>NZ_JBHSIH010000002.1:0-882 GCF_042653485.1 Delftia deserti | reverse complement strand
ACTGTTGCAAAGTTAGCGATGAGGCAGCCTTTTGTCTTATTCAAAGGCCTTACATTTCAAAAACTCTGCTTACCAGGCGCATTTCGCCCAGGGGATCACCATAATAAAATGCTGAGGCCTGGCCTTTGCGTAGTGCACGCATCACCTCAATACCTTTGATGGTGGCGTAAGCCGTCTTCATGGATTTAAATCCCAGCGTGGCGCCGATTATCCGTTTCAGTTTGCCATGATCGCATTCAATCACGTTGTTCCGGTACTTAATCTGTCGGTGTTCAACGTCAGACGGGCACCGGCCTTCGCGTTTGAGCAGAGCAAGCGCGCGACCATAGGCGGGCGCTTTATCCGTGTTGATGAATCGCGGGATCTGCCACTTCTTCACGTTGTTGAGGATTTTACCCAGAAACCGGTATGCAGCTTTGCTGTTACGACGGGAGGAGAGATAAAAATCGACAGTGCGGCCCCGGCTGTCGACGGCCCGGTACAGATACGCCCAGCGGCCATTGACCTTCACGTAGGTTTCATCCATGTGCCACGGGCAAAGATCGGAAGGGTTACGCCAGTACCAGCGCAGCCGTTTTTCCATTTCAGGCGCATAACGCTGAACCCAGCGGTAAATCGTGGAGTGATCGACATTCACTCCGCGTTCAGCCAGCATCTCCTGCAGCTCACGGTAACTGATGCCGTATTTGCAGTACCAGCGTACGGCCCACAGAATGATGTCACGCTGAAAATGCCGGCCTTTGAATGGGTTCATGTGCAGCTCCATCAGCAAAAGGGGATGATAAGTTTATCACCACCGACTATTTGCAACAGTGCCCCAATCTCGACTATGCTCAATACTCGTGTGCACCAAAGCGAGGTGAGCATGGCGACGGAGGCTCT
>NZ_JBHSIH010000001.1:4490000-7134963 GCF_042653485.1 Delftia deserti | reverse complement strand
TGACCTGGAACGCAGACCACCCTAGGCTCGATCACGTAATCGTCGAACATACCTCAGAACGAGGTTACGCCATGTGCGTCCCCAGGCCACGCGCTATGCCTTCAGCGACTCCCTTCTGGCGACGTGATCTGCCAAAAGTCGATGCCTCCGCAGCCACCCACTACTCAGTGGGATGGTGACCTCATGTGCACTAGCCAACGGGCGACAAGGCAGGCGCTTCTGTCCATACCATCTACGAGCCGGGAAGACTTGTTCGCGGCCACCGTGCGGCGCGGGCGAAGAGCACTAGCACCTACTGGGACCTAAAGCGACCGGGCGTCGGTGGTAAATCGTGCGCCGTCTGAGCTGACCGATCGGTATGCAGAGGCCAGGTAGCCTGTGGCGGCGACGTACGGCTAGAGCAGTGTCGTGTTAGTGAGATGCGGACATGCGCAGTCGTGTGTTGCGGACCGGCACCGATGATCGGCCTGTCAGTGCGCTGGCCTGGGCTCCAAGCCCATGCACCGCCTCCACCACCACCCATTGACAATCCCATCAGGTTTTCAGGACAGCAGTTTGATGAGGAACGGGCTGCATTACAACCGTTTCGGTATTAACGATCCGGTGGTGGGGAGGTTTGTTAGTCAGGATCCGATATGGTTTGGTCGCGGTTGAATATCTACGAATTGGTCCCAATCCGATCGATATCCGATCCGCTGTGACTGACTTGCAGACAAGCTTAGAAGAACCTAGCGTTAGCGGCCGTCCAGTTCCGGATGGGAAAACGCACCATATCGTTCAGAAAAATTGCAGAAATAGCAATTCCACGTAGTCACGTACAAAAATCCCTGATGATATCTTGCCAGGAACAAAATTGGAATAGACAGTGCTTCAAATGGGCTCGAGTAGGGGAACCAATATGTACAAATATCGAGCCGAATCATCCCGGTAAGTAGCCGCAGCAACACTAGGCAACTATCACGCGGGCGTCATATTCACAGCAAGCAAATGACAAGCTATCTATCAAGTGCTCAAAGTGTTGAAAAGCGTGTGTAATTTGGAAAACGCATTGGAAGACATAGGACGGCGTATGGAGTCGGTGCGCCTGGAAGACGAAATTTTCCTTGTTGCTGCAACTAGGATCTTAATATATTTAATGGAGATTCATTATTAAACAATTTTGCACTATTGTTCGAAGAAAAATTTCACCTAGCTCAGTACATCGATGAATTACTAAGTGCGTATAAAATGGTGGGGTGAATGAGAGGGGTTGGGACATAAGGGACTTAGAAAATCCTGAAATAAAGTCCATATCGATTCAGTAGCTTAGGCAAGAGTTTGACACACTACCAAGTCTGGATTGGTACGATATCTGAATATACTGAATCGTGTGTAGCAGAAGGGGTTCACACAAGGTGGAGATAGAGCCTAAAATGTTTGAAAGAGTAGTGAAGTTCTCGTCTGGAATGACAATTTCTTTCCCCGATCCCCTATTTCCTCAGTAAGAGAGCAAAGAGGTTCGATGTCGTGCTTCGGCACTCTTTATGAAGAGTGTACAACTAAAAATGTTGACAAGCTCGATGGCTAAGGGAAATACTGCGATCAGGATTTCTGTGCATGTAAATCATCTTGTGACTGTCAAGCCCAAGCGAGTCCAAAATGTGGAGGGGTTCGACGTGATGGGTATGGGTGTCTTGCATGCTTATTCAGTGCGTGATAAAATCCGGTGGACCATGAATTTTGAAATAATAAATTGCAAAATTTACCATCGATACCCCTTGGGGGTAGGGGTCGTTGGGGAGGGGGCGGGCGGTTGAATGCAAGAGAAAAAACTAAAGTAGCCGGCATGCATACGCTGGATTGATCTGAAAGATAATACCAAATTACATCATGGTGTTGGTGAGTCGTGGAGCAAGTTTTATTTTTGGGTGGTGAGGGTGGGTACTTTACAAATACTCTATCGGACCAGAGCCAATTTATGGCGCATAGTGATTATATCCAGCTGGAATATCTGGAGCATACTGACCATTTTCAGATATTTCCACTACGATAATGAAGAAATCTCAATAAAGTGACACATCTATGCGCAAGCTAATATGGTCATAGCATCTTAGATGTACGGTCCCTCAGGAAGTCAAAGGTGCATTCTCATACAGCTGAACAGTCGAATGGGTTTGGGGAATAGGGATAGTCATACTACTAGGCGGGGTAGCAATCCGCCGCATGGAGCAGCGCCCGCTACGACGCCGCGTATCCGCGCAGAACTCTCTAGCTAGCGACCTGGCTGCCATCGGGCCTTGTGCCAAGCTCTACGGCACAACCCCAAGCACCGTGGCCAAGTTGGCGTGCGCGCACCTGCACGTGCACGAAGAGCCTATGGTCCCACGGACATGGTGAGCAAGCCAGCATCCTTCCAAAGAGCAAGAACAGTTGGCTGATTGCGCGCATGCGCAAGCAAGGCAGCTATCTGTCGAAGGACGATCATCATGGGGCAATTCGTGGAGACAGCACACTCAAGCACAGCCATAGCGCCTTGCATCGATGCCAGCAGCGTCACGGATCTAAGCCGACAACCCACACAATCGCACTCTGCCACGTAAGGCACTGAAGATATGTCTTCAGATGGATATGGTTGAAGTGTGAAACGTACGCTGGTTTCGTGCACATACGCAGCGCCGTAAATGAAGATCTCCAGCGGCAAACAGCACATGTTTTTGTTGCCATAAGACCTGGCGTCACAAAATTCACACCATGACTGCGTTCATTGACGGGGTCCACGAAAGCCGAGAGCGCGCGAGCGAGCGATGCCTATCAGTACCTTCGCCGTACGACAACTGAAGGACCCCAGGCGCGTGCTGCGCTCAGACTGGATGCGCCGACACGTTAGGTGTTTTTCTGTTGGTGGGTGTTTGGGTGGGTAGGGCCGTGCCTTCGGCCAGACGACGACCGCATCACCTACCTGCCCCATGAGCAGTGTCACGCTGCCCCACCGACGGCCTGGGCCGTACACCACCTTGTGGGCCTACCACTGGGATGCCGCGCGTCAACATCATGTGGGTGGGTTGCGCGTTGATGTGCCGGTATACACCGTCATCGCGGAAGGCACGTGCCCGAGGTACAGATCATCGAGCAGTGACCCCCACCGATGCCACCGCGCGCCTCCGGACAGGCCGCATAGACCCCATCCCTGTGGCCGCCGCACCATACCTCTAGCGCTGTGTTCTGTAAGGGTGCGACTGCACGCGGCAACCTCTGTCCTAGATCGTATGGGCTGATGTATCAGCCTATGGTCCATGTTGGTGTGCCCACCATTGAAGTTTGATCGCTGCAATACAACCCGCTGGACCTGGTCACACGCGTTGTCCGCGACACTGGGTGTGGGTTGTGGATGGGTGGGGGATGGGGTGTGGATGGGACCCTTCTTTGCCGGGGAGGCGGTGTTTGGCAAGTGGGGGTGCAACTAGGAATACGAACAGCCGTGGCCTACCTTGTGCAGGCCACCGACCCCTTGGGCCGCACCACGCGCTACCGCCATGACGCCCGGGGCCGCACCGTGGAAGTCATTGACGCCAAGGGAGGCTCCAAGCGCCTTGCCTGGGATGAGGCCGACCGCCTTGTGGCCTACACCGACTGCTCAGGCCAGACGACGCGCTTCGCCTACGACGTCCTGGGCCAGCCCGTGCTGCGCACCGATGCGCTGGGCCAGCAGACCCGCTACGAATACAACGATGCGGGCCAGCTGATACGTGTCATCGAGCCATCCAGCCCCGCAGGCCCCAGCAGCCAGCCCGCCAGCCCCACCCACCTCTACGTCTGGAACGGCGAAGGCCACCTGCTGGCCTACACCGACCCCATGGGCCAGAGCACCCGCTACACCTACGACGGCATGGGCCGCCCGCTCACCAGGATTGACGCCGCAGGCCGCAGCCTCGCCTACCACTACGACCGCGCCGGCCGCCTTATTGCCCTGGACAACGAGAACCACGCCCGCACCCACTTCCGCTACGACCTGCGCGACCAGCTCACCGACGAAGTCGGCTTCGACGGCCGCTGGCAGCGCTACATCTACAACGCCGCCGGTGAACTGACCCACGTCATCGAGGCCGGCGGCAGCGACGCCGGGCCCGGCAAGGTCACCTGCTTCGAGCGCGATGCCCTGGGCCGTCTGCTGGCCAAGCGCGCCCTGGGCCACACCGGCCCCGTGGAAGAAACCACCTACCGTTACGACGCCCTGGGCCGCATCCTTGCCGCCCAGAAAAACACTGCAGGTGGATCGCCCAACTCGGGCCGGAACCTGGAAACCTTCGCATTCGACCCCGCAGGCAACCTGCTCAACCCCAGCCGTGGTGGAGACCTCAGCAGCGGCGGCACCAGCAACGAACGCGAACAGGTGCCCACCAACCGGCTCGCCGTCTACCAGGACCTGCGCTTCCATTACGACCTGCACGGCAACATCGTGGAGCGCCGCATAGGGTGGCACACCGTACAGCGCTTTCGCTACAGCGCCGAGCACCAGATGCTCGAATCCACGGTCACGCGCTACCACGACAGGCCCGAACCGAAGATCGCCGGCTCGAACGCGCAGCCAGAGCCTGCCGCCACCGTCCAGACCACGCGCTACCGCTACGACGCGCTCGGCCGGCGCATCGACAAGCACGATGCCTTCGGGCGCACCACCTTCCTCTACGACGGCGACCTGCTCGCCGGAGAAATCCGTGGCTCACGCCTGAGCGAATACCTCTACGAGCCCGACAGCTTCGTGCCCCTGGCCAAGCTGGAGTCGGAATGGAAGAGCGAGGAAAACCGCAACGCACAGGCAGAAGCGGACCAAGCCAGCTTCGCCACCTACTACTACCACTGCGACCAGATCGGCGCCCCCCAGGAGCTCACCGACGAAACCGGCCGCATCGTCTGGGCCGCCAGCTACAAGGTCTGGGGCCAGACCCAGCAGTTGCAGTACCTGCGCACCGGCACGGACGATGCAGCGGTGTTCACCCACGACCAGCGCCCGCTGGCCCTGGCCGCGCAGGGTGAGGTACAAAGCCTTGCGCTGGTGGAGCAACCGCTACGGTTCCAGGGACAGTACTTTGACGGCGAGACGGGGCTGCACTACAACCGGTTCAGGTATTACGATCCTGTGGTTGGAAGGTTTGTGCATCAGGATCCGATTGGGTTTGGTGGTGGTAATAATTTTTATATCTATGGCCCCAACTCTGGAAGTTGGTATGACCCTTTTGGCTTAGCCAAGCGGCCACCACACAAGCTAAAAGCAAAAACAAAGGATGAGAATGGGAATGTTAAATCCGAAAGAGATTATGTAAGCGGAGGGATGACAGAAGAGGATAAGAAGCTTGGATATCCCCTATGCTCATTGGTGACGCACACTGAAAGAAAGGCTCTAAAAGAGGATGACTATTCGCCAACAGATACAATTGAGATGCATGGAGAATATGCTCCATGCTCGCATTGCAAAGGCGCGATGAACACTGCAGTTGATAGTGGAAGAGTTGCCCGGATATTATATTATTGGAAAGGTAAAATATGGGAAGCCGGAGCAGCTGCAAGAAAGCTGCGGAATAAGAAAAAGCGCTCCGCAGGAATGTGTTCGAATGATTAATAAAGGAAAATCATGAATGATATAAAAGAAATTATGAGCGTGGAATTGTGGCAATCAGCATCAAATGATAGAAGAAAAGAAATATGCAATGAAATATTAAATAGGCTACCTAAGAGATACAAGTTAATCAAGCCATTTATTGCGCAAAATCCAATCAACAAACAACCTATTGAAGTGCCATGCTTTTATGATGAAAAATATGAGACGCCTCTGAATCTAATATTTGGAGGAAATTTCCAATATGGATCATCGCACTCTCACATGGAAGAAATAAGAAATAAACATTTCACTGAAGAATGGCACATGATCTCACATCTCATTCATCCATCAAATGGAAACGAAAGGAAGAATGTCAATCCATTTTTAATGAGCAGATTTCCTTTGTATGAGTGGGTTGCAGAGGATAACATTGATCTATCAAGCGAATTAGAAAGGCCGGATTTTTCCAGCGAAGATGGTCCTTTTCCCATATATATAAGCGTCAACGAAGCATCTCAATTTTTAAAGAAAACTGGTTATAGGGCTCCTTGGGATTTTGAATGGGAGTATGTTGCAAAGGACTATCAGAATAATCTTTTTATTAGTGGAAACGATATTCCAAATTCTAATACTTTGGAAAAAATCTGTCTTACACAATTCGGCGATGCAAAATTAAATAAAGAAGCCGCAAATAACTTCGGCATAGCATCCCTATCAGTAGCAACATTTACTAGAATTGGACAACAAGACAGTGACATCATTATTCGAGGAGGAGGTGCTGGATTTTATCCATTTCAGCAATATTCACAGTTCGCAACATTATTGACGGAAATTCAATTACCTCTATCTAACATGCCAGGAGAATTATCTGGATTAAGGCTTTGTCTTGATATACCAAACGCCAAATAATCAATAAATTAAGCATTCGAACCGCTTTAGCCTTCATTCGCACAATCTCACTGCAGAACTGAACATGTAAGCAGCAACAGACTGACCTAATGGCTCTACTACGGCTCGGGCCACCTGCACCAGATCTCGCTGACAGTCAAGTGCTCAGCGGCATCGAACACACCCAAGGCACGCTGACCAGCCGCTATGGCTGGGACCCCATGGGCCGCCTCACCTCGCACAAGGTCAGCCAGCAAGGCGCACTCCAGGGTCAGCCCGGCAGGCCTTCACCCCAGGCCCTCTGGGACCGGGATACTCCCCTGCCCTCCGGCCAGCGCATCGCCCGCCTGTACCAGTACGACCCCACAGGCAACCTAGTCGCCACGCGCGACGGCCTGCGCGGCGACAGCCAGTACCGTTACGACGCCCTGGGCTGCATCCTTGCCGCCCAGAAAAATGCTGCCGGCGGATCGCCCACCTCGGGCCGGAACCTGGAAGCCTTCGCATTCGACCCCGCAGGCAACCTGCTCAACCCCAACCGTGGTGGAGACCTCAGCAGCGGCGGCACCAGCAACGAACGCGAACAGGTGCCCACCAACCGGCTCGCCGTCTACCAGGACCTGCGTTTCCAGTACGACCTGCACGGCAACATCGTGGAGCGCCGCATCGGCTGGCACACCGTGCAGCGCTTTCGCTACAGCGCCGAGCACCAGATGCTCGAATCCACGGTCACGCGCTACCTCGACAGGCCCGGCCCGAAGATCGCCGGCTCGAACGCGCAGCCAGAGCCTGCCGCCACCGTCCAGACCACGCGCTACCGCTACGACGCGCTCGGCCGGCGCATCGACAAGCACGATGCCTTCGGGCGCACCACCTTCCTCTACGACGGCGACCTGCTCGCCGGGGAAATCCGTGGCTCACGCCTGAGCGAATACCTCTACGAGCCCGACAGCTTCGTGCCCCTGGCCAAGCTGGAGTCGGAATGGAAGAGCGAGGAAAACCGCAACGCACAGGCAGAAGCGGACAAAGCCAGCTTTGCCACCTACTACTACCACTGCGACCAGATCGGCGCCCCCCCAGGAACTCACCGACGAAGCCGGCCGCATCGTCTGGGCCGCCAGCTACAAGGTCTGGGGACAGACACGGCAGTTGCAGTACCTGCGCACCGGCACGGACGATGCGGCGGCGTTCACCCACGACCAGCGCCCTCTGGCCCTGGCCGCGCAGGGTGAGGTACAAAGCCTTGCGCTGGTGGAGCAACCGCTACGGTTCCAGGGACAGTACTTTGACGGCGAGACGGGGCTGCACTACAACCGGTTCAGATATTACGATCCCGTGGTTGGGAGGTTTGTGCATCAGGATCCGATTGGGTTGTTTGGTGGGAATAATTTTTATTCCTATGGACCGAGCGCTCTAAATTTTCTAGATCCGTTAGGGTTAAGAACTGGTAACTCGACAGCTTTAGGGAAAGCCATCACA
Organism: Delftia deserti; assembly: GCF_042653485.1. Taxonomy (NCBI): domain Bacteria; kingdom Pseudomonadati; phylum Pseudomonadota; class Betaproteobacteria; order Burkholderiales; family Comamonadaceae; genus Delftia; species Delftia deserti. The sequence continues at coordinate 7,127,021 of NZ_JBHSIH010000001.1, read as the reverse complement.
GGAAAAGATAATTGGCCTAGACGAAGAGCACACCACATACTTCCATCTGAGGCATATGATGATCCGAAGCGTACAGGCAGTTCGATGTTACGAGCACTTCAAGGGTGCGGAAAATTCAATCTTGATGGCAAAGGCAATGGAATTATGCTGCCTGCTAAGAAAAATTCAGCAACAACCCGATCTGCACACAGTGGATATCACAGTGACTACAATGAAGCCATAATGCAAGAGTTAGATCATATAGCTGCGACATATCCATGCCCTAATGATCAAGGTAAAGCAGTTCAGCGCTTACAGCAGAAGCTGCATGAAAGTTTAAGAAAGGGAAATCTGGAACTTCACTTCAAGAATGGTTTGCAGCCTGGCGATTGGCATTCTTTAATAAAGACATTTAGAAAGTAGTACACAATGACTATTGAAAGCCTGTTTGTTACCTCCATGGAAATTATAGATTCCAACATCTTTTTGGCAGGAAATACTATTACAGAAAACACAATAGTAGAAAGAAATCCTCGAATAGCATTAGATCTTGCCCAAGATCAGGGAATCCAAGGATTTGAACTATGGACAGATCTGCGTGAACAAATAACAAAAAATATTAATGAACGCATTTTTGATTCCAACCTTTCAAAAAGTGAGTTACTGAAATACTGGTATGATGCCGCATTTAATAAAATTGAAAATAAAATTCCAGAACAAATATACGACGCCATAGACGATATTCATTATGACCTATTTTGCATAGCCCTAAACTCAAGCTTAGGTGGAAATAAGGAAGTATTCTTCTCTCAAATTGAAGAGATTTATAAACAAGGAGGATGGCCTTGTGGATGGAAGGGGACCTATCCCCAGGGAGAAATTATTGTTTTCTTACCAAAATAGAGACAACTCAGCATTCAGATGCAAGACATAAAAATAAATCGCTGGCAAGAAAATATCCGGTAATGGTAGCATTTTCTTCGACTATAAATACCGTTACGACGCGTTGGGCCGGCGCATCGACAAGAAGGATGCCTTCGGGCGCACCACCTTCCTCTACGGCGGCGACCTGCTCGCCGGAGAAATCCGTGGCTCACGCCTGAGCGAATATCTCTACGAGCCCGACAGCTTCGCGCCCCTGGCCAAGCTGGAGTCGGAATGGAAGAGCGAAGAAAACCGCAACGCACAGGCAGAAGCGGACAAAGCCAGCTTCGCCACCTACTACTACCACTGCGACCAGATCGGCGCCCCCCAGGAACTCACCGACGAAGCCGGCCGCATCGTCTGGGCCGCCAGCTACAAGGTCTGGGGCCAGACACGGCAGTTGCAGCACCTGCGCACCGGCACGGACGATGCGGCGGTGTTCACTCACGACCAGCACCCGCTGGCCCTGGCCGCGCAGGGTGAGGTACAAAGCCTTGCGCTGGTGGAGCAACCGCTACGATTCCAGGGACAGTACTTTGACGGCGAGACGGGGCTGCACTACAACCGGTTCAGATATTACGATCCTGTGGTTGGGAGGTTTGTGCATCAGGATCCGATTGGGTTGGAGGGAGGAGAGCTTCTATATCTATATTCTCCCAATCCAATATTTTACTTTGATCCTTTAGGACTGATACGAGTTACAGGAAAGACCAAAGGTGGGCAAAACAGAGTATCTACTACTTGGAGAAGCACTAACGGACCATCTGTTAATAGAAGGCATCACCTAATACCGCAGGAAATGCTAAAGAACAAATGTTTTGTAAACAGATTACAAGCCATTGGTGCTAAAAATCCTAAAGATTTCGTAGATCGACAGATAGCCGATATAACAAATCTTCTTCATTTTGATATTCACTCTGATGGATGGAACAACGATTTTAAGTCATGGCTTTGCCAAAATCCAAACTTCTCTCAATCCGATCTTCAATCACAAATAAAGAAAATGATGAAAGACTACAATATACCAAAAAGCGCAAGAAGCTCTGGAGGAGGATATGGTGGATAAGAAACATCTCGAATATTTCAAAGATCTTCTTGAAGGTAAAGCCGAAATTTCATTTCAAGGCTATCTTGCACTCCACGAGGATTCATTGAAAAGCCAGTTTTCAGCAGCCAGGTTCGCTAGAATAAAGTTCAAAAATATTGAAGAAATTGAGAAAATTCTTATCGAAGAGAATATACCACACTCTATAGATAAGGAATCGGTGAAATACGAAAAATACCTTTCGACTTTTCACCCTGACTCTCTAAATGGAAAAGGCAGGTTAAAAGATGGCTTCAAAGAAACTCTCTTCAACGGGTTATTCAAAAAATTCAAAGAAAATGGCATTGCAGCTGCTGCAGATTTATACAAATACATAGGGTTCAAAGAAGAAAAAAAATCAAAAATAAATATAGAAAAAATGGCGGATATTGAGTATTTTGCAGAAATAGAAACAAAATTCGGAAGCAAAGATTTTGGTTTATTTATACTAAAATCACTAGCCTCCATTGGCAGGCAATTTTCAACTGCAGACGATATTTGCATGAGAGCAAAAGAAGCCATTAAAAATTTAGACAATTGATCTATTCAATATTAAAAGATAAAATTAAATAATATGATACGCGTTGTCATATGCGAACTAATTCAATAATCAGCCAGACCAATACATCGATACTCAGGACGCACCATCTTCCCATAAAGCGGTGAACTACTCCCCGGAGAAATCTGCCGCTCACACCTAAGATGTACGGTCCCAAGAAAAGGTGCGGATGCCACAGAGATCCATGCGATATTACACGACACTGTGATCAACCATCACAACGTAGGCCCAAAGACTCGCATCGTGTAGTTCAAGACGAATGGGCCAAAAGTCAAGGATATGCCAAATATAATTCAGGTGATGCGCCTTCTATTCTCTTAAATAGAAGTCCAAATCATGCCGCAATCACCACGCAACAAAATGCCAGTCGCGATGCTCGCGTTGCAGCAGGCAACGGGAAATGGTCAAGCACAATTCGAGAGGAATTTGAATATTCTTCAAAGGATCTTAAAGCTGCTGGAGTCTCGGAAAAATGCCGAAAGAGAGCACTAAAGAAGAGTTATCAGTATTTTGATGAAATTTGAGCATTTTGATTATGAATAATATTATTGAATCTATAAAAAATAGAGTATTAAATCAATATGACCGTGACCCGCCCCTAGAAGAAAAAAATATTAATGATATATCCAAAATATTAAACCTACCTGCAAATTACGTTGAGTGGATGCGCTGGGCCAACGGAGGAGAAGGGAAATTTGGTAGTCTATATTTATCATTCTGGCCAATAGATGAGCTGGAGATTCTAAATAATGATTTTTTGGTTAAAAAATATCTTGGGGATAAGGCCCTGTGTTTTGCCACTAATGGCGGTGGAGTAGGCTATATATTCAAACATCTTCCCAGTGATTCTTCCGTCTGGGCTATGCCTCTTGGTGATTTAGACTGGGCAAGCGCAAAAAAAATAGGTGATGATTTTCTCGATGCATTGCTCAATGCATTAAATCGAAGCGTCACCGAAGATTAGTCATTATGTAAAACTGCTTCATATTCACAGCGGTGCATCTATTCGTAAGCAGCTGTGCTTTTCCGGAGGGTTAGACTTGTTTAATAGATCCGCCATACACATGGCACTTCAGTACTTCCATAGAGTGGCGCGACAACTGGACAACAATCCACTGTATTTTTTAGTGGGCGCCGCGCATTGATCGCGATATGCGTTCGAGCGCACCGCCCCGCGACATAACGGCGACCTGCTCGCCGGAGAAATCCGTGGCTCACGCCTGAGCGAATACCTCTACGAGCCCGACAGCTTCGTGCCCCTGGCCAAGCTGGAATCGGAATGGAGGAACGAGGAAAACCGCAACGCACAGGCAGAAGCGGACAAAGCCAGCTTCGCCACCTACTACTACCACTGCGACCAGATCGGCGCCCCCCAGGAACTCACCGACGAAGCCGGCCGCATCGTCTGGGCCGCCAGCTACAAGGTCTGGGGCGAAGCGGTCATGCGCAGTGTGTTGCGCACAGGGACCGATGATCGACCCAGCGGAAATCGCGCTTGGGGTTCAAAGCCCGTTGCACCGCCTCCACCACCGCCCATTGAGCAACCCTTCCGGTTTCAGGGACAGCAGTTTGATGAGGAGACGGGGCTGAATTACAACCGGTTTAGGTACTACGATCTAGGATTTAATAGTTCCACTATCACACCCACACCAGGAAACAGGTAATTATGAAAATTAACACGCAAAAAGCAAAAAACTCTATTTTATCTTTAGGAGAAGCTTTTTTTCAAGATGACAAAATCTCATTGGCACAAAAATTTCAATTAAGTGCAGATCAAATAGATGAAGGGTTTGATTCACTAAAAAGATACACAAAAAATGGCAATATTAATGATCTTTCATCCCCTTCTGTAGACTGCGAGATGTCAATTGAAGAAGATGATGAAGATGAAGAAAATGAAGAGGCTCCATTGAGAATTTACTCATTAGATAGTGGGGGATGGGGATACGAAATGGATGTTCTTTTGAAAAATCAGCCATCGGATATAACAATGCGAGGAGAATTATCAGCAGACTTCAATACAAGTGATTTTGGAATAAAATTCCATTTATTCGAAGTTATGTAGTTGAAGCCGGGCAGGGTTGCAACTATATACAGCCACGCTTAGAAATTTGGCCGCAGGACTTCCGCTACGACCCCACCGGCCGCATCCTCGCCAGCCTCCCGGCACAAGACAGCCCGCTGGCCCGCGAACTGTTTGCCTTCGACCCCGCCGGCAACCTGCTGGACTCCCTACCCGGCAAAGACGGCCAGCCCGTGGACACCACTATTGGCGAGGTGGACGACAACCGACTGCGCTTCTACCAGGACCTGCACTTTGAATACGACGTGCACGGCAACGTCACAAAGCGCACCCGGGGCAACCAGAAGGCCGGCACCCAGGAAGTGCTGGACCTGACCTGGAACGCAGACCACCAGCTCATCGAATCGAACACCACACGCCACGGAGTCACTCAGGCCACGCGCTACGCCTACGACCCGCTGGGCCGGCGTGTCGCCAAAAGCGATGCCTTCGGCAGCACCCACTACCTGTGGGATGGTGACCTCATGGTGCACAGCCAACGGGGCGCAAGGCAGGCGCTCTATACACAGCCAACGGGGCGCAAGGCAGGCGCTCTATATCTACGAGCCGGGGAGCTTTGTACCGCTGGCCACCATCCAGGGAGCGGGCGAGGAACACAGCACCTACTGGTACCAATGCGACCAGATCGGTGCGCCGCTGGAGCTGACCGACGAGCAAGGCCAGGTAGCCTGGGCTGCGGACTACAAGGTCTGGGGTGAGGCGGTCATGCGCAGTGTGTTGCGGACCGGCACTGATGATCGGCCCGTCAGCGCACGGGCTTGGGGCTCAAAGCCTGTTGCACCACCTCCACCGCCGCCCGTTGAGCAGCCCTTCCGCTTCCAGGGGCAGCAGTTTGATGAGGAGACGGGGGCTGCATTACAACCGGTTTCGGTACTACGATCCGGTGGTTGGGCGGTTTGTTAGTCAGGATCCGATTGGGTTGTTTGGTGGTGAAAATTTCTATTTATATGGGGTCAATCCAATTGAATGGATTGATACTGCTGGTCTATCAACCCATCGAAATAGAATGGATCGGGTAGCAGGTAAATCTCCAGTTCATCAAACACATCAAAAAGTACCACAAGATATTTTTAACAAAAGACCTATTCTCAACTGCATAGACAGACACGCTTTGGAGAATCTTATTAATTTACCCAAGAAACAGGGCAGTTTGGAGGAAAGAAGGGAAAATGGTTTGGAAAATCCACCCACAATACTAATCACAATGACTATTCCGACGCCATATTGTCTGCAATAGATAGAGAAATAGCATCATCGGGCGGATGTCCCAAGCAACTCTCAAAAAGAGTAAATGAAATGCAGGATTTCTTACACAAAGAGTTAAAAAAGGAACACCAATAATGAAAAGTGAAGGATCTACATTCAAACTTTGGGACGATCTCTTGAAAAAAGGAGGATTCTAATGACGACCATAACTGACTTTCCGGCAGATGTGCAGGAGATTTTAATTTTCATGAGGGATAATACATTTCTCAGCACTATATATAAAGGCAGTGATAAAAATACAGAGATTGTCACAAATATACATAGAGCCTTAGAAATATATACAAATCAGGATATCAAAAAACCCTATTATTTTTTACAAGATATATTTTCCTCCGCACAAAAGAAAATTGGAATCCCGCCTCCACCCAATTATTTGGAAAAATTTGCAATACATCGAGACTCGGAAAATTATTACGAAAAAATAATAAATAACAACAAACATCTTATTATGGAATTAGGTATAGATGACGATGACTATGAATTTCTAATTAATATATTTTATGAAGATTTGTTGTTTTGCGCAAAATCCAGATTATTCTCCGAGGAAAAAATAGATTTCTTTGAAAGAGTATTTAAAATATATAAGTCATCGGGATTTCCTTGTGGTTGGAAGGGCAGTAGCAATCCGAACAAAGGTAGTTTTGTGGTTTATTCCAAGAATTAGACTCTTGGCCAATTGAAAATTGATTCGCAAAAAAAACTGTTTTCAGACGATCATCACCCATGAAATTTAATTTCATTGAGTTGAAATCGCGGAAAACTAGATTTTGCAAAACTCCTCTCAAGCAGCCTGTGCGTACATAGGCTACCGACAGCCACGACGCACTGGGCCAGCGAATCGACAAACACGATGCCTTCGGGCGCACCACCCTCCTCTACGACGGCTGCTCGCCGGGGAAATCCGTGGCTCACGGCTGAGCGAATACCTCTACGAGCCCGACAGCTTCGTGCCCCTGGCCGCCCAGGGTGAGGTACAGAGCCTGGCGCTGGTGGAGCAACCGCTACGGTTCCAGGGACAGTACTTTGACGGCGAGACGGGGCTGCACTACAACCGGTTCAGGTATTACGATCCTGCGGTAGGGAGGTTTGTGCATCAGGATCCGATTGGGTTGTTTAGTGGTGAAAATTTCTATGCATACGGTGTCAATCCAAATGAGTGGATTGACCCAAATGGTTTAAGCACTCATAGAAATAGAATGAATAAGGCCGCAGGGTTAGCACCCAAACATCAAACTCATCACAAAATTCCACAAGCATTGTTTAAAAAACGCCCAATATTAAAGTGTATAGATCAAGATGCTCTTGAAAATCCTATTAATCTACCTAAATATGCCGGAAAATTTGACGGTAAAAAAGGAAAATATTATAGCAAATCAACTCACAGAGGAAGTCACAACGAATATAGTGATGCGCTGCTAGATGCCATTGATAGAGAAATATCTTCTGCCGGCGGCTGTCCAAAAAAACTATCTAAAAGACTTGGTGATATGCAAAAACTTCCGCACAAAGAATTGAAGAATTGCACTCCAATACGAAAATCTGAAAGATCAAATTTCAAGTTGTGGGATAATATCTTAAAGAAAGGCGGTTTCTAATGATTTTAGAAAATGATTTTCCCACTAATGTTCAAGAGATTTTCCACCTCATGAAAGATGGGCCACTACTGCAAGCAACAGACAGAATTTCAGAAGAGCGAATATTAGATATTGATAAGGCGATGTACATGCAACAAGATGAAGACATAAAAAAACCTTATCGATTCATCATTGACATTACCGAAGATGCATCCGGAGAAATAGATTCTATACCTTTTGATGAGAAAAGAAAAAAATTAACAGAATTAATTGGAAACACCAATTATTTTGATCATCTCAGGGAATATTTCTCAAAACATGCCATTAGCAAAATTTTGGATCCCCAAGAAATCACTGACATATCAGAAGCCATTTATGAAGATCTGATATTATGTGCGAAAGCGAGATTGATGATGCCTAGCTCTCATCCATATTTCGAAAAAATGCTAGATGTTTATCTAAGGCAAGGATTCCCGTGCGCATGGATTGGCGGTAAAAATTGGAAGAAAGGAGATTTTGTAGTTTACTCACGAGAAATATTGGTGTAATAAAATATATCAAAATGATTCAGCTGATACGCGGGGCTGCTATCTGATTAAATCAGGCAACGCAGCCTTTCACACGGCTACGATGAACTGAGCAACCGCACGGACTGCTGGCTGCCCGGGGGCCGCCACGTCCAATGGCTCTACTACGGCTCGGGCCACCTGCACCAGATCCTCGCCGACGGCCAGGTGCTCAGCGACATCGAACGCGACGCCCTGCACCAGGAAATCGAACGCACCCAAGGCACTCTGACCAGCCGCTATGGCTGGGACCCCATGGGCCGCCTCACCTCCCACAAGGTCAGCCAGCAAGGCGCACTCCAGGGTCAGCCCGGCAGGCCTTCACCCCAGGCCCTCTTGGAGTCGGAATGGCGGAGTGAAGAACACTGTAACGTGCAGGTAGAGACGGAAGCAGCTCAGGCCAGCTTTGCCACCTACTATTACCACTGCGACCAGATCGGCGCCCCCCAGGAACTCACCGACGAAGCCGGCCGCATCGTCTGGGCCGCCAGCTACAAGGTCTGGGGCCAGACCCAGCAGTTGCAGCACCTGCGCACCGGCACGGACGATGCAGCGGCGTTCACCCACGACCAGCGCCCGCTGGCCCTGGTCGCGCACGGTGAGGTACAAAGCCTTGCGCTGGTGGAGCAACCGCTACGGTTCCAGGGACAGTACTTTGACGGCGAGACGGGGCTGCACTACAACCGGTTCAGGTATTACGATCCTGTGGTGGGCAGGTTCGTGCAGCACGATCCGATTGGTTTTTGGGTGGAAATAATTTATTTATGCAAACAATCCTCTCGAGGGGTTGCCCGGCATGGAGCGCATGCCCACCACCAGGCCTTCCTTCAATGTGGTGGCGATGCTGACCTTCACGCCGAACTAGTACGCTGTCCTGGCCTTGCCTTTGCGGATGCATTCCACCTCGGGTGCGTGCAAGGCGTACAGCTTTTCTTGTCCTTGGTGCGTTGGGCCAGGATACGGCCTGTGCGTTGCAGCAGGTCCTGGACCTTGGCCTTCGCCGCTTCGGGCAGCACGTGCATTTGGCGCTGCACCTCGCGGTGCACGCGCCCGACGCGGGTGCGCAGCGTGCGAACGGCGGGGCGCATGCGCTTGAACTGCTTGGCGTGCGCATAACGCCCGATCTGCGCGGCCAGGAATGGGGCCACCCGGTTGTAGTTCTGGCGCAGCCGCAGTCGAGATGCAAAGAACCATAAGAAAAGAACTAAGAAAAGGAACGCCTATAAATGAACAAAGAGGGAGACAGCTTCTCTCAATGGGATAAAATTTTACGAAGCTCTGGATTTTAACATGATTGATATAAATTCATTTCCTGCAAAAGTTGTTGAAGTTCTAAATTACATAAAGCAAGGTTCCATTATGGAACGAGAATACACTCCCAATGGGGATGATAAAAATGTTGCTACAGATATAAAAACAATATTGGCTGAGTATCTTGATCAAGATATCAACCCACCACATTTCCCATTGGTTGGAATAACTCAGGATGCCTCCTCAGAAATTCCGTACCCAATGGATGAGCCACTTCGAACGTTAAGGCGTTCTTTAATAGAATTTTCTGAGCAAGAAAATTTCTATAAACTTATCGCTCCAAGAATATTGTCGATTAAAGAATTCAGCAAAGATCAAGCCGAGCTTATAGCCGATGCAATCTGTAATGATCTGCTTCTTTGTGCATCATCAAGATTATTAATGACTGATTCGCATCCATATTTCGAAAACATGTTCAGCATATATAAAAGACAAGGTTTTCCCTACGGTTGGTTAGGCCAAGAAGACTGGAAATCAGGAGAATTTCTTATTTTTTCCAGGCCAACGACCTGCACGGCAACATCGTGAAGCGCCGCATAGGGTGGCACACCGTACAGCGCTTTCGCTACAGCGCCGAGCACCAGATGCTCGAATCCACGGTCACGCGCTACCACGACAGGCCCGAACCGAAGATCGCCGGATCGAACACGCAGCCAGAGCCTGCCGCCACCGTCCAGACCACGCGCTACCGCTACGACGCGCTGGGCCGGCGCATCGACAAGCACAATGCCTTCGGGCGCACCACCTTCCTCTACGACGGCGACCTGCTCGCAGGGGAAATCCGTGGCTCACGCCTGAGCGAATACCTCTACGAGCCCGACAGCTTCGTGCCCCTGGCCGAGCTGGAATCGGAATGGCGGGGTGAAGAAAACCGCAACGCACAGGCAGAAGCGGACAAAGCCAGCTTTGCCACCTACTACTACCACTGCGACCAGATCGGCGCCCCCCAGGAGCTCACCGACGAAACCGGCCGCATCGTCTGGGCCGCCAGCTACAAGGTCTGGGGCCAGACACGGCAGTTGCAGTATCTGCGCACCGGCCAAAGCAAAGAATTGGGAAATATCAAAGACTAGATCCTTGTGGTCCAACGGCACAACAGACCGTCGTTGTACAAGGAAAATCTTGTGTAGTTTTTGGCGGCATTGAAGCCAAAATGGTAGCCGACCATATTGACCCACTTGTTGTGGAGCACTATCGAACTGGAACTAACGATGTAGTTAAACAGACACAAGTTTCTTCAGTTCAGTCACACGGTCCCACATGCTCTAGAATTCAAGGCGGGCAAGCATTTGTATTCTCTAAATGTATGGCTTGGAAAATATGAACGATCACAGCAAAATCAATTCTCTTCAGAAAGAAAAATGTATTCTGGCTGGATCTCCAGAATCTTATCCGGATGATAGTTTAAAAATTGGCATCGCCTTGCAAACGAAAGGAAAACAACCCGTAACAGGAATGAGAGCCCATCCTGAAAATGGGACTGCCGGCTGGTATATTTGGGCAGGAGAGTACTCTGAAGATCCTGATTTTTTTAAGCCAATACACATTGGCCACGTCCCAGATGTATGGCCCGCACTCATGCCGTACTTGGCTCTTGCACCAGGTTATAGATTTATCATTGACAATGAGGGTTACGAGGATATTTGGCATGAGCCAGTTATTACGAAAAAATAAGAACCTTCTGCAAAACTCAGCTCTCCAAAACTTTATCTCCATCAAGTCAACTTGATACAATTTACAATTGGCCGAAAATAAAGATTTTATGCATCACCCCAAAACTAATTGGGTAAGTTCATCAACAAAGAAGCCACTTCATCACAAGGAACATCTCCTTTTTAAAAATGATTATAGATTACCAAAAAATCAACCTAATATTAAGAACATATATTAATGGAGATATATGCACAAACATTGAATCAAAAGATAAAACGCCCTCAACTAGAGAAGATGCAGTAGCAATGGGTTTCGACGGAACAGGAGATCCAAGCGATCATGAATTATTTGAAAAATACTATCCGACAGTTCGAAAAAATCAAGGTGTTAATTTTAAATTGTACACATTCAAAGGAGAAATATGGAGTAGTGGTCTTGATTTCCACGGATTTAGACTGTCAAATATTTTTAAAATAATTAATGAAAAAATAAACACAAGATTATTCATGGATGAATCAAAAACAAATGGAGCAGTTATAATAAATGACTTATGCGTTTGCAGATTTTCATATTTCAAAAAAAATCCACTTGCTCTTACTTTTGAAACTGACAAGGGAATATTTTAAGAAATGAGTGGAAAAAAAATATCCACGACTGCCATCAATAGTGAGTTCAAAGAAATATTTATAAATCAAACAGGAAGAAATAACAAAAAAATAAACAAATTGAAAAATATCATAAATCAAAATTAAATATTAATTTAATAAAATTCATTAAAATACCGCCATGCAAACTCCCCGTGCGGCCGGCAGGACTTCCGCTACGACACCACGGGCCGCATCCTCGCCAGCCTGCCCGCACAATGCAGCCCGCTGGCCCGCGAACTATCTGCCTTCGACCCCGCCGGCAATCTGCATGGCATCCATGCCCGGCAAAGATGGCCAGTCCGTGGACACCACCCTGGGAGTCGTAGGCGACAACCGCCTGCGCTTCTACCAAGACCTGCACTTTGAATACGACGTGCACGGCAACGTCACCCGCCGCACCTGCGGCAACCAGAAGGCCGGCATTTCAGCAGGTGTTCTGAACCTCGGTGTCTTCCTTGGACGCTGGTTCAATTGCCTTGCGATCGCATCCAGGCCCGCTTGCGAGTAGCCCGACAGGTCGAGTCCTTTGGGAAGATACTGCCTGAGCAACCCATGCGTGTTCTCGTTGGTGTATTGACCCAGCAGAACCTGCACAGGTCAGGCCCAACGCCGCCCCTTTTCCAGGGCCGATAGGCAACACCTCGGGACTGGTCATCCCCGACACGGCCCCCCACCTCCACGGAGCCACGGCCCCCCATCAAACCCCTCGCCTAGGAAAAAAAGCTGGTGGCAGCGCCGGGGCAGCGACGTTGTGCACACAGGTCTGGATGTCGTGGGCATCATCCCCGGCGTTGGCGAAATTGCCGACGGCGCCAATGCTTTGATTTATCTTGCCGAGGGCGATAAAGTCAACGCAGCCATGATCCCGGCCGCTGGGATGGCGGCCACCGGAGTCAAGTATGGGAAGAAGGCCGCAGCAGCGGCAACAGAGGAAGCTCTCACCCTTATGGAATAACAGAAGATGAAGGTCTTGTTATCTGTGTGGATGGTGAGAATATCTCTATGTCGAAAGAACACGGAAAGATTCATGCGATATACGATCCATTGGAACAGAGGGCAGGGCTTGATGGAAACCCTCCAGACACAGCACCACTTGGTGTACTTGAAGCCGCTGGCGCAATATTGGCTGGAAGAATAACTGGATGCAATCCTATTTTAGTAGAAGCTCAGCTCCGTATTTTTCATCAATCGAAAGGATTGGATTCCGCCATTGTACGAGCAGACCCCATCGGCAAAATACCAATAGGCTCCTGAAAAATTGGACCAGGAAAAACCACTCAAGGAGGTCCGCATAGATAGCGGAGCACATATGAAATCCACACCCATAACTTTTGATAAATGTCTGGCGATCGAGGATGATTACTATATGTTTTCATCAAGGCCGGATGGCATCGATGATTCTGCAGAGTTCAGTAGGATTTTCTTTTATGATGCTCAATCTTCGGGAGATCCTTGGAGACACCTAGATTTGCCTAATTTCACAACAGTTAGCATCTGCTCTTCAATCAAGGCTATGGGAGATAGGAGAAAATATGTAATTCTATCGAATAATGGGGAGGTATCAGTTTATTGGCCTGGTGGCGCGAGCACCGAGAATATCGCAGAAGCAGGATTGGACAAAGAACTTCCAATATATGGATATTTGAATTCTTTAAAAGAAATAGATGGCGTATTATACGCATGTGGAGGTGGAGGTGGAGGACAAATATATAAACGCGGCACAAATGGATGGTGCGATATTGCAGGAAAACTCAGGAAAAAGAGCCCTACCCCAAAGGCTAATTTATCACTAAATACTCTTGAAATAGGTGATGATATTTCTGATATAGATGGTTATTCAGAAGATGATCTTTATGCTGCTGGACGAGATGGAATATATCACTTTGATGGAAAATTGTGGAGTGAAGTTGATATTTCAACTGACGAAATAATCATGAGTATTTTCTGTGCCCCAGATGGAGCTATCTGGGCATGCGGATTCAACGGGGCCATACTTCGAGGTGATTTCAAGAATGGCTTCAAAGACATGAGTCATTATGATGACAACATGATTCTGACCAAGATGGTTTTCTTTCAGAACAAAATATATTTCTCTTCCAATAAAGGACTTTTTTCATTGGACTATAAAAAAGAAAAATCCAAATTGTATAAAATCAAAGAAATAAAGGAATGTGAGGATATTTCGGTTCACAAAGAAACCTTGATATGCATAGGTCCAAAAAAGATAACTATTTTCAATAACAACGGTCATCGCGAATTAAAGCATCCCGATTTAAAATAATTGGGGTTCACTATTTTTCAAAAAACAAAAACAACTCATTGAGCAAACGCCACAGGTGCCATCAAAGGCCGCATCGGCCCGCGAGACCTAGTCGCCACACTTCGCGAAGCCCTGGGCCACGAGTGGCAACAGGAATACGACAGCCGGGGCCACTTTGTGCAGGCCACCGCCCCCCTGGGCCGCACCACGCTGGTACCAGTGCGACCAGATCGGCGCGCCGCTGGAGCTGACCGACGAGCAGGGCGAAGTAGTCTGGGCTGCGGACTACAAGGTCTGGGGTGAGGCGGTCATGCGCAGTGTGTTGCGGACCGGCACCGATGATCGGCCGGTCAGCGCTCGGGCTTGGGGCTCAAAGCCTGTTGCACCACCTCCACCGCCACCCATTGAGCAACCCTTCCGCTTTCAGGGACAGCAGTTTGATGAAGACACCGGACTGCACTACAACCGGTTTCGGTATTACGATCCGGTCGTTGGGCGGTTTGTTAGTCAGGGTCCTATTTGACTCTTGGGTGAATTTAACTTAAATCAATACACCATAAATCCTATTGAGTGGTTTGATCTACTTGGTCTCCCTGGAAGAAAATAACACAAACCTCGAATCGAGCCGGGAAATAGCAGAGAGGGATTCCAACATATTGACGAAAGACATATAAGTGGCACTCATCCCGATGGTTCTGGTGATTTGCTTGAACCAGGTACAGCGCAAGCAGAGTTACAGAAATTTTGTGAATACCGTGTAAAAAATGGAGTAAGAGTTAGTGATCCCAAAAAACGCATTCAAACTTACGAAAAAAAGAATGCTAGTCAATGGAAAAGCTGACAGAATCAAAGGTGTTTTTTATTCGCACGATGGCAATAGAACAATTACGGTATATAAAGCTAGAAGCGAGCAAATAATGATAGCTGCATCCTTTTCGAAGGTAAATGAAGAAAAACCATCTGGTTTTGATTTGGGAGACATGGAATTTATATTAGATAATGAAATAATTACATCAAAAATAAACAAAAAATTCAAGATGATGATTTATCTATCACTAATTTCATTGATCGATGATTTGCTATCTATAAAAAATGGTGGAAAAACAGAGTTCAGCGCTACAGATTCTTCATTCTCATTGTCATTCTCAAACAATAAAAATAGACTTTATATAAAGCATCAAGGAAAACAATTTGGACCATATGAATTTCACTATTTCATGCGAAAAATTTATATTGCCTCACAAGAATTTTATTCATTAAAAAACTCCATAGATAGAGAAGATCCGGCATTTCATGATTTAACCGATGCCTTTGATCAGCTGAAATTTTTCATCAAAAATAGTTAATCGCCTTAATTCAATCATTGAATACATGAATTCAGGAAATATGAATATCTGATTTTGTAGATATTATTTACGCAAGGTGCTATAAATTTTTCAAATTATGGGAGATCTCACCCTGCAGTCCAGATTAAAAATTCCGTAAGTCGTCGATGTTATCTGACGTATTCAAATAGAATATTCTTAAATCAGTGAATACAGTTTGCGTAATTCTTAGTAGACATTAAGCAAACACCAGAGCGCGAGCTTGCAATAATCTTAAATCTTTAGCGCATGTTACGAGCCTACATGCAAGCTGTTAATTCCATCGAAGAATTTTTCATACTCATTTTCTCAAAACACAGGTAATTGCTCGTCGTAAAAGAAAATTTCTCAAAGTGCATAACCCGCTCTAGAGGTCTATGAGCTACTACATCGAGCAGAATTCCTTGGAATAAATAATATGCAAGATTCAACACTAGATAAATTTGGCGAAGACATTATCCACACAGTTAGAGACTCATCTATAGAAAGAGTCACCGACTGTGCAAACGGGAAATACACAACAGATGAAGCAAAGAGGTTGCAAGAGTTTTATGCATCACTTTCAGGAAATCAGAAATTTCATTTTGATTTCCTAGTCGCTTTCGCAGTTGATTCCGCTTTATTCAGAATTCTACGAATGGCAGAGCAAGAAGTTATTGGCATAAGCTATCAAGGAGTTGAAGATATATCAGAAATAAGTGACGGCTTAACTGGCGAAATTTATGGCAATAATGGCTGGATAAAAAAATACAGCAAATTCATAAATTCAATGGAATAGATCCCCGCTGGAGCTGACCGACGAGCAAGGCCAGGTAGCCTGGGCTGCGGACTGCAAGGTCTGGGGTGAGGCGGTCATGCGCAGCGTGTTGCGGACAGGCACTGATGATCGGCCCGTCAGCGCGCGGGCCTGGGGTTCCAAGCCTGTTGCACCACCTCCACCGCCGCCGATTGAGCAGCCCTTCCGGTTACAGGGGCAGCAGCTTGGTGAAGAGACAGGGCTGCACTACAACCGACTTCGGTATTACGATCCGGTGGTGGGGCGATTTGTTAGTCAAGATGCTATCGGGATACAGCGAGGACAAAATGTATATGCAGATAGCCGCAGTGAGGTAATCAGTCTTGCGAAAAGGTGTGCTTGTGGTGCGCCTATGGAGCATCCCGCCCACCCTAACAAAAAACAGGCAGTACAGAAGGTCGTCTACCACATGTTCATCCGAATAATCATGAAGAAACCGTAGGCGATTCACACAATTCATCCTAAATAATTATGTCATCATTTTTATTGTATTTTGAAGAGAAAAATCAAGAATCTAAAAATTACAAGGAATTTACTGAAGTTGGATTATTTCGGATACCTGAAACAATATTTGCCGGCAGTATTCGTGCAACCATTAACGGACGCAGTTTTAATGCGGCAATAATTTCAGATAAGTCGCATCAAAGTTGCAACGAATTTTTTCAAAAAAATAGTGAGCGCGAAGATAATATAAAAATATTGTTCAATTTTATTGAAAATAGATTATCCAATGATTGCATTATCCCAAATATCGCAAAATTCATCTTTAACAATCAATCGACCATTAATTTAAATGCGAAAGAGTTTTCAATAAATATTGACGATGCAAGAAATAATTTTAATCGTGATTTTTTTGATAAAGGATATTTTCTTAGAATTAGGTGAATGTGCAAGTTTGTTAGGCATGCTCAAAAATCAAATTAATCCTTACAAACTCGGACCGGCAGCGGCGGTGGATTCAACCTGTCAACGCAACACCTTCATCAAACATTTCAGCAGGCGTTCTGAACCCCAACGTCTGCCTGGGACGTCGGTTCAATTGCCTTGCGTAGGCGAAATTGCCGACGGCGCCAACGCTTTGATTTATCTTGCCGAGGGCGATAAAGTCAACGCAGCCTTGAGCGAGGCAGCCATGGTCCCGGGCGCTGGGATGGCGGTTACCGGAGTCAAGTTACAGAAAATCTCAATGAAGCTGCAAAACGGATACAGATGCCATCTCCAATGGTTATGGAAAATGAGGATCACGGATGCAAGAATACCTATGGCAAAGCTGCGCAAGAGTTGAGAAACCTGGATTGGGATCAACATATTAAGAACGCCAGCACCAACGTAACAAAGGCAAAGAAATGAATGCAACAGAACTGATGTTTTTTTTAGGCCATAGCAGCACGCATGAGCCGCTCGACGAATTTTTAACCAAAAATGGCATTAAGAGTCGACCGAAAATAGGCCGGTCATTGGAAACGCTTATCCCCATAAAAGGACAAGGTCTTTCAATGTCATTTGAAATAGATGCAAAAGGAACTGGGATAGCACCCAAAAGCGAAGGTGCTTTCATATTTAGCCAACTTGAAATTCGAATATCTGGAGATGCCGGGAGGAATGGAATTTACACCGGACCTTTACCTTATGGTTTAAGCGCAAATGACAGCAGAAATGCTATAGAGAAAAAACTGGGACAGCTCAAGCGCAGAATGCCGGAGATTGATAACTATTTTCTTGACAGTATTGTATGGACAGTCGCTTTTGAAGAGGATAAATTGGAATTCTTTCAGCTTGGTGTTCCTACAAATGTCAAAAGAAAACATGGACTTTGCCCCTGATTGAGATGTACGGTCCCAGGAAGTCATGGTGCATTCTTCAGCCTGGAACAGGAGAAAGCACTATGGCAATCCGCCTGCATGGCAGCGCCCGCACAACGCCGCGTATCCGCGCAGAGTTCCAGCTAGCGACCGGCTCCCATCGGTCCTTGGCCCAGCTCTACGGCATCAACCCCAAGACTGTGGCCAAGTGGCGCGCGCGCACCTCGGTGCTCGATGAGCCCATGGGTCCTCGGGACAGAGCAAGCCAGCATCTTTCCCAGGAGCAAGAACACCTGGCGATTGCGTTACGCAAGCAAGGGCATCTGTCGCTGGACATTCGTTCAAGGCTACAACTTCGGCAAGCACTCGAAGGCGCACAGGTGGAAGACGCCATTTCGAGCGATTTGCGAGGCATGGGAGAAAGATCCAGGCCGCTTTAGACTTCATCAGCACCATCTCACTGTGGGACTGAACATCCAACTGTAGCAAACAGGAAATGACTGAATCATACTTGGAAAATAATCCTAAAATCATTTCTAGTATAAAATCAATAATAAAAGAAATGGCCAATGAAAATTACGACCTATTGCATACAGAAAAACTGCTAGGCAATGCATCGCCACAGGAATATACTGAGCGTTCTCGTGACATCTTTCGCGGAAGATTAATTACAATGCCACCCGACGATGCATTGCAGAAATCATACATATTTGATCTTCCAGAAGATCCAAATGATAAATACGCCATCGATGTATTTCTATGGAGCAACGGCGAAGAAAGTGACGCCGTGGCGACCTTTTGCGTAAGAAGAAATCCGAAGTCCAATGCTCAAGCAGTTTATCTTTATGATCTAAAAACTCCATAACACGTCCGGATATACGCCCCACCGGCCGCATTCTCGCCAGTCGGCCCTTCCAGGGAAGCCCATGAGCCGGGAAGTTTTGTGCCACCGGCCAACATTCAGGACGCGGGCGAAGAACCCAGCACCTACTGGTGCCAATGCGACCAGATCGGCACGCCGCTGGAGCTGGCCGACGCACAGGGCAAGGTGGCGTGGGCTGCGGACTACAAGGTGGCAGCGCTGGGGCAGCGACATTGTGCGCACAGGTCTGTATGTCGTGGGCCTCATCCCCGGCGTTGGCGAAATTGCCGGCGGCGCCAGCGCGTTGATCTATCTTGCCAAGGGCGATAAAGTCAACACAGCCTTGAATGCAGCAGTCATGATCTTGAGGGCCGGCATGGTGGCCACCGGGACCAAGTATGGAAAGTAGACAGCAGCGGCGACCACAGAAGCCCAGGAAAGAAGTTTGGCGTGAAGCAGCAGAAACTGGTTCATAAAAGCAGCCCCACATGCTAAAGGCGCTGTAGCGGAGAAAGCAGATGACCAAGGGGGTGGAAAAGATAAAGTCAATCCCACGAATCACAAGGATTCCGGTAAAAAATCGACGATGCCTTTGATGAGTACATGCAATCGTTTTCAAGAGTTAAATAGTCTTGATTTTGATAAATACGTGGAAGACATGGTTCTATCTCATAGAGCCGTCAAACCAAAACTACCATCAACATAAGCAATCACAATGAACATCGAAAAATTGCTATCACTCTTGGGCCATACTTCTACAAGCGATAGTTTTAAGTATTTTCTTCTAGAAAATGGCATAAATAAATTACCAAAAGGAGATTTCACAACAAGAATAAAAACCAAGGACAAATTGATTTCCATGGAATTTGATCCCACGGATTCATACAAGGAGAAATATCTTTCTCAACCCATTGGGGATGGCGGGTTCACTTTTGAATCCATCGACATCAACAAAGGCTTCGAAGAAGAAATACCATTCAAGCTCGACTTCACAATGGATAAGAGCCAAGTCGAAGAAAAATTGGGTAAATCGGTCAGCAAAAACAAGGAAGACCTTGTCCAAATATATCAAAAAGAAACCTATATAGTTATTCTATTCTATAAAAATAAATGGAAAGGCATAGAAACAATAAGAATAAGGAAGATGAACAAATTTGACGAAAACAATCTCAGCCTCAAATAGGCCCTCCTGTTCCAAGGGATGAAAACTCTTGAAGAACAATAATCACCATATATTGCATGAGCTGGATCTAACAGAAGATGAGCACGCCTTTTAAATTGGAAGACATTCAGTATTTTGGAGAAACCGAAGCAAAATTCGCCGACCAAGAGTTTGGCTTATTTATACTGGAATAAATTTCATCCATCGGCAGAAAATCCTCTGAGGCAGATGAACGCGAATTGGATGCGCCGGTCCAATGAAGGCGCAGGAAATTTTGGCGACCTATACCTGACGTTCTGGTCGCTGAACGAACTGGAGCAACTCAACAAAGTGATATTAGCCACTTATAGGAAATATTTGGATGAATAAAGAATATTACATCATGGCCATCAACGAGGAGTTTGGATGTCCTGCTGGATTTTATCATTCCGTACTTGCTAAAGATTTTGAAGAGGTAAAAGCGGACTATGGTTATAACCCCTGGTATGCCGGCCCCAAAAGATACGGAGGAACACTACCATCGCTTCCTGAGAAACTTATTTTGATGGAGAAAAATGAATATAACTATGATGTTCGCAAGGGTGCAGATTACTTTTATGTCATAAGTGCTGGATTCGCAAGATGTCTTCCAGAAATCAAACATAATTTTTCCGAAATCAAGCGTGTTGATTGCGTCGATAGCAAAGGTATTGCTAGAAATACCAGGGATGTTTTTATTGCAATACCAAAGAAGTTCAAAGCCGAAAACTGCTTGGATATTTCAAAGAGCAAACAAATATCCCCAAGAGGCGTTGAATATGAAAGCCTCCATTTCAAGGAGGACTTGGATTTTGACATTTTCGACATTGTGAATATCTCGTCCAGCCAGGCAAGTCTAATTTGTTCAGAGAAGGCAAAAAAGATATTCGAAGATCATGGCATACGATGTGTGAAATACATACCCATAAGTGATATAAACGCAAGCATGCAATCGCATATGAGTGAGCTATACAAACCCGTTGGATTTTATGATCCGGTATGAAAATTCAATTTTCGCTGGCTATTTGATTAAAGTAGAGTATCGATATGAGCATTGGCTCGTCTAAAATTTCTTTTGAAAATATGCACAGGATTTGAAGAAACCAACACCCCATAGAAAAAATAGAATCACCACCTTTCGACGAAAGAAGAAGCAAACTCATTGAGCTATGCGGCACATTAATTACTTCGATTGTCTTGTTGAGTATTTTTCCAAGCACAAGATCAGCACCCTTCTTGATCCTCAAGAAATCATGGATCTTTCCGAGTCCATATATGAAGATCCTATGCTGTGTGCAGAAGCAAGACTGCTAGTGCAGGATTCACATTCTTATTTTGAAAAAATGCTCAGCGTATATCATCGACAAGGCCATCCCTGTGCCTGGACTGGTGGTAATAACTGGAGAAGTGGAGATTTTGTTGTCTATGCGACATAACTATCGACATCAATGACGTTTTGCTATTTGAAGTGTTGTCACGGAATCTATGTCAATGGTCAAAGATATTCCAAATGCAAAAATACAGATCATGGATCTATTGAAGATCATCTGCAATCATCAAATTACCCAAAACAAGCAAATTTTGGACGAAGATAACTCATTCGAAATTTCACGTGTCTTAGAAAACTACATTTCCAACCCAAAGCACAAGAGGCAGAGGTACACGATGCCTCCAGAATCAAGTGTGGCAGAAATGGAAACACGGGAAGGATTGGGGCTATTTGACAAGCTTTCAGACATTGATCTCTGGATTGATGGAGAGCCATCTGATTTAACTGCTGTATTCAGAATAAAAACATCGGCATGCACTGGTGAATCCACTGTATTTCTTTATGACTTGAAGGTATTATAGATATTCAATCGTACAACACAGGAAAATGTCCCGCATACTTTTGCGATCGCATTATTCCAAATTTGATTTTCATGAGCAAGATGACAGCACCCCTCATTAATAAACTCATTATTCATCCATGAAAAATCTCATCAATCTCAAGAAAGTCATTGAGGAAATTTCCATTAATGAAGGATGGCTATACGCAAAGACTGATATCGATATAGAAGATGATGCCAAGGTATTTTTCTATAGCGCGGATTTAAATCAGAGTCCCCAGGATGAATTACAAGTTAGAGAATTATTTTTCAGGGCAGGATTTTCCCCCTATCTTTCAAAAGAAGATGTGGAGGATATAATCGAAAATCTGGAACAGCAAGTGGAATTCCCCACCATCGTTGACTATATAAATGCGATACGTTTTTATAAAAAGCATGATGCATTTATCGTTATGTGACAATGATCAAAAAACCCCAAGGAATGACAAGTGATGGCAGCAAGAGGAAGCGCAGCGCTTTCTGGCCGCCACGGGCTATCGCCTGCCTTGGGACCATGAGTGGAAGTACGTTGCGAAGGCGGGCACGGAGCGGCTGTATGTGTGCGGGGACGTGGTTCCCCAGCGCGATCCGTCCGGGGATGTGTGCCTGACCCAGTTTGGCGATGGACAGGGCCATATGGGCCAATCCGTGCACAGCCGTTGTTGTGGCGCTCCTGGCACAGCAATGTTCTGGTGGCGTCATTTTTCGGCTTTAGGATGGCGGGCCATGCGCAATTCCCACTCCCTTTGGACGGCAGCAGCCCTGGGCCTGGCAGCCTGTCTCGGCACCAGCCCGGCCCACTCGGCTCGCCCCATGATCACGGACGATGCCCGCATCGTCGATGCCAAGTCCTGCCAGCTGGAAAGTTGGGTCAAGTCCAGGAAGGACAGCACGGAATTCTGGGCGCAGCCGGCCTGCAATTTCACGGGCAATCTGGAGCTGACGCTGGGCGCGGCACGCACGCGCGAGGACGGCAGCAGCCGGACCACGGACGTGGTGATCCAGGGCAAGACCCTGTTCAAGGAACTGCAGCCCAATGGCTGGGGCTGGGGCCTGGCCGTGGGCAATGCCCGGCATCCGAATGACGAGGGCCAGGGCCGGGGAGATCTGTACGCCTATGTGCCCGTCACGTTCTCGCTGCGCGATGACCGGCTGTTCTTCCACACCAACGTGGGCTGGCTGCGCACGGCGCAGACACATCGCAACCTCATGACGTGGGGCCTGGCAACCGAGGCCCAATTGAGCCAGAGCACCTGGCTGATTGCCGAGACATTCGGCCAGAACCAGGGCAAGCCCTTCTACCAGATGGGCCTGCGCTACTGGCTGGTGCCTGGACATGTGCAGATCGATGCCACCTACGGCAATCGCGCAGGCAGCAGCACGCAGGAGCGGTGGTTTTCCATCGGCTTGCGGCTGCTGTCTTCGCCGTTCCTGCCCTGAGTCCTTTCCAGCTTGCGCCCTGCCCGGCCCTGCCCGCTGCTCACAGCGCGCCAAACCGCCTGAGCACCATGAAGGCCGCCATGGCCAGCACGCCCAGCATCAGAGAGAGTTGATTGGCGCAGGCCAGATTGCCATCCAGCACGTTGTTGTAGATGGCCAGTGACAGGGTTTCCGTCCGGCCGATGATGTTGCCGCCCAGCATGAGCGACAGGCCGACCTCGCCCAGCGCACGGCCCCCCGACAGGATCAGGCCGGCCGCAATGCCGCGCCGGGCCAGCGGCAGCTCGATGCGCCAGAACACCGACCAGGGGCGGTGCCCCAGCATGGCCGCCGCCTCCAGCAAGCGTGGCGAGGTGCCGGCAAAGGCGGCCTGCGTGGGCTTGACCATGAGCGGCAACCCGGCAATGAAAGCCGCAATGACCAGGCCCGTTTGCGAAAAAACGATGTCGGGCCGCAGCACATCGGGCAGCAGCTGGGTGAGCAGCCCCTGCCGGCCCAGCAGCACCAGCAGGCCGTAGCCGAGCACGATGGGCGGAAACACCAGCGGCAGGCTGACCAGCGCGTCGACCAGCTGGCGCCCCGCAAACCGGCGCCGCGCCAGCAGCCAGCCCATGCCTGCACCTACCAGCAATTGCAGCAGCAGGCTCCAGGCGATGACCTGGGCGGTCAGGGCCAGTGGCGCCTGGGCGCAGACGGAGGTGGCCATGGATTGTCAGCTGCCAGCAGGGAATGGGTGGCCCATCAAAGGCCGTGCCGCTCCAGCACCTGGCGGGCCTGCGGCGTGGCGATGAAGTCCAGCAGCGCCTGCAGTTGCGGCGAAGCGGCGCGGCCCTTGAGCACGGCCAGGCTCAGTTCGATGGGCGGATGGCAGCTGGCCGCCACCGGCACGCTGGCGCCCACGCGGTCTTTCAGGGCCAGGGCCTCGGTCTTGTTGACAAAACCTGCGTCCACCTCGCCGGTGGTCACATAGGCGCTGACCTGGGGCACCGTGGCCACTTCGACCAGGCGTTCGCCCAGCGTCTGCGCCAGGCCCAGGCGCTCCAGGCAGATACGCGCCGCGTTGCCGTACACGGCCTTGCTGCGGTCGGCGATGGCAATGCGCTTGAATTCGGGCCTGGCAAGGTCCTGCACGCTCTCCAGGCGCCGGCCGCGCGCGGCGACCAGCACCAGCTGGCCCTGGCCAAGGGTGATGTAGCGCTCGGCCAGTTGCATGGGCTCGACAAAGGCGCGGTCGCCGATCAGCACGGCGATCTCGGGGTTCTGGCGGGCCTGGGTCTCGATCTGCTTCATGTTGCCGAAGCTGGCCTCGGCGCGAATGCCCGTGGCCTGGCTGAAGGCCTGCAGCAGTTCCAGCACGGGCTTGCGGTAGCCGGCGCCAGCGGCCAGCAGCAGGCCCTCATCGGCATGGGCCAGGCTGGCCGAGCCAGCCAACAACAGCGCCAGGAGCGGCGCCAGGAGCGGCGCCAGGCCGCGGGACAGTATGCGTTTGAACATGGATTCCTCCTCTTGGAACACGGCGTTGAAGCCTGCGCCCCTCTCTCTACGAAATGTTCAATCGTATACGACGAATCAACGCATCCACCCCTGCGTGCCTGCTGCAACGCCCGTAAAAAAGCCTCCATGCATGACACATGGAGGTCGCCAGGCATGGCTGCCTGCGTCTTCGGCCAAGGTGTCTGGCCGCAGCGCTTACTTGTTGGGCTTGGCCGCAGGGCCGGCAGCGATGGGCGCCACGCCTTCGGGCTTGACGTAGGTGACCGAGGTCACGTAGTGCACGCCGTCGTATTTTTCTGCGCCGTTTGGGCCGATGCGCTCGCCGCCGCTGCGCTCGTCGTGCGTGGCTTCGGCCACGTAGGTGCCCTTCCAGGGCATGTCGAACTGCACCAGGCCCTGCTCGTCGGCATGGGCTTCCTTGCTCCAGCCCGATTGCACGGTCAGAACCACCTTGGCCTTGGGCAGGGGCTGGCCCTTGTAGATGACCTTGAACTCGCCGGCCTTGCCCGAGGGCACGACATCCAGAGTCAGGCGCGGGGCCTGGGCGGCAAAGCCGGTGATCAGGCGCGCAGCCGGGTGGTACCAGTTGCGCAGTTCCTGCTCGCCCTTCTTGCTGGTGTACAGCGGGTAGCCGGCATCCTCGGCCACGATGCTGTCGCCCTGGCCGGCCTTGAAGGGCAGCGCAAAGCCGGTGCCGGTCTTGCGGCCATCGGCCGCCTTCTCGCCCTGGGCAGACACCAGGGTGGCCACGGGCTTGCCGAATTTGTCGAGCAGGCCCGGCGATGTCTCGCGCAGGTTGTCGCCAAACTCGCCAAAGCGGATCACGGCGGTTTCGCCGGCCGGCTGTTCCAGCCAGATCTGGTGGGCCTGGCTGGCGCCGCTGGCGGCCAGGAGTGCGGAGACAAGAATCCAGTGTTTCTTCATTGCAGCTTCCTCAAAGGACAAAAAAACAGCCATCGGCGCCACAACGGGCCGACGGCATGAAGGTGCTTGGGGAGTGGGGTGCGGCCGCATGTCGCCGCATTGATTATTGAATGCGAATGGTTTGCATTCTATGCGCATTGCACACCGCCCCGGCGCAGTTCACCAGGTGGCTGCAATCGGGTCCGGCCCAGCGCTCAGGCGGCATCCTCGATGCGCACCGGCTCGCCCGTGAAGGCCAGCGCCTCGGCGGCCTGCTCCCAAGGGCTCCGGTCAGCCGCCCTGGCCGGGCGCAGCACAAAGCCCTCGCCTTCCGCATGCGTGGTGCTATCGGCGGGCGGCAGCGGCAGGCCCATGCGCTCATGCGCCTGGGCCACCAGGGTGCGGGCATAGATTTCCGCAGCCATGCTGCGCAGGCGCGGCTTGTAGACCTTGCCCACGTTGGTGGTGGGCAGCGCATCGATGATGCGCACATAGCGCGGGCGCGCAGGCGCTTCGTCCACGCCGGCTGCGGCGAAGGCCAGCAGTTCGGTTTCATCGGCCCGGGCGCCGGGGTGGAGCGCGGCAAAGGCCACAGGCACCTCGCCCGCATAGGCATCGGGTGCGCCCACGGCGGCGCAGGCCTTGACGGCGGGATGGCGCTCCAGCGCCTGCTCTATCACCTGCGGATCGATGTTGTGGCCGCTGCGGATGATGACGTCCTTGGAGCGCCCACGCAGCCGCAGCAGGCCATCGGCGCCCACCGAGCCCAGGTCGCCCGTGATCAGCCAGCCGTCATCGGTGAGGTAGCTGGACGGCTCAATGCCGCCCAGGTAGCCGGAAAACAGGTTGGGCGACTGGAACACCACCATGCCGGTTTCGCCGGCCGCCGCTTCCTGGTCCGATGGCCTGCCGTCCGGCCCCATGCGGCGCACGGCCAGCCGCGCAAACGGCAGGCGCAGGCCCACATGGCCGGCCGCCGCGTGCAGGCCGGGCGGCGTGATGGTGGAGATGCCCGTCATCTCGGTCATGCCCAGGCTCTCGTGCACATGGAAGCCGCTGTGCGCCTTGAAGCGCGCCGCCACCTCGGGTGACAGCGGCGCGGCGCCCGTGCGGAAGTAGCGGATGGAGGACACATCGGCCCCCTGCAGCGGCACCTCCACCAGCGCGGCCAGCACCGTGGGCACGGCCGACATCAGCGTGGGCCTCCACTGCGCCACCATGCGCCAGAAGCCGGCAATCACGGCCTTGTTGCGGAACAGCCCCGTGGTCGGAATGATGACGTGGGCCCCGGCCGAGAAGCAGGCCAGCGAGCCCGGCAGCACGCCGGCCACATGGAACAGCGGGTAGCCGTTGATGGTGCGGTCGGCCGTGTTCAGGCCCTGCATCTGCACGCTCGCCCAGGCGGTGTAGACCTGGGCGCCATGCGTCTGCACGGCGATCTTGGGCGCGCCCGTGGTGCCCCCGGTATGGAAGTAGGCCGCCACGTCGCCGGCCTGGGGCTGGTGCCCGCTCACCAGCCGGTCGGAGGGCTGGGCGGCCAGGGCGGCATGCAGATCGCTGGCGGGCCAGCGCTGTCCATCCCCCTGGGGAACCCGGCCTTCATGCGAGACCCAGAGCACATGCGCCAGGTCCGCATCCAGCGCCGTGACTTTCTCGCGGATGCCGGCATCGTCCTCGTCCGCCCAGGCGATCAGAAAGCGCGCGCCCGTGGTCCGCATCAGGGCGGAGATCTTCTCGGCACTCAGCAGCGGATTGATGGGCTGCACGATGCCCGCCGCCTCGCCGCCCCACAGCGCAAAGTGGTACTCCATGCAGCCGGGCAGCAGGATGGCCACCGTGTCGTCGGCGCCCATGCCCAGCGCATGCAGGGCGTTGGCCGTCTGGTGGATCCTGCCCAGCAGTTCGGCATAGCTCAGGTGCAGGGCGTCATGAACGCTGCCGGCCTGGGGCAGGAAGCTCAGGGCCCTGCCCTGGCCGTGCTCACGCGCGGAGTTACGAAAGAGGTCGTAGACCGTTTGCGCCGTGATCAGCCCGGCCATGGGCCGGCTTTCGATGGACTCCACATCGGCCAGGGAACGCACGGCCCGCAGGGGCCGGAACATGGATTGCGCAGGGAGAGGACTCATGGCCATGGATTCACTCCGCGCCCAGGCCGTTGGTGCGCACCACCTCGCCCCAGCGCGTGTAGTCGCTGCGGATCAGGGCCTCGGTGTCCTGGGGGTTGAGGTAGGCGGCCGTCACGCCGATCTTCTCGAAGCGGTCGCGCACCTCGTCGGTGGCCAGCAGCTGGCGCGAGGTGGCGCTGAGCTTGTCGATGATGGCGCGCGGCGTGTCCCTGGGTGCCACCAGGCCGCCCCAGGACGATGCCTCATAGCCGCCAAAGCCCTGCTCGGCCATGGTCTGCACGCCGTCCAGCGCCTTCACGCGCTGGGGCGTTCCCACCGCCAACGCCCTCAGCCGGCCACTGCGGATATGGGGCAGCGCAGACACCATGTCCGCATAGATCACCGGCACCACGCCGCCCAGCGTGTCGTTCATGGCGGGTGCGCTGCCCTTGTAGGCCACGTGTTGCATGGTGTGCAGCCTGGCGGATTTCATCAGTTCCATGCTCAGGTGGCCCGAGCTGCCCGCCCCGGAGCTGGTGTAGTCCAGCGTGGCGGGCTGGGCCTTGGCGTACTGGAACAGCGATTTGAGGTCGGTCACCTTGGGCAGCGACTGCGCATTGACCGCAATCACATTGGGCAGGTCATAGATCTTGGTGACCGGGGCGAAATCCGTGGCCGGGTGGAACTTGACGTTCTTGAAGAAATGCGGCGCCATGATGGTGGGCGTGACCATCATCATCAGCGTGTAGCCGTCGGGCGCTGCCGTGCGGAACTGGCCTGCCGCCACCGCGCCCGATGCGCCGGGCTTGTTCTCTATCACCACGGGCTGGCCCAGCTGCCGCGCCAGCGCCTCGGCGTAGACGCGCGCCGCGCCATCGGTGGGTCCGCCCGGCGGGAAGGGAACGACCAGGCGAATCGGCCTGTCGGGCCAGGCGCCGGTATCGGTATTGGCCTGCGCCGCGCCGCACAGCGATGCGAACGCAGCCACGCCGATGGCGCCCAGCGCCATGCCCTTGGCCAACGCCTGTCTTTTTGTGATGCCTGCCATCTTGTCTCCTTGAATGTCTATCTGTTCTGGCTGGCCCATTCTGCCCAGCGCACCCTCTTTGACAATGGTGGCGGTGGTTGACATCATGTCAAAGAATATTGACACCCCCTCGGACTGCAACGCATGGATCTCCTGGCATTCAACATCCTTGTCCAGATCATCGAGCACGGAAACCTGAGCCAGGCGGCAAAGTTCTTGAACATGTCGCGGGCCAACGTGAGCTACCACCTGGCCCGGCTGGAGAAGTCCCTGGGCGCATCGCTGCTGCGCAGAACGCCCCAGGGCGTGGAGGCCACCGAGGTCGGCCAGCGCATCTACCGCCATGCCCGCAACATCCTCAACGAGACCGAGCTGGTGCGCGAGCTGGCGCAAAGCAGCACGGATGAAATCTCGGGAAAGATCGGCCTGAGCGTGCCCACCGGCTACGGCCACCTGGTCATGGCGCCGTGGCTGATCGAGTTCAAGCGCGCCCATCCGCAGGTGGTGCTGGACATCCGCCTGGAGAACTTCATAGACAACCTGCTCAAGGACAGCGTGGACATCGCCATCCGCGTCATGTCCGACCCGCCGCCCATGCTGGTGGCGCGCGACATGGGGCCGGTGCGCTACAGCCTGTGCGCCTCCAGCGACTGGGCGCAAAGGCACCGCCTGCCGCAAACCCCGTCCGAGCTGACGCGCGCACCGCTCATCACCTCGGGCGGCGAAAGCGGCAAGGTGTGCCTGCAGATCGCCAGAAACGGCCAGCCGCTGCAGGAGCTGGACATCACGCCCACGCTGATGTCGCGCAGCTACCCCTTTCTGTGCGACTGCATCACCTCCGGACTGGGCGTGGGGCTGGTGCCGGACTACATGGTGCGCCGCGAGGTGGACGATGGCCGCGTCGTGCTGGCCATGCAGGACTACGAATTGCGCATCAACCAGGGCCGCATGTTCATGCTGTACATGCCCAACCGCTTCCAGTCCGCCGCCACACGCGCCCTGATCGATTTCCTGAGCGACAGGATGGGGCTGGCGCGGGTGATCAGACCGGGGGATCTTCCCGATGCCCCAGACGCGTCGCAATCGCCAGGCCGAAGTTTGTAGACGACTGGTCGGTTTTTGCGCTAGACTCTCACCCCATGAAGAAACCCGCACAGGAAACACGCCAGCACATCCTTGATGTGGCCAAGGCGTTGATGACCCAGAAAGGCTATACGGCCGTCGGCCTGGCCGAGGTCGTCGCGGCTGCGGGCGTGCCCAAGGGCTCCTTCTACTATTACTTCAAGTCCAAGGAAGAGTTCGGCCAGGCCCTGCTGCAGGAGTACTTCGACGAGTACCTGGCCAAGATCGATGCGCTCATGGAAACGCCCGATCCGGCCATCTCCCGGCTGATGACCTACTTTCGCCAGTGGACGCAGAACCAGTGCTCGGCCCATGCAGGAGGCCAGTGCCTCGTGGTCAAGCTGGGCCCCGAGGTCTGCGACCTGTCCGACGACATGCGCTCGGTGCTGCGCACCGGCACCGACTCCATCATCACCCGGCTGACCGACTGCGTGCGCGCCGGCCAGGCCGATGGCTCCATCACCTCGGATCTGGACGCGCCTGCGCTGGCCGAATCGCTGTACCAGCTGTGGCTGGGCGCCTCCCTGCTGTCCAAACTGGGCCGGCATGAGGAGCCCTTTGCGGCCGCCCTTGTTTCCACCAGGCGGCTGCTGGCCTGAGCAGGTCCGGCAGCCGCTTTTTATTTGCCTTGCTTGTAGACGACTGGTCAACTTCAACCACCAATCTCACCCGCCTCACCGTTTTCTCCTACCCCTTCAACCACCACCTTCAGACACCATGACCGACCACAGCCTCCATACCGATCTGTTCTCCCCCACCCAACTGGGCGGCCTGTCGCTGGCCAACCGCTTCGTCATGGCACCGCTGACCCGCAGCCGTGCCGGTGACGACGGCGTGCCCACCGAACTGCACGCCGCCTACTACGCCCAGCGCGCCAGCGCGGGCCTGTTGATCAGCGAAGCCGTCAACATCTCCGCCCAGGGCCGGGGCTACAACCTCACGCCCGGCATCTGGACCGAGGAACAGGTCGCCGGCTGGAAGAAGGTCACCGACGCCGTGCACGCGGCCGGCGGCAAGATCGTGGCCCAGCTGTGGCACGTGGGCCGCTACTCGCACGTGGACCTGCAGCCCGGTGGCGTGGCCCCTGTCGCCCCGTCTGCCATCAAGGCCGAAGGCGTCACCTTCACGCCCAACGGCGTGGCCGAGGTGTCCATGCCCCGCGCCCTGGAAACCGGCGAAATCCCCGGCATCGTCGAGCAATACCGCCATGCGGCCGAATGCGCCAAGCGCGCAGGTTTTGACGGCGTGGAAGTGCACTCGGCCAACGGCTACCTGCTCGACCAGTTCCTGCGCGACTCCACCAACCACCGCAGCGACGCCTACGGCGGCAGCATCGAAAACCGCGCCCGCCTGACGCTGGAAGTCACCGACACCGTGGCCAAGGTCTGGGGAGCCGACCGCGTGGGCATCCGCCTGTCACCCGTCACGCCCAACGCCGGCAACACGCCGCTGGACAGCGATGTCATGGCCCTCTACGGCTACCTCATCCCCCAGCTCAACCGCTTTGGCCTGGCCTACCTGCACTTCGTGGAAGGCGCCACCGGCGGCTCGCGCGAACTGCCGCCCGGCGTGGACCTGGACGCGCTGCGCAAGCTCTTTGACGGCGCCTACATGGGCAACAACGGCTATGACCTGGAACTGGCCATGGACCGCCGCGCCAAGGGCCTGGTCGATGCCGTGGCCATCGGCCGCCCCTTCATCGCCAACCCCGACCTGGTGGCGCGCCTGCGCCACGGCAAGGAACTGGCCGTGGCCCCGCACGAGGCCTACTACGGCGGCGGCGCCCAGGGCTACACGGACTGGCCAGTGGCCGCCTGAGCCGGCCATCCGCCCCACGATCTGCGGCACACTGGCTGACCTGCGTCCTCATCGAATGACCCATCGAAAGACCAAGCCATGCAACTGCTGATCGTGGGCGCCACGGGGCTGGTGGGCAGCCAGGTGCTGCAACAGGCCCTGGCCGACAGCCGCATCACCCGCGTCGTGGCCCCGGTACGCCGGGCGCTGCCGGAGCATCCCAGGCTGCTCGCCCCCATCGTCGATTTCGAGCACCTGCCCGAAGAAGCCGACTGGTGGCGCGCCGACGCCCTGGTCTGCACCCTGGGCACCACCATCAAGACAGCCGGCAGCCAGCCGGCGTTTCGGCGCGTGGACCATGACTATCCGCTGCTGGCCGCCCGCCTGGCGTGGCAGCATGGCACGCCCACCTATGTGCTGAACTCGGCCATGGGCGCCGATGCCGGCTCGCGCATCTTCTACAACCGCGTCAAGGGCGAACTCGAGCACAACCTGCAGGCGCAAGGCTTTGCCTCCCTCACCTTCGTGCGCCCCGGCCTGATCAGCGGCCCGCGCACCGAGCACCGGCCGGGCGAGCGCCTCATGGTCGGCGTTCTTGGCGCCCTGGGCCCGCTGCTGCCCCGGCGCTGGCGGCTCAACCCCGCGCACCGCATTGCCCAGGCCTTGCTAGAGGCAGCGGTCAACGCCAGGCCCGGCGTCCATGCCGTGGGCTCCGGAGCGCTGGCCGAATGACTCTGCCGCACAGAACAGAACCTCTCAGGAAGCTCGCATGAATCCGCATATCGCTCCGGTCGATCTCGCCAAGTCCTACCGGCTGATCAACCACGGCCCCACCGTCCTGGTCTCGGCCCGCCACGGCGGCGTGGATAACGTCATGTCGGCAGCCTGGTGCTGCGCGCTGGACTTTGCGCCCCCGAAGCTCACCGTGGTGCTGGACAAGGCCACGGCCACGCGCGCCCTGGTCGAGCAAAGCGGCATGTTCGTGATCCAGATCCCCACGGCCGCCCAGTTGCAGCTCACGCACCAGGTCGGCACGCTCAGCCTGTCCACCAATGCAGACAAGCTCGCCGCCAGCGGCGTTCAACTGTTCGGCATGGAAGGGTTCGACCTGCCCTTCGTGGACGGCTGCGCCGGCTGGCTGGCCTGCCGACTCATCCCCGAGCCCCACAACCAGCAGGCCTACGACCTGTTCATCGGCGAGATCGTCGGCGCCTGGTCCGACACCCGCGTGTTCAGCGACGGCCACTGGCACTTCGAGGACGCGGACCCGGCCTTGCGCAGCCTGCACTATGTGGCGGGCGGGCAGTTCTATGCGATTGGGGAAGGGCTCAAGATTTAAAGGGTTCATCCTGTCTATCCTGAGCCCTTTGCCAGCAAACCGGGCGCTGCCGGATCAACTCATGCCTACGATTTTTGAATCCACTGCATTTCCAGCCCCCTGTACTTTATGTATGAACACATGGTGAACAAACAGCGCCGTTTGCCCTGCACCTGGCCTTCAAAAAGTATTACGACAGATGGGTGGGGACTGAAGCCATCCCGCAAATGCGGTATGGCCTGATGCACCACGACTGGGAAGACTTCTGCCTAGGCGGACGCGGGAGGCCATCGGATCCGTCCGCCGCCAATTCCCAATGGTTTGAAAGGCAGATACCCAATGATCAAGCAGACCCCCATATTGCGCCCTACCCTCATCGCCGGAGCCGTGCTCGCGCTTGCGGCTTGCGGAGGTGGCGGAGGCAACGAAGTGACGCCACCGGTTGCACCACCAACGCAAACGACACAGGAGTTGGTGCAGAAGTACATGGACGCCAGCCAGGCCTTGACCGCCACCCAGTTGCCCGCCAAAGGCACCGAGCGCTTTGCGCATCTCGACGACTGCTACCTGGGCAACGGCAGCAGCAAGGCGCGCCTGATCACCAATTGGGATGAAAACCAGGCCCAGATCCAGACCTCCAATGCCTACCAGATTGGGCGGAGCTTCGAAAATCTGCAAATCCTGGCGGAGCGCAAAACCACCAATGCCGACGGTTCCGCCCGGCATGAGGTGGATATCAGCTACGACGAAAAATTCACGGACGGGACCAGCACAAGGGACCAGCGCGAAACACTGATCGCAGGCAACAGCAGCGGCACCTGCTCCACACCCCGCAATGCAGCCGAGATGCGCGCCCTGGGCAATCAGCGCGTGGTAGGCGTGGGACTGGTGTCGCGCAACCGCGCCAATGTGATGCGCCAGCTGGCCGACGGCCAACCATCCGCCAATCCGTTTCAATTGCGGCGAGAGGTGCAGTTTGGCATTACCGATCCTGCTCGGCTGGCAACTTATGCCATCGTCAGTTGGCCGTCGGCGCAGGCAGGCAGCGCGCGCAACTCGCTCAAGCTGCTGTCGCCCCGCATCATGCGCGATGCACCCGAAATGCAAGGCGTGCGGGGCAACGCCAGCTATGCGGACACCAACAACTTCCGGCAGTGCCGATCGAACGCCAACAACGACGTGGCCAATGCCGTCACGGCAGATTGCACCAACGCGCAACTGGGTGTGGCCAACGACTATTGGGGCTCCACCGTGCGCAGCGGGTTCGACGCCGCCGCGATGGCGGACGGGGACAACCGCTTCGCAGCCCTGGGCCTGGCAGCGGGAACCCAGGTGCGATTCGACATCCATGCCGACGAGGGCTGGAAAGCCGTCAACGGACAGCAAGGCAAAACACCCATCGCCACCTACCAGGTCACGCTGAAGAACGGGTCTTATCCGTTTGCGCAGATACCTGTCAATGCCTATCCCCAGTTCAACACCATCTCGCCCTCCGAGGCCGAAATCGTGGCAGCCTTCAAGGCCGGCGGCGGCAGCGCGCAGGTTGTCTGGTCGGCTGCGCAACCGCCAGCGGGCAGCATGCCCATGGCACTTTCCGTACTCAGTTCCTACCGGCAGGGAGCTGCGGCGGGATCTGCCTCAGGCCTGCCCACGGTACGCACGCCCAACCTGACCGTGGCCGTGCCCAAAGGAGCCACCTCGGCCACCATACCTTTTGGAGGCAGGCCGGACGGCGCATCGGCGACGAACTATGCCGAGTTCCTCCTCGTCTACGCTGACCGCAACGGCAGGGAGATGTACTACAACCTGCAATACAACCCCTGAGGCCAGGGATGCGTGACCATGCAGCGCCCAATCCATGACCCAGCCCGCAAGTCGCTGAGCGATGGGCAGGGAGACTGGTCACGCAATTGCCCACCCCCGCAGCAGTTGCACCAATTCCACCTGCCGATGGCAACCCGTCTTGCGCATCAGGTTCTTCATGTGGGTGCGCGCCGTGTGCCAACTGCATCCTTCCACCAGGGCATAGTCCTTCACGGTCTTTCCGCCTGCCAGAAGCAACAGAAGGCGGGTCTCGCTGGGTGACAGGCCCAGCATCTCGCCCACCAGGCCTTGATCCCGCAAGACCATGGAGCCGGGCAACGTCAGAAAGATCAGGGCCAGGGGCTGTTGCCATGGCGCGGCAAACGCGTGGCTGGCCGCCAGGGGCAACGCGGTCAGCATGAGCCGGGACTGGCTTGGCTGGCTGCCTTGGAGCTCCAGGGCCGCCGCCTTTGCGGGATTGGCGCAAGCTGCGCAGACCAATCTCTGCAAGCGCGCATGCGCCTCGCCCGATGTGCATTGCAGCCCGCCGTGCACACATTGCAACGCGCCGAATGTCGCGAGCAGGCGCTCTGCCGCCGGATTGGCATGCTGCAGCCGGCATCGGGAATCCACGACGAGCAGTGCCTGCGCCAACGCATCCAGTGCCGCGAATCCGAATGCGGCCTGGCGGCATAGCTGGCCCATGCGCGCGCGCAGGCGGCTGGCCCGCTCGATGTGCGGCATCACATGCTCAAGGAATGCCTTGTCCTGCGCACCATAGGCCCCGGCATCCCTGGGACGCATGAAGCTGATGAAATCACGCGCATTGCCTTCCATGCGAACGCTGGCAGCAGCGGTATGTCGCAGTCCCAGCGGAACCAGCCAATCCGTATAGACACTGTTCTGTGACGCCTGCCTGGCGCTTATGTGCTCGTGGTCCAGCATCACTTGGGCCACGGGCAGCCGCTGCACGGTCTCCATCCGCAGGTCGTTATGCGCGTAGTGTGTCTCGTACTCATGCATCAAGCCGTCATGCAAACCGAAGCTTTCCAGATTGCTTGCGCTTTGCGGAACGGCTGCCTCGCCAGCATTCAGCGTGAAATAGTGGAAGACGCCCGCCTGCAATTGCGCACACATGCCCGCGAGCGCCTCGCTCCAAGCCTGGGGAGCGAGCACCCCCTCATACAGCTGACCGGCGATGGTTTCAACGCGTTGTTGCATGGACTCACCTCGGTTGCAGGGATTGCAGCAGCCCCACCAATTCCACCTGCCGGTGGCAACCGGTCTTGCGCATCAGGTTCTTCATGTGTGTACGCGCCGTGTGCCAGCTGCACCCCTCTATCCGGGCGTAGTCCTTGACGGTCCTGCCCGTGGCAAGCAGCACCGCCAGGCGCGCTTCCGAGGGCGACAAACCCAGCGCCTCCTGCACGAGTCCGGGACTCGGGCCAGAAAATGGCGTACCGGCATCCGCCATTACCAGCAAAGCCATGGGCTGCTGGCGGAACGCAGCGGCATGGCTGGGCTTGAGCGGCAGGACCGTCACCATCAACCGTAACGCAGAGCCTGCCGTCAGGCACAGCGCCCCGGCCAGGCCCTGCGCATGATGGCCGCAAGCCTGGGCCACAAGACGCAGCAGTTGCGCCTGGGCCTGCCCGTCAACGCAGCGCAGCAGGCCGTGGCGCACAGACAAGGCCGCGCAAAAAGCTGCCAGCAGGCAGTCGGCCGAGGGGTTGCTGTAGTGGATGCGGCAATCTGAATCCACAAGTGCGATGCCTTGCGGCAAGTTGCCCAGGGCTGTGAGTCCCAAAGCCGCCTGCCGCGCCAGTCCACCCATCTGCATGCGCAGGCGGGTGGCACGCGCCAGATCGGGCATCAACTGCTGCATGAAGACCCGCTCCTGCGCGCCATAAGGCCCACGGTCCGTGGGACGCATGAAACCCAGGAAGTCCTGCGTCCCCCCCTGGTCGCGCACCATGACACCCAGCGTGTTGCGAAGTCCGTGGGGCGCCAGCACATCGGCGTAGACCGCGTTGCGCGACATGTCCCATGCGCTGAAATGCTCGTGGTCGAGCATGAACTGGCCCTGCGGCAGGCTCGCCACGACGGACATGCGCAGGTCCTCGCCAACATAGTGGGTTTCGTACTCGCGCAATTTATCGGCGTCTATGCCCGCCAGGTCGTGGTTGTGCACGCTCTCGATCACCCCGACATCAGTGCCGCCCAGCGTGAAGAAATGGAAAACGGATGCGCCCAGCGCCTCCCGCATGGCGTCCAGTGCGGACTGCCAATCCTGGGCGGAAAGTACTCCGTCATACAGCAGTCCCGCTACATGGCCCCTGGCATCTTGCTCATGAATGTTTTTCATGAAATGGAATTATTTATTGGCTATGGCTATTCTCAATCAGATCGTTCTGAATTCCGATGAAGGTTTTGCCAAGTCGATCCGGGGCAAATGTCCACTGGTTTTATGTATTGCACAATCCATCAATGCCCGCCGCCCCCGTACGCTCCGCCCCCACGCGCGAAACCTATTCCGAACTGCAGCAGGCCTACGAGCACTTCAACCAGCGCCTGTTCGACGATGCCCTGCCCCATTGCCTGATCACGCTGCAGCGCGAAAAGCGCACCTGCGGCTACTTCTCTGCGGCACGCTTTGCGTCGCTGGACGGCAGCACCACGGACGAGATTGCGCTCAACCCCGCCTACTTCGCGGCCGTGCCCATCATCGAGACGCTGCAGACCCTGGTGCATGAGATGACCCACCTGTGGCAGCACCACTTCGGCAAGCCGGGCCGCGCGCGCTATCACAACGAGGAATGGGCGGACAAGCTGGAATCGCTGGGCCTCATGCCCTCGTCCACGGGCCGGCCCGGCGGCCGGCGCACGGGCGACATGATGGCCGACTACGCCATTGCGGGCGGCCCCTTCCTCGTGGCCTGCGAGCAGTTGCTGACCACGCGCTTCCAACTGAGCTGGTACGACCGCTTCCCGGCCATCGAGCATGTGGTGACGGGCCAGTGGAGCATGGCCACGCAGATCCAGGGCATGCAGGGCACGCAGCCGCCCATGTCCTCCGTGCCCGCCCTGGCCGAAGCCGTGCGGCCCGTGGGCACCTCGGTGGCTGTGCCGGGCTCCACCACCGGCGAGACCATGGTGCAGCCCGTGAACAAGTCGCTACGTGTCAAGTACCGCTGCGGCGGTTGCGCGGCGCCCGTCAATGTCTGGGGCAAGCCTGGGCTGAACCTGATCTGCGGCGATTGCGGCAAAGGCTTCACAGCCCAGGATTGATCAGCGGGCAGGAGTCTTGCGCGGCAGCTCCAGCATCGCCTCCAGCCCGCCCCCCTCCCGATTGCCCAGCACGATGCGCCCGCCATGCGCCTTGGCCACGGCATCGGCAATGGACAGGCCCAGGCCAAACCCGCCCGAGCCCGCGTTGCGCGAGGCCTCCATGCGGTAGAACGGCTCCAGCACCTGGGCCAGTTGCTCCTGGGCAATGCCCGGCCCGCGGTCCAGCACGTCGATGCGCAGCAGATCGTCGCTGTCGCTGATGCGCAGTTCGGCGTCGCGGCCATAGCGCAGCGCGTTCTCCAGCAGGTTCTGCAGGCAGCGGCGCAGGCTGTGGGGATAGCAATCGAGCGGGCGCAGCGCGCGGCCCGTGATGGGGATGTGCACTCCATGCGCCTCGCCCAGGTCCTGGGCCACGCCCTGCACCAGGGCGTTGATGTCCAGCGCCTGGCGCTCGCCGCGCGCGTCGGCGCCGGTGAGCATGTCCAGCGTGGCGGTGACCATGGCCTCCATCTCCTGCAGATCGCGGCGAAATTTGTCGCGCAGGGATGCCGGCTCCAGCATTTCCGAGCGCAGGCGCAGCCGCGTGATGGGCGTGCGCAGGTCGTGCGAGACGGCTGCAAAGAAACGCGTGCGCTCGGCCACGCCATCGGCAATGCGCTGCTGCATGGCATTGAAGGCCTGCGCCGCCTGGCGCACCTCGCGCGGGCCGTCCAGCGGCAGCGGCGGGCTTTGCAGGTCCTTGCCCAGCGCGTCGGCCGCGCTGGCCATGCGGGCCAGCGGGCGCATGGCCAGGCGCACGGCCAGCAGCGCCACCACCACGACCACGACGATGCGCAGCAGGTAGATGCGCAGCACATAGTCGGCCAGCGCCCGGTAGGGCCTGACGGGGTAGCCTGCCTCACCCTCCACGGCCTGCACCTGCAGCCACTGGCCGTTGCCCAGGCCCAGCAGCATGCGCACATGGGCTTCGGGCTCATGGGCGGTGAGCAGGGTTTCCGCGCCGCCGTGCAGCTCCAGCGCCAGCAGGTGGAACGGCACGGCCGCGCCCACTCGCCGCGCCAGCACATCGGCCAGCAGATCGCTGGCCATGGCGTCGGCCGCATCGGCGGGATCGGACGCCTTGTCTTCCATCAGGGGACGAGCACGGGCCGCATCGATCAGGGTCAGCTGATAGCCCTGCGTGCTCAGCGCGCCCACGGCGGCGGCGCGCGCCTCGGGAGGCAGGCAGGACAGCAGCAGCAGCGAGTCGGCCGCGCGCGCGCCCAGCAGGCGCAGCGGCACTTCCAGCAGCTGGCCGCGCCGGCTTTCCCACCAGATGGTGCCCGTCAGCGCCTGGGCCGCCAGCATGCCGGCCACCAGGATCAGGGCCACGCGCCCGGACAGCGTCTGCGGCCACAGGCGCTGCAGCAGCGCGCCGGTCTGTGCCCAAGCCATCACGATGCCTGCGGCACCACGTCGCAGGTCAGCACGTAGCCGGCGTTGCGCACGGTGCGGATCAGGCTGGCCTGGCGGGCGGGGTCTTCAAGATGCTGGCGCAGCCGGCTCACGCAGACGTCGATGGCGCGGTCCTGCGCCTGGCGCTCGCGGCCGAACACATGGTCGGCCAGGTAATCGCGGCTCAGCGTGCGGTGCGGGTTGCTGGCCAGCGCGCAGAGCACGCGGTAGTCGGATTGGGCCAGCGGCACCAGCACGGCCTGGGGCGAGCGCAGCTCGCGCGCACGCATGTCCAGCGTCCAGCCGGCAAAGCGCAGCACGGGCAGGTGCTCCGGCTCGCTGGCCGGTGCGGGCGCCTGCGCCACGCGGCGCAGCACCACCTTGATGCGGGCCAGCAGCTCGCGCGGATCGAAAGGCTTGGGCAGGTAGTCGTCAGCCCCCATCTCCAGGCCCAGGATGCGGTCCAGCAAGGCGCCGCGCGCCGTGAGCATGACCACGGGGATATGGGTGCGCTCGCGCAGGCTGCGGCACAGGGCCAGGCCGTCGGTGCCGGGCAGCATCAGGTCCAGCACGATGAGGTCGGCCGCATGCCGGCCCAGCCAGTCCCACATGGCCAGGCCGTCACCCACGGCGGCCGGGCGCATTCCCGAGGCGCGCAGGTAGTCGCACAGCAGTTCGCGGATGTCGGGATCGTCGTCCACCACCAGGATGCGCGGCCCCTGGGCGGCCGGGGATGCGGCGGTTGGTGCGCTCATGGATTGCATTGGCGCATGGCGTTTTGTAATGGAATGTTGTGGCGGCGGCCTGTGCAATGGAGCATTGCATTTGCCCGGCGGCCGCTGGCCTGTCTGCGCTGTCGCGTCACTAGAGTCCTGCTCGTCAATAAGAACGATTTTCATTCTAGTGATTCGCTGCCATGTCTTCCCGTCACTCCAACAGTTTCCCTCCCGCCCTGTCCACCAGCCTTGCGCTGACGCTGGGCGCCTTCTCCTGCCTGGCCGTGCCCTCGCTGGTCGTGGCCCAGACTGCGACCAAGGCCACGGCCGAGCTGGACGCGATCGAAGTCCGCTCCACGCGTGAGACCCCGGCCTACCAGCCCGCCGCCGTACAGTCCCCCAAGCTCACCCAGCCGCTGCGCGACACGCCGCAGAGCATCAGCGTGGTGCCTGCCGAGTTGATCCGCGAGCAGAACGCCCAAAGCCTGCAGGAGGTGCTGCAGAACGTTCCCGGCATCACCTTCACCTCGGGCGAGGGCAATCTGGGCTGGGGAGATTTCTTCACCATCCGCGGCTTCTCGGCCGAGCAGGCCATCACCATCGACGGCGTGCGCGACGCGGGCATGGCCAGCCGCACCGATACCTTCAACCTGGAGCAGGCCGAGGTCTACAAGGGCACGGGCTCGGTGGAGTCGGGCGTGTCCGCCGTGGGCGGCAGCGTCAACCTGGTCAGCAAGGAGGCCGGGCGCGACACCTTCTACAACAGCTCGGCGGGCGCGGGCAGCGATGGCTACCGCCGCGTCACGGCCGACCTGAACCGCAGCGTGGGCGAGACCGGCGCCGTGCGCCTGAACCTCATGAAGCACCACAACGACGTGGCCGGCCGCGACGTGGTGGACTACGACCGCTACGGCGTGGCGGCCTCCTTCGCCCACGGCCTGGGCACTTCCACGCGCACCGTGGTCAATATGTTCCACCAGGTGGACGACAACATGCCCGACGGCGGCCTGCCCATACAGCGCGGCACGGGCGGCCGGGCCATGCCGGGCGTGCCGCGCCATGCCTGGTACGGCGCGTCTAACCTCTACACCCAGCAGTCGCGCACCGACACGGTGACGGCGCGCATCGAGCATGACCTGTCCCCGGACACCACGGTGCGCAACCAGTTCCGCTACGAGCGTGCCGACAACTGGAGCGTGCTGGCGCCTGCGCGCTTGAACAGCGGCAGCAGCAAGAACTCGCTGGGCTATGTGGGCCTGGGGCCGCTGATCGCCGGGCCGGGCGGCGTGCTCTCGTATGGCGACTACGGCCTGGTGGACACCACGGGCGCCAGCGCATCGTTGCGCCTGGCATCGGTGCCCGTGTCCAAGCGCTACACCATCGCCGATAACCAGACCGATGTGCGCACCCGTTTCGAGACGGCAGGCTTCAAGCACGACCTCACGGCGGGCCTGGAGCTGTACCGCGAGACCTATGGCGACCGCGAGCGCAGCATGGACCTGCCCACGGGGACGCTGGGCTTCGACATGGCCAACCCGTCCACCGTTTTCCCGGGCACGCCCACCGTGGTCGGCGCAGGTAGCGCCAGAGCCTCGGTGCAGAACGCGGGCGTGTATGTGAACGACACCATCACCTTCTCGCCGC
Organism: Delftia deserti; assembly: GCF_042653485.1. NCBI lineage: Bacteria > Pseudomonadati > Pseudomonadota > Betaproteobacteria > Burkholderiales > Comamonadaceae > Delftia > Delftia deserti. The sequence goes on along the minus strand of NZ_JBHSIH010000001.1, from coordinate 7,085,152 downwards.
AATGGCAGGCCCAGACCGCCCTGCGCTATGACCGCTGGCAAGCCGGCAACGGCAGCGCCAGCCGCACCGACGGCGCCCTCAGCGGCCGGCTGGGCCTGGTCTACAAGCCCGCCAGCGAAGGCTCCATCTATGTCTCGTACAGCCGCGCGGCCCAGCCCTCGGCCGTGGGCGTGACCACCAACAATGGCGTCTATGGCACGGCGGCGCAGCTGGCTTACGCACCGGCCCTGTCGCGCACCTGGGAAGCCGGCAGCCAGTGGGATGTGCTGGGCGGTCGCCTGTCGCTCACGGGCGCCGTGTTCCGCACCGAACTCAGCGACTCCTGGGAGTACAACGCCGACAACGCCTCGCCCATCCGCGCCCTGCCGTCCAAGCGCGTGCAGGGGTTCGAACTGGGGGCGCAGGGCGAGATCACGCCGCGCTGGTCCGTCTCCGCAGGCCTGTCCCACCTCAAGAGCCGCATCACCAAGGGCGCGAACGAGGGCGCCGAGGCCAGGAATGTGCCGGACTGGAGCGGCAGCGTCTGGACCTCCTTCCTGGTGACGCCGGCCGTCACCCTGAGCTGGGGCGCGCAGTACGTGGGCGAGCGCCGCTATGCCGACAACGTGATGGTGGGAGGCCAGAACAACACCTCCAGCACGGCACCCGGCGCCAACGGCGCCCATCCCATCTACGTGGCAGACCACGAGAAGGCACCCAGCTACCTGGTGCAGAACCTGGCGCTGAGCTGGCGCATCAACCGCCAGCTCACGGCCCGCTTCAACATCAACAACCTCACCAACCGCTTCTACTGGAGCCGCATCGGGGCCTCGCTGGACGGCTTCCAGCTGTACGGCGTGCCGGGCGCGGGCCGCACCTACACGGCGGGCCTGGACATGTCCTTCTGAGCCGGGCCTTCCCATGAAATCCATTCCCCGTTTTCCCACACGCCGTGCCCTGCTGGCGCTGGCCGCAGCCTGCGCCGCCGCCCTGCTGTCCGCCTCCGCGCTTGCGGCCTCACCTGCCGGCACCGCTGCCAATGCACCGGCTGCCACGCTGGTCGATATCGTCGGTCGCACGGTCGAGATTCCCGCCAAGGTGGAGCGCATCCTGCTGGGCGAAGGCCGCTTCCTCTACGCCCTGGCCCTGATCGAGGGCGAGCAGCCCCTGGCACGCATCGCCGGCTGGCAGGGCGAGCTGCCCTTTGCCGACCCCAACGGCTATGCCGACTACCGGCGCCGCTTCCCGGCCATAGACCGCATCCCGGTCATCGGCCGCACCTCGGAGGACAGCGTCAGCGCCGAGCAATCGGTATCGACGCGGCCCGACATTGCCATCTTCGGCCTGGGCGGACATGGGCCGGGGCGCCAGAGCGGCCTGGTCAAGGATCTGCAAAAGGCCGGCGTGCCCGTGGTCTTCATCGACTTCCGCGCCCAGCCCGTGCGCAACACCCTGGCCAGCATGCGCATCCTGGGCAAGGCCGTGCACCGCGAAGAACAGGCCGAGGCCTATGCGAGCTTCTACGCGCAGCATCTGCAGCAGGTGCGCCAGCGCGTGGAAGGCATACCGTCCAGCCAGCGCCCGCGCGTATTCGCCGAACTGCTGGCCGGCGTCTGGGACGGCTGCTGCCACACCGTGGGCAAGGGCAACATGGGCGAATTCATCGAGGCGGCCGGCGGCATCAACGTCGCGGCCGGCAAGGTGCCCGGCGCCATAGGCGACATGCACCAGGAAGCGTTGATCGCCGCCGACCCCGAGGTCTACATCGCCACCGGCAGCCGCCCGCAGAGCAACCGCCTCATGCTCAAGGCGGGCAGCGGCGTGGCGCCGGCCGACCTCTCGGCCAGCCTGCAGGCGCTGGCCGCGCGCCCCGGCTTCGAGGTGCTGGGCGCCGTGCGCCAGGGCCGCGCCCACGGCCTGTGGCACAACTTCTACGACGCGCCCACCAACATCCTGGCCATCGAGGCCATGGCCAAGTGGTTCTACCCAGAGCGCTTCCACGACATCGATCCCCAGGCCACGCTGGACGAGATCAACCGCCGCTTCCTGCCCGCCCTGCCCATGCACGGTGCCTTCTGGGGCGATGCACCTGCCAAGGCAGCGGCCACGGCGGCCAGCGGAGCCGCGCGATGAACATGGCCGCCGACCTGCCCATGGAGCTCGCCAGCCCGGCCGCCAGCGCCACGCCGCTGGCCAGGGGCTACCGGCGCCTGACCGCACTGCGCGTGCTGGTGCTGGCCCTGCTGGCTGCGGCCATCGTGGGCGCGCTGCTGCTGGACTTCACCACCGGCCCCTCAGGGCTGGCGCTGGACCAGTTGATCGCCACTCTGGGCCATGCCGACCAGGCGCCGCCTGCGCTGCGCGTCATCGTCTGGGACATTCGCCTGCCCTACGCCTTGATGGCCGTGGCCGTCGGCCTGTCCCTGGGCCTGGCCGGCGCCGAGATGCAGACCGTGCTGGCCAACCCGCTGGCCAGCCCGTTCACGCTGGGCCTGTCCTCGGCCGCCGCCTTCGGCGCGGCGCTGGCCATCGTGCTGGACTGGAGCCTGCCGGGCGTGCCCACGGCCTGGGCCGTGCCTGCCAACGCCTTCCTGTTCGCCATGGCCTCGGCCCTGCTGCTGGACCTGATGGCGCGCTGGGGCGGCATGAGCGCATCGGGCGTGGTGCTGTTCGGCATTGCCCTGGTGTTCAGCTTCAATGCCCTGGTCTCGCTGCTGCAGTTCGTGGCCACGGCCGAGGCGCTGCAGGGCCTGGTCTTCTGGACCATGGGCAGCCTCTCCCGTGCCACCTGGCCCAAGGTGGCCGGTCTGGCCGCCGCGCTGGCCCTGGTGCTGCCGTTCTCGCTGCTCAACGCCTGGCGCCTCACTGCCTTGCGCCTGGGCGAGGACCGTGCCGCCAGCTTTGGCGTGGACGTGCGCCGACTGCGCCTGGGCGCCCTGCTGCGCATCAGCCTGCTGGCCGCGCTGTCCGTGGCCTTTGTGGGCAGCATCGGCTTCATCGGCCTGGTGGCACCGCACATCGCGCGCCGCATGGTGGGTGATGACCACCGCTTCTACCTGCCCGCCGCCGCCCTCGTCGGCGCGCTGGTGCTGTCGCTGGCCTCGGTGGCTTCCAAGACGCTGATCCCGGGCGTGATCATCCCGGTGGGCATCGTCACCTCGCTGGTAGGCATTCCCTTCTTCCTGGCCATCGTGCTGCGCACGCGGGGGCGGACATGAACACCCTCCTGAATACTCCGCACTTCGCACCCACCTGCCTGCCACCTCTCACGGAGGATGGTCTGCAGATCGAGGGTCTCAGCGTCGCCTACGGGCGCCGACGCGTCATCGAATCGCTGGACATCGCCCCGCTGCGCGCCGGCACGCTCACCGCGGTGCTGGGGCCCAACGGCAGCGGCAAGTCCACCCTGCTGCGAGCCCTGGCCGGGCTGGTGCGCGCCCAGGGCAGCATCACGCTGGAAGGCCAGGACCTGCAGCACGCCAGCCTGGCCGAGCGCGCGCGCCGCATCGTCTACCTGCCACAGGCCCTGCCGGCCGCCGTGCACCTGCGCGTCATCGAATCGCTGCTGGCCGCGCGCAAGGCCTCGCCACACACCACGCGCCCGCAGCAGGCCGGCTCCCCGGATGCGGTCACCCAGGCCGCCGCCCTGCTTGAGCACCTGGGCATCGCCCACCTGGCCATGCGCCACCTGGACGAACTCTCGGGTGGCCAGTCCCAGCTCGCAGGCCTGGCCCAGGCCCTGATCCGCGAGCCGCGCGTGCTGCTGCTGGACGAGCCGCTGTCCGCCCTGGACCTGAACCACCAGTTCCACGTCATGCAGCTGGTGCACGAGCAAACGCACCGCCACGGCATGACCACCCTGGTCGTGCTGCACGACCTGGGCGCCGCCCTGCGCCATGCCGACCGCGTCATCGTGCTCAGGCAAGGCCGGCTGCTGGCCGACGGCCCGCCCGCCCAGGCCATCACCCCCGCCCTGCTGTCCCGCGCCTACGGCGTGCAGGCCCGGGTGGAGCCTTGCTCCCGGGGCCTGCCCCAGGTCATCGTGGACGGGCTGGCGGCTGCGGCATGAGCCCGCCATCGCATCCACATTTCCATCCCTTCTTTCCTGGAGATTCCCGAATGCCTATCCGCATCACCGCCGCCGCTGCATTGCTGGCCGCCTTCTGCCTGAATGGCCAGGCCCAGCATGCCCACGCCGTGCCAAGCTCCGAAGCAGCCAGCACCGCCTGCGAAACCACCATCGAAGGCCAGCCCGGCAAACGCTTCAGCCTGGCCGAAATCCGCGTCAGCCCGCGCTGCGACACTTTCACCGTGCACCTGGTGCACACCGGCAAGAAGCCCTGGCAGCAAGCCGGCCACAACTGGGTGCTGGCCCGCAGCGCCGACATCGACGCCGTCATCGCGGACGGCCTGCGCGCCGGACCCGAGCATGCCTGGGTGGACCACAGCGACGCACGCGTGATCGCGGCCACGCAAATGCTGTCGGGCGGCGAGCACGCCTCGGTCACCTTCCCCGTGGCGCGGCTGCGCCAGGGCGAAAGCTATACCTACTTTTGCTCGTATCCATCGCATGCCCTGCCCATGCGGGGCCGGCTGGTGCTGGGGGATTGAAAGGGAAAGGGCCTGCGCCCATTCACTTGCGCAGCGTGGCCACCAGGGTCACCTCGGGCACGCCTGCCAGTGCCTTGGACAGCGGGCACTGGGACTTGGCCTCCTGGGCGATCTTCTGGAACTGCGCCTCATCGATGCCGGGCACCTTGGCATCCAGCGTGAGTGCGATGCGGTCGATCTTGAAGCCTTCGCCATCCTTGGCAAGCCGGACCTTGGCCGTGGTGTCCAGCATCTCGGTGGCGATGCCCGCCTTCTCGCAGGCAAAGGCAAAGGCCATCGTGAAACACGCCGCATGCGCGGCGCCCACGATCTCCTCGGGATTCGTTCCCTTTCGGTCATCCCCGAAGCGGCTGCCGAACCCGTAGGGATGGTCCTTGAGCGCGCCGGTCTCCGTGCTGATGCGGCCCTGGCCGGTCTTGCCTGCACCTTCCCAATGGACGGAAGCGGTTTTCTCGGACATGTGTTTCTCCTGTGCGTTGGTTGGACAAGCCGCCATCACAGCACAGTCGCCACGGGGCAAGGCGTGGTCCCGGGGCGCGCCAGCCCCTGCGCGCACGTCCTACAGAGCCAGGCTTAAACACTCATCCAGCGATCTTTGTGATGGCAAAGCCGGCTCCTCACCCCACAAACACCTGCCGCGTATCCGTTCGCCCCACGATCACCGCCGCCAGCACCGCCGCCCCGGCCGCAACCCCAAAATTCGCCAGATAGGCCGCCTGGGCCGAAGTCTCCAGCAAGGCCGCGAACAGCGATCCGCCAATCGCCAGGGTGGCCGCCACGGCAATGGCCTCGCACAGCTGCAGGGCCGAGCTGTTGGCGCCCTGCTCGCCGGGCGCGGACATGGACAGCGTGAGCACCGACAGGCTTGCCGAGAGCAGGCCCATGCCCAGCCCCGACACGATCCAGCCCGCCACCGCCACCCACACGGGCACGGCCGGCCAGGCCACCGATGCCGTCAGCAGCACGCCCGCCAGCACCGCGCTGGTGCCCACACGAAGGAAGCGGTGACGGCTCCAGCCGTTGCGGCTGTGTCCCTGGTACCAGGAAGCGGAACACCAGCCCAGCGCACCCGCGCTCAGCACCAGCCCCGCCATGGGCGCTGACAGCCCGTGCTCGCGCGCCAGCACCAGCGGCAGGAACGCCTCGGCCCCGAAGAACGCTGCAAACACCAGCCCGCGCAGGGCGATCACGCTGGGCAGCCCGCGCCCGGCGCGCAGCGTGCCGGCCGGCAAGAGCTTCCAGGTGCAGACCAGCGACAAGGCCGCGGCCACCGCCACCGCCCCCAAGGCGCTCGCCGATTGCCTCTGCCCGCCCACATACAGAAGGCAGATGCCCGTGGCCGCGCCCAGGGCCCACAGCCCGCGCCGCACACCGCCCTGCATGCCCCGGCCATGGCCGCCCAGGCCTTGGAGCGCCGGGCGCAGCATCGCCCCGGCCGGCAAGGCCAGCAGGGGCACGCTCAGGAACACCCAGCGCCAGCCCAGGTGCTCCACCACCAGGCCGCTCAACGCCGGCCCCACCAGCGCGGGCACCACCCAGGCCGTGGCAAACGCCGCAAAAATACGCCGCCGCAGTGCCTCGGGATACCGCCGGCCCACCAGCACATACAGCGCCACCGACATGCCGCCCGCCCCCAGCCCCTGAACCAGCCGCCCCGCCAGAAACACCGGCATGGAAGGCGCAAAGCCCGCCAGCAGCAATCCCGCCACAAAACACGCCATGCCAGACCACAGCGGCGCCGCCGGCCCGCGCGCGTCGCACCAGCCGCCGGCCACCGTCATGCCCACCACGCTGGTGGCCAGGGTCACGCCAAACGCAACCGCATACAGCGGCACCCCATCGAGCGCGCGGGCCACCGCCGGCATGGCGGTGGCCACGGCCAGGGCCTCAAAGGCAATCAAGGCCACCAGCGAGACGATGCCGATCGTCGTCATGCGGTAGGGAGAGGACAGGATGGACCAGCTCTCGGCGGTCGTCGGCCGGACCTGATCGTCCAGCGTGAGGGAATCTTGATGGGGCATGGATGCTTCTTGGTTGCAGGGTCTGCGCCGGCCGTGGCGCAGTGCCATGGCGACGAGAAGCCTGGAGCATGCAACCTCAAGTGCGGTTGAGATCAAGGGGGTCCTGCCCCCAAGTACCTCTTACCGCTCGATCACACGCCAATACTGGCCAGAGGAGCGGCTGGTGGCCGGCAGCATGACGGCAATGCCATTGTCATTGGCGGTATCCAGCACGACGGCATCCGACAGGAAGCGGTTGTAGAGATGGAACTGGCCCGGCAGGTCACTGGGCGCACAGCGCCATTGCTGGCCGCTGAAGCGTGGGGAGTCTCCCGCCGACGCCGTCATCTTCAGTTCAAGATGCGGTTTCCCGGCCACGCTGGCGACATCGAGCGCCATGGTGCCCGGTCCGAACGCCGCATTCTGGACAAGCCAGTAGCCCTTGCCGGTGCGCAGGAACCTCCATCTGTCGGCGCCCAGAATCATGGCCGGGACGGAAATCTGCCATGGCTCGAAGTTGAACAACCCGGGAGGCGACACAAGGCCCGTGCCCTGCAGCAGCGCTACCGCGTTGCGCCTTTCGCTCCAATACAGGTTCTGCAGCCCGACCCATTGGCGGTCCTTGAGCATGGGGCATTGGTCGTACAGGGAGTCGCCCGTCTCGTAGCGCCGAAAATCCGCATCGCTGAGCCGCTGGGCCGAGAGTGCGTGCGCCTCGGCGGAGATCCGTGCCAGTTCCCGCATGGCGGCCGTCATGGCGATCAAGGGCGCGGATGAACCACGCACCGGCCTCACCGGCAAGATGCGGCGAGCATTTGCAAGGTCGGAGGCCACGGCCCGCCAGCGCAATGCCAGGGTGCTGAATTCCGTTGCCATCGCCTGCGGCGCGGGCCCAAGGCGGACCACCGCGTTTGCCGGTGGCGGCTGCCTGGCATGGTGCGCGGCGGCCACGCGAAGCAGCGAGGCATGACTTTCCAGCTGCGCAACTACGGGTGCAGCCGCCGCAATGGCCGCATCCATCTCCGTCTCGACGGTTGCGACACCCGCATTCCATCGGGCCTCGTCCAGCGGCGCGTCGGGGGTCAGCGAAACGGCATCCAGCTGGTCGCACAGCTGCTGCAAACGCCCCACGGCCTGCCCCAGCTTTTGCACCGTATCGGCCAACCCGTCGATACGTGCACGCAGCGTGCCCCAATCGGCCGATGCCGCCTTCAGCGCAGGGAACGACGGCATGCTCTCCAGGTTCCTTGACAGCGTCATGCGGCCGCTGGCATCGTCCAGATCAAGCCCGGTCAGGAACGAGAACTCGGCCATATCGGTCCATACCTGCCTTGCGACTGGCTCACGCGCGGGCTCGGCTTCGACGCGGCAGCTTGATGCCAGGGCGCCACCGCAGCACAGCGCCGTGGCAGCGGCGGGCAGCCACAGAAGCCGCGTCATCTGGCGGCAGTGCCGGCCATCAACAGGCGCAGGGCCCGAGGCGCTGCCGGCATCTGTCGGGGCTCCAGCACTTCGATCAGCCACGTCGTGAACGGCGTCGGGCAGACGTCTCCCAGGTGCTGCGAGAACTCGATCTGGTCGCCGGCGTAGGTGAAGTTGATCTTCAGGGGCGAGCAGAAAAGCCTCTCGTCCCCGTTGCCCGTGCTGTCGTGAAAGTCGCTGCCGGTCACCATGTCGATATTGATGCGCTGGGCCGAGGCATCGGCAAACTCCAGCCAGGCCTGCACCGAAGAAAGGCGGATGCGGCGGTAGCTGGCCAGTGCCGGATGGCTGGTGGCAATGGACAGGCTGATGGGCTGCCCATGCGCCAGCTGCTGCAGCAGCGCGGCGTCAGTGACCCGCAATTCCCGCCGCAGATCCCCTTGGGTCCTGGCATTGGCCGCCTGCGCGCTGGCGTGGTCTGCCAGCAGGGTGGCGTGTGCATCTGCCATGGCAGCGGCCGTGCCCGGCATCGACAGACGGTGGCCGGGCTGCTTGCCGGTCTCGTAGGCCTGTGCGGCGCGGGCCCCGAAGCAGTCCACGAAGAAGCCGCGGCGCGCACTTTCTGCCCTGAGGGTGATTTCCCCCTGCAGCCGCGCGCTGCGCACCATCTCTGTCAGCGCCTGCTGCTCCAGCGCCTGCAGGCGCTTGCGCTTGCCGATCACCGCAACGTATTCCAGCTTGAGCGTGGCAAGCTCACGGGCAATGGCATTCTTGGATGCGCTTTGCTCTGCCAGCAGGCGGCCATGGACGGCCACCTTCTGCACCTGTGTCTTGAGGGTGTTGGCAGCGTTGCGCACGGCCGCCTCGGTGCCTTCCGTGGCAAGCACCAGATCCAGCCGGTTGACTGCATCGTTCTCCAGCACCGTCCAGGCGGCCTTGGCTTCATTGGCATCCGGCATGAGCGCAAGTGCACGCATGGTGTCGCCCAGCTCCCGGGAAATCCCCTCGACATCCAGCCCGCCCAGCGGCCCACGGATCACCGGCAGCACCGCATTCAATGCGCCCTTGGCGGGATCCACCAGATTCTTGAGCGTGCTGGAGTTGTGCCTGGCCCATTGCAGCGGAATGGCAAACGACTGGCCCAGGGCCTTCAGCGCCTTGAGCGGGCCGTCTATGCTGCCGCCAAGCGTCTTGGCCTGCCCGTACAAATCCTTCAGGCCGAGCACGCCTTTCTGACCGGTCTCGGTCAACGCCTTCGGGTCGGGCGGCACGCCCACGCACAGGGCGGCCACGCTGCCCGCGACTGCGATGACGCCAAAGGCGATTTCCAGGCTCATCTTCACGGTGCGCACGATCTGGGCAACGTCGCTCGCCAGCTTCAGCCGCAGGGCGGAAAGTTCCGCTTCAAGCTCCTCCTGGCGCACCGTGCGTGCGGCGCGGTCAAGGGCCTCGATCTGCTGAATCAACCGCTGCTCCAGCTCGGTGCAACGTGCCTCCAGCGTCTTGAGGTCCAAGGTATCCCGGTCGGCAAACGCCTGCGCGACGCTGCCCACGGCACCTGCCAGCTCGCCGCTGGCGCGCAGGCTGCGCAGGTGGGCCTCCATGGCCGCCATCACCTCCTGCCGGGCCTTGGCCAGCGACAGGTAGCTTCCGGCGCTCAGATCAGGAATCGGCCTGGCCAGCCCGGCAACGCCCATGGCCGGCAGCAGACGCTGCAGCGAACCCGCCGCCTGGATCAACTCGCCAAACCCGGACTCGACCCCTGACCAGCGCGTGATCCAGCCCAGCGCCTCATGGCACAACGCCAGTTCGGCCGCGCTATGGCCGGGCCTGCCCGCCATGCCGGCGCTCAGGGCAAACAGCGCGGCCAGCACCCTGTGCATCGGCTCGCCATGCTCCAGCAGGCCGGGCGGCACGGGGGTGTGCTTCACCACAGCCCGGTTGTCCTGCCACAGGAAATTGCTGAACTGCGGCCGCGCCACCGTGTCCCAGGCCTCCTCCAGCGCATAAGCGGTGTCGCGCGTGGGGCCGCCGTACAGCGTGAACCGGCCCTCCACGGTTTCCACGAAAATGCGCACCCTGCTGAGCTCGTTGTCCTCGTCATGCAGCATGCGCAACACCGTCGTGCCTTCGGAAACAATGCGGCGGGCAATCACCGTCAGCCGCCGCACCGCACCGTCAAGCCGCCTGTCGAACCCCTCGGGCACCACCACGGTATCGGCATGGATGTCCAGCGCCTGCAGGCCAGCCGCGTCGGCCTCGTCCAGCAACACCTTCAGGTCCACCACCAGATCGGCCACGATGCCGAAGGGATTGAAGCTGCCGTCCGGCGCCCGGCCACCGCTGCAGACCAGCGGCCCTGGCGGCACCAGGCCCTCGGCTCTGTAGCGATCGATCAGGGTTCGCAATTCAATGGGAGTTATCGCGGCAGTGAGCGCGGCAGTGAGCGCGGGAGTCATTGCTGAAGTCATGGCGGGTGGTTCCAGGTAAGGCACTGCACCTGTGCAGCGGTGGGACAAAGGCCGGAGCAGATCGCTCAGGCTGCCTTCTTGCTGGCAAGCTCCACCAGTTGGTCCACGCTCTGCGCCTTCTTCGGCGTGCCGCCAAAACGGCGGAAATGGTCTGCCTGTCCGGCGACACGCGCCCAGCCCTTCTTTGCCGTGCCCAGCACCACCGTCAGGCTGAACCAGTTTTCCCCTTGCAGGGACTTGCGGCCGGTGGTGCTCAAGACCTTGTGTATGTTGCCCAGATCGGCAGAAATCGCGCGCCATGCCTCGCCCAGCGTCTTGAGCTTGGGGCCCAGGTCTTCGATGCTCTTGCTGATGCTGTCAAAGCGATCATTGCTTCGGTTGTAGTAGCCGATGAAGCGCTCGTTCGTGGCCATCGTGGCCTGGATGGTTCTCACCTCATCCACCTTCTCGGCAATCTTCCTGCGCGTGACCGCAAGGTCCGCACCCACACCGATATCCACCCCCGCCAGAATCAGCGGCCCGAAAAGCGGAATCGCCAGATAGGCCGGAGACGTGGACAGCACGATGACTTCATCCTTTTCCTTGCGGCGCAGGGCCTTCAAGTCGTTCTCCAGCTTCTCCACGGCGGCCTTCAGCTTCTGGTTGGCAGCACCCTCGGCGCCCAGATTGGTCGTGAACTTCTGCTTTTGTCCATTGAATGCGGTCTTGCAGGCGTTCAGGCGCACCAGTATTCCGTTGCCGTTGTCAAGAATGGAGTTCTGCAGCGCGAAGGCACGCACCGAGCGCGCATTGGCGTCTTCAATCAACTGCTCCAGCGCGCTGCTGAAATTGCGCTTGATCTGCTCCGACCGCCCGCTGGGCGTATCGCTTTCCCAAACCTTGACCAGGGCCTTCCATTTCGCTTCCACCGCCGGCTCCGCCGATGGGGTGGGCGCCCCCTCCAGATCGAAACGGTCCACCAGCTCGATCAGCCGCTCATAGGTGGTTGCCGCCACATCGTTGTACTGAACGATATCGTCGGCCAGCGTCAGCATCTTGTCCTGCACATCGGCCTTGAACTTCTGGCCGACACCCTTGAGCGTGACGAACAGCTCCACCGCTTCGGAAAACTCCGGCCTGAAAGCATCCTGCTTCTGCATGCCCAGCATCGCGCGCATCAGCTCCGTGGTGGTCGGGTTGTCGGTGACTGCAGACTCGAAGAACGTCGTCAGCCCGATCCAGTCCTCTGAACTGAGAACGGAAATTCCCTTGTAGATATCGGCAGACGGTGTGAAGGCATTCGTTGGATTTGCAGGGTCGGACATGGCGAAGGCTCCTGATGGTGAAAGGCCGGATTCGGCCTCGAATCGGCGTGCAAACAAGCGGCGGCGTTGAAGAAATGGCCGCACCGCAGTCATCGCCCGCCATCCTTTTGCGCTCCAGTCGACCGGATGCTAGGTAGCCGCCATGGCCCTGTATGTCCCCCAAACAAGTGACACAAATTCATACAGCACTGGGGATAAGGACAGCAGCCGGACTGCCCTCTCACACTCCAAGGAGCCTGTCCCCTGCGCGAACCATGGCAATGAGCACGATCAGTCCATTGCCTCAAACGACGAGACAGGGAATTTCGCAGAACAGGCATGCACAACCTGCTACGCAATCAATAGCGCATTGCACACATTCATCGCCAGCCAGAAGACATCACCAGTGTCAATTTCTCTTGATTTCACCGCACCCATTGGCACAGTAATTCGCCTCACCCATAAATGTTGCAAAATGTTCAGCAATTTGAACGATGGAGGAGCGGGAGTGGCAAGAAAACGAAAGACCAGCACGGCAGAAGACCTCATGGATCTGATCGCCATGCTGCCCTGGTGGGCCGGCATTGCATTGGCACTCGCCAGCTACATGGTGCTGCACTCCATTGCCATCCGTCCCCTGCCTGCAGCACAAAGCCCGCAGCAAATCGGCCAATTGGCCACCACAGCCATATGGCAGGGCTTGGCTACTGGTGGCCAGTACATCCTGCCCCTCATCTGCCTGGCCGGCGCGGCCATTTCCGCCGTGCGCAAGCGCCGCCGCAGCCGGTTGTTAGAAACCACCTCGGCCAGCTCCAGCGCGGATGCGTTGAACAACATGTCATGGCGAGAGTTTGAAACGCTGGTGGGTGAGGGATTTCGGCGGCGCGGCTACGGCGTCAGGGAAACCGGTGGCGGCGGGCCCGATGGTGGCGTGGACCTGGTCCTCTCGAAGGATGGCGAAAAGACACTGGTGCAATGCAAGCAGTGGAAAGCCTTCAAGGTAGGCGTTGCCACTGTGCGCGAGCTTTATGGCGTCATGGCAGCTGATGGGGCTGCTGCCGGCTTTGTAGTGACCTCTGGCCGGTTTACTCAGGAGGCTGTGGCGTTTGCTGCGGGAAGGAATATCCACCTCATGGACGGGGTTGCGCTGATGAAATTGCTGAAGGAGGCAAAGGCGCAGACAGGAGCGGCGACAACAACCAAGGCCCGGGCTGCTGCGTCTTTACTGAACCCCGTGCTTGTGGTCGAGCCCGTCAAGACGGAGCCTGCTTTTGACACAGTGCAACCGGCTGCCGCCCCAATACCTGGCTGCCCTCAATGCGGGAAAGCCATGGTTCAGCGGGTTGCCAAGCGAGGGCCTGCTGCGGGAAAGGCTTTTTGGGGATGCTCGGCGTTTTGTGCGGGGTGTCGAGGGACTCGGGAGATGGTTGGAGTTGGGGATGGGAATTGATTTTGTAGATGGTCTGCTTTCGACCTTGAGCCGCCATCCAGCCAGAAACTCCAAAGCCGTCATCCAGTCAGGCTTATACACCGCACAATTTCACAAGCACCCCCTCCCATGCCCGGTGCACAGGTTATAGTGTTTGTAGCTATATATGGCCTGCGGCTTGGTGCAGTCTACATTACGTTAGCTTTTAATAGGTGATACATATGGCGACAGAAGCATGTCCATTTTGCAAAAAACAAATTGACACTAGAGGTTTAAAGGTGCACATCATTTACTGCACAGGCGCCTCTTTCTTTAGGTTCTTATTTAACAAAAAACGTTAAAAAACAGCTTAAAAATCTAGACTTAACTGTCGTGCAGCCGGAAGCCAAGCAGCGGCCAGACCTTCTGCACAGCGTTATCGCGCGCGACGCGGTGGCCGGCGTCGGGCCGTGCTGGCTCAGAACGCGGCGATGTACTCGCCAAGGATGGCAGGCCACTCGTGCATCATGTCCAGCTACCGGCGCAGGCGGGACTACTCGGCCATCTGTGCATGGACTCTCGACGGTCGCCGACCGACCCTGAGCTGCCACCCGGCCAGTTGCTGCAAAGCAGTCATCCAACAGGGCTGTAAATTCAACGCCAATGAGTCCAATGGGCTGGTGGAGGTGCTTCTGCAGCGACTTTCAGGACGTGTGTGTAGATCATCGTCGTGCCCACATCCGAATGCCCCCGGCAGCTCCTGCACCATGCGGATGTCGGTGCCCGACGGCAACAAGTGCGTAGCTGCAGCCAACCGCCGCTCCTTGGCCAGCATGATATGGCCTGCGGGTTGGTGCGGTTACATTACGTCAAATTTATTCATAAACACATCAACCATGGCAAAAAAAGTAAGTACAGAAAAAGAGCTAGGCGAAGCGCTGAAAAATGAGGAAGATACAATTGAGATAACCGGAGATCTAGCGAAAAAAACCATTAAATTACGTGCAACAGGAAAAGTGGCTTGGGCTATTGCTCTTGCAGCAATCGGTATCGCGGTATATGCTGCTATTGTGGCAATACCGACAGGCGGTAGCAGTGCTGCCATCTCTGCTTTTGCAGCTCCTGCAGCTGTTGGCATTCTTGGTGGTGCTGTCACATATACGGCTATTGCAATTGCAGTCGCTGCTGGCGGAGTTGGCGCCCTAACCACATTAAGAAGCTACAAAGAAGTAGCAAGAACGTCCAGCAGCATAACTCTCAAACGAAATTAATCTCTCTCCAGAAACATCATCTAGGGAAGGTCTGCCATCCGAAATTAAAGAGGGAACTTTATGAAAGCATTAGCTCTTGCACTTCTTGTCATATCAATTTCCTGTTTGGAGAAAATTAATGAATGCAAAGGAAAAACTTCTTCAGAAGCTTTCAAGCCTTGATTCATCTGGTGGAATCCATCGCATTCATACTGCGCTGGCAGATGCGGGATTTAAATACAAAGGCCCTGCAAACAGCCAAACTTTGTTGTATTATTTTCGAAGTGGTGGCCAAGAGATAGGTATTGCTGCAATAAGAGGCTCTCCAGCAGTACTATCGTTTCCTGCGTCATTTTGGCGTGGTCGCAGTAGTTTGGGTGCCGCACTTAGCAAGGCATCTTATTTCTATATAGAACCTGAAGACTGCGTTTCATCAAGTCAATATTCTGCGGGGCAATTACGCATTACAACCTCAAGCATTGAAATACTGTTATCAATCATTAATGAGATTATTGTACCAGAGGCTCAGGAAGCTGGAGCGTAGGCATGGGCAAATTGACCTCTGGCGCTTACTCTAATCCGGCATGCAAGCCGATCCTATTTCCGCGATAAGCTTAGCTTTAGCTTTTTTGTTAGACGTTTTTGGAGAGATCGCAGTGCAGTCCCAACGGTTCACCCAGACAACCAGCATATCGTTAACTCAGTGTCCGATATGCAATCAAGTGCACAACTACGACTTCAACGTCCTGATACAGGAGATTGTTGGAGTTATGCACATGATGACAAGTCGCGTTGAGAGTCGAACTTGTGCTGTCACTTGTCCTGCCAAAGGAGGCTCTTTCATGGTTGATGTGCCAGTTACGCTTTGGTCTGGCCAGAAACTTCTTAAGGTTGCCTAATAGCACCACGATGTCCCAACAGCAAAAAACCGATCCCCAACCAGCCGCTGGCAGAATCCCAACATCCACTGAGGCGGCTCTTGTTGAGTATGGAAAGCAGCTTCTCTTGAGGTCTACGGAGACGGCGCTAGACTTCCATAAGACCATGCTCGGCATCAGTGCCACATTCGGAACTCTCGTAGCAACGCTAACGCCAATATTGGTCTGGGGTGACAAGGATGCCAAAATGCCGATGGCAGAGGGGTGGCTTTTAATTCTACCTCTTTTACTCATGCTGCTCAGTTCTGTTGTCTTTGCGTGGGGCTATTACCCTCGCCATGCATCCATCAATATCAACGTGATTGAAGATATCAAGGCCGCAAGAGAACAAGTTCTCAAGTCCCGCAAAATACTAGCTGGGGTCGGTCTCGGTCTGTTCTCGGCATCATTGCTTCTGAGCTTGGGGCTTACCCTTTACTTTAGGACAACCGTCTAACAATTCATTCAAGCCGACGCCGCTTCGCGGCGCGGCTAAATTCAGGTGTTGAGCGTCCGCTTCTACTCGTAGCCATCGTCGGCTCCTGGCCGAGAGCCGTCCTCAAGAGATTGACTGTCCACGTGCTCCAAACCCCGCTAGCAGCTCCAAACCACCCAGAAAGGCCACGCATATCATGCGTAGCCTCCCAGTGCAGCACCCCAGTCAATCTGTCCCCCGCACCACCCCGCGCTCACTAACTCCCCCATCACCCCCTCAAGCGCCTCTTCCTGCGCCTGAATAAACGCAAGCAATTGCCCCGGAGTCACCGGCTCCAAGGCATGCCCCGGGCAGGCGCCCATGATCAAACTGGAAATCAGCCCCAACTGATCCTGCACGCGCCGCAGGCTGTCGTACTCTGGCTCGGAAAGTTGAAAGTACAGCATGGCAACTCCTCAATGAGCGCGCTTGGCGACTGAAGCAAAGGAATGCCCATGCGCTAGAAGCACGGGGCCACGCAAAGGATTGGGAGAGGGTTCGGGCATTGATACGCCCGCAAAGAAAGCAGCCATAAGGCCTCCTGTGAGTACGTCCAACTGCTTTCGGGAGTGTGGCGAGGTCCGCCTGTGAAGGTGTGTTCAGCACCTGGGCGAGATGATACAGCGCTCAGGCGCAGCTCCCGCATCCTTGTGTTGTCCGCCCGCCGCCGCTCAGCCGGCGAGGCGCCTCGCTCAAAGACCCCAGCGCCCTCGGAACACAAGGAAGACTCCCACGCAAACGCATAGCCAGACGCCCACCACCAGGGCGACTCCGGCACGGCTTCGGGGCTTGCGGCCTTGGGCCTGCAGCAAAGCCTTGTCACCGCCCTCTTCCTCATTCCAAGTCCATATCGACTGCACTCAAGGCATGCATCTCGCATATGCATCTAGGAATAATCTGAAAATAATCAGCCACCAGCCTTTCTGCTTGACTTCCAGATACCCAAGAAATCAAATAATGGGACTCCCCCAACGGAATACCCAGGCCACTGATTGACATTGGCCTTGGGAATGATTGCGAACGCGCAATCCCCACCCTCATACATTGATCTGACCTGATTTACCCCAGGCCTGATGGGGGGCCTGCATTTGTGATTTTCTGGCATTTGGCAAACCACCATTTCCTTATTCATTCCACTAACCATTCGCTTGCAGGCCATGGCACCATCCACCGATCTCACCCGCCCGTATATCAGCTATGAAAAGGCCTTCAACAGACAGATTACCCGCGCCATGGACAGCCAACAGGTGGACGTGGTGGTACTCACGCCGCAAGAGTTCATAGGCGTCCTGCAAGACAGGTCACGCCATGACCCGCGCCTGGCGGCCAGCCTGCACGCCATACTGGCCCAAAGCGCACTGGGCCAGTATTGGACGCAGACGGCCAGCCCCAATGCCGGCAAACCCTGGACCATCCCCGCCTCCATGCTGGCCAATGACGCGTACCTGTTCACCAGAACGCTGCCACGCCGGGGCTGACCATGGGGGCGATCTCCATGGGCCTTCCCTTCATCTACCTGCCGGCCGGCCCCATGTTGCGCGGCAACTGGAAGGGGCAGGTGCTGGGTTCGGGCTCGGACGCCTTCAAGTTCTGGGATGAACGCCGCGCCGGCCGCCTGGACGAGCAGGCCTGGCGCGAGATGGAAGCCGGCATTGCCCGCAGCCACGGCACCTGCATGACCATGGGCACGGCGGCCACCATGATGGGCATTGCCGAGGCCGTGGGCCTGGCGCTGCCGGGCGCTTCGTCCATTCCGGCCGCCGACGCCAACCACATCCGCATGAGCGCCGAGTGCGGCCGCCGCATCGTGCAGATGGTGTGGGAAGACCTCACGCCAGCCCGCATGCTCACGCGCGCGCATTTCGGGAACGGCATTGCCTGCGCCATGGCCATGGGCTGCTCCACCAACGCCATCATCCACCTGATCGCCATGTCGCGGCGCGCGGGCCATCCGGTCAGTCAGCCTCGATGACTTCGACGCCTTCAGCCGCCGCGTGCCCGTGATCGCCAACATCCGGCCCAGCGGCGACCGCTACCTGATGGAGTACTTCTTCTATGCAGGCGGCCTGCGCGCCCTGCTGGAACGTATCCGCCCGCATCTGGACACCGGGGCCATGACGGTCAATGGCAAGACCCTGGGCGAGAACATTGCGGGCAGCCAGGTCCACCAGGACGACGTGATCCGCCCCCTGTCCAGCCCCATCTACGCCGAAGGTGCGCTGGCCGTGCTGCGCGGCAACCTGGCGCCGGACGGCGTGGTCATCAAGCCCAGCGCCTGCGCCCCGCACCTGCTGCGCCACACGGGGCGCGCCCTGGTGTTCGACGACTACCCCAGCCTCAAGCAGGCCGTGGACGACCCCCATCTCGATGTGAACGGCGAAGACATCCTGGTGCTGCGCAACGCCGGCCCCAAGGGCGCGGGCATGCCCGAATGGGGCATGCTGCCCATTCCCACCAGGCTGCTCAAGCAAGGCGTGAAAGACATGCTGCGCCTGTCCGACGCCCGCATGAGCGGCACCAGCTACGGCGGCTGCCTGCTGCACTGCTCGCCCGAGTCCGCCGTGGCCGGGCCGCTGGCCCTGGTGCGCACGGGCGACCGCATCACGGTGGACGTGCCGGCCCGCCGCATCCACCTGGAAGTCAGCGACTCAGAACTCGCCACCCGCCGCGCCGCATGGACTCCCCCGCCCGCGCGCTACGAGCGCGGCTACGGCTGGCTGTTCGGCCGCCATATCCTGCAGGCAAATGAAGAATGCGATTTTGATTTTCTGGAGACGGGCTTTGGGAGCGCTGTGCCGGAGCCGGATATTTTTTGAGAGCGTGAATGGCACAGGGTCTGCCCAGGCGCAGGGCGGCCCGTGCAGCCCTGCTTTTCCAGGTCCTATGACATAAGCTGCCTCCAGGCTGACGGCCAAGTCCTACATCGCCACTCCTTTTTGTCATGAATAGTGGCTCTGTTTTCGACAAGATACTGATTCAAGCAAGCCAATGGAAACGCCATATCCAATTGAATATTGATGAATACGGAAACAACCGCATTCATCAAATATCGATAGGCATTTTCTAATAGCGACACACCGTTTCCCCCAGGTCCACGCGCACGCAAGCCCCCCTGCCCTTCGCGGGCAGCCGTTCCCGTTTACCCGTTGCCTTGCGCCGCCGTGGACCTCAACCCAGAAGCAGAGGTGGCTGTGGACTTTCTCAGAAGCATCTTTCATCAGGCTCCGGAAATCGCGCTGTTCGCGGCCTTGGCGCTCGGTTACTGGGTGGGCAAGTTCAGGTTCGGGTCGTTCCAGCTGGGAGGCGTGGCGGGGTCGCTGCTGGCGGCGGTGCTGATCAGCCAGGTGGGGGTGACCATCGATTCGGGCATCAAGGCGGTGCTGTTTGCGCTGTTCATCTATGCCGTGGGCTTCGAGAGCGGGCCGCAGTTCTTCCGCTCGCTGGGACGGCAGTCGGTCAAGGAGATCCTGATGGCCCTGGTGGTGGCCGTGTCGGGGCTGGTCACGGTGGTGGTGATCGCCCGGGTGTTCCACCTGGACAAGGGGCTGGCGGCGGGGCTGGCGGCGGGCGGGCTGACGCAGTCGGCCATCATCGGCACGGCGGGCTCGGCCATCGAGAAGCTGGGGCTGGCGCCCGACGAGGTGCAGCGCATGCAGGCCAATGTGGCCATCGGCTATGCGGTGACCTATATCTTCGGCTCCTTCGGCGCCATCATCATGTGCGTGAACGTGCTGCAGTGGCTGACGGGCCGCAAGATCCGCGAGGACGCGATCCAGGCCGAGCAGGAGTTGCTCAAGGGCGTGCGCGTGTACGGAACCGGCGAGTCACCGGCCGTGCCGGATCTGGTGGGCCGCATTTTCCGCGTGGGACAGGCAGGCCGCACCGTGGCGGAGCTGGAGGCCAGCGCCACCGCCAACGGCGGCACGGTGACGGTGGAACGCATACAGCGCAGGAACGCGCTGGTGGGCGTGGACGGCAGCCTGGCGCTGGAGGCCGGCGACATCATCTTGCTGGTGGGCCGGCGCGCGGCCGTGGTGGCGCTGGGCGCCTCGGTGGGCGAGGAGCTGCAGGGCGCCGAGGGCATGGACGTGGTGATGGTGCGGCGCGACGTGGCCATCTCCAACAACCAGTACCTGAACCGCAGCGTGAAGGACATCCTGGACAGCCTGTCGCAGGAGTTCAAGCACGGTGTGTACGCAGTGGCGCTGATGCGCGCGGGCACGCCGGTGCCGATTGCGCCGACCACCATGGTGATGCCGGGCGATGTGGTGACGCTGTTCGGCACGCCGCAGGATGTGCAAAAGGCTGCGCAGTCGGTGGGCCCCATCATCGTGCCCAGCGACAAGACGGACTTTGTCTTCCACGGCCTGGGCATCACGGTGGGCCTGCTGATCGGGCTGCTGGTGCTGCGCCTGGGCTCCATTCCCATCACGCTGGGCAGCGGCGGCGGGGCCCTGCTGGCCGGCCTGCTGTTCGGCTGGTGGCGCAGCCGCAAGCACACCTTCGGCAACATGCCCACGGCCGCTTCCACGCTGCTGCGCGACCTGGGCCTGGCCGGCTTCGTGGCCATGGTGGGCCTGCAGTCCGGCCAGCAGGCCGTGACCACGGTGATGCAGCAGGGCCTGACGCTGTTCCTGCTGGGCGTGGTGGTGACCATCGTGCCGCTGCTGATCGCCATGCTGTTCGGCAAGTACGTGCTGCGCTATGACAACGTGGCCGTGTTCGCGGGCTCGCTGTCGGGGGCGCGCAGCGCCAACCCTGCGTTTGGCGAGATTCTGGACAAGGCCGGCAACTCGATTCCCACGGCACCGTTTGCGATCACCTATGCGCTGGC
Organism: Delftia deserti; assembly: GCF_042653485.1. Lineage (NCBI taxonomy): Bacteria > Pseudomonadati > Pseudomonadota > Betaproteobacteria > Burkholderiales > Comamonadaceae > Delftia > Delftia deserti. Next base: position 7,064,502 of record NZ_JBHSIH010000001.1, on the reverse strand, counting down.
CAATGTGTTCCTCACGTTGCTGGGCCCGCTGGTCATCGCCTTTGCCTGATCACCCCTGATCACCCCTGACCGATCCCCAAGGACCACCAAGGACCATCACAAGGAGCTGCGCAATGAGCAAGGATTATCGGAGTCTGGCGAATTTGAGCCCGTTCGAACTCAAGGACGAACTGATCAAGGTGGCCTCGGGCAAGGCCAACCGCCTCATGCTCAATGCGGGGCGCGGCAATCCCAACTTCCTGGCGACCACGCCGCGCCGGGCGTTCTTCCGGCTGGGGCTGTTCGCGGCGGCGGAGTCGGAGCTGTCGTACTCCTACATGACGGTGGGCGTGGGCGGGCTGGCCAAGCTCGACGGCATCGAGGGCCGCTTCGAGCGCTTCATCGCCGAGCACCGCGACCAGGAGGGTGTGAAATTCCTGGGCAAGTCGCTGAGCTATGTGCGCGACCAGCTGGGGCTGGACCCCGCCGCCTTCCTGCACGAGATGGTGGACGGCATCCTGGGCTGCAACTACCCCGTGCCACCGCGCATGCTCACCGTGAGCGAGCAGGTCGTGCGCCAGTACATCGTGCGCGAGATGGCAGGCGGTGCCGTGCCGCCCGAGTCGGTGGACCTGTTCGCGGTCGAGGGCGGCACGGCGGCCATGGCCTATATCTTCGAGAGCCTGCGCATCAGCGGCCTGCTCAAGGCCGGCGACAAGGTCGCCATCGGCATGCCGGTGTTCACGCCATATATAGAGATCCCCGAACTGGCCCAGTACGACCTCAAGGAAGTGCCCATCCACGCCGACCCCGACAACGGCTGGCAGTACTCCGACGCCGAGCTGGACAAGCTCAAGGACCCGGACGTCAAGATCTTCTTCTGCGTGAACCCCAGCAACCCGCCGTCCGTGAAGATGGACCAGCGCAGCCTGGACCGCGTGCGCGCCATCGTGGCCGAGCAGCGGCCCGACTTGCTGATCCTCACCGACGATGTCTACGGCACCTTTGCCGATGAATTCCAGTCCCTGTTCTCGGTCTGCCCCCGGAACACGCTGCTGGTGTATTCGTTCTCCAAGTATTTCGGGGCCACGGGCTGGCGCCTGGGCGTGATCGCGGCGCACAAGGACAACGTGTTCGACCATGCGCTGGCGCAGTTGCCCGAGTCCGCCAAGAAGGCGCTGGACCACCGCTACCGCTCGCTGCTGCCCGATGTGCGCTCGCTCAAGTTCATCGACCGCCTGGTGGCCGACAGCCGCGTGGTGGCGCTGAACCACACGGCCGGCCTGTCCACGCCGCAGCAGGTGCAGATGGTGCTGTTCTCGCTGTTTGCGCTCATGGATGAAGCCGACGCCTACAAGCAGGCGCTCAAGCAGCTGATCCGCCGCCGCGAGGCCACGCTGTACCGCGAGCTGGGCATGCCCCCGCTGGAAAATCCCAACTCGGTCAACTACTACACGCTGATCGACCTGCAGACCGTGACCTGCCGGCTCTACGGCGAAGCCTTCTCGCAATGGGCCGTGCAGCAGTCGTCCACGGGCGACATGCTGTTCCGCGTGGCGGATGAGACCGGCATCGTGCTGCTGCCTGGCCGGGGCTTCGGCTCCGACCGCCCCTCCGGCCGCGCCTCGCTGGCCAACCTCAACGAGTACGAGTACGCCGCCATAGGCCGCGCCCTGCGTCGGCTGGCCGACGAGCTGTACGAGCAGTACAAGGCGCTGGGCAAGGAGTAGGCCCTGCGCACAAGGCCCGCACGGCTCATCGCCCGCACGGCTCATCGCAGCTGTCGGGCCTTGACCACCAGCAGCGCCCCGGCCATCAGGCCCACGCCGGCCAGTTGCACGGCGCCCAGCGCGCGCCCGTAGACCACCCAGTCCAGCACGATGGCCGTCAGCGGATAGACGTACTGCAGCACGGCGATGCGGCCCAGCGTGAGGCGGGCCATGCCCGCAAAGAGAATGGCGTAGGCCAGGCCGGTGTGCAGTACGCCCAGACCGGCCAGCCAGGCCCAGGACGACGGCGCCTGCGGCCAGCCATGAACCAGCGGCACCCACAGCAGCAGCACGGTGCCGACCGCGCATTGCCACCAGGCCAGCGCGAACGGCGTGACCACTTTCTCGGTCTTGGCCAGGATGGTCACGGCCGCATAGCACAGCGAGCCGGCCAGGCACATCAGCAGTCCGGACACATGGTCCGGCCCCCAGGCCGCCGCATCGCCACCCAGCAGCCCCGTGGTCAACACCAGTCCCAGCAGCGCCGCCAGCATGGCCGCCACCTGCCGTGGCGCCACGGCCTCGCGCAGCACCAGGGTGCCGAACAGCATGATCCACACCGGCTGGATGTGGAACACGATGGTGGCCACGCCGATGGAGGTCAGCGGTATGGCCGCAAAGAACAGCGCCCAGTTCAGCACCATCAGGACGCCCGTGGCCACCACCACCGCCCAGCTTCTGCCGCCCACGCGCAACTCCCGCATGCGGCCGGTGGCCAGCCCCCAGGCCAGCAGCGCCAGCGCGCCGAAGGCGCAGCGAAACAGCACAGTGACCAGCGGATGCTGTCCGGCCTCCTGCACGAACACGCCCACGGTGCCCAGCAGCACGCCGCCCGCGATCATCAGCCACTGGCCGCGTGTCTCCTGCGCTGTGGGAGCGGCTTGTGCGGGCGCGGCGGAGGCTACGGATGCGGCCTGTAAGGAATGGGCTCTGTCTTGCATGGCCGCGATCGTCTCGTGGCAGGAAATTCTCGTAAAGCAAATAGTTTGCAGGTTTAGTATTCGATATTCGAATCCATGGAGCGTGCCGTGAACCACCCCGACCTGCAGATCGACTGGCTGCGCGCCCTGGTGACCGTGGTGGATGCGGGCTCGCTCTCGGCTGCCGCGCCGCTGCTGCACCGATCACAGGCCGCCGTGAGCATGCAGATCAAGAAGCTGGAGACCGCCCTGGGCCAGCCCGTGCTGCTGCGCGGACCGCGCCATCTGCAGCTCACGCCCGCAGGCGCCGAGCTGCTGGGCTATGCGCGGCGCATGCTGGAACTGCAGGCCCAGGCCCAGGCGGCGCTGTTCGGCCCCGACCTGTCCGGGCGCGTGCGGCTGGGCGTGCCGGACGACTACGCATCCACCTATCTGACGCCCGTGCTGCGCAGCTTTGCAGGCCGCTACCAGGGCGTGGAGATCGAGCTGACCTGCGAGCAGTCCACCGCACTCATCCCGCAGGTGGTGCGCGGCACGCTGGACCTGGCCCTGGTCTCACGCGACAGGCCCCAGCGCGGGCGCCTGCTGTTCCACGAGCCCCTGGTCTGGGTGGGCGCGCCGCAGCACGAGGTGTGGAGGAAGAATCCCCTGCCGATTGCCGTCTACGAGGCCGCCAGCCTGGCGCGCACGGCGGCGCTGTCCAGCCTGGCGGCCCAGCGGCGCGCGCACCGCGTGGTCTATCACAGCTCCAGCCTTGCCGGCCAGCTGGCCGCCGTGGAAAGCGGCCTGGCCGTGGCCGTGTTCACGCGCTGCAGCGTGCCCCCGCACCTGCAGGTGCTGCAGAACCTGCCGGCCGGCTTCGAACTTCCGCCGCTGGTGTCCATGGAAGTTTCGGCCCTGCGCAGCAAGGCCTCGCAAGGCTCGGCGGCCGTGGATGCCATGTACGAGCAGTTGATTGCGACGCTGGGTGGTGGTCGACCCTAGAGCGGCGCAGTCCACAACCCCGCGTCGCCAGCCCGGGCATGCCATGCATGGAATCTGGCTCTGTAGCCTTGCCAGGGCTCGGCGAGCACGGGGCGCGGGTCCTCGCTGAGGTCGTAGGCCATGCCTTCGGTCCACCATGCGGGCCGCAGCAGCATGCGGACGATGCCGAGTTGCTCGCTCTGCACCTGGTGGATGAGTTCATGGCGGAGGTAGTAGGCGGTCCAGGCCCTGGGGCCTATGACCGTGCCCAGACCCGCCAGATTCATGGCAGAGCGCGCGCCCAGCCCGAAGCTGTCCGCACAGGCCTGGGTGGCGCAGAACACCACCCGGGGCCGGTGCGGCGCAGTGCCCAGGCGCGCCGCCAGGAATCCATGGGCCTCCTCCACCATGGCGCTGGCCTGCTCCAGTCGCGAGACATCGTCCACGCAGATCCGATCCGCCGTACAGGACACGCCGGCCAGCCCGGGAGCCATCACACGCACTGGTTTGACCAGACACCAGGCCAGGGCTGGCACCACCACCGTGACGAGAACAAGCAGACGTTTGAGGGGAGGGATCCTGGGTCTCATGGATTGGCTGGGGTTGGGTCGCTGTACACGGATTGTCGAGGGCTGCAGCCGCACTCAGTCATCAAAATCCCACAGCTCATGCAGATCCAGCCGCAGGCGGCTGTCGCCTTCCAGCGCCTCGCTGCGGGCCAGGCGTTCGGCCAGCAGCGCTTCGGCCAGGGTGCGGCGCACGGCCAGCAGTTCGGTCAGGCCCGATTCGCCGGCGCGGTAGGCGCGCAGTGCGCGGTCGGCGGCGCCCTGCTGCAGCGTGGCGGCGCGGGCCTGGGCCTGGGCGGCGGCACGCTTGCCGGCCAGCAGGCTCCAGAGCACGTCGAACTCCGCGCCCAGGCGGCGCTCGGCCGCCAGGCGGCGGGACAGCGCGGCGTCGGCATCGGCCAGGGCCTGGTCGGCCTGGGCCTGGCGGTGCACCGAGCCCAGGGGCACGGACAGGCTGACGCCCGCAATGCGCTCGCTGCCCCCTCGCTCACTGGTGGCGAACACGCCCACGGTAGGGTCGGGCCGGCGCTCCAGATCGGCACGGCGGGCCTGGCGCAGTGCCAGGGTTTCCTCGGCCTGGGCCAGCAGGTATTCGTGGCTGTGCTCTATGTAGCGCAGGCGCAGCTGGGCCGGTGGCTGCGGTGGCAGATCGGGCAGCGGTGGCAGATCCAGCAGCGGTGGCGCAGCCTCCCCCTCCTTCGTCCGCGCAGCCTCCAGGCCCGGAAAACGCGCCTGCAGGTCCGCCTGTGCCGCCTGGTGCGCGGCCTGGGCCGTTGCCAGCGCGGCCTGCATGCGCGCGTGCTCGGCGGCGGCCAGTTCGGCGTCCAGCCTGGCCGCATCGCCTGCGCGCAGCCGGCGTTCGGTGACGCGGGCCAGTTCGGCGGCAGCGTCGGCATTGTCCCGGGCGGTCTGCTGCGCCTGGCCTGCGCGCTGTGCGGCAAACCACAGCGCCAGCAACTGGCGTGCGGCTTCGTGCCGCACATCCTGGGCAGCCACGCGCGATGCGGCCTGGGTCGCTTCGGCCAGCTGCGCATCGGACTCGGCCTTGCCACCCAGGCGCAGCGGGCGCTCGATGGCGATCTGCCCTTCGGTAAAGCGCTGGCCCGAGCCGTCGTGCACCCAGCGGCGCTGGCCGCTGGCGCGCACCACGGTTTCATGCGGGCCGGCGCGCAGGGCCTGGGCGCGCGCCGCAGCGCCGCGTTGCGCGGCGTCGGCCGCCTGCACGGCAGGAGAGCGGGCCACGGCATCGCGCACGGCGGCCTCGGGCGGCAGATGGCTTTGGGCCTGGGCCTGGACAGCGCAGGCACACAGCAAGGCAGCGGCCCAGGCATGCAGCAGGGGTTTCATGGGCATGTTCCTGAAAGAGAGTCCGGCAAGGCCTTGCGCCCTGCAGTGGGGAGAGGTGGTGGTGGTGTGGGTGGTGCTCATGACCGGGCCTCCCGCTCACGGCGCGGCAGGCCGAAGCGTTCGAACAGCAAAGGCAGCAGAAGCAGGGTCAGCGCCGTGGAACTGACCAGCCCGCCCGCCACCACGATGGCCAGCGGCCGCTGGATCTCCGAGCCCGGCCCGCTGGCCAGCAGCAACGGCACCATGCCCAGCGCGGTGATGCAGGCCGTCATCAGCACGGGCCGCAGCCGGTCGCGCACGCCGTGCCGCACCACCTGGGACAGGGGCTGGCCCGCAGCCAGCAGGTTGTTGAAGTGCGATACCAGGACCACGCCGTTGAGCACCGCAATGCCCAGCAGCGCGATGAAGCCCACCGAGGCAGGCACCGACAGGTACTCGCCCGCCGCACTCAGCGCCGCCATGCCGCCCACCAGCGCGAACGGGATGTTGGCAATGACCAGCAGCGCCTGCCTGGGCGAGCGGAAGGTCAGCACCAGCAGCACGAAGATGGCGCCCAGCGCCAGCGGCACCACCAGCGCCAGCCGCGCGGCGGCGCGCTGCTGGTTCTCGAACTGGCCGCCCCAGACGATGCGCATGTCCTTGAGGCCGGCATCACCGGCGATGGCCGCCTGGGCATCGCGCACAAAGCTGGCCAGGTCGCGCCCTTCGACGTTGACCTGCACCACGGCGAAGCGGGCGCCGTTTTCGTGGTCCACGCGCACGGGGCCGTCGCGGGCCGCCAGCGTGGCCAGGGAGGTCAATGGCCAGTTGCTGCCGTCCGCCGCCGTCACCAGCAGCCCGGCCAGGCCTTCGGGCGACTGGCGCAGCGCCGTGCCGCCGCGCAGGATGAGCGGCGTGCGCGCCACGCCTTCGGGCACGATGCCAATGCGTTCGCCTTCCACCAGGGCGCGCAGTTGCGCCTGCAGGCCATCGCCACTGAGCCCGGACTGGCCCAGCGCCGCGCGGTTGAGCGCCACCTGCAGGTATTGCACGCCGCTGTTGCTGGGCGCGATGACTTCGGAGGCCCCGGCCACCGCGCGCATGCGCGCGGCCACGGCCTGGGCGGCAGCGTCCAGCCGCGCCAGGTCGGGATCGAAGATCTTGATGGCCACGTCGCCGCGCGTGCCGGTCAGCATTTCGGAGACACGCATTTCTATGGGCTGGGTGAAGCCGTAGATGAGCCCCGGAAAGCCCTGCATGACGTGGCGTATGGCCTCGGCGATGTCTTCCTTGCTGCCGCGCCACTGGTCGCGCGGGCGCAGCACCAGGAAGGTATCGGTCTCGTTCAGGCCCATGGGGTCCAGGCCCAGATCGTCGGAGCCGGTGCGCGCGACGATGGAGCGGATCTCGGGCACCTGCTCCAGCAGCGCGCGCTGCACGCGCCCGTCCATGTCCAGCGAAGCGGCCAGCGAGATGGAGGGCGTCTTTTGCAGCTGCACGATCATGTCGCCCTCATCCATGGTGGGCATGAAGGTCTTGCCCACGGACAGGTAGAGCACGGCTGCCCCGGCCAGCGATGCCCCGGCAATGCCGAAGACCGCAGGCCGGTGGGCCAGGCTCCAGCGCTGCATCCGCTCGAAGCCCCGGGCCACACGCCGCATCAGCCAGGGTTCATCGCCACCATGCGGGCGCAGCAGCAGCGAGGCCAGCGCAGGCACCACGGTGAAGGCGATGAGCACCGAGGCCCCCAGCGCCAGCACGATGGTCAGTGCCACGGGCGCGAACAGCTTGCCCTCCAGCCCCTGCAGCGTGAGCAGCGGCAGGAACACGATGGCGATGATGGACACGCCGGCCAGCATGGGCACGGAGACCGCCGAGACCGCCTGGCGGATCAGCACGGCCCGGTACTGCGGCGGGGAGCTGCCCGCCGTTTCGATGGCCGTTGCGCCCGCAGACTCATTCGCCAGCGCGGTCTCTATGTTCTCCACCACCACCACCGCAGCATCCACCAGCATGCCCAGGGCGATGGCCAGGCCGCCCAGGCTCATCAGGTTGGCCGTCAGGCCCGCATGGCGCATCAGCAGGAAGGTGGCCAGCATGGACAGCGGCAGCGTGGCCGCCACCACCAGGGCCGCCCGCAGCCCGCCCAGGAACAGGTAGAGCGTGACCAGCACCAGCACGCTGGCCTCGACCAGGGCGCGCACCACGGTGCCCGCCGCGCGCGAGACCAGGTCGCCCCGGTTGTAGAAGACCTGGGTGCTCATGCCCTTGGGCAGCCGGGGAGCCAGTTCGTCCAGCCGCGCCTGCACGGCGTCCACCAGGCTGCGCGCATCCACCCCGCGCAGTCCCAGCACCAGGCCCTGCACGGCTTCGCCACGTCCGTCGCGGCTGACGGCGCCGTTGCGCGTGGCTTCGCCCAGGCGCACGGTGGCCACATCGCCCACGGTGGCGGCAACGCGCCCCTCATGGGCGGGCGCCACGACAATGGCGCGCAGGTCGTCCAGCCCGCGCACGCCGCCTTCCACGCGCACCACCCAGTGCTCTTCCCCGCGGTCCAGCCGGCCTGCGCCGTCGTTGCGGTTGTTGGCCTCCAGCGCCTGGCGCAGCTGGTCCAGCGTCACGCCGCGCGCCCGCAGCCGGGCGGGGTCGGGGATCACCTCGTAGCCGCGCACCATTCCGCCCAGGGCATTCACGTCGGCCACGCCGGCCACGGTGCGCAGTGCAGGGCGAATCACCCAGTCCAGCACATGGCGGCGCTCGGCCAGAGACCATTGCTCACCGTCGATGGTGAACATGAACATCTCGCCCAGCGGCGTGGTGATGGGGGCAAGCCCGCCTTCGGCCGTGGCGGGCAGCTCGCGCTGCAGGCCGGCCAGCCGCTCGGACACCTGCTGGCGCGCCCAGTACACGTCCGTGCCCTCGCTGAAATCCACGGTCACGTCGCTGATGCCGTACTTGGACACCGAGCGCACCATGGTCTTGTGCGGCAGGCCCAGCAGTTCCTGCTCGACGGGCGTGGAGACGCGCTGCTCCACCTCCTCGGGCGTCATGCCGGGCACCTTCAGGATCACCTTGACCTGGGTGGGCGAGATGTCGGGGAAGGCATCGATGGGCAGGTGCACATAGGCCCAGGCACCGGCCAGGGCCAGCGCGCAGGCGGCCATCAGCACCAGCGCGCGCTGGCGCAGCGAAAAATCGATGAGGCGCGCCAGCATCACTCACCCCCGCCCAGCAGGCCCTTGAGCGCGGCAATGCCCGTCACGGCAATGCGCGCCTTGGGCGGCAGCGTGCCGCGCACCACGGCCGTGGCCTCGTCGCTGGCCTCCACGGACAGCGGCATGAAGCGCGCCCCCTGCCCGGTGGCGACAAAGACGCCGGTGCGGTTGTTCCAATGCGCCAGCGCCGCAGCGGGCACGCGCAGGCGTGCACCGCCAGAGCCACCGGCAGATCCATCGGAAGGCCCGGCGTCCGCACCGGCCAGGGCCAGCAAGGCGGTCACGCTTTCGCCCACACGCAGGTCGCCGGTGCGTTCCAGCGCAACGCGCACCCGCATGCCGGCCGATCCATCGCCGACCGGTGCCATTCCGGCCACCTTGCCCTGCGCACCGCGCGCCGCCACCTGAACGCGGTCGCCCACGCCGGGCAGCGGCACCTCGCGGCCCAGCAGCAGGTCCAGTTCCAGCGCCTTGGGGTCGGCCACGCGCAGCAGCGGCGCCGAGGCCTCCACGCGCGCACCCGGCACCGCCAGCACTTCGGTCACCAGGCCTGCGCGGGGCGCCACCAGGTGCACCTCGTTGCCCACGAACTGCAGGCCGCTGGCGGCCAGTTCGGCGCGCCGCGCCTGGGCCATGGCCGCGGCCTCGGCGGCGCGCGCCTGCGTGGCCTGCCAGCGGCTGGCGGCGATGATGCCGTCCTCATGCAGCGCCTGGTCGCGCGCCAGGGCCTGGCGTGCCAGGCGCGACTGGGACTCGGCCTCCAGCAGCGCGCGCCGCGCCTCATACAGCTGCGGGCTGGTGAACACCGCCACCGGCTGGCCGGTGCGCACCGCCTGGCCCAGGGCCACGAGCACGCGCGGCACCGCGCCTGCATAGGGGGCGGCCACCACGGCCTGGGCATCGGGCCGCAGCACGACGCGCGCGTGGGCCGAGACCTCGATGCGCTGTGCCGCCTGAATGGGTTCGAAACGCACGCCCAGCGCCCGTGCCTGTTCGGCGGACAAGGCAACGGATGCGGATACGGATCCGGATGCGGATGCGGATGCGGGCGGGGGATTGGACGGGCTTGCGGGTGCGGCCTGGGCCTGGGCGGCCATGCCGACGGCTGGCAGCGCAAGTGCGCCGGCCAGCAGCCATGGGGAAAACATCATTCCTGACTCCGGGAAAAAAGACGAACGCCGTCCACGCGCAGGCTGTTCGCGGCACGCGGGCGAAGGAGGACGAAGGCGGGCCTGCGGAGCAGGCCGGGGAGGTCAGGAAGCCAGGGGCGGTGCCTGGGCGGGGGAAGGCCGTATCACGCGCCCGCGCCAGCGCGGACTCAGGCGCATGGGCTGCAGCGGCAAGGCGGGCCGGGGCGCAATGCAGCGCATGCGCGCGGCACGCAGGCCCAGGGTGAGCAAGGCCAGGCCGATGACGGCCAGAAAGGGCATGGGCAGCAGGTCCAGCGGCTGTATGGCGTCCTGCACATCGACCTCGAAAGGCTCGACATGGTCTTCATCCACATCGGCAAAGGAGCCGTGGGCCACGAACAGGTGGAAATGCGAGTCGGCCACGCGCGACGGCGCCGCGTGGATGTGCAGGCCGGCCTGGTTCGGAGTGCCGAAATGGCTGTGCAGCAGCGGTATCAGCAGCTGCGCCACCATGATGAGCAGCAGCAAGGCGCTCCGCATGGAGGGGTTCCGGATGGCATGCAACATGGCTTGGGATTGTAGTACCGGGGCTTGCGCAATCGGTTCAATCCCGTATGAAGGCATGGGCGGCAGGCCCGCAAGCCGCACCAGGCCCCGGTTCAAGCTGGGGTGACGGATTTCATTGTATTTTTTCGGATATAACGAAGCCATTCATGGACCACTCGCCCCCTCGGAGCCCGTCGGAATCCGCAGGGCTGTGCTGGAGAACCGACTTGACGCAAAAATACATCCCCCATCTGCTGGCCCTGGACCACGAGCGCGACTGGGCGCGCGCGGCACAGGCCTGCGGCATCTCCGACAACGAGCTGTTCCTGGCCATACGCTCGGCCGAGGCGGAGTTTGGCCACGCGCTGGTGCGCGCGGGCCGCCCCTTCCAGGGCTTCACGCAGGAGGGCGAACAGGTGCTGGCCTGGGCCCGGCAGTTCGCCCAGGCGGTGGATGCGCTCAAGCACTGCTTTGCCGACACGCGCAAGCGGGCCGGCCTGGCGCCCCTGCTGGCGCGCCGCTCCATCTCACCCAGGCGGCTGGGCCAGCCGGGGCCGGACAGCGGCGACATGGACCTCATGATCGAGGCCGCGCTATGCTCGCCGGATCATGGTGCATTGCATCCCTGGCGCATTCTGGAGTTTCCAGGTCATCAGCGTGCAGCATTGGCTGCTCTGTTCGAGCAGGAAAAACTACGCCGCGACCCGCTGGCCCCCGCCGATGACATCCGTCGCGCCCGCGAGCATGCAACGCGCGCACCGGCGCTGCTGGCCTTCATCGTCTCTCCCAAGCCGCGCTCGCGTGTTCCCGTGCGCGAGCAATGGCTGGCCGCAGGGGCTGCCCTGGGCAACTTCCTCAATGCTGCCCACCAGCTGGGCTTTGGCGCCATCGTGCTCAGCGGCGAGCGCTGCTTTGATCCGGCCATCCACGCCGCACTGGGCCTGGGAGACGGCGAGCACCTGGCCGGCTTCATCAGCCTGGGCCGCATCACCAGCCAGCCATCCCCGCGCGCAACGGTGGCGCCCTCTTCCATGCGCACGGCATGGCAGGCGGAGCAGGCAGCAGGGGTCACGGCACAGGCCCTTCTCCAGCCAGACGGCAACCACGGCAGCGATCTTTGAAGCCGCAGCCAGCGCGCGCCGGGTGGCGCACAGGTGGCGCACTGGCTGCCCAGGGCGGTTAGAGTTGCGGGGCTGCTGCGCCCTCTTGCATCCTCTTGCGCCCTCTTTTCCATCACGGAGCAGGCTTTCATGATCATCCGGCCCCATCCCCACTGGCTGCGCATGCTCTTCGTGCTGCGCGGCTCCGTGCTGCCCGACATCCTGCTCCAGCTGATGGCCGCCACCCTGTTCGCCGTGCTGGTCACGGCATTGCACGGCCAGTTGTTCGCCTGGAAGGTGCCGCTGAACTTCGTGCCGTTTTCGCTGATCGGGCTGACGTTGGCCATCTTCCTGGGCTTTCGCAACAGCACCAGCTACGCGCGCTACTGGGAGGCGCGCACGCTGTGGGGCACCCTGCTCAACGAGACACGCTCCCTGGTGCGCCAGGCCCGGACCTTGGCCGACGCACCGCAGCACGCCCCGGCCCTGGCCATGGTTCTGGCGGCCTTCGTGCATGCGCTGCGCCACCAGTTGCGCGGCACCGATGCCGCAGCCGACATGCGCCGGCTGCTGCCCGCCGCCGACTGCGAACGCCTGGCCACGGCGCGCTTCAAGCCCGCCGTGCTGCTGCTCATGGCCGGCGAATGGCTGCAGGCGCGCCGCCACGACGGCAGCCTGCAGCCCGTGCTGGTGCCGGCCATGGAGGCGCCGCTGTGCAAGCTGGGCGAGGCGCTGGGCGGCTGCGAGCGCATTGCGGGCACGCCGATTCCGTTCACCTACGCGGTGATCATCCACCGCACCATCTACCTGTACTGCCTGCTGCTGCCCTTCGGCCTGGTGGATTCCATCGGCTTCATGACGCCGGTGATCGTGGCCTTCATCGCCTACACCTTCTTCGCGCTGGAGGCGCTGGGCGCCGAGCTGGAGGAGCCCTTCGGCACGGCGCCCAACGACCTGGCGCTGGACGCCATGTCGCAGATGATCGAGGCCACGCTGCGCGAGCTGACCGGCGAGGTGCTGCCGCCTGCGCCGCAGCACAAGGACGTGCTGTTCCTGACCTGACCCATCCGCACTCACCACGCCACGGAAGGAAACACCATGACGGAGACAAGCAAGGTCAAGGGACCGGCCTCGTATTTCCCCTCCATAGAGAAGACCTACGGCCAGTCGATTGCGCACTGGATGGATCTGCTGCAGCAGCAGGACACCCGCAAGCACATGGAACTGGTGGGCTGGCTCAAGGCCCAGCACCAGATGGGCCACGGCCATGCGAATGCGCTGGTGGCCGTGTTCCTGGCACAGGCCTGACCTGCACCCGGCAACCCTCAGCCGATGGCCGTGCCGAAAGCCTGGCGCACGGCGGCACCCGCCTCGTCAAACAGGCGGCGTGATGCGGGAGCCAGCCCCAGCATGTGCATGCAGGCGTGCACCATGCCGGGCAGGCGCACGGACTTCACCGCAACGCCCGCCTGCGCCAGCCGCTGCGCATAGGCTTCGGCCTCGTCGCGCAGCGGGTCGTATTCGCAGCTGATCACCGTGGCTTGGGGCAGGCCTGCCAGGTGTTCCGCGCGCAGCGGAGAGACAAGTTCTTGCCGCCCCGGAGCCGCATCGCCCAGGTACGCGCCATAGCAGTACTCCATGGCCGCACGCGTGAGGTAGTGGCCCTCTGCAAACTGGTGGAACGACGCCGAGTCCATGGCCGCGTCCAGTGCCGGGTACAGCAGCAGCTGGTGGGCGATGGCCGGTGCGCCCGCCGCTCCCCAGCCCCCCTTGTCCTGCGCCAGCAGGCAGGCGGCGGCCGCGAGATTGCCGCCCGCGCTGTCTCCGGCCACGCCGATTCGACTGCGGTCCAGGCCCAGCGCATCGGCCTGCTCAAAGGTCCAGGCAATGGCATCGCAGAAATCATGCAGCGGCCCGGGAAAGCGGTGCTCGGGCGCCAGCCGGTAGTCCACCGAGACCACGACGGCGCCCGTTGCCGCGGCCAGCGCGCGGCAGGGGTTGTCGTAGACCTCCAGCGAACCCAGGCACCAGCCGCCGCCGTGGGCGAAGACCAGGGCGGGCTGGAGCGTGGGTGTGTCCGAGGCCAGAGGCCGGTAGATGCGCACGCGCAGCGGCGCACCGTCGCGCGCGGGCAGCGTGAAGTCTTCGGTGCGGGCCACGGCCTCGGCCGGGCCGTGCAGGGCGCGCAGCCCGGCGTCGGTGGCCTCGCGCAGCGCCGCCAGCGTGGGCGGCGTGGGCGGGGCCACGGCCTGGGTTGCCTGCGCCAGCTCGGCGAGATAGCGCGCAATGTCAGCGTCCAGGCCCATGGTCACAGCGTCCTTTGCAAGAAGGGCAGCAGCTCGGCGATGAAGGGCTCGGCGGCTTCCTCCATGATGAAGTGGCCGCAGCCCGGCACGATCACGCCCGACAGGTCATCGGCATGGCCGCGCAGCGTGGCCAGCGGCGCATCGGCCGTGGCGTGCTCGGCGCCAATGGCCAGCACGGGCATGGCCAGCGAGCGCAGCGCACGCTCGCGGTTCTGGCGAATGGTTTCGGGAATGGCGCGGTAGTAGGCAAAGCCGCCGCGCAGGCCACCGGGCGCCGCATAGGCATCGACATAGACGTCGACGGCCACGCAGTCGCGCCGCAGCGACCAGCGGTTGAACATGAATTCCAGGTAGGCACGCTCGCGCCCCGCGATCAGGGTCTCGGGCAGGTCGGCCAGCTGGTTGAACATGAAGTGCCACAGGAAGATGTTCTGCTCGGGCGGCGCAAAGATGCTGGGCTCGGGTGCCAGGCCGGGGATCACGGCCTCGGTCAGCGCCAGGGACTGCACGGCCTGCGGCTGGTCGCTGGCCAGCGCATAGGCCACCCACATGCCCACGTCGTGGCCGGCGACCTGGTAGCGCTCATGGCCCAGCGCCAGCATGGCGCGGTGCAGGGTCAGCGCAATGGAGCCCGTGTCGTAGCCGGTGTCGGGCCGGTCCGAAAAGCCCGTGCCCGGCGGATCGACGGCAATGGTCTGGAAGCCCTGTGCCGCCAGTGCCTGCATCACATGGCGCCAGGCATACCAGGTCTGGGGCCAGCCCGGGATCAGCAGCACGGGCGCGCCCTGCCCGGCCGTGATGCAGTGGATGCGGCGGCCGTCGATGCGCACGTAGTCGTGCGAGAACTCGTGGGCCTGGTCTTCCTGCTTGCGCAGGGCGTTCGATGTGAAAGCGTTCATTGTTTGCTTCTTTTTGAGGTTCTTTGGCTGCGGGCGTGCTCAGGCGATGCCGAGCATGGCGTTGATCTGGCGCTGGTCCACGGGGGCGCCGGCGAAGTCGTCGAAGATCTTGTCGGTGACGCGGATGATGTGGCGGTTGATGAAGTCCACGCCCTCGCGTGCCCCGTCTTCCTGGTCCTTGAGGCAGCACTCCCATTCCAGCGAGGCCCAGCCCTGGTAGTCGTACTGGGCGAACTTGGAGAAGATGGCCTTGAAGTCCACCTGCCCGTCGCCCAGCGAACGGAAGCGCCCTGCCCGCTCCAGCCACGAGGAATAGCCGCCGTAGATGCCCTGGCGCCCGCTGGGCAGGAACTCCGCATCCTTCACATGGAACATGCGGATGTGCTCGCGGTAGATGTCGATGTAGTCGAGGTAGTCGAGCTGCTGCAGCACGAAATGGCTGGGATCGAACAGGATCTTGCAGCGTGCGTGCTGGCCCACCAGCTCATGGAAGCGCTCGAAGCTGGTGCCGTCGTGCAGGTCTTCGCTGGGGTGGATTTCGTAGCACAGGTTCACGCCCTGCTCGTCGCAGGCGTCGAGGATGGGGCGCCAGCGGCGCGCCAGCTCCTCGAAGGCGGTTTCGATCAGGCCGGCCGGGCGCTGCGGGAACGGGAACAGATAGGGCCAGGCGAACGAGCCCGAGAACGTGCCCATGTCGCTCAGCCCCATGCGGCGCGATGCACTGGCCGACAGCTTGAGCTGCTCCAGCGCCCAGGCCGTGCGTGCGGCCGGATTGCCGCGCAGCGCCTCGGGCGCAAAGCTGTCGCACATGGCGTCGTAGGCCGGATGCACGGCCACGAGCTGGCCAAAGATGTGCGTGGTCAGCTCGCTGGCCACCAGGCCGTGCGAGGCCAGCATGCCGTTGACATCGTCGCAATAGGTCTGGCTGCTGGCGGCCGTGGCCACGTCGAACAGGCGCTGGTCCCAGGCGGGAATCTGCAGGCCCTTGAAGCCTACGCCGGCCGCCCAGCGTGCGATGTCTTCCAGGGAATTGAACGGTGCCTTGTTGTCGGCGAACTGCGCCAGATGAAGGCTTGGGCCCTTGATGGTCTGCATGTGATTTCCTTGCGTTGAGCTATTGTTTGTTGATCGACAAAGAATAGTATCACGCCAATGCAGCTGCTTTTGCGAGCCCGATGCAAGACAGCATCACGGCGCCGCTAAGATGCCGCCCTGACTGTTGAGAAGGATGAGGAAGATGGCCGGAAGACCCAGGGAATTCGACCGAGACCAGGCGCTGGAGCGCGCCATGCTGGCGTTCTGGCGGCGCGGCTACGAGGGCACGTCCATGGCCGACCTGGTGCAGGCGCTGGGCATTGCGTCGGCACGCATCTATGCGGCCTTCGGCAGCAAGCAGGACCTGTTCCGCGAGGCCGTGCAGCGCTACGAGGCCGGTGATGGCGGCTTTGCCGACCGCGCCATGGCCCAGGAGCCGCGCGTGCGCGACGCCCTGGCCCGCGTGCTGCGCGATGCCGTGGCCACCTATACGGACGATGCCCATCCGCTGGGCTGCATGGTGGTCACCGCCGCCACCAACTGCGCCGAGGAAAACGAGGGGGTCGCCGCCTGGCTGGCCGGGCACCGCCGCCAGCGCACGCAGTCCCTGATCGACCGCCTTCAGCGCGCGCTGGATGAAGGCGAGCTGCGTGCCGGCACCGATGTGCAGGCGCTGGGGGATTTCTATGCCACGCAACTGCACGGCATCTCCGTGCAAGCCCGCGATGGCGTGCCGCGCCAGCGGCTGCTGGCTGCAGTGCAAACCGCCTTGCTGCTGCTGGACACGGCGCTGCAGCCCGCAGCCAAGGCGGGCTGAGCCGTCAGGCGTCGTGCTTTTGCAGTTTTTGCAGCTCGGCGCGCAACTGGATCACGCTGGGCGTGACGATGGGGATGAAGGCCGATTCACGCCAGCGGCGGGCAAAGCCATCGTCCGCATCCAGGCTGTAGGCGCGGCCACCGGCCGTCTGCAGTTCCAGCTGCATGGCCTGCTGCACGCAGTCGTGCAGGGCCAGGCGCAGCGCGAAAAGCCGCTCGGGTGCCTCCACGAAATCGCCAGCCTCTACACCGGCCTTGAGCGCGGCCACCGCCTGCTCCAGATGGCTGTGGGTATCGTCCAGCGGCTGCTGCAGCACATGCCCGCCCTGCCCCATGCGCGAGGCGGCCTGCGCGCAGGCCGCACGCGCCAGCCCGATGGACAGGCCGCATTGCATGCCCAGGAAGGCCGGCCGCACACGTGGCAGGAATCCGCCGGCGCGCTCGGCCAGCAGATCGTCTTCGGTGATGGCCACGTCCTTCAGTTGCAAGGCGGCGGTATTGGTGCCGCGCAGGGCGATCAACTCCAGATCCGGTGAGCGCTCCAGCCCGGGGCGGTCGGACGGCAGGGCCACGATCATGGGCGGCGCGCCATCGTCGCGTGCCACGGCAATGGCGGCCAGAAAGCGGGGGCCGCGCAGGTTGGTGCACCAGGGCACGCTGCCGTTGAGCAGCCAGCCGCCGCCTTCCCGGGCCGTGGCGCGGATGTTGAGAGCCTCCAGCCCGCTGAGGAATTTCATGATGTTGGACAGCCCCGAGGCACCGGCCGCCTCGCCCGCCAGCAGCGCGGGCAGCCAGCGCTCGCGCAGGGCCGCATTGCCGGTGTTCGCCAGCATCTCGATCAGCACACGCTGGCCCCAGAAGGCAAAGGCGGCGGACATGGAGTGCATGGCCACCTGGGCAATCGCCTCGATGGCATCGCCGGCGCTGCCGCCCTGCCCTCCCAAGACATCAGCCAAGCCGTGGCCCAGCAGCCCGGCCCGGGCCAGGTAGGGCACGACGGCGGCCGTGGCCTCGCCGTCGCCGGCATCCAGGGCCTCGGCACGTGCGTCCAGCCATTGGCGGTCGGCGTCGGTCAGCAGGGGGAAATCGTGCATGGGGCTTGTCATCTTGCGGGTCACCATAAAAAAAGGGACCGCTGTGGGCACAGCGGTCCCTTGCCATCCTAGCGCAGCGCACAGGCTGCGCAGATGACGCAGCGCAGGCTCAGTGCGCCGCCACCTTGCCGGGGCGTGTTTCCTCGCGCAGGGCCTTGACCTTGTCGCTCAGGCCGGACCATGGCTGCAGGCCGTACTGGCTGCGCATGGTGTTGAGCAGCGTGGCGATCTGCTCGTCGCTGAGGTTGTGGCGGAAGGCGGGCATGGTGCCCAGCTGCGGCCGCGCCGGTTGCGTGATGCCGTTGAGCACCACATGGATGGCGTTGGTCGGCGAATCGCTGTACAGGTTGGTGTTCAGCGACAGCTGGGGACGCACCCCGAAGCTGCTGCCGGCCAGCACGCCGCTGGGGTCGGCGCGGTGGCAGGCCATGCAGGCGCCCTGGTACAGGCGATAGCCCTGGGCGTCGACCGGCAGCTTGGCAACCTCGGTCTTTTCCTTCACCAGCGCCTCGGCGTCACCCGTGCCAGCGGCATCGGCCACAGGCTTGCGGTACGACATCAGGTAGGTGGCCATGGCGCTGATGTCCTCGGTCGACTGGTGGGACAGGCCTTCGATCACGGGCGCCATGGGGCCGGCGGCCACGCCGTGGCGCTCCGAGAAGCCGGTCTGCATGTAGCGCACCAGGTCCTCGCGCGTCCAGGGCAGCGGGGCCACGGCCTTGTCGTTGAGCGCGGGCGCATCCCAGCCGTCGATGAAGGCACCGGCCAGGTGGTCGGCACCCTTTTTCTCGGCGCCGAACTGGTTGCGCGGCGAGTGGCAGGCAGCGCAGTGGCCCAGGCCTTCGACCAGGTAGGCGCCGCGAATCCACTCGCCCGACTGGTTGGCGGGCGCGGGCTGCTCGCCCGGCTCCAGGTACAGCGCATTCCACAGGGCCAGCCCACGGCGCACGTTGAACGGGAAGTTCAGCGCGGTCTTGGGCGCCTCGTTGGAGACAGCCGGCTCGGTGATCAGGAAGGCGTACAGCGCCTTCATATCCTCATCGGTCACGCGGGTGAATGCGGTGTACGGGAAGGCGGGGTACAGGTAGTTGCCCTCGCGGTCCACGCCATGGCGCATGGCGCGCTCGAAGGCCTCGTACGACCAGCGGCCGATGCCGGTTTCGGCATCGGGCGTGATGTTGGTCGAGTAGATGGTGCCGAAGGGGCTGGGCATGGCCAGGCCGCCTGCGTTGCGCTGGCCGCCCGGGGCCGTGTGGCAGACCGCGCAGTCGCCCATGTGGGCCAGGCGGCGCCCCTGGTCGATCTGCTGCTGGCTGAATTCCTGCACCGGGATCTGCTGCAGGGGCGCGATTTCGCTGCGGCCCGTGGCCAGCCAGAAGGCGGCGCCGGCCACGGCGGCCAGGCCGACCACGCCGAGGGTGATTTTCTTGAGTGTGTGCATGTTCCAGTCCTCCGCTCTCAGTTCTGTGCCTTGTCGGCCGGGGCTGCATCGGCAGCCTTTGCCTTGAGTGCGGCCAGCACGCGTGCCGGGGTGAACGGCACTTCGCGCAGGCGCACGCCGGTGGCGTCGAACACGGCGTTGGAGACAGCGGCGGCGCTGGGCACGGAGGCGGATTCGCCCGCGCCCATGGGGTCTTCGCCCGGGCGCTCCACCAGTTGCACGTCGATCTCGGGCAGCTCGTCAAAGCGCAGGATGGGGTAACCGCCCCAGTCCAGCGAGGTCACGCCCTTGCTGTCGAAGGTCACGTACTCCTTGAGCACGCGGCTGGTGGACTGGATGATGTTGCCGTGCACCTGGTGGCGCACGCCGGCCGGATTGACCATCTCGCCGCAGTCATGGGCCACGAAGACCTTGTCCACCTTGATCACGCCGGTCTCGCGGTCCACGGTCACGTCGCAGATCCAGGTGGCCCAGGCCGCGCCGTAGCCAGGGAACTTGCTGTGGTAGTAGCGGGCATAGGCAAAGCCGCGGCCCTTGACCAGGCGCTGGTCGGCCGGCGCGGGGTTGCGGTGCGCCGGGCCGTCCTGCCAGCCGGCCTGCTTGTGCGCAGCGTGCGTCAGGGCCACGGCACGCGGGTCCTTCAGGTAGCGCAGGCGGTAGGCCAGCGGGTCTTCGCCGGCCAGATAGGCGCATTCGTCGATCCAGCACTCATGGGCAAAGACGTTGGGCAGGGCCGAGACGCCGCGCATCCACGAAGCGCGCACGATGGGCGCCGCATCCTGCGAGACCACGCGCATCCTGGGGTACTCGTACTGCGGGATGGCCGTACGGTCGCCCATCTGCAGCACCTTGGGCTTGTTGGGCACCTTGCCCGTCAGGATCAGGGCCAGGGCCGCCGCGTCGTTGGACGGGTAGCAGGTCTTGAGCTCATAGCCCAGCACGGCATGGTTCTCGTCCAGACCGCCGCGCACGCGGATCAATTGGCCCGTGCCCTTGGGCTCCCAGGCGGCTTCCTGCTCGCGCATCAGCTGCACGCGCACCGGGCGGCCCACGGCCTGCGACAGCAGCACGGCGTCGGATGCCACGTCGTCGGCGCAATTGCGGCCATAGCAGCCCGAGGCTTCCAGGCGCGTCACATTGATCTGGTCGGCCGCCATGCCGGTCAGCGTGGCGATGTCCTTGCGCACGTCGTGCGGGTTCTGCGATCCGGTCCAGACCTGGATCTGGCTGGCGGACACCTCGGCCACGGCGCAGGACGGGCCGATGGAGGCATGCAGGTGGTAGGGCCAGACGTAGTCGGCCTCGATCACCTTCCTGGCGCCCGAGAAGGCCTCGTCAATGCCCGCGTCCTCGCGCAGCATGCGGTCGGCCTTCTCGTGCTTGACCAGGGTGTCGTGCATGGCGTTCAGCGACAGGTCGGGCACGCCGGCCCAGTCCTTCCACTTCACCTCCAGCTGGCGCATGGCAGCAATGGCCTGCTCTTCGCGCTCGGCCACGATGCCCACGAAATCGCCCTGCACCACCACCTTGACGATGCCCGGCAGATGGGCCACGGATTGTTCGTTCACCGAAATCAGGCTGCTGCCCAGCGGCGCCGAAGCGTCGGCCCCGCCGTAGGGCGGGCGCACCACGCGGCCGTGCAGCATGCCGGGCACGCGCACATCGTGCACATAGGCCAGCGCGCCCAGCACCTTGGCCGGAATGTCCACGCGCTGCACGGACTTGCCGATGTAGTTGAAACCACCGGTGCGCAGCGGCACCTCCTTGTCCAGCGCAATGTTCAGGTCCTGGCCCTGGGCCAGTTCGCCGTAGCCGATGCGTCGCCCGCCCTTGGCCACCACCGCGCCCTTGGACGTGGTCAGTGCGGACACGGGCTGCTGCAGCTTCTCGGCAGCCAGGCCCAGCAGCAGCTGGCGCACCTGGGCGGCGGCCTTGCGCATGGGAATGGCATCGACCTGGATGGTGTTGCTGGCAATGGTGGGCCCCTGGTTGGGCGTGCGGCCCGTGTGGCCCAGCACCATGGTGATGTGCTCGAACTGCACATCGAGCTCATCGGCCACCAGCTGCGCCAGCGAGGTACGGATGCCCGTGCCCAGGTCCACGTGGCCGTGGTAGGCCGTGACGCTGCCGTCCGCACCAATGGCGATGAAGCTGCTCACCCGGTCGATGGGGGGAATGGGGAAGGCGCCGGCCACGGCGGGCGCCGTACCCGTGCTTTCAGCCACCAGGCCAGCGGCCGCCACCGAGCTGACCATGACCATGCCGCCCAGCTTGAGCAGGTTGCGGCGCGTCAGTTGAAGGGGGGTGGATGCACTCATGCTGCACCTCCCTGGGCGATCAGCACGCGGGCGCGAGCAGCCGCACGCATGATTTCCACATGCGTGCCGCAGCGGCACAGGTGGCCAGCCAGGGCCTGGGTGACTTCCTCGTCGGTGGCCGTGGGCTTGTGGTCGAACAAGGCCACCAGGGCCATGACCATGCCGTTGGTGCAGTAGCCGCACTGGGCGGCCTGCTCGTCAATGAACGCCTGCTGCACAGGGTGCAGTCGGTAGACAGCCTTGCCCTGTGCATCGGCTGCGGGCTTGCCGGCAGGCATCCCCGGCACGGCGGCCGGATGGGCGGCCTCCCAGTCACGCGCCACGCGGGCGTGCTCGGCCTGGGTCGCGTCCTGGGACAGGCCTTCCAGCGTCGTGACCTTCATGCCCTGGACCACGCTCACGGGAACGGAGCAGGAGCGGGCCACCTTGCCGTCGATCAGCACGGCGCATGCGCCGCATTCGCCCAGGCCGCAGCCGAACTTGGGGCCGTTGAGCTGCATGTCGTTGCGCAGCACATAAAGCAGCGGCGTCTCCGGGCTGACGCCCTGGATCTCGACCTCTTGTTGGTTGAGAGTGAATTTCATCGTGTGCAAACCTTGTGGTTGACAACAGGTGCAAACCATAGGTGCGCACTGAAAAATCAGGCGACGGACTCGCCGCGGCCAAGCCCGAAAAAGAAAGCCCACCGCCAACGGGGTGGGCTGTTTTCAGGTGGTTTTTAGAGGCAACTCTGATAGATGACTGCCTGTTGTATGCAAACGATTCTATGCCTGGGGCTTGCCTATCACTGCCAGTTCGCAGCCATCCAAGGACCTGCACAGACCAACAAACTCCGTGGCTTTTTACTCACAAAACCAAGCACGAAAATCGGAAATATCCAGAAAGACACAGCGCTACCAGCCGATCTGAAAACCTGCACCAGGACCTGAAAGATGTGCACCACCGCAGTGCACAAGCGGCAGGAATCCCTGCATCATGGCCCGGCCAAATCTTGCAGCCATGCACGGCCGGGCATAAAGACAGCAGACCATCTCGGCAGCCGGCGCATCGGCGCGGCCCTCACACCAACCGAGCAAAACACTCGGCTTTTATCTGCATCAAATTCCAGTGAGAACGCTTGAAATTTTCGAACGCGCCATGCGCAGCATCCACAAAACACGCGCCCGCCTGCAGCATCGATGAACACAAGGCGCTGGCCGGCAGCCAGCTGTCAACGGGTGCCCGGCGTGATCTGGATGGTGCCAAGGCCCGAGCCCATGGCCTCACGCCGACGAGGTGTCAGCCAATGCACCCAAAGTCCCTTGAGCCAGCCCAGCGCAACTGCGCCTGCCAAGGCCAGCATGCCCCATTGCCCGGCCAACAGGGCAACATATATCCAGTAAGGAATGCATCCCAGGCCAAGAAGGCAGGCCCACCGCCGCAGTGCGACGGAACGGGACTGCGACAGCCAGACGGCAAGGACTGCGGGGAGTGCGAAGGCGATCTGATCGATGCTCATGCATGCATCATACTGTATGAATAAACAGTTTTCCAGGCAAGAACAAGCGTCTTTTGCGAAGGATGTCACGGGACGACAACACCTCCGTTTTTTGCTTGCAGCCTGCTCGCTAACCTTCGCCTCACCCCATCCACCCACCACGCAACGCCGTTGGCAAACAGCGTACAGGCTGGACTTCAAGGTTTTCCAATGTGCGGCGCAGTCTGATCGCAGCATCGCTTTTCACACCAGCTTTCAATAGGCCCGAATCCTTCGCAGCCGATCACACGCCCGGCTCAAGCATGGCGCTTCAAGCCTGAAAGCGAGGACATGCAGGATTTTGAAGCGCGCCGTAGCATGCAGCACTCCACAACTGCCGGCTCTTTGCATGGCCTTTACCTGGCGTTGACTGATCATTTTGGACACGGTCAGGACGGCCAATGGCAGTCATCGGAGAAAATAATCGAAAGCATGCAAACTTGTTCTTAAAAAACCGTTAATATTCGCGCTTCAATCCATGAAAGGCAAACCACCGTGAGCAACACATACAAAGAACTTCTGGCACAGCGCGAAGCACTTGAAGCCCAGATCCAGACAGCACGCAAGCAAGAAGTCAGTGATGTGATCGCCAAGATTCGCGGTCTGGTTCAGGATTACGGCCTGACTGCCGACGACATCTTCACAGCACGCCGCGCCCCCTCTACCGTGGCCCCAAAGTTCCGCAATCCCGAGACCGGTGACACCTGGACCGGACGCGGCAAGCCCCCCGCCTGGATCAAGGACAAGGATCGCGCCCAGTTCGCCATCTGAAGTCCTGGACAAACGCCTCCATGAAAACAGCCTGCAGTTCTCTGCGGGCTTTTTTCATTGTGGCGTTACTTCCCTGCCGCACCTGAATTCCTGGGCCTCGGGCTTCTACGGTCAGACGCCGCGCTGGTGAAACAAGGATGCTCCATGGACATGCCCTTAAACATGCACCATGGATGGATGCCGTGGTTCAATCTTCCAGCCTTATCTGAAGCGAATGACTGGCTGCAGATGCCGGCTCCAGACGCTCGGCCACCCATGAAAAAACAGACATCCACCTTGGACAGTGCATCCACACCATACCGTTCTGAAAAGTTGTCGACTGCCACTGAATCGATAGTCGTCACAGAAGAGCCACCCGCCTCCGCTTTGTCATTTTCAGGCGAGCAGGTTTTGTTCATCTCGTCATCCGATGAACTGCACGCCCATCTACTGCCACACCTCAAAAGTTGGGGCCTGGAAACCACCGCCTGCCACCATCCCACGGCCATTCGCCAGGATCGCCTTCAGAAATTCCGGGTTGTCGTGCTTTGCGGACCGAAAACCTCCTGGAACCCCAAGGATGAAAACCGCCTGGTGGCGGCAGCCGCAAGCATCATCGAATGCGAAGCTGAGCATCCCCTGCGACCCAAGGTGATCAACGCCCGCATCATCGAAGTTTCCTGGCGTTCGCTGCAGGGCGTCTTTGATGCACTGCAACTGGCCGTCCAGTCCCGGCCTGCCAACAGCAGCCGCGTTTCATCGACTGATGACGTCGCCCATTTTCAACAAATCCCAGCCCCCATCAGAATGGCCTTTCTGGAGTCTGCTTGTTCTTCGCTGGCGATCATCAAATCCAGCAAAAATCGCAAGGATGTGCAAAGGGAGCTGCACAATCTTTCCGGTTCACTGCGATTTTTTGACCTGACCGAGCTGTCGATACGCTGCGCTAGCCTGGAAAACGGCATCAACCATGATGGACTGATGCAGCACAGACAGTCGCTATGGGCGCTGGAGCTGCAGCTTGACCAGCTCCTGGAAGAAATCTGGACCTTGAACGGCAGATAAAGAACCGGTCATCATTGAGATCTTGATGAGGTCACCCATCCGCACTCGAGGGCATACTTCATCAGGTCAATGTCTCGTTCAATTCCAAGCTTGTGCATGGCCTTGACTTTCTGGGTGCTGATGGTTTTCTTGCTTCTGTTCAGTTTGGCTGCAATCTCGTCGATACGCAGACCGGCCGCATAGAGTCTTACCACCTCAGATTCCTTGGGACTGAGCACCCCCGGCGATCTTCCTTCGCCTCCCATGACACTCGCATTCATCTTTTCCAGCCGCTCGGAAATGGCGGGGGAGAAGTATGTCCCTCCTGTATAGGCGGCGTGGATGGCTGGAACCAGATGCAACACAGGGTCCGCCTTGCTCACGATGCTGATGTTTGACACCTTGCCCAGCGCCTGGAGAATGGCTGAATTGTCCAGCATGGTCAGAACCACCAAACCCAGGTTTGGAAATCTTCTGGATATATAGCCAAACAGATTCAAGCCATCCCCGTATTGACCCGTAGGCATGGAGTAATCCGACACAAGCACATCAAAACCACCCTCATCCAGCTTTTTCACCAGATCGGTTGAATTTGAAACACTGGCCTTCAAGAGGATTTCCAGTTCAGAAGACAGCTCATGCCTGATGCCGGAGATGATTCCAGGATGATCATCGGCCAGCAATACGGATATATTCAAATCTTTTCTATGATTCATAATGGAAAACATGCTATATCACCATCAACGGAATAAACACAATCGTTCAGTGCAGCATCATTGCACCGCGGCTCATCAGATATCTCCCAGGTTCTCCAGCAGTTCATTCAAAGCACCATCGACTGCGCGGAACTGCCGCATACTGACAAGCGATGACAATCGGTCCATATCTTCCACCCTCTGCTTCAACCCAGCCACCGCAAATGCCCCTTTCATGGCGTGAATTTCACGGTGCACAGCCATCAAGTCACCTTGCAGCAGATGCTTTCTCAATGCATCCAATGAGCTTTTGGTTGCTGAAATCAGTACGTCACGATAAGGCAATCTACTACCCAGAACTTTCTCGGCTTCAGCGAGGCAATTGCCAGACTTTGCTATATTTTTTTCAATGAATTCCTTGATGCTCTTCAAGGAGGCGGGCTTGACAAGAATATCCACGATGCCAAATTGTGCACATTTGAACTTTTCCTGCTTGCCTGCATGTGCCGTTATTGCTCCCACAGGAATTTCCGGATGATTTTGCTTGATGCGCTGGGCAAGCACGTAACCGCTCATGCCGGGCATTTGCAGATCCGTAAGAACAAGGTCATAGATATTCTGAGACATCATGTGCAAAGCGGACTCTCCACCTTCTGCAGAATCCGCCTCGAAACCGATGATTTCCAGCTGATCCAGAAGCAGCAGCCTGTTGACCGGGTGATCATCGACTATGAGAATCCTTGCGCAGTGACTCTCGCCTTTATCGCCCGCAAGCACGACTTCACCATCGCCCCACCCCAAGGAAGCAGGAACAGGCTGGACGTGGCATGCGGGCAAGGTCAATTCAAAAATGCTGCCTTTTCCCAGCACGCTGAAGAACCTGATTTCCCCGCCCATGAGATGTGCCATACGCTGACACAGCGTCAGGCCCAACCCCGTACCACCAAATTCCGCTGCTATATCCGAGCCTGCCTGCTTGAATGCATCAAAGATGAAAGCATGCTGCGAGGGATGAATGCCTATCCCGGTATCTGACACTTTGATCTTCAGCTCACCCGCCCTGTCTGATGCAAATACATCAATCTTGCCAGCCTTGGTGAATTTCAACGAGTTGCTGAGAAGATTGTTCAGTATCTGTTTTATTCTTTCACCATCTCCTATATATCCATCCTTCAGTGAATCATCAATGATCAGGGAAAATCCTATTCCCGATTCCGCAGCCAGCGGCTTGTAAATGGCAGCCACCTGCCGAATCACAGACTTGATATCAAAGCTGGCCAACTCCACACTCATCTGACCAGACTCGATCTTGGAGAAGTCCAGGACGTCATTCAACAGGGTCAAAAGAGAATGAGATGAAGATGATATGGTGGCGAGCCTGGCTTGCTGCTCTTCTGACATAGAGCTTCTTCCCAATATTTCCAGATTACCCAATATTGCATTCAGTGGCGTACGTATCTCATGGCTCATGGCGGCAAGAAAAGAAGATTTTTCCTTGTTTGCCTCTTCTGCCGCCTTTTTGGCATCTTCCAGATTTCTTTGCACCTGCTTGTGCGCAGTGATATCGGCAAAACCACATAGCAGGACATGCCTCCCTTGATATTTTGCCTTCACCATGATCATTGAAATCTCTGCAATCGTTCCATCGCAAGAAATCACGACCTCGCTGACTACTGGAAAATAATCATTCCTCTTCCCATCCAGATATTTCTCACCGTAGAACCTGAGAAAATATTCAATCAACCGCTCACCAGAGGTCTTTTCGTCCAACACCATGCTTTCTTTGTACTTGTACATCATGCTGTTTTCCAGCAGCATCTTCTTTTCCTTGAAGTCAAGAAGACCAAGTCCATAAGGTGCCATGGCAATGATGGTTCGACTCAGATGCTCCGAGTCGAATACATCCTTGGCCTTCCCATATATTGGAATAAACACCTTGCCATAGAAATATATCAAAAAACACCAGAAAAAAATGATGAACAACAATGAAAACAGCAAATATACAAGAGACTTCCCATTCAAATACACAGCATCTTTCCAGGAAAAAATCTGGAGAAGAATCATGTTCGTATTTGATATCCTTGAATAATAATAAAAATATCCACCCCTGTAGATCGCACCATACTTGCTCAAAATATATCGACTCATCAATCCGCCGTTAAATTTCGACGCCTCGATAGCAAAAAAATCATCTACGGCATAGCCGGTTTCCTTCCCACCCAACGCAACGTGGCCTTGAGAATCAACAATAAAGAAGGAGTTCCTGTCTTCTCCCTGTTGCATCAGGCTCTCAATATACTGAGTAGGCATGTCGCTCACTACAGTGAAAAATGGCTTGCCGTCGTGGAAAGCCGAGACAACAATCTGAAATGACATCTCCCCAGTCAGAATGCTTTTTCCCGGAGGCAACCATATGGGATGGCGCAGCTGGCCCGACGGAACTATGGTACGTTCAGCTTCAGGCAAAGTCGAAATCTGCGCCCTGATTCTCACCAGCATGTTTTCCCGCTCATGCTCGTTCGGCACCTGCGGCACAAGGACGCCTATGAACGATCTGTCCGGGCTGAAGACATAGGCGGATATTGCTCTCCCATTTTGAAGAAATCTGGAATTTGCCAGATATGCCAACTCCCCCAACATATCCCTGTAATGCTTGTGCAAATTATTGCCAGTATTATCCTCAAGCAACACCACAGGACTCACACCTGCCATCACGGCATCTACCCCGCCAAAGACACCAGGATGAGATGTATGTGGCTGTCTCCAAAGCAACTCTGATGCAATTATTCCGCTCATCATAATTATTTGCTTTGTTTCTATTTCCGCCAGAATTCTGGTTCTCTTGCTCTGAAATACCGCTTTTCTTTCCTCTATGAAGTCATTGAACTCAAACAGGGCTGCAAGCATTGCCACAACAATGACAAGAAGAGAAAAAACCAAGCCACCACCAAAAAGCAGTGTCTTGTTATATTTGGATAGAAGGTGGAGTTCTTCCTTTTCTCCAGCCTCTTTTTTATATGTTTCCATCTGGGCATCAAGATACAACCATAAAACAGGCTGTGAATCTCCTCATGTAATGACAGAAATCTTGCAGGAAAGCTGCCGATGGCATAAAACTCCGCCGAAGCGCCTGTGGCCATGACGACGCATTTCTGCTCCTATTTCCTGACGTCAATCCAGCCCATCTCAATTCCATAGCGGATGAGATCAATATCCTTGCGTATACCCAGTTTGTTCATGACTGCCACCTTGTGCGTGCTGACCGTCTTGATACTGCGGTAGAGTTTTTTTGCTATTTCGGACACCGTCAGGCCGGAGATAAAAAGAAGCAGAACCTCTTCCTCCCGTTTTGAAAGCTCTATCGATGTGCGCACCGCACCCAACCATTCTCCTCCCAGGAGCTTGCTTGCACTGGGCGATATGAATTGACCATCTGTGTATGCAGCGTAGATGGCGGGCAGCAGACTTCCCAAAGAATCAGTTTTATGCACAATTCTGTAGATTCCTTGGCTGGTAAGAGATTTCATGATTCCAATATTCTCGATCATTGTCAGCATGACGATCTTGACACTTGGGAATCTTTTGCGAATGACATTCAGCATCACCAGACCGTCGCCGTAGGTCCCACCGGGCATGCAATAATCGGTCACCAGTACATCGCATTCGTTGTTCCTCAGAAAGCTGATGATTTCCGTGGAGTTTTTCGCTCTACCTACAATCTCTATTTCACGCTTATCCTCCAAAACACTTTCTATGCCTGCTAGAACTGCCGGATGGTCATCGGCAATTAATATCCGCAAGACGAAGTTTTTCATAACTCAATAATTAAAATAATTCCACGAAGAACATTCCTATTCTAGGCAGCCGGCTACTAGGATTTAATTGGATTTGTCTGATTTTTTAAGCTAAAAATCTAAGATTTGTCTGATTTGTAAGTGTTATTGACGAAAAATCGGGTGCCAGTCCTAGGCTCCACTCCTAGAATTCAACAGACAGTTGCATCAATGGTTGAATGAATTCGGGCTGGATGATGCACGGACCCGAAGCGCCCGATCTGCGGGGAAGGTGCCAGGCCTGTGCGCGATGAAATCACTGCGGCGCTTGGCGGGCGGCTGAAGAGATGTCGGAATCCCGGCACAATCCAGGGATGCGAATCCTCCACACCATGCTGCGCGTTGGCAACTTCCAGCGCTCCATCGATTTCTACACACAGGTTCTTGGCATGCAGCTGCTGCGAACCTCCGAGAACCCCGAGTACAAGTACTCCCTGGCCTTCCTGGGCTTCGAGGGAGGCAACCCGGGCCAGGCCGAGATCGAGCTGACCTACAACTGGGGCACCGAGGCCTATGACATGGGCTCGGCCTATGGCCACATCGCCATTGGCGTGCCAGACGCATATGCCGCCTGCGAGAAGATCAGGGCCTGTGGCGGCAACGTGACGCGCGAGGCAGGTCCCGTCAAGGGCGGCACCACGGTGATTGCCTTTGTGACGGATCCGGACGGCTACAAGATCGAACTCATACAAGAAAATTCGCGCGCCCACGCCGGGACCCAGCCTGACGGTGACGCGAAGTTCGACCCGCTGCGCAATTCCTGATCCACGCAGCCCTCAAAAAGAAAAGGCCCGGAGCGTCAATCGCTCCGGGCCTTTTCTTTTTGGCCGTTTACAGCGGCAAGGCTCAGTCCACCAGGATCACTTCCACACGGCGGGCTTCGGCGTTGCTGCCGTCAGCCTGCAGCTGTTCGGGCTTCTTGAGTTCGACCTTTTCCTGTGCCACGCCCAGCGCGGACAGGGCGGCTTGGACTGCCAAGGCGCGCTTTTTGGCCAGCTCGGCGTTGAGTTCGGCGCTGCCCGTGGCGTCGTGGTAGCCCGAGATCACGGCGCGCTTGCCGCCCTGCACACCGGCGACCACGTCGGCCAGCGCTTCATTGGCACCCGCGGCCAGCTCGGCCTTGGCCGATGCGAAGTAGAACTTGACCACGCCGTTTTCGACCACGACACGTGCCACGTCTTCCTCCACGACCATGGGCGCCATGGCTGGCACAGGTGTGGCGCCAGCGGCCGTTTTTGCAGGGCCGTGCGCAATGCCGCGCTGGTAGACCACGACACCAACGACCGTGGAGACGACGAGCGCAATCAGCGCAAACAAAAAGCCCAGGGCAAAACGTTGTTGGCTATCGTCGTCGGATTGACTGAAGGACATGAAGCACTCTCCGTGAATGAGCTGTTGAAGGAAACCTGAAAGACTGCGAAAAACCGGCCGATTGTAGAGGGCCGCCGTCAACGCCCCTGCGCCCTGCCCGAGCCCTGCGCTGCCGCTCGGCTGCAACTGTGGCGCTGCAGAGACAAAAGACCGGCCTTGCCAGGGCAACGCAGGCACTTGTGCACCGTTTGCGCGTCCAGGCGTTAAAACGTCATTGTTCTTTCATGCTGTCGCGCCCATGTCCGCCCTGCCAGAATTTTCATTCGCCCGCCGAGAGTCCCAGCCCATGCTGGACGAGGCGCTGCACCGATGGGGCGGGAGCGATGATCTCTGGATCTTTGGCTACGGCTCGCTGATCTGGCGACCGGATTTCGATTTCTGCGAACGCCGCACGGCGCGTGTCTTTGGCTGGCACAGGGCGCTGAAGATGTGGAGCACCATCAATCGCGGCACGCCCCAGAATCCTGGATTGGTCTTTGGCATGCTGTCCGGCGGCAGCTGCCAGGGCATGGTGTTCCGCATTCCCCGGCACCACGGCCACGCCGTCATGGAAAAGCTGTGGCAGCGCGAGATGGCCAATGCCGTCTATGACCCGCGCTGGCTGCCCTGCCGCACCGGCCAGGGCACGGTGCAGGCCCTGGCGTTCACGCTGTCCCGGCAAAGCCCCAATCACACGGGCGAGCTGGCTCCCGAGGACTATCGCCGCATCTTCAGCGAGGCCAAGGGCATCTATGGCAGCACGCATGACTATGCGCGCGCGACCTTCGATGAGCTCAAGCGCCTGGGCATCCGTGACCGCGCGCTCCAGCGCCTGCTCAGCTACGCGGGCCAGCCCGATGCAGGCGCGCTGCAGGGCCCCGTTTGACGCCATCGCCGCACACGGGCGCAGAACGCTGTGCTCTCCGACATGGCCACCGTATCGCAAGCGGCATGATGGCGGCTGCGCGCCGTGCGCCCCGTGATTTTTTCAGTTCCCATTCCAACCAGGAGATTGCCGCCATGCCTTTGAACGCTTCCCAATCCAGCCACGCCGCCACTTCGCAGCCCGCCACCCCGTCCGCCGCCGTGAAGCTGCTGATGGCTACCGGCATGGTGCTGGCCCTGGGTGCCTGCGGCAGCCAGGCCAAGCCTCCTGCTGCAGCCGCAGCGTCCGTCCCGGCGGCTGTTACCGCAGCCCCCGCTGTCCGCAATGTGGCCATGGCCCAGTTGCAGCCCACGCAAGGCAGCAAGGTCAGCGGCAGCCTGCAGTTCACCCCCCAGGCCGATGGCAGCGTGCGGGTGCAGGGTTCGGTCCAGGGGCTGGCGCCGAACAGCGAGCATGGCTTTCATGTCCATGAAAAAGGCGATTGCTCCAGCCCCGACGGCCTGAGCGCGGGCGGCCACTTCAACCCCACAGGCCACGCCCATGGCCGCTTCGATTCTGCGACCCATCACACGGGCGACCTGCCCAGCCTGCGTTCCGATGCGCAAGGCATGGCAAGCATAGACTTCGTGTCGCGCGGCCTGGCACTGGACCAGGGCCCCAACAGCGTGGTGGGCCGCGGCCTGATCGTGCACAAGGACCCGGACGACTACACCACGCAACCCACCGGCAATTCGGGCGCGCGCCTGGCCTGTGCCGTGATCACGCGCGGTTGACGCCCAGCCTGGACTGCCGTTCAGTGCAGGCAGTCGCGCAACCATGCCGCGCATTGCTCGGCGCGTGCGCCCGGCCATTGGACGCTGAGCGTGGTGTCGCCACGGCGCAGTTCGACATGAATGATGTCGGCAGCGCCCGCGCCGCCCTCACCGCCCGTGCTGCCGAATAGCCGCCCCCACCAGCCACGGCCCCGCAGGTCTTGTGCCGTGGAGGGCAATTCCGAAGCTGGTGCTGGGGCTGGCGAATTCCGGGCTTGCACCACCTTTTCCCTGGCTGGCTCGGAGGCCGGCGCTGACACGACAGGCACAGGTGCCTGCATGACCGCCTCGCCCGCTGCGGGCTCCCCTCCCCCTCCTTCAAGCCGCGCGGCCAGATTGGCACCAAACTCCTCCCATATCCGGTCGGCCTTGGTTTTCATCACGCTCAGCCCGAAGGCGCCCAGACGGCCCAGCAGGTCCACATCGACCTTGATGCGCAGTTCGGTGCCGCCATCCGGCGTGGCGTTCAGGAAGATTTCGCTGCGCTGCTTGAGCGAGCTGGCCACCGAGGTGTCCTCTCCCGTCCCTTCCACGCGCAGATACTCGGGCGCGCGCTGCTCGACGATGCGCGTTCGCAACTTGAATCTGGCGCTGATGAAGGAGATCTTCTGGTGCATCACCGCCACGTATTCGGTGGGGCTGACCACTTCGATGGACTGCATGCCCGGTACGGCGCCACCCATGACCTGGGGATCGAGCAGCAAGGCCCACACTTGCTCTCGCGGGGCCGAAACGGCCAGGGTTTTCTCAATTTCCATGCATTTTCTCCGCGGCCACAAGGACCGATTCCACGATCTGGGTGTAGCCCGTGCAGCGGCACAGGTTGCCGTTGAGGCCATGGCGCACTTCGTCGGCGCCGGGATGGGGATTGCGCCCCAGCAGGTCGCAGGCGGCCATGATGAAGCCCGGCGTGCAGTAGCCGCATTGCAGTCCGCCGCATTGCATGAAGCTTTGCTGCAGGGGATGCAGCCGGTGCGACGGGTCTGCGCCCGCGCCGCCCGCAATGCAGTCGGCCAGTCCTTCGATGGTGGTGAGCGCGCGACCCTGTACCTGCACGGCCAGCAGCAGGCAGGACTTCACCACTTCGCCATCCAGCAGCACCGAGCAGGCGCCGCATACGCCCGTCTCGCAGCCGCGCTTGGTGCCCGTCAGGTGCAGGTCGTCACGCAGGAAATCCGACAGCAGCCGGCGCGCAGGCACCTCCACGCTGCAGGGCTCGCCGTTGACGGTGCATTCGATGCGATGTCGGCTCATGCCAGCTCTCCTTGCTCCAGTGCCAGGTCCAGGCCGAACAGTTCGGCCACGGTGCGGCGCACGTTGACGCGCACCATCTCTCGGCGGAAATCCGCGGAGCCGCGCAGGTCCGAAACCGGCGTGATGTCGGCCGCGACGATGTCACCCGCCTCCGCCGCCAAGGCCCAGGTGAGGGCACGGCCTTCAAGAAAGGCCTCGGCGCGCCGCTGGCGCACCGGTATGGGCGTGGAGGCGCCCACGACCAGGCGCGCATCGCGGCAGATGCCCCCGTCTGCGTGCGCCACCAGGGCCACGCTGGCCAGCGGCCGGTGTTCGGCCGCCGTGCGCAGAAAGCGCGTGTAGACACCGCTGCGCCGAACATCGCCTTCGCCCATGGGTGGCACGCGGATCTCGCTGACGATCTCGTCGCCTTCCAGCGCCGTGGCGTAGTAGTCGACCAGGAAGTCCTCGATGTCCAGCAGGCGCTCGCCTCTTGCGCTGGCCAGCACGATCTGGGCGCCCAATGCCATCAGGCAGCCGGGCGGGTCGGTGGAGGGGTCGGCATAGCAGAGGTTGCCGCCCACCGTGCCCTGGTTGCGCACCTGCGGGTTGGCCATGCGCTGTGCCATGCGGGCCAGAACCGGATAGTGACGCGACACCAGCGGCGAGGCCGCCAGGTCGGCATGGCGCACCAGGGCGCCGATACGCAGGCCACGCACCGGGTCGAAGTCCAGGCCGCGCAGCGCATCGATGCCTGCCAGCGAGACCAGGTGCGTGGGCGCGAGCATGCGCTGGCGCAGGCCCAGCATCAAGGCCGTGCCGCCTGCGATCACGCGGCAGTCCTCGCCCAGTTGGGCCAGCAACCGGCTGGCCTCCGCCACCGAGGTGGGCTCCAGGAAGTCGAAGTCATGCATGGCGGTCCTCTTCGGCGCATGCGCGCAGCGCGGCCAGGATTTTCTCGGGCGTGATCGGCAGGTCATGGATACGCACGCCGATGGCGTCATATACGGCGTTGGCGATGGCAGGCGCACCCGGCAGGATGGCGGTTTCGCTGGCCCCTTTGGCGCCATAGGGGCCGTTGGGCTCGTTGGACTCGACGAAGCCGCCACGCAACAGGGGCACGGCGTCGGCCGTGGGCATGATGTAGTCGGCGAAGTTGCCGTTGGCAAGGCGCCCGCCCTCCAGGTGCAGTTGCTCGTAAAGGGCCCAGCCCATGGCCTGGACGGTGGCGCCATTGGTCTGGCCGTGGATGGCGACGGGGTTCAGCGCCTTGCCGCAGTCGTCGGCCACATAGCTGTCAAGCACCCGGACCTGGCCGGTTTCCGTATCGACCTCGACCTCGACGGCCTGGGCCGCGAAGGAGTAGGCCGGCGCGATGTTGCCGTGCAGCTGGGCGTCGTGCATCTGCGTCTGGGCATCCCAGGTGTGGCTGACCTGTATGCCCTCGCCGCCATGGCGCCAGATGTGCTGGCGTGCGAGCTCGGCGATGTCCGCCGTACGGTCGGTGCCGCGCACGCGCACCAGGCCATCGGTCAGCTCCAGGTCGTCGGCCTGCGCCTCCAGCACGACGGCGGCCAGGGCCAGCAGCTTGCCGCGGGCGGCCCGTGCGGCACCCATGGCGGCATTGCCTGCAGCCATGGTCACGCGCGAGGCCAGCGAGCCTATGGCGAAGGGCGTGCTGTCCGTGTCGGGTGGGGCCACGCGGACCTGCGACAACGGCAGCGTGAGTTCATGGGCGACGATCTGGCTGAGCATGGTGGCCGCGCCCTGGCCCATGTCGCATTCGCCACTGAGCACAAGCACATGGCCATCCTCATGGATGCGCACCACCACGGTGGAGCCGTCCCAGTCGCCCATGGTGCGGTTGCCGCTGACATGCATGGCAGCGGCCATGCCCACGCCCCTGCGGCGGGCGCCAAGGGCCTGGCGGGGCCGGGCGCGCTTGCCGCGCCAGTCGATGGCATCAGTGGCCTGGTCTATGCATTCCTTGAGGCCGGCGCTGCCGATCTTCCAGCCATGCACGGTCACGTCGCCGGCTTGCACTGCATTGAGCTTGTGGACCTCGGCCGGATCCAGCCCCAGCTGCCCGGCCATGGTGTGGATGTGGCTGTTGAGCGCGAACAGCATCTGCGTGCCGCCAAAGCCTCGGAACGCGCCGTGCGGCGGATTGTTGGTATAGACCAGGGTCGCATGCGAGCGCACGTTGCTCTGCCTGTGCATATTGTCGCTGCGCATAGCGCTGACATGCATGACTTCGGCCGACAGGCCCGCATAGGCACCGCACTCGGCAACGATGCGCACCTGCTTGGCGAGGATGCGGCCGTCACGCGCCATGCCCAGCTTGAGCGTGATGCGCTCGGGCACGCTGGAGCAGCAGGCCAGGAAGTCCTCCAGCCGGTTGTTGACCAGGCGCACGGGCCGCCCGGTGCGCAGGGCCAGCAGGCCCGCCACGAGCTGGTTGTCGTCCTCGACGATCTTGCCGCCAAAGCCGCCGCCCGTGGTGGCCTGCACCACGCGGATGGCGGACACCGGCAGCTCCAGCGCCGCCGCCAGCCGGGCGCGCGCCAGGAAGACCGATTGCGTGGAGGTCTGTACCAGCAGGCGGCCGTCGGCGTCGATGGAGGCCAGGGTGGCCATGGGCTCCAGATAGCCCGGGTACTGGGCATGCGTGGTGTAGGTGGCTTCGTGGACGAGGTCGGCGGCGGCGAAGCCCGCCTCGGGATCGCCGCGCTCGAAGCGGATTTCGTGCGCGACGTTGCCCCGGCCCGGGTGCACGCCGGGCGCCTCTTCGTCCAGGGCCTCTTCGGTGGAGAGGATGGCGGGCAGTTCTTCGTACTCGACCTCGATCAGGTCCAGCGCATCGCGGGCGATCTCTTCTGTGGCGGCGGCCACGGCTGCCACCTCTTCCCCCGCAAAGCGCACCAGGCCGTCGGCCAGGATGCGCCGCTCCTTGTGGCTCACGCCCCAGGGCGTGCGCGGAGCATCTGCCCCGGTCAGCACGGCTTTCACACCGGGCAGCGCACGCGCGGCGGCAGTGTCCATGCGCACGATGCGCGCATGCGGATAGGGGCTGCGCAGCACCTTGGCGTGCAGCATGCCCGGCAGCTTGAGGTCGCCTGCATACTGGGCGCGGCCCAGCACCTTGGACAGCGCAGTGACCTGGGCCGTTTCGCGGCCCAGCGTGGAATTCGATGTATTCATGTCATTGCGCCGTGATGCCGAGCTCACGGATGACCGTGCCCAGGCGCTCGTAGTCGGCAGCGTTGACATCGGCCAGCACCTGCGGCGTCCCGCCCACCGGCACGGCGCCGAAGGTGGCCATCTTTGCCACCACCTCCGGCATCTTGAGGATGTCGTTCAGATGGGTGTTGAGCACCTGCACCACGGCAGCCGGCGTGCCCCGGGGCGCAAAGAAGCCGTTCCATGCCCCGGCGGCGATGTCCTTGTAGCCCAGTTCCGCCAACGAGGGCACGTCGGGCAGCAGGGGCGAGCGCCTGGGGTCGGTCACGGCCAGCGCACGCAGCTTGCCGGTCTGCAGGTATTGGGACACCGGCCCCAGCGTGACATAGGCCAGGCCCACATGGCCCGCCGCCACATCGTTGACAGCCGGCGCCACGCCGCGATAGGGAACATGCTGGATCTTCAAGCCTGCGGCGCGGTTCAGCCACTCGGCACCTATGTGCATGGGCGAGCCTGCGCCCGGGCTGGCATAGCTGAGCGTCTGGCCGGCCCTGGCCGCAGCCACCATGTCGGCCACGCTCTTGAAGCCCGTGGAAGGATGGGCCACGAGCAGCACCGCCTGGCTGGCCGTCTGTATCACGGGGGCGAATCCCTTCAAGGGATCGTAGGTCGCGGCCGGCGGCAGCCTCATCACCATGGGAGCGATGGTGAAGGGGTTGGGCGTGAACAGCAGCGTGTAGCCATCGGGCGCCGCCCTCGCGACCATATTGTTCCCCAGGGTGCCGCCCGCCCCGGGCCGGTTGTCCACCACCACGGGCTGGCGAAGCCGTGCAGAGAGCTTTTCGGCAAACAGGCGCGCCATGGCGTCCGTATCACCTCCTGCGGGATAGGCGACCACCACGGTGATCGGCCTGGCGGGATAGTCCTGGGCAAAGGCCGGGCCACAGGCAGCGGCGGCCAGGGCCAGTGCTGCAATGGTCAGGCCGCGCCGACGTTGGGGGTTCATCACTGGCTCCTTCGTCGAAAACGCGGACATGCGGGGATCGATGACTGGCATGGCCGCAAGGGCTGGCTATGGGATGGATTTCAATATTCCATACATGAAACATTGACTCTCCAAAGAATCGATATCGAATTTTCGTCAATAAGTTGATGAATCAACTTACTGAAACCACCAATTGACCATGGTCAAATTTCCATAAATTTCTTCACCAGGAAAACATTGGGCGGCCTGTGAAACAATCGGGAAGATCATGTCCAACCCGTCTTCTCCCCCTCCCCTGGCCGCCACGAACGCGGTCAATCCCTGGACCGACCTTGACGAAGCCGGCAGCGGCCTGACCGTCGATGCCTTCCTGACCACGCTGATGAGCCAGGTCGGCAATGCGCTGCGGCGCACCATCACCGTCCCCTATGCGGATGCGGCGGATCTGACGGTATCGGAATGGCGCCTGCTCGCCCTGATCGCCCATGCGGGCGAATTGCCGTTCAGCGCGCTGGTGGTGCAATCGACCTCGGACAAGGCGCTGGTCAGCCGCACGCTGCGGCTGCTTGAAGAACGTGGCCTGGTGGCGTTACAGGCGCAGGGCTCCACGCCGCGCAAGAAGATCCAGTGCGCCATCACCTTGGCGGGCCGGCAATTGCACGATGAGGTGATGCCCGTTGCACGCCGCCACCAGGCCGCCGCACTGCGCGTGCTGTCGCGGGAGGAGCGGGAGGTGATGCACCGTGCGCTGGTCAAGCTGCGTGGCTACTGTCAGACAAGCCAGGCCGGCCAGGCGAACGAAGGCGGGGAAGGCTGAATCAGCTGCAGGCGGTCTTGCCCCGCGCTTGCAGCAAGGCCTCGGCACGCGCCAGATCGTCCACGGTATCAATGTCGGCGAGTATGCCGACATCCTCCACACCGATCAGCACCAGGGCCCGCGCATCGCGCAGCGCCTTCAACAGGGGCGCCCCGCCCTTCTCGCCACTCAATGCCATGAGCGCCTCGCCGCAGACCGCCCCAAAACCGACCGGATGTCCACGTTGGCCTGCATGGATGGGCTGCGCCGCCTGCGCTCCGCTGCGCAGCGCATCGGCCACTTTCAGCAGCGTCTGCGGGCTCACCAGCGGCAGGTCGGCAGGCAGCACCAGCCAGCCCGGCGCACCTGCCGTGGCACGCACGGCGGCGGCCAGCGAGTCACCCATGCCCGGGTGGCCTGCATCCTCCAGGTGCCAGGGCAGACCGCTGGCGCGCACGGCGGCCAGCGTGTGATCGAGCACCGTGCTGCCGCCCAGCGGTGCGGACAGCTTGTGCAGGGTGCCGCCCGAGGCACGGAAACGCTCGCCACGGCCCGAGGCAAGGATGAGCACGCAAGGGCGGTCTTTGAAGTCTGTGAGCATGCGCAACTCTAGCCCAGCAAATGAGAGGCTGGGCGCAGGCACAATGCAGGCCATGAGCAGCATTTCCACCTCGATCGCCGATCTGCGCAAAAGCTACGAGCGCGCGGAACTGAGCGAATCGGCCTCCCTGGCCGATCCGCTGCAGCAGTTTGACCAATGGCTGCAGGAAGCCCTGAGTGCCCAGGTGCCCGAGCCCAATGCCATGACGCTGGCCACCGTGGGCGGTGACCTGCGGCCCAGCACGCGCATCGTGCTCATCAAGGGCTATGACGAGCGCGGCCTGGTCTGGTACACCAACTACGACAGCCGCAAGGGCCAGCAACTGGCGGGCAATCCGTTTGCAGCGCTGCAATTCCACTGGGTGGAGCTTGAGCGCGTGGTGCGCATCGAGGGCCGCGTGGAAAAGGTCAGCGATGCCGAAAGCGATGCCTACTTCAACAGCCGCCCGCTGGACTCTCGCATCGGCGCCTGGGCCAGTCCGCAAAGCCAGGTCATCAGCGGCCGCAGCGTGCTGGTGGCCAATGCGGCCAAGTACGGCGCGCAATTCCTGCTGAACCCGCCGCGCCCGCCGCACTGGGGTGGATTCAGGCTTGTGCCCGAACGCTGGGAATTCTGGCAAGGCCGCAAGAGCCGGCTGCACGACCGCCTGTGCTACCAGCTGGAAGGCGGTGCCTGGCTGCGCCAGCGCCTGGCGCCCTGAGCCCTGGATCGCTGGCGCTGCTGAAACCCATCAGCCCAGCAGACGCTGGGCCAGCCACAGCATCAGCGGCACGGTAAGCAAGGCCAGCGCCGTGGACACCGCAATGCTGGCGGACACCTCCTCCTGCATCACGCCATAGCGCTGCGTGAACAGGAACACGTTGGCCCCCACGGGCAGCGCGGCCGCCGTGAACATCACGGCCACCGGCAGGCCGCGCAGACCGAAGGCCCAGGCCAGCGCAAGCAGCAGCAGCGGATGCACCAGGTTCTTGACCAGCGCGATGCCCACGGCCTCGCGCAGGTTCTGGCCCACCTTGGTATAGGCCAGGGTGACACCCACCAGCAGCAGCGCCATGGGGCCCAGTGCCTGGCCAAGAACCTGCAGGGAGCGATCCACCACGCCAGGAAGAGCCAGTCCGGTCTGTGCGAACAGCAGGCCGGCGAGTATGGGCAGCGGTACAGGATGGACGATGCCGTTGCGCACGGCCTGCAGCACCGTGCGCCACATGGGACGCGGCGCGCTCTGGCCCGACCGCTGGTGTTCGCGGGCCTCGGCCAGCTCGAACACGATGGTGGCCGCCGTGAGCAGAATCAGCGCGTGCAGCGAAACGAGGGTGAACAGCGTCACCAGCCCGCCCTCCCCGTAGACCAGCCCCACCAGCGGCACGCCGATCATGACGGTGTTGCTGAACATATTGGCCAGCCCCCGCGCGGCCGAACGCGTGCAAAAGCCCCCCAGGAACATGGACACCCCGAAGATCAGCGCAGTCGCCAGGAAATACAGCGCCACGGGCTGAAAGTCCAGCTCCTGCACCCGCACCGCGCCCATGGTGCGAAACAGCAGCGCCGGCGTGAGCACCAGGAAAACGAGGTTGGACAAATCCTTGATGGCGGCGGCCCGCACCCAGCCCAGGCGGGCGGCAAGAAAGCCTGCGCCAATGCAAAGAATGACGGGGATGAGGGAGGCAAAGACGGGAGAGTTCACTAGCGGGATCGGGAAGCTGCGCCTGCGCAGGCTTGCGGCGCGCGCAGATTATGCGCCGCAGGCCCTACCCTGCCACATTCAGGCTTCTTCCAGGGCCTCGAAGGCCTGGGCCAGATGGTCGATCAGCAGCCGCACGGCGGGCA
This sequence comes from Delftia deserti, assembly GCF_042653485.1. NCBI lineage: Bacteria > Pseudomonadati > Pseudomonadota > Betaproteobacteria > Burkholderiales > Comamonadaceae > Delftia > Delftia deserti. The sequence continues at coordinate 7,023,571 of NZ_JBHSIH010000001.1, read as the reverse complement.
ATTGCCCGCGCCGGGATGCGTACACCACATGGATCAGCTCGCGGCGCGGCCCCCATCCCGGCAGGACGTTGAGGAGCTCGCCGCGCGAGAACTCGCCATCCACGAACATGCGCGGCAGCTGCACCACGCCCACGCCGGCCAGCGCCGCATCGCGCAGGGTCAGCATGGCGCGTGTGACCAGGCGCGGGTGATGGCGGATCTCGGCAAGTGCACCGTCCGGGCCGTTGAGCACCCATCGGTGCTCGTCCTGCGGCTGGCCCAGGTCCATGCTGGGCAGGCGCTCCAGGTCGGCGGGGCCCGTGGGGTGGCCATGTGCCTGCAGCAACGCGGGGCTGGCAACCAGGCACTGTGCCCTTTCGGCCAGCACACGCAGCCTGAGTTCGCTGTCCTGCAGCGGCGGCGGCCGCACGCGCACGGCCAGGTCCATTCCTTCCGCCACCACGTCGACCCGGCGATTGGTCTCCTCCAGATGCAGTTCCACGCCCGGATGCTGCGCCATGAAATCGGCCAGCATGGGACCGATGCGCGTGGCCAGCAGCGCCACGGGACAGCTCATGCGCACGATGCCGCGGGGCTCGGCATGGATGAGGGCGATGGACTCCTCGGCCGCCTCGGCCTCCGTGAGCATGGCGCGGCAATGGGCGTAGTAGCTGCGCCCGGCCTCGGTCACGGCAAAGCTGCGCGTGGAACGCATCAGCAGTTGCGCGCCCAGCCGCTCCTCCAGCAAGGCTACGCGACGGCTGAGCTTGGATTTGGGAGCTCCCAGGGCCCGGCCCGCCGCAGCGAAGCCGCCGTGCTCGACCACTTTGGCGAAGTAATAGAGGTCGTTGAGATCAGGCATGACCATTGTTCTTAATTCAGGACGATGAAGGCAGATTTTGCCATCTACCGCATTCATCGTTCAAATTTTAAGATTCTCCCATGTGCAAGAAGTGGCTGGCGCAAACGCTGCGGCAGCCACGATTCCCAAGGAGAAGCAAATGCTCAAGAAGATGCTCGGCGTCTACAGCGCACCCCGTGCCCATTGGGTGGGTGACGGCTTTCCCGTGCGCTCGCTGTTCAGCTACGGCAACCATGGTGCGGCTCTGAGCCCCTTTCTGCTGCTGGACCACGCGGGCCCCGCCAGCTTCGAGCCCGCTGCCCAGCCTCGCGGCGTGGGCGTGCATCCGCACCGCGGCTTCGAGACCGTGACCATCGTCTATGAGGGCGAAGTCGAGCACCGGGACTCGACCGGCGCTGGCGGCCTGATCGGCCCTGGCGACGTGCAGTGGATGACGGCCGGCTCGGGCATCCTGCATGAGGAATTCCATTCCCATGCCTTCACCGAACGTGGCGGGCGGCTGGAGATGGTTCAGCTGTGGGTGAACCTGCCCGCCAGGGACAAGTCGGCTGCACCCGGCTACCAGACCCTGCTGGATGGACAGATCCCGTCCGTGGAACTGCCCGGCGGCTCAGGCCGGGTAAGGGTGATTGCCGGAGCCTTCGCGAACAGCCAGGGGCCGGCGCGCACCTTCACGCCCATCAATGTCTGGGACCTGCGCCTGACAGCCGGCAGCACCACCGAGCTGCGCGCCAAGGCCGGGCACACGCTGGCCCTGGTCGTGCTGCGCGGCACGGTGCTGGTCAACGACGCAGAGGTCGTTCGCGAGGGCCAGCTTGTGCACTTCGATCGCGAGGCTGACCTGGTGCGGCTGGAGGCCAACAACGACGCCACCGTGCTGTGGCTGGAGGGCGAGCCCATTGCAGAGCCCGTGGTGGGCCATGGGCCGTTCGTGATGAACAGCGAGGCCGAGATCCGCGAGGCCATTGCCGACTTCAACGCTGGTCGCTTCGGCCATATGGCGGCCTGAGCCCGGTCTGCCGCAAGGCTTTTCGCCCCTGCCCACAAGGCAGGGGCATCCCCTTCCCACCTCGACACCCCCTTTCCTTTCCCTTCACTTTTTCAGAGGAGCCCACCATGTCCCACAACCCGCTTGCCCATTTCGGAGACTCCCGTCCGGTCATCGACCCGGAGGACGCCGCCATGCTGCTGATCGATCATCAAAGCGGTCTCTTCCAGACCGTCAACGATATGCCCATGACACGGCTGCGCGCCCACGCTGCCGCCCTGGCGAAGATGGCCACACTGACCGGCATGCCAGTCATCACCACGGCATCCGTGCCACAGGGACCCAACGGCCCGTTGATTCCCGAGATCCATGCCAACGCTCCGCATGCCCGGTATGTGGCGCGCAAAGGCGAAATCAACGCCTGGGACAACCCCGACTTCGTTGAGGCCGTCAGGGCGACCGGCCGCCGCACTTTGATCATTGCCGGCACGATCACCAGTGTCTGCATGGCCTTTCCATCCATCAGCGCAGTGCACGAGGGCTACAAGGTGTTTGCAGTGATCGACGCCTCAGGTACCTACTCGAAGATGGCCCAGGAAATCACGCTGGCCCGCGTGGTGCAGGCTGGCGTGGTGCCCATGGACACGGCCGCCGTGGCCTCGGAACTGCAGCGCACATGGAATCGCGAAGACGCTGCGCAATGGGCTGAGGTCTATACCCAGATCTTCCCCGAGTACCAATTGCTGATCGAAAGCTACGGCAAGGCACAGAGCGTGGCGCTCCATGGCGAAGCCCTGGACTCGCAGCGCGCCTGAGTACGGCGGTTGAAGAATGCGCCGATAGCGCCAGCCTGATCGGCGCAGACCGCATAGCCAGGCATGGATGCCGGTGGAGAACCGGCCAGGAACGCGGGCGAGCCCTGTTCCTGGCCTGCACAGAAGCTGTGCGAATGGAGCATGCCGTTGACCCCCTCTTCTGGCGACTTGTCGCCACTGATGTTTCATCAGTCGCCGGCAAGATTGCTTATCGATTTCATGTAAGTTACATTGAATACCTGAATTGCCCTTCCATTTCGTTCGCAAAGCCTATGACGTCGTTGAACTCCCCAGCACCTGCCAGCAGCAAGCCGCCTTCCACTATCCCCGACGGGCTGGCCCTGTTCCGGCATTGGCTGGAAACCGAGGGCGCCAAGGGCTGGGATGCCCTGGACACGGCACCCGACAGCGGCTACGAAAAGGTATGGCGTGCCTGGCTGCGCAGCCTGGGCGATGCCGGCATCTCAGCCGAAGGAGGTCCCCCCTCGCCTGCCCCGCCGAAAGGGAAAGCCAAGGCGAAGGCCCGCGCCTGGCAACAGGCCACCGCCGTTGATGTCCAGAATTTCCTGCGCCCGCGCGAAGGCCAGTTGTCGGGCCACCAGCCCGGCCGCCGCATCAGCGAGGTCACGCGCAGGCGCTACTGGCGATTGCTGGAACGCATCTACGACCATGCGCTGGACCACGGCTGGATCAGCGCCAATCCCGCCGCAGGGCTGGCGCCGCAGGAACGCCCGCCTGCCGAAGACGGCCAGGGCCATTGCCTTCCCGCGCCGCTGTGGAATGCCCTGCCCCGCCACATTCCGATGGCCGACGGCTTTCAGTCGGCACGCGACCGCGCCATCTTGCTGCTGCTGTACGAACTGGCGCTGGCGCCCGAGGAGGTGCGCGGCCTGTGCTGGCGCGACGTGCTATCCACCGGACCAGGCGATGGCCTCCCCTGTCAATTGCATATCGATGGCGCGCGCGCCGCACAGCAGCGCACGCTGGAGCTGTCCGAAACGGTGGTGAAGGCGCTGCAGGACTGGAAGGGATTCAGCGCCGGCCAGCGCGGTCCGGAGGCCGTCCAACCCGGTGCCACGGTCTTTTACTCACGCGAGGGGCAGCCGCTGTCAGTGCGCGTGCTATTCCATGTGGCGTCGCAACTGATACAGCGCGCCCATGCCGCGCTGCCTGCCTCGGCGCAGCAGGCGCCGCTGCACCGCGTCGGGCCGCAGGTGCTGCGCAACACGGCCATCGTGCAGTGGCTGCGCGCGGGCCGTGCCGAGACCGAAGTCGTGCAGTGGATTGGCGTTGACAGCGCGCGCGCCCTGCGCCATCTGCAGCATTACCTGTAGCAGACGGCGCTGGAGCGCGGCGGGCAGTTCGCCCTGGAGTGCGTTCTTAGAACGACACCTTCACGCCCACCGTGATGTTGCGCCCCATCAGCGGCGCAGCGTTCTTGATGAACGATGTGTGGGCGAAGGCCAGGCGGTTGGTCAGGTTGTTGCCCTTGATGAAGAACTGCCAGGGCATGCCACCCGAGGTGCGCAGCGTGTAGCTGGCAGAGACGTTGAGCATGCCGTAGCCGTCCGTCTCGGTCTCATAGGCGGTGACGCGGTTCTGGCGCAGCACCTGCACCCATTCGGCCTGGGCATCCCAGCCCTTGTAGAAGGTATCCACGCGCAGGCCCACGCGTGCAGCGGGGATGCGCGGCAACGCGGAGCCGTCTTCCAGCCGCGCACGCACCGCGTCGCCGAACAGGGTCACGCCCCACTGGCGCGACAGCTTCTGGCGCACCTGGCCCTCCACGCCGGTGAAGCGCGCATCGGCCTGGGTGTACTGCAGCAGTTGCAGGCCATCGTGCTCGTCCAGCGTGGCGCCGTAGATATAGCCCTTGACGCGATGGTGGAAGGCATTGACGCTGAACGTGGTGTCGCCTGCCGTCTTGCGCAGGCCGATGTCCAGCGCCTGCGAGCGTTCGCGCTTGAGGTCGGCATTGCCGCGTTCGTAGGTGGAAGTCGCCATGTGCAGGCCGTTGGCGTACAGCTCCTCGGCCGTGGGCAGGCGGCTGCCCTGCGTCAGCGAAGCCGAGAGGCTGTAGCCCGGGGTGAACTTCCACACCGAGCCCAGCGAGAACGATGTGCCGCTGTGGCTGCGCGAGATGCCGCTTTGCTGGGCGTCCACGGTCTGGCGCTCGTGGCGCAGCGCAGCCTGCCAGCGCCAGTCCTGCCAGCGGTATTCCTCCAGCAGGTAGATGCTGTTGCGGCGGGTTTCGGTGGGTTGCACATAGGCCTCCTCCCCCTCGGCGCTGAACTTGCGCTGCACGGTCTGCAGGCCGACGACGCCGCGCCAGCCGGCGATGGGCTCCAGCTCTGCCTCCACGCGCAGGTCATGGGCGCGGTTCTTGAACGTGGTCGAGACCTGGCCACCTTCGATCTCGTCATGGCGATAGTCGGTCCAGCCACCGCGCACGCGCAGCGCCGCGATGCCAGCCGTCGGATTGCGCCATTCGCCGCGCAGATCCCAGCGCTCGCTGTTGAGATCGACCACCGGCACGCTGCCATGGTCGTGATCGTGTTCGTCGCCGCCATGGTCATGTCCGTCCTCGTCGCCGTGGTCATGGCCGCCGCAGTGCAGATGGTCGCCATGGGTGTGGCAGCCCTCGAAGCTGTGGTTGTGGCCCGGCAGGCCATAGCGCGCGGTCTGGCGGGTGTACGCCAGGCCCAGGTAGCCTTGCGTGCCGATCCAGGACAGGCCCAGGCTGCCCGTGTCCGTGCGGTTGAAGCTGCCGCCCACGCGCCCCTGGGACTGGCCGTTGGGCGCCCAGCCGCTGCCCACGCGGTAGTCGCCGGCATCGCGCGCCATGCCCTCGGCATGGATGGCCAGCTGGCCGGCGCCGCCCGTCAGCGAGAACGCGCCCGCCGTCTCGCCCGCGCCGGTGCTGCCGCGCAGCTGGGCCGAGCCCGTGATGCCGTTCTTGGGAATGGACGTGGGAATCTTGTCGTCCAGGATGTTGACCACGCCGCCCATGGCACCGCCGCCGCCGTAGATCAGCGCCGAGGGGCCGCGCAGCACTTCGATCTGCGTGGCCAGCATGGGCTCGCTGGCCACGGCATGGTCGGGGCTGATGGTGGAGGCGTCATGCAGCTCGGAGCCATCGCTGAGGATCTGCACGCGCGGGCCGTCCATGCCGCGGATGATGGGGCGGCTTGCGCCCGCACCGAAATGGCTGGCGTGGATGCCGGGCTCGCCGTCCAGCGTCTCGCCCAGCGTGGCCGCCTGGCGCAGCGTGAGCACGTCGCCTTCCAGCACCGTGGCCGGCGTGGACATGTCGGCCGAGGTCAGGCCCAGGCCGCTGGCCTTGACTGTCACCTCGTTGAGCACGGGGGCATCACTGCGCGGTGCGCCCGCCTCGGCGGTAGCTGCGGCCGCGGGTCCGGCTGCGGGGATGGGGTCGGCAGGCTCTGCCGCCATGGCCAGGCCGCCCGTCGCCGGGCCCAGCACGCCTGCCAGCAGCAGTTGCTGCAGCAGCGGGCGCAGTTTCGTCCTCTCCCCCTGCGCTTTGGCGTCCTGGTGGTATTGCTTTGTTGTCACTCTCATCACTGGTCTTCCCGGCAGCGGCCGGCCACGGCCCTGCGGGGCGTGGAAATCCGGGCGCTGCAAAAAATGGCGTCGGAAGCGGACGGCCACGGCACGCCCTGCAGGCGCGTGCGGCCATCCGATCGGATATGCATTCAAGGAACTGCCGGACCTGGGCGCGGCGCCTTGTTGCGATCAATGTAGCAAGGCGCGGCCAAACGGCTCTTGAGGACAGGCGCATGCAGCGCCAGCCCCGGAGATTCAAGCCGCCAAGTAGACAGTGATGGGATGCGGGGGACCCCGCGCATCGAAGAAGGCCGCCAGCATGCGGCCATCGCGCACGACGACCGGCTGGACGGGTTCGGCCTGCTCGCCCCAGAAAGGCGGCAAAACCACGGCGGATGGCGGCCCTGCCATACCTTCGTGCAACTGGTCCAGCAGTTGGCAGTCCGCCGGGCCGTGGCCCGAGAACAGCGCATGGACCCAATCGACGGGTGCATTGCAGGAAGAGGCAACCACCTCCACCGGGCCATGGAGCGTGGCTGCGGCCAGGCCGCCCGCGTGCACCACGCGGTGCATCTGGCCCAGCAACGGCGCCAGGGCAACGGACCAGACCAGCAGCCAGGCCACCAGCCACGCCCGATCCGGCACGGCGCCACGCAACGCAAGCCTTGAGGCCTGCGCTGGCAAGTGACGTTCCGGGGGTTGCAAGGGCATGGAGGGATCAGGGGCTGGATGGGCAGCGCAGAGTGTATGCGCCAATTTGCGGGGCAGGCTTCACCATCGCGTCACAAAGACTGGCGATTGCTCACGGCGCCACACGGCGGGCAGGTCCCCCACTCAATGCGCATGGCGCATGCCGCAGAACTTGCCCAGCGCCAGGCCCTTGCAATCGGCCTGCAGTTGCTTTTGGCATTGTTCATGGTCGCGGCCGGCGGCCAGGCACTGCGCGGCGGCTTCGTGGGCCTTGGCCATGGCGCGATGGCGTTCCATGTCGGCCCGGGCATGGGCATCGAGCGGCGCCGAGGCGCCCTGTGCCTTGGCGTCCGCAGGGGTCTTGGCGTGGTCATGGTCGTGATCGTGCGCCTGGGCAGCAGCGGCCAGAAAGACGGCGGCCAAGATCAGGGAAACGGAACGGAAGGGGGCGAAGGTCATGCGAGATCCTGAAGGGGCTATGCAAGAGAAAAAGGGGAAAACGGCCACCTCACGCGGACGCAGCCTTCCGGGAGTGCCCGGTGCCGCTGCAGTCCTGGCACAGCCCCGTCACCGACACATCGATGGCCTGGCCCTGCAGGCCGCTGGCCGCCAGGGCCTGCTGCAATTGCAGCAAGGCGGCCTGCAGTTGCACGCCGCCCCCGCCTGCCTCCCCTCCCAGACGAAAGGCGCTGTGGCAATCCGCGCACTCGAAGTGCGCAGCGGCGTCGCCTTCGCAGGCCGCGCCCTGCAGGGGCCTGCCGTACCGGGCCACGCGTGCCGCATCCACGCTGCGGCGCAACACGCCAGCTGCGGCCAGCCGGTCCAGCAGCCGGTAGACGGTGACACGGTTGACCTGCACTCCCTGGGCATGCAGGACGGCTTCCACGTCCGCCTCGCTCAGCAGCGCATCGGTGCGCAGCTCCCACAGCGCCAGCACGGCCCGCGTGGCGCGGGTCGAGCGCATGCCGGCAGGCAAAGGCAAGGGGGCGGGAGTCGACGAGGACATGGGCAATGCAAACGGGCTGAACGCAACAAGACGGCGTTATCGCAACCGGGTTGCATTATGCCCGCAAATCACAACCGCTTACACAACCCACCTGGCCTCATTGCTTGACCCAGCGCGCAAACGCACCCCGGAATTTCTGCACCTTGGGCCCCACCACAAAGGCGCAGTAGCCCTGGTTGGGATGGTTGAGGAAGTAGTCCTGGTGATAGTCCTCTGCCGGCCAGTAGCTGGCCAGGGGCTGCACCTCGGTGACGATGGGCGCGTCGTAGGCACCGGCCTGAGTGAGTTCGGAGATCAGCGTGCGCGCCACTTCGGCCTGTTGCTCATTCGTGGTGTAGATGCCGCTGCGGTACTGCGTGCCCACATCATTGCCCTGGCGGTTGAGCGTGGTCGGGTCGTGCGTGCCGAAGAACACGGTCAGCAGGTCGCGCAGCGGGATCACGGCAGGGTCGAACTGCACGCGGACGACCTCCGAATGGCCCGTCTGGCCGGTGCAGATGTCTTCGTAGCTGGGGTCGTCCAGATCGCCATTGGCGTAGCCGCTTTGCACGTCGCTCACGCCGCGCACACGGTCGAAAACGGCCTCGGTGCACCAGAAGCAGCCGCCGCCCAACACTATTGTTTCAAACCTCTTATCCTGTTGATTTTGTTCAGTTTTTTCCATGAAGCATGCTTCCTAAGTTTTGATAAAACGGCCGAAATCAGGTAAGTTCTTGGCAGAAATTTGCCAAAGAACACCTGCCGCAAAGGGTCCCTGCCAATGTCTGCCCTGCCTCTGGCGTCACACAGGTCCGATGGAAAAACAAGACCAAGGAGAAGCAGGTCAAGTTTAGGGTACGTGTCAACAAGAAGGTGAACGGGGAACCTGGAGTTGACCCGGTCCGGTGGGCGGTTTCTGGTTTGATTCTCAAACCATCTGGGGTGCTTCGTCAGCGTACGATGTACGATGGGTCGTGCTTGCAGGCATTGAATCGTGTCTGCTGGCTCCTTTCAAAGCCCTGGTCACGATGGTGGATGACATCTTGCGGCTTGCGCTGGGTCAGCGCCATATTGAGCGCCGATAGCACCAAGTCGGTCGTCATGCTCTCGCCCATAGACCAACCCACCACACGCCGGCTCCACACGTCGATGACCACGGCCAAGTACAGGAACCCCGCCCAGGCGGACACGTAGGTCATGTCGGCCACCCAGAGTTGATTGGGGTCGCTGGCCTTGAACTGGCGCTTGGCCAGGTCGTTGGCGGGTGAGACGCGTTTGTCTTGGCGCGTGGCAAGACGGCGCAGCCGTACCAACTCCTCGCGCTCGACGCAGCTCAAGCCGTCCTTGCCGGGCAGCGGCTTGCCACTATCAATGGCGGCTTGACCGACCCCGTTGGTGATGGACTGCGCCGGATACGGCGGCCTGACTTTGGACCTTTGCGGCTCCTTGAACACAAAAAATGATGTGTCCACGCAACCGGGTCAACTCAAACTCCATCTCATCTTCTCCCTCTTTGCTATATGCGCAGTATTAATATACCAGAATATATTAATAAATCAATATTGGCCTTGATTTATCTTTTGCCATATTAATTATATTCATATGGCAAATAATGAGAAAAGTATGACCAATGAGCAAACAAAGAAAATTAAAAATGGAACCTCTTAAATACTGCAAAGAACCAAAATTTCAAATAAAAGCTAAATTTTTATATTTTTCTACACCAACCATCTGAACAAAAATCTTTTTTAAATTTCTGAAAAATTTCATTTTTACTTAAATAAAACAATCATCAAAAGTATTTCTTTAAAGAAAAATAAACAATGGATTTTTTAATTGAACACATATTTGACTTATTAGATTCCCACAAAACAGCAGCCCATAATATAACAAAAAAAAGAAAGCCCCATCGCTGAGGCTTTCTTGTTTGTCAACCAAGGATATTAAATATGTCCCTCTCTTTTTCCAACATGACGAACAATCAAAAGAATTACTCCAACGATAAAAACCACTCCTCCGAGACTTTTATCAAGACCTCCGAGCAAGAGAGAAGCAAGAGCCAGCAGTGTTACCCGCCAGAAAAATATCATGCAAAAAAGAACAATGACAACAAAGATAAAGGATTTCATCTCGAAAATATTTCCCAAATAAGAGAAAATCTCCATAGGAGCTTTTCATTACCAAAAATGAGGAACACCCTTTGGTATTTCTTTTGTTGATTTAGGAATTTTGAATCGATTGATAATTGCGTCTTTAATATCTCCACCAATACTCAGCTCTTCCAGATTGAGAACGGGAGGCAAAAGTGAAGATTGAATATTAATAATTGGCTGCTTGGTCTTCGGGTTATCCAAAGAGAACGAATCAACTGCAATCACTGAATGCAATTGCCTGCCATCGTCCATGGCATAGGTTTGCAGTACATACCCATAGACTGTCAAGAGGAGTTCGGCAGAACGACTGCCCCGCTCCTTCAATTTAGTCAATTCCCCTTCAATTTGCCTTGCTTCAGCTTCCGATTTTGGCTTGTATTCCATTTTATATGGAAGACTACCCAGCAAGATATTGCTGTAATAAGTCTGAGGAGGAAAGGATTTATCTTTAATCTTAACTTCAATACCAGCAACACTCGGCGAGTTGAACTTGAAGTTGTTTTTTTCGTGGTCGTACTGGGTTACAGCAACCTTCTGAAAGGTGGTGATTTTGATATTGCCAAGCTTTTGGGCGTTATTCTTATATGCTTCCAGTTGTGGCTTGAGAGATTTCAGAATATCTTGTTTCTTGAAGCTATCGTCTTCGTTGCGATAGTTCTCGGACAATGTATGTGCAAGCATGCTGTCTGAACCTTTATAACCTTGACACCAATAAAGATAGGTGTATTTCATAAAGGTTGCATCACCAATTTGAAATTGGTCGTTGAAATCCAATGAGGTAGGGTAGGTCAGACTCTCTGAGTTCCTGCGAGCCAATCCAAAGACCTTTTCTTTTTGGTCAGTGGGATTCTGCATAGAAATAACTTTTTGACTTCCTTTGTCGCAAGCAATCAAAGGAAAGGGCAGAGCCAAGGTCAAAGTCAGCAAAATTCCAATTTGCCTCATAATTTTTCCGTCAGTTTACCGTAGCACCATGCCACAGAGGTAAAGGAATTTTTAAACGGATAGAGGTACTGTGCTACTGTCAGAACTGACAGGTCAAGGACAAATCAGACCTTGGCTGATAGCTCTAGCCACAGCTTGATGACGGCTTGATACACCAAGCTTTTGCATTGCATTGCCAATATGAAAATTGGCTGTTCTTTCGGAGATATTAAGAATCTTTGCCATTTCCCAAGAAGTTTTTCCCATGGCAGACCATTGCAAACAATCTTTTTCACGGATAGTCAGCACAACAATTGGCTTCTTATTTTTTGACGACGGTAAATTATCCAAGGCTTCATGCAAATGCAAAGCCAATAGCAATGCTTGGCCCGCCATATGGACTTCATGCCGCCCGGCCATCTCAATAGATGTTTCAGGTGGTCTATCTGATGTAATACTTAAAAGAGCACCACCAAACCCTCGTTTACCCCCAACGGTTACGGTTACCCCACTTGCTAGACCATGCTGACGAGCCTCATCCATCACAGGGTCTATTGAGGTAGAGAGTTTATTCCACATCACAGGCAACGGACTACTAACTGCACGAGCAATTACAGGGTCACGAGGCATATGGTTAACTTTTTGATAGTGCAACATCCAATCCGCAGGATACGTAGTAATAATTCCTTTATCTGCCAAATCTTCAATTGGAACTATTGGTCTCTCATCAGCATAAAAGACATTTTCATTTGTTGGCGGAGTCAAATTCGAATAGAAGAAATTACTAAATCCAAGTTTTTCAACTTGAGAATTGAAGACACAAGACAGCTCTTCGCAAGAGTCTTGCTTTAATAATTCTTCAAAGAAATGTAACTGATGGAACATTCGTGAGAGCTATTCTTCAACCATTGATTGAACTGAATCAAGCCAAAATATAAAAATAAAGCTCCGAATAGGAGCTTTAATAAAATACTTTTTTGGCTTATTGGTTTTCTTCAATCTTGTAGCCGTTTTCATAAAGCCACTGCTTCAACTCTGGGTTTCCGGCTTCGGGCTTAGTCTTTTGCAATTCTTTCAGGATAGCCTGAAGCCACAGAGGCAACCGACCTTTACTGCCATGCCATGTCTCTGAATGGTTATTTTTATTGCGATAAATGGGGACAAGGGTAGTATTTGATTTACCTTTATTGCTTGACTTTTCAGGCATTGCAACAACAGGGGCTTTAAACCCAAGGTCTTCAAAAGAAAGCTTGTACTGTGCAATTTTTGCTTTGATTTCTTCAACAACAGTCGCTTTTTAAGCTTGAATAATTTCTTGTTCTTTAGCTTGCAGTTCTGCAATCTTCTTTTGAAGTTCCGCAAGTGTCAGTTCTTCTGCCATCTCTTAAACCCCTTTGAAAAACTTTAATCCTCAATGATAGTGAGCTTTCTATTATTCTAAAAGCTTTTAACACTGCATAGCCCAGAGGCCTCCCGACGGAAGGTCAGTCATTCGGACAGGCCCGAACAAACGGCCATCAAAAGTAATAGCAAAGCAAAAATATCAAGATTTTTAAGTATGCTAGAGATTTGTGAACACAATAGAAATTTCACAAATTCCCACTTTTAAATTTCACACATCATTGATTTTATTGAGTTTTTTTACTCAGAAACAGAATTTGTGCACCAGAAACAGCCGCCGCACAGATAAATGGTTTCAGTCGCCATATGCGTCTTTTCTATGAGGATGCCAAAAAAATAGCTGCACGCCATCCATGCAGGCCGTTGCACCTACAGGTTAGCCCATGCACAAGCCAGGTGACGACGAACGGTTCTGCGGTTACGATAACTAACCCATCAGTCATTAATTTTCCGTGACCGACACCCCCGCCTCTTCACCCGCCCCCGCCGAGCCTTCAGGAAAGCGCAGCCGACGCAAGCAGGAGCGTCCCGGCGAGTTGCTGGAAGCGGCGCTCGACCTCTTCGTGGAAAAGGGCTATGCCGCCACCCGCGTCGAAGAAGTCGCCGCCCGCGCCGGGGTGTCCAAGGGCACGTTGTTCCTCTATTTCGCGAGCAAGCAGGAGCTTTTCAAGGCCGTGGTGCGCCACAGCATCGCGGGCCGCTTCGGCGAGTGGAGCGAAGAACTCGACAACTACTGCGCACCTTCAACCGATCTGCTGCGCTACTGCTTCAAGTCCTGGTGGGAACGCATCGGCAGCACCAAGGCGTCGGGCATCACCAAGCTCATGCTCAGCGAGGCGGGCAATTTTCCCGAGCTGTCGCAGTTCTACCACCAGGAAGTGGTTCTTCCAGGCCATGAGCTGATCCGACGCATCCTGCAGCGCGGCGTCGAGCGCGGCGAGTTCCGGCCCATGGATCTGGACCTGTCCGTGCACTGCGTGGTCGCCCCGATGATGTTTCTGATGATCTGGAAGCATTCGCTGGGCGGCTGCCTGCCCCATGGCGACTTCGATCCCGAGCGGTTTCTGGAATCCCAGATCGACTACCTGCTGCATGGCATGTGCCTGCCCCTTGCAGCCACCACACCACCCTCCTCCCCGCCCACACCATGAAGCGTCGCACCGGCTGGCTGATCGGCCTGGCCTTATTGATCGCCATCGGCGCCAGCGTATGGCGCGCCGCATCCACCCGGCACAGCAAGCAAAGCGCCATCGCCGCAGCCACCCAGCCGCGCGAGATGCCGGTGCGCGTGGGTCCGCAGGAAGTGGTGCAGCTGCAGCCACGCCAGCTGCAGTTGACCGTGCCCGTCAGCGGCGTGGTCCAGGCCGTGCGCAGCGCCGTGGTCAAGGCCTATGTGGCCGGCGAGCTGCGCGGCCTGCAGGTGCGTGAGGGTGACAGCGTGCGCAAGGGCCAGGAGCTGGCCCGCGTGGACGCCACCGAGGTCGAGGCCCGCTGGCGCCAGACCCGCCAGCAGGCCGATGCGGCCCAGGCGCAGCTGCAGCTGGCCCAGCGCCAGCACGACAACAACCAGGCCCTGGTCACGCAAGGCTTCATTTCGACCACCGCGCTGGCCACCTCCCAATCCAACCTGGATGCCGCACGCGCCAACCTGGCTGCCGCCCAGGCCGCCGCCGATGTGGCCCGCAAGAGCGTGACCGACAGCGTGCTGCGCAGCCCCATGGACGGCCAGGTTTCACAGCGCCTGGTGCAGGACGGCGAACGCGTGGGCGTGGAAACGCGGGTGCTGGAGATCGTCGATCCGTCCGACCTCGAGGTCGTGGCGCAGTTGGCGCCCGCCGATTCGGTGCGCGTGCAGGTCGGCCAGCAGGCCCAGTTGCAGGTCCAGGGTGCGGGCGACGATGTGGCCGCCGTGCCCGCGCGCGTGGTGCGCATCAACCCCAGCGCCCAGGCAGGTTCGCGCAGCGTGGCCGTCTATCTGCGTGTGCAGGCTGCACCGGTCAACGCAGGCGCCGCCGGCAGATCCATCCCCATTGTGCGCCCGGGCCTGTACCTGCAGGGCAGCATTGTCACGGGGCAGACCGAACAGCTGGCCGTGCCCTTGACCGCCGTTCGCACCGACCAGCCCCAGCCCTATGTGCAGTTGCTGCAGCCTGCGGGCGAGTCCGAAGCGGACAAGACCCTGCTGCGCGTGCAGCACCGCCCTGTCACGCTGGGCAGCCAGAGCGCGCAGGATGGCGCCACCTGGATCGCCGTGTCCAGCGGCCTGCAGGCCGGTGACCGGGTGCTGGCCGGCAGTGTGGGCGGCCTGCGCGCAGGCACGGCGGTGCAGATGCAGCAAATGCAGCAGGCCCCGCAGCCCCCGGCTGCGCCAGCCCCCGGAGCCCGCTGACCATGTGGTTCACGCGCGTCAGCCTGGCCAACCCTGTGTTCGCCACCATGCTCATGCTGGCCCTCATGGTGCTGGGCGTGTTTTCCTACCAGCGGCTCAAGGTGGACCAGTTCCCGAATGTGGACTTCCCCGTGGTCGTGGTCACGGTGGACTATCCGGGCGCCTCACCCGAGATCGTGGAGTCCGAGGTCACCAAGAAGATCGAGGAAGGCGTCAACTCCATTGCCGGCATCAACGCGCTGACCTCGCGCAGCTATGAGAGCACCAGCGTCGTCATCATCGAATTCCAATTGCATGTCGATGGCCGCCGCGCTGCCGAAGATGTGCGCGAGAAGGTGGCCTCGGTGCGCCCCACCCTGCGCGACGAGGTCAAGGAGCCGCGCGTGCTGCGCTTCGATCCGGCCAGCTCGCCCATCTGGTCCGTGGCCGTGCTGCCCCAGGCCGATGCCGGCGCCAGGGCGCCCGATGCCGTCGCGCTGACCAGCTGGGCCGATCAGGTCCTCAAGAAGCGGCTGGAGAACGTGCGCGGCGTGGGCGCCGTCAACCTGGTGGGCGCCACGCCGCGCGAGATCAATATCTACCTGCAGCCCGAGGCGCTGGAAGCCTATGCCATCACGCCCGACCAGATCGTGAACGCCGTGCGCAGCGAGAACCAGGACCTGCCGCTGGGCGCCATCCGCTCGCGCGAGCAGGAGCGCGTGGTGCAGATCGACGCACGCATGAAGCGCCCGCAGGACTTCGAGCGCATCATCGTCGCCCAGCGCGGCGGCGCGCCCGTGCGGCTGGGGCAGCTGGCGCGCGTGCAGGACGGCGCGGGCGAACTGGAAACCGTGGCCCTGTACAACAGCAGCCGCACCCTGCTGCTGTCCGTGCAGAAGGCCCAGGACGAGAACACCATCGAAGTCGTGGACGGCCTGAACGCCACGCTGCGCGAGATCGCCGCCGAAGTGCCGGCCGGCGTGCGGCTGGAGCCCATTGCCGACAGCGCCCGCCCCATCCGCGTGGCCGTCAACAACGTGCGCCAGACGCTGATCGAGGGCGCGGCACTGACGGTGCTCATCGTCTTCCTGTTCCTGAACTCCTGGCGCTCCACGGTGATCACGGGGCTGACGCTGCCGATTGCGCTGATCGGCACCTTTTTGTTCATGTACTGGTTCGGCTTCTCGATCAACATGATCACGCTGATGGCGCTGTCGCTGTGCGTAGGCCTGCTGATCGACGATGCCATCGTGGTGCGCGAGAACATCGTGCGCCATGTGCAGATGGGCAAGGACGCGCATGCGGCCGCGCTGGACGGCACGCAGGAGATCGGCCTGGCCGTGCTGGCCACCACGCTGTCCATCGTGGCGGTGTTCCTGCCCATCGGCTTCATGGGCGGCATCATCGGCAAGTTCTTCCACGAATTCGGCATCACCATCGTGGCGGCCGTGATGATCTCCATGTTCGTGAGCTTCACGCTGGACCCCATGCTCTCCAGCGTCTGGCATGACCCGACCATCCACGCCCATGGCGACAAGCGCGGCCGCAGCCTCTACGACCGCACGCTGGGCCGGGTCACGGCCTGGTTCGAGCGCGCTACCGACTCGCTGTCCCACTTCTACCAGGACGTGCTGGGCTGGGCGCTGCGCCACAAGATCACCACCCTGGCGGCGGCACTGGCCATCTTCGTGGCCAGCATCTTCCTGGTGCCGCTGCTGGGCACGGAATTCGTGCCCAAGGCCGATTTCTCGGAAACCACGGTGAGCTTCAACACGCCCGTGGGCTCGTCCATCGAGGCCACGGAGGCCAAGGCCCGCCAGGTCGATGCCATCATCCGCGCCCTGCCCGAGGTCCGCTACACGCTGGCCACCATCAACACCGGCACGGCCCAGGGCAAGATATACGCCAGCATCTACATCCGCTTGCTGGACCGCCATTTGCGCCAGCGCAGCGGCGATGAACTGTCGGGCGTGCTGCGCGAGCAGCTGCAAAGCGTACCCGGCATCACGGTCACGCATGTGGGCCAGCGCGAGCCCGTGGGCGGGCAAAAGCAGGTCGAATTCTCGCTGCAGGGCCCGGACCTGGGCGAGCTGGAGCGCCTGAACCGCGTGGTGATGGAACGCCTGCGCGGCATTCCCGGCCTGGTGGACCTGGACAGCAGCCTCAAGCCCGACAAGCCCGTGATCGATATCACGGTGCGGCGCGATGCGGCCGCCGACCTGGGCCTGTCGGTAGGCTCCATGGCAGCGGCGCTGCGCACCTGGGTGGCCGGCCAGACCGTGGGCAACTGGCGCGCCAGCGACGACCAGACCTATGACGTCAAGGTGCGCCTGGCGCCCGAATCGCGCAGCACGCCCCAGGACCTGGAGCGCCTGCCCTTCGCCCTGCCCTCCACCTCGGGCGACGGCGGCATGCGCATCGTGCGGCTGAACCAGGTGGCCACCGTCACGCCAGGCACCGGCCCCAGCCAGATCAACCGCCGCGACATGACGCGCGAGGTCGCCTTCAGCGGCAACGTCTACCTGCGCTCCAGCGGCGAGGTCTCGGCCGACATCCGCAATGCCCTGGCCGACATCGCCCTGCCGCCCGGCTACCGCACGCAGTTCAGCGGCGCCACCAAGAGCATGAACGAATCGTTCGGCTATGCGGTGTCCGCCCTGGCGCTGGCCATCATCTTCATCTACATGATCCTGGCCAGCCAGTTCAAGAGCTTCCTGCAGCCGCTGGCGCTGATGACTTCGCTGCCGCTGACGCTGATCGGCGTGGTGCTGGCGCTGATGATGTTCGGCTCGGCCCTGTCCATGTTCTCCATCATCGGCGTGGTCATGCTCATGGGACTGGTCACCAAGAACGCCATCTTGCTGGTGGACTTCGCCATCCGCGCGCGCGGGCCGCACAGCGACCCGGACACCGGACAGATCCGCGACGGCCTGCCGCGCGAGCAGGCCCTGCTGCTGGCGGCACGCGTGCGGCTGCGCCCCATTCTGATGACCACGCTGGCCATGATCTTCGGCATGGTGCCGCTGGCCTTCGCACTCAGCGAAGGTTCCGAGCAGCGCGCGCCCATGGGCCAGTCGGTGATCGGCGGCGTGGTCACCTCGTCGCTGCTGACCCTGGTGGTCGTGCCCGTGGTCTATTGCTACCTTGACGACTTCTCCCAGTGGCTGCGGCGCCTGTGGAACGGCGACCGGCACGACGCGGCACCCGGCCAGGGCGCCGCCAGCGCCCCCACCCCGCCGCGAGACTCGTAGAATCAAAGGTTTGTCCTGACAAGTCTTTCTCCGGAGATACCCCATGAGCCTGCCCCTGAACAGCCTGCCCGAACACCACAGCGCCCAAGCGCACGCGCGCTACAACATGATCGAGCAACAGATCCGCCCCTGGAACGTGCTTGATGAAGAAGTGCTGGCACTGCTGGGCAAGGTGCACCGCGAGAATTTCGTGCCGCCCGAGCACGCCGGCCTGGCCTTCATGGACCTGGAAATCCCCCTGGTTGCCTCGGCCGAGGAAGCCGCCGCCAAGGGCTGGTGCATGCTGGCCCCGCGCATCGAGTCCCGCATGCTGCAGGACCTGAAGATCAAGCCCACCGACCGCGTGCTGGAAATCGGCGCCGGCTCGGGCTACATGGCCGCCCTGCTGGCCGCCCAGGCCAAGGAAGTCGTGACACTGGAGATCGTGCCCGAGCTGGCCGAGATGGCCCGCGAGAACCTGCTGGGCGCCGGCATCACCAATGCCGAGGTCAAGCTGGCCGATGGCGCCACGGCAGCGGCCGCTCTGGGCCAGTTCGACGCCATCGTGCTCAGCGGCTCGGTCGCCCAGGTGCCGCAGGCCCTGCTGGCCCAGCTCAACGACGGCGGCCGCCTGGCAGCCATCGTCGGCCAGCTTCCCATGATGCGTTTCACGCTGGTGCAAAAGAACGGCCACCAGTTCGAGACCAGCCAGCCCTGGGACGTGGTGACCGCACGCCTGGCCAACTTCGAAGAGCCTTCGCGCTTCACGTTCTGAAATCCGCCATGGCGGCCGGAGTCCAGAGGATTCCGGCCGCTGCGGCAACTCCATTCCATTCCGCAAGGATCTTTCCGATGCTTCCCCAAGTGCCTCCCGCGCAACTCAACGATTGGCTGAACCAGCACTCCAGCGGCTCCGATGCCCTGCCCCTGGTGCTGGACGTGCGCGAGCCCTGGGAAGTGGCCCAGGCCAGCGTACGCCCCGAGGGCTTCGAGCTGCGCTGCATCCCCATGGGCGAGATTCCCTCGCGCCTGCAGGAACTCGATCCGGATCACCCCACAGCCTGCCTGTGCCATCACGGCGCACGCAGCATGCATGTCGCTGCCTTCCTGATGAACAACGGCTTCGAGACCGTGGCCAATATCAGCGGAGGCATCGATGCCTGGTCGCGCGAGCGCGACCCAGGCGTGCCGCGCTACTGAGCGGCAACACGCAAAAGAAACCCGGGACACGGCTGTACACCAGCCGTCCCCGGTGCTTCGTGACGACTGTGTTTTGATTCGAGGACCTCTATGCCCCTGCTTCGGCCCCTTGCCCCTGTCGCTTCCGCCCTGACCCGCCCATACGCCTGGCCCCTGCGCCACATGGCCTTGCTGCTGTGCGCGGCCGGCATGGGCTCGGCCCTGGCACAGGCTCCTGCCCCAGCCGTCCTTGCGCCCGCCCCTGCGGCCCCGCAGTCTGCCCTGCCCTCTCTGACAGCCTCTGCGGCCGCGGGCCAGAACCTGTCCGAACTGGTGGCCAAGGCGCGCGGCTACGACGCCCAGTGGCAGGCCCAGCAGGCCGACGCCCAGGCCGCCGCCAGCCGTGCCGAGCAGGCACGCTCGGGCCTGTTGCCCAGCGTGGGGCTGCAGGCCGGCGCCAACACCTCGCATGTGGAAGTCAGCGTGCTGCCGGGGAGCTTTCGCTCGCCCCAGCAGAACCTGCAGCTCAGCGCCCAGCAGCCGCTGTACCGCCCGGCCAACAAGATCGCCTACGACCAGGGCCAGCGCGGCGTGGACGTGGCGCGCGCCCAGTTGGACAGCGGCGAGCAGAACCTGCTGGTGCGGGTGGCCCAGGCCTACTTCGACGTGCTGGGCTCCCAGGACAGCCTGGCCGTGGTCAGAACCCAGAAGGCAGCCATTGCACAGCAGCTGGAATTCGCCAAGCGCAACTTCGAGGTCGGCACGGCCACCATCACCGACTCGCGCGAAGCACAGGCCCGGTTCGACCTGGCCGGCGCGCAGGAAATCGCCGCCGAGAACGATCTGCGCGTCAAGCGCCTGGTGCTGGACCAGATCGTCGGCGCCGTGGGCACCGTGCCTCGCCCGCTGGCCCAGCCGCTGCAGTTGCCGGCCCTGATGCCCGCCGACGCCCAGGCCTGGGTGGACACCGCACTGCAAGGCCAGCCCCAGCTGCGCCAGGCCCGCCTGGCGCTGGACATCGCCCAGCTGGAAACGAAGAAAGCCGAGGCCGGCCACAAGCCCACCGTGGACCTGCAGGCCGGCTACGTGGTCAACCGCTATCCCAACGGCTCGGTCACGCCGCAAATCGGCACCAGCTACCGCACCAATGCCGCCAGCGTGGGCGTGGTCATGAACCTGCCCCTGTTCGCCGGCTTTGCCGTGCAAAACCGCATCAAGGAAACCCTGGCGCTGGAAGACAAGGCGCGCGCACAGCTCGACGACGCCCAGCGCAACGTGGAGCAAAGCACGCGCACGGCCTTCTTCGGCGTGCAGTCGGGCCAGGCACAGGTCAAGGCGCTGGAGGCCGCGCTGGCGTCCAGCCAAAGCGCGCTGGACGCCAACAAGCTCGGCTACGAGGTCGGCGTGCGCATCAACATCGACGTGCTCAACGCACAGAGCCAGCTCTACCAGACCCAGCGCGACCTGGCCCTGGCGCGCTACCAGGTGCTGCTGGGCCAGCTCAAGCTGCGCCAGGCCGCCGGCACGCTCAGCGACGACGACCTGCGCGCCATCGATGCGCTGTCGCTCCGCGCGCCAGCCCCTTGAATCCCTGAAGCGCCCGCACGGCCGGCAGTGCCCCTGGCTGATGCCCGGCCGCCGTGGGCCGCGCGCCTGGCGCTGCAGCCCTGTGCTCTGGCAAAGCCGAGGCACGCAAACCTGCCACGACCAGAATCCAGGCAGCCAGCGCGCACAGCGCCGCCAGACGGCTCAGCAAGGAACAGCGGGAGGGTCTTGGCATGCGCGCCTTGCCTTCGTGGGGGTTGTCGAGCGGGCCACTGTGGCAAACCAGCCTGAAGACCTGCCCCGGCTTTCCTGAAGGAATGCTGAAGCGCATCGCCCGCGCCTTGACCGATACTCGCGGCAGCCCTCCCGCAGGCGCCGGTCCGCGGCATGGGAGCGGCACAGGAAACACACGATGAGACTGCTGCTGGTGGAGGACGATCTGGATCTGGGCAATGGCGTGCGCATCGCATTGGGCGATCACGCCATGGATGTGGTCTGGGTGCGCCGCCTGTCCGATGCGCTGCGCACGCTGGAGCAGCAAAGCTTCGAGATGGTGCTGCTGGACCTGGGCCTGCCCGATGGCGACGGCATCAGCCTGCTGACGCGCCTGCGCCGCGAATGGCGCCGCCTGCCCGTGCTGATCCTGAGCGCACGCGACAGCCTACACGACCGGCTGCACGGCCTGGACAGCGGCGCCGATGACTATCTGGTCAAGCCCTTTGCCCTGGCCGAACTGGTGTCACGCGTGCGCGCCCTGGCACGCCGCAGCTATGGGCAGGGCGACGGCACGCTGCATCTGCGCGGCCTGTCGCTGCACGAGCCCACGCGCCGTGTCAGCGTTGCAGGCCAGAACGTCGAGCTGTCGCGCTGCGAATTCGACCTGCTGGCCCTGCTGCTGCGGCGCATGGACCGCGTGGTCACGCGCAGCGGCATCGAGGAGGAAGTCATCCCGGGCGGCAGCGCCAACGGCAGCAATGCCCTGGAAGTCCATGTCTCCAACCTGCGCCGCAAGATCGGGCCGGGCTTCATACGCACGGTACGCGGCATTGGCTATGTCATCGACTCGCAGCCGATGGCTCCCCCCTCCTGCCCATGACATCGCACACCCTGCCGGGGCACCAGGCCAGCCCGAGATGGCGCCGCTGGCTGCGGCCCACACTGGGCCGGCGGTTGCTGCTGGCCCAGATGGGCGTGCTCACCGCGATCTGGACCGCGTTGCTGGTGGCAGCCATCTACATGGCCCACTTCCACAATGAATTGCTGGTCAGCAAGCCGGTCTACGAACTCGTCATGGCAGTGGCCGAGGACCTGGCCGACCTTCCGGACCGCCAGCAGCACAGCCTGGCCGCGCTGGACACGGCCCTGCGCCATGAGTACGGCGACGGAGACGACGACATCCGCTTCACGCCCACGCTGCTGGTCTGGCAGCGCGGCCAGCTCCTGTACCGCTCGCCCACGCCGGCACCCACCCTGCGCAACCGCGTGCTGGACACGGTCGAGGACATAGATTTCGAAGGGCAGACCTGGCGCATGAGCACGCTGCGCTCGGCCTCGGGCCAGACCGAAGTCACGCTGATGCTGCCGTCCTTCAAGGAACTGCTGATCACCCTCAACACCCGCAGCTATTACCTGCTGCCGCTGCTGATCAGCCTGCCCTTCCTGGCCTTTCCTGCCTGGTGGTCGGTACGCGCGGCGCTGCGCCCGCTGCGCCGCGTGGGCGACGAGCTGGCCACACGCGGCCCCGACGACCTCAGCGCGCTCACCTATGCGCCGCCGCACGCCGAGCTGCGGCCGCTGGTGCAGGACATCAACGCCCTGCTGGCCCGCGTGCGCTCCAGCAGCGAACGGGAACGCAACCTGATTGCCGATGCGGCCCATGAACTGCGCACGCCGCTGGCAGCCATGCACGTCAACGTGGAAGCCATGCTGCGCCATGGCGGCGAACCGCACCAGCAGGAACTCATGGACAGCCTGCTGCGCAGCAACCAGCGCGCCAGCCGCATGGTGGCCCAGTTGCTGCAGCTCATGCGCAGCGAGACCGAAGCGCCCGGCATGGCCATGCAGCCGCTGCGCCTGGACCTGCTGCTGGAAGACCGGCTCGCTGCACTCGACGCCCTGGCCTGCCGCCGCCCGGTGGAACTGGCCCTGGAAGCCAGCGAGCCACTGAGCGTGATGGGCGAACGCGAAGGCTTGGTCTCGCTGATCGACAACCTGGTGGACAACGCCATCAAATACAGCCCCGCGCACGCCACCGTGAGCGTGCGGCTACAGCGCCAGGGCGACAACGCGGTACTTCAGGTGCGCGACCGGGGCCCGGGCATCGCCGAGGCCTGGCGCCAGCGCGTCTTCGACCGCTTCTTCCGCGTACCCGACCAGAGCCAGAGCGGCAGCGGCCTGGGCCTGGCCATTGCCAGGACCGTGACCGAGCGGCACGGCGGCAGCATCAAGCTGCACAACGCTGAGGATGGAGGGCTGCTGGCAAGCGTCAACCTGCCCGTGCTGCAGGAAGGATAGGGCCCTTGATGCGTGCATGGGCCCAGGATTGCAGAGCCAACAGTCCAGGAACTAGACTGGGCCTGTAACCCGTGAGCGAAGGAGCGCAATCATGAAATCCTGGCCTGTGCAAGATGCCCAAGACCACTTCAACGAGCTTCTGGAAGCCTGCCTGACCGATGGCCCGCAAGTGTTGACCCGGCATGGCGCAGACACTGCCGTGCTCGTTCCGATGCAAGAGTGGCGCCGCCTGCATCCCGCTGCCGAACCTGCTTCGCTCAAGGAACTGCTGCTCTCGGAAGTGGGCCGCGCAGACCTGCTGATCCCGCCGCGCGGCCAGGCACACCGCAGGCCCATCGAACCCGCCAACTGAGTGCGCCAGAAATGTATTTGCTGGACACCAACATCATTTCAGAGCTGCGGCGCCCCAGGCCCCACGGAGCCGTCCTGGCCTGGCTTCAATCCCTGCCTGAGCCGGAGCTCCATCTGTCCGCGGTCAGCCTGGGCGAAATCCAGGCGGGCATAGAGCTGACCCGGCAACAGGATGCTGAGAAGGCCCAGGAAATCGAACGCTGGGCAGATCTGGTCTCCGCCTCCTACAACGTGCTGCCGATGGATGCCGAGACCTTCCGCATCTGGGCCCGGCTGATGCACGGGCGCTCCGATGCGCTGTATGAGGACGCCATGATTGCAGCCACGGCCATCCGCCACAGGCTGGTCGTGGCCACACGCAACATTCGCGACTTCGCGGATTTTGGCGTGGCGCTTGTCAACCCCTTTGAGTCGCCCTTTCGCTGAACGGGCAAAAGCCCTTTTGCTGCGCAGTCTTGCCTGCCCGCCCCCTGGCACAGGAGGATCAGGCAAGCGACCGCAACAGCCCGGCCACCGCCTGCGCCGTGGCCTGTGCGGCCCCGCGGTGCTGGTCCAGGAAGCCGCGCGCCTGGGCCACGGCATGGGCGTGGGCCTGTCGATCCCGGGCCAGGTCCACGGCCAGGCGCAGCCCGTGCTCCAGGTCGGGCGCGCGCAGCGCGGCGCCGGCTTCGCAGGCCAGGTCCGAGGCCTCGCTGAAGTTGAAGGTATGCGGCCCCAGCACCACGGGGCAGTCGCAGGCCAGGGCCTCGATGAGGTTCTGGCCGCCCAGCGGCGCAAAGCTGCCGCCCATGAGCGTGGCGTCGGCCAGGCCGTAGTACAGGGTCATCTCGCCCAGCGAATCACCGAGCCAGATGTCGATGTCATCCGCCGCAGCCCCGCAGGGCGGGCCACCCACCCACTGGCTGCGGCGCGAGACATGCAGGCCGCCGCCAGCCAGCAGCGCCGCCACTTCGTCAAAGCGCTGCGGATGGCGCGGCACGACCAGCCATTGCACGGCCCGGCCTGCCGGCCCCAGCGTGCGCAGGGCGGACAGCAGCATGGCCTCCTCGCCCTCGCGGCTGCTGGCCAGCAGCACCACGGGACGGGACACCGCAGTCTTCCATTCGCGGGCGCGCTCCAGCAGCGCAGCGTCCGGACGCGCATCGAATTTCAGGTTGCCGAGCACGCCGCGCACGGGCGCACCCAGCAGGCGCAGGCGCTGCGCATCGTCCTCGGTCTGTGCCCAGGCGGCGGCCAGGGCGGCATAGGTAGGGCGCGCCAGTGGCGCCACGCGCAGCGCCTGGCCCAGCGATTTGTCGCTGAGTCGCGCATTGGCCAGCGCCAGCGGCACGCCCTCTTCGTGGCAGATGGCGACCAGGTTGGGCCACACCTCGGTTTCCATGAGCACGCCGACCGCTGGCCGGAATTGCTGCACGAAGCGGCGCACGGCCGCTGGCGTATCCCAGGGCTGCCAGACCTGCAGGTCGCCGGGTTGCAGCAGCCGGCGGCCTTCGGTGCGGCCTGTGGCCGTGCCATGGGTCAGCAGCAGGCGCATACCGGGCAGGCGCTCGCGCAGCGCAGCCAGCAAGATGGCGGCAGCACGTGTCTCGCCCAGCGATACGGCATGGATCCAGACCCATTGCCCGCGTCCGTCCTGCCCCAGCGTGGCCGGCTGGTAGCGGCCAAAGCGCTCGGGAATGTGCTCGGCATAGACGGGCTCGGCCTCGGCGCGGCGCAGCAGCTTGCGGCGCAGCAGCGGCTGCGCCGCCCAGGTCACGGCGCTGTACAGCGCGCGCGCCCAGGACGTGGGAGAGCGTGAAGTCATCGCCTGGCGCGCAAATCAGTGCGCGGCGCCGCCAACCTGCGCGCCGGGCTTGACGCGCTCCAGCAGCGCCAGCATCTGCGCCTCGATGCGCGACAGCGCCTCCTGGGTCTGGCCCTCGAAGCGCAGCACCAGCACGGGCGTGGTGTTGCTGGCGCGGATCAGGCCGAAGCCGTCGGCCCAGTCCACGCGCAGGCCGTCGATGGTGCTGACCTGGGCCGGTGCGGCAAAGGTCTCGGCGGCCAGGGCCTGCAGTTCGGCGGCCAGGCGATGGGGCTCGCCTTCGGCGCAGGCCACATTCAGCTCGGGAGTGGAAAAGCTGGTGGGCAGCGCGTTGAGCAAGGCGCTGGGATCGGCGTGGCGGCTGACGATCTCCAGCAGGCGGCAGCCCGCGTAGGTGCCGTCATCGAAACCGTACCAGCGTTCCTTGAAGAAGATGTGGCCGCTCATCTCGCCGCCCAGCGGCGCATCCAGCTCCTTCATGCGGGCCTTGACCAGGGAATGCCCGGTCTTGAACATCACGGGCTCGCCACCTGCCTCGCGGATGGCGGGCGCCAGGCGCTGCGTGCATTTCACGTCATAGACGATGCTGCCGCCGGGCACGCGCGAGAGCACGTCCTTGGCAAACAGCATCATCTGGCGGTCGGGGAAGATGTTCTGGCCGTCCTTGGTGACGATGCCCAGGCGGTCGCCGTCGCCGTCGAAGGCCAGGCCCAGCTCGGCATCCGTGGTGCGCAGCGCCTCGATCACGTCACGCAGGTTCTCGGGCTTGCTGGGATCGGGATGGTGGTTGGGGAATTCGCCGTCCACTTCGGAGAACAGCTCGATCACCTCGCAGCCCAGCGCGCGGAAGATGCCGGGCGCCGAGGCCCCGGCCACGCCGTTGCCGCAATCCACCACGATCTTGATGGGACGCGCCAGCTTCACATCGCCCACGATGCGCGCCTGGTAGTCGGCCAGCACATCGGCGCGGCGCACGCTGCCGGTGCCCATGATCGTCCAGTCATCGCTTTCGACGCGGCGGCGCAGGGCCTGGATTTCCTCGCCGTAGATGGCGCGGCCGGCCAGCACCATCTTGAAGCCGTTGTAGTCCTTGGGGTTGTGGCTGCCCGTGACCTGGATACCCGAGCGCGCCAGCGTGCTGGCCGCGTAGTACAGCATGGGCGTGGTGGCCAGGCCGATGTCGATCACCTCGATGCCGACCTCGGTCAGGCCGGCAATCAGCGCCGCGGACAGCGAGGGTCCCGACAGGCGGCCATCGCGTCCCACGGCCACCACGGTCTCGCCGGCCGCCAGGGCCGCCATGCCGAAGGCGCGGCCCACGCCAAGCGCCACCTCCTCGTTGAGCGTGGACGGCACGATGCCGCGGATGTCATAGGCTTTGAAGATGGAAGATGCGACCTGCACGTCGAAAACGCTTTCTCGTCGGTTGAAAACAGGGCGCCGCAGCCCGGAACACGGCCCGGCTGCGGCCCAAGGCGCGATTGTAGGCGCGGCAGGCGGGGGCGCCGCCGCACATCACTCCGGCTACAAACGGTTGCAGCGCACGCCCGTCCTCACAGTTGCTGCTGCACCTGGGCCAGCGCAGCCGGGTCCTCCATGGTGCTGAGGTCGCCCGGGTCGCGCCCCTCGGCCACGGCCTGCATGGCGCGGCGCAGCAGCTTGCCGCTGCGCGTCTTGGGCAGCGCACTGACGAAGACCACGCGCGAGGGCCGTGCCACCGCGCCCAGCCGCGCATCGACCAGCTTCATCACATCGGCCTGCAGCGCCGCGCGCTCGGCCTCGCCCTCCAGCGCCGTCCGGGGCACGGCAAAGGCCAGCGCCGCCTGGCCCTTGAGCGCATCGGCCACGCCGACCACGGCGACCTCGGCCACCTGGGGATGGGCGGAGATGCATTCCTCGATCTCGCGCGTGCCCAGGCGGTGGCCGGCCACGTTGATCACGTCGTCCGTGCGCCCCAGGATGAAGAAGTAGCCGTCCTCGTCGCGAATGCCCCAGTCGAAGGTGCTGTAGACCATGCGGCCCGGAATGCTCTTCCAGTAGGTGTTGACGAAGCGCTGATCGTCACGCCAGACGGTCTGCATGCAGCCCGGCGGCAGCGGTCCCTCGATGGCCAGCACGCCCTTTTGCCCGGCGCCGAGCAGCTCCTCCCCAGTGGCCTCGTCGATCAGCTTGACGTCATAGCCATAGACGGCCTTGCCCGGGCTGCCGAAGCGCGTGGTCTGCTGCTCCACGCCGTTGCACAGCGTGAGGATGGGCCAGCCTGTCTCGGTCTGCCAGTAGTTGTCGATGATGGGCTTGCCCAGGGCCTGGCTGATCCACTGCGCCGTGGGCTCGTCCAGCGGCTCGCCGGCAAGCCACAGCGCCTTGAGGCTGGAGATATCGTGGCGGTGCAGGTACTCGGCATCGTGCTTCTTGAGCACGCGGATGGCCGTGGGCGCCGAGAACATGTGGGTGACCCGGTACTTCTCCACGATGCTCCACCAGATGCCAGCATCGGGCCGTATCGGCAGGCCCTCGTAGAGCACGGTGGCCATGCCGGCGATCAGCGGCGCATAGATGATGTAGCTGTGACCCACGACCCAGCCGATGTCGCTGGTGCAGAAAAAAGTCTGCCCTGCCTCGGCCCCGAAGATCAGCGGCATGCTGGCGGCCAGCGCCACCGTATAGCCGCCCGTATCGCGCTGCACGCCCTTGGGGCGCCCCGTGGTGCCGCTGGTGTAGAGCGTGTAGCTGGGGTCGGTGGATTCCACCCAGGTGCAGGCGACCTGGGCGTCGGCGTGCAGCGCACGCAGGCTGGCCCAGTCGTGGTCACGGCCTTCGCGCATGGGCGCGGGCGCCAGGCCACGGTCCACGATGAGCACGGCCGCTGGCTTGTGGCTGGCCAGTTGCAGGGCCTCGTCCAGCAAGGGCTTGTAGGCCACGACGCGCCCGCCGCGCGAGCCCGCGTCGGCACTGACGATGACCTTGGGCTCGGCATCGTCGATGCGCGAGGCCAGCGCCGCCGAGGCAAAGCCGCCGAACACCACCGAATGGATGGCGCCCAGCCGCGCGCAGGCCAGCATGGCAAAGGCCGCCTCGGCAATCATGGGCATGTAGATCTGCACGCGGTCGCCCTTGTGCACGCCCAGCGACTGCAGTACGGCGGCCATGCGCTGCACCTCGGCATGCAGTTCGCGGTAGGTGTAGACCTTTTCCGTGCCGGTCTCGGTGGAGATGGCGATCAGCGCGTTCTGGTCGGCGCGCCCGGCCAGATGCCGGTCCACGGCGTTGTGGCAGAGATTGGTCTGCCCCCCGACAAACCACCGTGCAAACGGCGGATTGTCGTAGTCGCAGATGCGCTGGGGCGGCACATGCCAGTCGATGCGGCGGGCCTGCTCGGCCCAGAAGGCATCGCGCTCCTCGATGGAGCGGCGGTGGAAATCGTCGAAACGCGGGGCCATTGTCTGTCTCCTGTCGTTGTCATGGATTGGCGGCTTCTGAATTCATAATTATTCATAATGCGCTTGCCAAAAGCTGACAACTCGGCGCTGCGCTGGCAGGCAGGCCCCTACAAACTCAGAAGCTGTAGCGCAGGCCGACCGAGATCTCGCTGGAACTCAGCTTGGCGCGCATCTGCTCATCCTGCAGGCCACGGACATTGGTGAAGTTGTTGGCGCCACTGTGGGTCTTGCCCATTCCCACATAGCGGTAGCCCAGGTCGATGCTGAGCTTTTGAATCGGCGAGTAGCTGACGCCAAAGCCCAGCGCATAGGCCAGATTGTTCTGGGAATCGCTGAAGTACTGGCGATTCGGATTGCCTTGCCAGCCGCTGGACTGCAGGTGGGCCAGGCCCAGGCCCGCCGTGCCGTAAACGGAGAACTGCGCGTTCAGGGGGAAATCCTTGTACGCATTGATCATCAGGCGCTGAGAACGGATGCTGTGGTGATTGAAGCTCGTGGGAAAGCGCGTGGAGCCGCTGGTGAACTCGTTGCTCCTGGGCAGGGTGTATTCGGCTTCCAGGCGCCAGTCCGACGGGAGCTGATAGCCCAGGGCCAGAGAGCCGCCTGTAGCGCGGCGGCTGTCGTCGCCAGGCACGAACTGCCCCAGGCCGGGGCGGGCGCTGGAGTCCATGTCGTGGGCTTTGTAGTTGGCGGAGTTGATGCGGACGGCGCCATAGAAATTGTCGGCAGCCAAAGCGCTGCCCGAGGCGGTCAGGATCAGGGCGGTGAAGGTCAGAACGTGCTTCATACAGTCTCTCTTGGGGGAATGCCGCCACTGTAGAAAAACGCCCTGCCCGCGCCTATTCGGCCGGCTACGCACGCAGCTCCGTAGAACTACGCGGTGCAGCGACAGCCCGCCTCCCAAGAACAGACAGGTCACCATGAAAAAAGGCGCTCCAAAGAGCGCCTCAAGACGGCGGACCCAGGAACCCGTGCCTTACTTGACCAGGGCCAGCAACTCCTTGAAGGCCGGGTGCTCGCAGCTGCGCAGCCACTCGAAGGCCACCATCTCCGTGGTCACCAGCTCGGCACCCGCGCCGGCCAGGCGGTCGAAGGCGGCATCGCGGTTGCGCTCGGTGCGCGAGCTGCAGGCGTCGGTGACGACCCAGACATCGAACTCATCTTCCAGCAGCTCCAGCGCCGTCTGCAGCAGGCAGACATGGGCTTCGCAGCCGGCAATCACCACCATGCTGCGCTCGGGCGCCTGCTGCTGGGGCTTTTGCAGGTGCTTGGGCAGGCTGCGTGCATTGCCGCCCTGGGGCCGTGCAGGAGGACGCAGCCACTCGCCCAGGCCCTCGGCCACGGCGCTGAAATGCATCTTGGACAGGGTCCGGTCGCACAGCGCGCGCAGTTCGGCGTCGTTGGCGCCCAGGCGCGAGGGATTCTGCTCGGTGCCGAAGACCGGCACGTCCACCAGCTGCGCCAGGCGCGCCAGCTTCACGGCATTGGCCAGAACTGCCGGTCCCTCGAAGATGGCCGGCATCAGGCGCTCCTGGTAATCGACGAGTACGAGCTGGGAGTCGGTGGCTTCAAGCAGCATGGCGGATCTTTCTTGGGAATATGGGGCGGCGCGGGCCGCCCTTCTTATAGAGGACAAAAGGGAAAGCTTTCCATTGTCGCAGCTTGCGTGCGCTCCCTGCCGCGCAGCCCGGATTCCTGAGGTAACTCAAAAACCCAGGCTTTCGGGGGTCTTATCGAATTTGTCCTACGTTTTTGCGTGGTAATCTCGCGCCCCATGTCCCGATGGCTTATTGCACTCCTGTTTGTCAGCGTCACGGCACACGCGGCTCCGCCCGAAATGCGTGACGACGATATGAATCAGCTGCTGGTCAACCGCAGCCTCATCTCGCAGCTGCGCGAAGCCCGCCACCACATGGCGGAACGCACTTCCGACTTCGTCAAGGAAGCACGACAAAGCGTCGCCGAAAAGACCTCCGATCTGGTCGTGACCGCCATGGGCTTCATCGGCGTTCCCTACCGCCGCGGCGGCAACAGTGCCGAAACCGGCTTCGACTGCAGCGGCTTCGTCCGCGCCATCTACTCCGAAACCCTGGGCAAGGTCCTGCCGCGCCGCGCTGACCAGCAGGCGCAGGCCACGGAAAAAATCGACAAGAACGAACTCAAGCCCGGCGATCTGGTGTTCTTCAACACCATGCGCCGCACCTTCAGCCATGTCGGCATCTATGTAGGCGACGGCAACTTCATCCATGCACCGCGCACCGGTGCGCAGGTCCGCGTGGAAAGCATGCAAAGCGCGTACTGGGCCCGCCGCTTCGATGGCGCCCGCCGCGTGCAGGATGCCGATGGCCTGGGCCTGGACGCCAGCAAGGCCGCTCTGGCCCTGCAGATGCAGGCAAGCCAGCTGCAGTGATCGCAGCGTCTTTTGCGCCAATCCACAAACGCCTGCCCATGCAGGCGTTTTGTTTTCCAGGGCCCTGCCCTGGCTTCGTTCCAGGTTGAGATGCTGTCCGACAGGGCCACCCGGTGCCCGGCCCTAGAGTCGCGGCATGGAAGCTTCAGTTCGGAGAAAAGCATGATGTCCTTGATTGGTACCCTCATCGTTGGCCTGGTCGTTGGCTTGCTGGCGCGGGCACTCAAACCCGGCGATGACAGCCTTGGCTGGATCATGACCATCCTGCTGGGCGTGGCAGGATCGTTTCTTGCCAGCTATGTCGGCGTCGCCATGGGCTGGTACGAGGCCGGGCAACCCGCAGGCTGGATCGCCTCCATCGTGGGCGCCGTCGTCATTCTCTTCATCTACGGCCTGGTGCGCAGCAAGAGCGCACGCTGACCACCCTGCGCGCCAGCCGCATCCGCCGGCTGGCGCATTTTCCTGATCGACATCTGCCCCGTCTTCACTGGCACGCATGATCTTTCGCACACCGGACAAGACCCCTCCCCCTCCACCACCGCGCCACGATGTGGCGCAAGCGGCCGAGAGCGCGCGCAAACTGCTGCACCGGCGTGCGCTGGTCGGCGCAGCGGCCAGCAGCCTGCCCATTCCGGGCCTGGACTGGCTGGTGGATGCGGCACTGCTGGCGCGGCTGCTGCCGCGCATCAACCGCGAATTCGGCCTCACGCCAGAACAGTTGGACAAGCTGGAACCGGGCAAGCGCGAGCAGGTGCAAAAGGCCGTGGCCATGGTGGGCTCGGTGCTGATCGGCAAGCTGATCACGCGCGACATGGTGGTGCGCCTGGCGCGCGCGGCCGGCATGCGCATGACGGCCACGCAGGCCGCCAAGTACGTGCCGCTGGCAGGCCAGGCCGCAGCGGCAGCGCTGGGCTATGCCACGCTGCGCTATCTGGGCGAGCGGCATATCCAGGACTGCATTCGTGTGGTCGAGCACGCAGAACTCGACATTCCCTCGCGGCTGGATCGCACGGCGCGCAAGGTCGAGCAGACAGGTCAGCAATTGGAAAACGCCAAAAAGGCCGACAAGGCCGATAGGACCGACAAGGACGGGCGCGAGGCCGAGCCCGCCCCCGAGCCCTCCGGCAAGCGCCCGCGCTTCTGGCGCCAGCCCGATCGCGGCCCCTGGGGCCGCTCCCAGTAGACGGCTCTCAGCCCAGGTCCGACGCCTGGTGGCGCTCGGGCACCTGGGTGGCTTCATCTCCCCAGGTACGATTCACGCGGCGCCCCCGCAGCACGGCCGGCCTCTGGGCAATCTCACGGGCCCAGCGCATGACATGCGTGTATTCATGGGCTGACAGGAACTCGGCCGCGCCATACACCTCGTTGAGCACCAGGACCCCGTACCAGGGCCAGATGGCGATGTCGGCAATGCTGTAGTTCGCCCCTGCAATGAACGGGTGCAGGGCCAGTTGGCGATCGAGCACATCGAGCTGGCGCTTGGTCTCCATGGTGAAGCGGTTGATGGGGTACTCGAACTTCTCGGGCGCATAGGCATAGAAATGCCCGAAACCACCGCCAAGGTAAGGTGCCGACCCCATCTGCCAGAACAGCCAGTTCAGCGTCTCGGTACGCGCAGCGGGCTCGGCAGGCAGCAGCGCACCAAACTTCTCGGCCAGGTACAGCAGGATGGAGCCTGACTCGAACACGCGCACCGGCGGCTCGACGCTGCGGTCCACCAACGCCGGGATCTTGGAATTGGGATTGACCTCGACAAAGCCGCTGGAGAACTGGTCGCCTTCGCCGATGCGGATCAGCCACGCGTCGTACTCCGCGCCGGCATGGCCAAGCGCCAGCAGCTCCTCCAGCATGATGGTGACCTTCACGCCGTTGGGCGTGGCCAGCGAATACAGCTGCAGCGGCTGCTGCCCCACCGGCAATGCCTTGTCATGGGTGGGACCGGCGACCGGGCGGTTGATGTTGGCAAAGGTGCCGCCAGAAGGCGCTGGCTGCCATACGGCGGGCGGGACATAGGTGGAGCTGTCGGTCATGCAGGGTTCCTGTGGTTCGCGGGCTGGGGAGAGGTGCCCGGCTGAAGGCCATTGTCCCGTCACCGGCGCGCTCCTGCCGGCGCGCGCGGAACGCCGCCACGGCGTCCGGGGATTTGCCACAATCGCGGCATGACTGCCGCCCCCACCTCCGCCCACCAGTTCTGGCTCATGAAGAACGAGCCAGACGAATTCTCCATAGACCACGCGCTGGCCGCGCCGCAGGCCACCATCGCCTGGGACGGTGTGCGCAACTACCAGGCGCGCAACTTCATGCGCGATGCCATGCAGGTGGGCGATGGGGTGCTGTATTGGCACTCCAGTTGCGCCGAGCCCGGCATCTACGGCATCGCCCGCATTGCAGGCAACCTGCGCGTCGATGCCTCGCAGTTCGACCCGCGCAGTCCCTACTACGACCCCAAGTCCTCGTCCGACAAGCCACGCTGGCTCACGCTGGACGTGCAGGCGCTGCGCAAGACACGCACGCTGCAGATCGCCGAGCTGCGCGAGCATCCCGAGCTTGCCGGCATGCGTGTACTGCAAAAGGGCAACCGCCTGTCGATCACGCCGGTCACGCCCGATGAATGGGCCTTCATCCAAGGCCTGCTCCAACCCGCCTGATATGCCCGACCCGCCTGCTGCGGGCTGCTTTCTTACAAGCAAGAAGCATCTCTCCTGCACATCGCTGCTGCACCGGCCGCTATGCTTTTAGGCATTTGCGAACCTGGATTTCGCATGCTGGAGGGAGAATCTTCGTGCGTTGGCGAAAAGCAAAAGCAAAAACACCCCCTGGAACACCCAAGAGCGGCATGGCCGCTGCGCCCGGCCGCCTGCGTCTGGCGCTGCGCGACGCCATCGCCGCCTCGCTGGGTGCGATGCTGGCCTGGGAGCTGTCCCACTACCTGCTCGGCCACCCCAAACCCGTCTTTGCAGCCGTCACGGCCCTGGTCTGCCTGGCTCCCGGCCTGCCCAGCCACCTCAAGCAGACCTGGGGTCTGGTGCTGGGCTGCGCCATCGGCATCATCGTCGGCGAATTGGCGTGGCTGCTGCCCGACACTATTCCGCTGCTGCGGCTGAGTCTGGCCTCGCTGGTCGCACTGTCTCTGGCCGCCATGCTCGGGCAGCCGCCCGTCGTCCCGATACAGGCGGGAGTCTCCGTCGTGCTGGTCCTGAGCATGGGACCAAGCGCAGCAGGCGAGACCCGGCTGGTTGACGTACTGGTGGGCGCCGGCGTCGGCCTGATGTTCAGCCAGGTGATCTTCACGGCCAACCCGCTGCGCGCCGTGTCACGCTCGGCAAGCGCCTTGCTGGGCCAGTTGGCCGAAGGGCTGGAAGCCACCCTGCGCGCCACCGCCACCCACGACACGCCTGATGCCACCGTCGCGCTGGGCCAGCTCACGCGCAGCAGCGATGCGCTGAGCGCACTGCGCGCAGCCATGGTGGAGGCGCAAAGCGCCAGCCGCTGGTCCCTGCGCGGCCGCCTGGGCGGCGCGGGGCTGCAGACCATCACCGGGCGCTATGACCGCCACGCCGTGCGCCTGTATGCCAGCGCGCTGCTGCTGGGCGAAAGCCTGGTGCGCGGCATGTCCCATGACAGTGGTCTCATGCCGCGCGCCATCGTCCTGCACTGCGAATGGCTGGTCGATGCCTGCCGCCAGTTGTCCGCCAACGGCAACGTGGTGGCCCTGCAGCCCGATGACGCCCTGGCCGAGCTGGCCGCCTCCGCGCCCAAGCCCCCCGCCCAGCCCGTGCCCCCGGCCTGGCTGCCCGCGCTGGACCATGCGCAGCAGATGGAAGAGGCCCTGAAGGCGCTGATAGGCTCGCGCGACGCGTGATCAGACTGCAGCGCGCCCGCGCGGCGCTGCACCCGCACCGCCGATGCGCCCGATCGCGCCGGCCAGCCACCAGCCGATGGCGCACATGGCCGCCGTCACCACCCAGGTCCACTGCCAT
The DNA here is from genome assembly GCF_042653485.1 of Delftia deserti. NCBI lineage: Bacteria > Pseudomonadati > Pseudomonadota > Betaproteobacteria > Burkholderiales > Comamonadaceae > Delftia > Delftia deserti. The sequence continues at coordinate 6,988,389 of NZ_JBHSIH010000001.1, read as the reverse complement.
CCGCCCGCCTGCACGGCCACGGCCGCCACCAGAGGCGGGCCTGCAAACTGCCCCACGCTGGACCATTGCTGCATGAAACCCACCGTGGTCGATACCGTGGACTCATCGGGGGCCAGCCGCACCGCCATGGAAAACAGCGTGCCCGGAATCAGCCCGCCCGCCGCCGAAAACAGCACCACTGCCACAAAGCGAAGCCACAACGGCGCCAGCGATTGCCCCTGCCATTGCAGATAGGCCAGCAGCGCACACGCTGCCATGCAACCAAAGCCCAGGCGCAAGGCACGTGAGGCGCTCCAGCCGCCTTGAAGCAAACGGCCCGAGGCCACATTGCCCACCATGTTGGCCAGCGCCACCACGGCCGTCAGCGTGCCCGATAGCGTGGCGCCCAGGCCGGCCTCGGCATAGACCGTGGGGAGAAAGCCGATGACGGCCATCCACTGCCCTGAATACACGGCAAAGGCCACAGCCACGCACCAGGGACCAGGGCTGCGCAAGGTAAGTTCCAGGCGAGGACGCCAGCCACCACCCGCCACTGACGTGCCAATGGGCACCTGCCTGTCTGCCGGCACGCCACACCAGACGGCAGCCCATGCGAGTGCAGAGACCAGACCCATCAGCAACCACCACACGGGCCAGGATGCCCAGGCCATCACCCACGGTCCCACCAGCAATCCGACGGCACTGCCCAACGGCATATAGGTGCCCCACCAGCCCATGCGCGCGCTCAGATCGCGAGGCGCCACGCTACGCCGGATCAGCCCCGGCCCCGGCATGGCCACCAGCAAAAAGCCCAGCCCCTCCACGGCACGCAAGGCCAGCAGCGGAGCAAAGCCCGTGGCAGCGGCACCCAGGGCGCTGGCCGCAGCCATCAGCAGCAGGCCTGCGAGCATGCTGCGCCGCAGCCCCCAGCGGTCTGCACCCAGGCCCACCACCAGGCCCAGCACCATGCCGGCCACCTGCACGGTAGACAGCAGAAAACCGGCCTGCAGCAGGGACAGGCCCAATTGCTGCTGCAGCACCGGCACGGCCGGCGGCAGCTTGCCCACATGCAGGGCCGCGCTGACGCCGGCCGCCACGACAATCCATGAGGGATGCCCTCCCTGCTTCGTTGTTTTCACTGGATGCTGCCTCCCGGGGGCGCATGCCATGCGCCCTGTAGCTGATGTGTGAAGTATCGAAAGCATAGGCCAAGCGGCGCCTGCAAACAGCACTCTTCTTACCTGCCTACCCGCCCGTATGGAGGCACACTGAACGCCTGCATCAACCCCCGAGGCCCTCCGCATGCGTTCATCGCTAGATTTCAGTTCCTGGTCTTCGCTGCTGTCCACGGTGTTGGGCCTGTTGCTGGTCACCTGCCTGATGATGGGCATTCGCCTGCTGTTCATGCAGACCGTGCAAAAGCGACGCGAGCGTGAAAACCGCCAGATCAATGAACGCCTGAAGTCGCTTATCGCCGCCTACAAGACGCTGGGCGGCTCCTTCACGGGGACGCTGCATGTGAGTCCCCTGCACCTGCGCGATCTGCGCAGGCCTGCCGCCGACGACGCCGATGCACCACCGGCTTTTGGCAGCGAGCGACAACGGCGCATTCGCGATGCGGTCGAAGCCGCGCTGTCCGATGTCATCTTGCTGGGTACGCAAGACCAGGTGCGCATGGCCGCCCAGGCGGCCCAGGACATGGTGGCAGGCCAGCCTGTCGAGACTGCGGCACTCGTCACTTCGCTGCGCGCCTTCATCCGCGAAGCGCTGGATCTGGAGCCGATCCCCGACAGCCTGCATGTTCCCAACCAGGGCCCCACGCGTCCCGGCGGCACGGCGGGCGGGGCACGCAAAGGTGGTGCGGAAGCCGGCGCTTCGAGCAAGGGCGGTGGTGGCAGCAGAGGCGGCGCAGGAATGGGCGCCTCAGGCATGGGCGGCCTGGGCATGGGCGCCGGCCTCCGCCATGGAGACGATGGCACTCCCCCACCATGAAAACCTGCCGCACAGGGTCAAATCGCAAGCCACCGGGACGCCAACCCGCTTGCCGGGCGGACTTGACACTCGCCAGAAACAGCTAAGCCTGCGAGGTACCGGACGGCACCCCGCAGGCCTCGCCTGCCGGGCAGTCGTGCATGCACAGCATGCCTTTCCCCCGTCCTCCCCTTCCCACCGATTCGTATCAGGTCGTCACGACCTCACAGCTGCAGCTTGGCACTGGCCAACAGCACACCGAACCCCACCAACATGCCGCCAAAGGCCCTGTCTATCCAATGCCGCACGGCCAGCAACCGCGCACGAACCCGCTGGGCGGAAAAGCACATCGCCACAATGCAGAACCACGCCACATGGGCCATCGAGATGAATCCGCCATATGCCAGCTGCGTGGCCAGCGGCGTGTCCTGTCCCACGATCTGCAGGAACAGGCTGACCACGAATACCGTGGTCTTGGGATTGAGCGCATTCGTCAGAAAGCCCATGCGCAGTGCCGCCAGGTCGGAGAGCGCGGCCACGGGCTGGCTGGGCAAATCGCCCTCCGGACGGCTGCGCAACATGGTCACGCCCAAATAGATCAGATAGGCTGCCCCCAGCAGCTTGACCGCGTCGAACAACCAGGTGGACTGCTGCATGAGCAGCCCGACGCCGAGCAAGGTATAGCCGACATGGACCAGCACCCCCAGGCCAATGCCCAGTGCCGTGAGCAGGCCCGCGCGGCGCGAGCGCAGCAGGCTGTTGCGCGTGACCATGGCGAAATCCGCCCCTGGGCTGATGACAGCCAGCAAGGTAATGGTGACTACAGCTATCCACTCGGTCATCGGTGATCCATTCGATTCAATGCAACGCGCCTGATAGTATTGGGCTTCAGTGAAAATATATAACGATGTTTTCTGACACAGCTGGTGAACTCAACTCACACACTCCGAGCAAGCGACTGCCGTCGCTGCAGGCCTTGCGCTGCTTCGAAGCGGCCGCCCGACGGGAGAACTTCAGCAAGGCGGCGGAAGAACTGCATCTGACCCACGGCGCCATCAGCCGGGCCGTGCGCCTGCTGGAGGACGATCTGGGCGTGCCCCTGTTTGACCGCCGCAGCCGCCGCGTCTTCCTGACCGAGGCGGGCCGCCACCTGGCCCAGGCCGTGCACGAAGGTCTGGAGCGCATGCGCCAGGCCACGCAGGAGTTGCGCTCGCGCGCCCGGCAGGCGCGCCGCTGGGTGCTGTCCTGCGAGCCCACCTTGCTCATGCGCTGGCTGATCCCGCGCTGGCCCCAGTTCCAGGAACAGCACCCCGAGTTGCAGTTGCACCTGATGGCGGGCGGTGGGCCTTTCTCTTTCGCGGACGGCATCGATCTGGCCATACGACGCGATGACTTCTCTCCGCCAGCGGGCTGTCATGCAGAGACCCTGTTTGCCGAGCGCATAGGCCCGGTCTGCCGGCCCCAGCGGCTGGCGCAGTGGTGCATGCACTCCGACGAGGGGCATGCCACCGGGCTGCGCCCGGAGGCACCCTTGCTGCAAAGTCGCACCCGCCCGGAGGCCTGGTCCACCTGGGCAGAGCACAGCGGTCAGCCTCCACCATCGGGACCCCAGCTGCAGTTCGATCATTTCTATTTCAGCCTGCAGGCCGCCGTGGCCGGCATGGGGCTGGCCATCGGCCCCTGGCAACTGGTGCGCGACGACATCGCCAACGGTGTGCTGGCAGCGCCCATGGGCTTTGTCGAAGACGGTTCGCGCTACTGCCTGCTGTCCCCCGCTCCGCCCACGCCAGATGGCGTGCACGACCAATTGCTGCAGTGGCTGCGCGCCCAGGCCTGAACAGGTCTGCCCCCTTGCCGTGCCTGTGTCTGGACCGGTGTCTGGGCTGATGTCTGTGTCCTTATCTGCGTCTCCCAAAGCAGAAAGGCAGCCGAAGCTGCCTTTCTGTCCTTGCCTGGCCTGAAAGCCAGGCCTTGCGCCTACTTGCGCTGCGGCGGCAGGTCCGTGCAGGAGCCATGCGCCACCTCGGCCGCCATGCCCAGGCTTTCGCCCAGCGTGGGGTGGGGATGGATGGTCTTGCCGATGTCCACGGCATCGGCACCCATTTCGATGGCCAGCGCAATCTCGCCGATCATGTCGCCCGCGTGTGTGCCGACGATGCCGCCGCCCAGGATGCGGCCATGGCCGTGCGCCTCGGGGCTGTCATCGAACAGCAGCTTGGTGACGCCTTCGTCGCGGCCATTGGCAATGGCGCGGCCCGAAGCCGTCCAGGGGAACACACCCTTCTTGACCTTGATGCCCTGGGCCTTGGCCTGATCCTCGGTCAAACCCACCCATGCCACTTCAGGGTCGGTATAGGCCACGCTGGGGATCACGCGGGCATTGAAGGCGCTGGCGGCCAGCTCCTTGTTGCCCTGCAGTTCGCCGGCGATGACTTCGGCAGCCACATGGGCCTCGTGCACGGCCTTGTGCGCCAGCATGGGCTGGCCCACCACGTCGCCAATGGCGAAGATGTGGGGCACATTGGTGCGCATCTGGATATCGACTTCGATGAAGCCGCGGTCCGTGACGGCCACGCCGGCCTTCTCGGCAGCGATCTTCTTGCCGTTGGGCGTGCGGCCCACGGCCTGCAGAACCAGGTCGTAGACCTGGGGCTCGGGCACGGTGATGCCGTCCTTGGCAGGCGCGAAGCTGACCTTGATGCCTTCGGGCGTGGCTTCGGCACCCACGGTCTTGGTGTTGACCATGATGTTGTCGAAGCGCGGCGCGTTCATCTTCTGCCAAACCTTGACCAGGTCGCGGTCGGCGCCCTGCATGAGGCCGTCCATCATCTCCACCACGTCCAGGCGGGCGCCCAGCGTGGAGTAGACGGTACCCATTTCCAGGCCGATGATGCCGCCACCCAGGATCAGCATGCGCTTCGGAACACCGGCCAGGTCCAGCGCGCCGGTGGAGTCCACCACGCGCGGGTCCTTGGGCATGAAGGGCAGGTGCACGGCCTGACTGCCGGCGGCAATGATGGCGCGCTTGAACTGCACGATCTTCTTGCTGCCGGTCTTTTCCTGGCCGTCGCCCGTGGTCTCTTCCACTTCCAGGTGGTTGGCGCCGGCGAAATTGCCGTAGCCGCGCACCACGGTGACCTTGCGCATCTTGGCCATCTGGCCCAGGCCGCCGGTCAGCTTGCCGATGACCTTGTCCTTGTGTCCGCGCAGCTGGTCGATGTTGACCTCGGGCGCGCCGAACTTGACGCCGGCCACCTCCAGGTGCTTGACCTCGTCCACCACGGCCGCCACGTGCAGCAGCGCCTTGGACGGGATGCAGCCCACGTTCAGGCAGACGCCGCCAAGGGTCTTGTAGCGCTCGACGATGACCACGTTCAGGCCCAGGTCGGCCGCACGGAAGGCTGCCGAGTAGCCGCCAGGACCGCCGCCGAGCACGACCACGTCGCAGTCGTAATCGGCCGCGCCACCGGCGTAGCTGGCTGCGGTCGGAGCGGGAGCCGATGCTGCGGGCGCTGCAGCGGCAGGCGCTGGAGCCGCCGCTGCAGGGGCCGGTGCTGCCGCCTGGGGTGCGGCGGCCGCTTCGCCAGCGGCCTCCAGCGTCAGGATCAGGCCGCCTTCGGCGATCTTGTCGCCGATCTTGACCTTGAGTTCCTTGACCACGCCGGCATGGCTGGAGGGGATCTCCATGGAGGCCTTGTCGGACTCCACGGTGATCAGGGACTGGTCCTTGGCCACGGTGTCACCGGGCTGGACCAGCAGTTCGATCACGCCCACTTCGGCGAAGTCGCCGATGTCGGGCACCTTGATGTCGATGATTGCCATGTGTCGGGCCTCCGTTTACAGCAGGATGCGGCGGTAGTCCGCCAGCACTTGGCCCAGGAAGGCATTGAAGCGCGCGGCCGAGGCACCGTCGATGACACGGTGGTCATAGGACAGCGACAGCGGCAGCGTCAGGCGCGGCACGAATTGCTTGCCATCCCACACCGGCTTCATCTGGCCCTTGGACAGGCCGAGGATGGCCACTTCAGGGGCGTTGATGATGGGGGTGAAGTTCGTGCCGCCGATGCCGCCCAGCGACGAGATCGAGAAGCAGCCGCCCTGCATGTCGGCAGCGCCCAGCTTGCCGTCGCGGGCCTTCTTGGCCAGCTCGCCCATTTCCTGGCTGATCTGCAGGATGCCCTTCTTGTCGGCATCGCGCAGCACGGGGACCACCAGGCCATTGGGCGTGTCGGCCGCAAAGCCGACGTGGAAGTACTGCTTGTAGACCAGGGTGTCGCCGTCCAGCGAGGCATTGAACTCGGGGAACTTCTTGAGCGCCGCAACCACCGCCTTGATCACGAAGGCCAGCATGGTCACCTTGACGCCGCTCTTCTCGTTCTCCTTGTTGGTGGAGACACGGAAGGCTTCCAGGTCGGTGATGTCGGCCTCGTCATTGTTGGTGACGTGCGGGATCATGACCCAGTTGCGCGACAGGTTGGCGCCGCTGATCTTCTTGATGCGCGACAGGTCCTTGCGCTCGACCGGGCCGAACTTGGCGAAGTCCACCTTGGGCCAGGGCAGCAGGTCCAGACCTGCGCCGCCGCCGGAGCCGCCCTTGGGAGCGGTCGCGGCCTGGGCCTTGGTCTGCACGGCCCCCGCCATGACGGACTTGGTGAAAGCCTGGATGTCGTCGGCCGTGATGCGGCCCTTGTTGCCCGAGCCCTTGACCTCGTCCAGCGGCACACCCAGCTCGCGGGCGAACTTGCGTACCGAAGGCGACGCATGGGGCAGCTTGCCCGTGGGCGCCACGGTGGGGTTGTGCGCAGGTGCAGCGGCGGGAGCCGATGCTGCAGCGGCAGCCACGGGAGCTGCAGCGGCCGGGGCAGCAGCAGCCGGTGCAGGGGCTGCAGCAGCAGGTGCAGGGGCTGCAGCAGCAGGTGCCGGGGCCGCAGCCTGGGCTGCAGGCGCGGCGGCGCCCTGCACGCTCATCTGGCCGACCACGTCGCCCACGTTGACCGTGTCACCGATCTTGAGCGTCAGCGCCGTGATGGTGCCGGCCGCTGGCGACGGGATTTCCATCGAGGCCTTGTCGGATTCGACGGTGAACAGCGATTGCTCGGCCGTCACGGTGTCGCCGACCTTGACCAGCATCTCGATCACGGCCACGTCCTTGAAGTCGCCAATGTCGGGAATCTTGATGTCGATCTGCGTGGCGGCGCCCGAGGCCGCAGGCGCGGCGGCGGGAGCAGCGGCCGGCGCAGGCGCAGCCACCGGGGCCGGGGCTGCAGCGGCGGGGGCCGGTGCGGCGGCTGCAGGTGCCGGGGCAGCGGCTTCCGCCGACTCGACCACGGCAATGATGCTGCCCTGCTTGACCTTGTCGCCCATGTTGACGCGCAGTTCCTTGAGCACGCCAGCGTGGCTGGAGGGGATCTCCATGGAGGCCTTGTCGGACTCCACGGTGATCAGCGATTGCTCGGCCTTGATCTGATCGCCGGCCTTGACCAGCACTTCGATCACAGCAACTTCGTCGAAATCACCGATATCGGGGACTTGAATTTCTACCAATGCCATATGTGTCTCCCGTTCTTACTCAAGCGTGCAGCGGGTTGATCTTGTCGGCCTTGATGCCGTACTTGGCGATCGCTTCGGCCACGGTGGTGGCGTTGATCTTGCCTTCTTCGGCCAGCGCGCGCAGTGCGGCAACCACGATGTAGTGGCGATCCACTTCGAAGTGCTCGCGCAGCTTGCGGCGGAAGTCCGAACGGCCGAAGCCGTCGGTGCCCAGCACCTTGTAGGTGCGGCCCTTGGGCATGTAGGGGCGGATCTGCTCGGCGTAGGCCTTCATGTAGTCGGTGGATGCGATCACCGGGCCATTGTGCGACTGCAGCTGCTGCGTGACGAAGGGCACCTTCTGGGTGTCCAGCGGATGCAGCAGGTTCCAGCGGTCGGCATCCTGGCCGTCGCGGGTGAGTTCGTTGAAGCTCGGGCAGCTCCACACGTCGGCGGCAATGCCCCAGTCGGCCAGCAGCAGCTCCTGGGCGAAGAAGGATTCGCGCAGGATGGTGCCCGAACCCAGCAATTGCACGCGCAGGCCGCTTTCCGGCACCTTCTGGCCGGGCTTGCACAGGTACATGCCCTTGATGATCTGCTGCTCGGTGCCGGGCGTGAGGCCGGGCATGGCGTAGTTCTCGTTGAGCAGCGTGATGTAGTAGAAGACGTTTTCCTGGTTCTGCACCATGCGGCGCAGGCCGTCCTGCATGATCACGGCGACTTCGTGGGCGAAGGTCGGGTCGTAGCTCACGCAGTTGGGAATGGTGTTGGCCAGGATGTGGCTGTGGCCGTCTTCGTGCTGCAGGCCTTCGCCGTTCAGCGTGGTGCGACCCGAAGTGCCGCCCAGCAGGAAACCGCGCGCCTGCATGTCGCCGGCCGCCCAGGCCAGGTCACCGATGCGCTGGAAACCGAACATCGAGTAGTACACGTAGAACGGGATCATGATCCGGTTGCTCGTGCTGTAGCTCGTGGCTGCCGCGATCCAGCTGCTCATGCCGCCGGCTTCGTTGATGCCTTCCTGCAGGATCTGGCCAGCCTTGTCCTCGCGGTAGTACATCACCTGGTCCTTGTCGACCGGGGTGTACTGCTGTCCAGCGGGGTTGTAGATGCCGATCTGGCGGAACAGGCCTTCCATGCCGAAGGTACGGGCCTCGTCCACCAGGATGGGCACGACGCGCGGGCCGATTTCCTTGTCGCGCAGCAGCTGCGTGAGGAAGCGCACATAGGCCTGGGTGGTCGAGATCTCACGGCCTTCGGGCGTGGCTTCGAGGATGGCCTTGAAGGTATCCAGCGCAGGCGCCGTGAATTGCTCGCTGGCCTTCACGCGGCGGTGCGGCAGGTAGCCACCCAGGGCCTTGCGGCGCTCGTGCAGGTAGCGCATTTCCGGGGTATCGTCGGCCGGCTTGTAGAAAGGCAGGTCGGCGATCTGGCTGTCGGGGATTGGAATGTTGAAGCGGTCGCGGAAAGCCTTGATGTCCTCGTCGCCCAGCTTCTTGGTCTGGTGGACGGTGTTCTTGCCTTCACCGATCTTGCCCATGCCGAAGCCCTTGACGGTCTTGACCAGCAGCACGGTGGGCTGGCCCTTGTGCGAATTGGCAGCGTGGAAGGCCGCATAGACCTTTTGCGAATCGTGGCCGCCGCGGCGCAGGTTCCAGATCTCGTCGTCGCTCATGTGCTCGACCATCTTCAGCGCGCGCGGATCGCGGCCGAAGAAGTTCTTGCGCACGTAGGCGCCGTCATTGGCCTTGAACGACTGGTAGTCGCCGTCGTTGCACTCGGCCATGATCTTCTTGAGCACGCCGTCCTTGTCCTTGGCCAATAGCTCGTCCCAGCCCTTGCCCCACAGCAGCTTGATGACGTTCCAGCCGGAGCCGCGGAACTCGCCTTCAAGTTCCTGGATGATCTTGCCGTTGCCGCGCACCGGGCCGTCCAGGCGCTGCAGGTTGCAGTTGATCACGAAGATCAGGTTGTCCAGCTTCTCGCGCGCGGCCAGCGAGATCGCACCCAGCGACTCGACCTCGTCCATTTCGCCGTCGCCGCAGAACACCCAGACCTTGCGGCTTTCGGTGTCGGCAATGCCGCGGGCATGCAGGTACTTGAGGAAGCGCGCCTGGTAGATGGCCATCAGCGGGCCCAGGCCCATGGACACCGTAGGGAACTGCCAGAACTCGGGCATCAGCTTGGGGTGCGGGTAGCTGGACAGGCCCTTGCCGTCCACTTCCTGGCGGAAGTTCAGCAGTTGCTCTTCGGAAATGCGGCCCTCAAGGTAGGCGCGGGCATAGATGCCGGGCGAGACGTGGCCCTGGATGTACAGGCAGTCGCCGCCGTGGTTCTCGTTTTCGGCATGCCAGAAATGGTTGAAGCCGGCCGCGAACATGTTGGCCAGCGAGGCGAAGGAGCCGATGTGGCCGCCCAGGTCACCGCCTTCGGGCGGGTGCAGGCGGTTGGCCTTGACCACCATGGCCATGGCGTTCCAGCGCATGTAGGCGCGCAGACGACCTTCGATTTCCAGGTTGCCGGGACAGCGGGCTTCCTGCGAGGCCTCGATGGTGTTCACATAGCCGGTGTTGGCCGAGAAAGGCATGTCCACGCTGTTCTGGCGTGCGTGCTCGAGCAGGTCCTCGATCAGCTTGTGCGCGTACTCGGCGCCTTCACGATCGATGACGGCCGACAGGGCGTCCATCCATTCGCGCGATTCTTGTTGGTCCAGGCCGGCGGGAACGCCTGCATTGCCTTGCGGGTCAGTCTGAGCTGTCATGGGAATGTCTCCTTGCAGAAGGTAGCGTCTTGGGGTCGAACCAGTGAGCGGCACAGAGCGCCAACGCAGGCGGGTAGTTCACCACGCCTTGCGCGGCACAGACCCTGTCTGGCGAACTTGAAAATACCGATTCACTGCCTCAATGCTCGGCGAGTGTCGCATACTTTTTTCGAATTTCAAATGGTGCTTTCTGATTTCATAATTTGAAATTATGCTGCAAACGCACATACAGTGAAGACTCCAAAGAACGTCGCCGAAGCGCCTCCGTGGCGACTTCAATACTCCTTAAAAACAGTCAGACTCTCCCCTACACTGGGCGCATGCAATCCTCCCCTTCCGAGCACGGCACGCACAGCCCTGCCCCCATGGCAGGCGTGGCCGCGCCAGTGCGCTGGTGGCGCAGCTGGTGGCGCAGTCTTTCCCCCACGCGCCAGGACCGCTTCGCGGCCCTCGCCCCCCTCGCAGCCGTACTGATGTTCATGGCGGCCATCGTGGCCTCGTTCTGGTATCTGCGCATGGAGGAGATAGACCGCGAGAAGGAAGCGCTGCACCGCGACGTGGAATACGCCCAGCAACGCGTGCGCCTGCGCCTGCTGGAGCGCCAGGAGCAACTGATGCGCATGGCGCGCGACATCGGCAATCACGACCTGGGCGAGTCCGACTTCGCCAGCCGCGCCGAAGCACTCATCAGCCAGTACCCGGAACTGCAGTCCATCACCTGGATCGACGCACAGCGGCGCATCCTGGCCAGCCAGTCCGCACCCACCGTGAGCAGCGAGCAGCTGCGCATCCCGCGCGAAGTGCTGCGCGCCGGCGATGCGCTGGAGGCCTACCAGCTCGCGCGCGAGATGCAGCAACCCATCTACGTGCAGGGACTGGCCCACAAGGGGGAGGCAGCGCCGCTGCTGCAGCTGCATGTGCCGCTGGCACAGGACGGCCGCTATATCGGCGAACTGCTGGGCGAGTATTCGATCGACAGCCTGCTGCGCTACGGCACGCCTACCGAAATCATGGCCCGCTACGCCATGACCATGCTCGACAGCCGCGGCCAGGTGCTGGCAGGCACGCCGCTGACGCCGCGCAAGCAGACCGCCACCGAGCTGCTGCGCTGGCGCACCGTTGCCAATGAGGACGAGGCCCCCGTCGCCCCCGTGGGCAACAGCCTGGTGCTGCGCGCCCAGGCCTATCGCACCTCGCTGGGCGTGGTCGGCAGCGGCCTGTTCTGGCTGGTGGGCACGCTCAGTGCCATGACGGCATGGCTGCTGCTGGCCACCTGGCGCCACACGCGCCGCCGCCAGCGCGCCCAGGAGGCCCTGGTCGCCGAGACCAACTTCCGCCGCGCCATGGAAAACTCCGTGCTCACCGGCATGCGCGCGCTGGACCTGCAAGGCCGCATCACCTATGTGAATGCCGCCTTCTGCCAGATGACGGGCTGGAGCGAATCAGAGCTGGTCGGCCAGATGCCGCCCTACTCCTACTGGCCCGACAACGACTACGACAACCTGCACTCCAAGCTGCGCGAAGAGCTTTCGGGCAAGACCATCGTCGGCGGCTTCCAGGTGCGCGTGCAGCGCAAGAACGGCACGCAGTTCGATGCGCGCCTGTATGTCTCGCCGCTGATCGACGCCCATGGTCAGCACACGGGCTGGATGTCGTCCATGACCGACATCACCGAGCCCAACCGCATCCGCGAGCAGCTGTCCGCCTCCTACGAACGCTTCACCATCGTGCTGGAGGCGTTGGACGCCTCTGTGTCCGTCGCCCCGCTGGGCAGCGCCGAGCTGCTGTTCGCCAACAAGCTGTACCGGCAATGGTTCGGCTCGCAGACCGATGGCCACCTGCAGCTCGTTGCCCAGGCCGGCGTGCTGCCCGTGCGCTCGCAGCCGCAAGGCATGGACGACGAGGACGGCCTCATGGGCCTGCCCACCGACTCGCTGACCAGCGCACGCAGCGAAAACGCCGAGATCTACCTGCCCGAACTGGGCAAGTGGCTGGAAGTGCGATCGCGCTACCTGAGCTGGGTGGACGGCCGCCTGGCCCAGATGGTGATTGCCACCGACATCACGCCGCGCCGCCTGGCCGAGGAACAGGCCGATCGCCAGGCCGAGCATGCCCAGTCCGTCAGCCGTCTGATTACCATGGGCGAGATGGCCTCCAGCGTGGCCCATGAACTCAACCAGCCGCTGACCGCCATCAGCAACTACTGCAGCGGCATGCTCACCCGGCTCGAAAAGGGCACGCTGACCGAAGAGCAGATGAAGTTCGCGCTGGAGAAAACCGCCCACCAGGCGCAGCGCGCGGGGCAGATCATTTTGCGCATACGCTCCTTCGTCAAGCGCAGCGAGCCCAACCGCACCCTGGCCCAGGTCACCGACATGGTCAGCGAGGCCGTGGAGCTGGCCGGGATCGAGCTGCGCCGCCGCAATGTGCAGCTGACCTACCACGTGGCCGAGCGCATGCCGGCCATCATGGCCGACACCATCCTCATCGAGCAGGTGCTAGTCAACCTCATGAAGAACGGCGCCGAATCCATCGAACAGTCGGGCCGCCCCAGCCACCAGCGCAATGTGGAACTGCGTGTGGTGCCGCGCACCATCGAGGAGCAGCGCGTCATCGAATTCAACGTGCAGGACACCGGCAAGGGCCTGCCGCCCGAGGTGCTGGAGCGACTCTTCGAGGCCTTCTTCACCACCAAGAGCGAAGGCATGGGCATGGGCCTGAATCTGTGCCGCAGCATTGTCGAGTCCCACCAGGGCCGGATGCGTGCCGAGAACCTCTACAATGGTTCCGAGGTTGTCGGCTGCCGGTTTTCATTCTGGCTGCCGCTGGCCCCGCCGGGCGACGCGACAACGCCGGCAGCGACCATTGAACCCACAACAAGGACGATTGCATGAGCTTGATCCCGAAAAAAGGCACTGTGTACGTAGTTGATGACGACGAAGCGGTTCGTGATTCGTTGCAATGGTTGTTGGAGGGCAAGGACTATCGTGTGCGCTGCTTCGACTCGGCCGAGACCTTCCTCTCGCGCTACGACCCACGCGAGATCGCCTGCCTCATCGTCGACATCCGCATGGGCGGCATGACGGGCCTGGAGCTGCAGGACCGCCTGATCGAACGCAAGTCCCCCCTGCCCATCGTCTTCATCACCGGCCACGGCGACGTGCCCATGGCGGTGAACACCATGAAGAAGGGCGCACTGGACTTCATCCAGAAGCCGTTCAACGAAGAGGAACTGCTGAACCTGGTCGAGCGCATGCTGGACCATGCCCGCGAAGCCTTTGCCGGCCACCAGCAGGCCGCCAGCCGCGATGCGCTGCTGGCCAAGCTGACCAGCCGTGAAGCCCAGGTGCTGGAGCGCATCGTCGCCGGCCGGCTGAACAAGCAGATCGCCGACGATCTTGGCATCAGCATCAAGACGGTGGAGGCGCACCGCGCCAACATCATGGAAAAGCTCAACGCCAACACCGTGGCCGATCTGCTCAAGATCGCCCTGGGCCAGGGCCAGACCGCTGCGGCGGCCAAGGCAGCCGTCGCCGGATAAGCCAAGAGACACCACCGCTTTTTTCAAAGAGCTGCTAGCGCTTGATCAACAAGCCCTAGCAGCATTTTTATTGGTATTCACTGCAATGACAGCCCAACTCATCGACGGCAACGCCCTCTCCCGCCAACTGCGTGCCGAAGTCGCCCAGCGCGCCACAGCCCTGAAGGCCCACGGCACCACGCCCGGCCTGGCCGTGGTCCTGGTCGGCGACAACCCGGCCTCCCAGGTCTATGTGCGCAACAAGGTCAAGGCCTGCGAGGACGCTGGCTTTCATTCGGTGCTGGAGAAGTACGATGCCTCGATGACCGAGGCCGAACTGCTGGCCCGCGTCGAGGCGCTGAACAACGACCCGGCCATCCACGGCATCCTGGTCCAGCTCCCGCTGCCCGCACACATCGACGATCACAAGGTCATCGAGACCATTTCGCCGCTCAAGGACGTGGACGGCTTTCACGTGGCCAGCGCAGGCGCGCTGATGGTGGGCGAAGTCGGCTTCAAGGCCTGCACCCCCTACGGCTGCATGAAGATGCTGGAATCCATCGGCATGAAGGACCTGCGCGGCAAGCACGCCGTGGTCATCGGCCGCTCCAACATCGTCGGCAAGCCCATGGCCATGATGCTGCTGGCCGCCAATGCCACCGTGACCATCTGCCACAGCGGCACGGCCGATCTTGCCGCCATGACGCGCCAGGCCGATATCGTGGTCGCCGCCGTCGGCAAGCGCAACGTGCTGACGGCCGACATGTGCAAGCCCGGCGCCGTGGTCATCGACGTGGGCATGAATCGCAACGACGAAGGCAAGCTCTGCGGCGACGTGGACTTTGACGGCGTCAAGGAAGTGGCCGGCTTCATCACGCCCGTACCCGGCGGTGTCGGACCCATGACGATTACCATGCTGCTGGTCAACACCATGGAGGCGGCCGAGCGCGCCGCCGGCTGACCAGGAGCTGACAACCATCGGGCGGCTCCCTGGGGAGCCGCTTGATTTCAATGCACCCGACGGCATCTGACACGCATGAGCAATCCCCTCCTCGAATCCTCCGACCTGCCCCTGTTCGATCGCATACGCCCTGCCGATGTCGGCCCGGCCATCGATATCCTGCTGACCGGGGCCGCAGAGGCCCTGGAGACCGTCACGGCACCCGACTTTCCGGCGCGCTGGGATTCGATCTCGGCCGTGCTCGATGTCGCCACCGAGAAGCTGGGAACGGCCTGGGGCGCCGTCAGCCACCTCAACAGCGTGGCCGATACGCCAGAGCTGCGCGCCGCCTACAACGAGTCCTTGCCCAAGGTCACCGAATTCTGGACACGCCTGGGTGCCGACGAGCGCCTGTACGCCAAGTACAAGGCCATTGACCCCGCCACGCTCAATGTCGAGCAGCGTGCGGCCTGGGACCATGCCATGCGCAACTTCGTGCTCTCCGGCGCCGAGCTGCGGGGCGAGGACAAGCTGCGCTTTGCCAAGATCCAGGAACGTTCGGCCGAACTGACGCAGAAGTTCAGCGAGAACGCGCTCGACGCCACCGATGCATTCGCCTACTACGCCACGGCCGAAGAGCTGGACGGCGTGCCGCAGGATGTGCGCCAGGCAGCCCGCTCCGCCGCCGAAGCCGAAGGCAAGCAAGGCTTCAAGCTCACGCTGAAGATGCCCTGCTATCTGCCCGTGATGCAGTTCGCAGCCAGCAGTGCGCTGCGCGAGAAGCTCTACCGCGCCTATGTCACACGCGCCTCCGACCAGGCCGAGGGCGATGCCATCCGCTTCGACAACACGGCCAACATCTCGGAGATCCTGGCCCTGCGCAAGGAGGAGGCGCAGTTGCTGGGTTACCGCAATTTCGGCGAGATTTCGCTGGTTCCCAAGATGGCGCATTCGCCACAGCAGGTGATCGACTTTCTGCGCGATCTCGCGCACCGGGCCCGCCCCTATGCCGAGAAGGATGTCGCCGACCTGCGAGCCTTCGCACGCGATGAGCTGGGCCTGGCCGATCCCCAGCCCTGGGACTGGGCCTATGTCTCCGAAAAGCTCAAGGAGGCGCGCTATGCCTTCAGCGAGCAGGAGGTCAAGCAGTACTTCCCTGCGCCCAAGGTGCTGGCCGGCCTGTTCAAGATCGTCGAGACGCTGTTCGACGTGGCCATCCGCCGCGACGCGGCGCCGGTCTGGAATCCTGCCGTCGAGTTCTACCGCATCGAGCGCAGCACGCCGCAAGGCCCCGAGCTGGTCGGCCAGTTCTACCTGGACCAGCCGGCGCGATCGGGCAAGCGTGGCGGCGCCTGGATGGACGATGTGCGTACCCGCTGGCTGCGCCCCGACAACCACAGGCTGCAGACGCCGGTCGCTCACCTGGTCTGCAACTTCGCCACCGGCGTCGATGGCAAGCCTGCCCTGCTCACGCACGATGACGTGATCACGCTGTTCCATGAAACCGGCCACGGCCTGCACCACATGCTGACCCAGGTCAACGAGCGCGACGTCTCGGGCATCGCGGGCGTGGAATGGGATGCCGTGGAGCTGCCAAGCCAGTTCATGGAGAACTTCTGCTGGGAATGGGAAGTGCTCAGGCACATGACCGCCCACGTGGACAGCGGCGAGCCGCTGCCGCGCGCCCTGTACGACAAGATGATCGCGGCCAAGAACTTCCAGTCGGGCATGCAGACGCTGCGCCAGATCGAGTTCTCGCTGTTCGACATGCTGCTGCATACCGAGCATGATCCGAAGGCAGACATCATGCCGCTGCTGGCCCGCGTGCGCGCCGAGGTGGCCGTGCTGCCGTCTACCCCCTACAGCCGCTCGGCCCACACCTTCAGCCACATCTTTGCAGGCGGCTATGCAGCCGGCTACTACAGCTACAAGTGGGCCGAAGTCCTCTCGGCAGATGCCTATGCGGCCTTCGAGGAAACCATGCTCGCCGATGGAACGCCCAACCCCGAAACGGGCCGCCGCTACCGCGAGGCGATTCTGGAGGCCGGGGGCGCGCGCCCGGCCATGGAGTCGTTCAAGGCCTTCCGTGGCCGCGAACCCCAGCTGGATGCACTGTTGCGCCACCAGGGCATGGCCCGGGCCTGAGAGCCCGGCCCCAGGTCTGCAGCGCCCTGATGGGGCGCTTTTTCCTGGCCCGCCCAACGCGGCCGGATGCGCACCACCACATCCGGCTGTGCGGCAAGGCAGCCCTGGGTGGATGGCACGCTATGCTTGCAGGCACTCATGGTCAGGCATCCATCCAGCGGCGCATTGGCCATGCCTGGCACGCAACCCTTCTCTCCTTCAATCGAGATCGTCCATGCAGTCTTCACTCAGCTCTGGCCACGGCGCGCTGCGCCACCTGATGCCTTGCCTCGCCCTCGCCTGCCTTGCCACAGCACTGCCGGCCGGTGCGCAACAGGTGTACCGCATTGTCGGACCCGATGGAAAGGTCACTTTCTCGGACCGCCCGGCCCAAAGCGCCCAGCAGCAGGCAGCGCCTGCCGCCCCGTCAGTCGCGGGCACCGCTGACAGCAATGCCAACCTGCCCTATGCGCTGCGCCAGATCGCCGGCCGCTTTCCGGTAACGCTGTACACCTCGTCCGACTGCGCGCCCTGCGACAGCGCGCGCCAGTTGCTCCAAGCCAGAGGCATTCCCTATGCCGAGCGCCTGGTGCAGACCGAGGCGGACGCCGCTGCCCTGCAAAAGCTCAGCGGCCAGAACAGCCTGCCGTTTGCCACCGTTGGCAAGCAGTTCCTGAGCGGCTTCTCGTCCAGCGAATGGACCCAGTACCTGGACGCCGCAGGCTATCCCGCCACCTCGCAACTGCCTGCCCAGTACAGGCGTCCATCGGCACAGCCATTGACCACGCCTACGCCCGCTGCGTCGGCGGCTGCATCGGCGCGCACAGCAGCACCCGCCGCTGCCGAGGACCAGGGCAGCAGGCGCCTTCCCACGCCCGCCCCGGCGCCTGGTGCACGCACCAACGACAACCCCGCAGGCCTGAGCTTCTAGGCAAGCGCCTGCCGCAGCAATCACGAGCCCGGCAGTGGATTCCATGCTGTCCGATGTGGTCTGGACCATGGCAAGGCTTGCCACGCTTGTCGGCCTGCCCGCGCTCATCGTGTGGAGCCTGGTTGCAAGGCCTTCATGGCGAGAGCCTTTCAGGCTGGCCAGTCTGGTGCTGGTGCCTTGCCTGATCACGCTGTGGTTCATGCATGACGGAGGCCTGGGCAACGGCCTCAACCGCCTGGCCTACTACATGACGACGGCTGCGTTCCTTGCCGTCTACACGGGGCTGGCGGCCATCGCCCTGCTCATGCAGCGCCACAAGAAACAGCGCGCGCAAGCTTCGTTGCGCGCGCTGTGCCTGGGTGCAGTGGCCCTGCTCGCATGGATCACAGGCGCCGTGGCGTTCGAGAGCCTCGGCTAGCCGAGGCCGGGGGGCCTTCGCTCAATAGTTGAGCGTCTGCACGCCTTCGGGCGTGCCCAGCAGGCAGACCGATGCCTTCTGGTGCGCAAACACTCCCACGGTCACCACGCCAGGCCATTGGTTGACTTCGGACTCGAAGGCCAGCGGTTCGGAGATCTTCAGGCCGCGCACATCAAGAATGTGCTGGCCGTTGTCCGTCACCAGGGGCACGCCGTCCTTCATGCGGATCTCGGCGCGGCCACCCAGGGCCTTGAAGCGGTTCGCAATCTGGGCAGCCGCCATGGGAATCACCTCCACAGGCAGCGGAAAGTCTCCGAGCACCTCGACGCGCTTGGAGGCATCGGCAATGCAGACAAAGCGCTCGGCCAGCGCAGCGACGATCTTCTCGCGCGTCAGCGCGGCGCCGCCGCCCTTGACCATGTAGCCGCGGCCGTCGATCTCGTCGGCGCCGTCGATGTAGACCGACAGGCTGGCGACTTCGTTGGCATCCAGCACCTTGATGCCCAGCGCCTTCAGGCGCTCGGTGCTGGCCACGGAGCTGGACACGGCGCCCGGGATCCGGTCCTTGATGGTGGCCAGTGCATCGATGAACTTGTTGACCGTGGAGCCGGTGCCCACGCCGACGATTTCGCCGGGCACCACATAGGCCAGTGCGGCTTGCCCGACCAGGGCTTTGAGTTCATCTTGGGAAAAAGAGGCAGCAGATGTCGTCATGAGGGAAAATCCAGGTAATCCTTTGATTATCCCCATGTCTCTGATCCCCTACGCCCTGACCCGTCCCTTTCTCTTCGGCATGGACCCCGAATCCGCCCACGATCTCACGATGAGCCTGATGGCAAAGGGGCAGAACACGCTCCTGCAGCAGGCATGGGCACAGCCCATGGTGAGTGACCCCGTCGAACTTGCCGGCCTCAGGTTCCCCAACCGCGTGGGCATGGCAGCGGGTCTGGACAAGAATGCACGCTGCATCGACGCGCTGGCCGCCATGGGCTTCGGCTTCGTCGAGGTGGGCACCGTGACACCCCGCCCGCAACCCGGCAATCCCAAGCCGCGCATGTTCCGCATTCCCGAACGCAATGCGCTGATCAACCGCCTGGGCTTCAACAACGAAGGCCTGGATGCCTTCCTGAGCAACGTCAGGCGCTCACAGGCCCGCGCCCAGGGCAAGCCCATGCTGCTGGGGCTGAACATCGGCAAGAACGCCACCACTCCCATCGAAGACGCCACCAGCGACTACCTCAAGGCGCTGGACGGCGTGTACCCGCATGCCGACTACGTGACGGTGAACATCAGCTCGCCCAACACCAAGAACCTGCGCGCCCTGCAAAGCGACGAAGCGCTGGACGCCCTGCTGGGTGCGATTGCCGAGCGCCGCGAGCAGCTGGCCACGCAGCATGGCAAGCGGGTGCCGGTGTTCGTGAAGATCGCACCCGATCTCGATGAGGAGCAGGTCGGCGTCATCGCCACCACGCTGCAGCGCCATGGCATGGATGGTGTGATCGCCACCAACACCACGATCAGCCGGGAAGCCGTCAAGGGCCTGCCCCACGCGCAGGAAACGGGAGGCCTGTCCGGCGCGCCGGTGCTGGAAGCCAGCAACCAGGTCATCCGCCAGCTGCGTTCCGCCCTGGGCAGCCGCTACCCCATCATCGGCGTGGGCGGCATTCTCAGCGGCGAGGATGCCGTCAGCAAGATCCGCGCAGGCGCCGACGTGGTCCAGATCTACAGCGGCCTGATCTACCGAGGCCCTGCCCTGGTGCCCGAGACCGCACGCGCCATAGCCCAGCTGCGTTGAGGCCGGTGCCAGAAAGACAGTTGCCGGGCAGTAGCCAGGTGGCTGCCTGGCCGTTTCCAGCCAAGGCAGGCTCGTCCAAGACACCACCGCCAGCGCTGCCGCACTGAATGCAGAACGCGAAAACGCCCGGCGTGCCGGGCGTTTTCTTTGGGAGAGAAGCAGGCTTCTCGGCCCTCAACCCCTGCGCTGCTGCCAGCGCAGGATCAGGGGCATGACGGTGGTGCCGAATCGCAGCAGCTTGCGCGGGCCCACCATCAGTGCGGCACCGGCCGCCACGGCCACGGCCACGGGATGCAGGCGCGCAAAGGTGATGGCACGCTCCACCAGCGGCGCGTCGGGCTGCACCTGGGTGGCAGAGCGGCTCAATGCCCGGGCCTGGGCCACGGCCGCAGAGCGCGCCTTGAGGCGCTCGCGCTGCTGGGCAATGCGTTGCATCACCTGCTGCTGCTCAACGGTGGATGTGGCCCAGAGCTGCGCATTGAGCCCCGTGGGCGCGGGCGGCGCGATGGCGTTGCGGGACGGGGAAGCGTTGGAAGCATCGACCATGGCTACAGCCTCTTCTTCAGCGCCTGCCAGTCCTGGCTCAGCTCGTTGCGGGTAAGGATGAAGGGGCGGGCCAGCCGGCGCACGGCGGCAAGCAATTGCCACAGGGCGATGGCCCAGACCGCCAGCCAGCCGCCGCCGACCAGCCAGGCCACCAGCACGCGGTGCTCGGTATCCCAGAACTGCACGAGCAAGGCCACCGACAGCGTGAGCATCACCACGACGCTGAGTCCAGCGAGCGCAATCAGCAGCACGACCACCGTCTGCATGCTGCGCTTGTGCTCGGCCCACTCAAGCCGGGCGAGGTCCGTCCGGTCCTCTGCGGCGATGGCCAGCTCGATCACGGAAGCGCGCCAGCGCGCCACCCAGGCATCCAAACCCAGAAGGGAAATCCAATTCACAGGCATCCTTTTCTGGTCAGGCATGCCGTTGATCAGCGACGGCCCAGCAGGAAGCCCAGCAAGGCACCCATGGCAAGGGCAGCGCCTGCGACGCGCCACGGCTCATCGTGGGCGTAGCGATCGGCAGCGTAGGCGGCATCCTTGGCCTGGCGGGCCGCTTCCTGCGCCGCACGCACGGCGGACTCACGCACATTGGACATGCCATCATCGATACGCTGGCGCAGCATATGGATTTCCGGCACTGCATCCAGCTCCTTGGCAGACAGCAGACCACGCAGGTCGCCGACCAGCTTTTCAAGATCGGCTTGTGCGGTGGAGACGGTGTCAGTGATCGATTTCGTCATGATGAGCCTTTCTATTGAGGTGAAAACAAATACAGCGGGGAGCAGGCAATCATGTCGCCCGATACCTGTCACGCAACATGGGCAGGGCCCTTGTTACATACAAGCATCTTATCCAATTGTTCCCGGGCTTCCGGGAAGCGAGGGGGCCTGCGCCTTGTCAGACAAGGCCTGCCGTGGCCGTGTGTCTTGAACCGGCAGATCCTCAGGCCAGCAATTGCGCCACATGCGCGCCAATGGCCAGGCAGCTCGTCAATCCCGGTGACTCGATGCCCAGCAGTTGCACCACGCCCGCAACGCCATGGCTCCGAGGCCCCTGGATCACGAAGTCTGCGGCGGCCTCGCCGGGGCCGCTGATCTTGGGCCGGATTCCTGCATAGCCAGGCTCCAGGGAGGCGTCGGGCAGCTCAGGCCAGTAGCGACGGATCTCCGCATAGAAGGCCTCTGCACGCGCCGGATCCACTTGCAGATCGTCCGCGCCATCGACCCACTGCACATCAGGGCCGAACTTCGCCTGCCCTCCCATGTCCAGGGTCAGGTGCACGCCCAGACCCGCCGCCTCGGGCACCGGGTAGATCAGTCGCGAGAACGGCGCACGCCCCGCCAGCGTGAAATAGTTGCCCTTGGCGTAGTAGGCATGGGGCACGTACTGCGACGGCAAGCCCCGGATGCGTGATGCCAGCGCCGGTGCCTGCAGCCCTGCGGCATTGACCAGCGTGCTGGCCGTCAATTCCGTGCCGTCCTCCGTGCGCAGCCAGATGCCGTCCGACACGGCGGCCGCCTCCTGCACCTGGGCATGGCAGACCACCATGCCACCCGCGTGCTCCAGATCGCCCTGCAAGGCCAGCATCAACCCATGGCTGTCGATGATGCCGGTGCTCGGCGAAGACAGGGCCGCCACGCATTGCAGCGCGGGCTCCAGGCTCCGGGCCTCGTCACGCTCCAGCCAGCGCAGATCATGGACGCCATTGGCCTCGGCCTTGCGTGCAATGGCCTGCAGCTGCCCACGCTGCGCCTCATCCGTCGCGACGATGAGCTTGCCGCAACGCCGGTACTCGACGCCGCGCTCTTCGCAGTAGGCATACAGCCGCTGCCGGCCTTCGACGCACAGACGCGCCTTCAGGGAATCCTGCGGATAGTAGATGCCCGCATGGATGACCTCGCTGTTGCGCGAGCTGGTACCTGTACCTATGGCCTCGGCCGCCTCCAGCACCATCACCCCCCTGCCCTGCAAGGCCAGCGCCCTGGCCACCGCGAGCCCCACGACCCCTGCCCCGACCACCACGCAATCGACTTGTTCGCTCATCTTGTCCGCCTGTTTTTCACCAGACTGTCGATTATCGGCGCGCCTGGCAGGCCGCGAGAGACCGTCCTTCACGGCGCCTGTGACCGCGCGCGCCATTCCCTGCCCTGTCTGATCCGGCACGAACAATTGCGCCCACAGTCGAGAACGATTCTCAGTTAACTTTGCCAATCCAATGCTTCCCCGGCCGTGACCATACGCCCGGACAGCCGGTTTCACCCCCCTTGGGATTCCCATGCATTCACCGCAATCACAGCCGCGTCGGCGCACCTGGTGGGCACAGCGCATCGTCAGCGGACGCTATGTCGTCTTCGCCATCGTCGCCCTAGTCACCGTCATCCTGGGCCTGCAGCTCCAGCACCTGCGCTTCGAGGAAAGCGAAGCGTCCTACTTCGCGGCGGACGACGCGCGGCTGCTCGCAGTCAAGCACTTCGAGCGCACCTTCGGCAACGACGACAGCGTGGTGGTGCTGGTGGAAAGCCCGGAGGTCTTCTCCAGCGCGCTGCTCGGCCGCGTCAAGGCGCTGGCCGCCGCGCTGGAGCAGGACACGCCCTATGTGCGCGAGGTCTCCTGGCTGGGCTCGGCCGAGGTCATGAGCGCCCAGGGCGACACGCTTCATGTGGGAGCCCTCTTCAAGGACATCCCCAGCGCGCCCCAGGACTTGGCGCGGCTGCGCAGCCGCGCGCTAGCCGACCCGGCCCTGGCCGGGCGCTTCGTGTCCGACGACGGCACGCTGACGGCCATCGTCGTGGAGCTCAAGGCCTATCCGGGCGACCGCGAGATGCAGCGCAAGGAGGTCGGCCCGGCCGTCGCCGAGATCGTGGCGCGGTTTCCCGACCTGCACACGCACCTGATAGGCGGGCCGGTCATGGCCCAGGCCTTCGACCAGCTGGTGGGCGAGGAGATCGGCCGCTTCGGGCTGATCGGCCTGGGGCTGTTCGGCACCATGCTGCTGGTGCTGCTGCGCAGCTTCAAGGCGGCGCTGATTCCGCTGGTGGTGATGGCACTGTCCGTGGTCTGGACCTTTGCGCTGGCGGCCGTCTTCGGCTGGCCGATGACGGGGCTGGCCGCCATGCTGCCGACACTGCTGGTCAGCATCGGCATCTGCGACAGCGTCCACGTCATCGCCGACTACCAGCAGGAGCTGGAGGGCGGCACGCCCCATCCCGATGCCGTGTCGCGCTCGCTGGAGCGGGTAGCGGTGCCCATTTTGCTGACCACGCTGACCAATATGGCGGCCTTTCTGGCCTTCGGCGGCGCGCCCCTGAAGCCGATCAACCAGCTCGGCGTGCTCGCGGCCGTGGGCATCGTGCTGGCGGCAGGACTGTCGCTGGTGCTGGCACCGGCCCTGCTGGCCAGCGGCCGCGCGCTGCGCCAGGCGCGGCCCGCGCCACAGCGTGAGGGCCAGCACGAAGGCAGGCTGGACCGCCTGCTGCAACGCACCATCGGCTTCGCCATGACCCGGCCGCGCACGGTGGCGCTGGGCTTTCTGGCCGCCACCGTGCTGGCGGTGGGCGCGGCGCACCGCGTCGAGCCGCAGACCAAGACCGTGGAGAGCTTCCCGCGCGGCGCGCCGCTGCGCCTGTCCTATGAACTGATGGACCAGCGCATGAAGGGCGCGATGGCGGTGGAGCTGGTGCTCACCGCCCCCAAGCCCGACGGTGTGCGCGAACTGGACTTCCTGCGCCGCATGGCGGCGCTGCAGGCGCGCATCGCCACCCACCCGATGGTGACCGAGACGCGCTCGCTGGCCGATGTGGTGGCGCGCACCAACCAGGCCCTGCACGGCGACGACCCGGCCTGGAACCGGCTGCCCGACACGCCCGAGCAGGCCGCGCAGTACCTGTTCCTCTACGAAACCAGCGGCGGCAAGTCGCTGGAGCGGCTGATGTCCTTCGACGGCGCCCAGGCGCGCGTCACCGTGCGCACCCGCAGCCTGGACTCGCGCGACCTGCGCGAGCTGGAGGCCTTCATCGATCGCGAGGCCACCCCCCTGCTGGCACCCGACACGCGCCTGGCGGCGGCCGGCAACTTCGCCCTGGTGGTGGCGCTGTGCGATCTGATCGTGCAGGGCGAGATGCTGAGCTTCGGCCTGGCGCTGGCGGCCGTCGCCCTGCTGCTGCTGCTGATCCTGCGCTCGCTGCGGCTGAGCCTGATCGCGCTGGTGCCCAATGTGCTGCCGGTGGTCTTCGCCTTCGGGCTGATGGGCCTGCTGGGCATCCCGCTGCACCTGCCGCTGATGATGCTGGCGCCGGTGGTGATCGGCGTGGCGGTGGACGACAACGTGCATTTCTTCGCCCATTTCCGGCGCCACCTGGGCGAGCTGGGCGACCAGGCCGCCGCGCTGCGCGCCACCGTGCGCCACATCGGCCGCGCGCTGCTGTTCAACTCCTCGGTGCTGTTCATGGGCTTCGGCGCCTTCGTGTTCTCGCAAAGCACGGACCTGTCGGAGTTCGGCCTGGTCGCGGCCTTCGCCTTCCTGTGCGCGCTGGTCAGCGACCTGCTGCTGGTGCCGGCCCTGCTGACGCTGTTCCCGCCGCGCGTGCCGGTGCCCGTAATGCCGTCGCATGCCCAGGCCCAGTCGTAGCCCTCTGCGCGCCAGCTGGGCCGGGGCCTGGGGCGGCGCCTGCATCGCCCCGGCCTGCATCGCCCTGGCCTGCGCCACTTCCGGTGCAGCGCAGGCGGAGCCCGCCACCGCCGATGCCGGCGCATCCTGGACCACCTCGGGCCACCTGATGTCGCAGCTGCGCTCGCGCCTGGACGACGGCCATGCCATGAGCGCGACGCAGCGCGCCTGGTTCGAAACCCAGTGGAAGTCGGGCCCGCTGTCGCTGCTGGCCTCGGCCTATGTGGACTGGGACCCGCTGGCCACCTACCGCCACTCCACCGTGCGCACGCGCCTGCACGAGCTGACGCTGGGCCGCGACCTCGGCGCCTGGCGGCTCGACGCCGGACGCCGCAGGCTGCGCTGGGGCGCGGCGGACGGGCGCAGCGTGCTCGACCTGGTCAACCCGGTGGACCTGTCCGACCCGTTCGCGGGCGGCATGCGCAACACCACGCGGCTGCCGTCCTGGCTGGCCACGGCCGAGCGCGAAGCCCTGGGCGGGCGGCTGCAGCTGGTGTGGGTGCCGCGTGCCGGCGTCGGCCGGCTGCCGCAGGCCGGCAGCCCCTGGGAGCCAGAGGCGCTGCGCCAGCAGCGTGCGGCCTCCGGCGCCTCGCCCACCCGCGTCGAGACGCCCGCGCGCCCGGAATACGGCGTGCGCTGGATCCGCTACGGCAACGGCTTCGACCTCGAAATGCTGGCCTACCAGGGCCATGCGCGCGAGCCGCTGGCCCTGGGCGGAGGGCGTTTCGCGGCGCCTGCCGTGCGCACCCTGGGCGCGGCGGTGCAAGGCGTGCTCGGCAACCACGGCCTGCGCGGCGAGATGGCCTGGGAGCCCGATGCCCCGCTGGTTTCGACCAACACGGGCGCGCTGGGACGCTCGCCACGCGTGCGGGCGGTGCTGGGCTGGGACCGCCAGTTCGACGACGGCCCCTACTTCAACCTGCAGGCCTACTTCGACCGCCAGGCGGCCTCGCCGCTGAACGGAGGCCGCAGCCAGCGGCGCCACGGCCTGACCTACCTGGTGCGCGAGCGCTTCCTCGACACCAGCCTGGAGGTCGGCCTGCGCGGCGTGCTGCAAAGCAGCGACCGCAGCGGCTCGGCAGAGCTGTACGCGCAATGGCAAATGGACGACCAATGGCGTTTCGATGCCGGCGTCATGCGCCTGTGGGGCAATGCCGCCAGCGAATACGGCATATGGCGCGGACAGTCCTCCTTTTATCTGTCCGCACGCCGTTCCTTCTAGCACCAGGCTCCGTCACGACCCCTTATCCGCCCCCGAAATACTTGACAAGCTTATGCCAATAGATCTTAATGAGAACCATTATCAATTCATGGAATCGGGCGGCATTGAAAATCAGGCTTTCCATTGCGGATGTGTTCGGACTGCCACCGGAACAGGCGCGCTTCGACACGTCGGAAGTGGCCACCCCGGTCAGCGGCCAGGTCTGGCAGATTCCGCCCGAACATGGCCACGGCCGTGTCTTCATCTCGGCCCTGCTCGGCAATGCCAGCCTGGCGCTGATGGAGTCCACCTTCCACCGGGACACAGAGATCTACGCCGAGGTGGTGGCCCAGCCCAATCTGAGCTTCACCGTCTGCCTCGAAGGAAGCCTGGTCAACGACACGGCGGGCAGCCCGCCCGTGCGCATCGGCCGCCAGGAGACGTTGTTCGCGCGCTACCCGGCGACCACGGCGCGCACCGACAGCCATGTGAGTTCGCACTTCAAGGGCGGCGAGCGCGGCTGCTTCCTCACCATCCACCTGAGCCCGAACTGGCTGGAGTCGGCCGAGGAGAGCTTCGTGCTCGAACGGCTGGGCAACACCCTGTCGCACGGCGTGCACAACTCCGGCCTGGCGTCGCAGTGGATGCTGGCCGTGGCGCACGAGGTGGTGCAGTGCACGCACCAGCCGCACATCCAGTGGCATTACCTGTCGGCCAAGGTGCTGGAGCTGTGGTCGCACCAGCTGGAGCTGCTGCGCAAGCTGTCGCTGCCGCGCACCGTGGCGCCGCGCATGAAGGCGGCGGACCTGGCCTGCATCCACAAGGCCGCCCAGATCCTGGTCAGCGAGATGTGCAATCCGCCGACCCTGATCGAGCTGGCCTGGCGCGTGGGCATCAACGACAACAAGCTCAAGTCGGGCTTTCGCACGGTCTACGGCACCTCGGCCTTCAGCTTCCTGCAAAAGCAGCGCCTGCAGCGCGCGCGCCAGCTGATCGGCGAGGAAGGCGTCGGCGTGATGCAGGCCGCGCAGATGGTGGGCTTTCGCAGCCCCAGCCATTTCTCGGCGATCTTCAAGGAGGCCTTCGGCGTGTCGCCCAGCGGCCTGTCCCTGGCCCCGGACACGGCCTCGCCGCCGCCCTCCTAGGCGCGCGCGTGCACAGCGGCGGCCTCCCAACCACCCCCACGGAGCAGCCGAACCCATGAGCACCACCCCCTTGTCCGATACCGCCGCAGCCGCCGAGGCGCGGCCCGGTTCCGCCAGCCTGCTGCGCCTGGCGCGCACCCAGCTGCCGCTGACGGCGGCCGCCAGCCTGCTGTCGCTGCTGGCCGCCCTGGTCCAGCTGGTGCCCTATGGCGTGCTGTATTTCATGGCCGTCGAGGTCTTTGCCGTCCAGCCGGATGCCGGGCGGCTGCGCCAGCTGGCCTGGATCGCGCTGGTGGCGCTGCTGCTGCGCTTTGGGTTCGCGGCCGGCTCCAGCCTGCTGGCCCATGTGGCGGCCTTTCGCGTGATGCACGACGTGCAGCTGCGCATGGCGCACAAGCTGTCGCGCGTTCCCATGTCCTTTTTCTCGCGCCATGGCAGCGGCGATCTGCAAAAGGCCTTCATGAACGACGCGGTGGCGCTGGAAGGCTTCATCGCCCATGGCCTGCCCGACATGGTGGCGGCGCTGACCGTGCCGCTGGCCACCACGCTGCTGCTGTTCACCGTGGACTGGCGCCTGGCCCTGGCCTCGGTCGCGGTGCTGCCCGTGGCCCTCATCCTGCAGGGCCTGTTCTTCGGCCGCCAGGCGCGCGCGCGCATGCAGGAGTGGCATGCGGTGCAGGCACGCATCAACACCGCCATGCTCGAATACCTGCGCGGCATCCATGTCATCAAGACCTTCGGGCTGGGCGCGCGCTCCTTCAGCGAATTGCGCGATGCCATCCACGGCTCGGTGCAATGGCTGTCGGACTACACGCGGCGCATGCGCGCCGTCTGGGTCGGCTTCACGGCCCTGCTGGGCTCCAGCCTGATCGCCATCGCCCCGCTGGGCGTGTGGCTGCACCAGCGCGGCGAGGTCAGCCTGCCGGTGCTGCTGCTGTTCATCGTGCTCGGCCCCCAGGTGCTGTCGGCCTTTCTGCGCCTGACCTATGCGGGCGGCGACCTGATGCGCATCAGCGAAGGCCTGCAGCGCATCAATGCCATCCTCGACAGCCCGGAACTGGACGCACGGGGCGCCACCGGCAGCGCCGGCCTGCCCGCGGACAACGGCCTGTCGCTGGAGGGCGTGGGCTTCAGCTACGACGGCCGCGCCATCCTGCAGGACCTGAACCTGCAGATACCGGCCGCGCAGATCACGGCCCTGGTCGGCCCCAGCGGCGCCGGCAAGACCACGGTGGCACGCCTGGTGGCGCGCCTGTGGGATGTGGACGCCGGCAGCGTTCGCCTGGGCGGCGTGGACCTGCGCGACATGCCGCTGGACGCGCTGCTGGACCGGGTCTCCCTGGTGTTCCAGGAGGTCTTTCTGTTTGCCGGCTCGGTTGCCGACAACCTGCGCCTGGCCTGCCCCGACGCCACCGACGCGCAGCTGCAGGAGGCCGCGCGCCTGGCGCGCGCGCACGAGTTCATCTGCCAGCTGCCGCAGGGCTACGACACCGTGCTGGGCGAGCGCGGCGCGCGGCTGTCGGGCGGCGAGCGACAGCGGCTGTCGATCGCCCGCGCCCTGCTCAAGCAGGCACCCATCCTGGTGCTCGACGAGGCCACGGCCTTCGCCGATCCCGAAAACGAGGCGCTGATCCAGGACGCGCTGGCCGAGGTTTTCCGTGGCAGGACCGTGCTGGTCATCGCCCACCGCCTGGCCACCGTGGTCGATGCCGACCGCATCGTGGTGCTGGACCAGGGCCGCGTCGTCGATCAGGGCCGGCATGCCGAGCTGCGCGCGCGCTGCCCGCTGTACCAGCGCCTGTGGGCCGACCAGCAGGAGGCCGCGCACTGGGAGATCGGCGCCGCCGCGCAGCGCCAGTACCGGTCCCCGCAAGCTCCCCTTCCCAGCCTTTCCCGCGAGACACTGCCATGAACCTGCTTGAACTCCTGCGCCTGGGCGACGACCTCTCGGGCAAGCGAGACCCCCGACTGCTGCAGGGCATGGCCCTGGCCGTCGGCGAGGCCCTGGCCGCGACCGCGCCCTATCTGCTGACCTATGTGCTGCTCGACGATCTGTTCGCCGGCCAGCTGTCGCTGCAGCGCACCGGCTGGCTGGTGGCCGGCATCGCGCTGGCCCTGGCGGTGCAGATCGGCTTCGGCATCCCGTCGGTGTCGCGCATCTACGGCGCGGCCTACGGGCAGATGGGCGAGGCGCGCATCCGCCTGGCCGACCACCTGCGGCGGCTGCCCATGGGCTTTTTCTCGCGCCGGCGCGGCGGCCAGCTGGCCGGCGTGCTGACCAGCGACATGGCGCTGATCGAGGATATCTGGTGCCACTTCATCGGCCTGTTCACCGTCTCGGCCGCCCTGCCGCTGTTCATGGGCCTGGCGCTGGTGGCCATCGACTGGCGCATGGGGCTGGCCATCTTTCTGACCCTGCCGCTGGCGGTGGTGGTGCTGCTGGGCGCGATGCGCCGCATGGACCGCGAGACACGGGCCCTGGTCCAGGCCTCGGACCACGCCAAGAACGCCAGCGCCGAGTATGTGCAGGGCATTGCCGTGCTGCGCAGCTTCGGCCGCCAGGGCGAAGGCCTGGAGCGCCTGCGCCTGGCGCTGGCGCAGCTGCGCGACGCCGCCATACGCATGGAGACCGGCCCCGCCCCGCTGATCCACGCCTTCAGCTTCATCACCGAGGCGGGCTTCGTCTGCGTGCTGCTGATCGGCAGCTACCTGCTCAGCGGCGGCACGCTGGGGGCGCCGGCCTTTCTGATGTTCGCGCTGCTGGCCATCACCATGACGCGCCGGCTGTCCGACCTGGGCATCACGCTGTGGCTGCTGCGCTTCGCCCACAAGGGGCTGCCGCGCGTGCGCAACCTGCTGGCGCAGGCCCCGCTGGCCGAGCCCGCGCAGGCCGAGGCGCCGACGCACTTCGAGATCCGACTCGATGGCGTGTCCCTGGCCTACGACAGCGCCGCCGATGCCCGGCATGCGCTGCACGACGTCAGTTGCACCCTGCCCGAGCGCTCGCTGACTGCCATCGTCGGGCCGTCGGGCGCGGGCAAGACCTCGCTGATGAATGTGATCGCGCGGCTGTGGGAGGTGTCCGAAGGCAGCGTGCGCATCGGCGGCATCGACGTGCGCGCCATGCCCTTCGAGGACCTGCACCGCCATGTGGCCATGGTGTTCCAGGACGTGGTGCTGTTCTCGGGCACGGTGGCCGACAACCTGCGCGTGGGCCGGCCCGATGCCGACATGCAGGCCCTGATGGCCGCTGCGCAGCAGGCCCGGGCGCATGACTTCATCATGGCCCTGCCCCAGGGCTACGACACCCCGCTGGGCGAAGGCGGCGCGCGCCTGTCGGGCGGCGAGCGCCAGCGCATCGCCTTTGCCCGCGCCATCCTCAAGGACGCGCCCATCGTGCTGCTGGACGAGGCCACGGCCAGCCTCGATGCCACCCATGAGCGCGAGCTGCAGCAGGCCATCGACCGGCTGACGCGCGACAAGACCGTGGTGGTCATCGCCCACCGCCTGCGCACGGTGCGGCATGCCGACCAGCTGCTGGTGCTGGAAGGCGGCCGCCTGGTCGAGCAGGGCCGCCACGAGGTGCTGCTGGCCGCCGGCGGCACCTATGCGCGCCTGTGGCGCAGGCAGTCGGAAGTCCGTGGCTGGAAGCTTGCGGGCCAGGATCAAGCCAAGGGCGAGGCCGCCCCCAGCACCACGACGGCGACGCGGTAGACGGTGCCCTGCCCGGCAACGGTACCGGACCACGCGCCGCGCATGGGACGGGCAGACGTGCCATCCGCAGGCCGCACCGAGAAGCGCTCGGGGCCGTCGAAACAGACCTCCAGCGTGGGAAAGCCGTGCGCCAGGCCCCTGCCCTCGGCCTTGGTGTAGGCCTCTTTTGCGGTCCAGCTGCGCGCCAGCCGGTCTCGTCGCTGCAACGGATGCATGCCCGCCAGGGCTGCGCATTCCGCAGGCGACAGGAACAGGCTGCGCGCCTCGTGCATGGCATCGAAGTGCTCCACGGCCTCGATGTCCACTCCCGGCTCCGAGCCATCGCGTGTCAGCGCGATCACGGCGCAGCCACGCGCATGCGACAGGTTGAAGCGCAGCAGCGGCCGCGCGTGGCCCGGGCACAGGGCCGGCTTGCCGAACGGCCCGCGCACGAAGCGCAGCTCCTGCGGCACGCAGCCGCATTCATGCGCCAGCAGTTCGCGCAGCCTGGCATGCGATGCCACATAGACGGCCTGGTCCGCTGCGTGGACGAAGCGGCTGGCACGCGCCGCTTCATCGGCGTCCAGCCACGACGCCATCTGCCGCAGCCGGCTGGGTGTCGCGCATACCGGAACCAGGACCACCTGCGGTGCAGGCAAGACCGCAGGGGCCGGCGGCTGCGCCAGCACGTTCATGCGGCGGCTCTGAGCGGCGCTGCCTGCACGTCGTTCACACGGGCACGGTGTTGCCTGAAGAGCTGAAAGCGCTGCTCGCCGATGCGCTCGCGCATCTGCGGATTGCGGATACCCAGGCCCTCGGTCTGGGCCAGGCACAGCACGCCGAGCTTGCCGACATGCCGGTTTTCCTTGACCACGGCCACAGCCTCGGCGGCCTGCTCCAGCGGGTAGGAATGCGAGACGGTCGGATGGATCTTGCCCAGGCAGGCCAGGCGGTTGGCCTCGTAGGCCTCGCGGAAGTTGGCGCCATGCGAACCGATGATGGATTTGACGTGCATCCACAGGTAGCGGTTGTCGTAGACATGCTGGTAGCCCGTGGTCGAGCCGCAGGTCACCACCTTGCCGCCGCGCCGCGCCACGAAGACGCTGGCCGAGAAGGTCTCGCGCCCGGTGTGCTCGTAGACGATGTCGATCTCCTCGCCGCCCAGCAGGCGTTCGGCCGCGCCCCGGAAGGCCACCAGCTGGCGCATGTTGAGTTCGCCGTTGTCCTTGATGAAGCCGCCGCGCAGCCGGGAGCGGTCGATCACCATCTCGCAGCCCAGCTCGCGCACCAGGGCCGCCTTCTCGGGGCCGGAGACCACGGCCACCGGACGCCCGCCGCCGTTGAGCACGTACTGGATGCCCACCGCGCCCATACCGCCCGAGCCGCCCCAGATCAGGACGTTGTCGCCCTGCTTCATGCGCGCGCCGTTGCGCGACACCAGCATGCGGTAGGCCGTGCCCGAGACCAAGGCCAGCGAGGCGGCCTCTTCCCAGCTCATGTGCTCGGGCTTGGCCATCAGCTGGCTTTCCTGCACCAGGCAGAACTGGGCCAGGCCGCCGAAATTGGTCTCGAAACCCCAGGCCCGCGCATCGGGATCGAGCAGCGGATCGTCGTGCCCGGCCGGATCGATCAGGCCGAAGACGCTGGGATTGACGGTCACGCGGTCGCCCGGCTTCCAGCGCGTCACGCCTTCGCCCACGCGCACCACCACGCCGGCCGCGTCGCTGCCCAGGATGTGGTAGTCCTGCTGGTGCAGGCGCCCGCGCGGATGGCTTTGCGCGTACTGGGCCAGGAACTGGTGGGTGGACAAGGGCTCGAAGATCGCCGACCAGACGGTGTTGAAGTTGATGCCGGAGGCCATCACGGCCACCACGGCCTCGCCCGCGCGCGGCTCGGGGATGGGCACCCGCACTGGCTTGAGCGAGCGGCGCGGGTCCTTGTCCTCGGTATCCATGCCGACGAACATTTCCTGGTCCTCGCGCAGGGTGGCCAGCGCCTGCATGGACTCGGGCAACCGCAGGTTCGCAAAATCGGCGCTGCTGGCCTGGGGTGACTCGATCATGTCGAGCAGGGTGGTGAGTTCGGTGGACAGCTTCATGCGAAGGACTCCTGGGTCAAATGGGGGGTCAAATGGAGGGCCAGCGTGCGGCCCACCAGGGCCGGCACAGACAGGGCCGGGTCGGAAAGGTAGAAGTGACCGCCCCGGAAGCGCTGCAGCGCGAAGCCGGCGTGCGTGTAGGGGGCCCAGGCCTGCACTGCCTCCAGCGGCGTCACGCCGTCGTCCGTGGCAGCCAGGGCGGTGATCGGGTGTGGCAGGGGCTGCCAGCTGCTGCGGTGCCAGCGCTCGATGAGTTCGAGGTCGGCGCGCAGCACCGGCTCCATCATGGCCATGTAGTCCGGGTTCTCCAGCACGCTGCGCGGCGTGCCGCCGCGCGCGCCCAGGGCCGCGAGGAACTCGGCCCGGGGCAGGCCGTGGATGGGCGCGGCGTCGGCGATGTGCGGCGCCCGGCAAGCCGACACCCACAGATGCACCGGCGTGCGCCCCATGCGCTGCAGCGCGCAGACCAGCTCGTAGGCGACCACCGAGCCCATGCTGTGGCCGAACAGCGCGAACGGCTGGTCCAGCCAAGGCCGCAGCTGCGCCGCCAGTTCGGCCACGAGCACCGTCATCTGGCGGTAGGCGGGCTCGCCGATGCGGTTCTCGCGCCCCGGTGCCTGGATGCGGCAGACCTGCACGCCGGCCGGCATCTGCGCCTGCCAGCCGCGGTAGAACGAGGCGCCGCCGCCCGCATGCGGCAGGCAGAACAGGCGCAGGCGCGGCTCCGACGTCATGGCCTCGGCCTGGATCCAGTTCCTGGACGGGCTCATTGCGCCAGCTCCTCGGCGGCCGCCTCGGCCACCAGGTGATCCACCCACTGCCCGACCTGGCCGGCCTGCATGCAACTGAAGTGATCGCCGGCGATGTCCGCCGTCACCAGCCGATCGCACAGGCCGTGCCAGGAGGCGGCGGCATCCAGATCGGCCGCGGCGCTCTGGCGGGCGCGCAGCAGGGTCACCGGCACCTCGCCCAGCGCGCGCGGCACATGCCGCGCCACTGCCTCGACATGATGGCGGAACAGCGCGAAGCGTGCCTCCAGGCCGTCGGCGTCCCTGCCCGTGGCGGCGGCCAGTTGGTCCACAGCCCGCTGCAAGGCCGGCCCGTCGGCGGCTGGCAGGCCGGCCAGCCAGGCCGCCAGCTGCGCCTGCGTGGCGCCCGGCGCCGGCGGCGCCACCAGCCCGTCGGGCCAGGCCTGGGCCGGCGCCGGCAGGCCCAGCCCGGCGGCGAACAGCGCCAGCGTGGCCAGCGGCCGGTCCACCAGGGCGGACGGCAGCGGCACGGTGTCGATCAGCAGCAGCCGCTCGACGCTTTCCCCCGCGTCGCGCAGCTGGCAGGCGGCCTCCCAGGCCAGCACGCCGCCCGAGCTGAATCCGCACAGGCGGTACGGCCCCTGGGGCTGCACCTGGCGCAGCGCATGCACATAACCATGCGCCATGGCCTCGATGGTCAGCGGCGGGTGCTGCGGCGACTGCAGGCCGTGCAGCACCCGGCCGGCCTCGCCCAGGGCCTGGGCCAGGGGCTGGAAGACGGACACCTCGCCATCGCTGCCGTGGAAGCCGAACCATGCGCATTCGCGGCCTGCGGGCCGGCCCGGCGTCAGCCGCACCACCAGCTCGCGCGGGCCCGGCGCCGCCCCTCCCGCGCAGGCCGCCATGGCCGCGAGTTCGGGCTGCGCGAACACCTGGCGCACCGACAGCGCCATGCCGTGGCGCTCCTTCATGCGCACGCACAGCCGCGTGGCCAGCAGCGAATCGCCGCCCAGTTCGAAGAACTGGTCGCGACGGTCCACGCCCGGCAGCGACAGCAGGGCGCACCATTCGGCGGCCAGCGCCTGCTCGGCAGGCGTGGCCGGCGGCTGGCTCTCGCGTGGCGCCACCGCCTGCGGCTGCAGCGCGGGCAGCGCGGCGCGATCGACCTTGCCGTTGGCGCTCAGCGGCAGGCGGTCGAGCACCATGCAGTCGGCGGGCACCATGTACTGCGGCAGGCGTTCCTGCAGGAAAGCGCGCAGCGCCTGGCCGTCGATGGCGGGCGCGCCCTCGGCCGGCACCACGTAGGCGGCCAGCGCCTGCTTGCGCTGCGACGCGGCCCCCGCGCGGCTGCGCCCGCCATCGCTGCCGATGGCCAGCACCAGGGCCTCGCCCACGGCCGGATGGGCGCGCAGGGCCGCCTCGATCTCGCCGAGCTCGATGCGGTAGCCGCTGACCTTGACCTGGTGATCGCGCCGGCCGAGGAATTCGATGTGGCCCTGCGGATGGAAGCGCCCCAGGTCACCGGTGCGGTACAGGCGCTCGCCCGTGGCCGGATGCACGATGAAGGCGGCGTCGGTGCGCGCGGCATCGCCCCAGTAGCCCATGGCCAGCCCGATGCCGCCGATGTACAGCTCCCCCACCACCCACTCGGGGCAGGGCTGCAGGGCGCCGTCCAGCACATGGAAGCCCTGGTTGGCCAGCGGCCGGCCGTAGGGAATGCTGCGCCAGTCGGCCTGCACGCCATCGACCCGGTGGTGTATGGACCAGATCGAGGCCTCGGTCGCGCCGCCCAGGCTGGTCAGGCGCGCCTGCGGCGCCGTCGCCTGCAGCGCCTGCGGCAGCGACAGCGGAATCCAGTCGCCGCTGAGCAGCACCGTGCGCAGGCTGCGCAGTGCCTGGGGGTCGCTGCCGGCCTGCTCCAGCAGCATCTGGCACAGCGCGGGCACGCTGTTCCACACGCTCACGCCATGGCGCGCCATCAGGGCCAGCCAGTGCTGCGCGTCGCGCAGGCCGTCGGCCTCGGGCAGGACCAGGCAGGCGCCGGCCGCGAAGCTGCCGAAGATGTCGTGCACCGACAGGTCGAAGCTCAGCGCCGACAGGCCCAGCAACCGGTCGCCGGCACCGATGCCGAAGCGCCGGTTGATGTCCAGCACCGTGTTCAGCGCCCCCCGGTGGTCGATCATCACGCCCTTGGGCGTGCCGGTGGAGCCCGAGGTGAAGATGATGTAGGCCAGTTCGCCGGCCTGCGCGGCATGCCATGCGAAGCCCTGCGCCTCGGCCGCACAGGCCTGCAGGGCATCGGCACCGGGCACCTGCAGCATCTGCAGCCCGTCGGGCCAGGCCAGCGGGGCATCGCCGGCGCCGACGATGGCATGGCGGATGCAGCAGGCCGCCAGCAGCGCCTGGCGCCGCGCCGCGGGCCACTGCGGGTCGATGGGCACATAGGCCGCGCCCGCCGCCAGGGCGCCGATCACGCCCAGCACCTGCTGCCAGCCCTTGGGCGCGACGACCGCCACGCGGTCACCGGGCCGCACGCCGGCCTGGCGCAGGCGCCAGCCCACCCATTGGGCGCCATCGTGCAGCGCCTGGTAGCTCAGCTGCTGCTCGCCGGAGATCAGCGCCGTGCGCTGCGGCGTGGCGGCCACCGTCCGGCGCAGCGGCGCCAGCAGGTCCATGGGGCCCTGCAGCAGCGCAGCATCGGCGGTGTCGTTGTAGTCGGCGCGGCGCTGTGCCTGGGCGGCCGGCAGCGCCACCGGCGCCACCTCGCCCCAGGCCGCATCGCTGTCGTCCGCCAGGCGGTCCAGCAGCTGGCAGTAGGCGCCGAACATGGCGTCGAGCAGCCCCTCGGGGAACAGCGCATCGACCGTGTCCCAGCAGACATTGAGGCGCCCGCCATGGTCGTGCACATGGTTGTCCATCCACACCTGCGGCGTCTGGCTGATGGTGTAGACCAGCTCGCCCAGCCGGCCAGCCTGGCGCTCGCGCTCGGCATGGCCGGTGTCGGCCTGTTCGGCCAGGCCGAAGGTGCTGGTGAAGACCACGGGCATGGCAGCGCGCTGGGCGCCGTCGCGGCGTGCGATCTCGCGCATCACCTGCACGCCGGTGAAGCTGTCGTGCGCCTGGTCGCGCAGCAGCAGCTGCTGCAGCTGGCGCGCGCGCAGCTCGAAGGGCAGCGCGGCATCGCCGCCGGCGGCCAGCAGGATCAGCGAGGTGAACTCGCCCACGATGTCGTTGACCTGGGGATGCACGGGCAGGCGGTTGAAGGTCGGCACATTGAGCGTGAAGCGCGGCGCGGCGCTCCAGCGCGCCAGCACCTCCGAATACACGGCCAGCAGCAGCCCCGAGGGGGTCAGGCCGGCGCGCTCGGCGCCACGCTGGCGCAGGCGCTGCCAGGCGGCGGGCGCCAGGCTGTACTCGCGCCGGCCAAAGCGCGGCGCGCGCAGCTGGGCCGGGTCCATGGCCAGCGGCAGCTGGGGCGCCGCCGGCAGCTCGTCCAGGCGCTGCATCCAGTAGTCGCGGGCACGCGCATGCTCGGCGCCCTGGCGGTGGCGCTGCAGCGCCTGCGTGTAGTCGCGAAAGCCCAGGCCCAGCGGCGCCAGCGGCTGCTCGGGCCGCGCATAGCAGGCCACCCATTCGCTCATCAGGATGCCGATGCTGCGCCCGTCGGTCATGATGTTGTCCAGGCTGATGTGCAGTCTTGTGCGCCGGTCATCCAGGCGGCTGGTGCGGATGTCGAACAGCGGCCAGCGGTCGGTGCGCGGCACGCGGTGCGACATCTCGTCGCGCACGGCCTGCAGGCGCTGCTGGCGCAGGTCGGCGGTGTCGCCGCGCAGATCGA
Organism: Delftia deserti; assembly: GCF_042653485.1. Lineage (NCBI taxonomy): Bacteria > Pseudomonadati > Pseudomonadota > Betaproteobacteria > Burkholderiales > Comamonadaceae > Delftia > Delftia deserti. The sequence continues at coordinate 6,950,486 of NZ_JBHSIH010000001.1, read as the reverse complement.
GTTCGGCGATGTCATAGGCCGGGACCTCGGCCAGGATGCGCTGCATGCCGTCCGGCGCGATCACACAGCGCAGCATCTCGTGGCGCGCCACGAGTTCGCGCCAGGCCCAGGCCAGCCGCTCGCGGTCCAGCCGCTCGCAGTCCAGCTCCATGTAGCCATGGCAGGCCACGCTGCCCAGGGCCATGTCCTGGTCGCGGCCGATCCAGTAGGCCTGCTGCACGTCGGTCAGCTCGAAGGGCAGCGCCGCGTCGGCTGGGCATGGCTGCAGCAGCGCCGGGAGCGCCTCGGCGGCGGACATGCCCGCCGTCTGCGCCAGGGCCGCCAGCTTGCGCGCCATGGCCGCGACATTCATCTCGGCCATGAGTTCATTGGGCCGGATCTGCAGCCCCAGGGCCTGGCCCAGGCGGTGCGTGAGGTCGAGGAACATCAGCGAGTCGATGCCCAGGTGCAGCAGGTCGGCGTCGGGCGGGATGGCCGACGGCGCACGGCGCAGCAGCCGGCCCACCGTGCGCTGCAGGTGCAAGGCCAGCAGCTGTTCGCGCGCGGCCGCGTCGGGCGCGGCCTGCAGCGCGGCGCGCACCTGTGCGCCATCGGCGGCTTCGGTGCCGGTGCCGGCGCCGGTGGCGGCCTCGGCCCGGTCGGCCGCGGCGAGCGCCGCCTTGGCCACGGGCCGGAAATAGCCGGCCAATTGCGCCGGCGGATGGCCGCTCAGCAGCAGCGGCCAGTCGGCATCGAAGACACCGAGGTGCGGCGCACCGCCGGCCAGCGCCAGCGACAGCAGTTCCAGCGCGCGGGCCGGCGTGAAGCTGCGCAGGCCGCCGCGTTCGAGCCGCTGCAGCTGGGCGCTGGCGGCCACCGTGCCCACGTCCGACCAGGCGCCCCAGCTGATACTGAGCGCCGGCAGCCCGCGCGCCTGGCGGTAGGCCGCGAGGGCGTCGAGGAAGGCATTGCCTGCCACATAGTCGGGCAGTCCGCGCGTCGGCACCAGGGACACCGAGGAGGAGTACAGGAGGAAGAAGTCCAACGGCGCCTCTTCCGTGGCGCGGTGCAGGTTCCACGCGCCCTCGACCTTGGGCGCCATCACTTCGAGCGCGCGCTCCAGCGGCGGCAGCTCGCCCAGCTGTGCCGCATCGGTGACCACCGCGCAGTGCACCACGCCCTTGAGCGGTCGCTCCAGCGCTGCGACCAGGGCGCCCAGGGCGGCCGCGTCGCGCAGGTCCGCCTGTGCCACCTGCACGGTCACGCCCTGTGACTGCAGCGCCTGGATGGCGGCCAGGGCCGCCGCGGCCGGCGCATGGCGGCCCGCCAGCACCAGGTGGCGCGCGCCCTGGGCGGCCAGCCAGCGGGCCGTCTCCAGGCCCAGGCCGCCCAGGCCGCCCGCGATCAGATAGCAGGCCGCGGGATCGCAGGCCGGCGGGCGCGGCGCCGCCAGCGGCACCGGGTGCCGCTGCAGGCGCGGCACCAGCCGGCGCCGGCCGCGCAGTGCCTCCTCACCCTCCCCGCCATCGCGCTGCAGCAGGGCCGCCAGCAGCTGCTGGGCGTTTTCGCGCGCAGAGGCCAGCGGGTCCAGGTCCCACAGCGCCAGGCGCAGCTCAGGATGGCCCAGCGCCGCCACCTGGCTGAAGCCCCACAGCGGCGCCTGCGCCAGCGCTGGCGCTTCGCCAGGCGCCACGGCCTGGGCGCCGCGCGTCACGATGGCCAGTTGCGCCAGGCCCGACACCTCGGCCGCGCCCAGCGCGCCCAGCAGGCCCAGCAGCTCGCCCAGGCTGTGCTGCTGGGCAGCGCGCAGCTCGTCCCCCGTGGTCTGGGCATCGAGCTGGGCATCGAGGCCGCGCAGATGGACGATGCGCCCGAGCCCGCCCTGCTGGCCACGCACCCACGCGCGCAGTCGCTCGCCCAGCGCCGGGAAGTCCGAACGGTCGACGCGTTCGACCTGCTGGCCGCAGGCCTGCAGCCCGTAGGCCAGCGCCTGGCCCACGCCCCCGGCGTCGCAGACGATGAGCCAGTGGCCGGACGGCGGCGGCGCGGCGGCCGCACCAGCCGCGCCCACCCGAGGCGCCGCCAGCGCCTCCCAGACACGGCGGTAGACCGGCGCGTCCGTGTGCAGCGCCAGTGCAGGTGCGAGTGCAGGTGCAGGTGAGAGTGCGGGCGCAGGCCCACGCCGCGCCAGCAGCACGCGCTCTCCCAGCGCCGACGCCGCGCAGTCGGCACCGGGCAGGCTGGCCTGGGCATCGAAGCCCAGCCCGTCCAGCAGGCCATGCCACTGCGCCTCGTTCATGAAGGGCTGGATGCCGCGCAGTTCGGTGTCGCGCACCACGGGCAGCAGCAGGCCGGTGGTGATCTCGCCGATCAGCGTCTCGCGCACGATCTCGTACATCACCAGCACGCCCGAGGGCTGGAGCAGGTCGCGCACATGGGCCATGGTGGCGCGCAGGTCGACGGCCGCGTGCAGCACGTTGGAGGCCAGGATCAGGTCGAAGGACTGCGGCTGCAGCCCCTGCTGCTGCGGTGCGCGGTCAATGTCGAACAGCTGGTAGCGCACGAAGGGATGCTCCGCGAAGCGCTGCGCCGCGCGGTCCAGGAACAGCGGCGAGACGTCGCTGAAGACATATTCGCAGCGCCCGGCCGGCAGATGCGCCAGCACCTGGCACGTGGTGGCGCCGGTGCCGGCGCCGATCTCCAGCACGCGCAGCGGGCGCGTGCCGGCCTGCAACGCGAACGTGCGCACCAGCTCGCTGACCAGCGCATTGAAGTAGCGCGAGGTCGGCAGGTCCGCGTAGATGCCTTCGGCGCTGGTCAGCGAATCGTTGCCCAGCATGGCTTCGAGGCCGCTGGTGCGGCCCGCCAGCACCGCCGCCAGTTGCTCGGCCGCCTGCAGGAACACCGGCCGGAAATCCGGCGAGGCCTCCCAGGCAGGCGCGCACTGCGCGGCCAGCTGCGCCATGTGCGCGTCGTCGGGGGCGGTGAAGCCGCCATAGACGCCGTCGGCGCTGCGCTGCAGGTCGCCGGACTCGGCCAGCGCCTGCAGCAGGCGTTCCAGCAGTTGGTGAAAGCGCGCCTGCACGCCGCCGCGCCGCGCCAGCACGGCCACGGTGTGGGGCTGGCCGTCCTCGGCGAACAGGGCCAGGCGCTCGAAGGCGCGCAGCACCGAGGCGCGCGCATGGGCCAGCAGCAGGTCTTCATGGGCGCGCAAGGTCGGCAGGCCCAGCGCGGGCAGGCCCGCCTCGGCCTGGGCGCGGCCCGCCGACAGCAGCGCCTGCCAGCCGGGCGAGGCCGGCGCCGCTGCCGATGCGGATGCCGCGCCGCCGTGCAGGCCGCGATCCACGGCCTCCAGCCAGTAGCGCTGGCGCGCGAACGGGTAGCCGGGCAGCGGCACGCGCCGCGCCGGCAGGCCGCCGCCCAGTCCCAGCCAGGCGAGCGACACGCCGCGCGTGTACAGGCGCCCGGCCGCCAGCAGCCACTGCGTCTGGTCATCCAGCTCTCGCTTGAGCGTAGAGATGCAGTCGATGTCCGTGTCGGACCCCAGGCAGTCGGCGGCCAGGCGCGCCAGCACCGGATGGGGGCCGCATTCGAGCAGCACATCCACCTGCAACTCGCGCGCCAGGCAGTCCACGCCGGCCGCGAACAGCACGGGCTCGCGCAGGTGGTCGCACCAGTAGCGCGGCCGGGTGATTTCATCGTCGGCGACGACGCGACCGTACAGGTTGGACACCACGGGCATGCGCGGCGCGTGCAGCGTCACCTGGGCCACGCTGCGCTCGAAGTCGTCGAGCACGGCGTCCATGCGCGGCGAGTGGAAGGCGTCGGCGATGCGCAGCGGGCGCGTGCTCACGCCCTGCGCCTGCAGGGCCTGGTCGAAACGCTGCATGGCGGCGCTGCCGCCCGCCACCACCAGGTTGCGCGGGCCGTTGATGGCGGCGATCGACAGGTCGTCCTCGAAGCCGCGCAGGCCGGCGCGGACCACGGACTCCTCGGCCAGCACGGCGAGCATGCAGCCCCGGTCGCCCTCGATGGCCTCGGTCAGGCGGCCGCGCGCGGCCACCAGGCGCAGCGCATCGGGCAGGCTCATCACGCCGGCCACGCAGGCGGCGACGAATTCGCCCAGGCTGTGCCCCGCGACGGCGCAAAAGCGCACGCCGGCCGCCGTCCAGGCGCGGTACAGCGCGTACTCCACCGCGAACATCGCGGGCTGCGCATGGTCGGTACGCTGCAGCAGCGCCGTGTGGGCGCCGAACAGCACCTCGGACAGCGGCTGCTGCAGCACGCCGTCCAGCGCCTGCGCGCAGGCATCGAGGGCCTCACGGAACGCCGGCTGCGAGGCATACAGGCCCGCCGCCATGCCGGCGTACTGGGCGCCCTGCCCCGTGAACAGCGCCGCCACCCGGGGCGCGGCGGCCGCGCGCGCGCCCAGGCTGGCCCGCTCGCCCAGGGTGTCCAGCCGGGCGTAGCCGTCCAGGCCGGCGACCAGGTCGGCGCGGTCCAGGCCGAGCACGGCCAGCCGGTGCGCGCCGTCGTGGCGGCGTCCGGCCAGGGCCGTGTGGCAGATGTCGTGCAGCGCGGGGGCGTCCCCGGCCTGCAGCGCCGCCGCGTGGCTGGCGGCCAGGGCGCGCAACTGCGCCTCGCTGTGCGCGTTCAGCAGCAGGCCGGCGGCGGGCGCGGACGCCTCGACCGGGTCCGCAGCCGGCGCCTCTTCGAGGATCACATGCACATTGGTGCCGCCGAAGCCGAAGGAGCTGACCCCCGCGCGGCGCGGCGCCGGCCCCTCCTGCCAGGGCCGCAGCACGGTGTTCACGAAGAAGGGGCTGTGCGCGAAATCGATCTTGGGATTGGGCTGGGTGTAGTGCAGGCTCGGCGGGATCGCGCGGTGGCGCAGCGCCAGCACGGTCTTGATGAAGCTGGCGATGCCGGCGGCCGCGTTCAGGTGGCCGATATTGGTCTTGACCGAGCCCAGCGCGCAAAAGCCGGTGCGCCGGGTCTCGCCCCGGAAGGCGCGCTCCAGCGCCTGCACCTCGATGGGGTCGCCCAGCTCGGTGCCCGTGCCGTGGGCCTCGACATAGCCGATGCTGTCGGGGCTGACGTCGGCGGCGGCCAGCGCCTGGGCAATCACGCGCGCCTGGCCGGCCACGCTGGGCGCGGTATAGCCGATCTTGTCGGCCCCGTCGTTGTTGACCGACGAGCCGCGCAGCACGGCCAGCACCGTGTCGCCGTCGCGCAGCGCCAGGTCCAGCCGCTTGAGCACGACCACGCCCGCGCCATTGCCGGCCACCGTGCCGCCAGCCCGGGCGTCGAAGGCGCGGCAATGGCCGTCGGGAGAGAAGATCATGCCGGCCTGGTGCTCGTAGCCCATGGTCTGCGGCACGGAAATGTCGGCGCCGCCGGCCAGGGCCATGCTGCATTCGCCGGACAGCACGCTCTGCGCCGCCATGTGCACCGCCAGCAGCGAGGTGGAACAGGCGCTTTGCACGCAGACGCTGGGGCCGGTCAGGCGCAGCTTGTAGGACACGCGCGTGGCCAGGTAGTCCTTGTCATTGCCCATCAGCAGCTGCAGCAGCGAGGTCAGCCCGCCGCCGGTGAGCCGGGGCGCGGCCGCCAGCATGTAGGTGCTGATGCCGCTGCCGGCGTAGACACCGACCTCGCCGGCCGCCGGATCACCAGGCGCATAGCCGGCGTTCTCCAGCGCATGCCAGCAGCATTCGAGGAAGACCCGGTGCTGGGGGTCCATCAGCTCGGCCTCGGCGGCCGTGACCTTGAAGAAATCGGCGTCGAAGGCGTCGGCGTCCTCCAGCACCGAGGCAGCGCCGATGAAGCCGGGCCGCGCCACCTGCTCGGCCGGGAAGCCGGCGGCGCGCAGTTCGTCGGGGCCGAAGCGGCGGATCAGTTCGTCGCCCTGGGCCAGGTGCTGCCAGAAGGCATGGACATCGGGCGACTGCGGAAAGCGCCCGGCCATGCCGATCACGGCCACGGCGTCGGGATGGTCGAGCACCGCAGTGCCCAGGGATTGGCCAGCAGCCGGGGAGAAAGTCGAGGGATTCATGGATGGTCTTCGGCGAATTGGGGGCCGGTGGAGGGGGTGGCGGCCGGCCGCTGGGGCCGGCGCCTGGTCTGGACCGCACGGGCGCGGGCCTGGGCCATCAGGTTGTCGGCGTCGGCCGGCCCGTCCTGCGCCAGGTGGCGCGCCAGCGCGCGCACGCTGGCATGCTCGAACAGGGCGACGATGGACAGGCTGCGCGCCAGCTGCGCCTCCAGCGCCTGGTGGATGGCGACGATGTCCAGCGAGCTGGCGCCGATGTCGAAGAAGTTGTCCTGCGCGCTGACGGGCCCGCAGGCCAGCCGCTGCTCGACGGCTGCGGCCACCAGGCGCTCCATGGCGTCGGCGGGCGCCACATGGGCGGCGGCGCGCTGGGCCTGGAAGTCGGGCGCCGGCAGCGCCTGGCGGTCCACCTTGCCGTTGGCCGACAGCGGCAGCCCGCCGTCCAGCCGCACCCAGGCGGCAGGCAGCATGTAGCGCGGCAACTGTTCGGCCAGGAAGGCCTGCAGGTCGGCCTGGGTGGCAGTGCCCTGGTCGGCCGGCACCACATAGGCGACCAGCCGGCGCTGGCCCGAGGCGTCGGCCACCACCTGGACCACGGCCTGGCGCACGTCGGCATGGCGTGCCAGCACGGACTCGATCTCGCCGAGTTCGATGCGGTGGCCGCCGACCTTGACCTGGAAGTCCTCGCGGCCCAGGAACTCCACATGGCCCTCTGGGCAGAAGCTGCCCAGGTCGCCCGTGAAGTACAGGCGCTCGCCGGTGGCGGGGTGGAGCACGAAGCGCTCGGCCGTCTTGTCGGCATCGCCCCAGTAGCCGCGCGCCAGTCCGTCGCCGCCGATGTACAGGCGCCCGACCGCATGCTCGGGACAGGGCTGCAGCGCGTCGTCCAGCACCTGGATGGTCTGGTTGGCCAGCGGCATGCCGTAGGGAACGCTGCGCCAGCCCGGGCGCACCTCGGACACCGGGTACTGGATGGACCAGATGGCCGCCTCGGTGGCACCGCCCAGGCTCAGCAGTGCGGCGCCGGGTGCGGCCCGGGCCACGGCCCCGGGCAGGTCCAGCGCAATCCAGTCGCCGCTGAGCAGCACGGCACGCACCCCGTCCAGCGCGCCGGGCACGTGGCGGTGGGCCAGCAGCATCTGCATCAGCGCCGGCACGCTGTTCCACACCGACACGCCATGCTCGCGCAGGCACTGCCACCAGTGGGCGGGGTCGCGCTCATGGCCGGCCTGCGGCATGACGATGGCGGCGCCCGCGGCCAGCGTGCCGAAGATATCGAAGACCGACAGGTCGAAGCTCAGCGAGGACAGGGCGAACACCCGGTCGTCGGCATCCAGCTGCAGTCGGGCCTGCAGGTCCAGCAGGGTGGTGCGCACCGCACCATGCTCCATCATCACGCCCTTGGGGCGGCCGGTGGAGCCCGAGGTGAAGATCACATAGGCCAGGTCGTCGGCGCGGCAGGGCCAGGGCCGGATCGCAACCTCCGGACCCGGCACGGCATCGGCGAGCACCAACCGCTGCAGCGCGGTCGGCCACTGCAGGGCGGCGTCGGCGCGCGCATCGGTCACCACCCAGGCGGCGCCGGTCTGCTCCAGCAGTTCCTCGCGGCGCGCCTGCGGCAGCTCGGGGTCGATGGGCACGTAGGCCGCGCCGCTCATCTGGATGCCCAGCGCGGCCACCACCTGGCGCCAGCCCTTGGCGCAGCTGATGGCGACCAGCCGGTTCGGCGCGGCGCCGCCCTCGCGCAGCACCTGGGCCACGGCCTGGGCCCGCCGCGCCAGTTCGCCGTAGGCGATGCGCGTCTCGCCGTCGATCACGGCGATGGCCTCGGGCTGGCGCGCGGCCTGGCGCAGAAAGGCCGCGTACAGGGGCTCGTCGGACTCGGCCGCCAGCGCCTCGTCGCGCGTGGCGTTGTACTGCCGGCGGCGCTGCTGCTGGTCCGCAGGCAACGCCACCGGCAGCTCGCGCTGCCAGGCCGAGGCGTCGTCGGCCAGCTGGCGCAGGCTGTCGGCATAGGCCGCGAACATGGCCTCGATCAGACCCGGGGGGAAGGCATCGGCCACATGGTCCCAGTGGATGCACAGGCCACCGCCCTCCTCGTAGACCTGGTGGTCCAGCAGCACCTGGGGGGTCTGCGTGATCGAGTAGGCCAGCCGGCCCAGCTGTTCGCGCCCGGTATCGAGCCGCTCGCTGACGTCGCCCACCTGCAGCGCGCTGGTGAAGACCACCGGCATGAGCTTCTGGCCCTGGCCCGGCGAGCGCCCGGCCCAATCCTGCAGCACGCGCACGCCGCTGTAGACGCGGTGTTCGAGGTCGTCAAGAAAGCGCTCCTGGATACGCCGGGCGCGGGCCGCGAACGAGGGGGCCTGCCCGTCGGCCAGCGCCTCGACGCCCAGCAGCAGGGTCGCGGTGAAGTCGCCCACGATGTCGTTCATCTCGGGATGCCAGGGCTGGCGGTTGAACAGCGTCAGGTTGAGCGTGAAGCGCGGCTCGCGGCTCCAGCGCCGCAGCACATGCGAGAACGCGGTCAGCAGCGCCACCGTGGTGGTCACGCCGATGGCGCGCGACTGCTGGCGGATGGCCTGCCACTGCGGCGCGGCCAGCGCCAGGCGCAAGCGCGTGAAGTGCGGTTGGCGCAGCTCGCCCAGTTCGCGGGCCAGCGGCAGGGCCGGGGCCGGCGCCAGCGTCTGCAGCCGTTGCTGCCAGTGGCGCTGCGCGCGCGCATGGGCCTCGCCGCCCTCCTGGGCCTTGAGGGCCAGCACGTAGTCGCGAAAGCTCAGCGTGGTGCGCGGCAGCCGCAGCTGCGGGTCGCGGTAGCAGCGCAGCAGCTCGCCCTGGAAGATGAAGTTGCTGTAGACGTCGGAGACGATGGCGTCGAAGCTCCAGTGGATGCGCTGGCGCTCGCCATCGATCAGGCTGACGCGCACGTCGAACAGCGGCCAGCGATCGGCCGGGCGCACCTCGTGCGACATGTGCTCGCGCAGCGCCAGCAGCGCCTGCTCGCGCGCCGCCGCCTCCAGGCCGCGCAGGTCCTGCACCGCCACCTCGAACGGCGGCACCTCGGCCAGCGTCTGCTGGCGGCCGCTGTCGTGGACCACGGTGCGCAGCATGTCGTGGCGCGCGATGACCTGCTGCCAGGCCTGGCGGTAGCGCTCCACGTCCAGGCCTTCGATCTCGAATTCGAGGTAGGCATGGCTGGAGACATTGCCCAGCACGAAATGGCGGTTGCGCCCCAGCAGGTAGCCCTGCTGTATGTCGGTCAGCGGATAGGGGTCATGGCGGTGGGCGGTGTCGGGTTCGATCTGCGGCACGGCGCTGGCGGCCGGGGCTGCCATGGCGACCCCTTCGCCGCGCAGCAGCCGTTCCATGAGTGCGCGTTGCTGCGCGTCGAGACGGTGGGAGCTCATGCGGATACCTCTTCGGAAAGCGCCAGCGCGACCTGCTCGGGCGACATGCCGCGCACCTGCAGGTACACGGCCGCCACGCGTTCGGTCAGCCCGGGCCGGGCTTCATGATTGGCGATGTGGCGCGCGATGCGCGCGATGGTCTGCTCGGCGAACAGGGTCCGCACCGGCAGGTCGAATTGCAGGGCCTCGCGCATCTCGGCCATCAGCGGCAGGGCCAGCATGGAGTCGCCGCCCAGGGCCAGGAACGCGTCGTCCGTGCCCACGCGCTCCAACCCCAGGCGTTCCTGCCACAGCAGGGCCAGCACGCGCTCGGTGGCGCTGGCCGGCGCCACATAGGCCGGGCCGTCCAGCGGCCGCGCAGAGGTGGCGTCGGCAGCGTCACGCCGCAGGTCGGCGTTCTCGAACAGCGCCAGCGCCTGGCCCGTGGCCTCGGCGCGCGCGGCCAGCAGCGCCGGGAAGTCGGCCGTGGACACCACCACCTGGGGCAGGCCGGCGCGCAGCACGCGCTCGAAGCAGCCGGGCGCCTCCTCGGGCAGGATGCCGGTCTCGATCGCGCCGCCGGTGATGCGGTGGTGGCGCTCGGCCAGCTCCAGGATCATGCCGACCTGCAGCCAGTAGTCCCAGTTGACGCTGTGCACCACGCCCGCGCGCAGCGGGCCGGCCTGCGCATAGGCGTCGAGGAAGGCATTGGCGGCCGTGTTCTCGGCCTGGCCCAGGGTGCCCGCCAGCGCGCCCAGCGACGAGCACAGCAGCATGAAGTCCAGTGCCGGTGAACCGAACAGCTCGGCCAGCAGGCGCGTGCCGGCGACCTTGGCGCGCAGATTGCGCGTGTCCCCGGCGCTGCCCTCCAGCTGCATCAGCCCACCACCGGCCACGCCGGCCGCATGCACGATGCCATGCACCACGGCGCTGCCGAAGCGCTCGGCCAGCTGCGCCTGCACGGCCTGCATGCGGGCCCGGTCGGCCACGTCGGCCTGCACCGCCTCGACCTCGGCGCCCAGGGCCTCCAGCGAGCGGATCTGGCGGATGCGCGCCAGCGTGGCAGCATCGCCGCCCTCATCGGCCAGCAGCGCCGGCCACTGGTCGCGCGGCGGCACGGCGCTGCGTCCCAGTAGCACCAGGCGCGGCTGCCGGGCCTGGCGCGCCAGCCACTGGGCGGCCAGGCCGCCGATGCCGCCGAAGCCGCCGCTGACCAGGTACAGGCCCTGGTCGCGCAGCACCGGGCGCTGCGACCGGGCCGCCGCCGGCGGCAGGGCCAGAGGCTCGACGCCGAAGCGCCAGCGCCCCCCCTGGCGCCAGGCCAGCGACAGCAGGTTGCCGGTGCGAGCCGGCGCGCTGTCGATGTCGCGCATCAGGCCGTCGATCCAGGCGCCAGGCCGGGGCTGCTCCTCCAGGTCGATGTGGACGAAACCCTGTGCGGGAAACTCATAGGGCCAGGTGCGGCAGGCGCCGAGCAGGGTGGCCTTTTCAGGCAGCAGCCGCTCCTGGCCGGTCACGCCGAACACCTGGCTGGACAGCACCACGATGCCGGTGCCCGCGCCCGACAGCCCGTGGGCCGACAGCGCGCGCGCCAGGCACAGCAGGGCCGCATGGCCGCGCTGGTGCGCGGGCGCGTCCAGGGCCTCGTCCTGCGCGCCCGGCGCGGCCAGCGGCGCCAGCGCCCAGGCATGGACGATGCGGGCCGGCGCGCCATAGTCGGCCAGCGCGGCGGTGAACAGGCGGCGGTGGTCCTCGTCGCTGTCGGGGCGCACGCGGTAATGCGAGGCACTGACGCGCTCCCAGGCCGCGCCGGCTTCGACATGCAGCACGGTATGGCCTTCGCCACGGCGGGCCGCATCCAGCGCGTCCAGCCATTCGCCTTCCACGCCGAACAGCCATTCCACGCCGCGCGGCGCCGGCGTGTCGGCCAGCGCCGCGGGCGCCTGGCGCCAGGACGGTGCATAGAACCAGCGGTCGATGTCGCTGCGCTTGTCCAGCGCGGCCACTGCTGGGGCCACTGCTGGGACCACTGCCGGGGCCGCGGCGCGGCGCTCCAGCCAGTGGCGCTGGCGCTCGAAGGGATAGCCGGGCAGCGCCACGCGCCGTGCCGCCGCGCCGGACAGCAGCTGCGCGGTCTCCACGGCGGCGCCCGAGCACCACAGCGCGCCCAGGGCCTGGGCAAAGGCGCGCGCGTCGTCGCCGGCCTTCTCGCCGCCGTGCAGGCTGGCCAGGATGCAGTGGCTGCGGCGCGCCAGCGCATGGCGCCTGGCCAGCGTCGCCAGGCCACGGCCGGGGCCGAGTTCGAGCAGCGCATGGCGCCCGCCGTCCAGCAGCACCGCCACGCCGTCGGCGAAGCGCACGGTCTCGCGCATGTGCCGCACCCAGTAGTCGGCGCTGGTGGCTTCGCCGGCCGTGATCCAGGTGCCGCTGAGGTTGGACAGGAAGGGCACGGTGGGAGCCTGCAGGGGCATGGCCGCGACGGCGGCCCGGAAGGCGTCGAGCACCGGGTCGAGCAGGGCCGAGTGCGCGGCGCGGTCCACGCCCAGGCGCTGCATGACCACCTTGTCCCGGCACAGCGCGCCCTCGAAATCGGCGATGTCGCGCGCCGCGCCCGACACCATGCACATGCGCTCGGCATTGACGGCGGCGAGGGACAGGCCGGCCGGCAGCCGCTCGCGCAGCGCGGGCTCGTCCAGGCTCACCACCAGCATGGCGCCCTCTTGCGTGCCGCGGATCAGCTCGCCGCGCAGCACCACGATTTCGAGCACCTGCTCCAGCGTGAACACCCCGGCGGCCCAGGCAGCGGCATATTCGCCGAGGCTGTGCCCGATCAGGCAGGCCGGCTGCACGCCACGGCTGCGCCACAGCTGCGTCAGTGCGATCTCGACCGCGACCACGCAGGCCATGCCGAAGGGCGCATCGGCGAGGTCGGCCGCCACCGCGTCGGCCGCGCCGCCCTCGCCATCCGCCAGCAGCGCGCTGCGGATGTCGCGCCCCAGCCGGGGCTGCAGCAGCGCCGCGCAGCGGTCGATGGCCTCGCGGTAGACCGGCGCCTGGCGGTACAGGGCCGCGCCCATGCCCGCATGCTGGGCGCCGATGCCGGGGTACATGAAGGCCACGGCCTGGGGCGCCTCGGCGGCGGCGGCGCGTCCGGGCTTGCGCAGCTGGCCGGCCAGGTCGGCCACGCTGTCGAAGGCCAGGCTGCGGCGGTGGCGGAAGGTCTTGCGGCCCTGGGCCAGGGTGAAGGCGATGTCGGCCGGCCGCAGATCGGGCCAGGCCTGCAGGTGGTCGGCCAGGCGCTGCGCCATGCGCTCCAGCGCCTCGGGGCTGCGTGCCGACAGCACCGCCAGCTGCATGCCATCGGCCGCAGGCCGGTCCAGCAGCGGCGGCGCCTCTTCGAGCACCACATGGGCATTGGTGCCGCCGATGCCGAAGGAGCTGACGGCGGCGCGGCGCGGCGCGTCCTGGCGCGGCCAGTCGCGCGCCTGCGTGAGCACCTCGAACGGGCTGGCAGCCAGGTCGATGGCGGGATTGGGGCGCCGGTAGTGCAGCATCGGCGGCTGGGTGGCGCGCTGCAGCGCGAGCGCGGCGACGATGCTGCCGGCCACGCCGGCGGCGGCGCCCAGGTGGCCGACATGGCTCTTGATCGAGCCCAGCGCGCAGCGCTTGGGCCCCTGCGCGCCATAGACCCGGGACAGCGCCGCGAACTCGATGGGGTCGCCCACCGGCGTGCCCGTGCCATGCGCCTCGATGTAGCCCACCGAGTCGGCGTCGATGCCGGCCATGGCCAGCGCCTCGGCCAGCACCTCGGCCTGCCCTTCGACGCTGGGGGCCGCGTAGCCGACCTTGCGCGCACCGTCGTTGTTGACCGCGAAGCCCCGCACCAGGGCGACGATGGCATCGCCGTCGCGCAGCGCGTCCTCGGTGCGCTTGAGCACCAGCACGCCCAGGCCGCTGCCGTGGACCACGCCGGTGGCATCGGCGTCGAAGGCATGGCAGGCGCCATCGCGCGACATGCCGCCTTCCTGGTAGTCCCGGTAGACGCGCTGCTGCGGCACGTTGAGGCCGGTGCCACCGGCGATCGCCATGTCGCACTGCAGGTCCAGCAGGCTCTGGCAGGCCGTGGCGATCGCCACCAGCGAGGTAGAGCACGAGGTGGACACGCTCACCGCCGGCCCGCTGAAGCCCAGCTTGTGGGCCACGCGCGAGGTCAGGTAGTCCTTGTCGTTGGCGATCATCGCCTCCAGGTAAGTGTCGATGGCCTCCAGGTCGAAGTGGTCGGCCACATTGAACAGGTAGTTGTTGAAGTTGGCGCCCGCATAGATGCCCACATGGCCGGGGCAGCGGTCGGGCACATAGCCCGCGTCTTCGAGCGCATGCCACACCACTTCGAGGAACAGCCGGTGCTGCGGGTCCAGCAGGCTGGCCTGGCGCGGCGGCACCTCGAAGAATTCGGCCGCGAAGTCCTCCATGCCCTGCAGCAGGTAGCCCGATCCCGCGCCCGGCACCTCGCCGCCGCCGCGCACGTCGCGGCCCGCGCAGACATGGCGCCACAGCGTGTCCACGTCGTCGGCGCCCGGAAAGCGGCCGGCCATGCCGATGATGGCGACCGTGCCGTTCAATGAGGGAAGTTGGTAGCTTGCGCTGTGCTCTGGAGTCATGGCAGCAATGGGAGGTGGATGGAGGGGAGCGCGCCGGTGGCGCCGGCTGGCGGGGAATCGGAAGGCGTGGGCGTCGGTACGCCGGGCGTCGCTACGCCCCGGTGCAGCGCGCGCCGGCGCTCGCCGCGCGAGGCGGCGGCCGGCAGCGCGCCACCGCTGAGCGGCGGCGCGGCACCGGGCTGCAGGTGCGCGGCCAGGGCCTCGACGGTCGGGTGCTCATAGAGCGTCACCACCGAGGCCAGCTGCGGATAGGCCTGTTTCAGGCGCACGAACAGTTCGGTGGCCAGCAGCGAATTGCCGCCAGCCTCAAAGAAGTTCTCGCCCAGGCCCACGCCCGGGCGCTGCAGCAGTTCGGCCCAGAGCGCGGTGATGTGCTGCTGCACGGCGCTCATGCGCGGCGCCAGGGCCTGGCCCGGGGCCGCGGCCGGCCGGGCCTGCGCGGTCTGGGCCAGCGCCAGCGCGGCGATGGCGCGGCGGTCCACCTTGCCGTTGGCCGTCAGCGGCAGTGCCGGCAGCGGCAGCCAGACCGCAGGCCGCAGGGCCGGCGGCAGCACTGCGGCGGCATGGCCGCGCAGCGCCTCGGCCTGTGGCGCCAGGCCGGCATGGGCCACCCAGGCCGCAGCCAGCTGGCGGCGCGCGCCCTCGCCGGCGATAACCACCACCGCCGCCGCCACGCCCGGGTGGCGCAGCAGCGCGGCCTCGACCTCGGCGGGCTCGATGCGCACGCCCGAGATCTTGACCTGCCGGTCGCGCCGGCCCATGAATTCGAGCGTGCCGTCGGCGCCGTAGCGGCCCAGGTCGCCGGTGCGGTACATGGGCTCGCCGGTGCGTGGGTGGCGCAGGAAGGCGGCGGCGCTGCGCGCGGGATCGCCCACATAGCCGCGCGCCACGCCGACGCCGCAGACATGCATCTCGCCGACCACGCCGTCGGGCCGCTCCTCCAGCAGCGCGTCCAGCACGTGGTAGCGCGTGTTGGCGATCGGCCGGCCGTAGGGAATGCTGCGCCAGTGGGGCGCGACGCCCTCGACGGCATGCATCACGTTCCACAGCGTGGTCTCGGTGGGGCCGCCCACGCTGACCACCTGGGCGGCCGGGCTCAGCTGCCGCAGCCGCGCGGGCAGCGTGAGCGCGATCCAGTCGCCGCCCAGGAACACCGTGGCCAGCCGGGTGCAGGCCTGGCGCGCCAGGGCCTCGTCGGCGCGGGCATGGCTGAGCAGCATCTCCAGCATGGCGGGCACGCTGTTCCACACGCTGACGCCATGCGAGCGCATCAGCTGCAGCCAGTGGCCGGGGTCCCTGGCACCCGCCGGCTCGGGCATGACAATGGCCGCACCCACGCTCAGGGCGCCGAACAGGTCGAAGCAGGCCATGTCATGGTGAAGCGGAGTGAGGGCCAGCAGGCGGGCCTGGTGGTCGATGCCAAAGCGCTGCAGCGTGTAGTCGATGGCGTTGACCAGGCCCGGCTCTCCGATGCGCGCGCCCTTGGGCTCGCCGCTGGAGCCCGAGGTGTAGATGATGCAGGCCAGGCCGTCGTGCGGGCGCACGGGCCAGTCCGTGCCGGCGTCGCTGTGCGTCAGGCGATCTTCGACGACCAGTTGCGGCAGACCCGGGTCAGCCGGGTCCGCGAGGCCGGCCGGCCCCTGCGCGCGCACCAGCACCAGGTCCGCGCCCGCATCGCCCAGCATCCAGGCCAGGCGCGCGGCCGGCAGGTCGGCATCGAGCGGCAGCACCACGGCACCGGCCGCGAGCACGGCGAGCACGCCGGCCACCTGCTGCCAGCCCTTGGGCATGACCACCGCCACCACGGGCGCCGGCGCAGCGTCCGGGCGCCGGCCCAGGGCCTGCAGGATGCGCGCGGCGATGTCGCGCACCTGGACATGCAGCTCGCCATAGCTCATGGCCGCGCCCAAGCCCAGCACGGCGGGGCGCTCGGGATGCTGGCGCGCGCTGCGCACAAAGCGCGCGTGCAGCCGGTCCGGCGCCAGCGCGGCGACCAGGCCGTTGACGCGCTCGCGCACCTGCGCCTGCAGCGGCGGCAGGGGCAGCGGATCGATGGCGGTCCAGGCAGTGTCGTCGCTGGCCAGCCGTTGCAGCAGGCCGACATAGGCGTCGAACAGGGTGTCGAGCAGGCCTGGCGCGAACTGCGCCTGCAGCGCGTCCCAGAACACGAACAGCCCGCCGTCGCGCAGGTGGTACTGGCAGTCGATCCAGACCTGGGGCGTCTGCGTGATGAAGTCGTTGACGCGCCCGTCGTCGCCCCAGGCGTCGAGCAGGCCGATGTGCTCTCCGTCCAGCGCCTCCTCGGGCATATTGGTGAACACGAAGGGCATGAGCACGGGCGCGCCCGCGGCGGCCGGCTCCGCACCCTCCTCCAGGGCCTGCAGCCGGTGCAGGCGGTTGAGTTCGCGCAGCAGGGTGACGCCGGCCACGGGCAGGCCTTCCATGTCTTCCCACAGCTGCGCCTGCAGGCCGCGTGCCTGCGTGGCGAAGTCCTCGCCGGCCCGGCGGCGCACGGCCAGCAGGGTGAAGGAGGCGAACTCGCCCACCAGGCGCGGCACGTCCGGGTGCAGCGGCTGGCGGTTGAAGCGCGGTACGTTGAGCGTGAGATCGGTGGACTCGCTCCAGCGGCTGAGCACCCGCCCGTAGGCGGCCAGCATGGCCGTGGCTGCCGTCAGCGAATGGCGCGCCGCGCGCTGCTGCAGGCCGGCGAAGACGGTGCGGTCCAGCTGGCGCTGCCAGCGGCCGAAGCCGGGACGCGCGCCGACCGCTCCCCCGGCCGCTCCCCCGGTTGGGTCGCCGGCCTCGCACAGGGGCAGGCGCGGCGGCGGCGGCAGCTGCGGCAGGCGCTGCTGCCAGCGCTGCCAGGCCTGGGCATGGGCCGGCCCCTGTTCGAGTGCGCGCAGCCCCAGCACATAGTCGCGAAAGCCCAGACCCAGCGGGCGCAGCGCCGCCTGCGGATCGGTGTAGAGCCGGTGCAGCTCATGGAACAGGATCTGGTAGCTCCAGCCGTCCAGGCACCAGCCGTCGAGGCTGAAATGCAGGCGCGAGACGGCCTCGGGCAGGTGCGTCACGCGCAGCTCGAACAGCGGCCAGCGGTCCAGCGCCGCATTGCGGTGCGACAGCGCGGCGCGCACCGAGGCCAGGTGGGCCTCGCGCTGCGCCGCATCGGCGCCGCTCGCGTCATGGCAGGCCAGCACCACGGCAGGCACCTCGGCCAGCACCTGCTGGGAGCCGTCGGGCCGCGCGATGGCGCGCAGCATGTCGTGGCGCGCCACCAGCGCGTTCCAGGCCCGCTCCATGCGCGCCACGTCGAGCGCCGGCACATCGAGCTCCAGGTACATGTGGATGGCGACCTGCCCGCCGGCCACCGCCGCATGGCGGCCCAGCCAGTAGGCATGCTGCATGGGCGTCATGGGGAAGGGCTGGTGGCGCTGCGCGGGCTCGGGCACCAGCACCGGCAGGGCCGTGGCGGCGGGGCGCAGCGCCGCCAGCGCGGCCTGCCAGGCCTCGAAGGCGCCCTCCTCGCGCGCCAGCGTGGCCAGGAACTGGTGGCGTGGCGACGCGTCGCCCGCATGCCCGGCGGTGGCCTGGTCCCCGGATTCGGCGACGATCTCCTGGGCCAGGCCGGTCAGCGCACTGCGCGGGCCGATCTCGATGAAGCGCCCTGCCCCCTCGTGCAGCGCCAGCCGCAGCGCATCGGCGAACTGCACGGTGGCCTCGACATGGCGCACCCAGTAGTCGGCGCCGGCCATGTCGTCGCCGGCGCGCCGGCCGCTGACGGTGGAGATCAGGGCGCGCTGCGGCCGCTGGTAGGCCAGCGTGCGCGCCACGGCCGCGAAGGCCTCGCGCATGGGCTGCATGGACGGCGAATGGAAGGCATGGCGCACGCTGAGCGGCTGGCAGACCAGGCCGGCCTGCTGCAGCGCTTGCACGCAGTCCGCCAGCGCCCTGCGCTCGCCCGACAGCACCACCTGGCGCGGCGCGTTGACGGCCGCCAGCGACAGCTGCGGCCAGCGCGCCAGCACGCCGTCCAGGGCCTGGGGCGCAGCGAACACCGCGCACATGCCGCCGTCCTCGGGCAGGGCCTGCATGAGGCGCGCCCGCGCCATCACCAGGCGCAGCGCGTCGGACTGCGAGAACACGCCGGCCAGGCAGGCGGCGGCGAACTCGCCCACGCTGTGCCCGATCAGCAGGTCGGCACGCACGCCCTGCGCCTCCCACATGCGGGCCAGCGCCAGCCCGATGACGAACAGCGCCGGCTGCGCCTCGCCGGTGTGGGCCAGCGCCTCGGGATCGGTGCTGAACAGGCGCTCGCGCAGGTCCAGGCCGAACTCCGCCTGCAGCTGGGCGCAGCATGCATCGACGGTGCGGCGAAAGCCCGGCTCGCCGGCATAGAAGCTGCGGCCCATGCCTGCATGGATGGAGCCTTGCCCGCTGAACAAAAAGACGGTGCGCGGCGCGGCGGCCGCGACCGGCACGGCGGGCACGGCGGGCATCGGCGCGGGAACCGGTGCCTGCAGCCGCGCATCGAGCCAAGCGCACAGCGCGTCCAGGCTGGGCTGCTCGAACAGCAGCGTGGGTGCCGTGCGCAAGCCCCAGGCGGCTTCCAGCCGCTGGCGCACCAGCATCGACATCACGGAGTTGAGCCCCAGCTCGAACAGGTTGGACGCCTCCTCGATGCGCGCCACGGGCAGCTTCATGGCCTCGGCCAGGGTCCGGGCCAGCCAGTCGCGGCGCTCGCCGGCCGGGTGCGTGGCGCCGGGGGCGGCGGCCGGTGCTTCGGCCGACTCAGCGGGTTCGGCCGGCCCGGCGGCCAGCCGCTCGAAAAGCGTGGCCGCGCCCTGCTCGCGCCGGTGGCGCACAAAGCGCGGCCAGTCTGCCGAAACCAGGGTGGCCACGGCATCGGCCGCGCCCGCCGCCTGGCGGATGCCGGCCATGAGCGCGGGCAGGCGCATCGGCGCAATGCCGATGGCGTCCAGCACGGCGGCGTCGCTGTCGCTCATCAGGCCGGCGATCTCCAGCCGGCCCAGGCGCAGCGACAGGCCCGCCAGCCCCTGGGCGCGGCGTTGCGCGGCGATGGCGTCGAGGAAGGCATTGCCCGCGCCATAGGCCGCCAGCGTGCGCATGCCCCACAGCGCGGTGACCGAGGAGCACAGCCAGAAGAAGTCGAGTGCGGCAGCGCGGCTGAGCCGGTCCAGATGGCGCGCGCCGTCCACCTTGGCGCGCCAGCCGACGCCCCAGGCGCCGTCCCGGCCCAGTTCCGACAGGCCGGCCTGGTCGAGCGCGCCGGCCGCATGCACGATGCCCTTGAGCCGGCGGCCGTCGCGCGCCAGCTGCGCCAGGCAATCCGCCACCGCATCGGCCCGGGACACATCCAGGCCCAGCACGTCCACGGCCACGCCGCGCGCCCGCCAGGTGGCCACGCGCCCGGCGCAGGCCGCGTCGCGCAGCAGGCGCTGCGGCCCTTCGCGCGAGGCCAGCACGAGGTGGCGCGCGCCGGCCTGCACCAGCTCCTGCGCCAGCGCCATGCCCAGCGCGCCCAGGCCGCCGGTCAGCAGATAGCTGCCGGCCGGGTCGCAGGCGAAGGCGGCGGCGGCAGCCGGCGGCGGCGCGGCATCCAGACGCGGCACCTCGACCGCGCGGCCCGCTGCGCGGATGGCGAATTCGTCCTCCGCCGTGGTACTGGCCAGGCAGGCGGCCAGCGCGTCCAGCGGTTGGCGGTCCTCGCCGGCCGGCAGATCGACCAGGCCGCCCCAGCGCGGACCAAGTTCCAGCCGCACCGAACGCGCCCAGCCCCAGATCGCGGCGCTGTTCAGGTCCGGCGCGTCGGCCCAGGCCTGGCCGGTGACGACCCACAGCCGCAGCGCGGCGGGCTGCGCCTGCACCCATTGCGCCACGGCAGCCAGTTCGTCCAGCACGGCTTCGAGCGCTTGCCCCTCGGGCGCCAGCCAGACGCAGTGGCCTGCCTGGCTGTCCTGCGGCAGCGACTGCACCGTGGCATGCGCCACGAAGGGCGCGCCCTGGGCCTGCAGAGCCCGGGCCAGCGCCTGTGCGCAGGCGGTGTCGGCACTCAGCAACAGGCAGGCCGGCGCCTGGGCGCCGGGGGTGGCGCTCCAGGGCTGCCACTGCAGTGCATACGCCAGGTTGCTGGCGGCCTGCGGGACGGCCGCGCCGGCGAACGGCCATTGGCGCGCCAGCCAATGGCGCTCGCGCGCAAACGGATAGCGCGGCAGGGCGCAGCGGCGGCCCTGGTGGCCCGGGAAGCAGGCGGCCCAGTCCACGGGCTTGCGGCGCAGCCAGGCCTGACCGGCATCGCGCAGCGCGGCCGGCAAGGCGCCGGCATCCAGCGCGGCCGCATCGGTCCACACGCCGGTGGCTGCGGCCGGGGCGGCCAGCCAGGCGTCGAGCCGCGCCACGGCCTGCGCCAGGCTATCGGCCGCCAGAAGCAGGCGCTGCGGCAGGGCCTTGCGCCCGGTGGCGGTGCTGAAGCACAGCGTGCACAGGTCCGTGCCGCCGCCCTCGGCCATGCGGTCGCGGTAGCGCCTGGCCAGCGCCTGCAGGGCCTCGGGCGTGCGCGCCGACAGGGGCAGCAGGCACAGGGCCGGAGGGGCGCCGGCGGGCGGCTGCGCCGCCGCGTCGGCGGGGGCCTCCTCGAGCACCATGTGCACATTGGTCCCGCTCAGCCCGAAGGCGCTGACCGCCGCGCGGCGCGGCGCGCTCCAGTCCTGGCGCTCGGTGAGCACGCGCACGGGGATGCGGTCCCAGGGCACATGCGGGTTCAGCCGTTGCACATGCAGGCTGGCCGGCAGTTGCCGGTGCTGCAGGGCCGCGCACAGCTTGAGCAGGCCGGCCATCCCGGCCGCCGCCTCCAGGTGGCCGATGTTCGACTTGGCGGAACCGATCCACAGCGGCGCGGACGCCACGCCGCGCGCCGGTCCGTAGGCGCGCGCCAGTGCGCCGACCTCGATGGGATCGCCCATCAGCGTGCCCGTGCCATGGGCTTCGACATAGCTGACCTGTGACGGCTGCAGTGCCGCATCGCGCAGCGCGGCGGCGATCACGCGCTCCTGCGCCAGCCCGTTGGGCGCCGTCAGGCCATTGCTGGCGCCATCATGGTTGACGGCCGAGCCACGAATCACAGCGATGACGGGATCGCCCGCGCGCTGCGCGTCCGCCAGCCGCTTGAGCACCACCAGGGCCACGCCCTCGCCGCGCGCATAGCCGTCGGCCGCGGCATCGAAGGCGCGACAGCGCTGGCTGAGCGACAGCGCGCGCAGGCGGCTCAGCGCCACCATGGGGGCCGGCGACAGCAGCAGGTTGACGCCACCGGCGAGCGCGCAGTCAGTCTCGCCGCTGCGCAGGCTGCGGCAGGCCTGGTGCACGGCCAGCAGCGACGAGGCGCAGGTGGTGTCCAGCTGCATCACCGGCCCCTGCAGGTTCAGGTGGTAGGCCACGCGGCCCGCCGCCAGCGCGCGCATGCCGCCGAGCTGCTGGTGCATGGAGGCCGCCGGCAGCTCGTGCATCTGCAGCGACAGCTGCGCATAGTCGTCCGAGCACAGCCCGACGAAGAGGCCGGTGCGGGCGCCGAAGGCTGCATCGGGCGCCAGGGCGGCCGACTCCAGCGCATGCCAGGCGGTCTCCAGCAGCAGGCGGTGCTGCGGGTCCATGGCCGCCGCCTCATCGGGCGCGATGGCGAAGAAGCCCGCGTCGAAGCGATCGACTTCCTCGACAAAGCCGGCCTCGGCGGCATAGCTCTTGCCGGCGGCCTCGGGATCGGCATCGAACAGGGCCGCCTGGTCCCAGCGCTGGGGCGGCACGGGCGCCAGCGCATCGCGCCCCGCCTGCAGCAGGGCCCAGTAGCTGTCCAGATCGTGCACGCCGCCGGGAAAGCGGCAGGCCGCGCCAACGATGGCAATGTCTTCGTCGCGGGGGAGCGTCATGCGGGAACCTTCTCGTGCGGTGCGCGGGCTGCAGGATGCGGCAAGGCCGCCAGATGCGAGGCCAGCAGGGCCGGCGACGGGTAGTTCCAGGCGACCTCGGCCTCCAGCTCGATGCCACGCCACCGGGCCAGGGCATCGACCATGCGCACGGTCAGCGCCGAGTCCATGCCGAAGGCCGAAAAACTCAGTTCGGCGTCCACGCCGCCGGCCTCCACGTCGCAATGCGACTGCAGCCACTGCTGCAACCATTCGAGCGTGGACGCTTCGTCGTGCACTGCGGCGGCACCGGGCAGGCCGACCGCGCCGTAGCGCCGGCTTTGCTGGCCCGCGTCCGCGCACAGCGCCTGCTGGGCATCGACCGCGCCGCGCCGCCAGGCGTAGGCGCAGTCCAGCCGGTCTTCGAGGAACAGCGTGCGGCACAGCTGGCGCTGCACCTTGCCGCTGGTGGTCTTGGGCAGGTGGGCCTGCGCGATGAGGCACAGCGCGAACAGCTGCAGCGCATGCCGGGCCGCCACCGCCTCGCGCACCCGGCGCAGCAGCGCGGCGCCATCGACCTGGCGCATGTGGCTGCGGCGCAGCTCCTGCACGACGACCAGCTGCTCCTGGCCATCGGCCACCACGGAAAAGGCCGCGCAGCCGTCGGGCATGAAGGCTTCATCGCAGCGGGCCACGCTGTGTTCGATGTCCTGCGGCGCATGGTTGACACCCCGGATCACCAGCATGTCCTTGATGCGGCCGACGATGTAGAGCTGGCCGGCGCCTTCGTTGCCCGGGTCGATGAAGCCCAGGTCGCCGGTGCGCAGATAGGGGGTGGCGTCCCCGGCCGCATCGGCCAGGCGCGCATGGCAGGCCTGCTGGCTGGCCTGGGCCTGTCCCCAGTAGCCGTCCGAGACGCTGGCACCGGCGAACCAGACCTCGCCGACCTCGCCGTCGGCGCGCGGCGCGCCGGTGGCGGGGTCCACGATGCGCAGGCGGTGGTCGGGCATCCAGGGGCCGCAGCCCGCCAGCCAGGCGTCGCCGTCCGCGCAGTCCAGGCCCGGCTGGCCGGGCTGCGCGCGCTCCAGCACCTGGAGACGGCCGCGCTGCAGGGCCGCCGCGTCCACGCGCAGCAACGGCGTGGGGCCGGGATGGGCGCTGGTGACCATCAGCGTGGCCTCGGCCAGGCCGTAGGAGCCGCTCAGCGCCTCGGCGCGCAGGCCGCAGGCCGCAAAGCGCCGGGCAAAGGCCTGCAGGGTGCGCGCACGCACCGGCTCGGCGCCGCTCCAGGCGACCTGCCAGCTCGACAGGTCCAGCCCCGCCAGCTGCCGCTCGTCGATGTCGCGCAGACAGGCCTCGTAGGCGAAATTGGGGGCGCCGCTGTTGCTGCCCCGGTGGCGGGAGATGGCCTCCAGCCAGCGCGCGGGCCGCTGGATGAAGGCTGCCGGCGGCATCAGCACCAGCTCGGCGCCGACATACAGCGACTGCAGGATCTTGCCGATCAGCCCCATGTCATGGAAATGCGGCAGCCAGCTGACGATCACCGAGGCCGCATGGTTGCCCCAACGCGACTGGATCATGGCCTCGTTGGCCAGCAGGTTGCGGTGGGACACGCGCACGCCCTTGGGTGCGCCGGTGGAGCCCGAGGTGTACTGCAGCAGCACCAGGTCGTCGCCGCGCGCGGCGACGGGCGCCAGCGCCGGGTGCCCGCCCTGCTCCTCGGCGAGCCAGGCCAGCGCGCGCAGCGGCGCGCTGGCCTGCAGGGCGGCGGCCAGCCGCGCCTGCAGCGCGCCTTCGCCGAGCACGCAGGCAATCTGCGCATCCTGCACTATGTGCTCGTACCAGCGCAGGCTGCGGTTGGGCTTGGGCAGCGGCACGGGCACGGCCACCATGCCGGCCTGCACGCAGGCCCAGAAGGCCACCACGAAGTCGATGCCCGCCTCGTACATCAGCAGCACGCGGCTGCCCCGCGCCTGGCGGGCGGCCAGCGCCTGCGCCAGGGACGCGGCGCGGCCGTAAAGCGCTTCGTAGCTGGCGGCTTCGGTCTGCGCCTCGCCCTGGCGCAGAAAGCGCAGCGCGGTCTTGCCGGGGGCGGCGCTCACCCGGGCGCGCAGGACCTCGCCCAGGCCCTTGTCTGCATCAGACATTCCTGTGTTCTCCGTCGTGAAGCGAAATGAATCTCGGGCCGGGCTGCGGCAGGCCGCCGCAGCCGGTCATGGGCCCGCGCGGCGGCGGGACCGGGCAGCGGTCAGAACTTGACGGCCACGTCGATGCCCACCGTGCGCGGCGCGCCAAAGGCGACCTGGGGGGCGAGGGTCAGCGGGTTGACCGCCGCGTCGCGGATGTACTTGCGGTCCGTCAGGTTGCGCACCCACAGGGCAGCCGACCAGCGCTTGTCCTCGATGCCCAGGCGCAGGTTGACCAGGCTGAAGGCCTTGCCCTTCATCTGGTTGGCCGCGTCGTAGTAGACGTCACCGACATGGCTCACCTCGGCGCGCCCCACCAGCTGCAGGCCGTTGCCCAGCAGGTGGCGCTTCTGGACCGCCGCCGAGACGATGCGCCCGGGCGCGAAGGGCACGCGGTTGCCGGTGTAGTCGGTGCCGGCCACGGCATCGCGGTAGGAACGGAACTTGGCGTCCAGATAGCTCAGCGAGGTGGACAGCTGCCAGCCCTGGGGCAGCAGGTAGGCCGCATCGAACTCCAGGCCCTGGTGGCGGGACTTGCCGGCGTTGCGGGTCACCTCGGGGCCGACGCCCAGCGACTGGCCGATCTGCTGGTTGTCGACATTGGTACGGAAGACGGCGGCGTTGAGCTGCAGGCGCTTGTCCTGCGAGGCCAGCTTCAGGCCGGCCTCGTAGTTGATATTGGTCTCGGGCGCATAGGCGCGGTCGGCCTCGCTGAGCACGACGGTGTTGAAGCCGCCACTGCGGTAGCCCTTGGTCACGGTGCCGTACAGCAGGCTGCTGTCGGCGGGCTTGAACATCACGCCGACCTTGGGCGCGGTCTGCGAGAACGAGCGCGCATGGCTTTGCGCCGGCGTGGCGGCCACCTGCGTGCCGCCCATGTAGGAGGCGGATTCGGCCCCGAAGGAGACCGTCTCGCGCTCATGGCGCAGGCCGGCCTGCACGCCCCAGCGCGGCGTGAACCAGTACTCGGCATTGCCGAAGAAGGCCGTGCCGCGCGTGCGGTACAGGCTGCCGGTGAGCGTCTCCACGCCCATGGGCACCATGGCCAGCCGGTCGTTGCCGCGGCGCCGGTCGTTGAACAGGAAGACGCCACCCAGCCAGGACAGGCCGGTGGCCTGGGGATTGCGCGAACCCAGGCGCAGCTCCTGCGTCCACTGGCGCTGCTGGACCGCATAGACGTCATTGGCCATGGGCTGGGGCGTGCCGTCGAACTCGCCCGTGAAGGTGTACTTGTTGTCACGCAGGCCGGTGATCGAGGTCAGGGTGAACAGATCCGTGTCGTAGCGCACCCGCAGCGAGGCGCTGCGCAGGTCCTTGTCGTCGCGGCCCGGGAAGTCGTAGGCCACCTGGTGGGGCCGGGTGTCTTCGAGGCGGCGGCCGGTGGCGGCGGTCTTGTCGTAGTAGCCGTCGCGGATGCGCGCCACTTCCAGGCCCAGGGTGATGTCCAGGCGGTCGTTGGGCAAATAGCGCAGGCGCAGGCGCAGGCCGCGCTCGTCCAGCGGGTCGGCATCGCGCCCCAGGTAGGTGTTGCGGGTGTAGCCGTCACGCTGGACCGAGGCCGCCGAGATGCCCAGGAACAGGTTTTCCTGGTTGATCGGCACATTCATGTCGGCACTGGCCTGGCGCAGGCCATGGTTGCCCAGGCTCACGCGGCCCTCGCCGCGCAGCTGGCCATCGGGCTGGCGCGTCACGATGTTGAGCACCCCGCCCATGGTGTTGCCGCCGTACAGCGTGCCCTGGGGCCCGCGCAGCACCTCCATGCGCTCGATGTCGAACAGCTGCAGATTGGCGGGGAAGGCGAAATGGTCCAGGTAGGGCACGTCGTCCACATACAGCCCGACGCCGGGCGTGTTCAGCCGCTGGCCGATGCCCCGGATGGACAGCAGCGGCGTGCTGCCCGCCTGCAGGTTGTGCAGGCTGCCGATGCGGCCGATCAGGTCGCTGGTGCTGGTGATGCCCTGCTCGCGGGCATCGGCGCCGCTGAGCACGTAGACGCTGGCGCCCACGCTCTGGTTGTCCTGCAGCACCTTCTGGGCCGTAACCTGCACGTCCGGCAGGCCCTGGGCCTCGGGGTCCTGCGCGGCCACCTCCTGCGCCCGCGCCAGGCTGCCGGCCGCGGCCAGTCCGGCAAGCAGGGACAGCGCCAGCGGCCGCATGCGCAGGCGGTTTTTCGGGAAGGCTGCGCGCCCGGGTTTGCTCTGATTCATCTCGGCTCCTCACCACACAAAATGCACATCAATTGCGAACAATTCTCAATCAACGCAGATTGTGCTCAGAGGACTGCCGGGGCGACAGCGCGAGGCACGCGGCCGGCGGAGAGTTAGTGTCGGTCCACGGACTTTTGGTGGCGATAGCCACCATTCAGCGCAGGCTGGCGTGCTCGAACAGGCGCGCCGGCAGGCCGCCGTTGATGCGTGTTTCCTGTGCCAGCAGCACGGTGCGCGAGCGGCCGTCGGCCGAGGTGACCACGGTGCGGGTGCGGCTCCAGGCGTCGCCGAAACGCTGGAAGTCCAGGTAGCTGGCGGTCTTGATCAGCTGGCCCGCGCGGTCCATGTACTCGACCTTGACCGGCAGCCACAGGTCTTCGCGTACCCAGGTCACGCGGCGCGAGTATTCGGAGACGTCGGCGCGCACCGGCCGCGACTCGATCACCTGGCACATGGCCTCGCCGCAGGCCTCGCGGCGCAGCCACTGGTGCGTGTCGTCGTCCACGCTGCGGTCCTGCAGGTCCTCGTTGAGCAGATCGCTGCGCATGAAGGACCCGCGCCGCGCGCTGCCCGCGATGCGGCGCACGATGCGCTCGCTGGGCAGGAACATCCACATGTCGTCGTCGCGCGCGATGTCGTCGTAGTTCCAGGTCAGGTATTTGATGCCGCGCGCATCGGTGGGTTCGTGGAACACCAGCAGGCCGCGGCTCTCGTCGGCCAGGCGCGCCGAATAGCTCTCCAGGCCCCGGCGCAGCACCACGCCGTCGCGCTCGATGGTCATCTGGTAGCGGCGATAGACATCGCGGTGCGTGTCGGCCTGGCGTGCGCGCTGCACGATGTCGCGGGCGTTGGGCTGGGCCGTGGCGGCCGGGCCGGCGGCCTCAGCCGGGGCCGCCGGTGCGCCCTGCGCATGGGCCAGCGCCGATCCGGCGAGCAGCAATGTGGCAAGGGTCTGTCTGAGGGCTTTCTCGCAGAGGCAGGGCATGGCTTCCTTGGGTTCAGGTCGCGGCGATTCCGCCTGCCGATTATTCGGCGCGCACCCGGCTCCCAGTGTTCTGCGCGGCTCCATCAGGGGCCTGAACCGCTTCGCGCAGCGCGCGCGGCTCCTTGCCGAACAGCGCGCGGCAGGCCGCCGCGAAATGCCCGCCGGCGGCCAGCCCCACGCCATGGGCGATGTCGGCGATGGGCAGCGTCGTCTGCTCGATCAGCCGCCGCGCCTCAATCAGCCGTTCGCGGCGCAGCCAGGCATAGGGCGGACTGCCGAAGGCGAGAGGAAAGGCGCGCTTGAGCGCCGCCGGGCTCAGGCCGACCTCGCGCGCCAGCGCCTCGATGCCGGGCGGGTCCTGCATGCGCGTGCGCAGGATGGCGGCGGCACGCAGCACGCGGGCATCGGGCGCGGGCCGTGGGTCGGCACAGGCCGCCGGCGTGGTCAGCAGGCGCATGGCCGCGAAATGGCAGGCCAGCGCGCTGGCCGCATCGGGCTGCGCCAGCCGCGCCGCGATGCGCTCGATGGCCACGGCCGATTCCGCGTCGATGCTGCGCAGGCCCGCCTGCGCGGACCATGGCGCATCGTCGAAGCGCACACAGCCGGGTGTGTCGATCAGCAGCGCATCCAGGGGCGGCGACTGCGGCGGCAGCACCAGGCCCGTGACCTGCCGCGTGCGCCCGAACCAAGCCTGTCCCGCGCAGACGGCGTCACCGTCCACCTGCAGCGCCCCCGCGCGCACGAACAGCGCGGCCAGGCCGGCGCAGTCCAGGGCGGCGGCGCCATGCGCCGGCAGCAGGCGCAGCCGCAGTCCGCTGGGCAGCACCCGCGCGACGGGCGCGAGGGGCGCGTCGGCCTCAGCTGCCATAGCGGCCCGGCACGATGCCGAAGCGCTCGCGGAACTGCCGCGCGAAATGCCCGGCCCGCGTATAGCCCACCGACAGCGCGGCCGCCTTGACCTGCTGGCCCTCGATCAGCGCGCAGCGCGCGGCCTCCAGCCGCAGCGCCTTGACATAGCCGTAGACGCCGCAGCCGAAGAGCTGGGCGAACGCCAGCTTCAGCCGCGAGCCGGACAGGCCGACCTCGCGCGCGATCTCGTTGACGCCGGGCGGGTCCTGCAGCCGGTGCGCCAGGCGCGAGGCCGCATCGAGCGCCTGCTCCAGTTCGAGGGGCGCCAGCTTGCGCCGGGCCGGCGTGCGGCGCTGGGCGTCGATGCGCGCGAACAGGTAGTCCGACAGCAGCTCCAGCACCATGGACTCGCGGCGCAGGCGCTGCAGCGGCGTCTGTCCTTCCTGCGCGACCAGCCGGCGCGCATGGCCGAGCATGGCCGGCGGCATGCCGCCGGCCTCGATCAGCGATACGTCGCGGCCCTCGACGGCGCGGCGCCAGGCGTCGGGCAGGGACAGCTGCCAGCTCTCGGCCCAGCCCAGCACAAACTCGCGCGACACCGACAGGTCCACCGCCGCCAGCCGGTGGCATTGCGACAGCTCGGTGGTCCAGCTGGTCTGCGGCAGCAGCCAGGCAAAGGCGGCGCCCGCGCCGCCGCGCAGCGCGGGCAGGGGCGCCTCGGGCTCGGCGCCGAGCTTGCCGTCCACCACGAAGCACAGGTTGACCAGGCAGCTGGGCTGCTCGGCCGCGATACGGGTGGGCCGGTGCAGGCTGCCCTGGGTCACCCCCAGCAGTAGGCCTTCGTCCAGCGCGCACAGTCGCGTCGCGCCCTGCCCCATGTAGGCCGGCCATTGCATCACGTCGTCGTGCGACAACGCGTGCGGTTCGGGCATGCCGATCTCGATGAGATCCCCGGCGGTGCGTCGCACTTGCATCTTCTTGGAGCCTGTCGGTGACGTCGGTATTGAGAATGATTCTCTGTCAATGATACAGGCCGATGGGCCGGCGCAGGCACGCAGCCGCTCCAGCCAACAGACAAGGTCGCAGCAGGAGCACTGGAAAAAGAAAAACCCCGCAAATCCTGGATTCACGGGGTTGTGGAATTGGTGGGTGATACATGGATCGAACATGTGACCCCTGCCGTGTGAAGGCAGTGCTCTACCGCTGAGCTAATCACCCATGAAGCCGGCTGCGAGGCCAACTTCCTTGGAAAAAAATGGTGGGTGATACATGGATCGAACATGTGACCCCTGCCGTGTGAAGGCAGTGCTCTACCGCTGAGCTAATCACCCATGAAGCCGGCTGCGAGGCCAACTTCCTTGGAAAAAAATGGTGGGTGATACATGGATCGAACATGTGACCCCTGCCGTGTGAAGGCAGTGCTCTACCGCTGAGCTAATCACCCGCGAAGCCGGCTGCGAGGCCAACTTCCTTGGAAAAAATGGTGGGTGATACATGGATCGAACATGTGACCCCTGCCGTGTGAAGGCAGTGCTCTACCGCTGAGCTAATCACCCATATGTCGTTACTGCGACAAGACTTAGATTATGTCATAACTTCTAGGACTGATTTTCGAAGCCGCGCCAAATTGTCTTGCCGCCGCTCGATTTGTCCATCTGCACCATCACATCCTCGTGTGCGGCCAGCTCCTGATCATTGGCGTGCACCACGCGCAGCTTGAAGCTGGCCAGATCCACCTGCGCCACCACCAGCCCACCCTCGGACTGGACAGGCTCCTCCGCCATCAACAGGGCCTCCTGGCCCCGCGTGAGGTTGATATAGACATCGGCCAGCAACTCCGCATCCAGCAACGCGCCGTGCAGCGTGCGCCCGGAATTGTCCACCTCCAGGCGATCGCACAGCGAATCGAGCGAGTTGCGCTTGCCAGGGAACATCTCCTTGGCCATGACCAGGGTGTCGATGACCCCGCTCACGCACTGGAGGATCGGCGGGCGGTTGGCGAGCTCAAGTTCCTTGTTCAGGAACCCCAGGTCAAAGGGCGCGTTGTGGATGATCAGCTCGGCGCCCTGCAGGTATTCCCAGATCTCCTCGACCTTGTGCTCGAAGCGCGGCTTGTCCTTGAGGAATTCGGTGGTGATGCCGTGCACGCGCAGCGCGTCCGGATGGCTGTCGCGCCCCGCATTGAAATACAGATGCAGGTTGTTGCCGGTCAGCTTGCGGTTGACCATCTCCACGCAGCCCAGCTCGATGAGCCGGTCGCCGTTGTCGGCTGACAGGCCAGTGGTTTCAGTGTCGAGAATGATTTGACGCGACATGTGCTGGCCCTCAGTGGTTTTCCTTGGCGTGATTGAGCGAGTACTTGGGAATCTCGATGGTCACGTCCTCGCGTGCCAGGATGGCCTGGCAGGACAGGCGGGACTGCGGCTGCAGACCCCAGGCACGGTCCAGCAGGTCTTCTTCCTCTTCCTCGGCCTCGTTCAGCGAGTTGTAGCCCGCCTTGACCACCACATGGCAGGTGGTGCAGGCGCAGCTCATGTCGCAGGCATGCTCGATCTTGATGTTGTTGTCCAGCAGGGCCTCGCAGATCGAGGTTCCGGCGGGCGCCTCGATTTCGGCTCCCTGGGGACAGTATTCGGCGTGGGGAAGTATTTTGATAACGGGCATGACGGATCTGCTGTCGGATCAGAAATCAGGAAAGGGATTGCACGCTCTTGCCGGCCAGGGCCTGCTGGATGCTGCGGTTCATGCGCTCGGCGGCAAAGGACTCCGTGCCCTTGGCCAGCGCTTGCGTTGCGGCCTCGATGACGGCGGCATCCTCGGAGCCCACGCTGGCGCGCAGGGAGTCGATCAGCGTATCGATGGCTGCGCGCTGGTCCGCGGCGAGCACATCGCCATCGGCCTGCAGAGCGCTCTCGGTGGCCATCAGCATGCGATCGGCGTCGACACGTGCCTCCACCAGTGCGCGGGCCTGCATGTCCTGCTGGGCCGTGGCAAAGCCGTCCTGCAGCATGCGGGCAACCTCGTCATCCGACAGGCCGTACGAAGGCTTGACATGGATATGGGCCTCGACGCCGCTGGTCTGCTCCTTCGCACCTACCGACAGCAGGCCGTCGGCATCCACGGTGAAGGTCACACGAATGCGGGCCGCGCCGGCCGCCATGGGCGGAATGCCGCGCAGCTCGAAACGCGCCAGGCTGCGGCAGTCCGCCACCAGGTCGCGCTCGCCCTGCACCACATGGACGGCCAGGGCCGTCTGACCATCCTTGTAGGTGGTGAAGTCCTGGGCACGGGCAGTGGGAATGGTCTCGTTGCGGCTGATGATCCGCTCGACAAGGCCGCCCATGGTCTCCACGCCCAGGGACAGAGGAATCACGTCGAGCAGCAGCATGTCGCCGCTGGAGCTATTGCCAGCGAGCTGGTTGGCCTGGATGGCTGCGCCCAGCGCGACGACTTCGTCGGGGTTGAGGTTGATGAGGGGATCGCGGCCAAAGAACTCGGCCACGGCCTCGCGCACCTGGGGCATGCGGGTGGAACCGCCGACCAGCACCACGCCCTGCACTTCATCGCGTGCCAGGCCCGCATCCTTGAGTGCACGGCGCACGGCCGCCAGCGAACGTGCTGTCAGATGGGCGGTGCTCGCATCGAAATCGCTGCGCTTTACGTCGAAATGCACGGCGCCGGTAGACAGCTCGGCCGTGAGCGTTGCGACCTGTGCATCCGTCAATGCCTGCTTGCAAAGGCGCGCCGCCATGCGCCAGCGGGCCTTGTCCTCGGCCGTCTGGGGAACCACGCCGGCCTGCTGCGCCACCCACTCGGCCAGGGCCGCATCGTAGTCGTCGCCCCCCAGGGCCGAATCGCCGCCAGTGGAGACGACCTCGAACACGCCCCGGGACAGGCGCAGGACAGAAATGTCGAAAGTACCGCCACCCAGGTCGTAGACCGCGTAGACCCCTTCGGAGCCATTGTCCAGGCCGTAGGCAATGGCGGCAGCCGTGGGCTCGTTGATCAGGCGCAGCAGGTTGATGCCGGCGAGCTTTGCCGCATCCTTGGTGGCCTGGCGCTGCGCGTCGTCAAAGTAGGCAGGCACGGTGATGACCGCGCCATGGATATCGTCATTGAAGGTGTCCTCGGCGCGAAAGCGCAGCGTGGCCAGGATCTCGGCGCTGACCTCCACGGCTGTCTTGGTGCCATCGACGGTCTCGATCCCGATCACGCCGCGGCCTGCCTCCTGCTCCGCAAAGCGGTAAGGCAGCTTTTCCGGCGCATCGATGTCAGCCAGCGTGCGGCCCATGAAGCGCTTGGCCGAGGCAATGGTGTTGCCCGCATCGGTAGACAGTGCAGCCTGGGCGGCGTGGCCGATCTCGCGGCGGCCCTGGGGCAGATAGCGCACGACAGAAGGCAGCAGCACCCGGCCCTGGTCATCCGGCAGACATTCGGCCACGCCATTGCGGACAGCTGCGACCAGCGAATGCGTGGTGCCCAGGTCGATGCCCACGGCAATGCGCCGCTGGTGGGGATCGGGGGACTGACCGGGTTCGGAAATCTGCAAAAGCGCCATGGAAATACTCGGGGAAATTGCAGGTCCGGGCCAGCCGGCCTGCCTTGTGAATGAGGGTCTCTCGTGGGAGGTACGGGTCGCGGGCTATTGTCCCAGTTGATCGCGGCGACGCTCTATGTCCTGCGCAAATCGCGCAACAAACATGAGGGCTCTGACCTGCTGCACAGCCGCCTGCGCATCGTGCAGCTCATCCAGCTGACGTCCGCATTCGGCCAGCATGCTCTTTCTCGCCTGCAGCACCTCGTCGTCCAGCGCATCCAGGGCGGCCTCGTCCTGCGCCTCTTCCAACGCCTCGCGCCACTCCATTTGCTGCATCAGAAAGGCCGTGGGCATGGACGTGTTGTCCTCGGCACGCACGGGGGCGCCCAGCAACTCGCAGAGATAGGCTGCGCGCCTGAGCGGCTCTTTCAGCCGCTGGTAGGCCTCGTTGATGCGCACCGACCATTGCATGGCCACGCGCTGCGCAGCAGCTCCCTGCGAAGCGAAGCGGTCGGGGTGGGCCTCGCGTTGCAATTCCTTCCAGCGCGCATCAATGGTGCTGCGCTCCTGCGCAAATTGGCGCGGCAGCGCAAACAGCTCGAAATCGTCCGATTGCAGGTTCATGTCGATAAAAAGCCGCCAGCACCGAAGCGATGGCGGCCTCTTGAGGGAGTAGAAAAAATCAGGGCCTGCCGGTCATGCCGCCAGGCCACAAGGGCCCGGCCACCCGGCAGATGCCGGTCAGATGCGAAAGCTCTCGCCGCAACCGCAGCGATCACGCTCGTTGGGGTTGTGGAACTTGAAGCCTTCGTTCAAGCCCTCACGCACGAAATCCAGTTCCGTGCCGTCGATATAGGCCAGGCTCTTGGGATCGACCAGCACCTTGATGCCGTGGTCCTCGAAGATCACGTCCTCGGGCAATTGCTCGTCCACATACTCCAGCTTGTAGGCCAGGCCAGAGCAGCCCGTGGTCTTGACCCCGAGGCGCACGCCGATGCCCTTGCCGCGGCGCGACAGGTAGCGGCTCACATGGCGGGCCGCAGAATCGGTCAGCGAGATCGCCATATCAGGCGGCCACCACCGCAGTGCGCTTGGCACGGTAGTCATCGACTGCTGCCTTGATGGCGTCTTCGGCCAGGATGGAGCAGTGCACCTTGACGGGAGGCAGAGCCAGCTCTTCGGCGATCTGGCTGTTCTTCAGCGCAGCCGCCTCATCCAGCGTCTTGCCCTTGACCCACTCGGTCACCAGCGAAGACGAGGCAATCGCGGAACCGCAGCCATAGGTCTTGAAACGCGCATCCTCGATGACGCCGGTTTCGGGGTTGACCTTGATCTGCAGCTTCATCACGTCGCCGCAGGCAGGAGCGCCGACCATGCCGGTGCCCACCGATTCGTCGTTCTTGTCGAACGAGCCCACGTTGCGGGGATTTTCGTAGTGGTCTACCACTTTGTCGGAATAAGCCATGATGTCTACCTCTTCAATACTTGATTCGCGTGCCTGCCAATGCTCAGTGAGCCGCCCATTGGATGGTGCTGAGGTCGATGCCGTCCTTGAACATCTCCCACAGCGGGCTGAGTTCGCGCAGCTTGACCACATTGGTGCGGATGGTGCTGATCGCGTAGTCGATTTCCTCTTCGGTGGTGAAGCGGCCGATCGTCATGCGCAGGCTGCTGTGCGCCAGTTCGTCGCTGCGGCCAAGTGCACGCAGCACATAGCTGGGCTCCAGGCTGGCCGATGTACAGGCCGATCCCGAGGACACCGCCAGACCCTTGATGCCCATGATGAGCGACTCGCCTTCGACGAAGTTGAAGCTCATGTTCAGGTTCTGCGGCACACGGTGCTCCATGCTGCCGTTGATGAAGACCTGCTCCAGATCCTTCAAGCCGTTGAGCAGACGCTGCTGCAGCGCGTAGGCCTTGGCGTTGCTTTCAGCCATCTCTTCCTTGGCAATGCGGAAGGCCTCGCCCATGCCGACGATCTGATGCGTGGGCAGCGTGCCCGAGCGCATGCCGCGCTCATGGCCACCACCGTGGATCTGCGCTTCCAGACGCACACGTGGCTTGCGACGCACATACAGGGCACCCACGCCCTTGGGGCCATAGGTCTTGTGCGCGGTCATGCTCATCAGATCCACCGGCAGCTTGGACATGTCGATCTCCACGCGGCCCGTGGCCTGCGCAGCATCCACATGGAACAGGATGCCCTTCTCACGGCACAGCGCGCCGATGGCGGGAATGTCCTGGATGACGCCGATCTCGTTGTTCACGAAGAGCACGCTGACCAGAATGGTGTCCGGGCGCAGCGCGGCCTTGAATGCCTCGATGTCGAGCAGGCCATCTGGCTGCACGTCCATGTAGGTCACCTCAAAGCCCTGGCGCTCGAGTTCACGCATGGTGTCGAGCACGGCCTTGTGCTCGGTCTTGAGCGTGATCAGGTGCTTGCCCTTGCCCTGGTAGAAATGAGCTGCGCCCTTGATGGCGAGATTGATGGATTCGGTGGCGCCGCTGGTCCAGACAATCTCACGGGGATCCGCGCCGATCAGGTCCGCGACCTGGCCGCGGGCCTTCTCGATGGCCTCCTCGGCTTCCCAACCCCAGGCATGGCTGCGCGATGCGGCGTTGCCGAAATGCTCACGCAGCCAAGGAATCATGGCGTCCACCACGCGAGGGTCCACGGGGGTGGTCGCACCATAGTCGAGATAGATGGGGAAATGCGGGGTCATGTCCATGACTGGCTCTTATCAAAGTTCCGGCTGGCAAAAATCGGGAAGGCGATGAACTCCGGTGAATCCATCCAGGCGGACAACACCGCGCCACACAGCCATGCGCGGCGGTGCCCTGCCCTCAGGGTGTCAAAAGTCGATCAGGACTTGGCGAAGGCGTTGCCCAGCGCGAATACCGAGTTCGGAGCATTCACACGGATGGGCTTGACCACGGGAGCCGTGGAAATCGCGCGGCGCACCACGGGCTTGTCCTCGATCTGGATGCCCTTGGCCAGTTGTTCGTCCACGAGCTTTTGCAGCGTCACGGAATCGAGGAACTCGACCATGCGCTGGTTCAGTGCAGCCCACAGCTCGTGCGTCATGCAGCGGCCGGCTTCGCCCAGGCAATTTTCCTTGCCGCCACACTGGGTGGCGTCAATGGGCTCGTCCACGGAGACGATGATGTCGGCCACGGTGATGTCGCCAGCCTTGCGGGCAAGTGTGTAGCCGCCGCCGGGTCCACGCGTGGACTCGACGAGTTCATGGCGGCGCAGCTTGCCGAACAGCTGTTCGAGATACGACAGGGAAATCTGTTGCCGCTGGCTGATGGCAGCCAGCGTGACAGGGCCGTTGTTCTGGCGCAGGGCCAGATCGATCATGGCAGTGACCGCAAAACGGCCTTTGGTGGTGAGACGCATTACGAGCTCCTTCAGTCAGGCTTGTACGTTACAGAAACACCCGCTCCAGCGATTTGACTGGAGTTGGGCTCAGTCTCCGCCCTTACTCCGTCCTGTTCAAAAGGTTCAGAGCCCTTCTTTTCATCGAAGTTTTTGTTGTTGTTGAGTGTTGACCCTTAGTGTACCACATTCCCCATCAATTTTGTCGGGTAACAAGAGCCAACAGTCTTCAGACAAGACACCGCCTCAGGAAACCTGCGCGGAAGAACCCCCGAACAGTTGCTCCTTGAGCAGTGCCAGCTGATCGCGCACCCGCGCAGCCTGTTCGAACTCCAGGCTGCGCGCATGTTCGAGCATCTGCTTCTCCAGACGCTTGATTTCCTTGGCCACATCTTTTTCAGACATGTCCTCGACACGCGCTCTTTCGAGCTGATTGGCCTGCAGGCGTTCCGCTTCCTTGCCACTTTTTTCGCTGTAGACACCATCAATCAGGTCTTTCACCCGCTTGACAATCTGCTTGGGCTCGATCCCGTTTTCCTCGTTGAAGCTTATTTGCTTGGCGCGACGGCGCTCGGTCTCGCCAATGGCCTTCTTCATGGACTCCGTGACCCGGTCCGCATAGAGAATGGCCTTGCCATGCAGGTTGCGCGCCGCGCGGCCGATGGTCTGGATGAGGCTGCGTTCGGCGCGAAGAAAGCCCTCCTTGTCGGCATCGAGGATGGCGACCAGCGAGACTTCGGGGATGTCCAGCCCCTCTCGCAGCAGGTTGATGCCCACGAGCACGTCGAAGACGCCCAGGCGCAGGTCGCGAATGATCTCCACGCGCTCCACGGTTTCCACGTCGGAGTGCAGATAGCGCACCTTGACGCCGTTTTCACTCAGGTAGTCGGTGAGCTGCTCGGCCATGCGCTTGGTCAGCGTGGTGATGAGAACGCGCTCCGTGCGCTCGACGCGCAGGCGGATTTCCTGCAGCACGTCGTCCACCTGATTGGTGGCCGGGCGCACTTCGATTT
Organism: Delftia deserti; assembly: GCF_042653485.1. Classification (NCBI taxonomy): domain Bacteria; kingdom Pseudomonadati; phylum Pseudomonadota; class Betaproteobacteria; order Burkholderiales; family Comamonadaceae; genus Delftia; species Delftia deserti. The sequence goes on along the minus strand of NZ_JBHSIH010000001.1, from coordinate 6,913,336 downwards.
CAGGATCGATGAGGCCTGTGGGCCGAACGACCTGATCCACGACCTGGCCCGAGTGGGTCTTTTCGTAGTCTGCCGGCGTGGCAGAGACAAAGATGACCTGGCGCATGCGCCGCTCGAATTCCTCGAATTTGAGCGGCCGGTTGTCCAGTGCAGAAGGCAGCCGAAAGCCGTATTCCACCAGCGTGGTCTTGCGCGAGCGGTCGCCGCTGTACATGGCGTTGAGCTGGCCGATCATCTGGTGGCTCTCGTCCAGGAACATGAGGGCGTCGCCGGGCAGGTAGTCGGTCAGGGTGCTGGGCGGCTCGCCGGGTGCAGCGCCTGAGAGGTGGCGGGTGTAGTTCTCGATGCCCTTGCAGTGGCCGACCTCGGTGAGCATCTCCAGATCGAAGCGCGTGCGCTGCTCCAGGCGCTGGGCCTCGACCAGCTTGCCGTCACCCACCAGTTGCTTGAGCCGCTCGGCCAGCTCCAGCTTGATGGTTTCCACGGCGGCCAGCACCTTGTCGCGCGGCGTGACGTAGTGGCTGCTGGGGTAGACGGTGAAGCGGGGGATGCTCTGGCGCACGCGGCCCGTCAGCGGATCGAACAGTTGCAAGCTTTCGACCTCGTCGTCGAAAAGTTCGATGCGGATGGCCAGCTCGGAGTGCTCGGCGGGGAAGACGTCGATGGTGTCGCCGCGCACGCGGAACTTGCCCCGGCTGAAGTCCTGGTCGTTGCGCTGGTACTGCATGCGGATCAGTTGCGCGATGACATCGCGCTGGTTGATGCGGTCGCCGGTGCGCAGCGTCATGATCATGCGGTGGTAGCTTTCGGGCTCACCGATGCCGTAGATGGCCGAGACCGTGGCGACGATGACCACGTCGCGCCGCTCCATCAGGCTTTTGGTGCACGACAGCCGCATCTGCTCGATGTGCTCGTTGATGGCGCTGTCCTTTTCGATGAACAGGTCGCGCTGGGGCACATAGGCCTCGGGCTGGTAGTAGTCGTAGTAGCTGACGAAGTATTCGACGGAGTTCTTGGGAAAGAACTCGCGGAATTCGCTGTACAGCTGCGCTGCCAGCGTCTTGTTGGGCGCGAAGACGATGGCCGGGCGGCCCAGGCGGGCAATCACGTTGGCCATGGTGAAGGTCTTGCCCGAGCCCGTCACGCCCAGCAGGGTCTGGAACGATTCGCCGTCCTGGATGCCTTCGACCAGCTTTTCAATGGCTGCGGGCTGATCGCCGGCCGGCGGATAGGGCTGGAACAGCTCGAAGGGGGAGTCCGCGAAATGCACGAACTGGCCGGAGGCCTCAGGTGCTGGAGAGGAATCAGAGACTTCGTGCATGACGTGGGTTCGCAAAAGTGAGTATCGGCCGGCGAGATCGCTAGAATTCATGGGTTAACCCGAAAGCCTACCGTAGCTTGGGGCTAGCCGCGTTTTTTCCACCTCCCAAGACATCCCAAGGACGCTTCATGTCTCTGTTTACCGCCGTCGAAATGGCCCCCCGCGACCCCATCCTGGGTCTGAACGAGCAGTTCGCTGCCGACACCAACCCCAGCAAGGTGAATCTGGGCGTGGGCGTGTACTTCGACGACAACGGCAAGTTGCCCCTGCTCGAATGCGTGCAGGCCGCCGAGAAGGCGATGATGGACAAGCCCACGGCCCGCGGCTACCTGCCCATCGACGGCATCGCTGCCTATGATGCCGCAGTCAAGGGCCTGGTGTTCGGCGCCGAGTCCGACGTCGTCAAGTCCGGCCGCGTGTCCACGGTGCAGGCCATCGGCGGCACCGGCGGCCTGAAGATCGGCGCCGACTTCCTCAAGAAGATCAGCCCCGCCGCGAAGGTGCTGATCTCCGACCCGAGCTGGGAAAACCACAAGGCCATCTTCACCAATGCCGGCTTCGAAGTGGGCACCTATGCCTACTACGACGCAGTCAACCGCAAGGTGAACTTCGAAGGCATGCTGGCCGACCTGAACGCGGCAGCCGCCGGCACCATCGTGGTGCTGCACGCCTGCTGCCACAACCCGACCGGCTATGACATCACGGCCGAGCAGTGGGACCAGGTGATCGCCGCCGTCAAGGCCAAGGGCCTGGTGGCCTTCCTCGACATGGCCTACCAGGGCTTTGGCCACGGCATTGCCGAAGACGGCGCCGTGATCGGCAAGTTCGTGGCTGCCGGCCTGAACATCTTCGTCTCGACCTCGTTCTCCAAGAGCTTCAGCCTGTACGGCGAGCGCGTGGGCGCACTGTCGGTGGTGGCCAACGACAAGGAAGAGGCGGCCCGCGTGCTGAGCCAGCTCAAGATCGTGATCCGCACCAACTACTCCAACCCGCCCACCCATGGCGGCGCCGTGGTGGCCGCCGTGCTGAACAACCCCGAGCTGCGCGCCCTGTGGGAAAAGGAACTGGGCGAGATGCGCGTGCGCATCAAGGCCATGCGCCAGAAGCTGGTTGACGGCCTGAAGGCTGCCGGTGTCCAGCAGGACATGGGCTTCATCACCACCCAGATCGGCATGTTCAGCTACTCCGGCCTGAGCAAGGACCAGATGGTGCGCCTGCGCACCGAGTTCGGCGTCTACGGCACGGATACGGGCCGCATGTGCGTGGCCGCGCTGAACAGCAAGAACATCGACTACGTCTGCCAGTCGATCGCCAAGGTGGTCTGACCGTCACCCAGCCACCCGGCCCTGCGCCGGGTTGCAAAGCATGCCGCCGGCGCGCCCTGCCCTGGCGGCATTTTCTTTGTGCGGGCGGGTTTTGCATCCTCGCAGTCCGGTATGCGCCAGGTCTGCGCGAACACCGGTGCGATCATGCGGGCAGCCGAAACATCGAATGAAGAACGAGACACTCCATTCCCATGCCTGATCACGCCTGCCTCGCTGCCTCCACCTCCTCTTGCCCCGACGGGCTGCCACTGTCCGGCGTCCGGATCCTGAGTCTGGCCCTGAACCTGCCCGGACCTGCAGCCCTGATGCGCTGCGCGGACATGGGCGCGCAGTGCAGCAAGCTGGAGCCGCCATCTGCGCAGCCAGGGCCTGCCGGAGCGGACCCGATGGCTTTGTACAGCCCGCAGGCCTATGCCGACATGCACCAGGGCATCGCCGTCTGGCAGGCGCAGCTCAAGACCGAGGACGGACAGGCCGCGCTGCGCAAGGCGCTGGACAGCGCCGACATCCTGCTCACCTCGTTCCGCCCCGCCGCACTGGCCAAGCTGGGGCTGGACTGGGCGTCGCTGCAGCAGCGCCATCCGCAGCTGTCGCTGGTGCGCATCGTCGGCAGCGCGGGAGCCCTGGCCGATGTGCCGGGCCATGACCTGACCTATCAGGCCGAGGCAGGTCTGGTACAGAAAGGCGCCATGCCACCCAGCCTGTTTGCCGACATGGCCGGTGCACTGATGGCCAGCGAAGCCGTGCTCAAGGCCTGGCTGCTGCGCCAGCGCAGCGGCCGCGGCAGTCTCCAGGAAACAGGCCTGGCCCAGGCCGCGCAGTGGCTGGCCCTGCCCTGGCATTGGGGCCTGACCCGGCCCGATGGCGATGTGGGCGGCGCGCACGCAGGCTATCGCGTCTACGCCTGCGCCGATGGATCGGTGGCCGTGGCAGCCCTGGAGCCGCATTTCGCGGCCCGCCTGTGCGCCGTGGCGTCGGTGAATGGCGATGGCAGCATCGCCAGCATGCGCAGCCCCGCCATGCATGCCGCCCTGCAGGCCTTCCTGGCCCCCTTGTCCTGCGCCGAGCTGGCAGACCTGGCCGAGCAGCACGATCTGCCCCTGCACCCTCTTCCCAACCAGCCCTCGGCACTGCCTCGCTTGTAGGCGGATACCGAAAAGCACCACCTGCCCGCAACCTACAAGCCGCGCAGGTCATGGCTGGCCGCAGCATACGGGCACACTGCTGCCAATGACCCTCTTTACCGCGATAGCCCGCTCCTCTTAAATCGGAGTTGCGCATACAACCGGACAACCCGAACACATCTGGAAACACCCATAATCGGCTTATCTGGAGGCAGCCCCATGGTTCGAGAACATTCATCAACCGCCCGGATATCCGGGATGCGTCAGCCACCTAGCCATTCGGCGCCAGCCCTGCGGCGCATTGGCGCCAGCGCCTGAGCCGCCCACACGGCCAACCCTGCCCTGCTCCGCCCATGCAAAGCCAGCCCCCAGCCCATGTGCCGGTACTGCAGCTGGTGCAGCGCATCTGGCCCCTGGTGCTGGTGGTCGTGGTGCTGGTATTCATGGCCAGTGGCAGCCTGTACCTGGTGTCTGCGGTGCGGGCCTTCGTGGCCGGGGAAAGCCTGTGGTCCAAGGCGCAGAAAGATGCCATCTACGCCCTGAGTCGATATGTGGACAGTGGCTCGGCGCGTGACCTGGCACGCTTCGAGCAGGCCATGGTCGTTCCTGCAGGCGACTGGCAGGCCCGCATGGCGCTGGATGATGTGCCGGCAAGGATCAAAGACGCGCGCGCCGGCATTCTGCTGGGGGGCAACCACCCAGACGATGCCGACGCGCTGATCTGGCTGATGCAGACTTTTCGCCATGTCGAACTGCTGGAGGAGCCCTATCGTTACTGGAAACAGGGCGACCAGTACCTGCAGCAGCTCGACCGGCTGGCGCAGGAGATAGAGCAGCGTCACACCGTGGGAAGCGTGAGCGCCGAGGACGTCATCACCTGGAAGCGCGAGATCGAGCAGATCAATGCCGGCGTCACACCCGCCACCCAGCAGTTCAGCGCCTCGCTGGGCCGCAGCTCCCGGCAGATGGTGATGTGGCTGCAGGGCATTCACCTGGTGCTGGGCGTGGCGCTGATCCTGGTGGCGCTCTGGCATACGCGGCGCATGCTGCAGCAGCGCCAGCAGGTGCAAAACGACCTGCTGACCGAAAAGGAAAGGGCCCAGACCACGCTGGCCTCGCTGGGCGACGCCGTGATCACCACGGACGCCCAGGGCGTGGTGGACTATGCCAATCCCGCCGCGCTGGGCCTGCTGGGCAACAGCGAGCAGCAGCTCAAGGGCCGGCACCTGGCCAAGGGCCTGCATTTCAACAGCATTGATACCACCCAGACCGCGGAAAGCCTGCTGGCACATTTGCTGTCGGGCCAGCAATTGCGCGAGGAGCACACGCGCTGGCTGCGGCGCCATGACCGCAGCATCGTGCCGGTCAAGCTCATGGGCTCGGCCATCAGCGGCGGCGGGGAGCGCCCGGCGGGTGCGGTGATCGTGCTCAGGGATGTCTCGCGCGAGCAGCAGTATCTGGACCAGCTGTCATGGCATGCCAGCCACGACGGTCTGACCGGGCTGGAGAACCGCGTGGAATTCGAGCGGCGCCTGCAGCGCCTGCTCAACCAGGGCCAGCACAGGTTGCGGCCCGCAGCCCTGCTGTACATGGACCTGGACCAGTTCAAGCTCATCAACGAGACCTGCGGCCATCCGGCGGGCGACGAAATGCTGTGCGAGGTCAGCCGTCTGCTGCTGCACAATCTGCGCGAGACGGACACCCTTGCCCGCCTCGGCGGCGACGAGTTCGGCGTTCTTCTGGAGAACTGTCCGCCCGAGCCCGCCCTGCGCATTGCCGAAAAGCTGCGCCAGGCTGCCGAGGCCCTGCACGTTCATTGGGGCAAGCAGGTGCTGCGCACGGGGCTGAGCATCGGCCTCGTGCACATAGGCGGCGAAGTGCAATCGGCCCAGGACCTGCTGCGCATGGCCGACATGGCCTGCTACCGCGCCAAGGAGCGCGGCCGCAACCGCATCTATGTCTACCGCAGCGATGATGGCGAGTACACGCGCCACGTCAGCGAAATGGAATGGGTGACGCGCATACGCACGGCGCTGGAGCAGGAGCGCTTTTGCCTGTACGCCCAAAGCATTGCACCGCTGCAGCCCGACGGCCAGCGCGGCCTGCATTTCGGGGTGCTGCTGCGGCTGCGCGACGAGCAGGGCCAGATCATCTCGCCGGCCACCTTCATTCCCGCGGCCGAGCGCTACGGCATCATGCCCACGGTGGACCGCTGGGTGATCGCCAGAACGCTGGCCACGCTGGCCCAGCATCCGGCCGCACTGCGCCATATCGACACCTGCGCCATCAATCTGTCAGGCCCCAGCCTCGACGACGACGGACTGCTGGATTTCGTGCAGGCGCAGCTGAGCACGCACGGCATCGCGCCGCAGCTGTTGTGCTTCGAGATCACCGAGACCAGCGCCATCGCCAGCCTGTCCAGTGCCACCAGGCTGATCCAGGCCCTGCGCACGCTGGGCTGCCGATTTGCGCTGGACGACTTCGGCGTGGGCATGTCCTCGCTGACCTATCTGAAGCAGCTGCCCGTGGACTACCTGAAGATCGACGGCGGCTTTGTGCGCGACATGCTCCAGGACCCCAGCAACCACGCCATGGTGGAGATGATCAACCGCATAGGCCATATCCTGGGCAAGCGTACGGTGGCCGAGTATGTGGAAAGCCGGGAAATCGCCCAGGCCCTGCAGGCCGTGGGCGTGGACTATGCACAGGGCTTTGCCCTGGCACGGCCCGTGCCGCTGGACACGCAGTACTTCGAAAGCGGTGCCCATGCTGCCCGCCGCGAATGGCAGGGCACGCTGGCGCCGGCCGCCAGCTAGAGGCAAAGGCGCGTCAGCGCGGCTTGCGACCGCCCGGCGCCGCCTTGCGGCCCGAACCGGCAGCGCCCGCAGAACGGGAAGGACCGCCCACACCGGGTCGCGGCGGCAGACCCGTGTGCTGGGTCAGCATGCGGCCCGGCTGGGGCTGGCTGGAACGGAAACGCACATCGCCCGCAGGCTCGCGCGACTCTGCCAGCACCTTGCCCGGCCCGGCATTCTTGCCGCCGGCCTTGTTGAGGGCGTAGGCCTTGCCTTGCTGGGATACCACGGCACGCGCGGCCACGCCCGTGCCCTGGGTGCTGTTCTTGCGGCGCGCGCTCTGGTAGCCGCCATCGACCAGGGGCTGGAAGGTGGGGATCAGGTGCTGCTTGCCGTTGCCGATGAGGTCGGCACGGCCCATGGCCTTCAGGGCCTCGCGCAACAGCGGCCAGTTGTTGGGATCGTGGTAGCGCAGAAAGGCCTTGTGCAGGCGCCGGCGCTTTTCACCGCGCACGATGTCCACCGACTCCTCGTTCACGTCGCGCATCTCGCGGCGCACCTTGGTCAGCGTGTTGCGGCCCGAGTGGTACATGGCCGTGGCCGTGGCCATGGGGCTGGGATAGAAGGTCTGCACCTGGTCGGCGCGAAAGCCGTTCTTCTTCAGCCAGATGGCGAGGTTCATCATGTCCTCGTCGCTGGTGCCCGGGTGGGCCGCGATGAAGTACGGAATCAGGTACTGCTTCTTGCCCGCTTCCTCGCTGAACTGCTCGAACATCTGCTTGAAGCGGTCATAGCTGCCTATGCCCGGCTTCATCATCTTGGTCAGCGGCCCGGACTCGGTGTGCTCGGGCGCGATCTTCAGGTAGCCGCCCACATGGTGCTGGACCAGTTCCTTGACGTACTCGGGCGACTTCACGGCCAGGTCGTAGCGCAGGCCCGAGCCGATCAGGATCTTCTTGATGCCCGGCAGATTGCGCGCGCGGCGGTAGATCTTGACCAGCGGAGCGTGGTCGGTGTGCAGGTTCTGGCAGATGCCCGGGAACACGCAGCTGGGCTTGCGGCAGGCGGCCTCGATCTCGGGGCTCTTGCAGCCCAGGCGGTACATGTTGGCCGTAGGGCCGCCCAGGTCGGAGATGGTGCCGGTGAAGCCCTTGACCTTGTCGCGGATGTCCTCGACCTCCTGGATGATGGACTCCTCGGAACGGCTCTGGATGATGCGGCCCTCATGCTCGGTGATGGAGCAGAAGGTGCAGCCGCCGAAGCAGCCGCGCATGATGTTGACCGAGGTGCGGATCATCTCCCAGGCCGGGATCTTGGTCTCGCCCTCATGGCTGCCGCTGGCGTCGGCATAGCTGGGATGGGGGCTGCGCGCATAGGGCAGGCCGAAGACCCAGTCCATCTCGGCCGTGGTCAGCGGGATGGGGGGCGGGTTCAGCCACACATCGCGCGCGGTCACGCCCTCGCCGTGGGCCTGGACCAGGGCACGTGCATTGCCGGGGTTGGTCTCCAGGTGCAGCACGCGGTTGGCGTGAGCGTAGAGGATGGGATCGGCCTTGACCTGCTCGTAGCTGGGCAGGCGCAGCACGGTCTTGTCGCGCGGCGGCTGCTTGCCCTTGCCGCGCAGCGACGGATTGGGTACGAACTGGATGGTCTGAACGGCGGCGACCGAGGCACCGTCCGGCTTCGCGGCGGCATCACCCTCTTCCTTGGAGCAGGACTGGCCCTGGGCCTCGGCCTGCTCGCTGGTGGTCATGTAGGGGTTGATGTGGGGCTCGACCACGCCGGGCTCGTCCACCACGGAGGAGTCCAGCTCGAACCAGCCCGCTTCCGACTCGCGGCGGAAGAAGGCCGTGCCGCGCACATCGGTAATGCTTTCCACCGGCTCGCGCGCGGCCAGGCGGTGGGCCACCTCGACCAGGGCGCGTTCGGCGTTGCCGTACAGCAGGATGTCGCACTTGCTGTCCACCACGATGGAGCGGCGCACCTTGTCGCTCCAGTAGTCGTAGTGGGCGATGCGGCGCAGGCTGCCCTCGATTCCGCCGAGCACGATGGGCACGTCCTTGTATGCCTCACGGCAGCGCTGGCTGTAGACAATGGCCGCGCGGTCAGGGCGCTTGCCGCCCACGTCGCCCGGCGTGTAGGCATCGTCGGAGCGGATCTTGCGATCGGCCGTGTAGCGGTTGATCATCGAATCCATGTTGCCCGCCGTCACGCCCCAGAACAGGTTGGGACGGCCCAGGGCCTTGAAGGCCTCGGCGCTCTGCCAGTCGGGCTGGGCGATGATGCCCACGCGAAAGCCCTGCGCCTCCAGCACCCGGCCGATCACCGACATGCCGAAGCTGGGGTGATCCACATAGGCATCGCCCGTCACCAGGATCACGTCGCAGCTGTCCCAGCCAAGCTGGTCCATCTCGGCCCGGCTCATCGGCAGGAACGGGGCCGTGCCGAAGCGCTTGGCCCAGTACGGTCGGTAGCTGGTCAGCGGCTTGGCAGCGCGATGGAAAAAGGAAACGTCAACGGGGGCGTTCATGATGGGCGGTTCGGCTTCTGGGAGCCTGTGCGGAAGGAACCGGCCAGTGTACGTTTCAGCAGTCAACCCTGCACGCTAAGGGTCTTGCTCCAGCCCTCTGATATGGCCCTCCTGCTGCTGCCAGCCCGACCTCTTCGCGGCCTCCTGCGCCAGATAGGCCTTGGGCGTATGCCCGGACCAGCGGCGGAAGGCCCGCGCAAACACCTTGGGAGAGTCGTAGCCCGCATTCTCCGCAATGCGGGCCGATGACAGCCCGCCGGCCTCCATCTGCTGGGCGGCCAGCGCCATGCGGTGCGCCGTCAGGTAGCCGATGGGCGTGGCGCCCACCAGCTGCTTGAAGCGCATGCTGAAGCGGGTGCGCGACATGCCGGCCTCGGCCGCCAGCGTCTCCACGCTCCAACTGCGCTGCGGCTCCCGGTGCATGCAGACAATGGCGCGGGCAATGCAGGCATCGCCCAGGCCCCGCAGCCAGCCTTCACCCACGGCAGCCTCGCGCGCCAGGTGCTCGCGCAGGATGTTGACCAGCAAAAGCTCGCCCATGCGCGCGGCCGACAGGCGCCAGCCCGGGCGCCGCGCCAGCGTCTCCAGGGTGAGCGACTGCATGGTGGTGGCCAGGCAATCGGCCAGCGGCAGATCGCTTGCGCGGATGTGGATCAGCGGCGGCAGGATGCGGAATACCGAATGCCGGCAATAGGCTGAAAACCACAGCAGGGCCGAAAACATGTCGGTCGCCTCGCCCCCGCCGCCATGGCTGAAGACCAGCGGATTCTCGTCCTGCGGGCCTTCGGCATGGCGGGAGATCAGCCGCGAGAACAGCTCGCAGGCCATGCCCAGGTCCGAGGCCACCACATGTGCCGCACCCATGGGCAGCATGACCAGGTCGCCGGGCTCGACCCGCAGCGGCTGCATGCCCTCCACCTGTATCCAGTAAGGCGCGCCGCGCGCCATGCGGATCATGGCGCCCGTGACGCCGGTGGACTTCAGGCTCCACGGCGCGGTCAGCGCAAAACGCGCCGTCACGGCGCGCTCTGACCGGCAAATATCGAGAACTTCGCTCAGCACATCCATGGGGTCGTGGCATCCTTGATTCCGGGCCGATGTTAGCCAGCGCCGGCCACGCAACCACCCCGCAGGGCTAGCGGTTTACCCTAGGCTGGAGATCCTGCTGCGCCGCCTGCACCAGCTCGGAGAACTGCTGGGCGCTGCCCAGCCGCTCGGCTGCCAGCAGCGCCAGCTTGACCAGAAACAGCTCGGATTGCTGCGGGCCTGCCGCGTCAATGGCCGTGGCCAGTTGGTCGTAGACGGCCTCCAGACCGGCGATATCCAGGGTGCCGGACGATTCAAGCGTGTCGGGCGAAGTGGGTGCTTGGCTCATGCCTGGGCTCCTTGCGTGCAGGTGGCGTTGTCGAGTGCGGATTGCAGGCGCCGCGCATCCAGCGCCAGCCAGCGTGCGCAGACATGCTGGTCGGGCCGCAGCAGGTAGGCGGCGCCAGAAGGTGGATCGGCAGGCACGCCATGGCGTTCGCGGCAGCGGCCCTGACCATCGGAAAGGGTCAGGTCGGCGCCCTGAACTGGCTGCGGCTCCGCCTGGCTGGAGATGGCCACGATGCGCAGGCCCACGCCGCGGCCGCGCACCACGCGGGCAACCTCGCTCAACGCGGGCGGCACGGCCGAGCCATCGGTGAAATACAGCAGGTCGAAGCCGCCGCCCAGGTGGTCCAGCAGATAGTCGTCCGGCGCCAGGCACACGTTCTGCGGCGGCGCGCCATGGGCGGGGCCGCCCTTGAACAAATGGTTGTCGTCGTCCCTGCTGTTGAGGGGCGAGCAGGCGTACTCATGGGGGCGTGATGTACGCCAGTGGTACAGCGGGCGCACGAAGGCCTGGGTGAGCGACAGCGACAGCACGGCATCGCGCAGCAGCCGGAAGCCGCGCGAAGGCGGCGCCATGAAGCGCGTGCTCTTGCCGGCCTCTTCGACAATCTCGCGCGCCGCGCCCACGCGCTCGCTGCTGTAGCTGTCCAGCAACCGGGCCGGGGCCACGCCGCGCGCCACCAGGGCCAGGCGCCAGGCCAGTGCCTGGGCGTCCTGGAAACCGGTGTTGGCGCCGCGCACCCCGAAGATGGGCAGCAGGTGGGCCGCATCGCCCGTGAAGACCACGCGGCCGTGCACATAGTCCGGCAAGGTCAGCGCGCGTGCCGAGTAGACCGAGCTCCAGTCCATCTCCCAGGGCATGCCGCCAAAGCCGATCATCTCCAGTTGCGCGTCGATGCGCGCCTTGAGCGATTCGGGCTGCAGTGCCTGCTGCGGATCTTCGCCCGCAGGCAACTGGTAGTCCACGCGCCAGATGCCGTGCGGCTCGCGGTGCATGAGGATGGTGTTGCCGGGGTTCCACACCGGATCGAAGAAGGCCAGTCGCTCGGTGGGCAGCGGCAGGTCGATGCGGATGTCGGCAATCACGAAGCGGCCTTCGTATGACGCCCCTTCCATGACCAGGCCCATGGCCGTGCGTATGCCCGAGCGTGCGCCATCGGCGGCGACCAGCCAGTCGGCTTCCAGCGCATACGGCCCCTCGGGCGTGTCCACCTGCAGCCGCGCTTTTGCAGCAGCGCCTTCGCCAGCCTGCTCCACCCGCTCCACGCGGTTGCCCCAGCGCAACTCGATCAGCGGATGGGCCAGCACGGCATCGACCAGGTACTCCTCCAGGAACTGCTGCTGCAGGTTGGTCATGGGGAAGAAGCGGTCGTCCTCGCTGTGCGGTGCTTCCATGCGAAACACGCGCTGGCCCCGGTAGAAGGAGTTGCCAAAGCGCCATGGCAGCCCGCTCTCGCTGACCCGCCCGGCCACGCCCACCTGCTGGAGGATCTCCATGGAGCGGCGCGTGAAGACGATGGCGCGGCTGCCTTCGGATACCTGCAGCTCGGACTCCAGCAGCACGCATCGCTGCCCGTGGCGCGCCAGCTCCAGTGCCGTGGTCAGGCCTACCGGCCCCGTTCCGACGATGACGACAGGGTGCCGCTGCACCCCCTGATGCTCCGATGGCAGCCAGGGCCGATGCACCTGGTACCGGTAGTAGATGGACTGCCTGGGCTGGGCATGGGGCTGGTGCATGGGGGTCTCCATCGTGCGTCTTGTTCAGGGCGCAGTGTAGGCAGCACCGGCCATGGTGATGTCCCCGGATGGGGACATACCGAGACGCCTGCCCCTGGGCTCAGGACAGCGCCTCGGGCGCCATCAACAAGGCAAACAGCTCACGCTGCCCCTGCACGCCCAGTTTGGCGCAGACCCGCTTGAGATAGGTTCGCGCGCTGGACACGGTGATGCCCAGGCGCTGCGCCAGCCGCTCGGCATCAAGCCCCTCGATCACGCAGCGCACCACGTCCAGATCACGCTGCGTGAGATGGGAGAAGCGCCCGGCCAGGCGCGCCAGCACCAACCCCGCCAAATCGTCCTGCAGCGCCTGGCCCGCATAGTGCAGGCGCATGGCCTGCATGACCAGGGGCACAAAGGCTTCGATGCGTGCAATGGACTGCGCATCAAGGCAGCCGTGCTCCTCGCCCCGGTACAGGTTCACCGCCAGCCACCGTGCGCCAGGCTGCAGGGTCAGCAGCGAGAGCCGTTCCACCAGGCGCGGCAACCCGTAGCAGACATGGCGGTATTCGGGATGGCTGACATCGCCAGGGCGCTGGCGATGCAGCCAGACGCGCGCGGGAGCCTGCGGGTCGCGCTGCTGCCGCGCCAGTTCGGCCTGCATCACGCGCTGTGCGCCGTCGAGCGGATAGAAGCGCTCGCTGTAGTCCTGCGAAATCATGGGCAGCGCCCCCGTGCGTGCCCGGTCGCCAAAACCCACGATGCGCGGCCGCGATCGGCCCTGGAACGAAAAGATGGTGCACTGCGCCAGCGGCACGTGCCGGCCCAGCAAATGCAGCAACTGCCCGGCCACCTCGTCGCTGCTGCCGCTGGAGCGGCCCACCTGCTCCAGCAGCGCCGTCACATCGCCCAGGGGCACGGGCAGGCTGGCGTCGCTGGCGGAGGCAGGCGCCAGCAGCCAATGGCTGCGGCCGGTGTCAATGCTCATGGTTCCTGCAGGAATGCAAAAAGGCCGGCGCTTCGCGCAGCCGGCCTGGGTGGGTAGGTACGTGGAAATTGGAAACTGGAAATGATAAATCCAGCGCAGCGAGGCAAGAGCCTGCTGCGCCTGGTTCGCGGCCTGTTCGCTTGAGGGTCACCGCCTGTCGGCGGGCCGCTGCACGGTCCAGCCGGACCTGACAGCACTGATGCCGCTGCAGGCCCTTGGCCAGGCGGCACCTGCCATCACCATTCGCCGACGTTGCGGATGCGCTGGTCCAGATCCAGAGGAATGCCGCCGCCAGCGGCTTCATGGTCCTGACCAGCTTGCTCCAGCGCCATGGGCGGGGGACTGAAATGATCGCGGCCAAAGGTGTGTTCGGTGAGAACGGGATCGCGGGAAGGTGGGGTGTTCATGGTTGCGCCTCCTTGACAGAAAGCTTACTGCGAATCCTTCACGATTTCTGTAGGACAAACCTGGATGCAACCCTCTGAAGCTGAAATGACACAAGGTACGCATGCTCACAAATGTGTAGCGCTTCGTAATAAAGGCGTAATGAATCCATGGACCAAACCCGGGCCCAGGGACGATAGGGTAAGCTTGCCGGCCTCCATGCCACAGACACTCCGCGCGCCCGCGCACAGCGAACTCATCATCAAGAAAAGCCGCTTCATCGGTTGCGTGCAGCCCATGGCCGATCGCGCCAGCGCCCAGGCGGTGGTCGATGCGCTATGGCGCGAGCACCCCGGCGCCGCCCATGTCTGCTGGGCTCTGCTGGCAGGTGGCCAGTCGGCTGCCGTCGATGACGGCGAGCCCAGCGGCACGGCAGGCCGCCCCATGCTGGACGTGCTGCGCCACCAGGACCTGGAAGGCGTGCTGGCCACCGTGGTGCGCTATTTCGGCGGCGTCAAGCTGGGTGCGGGCGGCCTGGTGCGCGCCTACACCGATGCCGTGGCCCAGGCCCTGCTGACCGTCGAGAAAGTGACACTGCAGCGCATGCAATCGCTGCGCTGCGCCGTGCCCTATGCGCTGGAAGGCCTGGTGCGCCGCGAGATCGATGCGGCAGGCGCCGAACTGATCCAGGTCGAGCATGGCTCGCTGGTGCAGTTCGATCTGCGCCTGCCGCAGTCGCAGGCCGAAGGTTTTGTAGACCGCCTCAATGACGGTGGCCAGGGGCGCGTGGGGTGGATGGAAATCCACCATGGCGAATGAAATGCGCCGAGCTGAAGCAGTTCAACCAGCCAGCGGCACCCAATGGGCGGCGCCCACGACGATGTTGTCGTCGTTGAAGTCATAAGCCCGGGTTCTGCACCATGCAGGCGCCTTGCTCGCTTGCCTCGCCATTGCGCCTGCAGCGTGACATGTTACGGACCCAGCAGCTCCAGCGCGATCTGGCGCGCGAAGTCCGTCTCCCTGGGCGTGCTGAACAACACGGCATAGCCGGGCGGCCAGTCGAGTTGCGCCTGCGCGCCGAAGCCCTCGGCCTGCACACTCGCCAGATCGCGAATGCGCTGCTACAGCCGCCTGCGCACGGCGGCATCCGACGCACGCACGCTCAACTCCAGCACGGCACTGTGGGCAATCACGTTGTCGGCCCTGCCTGCGTGGATGGCTCCCACGGTCACCACCGCCCATTGCAGCGGATCCATGTTGCGCGAACCGATGGCCTGCAAGGCCACGACGATGCTGGCGGCCGCCACGATGGGTTCTGCCGTGCGGCATGGCACCGTGCCCTCCCACGCCGGTGAGGGTGAGCTTGGCGTAGCGCGCCTCGGCCTGGTCACGCTGCGCCAGCGCAGCGAGGCACCGGCGCTGGCCACCTTGCGGGGGCTGATGGAAGAGTCGATGGGAGGCGCGAGTCACCCGCTGCGACCTGGTGCAAACGCTGCGGACGGCGGGCCGGCGATTTCGGGGATTGACCTACGCACACCCGCAGCGGGCAAATGCAGACTAGGCCGGGCATGGAAACGGCGCCCTTCAGGGGACCGCGATCAAAGGAATGACCGCATGAAAAACCCACCCACCACCGCTCTGGACGTCATCATCGTCGGCGCCGGCTCGGCCGGACTGTCGGCTCTGCGCGAGGTGCGCAAGCACACTGAGCATTTCGCCATCGTCAACGACGGCCCCTGGGGCACGACCTGCGCGCGGGTAGGCTGCATGCCGTCCAAGTTGCTGATCGAGGCGGCCAACGCCTTCCATGCCCGCCATCACTTCGAGGCCTTCGGCATACGCGGCGCGAGCGGACTGCAGCCGGACCTGCCCGCCGTGCTGCGCCGCGTGCGCAAGCTGCGCGACGAGTTCGTGGCGAGCACGATCGAGGCCACGGAGGGCCTGGGCTGGCGGGCCGTTGACGGGCGTGCCCGGCTGCTGGCGGCCAATCGCATCGAGGTCAACGGCAAGGTGCTGGCCGCGCGCAAGCTCATCCTGGCGCCGGGCTCCGCTCCCGTGGTGCCCGATGAATGGAAGCGCTTTGGCAAGCGCATCCTGACCACCGATACCTTGTTCGAGCGCAAGACCCTTGGCCCGCGCGTGGCCGTCGTCGGCCTGGGCCCTCTGGGCGTGGAGATGGCCCAGGCGCTGGCACGGCTGGGCCTGCAAGTCACGGCCCTGGGACGGGGCCCGAAGCTTGCCGGCCTGTCCGACCCCAATGTCACCGACGCATTGCGGCATCTGCTTGAGAAAGAGATGAGGGTGATCACCGACCATGAAGTGCAGTTGAGCAAGGGCCCGGAAGGCAGCATCGTCGTGCGTGCGGGCGACGCCCGCATCGTCGTGGACCATGTGGTGGCGGCCCTGGGCCGGCGCCCGCAGCTCGAAGGCCTGGGCCTGGAGACGCTGGGCCTTGAACTGGACGAGCACGGCCAGCCGCCCGTGAGCCGGGAGACGCTGCAGGTCGGCGAGCTGCCGCTGTTCCTGGCTGGCGACGCCAACGGCGACCGCCCCTTGCTGCACGAGGCCGTGGACGAAGGCCATATCGCCGGCACCAACGCCATGGCAGAGAACCTGGCCTGCTTTGAGCGGCGCGCGCCGCTGTCCATCGTCTTCAGCTCGCCCAACGCGGCCGTCGTGGGCCAGCCCATGAAGGCGCTGCTGGGGCAGGACTTCGTGGTGGGCCGGGTGGATTTTGCACACCAGGGGCGTGCACGCGCTGCGCAGCGCAACGCAGGCCTCCTCCATGTCTATGCGGACCCGGCCAGCGGCCTGCTGCTGGGCGCGGAAATGTGCGCGCCGGGCGGCGAGCATCTGGCCCATCTGCTGGCCCTGGCCGTGCAGCAGCAGCTGACCTTGCACGAGTTGCTGCGTGCGCCCTTCTACCACCCCGTGCTCGAAGAGGGCCTGCGCACCGCCCTGCGCGATGCGGTACGCCAGTTGCCCGAGCAGCCGCCGTCCGACCTGGGCAACTGCGACCCCTTGCCCATGGATGATTGATCGCGCGCGGCACAGGGCCGCACGCGGATCAAGCCCGAGGCGCGCTTTGCGGTGCACTTCCTTCCGACAGCGCCCACCCGCCATTGCCATCGACCGCCAGCGCGTGGGTATGGAAACCCGCCAGCGTGCTGCGGTGGCCCACGCTCACCAGCATGGTCGAGCGCATCTGCTCGCGCAGCAGCGTGTACAGCGCATGCTCCAGGCCCTCATCCATGGCCGAGGTGGATTCATCGAGAAAGACGATGGCGGGCCGGTTGAACAGCACGCGGGCAAAGGCCAGGCGCTGCTGCTCGCCAATCGACAGGATGCGGGACCAGTCCTGGTTGACATCGAGCTTGTCGGCCAGATGGGCCAGGCTGACCTGACGCAGCGCCTGCTGAAGGCGGCCGTCGTCCTTCGGCGAGGCGTCCATGGGATAGGCAATGGCCGTGCGCAGGTCGCCCAGCGGCAGATACGGGCGCTGCGACAGGAACAGCGCCTGGTGGCCGCCCGGGCGGCCCACCGTGCCTTCGGCGTGCGGCCACAGGCCGGCAATGGACCGCAGCAAGGTGGTCTTGCCGCTGCCCGAGGGGCCCTTGATCAGCAGCGCCTGGCCGGGCAGGAGCGTCAGTTGCAGGCCGTTGAGCAGGTGGTGGCCGTCCGGGCGGCTGACCTGCAGGCCCTCGATGTCCAGGGCGCCGGGCTGCTCCCGGTGGACCACCTGGGGCAGTTCGCGGGTCTGGGCATTGGCATCCAGAAAGCCGCACAGGCGGTCCAGGGCAGCGCGGTACTGGGCAAAGGTGTCGTAGGAGGTGCGGAAGAAGGACAGCGCATCCTGCACCTGGCCAAAGGCCTGCGAGGTCTGCATGACGTCGCCGAGCTTGATGGCACCGCTGAAAAAGCGCGGTGCCTGCAGCAAAAATGGAAAGACCACGGCTACCTGGTTGACGGTGAGGTTGAAGCCGTCGAACTTCAGGCTGCGGTAGACCAGGGCCCAGACATTGGCGATCAATGCAGAGAAGCGCGTCAAAAGCGTGTTGCGCTCGATGCCCGCACCCTGGTAGAAGGCGATGTTCTCCGCGTATTCGCGCACGCGCACCAGGGCGTAGCGGAAGTTGGCGGTCAGCCTCTCGTTCAGGAAGTTCAGCCGGATCAGCGGCTGGCCCAGGCGAAAGGCGATCAGCGTGGCGATGATCACATAGATGTAGACCGCAAAGACCATGGCCCGCGGAACCTCCACGCCCGCCACGGCAATGGGCGCGGACAGCCCCCAGAGAATGCCCGTGAAGGCCACCAGCGAGACGACGGCGCTGACGGCACCCAGCGCCAGGGTCAGCGAGTTCGAGACAAAGGTGTTCACATCCAGCTCGATGCGCTGGTCGGGGTTGTCCACCGGCTCGTCCAGGAAATGGCTGCGGTAGTAGGCATCGCCGCGCATCCAGTCGGTGGTCACGCGCTCATTGAGCCAGACCCGCCAGCGGATGCGGAACGCCTGGTTCACGTAGTAGTTGAACAGCTCGCGCATCACATGGATGGTGGCCAGCACCGCGAAGATGCCCAGGAATCGCCAGAAGCCTTTCTGGTCCAGCTCCTGCAGCGCGCTGTAGAAGCCGTTGTACCAATAGGAGAACAGCACGTTCATGCGCACCGAGATCAAGGCCAGCACCAGCAGCAGGGTGAACACCAGAAGCGGCCACCAGCTGTTTCTGGGGTGCAGGAACGGGCCGGCCAGCTGCCAGAACTGCTTTCCCCAGCGCGTGCATCGAACCAACAGCAGCGCCACGGCCGCGAAGGCCACGACGGTGATCACTGAGGCAGCCGCCAGCCAGGCCAGGCTTTCCTGCAGCGCCTTGCTCCAATCCATGTCCATGTCGGAGATCCTTGGTTTTTGTGGGTGGGAAGAATCTACTCCTGTTCAGGCACGCCGGCGGACAGGGCATGGCACGCGCAGGCGGCAAGCCATCTGCGCTTGCAATGCCCCCATCGCCGTTGCCGATGGGGCCGCTGCCGACAAGGCCACTGCGCAGGATTAATATGCCGTGCGTGCCGCCCCTGCGGCACGCACGGAGACAGGATCGGCCCGCACGGTTCCACCCCATGACAACAGCGATGCCGTCCCCGGGCCCTGCCCCGGGCGGCCCAGACACAAGCCAGAACATGCCCGCATCGCCGCCACCGGCTTCCCCGCCACACGACACCGCCGATGCGCCTGCCCAGCGCCCTGCCCCCGCCAACCTGCGCGACCTGTTCTGGTCCTTCACCTGGCTGGCCCTGCAGGGCTTTGGCGGCGTGCTGGCCGTGGTGCAGCGCGAGCTGGTCGAGAAAAAGCGCTGGCTGACCAACGACGAGTTCGTGGAGGACTGGGCCGTGGCCCAGATCATGCCCGGGCCCAATGTGGTCAACCTGTCCATCACCATTGGCGAGCGCTACTTCGGCTGGCGTGGCGCCGTGGTCGCCGTGTGCGGGATGCTGTGCTTTCCCATGCTGCTGGTGCTGACGCTGACCGTGATCTATTCGCAGCTGGCCGGCCACCCCGCCATGGCCGGGGCGCTGCGCGGCATGGGCGCCGTCGCGGCTGGCCTGGTGGCGGGCATGGGGCTGAAGCTGACCAGCACGCTGAGCCGCCACCCGCTGGGGCGCTGGTGCAGCGCGGCCCTGGCGCTGGCCTCGTTCATTGCCATGGCCGTGCTGCGCGTGCCGCTGGCCTGGGTGCTGCTGGTGGTCGGCGGTGCCGGCTGCGTGCTGACCTGGAGAAAGCTCGCCCCATGAACGCCGCCCACCAGATCGCCCTGAACCTGCAGCCCGCCGACTGGCTGCAGTTGCTGCTGTATTTCCTGACGCTGTCGCTGATGGCCGTGGGCGGCGCCATTGCCACGGCGCCCGACATGCACCGCTTCCTGGTCGATGGCCACGGCTGGCTCAGCGAGGCGCAGTTCAGCAGTTCCATCGCCATCGCCCAGGCAGCGCCCGGGCCCAATGTGCTGTTCATCGCCCTGCTGGGCTGGAACCTGGGCCTGAATGCGGGTGGGGGCACCGGGCCGCTGGCATGGGCCTTTGGCGCGCTGGGCGTGACCATTTGCATGGTCGGCATCCTGCTGCCCAGCTCCCTGCTGGCCTGGCAGGCCTCGCGCTGGGGCCAGCGCAACAAGAACCGGCGCGGCGTGCGTGCCTTCAAGCAGGGCATGGGGCCGCTGGTCATCGGGCTGCTGCTGGCCACGGGCTGGCTGCTGGGCAGCGCCAGCGGCCGCCCCGCCCAGGACTGGCGCCTGTGGCTGCTGACCCTGGCCTGCGCCCTGCTGGTGTGGCGCACGCGCATCCACCTGCTGTGGCTGCTGGGCGCGGGCGCGTTGCTGGGTGCGCTGGGCTGGATCTGAGAGGTCCTGAGGACTACCCTGGTTTTTTCGTCAAAAGGAGCCGTACATGGCGCAAGCCCCTTCCCTTCGTCCCCTTGGCCGCAGCGGCCTGCAGGTCTCGCCGCTGTGCTTTGGCGGCAATGTCTTCGGCTGGACCGTGGACGAGGCCACCTCGTTTTCGCTGCTCGACGCCTGGCTGGATGCCGGCATGAACTTCATCGACACGGCCGACGTGTACTCGCGCTGGGCGCCGGGCCACGCGGGCGGCGAGTCCGAGTCCGTGATCGGCAAATGGCTCAGGCGCAGCGGACGGCGCGCCGACATCGTGCTGGCCACCAAGGTCGGCAAGGACATGGGCGGGGGCCGGGTGGGCCTGCGCCCCGAGTACATCCACCAGGCCGTGGATGCCTCGCTGCAGCGCCTGCAGACGGACTACATCGACCTGTACCAGTCGCATGACGACGACGCCAGCGTGCCGCTGGCCGATACCCTGGGCGCCTTTGCCGACCTGATCGCCGCAGGCAAGGTGCGGGCCATCGGCGCCTCCAACCACAGCGCGCCGCGCCTGGCCGAGGCCCTGCGCACCAGCGCCGAGTTGGGCCTGCCGCGCTACGAAAGCCTGCAGCCGCTGTACAACCTGTACGACCGCGCCGTGCTGGAGCGCGATCTGGCGCCGCTGTGCGAGGCCGAGCAGGTGGGCATCATCAACTTCTATGCGCTGGCGGCGGGTTTTCTGACAGGCAAGTACCGCAGCAGCGAAGACGCAGCCAAGAGTGCGCGCGGTGGCAAGACCGTGGCCACCTACCTGAATCCACGCGGCCTGCGCATTGTGCAAGCCCTGGACGCCGTGGCCGCGCGCCTGGACAGCCAGCCCGCGTGCGTGGCCCTGGCCTGGCAGATGCAGCGCCCGTTTGTGACCTCGCCCATAGCAAGCGCGACCTCGCTGGCCCAGTTGCAGCAACTGGTGCAGGCCACGCGCCTGCAGCTGTCGGCCCAGGACGTGGCAGAACTCAACCAGGCCAGTCAGGAAGAAGGCGCAAGGGACTGACCTGCGCAGGCCAGGGCAGCCTGCCCGCCCTGGCCCGGGGCCTCTCAGCCCGCCAGCAGCGCGGGCAGGATCCGGGCCGATGGGCCGCGCAGGCACTGGTGCGCTGCGTCATCCAGCTCGGAAGGTGCCGGGTTGATGACGGCCACGTGCGCGCCGGCCTGGCGCGCGATCCGAGCCAGCCCCGCGGCCGGATACACGGCGCCCGAAGTGCCGACCACCAGCAGCACATCGCAGCGCTGCACGGCAGCCTCGGCGGCCTGCCATACGCCCATGGGCAGGGACTCGCCGAACCAGACCACGCCCGGGCGCACCAGGTTGCCGCAAACAGGGCATTGCGGAGGCTCGCCAGGGTTCTGCCCGGCCAGGTCGCAGCAGGCGCGGGGCCGCTCCAGCCAGCGGTCGCGCATCAACTCGCCATGCAGGCACAGCACGCCGGGGCTGCCCGCGCGCTGGTGCAGGCCATCCACGTTCTGCGTGACCAGGGTCATGCGGCCCGGGCGCTGCAAGGCCCACTGCGCCAGCGCATGGTGGCCTGCATTGGGCTGCACTGCCGCCACGGCCTCGCGCCGGTGCGCATACCACTGCCACACGCGCCGTGGGTGGGCGCGAAAGCCCGCCTCGCTGGCCATGTCCTGCGGGTTGAACTGTGCCCAGTAGCTGTTCTTGTCATCGCGGAACGTGGGCACGCCGGATTCGGCACTGACGCCTGCGCCCGTGAGCACGGCCATGTGCGCTGCACCTGCAATGCGCTCGCGCAGCTCGCCCTGGCCGGGCAGTTCAGTAGCGGTAGAAGGCAGCGCAGTGGGGGAAGGTTCGTCGGGCATCGGAGGGCGAAGGAAAAAAAGCAGGCCATTGTGCGGCAGTGCCGCACCAGGGTGCATCAAATGCCTTTTTCCACCATCTCCAGCAGGCGCAGCGCCAGCGCCCGCCGCTGCTCGGGCGTGGCACGGCGCAGCGGGCCATCGATCACCAGCAAGGCCATGCCATGCACGGCCGACCAGGCCAGGAACTCGGCCTGGGGCCGGCGCTCGGGCGGCAGCACGCCGGCCTCGGCCATGCTGTCCAGCGCGTAGCCCAGCAGCTCGAACGGGTTCAGGCCCATGGCCGCCGCACGCGTGTTGTCGGGCGGCAGGTCCACGTCGTACTCGACGGAGGCAAAGGCCGTGCGGAACCAGCCGGTCTCCGTCTGGGCAAAGCCCAAGTAGCCCCGGCCCACGGCGGCCAGCAAGGCGCGCGAGCGCAGCAGCGCATCGGGCAAGGCACGGGCCTGGGCCATTTCGGCCTCGATGGCCACGGCCAGCGCGCCCAGCGCGGCAGCGCGCACCGCGTCAAACAAGGCCTGGCGATTGGCAAAGTGACGATAGGCCGCATTCGGCGCCACGCCCGCCCGCCGCGTGGCCTCGCGCAGCACGATGGCCTGGGGACCACCTTCACGCGCCAGCGCCAGGCCAGCCTCGACAAGGGCCTGGCGCAGGTCGCCGTGGTGGTATGACTCACGCCTGACACGTCGCTGCGTCACTGTTTTGGTTCCTTTTTTTTCTGCATGACCACGTCAAACGCAAGGGACGACAGCCCTGCCCCGCCGATTTACAGCTTGACACCGAAGCTGACAGCACCTGATGTGGACAGCGTCCATTTTAGTCCCTAGCATATGTGAACGGCGTACACACGCCGGGCAGAAATCGATAAAAAGCCGGCATCGAACGGCAAAAAGCGGTTTTCACCGTCACCAAGGAGACAAGCATGGCTTTGCACACCGGCCGCATCCAGCCCTGCCTCTGGTTTGACAACCAGGGCGAGCAGGCGGCGCGCTTCTATACGGAAGTCTTTCCCGATTCCCGCATCACGGCCATTGCCCGCTATGGCGAAGCCGGCCACGACATCCACGGCAGGCCGGCCGGCAGCGTGATGACAGTGCAATTCGAGCTGGACGGCCAGCCCTTTCTGGCGCTCAACGGCGGCCCGATGTTCCGCTTCAACGAGGCCGTCTCGCTGATGGTCAGTTGCGATACGCAGGACGAGATAGACCACTACTGGGGCGCCCTGTCCGAGGGCGGCGACCCGGCGGCGCGTCAATGCGGCTGGCTCAAGGACCGCCATGGCCTGTCGTGGCAAATCGTCCCGGCCCAGATGGCGGGCTGGATGGGGGGCCCCGACATGGCCGCCGCCCAGCGCGTGATGCAGGCCCTGCTGGGCATGCAAAAGCTGGACATCGCCGCTCTTGAGCGAGCGCATGACGGCCACTGAGGCCTCCTGCGCCCATCCTCCCACTCCTCTCCCCCTCTCCTCGCCACCATCCGCTTCAGGAGCGTTCCATGCAATTCATCCCCTATCTGAACTTCAACGGCAACTGCGCCGAGGCCTTTGCCTTCTACGCCAGGCTGTTCGGCGGCACCATCGTGCACCAGAGCACCTTCGGCGAGACACCGGGCATGGAGCAGATGCCCGATTCCGCCAAGGGGCTCATCATGCATGCCCACCTGCAGATCAAGGACCAGGCGCTGATGGCCTCGGACGCCACCGACAACTGCGGTGGCGGAGGCTACCAGCAGGCCCAGGGCATGTGGATCTCGATCGGCGTGGACGATGCCACCGAAGGCGGCCGCATCTTCAACGCGCTGGCCGAAGGCGGCAAGGTGACCATGCCCTTCCAGGCCACGTTCTGGTCGCCGGGCTTTGGCATGGTGACGGACCGCTTCAACACACCCTGGATGGTCAACGTCAAGGGCGAGGCCTGAACAAGGCCGGCCGACACATTGCCTCTGTCACCCAAGAAGGAGTCTTCATGAACGCCAATCCCGTCGTCTGGTTCGAGATCCATGTGCAGGACATGGCGCGTGCGCGCCGGTTCTATGAAACCGTCTTCCAGGGCAAGCTGGAGCATCTGCCGGCGCCAGATGGCTCCGACAGCCAGGAGATGCTGTCCTTTCCGATGGACATGACAGGCCCCGGCGCGGGCGGAATGCTGGTGCGGATGGACGGCGCACCTTCCGGCGGCGGCGGCACCCTGGTCTATTTCGGCTGCGAGGACTGCGCCATCGAACAGGGCCGCGTCGAGGCCGCAGGCGGGCGCATCGAGCAGGCCAAATTCTCCATAGGCCCCCACGGGCACTGCGCCGTCGTGGTGGACACCGAGGGCAACCGAATCGGCCTGCATTCCATGCAATGAGGAGCGCCATGACAGCACAAGACCTTCCCGATCACGCCAACGACCTGGTGCTCACGCGCCTGCTGGACATTCCCGCCGACAGGCTCTACCGCTGCTGGACCGAACCCGCGCTGATCCAGCAATGGTTTGCGCCCAGCCCCTGGAGCGTGGCCCGCGTGGACAACGATGTGCGGCCCGGCGGCCACAGCCTCATCGTCATGCGCAGCCCTGAAGGCCAGGAGATGCCCGGCAGCGGCGTCTACCTGGAAGTCATTCCCAACCGCCGCCTGGTCTTCACCGACGCCTTCACCCAAGGCTGGGTGCCTGCCGACAAGCCCTTCATGACGGGCATCGTCAGTTTCGACCCCGAAGGCGGCCAGACCCGCTATACCGCCCGGGTGCGCCATTGGAGCGCTGCCGACCGCGCCCGGCATGAAGCCATGGGTTTTCACACCGGCTGGGGCCAGTGCACGGACCAGCTGGCCGAACTCGCGACCCGGCTCTGAAGCCGGATTTCACCAGGAGAGAGCCATGCACTACATCGACGGATTCGTACTGCCCGTGCCCCGGGCCAACCTGCAGGCCTACCGCGAGGTGGCGCATGCCGCCGGCCAGGTATGGATGGAATACGGCGCGCTGCAGTACTGGGAATGCGCGGGCGATGACGTGCCCATGGGCAAGCTGACCTCGTTTCCCCAGGCCGTGCAGCTCAAGGAAGGCGAGATCGTGTTCTTCTCATGGATCATCTATGCGTCGCGCGCGGAGCGCGACCGCATCAATGCCGCCGTCATGAAGGACCCGCGCATTGCCTCCATGGACCCGGCCACCATGCCCTTCGACGCCAAGCGCATGTTCTGGGGCGGCTTCGAGAGCGTGGTGGAACTGGGCACGGGCGAGGGTGCAAGTGCGGGCGCCAGCGGCGCGCCGGCCTAGATCTGGTCAGCCGGGGCGGCAGACACGGCAGGCGTGGTGCCCTGGCCGCGCTGGCGCAGCGCTTCGTACAGGCACACGCCGCTGGCCACGGACACGTTGAGGCTGGAGACGGCGCCCATCATGGGGATGCCGATCAGCTCGTCGCAGGTCTTGCGCGTGAGCTGGCGCATGCCGTCGCCTTCGGCGCCCAGCACCAGGGCGGTGGGGCCCGTGAGGTCCACCTCGTACAGGGTCTTGGGCGCATCGTCGCTGGTGCCGATGATCCAGATGTCGCGCTCCTTGAGCTCATTGAGCGTGCGCGCCAGGTTGGTGACCATGAAATAGGGCACGGTCTCGGCCGCGCCGCTGGCCACCTTGGCCACGGTGGCGTTCACGCCCACCGCATGGTCCTTGGGCGCAATCACCGCATGGGCGCCGGCGCCATCGGCCACGCGCAGGCAGGCCCCCAGGTTGTGCGGATCGGTCACGCCGTCCAGCACCAGCAGCAGCGGCTTGCTGATGCCGTCTGCCTCCAGCTGCTCCAGCAATTCGTCCAGCGAATGCACCTGGGCCACCGCCTCCACGCGAGCGGCCACGCCCTGGTGGCCATGGCTGCCGGCCAGCTTGGCAAGGCGTTCGCCGTCGGCCTCGATCAGCCGGACGCCGGCCGACTTGGCGCGGTCGAGGAACTGGCGCATGCGCGCATCGCGGCGCGTGGCCTCGTAGTAGACCTCGATGATGGATTGGGGCGCGGTCTTCATGCGCACGCCGACGGCGTGGAAGCCGAAGAGAACTTTGGGGGACGACATGGGGCGCAATTATCCCGCCAATTGAGCGGTGCCCCGGCCCCCGCCTTGCGAAGCCCGTCTGCGCGCAACGGCTCCTGTGGTTTTTACGTAGCCGCTACACTGCGCGGCTTGGCCGCCTTCCAGCAGCCCTGCACATTGCGGCATGCACCGTAGCCACGGGCATGCCGCTTTGCATTTTTCCATCGCTTGGGTTTTTTCCTTTTCTTTGCCAACCATCATGCTCAAAGCCCTCTTCGCCCGGCTTGCCCGCACCAGTCTGGTCGGCCAGATCGCCATCAGCCTGGTCGCTGGCGGCCTGCTGGCCTGGCTCTGGCCCGAGGCCGCCCGGTCCGTGTCCCTGCTGGGCACGCTGTTCATCTCCGCCCTCAAGGCCGTGGCGCCCGTGCTGGTGCTGCTGCTGGTGGTCTCGGCCACCAGCAACCACCGGCCTGGCCAGGCCACGCAGATCCGCCCCATCCTGTGGCTGTATGTGCTGGGCACCTTTGCGGCGGCCGTGGTCGCCGTGGCGGCCAGCATGGCCTTCCCTTCCACCATCCAGTTCAAGGATGCCGCCCCGGCCCAGGGCGCGCCCGGGCGCATTGGCGAAGTGCTGATGGCCCTGGTGCAAAGCGCCTTCGACAACCCCGTGCGTGCGCTGATGAATGCCAACTACATCGGCATCCTCGCCTGGGCACTGGCCATGGGCATGGCCCTGCGCCATGCCTCGGAGTCCACGCGCACCGTGATGCAGGACCTGGGCCAGGCCATCACCCGCGTGATCCAGGGCGTGATCCGTCTGGCGCCGCTGGGCATCTTCGGCCTGGTGGCCGGCACCTTTGCCCAGTCGGGCCTGGAAAAGCTGCTGGACTACGCGCACCTGCTGGCCGTGCTGCTGGGCTGCATGCTCTTCGTGGCCCTGGTGGTGAACCCGCTCATCGTCTGGACGCAGACGCGCCGCAACCCCTATCCGCTGGTGCTGACCTGCCTGCGCGAGAGCGCGGTGACGGCCTTCTTCACCCGCAGCTCGGCCGCCAACATCCCCGTGAACCTGGCGCTGGCCAAGCGCCTGGGCCTGGATGAGGACACCTACAGCGTCTCCATCCCGCTGGGCGCGACCATCAACATGGCCGGCGCCGCCGTCACCATCAGCGTGCTCTCGCTGGCTGCGGCCCATACGCTGGGCATCGAGGTCGATCTGCTGACCGCCATCTTGCTGTGCGTGGTGTCCGCAGTGTGCGCCTGCGGCGCCTCGGGTGTGGCCGGCGGCTCGTTGCTGCTGATTCCGCTGGCCTGCAGCCTGTTCGGCATCTCCAACGATCTGGCCATGCAGGTGGTGGGCGTGGGCTTTGTCATCGGCGTGATCCAGGACTCGGCCGAAACCGCGCTGAACTCCTCGACCGACGTGATATTCACGGCAGCTGCCTGCGAGGCAGCCGGGCGCCGTGAGGCCGTGGCGGCCTGAGCTTCACCCCATGCCGGCGTCCGATCAGGCCGCCAGCGCCTGTCCCTCTTCGATGCGGGCGACGCGGCCGGCCTCGATGGTCACGCGACGCTCGCAGCGCGCAGCAATGGCGCGGTCATGGGTGACCATGACCAGGGTGGTCCCGCGCTCGCGGTTGAGCGCGAACATCAGCTCCATGATGGTTTCGCCGGTCGCAAAGTCCAGGCTGCCCGTGGGCTCGTCGGCCAGCAGCACGGCGGGCTCGACCACGAAGGCACGGGCCAGCGCCACGCGCTGCTGCTCGCCGCCCGACAGCAGCTTGGGATAGTGGCCCAGGCGCTGGCCCAGGCCCACGCGCTCCAGCATCTCGGTGGCGCGGCGGCGGGCCTCGCGGCTTCCCGCCAGCTCCAGCGGCAGCATCACGTTCTCCAGCGCCGTCAGATTGCCCAGCAGCTGGAAGCTCTGGAACACAAAGCCCAGCTTTTGCGCGCGCACGGCGGCGCGTGCATCCTCATCCAGCGCGAACATGTCCTGGCCCTGCAGCCGCACCGTGCCGCGCGTGGGCGTATCCAGGCCGGCAAGAATGGACAGCAGCGTGCTTTTGCCCGAGCCCGAGGCACCGACGATGGCCACGGTTTCCCTTGCGGCAAAACGCAGATCGATATCCCGCAGAATATCCAGTGTTCCGGTCGAATCGCTGACCGACTTGAAGACATGCTCGACTTCGATCAGGGGCTGGGCAGTGCTTTGTGACATGGAGGATGGGAAGACGATGCAAGACAAGCTGCGCGCAATGCGCCGACGCCGCCACTTTATATCGGCCGGCTTGGCCTTCGGCCTGCTGGGTACTTGGACGGCCACGTCCACGTGGGCAGCCGAGGCGGGCCCGCTGCTGGTGCTGGGCGACTCGCTGAGTGCCGAGTACGGGCTGGCCCGTGGCACGGGATGGGTGGCACTGCTGCAAAAGCGCCTGCAGGAGAGCCAAAAGAATGTGCCGCTGGTCAATGCCAGCGTGAGCGGCGAGACCACCTCGGGCGGCCGCTCTCGCCTGCCTGCCTTGCTCAAGCAGCACAAGCCATCGGTGGTGGTGATCGAATTGGGTGGCAACGATGCGCTGCGGGGTCTGCCGCTGCAAAGCACGCAGGGCAATCTGGACGCCATGGTGCGCGCAGCCCGGGATGCCGGAGCCAAGGTGCTGCTGGTGGGCATGCAGGTGCCGCCCAACTATGGCAACGGCTATACGCGCCAGTTCGAGCAGTTGTTTGCCAAGGTGGCGCAGGAGCAGAAGGTGCCGCTGGTGCCCTTCCTGCTGGCCGGCATCGGTGACGCGGCCGATTCGGCCCAGTGGTTCCAGGCCGACCGCATCCACCCCACGGCCAAGGCCCAGCCGCGCATGCTGGACAACGTCTGGCCCCAGCTCAGCCGGCTGCTGCCCTGAGCTCAGGGCAGGCAGGGTGTCAGCTGCCGCGGCCTTCCTCGCCGGGACGGGCTGCTGCAGGAGATGCCTGCGCATTACCTTCTGAGCCGCCGCCCTCATGGTCGTCGGGTCTTTTTTCGGCCTTGGCCTTCTCCTTCTCTAGCTTCTTCTGCTTCTTGGCCAGTTCGCGCTGGCGTTTTTCATAGGCGTAATTGGGTGTCGCCACAGGTGGACTCCTCTGTTGTTGCAAGCCCCACTGTAGCCGCAAGACGGGGCATGCCAGGAAAACCTCAGGATATGGTGGACGCAGGCACGGCGGAATCGCCCACGCTGCAGCGGTATGCATGCCAACTGGCACAGCCCAGCAAAGGCCCCACCAGCAGCAGGCCCGCGCCGTACCACCACAGGGCAACCGCCACCAGCACGGTGATGATCGCGGCCCACTGCAGCATGACGACCAGGTTCAGGCCGACCACGCGCATGCTCGTGATGCAGGCCGTGAGCGCGTCGCTGCCCCGATCCAGCATGGCCGGCAGCGCCACCACCATGCTGGCGAACACCAGGGCCGCGAATGCGCCGCCAACCAGCAGGTAGATGGCCAGGAATTCCCAGTTCTCGGGCCGCGCCACGGCCTGCAGCATGCCGGCCGTGGTGGGCATGCCGGTATCGAAGAACACGGCAAAGACCACCATGGAGGCGCGCGCCCAGAGCATCTCCAGCACCAGCAGCACCATGACCAGCATGCCCATGCTGCCCATCTGCGTGTCCCAGCAGGTCAGCGAGCTGCTCAGTTGGGGCGGCAAGCCCCGCTCCAGCCTGCGGCTGGTGTCGTACAGGCCCATGGCCAGGAAGGGGCCGATGAGCAGGCAGCCGCTGGCCATGGCCATGCTGTATTCCGGGCTGGCGCGGAACACCCAGCCGATCAGCAGGGCCATGGCCCAGAAGCACAGGCCGTAGAACAGCGCCACGCCGGGCGCACGCCGCAGATCGCGCCAGCCCAGGGCCAGCCAGTGCCAGGGGTCGCCCATGCGCAGCAGCTGCACCTGCAGCGTGCCGGCCGGGTTGTCGGAAGCTTTCTCGCGAGCGGGGGATGCCTGCATGCCTGGACCTCCTGGATCAGCGGGTCCAAAGTTATCGCAGCCATGGCACTGCTGCCATGGCGGAAACTACCGAGGCCCGCCCAGACCCCCAGGTCTGTACCCCAGTCTGCACTCAGGCCTGGACCAGCTTGCCCGGCTGGCCGGGCAGCACCTTCCAGGCCGCATCGCGCACAGCCTGGTACTGGCGGCTGAACACGGTGTCCACGTAGATCCACTCGGCCTGGCAGGCCTGCGGCGTGGCCGTGACGATCATGTAGCCACGGCGCGAGGTATCGCAGTACTTGAGCGTGGAGATGAATTGCAGCAGTGCGCCACGCAGCTGGGCCGGGTCCTGGCCCGACAGGTATTCCTCGAAACCCGGCGAGCTGACGGACGAGGTGGCGAACTCCACGCCCACGGCCTGCCCGCTGCGGTCACGCAGTTCGCTGGCCCAGGCATTGTGGGTGTCGCCCGCCAGCACGACCAGGTTCCTGCCCAGGCTGCGCGCCGTGGCCAGCACGGTCTCGCGTGCCACGGCGTAGCCGTCCCATGCATCGAGGTTGTAGGGAATGCTGGGCTGGGCCAGGATGGCCTTTTCCGCCGCCGTCAGGCTGGCCGGGTTGGCCTGCGCCTTGGCCAGCAGCGCCGCGTAGGCCGGCAGCGAGACACCACTGCCGGGGCTGAGGATGTCCATCAGCAAGGGGGCCGGCAGCTCCATGCGCCCCATCAGCACCTGCTGGCCCAGCACCTGCCAGGTGGCCTGGGAGGCCGCCAGTTGCTGGCCCAGCCACTGGGTCTGGGTGGCGCCCATGAGCTGGCGCGCAGGATTGGCCATGTCGGAGGTGAAGCGTGCCGCGTCCAGGCCCTGGGCGGTGAAGTAGTCGGCATAGTCCAGCTGTTCGTCGCGGCCGATGACACGCGTGTCCAGCATGTGCAGCGCCAGCAGGTCGCCGAAGGCGAAGCTGCGGTAGATGATCTCGGGCTGCGCGTTGCGCGTGGGCATCCACTCGTGGTAGGCCTTGAGCGCCGCTACCTTGCGCAGTTCGAAATCGCCCTCGGTGGCCGGCTGGTGGTTTTCGGCGCCGTGCATCCATGTGTCGTTGGAGATTTCGTGGTCGTCCCAGACGGCGATCATGGGCGCCGCCGCATGCAGGGCCTGCAGGTCGGCATCGCTCTTGTACTGGGCATGGCGCTGGCGGTAGTCGGCCAGGCTGACGATTTCGTTGGCAGGCAGGCTCTGGCGCTGCATGGCTTCGGCCTTGCCATTGGCATAGCCTCCGCGTGCGTATTCATAGATGTAGTCGCCCAGGTGCACGGTGGCATCCAGGTCGCCCTGGCGCGCCGCATGCGCGTAGACATTGAAGTAGCCGGCCGGGTAGTTGGCACAGGAGAACACGGCCAGCTTGACCTGCTGCACCGCGCCCACGGGCAGGGTGCGCGTGCGGCCCGTGGCGCTGGTCATGCCCTGGCAGCGAAAGCGGTAGTGGTAGCGCGTGGCGGGCTTGAGGCCCGTGGCGTCGGCCTTGAAGGTGAAGTCCTGGGTGGCGCGCGCCATGGCCTTGCCCGAGGTCACGATGGTCTTGAAGTCGGCGTCCGAGGCCAGCTCCCACTCCACCTCGATGTCGCTGGAATGGCCCTGGGGCGGCGTCACGCGGGTCCAGAGGATGACGCGGTCGCTCAACGGGTCGCCGCTGGCCACGCCGTGGCGGAACTCGACGGGAATGCTGCTGTCGCCATCGGAGCCGCCGCAGCCGGCCAGTGGCAAGGCCAGCGCCGAGACGCCCATGCCGCGCACGAAATGGCGGCGGCTGGCCACGATGCCGGACCCATCGGACGCGGTCTTCGCGTGCTGCAGGATATTGGTGATGCTCTCTTTGTGCTTCATGCTGGACCAGGGCCTGGAGGCCCCCGTGGGATGGTATGAAGCCAACGAGCATCGGTGCTGCCGGTGACAGGCGCATGTCACCGGCGCCTGGCGCTCAACTATGCGAACGCGGCGGCCAAGGCCTGCTCCAGGTCGGCACGCAGGTCCTGCACGGCCTCCAGGCCGATGGCAAAGCGCACCACGGTGCCGCTGCGTAGCTGGGGCGTGGGGCAGCTGCGCATGGACGGCAGCTCATAGGGCACGACCAGGCTGATGGGGCCGCCCCAGCTGTAGCCGATCTTGAACAGGCGCAGGCTGTCGCAGAAGCGGTCCACGGCCTGTTGGCCGTGGCGCGGGTCGATGACCACGCTGAACAGGCCGGCCGCCACGCCCTCGCCGCCGCCGGCTGCGCCGCACAGGGCCTTCCAGTTCTCGTGGCCCGGAGCGCCCTCGAGCGCGGGATGCAGCACCTGGACCACGGCCGGCTGCTGCTGCAGCCAGCGCGCCAGCTCGCGCGCGGCGCGGTCCTGTGCGTGGTAGCGCAGTGCGATGCTGGGCAGCGATCGCAGCACGGCCTCGGTGTCGTTGCCGCCCACGCCCAGGCCCAGGCGCATATGGGCCAGCTTGATGCGCATGTGCAGCGCCTGGTCGCGCGTGATGATGCTGCCCATGAGCACATCGCCGCCGCCGCTGGGGTACTTGGTGAGCGCGTGGACGGTGGCGTCCACGCCCAGACTGTGCGAGCCGTCGCCCAGCAGGTCGAAGGGATTGAAGGCCAGGCCCGCGCCCCAGGTGTTGTCCAGCACGGTGGTGATGCCGCGCGCGCGGCACAGGCGCACCATGGCGATGAGGTCAGGGAACTCCATGGTCACCGAGCCCGGCGCCTCCAGCCAGACCAAACGCGTCTTGGGCGTGATCTTGGCTTCGAGGTCGGCAACATCCAGGGCGTCGTAGCACTGGTGGCGCACACCGAAATGGGCCAGCTCGCCCTCGCTCAGGGTCTTGTTGGGACCGTAGGCGTTGTCGGG
Organism: Delftia deserti; assembly: GCF_042653485.1. Taxonomy (NCBI): domain Bacteria; kingdom Pseudomonadati; phylum Pseudomonadota; class Betaproteobacteria; order Burkholderiales; family Comamonadaceae; genus Delftia; species Delftia deserti. The sequence goes on along the minus strand of NZ_JBHSIH010000001.1, from coordinate 6,880,686 downwards.
CAGCAGCATCTCGTCGCCGGTGCGCAGCAGGGCCAGGGAGGTGGTGGCGATGGCCGCCAGGCCGCTGGGCACCAGCAGGCACTGCAGGCCGCCTTCCAGCGCACTCAGGCGCTCTTCCAGCAAGAAGGTGGTGGGCGTGCCGTGCAGGCCGTAGGTGTAGCTGCTCTTGTCCAGCCACTGGCGGCGGCGCATGGCCGCCACGTTCTCGAAGATCACCGTCGAGGCCTTGTGCACCGGCGGCTGCGGCGCGACAAAGCCTTCGGGCGGCTGGTAGGGATGGTGGATGAGATGGGTGCTGATCTGCAGGTCGGGTGTACTCATGCAGCGCATCTTATGCGCTGGGCCACGGCGTTCAGGCATAAAAAAACCAGGCGGACAGAGCGCCTGGTTTTCATTGGGGGAGCAAAGCCGGTAGCTGCGATCAGCTGGCCTTGATCTCCAGCATGTTGCTGACGTTGTTCACGCCCTTGACGGCCTTGGCAATGTCGCCGGCGCGCATCTTGAGCGCATCGCTGGGCACCGAGCCGGTCAGCGTGACGGCGCCGGCCTTGGTGTCCACGTCGATCTTGAGGGCGGAGATATCGGGTTCCTTGATCAGGTCGGCCTTGATCTGGGCGGTGATGCCTGCATCGTCGAGCGCGGCACCTGCCTGGCTCATGGCGTTGTTGGTGGCCGTTTCGGCCTTCATCGCGCCTTCCTCGATCTTGGTGCCGGCGCTGCTCATGGCGTTGTCGATCTTCTGGCCTGCGCTTTGCGCGGCCTGCTGGGACTGCTGGACGGCGGAGTCGAGCTTCTGGCCGGCAGTGTCTTCGGTCTTGCCGCATGCGGCGAGGCCGAAGGCCAGGGCGGACACGGCGAGGATGTGGCAGCAGCGTTGGGTGATGAAAGTCATGCGGTTACTCCTTGAATAGTTGTGAGGCGGTCAACACAGGCCTCGACTTTATTTATGGCCCTGGGACAAACCCATACGACGCCGACGCAAGCGCCTGTAGGACAAGCCCGAACATCCCGGCACCATCCAGTTAGCATGACAATAGCGGCCATGCATTCCCTGGCGCGCTGGTTTCCCTTCCTGGCATGGCCCAGACCTTCGGCAGCCGTGCTGCGCGGGGAGTTCTGGGCAGGTCTCACCGTTGGTCTGATGCTTCTGCCCCAGGGCGTGGCCTATGCGGCGCTTGCCGGCATGCCGTTGATCACCGGCATTTACGCCTCCATCGTCCCTGCCCTGGTGGCCGTGATGTTCAGCGGCTCGCCGCGGCTGGGTGTGGGGCCCACGGCCTTGAGTGCCCTGTTGATCGGCGCCTCCCTCACGGGCCTGGCCGAACCCGGCTCCGCGCACTGGGTGGCCCTGGCCGCCTGGATGGCGATTCTTTCGGGCCTGGTGCAGTGGTCGCTGGGCCTGATACGCGCCGGCTGGCTGCTCAATCTGGTGACCTCGCCCGTGCTCACGGGTTTCACACAGGCCGCAGCGCTGCTGATCCTGGCCTCGCAGTTGCCCACCCTGCTGGGACTGCGTTCGACCTGGAGCGCGGTCTGGAACACGCCTTCGCTGCAGCTTTTCGACTGGCAGTCCATCCTCTACGGCATTGCCAGCATTGCGCTGCTGGTGCTGGCCAAGCGCTGGCGCGCGGCCTTTCCCTCGGCCATCTTCATCATTGCGCTGACCGGCGTGATCAGCTGGGCCACGGACTTTGCCGATGACGGTGGCGCCGTGGTCGGCCACCTGCCGGCAGGCCTGCCCAGCTTCCAACTGCCGGGATTGCTGAGCTGGGACGAGTTCGGCGCCCTGGTGATGCCGGTGCTGGTGATCTCGCTGGTGAGCTTTCTGGAGACGGCCTCCAGCGCCCAGGTGGAGCACCAGCAGGCCGGCACGCGCTGGAACGAGAACCAGGACCTGATCGCCCAGGGCCTGTCCAAGATCAGTGCGGGCCTGTTCGGCAGCTTTGCCACCAGCGCCTCGTTCTCGCGCTCGGCCGTGAACCTGCTGGCCGGAGCCAAGACAGGCTGGTCCAACGTATTCTCCATCCTGCTGGTGGTCATCGTGGTGCTGTGGTTCATCCCGGCGCTGTACCACGTGCCCAAGGCGGCGCTGGCGGCCATCGTGATCACGGCCGTGGTCAACCTGGTCAAGCCGCGCGTGCTGCTGCAGTTGTTCAAGGTGTCGCGCGTGGAGGGCAGCATTGCGCTGGCCACGCTGCTGCTGACCATCGTCACGGCGCCGCGCATGTACTGGGGCGTGTTCGCGGGCATTGTGCTGAGCCTGGGCTACTTCCTCTACCAGCGCCTGCATCCGCGCATCATCGAGGTGGGCCAGCATCCCGACGGCAGCCTGCGCGACCGCAACCTCTGGCAACTGCCGCCACTGGCGCCGGGCCTGCTGGCCCTGCGCATGGATGCCGAGCTGGACTTCGGCTCGGCCTCGGCCCTGGAGCGCCGCATCGGTGACGAATGGGCGCTGCGCCCGGAGACACACCATCTGTGCCTGCTGGCCCAGCCCATCAACCGCATCGACGTGACGGGCGTGGAAACCTTCGTGCGCCTGCAACTGCTGGCGGCCAAGCGCAGCGGCGTGCTGCATGTGGTGGGCCTGAAGCTGCCGGCCGAGCAGGTGCTGCTGCGGGCGGGCGCCCTGCACCGCGGACCCCACCTTCGGCTGTACCGCACCGATGCGGAATTCCTCGCCTCCCTTGCCCTGCCGCCGTTCGTGCCTGCACCAGGATCAACATCTGTTACCACCGATGGCGCAAAAGTCGATGCCGGCGCGGCGACAATCGAGCCTACACACTGATACACTTCACTGGCTTTTCATTCAGCCCTCCGTGACTGCCCCCGCATCCCACCAATCCGTATACCTGCGCGACCTGCGCCTGGCCACAGCCCACGCGCTGGTTACCCACGCTGGTGGGGCGGTCCATCTGCCCACGGATTCGCCGACGCGATATCTGCAGGCGCTGATCGATGAACTGTGCTCGCTGTCGCTGCGCGACCCGCTCACGGGGCTGGCCAACCGCCGCCATTTCCGCACCATTGCCGAGCGCGAGATCGACCGCGTGGCGCGGTCTGGCGAAGCGGCCCTGATGCTGATGCTGGACATCGACCATTTCAAGCAGATCAACGACCAGCACGGCCATATCGTGGGCGACCGGGTTCTGCAGTCGGTGGCCCGTACCCTGACCAATTGCGTGCGCCCCATGGACACGCTGGCCCGCTACGGAGGAGAAGAATTCGCCATCGTGCTGCCCGCCTGCCCTGCGACCTTCGGTGTCTCCGTGGCCGAACGCATACGCAGCGCCATCGAGCGCATGCCGGTCGTCATCTCACCCACGCTGACACTGCAGATCACCATCAGCATCGGCGGCGCCTATGCGCTGCAGTGGATACGCAGCACCACAACCTTGTGGACCGAGCGTGCCGACAAACAGTTGTACCTGGCCAAGTCTGCCGGCCGCAACCGCGTGCACATTGAAGAACAACCTGACAGTACGGTAAGCGCGGAGGAAAAAAGCCTGCTTTTCGGACCTTTGTATGCCCCGTCCCCGTTTGACAATGGGCTGAATCCAGATATTGCAACCGATGTGGACCCCGAAGATGGACTCCGCTGATAGCCAGGTGGTAAGCGACAACGCCATTCCCCACCCCTCCCTGCCCGCTGCCGTTCCGATGAGCGATGCCGTGCGCGCCAAGCCGCGCGGACACATCATCGCCGTGACCAGCGGCAAGGGCGGCGTGGGCAAGACCTTCGTTTCGGCCAATCTGGCCGCAGCGCTGACACGCCATGGCCTCAAGGTCCTGGTGCTTGACGCCGACCTGGGTCTGGCCAACCTGGATGTGGTGCTCAACCTCTACCCCAAGGTCACGCTGCACGATGTATTCACCGGCCGCTCCTCGCTGGAGGAAGCCATCCTGCCCGCGCCCGGTGGCTACTCGGTGCTGCTGGCCGGCTCCGGGATGATCGAGTACTCGCGGCTCACGCCCGAGATCCGCCAGCAGTTCACGCACACCATCGAGACACTGGCCCCGCGCTACGACATCGTGCTGCTGGACACCGGCGCAGGCATCTCGGACGTGGTGCTGTTCTCCGTGTCCATGGCTACCGAGGTGCTGGTCATCGCCACCCCCGAGCCCACCTCGCTGACCGATGCCTATGCGGCCATCAAGGTGCTGGCCATCCAGCAAAAGCGCCAGCAGATCCGCCTGGCCATCAACCAGGCGGCACGCCCCGGAGATGGCCGCGCCATCACGGGCCAGCTGCAGCAGGTGCTCAACCGCTTTGTCAGCACGGCCTCCGGCGAGCCATTGCGACTCACGCACCTGGGCGACATTCCCTCCGACCCGGCCGTGCGCGAGGCCGTGATGCGCCGCCAGTTGCTGCTGCAGTCCATGCCCGGTGCACCGGCTTCGCTGGCAGTGGCCCAGCTGGCCAATAAAATCAAGGCCCTGCTGGTGTCGGGCGGCTGATAGGGCCGCCCCTCGCCGGGCGCCCGGCAAGGGGCGCCCCGATCCAACCCGCGGCCTGTGCCGCACCCGCCTGCCTGCCCGTGTCCGACATCCTCAATATTTCCTGCTACAAGTTCACGCCACTGCCCGATGCAGCGGCGCTGCGCGACACCCTGGCCGAGCGCGCCCAGGCCCTGGCGCTCAAGGGCACCATCCTCCTGGCCGAGGAAGGCATCAACTTCTTCCTGGCCGGCCCCGCACAGGCGGTGCACAGCTTCGTTGACCAGTTGCGCGCCGACGAGCGCTTTGCCGACCTGGCCCCCAAGGAAAGCTGGTCCGACACCGTGCCGTTTCGCAAGATGCTGGTCAAGGTCAAGCGCGAGATCATCCGCATGGACCACCCCACCATCCGCCCGGCAGAGGGCCGCGCGCCATCGGTCAGCCCCGCCACGCTGCGCCGCTGGCTGGAACAGGGCCACGATGACGAGGGCCGCGAGGTGGTGACGCTGGACACGCGCAACGACTTCGAGGTCGATGCCGGCGCCTTCAAGGACACCATCGACTGGCGCATCACCAAGTTCACCGAGTTCCCGCCCGCGCTGCGCGCCCACAAGGCCGATCTGGCCGACAAGACCGTGGTCAGCTACTGCACGGGCGGCATACGCTGCGAGAAGGCCGCCATCCTGATGCGGGACGAGGGCCTGGAGCATGTCTACCAGCTGGAAGGCGGCATCCTCAAGTACTTCGAGGAAACCGACGGCGCCTTCTATGACGGCGGCTGCTTCGTCTTTGACGAGCGCCGGGCCGTGGGCGCAGACCTGGCCATCACGCCCCTGGCTGCGGCAAAGCCGCTGGAGCCGATACAGCCGACAAGCCCGCCAGGCAAGGCTTAGGCCTTCAGGCGCAGCGCCTGCTGCGCCACGCGCTCGCCGAACACGCGCGCCGTCTCCAGGTCGCCCGGCAGCATCTCGGCGGCCGACGCATCCGAGGCCGATTGCGCCATGGCACCGCTGAAGGCGCCTATCCAGTTGAGGTCATTGCGCTGCGCGGCGCGCGCGTTGGACGGCAGCATGCCGCTGCCCACCCACAGGCCGCCATGCTGCATGGCCAGCTGGAACAGGTAGTCCAGCGTGGTCTGCTTGTTGCCGTTGACGCTGGCGCTGTTGGTGAAGCCGGCGAACAGCTTGTCCTTCCAGGCCTGCACGAACCACGGCTTGGACGAGGCATCGGCAAAGCGCTTGAATTGCCAGCTGGGCCCGCCCATGTAGGTGGGCGATCCAAAGACGATGGCGTCTGCCGCCGCCAGCAACTCCCAGCCACCCGCAGGCAGCTGGCCATCGCTGTCGATCGACAGCATGCGTGCGCCTGCGCCGTCGGCCACGGCCTGGGCCATGCGCTGGGTGTGTCCGTAACCCGAGTGGTAGACCACCACGATATCTGCCATACAAGAAATCCAATCCTCGGACGCCCTGCGCAGCCACAGGCCAGCCAGCGCCGCATTCATCAATCCATCCACGCCAAAGGGCCCCGCAGCGCTGCTGCGGGGCCCACTCAAGGCAGTAGCCTAACAAAAATCAGGGCATGGCCAACGCTGCCCCACCCACTCAATGGCGGCGCGCATCCACGCTCCAGCCGCCGGCACCGTGGGCTGCAAAGCCCAGCAGGCCGCCAGTCACGGCGATGTTCTTCCAGAACAGCAACTGCTGCATCATGGCCGCGTCGGCCGGCACGCTCCAGTAGGTGTGAAAGAAGAAGCTGGCCACCAGCGTGAAGAACGCCAGCACCAGGGCCGCCCAGCGCGTGCACCAGCCCAGCAGCAAGGCCAGGCCGCCGACGATCTCCACCACCAGGGCAATGGCCACGCCGATCTGCGGCATGGGCATGCCGACCGATGCGGCATAGCCCACGGTCCCGGCGAAGCCTCCGATTTTCTGAAAGCCCGCGGGCACGAACATCAGCGCGATCAGAATGCGGCCGGCCAGCGCCAGCGGGTTGCTCAGACGGTTCAACATGATGGGTACTCCTCGTGAATCTTCAGCGCGTGCTGCGCTCTCAGGCTTGCAGATCGAACACCAGGACCTCGGACTGCTCCCCGTCGTGCAGGCGCAGTCGCGGTTCATTCTCCACAAGGGCCGCATCGCCCGTTGTCAGCCGTTGCCCATTGACGCTCAGCGCGCCGCGCACCAGGTGCACATAGGTCTTGCGGCCGGCAGGCAGCTCCAGCTCGGCCTGCTCATCCGCGTCGAACAGGCCGGCGTAGAGCCGGGCATCGGCATGGACGCTGACCGAACCCTGGGCGCCATCGGGCGAGGCCACCAGGCGCAGACGGCCGCGCTTTTCCTCGTCGGCAAAGGCTTTTTGCGCATAGCCGGGCGCAATGCCCGTCTCGCTGGGCAGCAGCCAGATCTGCAGGAAATGCGTGGTCTGGCCCGGCGCATGGTTGTGCTCGCTGTGGACCACGCCCGAGCCGGCGCTCATGCGCTGCACCTCCCCGGGCGAGATGGTCTGCTCGTTGCCCATGCTGTCCTTGTGCGAGAGCCGGCCTTCGAGCACGTAGCTGATGATCTCCATGTCCTTGTGGCCATGGGAGCCGAAGCCCGTGCCCGGGGCGATGTGGTCCTCGTTGATCACGCGCAGGTTGCCAAAGCCCATGTGGCGCGGATCGTGGTAGCCCGCGAACGAGAAGCTGTGATGCGAGCGCAGCCAGCCGTGGTCGGCATGGCCGCGTTCCCGGGATTTGCGCAGGGCGATCATGTTTTTTGTCCCTTTCCAACGTGTCAGGTCTTCGAAATTCTTGCGTCGATGGCTCCACTGTAGAAGCCGCTGCCGCAGGCAAGGCGCAGCAGGATTGATGGCATCATTCAAAGCTTTTGAAGCCATAACGCCCCATGCCCAGCCCCCGCGACGTGCTCACTCCCGACAGCCTGGCCATGCTCCAGGCCATTGCCGAGGCCGGCAGCTTTGCCGCCGCTGCACGCCAGCTGGGCCTGGTGCCCAGTGCCCTGACCTACCGTGTGCGCCAGATCGAGGATGCGCTGGACGTGCTGCTGTTCGACCGCCGCTCGCGCCACGCCCAGCCCACCGAGGCCGGCCGGGAGCTGCTGCGCGAGGGCGCCCGGCTGCTGCATGAGATCGACACCGTGGCCCACCGCGTGCGCCGCGTGGCCACGGGCTGGGAGCCGCACCTGACCATCGTGGTCGATGGCGCCGTGGCGCGCACGCCGATGCTGGAGCTGGTCGAGGCCTTCTACGCCATGCAGCCGCCCACGCGGCTGAAGCTGCGCGACGGCATCCTCACCGGCACGCTGGAGACGCTGACCTCGGGCCGCGCCGACCTGGCCATCGGCGTGGCCGTCAACTCCAGCAACGTGGCGGGCCTGCAGGCCTGCGAGCTGGGCGAGCTGGACTTCGTCTTTGCCGTGGCGCCCCACCATCCGCTGGCCACGGCGCCCGAGCCCATCACGGACGCGACGCTGCTGCAGCACCGCATCATCGCCGTGGCCGATTCAGGCCTGCGCGACAGCGCCAGCATGGGCCTGCTCAGCGGCCAGGACATCTTCACCGTGGACTCCATGCAGGCCAAGATCGAGGCCCAGGTGCGCGGCATAGGCTGCGGCTTCCTGCCCCATTTCATGGCCGATGTGTATGTGCAGGCCGGCCTGCTGGTGACGCGCCAGGTCGCCCGCCCCTCGCGCAATGTGCGCATGCACTACGCCTGGTCCTGCCCGCCGCAGCAGGTCCCGCCGCGTGCGCTGCAGTGGTGGCTGCAGCAGCTGGAGAGCCCCGCCACGCGCCGCGCTCTCATGGAAAATCATCACCGACATTGAGCTGGCGCACGCCGTCGGGCGGTCCGAGCGGGTGTAGAGTGGTTACAGGTCCCGGCCTGTTCCGCCGCAGCGGTGCAACAGGCCGGAACGGACATGCTTCCCGGAATCTGCCACTGCCCGCAAAGGTCTGCTCCATGAACGCTTCCCGCGCCGCCTCCAAGTCCACGGTCAAGAAAAAGGCCACCAAGCCCCCCGAAGCCTCCAAGGCGCGCCCCAAAGCCGGCGCACGCCGCATTGCCGTGATTGGCGCCGGCATGGCGGGCCTGGCCTGCGCACGCACGCTGATGCAGGCCGGCCACGATGTCCATGTCTACGAGCGGCTGCCCCAGGTGGGCGGGCGCATGCGCTCTGTCAACGCCGCGCATGGCGCCTTCGACATCGGCGCGCAGTATTTCACCGTGCGCGACAAGCGCTTCGAGCTGGCCCTGCAGACCGTGCCCGGCCTGTGCCGCCCCTGGAGCGTGAGCACGCTGCGCGTGCTGGATGCGCAGGGCCGCCAGTCCAGCGCTGCACCCGCACCCACCGAAGCCCATTGGGTGGCCACGCCCGACATGCAGGCCCTGCCGCTGGCCTGGGCCGCGCCGCTGTGGGATGCCGACCGCCTGCACCTGGGCCAGCGCGTGACCAAGCTCGAACGCCAGCCCGGCCCGCGGGGCTGGAGCCTGCATGTGGAGACGACCGAGCCGACCACGCAGATCCGCGCAGGCTTCGATGAAGTGATACTCGCCCTGCCCGCTCCACAGGCACGCCAGCTGCTGCAGACCACGCCCCTGGCCCTGTCGCTGGTGCAGGGCATGGCGGCCGTGGAAATGGCGCCTTGCTGGGCGCTGACACTGTCCTACCCCATGGCCACCGAGGCCGGACTGTCCACCCTGGGGCCGCAGTGGAATGCAGCCCGCACCACGCATGAGCGCGCGATCTGGGTGGCACGTGAATCCTCCAAGCCGGGCCGCTCCCAAAGCGAGCGCTGGACCGTGCTGGCCAGCCCCCAATGGTCGCAGGAGCACCGCGCCGACGACGCTCCGCGCGTGCTGGCCAAGATGCAGAAGGCCTTTGGCGAGATCACGCGCATCCGCATCCCTGCCCGCCATGCCAGCGTCTACCTCTGGCCCCATGCCCAGACCCTGTCGCCGCTGGGCCGCAGCCATTTGCGCAACAAGGATGCCGGCCTGGGCCTTTGCGGCGACTGGTGCATTGGCCGCCGCGTGGAGGATGCCTTTGTCTCGGGACTGGAAATGGCCCTGGCGTTGGTTGCAGACTGAACCCGCCCACCAGGTCATGGCAAGGGGCGGCGCAAGGCCTTAACATCCGGCCCCGATGATTCCCGCCGCCCCTGAATCCGCCGAAACCGGCAGCGCACCTGCAACGCCACCATATGTCGGCCGCTTTGCCCCCTCACCCACGGGCCTGCTGCATGCAGGCTCTCTGGTGGCGGCGCTGGCCAGCTGGCTGGATGCGCGCGCCCATGGCGGCCGCTGGCTGGTGCGCATCGAGGACATAGACCCTCCGCGCTGCCAGCCCGGTGCCGACACCGCCATCCTGAACCAGCTTGCCAGCTGCGGCCTGCTGCCGGACGAGGAGCCCGTCTGGCAGTCCCGCCGCCACAACGTCTACGAAAGCGCACTGGAGCGGCTCAAGGCCCACGGCCTGGCCTATCCCTGCGGCTGCACGCGCAAGGACGTCGAGGCAGCCTGGGAAAACCTGGGCTGGACCCATGAGCGCCATGTGGAGCGGCCCTACCCCGGCACCTGCCGCGACGGCCTGCACGGCAAGAGCGCCCGGGCCTGGCGCTTTGCGCTGGACCGCTTCACCCGCCACGACCCCGTGCTGCACTGGCAGGACCGCCGCCTGGGCGCCCAGCAGCAGGATGTGATCCACGGCGTGGGCGACTTTGTCCTGCGCCGGGCCGACGGCCTGTGGGCCTACCAGCTGGCCGTGGTCGTCGATGACGGCCTGCAGGGCATCACCCATGTGGTGCGCGGCGCCGACCTCGCCGACAATACGCCCCGCCAGATGCTGCTGCAGCACGCCCTGGGCATGGGTCACCCGCAGTACCTGCACACGCCGCTGGTGCTCATGCCCGACGGCGAAAAGCTTTCCAAGCAGCACGGCGCCCCTGCACTGGACCTGAGCTCCCCTGTGGCCGCGCTGCGCACCGCAGCCGCCCACCTGGGGCTGCCCCAGCCTTCTCCCCAGGCCGCATTGGGCGAAGCACTGCAGTTCTGGGTCCGGGGCTGGCGCCATACATACAATTGAGCCCGTGAACCCAACTTCTTCCCCCCACGCCGAGCAGTCCATGGACGGCGATACCCCGAACACCATGTCCGCTGCCCCAGGTACGCCGCACGATTCATCCTCCCCCTCCGCACCTGCGGCCGCCCGTACCGGCCAGCCGCCCGAGGGCGTGGCCCATCCCAAGACCATCAAGAGCTATGTGCGCCGCGCAGGCCGCACAACGACCGGCCAGGCCAAGGCCTTCGAGGAGCTGGGCCCGCGCTTTGTGCTGAACTACCAAGCCGCGCCGCTGGACGCAGCGGCCACCTATGGCCGCCAGGGCCCTCTGATCCTGGAGATCGGCTTCGGCATGGGCGAGGCCACGGCGCACATTGCGCGCGTGCGCCCCGATGACAACTTCCTGTGCTGCGAGGTGCACGAGCCCGGCGTGGGCGCCCTGCTCAAGCGCATTGGCGAGCAGGACATCTCCAACATCCGCATCCTGCAGCACGATGCCGTCGAGGTCATAGACAACATGCTGCCCGAGGCCAGCCTGGACGGCATACACATCTTCTTCCCCGATCCCTGGCACAAGAAAAAGCACAACAAGCGCCGCCTGATCCAGGAGCCTCTGGTGGCCAAGCTGGCGCGCCGGCTGCGTCCCGGCGGCTACATCCACTGCGCCACCGACTGGGAGCCCTATGCGGTGCAGATGCTGGAAGTGCTGGGCGCGGAGCCTCTGCTGGCCAACACGGCCGAAGGCTATGCCGCCAAGCCCGACTACCGGCCGCTGACCAAGTTCGAGAACCGTGGCATCCGCCTGGGCCACGGTGTATGGGATCTGGTGTTTGAGCGCCGCTGAGCCGGTCGCGCCCTCCTCCAATACAAGGCCTCGCATGCAGCCATTGCTACAGAATCTGGTCGAGATGACGGCCCACAGGGACCATCTGCGATTGGAAATCTCGGTGCTGTCCACCCTGTTCAAGCTCAATGGCGTGGTGCAGGTGCGGGCGCTGGAGCTGTTCGCCATGCCCGACGGCAGGCACTGCGTGCGTGCACGCACCTGGAGCCAGGGCGATCAGGTCATGTCCACCGATGCCGAGGCCTTGTATGACCCGCAAAGCGTGGAGCTGGCATCCATGCCCGCGCTGCAGCAGGCACTGCAGCAGCGCGCCCTGATCGCCTCGGCCGTGCAGCCCGATGGCCAGCACGTGCTGTGGCTTCCGCTGTGGCGGCAGGAGACGGCCTACCACTGCCTGGAGATCACGCAGTCCACGGCCTTCTCGCCCAGCCGGCTCGATGTGATACAGGGCATCTTCGGCGTCTATCACAACTACCAGAGCCTGCTGGACTACAGCGAACGCGATGCGCTGACCGGCCTGCTCAACCGCAAGACCTTCGACGAGCAGTTCCTGCGCCTGTCGCTGCAGGAGCCGCCGATGGCCATGCCGGGCGTGGCCACGGAAGACGTTCCCGGCCAGTGGCTGGCCGCCATCGACATCGACCATTTCAAGCGCATCAACGACCGCTTTGGCCACCTGTATGGCGACGAGGTGCTGATCCTGGTCGCCAACATCCTGCGCAGCTGCTTCGACGCCAAGGACCGCGTATTCCGCTTCGGCGGCGAGGAATTCGTGGTGCTGCTGCGCTCGGTCAGCCTGGCCAATGCACGCAAGGCGCTGGAGCGCCTGCGCCACGACGTGGAGAGCTACGAGTTCCCCCAGGTCGGCCGCATCACCGTGAGCACGGGCTTTGCCGCCATGGGCACGGGCGCGCCCGTGGAGGTGCTGGGCCAGGCGGACCAGGCGCTCTACCACGCCAAGGAACATGGCCGCAACCAGACCTGGTACTACGGGGATCTGATCACCCAGGGGCTGCTGGCGCCCCAGGTGAACAGCAACGACATCGAGCTGTTCTGAGCCGGTCCTGGCGCCGCGCCGCTCAGTCAAGGCCGGCCACGCGCACGCAGTCGCGCCCGGCGTGCTTGGCCTCGTAGAGCATGGCATCGGCGCGCTGCAGCAGTTCCTGCGCACTCTCGGCGCCCTGCAATTGCGCCACGCCAAAGCTGGCCGTCGCAGCCAGTTCCAGGCCATGGACCTGTATGGGCGTGGAGCGTATGGCCTCGCGCAGCTGCCCGGCCAGCGCCCAGGCCTGGGCCGCAGCGACACCGGGCATCACGATCAGGAACTCCTCCCCGCCATAGCGCGCCATCCATTGCGCAGAAGGCTCCCGCTCCAGTGCGTGCCGGCAACGCAGTGCCACCTCGCGCAGCACGGCATCGCCTGCGGCATGGCCATGCCTGTCGTTGACCTGCTTGAAGCGGTCCACGTCCACGAACATCACGCTCAGGGCCGCTCCCAGGTGCTGGCCCTGGGCGACCTCGGAGGCCAGGCGCTCGTCCATGGCACGGCGGTTGAGGCATCCGGTCAGCGCATCGGTCAGCGACATGCGCTTGACCTCTTCCACCAGCTCCTCCAGCTGGGCCGTGCGCTGGGCCACCAGCAGGTCCAGATGCTCGATGTGGCCGCGCAGGTCATGCTGCAGCTGGCCAAAGCCCTGCACCACCATGTCGATCTCGTCGCGCTGCCCGCGGCGCGCCCGCTCCAGCACCAAGGGCCTCGACAACTCATTGGGCTTGAGGCTGGCCGCAAAGCCCGCAATCTGCTGCAGCGGCTGGCGCAGCTCCCTGCGCATCACCCAGGCCACCATCAGGCACACCAGGGCCGTGAACAGCGCATAGCCCAGCAACACGCGCAGCGTGGAGTCGCGCAGCACCTCCAGGTAATGGCCCCGGTTCTCCCAGACCTGCAGTTCGCCCAGCGGCAGGCTGGACTGGCTGTGCCTGGGCGCGGGAATCACCATGGAAACGGCGGGCGGACGGCCATCCCTGGGCTCTCCAGCCTCGTACATCTCGCCCGTGGAGGTGACGCGCAGCTGCACATGACCCACCAAAGGCAGCTTGCCAAGCCACTGGACCTGCTCGCGCACCAGGGCCGGTTCGATATCCCACAGCGCGGCGGACAGCGAGATCATGCTGTTGGCCACCAGCGTCTCCATGGAGCGTCGGAATTCCTGCTGCCCCTTGCGGTACTCCCACCAGGCATGGGCACCACCGAACACCAGCATGCAGGCCATGGCCAGCAGCATGATGCGCAGGATCAGCAGGGAGGCAATCGAGCGGAAGCGGGGCATGGAAGGCGCTCAGCGCAGCAGGTGCTTCAGCTCGAATCCGTAGCGCCGCAGCCGGGGATTGAGGTGCTTGCTGTAGCTGCGAAAGTCCAGAGGGGCCGGCGGCGCGCTGATCCTGTGCTCGTAGCGGTCGATCTGGGACTTGTCCAGCAGCGTGAACATGGGCCGCACCTGCTCCAGCCCTTCGGAGGCGAAATCGGTGCCGTGCGCATGGTCGTAGAGCATGACCAGGGCCCAGGCGCCGGTCAGGAAATGGCCGCCCGCCAGTGCCGACAGCTCGCCCGTGCGCAGCGCCGTCATGGCGGCGGCCGATGAATTGATGGCGCTGAAGAAGGCGTCGCGCCCCGGCGAGCCGCCCCGCGCGCGCCAGGCCTGCATGGCGCCAAAGGCCATCTCGTCGTTGCCCGCCCAGACCAGGCGCACCTCGGGATAGCGCTGGAACAGCACGGCCGCCTGCTGCTCGGCGCGTTCGCGGCGCCATTCGCCGAAGACTTCCTGCTGCAGCACCACGTCGCTGGCCTCGGCCGCCGCGCGGCGCATGCCGGCATTGCGCTCCACCGAGGAGGGCGTGGAGCGGTCCCCGGCAATGGCCACCATGTGCAGCCGGCCATCGGCCGCACGCGCCTGGCCCGATGCCCGCGCAGCGGCGAACAGCGACTTGGCGGTCAGGTAGCCGGCCTCCTCGGCGCCCGGCTCCAGGCTGCCCAGCCAGTGGCGATAGCGCTCCCGCGCCACGCCGGTCTGCCCGCGCAAGGTCTCGGGCACGCCGCTGAAGGCCATGAAGCTGTCGATGCCCGCGGCCTCCAGCGTGCGCAGGATTTCAGGCGCCACGCTGTAGTCGTTGGTAAACATCACGTAGCGGGGCCGCTGCGCCTTGGGCAGGGCGGCAATCTGGCGCGCAATCTCGATGGGACGCAGGTGGTCGCGCTGGGCGTAGCGGACCTGCAGCTGCATGCCCAGGCTGCTGGCCGCATCCTGCATGACCTCGCTGACCGTGGTCCAGTAGCGCTCGTCGGAGCGGCCCGGGTTGATGAAGACCACGCTTTGCGCGGCGGCAGCGGTCGATTGCGCCAGCACGCCCATCACCCAGGCCATGCAGGTCAAGCGCCAGGCCCACGGCAAGACGCCCCGGTGGATTCCACCGGGGCGTCCCGAAGAAGGGGCAGCAGGAATCATCTGCCGCGCTTGCAGGATCAGGCGCGCTCTGCCACCCAGGCCTGCACACCGGCCAGCGCCGCGGGCAGGCCCGAAGCGTCCGTGCCGCCGGCCATGGCCATGTCGGGCTTGCCGCCGCCCTTGCCACCGACCTGGCTGGCAACGAAGTTCACCAGATCGCCGGCCTTGATGCGTGAGGTCTCGGCCTTGGTCACGCCTGCGGCCAGCTGCACCTTGTCGCCATCGACGGCGGCCAGCACGATGGCTGCGGCGCCCAGCTTGTCCTTGAGCTTGTCCATGGTCTCGCGCAGGGTCTTGGCGTCGGCGCCTTCGAGCCTGGCGGCCAGCACCTTGATGCCCTTGACGTCCACGGCCTGGCCGGCCAGTTCGTCGCCCTGGCTGGAAGCCAGCTTGCCCTTGAGGGCAGCCACTTCCTTCTCCAGCGCGCGGATCTGCTCCAGCGCACCACCGATGCGGGTGTTCAGCTCGGCCGTCGGCGCCTTCAGCGCGGCGGCGGCCTGGTCCACCGTGGATTCCAGCGATTGCAGGTAGGCCAGCGCGTTCTCGCCGGTCACCGCCTCGATGCGGCGCACACCAGCGGCCACGCCGCCTTCGCCCACCACCTTGAACAGGCCGATATCGCCCGTGCGCTGCACGTGGGTGCCGCCGCACAGCTCGCGGCTGCTGCCGATGTCCAGCACGCGCACGGAGTCGCCGTACTTCTCGCCGAACAGCATCATGGCGCCCGTGGCCTTGGCCGACTCGATGTCCATCACGCGCGCATCGGTGGGCGTGTTGGCCAGGATCTCGGCGTTCACGCGGCGTTCGATCTCGCGGATCTCTTCAGCGCTCACGGGCTGGTTGTGGGCAAAGTCGAAGCGCGTGCGCTCGGCGTTGACCAGCGAGCCCTTTTGCTGCACGTGGTCGCCCAGCACTTCGCGCAGGGCCTTGTGCATGATGTGCGTGACCGAGTGGTTGCGCATGGTGGCGGCACGCAATTGCGTGTCCACCTCGGCCTGCACGGCATCGCCCACCTTGAGGCTGCCGGACTCCAGCACGCCGTGGTGGCCGAACACATCGGCCTTGATCTTGAGCGTGTCCTCGACCGCGAAGCGTGCGCCCGTGGTGCTGATCACACCCTGGTCGCCCACCTGGCCGCCGGACTCGGCATAGAAAGGCGTGGTGTCGAGCACGACCACGCCGCTCTGGCCGGCCTTGAGTTCCTGCACGGCGCTGCCTTCGGCATACAGCGCCACCACCTTGGCGGCCTCGGCCAGCTTCTGGTAGCCCGTGAAGGCATTGGCATCGCCCGTGTACTCCAGGGCGCGGTCCATCTTGAACTTGCCTGCTGCGCGGGCCTTGTTCTTCTGCTCTTCCATGGCGGTCTGAAAGCCCGCCTCGTCCACGCTCAGGCCGCGCTCGCGGCAGACGTCGTTGGTCAGGTCCAGGGGGAAGCCGTAGGTGTCGTGCAGCTTGAAAGCCACGTCGCCGGGCAGCACCTTGGCGCCACCGGCCAGCGCCGCGTCCAGGATTTCCATGCCGTTGGCCAGGGTCTCGAAGAAGCGCTCTTCCTCGACCCGCAGCACTTCGGTGATGCGCGCTTCCTGCTCGCGGATCTTGGGATAGGCATCGCCCATCACGGCCACCAGGTCCTTGACCAGCTTGTGGAAGAACGGGGTCTTCTGGCCCAGCTTGTAGCCGTGGCGGATGGCGCGGCGCACGATGCGGCGCTGCACGTAGCCGCGGCCTTCGTTGGAGGGAATCACGCCGTCGGCCACCAGGAAGGCGGTGGCGCGGATGTGGTCGGCGATCACCTTCAGCGACGGGGTCTCGATGTCGGCGATGTGCGTCTCGCGCGCAGCGGCCTTGATCAGCGCCTGGAACAGGTCGATCTCGTAGTTGCTGTGCACATGTTGCAAGATGGCGGCCAGGCGCTCCAGGCCCATGCCGGTGTCCACGCAGGGCGCCGGCAGTGGCTTGACGTTGCCCTGCTCGTCCATGTCGAACTGCATGAACACGTTGTTCCAGATCTCGATGAAGCGGTCGCCGTCTTCGTCAGGGCTGCCGGGGGGGCCGCCGGCCACGTGCGCGCCGTGGTCGTAGAAGATTTCCGAGCAGGGGCCGCAGGGGCCGGTGTCGGCCATCATCCAGAAGTTGTCGCTCTTGTAGCGGCCGCCCTTGTTGTCGCCGATGCGGATCACGCGCTCGGGCGGCAGGCCGATTTCCTTGGTCCAGATGTCGTAGGCCTCGTCGTCCTCGGCATAGACCGTGGCCAGCAGGCGTTCCTTGGGCAGCTTGTAGACCTCGGTCAGCAGCTCCCAGGCCCACTTGAGCGACTCGCGCTTGAAGTAGTCGCCGAAGGACCAGTTGCCCAGCATCTCGAAGAAGGTGTGGTGGCGGGCCGTGTAGCCCACGTTTTCCAGATCGTTGTGCTTGCCGCCTGCGCGCAGGCAGGTCTGCACCGAGGTGGCGCGCTTGTAGGGGCGCTTGTCGGTGCCCAGGAACACGTCCTTGAACTGGACCATGCCCGAGTTGGTGAACATCAGCGTCGGATCGTTGCCGGGCACCAGGGGGCTCGACTCCACGATGGTATGGCCCTTGGATGCGAAAAAGTCCAGAAAGCTCTTGCGAATGTCGGCAACGGTGAAAGTGGGTGTGCTCATGGTGTCTAGGAGTTCGGAGCGCGCACGCGGGGCGCTGTCCCTGGCGGGAGGGTGTCCCGTCGGGACCAACGCGCATTATAGGTTTGCCCCATGGTTGCGGCAGCGAGCCCTGCCCAGCCTCCATCACGCACCTGGCCGAAGAAGGCCTATCCTCCCATCTGCCCGCCCTTGAGCACGATCTCCAAGCAGTCGCTGGCCGGATCGCCGCCATGCGCGGGCCTGCGCCTGGCCGAAGGGCTGGGCGCGGCCAAGGTGCCGCGGATGCGCGAGCAGGAGATGGGCGAGATGGATAGCACAGGCGATCTCGCCGTTCACTGATCCAGCTCAGGCTGCGCGCGATTTGCGCCCTTGATAATCGCCAGCCGGAACCACAGCAAGCACACCATGGCGCAACCACAGACACCCGAGCCTCATTCCAGCGAACCGCCCCCCGCTTCCAGCGCCAACGGATCCGATCCGGCCAAACCGCTCCAGCCGCCAAAAAGCCGCATCGTGCCCTGGCTCATCGGCCTGCCCGTGGCCTTCTTCGCTGTGCTCATGCTGGCTGGCCAGTTGCTGTCAACGCCCGAAGGCGAGGCGCGCTGGGTGGAGCGCGAAACCATCAAGATCTGCCGCAAGGAAACCGCGCGGCCAGAGGCCGAGCGCAAGACGCAGCAGTTTGAATCGGTGCAGGACTGCGACAGGCTCGAATTCGACTTCAAGCAGCGCTACGGTGAAAACCCCTGAGGCGAAGTCACAACGAAAAAGGCCGGCAGAGCCGGCCTTTGGCTTGCTGGAGCCTGTTCAGTCACGCGTCTCGATGGCGCGGTTGATACCCAGCGCCGCCAGCGTGCACAGCGCACCCGACAGCAGATAGATGCCCAGCGCCACCAGTCCGAAGCGCGAGGACACGCCCAGGGCCACCAAGGGAGCGAATGCCGCGCCCACCAGCCAGGCCATGTCCGAGGACAACGCGGCCCCCGTGTAGCGATAGCGTGAGGGGAAGTTGGACGTCACCGTGCCTGCGGCCTGGCCATAGGACAGGCCCAGCAGGATGAAGCCGACGATGATGAACACGTTGTTGCCCGTGGTTCCGCTGCCCAGCAGCCAGGGCGCCAGGAAGCTGAAGATGCCGATCAGGCAGGCCATGGTGCCCAGCGTGTTGCGCCGCCCCACACGGTCGGCCAGCCAGCCCGAGACCATGATGGCGGCAGCCGCACAGAAGGCGCCCACGATCTGCACCCCGAGCACATGGGTGACCGACTGGTCCGAGTACAGCGAGATCCAGGACAGAGGGAAGATGGTCACCAGGTGGAACAGCGCAAAGCTGGCCAGGGCGGCAAACGCGCCGATCACCACGTTGCGGCCTTCGTCGCGCATCAGCGGCAGCACGCCCATGGGCTCCAGCTCACGCTGCTGCAGCAGTTCGGTGTAGGACTGGCCCACGACCAGGCGCAGCCGGGCGAACAGTGCCACGACGTTGATGGCAAAGGCCACGCAGAAGGGATAGCGCCAGCCCCAGCTGAGGAACTCGTCGGCTCCCACATGGGCGTAGATGAAGGCAAACAGCCCTGCCGCGAGCACGAAGCCCAGGGGCGCGCCCAACTGGCCCATCATCGAATACCAGCCCCGCCGGTTCTTGGGGGCCGACATGGCCAGCAGCGAAGGCAGCCCGTCCCACGAGCCGCCCAGCGCAATGCCCTGCCCTATGCGCAGCAGCGCCAGCACGATGATGGCGTTCACCCCCGCCTGCTGGTAGCCGGGCAGGAAGGCCATGCCCACGGTGCACACGCCCAGCAGGAACAGCGCCAGCGTCAGCTTGGTCGCCCGCCCCCAGCGCCGCTGCACGGCCATGGACAGCGCCGTGCCCAGCGGCCGTGCCACGAAGGCCAGCGAGAAGATGGCGAACGACATCAGCGTGCCGTCGAGCTTGGAAAGGTAGGGGAACAACAGTGCCGGGAAGACCAGCACGCAGGCGATGCCGAACACGAAGAAGTCGAAGTACTCCGAGGATCGCCCGATGATCACGCCGACGGCGATTTCGTTGGGCGTGACATCTTCGTGGGTGTCGGCGCGGGACAGAGATTCTTTGCTCTCATAGCTTCCGTGGGGGAAGCTTGCAGTTGTGTCGAGGCCGCTCATAGATGGATGCTCCTTGTCTCGTCTCACTGACAGCTCTGTTCTACGCCCTCGCTTGATCTGGCGCAAGGCGGTTTCCACCTCAACCGGCCTCGGTGTTTGTCCTGCTGCGCGCGACGCGAAATTGCGGCCTCCGGACCACCAGGCACCTGCCGCGCACCCGCCCAGGTAGCAGAAAGTTCCCGGCTTCTCCTTGACGTTGGACAAAATGTCCAATGGACAAATTTATACTTCGTAATACATTTGCCCGGATCTTGTAATCCGCGTTTCTATGTAAACGCGCTCTTGTTGCGCCCCTAGCATGCTAAAAATCAAGGAACTCCGTGGGCCTGCGTGGCTCACCGCGGCCGCTTTGACAGCCAGTCTCACTGGCTGCAGCAAAGCCGTCGTGCTCAACCCCGCCGGCGACATCGCCGCGCAGCAAGGCAACCTGGTGGTCACGGCCACCTTGCTGATGCTGATCATCATCATCCCGGTGATCATCCTCACGCTGCTTTTCGCCTGGAAATACCGCCAGTCGAACACCGAGGCCCACTACGACCCCGAATGGCACCACTCCACCACGCTGGAGCTGGTGATCTGGTCCGTGCCGCTGATGATCATCATCGCGCTGGGCGCCATCACCTGGATCAGCACCCACAAGCTGGACCCCTACCGTCCGCTGGACCGCGTCTCGGCCACCAAGCCGCTGAGCACCGATGTCAAGCCGCTGGAGGTGCAGGTCGTGGCCATGGACTGGAAGTGGCTGTTCTTCATCCCCGAAAAAGGCATCGCCACCGTCAACGAGCTGGCCGCTCCCGTGGATCGTCCCATCCACTTCAAGCTGACCGCCACCTCGACGATGAACTCCTTCTACGTGCCTGACCTGGCCGGCATGATCTATGCCATGCCAGGCATGCAGACCGAGCTGAACGCCGTGATCAACAAGCCCGGCGTGTTCCACGGCCTGGCATCGCACTACAGCGGCGCCGGCTTCTCGGGCATGACGTTCAAGTTCCATGGCCTGAGCAACGAAGAGTTCGAGCAGTGGGTTGCCAAGGCCAAGTCCGAAGGCAAGGCCCTGACGCGCGATACCTACCTGAACCTGGTCAAGCCCAGCGAGCGCAACCCGGTCGAGCGCTTCGCCACGGTGGACGAAGGCCTGTACGACAAGGTGCTCAACCGCTGTGTCGAAGAAGGCAAGATGTGCATGCATCACATGATGGCCATCGACGCTGCCGGCGGCGAAGCCTATCTCAAGGCCGTGGGCATGAACCTGCCCCAGGATGTGTGCACGGTGCAAAACGCCGACCGCGTCGTGGCCTTCCTGGACCAGCGCGACGGCTCCGCAGCCGCTGCGCAGCAATAAGCAGTTAGCGGACGCGGACGACGGCCAGACCGCCGCCCGCTCCCATCACGACCTAAGAGACTCGATATGTCTGAACATACCTCCCCGGCACAGGCCCACTGGCTGCTGGGACGCATCACTTGGGACTCCATCCCGATGGCGCATGAGCCCATCGTGCTGGCGACCTTCATCGCCGTGGTGCTCGGCGGCCTTGCCGTGCTGGGCCTGCTCACCAAGTTCCGCCTGTGGGGCCCGCTGTGGCGCGACTGGCTGTGCAGCATCGACCACAAGAAGATCGGCATCATGTACATGATCCTCGGTCTGGTCATGCTGCTGCGCGGCTTTGCCGACGCGCTGATGATGCGCCTGCAGCAGGCCATGGCCTTCGGCGACAACCTGGGCTATCTGCCTCCGCACCACTACGACCAGATCTTCACGGCCCACGGCGTGATCATGATCTTCTTCGTGGCCATGCCTTTCGTGACCGGCCTGATGAACTATCTGGTGCCGCTGCAGATCGGCGCCCGCGACGTGTCCTTCCCGTTCCTGAACAACTTCAGCTTCTGGATGACCACGGGCGGCGCCGTGCTGGTGATGATCTCGCTGTTCCTGGGCGAGTTCTCCACCTCCGGCTGGCTGGCACTGTCCAACCTGGGGGCGCAGAACCCCGGGGTCGGGCTTGACTACTACATCTGGGGATTGCAGGTGGCCGGCGTCGGCACCACGCTGTCAGGCATCAACCTGATCGTGACCATCATCAAGATGCGCGCACCCGGCATGAACCTGATGAAGATGCCCGTCTTCACCTGGACCGCCCTGTGCACCAACGCGCTGATCGTGGCCTCGTTCCCCATCCTGACCGCAGCCCTGGTGCTGATGTCGCTGGACCGCTACGTCGGCACGAACTTCTTCACGAACGAGCTGGGCGGAAACCCCATGCTGTACGTGAACCTGATCTGGATCTGGGGCCACCCCGAGGTCTACATCCTGATCCTGCCCTGCTTCGGCATCTTCTCGGAGATCGTCTCGACCTTCAGCCGCAAGCGCCTGTTCGGCTACACCTCCATGGTGTACGCGACGGTGTGTATCACCATCCTGTCCTACCTGGTCTGGCTGCACCACTTCTTCACCATGGGCTCCGGCGCCAGCGTGAACACCTTCTTCGGCATCACGACGATGATCATCTCGATCCCGACGGGCGCCAAGATCTTCAACTGGCTGTTCACCATGTACCGCGGCCGCATCCGCTTCACGGTGCCGATGCTGTGGACCGTGGGCTTCATGTGCACCTTCGCCATCGGCGGCATGACCGGCGTGCTGCTGGCCGTTCCCCCGGCCGACTTCGTGCTGCACAACAGCCTGTTCCTGATCGCCCACTTCCACAACGTGATCATCGGCGGCGTGGTGTTCGGCGTGTTCGCCGGCATCAACTTCTGGTTCCCCAAGGCCTTCGGCTACAAGCTCGACGAGTTCTGGGGCAAGTGCTCGTTCTGGTTCTGGCTGGTCGGCTTCTGGGTCGCCTTCACACCGCTGTACGTGCTGGGCCTTATGGGCGTGACACGCCGTGCCAACCACTTCGAGGACCCCTCGCTGCAGATCTGGTTCGTGATCGCCGCCCTGGGCGCCGGCCTGGTGGCACTGGGCATCGGCAGCTTCCTGATCCAGCTGGTGGTCAGCTACTTCAAGCGCGACCAGCTGCGCGACGTGACCGGCGACCCATGGGAAGGCCGCACGCTGGAGTGGGCCACCTCCTCGCCCCCTCCCCAGTACAACTTCGCCTTCACGCCCGTGGTGCATGAGATCGATGCCTGGTGGGACATGAAGAAGCATGGCTACCAGCGTCCGCTGACCGGCTTCAAGCCCGTCCACATGCCGTCCAACACCGGCGCCGGCGTCGTGATCGCAGCGCTGTCCACGGTCTTCGGCTTCGCGATGATCTGGCACATGTGGCCCCTGGCCATCGCGTCGTTCGCCGCCACCGTGCTGGCATCGATCATCCACACGTTCAACTACAAGCGCGACTACTACATCCCCGCCGCAGAAGTCGCGGCCACGGAAGAACTGCGCACACAACAGCTGGCACGTCATGTCTGATACCCGTTACACCGCAGGCGGCGCTGCCGCCCTGGCCCCGCGCGAGTACCACCTCGCCGAGGAGCCCCATCCCGAAAACGGCACCGCTCTGGGCTTCTGGCTCTACCTGATGAGCGACTGCCTGATCTTTGCAGCGCTGTTCGCCACCTATGGCGTGCTGGGCCGCAACTACGCTGCGGGCCCCACGGGCGCCCAGCTGTTCGACCTGCCCCTGGTGGCGATGAACACGGCCTTCCTGCTGCTGTCGTCCATCACCTTCGGCTTCGCCATGCTGCAAAAGCAGCAGGGCAAGCTGGGCGGCACCCAGCTGTGGCTGGCCATCACCGGCCTGTTCGGCCTGTGCTTCCTGGGCCTGGAACTCTATGAGTTCTCCCACTTGCTGCACGAGGGCGCGGGCCCGCAGCGCAGCGCCTTCCTGTCCTCGTTCTTCACGCTGGTGGGCACCCACGGCCTGCACGTGAGCTTCGGCCTGATCTGGCTGGTCACGCTGATGATCCAGATCAACAAGCACGGCCTGACGCACGAGAACAACCGCCGCCTGATGTGCCTGTCGATGTTCTGGCACTTCTTGGACGTGGTCTGGATCGGCGTCTTCACTTTTGTTTACCTGATGGGGGTGCTGTAAATGGCTGCACACGACATCCACGCCGGCCATGGCCACGGTCACCACGACCATCACGGCCATGACGATCACCACCACGACGCAGGCCCGCACAGCACGTTCTCGGGCTATATGTGGGGCTTCGTGCTCTCGATCATCCTGACGGCCATCCCGTTCTGGCTGGTGATGAGCAATGTCATCTCGGACCGTGCAACGGCCGTGATGGTGCTCGGCGGCTTCGCCGTGGTGCAGATCCTGGTCCACATGGTCTTCTTCCTGCACATGAACGGCAAGATCGAAGGCGGCTGGACCCTGCTGTCCACCATCTTCACCGTGGTCTTCGTGGCCATCGGCATTGCGGGCACCCTGTGGGTCATGTTCCACATGAACACCAACATGATGCCCCAGCACACCATGCCGGCCGACCCTGCCGCGCAGACGGCTCCGGCCTCGGTCACGCCTTGACCGCATCCGGAAACTCCGGGCCCTCCAGCCACGCCGGCGCATCGCGCCGGCGTGGCCCACTCGCTCAGGCGATGCTCATCTCG
This sequence comes from Delftia deserti, assembly GCF_042653485.1. Classification (NCBI taxonomy): domain Bacteria; kingdom Pseudomonadati; phylum Pseudomonadota; class Betaproteobacteria; order Burkholderiales; family Comamonadaceae; genus Delftia; species Delftia deserti. The sequence continues at coordinate 6,856,513 of NZ_JBHSIH010000001.1, read as the reverse complement.
GTGGGCATCGCCTTGTTTTTGGGCTTCATCTTCCTGGGCAGCTGGCAGGTCCAGCGCCGTGCCTGGAAGCTGGACTTGATAGAGCGCGTGGACCAGCGCGTGCACGCCGCGCCTGCCGCCCTGCCCCCGCCCGCCGAATGGCCGCAGATCACGGCCGCCGAGCACGAGTACCGCGCCGTGCAGGCCAGCGGCCACTGGCTGGCCGGCAAGACCGTGCTGACCCAGGCCGTGACCGAATTGGGCGCCGGCTTCTGGGTGCTGACGCCGCTGCAGATGGACGACGGCAACCAGGTGCTGGTGAACCGGGGCTTCATTCCCACAGCGCAGCGCGCGCGCTGGCAGGATGAGCCCGCACAGGCGCCCCAGGACCAGGTGACGGTGGCCGGCTTGCTGCGCATCAGCGAGCCGCGCGGCGGCTTCCTGCGCGAGAACGATCCCGCGCAGCAGCGCTGGTTCTCGCGCGATGTGGCGGCCATTGCGCAGGCCCAGGGCCTGGACCATGCAGCCCCCTACTTCATCGACGCAGGCCTGCCGGGACAGCCCGTGGCAGACGGCACCTGGCCGCGCCCGGGCATGACCGTGATCCGCTTCCCCAACAGCCACCTGGTCTATGCGCTGACCTGGTACGGGCTGGCGCTGATGGTGGTCGGTGCGGCCTGGCTGGTCAGGCGCAATGACCGGCAGGCAAGCAGCAAGCCGTAAAGCCGTAAGGCCGCAAAGCTGTCGCTGCAGGCAACAGGGCCACCGATGACATCGGTGGCCCTTTTTCCGCCAGTCTTCTGCAAGACCCTGCCGCACCACGGCCACCGCCCGGTAGCGCACAATCGCCCGCGTGAATTCGCCTTCAGAGTCCCTGTTCCGCGTCGAGCGCACCACCGAACGCCAGAACATGCAGCTGCTGATACAGCTGCGCTGGTTTGCCGTGGTCGGGCAGGTGATCACCATCTCCCTGGTGCACTACGGCTTCGGCATCACCCTGCCGCTGCCGGCCATGGCCCTGGTGCTGCTGGCCAGCGTCTTCACCAATCTCGGCTACATCTACTGGTACCGCAGCCACCGCCGCCAGATCTCGGCACGCAACCTGTTCCTGGCCCTGCTGGCCGACGTGCTCGCCCTGGCCATACAGCTGTATCTGAGCGGCGGCGCCAGCAATCCCTTCATCTATCTGTTTTTGCTGCAGGGCATTCTGGGCGCCGTGCTGCTCAGGCCCGTGCACGCCTGGATCATCGTTGCCAGCACCTCGCTGTGCACCCTGGTGCTGGCCATCGTGCACTGGCCCCTGCCCATTGGCGCTGCAGGCCCTGACGGGCTGCCCGGCCTGTACGTGAGCGGCATCCTGATCAGCTTCGGGCTGACCACGGTGCTGCTGGTGGTTTTCCTGCGCCGCATCGTCTCCAACCTGCGCCGGCGTGACGCACGGCTGGCCAACATGCGCCAGCGTGCCAGCGAAGAGGAGCACATCGTGCGCATGGGCCTGCTGGCCACGGGCGCGGCGCATGAGCTGGGCACGCCACTGTCCACCATGTCCGTCATCCTGGGCGACTGGCAGCGCATGCCGGCCATCACGCAAGACCCCGACCTGCTGGCCGACCTGCAGGAAATGCAGCAGCAGCTGCTGCGCTGCAAGTCCATCGTCTCCAGCGTGCTCATGTCGGCCGGCGAGACCCGCGCCGATGCGCCCCAGGCCACCACGCTGCGCGCCTTCATGGACGGCGTGGTCGCGCACTGGCAGTCACGCCACGCCGTGGAGCGTTTCGACTACGTCCAGGCCGACGAGGACTTCCCCATTCTTTCCGATACCGCGTTGCAGCAAATGGTTTGCAATGTGCTCGACAATGCGGCCGAAGCCTCCCCCCGCCATGTGGCGCTGCACCTGGCCGTGCGCACCGGCATGCTGTGCATCACCGTGCGCGACAAGGGACCGGGCTTTGCTCCCGCCGTGCTGGAACAGCTGGGCCAGCGCCATATCTCCACCAAGACGGAGCGCCCGGGCCGGGGGCTGGGCCTGTTCCTGGTGCTCAACGTGGCGCGCTCGCTGGGCGGACGCGTTCAGGTGAGGAACACCCCGCCGCGGGGCAGTGAGGTGGAGATCCGCCTGCCCCTGTCATCGATTGCCATTGAACCCGGCGCCTGAAGCGGCGCCCACAGGAACCCGAATCGCCCATGGACAGCTCCCGCCTCCTGCTGCTGGTTGAAGACGATGCGACCTTTGCGCGCACGCTGACGCGCTCGTTCGAGCGGCGCGGCTACCGCGTGCTGCAGGCCGCCAGTGCCGAGGAAGTGCGCGAGCTGCTGCAGACGCACACGCCGCAGTACGCCGTCATGGACCTCAAGCTGGCGGGCAACGCGTCGGGCCTGAGCTGCGTGCAGATGCTGCACCAGCACAGCCCCGAGGCCGTGATCGTCGTGCTCACCGGCTATGCCAGCATTGCCACCGCCGTGGAGGCCGTCAAGCTCGGCGCATGCCACTACCTGGCCAAGCCCTCCAACACCGACGATATCGAGGCCGCCTTCGGCCGCCTCGAAGGCCGCACCGACGTGGAGCTGTCACGCAACCCCACCTCCATCAAGACGCTGGAGTGGGAACACATCCACGAAACCCTGGCCGAGAGCGATTTCAACATCTCCGAAGCCGCCCGCCGCCTGGGCATGCACCGGCGCACGCTGGCGCGCAAGCTGGAAAAGCGGCAGATCAAGTAAGGCGGCAGGCACCAAGGCAAACCGGGCCTCAAGGGCCCGGTTTGTCATTGCGCGGCCATGGCCCTCAGGCCATCAGCCCCATCAGCCCAGCCAGAGGTAGTGATCGATCAGCAGCGCCAGGAACAGCACGCTCAGGTGGATCAGAGAGAAGCGGAAGGTCTTGCGCGACAGCTGGTCCGAGTAATTGCGCCACAGCGCAAAGGCATAGCCGCAGAAGCCCACGCTCAGCACCACGGCCACCACCAGGTACAGCCAGGAACTCATGCCGTACATGAAGGGCAGCATGCAGGCCGCAAACAGGATCACCGTGTACAGCAGGATCTGCAGCCGCGTGTACTCGCTGCCATGCGTCACGGGCAGCATGGGCAGGCCGGACTGGCGGTAATCTTCCACGCGGTACAGCGCCAGCGCCCAGAAATGGGGCGGCGTCCACAGGAAGATGATGAGGAACAGGATCAGCGCCTCGGGACCGACCTGGCCCGTCATCGCGGCCCAGCCCAGTACGGGCGGCATGGCACCGGAGGCGCCGCCGATCACGATGTTCTGCGGCGTGGCGGGCTTGAGGATCACCGTGTAGATCACGGCATAGCCCACGAAGGTGGCCAGCGTCAGCCACATGGTCAGCGGGTTGGTGCACAGCAGCAGCACCAGTGCGCCCAGCGTGCACAGGATGGCCGAGAAGGCCAGCGCCTGCTGGCTGCTCAACTCGCCCCGCGCCGTGGGCCGCCAGGAGGTGCGCTTCATGCGCGCATCGATGTGGCGCTCCACCAGGCAGTTGAAGGCGGCCGCCGCGCCCGCCACCAGCCAGATGCCCAGGCAGGCCAGCGCCATGTGCAGCCACTGGTCGGCATTGGGCCAGCCGGGTACGGCCAGCACCATGCCGATCAGTGCGCAGAACACGATCAGCTGCACCACACGCGGCTTGGTCAGGGCATAGAACTGTGTCCAGCGCGAGGGCTCGACACTCAGGGAAGCTTGTTTACTCATGCAATCTCTCCACGGGCAACGGGCAGACCGTCCCGCAGTGCGCCCGGGCGGCTGGCCGCCAGGCACCAAACAATCACGGTCACCAGCGCAGCTGCGCCGCCCGTATGCAGCACCGCGGCCACCAGCGGCCAATCGAGCACCACGTTCGACAGGCCTGTCAGCACCTGCAGCACCAAAAACGCACCCAGCACGCGGCGCTGCGACGCCAGTGCGGGCACTTCACCCAAACGCCACCACAGCCCGGCCAGCGCAGCCACCACCACATAGGCCGCCAGGCGGTGCAGATAGTGGATGGCCGTGAGGCCCGCAAAGCTGATGTTGCTGCCGTCCTGCAGCAGGCCCAGCGGCCGCCAGATCTGCAGCGCCTGCGAAAAATCCATGGCTGGCCACCAGCTGCCCTGGCAGGTCGGGAAACTGCTGCAGGCCAGCACCGCATAGTTGGTGCTGACCCAGCCGCCCAGCGCCACCTGCAGCACCAGCAGCGCAAGGCCCAGCCACAGCCCCGCGCGCAGCGCGGGTGCAATCACGGTCGCCCTTTGCTGGCGCGCAGCACGGCTCAAGCCCACGGCGGGCACGCACAGCAAGGCCAGCAGCCCCGTGCCGCCCAGCAGGTGCAGGGTCACGATGGCCGGGAAAAGCTTCATGGTCACGGTCCAGGCGCCAAAGGCGCCCTGCAGGCAGACCCAGAACAGCGCCAGCGTGGGCCACCACGGACTCAGGGCACCGCCTGTGCCCTCCGCCCCTGTACGCTCGGCCCCTGCGCCACCCGCCCTGCCCAGGCGCCGCGCGCGCCGCCAGGCCATGATGGTCATGGCGATGATGAGCACGCCCACGGTGGTTGCCAGATAGCGGTGGACCATCTCTATCCATGCCTTGCCATGCGTCACCGGCCCGGTGGGCATGGCGGCCTGGGCCTCGGCAATCTGCGCGCGGGCACCCATGGGGCTGGCGCTGCCATAGCAGCCCGGCCAATCGGGGCAGCCCAGGCCGGAATCGGTCAGGCGGGTGAAGGCGCCGAACAGCACCAGATCGAAGGTCAGGAACAGCGTGAGCACCGACAGCGCCTGCAGCCGCTTGAGCGAGCCGCCGCTGCGATTGCGCAGCCACACCCAGGCCAGGGGACCCAGCGCCAGCAACAGGCCCAGCAGCATCAGCTCCAGAACGGGGGCCAGATCGTACAGCGCCTGTTCGCTCACGCCCGCCCTCCGCAGCGCGGCATGCACCACACGGCATGGCCCACGGGCAAGCCGAAAGGCAATGCCGCAGGCGCATCCGGTTGGCGACAGCAGATCTTCATAAATGAGAGCAATTTGACGAGAAGGCTCAGCCCCATGCGCGAGATTGGATCGCAGGCCGGGCCTACAGAGAATCAGGACATGCACCCAGATACAGGCAGCGGGAGGCGCACCTCATGCACAAGGCCCGCAAGCGGGCCTGGTCGCTGCAACTTTCAGAGCAGCATGTCTTTGATATGAAACAATTCTACTTGGCTGCGAACCGCTCAATCGCCCACGCATGCAGTGCCCCTAGATCGCAGCCAGCTTCTTTTGGCCGGTGCGATGCGGGTTGGGCCTGGCGCACACGAATTTCCACAGGACCCTGCCCAAGGCGTCGGCGGCCCAGCTTTACACGACTGCTCAGATTCGCTCAGATTCAGACACCTCGCGTTCCTTAGATTGGTGGTTTCACTTGGGAACCGGCAACTGCCGGGTGAGGCCATGATTGCAGGAGGCTCGTGGACTGTGCTTGATGGGCACGGAAACGAAATCGGGCGTGTCGAAGGCGATGAATTCGTCCGGTGCGGGACCAGGCCCATCTACCGCATCGATGGACCGGCGCTGTACTCCATGGACGGTCCGGCCAGACTGATGGGCTTTATCGAAGGGACCGAGGTCAGAACGCGGCAAGGCCGGATCTTCCTCAAATTTCTCGCACATTGAGCGGCACTGCTCAGATTTGCTCATCTTCGGCCAGTCGAAGCCAGGGAGACTCCAGTTCCAAGAAAACCTCCAGGCAATGGACCTCTTTTTCGTGCGCTTGCTCTCCAACAACGATTTCAATGCCTTCTGGGACGGCATCGCCCAGGACAAGCCCCTGAAGACGCCCGACAAGGGACGCACCGCGTCCTTCACTGTCATCCGCCGCAGCGACAGCGGCCTGGAAGTCAGAACGCACAAGGGCAACACGGTGCGCATAAGGCGGGAAGCCTTCGGCGCCGTGCTGCGCCATCTGGCCCAGGAGCATCACGGCGCCGAGCGGCCCTGCATCGTGGCCTCCAGCCAGCACCGGCCCGGCTTTCTGGGCTTTGCGGCCAAACAGGCCAACGACAACGCAGCCGTGGTGATCACCTACATCCTGCCCATACTGCAGGACGCAGGACTTGTGGAAATCGACGGCAACCGGCCCAACAGGACCTGGCTGCTTTGAACAACTGCACAGTCTTCGGCCTTCTGCGTCGGCCGATGACAATCTATGTCAATTCATTCATAGCCAATCACTAAGGCGCACAGATAATTCCTGGCATTCGTGTGAATTGTGAAAGGGGAGCCGGCCGCGCGCCGCCCCTTCGTGTGCTGGAGGATTGGCAGATGAGCGCCCCTGAAATCGAGGCCATGCAGGAGCGACTGAAGAAGCTGCGGGCCGACGAGGTGCTGGTCGCCGAGCAGTTGGACAGGCTGCAGGCCCAGAAAGCTGCGCTGGAGCACAGACAGGCCATGATCCAGGGGGCCATCCAGGTGCTCGAGGAAATGTGGCAGGAGCTGGAGCCATGAAACGTGGCAAGCCCGTGCCACCGCCCGCAACGCCCACGCCCACGCCCACGCCCACGCCCACTTCCACCATGCCCACGGCCGAAGACTGGCTGGCAAGAATTGCGGCCCTGGATGCCACGCAGCCCCCTGCCGCCCCGCCCTGTCTGCGCAACACCCGCAAGGCAAAGCGCCGCAAGGCGTTCACCGTCATGGCAATGCTCGTGCTGCTGGCGCTGCTGGCCATCGCCCTGGCCGTGGCGGTACAGTTGATGTGGGTCAGGTAGCAGTCACACGGCAACACCGGAAAGAGCCCTTCAAGCGTGAAGCCAACCGAGCCGGTGCTGCTGTATACCCTCACATCCTGGCGAAGTCCCCATATTGTTTGCATGCTCACTTACGCCTAGCATGTGCCCACACTCAACGCAGTGGAGGTGCCATGACCGATCCCGAAGAACCACTGGAAGTACGCTCAGAACGCTGGCAGTCGCTGAAGGGGCTGGACATCGCCTCCGTGGATCTGGGCCCCATCTGCGTGGTGCTCATGGTGACGCTGATCTGCATGGCCGTGATGATGCTGCTGGCCAAATCCGGCGCAGAGCAAGTGCGGCAGGCCCAGCCATCGTCCCAGGCCAAAGGCCCGGCTCCCCGACCGAAGCCGGCGCAGCCCGTGACCGAACCCGCCCAGCAACAGACCTGGACGCCGGCCTTGCGCACCTGAGGGCGTCCTGAGGGCGGCAAGGCCAGACCGCAGCACCTTCAGACCTTCACCGAACGTGTCGCGATGAAGGTCGGAACGAACTTCTCGATCACAAAACGGGCATGAGGCTGCCAGTCTTCATGAAAGCCCGTCAGCACCAGCCCCGCATCCAGCTGGCCGCCGATCTGATCGGCCAGCGTATGACCGAACACCAGCGCCTCATTGCGCTCCCGCTTGGCATCGATCGCTGCGGGCGGCAAATCCACCACATCGGAATACGGCAGGCGCCACGCAGGCCGCACAAGCCCTTGCTTGCGCAATGCGGGATCGCGATCCTCCACGAAGACCACCGGATTCCAGAAGCTGGACAGAAGGCGCCCACCCTTTGCGAGCACCCGCGCGCATTCACGCCATACGGGCCGCACATCAGGCACGTAGAGGTTGGAGATGGGGTGAAAAATCACATCGAAGCTGGCATCTGCAAAAGCGCCCAGATCGCGCATGTCGCCCTGCACGCAGGTCAGCGCAAGGCCTTCGCGCTGCGCTACATGTCGGTCCTGTGCAAGCTGGCCGGCAGAGGCGTCGAACACGGTGACCTGGGCACCCGCCGCCGCAAGAATGGGTCCCTGCTGGCCGCCGCCGCCGGCAAGGCAGAGGATGCGCAGGCCGCGCGCATCATCCAGCCAGCCCGCCGGCAAGGGGCCGGGCGTGAGCCGCGCCTGCCAGCTTCCGGCACGGGCCCGGGCTATTTCAGCGCTGTCGACCGGACGCGACCAGTCGCAGTCTTTCGCTGCCTGCAGATTCCAGGCGGCGCAGTTGTGGGCAAGGATGTCGATGGGTTCTGTCATGGGCACTCTTTCAAAAAGAGGCCGCACGGCGACGCGAGGTTGCGTTCAAAAAACGCGGAGCAGTCAACGGGCATGCAGATGGTGACGCGGGCGTCCGCCGTGGGCCGTGAACGGGCTTAAGGGGATCGGGCGGACAAGGGTCCGAAGGCGTCACAGGTTCATGTCAGGCTCGCAACGGTCGCAGGATGGAAAGGGCAAATTCTAGGACTGCGCAAATTGCACTGTCAAATCACTGCGGCGCGTTCCCAACACGGTCACGCGGAAGTCACAACGGTGAGACGGCCAGGCTGTAAGTTGAACACGCACCCTCGATGGCGCTGGCTTCTGCTGCGCCATGGCGCGCCCGCTGACGACCGGCCTTCCCCAACCCGGCGCCCAATGGATACCGAGGAGCAACACTTTGAAGGAGAGCTATGCGTAGTCCCAAGAAAGGCCGAGAGCCGATCCGGCTCATGGACCTGGCCCCCGCCGTCTTCTGCATCCAGTGCGAACAGGAAAAACCCGCCACAGGAGCCCGCCAATTCCACGCGTGGCATGTGTGCAGCGACTGCTCGCAGAAGCTGGCCCAACTCCCCCCGGCGCAAGCACCCACGGCGCATCACACGCACTGAGGCAAGCGATTCCCCAAAACGACAGCCCGCCAGATGGCGGGCTTTCTCATGCCCTCGCGGACATGATCGGGAGCGCGACGGCGAGGAGCGCCTACCAGGGCGCAAACATGATCACCAGCACCACAGCCACAATAGCTGCGGCGATGTACATGGTTCGCTTGGTGGCGAACCGGTTGCGGGACGACGAGGTGGGCACTTGGCCAGGGGTGTTGGGCGGAGGTGTGTTCATGGCCTCAAGCATGGTCGCCGCCCAGGACCGGCTCTGTCGGACAAGCACAGCTGAGGCAATCAGCGCAAAGCAGGACAAGGGCGTCGGCCTTGGCGCATGGTGCCGTTTCCAGACTGCCGCGGGTCCACTGAGCGCGCATGGCCAAAAAAGACAAAGCCCGCGACTGCGGGCTGTTGATCAGATCTCGAAGGCAGTCCGGTCCACTGCATCCTTGATCCATGCAGGAGGCTTGCCCCGGCCGGTCCACGTTGCGCCGGTGGACGGATCACGGTACTTGGCCACGCCTGCACCGACGGGCGACTTGCGCTTGCCCGTGCTGAACACATCTTCCTGGGTCAATTGGAATTGCTGGACGAGCTCGCGAACCTTGGCGATGGCCCCGCCTTTTTCGGCTTTCAGGACTTCGGCAATGCGTGCCTCGATCTCTGCCTTTTGCTGCAGGAGCGTCTTGTAATCAGGTGTCATGGACTTTTCTTGGGTTGTATGCTAGCGAGTCTACATTCTATGCACAAAATGCTGCTCTGACATGCCTTTGCATCGCAAACCGAAGGTTGCGGACCCAACAACACTCCCCACCCCCCCAGAGGTATAGAGTGACGCAATGAACAAAGCACTGGAACTTTCAGGAATCGCGCTGGTGGCCCTGGCGGTCAGCGCATGCGCCCAGCAGAAGCTGGCACCGTCCGTGGGCATGGCCAATCCCGCGTCGGTCTATTGCGGAGAGATCGGCGGACAAGTTCGGATGGAGAGGACGCCCCAGGGCCAGGAAGGCATCTGCGTACTGCCGAACGGTACGGAAATGGAAGAGTGGACGCTGTACCGCAAGGACCATCCGGCCAAGTAGTGAGACAGCGCCCTGCACGCAACAGAAGCAAGCCGTTAACGCCTCGCCGTCACTGCGCAGAGCACAGCCATACGCTCGGCTCACTGCCGTGCAGGCAACGGTGCCCGCCAGCAAGCCTTTTTCTTGCGCGGACTCAGAAGGCGGGCGCCATCTCGCAATGCTCGTCATGAGCTGAGGCGGCAACCCATCGCCAGCCGTCGTACCCTGCACAAGCAGGAGCGAACCTGGCTGAAGCTGCTTTGCAGACCGCGAACCGAATGGCAATAGCAAGCGCTTGGCAAAGAGATTCGCGATTTGACAATGACTTAGCCAAAGCGGGCGCCGTTCAATGGCAGGACCTGAGCTTCCCAGGCCGATATGAGAATCCAGGATTCATGCGGGTTTGAGCAGGATTTCCGCTCCGCAGCACTGAGTATTTAAACAGCATCCAAAGCCGCTTGTCTTCGTGCGCGCCCGCAGACTGCGCAGCGCCCACCAGGTGTTTTCCCCAGCTGAAACGCAAAAAGCCCCCTCGGCGCCCTCGCGGCAGCCGAGGGGGCTTTTTGCGTTCTGGGGCACCTACATCCGCCCTTGACCAAGCAAGCACGCGGCCTGTTCGTGCAGGCTTTGCCCAGGAAAAGTTCGATGTTCCAGCAGTCGTCCGCCGCTCAGATTTGCTCAGATTCAATATGTTTCAAGACGTTAGGATTTATCAATAGATTTATCTAGGAGGATTGATCAATGAAATGCAAGATTGCTGCGGCACTGATCGCCTGTTCAGCTGTCTCGGCCCACGCAGCAAACGTGGCTTTCTTCAACAACCCAGCGTTTGTGGATGTGGCACAAGAGGGACTGAACCTGCGCACCACGCTGGTATCGGGAGGCCATACGGTAAGCGACATCACCGGGTCAACACTCGCAGATTTCAACACCGGCTTGGCGGGCAAAACAATTTTAGTGATTCCCGAGCTTCAGAATGGAGACTTGGCTGCAGCAATTGATGCTCCCACGCGCGCAGCCATCGCTAACTTTGTCAGCGCTGGCGGCACCGTGCAAGTACATGGCGGAACCACACCAAACGATGTGAATTTCCTGAATGGAGTTTTCGGATACACCATCACTACCAACAGCAACGCATCTAGCTCATCTACCAAAACTGCGGCTGCCGCAGGTACTCCGTTCGCAAGCGGACCCGCTTTACTAACGAGCAATAGCGCAACAACACAGGTTGCAGCAGCGGCACTCCCCGCTGGAGCGAAAAGCATATACAGCCCGGACGGTGGTACCAACAGCGTGATGTTCACGGTCGCAAATGGCACCGGCCAAGTGATCTTCATGGGTTGGGATTGGTTCAACGCGCCTCCTCAAGGGGCCGCCGACGGTGGGTGGTTGACTTTGGCTAGCTTGGTTAGCACAGCGTCTGCCACGCCTGGCGGAGTAACCCCCGTCGCCTCAGCAGCCAGCATCCCCACGCTGAACGAGTGGGGCCTGATCTTCACGTCTTCGATCCTGGCCATGCTTGGCATCTCGAGAATGCGCCGCCGCCAGCGCTGAAGCACAAGCCACCGTCGAGTGGCTTTTTCAGGCTCTTCGTGGAATGCAGGCAAGCGCTTGAGTACCCTGATGCCTGAGGCAACGGCAATCAGGGGGCTCCACTGCTAGACCACGAGACACCTCAGGCACTGGGCTGCTGGTCAGACTATCGGCTTGAGTCAGTGCAATGGCCGCAAGGCGGCAGACGCACGCTGTCACTTCATCTCAAAGCTGTTGGCAGTGTCATGCACTGCCAGCACATCCATGAGACAACGGTCCGCCGATGTTCGAGTACCGGGTGGTTTTAGATGCGCCTGCAGGCCAGCCTGCCAGAGCCCGGCTGGCCATGGACGAGTTCGCGTTGCACAAGGGCCGCCGCTATGCCAACCATGGTGGTCGATCCGCTTGGTCGCCAAGTGCCGTGGATTGGCCAGGGGCACCCACGGGAGACGGCGCGCGCCTTCCTCCAGCAGCTTTCTGCTGGCGTGGCCGAGCGTATCAAGGCCGTGGCAATTGACATGACCACCGCCTATGGGCTGGAGATCAAGACCCATTGCCCGCAGGCTGAGATCGTCTACGACCTGTTGCACGTGGTGGCCAAGTACGGGCGCGAGGTGATCGACCGGGTGCGCGTCGGCATGAAGAACAGGAAACTGAAGATGCGGAGCGCTACGCATTTGGTCAAATGCCGGCATCGCGTAAGATGCTGATCCATCAGTAGAAGCGGGCGTCGTTCAATGGCAGGACCTGAGCTTCCCAAGCTCATGATGAGGGTTCGATTCCCTTCGCCCGCTCCACTTCGACTTTCCAGGGACTTCCACCGGAGTCCATAGAACGTCGTAAGTCATTGTCAGGATTGATGATTTTCACCCAACCTCGATCCACTGACATCCAGCGAAATCCACTCCCAGCCGCATCGAAACGGTACGTTGAGTGGTACATTGGCAATGCGGAGGTTCCCAAAACCGTATTGTTGCTGGAGGAGCAGACGTTCCGTCGGGAACATGGCATCCAACTCGCTTCGCAGGAGTTGGGCTCATGCTTTCAGACCTCCAGGTTCGACAGGCCAAGGTGACCGGCAAGGCGTATTCGCTTGTCGATTTCGACGGTCTCTACTTCCACATCTCCGCCACCGGCTTCAAGGCGTGGCACTTCCGCTTCACTTGGGGCGGCAAGCGCGAGCGCATGTCCTTCGGCGGCTATCCCGCGCTTTCCCTGAAAGACGCCCGTCATCTGCGCGACGAGGCCCGGGCAATGCTGGCCAAGGGCATCAACCCGCATTCGGAGCGCAAGCGCAAGCGCCACGCCATCGTCCTGGCTGGCGAGCACACCTTCCAGGCCATCTACGACCAATGGCTGGCCCACCGCAGCCTCTCTCTGGAAAATGAGGGCCGCCAGAGCACGCCCAAGCAGATCGGGCGCATCTTCGCGAAGGATGTGTTTCCCGTATTGCGCCACCTGACCATCTATGACGTCACCCGCGCCCATCTGCTGGACATCATCGGCAGAGTCGAAAAGCGTGGCTCGCTGTCGGTCGCCGAGAAGCTGCGCACCTGGTTCAGCCAGCTATTCACCTACGCCTCGGTGGTGGTGCCCAACATGGGCGACAACCCGGCCAAGGATTTGGATGTGGTGGCGATGCCGCTGCCGCCGGTGGAGAACAATCCCTTTTTGCGCATGCCCGAGCTGCCGGCAATGCTGCAGACGTTGCGCAAGTACAGAGGTCGCCTGAATACGCAACTGGGTCTACGTCTGCTGCTGCTCACGGGCGTGCGCACCGGTGAATTGCGCTACGCCACGCCCGATCAGTTCGATTTAGAGCGCGGTCTGTGGATCATCCCGGTTGTCAGGCTCAAGCAACGCAAGCAGCTCACCAAGAAGAAGCGTCCGCGTTTCGCCGATATTCCGCCATACATCGTGCCACTGTCGTTGCAGGCACAAGAAGTCGTTCGTCATCTGCTGGGAAATCTGAAGCCAGCGCAGGTCTATCTCATTCCCGGTGATTGGTGCCTGAAAAACCCTCTCAGCGAGAACACGCTCAATGGCGCGCTCAAGCGTATGGGATATGAAGACCAGCTCACTGGGCATGGCGTTCGCGCCACCATCTCGACTGCGCTCAATGAATTGGGGTATCCACCCAAATGGGTAGACGCTCAACTTTCGCATGCCGATCCGGATCGGATCAGCGCGACCTACAACCACGCCGAGTACGTCGAGCAACGCCGCGTCATGATGCAGGACTGGGCCGACCGCCTGGACTTGTTCGAGCAGAATCAGGTCGAAGTTGCCAGCACGCACCTGACCATCACGCTGCAGGGCCTGCCCACGATTGCCGGGCAGGCGGTCGCGCACCCGCCAGCCCTGAATCCAAATGCCCCTCAGTTGATCGTTGCGCCTGCACCGGATGCGCCAGCGGTTCCAGCTTCCGTATATCGACTTTCGGCGGTGCATCTGCCCGAGTACGCGCGCCCCACGCTGTCAGAGGTGCAGCGCGAGCGTTTGCAATTGCTGGAGATGTTCGAGGCGCCTCACAACCTATCGGTCGCCGATTACGCCAAACTGGTTGGCAAGTCCCGCCGCTGGATCACTTACGAGATTCAGGCCGGCAATCTCCTGTCGATCCATATGGGTCACCGTGGGCAGCGCGTCCCGGACTGGCAACTCGACCCCATCAAACGCAAGCTGATTCAGGCTGTCCTGAAGCTGGTGCCGCGCGGCATCGACACTTGGCACATCTATCACGCACTGCTGCGGCCATACGATGCCCTGGGCAAGTGTCCAGTCATCGAGGCAGTCGATCCGACCAACCTGCATCTTGCAGCTCGACTGGTCGCCGCACATGCCATAGAAACCGATGAGCTTGCAGAGCAATCGGAGGCGTCTCCGGTGCTGGCCAGGCAGACTGTAGAGCGCCTGGTAAAAACGGCAATGTTGGTTGATACGCCCGAAGATCTAGTCGCCCGTTGAGCTGAGGCCGGACGGCAGCACCGTCCGGTCAAGGTCAAAGCAGGGCACAAATAGGTCGATCGCTTCGCATGACCACCCATCCGTCTTCTGCGCGGCCAACTCGCAATTTCCAAGTGTCGGCAGGCAGCGTCTAGCGTCGAATCTGCGCCTGGCAGTCACCACGGGCGATTTCTCTGTGATGCTATCTCGCTATATCAGTATCCCGATCGGATATGACGCCAGCGGATTTCCGTTGCCAATCCCAAGCCCCGAGCAATAGATTCCGACGCTCCCAGATTTTTGAAACCGCTGGCGTATCAGACCATACCGATACGGTTTTGCGGGAGCCGCAACTTCTCACGATCCTGATAGTGCAAGCGTCACTGTCGAGCCGCGACGGACGCTCGATTTTCTTGTGCTCGATGGATTTTTGCACATCGAGCACACAACGCCTACTCGTTGCGCGAACTGATCAGAAGTAATCAAAAGCGGGCGTCATCACTCGCGTCTTGCGCGGACAACAGGCCGACCATGAGGACGGCTGCAAAAGCAGTCGGCCCTGTAGTTCTTCTCCTGGAAGGAGACGGAGCATGCACGAGAACAAAAATGATGCACCAACATCAAAGGTGTTCTACCGCCCGCTCGAAGCGTCCATCCGCTGGGCCGGACTGCTGCGATACGAGCAGGTGATCCTGGCTTCGGTCTCGTCGCCTATGAATCTGCCGCAGTCGCTGGACTGCCCACGTTTGGGCGAACTGCGGCTGTACACCGACCGCATCTATGACGGCATCCTCAACGGGGAACTGCCCTTCGGGCAGCACGGCATCACGACGCGCGACACCGCGTTGATCGAATCGCCTGATCTGACGGTACGCCATGTCGATCTGAAGTGCTGGATGCGCCAGCACTACCCCGAGCAGCGGCCCGGCTTTCTCTTCTCCCGCGGCGAGCGCATCACCCATCCCTTCATCTCTCTGGAAACAGGGCAAGCCATGCTGGTCGAACGCCAGGCTTTGAAATCCGCCCTGGAACAGACCAAACGTCAGCTCCGCGATTTGCAGGACAAGCATGACGCGCTGCTCAAGCAGCCCACGGTGATTCCGGCATGCGCGCAGTGTCCGATCAGTGATCGGGCCGAGGCCACCTACCTGAACATCGTTGGCGGTCTGTTGGAGCTGATGCTCGGCCAGTCGCCATCGGGCACGCCGTACTCCAGCTTCAAGACGCAGGAGGCCGTGGTCAGCGCGCTGGTTGCCCATCACAGCGGCGCCATGGGCATCGCGGAGCGGACATTGAACGGCAAGTTCGCCACCGCCAGGCGCCGACTGCGTAGCGCCTCCCTCTGAGATTTGCCAGCTTGTATGTGCAGTCGCGGGGATTGCATTTGCAATGTCTTTTCGCAGCCGTGTCTATTGAATAGAGGTCACGCCAACAAACGCCACTGAGCGTTCAGGAGTGACCGCCATGTCGCAAACACCTGTACTGCAGCCAAACGAACGCCGCATCCTGCGCCTGGAAGAAGTCGAAGCGAAATCCGGTTTCAAGCGCGCCCACATCTACAACCTGATGAAGAAACGCCAGTTCCCGCAGGCGCTGCGTCTGGGCGTGCGCGCCGTGGGCTGGGATTCCATCGAAATCGATCAGTGGATCGACGAGCGCGTCAACAACCGGGCCTGACCCGTTCTCTCGCGGACTTTCCATCCTGACCCGGAGAACGCCATGCAGGTCGTATCCATCATTTCAACCAAAGGTGGGGTCGGCAAGACCACCACGGCCGCAAACCTTGGCGGTCTCGCTGCGGACGCCGGGCTGCGCGTGCTGCTGCTCGATCTCGATGTGCAGCCCACCTTGTCCTCCTACTACGAGCTGGCCCATCGTGCGCCGGGCGGTATCTATGAATTGCTGGCCTTCAACGAGCGCGACCTCGGCCAGCTTGTGTCCCGCACGATCATCGCGGGCCTGGACTTGGTGCTCTCCAACGACCACCGAGGCGAACTGAACACCTTGCTGCTGCACGCGCCAGACGGGCGACTGCGGCTGCGACACCTACTGCCGATACTGAACCCCCTCTACGACCTGGTGCTGATCGACACCCAGGGCGCGCGCTCGGTGCTGCTGGAGATGGCGGTGCTGGCCTCCGACCTCGCGCTGTCGCCCGTGACCCCGGAAATCCTCGCCGCCCGCGAACTGCGGCGCGGCACCATGCAGTTGCTGGCGGACATTGCGCCGTACCGGCACCTGGGCATCGAGCCGCCGCCGTTGCACCTGCTCATCAACCGCGTCCATCCGGTGTCCGCCAACGCACGGCTGATCCAGCAGGCGCTGCGCGATCTGTTCCAGGGCCACACCGGCATTCGGGTTCTGGCTACCGACGTGCCGGCCATTGAGGCTTATCCGCGGGCCGCGACGCGCGGCCTGCCGGTGCATCGGGTCGAGTACCGCCAGCCAGTGGGCAGAGTCGCTCCCGCCGCGCTCACCACCATGCGCGATCTTGCCGACGAGTTGTTCCCGCAGTGGCAGGATCGATTGGCCGCAGTGTCCGGCCGTCCGCCACAGCCTCTTGATATCAGGAGGCCCCATGGCGAACGCACATGAACTGGCCCGAGGCCACAATCGGCTGCGCGCCCTGATCGAGTTCGCCGTCGGCGAAGGCTGGCACGTCAAGCGCACGGCGGGCGGTCACCTCAAGTTCACCAAGGCAGGCTGCGCCGCGATCTACACCAGTTCGACGGCCAGCGATCACCGGGCAGCCCTCAACGCCCGTGCGCAGATCCGTCGTGCCGAGCGCGAGACCCGATCCCAAGCGCAGGGGGGCGGCCATGACTGAGATCACCTCCCAGCAGATGGCCGGCAAACTGCTTGCGTCCGGGTTCGAGCGCAGCGGCCCGTCAGCAACGACCTTGAGCGACCCGATCGCCGACACGCCCATGGTCGTGACGCTCGACCAGTTGCGCCCCTACGACCACGACCCGCGCAAGAAGCGCAATCCGGTGTACGAGGAAATCAAGGCATCCATCCGCGAGCGTGGCCTGGACGCGGCTCCGGCCATCACCCGGCGGCCCGGCGACGATCACTACATCATCCGCAATGGCGGCAACACGCGACTGGCAATCCTGCGCGAACTCTGGTCGGAGACCCGGGACGAACGTTTTTTTCGGGTCTCATGCCTGTTCCGCCCATGGCCCGAGCGTGGCGAGATCGTCGCGCTCACCGGACATCTTGCGGAAAACGAACTGCGCGGTGGCCTCACCTTCATCGAGCGCGCTTTGGGCGTCGAGAAAGCGCGCGAGTTCTACGAACTGGAAATCCGCTCCACCCTGAGCCAGTCCGAGCTGGCCCGCCGCCTGGCCGCGGACGGATACCCCGTGCAGCAGTCGCACATCAGCCGGATGGCCGACGCCGTACGCTACCTGCTGCCCGCAATCCCGACCGTGCTCTACGCCGGCCTGGGGCGTCACCAGGTCGAGCGGTTGTCGGTCATGCGCAAGGCCTGCGAGCGCACCTGGGAGCACTACGCCAAAGGCCGCTCACTGGTTCAGGACTTCGACGAGTTCTTTCAGGATGTGCTGTCGCAATTCGATGTCCAGGCCGACGAGTTCTCTGCGCAGCGCGTACAGGACGAGCTGATCGGCCAGATGACCGAATTGCTGGACGTCGATTACGACGTGCTCGCTTTGGACATGACCGAATCCGAGAGCCGCCAGCAGGCCTTGGTCAGCGAGCCGACGCCGCCCTCGACGCCGCCTGCCTTGCCAGAGCCAGAAGCCATCGCGCGCCCACCGGCCGATACTGCGCCACCTGCTGCGAGGCCGACGGCAACGCCCTCGACGGGCGAGAGCGACGCGGACGCCAGTCATTCTGGCGCAGCCAGTCCGGCGGTAGATGACGACGTGCTTCGGGAGCACATCGTCTCGCCAGCGCCGACGACCGAACGGCTTGAGTCCATCCAGCGCATGGTCGCCGACCAGTTGGGCGATCCACTGCCGCACGACTTCTCGGCGAATGTCTTGCAGTCCATCCCGGTGCAGGCCGGCGGGCTCTATCCGATCTCGGATGTCTGGTACATCGCCCCCGGCCTGGACACACCCGAGCACCTGCGCATCCACGTCGCGCAGTTTGCCCGCGAGATTGCGGTCGAGGCAGACCTGGGCGAGTGCATCGATGACCGCCCAGACGGCATCGGCTTCGCCTGCCGTGCTCGCACCACAAACCCAGCGCCGCTGGGCCGTGCCGTCCATACGCTGTTGGCTTGCCTGGCCGGTCAGCAGCCCGCCGATGTCGGTCTGGACAACGGGCAACTCGTCATCGACCTGCCGGCGCTGCTGCACGGCCAGGGCGACGTAACCCGACGATTGAGCGACACCGCGCTGGTCAAGCTGTTCCGCCTGCTGCGACTGGCCCGCCGCCTGCTCGATCTCGAAGCCGGCGCTGCGGACTCTGGAACCTAAGCGAGGGAGGCCAGCATGTCCACAGCACACCCACTCAACCAGGCTGTCATCGCCCAGGCCCTCTATGACCTGCGCAATGGGCAACTGCGCCGCTGCAAGCTGATGGGGTTTGGCGAGGCAGAGCTGGACGCCCTCAAGCATCCCGCGCTGATCAGCGTGCTGGCCAACGCCAACGTCTCCTGGTGCTCAGTGACGGTCAACCGCGAAGTGCTGCGGCGGCTGCTCCAGCAGGCGCAGGACGTGGAGAAGGAAATCGCCACAGTCGATCGCATGCTCAGGCTGGGCGCGAGCACGGAGATGGTCAGCAAGTTCTATGGCTTGACGCATCAGGAAGTGGCTCTTCGCCGTGAAATCCTTGGTCTGCCCAAACGGAAGGGTCGGCACCCCGTGCTGGACGAGGAGCAGGACACGGAGCTGTGGCGGCAATGGAAGGCCGTGACCAACAGCAGGACCGTCGATCTCGAAGACGAAACTTCCATCCTCGATGCCGCCATGGACTTGGCCGAAGGCATGTCGCTGCCTCTGTCGGTGGTCTGGGCCTCGATCAAGAGCTGGGTCGATCAGGGACTGGCTTGAGTCATGGCCGTGGACGACACCGCACCACGAGCCCTACGCCAAGGCCCCATCGCACTCGCAGAGCTGTTCGATGCTGCGCTAAAAGGCCTTGTGCCCAAGCCCGCCCCCAGCGCACCTGCGTCTACACCGGCACAGTCGCCCACGCCCACCTCCGGCGATGCTTTCCTGTTCAGTGGCAACCGGCACGAGACGGTGCCACGCAAGTTGTTCCTCGACCGTCGCTTGACGCCGCTGGAACGAAACGCCTGGCAAGTGTTCCGGCTGATGCTCAACGACGATGGCGTAACCGCATTTCCCACCTACGAGCAGTTGCGGCCCTGGCTGGCGTCCATGCCCTGCGCAGGCCAGGCCTCGCATGAAACCGTGGCACGGGCGCTGACACTGATGCGCCTGACTCGCTGGCTGAGCCTGGTTCGGCGACGGCGTGACCCCAAAACCGGCCGCATCCTCGGCAATCTGTACGTGCTGCACGACGAACCCTTGACACCGTTCGAGGCCATGCAGCTCGACCCGGACTACCTGCAACTCGTCAGCCAGGCGCTCGGCCATTCTGCCAAGGCCGTGCAGATCGTGGGCCTGCACACGCTCAAGGAAATCGGTGAAGACCCATTACTGGCCGGACGCACCCTCCCGTCACGGTTGCAGGTGATGGCCGAACGTCTCGCCAAGCAGGACCTCACGGCCAGCGATAGTTATCCACAGGAAGACGCCATTCACGACTCCGAAGAAGGGGCTCCGAGCCTTCTTCGGAATGGCGAACGCCCCTCTACGGATTCCGAAGCAGGGTCGAAACCCGCGCCAGACGTCTCTCTTCGGAATCCGAAGCAGGCCCGTACAGTACGTAGTAGTTGTATTAATGAAATACGTACTACTGCGCAGGCGCGCGCGCTGGGCGATCTGCAATGGCCCAAGCGCTTTGCGCAACTGAAGGCGGAACAGCAGGCGGGTGCCAAGGTGGCATTGCAGCAGGTTGATGCCTCGCTGAGGCAGGACGTGCTGGACGAATGGGCCGCGCGTTGTAGCAACCACGGCATCCGCAATCCCGCAGGGTATCTGTTCGGCATCATCCAGCGGGCCATCCACGGTGAGTTCAATGCCTGGGCAAAGAAAGACCCGCCACCGGCACCCACTCAACCAAACGAACGGCCACCACCTGCACCGCCGGCCCAAACGCAGGGTAAGCCGGTGCCACCAGAAGTCGCCAGGCAGCACATCGAGCGGCTTCGAGATCTGCTCGCCAGCAAGTGAGCAGGCTGGCAAGGCGGTGAAGTGGACACCCATGGATGCCAATAGAGCTATCCCCTGGGGATAGTTCCACCGTTGGGGCGGATGCTGTGCAGTCGCAGACCTGACATCGAACATCTGCCGCAGCAGCGGCGTTGCCCGTCCTGATCCCGACGTGCAGCGTTCGTTGGCGCTCCATGGAGCTATCCCCTGGGGATAGCTCGCGCCGCATGCGGCCACCACGCGCTGAACCGGGGTCTGGCTGGTTTCGGTTTGTTGACTGACTGCCTTCCGCTTCCTGCCGAAGCTGACCGCTCCTTTTCCCACAACGAGCGGACACCATGGCAACCAATGAACCTCTGCAACTGAATCTCGGCTCCCTGCGCAGCGCGATGTCGCTGACGCTTCACACGCACCACGCCTCGCGCATCTGGCATGGCCGTGCCGCCGCCGAGGGGCGACCGGGCATCGTCGGCCTGAACGGCTACATCGCCCAAATGAACAAGATGCGGCGCGGTTCGGAGCAGGACGACCCGTACTCGGATTGGTGGATGCTGCGCATCGAGGCCAAGCTCGACCAGACCAAGACCACGCTGCAATCGCTGCGCGAGCAGGTGGATCAGGCACTGGCGAGCGTGCCGCCGGCACTCAGCCTGGGCGAGAACCTTAACGTGCAGCCCGTCAAGTTGCCGCTGTTCGTCAATGCGCAGCTCGGCTTTGCCGCCGTCTATCTGCTGGCCGACTACGACGACATCGCCCGCAAACTGATCCTCGCCCACCACACAGCGCTCATCGACCGCAGCACCTTGGAGCGCTGGCTTAACGAGGGCGCCCATGCACTGCGCAGCCTGTTTTCGCTGGCCCAGCAATACCGCTATTCGGGCTGCACGCGCGACGATTTCGTGTCAAAGAACGCCGCAGCACGGGCGGCGTTGGAGAAGTTCGGCGAACTGCCCCAGGACGTGCTGGAAGGCACGCGCCGCTCGAAGTTCGCGCCGCCCATCGTGCGCCGTGGCCTGCAACAGCGTGCTCAGAGTCCTGCTGCAGCGCCTGCCCCCAACGACGCGGCCACCACCGACGAGCCCGCCACTGACGCAGCACCCGAAGTCAGCGCCGGCGAGGTCGAGGACGAGCAGGCATGAGCGATCCGAACCGCGAACCCCGCTACTTCCAGGGCCTGCAACAGGCTGCCTTCATGAAGCTGGAACACGCTGCCTCTCTAAAAGGCCTTTTAAAGCCTTTTAAGGGTAAGGGGGATCTTGAGACCTGGGCCAGTCAGTGTTTCGCCATGCGCGACGAGTTGATTGACATGGCGCAGCGGCAGGTGCTGCAACAGGCAGTCGGGCATCCCTTCCACCTACTGCCCGTGGAGTTGGCCCAGCAGACCACGGGCGCAGGCACGGCGTTTTTGCGCTGGCGCAAGCACGACCGCTCAGCCATGGGCGTAGCCCTGTGGCAGGAATTGATGGCGAGCACCGGCACGCCGGTCAACCTGCTGGCCGAGCTGCACGCGATCGAGCTTCAACGCATCACGCTGAACATGCAGATCAGCCTGTTGCACACCTTGGGCAGGCAGGCCCAGGAGTGCGCCAGCAAGGCCGCCAAGGCGGAGGACGCCTACCTGCGACGGCTCAAGTCCATCCCACCTGGAGTGCGTGATCGGTGATGGCATCGGACACCCCAGTACGCGCCCGACGCCGACGCGGCACGGGTATTTCAACCACCATGGAGATTGCAACATGAGCACGCATTTTTGGGGTGAAGGCAACATTGGCTCACCGCCCGAGTACCGGGAGTTCCCCAACGGCAACGACGAGCCGCGGCGCTTGCTGCGGCTGAACGTGTACTTCGACAACCCCGTTCCCACCAAAGGCGGCGACTTCGAGGATCGCGGCGGTTTCTGGGCACCGGTGGAAATCTGGCACCGTGACGTCGCACACTGGAAGGATCTGTACCAGAAAGGCATGCGCGTGCTGGTCGTCGGATGCATGGAGCGCGAACCCTGGACGGACAACGAGGATCAGCCGCGCGAAACCTGGCAGATCAACGCGCGCAGCGTCGGCATCCTGCCGTTTCGCATCGAGTCCGTGACCCTCAGCCCGAAGCCGCAGGATGCGGAGGCAAAGTCCCAGGCCGCCCAGGAACCAGCTGCGCCAAAAGAGCCGCGGCGTAGGAAGTGACCCGGTATGAGCCGGCCACTGTTCGCCGCTCCATGCACCCGCGAGCTATCCCCAGGGGATAGCTCCATCAACGTCCACCGGCTTCCACGCGCTCCCGAAAATCGCGGCTCCCGGCCCGCCCCCCCCGGCTGCACGCCATCTCCACCCCAGCCATTCCATCCCGTGAAAGAGGTCGCCACCGCTCGCGACTTGTTTGCTGCTGCCCTTGGCGGTGCTCGGCATCCTCGATTCCAGCAACTCAATGAACCACGGAAATCGGATGGACGGACATGCGGCTGTTCTTGTGCGAGAAGCCCTCCCAGGGCAAGGATATTGGCCGGATTCTCGGCGCGACGCAGCGCGGTGAAGGCTGCCTCAGCGGCTCCGGCGTCACGATTACCTGGTGCATCGGCCATCTCGTAGAAGCGGCAGCACCCGAAGTCTATGACGCGGCGCTCAAGCGCTGGTCACTGGAGCAGTTGCCCATCATTCCCCAGCAGTGGCGGGTCGAGGTCAAACCCAAGACCGCCACACAATTCAAGGTCGTCAAGGCGCTTCTAGCGAAGGCGACCCATCTCGTCATCGCCACCGATGCCGACCGCGAGGGCGAGCTGATCGCCCGCGAGATCATCGACCTGTGCGGCTACCGTGGTCCCATCGAGCGCTTGTGGCTGTCGGCGCTCAACGATGCGTCGATCCGCACCGCGCTCGGCAAGCTGCGACCGTCGTCCGATACGCTGCCGATGTATTACTCGGCGCTGGCGCGTTCGCGGGCAGACTGGCTCGTGGGCATGAACCTCAGCCGTCTTTTCACGCTGCTCGGGCGGCAGGCGGGCTACGACGGCGTGCTGTCGGTCGGACGTGTCCAGACCCCGACCCTGAAGCTGGTCGTTGATCGCGACCGCGAAATCGCGGCTTTCAAGTCGGCGCCGTTCTGGGCCATCGACGTGTCTCTGTCCACAGAGGGTCAGGCTTTCTCCGCGCAGTGGGTTGCGCCCGACGGCTGCACCGACGACGCCGGTCGTTGCCTGCAACAGCCGGTCGCCCAGCAGGCGGCGCTGCAGATTCGCGTCGCGGACAACACCCAGGTGGTGTCGGTCGAGACCGAGCGCGTGCGCGAAGGCCCGCCACTGTTGTTCGACCTGAGCACCTTGCAGGAGGTCTGTTCCAAGCAGCTCGGGCTGGACGTGCAGGAGACATTGCAGATCGCCCAGGCCCTGTACGAGACGCACAAGGCCACGACCTACCCGCGCTCGGACTCCGGCTATCTGCCCGAAAGCATGTTCGCCGAGGTGCCCGCCGTCCTGGACAGCCTGCTCAAGACCGATCCGTCGCTGCGCCCGATCATGAGCCAGCTCGACCGCTCCCAGCGTTCGCGTGCATGGAACGACGGCAAGGTCACCGCGCACCACGGCATCATTCCGACGCTCGAACCCGCGAACCTCTCTCCTCTGAGCGAGAAGGAACTGGCGGTGTACCGGCTGATCCGGGCGCATTACCTGGCGCAGTTCCTCCCGCACCACGAGTTCGACCGTACCGTGGCTGAGTTTTCCTGCGGCCAGCAGATGCTGGTGGCCACCGGTAAACAGGTGGTCGTCAAAGGCTGGCGTCTGGTGCTGGCCGAACCGCAAGCGGATGAGGACGGCGACGACGCGGCGCGCAGCCAGGTGCTGCCCCCGCTGCGTGGGGGCCTGGCGTGCCAGGTGGCTGAGGTCGAGATCAAGGCGCTCAAGACGATGCCGCCCAAGCCCTACACCCAGGGCGAACTGGTCAAGTCGATGAAGGGCATTGCGCGCTTCGTGACCGACCCGCGCCTGAAGCAGAAGCTCAAAGACACGACGGGCATCGGCACCGAGGCGACGCGGGCCAACATCATCAGCGTGCTGATCGCCCGTGGCTACATCGTGAAGAAGGGGCGCTCCATTCGCGCATCGGATGCGGCGTTCACGCTGATCGACGCCGTGCCCGCAGCGATTGCAGACCCCGGCACGACGGCAGTGTGGGAGCAGGCGCTCGACATGATCGAGGCGGGACAGCTCACCCTGGACGTATTCCTCAGCAAGCAGGCCGCCTGGATTTCGCAGTTGATCGCGCAGTACGGCAGCATGTCCCTGTCCATCAAGCTTCCCCATGGGCCAGCATGTCCGCAGTGCGGCGCAGCGACGCGCCAGCGCACCGGCAAGAGCGGCCCATTCTGGTCGTGCAGTCGCTACCCCGACTGCAAAGGCACGCTGCCGGTCGAATCCGGTACGCCCAAGCGTGGCGCTTCGCGCTCGCGTAGCAGCGGCCGCAAAGGCGCCTGACTGACTCCGTTTCCCGTGGGCCGCGCCCTGTTTCAAAGGCGTGGCCCGTGTCCCGCACGCCCCTGCGGGTCGCCCAGCGCGCAACACCTTCTTGTCCGTGTGCGCGTCCCGCCCAGCCGTCCCCGGCTGCGGGACCTGAAGGTAGCTTTTCCGCGAACCGTCTCCCGCGTGTTCTGCTGGTCTGTGTTTCTCCCGCCCACTGCGAAGGGTCCCCCGATGGCTTACCAGGCAGCGCGAGCCACCCGGAGACCCTTTGTGGTCAGCGGTATTCGGTGCCGGTGCCCACCGGCGCAAAAACGGGCTCCCTTTGTGCGCGGATGTGCGCCAGACGATGCCGGCCCCAGCCACGACATGGGCCGGGTGTGATTGCTGATGAGCAGACGGTTCTAGCGACGACCGCGCCTGCAACAGCCCACGGGTGGTTATTTCCTCCCGAGCCGAAGGTCAGCGAGCCTTCGGCATCTTCATCTCGCCGATCAACGTTCCGAGCCAACGGCCGGCCACAGCAACAGGAAACCGACGCATGCAACAACCGGAGAAAGTACGAGCCGCGTTCGAGCGCGACCTTGGCAACAAGGTGCTGTTCATCAAGGGCGGCAAACTGCTGTTCATCGATGGCATCAATCTCAAGGCCATCGCCGACCGTAAGGCGTATTTCGCTTCGCTGCGTGCGCGGCAGGCGCAACCCATTGTGGTCCTGGCCGAACTGGGACAGGACGAGGCATTCGCCCTGTGGAAGCAGCATGTCCTGGGCGACACGACCGAGTGAGCCAACGCACCCACGCCCCCCCTGACAGCCCGCACTCGATGCGGGTTTTCTGTCTCTGCGCCCATCAATCCGGGCTGGGCCGAATGTCATTTTCCAACTGACGCAGCGCGGCCCCCGGACGAAGCTGCCCGCATGTTCGCTGATTCGTCAGCACATGCCAGCAGCCATGGGTTCCAGGCTGCCGTGGGTTCTTCCCGCGTAACCCGCCAGTCCGTATCGCATCAAGTCTGCGGACACGCGTCCCCGTGACGCCGATGCTTTTTATCCACCGCGTGCGGGAGCTGCCATCCCGTGAGGGACAAGGCCCCGCTTTTCCAAGGAGCCTACCCATGTCCCACAAAGCCTCTTTCGGCCAGTTGGCCTTGACCTATTGCGGCAAGTTCCTGCCGCTCGAAGTCCTGCAAAGCGCCGCCGGCCACTACATCGGCACGCGCGATACCGAAGGTCCCGTTTCGCGGGAATCGCACGAGTACTTCCGCAGCCATGCGGCGGCTCAACGTGCCCTCGAAAGAGGCGGCTGGTCCCAGCTCGCCATTCCCTGATCCAACTGGAGGAATCACGCCATGAATCAACTGCTGCCGCAGGAAGTCGTCGATCAGATCATGCGGGAAGAGCAGCATTTCGCTGCCGCGCCCCAAGCCTTCTTCGAGGCATGGAAGCGTGGTGCCGAGATCGCTGGCCCCGAATGGTTCGGCGACGGCACCCGTGACGGCCTGAACCAGGCCAAAAGCAAGTGGGATCTGCGTCCCAACATGCTGCGGCTCAACGATGCCCTCGGTGTCCTGAGCAGCGGGCAACGCATGTTTCTGTCCGCCATGGTCAGCTTCTACAACGCGCACGAGGGCGGTGCCATGCTCAAACGCTGCCATTTCCACGGGCTGTCGGACTTCGACGGTCTCGACTTGGAACGCCGCAAGGTCATTGCCGACTTGATGCTGAACTACAGCGGCTGGTGAGCCCGTTTCCGGCACACCCCCGTCTTTTCGTTCCCCACGAGGGACATGCGCCCACACAGCCATGTCCCTCGATTTCCTTTCCGTTGCCCAGCGTAAAGCGGCTGAATCAAAGCCAACGATCAGCGCCGACTGACGCATTTTCCCCTTTCAACCCACCGGGTCCAATTCCCGGTGGCGGGAATTGGCTCCATTATTCAATCTGGAGAGTTCCCATGTCCCAGAATCCCAATCCCTTTCTCCGTGGCTACTGGAATTTGAAGATCGTCCGCACGCTGTCCATCAGCTACGAGGACGGAATTCCGCATGTCTGGCGAAACATCCACCCGAGCCAACAACATCTTTCCGACGAGGAATTGATTTCATCGTCCTGCATCGTCACCAGCGATTTTGCGGTGGTCACGAACGGCTCTGAACCTGTGAGTGCCGAAGCACTGGCCGAATGCGATGCCGATGAAGGCGTTAACGGCGAAGGCGTGATCGGTGCCGTGGTCTATGCCATTCATGGCGAGGACTTCGACGGCCGCCTGATCCACGTCGGTGACAGCTATTCGGTCGAAGCCGCGCGGGAAGTTGTGCAGCGCCTGAGTTTCGAGACCGGCTACTACAGCCGATGCTGGGAGATCAGCAGCGCGCACATCAGCCAGGAAACCGGCCAGTACCTCGCCAACCTGGCGGACCTTGCCACGCCGGAGGCCTTTTTGTTCATCGCCTTTCGGGTTCCGTACAGCCCGGCGATCGGCGTCAAGCTGATCTCCACGCCCTGGACGGACAAGAACCTGGAGCACGCCGAGGGCATCACCGCCGAGCAGCTTCGGCAGGAGCACCGCAGCAAGGGCATGCCCGCCGACCTGGCGAACATCCTGGAGCTGGCTGGCCAGGCCGATGTGCGCATCCTCATCCTCGACGCTGACGCGCCCGTGTTGCTGGGCCTGCCGCTGGCCGAGCCCTAGCAAACACACCACGCGCCCACCTTCCTCTTTGCCCTCCATGCCAGCCCGTCTCCTTTCTGGGAGCCGGGCTGGTCCAATTCCATAGGAGCACTTTATGTTCCCCGACCTCATCTCGCCCGCACGCGACTTCGAGCATCAGCTTGGAGCCTGCGTCAACGCCATGGGCCAGGACGACGCCATCGGCCAGATCCTGGTATTCGAGCGCTTGAGCGGCATGCTGCACATGCGCCATATCGCCAGCGCCGATCTGGCAGACACCGACATTGATGCCTACGAAATGGTCGTCTTCGACGGCGGCAATACCGGCGGCGACTCGTGGAAGCACGTGTTCTTTCCACGTCAGCGCGAACACTACTTCGTGTACCAAGTCTGACCACCCAGCCGCTTTCGAGGGGCCTTTTCTTGTCGCGGCGCAGGAAAGCGGGTGCGGCGCGGTGCGGTTTCCTGAGCGCAGGCCGCTCACTCAAGGGCCATCTTTACCCCATGTTCGTCGGCGTTGCCGACACATGCCCAGGCAGCCAAGACCTTCAAGGCTGCAAGCGCGGGAAACCGTGCTGGTTGTTTCTTTCTACGGACGCATCGCGCCCATCCACCCACAAGGGACCTCTCCCTTGCGGGCGGGGAATCCCTTGTTCTTCCTCAAGGAGATTCACATGGATCGCTCTCTTATCAAGACCCTGATGCCTTCGCTGGTCGCAGGCCATGTGCCCCGCAACGTGCGGTCGTTCAAGTACCGCGTGTTCGATGATCAGCCACAGTCCTCGACACTGGGCTTTGTCATTGATCCCCAGCCCTTCGACGGCAAGGTGGTCGCAGCCAGTGAAGACGCCATCGTCGTCAAGCTCAAGCCCAGCGAGTTCGCGGTACTCGATCCCAACCTGGTGACCACCGTTCCCAGCGAGGGCACCAAGGTGCATGTCCAACCCTATGCCCGTCGTCGTTTCGACGGTCTGCGTGCGGACACGCCAGAAGAGCGCACCGAGATGATGTCCGACGGCACGCCCTACACCGTCAAGACACACATCCTCGGCTCCGCGCCGGCCAAGTTGCCCATTCCCGAGCCGCAGTGCATGGAACTGGGTCAGCTCATCGAGCAGTTGGAGGAAATGCCGGCGCCCGACGGGTTCCGGCGCATCACCCACATGCTGGTCGATGCGGGCGCCCACGACTTCACCTGGGTCGATCCGACGCCGTCCAGGATCATCGAAACGCCTCCGGCGATCAGTTTCACGGTTTCGACCGCGAAGTTCGCCGGCCAGGTGACGATCCTCTACCAGCCCGGCAGCGATACCTATGCGGTGGAGCTGCGCCGCGACGGCGAGTTGGTCGATCGGCACGACGAGGTGTATTTCGACATGCTCGGCGAAGTGCTGGAGCGACTCATAGACGACGGGCGCTGGCGCCTGATCGACGTGAGCGTGATCGGCGCGGAGACGTCCCGACGGCGCCGCGCTGTACCGGCGTGACACCACGAAAAGTACCAGGCGACATGCCCCCACAGGCTCTCCCTCCATTCGGAAGGAGGGCCTTTTTTCTGCCGTGGGAGATTTCATCAAAGGGAATCGATCGGATACCGATTGATGGCTGCCTCGCGCGCGAGGCCTGGCCATGCTGAGCCCATGCCTGCTGACGTTGTCAGCGACATGCCAGGCAACCATCGGTCTTCGAGGTTGCGGCGCAGTTCCCACTGCGTGACCGAGCCAGCTCGCACCGCATCCATCCGCGAGCGGCCACCAGTCTCTGGTGGTGGATGCTTTCGCCTTATCAACCCATCGCGGGGTTACGCACCTTTCCCCGCTGCGTGGGGCCGGTGTGTCTCCGCTTCATCCCTATGGAGATTCACCATGAGCACCACGTCCAACGAGAAATCGTATTTCGACCTCCACACCTCGGGCATCGGTTACATCCAGCGTGCCCGTGAAGTGCCTGTTCGGGGCGGCCGCCGTGCGCAGCCTTTCCTGGCATGCACCATCGCCGCGCTGGTCGGTTCCGCAAAGGATCCCAGCTATCGCTATTTCGACGTCAAGGTCTCGGGTGCCGAGGCCAAGAAGCTGGTCGAGCGCTACATCGGCGTTGACGATCCCAAGCAGCGCCCACTGGTGCGCTTTCGCCTCGGCGACCTGTGGGGCGATGCGTATATCCGCGACAAGGGTGAGCAGAAAGGCCAAGCCGCCGCGTCCCTCAAGGCGCGACTGCTCAAGGCCGAGCCGCTTGACCGGGCCGAACTGGCTTCGATCAGGCAGCACGAGCTGGTCACCCGCGGCATCGGCTACCTCAGCCGTCCGAAGGACGTCACACCCAAAGATGGCGACCCGTTCCTCTCTTGCACCGTCGCCGCTCTGGCCGGGCCTGTCGATGAACCGGAGTATCGGTACTTCGACACCATCGTCACCACCCCTGAAGCCGAGCATCTGGTTCGCCGGTGCGTGCAGGCCATCGAAGGGGACTGCAAGGTGCTGATCGCTTTCCGTCTCAACGACATGAAGATCGATCCGTACATCCGCACCAAGGGTGAGCGCGCTGGGGAACCGGCCGCAAGCCTGGATTCGACACTGATCCACATCGGCCTGATCAAGATCGACGGCACCAAGGTCTATCCGACGAGCCCCGCGCAAGCAGATTCGCCGCCGGCCCAGGACGCTCCCGCGCCCGAAGCCGAGGACGCCGCCCCCGCTGCAGATCAGCCTGCCGAGCCCGCCGAGTGCGAGCCCGAAGGTGAAGTCGAGGAGCAGGAGCCGGCATTGGCTGCTTCGTTCTGATCCGGCATGGCCCCTCATGGGGCCTTGCCGCTTCTCCTTGCTGCATCTGCAGCGTCCTCCATCCGCATAGCGCGCTCGCGCATTTCTTCCCCCGAGTTCCGCGTGGTCAGACGGCCGCGCGGTTGTCGCATTTTTAACAGGAGAACAGCCATGTCTCTGGCATCCCGTTTTGCTCCGCAGTCCCCGATCCTGCGCTCAGATCGCCCGCTCTCGGACGACCGCATTCGCGCCATTGCTCCATCAATCTTCGCCGACGCTCCGCATGGGAGCCGATCCGAGCGGTATGCCTACATACCGACCTCGACCGTGCTCGCCAAGCTGCGCCAGGAGGGTTTCGAGCCCTTCATGGTGTGCCAGACGCGCGTGCGCAACGAGGATCGGCGCGAGCACACCAAGCATCTCATCCGACTTCGCCATGCCAGCCAGATCAACGGCGACGAGGCGAACGAGATCATCCTGCTCAACAGCCACGACGGCACGAGCAGTTACCAGATGCTGGCAGGCATGTTCAGATTCGTCTGCCACAACGGCCTGGTCTGCGGCGATACCACCGCCGACATCCGTGTCCCGCACAAGGGGGATGTGGCCAGCCAGGTGATCGAAGGCGCCTACGAAGTCCTTGAAGGCTTCGAGCGCGTGAAGGACTCGCGCGATGCGATGCGCACCATCACCCTCGATGAGGGCGAAGCAGAAATCTTCGCGCACTCAGCGCTGGCACTCAAGTACGACGATCCTGCCAAGCCGACGCCTGTCACGGAGCGTCAACTGCTCGCGCCCAGGCGCTGGGACGACCGCAGGGATGACCTGTGGGCCGTCTTCAACCGTGTCCAAGAGAACCTCGTCAAGGGGGGCCTGAATGGACGCTCGGCCAATGGCCGCAATCAGCGCACCCGCCCGGTGCAAGGCATCGACCAGAACCTGCGCCTGAACCGGGCGTTGTGGCTCCTGGCCGAAGGCATGCGCCAGCTCAAGGCGTGATGCCAAGTGGACCTTGCCCACCTCGGGCGAGGTTCATCTCCTCTCATCCACCGGCTGCCACCAGCCGTCTGTCATTCATCATCAGGAGTACCACCATGACAGCCAAATCGGCACCCGAGCAATCGGTTTCGCCCATCATCGTCCCCGGCCAGCTCACGCTGCGTACCATCCGCGGCAAGAACGGCCCCTTCACGGTCGGACGCCTCGCCACGCACCTTGGTACGTTCGAGGTCAAGGACCCGGAGCTGGAGCAATACCCCGAAGGCAAGTACGACGGGGAGTTCATCATCAGGTACATCTTCCCGAAGTCCTACCCGGTCGGTGGCGGCATGCGCTTCGAGATCCGCGCCAGCCTGGACGGAATGACGCTCTACGACATCGACAAACTGAGCCGTGACGAAGCACGCAGCTTCGCCACCCAGGACCTCGATCCACTTGATGAAGAGCTGGGCGCACAGCCTGCAACAACACCGGCAACACCGGCCAAGCCCAGCAAAACCTCCAGGCCCGCCAAGCCCGCACCCGTACAGGCATCCACAGACCCGCTGGTCGATACCACGCCCTTCGGCGTGGATGCGCCGACGCCCGCTGCGGCAACTGCTCCCTGCAGTACCGAAGATGGCGACGCCGCGCTGTTCAGCTTGCTCTGGCCGCTGGGCGAGTCCGTGAAACTGGATTCGACCATCGACCGCCGCACCCTGCGCGCGCAGATCGTCCGCCTGGGCGAACTGGGCTACGCGCTGGACTTCAAGACGCAGGAGTGGAGCCGCCAGGCCGAACTGCAACCTGCGTAGTACTGGGCACCGCATCTGCAGTGTGCTTCATCCACCCGCCGGGGGTCTTCCCCACCGGGGAGGCTTCTGGCTCAATTTTTCCAGGAGGCCTCTCATGGGCTGGTATTTCTCACCCCAATCGCGGTCTGAACTGATCGCGGAGTTGATCGCACCGCAAGAGACCGAACGCGCCAGCGTGAAGGTCATCGCCCACGCGCTGCGTGGCAACGTCCTCTGGTCTGTTGTGCAAGTGACGGCCAAGGCCGAAGGCGTACACCGTGATCTCGCACCGGGCCAGTCCCTGTGCACCATCCGCTGCGATCTGCTGGAACGCAGCGGCGGCCAGTGGGGCTATAAGCCACTGGACGAATCCATGCACCCGTACTACTACTCGTGCCCGCTGTCCTATCTGAACCTCGCACCGGAGCAATCCGCCGACTGGCGTGCAGGCGTTCGCGCCTACCACGCGCGGCGGCGCACATCCAAGGAAGCCACAGCTCCAGCTACGGCGCTGACGGTCTGAGTCAGGGACGCCTTTTTTCCACCCCAAGGGGCAGTGCTTGCCCCCTGCGGGCGGTGCTGTTCCCGTTCATCCGAGGACACCACCATGCCCGCAAACACTTCTTCCACCACGCTGTACCGCATCGACGAATGCCCGGACGTGATGGCCGACGCTTGCGTCGGCGATGACCAGGGCAACCTGATCTTCCTGTCGATCTGGGCACGGGACACCGCCGTCCAGCAGTTCCTGGCTCGCCTGACCCTCGGGCGCGACGAGCAGGGCCTGGAGCAGTTCCACCTCATCACCGACCAGGGCAGCAGCGTCCCGGTGTTCGTCAGCAACGTCGATCGCCTGGAAAAGCGCATGACCCGCGCCTACCGGCGAACGCTGTTCGGTTCGCTGTCCAACGTGTGGCTGTTCGATCGGCGCTGCGTCAAGCCCGACAAGGCCAACGCCAGCGCACTGGCATTGCTGCCCCGCGATAGCGACCACCGGCTTGACCGCCTGTGGACGTTGGTGCAGGACACCTGCCCACTGCCGTTGCTCGACCACTGGCGCGAAACCGTGCTGGAACTGCTGCAAAGCCGCGAGATGCTGACCCGTCTGCCATTCGCCCTCGGGCCTTTGGTGGGCCATCGGCTCGCCATCGACGTGCCGGCGCTGACCCTGGCGCTCGGCTCGCTGATCCGCAGTGACGTGCTCACCGCCTATCCCTATCCGGCCAAGATTTGGACGCCGGAAACGGTAGCGGCTTGGCCCACCTGCGCAGGCACGCCAAGGCGCGCCTTCGCCAATCATCCCCGCCAACCAGGAGACTTCCATGGCGCTCATGTTCCCGCGGCTCGCCCGCAATTTCGTGAAGAACGGGTACTTCCCGACCGACGAACCAACGCTCGAAAGAGCCCTCAATGCACTGATGCCCAGTGCGCCTGAATCCAATGGGCCGATGTGCATCCTCGATCCCTGCGCCGGCGAAGGCGTGGCGATTGCCGAAGCGGCTCATGCCCTCGGGCGCGAGCATGCCAAGGCGTTCGCCGTCGAGTTCGACGCAGAGCGGGCGCGCCATGCCCGCGGCCTGGTCGATCACTGCCTGCACGCGGACCTGATGGACACGATGATCTCCAAACAGTCCTTTGGGCTGCTCTGGCTCAATCCGCCGTATGGCGACCTGTCCAAGGACGTCAACGGCAACATTGGCTATCAGGGTCAGGGCCGTGCCCGCCTCGAAAAACTGTTCTACCAGCGCACGCTGCCCCTGTTGCAGTACGGCGGCGTGCTGGTCTTCATCGTTCCCGGCTACGTGCTCGACGCCGAGCTGGTCGGCTGGCTGACACGCCACTACACCGATCTGCGGATCTACCGAGCGGTGGAAACGCAGTTCAAGCAGGTGGTGATCTTCGGTCGCCGGGTGCGCCAGCGCGAGCAGACGCCCGATGGCGTCAAGGCCGTGCGCAATCTGCTGCTGCAGGTTGGGCTTGGCGAAGTCGAAGCCGAGGAGCTGCCGAGCGAATGGCCGTTCCTGCCGTACATCGTCCCCACCAGCCCGGCAGAGCCGGGGCATTTCTTCCGCGTGACGATGGAGCCGGAGCAGTTCGCCGATGAGGTTGGCAGGCTGCAAGGCCTCTGGCCGTCGCGGGATACGCAGTTGGGGGCCGCGCAGCAGACGCTGCGTCCACCGGCGCGGGCCTTGTCCCACTGGCATCTCGCCCTGGCTTTGGCCGCAGGCGCGATCTCGGGAGTCGTGCAATCCAAGGCGGGGCGCGTGCTCGTCGTCAAAGGTGACACCCACAAGGACAAGACGCTCCAGCGGGAATTCACCGAACGCGACGACGGCTCCATCGCCGAAACCCGCATCCTCACCGACAAGTTCGTTCCTGTCATCCGTGCATGGGACATGACGCCTGGCTCCGCCACGCGGGGCGAGGTGTTGACCATTCGCTGATCGTTTCTCCACCGCCGGCGGTTCGCCGTCGATTTTTTCCACCCACCGGGGTCCAGTCGCCCCGATGGGGTGCCGTGGCCCCTCCATCTCCAGGAGCCTTCCATGGCAGCCCAAGCACTTTCCATCAGCCAGACCCCGAGCCTGCGCTTCTCGCCCGGCCAGGTGGTCATGACCTGCGGCGTCGATGACCTGATCCAACAGGGCCAATTCAACCCGATTCCGTATCTGCGCCGCCACCTCGGTGGCGACTGGGGCGACCTCGACGACAGCGACAGGCGGCAGAACGATGCCGCGCTGAAGTCCGGTGAGGATCGCCTGTTCTCTTCCTACCAGGTCACACCCGGCCTGAAGCTCTGGATCATCACCGAATGGGATCGCAGCGTCACCACGCTGCTGTTGCCCAGCGAGTACTGATCTTCTCCAACGCGGGGCCACCGACACCCCTCAAGGGTGCTGTAGCCCCTCTACTCAGAAGAAAGCCACATGACATCCAACCAACATGACAAGCATCGCCGCAAACGGCTGTTCGAGATCGGTGCACTGGAGTTCAGCGAAAGCGTCGAACGCCTGATGAACGAAGGCTGGCTCGATCCCATGCCGTTTTTCGAACGCCACATGCGTGGCGACTGGGGCGACGTCGCCGACTACCAATGGCAACAGAACAACGCTGCGTTGGAGTCTGGTGAACGCCTCGATTCGTTTTACGTCGTCACCCGTGACCTGAGCATCCGCATCTTCACCGAAGCAGATCGCAGCGCGACCCGCATCGTGCTGCCGTCCGAGTACTGACCGCGAGTTGTCACCGCAGGCCACGAGCGCCTGCACTGTCCAACCACTGACGGTTCGCCGTCTCTCTACCCACCACGGGGCATGCCATCGCCCCGCTGGGGTGGTGCATGTCCCATTTTTCTTTGGAGCATCACCATGTCCGTTGATCTCGACACCACCGCTAACGATGCAGAGCCCGTACAGGGCGAACTGCTCGAAGCGGAATCCAACCCTCTCACCCTGAGCCTTCAGGATTTTGTCGGCGAGTTCGGCGACGAACTGCTCGACTCTCTCAACCGCGCCAACCCGCCGGTCTATACCGGCCAAGCGCAAGCACAGCGGCAACTCGTCGTCGCCAGCCTCAAGCGCAAGTTGTTCCAGGCCCAGGCCGAAGTTGTCCATGCCGCCGCCGAGCTGTTGGTCGATCAAGGCGAGCGCGCTGCGATCGTCAATGGCGAAATGGGTTGCGGCAAGACGACCGTCGGCATCGCCACGGCCGCCGTGCTCAACGCCGAAGGCTACCGCCGCACCCTGGTGCTTTCGCCTCCCCACTTGGTCTACAAGTGGCGGCGCGAGATCCAGGAGACGGTGGCTGGTGCCAAGGTCTGGGTGCTCAATGGCCCGGACACGCTAGTCAAGCTCATCAAGCTGCGCGAGCAGTTGGGTGTGCAGCCCACGGGCCAGGAGTTTTTCATCCTGGGCCGCGTCAGGATGCGGATGGGGTTCCATTGGAAGCCGGTCTTCACCCAGCGGCGCACCCGCCACGGCGACGTGGCGGCCTGCCCGGACTGCGGCACGCTCATCACCGACCTCGACGGCGAGCCGGTCAACCCGATCGGGCTCGAAGCCGAGGAGTCCCGCAGGAAGTGCAGCCACTGCGCCGCGCCCCTGTGGACGCTGATCCGCCCGCGCAGCCTGTCCGGCAGCGACCAGTCCTCGGTCGTCCTCAAAGCCTTGAAGCGCATCCCGACCATCGGGGAAGTCACCGCGCAGAAGTTGATGCAGAAGTTCGGTGACGGCTTCCTGGCCTCGATGCTGGGTGACAACA
This sequence comes from Delftia deserti, assembly GCF_042653485.1. Taxonomy (NCBI): domain Bacteria; kingdom Pseudomonadati; phylum Pseudomonadota; class Betaproteobacteria; order Burkholderiales; family Comamonadaceae; genus Delftia; species Delftia deserti. The sequence continues at coordinate 6,820,234 of NZ_JBHSIH010000001.1, read as the reverse complement.
TCCATGAGTTCATCAACCTCATGGATGGCAACGGCGAGCTGGTGTTTTCCGACCGTCAGGCCACGCGCATGGAACGTGCGATGGCCAACATGGAGTTTGGCTTTGGCGAGGGCGGCTACCAACCGTCCGAATTCATCAAACGCTACCTGCCGCAAGGCACGTTCGACCTGCTCATCGCCGACGAGGCGCACGAGTACAAGAACGGTGGCAGTGCCCAGGGCCAGGCCATGGGCGTGCTGGCGGCGAAGGCTCGCAAGACCTTGCTGCTGACCGGCACGCTAATGGGCGGCTACGGCGATGATCTGTTCTACCTGCTGTTCCGGGCACTGCCAGGACGGATGATCGAAGACGGCTACCGCCCGACCACGAGCGGCAGCATGACCTCGGCTGCGATGGCGTTCATGCGCGATCACGGCGTCCTCAAGGACATCTACTCCGAGAGCGCCGGCACGGCGCACAAGACGGCCAAGGGCACCAAGGTATCGGTGCGCACCGTCAAGGCTCCCGGCTTCGGCCCGAAAGGCGTCATGCGCTGCATCCTGCCGTTCACGATCTTTCTCAAGCTCAAGGACATCGGTGGCAACGTCCTGCCGCCGTATGACGAGGAGTTTCGTGAAGTCCAGATGGACGTGGCGCAAGCTGCGGCCTACCGCGATTTGGCGGGTCGGCTGACCGCAGAGCTGAAACAGGCTCTGGCGCGACGCGATACGACCTTGCTGGGGGTGGTGCTCAACGTGCTGCTGGCCTGGCCGGATTGCTGCTTCCGGTCGGAGACCGTGGTGCATCCGCGCACGCGCAACACCTTGGCGTTTGTCCCGGCTCAGTTCAATGAGTTCGAGATCAGCCCCAAGGAGCGTGAGCTGATCGATATCTGCAAAGCGGAGAAGGAACAGGGCCGCAACGTTCTGGCCTACACGGTCTATACCGGCACGCGCGACACCACGTCGCGCCTGAAGGGGCTGCTGGAGCAGGAAGGCTTCAAGGTGGCGGTACTGCGCGCAAGCGTGGATGCCAGCCGCCGAGAAGACTGGATCGCCGAGCAACTGGACCGTGGCATCGACGTGCTCGTCACCAATCCCGAGCTGGTCAAGACGGGACTGGATTTGTTGGAGTTCCCGACGATTGTGTTCATGCAAAGTGGCTACAACGTGTACTCGCTCCAACAGGCAGCACGCCGCTCCTGGCGCATCGGGCAGAAACAGCCCGTGCGCGTGATCTACCTCGGCTATGCCGGTTCCTCGCAGATGACCTGCCTGGAACTGATGGCCAAGAAGATCATGGTCTCGCAGTCCACCTCGGGCGACGTGCCCGAATCGGGGCTGGATGTTCTGAATCAGGACGGTGATTCCGTCGAGGTCGCACTGGCCCGGCAATTGGTCACCGCCTGATTTCCACGCCATCGCCGGCCTAGCGCCGCCGGCTTTCTATTGTTCACAACTTGCAGCCCCACTCGCGTTCTTCGTGGGCGGGGCTGCGTTTTTTCTTTGGCGTGCTACGGCAGCCACCCTGCAATTGATTCGCGAAGTACACCGTTTTTCGTCCCATATTGCGGCTTAACTGCAAATCCGCCTATTGATCCATGAGCTACTGGTTGTGCGCAACAACGGGTGCGTCTGTACCGCCTGGACGATACGCAGTAGGCATCCGGGTCGCCCCTGAAACCGGGCACTACCCAGTTCGCATTCCTGGCTGACCGCACGGCACCGTGCCGCCAAGGTATCGGCATCGCAACAGAAGAGCCGATGCCATGCCCGCAACCCATGTATCCCGGCGTCTGGTCGGCGCTGGTCTCCTGGCCGCAGCGCTGGCCAGCGGCTGCGCCACCACGACCGCGCCGCTGGTGCCAGACGCCATAGAAGGCGTCTCCTCCGCTCCCGAACCCGAGGCCCCCGAGTTCATTCCCGTCGTGCGCTATGGCCGCTACACGCTGGTCGAGCTGACACCCACGGCGGCGCAGCGTGACTTGCTGTTGCAGACCATCGACGTGTCCATGCCCGAGGATGCCCGCGCCACGGTGGGCGATGGGCTGCGGCATGTGCTCAAACGCAGTGGCTACCAGCTTTGCGAGACGCCCAGCGCCGTGACCGAGTTGTATGCGCTGTCGCTGCCGGCGGCGCACCGGCATCTTGGCCCCATGACCTTGCGCGATGCGCTGCTCACCCTGGCCGGCCCGGCCTGGGAACTGCATGCGGATGAACGGGCACGGCAGATTTGCTTTGAGCAGCCTGGAGGCAGTGCGACCGCCGAGCACGCACACGAGCCGCCTGTTGCCGAGGCGGTGCAGACGTTTCCGCTGATGCCTTCGGTTTCGGGAGGCCAGCCATGAATACCGCGCAGGCTCCCCGGCGCCCGATCTCCGCCGTGGTGTTGCAGAGCCTAATGTGGCTCTGGCTGATCAGCCTCAGCGTTTTCGCTGCCCTGAGCTACCAGACCATGAACGACCAGGCCGACCAGACGCTGCTTGATTCCCGCCTGCAACGTCTCGAAGCGCAGGCGGTGGGCCTGGCCGAGACCATTGAGGCCATCCAGCAGCGTCCAGTCGTCGCAACAGCGGCAGACCTCAAAGATACCCGCGAACGCCTGGAAGCACGCGCCGCCCAGGTCGAGACAACGCTGAGCGGCTATGCCGCTGCCGAAGACCTTCAGGCGCTTCGTGCGGAAGTCGAGCAGATCAAGGCACGCCCAAGCGCCCTGCGTGCCGCAGCGCCCGCCCAGCCGCGCTCACCGAGCAGGCCCACCGCCAAACCAGAACCGCCGCCACTGCCGTTCCGCATCGTCGGCGCCGAACTTCGCGCCGGCCAGCGCAGCCTGTCCGTCACACCGAATAACGGGAACTTCACGCCCGACCAGCTTCAAGTGCTGCTTCCCGGCGATGCCGTCGGCCCGTGGCGCCTGCAGGCAGTCGAGGGCAACACTGCGGTGTTCCAGGCCGGCGACCAGACCCGTCGCATGGCGATTCCTTGAGCGGAGCGCACGACATGAAACCGTCGATCATCCTTTCCGCGCTCCTGCTCGCGTCTGCCCAGTTGCCCGCCTGGGCGCAGCAGCCGGCCACGGCTCCCGCCGGCAGTGCGCACAGCCAGGAGCGCCCGCTGGTTACTCGCTCCCTGGACGACCGAGTGGCAGGCGACTGGGGCCTGCAACCGCAGGAGTGGGCTCGCTATCGCGAGCTGATGGACGGGCCGTTGGGCATCTACTCGCCCAACCTGGACCCACTGTCCGCCCTGGGCATCGAGGCGCGCACCGACGAGGAACGGCGCCGCTACGCAGAGCTGCAGGTGCAGGTCGAGGCGCGCCGTATCGAGAAGCTGCTCGCCTACCAGCGTGCCTACGACCAGGCCTGGCAGCGCCTGAGTCCCGGCATGCAGCGGGTGAACCTGCCTGACGAAAAACCCGGCGCCGGCACAAGCGCCAATCCCTTGCGCGGTTCAGGCCGCACGGCCGTGTTCGTCAAGGACGGCTGCGCGGCCTGCGGGCAACTCGTGCAGCGCCTGCAATCCTCCGGCACCGAGTTCGACCTGTACATGGTCGGCAGCCGCCAAGACGACACGCGCATCCGCGACTGGGCCAAGCGTGCGAACGTCGATCCGGCGCGCGTGCGCAGCGGTGGCATCACGCTCAACCATGATGGCGGGCGGTGGCTGTCGCTGAGCTTGCCCGGAGACCTTCCTGCGGTCGTGCGCGAGGTGAACGGTCAATGGCAGCGCCAGCCATAGCGGCCACCACCGTTTCGCAGTGCTTGCGCGCACTGGTGATCGCGGCGGGCCTGTGCGCCTGCGCCGCCCATGCCCAGGAGCTTCCGCCACCGGCTTACCAGCTTGCCGCACAGCGCGCGGGCATCCCCTCGACGGTGCTCTACGCCGTGGCTTTGCAGGAAAGCGGCATCCGCCGCAACGGGCGCATCGTCCCGTGGCCGTGGTCCCTCAACGTCGCCGGTCAGTCGCGCCGCTTCACCACCCGTGCCGACGCCTGCGCTGGTTTGCAGCAGGCAATGCGCGCCACGCCGCACACACGCATCGACGCGGGCCTGGGCCAGATCAACCTCGGCTACCACCAGCAGCGCTACGCCAGCCCGTGCGACCTGCTCGACCCATACAGCAACCTCGCCATCGCCGCTGAAATCCTGAAAGAGCAGCACACCTCGGGCGAGGACTGGTTGCCGGCGATCGGTCGCTACCACCGTCCTGCGGGCGGAGAACCTGCGGCTCGTTACCGGCGCAGCGTGTCGCGCCACCTTGCCCGTGTGCAGGGCACACACCCAACCGCCGCGGCCATCGCCGTGCACCAGGAGAGCACCCCATGAAAACATCCCATTTGACCCATCTCACACTGAAGGGCCTGCTCGTGCTGCTGGCGGCTCTGCCACTGGCCTCGCGCGCCGGAGAGCCCCTGATCGTCGTCGAAGACCGTGGCGGCACGTCGGCGCTGCCGTACTACGAGGCTCTGAACCTTCAGCCGCGCGCCAATGCTCCGGCCGGGCCGCCCATCCCGATGCTCCCGGTGCCCGCCACGCCCATGGATGAGGCCGCGATGTTGCCGGTGCGCAGTGCCAAGCTCACGCCTGGCACCGTCGCGCGGCGCGTGATCGAGGCACCGGGCCTGCGGCCTTTCGTAGTCGTCGGCGACGACGAAGCTTCCCACGCCTGGCTGCTTCGCCAGGCGGGCTCGCTGCGCGAGCGCGGCGCGGTGGGCCTGGTGGTTAACGTCGAGACCATGCAGGGCCTGGCACGGCTGCGCGCCCTGGTGCCCGGCGTGCCCCTTGCGCCTGTGGCCGGTGACGACCTGGCCGAGCGCCTGGGTCTGCGGCATTACCCGGTGCTGATCACAGCCACCGGCATCGAGCAATGAAGCCATGTCGGGGAAACAGCCGGTCGAGGTTCTGCTGCGCCCAGCGGTGGAGTTCTATACCGTCGCGGCGTGTGCAGGCGCCGCGTTTCTGTCCCTGGTGGCCCCGTGGTCGCTCGCGCTGAGCCCCGCCATGGGCGTCGGCAGTGCGCTGGCGTTCTGCATCTACGGTGCCATCCGCTACCGCGATGCCCGCGTCATCCTGCGCTACCGACGCAACATTCGCCGCTTGCCGCGCTATGTGATGACCAGCAAGGACGTGCCGGTCAGCCAGCAGCGTCTGTTCGTGGGACGCGGATTTCTGTGGGAGCAGAAACATACCCATCGGCTGATGCAGACATACAGACCGGAATTTCGCCGCTACGTCGAGCTGACGCCGGCCTACCGGCTGGCGCGCAGGCTGGAGGAACGGCTGGAGTTCGCGCCATTCCCGCTGTCCCGGCTACCTGCGCTCACGGGCTGGGATGTGCCTTTCAACCCGGTGCGCCCGCTGCCGCCTGTGGGCGGCCTGCCGCGCCTGCACGGCATCGAACCCGATGACGTGGACGTCAGCCTACCGCTGGGTGAGCGCGTCGGGCATTCGCTGGTGCTGGGCACCACGCGCGTGGGCAAGACGCGGTTGGCCGAGTTGTTCGTGACTCAGGACATCCGGCGCAAGAACGCCGACGGCGAGCACGAGGTCGTCATCGTCATCGACCCCAAGGGCGACGCCGATCTTTTGAAGCGAGTGTACGTCGAGGCCAAGCGCGCGGGGCGCGAGGGCGAGTTCTATGTCTTCCACTTGGGCTGGCCCGACATTTCCGCGCGCTACAACGCTGTGGGCCGCTTTGGGCGCATCAGCGAGGTGGCCACCCGTGTTGCAGGGCAGCTCTCCGGGGAAGGCAACAGCGCGGCATTTCGCGAGTTTGCGTGGCGCTTCGTCAACATCATCGCCCGCGCCCTGGTGGAACTGGGGCAGCGCCCGGACTACATGCTGATCCAGCGCCATGTGATCAACATCGACGCGCTGTTCATCGAGTACGCCCAACACTACTTCGCCAAGACCGAGCCCAAGGCCTGGGAGGTCATCGTCCAGATCGAGGCCAAGCTCAACGAGAAGAACATCCCGCGCAACATGATCGGGCGCGAAAAGCGCGTGGTGGCGCTGGAGCAGTACCTCTCGCAGGCGCGCAACTACGACCCGGTGCTCGACGGCCTGCGCTCGGCAGTGCGCTACGACAAGACCTACTTCGACAAGATCGTCGCATCGCTGCTGCCGCTGCTGGAGAAGCTCACCAGCGGCAAGATCGCCCAGCTTCTGGCCCCGAACTACTCCGACCTGGCCGACCCACGCCCGATCTTCGATTGGATGCAGGTCATCCGAAAGCGCGCCGTGGTCTATGTCGGCCTCGATGCGCTGTCCGACGCCGAGGTCGCCGCCGCAGTCGGCAATTCCATGTTCTCCGACCTGGTTTCGGTCGCCGGCCACATCTACAAGCACGGGATCGACGACGGCCTGCCGGGCGCATCGGCTGGCTCGCGCGTGCCGATCAACGTCCATGCCGATGAGTTCAACGAGTTGATGGGCGACGAGTTCATCCCGCTGATCAACAAGGGCGGCGGCGCTGGCCTGCAAGTCACCGCGTACACACAGACGCTCTCGGACATCGAAGCACGCATTGGCAACCGCGCGAAGGCCGGTCAGGTGATCGGCAACTTCAACAACCTGTTCATGCTGCGCGTGCGCGAGACGGCTACCGCTGAATTGCTGACCCGGCAATTGCCGAAGGTCGAGGTCTATACGACCACCATCGTCAGCGGCGCGACCGACAGCTCCGATATTCGTGGAGCGACAGACTTTACGTCAAACACCCAGGACCGCATCAGCATGTCCAGCGTGCCGATGATCGAGCCATCGCACATCGTCGGCCTGCCCAAAGGCCAGTGCTTCGCGCTGCTGCAGGGCGGTCAGCTTTGGAAGGTGCGTATGCCGTTGCCGGCGCCAGACCCGGATGAAGTGATGCCGGCGGACTTGCAGCAACTGGCCGGGCACATGCGCCAGAGCTACAGCGAGGCCACGCAGTGGTGGGAGTTCACCAGCTCCCCGGTCTTGCAGGACGCGGCCTTGCCGGACGATCTGCTCGATGAGACGGCCATCGCCACACCCATCACCGGCACGGGCGACACGGCCAGCGAAGAGGCCGCGCCATGAGCGATGCCGCCTCGACTGCGCAGCGCGAGCAGAACCGCCGCCAGGGCTTGATCGTCGGCACCATCACCTTGCCGCTCCGGCTGCTCGGGGTGCTGGTCGGCTCGCTGCTGTTCTCGATCCTGATGGAGTGCATCGGCATGCACCTGTTCTGGAAAGACCAGGGCTGGCAGCACTCCCAGCAAATGTTGCAGTACGAGCTGGGGCACCTGTCCAAGCATTTCACGCGCAGCGTGGTCGTGCAGGAGCCGGGGCGAACGGCGCACGAGCTGGTGGACACGGGTTATGAATGGGTGTTCGTGCGATCAGGGCTCCTGGAGCGCATGAGCCAGACCGCCGAGCGCGCCCGCGCGCCCAGCCAGGGGAAAAACCAGGACGGAGGGCGCAACTTCCGCTACTTCATCAGCCAGGTCTATGTCTGGACGGAGAGCTACCTGATCGCCGCAGCCTTCACGACGCTTACTTTCCTCGTGCGCCTGCTGGTCCTGGCGCTCACGCTGCCGCTGATCTTCACGGCCGCTTTCGTAGGCCTGATCGACGGTTTGGTACGGCGGGATGTGCGCCGGTTCGGCGCAGGCCGGGAATCCGGCTTTATCTATCACCGAGCGAAAGCGAGCCTGATGCCGCTGGCCGTGCTGCCCTGGGTCACGTACCTGGCGCTGCCGATCTCGGTGCATCCGCTGCTGATCCTGCTGCCCAGCGCCGGCTTGCTGGGGCTGGCCGTGAGCCTGACTGCAGGGAGCTTCAAGAAGTACCTCTAGGCCATCAATCCGGTCATCCGCAGGTTCTTATTGTTTGCGGCCTGATACGCCTTTGATCGCCACGATCAAGCCATTGCTTATCACACAGGAATGGCGCGATGTTGGCTCCGATCTGGCTGCGCGCCGCGCATCGCGGCGTGCCCACTTTTCTCGTGACGGCCCTGCTGATGGGTCAGTTCCCGGTTGCCTTGGCCGAATCCCCGGCACAGCGCCAGGAACTGGTTGCCGCGCTACGCCAGCTCGACGCGCTGGAGCGCACCATCGCGGATGGCGCTGCACACGCACCCATCCAGCCGGGCGAGCGCTACCACTTCGATTACCCACGACTGCTGGCTGATCTGGCGCGTGTGCGCGCCGGCATCCAGGCCCATCTCACACCGTCGCGCGCCCAGCCACGCGACCTCTCCGAACTGGCTGGTGAGTACCGCACCGAGCGGACCGCCCCGCCATCGCTGCCGACGACTGCGCAGGGCAGACCATGAACGGCGCCCAGGTCTCGGCATTTCAAGCCAACAGCGGTATCGCGCCGTCCGCGATGGCGACCGTTCTGGTCGGCATCGTGTTTGCGGTTCTGCTCGTCTGGGGCGTCTGGGCCATCCGAACGGCCTACGTGGGGTGGGCCGAGAACCGCCTCAACCAACGCCAGTTCCTCGGCGTCTGCATCCGCTTCGTCGCGATGTACCTCGTCATGACGTTCTTCCTCCTCTCCTGACCTGAAGGGATTGACCATGCCAAACCGCATCCTCACTACTCGTTTTGTCCAACGCGCCGCCGTCGCCCTGGGTGCCGCCGCGCTGCCCGCGCTGTCGTTTGCGCAAGGTCTGCCGCAGCTGGAAAACCCGACCCGCGGCGCCGGCAGCGGCATCATGGAAACAATCAGGAACTACGGCTACGACATCATCATGCTCGTGGCCCTCCTGGTGGTGGCGTCGATGTTCATTGGCGTGTGCTACCACGCCTACGGCACCTACGCGGAAATCCACACCGGTCGCAAGACTTGGGGGCAGTTCGGTCTCACGGTCGCCATCGGCGCCGTCCTGCTCGTGATCGGCATCTGGCTGCTCACCGAAGCCACCGGCATCCTGTAAGCGAGGACGGGCTATGTCCGAGCAACAGCATGTCCGTGCCGATGGGACAGTCACGTTCCTTCCACACCGGCTCAACAGGCACCCGGTGGTCGTGCGCGGCCTCACTGCCGATGAGTTGTGGATTTGCTGCGGCCTGTCCGGCGCTGCCGGCCTGGTGGTTGGCGCGCCGCTGTCCTGGGTGTTACGCACCATTGCCATCGCGCCGACCTTCGTTGTCCTGGGCGTGGCGCTGGGCGTTTTCATCGGCGGCGGCATCCTGCGCCGTCTCAAGCGTGGGCGTCCCGACACCTGGCTGTACCGGCAGTTGCAGTGGCGCATTGCCACGCGCCATCCGCTGATGGCCGGTTGGGTGGGCGGCCATGTGCTGATCTCGCGCTCCGGCTTCTGGACCATCCGCAGGGGCATGCACGGGGGCGCGCGATGAGCCGTTTCAAGAACGAGATCACCCACCTGCAGGCGCACATCAAGACGCTGCGCCTCGGCGCGGGTGCGCTGGTCATCGTCGCCCTGGTCATGGGCGGCGGCTGGTGGAGCGCACCGCGCGATCTGACCATCCACGTCCCGCCTGACCTGCGCTCCGGCAGTACCCGCAAGTGGTGGGAAGTGCCGCCCGAGTCGGTCTATGCGTTCACGTTCTACGTGTTCCAGACCCTCAACCGCTGGCCGACGAATGGCGAAGAAGATTACCCGCGCAACCTCCATACGCTCTCGCCGTACCTCACCCCGTCCTGCCAGGCATTCCTCAAGGCGGACTACGACTACCGCCGCAGCACCGGCGAACTGCGCCAGCGGGTGCGCGGCATCTACGAAATCCCCGGTCGCAGCTATGGCGACAACCCCACGGCGCGCGTGCGTGTGATCTCCGACCGCGACTGGGTGGTGACGTTGGACATCAGCGCCGACGAGTACTACGGCGCCGAGCAGGTCAAACGCGCCCTGGTGCGCTACCCCGTAAAGGTCGCGCGGGTGGACGTCGATCCCGCACGCAACCCGTTCGGCCTGGTGATCGACTGCTACGAGGGCACGCCCCAGCGCATCAGCGCACCGGAGCCGACGCGCCCGGTGCCTGGTGGCCTGACGCCGCAAGCGCCTCAAGGAGGTAATTCCCCATGAAGCCCATGAAGCATCCTGTACTCGCGCTGCTGGGGCTGCTGGCCGTGGCCGCCGCAGTGGTCGTGTCCCCCGCTGTCCAGGCGGTGGAGATCCTGCGTTGGGAGCGCATGCCGCTGGCGGTGCCGTTGAAGGTCGGCCAGGAGCGCATCGTGTTCATCGACCGAAACGTCCGCGTGGGCGTTCCCGCAGGCGTCGGTGAGCGCTTGCGCGTGCAGAGCGCGGGCGGCGCGGTGTACCTGCGCGCCAGCGAGCCGATCGAGCCCACTCGGCTGCAATTGCAGGACGCCGACACCGGCGCGCTGATCCTGCTCGACATTGCGGCGGAGCCGCCCAAGGACGGCGAAGCCGAGCTGGAACCGGTGCGAATCGTCGAGGGCAACAACTCAACAGCGCGCTATGGCGATCAGCCTGACGGTGCCGATGCGCCCCATGCACGCGCTCAGGAGCAGGCGGGCACCCGGACGGCGCGGCGCGAAACGCCAATCCCCGTCGTGCTGACACGTTTTGCTGCGCAGAACCTCTACGCACCGCTGCGCACCGTGGAAGCCTTGCCAGGCGTCATGCGGGTCAACCTGCGCCGCGACCTCGACCTCGACCTCGGCACGCTGATGCCGACCTTGCCGGCACGCGCGGTCGCGCTCGCCTCGTGGCGCCTGGAAGACCAGTGGGTCACTGCCGTGCGCCTGACCAACAGTAGCAGCGACTGGATCAGCCTCGACCCGCGCGTGCTGCAAGGGGATTTCCTCACCGCCACCTTCCAGCACGAGGCGCTTGGCCCGCGCGGAACCCCCGAGGACACCACCGTCCTGTACCTGGTGACGCGCGGGCACGGCCTCGCGCAATCGCTGCTGCCGGCGATCCATCGCTTCGACCCCGCTGTGCATCTCCCGCAGCCCAAAGCAGCAGCCAGCGACGACAGGGAGGCCCGCCATGCGCAGTAACGGACTCCTGAAGTGGCTGCTGATCCCCGTGGCCCTGCTGGTGCTGTTTGTCGCCATCCGGCTGTTTTCCGGTGGCGGTGCGTCGGCACCGCCTGTCGCGGATGGCGGCGGCAGGCTTACGCCGGAAGAAATGAAGGCGCTGGGCATCGAGGGTGACACCCCGCGCGACACCGTGGCGACGCTGGTTGCCCAGGTGAAGCAGTTGCGCACCGAGCTTCAGACCGCGCTGTCCGACAACAGGTCGCAGCGTGAGGAGAACCAGCGACTGCGCCAGCGCGAGAACGCCATCGACCAACGCATCAGTTCCGCCCTCGAATCCGAGCGCTCCAACCTGCGCCGCGACCAACAGCAGGCGGCCAGCGCGCGCCAGCAGACCGAGGGGCTGCTCGCTGACCTGCAGCAGCGCCTGGACAGCATCGGCGGGCGTGGCGGCGGCCATGCCGATTTGCCGGTGGGGCTGGGCCTGCGTGACGGCGACGAGGCCGGCATGGAAGGCGGTATGCGCTGGGTGGAGCCGGATGACGCGAAACAAAGCGACGGGCGTGGCAGGTCGAATGGCGGCATAAGCTTCCCCACCAGCTTCGGTTCCGCACAGAGCACGCTGGAAACCACAGCGCAAACCGTGGCGAACGCGGGCGCACGCGCGGCAGGCGTCAAGAGCCCGACGCCCGTCTATACCGTGCCGACCAACTCGACACTGATGGGGTCGGTGGCGATGACGGCGCTGATTGGCCGCGTGCCGATCGACGGCACGGTGAACGATCCATACCCCTTCAAGGTCTTGGTCGGGCCTGACAATTTGACCGCGAACGGCATCGACATTCCCGATGTGGCCGGGGCCGTGTTCTCCGGCACCGCATCGGGCGACTGGACGCTCTCCTGCGTGCGCGGCCAGGTGCGCAGCATCACCTTCGTGTTCCATGACGGGACCATCCGCACCATCCCCGAGGATCGTGAGGGCAACCAGCAGAACAACCAACAACGCGACGGCCTGGGCTGGATCAGCGACTCGCACGGCATTCCCTGTGTCAGCGGCGAGCGGCGCAGCAATGCGCAGCAGTACCTCGGCACCCAGGCGCTGATCACGGCGGCTGGGGCTGGCGTGGCCTCGCTGATCGAATCCGACAGTGGCAGGGCGTCCTATGTCGGCGCCGACGGCTCCATCGGCAGCGTGGGCATCAGCGGCCAGGAAGCCGTGGGCCGGATTCTCGCCAGCGGCGTCCAGGACATGTCGAGCTGGGTCAACAAGCTCTACGGCCAGGCCTTCGCTGCCGTTTATGTGCAGCCCGGCGCCAAGGTCGCCGTCCACCTCGAAAAGCCGCTCGCCATCGACTTCGATCCCGAAGGCCGCAAGGTCGATCACCGCGCAGGAGAAAGCCATGCCCTCGAACTTGAATAGCTGGGCTCAGGGCCTGGCGCTGGCCTTGGCCGTCGCGCTGCTCGGTGGCTGCGCCACCAGCAAGGAAAAGCTGCTGACCCACGGCGACAGCACGATGATGAACATCTGGCAGCAGAACGCCGGCGACGGCGGCGGTGGTGCCGGCAAGGTAGCGCGCAGGCAGTTGCTCGATGCGCGCCAGAGCCTGCGCAGGCCGCTGACCGAGATGGACGTGCAGGCCGCGCCTGCCGAGCAGATGCGCTACACGCGCACGGCGCGCAACGAGGTCTACCGCCAGTTCCAGCGCCTGCCCAACCCCGATCTCGTGATGTACGTGTATCCGCATTTGGCGGGCACCGACCCAGTGCCGATTCCGGGCTATACGACCGTGTTCCCGCTGTACCAGCGCGTGCATTACGCCATGCCAGGCGAGCGCGTGGAGGATTACTGATGCGCTGGAAACTCTCCTGGCCGAAGCTGGCCGCGTCCGGCGCTGCCGATGACGAGCAGCCGGACGGCTGGCAGCGCCACGTCGAGGCACTGCACCAGGCCGGCCTCCCCGAACCCGGCGCGGTGGTGCAAGGTCGCAGGCCGGCGACCATGGCAGACGAGCAGGCGCTGTACGAGGTCGCGACGTCGTTCGTGGAACTGTTGCCCTGGGTGGAGTTCCTGCCGCAGTCGAAAGCCATGTTGCTGGAGGACGGGCAATCGGTGGCGGCCTTCTACGAGCTGGTGCCGCTGGGCACCGAAGGCCGGGAACCCGGCTGGCTCGCACAGGCCCGCGATGCCTTGGAGAACGCGCTGCAGGACAGTTTCGATGAACTGGACGAGAACCCCTGGGTGCTGCAGCTCTACGCTCAGGACGAGCCCAGTTTCGACCAGTACATGCAGACCCTGCGCGACTATGTGCAGCCGCGCGCCCGTGATACGGCGTTCAGCGAGTTCTACCTGCGCTTCTTCGGCCACCACCTGCGCGCGGTGGCCAAGCCGGGCGGCGTGTTCGAGGACACGGTGGTCACACGGCTGCGCTGGCGCGGCCAGACCCGGCGCGTGCGCATGGTGGTCTATCGCCGCGTGACCGGCCAAGGGCAAAACAGCCGCCGCAGCCAGACACCCGAGCAGATGCTCAATATCGTCTGCGACCGCCTGTGTGGCGGACTGGCGAACGCCGGCATTCAGGCCCGGCGCATGGTGGCTGCGGATGTTCACGACTGGCTGCTGCGCTGGTTCAACCCGCGTCCCACGTTGCTTGGGCCTGGGGCCGAAGACAGGGAGCGCTTCTATGCGCTGGCGCGCTACCCCGAAAGTACGGAGGCCGACGAAGACGGCGAGATCGAATTGGCGAGCGGGCGGGATTTCAGCCAACGGCTGTTCTTTGGCCAGCCGCGTTCCGACGTGGCGCACGGCACCTGGCATTTCGACGGCATGCCGCACCGCGTGCTGATCACCGACCGCCTGCGCATGCCGCCGGGCACGGGGCACCTGACCGGCGAAACCCGCAAAGGGGACGCCATCAACACGCTGTTCGACCAGATGCCCGAGGACACCACCCTTTGCCTGACGCTGGTCGCCACGCCGCAGGATGTCCTTGAAGCGGATCTCAATCATCTGGCGAAGAAGGCCGTGGGCGAAACCCTGGCGTCGGAACAGACGCTCAAGGACGTGCATGAGGCCCGCTCCCTGATCGGCAGCGCGCACAAGCTCTATCGCGGCACGCTGGCGTTCTACCTGCGCGGGCGCGACGAGGCGGAACTGGACCGGCGCGGCCTCGACCTGGCGAACGTCATGCTCAACGCCGGCCTGCAGCCGGTGCGTGAGGACGACGAGGTGGCGCCGCTGAACAGCTATTTGCGCTGGCTGCCGTGCTGCTACAACCCCGGCCAGGATCGGCGCAAGTGGTACACCCAACTGATGTTCGCCCAGCACGCGGCGAACCTCTCGCCCGTGTGGGGCCGCGCCCAGGGTACGGGGCACCCCGGCATCACGATGTTCAACCGCGGCGGCGGGCCGATCACCTTTGATCCGCTCAACCGCCTGGATCGGCAGATGAATGCCCATCTGTTCCTGTTCGGCCCGACAGGTTCGGGCAAGTCGGCGACCCTCAATAACCTCTTGAATCAGGTCACGGCGATCTACCGTCCCCGCCTGTTCATTGTCGAGGCCGGCAACAGCTTTGGCTTGTTCAGCGACTTTGCCCGGCGCCTGGGCCTGACCGTGAACCGGGTCAAGCTCGCGCCGGGCTCGGGCGTTACCCTGGCGCCGTTCGCGGATGCGCGCCGGCTGATCGAGACGCCCAGCGACGTGCAGACGCTCGACGCCGATGCGCTGGACGAAGACCTTCCACCCGATGCTGTGGCCATGGAGGCGGATGAGCAGCGCGACGTGCTGGGCGAATTGGAGATCACCGCGAGGCTGATGATCACCGGTGGCGAAGACAAGGAAGAAGCCCGGATGACGCGGGCCGACCGCTCGCTGATCCGTCAGTGCATCCTTGATGCCGCTGAGCACTGCCACAGCAAGGATGGCGAGAAGCGCACCGTGCTCACGCGCGATGTGCGCAATGCGCTGCGCACGCGCAGCCAGGACCCGACGCTGCCGGAAATGCGGCGTGTTCGACTGCTGGAGATGGCCGACGCCATGGACATGTTCTGCCAAGGCACGGACGGTGAAATGTTCGATCGCGACGGTTCGCCGTGGCCCGAAGCCGACATCACCCTGGTCGATCTGGCGACCTATGCTCGCGAGGGCTACAACGCGCAGCTCTCCATTGCCTACATCAGCCTGATCAGCACGGTGAACAACACCGCCGAGCGCGATCAGTACCTGGGCCGCCCGATCATCAACGTCACCGACGAAGGGCACATCATCACCAAGAACCCGCTGCTCGCCCCCTACGTGGTGAAGATCACCAAGATGTGGCGCAAGTTGGGAGCCTGGTTCTGGCTCGCCACACAAAACATCGACGATCTGCCGCGCGCCGCAGAGCCCATGCTCAACATGATCGAGTGGTGGATCTGCCTGTCGATGCCACCCGATGAGGTGGAGAAGATCGCCCGGTTTCGCGAACTGTCACCCGCTCAGAAAGCATTGATGCTTTCGGCGCGCAAGGAAGCCGGGAAGTTCACCGAGGGTGTCATCCTCTCCAAGAGCCTGGAAGTGCTGTTCCGGGCCGTGCCACCGAGCCTGTATCTCGCGCTCGCGCAGACCGAACCCGAGGAGAAAGCCGAGCGTTACCAACTCATGCAGCAGCACGGCATCAGTGAACTCGACGCGGCCTTCAAGGTGGCCGAGAAGATCGACCAGGCGCGCGGCATCGAGTCGCCAGCCTTGGGCCTGCCGCAATAGCCGCCGGAGACTGCCGTGAAACCGAAACGTCCTTTCGTTCCTATGCCGGTGCAGGCGTCCCTCCGTCGGCGCTCGCGCAAGCGCTGGCCCTGGGTCGTGGCCGCTGGATTGATCACGCTGCTGCTGATCTGGCTCGTGTCCCGCGCACCCGGCGAACCCGCGTCGTTGGCTCCCGCGCCGGTCAGTACCGCGCAGGTGGCCGGGCCGCCCTGGCAGATGGGCAACGCGCAGGGCCGATTCACGCTGACGCTCTATGCCGACCTCGAATGTCCGTTCTGCCGAGCGTACTTCCCGAAGCTCAAACGCTGGGTGGGCGCCAACGCGGACGTAGCCCTGCAATGGCACCACCAGCCGCTGGCCGCGCACGAACCGGCCGCCTCCGCCGAAGCACGCCTGGCCGAGTGCGCCGCCGAAAGTGGCGGGCATGCGGCCTTCTGGCAGGCCATCGAATGGGTCTATGCGCACACGCGTAGTGACGGCCTGGGCTTGCCCGAGGGCCTGCGCTATCCCGGCCTCAACCCAGCCGTCGAGCAGTGTTTGGCCAGCGAGCGGCCCGAAAGGGTGATTCGCGCTCAGGCCGAGGAAGCCACCAAGGGCGGCGTGACCGCGACGCCATCGCTTCGGCTGCATGATCGTCAGACCGGCCAGGCGATCCTGCTGCAGGGGCCGATCGAAGGCGATGCACTGCTGTCGGCCATGGACATGCTGGCGGTTGAGGATGCCGCCGCTGCACCTGTCACCGAAATGCCTGCCGACGTCGTCGGCGACATGCCCAGGTAGCCCGCGGTCATTGAGGCTACGGCGCAGCACGCTGCGCTGACCGCTACCCGTTCGCCTCGCATCCTGGCCGCGAACGATCACCGCTGCTGTGGTGATGGATGCACCTTGTTCCCTTGTTCCATTCCCAGGAGGGCCTGCCCTCCTGGGGCATGTGTGCCCTCCGATTTCCCTGCCTGGAGGTTCGCCATGTCTGTCGTCATCAATGACTCCTGCCTGGAGTCGCTTTCCGATATTTCTGTTCGGAACGAGGACTGGATCGTTCAGCAAGCCATCGTGTTGCTGGAGCGACGGGTTTTCAAAGCAGGGCCACGTCTTGAACGGCCCGCTGCGGTCAGGGACTACCTTCGCTTGAAGCTGGTCGCCGAGCCCAATGAGATATTCGTCGTCGTGTTCATGAACAGCATGCACGACGTGCTGGCCGTGGAGCCGATGTTCCATGGAACGATCAATGCGACCTCGGTTTATCCGCGTGTCGTGCTGCAGCGAGCGTTGCAACTGAACGCCGCTGCGGTCATCTTCGCCCATCAGCACCCCTCGGGCACCACCGAGCCATCCAATGCGGATCGCTTGCTGACAGAGCAGTTGAAGACGGCCTTGGCGCTTATCGACGTGCGGGTACTCGACCATTTTGTGATTGGTCAGGGCGCACCGTACTCATTCGCCGAGTCTGGTCTTTTGTAATCACAGCGGGGGCTTCGGCCTCCGCTTTTTTCCATGCGGCAGCACCGAACAGGTATGCGGGGTGCCCGCGATGCGCATTGTTTGTTGGGGCGGCAGCGGGTTCGCGTTCGACTATGGCTCTGATCAACTTCCAGGGCACGCGACATGCCAGCATCTTTATTCCGCTTCGCATCCGGCTGGCGAACCCTTGGCCTGGCCGTTGCACTGCCGGCATCCTTGGCCGTTTTCAGCCCCGCCGCCTTCGCCGCCGATGTGGTGGTCGTCACCGACAGCCGTCACCCGGTCAAGGCCATGGGTGGAGAGCGGTTGATCGAGCTGGATGAAGGCGCGCGCATCGAAGCCGAGCTTTCCGCACAGCTGCCCGCCGATCCTGAGCAGGCCACGGCCATCGTCAAGCGCCGCCTGAACAACGGTGGTGCCGACCTCCAGCGCCGCATCGCTGCCGCATACCAGGGCGTCGCCGACGCATGGAGCCTGGGCGTCACCAGCATCCCGGCGGTCGTGGTGGATCAGCGTTACGTGGTCTATGGCGAGCCGGACGTGGCCCGTGCCGTCGCGCGCATTGCGCAACACCGGAGGCCGCAGCCATGACCCGACCCTTCGAGCGGATGCGTCGCCTGCGTGCTGGCGTGGCCTCAGTGCTGCTGCTCAGCGCCACGGGCAGCTACGCCCTCAACACCGCAACCATCGTTGGTTCAGTGGCCTCGCCAGACTGCCTCGAATACCGCGTCGTCGGCATCTGCTACTGGCTCTACTGCACCTGGACAGGCTGCACGGTGCGCACGTCGATCAAGGTGCGCCACTACATCCCCGATGCGGTCGTCTCCAGCTACAGCAACACCGGCGAGAACCCCTGGGTCGAAGTCCGGGCGATGAGCGCGCCCAACCCGTCCGCCCAAGCGGGCGGAGATGGCACCACCAACGAGGATCACGAGAACAATCTCGCCAAGTTCAAGAATGCAGACGTGATCGGCCATCCCGGCGTCGAGGTGTTCAACCAGTTCGTCTCGTCCTCGGGCTATTTCTGCGAGGGCGCAGGCACAGCGTTCATGCCGTATCTGCTCAGCACCCTGGACACGCTGGCCTGGCGCTACAACGTGCCCGAGATGGCCTACCCGGAGGCGCTGATTCCGGGCAGGCGCGAGGTCGGCGCGCGCACCACGCTGAACCTCTGGGGCAACGTGTATCCGCGCGGCGGCTTCCTGCACCAGGCCGACGACCACAAGGCCGGCGCCGTAGTGGCCCAGCGCGCCGGCGATGTCGTCACGCGCCGTGGGCAAATCCACGTCTATCAGCCGCTGCTCGCCAACTCGCGGCCCGGCTACTGGCCTGCCGGCGCGCTGATGGAAGGCGATGCCTCGACGGGCAAATGGCAGGAACTCACGCCCGTCCTGTCCTCGTCCTGCACGGTTTTCCCGCGCAGCGGCTTTCTGACCCAGGCGCAGCAAGGCGACTACGCCTGGGCGCTGTGGCGGCCCTATGCGTGCTGCGAACGCCGGGGGCAAGTGTTCCTCGGCAGCGTCGATTTCCAATGAGGGTACGGCGATGAAGCGTCCTGAACTGATGAACCTCTCCCCAAAGGCACGCCGCCTGCTGCGCCCAACGGTATTGGCTGGGGTGCTGGCTGGCGCGCTCGTTCTTGGCGGCGGCCTGGCGTGGGCGCAGACCGGTTTTCAAACCGGCGGCTCCGTCATCGGCGACGAGGTGATGTATTCGATTGGCGGCGGCAGCGCAGTGTCCATGGGCCGCGCTGCCGGCATGCGCTCGATCGGCGTCGGCGTGGGCTGGAACAGCAACCTGATCTGCGGCGACATGAGCATCCAGACCACGCTGCGCAACCAGCTCAACGGCGTCACCAACGGCTTTCAGCAGATCATGAGCAACGTGATCCAGAGCGCCACCAGCGCGGTGGCATCGCTGCCGGCGCTGATCATCCAGCGCGCCGATCCCGGCCTGTACAACCTGCTGACCAACGGCGTGCTGCAGGCGCGGCTGGATTTCGACCGCTCCAAGCTGACGTGCCGCGCCATGGCCGAGAAGATGGCCGACACGGCGGGCGGACAGCTCGGCTGGAGCCAGATGGCCGAAGGCATGGCACTGCGCGATGCGGTGTCGAGCACGGATGCCGTGTCGGCGATCGAACAGGCGGAGACGCGCCGGGGCAACGACGGCGTGCCTTGGGTGGGCGGCAGCAATGCGGGGGGAGCAGGTCAGTCCGCGATCCGCGTGGTCGGCGACGTCACCCGCGCGGGCTACAACCTAGTCAACGGTCGCAGCGTGACCGACACGTCGTCCATTGCCCCCGCCAGTTGCGCGAGCCTGTCCTGCCAGACCTGGACGTCGCCACAGCAGGCGACCGAATGGGCCACACGGGTTCTTGGGGAACAGGTGCAGCGTACCTGCGATGCCTGCACCAAGACCGAAACGGTGCCCGGCGTCGGGCTGACGCCGCTGATCCAGGAGGAGTACGAGGCAAAGCTGGAAGCCTTGCAGGAACTGGTCTCGGGAACTCGCAACACCACCTTCGAGAACCTGCGCGCGGCTGGCAGCAACTCGCTGCCCATCACGCGTGGCGTCATCGAGGCGCTGCGCGACGAGCCGGATCAGGACCTGCTGGCGCGGCGCCTGGCCTCGGAGGTCGCGCTGGCGTCGGTGCTGGAGAAGGCATTGCTGCTCCAGCGCACCCTGCTGACCGGCAAGAAGGAGCCCAACGTGGCGGCGAACCAGTTGGCGGTCGAGGCCGTGAACCACGAGAGCGACACGCTCGACCAGGAAATCCGCAACCTCAAGACCGAGCTGGAGCTGCGCCGCGAGCTGGCGAACAACTCGCCCATGGCCATCATCCAACGCCACGGCACGCGCGCGGCTGGCTCACGTGGCATCTACGAAGGCGATCCCATTCCCGACCGCCTCGACCGGCTTCAGAAGGGCAATCCGGGAGGCAACCCATGAACCCGCCGCGTGCCAGTTGGCTGCGCCCGCGCTGGCTGCTGAATCGGCGCGCGGCGAAGGCGTTGCTGTGGACGGTGGTGCTCGTTGCTGCCGCCGTGGGTGCCAACGTCGTCGGCATTTACCTCGTCGGCAGCGTCGCCAGCTGGGAACTGTGGCTGACGGCCACGGCGGGTTACTTCCTTGTGTGGCGTCTGTGCCTGTACGGCGCAACAGCCTATGGCTGGGTCTGGATGCGTCGCCGACTGCTGGCGCGCGAGGCCCAGCGCGGAGCGGATAGGCAGGCGCGACGGCGCCTGCTGCGCAGCGAGATCGCCGGCGTCGCCGCCATTGTGGCGCTGGAAGCCAGCCTGTTGATGCAGGCCGCTTGAGGGGGCGAGGACATGACGCTTTTCACCACCGACTACTTGGAGTACTACCTGACGCTGGTGTCGTGGGTCGTCCACAACGGCATATGGGCCGTGCTGGTGGCGAGCGGTGTATTCGCGCTGCCTTTCGTCGCCATCATCGTGCAGGAATGGCTGAAGGCCCGTGCGGAGGGTGCCGACGAAGGCAACAAGGGCGTGCTTTCGGCTGCGCGCATCGAGAACCGGGTGTTCGTCGCCATCGTGGTGGTGATGTTCGCCGGCATCCCCTTCATCGACGTGGATCTCAACACCATCCGCTACGACAGCGCACGCTCGGCCCAATGCCAGGTCAGCGTGCCGCAACCCACCGATACCGGCTGGTCACAGTCCTTCAGCACCATCAACAACCAATCGGCGAAGGTGCCCGTCTGGTGGGCCTTTATGCACACACTCTCGCGAGCAGTGACCGGTGCCTCGGTGGCGGCGATCCCTTGCGGGACCGATCTGCGGCAGATGCGCATGGAGATCGACGCGACGCGCATCGACGACCCGGTGCTGGCTCAGGAAGTGGCGGATTTCTCGCGCGACTGCTACGGACCGGCGCGCGCCAAGCTCTTCATGCAGCGCCCGAACCTCGATGAGGCGCAGATGCACGACGTGACCTGGATCGGCTCGCGCTTCTTCACGGACACGGGCGGCTACTACGACACCTACCGCTCCAGCACACCACGCGATGACTGGCCTTACGACAGCAACCGTGATGCCGGGCTTGCGCAGGTGGCCAGCGGTGGCGGCTATCCGTCCTGCAGGCAGTGGTGGGCCGATGGCAGCAATGGCCTGCGCGCACGCCTGCTGGGGCAGGTAGACCCAAGCCTGCTGAATCGATTGGCGGGCTGGGCCGGCTTTTTGAGCCGAGCCGATGTGGACGACTCGGTGATCCGCACCATCGCCTCGCCGAGGCAGCAGAAACTGAACCAGGGCAGCGTCTATACGGACTACGGCGGCCAGATCGACAAGACCCTGCCGAACATCGTGACGCGGGCCACGGGCGACGTCGGCATGGCTGTCGGCGCGATTGCCGCGTTTCCCGCCATGGACGTGGTGCGCCAGGCGCTGCCTATGGTGCTCGCCTTGCTCAAGATGGCGCTGGTCATCTGCATCCCGCTGGTGCTGGTCGTGGGCACCTACGACCTGAAGACCGTCGTTACCGTGAGCGTCGTGCAGTTCGCGCTGTTCTTCGTCGATTTCTGGTTCCAGCTCGCGCGCTGGATCGACAGCACCATCCTCGATGCGCTCTACGGCTGGGGCTTCGGCTGGAACCGGCCACACAGCAACTTCGACCCGCTGGTGGGGCTGAACAACGCCTTTGGCGACATGCTTCTGATGTTCGTCATGGGGACGATGTTCCTGGTTTTGCCGACCTTTTGGGTCGCAGCCCTGGGATGGGCAGGCGTTAGAGCCGGTGCGCTTGCACAGAATCTGGCGACGGGATCAAAAGAAGCGAAGGACGGTACCTCATCGGGAGTCAACAAGGTAACGCGGTGACAGCCGAGGATAGAAGCATCTATGCAATGCTCCAGGCTGTCCGGGGTTAGCAGGGTGAAATAGTCCCCCAGCGCCTGCTGCATCGAGACCAGCCCCGGATCAATCGGGTTTGCCCATGTTGTCATAATTCATCGGCCTGTCAATAAACAGGCCTGCTCGGCCTCAGCAGCTAAAAAGCCATAGAATTCGTGGTACAGACTTTTCTTGTTTAAATAGTCGCCTAGACAAGTAAACTCTTGCTCCAATTCCTTTCTCAAATATCCTGGGATTGTCAAAAGCTCTACTTCTTGACAGATTTCAATACGCACATCTAGTGAGGTTGACATACCATCCCATGTATCCATATCCCCCTCAACAAAACATTGCAACATCTTTTTAGATGAAGCCGACTCATAAGAAGTTTTTCCACGGCAGAATATATCGGATATGGCATAAGGGCCATGCGCAAGCGCGGTTTCCTTACCACTTCTATGTATGCTCTGCACTACAACCTCTCCAAGCAATTCTGGTTGCCTGGTAATGATAAGATGGTAGATAGAGTAATGGACATGATACTCATTCAGGAAACTTATTTTACCTAAGCCATGCTCTATAAATGGCGGATAATCCTTGTAGTCTTTATCGGATGTTTTCCACTTCCAGTACTTGTCGATTTCACAGTTAAAAATCCGCAGGATATTAGACTTTTGTTTTGCGTACAAAACGCCTAATTCAATACCATCTTTTGCCTCTTTAAAGTAATTACGCCCTTTTTCATCCTTGCGAGTAAATGTCACGTTTGCATAGCCAGCCAGCGAAGCACTCGTTGAATAAATAAGATTCTTGTACAAGGACACTTCGTCAAAGTTATTCCTGAGAAAAATAGTGCTCGTATCTAGATAAACACCACCATATCTTTCCAAAAGCCTAAGCCTGATAATGTCATTATGATTTCCATGCTGAACGCTAGGATCGCCAGCCTTCTCTATCAGTTGATGAAAGTACGGCGGGAGGGGTATGTAGTTTTCAATGTAATCAGGCGCGCGCTTGTCTAACGTAGTAACGATAACAATCCAATCACTGTTACTTAGCCTAGTCTCTAAATTTCTTATGTTTAAGGCATGGCCGATAGGCATGTCCTCTTTAGAAGAGTGCCAGTACAAGAAAACCACTTTTTTATTTTCCAATCTATCACTGTTCTTAATTCGGTTTAACGCATAATCGACGTCTGCGTTTTCGAATTGATTCATATCCTTAATGCCTCCAAAGTCAACCAGACCTTTGCTCTGAACAACTTCAAAGTTTCGACTTGTTGTCGGTTGCCAAATATTAAAATACCTAGTCTCAGGGTAGATAGCGACAACACCTTTATTTAGTACCTTAGAAACATGGACAAGAGATGTGTCTACTGAGATCAATAGTCCTGATTTGCGAATGATCGGAATAACACTTTCAAAATTTGTTATTCCTTTTACCAGCTCAACATTAGGCAAGCTCAAGTCGTCAACCAACTGTGAGGCTGACAGTAAAGAATTAGGAGAGTGCATAACGCCAAAGCTACTATCACGATGATACGTAGCTAGGTGTCTTATAAGAGACTTAGTTTTTTCGATAGAAAGCGACTTGTCATTCCGACTCCCGTAAGGGTTGATCAGAAAATCATAACTTTTTGAAAAACAGTCGTTCTCTACACAAAATGAAGCTCCAGCCAAAGTATTGTTCCCGCTAATTGCCATATCGACAATCGACTGGTAGATTCCGTAGATATCATTGTTTTTCGACTTATCTATGAATTCCTTACTTGACATCTTTAAGGCGCTATCTGTGCTAAAAATGACTCGAGGGTTCAAGAGAAGAACACACAGAACATCCTTAACTCCAAGCTTGCCAAAGAGTGGGACGATTGCATCACACCTTTTTACATTGAATGCGATATTAACTAGATCAAACCATCCAAAATTCTTCTCAAGTACGTGAACTGAATCTACTTGTATCACCGAGCAATAGAGCGCACGCAGTGGTTCGTTGGTAATTACACTAACTCTTACACCGCAGTGAGAAGTTAGGAATTCGATGATGGGGGCCGAAGCGATAGCGTCACCGTACTTACCATTCCAGTTAACGAAAACAATATGCCTGACGTTGCTATTTTTTTTCGTAAACCGCTTGATGAGTACAAATGACCAATCAAGAAGCCGTATCAGGAGCTCACTAAGCACAGGAAATAGAGTCTTCATTTAGAGCTGGCTCCGGTTGTTTGGACAGTTTTTCCTGACCGATAATTGGACGCCTGCGGGTGGCTGTCCAATCCCGGACGACTCCTTGACCTTGAGGTTTGCCAGAAGATTACCTTTAACAAAATCTCGCGTGCCGTTGCAAGTTTCAGGATGCGGTGATAAATGTGATCATACGGAACTAGACCCCGCCTTTGGCCAGGATCGTCTATCGTCGGCAAGACGCTGGTCAAATTCGGCGTACCGGCAGAAGGATATGAATGCGTTATCGACAGAGGTTCTATTGGACAATCTTCATGAGTTGTTAGCCACAATGCCCGATGCTGAGCGAATCCATTCGCTTAAAGCACGGATAGTGCCCGGCCTAGGCGTGGCGCAGGGAACTCTCGCTCGCCAGTTGCCACTGATCAGCCAAGGCTTCCCCGAGGTCGTAGACTGTTACCCTGGGACCATAAATATGGAGCTCGAATGTCCTCTCGAAGTGACGCAGCCCGATCATCGCACTCCTCCGCTCGCCTGGACTCCGAGCGGACGAACGACTGAAGTATTCGACCTAGTACGTATTGAGCTCGAGTTCGGCCCACTACCGACGCGTGTGCCCGCTTGGTTGTACGTTGCCCACGCATCCCCTCACCGTGGCACCCCGACCGTTCATGAGGTGATAACTCAGCAGTTAAACCTGAGTGAGGTCAGTGAGTGCCAAATTCATCTGCGCGCAAGCGCAGTAACACTGACACCCACACATTCACAAACGAAGCCTCAAGGCTGGCTGCTCACGGGTAAATAGCCCTGCCATTGGTACTTAACAACCCGGCATTTGTCAGGTACTCCCTCAGCAGCACCAAGGAAGGAGCACATTGCGGCTGGCCTAGAAACTCGTTGCCCAAGGCAGACTTGTACAGGCGCAGCCAGGTCGACGCAGGCACCTTCGGCAGGAAGGCGGCGAGCGACTCTCGGTTTCCCTCCCCGAACAACAAGCGCAGGGTGCGCAGGATTGGCTGGTAGTCCCGCGCAGACAACAGCTCCGCAACGGTATCGTCCAGCCGTTGCTCGACCACCACACTATTCAGCCGATCCTCAACCGAGGCGTCACCCAGTGCCACTCGGGGATCAATCGCCACCGGATAGATTGCGTGGAACGACTTTGCACCGTTACGCATGGATTCATAAAACACTTTGTCAGCAGTAGCTCCGGTAACCAACACATCGTCGCCAAAGATCACATGCACACCGCTCCAGCGATAGAAATTTTCAGCCGGAATGATGTGGTCTTGAACCAGATTGACGCGCTCCCGCTCCTCGGTGCTGAGGCTGGCGTAGTCCTCACAGGGCGGCGCAATCCTGGGTAGCTTGACGTTGATGATGGTCGGCAACGCCATATGCGCCAGTTTGACGTTGACCTCCTCGACCACGAACTCATAGAGTACGTTCGCCGTGGACGGCACGTTGCGCCAACCAGTGGTCATCATCACCACGTTGTCACCACAGACCTTGGCGTTCTGGAACAGGTATGACCATTGCGAGTCTGGCCTATCCAGCTCGCCACAGAGGTAGTCGATCAGTTGTCTTGCGAGATACCGGATGTCATGCACACCGCCGTATTTTGCACGGCTGTAGATCCCAGCCAGTGCTGCGGCATCGCTGCCCGTGGCCATGTCGCGGAACAACCCCGACTCGGCAGGTGTAAGGCAGTGCAGGGCAGTACCGCCAAAAATCGAAACATACTCGGTCATGCTGATCAGGTCACGTGCAAACAGCTCAGCAGCGAACGCGCGGAATCCAGTTTTCACATCATTCGCACGGGGCTGAGCGGAAGCCTGACGAAACATCGCCAACTGGACATCAACCGGACTCTTAAGTACCTCGAACCATAGTGGAGAATTTCCGGGGTAAATCATGTTCAAGGCCGTTCCAGTCCTGCTGTCAAAGTTGCTGGTGTGCCCGGTAACGTCAGGCTGTCGAGGGAGACATCGATTCGTCGGCGCATCTTGTAGTAACTAATGCTCTTTAGCCCCATAGGCCTCAGGGCCTCAAGCAGTTCAGCAATGCCCGCACCAGCGTCGCTCGGGTCATGGGTATCAGACCCAACCGTGAAAGGTACCCCGTGTGCGATAAGGTGTGCCACCAATTCCCGAGACGGATAAGACCAAAAGCCCTGGGCCTCTCTACCCGTTGTAGGGTCCAGGCTCGACTTTCGCAGACCTGAGGCATTGAGCTCGAATGCGATACCACTTCTGACGAGCTGCGCTAGCAAAGGTTCGAAACGGCGCAGGAAGATGTCTTCCGGCACACCACGCAGCAAGGTGTCAGCGTGCCCTACAGCATCGAACAATCCACTCTCTAGCAGACCTTCGAGATTGGCGAAGTAGCGATCTAGAAACGCCTCCCCGGCAATGCGTGGCAGCTCCCAGACCTTCACCATCGCCTCATCTGGAACTTCCACGTAATGAATTGAGCCGATTACAAAGTCCATCGGGTAACGAGCAAGCAGCTCGCGATTGAAGGCGTCGGTGCCTGGCATGTAGTCGAGCTCCAGGCCACACAGGATGGTGATCTGCCCCTGGTAGACCTGCCGCGCTCGCTCGATGTCGGCGAAATATCGATCAAGCTCGGAGGCGAGCAGACGATTGTCCGTATCTATGGGAAACGGCGCGTGGTCGGTGATTGTTAGGACGGACACGCCGGCGGTGATCGAGGCGCGAACCAACTCATCAACGGTGCCGGTTGCATGCTTCGAATAAAAGGTGTGGCTGTGTGAGTCGATCATGCAGCTTCCCATTGCCCGAGCAGCCCGGTATGACTTGCCAGTTCCTTCACAAGCCAGTAGGGGTTGTTCGCCTTGGCGATGATCGAACGAAGCAGGTCGGTGTTATCAAGGCGCGCTAGCAGCTCTGTCAAGGGTTGCGTATAAAGTGCTCGGGTTAACGGTGTTTCCCTCACGTGCTCAACCAGCCGTTGCCAGTCGACCTGGTCAAAGTGAATGTTGCCCAGACGCTGATTCTCGATGCCATACAGGTATATATCGCCGCTAGGCTTTACCGTGACATCCAAACCATTGGCCTGCGGCGGTTTGTTCAGGCTGCCGAAGGTAAAGGGCTTGCCGACCTTGGACTCGATCGCCTCAATGTAGCCGAGCATATCCAAATAACCGGGGGCGGTTCCTGGAGCTGGGTGAACGAGGTTCTTGTAGTCGATGCCGAAGCACTCGCCACCCGCAACCAGCACATCTTCCAGCACGCTCTGTGGTTCGATGGTTGCCTCAAGCCCCCAGCAAGCCAGTTCGGACTTTAGGTACTCACGAGTGAAATCGCGGTCGGTATCGATTGAGCGGAACGAGAAACTCAGCCCAGACGGTCGCCGACGTCGAAGGAAGTCCAAGCTGAAACCATGGGCTCGCCATTTGACTTTCTCGATATGATGGCTATCTGCACTGAGGCGGATGTTGCAGGTGTCGCCATTGGTCAAGACAATCCGGTTTGTCGTGTCGTAGAACTCCTCCATCTTGTCATGTGGATAGAACCCACTGGTGATGAATTCGAAGCACTTACCACCTTCTGACAACCCAAGAATCTCGTGGAACACTTTGGCGTTGTTGAGTGGTTCGCCTTCACCACTGATGGAGATGCGCTTGACCTCCGAAGCATTGATCAACCTAGCAAGGTTTTCCCGCGCTAACGTTGATAGCTCCATGCTAATGCCCGCTTTGTGCTTGTCGGCGTACATACAGAAGGCACAGCCGATGCCGCATATTTGTGTAATGTCGATGTATAGGAGGTGTCCCTGAAGATGCATTAAAAGCCTCAATCCAACCTTGCGCCAATGCACAGGTTTTTTTG
Organism: Delftia deserti; assembly: GCF_042653485.1. Lineage (NCBI taxonomy): Bacteria > Pseudomonadati > Pseudomonadota > Betaproteobacteria > Burkholderiales > Comamonadaceae > Delftia > Delftia deserti. Next base: position 6,792,224 of record NZ_JBHSIH010000001.1, on the reverse strand, counting down.
TAAATAATTTGAGATGATTGCGATGACGGATGAAATCTATGCGAACCAATACCGCCTGTCCGCGCCAAATCATTCAGCGCAATACTTTTTCTGGCCATCCGTTTATAAACATTGAGCCATCAGTTCTCAGGCGAACTTCAAGCACACGCTCGACTTCACCATCACTTTCAATCCGTGCGTCGTAACGCGTTGTCAGGTAATGAAATTGTTGATTTGTGGAGCCTGCCCAACGGCGATTTTGCTCCGGCAAATTCACCTCATACGGGCCATCTACCAACACATCCGTGTAGCGAATCAGTTGGTCAACCCCAGGCAGCTGCAGCACATCAAGCTCGTTTTTTGTATATCCACTAAATACCATCACTGACAGCCCCAGCGACTGCGCTCCTTGCGCAACAACAGTCAAGCCTTGTGCTTGCAACATGGGCTCGCCACCGAGAAAGGTCACCCCTTCAAGATCATACGCATGGTGCGCGTCTTCAAGCCAGTCGAGAACCGATGAGGCCGAAACAAACTCACGCTCAACCAGCTGCAAATACGCGGGGTTGCAGCAGCCACGGCAACGCTTATTGCAACCTTGCACCCACAATGCTGCTCTTCGCCCCGGCCCTTCTGCTTCGGTGCAAGGTAGGCGAGATGCCATATTCAGCCAATGCACAAATTTCACTCCAGTTCGAATAACAATTTTCCACCGGCAATATGAACTTCAATTGCCTTTCCCCGGATCTGATCAGGGGCGGCCATTTGTGCAAATAGAAAATCGGCCAATGGATCAATCAGCTTATTGGTCAGTGCGTTAGGGACGCCGCGACCACCCGTTCCGCGATCCACTTCCCTGACCAGCAAGGCCAGTATCTCGGCCTCCTTAACTAGCCTCAAATCCGAAACACCCCATTTATCCTTCAGCCCTTTACGCAGTGGCTCCAGCTTGGCTCGAGCGATATCAATCAAAAATCCATCATCACGCATGAAGTTGAAAGGAATGATGTTGGCTTCGCCAATGCGCCCTAGCAATTCAGGGCGCTTTAATTCATGCACGAAATGCTGTCGCACCTTTTGGATGAATGCATTGCGCACATCCTGGCTTTCATGGCTCACTTCGGCTGCGCCGATGTTTGAAGTGAATACGATGACGGTGTCCGAAAAAAGCACCGTTTCGCCCTTTCCATCCGTCAAGCGGCCGTCTTCCAGAATTTGCAAAAACTTATCAAGGATGCGCGGGTGCGCCTTCTCGATTTCATCAAACAGCAGCAGGGAAAATGGCTTTTGCTTGACCGCATTGGTCAGCTGCCCTCCAGCTTCGTAGCCCACGTAACCTGGCGGTGCACCCACCAATCGCTGGTCAGCGTGCTCGTGATTGAACTCGGACATATCGAAGCGAAGGCAGGCTTCTTCGTCGCCGAAGAGAAATTCCGCAATGGACTTCGCCAGTTCAGTTTTGCCTACGCCCGTAGGGCCGACAAAAAACAGCACGCCCTTGGGAGTACGTTGCCTGTATGAGTGTTGAAGTCCCGAAAGTCCCGTGAAGGCGCGCACGAGGATGCGCCGCACCGATTCAATGGCTTCCCCTTGACCTTTGACGCGCCGCCCCAGGGTTTCGACAATGGTCTGAAGTTTTTTGTGATCCAGTTGCTCCCAGGGGCTGTGTCGGCGGCCGTGGCGATATAGGTTGAGCAGAGACAAGGCACTTGAGACTTCAGTCTCCTGTCGTGAAAGTCGTGCGAGATTGTGAATGTCGCGGATACTCTGGCCTTCTAATCCATCCACAAAGTCAGCTAACTCTCGTCCGCCTTGCTGCAAAGGGGGCTGCAGCCGAAACACTTCTTTCAAACCCAGTACGGCAGACTCGCGAATCTGCCTTGGCGGCAAGGGAATTGCTATTTCACTGAACAAGGGATTGTTCAGGTAGATGGATGGTGGCAACACATTCAAGCCCCCGCACAGCAACACCAGCAGCGATTGCGGTTGACCAATGCTTTCAGCATTACGAACCACGGCGGCATCACGGGTGGCCTGTCCCAGACGTAGCAGCCATCCGCGCTCGTTCTCACTCAACGAATTGACGCTGCCAAACAAATATTGTGTCCAGTCCAGCACAAAAGCGACAGGTTTTTCGGTGCGCGGTTGCCGCAGCCATTGTGCAGCAACAGTCAGTAAGTCATCCGCGCTGGCCGTGATGCCGTTGGATGCGGGGCTCGCCACTGGTGTAGGCGGCAAATCACCCATGTCATAGGCATTCCCCTCAGATGTGCTTTCTCTTGCGGCAGGTGGGGTAACTGAGCTTTGCAATTCCCCCCAAGTCCTCGCATCAACGCCGCTGACACCATTGACGCGGTTCCAGAAAACTACATGCTGATACCCACGCTGACGCAGCAGGTTCATCAACGCGGTAGGCAACGCTGTCCATTGCCCTGGTGCTTCGGGATCGGATGTCAAATCACCCGTATTACCGTGCAAGATAACACCGCGCCGTATGCCGCATTCGCGGCGAAAGTCTTCCTGCCACGGCAACAAAGCTGAACTCATTTGCTTCTCTCCTGTGTCGCATCAGGGTAAGGGCGAGCATCCTGATCCTGGTCGTCGGGATTGACCCAAATCACGCGTTTGTCACTCAGGCTGATGCCGTAAGCATCTTGTAGCGTTGCCATGACGGGGGCGACATCTTTCTCGCACGTTTTGCCTTTGTATTGATGAAACTTGTAGCTGAGATGACCGCTCAAGTTGACGCGGAAATCTGCTTGCGCACCAGCAGGGCGACGGGCGCGAATCAGCACTTGGTCTTCCCCTTCCGATACAAGATGCTCTGGTCCATCCACAACAAAGCCAGCTTGTTGCAGTGACTGATAAACCGCCCGCACGACTTCACGACGCTGGCTTTCGTCTACGGCAGCTTCATCTTGTTCTTGCACCAGTTGGTTCAAGGCTTCAGCCTGCTCTGCAGGAGCCAGTCCTATTGCATGAGCCAATGCCTCGCGCAACTTGGCAGCGCGTTCGCCACCGTCCTTATTCGCTTCCTGCTCCAACTGCTCTCTTTGCAGCGTCAGTACGTCGGTCACGGCCTCGCGCTGCACACGATTTTTCATTTCTTGCAATTGGCGCTCAGCGTCCACTTCATATCGCTGCCGAACTTCGCGTAAGGCGGCTGAAATTTGCGCCGAGGTCATGTTGTTGGCAGCATTGCCAAGTAGCCGCTCCCGTAGTTTCTGCAACTCGGCAAACGCTGCGTTGAGTGCGACAGGTGTGCTCCAGCCACTCAAACCCTCGCGCCATGCTGCTTCAAGTTCTGCCTTCACCTGCAACTGTCGTTCGACCTCAGCTTGCTGCGCGTTGCGGAATGCCTCAGCTGCGGCTAGCTCCGCCTCTTGACGGGAACGGCGTTGCTCACGCGCAAAGCGTGGTAATCCGTGGAATCGACCACCCAGGGAACGGCTCATATCTCTGGCAGCAAACGGGTCAGACTCCAGCAGAGCCTCCATGCGCTGAAGATCAGAACTCAGCTCACGAAACTCCGCTGGAATCACATCGCCCAGCCCTTGGCTGGCGACATCATTCAATACGCTGCGGTAGCGCTCAAGGAACGGACGCGTTGTCTCGCGCACACGCTGTCGATCAAGCTCTTGTTTGCGTTGCCGTTGAATTTGATAGCGATATTCGTCTGCCCGACTCATGGTTTCATTTCCTTTGATTTTTTCTTTTATCTTGCTTCCGTGAATGTATGCTTGGTGCACCAGCAGCAGCAGCGGGCACAAGGTGCGAAGGCGCATATGACTTGGAATCTTGCGTGTTCAGGCCAAGAGACTGCGCCTTGGTGCGTAGGTTGATGTCATTGCTCACAAACAAAACATCATTCAGCCGAAAGAATAACGCCGTTGAAAGAATGGCATGGTCGGGCTGCCTGGCATCCCATTCAGCAGGCAGTAAGGCTGCGTAGTCTGTTTCATGGCGGATACGGGACGCGCTTGCATCCAACTGGCGAATGGCCGCGCGCGCCTTGACCGCGCGAGCCTCATCTTCACTGCTCTTCAAACCATCCAACTCGCTCAGCACACGAAGCGGCACCACCAAAATATCGCTGGAGCTCAGCCCTTGCAAAAGCCCAGGATGTTCCATCAGAGCGCTGGTATCCAGCACGGCGATGCGATGCCCAATCTCGACTGGGGCCAGCTTCTCCTGCGCCAGAAGGCTCCAGCTCTCCACCGCTTCATTCAACGCATCCCAGAGGGGCAACGATATCTTTAGACCGTGGAAACTTTCCGCAGCTTTGCGCCAAGTGCGCACGGCATCCAAGGCACGAGGGGTCAAGGTACGCACATCCATTTGGCTATTACCCGCCGCTTTCAACGCCTGCTCGCCAATACTCCGGTAAACATCCTGAACGGCTTTCTCAATAACTTGCACTGGCTGCTGTATCGCGTGTGGGCCATACATCTTCAACTCTTTGCGCTCCAATGCGTGTTCCAGCCACACTTGCCGCAATTCGACGGTGAGCAATTCTTCTGGAATTTCAGTGGTGGAAGGCAAGGCAGATCGCAGCTTTGCCAATGATTCCAAGACCCGAATGGGAGCCGCATGACGCAGCAGCGCGGCTTGCAGCGGCACAGCCTTGTCTGCAGACAACATCTGAGCCACCTGGGTCAAAAGAGAAACGACTTCTTCAGGTTCAAGCTGATTGGGCGTATGCCTCAACGACTCATCAATAGCTTTTGCCAGAGATCCTTCCCACGCTGGTTTCCAGTCTTTCCTACCGGGCCGCCACAAACCAATTGCTTGTGTAGCGGGTTCGACCAATGCCATCAGATCGTTCAGTGGCTGTTCAGCACGCGTGGCAAGCCACGGCCACACCGTTTCGCTGAGTGCATCGACATCCCGCCATGCCACGGGCATGAAGGCAATGCGTGGGTCATCAGAGTGCTCGCAAGCCCCTTCTAAATCTCTGCGCAGCTTGGCCCAAAGCTCGGTTGCAGCCTGGTCGTTCAAAGTTACCGCCAGGCCACACAGGCGCGGCTGCCCGGCCCAATAGAGGCGGAGGTTACCGGCTACTTCTACTTGAACGCTCGCCCCATCGATCTGAGGCAGAGACAAGCTACGAAATCCCGTCGTAATTCCTGCGGGGGTAGGCACAAGCAGTGTGTACACGGTCGGTTGTTTGCCATTGGCAACCAGTTCTGGTGCATTCACTTCAGACGATAAAACGATAATGGGTGTTGTTGCATCCGCTGCTGCAACCCCTTGCGCAACGATGCAGAACCGCGCCCTGGCTGTGCTCCCTTTAGCGGCAATGGGGCGGGCAGTGCGGGCCTCTCGTAAAACAGAAGAGTGAACGATGGGCAGCAAGGAATCTGGCTCGCTTGTCAGAGCATCAGCAAGCAGAACCTCCCATGCCAGTTCGAGTTGCGCTTGCTCCAGCCAACGCTGCAACGCTGCATCACGCGGAGCGCTCGCAGACAGTGCACCATCCTCGCTGCACGAGACTTCAAGTCGGCGCTCTATCCGTCCCGCTGGCTGAACAATGGGCGCGATGCGGTCTATAACTGTCGCAGGGGCTTTCCAGTCATACGTTTCCTGCGCTATGGCGCGCTCAACCTGCGGCAGCGGATTTTGCGGCCTTAAAGCTTGATCAGCGACACTAACGCGACTGAAATCACTTTGGCTGAGACGCGCTCCATCATTCTGTGTGGACTTAATCTCGTCGCTGATGGGATCATAGCGGTGCCAGACCTTAACCGTGCGCGAGCGCACCGGCAGGCTGTCGCTACGCAAAAATTGCAAGCCATCGGCAGTCAATTCAAGCTCAGTTAAAGGGGCCTCAAGCCTATCTTGAGCGTAACGCTTGGGCAGCGCTCCCAAAGCGGAAAGTTCAGATACGCAGCCTTCCAGCAGTTCACGCACATCACCTGCACCCAATTGATCGCGGAAAACGGCCAGCAAAGACAAGTTCTGTTTGTCGGGCAAATGGAGTCCGGGATCACACAGTCGCAACACCATCCGTTCAAATACTGTGGGCTTGCGCTCGGTGTGATAGGTCACATCGGATTCAATGCGATACAAGGGCAAGGGGACGGAAATTTCTGCTAGCTTCATGCGCGGCCTCCCCGGCTACCGTACTTGTCGTTTTTGGGCGCAGCCGTCCGATGAGTCGGAGCATTGGACCTGCCACGCTGTTGTTGTTGCTGTTGGGGTAGCATGTCAGGCGACATCAATTGCCTTGCCGGAACCAGCCGTGCATCGCGCTCCAGTTGATCCAGAATGTCCTTGTAAACGGCTCGCTTCACGCTACCTGCGCTGTCCATGCGCGGCAAATCCACCTCGTAGGACGCATACATGCTTTTCGCGCCGAAGACGACCAGCAGCGCCTGCGCGCGAGAAAATGCCACGTTGATAAACTCAAACCGAGCGACATTGGCCTTGCTGGAACGACGCCGAGGCTGATTGCCCGAGCGCAAAGGGTCGTATCCATCGTGGCGCACCATGCTGACTAGCACGATCGACTTTTCCTTGCCCTGATAGCGAATCACCGTGTTGACTTCAACATCCAGACAATCAAATCGCCCATTGGACTCCCTGGGCCTGCGGCGGCGGATGGCTGCGCGAATTTCTCGGCATTGGTTAGCGTAGAAAGACACCACGCCGACTTTGCGCTTGTTTGACCGGGAGTAGCCCTGTGCAGCAGATTGCCGCTCAATTTGCTCTAGCGTCTCTGCAATCAACTCCGCTTCCAGCTTATTGGTGCGCCGTGGCTGGTTGCCGTCCATGTCTTCACGGTGAATCTGGTTGTGCAGGTTGTAGGTTGTGTCCACCCACAACGCATGGTCATCCGGAGTGAGTAACGGTGAGCCACCGTTCACATTCTTCAACGTCAGTCCGTGAACACGGCGAAGCTTCGGGTCTGGATCGTCGTCAGGCCGAAGGAGGCCGCATTCCAACTGACCTTCGTAAAAGTGGTTCACCATCGCCATGATTTGCGGGTGCATTCGGAACTGCACACTGAGTCGTGCGCGGATCGCATCGTCCGCCATCTCGAAATGCGACTTGAACAACGAGGCTGTGACCATTCTCTCGAAGCGGCGTAGGTTGTCGCGGGTCAGCAAGGTCTGCGCTTCGGCAGGGTGACCTGTGCTGTTTTCCTCAGTGTTGGCCGCTTCGTTTTCTTCAACTTCATCCATGAAGCTGCGGGCTTCGTCGCCTTCCTGAAATAGCGGTGGCAGTTGGCGGTGGTCGCCCACCAGAACGGCGCGGCGCGCGCGCATCAAGGGCATCAACAATTCCAGCGGGGTAGCCTTGCTCACTTCGTCAATGATGGCGACATCAAAACTCGTCTGCCCGGCATCGCCCAACGTGCGTTCGTTTTCATTGCAGCTAATGGCCACCACATTACAGCTCGCCAGAAAATCCGCGCCCAGATGCTGCCAATCTTCTTCTGCGGCGTTGTTGCGGCTCAAATCGCGTTTCCAATCATCCAGCAACGGCCCCCATGTCTGGCGTTGATGTTGCTGGCTGGCCTGACGTTGCTCCAAGACCTTGATGACTTGGGCAACAGTTTCGACGCGCTGCGACAAGGTCGCAGCAGGTTCCAGCGGCAAGCGGTTGCCTTGCGTGATTGAATCATCCTGCAACAGAGCCTGAACCTTCTGCTCATGCTGTCTGCGCTGCTCGACCCAGTCATCGATCTTGCTTTGGGCGTTGCGCTCCTGGTTCCGCGCGGCTCGCACAAGGCCATCGTTCGGGGCTTCAGGTGCGGGTTGCGACAATTGAGCCTGCGTGGATTGCTTCACGATTTCGATGGCCTGCTCGATGACCGGCCGCGTCCTCTCCAATGCAGTTAGGCTGGCATCCATTTCGTCTGCCAGTTGAGTAGCGTTCTTAATCGGAGCGCACCATTCGGACGCTTGGCGAAACAGACCGTCATAACGGCTGCGCTCCAAGCCCACACCAGCCTGCTCCAACTCTTTGAGCTCCTTGCGCGCGGCTCTCCAATCATCTACGTAAGCAGCGTCCTTCTCCATCTGCTCCTCCAAGGCTTTGACCTCGCTTCGGAGCGATTCAATACGTAACCGGGTGCTGGCATCCTGAATCGGGGCGCCCGCTGCTTCGCGAAGACGACGGATGTCCGCAGCAATAGCTTCTCGCGCATTCGTGAAACGCCGCCACGCGGCCAACATATGCGCCAGCATTGCGCCCCGACTGCTTGCATCGGCCAGCCAATCGTCCATCGAAAATTTCACGAGCAATCCTGCAGCCTCGCAGGAAGCAAGGCCTTGCACCAGATTTCTGGCAGGCGCTTCCACATCCCGCAAGTCGCCATGCAACGTTTCGGCCTCGCCATGCAGCAAGGCCTGAATGCTGTGCAGGCGCTGACGTTTGGCCTTTTCTTCATCTAGCAGCGCGCAGGCAGCGTCATACGCCTGCTGTGTCTGCGTTGTCTGGCTGCGGGCCGATGCAAAGTCCGCTTCAAGCTGCCCGCGCCTACTGGTCAGCTCCTTCTCGTCGTGCAACACAAAAGCCGCGCGGTCATGCCATTCCAGCAAGAGACGCAAGTCTTCGTCAGCACGCTTCCACACCACAAGACGGTCTTCGGTTTGCCCGGCCAAGGCCTTGTAGTAACGCTGCAAGGATGCTTGCCCCGCGAAGGCTGCTCCATCTTCTGTCACCTTGCGTTCATTTCGTGCCAACCGCACTACGCGCAAGGAACCGTCATGCCCCAACCTATCCAGCGCATTGTCCACTGCGGTATGCGCCTGAGATGCCAGCAGTACCCGCTGCCCGCGCCGCGCCAGTTGGACGATGGCTTCTGCGATCACCGTAGTCTTACCCGTGCCAGGCGGCCCTTGAACCAAGCACAAATCCGGTGCAGAAAGAATCTTGACCACGGCTTCTTTCTGGGCCGGGTTGAGCTTGTCATTGGCCCACTGCGTAACCGGCTCCAGACGCTGCGGTACGGAAACCTGTGCAGCTTCGAACAGATAATCAGTCAGATACGGCGCATAGCCGCCTTGCTCCTGCAGCTGCCGCAACGCCTGTTGATGGCGCTTGATCAGGCTCATGTCGCCTGCCGTTGAAATGGACAGAAAACCGGACTCCGGAATTTGACTCAGGATGCGCTGGCGCAGGGCATCCGGCTCCTCGGCATTGGCGAGATCATTCGCGTCGTCTTCGGTCAGTGAGACGGTCAGCTCGGCAAATACGGGCGTAGGCCAAGGACATTCCGGCAAGTTGTCGTCCTTGGGTAATTGCTTATCTTTCGGCACCGATGCAGGCTCCGAGAGTTTGCCAGCTTGCCCTAGCCGAGGAAGGCGGCGCTCCTCCCTTTCAGGCAATCCGAACACCCACGGTTCTTTGGATTGACCAACCTGAAACGCCACCAGATCATCCCGCCCCAAAGCCTTACGGTCTTTTTGCAAAGCCTGTGCGCTCTGCGCGACCAAGGAAAAAACCAACTGCTCGTCACGCCATTCACGGCTGATGTAGCGCAAGCCGCGCGCCTTGTGGCGGATGAGACTTTCTTTCCATCGAAGAAATTCAGTCCACTCGGTCAACTGCTTTTCGGTTTGCTGCGTAATTGGCGGCAAGTCGGCCAACAGTTGCGGCGTGAGCAGGTTATTGACGCGCTGAATGCGCGGCTGACCCGGCGTGGATTGCAGACTGTCATGCACGGCAAATGCAGTGACTTCGCGCTCGAAAGATCGCGCAGGCAGGTCGGCGGTCTCGATGAAGCCGTTGATGATAAAAATCGGCGAAGAGTGTTCAGTGAGCCAGCTTCCCGTGGCGATGAAGGCGCATCCTTTTGGAAAAAGCCAATCCCGCCCAGCAGCGTTAACTCGAATCGCCATCTGTGCGTATCGTGGGTTCTGCCTATCCCGCTGTCGATTGGAAACATAGCCTGCGATCGGCATGTTGTTTGGAAAAAGCAGTTCAAACAGCACTTCCGCTCCATCACGGCCGTTACACCAGTTTTTGAATGACTGATGACGACGCTGAATATCGGCGATAGCCCGATCTATCCAGCTTCGGTTATTCAGGTCAAGAGCAATATACAAATTCATCAAAAAACATAGCCTTGTTAGTCGTCATACGGATTGTTGGGGTCATGCGGGTCGAGGCGATACCCGTCCGGCGAGTACAAGCCGAATCCTGCTTCACCATGACGCAGTTCGTCGCGTGGTTGCGAAAAATCATCACTGCTTCTGCGAAAACCGCGAGAAACAACTAGCAAGCCCACCAGCAGCAGCGTCATCCAGAAAGCCACATAAAACAGCAATCCCAGCACCACCAGCTTAATCGCCCACACGAACACGGGGGCCCCCGCTTGCGGCACTCCCTTCGATACCAACCAGTTTGACGCCCGCCGTTCGCCACGCACATAGGCGCGCCATCCACGGCCAAGGGTGCGTCCGAGGCGTTCTGCGGTGCTGGTGCGGGTCGTGGTGTTCATGGTCGTCTCCGGCTGCTTCAGGACGCTTCGTCATCCGGTTCCATCGGGCCGGGGTCGGGTTCCACACCGATGCGATAGCGGGCAACGAAACGTGGCCAATCCACATGGTCAACCAGGTCGATGTCCTCGATGACGCTGACTTTCGCTCCCGCACGCTCGAACAGGGCGATGCTCTTGGCGGGATAGTTGTTGCGCGACGGATAGAGCACGCCGTCGAACAGCGGCTGGCCGTCATCTCCGAGCATCGCATGCACCTGTGCGGACACCTGCTGCGTATGCCTGTAGTCGCGGCTGGCCAACTGCTCCAGATTCAGGCCAAAGTAGCCCGCCATGACGCCCGGTGCTGTGAGATCCGCCAGAAGCACGTCAGCCACCACGCCTACGGCGCGCACCATCCGGCTCTGGACTTCTTTCAGCGCGATCGAGCGTTTCTTGTCCGCAAGCCACTGATGTTTGTGGAACACCGACTCCATCAGCGCCGTGGGCAAGTCGCGCCCCAAGTAAAGCACGCCGTAGGCCCGCGTCGGGTCATCGTAGCGATTGGTGCGGCTGCGGCCATAGTACAGCGGGCTGCCCCGATAGACGACGCGGCTCACATGCTGGAGCAGTTCACCGGCATCGATCAGGAAGGATGGCAACTCGCGGTTCATGACGGTTTCACTTCAATGCACCTGGACGCCCAGCACGTTGAACACCGCCTCGGCCACGTCGTCGATCGTGCCATGCGTCACCGCATCCAGCGGCGAGCGACCGCCCAAGCCTTCGAGCGGTTCGGACAGTGCGCGGTAGATCGTCCAGTGGTCGATGCCCTCGACCTCCTGAAGTACGGTTTGGGTCAACTGCTGCTTCACCGGGTCGAGTTGCCAGTCGGGCAGCTTCTGACCGCGCGGCCCCACGTTCAGTGCCAGCAGCCGACGGGCAACGATGTCCTTGTAGATCTGCTGGCGGGATTTGTCCGCCAGCTTGGCGAACTCGGGGATCGGCAGATTGTGTGGCTGGTTGAAGGTTTCCAGCAACACGGCGCGGCCACGCTGGACGTCGGTTTTACTCGGGTCCCAGCGCGTGTCGGCACGCAGCGCGGCCGCCTTGCGTGCAAGGGCCTGCTCCACCGCCTCACCCTCCAGGTTGGCGGGCAGTTTTACCGCTTCCACACGCTCGTGGACGAACGCCTGCAACTCGGCCGCAAAAGCCTTGGCGTCCCGGATTTCGACGGTATCCGCGAAGCGACGCGCATCCTTCACCGTGACGCGCGGCAGACGGTCGGCAATGAATTCAATGGCAGTGGGCATAGTCATCTCCCAAGTAGGTTTGAGACAGGATTCATTCTAGTCGCCCTTGTCGCATTTGTCAACTTAGACGCCCGGAGTGAAAGCAACCTACCTGGCGGAAGCAGCGTTCCCGCAGCATAGGCCGAAGCCAGCGCCGGGTCGCCGTTCAATCCATTCGAGCGGGTTCCACATTGATGCTGGAGCCGCAATCCGCGCCCCGCTATACCGAAACGGTTGAAGGCCAAAGGGCCGAAATGGCAAGGGAATGGGGTGCAAGGGGAAAGGCCCTACCCGAAAAGGCGAAAAGGCCTCCCGCTTGGCCCGCCACCAGGACACCCACATGCTCTCTCTGTTCCAGCGAAAACGGGCCTCGGGCGCTGCCGCTCCGTCGCCAGCACCCGTCACCGATCTTCCGAAAGGGCTGCTGCAACCGGAATCGGCCGCATCGCTGCTGGCGACACCGCGCCGACAGAAGCTGCTGGAACACATCTGGCAGCGCACCTCGCTCTCGCGCAAGCAGTTCGCCGCGCTGTACCGCGCGCCGCTGGAACGTTATGCCGAGCTGGTTCAGGCTTTCCCTGCCTCCGAAGCGCATCACCACGCTTACCCAGGCGGCATGCTCGACCACGGCCTGGAAATCGTCGCCTACAGCCTGAAGCTGCGCCAGTCTCATCTGCTGCCCATCGGCGCCAACCCCGAGGATCAGGCCGCGCAAGCCGAAGCCTGGACCGCTGCCGTCGCCTACGCCGCACTGCTGCACGACATCGGCAAGATCGCCGTCGATCTGCACGTCGAACAAGCCGACGGCAGCACTTGGCACCCGTGGCACGGCCCGCTGCACCAGCCATACCGCTTCCGCTACCGTGACGATCGCGAGTACCGGCTCCACAGCGCCGCGACAGGCTTGCTCTACCGGCAACTGCTTGACCGTGAAGTCCTGGACTGGCTCAGCGACTATCCGTCGCTGTGGGCACCGCTGCTCTACGTTCTGGCCGGGCAGTACGAGCACGCCGGGGTGCTGGGCGAATTGGTGGTGCAGGCCGACCGGGCTTCCGTGGCCCAGGAGCTGGGCGGCGACCCCACACGCGCCATGGCCGCGCCCAAGCACGCGCTGCAACGCAAGCTGCTGGAAGGGCTGCGTTACCTGCTCAAGGAGGAGCTGAAGCTGAACCAGCCCGAAGCCTCCGATGGCTGGCTCACCGAGGATGGTTTGTGGCTGGTGAGCAAGACGGTCTCGGACAAGCTGCGGGCACATCTGCTGTCCCAAGGCATCGACGGCATCCCAGCGAACAACACCGCCGTGTTCAACGTGCTGCAGGATCACGGCATGTTGCAGCCCACGCAGGACGGCAAAGCGATCTGGCGCGCGACCGTGACCAGTTCCACCGGCTGGAGCCACTCATTCACCTTGTTGCGCCTCGCGCCCGCGCTGATCTGGGAATCTGGTGAGCGACCAGCACCCTTTGCCGGTACGGTGGCGATCGACACGCCCACCGCAGGTGAAGATGTCGAAGCAGGGGGCACCCTTTCTGCGGACGGCGTGACGTCCGCTTTGGAGAACCCAAACGCTCCGCCAGCGGAAGGTAGTGACATCGCATCGTCCCCTCCATCCAAGGCACCGGCCATACCCGACGCCATCGCGGACATGCTGGCAATGGTGGGAACAGGAAACTCGCCAACCACCGATCAAGATGTGGAAACCGCCCCGGATGAAACACCCATCGTTCTTTCCGATACGACCCAGCCGCCCTTGGCCGCCGCTGCGCCCTCGCTACCGGCCTCCCCATCCTCGACGACACAGCCATCCGGCGAGCACTTCATGGCGTGGCTGAAACAGGGCATCGCCACGCGGCGGCTCATCATCAACGACGCGAAAGCGCTGGTGCATACCGTGAGCGACACCGCCTACCTGGTCAGCCCTGGCGTGTTCCAGCGCTATGCGCAGGAACACCCGCAGGTAGGCAAACTGGCCAAACAGGAGAACCTGCAGGATTGGCAGTGGGTGCAGAAACGCTTCGAGCGACTGCAATTGCATCGCAAACAGCCGAGTGGACTGAACATCTGGACCTGCGAAGTCACAGGCCCCCGAAAATCACGGAAGCTGCATGGTTATCTGCTTGTCCAGCCACAACTAATCTTCGGTGAGGTGCCGCCAAACAACCCATACCTGAAGGCTATTGCGCTTCCAGTCGGCTAATGCCCGGTGAAAAAAGCCGGGCTGGTTCTAGACCCGAAAAATATCGACCTTGGTCTCCAAGCACTTTCGCAAGCTGATATCGTTCGCCCCCACCTCGAACCAGCCTCCAGGCTTCTGGTAAAAATCCAGTCCTCGCCCGATCTTGATGACCCAGCCATTGTCCAGACGGATCTCGCGGTCATGGATATTCGGATTGAGCTTCACCTCCAGTTCGACATCCAACTCCAGCAGGCTCTGCTTCAGCTCATCGAGTTTTTCGGCGATGTCGGTCAACTGAGTCTTGTCGTCGTAGCCGGTGATCAGGCTGATCTTCTTCACCGTACCAGCCTTTAGCACTGTCTCGCAGAAGCGCACGAAGTTCTGAATCTGATGCTGCAGCCGGATGTACGGGTCTTCGATGACGACGGCCTTCGCACCCTGCAAGTAGGGGCCAAGGATCGATTCATAGCTGTAACCCGTGTCGCCATAGAGGATGGTGAAGTGCTGCTCTTTGAGCTCCGCTGCGGGTGGCGTAAGCACCGCAGGTGTTGGCGCAATCGGCGACGGGGCGGCTGAAGGCTCTGTCGCAACGATAGGCGCGGGCTGCACGGCTGGCTGCACTTCCACTGTTTCACTGAGCTGTCCACCTGCCTGATTCAAACGACGGCGCGCCGGCTCTTGCGTTGCCGACGCATCCTTCGACTCAGGGCAGAAGACCACCACCTCCTCACCGCTGGCCTTGAAGTAAGACAGATTGATCCGGGCAAACTCGTCATCCGGTTTGCGCTTGTTCATCTGCTCCTTGACGCGGCGGCGGCACTCGGTGGCATAGGCCACGTATTCCTCAAACTCCTCGTCCGTGGGTGGCCCATTTGGATGCAGGACCTTCAAGAAAGCACAGACGGTCTTCTTGATACCTTTTTCGTCGCGCCCCTCGATTGATTTGCCGAGCCGAATGCGCTTGCTCACTTCCTCATACCGATTCGTGTGCTTGAACTGGTAGTGGAAGGCTTCTGCCAAGTAATCGGTGATGAATCCGTAGTTGCTCGTCAGAAACTCGCTACTGTTCTTCGGCATCTCCCAGCCCGGGATATAGGCAGCGAAACGGTCCATCACAGCCAAGTCGAGCTCTGGCGGCAACGGCTGGAAAAGATCGTGCTCGTTGGAGTTCACCACCTGCTGCACGGACACGTCGATGTTGCCAACGAAGCTCAAACTGGCATCAGCAATAACCTCAGCCCCGCGCGAAAAGCGCCCATTGGCCATGAAGTCCTTCATGATCTGGATGGTGTCCGGGTCGCGCACCTTGATCCCACCAACTTCGTCGAACGCAACAGTGTCCCAAAAGCCAACCAGTCCCACCTTGCGACGTGCGTTGTTGTAGAACAGCGTGGCTTTGGTGGCCTGGCCACCCGAGATCAAGGTGGCGTAAGGCGAAAACTCGCTGAAGAAGTAGGACTTGCCCGTGCCGCGTGGCCCCAACTCGATGTAGTTGTAGTTGGGCTCCACCAAAGCGGCCAATCTAGCGATGAAGTGCATCTGCACGCGCTTCGAGAGCTTGCTTGGCTCCAGGCCTACTGAGCGCAATACCGCAGCGATCCACTCATCACGCGTGAAGGCTGATCGGCCTTCTGCGTAGCGTTCAAAATCGAATCGCGTCAGTTGGATCGGTCGCAAGTCTTCAATGGAGAACGCATAGTCGTCTTCATCAATGTCGTTGTGCGCCAGGGTGACTTCGGCCCAAATTCCGCCTTCCAGCAGACGATCGTTATCCCGGTAGAACTTCTCGGCAATGGCGATGCGTTGCGAGTTGAAGTTCTCCAGCGATGCCCAGTGGCGCTTTTCCTTTTCGACATAGCGAACATGCACTTTGTCGATGAAGCGGTGCTTGCCTTTTGTGGCCACCTTGGACTGCGCGGCATTGGCCTCATCTGGCCGCACATAGTTCTCCTGCAGCGACGAGAGCACTGCTTCCATGCCGGCGTCCATCTCAGCCTGGTCATTGCTGGCGCAGTACTTGGCAAGCAGGAACTCCAGGACGAACGTCGGGACGTTGGTGCCTTTCTTGATCCGGTGCAGCAAGTCCTTGCGCAGCACCTTGCCATCGAAAGTGGCGTTCAGTTTTTGGTCGAGTTCGTCCATGGGCTTACTCCGTATAGTCCGTTTCAAGCGCCAGATTGCTGTAGGCCGCCAGGGTCGTCGGGTTCAACGCCACAACCTTGAACTTGCCCCTGAACTCCTCATCCATTCGCAATGCAATCTGTTTGCGCTGGTTCGGCATCAGGGTCACCGTTCTCGTCGCAGGGTTCACATCACCACCGGGGCGCGGCTCTCCCACCACATTGCCTTTGCTGTCCTGGGCCTCAAGCAAGATTTCCACGCTCATGTCCTGCGTGAACATGTCATCGGATATCAAGGCCACTTCAATCACGGGCAGCAGGGTGGTGATGCGCTTGGCGCCGTTCTTGTAGCTCAGCTCCACCAGCACCTTGCGTGGTTCCGCATTGGCACCATGGTCAAGACGAGCAACCAGAACGGGAACGACCGCCTCCGCCAAAGAGGCACCACCATGAAAATAAAGATGGCCAGCGCGGTACGGAGCCATGCTGCGTGGCAACGCCACCTTGGTGAAATCGCCGCGAATACCAACCTTATCTACGCTGACGACCAGGCTGTGGCTGTCCGCTGTACCGTTGCCCAGCATCATGCGGTCATGGGCATTCAGCCATTTACCCTGCGGTTTCACGCACACATCGCCAGCCTCTGCCTGCGAGTTCAGGAAGAAACCGTGATCGGTCACGATGACCGCCTCTTTAAAACCCATGCCACGCAGCTTGTGCAGTGCCACGCGGATCAGCTTGAGCGTGCCGGGGATCAGCCCCAAGGTTGTCTCGGGATTGTTTTCGAGTTGACTGTCTATTTCCGTAGAGCGCAGCACCAGCAGATCGACGGTCTCGGCGATCTTCGGTTTGCCACGCACAAAGTCGCCCAGCGGCATTTCCTCGAAGCGATCGCCATACCGCTTGGCCAGCACACCCATGCGCTGCGCCACGCTTCCCACAGGTTCACCATCTAACCTGGGCACCAGCGAATCGTTCTCCAGCGCCAGGGCCAGCCCGGTGCGGGCATTGGGCAACAGGCTGGCCATGCCGACCAAGGTGATGGAGGGCAACTGCGCATACGCCACCTGTAACTCAACAGGGCCATCCTCGGTCAGCAGCTTTTCAAGCGCCACGCCCAATTCGTAGCGCAAGGCATCTACCATCAAATACGCCACCTTGCGGCCACGCTCCTTGAGGCGGTCAGCCACAAGGCGATCGAAAACATCGGCGTTGGCCAGTCGACCAGCAGGCGGCCAGCCTGCCGTCTCGATGTGCTTGACGAAGATGCCTTGCACCTTTTCCGCCAGGCGGCGATAGCGCGCACGTGCCTGGTTGATGACCTCGTGCATCAGCCCATGCTGATCGAGAAAATCGCCCGCGGCTTGCTCAAACTCACGCTGCAGACGATCTGCCTCGCGCAAACTGTTCAGATAGAAGTCGATCAACTCTGCCTGCGATCGCGCATGACCAGGCAACTGGCGTTCGAAGTCGTCGCAGGCTTCCACCAAGCTCAGGCCCGAGCGCACCAGTTCCCACTGTGCCTGGCTTTCTCCTTTACCCAGCCAGACAGAGCCCTTGTGCCTGGCCAGCACTCGGCGTGTGGCATCCGTGTCGTCCGTGACGATGCCCTTGATGGCGGCGCGCAGGAACGTCCGCTCCTCAAAGGGAAAGGTATCCCGCTCGCCCAGGTCTTCCAGAGAACCGCATAGCTCAACGAGATTGAGTTCCTTCTCTATGGTCTCTGCCCGGTCGATGTAGGCCGCACGTGCTTTGGGATCATTGCGCAATTGATCGCACACACCTTCGACGATAGGCCTGGCCTCCGGCGGCGCGTGCGGCACGCCATTCAGGGCATCGGGCAAGGCCAGGGGCAAATCAAAAACGAACTCGCTGAACAGCACATAGCGCCACAGTTCATCCGCCAGGGCAGACCAGGTCTTGCCGCGCGTTTTCACGCTCAATCCCAGGGTCGCTCGCAGGAAGTCGCGTGCCTCCTGCACCCAATCTTCCTGGACCTTCAATGCGTCGATCTGCTTGGCGCTGGGCACCAGAAGTGCGGCCAAAATCTCGCGGCCCGATTCCACCTGCAATGTTGCTCGCAACTGGGGCCAGCTTACGCCGCCGCCAATCGCGTCGATGACTGCAAAAGTCGGCCCGGCAGGCGAACCGGCAAATACTTGGCGGATTTCGGTGCCGTAATCTGGCTTGGCCTTCAAGCAGATACTTAAATAGTCGTCGCCATCATCCTCTTTGGGAAATACGGCGCCACATACGGCATAAAGCGCGAACGGATCGACCTGCTTTTCCTCTTCGGTCACTGGTCGCTTCGCAGGCACATAAATCAACACACCTTCCAGCGACGCCTTGGGCTGGCCCACATCGCGCAGTGCCAGCAAAGCAGCTTCTCGACTCTCGATGCTGCTCTCGGACGCATCCACCACCCGCACCTTGTCGGCCGCCAAGTCGAAACACAGCTCGCGGTAGCGCTTGTCGGCGTCATACACCACCAAGGCGCCAGCTTGCTTCAGACGCGGCCGCAGTACGCTTTCTCGAATGAATTCTGCAATCGTCATCTGTCACCCCGCAGGCTCAGGATGGACATCACCTCCTTGAGCATCTTGTCTGTTCGCGCCGTAATGGCGACCTCGTTCCAATCATCTCGGCTGGCCAAGTCGGCATTCAGATACAAGCCGTTGCGGTAACCGATGAAATCACCCTGGTCGTTCTTGCGATCCCGCTTCTTCAAGAATTCCATCGTGCCGAGCTTGGAGTTGTAGCCACTCAGGGTCAGGTTGCCGAGCTGGTGTGCACAGCGCTCGCGAATGGCAGACGCAGTACCTTTCTGATCCCCTTCGAGCATCGTCACCCAGCCCGGCCCCAAGTTCTCGGTCTTCGGCAGGATGTGTTCGACGGTGAATACGGGGCGATCATTGGCGTCATGCGCCCACAGGTCGCGTTTGTTTTCCCGGGTTTGGTGCACTTCTTCCAGCTTGCACAGCATGAACCGCGTGGCCTCGTAGTTCTCAAGGTACACATCGCCCTTGAGGCGCGACTCGCAAACCTCCTGCGGGGCGGCCCGTGCCAGCAGCCAATCACTGGTCTGCTGAATGAAGCCGTCCAGCGTCTTGGTTTTGCCTTCTCGAATCTGCGTCAGCAAGTGGCCGACTAGTTCCATGAACATCGGGTCGAGTTCGCGGGTGGGTGGCATATCGGTGAGGTTGCGCCAAAAGAACCACTTGGTGAGCAAAGTGGCCAGACGGCTCACTGCATCACCCTCAGTCCATTTCTGGCTCTGCGCTACCTGGCTGGCCCACAGCAAAAATGCGTAAGCCGGCGCGGCCCCCAGGCGCTGCAGATCCTGCAAGGCAGATGCGGTGGCATCTCCCCATTCCCCTCGTGCAACGATGGGATTGAGCAACGCCGAGTAGGTTTTGCCCTTGGATTGCAGCGCACCGAACAACCAGACCGGACGCTTGCGCAACAGAGTGTCGTAGATGGTGATCAAGTTCGAGCGCGTGGCGCGTGTGCAGCCTTTGACTTCCACCCGCTTGAGGTACTTGAACATGTTGTACAGCTGGCGCAGGAAGCGCTCCTGAACCGCCGGGTCGGGCAACAGGTCGATCAGGTCTTTCCACTCGTCAAACGCCCGGTCGATGCCATAGTCCGGGCGCTTGTCCAACTCGGCCAACAGGTTGTTCTTGATGATGTCGATGGCCGAGAGCGGGATGCCCCGGTTATTGATCGACTCGAACAACATGAAGGCATCGGAATGGCTGCGCACCTCGATCTTGACCAGCATGGCCGCTTTGAGCTTTTCCAGCAGGGCCAATACGCTGTCCTGACTCAGCCCTTCAAGTCGCTCGCAGAAGTAGCGGAAAGCGCGCGCAATGCGGCGGTTGCCGAAATTGCTCAAGCCCTTCGGCGCTTTCACCTGTTTGGGGAACAGATCGCTCAGCACCTTTTGGAAATCGGTCTTGTTCTGCGCCTGCTCGCTGGGTTCCAGGCGCCACTGGCCAGAGGTGCGGACGAAGATGCGGCTTTCCAGGTTGTCCAGCTCCACCAGCAGACGGCGATCTGGGCTCGGAATGGCATTCAGCTTGTCGTAGAACGCACAGAACAACAGGCTGATGGTGGTGAACCGCTGCTGGCCGTCGATCAGCTCAAGTCGGCCACCGGCCATGCCATCTTGCTGAGTGTTCACGCAGATGATGGAGCCCAGAAAGTGCCCACTGGGCGACTCCTCCAGGTCATTGAATAGCGCATCCCAGTTCTTGCCGCCCCACACATACTCGCGTTGGTACTTCGGAATGAAGAACGACGTCGTCCCATCGGGGCTGAAGTAGAAGCTGACCGGCAGCGCTTTGACGTCCTGAATCATTCATCGCCTCCGGTCTTCTTTCTGCCGCGCGTCGTCTTCGGCGCTACCTCGGGCTCGATGTACAAATCCTCCAGGCCATGCGCGATGGCGAGCGACTTGTCGGTCTTGCACTTCTCGCGAACGCGCTCGGGCCAGTAGTTCATGGCGAGCATCGCCCAGTCGTAATCGCCTTTTTCCAGCTTGGCCCAGGTGTCTTTGAGCACCTTCTGCCAGGGCTTGTGGCGGAACAACTGCCACAATGGCGCGGCACTGATCTGCACGCCGTCGTCGTGGTTTGGCTTGTAGGTGGGCGCGAGCTTGAGCAGGGTGTCTCGCAGCTCGATCAACTCCAGCTCGAAGGCTTGCAGGGATTCGAATTGCTTTTCGTCGTCGCGGGTGCGGGCCGCGCCCTTGTTACGCAGCGCCGTCACATCGGCGCCGACTTGTTTGAGTTTGGGCTCGACGAAGTCGTTGATCGCCGTGTACAAGGTCTGGCTGGTGAGGCTTGGATAATAGACCCACACCGTGTAATCACCTGAAGCAGATGACAGTGGCCAATAGATCGGAGCCTGTCTCCCGCTAAGTGAGTACTGAGCCAAGTGTTTAGAAAAGAATCCGTTTGGCCTTTGTATGTAATCGGCGAGTTTTTGAACTCGAAGTGAAGCGCAAAGATCATTCTCCCATGCACCAGATTCCCCATGGAAAAACTCATCAAAAAGGTGTCTCACCCTCTCAACAAGGCGATTGTTCGCATCAGAACTTGACTCGCAAATACCGCCGAGCTCCACGACACCAGGATGTTCATTGGCGATGTTTGAAAGTCCTTTGACCTCAGTACAGACATCTACTTGGCCGGGGGCGAATTTAGGGATTGGTGCAAATGCATCCGGTATCGACAGACCTTCCACGCTTGCGGCTCTAGGAATGTGCTCAGAGAAGTCCCATCGGCCAAACACGCAACCAATTGCGTACGAAACAATAGTCGAAGCGACTACTTCAATAGAGACATCATGCTGATCTGTTGATTCTCCGCCGGCGTCATCATCGCCCGCCTCATCTTCATCAGCAGGTTCGCCAAGAAGCTCATCGGCCCAACTTAAATCGTCTATCGAATATTCGTTCGACAAAAGTTCGCTTGCGATGGAAATTGCGCGATCGTGAGCTCTACTCTCTTCGGCCGCCATATTTTGTAGAGCAGTTGTTGTTGTCGCCAATGACTCGCAAAGATGTGGCCCGAGAAATCGTGGGGATATTTCACGGGCACTAATTCTAAAAATGAGCGAGGTGTCTACAGCGACCTTCGAGGCACCCTCGATTTGAGAAACCACTTCATCACCTGGCACAACCCATGGCAGCCGCTTTAGCGAGCCGGTCGAATAGTCGCCGAAATTTGATTGGAGATGAATAAACCCTCGAACCAGGCGACTATTGATCCAACCCAGCAAGTACAGTGAAGAAATTTCGCTTGTGCTAAGTACGGCTGGGCCATTGCTAGTAAAAATGGTATCCGCAGGCAAAACCCTAGCGCTGAAACCTTTTGCGCTACGCTTTGAATAAGTCACCCCAGGTATGTACCAGTAGTCAGATGCTTGCCGGACTTGGGCGGTAGATCCGTTGAGGCTACGGTTGATTTCCTTGAGTTCAGCGCCATCATTCGCCCAATTGAGAAGCAAATGCGTATCAAGGTAGAAGTATGAGAAATCTCCGCCTTTACTAAACCGCTCCCACGATTTTCCTCGCCCAATACGCTCTGGCTCGACCTCCCACCAGAGGCGAATGAATCGGAAGTTATCGAATGACTTCATGCCTTCTCTCGCTGTTCCAATAGCTGGCTCAAAATACGTACCGGACGATAGAAGCTCTCTTACACGCGCAGGCGCGGCATACAGAATCTTCGATTGAGGTAAGGCAAGAAACCATTCCCTTCTGAAAAATGATGCGCCCTCGGATGCAATAGCTGCATTCAACGCAGATTCACGGTTTGCAGCAACCTTTCTTAGGTCGATGACTGAAAAATCACTATCGCCTACTGGACCGAGAACATATGCGGCAGCTTCAACGTGAGCGTCATCCATTACTCCAAGGCCAAAATCTGCCAGGCAAATAAGCCTTGGGAGGATTACTTTGCTACGGAATTGCTCAAGGCGCGGGGACATCAAAAAGGAGCGAGAAGATATGCACCCCACAAACCCTGAGCTCGACAACTCGTTCGCTCTTGCTACAAAGCTTGCATAGATGTCGTTATGAAAGCCCGGGTAGTTCTTTCTAATGTATTCGTACGTGTTTTCGGTTGGTGCCCCAAAAGGAGGATTCATTACCGTTACGTCGAATTTCTCCCGAATCAAATCGATTAATCGAAGTCCTTCGAGCGCATCCAATGCAAACAGGCGCCCCTGATACGTCGACTTGGCTGCCTGAGCGAACTCAGTGAGTGCCGTGCGCAGGCGCGCCTCCGCTTGCTGCCAGTTCTCTTGCTCCTGTTGAGCAAACAAGCCAGTACCCTTGCCGACATAAACCTGGCGGATCAAGCTCGGCAACTCGCGTTCGACCTGGAGCAGCACTCCGAGCTCCGGCAGACCTTTGAGCAGTTGCAGGGTCTTCTCAAACAGCTCGGCATCGCGTTTGTCGAGGTTGGCCGCAAACTGCTGGCGCAGCTCGCGATCTGCTGGCGGCGCAATGGCTGCGACCACTTGGCCCCGCCCAATCAGCGGGCGGTCTTTGGCCTTCACTCCCGCATCGTGCCAGGCACGCTGCGCCCGCAGCCACAGCGCCAGCGAGGCGATCTGCGCGGCACGCGGGTCGATGTCCACGCCATAGATGTTGTGCTCGAGGATCAAACGAGGCACGTCGCGCAAGAATGCTGCCTCGTCCTCGTAGGTCTGGCTCAATGGTTTGAACGCAGCAGCCTGGGGCTGAGTTGAGACATCCAACGAGCCGGGGCCGTGCTGTTGTTCCCAGGCCCAGGCTTCGCGGTAGATCTCGGCGAACAGATCGAAGGCATACAGACCAAAGTGCATGGAGCCGCAGGCCGGGTCCAGCAGTTTGAGGGTGCGCGGGTCGCGCAGCTTGGTGGCGGCTTGGGGCGTTTCGTCCGGTTTCACCAGCAGATATTGGCAGCGATCGCGCAGGCCGGAGGCCGCGCCCGTGGCGTTGAACCAGAGTCGCCCGAGGGTGTTGTCCACCAGAAACTCGACCACGTAGCGCGGTGTGAAGAACTGGTTACGAACGGCCAGCTCGCGGCTGTTGCGCGGCGCTTGGCTGGCATCGCGCATGGCTTTGCGCTCTTCCTTGGAGTTGAAGTACTGGTAGATCCAGCCGATGGTTTCGTCTTCGCTCCACAGCGGGGCGATGTCGGCATCGTTGATCAGGTTCAGCACCTGTAGCAGCGCGGCCTCGCGCGGGAACAGGCGCCCCTGCGGTGAGTAGCGGTCGAACAGGCCCGGCAGGTCTTGCGCGAGTTCATCGAACACGCTGAACAAATACACGCGGTAGGCATCGCCGGTTTCGCCCAGGCCGGTGCCGGCCAGGCGCGCATAGAGCTGAAAGCCCTTGGCCTGGAAGCCGTTGCCCACTGATTCGACCAACAGGCCACGCGCTTCCGCCATACGCAGCGCCGCCAAGCGGTTGAGCACGGTGAAGGCCTGCTCCCGCACGATGCGATCAAGGCCCTGCGTGGCGTTCATGTCGCCACTGGCGGTGTAGTGCGCCAGGGTGTCGCGCAGGATGCGGGCAGTTTCGCGCTGGGCGTCGTTGATATGGCGCAGGCTGGCAAGCTCCGCCACGGTGCCCGCGTTCGGGTCCATGCCGTAGTCGTTCTGCAGCTGGCGGGTGAATTCCTCTTCCAGCACGCGGCGCGCATCGTTGACGAAGCGCTGCAGGCGGTTGCGGGTGGTTTGATCGAAAGCCATGAATTAACGGGCTCCTGTATCGTAGGCAGCCAGATCAATATCGAGCGACCAGATCAATACCCGCGACATGGCGTGCCGATCGCGTGTTTGCTCCCATTCCTTGATGATGGAATGGTCGCTCAGACTGATGCCTTCGTTCGTTTTGGCTGGTGATTTGTTACGCTGGGCTGCGGTAGGAAAATCATTCAGCCAAGCGGCAAAGACCGCACTGTCGGGAAAATACGTAGTGCGATAGGGAGCTTCTCCGCCGATCGCCGCTTGTACATTGGTAACCAGAGTGCGTGCAAATTGGTAGCGCAAGGCGCCATTGGCCAGGCGAGATATGTGGTTGCCAGCTTCCCAGATAGCAGCCATGGGCAGCAGAAAGTGGTCACCGTTTAATACACGATCCTGGAAAGCATCCAGAATTTCTCCACGCTCTTGATTGCGGCCAGGCACATCCAGCACGTTCAAGTAAACCGTAGTATCCAGCAATACGATGTCACTCATTGCTGGCTCCCGAACGCATCTTGGCCAACCAATCCAGTGCACGTTGTTTGCGCGCTTCGCCCGTTGGGTGATGCTTGACGAAGCGCTCCAGGGTGCCGGAGGTCATCAGATGGCCCAAGCTACCTTGGGCGATCAGCTCCGGGTAGTCCGGGACATCGGCTAAGCGCACTAGGCGGCTGGCGCCATCTTCCGGGTGGCGGTAACAGAAAACCACTTCGGGCACGGCGCTATCGGGCAGCGCATCGAGCATCGCGGGGTTGTGGGTGGAGAGCAGTACACGCAGGTTACGCTGACTGGCGATGTCTTGAATCTGCTGGAGCAAATGGTGAGCACGACTGGGATGCACGCCATTATCGATTTCCTCGATGACCACCAAGCTACCTTCTGGCGCTGACAGCATGGCGGCTGCGATAGCCAGAACACGCAAGGTGCCATCGGAGAGCAAGGATGCGTCGCGTTCATCCATCCTGCCGCCAAATGTCTCGGTAAGCTGAACCATGACGCCACCGCGAGGCTCTTCCAGGAACGACAGCCCAGCGATGTCCTGTTCAGGCAAGCTCTGAATGAAATTCAGGATGGCCGCACGGTTGCTGGAAAAAGGCTCGTCGCCCGCCTTTTCATCAGGCCCCCAGCAGTTGAACAGCACTGCCGATACGTTGCGACCACTGCCTTGCAGTTCTTTGTCTGACGGAAACGCATAGTCGCGCATTTGCGCCGGAACCGGATCGAGAAAGAGAACAGCAGAAAGCCACTGCTCCAAGTCTTTCGTCACAGGCGGGATGCGATCCCGAGAAGCTTTATGCTTCGCGTCAAAAGTGGCTGGGCTGGTGAGCTGAGTGAAGATTGCCGTTTGATCCGTACAAGCCACATGCGGTTTATTGCCGCCATTAGCAAAGTTGTTATAGGCCACACCGGCATCCGTACCTTGTCCACTGGAGGGCTGATCCAGTGTGTAAAGCGGCACTTTTGCGCCGTCGTGGGTCAGGCTCTCAGCAGTGATGTGCAACCCATCAGCGCGGCGACTTAGACGCATGCTGAGATGATTCCACTCAGTCGCGTTGGTGTGTACACCGAGTCCAAAGGACTCACCACGTTGATAGGCCAGATCCTCCAGCTTGCCGCGCACCACTTGATCACCACTTTGCACAGCAAATCGGATAGCCGATAGCTTTTGCCCTTGCGCCAACCAGGACAGCAAGCGCATGCCTTCGATTACATTACTTTTACCTGACGCGTTAGCCCCAATCAGCACAGTCAGCGCAGACAGGGGCAACGTTGCTTGCCTGTAACTTTTGAAGTCTTCCAGAGTAATGGCGGTCAGCATGATTACTCTCCTTTAATTTCGATAGACACCTCGATCTCGGAGTAGAGGCCAAGCTGTACCTTGATTTCATTGAGCTGTTGGATCAACGCGTCGATGTCTGCGGCAGAGGTCATCTTCACTGGCACCGCGATTGACTTGCTGAGTTTGGCCGGACCTTTCTCGCCAGTTTTGGCCCTCTCTTCCTCCATGCGCTGGCGCAGGCGTTCCTGGCCTTGACGCTGGATCGACCGCTTCAGATCGTCGAGAGTGCTGTTGATGTCGTAGTCGCGCGCCAACAGTTTTTTGAGTCCGGCCAGATCCTGCGGCGCTGCGAGCGTGAGCCCGTCCAGACGATTCACGGCATTGCCACGTTCCTCCTGGGTGAGTTCTTCCCACTCGGGGATACGTTGCAGGTCTTCAACGCCTTCCTTCAAACGCAGCTTTTGCTGGTCTGAGAGCGTGATGACCGCATCGCGCACGCGGCCCTTCAAATGAGTGAGCTGTGAGTTGAAGTCTGCGGTGTGTTTGTAGAAATCTTCTTTGCCCAGGCGCTCCGACAGAGTTCCCAGGTCTTCGGCAAGTTCGCGGCGCAGCTCGCCTGGCACGCCGGTGTCCGGCAAGGCTTCGATGTCGCGGCGGTGGGCTTGCAAGTCGCGCAGGGTGGCGTCAAGGCCGTTGTCCAGCACCCGTTTCACTTCCAGCGACCACTTGAGGTTGTCGTAAATGGCGGAGGTCTCGGCGCCCAGGCGCTGCGGAGCATCAGAGGCATCGGTGAACAGGACGTCGGCGATGTCCTGGTTCAAGGTGCGAATACGGTCACTGCCTGCCAACCCAAGGCCAACAAGCTTCTCAGCCAAGGATCCGTAGTCGTGCTGAAAGCGTGGGAAGTGCTTCGTCGCCGCCTTGCTGATCTCTTGTTCCAGCGGGATCACCATGTCACCGACCAGTTCAGAGAGGCGCTCAGCCGCCCGGCCGAGGGTTTCGATGGATGGACGTTCGTCGCGAAGTGAAACGCCGATTTGCTTGAACGAGTTGTTGGTTTTCAGAGCGTCGATCGCCTGCTGCCCAGCCGCCGTGACTTCACGCCCAGACACTTTCAACTTGATTTCGCCAGCCATGAGCATGGCGGCCACGATGTAGCGCGTTGTATCCGGCGACCAACCAAACGGGTCGCTGCCAAAGTCGTCAAGCAGACGCTTTCCATCGACCGTACCGCGCTTGTCGATGTAGTCGCGGATGCTGATCATCGCCTTGTGATCGGTCTTGAACGAGGCGCGCCCCGCTACGGTTTGCACCAGTCCGAGCGGGTCCAGCGCGCTGCTGATGGCTGCGGGGTTGGCAACTTTCAGGAATTTCTCGGCGGTGTCGGTTCCGGCACGCACCGGCGCTTCGACATAACGGTCGAAGACCTGGTCTGCGACGTCTGCAAGCAGCTTCTTGGCGGCTTCCAGCAGGTCGGCGTTCAACGCCGATACGGCAGTGGCTTGGCCTCGAAAAACGAACGAGCCAGCCTGCAGGGTTTGTTTGATCTTGCTCTGTAGTTGAGTCGCAAGCTTGGCGGCGCGATCAAGCTGGCCTGAGCAGTAGTCCTTGACCTCTTGGTCGGGCTCGTTGCGATGCAGCTCGGCGATGCGCTGGCAGCGGTAGATTTCATTTGCCAGGTCGTCGAGGTCGGCATTGGAGCGGGCCAGCAGACCAATGACATTGCGACCGGCGCGACTACGGGAGTCGTCCAGCATCCGATGCTTGGATGTCTCGTAATCACTGGCAGGAACCAGTTCTACAACAGTCTGGATGGCATTGTTGTCACCAGCCAGGCTGGTGGTGGCGCTGCCAGCCTGGACTTTCAGGCCCGTTGCGACGGCCATAGTCCCGTGAAGGCTGACTCGGGGAAGCGGGTCGAAGGATTCGCGCAGCGCATCGTTGAAAATACGCTTCACATCGACGGTACGCAGCGCAATGGCACCGCGCTCTTGTTCGATGTCACGCAATTTTTCACTGAGAAAGACCAAGCTGCCATCTTTCTCGCCCAGCGGCACGTGCACGTCGCCCAGCATTTCCTCGACGGCCTTTTTGACCGTGTCGAGTTGCGAAGACGCGGTAACAGATGGGTGCATCAGGCTGGCGACGTTCTGCACCGACACAGGCAGATTGCCCAGGATCTGCAGCACAGCGACGGACTTGGCGATGTCTTGATGAAGTTGCGAATCCGGGAAGCGAATCTGTACTTTGCCGACCGCCTGGTGGATGGACGTGAAGGCGCGGCGGATATCCTTTTCCAATTCGTCGTACAGGGTGACAGTGGTCGCCAGCCAGCCTACGGGTTGATCGGCCATTGCCTTGGAGCCACCTTCGCCCTTCAAAACGTCCTGGATCACCTTGATCGCCGAGCGCAGACCGATGCCACCGGTCGATTTAGCCAGCGCACCCAGCAGGTGCAGCAAGATGTCAAAGTGCGCCGGCAAGAACGGGTACAGATTGGTGAAACTTTCTTTGCTGAAGTCCGCGTCGTAATACTTGGCGTCTTGCAGTTTGGTGTTGTGTCGCAGCGCTTGGCCGTGGGCAT
The DNA here is from genome assembly GCF_042653485.1 of Delftia deserti. Lineage (NCBI taxonomy): Bacteria > Pseudomonadati > Pseudomonadota > Betaproteobacteria > Burkholderiales > Comamonadaceae > Delftia > Delftia deserti. Next base: position 6,763,626 of record NZ_JBHSIH010000001.1, on the reverse strand, counting down.
CGAACAGCTTGCCCAGTTCAGTCTCCCCCGTTGGCGATTTGCCGAGCAGGCGGCGGTAGCAAATCTCCTTGATGTCACTCGATTCAAGGTCAATCTGGATCGGGAAACGGTCCTTGAGTTTGTAGAGCTTGTCGGAGTTCAGTGCGGCGCGCGGGTCGTCCTCCGTCAGCGTCTGCTGCGCAGTAGAGATGATCCATGCCTTCCCGTCCCCCAGCCGCTTGAGATTCTTCGCCAAGCCATCGAGGTTGAGAATCAGGTTGTCGCGTGAGGCGACGTACTGGCCGACTTCGTCGACGATGAAGATGATGTTCTGCTTGCCGCTTTTTTCGCGAACGATGTCGATCATCTCCTGCACGCGCTGGTCTTCGAACTGGAAGAACCCCTCGGTGCTGGATGAGAAGGACTTTGCTTCCGGGAAGAGTGCGGGATACATCTCATGGGCGATTTTTGGGATCAGCCCGTCGATAGCCAATGGGTTGTTCTGCACGCGCGTCCAAGTTGCGCCTGGCAGCGCTTGGCCGATGCGATCGTGCAACTCGGGCGTTCGACCATCTTTCTCGACCATCCGCTCGAATGCGGCGACCTTGAGGTTGCGCGAGTAGCCAGCCCACTGCAGTACCTTGAAATAAAGAACGGTGGAGACATCCTCCATCGTGGCGCCGGCGAGCATTTCGCTGGCAAGGTCAAGCATGACCACCGCGGCCGGGAAGCGCTTCGCGACAGTGGAGAGGAGCGCTCTTGTCTGCGGCTTGTGAAGACGGTCTTGCAGGTGGTTGATGAACGGCGTGCCGTCGATGGTGCGCTGATCATCGAACGCCAGGCCGAGGTACTTGGTGAACGAACTCTTGCCCGAACCATAGAAGCCCGAGACCCAAACACCCACTTCGTTTTCGCCACCGGATTCCATCGCGAGTTGCATGCGATCGAGGAGCTTGCGGAACTGCTCCTCGATGCTTTCGGTGACCACGTACTCGGAGATCTCGGCCTTGAGGCGACCTTCTTGCGAGGCACCATAGGTGATGACCTTCTCGATGGTCCGGTAAATGTCCTTGCTTGGATCGAAGAGTGAGCGAATCGTCATAGATTTGTCCCAGGATTCTTTTGTCTGTTCAGCCGCCAACGTGTACGGAGCGGTAATTTCCATCTTCCGGGTAGAAGCCGAGAAACTTCAGGCGCGTTTTGCCGGTTCGCTCGCCGGGGTAAAGAAAAATCGTCGGTACGTGAAACTTGCCTTGAAGCTGGCTTTCGATAGCACCAATCCGCATGAATGGATGCAGTGCTTCCAGATCAGTGACCAGCAAGAGCGCGCTCTGCTGTCCCTCCAGAGGCTGCAAGGCGGCCTCAAGCCGATTGAGCAAGCCGTTCTCTGTTGTCAGGATGTCCGCCAGGGCCTTGTTGGTACGCGGCCAGTCCAGTGGTGCAGACTTGTCTTCCATCACGCAAAGTGTCCAGAATGGATCTTCTTTGAGCAAAGCCCAGATTTGCTCGACGATGGAGAAGGTATGCACATCCCAGCCTTCCTGGTGAAGCTTGGCCACCCAGGCAGGCGTTTGTCGTTTCACTTCGAGAATTTGCTCTGGCGGGAAGACCAGGTAGTAGATCGGCTCGAAGCTCGCATGGCCGAGTTCCCGCCCATGCCGAATGCGCTCGCGCAATTCGTCAAAATCAGCTTTGATTGAGGACATCGCAGAGCGCCTCCATATCTATTTTTTTCCAGCTGATGCGGATCACATCGCCAGCGGCCTGGACGATGAGCAACCCTTTCAGCGAGAGTCGTTTGATTTCCTCCAGCACGTCTTCGCGCGCCAGACCAAATAGTTTCCAGTCGTCGTGGATCAGCAGCGCGTTGTCGCTGATGCCGGAAAAATGCAGTTCGTAAGCCAAGAAGGCGGCCACAGCTGGAGAAATACGAAACGGCAGGATGCGACGGCTCGAACGCAGCCCGCGCTCGAGCATTCCGTAGTCGGCACAGCAACCCGTTAGATAGCCAGAGACCCGTCGCACGGTAGTTTCCGACCAGCGCTTGATGGTCTTTCCGTCATCGATGCCGCGCTCGACAAAAGTCCGTGCATCGTCGTTGGTGATCTCGGTGTATCCACCAGCATATCGAGCCCAGTAGACGTGGCGCACGAAGTCGCCAAGGATCGGGTTTGCCCGACTCGTAAATACGAGCATGAGTTGCGTCAGATCAGCCGTGGATAAGGTTGCAGATAGACGTTTTAGATGAGCTGCCGGTGCGCCATTTGCTACGAGATAGCGTGGCGCGAAACATTCGACGACGATGTTGCGGAGCCGGCGTGCGGTGACGGTGGGGAACCGACCTGAATCCAACGCGACCAGATGCAACTGATTGGCCGACATGCCTGGCGACCACAGGTCGAGCAACGTCTTGGTTTCGTTGACGAGACCAAGACCTGCTTGCAACTGAGTCGTGTAGGGGGTGTTGTCGGCCACGATTACCCCGCCAAATACGGATAGGTTTTGGCGTTTTGGGTGAAAGCCGATAAGTAGGCGGCAGCGATGGCCTTCAGCGTGTCGGTGGAATCGAGATCCTTGATGTTCCCGACCACCGTTGGACCGACGCTTGACGTGCCGCCAGTTGCCGCCAATTGCTTCAACGCATCCAGCGCCGCTTCTTTGCTCTGTAGCGCCTGGTTGGCAAGTTCTTCTCCTACGCTGCTTTGCACGGTCGCGTGTAGGTCTTGCTCGACCTCTTCGGGCAACCGGAACAGGTGGTAGCTGCCCACGCTCAAATGATCGTCGTGCAATCGTCGTGCTGCTTCCAGCACGCCGTGATACTGAGCGAGACGACTCGTCTTTGAAAAAACAGGCTCAAGGAAAAGCTTGCTTGATGCCTCATAGAATGCCGTCGGCCACCAGGCACACTGAGCACGCTCGCCAAGGAAGCCGACAAGCATCCTCATCTGTAGCAATGTCGTTAGGTAGGATTCTTTCATCTCATTTCTCATCATTCGTTTGCTCTGCTGAGGCTGCGCCGTAGAGGCAGAGTATTTCTTGATCAGTCAAAAGCGACTCCCGCTTCAGCACCTTCTGCGGATGCATACCCCGGCGCCAGCACTGCATTGCGCACGCCATAAATGGCGAGATGGTCTTTCAACCAGAGCCGATACTCAGGGCCGCGCAGGCTGTGGTCAGGGGAACAGTCCACACTCCACTTGCGCAGGATGTAGCCGGCCGTGGCGGCCCGCAGCTTCATGTGCAGCGCGCCACCCTGCATGCCGTAGTCCATCTCGGTGATTTCGGGCCGGGGCTGATCTGGATGGGGCACCAGTTCCAGTTCGACGATCCGGGTCCACTGAATGTCTTGATCGCTCATCTCATGGGGAGCCACCGACTGGTCCTTGAGGATGACGGGACGTTTGATCCGGGTGATGACGAAGTCCCGAAAATCCTGGGACTTGCGATCGAAAGCGCGAACGTGCCAGCGCAGACCGTTGTCGATCAACGCAAACGGGACGATCTCCCGCTCTGTGCGATCACTTGAGATCGAGTGGTATTCGATGCTCAGCGGGCCTTCCTGGTGGATTGCCCGGGTCACATGCGCCAGGATGTCCAAGTCAGGATGAGTGAGCCGGGACGGGCTTTCACTGGCGACCCATGCCTTGAGCCGCATTGGCTCGCCATCCCCGAAGCCCTGAGTCAGCCATGAGAGCACCCGCTCTGGCGGGAAGTCGAAGATGGGCTGAAAGCTAGGCCCCAGTACGTAGGACTTGCCTTTGGCGTCGTATTCGATGTTGCCGGGAGCCAGCTCTTTGTACAGAGCCAAGTCCCTGGATGCTGCGGCGGACTGAATGCCAAACCGCGTGACCAAGTCCTGGCGACGCATCTCCCCAATGAAGCGCACGCGCAGTTCCACGAACGCGAGCCGGTCGCGCTGTGGCTGGGTTAGATCTGCAAGCTTTTCGTGGGACATCCTGGTTGGCTCGTTTGGGTTAGCGAATGCTTGTATAGATTGTTGCAGAAAGTATATAGTCTGCGTTGGAAGTCGTCTATCAATCTATGTTGTTTTGTTTATATGCTGCATTATGATGACCATTTTGATGTGAAATGAGTGATCTGACATGGCTGAAGTCGCTGAGGAGCCCGATCAAGCATGCTCGTGAGGGGGCTTGTCTCTTTGTGCTGCACTGCCTTGACGTGAGCTGCCGGTGCGCCTGCCATCGAAGCGAAGCGTGCATCGCTCGGCATTTTTGAGTGGCAACCCAGACGACCAATGGCTGTTGGGGGGGGGCTGATGAAGGTGGCCAAGCAGGATGGCGAGATGGTCACTTCATTTTCAGGACTTCACTACACGATCCGGGAGGCATGCCCTGCATGGAGTTGCGACATCTTCGTTGTTTTACGGCACTGGCCGAAGAGCTGCATTTCACCCGAGCCGCCGAGCGGCTGCATATCGAGCAGCCGCCTCTGTCCCGAGCCATCAAGGAGCTGGAAGACGAACTGGGGGTCAGCCTTTTCGACAGGGATCGACGCGGAACTCGGCTGACTCCGGCAGGCGCTGCCTTTTTGCTGGATATCCGCAGACTTTTCACTGTTCTGGACCAGGCCAGAGAAAACGTCCGGGCCATCGCGGCCGGTCAACAAGGCAGCCTACGCATCGCCATATCCGATGGCGCAGCCGATCAGCGGCTGTCTGCGTTCCTCGCACATTGCCGTGAGGATGAGCCCGAGATTGAGGTGCGGCTGTCCGAAGTCCCGCTGGCTGAGCAGTTGCGTGGGCTGCGGTCCGGCGATTTCACGATAGGGTTCGCTCACACGGCCGAAGTTGGCGATGGCATATGTGCCGAACCGATCTGGCAAGACCCATTGGTGATCGCCATGCCGATCCGCCACGAATTGCTTGCCCATAAAGAGATACCGCTTCACAAGCTCGGAGAGCACCCGTTGATCCTGTGTGATCCGCAGGTGTGCGAGGGCTACTGCCGCGAGCTGACACGTCTTCTGCGACCTTTGGAGCGGGAGCCAAAGATTGTCGAGCACGCGTCGTCCTTGGACATGATGCTTACGCTGGTCGGAGCAGGCTACGGCATTGGGTTTACCACGGCGGCAAGGATGGCAACCAGTCAGCGCACTGATGTGGTTGCTCGGCCATTGGCGGTGGATTCGGCTGTGATCAATACCTACCTGCTGCGCCCGAGCAATGACACGTTGTCCCCGTCCTTGGAGCGGTTCATTGCCCGCCTGCGCTCGCAAGGCGGCAGCGCAGCAAGTAAGTGAGTGAGGCCAATGTGCCCGATGGACCAGCCATGGCTTCCAGTAGCTGTAGGTAGACTGCGGTGGACACACGTCTGTTGCCAGATGGCTGGAACTGGTACACTGACTGGCCGGTTGCAGAGTGCCAAACCGGTAAAATCCATTTTTAATCAATGGGTTGGATGCGCGGATTTGTTCCCTTCGCCCGCTCCAAGACTCATAAGTCTTTGATTTTTAAGAATTTTTAGCAAAAAAATTGATCGGTGTCACTACTTGGTGTCACTAGTGATAAAAGTTCCACGGCTCACAACAAACCGTTTCGGTGTCTTCTGTCTCCGTATCTACTACAGAGACCATCTAGGACGGCTCAAGTCCACAAGGCAAAGCCTCAACACCAAGAACCCCGAGTTGGCTAGGGTTCTGGCTTTACAGTTCAATCTCTCTCATGAGTTGCAACGAGTAACAGCTATGCCACCAACTAAGTCAACCCTTGGGCAATTTGCCCATCTTCTGGTGATGTTGCCCCCGTATTCCCGACCCCACCCTATTCGCAATAAAGCAGCTGGTCAGCCTCTGCAGCCTGTTGCCGCCTGAACTCCCGAGGTGAACGCATTTTCAGCGAAGAATGCGGATGCACCTCGTTGAAGTGCTCGAAGGCCGCTGGCAGTTGTGCCAGTACCGTCTGCGCGTCACTCAGGTCCATGCGCGCCACATAGTCGCGCTTGAAGGTGTTGACGAAGCTCTCGGCCATGCCGTTGCTCTGCGGGCTGCAGACGGGCGTGTTGATGGGCTTCAGGCCCAGAGCGCGCGCCAGCGCCCTCGTTTCGGCGGCGATGTAGGCACCGCCGTTGTCACTGAGGAACTCCAACTCCTGTCCCTGCGGGACCGCTTCGACCGAGCCGAATCGGCGTTCGACGGCCTCGACGAGCATCTCGCGAACCGGCTCGCCTGGCAGCCCCTTGCCCTCCCATGCACGCCAGGCCAGCACCTCACGGTCGCAGCAGTCCTTGGCGAAGGCGGCCGTCACGGTTTGACCCGAATCGCACTTGATTTCCAGACCATCGGAGCACCGTCGAAGGTCGCTGCGCGAGACCGCAACACGGCCCTCATGCGTGCGTGCGGACTGGCGCCGGCGAGGCGCCTTGGGCAGCAGCAGAGCGGCTTGTGCCATGACGCGATAGACGCGTTTGGCATTGACCCTCGGGGCGCCCCGTGCCGCACGCTGGCGGTTCACCAAGGCACAGGCACGTCGGTAGCCATAGCTGGGCAAGTCGGCAATTTGCTGGCGCAGTTCGGCGAGCAGCCCGGCGTCGTCGCTGGGTGTGCGATGGCTGCGGCCATCGGCCCAGCCTTCACCGCGCCCAAGCAGGTCGCGCACATGCGAGCGCGCCAGCCCCATCGTCCGGCAGACCGTCTTCACTGGTCGTCCCCGGGCAACAAGGGCGAGCGCGCAATCCACTAATGAGATGGTCCGCCTCGCTCCTCCCCACAGCTCGCCATCGTGCTTGTGCGGGAGTACAAAGCGCGAACCGCCACCATCCACTGCAGGAGACCGTCATGAGCAACCAGCAATGCACCGCCGTCACCTATGGAATCGATCTCGGCAAGACTTGGTTCCACGTGGTTGGGCTTGACCACACCGGCAATCCGATCAAGCGTGCCAAGCTCAACCGTGCCAGCATCATCCGGTTCTTCATCAATATACCCGCCGCACTCGTCGGCATGGAGGCATGTCCAGGCTCTCAGTGGCTTGCTCGTAAGCTTCAGGCCCTCGGCCATCAAGTGCGTATCGTGCCGGCGCAATTCGTCAAGCCCTATGTGAAGTCGAACAAGAACGACACCATCGATGCCGCAGTCATCGCGGAAGCTATTACCCGGCCTACCATGCGCTTCGTGCAGATCAAACAATGCGATCAGGTTGACCTGCAGGCACTGCACCACAGCCGCGATCTCCTGGTGAGCACGCGCACACGACTCATCAACCAGATGCGAGCCTTTTGCTTAGAGTACGGCGTCGCCATGCGCAATGGGGTTGGGGCATTCAAGGTTGCCTTGCCGCCCGTGCTGAGCGACGAGAGCAATGACCTGACGCCCGGCATGCGCGAATTGCTGGTCGATCTCGCACAGGAACTCTCCACGCTTGAAGATCGGATCGCGCAATTCACACGCAAAATCAATGCACAGGCCGATGCGTCCGACATCGCACGGCGCTTGGCGACGATTCCTGGCGTGGGGCAACTGACTGCCACCGCACTCGTCGCTGCCGTTGGCGACGCGCGCCACTTCAAGACAGCACGCGACTTGAGCGCCTGGCTTGGGCTGACTCCGGCGCAGTACTCGACCGGCGGTAAGACGCACCTGACAGGTATCAGCAAGCGCGGAAACTCCTACGTACGCAAGCTCCTTATCCACGGTGCACGATCCTGCAGCATGCACCTTGACCGAACGAAGGACCGGCTGGGACTGTGGATCGAGGCGCTTGAAGGACGACTGCATCACAACAAGATGGTGGTCGCACTGGCCAACAAGCTGGCGCGCATTGCGTGGGTGGTCCTGACCAAACCGGGTGCGCTCTACGAGCGCCGAGTCCCTCAGTTGGTTACCTGACCGATGAAGCCCGCATCTGACCCTTTCACCAAACGATTAATCTCACTTCTGCTTTCCGAAGTTTGCTGAGCTCTGGATTGATGACGAAACAGTCGATCGACGCAGCGTAAGCCCGACAAAAAAAACGGGTGTTCCAACCCGGTCCACTTATTGGGAACGATGCGTGCGGATCTCATCATGGCCTGGCTGCAACCGCAGCCCACTCGCGAGAGGCCGGATACATTTGTGCAAACTGCCTTCGTCCGAGAGAAAGTGCTTGGCAAATGCGAGGCGGACCATACATTTCTTTCTGCGGCGTACTCCACAGCTTCCTTGAGGATTTCGTTCTCCAAGGTTTTCTTGCCGAGCACGCGCTGCAGCTTGGCGATTTCCGCGCGGGCAGCCGCCAGTTCGGATGCGGGCACGACGGCCTCGCCAGCGGAGACGGCGGTCAAAGCACCTTGCCGTTCGAGCTTGCGCCACTGAAACAACAGTCCAGCCGAGACCCCCTCCTGGCGAGCGACGAGCGATACGCTCATGCTTGGTTCGTAGGTTCGGCGCACCAGCGCCGCCTTCTCTGCGAGGGACCAGCGCCTGCGGCGCTGGTCCTTCACGACTACCTCGATTGACTCCGTATGCCTAGTCATATGCACAGTCCTGTTCCTATCTTCAAAGATAAGCGATAGGACGGGGTCGGGGAATCAGGGGGCTATCTCACTGGAACCAGAGGCAAAGCTCCAGAAGTACCGTATTGATATCAAAAACGGTATCTACGAGGCAACAGACGAGGCTGACCACCTTCGCATGGTTCAGGCTCTGGGGGTCATACATCGCACCCCTGCACCTTCACAAACAACCCCAAGTATTCCATTGATTCAGACATCTAAAAAGATTTCTGCTCTTCATGTAAAATTGAGGAGAAATCTAAATCAACCTTATCGTTGTGGCAATATGAGCAGCGATTTAAACCCAAGACATCCAAAAAATTCCCATCCAGATTTATATCTGGGTTATTTTTTATCATGCTAAAGGTAATGTATTTTCTTTTTATTTCTTTTTTCAAACCACTCCATTTGATTAAAATGTTTTTTTGTTCTTCATCATTAATCTCTGGGTTGAATAGATTTCCATACATATTTATTGTCAGACGATGTATGTTACTTGTGTTTTTATAGACTTCAGCCTTTGCTATCTCTTCGTCTAAATCATGCTCCAAATGCGAAATATTGAAATCTTGAATAGCACCTCTACCGCTGTTTGGCGTTTTGATTTCTACCATGTCGCGGTTTGTTAGCACTTTCTTTAAATGAAACTCTTGTTTCGCTTTAACGTAAAAATCGGTTCTATTTTCTTGAAATAATTGAATGTTTTCATGAAAAAATTTTCTAAACTTCTTGACTGACGCTGCCCCTTGCTCTCTAACCTCGACTGGAATCTCATAATTCTCATATTCTCGTGTGAGTGCAGAACACATTCTATCCGAATGATATGAAGGGACTCTTTCAGGGTGAATGTGGCTATAACTATCTTCTGGTCTCTTTAATTTTAGAAAAAATCTATCAACCGGGATATATTCTGAGCCAAGAATTTCAGTAATTAAAGCAAGTCGTTGAAGCTCTCTTTTGCTAAGTAGAGTTAGATTTTTACCTTCTAATCTCGACTTAGTTGGACTGGGTTCTTTTTTTAAATCTATTTCTGAAACAATTTTATATAAGGTGTTTTTTGTAATATATGGCATATAATCAATATTTTTAAAAGCTCGCTATAGTAAATAAACGTAATTTAATATTACTCTTCGAGAGGTCATTCATTCGGTAAGCCCGAATAAACGACCTTGGAAATATTCGTTTCAAACATTGCCACATTTTTTGTGATATAATTTAAAGCTTGTCGTAAGTGTCACCACTTTGTTAACAAAACCCATCAAGTTTTCGTTAAATATTCTTTTGAAATCAATGGGTTACGGGTGTTTTGGGATTTCTTCCCTTCGCCCGCTCCAGATTTCCTGGAGCGAATTCCATCAGTCCCGGATGTACATCCGCCACTGATATCCCACGGACCGCCTTCCGCGCGGGCCCGACCTCTTTCCCGCCGAGCCCTCCCCCGCTGTTTCTCCGCGACATTTTTGCTCCCCCGCGACGGATCTGCGCTGCCCGCGCGTTGAACGCAATAAGGCCGCCTGATGTGGCCGATGCAGGAGTCTTTCATGTCCTCATCCCGTTTGACTGTTCGCCGCGCTTTGCGTCCGCTTGCGCTGGCGCTTGCCGCCGGCAGCCTGGCCGCACTGGCCGGCTGCGTGGTAGCGCCTGTTGCGCCCGTTGCGCCCGGCCCCTATGTGGTGCCGCCGGGCGTCGCCTACGTGGCGCCGGCCTATCCGATGCCCAGCGTCGGCTTCGTGTGGCAGTACCACCCGCGCTACGGCTGGGGCTGGCACCATCCGGTCTACGGCTGGCATCGCGGCTGGCGTTGAGCCGCACGACACCGGCTGACCCCGCCACTACACCGATGCCCTTTGGCTGAAATCGATGACCCGGATGCCGACCTGCTGGCGAGACTGGCCCGCGGTGAGCCGCAGGCCGCCCGCGAACTGGTGGCGCGCAAGCTGCCACGCATGCTCGGTCTGGCCCAGCGCCTGCTGGGCAGCCGGGCCGAGGCCGAAGAGGTGGCGCAGGAAGGCCTGGTGCGCGCCTGGCAGCAGGTTGGCCACTGGCGGCCGGGCCAGGCCCGCTTCGACACCTGGCTGCATGAGGTGCTGCTCAACCTGTGCCGCGACCGGCTCCGCCGGCGCGCGGTGCGGCGCGAAGAAGCGCTGGACGAGCACGCCGAAGCCGCCACCTTCGCCGACCCCGGCCCCACACCGGAGCAGCAGCTGGACCACGCGCAGCACAGCGCCCGGGTCGCCGTCGCCCTGGATGCACTGCCGCCGCGCCAGCGCGAGGCGCTGGTGCTGCACTACTACCAGGCGCTGCCCCAGGCCGAGGCGGCAGCACTCATGGGCGTCTCCGTGGACGCCCTGGAAAGCCTGCTGGCCCGCGCGCGGCGCAGCTTGCGCGCCCGCCTGCAGGACGCAAGCACGAGCACAAGCGCAATCGCCGCACCCGCAGACCCTGGAGGATCACCGCCATGACGCCAGAACGCTTTGAACAATTGGCCGACGCCTGGGGCGCCGACCTGCGGCACTGGCCCGCACAAGAGCAGGCTGCGGCACGCGCGCTGATGGAACAGCCGGCCTTTGCGCCTGCGGCCCGGTCCTTGCTCGCCCGTGCGAATGAACTCGACAGGCTGCTCGACAGCCATGCCGTCGCTCCCCCCAGCGCAGCGCTGGCAAGCGCGGTGCTGGCCGGTTTGCAAGCTCGCCCAGGCATGGCGACTGCGCCAGGCCAACCATCGCCGCATGCATGGCCGCAGCCCCGTGGTACTGCGCCCGCACGGCCGGTGCGCGCCAGCGGTCGCAAGCCCTGGCATGGCTGGTGGTCCGGCGCCAGCATCGCCGGTGCGGGCCTGGCCGGTGTGGCCGCAGGTGCCGTGGCCGTGGCCTTGCTGATAGGCACGGCCTTGCCCACGGCGCGGCCGGCACAGTCCGAGGGCGGCTGGTGGCCAGGTACCGCCTTCGACACGGGCGGCGCCTTGGTGGAAGGAAGCGAGGAATGACGATGAACGAATCCCCCATCGGCGATGCCCCCCGCACGACGCACCTGCGCCGCTGGCTGTGGGCCTCTGCCCTGCTGAATCTGTTTCTGGTGGGCGGCATTGCCGGTGGCACCTGGCGCTGGTGGACACACCAGGCCGAGGCCAGATCGGTAGCAGCCACGACCACGCAGACAGGAACACCCACCGGAGCACAGGCAGGCCCCCCCCCGGCCACTGCGCGCGGACTGCGCTTTGCCGCAGACGGCCTGCCGCCCGAGCGGCGCCAGGCCTTCCGCACAGGACTGCGTGAAGTGCGGCGCGAGGCTGCTGCGCTGACCCAAGGCAGCCGCGAAGGCCGCGCCGAAGTGGTTCGCCTGCTGGCTGCGCCTCAGTTCGATCGCGCTGCCGTCGAGGCTGCATTGGCACGCACCCGGGCCGCCGACACGGCGGTGCGCGAGCGCGTGGAGGCGCACGTGGTCGACTTCGCGGCCCAGCTCACGCTGGCCGAGCGACAGACACTGGTGCAGGGACTGGCAGCGCAGCAAGGCCCCTTCCATGTGCCCGCATCCCCGGCCAAGCGCTGAGGAGCACAGGACACGCCTGCCCCGCCCGCGATTTTTCGAGGTGAAGCAATGAATTCTGCCGCCATCGCCCTGAACCGCTTCGGCCTGGGCGCCCGCCCTGACGAAGCGCTGCCCGCCGACCCTCAGCGCTGGCTGCTGGAGCAGTTCGCGCGCTACCAGCCACAGCCCCCTGCCTGGGCCGGTCACACGGACACGGACGCGCTGCTGTCCGACTACCAGTCCCGGCAGCGCGAGCTGCGCTCCCTGCCTGAAGGCGAGCGCGCCGCCGCCCGCCAGCAGTTGCGCCGTGGCGCACGCAACGGCTACCTGGACGCAGTGAACGCGCGCCTGTCCAGCGCCATCGACACACCCGCGCCGTTTGTGGAACGCCTGGTGCATTTCTGGTCGAACCACTTCGCTGTCTCGGTGGAAAAGCCCGTGGTGCTCGACCTGGCCGGCGCCTACGAGGCCGAGGCCATACGCCCGCACGTGCTGGGCCGCTTCGAGGACCTGTTGCTTGCCGCCGTGCGCCACCCGGCCATGCTGGTCTATCTGGACCAGGCCCAGTCGGTGGGCCCCGCCAGCCCCGCCGCACAGCGCGCTGCCCGGCGCAACCCGGACAAGGCACGCGGCCTGAACGAAAACCTGGCGCGGGAAATCATGGAGCTGCACACCCTGGGCGTGCGCAGCGGCTACACCCAGCAGGACGTGACCGAATTCGCCCGCGCGCTCACCGGCTGGAGTCTGGGCAATGACGCAGGCAGCCCGGCCGCCAGCGCCGGCTTCCAGTACCGCCCGGCATTGCACGAGCCCGGTCCGCGCCGCCTGCTGGGCCGCAGCTATGCCGCAGGCGGGCAGGAGCAGGCGCTGGCCATCCTGCGCGACCTGGCGGCCTCCCCCGCTACCGCGCTCCATGTCGCGACCAAGCTGGCACGGCACTTCGTCGCCGACGATCCGCCGCCCGCGCTGGTGCAGCGCCTTGCGGCCGCCTACCAGCGCAGCGGCGGGGACCTGCCAGCCGTCTACCGCACGCTGATCGATTCGCCAGAACCCTGGGCCGCGCCAGCCACGAAGTTCAAGACCCCCTGGGAATGGGCCGTCTCCTCAATGCGCGCACTGGGCCGGCGCGAGTTGAAGGGTGCCCAGGCCGCCGGCCTGCTCAACCAGCTCGGCCAGCCGGTGTGGCGCCCCGGCTCGCCGGCCGGCTACGACGACATCGCCGCCAGCTGGGCTGCGCCCGATGCGCTGGTGCGCCGTGTCGAGCTGGCGCAGCGGCTCGCAGCCCAGGCCGGCAACAGCGTCGATGCGCGCGCGCTGGCACCCCGATTGCTGCCCGGCGATGCACTGGGCGCGGGCACGGCCGAGGCCATTGCCCGCTCCGAAAGCGGCAGCGGCGCACTCGCGCTGCTGCTGGTCTCGCCCGACTTCCTGCGCAGGTGAACACCATGACCACGATCCATACGACCGCCACGAACATCGCGACCAGCACGGCGATCGCGGCCAGCACGATGACCAGGCGCAATCGCCGACATCTCCTTGGCCTGCTGGCCGCAGGCACCGGGCTGGCACTGGCCGCGCCCCACCTGGCGCTGGCGCGTGCAGCCACCGAGCGCCGCTTCGTGTTCATCATCCAGCGCGGCGCGGCCGACGGGCTGGAGACCCTGATTCCCTATGCCGACCCCGGCTACGCCCGGCTGCGCGGCGCCATCGCCGTGGACACGGCTGCGGCCACGCGGCTGGACGGCATGTTCGCGCTGCATCCCTCATTGGCCGAGACCGGCAGGCTCTACGCCCAGGGCCAGGCGCTGTTCGTGCACGCGGTCGCATCGCCCTACAGTGACCGCTCTCATTTCGACGGCCAGAACGTACTGGAAACCGGAGGCAGCGCGCCCTACCAGGTCAAGGACGGCTGGCTCAACCGCCTGGTCACCCGGTTGCCGCACCGGCAAGAGGCCATTGCCTTCGCGCCCACCGTGCCCATGGCGCTGCGCGGGCCGGCGGAAGTGGCCTCCTACGCGCCTTCCTCCCTGCCCCAGGCCAGTGACGACCTGCTGCTGCGCGTGGCCAGGCTCTACGAGGGCGATGCGCAGCTGCATGCTCTCTGGACTTCCGCCATGGACACGCGCGGCGTGGCCATGGACGGTGGCAACAACCGGCCGCGCCTGGATGGCGCCAGCCTGGGCAAGCTGGCAGCCGGCTTTCTTGCCCGCCAGGACGGGCCGCGCATCGCCATGATCGAAACCGGCGGCTGGGACACGCACAGTGCACAAAACAACCGGCTGGCAGCCCAGCTCAAGAACCTCGATGCACTGATTGCGGCGCTGCATGACGGCCTCGGCGAAGCCTGGTCGCAGACCGTGGTGCTGGTGGCCACCGAGTTCGGCCGCACGGCTGCGGCCAACGGCACCGGTGGCACCGACCACGGAACAGGCGCCGTCGCCATGCTGATGGGCGGCGCGGTTCAGGGCGGCCGCGTGCTGGCCGACTGGCCTGGCCTGCAGACCGGCCAGCTATTGGAGAACCGGGACCTGAAGCCGACCACCAGCGTCGATGCGCTGATTGCCTCGGCAGCCGGCGAGTGCTTCGGCATCGACCCGCAGCGGCTGGCGCGCAGCCTGTTCCCCCAAGGCCACGCCCTGCCAGGCGGTGCCCCGGCGCGGTCGCTGCCGCCATTGCTGAGAGCCTGAACGCGGGCCGCGCGCCAACATGAAAAAGGGCCGGCGCCTCAGGGCGGCCGGCCCTTGTGTCATGTGCGCAAGATCTGGCGAGATCTGACCGGTGGCAGCTCAGTGGCTGCTCAGTGCCTGCTCAGTGGCCGATCTCACGGCTGACCTGGTTCTCCTGCTGGTTCAGCACATGCTGCTCGCTGCGCGTGATATGACCGCCGTTCTGGCTGGCCATGAGGCGTTCTTCCTGGCGGATCTTGTGGTCCTGCTGGTGCAGCGCAGCCGCCTGGCCATGGCTGATCTCGCCCTTGCGCACTTCGTTGTGGATGCGGCGGTCCTGGTTGGCCAGGCGGCCGTTGACCTCGGCGCGGCGCGGATGGGTATGCTCCCAGGTGGCGGCGGACGCGGCGCTGCCGAGGCCGGCCAACGAAGCAGTGGCAATGACGAGCATGAAGGCTTTGCGCAGGGACATGGTGTTTCTCCTTGAAAGGATGTGGACGGACGTTGCTTGCAGAAGGCCGATGTCGGCTTGCCACACCACTTCAACGCACGGCCAAGGCCAATCCGTCACGGATCAAGCAAGTCCATCGTCCATCCGGGGCCGTGCACGCTACATTGGCAAGCACCGTATCCGTCCCACCTCACCAGGCAGCATGCAGCACACCCTCTCTTGCGAGAACACCACCGAAGACATCCAGCTGAGCGCCGTGCGCGTGCGGGGCATGAGCGTCTGCAATGGCATCGCACGCATGCACATGGATCTCGAAGCCAGGGGCTCGCCCGATGCACTGGACGTGATGCACCACTTCTTCAACTACCACTGGCTCAACGACCTGGACCTGCCCTATCTCGTCGCGCTTCTGGACCTGCGCAATCCTCAGGTGCGCGCCGTCAGCCTGCGTGAGGACGGCTGGGCGCAGATGGAGCCGGACCAGCGCCAGGTGCGCATCTGCAGTACCTACGGCGACTCACCCTGTGCGCTGATCGGCTGGGAGGAGTTCAGCGCGGCCATGCAGCTCGAGCACCGCTTTCTTGGTCTGATGCGGCGGTATGAGGGGCACGGCATTCCTCGCTACAGCATCGCGGAAGGCTTCAAAGTTAGGCTGCATGCGCCCATCCGGGCATAGTGCCAGTGACAGGAATGGAGACCATGGACACAGAAATTTTCCGACATGACGCAAGCGTCAAAAGGCTTCGCGAGCTGGTGACGCAAAACACCCTGCGTGACCGAGTGACCGAATTGTTCATTGCCAGCCTCGCAACGGGGGTACGCCGTGCAATGACACCCCTCATGGCGTATTACTCGGCCTCCCAGCTTCCTGCCCATGACTGGGAGCGATTCGACTATGCCGCTCACAACCGCTACTACGCACAGGAGACGGAGGTACCCTGCGCCGTCTGCGGAATCCTGCACACCGACAAGATCAGCCGCAACGATCAGATCAGCGATTTCGCCAACGCCGGCCGTTGCGCCACAGAGCCCAGTCACAGCCATCTGATCGATCTTGAAGATGTGACGAATATCCGCCTCGAATATCAGCCGGCCCAGGTGCAAGTGCTCAGATTGCTGCTCACGACCATTGACTCCATTGATCCCGCGACGTCAACGACCGAGTTGCTCAAGCAAATTTCGCAAGCCAAGATATTGAGAGGAAGCAACAATGCATCCCGGCTGTGGTGTCTGAGAATTCTGGCGGAGCTGGGTGTCGTCACCAACGCGTCCATCCCCGAGTACACGGGCGCATTCCATTTCCACGGCTTCCTGCAACGCATCAAGATGCAAGAGGATGCGTTCTCAGGCATGTCGCATCGAGCCGATCCTGTCTGGCCTTTGTCTGCAGGCCGCGGAACGCCGCCGGTGAACTGGGCGCTCGCCCACCGGCTGTTCCCGCAGTTGAACAGGCACTGACCCTGGCTGCGGCCAAAGATCCTTGCGCGACTGCAGATTCTGAAAGCGACTTTGGCCCGGGTCAGCAGAAGTTCGAATCGCCCGATGCGCTCAGCAAGGCATCGACGGCGGTGCGGTCAACTGGATGGGTTCACGGTGCGGCAATCGCTTGACAGGGGACGCGCCCGGGGGGGAGCGGCAACAGGGTGCTATCGCACGCCGGGCGACGAGCTGCCCATGTCGACTTTCAGGTCCGGGAAGGAGCTGACCATCTGGACCTTGAAGTCGGGGAAGGAGGTGACGATCTTCCACTCCCCGCAACTGTCTGCAAAGGAGTCCACCACCTTGACCTTGAGGTCCGGGAAAGAGCTGGTGGCCTGGACCTTGATGTCGGGAAAGGAGTGCACTATCTGGACCTTGCCGTAGAGGCGGATGCCTTTGTAGGTGCAGTTTTTCTTGTCGAAGTCTGCGGCGTGAACGAAGGCCGGCAGTGCGAGACAGGCAAGGACAAGGCTGAAACGCGGCAGAAGTGGCATATGCGACAAGGGAGTGGATCTTGAGAAACAAGCCAGGCCATGGCTTGCGGCCGCCCGCATACTAGCAGGCCGACCCACCCCTGCGAATGACGTCCCGCACATGCCGTCCATCCGTCCTCTGCGCTCCCTGCTGTTGCTGTTTCTGGCGATATCGGTCGAGGCGCTGGCGCAAGCGCCAGCTCCCGAACCTGTCACCGCCGCTGCGTCCGCCGCTGCATCCGCCGATGCCTCCGTTTGCAGGCACCGGGCCGACACCGCCTGCCTGCAGTCCTTCAACCTGCCGGGCGACGCGGGGCGCATGCGCTACTACGCATCGCAGGCGCCGGGGGCCAGCAACGGCGCCATGCCCCGGTCCGCGCTGGTGGTGATGCACGGGCATCCGCGCGATGCCAACCGCAGCTTCGAGGCCGGCCTGCGGGCCGCCGAAGGCGCGCAGCGGCTGCAGGACACCCTGGTCATCGCCCCGCTGTACCAGGTGCCCGAGGACCAGGCTGCGCATTGCCACAGCCGTGGCGTGCCCGCAGCCGGGAGCGCAGACGCGGCATGGACCTGCGCAGGCTGGCTGGCCGGCGAGCCCTCGCTGGGGCCGCATCCGATAGGTTCTTTCGCCGCGCTGGATGCGCTGGTGGCCGAGCTCGTGCAGCGCTGGCCCGGCCTGCGCAGCGTGACCCTGGCGGGGTTTTCGGCAGGAGCGCAGATGCTGCAGCACAGCGTGGCCTTTGCTGCCGATGCGCCGGGCTCCGTGACCTTGCGCTACGTGATCGCCGACCCGGGCACCTGGCTGTATGTCGATCCCGTGCGGCCACAGCCGCAGATGGCCGGGCAGAGTACCGACTGGGCAGCCTGCGGCACAGGCGCGGCGTTTCCGGGGGCGTGCAGCTTTGTCTTCCATGCGCCGCCCGCAGCCAGCGCCTGCCCGGGCCATGACCGCTGGAAGTACGGCCTGCAGGACCTGCCCGGCCACCTGGGGCGCGATGCGGCTGCCGCGCGGGCCCGCTATGCGGCCGCGCAGATCGACTACCTGGAAGGCGCCCTGGACAGCAGCGCGGACAAGGGCGCGTTCTATCCCATCCTCGACAAGTCCTGTGCCGCCATGCTGCAAGGCCCGTTCCGGCTGCAGCGAGGCCACGCCTTCGCGGCCTACGAGCGCGAGCTGCTGGCGCCGCAGCGGCCACGCCGCTTCGTCGTGGTGCCGGACTGCGCCCATGATGTGGCTTGCGTGCTGCCGTCCCTGGCGGCCCGGCCCCTGCTGTTTCCACCAGCGCCCTGACCCTGCAACGGAGTGCCCCCATGACCCCCACCACCGAACAAAAGCGCGCCACCTTCCACGCCCTGCACCGCCAGGGCTGCTTTGTGCTGCCCAATCCCTGGGATGCGGGCAGCGCCCGCATGCTGCAGGGCCTGGGCTTCAAGGCGCTGGCCAGCACCAGCTCGGGCCATGCCTGGTCGCTGGGCCAGCCCGATGGCGCCATCTCCCGCGAGATGACGCTGGAGCATCTGCGCAGCCTGGTCGCGGCCACCGATCTGCCCGTGAATGCGGACTTTGAAAGCGGCTTCGGCCTGGGTCCGCAGGAGGTTGCCGAAAGCGTGCGCATGGCCGTGGACACCGGCGTGGCGGGCCTGTCCATCGAAGACTCGACGGGCGATGCAGCCAACCCCTTGCGCAGCATCGAGGAAGCCGTGGCCCGGCTGCGCGCCGCCCGTGCCGCCATCGACGAGGCCGGTGGCGGCACCTTGCTGGTCGGGCGTGCAGAGAATTTCTTCGTGGGCCGGCCCGATCTGGACGACACCATTGCCCGGCTCAAGGCCTATGCCGAGGCCGGCGCGGACTGCCTGTACGCACCCGGCATCCGCAGCGCCGAGCAGATCCGCGCCGTGGTGGCGGCCGTGGCACCCAAGCCGGTGAATCTGCTGATCGGAGGGGCCAGCGAATGGAGCCTGCAGGATGCCGAGGCCATGGGCGTGCGCCGCATCAGCGTGGGCGGCGCACTGGCGCGCGCGGCCTGGGGCGGTTTTCTGCATGCGGCGCGCTCCATTGCCGAGACAGGGCGCTTCGACGCGTTCGCCCAGGCCACGCCGGGCGCCGAACTCAATGGCTTTTTTCAGGGCAAGGACTGATCCGCACCGGCCTGCAGCCGCTGCGCGGTCATGACCCAGACCGCGATATCTAGCAGGGCGGACGCGCGCTCCGCCGGCGGCAGCTGCGGGTCCAGCACGCCGTCCATCTGCCTTGCCAGGGCGCCCCAGCCCAGCAGCGCGCCCTCGTCGGCCCAGGCGCGGCCGGCGGCCAGCAGCGGCATGCCCGCCCCTGCCAGGCCTGCGGCCTGCATATCGGCCAGCCAGACCTGGCCTTGTGCCAGCCAATGGCGCAGCGGCGCGGTGGTGCTCTCGTTGCTTGCTTTGCTTGAATTGCTCATGGCGTCTTCTCCACACCGACTTCGGCAAGCGGCGGCGGCCAGGCCGTGCTGGGATGGTGCCAGTGCGCGCTGTCCTGCCAGCGCACGGAAGCCACGGCGATCTGCAACTGCCCTGCCGCGATCGCCACGCGGCCAAAGACTTCCCGCAGCACGCGGCCGCGCGCCAGTTCCCTGCGCAATGCATCACCCGCCCTGCCCTGCATGCCGTGCAGATCGCCCACCAGGGACAGGGAAGGCCCGGGCGCCGGCGACTGCAACGCAATCGTCCAGCGCTGCAGCAGCTCGTCCCGCTGCGCCAGGCCGCTGCCGGCCACCTGCAGCCGTGCCCAAAGGGGCGGCTGCTGACGCCAGGGATCGGCATGCAGATCCTGCAGATGGCGCTGCAGCAGGGCCTGGGGATCGTCGGCCCCCGGCAGCGGGCCGGTCGCCTGGATCGGCAGCGGGCCGGTCGCCTGGGCCGGCGCCAGCCGCGTGGCGTCGCGCGCCGACAGGCGGCCATCGTCGCTGGCCCAGCCGTCCAGCAGCACATGGGGACCTTGCAGCAACTGCCTTGCAGTGAGGCCACCCAGGGTTTCCGAGTCCAGCGCCCTGGCCGGTTCCCACTCCGGGTCGAAGCCTTCGGCGCGCGATGCGGACCATGTCAGATACCGACCGCTGGCCGCATCCTGCAAATGCACGGAAAACCCGCGCTGCCCGCCGCGCGCATGCCATAGCTCGGCTGCCACGGCGTGCAGGCAAAGGCCTTGCACGCGCCGGTAGCTGCGCCTGTGCACGCCCGCCAGTTCGCTCAGGGGCCGTGGCATGGGCTGTTGCGCCAGGCCGCGCAGCAGCATCCACAGCGCGGCCAGCAAGGGCGCCACGCGTTCGGCTGCACCGGCACGCCCTGCGCGCTCGTCACGCAAGGCGCGTACCAGCAGGTTGAGCACGCTGGCAGGGCGCGGCAGGTCGGCCTGGCGCAGTTCGGTGGCCAGTGCCTCGCCCTGGTCGAGGAAGGCCGGGCTCATGCCTGCACGACCCTGCAGCACCCAGCCGGTCAGCCATTGGCGGGCCTGGGCCAGCCGCTGCAGTGCGCCAGCTTCCAGCGCATGCGCCGGCAGCTGCGGCACGGGTGCGCCCGCCAGGCGCCGGGCCTGCAATGCCACCAGGGCACGGTGGGCGCAGGCCGCTGCCTTGCAGCTGCAACTGGCCGCTGCCAGGCCACCGGCGCGCGGCAGGCGCACGGTGACTTCGTCGGGGTTGGACAGTTCGCCGATCAGCGTGGCCGGGGCCTCTTCCAGCACCGCCTCGAAGCCCTGGGCCATCCAGCGCAGGGCCTTGCGCTGGGCGCCCATGCCAAAGGCCTGGGCCACGGCGCCGGCATCGCCGTCGAGCCACGGGGCAGCGGGCGCCTGGGCCATGCCATCGGCCGGGGTCTCGTGGGCCAGCCGCGCCCGCAGGCCCAGCAGCAAGGCGCACAGATGGTGGCAGGGGCCAAAGGCGGGGCAGCTGCATTGCAGCGTGGCAAAGCCCGCGCCGGCCAGGGTCTGGACATGGCCTTCGATGCCGGCGCGGGCCTGGCTGGCCGCCAATTCCCACTGCCCTGCATCCACCGCCGCCAGGGCCTTGGCCCCGCGCTTGAGCAGGCCCTTGCTGGCCCAGTCGGCAATGGCGTCATCGTCCAGGGTGCGCAGCCATTCCTGCATCATGAGGATCGCCCTCCCTGCATGGCCCCGGCCAGCCAATCCACCAGATGGTCGGGCGTCATGGCGGCAACCTGAGCGCCGCGCGCCACCAGCTGCGCGGCCAGGTCGCGGTCATAGTCGGGGTGGGCGCGGCGGTCCAGCGCGGCCAGCACCAGCACGCGGGCGCCACTGGCGATCAGCCGCCCGGCCTCGGCGATGACGCGGGCCTCGTCATGGCCTTCGTACAGGTCGGTGATCAGCACGATCACGCTGCGGCGCGGCGCGGCAAGCTGCCCGGCCACATGCGCCAGTGCCGCGCCGATGTTGGTGCCCCCGCCCAGTTGCGCGCCCAGCAGCAGCTCTTCGGGCGCATGCAGCTGGCCGGTGACATCGGCCACCGCATCGGAGAACAGCAGCACATGGGTGCGCAGGGCGCGCACGCGCGCAAAGATGCTGCCCATGACGGCGCTGTGGATGACGGATTCATGCATGGACCCGCTCTGGTCCACCACCAGCCACAGGTCCCAGGCCAGGCGCTGTGCTTGGTTCTCCCTGAAGAACAGGCGCTCCAGCACCAGCACCTGCTCCTCGCTCTGATAGTGGCGCAGGTTGTGGCGCAGGGTGCGCGGCCAGTCCAGATCGCTCATCTGCCCCTGGCCCCGGCTACTGCGGCGCCTGCGCCGCCGCCCCAGGGCCGAGTGCACGCGCGAGGACAGCCGCGCCTGCAGATCGGCCACCACGCGCGCCACCAGCCGGCGGGCCTCGACCAGCACCTCGGGGGGCAGGCTGGCGCGCACCGCCATCAAGGCGGCCACCAGTCCGATGCTGGGCGCGGCCTCGACCAGGACCTGGGGATCACTGAGCAGGCCATGGAGTCCATAGCGCGACAGCGCGTCGCGCTGCAGCGTTTCCACGGCGCTGCGCGGGAACAGATCGCGCACCTCGCCCAGCCAGTGCACGGCCTGCGGCTCCGGCATGTCCCTGCCGCCGTGGCGCCCGGACTGCCCGCCCCCGCCCTGCCATACATCGGTGCCCGAGGCGTCCGCCTGCTCGCGCAGGCGATGCTCGCGCTGGTAGAGATAGTCCAGTGCCGCGTCGCGGCGCGCATCGCTGGCATCGAGCGGCTGCGCCGCAGCCAGGGGCTGGGCGGCCTCGGGCCCGAGGATGAGGCGCCAGCGCCGCAGGGTGGCGGCATCGATTGCCTGTTCCTGCATTGGCGGCTCGTGCATTGGCGGATCTTCCCGGCTCATGACAGTCCCCAGGGTTGCAGCAGCCGGCCCACCTGGGCCGCCAAGGCGCGGCTGTGCGCCAGGGCCTCGTCCGATGGCAGGTGCACGCAGGCCAGCGTGGTTGCGCCGCGTGGCGTGGCCGCGCCCGACAGATCGGCCAGCCGCCCGGCCAGCTGCCGCAGTTCGGCACGGGTCAGCTGGGCAAAGGCCAGCCGCAAGGCGGGCAGGCCGGCCAGGAAGGCGTCTTCCGGCCAGTGCGCAATGCCGTCGCTGAGCAGGCGCAGCAGCGGCGGATGGCTGAGCAGCCAGCCCTTGGCCACGCGCAAAAAGCCCTGCAGGTATTCGCCCATGGCGGCGCCATCGACCTGCGCCAGGCCCAGCATGGCGCGCAGGGCGGCATCGGTCTGCGCAATCTGCCAGCGGCCGGCCATGCTCAGAATGCCGGCCGTGGCGCCGCGCACGCGCGCGGGCGTGGTATCGATTCCTGCCTCATGCAAGGCGCTACAGGCATCGTGGAACAGGCCGGCGTCGGCCCAGGGCGCGTGGCGGCAGACCATGCCGTGCAGATCGGCCAGGGCATCCAGGGCCTGTGCCTGCTGGGATGCATCGCCCTCGCCCAGCCAGGGCAGGCGCAGGCAGGCCTGGGCAAAGCAGCGCCGCAGCAGCGGCAGCAGGCGCGCCAGACCCACGCCGCCCAGCGCATGGCGGGCCTCGTAGGCCAGGGCCAGGCAGCCCGTGGCGCGGGCCAGGGCCAGCGCGTCGTGGCTGCGCTCCATCCAGGCCTGCACGGTGTCCAGCACCTGCTGGGCGATGCCGTCCAGCCCCATGACCAGCACCTCCAGCACGCGCTGCGCGGGCTCCGCGTGGGCCGTCTGCGCCAGGCGCTCGCGCACGAGGTGCACCGCGGCTTCCTCCAGGCTGGAGCCATGGCACATGGCCTCGGTCAGGGCGACCGTGGTCTCGACCTGCCAGCCCAGCGTCCAGACCTCGCGCACACGCGCCAGGCCCGTGCCCGCCACGAAGTCCGGCCCGGCCAGGCGCTGCGCATAGGGCACGCCCAGGTAGCACAGGCGGTGCAGCCCCTGCGACAGCCGGCGGTGGCGCGCGCTGCGGTAGATGTCCAGCTCCTTGCGCACGGGTGCGGCAGGCCGCACGGGCAGGCGGTGGCGCAGGCAGAAGGCCTGCACATCGACCAGCAGCGGGGCGGCCGGCGCGTTGGGCGGCAACTGGCCGTAGTCGTCGGAGTCCAGCAGCCATTGACCAGTCTGCTGCCCGGTCTGCTGCACCGTAGGCTGCGGTCGCAGGGCCTGGGCATGCTCCTTGAACACGGCGCTGTCCAGCGCCTCCAGCAGCTCGGCCCGGCCGCCGCGGCAGGCGCGCAAGGCGGCCAGGCCATGGGCCAGGCGCACGGCCTCTGCCGCGTCAGGCAGGCTGGCGGGCATGCCCCGGGCGCGCAGGCCGTTCACGGTGCGCGCCGCCATCTCGGGCCAGGCCTGGGCATCGGGTTGCGAAGCGCCCTGCTCAAGCGCCTGCCAAACGCCCTGGTAGTAGCCGGGCATGGGCATGCCGGCCGCGTAGCCGCTGGCGCGCTCCAGCCGCTGCAGCGTGTAGGCGATGAGGTGCACGCCCACATCGATGGTGGGCCTGGCGTCCGCAGGCCGGGCGGGGGCCGAGAGGCCGGCAACGATGCCGGGCACATGGAAGCCGCCGCAGACCACCAGGCAGCGCCCGCCTTCGGCCAGGGCCGCGCTGACCTGGACGGCCATGTGGGCCTCACGGGCCACGTCCTCGGCATCCATGCCGCTGCCGCCCGCGCCCTGCTCGCGCTCGCGCAACAGCTGGCTGAAGGCCAGCACGCCGGCAAAGTACGCCTGGGGCGAGGCGTCCTCGTTGCCTGATTCGTAATGCCGGTCCCACCATTCGTCGAAGTCGCGGCAGCCGCTGGCCTGGATGAGGCCGGCCAGCACGTCGGGCGCGCGCCGCGCGGGCCCGTCGGCCAGCAGGGGTTCGGGCGCGCAGGCGAAGTAGTCCAGCTGCGCGGCCTGCGCCAGCCTGTCGGCATAGGGCAGGTCGATGAAGCGCACGGCGCTGCGCAGCCGCGCCGCCTCGCGCAGGGCCACCCATTCGGGCGAGAAGGCGGCAAAGGGCACGTAGCAACGGCAGCGCCAGTCTTGCTCGGCCGCGCCGGGCCTGGCCATGGCCGCATGCAGGTAGGCGGCCAGCGGGGGACGTGCCTGGGCGTGCTGCAGCGCGGGCAGCAGGGCATCGAGCTCGCCCGGGCCTTCGATCAGCACGTGGGTGGGCTTGAACTCGCGCATCAGCGCGCGCAGGTGGTGGGCGCAGCGCGGGCTGTGGTGGCGCACGGGCACCAGGCGCAGCTGCGGCAGCGGCGCCAGCCAGGCGGCAGCGTCAGTGCTCACGGCCGCCTGCGACAAAGTCCTGCCACTGCGGCTGCCCTGCGCGCTGGCGTGCCACCACGCGCAGGTATTCGGCGAAACGGCGCCGGTCCTCGTCGTCGTCCTTGATCACCGTGCCCAGCAGGTGGCGCGCCAGGTGGGCCGGTCCCACCTGCTCCTGCCCGAAGTACCAGCACTGGCAGGCGGCGTTGAAGGCCACGTCGATGGCCTCGGCCGTGGACAGCACGGTGCCCGGCCGCTCCACGGCCGTGCCCTCCACGCTGCCGCTGCGCAGCTCCTGGAAGGCCGTGGCCAGCAGGGCCAGCACATCGGGCGCCACGGTGGTGCCGATGCGCTGCTGCGCCAGTGCGCGGCCCACCTCCTGCCCTATCAGCGTGGCCTGCGCGGCCACGCCTTCGAGCGGGCGCATGGCCTCGAAGTTGAAGCGGCGCTTGAGTGCGGCCGACATCTCGTTGACGCCGCGATCGCGCAGGTTGGCCGTGGCAATCACATTGAAGCCCGGCCGTGCCAGCAGCCAGGGCTGCTCGTGCTTGAGTTCGGGAATCTGCAGCAGCCGCTCGGAGAGCACGGGCACCATGCAGTCCTGCACTTCGGTGGAGCAGCGCGTGATTTCCTCGAAACGCAGCAGCCGCCCTTCCCCCATGGCGCGGTGCAGCGGGCCGGGCACCAGGGCTTCGGGGCCGGGGCCGTCGCGCAGCAGCAGGGCGTAGTTCCAGCCATAGCGGATCTGCTCCTCCACCACGCCGGCACCGCCCTGCACGGTGAGCTTGCTGTCGCCGCTGATGGCGGCGGCCAGCAGCTCGGACAGCAGGGACTTGGCCGTGCCCGGCTCGCCCACCAGCATCAGGCCGCGCTGGCCGGCCAGGGTGACGATGGCGCGCTCGACCAGGGCATCGTTGCCGTGGATCTTGCGGGCGATGTCCGGGCTACCGCCATCCGGGGCCGGGCCGCCCAGGATGAAGCTCCGCACGGAGTGCGGGCTCAGGCGCCAGCCGTCGGGGCGCGGGCCCTGGTCGGCGGCCTGCAGGGCCGCGAGTTCCCGGGCGTGGGCCATCTCGGCCGGCAGCCGCTGGGCGGCAGGCTCCGGGGTGGCCGCTGCAATGCGTTTGGTGGCCATCAGTCGCTCTCTTTGGTGCTGGCCGATTTGGCGGCGATGGCCGCGAACTGCGCCATCAGCGTGGCCTGCAGTGCGCGCGGCCACTGCTGCGGCTGCAGCCGGGGCCAGCGGCCATCCTCGCCGCGATGGCTGCTGTCATAGACCACGGCATGGGTGATGTCCACGCGGTTGTCCAGGTCCATGAACGGCAGGTAGCGCCCGTGGTGGAGTTCGATGTACAGCTGCGGGCCTGCCAGGTCCAGCTTGTGCTCGTAGATGCCGGGGCCGTCCCCCACGGGGCCGGGGCGGTAGTTCCACTTGGCCAGCAGGCCGGACAGAGCGCCCTGGCGTATCTGCAGCGGGCCGGCGGGGTGCAGGGCATGGTTCTTCCACTGCCCGGCGTCGGGCAGTTGTGCGCCTGCGTTCAGCTGGTCGATCAGCGGCTGCAGCTCGTAGTCGGCCAGGCAGGTGCGCCAGGCCTCAAGCTCGCCCGCTGCGGCATCGACCGGATGCCAGAGCAGCACCTGCGCATCGTCGGGCAGCTCCACGGCATCGTCGGCGGCGTCGAGCAGGGAAAAGTCCTCGGCAATGCGAAAGCTGGCGCCCTGCTCCAGCCGCCAGATCAGGCTGCGGCCCACGATGCGCAGCAGGGGATGCTGCAGGAACAATCTGCGCCAGCGCGGGACGGACCAGCGCTGGCCCGTCATGAAGGCGGTACCCAGGCGCGGCACCTGCTGCCTGGCGATGGCCTTGACGCCAGCGGCAACGGTCTTGAATTCGGCCTGGGCCGCATTCCACTGCAGGCGCAGCGATTCGTCCTTGAGCGCAGGCAGGGTCTTGGAGGCCTTGCCCTTGTCGCCCACCACGCGCAGGCTCAGGTCGCCCTGCAGCTGCAGGCGGTAGCGCTGCGGGCCCACCTCCAGCACCAGGCCGTCGCCGCCCAGGCCGAAATCGGGCGTCAGCTCGTCATACAGCTCGATCAGGCTCAGGCCGCGCCGCTGGGCGGCCGCCTTGAGCGCGTCATGCGTGGCTTCAATCACCAGGTCCTTGAGCTTGCGCGAGGTGGACAGGGTCTGGACCTGGGACAGCGCGTACAGCGTGTCCAGCGCACCGAGCTGCTCCACGGCGATGATGGCGCGCAGCTTCTTGCTCCAGCCCCAGGCCTTCACGGCGGCCACCAGGGTCTGCACCAGGCGGTCATCGACATGGCCGGTGGCCAGTCGCAGCGCCCAGCGCGCCTTGGGCTCGCCCTCCAGGGCCACCCAGGCATTGACCAGGTGCAGGGACAGCTGGGCGCGGCTTTCGGCCGGCACATGGGCCAGCAACTGCTCCACCAGCGGCGGCAGCTCTTCCTCGGCTGTGGCCACCAGATGCAGCACGGTGCGGGCCGCATGCTCGGACAGCGGCGCGAACAGGGCCAGGGTCTCGGGCTGGTCGTAGGCCTTGATGCTGCTGGAAAAGCGCTTGAAGCGCGCCACGCGGGCCTCCAGCGCATCGAGTAGGACCCGGCCCCCCTCACCCTGCGCCACGATCAGAGCGCCCGGCACTGGGACACCCAGGGCCAGCAGCCGGCCCTCGACCATGCTTTCGGAGCCCAGGTCCAGGCCCGTGCGCAGCAGCGCCTGCAGCAGCGGTGCGACCCCGGGATCGGGGTGGGCCAGCAGGATGTCACGGCAGGCCAGCTGCATCGCCTTCTCGCGCCGCTGCAGCCAGGCGTTGGACTCGAAGGCAGCGCCTACGGCCTGCGCATCCAGCCCTTGCATGAAGCGCGCCACCGCTTCGCGCAGCGCCCGCGAGCTGCTGGCCGCCAGCAGTTCGCCCAGCAGGGGCAGCCGGGCATGCAGCATGGACGGGTCCAGCTGCGCCAGCAGCGGGGCCAGGCGCACGGTGGGAATCTCGCGCAGATAGTCGGGCTGCTCGGTCAGCATCTGGTTGAGCAGGCCGATGAAGGGCTCGATC
The DNA here is from genome assembly GCF_042653485.1 of Delftia deserti. Taxonomy (NCBI): domain Bacteria; kingdom Pseudomonadati; phylum Pseudomonadota; class Betaproteobacteria; order Burkholderiales; family Comamonadaceae; genus Delftia; species Delftia deserti. The sequence goes on along the minus strand of NZ_JBHSIH010000001.1, from coordinate 6,735,764 downwards.
CGCGATACCTGCAATATGCAGCGCAGCAGATGGGGCAAAAGCTCCGGGTAGCGTGCCGTCCAGATCTGGCGGGCGACCACCGCATCGAAGTGGTACTTGGGCTGCCATCCTTCGATCCAGGCGACGAAGGGCGCGGCATCCTCCCGCACCAGGCGGTCGAATATGGGGATGAAGTAATCAGCCGGCTCGCGGTCCGCCCTGCCCAGCAGCAGGTTGACCAGTTCCAGCCGCCGCTGGGCGTCGGCGCCCAGGTCCCAGCGCAGCGCGATCAGGCCCGGGTCTTCGTTGATGGGCTTGTCGTCGAACCAGTCGGGATGGCGGCGGTAGAAGTCGTACCAGGGCGCGCAGCGCTGCGGGTGCGGAACGTCGCTGTGCCGCGTCATGTAGACATCGCGGATGTCGGCATAGAGCGCGCCGCCGCGCTCGGCCAGCTCCATCAGGTCCTGGTCTTCCAGGCTGCCCAGCAGCAGCTTCCAGTCGGCTCTGTCATACCTGGCGCCGGACTGGACGTTCAGCTCCGCGGCCCAGTCCAGCAGCTGCATCACCCGTTCGCGGCTGATGCCCGGGTACCAGAGCCAGCCGAACATGTCCAGGATGCGGATTTCACGGTAGTCGTTGTCGCCGTCCGGCGCAGGTGGACGGGCCAGGCTGGCGCGCGCCATCTGCTCGAACTCGGCCGCAAGCTCGGGACTGTGGCGCGGAATGTCGCCGTCCAGGCTGCCGTCGATCCTGCGCCCGAAGGGGATGGTCTGCCGCGCGAAGGCCAGCCACAGGTCATGGTCATGGGTCCAGGGCAGATCGAAGTTGCCCAGGGCGCGGATGGGGTTGGAATAGTCGTCGAAGGCATTGCGCGTGAAGGCGCCCACTTCGTCATGCCGGCCCGCGCGCATGCGGCTGGCCAGCACCTGGACCAGCTCGGCGGGCGGCAGCGAGGCGCTCAGTTCCTCCAGCGTGGCCTGGTCGGTGTGTTCTAGGGTCGAAGAGTTCATGGATTCAGGGGTTCTGGAGGGAGTCAAACCTGGGCTGCAGCCGCTGTGGCTGCCGCGCCCGCAGCGCGCGCGGCCAGGGCCTGGAGCATGCTGCACAGCGATGCCTGCAGCGGCAGCGGCCATTCGGCCGGTGGCAGCAGGCAGTCGGCGGCCATGTCGCGCAGGGCAAAGCCTTCGATGTCGATCTCATGGCCGGGCTCGTAGTACGGCATGGCCGCGCTGTGCAGCAGTTCCACGCGCCAGCGCTGCACGGCAAAGTCCCGCAGGTGCAGGTAGATGCCGGGGCCATCGCACACGGGGCCGGCATGAAAGCGCCATGGGCCTGCCAGGCCGTCCAGCGCCTGCTGCGTGAGTCGTATCGGTGCCAGGGGCTGCAGCAGTTCCTGCTGCCACTGGCTGGCCAGCGGCAGGTCGGCGGGCGCATCGACCTGCTCGACCAGGGCCTTGAGGCCGTAGTCGGCCAGGCATTCGCGCCACTGCGCACGCTCCTGTTCGGTGGCCTGCGCGGGGTGCCACAGGGCGATGCGGCCCTCGGCCGGCAGTTGCACCGCATCGCTCTGGGCATCGACCAGGGACAGGTCCTCGGCAATGCGCAGGCTGAACGGCTGGCCGGCCGCGGGCTCCACCCGCCAGACCAGGCCCTGTGCCACCACGCGCAGCAGCGGGTGCTCCAGGAAGAGGCGGCGCCAGGTGTCCAGCGGCCAGTGCCGGCCCAGCATCAGGCAGGACTGCAGGCGCGGCGCCTGCTGCTGCAGCACGGCCTTGATGCCCTTGGACAGCGTCTTGAGCCGCGCGGCGGCCGCATCCCACTCCGTGCGCAGGCCCTCGTCGGCCAGGGCCGGCAGGCTGCGCACCAGCTTGCCGGCCGGCGTGCGCAGGCGCAGCGACAGGTCGCCCTGCAGCAGCACGTCATAGGTCTGCGCGCCCACCTGCAATTGCACGCCCCGGCCCATGTCGAAGTCCGGCGTCAGCTCGTCGCCGAGGTCGGCCAGCGCCATGCCGCGCCGCACGGCGGCCCCGGCCAGCACGGCCTGCGCGGCGGCCAGCACGCTGGGCTTGAGCGTCTTGCCGGTGGCCAGGGCCTGCACGCAGGACAGGGCATAGACGGTGTCGAGCCGGCCCAGCTGCTGCAGCGCGACCACGGCGCGCTCCTTGCGCGTCTTGTGCCAGGCCAGGGCGGCCGAGGACAGCACATCGACGATGCGGTCGTCCGCCGCGCCGGGCAGCAGCTTGAGCACCCAGCGCGATTCGGGCGCGCCATCGGCAGCCACCCAGTGCTGGACCAGGGCCAGGGCCAGCCGCGCGCGATTCTCGGCGCTGGCCTGGGCCAGAAGTTGATGGGCCAGCGCAGGCAGCTCCTGCGGGCTGGTGGCCGCCAGGTGCAGGAGCGCGCGCGCGGCCTGGGCGGACAGGGGCGCGAGCAGGTCCAGCAGCGCCGGCTGGTCCAGCGCGGCAATGGCGGGCGACAGACGCTGCAGGCTGGCGGCCTGGGCTTCAAGCTCTGCCAGAGAGTCGGCACCATCGCTGCCAGCTGGCGCGGCCTCGCCGGCAGGTGGCATGGCTGCGTCCGCAGCCGGGGCTGCGGCACCCAAATCCTTCAGGCGCGCCTGCACCGGGCCTTGCTCGGCCGCATCCAGCAATCCACCGGCCAGCAATGCCGACAGCAGGCTGCCGGACGCCGGATCAGGATGGGCCACCAGCACATCGCGGTAGGCCAGCACCAGGTTCTTGTTGGGCTTGGCCAGCCAGCCGGCGGCCTGGGGCGCATCCACGGGCAAGGCAGACAGCGCCTGTGCCAGCGCCGCACGCAAGCCCTTGGAGGCACTGCCGGAGGCGGCCTTGCCCAGTTGTGGCAGCAGCCGCTGCAGCGTGTCCACGCGCAGCGCGGGCAGCAGGTGCGTGAGCGGGCCGGCTGCCAGCCTGGCCAGGTCGCCAGGGCGATCGGCCAGCAAGGTCTCGGCCACGGGAGCGTAGCCGGCGCGGTCGGATTCGTGCTTGCAGCCGTCTGCGCAGGCCGGCAACAGCAGCGGCAGCAGGGCCGGCCACCGGGCTTCCCACAGCCGCTGCGCCACGACGGGATTGATCGCCAGGTGGCCCAGTTGCCTGAACCAGGCGGCCAGGGGTGCGGCATCGGTCTGCAGCATGCGCTCCACCAGGGCACGGTCATGCGGCCAGTCTTCTTCGGAGGCAAAGCACAAGGCCTTGAACAGGTCCTGGGCCAGCAGGTCGCGGCGCGCGGCATCGGCCGTCTCCCAGCGCGATGCGATCAGCACGGGCTCGGGCAGGCGCAGCTGGTCAAGCACGGCGGGCAACTGCGCAAAAAAATCCCGCCACAGCGCCCAGCGCTGCGCTGCAGGCCGCGTGCGCTGCAGCGGCAGCTGGTGTTGGACGATGTCGCGGCTGAGCTGGCCGCCGCCGTCCTCGATGGCCATGGCCAGCAGTTCGGGCTCGGGCAGCTGGTGCAGCAGGTGCTGCCACTGGCAGTAGTACTGCGCGCCGGGCGCAATGCCGGCCTTTGCGCTCAGTTCCCGCGCCCAGCGCAGCAGGCCGGTGATCTCGGCACTGGACATGCCTTCATGGCCCAGCACGCCAAACACCTGCCTGAGCACGAGGTCGTAGCCATCGCGCAGCCTCCAGGGCTGGTGGCTGCGGCTGCCCCAGTCATCCAGCCAGGCGCGGGCCAGTGCCGTCAGTTCGGCCGTCAGCTCGGCGCTGCGCCGGGGCACGCCCGAGTTGCCCCCATAGAACTGTCCCAGCGGAAGGCTGATGCGCGCCAGCGCCAGCCACAGCGCGTGGTCGCGCTGCCAGGGCGCATGCTCGCCGGGCAACTGGTGCAGCCGCTCCTGGCACAGGCTGCTGCTGTCGCGCAGGAAGTCCGCCACCTCGGCATCGCGCCCCTGGGCCAGGCGCTTTGCCAGTTCGGCGGCAAAGGCCGGCATGCCCTCGCGCCCGGCCGGCGCGGCCGTGTGCAGTTCGTACAAAGCCTGCAGGGGAAGCGCTGCTGTCTCGTTGTTGCTCATGGTCTGTGGAGTCTTGGGTGATGGGCGGTCGGGCGGCCAACGTTTCAAGGGAGCAAAGGTTCACAAAGGCTCAGGCTGCCGCCTTGGCCGCCAGGGCCAGCCACTGGCCTTGCAGCGTGGCCAGCAGCGGCTTGGGCAGCCGCGCCGGGTCGGCGCTGGCCCCGTATTCCTTGCTCAGGTCGTGCACGCGCAGGCCTTCCACGGCCACGGGCAGGCCCAGATCCAGGTAGGGCGGGAAATAGCCATGCGACAGCTCCAGGCTCAGCTCCAGCGCGGGCAGGCGCCACACATGCTCATTGATGCTGGGGCCATCGCCCACGGGGCCGGGCCGGTAGCCGAACTTCTTGAGCAGGCCGCCAAGCTGCTCCTGCGCCAGCGTGATCGGCGCAGGCGGCAGCAGCATGCCGTTCTTGAACTGGCCTGGCGCGGGCTGCTCGGCGCAGGCGCCCAGCTGGTCAACCAGGGGCTCCAGCTCATAGTCGGCCATGTAGGTCTGCCAGGCTTCGCGCTCGCCGGGCTGGGCCGTGGCCGGGTGCCAGAGGCTGATGCTGGAGCCAGCCGGCAGGGCCACGGTTTCATCCTCCACATCGACCAGCGAGAAGTCCTCGGCCAGGCGGAAGCTGGTGCGCGCCAGGCCCGGCGCATCCTCTGCGCGCCAGATCAGGCTGCGCCCCACGATGCGCAGCAGCGGGTGAGCCACGAACAGCCGCTGCCAGCGATCCAGCGGCCAGCGCTTGCCGCTGACCAGGGCGGCCAGCATGCGCGGCGCCTGCTGCTTGACCACGGTCTTGAGGCTGGTGGCCAGGGTCTTGAGCTGCGCGGTGGCCGCCTCCCATTCGGGCTTGAGCGCCTCGTCCTTGACCGCAGGAATGGTCTTGCTGGCCTTGTTTTTGTCGTTGATGACGCGCAGGCTCAGATCGCCCTGCAGCTCCACGCGGTAGCTCTGCGGCCCCACCGTGACCGTCAGGCCCTGGCCCAGGCCGAAGTCCGGCGTCAGCTCGTCGAAAAGTTCGGGCACGCGCATCGCCCTGCGCGCGGCGGCAGCGCGCAGGGCGATGCGCGCCGTGCGCTGCACCTGGTCCTTGAGCGAGCGCGACTCGGAGATCTCCTGCACGCGCAGCAGAGCGTAGAGGCTGTCCACCTCGCCCAGATGCTCGATGGCGGCGGCCGCGCGCTGCAGGCGCGGGCGGTTCCAGGCCTGGACGGCGGCCACCAGCGCATCGACCACGCGGTCATCGGCATGGCCGGGCAGCAGCCTGAGCGCCCAGCGCTGCTTGGGTTCGCCCTCGGAAGCAATCCATTGCTGCACCAGGGCCAGCGCCAGGCGGGCACGGTTGTCGGCCGGAATGCGCGCCAGCAGCTCGCCGGCCAGCGGCGGCAGGCCGCCTTCGGCAATGGCGGACACATGCAGCAGCACGCGGGCCGCGTGTTCGGACAGCGGCGCACAAAGCGCCAGCAGCTCGGGCGTGTCAAAAGGCTTGATGGCCGCGCTCAGGCGCTTGATGGAAGCGAGCTGGGCTTCAAGGTCCACGCCGCCAGCGGCAGACACTGGCGATGCGGCATCTGCCTGGCTTTCATCCGATGCCGAGGCGCCCTGCCCTGTCAGGCCCAACTGCTGCAGCCGCTGCTGCACGCTGCTGGCCGAGGCCGCATCCAGCTTGCCGCCGGCCAGCAACTGCGCCAGCAAGGGACCGACAGCGGTGTCGGGGTGGGCCAGCAGCACGTCGCGGCAGGTCAGCAGCAGGTTCTTGGGCGGCTTGTTCAGCCAGCCGGCATCCACCAAGCTGGCCAGCGGAATATGGGCGGCCAGGCCGGCCATGGCGGCGCGCAGGCCCTTGGCGCTGCTGCCGGTGATGATGGCGGTCAGCGCAGGCATCGCGGCCTTCAGGCTGGCGGTGTCGAGCACGGGCAGCACATTGACCAGGTCCTTGACAGGCACCTCGGCCAGATCGGCCGGGCGGCGGGTCACCAGCTCACGGATCACGCTGCGGTAGCGGCGCAGCTCGTCCTCGCGGTCGCAGCGCTGGGCCATGGCGGGCAGCAGCAGGGGCAGCAAGGCGGCATCGTCCTGCTTCATGACATGCATGGCCAGCGCCAGGCTGATCTGGTAGCGGCCATTCTCACGCAGCTGCTTGGCAAAGGGCGCGGGATCCTCGGCCACCAGGCGGTCCAGCAATTGCAATGCGCTCGTACGCTCGGCGCGCTGGGAGTAGGTCAATTGGCTGAGCAGCAGCGCGGCCAGTTCCTCTCGCCGGGGCGCGCCGGCACTGGCCCAGCGCTGCCCGATCAGGTCGGGATCATCTATGTAGGATTTGTCGAAGAGCTGGGGATGCTCGGCAAAGAAAGGCAGCCAGTCCTTCCAGCCCTGGCCCTTGGGCTGCATGGGCTGGCGCTCGTTGCGGTAGTGGTCCAGCACATCGTCGAACAGCTTGCCGCCCACGGCGGCGTAGCGCAGCAGGTCGGCATCGTTCAGCTGGGCGACCAGGGGCTTCCAGGCCGCGTGGTACTCATGGTTGCAGCGGAACCCGGCCTCCTCGCGCAGCACCAGCGCCCAGTCCAGCGTGGACGTCACCTCGTCATAGGGCATGCCGGGATAGCTGAACCAGGGCAGCAGGCTGCCGAGCACCAAGCCTATGCCCTTGTACACAGGCAGGTCGGCACTGCGGGCGTGGGCCAGCCATTGCTCGGCCAGCACGCGCACTTCGGCAGCCACATGGGCATTGGTCAGCTCCTCGCTGCGGCCCGACAGCACATGGCCGCGCGGCACGGTGAGCCGCGCAAAAGCCAGCCAGCGATCGCCGTCACGCGACCAGGGTGCGTCGCTGCCGCTCAGATGCCCCAGGATGTTGAGACAACGCTCCTCGCAGTCGCGCAGGAAGGTGCGTACCTCGTCGGCCCGCCCGTCATGCAGGCGGGCGTCGAGTTCGGCGGCAAAGGCCTCGTCGCTGAGGCTTTCATGCAGCCGGTCATAGAGATCGCTCAGGGAAGCCGCGTGAAGATCGGTAGTGCTCATGGGGATGAGGAGATGAACAATGTGGGCAGCCGCAAACCAGGGCCTGCCGGGATGGAGACGGGGGTGGAGCCTGCACCGGACGGAAGCAAAAGTTCTTGATCCATCCGGACAGTCCCTCGGAAAACTCACAGATTCATGCCCTGCGTATGTCGTCAGCTTCGGAAAAATCTGTAGCGCCATCGGCAAGGGCTGCGCCATTGTTCCCCGGCACGCAGGCGGCGCGGGCGCCGGACTTGTCAGGTCGCGGGCACCGCCACTTGACAGGCTGTCAAGCAGGCGACTGCCGCCGCTGCGGGCAATGGACTGTACTGGGGGCTTTTCGCCCAGGCGTACTGCCCGGCCCCGCCATGCCGCCGATACCATGGACCGCGCCATGACACTGGAGCCTGACCATCTCATCGCCGCCGCAGCCGGTCTGGACCGCAGCGGCCGACCTGCGGGGCATTGCACCCCGGGCCGGCGGCTCCCATGCCACCAGATGGAGATCGCCCAGGGCCTGTGCGCCCTGCGCTGAAGCCCCCAACCCAACAACCAGGACCCCGGAGACACCCCATGCCCCAGACGCACAAGCTCTTTGACGACGACGCCTACCTGGACCGCTGCGAAGCCACCGTGACGGCCGTCAGCGCCGAGGGCATCGAGCTCGATGCCACGGTCTGCTATGCCCGCAGCGGCGGCCAGGCCGGCGACACCGGCACGCTGACCCTGGCCGATGGCCGCAGCCTGGCCCTGATCGACACCGTCTATGCCGATGACCGTCAGCGCATCCTGCATGTGCTGCAGACCGATGCCCCGCCCCAGGTGGGCGAGCGCGTTCAGGTAGCCATCGATTGGGACAGGCGCCACCGGCTGATGCGCCTGCACACCTGCCTGCACCTGCTGGGCGTGCTGGTGCCTGTGCCCGTGACGGGCTGCAGCATCTCGCCCGACTCGGCGCGCCTCGATTTCGACCTGCCCGAGTCCACGCTGGACAAGGCCGACCTGACCGAGCGCCTGAACGCCCTGATCACTGCCGGCCATGCGGTGAGCGTGGACCGCATTACCCCAGCGCAGCTGGCCGCCCAGCCCGACCTGGTGCGCACCGCAGGCGCGGCGCCTCCGGGCGGCACGGCGACGATACGCATCATCGACATCCCCGGCCTGGACCGCCAGCCATGCGGTGGCACGCATGTGCGCAGCACGGCCGAGATCGGCACGGTGGCCGTCACCAGGATCGAGAAGAAAAGCCGCACCAACCGGCGTGTGGTGGTGCAGTTCACCTGAGACCGGCGCTCAGGACCTGTTGCCCATCTCAGGACATCCAGGTCCTGGGCGTGGCAAGGCCGCCCGTGCCTTGGTCTTGCGGCGCGTCATGGCCGGGCACTGCGCCATGCATCGGGCCATGGCCCTGCTTGAGCAGGTCGATGATCTCCTGGCGCTGCCGCTGCTCCACCGCGACCGACTGCAGCCTGAACAGCACATAGGGAATGATGGCGCTGGCGCAGGCCATGCCCGCCAGCGCCGCTTCCTGCGGCGCTCCGCTGACAAAGAACGCGGCCAGCAGAAAAATGACACCCATGGCTGCGCCTATGAAAACAGTAACTCTCATAAATTTCTCCTATAGACTGCCGCTATCGTAACAAAATGCACGAAGCGTCTGCGGGAGAAATGGAAAAAAATGCAGGCATCGCACATCAGCCGATCCCTGCACCCGGACTTCAGCCATCGGCCAGCCCCATGTCCGCAACGCGCGACCGCCGGCGTACTTCCCCGGGCAGCATGCCATGCGCACGCCGGAAGGCGGCGCCGAAATGGCTCATGTTGCAGTAGCCGACCTGGCTGCCGGCCTCTGCTGCCTATCGGCGATTTCGCTGAGCAGGTGGTCACGCGCGTGCTGCAGCCGCTCGCGCGCCTGGTGCCGCGCCTGGCCGAGGCCACGCCAGGCCGCGTGGGCGTGGGCGTGGGCGTGGGCGTGGGCGTGGGCGTGGGCGTGGGCGAGAACGGCGCCCGCCTGTCGGGCGGCGAGCGCCAGCGCATCAGCATTGCGCGCGCCCTGCTCAAGGATGCCCCCATCCTGCTGCTGGACGAGGCCACGGCCAGCCTGGACGCCTCCTGTGCAGCCGGCATACAGCAGGCCCTGAGCCAGCTGGCGCGTGGCCGCACCGTGGTGGTCATTGCCCACCGGCTGCGTTCCATACGCTCGGCCGACCGCATCCTGGTGATGGACGAAGGGCGGCTGGTCGAACAGGGACGACACGACGAGTTGATGGAGCGCCAGGGTCTCTATGCGCGGCTGTGGCGATGCCAGGAGCAGGCGGCGCGCTGGCGCGTAGCAGGGCCTGAGCACGGCATGAGCACGGCATGAGCAACGCACTATTGCTCCGTCAAGCACAAGTCTCTGAACCGGACTGAATTGATTCAAATCAACCCGCCTGCCAAGATCCTGTCTATGCTAGAGGCAGCCATACAAAGCATCCATGGCGACAGACCGCCTGCCGGTCCATGGCCCTCGGATGCCAGCCACCTCACCCGCTTTTCAAGGAGAAAACAATGGCAAAGCAATGGAAGCCCGTCCTCTTGGCCCTCGCAATGACCGCCGTCGCCGCCCCTGTGCTGGCTGCCGACTGCGCCGTCGAGATCGAAGGCAACGACGCCATGCAGTTCAACAAGCCCACCATCAGCGTGCCCGCCAGCTGCAAGCAGTTCACGGTCAAGCTCAAGCATGTGGGCAAGCTGCCCAAGACTGCCATGGGCCACAACTGGGTGCTGAGCAAGACGGCCGACCTGCAGCCCGTGGCCAATGACGGCATCGCCGCCGGCGCCGCCAAGGACTTCGTGAAGGAAAAGGATGCCCGCGTGATCGCCCACACCAAGGTGATCGGCGGCGGCGAGAGCGATTCCGTGACCTTCTCCACCGCTGCCCTGAAGGCCGGCGAGGCCTACAGCTACTTTTGCTCCTTCCCCGGCCACTCCGCGCTGATGAAGGGCACGCTGACGCTGGCCAAGTAAGCCGGCGATCTGCCTTGGCGCGGGGCTCTCGTCCCGCGTTCAAACCGGCGGCACTTCGGTGCCGCCTTTTGTTTTCAAGGGCGCGCAAAGCGGCTTGCCTGCCGCGCTCCGTGCCATGGCGATGCCGCCTTGAACGCCAGTGTCAGTGCCGGCTTGCGGCCCTTCCATGCGGGCGGCCCTGCATTTCCACGCAGCCCTTTTGCATCAGGCGCAGCAGCAGCTGGGTCCAGCTGGCGTCGGCCCATTTGGCGCTTTCCAGCACCAGGGAGCGCGCGGCCTGCAGGCCGTCGCCGGGCCGCAGCTCCACGCGGAAACTGCCGCGTTCGCGCTGTGCCGTGACGGCCACCACGCTGCCCAGCAGCGCAATGTCATGCGAAGGCCTGGGGCCCTGCGGGCCGTCCAGGTCCACGCGCAGCACGCAGCCGGGACGCAGTTCGTAAGTCCAGCGATGGTCGGCATGGCCGGCCGCGCCCATGAGGTTCATTTCGGCCAGCCGCTGCTCCTGGGTCATGTCGTAGGGGCTGATGATGGGCGCCTGCTGCTGCGGGTAGCCCTGTACGCCGTCCAGGCAGGCGGCCATGAAGACCACGGCCGCCGCGCATGCCAGCAGTTTCCATGCGCCGCGCGGGCCCCGGCGTTCAGCGCACGGCATGGGCCGCACCGCCGTCTTCATCACCCGGCACCTGCAGCGACACGTCCACGCGCATGGCCAGCACCTTGTCGATGGCCTTGCCGTCCATGTCCACCACCTCGAAGCGCCAGCCCTCCCATTGCACGGTGTCGGTGACACGCGGCAGCCGGCCCGTGAGCAGCATGACCATGCCGGCCAGCGTGTGGTAGCGCCCGCGCTCTTCCTCGGGCACGGTGGCCAGCTCCAGCCGGTCCTTGAGTTCGGGCACGGGAATGTGGCCGTCCAGCAGCCAGCTGCCGTCCTCGCGCTGCAGCGCCCAGGAGTTGCGCGGATCGCGGGGCTGGAATTCGCCCGTGATGGCCTCCACCAGGTCCTGCAGGGTGACGATGCCCTGGACCTCGCCGTACTCGTCGATCACAAAGGCCATGTGCACGTCGGACAGGCGAAAGCTCTCCAGCAACTCCATGCCGGTGATGGTCTCGGGCACATAGAGCGCGGTCTGCATGGGCTGGTCCGTGAGGCCCTGCTCCTTGCCCTGCAGCGCGCGCGACAGCCACTGGCGCGCGTTGAGCACGCCGATGATGGAGTCCATGCCGCCGCGCACCACCGGAAAGCGCGCATGGTCGGACTGCTCGATCACGCGCAGGTTGTCCTCGAACGACGCATCGGCATCCAGGCAGACCACGTCGCTGCGCGGCACCATGAGCGAGCCGATCTGGCGGTCGTCAAGGCGGAACACATTGCGCACCATGGTGTGCTCGTGCGATTCGATGACGCCGGCCGTCGTGCCTTCGGCCAGCATGGCGTGGATTTCTTCCTCGGTGACGGCGCTGCCGCTGTTTTCCTTGACGCCCAGCAGGCGCAGCAGCGCATGGGTGGACACGGACAGCAGCACCACGAAGGGCTTGGTCAAATGGGCCAGCCAGTTGACGGGGCGTGCGATCAGGCGCGCAAAGGTCTCGGGATAGGTCTGGCCGATGCGCTTGGGCACCAGCTCGCCGACGACGATGGAGAAGTAGGTGATCAACACCACCACCAGCGCCGTGGCCGTGTAGCCGCCATAGGGTGCGGGCACGCCCATGCGCTGCAGCCACTCGGCCAGCGGGGCGGCCAGCGCGGCCTCGCCGACGATGCCGTTGAGCACGCCGATGGAGGTGATGCCGATCTGGATGGTGGACAGAAAGCGCGTGGGGTCGGCCCCCAGCTGCGCGGCGGCGGCGGCGCCGGCATCGCCTTCGTCAATGAGTTTTTGCAGGCGCGCCTTGCGCGCCGTCACCAGCGCGATCTCGGACATGGCGAAGACGCCATTGAGCAGGATCAGCGCAAAAAGTATGGCAATTTCCATGATGCGTGTTGTGGGAACCGGGAGCCGCAGCTGCGGCAGAAAGGGCCCATGCGGCGATGGGTCCGGGAAGAAGGAAGGCCAGGGGCCGGCCAGGCAGCCGGGCATTCAGGACAGGGGCCGGAAGCGGCAGAGGTACCGCAGGCGCAGGGCACTGCAGGTCAGAAAAACGGCAATGTGGGATCAGCCTGCCCGGGGAGGCCGGTCGGGCGGGGCCAGGCTGCGCCACGGGCCTTCGCGCAGGCTGGCGGTGATGTGGCGCCCCGCCTGCAGGCGGGGTGCCGGCATGCCGTCCACGGCATGCACGACATCGGGGAGGTCCTGCTGGTCGTCCATCAGCGCGTGGTCGAAGTCGTCGAGCAGGGAGGCCGTGTCCACCCGGGGCGCTGCCGCGCGCTCCGGGCCGGCGCAGGCGGCGCGCGGGTGGACACCGGGGGGCTCGCATGGCTCGTCCGGCAGGGCGCGCCATGGCGCAAGCCCCAGCGTGGACAAGGCCACGCTGACGACGAAGTGCAGGGAGAAAACCGCGATGAACCATCTGGGCATGGTCCCCGGATTCTATCCATGCCCGTGACCCGCAGACAGGCAGGCCGCCTGTCCAACGCTGTTCGCCGCTTCCTACAAGCGGCGCACCTGCGCCGTGGAAACATGCGCCACGGCCCACTCTCCGCCTTCTGCCATGAAAGCCATCCATACCCTTTTCACCGTGTTGCACGCACTCATCGCGCTGCTGTTTTCGCTGGCCGCCATGGCCCTGCTCTGGATCGCGGGCCTGAAGGGCTGGAACGCCATGGCGCATGGCGTGGATGGCGAATCGGGCCTGCGCATCGTCGAGGCGCTGGGCATCCTGGCCTCCGGCGTGGTTGCACTGCAGATCGCCCAGACCATCACCGAAGAGGAGGTCATACGCGAAGCCCACATCAGCGGCCCCACGCGCGTGCGCCGCTTTCTCTCGCGCTTTCTGGTGGTGCTGGTCGTCGCCCTGGCCGTGGAGGCCCTGGTCGCTGCCTTCAAGACGCAGGAAGAGCCGGCCCACCTTCTCTATCCCGCCGCCCTGGTCAGCGCCGTGGGCGTCCTGCTGCTGGGCTGGGGTGCCTTCATCCACCTCAACCGCTCCGCCGAGGAACTGGAGCCCGAGGCCATGGAAGAAGCCAAGGGCGAGGATCACAAGGTCAACAAGTCGTGAGGGCCAGGCCCGCGCACGCAAGGGTTGACAGGCCGCAGCGCCGGCCTCAGGATGCGCGGATGGTTTTTGCCACACACCGCCTCACGACCACCACCACGACCGCCAACGGCGGACCGTGGACGGATACCTGAGCGCCGCAAGGCAGCCACCATCCCCCAAGGCCCCGCCCACGATGGACGGGGCCTTTGCGTTTCTCCGTGCATCCAGGGCATCACCGGAGAGACTTCATGCAGATTCCCGCTTCCGCCCCTTCCGTCGCGTCCGCCGCTTCCTCCCCCTCCTCGACGGCCGCACCGGACGGCCCACGGCGTGCCCTGCTCGTCATCGACATGCAGCTAGGTCTTTTCAACGGCAGCGATGCGCCGTTCGACAAGGACCGCGTGCTGGCGAACACCCGACAACTGATCGCCCGCGCCCGTGAAGCCGGCGCGCCCATCTTCGCCGCGCGCCACACCGGCCCTGCAGGCTCGCCGATCGCCCCCGGCAGCCCGCTCACGCAACTGCTGCCGCAGCTGGGCATCGATGCGCAGCGGGACCGCGTCTTCGACAAGACACGGCCCAGCTGCTTCCAGGGCACCGGCCTGGCCGCCTGGCTTGCCGAAGCCGGCATTGCCGAACTGGTCATCGCCGGCATGAAGACCGAGTTCTGCGTGGACACCACCTGCCGTGCCGCAGCCGGCCTGGGTTTCCGCCCGGTGCTGGTGGCGGATGCCCATACCACCACCGATTCGCCGCTGCTGCAGGCCGAGCTCATCATCGGCCACCACAACCGCACGCTGGGCGGTGCCTTTGCGCAACTGATACAGACTGCGGACTGCCGGTTCTGAACGGACTTCGCGCATGATGGCCCTGGCAGCGTCGCGGGTCGTGCCGTGGCAGCCTTGCATCCAACCAATATGAATGATTCCCGCTAACTTGTTCATGACGTGCGCAGGCCTGGCATGCTGGCCTGCAGCGCACCACAGGAGCGAGCAATGTCCGAACCTCTTGCACCGTCGGCCGGCCCGGCTTTCACCGATGCGCCGCCCTCCACGCCCCGGCAGGAAAAACTGTCCGACGTCAGCGAGACGCTGCGCATTCCGCTGACCGCCCGCGCCCTGGGCGACCGGCTGTTTCCGGGCATGGCCGTCAGTGACGCCCATGCCTTGGACACCCTGACCCAGCTGGGCGACGACGGCAGCCGCTGGCTTCAGGACAGGCAGAGCATCTATGGCGTGCTGGCGCGCACGCACTGCTTTCGCGCGCTGGCGCAGGACTTTCTCCAGCGCCAGCCGCAGGGCCATGTGGTGAACCTGGGCTGCGGCCTCAGCGACTATTTCCAATGGCTGGACAACGGACAGATGCGCATGACGGATGCGGACCTGGGGCCGGTGGTCGCACTGCGCAGGCAGTTGCTGCCCCGGCAATCGGAGCGCCAGCAGATCCGCGAGTTCGACCTGGCCGACGCCGACTGGTGGCAACGGCTGGGACTGCCGGCCGACAGGTCAGGGCCTGCGGTGTTCATGATGGCCGAAGGCGTTTCCATGTACCTGCAAAAAGCGCAGATACAGGCGCTGTGGACCGCGTTTGCGCAGCACAGCCCGCCGGGCTCGGAACTGGTGTTCGACGCCATGTGCTGGCTGGCCACCGGGCACGCCAGCCAGCACCCTTCGGTCCGGCTCACCCAGGCCCAGTTCCATTGGGGCCTGCGCCGCGAGGCCGATCTGGCGCAAGCCCATCCCCGCCTGCAGCTGGTGGCCGTGCACCCGGTGATGGAAAGCTACGACCTGCCCTTCTCGCTGCTGGGCCCGGCCTTCCGCTGGACCTTTGGCGTGCACTTCTATGCCATCTACCAGTTGAAGTCGGTCGAGACGGCGCCATAGGCCGATTGCGCAGCCGCAACGAAAGATGCCCGGTCAAGCCGGGCATCTTTGTTTCAGGGAAGCGGGATCAGCCTTCGTCGGCCGCGCTGGAGGACAGGGCCAGGCCTTGCACCAGGTCTTGCCCGGGCTGCCATTCGCGCACAAAGCGGTTGCGCGGCGGCCGCAGGGCTTCGCGGCCTGCCGAGACGGGCGTGCCCACATACAGCAGGCCGACCAGCCGGTCATGGGGCTCGAATCCCAGGGCCTCGCGCACACGGGCATCGTGGCTGTTGGCACCGCTGGCCCAGAAGCCGCCAAAGCCCAGGATGTGCAAGGCATTGAGCATGTTCATGGCGGCAGCGCCACCGGCCAGCAGCTGCTCGCTTTCAGGCACCTTGTGCTCGGGCTGCAGGTGCACGCCCAGCGCAATGATCAGCGGGGCAGACAGGGCCTTGGCGCGGAATCGCTCGGCGTCGGCCTGGGGATCGCGCGCCTTGGCGGCCTGCACGAATACCTCGCCCAGCGCATGGCGCGCATCGCCCTGCACCAGCACGAAGCGCCAGGGCCGCAGTTGCCCGTGGTCGGGCGCGCGCAAGGCGGCGTCGATGACGGTGTCGATCACACCGGGGCCGGGCGCCGGCTCCTGCAGCGGCCAGCGCGACTGGCGCGACATCAGCAGGTCCAGCGCGGCGCGCTGCTCGGGGGTCAGGGATCTGTCGTTGGTGCTCATTCGTTGTCCTGCAGCGCAGGCTGTCTTGCCTGCATGGGCTGTGCCGGTGATTCGGGTTGCAGCTGCAAGCACGCGCCGCAATGGCCGTACAGGGCCAGGCGGTGGTCGGCCAGGCGGTAGCCGTGGGCCTGGGCCACCTGGTGCTGCAACGCCTCGATGTGGTCGTTGCTGAATTCATCCACGCGTCCGCACTGCAGGCAGATCAGGTGGTCATGGTGCGGCCCCTCATTGAGCTCGAACACCGCCTTGCCGCTTTCAAAGGTCTGGCGCAGCAGCAGGCCCGCCGCCTCCAGCTGCGACAGCACGCGGTAGACGGTGGCCAGGCCCACCTCGGCACGCCGCTCGGCCAGCAGGCGGAACACGTCTTCGGCGTGCAGGTGGCGCGACTCGCTCTGGCGAAAGATCTCCAGCACCTGCATGCGCGGCAGCGTGGCCTTCAGGCCCACGCTGCGCAGTTCGGGTTCTCCGCCCGGGCTCAGGGGCATCTTGCGGCGTGTCATGCGGTGGTGTCTCCGTGTGTGAGTGTCATGGCGGGGTTGTCGCCGCCTTCGGCACCCCGGTGTATGCGGACGATGCGCAGCGCATCGGGCTGCTCCACCAGCACGCAGGTCTTGCCCGTGCGCTGGCAATGGTCCTGCACGCGCCAGTACTCGCCGTGACTCAGGCAGCCGGTCTGGCAGATCACCAGATCGGCCTCGCTGAGACTGGCCTCGAAGGCTTCGGCGTCCTGCTCGGGCTCCAGCGCGTCTGCGGCTGCAGCAGGCATGGCGGGCTGTGCCACGGGCGCGGCCGTCTGGCGCTGCCAGCGTGCGCGCTCGCGCAGCAGGTCCTGCACGCGCGCCAGCAGCGACTCCACGCGCCGTGCCAATGTGACGCGGCGCGAGAGACCGGGAATGGCCTTTTCCAGCGCCTCGCGCTCCTCGCGCGCCCACAGCAGCTGGGTTTCCTTGGCCATCAAGGCCGCACGCTGGCGGATCACCAGCCTTTGCAGCCTCTCTATTTCCTGGGCTTGAAGGCACAGCAGCTCGCTGCTGCGCAACTGGGCGTGGCCGTAGCCACGCAGCAGCACCTGATGCTCGTGCGCCAGTTGCTGAATGTCGTCCAAGGTCTGGGTCATGGTTTCCTCGGCAAACCTGAACATCGCGCGGTGATCGCGCGAAGGCCATTGCGCATGGCCCCGTGCGGCACGGGCCTGGCTTGCCGACAAGGCGGTGTGCTGCGGTGCAAGCCGGATGCGCCGGCAAATCAGTGAGAATGATTCTTATTAAATCATGAAATGCCGGCCGTCAAACCGATGACCGTACGCCGTCTGGTGCAAAGGCCGCACCGACGCAAATGCGCTTGCAGGGCGCCCGTCAGCACCCTGCCCTGTACAGCAACGCAGGCCTGCGCCCGGCCTGCCGTTGCCCTCCCGATCCGCTCAAAGACCCTTGAGGAGCCGGCCGTTGACCTCGGTGCCGTACAGCGAGAACGGCGTGTCGTGGAACTGCTTGCGCGTCTCGGCCACGTTGCCGGTGAAGCGCGGGTCCTGGGGGCGCTCCATGCTGTTGATGTAGGTGGCCACGTCCCAGGCCTCCTGGTCATCCAGCGTGGGGTTGCCGTAGGGCATGTTGCCCTTGATGAAGCTGGCGGCCTTGTCCACCTCATGCGTGCCCGCGCCCCAGTTGTAGGACTGCTTGCCCCACAGCGGCGGGAACACGGTCACGCCGCCCGCTTCCTGGCCCTGGCCCTGCGCGCCGTGGCACAGCGCGCACTTGGCCTCGTAGACCTTGGCGCCGCGCTCGAAGCTGGGCTCCTGCGCGGCCTTGCCCACCTTGGTGAAGCCCGCGCCGGGCAGCTTCTCGCCCGTGGGCGCCTTCTGGGCCATCCAGTAGGCGTAGGCCTCCAGCGCCACGAGGATGTCGTGGCCGTCGTCGGGGGCCTTGCCGTTCATGCTGTACATGAAGCAGCCGCGCACGCGCTCGGCGAAGGTGTCCACGTGGTTGGTCTTCTTGCGGTAGGCCGGGTACAGCGGATAGGCGCCCCACATGGGCGCCGCGCCCTTGAGGCGGCCCGCGTCCAGGTGGCAGTTCACGCAGTTGAGGGTATTGCCCGAAAAGCCCACGGCGTTGGCCGGCGTGCGCAGGAAGATGGCCTCGCCGCGGCGGATCCACTCGCCCATGGGGGTGTCCGGAATGTCGCGGGCACCGGGTGGCGCGAAGGCCGCGCCGTCGGCAACTGCCTTCACCGGCTGGGCGTCGGACTTTGCCGTGGCAGCAGCAGCGGGCGCAGCGGCCACGGTGACCGGCACATCGGGCCTGGCCGGGCGGCTGATGTACATGCCGTAGCCCAGCGCACTCACCAGTGCGGCGAACAGGCAGGCGACGACGATGTACTCGGCGGTGTTGGAGCTGGAGGGGGCGGATTGGTGTGGTGTGTCGGACATGTTCGGCTCCAGGTCCATCAGGGTTTGGCTGGCGCGGAGGCCGTGGTGGCGGAGGCGCCGTGCAGGCGGGCGTAGTAGGCCGCCACGGCCTGTATGTCCTCGGAGGTGAGCTTTTGGGCGATCTTGCCCATCAGGCCCAGGGGGCCGGCCTCGCGCTGGCCCTTGTTCCAGGCGGTGACCTGGCTTTGCATGTAGTCGGCCGTCAGATGGCCGATGGCGGGAAAGTCCGCTCCCACGCCCACGCCGCCAGGGCCGTGGCACTGGGCACAGGCAGGAATGCCGTCGGCCCAGCGGCCGCGCTCGACCAGCCAGGCGCCGTCATCGTCCTTGCCCTTGGGCAACGGTCCGCGCACGGGTTGGATGGGCAGCGGCAGGCTGGCGTAGTAGGCGACCACATCGGCGCGGTCCTGCGCCGACAGGGCCTTGGCCATGGGCGCCATCACGGGCGCCTGCCGGCTGCCGTCGGCCAGGTGCTGGAGCTGGCGGGCCAGGTAGCCGGCATGCTGGCCGGCCAGTGCCGGAAAACCGGCCATGCCCTCACCCTTGGCTCCGTGGCAGGTGGCGCATGCGGCCGCGCCCTGGGGCGTGCCCGACCGGGCGATCTTCTCGCCGGCTGCTGCACTGCCTTGTACCGTGGCCGTGGGCGCTGCTGCCTTGGGCGCGGCGTCTTGCGCCCAGGCGCCGCCCATCAGCACGCAGATGCCGATGGCGAGGCACGACCGGGACAGGGTCTGTTGGTTCTTGCGGTTCATCGTGGGAAGAGGCATTTGCCCTGCCATGCGTCCGCGCCACGCACCCAGGAGCGCACGGCTGCGGCGGACAGGATCGAATAGGGGTACCGGCCGCCGCCCCGCAAGGCGCAATGCCCCCAGGGCTGGCCAGCCAGGGCCGCACGATACGAAACCGAGATTAAGCCGGCGTTAATGGGCGGGCGGCCGCTGCCTGCAGGCCCGGGCCTTGCGCCAGCGGCAAGTACAGGCGCGCGACCAGGCCGCTGGCCTGGCCTTCCTCGGGCCGCCACAGGCTGCGCGGCTGCAGCAGCAGGCAGCCGCCTGCACATTCGGCGATGCGCTGCACGATGGGCAGTCCCAGGCCGCTGCCATGCTCCTGGGGACGCTTGCGCCAGAAGCGGCGCGTGGCCTCCTCGCATTCCTCGGCGCTGAGCCCCGGGCCGTGGTCGGCCACGGTGAACTCCACATAGCCTGTGCCCGGCTGCTGCGTCTTGCCCGGCGTGGCGCCAATGGGGCGCACGGCCAGCTCCACGGGATGCTGCGGCGCATGGCGCAGGGCGTTTTCCAGCAGATTGCGCAGGGCCGAGACCAGCAGGGGCTCGGAGATGGCCAGCGGCCAGTCCTGCACAGGCTGGCCGTTGTCCAGCCATGTGCGCAGCGCGGACGCTGGGGCCTGGGCGCTCACGGCATTCACAGCCAGTTGCCAGGCCTTGTCCAGCGCCTGCAGCGCATCGGCAGGCGCATCGCCGCACGCCAGCACGGAGGCGGCGCCAGGCTCATGCTGCTCCAGCCGCGCCAGCAGCAGCAACTGCTCCAGCGTGTGCTGCAGGTGCTCCACGCCCTCGCCCGCCTGGGCCAGCGAATCGCGGGCCATGGAGCCGGGCGGCGCCGCCAGAAGGCCGGCAGGCATGCCGGGCGCCGCCAGCGCCATCTGCGCCACCTGCACATGGGTCTTGATGGCGGTGAGCGGCGTGCGCAACTCATGGGCGGCGTCGTCGCTCCAGCGGCGCTCGCGGTCGATGGCGGCGCGCACGCGGTGCAGCAGCTGGTTGAGCGTGCCCACCAGCGGCGCCAGCTCGCGCGTCTGCAATCCCTGGGCCACGGGCGAGTCGTCGCCGGGCGGGCGGCGCGCCAGCTCGCGCCGCAGGGCCTCCAGCGGCCTGAGGCCCTGGGTCACGGCCCACCACATCAGCCCCATGCTGGCCAGCAGCGCCAGCACGAAGGGCAGGACGATGGTGTAGGCAAAGCCGTGGATCAGGCCCTCGCGCACATCGATGCGGTCGGCCGTGGCGATGCGCACGCCGTGGTCCTCCAGCACATAGGTGCGCCAGGGCTTGCCCCCCTTGATGATGGTCGAGAAGCCCAGCGGCATGCTCTGCGGGAACACGGGACTGCCCTCGGTCTTGGCCAGCACCTGCGGCAGGGCCGATTCGGGCCGCACGGGCTGGACCTCGCCGCGCACCAGGCTGACCTCGCAGGCCACGCCGTCGCGCGCGATCACGTTGAGCATGGGGCTCCAGTCCTGCGGCAGCTCCCGGGCAGGCCGGAACTGGTGGACGATGCCTGCCACCATGCGCGCCGAGGCGATCAGCCGGTCATCCAGCACGGTGCGCAGCTCGTTGCGCATGTCCGAGAACATCCAGGCCGCCACCCCGCCCCACAGCGTGCACAGCGCCAGGCACAGACATGCCAGCAGGCGCACGCGCAGGCTGCGCATCATGGGTGCAGGCCCAGGCGATAGCCCTCGCCGCGCACCGTCTCCACCAGTTCATGGCCCAGCTTGCGACGCAGGTGGTGCACATGCACGTTGACGGCATTGCTCTCCACGTCCTGGCTGTAGCCGTAGAGGCTGTCGCGCAGTTGCTCGGTGCTCAGGATGCGGCCCGGCGACTGCAGCAGCGCGCGCAGCAGCGACCACTCGCGGCGCGACAGCTCCACGGTGCGGCCCTGGCGCTGGATGTGGCCTGCGGCGGGGTTGATGCGCACCTCGCCCAGCTCGATCCAGTCCACGCTGCGGCCGGCCGCGCGGCGCAGCAGCGCATGCAGGCGCGCCGCCAGTTCGTGCAGGTCAAAGGGCTTGACCAGGTAATCGTCGGCGCCGGTCTGCAGGCCTTCTATGCGCTGTGACACGGCATCGCGCGCCGTCAGCACCAGCACGGGCACCTGCAGGCCCTGGCCGCGCCAGCGCGCCAGCAGCGAGAGGCCGTCCTCGTCGGGCAGGCCCAGGTCCAGCACGCAGGCATCGAAATGCGAGGAACGGATGGCCGCATCCGCCTGCCCGGCCGAGGCCACGGTATCCACGCCAAAGCCCTGCAGCTGCAGGCCGGCTCGCACGCCGCTGGCCACCAGCGCGTTGTCTTCCACCAAGAGAACATGCATGTTGTTGTCCGCAGGGCCTGGCGCCAGGCCCCGCCGTCTGTATCCAAGTCGGGAACGAAAAGCGACTGAGCATCGCAGATTTGTAGCGAGGTGTGCGACAGCATGCCGAATCTCGCAGGCACGCGCACAAGAATGCGGCCAGGCGGCCCGCTCAGGGCCGGGCCAGCAGCCCGCCCAGCAGCAGGTCCAGCGCCGCCGCGCCGCGCTCCAGCCGCAGGTCGGCGTCCTCGCCCTCGGCAATCCAGAAAGCCGCCTCGGCCAGGCTGCCGTAGATCAGCGATGCCAGCGCCTGCGGATCGGCCCGGGCCACGATGCCCTGCGCCATGAGGTCCGCAATCAGTGCCTGCATGGACGCAATGCAGTGGCGCTGCGATTGCGGCAGCGCTCCGCCCAAAGCCGCGCGCGCATCGCGCAGCACGATGCGCTGGATTTCAGGCTCCAGCGCCATTTCCAGGTAGGCCCGGCAGCGGCTGCGAAAGCCCTGCCAGGGATCCTGGGCATGGGCGGTGATGGCCTTCAGGCGTTCATCCACCTCGGCATCGATCTGCTCGACCACGGCCGCCAGCAGGCCCTGCTTGTCGCCGAAATGGTGGTACAGCGCGCCCCGCGTCAGGCCCACCTGCGCGGTGAGATCGTCCATGGAGGCATCGGCGTAGCCCTGCTCTCCAAAGGCCTTGCGGGCCGTGGCCAGCAGCGTGGCGCGGGTTTCTTCCATCTCGGCGCGGGTGCGGCGAACCATGGCCAATCTCCTTACATACGGCGTGCATGATTATTTACATACGCAGCGTATGTATATAGGATTCTATTCATACGCAGCGTATGTATTTTCCCTGTCCCGCGACGGCGGTGCAACCTCCCCACCTGTTTGAAGGGATCTGGACCATGAATTCGTCTTCCTCCACGCGGCCCGAACCCGCCGCGCGCCGCCCGTGGCTGGCCGTATCCGCCGTGGGCCTGGCCACCTTTTCCGTGGTGACCACGGAAATGCTGCCAGTCGGCCTGCTCACATCCATTGCCGGCAGCCTGGGCACCTCCATGGGCAGGGCCGGCCTGATGATCTCGCTGCCGGCGCTGCTGGCCGCGCTGTTCGCGCCGCTGGTGGTGATGGCGGCGGGTGGCATGGACCGGCGCCGCATCCTGTGCGGATTGCTGGCCCTGCTCGTGCTGGCCAACCTGGCCTCGGCGCTGGCGCCGTCGCTGATCTGGCTGCTGGCCACGCGCGTCCTGGTGGGCTTTTGCATGGGCGGCATCTGGGCAATCGCGGGCGGGCTGGCGGCACGGCTGGTACCCCAGGCGTCGATGGGCCTGGCAACTTCCATCATCTTTGGCGGCGTGGCGGCGGCCTCGGTGCTGGGCGTGCCGCTGGGCGCGCTGATCGGCGATTTCGCGGGATGGCGCTGGGCCTTTGGTGGCATGGCAGGCTTCAGCGCACTGGTGCTGGCGCTGCACGTGGCCGTTCTCCCCGCCCTGCCTGCCACAGGCTCGGCCAGCCTGCGCCAGTTCAGCCATCAGCTGGCCAACCGCAGGCTGCAGGCCGGGCTGGCACTGACGCTGCTGCTGGTGGCCGGGCATTTCATGTCCTTCACCTTCGTGCGCCCGCTGCTGCTGACGGTGTCGGGGTTCGATGCGCAATGGATGAGCGCGCTGCTGCTGGCTTACGGCATCGCGGGCAACTTCCTGGCGGGCATCATCGCGGCGCGCCGCACGGCGCCGAGTCTGGCGGCGATCGCCCTGGGCCTGCTGCTGGCGCCTGTGCTGTTCCTGTCCGTGGGCGAATCGCCAACCGGTGGTGGCGCCGTGCTGCTGGTCTGGGGCCTGGCCTACGGCGGCGTATCGGTGGGACTGATGACCTGGATGATGCAGGCTGCGCCACGCGCCGTGGAAATTGCCACGGCGCTGTACGTGGGCGTCTTCAACATCGGTATTGCGCTGGGCTCATGGGCGGGCGGCCAACTGGTCGATGGCTGGGGGCTGCACGCCACGCTCTGGCTGTCTGGCGGCTTGGCCGCTGCGGCCTTGCTGCTGTCTGCGGCCATGGGATTGGTTGGGCGAAATGGACCGGTCGCAGCCTGATGGCCATGAGGCCGTTAACCCCCCGTTAATTCCCCGCTGCCAGCATCCACGACCTGTCAGCCTGCATGGCTGAAACTCCCTTCCATGCATCTCCGGTCATCCCCTCTTCTTTCGTCCTTCCTGCCCTTGCTTGCTGGCCTGCTGCTGGCGCCTTCGCCTGTTCTTGCCGGAGCGGCCGAGCCTGGCGGGCCGTCAGCGCTATCGGCGCTGGGCACCTGGCTGCACCTGCCTGCCAGCCTGGCGCTGGGGCCGCTGGTCCTGCCGACGGGCGTGGTGGTGGCCATGCTGGCCTGGCTGCTGGCGCAGTGGCTGGCGCGCAGGAATGAAAGGCGCACGGGCCTGCCCGTGGACACACTGCTGTGGCAAAGCACCCTGGCCGGCCTGCTGGCGGCGCGCCTGGCCTTTGTCGCGCAATGGTGGACAGAGTACGCGCCTGCCCCCTGGGATTGGAGCGGAATGCCGGCCTTCGCAGGCCGTGTCGTCGACATCCGTGACGGCGGCTGGAACCTGTGGGCCGGCCTGCTGGCCGCGCTGCTGTACATGCTGTGGCGCAGCCGCCGCTCCCCGGTGTTGCGCCGCGCCACAGGGCTGGCGCTGGGCGCGGGGGCGGCCCTGCTGGTGCTGGGCAGCTTGCTGCAGGCGCTGCCCTCCGCAGATGCACCGGCCTTGCCGGCCTTCACCCTGGTCAACGGGCAGGCGCAGCCGGTCTCGCTGCAGCAGTTGCAACAGGCCGATGGCAAGCCCATGGTGATCAACCTCTGGGCCACCTGGTGCCCGCCCTGCCGGCGCGAGATGCCGGTGCTGGCCCAGGCCCAGCAGCAGCGGCCCGATGTGCGCTTCATCTGGATCAACCAGGGCGAGACGGCCGAGGCCGTGATGGGCTACCTGCGGCGCGAGCAGGCTGCAGCCCCGCTGCCACTGGCCCAGGTGCTGTTCGACCCGCAGCAGCAGGCCGGCCGGCACTGGCGCCAGCGGGGCCTGCCTTCCACCTATTTCTATGGCGCCGACGGCCGGCTGTGCGGCACGCGCATGGGCGAGCTGTCGCGCGCCAGCCTGGCCCAGCATCTGAAGGACTGTTCATGAGCGCTTCCCCCCTGTTCCCCCTGCCTGCACTGGCAGGAGC
Source organism: Delftia deserti (assembly GCF_042653485.1). Classification (NCBI taxonomy): domain Bacteria; kingdom Pseudomonadati; phylum Pseudomonadota; class Betaproteobacteria; order Burkholderiales; family Comamonadaceae; genus Delftia; species Delftia deserti. The sequence goes on along the minus strand of NZ_JBHSIH010000001.1, from coordinate 6,711,293 downwards.
CCTGGCCCTGTCGGCAGCCTTGGCCCTGCCGGCTGCGGCATCCGAGCTGCCATCGGAGGATTTCCTGGCCCAGCAGGGCCTGACCCTGGTGGGACCGCTGCCGGCCGTGGGCGGACTCAAGGCCTGGGCCGCCTACCGCGACCGCCAGCCCGTGCCCATCTACCGCATGCCGGACGGCAAGCACTGGGTGCTGGGCACGGTGATCGACGCCCAGGGCCGCGACGTGAACGCCCAGGCCCTGCAGGCCGCCGTGCAAAAGCCCATGGGCGAGCATCTGTGGAGCGATGTGCAGCGCGCCCAGTCCATACCGGATGGCCGCGCCGACGCGCCGCGCACGGTCTATGTGTTCACCGACCCCAACTGCCCCTATTGCAACCAGCTGTGGAACGATGCCCGGCCCTGGGTGGAGAGCGGCCAGGTGCAGTTGCGCCACATTCTGGTCGGCATCCTCAAGCCCAGCAGCGAGGGCAAGGCCGCCGCCATCCTGACCGCGCGCCAGCCAGAACTGGCCCTGGCCGAGCACGCACGCGCCTATGCCAAGGCCGGCCGCGCCAGCGCAGAAGGCGCGGGCGCCACGCCACTGGCTCCAGTGCCGCAGGCCACGCGGCAGGTGCTGGCCAACCATGCCTCGCTGATGTCCACCTGGGGACTGCGTGCCACGCCGGCCCTGGTCTGGAAGGATGACAAGGGAGTGGTACAGGGACGCACCGGCCTGCCGCCGGGCCTGCTCGAAGAGGTCATGGGGCCGCGTGGCAGGAAATGACGAGGGCGACCATGAGCACAAGCCGTTCTCCCGCCGCTTCCACCACCTCCAACGACTGGAGCGACCTGTTCCCAACCCGGCCGGATGCGCCGCCGCTGCGCATCGTGCTGCATGCGCCCACACCCGGCGCCCTGGCCCGTGCACGCAGCAATCTGGCCAACCTGCGCCAGGACCGGCCCGGTGCCGAGGTCCGCATCGTCATCAACGGCCCGGCCGTCGAGGCGCTGCTGGACGCCGCGCCGGGCACGCCGCAGCATCTGGATGCAGAGGCCCTGGCCCATGCGCTGGTCTGCCCGAACACGCTCAAGAAGCTGGGCCGCGAGGCGCCTGCCGGCATGCGCGTGCTGCCGCAGGGCGGGATCGAGTCACTGGCCCTGCTGCAGCAGTCGGGCTGGTGCTACGTGCGCTGCTGAGCGGCCTGCGCCAGCGAGGCCAGGCAGCGCGCCTGCCATTGGTATTCAGGCTCGAAGGACTCGCGGTCCGTGACGGCGCCGTGGCCGCCCGCGCCATAGACCATGGCATAGGCCGCATAGTCGGCCGCCTGCAGCGCCCGGCCCGCCAGGCCATGGGCCGTGGCATAGGTGGCGGACACGGCGGCATGGCCGCAGCCGTCGAGGGAGCGCGACCCCTGGTGGTGGTTGGCCAGGCTGGCCGCCTCGCGGGCCAGGCGGTCCAGCTCCTGCCTGTCGATCTGGCCGTCCAGGTAGCGGCGCAGGCCTTGTGCGCAGCGGATGACTTCGGGGTCTTCCAGCAGGTGCGAGATACGGTCCACGCAGGCCTGTGTGAATTGCAGCCTCAGGTGCTCGCCGGCTTCGGCGGCAAGGTCCAGTTCCGAAGCAAGGCTGTTCAGGGCATGGTTCATGGAGAACTCCTTGGCAGTGGCGACACAAGCAGCGTAGACCGGGGCCGCGCACGGAAACAAGAGGGTGATTTCCGATACGCGCCCCGCATTCCCGAGGAATGCAGTCACCCTGTTAACCCCGTCTTAATCCCTGCGCCACACGCTATGGACTGCCTTGGGCGCCTGTCCATGGCAGGCAGTCGGTGGCACTTTGCAAGCACTCGGCAAGCACTCGGCAGCCACTTGGAAAGCCCATTGCTTGACTCACATCAAGCCGCCAAGGCCCTGAATTTCATATATTAAATTCAATATAAAAAGCATATTTTTAATGCTTTATTGAGTTTGAGCGACCACGATCCGTGGCCGCAGGACGATGAAAGACAGGCCATGCCAAAAACATCCCGCGCCGGCAGCGGCTGCAACGACTGCAGCTGCAAGCCCTCCACCCAGGACATCCCCGCCCCTACCCTCTCCCATGCGCAGCCCGCCGCAGGCAAGCGCGGCTTCCTGCAGGACCTGCTGGCCGCCGCCATGGCGGCCGTGGCCCTGCCCGTGGCGGCGGCCGCGCCCGGCAACCCGGGTTTCCAGCCGCCGCGCCGCCCCGGCGAGGCCGGCAGGCGCTACGGAATGCTGGTGGACCTGCGCCGCTGCATAGGCTGCCAGGCCTGCACCGTGAGCTGCTCCATGGAGAACCTGCCGCCGCTGGGCCAGTTCCGCACCACGGTGCTGCAGTACGAGGTGCAGCATGCGGGCAATGAGGACCTGCCGCCGGCCATGCTCAACCTGCCGCGCCTGTGCAACCACTGCGACAACCCGCCCTGCGTGCCGGTCTGCCCCGTGCAGGCCACCTTCCAGCGCAGCGACGGCATCGTGCTGGTGGACAACGAGCGCTGCGTGGGCTGCGGCTACTGCGTGCAGGCCTGCCCCTATGACGCACGCTTCATCAACCACGAGACGCAGACCGCCGACAAGTGCACCTTCTGCGAGCACCGCCTGGAAGCCGGACTGCTGCCGGCCTGCGTGGAAAGCTGCGTGGGCGGCGCCCGCGTGATCGGCGACCTCAACGACGAGGGCAGCGAGATCCGCCAGCGCATGCGCGAGCACGCCAGCGACCTCAAGGTGCTCAAGCCCGCCATGGGCACGGACCCGCATGTGTACTACCTGGGATTGCCCGACGCCTTCGTCGACGGCGTGGACGGGCAGGCCAGCGTGCGGCTGGTCACTTCCCACTGAACGCAAGGAGCACCCCATGCACATCGTCGAACTCCTGACCCCCGCCTACGAATCGGCCTGGCTGCCCTGGGCCGTGCAGTACTTCTTCCTGGCCGGCATTGCCACGGGCGCCGCCCTGCTGGCCGCCGCCTGCGCCTGGGCGCCGCGCGCCAGCGCCATGGCGCGCCTGCTGCCGGCCGCCGTGCTGGTGCTGGCCGTGAGCGCCATCGCCGCGCCCGTGTCGCTGCTGGCCGACCTGCACCAGCCTGCGCGCTTCTGGCATTTCTATGCGCACTTCACGCCGTGGTCGTGGATGTCGGTGGGCGCGCTGCTGCTGCCGGTCTTCGTGGGGCTGTCGCTGGCCTTCGTGCTGGCCTGGTGGCTGGGCCGGCCACAGTGGCTGCGCTGGCTGGCGCCGCTGCTGGCCGTGTCGGCGCTGACCATCACCGCCTATACCGGCGCCGAGCTGATGGCCGTGCGCTCGCGCCCGCTGTGGAACACGCTGTGGGTGCCGCTGAACCTGGCGCTCACGGGCTGGCTGGCCACGGTGGGCTGCATGCTGGTGACGGCGCGCTTTCTGCCCGCCCGCCACCGCCCCGATGCCGGCGCCCTGCAGGCGCTGCGCATGCTGGGCCTGGCGCTGGCGCTGTGCCTGCTGGCCATGGTGGCGGTCTGGGCCGTTGCCGGCTGGCTGGGCCAGGGCCGCTCCTTCCAGGCGGCGCTGCAGCTGTGGCAGCAGTTTCCGGTCTGGCGCCTGAGCATGCTGGGCTCGGCCGTGGCCGGTGCCGCCTTGCTGTGGGCCCTGGTGCGGGGTGGGCAGCGCATGGCCTGCCCGCGCTACACGCTGGCGCTGGGGCTGGGCCTGGCCGCCGCGGCCTGGGCCTTCCGCTGGGCGCTGTTCATGGGCGTGCAAGGCGTGCCCAAGTACGGCGCGGGCCTGTACATCTACCACATGCCGCTGGGCGGCGACGGCCTGCTGGGCATGCTGGGCGTGGCCGGCCTGTGCATTGCACTGGTGACGCTGGCCACCTGGGCGCTGGAGCTGTTTCCCGCGCGTTCGGCCGCAGCCCGCGCCCTCTGACACCGCCGCCCTGACGACCCCTCACCCATCACGGAGCGCGGCCCGCCACCGGCCGGCCGCGCCACAGAAAGCCATTCATGACCGACAAGAAGAAACTCTCCCAAGCTCCCGAAGATTCCCTGGATGCCGAGGCCACACGCCGCCGCCTGCTGCTGCGCGGCGGCCTCACCGCCGGTGGGCTGGCCGCCTTTGCGGCCGGCTACGGTGAAACACTGGCGCGCGGTGCCAAGGGCCTGGTCGCAGGCACCTCGGGCACGCCCACGGCCAGCGCCACGCGCGGCAATTCGCTGACGCCGGAGTTCCGCATCGACCCGGCCACGGGCGCGCTCGCCACCCAGCCCGGCCAGGTGGTCAGCCCGTCAAGCTGCCTGGGCTGCTGGACGCAGTGCGGCGTGCGCGTGCGTGTCGATACCGCCAGCAACCGCATCCTGCGCGTGGCAGGCAACCCCTACCACCCGCTGGCCACCACGCGCCCGGCCGCCATGGAAGAACCCGTGCGCGAGGTCTACGCCAAACTGGGCAAGGAGCTGGGCCTGGAGGGCCGCGCCACGTCCTGCGCGCGCGGCTCGTCCATGCTGGAGCACCAGAGTGCGCCGCACCGCGTGCTCACCCCGCTCAAGCGCGTGGGCCCGCGCGGCAGCGGCCGCTGGCAGAGCATTTCCTTCGAGCAGCTGGTGCAGGAAGTCTGCGAGGGCGGCGATCTGTTCGGCGAAGGCCAGGTCGATGGCCTGCGCGCCATCTGGGACCCCAGGACGCCGCTGGACGCCGACAACCCCGAGTTCGGTCCGCGCTCCAACCAGTTGCTGGTGACCGACGCCTCCAACGAAGGCCGCGCCCAGCTGCTGCGCCGCTTTGCGGGGCCGTCCTTCGGCACCGTGAACGTCAGCAACCACGGCGCCTACTGCGGCCAGAGTTTTCGCGTGGGTGCGGCAGCGGCCCTGGGCGACCTGCCCGGCATGCCGCACGGCAAGCCCGACTGGAGCCATGCCAGCTTCGGCCTGTTCATCGGCGCGGCGCCCGCGCAGTCCGGCAACCCCTTCCAGCGCCAGGGCCGCGAGCTGGCCGAGGCCCGCTCGCGCGAGGACAACCGTTTCCGCTACGTGGTGGTCTCGCCCGTGCTGCCGACCTCGTCCAGCCTGGCTGCGGGCAGCGGCAACCGCTGGCTGGCCGTCAAGCCGGCCAGCGACCTGGCCCTGGCCATGGCGCTGATCCGCGTCATCCTGGACGAGGCGCGCCATGACACGGGCTTTCTCGCCCAGCCCGGCCCGGCCGCCATGCAGGCGGCGGGCGAGGCGTCCTGGAGCAATGCCACGCACCTGCTGGTCAACGAGCCCGGCCACCCGCGCCATGGCAGCTTTCTGCGCGGCGCCGACCTGGGCTGGGCCCTGCCCGCGCCAGCCGAAGACGGCAAGCCGGCCCAGGATGTGTTCGTGGTGCAGCGTGCCGATGGCAGCCTGGCGCCGCACACCCAGGCCGAGCCTGCACAGCTGATGGTGCGCACCCGCGTGGCCGTGCCCGGCATGAAGGCCGAAGGCGCGGACCAGGTCCCCGAGCTGTCGGTCTGCTCCTCGCTGGCCAAGCTGCATGAGCAGGCCAGCCTGAAGACGCTGGACGAGTACGCGGCGCTGTGCGGCGTGGCGCGCGGCGAGATCGAGGCGCTGGCGCGCGAGTTCACCAGCCATGGCAAGCGCGCCGTGGCCGATGCGCATGGCGGCACCATGAGCGGCGCGGGCTTCTACACCGCCTACGCCATCAGCATGCTCAACACCCTGGTGGGCAACCTCAACGTGCAGGGCGGCCTGGTGCTGGATGCCGGCCCGTTCGGCCCCTTCGGCCCCGGCCCGCGCTACGACTTCGCCAACTTCGACGGCAAGGTCAAGCCGCGCGGCCTGGCGCTGTCACGCCACCGCCAGCCCTACGAGAAAAGCGCGGAATTCCAGCGCAAGCGCGAGGGCCAGCCCGAGGGCGCGAAGGACTACCCCGCCGCCCAGGCCCCGTGGTACCCGGCCGTGGGCGGCCTGTCCAGCGAGATGCTGGCCAGCGCGCTGGCCGGCTACCCCTACCGCGCCAAGGCCTGGATCAACCACATGAGCAACCCCGTCTACGGCATTGCGGGCTTTCGCAACGCGCTGGTGGACGATCTCAAGAACCCGAAGAAGCTGCCGCTGATCGTCTCCATCGACCCCTTCATCAACGAGACCAGCGCGCTGGCCGATTTCATCGTGCCCGACACCGTGACCTACGAGAGCTGGGGCATCTCGGCGCCCTGGGCCGACGTGGTGGCCAAAAGCTCCACCGTGCGCTGGCCCGTGGTGCAGCCCGCCGTGGCGCGCACGGCCGGCGGCCAGCCCGTGAATGTGGAGAGCTTTCTCTTCGCCGTGGCAGAACGGCTGGGCCTGCCGGGCTTTGGCGAGGCCGCCATCAAGGACGCCCAGGGCCAGCCCCATGCGCTGCGCTCGGCCGAGGACTTCTTCATCCATGCCCTGGCCAACGTGGCCTGGGCAGGCGGCAAGCCCGTGCCGGCGGCCAGCGATGACGACATCGCCATCACCGGCGTGGACAGGCTGGTGCCCGCGCTGCGCCAGCGCCTGAAGGACGATGAATGGCGCCAGGTGGCCATGCTGCTGACGCGCGGCGGGCGCTTCGACCGCATCGAGGACGCCTGGAAGGACGGCCACACCCGCAAGGCCCACGCGCCTGCCCTGCAAGTGTGGAGCGAGGAGCTGGCCCGCATGCGCCACGCCATGACGGGCGAGCGCTACAGCGGCTGCCCCACCTGGTACCCGGCACGACTGGCCGACGGCAGCGCCATGCGCACGCATTTCGGCGAGCAGCAATGGCCGCTGCTGCTGACCTCGTACAAGTCCAACCTGATGAGTTCCATGTCGATTGCCGTCTCGCGGCTGCGCCAGGTGCATCCGCACAACCCGGTATCGCTGCACCGGGAGGACGCCGAACGGCTGGGCATCGCCAACGGCGACACGGTGCGCATCCGCACGCCGGGCGGCGCGGTGACGGCCGTGGCCATGGTGCGCGACGGCGTGATGCCGGGCACCGTGGCCATCGAGCACGGCTACGGCCACCGCGAGCTGGGCGCGGGCCGCCACAGCATCGACGGCAAGCCCATGCCGGTGAACGCCGAGCACGCCAATGGCGTGAACCTCAACGACCTGGGCTTTGCCGATCCCACGCGGCCCGGTTGCAGGAACGTGTGGGTGGACTGGGTGTCCGGCGCCACGGTGCGCCAGGGCCTGCCTGCGCGCATCGAGAAAACCTAGTGTCTTCATCCCATCAGGATCAATGCATCACACGACCCACTCCCTGCCCAGTGGCTGCGTTGTCGCAGGGTTGAAGGGTCTGGCCAGGGCCACCATTTACAAAAGGAGACACCATTCGCGGGATTGCCGGTCCTCGTGGCGGATGCTGAAATCCCGGCAGAGCCTGCACACCCAAGGGGTGCGAGGCAGGCTACTGCAGGCCGCTACGTTTCGAGAGCACACCCAAGAGAGGGACGCTACATGCAGGTTGACTCCTTCTTCCAATCTGGTGGCACCTGGCGAGCTGCCACCCCGATACGCGAGCCGGTTCCCGGCGGCCGGTGGCAGCACGGCGCAACCGTGGCTTTGGCCGCCGCCGCAATCGCTTTCGCGCACGCCTGTCACGCGCAAACCACTTGGGTGGGCAGGGTCACGATCGGGGACGTGATCCGCGAGGATCTGACCAATGCACTGGCGGCCCAGCAACAGGCTACGAAGAACAAGTCCGAGTTCAACCGCAGGATCGCCCAGGCACGTCAGGGCTTTCTTGAAACAGCCCGGACGCCAGGCACCAGAGCCAAGGCGGAAGCGGAGTTCGCCAAGCTGCTGCTGGAAAAGGATCTCTACTTCCTCACGCTCTACCTCAACGAAGGCTTTTCGGAACGAAATATATCCATCGTCAAGGGACTGGAGCGCGTGACAGGGGGCGATTTGGACAACGGCATCCCATCGGATGGCCGTGCGGCCTTTGAAAGCTGGGTCAGAGGCATCAGGGCTTCGCTGGGAGCGGCGCGAGACGGCCAGATGGCGATGGCGGCACTTCAGCCCGACCGCCTGCAACAGGCACTGCAGGCCAACGATTCGACCTACCAGGCGTACAAGCGGCTCAGAGACCGACAGGAAATCCAGCTCGGCATGGGCCAGGAACAGCAGGCGCAGGCAGCCGCCATCAGGGATGTGCAGGCCGCCACTGCACCCGATGGTGGCGCACGGCTGTTCGAGCAACAGCGGCAACGCCTCTCCGCCGTCGATCTCCACGGTCTGGCCGAAGGCGATGTGTATCGCTGGATGGTTGAAACCGGGAACAAAGGCCATCAAACCCTGCAATGCACCTACGGGCCTAAACTGAACTCCAGCGGTGTCAAAAGCTATGCCACCTATGGCTTCTGGTATGCGAAGGCGCCCGAAGACATCCCGGCCATGCTCGCGCGGGACCCTAAGGGAGTGCTGCGCTTCATCGGTGACCAGGCCATCAAGGAATGCCCGCCCAGCGACAAGGCCGCGCTTGCGCTGCGCCGCAGCCTGATGGCCCGGCACCCCGTCACCGGCACAGCGCAACCCTTGCCATCAAGTCCTGGAATGGCCCCCCCTCCTGCAGCACCCATGCCCCCAGGCCTCTCGCCTCAGGAGGCAAGGAACTGGGTGCGCAGCAACGCAAGGCAATCGGCCGGGAGAAACCCGCAATGACGCAATGGACCTGTAACAAATGCGGCCGAACGATAAGCTCCACCGGCACGCTGCCACCCGATCACGACTGCAAGCAAAGTCCCTCAAGCCCGGGGGCAGACCGTGGGTTGATCGCATTTTTCGCGGGTGCTGCTACCGGCCTCTACTGCTGGCACAAGACACAGCACGCCGGACTCGCAATGGGCGCGGCGCTACTGGCCGCAGCCATCGCATCCACCAAGCTGTTCGGCACACTTTTGTTTTGGGCTTTCGCCGTCATGGTGATATATGCGCTCGTGTCCGGCTGACTGCGCACCGGGCCGGTGCGCCATAGCCCGCCATGGCCAGCACAGCCCGGAGCAGCTCCTGAAAGGTCAGTCCCCGGCCTGCCAGCCGCCGCCCAGCGCCTGGTACAGCGCAATGGCGTTTTCCAGCTGGCCCTGGCGCAGGCGTATGACTTCCTGCTGGGCCTGGAACAGATTGCGCTGGGCGTCCAGCTCTTCCAGGTAGCTGGCGTAGCCGGCCTCGTAGCGGTCCTTGGCAAAGCCCAGGGAGCGCTGCAGCACCGCCTCGCGCTCGCTGGCATGCTGCCACTGCGACTGCAGGCGCTGGGTGCCGACCAGGGCGTTTTCCACATCGGCCAGCGCCTTGGTCACCACGCCGCGGTAGGCATAGGCGGCCTGGTCGCGCTGGGCGGCGGCGGCGTCGAACTGGCCCTGCAGCCGCCCGCCCGTGAACAGCGGCGCCAGCACGCTGCCGCCCAGGGCCCAGACCGTGGCCGGGTGGTATTGCAGGGCGTTGACCAGCAGGCTGCCGGCGCTGGCCGTCAGCGAGACCTGGGGCAGGAAGGCGGTGCGCTGCACGGCCAGGCTTTCGTCGGCGGCCGCCAGTTGCAGCTGGGCGCGTGCAATGTCGGGGCGGCGCTGCAGCAAGGCCGAAGGCAGGCCTGCGGCCGGCGCGGGCGGCGGCGCGCCCGGCGTGGCGGACTGGCCGTCGGTCGTTGCCATGAGCGCGGCAGCCTGCTCGTCACCCTCGCCACCGGCCAGCAGCAGGAGCGCCGTGCGCTGGCGTGCCAGCGACAGCTCCAATTGCTCCACGGCCTGCTGCACGGATTGCAGCTCGGCCTGGGCCTGGGTGAGCTGCAGCTGCGAGGTGTAGCCCACGCGCGCCTGATCGTCGGCCAGGCGCAGGGCCTGTTCGCGCGAGCGGGCCGTGGCCTGGGCCACTTGCAGCTGCGATTGCAGCGAGCGCAGGCCCACATAGGCCTGGGCCGTGGTGGCGGCCACGGCCAGGGCCACGGCGTCGCGGTCGGCCTCGCTGGCCTGCAGGCGCAGGGCGGCGGCCTTTTCCAGGTGGGCGATGCGGCCCCACAGATCAGGCTCCCAGCTGGCCTGCAGGCCGGGCTGGACCGAGCGTGTGTGCGCCAGGCCCCGCGCGCCCAGGCTGCGGCCCGTGGAGGCGCCGGCCGTGGCCGAGAGCTGGGGCAGGCCCGCAGCGCCTGCCACGTCCAGGTTGGCCCGCGCCTCATCCACGCGCGACAGGGCCAGCAGCACATCGTTGTTGCGGGACTGGGCCAGTTCCACCCAGCGCGTGAGCAGCGGATCGCCAAAGGCCTGCCACCACGATGCCTGGATGGCGGCGGCCGGCTCCTGCCCTGCCCCGCTCCACTGGGCGGGCATGGCGGGCCGGGCCGCTTCGGGCGCGGTGCTCAGCGGCGGCACGCTGCAGCCGGCCAGCGCGGTGGCGCAGGCGATGGCCACGGCCAGTGCGCGGGCGGTCATGGGCGGGCCTCCGGTTGGGGGGCGGGCTGCTGTGCGGGTTGCGGTGCAGGTTGCGGCTCAGGCTGCGCCGTATCCAGCCGCACCACCACCGACATGCCCGCGCGCAGCCGCGCGGCCAGTTCCTGGTCGGGATCGATTGCAATCTTGACCGGCAGGCGCTGCACGACCTTGGTGAAGTTGCCCGTGGCATTGTCGGCCTTGAGCACGCTGAATTCAGAGCCCGTGGCCGGCGCGATCTCCAGCACGCGGCCCGTGAGATGGGCGCCGCCCAGCGCATCGACGCTGAAGCGCACGGACTGGCCTATGCGCACCTGGGCGGTCTGGGTTTCCTTGAAGTTGGCCACCACCCACAGCGTGTGCGGCACCTCGTACATGAGCTGGGAGCCGGCCGTGACGTACTGGCCCCGGCGCACGCCCACCTCGCTGACCTGGCCATCGCCTGGCGCGTGCACCACGGTGTTGTCCAGGTTGATCTGGGCCTGGCGCAGCTGGGCCTCGGCCATCTGGACCTGGGCTTCGAGCGAGGCGCGGTTCACCGTCGTCGCCTTGATCTTCTGGGCGTTGATCTCGATGTCGGCCTGGGCCTTGGCCACGTTGGTGGACGCCAGGCGCGCGGTGGCACGCACCTTGTCGCGCTCGTTGAGCGAGACGGAGCCGCGCTCGGACAGCGCCTGCACGCGCTGCAGCTCGGCCGCGGCGCGGTCGGATTCGGCCTGCGCCGCCGCCAGGCCGGCGCGGCTGGCGCCCAGCGTGGCGCGGTTCTGGGCCTGGGTCTGGTCGGCATTGGCCAGCTGTGCGCGGGCATTGGCCAGCTGGGCCTGCGCCTGGGCCTGGGCGGCTTCGTAGGTGCGTGCGTCGATGCGCACCAGGGGCTGGCCGGCCTTGACGTTCTCGTAGTCCTGCACCAGCACCTCGGTCACATAGCCGCTGACCTGGGGCGCGAGCACGGTGACGGCGCCGCGCACATAGGCGTTGTCGGTACTGACCACGGTGCCGGCGAAGGGGAACAGGTTCCAGGCGCGCAGCACCAGCAGCACGCCGGCCAGTGCGACCACCAGCATCACCAGCACGCTGCGCAGCGAGGGCTTGATGAGCTTGGGCGATGGCGATGGCGAAGGTGAAGGCGAGGGCGAAGGCGCCGCAGCGGGAGCCGGCGCAGGCGAGGCAGAGGCGGCCGCGCCGCCATTGGAATTTTCGGAGTCACTCATGTTGTTGTCTTTTCTCTGGGCGAACGGTTTCAGGCGCGGGCGACGGGCTGGGTGGGCGGCTGGCCCGGCGCGTCCTGCGGCGTGGCGGCATCGGTGCCGCGCATGGCCGAGGCATCGGCGGCGGCGGCGCGCATGCGCTCCACGAAGGCGCGCTGGCGTGCGCGGCCGGCCAGGGCCAGCATCCACAGCAGGTAGAGCACGGCCACGCCGGCCGTGAGCGCGAACACGTCGTTGTAGGCGCGCACATTGGCCTCGCGGCGTGCGGCCTGCGCCAGCTGGGCCGTGCCCTGGGCCGCACGCAGGGCGGGGTCGGCGATGACACGGGCCAGGCTTTGCTGCTGCAGGCGCAGGCGGTCGGCCACGATGGGGTCGGTGGGATCGACATCGGCCACGATGGCGGCCGAATACACCTGCTCGCGGTGCATCTGGTAGGTGCTCAGCAGGGCCGAGCCCATGAGCGCGCCCATGGCCTGGGTCATCGATATGGTGACGATGGCCGTGAGCATGTAGTGCGCGCCGAACTTCAGGCCCTGCACCACGCCGATCAGCATCAGCGGCCCCATGAACAGGCCCGCGCCCACGGCCATGAGGAACTGGCTGCCGAAGAAGTCCTCGGGCCGGGCCAGGCTGGTGCGGCTGTGGTCCAGCCAGGCCGCCAGCGCGAACAGCACGATGGAGCCCACGATCTGCTTGCCCATGTTCTCCAGCCCGAAGGTCAGCGCCGACACGGCAATGCCCGCGATGGTGCCCAGCAGGATGACGATGAACAGCGGCTGCATCTGGTCCACGGTCATGCCCAGCATGCGCTGCATGCCGATCACGCCATAGGTCTGCTCGGTGGTCAGAAAGCGCAGCAGCAGCGCACCGATCACGAAGCGAACCGTGGGCGCCAGCACGAACCAGCGCGTCTGCAGCATGGGATTGCGGCGGTGGTGCTCGATGTACAGCGCCACGCTCAGCAGGACGATGGAGCCGATCAGCATCCAGGCCAGCCAGGGCGTGTCCAGCCACCAGTGGTTGTAGCCCTGCACCAGCACGGCGATCAGCAGGCCCACGCCGGGCACCATGAGGAAGAAGGTCAGGAAGTCCAGCCGCTCGAAGCTGCGGATGTGCACGCCAGGCGGAAGCTTGAGCACCACCACGCCCGCGAACGAAATCAGGGCCAGGCCGGCCTCGAACAGGTAGAGGTTGTGCCACTCGCTGTTGAACAGCAGGCCCGGCGACAGGATCCAGGCCAGCGGCGTGGCGATCTGCCCCAGCCCCACGCCGATCACCAGCATCTTCAGCACATGCTTGCGCGGCGCCGCCTGCAGCATGTAGAGCGTGCCCAGCGTGCTGCAGGTGGCACCCGCCAGGCCGCTGGCCGCGCGCAGCATGAGCAGGCTGGTGTAGCTGCCCAGCACCAGGTGCAGCAGCGTCAGCAGCGCATACAGGCCCAGGCCGATCTCGGCGAACAGCCGCATGCCGAACTGCTGGCGGAACTTGTAGACCAGCAGGTTGGCCGTCATGTTGAGCATGACGTAGGCGCCGGTCAGCCAGGCGGCCTCGGAAGACGTCAGGCCCATCTGCCCCTGGATGGTGGGCAGGTTGGCCGTGAACAGTGCATTGCCCAGGCCGCCCGTCAGCGCCACCAGCACGGCGATCAGGCCATAGGCGGCGCGCACGGCCGGCTGGTGCAGCGGCATGGACGGCGAGCCCGGCAGGCTGGGCTTTTCATGCTCTTCCCAGTCCGGCGGGGGCTTGAGGTAGATGACGGGAGGCGACGGGGGCAGCACGGGCCCCGGTGAAGTCGGTGTGGTGGCCATGTCAGGCCTTCAGGCCTTGCCAGACGATCTGCAGCGCCTTGCGCGCCAGGGTGCGCCGCTGCTGCGGCGTCTCGCCGCGCAGCGAGGCGCCCAGCATGCCGAACACCAGGGACAGCTCGGACTGCGTCAGCGGCTGGCGGCAATGGCCGCAGGCCACGGCCCGGTCCATGGCCGGCCGAAAGATCTGCCACATGGCAACGCGCGCCTGGGCGATGACCTCGTCGCCGCGCTCCACGGTGCGCCAGTAGTCGGTGATGGGAGCGGAGACCGCGATGCGCTCGGCCAGGCGCGACAGCAGCTTGTAGAAGGCATCGTCATCCTCGGCCATGGCCTCGGCCGCGAGGCGCATGTTGTCCAGCGAACGCTCCAGCAGCGCCAGCATCAGCGCGCGCCGGTCAGGAAACTGCCGGTACAGCGTGGCGCGGCCGACTTCGGCGCGCTCGACCACCAGGTCCAGCGGCGCGGTCACGCCGTGCTCGGAAAACACGGCATCGGCCGCGTCCAGCAACTGGGCGCGGCGGATATCGGCACTGGGTCTTTTGGAAGTCATGCGGACAATTATCGGACAAAATTGTCCGTTAAATGTCTGCAACCGGCCTATCCCATGGCGGGGCCATGGGCAAAAAACCAACGGTTTCCGGCAGTGGAAAAGCCTCTACAGGTCGGTCAGCGGCAGCAGCTGGCGGCGGCTGTCAAAGCGCCGCGACTGGCCGTCCAGAGGATCGGTGAAGGCCAGGCTGCGCGCCAGCAGCTGCAGCGGGCGCGAGTAGTCGCCCTCGGGCATGTCATGCACTTCGGGATAGAAGCCGTCGCCCCACAGCGGCAGGCCCAGGGCGGCCATGTGCACGCGCAGTTGGTGGCGCTTGCCGCTTTCGGGCTCCAGCCGGTAGCGCGCCCAGCGGCCGTGCTGCTCCAGCACCTGCATGTGGGTGCGGGTGTTGGGCATGCCGTCCACCTCGTGCATGCGAAAGAAGTGCCCGCTTTCCTCCATGCGGCTTTCATGCGTGCGCGGAAAAGCCACGTCCTCGCGCCAGGGCGCCACGGCCTCGTAGGTCTTGTGGATGGCGCGGTCGCGGAACAGCGCCTGGTAGATGCCGCGCGTGGCGCGCTGCACCGAAAACACCACCAGCCCCGCCGTGTCGCGGTCGATGCGGTGGATGGGCGACAGCTCGGGCAGGTCGAACTCGCGCTTGAGCCGCACCAGCAGCGTCTGCTGCAGGTACCTGCCGGCCGGCACCACGGGCAGGAAATGCGGCTTGTCGGCCACCAGCAGATGCGCGTCGCGGTGGATGACCTCGGCCTCGAAGGGAATGGGCGGCTCGGCCTGCAGTTCGCGGTAGTAGTAGTAACGCAGGCCCGGCGCAAAGGCCGTGCCTGCATCGGCGGCGCGGCCATGCTCGTCCACCACCTCGCGCAGCGCCAGGCGCCGCAGCCAGTCTTCGCGCGCCACGGCCGGCAGGCGCTCGGCCAGAAAATCGATCAGCAACCCGCCGCCCTGGCTGGGCAGCACCACGCAGCTGGGGCTGACGCCGTCGCGTATGGGAAGAACCTTGGGGTCGTGGGCGTTGTGCATGGATTCCCGCCCTCAGCGCTTGTGCAGCGCTGCCCACTCATCGGGCGTCACCATCAGGCCGGGAAAGCTGTCACGCAGCGCAAGAAGGTCGCCGTCGCCGGTGATGAGCGCCTGGGCCCGGCCTACATGCGCCAGCACCAGGAACACCTGGTCCTTGTCGTCCCGGCACAGCGGCAATGCAGGCCAGGGCTGCGGCAGCGTGACGACATCGGCCCAGGGCAGGAAATCCTCCAGCAAGGCCTGTTGCTCGGCCGTTGACAGCTTGAACTTCGGATAGGCGAGCACACGCAGCAATTCGCTGGCCGTTTCCCTGCAGACCAGGGGCTGCAACTGCTGGTGCTGCCAGGCCCGGCGTATCCACGCAAGACGGCCGGACGTGAACAGCAATGCCGAGAGCACGACGTTGGTGTCCAGGACGACACGCATCATTTGCGCGCCCAGGAGGTCGCCTCCTGCACATCCTCGTCGGTGATGCCCATCTGCTGCAGCTTGTCGCGGACGGCCTGTGCGCGCTGGACACGCTGCACGTGCACGGGCGTGAGCACGATGCGGCCGTTTTCCACGGCCACCTCGAAATACTCTGCGGCCTCCACCTCGGACACCACGGCCTTGGGCAGGGTGATCTGGTTCTTCGACGTCAATTTGGCAAGCATGGCCGGCTCCTGCAAATGAGAGAAAACACGGAAATCTTACTTCCTTACCTCATTCCTCTGCGTCTCACCGGGCTTCTTCACTTGGCGAGGCTGGCCCTCCCAGTCCACTCACGCCGTTCAACCCGCTGTCCGCCGTCACCAGCACGCCCGCCGAAACGATGTAGTCGGCCGCGCTTTCGATGTCGCCGCGCAGCGCCTCCTTCGCGGCAGGCGCGTCGCGCCGGCGCAGGGCCTCGACCAGGCGCGCGTGGTGGCCGACCGCCACCTGCTCGCTCACGCGGCGCGAGCCCGAGCGCATGTCGTGGTTGAGGATGGGGCCTATGCGCAGCCATAGCGCCTCGATCATCTGCAGCAGCATGGGCATGCCGGCCGCGCCGTAGACGGCGAAGTGGAAATCCTTGTTGAAGGCGATGAGCCGTGCGCCATCGGGCGAGGCACCGGCCATCTCGGCCGCAAAGCGGTCCTGCAGGACGGCAATGCGCTGCAGCCCTTCGGCCGGCAGCTGCAGCGCGGCCTGCTCGGTGGCCAGGCCTTCGAGGTTGACGCGGATGCGGGTGATTTCGCGGAAGGCGCTTTCCGTCATCAAGGGCACGCGCAACGCGCGGTTGGGCGTGAGTTCCAGCGCCTGCTCGGCCACCAGCCGGTGCACGGCTTCGCGCACGGGCATGACGCTGACGCCCAGCGCGCTGGCCGTGGTGCGCAGCGAGATCTGCTCGCCCGGAATCATCTGGCCGGTGATCAGCAGTTCCCTGAGCTGTGCATAGACATCGCTGCTGAGGGTCTGGCGTTTGAGTGGGGTGACTAGTTCTTTGATGGCCATGGCGGCGATGGTAGCGCGGCGACACCGCTGTCATGTCACATAGGGTATTCACCATATTTGATCTGTGATCACAGATACAAAATCCAAAGCCAACCCGAATCCCTTTCACCTTTGTTTGAGTTCCCAAGGAGTCCCCGCATGTGGAAAAACGATCTTCTGGCCGGCCAGCGCGTCCTGGTGACGGCGGGCGCCGCCGGAATCGGTCTGGAAATCAGCCGCGCCTTTGCCCAGGCCGGCGCGCGCGTCATGGTCTGTGACGTGGCCCAGGCCAGCCTGGATGCGCTGGCTGCCGCCCTGCCCGGCGCCAGCGGCCGTCTTGCCGATGTGTCGGATGCCTTGCAGGTGCAGGCCCTGTTCAAGGCCGTGGACAACGAGTTGGGCGGCCTGGACATCCTCGTCAACAACGCCGGGGTGGCCGGCCCCACGGGCGCGGTGGAGACGCTGGAGCTGGCCGACTGGCAACGCACGCTGGATGTGAACATCACCGGCGCCTTCCTGTGCACACGGCTGGCCGTGCCCCGGCTTCGGCAATCGGCACGCGAGGGCCGGCAGGCAGCCATCGTCAACCTGTCTTCGGCGGCAGGGCATCTGGGCATGCCGGGCCGCTCGGCCTATTCGGCGTCCAAGTGGGCCGTGATCGGCCTGACCAAGTCGCTGGCGCTGGAGCTTGGCGCCGACGGCATCCGCGTGAACGCCATCCTGCCGGGCGCCGTGGACGGCCCGCGCATCCGCGATGTGATTGCCGCCAAGGCGCAGGCGCGCGGCCTGCCGCTGGAGGACGTCACGCGCAGCTACACGCACCAGGCCGCGCTGGGCCGCATGGCCACGGCGCGCGACATTGCCAACATGGCCGTGTTTGCCGCCAGCCCGCTGGCCGGCCATGTCACGGGCCAGGAGCTGGCCGTCGATGGGCTGACCCAGGCGCTGAGCTGAGCGCCCTCTCGTCCTCCCCTCCTCTCGCCTTTTCACCGTTTGCAAGGACCTTCCATGGCCACCCGCACCAAAGCCATCATCACCTGCGCGCCCACGGGCGCCATCCACACGCCCAGCATGTCGCCCCACCTGCCCGTGACGGCCGAGCAGATTGCGCGCGCCGCCATCGATGCCGCCGAGGCCGGCGCCGCCATCGTGCACCTGCATGCCCGCGATCCGCGCGACGGGCGCCCTTCGCAGGACCCTGAGCTGTTCCGCCCCTTTCTCAAGGCGATCCGTGCCGAGAGCGATGCCATCGTCAACATCACCACGGGCGGCAGCCCGCACATGACGGTGCCAGAGCGCATGCGGCCCGTGACCGAGTTCCAGCCCGAGCTGGCCTCGCTGAACATGGGCTCGATGAACTTCGGCCTGTTCCCCATGCTGGAGCGTTTCAAGGACCTGGAACACGCCTGGGAACGCGAGCACCTGGAAAACAGCCGCAACCTGGTCTTCAAGAACACCTTTGCCGATATCGAAGGCATCCTGCGACTGGGCCAGGCCCAGGGCACGCGCTTCGAGTTCGAGTGCTACGACATCAGCCACCTGCACAACTTGGCGCATTTCGTGGACCGGGGTCTGGTGCAGGGGCCCGTGTTCGTGCAGTCGGTGTTCGGCATCCTGGGCGGCATCGGCGGCCACCCCGAGGACCTGATGCACATGCGGCGCACGGCCGACCGCCTGCTGGGCAGCAACTACCAGTGGTCCATCCTGGGCGCCGGGCGCAACCAGCTGCCGCTGGCCACCATGGGCGCGGCCATGGGCTCGCATGTGCGCGTGGGGCTGGAAGATTCGCTGTGGATAGGCCCGGGGCAGCTGGCCACCTCCAGCGCCGAGCAGGTACGCCGCATCCGCACCGTGCTCGAGGCCCTGAATGTCGACGTCGCCACGCCTGCCGAGGCGCGCAGCATGCTGGGCCTCAAGGGTGCGGCCAACGTCGCCTTCTGAATCGCCTTCCCGGGCCAGCCCCCATGCCACCGAACAGGAGACCCCCATGCAGATCGATATCGTCGCCGACCTCAAGACCACGCTGGGCGAAGGCCCGCTGTGGGACGTCGGGCAGCAGCGCCTGTACTGGATAGACAGCTTCGACGGCCGCATCTTCCGCTGCACGGCCGACGGGCGCGAACTGCGCGCCTGGGAAGTCGGCCAGAAGATTGGCTCCATGGCACTGCGCCGCGATGGCCGCTCGGCCCTGGTGGCGCTGCACGGCGGCGTGCACACGCTGGACCTGGAAAGCGGCGAGCTGGAGCTGGTCGTCGCCCCCGAGTCCCATCTTCCCGGCAACCGGCTCAACGACGGCAAGGTGGACCGGCAGGGCCGCTTCGTCTTCGGCTCCATGGACACCCTGGAGGAGCAGCCTTCGGCGCGGCTGTACCGGCTGGACACGGACCTGAGCCTGCATGTGCTGGACGAGGGCATCATCTGCTCGAACGGCCCGTGCTGGAGCCCGGACGGCACGACGCTCTATTTCTCGGACACGTGGAGCGGCGAGATCCGGGCCTACGACTACGACACGGCCACGGGCCATGCCAGCGGCCGCCGGACCTTTGCCCCGGTCGACACCAGCGGTGGCGGCGCGGCCGACGGGGCCACGGTCGATGCCGAAGGCTGCCTGTGGCAGGCCCTGGTGTACGCGGGCCAGCTGGTGCGCTACACGCCGGACGGCCGAGTGGACCGGGTGATAGAGATGCCGGTGCGCAAGGTGACAAGCGTGATGTTCGGCGGACCCGGGCTCGACACGCTGTACGTCACCTCCATGGGCAAGCCGCCGTTGCCGCGCTTCCCGGGCGACGGCCAGTCCCGTGGCGCGCTGTTCTCCGTCAAGGGGCTGGGCGTGCGTGGCCTGCCCGAGCAGCGCTTCGGCGCCTGAACCCGCAACCGGGCATGCAGGCCCGGAGCCTTCGCACCGCAACGCCGCCCGCCCCGCGAAGCGGCACCTTCATCCACACAACAATGAAACGGCACCCACCGCTGGTGCCCGGGAGACTGTCATGGCCCAGGCCCCGCGCGCTTCGCTGCGCCAGATCCACCGCTATTCATGGGTATCCCTGCTGGTCTGCTGGCTGATCTGGGTACTGAATGCCTACGACCGCGAGATCGTGCTGCGGCTGGGGCCGACCATCTCCCGGCACTTCGGCCTGTCGGCCGACGAATGGGGCACGGTGGCCACCATCGTGATGCTGGCCCTGGCCGTGCTGGACATCCCCGGGGCGATCTGGAGCGACCGCTATGGCGCGGGCTGGAAGCGCGCACGCTTTCAGGTGCCGCTGGTGCTGGGCTACACGGCGCTGTCGTTCGCCTCGGGCTTCAAGGCGCTGAGCGGCAGCCTGGCGGGCTTCGTGGCGCTGCGCGTCGGCGTCAACCTGGGCGCCGGCTGGGGCGAGCCCGTGGGCGTGAGCAACACCGCCGAGTGGTGGCCGGTGGAGCGGCGCGGCTTCGCGCTGGGCGCCCACCACACGGGCTATCCGGTGGGCGCCATGCTCAGCGGCCTGGTTGCCGGCTTTGTGCTGTACGCCTTCGGCGAGGAGAACTGGCGCTATGTGTTCTTCGTCGCGCTGGTCGTCGCCATCCCGCTGATGTGGTTCTGGGCGCGCTATTCCACGCCGCAGAAGATGGAACTGCTGTATGCCGACATCGCCGCCCGGGGCATGACCCCGCCGCAGGCCAGCGTGGCGGCGCAGGTGGAAAAAGGCCAGGCCTGGCGCACCCTGCGCAACACGCTGGCCGATCGCAGCATCGCCCTGACGGCTGGCAACACCCTGCTCACGCAGGTGGTCTACATGGGCATCAACGTGGTGTTGCCCGCCTATCTCTACAACATCATGGGCCTGTCGCTGGCCGAATCGGCAGGCATGAGCGTGGTGTTCACGCTCACCGGCATCCTGGGGCAGCTGGTCTGGCCGGCTCTGTCGGACGTGATCGGGCGCCGCGTCACCCTGGTGATCTGCGGCCTGTGGATGGCCGCCAGCGTGGGCGCCTTCTACTTCGCCGACACCATGGCCCTGGTCGTGGTGATGCAGCTGCTGTTCGGCCTGGTCGCCAATGCGGTCTGGCCCATCTACTACGCGGTGGCCTCGGACTGCGCCCAGCCCTCGGCCACCTCCACGGCCAACGGAATCATCACCACCGCCATGTTCGTGGGCGGCGGCATCGCGCCCGTGCTGATGGGCAGCCTGATCGCCCTGGGCGGCGGCTGGACCAGCCCCGGCGGCTATGCCCTGTGCTTCCTGGTCATGGCCGGCTGCGCGCTGGGCGGCGTGGCCCTGCAGCTGGGCACGCGCGGCAATGGTGCCTCCACCGCCACCGCCTGACTCCGCTTTCCTCCATCCATCTTGCCAAGGATTTGCCATGGTCCATCACCCATCGCCCTCCCCTGTTCACGCGCCGCCCGCACGGCTGCAGCCTGCCACCGGCGACAAGCAGGCGCTGCTCAACGCCCGCATCTTCCGCAGGCTGATGCCGCTGCTGGTGCTGTCCTATGTGATCAGCTTCATAGACCGCACCAACATCGCGCTGGCCAAGTCGCACATCGAGGTCGACCTGGGCATCTCGGCGGCCGCCTACGGCCTGGGCGCCGGACTGTTCTTCCTGAGCTATGCGCTGCTGGAAGTGCCCAGCAACCTGGTCATGCACAGGGTGGGGGCGCGGTTCTGGATCACGCGGATCATGGTGACCTGGGGCCTGCTGTCGGCCGGCATGGCCTTCATCACCGGAGAGACCTCGTTCTACGTGATGCGCGTGCTGCTGGGCGCGGCCGAGGCGGGCCTGTTCCCCGGCGTGATGCTCTACCTGACCTACTGGTTCGGCCGCGAGGAACGGGCCCGCGCCATCGGCTACTTCCTGCTGGGCGTGTGCATTGCCAACATCCTCAGCGGCCCCGTGGGCGGCGCGCTGCTGCAGATGGACGGCATGCTGGGCTGGCACGGCTGGCAGTGGATGTTCGTGATCGAGGGCCTGCCCGCCGTGGCCCTGGCCTGGGTGGTCTGGAAGAAGCTGCCCGACGGCCCGGCCAGCGCGCCCTGGCTGACGGCCGCCGAATCGCGCGAGGTACTGCAACGGCTGCAGGCCGAGCAGGACCAGCAGGCCGGCACCGGCCAGGTGGGCCATTCGCTCAGGGACTGCCTGCGCGACGGGCAGATCTGGCTGGCCATCCTCGTCTACTTCTGCCACCAGATCAGCATCTACACGGTGATCTTCTTCCTGCCCGGCATCATCGGCACCTACGGACAGCTCTCGCCGCTGCAGATCGGCATGCTCAACTCCGTGCCCTGGATTGCAGCGGCCATCGGCGCGGCCTGGCTTCCTCGCTTTGCCACCCACCCGCAGCGCTGCCGGCGCATGCTGCTGGCGGGCCTGGCCACCATGGCCGCCGGCCTGCTGCTGGCGGCGCTGGCGGGCAAGGCCTCGCCAGCGCTGGGGCTGCTGGGTTTCAGCCTGACGGCGCTGATGTTCTTCGTGGTGCAGTCCGTGGTCTTCCTGTTTCCCGCCTCGCGGCTGGCGGGCGCGGGGCTGGCGGGCGGCATAGCCCTGGTCAATACCTGCGGCCTGGTGGGCGGCTTCATAGGTCCCACGGTGATGGGGATGATCGAACAGGCCACGGGCAGCACGCGCAACGGCCTGTTCATCATGGCGGGCCTGCTGGTGGTGGCAGCGCTGTCATCCACCCGCCTGCGACAGGGCCAGGAGACGCCGTGATGACGGCCCTTCCCCCGCTGCAGGCCGCGCTGTAGGCCAATCTCCTGTATGCGGGCCTGCCGGCTGCCCGCCAGCGCGTCCCGGACCTTGGCAAGCGGTTTTGCGGCGCTAGGATGGACCGAACTCCATTTCGCGGCCCCCTGCGCCATGACCGACACAGCGACCGACAGCCCCCAAACGCCAGCATCCAGGGCACCATCGCACCCGCCGCGCCGCCGCTGGCTGCGCATCCTCGTGTGGATGGCCTCGGCCCTGGTGCTGCTGCTGGCGCTGGTCGTGGTCCTGATTGCCACCTACGACTGGAACCGCGCCAAGCCCTGGGTCAACCAGCGGGTCAGTGAAAGCACCGGCCGGCATTTCGCGATTGAAGGCGACCTGCGGCTTCAATGGAACTGGCCCCAGCCGCTGGACCAGGGCTGGCGTCACTGGATTCCTGGCGTCACCGTCCAAGCCGAGCAGCTGACCCTGGGCCAGCCCGAAGGCTGGCAGGTGGAGCAGGAGCCGGCCAAGGGCAGTGCCGAGTTGCCCGCCCTGCCTGCGCCGCCCGACCAGTTGAACAAGGGCCGCCTGCCCGAGGAGAAAGCCAAGGAACAGCCCAAGGGGAAGGGGAAGGCGAAGGACAAGGACGAAGGCAAGGAAAGGGACAAGGACTCGCAGGCCAGCCCTTCCGCGCCCAGGATCGACAGCGACAGCATCGTCCTTGCCGACGAGAAAATGGCCCCACCTCCGCGCGACGCCGCCACCATGGCCACGGCCGCGCGCGCCACGGCCAGCCTGCGGCTATGGCCACTGCTGGGCCGGCACGTGCTGCTGGACCATCTGCAGCTCGAAGGGCCTGACCTGGTCTTCGCACGGCGCAAGGACGGCAGCAACAACTGGACCTTCAAGCGCCCCGAGTCCACGGGTCCTCGCTGGCGCTTCCAGGTGGCGCAATTGAGCCTGCGCGGCGGCCTGGTGGGCTGGAGCGATGGCCTGCGCCAGATGGCGGTGCGCGCACGCCTGGACAGCCTTGTGCAGACGCCCAGCCCAGACTTTCCCTATGGCATGCGCGTCGGCCTGACCGGCCGCATCGCCAAGGCCACGGTCGAGGCCCAGGGTCTCATAGGACCCGTGCTGGACCTGCAAAGCGAGCAGGCACGCTTTCCCGTGAAACTGTGGGCCCACGCGGGCAGCCTGCGCGCCCAGGCCGAGGGCATTCTCGACAATCCCCGCGCCCTCAAGGGCATGGACCTGCAGGTGCGCCTGCGCGGCACCAGCATGGCGGACCTGTTTCCGCTCACCGGCCTGCTGCTGCCGCGCACCCCACCCTTCGATACCAGGGGCCATCTGGTCGGCAGCCTGCAGCCCGGCCGCGCCGAGTGGGACTACGAAAACTTCGAAGGCCGCGTCGGCCAGAGCGATCTGCGCGGCACGCTGCACTACGCATCGGGCAAGCCGCGGCCCAAGCTCAGCGGCGACCTGGCCTCGCGCAAGCTGCGCCTGGCCGATCTGGGACCGGTGGTGGGAGCACCTTCCACCAAGCAGGGACAAAAAAGCAAGCAGGTCGCCAGCGGCAAGGCCCTGCCCACCCAGCGGTTTGACACCAGCAAGTGGAAAGCCATGGACATGGACGTGCGCTTCAAGAGCGATCGCATAGAACGGCCCCAGGCCCTGCCCATCGAGGACTTCAGTGTCCATGCACTCATGGACAACGGCGTGCTGCGCCTGTCGCCGCTGCGCTTTGGCATGGCCAAGGGCAAGCTGGACCTGGAGGCGGTGGTGGACAGCGGCGCCAAGCCGAACAAGGCCAGCCTCAAGGGCAAGGTCGAGGGGCTGCAGCTGTCGGCCCTGTTCCCGGAGATCGAACTCATGAAGAAAAGCCTGGGCAGCATGGACGGCGCCCTGGGGCTGGAAGGCCGGGGCCAGTCCATCGCCGAGTGGCTGGGCACCAGTTCGGGCGACATCCGCCTGTATGTGCGCGATGGCCGCTTCAGCAAGCAGTTGCTGGACCTGGCCGCGCTGAACCTGGGCAGCGTCATCGTTACCAAACTGTTCGGCGCCGACAAGGAAGTGCAGCTCAACTGCGCCGTTGCCGACCTGACCGTGAAGCAGGGCATTGCGCGCACCCGCAACGTCAAGCTGGCCACGCCCGAGGCCATCATCGAGGCCACGGGACAGATCAGCCTGGCGCAGGAGACCATGGACCTGCGCATCGTCCCCGAGTCGCTGAAGTGGAAGTTCTTCTCGCTGCGCACGCCGCTGTACGTGCGCGGCAGTTTCGCCCAGCCCAAGGTGGGCGTGGAGCCCGGCCCGCTGCTGCTGCGCGCGGGCGCGGCCGTGGCCGCCGCCGTGGTGGCACCAGCGGCCCTGGCGCTGGTACCGCTCACGGTGCCGGCCGCCGAGGAAGATGCGCAATGCCAGCGCCTGCTGGCGGAAAGCAGCAAGAAGTAGAGTAGACGCGGGGCCCTGATGCGGCACGCGCCGCGCTGCATTGGCGCAAAAAGGCTAGCAAACCCGGTGGCAATGTGACGAAATAGCGCCGCGGCACACAGGCATCGAGGCGCGGTGCCGGCAGGTCAAGGGCCTCGTCGATGCCCTCGCAGACGATGCGCAGGCAGCAGGCGCCGTGGCAGCAGCGGCGGCAGCGGCAGCGCTCAGGTCCCGACAGCCCGTGTGCAGGAACGCCCTGCCAGAGCACCATTCGCTGTAGCGATCCATGCATTGCGTATTTCCCCTTAGCCCCTGCGACGGCGCAAGCCGTTGATTTCGCTTAACCTTGACGTTCGCTTTTCTCCTGTGCCAAGTCCTTTCCCCATGTCCTCCAAAGTCCAGTTCCGCCTGCGCGTATACAACGAAAGCACCATTGCCATCGGCCCCGGCAAGGTGCAGTTGCTCGAAGCCATTGCCGAGGCGGGCTCCATCTCGGCTGCAGCGCGATCGCTGGGCATGTCCTACCGGCGCGCCTGGGTGCTGGTCGACGAGATGAACCGCGCGCTGCAGACACCGGCCGTCAACACCAGCGCTGGCGGGGCCCACGGCGGCGGCGCCTCGCTCACGGCTACCGGCGAAGCCATCGTCAGGCACTACCGCTCCATAGAGACCACGGCGCGCATGGCGGCGGCGGCCGATATCGCCGCGCTGACACGCCTGCTCAACCCCCAGGGAACGAGCGCATGAGCGCGGCCGGCTCCACGGCGCAGGCCATCGCCTGCCGCTCCATCGGCCATGTGCGCAGCCGCTTCACCGACCCGGTGGGCATGCCCATACAGACGGCAGGTGCGGCCGACGAGGCCGGCAGCGTGGAACTGCATCCCGAATTCGAGGCCGGGCTGCGCGACATCGAAGGCTTTGACTACCTGATCCTCATCACCCATCTGCACCAGGCCGTGGAAAAGCTGGAAGTCGTGCCCTTCATGGACGACAGCAGCCACGGCGTGTTCGCCACGCGAGCCCCGGCGCGGCCCAACCGGCTGGGCCTGTCCATCGTGCGCCTGGTGCGGCGCGAAGGGCGGGTGCTGCATTTCCTGGGCAACGACATGCTGGACGGCACGCCCGTGCTCGACATCAAGCCCTACGTGCCCAGGCTGGATGTGCGCCAGACCGAGCGCATCGGCTGGTTCGGCAAACGTATCGACCAGATGCCCGACATCCGCGCGGACGACCGCATGGCCTGAGCCTGCAGCGGCAGCAACGGCAACAGCCCTCAGTGGAAATTGCGGCTCGCCACGCCGGCGCCGCCCAGGCGGCCCAGCCAGCGGCTCATGTCGCGGGCGCGGTGCACGATGAGATGGCGCACGGCGGGCACCTCCAGGCCGGCCTGCTCTGCAGGCGCTGGCTCGCCGCAGTCCTTGCCGCCGCCCCAATCCGAGCTGCTTTGCCAGATGCCCTCCACCGCCAGCAGCCGCGCGCCCAGCAAGGGCTCGCCCCAGCGCGTGACGGTATCGGGCCAGACCACCAGGTTGACCGTGCCCGTCTCGTCCTCCAGCGTGATGAAGAGGGTGCCCTTGGCCGTGGGCGGGCGCTGGCGCACGGTGACGATGCCGCAGGCCCGCACGCGCATGCCCGGCAGCGTGTCGCGCAGCTCCAGCGCCGTGCGCAGCCCGTGGCGGCGCAGGCGGTCACGCAGCAGGGCCAGCGGGTGGCGGCGCAGGCTCAGGCCCGTGGCCGCGTAGTCGAACAGGATTTCCTCGCCCTCGGGCGCGGCAGCCAGCTGCACGGGCGCCTCATGCACAGGCACGCCCGCGAACAGCGGCGGCTGCACCTGCAGGGCCGCCGCATCCCACATCTGCTGGCGGCGGTGGCCGGACAGGCCCTGCAGCGCATCGGCCGCGGCCAGGGCCTGCAGCTCGGCGCGCTGCAGCCGGGCGCGCAGGGCCAGATCCTCGGTGCTCCTGAACGGCGCCTGCGCGCGGACCTGCGCCACGCGCTCGCCCGAAGTCTTTGGCAACTGCGCCACCATGCACAGACCCAGGCGCACGGCCGGCTGCGGCAGCTCGACGCCGGCAATGCGCTCGTGCGGCGCCTGCAGCGTGCAGTCCCAGTCGCTGTGGCGCACATCGACGGGCAGCACGCGCACGCCATGGCGGCGCGCATCCTGGATCAGCTGCGAGGGGGTGTAGAAGCCCATGGGCTGGGCATTGAGCAAGGCCATCAGGAAACAGGCCGGCTCATGGCGCTTGAGCCAGGCGCTGGCATAGGCCAGCATGGCAAAGCTGTAGGCATGGCTTTCGGGAAAGCCGTATTCGCCGAAGCCCAGCATCTGGCGGAAGATGGCCTGGGCAAATTCGGCGCTGTAGCCGTTGGCCAGCATGCCGTCGATCAACTGGCGCTCGAAGCGGTGCACGCCGCCCTTGCGCCGCCAGGCCGCCATGGAGCGACGCAGTTCGTCAGCCTCGCCCGCCGAGAAGCCCGCCGCGATCATGGCGATCTGCATGACCTGCTCCTGGAAGATGGGCACGCCCAGCGTGCGTTTCAGCGCATCCTCGAGCGCGGGCTTTTCCAGGACCAGCGCATCACCCTGCCGCCGACGGTCGCGCGCCTGCAAATAGGGATGCACCATGCCGCCCTGTATGGGGCCGGGCCTCACGATGGCGACCTCGACCACCAGGTCGTAGAACACGCGCGGCCGCAGCCGGGGCAGCATGCTCATCTGCGCCCGGCTTTCGATCTGGAAGGTGCCCACGGTGTCGGCGCGGCAGATCATGTCGTAGGTGGCGGCGTCCTCCTTGGGAATGTCGGCCAGCTCCCAGCGCGGCCCGCGCAGCGCAGCGCGTGCCTTCAGGCTGCCGCGCAGCACGGTGAGCATGCCCAGGGCCAGCACATCGACCTTGAGCAGATTCATGGTGTCCAGATCGTCCTTGTCCCACTGGATGACCGAGCGGCCCTGCATGGCGGCCGGCTCCACGGGCACCAGCCGCGTCAGCGGCCCGTCGGTCAGCACAAAGCCGCCCACGTGCTGGCTCAGGTGGCGCGGGCTGTCGCGCAGTTGCAGGGCCAGCTCCAGCCACAGCCGCGCACGCTGGGGCGACAGTTGCGGGCAGTCGTCGCCCAGCCGCTCGCGCAGCCGGGCCAGGCGCAGCAGCTTGGAGCGCACCCAGCCCAGGGCCGGGTCATCGGGTTCGGGCTCCGGCTCGGCCGCCTGGTCCTCGGCATCGCTGAACCAGTGGTGCTGCCTGGCCATGGCATCGATCAGCACCGCATCCACGCCCAGGGCCTTGCCCGCATCGCGCAGCGCGCCGCGCGTGCGCCAGCAGCTGACCACGGCCGTCAGCGCCGCACGGTCGCGGCCGTATTTTTCGTAGATGTACTGGATGACGGTCTCGCGCCGCGCGTGCTCGAAGTCCACATCGATATCGGGTGGCTCGCTGCGCTCGCGGCTGATGAAGCGCGCGATCAACAGCGTCTGCAAGGTGGGATCGACGGCCGTGATGCCCAGGCAGAAGCAGACCACCGAGTTCGCGGCCGAACCGCGCCCCTGGCACAGGATTCCTTCGCTGCGCGCAAAGCGCACGATGTCGTGCACGGTGAGAAAGTACATCTCGTAGCCGCAGTCGGCGATCAGCGCCAGTTCCTCTTTGAGCTTGTCGCTCACCGCGTCGGGAATGCCTTGCGGATAGCGCCCCGCCGCCCCCTGCCAGGTATGCCAGGCCAGGGTCTGGCGCGCGTCCATGCCGGGCAGCACGGTTTCCTGCGGATAGTGGTAGCGGATCTCATCGAGCTTGAAATCGCAGCGCGCGGCAATCTGCACGGTGGCATCCAGCATGGCGCGCGGATAGATGCCGCCCAGCCGCAAGCGCGAGCGCAGATGCCGCTCGGCATTGGGGTGCAGCTCGAAGCCGCACTCGGCCACCGTGCAGCCCAGGCGCAGCGCCGTCACCAGGTCCTGCAACGGCTTGCGCGAGCGCGCATGCATGTGCACGTCGCCGCAGGCCACGCAGGACAGGCTCAGTAACCCTGCCACGTCCTGCAGGCTTTGCAGCCACAGGCTGTCGTCGGGCGCCAGCAGCAGCTCCACGCCCAGCCAGCAGCCCGGCCCCAGCTGCGCCACGGCGGCCTGCACGGCCTCGGCCATGGCGGGCACATCGCCGGGCAACAGCTGCGCACGCTGCGGCACAACGATGCATTCGCAGCCTTCACGCAGCAGATGCCAGGGGCTGTCCGCATCGACCAGGTACCGGCCCTTTTCGGCACGGGCGCGCGCTGCGCTGATGAATTCGCAGAGGTTGCCCCAGCCGTTCAGATCGCGCGCCAGCGCCACCACGCGCAGCGGGCCCCAGGCGAATTCGCTGCCATGGATCAGGGCCATCTCGCAGTCGCGCGCGGCCTCGAAGGCCCGCACGGCGCCGGCCACCGAGCATTCGTCGGTCAGGGCCAGCGCCTGGTAGCCCAGGGCCTTGGCGCGCTGCACCAGTTGGGCGGGCGAAGAGGCGCCGCGCAGAAAGCTGAAGTTCGACAGGCAGTGCAGCTCCGCATAGCCGGGCAGGCCCGGGCCCGATGCCATGCCGGACACCGGCCCGGTGGCCTGGGGCGGGGGCTGCAGCCGCTGCAGCTGCGGGGGCGGCGGCTCCAGCAGGATGTCCTGCTCAGCCATAGATGCCTTGCGCAAACCAGGCGGCGGGCGACAGCAGGGCCGGCATGCCTGGCAGCCGCTCCGATGCAGGCGTGCGCTCGCGGTAGATCCAGACATGGCCGACAGCCGCGTTGCTCGCCACGAAATAGTCGCGCACGGCCAGCGCCGCATCGGCCTGCGGCTCTCCCCACCAGCCGGCCTCCAGCCGATAGGGGCCGGCCAGCAATTGCAGCGGCCCCTGCCAGCAGGGGCGGCTGCCCTGCAGGAGCAGCGGCTGGGGCGGATCGAGCAGCCAGGGAGGAAGCAGGTCCTGCCAGGGATTGGCCGCCTTGCGCGCGTGCGCGGGCCGCCGCTGTGCCTGCGGGGTCTGCAAGGCCTCGCAGGCCGGGGTCCAGCGCTGCATGGCCTCGGGCCGGTGGTCCGATTGCAGCTGCGCCACCCGCACGCCCTGCGCACCACGGCGGGCCGAGACGCGCTCCACCCATTCATGCCAGGCCATGCCGCTGGCCGCGTCTGTCGCGCCTGCCGCCTCGCCCAGCGGCGCCGGGCCGGGCGCGGCCGGTGGCAGGCAACTGCCGGCATCGGCCGCGAAAGGCGCGGTGTCCAGCGCCACCAGCTCCAGCATGTCCGCAGGCGCGCGCCAGGGCGTGCGGGCCAGGCGTTCGCGCAGCAGGCGCTCCATGTGCTCCAGCGCCTGGGCGGGCCGGGCCGTGCGGATGTCCAGCGCTTCCCAGGCCGGCAGCTCCGTGCCGTCCACGCGCCGCAGATCGTGGTGCCAGCGCAGTTGCAGGCCCAGCACGCCCTGGTGGCGGGCCTGCAGCCAGGCCTGCAGCGCACGCAGCAGGGGCCGGGCGGCATGCAGCAGGGCCTGGGCGTCGCTGGCCGGATAGCCCAGGTCGGCGCGCAATGCAAAGTGCTCGGGCAGCTCCAGCCAGTCCAGCGCATGGGGGCTGCTGCCATAGGCCTGGTCCAGCGCCAGCAGGGCCGGCAGCCCGATGCGCCGCGCCAGGCCCGCGCGCGGCAGGGCGCGCAGCTCGCCCCAGCGGCGGCAGCCCATGCGCTCCAGGGCCGGCGCATGCGGCTCCAGTGCGGGCAGCGTCCAGATGGGCAGTGCGTCGGCAGGCGGCCAGGGCTGGCGCGAATCCGCGCCCTGCATGCGCCAGCGCAGACGTGCCAGCGCCTGCCACGCCGTGGCGCCCCGGGCCCAGGACGGCATCCGGGGGCCGCCCGCCTGGCCGCCCTCGGGCTGCTGTTCGCGCAGCGCGCGCAGCAGGCCCAGCAGCATGGCCTGGCGACCGCCCCACAGGCGCTCCACGCTGCCCACCTCCATCAACGCCACGGCCTGCCCTGCCCCGCACCAGAGGGCCACGCGCGGCGTCCAGCGCAGGGCCCACCAGGCCTGCTGCGCGCAGGCACTGCCTTCGCCATCACTGTCGCCGTTGCCCTGGCCATCGCCCTGCGCGACATGCAGCGGCCAGGCAATCCAGTGCAGTGCTTGATTCGGCTGTGCCATGGCATCTCACCCCAGGGTGTGCGCTGCCGCCTGCAGGGCGGGCGTCTCGGAGGGCAGCAGTTGCCCGTGTCCATGAAGCCAGCGCTGCGCCTCGTCCGCCTGCCGGGTGCGCCGCTGGGCCTGGGCCTGCAGCACGTCCTGCCAGGCCCAGTGGTGCAGCGGCAGCCTCAAGGGATGCTCCAGCGCAGGCCCTCGGCGCTTGAGCAACTGCACGCGCAGGCAGGCTGGCGTGCCACCTTCGCCCGGCTCCCCCAACTCTGTCTCCACGCGCAGCCGCAGCGGCGCGGGCGAGGCTACCGTCTGCAAGCCGGCCGAGGCCTCGCGCCACAGCCACAGAATGCGCCCCTGCGCAGCGGCCGCCCATTGCAGCCGGCGCAGCGTGGCCATGGGCAGGCCGGCTGGCAGCCAGGCCAGCACGGCCAGCACGTCGCGGCAGCGCAGTGCCTGCTCACAGACCCAGGCCAGCCCTGCCCCATCGCCTGCCGGGTGGGCGCCGGGGTGGGTGTCGGCCTCCACGCAGCACAGCCGGTGCGCCGCCACGCCCGCCGCTTCCAGTCCCGGTGCAAAAGGCCTGCAAGGCGGCGCCACCAGCACCACCTGGCCCGCACTGCGCTGCATCAGGGCCGCCAGGCCCGGCAGCAGCAGCGGCCATTCGGCATGGCCATGGGCGGGTTGCAGCAGTTCGACCATGGCGCCCAGCGGCCAGCCCCCGCCCGGCAATTGCGCATCCAGCAGCGCATGGCCCGAAGGCTGGACCCGCTGCTGCAGCGCCTGCTGCCAGCCATCGCCACGCCACACGCCCTGCAACTGGGGCAGCGCACGCGCCGCGCCCGCCATGGGGGCGGGCTGCGTTGGCTGAGGGGCGTGGTGGATGGACATGGGGAAACCTTAAATACTGTATGAATATACAGCACTCTTGATTTCCCCAGAGATCCATGGATGTAAAAAAGCCGGGCAAGCCCGGCTGTCTCAATGCGCTGGCGCTCTCGCTGCGCCGCCCGGCGGGGGCGTGGCATCGATCTGCATGCAGGCTTCGCACCATTGCGCGACCGCCGTGTCCACCGCGTGGGTGCGGGCATTGATGGCGGGCCAGCGGCGCAGGCAGGCGTTGACGATGGCCTGCAGTTGCCACAGGGCCTCGCGGCTGAGCAGGGCCAGCTCGCTCATGCCCTGCACATCGTCCTTGAGGTAGGCCAGCAGGTCGGTTTGCTGGTTGGGATGCAGCCCTGCCTCGGCCAGCTGCTTTTGCAGGCCGCTGATGCTGGAGTCGACGTAGACGGCCGCCTGGTGGTCGGGCATGGCCTGCCAGCGCTCGGGGAAGGCCTGGCTCAGCGTGTCCCACATCTGGAAGGCGGCCGACAGCGCTGCCACGCTGTGCGTGACTTCGGCCTGCAGCGGCGGCAGCGGCGTGCCCGGCGAGATCTCGTCGTAGAGCAGCGGCAGCAGGATGCCGACCAGGTCGGCCGGATAGCGGCGGTGGTTCATGCGCAGCATCAGCGACAGGCGCTGGCCGGGCAGGTCCTGGAATTTGTCGAAGAAGGCCGAGACCACCTCGGCCAGCAACAGGATACGGCCCATTTTGGAGATGGCTTCGCCATGCACGCCGCGCGGATAGCCCGTGCCGTCCATGCGCTCGTGGTGCTCGAGCACGGCCATTTCCACGTCCTGCGAATACGCGCCCGCGCCCCGCATGATGAGCATGCCCGTGACCGAGTGCGCCACCAGGTGCTTGCGCTCGGCGCCCGTGAGCCGGTAGTTGGGGTCGGTCCAGGCCGGGTCCATGTAGAGCATGCCCACGTCGTGCAGCAGGGCCGCCGTGGCCAGGGGGCCGCATTCACGCTCGCTCCATTCGCTTTGCAGCGCCAGGTAGACGGCCACCAGCATCATCTGCAGGCTGTGGGCGAACAGCTCGGGCCGCTGCTCGCGCATGACCGTGAGCTTGAAGGCGATCTGCGGCGGCAGCACCATCAGGCGCAGCGGTGCCAGCAGCCGGTCCGTACCGCCCAGCGACTGCACCAGGCGGCGCATCAGGTCCACGGTCTCGCACTGCACCATGGACTGGGCCTCGATGGCCAGCACGTCCACGCGGTTGTCCACGCCCAGGTGCTTGTCGATGGGGTCGCGCAGCTTGTGCTTGACCAGGCGCTCGTACATGTTGCCGTCGATGCGCGCACCCTTGTCCACGAGCTTGACGCCCTTGTCGTTGAAGATGGGCTCGCCGGTGACCACGTTGCAATGCTCGGCCATGTCGGTGACGGCGCGCAGGAAATGCACGCCCTCGTCCTTCCATCCCTGCGCTGTCTGTGGATTGCGCACGGCCGCGACATCCGTCATAGAGGCTCCCATTGGCTCGAAATCTGAAATATAAGCAAAAGAGCCCGCGCAAGGCGGGCTCTCGTTGCGCAGGCCTGCCAAGGCAGGCCGTGCACGGCAACATCAGCGAATCAGCGTCACGCCGGTCTTGGACTGGATGTCCTCGAAGCTCACTTCGGGGGCCAGTTCCACGAGCTTCAAGCCCTGCGGCGTCACGTCCATCACTCCCAGGTCGGTGATGATACGGTCCACCACGCCCACGCCGGTCAAAGGCAGGGTGCAGGCGGGAAGAATTTTGAGGTCGGTCGTGCCGTCCTTCTTCTTTGCCACATGTTCCATGAGCACGATGACGCGCTTGACGCCGGCCACCAGGTCCATGGCGCCGCCCATGCCCTTGACCATCTTGCCGGGAATCATCCAGTTGGCCAGGTCGCCCTTCTCGGACACCTGCATGGCGCCCAGGATGGACAGGTTGATCTTGCCGCCGCGGATCATGGCGAACGACTGGTCGCTGCCGAAGATGGACGAGCCGGCAATCGTCGTCACGGTCTGCTTGCCGGCGTTGATCAGGTCGGCGTCCACGGCATCCTCGGTCGGGAAGGGGCCGATGCCCAGCATGCCGTTCTCGGACTGCAGCCACACTTCCTTGTCACCCGTGTGGTTGGCCACCAGGGTGGGAATGCCGATGCCCAGGTTGACGTAGAAGCCGTCTTCGAGTTCTTGGGCCGCGCGGGCGGCCATCTGGTCTTGGGTCCACGGCATGGTCAGGCTCCTTGTTTTTCTGTGATGGTGCGCTTTTCGATGCGCTTTTCGGGATTCGGGTTGTGCACGATGCGGTGCACGTAGATGCCGGGCAGGTGGATGTCGTCCGGTGCGATCTCGCCGACCTCGACCACCTCTTCCACTTCCACGATGCAGACCTTGCCGGCCGTGGCGGCGGCAGGGTTGAAGTTGCGCGCCGTCAGGCGGAACTGCAGGTTGCCGCTCTTGTCGGCCCGGTGGGCCTTGACCAGCGAGACATCGGGCACGAGCGAGCGCTCCATCACATAGGTCTCGCCGTCGAATTCGCGCAGCTCCTTGCCCTCGGCCACCATGGTGCCCACGCCGGTCTTGGTGAAGAAGGCGGGAATGCCGGCGCCGCCTGCGCGCAGCTTCTCGGCCAGCGTGCCCTGGGGCGTGAATTCCAGCTCCAGCTCGCCGGCCAGGTACTGGCGCTCGAACTCCTTGTTCTCGCCCACATACGAGGAGATCATCTTCTTGATCTGGCGCGTCTCCAGCAGCTTGCCGAGGCCAAAGCCGTCCACGCCCGCGTTGTTGGAAATCACCGTCAGGCCCTTGGCGCCGCTGTCACGCAGCGCGTCGATCAGGGCCTCGGGAATGCCGCACAGGCCGAAGCCTCCCACAGCCAGCAATTGCCCGTCGGCCACGACGCCCTGGAGCGCCTGCTCCGCGGAGGGGTAGAGCTTTTTCACACATGTCTCCTTCAGATTGGATGCGCTACGATACTACGTACTTGCATAGGTAGTTTTTCGTAAAGATTTGCCCATGGATATAGATTACCGGCTGGCGTTCGAGGCCGCCCCCGTCGGCCTCGTGATCTCGCGCAATCGCACCATGATCGACTGCAACCGCCAGGTCTGCGAGATGTTCGAGGCCTCGCGCGAGGTGCTGATCGGCCAGACCTTCCAGATCCTCTACCCCAGCGCCGACGAGTACGAGCGGCTGGGCGCGCGCATCGCGCCCATTCTCAACGCCCGGGGTTTCTACTCGGACAACCGCATCATGAAGCGCGCCAACGGCGAAACGTTCTGGTGCCATGTCACGGGCCGCACGCTGGACCGCAGCGACCCGCATGCATCGGGCATCTGGAGCTTCGAGGACCTCAGCGCCCACCGCCCCGTCAAGGCCGAACTCACCGGGCGCGAGCGCGAGGTGGCCGCCCGCCTGCTGGAGGGGCTTACCTCCAAGGAAATCGGCCGCGCCCTGGCCATCAGCCATCGCACGGTGGAGATCTACCGCGCGCGGCTGATGCGCAAGTACGGCGCCTCCACGGCCGCCGACCTGGTCCACAAGCTGGTCTCGGGCTGACAGGGCGACGGCCTACACGGGCCGTATCCGCCCGCGCAACACAATGCCATGGCAAAAAGCATGCCCGTCATCGGCGCATGCAGCAGCTGTGCATTTTTGGCTATGGCGCAGTTGAGATTTGCCAATCGCCAAAGCCTTGCCGCATCCATAGAACGAAACAACAATAAAAGCAATTCGATAGCACACAGCTATTGATTTTCCAAGCGCCGCGCTGCCTCCATGCAAGCCGGCGCCGCTACCACCCCTCGATCAAGGAGAGACCATGACCCACAAGCTCACCACCGCCGCAGGCGCCCCGGTTGCCAACAACCAGGACTCGCTCACGGCCGGCCCGCGTGGCCCGATGCTGCTGCAGGACCTGTGGCATCTGGAAAAAATGGCCCACTTCAACCGCGAAGTGATTCCCGAGCGCCGCATGCACGCCAAGGGCTCGGGCGCCTTCGGCACCTTCACCGTGACGGGTGACATCACGCGCTACACCCGCGCCAAGGTGTTCTCCGACATCGGCAAGCAGACCGAAGTGTTCGCGCGCTTTTCCACCGTGGCCGGCGAGCGCGGCGCGGCCGATGCCGAGCGCGACATCCGCGGCTTCGCCGTCAAGCTCTACACAGAGGAAGGCAACTGGGACCTGGTGGGCAACAACACGCCGGTGTTCTTCTTCCGCGACCCGCTCAAGTTCCCGGACCTGAACAAGGCCGTCAAGCGCGACCCCTACACCAACCTGCGCTCGCCCGAGAACAACTGGGACTTCTGGACCGGCCTGCCCGAGGCCCTGCACCAGATCACCATCGTCATGAGCGACCGGGGCATTCCGCGCGGCTACCGCCACATGCACGGCTTCGGCTCGCACACCTACAGCTTCATCAACGCCAGCAACGAGCGCCACTGGGTCAAGTTCCACTGGGTCTGCCAGCAGGGCATCGAGAACTTCGGCGATGCCGAGGCCGCCGCCGTGGTCGCCTCCGACCGTGAAAGCAGCCAGCGCGACCTGCTCGAAGCCATAGAACGCGGCGAGTTCCCGCGCTGGAAGCTGTGCGTGCAGATCATGCCTGAGCACGAGGCCGAGACCTACCGCTTCCACCCCTTCGACCTGACCAAGGTCTGGAGCAAGAAGGACTATCCGCTGATCGAAGTGGGCGTGATGGAACTCAACCGCAATCCGCGCAACTACCACGCCGACGTGGAGCAGGCCTCGTTCACGCCGGCCAACCTGGTGCCGGGCATAGGCCCCTCGCCCGACCGCATGCTGCAGTCGCGCCTGTTCTCGTACGGCGATGCCGCGCGCTACCGCCTGGGCGTGAACCACCACCAGATTCCCGTGAACGCGCCGCGCTGCCCCTACCACGCCTACCACCGCGACGGCGCCATGCGCGTGGACGGCAACTACGGCGGCACCATTGCCTACGAGCCCAATACCAAGGGCGAGTGGCAGGAGCAGCCCGCCTTCGCCGAGCCGCCGCTGGCCCTGCACGGCGCGGCCGACCGCTGGAACTACCGCGAGGACGATGCCGACTACTTCACCCAGCCCGGCGACCTGTTCCGCCTGCTCACGCCCGATGCGCAGCAGCGCCTGTTCGAGAATACGGCGCGCAACATCGCCGGCGTGTCCGATCACATCGTGCAAAAGCACATAGCGCACTGCACCCAGGCCGACCCGGCCTACGGCAAGGGCGTGGCCGACGCCATCGCCCGCCAGAAGGCCGGCACGCTCTGACCGGCTGACGTCCACGGCAAAACGCCCCCGCATCGCCGGGGGCGTTTTTCATGGCGCGCCCTGCCCTCAGGCCACGGCCTTGAAGGCGGGAAGCCTGTCACCCAGCCGCTTGCCCATCTCCGTGCCCAGGGCCTGCAGGCCGCTCATGGGGCGCACCATGACCTCGAACTCCCGGATCAGTCCCTGCTCGTCGAAGCGGATGAAGTCGATGCCCTTGAGGTTCTTGCCGCCCACGCTGGCGCTGAACTCCAGCACCACGTCCAGGCCGTCATCGCTGGCCATCTGGCGGTGGTAGGTGAAGTTCTCGAAGACCTGGACCACGGTGGACAGCGCCAGCATCAGCGCGGGCGCCGAGGCATAGGGCGTGTTCGCCATGGGCGAGCGGAACACTGCATCGGGATGGACGATGGTGTGCAGCTCGCCCAGGTCGCTGGCGGCAACCATGCGATGCCACAGCTCCAGGGAGCGGGCGACTGCGGGATGGGCGTTCTTCGGGGGCTGGGACATGCATGTCTCCTGGTGGTTGAGGTTGAAAACGGAATCGGGCGGCGCCCTCAAAGGCTGGCCGCCAGCGTGGTGCCTTGCAGGATGGCGCGCTTGGCATCGAGTTCGGCCGCCACGTCGGCGCCGCCGATCAGGTGCACGCTGCAGCCCGCCGCGCTCAGGGCCGCATGCAGCTCGCGCTGCGGTTCCTGGCCCGCGCAGAGCACGACGTTGTCCACCTCCAGCAGCTGCGGCTGGCCGTCCACGGTGATGTGCAGGCCGGCGTCGTCGATGCGCTCATAGGCCACGCCCGAGCCCATGGCCACACTGCGTGCCTTCAGCGAGGTGCGGTGTATCCAGCCCGTGGTCTTGCCCAGCTGGTCGCCCACCTTGGTGGACTTGCGCTGCAGCAGGTGCACGCGGCGCGGCGATGGCTCGGCCTGCGGCTGCGCCAGGCCGCCGGCCTGGGCGTAGTCCGTGTCTATGCCCCACTCCGCATAGAACTTGCGGGGCGCCACGGCGCCGCTGTCGCCGGCATGGGTCAGGTACTCGGCCACATCGAAACCTATGCCGCCCGCGCCGATGATGGCCACGCGCTCGCCCACGGGCCGCTCGTCACGTAGCACGTCCAGGTAGCCGAGCACCTTGGGATGGTCCACGCCGTCGATGTCAGGAACGCGCGGCCGTATGCCCGTGGCCAGCACGATCTCGTCATAGCCGCCCTCGATGAGCTGGGCTGCCTCCACGCGGTGGCCCAGCCGCAGCGCCACGCCGCCCAGCTCCAGCTGGCGGCGGAAGTAGCGCAGCGTCTCGTGGAACTCCTCCTTGCCAGGCACCTTCTTGGCAATGTTGAACTGCCCGCCGATCTCGCTGGCCGCATCGAACAGCGTCACCGCATGGCCGCGCTGCGCAGCGGTGACGGCGAAGCTCAGGCCCGCCGGGCCGGCGCCCACCACGGCGATGCGCTTGGCGGCGGGCGCGGGCGCAATCTCCAGCTCGGTCTCATGGCAGGCGCGCGGGTTGACCAGGCAGGAGGTGATCTTGCCGCCAAAGGTATGGTCCAGGCAGGCCTGGTTGCAGGCAATGCAGGTGTTGATCTCGTCGGCCCGGCCCTGGCGTGCCTTGCGCACGAAGTCGCCATCGGCCAGCAGCGGCCGGGCCATGGAGACCATGTCGGCATAGCCCTCGGCCAGCAGGCGCTCGGCCACTTCGGGCGTGTTGATGCGGTTGGAGGTGATCAGCGGGATGCCCACCTGCCCCATCACGCGCTGCGTGACCCAGGCATAGGCGGCGCGCGGCACCTTGGTGGCGATGGTGGGGATGCGCGCCTCGTGCCAGCCTATGCCCGTGTTCAGCAGCGTGGCGCCTGCGGCCTCGATGGCCTGGGCTAGCGCGATCACTTCCTCCAGCGTGGAGCCACCTTCCACCAGGTCCAGCATGGACAGGCGGTAGATGATGATGAAGTCCCGCCCCACGCGCTGGCGCGTGCGCCGCACGATCTCCACCGCAAAACGCATGCGGCCCGCGTAGCTGCCGCCCCATTCGTCGTCGCGGTGGTTGGTGCGTGCGGCGATGAACTCGTTGATCAGATAGCCCTCCGAGCCCATGATCTCCACGCCGTCGTAGCCCGCATGGCGGGCCAGGGCTGCGCAGCGCACGAAGTCCTCGATGGTCTGCTCCACCTCGTCGCCCGTCAGCGCATGCGGCACGAAGGGGTTGATGGGCGCCTGCAGCGCGCTGGGCGCCACCAGCCCGGGCTGGTAGGCATAGCGGCCGAAGTGCAGGATCTGCATGGCGATCTTGCCGCCCTCGGCATGGACGGCCTGCGTGACGATGCGGTGCTGGTCCGCCTCGTGTTCGTTGACCATCATGGCGCCGCCCTTCATGGGCCGGCCGCGCTCATTGGGGGCGATGCCGCCCGTGACGATCAAGCCCACCTCGCCGCGCGCGCGCTCGGCGTAGAAGGCGGCCATGCGCTCGAAGCCGTTGGGCGCCTCTTCCAGGCCCACATGCATGGAGCCCATGAGCACGCGGTTTCTGAGCGTGGTGAAGCCCAGGTCCAGTTCGGCATTCAGGTGGGGATAGTGGGTCATGCCTGTCTCGCTTTTTATGCAACTGATTGCATGAATGTAGTCAGCCTCCTTTATTTATGCAACTGGTTGCGCAAAAAATTGCAGAAATGACATTCCCGCCCACTCGGCCCTTTCTGCAGGACCGTAAGATGGCGGCCAGCGCCAGTCCCTTTGTTGCCGATGTCCTTGCCACACGCCCTTCTCACCGCCTTGGTCGAGCACCCCTGCTCGGGCTCGGAACTTGCCGAGCGCTTCGACCGCTCCATCGGCTATTTCTGGAACGCCACGCACCAGCAGATCTACCGCGAACTCGCGCGGCTGGAAGAGGCGCAATGGATCGAGGCCCTGCCCGCCGAATCCGGCCGGGGCCGCAAGCGCCAGTACCGCATCCTGCCCACGGGCCGCAAGGAGCTCAAGCGCTGGGTGGCCGAGCAGGAAGACCCCAAGCCGCTGCGCGAGGAATGGATGGTCCGCCTGCGTGCCGAGGCGGTGGTGGGCCCCTGCGGACTGCAGGACGAAGTGCAGCGGCTGCTGGCACTGCACCAGGCGCAGCTCGACGTCTACCAGCGCCTGGAGCAGCGCGATTTCCTGGACAAGCCACCCACGCGCGAGCGGCGGCTGCAGCACCTGGTGCTCAAGGCCGGCATACAGCATGAAGAGCTGTGGATAGGCCTGCTGCGCGAGGCCCGCGAGATCCTGGAGATGCCGGCCAGGCCTTGAGGTGCTTGTGTTTCCATAGCGCCGACATTGGACGCGTGGGAGCCTCAGGCTCTATGGGAGGCGCCCCACTCCGAAAGTGTTTGGAAGACTGTTTTACTCCATGCGGAACTGGTGCGCGCGGTACTCTTGCGGTGCAACGCCAAAGGCCCGCCGGAATGCCCTGGAGAAGTCGGAGGCACTGCCAAAACCGAAGCTGTAACCCACCTGGACAGCGGCCACATCAGGCTGTCGCACCAAGTCGACTGCCGAGGCCCATAGCCGACAGTTCCGAATGTAGGTGACCAGACCCCCTTCTTCTTCGAACATCCGGTAGAGCGTCGGGCGAGTGATGGTGAAGCGCTCCATGATGCTCTCGGGCGAGAGGCGCGCGTTGTGCAGATTGGCCTGGACATGGTTGCGCACCTGGATTTGAATCGCCTGGCGTGCGGCATTCCGGGTGCGCAGGCTCAGGTCGTGCTGCTTGCCGAAGGCCCCAAGGATCAAATGGGCGCAGGTGCGAATGCTCGTGGCGGCTTCTTCTGCGGGCATGGACGAAAGCTGGTGACACAGCGCAAACAGAAGATCGGGGATGGGGCTGGCCGAGAGTGAGGAAAAGGCGATCACACGTCCATGAATGGATTGCGCATCCGCAATCTCGGATTCCACCATCGCCCGCGGAAGAAAGAACGCGAGTGTCCGGGTCCCGGTGGGCCGCACCATGCGCATGGGCTGCGCCATGTCCAGCGCCAGGATGCCCGGCACGAACTGGGTGGAGCGGGTGTGCAGCCCCTGTTTCACATGGGTCTCCAGCATGCCGTGGACCGCCACATGGAATACAAAGTCACGCATGGAATCCCGCGAGATGCGGGCGCCGGTGCGGGCCTGGATCAGCCGGTCGGTGCGGCTATCGAGGTAGATCATGTCGGGCAGCACGCAGGCGTCAAGGTCACCCCGAAACCCATGCTCCACCTGGCTGCGCGAAACGGGAGCATCCAGGATTCGCCCTACGTAGTCACTCCAGGCGATGGCCTGCGCGTTGACCGCCTCGTGCGCCACCGTGAAGTGCTGGCGGACCATGGCCGGCAAGGGGGTGGTCGGTCCGGCAGAGACGGTGGGGTAGGCGTAGCGGTCAGGGACGAACGTCATGGGAGCTGGATTATCCAATGCTTGCAGGCGCATACGCCGCCTGAAAGAGGAAATCCATCCATGCCACAACCATGGCGTCAGCGCTCTGCGCTGGGGCAGTCCAATGCCTCTCTTTTGTACAAATCTCTAAAAAATTCTGGCAAGTGAGACACCTTGTCAAGGTTGCAGGCGCCCGTTGGCAAGAATGTGAAACACCGCGCGGGCATTGCGTTCTGCTGCATCTCGCTCGCACGAATCACTTTTATGCGCCCACCCGGCACCAGCGGACAAGGTTCCGCCGCCGCAAGACGCGCCTTCGGCGCCCACGTAAGAAAAACATGTTCCTGCAACCCTTGTGCCTCCAGTTTTTGCGTGCTGCCTTGCTCGCCGTGGGCTTTGCCGGTGGCGGTGCCCAAGCCGCCATCAGCGTCGTGTCCACCACGCACTCGGCGGGCATGGTCACCGTCACCCTGAACTCCACCAGCGCGGGAACGGGCTACCTGACGTTGCTGCCCGCAGGCCAGAGCTGCGGCAGCACGGCCCAGACCCTGGCGGGCCAGAACAGCACGGGTGCAGCGGCCTACCGCAAGGGCTCGCTGGTACTGGCCGCTGGCACCGATGCCAGATACACCGTGCGCAACCTTGCCCAGGCCAGCGACTACACCCTCTGTGCCACCAATGGCGCGGACGACGCCAGTGCGGCGTTCAGCACCACGGCCATGGCCGCGTTTGGCGCGGCATCCTGGGAGATGGTCGGAGGGAGCGGGTTTTCCGCCGACAGCGCGCTGCACCACTCCCTGTCGTTCGCGCCCGATGGCTCTCCCTATGCGGCGTTCGCGGATGCAGGCCTCGGCTACAAAACCAGGGTGATGCGATTTGATGGCACGGCCTGGGGCGACGTGGGTAGTCCTGTCGTTTCAGTGGGTTCGGCGGTATACCAGTCTTTGTCGTTCGCGCCCGATGGCACGCCCTATGTGGCTTTTGGCGACGACGACAATGGCAACAGGACCACTGTGATGCGCTTTGACGGAGCAGACTGGATCAACGTGGGAAGCCCCGGTTTTTCTGCTGTGGCCGTGAGTGCGCTGTCTCTGGCTGTAGCACCTGATGGCACGCCCTATGTGGCGTTTCGCGAAAACGGCAGCGGCAACAAGACCACCGTGATGCGCTTTGATGGCACGGCCTGGGCTACCGTCGGAACCGCTGGTTTCTTTGCGGGCCAGTCGGATTCCACCTCCTTGTCGTTCGCGCCCGATGGTTCGCCCTACCTGGATTTCAAGGACGCGGGCAACGGCAACAAACTGGTGGTGATGCGCTTTGACGGTGCAGCCTGGGAGGCCGTCGGCGGGTCCGGGGTTTCTGCCGCAGGCGTGTACGACCATAGCCTGTCGTTCGCGCCCGATGGTGCCGCCCATGTGGGTTTTTCGGATGTCGGCAATGGCTACAGGGCTACGGTGATGCGATTCAACGGCACGGCCTGGGCCAACGTGGGAGGTCCCGGGTTTTCCTCGGATACCGCATTGGCCATGTCGCTGTCGTTCGCGCCCGATGGCTCGCCCTACATGACTTTCATTGATCGTGGCAATGGCGACAAACTCCGGGTGATGCGCTTCAACGGCACGGCCTGGGCTGACGCGGGCGACACCGCTTTGCCTCAGAGGGAGGCGCGCCTGTCTGTGGCGCCCGATGGCTCGCCCTATATTGCCTACACAAACGGCGCCAACAGGAACAGGCTCATGGTCATGCGCCTGACAGGGACGGCAGGCGCGCCCACCGCGGTGACGGGC
Source organism: Delftia deserti (assembly GCF_042653485.1). Taxonomy (NCBI): domain Bacteria; kingdom Pseudomonadati; phylum Pseudomonadota; class Betaproteobacteria; order Burkholderiales; family Comamonadaceae; genus Delftia; species Delftia deserti. The sequence continues at coordinate 6,668,341 of NZ_JBHSIH010000001.1, read as the reverse complement.
CTGGCCGGCGGTCGGCAGGCAACCGTGGGTTTTACCCCCGCCAGCGATGGTGGCAGCGCGGTAACCCACTACACCGCAACGGCGACGGCGGGTGGCGCCTTCTGCACGGCGACGCCACCCGCCACATCGTGCGTGGTGCAGGGGCTGACGCCTGGCATGCCCTACGCATTCACCGTCGTTGCCACCAACGGAGTGGGTGACAGCCCCGCTTCGGCGGCATCGGCACCGGTCGTTGCGCTGGCCGTGGTGGCAGGCGCCCCCACGGCAGTGACCGCACTGGCCGGCAATCGGCAGGCCACGGTGAGCTTCACCCCGGCGGCCGACGATGGCGGCAGCGCGGTGACCCGCTACACCGTAACGGCCACGCCAGGAGGCGCCTTCTGCACGGCGGCCCCACCCGCCACATCGTGCGTGGTTGCGGGGCTGACTCCCCTTGTGCCCCATACTTTTTCCGTGGTCGCAACCAATGGCGCAGGCGACAGCGCTGCGTCGACGGACTCGGCATCGGTCACCCCGATGCGCGTTCCCGATTCGCCAACAGCGGTGACGGTGGCGGTCACCGGCACCCAGGTGGAGGTGGGCTTCACGCCACCGGCCAGTGATGGCGCCAGCACCATCACCCGCTACACGGTGACTGCCACACCTGGCGGCGCATCCTGCACGGCGACACCACCCGCCACGTCGTGCGTGTTCACGGGCTTGACGCCCGGCGTTTCCTATACGTTCGTTGCCGTGGCCACCAATGGCGTGGGCAACAGCGTCCCATCGTCCACATCGCCGCCGGTCACACCGCAGATGGTGAACGACCCGGCGGTGCCGCTGCCGGGCAACGGCGGTGCTGGTGGCAGCGCTGCAGTGGTCATCAGCGGCGGCCCCGCGGGTTGCACTGTGGTGCCGGGCTCGGTGCAGTTCAATGCCACCGTCCCCCCGGAAGGCTCCCGGAATGCGGGTTTTCCGCTGGGGGTGTTCAGCTTCAGCGCCACGGGCTGCGCGGGCGCAACGCTCACAGTGGCGATCACGTATCCGCGCAGTTTGGCGGGGCTGGCACTGCAGAAGTTTGGCCCGCCAGCCACTGGCCAGGCGGCACGCTGGTTCACGCCCAGTGTCATGGCGCTCAGCAATGGCGACCATACCGTGACCTACCAGGTCACCGACAACGGCGAAGGGGACAACGACACGACGGCGGGCGACATAGCAGACCCGTTCGCGCCCATGCTGCTGGCGCCCGATGGCGTGGGCATTCCCACGCTCGGCGAGTGGGGCCTGCTGCTGATGTCCTGCCTGCTCGCGGCATGCGCGATGGTGGTCCAGTCTCTCAAATCCAACCCGGATGAACACCGGATGCAACCTATTGAAGCTTTACACGCCCAGCATCTCCAGCACACTGCGGGCCGCGCCCACGCCCATGCCCGGCTTTCCTCGGTCAGCGGGCAGTGCAGCGAAATAGCATCGGACTCGCGCCAGAGGGCCAGCAGCTCCAGCGCCTGTTGCGCCAGATCGGCGCGCATGGGCGAGGGGCTGCCGCTGGACCAGGGCTCGCCGGGGCGCATGATCCTGGCGTTTTCAGGCGAACCGGGGCCGGTGTACGAGCAGATCCGCCAGCGCGGCTAGCACTGGTCCATCGGCGAGCGCGAACAGGGCGTGGCCACGGTGTCGGCGCCGGTGTTCGGCATGCACTGGCGGCTGATGGGGTCGGTGTGCATCTCCGGGCCGGCATCGCGCCTGCCCGAGTCCCGGCTGGAAGCCATGGCGCAGACCGTGGTGGCGGCGGCCAACCAGCTGTCCTATGCGCTGGCGGGCAGCGCCAGCACACAGGCCCCCGTGGTGCGCGCCAGCCAGTGGCATCCCTGAGAACACCCTCCGGGGCGGCGCCCGGAAGGTGGATGGCCGCTTACTGCAGCGCGCCCATGGGCAGGGCGATGGGCTTGCCGTTGAGCGTGACCTGGCCGGCCTGCATCTTGAGCGCGCTGACCAGCTTGTCGCCTTCCAGGCGGGCATAGCCTGTGGCCTGGGCCATGCCCAGCATGCCCTCCACATCCTCGGCCGAGGCATCGGGCTTGCCCGATGCCTTGAGCAGCGGCTCCAGCCAGGCCTTGGGCAGGCTGGCATTGGCCTGCAGTGCCGAGGTCTTGAGCAGCGCCGGCATCCAGCCGGCCTGGGCGACCTGCTCCTGCGTGGGCGCGCTTTGCACTTCGGCGCCGTACTCCAGGTGGCCGGTCTGGCCCTGGTAGGTGGCCTGCAGCTTCATGGAGTAGGCCGGCAGGGCCGCCACCAGGCGCGGGGCGTTCTGCATCAGCACGCCCATGCCCTGCTCTTCCAGCGATTCCAGCGCCTTGGCCAGGCCCTCCTTGCGGTAGCCCTCGACCATGACGCGCTGGAAGCCGCGCAGGGCCTCGATGTCCAGGCGCTGGATCTTTTCCTCGTAGCCCACGGACTCGAAATCGATGGGGCCGATGCGGCCCGTGCCCTTGACCTGGGTGGTCATGCCCAGCGTGGTCTTGTCGGACTCGATGACCGAGCTGCCGTCCACGTTCTTGAGGTCCAGCAGCGTCTTGGCCTCGCCGCCTTCGGCGGGCGTGCTGCTCATGCCCAAACGCGCGATGCGCACGCTGGCCTTGCCGGGGCCCAGGCCCCACAGGCCGTCGATGACCTTGTTCTCGAAGCTGCTCTCCAGACCCGTGAGCATGATGCTGGTGCGCTCCACGGGCACTGAGGCCGGCTGGGTGGGGAGGGCCTCGTCGTTGTCGGACTCCTCCTCCTCGCCCTCTTCCTCTTCCACGCCCATGGACTTGTCGCGGCTGGGCAGGCCCAGCAGGGCCACCTCGGGCCAGCGCCAGGTGCCCTTGACGCTGCCACCGCCCAGGGCCGTGTCCAGCACCATTTCCTGCCAGCGCATGGTGACTTCCTGGTCGCCCAGCTCGCCGGCGGGCAGCAGCAGGCGCACATCCTGTCCGCCCGTGAAGTGGTGCACGCTGGTCAGCGTGGGGGCTGCGGCCTTGGCCAGCATCTGAGTGCTCTTTTCGTCCAGTCCGTCGAGCGCAAAGCGTGTCTCGGAAACCGCTGCCGCCAGTCGGCCACCGGCCAGCGGGCCGTGGCGCACCGTGGTGTCCACCACCAGGCGCACAGGCTTGGCCGCAGCGACCGGTTCTGCGGCGGCGGGCGCTTCAGTTGTGTCGGCTGCTTTTGCCACGTCAGCCGTTTTTGCCGTTTCAGCCGCCTCGGCGGCCTGAGCTTCCGCCGCAGGCCACTGCAGCACCAGCTTGGCCTGGGATGACAGGAATCCCTTGTGGTATTCGTCGGTCACGACGACCTTCTCGCCCAGCACCTTGCGCAATTCGGCCACTGCATCCTTGTAGCCGGACTCGGCCCTTTGGCCCGTATACCAGGTGGTTCCTCCATAGGCCACGACGGCCAATGCCACGGCAGCGGCCACTGCGGTTTTCTTGTTGCTCATTGTGAATATCCCGTGATGAATAAGACCCTCCCCCTCGGGCGGGCCGCGCGACTGTATCAGTTCGGCGTTTCACCACGGAACGGCAATGGGCTGTGCATTGGCGCAGCCATGCCTCCTGTCGCAGGCACGCAAGGACGCAGGCCCTTGCCCAGGGCTTGCCAGGCCTTGCCTGCAGCGGTTTTCAAGACCTGCGCCCCAGGCATTGCCCGCGCAAGACAGGCCACCGGATTTTTCAAATGCTTACCATTGCAGCACATGATTGGCATGCCAATTGAACTCGGAGGGAAATGCTATGGCGTCATGCATATGGCGTCACGGATATGGCGTGAATGCACCTTTCCCCTCTTTGCCGGCTTGCCCGAATGCCGTATCGAGTGCCTCCAATGGCGGCACTCACCCGGCCTGCAGCAGAAATGGCAGGGCCGCGTCCAGCAATGCGTCGGGCGCCTCTTCGGCGATGTAGTGCCCGCAGGCCAGCGGCCGGCCCCGCACATCATCGGCCACCAGTTGCCACTCGCGCAGCGGATCGAAGCAGCGGTGCACCACGCCCTCTTCGCCCCAGAGCACCAGCAGCGGCATGGGCAGCCTGCGTCCCAACCGGCGGTCTTCGCGGTCGTGCTCCAGATCGATGCCGGCCGAGGCGCGGTAGTCCTCGCACATGCCGTGCGCGCTGCCCGGCAGCGCCAGGCAGCGCTGGTACTCGGCCAGCGCCCGGGGATCGAAGGGCGCCAGGCCGGCGCTGCGCCGGCCCATGATCTCGCGCACATAGGCGGCGGGGTCGGCCTCGATCAGGCGCTCGGGCAGCGGCGCGGGCTGGATCAGGAAGAACCAGTGCCAGTAGGCGCGTGCAAAGGCCTCGCCGGTCTGCTCGTACATGGCCAGCGTGGGCGCAATGTCCAGCAGCACCAGACGCTGCACGCTGGCGGGATAGTCCATGGCCAGCCGGTGCGCCACGCGCGCGCCCCGGTCATGCGCCAGCACGCTGAAATGCTCATGGCCCAGCCGGGCCATCAGCCGCAGCAGGTCGCGGGCCATGGTGCGCTTGCTGTAGTTGACATGCTCGGGATCGCCGGCCGGGCGCGAGGAGTCGCCATAGCCGCGCAGATCTGCCAGCACCAGGGTGAACTGCTGCGCCAGCCGGGGCGCGACGCGGTGCCAGATGGCGCTGGTCTGCGGGTGGCCGTGCACCAGCAGCAGGGCCGGCCCCTGGCCGCCCACCCAGGCGTTGATCTCCACGCCGTCATCGACCGTGATGCGCTGCTGGCGCAGGCCCGGCATCCATGGATCTGTGTGCATCCCGGAGATTCCTTCTACGTTGTTCATGACTGTCAGCCTGCCATGCTAATCAGTAAACCAGGCTGCATAAATAGCAAAATACTGCATTGATCCATCAGTTCAATTTACGAATCCAGCGCCTGCTGCACCCACCCATGGACGGCTTTTCCGACCTGCGCTTCTTCTCGCTGCTGATCCGCGAAGGCAGCTTGGCCGCCGCGGCCCAGCAGATGGGCGTGACGCCGCCCGCCGTCAGCCGCCGCCTGTCCCTGCTGGAGCGGCGCCTGGGCGTGCGCCTGCTGCAGCGCACGACACGGCGCATCCACCTGACGCCCGAGGGCGAAGCCTACCTGCTGGACGGCGCGCGCATCCTGGCCGACCTGGAGGCGCTGGAGCGCAGCATCTCGGGCACGCGCGCCACGGCGCGCGGCCCGCTGTCCATTGCGTGCACGCTGGGCTTTGGCCGCCAGCGGCTGGCGCCCGCGCTGTCGGCCTTTGCGCGCGCCTATCCCGAAGTGCAGGTGCAACTGCAGCTGACGGACAGGCCCGTCAACCTGGTCGAGCAGGGCTTTGACGCCGTGGTGCGCTTTGGCGCCCTGCCCGACTCCGCCCTCACCGCCCGCCTGCTGCTGCCCAACCGCCGCGTGCTGTGCGCCGCGCCCTCCTACCTCAACGCCCACGGCGAGCCGCGCCAGCCCGCCGACCTGCAGGCCCACCGCTGCATCGTGATCCGCGAGAGCGACGAAACCTATGGCAGCTGGCGCCTGAGCCGGCGCACGCGCCAGGGCATGAGCGAGCACAACATCAAGGTCAACGGCGTGATGAGCACCAACGACGGCGCTGCGGCCCTGGCCTGGGCGCTGGACGGCCACGGCATCCTGCAGCGCTCGCTCTGGGATGTGGCCGCGCCGCTGGCCGCAGGCGCGCTGCGCGAGGTCCTGCCCCAATGGCAGCTGCCTGCGGCCGACATCTACCTGGTGCACGCCACGCGCAGCGAGATGTCGGCCAGAATCCGCGCGCTCACCGGCTTTCTGGGCGACTGGTTTGCACAACGGCCTGAGCCGGACATGGTGCCCGCCTGAGCCCGGGCGCAATCTGCAACCTCGGCGGCAGACAGGCTGTCATGTGCGTTCACCCTGCGCAGCGCAGGCCATGCGAACATGGCCCGCAACAGCAACCACCACACCCAGGAGACAAGACACATGGCCACCGCCCGCTACCCCCAGCCCGAACTGTCCAGCCTGCCCGAGGACATCCGCGCCCGCATTCTTGAAGTGCAGGAAAAGGCCGGCTTCATTCCCAACGTCTTCCTGGCCTTTGCGCGCCGCCCCGCCGAGTGGCGCGCGTTCTTCGCCTACCACGATGCCCTCATGCTCAAGGAGGAAGGCAGCCTGACCAAGGGCGAGCGCGAGATGATCGTCACTACCACCAGCGCGGCCAACCAGTGCCTGTACTGCGTGGTGGCCCACGGCGCCATCCTGCGCATCTACGAAAAGCAGCCCTACGTGGCCGACCAGGTAGCCGTCAACTACCGCAAGGCCGCCATCAGCGCCCGCCAGCGCGCCATGCTGGACTTCGCCATGAAGGTCTGCGAACGCAGCCATGAAATCTGCGAGGCCGACTTCGAGGCGCTGTACCCGCATGGCTTCGACGACGAGGACATCTGGGACATCGCCGCCATCACCGCCTTCTTCGGCCTGTCCAACCGCATGGCCAGCTTTGCCGGCATGCAGCCCAATCCCGAGTTCTTCCTCATGGGGCGCGTGCCGCGCGAGAAGAAGTAGGCTGGCCGACCTGTGCCCCCTGGCGCGCCGCAGCACCCTCGACCAAACCCCGGCATATCTCCCCCACCTGCCCCACGGCCCCCAGCAGGCGCGGCGTGGGCTCGTTGGCGCAGTTCAGGCGCAGGTGGTTGGGCAGGTCAGAGCGCGATGAAAACAGCGGGCCGGGGCTGACACCAATGCCCGACTCCAGCGCGCGGCGGTGCACCTCCAGTGCATTCACCTGGCGCGGCAACTCCACCCACAGCAGAAAGCCCACGCGCGGGGCCGAGACGCGGGTGCCGGGCGGAAAGCTGGCCTCGACCCTGGCCGTGACGGCCTGCACCCCGGCCTGCACACGGGACTTGAGACGGCGCAGGTGCCGGTCGTAGTCGCCGCTGGCCAGCACCTCGCTCACGGCGGCTTCCAGCAGCGGCGCACCGGCCCAGTCGCCCGCCAGGCGCACCTGCAGCACCTGGGCATGGAAGCGGCCCGCCGCGATCCAGCCCACGCGCCAGCCCGGCGCCAGGGTCTTGGACACGGAGCCGCAGTACAGCACGTTGCCGCTGGCGTCGAAGGCCTTGCAGGCCGGCGGGCGCTGGCCGTCGCCTGCAAGGTCGCCATAGACATCGTCTTCGATCAAGGGAATGCCCGCCCGCTCCAGCAGCGCCACCAGGGCCTGCTTGCGCTCCACCGGCATGCTGGCGCCCAGCGGGTTCTGCACGGTGGGCGATGCCAGCACGGCAGCCGGCCGGTGGCGGGCAATGGCCTCGGCCAGCGGCTCCAGCAGCAGGCCTTCGCGGGGATCGGTGGCAATCTCCAGCGCCTTCAGGCCCAGGTCCTCCAGCAGCAGCAGGCTGCCGAAATAGGCGGGCCGCTCCACGGCCACGACATCGCCGGGCTTGCACACGGCGCGCAGGGCCAGCCGTACGGCCTGGGTGGCGCCTGCCGTCAGGACCAGGTCGTCGGGGCCGAAGCGCGCACCCCATTGCGCAGCCCGGGCCGCTATCTGGCCGCGCAGGTCCGCGCGGCCCGGCGGCATGCTGTAGGTCTGGCCGTGCGCGTCCAGGCGGCGCCCGGCGGTCTGCAGCGCGCGCTGCAGCCGGGCCGTGGGCAGCCAGGCCGGATCGGGCAATGCCGCACCCAGCGGGATCAGGCGCGTGTCGGGGCTGCTGAACAGCGAGCGCGCCAGGGCCGACAGGGTCACGGGCACGGGGCGCGACGACGGGCGGGACGCCTGCAGCGCCGCGCCGCCGGTTGCCTGGCGCACAAAGTAGCCCGAGCGCGGGCGCGCGACGATCAGGCCCTCGGCCTCCAGGCAACGCAGCGCCTCCAGCGCGGTGGGCAGGCTGACCTGTTCGCGCTCGGCCAGGCTGCGGGCGGAGATCAGCCTATCGCCGGGACGCAGTGCGCCGCAGGCCAGCGTCTGGCGCAGGGCCTGGGCAATGCGGCGGTACTGGGGCAAGGGTTCGTTGGTGGTGGGCATGCCAATCTGTACAGGTCAGTTTTCTTGGATTCTGCTTATACAGGCATTGGTGGTCCCGATTTATCGTTGCAGCCATCCAGCAACCCGAGGAAACCCATGCAAGCCAGCAATTTCGATCTCCAGGCCTACTTCCGCCGCATCGCCTTCAGTGCCGGGGACTCCGCCCAGGCGGATGCCGCCACCTTGCATGCGCTGATGCGCCAGCAGCTGTTTTCCGTGCCTTTCGAGAACCTCGACGTGCAGGCCGGCAAGATCGTCTCTCTGGTGCCCGAAGACATTGCGGCCAAGATCCTCGGCGGCGCCCGGGGCGGCTACTGCTACGAGGTGAACGGCCTGTTCGCCATGGCGCTGCAGGCCCTGGGCATTGCCTACCGCTTTGTGGCGGCGCGGCCCATGTTCTATCCGGCCCGCCGGCCCCGCACCCACATGGCCCTGGTGGCCGAGGTCGAGGGACGGCGCTGGCTGTGCGACCTGGGCTTTGGCAGCTACGGCATACGCGCACCCATGGCCCTGGACGAGCTGGACACCGAGGTCCGCCAGGACGGCGACACCTTCCGCCTGAGCCTGGACGACCAGGGCGAGTACCTGCTGCAGGCCCGCGTGGACGGTGAATGGGCCAACCAGTACGCCTTCAACCTCTCGCCCCAGGAGTGGGTGGATTTCGCGCCCGCCAACTACCTGAACTCCACGCACCCGGACGCCATCTTCGTGCAAAAGCGGGTGGTGGTGCTGCACCAGCCGGCCGGCCGCATGATCCTGGTGGGCGACGCGCTCAAGACCATCACGGCCAGCGGCACCGAGACCAGGCAGCTGGCGCCTGATGAAATCCAGCACGTGCTGGGCAGCCTGTTCGGGCTGGCGACCGAGCGCCAGGCGGCTGCCGTGTGCTGACCCTCTAAGCCAGGCGGGTCGAATCCCGCTCGATCAGCTCGAACCCCAGGTCGAACGCCGAGCGCCCGGCACTCTGGCCCTTGCAGCGTGCCAGCACGAGTTCGGCGGCCAGGCGGCCTATGCCCGGCCCGTCCACATGCACGGTGGTCAGCGACGGCAGCAGGTGGGCCGCGAAATCGGCATTGCCGAAGCCCGAGACGGCCAGGTCCACGGGCACGCGCAGGCCGCGCGCCTGGGCTTCCACCAAAATGCCGTGGGCCAGCATGTCCGAGCTGCAGACCACGGCCTGCAGATCAGGCTGCTGCGCCAGCAACTGGCCCAGCGCCTGCCGGCCCAGCTCCAGGCTGCCGGGCGCGGACACGGTGACCGTGGGCACCTCGCGGCCCCAGGCTGCGAGAAAGCCCTCGCGCCGCTGCTGGGCCCGGTGGTCGCCGCCCGTGGCCATGCCCACGCGCTGCAGGCCGCGCGAGAGGAAATAGCCGGCCAGCGCGCTGCCCACCTTCAGGTGGGAAAAGCCCACCACCATGTCCAGCGGCCGGTCGCTGAAGTCCCAGGTTTCCACCACGGGAATGCCGGTCCTGCGCAGCCGCTCGCGCGCCTTGTCGGACTGCACCAGGCCCATCATCACAATGCCGTCGGGCTGGCGCCCGATCATGGCGTTGAGCACCTCTTCCTCGCGCTGCTCGTCGTAGAAGGTCTGGCCCAGCAGCAGCTGATAGCCCTCCTGAGCCAGCGTGGCCGTCAATGACTGCACCGTGGGCAGGAATTGCGACACCGACAGCGCGGGCACCACGCCGGCCACCATGCGGCTGCGGCGGGACTTGAGGCCGCCGGCCAGCAGGTTGGGGATATAGCCCGTGGCCTCCACGGCCTGGCGCACGCGCTCGCGCGTCTTCTCCGAAACGATGGAAGGGTTGCCCAGTGCGCGCGAGGCCGTGATCAGCGAGACGCCGGCCGCCTCGGCCACGTCGTGCAGCGTGGCGGGCCTGGGTGGTGTGGGTGTGTTCATGGGCAAGCGCGATCGCGGGCTGGTATCGGGGACGGGCCTGAAGATAGCAGACCGCCCTCCACGCGCGGGCGCCAGGCCTGCCCTGCATCGCAGAAATCGTGATTGACAGCCAAAATGACAACGATATCATTTTGCTGGAAGCGCAAATCCTTGCATCTAAGAAATGGCATCGGCGCTTTTTCATCTCCCCGGAAATGATAACGATGTCATTCACAAATCAGGAGACAAGATGAATCACATTCTTCGTGCCATGGCGCTGGCCCTGGCCGCGCTCGCTGCCTTTTCTGCATCGGCCCAGGCCTGGCCCGACAGGCCCGTCACCCTGGTCGTGCCCTTCCCCGCCGGCGGCTCCACCGACCAGGTCGCGCGCGCCGTGGCGCCCAGGCTGGGCGAGAAGCTCAGGCAGTCCTTCGTGGTGGAGAACAAGGCCGGCGCCACGGGCACCATCGGCGCGGCCTTCGTGCAGCGCGCGGCGGCGGACGGGCAGACCTTTCTCGTCACCTCGCTGGGCCCGCTGGTCATCGTGCCCCACCTGATCAAGAACCTGCCCTACGACGCGCTCAAGGACTTCGACCTGATCACCGTGGCCGTGCAGTCGCCCAACGTGCTGGTCGTGCCCGCAAGCTCGCCGCACAAAAGCGTGGCCGACGTGGTCACCCACCTCAAGGCCCATCCGGGCAAGATGAGCTTTGCCTCGGCCGGCCACGGCTCCAGCGACCACCTGACGGCCGAACTGTTCTGGCAGCAGACGGGCACCCAGGGCGTGCACATCCCCTTCAAGGGCGGCGCGCCCGCCCATGCCGACCTGATCGGCGGCCAGGTCGATGCCTCGTTCCAGAACATCAATGCCGTGATACAGCACATCCGGGCCGCCAAGATGCGCGCCCTGGCCGTGACGAGCCCGCGCCGCTCGCCCGTGCTGCCGGACCTGCCCACGCTGGCCGAAGCCGGGGTGAAGAACGTGGAGGTCGCCTCCTGGCAGGCCATCGTCGCGCCCAAGGGCCTGCCGCCTGCGCTGCGCGACAAGGCCCATGCGGCCTTTGTCGAGGCGCTCAACGATCCCCGGGTGCGCGAGCAGTTCGTCTCCATCGGCTACGAGATGGTGGCCGGCACCCCACAGCAGTTCGCCGAATTCCAGCGCCAGGAATACGCGCGCTGGAAGACGGTCATCGAGGCCGGAAAGATCAGCATCGACTGATGCCTGCCCCTGTCCGTTTTCCAACCACCGCACTCCCGCAGCCATGACTTCTTCCGCGCTTTCAGAAACCACCAGCCAGGACCGCATCCAGTGGATACGCCTGTCGTCCTGCTACCTCCCCCTGGCCCGGCCCATCAGCGATGCCAAGGTGCTCACGGGCCGCCAAAAGCCCATGACCGAGGTCGCCATGCTGTTCGCCGAGATCCAGACCCGCGACGGCCACCGGGGCCTGGGCCTGAGCTACGCCAAGCGCGCCGGCGGCCCCGGCCAGTTCGCCCATGCCAGCGAAATCGCGCCCTCCCTGCTGGGCGAAGACCCCAGCGACATTGCGCGGCTGTGGACGCGCATGTGCTGGGCCGGCGCCTCCGTGGGCCGCAGCGGGCTGGCCGTGCAGGCCATCGCGGCCTTCGACGTGGCGCTGTACGACATCAAGGCGCGCCGCGCGGGCCTGTCGCTGTCCAAGCTGCTGGGCTCGCAGCGCGAATCCGTGCGCTGCTACAACACCTCGGGCGGCTTTCTGCACACGCCGCTCGATGAGCTCAAGCGCAACGCCAGCGCCTCGCTGGAGCGCGGCATAGGCGGCATCAAGCTCAAGGTGGGCCAGCCCGACTGCGCGCTGGACATACGGCGCGTGGAGGCCATGCGCGCCCACCTGGGCGATGTCGCGCCCATCATGGTCGATGCCAACCAGCAATGGGACCGCCCCACGGCCCAGCGCATGTGCCGTGTCTTCGAGGAATTCAACCTGGTCTGGATCGAGGAGCCGCTGGACGCCTACGACCACGAAGGCCATGCCGCGCTGGCCGCGCGCTTCGACACGCCGATCGCCACCGGCGAGATGCTGACCAGCGCCGCCGAGCACGGCGATCTCATACGCCACCGCAGCGCCGACTTCCTCATGCCCGACGCGCCGCGCGTGGGCGGCATCACGCCCTTCCTGCAGATCGCGGCCCAGGCCGAACTGGCCCACCTGAGCCTGGCGCCCCACTTCGCCATGGAGCTGCACGTGCACCTGGCCGCCACCTGCGCCAACGAGCCCTGGGTGGAACACTTCGACTGGCTGGAGCCGCTGTTCAACGAACGCCTGGACATCGCCGATGGCCGCATGCTTGTGCCCACGCGCCCCGGCCTGGGACTGAGCCTGAGCGAACAGGCGCGGCGCTGGACGCGCGAAAGCGTGGAGTTCGGGGAGCGGGGCTGAGGGCGGCTGCGAGCGGCTGAGGGCCTGGTTACACCCGGTACCTCAGGCTTTTCACATATATTGCTTGGCTAAATGGAGTGAACAGTGGACAGCCGGACCACGACAGCGGCTGTCCATGCCGGGCCGGGCCGGGCCGGGCCGGGCCGGGCCATTCGACCATCACAACCTCAACAGGCGAAATTTGGGAGCTGACTTGATGCGCGTGGCCTTGCTTCTTTTGGTTCCAGCCATCGCCGGATGCACCCCGGACACAAATCCCGCAGGTGGCGCTCGCACGCAAGTGCAGCGCGACGTTGAAAGCTATGCCATCGCAAGCTGCCTGACCCAGCAGGCCGAGCCCTATCTCAAGGACCAGGGAGATGCCTGGGCCTCCGTCATCGTGCAGCGCATGCACGGGGATATCGATGTGCTGGCAGGCATTGCCGAGCAGGTGCAGCGGGAGAACGCCAAAGGCGGCAATGGCGCCAAGGGCGATATGGCCGTCATGCGCGACGAGGCCCGTCCCGGGCAGGGCAAGCCATTGCCCGTGCTGCACTGTGGCGAGGTGATCGACCGGCCCACCGTGCGCGCTGCGATTCAAAAGGCGATTGCGCCACTGCGCCCGTCCTACGAATCCAGGTAGGCCAGGCCGTTTCCCGAAAATCCGGGTTGGGGGCGGGCAACCAGCCCCTACCCATCCAGCCCGTACTTGCGGATCTTGTCGTGCAGCGTGGTCTTGGGCATGGACAGGGCTTCGGCCGTGCGCGCCAGGCTGCCGGCGTGGCGGCGCAGGGCGTCGGCGATGAGGGCGCGCTCGAAGGCCTCGACAGCGGCGGACAGCGGCCGGGGCGCGGCGTCCTGCGCCGTGGTGCCGGCCGGCTGGCCGAAGGGGGGCGAGCCGGCCTCGATGCCCAGCACCGTGCGCTCGGCCACGTTGCGCAGCTCACGTACGTTGCCGGGCCAGTCATAGCCCAGCAGTTGCTGCACGCGCGCCGTGGTCAGCTCGGGCACGGGCCGCTGGTGGCGCGCCGCGCCCTGCAGCGCGAAGTGCTCGAACAGCAGCGGCACGTCCTCGCGCCGCTCGCGCAGCGGCGGCAGCGAGACGGTGGCCACGTTCAGGCGGTAGTAGAGGTCGGCGCGGAACAATCCTTGCCGGCTCAACTCCAGCAGATCGACCTTGGTGGCCGCGATCACGCGGCAGTCGATGGGGATCAGGGTGTTGGAGCCCAGGCGCTCCAGCACGCGCTCCTGCAGCACGCGCAGCAGCTTGATCTGCATGGGCAGGGGCATGCTTTCGATCTCGTCCAGGAACAGCGTGCCGCCGCTGGCGTGCTCCAGCTTGCCGATGCGCTTCTTGCCCGCGCCGGTATAGGCGCCGGCCTCGCTGCCGAACATTTCGCTGTCGAACAGCGTGTCGGGCAGGCCGCCGCAGTTGACGGCCACGAAGTTGCCATCGCGCCGTGCGCTGGCCTCGTGCAGGCAGCGCGCCACCAGCTCCTTGCCCGTGCCGGTCTCGCCCTGGATCAGCACATCGGCCGCGCTCTGCGCCAGCCCCGTGAGCATCTGGCGCAGCTGGCGCATATTGGGCGCGCGGCCTATCAGCCGGTGCTCCAGGCTGTCGCGCTGGTCCAGCTGCTGGCGCAGCGCGCGCACCTCCAGCACCAGGCGGCGGCGCTCCAGGGCACGGCGCACGGCGCCGACCAGGGTTTCGGGGGCGAAGGGTTTCTGGATGAAGTCCTGGGCACCGTCCTTCATGGCCTGCACGGCCATGGAGATATCGCCGTGGCCGGTGATCAGCACCACGGGCAGCTCGGCATCCATGGCCACCAGTTCGCGCAGGAAGGCCATGCCGTCCATGCGCGGCAGGCGGATGTCGCTGACCACGATGCCCGCGAAGTCGCGCGACAGGCGCCGGCGTGCCTGCTCGGCGCTGCCCACGCTTTCGCAGGCAATGCCTTCGAGCTGCAGCGCCTGCTCGCAGCCGAGCACGATGTCGGGGTCGTCCTCGATGATCAGGACTTTGAGGGCGTCGGTCATGGTGTGTCGGCGGATGGGGTGGAGGGTGCCAGGGCCAGGCTCAGCGTGAAGACGGCGCCGCCGCCCGGATGGTTGCTGCCCGTCAGCGTGCCGCCGCATTCGCGCACGATGCCGGCCGACAGCGCCAGCCCCAGGCCCAGGCCCACGCCCTCTTCCTTGGTGGTGAAGAACGGCTGGAACAGATGGGCCTGCGCCGCTTCGCTCAGGCCCGGCCCGTGGTCGCGCACGGTGACCTGGGCGCGGCCATCGGCCACGGCGCAGGCCAGCTCCAGGCAGGGCGCGGGCTGGCCGCGCATGGCGTCCAGGGAATTGTTGATCAGGTTGATCAGCACCTGCTCGATGCGGTTGCGGTCGCACCAGGCCACGGCCTCGGGCACGCCGTCATCGCGCAGGATGCGGGCGCCGGTCTCGGCCACGCGCGACTCCAGCACGGCCAGCGCATTGTCCAGCGCATGCGCCAGCGGCACGGCCTGGCTGGCGCCGCTGGACTTGCGCGCAAAGTTGCGCAGCTGGCCCGTGATGCGGCCCATGCGGTCGGCCAGCTGCGCCATGCGCTCCAGGTTCACGCGCGTGGTTTCGGTATCGCCGCGCTCCAGAAAGCGCTGGCTGTTGCCCGCCAGGGTGCGCAGCGCCGTCAGCGGCTGGTTGAGTTCATGCGCCACGCCCGTGGACAGCTGGCCTATCACGGCCAGCTTGCCGGCCTGCACCAGTTCGTCCTGGGCGGCGCGCAGCGTGGCCTCGGCGTGGGTGCGCTCGACCACCTCGGCCTGCAGGGCCTCGTTGGCGGCCGACAGGTCGGCCGTGCGCTGCTCCACCTTGCGCTCCAGCTCGTCATGCGCGGCCTGCAGCGCCTCGCGCGCGGCCAGGCGGTCGCGCAGGTGGCGGCGGCGCTCGTTGACCATCATGGCCAGCAGCAGCACGAAGGCCGCGCCCACGGCCGCGGCCAGCGCGCGGCTCTGGGCAAGCTGGTCGACCTGCTCCAGGTGCGAGAGCACGGTGATCGTCCAGGGCGTGCCAGGCAGTTGGCGCGACTGGGCCAGGAAGCGGCCGCTGACCGGATAGACCGAGCCTGGCGATTCCTCGCCATGGCGGGCGATGCGCACCAGGCGCGCGCCCTGGCCCAGGTCGCGCAGCACCTGCAGGC
Organism: Delftia deserti; assembly: GCF_042653485.1. NCBI lineage: Bacteria > Pseudomonadati > Pseudomonadota > Betaproteobacteria > Burkholderiales > Comamonadaceae > Delftia > Delftia deserti. The sequence continues at coordinate 6,652,907 of NZ_JBHSIH010000001.1, read as the reverse complement.
CCAGGGGCTCCAGCGCGCGGCGGTTGTACTGGCGCGTGTGGTCGAAGGCGGCGCGCGTGCCCTCGTCCAGCGTGCGCAAGGTGGTGAATTTCCAGTCGGAGACCGTGCCCAGGATGACGACGCCGTTCTCGTCGCCCACCAGCACCGGCGCCTCCACCGTGGACCACGATTGCTCCAGCTGGTCCAGGCTGACCTTGACCACGGCCACGCCCAGCGTGTGGGTGTCGTCGCCCAGGGTGGAGGCCAGGTAGTAGCCGGGCTCGCCGCGCGTGGTGCCTATGCCGAAGAAGCGCGCACTGCCCGTGGCCATGGCGGTGCGGTAGTAGGGGCGAAAGCTCAGGTCCTCGCCCATGTAGCTGTCGGAGCGCCGCCAGTTGCTGGAGGCCACGACGTGGCCGCGGGCATCGACCAGGTAGGCGGTCAGCGTTCCCGCACGGTCGTTGAGTTGCTCCAGGTAGGCGTTGACGCGGTTGGTGAGCTGCTCGTCGCCGGGCTCGGCCAGCAGCCTTTGCACATTGCCTTCCAGTGCCAGCACGTCGGGCAGGAAGGCGTACTTGCCGATCTCGCGCTGCAGGCTGGCGCCGTACAGCTCCAGCCGGTGCATGCCCGTGGCACGCAGATCGGCAATGCCCAGCCGCTGCGCCAGCAGGTACGCACCCCAGCCGCTCAGCCCGCTCAGGGCAAGCCACAGCAAAAGCAGAATGAGCTGGCGCAGGGGGCGGCGGGCGGGCATGGTGAAGGCACCGATGTTATCAGCGCCCTCCCGCACCGCCCCGGCCTCAGGCCGAGACAGCGGGCCGCCCTTGCTCGGAATGGTCCGTGGGCAGCAGGGACTCGTCGTCATCCGTGGCCGTGGTCGGATCGACGGCGCCTTCCCACTTGGCCACGACGGCCGTGGCGATCGCATTGCCCAGCACATTGGTCAGCGTGCGGCCCATGTCCAGGAAGTGGTCGATGCCCAGGATCAGCAGGATGCCCGCCTCGGGCAGGCCGAACATGGGCAGCACGGCGGCCACCACCACCAGCGATGCGCGCGGCACGCCGGCAATGCCCTTGCTGGAGACCATCAGCACCAGCAGCATGGTGATCTGGGCCGTCAGCGTCATGTCGATGCCGTAGGCCTGGGCGATGAAGATGGCCAGGAAGGTGGTGTAGACCATCGAGCCGTCCAGATTGAACGAGTAGCCCAGCGGCAGCACGAAGCCGATGATGCGCGGCTTGATGCCGAACTTCTCCAGCTGCTCCATGAGCTTGGGATAGGTCGATTCGCTGCTGGCCGTGGAAAAGCCCACCAGCAGCGGGCCACGAATCAGGTTCAGCAGGCGGAAGATGTCACGGCCCAGCACGCAATAGCCGGCCACGATCAGCAGCACCCACAGCGTGGCCAGGGCCAGGTAGAAGCACAGCATGAACTTGCCGAACACCGACAGCATGCCCAGGCCATGGATGGCGATGGTGCCGGCCACGGCGCCGAACACGCCCACGGGGGCGAAGCGCATCACATAGTCGGTGACCTTGAGCATGACGTGGACCACCTCGTCCATCAGGCCCACCATGGAGCGCGCGGCCTGGTTGTGCAGATTGCCCAGCGCAATGCCGAAGAACAGCGCGAACACCAGGATCTGCAGCACCTCGTTGGTGGCCATGGCCTCGAAGATGTTCTTGGGGAACACGTGGGCGATGAAGTCCTTGAGGTTCAGCGCCGAGGTCTTGAGGTTCAGGCCCTCGGCCGACGACGGCAGGGCCACGCTCAGGCCATGGCCGGGCTGCAGCACGTTCGCATAGATCAGGCCGATGGTCAGCGAGCAGAACGAGGCCACGATGAACCAGCCCAGTGCGCGGCCGCCGATGCGGCCCACGGCCTTGGCATCGCCCATGTTGGCCAGGCCCGACACCAGGGTGGCGAACACCAGGGGCGCGATGATCATCTTGATCATGCGCAGGAAGACATCGGTGAGGATGCCGAAGTAGCTGGCGATTTCCTTGGCGGCCTCGGGCGTGGGTGCGTAGCTGTTGCAGGCATAGCCCACCAGCACGCCGAGGACCATGGCCACGAGCACCATGGTGGTCAAGCGGTTGAATTTCATGCGGATTTTTTCGTTGGACGTGTTTCGGTCTTGCAAGCGAGCCCGGCCACCACGGCTGCCGGCCACTGGCCGGATGCCGCAGCGAAGACGGGCTTGTCTCCCTGCATACACAACCACGATGCACGTGGCCTGCGCCTGACAGTGCACAGACCGTGCCAGCCGCATCCGGCACCTGCACCCCGCGCTAACTGCTTGATCCGCCTATATCGACCTTACTTTTATGCATAAGGTTGGACGGAAATCCGAACAATGGAATGCAGGCGCCGTTCGGAAAACCGGACGGCCGGATGCCCGGGCATGCCGCCTGCGTCCTGCCTGTGCCCCGGGCATTACGCGGACACCGAGGCCCAGGCCATGGGCTGCGGGTCATGCACAAGAAGCCTCACACACCCTCCATGCGCTGCGCGCATCCCGGAGCCCGGGGTTGCGGGCATAGCGGCCCCATAATGCGCCACCCCATTGAATCAAGGAATTGGCACCTATGTCTTCCGGCGGCTTTCACGTCCATGGCCCACACGATCACGAGCTAGAACATGCCGCCCAGGGCGAGCATGGCCAAACCGCCCACCACGGCATCGGCGGCGGCAGCCTGACCAACCAGATCGCCATGTGCACCGCAGTCATCGCCACGGTCGGAGCCATCTTCTCGTACATGGGCGGTGCCACCCAGGCCAATGCCGGGCTGTACAAAAACGACGCAGCCATCAAGAAGACCGAAGCGGCCAACCAGTGGGCCTTCTTCCAGGCCAAGAGCACCAAGCAATCGCTGTCCGAGTTCGCGCGTGACCTGGCGACCACGGAGGACAAGCGGGCAGCCTACCAGGCCAAGGTGGAGCGCTACGAAAAAGAAAAGGATGACATCAAGCGCGATGCCGACCGCCTGGAAGCCGAGGCCCGGCAATGGGACGAGAAGTCCGAGATGCAGATGCACCTGCATCACCGCTGGGCTCAGGCCACCACCGCGCTGCAGGTCGCCATTGCCCTTGCAGCCATCGCGCTGCTGACCAAGAAGAAATGGCTGGAATACGCCATGCTCGGCGTGGCAGCGCTGGGCCTTGGCGTGGGCGGGCTGGCCATGCTGCACATCTAGAGCGTGTGGCAAAGCCGCAAAGCCGCATATCCGCCTTGGAAGGCACCTGTGAAGCAGCCCCCTGATTCCCCGGCCTTGCCCGCGGCTCAGTCCTCGCTGGGACGGGGATAGCCTGCCTCTGCCCAGGCTTGCGCAGACGTCCGGGTGAGCTGATGGTCCGGCCTGACTCCCACCTTGGCCAGCTCGCTGCCGTCGGCGGCAGTGGCGGTGAGCGTGGCGCTGGGATTGTCCTCATCGGGCTCGATATCCAGAGAGACGGTCACGCGTGACCCGCCCGCCATGATCTGCACATCCTTGTGCAACTGCGCTGCCAGATGCTGCTCATGCCGGCGCATCACCTCGTGCGCCGTCTTCACGAGCGTGTTGAAGGCGGCAACGTCCAGCGGCTTGGGGTTTTTCTTGTCGCGGCCCATGGTCCACGGGCCGACCAGGCTCGGCTCCACCTGGCCGTCCTGGGTCATTGCGACGGCCCAGCCATCGTCGTCTTCATTCTTGATGACGCGGGCTTCCCAGCCGTTGTGGTGCCAAAGGCGGTCTTCGAAGATTGAGGCGACTTCCTGTTCGAGTTCTCCAGACATGTCCAGACCTTTGTGGAAACTATCAAGCCCAGGATTTTACTGTCTATCCATACAGTTCGCGGGCATGGGTCTATTTCGAAAGCGGTCGACTCAGGCCAGCAAACCGGCTACCGCGACGGTATGGCAGGCGCTGCCGGCAACCACGAACAGATGCCAGATGCCGTGCGCGTGGCGCATGCTCGCCAGACGACGGTAGAACACCGTTCCTGCCGAATAGAGCAGTCCGCCGGCGAGCAGCCAGGCCAGGGTCTGCGCACCATGGCGAAAGGCCACCGGCACCGCGCTCCCCAAGCTGAGCCAGCCAAGGCTGATGTACAGGGACAGGCGCGGCGGCGAATCGAAACCCAGTGCACGTATCGCACCCTGAAATGCGAGCCCCCATACGCCGCCCAGCAGCAGCCAAGCCCACAAGCCAGGGGGCGCCATCAAGGCAAAGGGCGTGTGGCTGCCGGCAATCAGCAGGTAAATGCAGGCGTGGTCTACGCGCTGCCAGAAACGCTTGCGCACCCCGGTACAGCTATGAAAGAGGGCCGATGCGCCAAACAGCGCCGCCAGAGACAGGCCAAACACCACAGCGCCCACAATCTTGCGCGCATCACCGCCGGCCACCGTTTCGCAGATGAGAACCACACTGGCCGCCAGGCCCACGGGCAGGGCTGCCAGATGGCTCCAGGTATTGAACCGTTCGCCGGGCTGGCACCAAACGGAAGTGCCGTGCGGCGAGCCTGCCTGCAAATCTTGCATGGAGCCTCCTGGCGCATGGCTGAGCAACGCCGGGCGCGTTGGCCCGGCCCGGCCACCCTAAGGCCCAGACGTGACAGGGCAATGATGGCAACGGACACGCTGGAGAGCCCGTCCACCGTACACCACACGACGTGCAGCACCAAATTGAAACATCAGGCCTTGAAAACATCCACAAACCATCCATATGGATGGCATAAGGATGTTCCATGGCCACAACCACCTCCACCCCTCGCGTGAGCGAATCCGAGAAGCTCACCATCAATCTGGGCTATGTCGACCTGGGCCAAATCGACCTGCTGGTCGCCGAAGGCTTCTACGCCAACCGCAGTGATTTCATCCGTACAGCGATACGCAATCACCTGCGCAGCCATGCGGACGCGTTGCAGCAGGTCGTCGCCCGCAAGATGCTGGTCCTGGGTATGCAGCATTTCTCCCAGGCCGATCTCCTGCGGGTGAAGGCTGCCGGGGAGAAGCTGCAGATCCGGGTGCTGGGCCTGGCCAGCATCGCGCAGGACGTGCCTGCTCAGTTGGCCGCAGAAACCATCGAATCCATCACGGTGCTGGGAGCGCTCCAGGCCAGCCCCGCCGTTCGCGCCGCTCTGGCCGGCCGCATTACCTGAGAACCATTCCATGAAACAGCTTTTTCACGACATGCTGGGCGAGGCTACACGCCTGACGCGCACTGGCAATTTGCTGGAAGCAACCGAGCTGATTCAGCGCACGTTGCGAGGCGAAAGCGCGCCCGCGCCCCACGGCAAGCCAGCCGCAACCAGTCATCGGGAAGGCGGCTGGATCGTCGATGCCGAAGCCCGTTTCATCGACGATGCTCCCGAACTTGCCGTGCCTGCAGGCACGGCGCAGGCAGACACCTCCAGCGACGAGCAATGGCTGCGCGGCAGCTACTCTCACGGAGGCCGGCAACTGGCCTATCGGCTCTATGTGCCGCCAGGCAGTGCACTTGAAGCGGGACCTCGGCCGCTCGTCCTCATGCTGCACGGTTGCACCCAGGGGCCGGAAGACTTCGCCGCCGGCACGCGCATGAATGACCAGGCACGCAGCGCTGGTGTACTGGTGCTCTATCCCGAACAAACACAGCATGCGAACTCCCAAAAGTGCTGGAACTGGTTCAAGGCCCAGCATCAGCAGCGGGGCCGGGGTGAGCCAGCACTGCTGGCGGGCCTCACGCGCCAGGTGATGACTGACCATGGCGCGGACGCATCGCGTGTCTATGTCGCCGGACTATCGGCTGGAGGTGCTATGGCGGACATATTGGGACGCACCTATCCTGAGCTGTTCGCCGCCGTGGGTGTGCATTCGGGCTTGGCCGCCGGTGCAGCCTCCAATCTGCCATCAGCCCTCGAGGCGATGCGAAGAGGCGCAGCATCAGGCTCGGCCAGTGGTCCCAGCGTGTGTCCAGTGATCGTGTTTCACGGCGATGCGGACACGACGGTGCACCACGACAACGGCGCGGCCGTGGTGCATGCTGCACGCAGCGCGCAAGGTCCCCAAGGCGCACCTCGCGTCATCCAGGGCCATGCGCCGAACCGCCAGCGATTCACCCGCACTGCCTATGTCGCGGCCGACGGAAGTACCGCCATTGAGCACTGGCAACTGCATGGCGCGGGCCACGCATGGTCCGGCGGTAGCTCGGCGGGCAGCTACACCACGCCAGGAGGAATCGACGCCAGCGCCGAGATGCTGCGCTTTTTCCTGTCGCACAAGCGTGCCCACGACTGTTGACCCGAGGCCACGCATTGCATCCGCCAACCGCATGACGCCAAAGAGTCGCAGGGTTGGCAGCGTCCCATTTCTCGGCGCACACGGATGCAAGAAACAGCGCTGGACTCCATCGAGAAACCATGCCGAAGAAAGCTGAGCGCTGCCCCGAACGGCTGCTCATGGCCGGAAGCTGCTTGCGGCAACGCCCGCTTGGGGGACTCCTCCCGGCTGATCTGCGCCATTCACGGTGCAGTGCGCGGTTGAAGCTCGAAGAGGTCGGCCCCGAGCGACCTCTGGATGAGTCCTGCGACGACACGGGTGTTGCCTGACCTCGAAAAGTAGGCGACTGGCGTCGACGTTCGGTCTGAACGCCTACCGTCCCGTTGCTCCGTCGCTGTCGCTCTGGCGATCAGTGGGAGAGGGGTTATGGCCGCCATCAATGCGCGACGAATCGAGTCCGCGCTGTCCTTCATCGGAAACTCCTTGATGCAGGGCAGGCACCGGGCCCGTTCTTCGTTCGACCCGCCGTGGAGGGAGCAGCCATGGTTGTAACTCCGAGGGCTGCTGCAGAAATTGCGATGGCCGAAGTGCCAAGGAACTCACGGCGCTTCGTGTCAATGGATACGTGGGTCATGGGTCGTCCGATCTACTGAGACATCTGTGCGGTTCTTGCGAACCAGGCGAAAGGGTCAATCGAGCCTCTTCCTGGTGAGGAAGGAGGACACCAGGTCCGCGATCTGGACGTTGTTCAGGTCGGACATGATGAAGTGGGTGTTCCCGCGTATGCCCATCTCAGGCAGATGCACGAGCTGTGCATCTCCGCCGTGCCTGTTGACGGCGTCCACCCAAAGGCGAGCCATGGCGAGCCGGACGCGCCAGTTGTCCTTGCCGCGCTCGGTGGTGGGCTCAGTCGGGAAGTTGTCGCCGTAGTAAATGACGATGGGGATGCGGGTGAGCTTTTGGAAGTCTTGTGCCGAGACAGCCTCCGGCGCCAGGGTTCCCGCAGCGCTGGGCATGGCGGCCGGCAGTTCCCCCGGCGGGAAGATGAAGCCGCTGCCCGGCTCGAACGCCACGACGCCCTTGACGTTGGCGCTCTTGATGGCTGTCAGCCAGCCAGGTCCGCCGCCCTGTGAGTGCGTGAAGAGGATGGCCGGGCCTGTTTTGGTGAAGAGCGCAGCCATCGCCTCGGCGATCACGTTGGCGTCATAGGCGCCGGTGTTCGGCGTCACCGAGCGCAGGAACTGGTTCAGTGTCTCCGGCTGGCGGTCGAACTGTACGTTGTCGAAATAGCCCGGCCACTTGCCAAAACGGAACTGGTCGAAGAACAGCTGGTCGTAGGGCGTCGGCCCGGTCGTCGTGGCGACGGTGCTGTTGCCGGCCCTGCCTCGGCGCGGCTGATCGACAAGGTAGACCGGGAAGCCGCGGCGCAGGAACAGGTTCTGGAAGCCCTCGCGGCCGTCCGACGTCGTTTCCCAGCTCCGAGCCGACTGGAAGGCGCCGTGCAGCATCACGATGGGCAAAGGCCTCGGATTCTGCGGGACCTGATAGAAGGCGTAGAGGTGATCGCCGTGGAAGCTTTGCCCTGCACTTGTCGGCTTGTCGTTGTCGTACACGCCGGGCACCGTCTTCACAACGCCACCGACCGCGAAGCTGCCCTGGCGCTGAATGACCAGGGGCTTCGACGAACTGTCCGAATGAGAGGCGCAACCTGCCAGCGATACAGCCAAGACAAGTGCTCCTGCGCGGAAGATGCGGGTGATGCTCATCATCAGCCTTTTGATGCAGCGTCGAGGGCCTGCACGAGTGCGTCATCGGCGCGGGCTGCCACCTCGGGGCCGACCTCTTGCGCCAGCGCTTGGCTCAGCTGCCGCAGTTGCGATGCGGTCAGGCCCACGCGCAGGCTGGCTCGCATGTGGGAGCGCAGCTGGTTCTCTGCACCCGGTGTCGCAGCCAGCGCTCCGACCGTGGCCAGCTCGCGGCTGCGCCAATCGAGGTTGTCGCGCTCGAAAATGTCGCCAAACAGGTGAGCCTGCAGAAACTGATTGATGATCGGCGCGAACTCGAACACTGGGCCCTGGACCGGTCCACCTGAAATCTCGGTCTGATTGGCCTGGCCGACCAGCGCCAACTCACGACCGGTGGACACGGCTCGGCTGGGGTCGTGACCCGGAGCGTCCTGCACGCCGCGCTGCTTGCGCAGCTCGACGACCTTGAGCAGTTCGCCGAGCGCATTGAGACTTCTGGGGAAGCCCGCGTAGGCATAGAGCTGCACCAGGACTTCCTTGGCCTCGCTGACTGTCATGCCCGCGTCCAGCCCCTGGTTCAGTGCCATGCCCAGCCGGGGCAAGTCACTGATTGCCGTGAAGGCGGCGATGAGCGGAATGGCGCGTTGCCTGGGGCTCAGCGAATCGGACGCAGGCTGCACGGCCTTCTGTGGCTCCTGTGGCTTCTGTGGCTGCTGTGCCCTCTGGCCGGTCATCGCGGAAAGGCCTGCGCTCACCACGGCGGCCTGGTAGTCCTGCTCGCAGAGTTTGTCCTGCCAGGCCACGGCGCTGCCGTTTTCTTTCTCGGCAATGGCGATGTGGGTCATGGAGCCTGAAGGCCCGGCGCCATGCCAGTGGCGCACGTTGGGCGGGATGGTCACGACATCGCCAGGGCGAATGATGAGCGCCGGCTGGCCTTGTTGTTGCACGAGGCCCTGTCCCTCGGTGACGATCAGCGTCTGACCGAGCGGATGGGTATGCCAGGCCGTCCGCGCACGGGCCGTGAACGTGACGGTCGCTCCACCGGCCGTTCCGGGAAGTGGCGCCTGAAAGGGTGAGCTGATGCGGACGTCGCCGGTGAACGTCTGGGCCGATCCAACGCTGACCTGCTGCGCAGACGCGGGGCGAACTTCGACGACGGGCGGCATTGCGCCAGGACCGGAAGACTGCGCCGCAGCGGCTGTCACCGCACCGCTCAGGGCCATTGAAAGCAGTGATTTCACGAGAGCGCCTCCTGTTGTTTCGCCTGATGGCGGCGGTGCGGCTTGACGATAAAGAACCACGAGACGATCAGCGCCAGGCCGAGCAGCAGAGCGGCCACGTCCATGACGGCAGCAATGCGATGCGCGAGGGCTGCACTGTCTTGTTGCTCGATGGACGAGCCAGCGCTGGCGAAGACAAGAACCAGCAGTCCAAGCCCCAGTGCTCCCCCCAACTGGTGAGCCACGTTGACCAGGCCGGACGCAGCACCCGCGTCCTCACGCGCCACTCCCGCCACACCGGCCGCGGTCAGCGGTGCCAGCAACAAGCCCTGGCCCAGTCCGATCAGGACCATGGGTGGGGCGATGCCGGTCCAATAGCTCGATAGCGCATGCGCTTGACCCAACCAGGCGAGGCCCACCACTCCGAGCAGCAGGCCGGCGAGGAGCAGCGTTTCGTTGCCGAAGCGGCGAGCCAGCCCGGGCACGGCCATGGCCGAGGCAAAGTTGGGCAGCGTCACGGGCAGGAAGGCAATGCCGGCTTGCATGGGCCGCAGATGCAGCACGCCCTGCAGGAACTGCGTACAGAAGAACCAGAAGCCAACGGCTCCGCCCAGGAAGAGCATGCGCGTGATGTACGCACCGGCTCGCTGCGGGCTGGTGAACAGGCGCAGCGGCAGGATGGGTTGCCGGACCCGGCGCTCAATGCCGATGAAGAGCAGGATCATCAGCATGCCGCCGACCAGGGCCCCCTGTGCGAGGCCATCGTGCCAGCCAGCTTCGGCTGCTCGAACCAGGCCGTAGACCAGCGCCGTCATCCCTATGGTCGAGCTGATGGCGCCGCCCACGTCGAACTGGCCTTCCTGCTTCTGGGTCTCGCCAATGTGGCCACGCGCAGCGACGATCAACAGCAACCCTATTGGCAGGTTGATGAAAAAGCCTGCGCGCCAGGACACCAAATCAGCGAACAGGCCGCCCAAGACCAGGCCCAGGGTTGCGCCGACACCGGCAGCCGCCGCGTACAGCGAGAGCGCCCGGGTGCGGCCTGGCCCCTCCGCGAAATGCGTGGACAGCAGTGCGAGCGTGGACGGCGCAAGGACGGCGGCGCCTACACCTTGAATTGCGCGGGAGACCAGCAACCAGCTGGCGCCAGGCGCCAGGCCGATGGAGACGGAGGCGAGCGTGAACAGCGCCAGCCCCAGGATGAACATCCGCCGGCGGCCCAGGATGTCGCCAGCGCGGGCACCCAGGAGCAGCAAGCCACCGAAAGCCAGCGTATAGGCATTGGTCACCCAGGACAGTTGCGCCGAAGTGAAGCCCAGGCTTGCCTGGATGCGGGGCAGACCCGTGATGACGATGGAAATGTCCACGACGATCATCAGGTAGCTGGCCACGATGACGGCCAGGACCTTGTTCTCGTTGCGGATGGGGCAGGATTGCGCGGCGTTCATCGCGGTCACTCAGATGTCCAGCCTGCGCTCGGACATCCACTTGACGATGGCCGGGTCGCGGTGAGAGAAGAAGCTGCTCGTGTTGGTGTCGAGCGTGGCGATGCTTGCCATGTGGGCGTCGCTGAGTGCGAAGTCGAAGATGGCGATGTTCTCTGCCATGCGCTCCTTGCGGACCGACTTGGCGAGCGCGACGATCCCGCGCTGTACCAGCCAGCGCAGCACCACCTGGCCGACCGACTTGCCGTAGTGCCGGGCGATGCCGAGCAGCACTTCGTTCTGGAAGAGGCCGTTGCGGCCTTCGGCAAACGGAGCCCAGGCCTCGGCCTGCACACCCATCTCTCTCATGAACGGCACGGCTTGCAGCTGCTGCTGGAAGGGGTTCACTTCGACTTGGTTGACCGCCGGTGCGATCTCGTTGAACGCCTTGATGTCCATCAGGCGGTCCGGTTGGAAGTTGCTGACGCCGATGGCGCGCAGCTTGCCCGCGCGGTAGGCGTCCTCCATCGCGCGCCACGAACCGTGGACGTCGCCGAAGGGCTGGTGAATCAGGTACAGGTCGAGGTAGCTGAGCTGCAGCCGACGCAGGGACTTGTCGATGGCTTGTTGCGTGCGCTCGTAGCCGGTCTCCTGCACCCAGAGCTTGCTGGTGACGAAGAGCTGGTCACGCGGCACGCCACTGGAGCGCAATCCCTTGCCGACCGCTTCTTCGTTCATGTAGGAGGCCGCGGTGTCGATCAGCCGGTAGCCGGCTTCGATGGCATCGACGACGCTGCGCTGGCACTCATTGGCATCGGCGATCTGGAAGACGCCATACCCGACCATGGGCATGTGAAGACCGTTGTTCAGAACGACGTGCTGCATGCGCTTTGCCTTGTAGAAGTTTGATGGCACGAACTTTAGGCAGCGGACTGGCATCTGGATAGATGCATTTGGGTTGTTGAATTAGCATCAATTCAATGACAATGAAAGCCGCGAGGAGGCCACTCATGGCGATCAACGAGCTTCGATCCATCACGACCTTTATCAAGGCAGCGGAACTTGGCAGCCTGCGCAAAGCTGCAGCAGAACTTGGCATCAGCCCCCAGGCGGCGAGCAAGGCATTGGCCCAGCTGGAAGCCCATCTGGACGTGCGCCTGTTCCATCGGACAACGCGTGTGATGTCGCTGACCGATGCAGGACAGCGGCTGTTCGAGGACGTGCGGCCGGCCGTGACGGGAATGCACAGAGCACTGCAGTCCGCCAAGTCGGCACGGGATGAATTTGCGGGCCCGCTGCGCATCACGGGACCTCGCACCACGTTCCAGCCGATTCTTTGGCGCCTGGTCGACGAGTTTTGCGATATGCATCCAGGGATCCAGCCCGACGTCTTGCTGGACGATCGTATCGGCAACTGGGTGGAGGATCGCGTGGACGTGGGCTTTCGTCTCGGTCCGTCGCCCCATGAGGGCGTGATTGCACGACGGCTGTTCCCGGTTCAGTTGCCCATCTGCGGTGCACCTTCCTACTTCGCGAAGCACGGTGTGCCCGAGTCGTTGGCTGACCTGGCCACACACCGCTGCAGCGCCTATCGGCATCCGAGCACGGGGAAAGTGCTGCCGTGGCGGGTGAAGATCGACGGCCAGGCCGCCGACCAGCCAGTCGCCCCGACGATCTGCAGCAACGACGAGCTGTTTGAGCTGCAAGCCGTCCTGGCCGGCAAGGTGCTGGCCCAGCTCGCGGGCGTCACCGCGGCACCGTTTATCCGCTCCGGCAAGCTGATCCCGATCCTCGTGGACCACATGCCGGACTACGCCAGCTACTTCGTCTACTTCGGAAGCAGGTCGTCCCAGCCAGTACGAGCCCGTGCATTCATCGATTTGGCCGTTCAACGTCTGGTAGACAGCCCGGAGTACGTACTCAGCCCGAGCGAGCTTCTGGGCAAAGTCGGACGACCAGGCCGCGCTTGATGCAACACAAGCAGCATCAGCCATTGCCCAGAAAGCACGGGCCCCCTCCCCCTTCAACGCCCTCTCATCCCCATCAAAGCCTCGATCGTCACCTTCGTCGCGTCGTCGTCAGGCCTTTTGCGATGCGCGATGCCCAACGCCCTTGACAGTGCCGGCCGCAGGGGCCGCGTGGTGATGCGGGGGTCAGGCTGCGGTGCGCCGGCCTCGTGGGGCAGCAGCGCGGCGCCGTAGCCCGCTGCGACCAGGCTCTTCATTGCGTCGTTGTAGTTCAGCTCGATCCGTGCCTGCGGCCGGGCGCCGCCTGCGGCAAACCATTCGGCGGTCTGGCGTGACAGCCGGGTTCCACGGTCATTGGCGATCAGGGGGCGGGCCGCAAGCCAGGCGGGCGTGATGTGCCGCGGCGGCTTCCAGGCGGCCGGGATGAAGGCCAGCACGGGGTCCTGGCGCCAGGCCTGCACCTGCAGCCCGCGCAGCACGGGCTGCGGCAGCGCGACGATGCCGATGTCCAGGCTGCCGGCAGTCAGGCGCGCCAGGGCTTCCTCGCTGGTCATCACCGCCACTTGCACATCGATCTCGGGATGCCGGGCGGCCAGGGTTTCCAGTGCCTGGGGCAAGAGGTGCGCGAGCGCGCCGGTGGAGGCGCCCAGGCGCACGCGGCCCCCGCGCGTGGCGATCTGGCGCTGCACGGTCTGCAGGAGATCGTCGGCCTCGGCCAGGAGCTGGCGCGCCTTGTCTATCAGCAGGCTGCCCGCCGATGTGGCGGTGACGCCAGCCGGTGCGCGGTGCAACAGACGTGTTCCCAGACGCTCCTCGAGCTGCGCCACATGCAGCGTCACCGTGGGCGGCGCCAGGTGCAGCACCTTGGCGGCGGCGGCGAATGAGCCCAGGTCGGCCACCGTCAGCAGGGTGCGCAGACGGTCCAGATTGATTTCGCGCATGGTGCGGTATCCCAGGTTGCCAGCAATTCAGGAATCATGAATCCGTAGTTTGTCAGATTCAACTGGTCTGCATGCGGCAGGCGCTGCACCATGCGCTCCACACCCAATCGGAGCAACCCATGACCTCTCTTGTTTTCATCGACGGCGACCAAGGCACCACCGGCCTGCAGGTGCGCGAATGGCTGGCGCATCGGACCGACCTGCGCCTGCTGCAGCTGCCAGCCGACCAGCGCAAAAGCACGGCGCACCGCGCCGAGGCGCTCAACGACTGCGACATCGCCTTGCTGTGCCTGCCGGACGAGGCTGCGCGCGAGGCCGTGGCGCTGGTGCGCAGGCCCGGCGTGCGCTTGATCGACGCGAGTTCTGCGCATCGCACCGCGCCGGGCTGGGTCTATGGCCTGCCGGAACTGGAGGCCGGCCAGGCCGAACGCATCGCCAAGGCCCGGCGCGTCAGCAATCCCGGCTGCTATCCGACAGGTGCGCTCGCGCTGCTCAGGCCCTTGATCGACGCGGGCCTGCTGCCCCCCGACTACCCGCTGGCCATTCACGCGGTATCGGGCTACTCGGGACGGGGCCGCGCAGGGCTGCTGGACCATGAGGGCGCTGCCGCCGCGACTGCCGTGCCGCTGCAGGTGTATGGACTGGGACTGCACCACAAGCACGTGCCCGAGATCCAGCAGCATGCCGGCCTGGCCCATGCGCCGGTGTTCGTGCCGGCCTATGGCAACTACCGGCAAGGCATCGTGCTGACCATCGCCCTGCATCTGCGGCTGCTGCCCGCCGGTGTGACCGCCCGCAGCCTGCATGCTGCGCTGCAGGCGCGGTACCAGGGCCAGCCGTGCATCGAGCTGCAACCCCTGGTGGCGGATGCCGATGCGCAGCGGCTCGATCCGCGTGCGCTCAATGGCAGCAACCGGATGCGGCTCGCGGTGTTCGGGCAGCCGCAGGAGGAACAGGTGTTGCTGGCCGCCGTGTTCGACAACCTGGGCAAAGGCGCTGCCGGTGCTGCGGTGCAGAACCTTGATCTGATGCTCGGGCTGCAGCCAATGCTGCAGCCGCTACTCGACGGCTCGACGAATCCATCGAGCATTCCCCTCCCCCTCTGAGCAAGCAGGACATGCGTTCCCCGCCGAATGCGGCGAGCAGGCCGCCGTCTCGCCGCTGGCGCGCATGGCTCATCCGGGCCAGCCCCGCCAGCAATTGCTGGCCAGACCGAAGCTGGTGCTGCGCCAGTCGGCCTGAATCCGGGCTGGCGATCAGCCGGGACTGGCGTCTGCGCCCACCATCTCCCGCACCCAGCCCGGCAACTCCACGGCCTTTTGCCTGGGAAAATCCACCCAGATGACGGTGCCGCCACCGGCCGCGCAGATCACGCCGGGTTCGGAGACGCGCTCCATGGTGGCCCAGGTCTCGAACGTTGTGCGGCCGGGGTCGCTGGCGTACATCTTGAGCAGCACTTCGTCGGGATAGGCCAGCTGCTGGTGGAAGTTGCAGAACGCATTGACGATGACCGGCCCCTGCCCGCCCGGCGCGGGCGCCATGCCCGCTTCAACCATCCAGTCGATGCGGGCGGTTTCCAGATAGCGGAAGTACATGGCGTTGTTGACATGGCCCATGGCGTCCATGTCGCCCCAACGCACTTTGAATCGCATCTCGTGAACCCATTTTTTATATTCTGGAATCTCTATGCGCATGCCTGCAGTCTCCTTGTTGTAGCGCCACCGCAAGGCAACATGCCCCGCAGCCCCCGGTCACTGTGCAGCAGCCCGCATTCCCGCGCTGTCACCTATCAGCAACGACGGGGTCCACGCACGTCATAGAATCCACCGCATTGCGGCATTTGCGCTGCAGCCGAACGAACGTTCGGTCTGCCGAACATCCTGTTTTTTCAATATCCAAGCGAGACACCCCGATGACGAACGAAGAAATCCTGGCCCAGTACGGGCCGCGCGAAGCCATGGAATACGACGTGGTGGTGGTTGGCGGCGGCCCCGGCGGCCTGGCCACGGCCATCCGCCTCAAGCAGCTGGCGGCCGAAAAAGGCCAGGATGTCTCCGTCGTCGTGCTGGAAAAGGGCTCGGAGCCCGGCGCCCACATCCTGTCGGGCGCGATCATGGACCCGCGTGCGCTGACCGAGCTCATCCCTGACTGGAAGGAAAAGGGCGCGCCCCTGACCCAGCCCGTCACCGACGACGCCATGATTTTCCTGGGCGAGAAATCCGCCCTGCGCACGCCCAACTTCCTGCTGCCGGCCTGCTTCCAGAACCATGGCAACTACATCGTTCGCCTGGGCTACGTGGTCAAGTGGCTGGGCGAACAGGCCGAGGCGCTGGGCGTGGAGATCTTCCCGGGCTTTGCCGCCGCCGAGGTGCTCTACAACGAGGACGGCTCGGTCAAGGGCGTGGCCACCGGCAACATGGGCATCGGCAAGGACGGCGAGCCCACGGGCGAGTTCCAGCTGGGCATGGAGCTGCACGCCAAGTACACGATCTTTGCCGAGGGCGCACGCGGCCACCTGGGCAAGCAGATCATTGCCAAATACCAGCTTGACGCCGGCAAGGACCCGCAAAGCTACGGCCTGGGCATCAAGGAGCTGTGGGAAATCGACCCGGCACGCCACAAGCCCGGCTTCGTGATGCACACGGCCGGCTGGCCCATGGACAGCAAGACCTACGGTGGCGCCTTCCTCTACCACCTGGACGACAACAAGGTCACGCTGGGCTTCATCACGGGCCTGGACTACGCCAATCCCTACCTGAGCCCCTTCGAGGAGTTCCAGCGCTGGAAGACCCACCCCAACATCCGCTACTACCTGGAAGGCGACGAGTCCAAGGGCATCAAGCCGGCCAAGCGCCTGGGCTATGGCGCGCGCGCCATCACGGCCGGCGGCCTGCTGTCCCTGCCCAAGTTCGTGTTCCCGGGCGGCGCGCTCGTGGGCTGCGACGCAGGTTTCCTGAACGTCAGCCGCATCAAGGGCAGCCATGCCGCCATCAAGACCGGCATGATGGCCGCCGATGCCGCCTATGACGCCATCGTCGCGGGCCGCCAGGGCGACGAGCTGGGCGCCTATGTGGAGGCCTTCGAGAACAGCTGGCTGTACGAAGAGCTGAACAAGTCGCGCAACTTCAAGGCCTGGTTCAAGAAGGGCCTGACCACGGCCACGCTGATGAACGGCATCGAGCAGTTCGTGCTCAAGGGCAACATCCCCTGGACGCTGCACCGCGACAAGCCCGACCACGCCTACCTGAAGCCGGCCGCCGAGTGCAAGCCCATCGACTACCCCAAGCCCGATGGCAAGCTGACCTTCGACCGCCTGTCCAGCGTCTTCATCAGCAACACCAACCATGCCGAAGACCAGCCGGCCCACCTGACGCTCAAGGACGCCTCGGTGCCCGTGGCCATCAACCTGGCCAAGTACGCAGGCCCCGAGCAGCGCTACTGCCCGGCCGGCGTCTACGAGTTCGTGGACGACACGGCCCAGGGCGGCAAGCGCCTGCAGATCAATGCCCAGAACTGCGTGCACTGCAAGACCTGCGATATCAAGGACCCCACGCAGAACATCGTCTGGGTCACGCCCGAAGGCGGCGGCGGGCCGAACTACGCGGGCATGTGATCCGCACGCCACACCGGCCCTCCTCTGAAGCCTGCCCAAGCCTGCTTGTGCAGGCTTTTTCTTTGAGCGCCGTCAAAGCCATCAGGGCCCAGAAAGCATAGAAGGCCATCCGAAAGGCGCTTGCACGCAATAAAAATGCACGACAAAGCCCAAAACAAGCCCCTGAAGACGCAAACCTGCACCGCCAAACCTGTTCAACACGCATGAAAAAGTTGCACCTAGGGCATTCCCCGCAGATTTCATGCCAATTTTTAGATACAAACCTATAGGTGAAAACCGGGTCGTCCAAACGCCAAGGCGTACAGGGCGGCTGCAGTAGACTTTGCCGCGAAGCGCCGCGACCGTCCTGTGCGGCCTTCTGCTGAGCAAACAGGAACAAACACAAGCACGTTGGAGATACACGTATGAAGCACTTGTCTTGGGCGCCCCTGGGCGCGCTGGCCCTGGCAATTTCCGCCATCGCGGGCGGCGCCCACGCCGCTGACGAGAAGTCGGTCGCAGTGACCGCCATCGTCGAGCACCCTGCACTCGACGCCGTGCGCGACGGCGTGCAGGCCGCGCTCAAGGAAGCTGGCTACGAAGCCGGCAAGAACCTCAAGTGGCAGTACCAAAGTGCCCAGGGCAACACCGGCACGGCCGCGCAGATCGCACGCAAGTTCGTGGGCGACAAGCCTGACGCCATCGTGGCCATCGCCACGCCCTCGGCCCAGGCCGTGGTCGCATCGACCAAGACCGTGCCCGTGGTGTTCTCCGCCGTGACCGACCCCGTGGCCGCCAAGCTGGTGCCCAGCTGGGAGCCGTCCAGGAACAACGTGACCGGCGTGTCCGACCTGCTGGCCCTGGACAAGCAGATGGAACTGGTCAAGCAGGTCGTGCCCAACGCCAAGCGCGTGGGCATGGTCTACAACCCCGGCGAGGCCAACTCCGCCGTGGTGGTCAAGGAACTCAAGACCCTGCTGCCCAAGCTGGGCATGACCCTGGTGGAAGCCGCGGCACCCCGCTCCGTGGACGTCAGCAGCGCTGCGCGCAGCCTGGTCGGCAAGGTCGATGTGATCTATACCAACACCGACAACAACGTGGTCTCGGCCTACGAGTCGCTGGTCAAGGTCGGCCAGGACGCCAAGATCCCGCTGGTGGCCTCGGACACCGACTCCGTCAAGCGCGGCGCCGTGGCTGCCCTGGGCATCAACTACCGCGATCTGGGCGAGCAGACCGGCCGCATGGTCGTGCGCATCCTCAAGGGCGAAAAGCCCGGCGACATGAAGACCGAAGTCAGCACCAAGATGGAGCTGTTCGTGAATCCCGGCGCCGCCGAGAAGCAAGGCGTCAAGCTGTCTGACGCGCTGGTCAAGTCGGCTGCCCAGGTCGTCAAGTAATAACCGGGGTTTGCCTGCCCGGGGCCAACCCGGGCAGTGCGCCCACGGTGGCAGGCGCCATGGCAACATGGCCCTGCCCTTTTTTTAAGTCGTTTTCTGTCCCACGCGCCTGTCGCTCCTCCTATGTCTCTTTTCTCATTGCTCGGTGCCGTCGAGATCGGCCTGATCTTCAGCCTGGTGGCGCTGGGCGTCTTCATCTCGTTCAGACTGCTGCGCTTTCCCGACCTCACGGTGGACGGCAGCTTTCCGCTGGGCGGCGCCGTCTGCGCCATCCTGATTTCCACGGGCACCAATCCCTGGCTGGCCACGCTGGCCGGCACGGCCGCTGGCGCCGTCGCGGGCCTGATCACGGGCTGGCTCAATGTGCGCCTGAAGATCATGGACCTGCTGGCCTCCATCCTGATGATGATCGGCCTGTACTCGGTCAACCTGCGCATCATGGGCGGCCCCAACGTGCCGCTGATCAACGAGACCACGCTGTTCACCCTGCTGCAGCCCGACAGCGTGGCCGACTATGTGATGCGCCCGGTGATCCTGTTCGTGATCGTCGTGCTCGCCAAGCTGGGCCTGGACTGGTTCTTCGCCACCGAGCGGGGCCTGGCCATCCGCGCCACGGGCTCCAACGCCCGCATGGCCCGTTCGCAGGGTGTGAACACAGGCGCCATGATCCTGCTGGGAATGGCGATCTCCAACGGCCTGGTCGGCCTGGCCGGCGCGCTGTTCGTGCAGACCCAGGGTGGCTCGGACATTTCCATGGGCATCGGCACCATCGTCATCGGCCTGGCTGCCGTGATCGTGGGCGAATCCATCCTGCCTTCGCGCCGCATCGTCTGGGCCACGCTGGCCGTGGTGGTGGGCGCCATCGTTTACCGCTTCTTCATTGCAGCGGCCCTCAACAGCGATTTCATCGGCCTCAAGGCCCAGGATCTGAACCTCGTCACCGCCCTGCTGGTGACCGTCGCCCTGGTGATCCCCCAACTCAAGCGCAAATTTGCACAGCGCAAGTCCTGATCGCCGGAGAACCCTCATGCTGAGCGCACAACAACTCGAAATCACCTTCAACCCCGGCACGCCCATCGAAACGCGGGCGCTGCGCGGCATGTCGCTGGACATTCCCGACGGCCAGTTCGTCACCGTCATCGGCTCCAACGGCGCCGGCAAGTCCACCTTCCTGAACGCCGTCTCGGGCGACCTGTCCGTGGACAAGGGCCGCATCGAGATCGCCGGCCAGGACATGACGCGCCTGCCCGTGTGGGCACGTTCCGAACGCGTGGCCCGCGTCTTCCAGGACCCCATGGCGGGCACCTGCGAGGACCTGACCATCGAGGAAAACATGGCCCTGGCCCAGCGCCGCGGCACCTTCCGCCGCCTGAGCCGCGCCGTCAAGGCCGAGATGCGCGACAACTTCCGCGAGCGCCTGTCCATCCTGGGCCTGGGCCTGGAAAACCGCCTGACCGACCGCATCGGCCTGCTGTCCGGCGGCCAGCGCCAGGCCGTGAGCCTGCTGATGGCGGCGCTGCAGCCTTCGCGCATCCTGCTGCTGGACGAGCACACCGCCGCGCTCGACCCGCGCACGGCCGACTTCGTGCTGCAGCTGACGGCGCGCATCGTCTCCGAAGCCAAGCTCACCACCATGATGGTCACCCACAGCATGCGCCAGGCGCTGGACGTGGGCGAGCGCACGGTGATGCTGCACCAGGGCCAGGTCGTGCTCGACGTCAGCGGCGAAGAACGCGCCCGCATGGACGTGCCCGACCTGCTGCACATGTTCGAGAAGGTGCGCGGCGAAAAGCTGGCCGACGACGCGCTGCTGCTGGGCTGAGCGCTCCGCACTTCCGGGAACAAGGGGCGCTGCGGCGCCCCTTGTTCATGGGATGGCCACGGGCTGGCTAAACCCACACATCGTTGGGCGCCGTCCTCTCGCCGCCTTCCTCCCCGGTGTTCAGCACGCCGCGCGGCTCGATCAGCATGAGGCGGGCTTCCCGCTCGGCGCTGGGCTTGTGCTCCGTGCCTTTGGGGACCACGTACAGCTCGCCCTGGCGCAGCAGCACATGGCCATCACGGAAGTCGATGCGCAGCTCACCGTCCAGCACCAGGAAGGCTTCATCCGTTTCGGCATGCGAGTGCCAGATGAACTCGCCCTGCACGCGCACGATCTTGAACTGGTAGTCGTTCATCTCGGCAACGACGCGGGGGCTCCACTGGCCGGTGAAGCGGCTGAATTTCTCGGGGAAGTTGATGGCCTCGCAGGGGCGGTTTTCAACGGGGAACGTCATGGGCAGACCTTATGAAAGCATGTGAAGCCTCCATGCTAGGAAGCGCCATTCCTCCGGTCTTGCACGATCGTGCAGCTCAGGCCGCGCCCAGGCGCCTGAGCCAGCGCGCCGGCGGCACGCCATAGGCCATGGCGAACTGGCGCGCCATGTGGCTCTGGTCGAAGAAGCCGGCCTGCAGTGCAGCCTCGGCCGCGCCCTGCCCCGTCAGCAGCAGGCGCCGCACGGCATCCAGCCGGCGCATGGTCAGGTAGCGGTAGGGGCTGGTGCCGTAGAGCGCGCGGAAGTCACGGCACAGCCGCCAGCGGTCCAGGCCACTGGCCTGGGCCAGAGCATCCAGGGTCACGCCCTGCACCAGCGCGTCGTGGATGCAGGCGCGGGCGCGTTCCACGGCCCCCAGGTCCGGCAGGCGCCGGACGTTGCGGCGGCCCGCCACGGCGTCCAGCGCCCATGCCAGGTCGTAGATGGCGTCGTCGCGCGCCAGCGGCTCCAGGTCTTCATCCAGGCCCTGCAGCAGCGGCAGCAGCGCAGCCTTGAGCCGCGGATCGGCAGACAGCCCGCCCTCGACAAAGGGCAAGGGCCTGCCGCCCAGCACCTGCTGGATCAGGGCCGGCTCCACATAGACCATGCGGTAGCGAAAGCCTGCGTCAGTGCCCGCATGGCCGTCATGCAATTCGTCAGGGTGCAGCACCATGGCGCCACCGGGCAGGCTGTGCCGCTGGCTGCGGCGGTAGGCAAAGCTCTGCACGCCGGACAGCGTCAGGCCCAGTGCGTAGGTGTCGTGCCTGTGGGGCGCATAGCCGTGCCCGCCGAAATAGGCCTCGATGCGCTCCAGGCCTGCGCCCAGCTGCGAATGCCGGACCCAGTCGCTGGAGATGCTCGTTTCTGCCATGTGGGTTGGTGGTGAGGGGTATGCAAAGCAGCCGCAGATGGTAACTGCGGGCCAGTGACCTCAAGGCGAGCAGGCCGGCTGCTCCGCACCCGGCACGGCCTGGCTTGCCGGTGCACGACGCATGCCCGCCGACACCACCCACCCCAGCAGCGCGATCAGCGCAGCGCCCCATTCGGCCTGCTGCAGCCCCCGGGCCGTGGCCTCGCGCAGCGCATAGGGCGCCGTGATACCGGCCAGCGGCGCGGTGGCCACCATGACCAGCAGGGCCAGCCCCAGCGCCGCGCCCACTTGCTGGGCCGTGGCCGCAATGCCCGAGGCCACGCCCTGCTGCGCAGCCGCCACGCCCTGGCCGGCCACCACCCACATGGCGGTCCAGCACGCGCCCTGGCCCAGGCTGAGCACCACGAAACCGGGCACCAGCCAGATATAGCTGCCACCCAGCGGCAGCGCCCAGGCCATGTAGGCCAGGCCGATGGTGCCTGCGGCCCAGCCGCCCATCAGCACGGCGCGCGGTGTGGAGCGGTGCAGCCAGTGTTCGGCCCAGCGGATGCCCAGCGTGCAGACCGCCGTGGGCAGCAAAAAGGCCATGCCGGCCTGCAGCGGGCTCCAGCCGAAGATCTGCTGGAAGTACAGCGCCAGAAAGTAGTACTGCACACCAAAGCTGCTCATGAAGATCATGGTCAGCAGCATGGCCGCGCGCAGGCTGGGCACGCGCAGCAGGGACAACGGCATCAGCGGCGAGGCAATGCGCGCCTCGATGCGCCAGAACAGGGCCAGCGCCGCCATGGCCACGGCCAGCGTCCCCAGCGTGGCGGCGCTGGCAAAACCCCATTCCGGCCCCTGCACCAGGGCCGTCACCAGCAGGCTGCTGCCCACGGTCACGCTCAGGCAGCCGGCCAGATCGAAGCCCTGGCCTGGCGCGGCGCGCCCGGTCCGGGCCGAGGGCGGCAGAAAGCGCAGCGCCGCCATGGCGCACGGCCAGGCCACGGGCACCAGCACCCACAGCACCCAGTTCCAGCCCAGCGTCTGCGTGAGCACGCCGCCCAGCAGCGCGCCGGCCGCCAGCCCGCCGGCCGACGCCATGCTCCACACGGCCAGGGCGCGGTTGCGCTCGGGCCCGGCCGCATACAGGGTGTTGATCAGCGACAGCGTGGCCGGAAACAGCAGCGCCCCGGCCACGCCCTGCCCTGCGCGGCCCAGCACCAGCTGCCAGGGCTGGGTGGCAAAGCCGCCGACCAGGGAGGCCAGGCCGAACAGCGCCATGCCCGCCACATACATGCGCCGCTTGCCCAGCAGGTCCGCGCAGCGCCCGCCCAGCAGCAGGCAGCCGCCGAAGGCCACGCTGTAGGCACTGATCACCCACTGCAAATGGCGCGCATCCATCTGCAGCTGCTGGCCCATGGCGTCGAGCGCGACGAAGACGATGGTGGCATCCAGCGCAATCAGCAGCTGGGACAGGGACAGCAGCGCCAGCGCGGCGCGCGGATGGCGCAGGGCGCCGGGGGAATCGGTCATTGGCATGGCGCCGATCCTAATTAATGCACTTATGAAGATAAACAGCAGATCTTCATTTTTCTTATGCAAAACTGCATTAATCGAATCTGGAGACATGCCATGGATCTCAACGCCGTGCACCTGCTCATCAAGGTGGCCGAAAGCCGCAGCTTCACCCAGGCCGCCACGCTGCTGGGTACCAGCCAGCCTCGCATCTCGCGCGCCGTGGCCCAGCTGGAAAAGGACCTGGGCACGCGGCTGCTGCACCGCAATACGCGCAGCGTCTCGCTCACGCCTGATGGCTGCGCGCTGGTGGACCGCTGCGCACCGCTGATCGCCGGGCTGGAAGAGGCCCGCCAGCTGGTCAGCGACCGGCGCTGCGCCCCCAGCGGCGTGCTGCGCATGACGGCGCCGTCGATGCTGGGCCGCATCGTGCTGGTGCCGCTGCTGGGGCAGTTGCTGCGCGAGCATCCGCAGCTGCAGATCGACACCAGCTTCACCGACCGTCTGGTGGATATGGTGGAGGAAGGCTTTGACGCGGCCGTGCGCATAGGCCCGCTGGCAGACAGCCGCATGATTGCCCGCGCCCTGCCGCCGCTGCGCTGGGTGACCGTGGCCTCGCCCGCCTACCTGGCGGCGCGCGGCACACCGCAGACGCTGCAGGAGCTGGCGCAGCACAGCTGCATGGCCGTCTACAACCACTACCTGGGCCGGCGCGTGCCCTGGCAGTTCCTGGCCGGCAATGGCGAGATGCTGGACTGGCCTGCGCCGCAGACCGTGACCTTCGACAGCGGCGATCCGCTGGTGGAAGGCTCGCTCAGCGGCCTGGGCGTGGCCCAGGTCATGGAGTTCGCGGTGCGCGAGCACCTGCAGGCGGGCCGGCTGGTGCGGCTGCTGCCCCAGCACGAGGGCCGCGCCCGCGAACTGTCCCTGGTCTACCCGCGCACGCGCCAGGCCTCGCCGCGCATCAAGGCACTGGCCCAGCTGCTGCTGGCGCAGACACGGTGGTAGGCAGGCAGGCGGGCCGCAGACGGCGTGGCGCCATGCACACAGTGGGTTCGGATTCAGTTCCGCTTATGTGGGTGAAGGGGGATTAAACTCCTGCCTTTCCACGATGGCAGCGTTCTCGGACAATCACGCCTTTTCGTGGTGCATGCACCTTGATGGGGCCGCGACACAGCGGCTCTTTTGTTTTTCCTGTTTTGCATTCCTGCCCCCGCGCCGGCCAGCGGCCGCGCGGGATCTGATCCACCAATCGACACATCCATGGCAGCAGACAACTCCAAGAATGCCGCTCCCACCGCGCTCAGGCGCGAACTCAAGGCGCGGCATCTGTCCATGATCGCCATCGGCGGCTCCATCGGCACCGGCCTCTTCGTTGCCTCGGGCGCCACCATCTCGCAGGCCGGCCCCGGCGGCGCCCTGCTGGCCTACATGATCGTGGGCCTGATGGTCTACTTCCTCATGACCAGCCTCGGCGAAATGGCCGCCAACCTGCCCGTCTCGGGCTCGTTCGCCACCTACGGCGCGCGCTATGTGGACGAAGGCTTCGGCTTCGCGCTGGGCTGGAACTACTGGTACAACTGGGCCGTCACCATTGCCGTGGACCTGGTGGCCGCCCAGCTGGTCATGGCCTACTGGTTCCCCGACGGCAACGGCATGCTGTGGAGCGCCCTGTTCCTGGCCATCATGTTCGGCCTCAACGCCATCTCGGTCAAAGGCTTCGGCGAGGCCGAGTACTGGTTCGCCGCCATCAAGGTCACCACCGTCATCCTCTTCATCGGCGTGGGCGTGCTCATGATCCTGGGCATCGTGCGGGGCGGCGCGCCTGAAGGCGTCTGGGGCAACTTTGCCCTGTGGAGCCAGGGCGACGCGCCCTTTGCGGGCGGTTTCTCGGCGCTGATCGGCGTGGCCATGATCGTGGGCTTTTCCTTCCAGGGCACGGAGCTCATCGGCATTGCCGCCGGCGAATCCGAGAACCCCGCCAAGAACGTGCCCCGCGCCGTGCGCCAGGTGTTCTGGCGCATTTTGCTGTTCTACGTCTTCGCCATTCTGGTCATCAGCCTGCTGATCCCCTACACCGATCCGCACCTGCTCAAGAATGATCTGGGCGACATCAGCGTGAGCCCCTTCACCCTGGTCTTCGAGCGCGCTGGCCTGTTGTCGGCCGCCGCCGTGATGAACGCCGTGGTGCTGACCTCGGTGCTGTCGGCCGGCAACTCGGGCATGTACGCTTCCACGCGCATGCTCTACACGCTGGCCTGCCAGCGCATGGCGCCGCGCATGTTCTCGTATGTCAACAAGCGCGGCGTGCCCACGCTGGCCCTGCTGGCCACCACCGTGGTGGCGGCGCTGTGCTTCCTGACCAACATCTTCAGCCCGCAACTGGTCTACATCTGGCTGCTGAATCTGTCGGGCATGACGGGTTTCATCGCCTGGCTGGGCATTGCCATCAGCCACTACCGCTTCCGCAAGGGCTTCGAGGCCCAGGGCCTGGACCTGAACCAGCTGCCCTACCGCGCATCCTGGTTCCCGTTCGGCCCCATCTTCGCCTTCGTGCTGTGCATGGTGATCACGCTGGGCCAGAACTACGAGGCCTTCATGGCCGACCGCATCGACTGGACCGGCGTGGTTGCCACCTACATCGGCCTGCCGCTGTTCCTGCTGATCTGGGGCGGCTACCGCCTGGTCAAGGGCACGCACATCGTGAAGTACAAGGACATGCAGCTGGGCTCCAACGTCGATTGACACCCGGCCCAGTCCCCATGAAAAACAGCCCGCAGATGCGGGCTGTCGTCTTTCAGGCATCGGCCGACCACACGGCCAGCTCGTAGCCGTCCGGATCGGTGAAGTGGAACCTGCGGCCCCCCGGGAACGCGAACACCGCACGGCTGATCACGGCCCCGGCCCCGGCCGCCTCCACGCGGCGCTGTGCCTCGGCCAGATCGTCGGCGTAGAGGATGACCAGCGGGCCGCCGGGCCGCACCTCTTCGCCCGTGGTGAAGCCGCCCGTCAGCCGGCCGTCGCTGAACTCGGTGTAGCTCGGCCCGTAATCGGTGAAGGTCCAGCCGAAGGCCTCGCCATAGAACGCCTTGCTGCGCGCAATATCGGCCACGTTGAATTCGATGTTGTCGATCTGGTGGTTCTTGCCCCTGATGCCCATGTTCTGCTCCGTTGAATGCTGGTAAGCCGCCATCATCGGCCACGCCGTGGCAGCGGTCTTGAACAAAACGGCCAGCCGGACTGCTCAATCCAGCAACTGCGCCATGGCGGCCTGCGCCGTGATGCCGCACAGCGCCCTCACCTCGCGCGACAGATGCGCCTGGTCCGCGTAGCCCGCGTCCAGGGCCAGGGCCGCAAGACCTGCCTGCCGGTCAGACCGTGCCAGGGTCAGCAGGCGCTGAAAGCGCAGCACGCGCTCCAGCGTCTTGGGGCCGTAGCCAAACTGCGCGTGGCACAAGCGGCGCAGGCTGCGCTCGGACATGTCCAGCTGTGCGCGCATGGCGGCCAGTACACCGGATTCATCCCGCCAGGCTGCAGCCGCCACATTGAACAGCTGCATGGCCTGCCGGTCCGGCGCTGGGGCGTCGCGGCCCATCTGCACCAGTCCACGGAGGAACACGGCCTGCCCTGCGCCCGGCTGCGCATCGTTGATGCGATGCACCCACTCCCGCGCGCGCGACCCCAGCAGATCGCCCAGTTCCACCGCCTGCCCCACGATCTCGTCCATGGGCAGGCCCAGCCAGGCGCTGGCCGCACCGGGGCCGAAGCGCGCCCCCCATACCTCGGACCCCGGCACCAGCGCGGGCCGCGCAGCCACCCGGTCGGGCCCCACGGCCAGCAGCCGACCGCCTTTGCAGACGATGTCCACGCAGCCATCCGGCACCACGAGAAAGCCGCCGGCGTAGTCCCTGGCCACGGTGCTGCTCCACAGGCACTGGAAGTGCGGCTGCAAGGCGGGCGGTGGGGAGTGTTCGCGGTAGGGGGCGGGCGGCGGCGCCTGGCCAGAGGGCATGGACTTCAGACCCCCAGCGGCAGGTCGGCCTTCTTCAGCGTGCGCAGCACAAAGCTGGACTGGCTGTGGCGTATGCCCTTGATCTTGTAGAGCTTCTCGCGCAGCAGGCGCTCGTAGTCGCGCGTGTCCTTGACGACGACGCGCAGCAGGTAGTCGTACTCGCCCGAGACCAGATGCGCCTCCACCACCTCGGGAATGGTCGCCAGCATCTCGCCGAATTTCTCCAGCGTGTTGTCCGAATGGCTGTCCAGCGTGACCTGCACCAGCACCGTATCGCCCAGGCCCAGCGCCAGCGGGTTCAGGCGCACGGTATAGCCCTCGATCACCCCCGCCTCTTCCAGCTTCTTGATGCGCGCCCAGCAGGGCGAGGCGCTCAGGCCCACGGCCGCGCCGATTTCCTGCAGGCTGGCGCGCGCGTTGGCCTGCAGGGCGGAAAGAATCTTTCTGTCGAGGGTATCCATGGCCGGCAATCTACTGCAAAACAGGCAGGTGCAGAATAATTTTCTGTAGCAACGCCTGTTTTGAAGAAATAAAGCAGCATTTTCTGAGGCCACACGCGCACACTTGTCTGCATGGGAGCACGCTTACCGGCGCAGCAAAACCATTCACCCAGCCCCGCCGACTACCGCCAGCGCCCGGATGCGTGATCCCCTCAGGAGCCCGTTACAGGCCGCCCCGCTTATCCGCAGCGGGGCGGCCTGTTGCATTGGGGCGAGGTCTGAGGGAGCCTCGCACCACCGTGCCCTCGCAATGCGCTAGCGCTGAGCGGCCGCACTGCCCGCGCCGGCCGGTTCCTTGACCTGCCCGCCCTGCACCACCAGGAACACGCCGCCCAGAATCAGCGCCACCCCTGCCAGCCGCGACCAATTGACCGGCCTGGCGCCCAGGCCCATCAGGCCGAAGTGGTCCACCAGCACCGAAACCACGATCTGCCCCGCCACCACGCAGACCAGAAAACCGCCCGCACCCAGCTTGGGTGTCACGGCCGCCGCACTGGCCACATAGATGGCGCCCAGCACGCCGCCTATCCATAGCCACCACGGTCCCGCGGCCGCCTGCGCCACGGCGGGAGTGGGCGCGCGCATGGCCCAGAGCGCGGGCACGACGACCATCACGCTCACGGCCAGCGAAGTCAGCGCGCCCCACAGCGGATGGCCCAGCAGACGCCCGACCATGGCGTTGCTCGCCGCCTGGAACGGCAAGATGGAGCCAGCCAGCAGTGCCATGCCCACGGGGGCCATGGCCAAAATCGTGTTCCGTCCTGTCATGCAGATCTCCCTTTTCCTGTTCGCGAATCCATGCCTGGATGCTCTCGCATCCGCTGAATGGATGGAAATCGTTTGCCTGCACGTTCTATATTCATGCTATGGATGAACTGCGCCGGATCGACCTCAACCTGCTGCTGGCCCTGCACGCCCTGCTGGCCGAAAAACATGTGACGCGCGCGGCCCTGCGGTTGCACAAGAGCCAGCCGGCCATGAGCCATTCGCTGGCGCAGCTGCGCGAACATCTGGGCGACCCGTTGCTGGTGCGGCGTGGTGGCCGCATGGCGCTGACGGCACGCGCGCAAGGCCTGGTGCAACCGCTGGCGGATGCGCTGGGCAGCCTCAACGGCCTGCTGGCGCAGGCAGAGTTCGACCCGGCCCACGCACGCGGACGGCTGCGGCTGGCGCTGTCGGACTACGCATCGCGCATCGTGCTGCCGCCGCTGATGCGGCATCTGCGCCAGCACGCACCCGGGCTGGACCTGGCCATCAGCCAGTCCACGCGCGAGGTGATGCTGGCCCAGCTGGCCGATGGCGAACTGGACCTGGCCCTGGGCCCTTTCCCCGACGCACCCGACCTAACCGACGGCATCGAGGTGCAGGATCTGTTCCAGGAACAGTTCGTGAGCGTGGCCGACCAGGCCGTGCTGCCGGCACGCGGCGGCCTGTCGCTGCAGGACTGGCTGCAGCGCCCGCACGTCATGCTGGCCATGCGGCCCGACGCCAACGAGGAAATCGAACGGACGCTGGCCGCCCAAGGCCTGAGCCGGCGCGTGGTGCTGGCCCTGCCCCACTGGAGCGCGGCGCTGGAGGTGCTGGCCGGCACCGACCTCGTGCTGACCGTGGGCAGCCGCGCCATCGGAGACATGCGCCGCCACAAAACGCTGCGCCGTTTCGCTCCGCCGCTGGAGCTGCCCCGGTTTGCCTACCAGCAGGCCTGGCATGTGCGCAAGCAGGGGGATGCCATGCATCGGTGGCTGCGGCAGGCGGTGGCAGCGTGCTGCCGTGAAAGCCGGTGACAAGCAGGGCCAGCCTCCCTGCCACCACCCTCCCCTCTCAACGGGCCGCTCTGTCAAGAAAATCTGCAGGCTTGAGTATCTTAATGCCTTGGAAAGGATGCAGGACAAGCAAGTCCTGGTCCCCCGTCACAATCATCTGGGCACCGCCGTTGAGTGCGACATCAAGGAATTTGTCATCCTTGGGATCGCGGCATACGGAAACCTGCCGGGTGACGGAAATCCGTCGCACCACTCCGTCCAGCAACAGCAGGAAGCGCCGCCTGTCCTCGCGGGAAACATACCGGTCGAATTTCGGGCGCAAGAGAACCTCGCTCAATTCCGCCAGGGTCTGCTGGGACATCAACACGGTCGCGCAGCCCAGCGCCTGATCCACGCTCTTTGCTGCCATGCCAGTCGGCATGAGCAGGCGGCTGATCCACAGATTCGTGTCGATCACCAGCCGCAGATCAGTCCTCACGGCCCAGCAGTTCCTGAAGCACGTCTTCGGTCATACCGGCCTTGCCGGCCTTGGTGCCAACCTGGTCACTGAAGCGCTGGAACTCCGAAAGGTTGGTGTGAATGAGCCGCTCGTACTCCTGCACCGACATGACCACAGCCACATTTGCGGCTTGCTGCTGGATCAGTACAGGACCCTCGCGGACGGCCTCTATGACCTCCGCGAATCCCTTTCCTGCCTGGTTTGCCGTCATGGTGCGCATCTTGTACCTCGCAATGTTGCCCACCCATTGTGCGAGTGCGAGGGCCCACGTTCAAGCATTGCCCCGACGGGATGCGCCAGCTTTGTCAGGCACTCACGCCGTCACCACCACCCTCAGCAACTGCTTCTGTATCTTCCCGCTGGCCGTCTTGGGCAGGGCCTGGCGGAAGTGGTAGCGGCGCGGGCGCTTGTAGGCGGCCAGGCGGTCGCCGTGGACCAGGAAGGCGTCCAGCGCCTCGGCCGTGGGCGTGGCGCCGGGCCTGGCGACCACATGGGCGGCGACGATCTGGCCCCAGCGCTCGTCGGCTTCGCCGATGACGGCGACCTCGAGCACATCGGCGTGTTCGACCAGCGCGTCTTCCACCTCACGCGGATAGACGTTCTCGGCACCCGAATTGATCATGTAGTCGATGCGGTCGCGGATCCAGAGGTAGCCGTCGTCGTCGATGTGGCCCAGGTCGCCCGTGTGGTACCAGCCGTGCGCCAGGGCGCGGGCATTGGCGTCGGGGCGGTTGAGGTAGCCGGCCATCATGCAGGGGCCGCGCACCAGGATTTCGCCCACCTCGCCGGGCAGGCAGGCCTCGGCCGGATCGGTGGGGGCGTTGTCCTCGCGCAGGCGCGCCACGATGAGGTCATGGCCCATGGAGGGCAGCCCTGCCGAGCCCGCGTGCGAGAGTTGCTCGCGCGGCAGCAGGACGGACATGCAGGGACCCATTTCCGTGGTGCCGTAGACCTGGACCAGGTCGCTGCCGACCTTGCGCGTCCATTCGCGGATCAGGTGCGGCGCCATGGAGGCGCCGCCGTACTCCACCAGCCGCAGCGCGGGCGCCTGCTCAGGCGAGGCAATGGGGTCGGCCAGCAGCATGGTGACCATGGTGGGCGCGGCAAAGAAGAAGCTCACGCGCTCTTCGCGGATCAGGCGCCAGGCCTCGGTCACGTCGAAGCGGCGCAGCAGCACCTGGGTGGCCCCGGCCTGCAGGCGCGGCAAAAAGCTGGTGTGCAGCTCGGCCGTGTGGTTGAGCGGCGCCATGGCCAGGCCCACGTCGTCGCGCGTGAACTGCATGGTCTGGTGCATGAGGGCGTTGTGCGCCAGCTTGCTGCGGTGCGTGTGCAGCACGCCCTTGGGCCGGCCCGTGGTGCCGCTGGTGTACATGAGGATGCAAGGATCGCTTTCGCGCACATGGGCCTGTGGCGGCGCGCTGCTGCGGCCGCTGGCCAGGGCGGACAGGCGCTGCGTGGCCCAGATCGGCAGCGCGTCGGCCTGGGTATCGTCGGCAAAGATCCAGTGCTCGACGCCCGTGCCAGGGCCACCCCCGCCTTCGGCCTTGAGCAGGGCCTGGGCGCGTGCGGCCACCTCGCCGCCCTCTTGCTCGAAGACCAGGGCGCGCGCTGCACCGTCCTTGAGGATGAAGGCCAGCTCCTGCGCCGCCAGCCGGTAGTTGATGGGGTTGAAGATGGCGCCCAGGCGCGCGGCCGCCAGCATGGTGAAGACAAAGGCCGGCGTGTTGTAGAGAAAGGCGGCCACCACGTCGCCATGGCCTATGCCCAGCTCGGCCAGGCCGTGGGCGTGGCGGTTGACCTCGGCATCGAGCTGTGCATAGGTCCAGGCGCGGCGCTCGCCGCCCTCCCACGCGACCAGGGCTTCCTTGTTCGGCAGGTAACGTGCCGGCCAGGCCAATGTGTCTCCCAGCGTCTGCTGCATGTGCGCTTCTTCCTTCTCGCTCACGAGATTTCATATATCGATGCATCTCAATGTAGGAGATTTTTTAGACAGTTATGCAATTTGCAAATGCATCCATGCAGGCAAGCGCATGGAGCTGCAGTCGGCCCGCGGAAATCCCGCAGCCGCGCAGGGGCCGGCCGCAGCTAGAATGCGCCGGTCAGGAGAGAGTGCCCGCCCGGCCGCAATGGTCACAGGCAGCGGCGCCGCCGAAGGCGCAGGGTTCGTCCCGAACGCTCAGGTAAAAGGACTGGCACCGCCTGCCGCCACGGCCGCAGGCGTTCCTAGCTGGAGAGAGATGCAGGGCACGGCGGTGTGCCCCATCCACCGAAGGAGCAAGCCCCACGCATGGAAGGTGCGGGTGAATCTCTCAGGTAAAGCGGACAGCAGGGCAGGACATCCCGGGATTCCGGGATGGCGTTGTGCCTTGCCCCTTGCCGAAAAGAGAGTCCCTCCTTGACCGCTGCCTCCACCACCGATCTGCTCAAGACCCCGCTGTTCGACCTGCACCAGGAACTGGGCGCTCGCATGGTGCCGTTTGCCGGCTACTCCATGCCCGTGCAATACCCGCAGGGGCTGATGGCCGAGCATCTGCACACGCGCGAGGCGGCAGGCCTGTTCGATGTCTCGCACATGGGCCAGATCAGCCTGCGCGGCCCGGATGCCGGCGCCGCGCTGGAATCGCTGCTGCCCATGGACGTGCTGGGCCTGGGCGAACACCGCCAGCGCTACGGCCTGCTGCTCAACGACGCGGGCGGCATTCTGGACGACCTGATGTTCGTGCGCCGCGAGGACGACCTGTTCCTGATCGTCAACGGCGCCTGCAAGCACGAAGACCTGGCGCACATAGAGGCCCGCATCGGCCAGCGCTGCGAAATCGAGCCCCAGTTCGACCGGGGCCTGCTGGCGCTGCAGGGCCCGCAGGCAGCAGTCGCCATGGAGCGCCTGCTGCCCGACACGGCCGGGCTGGTGTTCATGACGGGCGGCTACTTCGACTGGGAAGGCGCCGAGCTGTACATCACGCGCAGCGGCTATACCGGCGAGGACGGCTTCGAGATCTCCTTGCCCGCCGGCCACGCCGAGGCCTTTGCCCGTGCCCTGCTGGCCCAGCCCGAAGTCAGGCCCGTGGGCCTGGGCGCGCGCAATTCGCTGCGCCTGGAAGCCGGCCTGTGCCTGTACGGCAACGATCTGGACACGACCACCACCCCGGCCGAGGCCGCCCTGAACTGGGCCGTGCAGAAGGTCCGCCGCATCGGTGGCGAGCGCGAAGGCGGCTTTCCCGGCGCGGCCGCCGTGCTGGCCCAGCTGCAGTCGCCCGAGCTGCTCACGCGCAAGCGCGTGGGCCTGGTGGCCCTGGAGCGCGTGCCCGTGCGCGAAGGCACGGAGCTGCTGGACGCGAGCGGCCGCAAGGTCGGCCAGGTCACCAGCGGCCTGCTGTCGCCCACGCTGAACCAGCCCGTGGCACTGGCCTATGTGGAGCCGGGCAGCGCCGCCATCGGCACCACGCTGCAGGCCATGGTGCGCGGCAAGGCCGTGCCCATGCAGGTGCAGGCCACGCCCTTCGTGGCGCCCCGCTATCACCGCGGTTGAGGACAGCCTGCGCGCTTGGCGTGGATCGAGTTCGGCGGATTCGTTTTTCCTGCCATCGCATGCCGCTACAGTGCGCACTGACCTTTCTCAAACCGCCTTTCACAGGTTTTTTTCAGTTTCTATCGGAGCAAGCCATGAGCATCCAGTATTCCAAGGACCACGAATGGATCAACGCCGCCAACCCTGACGCGGCCATCGTCGGCATCACCCTCCACGCGCAGGATGCGCTGGGCGACGTGGTGTTCGTCGATCTGCCCGCCGTGGGCACCAGCTTCAACCAGGGCGATGTGGCCGGCGTGGTCGAGTCCGTCAAGGCCGCCGCCGATGTCTACATGCCCGTCAGCGGCGAGATCGTCGAAGTCAACGAAGCCCTGCGCGACGACCCCTCCCTGGCCAACAGCGACCCGCTGGGCGAAGGCTGGTTCTTCAAGGTCAAGCTCAGCGACGCAGGCCAGCTGGCCGCGCTGCTCGACGAAGCCGCCTACACGGCCTTCGCACAGAGCAACTGACGCCTCTTTCCGGCCAGGACGGGCGCCAGGGCCCGCCCTGGCGCTTTTCAGCTTTTGAGACAGGTCCCTCCATGCTGATGTCCTCCACCCAGCCCCTTGCCGCCCTCGAGAACGCCACCGAATTCGTGGCTCGCCATATCGGCATAGCGCCCGAAGACGAGGCCCGCATGCTCGGCGCCATTGGCGCGGCATCGCGCGATGCGCTGATCGACGCCATCGTCCCGCCCTCCATCCGGCGCCACCAGCCCATGGCGCTGCCGCCAGCGGCCACCGAGGCCCAGGCGCTGGCCGAGCTCAAGGCGCTGGCAGGCCGCAACCAGCTGCTCAAGAGCTTCATCGGCCAGGGCTACTACGGCACGCACACGCCCGGCGTGATCCTGCGCAACATTCTGGAGAACCCCGCCTGGTACACGGCCTACACGCCCTACCAGGCCGAGATCTCGCAAGGCCGCATGGAGGCCCTGGTCAACTTCCAGACCATGGTCTGCGACCTGACGGCCATGCCGATTGCCAACGCCTCCATGCTGGACGAGGCCACGGCCGCCGCCGAGGCGATGACGCTGGCCAAGCGCTCCGTCAAAAGCAAGAGCAACCGTTTCGTGGTGGCAGGCGATGCCCACCCCCAGACCATCGAGGTGATACAGACGCGCGCCGCGCCGCTGGGCATCGAGGTGCTGCTGGCCAATTCGCTGGAGGAATGGAACCAGCTGATGGACGGCGAGTACTTCGCGGTGCTGGCCCAGTACCCGGCCACCAGCGGCCGCATCGACGATCTGCGCGCCGACGTGGACAAGGCCCATGCAAGGCAGGCCGCCTTCATCGTGGCCACCGACCTGCTGGCGCTGACCCTGATCACGCCGCCCGGCGAATGGGGTGCCGACATCGTGGTGGGCACCACCCAGCGCTTTGGCATGCCCATGGGCGCCGGCGGCCCGCACGCCGCCTTCATGGCCTGCCGCGACGAGTTCAAGCGCTCCCTGCCCGGCCGCCTGGTCGGCGTGAGCGTGGACGTGCACGGCAAGCCCGCCTACCGCCTGGCCCTGCAGACGCGCGAGCAGCACATCCGCCGCGAAAAGGCCACCTCCAACATCTGCACGGCCCAGGTGCTGCCCGCCGTCGTGGCCAGCATGTACGCCGTCTATCACGGCCCCGAGGGCCTGGAGCGCATCGCCCGCCGCGTGGCCTCGTACACGGCCATCCTGGCGCGTGGCCTGGCCGAGCTGGGCGCGCCGCTGCGCGAGGTGCCCAGCTTCGACACGCTGAGCCTGCACACGGGTGCGGCCACCCAGGCCATCGCCGCCCGCGCGCGCTCGCTGGGCGCCAACCTGCGCGTGTACTTCGGCGAATACCTGTGCATCTCGCTGGACGAAACCACCACGCGTGCCGATGTCGAACTGCTGTGGAAGGTGTTTGCCAAGGACGGCCAGCCGCTGCCCGGCTTCGCCGCCTTCGAGAAGGGCGTGGAGCCGCTGATCCCTGACGGCCTGCGCCGCAGCAGCGACTTCCTCACGCACCCGGTGTTCAACACCCACCGCTCCGAAACCGCCATGCTGC
This sequence comes from Delftia deserti, assembly GCF_042653485.1. Lineage (NCBI taxonomy): Bacteria > Pseudomonadati > Pseudomonadota > Betaproteobacteria > Burkholderiales > Comamonadaceae > Delftia > Delftia deserti. The sequence goes on along the minus strand of NZ_JBHSIH010000001.1, from coordinate 6,617,375 downwards.
GCTACATCCGCCAACTGTCGGACAAGGACCTGGCGCTGGACCGCAGCATGATCCCGCTGGGCTCCTGCACCATGAAGCTCAATGCCACCAGCGAGATGATTCCCATCACCTGGCCCGAGTTCGCCCAGGTGCACCCCTTTGCCCCGGCCGACCAGCAGCAGGGCTATGCGGAACTGGACAAGCAGCTGCGCGACTGGCTGTGCCAGGCCACGGGCTACGCCGGCATCAGCCTGCAGCCCAATGCCGGCAGCCAGGGCGAGTACGCGGGCCTGCTGGCCATCAAGGGCTGGCATGCGAGCCGGGGCCAGTCGCACCGCAACGTCTGTCTGATTCCCAGCAGCGCCCACGGCACCAACCCCGCCAGCGCGCAGATGGTGGGCATGCAGGTGGTGGTCACCGCCTGCGACGCCAACGGCAACGTCGACATGGCGGATCTGGCGGCCAAGTGCGAGCAGCACAGTGCCAACCTGGCCTGCATCATGATCACCTACCCCAGCACGCACGGCGTGTTCGAGACCCAGGTCAAGGAGCTGTGCAAGCTGGTGCATGACCATGGCGGCCGCGTCTACGTGGACGGCGCCAACATGAACGCCCTGGTGGGCCTGGCCGCGCCGGGCAGCTTCGGCGGCGATGTCAGCCACCTGAACCTGCACAAGACCTTCTGCATCCCGCACGGCGGCGGCGGCCCGGGCGTGGGCCCCGTCTGCGTGGTCGAGGATCTCGTGCCCTTCCTGCCCGGCCATGCCACGGCGGGCCTTGCGGGCGGCACGGGTGCCATCAGTGCCGCACCGCTGGGCAATGCGGCCGTGCTGCCCATCAGCTGGATGTACATCCGCATGATGGGCGCCCAGGGCCTGACCCTGGCCACCGAGACCGCCATCCTCAGCGCCAACTACATCAGCGCCCGGCTGCGCGACCACTACCCCACGCTGTACGCAGGCGAGCACGGCCATGTAGCGCACGAGTGCATCCTGGACCTGCGCCAGTTCAAGGAAAGCACGGGCGTCATGGCCGAGGACGTGGCCAAGCGCCTGATCGACTACGGCTTCCATGCGCCCACGCTGTCCTTCCCCGTGCCCAACACGCTGATGGTGGAGCCCACCGAAAGCGAAAGCCTGTACGAGCTGGACCGCTTCGTGGACGCGATGATCGCCATCCGCCAGGAAATCCGCGCCATCGAGCAGGGCCGCCTGCCCCAGGACGACAACCCGCTCAAGAACGCGCCGCACACGGCCGAGACCCTGCTGGCCTCGGAATGGGCCCGCCCCTACAGCCGCGAGGCCGCTGCCTACCCGGTGGCTGCCCTGCGCCAGTCCAAGTACTGGTGCCCGGTGGGCCGGGTGGACAACGTCTACGGCGACCGCAACCTGTACTGCAGCTGCATCCCCGTGGACGCTTACCTGAGCTGAAGCACCTGTCACCCCAAGGGGCGCTTGTGGCGCCCCGCCCGGCGCGCGTACACTGCGGCCCTGCCCGCGCCGGGCCCCGGTCAACCTGCCGGGCGCCGTGCGCGGGCCACCAGGATTTGTGCGGCATATGCCGCTTTCCCCAGCGCCAGCACGCGATGAGCAGCCCAGACCATTCCGATCCGCCTCGCGACGACGAGCACCTGCCCCTGCATGCGCTGCTGGCGCCCGGCGCCGACCTGCCCCCCGTCGAACGCTTCCCCCTCTTCCAGCCCGTAGACGACCCGCTGCAGGCCCTGGTGGCCGAGCTGCGCAACTACCAGCGCGAACTGGAAATCCAGAACCGCGTGCTGGACTACAGCCAGGCCGTGGCCGAAAGCGCCTCCGAGCGCTTCGAGGCCCTGTTCGCCAGCATTCCCCTGCCCCTGCTGGTGGTGGACGAGCACGACATGGTGGTGCAGGCCAACGCCATGGCGCACAGCGCCTTCCAGCCCTCCGAGCATGACCGGCTGCTGGTGAACTTCGCGCCCTTCGTGCACCCCGACGATGCCGAGCGCGTGCGCAGGACTTTCTCCGCCGCGCGCGAGCTGGGCCGCACCGAGGCCCACGAGGTCTGCTTCGAGATCACCGAGCAGCACCAGCTGCGCGCCGACCTGCACGTGGCCTGCATCGCCATCCCCCAGCAAAGCGGCCCGCCCATTGCCCAGTACCTTTGCGCCGTGGTGGACCAGGGCCCGCTGCTGGCCGAGCGCCTGGCGCTTCAGCAGCGCAACCACCAGCTGTTCCTGAGCGAGCGGCGGCTGGAATCGGTCATCAACTCGGCGCTGGACGCCATCATCTGCCTGGACTCGGACCAGCGCATCACCGTCTTCAATCCCACGGCCGCCGCCCTGTTCCTGTGCCCGCCGCACGACGCGCTGGGCAGTCCGCTGGAGCGTTTCCTGCCCGATGCGGCACAGGCCCTGTCCTTTGCACCGCTGACCACGCAGGCCGTGCTGGGCGAGATGACGGCGCGCACGGCCAGCGGCCGCGAGATTCCGGTCGAGGTCAGTGTCTCCTTCGAGCACCACAGCGGCGGCGAGACCACCACCGTGTTCGCGCGCGACCTCACCAGCCGCAAGAAGGCCGAGGCCCAGCGCAACGAGCTGGAAGACCAGCTGCGCGAATCGCACAAGATGCAGGCCCTGGGCACCATGGCCGGCGGCATTGCGCACGACTTCAACAACATCGTGGGCGCCATCCTGGGCAACGTGGAACTGGCCAAGGCCGACTGCGGCGGCAATGCCGCAGCCATCGAAAGCCTGCAGGAGATCGAGAAGGCCGGCCGCCGCGCGCGCGACCTGGTGCGCCAGATCCTGACCTTCAGCCGCAACGAGCCGCCCCAGCGCAAGCCCGTGCAGGCGCGCGAAGTCATGGGCGACACGGCGCGGCTGCTGCGCGTGACCCTGCCGCCCGCCGTGGAGCTGCAGGTGCATGTGCCGCCGCAGCTGCCCCCCATGCTGGCCGACGCCATGCAGGTGGAGCAGGCCCTGTTCAACCTGTGCACCAACGCCATGCACGCCCTGGGTGAGCGGCGCGGCCTGATCCAGATGGACGCCGACCTGGTGCGCCCCGACCAGCGCCTGTGCGAGCGCCTGGGCCTGCCGCCCGTCAGCTACGTGGCGCTGTCGGTGCAGGACAACGGCCCCGGCATGGATGCGCGCACGCTGCAGCGCATCTTCGAGCCCTTCTTCACCACCAAGCCCGTGGGCCAGGGAACGGGCCTGGGCCTGCCCGTGGTGCACGGCGTCATGCGCAACCACGGCGGCGCCGTGGACGTGTACAGCATTCCAGGGCAAGGCAGCCGCTTCACGCTGTACTTTCCCCCGGCCGACGCCCTGGCGCCCGCCGAGCACGCACCAGCCCAGGCGCCCGCGGCCGAAACGCCGCCCAGCCTGCCGGAGCCGCTGGCAGCCGCGGAAACCCCGACCGGTCCGCAGTTCGCCCTGCTGCCCGACCCCCAGGCCGCGCAGCAGCATGTGATGTACGTGGACGACGACCAGGCCCTGGTCTTCCTGGTGCAGCGCCTGCTGCGCCGGCGCGGCTACCAGGTCAGCGGCTTCACCGATCCGCACGAGGCCACCGAGGCGCTGCGCGCCGCCCCCCAGGACTACGACCTGCTGGTCACCGACTACAACATGCCCGGCTACAGCGGCATCGACCTGGTGTATGAGGCGCTGTCCATCCAGCCCCTGCTGCCCATCGCCCTGGCCTCGGGCTACATCACCGCCGAGATCGAGCAGGCCGCCATGGCCGCAGGCGCCCGGGCCCTGGTGCACAAGCCCAATGACGTGGAGGAGCTGTGCGCCACCGTGCACAGGCTCCTGAATGAACGGTGAGCGGCTTGAGCGCTGAATGGCGGCAGGAGTGCCTCGGTGCTGGTACTGCTGCCGATGCAGATACCGATGCAGGTGTCTCCTGCCTGTACGAGGACGCCGAGCTGCTGGTGCTGGACAAGCCCTCCGGCCTGCTGTGCGTGCCCGGGCGCGGCCCCGACAAGCAGGACTGCCTGAGCGGCCGCGCCTTGCAGCGCTGGCCCGATGCGCTGGTCGTGCACCGGCTGGACCAGGCCACCTCGGGCCTGGTGGTCATGGCGCGCAGCCTGGCCGGCCAGCGCCTCCTGAGCGAAGCCTTTGCGCAGCGCCGCGTGCACAAGCGCTACGTGGCCGTGGTCGCCGGCCGCCCTGCCGAGCAGCAGGCCGACGACTGGCAAAGCATCGATCTGCCGATAGCCGCCGACTGGGAGCGACGCCCCTTGCGCATCATCGACGCCGTGCAAGGCAAGCCCAGCCAGACCCTGTGGCGCGCCATGCCAGCAGCCACCGAAGGCAGGGACGCTCCCATCACGCGCATGCAGCTGCAGCCCGTGACGGGTCGCACCCACCAGTTGCGCGTGCACATGGCGGCGCTGGGCCATCCCATCCTGGGCGATGCGCTCTATGCCGATGCCGCCGTGCAGGCCCTGTCGCCGCGCCTGCTGCTGCATGCGCACCAGCTGGAGCTGGCGCATCCCCTGTCGGGCCAAACGCTGCGTTTCGAATCCGCCGTGCCGTTTTGATCCACCGCAGAAACACGGAAACCGGCGCCCGCTGGCGCGTTGCTGCGATGCAACATTCCGTGTACGTGTTTCCCCTTCTTGCAGTCGGTCATATTGGTTTCATGAAGCACCGTCCGGGTGCACCGTCGGCATCAGGCGTTTTCGTCGCCCAAAACCGGCACTGACAAGCAGCCTGCGATGGCATCCAGCCCTTAGCGAAAAGCCTGCAGCCGCGCCAGCCCCGGGATACCCTGTTGCCATTGGTAACCAGGAGATTAACCTGTGCTTCTTTGCGCGGATCGCCCCTACAGGAGCCACCGCGCTTTTCAGAACGCTTTACCCAAAGTTGAAGGAAGTACCCATGAGCATTCCGTTCCGCATGCACACCGTCGTCGCCGCCCTGGGTTTGGCTGGTGCCGCCTTGTTCTCCACAGCGCATGCGCAAATCAAGATCGCCATGGTGGTTCCCACCACCGGCCCGCTGACGCAGTACGGCGACATGGTCAAGGAAGGCGTGAACACCGCCGTGGAAATGGCCAATGCGGCTGGCGGCGTCAATGGCAAGAAGATCGAGCTGGTATCCGTCGATGACGCCTGCGAACCCAAGCAAGGCCCCGTGGCCGCCAACCGCGTGGTCAACGCCAAGATCGGCTACGTGATCGGCCCCGTCTGCTCGGGCGCATCGATTGCCGCCGCCCCGATCTACAACAACGAAGGCGTGGTCGTCGTGACCCCCTCGGCCACCTCCCCGGCCCTGACCGACGGCAAGAACTACCACTTCATCTTCCGCACCATCGGCCGCGATGACCAGCAGGGCCCGGCCGCCGCCAAGTTCATCCTGGACAAGGCCAAGCCCAAGAAGGTTGCCGTGCTGCACGACAAGCAGTCGTATGGCCAGGGCATTGCCTCCTCCGTGCGCGACGACCTGAAGAAGGCCGGCGTGGAAGTGGCCCTGTTCGAAGGCATCAACGCCGGCGACAGCGACTACTCCGCCGTCATCACCAAGCTCAAGAGCGCCGGCGTGGACTTCATCTACTACGGCGGCTACCACCCTGAAATGGGCCTGCTGCTGCGCCAGGCTTCCGAGCAGGGCCTGAAGGTCCGCATGATGGGCCCCGAAGGCGTGGGCAACCCCGAAGTCAATGCCATCGCCGGCAACGCCGTCGAAGGCATGCTGGTGACCCTGCCCGCCGACTTCTCGGCCAACCCCAAGAACGCCGCCGTGGTCAAGGCCTTCAAGGACAAGAAGCGCAATCCCTCGGGCGCCTTCCAGCTGACCGCCTTTGCCGCCACGCAAGTGCTGCTGGACAGCATCAAGGCCGTGGGCGACAGCCCCGCCAAGGTGGCTGACCACCTGCACAAGTCCAACTTCGAGACCGTTCTGGGCTCGGTGGGCTGGAACAAGCAGGGCGACCTGAAGTCCTTCGACTTCCAGGTGTTCGAATGGCACAAGGACGGCAGCAAGTCGGTCGCTGCCAAGTAATCCCCCTCGTTGACTGGCCGGGGCACGCTTACGCGTGTCCCGGTTGTCTGCATCCTGGCCTTTTAGGCCTTTTCCTGTTTTGGGGCGGCATTACACCATGTCAGAACTCTTACCTCAGCTGATACAGCAGCTGTTCAACGGACTGTCCCTGGGCGCCATCTATGCCCTGATCGCCATCGGCTACACAATGGTCTACGGCATCATCGGGATGATCAACTTCGCCCACGGCGACATCTACATGATCGGCGCCTACATCGGCCTGGTCACGCTGTCGGCCATCGGCACGACAAGCGGCCTGCCCGTGTGGGCCATCATCGGCCTGATGCTGGTGGTGTCGGTCTTCGTCACCGGCGTCTACGGCCTGGTGGTGGAGCAGGTGGCCTACAAGCCGTTGCGCCGCAGCCCGCGCCTGGTGGCCCTGATCTCGGCCATCGGCATGTCCATCTTCCTGCAGAACTGGGTGGCCCTGGGTCAGGGCGCGCGCGACATGGCCGTGCCCTCGCTGCTGCCGGGCGCACTGCGTTTCGGCGCCGAAGGTGGCTTCGAGATCTATGTGCCCTACTCGCGCATCCTGATCATCGTGGTGGCCATCGTGCTCATGGTGCTGCTGACGCTGTACATCCGCCATTCCCGCATGGGCCGCGCCTCGCGCGCCTGCGCCCAGGACATGCACATGGCCAGCCTGCTGGGCATCGACACCAACCGCGTGATCTCGTTCACCTTCGTGCTGGGCGCCATGCTGGCGGCCGTGGGCGGCGTGCTGATCGCGCTGGCCGTGGGCAAGCTCAACCCGTTCATCGGCTTTCTGGCCGGCATCAAGGCCTTCACGGCGGCGGTGCTGGGCGGCATCGGCTCCATCCCCGGCGCCATGCTGGGCGGCGTGCTGCTGGGCGTGGCCGAGACCTTTGCGGCAGCCTACATCTCGTCCGAGTACAAGGACATCGTGGCCTTCGGCCTGCTGGTGCTGATCCTGCTGTTCCGCCCCACGGGCCTGCTGGGCAAGCCTGAAGTGGAGAAGGTCTGATGAAAGCCAAACCCACCTTGAACCTGCGCGACGCCCTGATCGCCACGGTGATGACCGCCGTGGTCGTCACGCCCATCTTCGGCCTGCACCTGGAGCGCGCCGGCACCCGCACCATCATCAATCCCGACTGGACGGTGGTGGCCTGGGCCTGCGCCCTGGTCTTCCTGGTGCAGCTGCTGCGCCCGCTGATCGCGGCGAAGATGCCCAAGGTCTCGCTGCCCTCGCTGCCGCACGCACGCCCCAGCCACCGCAACGGCCTGATCCTGGCCGCCCTGCTGATCGCCGTGTCCTGGCCCTTCTTCGCGGGCCGCAACGCGGTGGACATCGCCACGCTGGCCATGATCTACGTGATGCTGGGCCTGGGCCTGAACATCGTCGTGGGCTTTGCCGGCCTGCTGGACCTGGGCTTCGTGGGCTTCTACGCCGTGGGCGCCTACACCTATGCGCTGCTGTTCCACTGGGCCGGCTGGTCCTTCTGGGAAGCGCTGCCGCTGGCCGGCGCCGCTGCCGCGATGTTCGGCTTCGTGCTGGGCTTTCCGGTGCTGCGGCTGCGCGGTGACTACCTGGCCATCGTGACGCTGGGCTTCGGCGAAATCATCCGCCTGATGCTGGTCAACCTGACCAGCATCACGGGCGGGCCGGACGGCATCTCCAGCATCCCCAAGCCCACGGTGCTGGGCCTGGAGATGACGCGCAATCCCTCCACCGAGGGCGGCACGACCTTCCACCAGTTCCTGGGGCTGGAGTTCAGCTCGCTGCACATGGTGATCTTCCTGTACCTGATGGCGCTGCTGCTGGCCGTGGTCACGCTGTGCATCTCCAACCGCCTGGTGCGCATGCCCATTGGCCGTGCCTGGGAGGCGCTGCGCGAGGACGAGATCGCCTGCCGCTCCCTGGGCCTGAACCCCATGAAGATCAAGCTGTCCGCCTTCACGCTGGGCGCCATGTTCGCCGGCCTGGGCGGCGCCTTCTTCGCGGCGCGCCAGGGCATCGTCAACCCCGAATCGTTCACCTTCATCGAATCGGCGCTGATCCTGTCCATCGTGGTGCTGGGCGGCATGGGCTCGCAGCTGGGCGTGATCATCGCGGCCATCTTGCTGACGGTGCTGCCCGAGCTGGCGCGCGAGTTCTCCGAGTACCGCATGCTGATCTTCGGCCTGGTGATGGTGCTGATGATGATCTGGCGCCCGCAGGGCCTGCTGCCCATGCGCCGCCACCATGTGGAGGTGCGCTCATGAGGCATGCCGACACCATGATTTTTGGGACAACAGAAAGCAGCAAGGGCCGGCAATGAGCGAGTATTTGCTAGAAGTCAAAGACCTGTGCATGCGCTTCGGCGGCCTGCTGGCCGTGGACCATGTGGGCTTCAACGTGCGCCCGCAGGAAGTGTTTGCCATCATCGGCCCCAACGGCGCCGGCAAGACCACGGTGTTCAACTGCATCAGCGGTTTCTACCAGCCCAGCAGCGGCTCCGTCACGCTGGACGGCAGCGCCATCGAGGGCCGCAGCAGCCACCACGTGGCCAACCACGGCGTGGTGCGCACCTTCCAGAACGTGCGGCTGTTCAAGTCCATGACCGTGCTGGAAAACCTGCTGGTGGCACAGCACCGCCGCTCGGGCGTCAACCTGCTGTCGGGCCTGTTCAACACGGCAAGCTACCGCCGCAGCGAAGAGGAAAAGATCGAGAGCGCCCTGCACTGGCTGGACGTCATGGGCCTGCGCGAGTTCGTCAACCGCGAGGCCGGCAACCTGGCCTACGGCCACCAGCGCCGCCTGGAGATCGCGCGCTGCATGATCACCAAGCCGCGCGTGCTCATGCTCGACGAACCCGCCGCCGGCCTGAACCCGCAGGAGAAGAAGGACCTGCAGGGCCTGATCGACCAGCTGCGCCGCCAGTACGGCATTGCCGTGCTGCTGATCGAGCACGACATGGGCCTGGTCATGGGCGTGTCCGAGCGCATCCTCGTCATGGAGTACGGCAAGCCCATCGCCATGGGCCTGCCGGACGCCATCCGCAACGATGAACGGGTCATCAAGGCCTACCTGGGAGAAGCCTGATGCCTGCCATGCTGCAACTGGAGAACATCTCCACCCACTACGGCGCCATCTGCGCGGTCGACAGCGTGAGCCTGCACGTCAACCAGGGCGAAATCGTCTCGCTGATCGGCTCCAACGGCGCCGGCAAGACCTCGCTGCTGATGACGGTGTGCGGCAACCCGCGCGCCAGCTCGGGCCGCATCTCGTTCGAGGGCGAGGACATCACCCAGCTGCCCTCGCACCACATCATGCGCAAGGGCATCGCGGTCTCGCCCGAGGGACGGCGCATCTTCTCGGACCTCACGGTCACGGACAACCTGAAGATGGGCGGATTCTTCCTGGACAAGCCGCAGATCGAGGCCGGCATCGAACATGTGTTCGGCCTCTTCCCGCGCCTGCGTGAGCGCGCCCACCAGCGCGCCGGCACCATGTCGGGCGGCGAGCAGCAGATGCTGGCCATCGGCCGCGCGCTGATGAGCAAGCCCCGCCTGCTGCTGCTGGACGAGCCCACACTGGGCCTGGCGCCGCTGATCATTGCGCAGATCTTCGAGATCATCCAGACCATCCGCACGGCCGGCGTCACGGTCTTCCTGGTCGAGCAGAACGCCAACCGCGCCCTGCAGATCGCCGACCGCGGCTATGTGCTGGAGACCGGCAAGGTGGTGCTGGAAGACACCGGCGCCAACCTGCTGACCAACGACGCCGTGCGCCGCGCCTACCTGGGCGCCTGAGCGCCTGAGCGCCCTGCAAGGCGCCGGCAATACTGCAAGCCGGCACTGCACGGAGGCCCGCCATCCGGCGGGCCTTTTCATTTCAGAACCCGAAAGACCTCACACCAGGCCGCGCTGCTTGAGCAACGCCCAATGCGCATCCGGCAGACGGGCCTTCATGGCCTTCAAGGGATCGATCTCGCCCGTGTTGTCGGCAAAGGCCACCACGAAATCATCGGTCACAGGCAGACCCGCCTGCCTGACCAAGCTCTCCAGCAAGGGCAGCATGTGCCTGAGCACCCGCATGGCCGAGGCATTGCTCTGCTTCATCTCCATCAACTGGCCATGCAGCAGGCAGGCTTCGCCAAGCGCCTCATCGGAGAACCAGTGCTCGTCGGCATCGCCCATGCCGCGTATCTCGTCCGGCGCCCAAAGGTAATACGGAACCTCTTCACCACGCTCCAGCACCGCGCGCCGATAGGATTCGCGCCCCCAGACCAGAAAGGGCGGCCAGGCTGCGGCCAGGTCCTCATGCGTGTAGCACAGCAGAAGACCGTAGAGTGGTTCATCGCGTGGGATCTGCTGCAAGGCCGTGGCCAGTGACTGCTCCAGCAGCAGCTGCACACGCGCCTCGACGGTCTTCAGCGTCTCGCCCTTGGGCAGGCGCAGGTAGAGCAGCCTGTCGGCACCCGGCTCGGGCTGGCCCTGCGTGTCCAGGTATTGAAGGTGGATGCGATCCAGAACGCCGTCCGCGCCATGCACGAACACCTGCCGCGTGAGCCAGGGCCTCTCACGGGTTTCCCAGTTCCGGGTCACGCTGCACTGCAGTTGTTCGCCGTCGTACTCATAACGGCTGTCCATGCCACGGTAGCCAAGGTGCATGTGATGGGCGACTAGCCGCCCCTCTTCGTAGCGGCTTTGGCTGACGGAATCGATGCCGCCGCCACCATGCCACGACACGGTTGTGCGCTGTCCGGGCGTGTGCAGGCACACCTGCTCGCGCGCGCTGGAACGGCATTCGATAACGATGCGGCCCTGGGCATCAAGGCCGTGGTGCACATGCTTTTGCGGGTCTGCCCGCCCATCGCTGAGCCAGCGTGCGGCAGGGCCGCCGAACAGCTCACGGGCATAGGGTTCGTCAAAGCCCATGGAGTCGGACGCCCAACGCCAGCTCGCGACCTGGCTGCGGATCTCTGCCCTCAAACGCGCCGAGGCCTCGGCACCGCTGAATTTCGAATACAGGGCCTGGATTTCTGGAGGGGAATTCATGTTCAAGCGAGATGCATGCGTGCGGAAAAAACCATTCTTGCATGGCGCTCCAATCCCGCTGCCGCGATTCTGGAAGTGGTCTGGCCGTGCGCCCTGGAATGTGCTGCCGGGTCCCGCATGGCAGCGCTATAAATGCAGCTTCGTCCAAGAATTGCCACCCGCAAGGCCGCCCATGAACGCCCCCGCTCCCCAAGACATGCTGCACCCCCTGGCAATCGACGTGGTGTCGGTGCAGTCCCAGGTCGTCTACGGCCGAGTTGGCAACAACGTGGCCATGCCCACGCTGCAGGCGCTGGGGCTGGCGGCGGCGGCCGTGCCCACGGTGGTGTTCAGCAACACGCCGCACTATCCCAGCATCCACGGCGGAGCGATTGCCGCCGAGTGGTTTGCGGGCTATCTGCAGGACCTGGGCGCGCGCGGCGGGCTGCGGCAGTTGCAGGCCGTGCTGGCCGGCTACCTGGGCGGGCCGGCCCAGGCCACGCTGCTGGCGGACTGGGTTGCCGGCCTGCTGGCGCAGCGGCCCGGCCTGCGCGTGGTGGTGGACCCGGTGATCGGCGACCACGACAGCGGCATCTACGTGGACCCCGCCATGGTCGAGGCCTACCAGCGCCACCTGCTGCCGCTGGCCGACGGGCTGACACCCAACCATTTCGAGCTGGAGCAGCTGACCGCGCGCCCTGTGCGCGGCATGGACGATGTGGTCCAGGCCGCGCGCAGCCTGCTCAAGGGGCGCACGCAGTGGGTGGCCGTGACCAGCGCATCGCCCGAGCTGGACGGCGAGCCTGCCCAGCGCATGCGCGTGGCCCTGGTCACGCGCGATGACGTGCATGTGATCACCCACGCGCGGGTGGATGCGGTGCCCAAGGGAACGGGCGATCTGTTCAGTGCCGCGCTCACCGGCCACTGGCTGCAGGGCGCCAGCCTGCACGAGGCGGCCGAGCGTGCCTGCGAACGCATCGTGCAGGCGCTGGAGCGCACCCGGCAGGCGCGCAGCGCCGAGCTGCTGCTGCCATCGGACCCCGTCGTCGCCCAGGCAGCGGCCGGGCCGGCAGCACGGGCACAAGCGATACCATCGCCCGCATGAACAATGCATCGCCTCTTCTTTCCCTGACGATTCTTACCGGCGCCTCGCGTGGCATGGGCCTGGCCATGGCCCGGCAACTGCTGGATGCCGGCCATGAACTGGTCACGCTGTCGCGCTCCACCAGCGAAGACCTGGCCCAGGCGGCCGCCACGGCGCGCGCGCCGCTGCAGCAGTGGAGCGTGGACCTGGGCGAGCCCGAGGCTGCGGCCCGCAGGCTGGGCGACTGGCTGGCCGGCCTGGACGCCGCGCGCTACGCCAGCGTCACCCTGATCAACAACGCAGGCGTGATTCCGCAGATTGCGCCGCTGTCGCAGCTGAAGCCCGCCGACATTGCCCAGGCCATGCGCGTGGGGCTGGAGGCGCCCATGCTGCTGACGGCCGCCTTCCTGGCCGCCACCGAGGGCTGGACAGCCGTGCCGCGCAAGGTGCTCAACATTTCTTCGGGCCTGGGCCGGCGCGCCATTGCCTCGCAGGCCTCCTACTGCGCGGCCAAGGCCGGCATGGACCATTTCAGCCGCAGCGTGGCGCTGGACGAGGCGCTCAAGCCCCACGGCGCGCGCATCTGCTCGCTGGCGCCCGGCGTCATCGACACCGACATGCAGGTGCAGTTGCGCAGCGCCGATGCCGCCGCCTTCCCCGATGCAGGCAACTTCGCCCAACTCAAGGAGGGCGGCAAGCTGTCCACGCCCGAGCAGGCGGCAGCCCTGGTGCTGGGCTGGCTGCAGCGTGCCGATTTTGGCGAGCAGGTCGTGGCCGACGTGCGCCAGCCCTGAGCATTTTCCGGATGACAGCTTCAATGCGGCGATGAATATCCGGCAATGGAAAAAGGCATCGCCGCACTGACCTGAATAATCCAAATACCGCCCTGGAAAATGTTCTGCAAGAATTACCGATTGCAGGCAGCATTTTCCATATCCAGCCTGCGCATTCGCTTGAAAATTGTCATCTGGCAAAGGATGACGTTTTTCATCTGCGTTTGCCAGTCCTGCATTTCCAATCCTCCTACAGCGGCGTCTATTGCGACTGGCAAGAATGGGGCACTCAACTCCAAGAAAGTCGGCCATGTCCATTGCCTATTCCGAATCCGCGCCCCTGGCTGAAGCGCCAGTGGTCAACACGGTCGCCACCGTAGATACCTCACGCAGCGGCGTTTCATGGGCCGCGATATTTGCCGGCGCCATGGCGGCGGCATCGCTGTCGCTGCTGCTGTTCATTCTGGGCACGGGCCTGGGCCTGTCGTCGGTGTCGGTATGGTCCGGTGAAGGCCTGGATGCCGGCGCCCTGGGCCTGACGGCCGTGGCCTGGATCGCCTTCACCCAGCTGGCCTCGGCCGGCGTGGGCGGCTATCTGGCCGGGCGGCTGCGCACACGCTGGCAAGGCGTGCACACGGACGAGGTCTACTTCCGCGACACGGCCCATGGCTTTCTGTCCTGGGCACTGGCCACGCTGGCCATGGTGGCCCTGATGGGCGCCGCTGCAGGCGGTGCCGTCTCCGGCGCCTTCAAGGCCGCGCAGACCGTGGCCACCAGCGCCTCCAACGTGGTGGGCGGCGCGATCGGCGCCGCCGGCGGTGCGGCTGCTGGCGGTGCCGCAGCCATGGCCGGTGCCTCGGGCGCCGATGCCTCGCCCCAAGGCCTGGCCTACTGGACCGGCAGCCTGTTCCGCAATTCCGGCGCCGCTACCTCCACCAGCAATGCCACGCCCGCCGACCTGGCCAGCGCCACCCGCGAGGCCGGCGTGATCTTTGCCCAGTCGCTGCGCACCGGCCAGCTGTCTCCCGCCGACGAGCAATACCTGGCCCAGCTGATTGCGCGCAATTCCGATATGTCCGTGGAAGATGCGCAAAAGAAAGTGCGTAGCACCTTTGATTCCGTGCAAATGCAGATAAAGCAGGCCGAGCAAAAGGCTGAAGAAGCCAAGCAAAAGGCCAAGCAGGCAGCCGAAGAGGCACGCAAGGCCACGGCCCATTCCATGCTCTGGCTGTTTGTTTCCCTGATGCTGGGCGCTTTTGTGGGCAGCCTGTGCGCCACCTGGGGTGGTCGTCAACGCGATGCCTTTTGATAATCCCCGGCACTGAAACCCAATCCATCCAATTCAATCCATTCAACGGAGGCTTGCCATGCGATCCATACTGCTTTTTCTGCTGGGCGTTCCCATTCCCATCATCATCCTGATTGCGCTCATCCACTGACGGATACCGCCATGCCGGCCACGCGCAGCAAGTCCCAGGCATCCCGCCAGGCCCGCCCCACCAAAGGGGCGGCCAAGGCGGCGACACCCCAGGCCTCGCTCGCGCTGTACCGGCAAAAGCGCGACTTCACGCGCACGCCGGAACCTTCGGCAGAACCTTCCAGTGAGGCGATTGCAGGGCAGCCCGGCGCGGGCGCCTTGCAATTCGTCATTCAAAAGCACTGGGCCAGCCACCTGCACTACGACTTCCGCCTGGAGCTGGACGGCAGCATGAAGAGCTGGGCCGTGCCCAAGGGCCCCAGCTACGACCCGGCCGAAAAGCGCATGGCCGTCCAGGTGGAAGACCACCCCATGGCCTACAACCGCTTCGAGGGCCAGATTCCACCGGGACAGTACGGCGCGGGCAAGGTCATCATCTGGGACCGTGGCACCTGGCTGCCCGAGGGCGATGCGGCCGAAGGCTATCGCAAGGGCAAGCTCAAGTTCACGCTGCGCGGCCACAAGCTGCAGGGCCGCTGGACCCTGGTGCGCATGCGCGGCAAGGACGACGCCAAAAAGCCCGCCTGGCTGCTGATCAAGGAGCACGACGGCCTGGAACGTGCTGCCAGCGAATTCAACGTGGTCGAGGACCTGCCCGACAGCGTGGCCGGCCTTCCCCTGCCCACCGCCACCGCGCCCGTCACCACGCCCGTCGCTACGCACGTCGCCGCGCCCATGCCGCAGAGCATCGCCCCGCAGCTGGCAACCTTGGTGGACCATGCACCTGCAGATGCCGGGCAATGGATCTTCGAGAGCAAGTTCGACGGCTACCGGCTGCTGGCGCGCATCGAGGGCGGCGCCGTTCGCCTTTTCACGCGCAACGGCAAGGACTGGACCACCAAAATGCCCGCCCTGGCCCGCGCCTTTGCAGCACTGCCCCTGCAATCGGGCTGGGTGGATGGCGAGGTGCTGGTGCTGGACAGCGACAGCCGCCCTGACTTCCAGGCCCTGCAAAACGCCTTTGACGGCGAGCGCACCGACCACCTGGTGTTCTTCGCGTTTGACCTGCTGTGGCAGGACGGCCAGGACCTGCGGCCCCAGCCCGTGGAGCAGCGCCGCCAGCAGTTGCAGGCCCTGCTGCACAAGGCGCCTTCGGACCGCCTTCGCTTCAGCGAGGCCTTTGACGCCCCGCCAGCCGACCTGGTGGCCGCCGCCTGCCAGCTGGGCCTGGAGGGCGTGATCGGCAAGCGGCGCGGCAGCGCCTATGCCTCGCGGCGCAGTGCCGACTGGATCAAGCTCAAGTGCGGCCTGCGCCAGGAATTCGTGATCGCGGGCTACACCGATCCCCAGGGCACGCGCACGGGCCTGGGCGCCCTGGTCCTGGCCGTGCATGGCGAGGACGGCCAGCTGCGCGCGGCAGGCAAGGTGGGCACGGGATTCAACAGGCGCACCCTGGCCGACCTGCGCCAGCGCCTGGAGCGCCTTGCCACCGGCACCTCGCCGCTGGCGGACAGCAGGGGCCTTGGCAGTGGGGTGCACTGGGTGCGCCCCACGCTGCTGGCCGAGGTCTCGTTCGCGCAGTGGACCGAGGACGGCCAGGTCCGCCATGCCGTATTCCAGGGCCTGCGTGCGGACAAGCCTGCACGCAGCATTGTCAAAGAGGAGCCACAGCACGTGCCATCGACCGCATCTTCCGCCAGCGCTGCAGCCACGCCTGGCGCTGCACGAACGCAAACCCGCAATGCCAGGGCGGCGCGACTGCCCGCCTCGATGACCATCACCCATCCCGGGCGGGTCATCGATCCCTCCACCGGCATCACCAAGATGGATCTGGCGCGCTACTACGCCACGGTGGCGCCCTTCATGATCACCCACCTCAAGTCCCGGCCCGTGGCCATGGTGCGGGCGCCGGACGGCATCGAGGGCGAGCTGTTCTTCCAGAAGCACCTCGACCAGGCGCCGCTGCAGGGCATCGCCGCCCTGTCGCCGGAACTGGACCCCGGCCATGCCCCGCTGATGGAGGTGTCCCGGCGCGAAGGCCTGGTGGCGGCGGCGCAGATGAACACCATCGAATGGCACACCTGGAACGCGCGCAAGGACCGCATCGA
Source organism: Delftia deserti (assembly GCF_042653485.1). Classification (NCBI taxonomy): domain Bacteria; kingdom Pseudomonadati; phylum Pseudomonadota; class Betaproteobacteria; order Burkholderiales; family Comamonadaceae; genus Delftia; species Delftia deserti. The sequence goes on along the minus strand of NZ_JBHSIH010000001.1, from coordinate 6,601,009 downwards.
CCGGCCCGACCGCATGACCTTCGACCTGGACCCCGGCGAAGGCGTGCCCTGGCAGCAGGTGCAGGAGGCCGCCAGCCTGCTGCATGTGCTGCTGCAGGAACTGGAGCTGCCGGCCTTCCTCAAGACCAGCGGCGGCAAGGGCCTGCACGTGGTCGTGCCCATCAAGCGGCTGCTGGACTGGGACACCGTCAAGGCCTTCTCGCAGGCCGTGGTCCAGCACCTGGCCCATGCCGTGCCCCAGCGCTTCGTGGCCAAAAGCGGGCCGCGCAACCGCGTGGGAAAGATTTTTGTGGACTACCTGCGCAACGGCTTCGGCGCCACCACGGCCTGCGCGTGGACGGCCCGGGCGCGGCCGGACATGGGCATCTCCGTGCCCGTGGCCTGGAACGAGCTGGACAGGCTCACGGGCGGCGCGCACTGGACCATTCGCTCGGTAGACCAGCGCCTGCGCCTGGGCAACTCCCCCTGGGAGCACTACGGCACGGCCGCCGTGGGCCTGGGCCGCGCCATGAAGGCGCTGGGCTTCGAGGCGCAGCGCTGAGCGCCGTCCCCCAGGAATCGAAGAAAGCACCGCCATGAAGAAAGCCGCCTCCCCCAAATCCAGCCCCTCCACCTCCGCGCGCAGCATGTGGAAGGGCGCCATCAGCTTTGGCCTGGTGCACATTCCCATCGGCCTGTACGCGGCCACGGCCAGCTCGGACATCGACTTCGACTGGCTGGACAAGCGCAACATGCAGCCCGTGGGCTACAAGCGCATCAACAAGGTCACGGGCAAGGAGGTGGCCACGGCCGACATCGTCAAGGGCGTGGAATTCGAGGAAGGCCGCTACGTGGTGCTGAGCGCTGAAGAGATTGCCGCCGCCTTTCCCAAGACCACGCAGACCATCGAGATCGAGGCCTTTGTCGATGCCCAGGACATCCCCTTCATCTACCTGGAACGCCCCTACTACACCGCCCCCCTGCACCGTGGCGAGAAGGTCTACGCCCTGCTGCGCGAGGCCCTGCGCAAGAGCAACAAGGTGGGTGTGGCCAAGGTGGTCATCCAGACCAAGCAGCACCTGGCCATCCTGATCCCCTGCGGCCGGGCGCTGGTGCTCAACCTGCTGCGCTGGGGCGGCGAGATCCGCTCCTTCGAGCAGCTGGACCTGCCGCCGCTGGACGCCAAGGCCGCCGGCATCAAGAGCGCCGAGATGACCATGGCCATGGCCCTCATCAAGGACATGAGCCAGGCCTGGGACGCCGACCAGTTCCGCAACTCCTTCAGCGAGGAAATCCACCAGTTGGTGCAGGCCAAGGCGCATGCGGGCGATGTCCAAAACGTGGAAAAACAGGAGACCACACCCGCCACGCCGGCCAACGCGGCCGTGCTGGACCTGACGGCCCTGCTCAAGAATAGCCTGGGCAAGGGCGCAGGCGGGCCGTCCGCCACCGCAGCCAAGGAAAAAAATACCGCGTCAACGGTAAAAAATGCAAAGGCCCCGGCGCCCAGAAAATCGACAAAATCCACAAAAACCCCGGCCAGGGCCCCTGCAAAACGCCCCGCCGCCAAATAACCCCATATTTGGCCTGGCTGCATTTTTTACAAAAGCAATTTCATTATAAGAAATACATCCATTTGTACCGAAAAAATGGAACGAGACCACTCCATAGCAAATTCCAATGCTTTACCAAAAGTAATCTTCCAAATATCCTACAAGCCGGCCATTTTCACGGTCGCACAATGAAATTGCAGTGATGACGGCATCGCTGTTTACTTAAGGAGTACGGAAATGACGCAACAGACCAACAACCCTCAAGGCAACACGGCCAGCAACCAGCAAAACGACAAGAACAAGCAGCAGCAGCAACAGAACAATCCGGGGCAGCAGCAGCAAAGCAATCCCAACAACCCGAACAATCCCAACCAACAGCAGCAACAGAGCAATCCCCAGCGCAACCAACCAGGAGAACAGCAAAAGCAGGGCAGCCATCAGCAGCGTTAAGCTGCCGATAGCGTGAACTGGCAAAGGGCCCCCTGGGCCCTTTTTTTATCTCCAGAGCTTTGTTGACGATGCCCTTTGGTTCAGCCAATCGCCTCTTCCAATAATTATTGCCTCATACAACAGGCCATCCTCTTTCTTTCAAGGAGTAAATCGTGGCTAAGAAATCCCCTGGTGAAAAGAAATCGTCCAAGCAATCCACCACAGGCCATGGCGGAGAATTACAGCAACAGGCCGACGGACAGCACCCCGGATTGACCACGCAGCAAGGCATTCCGGTTCCTGATAATCAGAACTCTCTCACCGCCTGGGAAAAAGGCCCTACGCTGCTGGAAGATTTCATCCTGCGCGAGAAAATCACGCATTTCGACCATGAGCGCATTCCAGAGCGAATCGTCCATGCACGCGGCACAGGCGCCCACGGTTATTTCCAGCTGACAGATTCGCTGGAGCAATACACCACCGCCAAGGTCCTGACCGAAACCGGCAAGCAAGTGCCGATCTTTGTGCGCTTCTCCACCGTGGCCGGTGGAGCAGGCTCGGTGGACACGCCGCGCGATGTGCGCGGCTTTGCCATCAAGTTCTATACCGAAGAGGGCAACTGGGATCTGGTGGGCAACAACATCCCGGTCTTCTTCATCCAGGACGCCATGAAGTTTCCCGACCTGGTCCATGCCGTGAAGATGGAACCCGACCGGGGGTTTCCGCAGGCCGCCACGGCGCACGACACGTTCTGGGACTTCATCTCCCTCATGCCCGAGTCCATGCACATGGTCATGTGGATCATGAGCGACCGCACCATCGCGCGCAGCCTGCGCATGATCGAGGGCTTTGGCGTGCACAGCTTCCGGCTGGTCAATGCCCAGGGTGAAAGCACCTTCGTGAAATTCCACTGGCGGCCCGAACTGGGCATCCAGTCCACGGTCTGGGACGAAGCCCTCAAGCTGCAGGCCGCAGACAACGACTACCACCGCCGCGACCTGTTCGAGGCTATCGAGGCGGGCGACTACCCGGCCTGGGAGCTGTGCGTGCAGCTGTTCTCGCAGGAGCAGGCAGACGCCCTGCCCTACGACCACCTGGACCCCACCAAGCTCATCCCCGAAGAGGAAATTCCGCTGCGCAAGATCGGCCGCTTCGTGCTGGACCGCTGGCCCGACAACTTCTTCGCCGAGACCGAGCAGGTGGCCTTCTGCCCGGCCAATATCCCGCCCGGCATCGATTTCAGCAACGACCCGCTGCTGCAGGGCCGCCTGTTCTCGTACCTGGACACCCAGCTGTCGCGCCTGGGCGGGCCCAACTTCACGCAGCTGCCCATCAACGCGCCCAAATGCCCGTTCGCCCACCACCAGCGCGACGGCCACATGCAGACCGAGGTGCCCAAGGGCCGCGTGGCCTACGAGCCCTCCAGCCTGCAGGCCGACAGCCCGCGCGCCTCGGAAGCCCGCGGCTTGCGGCACTTTGCCCAGCCCGCGCAGGAGGGTGCCAAGGGCCGCATCCGCCCAGAGAGCTTTGCCGACCACTACAGCCAGGCGCGCATGTTCTACCAAAGCCAGAGCGCGCAGGAGCAGGCCCACATCGCCAGCGCCCTGGTGTTCGAGCTGTCCAAGGTACAGACGGCGCATGTGCGCCTGGCCGTGGTCGGCCACCTGCAGGTGATAGACGCCGACCTGGCAAAGCGCGTGGCCAGCGGCCTGGGCCTGCCCCAGTTGCCGCCTGCCGCCAAGCCTGCCGTGCCCCCGCAAAAGCTGCCGCCCAGCCCGGCCACGCGCATCATCGACCGCATGAAGCCCACCTTGCAGGGCCGTTGCGTTGCCATCCTGGTGGATGAAGGCTCCAGCGCCCGGCACGTTGCCGCCTTCCACCAGGCGCTGGTGGCGCAAAAGGCCAGCGTGAAGATCATTGCGCCCAAGATCGGCGGCGCCACGCTGGACGACGGCAGCCACCTGCCCGCCGACGGCCAGCTGGCCGGATCGCCATCCGCGCAGTTCGATGCCGTGGTGTCCATCATCACGCTGGAGCGCGGCCAGGCGCTGGCCCATGAGGCAGCCGCGCAGGACTGGTTCCGCGACGCCTTCGGCCACCTCAAGGCCATTGCCGCCTGCAAGGCCACGCAGCACATCATGAAGACGGCCGGCATCACGCCGGACGAGGGCGTGTTCCCCATCGACAAGCCCGAACCCTTCATCGAAGGCGCCAAGAAGCGCTTCTGGTCCCGCGAAGCGAAGCTGAGAACGCTGGCCTGACCCCCGTCCCGGCGTGCGCCACATCATTGCCACCAGATGGCACCGCGCCGGACTTCAACCAACCTTGTACCCGGGCCATTTCCCTCGGGTCCAGGCATGGCGCTTGCCACGGCAACACCAAGGCCGGCCCGGCCTGCCACCCCTACAGGAGCAACTTCCCATGATCACTTCGGTACCTGCACCCCCTGTCACCCCGCCTGTCACCCCGCCTGTTGCGCCCCCGGTCAACCCGCCGCCCACCGAGCCGCTGGTTCCGCCCGTGGGCGACCCGCCACCGGCCCCGGCACCTTCGCCCTACTCCGACCCGCCCATTGCCCCGCCGCCACCACCACCGCAGGGGGTGCACTGAGCTCCGCGCCAGCCAGGGGCAAGGCAGCGAAGGGGGACGGCCCCGGCCCTGCCCTGAGCTATGTGAACGACCGCATGCCCGGCTGGCGCCGCGTGCGGCGCGGCAAGGGCTTTTCCTACGTGGCGCAGGACGGCACGCCCGTGCGCGATGCCCAGGCGCTGGCGCGCATCCGCAAACTCGCCATTCCACCGGCCTATGTGGATGTCTGGATCTGCCCCGATGCCCAGGGCCACCTGCAGGCCACGGGCCGCGATGCCCGGGGCCGCAAGCAGTACCGCTACCACCCGCAGTGGCAGGAACAGCGCAAGCAGGTCAAGTTCGACCGCATGCGCGCCTTTGGCAGCCACCTGCCCGCCATCCGTCGGGCGGTGGCGCGCGACCTCAAGCCGGGCCGGCCGCAGCTGGACACCGTGGTGGCCGCCATCGTCTGGCTGCTGGACTGCACGGCCCTGCGCATAGGCAATGACGAGTATTCCGAGAGCAATGGCTCCTACGGCCTCACCACGCTCAGAAACCGCCATGCCCAGGTGCACGCGGGTGAGCTGACGCTGAGCTTCAAGGGCAAGAGCGGCGTGCTGCAGCAGGCCCGCGTGTCCGACCGGGCCGTGGCCCGCATCGTCAAGCGCTGCCAGGAGCTGCCGGGCCAGCGGCTGTTCCAGTTCATCGACGATGAAGGCGAAGTCCACCATGTGCGATCCGAGCATGTGAACGACTACATCCGCAGGATTTGCGGCAAGGCTGCGGCCCATGGGGTTGATGCCGCAGATGTCGGAGATGCCGCAGACGGCCCGGATTTCAGCGCCAAGGATTTCCGCACCTGGCATGCCAGCGTGTATGCGCTGGAACTGGCGCTGACCGCGGGCAAGGCAGCGCCGCAAGAAGGCGCAGGCACCAGTGCGGCGGCGCTGAACGCTCTGGTCACGCAGGTCGCCCGGCGCCTGGGCAATACCTGTGCGGTTTGCCGCAAGTTCTACATCCATCCCCAGGTGCTTGCCCTGTGCGAGCAACCTGGGCAGGACATTCCCACCGCACCGGACAGGCGCCCGCGCGGACTGAGCGCCAAGGAATGCCTGTTCCTGGGGCTGCTGCAGCCCCGCAGCGGCCGGCGCGCCAGTCGCCAGCCACCTCCCTGATCCCGCCTCCCGCACGCCCGGCAAACACTGTGCCTGTGGACTGACAAAGACGCCCGCATGCTCGCCCTTAAACTGGCAGATCATGAAATTTTGTCAAAACGCGTTGCGGCGAGGACCCCTGGAGGCCATGCGATGAACCACGTGCTGATCGTCGATGACGATGCGGATTCCGCAGCGACCATGCGCGAACTCGTGGGCGTGGACCGCTTCTCGGTCGCCGTGGCCCATACCCTGCGCGACGCGCGCCGGCAGATGGCCATGCAGCCGCCCAGCCTGGTGCTGCTGGACCTGCAACTGCCCGATGGCAACGGCATGGACCTTTTTGGCGACCAGCAGGTGCCGCAGGACTCGCAGATCGTGCTGGTGACCGGCCACGCCAGCCTGGACTCCTCCATCGAGGCCCTGCGCCGCGGCGCAATGGACTATCTGGTCAAGCCCGTGGGCATCGGGCGGCTGGAGGACATTCTTTCGCGCTTTCTGATCCCCACGGCCGGCCTGCCGGAGACGGGCACCAGCACCGTCACGGGCGCGGCCTTCGACCCGATCTCCCCGCAAGACAGGCCAGGCGCCACGCCCGGCGCCGGCTACTGCGCGCAGGAAGGGCGCTTTGGCCGGCTGTGGGGCGGCTCGCCCCCCATGCAGCGTCTGTACCAGCAGATGGAGCGCGTGGCGGGCACCTCGGTCACGGTCTTTCTGACGGGCGAAAGCGGCACCGGCAAGGAAGTCGTGGCACAGACCCTGCACGAGCTGAGCCAGCGGCGCAGCCGGCCCTTCCTGGCGGTCAACTGCGGTGCCATTTCTCCGCACCTGATCGAAAGCGAGATCTTTGGCCACGAAAAGGGCAGCTTCACCGGCGCAGACCGCCAGCACCAGGGCTTTTTCGAGCGCGCGGCCACGGGCACGCTGTTTCTGGACGAGATCACGGAAATGCCCATGGAGCTACAGGTCAAGCTGCTGCGCGTGCTGGAGACCGGCCGCTTCATGCGCGTGGGCTCCACCCAGACGCTGCAGACCGATGTGCGCGTGATCGCCGCCACCAACCGCTCCCCCTACGAGGCCGTGGCCAGCGGCAAGCTGCGCGAAGACCTGCTGTACCGCCTGAACGTCTTCCCCATCGAGCTGCCGCCGCTGCGCGAGCGCCTGACCGACGTTCCGCTGCTTGCGCGGCATTTCATGGAGGCCATCTCCCAGCGCGAGGGCCAGGCCAAGCAATTCACGGCATCGGCCCTCAAGCAGCTTGCGCAATACAGCTGGCCCGGCAATGTGCGCGAATTGCGCAATGCCGTGCAGCGCGCCTATGTGATGGAGCCCGGCCCGCTGGTGAGCCAGGAATGGCTGCCCCGGCCACCCGTGGCCATTGCCCAGCAGCCGGCCCCGGCGCATCCGGCCGCCCACGCCCTGCACCTGCCGCAAATGCCACATATGCCGCAGGCGGGGTCCATGCCAATGAGCGCGCCATTGACCGCGCCATTGACCGCGCCACTGACAGCGCCATCGACCACGCCCATCACCCCCACCATCACAGCGCATGCGCCCGCCGACCACGCCCATGCAGCCGCCACCTACGACCTGCCCGACACCGAGCCGGCCACCATACAGCTGCCCATCGGCATGACCATGGCGCAGGCCGAGCGGCTGCTCATCCAGGCCACGCTCAAGCAGTGCAAGTACCAGAAGGAACGCACGGCGGCCGTGCTCGGCATCAGCCTCAAGACCCTGTACAACCGGCTCAGGGACTATGCGGGCGGCAAAAAGGGCGAGACGGACGCCGAGCACGGCTGACACCCGCCGGCAGGCACGCTGCTTGCCACCTTGCTTGCACCTTCGTGCAACCAAGGACAAGCCCATGGACTCCTCTCCTCCCCGCGCCTACGGTGTCTTCAAGCCCGTGGGCCACATGGTGGTCTCGTTTCCCACAGCTGCGCAGGCCGATGACGGCGTGGCCGCGCTGCAGGCGCTTGAGCTGCCCGCCCAGGACATCCAGCGCTATACCGACCGGGAAATGCTGGCCCAGATCGATGAAGACCTGCGCCAGGCCAGCCCCGTTGCCGCCGTGGGCCAGGAGCTCAACCTGGTCAAGGCCCACCAGGCCCTGGCCGAACGCGGCTACCACTGGCTGGTGGTGCGCGTGGACAACGACGAGGACGCACGCACGGCCGCCGATGCCCTGAAGGCCGCCGGCGCCGAGCGCGCCCAACTCTATGGCCGCTTCATCATCGAGGAATTGATAGAGCACGCCGCCGACCTGCCCCAGGTCAGCGAGTCGCCCGACCGGGGCCTGGATGCCCAGACGCCTTCGGGCCATGAGGCGGAGCGTGCAGAGCTGCGCCCCGCTTCGGACCAGGACACCGCCCCTGCCAAGCCGAGGCTCTGAACAGCCTGCAGGAGCCAGGCACGCCGATTGCCCTTGACCACCAACCGTAACTTTTTTTCAAGGGCAATGCCATGGACTTCCTCATCTGGCTCATGGTGGGTGGCCTGGTCGGCTGGATTACCAGCATGGTCACGAACACCCAGGCCGAGCAAGGCATTTTGCTCAACGTGGTCATAGGCGCCATAGGCGCACTGCTGGGCGGCTGGCTGCTGGCGCCGATGCTGGGGCCTTCGGCCATGAATGCGCAGACGGAGGCGCCGGCTACCTCCATGTCCATCTTCGTCTCTCTGGCCTGCGCCGTTGCGCTGCTGGCCATCTTCAACCTGTGCAAGCCGAGCGTGCCGCGCTGAAAGCGGCCAGGCAGCCTGTCAGTCCAGCCTTTGCGCCAGGCAGTCCTGCGCCGCCATGGCCACGCGCGGCAGCACCAGTGAGACCGCCAGGCAGCGGCCATGCTCGCCCTCGGCCCGCACCACGCCGCCGCGCTCCAGGCACAGGCGGCGCGCCAGGGTCAGGCCGCAGGTGGCGTCCGCATCGGCATCGTTCAATGGAGTGAAGACAGGCGGCGGGTCCTGCCTTTCCACACTTTCCAGCCGTGGCGCGCCCGCCTCGCCAGTACCGGAGCCGGTGCTGGCGGCGCCCGCCCCGTGGGCCATGGCCTCGATGCGGATCTCCACCGGCGCAACCCCGCGAGAAGCTGCGGCCTGGTCCTGGTCCTGGTCCTCGGACAGCGGCCGGGCGGCCATATGCACCTGCGCGCCATCGGTCATCGCTTCGCGGATGGCGAGAAAAATGCTGATCAGCGCCAGTTCCAGCTCGTCCGGGTCCACGTGCACGCCCAATCGCGGCGCCGGCTGGCCGGGCTGACTGGCCTCGGCAGGCTCCGCCACCTCCAGCGCCATGCGCTTGCCCAGCACCACGGCCAGCGTGCCCTGCAGGCCGGGCAGCCAGCGGTACAGGTCCACCACCAGCGCATGCGTGCAATGGTGCGCCCCAAAACGCAGCAGTTGCTGCGTGAGGCGGCTGGCCGTATCCACCGAGCGCAGCATGGCCTGGGCGGGCAGGCGCAGGCCCGGGTCCTCGGAGCGCCGCTCTATCAGATAGGCGCTGTTGCTCAGAATGCCCAGCTGGTTGTTGAACTCATGGGAAAACCGGCCTGCCAGCCGCCCCACCACCTGCAGGCGTTCGCTCTGGAGACGGGCAGCGGCCTCTTCGAGGCCGGCAGCATCCACCGCAGCGCCTTCGGACAGGCCGGCATCACCGCCGCCCTGGCCATGGTCTTGCGCCTTGCCGCCCATTGCCGGCAACACCAGGGCCGCGCTGCCCCGCAGCGCCAGCCGCGCCAGTCCGAGGCCCGCCACCGCAAACAAAACGATGGCCACCCAGATCACCCCCTTCAGAGGCCGGGAGCATGCGGGGTCCAGCGCAGAACAGGGGACCCAGCTCACCCAGGTCCAGCCCTGGGCGGACTTGCTGAAGAAGGCCCGCAGCGGCCCGCCCTGCGCATCGGGCAGATCCAGCCAGCCCTGCAAAGCGCCCTGCCCTGCGCCCTCCCCAGCGCTTTGCTCTGCGCCTTGCCCCGCACTTTTCACGCCGGGCGCAGCCTGCGCCAGGCTGGCCGCCAGCCGCTCGCTGAAATCGGCGGGCAAGGCAGGCAGGTCGGCTGCAGCGCCGTGTCCGGCCGGCAGGGCGCGGCCCGTGCTGTCCACCAGAAAGCCGGGCCAGCCGGTGTCCAGCAAGGGCCCCAGGGCCGCCAGCACCTGATCGGCGCCGGCCGTGCGCGGCTCCTTGTCCAGCAGACGGGCCATGGCCATGCTGCTGACGCGCGCGGCCTGCTCCTGCGCCGCCTGCTCGGATTGGTAGGCGCGCAACAGCAGCCAGGACGAGGCCGCCAGCACAAAGACCAGCAAGGCCAACAGCAGCAGGACCAACCTCAGGCGTATGGACATGGGATCTTCGGGCAGGGCATCACGCGGCGCCTCCCGTGCAACGGAATTCTGGGCCCCCGGGGGCGGGACCGTGTGGAAGCTGGTGGACTGGTACATGGCAAAGTTTGCAGAAAACCTTGCGCCCAAACGGCAATTTCTGCCGTGGACGCCATGACCGGCCCCGCTGTTCCAGAACCGATCCCCCGCAGCGGCGGCAAAACCCTGGGCCCCCTGCCGCCTGCGCAGGGAGACCACAGCAGGTTTCGTGCCCAAAGTGTATCCAGACGATTCGCCGCCCGCATGGCGGCATGGAGCTTGCGTCTTCGGGTCATCGCACCAAGGAGATGAAATGGGTTCCATGCACCTCAGGGCGGACATACGCCAGTCCCAGACGCTTTCTCCCCGCCTGCAGCTTGCAGTGCGGATGCTGCAGATGTCCTCGCTGGACTTTGCCGCCGTGGTGCGCAGCAAGCTGGAGGACAACCCGTTCCTGGAAGACCCGCAGGATGCGCAGGACGGCGAGTACGAACAGGGGCTGCTCGACGGCAAGGAGCTGGGTGAAGAGGACCGGGAAGGCGACATGGGCAGGCTGGCCCCGGAGGCAGGCCTGTCCCCGGACACCGGCATGGATGACGGCATCGGTTTCGGCATCGGCATGGGCATCGGTATGGACATGGACCTCGACCTCCCCGGCATGCAGCACCCGCCCGACCCGGCCGACCACCTGCCCGGCCCCGCCACCGAACCCGCCGACGACCGCGACCTGTGGCTGGCCGACATGCATGCGGGCACGCGCCAGGGTGGGGATGGAGAAAGCACGGCCATGGATCTGGCGGCCTGCGAGACCACGCTGGCCATGCACCTGCACGGCCAGCTCAATGTGATGGCGATGACGCCGCGCGACCTGTGCATGGCCCGCGCCATCGTGGAGTCGCTGGACGACGACGGCTATCTGCGCACCGACCTGCAGGAACTGGCCGGCCTGCTGGCCCTCAGCCCCGCACCTGACGCGCAGGAAATGCTCATTGCCTTGCGCCTGGTGCAATCGCTGGACCCGGCCGGCGTGGCCGCCCGCAGCGTGGGCGAATGCCTGTTGCTGCAATGCCCGCAGATCGGCGATGCCCACCTGCGCCAGCTGGCCCAGGCCATGGTGCAGGACCACATGGATGCGCTGGCCGCCCGCGACGTGCCCCGGCTGGCCCGGGCGCTGCAGGTGCCGCCCGCGCAGATCACGCAGGCGCTGGACTGCATACGTCGGCTGAACCCCAGGCCGGGCTGGAACTTCGGCTCCTCGCACGTGGACTACATCGTTCCCGACGTGATCGTGCGCCGGGGCCAGAACGGCTGGAACGTGCACCTCAACCCCGCGGTCGTGCCGCGCGTGCGCCTGAACCGCGTCTACGAGCAGCTGTTTCAGCGCCACCGCCGCAGCGGCCAGAACCAACTGGCCGACCACCTGCAGGATGCGCGCTGGACGGTACGCAACGTGGAGCAGCGCTTTTCCACCATCCTCGACGTGGCGCAGGCCATCGTGCGCAAGCAGCAGCTGTTCCTGGAGTTCGGTGCCATGGCCATGAAGCCGCTGGTGCTGCGCGAGATTGCCGAGGAAGTGGGCGTGCACGAGTCCACCGTCTCGCGCGTGACCAACAACAAATACATGGCCACGCCCACGGGCGTGTTCGAGCTCAAGCATTTCTTCTCGCGCCCCATGCTCAGCGCCAGCGGCAATGCCTGCTCGGCCACGGCCATCCGCGAGCTGATCGGCGACATCATCGCTGCCGAGTCCGATGCCCGGCCGCTGTCGGATGTTGAAATCGCACGCCAGCTCGGTGCCCAGGGCCTGGTCGTGGCGCGCCGCACCGTCACCAAATACCGCCAGCTGCTGCGCATAGAACCGGCCGACCGGCGCAGGCGCCACGCCTGAAACCTGGCTTGTTGGCAAGCGGCGCGCCTGTCCAAAAGCCTGTCCGGCCCGTCCTGCCAAGCCCCACCGCCGTGCAGCGGCTTGTCGCTCCTGCAGGGCATGCCTTGTCCGACAGCTGCATGCCGCCGCCGGGCCTAAGGTGAAAGCTCATGGACTGAAGGAGCCCGCCATGGACAACTCACCCCGCCGAATGCATGCCCCCCTCGAACGCCAGCGCAGCGAGAACAACCACCTCCGCGACGGACGCTGGCCCCTGCGCATTGGCGCACTCACCGCCGCCGTCGCACTGATCCTGGTGCTGATGTTCAACTTCATGGCCCCCAAGGGCCGGCTGGATGCGCCCAGCGCCGCTGGAACGCCCTCGACTTCGCCCTCGCCAGCGACACAGCCCGTGTCGCCGCCTGCGCCTTCGGCCGTGCCGCAGCAGGCGGATCCGGCCAAGACGCCTGCGGCCAGCCCCACGCCTTCGCGTTGAGCCGGCATCCCCCCTCCTCACCACACACACCCAAAGGACACACCCCATGAACCACCCCCTGCCCCACGCACCCAATATTCCCCAGGTGCCGACCACGCCCAACGACCCCGTGGCCCCCGATGATCCCAACCGCCAGCCCGGCCGCCCGCGCGGGCCCGAGCCCATCGACCCGCCCACCACGGCGCCGCCCATCGAGCTGCCACCGTCCCCGGAGCAGGAACAGACGCGCAAGGGAGAGTGACATGCCACAAGGTGACAAATCGGCCTATACCGACAAGCAAAAGCGCCAGGCTCGACAGATCGAAGACAGCTACGAAACGCACGGTGTGAAGCACGGCGTAGGCCATGAAGAAGCTCAAAAGCGCGCCTGGGCCACCGTGAACAGGCAAAGCGGCGGCGGCAAGCTGTCAGGCTCGGGCCGCGGCAAGCGAGCGGGCCACTCCACGTCAAAATAACCGCGACTGCGGCCAGGCCCGAGACCCGAGACCCGCAATTGCCGTGGGAGAAAGTGTGAACTCAGAAGACAGTTTTCGATTCCTGCCGCAGCGCGGCGAAATGCCGGCACGCGTGCGCTCCCACGACTGGGCGGCCACGCCCCTGGGAGCGCCGGACGGCTGGCCGCAGAACCTGCGCAACGCCGTGAGCCTGGCGCTGGGCTCGCGCTTTCCCATCATCATCTGGTGGGGCGAAGACTTCCGACTGATCTACAACGATGGATACATCCCCTTCCTGGGCACCAGCAAGCATCCCCAGGCGCTGGGACAGGCCGGTGCGCACTGCTGGAGCGAGATCTGGAGCGATATCGGCCCCATGCTGGAAGGCGTGATGCGTACCGGCGAGGCCACCTGGTCCACCGACGCGCGCTACTTCTTCGACCGCGACCTGCCGCAGGAAGAGGTCTTCGTGACCTTCACCTACGGCCCCATCCTGGCCGATGACGGCGTCACCGTGCAGGGCGTGTTCTGCCCCTGCACCGAGACCACGGAAAAAATCGTCAGCCGCAGGCGCCTGGAGACGCTGCACCGCCTGGGCATACGCACGCTGGACATGCACAACGCCAGGGACGCCGCCCAGAAAGTCTGCGCCGTGCTGGACGAGAACCCCTATGACGTGCCCTTCGCCATCATCTACGAATGCGTGGACATCCCTGCCGCTGGCAGCGCAGGCGCCAGCGGCCCGGCCTTCAGGATGCTCTGCGCCACAGGCATGGGCCTGGACATGGAACTGGCGGCCGACCCCTCGCGCTGGCCGCTGGACCGGGCCGTGCAATCCGATCCATCGGACCGAGCGGACCTAACGGACCGGGCGAATCAGGCGTATCAGGCGGCCCAGCCGGGCCAGTCCGCCAATGTGGAACTGGCGTGCCTGGGCCTGTCCCTGCCCGGCGGCCCCTGGCCCGAGGCCTCGCGCCTGGCGCGCATCGTGCCCGTGCGCTGGTCGGGCGACGGCCAGGTCTCGGGCGTGATGGTGCTGGGCGTCAGCCCGCGCCGCCCGCTGGATGTGGACTATTGCGCCTTCCTCGACATGGTGGCAAGCCACACGGGCGGCGTGGTCGCGCACGCCCAGGCCTACGAGCAGGAAGCACGGCGCGCCAAGGCCCTGGCCGAGGTGGACCATGCCAAGACCGTATTCTTTTCCAACGTCAGCCACGAGCTGCGCACGCCGCTGACCCTGATCCTGGGCCCGCTGGAAGATGCCCTGCGCGAGCACGGCGGCCAGGTGCCTGCCGGGCAGACGCAGATGATCCACCGCAACGCGCTGCGCCTGCAAAAACTGGTCAACGCCCTGCTGGACTTCTCGCGCATAGAGGCCGGGCGCATGCAGGCCAGCTACGAGCCCACGGACCTGGCCCGCATCACGGCCGAGCTGGCCAGCATGTTCCGCTCGGCCGTGGAGCAAGCCGGCCTGCGGCTGCGCGTGGATTGCCCGCCCCTGGACGGGCCGGTCCATGTGGACCGCGACATGTACGAAAAAATCGTGCTCAACCTGCTGTCCAACGCCTTCAAGTTCACGCTGCAAGGCGAGATCGCCGTGGCGCTGCGCGATGTGCACGATGCGAGCGGTGCGGATGGTGCGGATGGTGCGGGCGGCGCGGTGGAGCTGTCCGTCAGCGACACCGGATCGGGCATTGCGCCCCAGCACCTGCCCCATCTCTTCCAGCGTTTTCACCGCATCCCCGGCAAGCCGGCCCGCACGCACGAGGGCACGGGCATCGGCCTGGCCATGGTGCAGGAGCTGGCGCGGCTGCATGGCGGCACCGTCACGGTCAGCAGCACGGAGGGCCAAGGCAGCCGCTTCACCGTGCGCCTGCCCAGGGGGCATGCGCATCTTCCGGCCGAGCACCGGCCCGCGCGCCCGCCTGCCGCGCACCCGCAGGTGGATGAGGCCCTGCGCTGGCTGCCCGGCGAGCCCGCCCCGGGCACCGGCCGCGAAGCCAGGCCCGTGCGGCAGGACATGCACGGTGCGCAGCCCGCGCGTGCCCGCATCGTCTGCGCCGATGACAACGCCGACATGCGCAGCTACATCGGCCAGTTGCTGGAGCCGCTGTATGAAGTGGAGATCGTGGGCGATGGCCGCGCCGCGCTGGCCAGCATCCACCGCCAGCGGCCCGACCTGGTGCTGGCCGACGTGATGATGCCCGTGCTCGACGGCTTCGAGCTGCTGCATGCGCTGCGCAGTGACGAGGCCACGCGCGCCATTCCCGTCATCATGCTGTCCGCACGGGCCGGCCAGGAGGCCCAGGTCGAAGGCCTGCGCGCGGGCGCGGACGACTACCTGGTCAAGCCCTTTTCGGCGCGCGAGCTGCTGGCGCGCATCGCATCGCTGCTGCAACTGGCGCGCGTGCGCGAACAGGCCCATGCCGCCCTGCAGGCCAACGAGAAAAAGCTGCGCGCCATCATCGACCAGATGCCTGCGGGCGTGGGGGTATCGGACATGAGCGGCACCATGGTATTGAGCAATGCGCTCATGGACCGCTTCGTGCCGCGCGCCATTCCTTCCACCTTGCCGGACCGCCTGCCGCGCTGGAAGGGATGGGATGACAAGGGCCAGCCCATTGCCCCCGAGAACTGGCCCGGCAAGCGCGCGCTGCGCGGCGAAGTGGTCATGCCGGGGCTGGAGATGCTGCACACCGACGACGATGGCCGCGAATGGTGGATGCGCGTCAGCTCCGCGCCGCTGCGCGATGACGACGGCCAGCTCATGGGCACCTGCTCCGTCATCCAGGACATCACCGAACTCAAGCGCGCCGAGCACCACCTCAAGGAAGCCGACCGGCGCAAGGACGAATTCCTGGCCACGCTGGCGCATGAGCTGCGCAATCCGCTGGCGCCCATCAGCCACGGCCTGCAAATCCTCAAGCGCACCGCCAGCGGCGACGACAGCATGCGCCACAGCCACGAGATGCTGGAGCGCCAGGTCAACCACATGGTCCGCATGGTGGACGACTTGCTGGAGGTTTCGCGCATCACCACGGGCAAGGTGCAGCTGCGCAAGGAAATCGTGGACCTCAACGATGTGCTGCAAGGCGTGGTGGCCGCCAGCAGCTCGGTCATCGAAGCAGGCGACCACCGGTTGCACCTGGAACTGCCCGCCGGGCCCGTGCTGCTGCTGGCCGACCCCGTGCGGCTGGAGCAGATGGTCTCCAACCTTCTCAACAATGCCGCAAAATACTCGGACACCGGCGGCCACATTGTCCTGGCCGCCTGGACCGATGGCGCGCAGGCCGTGGTCTCGGTGCGCGACAACGGCATCGGCATCCCGCCCGCCCTGCTGGGCAAGGTGTTCGATCTGTTCATGCAGGTGGACCGCAACGGCCGCCGCGGGCAGGGCGGCCTGGGCATCGGGCTGACCCTGGTGCGCAGCCTGGTCGAGATGCATGGCGGCAGCGTGCAGGCGCTCAGCGAGGGCAAGGGCCAGGGCAGCGAATTCAGGCTGCACCTGCCCCTGCCCACCCAGGCCCCTCCCCTGGCGGGGCAGGCACCGCATGCCCGGCCCGAGGATGCAACTTCCTTCGGCCGCATCCTGGTTGTCGATGACAACATCGACGCCGCCGACACCCTGGCCATGCTGCTCAGGCTGCTGGGCGCCGAAGTCGAGATTGCCCGGGACGGCCCCGGCGCCCTGGCCATGCACGCGGCGTTCAGGCCCGAGGTAGTGCTGCTGGATATCGGCCTGCCAGGCATGGACGGCCTGGAAGTGGCCCGCCGCATCCGTGCCGAGCACGGCCGCGACCAGGTCGTGCTGATCGCGCTCACGGGCTGGGGGCAGGAGGAGGACCTGAGACGATCGCGGGAAGCCGGCATGGACCACCACCTGGTCAAACCCGTGAGCTTCGACACGCTCGAGCGCCTGCTGGCGGGCCTGCGCCCCCTGCCCTGAGTACTGCTTTTTTCGCGCGAGAATCCGGGCCTGCACGCGGCACGCCCGCACCACCTGCACCACCTGCACCACCTGCGCCTTCTGCGCCTGCTGCTCCGCCTGCCCCACCCGCTCCAGACGCCACCGAAACCGATGACCACCCTGCCCCCTTCACCGAACCTGCCCCCCATCGATGCCGAGCGCCTGTGGCGCCGTGTAGAGACCCTGTCCACCTTCACCCTGCCCGACGTGCCGTGGACGCGCCGCGCCTTCTCCCCCGAATTCGACCAGGCCCGCGCCTGGCTGCGCGGGCAGTTCGAGGCAGCGGGCATGCAGGTCCATCTGGATGAGGGCGGCAACCTCGTGGGCCGCCTGCCGGCTGCCGCAGGTGCGGTGCAGCGCGCCCCCATCTCCACCGGATCGCACTGCGACACCGTGATGATGGGCGGGCGCTTCGACGGCATCATCGGCGTGCTGGCCGGCATCGAGGTCGCGCACTGCCTGCACGAAAACGGCATCGCACTGCAGCACCCGTTCGAGGTGATCGACTTCCTGTCCGAAGAACCCAGCGACTACGGCATCTCCTGCATAGGCAGCCGCGCGCTGTCGGGCAAGCTGGACACCGCCATGCTGGCCGCACGCAACCCCGAAGGCGAAACCCTGGCCGAAGGCATGCGCCGCATCGGCGCGCGGCCCGAGGCGCTGGACCGCCCGCTGCGCAGCGCCGGCGGCACGGCCGCCTTTGTGGAACTGCACATAGAGCAGGGCCCGGTGCTGGAGCAGCGCGGCCTGCCGATCGGCGTGGTGACGAACATCGTGGGCATACGCCGCGTGAGCTTCACCGTGCACGGCCAGGCCGACCACGCGGGCACCACGCCCATGGACATCCGCCAGGACGCGCTGGTGGGCGCGGCGCGCATCATCGATGCCGCCAACCGCAAGGCCGCTGCGCTCAGCGGCCAACCTCACTATGTGGTGGCCACCGTGGGCCGGCTCTCGCTCACGCCCAATGCCTCCAATGCCGTGCCCGGGCTGGTCGAAATGATGATGGAAGTGCGCAGCGACCACCCCGGCGTGCTGGAGTGCTTCCCCGAGGAACTGCTGGCCGAAGTCCTGCCCGGCCTGGCCGCCTTGCGCGTGCGCGCCGAGATGGCCGACGTGAGCCGCTCCCAGCCCACGGACTGCGCCGCGCCCGTCATGCAGGGCGTGGAGCAGGCCTGCCGCAACCTGGGCTACGCCCACATGCGCATGCCCAGCGGCGCCGGCCATGACGCCGTCTACATGGCGCCCACCGGACCCATGGGCATGATCTTCATCCCCTGCCTCCACGGCCGCAGCCACGCGCCCGAGGAATGGATAGAACCCGCCCAGCTGCTGGACGGCACGCGGGTGCTGTACGAGACGGTGCGCGTGCTGGACAGGCAGTTGGCACAGGCCTGAGAGCCTGGCCTGCGGCCAGGAACCAAGGCGGCATAAAATAGCCCGCTTCCCTCTGGAGCAGGCACAAGCTGCTCCTTGGTGGAAGCCCCTGTGGCACAGATTGCGGAAATCCGCCCAAATAGCGGGCTTCCCAATGCAAGATGGCGGAACCACCCTCCCCGATCATCGACAACCCACCGCATGGGCGGCCCGGCACTGCCGGTCCGCTGCGAGAAGGTTGCACCGCCCCATCAGACCCTGGAGTTTCTTCTTTCATGTTCCGCCAACTGATCACCTGCACCGCCGTGGCCGCCGCCATGGGCCTGAGCTTTTCCGCAGCCGCCCAAGGTGCGGCTGCCGACTATCCGAACAAGCCCGTGCGCATGATCGTGCCCTTCCCGCCCGGCGGCGGCACCGACATCCTCGCGCGCGTGGTGTCCAACAAGCTCACCGAAGTCAGCAAGTGGACCGTGGTGCCCGACAACCGTGCGGGCGCAGGCGGCACCATCGGCATCACCGAGGCCGTCAAGGCCTCGCCCACGGGCTACGACATGGTCATGGGCCAGAAGGACAACGTGGTCCTGGGCCCCTACCTCTACAAGAACCTGCCCTGGAACCCCGTCAAGGACCTGGTGCCCGTGGCCCACGTGGCCTACACGCCCATCGTGATCGCCACCAGCGTGAACTCGCCCTACAAGACCCTGGCCGACATCGTGGCCGCTGCCAAGCAGCACCCGGGCAAGGTGACCTACGGCTCGCCGGGCAATGGCACCAGCATCCACATCTCGGGCGTGCTGCTGGAGAAGGCCGCAGGCATCCAGCTGGTGCATGTGCCCTACAAGGGCTCCAACCCGGCCCTGATGGACGCGCTGGCCGGCAACGTGGACCTGCTGGTGTCCTCCGTGCCCTCGGCCATCGGCCAGATCAAGGCCGGCAAGCTGCGCGCCATCGCCGTCACATCGGCCAAGCGCTCGTCCTCGCTGCCCGACACGCCCACGCTGGCCGAAGCGGGCCTCAAGGGCTTTGACGTGAGCACCTGGTACGGCCTGTTCATGCCCAAGGGCACGCCCACGGCCATCGTGACCAAGGTCAACGCCGAAGTGAACAAGCTGCTGGCCATGCCCGAAGTGCGCGACGCCATCCAGACCCAGGGCGCCGAGCCCCAGTCCATGAGCGTGGCCGACTTCGACAAGATGTTCCAGGCCGACTTCAAGCAGTCCAAGCAGATCGTCGAGTCCTCGGGCGCCAAGATCGAGTGACATGCCTGCGGTGCCAGGGCGGCATGCCCGGCACCGCCTGCAATGGCCAACGCCGCATTTCATTGATGCAGATCAGCCTGATCTGCATCAAGGAGCTATGTGACAGTCCCGTGAATACTTCTCTGGAAATCACCGAATTCCTGGAGAACGTCATGGCATTGCTGGTCTGGGTCCCCGAGCTGGACACCGGGATTGCAGAAATCGACCGGCAGCACCGCCGCATCGTCGATTACATCAACAAGCTCTACGAGCTGCGCTCGTCGCCCGACCGCGAGGCCCTGGGCGATGTCATCGGCGAGATGATCGACTACACCGTCTCGCACTTCGTGTTCGAGGAAAGCCTGATCGAGAGCGCCGGCTACATGTTCGCCGGCCCGCACAAGAAGGTGCACGAGCTGTTCACGCGCCGCGTGATCGAGATGCAGACCCGCTTCGATGCGGGCGAGGACGTGGCCGCCGAGCTGCACGGCATGCTCTCGCGCTGGCTGTTCAACCACATCCGCAACGAAGACACCGGCTACGTGGACTCGGCCAAGGCCTATCTGCGCATGGCGCGCGAGTCCAGTCCTGCCGCCGAGAAGGAAAGGCTCAAGAACGAAGTGCTGCAGGAGCTGGAACTGCAGCGCAAGAAAAAGGGCTGGCTGGCGCGGCTGCTCAATCGCTGAGCGCCCCCTGCCCTTGCAGCGCACCAAGAAAAACGGCTCCCGAGGGAGCCGTTGCAGTTTCACGCAGTGGCCTGGCGACTACTCGCGCACGACCAGCACCGGCACGCGCACGGCGCCCAGCACGCGCTGGGTCACGCTGCCCAGCACCAGCTTTTCCAGGCCACGGCGGCCCTGCGAGCCCATGATGATCAGGTCGGCACCCGTGCTCTCGAGCACGCGCACGATGCCCTCGTGCACGGCATGGCCCTCGCCGACAACGGTGGTGGCATTCACGCCAGCCTCGTCGGTGATCTTCTTGACGGCGTCCAGCGTGGTGTTGGCCTCGGCCGTGGCCGCGCTCAGGTACTGCGACTGGCCGTAGGCGAAGTCGGCGCCCACGCCCGTGAACGGATAGGGGTCCACCACGTAGACCGCCGTCAGCGTGCTGCCAAAGGCCTTGGCCAGCTCCACGCCCTTGTGAACCGCCAGCATCGAACTGTTGGAGCCGTCCACGGGAACCAGGATGTGCTTGAACATGCGTTTTCTCCTTTGTGCTTGGCCGCCGTCAACAATCGGAGGCGGCCGGGTCGATGAACCAAAGTGTGCGCCCATCATGCGCCAGCGTCTTGAGCTGCATCAATCCTTGCGGCGACGCGTCAGCTCCGAGCCCTGGAAACCCTGGCGGCGATAGGTCAGCACCAGGGTATCGCGCACGCCGCCCGGCTGCTCGGGCTGGATGGGCGTGGTCTCGTGGATCATGCGGGCATCGTCCAGCAGCATCACCGACCAGGGCTCGGTCAGCGTGAAGCGCTGGCCGCTGGGGCCCGTGGCCTCGAAGATGCGTGTCTCGCCGCCCTTCACGCCCTCGCGCCCGACCAGGATCACGGCCACCAGGTCTACGCCGTCGCGGTGCGCGCCTTCGGGCGTGGGCCGGCCAATGCCGTCCGTGGTGTCGATGCGGAACTGGTGGGACTCGATGAACCAGCGCTCGTGCTGCACATCATCGCCCTGGGCGCAGAACACCTGGTCGGACAGGCCGGCCAGCGCCAGCAGCAGCCGGCTCCAGGTGGCGCTTTGCGCCGTGGCATCGCGCATGGGATCGAACATGCGCAGCATGCCGCCATGCAGGGCGTTGTATTCCACCGGCTGCCAGTGCGCGCGATGCTCCACCTGCTGCAGTTGGCCCTGCCCTGCAATAAAGCAGGAATGGCGACGGCGCCGGTAGCGGCCGCCGTCCTTCAGAAAGGCATCGGGCGGCAGCTGGGCCCAGTCGGCATCGAGCGCATGCAGCTCGGTCAATGACACGCCTGCCCAGGCTGCGAATTCATCGGGGCGCAGCACCGCATAGCCTGCGTCGCGCAGCGACTGCGCTGCATTCTGGGGAGCGATATAGGGAGGGGGAAACGTGATGTGCGCCATAACCCGACAAGCTTACTCCTCGCCCGCCCCCATCCGGGCGAGGCGGGCTGCAAATTTGCGCAGTGCTGTGGCGACAGGCGCGCATCAATGCATTCACTGCCCCCCCGCTGCCACCGCCATTGCCCTGGGCTCACACCAGCGGCAACCCCACATAGTTCTCCGCCAGCGAGGTCGAGCCTGCCCGGGAGTTGACGATGTAGTCCAGCTCCGCCTCCTGCACCTTGGTGTCGAAGCCGCCCGCATCGGGGAAGCGGTGCATGAGCGAGGTCATCCACCACGAAAAACGCTCGGCCTTCCAGACGCGGCGCAGGCATTGCTCGGAGTAGCCATCGATGCCTTCGGGCGCCTTGTCGCGGTAGTACTGCGCGAAGGCGCTGGACAGGTAGCCCACGTCCGAGGCCGCCAGGTTCAGGCCCTTGGCGCCCGTGGGCGGCACGATGTGGGCCGCGTCGCCGGCCAGGAACAGGCGGCCGAAGCGCATGGGCTCGGTCACGAAACTGCGCAGCGGGGCAATGCTCTTTTCCAGCGAGGGGCCGGTCACCAGGCGCTCGCGGGCCTCCGGGTCCAGGCGCAGGCGCAGTTCGCGCCAGAAGGCTTCGTCGCTCCAGTCCTCGACCTTCTCGGTCAGCGGCACCTGCAGGTAGTAGCGGCTGCGCGTGGCGCTGCGCTGGCTGCACAGTGCGAAGCCGCGCTCGGTCTGGGCGTAGATCAGTTCGTGCGAGACGGGTGGCGTATCCGACAGCAGACCCAGCCAGCCGAAGGGGTAGACCTTCTCGAAGGTGCGCACCTTGTCCTGGGGCACGCTGGCGCGGCAGATGCCGTGAAAGCCGTCGCAGCCGGCGATGAAGTCGCATTGCAGCTCATGGACCTGGCCGTCCTTTTCGTAGCGCACGACGGGGCTGTCGCCATCGAAGCCCTCGGGCTGCACATTGCTGGCCTCGTAGACCGTGGTCAGGCCCTCGGCGGCGCGCACTTCCATCAGGTCGCGCGTGACCTCGGTCTGGCCGTACACCATGACGCGCTTGCCGCCTGTCAGGCCATGCAGGTCGATGCGGTGGCGCTGTCCGCCGAACAGCAGCTCGATGCCGTCGTGCGGCAGGCCTTCTGCGCGCATGCGGGCGTCGGCACCGGCCAGCTCCAGCAGGTCCACGGTGACCTGTTCGAGCACGCCGGCACGGATGCGGCCCAGCACGTAGTCGGCGCTGCGCTGCTCGATGATGACGTTGTCTATGCCTGCGCGGTACAGCAGCTGGCCGAGAAGCAGGCCGGCAGGGCCTGCACCGATGATGGCGACTTGGGTACGCATTGATTTGTCTCCGTTGCGTTGTTCGATGTCATGGCCGGTTCATGCCATGGCCTGCGCCCAAGATTAGTTTTGAGGCAGCGCAAAGACGAGGGGCTGCCGCATGCGTTGCGCGGTGATCGCGCAATCTGCGCGACAATCGCGCACTACCTGCATGCCCGCCCTCCCCGCCCATGAACCAGCCCTTTCCCATCGACCCGGATGACTTCATCGCCGGACTGGCCAAGGGCCTGGCCGTGCTGGAGAGCTTCGATACCGAGCGCCAGCGCCTGAACGCCACCATGGCGGCCGAGCGCTCGGGCATCACGCGCACGGCCGCGCGCCGCCATCTGCTGACCTTGACGCACCTGGGCTACCTGGAAACGGACGGCAGCCATTTCTGGCTTGCGCCCAAGGTGCTGCGCCTGTCGGGCAGCTACCTGGCGTCGGCGCGGCTGCCGCGCATCGTCCAGCCCGTGCTCTACCGGCTGGCGGCGCAGACCCAGCTGTCGTTCTCCTGCGTGGTGCGCGATGGCCACGAGGTGGTCATCGTCGCGCGCAGCGCCCTGCACGAGCGCGGCCAGCGCCTCATGGCGCACGGTCTGCATCTGGGCAGCCGCCTGCCCGCCCATGCCACCTCCACGGGCCGCGTGCTGCTGGCCGCCCTGCCTGCGGCCGAGCTCAGGCAATGGCTGGCATCGCACGATCTGCGGCGCCTGACCGCCCACACGGTGACGGACGGCACCGCGCTGCAAGGCGTGCTGGACGAAGTGCGCCGCCAGGACTTCTGCCTGGCCCTGGAAGAGCATGAGCTGGCCGTGCAGGCCCTGGCCGTGCCGCTGCGCAATATGGAGGGCCGCACGGTGGCCGCGCTCAACATCGTGACCTCGCCCCAGCGCATGGCGCCCGCCGACATGGCGGCCGAGCTGCTGCCGCTGCTGCAGGAGGCGGCGCGGGAGCTGCGGCCGCTGCTCTGAGGCCTGCTGGCCTGCAACCTGCCGCTTTCGCTGCAACCGCTCAGAGCGGCGCGCACACCTGCCGGCTCAGTTCGCGCAGGGCCAGCGAGGTCTTGCGGATCAACGGCGTGGCCTTTTTCTTGGCCGACTGCGCCAGGCACAGCGTGCTCACCACATGGGGCGATTCGATGGGAATGCCCACCAGCTCGGCGTCGGTCAGGTGGCTGCGCATGGCGCTATCGGTCAGCGCGGCGTAGCCGTAGCCGCCGCGCACCAAGTCCAGGATGGCCGGCACGCTGGACACTTCCCAGACCACGTTGAGCTTGACCTGGGACAGCGTGGCCTGCGCTTCCATCAGCTTGCGGAAGATCTGGCCGTGCTGCGGCATGATCAACGGGAACTGCGACAACTCGTCAAAGCGCACGCCGCTGCGCCCGCCCAGCGTGCGCGCCGGGCCGATCAGGCACAGGCGCTCTTCCAGCACGGGAGTGACCTCGATGTGCGGATGCGGCTCGGGCGTATAGACCAGGCCCAGGTCCATGCGGCCCGAAGTCAGCCACTCGGCGATGTTCATGGAAAAGCCCTCGACCACAGCCAGGCGGGCCTTGGGCATGTCCTTGCTGAACAGGTCGATCAGCGGCAGCGTCAGGCGCCGCGCCAGGCTGGGCGGCAGGCCCACCACGATGCGGCCCACGGGCTCGTCGCGCTGGCTGCCCAGGTCTTCGCGCGCCAGGGCCACGCGCTGCATGATGGCGTGGCCGTGCTCCAGCAGGCGGCGGCCCGCGTCGGTCAGCGTCACGCCGCGGCCGGTGCGGATCAGCAGGGTTTCGCGCAGCTCGGTCTCCAGCGCCCGCACCTGGCGGCTCAGTGCGGGCTGGGCCGTCTCCAGCAGCACGGCCGCCTTGCTGAAGCTGCCGGTCTCGGCCACATGCACAAAGGTCTCTATCTGCTGCAAATTCATGTTCTATCGTCTCCTCACTTATGCCATTTTGCTATAGCTGCTAGCGGCAGCCATGGCTAGGTGCTTTGCGGCGAACTGACACAATGCGGCGACTGGATCATCCAGCCGCTCACGCAAGAGAGCGTAAAAACAAGAGCAGCCCGTGCCTTGCCGGCATAGGACCAAGCCACCCAGCAAGCCCAACAGCGACTCGGAGACAAACCATGAAAGACAGCGCCTTCCGCATCAATCGCCGCCAGGCGGGCCTCGCCCTTGGCGCCCTGGCCATGGGCGCCCTGGCGCCCGCGCACGCCCAGTCGGGTGCCGCCGCCAGCTGGCCCACCAAGCAGGTGCGCATCATCAACCCCTTCCCCGTGGGCGGCGGGCCGGACGGCACCTCGCGCCTGGTGGCCGACAAGCTGGCGCGCCTGTGGAACCAGCCCGTCATCGTGGAAAACCGCCCGGGGGGCAACGGCTTCATCGCCATCGAGGCATTCAAGCGCGGCGCCACCGACGGCACGGACATCATCCAGCTGGACAACGTCCACCTGGCGGCCTATCCCCACCTGTTCAAGAAGCTGCCCTACAACATCGACAAGGACTTCGAAGTCGTCCTGCCGCTGTTTCGCACCTTCTTCTTCGTCTGCGTGCCGGTCAACAGCCCCTACAAGACCGTGGCCGACCTGATTGCCGACGCCAAGGCGCGCCCCGGCAAGCTCAACTACGGCTCGTGGTCCGTGGGCAACCCGGTGCACCTGGGCTCGGCCCTGCTGGAGTCGCTGACGGGCACCAAGATGGAACACGTCATCTACAAGGAAACCAGCCAGCTGTACACCAGCGTGGCCACGGGCGAGCTGGCCTTTGCGCTGGGCTCCTCGGGCACGGCCGGCCCGCTGATGCGTTCGGGCAAGCTGCGCTTCCTGGCCGTGCTGGCACCCCACCGCCTCAAGGGCTACGAGGATGTGCCCACCGTGGCCGAATCGGGCGGCCCGGCCGACGCCGTGGTCACCGGCTGGAATGCCTTTGCCGTCTCCAAGTCCACGCCGCCCGCCGTGGTCGAGAAGATCCGCCAGGACACCATGAAAGTCCTGCGCGAGCCCGACATCCAGCCCAAGTTCCAGACCTTCGGCTATGAGAACTACTTCCCCACGCCCGAAGAGTTCAAGGCCTTCATCGTCGAAGAGAACAAGCGCTTTGGCGATGTGATCCGCCGCGCCAAGATCGAGCTGTAAGCCACAGGCCGCAGCAGGCCGCAGACGCAAGGAAGCCGCCGCGCCGAAAGGCCGGCGGCTTCTTTCATGCCGTCTTCAGCGCGACATCCCGCGCGCCGCAATCGGCCACAGCGCGTGCACCAGGCCGTCCTGCAGCACCACCAGCTCGTCGTGCAGGTTGAATGTCGGGTCCACGTGCGAGGGCAGCAGCTGCAGCACGCTGCCCAGGGCGGGCGCCTGGGCGCCCGGCTCCACGCGCACCACGCTGTGCTCGTCGTTGATGGCCACGCAGCGCAGGCCCGGCGTGCCGTACATGGCAGGCGGCCCGCATTCGGCCGAGGTGGACTTCAGGCCCGCGTCCAGGATGACGCGGTCCGGCGCGGGCGTGCTCATCACCGTGGACAGCAGGAACAGGCTGCTGCGAAAGGCCAGCGCCCCGTCCCACTCGTTGGCGCCGTAGTCACCATCCATGAAGGCATAGGAGCCCGGCTGCAGCTCGGTGTAGACGCCGCTGGCCGCGTCGAACTCCACGCTGCCCGTGCCGCCGCCCGTGATGGTGTCGCAGGCCATGCCGTTGTCGCGCAGCAGTTGCGCGCATGCCGCCGCCTGGCGCGCCGCCTCCCGGCTGACCTGCGCACGCTCTTGGCGGCTGCGCCGGTGCTGCACCGCGCCGTGGTAGGCCTGCAGGCCGGCGAAATTCACGCCCGGCAGGCCGTGCGCCTGCCGGGCCAGGGCCAGCACGGCCTCGGCACCCGTGACGCCGCAGCGGCCCTGGCCCACGTCCACCTCCACCAGCACGTCGATCTCCACGCCCGCCTGCGCCATGGCCTCGGACAACTGCACCAGGTTGGCCGCGTTGTCCACGCACACGGCCATGCGCGCCGTGCGCGCCAGCCGGGCCAGCAGCGCGTGCTTGGCCGGTCCCACCACCTCGTTGCTGATCAGGATGTCGCGCACGCCGGCCGCCACAAAGGGCACGGCCTCGCTCACCTTCTGGCAGCAGATGCCGCGCGCGCCCAGCGCCAGCTGGCGCAGCGCGATCTGCGGGCACTTGTGCGCCTTGGCATGCGGGCGCAGCGCCACGCCATGGCGGTCGGCCCAGTCCTGCATGGTGCGCAGGTTGGCGTCAAAGACGGCCAGGTCCAGCGCCAGGCTGGGTGTATCGACCCGGTCGAGCGGATCGCCGGGCCGTGCGGCAGGCTCCATTGCCAGGCCGCTGGAGTCATCATGCAGGGGCATGGGGCTGTGCCTCATTCCTGCGGGGGCGCGTACTGGGCGATGACCTCGGCCTCGGTCATGGTCGGCGTCTGGTTGGCGAAGTCGTAGTAGCCGGGCTTCCTGTCGATGTAGATCTGCGTGGCCAGCTCGAAGTCCTGCGACTCGAAGGCGCCGGCCGGCACGAAGTACTCTCCCGTGGCGTGCAGCCGGTAGTACAGGTGCGTGCCGCACTGCTTGCAGAAGGCGCGTTCGGCCCATTCGGAGGAGGCGTAGGTGCCGATGTGCTCACCGCCCTCGAACTTCACCTCGGGCCCGCAATGCACGGCCAGCATGGGGCCGCCGCCCCAGCGCCGGCAGTACCCACAGTGGCAGGCTCCGATTTCCCGGGCCTGGGGAGAGACAAAGCTGACAGCGCCGCAAAGACAATGACCGTTCATGGTGCGTGGACCTTTCCGTGGGTTGCAAGTAGCTGTGATTATTCACAGGTGCCGCGCATCATAGGCGATGGCGCAGCACCTGCAAACCGCAGCGCCCTACACTGCGCGCCATGCAGCTTTTTCACTTCAGCGAAGACGGAGATATCCGGCAATTCCAGCCCCGCCCGGTCCTGAAGGCGGCACCCCGCCGCCCTGGCCAGGAATGGCTCAACGGACCCCTGGTCTGGGCCATTGACCCGTTGCACCAGCGGCTGTACCTGTTCCCCCGCGAGTGCCCGCGCATCGTCATCTGGCCGCACCAGCACAGCACCAGTGAAGACCGGGCGCAATGGCTGAACGCCCTGCCCGATGGAGCGCTGGCCGTGGCCTATGTGGAGACCGCCTGGGCCGCGCGCCTGCAAGCGGCCCGGATACACCGGTACGAGCTGCCGGCCGAGCCGTTCGAAAGCCTGGAGGACGCCGGCATGTACGTGAGCCGGCAGGCCGTGCAGCCCCTGCGCCGGGACCTGCTGGTCGATCTGCCGCAAGCGCTAGCGGAATGCGGCACCGAGCTGCGCATCGTCGATTCGCTGCAGCCGCTGCGCGGGGTCTGGGACAGCTCGCTGCATGCCAGCGGCATACGGCTGCGCAATGCGGCAATCTGGGCCTGAGCGCCGGACGCCACGGCGATGGCAACCGTGGGCAAGCACGCAGGCAAAAACAGTCAATTGCATTCGGACGTACGCTATAGTAACGAACGGTATCAAAGCACGGTCTGCCGTATGACAAATGGACGACTGGATACCCTCCAGGAGGATCCCCAACCGAGGCTGAAATGCACGATGCCATCACCAACCCCACGCAAGCTGCGGTGACCCCGGTGGCGCAAGCCCCGTTGAAGATCCCGGACTACGAACTGCTGGAAACCTTGGGATCAGGTGGCTACGGCACCGTCTACCGTGCACGCCACCGGCGCACGGGCGCGTCGGTCGCCATCAAGGTCGTCAAGCTGCAGGAAGGCGGCCGGCAGGTGGAGCGGTTCCACCGCGAAACCATGCTTTGCGCGTCCCTGCACCATCCGCACATCGTCCAGCTGCTGGACAAGGGCGAGCAAGGCGACTGCGTCTATGGCGTCTTCGAGTATGTGCCCGGTGAAACCCTCAAAAGCCTGATCCGCCGCCAGGGCGTGCTGACGGCGGCCGAAGCCGGCCGCCTCATGGCCGAGGTGCTGGATGCGCTGGACTGCGCCCACGCCGCCGGCATCGTGCACCGCGACCTCAAGCCCGACAACGTGATGGTCACCTCCACGGGTGCCGTGCGGCACGCCATGGTGCTGGACTTCGGCATCGGCACCGTCATTCCGCAGTTTGCCGGCCCGCAGGTCTCGCAACTCACCATGGGCGACGAATGCCTGGGCACGCCGGCCTACAGCGCCCCCGAGCAGCTGCGCGGCGAGCCGCCCAGCGCCCGCACCGACCTCTATGCCTGGGGACTGATGTTCCTCGAATGCCTGACGGGCACGCCCGCCGTGCAGGGCGCCTCGGTGGCCGAGATCGTGCACCGCCAGCTCAGCCCGCAGGAAGTGCAGCTGCCGCCGGCCATCTCCACCCATCCCATCGCCGCCCTGCTGCGCAAGGCGCTCAAGAAGCGGCCCGCGGAGCGCAGCGACTCGGCTGCGGCCCTGCTCAGGGACCTCATGCGCGTGCGGCTGGACGACCTGGTGGGCGAACTGCCCGCAGCCGCCCAGGTGCAGCAGGCGGACCTGACACGCACCGTGGCCACCACGCGCGTGTTCTCCGAAGTGCGCCAGCTCACGGTGCTGTGCTGCAGCGTCTCCCTGTGGCCGGGCAGCGACACCCACGGCATGGACAGCGCGCCACGCACCGCAGGCCAGCCCTCGCAGGGGCTGAACCTCGAAGACATCGAACTGCTGCAGCGCGAAGAACTCACGCTGTTCTCCGACGTTGCCACCCGGCGCGGGGGCATGTTGGCGGGCACGCTGGGCGACCGCATGCTGGTGCTCTTCGGCTACCCGCACACCAGCGACACCGATGCCCGCCAGGCCAGCATGACGGCGCAGGAGTTGCTCACGCTCAGCCGCAGCCGCGCGGCCGCCATCGAGCAGGTCCACGGACTGCACCTGGGAATCCGCATGGGCCTGCACACCGGCATGGCCGTGGTGGTCGGCGGCGAAGCGCCCTCGGGCCATGCCGTCAACGTGGCCATGCGGCTGGAGGCCATCGCCGATGCGGGCACCCTGCTGGCCAGCGAAAGCAGCCATCGCCTGCTGGCCCGTCATGCCCGTTTCGAGAAAGCCGGCAGCCTGCGCCTGCCCGGCCAGCCCACGGGCATGCAGACCTATCGCCTGGAGGTGGAACAGCCGGCCGGGCCACTGCCGGGGTCTGTGTCCGATGCGGCCTTGCAGTGCATAGGCCGCGAACCCGAACTGCAACGCCTGCACGACGCATGGGCGCGGGCCCGCGAAGCCGGGGGCCATGCGCTGTGGATTCGCGGCGAGCCGGGCATCGGCAAATCCTGCCTGGCCGACACGCTACTCGTCCACGCCAGGACACAGGGCGCGAACACCGTGGTGCTGCAATGCCAGCCCGAGCACCGCAACACTGCCCTGACCCCTTTCCTGGGCCTGATACGGCAGCGGCTGGAGGCGGCCGATCCCCCGCAGGACCACCGCGAGCAGATGCGCGAAGCCCTGCGCGCCGCAGGCTGCGATGCCGAGGCCGCCCTGCCCATTCTGTGCGCCTGGCTCTCGCTGCCCCTGGGCGACTGCGAGCCCAGCCGCATCTCGGCCGTCATGCAAAGGGCACTGCTGCTGCAGTCCACCGCGCAATGGCTGCTGCACATGTCCGAAGCCCAGCCCCTGCTGCTGATCGTCGAAGACGTGCACTGGGCCGACCCGACCAGCATCGAACTGCTGGAGCAACTGGTAGCGCGCCTGCCCCTGCGGCGCGTGCTGCTGGTGCTGACGGGCCGGCCGCAATGGCAGCCGCCCGAAGGCCTGCAGGCCGACTGCGTGGACGTGCGGCGCCTGGAAGACGCGCAGGCCACCGAGCTGGCCCGCCAGACGCTGGCGCCGCGCAGGCTCGGCACTGCCGTGATCCGCCACGTGGTGGACCGCACCGACGGCGTGCCGCTGTTCATCCAGGAAATGGCGCGCATGCTGCTGGACGCCCATCTGGTGGAGCAGGACGGCGTCTGGGACTTTCGCCATGCCGGGCTGCCGGCCGCCATTCCGCTGACCCTGCACGACTCCCTGGTCAGCCGCTTTGACCGCATCGGCCCGCTCAAGCCACTGCTGCAACTGGCAGCCACCATGGGCCGGCACTTCGACTTCGACCTGCTGTGCGCCTGCGTGGACCGCCCGCAAGGCGAAGTCGAGCAGGAACTGGCGCAGCTGGGCCAGGCCGGCCTGGTCATTGCCGATGAACGTGCGGGCGCCGGTGCCTTCATGTTCCGCCACGCGCTGATCCGCGACACGGCCTACGAATGCATGCTGGCGTCGCAGCGCCGGCTGCTGCACCGCGACGTGGCCCTGGCCCTGATGCAGCACCAGCCCCAGCGCGTTGCCGCAGAACCCGCAGGCGTGGCCCAGCACTGGGCAGACGCGGGCGACCATGCCCAGGCCGTGGCGCTTGCGGTGCGGCAGTTGCGCATCACGCAGCTGCGCTCGCTCAACGATGAAACCATCGCCTACGCGCGCCACATCGACGACTGGCTGCACCAGCTCCAGGGCGTCGCCCAGCGCGAGGCGCGCCTGGACGTCAACAGCTACGTGACCCAGGCGCTGATGAACAAGCACGGCTGGGCCCACGGCCAGGTGGTGGAGCGCATTGCGCTGTCGCAGCAGCTGCTGGCCGGCCCCGGCGCCAACGCCGTGGCCGACTACAAGCAGGTGCAGCACCTGTGGATGCTGATCACCTACCACCACGTGGCCAGCAACCGCGAGGAAGTGCGCCAGCTCAGCCACCGCCTGCTGGAGCAGGCCGTGCGCCAGCAGGACACGGGTGTGCTCGTGGCCGCGCAGACCTACCTGGGCCTGGCCCACTACTCCGACGGCCGCTTCGACCTGGCCGAAGAAGCGCTGACCGACGCCATCACCCGCTACGACCCGGTGGCCCATGCCCACCATGCGGCCGAGTTCGGCTTCGACACCCGCGTCTGGGCCACCTGCGGGCGCGCCCTGGTGCGCTGGTTCGCCGGCTTTGACCAGGCCGCGCTGACCGATGCGAACGACGCCGTGCGCCTGGCGCACGAGGTCTCGCACATCCCCTCGCTGAGCATGGCCCTGCTCTACCAGGGCCTGGTCCACCAGGCACGGGGCGACAAGGAAAGCGCCCTGGCCACCACGGGCGAGCTGCTGGACATCACGGCCCGCTACGGCCTGCCCGCGTTCTCGGGCTATGCGGACATCATCCGCTGCTGGGCGCTGGGTGACAGCGCAGGCAGCGCCAGCGCCGAGGGCATTGAACGCGCCAGCGGCACGGCACAGCTGCTCTGGGACATGGGCTGCCGCTACTGCCAGACCTACTACCGCTCCTTCGTCGCCGAAATGCTGGCGGCCAGCGGGCGCTGGACCGAGGCCCTGGACAAGATCGACGAATGCCTGCGCCTGGCCGACCTGCTGGACGAGCGGCTGCACACCAGCGAGCTGCATCTGAAGAAGGCCCGCATCCTGCTTGCCATGGGCGGCGAGCCTGCGGATGTGCAGGACAGCCTGGGCCAGGCGGCCGCCACTGCGCGCACCGCCTGCAAGTACCGCACAGAAACCGAGGCGCTGGCCCTGTCGCAGGCCCTGGCACCCGCCAGGCCGGACGTGGCCGCGCGCCTGAGTGAGCTGGCCGCATTGCGGCCTGAACTGTCCGTGCACCTGTCAGGGCCCCGGCCCGGCCAGGCGCTCTTTTCTTGAACCGAGGATGAAGTCACATGACCACCCAGCTGCAGAATACTGAACCGTTGCTCGCATTCCGCCTTGCCTACCTGCGGGCCATCGCCCGCTCCTGGCAGGATGACGCCTACCGCCGTGATCTGCTGGGGCAGCGCGACATCCAGCCCATGTTGCACCGCGACTTCAGCCTCCCCACGCAATGGCCCCAGGTCGATGTATCGCTGCGCCTGAGCGACGACCCCACCCAGCGCGCCGAATGGAAGCCCGTGCTCACGGCCGGCTGGATCGGTCCTGACGATGAATTCGTCATCGTCCTGCCCCAGGCGCCCCAGACCCACGCCTCCGAGGCGCTGGCCGCCTACTACCAGCTGTTCCCCAACTTCATGGGCATCAGCACCTCGTTCGAGGAACCGAACAACGGCATGCTCAGGGCTGCCCTGCCCACGGGCCTGGGCATCCCCGGCGGCGGCCCGGACTCGCTGCTGGCCTTTGGTGGCGTGGTGCTGCGCGCCATCGCCCTGGCCTGGCAGTCGCCCGAGTTCCACGCAGAGCTGACACGCGACGATGGCAAGGACAAGGCCCCCGTGCTGAGCCAATGGCTGGGCTACAACAACCCGTTCAACTTCCAGGTGCGTTTCGAGACCGAGCAGGCCTTCACCTGGGATGCGGCACGCGGCGAATGGAACCTGCAGCGCGCAGACGGCACGGCCATCAAGAACGGCATCGTGCTGAACTACCCGGTGGCGCCCGCCGAGCAGGACCTGTGGGCCATCGCCCTCACCTCCTACAACAACACCGGTGACGCCTACCCCTTCACCTGCTGATACGGCACCGGTGCAGCTGCAAGGGGCCACGGCCACCTTGCTGCTGACGCTGGCGGCACGCGCCCGGGCGGCAGGTCCGGCAGCTTCCTCGGAACTGCCGGACCTGCCGCCTTTTTCCGACCCCGAGGCGCGCCGCATTGCCACCGCCCTGCCCCAGGCCAGCGAGGCCCATGCGGCCGACCCCGCCTTTGTGCGCAGCGTGGTGCTGCGCTCGCAGCTGTTCGACCGGCTCACCACGGAATTTCTGACCGCCCACCCGTCCGGCCTGTGCATTGCGCTGGGTGCAGGCCTGTGCACGCGGCGCAACCGCCTGGCACCCAAGGCGGGCAGCGCACGCTGGCTGAACGTGGACCTGCCCGACGCCATCGCCCTGCGCGAGCAATACATCGCAGGCCCTGAAACCAACCTCGCCTGCTCCATCCTCGACACATCCTGGCTGGACACCGCAGCCCTGCCCGGCCACCAGCCCGTTCTGGTGCTGCTGGAAGGTGTCTGCCCCTATCTTCCCCAGGCGCCGCTGGAGGCCATGCTGCAGCAGCTGGCCCAGCGCTTTGCCGCACCCGGCAGCCCGCCGTGCACCGTGGTGCTCGACCATGTGCACCCGGCCCTTGCCCGGCTGCCCATGCAGGTGGGAGGAATGCGCCTGCCCGTCGTCTCGGGCTTTGCGGACGGCGCGCAGATAGAGCGCATCCACCCCGCCATCCGCATCAGCCTGCAAGAGCACCTGTATGCCCGGTTCTCGCAGCAGCACCAGCTGTTCGAGACCGCCTTCCACGCCACCACCGGCCAGCACCCCTATGCCGTCGTCCGCCTTGAACTCGGAGCACCGTCAGTTGCCTGAGCCCGCGGCCCCCGACCTGTTCGCCCACGCCTTTCGCTGGCACGAGAAATTCCTGCCGCCCGTGCAGCAGGGCGACCGCCTTTTGCTGGCCAGCGAACGCGACACCCTGGCCCTGGGCTCCGCCGCCGTGCTGGCGCTGAACGCCCCGCTGCAGGCCGGCACCAGCCTCATGCAGCACTGCGCCACAGCACCCGATGCGCCGCTTGCACAGATGCTGCACGCGCTGGGCGCCCTGCTGCGCCAGGGCCTGGTCCAGCCGGTGCTGCACAGCGGCTTGAACGGCCACGGTTATCTGCAACCGGATTTCTCGGCCCCGCCCGTGCGCCTGCAGGCATCGGAGCAGATCGACATCGTCATGCTGACTGCAGCGCTGGACAGCACAGCCGCCTGCCACTGGGCTGCGGCCGTGGCCACGCAGGCACCCGCCCCCGCCCCGCTCACCATCGTTTTCTGCGACGACTATCTGGACCCGCGCCTGGGCGCCATTGACGCCAACCAGCGTGCCGCAGGCCGGCCCTGGCTGCTGGTGCGGCCTGCGGGCGAGCAGGCCATGGCGGGACCGCTTTTCAAACCCCAGGCAACGGCCTGCTGGCATTGCCTCGCACACCGCTGGCAACGCAACCATCCCGCACGCGGCGGCAAGCACGGCCAGCCTCAGGACAGCGACCGCTGCCCGCCCGTGCGCGCCGGTGCCGACCTCATCGCCACGCGGCTGCAGGCCCTGCTGCCCACGGTGCAGGGCCTGCTGGCGCAAGCCGATGCGGCGCAAGCCGTGTGGACGCTGGAGCCTGAGCAGCCCCACCCGGTGGCCGCCCGCCCGCAGTGCCCTCATTGCGGCACGCCAGGGCTGATGGCCCTGCGCCAGCGCGAACGCATTGCGCCAGCGCCGGGCACACATGCCGCGCGCGCCGACGGGGGCTGGCGCAGCGTGCCGGCCGAGACCACGGTGCAGCGCCTGTCGCAGCACGTCAGCCCGCTGACCGGCGTGATTGCCAGGGTCACGCCCCTGACGGCCGAGACAGACGAGGCGCTCACCGTCTACCGCAGCGAAATCTTCAGAACACCGGCCCCGGGCAGCGCCCGCCTGGCCGGCTCCGGAACACAGCTGTGCCTGGGCAAGGGCCTGTCGGCCATGCAGGCCCGCGCCAGCGCCATGTGCGAAGCGGTGGAGCGCTACGCCGCCTTCCACCAGGGCGATGAAGCCGTGGTCATCGCCCATGCCGCCGAGCTGGACGCGCCCTGCATCGCGCCCACGGAGCTGGCCCGCTTCAGCGACCGGCAAACCGCCGGCTTTGCCACCGGCAAACCACCACATGCCGCAGCTCCTTGCGCCAACCGGCCCGATCCCCTATGGTGGGCACCCGCCTGGTCCCTGACCGCCGATGCGCGCCGCTACCTGCCGCTGGCCTTTTGCCTGGCCCATGCGCCCGCGCAAAGCCTGCACCATGTCGGCTGGACCTCCAACGGCTGCGCGGCCGGCAACACGCGGGAAGAGGCCATCCTGCAAGGCTTCATGGAACTGGTGGAACGCGATGCCGCCGCCATCTGGTGGTACGGCCAGATCCGCAGGCCCGCCATCGCGCTGCAAGGCATCGACCACGCCACACGCCAGCGCCTGGACCGCAGTTGCGGCCCGCAATGGTCGTACTGGCTGCTGGACATCACGCATGACTTCGGCATACCGGTCGTCGTCTCCGTGGGCCGCCATACAGATACAGGCCAATGGGCCGTGGGCTTTGGCTGCAGCCTGGACCGCGCCCTGGCCTGCGAACGCGCCCTCACCGAAATCAGCCAGCTGATCGCGGCCGGCAAAAGCTTTGCCGTGCCCGAGCCACTGCAGGCCTTCCTGCACCCGGCGGACAGCGCCGATGCGCCGCCGCAACAGCCTGCGCACCTGTCCGGGCGCAAGCCGGACATCGCACCGCCAGACATTGCCCAGGCCATTGCGCGCTGCGTGGACATCGCACGCGGCCTGGGCCTGGAAACCATCGTCTACGACCACTCGCGCCCCGACATCCCCCTGTACACCGTCAAAGTCGTGATTCCCGGCCTGTGCCATATCTGGCCGGAACTGGGCAATCCACGGCTGCGCGACGTACCCGTGGCCCTGGGCTGGCGCAGCCGGCCGCTGCAGGAATCGGAACTGAATCCGCAGGCGCTGTACGTTTGACAAACTGAAACGCGCAGCGGGCATGTACTCTCTCGGCTTGGCAACAGGCTGCCGGCTCCGGGCCAATGCGCCCCCAGCCCACCCCCTGTTCACACAAGCCCCAAGGAGAATTCGAGGCGATGGCCCTCTTTCGTAACCAACTCGACGGTCGCATCGTCGTGCTGCGGCCCCTGCATACCTTCGGCCGCCACCCCTCGGTCTGCCAGACCGTCATGAAGGCGCCCGACGTCTCCCAGGTCCACGCACTGTTCCGCTGGAACCGGCAGACCTGGGAAATCGTGGACCAGAGCCGCAACGGCACCATGCTCAACGGCGTGCGCCTGGTCGCCGGCCGCTGGACCGTTTTGGCGGTGGGCGCCAAGCTCAGCATGGGCGAAGGCGCAGAAGCGGCCTGGACCGTGGAAGACCTGGGACCTCCCATCACCTGCCTGAGCCCCGGCCCGGGCCTGCCCCAGGACGGCCCCCTGGCCCTGAACCCGCGCGGCACCCTGCTGCCCGACGCGCAGGAGCCCGAAGCCAACGTCTTCTTCCAGGACGGCCGCTGGCTGCAGGAGTCCGGCGACGGCACCGAGCCCCTGGTGGACGGCGCCATGGTCCACACCTCGGCAGGCAGCTGGGAATTCGTGCAATGCGACGACCTGGAATCCACGCGGGAAAGCAGCTTCGACCCGCGTGCGCCCAAGCCGCCGGAGGTGTCCTTTCGCTTCACCGTCAGCCAGAACGAAGAGCACGCCAGCCTCATCGTCCTGTGCGACGGCAAGCCCATTGCGCTGGGCGAACGCATACACCACTACACCCTGGTCACCCTGGCGCGCGTGCGCCAGCAGGACGCAGAAAAAGGCCTGGCCCCCGCAAGCCAGGGCTGGATAGAACTGGATGCACTCTCGCGCATGCTGGGCGTGGAGCCCTCGTACGTGAACATCCAGATCTTCCGCGCCAAGCACCAGATCCTCAGCGCCCTGCCCGAATGCGCTGCCTCGCCCGCCCTGGTGGAGAGGCGGCGCGGCAGCCTGCGCTTCGGGGACTTTCCGTTCCAGATCGAAGGCGGGGCGCGCAGCGCCTGAACGGCGAACCGGAGCGGAGAACGGCAGGCACACGGCGCATCGCTCGCCGCATGTAATCAGCTGTAATTTTCTTGTTGTGCACACGTGAATAAAGTGGGAACCGGTTCCTGCCGCCTGCGGCGCGAACCCTCTCACCCTCCTCCCGGACCGGGTTGCCCGAGTCCACTGGCGCACCTGGAAGACGCAAATGAGCATGGACATGCGACGTGTACTGTTGATCCCCGCCAGCGCGCGGCCTGTTGACCCCGGCCTGGCCAGCCTTTCCATGGACGCACAGGTCTGGGAAAACGGCTATCCCCTGGTCGTAGGCAAGGCCCGGCACGGCCTGCTGCAGGACTTCTGGCGCCACTACTACGGCGAATCCGCCGCCATGTTCGTGGCCGCCGACCAGCTGCTGGAGCTGCACAACGACATCATGGCCGCCATCCCCGCCTGCGTGGGCGAGATGCCCGTGCTGCGCTTTCTCAACGACCTCGGAAGAATGTGCCTGCAGGCGCATGGGGATGGCAGCGGGCTGCAGGTCATCGGCGACTGACGAAACGGATGACTCCTGGGGTTGCCGCGCATCCCTGTCGCGGCATTGGGGCGCATGCACAATGGCATGCGCCTTTTTTGCGCCCGACCGACCATGAGCAACGCCCCGGATAGCCCCCCTCTTGCCCTGGCAGGCAGCTGCCTGTGCGGCGCCATCGCCTATGAACTGCGGTCCAGCCCCAAGGCCGTGTCGCACTGCCACTGCCGCATCTGCCAGAAGGCCCACGGCGCCGCATTCGCCACCTACGGCAGCGTGCCGGTCAAAGACCTTGTCTTCACCCGGGGCCAGGAGCAATTGCGCTGCTTTGCCTCATCGCCCGGCATCACGCGCTGCTTTTGCCGGCGATGCGGCTCATCGCTGTCATGGCACAGCGAGCATTACGCAGAGGGCGCCTGGATCTCTGTTGCACTGGCCACGCTGGATTCGGAATTTGTGGTGGGTGGGCAGCGGCATGTGAATCGGGGCGTGGGGATGGGGTGGGTGGATTGTCGGATGGGGTGATCGGGGGCTGGGTTCGGCCAGGAGCAGTCCTCGCAGACATCCCGGCAGATGATGCCTCAGGCTGGTCGACGACGCTCAGTGGAGTCATCCAGACGACGGCTCCAAGCTCGAAGCAGACATTGGACAAACCGACTTCGCCAATGCTGCGATATTTCCATTATTATAGAAATATCGCATAATGCCTCGCATGGATGAACCCGCAGTCGTTGACTCTCTCGCCGCACTCGCACACCCGCTGCGCCTGCGAATCTTTCGCGCCCTCGTGGTGGTCGGCCCCGAGGGCCTGACGCCCGGCGTCATGGCCGAAGCTCTGGAAACCCCGGGTACGACACTCTCGTTTCACCTCAAGGAACTGACCCGTTCCGGGCTGGTGACGCAAGAGAGGTCGAGCCGCCACCTCGTCTACCGCGCGGCGTTCGAGCACATGAATGGTCTGCTCGGCTACCTCACGGAGAACTGCTGCCAGGGGGTGGCGTGCGCCGTGTCGCAAGACAAGGCCAGTTGCTGCTGACCAGGGCATCTTCCTTCATCCCATCGTTTCTTACGCCTGCGTGCTGCTCAGCGCGCCAACCTCCCTGCGCCCATGCTCCTCGCGGCCCTTATCTTCGTTGTCACCCTGATCTTCGTCATCTGGCAGCCTCGCGGCCTGGGCATAGGCTGGAGCGCCAGTGCAGGCGCCTTGCTCGCCCTTGGCCTGGGCGTCGTGCACCTCTCGGACATCCCTGTGGTTTGGGGCATCGTATGGAATGCGACGGCCACGTTCGTCGCCGTCATCATCATCAGCCTGCTCCTGGACGAGGCGGGATTCTTCGAGTGGGCAGCATTGCACGTTGCACGCTGGGGCAACGGCAGCGCAAGGCGCCTGTTTGCTTTCATCGTGCTGTTGGGGGCCGCTGTGTCGGCCGTGTTCGCCAACGATGGCGCGGCGCTCATCCTGACGCCCATCGTCATGGCCATGCTGGCGGCGCTGGGCCTCTCGCCGGCCACCACTCTGGCTTTCGTGGTGGCCGCAGGATTCATTGCGGATACGGCCAGCCTGCCGCTGGTCGTGTCCAACTTGGTCAACATCGTTTCTGCCGACTTCTTCGGCATCGGGTTCAACCGGTATGCCTCGGTGATGGTGCCGGTGAACCTGGCTTCGGTAGCTGCCAGCCTGCTCGTTCTGTACCTGTACTTCCGCAAGGACCTGCCCGCCACCTATGACCGAGCTTCGCTGAGGCCTGCAGCCGCTGCCGTCAAGGACCTGGCCACCTTCCGGGCTGGCTGGGTGGTGCTGGCCCTGCTGCTGCTCGGCTTCTTCGTGCTGGAGCCACTGGGCGTCCCGGTCAGCGTCGTGGCCGGCGTCTGCGCGGCAGCGCTGTTGGCGGTCGCGGCACGGGGGCATGTCATCAGCACGCGCAAGGTCGTGATGGGGGCACCATGGCAAATCGTGCTTTTCTCCCTGGGCATGTACCTGGTGGTCTACGGGCTTCGCAACGCCGGGCTGACCAGTGCGCTGGCGGGCCTGCTGGACCGGCTGGCAGCGGGTGGCGTCTGGAGCGCGGCCATGGGAACAGGCTTTCTTGCCGCCGGGCTGTCCTCCGTGATGAACAACATGCCGACCGTGCTGGTCGGCGCGCTGTCCATTGACCAGTCCTCCGCCACAGGTCTGGTGAAGGAGGCCATGGTGTACGCCAACGTCATAGGCTGTGACCTGGGGCCAAAAATAACGCCCATCGGCAGCCTCGCGACCCTGCTGTGGCTGCACGTGCTTGCCCGCAAGGGAACCACCATCGGCTGGGGACCGTATTTCCGCGTCGGCGTCGTCCTGACCGTTCCCGTGCTGGCGGCCACGCTGGCCGCGCTCGCTATTCGCCTGACCTTGGCGTAGCACCCATCCTCAAGGAGTCCCATGGGCCACATCACCATCTTCCACAACCCTGCGTGCGGCACGTCGCGCAACACGCTGGCGATGATTCGAAATTCCGGCGAAGAGCCCACGGTCATCGAGTACCTGAAGACCCCACCAGACCGACAGACGCTCCAGGCGCTCATCGCCGCCATGGGGGTGCCGACGCGCCACGTCATGCGCCGAAAGGGAACGCCCTATGACGAACTGGGCCTGGACGACCCGAAGTGGACCGATGAGCAACTGGTGGACTTCATGCTCCAGCACCCCATCCTCATCAACCGCCCCATCGTCGTCACCCCGCTGGGCACGCGGCTGTGCCGCCCCTCCGAGCTGGTCCTGGACATCCTGCCGAAGCCTCAACAGGCGGCCTTTGCCAAGGAAGACGGCGAACAGGTCATCGATGCGGAGGGTCGCCGT
Source organism: Delftia deserti (assembly GCF_042653485.1). Taxonomy (NCBI): domain Bacteria; kingdom Pseudomonadati; phylum Pseudomonadota; class Betaproteobacteria; order Burkholderiales; family Comamonadaceae; genus Delftia; species Delftia deserti. The sequence goes on along the minus strand of NZ_JBHSIH010000001.1, from coordinate 6,560,338 downwards.
GTCGCACAGTGAACTCCCCAGCCTGGATACGGCATCGTTTCAATCGCTGGACCGAGCTCGGCTGTTTCCTGCTCAGCGGGCCTCGCACCCGCCGCGCATCCTGCTCCTGTATGGCTCACTCCGGGACCGGTCCTACAGCCGCTTGCTCGCCGAAGAGTCCGTCCGTCTGCTGCAGGCCATGGGCGCGGAGACGCGGATATTCGACCCGCGCGACCTGCCTCTGCCGGACGGTGCCCCTGACGACCATCCCAAGGTGAAGGAACTGCGAGAGCTGGTGCTGTGGTGCGAAGGCATGGTGTGGAGCTCTCCCGAGCGCCACGGCGCCATGTCGAGCATCCTGAAGGCACAGCTTGACTGGATTCCCCTGTCGATGGGGGCGGTGCGGCCTACGCAGGGCAAGACGCTGGCGGTCATGCAAGTGTGCGGAGGCTCGCAGTCGTTCAACGCCGTGAACCAGATGCGCGTGCTGGGCCGATGGATGCGCATGCTGACCATCCCGAACCAGTCTTCCGTAGCCAAGGCGTTCCTGGAGTTTGACGAAACCGGGCGGATGAAGCCTTCCTCGTACTACGAGCGCGTGGTGGACGTGATTGAAGAACTGGTGAAGTTCACCTGGCTGACTCGCGACGCGACCCCTTACCTGGTGGACCGATACAGCGAGCGCAAGGAGAGTGCCGAGGCGCTCTCGGCGCGGGTGAATCTTCGGAGTATCTGAGCGAGGGCAAGGTCCGCCACTGACCGCATTGCTGCCGTCGGAGCTTCGTCCGCAATCAGCAGCAACTGCTGCCAAGCCGATATCGGCAGGCCCAGGATGAGGGTCTGCAACGGTTCGACAGCGGACAACACCCAGCCTGCAGGCCTCTCCCCGAAGCGGCCTCCTCCAGCCGCGCGATCATCCGCGCCGCCACCGCCATCGCCACCGCCGCCGTCACGGGGCCGGCGCTTCAAAGCACCTTCACCACACAGCGGCTGAGCCTTCCCCAAAGAAGGTCTCGTCAGGCCTGGACGCCCGGCAAGTGGGGCCCCGTCCGCTCCTCCCTACGGGTTACGGGCGGGATGGGCGGTTCAAATCTCGCACAGGAGGGCGGCGCCATGAACGCCGTTTCTCTTGCTCTTGCCCGCGCGCCTCATCGGACTACGCCATGGCATCCATCACCAGCCCCGAGCCCCCCGAGTGCTCGATGGACAGGGCGCCCGCCAGCACCGCAGGCATGTGATGTTTCAACAAGCATGGAAACATAGGCCGGACCGGCGCTGACCGATCATGCCGGCCCATGCGTATGGGCCCCCATGGCTGACCGCCGTGCCCGGTCTCAGGCACCCTGCGGCAGATAGCTTGGCCGGGCCGCCGTCATGCCGCGCTTGACCTGCTGGGTGAGCTCGTCGGCCAGCACTTCATCGAGCCCGGCCTCCAGTCCGTCCAGCGCGCGCCTGACGATGTCCTCGGGGCTGGACTTCGGCGCGTCAAGCCCGCGCGTAAGGTCCGTATCGACATAGGCCATGTGCAGGCCCAGCACCTGCGTCTTCTGGCCCGCAAGCTCGTTGCGCAGGGCATTGGTGAGCGACCAGGCGGCCGACTTGCTGGCCGAGTAGGCAGCCAGCTCGCCGCCGTTCACCCAGGAGGCCACCGACAACACATTGAGCAAGGCCCCGCCGCCGTTGGCCTTGAGGACCGGCGCGAAGGCCTGGCTCATGCGCAGCACGGCGAAGAAATTGGTCTCGAAGATGCGCCTGGCGACCTCTTCGCTGTCGGGCGACAGAAAGCCGCCGGGCTGGGCGATGCCGGCGTTGTTGATCACCAGCGTGACGTCCGACGCCTGCGCCGCGGCGGCGGCCACGTCCTGCGGGCGGTTCACGTCCAGCTGCAGGGCATGCACGCCGGGCTGGGTGACCGTGGCGGGGTCACGCGCGCCGGCGTAGACCTTGCGGGCGCCACGGGCCAGCAGCTCGCGTGCGAAGGCCAGGCCGATGCCACGATTGGCACCGGTGACGAGAACAACAGCGTTTTCAATTTTCATGGATCGCTCCAGGGGTGGGGAAAAACAGATTCAACGGATCTTGATGACGACCTTGCCCTTGGCATGGCCGGCTTCGGCATGGGCAAGGGCCTCGTTGGTGGACTCGAATGCGAAGACCTTGTCGACGACCGGGCGGATGGCGCCCGCTTCGATGAGGCGGGTGATCTCGCGCAGCTGGCCGCCGTCGGCCCGCATGAAGAGGAAGGAGTAGTCAATGCCACGGCCTCGCGCCCGGCGCCTGATGCCGGAGCTGAGCAGCCGCATCACCAGCCGCACGAATGCGGGCGCCGCGATGTTTCTGCCAAACGCTGGATCGGGTGGGCCGGAGATGGAGACCAGCTTCGCGCCGCCCTTGAGCACGCGCAGGGATTTGCCAAGCGTCTTGCCGTCCTGGCTGTTCAGCACCACGTCGTAGTCGTGCAGGACGTCCTCGAAGTCCTGCGTGCGGTAGTCGATGACGACATCCGCGCCCAGGCTCCTGACCAGCTCGAAGTTGGCCGCGCTCGTCGTGGTGGCCACAGTGGCGCCCAGGTGCCTTGCCAACTGGATGGCGAACGTGCCCACGCCGCCGGAGCCGGCCTGGATGAAGACCCTTTGCCCCTTCGTCAGCTTCGCTGTCTCCACCAGGGCCTGCCAGGCCGTCAGGCCCACCAGGGGAATGGAGGCCGCCTCTTCCATCGTGAGCCCCTCCGGTTTTGGCGCCAGCGACGACTCCCTGACCGGCACGAACTCCGCGAACGTACCGATCCGGAAATCATCCGTGCGTGCATAGACCTCGTCGCCGGGCTTGAACTGCCGCACGCGCGGGCCGACCTTGACCACCACGCCGGCCACGTCGTGGCCCAGGATCAGGGGCAGGCGATAGGGCAGGATGGGCTTGAATTGCCCGTCCCTGATCTTGGAGTCCAGCTGGTTCACGCCTGCGGCATGGACCTGGACCAGGACTTCGTCGTCACGCAGCTGCGGCTCGGGCACCTCTGCCAGCTGCAAGGCGCGGCTCGCTCCATGGCTTTCCAGAATGAATGCCTTCATGGTCTTCCTTTATATGATGATCATCATATGTAACGGCGAAAAAAATCCAGGCACATGCACAGGGCATGCGCCATCAATGGCTGGCCGGCGCCAGGTGCTTGAGTGCTGCCTCGCGCAGGCTGTCGGACAGGCCAGGGTCGTCCACCGCCCGTGCCAGCAGCAGGCTGCCGACCATGGTGGACAAGGTGACGAGCGCGCGCTCATGGGCGCCGGGCTGTCCCCAGTCCGGCGATTGGCGGGCGATGAGATCGACCATTTCCTTGATGTGGCCCGTGGCCACGCGGCGCACCTCCGGCGCCTGGCGCGAGGTCTCGGAACCCAGGGCCGCCAGGGGGCAGCCCATCTCGGCGCGCTGGACATGTTCCTTGGAAAGATAGGCGGCCAGCATGGCCTGCAGCGCCATGCCGGGCGGCGCCTTGGCCACCACGTCGGCGACGGCGGCGCAGGATTCCGCGCAGGCCCTGCCCGCGGCTTCGGCCAGCATGGCATCGCGCGAGGCGAAATGGGCGTAGAAGGCGCCATGCGTCAAGCCCGCCTCCTTCATGATGTCCGCCACGCCGGTGCCGCCATAGCCGCTGCGGCGGATGGCCCGTGCCGCCACGGAGACGATGCGCTCGTGCGTGGCCTCTTTGGCCGAAGCCCGGGCGCTGGAATTTGTGATTCGCATGATGCTCATCATACATTTTTCATCCGCGATGCGCACAACGCCCGATGGACTCCGGCAACACCCACCCGGTTTTCAGACTGCGGCGAGCGTGCAGACGGCCTCGCGAAACGCCGTCACGATAGGCCGGGCATCATTGCTGCGCCAGACCAGATAGATCTTCACCCGCAGCCTCAGCCATTTCAGATCTCTGAAGACGACGCCCTCCGGTGCCTTGGTCTTGAGGGCGGATTGCACCAGCGTGACGCCAAGCCCCGAGCTCACGAGGTAGAGCGACGCCAGCGGATCCGTCGTCTCGTAGACGATATCCGGCGTAAACCCCGCCTCCTGGCACGCCGCCAGCAGGGCTGAACGGATCGTGTCCACCGGCTGGCGGGTCACGGCGATCCATGTCTGGCCATCCAGCTGCGCCGGCTGAAGGGTTCTTGAGCCGCACAGAGGATGTCCTTTCGGGATCGCCAGGGCCACAGCCTCGTCCAGCACCAGGGCACTGCTCAGGCCGGACTCGCGCTCGGGCATGCGGTAGGCCAGGCCGACATCCAGCATGTGCCGTTGAAGGTAGTCGAACTGCGTGGCACTGCCCAGGCCTTGCAGGGACAGCGTCACCAAGGGGCTGCCGGCCCTGAAGGCGCGCACGCTGGGACTGACGATGTTTGCGTACATCGCCCCCTCCACATAGCCCATGGCCAGCCGCCCGGCATTGCCAGCGCCCAGACGCCGCGCGAAGGTTTCGACTCGATTCGCGTTGGCCATCAGCGTGCGGGCCTCGCCGAGCAAATCCCGCCCTTCCTGAGTCAGCCGGATGCGCTGCCTGCTTCGCTCGAACAGCAGCACGCCGAGCTGATCCTCCAAAAGCCTGATCTGCCGGCTCAGCGGAGATTGGGAGATGTGCAGTTGTTCGGCAGCGCGTCCGACATTTTCCGCTTCGGCGACTGCGATGAAGTACCGCAGTTGGCGCAAATCAAGCATGGTTGAGTCCTTTGAGGACTCAACTTTCCCATATTTTGTCTTGGACTCCCGGCAGGCGTTGGGCGATCCTGAGGTCCCGCGAAGCAGTTGCCGCTTCCCTTGCAACCTCATCGAAGTCCTTTCATGCTCTACATCGTTTCCGTGAAATATGTCCGCCCTCTGGAAGAAGTCCAAGCACATCTGGAGGCCCACAAGCAATGGCTCGCCCGGCACGCTGCCGCGGGCCGCATCCTGGTGGCAGGCCCATTCGAAGACAAGTCTGGCGGACTGGCGCTGGCGTCATGCAGCAGCCGCGCCGAGCTCGACGCCATGATTGCGGAAGACTCTTTCGTGCTGCACCAGCTTGTCCTGGTCTCGGTGCAGGGTTTCGAGCCAGCCATCCGCGCCGAGGCCTTCGCGCCGCAGTGCGCTGGCAACGCAGCCGTGGTGAAGGCTTGAAGCGCCAGAGAAACCATTGCGTGTCTCACACATCGCCACAGTCATTGCCACGGCGCTTGCCGTGGCTCTCACCGCCTTGCCCGCATCGGGCCGTGCAGGTCCTCCTGCGGGGCCCACCCTGCTGGTGGGGCATTCCTGGGCAGGCCCTGTCATCGCGTGAGCCTCGGCATCCGTACAGTTTCCGCGGAACGTCTCGTCCGCATGTGAGCAGGCCGTTCCCATGCGCCGCGGCCGTGACATTTGCCGGCCGCCAATGCATGGACAATCTCGCCATGTCTGCTGCATCCCCCACGAATTCCCCGCGCCCCGTGCTGATTGCCGGCGGCGGCATCGGTGGCATGGCCACTGCCCTCACGCTGCACCAGATCGGCGTGCCCTGCATGGTGTTCGAGTCGGTGGCGCAGCTGCAGCCGCTGGGCGTGGGCATCAACCTGCAGCCGAACGCGGTGCGGGAGCTGCATGACCTGGGTTTCGGCAACGATGTGCTGGACACCATCGGCCTGCAGGCGCGCGAATGGGCGCTGGTGGGCCGCAACGGCAACGAGGTGTATGCCGAGCCGCGCGGGCTGCAGGCCGGCTACCGCTGGCCGCAGTACGCGGTGCACCGCGGGCAGTTGCAGATGATGCTGTTCAACGCCGTGCGGCAGCGCCTGGGCGAGGGCGCGGTGCAACTGGGCCGGCGCGTGACGGGCTACCGGCAGGATGCCGAGGGCGTGACCGCGCTCATCGACACCCGCGATGGCGAGCGCCTGGAGGTGCAGGGCTCGCTGCTGGTGGCGGCCGATGGCCTGCATTCGGCCGTGCGCGCACAGATGCACCCCGCGCAGCCGCCCATCCAGTGGGGCGGCGCCATCATGTGGCGCGGCACTACGCCGGGCGTGCCGGTGCGCACCGGCGCATCCTTCGTGGGCGTGGGCTCGCTGCGCCATCGCGTGGTGCTGTACCCCATCACGCCGCCGGACCCGGCAACGGGCCTGGCCACCATCAACTGGATCGCCGAGATCACGGTGGACAACGACGGCGGCTGGCAGCAAGGCGACTGGAACCGGCGCGTGGCGCTGGAGGAATTCATCCACCACTTCGACGGCTGGGACTACGGCTGGCTGGACGTGCCGGCCATGCTGCGCGGCGCCACGGACGTCTTCGAGTACCCCATGATCGACCGCGACCCCGTGCCCACCTGGGTGGACGGCCGCGTGGCCTTGCTGGGCGATGCGGCGCATGTGATGTACCCCGTGGGCTCCAACGGCGCCAGCCAGGCCATCGTGGACGCGCGCGTGCTGGGCGCGCAGCTGCTGGAGCACGGCGTGGGTCCGCAGGCGCTGCGCGCCTATGACGACAGGCTGTGCAAGGACATCTCGGCCCTGGTGCTGCGCAACCGCGGTGCCGGCCCCTTCGGCCTGCTGGGGCTGGTGGACGAGCGCTGCGGCGGCGTCTTCGACCATATCGACAAGGTGCTGCCGCGCGAGGAGCGCGAGGGCTTCATGGCCCGGTACAAGGCCGCTGCCGGCTATGCGATCGAGACGCTCAATGCCGCAGCCCCCACCATCGCGCCCGGTCGGCGCATGGCCAGCACGTGACCGGCGCATGACCGGCGCGTGACCGGCGCGTGACCGGGGACTGAGCCTTTGTGCGGCAGCAAGGGCCGCGAGTCGCCATAATCGGCCCTTGCCCCTGGCAGCCATCCCCAGATTTACATCACAGACCAAGCAGGAAGACCACATGCCCATCAAATCCATTCTGAAATCCACCGTGGTGACGCTGGCGATCGTGGGCAGTGGATCGCTTTTTGCGCAGGGCGCGCCCCTGAACACAGCGGCGTTCGACGCCCTGGTGGCGCAAGGGCCCGTCGCCGACGCCGCGACCATCGCATCGAGCACCTGGGCCAGCAAGATCAGGCAGACCGGCACGCTGCGCCTGGGCAGCACCCAGACCTCGAATCTGTTCTCCCTGCTCAACGAGAAGGACGGCAAGATCCGCGGCTTCGACGCAGGCCTGGCCCAGCTGCTCACGCGCTACATCCTGGGCGATGCCTCCAAGTACCAGTTCGCACAGGTGACCTCGTCCACGCGCGAGCAGGTGCTCATCAACAACCAGGCGGACATGGTGATCGCCACCTACTCCATCACCCCCGCACGCGCCGAGAAGATCTCGTTTGCCGGCCCCTACTACACCTCGCAGGCCGGGGTGCTGGTCAAGGCAAGCAACAAGACCGTGCAGTCGTACAGCGATCTGGCAGGCAAGAAGGTGGCCACGCAGGCCGGCTCCACGGGCCCCGCCATCCTGGCGCAGCACGCGCCCAAGGCCGCCGTGCAGGAGTTCCAGACCCACCAGGAAGCGCTGGACTCCCTGCGCCAGGGCCGCGTGGATGCCTACGTGACCGACTACACGCTGCTGCTCAACACCCTGAGCCTGGGCACTGGCGACGCACGGCTGGCAGGCGCGCCCTTTGGCGCCCAGGACTCCTACGGCATCGGCCTGCCCAAGGGCTCGGACGGCGTGGCCTTCATCAACGCCTTCCTGAAGAAAATCGAAGCCGATGGCACCTGGGCCAAGTTGTGGACCATCTCCATCGGACAGCGCACCGGCAGCACGGCCGTTCCCACGCCGCCCGCCCTGCCCTGAACGATGGGTGACATCTCCCGGCTCCTCGCCGACCACGGGCCTGCCTTCTGGCAGGCCCTCTTGCTGACCTGGAAGCTCACTGCCTTCTCGTTCCTGCCCGGCTTCCTGCTGGGCGTGGTCGTCACGGTGCTCAGGCTTCTTCCGCTGCCGCCGCTGCGCTTCGTGCTGACCGCCTACGTCGAGATCTTCCGCAACATTCCCAGCGTGGCGCTGCTGATCTTCATCGTGTTCGCGCTGCCCGATCTCAATGTCGTGATCGACTATGAGCCCAGCGTGATCCTGGCCCTGACCCTGGTCTGCTCCGCGTTCACGGCGGACTATCTGCGCGCGGGCATCAACACCATTGCCGGCAGCCAGATCGAGGCCGCGCTCAGCCTGGGCATGCGGCCCATGCAGATCATCTCGGCCGTGGTGCTGCCGCAGGCGCTGCGCTCGGTGGTGCAGCCGATGACGTCGCTGCTCATTGCGCTGATGCTGTCCACCTCGCTGGCGTCCCAGGTGCCGCTGGCGGGCCGGGAGCTCACGGCGCTGGTGTCCAAGATCGCCAACGACTCCGCCGCCGGCATGGCCGCGTTCGCGGTGGCCGCCGCCCTGTACGTGGCCAGCGGATTGCTCATTGCCTGGGTGGGCGCCATCCTGGAAAAGAAGCTGCGGATACTGCGATGAGCCGTTCTCTGGAAGACATTCTGTTTGGCGCGCCCAGCCCGCAGGCCAGGAAGATCACGCAGGTGGTCAGCCTGATCGCCGCGGCCGGGCTGATTGCGCTGGCTGCGGGCGTCGTGTGGCGTTTTCATTCCGCAGGCCAGCTCGAGGCCCGGTTCTGGGAGTTCTTCGCCTGGCCCACCACCTGGGCCTTTCTGGCCAGGGGCCTGCTGGGCACGCTGGCATCCTCGGCCATGGCCGCCGCCATTGCGCTGAGCCTTGGGCTGGTGCTGCTGGCGGGGCGCCTGGCGCGGCCACGCATCGTGCGCTGGCCCAGCATCGCCGTCATCGAATTCCTGCGCGGCACGCCCACGCTGCTGCTCATCTACGTGTGCTTTCTGGTGCTTCCCGCAGCCGGCATCAAGCTCGGCACGTACTGGATGCTGACCCTGCCCATAGGCCTGAGCACCGCCGCCGTGGTGGCCGAGGTCTACCGCGCAGGCGTGCTGGCCGTCCCTCGCGGCCAGACCGATGCCGCGCGAAGCCTGGGGCTGACCGAGGTCCAGGTCTTCCGGCTCGTCGTCTTCCCGCAGGCCCTGCGCTACATCGTCCCGGCCCTGGTCGCGCAACTGGTCATCGTGGTCAAGGACACCACCTTCGGCTACATCGTCACCTACGGCGAACTCATGCAGAACGCCAAGGTGCTCATCGCCAACTACCACGCGCTGGTGCCCGTGTATCTGGTGGTGGCGGTGCTGTACTGCCTTGTGAACTACGCGATATCGAGGGCGAGCAGGCGGTTGAATCGGCCGGTGCATTGAGGTGGGTGGCGCCGGTCAGCGGAAGGTGGCCCGGTGATTCGGGAAGGGGACTCCGGTGGCAGCCAGCAGACCGGGTTGCGCCTGTCTCGATGGGCGGCGAAGTCCGCTTGACCAGTATCGAAAATCCGCCCCTGTGGCTGCGCGGTATGGCGCAGCACACCGTCCCCGGCTATGCTCGGTGCCTTTGCCGTTGTGCAGTCGGTGCCCGCCGGCTTTCCAACGGACCTTGCCTGCTCAGGACCTCCCATGCACATCGAACCCGGCGTCGTCAGCCCCGAGAAAATCGCCCTCAGTTACGTCACTGCCGCAGCGGCCTTCGGCCTGACCGCCGCCCTGGCACGGCAAAGCCTGCGCGACAACGGCGGCGCGCTCGCGCTGCTGGTGCGCAGTGTGATCACCACCGCGCTGGTGTTCAGCTTCTTCGAGGTGTTCCCGCATGAGCCGGTCGGCGTATCCGAGGTCCATCTGATTCTGGGATCGACCTTGCTGCTGATGTTCGGCGCGGGTGCGGCGGCCATCGGCCTGGCGTGCGGCCTGCTGGTCCAGGGCCTGTTCTTTGCGCCCTTCGACCTGCCGCAGTACGGCATGAACGTCACCACCTTGCTGGTGCCGCTGTATGCGGTGAGCCAGCTGGCGCGCCGGCTGATTCCGGCCGGCACGGCCTATGTGGACATCGGCTACCGGCAGGCCCTGGCCCTGTCCACCACCTACCAGGGCGGCATCGTGCTGTGGGTCGCCTTCTGGGCCATCTACGGCCATGGCGCCAGCCTGGCCACCATGACCGAGGTCGCAAGCTTTGGTGCCGCCTACATGTGCGTGGTGCTGGTGGAACCCCTGGTGGACCTGGCCGTGCTGTGGCTGGCCAAGCGTCTGGCCGCCTTCACACAAGGGCCGCTTTTCAATACCCGCCTGCACGCAGCGGCGATCTGACAGCCGGCTTCCCGGTCACCGCACCCTTGGTGCTCCGCTGTGGCGGGCTGTTCAAGACTCCAGCCGCATCCGCGCTGACCAGCACCACGGCGGCTGCATCACGGAAATCAGGCCGGAAATCAGGCAACGGGCTCCCTTTCAAGGGCAGCCCGATCCGTGACTTGCACCCAACGGACTGCCGCGCAGCAAGCGCCTGAAGGCCCGCATCCTGCGACAATTCGGCCGGGCGCTCCGCTCCATTTCAATGCGGCGGCCCCGACCTCCGCCGCATTGCTCCTTGCCTGGCAGCTATTGCACGGAGCCTGCCTGCGCCGATACCTTCATCGTCCATGGTTCTCGATCCCTTCACCCTGCTCGTTCTCACCACGGCCATGGCCGCCGCCTCGGCGCTGTATCTGGCTGCGGAATGGAGCAACGTGCGCGAACGCTCACTGCTGCTTTGGAGCGGGGGGTTCGCCATCATCGCCGTGGGCTGTGTGCTGGCCCTGCTGCGCTCCAGCGGCCATGTGCTGTTCGGCATCTGGTTTCCCAACGGCTTGCTGATATCCGCGCATTGGCTGTTCCTGGCCGGCGTTGCCGCGTTCACGCACGCCCGGCTGCCGCGCGCGTGGTGGCTGGTGGCCATCGTCTGGCTGGCAATGCTGTTCCTGCCCGGCGGGCCGTGGTGGTCCAGGGCAATGCTGGGCATCCAGTCGCTGCTGATCGCCGTCATCAGCCTGCGCGCCGGCCTGCTGCTGCGTCCGCAGGGCGGCACGCTGGGCGTGGGCGCGGCGCAACTGCGCTTCGTTCTGCTGGCCCACGGCCTGTTCTATCTCGCCAAGGCCGCCTCGGCCGTGGCGCTGGACACCTTCATCAACCTGGCCAATTTCCACGGCACGGTGATCCTGGTGTCGCTGGTGGAAGGCGTGATGGCGATCATGCTGCTCGCCATGTCCATGACCGGCACGGAGCGCCATCGCCGCGAGGAACGCATCGCGCAGATCGCCGCCCGCGACCCGCTCACCGCACTGGACAACCGCCGCGCGCTCTATCTGCGCGCACCCCAGCTGCTGGAGCAGGCCTCGCCGGCCAACCCCTGCGCCCTGCTGCTGATCGATATCGACCACTTCAAGCAGGTCAACGACCTGCACGGCCACGATGCCGGCGACCGCCTGCTGCTGACCCTGAGCGACCTCATACGCAGCGCGCTGCCGCGCGGCGCACTGGCCGCACGGCTGGGCGGGGACGAGTTCGTGATCGTGCTGCGCAGCGTCGACCACGCGGCAGTGCAGGCGCTGGGCCAGGACTTGCGCGAGGCCTTCGCGCAGCAGGCGCGCACCATGTTCGAGACGCCGGAACCGGTGTCGCTGAGCATCGGTGCCACCCTGTTCGACCAACCGGGGGTGGAGTTGTCCCACTGGCTCAAGCAGGCCGACGAAGCCCTCTACACCTCCAAGCGCAAGGGACGGGACCGGATGGAACTGGTCCCGCTTGCGCCCGGGCGGCCGCACTGACGGCGCCGAGGGTGCCCTGGCCCTGGGCGGGCACCTCGCCTGCAGCCTGCTGCCCACCTTGACCGGTTACCGGCCGGGCCCGGCATGCCTCACGCCAGCTCTTCATCCGCCAGCGCCAGCGCTGCTTGCGCCAGCAGTTCGGCGGCTTGCGCATCGTTGCCGGGGGTGAAGACCCGGTGGCGCTGCGGGTCCAGAGGCGGACCCCGGTCCACTTCGCCGGCTTGCGAGGCGACCACGCTGCGCGTGCCCAGGGCAGCAGCCATCATGGAGACGGTGGTGTTGTTGCACACGGCCACGCTGGCCGATGCCAGCGCCGCGCCCAGCATCCAGATGTCGGTGCGGCCGCTCAGGTCCAGCGCGGGGTGGCGCATTTGCGCGGCCACCGATGCCACCAGGGCGCGCTCGTCCTCGCTGCCGGTGAGCACCACTTCCAGCCCCGCCTGCGCCAGCCGGTCGGCCACGGCCGCGAAGCCGCTGGCGGACCAACGGCGCACAGCCAGCCGCGCCCCCGGGTGGACGATGGCGTAGCGGCGGCTTGCGGGCAGCAGCGGGCGGACGCGGGCACGGTCATCGGCATTCAGCGGCAGGTCCAGCTTGAGACCGCGGCGCGGCAGGCCCATGTAGTCGGTCAGGGCCAGCAGGCCCAGCACTTCGCTGCCCTGCCCGGGCCAGGGCACAAAGCGCAGGGAATCCGCCTCGGGCACCCAGTCATCGGGGTCCGCAAAGCCCGCGTTGCGGCGCGCGCCAAAGTTGGCGACCAGGGCATTGGTATTGCGGCCCGAGTCGTGCAATTGCACCACCAGGTCAAAGCGGCGCGAACGCATGCGGCGCTGGAAGAAGCTGTATTCATCGGCCTTGGCCGAGGGCACGCCGGGCAGATCGGGCCAGCCGGGAAACAGCTCGAAGTCATCTACCGAAGACAGCCTTTGCGCCAGGCCTTCGGCCTCGGGCAGCCCGATCAGGGTGATGCGTGCCTTGGGCCAGGCCGCAGCCAATGCACGCAGAACGGGCGTGGCGCACAGCAGATCCCCAAAGCGGCGCGCGCGGAACACGCCGATTCTGCGCAGCTGCGGCAAGACGGCCGACGTGCGGTGGCCCGTGTATTTGCCGGGCCTGAATTTGCCGCGCCTGAGGGCCGGGGTTGAATCGGTCAGCCTCAGCAAGGGGTGATTCATGGAATTCATGGGCACTCTCCGCCTATGGTTGCAGGCCATGGATATGTAGCAATCTGCGTGCCTGCTGCGTGCCTGCCCCTGCAAAAGTCGGACGGCGTCTACCACGCCAGGCCGGGTTGCCCTGTCACGCCCATGAAACATGGTCTGCAGACAATGCCGGACTTTGTCAAACAGAGCGCCCCGCGCAACACGAAGAATGCAAGTCTGGAAATTGGGAATGGTGGCCGGTGCCGCAGCGCTGGCCCTGGCGGGTTGTGGTGGCAGCGATGGCGATAGGGCAGATGGGGGAACGAACAGCCAGGCCGTGGCCTTCATGGCCGATGTGCACTTCCAGGACGTGTACGGCGACCTCAAGAACAGCGGCTTCAAGGGCGTTCCCACGGCCAATGGCATGTTCGCCACCATCCGCACCATGTATGCGCAGCTGACTTCCACGCGGCTGTTCAACGAGAACTACTTCGCCTTCCGCGCCGCGCTGGACGATTCGCTGGCCAAGGGCGTGAAGCTGGTGGCCTTTCCCGGCGACTTCTCCGACGACGGCCAGCCGCTGAACGTGAACGGCTTTCGCGCCGTGCTGGCCGAGTACGAGAAAAAGGGCATGCGCTTTTTCATCGCGCCCGGCAACCATGACCCTGTCGCCCCCTACGACGATGACGAAAAGGGCAAGGACGACTTCATGGCCGCCAACGGCAGCACGGTCAAGGTCTACGCCAAGAACTACCAGGGCTGCCTGAACGCCGAAGCCAACGTGGTCTGTACCGACCAGTTGATGGAGCAAGGCTATGCCTCGCTGCTGCGCGACCTGGCCCCCTACGGCCTGATGCCCAATGAAAAGGACGTGTACTGGGAGACCCCCTACAGCACCTACGCGCAGGACAAGTACAGCTATGCCGAGGCCACCAGACAGGCCCGGCTGGGCCAGCGCAGCTACGAGATCTGCAAGGAAGGCGAAGGCGGCAAGTTCAAGCAGGCCGGCTACACCAATTGCACCAGCATTGCCGATGTGAGCTACCTGGTCGAGCCCGTCAAGGGCCTGTGGCTGCTGTCGGTGGACGCCAACGTCTTCGTGCCGGACAAGCTGGACCCCGCCAAGCCCAACTCGCCCAAGGGCTTCACCGGCGCCGGCAATGCAGGCTGGAACAAGATGACCACGCACAAGAAGAGCGTGATGGCGTGGATCGAATCGGTGAGCGCGCGCGCCAAGGCCCAGGGCAAGCAGCTGGTGGCCTTCTCGCACTACCCGACCATGGACTTCTACGCCAACCAGACCGATGCCATCAAGGCCGCCTTCAAGCCCGGCGCCTTCCAGACGGCGCGCGTGCCCGAGCAGGCCACGGCCGAGGCGGTGGCCGCCACGGGCCTGCCGCTGCACATCGGCGGCCACATGCACTTCAACGGCACCAACGACTACCTGAGCAAGAGCGGCAAGTACCTGGTGAACGTGCAGTCGCCGTCGCTGGCCGTCTATGGCGCGGCCTACAAGATCGTGCGCTTCGACACGCCGCGCAAGGTGGACGTGCAGACCGTGGCGCTGAACAATGTTCCGCGCTTCAACGAGCTCTTTCCGCTGTACGAGATGGAATGGAAGTACGTGGAAGGCAGCAGCAAGCCCGAGGACGCCAAGCGCCGCTGGGACAAGGCCATTCTGTCCAGCACCAGCTATGGCGACTTCACCAGCCGCTACTTCGGCGAGCTGTCGCGCCTGCGCTTCCTGGACGAGTACTGGGCCTGCGACATGAAGGACCTGGTCAGCCAGCTCAACCTGCAGCAGATGCTGACCATGGCCCAGCTGGACACCAAGGTCACCTACGCCCAGCTCGCCGGCCTGGCCGCGCAAGGCGTTGCCGTGCCGTTCAAGCCCAGCGCCGGCTGCCTGCAAGGTGGCCCCGTGGCCGGCAATGCCGCGCAGTGGGCTGCCGACTGGGCCGTGGCCGAGAACGCCGCCCGCGCCAAGGCCCAGGCCGCGGGCGTGGACTTCAGCGCGCTGGCCAATGTGTCGGCCTATACCTTCTACGGCGACTTCCACCGCACCGTCTACGCGGGCGCCCTGTCGCTGAACGACATGGGCAAGCAGCGCGTGCAGCAGTACCGCCTGCTGATGAGCGCCTTCCCTGCCCTGACCTCGGCGCCCCAGAAGACGGGCGACAAGCTGGCCGACAGCACGCCCGTGGGCCAGCCCTTCCAGTACAGCTTCAAGCAGGTGTTCTCCATCCTCAAGGGCCTGGGCTCGGGCAAGCCCAGCGACCATTTCTCGGTGGACTTCGACACCAGGACGCTGCGCGCCGAAGGCAGTGACAGCCTGAAATTCTGACGAAAGCACTCCCGGCTTTGCTCAGCCCCGCACGGCCTTGGTGCCTGCGGGGCTGTTTCTTTGGGCAGGCGAGAAAGGGACAGAGAGCAAAAGGAGACGCTTGTAGCCCGAAAGGGGGACAGACAGGCCGGCACAAACGCCCTAGATTGAGGCCGCCCCAAAACCTTCCCTGACCGACGCCAGAGAACGCTCCCATGCACTGCGGATTCCACTTCAAGGCCCTGCCTGTCAGAGTCCTCTTGCCAGGAACCAGGGCATGGACACTGGCCTTGTGGTCCGGGCTTGCGTTGTGCGCCGTCCTGCTGGCGGGATGCACCGGGCCCACCTACAGCAGCCCCTCCTGGATCGAGGCGCCGCTGGTGGCAGACGGCGAACTGGGCGCCACGGGCAGCTATGCGGCCTGGAACCCCACGCTGGCCGTCAACGCCAGCAGCAGCGCCTGGCTCAAGTTCAGCCTGGACAGCCTGCCTTCGGGCGATATCGACGCGGTGTCATGGGACAGCGATACCCACAGCAGTGCGAACCGGCAGCCCTATGCACTCACGCCAGCCAAGGTGCTGAGCGCCCGGCTGGTGGTTCTGGTCCAAAGCGTTGGCCGCACGGGCCACCTGCGCCTGGCCATGGCCGACGAGGCCGCCGGGCAGGACTGCTACGCGCTGGAATCGGAGCGGCCCGATTGCAGCGCGCTGACGGCAGGCACCACGCAGGCGCGGGATGCCGACGATCCTGCGGCCACGCTTGCGGTCACCCATGCGGGCTACTACTCTTTCGATGTCACCGGCTTCGTGAAGCAACGGGTAGGCCAGGGCCGCCACCTGTCCCTGGTGCTGCGCCCCGAGGCAGGCGCCAATGCCGCGGATGTCGCCATAGGCGCCAAGGAGCAGACCACCTACGTCAAGCTGTTCAGCGACCAGGATCCGATCCCCACCTCGCTGGCGCCCGAGGCCAAGCTGTTCATCACCCTGTCCGATGCCTTCGGCACCACCTCGACGACCGACATCTATTCGCAGGCGCCCAATGTGCGCAATTTCCGCTATTCGGCCAGCGATCCTGCGGTGGCGGACACGGATTTCGTGAAAGATCCCGAACTGCTGCTGCAAGCCCCCCCATACACCGGCGCGGGCGACGCCGCCTATGCGTATTTCCTGAGTCCCGTCACGCCCTTGCAGTCCCTCAAGCGCGCACAGGCGCGCTCGGCCTTTCCCGATGGCCTGGGCATGCGCCAGAGCCTGGTGCTGCGCACCCGCGCGCCCGCACCGCCGTCCAGCCAGGCGCAGCCGCTCAAGTGGTTCAGTTCCCCCTTCGGCCAGGCGCGCACGGGGTCCCAGTGGAGTCCCCCGGACCCCGCCGCCCAGCCCCAGGGCAGGACCGCCCTGGTCGCCGGCCAGGACCACCAGGTGGCGCTGCTGGACAGCGGCCCCATCGCCGTGCGGGCGATTGCCGATGCCTACAACGCCTCCGACGACGTGGGGCCGCTGTACGCCATCGCCGCCACCAGCGACACGGCCACACCGGTCAAGATGGAGGCCTGGGGCGCGGGCCAGCCCCGCTACATCACGGCGGTGACGCCACGGCCCGATCCGCAGACCCCCACCTTCATCGACCCCGATGACCGCACCTACCAGCGCACCTGGTGCTTCAGCGCGCAGCAGAACATCACCTGCAGCCGCGGGGTGGAGTCTCATTCCGTCCGGGCGCGCATAGGCCAATCCTTCCCCAGCATCGGGCTGTCGCCCATCCTGGGCTACGGCACCCTCGCTTCACCCACCGGATCCATCCAATGGACGGGCCTGCTGCAGTCGGACATCTACCGCTCGACACCGGCATCGGGCCCCAGCGCCACGCTTTCCACGCCCTATATGTTCCGTTTCATGTACGGACGCTGGCCCGTGGCCGGCTACTGGCTGGACCTGGGGCGTGCGAACCGCGAAGTGGGGACCTACGACGGCTTCATCAGCCTGCCGGGCCACAACAACCGCTTCGTGGTCCACTACGAGAACCTGCCCTTGCCGGTGCCCCTGCTCACCGGCCCCGCCCAGCTGACACTGGACTGGCCCGGCAGCGCGGCCGTCACAACCCCGCTCACGGGCCCCTCTGCCTATGTGCTGGCGGTGGACGACTCCGTGGCCCAGCTGGACGACGGCACCCTCTACTGGAATTTCTCCAGCAGCAACCCCGACGACACCGTGCCCGCGCCCCGGCTCAAGCAGGGCACAGGCAGCCAGGCCGTGAGCTTCGGCCTGCGCGGCCCGGGCCTGCGCACCCTCACCGTGACCAGCAATGGCGACGACCAGGCCCGGCACAGCATGGACGTGATGGTCCAGGCCGACACGCTGACCGCCCTCGCGGCCGAGAGCAGCCTGACCGTCCATGGCCAGCCCATGGTGGTCACAGCCACCGTGCAAGGACCTCTTGCGCGCCTGACGGGTGCAGTGGCCGTGTTCCGTGAAGGCGTGCAGCAAGGCGCGGCGGTGAACCTGGATGCGAACAACCAGGCCCGGTTCTCCCTGGACCTGCCCGTGGGAGCGCATTCGCTGGTGGCCCGCTACACGGGCGGCGCGGCGGCGGGCCTGCTGCCTTCGGAATCGGCCGTGTTCAGGGTGCGCGTGGACCGCGCGAGCAGCCGCACGGCGCTGACGGTAGCTTCCTCCATCGCAGCGGGCTCACCGGTGACGGCCAGCGTGCGCGTGACGGCCGAGCCGCCCGGAGCGTTCATCCCCACGGGCAACGTCACCATCTCGGCCGGGGCAAGCCAATGCACGGCGGTGCTGGTCCAGGGTGCAGCCAGCTGTGTGCTCGGACCGTTCTCGTCGGCGGGCCATCTGAACCTCCGTGCCAGCTACCCGGGCGATGCGGGCTTTGAGGCCAGCGAGGCCAGCCAGGCGGTGGATGTCGGAAAAGCCGCCTCACGGACCGTGCTCACCCTGCCCGGCTCGCTCACCGTGGGGAACAGCGCCGAGGTCAGTGCCTCGGTCAGCGCTGCCGCCAGCAACGCGCAGGCGCCGGGCGGCACCGTCACCATTTCAGGCGCGCAAGCCAGCTGCACGGCCACGCTGGCCAACGGCCTGGCGCGCTGCGAACTCACGCCCGGTGCCGCCGGCCCGGCCCAGGTCTTCACGGCCAGCTATGCGGGCGATGCCCAGTTCGCGGCCAGCAGCGGCACGCGCGAGGGCGATGTCCAGGGCCTTGCCAGCGTGCTCGGCATCAGCTCCACGCCCAACCCGTCGCGCAGGGACGAGGACATCGTGTTCAGCATCCAGGTCACGGCCGCCCCTGGCGCTGCGGCGCAGCACAACGCTGTCCAGGCCCAGGCACAGGCCCTGCCCACAGGCACGATCACGCTGGCGGAGAACGGGCGCACCCTGGGCTCGATCGCCCTGGATGCAAATGCCCGCGCCCGGCTGCGCGTGGCCTTGTCCGCGCTGGGGGCGCACACCATCACGGTCGAATACAGCGGCGACGCGCGCAACGCGCCAGCCAGCATCCAATGGGTGCAAACGGTTGCCGAGGCGGCGGCCATTCCTGCCTCCACCCCGGGGCTGCTGGCCTTGGGCAGCCTGCTGCTGGCCTTGGCGGCTGGTCCGGCGCTTCGCCGCATGCGACCGGTGAAACGGGCGGGGTAGTCCCCAGGCCCCCGCATGCCCTGCCCGCCAGGGCTTGTTGGGGGCTTGTGGGGGCTTGTGGGGGCTTGTGGACCTTGGGCCCTGCAGCCGCCCAGGCCCGTGGCGTCGAGCAGTATGGTTACATATGCAACAACGGGTTGCGCACCTACGTGATCACCTTCGCGCAACGCATACCATCGCCGCCCTACAACTCAGAAAGGGGGAGGATATGCGAGAAAATTCTCTCGAATGTTTCCTTTATCACAGCCAGTTGGCCCCAGGGGCTGACACCACATGCATCGCGGGGATCATCAAGGCCGCACGCACCTTCAACTGGTCGGCCGGGATCACGGGCATGCTGGTTTTCGACGGTGAACGCTTCTTCCAGTATGTCGAAGGCCCGCCAGAGCAACTGGCCCTGCTGGTGGAGTCCATCTCGCGCGATGAACGTCACATCAACTTCACGCCCCTGTTTCCGCAGGCACGCCTTGATCAAAGGCGTTTTGCCAAGTGGTCCATGGCCTATGTGATTGTTGAAGACACGGAGCCGCTGGGCACCATCTCCGAACTCAAAGGCCCCGGCGCGCTGGACAAGCTGCAGGAGCTCTTACCGCTTCTGGACGCTCAGTAATGCCTTTGGCACCAAACACCTGCGCGCCGGGATATTGAAGATAGACCGGTCCATGGTCTGCGGCATCGATACCAATGACCGGGCACTGCCCGTATTGAAATCCATCATGACGCTTGTAGGCAAGCTCCTCGCCGCGCCGCTCGATTGGCTGACAGGCCTTTGCTTGCTTTTCCGATCTCCATGCGCTTGCGCAGCGCTCCTAATGAGGGCTTCAAATTTTGTTTTCCAGGAGTTCTCTATGACAGGTCACAAGACGCTGAAGATGGGTTTGATCGCTGCCGCACTGATAGCAGGTGCAGCCTCCACCAGCTGGGCCCAGCCCGTGGCGGGCACCACCACGCTGGGCGTGGCGGCCACTGAAGTCCAGGCCGTGGCCACGGGCTGGAGCCTGAAGAAGTCCGTGCTGGGCAAGAGCGTCTACAACGAGGAAGGCAAGGCCGTGGGCAAGATCGACGATGTGATCGTCGCACCCGACAAGGCCGTGTCGTACGCCATCATCGGCGCGGGCGGCTTCCTGGGCCTGGGCAAGCATGACGTGGCCATTCCCGTGAACCAGTTCCGCGTGGAAAACAACAAGATCACCCTGCCCGGCGCCACCAAGGACGCGCTGAAGGCGCTGCCCAAGTTCGAATACGCGAAGAAGTAAGCCAGGCGCGCCCTCTCGCCTCATTCACAAGCCCTGCACTGCAGGGCTTTTTCGTGGGCGCGTGGCTGGCAGCCAGGCAAGCGTCCAGAGTGGCCGTGGAAGGCAATATGATCGCGGCGGATCAGATTCATACAAAAAATCCACGAGCAAATGAAAATACTCTTCGCCGCGTCATTGGGAATATCGTTGGTCATTCAGGCATCGCCCTCATTTTCGGACAACAGCAATGGCAAGCAGCTCTATTCATCGAGATGCGCCATGTGCCACGGGCCAGACGCCAGGGGCACGGGCCCGCTGGCCAACAAGAGCAACCCTCCCACGCCCGACCTGACGACCGCCGCCTTCAGAAAAAGGCTGCATGATTATCCGGGCGTGATTGTCTCGTCCGTCATTCTTCGCCCGAATGGAGATTTGATTCCCCGCACCTTGCGGGAAAACGGCGTGAAAGTACCGCCCCATGCCTGGACGGTGAAGGATTTTCGTGACCTGAATGAGTATTTCAGCGGCCTGATCACGAAGAAATAAATTCAAATTGCGATTTCCTGCCTGCGCACATGCTCGCGCACGGCATCGACCAGGATGCGCGCAAGGCGGTCCACGGGCTCCGGGGCATCCAGCGCGGCGCGGCCCAGGATCAGGTCCATGGACGGCAGGGCCGGCAGGCCAAGGGCCTGTGCATCCAGCGGCCTGACGTGGGCGGGCAGGCCGAACGGCGTGCGCACGGACAGGCCCAGGCCGGCCGCCGTGGCGGCCCAGACGGCGGTCAGGCTGGCGCTGTTAAAGGCGTGGCGCCAGGCCAGGCCCTTTTTGTCCAGGGCGGCCGTCACGATGTCCCGCAGGGGGCAAGGCGCCTCAAGCATGGCCAGGGGCAGCGCCTCATCGCCCTGCACCCCGCCGTTGAGGCCGCGCGCCCAGCCGGCCTCGGCCGCATCCAGCGATGCCGGGCCAATCCACTGAAGCGGCAGCCGCATGATGTGCTCGCCATGCACGCAGGCATGGTTCATGCCCACATCCCAGAGCAGCGCCAGGTCGAACTGGCCCAGGGCCATGCGTTCGCGCAGTTCATCGCTGCGGGCCACGCTGGCCTCGATGCGCACGTGCGGGTGGGCACGTGCGAACTGCCCCAGCACATGGGGCAGCACGCTTTCGCCCAAGTCTTCCTGCAGGCCCAGGCTCACCAGGCCGCGCAGCTCGCTGCCGCGCACGGCCGCCACGGCGCGGTCGTTGAGCTCCAGCAGGCGCAGCGCGTAGCCGCGCAAGGTTTCCCCCGCCTCCGTCAGCACCAGCCCCCGGCCGGACTTGCGCAGCAAGGGCGTGCCGCACTGGGACTCCAGCTTTTTGAGCTGGGCACTGACGGCCGATGTGGAGCGGCCCAGCCGGTCCGCCGCCCGGGCAAAGCTGCCCAGTTCGACGCCGGTACAAAAGGTGCGCAGCACATCCAGGTCATAGAGAACGCGTGTCATTGCCAAGCCCCAATCGTGCTGAAAAAATGGATTGTAGATGCGAAATTATGTGATTTTCAGGATGATTGAGGCCCAACATACTGCCGCCCATGACCTCCTCTTCTCCTGCACCCAGCGCCGATCCGGGCCCCCTGCCCTTGCCCTCCCCGCCCCGCCACCGTTGGAAGGTGCTGGCGGCAGGCGTCATCGCCAATGCCGCGTTTTCCGTGGCTTTCAGCGGGATTCCCATGACGGCCATCCTCATGCGTTCGGGCTACCAGCTGGACACCCGGACGCTGGGCCTGGCGCTGGGGCTGATGGGCCTGGGCATTGCGCTCAGTGAATTGCCCTGGGGATTGCTGACGGACCGCTGGGGTGACCGGCCGGTGCTGCTGCTCGGCCTGTGCGGCACGGCCGTGGCCCTGGTGGCCATGGCGCTATGGGCTTCGCCATCGCCGGCCCATGTCCCGCCGTTTGGCTTGCTGGCTGGCGGCCTGGTGCTGGTGGGGCTGCTGGGCGGCAGCGTGAACGGTGCCAGCGGCCGGGCAGTCATGGGCTGGTTTGCCGAAGGCGAGCGCGGCCTGGCCATGAGCATCCGCCAGACCGCCGTGCCGCTGGGTGGCGCCATCGGCGCGCCCTTGCTGACCAGCCTGGCCACCCATGCAAGCTTTGCCGCCGTCTATGGCGTGCTGGCTGCGCTGTGCCTTGGGGCTGCCGCATTCGCCGCGCTGTGGATTCAGGAGCCGCCGCAGTCACCGCTTCGAAGCAAGGCCGCCGCGCCGGACCGCGCCGCAACCACCACGCCCGGCCCATTGCGCGATCTGCAGGCCTGGCGCATGGCCGCCGGCATCGGCATCCTGTGCGCCCCGCAGTTCGCCGTGCTGTCCTTCGGTACGGTATTCCTGCATGACTATGCCCAGTTGGGGCTGGGCGCGGCGGCGGCCCTCATGTCGGTCGTGCAACTGGTTTCCATGGCCTTGCGGATCTGGAGCGGCCGCTGGACCGACAGGCACCGGAACAGGCCTGCCTTTCTGCGCGCCTGCTGCCAGCTCACCCTGGTGCTGTTCGCAGGCCTTGCGGTCCTGAGCTGGTCCGGCCACCCGGCCGGTTCTGCTGCGATGGGTGTGGCTCTCATGGTGATGCTGGGCATCTGCGGCATCTGCGTGTCCGCCTGGCATGGCGTGGCCTACACGCAGCTGGCCGGGCTGGCCGGTGCAGCCCGCGCAGGCACGGCGCTGGGCATGGCCAATACCTCCGTGTTCGCGGTCTGCTTTCTGGTGCCCCTGGCCATACCGCATCTGCTGTCGGCCCAGGGCTGGGGGCTGGCCTGGGCCTGTGCGGCGGCCTGCGCGGGCTGGGCCATGCAGCTGTTTGCACGGACCGGTGCCATTGGCAATGCCAAGGCCGCGAAGACCCCCCAATTGCCCGAGAATGTCGGCTGTCTTCCCCCACCGACCTCCCCCCGATCATGACCATCGCCCACTGGCTTGTTTTCTGCGGCGTCTCGCTGTTGATGTGCTTCACCCCCGGCCCCGCCGTGTTGCTGGCCATCTCCAACTCGGTTGACGTGGGCGCAAGGCGAACGGCACTGAGTTCGCTGGGCAGCTCGGTCGGCATCTTTGTGGTGTCCGGGCTGGCGATGATCGGCATGGGGACCATCCTCGCCATGTCGGCCCATGCATTTCTGGCCATGAAGGTGGCGGGCGCCATGTACCTGATCTGGCTGGGCGTCAAGCGCTGGCGCAGCAAGGACGGCTTGCTGGGCAGCGATGCGGGCCTGGCCCCCACCCAGCGGCGCGAGCGCAGGAACTGGCAACTGGTGGCCCAGGGCATGGGCGTGTCGCTGACCAATCCCAAGGCCATCCTGTTCTTCTCGGCGCTGTTTCCCCAGTTTGTCGTCCCGGGCGAGCCGCTGCTCACGCAGTACCTGGTGCTGACCACCACCTTCGCGGTCTGCGCCCTGATCTCGCACGCCTGCTACGTGCTGCTCATCTCCCTGATCAAGGGCCACCTGGTGGCGCACGCCAAGCTGTTCAACCGCATCGTGGGCGGCACCTTCATCGCGCTGGGTGTGGGACTGCTCAGGACAAGGCACAAGCTGGGCTGAGTGCGTGCGCAGCCCTTGCTCGCACGGGCCGGCCCGCTGCTACTCACCCTCTTCGAAAAAAACAGCGGCGTAGTCCATTGCGCCGTGCAGGATGTGAAGAATGATGGTCCGCTCTTCTTGCTCGGCCACGCGGTAGAAGATCAGATAGTTGCCATGCACGCGCCGACGAATGCCGTGGCCTTCATACCGGGGTACCAGCGGAAAAGCGAATGGCCTGCGTGCCAGGGCTTCGCACTTGTCACGCAACTCCTGCACGAATGACAGTGCGCGGCGCGGATTGTCCTGAGCTATGTAGTCAGCGATGTGCTCCAGGTCGCATTCCGCATTGCCCGTGAATTCAACAATCATGCGGACTGGTTGTTCTTTTCGGCCTGTTCGGTCATTGCGCGGTATTTGGCTTCCAGTCTGTCGAACACAGCGCCAGCTGGCTTTGTGCGCCCCGCGTCCGCGTCAGCCAATCCGCGCCTGATGGACGCGTCGAGCGCAGTCAGCTTGGTTTCCCTGTCCTGCACCAGCCGAACCCCCTCACGCAATACTTCGCTCTTGGATCCGTACCGCCCGGTGTCGACAAGCTGCTGGACATAGCCTTCGAGTTGCTTGCCCAAATCTGCAGAAATCATGCTGCGCCCTCCTCGTGGGGTTGGAAACTGCAACAAAGCCTAGCGCATTTATCAACAGTTATCAAATCAATACATTGCTGCCGATGTGCCATACCAGCCCTGAAACGCTGCGTATGCAAGAGGATGAGGCGAATGCAAGCCCGTCCCCAGCGCCGGCCACGCCCGCGACGCCCACGAAGGGCGGGCGGCGCGGCCGCAGATGCCAGGCTCAGTTCGCCCGCGCATCCCTCACCACGAAATGCTCCACATGCGGTGCCTGCGCGAAGTACGGGCCGATGATGGCGCGCCACTGTGCGAAGGCGGGTGACTCGCGAAAGCCCACGGTGTGGTCTTCCAGGGTCTCCCAGTTCACCTGCAGCACGTAGCGGCCGGGCGTTTCCATGCAGGCAAGAATGCTGTGCCCACGGTATCCACCGGCCTTGGACAGCACGTCGGCCACGGCCTGGGTCAGGGCCTGACCGAATTCCTCGTGCCTGGCGGGATCGACCCTCAGTTCGGCAATTTCAACAATCATGGATATCTCCTGGAGAGGCGGCTCGATGTCGGCGCGCGAGGCAGCCGGGGTCATCGCTCCTGGTTGAGAGACTGGATGCGCGCAGGGCTGCGCGCATCCGGAGACTTGGAATATTGCAGAACTTGAGGATTCCTGCCCGGGGGATGCGCGCCCTGGCAGGCGCCTTACTGCCCGGGCTGCCCAGGGATCAGCAGCAGCTTGCCCACGCTCTGGCCCGATTCCATGCGCCGGTGTGCCTGCGCGGCCTCGGCCAGCGGGTAGGTGCTGTCGATCACCGGACGGATGGTGCCGGCCGCCAGCGCGGGCAGCCAGCGCTGGGCGAAGCGCTGGACCATGGCCTGCTTGACTTCGGGCGGGCGCGACTTCATCACCGTCCCGAAGATCCGCAGGTGCTTGTACAGCAGCACATCCATGGGCACGGCCGCCGCCAGCGCGCCGCCCAGCAGGCCCACGCAGACCATGCGCCCGCCCATGCCCAGCGAGCGCATATTGCGCTCCAGGTAGGGGGCGCCAATGAAATCGACCACCACGTCCACGCCCTTGCCTCCCGTCCTGTCGGCCACCACGGCCTGGAAGTCTTCGCTGCGGTAGTCGATGAACACGTCGGCGCCAAGGCCCGTGACGGCGTCCCGCTTGTCGCCGCTGGCCGTGGCAAACACGCGCGCGCCGGCCGCATGCGCCAGTTGCACGGCTGCCGAGCCCACGCCGCTGCCCGCCGCGTGGATCAGCACCGATTCGCCGGGCTGCAGGCTGGCCAGGTGGAACAGCGCCTCATGCGCTGTGACGAAGACTTCGGCCACCGCGCCGGCGTCGGTCAGCGACAGGCCCTCGGGCACATGCATGGCCATACGGTGGTCGATGCGCGACAGCTCGGCATAGGCGCCGCCGCCCACGATGCCCATGACGCGGTCGCCCACGGCAAAGCCCTGCACCTGCGCGCCCACCTCCACCACGGTGCCGGCGATCTCCAGGCCCATGAGGTCGGATTCGCCAAAGTGGGCTCGGCCATAGGCGCCCTTGCGGTGCGATACATCGGCACGGTTCACGCCAATCGCGGTGTTGCGCACCAGAAGGTCATGGGGCCGGACTTCGGGCCGGGCCACGTCGCGGGCCACGAGCACTTCGGGGCCGCCGAAGTCGTCGAAAACAATGGCTTGCATGCTTGTGCTGTCTTTCATTGCGCAATGGGTGTTCAAAAAAAGGGTTGAAGGTCCGATACCCAAAGCTTACGACTGCTCCAAGCCGCTCAAACGCAGCGATTTCGCTCTACAGTGCTGCAAATCTGCATCACCAAAACCGCCATGAACTGGGATGACACCCGCATCTTCCTCGCGCTGACGCGCACGCCCTCCCTGCGCGCCGCCGCGCGCAGCCTGGGCGTGGACCAGGCCACCGTGGGCCGGCGCCTGAACGCGCTGGAGGCCGAGCTGGGCAGCAAGCTGTTTTTGCGCGCCAGGGATGGCTACCTGCTCACCGCCGCTGGCGAGGCCGCGCTGGGCGCCGCGCGGCGCATGGAAGGCGCGGCGCTGGACCTGCGCACGCGCATCGAGGGGTTGGACGACAGCCCGGCCGGCCTGGTGCGCGTGACCAGCACCGATTCGATCGCCACCGAATTCCTGCTGCCCGCCATCGAGCGCCTGCAGCAGCGCTGGCCCGGCATCCGCGTGGATCTGGAGGTATCCACGCACATGCTGAACCTGGGCCGCCGCCAGGCCGATATCGCGTTTCGCAACGTTCGCCCCGAAGCACCCGAGCTGGTGGTGCGCCGCGTGGTCGCCTGGCCCGTGGGACTGTTTGCGAGCGCAGCCTATGTGGCGCGCTTTGGCCAGCCGTCGGCAGAGGACGAGTTGCGCGGCCACCACCTCGTGGTCTATGGCCCCTTCCTGGAACAGCGGCCCGTTCCCACCATGGTCGATGTGCCCGCGCGCCAGGCCCGGATCGCCATGGCCGCCAACTCCAGCCTGCTGGTGCGCAAGGCCGTGGCGGCCGGCATCGGCCTGGGCGAAATGCCCGTGAGCATGGGCGAGCGCGAAGGCCTGCTGCGCATCTGGCCCCAGCGCCAGCGCTCGGACGACTACGAGGTCTGGCAGGTCATGCACCCCGATCTGCAGCGCACGGCCCGGGTGCGCGTCACGGCCGAGTTCCTGGCCCAGGCGCTGGGCCAGACCATCAGCCCTGCTCCAGCAGCACCCGGATGAGGAGGTGCGGCTGCAGCGGCTTTTCCAGATAGTGGTCAAAGCCTGCCTGCAGCGCCTGGGTGCGGTCCTGCTCCCGGGCAAAGGCGCTGAGCGCGACGATCTTCACCTGTCGGGAGCCGCCAAAGTGCGCGGCCTCCGCTTCGCGCAGGGCCTTGACCAGCTGGAAGCCGTCCTTGCCCGGCAGCCCTATGTCGCTGACGATGAGGCTGGGCCACTGCGCATGCACCAGGGCCATGGCCTCGTCAAAGTTCTCGGCACTCCTGACGATGGCGCCCTGGTCGGTCAGGACCACCCTCAGCATTTCGCTGGTGTCCGCATTGTCTTCAACGATGACGATGTCCCTGCCCTTCAGGGTCTCGCCATTTTCAAGATGAGCGCTCAGGGGGTCGGCCTGCAAAGAGCTGCCGTCATGCAACGGAATCTCCACCAGCATGGTGACTCCGCGACCCACGCCTTCGCTGTGGGCTCGCACGGTGCCCCCATGCAGCTCCACCAGGTGCTTGACGATGGACAGCCCCAATCCCAGGCCGGAATGCCCACGGGTGGCGGGGGCGGAGGCCTGCGAGAAGCGCTCGAAGACATGGGGAAGAAACTCAGGCGCGATGCCCACGCCCTCGTCCGCCACGCTCATCAGCAGTTTCTCATCGTCGATTTCAAGACCGACCCGCACCACGCCACGCGCACTGGAGAACTTGATGGCGTTGGACACCAGGTTCCACAGGATTTGCTGGAATCGCGTGACATCGATCCACGCCATGATTTCATCGGACGGCGCCTCGAACTGCAGGGTGATGTTCTTGTCTGCTGCGCTGTCGCGCAAGGGCTCCAGGCTTTGCACGGCCAATGAGCAGACATTGACCTCCTCGCGGTGCAGATTGAGTTTTCCCGTCGTCAGGCGCGAGATATCCAGAATGTCCGCAATGATGCGGCTTTGTGCCTTCACGCCTTTCTCGATGGCATCTATGCCCTTCTTGAGCATGGCCTCGCTGAGGTTGGCGCGCTTGAGCAAATGCGTGCCCCCGTTGAGCAGGGACAGCGGCGTGCGCAGCTCATGCGAGAGCACGGCGACAAAATCATCCTTGGTGCGGCTGATGCGCTCTGCGGCCACGCGCGCCGCCTGCTCCTGCTCCAGCATCTGCTGGCGCTGCCTCTCGAACTCCAGGGACTCCGTCAGGTCCTGGGCCACGGCCAGGCGGATGCCGGGCTCGATGGGATCGGAGAACTTCCAGGAGATCAGGCGCTCCTGCCCGTCTGCCGGGAGGATGGGGAACTCGCCGCGCCAGGACTTTTCCGGGTCTTCGGCCAATTGCTGCGCAGCTTTTTCCCGAACGGCCTGCGGAACAAAGCCGGCCAGCGGCTTGCCCGCCAGGTCGTCAATGCCGCGCTGCAGCAGTGCCTGGGCCTGGGAGTTGGCATCGCTGATCAGGCCGCCGGCGCTGACCAGCATCATGGCCGCCGGCGCCTGGTCATAGATGGCGCGAAAGCGTGACTCGCTGCGGCGCAGCCCGTCTTCGGCCAGGCGTGCGCGGATCAGGGCATGCAGCGTGGCAATCAGCAGCTGCGGCTCCACGGGGTGCACCATGTAGGCGTCGGCCCCGGCGTTGAGGCCCGCCACCTGGTGGTTGCTTTTCACATACTCGGCCGACAGGTGCACCACGGGAATCAGGCTGGTATGCCGCGCACCGCGGATGGTGCGGCATACGTCAAAGCCCGAGATATCGGGCAAGTGCACATCCAGCACCACGGCTGCCACGCCGGTCTCCGACAGGGCAATCGCCTTTTCCCCGGTTTCCGCCTCGACCGTCTGGAATCCTGCCGCCCTGATGACCCGTGCCGTGGAATAGCGCGTGGCAGGATTGTCGTCAACGACAAGAATCGTGTGCAGGCTTCGGTCGAATGAGGGAAGAATCATTCCAGTCGTGTTCTTGGGCATGATGTTCCTGTTGTTTTTGATGGCATGAAGACCGGCTTGCCCGTATCAGGCCTTGAGATCCTTGGTATCGACCGGAAGATGCGCGGGAACGATCACGGAAAAAGTGGACCCTTCGCCCAGGGCGCTTTGCACTTCCACCCAGCCTCCCAGAAGCTGTGCCAGCTGCTTGGACAGGGCCAGGCCCAGGCCCGTGCCCCGCAGGCGCTTCTGGATGGGTGAATCGACCTGGGTGAAGTCATTGAAAATCGCGTCGTGGAATTCCGAGGCGATTCCTATGCCGGTATCCGCCACCGAGAATTTCACCAGCATGTCTCCCACCAGTTCTGCCGATACCTTGATCTCACCCTGCGGGGTGAATTTCAGCGCGTTGGAGATGAAGTTTCTGAGGATCTGCGAGAGCTTGCGGTTGTCGGTGTAGAAGCGCGGCAGATCGCCGGGCTCTTCGAACACCAGGCTCAACTCCACGTTGTCCGCCATGGCCTTGAACATGCCGCGCAAGGCGGCAAACAAATCCATCATCTCGAACCAGCCCGGCGAGATTTCCAGGCGGCCCGCCTCGATCTTGGCCAGGTCGAGCAGGTCGTTGACCATCTCGGAAAACTCGGCGGCGGTTTCCTGGATGAAGCCGACCTGCCGGGTCTGCTCGGTGGTGAGCGGTCCATCCACATGGTCCAACAGCAGGCGCGCGTTGCTGCGGATGGCGCCTATGGGCGTGCGGAACTCATGGCTCATGTAGGAAAGGAAATGGCTCTTGAGCTCGGTGGCCTTGCGCAGCTTCTCGGCCTGCGCATCCAGCTCGCCGTAGAGCGCGACCACGCCGCGATTGGTCTCGTCCAGCTCCTCGCGCAAGGACCTGACCTCGGCGCGGCACAGTTCCAGTTCAGCTTTGAGATCGTCTTCGTTCATTGCTCTTCCTCGGCCTTGAGGACGACCACGGTGGCGTCATCCCTGCTGCGGGTGTTGTGCCAGAGAAGGCAGGCGGCCAGCAGGCCGGCGTCCCTGCCCAGCAGGCCCGCATAGTCCTCATGCTTCCAGCGGGCAGACACGCCGTCGGAGTGCAGCACCAGAACGCCATGGTCAAGGCTGGAGCAGTCGGCCACCCTGGGCCGCGAGATCTGTACACCTGCCGTGCCGTGCTGGCTGCTCAGGGAAAGGCTGGCCACGCCATTGAAAAGCCTGCCACTGATGTTTCCCGCACCGCAGCTGTGCACGGCCTGTGCACCGAAGCGCACCGCCAACAGGGCCGCCCCGCGCGTGCCGCGCAGCGCTGCATGGGCCTGGGCCACGAACTCCCCCAGCGGCATGGCGGCATCGGCAGCGCCGCTCTCGTTCCCGCTCCCGCTCCCGTTCGCGTTCTGCGACGCGAAGACATCGACCGCCGCCCGGGCCGCCTCGCCCGCCAGCGGTCCATGGCCCAGGCCATCGACCACCAGCACTTCGGCCAGTCCCGCGCCCGACCTGAGCGCCCAGGCGTCGCCGCTGATGGTCTCGGGCGCAACGGCCAGGCAAACGGCGCCCATGCGCAGCGACAGCGCCGACGGCGCCCTGCGGCCTTGGCGCAGCCGCGCCAGGCTCACCGTGCCGGTGGCTGCGGAGACGACAAAGAAATCGTCGGCCAGCCTGGAGATGGCACCCAGGCCCGTGCCCGGCGAGCCCGAGCCGGTGCTCACCCCGTCCTGCATGGCAGTGGCGATGTCCTCGATGCCCGGGCCGCGATCGACGCAGATGATCTCAATGTCATGCAGGGGCGGCCGCGCGGCTATCCAGATCTCAGCGTCCCGGGCATGCCGCACCAGGTTGGTGGCCAACTCGGTCGCCACCAGCCCCGAGCGGCCCATGTCCTCCTCACCCCAACCCATGTCTGAGGCCAGTGCAACCACATGGCGCCTGACCTCACCCACACGGCTCGCATCGCCTATTGGAAATGAACGATGGGTCCAGCCCCGGATTACTTCCACTTGGTGATACTCACTCGTGTGCCCTGGCCCAGCTCGGTTTCTATCTTGAAATCATTCACCAGCCGCTTGCTTCCCGGCAGGCCCAGGCCCATTCCCATGCCGGTGGTGAAACCATCGGTCATGGCCATTTTCAGATCCTTGATTCCGGGCCCGGTGTCTTCAAAGACCAATTGCAAGGCCTGTTTGCCGTTGACTTCGATGATGGCCCAGTTCATGTGGCCACCTTTTCCATGAATCAGCGTATTGCGGGACAGCTCGCTTGCAGCGGTAATCATCTTTGTCTGATCGACCAGCGAGAACTTCAGCATCTGGCAAAGCGAGCGCACCGTTTGGCGCGTGGCAACAATCTGCTGCTCGTTGTGTAACGGCATTTGGCCACTGCGATCATGTTCCAAGGGTGGCTCCCGACTGCTGGGCCCGCAAAAGGGCCATTCCCCTCTCGACGGTCATCGCGGTCCTGACCCCGCCAAGGGACAGGCCCAACTCCACCAGGGTGATTGCAACGGCAGGCTGCATGCCCACCACGACGGTGGCGGCAGACAGGATGCGGGCAATGCCCGAGATGGTCACCAGCATGCGCCCGACGAAGGAGTCCACCACCTCCAGCGCCGAGATATCGATCATGACGCCGCTGGCGCCCGTGCTGGCGATGCGCTCGGCCAGGTCGTCCTGGAGCGCCAGCGCCGTCTGGTCCTGCATGTCGATCTGGATGGAAACCAGCAGCACATCGCCCATGCGCAGGATTGGAATGCGGTCCATGGATGGCTCACTCCTGTGCCTGGCGGGTGATGCGCCAGCCGGTCTTGCCCATGGCCAGCTTGAGCGCCTCGGCCAGCGTGGCCTTGGTGGTGATGTCGCGCATGTCGATGCCCAGGTGCACGATGGTCTGGGCAATCTGGGGCCGGATGCCGCTGATGATGCAGTCCGCGCCCATCAGGCGAATGGCCGTCACGGTGCGCAGCAGGTGCTGGGCCACCAGCGTGTCCACCGTGGGCACGCCGGTGATGTCGATGATGGCCAGCTCCGACTCGGTCGACACCAGGCTTTGCAGCAGGGACTCCATCACCACCTGGGTGCGGTTGCTGTCCAGCGTGCCGATCAGCGGAATGGCCAGCACCCCCTCCCACAGCTTGACGACGGGGGTGGACAGCTCCAGCAATTCTTCCTGCTGGCGGATGATGATCTCCTCGCGTGCCTGCTGGAAGCTGCTGACCGTGTGCTGGGCCATGTTGTCCACCAGCAAGGTGGCCCGCCAGATTTCCTGGATGGCTGCGGCAGGATCGCCCGACAGCCCGCGCTGGATGTGCGCGAACAGCGGCTTTTTCAGCGACAGGATGAACTGGCTGGCCTCACCGGCACGCTGGCCCTGGGCGGCGCGGGTGCGGGACAGCTCGGCCAGCAGGCGCCGCGCGGGATTCCAGCCTTCGTCCGAAAACCTTTGCGGATCGGCGCCGGAAGCGAAGCCGCCCACAATGGCGTTGATAATACCGCGCGCTTCTTTTTCAGCATTCTTCCCAAGCGTGGAGTCTCCCACGCTGGCTTGGGCCATCCAATCCTGGACCAAGCCATCAATATCATTTCGGAGTGTTTGCTGGATAATTCCGGTCATAGATATTTGCTGGATTTCAAACAAATTATTCGTCGAGGCTGCCAGAGAAATGCATTCGTGAAAATACAGCTGGCGTGCCAACCATGTTTTTCTGCAGATTATTCACTGATGCCCTCGCCACGAGAGACACATTTTGTAATATCAAATGGCATCTTCCTGTAAGGGTTTTTCGACAGATGCATGTCCGCCAAGCCGCCACCTGGTCAGCAAGCCCCCCGGTCAGCAAGCTCCCGGTACGCAGCCATGGGGAACGTGGGCACGCCGGTTCCGCCCCTTCCTGGAGGGCGGGACCGGCGCCGTAAGCAGCCTGCAACCCGTGTGCTCACAGGTTTTTTCATCCGTCAAACTGCGCAATGCATGCCCTTGGAAAATCCCAAGGGCATTTCACACCTGGGCGCGGCAAGGCCATACACTGCCCAGCCTTTCTGAAATACGCCATGCCTGATATTGACCATGCAAACAACGCCTTCCACAAAAACCATCGTCAATCAGATTTTTGATCAGGACAGTCTATCGGAGCTATTGAAACAAGAAGCCTCTCATGGCCTGTTTTTCGAGCAATGCGAATTCGATGGATTGAATCTCTATCAACTCGATTTGCAGGGCGCGCAATTTGTGGAGTGCAGTTTTGCCGACACCTGCTTTGAAAGCTGCCAACTGGCCGGCACCCGCTGGCTGCATTGCAAGGCGGGCCGCGCCGATTTTCGGCTGGCAAACCTGACGGATGCCCTGTTTTGCCAGAGCGACCTGAACAACACCAACTGGGAATTGGCCAAGCTGGCCTCAGCGCGCTTTCTTGAAGTCAAGCTGACCGGCGCCAGGTTTGGCGGTGCGCAAACCCTGGGCATTGATTTTCATGAATCCCTGCTGATTGGTGCCGATCTGCGCGGCATGTCCTTCCGCAAGAAAACGCTGGAAGGCCTGAACTTCAGCGATGCCGATCTGGCCGGCTGCGACTTCCGCGATGCCGTCTTCCACAAGGCAAGCCTGCGCGATGCCCATCTCAAGAATGCCCGGTTCGATGGCGCGGACCTGCGCTCGGCGGACTTGCGCGGCTTGACGATTGCCTCGCTCAGCCAGCATTTCAAGGGCAGCCTGATCTCGCATGAGCAGGCTGCCGAGCTGGTGGGCGGGCTGGGCGTGCGCGTGATGTGAGCCGGTTGCGGGCCGGTTGCGGGCCGGTTGCGGGCCGGTTGCGGGCCGGGTGTCGGCCGGCGAAGCTCAGTCCCCTTGCCCGGGCCTGCGCCTGTCCTTGCGCAGCATGTCCAGATAGAGCGCTTCCACCTTCTCGCGCGCCCAGGGCGTCTTGCGCAGGAATTTGAGGCTGGAGCTGACGCTGGGGTCCAGCGTGAAGCAGCGCACCGGGACCTGCCGTGCCAGGGCGGGCCAGCCATAGCGGGCCTCCAGGGCACGGACGATGGCTTCGAGCGTGACGCCGTGCAGCGGATTGCGGGGCTGGGCGGCGGGGGGCGGAGTTTCTTGCATGGGGTGATTCTCCCTTGTGATGGACCGCAAGCCTGGCAGTGCGGTGCACGCGCTGGTGCCGAGGTTGGCAGCGGCAGGACAGGTCCCGCAGAAACGGGGCCGCGCCGGCACTGTGCGAGCGCGGAAAAATTTGTAAACACATGAAACCAAAGAAGAAGTTTCTGTAGCATTCACGGCGTCCTTGCCTCTTCTTCGAACCCGCTTCCATGCCTGCCCTGTCCCTTCGCCAGAAACTGCTGGCTCCGCTGGTTTTCTGCCTGCTGGCGCTGCTTGCGCTGACCCTGTTCAACGCCTACCAGGCACGCAGCAAGGCCTATGAGGCCCGGCAGCAGGCGCTGCGGGACTTTGTCGATTCGGCAGACAGCCTGATTGCCGCCATTGCGGCAGAGGCCAAGGCCGGCAAGCTGCCTGAAGAAGACGCCAAGGCCACGGCCATTGCCCGCGTGGGCCAGCTGCGCTATGCCGGTGGTGCGGGCTACATCACCAGCATCACGACGGATTCCGTGGTGCTGAACAACCCGGCCAGCCCGGGCATCAACGGCAAGAACATGGCCGGCTTCCAGGATGCCAAGGGCAGCTACCTCTACCGCAGCATTGCCGCCGTGGGCGCTTCGGCCCAGGGCAACGGCTATCTCACCTACTGGTGGCCCCGTCCCGGCGCGAAGGAGCCCAGCGAGAAGCTGGCCTATGCCAAGCGGTCCACCTCCTGGAACTGGGACCTGATCGCGGGTGACTATGTGGACGACATCCAGCAGGCCTTCATCGCCACCATCATCAAGTCGGTGGCGGCGCTGGCGGTGCTGGGCGCACTGCTGTCGTTGATTGCCTGGATGGCCACGCGCAGCGTGCTCCATGCCATCGGCGGAGAGCCGGCCGTGGCGGCGGAGATCGCCAACCGCATCGCCGCCGGGGATCTGTCGCAAACCGGGCTGGAGGGGGCATCG
The DNA here is from genome assembly GCF_042653485.1 of Delftia deserti. NCBI lineage: Bacteria > Pseudomonadati > Pseudomonadota > Betaproteobacteria > Burkholderiales > Comamonadaceae > Delftia > Delftia deserti. Next base: position 6,525,531 of record NZ_JBHSIH010000001.1, on the reverse strand, counting down.
CACGCACCGGAAGGCAGCGTGATCGCGGCGGTGCAGCGCATGAGCGAGCAGCTGCGCCAACTGGTGACGCGCATCCATGACACGGCGGGCATCATCCACCGCTCGGCCGGAGAGATCGCCACGGGCAGCCTGGACCTGTCGCAGCGCACGGAGCAGCAGGCCAGTTCGCTGGAGGAAACGGCGGCGTCCATGGAGCAGTTGACCGCCACCGTGCACCAGAACGCGGAAAACGCGCAGCAGGCAAGCCAGATCGCCTCGGGCGCCTGCTCGGTGGCCGAGCGCGGCGGCGCCGTGGTGGACCAGGTGGTGAGCACGATGGGCGAGATCAATACCTCGTCGCGCCGCGTGGTGGACATCATCGGCGTGATCGACGGCATCGCCTTCCAGACCAACATCCTCGCGCTCAACGCGGCCGTGGAGGCTGCCCGTGCTGGCGACCAGGGGCGCGGCTTCGCGGTCGTGGCGGGCGAGGTGCGCACCCTGGCGCAGCGCAGCGCCTCGGCCGCGCGCGAGATCAAGACGCTGATCCAGGCCTCGGTGGAGCGTGTGGATGCCGGCGCCACCCTGGTGGACCAGGCCGGGCAGACCATGCGCGAAGTGGTCACCACGGTGCGCAACATCACAGGCATCGTGACCGAGATCGCCTCGGCCAGCCGCGAGCAAAGCAGCGGCATCGAGCAGGTGGGCCATGCCGTGACCGACATGGACCGCGTGACCCAGCAGAACGCCGCGCTGGTGGAGCAGTCCTCGGCCGCGACACAAGTGCTGCAGGCCGAGTCCGAGAAGCTCTCGCGCCTGACGGCATCGTTCAAACTCTAGGCTTCGCTTCCCTTCTTTTCAGACATGATCACCTGCTACCTGCGCTACATCATCGACCCGTTCAAGGCCAAGGAATTCGAGCACTACGGCAAGACCTGGATTCCGCTGGTCGAGAGATTCGGCGGCAAGCACCACGGCTACTTCCTGCCGTCCGAAGGTGCCAACAATGTGGCGCTGGCCATGTTCAGCTTCCCCAGCATGGCGCTGTACGAGGAGTACCGCATCAAGTCCATGCAGGACCCCGAATGCCAGGCCGCCTTCCGCTACGCGGAGGACACGCGCTGCATCCTCAGCTACGAGCGCAGCTTCATGCGCCCGGTCTTCGGCTGAGCCTCTTGCATGCCGCGCCCATGTGTGCGGCATGTGCGCATGCATGCGTTTGCAAATACGGAATCGGTATTTTCACAACTGAAGCACGCTAACTAGCATCCATCCCATTGCAATCTTTTGAGGATGGAGCGCGTGAACAAGCGTCGTTTCCTGCTGGCCGGCCCTTCTCTGCTGGCCGCTGCCGCCCTGGCTTCCACCCACGCCGCGCGGGCTGCGGCGGATCCCCGGACCCGATTGGTCGTCGCCGACCAGAGCGAGCTGCTGCGCCACCTGCTGGATGCCAGCGGCGAGCGCAAGCGCCTGGGCTTCCAGCTGGAGCTGCCCAACTTCGCGGGCGGCCCGGCCATCTTCGAGGCCATGCGCGCAGGCGCGCTGGACATTGCCTATGTGGGCGACACGCCGCCCATCCAGGCGCGCGCCGCCGGCGTGCAGTTGCCCATCATCGCCACCTTCACGCGCGAGCGCGCCCAGTACCGCCTGGTGCAGCGTGCCGATGCAGGCATAGAGCGCCTGGCCGACCTGCGCGGCAAGCGCCTGAGCTATGTGGAAGGCTCGGGCCGCCAGGTCTTCCTGATCGAGGCATTGACACGCGCGGGCCTGACGCTGGCCGACGTGAAGCTGGTCAACCTGCGCGTGGCCGAACTCAACGACGCGCTGCGCGCCAAGGCCGTGGACGTGGCCGTGCTCATGGAGCCCCATGTCACGCGCCTGGGCAAGCAGATCGGCGCGCGGCCCGTGCCCGATCCGCAGGAGCGCGCGCTGCTGCCCGCCACCTCGTACCTCTATGCCCGGCCCGATGTGCTGGCCGATCCGGCCAAGTCCCAGGCCATCGTCGATTTCCTGGGCGCCTTCGTGCGCGCGGGCAAGTGGAGCAATGGCCACGAGCAGGAATGGGGCCGCCACTACTACACGCAGTTCCAGCGCATCGATGCGGAGAGCACGGCGGCCATCCTGGCATCGCAGTCCGACCTGCTGTTCCAGACGGCCGCCGAGGCGCAGCCCCACCACCAGAAGCTGATCGACATCCTGCACGCGGCGGGCAGCCTGCCGCAGCGGCTGGATGCGGCCGGCTCCTTCGTGTCCACCTACGACCGCGTGATCGTGGCCAACCGATGAACCGGCCAGAAGACACACGATGACGCAAGCGCAACTGGACATCAACGCGGCCGGTCTGGCACCGGCCACCGCAGCCACTGCTCAATCCGCGCCCGCCACCCGGGCCGCCGTGCAACTGGTGCCCGCGCGCCTGTCGCAGGGCGCGCTGCTGGTGGGCCCCGGCCTGCTGCTGGTGCTGTGGGAGGCGGCCTCGCGCCTGGGCTGGCTCTCACCCGAGACGCTGACCGCGCCCTCGCAGGCCCTGGTCGCCGGCTACGGCATGGTGGCCGACGGCAGCCTGCTGCCCCACCTGCTGGCATCGGCAGGCCGTGCCTACAGCGGGTTGCTGCTGGGCGTGGTGGCCGGCGTGCTGCTGGCCCTGGCCTCGGGCCTGACGCGCACGGGCGAGGCCCTGCTCGACGGCCTGGTGCAGATCAAGCGCGCCGTGCCCACGCTGGCGCTGATTCCCCTGGCCATCATCTGGCTGGGCATTGGCGAGTCCATGAAGATCTTCCTGATCTTCACGGCCGTGCTGGTGCCCGTCTACATCAACACCCACGCGGCCCTGCGCGGCATCGACATCGGCCATGTGGAGCTGGCCCAGACCCTGGGCCTGTCGCGCGCCGAATTCATCCGCAAGGTGGCGCTGCCGGGCGCGCTGCCGGGCTTCTTCGTGGGCCTGCGCATTGCCGTGTCGCTGTGCTGGACGGCGCTGGTGGTGCTGGAGCTGATCAACACCCAGACCGGCATCGGCTACCTCATGAACCGCGCCCGCGACTGGGGGCAGACCGATGTGATCGTGGTAGGCATCCTCATCTACGCCCTGCTGGGCCTGCTGTCCGACGCCGTGGTGCGCCGCATCGAGGCGCATGTGCTGTCCTACCGGAGGTCGCTGGGATCATGAACCATCACCCCACCCCGGGCGCCGTGCGGCTGCAGCGCTTCACGCGCAGCTTTGGCGGCAAGAACGTGCTGGACGCCATCGACCTGGACATTGCCCCGGGCCAGTTCGTGGCCCTGCTGGGCGAGTCCGGCTCGGGCAAGACCACCTTGCTGCGCGCGCTCGCCGGGCTGGACGGCCATGCGCAGTCCAGCGGCGCGGCCAGTGCGCTGGGCAATGTGTCCGTGCTGTTCCAGGACGCGCGCCTGCTGCCCTGGCTGTCGGTGCTGGACAACCTCACGCTGGGGCTGGACGCCCGCGCCGTGCGGCCTGCAGCCGAACAGATCCTGGCCGACGTGGGCCTGCAGGACAAGGCCGGCGCCTGGCCCGCCACGCTGTCGGGCGGCCAGAAGCAGCGTGCATCGCTGGCCCGCAGCCTGCTGCGCGACCCGCACGTGCTGCTGGCCGACGAGCCCTTCGGCGCGCTGGACGCGCTCACGCGCATGCGCATGCACGGCCTGCTGCTGCGCCTGGTCGAGCGCATACGGCCCACGGTCATCCTCGTCACGCACGACGTGGACGAATCCCTGCTGCTGGCCGACCGCATCCTGGTGCTCAGGGACGGCCGCATCGCCGAGGACCACGCCGTGGACCTGCCCCATCCCCGCCGCCCCGACCATCCTGCCTTCATGCAGCTGCGCGCCACCTTGCTGCGCAGCCTGGGCGTCGAGACAGAGATCGCCTGACGCCGGCCCCGCCCGCGAAACAACCCACACAACAAAGGACTGCTCCCATGCCTCGGCAACTGCACCTGAACCTGTTCCTCATGACGCGCGGCCACCATGAAGGCGCCTGGCGCCATCCCGGCGCCAACCGCAAGGCGCTCACCGACCTGGAGCTGTACGTCGATGCCGCACGCATCGCCGAGGCCGCCAAATTCGACGCCGTCTTCCTGGCCGACAGCCTGGTCGGGCCCGAGAGCGGCCAGCAGATCACCTCGGGCCTGCTGGACCCGCTGGTGCTGCTGACGGCACTGGCGCTGCGCACCGAGCGCATCGGCCTGATCGGCACCGCCTCCACCACCTACAGCCATGCCTATACGCTGGCGCGCCAGTTCGCCTCCCTGGACCATCTGTCCAAGGGACGGGCGGGCTGGAACATCGTCACTTCCTGGGCGCCCAACGCGGGCCTGAACTTCGGACTGGCCGACAACGTGGACCACGGAGACCGCTACCGCATCGCCGAGGAATTCGTGTCCGCCGTCGATGCGCTGTGGCGCAGCTTTCCGGCCAGCGCCCTGCTGGACGACACGACGGCGGGCCAGTTCCTCGACGCATCGCAGATCCAGCCCGTCCACTTCGAGGGCAAATACATCCGCACGCGCGGCCCGCTCAACGTGCCCGGCAGCCCGCAGGGCCGGCCCGTCTTCGTGCAGGCCGGCCAGTCCGAGTCCGGCCGCGCCTTTGCCGCGCAATGGGCCGAGGCCATCTTCACGGCCCACGGCTCGCGGGAATCGGCCCAGGCCTTCTATGCCGACATCAAGGGACAGGCGCAGCAGTTGGGCCGCCGCCCGCAGGACATCGTGATCCTGCCCGGCATCAGCGCCGCCATCGGCTCTACCGAATACGAGGCGCGCCAGGTCTGGGAAGAGCTCGACAGCCTGACCAGCATCGAGGTCGGCCTGGCCCGCCTGTCCGCACGCTTTGGCGGCCACGACTTCTCGGCCGTGCCGCTGGACCGCCGGCTCACGCGCGACGACTTCCCCGATCCCGACAAGGTCGAAGCCTCGCGCAGCCGCGCCGTGGGCTACGTGGAAACCAGCCTGCGCGACGGCCTCACCCTGCGCGGCCTGCTCAAGCGCCTGGCCGGCGCCCGCGGCCACCTGGCCGTGGCCGGCACGCCCGAACAGGTGGCCGACATCATCGAAGACTGGTTCAGGCACGGCGCAGCCGACGGCTTCAACGTCATGCCGCCCATACTCAACCAGCAGTTCGAGCTGTTCACCAGCGAAGTCGTGCCGCTGCTGCGCAAGCGCGGCCTGTTCCGCGAGGAATACGAAAGCCGCACGCTGCGCGGGCATTTCGGGCTGGGGGAGCTGGCGGGGACGGGAGCGGTTGGTGCCCCAGCCGCCCGCCCAAGGGAGCAAGCGCTGGCGGCTTGACCGATGCGGCGCTGCGGCTGCACAGACAGGTCTACAGCAGAATGTCCGCCGTGGGGTACTTCCAGAAGTCGCGCAGCAGGTAGCTGATCGGCAGGTTCAGATTCGTGGAGCTGGGTGGAATCGGCTGCAGGAACCACTTCTCGTAGATGGGATGGATTTCGCGGCTGATGATGAGCCGCTTCATCTCTTCATCGACCAGTTTCTTGAACGCGGTATCGGCCTTCGGCAGCATGATGGCCAGGGGTTCGGTGGTCAGGAACTTGCCCACCACCTTCAGGGCGCGTGGATCGGGCCGTGCAGCGGCCAGCCCGTTGAGAAGCACGTCATCCATCACGAACGCATCAGCCTCGCCCTTCTCCACCATCTCCAGCGCCTTCGCGTGATCTGGCGCCTCCAGGATGGTGATGCCCAGGAGGCGCTGCCTGTTGGCCTGCGTGGCCACGGCCATCGGGCTGGTGCCCTTGGTGGAAACCAGCTTTTTCCCCTTGAGATCTTCCATCGCGTTGACGGTGCTTTCGGCCTTCACGAGCATCCGGGCGCCGGTGATGAAATGGGGAACCGTGAACGCCACGGTCTGGCGCCGCTGCGCGTTGTTCGTGGTCGAGCCGCACTCCATGTCGGCCTTGCCCTGCTCGATCACGCCCATGCGATTGGCGGGCGTGACCATCAGGAACTCCACCTTCATGTCCTTCCTGCCTGTCTGCTTGCGCACCGCCTCGGCCAGGCGAAGGCACAGATCCAGCGCGTAGCCGACGGGCTTGCCGCTGCGCGTGTCGATGTAGGAGAAGGGAACCGACGATTCCCGGTGCGCAATCACCAGCGCGCCACCGGCCTGGATCTTGTCCAGCACACCGGCTGCAGATACACCGCTCAAGGCCGACAGGCCCAACGCACCCAACGCAATTCCCCACTGGCGAAAGATCATCGGAGTCCTTGGCTCGCAAGCGCCGGGCGGCGCCCAGCAGTGTCGTGACAGGTTATACACGTATTGTTACCAGATGTGCAAACCGGGGCTGCCGCCGGTTTTGATGCCTCCTTGGCCACCGGCTTTTCCCCCTCCCCCGTTATGGCAGGATCACCAGCACCAGAATTACCGAGGGAACTCCCATGCTGATCAACTGCGTCGCCTACGAAAACGGGGCCAAGCTGGCGGACATACCCGTCGCCGACATCAGCAACTACATAGAGCGACCCGGCTGCTTCGTCTGGGTGGCGCTGGCGGACGCCACGCCGGCCGAGCTGGAGGAGATGCGCCAGGAGTTCGGCCTGCACGCCCTGGCCGTGGAGGATGCGCTGCACGGCCACCAGCGGCCCAAGCTGGAGGAGTACGGCAGCTCGCTGTTTGCCGTGATGCACCTGCTCGAGCCCGAGCCCGAGCGGCCCGGCCACTTCAACCATGGCGAGGTCGATGTCTTCGTGGGCTCCAACTATGTGCTGTCGGTGCGCAACCGCAGCAAGCGCGGTTTCCTGGGCGTGCGCGAGCGCTGCGAGAGCGAGCCCGAGCTGCTGCGCCACGGCTCGGGCTTTGTGCTGTATGCGCTGATGGATGCGGTGGTGGACCGCTACTTTCCCATCATCGACGCGCTGGAGGTGGAGCTGGAGCAGATCGAGCAGCAGATCTTCACCAAGGGCGCGGCGCGCGACAACATCAAGCAGCTGTATGAACTCAAGGGCCGCGCCATGGACCTCAAGCACGCCGTGGCCCCCCTGCTGGAAGCCGTGGGCAAGCTCAACGGCGGGCGCGTCCCCCAGATCTGCGTGGGCTCCAGGGACTACTTCCGCGATGTGATGGATCACCTGGGCCGCATCAACGCCCAGATCGACACCATGCGCGACACCGTGGGCACGGCCATCCAGGTGAACCTGTCCATGGTGTCCATCGAGGAAAACGAAGTCACCAAGCGGCTGGCGGCCTGGGCCAGTATCTTCGCCATCTGCACGGCCTTCTTCGGCGTCTGGGGAATGAACTTCGAGAACATGCCCGAACTGAAGTGGCAATACGGCTATCCGGCCGCACTGCTGTTCGTGCTGGGCGTTTGCGGCCTGCTCTACTACAAGTTCCGCAAGGCGGGGTGGCTGTAGGCGGCGGAAGGCGAGCGGTGCCAGGGTATTCACCCAGCCGCACCGTCACAGCCGCGTCACACATCCACGCCACCATCCCAGGCGCCAACTCCTGCACGCCCGGATTCCCCACCATGTACGACGAACTTCTGCCCGACCACCATGATTCGCTGATGCAGCGCATCGAACGCGACCTGCTAGACAGCTACGACGAAGAACTGGAGATGGAGATAGACGACGCCCGCCTGGGCAGCGGTGGCGACGATCTGGACGGTGCCGACACCGTGAGCCGCCAGACCTACTTTCGCGAACTGCTGCGCCTGCAGGGCGAGCTGGTCAAGCTGCAGGACTGGGTGCAGCACCACAGGAAAAAGGTGGTCATCCTCTTCGAGGGCCGCGATGCGGCCGGCAAGGGCGGCGTGATCAAGCGCATCACCCAGCGCCTGAACCCGCGCGTGTGCCGCGTGGCCGCCCTGCCCGCTCCCAACGACCGCGAGCGCACGCAGTGGTACTTCCAGCGCTATGTCTCCCACCTGCCTGCGGGTGGCGAGATCGTTCTCTTCGACCGCAGCTGGTACAACCGCGCGGGCGTGGAGCGCGTGATGGGCTTTTGCTCCGACGAGGAGTACGAGGAGTTCTTCCGCTCCGTGCCCGAGTTCGAGAAGATGCTGGTGCGCTCGGGCATCACGCTGGTGAAGTACTGGTTCTCCATCACCGACGACGAGCAGCACCTGCGCTTTCTGGGCCGCGTGCACGACCCGCTCAAGCAGTGGAAGCTCAGCCCCATGGACTTCGAGAGCCGCCGCCGCTGGGAGGACTACACCAAGGCCAAGGAAGCCATGCTGGAACGCACCCACATCGCCGAGGCGCCCTGGTGGCTGGTGCAGGCCGTGGACAAGAAGAAGGCCCGGCTCAACTGCATCTCCCACCTGCTGACGCAGCTGCCCTATGAAGAGATAGAGCACCCGGCCATCGTGCTGCCAGAGCGCACGCGCAATCCCGAATACACACGCAACCCCGTTCCCCAGCACATGTACGTTCCGGATCTGTACTGAGCGGCGGCCGGCAGCGGGCTGCCGGCGTTCTCACGCCCCGTCTTCTCAAGACCCGTTTCCTCAAGCCTTCTGCGCCTCGCCATCCTCCACGGATGCCTCGGGCCACTCAGAGGACACGGAGGACGCGGAGGCCTCGGAGGACTCGGACGCCTCAGGCATCTCTGGCGCTGGCCCTGCCCCGGCGACTGCAGCCGCCTGCGGCACCTCGGCAACCTCTACAACCTCGGCCGCACGCTTGCGCCGGTCCTGCTCCAGCAGCGCGGTCAGCGCCGCGTGGATGCGCTCCAGCGTGCCGCCCGGGTTGACCCACCAGTCCGTGGACCAGATGCGCAGAATCTGCCAGCCCAGGCCGCGCAGCACCTGCTCGCGCAGCTTGTCGCGGTCGCGTGCCGTGGCCGAGCGGTGGTAGGTGGCGCCGTCGCACTCCACGCCCGCCAGGTAGCTGCCCGCATGGTCCGGGTGCACCACGCCCAGGTCCACGCGGAACGAGGATGCGCCGATCTGCGTGTGCACGCGCCAGCCCTTGCGCTCCAGCGCCTGGGCCACGCTGGCCTCGAAGGGGCTGTCGAAATCGCCCTGGCTGCCATGGTGCGACTCGGCCAGCGCGCGCGGGCCGCGCTCGGCAAATTCCAGGAAGTGCTTGAGGTCGCGCACGCCCGCCGCCTGGGTGCGCGACAGGTCCATCTGCTCGCCGCGCAGGCTGGAGAAGATGCGCAGCTCCTGCCGCGCGCGCGTCACCGCCACGTTCAGCCGCCGCTCTCCACCATCGCGGTTGAGCGGGCCGAAGTTCATGGACACGGCGCCCGAGATATCAGGCCCGTAGGTGATGGAAAAATACATGATGTCCCGCTCGTCGCCCTGCACGCTCTCCAGGTTCTTGACGAAGACGGGCTCCAGCAGCGCATCGGAGAAAAACGGCTCCAGCCCCGGGTCCTTGCGGCGCTCCTCGTCCAGCAGGTCCTCGATCAGGCTTTGCTGCTCGGAGTTGAAGGTGACCACGCCGATGGTGGCGCCCGACTGCGCAAACCCCGGCGACTGCAGCCGCGCCACCAGGTCGGCCACCAGGGCCCTGGCCTCGGGCTGGTTGATGCGGGCGCCACCTTTTTCATAGCGGCCCTGCACGGCGTGGAAGCTGACGGCGCGGTCATCGGTGACGGGCGAGGGAAAGGTCACCAGCCCGCCGCCGTAGTAGCGGTGGTTGCTGAAGGCGATCAGGCTTTCATGGCGCGAGCGGTAGTGCCAGGACAGGTTGCGCGTGGGCAGGCTGGCGCCCAGGCATTCGTCCAGGATGCTTTCCATGTCGCCTTCCACGCCCTGCGTGTCGTCGTCGAAGGTGTCGGAGGTGTCGGCGCGGCCGAAGAAGCTGGTGGGCGGCAGCTGCTTGGGATCGCCCACCATGACCACCTGCTTGGCACGCGCCATGGCGCCGATGGCGTCCCAGACGGGGATCTGCGAGGCCTCGTCGAAGATGACGATGTCGAAGTTGCTGGTCTCGGCGCTGAGGTACTGAGCAATGGACAGCGGGCTCATCAGCAGGCAGGGCGTCAGGCGCAGCACGGCCGAGGGGATCTGCTCCAGCAGCTGGCGCAGCGGCAGGTGCTGGCGCTTCTTGGTGATCTCGCGCCGCAGGATGCCCCACTCGCTGTTGCGCTGGATGCTGTCGGCCGACGGCAGGCCCGCGCACAGCCGCGCACGTATCCACTGGCGCGTGACCGAGGTGAATTCATCGTCCAGCGCGCGGAAGTCGGCAATGCGCCGCTCATGCTCGGCAGAGACGAAGCGCTTGAGCACCTCGTCCTCATCCACGGCCAGCGCCAGCCACCAGCGCGCGTAGTTGACCTCGAAGGCCTGGGGCGCCTGGGCCGGCTCCAGGCTGCCGGACTCGATGGCGTCGGCCAGCGCACCCAGCCCGCCCGCGCGGGCCGCGGCCTGGGCATTGCGCCAGGCGCACCAGGCATGCAGGCCGCCCTGCCCGGCCAGCACGCCGCCCGCTGTGGCCGCCAGTTGCTCGGCGGTGCGCTGGGCCAGGGCACGCTGCTGCGGCTCGCCATGGGCTGCCGCCGCGCCGAAGGGGTCTATGGCCGCGTGCAGGCCGGCCAGGCTGTCCAGCAACTGCTGGCAGGCCATGCCGACTGCGGCGCCCTCGCCCAGCTCGGCGCTGCGCAAGGCCAGCACCTGGTGCAGGGCCTGGCGTGCCTGGGCCAGCTCGGCCTCCTGCCAGCCCAGCCCGGTCAGCCCTGCCTGCAGCGATCCCTGCAGGCGCAGCGCATGCTCCACGGCTTGCGGGCGCGTGTCCAGGCCGTCCCAGACGCCGGGGCAGCGCAAGCGCAGCTCGTCCAGCGCCAGCAGCTGTTCCTCGATGGCGCTGCGGGCCGCCAGCTGCGCATGGGCCTGCTGCAGTGCCGCACCACAGCGGCCCTGGGCCACGGCGGCGTGCGATGCCATCAGGCCGCCGCGCCGCGTCAGTTGCAGGCGCTCGTGCTCGAAGGCCAGCGCGTCCTGCAAGGCCTGGGCATCGGTTTCCAGGCCGCGCCACAGGCCGTGGCTGGCATCGGCCAGCGGCAGGTAGCCATCGAGCTGGCGGTCGATCTGGTACAGGGCCTGCAGGCGCTGCACTTCGGCTGCCCAGCGCTCGCCGCCATGGCCTTCTGCCACGGCCTCCAGTCCGTCGAGCGAGAAGGATTTCTGCGCGCGCGCGGCCAGCAGGGCCGCATTGGCCTTCAGGGCGCTGCGCGCATGGTCGGTGCGCGTGCGGTGTCCGGCCCACAGGCCATCGGCTGCGGCGCCGGGCTGGATCTGGTCCAGTTCCTCGCGCAGGCCCCGGATGCGCACCAGGGCGGCCAGGTCATCGGCCACGCGCGGCTCGCCCGCGCCTTCGATGGTGGCCTCCAGCGCCGCGCGCACCTTGCGCCGGCCCAGCCAGGACAGCGGCCACAAGGACTTGCCGGCCCTGGCCCATTCGCGCTGCAGCTGCACCACGTTGAGCTGGCCCACGCCCGCGCCGTACTTGACGGACAGGCCCTGGCGCAGCGCCGCGATCTCGTCGATGCACTGCAGGCCGCGCTCCAGCTCGTCGCCCAGTGCCACGGGCCAGGGCGTGCCCAGCCCGGCCTGCAGGCGCCGGCGCTGCGCCAGCAGGTCCAGCGCCTGGGCCAGGCGCGCCTGCAGCTCGGCCGGCCAGGGCGCCGGCATCTGAGAGGACAGATCACCGTGCTGCGCCAGCAGCTGCAGGCCCGATTGCAGGGATTCGCAAATGCGCGCGCTGTCGGGCAGTACGCAAAAAGCCAGGTTGCGGCCTGCGGCCGCAGGCAACGCCCGCGCGATCACGCCCAGCGCCGAGCGCGCCTGGCGCCCCAGCGCAGGCCACTCGATGCGCAGCAGCCGGCCCAGTTCCTGGGCGGCAGCGGCAAAGCCCCGGCCTGCCTGGTCCAGCGCCTGGGCGGCGTCCACCATCTGCTGCTGCCAGCGCACGGACCAGTCGCTGGCCTGCACCGTGGCCAGCGGCCCGTCTTTCAGATGCTGCGCGCCCACGGCCTGGGCATTGGCCTGCAGGCGGCCCGCAGTCTCGCGCAAAAGGGCCAGGCCCGCTTCGTCATGGGCCTGGGGCGTGGGCCAGTGAAATCCCAGGCGCGGCAGCGCCTCGCCACCGGCCACGGCGCCAATGGCGCGGTAGATGGTCCAGCCGTTGGCGTGGCGCCGGTGCAGGCGCTCCACATAGGCCGACAACTGCTCGCGCAGGCGGCCGAGCTGGCTGGCCTTGGCGGCCCAGGCCTCGGCATCCACCTCCCCGTGCGAGTCCCAGGATTTCTGCAGCTGGCCCAGCACATCGAGCTTGCGGCTCTTGTTGGAGTGCAGCTCCAGGCAGAACTCGCCCAGGCCCACTTCGCGCAGGCGGCGGTAGACCACGTCCAGCGCGGCGATTTTCTCGGCCACGAAGAGCACGCGCTTGTCCTCGGCCAGGCACTGCGCGATCAGGTTGGCAATGGTCTGGCTCTTGCCCGTGCCCGGCGGGCCGATGAGCACGAAGTCCTTGCCGCGCGCAGCGGCCATCACGGCCGACAGCTGCGATGAATCGGCCGGCAGCGGGCTGAAGACCTGCTGCGGCGCGAACTCCTGGTCCAGCCGCCGCGTGTCGGGAAAGGCGATCTCCGAGCGATAGGGCTCGCGCGGCGTGTCGATCAGGTGGGCGACCACGGGCGAGCTGCGCAGCTGGTCGGCGCGCTCGGCCAGGTCCTTCCACATCAGGTACTTGGCGAAGGAGAACATGGACAGCACCACGTCCTCGCTGACCTCCCAGCCGCGCACGTCCTTGATCGCCTCGCGCACGCGGGCCCAGATGCCGGTGATGTCCAGCCCGGCCTCGTCGCGCGGCAGGTCGCCTGCGGGCACGCCCAGCTCCAGCTGGAAGTCCTGGCGCAGCATCTCGACCAGCGTGGGATTGAAGCGCGGCTCGTCCTCATGCGCCTGCAGCGTGAAGCCCGAGCGCGCGCTCTTGCGCTCCAGCGTGACGGGCAGCAGGATCAGCGGCGCGCGCACGCGCACATCGGGCTTGTCGGGCCGGCTCCAGACCAGAAAGCCCAGGGCAACGAACAAGGTGTTGGCGCCGCCTTCCTGCAGCGCGTTGCGTGCGCCGCGAAACAGCTCCACAAAGCGGCTGTCCAGCTCCAGCGGCTCCAGGTCGATGAAGACCTCGCGCCGCTGCAGCGCCTCTTCGGCGTGCGCGCCGCGCAGGTCTTCCAGGCTGCGCGCCTCGTGCAATGGCTGGCTGCGCGGGTCCTTGCCCTGCATGAGCTCGGGGCTGGGCAGCAGCTTGAGCACCTGGCCCTGGGCCAGCGTGTCCTCCAGCGCAGGCGCGGCCACCTGCAGCAGCAGCGATTTCTTGCCGGGCTTGAAGTTGAGCAGTGCATTGCGCAGCGACAGGTCCAGCAGCCGGCGCTGCCAGCGCGCCAGCCTGTCCTTGGGATCGAGCTGGGAGGTGGGCACTTCGCGTGTCTGCGCCTGCGCCAGGAGCTCGGGCGGCGGCTCCACGGTGAGCCGTGGCTCGGCCTGGCCTTCGCCGGCCTCGGGCGCGGCGTCCTGGGGCTGGGCCAGCGCCAGCGGGCGGATGCGCTGCATGCGCGCGCGCCGCACGTCCACCAGCAGCTCGAACTGGTCCTCATGCTCTTCGGCGAGCTGGCGCGCGCCCTGGGCAATGGCCTGGCTGAAGGCCACGGCCTGGCCTTGCGCGGCCAGCGTGGTCTCGAAGAGCACCAGCTCCTGCAGCTTGAGCCGCTTGCGCACGGCCGTGATGTCATCGACCACGGCGGTCGAGAATTCCTGCCTGCCCAGCCACAGGCCCACGAAGGCATGGCCGCGCGTGAAGACCAGCAGCGGGTTCAGGTGCGCCTGCTCCAGGCAGGAGGCGAACAGCAGCGTCAGGTCCAGGCAGGTGGCCAGGCCCGCATCCAGTACCTGGGACGCGCCGCGTATCTTCTGGCCCGCATGCTCGAAGCTGGCCGGCGGCAGCGCGTAGTTGAGCTTCTTCTGGAGCACGGAAGTCCAGATGGCCGAGGCCAGTTCCCAGGCCCGCTGCGGCCCCTGTTCATAGCCGTTGATGGCGCCGGACTTGCCCGCCGCCTCCAGCGCCTGCGCAGCGCCCTTGAGGATGCGGTCCACGGCCGGGTCGTTGGGTTGCACGAAGGCCGCCACCATCTCGGGCAAATGCCCCAGGCCGCCCCACTGGTTGCGTGCCAGCAGTTCCAGCGGGTGTTCGTGCCGGGCCAGCACCGTCTCTGCCGGCTGGCCGCTGCGCAGCTCCAGCCGCAGCACGGCGGGCTCGGCCTCGGTCAGGCGCGAGAGCAAGGCGCCGTCCAGCGCCACATCCAGGTCGGTCAGCGCATAGGTGCTGTGCGCGGCCACCGACTCCAGGCGCCAGGTGCGCGGCTTGATGAAGGCAGGCTCCGAGGCCAGGTGCAGGCTCAGCGCCTGCAGCGGCAGCTCGCCCTCGTTGACGATGGCCAGCTCCAGCAGCGCGGGCACGGCGTTCTGGAAGTCGGCGAGATTGAGCTTGGCGACGGTGCCGATGCGCAGCTGCGTGGCCGTCTGCGGCGCCTGGGCGGCGGAGGCTGCGGCATCTGCGGGGGAATCTCGGCGGGGGTCTTCTGTCATGCGCGGTAGTCCTTGGCTGGCCAGCAGGCGGCGGGAACTGTCGAAATCCCGTCATATTCCTGGCCCGACGATTGTCCGCTGCGAATGGGGCGCCGTGTCCGAGATGGGCGGTTTTCAGGGGTCACTGTTTGCAAAAAATGAGAGCAGGAAACCGCGCCGAGAGCGCCAATCCGCAGGGCCGGCCATCACTTCATCAATCACTTCATGTACGAGCGCATCACCGACAGCACCAGGTCCACGTCGTCATCACGGGCCTGGCCGCCGGCCGTGCCATCGACCAGATGGGTGCGCACATGGCCTTCGAGCACCTCGAAGATCATGCCGTTGACGGCGCCGCGCACGGCCGCCAGTTGCTGGAGGATGGCCGCGCAGTCGTGCTCGGCCTCGAGCGCGCGCTCCAGCGCCTGCGCCTGGCCCTGGATGCGGCGGATGCGCGTGAGCAAGCGCTTCTTGTTCTGAATCGTATGTGCCATGAGGGCCATTCTAGGCGCCTGCATATACTGGGGTACAGTATCTTCATGAGCAGCATTCCATCCCTCTCTACCGCTGGCGGCGCCAGCCCCAGGCAGCATTCACACCGTTTCGACGAAGGCAACCCGCTGGGCGAGCGTCGTGCCATGCTGGCTGCGGGGCTGACGGCGGCCATGATGGTCGGGGAGATCACAGGCGGGTACGGATTCAACTCCATGGCGCTGCTGGCCGATGGCTGGCACATGGGATCGCACGCGCTGGCGCTGGGGCTCTCAGCTGGCGCCTATGCGGCCGCGCGCAGATTGGCGGGAGATACGCGCTTTGCCTTCGGCACCTGGAAGATCGAGGTGCTGGCCGGCTACACCAGCGCCATCTTGCTGCTGCTGGTGGCGGGCGGCATGGCCTGGCAGTCGGTGCAGCGCCTGTTCTCGCCCTCGCCCATCCACTACGAGCAGGCCCTGGGCGTGGCCGCGCTGGGCCTGCTGGTCAACCTGGCCTGCGCCCGGCTGCTGAAGGGCGGGCACGGGCATCACCATGGTCACGGTCACGGTCACGGTCACGGTCACGACCACGGCCATCACCACGGGCACGGGCACGGCAGGCATGCGCACGGCGGCCACGCGGGCGACCGCCATCACGGCGACCACGGCGATCTCAACCTGCGCTCGGCCTACCTGCATGTGCTGGCCGATGCCGCCACCTCGGTGATGGCCATCGCCGCCCTGTTCGGCGGCATGGCCTGGGGCCTGGGATGGCTGGACCCGGCCATGGGCCTGGCCGGCGCCGTGCTGGTGGCGGCATGGGCCCTGGGCCTGCTGCGCGACAGCAGCCACGTGCTGCTGGACGCCGAGATGCACGCCCCCGTGGTCCGCGAGGTGCGTGAGGCCATCGCCCAGGCGCCGTTTGCCGCGCAGATCTCCGACCTGCATGTCTGGCGCGTGGGCAAGGCGCGCTACGCCTGCATCGTGGCGCTGGACGCGCCCGCAGGCGTGGACCCCGATGCCGTGCGCCATTTGCTGGGCGTGCACGAGGAACTGGTCCACGTCACGGTGGAGGTCAACCGGCCGCAGCCGGCTGCGACACACTGAGCCTATTGCGCGCCGGCCACCGCAGCCTGGCGCGCACCGGGCTGCTTGAACAGCTTGAAGTACGGCGTGTTCGACGGATTCACCGGGATGTCGAACTTGCGCACCATGGCATAGGTCTGGATCTGGTCGTGCAGCGGCAGGTAGATCAGCTCCTTTTGCACCGTGCTCCAGATGGAGTGGATGGTGGCATCGCGCTTGCGCGCATCGCCCTCGGAGGCCAGGGAGACGATCTTGCTGTCCAGCTCGGCATTGCTGTAGCGCGTGGCATTGGTGTTGCCCCGGCCGTTCTTGCCGCGCGTGTGCACCAGGTAGTCGAAGACATAGGCCGAGTCATAGGTGGGCACGCCCCAGCCGTAGAGGTAGAAATCCGTTTCCTGGTTGTTGATGGCCGCCGTCTGGATGGCCAGCGGCCGGGACGACACGGCGGTCTTCACGCCGATGCGGCCCAGAAAGCCTGCGATGGCCTGGCAGATGGCCTCGTCGTTCAGATAACGGTCGTTCGTGCAATGCAGGGTGATGCCGAAGCCGTTGGGGTAGCCGGCCTCGGCCAGCAGTTTCCTGGCCTGGGCCAAGTCGGCCTTGCCCACGGCGCCAAAGGATTTCTCGTAGCCGTGCACAAAGGGCGGCGCAATGATGTTGGTGGGCACGGACAGGCCGCGCATCACGGCGCGCTGTATGGCCTGGCGGTCTATGGCCAGCTGGAAGGCCTGGCGCACGCGCAGGTCGGCCAGCGGGTTCTTGTCCTTCACATCGGAATGCGCCAGCGGGGCGGCGCCCACGTTCAGGCCCAGGAAGATGGTGCGGTTCTCGGCGGCCTGGTTGATGCGAAAGCGCGGGTCGGCGCTCAGGCGCGCGATGTCCTGGATGGGCAGGTCCTGCACGAAGTCCACCTCGCCCGACAGCAGCGCCGCCACGCGCGTGGCCTGGGACTTGATGGGCAGGTAGACCAGCTCGTCGATCTCCAGCGGGAACAGGCCCTTGCCCCAGTAGCCGGGGAACTGCCGCAGCACGGTGCGCGTGTCCTGCTCGCGCGAGGCGATGACATAGGGCCCCGTGCCGTTGGCGTTGCGCGTGGCGTAGTTCTCTTCCTTGGCCAGCGCGTTCTGCGGCTGCTCGGCACCATGGGCCTTGGCCCAGGCGGCGCTCAGGATCTGGATGTTGATGAGGCTGGCCGGCAGCAGCGGGTTGGGCCCGTTGGTCCTGATGTGCACGGTGAAGGCATCGACCTTGGTCACGTCGGTGATCGAGGTCAGCAGCGAGCGCATGTCCGAGGTGGCCGAGCGCGCGCGGCGCAGCGAGAACAGCACGTCGTCGGCCGTGAACAGGCTCCCGTCATGGAACTTCACGCCCTTGCGCAGCTTGAACTCCCAGACCGAGGGGTCGGCAGTCAGCGCCCAGGACGTGGCCAGGGTGGGCAGCAGCTTGCCATCGGCCGTGCGGATGATCAGCGGCTCGTAGATCTGGTGCAGCAGGTTGTGGTTGGGGCCGTTGTTCAGCGCGTGCGGGTCCAGCGTGGATGCGTCGGTGGAGCGTGCCCAGCGCAGGGTTTCGGCCTGGGCGGGCGGTGCGCACAGCAGGGCTGCGGCCAGGGCGGGAAGCAGTGCGGAAGTTCGCAGGGTGCGCAAGTGGGTGCGCAGCAGGGAAAGGCGAGGCAGGAAGCGTCTTTGGGTCATGAAGTGTCCTGGCAGCCGGAACAAGATCGCAGGAAGGCGGCGGCGGGTGCCGCGCCGGCTGCACCAGACGGCCGATTGTGTGGAGCCACCGGCCCGCCGCAAAGCCCGATTGCGCCTATGCAAATGCGCTGCGCGCAGATGCAAAGCGCTGCGACAGCAGGGCGTACAGCGCGCGCAGGCCCTGGGCCTCGCCGCCCCTGGGACGGCCGGGGCGCTCCTCCAGATTCCAGGCGAACAGGTCCAGGTGCAGCCAGGGCAGCTCGGGCGGCACAAAGCTCTCCAGGAACAGCGCAGCCGTGATGGCACCGCCCTGCGGCGTGCTGGCGGCGTTGAGCAGGTCGGCCTGGTCGGAGCGGAGCATGCGGCGGTACGGCGCCCACAGGGGCAGGCGCCACAGCGGGTCGGCCTGCGCGCGGCCCTGGGCCAGCAGCGCATCGGCCCAGCCGTCATGGTTGCTGAACAGCGCGGGCAGGTCCGGCCCCAGCGCCGTGCGCGCAGCGCCCGTGAGTGTGGCCAGGTCGATCAGCAGCGCGGGCGGCATGGGCGCGCTGCGAATGGCGTGGTGCAGCGCATCGGCCAGCAGGAGCCGGCCTTCGGCATCGGTGTTCTCGATCTCCACGCGCCGGCCGTCACCGGCCTCGATGATGTCGCCGGGCCGCAGCGCACCGGCACCCACGGCGTTCTCCACCGCAGGCACCAGCAGCTTCAGGTGGATGGGCAGGCCCGCCTGCATCAGCAGGTCGGCCAGGGCCAGGGCGTGTGCGGCGCCGCCCATGTCCTTCTTCATCCAGCGCATGCCTGCGGCGGGCTTGAGGTCCAGCCCGCCGGAGTCAAAGCACACGCCCTTGCCGATGAGCACCACATGGGGCAGCGCGGCATCGCCCCAGGTCAGCTCGGCCACGCGCGGCGCCTGGGACGCCGCCCGACCCACGGCGTGCACCAGGGCAAAGCCTGCGGCGGGCAGCTCGTCGCCCACCCATTGCCGGTAGCGCGCGCCATGGCGCGCGGCCAGGTCGGCCACGGCCTGGGCCAGCTGTTCGGGACCCAGCTGGTTGGCAGGCAGGTTGACCAGCCGCCGCACCTCGCCAATGGCTGCGGCCATTGGCGCGACGGCTGCCTGCTCATCAGGGCTTGCCACCAGCTGAGCGAGTGATGGAGCGGTTGCCGCATCCGACTGCCGCGCCTGGCGGGTCGATGGCAACGCGCCCAGTGCCCAGCCCAGCAGCAGATGCGGCCTCTGAGCCTCATCCGCATCGGCGAGCGCATAGATGCCGGGCGGCAGCACAGCCGGCAGGCCGGCCAGCTGCCACAGCGGCTGGTCCGGGTCCACGCCGACCAGCACGCCAGCGAGGGCAGTGCACTCGCCCTGCCCTTCGCCCTGCATGCCGGGCAACAGCAGGATGCGGCCCGGCTGCGCATCGAAGCCTGCGGCGCGCGCCCATCGGGCCTGGGCCGGGGGCAGTTGCTCCAGCAAGGCCGCCAGCGTAGCCGGCGTGGCGCGGTGCAAGGCCGTGGCGGGTTGGGATGAAATGGCAAAGGCGCCGGGGCGGGAATCGGAATGGACAGTTGTGACGGAGCTGGACATGGCGTGGTCAAAGCGCGCCAGCCTAAAGGCCAGCCCGCCTATCGCAAACAAGCCTGCCGCATATGGATATGCGCAAACCCCTGATGGAAGGCAGCGCCAGAGCAAAGCCATCGACGGCACAGGCTGCGTGCCATGGCACCAACATATAATTAGCTGCCATACAATATGCCAGCATCACAACCGGCGCACAGCGTCTCAACCCCAGGAAACACCATGTCCCACTATCTGGTCGAGCTCTATTCCCCCAACCCCGCCTGGCTGGCCCTGCCCGCCGCGCAGCGCCAGCAGTTTCTGGACGCGGTTGCCAGCGCCATGGGCGGCCTGGCTGCCATGGGCGTGCAGGTGCTGGCCCTGGCCGAGACCGATGCCACCCTGGACCGGGCCAGCCCCCACCGCTTCCTGGGCATCTGGCGCTTTCCCGATACCGCCGCGCGCGATGCCCTGCTGGCGGGAATCAAGGCCAGCGGCTGGTACGGCTACTTCGACCATGTGAACGCGGCCAGCGGCACGGGCGGCCTGGAAAGCCATCTGAAGGCGCTGGCCGAGGCCTGAGGCGCACGTCGGGTGCGTTCACCACCTTGTTGATGGCTTCGTTGAGCTGCTTGACGATGGCGTCGGAGGTGCCGGCCGGGGCCATCACGCCCCACACGCTGGCCAGCTCCACGCCCTTGATGCCGATTCGGTGCAGGTCGGCACGTCGGGCAGCAGCTTGGAGCGGCTCGCGGTGGTCACGCCGATGGCGCGGACCTTGCCCGACTGGATATGCGACAGCAGCGTGGGAACGGAGCCCATGTACATGTCGATGCGCCCGGCATGTCCCACCACCGGTTCATGAAGCATCGGGGGGAACACCGCACGGATGCGTGAACAGTGTCATGACCGGGGCTGAACCCTTTGCGCTGACCGCAGCCGGTACAGCCGCGGCAGCCAGGCAAAGGCGATAAGGACCAGCACAACGCCCGCCAGCGCCATGGGCAGCACCATCGGCCAGGCACCGTGGCGCATCGTCGGATCGACAAATTGCGCCGCCAGCTGGCCGGCGCAGAAGGCCACGCACATGATCGCGAAGCCCGAACACGACACGGCCCGCCCGGCCAGCTGCGGCGGCAGGCCACCCACCGCGCCCGCCTGGCCGCAAGGCTGGTGCAGGCCATGGCCCAGTGCATACACCGCGTGCCCCAGCAGCAGTGGAAAGGGCGAGGCCGGCGCCAGCACGCAGCCGGCGATCTGGATGCACGGCCCTAGCAGGCTGAGCGAAGCGCCCAGCTGCACCGTGCGCACCGGCCCGTGGCGCGACAGCAGGCGCCGGCACCATGTAATGCCGAGGATGTAGACCAGCGAGCCGCCCGCTGGAATCCAGCCGTAGAGCACGGGCGACAGGCCGAACAGGTCGACGTACACCATCGGCGACAGCAGCAAAAAGCAGAAGATGCCGCCGTAGGTGGCTGCGGCCAGCGCCGTCCAGGCGCAAAAGCCGGGGTCGGCGATCACCTGGCGCACACCGCCAGCGGATACGGATACGGGTACGGATGCGATGACCGGGGCAGACTCCGCTGGCGCTTGCCGCGTCTCGCTGAAAGTGCGCCAGCACAGTGCCAGCAAAGCCAGCGAGTAGACGCCCATCGCCACCAGCACCCAGCGCCAGCCGGTGGCCTGGACTCCCCATGCACCGGCAATCGGCGCCACCAGGGCCACCAGCCCCAGGCCTGTGAGGCCGCGGGCCATGATGCGCGGCCCTTCATGGGCCGGATACAGGTCGCGCACCGCAGCCCGTGCGCACACCAGGATGGCCGCCATGGCCGCGCCCTGCACGGCGCGCCAGGCCACCAGTGCGTCCGCGCTGCCCGCCAGCGCACAGCCGGCCGCCGCTGCCGTGTAGCAGGCCAAACCCGTCAGCAGCATGGGCCGGCGCCCGAAGCGGTCGGCCAGCGGCCCGCACACCAGTTGGGCGACACCGAAGGCCAGCATGAACACGGTCAGGCTGCTGCTGGCCGAGCCCAGGTCGCGCGCGATCTCGGGCAACGCCGGCAGATAGCCATCGGTGGCGACCGGCTGCGCGGCCAGCAGCAGCGGCAGCAGCAGGAGGAAGGAAACGGAGCGGCGCGGGCCGGGATCGGCGAAGTTCATCTCAATGAAGCCTGGTCACGGCATGCAGCGCGTCGAGCGAGGGAGTTCAAAGGCAGATGCATGGCCGGTTGCGCCTATGCGATGGAGGACAGCACAGCCCGCAGGCCCAGCAGATAGCTGTCCGCGCCGAAACCGCAGATCTGGCCCCGGGCGATGTCGGCAAACACCGAGTGGTGGCGGAAGGGCTCGCGCGCATGGATGTTGCTCATGTGGATCTCCACCACGGGCACGGTGAGCATGGCCAGCGCGTCGCGGATGCCGTAGCTGTAGTGCGTCCAGGCGCCGGCGTTGATGAGCACGCCATCGACGCCGTCCCTGAAGCCCTGGTGTATGCGCTCGCACATGGCGCCTTCGCAATTGGTCTGGAAGCTGTCCACCTCGCAGCCCAGCTGGCTGCCCAGGCTGCGCAGCGAGGCGTCGATCTCGGCCAGCGTGACCGTGCCGTACTGCGCCGGATCGCGCTGGCCGAACATGTTGTGGTTGATGCCGTGCAGCATCAGGATCTTTTTCATGGTGGCTCCGTGGCTCGATGTCTTGGATGGAGGATGGCGTGCCGGTGGCGTCCGGGTCAGGCCGTGGTGTCGATGGCGGCGCCCATGCGGGCAGCCTGCGCAATGGCCTCGGTGATCTGCAGGTTGCGCAGGCCGTAGCGCACGCTGAGCAGCGGCTGGGCCAGGCCACGCGCCACCTGCGCCACCTGCGCTATTGGGCCATGGCGAGCCCCTCTCAGAAGCGGTGCAGCACGCCCAGCTGCACGCCCTTGATGGTGCGGCCGTTGACGTCGTCGGCCGATGTGAAGTTGGGCTTCATGCCGCCCGAGGCCGCCAGCCGGAAGCCCGCATTGCGGTCGTTCTTCAGCTGCTCGGCCACCGCGTAGAGCATGGTGCGCCTGGACAGGTCGTAGTAGGCCGCGACCGCGCCGCCCGATGCGCCGCGCCCGCTGTCCGAGCCATCCTGTATGCGGCCCCACAGCGCGCCCACGCGCAGCTGCGGCGTCACGCGGTAGTCGGCCGACAGCTGCCAGACGCGGTAGAAGCGGCGCACATCGGCATTCGTGCCCGCCACCAGCCCGCCCACATTGCCCAGCACCGTGCCCGTGTTGTTGCCCGCCGAGCCTGCCGTGCTGTTGTTGGACCGCACAAAGGCCAGCTGGACCTTGCCCTTGCCGTAGTCGTAGTTGGCGTAGAGGTTGTCGTAGCGGACCGCGTCGGTATAGGCCGCGTTCTGCGGCGCACGCGCATACAGGCCTGCATAGCCGACGCGGTAGGGGCCGTTCAGGTAGTCCAGGCCCAGCTGGTAGATGGCCTGGCGCGCTGGAGCACCGGTCTCGGCCATGGCGTAGTGGGCCTCGAACAGGAAGCCGGCCATGCGTGGCGAGGTGTAGGAGATGTCGTTGTCGAAGCGCGAGGGCACGCCGAAGTTGTTGACCATCGATCCCAACGTGCGCGAGGTGAAGTCGATGTAGTCGCCGCGCCCGAAGATCACGGTGTTCTGCCGGCCCAGCCGCACCTCGCCCCAGCCGCCGCCCAGGCCCACCCAGCTTTGGCGGTCGAAGCCGCGCGTGCTGTCGGCCTGCGTGCCGTTGTCGGCGTTGATGCCCATCTCCAGCTGGAACTTGGCGTACAGGCCACCACCCAGGTCTTCCTGACCGCGAAAGCCCAGGCGGCTGCGCAGCAGGGCGCCGTCCTCCAGCGTGGTCATGGATGCGCCCGAGCTGCTGCGCATGTGGTTGATGTACTGGTCCACGCTGCCGTATATGGTGACCGAGGACTGGGCGTGGGCACCCGCGCCCCAGGCGCCCAGCACGGTGGCCAGGGCCAGGATGCGAAGGGCCCCGCGCTGCGGCACTCGCGGTGTCTGGTGCATTTGCTGTTGCATGGTCTTGTCTCCTTCTCTGTGAAAAATGCTTTTTCGGGCGTGGCTGCGCCCTGCCCTGGACGCATCCCGGGCCGGTTGTCTGTCGGCTGGATCAGTAGGAGATGTGCGCGGTGGCGCGCAGCTCGTCGGGCGTGGCGCTGCCGAAGCCGAAGAATTCGAGGTAGGCGGGAATCATCTCGAACAGCATGTCCGTGCCCACCTGGAAGTCGCAGCCCTTGTCGCGCACGGCGCGCAGCAGGGGTGTGAACTCGGACTTCATCACCACCTCGCCCACAAAGGTGGTGGGCGCGATGCGCTGCACGTCGAACGGCAGCGGGTCATCGGCCTTCATGCCCAGCGGCGTGGCGTTGACGACCACGTCGAAGCCCTGCGGGTCCCTGGAGCCCGTGCCCACCTTCAACCTCGGGTAGTAGGCAGCGAGCCGCCCGGCCAGGGCCTGCGCGCTCTCGGCCCGCGTGTCGAACAGCATCAGCTCGCCCACGCCGGCTGCCGCCAGCGAGGCGGCAATCGCCGACCCCACGCCACCCGCCCCGGAAATCAGCACCCGCGCGCCCTGCAGCTGCCGCCCCTTGCGCAGCACGCCGCGCACAAAGCCCGCACCGTCGAACTGGTCGCCCAGCAGCGTGCCATCCTCGCGCCGCAGCACGGCATTGCAGGCGCCTGCAATGTGCACGGCGGGCGTGACCTCGTGCACCAGGTCCACCACGGACACCTTGTGCGGCATGGTGATCAGCGCGCCGCGCAGGTTGGTGAAACGCATGATGGCCGCGAAGTCCGGCGCGAAATGCGCCGCCTTCACGCCCATGGGCACGACGCAGGCGTCTATGCCCCGGCCGTCGAACCATGGGTTGTAGATCATGGGCGACTTGAAGGTCTCGGTGGGATCGCCGATGTGCGCGATGAGGGTGGTTTTTCCGGAAATCATTCCCTGGGCTTTCGGATGCTTGGGTTGGCGGTATGTGGCGTGTGAAATTCAGCGGCCGGACTGGGCCAGGGCCTGGGTGCGCAGGCGCTCGTACTCGGCGGGGTCCACAGGCCGTGCACCGGCCTCGCCCAGATCCTCCATGCGCACGCGGTAGGTCTCGCGGGCGCTCCAGGCGGCCAGCGCTGCGACCACGGTGATGCCGAAAGCGATCAGCCCCACCGTCAGCCAGATGTTCTGGGAACCCGGAGGCGCCACGGCCGTGAACAGCGCAGGCAGCATGGCGGTGATGGCCGTGCCCACGTTCTGCGAGATGGCCATGGCCGAGACGCGTGTGCGGGTCGGGAACAGCTCGGGGTAGAAGCTGGGGAACACCGCGTTGTAGCCCTGGTAGACCACGCCCCACATCAGGATGGACATGGCGAAGGCCAGCGGCATGTTGCGCGTGCTGATGGCGTAGAGGTAGCCGATGGCCAGCAGCCCCGACAGCAGCGCGCCGAAGATGATGGGCGGGCGCCGGCCGATGCGGTCGGACAGGTTGCCCACCATGGGGATCACCAGCACCGCGACGATGTTGCCCACCACGGGAATCCACAGGTACATGTCCTTGGCGAAGCCGATGCCGTAGGCGGGCTGCACCGCATAGGCGGCACCGAAGATGGTGGCCACCACGGGGATCACGTTCATCAGCGCCATGCAGACCACGCGCAGCATGTCGGGCGAATGGTGGCGGAAGGCCTCGACCACGGGCGAACGCGGACGCGCCTCGCTGCGGCCTGCGGCGGTGAAGGCCGGGGTCTCGTTGACCTCGCGGCGGATGATCCAGCCCGCGATGATGACCACGAAGCTCAGGATGAAGGGAATGCGCCAGCCCCAGCTGTTGAACTGCTCGGTGGGCATGTAGTGCGCCAGCGGCAGGAACACGGCCGCTGCCAGGATCTGGCCGGCCTGCACGCCCTGCAGCGTGAAGCTGGCGAAGAAGCCGCGCCGCCCGAACGGGGCATGCTCCAGGATCATGGAGCTGGCGCCCGAGATCTCGCCGGCCACGGCAAAGCCCTGGATCAGCCGCATCAGCACCAGCAGCGCCGGTGCCCACAGGCCGACCTGGTCATAGGTGGGCAGCAGCCCCACGGCGATGGTGGAAAAGCCCATCAGGAACATGCACCACACCAGCACCTGCTTGCGCCCGTGCGTGTCGCCCAGGTGGCCCAGCACGAAGGCGCCGATGGGCCGCGCCACATAGCCCACGCCATAGGTGGCCAGCGAGGCGATGATGGCAATCGCCGGATCACCCTGCGGAAAGAAGATCTGCGGAAAGATCAGCGCCGCAGCCGTGGCGTAGATGAAGAAATCGTAGTACTCCAGTGCCGAGCCTATCCAGCCGCTGGTTGCGGCCTTCCTGGGTTGGTGCTGCGTTGACTGCGTATGTATCGGTGTTGCGCTCATGTGTTGTCTCCTCCAGGCAAAAGATCCCCGCTGCGGCAAGTGATGGATGCTTGCGGCCAGGCCAGCGGGATGTAAAAAATGTAGTTCCCGCCTATGAATCTGCCCAAGCCAATTTCCAGGGGCATGTGCGCTGATCGCACCGTGCAGTTCGATAATCGCACGCACCCAGGGTTAATACGGAAAACTCAAGCTCGCCATGACAACACCTTCCACCCTCGCCCAGCGCGACTGGATTGCCGGACTGGAACGCGGCGTATCGATCATCGAAGCCTTTGACGACGCCCACCCGCGCATGACGGCCGCCGAGGCCGGCCAGCGCACGGGCATGACGCGCACCGCCGCGCGGCGCTACCTGCTGACGCTGCAGCACATGGGCTACGTGGCGGGGGACGGCAAGCTGTTCTGGCTCACGCCGCGCGTGCTGCGGCTGGGGCAGTCGTACCTGGAGTCGGCACGGCTGCCGCGCATCGTCCAGCCGTTTCTGCAGCGCGTGGCCGCCGGCACCCATGAAACCGCCTACCTGGCGGTGCTGGACGACGACGAGGTGGTCTACATCGCGCGCAACGGACCCAACCGCAACATGAACACCGGCTACGTGCTGGGCGCCCGCGTGCCGGCCCAGGTCACGGCGGCCGGCATGCTGATGCTGTCCATGCGCAGCGACGCCGAGCTGGAGCACTGGCTGGACAACCGCGCGCTGACGGTCTTCACCTCGCACACCATCACCTGCCCCGCCGAAATGCGCCGCGAGCTGGCCCTGATCCGCACCCAGGACTGGGCGCTGTGCGAGCAGCAGCTCAACCTGGACTCGCGCGGCATTGCCGTGCCGCTGCGCGACCGCCACGGTGCGCTCGCCGGCGCCCTCAACATCACCATGCCCATGGGCCGCGAAACCGGCAAGGACGCCGTGGCGCGCGTGCTGCCCATGCTGCGCGAGACGGCGCAGGCCATGCGGGATCTGATCTGATGGTGAACAACATAGCCATGGCGCAACTTCCTGACCTGGACATGCATGGCGGCGACGACCATCTGCTGCAGCATCTGCAGGCACTGGAAGTGCGACTGCACGATCCGCAGGTGCGATCGGACGCAGGCCAGCTGCAGGCGCTGCTGCATGAAGACTTCCTGGAGTTCGGCCGCTCGGGCGGCGTGCATGACAAGGCCGACAGCGTAGGCAGCCTGGGCGCTGCCGTGCAGCCTCAGCCGCCGCTGCAGCTGGTGGCAGATGGATTCGCCCTGGCGCGCCTGGGGCCGGACAGCGCGCTGCTGACCTACCGCTCGGCCAGCGTGGCCGAGGATGGAACGGCCGGCAGGCATACGCTGCGCTCCTCGGTCTGGCTGCGCACGGCCCTGGGCTGGCAGATGCGCTTCCACCAGGGCACGCCCACGGCGCCATTCGACCTGGCCGCATCCATGCCATGAGCGGCCTGCGGCGTGTTCAGACCGTCTCGAACGCGTATTTTTCCGTGTCCACCTCGCGCTGCGAAGCCACGGCATAGCGGTCGCCCTGGATGCGCTCGGGCTTGAAGAGGTCGTCCAGTTCGGCCAGCAGGGCCGCATCCAGGCGCACGGCGCCGCCGCGCAGGTCTTCGTGCAGGTGGTCCACGCTGGTGGTGCCCGGCAGTGCAATCACATGCTCGCCCTGGTGCAGCACCCAGGCGATGGCCAGCTCGGCCAGCGTGCAGTCGGCGCGCTCGGCAATGGACTGCATGGGCGCGAGCAGTTGCAGGTTCTTCGCATAGGCCTCGGGCGCGAAGCGCGGCATGGCGGCGCGGATATCGCCCTTGACCAGGCCCTCGACCTCCTGGAGCTTGCCGGTGAGGAAGGCGCGGCCCAGCGGGCTGAAGGCCACGTAGGCAATGCCCAGTTCCTTGCAGGCCTGCAGCGTGCCCAGCTCGGCATTGCGCGACCATAGCGAATACTCGCTTTGCAGCGCGGCGATGGGGAAGGTGGCATGGGCGCGGCGCAGCGCGTCGGCGCCGATCTCGGACAGGCCCAGGGCGCGCACCTTGCCCTCTTCCACCAGGCGCGACATCTCGCCCACCGATTCCTCGATGGGCACGCGGCGGTCCCAGCGGTGCAGGTAGTAGAGGTCGATGACATCGGTGCCCAGGCGCTGCAGGCTGTCTTCGCAATTGCGGCGCAGGGTCCTGGGGTGGCCATCGATCACGCGGCGCACCACGCCATCGTCGCCGCGCACGCCGGCCATGCCGCATTTGCTGGCCAGGGTGATGTGGTTGCGGTGGGACTTGAGCACGGGGCCGACCAGGGATTCGTTGGCGCCGAAGCCATACAGCGCCGCCGTGTCGAACAGAGTGACGCCGGCGTCCAGCGCCGCATGCAGCACGGCCCTGCCCTGCTCGGGCGACGGCGGATGGCCATAGGCGTGGCTGAGGTTCATGCAGCCCAGGCCGACGGCGCTGACGGAGAAGGGACCCAGGTGGCGTGTGGACAGGTTGGTCATGGTTTTCTCACAGGGAAAAGAAGCAAGGGAGCGGCCAGCGCTCCCTTGCAATGTCGAAGGCCCATTTTGCCGTCAAACCGACGGGCCCCTCACGCCCGTGCGCGCCCAGGCCGGCAGCGGCACGGGCCGGTGCAGCACGTCGTCGTTGAGCCACTGCGCGCTGCGGCGCGCACGCTCGGCCACGGTGTCCAGCGGCAGTTGCTGATAGTCGTCGTTGAAGACCTCGAAGCTGTAGTCGCCCCGGTAGCCCAGGCGGTCCAGGCGCAGCACCAGGTCGGCCAGGCGCTCGCTGTGCACGCCCTCGCCCGGAAACACGCGGAAGGTGCGCGCCGTGGCCATGCGTTCCTCGAAGGTGGGCGCGTCATGCCACATGAAGTCGGACAGCTGCACCAGGAAGATCTTGTCGCGGTCGATCAGCTCCAGCGCATCCAGCGGCGTCTTGGCAGCCAGGATGTGGAAGGAGTCCAGGCCGATGCCCAGGTTGGACATGTCGGCGCGGCAGACCACGTCCCAGCTGGTGGTGAATTCGTTGACGTTGCGGCCCCAGGACAGCCCCTCGTAGGCGATCTTCACGCCCAGCGGAATGCCCAGCATGGCCAGCTTGCGCAGGTCGCGCGCAATCACGTCGAGGTCGCCCGTGGCATGGCGCGAGGTGGACGAGCAGGCCAGCAGCACGGGGCTGCCGATCTCGGCGCACATCTCCAGCATGGATTTGGCGATGTCCACCTTGTAGTGGTGCAGGTGGTCGGACAGGCCCTCGAAGTCGCGCAGCACCTGAAAGCCCGTGGGCCGCAGGCCGCTGGCGCGCACGGCCGCCGCCGCCGCCTTGACGCCGCCCGGGTGACCGGCCAGGTCGCGCGCACTGAGCATGACCTGGGTGAAGCCCGCGCGCCGTATGGCGTCGAGCTTGGCCTCCAGCGAGCCATTCAGAGTGATGGTGTCCATGCCATAGCTGTCCAGCAAGCCCATGTTGCCCTCCAGGATCGTTGTGTGTATCGGCGGTTGAATCGGACGGCGGCGCGCCAGGCTTTGCGCTAGGCGTCGCGGTGCACCAGCTCGAACACCACGGTGCCCATGGCGTTGCGCGTGAGCGCGCCGCGGTCATCGGGGTGCAGGCGGCTCGATTCCACGAACTCCACGCCGCGCTGGCGCAGCGCCTGCACGGCGCCAGGCACGTCGGTGGTGCCCAGGCCTATGCGCTGCAGGCGCTCGGGCATGTCGTCCCACTCCAGGCCCGGATCGGGCTCGATGAGCTGCCACAGGAAGCGCTTGCAGGGGCTGCGCATGAGCTTGCCCTTGGGCAGGATGCCGAAGCGCTGCGCGTCGGGCAGCAGGTGGAAGTCGAACATGCGTTCGAAGTAGGTGATCCAGTCGGCGCTGCGGCCACGCCCTATGTACTGGACCACGCCGAAATAGCCCAGGCCGGTCAGCGCCGGTGGATGGGGATCGGCCCCGGCGACGGGCTTGAAATCGATGTCGTAGATGGAGAACTCCTGCCATCGATCGACAAAGTAGAAGCGGCTGCCACCCGGGCCGTGGATGGCCGGGATGTGCAGCTCCATCGCCTGGGCCTGGCTGGGCGCCGCCCAGGCTCCCAGCTCGATGCAGCGCGTATGCGCCTGCAGGGCATCCTGCACGCGCAGCGCCACGGCCGAGATGACGGGCTGCCCGTCCGAGGCGGCATTGGCCAGCGCATCGGCAGCGCCCGCATTGACCACCAGGTTCATGTCCCCCTGCCGGTACAGCGTCACCTCGCGCGAGCGGTGCCGCGCCACGGGGCGAAAACCCAGCCCCTCCAGCACCTGGCCCAGGGCCTGGGGCTGGCTGGTCGTGTACTCGATGAACTCTATGCCGTCGATCCCGAGGCGATTGGACGCCTCGGGCACGTCTTCCCGGCTGCTGGAGGAGGAATCGGTCATTGCGGTACTCCGGGTGGAAACATGATTGTCGCGCCACGCCCAAGTGGCATCGTTCTCTTACGATCAAATACGCGTAAAACTGGCTCGGCCCAACTCAGAGACACCAAGGAAGGGCCGCCCCGCACCGAGGGTGTCGTCCCCCTTTCAGGGGAAGACGCGAAGCGGCTCAGGGGGTGAGCTGTTTTTCGAGGTCGTGCAGGACCTGATAGCAGGGCAGCACCTGGGCCACGCTGGCATTGGGCTCGCGGCCTTCGCGGATGGCGGCGAAGAACTCGCGGTCCTGCAGCTCGATGCCGTTCATGGACACATCGACCTTGGAAACGTCGATCTTCTCCTCCTTGCCGTTGACCAGATCGTCATAGCGCGCGATGTAGGTGCCGGTGTCGCCGATGTAGCGGAAGAAGGTGCCCAGCGGGCCGTCGTTGTTGAACGACAGGCTCAGCGTGCAGATGGCGCCATTGGCGGCCTTGAGCTGGATGCTCATGTCCATGGCAATGCCCAGCTCCGGATGGATGGGGCCTTGCACGGCGTTGGCCTTCACGATGGGGCTGCCGGCCTGGTAGGCGAACAGGTCCACGGTGTGGGCAGCGTGGTGCCACAGCAGGTGGTCGGTCCAGCTGCGGGCCTGGCCCAGCGCGTTCATGTTGGTGCGGCGGAAGAAGTAGGTCTGCACATCCATCTGCTGGATGTTGAACTCGCCGGCCTCAATCTTCTTGTGCACCCACTGGTGGCTGGGGTTGAAGCGGCGCGTGTGGCCGCACATGGCCACCAGGCCGGTCTGTTTTTGCAGATCGGCCACGGCCTGGGCGTCCTTGAGGCTGTCGGCCAGCGGGATCTCCACCTGCACATGCTTGCCGGCCTTCAGGCATTCGATGGCCTGGGCGGCATGCATCTGCGTGGGCGTGCACAGGATGACGGCGTCCACCTCGGGCAGGGCCAGGCTGTCGGCCAGCTCGGTGGTCACATGCTTGATGCCGTACTTGTCGGCCACTTCCTGGGTCTTGGCCAGCTCGCGGCCCACCAGGGAGACGACTTCCACGCCGGCTATGTTCTTGATGCCGTCCAGGTGCTTGATGCCGAAGGCACCGGCGCCCGCCAGGGCGACTTTGATGGTCTTGTTGCTCATATGAGTCTCCGTAGAGCCGCCTCAAGGAGGCGAAGGCCCCCTCGGGGGGCAGTGAATACACGCAGTGATGAACGTGGGGGCCTCAGCCGTTCTCCAGGATGAGGTGTCCCACGGCCGTATTGGACGCGGGCACATGGTAGAAGCGGTGGTTGACCTTGGGCAGCGGCGCAGGGCCATCCACATCGGCCATGGCGCCGCGCGCGATCAGCCACATCACCAGCTCGATGCCTTCGGAGCCAGCCTCGCGCACGTAGTCGATATGCGGCATCTTGGCCAAACCGGCAGGGTTCTCGATCAGCAGGTCCAGGAAGCGGTTGTCCCACTCCTTGTTGATCAGGCCCGCACGCGCGCCCTGCAGCTGGTGGCTCATGCCGCCCGTGCCCCAGATCTGCACGTTCAGGTCTTCGTCGAAGCTTTCCACGGCGCGGCGGATGGCGCGGCCCAGGTTGAAGCAGCGCTGGCCCGACGGCACGGGGTACTGCACCACGTTCACGGCAAACGGAATCACCGGGCAGGGCCAGGCGCCCGTGCGCGCATCCTGCTCGCCGCACATCAGCGACAGCGGCACGGTCAGGCCGTGGTCCACGTCCATCTTGTTGACGATGGTGAGGTCGAAGTCCTGCTGGATCACGGACTGCGCGATGTGGCTGGCCAGCTCGGGATGGCCGACGACCTTGGGCACGGGGCGCGGGCCCCAGCCTTCGTCGGCGGGCTGGTATTCGGCGGCCGTGCCGATGGCGAACGTCGGGATGAAGTCCAGGCTGAACGCGGTCGCGTGGTCGTTGTAGACCAGGAAGATCACGTCGGGCTTGTTGTCCTTGAGCCATTGGCGCGAGTGCTCGAAGCCCTTGAACAAAGGCTGCCAATAGGGCTCGTCTGCCTTGCCCAGGTCCATGGCCGCGCCGATGGCGGGCACATGCGAGGTGTAGACGGATGCGGTGATGCGCGCCATGTCAGTTGCCTTCCTTGTTGTTCTTGTCCACGCTGCCGGCCTTGCCCTGCGGCTGGCGGTGGGCCTGGGCATCGCCCTCCTCGCCCACGCGGCGGTTGCCTTCGGCCGAACGGCCTCCGCCCACCATCATGTTGCGGTATTCCTCTTCGGACATGCCGGTCATGGAGCCTGCCATCTGCTGGAAGCTCTTGCCGTCCGTGGCGCCGATCTTGGCCAGGAAGTAGATGTTGCCGCCCGTGCGCATGCACCAGTTGAGGTCGCGGGCAAGCACGGCCTGCTTCTGTTCCTCGCTCATGGCCCATTCGTCCAGGTAGGCACGTTCGTCGGCCTTGAAGCGCTCGCGGTTCTCGGCCTTCATCAGCGACATGCAGAACTGGTTGAGCCAGTAGCCTTTGCGGGACTGCTCGGCATCAAAAATGATGGTGCCGGGCACGTCCAGATAGGGTTTGTCCAATGCCATGGATATCTCCTTGAATATGTCCGGCACCCAGGCCGGACATGGTCGCCTTCAGGCCTCTTCGGGCCAGTAAAGGCGCATGGGGTTGTCCACCAGCAGCTTGCGCTGCAGTTCGGCCGTGGGGGCGATGTGCGGGATGAAATCGACCAGCAGTCCGTCATCGGGCATGTGGTCCTTGAGGTTGGGGTGGGGCCAGTCGGTTCCCCACAGCACGCGGTCGGGGAACTCCTCGACCACGCGGCGGGCGAAGGGCACCACGTCGCGGTAGGCATTTTGCTCGCCGTCCAGCGCCTTGGGGCCGGTGACGGACAGGCGCTCTGGGCAGCTGACCTTGCTCCAGACGTTCTGGTGCTCGCGCATGAACCTGAGGAACAGCTCGAACTCGGGGCCGTCCACGGGCTTGTTCACATCGGGGCGGCCCATGTGGTCCACGACCACGGTGGTGGGCAGGCTGGTGAAGAAATCCCACAGCTCGGGCAGGTCCACGGCCTCGAAGTAGATGACCACGTGCCAGCCGAGCTTGGCGATGCGGCCCGCGATCTCCAGCAGCTCGTCCTTGGGCGTGAAGTCCACCAGGCGCTTGACGAAGTTGAAGCGCACGCCGCGCACGCCGGCGGCGTGCAGCTCCTGCAGTTCCTCATCGGTCACGCTGCGGCGCACCGTGGCCACGCCGCGCGCCTTGCCGTTGGCGGCCTTGCAGGCATCGACCATGGCGCGGTTGTCGGCGCCGTGGCAGGTGGCCTGCACGATGACGTTGCGCGCAAAGCCCAGGTGGTCGCGCAGCGCGAACAGCTGCTGCTTGCTGGCGTCGCAGGGCGTGTACTTGCGCTCGGGCGCGAAGGGGAATTCATCGCCAGGGCCGAAGACGTGGCAGTGGGCATCCACAGCGCCTGCCGGCACCTGGAACTTCGGCTTGGAGGGGCCGGCGTACCAGTCCAGCCAGCCGGGGGTCTTCTCGAAATTGCTCATGCGCTTCTCCTCCTCAATCGATATAGCGCAAGCCGGCCTTTTCCAGGGGCTCGCGCATCTTGTACATGTCCAGGCCCAGCACGCCGGAAGCCAGCTTGGCGCGCTTCTCGCCCTCGAAGCTTTCGCGCTTTTGCGCGGCTTGCAGCGTGGCGGCGGCCTTGGCGGCGGGTACGCAGACCACGCCGTCATCATCGGCCACGATCACGTCGCCGGGCGTGACCCACATGCCTGCGCAGACCACAGGGATGTTGACCGAGCCCAGCGTGGCCTTGATCGTGCCCTTGGAGGAGATGGCGCGGCTCCACACGGGGAAGTTCATTTCCTGCAGCGTCTTCACGTCGCGCACGCCGGCGTCGATGATCAGCGCACGCGCGCCGCGCGCCTGAAAGCTGGTGGCCAGCAGGTCGCCGAAGTAGCCGTCCGTGCATTCCGAGGTCACGGCCGCGACCACGATGTCGCCGGGCTGGATCTGCTCTGCGGCCACATGCATCATCCAGTTGTCGCCGGGCTGCAGCAGCACGGTGACGGCCGTGCCCGAGACCTGCTGGCCCGCGTAGATGGGACGCATATAGGGCTTGAGCAGGCCCACGCGGCCCATGGCCTCGTGGACGGTGGCCGAGCCCAGGGCGGCCAGGCCGTCGGCGGCCGCGCGGTCGGCGCGCTGGATGTTGCGGTAAACCACACCGAGTTCGTACATGGTGTTCTCCTTGGATCTGTGGTGGCGGCCTGCTTACAGGCCCTTGTGCTTGAGGGCGGCGTCCAGGCGCGGGAACACGCGGCGCGCGTTGCCTTCGTAGACCTGGTAGCGCTCCTCTTCGGTGAGGTTGGCCGTGGCCTCGATGTAGCGCTTGGTGTCGTCGTAGTAATGGCCCGTGGTCGGGTCGATGCCGCGCACGGCGCCGATCATCTCGCTGGCGAACAGGATGTTCTTGACCGGGATCACCTTGGTCAACAGATCGATGCCGGGCTGGTGGTAGACGCAGGTGTCGAAGAAGATGTTGTTGAGCAGGTGCTCGTCCAGCAACGGCTTCTTGAGCTCCTGCGCCAGGCCGCGGAAACGGCCCCAGTGGTAGGGCACGGCGCCGCCGCCATGGGGGATCAGGAACTTGAGCGTGGGGAAGTCCTTGAACAGGTCGCTGGTCAGGCACTGCATGAAGGCCGTGGTGTCGGCATTCAGGTAGTGGGCGCCCGTGGTGTGGAAGCACGCGTTGCAGCTGGTGGAGACGTGGACCATCGCGGGGATGTCGTACTCCACCATCTTTTCGTAGATGGGATACCAGGAGCGGTCCGACAGCGGGGGCGAGGTCCAGTGGCCGCCTGAAGGGTCGGGGTTCAGGTTGATGCCCACGTTGCCGTACTGCTCCACGCACTTGACCAGTTCGGGGATGCAGGTGGCGGGATCCACGCCCGGCGACTGCGGCAGCATGGCGGCTGGGATGAAATGCTCGGGGAACAGCTCGCTGACGCGGTAGCACAGCTCGTTGCAGATGGCGGCCCAGGTGCTCGATGTCTGGAAGTCGCCGATGTGGTGGGCCATGAAGCTGGCGCGCGGGCTGAAGATGGTGAGATCGGAGCCGCGCTGCTTCATCAGCTTGAGCTGGTTGGTCTCGATGGTCTCGCGGATCTCGTCGTCGCTGATCTTCAGGTCGCTGGCCCTGGGGGCCTTGGACGGGTCCTTGAGGCCTGCGATCTGCAGGTCGCGCCAGGCGCCCAGGGCCGCGGGCGCGGTGGTGTAGTGGCCGTGTACGTCGATGATCATCGGATGGTCTCCTGCGTCTTTATGGGGTGGGAATGTGTCAGTGGAGGGGTGCGGCAGGCGCCGCGCCGCCTTGCGGCTCGGGACTGCTGTACTGCTTGATGATGAGGGCGGCCATGGCGATCACGCCCGGAATGGCCACCACGGCAAAGATCTCGCTGAAACCCAGCTGGCGCGCCGACAGCTCGGCCACCAGGAAGGAGCCCGCGATGCCGCCGAAGCGCCCGATGCCCAGCATCCAGGCCACGCCCGTCGCACGACCACGCGTGGGGTAGTAGGCGGCGGCCAGCGCCGGCATGGACGATTGCGCGGTGTTCATGATGGTGCCGGCCAGGAAGACGGCCACCACCAGCCAGCCCAGGTGGCCGGCCGTCTGGCCTATCCACCAGATCGAGGCCGCCGTCAGCGCATAGCCGATGGCGATGATGCGGTTGGCATTGAAGCGGTCCATGAGCCAGCCGAACAGCACGGCGCCCACGCCGCCCAGCGGGAACAGCGCGGCCACCAGGGTGCCGGTCTTGGGGTCCAGGCCCGCTTCCTTGAACAGCACGGGCATCCAGTTCATCAGCGCGTAGAAGATGACCAGGCCCATGAAGTAGGCGATCCACAGCATGATCGAGCCCACCCGGTACTCGCGCGACAGCACCACGCCCATGCCGCTGCTGGCCTGGGATTCGGGCTGGGGCTTGGACTCGGTCAGCACGAAGCGCTGCACGCCCTGCACGGCATCACCGGCAATGCGCGCCAGCACCTTGCGGATGCGCTCGGCCGGGTAGTTGTTGGCCACCATGTGGCGTACCGATTCGGGCAGCAGCACGACCAGGGCCACCAGCAGCAGCAGCGGCGCGGCACCGCCCAGGATGAGCACGCTGCGCCAGCCGAAATGCGGGATCATCCAGGCCGCCAGAAAGCCGCCGAAGGCCGCGCCCAGCGGAAAGCCGCAGAACATGGCGTTGGTCAGCGTGGCGCGGCGCGAATCAGGGCAGTACTCGCTCATCAGCGTGACGGCATTGGGCATGGCGGCGCCCAGGCCCAGGCCGGTGACGAAGCGCAGCACGGCCAGCGTCCAGATGTCGGGCGAAAAGCCCGAAGCCAGGCAGGACACGGCAAACACCGCCACCGAACCCACCAGCACGGTCTTGCGGCCCAGCCGGTCAGCCAGCGGACCAGAGAACAGGGCGCCTGCGGCCAGGCCGAACAGCGCCGCGCTGAGCACGGGCGCCAGCGCAGGCTTGCTCACGCCCCACTCGCCGATCAGCGAGGGCGCGATGTAGCCGATGGCCGCCGTGTCAAAGCCGTCGAGCAGGACGATCAGGAAACACAGCGCAAAGATCACCCACTGGAATCCCGAAAACGGGTGCTCGTTGAGCAGGGTCTGCACATTGACGCCGGTTGCTGCGGCGTCCTTCTGGACGGATGTCATGACTTGTCTCTTCCACTGTCTCTCGGCCTGGCGGATACCGCATCTGCGCGCGCGACCCGCCCCTTGCACTGCAGGGGCCGGCAAGCCCCTGCGCTGTTTCTTCAGTCCTGCCTGCGGCCGTCCCAGACCGAGCGCGGCACCATGACCTCGCCGCGCATCAGCAGGCGCGCCGTGCGCAGCAAGGCGGCCTTGGTCACCTCCTCGGGGTGGGCCGGGTCGCTGTCCAGCGTCACGCTGAATTCGCCCGTGGGATGCTCCACCGACACCGTGAGCGGGCCCGCGCCCTGCGTGAGCTGCGCCACGCCGTCGCACACGGTGCCCGGCATCTTCACGGCCGTGCCGACGGTGACGGCTGCCAGCACGCCGATGGCGTCATGGCAGACGTGGGGGATGAAGCTGCGCGTGCTCAGCGCGCCGCCATGCCGGGGCGGCGCGATCAGCGTCATCTTGGGGTAGTTCTTGGCCGAGACATCGCCCAGGCCCATGGTCCGGGAGATCTGCAGGCGCAGCGCCTCGATGCGGCGCTTGAGGTCGGTGTCGGCGTTGAGCTCGGCCACGGTCTCCAGGCCGGTGGCGCCCACGTCGGCGGCCTTGAAGATCACCAGCGGCATGCCGTTGTCTATGCAGGTGACGTCGAGCGTGAAGGGTTCGAACCCCTCGCCCGTCACCGTGACCGTGTCCCGGGGCTTGCCCGTGGGCAGCAGGCCCGAGCAGACCGAGCCGGCCGTGTCCAGGAAACTGATCTCGATGGGTGCCGAGCTGCCGGGCGCGCCGTCGATGCGGGCCGAGCCTTCGTACTCCACCTGGCCGCCGGGCGTCTGCACGGTGATGTCGGCCGCCATGCCGGTGTTCAGCGTCAGCACGCGGAAGGTGCTGGTCTCGCCGCGCGAGGAGACCATGCCGGTCTCCAGCGCAAAGGGAACCACGCCGGCCAGCATGTTGCCGCAGTTGGGCGTGGTGTCCACCGTGTCCTTGTCGGGCTGCAGCTGGGCGAAGAGGAATTCGAGGTCGATGCCCTCCTTGTCGGAGAGGCTGACGATGCCGACCTTGCTGGTCAGCGGATGCGCGCCACCCACGCCGTCGATCTGCCGCTTGTCGGGCGAGCCCATGGCTGCGAGCAGCACGCGGTCGCGCGTGGGCAGGTCGGAGGGAAGATCGGTGGCCCGGAAGAAGGGGCCCTTGGAAGTACCGCCCCGCATCAGCAGGCAGGGAATGGCCGTTTGCATGGCTGTCTCTATCAGTATGGGTATGACAGCTATTGTGAGCATGGCGCGGGCCGGGCACCACTGAGCAAGCCCGCTAGCAGCTATAGCAAACCGGCATAGCCCAATGCCAGGCCTGGGCCACAGACTGCGACGCCCGAGCGCCGCAACTGCTTGATACAACTTATTTTTATGCGGTGCCGCTCAATCGCGGCCATGGCCCCGGCCGCGATCATGGTCATGCCCGCGGCCGCGGTGGTCGTCACCACGCCCGCCATGGCGATCGTGGCGATCGTCACGGTCCCAGCGGCGGTCATCGCGGCGGTGTTCCCATTCACGGTGGCGGCGCTCCTCGCGCCAGCGAGGATCGGGCCGCGGTGGCCCGGCGTGCCAGTGCGGCGGCGGGTTGCGCAGGAAGTACACCGGGCGGCCGCAGGCGCCGTAACGGGCGCAATGCTTGCCCCAGTGCTTGGCGTGGCCCGGGGGCACCCACATGTAGACAGGCGGCGGAGCCATGGGGG
Source organism: Delftia deserti (assembly GCF_042653485.1). Lineage (NCBI taxonomy): Bacteria > Pseudomonadati > Pseudomonadota > Betaproteobacteria > Burkholderiales > Comamonadaceae > Delftia > Delftia deserti. The sequence goes on along the minus strand of NZ_JBHSIH010000001.1, from coordinate 6,487,004 downwards.
CCGGCGCAATGATCACGGGGCGCTGGTACAGCAGCGCTGGCGGCGGCGCGTTGCCGATGTCCACGGTGCCGTAGACGCCCGGTGCCAGCTGGCCCGAGACCGAGCCGCTGATGTAGGTCTGCGCCTGGGCCGCAAGGGCCGAGCAGGCCAGCGCAAGGGCGGCCGCGGCGCGCAAGGTGGATCGCAAGGTGAGCAGGGCCATGTTCTTTTGAAGTGGGTGAAACAGGAAAGGCCCCGTTTCTACCAAGCGCGCGGGGCCGCGTGGGCCGCTGCGCCTGAAAAGGTGTAAGAACCCGTTCAAGCCAGCGCCCGTTCCTGTTCAACGCGCCAGGGCTGCCTGCGGTGTACAGCAGACCGCAATGGTCCGGTTTCTGGCCTGCACGCGCTCAGTCCAGCTTGAGCCGGGAATCCTTCACCACCTTCTGCCATTTGGCGATCTCGGCGCGGCGGAAGGTCTCCAGCTCGGCCGGCGTGGAGCCTATGGGCTCGGCGCCTATGCCAGCCAGCCGCTCCACGATGGCGGGCTCGCGCAGCACCTTGGCCAGCACCGTGGACAGCCGGTTCACGATGGCGGGCGGCGTGCCGGCCGGCGCAAAGATGGCGTTCCATTCATAGGTCTCGTAGCCGGGCACGCCCGACTCGGCAATGGTCGGCAGCTCGGGCGCAGCCTTGGAGCGCTCCAGCCCGCCCACGGCCACCGCGCGCAGCTTGCCGGTCTTCACGTGCTGCCAGGCCGAGCCCATGCTGGCAAACATCAGCGGCACCTGGCCCGACATCACATCCATCATGGCCGGGCCGCCGCCCTTGTAGGCCACATGGTGCAGCTGCGTCCTGGCCAGCAGGTTGAACAGCTCGCCCGCCAGGTGCTGGGCCGAGCCCGGTCCTGCGGACGCAAAGTACAGATGCCCGCCCGCCTCGGAACGGCCAGCCAGGATCAGGTCCTGCACGCTCTTGATGGGGGACGACGGCGCCACCACCAGCACATTGGGCACGCGCAGCAGCAGCGACACGGGTGCAAAGGCCTTGAGCGTGTCGAACTGCATGCGCGCGTGGATGGCCGGGTTCTGCGCGTGGTTGGAGGCATCGAGCATCAGGGTGTAGCCGTCGGGCTGGGCCTTGGCCACCTGGGCGCCGCCGATCATGCCGCCTGCCCCGCCCCGGTTCTCGATCACCACGGGCTGGCCCAGCTCGGCAGACAGCCTGGGGCCGATCAGGCGCGCCACCACATCGACGGTGCCGCCCGGCGGATAGGTCACGACCAGGGTGACGGGGCGCTCGGGGTAGTTGGGCGCTGCAGCCGCTGCGGCCGGCGCGGCCATGCCGGCAACGGCCCAAAGCAGGCCTGCGGCCGCCCACAGGCTGGCGGTGCGTCTGGACAGGGAATTCATGGTGTGTCTCCTTGGTTTGGCATGTCGTTTTGGAATCGGAACAGCTCGAAGGCGGTGCGGCCCAGCACGGCCTGCAGGGGGCCGGCATCGTCCAGCCAGGCCTGCAGCCAGCGCACGGCCGCCGGATAGCTGGCCTGGCCGGCGTGCTGCGTGTGCGGCCAGTCGCTGCCCCAAAGCAGTCGCCCGGCCGTGAAGGCCTGCAGCAATTGCGCGGTGGCCTGCCGGCCCGAGGCGGCGCAGTCGGCGGCCTGCCAGATGCGGTAGGGCGCGGATAGCTTGACCCACACACGGCCGCTGTCGGCCTGCTGCAGCAGATGGCCAAAGCCCGGATCGCGCACGCCCAGGGCCGGGTCAGGACGCCCGAAGTGGTCAATCACTACGCGACAGCCGGCTGCCAGCAAGGCGGGCAGCAGGTCCGGCAAGCGCCCGGCCTGCAGGTGCAACTCCACATGCCAGCCCAGGGTGTTGGCCTGCTCCAGCACGCGGCGCCAGCCGGGCGCATTCAGATCGGGCAAAGGCAGGCCGATCAGGTTCAGGCGCATGCCCACCACGCCGGCATCGGCCAGGGCCTGCAGTTGTTCATCGCCCGTGCTCTCATCCACCACGGCCACGCCGCGCAGGCGCTGCGGCTGGGCGCGCAGTGCCTGGAGCAGGTAGCTGTTGTCCGTGCCCAGAAAGCTGGGCTGCACGAGCACGCCATGGGCCAGCCCATGCGCGTCCAGGTGCTGCAGATACGTGGCCAGGGCCGCATCTGCGTCGGGCGCGTAGCGGCGCACATCGGGCATGGGCAGGCCACGCTCGAAGACATGGGCGTGGGTATCGACGCTGGACGCAATGGCGAACCGGGGCACGGCAGACACGGGAAGAACTCCTTGTGGGTTGCGCCACGCAAGGCGCGGCGCTGGGGGCATGGGGCCGGATTCTAGGAACGGGGGATATATATTTCCATTCTTCAAAATGGATTTATTCATACTGGATCGATATGGAAACCCGGCATCTGCGCTACTTTCTCGCGGTGGTGGACCAGGGCAGCGTCAGCCGCGCAGCCGACTGGCTGGGCATTGCACAGCCCGCGCTGAGCCAGACCCTGGCACGCATGGAAAAAGACCTGGGCGTGCAGCTGTTCCAGCGCTCACGCCAGGGCGCCCTGCCCACGCCGGCCGCCCTGGCCATGCTGGACGATGTGCGCACCAGCGTGGCCCGCATAGATGCCGCCGCCAGCCGCGCGCGCGAGATCGCCAGGGGCAGTGCGGGCCAGTTGACCGTGGGCCTGGTGTCCTCGGCGCTTTTCGGCACCCTGCCCCGTGCCCTGCGCGCGTTGCGGCAGCAGGCGCCCGGCGTGCGGGTCATCCTGCGCGAGATGAGCAATGCCGAGCAGGCCGAGGCCCTGCAGACCGGCGCCATCGACATCGGCCTCATGCACACGCCCGTGGCCGTGGGCGGGCGCATGCGCGAGCGCCAGCTGCTGCGCGAGCGCCTGGTGGCCGCCGTGCCCGATGAATTGCAGATCGGCGAGGACGGCCGGGTCAGCCTGGCCCAGATCGCCGAGGCCGGGCTGGTGATGTATCCGCAGGCGCAATTGCCCGTGCTGCATGCCGGCATCCTCGACGCGCTGCGCAAGGCCGGGCACGAGGCCCATGTGGCGCAGGAAGCCAACCGTACCCTCACCGTGCTGGCCTGCGTGGCCGGCGGCTGCGGCGTGGCCCTGCTGCCCAGCTGGATACGCTCCATGGACTTTCGCGGCGTGCGCTTTTGCGAGGTGCGCGACGGCCAGGCCCTGCCCAGCCTGGACCTCAGCGCCATCTGGCCCGCACGCTCCACGCCCACGCTGGCCGACCTGTTCGCGCACCTGGATCTGGGGGAAGACTGAGCCGCCAGAGCCCGCTGCAACCAGGTGCGGACCGGCACCCGTGCAAGAAGCGGGATGCGCCTGCGCCTGCGCCGCACTACAAACCGCTTTCCCTCATTCACGGAAAGAAAAGGTGCGAGATGCAGCCATCGCCACAGCAACTCCACGGAAAAGTCGCCCTCATCACCGGCGCCAGCTCAGGCATAGGCCGCGAAGCCGCCAGGCTGTTTGCCCGCCACGGCGCCAGGCTGGTACTCACGGCCCGCCGCCAGCCGGAACTGCAGACGCTGGTGGCGGAGATCGAGCACAACGGCGGCCAGGCCATCGCGCTGGCCGGCGACGTGCGGGACGAGCCGCTGGCACAGGCGCTGGTCGAGACCGCCACGGCACGCTTTGGCGGCCTGGACATCGCCTTCAACAATGCAGGCATGACCGGCGATCCCTGCGCCCTGCCCGATCTCTCGCTGCAGGCCTGGCAGGACGCCATCGCCACCAACCTCACCAGTGCCTTTCTGGGTGCCAAGCACCAGATACCGGCCCTGCTGGCACGCGGCGGCGGCTCGCTGATCTTCACGTCCACCTTCGTGGGCCATACGGCGGGCCTGCCCGGCATGGGCGCCTATGCCGCCAGCAAGGCCGGCCTCGTCGGCCTCACCCAGGTCATCGCCGCCGAATACGGCCCCCGCGGCCTGCGCGCCAACGCCCTGCTGCCCGGCGGCACCGACACACCCATGGGCCGCGCCAGCACCCCCACGCCCGAGGCGCGCGCCTTCGTCGAAAACCTGCACGCCCTCAAGCGCCTCGCCACGCCCGCAGAAATCGCGGCGGCGGCGCTGTTTCTGGCGTCGGACGCATCCAGCTTCATCACGGGCACGGCCATGGTGGTCGATGGTGGCGTGTCCATCAACCGGACTTGAACGAGATCCCTGGCCGGCATGCCCAGGCCAGGGGCCTCAACGCCTGGACCGCATCTGTCCCATGCGGCTTACTGTTACGTCCTGGCCATGCCTGCCCGTGCAACTTCAGGGCCGTCGCTGCAATGGCGGCCCGGTTTGATTTCCTGCTCCCGCTGCCGGGCGTGGTTGTTTTGCGGATCGCCTGCGCCGGCCTTTTCAGGAGGATAGAAAGGAATGAATTCATCCCCGGGCAATGCGCCGTGCGAGGCATGCTCGAAGAAGAAGAAGAAGTAGATGCCTTCGTGCTCCATCCATCGCGGGACAAGATCGCAATCGCTTTCGTTGAATTGAACGCAGCAGTCCCAGTTGCGATAGGCGCGCGTGAGTTTCCTTTGCAGCGGATGGCCATAGACACCCAATACCTGCTCGATGATGTCGGGCACGGTCTGGTTCTGGAGGATGCGAAATTCGCTCTTGCGCGTGGCCAGCCACAGCCAGCGGCTCAGGCGCGTCTTGCAGGCATAGTGGCGGTGGTCCCGTCCCTGCATGCCAAAGCGGGTGACGATGCCGTCGATGAAGCGCCTGCCGCCGCCCTGGATTTCTATTCCTATGGTGGCCGCGCAATTCACGGAAATGCAGCTGCTCGCCCAATGGCATATGGATGTGGCGTATGGCTGATGACCAGGCGTGTCATTGTGTGAACCGCCCTGGGACTCAGTTCCAGGGCGGCCTCCTCTTCCCTTTCAAGGGAACGGAGCATAGACAAATGAAGCGCATTGATGCAATCCATCTGAATTGGAAATACACTATCCATGCAGGCAACTGCACCTCATCTTTGGCCAGCGCCATCTTTTGCATTCCAGAAATAAAGCGCCATAAGCCCCCGCATTCCAAGCACTCTTCAAGCAATAGATCAATTACACCCCATTACAGCATTGTTGACGGCTATGGCATTTAACCTTCGCACAAGGACCATCGAATGCTCACGACATATACTCGCGCCAAATTGCAGGAATGGAATACCTGCAGTCCGTCAACTGTGATTTGTTGCCTTTGGAGCAAGGATTCGTTGCCTAGACTGCATCTCCATGCCTGCAGGAGCTACAGGCAGGCACAGTTCCAATTCGGCTGTGAGCGTTCGTGAACACTGACTAATCGCGTCGAGATTGTTATAGTAAATAACGGAATCACCATGACTAGACACACTCAGCCCATCGTGGAGCGCTTGTTCAGGCCCATGGAACGCTCGACCCGTCAACGCAGTTCGATACGCACGGTCATGGAAGAGGCTGGACGCCCCTTGCTGCCGGCCGAGATCCTGGGCGCAGCGCAGCGCGAGGTGCCAGCCATCGGGCTGGCCACGGTGTACCGCAACATCAAGCAGCTGATGGAAGCGGGCGAAGTGCAGGCCGTGGACCTGCCCGGCGAGGCCACGCGCTACGAGCTCAGCGGCCGCGCCCATCACCACCATTTCCGCTGCATGAGCTGCAACCGCGTGTTCAACGTGCCCGGCTGCCCTGGCGACATGCAGCGCATCGCCCCCGAAGGCTTTGTGGTGGAGCGCCATGAGATGACGCTGTACGGCGTCTGCAGCGACTGCCACCAGAACGTGCAATAGCAGGCGGCCGCCAGCCTCGGGCTCAGCCTCTGGCCCACGGATCAAGAAGATGACAGCCATGGTGCAGGCCCTGCCTGAGCCATGGCTGTTTCTTTTTTACCCGCCCTTTGCTCAGCGCCTGCCGGGCCGGACGCGGCCTGCGGCAAAACAGGCGGCCAGCACGGCCAGCGCAGCCACCACCCACAGCATTGCCGTCTGCGCCCAGGCCGGCCGCGCAGGCCGCAGGCTGGCCGTGAAGGCGGGCTGGGCCGCAAAATCCTGCGCACCGAATGCGCGGTCCTCAAACAGATAGGGATAGAGGAAGGCGCGCAGGCGCGCGTGAAAGGCGGCGATGTCGTCCTGATAGGCCAGTTGCGCCAGCAGGTCGGTGCCGGCCTGGCGGTGCAGCGCGGCCTGCACGCCCACGCCGGGCAGCAGCCAGCCCAGGCGCCCGGTCCAGGCCTGGCGTGCCTGCAGGCCGGCGCGGTAGGCGGCGAACTGGGGCGCGACACTTTCATCGCCGAGCTGCTGGAAGGCGTAGTACCACTTCCAGTGAAAGCCTGCGGGCAGCGGCGCGGTGTCGCGCCATTCGGGGTGGTTGCGGAAAAAGCGCTCCATGGTCTGCTCGCGCGGCAGGTCCCAGGCGCCATGCACGGTCTGGCGCTGGGCCAGCATCAGCTCCACGCCCTGGCTCACGGGGATGGTGCGCGACAGTGCGGCATTGGCCAGCGTGGGCAGCACCAGGGTCAGCACGGCCCAGCAGCCCATGAGGGCCATGGCATTGGCGACCGAGCTGCCGCCCAGCGTGGCAACCACCAGGCACAGGCCGCTCCAGAAAACCACATAGGCCGTGGCGGACAGCAGCACCGTGGCAAGGGCGCCGGCCGCCGCACCGCCGGCCAGTGCACCTGCCAGGGCAGGCAGCATCACGCAGGCCAGCACCAGCGCGCAACGCAGTCCCGCGCGGCGCAGCCACAGCCGCCGCCCGGTGCCGGGCATGGCCTGCAGCGTGCCCAGGCGGCCCGATTCGCGCTCGCCCGAGACCAGGTCGTAGAGCAGCGCGATCAGGAACAGCGGCACCAGGTAGACCAGCACGAAAGCGAAGTCGAAGCGGCCCGCCAGCGCCAGCTCCGGATTGAAGATTTCGCCTTCATGCAGCTGCGCCTGCAGCGCCAGGGCACGCACGCGCAGCACATAGGGCGCGGCATCACGCAGGCCCAGGGCAAGAAAGGCCGTGGACGATGGTGCATCCCAGGTGGCGTGAAAGCCGTAATAGGCCACCGAGCCTGCGTCGCCGGACTGGGCATGCCGGCCTGCCTGGGCAGCCATGTCCTGCTGCTGCAGTTGCGCAAGGCGGTCCAGGGTCAGGCGTTGCGAAGCGATCTCGCGCAGGCCAGACAGCACGGCCAGCGTGGACAGCAGCAACAGCAAGGCCAGGGCGCACAGCGCCAGGCGCGAGCGCGTCAGAAGACGCCATTCGTGCAGGAGCCAGCTCATCGCGCCACCCTCCCCAGCCGTTGCGCGGCCAGCAGCAAGGCCACTACCAGTGCAGCCAGCCATGCCAGCAGCACGCAGGCGCCAGGCGCCGCACGGCTCAGGGCCGCCAGCGGTGGATCGGGCTCGTGGTGGAAAGCGGACACGCCGCGCCAGTGCTCGTGGCCGATGCGGTTGTCGCGGCTCGATCGGTCGGCCGCATAACTGAGCTTGTCCACCTGCAGGCGGTTGAGGGCCTGCACCATGCGGTAGCGATGCTGCTCGGCCTGCTCCAGAAAGCGCCGGTAGCCTTGCAGGTCGGTCCCGGCCACGGCCATGGACAGGCGGCGCAGCGCGATCACGGGGCTGACCAGGGCAAATGCGTCGGCCCGGCGCAGTTGCTCGGCCTGCAGATCGAAGCTGGCCTCGGCATGGCGCCTGAAGAGTTCACTGGTCAACCGCTCGCCCTCCATGCCGACCAGGCCCTTGTAGTTGACGGGCAGATCCTCGACGCGCGAGACACCGTACTGCGCCAGCACCCTGGCGCGGAAAGCGGCGAAATAGGGATCGTCGGGATTGTGGCTGTCGCCCAGTGCCGCCAGTTCGCGCGCGGTGGCGATGTCGGTCTCGAAGCGCGTGGGCAGCGCCAGGGCAGATCCCACCAGCTCAGGCACCAGACGGGGCAGCAGTACCACGGCGACGGCCCAGGCCGCCAGCAGGGCCAGCAAGGCATCGCGCCCGCGCCGCATGAAGGCCGAGACAGCGGCGATGCCCACCGCCCAGAGCATCAGCCACAGCACATGGCCCGCCGCCAGCGTGGCCACCAGGCTGATGGGCACCGGCGTGGCCACGGCCATCCAGGCCAGGGCCAGCAGGGCCGGCAGCAGCACCAGGGCCGCCACGCCCGCCAGCGCCAGCAGCTTGCCGGCCACGAATTGCCGCGTGCCCACGCCCTGGGCCAGCAGCACGCGCAGGGTGCCGGCCTCGCGCTCGCGTGCAATGCAGGCATGGCCCATGAAGACCAGCAGCAGCGGCGCCAGCACCTGCAGCACAAAGGCCGGCGTGAGCTGGCCGAACCGCAGCAGCAGCGAGGACTGGCGCACATCGCCGAAGTTGGCGCTGTTCTGGCGGTGGCCCTCCAGAAACAGCGTGTGGCCGGTGTAGGCGTCGATGCCCGCATCAAAGGCCGCCAGCGGATTGAGCGGACGGAACACGAAGTGGCCGTAATGCACCATGCGGTGCGGATGGCGGTCGGGCTGGGCTTCGAACTCGCTGTCCACCTGGGACTGGTGGCGCTCGCGCTGGGCCTGGGCCGCGCTGCGCTGGTCCCAGGCGGTGAAGGCGGCAGCGGCACTGAGCAGCAGCCACAGCGCCATTCCCAGCACGGCCACGCGGTCGCGCAGCAGCAGGCGCCATTCCTCGCGCGCAATGGTCCAGGCCGCGCTCATGCCGCTGCCCCCCGCCTGTCGGCTTCAATGTCCGTGTCCGTGTGCCTGTCCATGCCCACCCCTGCATAGTGGCGGTGCAGTGCGCGCACATCGAAGCGCCCCTCGCCGCTGGCAGCCACTTCCTCGATCAGGCGCCCGCCTGCGATGAAGCCCATGCGGTCGGCCACATCGGCGGCCCCCAGCAGGTCGTGCGTGACCATGAGAATGGCCACGCCCTGGCCGCGCAACTGCATGAGCAGCCGGCTGAACTCGGCCGTGGCCTGCGGGTCCAGGCCCGAGGAGGGTTCGTCCAGCAGCAGCGCCGGCACCTTGCGCGCCAGCGCCAGCGCAATCGCCACTTTCTGGCGCATGCCCTTGGAAAAGCCGGAGACACGCCGGTCGTGCGCGGCGGCGTCCAGCCCTGCGGCAGACAGCGCCTGGCCGATGGCATCGGCCGTGGCCGGCTGGCCCGCCAGCTCCAGCAGGTAGGCCACGTTCTCGCGCGCACTCAGGTGCTCGTACAGCGCCACGTTCTCGGGGATATAGGCGATCAGGGCACGCGCCTGTGCAGGCGCCGTCACCGGGTCCACGCCCTGCACGCGCACCTGCCCGCTGCGCGGCCGCACAAAGCCCAGCAGCAGGCTCAGCGTGGTGGTCTTGCCCGCGCCGTTGGCGCCCAGCAGCGCATAGATCTCGCCCGCATGCACCGCCAGGTCCAGGCCCTGGAGGATGGTGCGTTCGCCGTAGTCCACCACGGCGCCCAGCGCTTGCAGCACGGGCGTGGAGGCAGAGGTGGGGTTGGAAGAAACAGGAAGGGATGGATGCATGGCTGGGCTCAGAACTTTGCTTGAAGGCCCACGGTGACGGTGCGGGCCGTGCCCGGCGTCACCCACAGCCGGCTGTACGAGCTGGTGTAGTAGGTCTTGTCGAAGAGGTTGTCCACGTCCAGCGTCAGGCGCAGCGTGGGGCTGATGCGCCAGTAGGCAACCAGCTTGGCCGTGGTGTAGCCGGGCAGCTCGAAGGCGGCCTTGCCGGCATCGGCCTCGGCCTGCGTGCGGGCCTGGCCCAGGCGCTTGCCCATGTGGGTGATGCCGCCGCCGATGCCATAGCGCTGGCCGTTGGAGAAGGCGTTCTCGTAGACCGCCAGCACGCTGCCGTTGACCTTGGGCACGTTGAGCAGGCGCCCGCCCACCTCCAGCGTGTTGTCGCGGGAGATCTCCACATCGTTGAGCACCAGGCTCGCATTCAGGCGCCAGCGCTGCGTGACCTGTCCGGCGAAGTCGAATTCCAGGCCACGGCTGCGGATCTCGCCGGCCGAGACCGAGTAGCCGGCGTTGCCCGGGTCGGCCGTCAGCACATTGCGCTTGCGGATGTCGAACAGCGCGGCCGTGGCACCCATGCGCTGGTCGGCGCTTTCCCACTTGGCGCCCAGCTCCATGGAACGGCCGGATTCGGGACTGAAGCCCGCACCGGCCACATCGACGCCCACGTTGGGCCGGAACGAGCGGCCCGCGTTGGCATAGAAGGTCCATTGCGGCAGCGGCAGCCAGCTCAGGCCCAGGCGCGGCGAGGTCGAGGTCGGGTCCTGCTGCGTGGTCGCCCCCGTGCGGCGGTTGTGCAGCGACTGGTCGTAGCGGTCCATGCGCAGGCCGGCCACCACGCGCCATTGGGGCGAGAGCTTGATGGCGTCCTGCAGGTAGAACGCCGTGTTGCGCTGCCGCTCGAAGGTGTCGGTATTGGCCGTGGGCACGGGGCGCGCGCCGCCGTGGATGGGGTTGTAGATGTTGATGGCGTAGGGATTGGCCGCCGTCGGGTTGGCGCGCAGCATCAGCGTGTCCATCTCGAAGCGAAAGCTCTCCAGGCCCAGCAGCAGTTCGTGTTCGACGGTGCCCGTTTTCACCGTGCCCTGCAGTTCCGCCTGCACGGCGATATCGTCGGACTGGTAGTCGCGGAAACGCCGCTGGCGCGTCAGGTCGCCATTGGCCAGCAGCGCGTGCGGCTCGGTGGAAAAGCCGTTGATCGAGGTCTCGCGGTAGGACAGGCCCAGGCGGCTGCGCCACTGCGCGTTCCACTCGTGCGAGAGGATGAACTGGTGGGTGCGGTTTTCCACCGTCACATCGCCGTCGCCCGGCTCGCCCAGGAAGCGGCTGCGCGAGATGGCGCCCAGCCGGTCGCCCACGGCCACCACGCCACGGTCCAGCGGCGTCTTGTGGCGCAGCAGCTCGCCCGAGTACTCCAGCACCGTATCGCGCCCCAGCTTCCAGGTGAAGGCCGGTGCGATCACCTGGCGGCTGGCGCCCACGAAATCGCGGAAGCTGTCGCGGTCCTCCACGGCGATGTTGAGCCGGTAGGCAAAGTTCTCGCCCACCGGTCCCGTGGTGTCCAGCGCGCCACGCCGCAGGCCGTAGCTGCCTGCATAGGCTTCCACGGAATGCGAAGGCGTCCACAGCGGGCGCTTGGAGACCACGTTCAGCGTGCCACCCGGCTCGCTGCTGCCATAGAGCGCAGCGGCCGTGCCCTTGAGGAACTCGATGCGCTCCACGCCGGCCAGGTCACGCGGCGCATTGAAGCCGCGCCCCGAGGAAAAACCGTTGAACAGGGTGGACATGCCCACGTTCTGGTCGCCAGGCAGGCCGCGGATGACGATGTTGTCCCATAGCCCGCCAAAGTTGTTCTGGCGCGAGACGCCGCCCACGTAGTCCAGCACGTCGTCGAGCTTGGTGGCGCCCAGGTCGTCCATGGCCTGGCGCGTGATCACGCGCACCGACTGCGGCAGCTCGCGCAGCGGCAGGTCGGTCTTGGCGCCTGCCGCCTCGTCGGTGTGATAGGCGCCCGAGGCCGTTCGGCCCACGACTTCCACGGCAGGCAGCAGCGCCTGCTCCTGGGGCGAGGGCACCGATGCCGCAGGTTGTTCCCGGCCCTGGGCCAGCACGGGTGTGGAGAAGAAAGCGGCAGCGCTCAGGGCAAGCGGCAGCGGGCAAAGGCCGGAAAGCGGCTTCGCGGGGAAGAAAAAGGCAGTCATGGTGAAAACGGGCACAGGCGCATGCCGCCGGCATCCAAAGCCGGCGCGCGCAAACACGGACCTGCCGCCAGCACCAACGGGCGCTGGCGGCAGAGAAGGAGAAAGGTGCTTGCGGGTTCAGCGCGGCGGGTCGCGCGATGCAAAGGCCCAGCGGTTCTGCGAGGGGATGGCGCCGCCCACGGTGCGCGGCGGCACCCTCTCGGGTGGCGCGGCCACGGCCAGCGGCAGGCCGAAGTGCGGCAGCCAGGCCGCCGCATGCGGTGCATGGCCCATGCACCATACGCAGACGGCTTCGGCGGCTTCGACGACTTCAGCCTTTTCGCCAGCCTGGCCGCGTTGGCCGGCCTGGCCGGCCAGCGCATCATCTTTGCAGCCGTTGAGGCCTACAAAAGCCTGGGCAGGCCCGGCCACCGCCTGCCGGATATGCGTTGCGCCGTGCAGGGGCATGCCAATGGCCGTGTTGAAGAACACGGCCAGCAATAGCAGGCGCAAAACAAGCAGACGCATAAGACGGCGATCTTACTATTGACAATTAAATATCATTAACAACCTGCCGCCATTTTCTGCACAGGGCCGGGACAGCAGCGCGGAAATATGCCACCGGCATGTGACAGGCCGATTGGTGATTTTCAGCCTTGCGCCTATTTATCTGCCGGTCCCACGCCCCGGAAGAACATGTCGCAGATCTGGTCCGCCACCTTCTCCAGCGAGCCCTTGCGGGGGTTGAACCAGGACTGTATGGAGTTGATGCTGCCCAGGATCATGATGCGTGCCAGGTGGATGTCGGCGTCGGCCCGCAGCCGGCCTTCGGCGCGCAGGTCTTCCAGCAGGCCGCTCCAGAATTTCTGGTGGCGCTCGCGGCGCTTGATCTGGCGCTCGCGCACCTTGTCGGGCAGCTGGCCCAGCAGGCGGCCGTGGGCCAGGGCGAAGTCTCCATGCTTGACCAGCCCCGCCATCTGGCCCAGCACGGCAGCGCGAAAGCGCTGCTCGGCCGTGGCGTCGGCGCCCAGCGCGGCAAGGCGCTCCTGCTGCTGGCTGATGATGCGGTTGCCGCCCTGCTCCATGACCTCGTCCACCAGCTCCTCCTTGGAGGCGAAGTGGTAGTAGATGCTGGCGGCCTCGATCCCGGACTGCTCGGCGATGTTGCGCATGGTGGTGGCAGAGTAGCCCTGCTCACCGAAGGTGCGGGCGGCCAGCTTGAGAAGGGTCTCGCGGGTCTCGTTGCCGTCGTGGGCGCTGGTCTGCCTTCTTGCCATGTCTGCCAGGTGGTGGATCGTTGTAGTGCGGCGATCCTAACAGGCTGTTGGTAGCGCGCCAATCAAGCGTTCGGTGCCTGCCTGCCGCAGGCTGACGCATGGCCTGGCCGCGAAATCCGATTCAAGAATCACCCTTGAAACAACTGCAGGCTGCAATGGCTCCGGCAATCGGTAAGCCGATGCACTTGCCTTGTATCGACAGAAGGTGCCGCCATTCGCCATTAGAACAGGCGATCTTTGCCAATACAAAAAACCTATCCTGCAAATCGATTATTCAAATGGAACCACAGGCATCAATCGATTCATCGAATAACCCGATCAAATCACATGCAATATATTTTATAAATCAATTTCATTATTCGATTGATAAAATACAAATGCTGATTGTTTTCCATAACCAAGGCGGAACTTTCGAGGTCAACGCTGCGCACTCACCTGAAAAAGTCATGACAGCACGTCGCCTCCAGAGGAGGAAGCGCCAACCACAGTGCTCTGCAAATGTAACAACGGCACAACAGCTTTTGTAAAGTGCCGGTTATCAAGATTGCCCTGGATATAATGCAGTTCGCCTTGGAATATGCCAAGGCATGAGAAGAAGCGCCCTACCCTCCATAGAGCGCCAAGATCATCAGTATTTGTACTTACGGTGAGTTCTTCATCCCCACTGCACATGCACCAGAATTGACCATTCTGCAAAGAGTCCTGGGTCCAGGCTCTTGCTGCGCAGTTTTCACACAAATAGCCGCACTTAGAAATTCTTCCATCAAGATGACTACATACCAAGAGCTGATTGCCCAGAAAAAATTGCTCGACCAGCAAATCGACGATGCCCGCAAGCTGGAGTCCAAAGCGGCCCTGGCATCGGTGCAGGAACTGGTCCGTGAGTTCGGCTTCACGGCACAACAGGTCTTCCCCTGGAAGCCCGATGGCAAAAAGAGCGCTCCCGCCAAGTACCAGGACCCCGAGTCCGGCAAGACCTGGACCGGCCGCGGCAAGCCGCCGAACTGGATCCTGGGCAAGGACCGCACCCTGTTCGAAATCAAGTAAGTCCCTGCCGCGCATGTGCCCGCCCGCCCGGCGGCTCACATGCGCGGGCATCGCGCGGTTGGCGCGCAAATGGGGCGCGGATGGACATCAGGCCGGCACCACCGCCGTGACCTCGATCTCCACCTTGGCCCGGTCTTCCACCAGATCCGCCACCTCCACGGCCGTCATGGCCGGGAAATGCCGCCCGATCAGCGCGCGGTAGTGCTTTCCTATGGCGGGATAGGCCGCCACGTATTCCTGCTTGTCGGTCACATACCAGGTCATGCGCACGATGTGCTCGGGCCTGGCGCCGCCTTCGGCCAGGATGGCGACGATATTGGCCAGCGCCTGCCGCACCTGTTCGGCAAAGTCGTCCGTCTCGAATTGCTGCTGGCCGTTCCAGCCGATCTGGCCACCGACGAACACCAGCCGGGAGCCGACCGTCATCTCGGTGAGGATGCCATTGGCATAGCCTCGGGGCGCCAGCCAGTCCGGGGGTTGCAGAGTCTTCATTGCTTCATCCTGTTCTCGTTGAATCCATAAAACCGTCCTGCGGCACCAGATAGGCCTGCAGGCGCTCGCGCAGATCGGCCGGCAGTGGCGTGGCCTTCATGCTGTGCAGATCCATGGTGACGATGGTCATGCGCGCAGACAGCCGGCGTTGGCCATCCAGCCCCTCGAAACGCACATCGAACTGGAACGATGCCCCGCCGATTCGGCGCACCTCCAATACCTGGCGCAGCGTGTCGTGCCAGTGGCTGGGCGCCGTGAAATCGCATTGCACCGACACCGTGGGCGTGCCCACCTGGCGCTGTACATGCAGGGTGTGGAATGGCAGGCCCATTCCCCTGTCGAACCATTCCTCGACCAGGTCGTTGACCATCTCGAAATAGCGCGGGTAAAAGACGATGCCGGCCGGATCGCAATGGCGAAACAGCACCTGCACCTGGCTGACGAAGGCGGAGGCCATGGCGCGCGCTCACTGCATCTTGCGCAGCACGAATCGCTGCAGCTTGCCGGTCTCGGTGCGCGGCAGGGCCGGCACGAAGACAATGGCGCGCGGGTACTTGTAGGGCGCAATGCTGGCCTTGACGAAGGCCTGCAGCGTGGCTGCCATGTCGTCCCCGGCTGCAAAGCCGGGCTTGAGCACCACGAAGGCCTTGACCACCTGGCCACGCTCGTCGTCTGCCGCGCCGATCACGCCGCATTCGGCCACGGCCTCGTGGCGCAGCAGCGCGTCCTCCACCTCGGGACCGGCGATGTTGTAGCCGGCGGAGATGATCATGTCGTCATTGCGCGCCTGGTAGAACAGATAGCCGTCCGCGTCGCGCACAAAGGTGTCGCCGGGCAGGTTCCAGCCGTTTTGCACAAAGCGCTTCTGGCGCTCGTCGGCAAGATACCGGCAGCCCGTGGGGCCCTTGATGGCCAGGCGGCCGGGCGTGCCGTCGGGCACGGGCTGCATGTCGTCGTCCACCACCTGGGCCACGTAGCCGGGCACGACCTTGCCGATGGCGCCCGCGCGCACTTCCTCGGGCGGGCTGGACACGAAGACGTGGATGAGCTCGGTGCCGCCGATGCCGTCGATCATCTCGATGCCCGTGGCCTGCTTCCACAGCTGGCGCGTGGCGTCCGGCAGGGCCTCGCCGGCCGACACGCTTTTCCTGAGCGACGACAGGTCGAAGCGCGCTGCCTGCGCCGCCATCTGCCGGTAGAAGGTGGGCGCGGTGAAGACGATGGTGGCGCGGAAATCCTGCACCAGCTGCAGCAGGCCCTCGGGCGTGAGCTTTTCGGCCAGCACGGTGCTGGCGCCCACGCGCAGCGGAAAGCACAGCAGCCCGCCCAGGCCGAATGTGAAGGCCAGCGGCGGCGTGCCGCAGAAGATGTCGTCCGGCCCCGGCCGGATCACATGGCGCGGGAACAGGTCGCACATGGCCAGCACGTCGCGGTGGAAATGCATGCAGCCCTTGGGCGCGCCCGTGGTGCCGCTGGTGAAGGCGATCAGGCAGACATCGTCTGCCGCTGTATCGCAGCAGGCGAAGGTGTCGGGCTTGGCTGCGGCCAGGGCGTCCAGCGCATCGGCTGCGCCATCGTTGAAATACAGCACGCGCGAAAGGTCCGGGCAATGGTGTTCATGGCCGGGCTGCAGGCACAGCTGCACCTCGTCCTTGAGGCGCACATCGCACAGCACGGCCTGCACCTGGGCCTTGTCGATGATCTGCTGCAGCTCCTTGGCACGCAGCAGCGGCATGGTGGGCACCGTCACCAGCCCGGCCTTGATGGCAGCCAGCCAGGACGCGGCCATCATGGCGTTGTTGGGGCCGCGCAGCAGCAGCCGGTTGCCGGGCACCAGCTGCAAGTCTTCCACCAGCACATGGGCGATGCGGTTGGTCAGTGCCTGCAGTTCGGCATAGGTCATGGCAGCCTGGTCCGCGCCCTGCCTCCAGCGCAGTGCCACGCGGCCGCCCTGGCCGCGCGCCACCATGGCATCGACCAGTTCGGCCGCGCAGTTCAGGCGTGCGGGATAGGCCACGTCCGGCCCGTCGAGCAGGAACTCGGGCCATTGGTCGGGCGGCGGCAGATTGTCCCGGGCGAAAGTATCGATGTGGGCGGAGGCTTGCATGCGATGTTCCCTGGCTTTGCGTTGAATGGGCAGCCTGCCGCTCAGGCCTTGAGCAGCTCGCGCGCGATGATGAGTTTCTGCACCTCGGTCGCGCCCTCGTAGATGCGCAGCGCGCGGATCTCGCGGTACAGCGTCTCCACCGGCATGCCCGAGACCACGCCCGCCCCGCCGAACATCTGCAGCGCGCGGTCGATCACGGCCTGGGCCGATTCGGTGGCCGTCATCTTGGCCATGGCCGCCTCGCGCGTGGTGCGCGTCTTCCTCACATCGCGCATCCAGGCGGCGCGGTAGGTCAGCAGGGCCGATGCGTCGATGGCCGTGTCCATGTCGCCCAGCGCGGCCTGGGTCAGCTGCAGGTCGCCCAGGGTCTGGCCGAACATGCGGCGCGACTTGGCGCGTGCCAGGCCTTCGTCCAGCGCGCGGCGTGCAAAGCCCAGTGCGGCGGCGGCCACCGAGGCACGGAAGATGTCCAGCGTCATCATGGCCAGCTTGAAGCCCTGCCCCGGCTCGCCCAGGCGCTGCGACACGGGTATGCGGCAGTTGTCGAAGCGGATGGTGGCCAGCGGGTGCGGCGCGATCAGCTCGATGCGCTCGCCGATCGAAAAGCCCGGCGTGTCCGCATCGACCACGAAGGCGCTGATGCCGCGCGCGCCCGGCGCCTCGCCCGTGCGGGCGAACACGCAGTAGAAGTCGGCGATGCCGCCGTTGGAGATCCAGGTCTTGGCGCCGTCGAGCACATAGTGGTCGCCTTCGAGCCGCGCCTCGCAGGCCATGGCCGCCACGTCGGAGCCCGCATCGGGCTCGGACAGCGCAAAGGCCGCAATGGCCTCGCCGCGCGCCACGCGCGGCAGGTAGCGCTGGCGCAGCGCGTCCGACCCCAAGAGCGATATCGCACCGCTGCCCAGGCCCTGCATGGCAAAGGCGAAGTCGGCCAGGCCCTCATGGCGGGCCAGGGTCTCGCGCAGGATGCAGACCGCGCGCGAGTCCACCTCGGGCAAGGCACCGCCCCAGGCACCGCCGGGGCCGGACGGCACGGCATAGCGCAGCCAGCCGGCCTGGCCCAGGGCCTTGACCAGCTTGCGGCAGGCCGCATCGGCATCGTGGTGGTCCACATCGCCCAGGGATTGGGCGCACCAGGCATCGGCCTCATGCGCCAGCGTGCGGTGGGCGTCGTCGAAGAAGGGCCAGTCCAGCCAGGAGGAATCACGCATTTTCAGTTTCCTTCGAAGACAGGCTTTTGCTTGGCCACGAAGGCCTCGTAGGCGCGGTGGAAGTCGCGCGTCTGCATGCAGATGGCCTGGGCCTCGGCTTCGGCCTCGATGGCCTCGTCCACGCCCATGTTCCATTCCTGGTGCAGCAGCTTCTTGGTCACGCCATGGGCAAAGGTGGGGCCTGCGGCCAGCTGGGCGGCCAGCGCGTGGGCGGCTTCGCCGATCTGTTCGGCGCCATGCAGGGCATTGAAGAAGCCCCAGGCAGCGCCCTCCTCGGCCGTCATGGCGCGGCCCGTGTACAGCAGCTCGGAGGCGCGGCCCTGACCGATCATGCGCGGCAGCAGCGTGCAGGCGCCCATGTCGGCACCGGCCAGGCCCACGCGGGTGAAGAGAAACGCCGTGCGCGCCGCGGGCGTGCCCAGGCGCATGTCGGCGGCCAGCGCGACCATGGCGCCCGCGCCCGCGCAGATGCCGTCCACCGCCGCCACGATGGGCTGCGGGCAGGCGCGCATGGCCTTGATCAGATCGCCCGTCATGCGCGTGAAGTCCAGCAGCTCGGGCATGCTCATCTTGGTGAGCGGGCCGATGATCTCGTGCACATCGCCGCCCGAGCAGAAATTGCCGCCCGCGCCCGTGACCACCACGGCCTTGATGTCGGTGGCATAGACCAGGGCACGGAACAGGTCGCGCAGCTCGGCATAGGAGCCGAAGGTCAGCGGGTTCTTGCGCTCGGGCCGGTTCAGGGTGATGGTGCCGATCTTGCCGTCGGCCGATACCTGCCACAAAAAGGTCCTGGCCTCGTAGCCGGCCAGGGGGCGCTTGTGGTGCTTCATGCTGTGTTCTTCGGGCTGGGTGCTCATGGTGTCTCCATCAAGAATTCAGAAAACGGGGGGAGTGGACCGGGTTCAGCCGGTCATCACCTCGCCGCCGTCGACGGCAATGGACTGGCCGTTAACCGAGGCGGACGCCGGCAGGGCCAGCCAGGCCACGGTCTCGGCCACTTCCTCGGGCTGGACCAGGCGGCCCTGCGGGTTGCGTTCGGCCAGCCTGGCGCGGGCCTCATCCGCCGTCATGCCGGTCTTGTCCACGATGTTGGCCACGGCGCCGCGCACGATGTCGGTCTCGGTATAGCCGGGGCAGACCGCGTTCACCGTCACGCCCTTGCCCGCCGTCTCCAGCGCCAGCGAGCGCGTGAGGCCGATCACGCCATGCTTGGCCGCGCAATAGGCGCTGACATAGGCATAGCCGATCAGCCCTGCCGTGCTGGCCACATTGATGATGCGGCCCCAGCGCGCAGCCAGCATGCCCGGCAGCGCGGCCTGCATGCAGTGGAAGGTGCCCGTGAGGTTGACGGCCAGCATCGCCTGCCACAGTGCGGCATCGGTGCGCTCGAACTTCTGGCTGCTGGCCTGGCCCGCGTTGTTGACCAGCACCTGCACGGGACCGAAGGCCGCCTCGGCCTGCGCGAAGGCCTGGCGCACCGAGGCCTCGTCGGCAATATCCGCCTGCACGGACTGCACCATCTGTGCTGCCTGTGCCGTGCCGCCCAGCTCGCGCACGGCAGCCTCCAGCGCCGCACCATCGCGTCCCAGCAGCGTGACCCGCGCGCCGCGCGCCAGCAGCGCCCGCGCACAGGCCAGGCCTATGCCGCGCGCCCCGCCCGTCACCAGGGCATGGCGCCCTTCAAGAAAATTCAAAGATATGGTCATTTCAATCACCCGTGGCGATGCGAGCCACCCGCAACCTATGAAACCGGCGCGCCACACAGCGAGGGACGCCGAGGAAGGACCTGGGCCGGCCGCGCCGCCCCGCACCGACGGTGTCGCCGGTGGCCCGTATGCCCCCCTCCCGCGAAGCGAGAGAGGGCGCCGTGCACACGGGGGAAGGCGCGAAGCGACTCAGGGGGTGTAGTTTCATTTCGCGTCCAACTGCGCCATGGCGGCGGCGCGTTCGAAGTTGGTTTCCAACTGGCGCTTGCCGGGCTGGTACTGGTTCGGCCAATCCACATCCTGCGCACCGAGGCGCGCAGCCTCGCGAAGCGTCCAGGCGGCATCGGCCAGGTGAGGACGCGCCAGCGCGCACAGGTCGGCGCGGCCCGAGGCGATGATGGCGTTGGCATGGTCGGCCTCGAAGATGGCGCCCACGGCAATCGTCGGTATGCCGGCCTCGTTGCGGACACGATCGGCAAAGGGCGTCTGGTACATGCGGCCATACACCGGCTTCTGGTCGGGGCTGACCTGGCCCGAGGAGCAGTCGATCATGTCGGCGCCCGCCGCCTTGAAGCGGCGTGCGATCTCCACCGCATCGTCGGGCGTGATGCCGCCTTCCACCCAGTCATGGGCCGAGATGCGCACCGACATGGGCCGGTCCTGCGGCCAGGCTGCACGCACCGCCTCGAACACCTCCAGCGGAAAGCGCAGGCGGTTGTCCAGGCTGCCGCCGTATTCGTCGTCGCGCTGGTTGGTCAGCGGCGAGATGAAGCTGGACAGCAGGTAGCCGTGCGCGCAGTGCAGCTCCAGCCAGTCAAAGCCCGCTGCCGCAGCGCGCCGCGTGGCGGCCACGAAGTCCTCACGCACGCGATGCATGTCAGCGCGGGTCATGGCGGCGGGCACTTGCGAGAGCCCCTCCAAGTACGGCAGTGCCGATGCCGACAGCAGCGGCCAGTTGCCCTGCTCCAGCGGATGGTCGATCTGCTGCCAGCCCAGCTGGGTCGATCCCTTGCGCCCCGCGTGCCCCAGCTGCACGCCCATGCGCGCACCGCCCTGCGCGTGCACGAAATCGACAATGCGCGCAAAGGCCTGCGCCTGCTCGTCGTTCCACAGCCCGGGGCAGCCGGGCGTGATGCGCGCGTCGGGCGAGGTGCAGGTCATCTCCACCATCACCAGGCCGGCGCCGCCCATGGCGCGCGCGCCCAGGTGCACCAGGTGGAAGTCGCCAGGCACGCCGTCGGTGCAGGAATACATGGCCATGGGCGAGACCACGATGCGGTTCTTCAGTCGCAGGCCGCGCGCCTGGTAGGGCGTGAGCATGGGCATGGGCGGACGGCGGCCTTCGGGCACGGTCTCGCCCGCATGCTCGGCAATCCAGCGCTCGAAGCCCTGCAGCCAGGCGGCATCGCGCAGGCGCAGGTTCTCGTGCGAGATGCGCTGCGAGCGCGTCAGCAGCGAATAGGCGAACTGCTCCGGCTCCAGGCCCGCATAGCGCTGCACGTTCTCGAACCATTCCGTGGAATTGCGCGCCGCGTTCTGGATCTTGAGCACCTCCACGCTGCGCACCTCCTCGTAGTGGCGCAGGCCGGTCTCGATGCCACCTGCAGACCGCAGGCTGCGCGCCAGCTCGATCGCATCCTCCAGCGCCAGCTTGGTGCCCGAGCCAATCGAGAAATGCGCCGTGTGCGCCGCATCGCCCATCAGCACCACGGGCACGCTGCGCGGGCCGCGCGGCGTGTCCAGCGCGTTCCAGTGCACCCAGGTATTGCAGATCACGCGCGGAAAGCGGATCCAGATGGCCGAGCCGCGCAGGTGCGTGGCATTGCTGACCAGGGCATGGCCGTCCAGCCAGGGGGCGAACAGCTTCTCGCAATAGGCAATGCCCTCCTCCTGGCTCATCTGCTCTATGCCGGCGGCCTGCCAGGTCTCCTCGGGCGTCTCCACGATGAAGGTGGACATGCCGTCTTCGTAGCGGTAGGCATGGGCCTGGAACCAGCCGTGCTCGGTCTGCACGAAGGCGAAGGTGAAGGCATCGAACACCTTGGTCGTGCCCAGCCACACGAAGCGGCAGCGGCGCTGGTCGATATCGGGCCGAAAGGTATCGGCATAGCGCGTGCGCACCTGGCTGTTGATGCCGTCCGAGGCGATGACCAGGTCGGCGTCGTACTCGCGCGCAATCGCCTGGTCGTCCTGCACGAAGTTCTCGAACACCAGCTTCACGCCCACGTCCTCGCAGCGCGCCTGCAGGATGTTGAGCAGCTTCTTGCGGCCTATGCCGATGAAGCCATGGCCGCTGCTGCGCAGGCTGCGGCCCTTGAAGTGGATGTCGATATCGTCCCAGTGGTTGAAGGCGTCACCAATGGTGCGGGCCGACACGGGATCAGCCTCGCGCAGGTTGTCCATGGTGGCGTCCGAGAACACCACGCCCCAGCCAAAGGTGTCATAGGGCCGGTTGCGCTCCACCACCGTGACCTCGTTGGCGGAGTCCTGCAGCTTCATCAGCAGGCCGAAGTACAGGCCGGCGGGACCTCCACCGATACAGACGATCTTCATACCGCAAACCCTTTTCTCGACGGGCGGCAGGCGCCCCAGGTTCAGCAACAATGCCCAATCACTTTAGGCCTGAATAGTTTAGGTTTGAAATATATGGACAAACCGCCACCGCGGACATGGGGAGAACACGGATATGCCACTGGCTTCCCGTTACGATGCCCGCTCAACAGGAGACGCCCGCTTGGAAAAATACCGCTTCAATGTCTTTGGCCGCATCATCGCCATCGAACGGGCAGACTCCCACTGGCGCTGCTTCAACGTGGGCGCGGACGGCAAGCGTGCCCCGGCCCTGCTGGCCATCCCTGCCGACGTGACGCACGCCGAACTGGCCCAGTACCTGTACGACATCTATCACGAGAGCGCGGCCGCATCCGACCAGGACATCTTCGAGATCACCTGACACCCGGCTACGGCAAGGGCGAGCCCATGGAGCAGGACTACCTGGACAGCCTGGGCGGCGGCATCTGGTACGGCAACTGGACCAGCCACCCGCCCATTCCCCCGGCCTTCCAGCTGGACGAAGCGGAAAGCGCCGGCATGGGCGATGCACTGGAAGACGACGGCATCCGCATCATCCGCGACGGCAAGCCCTTCTTCCACGTGGCCAACGCGGCCGGCTACAACTGGTGCGCCACGGGCGCGGACAGCATCGTGCTGGTCTACGAGCCGGAAAGCCGCACGGTGCTGTTCACCTTCGACTGGACCTGAGCCGCCGGCATGGGGCCGCTCACACGCGGCCCGGCTCGGGCGTGACGATCAGATGCGCCAGCAGCGGGCGGATGCGATCGTCCTGGTAATAGCCGCCGTACTCCGTGTAGCGCAGAAAGGCGGCATTGCAGTGGTGGCAGCGCCAGAGCGTGCAGCGGTTATACGGGTGCCAGCCCAGGGCGATGGGGGCATCCGGCGACCACTGGTTCGTGCCCTGCGGGTGATATTCATCGAGCAGTTCCCGTGTCTCCGGCGTGCCCAGCGCACCAACCTGCTGCAGATGCGAAGTCTTGTCCGCTCCCGACAAGGACTCCCAGCCCGGCCTCCACAGCACCGCGCAGTCTGCGCATCGCTGCTGCTCGGCCGCCGCCGCAGCGAAGGCCCTCAATTCGGGTTCGGAAAGGGGGGTTGAAGTTGTCATGAGGCTTGCATGCCGCCGTACTTGGCGCGCCACTTATAGAACGCGCGTTCGCTGAACCAGCATTGGCGGCAGACCTTCTCGACTGACAGGCCAGGCTCGGCCTGCTTCAAGAGCCCAATGATTCTTTGTCTAGTAAATCGACCCTTCCTCATGTCCGTCATTCTCCAAGATGGCGGACCTCACTTCCATTCAACCGGTACGGCTATGAGGGGAAAAGTCAGTGCAACCTTCTTCAATAGAAATTCTTCTTGTTATTTTAATATTCAATCTTTTCCAGCTTCCCCGAAGAAAATATAAACCTAACGTCACCATACCATATCAAATCATCTTCCATTTTTATTTGAGGAATAATTCCTTTTTTGTTGATGGTTGCGTTTTTCATTTTATCTTGAACCACTTCCACATCCATGCCAACCCATTCTCTTTCGATGAGTACAACCAAATTATCAATATCTACACGTGCTGATTCATATCCTTGATTTGAATAAGACAATGTTATTGATTTATCGACATTGGAATACGACAAAAAAACAATCACTGATATCATGGAAATTATTAAGATGAATGTTTTATTTATCTTCATTTGATTATGAACCTGCTTTGGCGACATATCTCATAAAAGACGAGGCAGTGATTTTAACCGAATGGATTACGGTTGTATTTTTCTCGATCATTATTTTCTCAAATTTCCTTTGCGTAGTTAGCAACCTTTTTTGGCCCCCTGAACTACAGACCAATTTTGCTGGTGTTCCTTTCCCTGATCTTCCTGCATGCCGTTGAGCAGGCGTGTGGTGCTCTCAGCCTGTTCGCCCAATATGGCCTGGGCACTGGGCGGCAGTCCGTGGTTCACGGCTGTAGCGCAGGTGGCGGGTGGCCTCTTGCTGCTTGAGCCTGCGGCCCAGGGCGTCGTAGGTGTAGCGGCTGTGGTGGCGCAACTGCTCTGCGTTGCCCTGGATCTGGCTGCTGCGCACGGCGATGAGTCGGTGGGCTCCGTCGTAGTGCAGTTGCTGCTGGCTGTGGTCTGCCTCGGACGTGGTGCCATCGCTGTAGTGGTAGTGCTGGCAGCGCCCGAGGCGGTCTATCTGGGTCATGAGGCGCCAGGGACCATTGGCAGGTCCACAGGGCGGAGGGCCAAAGCCCCAGAGGATGTTGCCATCGCCGCTCTTTAGTTACTCATAAGCACTCTTTAAATAAAGAGCAAGAACTCAAAAAATAGGAAACATAGAAAATTGGAACTGCCAACGAAATATACATGACCCTATATCCTTTTTTCTTTGGCACAAAAATGAATATCAAGAGAAAACACAATATGGAAAATATTATATTGATATCTTCTAGATTGTCAGAAAGAAAATCGACGTCGCAATTATAGGAAATATAATATGAAGCAGAGAAGAATAGCCAAATTATTGCGCCATATAAAAAAATCAACAGTACACTTTTCTTCATTGTGAACCTATCTAAACGATTTCTATGGGTGCAATGTAATT
Source organism: Delftia deserti (assembly GCF_042653485.1). Classification (NCBI taxonomy): domain Bacteria; kingdom Pseudomonadati; phylum Pseudomonadota; class Betaproteobacteria; order Burkholderiales; family Comamonadaceae; genus Delftia; species Delftia deserti. The sequence continues at coordinate 6,462,358 of NZ_JBHSIH010000001.1, read as the reverse complement.
TTCGATGGGCATCGGGCTCCCATATCCCGGCGCTTGCCACTCCCCATTCGTTTGTAACGTTGGAAGAGTCGCTCCCGCATTTTTAGTCACTCCTGCAACATATGAATTGCTATTGCATTCTCCATTATACATCTGACCATCTTGCACCCCAGAAATCAATGAGGCATTAGGTTTTGAGAAAAAAACAATTGCAATATGACTACGATGATTTTTTTCAGTTTCTTTTAAAAATCACAAACTTTTTTTGGTTTGTCGCGTGGCGCATTGGGACTGCCAGCCCCAGCAGGGCTGGGGTATCGGCAGCTACGGTCCAGGGTGTGGTGCAGGCATATTTTGCTACCAAGATGTTCAATCCCACAGTGAGATGGTGCGGATGAGCCTAAAGCGGCCTGGATCTTTTTCCCATGCCTCGCAAATCACCCGGAATGGTGTCTTCCACCCGAGCGCCTTCAAGTGCTTGCCGAAGTTGTAGCCTTGAACGAATGCCTGGACATGCTCCCGTAGCTGCGACAGCCCCTCGTACTCGTAGGCCTTGATCGGGGATTCCTTGATGGTCCGGTTCATGCGCTCGACCATGCCGTTCGTCCAGGCGTGGTACGGCTTGGTATGCCTTTTCTCGACATGCGTGAATTTTGTGACGCGGTCTATGGCGACGAACATGTGCTGTTTGCCGCGTGCCTTCGTGGCAGCTGCGTTGCGGACTGTCGGCTGATTCCGCGACGCTGCAGGCATCGATGCAAGGCGCTGCGGCTGAGCTTGGGTGCTGTCTCCAGGAGTTGCCCCATGAGATCGTCCAGCGACAGATGCCCTTGCTTGCGTAACGCAAGCGCCAGGTGTTCTTGCTGTTGGGAAAGATGCTGGCTTGCGCTGTCCCGAGGACCCATGGGCTCATCGAGCACCGAGGTGCGCGCGCGCCACTGGGCCACGGCCTTGGGGTTGATGCCGTAGAGCTGGGCCAAGGACCGATGGGAGCCGGTCAAAGGCTTCTTCCATAGGCCAGCGGCACAAGGCAGTCAGACTCATAAAGCTATAGCCTGCGGATTGTCGTGTCTTTTGTCTGCTGGGAGTGCTCGGCCTGTATACGATTACCGCCACAAACGAATTTAATGACTGTAATTGGTATAGCTTACCTTCAAAAAATAAAATTATTCTGCTGCGCGCCAACCGTTTTAGGGCGCATCGGCGCACCACTTGATAAAGCCATTGAAATCTTCCCATGATTTCTCTTGAAACCCATCATGCGAAAACTCTACAACGGATCCATCCATATTAAGGCAAATCGGATCTCCAGCATGAGTCTCCGATATCACCAAAAACCGCCCTTTCTCAATCATTCCATCGTCTTCATATTTATTTGTAACCTTATTAACTGTATTAAAATGCGCATCCATCAATTCAACAGAACTTCCCCCATACAAAGGATAAGCACCTATTACCGCACCTCCAGAAAACTTCAAAAATTCTTGATACTGCGATGATACCAACCCATGATAAACATCAACCAATTTCTGAATTTCACTTTGACTCATGCCTTCTGCAAACATAAAAGGATAACTATTTTTCAGATCAACAATATTGGATTTCATAATTTACATCCATTTCTTCTATCTAGCTCTTCTTGAGCTTTAGCACGCCAATAATCTTCTCTCCATTTATTGAAATCTGCACAAGCCGAATACCCTATTCCTTGACCGTTCTGATTACCATTCGGATGCTGATGGGGATTGCCGATCTTATGACACAAATAGTATATTTTATTATACTCTTGATATTTCCATGAAAAATTCTTCTAGATTATCATATCTATAGTAATCCGACTGAGCGCAATGCCAGATCGCAGGTTCTTTCCTGCACTCGCTCCAGTCAATATATATCTCTTCTGGCTCATAAGGATTGAATGACAAAATAGAACAGAAAGAATCCCCCACACTTCCCGGAGGCACATGATCCCAATTTTCTTTTCTCAGACTTATCCATTCCACCAACTTCGCATTGTATGGAAAACTATTTATCTCATCCAAAGAGAGCATATTTTGAGAAAGATAAAAATCATCCCATCTGTCGCAAAAAATAAATCGATCCCTCAGCATTGGACTTAGATCATATTTGGTAACTCCATCAATAGCATATATTTTATTTTCGCTAATAACTTTAGCTGCAGATGGGAGGCCAATCATTTCTCCTATATTTTTCATTTCCCTCTGGTAATTCGACATCAGAGAATGAATATTGGTCATTTAGTACGTCCTGAACAATCATGTTTTCAGCCGCAGGCAGATAACGCCCGAGCTGCGCGGCCAGGCGCGGGGCCACCCGGTTGTAGTTCTGGCGCAGCCGCAGTCCGTGGTCTTGTGCTGCCTTGACCAGGTGCTGGCGGCTCTTGTCCAGCAATCGGCTGTTGGTGGTATCCACGACCACCTGCTGCGTGCTGGCCTTCTGGGCCAGTACGGGTTCTCCGCCCAGGTGTTCACCACGGTTTCGTCGGAGGCATCGAAAGTGTGCTGCAGGTACAGCAGCCCTGCGATCAGGCGCGGCGGCAAGGCGGGCCGGCCACACACAGAAGTGAACGAGACCGCGAACGAGCGTTCGACCTCGGGCCAGTCGATCAACGCCGCCAGCTTGACCAGCGGGTAAGGCATGCTCATCTGCTCGTCCAGCCGTGGACGGAACAACTCGGCCGTTTGCGGCTGTGAAGGCTTTGGCCCCATGGGAATCCTTGGTGGAATTTGCAAGAAAACAGGCGTTGGCAGAACCATACCTTGCAAATCCTGCGTTCAACAACCCGAAGAACTGCGAACCAGATCAACGGCTTGCAGGTTGTTCAGGGCGGATTAAATAGAATCTTATAAATCCAAGTTTTATTCTCATAAAAATTTATTGATACGAAATAAATACTATTTTCAAAGATTATTATTCAATACAAAATCCAGAAGATTTTATCTTATTTGCCAATTATTAAATTAATGACAGCATTAAGATGAAAGGAACCTGTAATACCCCGTTGGCAGCACCTTCACGATATTTCCTGTAGATTCCAAATAAATCAAGGCTGATTTAATCGCATCGTCTGCATCTTGGTTTTTGAAATTAAATTTAATCGATTCGAAATAGAAAGATAATCTATTGACGTTAAAAAAATCTCCATTTGACAGAAAATAATCATTTATATCAATAATCGTACTTTCATGAGAAAATTCATAACCGCATCCATGTTTTTTAAATTTCCATTTATTCATTTCTTCATCAAAAATAAATCCACTGCGAGGAAGAAATTCTATATTTGACAACTTCACAATATCACTGTGAGTTTTCATGAAAGAAGTATGTAGAATCTCCTGTTTTTCCACATATCTTTTTATGCCAAAAGCAATATTTTTGATGAGGGAATAATCCACCATAGTCAATACCTTGTTATATTTGAACGAGCAGCGGCAGGACCTTGGTGTTCCAGGCTTGTCGTCATTGCGCGCTTCGTGGGCCTGCTGCACGAAGAGGGTTGTACAAGGATTTGCCGCATGCATTCTGGTGTTGTCCCAGAGGCTTTGCGGTATACCGTCCAGCAATTTCTGCGTGCCCAGGCCCCTTGGCCTCTATTTCGTTGGGTTTTAAGCCAGCGTGCTGAGCAGGACGCAATCTTGCTTCACTGCTACTAACAATGGTAACTCCTTCCTTTGTTGGAGTATGCAATTGTGGCTCGACTTTGTGTCGCTTTGGGTACTTTCTGACGAATCTCTATTGCTCTTTTTTCGGCATCTGTTTTTTCTCCGCAATCGCATTTACACCATCCTAATGGATCAATCCATCCAGCAGGATTAGGCGTATATTGATAAACATTATATCCACCAGCCAACCCAATCGGATCCTGACTAACACCCCCCCCCACATCCTTATCGTAGTACCTGGACCGGTTGTAATGCAGCCCCGTCTCAACGTCAAAGTATTGCCCCTGGAATCTCAGGTGCTGCTCAGGCCGGTTGTGCTTGTCTTGCTCCACCCAGTGCTGGGTCAAGGTATTACCCATGCGTATCGTCTGCAGCACGACGGGATGGTCGATGCTGGCATAGCCAGCTCTTGGCCACCGCGACGCCAATCGCAGCCCCCCACTACTGCACCTATTGGTCCACCCACAGAAGCCCAATTTCTAGACAAAGCTTGTCCAGAGTATGTTGCATAAATATAAAGCAGGCCTGCTCTTCAGATTTGAGAGCAGTAATTTAAATACGGACTATTTCTTTAAATGAATGACGATATAAACACTTGTTATAACAAAAATACAAGTCGATGCCATCAGAGATATTTTGTTATCAACAAAAGGAACTTTGAAATTAATAACACCTTTTAAAATTGACAGAAGAACAATAGATGCCATTGCATATATTTTATTCTTCACATATTTGATCTTTGCAGCCAAATATATTGAAAATATAAAAGCCAACATATCTATTGAGACCAAATATACGACAGATATATCACCTGAGGCCCAGCAGGCAGAGGGCCACATAAATGTTGTGCATATTATGAAATTGCAATTTCGCATTTTATTTACAGGGTCAAGTGAATCCATTTATATCACCGGATTTTAATGCTTCCCACGCTTTCTTTGTGCTCTCAAATAGTGGACTATCTTTATTGGGGACCAACGATTCTTTCCCTGTATGAGCAAGAATATCCATAGTACTCTCTTGTCCAATCCAAAATTGAAATCCCGAGTGAGAGGGTGAAGTCGAATCTTGTATGGCGTGCAATGCCGCACCGAAATGGAATGGTGCTGCCTCGGCAGCCGGATCGCCTAGTGTATGCCCTGCGTTTTGTACTCCTGCAGTACATTTCCCCAAGGGTCCAGCTTTGCTGCTCAGGCCACCTAGCTGTCTGGTCCATCAGCGCCATTGACGTGCCCAGGTGGTCGCAGTCGTAGTGGTGGATGGCGATGTGGGCGTGCTGATCTCTTTACTTTTTTACAGTTGAGCCTGCATGCAACTGATCATGGTTTGCATGAAGGTCAGGGCCAACGTGTGACTGAGGTCGCCCCGGTCGGGCTGGCCTGCGGTAATGGCTCGTACCAGCAGATAGGGTTCGCTGGCCGTGGTGCTCATGCGTGAAGCTGCTCGGTTGGTGTAGACCGTGTGTTCTATGTGGAGGGTGTCCCTGCCGTGCTGCATGCGTTCGGCGTGGGGTTAGGCAGTTGCCATCCCTTTCTTAGTAATGGATATGTTTAGTACTATATGCGTGATACGCATGCTGCCGCCAGTCACTTAGGCGCCGAGCTTAGGCGAGAAATTCATCATGCGCCCTAGGGAAATCGTCCTTGGTGTTTTTCATACTGCTGTGGATAAGTATTTTAATTTTTAAAAATCTTTTCGCACAATAATTTTGTGACCAGAATTATTTCAATATTATCTTCTTTGCTTTCAATGATTATCGAATTTTTTCTATTGAAATTCTTAAAAAATGATCTCTCATTTAAACCAATCTTCTCTCCATCCATTTTTTCTTTTTTTATATAATCCACAAATGGTTTAATGCTTGTTGTTTTATATTTTTTCTTTATCTCATTAAATATTTCACCAGGAGTTTTCCTTTGATTTAGATATTAATATTCAAAATACAACTCCCCCAATGATATGCATCCATCGGATCTACTCAACAACATCCATTCTTTTTCACCTTCAGCCATGGAATTTTGAGCAAAAGTTAGAATATATAGACTTATAGTTAGCGCCAATTTTTTCATGTTTATTTTCCATTAATTTCAGAAAATAAAATTCTCCAACCGAAACAATAGTAGTCAAATCTCATTCCATTTTGAAATCAATAATTTTATCTACAGCAGATTCTACCTAGCTTTGCCCAGGATCGTTTTCCATTGATGTTGGGAATGGGCAATGTCTATGAAATTCGCGCTTAATACGGCCCATCTCCCTGTCATGGTGCTGCCCCGGCAGCCGGATTGCCTGATGGATGCCTTGCGGGGCTGTATTCCTGCAGCACATTGCCCCAGGGGTCCAGCTTTGCAGCCCAGGCTATCTGCCCCGTCTGGTGCCAGCGCCAGCGGAGTGTTCAGGTGGTCGCAGTCATGGCGCGTGTTGGGGCCCGAGCAGTCTGCCGGATGGTGCTCATCCATCTTCTGTACTATCACCTACAGGCCTTGCTGCAGAGACTAATCGCATCCTGAAAAAGCTCTGGGGTTAGCTTTTACTTGTTGATATTTCTCAATGAAATCTTTTGGCGCTACGGTCTCTGCGTAATCTTTACATAATTCATAGCTTTATTGACAACTATAATTTTTGAAGAAGTAATTATCTTCATGAACTTGCGAAAACTATTTTCGTGGATTTCTTATTTTTCTGAAGATTATTAAAATATATAAAAATGACAGTATCAAAATAGGAATTGCAATCAATGCCATAAAATATAAATCATTTGGCGTAGAAAGATAGACTGATTTTTTTGGGTTTTTAGGGTCATACCTAATTTCTATTGAGTTGGATTCTTCAAATGCTTTCTTGAGCTCCATTATTTTTTTATTTGTCATTTGAACAACTGTTTGCTCATCGGGATCTATACGATTTCCTTTGTATCTTATACCATTGACTTCATAGCTGTACTCCACTCTTACAAATTTGGATTTATTTGCTCTATCTTCTATTGATAATTTTTCCAATCTTGCGTTTTTATTTTCCCAGGGGATGATTTGAAAATATCCAGATGCTGTGGAATATATCTCTTTCGTCAAATTGATTGTCAATAGAACTGCAACAAAAAAAACCGACCAACCACCAAGTGTCTTGGGCCATAAGTATGGTTCCAGCTCATCAATTATTGATTTATGGTTATTCACATTTCGTCTCGCAAATTAGACATGGAAGTTCAGTAGTACCACTAACAGCACTTCCCAGGGTCGTCTGCCCCAAGGTGCCGATTGATCCGTTTTATTGACCTAGGCCTGTTGTTCCTGCAGTTACTTACGCATCTCCTGCAGCATTTTTATGGTGTGCTCCTCGTGGGTACCCAACATGACCAAGCGATCTGCGCGCGTTTTGGCCCCATCTTGTTATAACCCATGGGGCTGAACAATCTACGCATATCGAGACTCACTGTGACTGGTGATCTTTATTTTCAACGATCTCTTTACTTATTAGAAAATCACCGTATGGCCATGCGGTCATGGTGGTCGTTCTAATAAAATTGTTATTTCCGTCAAATCTTGAGTATTTTGATAATTTGAAATAATAAGTTTCCTTTCCCAATGTATTTGAAACACTTATTGATACAGGGAAAGCAGTTGATTTAATGTTAGATTCTTTTATCCTAAGTTCGACATTTTGACGAATTAGGTAGCGATGGCTTTGCCATCCCATTATATCTTTGACGCTCAAATCATAGTCTGGATTTCCCAGCTCATTAAAAATATGAGACAAATCAGATCCCTCTATATCCGATAAATCAATTTTCATTGGTGCCATCAAGAAAGTTAGCAAAGCTATTATTTGAAAACCAAGCGTTGCCGCTATTATGCAAATTACTGCTTTCATCATCTTTTTCAATCTTTGCATCTTCTATATATTGGATTGCCTTTAGGCGATGCCCCATTCCATGCCAACCAGTTGAATTTGATCCGTCTTCCGAGCCCGCGCCAATGGTTGTACTACTCCCGGTCACGACTGCCACATGCCCGGTAGCGTCCCCATATGGATATGCTACTGCGACAATATCACCAGGCTTTGGAGAAGTAACAAGTTCAAATCCGCGAATTGTTTTTTGTGGATTTCCCCAATCTCCAGCAGTTGCTGGTCCTATTGGTACACTCCCGAATCTGTAGCACGAGGGAGATTCGACAGCTGCATTTTATAGCACTTCATGAACAAAGAGATTACATTTCTTTCTGACCCAAAGCCATAACTCGAGGCGTATGAATATTTTTCTTGATTGTTTAATTTGTCCGCTGATTTCAAAATTCTCTCTGCACACGTTTTTACAGGAGCCAAGCCCAAAGTATCCATGAAAATCATGGGATTTATCGCATATATACTTTTGTTAACCGCTCCAGCCAACCCAATAGGATCCTGATTGATAGAACTCCCCACTACCGGATCGTAATATCGATGCCGGTTGTAATACAGCCCCGCCTTCCTGTCATGGTGCTGCCCCGGCAGCCGGATCGCCTGGTGGATGCCCTGCGGGTTGTACTCCTGCAGCACATTGCCCCAGGGGTCCAGCTTGGCTGGCCCTGGCCGGTCCGTCAGGGCTATTGGTGTGCCCGAGTGGTCGCAATGGCAGTGGTGGATAGCGCTGTTATCGGCCCGCTGAAATGTTATAGATCGACGTGCACACCCACCTTAGCATAGATGCAATATCAAAAGTCTCGCTTAACTGCATGAGTGCATTAGCCAAGAAAAATCTACGCTACTTGGCACTAGTCTTTATCTCACGGAATATTAAATCATGGTAATATTTTATTTTCCAAAACACCCATATTTACCCATAGAATTATTTATCACCATTTCTTCCCCAGAAGAAATTATTCCATTATTTTTTATAAAGAAATAAGTAAAAATGCCGTCATCCATTGATTCTTTATATGTCACATCATCTTTTATATAATTCGAATATTTCTTCAAATCCTCAAGAACAAATAATTTTGGCGTATATGGTGGAAATATGCAAACAAAGTCGTAATCTCTATTTATAGAATAACTAAAATCATTTTTTTTTAAGAAGAAATACCAACTCAATATTATCGAAAAAATAATAACTACTGTTAATTTAATTTTCATGGAATTTTCCAATCTTGGCTTGTGGTGAGCGCGCCAGAATCTCTATCTATAAACCATAGACCGCCATCATCAAGACTATCTTGGCAATTATTTTCACAGTCATTTTTTGTTTTTGAAGATAGCGAGCAATTTCTGCCTTTTTGATTGTTGTGCAAATCCATTATTTCCTCCTTTTTTGCTTGACCTGCTTTTGCTCCATACTCCTCATGAGTATCGCCAACAGATTTCGCCTGGTCTACCCCTATCCTTAAACTCATAATGCAAGACCAATAACAATGACGGAATGCATCGCCCTTTCCATTGTGCAACTCATTCCTTGGAAATTTTCTCTGAGCTGTAGACAGGGCATCTTTATTATCAGATTTTTTACTAAGATCATCCCATGGACCGATATTCCATATATGACTCAGCTCTTCCATCAAACCTAGTGGATCCATGCCTTTTTTTGGATTTTTGACATAAATATTCTTATTGGCCCCACCTGCCAACCCAATCGGATCCTGATTGATATAGCTCCCCACCACAGGATCGTAATACCGATGCCGGTTGTAATACAGCCTCGTCTCCCTGTCATGGTGCTGCCCCGGCAGCCGGATTGCCTGATGGATGCCTTGCGGGTTGTATTCCTGCAGCACATTGCCTCAGGGCCCAGCTTTGCGGCCCAGGCCATCTGGCCTGTCTGGTCCGTCAGGGCCATGGGTGTGCCTAGATGGTCACAGTGGTAGCGGTGTATGGCGATGCGCGACTGCTACGCTTTGGCCTGCTCCTGCTGTTGGGCCTGCATGCATACCGAACATGCGTGCGGCGCCCTCGGCCTGTTCGCTCAGCATGGCCTGGGCGCCGGGCGGCAGGCCGTGCTCAAGGGTGTGGCGCAGGTGCCAGGTAGTCTCTTGCTGCATGTCGCACGGCATGGCGCTGAGCATCGTTTTCATGAGGACTAGGGCTGGCGTGTGGCTGGGGTCGTCCTGGAGGAAGTGCATCGACGGTGCAGCACTACATTTTCTTGTATCGGCGTGAGGACGAACTGCAGGTCATGAGCGATGTGAGAAAACTCTACAGAGATATTGCGCTTCTTTTATTTTTTGGCGGGTTTACCGGCAACATTGACATAAATCACCTTTTTGCAGAATCGAACCACTTTCTTGCCTCATTTGAATCTTGAGGAGTACCGCGTCCCAGCCCATACATCAAACCTAGCTGAAATTGTGCATCTCTATTTCCCTGCGCCGCAGCAAGATGAAACCATCTCATTGATTCTTTGTAATCTCTCTTAACCTTTTCGCCTTCTTTATAAATTAATCCCATCATTAACTGAGATTTTTGATTTCCGTTCTCCGCAGATAATTTATACCACTTCAATGCCTCTTTAAAATTTCGAGGGGCACCTTTCCCGTCATCATTCAAAACACCCACGATATACTGAGCATTCGCATCGCCGTTACTCGCGGCCAAAAAAAACCATTTAAAAGCTTCTTTATAGTCTCGATAACTGCCTTCATCATTTAAATAAATTTCACCAAGGCATAGTTGAGAATGGGCATCCCCGTCAGAGGCCGCTCTTTTCAGCTCCACTATTGATATTGCATATTTTTGACATAAGGCTTCTTTCTTCTGCGCAAACGACGGCAAAACAAACAAAAAAGAAAGAAGTGAAGAGACTACTAGTAACAATATTCTTCTTTGAAACGGCATAAATCTCCATGAAATAAATTCATTTCCAATGAAATTGTCTTACTTTAATAAGATACTATCACCAATGGAATTTAATTGGTATCTTAGGATTGAGACAGGTCCAGTCGCTGTGGTTCCAGGCGTATTTTTTATAGCGTCTTTTGCGACTTTCCCGACATCCTTAACGCCTTCCTTCATTAGATTATCAATCTCTTTCTCCATAGCAGACAAATCCTCACACCCCTTTGGAACATCAGGGACAGCAAGTATGCATTTCGATATCTTATCTTGAAGCTCTCTGCGTCGACGCCCTTTATTCCCGATCTCTTTCACTAGATCCGCCGTTTCTTTTGCATCATTTATTTGATCACCCTTTTCCTTTACTTCCCACATTTTCTTTGCATCTTCAAAAATATTTCCAAACCCGAACAAGCCAAATGAATCAATACCCGCATTTGGATTAAATGGATATTTAACCAAATTTACCCCACCCATCAACCCGATCGGATCCTGATTGATATAACTCCTCACCACCGGATCGTAATACCGATGCCGGTTGTAATACAGCCCCATCTCCCTGTCATGGTGCTGCCCCGGCAGCCGGATCGCCTGGTATTACTCTTTTATATCAAAATAATTATCATTACTCAAAGAATGAATGCATTAATCAATAAGATTATATAAACCCCTTGATTTATTAATCAGAATAGTAAAAAATTACCCCAATAGTTGGTTAGCGCTCTCTGCGCTTGCGCCTTCTCCATGTATCCATCTGGAAGCAAATTAGCTGTATTTACCAAAAATATTGCAACAAGCTTGGATTGCTCGTGACTCAATTTATTGAACCCAGAATAATCCTGCCGTCGTCTGCCTGCGTTGTAAGTAGCCTTGGATTCATTCAGCCCCAACTCCAACTTATCCATAAAATAAAGATAATATTCCAATGCAAAATGTTTTAGATCGTAGAAATATAACAAAAATGACGGAAGGTAATAAATAAAACCGTCGTCATTCAACATTAAAAACTGCACATATTCTTCATATAAATAATCAAGATCAACCTCGGTCCATTTTTTTCCTCGAAATAGTCTAATACCCTTCTCATAGTCAATAGCATCGTCCCCGTAGAATGTATTATCAATAAACAATCCGCAATTCGGCAGATCATCAGAAAATTCTTTCTTTAATGCAATGTTGTATCTTTCCCGTAAAGAAGGCTCAAGTTTACTATCACGTAATCTTTCTGAAATTATATTATTCAAATTCATATTTATTCCGCCTGTCCTGTGCATTTCCCTATCCTGCCCCTATAGCGACTGTATTCAATCCTGTGGGATCAATTTTTAATGTTGGAAAAGACTCTGAGTACAAAATTTTATTTACACCACCTGCCAATCCAATCGGATCCTGATTGATATGGCTCCCCAGCACCGGATCGTAATACCGATGCCGGTTGTAATACAGCCCCGTCTCCCTGTCATGGTGCTGCCCCGGCAGCCGGATCGCATGGTGCATGCCTTGCGGGTTGTATTCCTGCAGCACATTGCCCCAGGGGTCCAGCTTCGCGGCCCAGGCCACCTGGCCGGTCTGGTCCGTCAGGGCCATGGGTGCGCCCAGGTGGTCGCAGTGGTAGTGGTGGATGGCGATGCGGGCCTGCTGTTCTTTTTCCTGTTTCTGCAGTTGGGCCTGCATGCCGCTGAGCAGGCGGGCCGTGCCCTCGGCCTGTTCACCCAGGATCGCCTGGGCACTGGGCGGCAGGCCGTGCTCCAGGGTGAGGCGCAGGTGGCAGGCGGCGTCTTGCTGCATGTCCTTCGGCATGGCACTGAGCATGGTTTGCATGAGGGCCAGGGCCGGCGTGTGGTTGGGGTCGTTCTGGTCTGGCAGGCCTGCGGTGATGGCTTGCTCCAGCAGGTGAGGCGCGCTTTGCGGGTCGCCGTTGGCCGTGGTGCTCAGGCGTACCAGGGGCGTGAAGCTGCCCGGTTCGTAGATGGTGTGTTCTATGTGGCGCGTGTCATCGCCGCCCTGCAGGCGTTCGGTGTGGATGAGGCGGTCGCCGTCCCAGCCGTAGTAGTGGGTGCGGGTGGATTCTGTGGAGTCCGCGCTTTCCACTTGCTGCTTGAGCCTGCGGCCCAGGGCGTCATAGGTGTAGCGGCTGTGGTGGCGCAACTGCTCCGCGTTGCCCTGGATCTGGCTGCTGCGCACCGCTATGAGCTGGTGAGCTCCGTCGTAGTGCAGTTGCTGCTGGCTGTGGTCTGCATGCATCTGTGCAATGCGGTTGCCGCAGGGGTCGTCGCGCCAGACGCAGTCTTCAGTGAAGCCGATGCGGTTGTCTTCCCAGCGCTGCACGGGGCCTTGCCGCTGGCCTGCAAGGTGGGCCAGGCCCATGAGGTTGAAGTCGGTGTGCCGCCAGTGGGCGTGGACCTGGGCAGCCCAGTTGTCCTGGGTGTTCGTCTGGCCCGGTGCGCCAGGTGCACCGGGTGCTGGCAGGCGATTGCCTGCGGGGTCGATCTGCCAGCGAGTGGTGGTCTGGGGGTCCTGGCTGTCGGTGGCCGCTCTCAGGCGCCCGGCGCTGTCGTAGCCGTAGCGCAGCAGTTGCGCGGCCTGGCCCGGGGCGCCGGCCTGTTCGATGGCGACGAGCTGGCCCAGGCTGTCGTAGTGGTAGCGGCGGCCGAGGATCTGACCGATGAGGGGCTGGACGAGGTGATCCCTGCCTTCCGTGCTTTGCAGGCCTGTGGTGCCCAGGGCCGCGAGGCGGCCCATGCTGTCCCATTGGCGTTGCACCTGCAGGGGGTGGTGTGCGTCTGCGTCTGCTGCGGGGGTGGGTGGGTGCAGGCTGCGGCGGACTTCGCGGTGCAGGTTGTCGCGTTCGAAGTCGATGAGGTCGGCGCCGTTGAGCTGCAGTCCGTGCACATGGCCTGAGCCGTAGTTGAGCCAAGCAATTTTCCCCAGGCCTTGCAGCTGGCTGTGCTGGCGTGCGCCCAGGGGTCCAGAGTGTGGGCGATGCGGTGTTCGTATTCGATCTGGTCTGCGCCGCCGTCCTTGCCTGGGCGGTGCAGCTGCTGCACTTCTGCCGTGATGCGGCCCAGGGCATCGCGTTCCAGTGCTATGCGGCTTTGCAGTTGGGCGATGAGGCCGTTGTCGTTGTCTGTGGTGCTGTGCTGCCAGACGCTGGCCGCCGTGAGGCGCCCGGCCGCATCCCATTCGTAGCGGTGGGTTTGTCCGGGCGCATGGGGCGTGGCGGGCAGCTGGCGTTCGGCGAGGTGCCCGCCTTCGTCCCAGCGGTAGTGGCTTCTGCTTTGCTGCGCGGCGTTGCCGTCTGTGATATGTTGCCTCTTTATTTACACCAATCTTGCATTATGAGATATAAAACCCACTACATTAAATAATCAAAAATTACATCCATTGCGAATTCTATTGATAATCAATTTCTGTTAGACAGGTGTAGGACTGTGATTTGTATGGGGTTTTCATGGTCATCCTTGCATGTGTAGGTTTACTTGAGAAAATATTATTTCTTCCTTCAATGCTCCTAGAATAAAGAATTATTTTATCTCTGTTTAAAATCATATGAATTTGAATATTTTCCAGACTCCTTGATATTTTCTGTCTGCTTTTTTTATCCGGGCTATTTATATAAATCATTCCACTATTTTTTATTTCCTCCAACAAAGACGATAGCGAATTTTCTTGCTGCCCCTTTGATTCATACTCATTTCCATGACCGACACCAAATGCATATTTTACAGGAAGAAAATTACCATTATTTATTGACCCGGGTTCAACTATCCAAGAATAGTTTATTTCATTTTCTTCATTGCCCCCATCATTAATAATCCATATTTTTTGATCTTTATCCATAATTTGAAAACTGGCCGCAAATTTCTTTGAATCTACACCAACCAAACATTCTGGCTCTCGACTTTCAATATCTTTGGCGTACGATGAAGAAAAATTCAAACAAATAGAAAATAAAAAAAACAAATATTTCATCGTCGTGTGCCTTTTGGTCTAGTCATGATCTTTTGCATAATTTCCAATATATCGTCCGTATCTGCTGCAGGAGCGGTGCCAGGTCTGGTGGGGTTGCTCTTCAGCCGAGATTTATTGCATTTCTCGCCAACTGGCAAAGTCATTGATTTAGGACTAGAAAGAATACTATCGTTGCTTCTTGTGATAGTTTTTCCAGGTTTTTCATCAAAAGGACGACATGTCCTTCCTTCATTATCCGACTCCCACTCCAGGCATTCAGTTGTGTAATCGAATGGACTAAACTTCTTCCATACTTTGTCATTAGGATTTATTTGATCGTATACCTTATCTAATGGATAAGGCCCTTTTTCTGGAATTGGAACAGGGTTAATTGGCTTGTCCTTTCCAAAATTCTTCGGGATTTTTCCAGAGAGACCTGTTGGATCAATACCAAGCAATGGATTTGAGGGATAGGTGAAGAAATTTACCCCACCCATCAATCCAATCGGATCCTGATTGATATAACTCCCCACTACCGGATCGTAATACCGATGCCGGTTGTAATACAGCCCCGTTTCCCTGTCATGGTGCTGCCCCGGCAGCCGGATCGCCTGGTGGATGCCTTGCGTGGTTGTACTCCTGCAGCACATTGCCCGAGGGGTCCAGCTTGGCGGCCCAGGCCACCTGACCGGTCTGGTTCGTCAGAGTGTACGGTCCCAGGAAGTCATGGTGCATTCTTCAGACTGGAACAGGAGAAAGCACTATGGCAATCCGCCTGCATGGCAGCGTCCGCACAACGCCGCGTATCCGGGCAGAGCTCCAGCTAGCGACCGGCTCCCATCGGTCCTTGGCCCAGCTCTACGGCATCAACCCCAAGGCCGTGGCCCAGTGGCGCGCGCGCACCTCGGTTCTCGATGAGCCCATGGGTCCTCGGGACAGAGCAAGCCAGCATCTTTCCCAAGAGCAAGAACACCTGGCGATTGCGTTACGCAAGCGAGGGCATCTGTCGCTGGACGATCTCATGGGACAACTCCTGGAGACAGCACCCAAGCTCAGCCGCAGCGCCTTGCATCGATGCCTGCAGCGTCGCGGAATCAGCCGACAGTCCGCAACGCATCTGCCACGAAGGCACGCGGCAAACAGCACATGTTCGTCGCCATAGACCACGTCACAAAATTCACGCATGTCGAGAAAAGGCATACCAAGCCGTACCACGCCTGGACGAACGACATGGTCGAGCGCATGAACCGGACCATCAAGGAGTCCACGATCAAGGCGTATGGGTAGGAGGGCCTGGAGCAGCTACGGGAGCATGTCCAGACATTCGTTCAAGGCTACAACTTCGGCAAGCACTCGAATGCGCTCAGGTGGAAGACGCCATTCCGAGCGATTTGCGAGGCATGGGAGAAAGATCCAGGCCGCTTTAGACTTCATCAGCACCATCTCACTGCGGGACTGAACATCTTAGTCAGGGTATTGCCCATGCGTACCGTCTGCAGCACGGCGGGGTAGTCAATGCTGGCCGTAGCGCCCCAGGCCTTGTAGCTGGTGGCCCAGACGATATGGCCATCTGCGTTGGTCAGCTCACGGGGTGTGCCCAGGTGGTCCGTGTGCACATGCAAGGTGTGGCTTTGCAGCGCCTTGAGGGGTGATTCCTGCGGCACCACGCCCTTCAGGCGCGATTGCAGTTTGCGCTGCAGCGGCAGGACCTTGGTGCTCCAGACCTTGTCGTCATTGCGCGCTTCGTGCAGGGATTGCTGCACAAAGGGGTTGCCCAGGGCTTTGTCGCGCGCCTCCTGATCTTTGTTCTAGAGGCTTTGCATCTGGGCCAGTGTCACGAAGCTCCAGATTTATAGAGATCTAAAAATATAATTTCTATCACTCAATTGATCTAATTCAAGCCTCCCAAGTCTCTCCTTAAGAGATTTTATATATTCAATTTCCTCATCCCCTTTTTTTCTCACATCCTCTTCTTGATAAGAGTTTAGGCTCACATTTTTTGAGCTTTTAAAAATATGCTCTTGCTCAACAAAATCAACTTCCTGAACTCTGTAGTCAATCACTCCATCTCCAGTGAATCCATCCGCATCAAGGAGCTGAAAAATCAGTTCATCTAGAGAATATGCAAGAAAATTGATCAACATTTCCTCCTTAGAAGCACCCTGTTCATCAACAATTATTTGATTTATATATTTCTTACCATCTTTCAGAAATTTTTTTGTAATCTTCTTCGAGAGTGCGCCCCACAAATCATCGATTAACTTTAATATGTTTTCATCTGAAAATCCTTTACAATCATTTTTCATTCTATCAATGATCAAAAGGGACAACACATACTCGACACCATGCTGAATTATTTTTTCATTCATTTATTTAACTTTTTTCTCGGAAAAACTGGATTAACACCACTGGAATCGATGCATCCTTGCCAATCTTTACAAATTGGCCTACTCACCGCAACTTCTAAAACTCTCTATCCATTTGGTTTTACCCATTGATCGATGATATTACGTTCCGCATGCCCCTCTGGAGCTTTCGTTTTCGCGACATTGACAGGAATAACTCCAGATCCATGAGCAGCTGCAGCCTAATCTCAGGAAAATTGTCCTTTAATTTTTGCGGCAACTGTTCGTATTTTTCCGTCCATCATCTGCACCTTTCTGCAGCAACCGTCGTGCTATTAAAGCCTCTGGGCGATCCATTGGTCTTTAATAACTCTCCATGAATATTATGAGCAGTTTTTCCAAATAACTCATATCAGGATCATATCTACACCTTGGATTTAAAACTAAAACATCAATCCACTCCGTTGGATTTAATGCGTAAATATAGAAATTTGTGGCACCTCTAAGCCCAATCGGATCCTGACTAACAAACCTCCCCACAACCGGATCGTAGTACCTGAACCGGTTGTAGTGCAGCCCCGTCTCAACGTCAAAGTACTGGCCCTGGAATCTCAGGTGCTGCTCAGGTTCGCCGTCCTGGTCCTGCTCCACCCAGTGCTGGGTCAAGGTATTGACCATCCGCACCGTCTGCACCACGGCGAGATGGTCACTGCTGGCCGTGGCGCCACAGGCCTTGTAGCTGGCTGGCGGCCCAGACGCTATGGCCGTCTGCGTTGGTCAGTTCCCGAGAGGGCGCCTAGATGGTCGGCGTGTACATCTTTGCAGCGCCTTGGGGCTGATATTCCTGCGGCACAACGCCACCCTTTAGGTGCGATTGCAGTTTGTGCTCAAAGTCTATTATCCAGTCCAAAGCGCGTCCTAGAGAAATTCAAGAAACCATTTGCATACTCAAGATCGACCTTAGCCAAACTTATAATCATAAGATCCAGCAAATCCGTAGCCACATATTCTGGATAATTACTATAAGCCAGCATCTCCTGCTCGGTAGTTAGCGCTGTTATCAACAATCTAATAATTGATTTTATATTCTGCGGACTACCAACATTTTCCCGCCACAGCTCTTCTTTTAATTTTTTGTTTTTTTCATCAGAAAGCAATCTCTTCGAATTCTGTTCAGCATATTGCAAATATTTTTTAAAATCAAAATTGGTTAAAATGCTTATTTTTTCGTTAAACTTCGGCTTCTCATATAAATCATTCAAATATTTAACATATAGATCTATAATACAATAAAATCCAACATTTTCCCAATCGAGAATTTTATATATTTCTGCAATCATATCTTTTACATTAAGGTTTTCCATTTAATAACCTCGTAAAGCAACCCACACCCTGCTCATCAAGCAAATATTGACAACTAGAGCAAGGGTTCATTAACTTTCCTTTCTTGTCATTTCTATGCGCTGAAATCTGCGACCCTTTGTTCATATTCTTTAGCTCCTCATCAGTTTTTACACCCGCTAAATTTGCAGCCTTACTCATTCCATTTGGCTCCGCACAATCTCCATGGAATGGTGAGCGGAATTTTTCGGGCACCCTGTCCATTGCCCGCTGCACCGCTTAGTTGGTAATTCCTTCCCCTCCTTCCCCCGTACTCAATCCAGAAACCGTCCCCCCAGGAATATTGGGACCAGTTTTTATTGATCGAGCACCAGTCAAGCCATATGGATCGCTCCAGTTAATCGGATTAGGTGCATAAAAATAGTGATTCACGCCCCCAACCAACCCAATCGGATCCTGACTAACAAACCTCCCCACATCCGGATCGTAGTACCTGAACCGGTTGTAATGCAGCCCCGTCTCAACGTCAAAGTATTGCCCCTGGAATCTCAGGTGCTGCTCAGGTCGGCTGTCCTGGTCCTGCTCCACCCAGTGCTGGGTCAAGGTATTGCCCATGCGTACCGTCTGCAGCACAGCGGGATGGTCAATGCTGGCCGTAGCGCCCCAGGCCTTGTAGCTGGCGGCCCAGACGATATGGCCTTCCGCGTTGGTCAATTCCCTCGGAGTGCCCAGGTGGTCCGTATGTACATGCAAGGTCTGGTTTTGCAGCGCCTTGGGGGGGCTTCCTGAGGCACCACGCCCTTCAGGCGCGATTGCAGTTTGCGCTGCAGCGGCAGGACCTTGGTGTTCCAGACCTTGTCGTCATTGCGCGCTTCGTGCAAGGCCTGCTGCACGAAGGGGTTGCCCAGGGCTTTGTCGCGCGCCTGCTGGTCTTTGCTCCAGAGGCTTTGCACCTGGGCCAGCGGCACGAATCTCCAGATTTATAGAGACCTGAAAATATAATCTCTATCACTCAATTGATCTAATTTAAGCCTCTCCTTGAGAGACTTGATATATCCAACTTCCCCCCCTTTTTTCTCACATTCACCAGCTTCGCCTTATATCGACAATTATTTACCTCATTCAAGGAATGTATATTTTTAGAAAGCTAAGATTCATCCCATCTGCCGCAAAAAGCAAATCGATACTGAGCGATGAGCCCATACCATATCTTATAAATACATCAATAATATAAATTTTTCTTCAATTATTTTTCCGAAAATCGGGAGCAGCGAATTCACAGATTTAGGCGAGCAACATCAACCATCTGAAACCTTAGAATATCGGCAGAAATAATATAAATTGATCGACATATGAAATATCACTAAATTACCTCCCTAACAGTATCCGTATCGTCCATCATCCCATTGATATACAATAGAAACCTTCTGAAAGAATTAAATCTATAGAATTCGGCACCAAAATAATGCCACACCCTGGGCTCCAATCTACCCTCATCCCACACCAAATAGATCTCTTCGGGCTCATATGGGTTGATAGCAAAAATAGCCAAATTTCTCATTGGATAATCTTCCAAAGGATCTCCATCGTAGGAATTTTCTTTCCTCAGATTTACCCATTCATTTATTTTTTCATCATTTTCCCAATTATTTATTTCATCAATAGAAAGCCATTTCTGCGATAGATATGCATTCTCCCATGTCGAACAAAATTCAAATCTCTTTTTCAACATAGGACTTATCGGCCTAGAGAAACCTGGCTCAAAAGTCATTATACCTCCTGAGTAAGGAATGGATTTTTCAATCCTATGCGGACCAAGTTTTGGAATTTCAGCATCTCTTATATTTTTATATTTTCCCAAAAGATCTAGAACGTTCATATCCTCTCCTTAGCAGTTTGCTAAATCCGCAACAAGCTTCACACTGTCATAGGAATATCCAACAGGCAAATGTCGAACAATTCCGCCTACATATCCATTGGTCGCAGGGAACTGCGCCATCCAATCCAAAGGAACTGCCGGCCCACCAGCTGCAGCATCTGGAACATGTCCCGCGACCTTACCTGCCGGACATTGACACCGTATTTTCGTTTCCACTCATCAGAATCTTTCTGCTCCTGAGAAGAAAGAACTCTTCGAGTCATACTGCCTCCATTGTTTTTTATTTGTTTATTCCATCGATCAACAAAGTTTTTTTGCTCTTTGGATTCAGGAGATTTTGCCGCGAATTTATCTTTAATGCATAAAGTCTTGCCATTTCGTTGATGCGCAATCGGTGCCATCCCCCAGGGATCAACAAATGCAATAGGATTAGCTGCATAGAAGTAAAAATTTATACCGCCAACTAAGCGAACGACATTCTGGCTAACAAACCTCCCCACATCCGGATCGTAGTACCTGAACCGGTTGTAATGTAGCCCCGTCTCAACGTCAAAGTATTGGCCCTGGAATCTCAGGTGCTGCTCAGGCCGGCTGTCCTGGTTCTGCTCAACCCAGTGCTGGGTCAAGGTATTGCCCATGCGCACCGTCTGCAGCACGACGGGGTAGTCAATGCTGGCCGTGGCGCCCCAGGCCTTGTAGCTGGCGGCCCAGACGATATGGCCTTCCGCGTTGGTCAATTCCCTCGGAGTGCCCAGATGGTCCGTATGCACATGCAAGGTACGGCTTTGCAGCGCCTTTGGGGGGTGCTTCCTGCGGCACCACGCCCTTCAGGCGCGATTGCAGTTCGCGCTGCAGCGAATTGAGGTTTTTAGAGATCCCCTGTAATTTTTCAGAGATTATATTTTGGCAAAATCCAAAACTTACTTAATTTCCACTTCTCACTTCTATTCAGAATATCCTATATAAGGATATCCAATTTCCTCAAGATCCTCCTGCAGCTTATCCAAATCGATATCAAAAATTATAGTTTTCACAAAATTCATATCTATCGGTTTAAATTCAAAAACACTTCTCACAAGCTCAATATTTATTATCTTTTCAAAATATTTCTCCGCCCAATTTTTATAAACCTCTGGTCCACCACATATCCATCGGAACAGAGAATCCGCCCCACCACCCAAGTAATCATCATCGTTTGAATCACCTATTTTTTTCCATTTTCTATCGACCACATCAAACCAGATAATGAACGTCGCCTCTTCTATATAAAATGCCGGCTCATTGATAAAATCAACATATATTTTCGGAATCAATTTATGGTCCATGTTAGCAAGACGATTGGTTCCAGTCTCATAACTTTCACGACAACTACCTTTTATCGCAGCACCAAAATTTATGAACAATATAAAGTAATCATAACCCTCTCCATCTCTCATGGATCCCATTTCAGAAATATCTGACCATTTAGAATTGTGACTAAAATATCTCAACTCACATTCTTGACAAAATATGGCATCCAAGACGGCAAGTGCCTTTGTTTTTTTATTAATGACTTCTGGAACTGGAATTTCTATCAATTTAATCATAATAATTAATGTATTAGATCAGAAAACAATCTTCCCAATCGATTTAATATTTTGAAACTAGGCTTCAATCTATTCGAAAAGCTTGCTGATATTTTATCTAAACCCAAGGGGTCGATCCAATCTATTGGATTAGGGGCATATTGATACAAATTTACCCCTCCCCAAACAACCCAATCGGATCCTGACTAACAAACCTCCCCACATCCGGATCGTAGTACCTGAACCGGTTGTAATGCAGCCCCGTCTCAACGTCAAAGTATTGCCCTGGAATCTCAGGTGCTGCCCAGGTCCGCCGTCCTGGTCCTGTTCCACCCAGTGCTGGGTCAAGGTATTGACCATTCGTACCGTCTGCAGCACGGCGAGATGGTCAATGCTGGCCGTAACGCCCCAGGCCTTGTAGCTGGCGGCCCAGACGATATGGCCATCTGCGTTGGGAGTCCATCAGCATGTCCAAGTGGCTCGTATATACATCGAAGATCAACTCTGCCACGTTCTGCAGGAATTACGTCTCCTGTTCAACACGATTGGAGATATCTGCATATCCACACTGGAAACAAAAACATAAATAAGAATTTTCTTTTCAATAACAGTTTCTGAATCTTTATCTTACAACCATTTTTTTATTACACTTACCACAAAACAATAGCTATCAATTATTTGATAATAGAATTATATTGCACACCATCAAATAAAAATTCCATGAACTGATTCTGATTCTAAAATATTCAATATCGCACTGTAATTTCTTACGCTCTCCACAAGGCAGTTCGTTAGTAAGTTTTCGATATTATTGCTCTATGAAACATATTGAACAATTTTTATTTAATCAAAACTCGTCCATCAATAAATTCAATATCAATCCTTGATATCAAATATTATTGGCAATAAAATCCCAAAACTCTTCTTCGGACAATTCAAATTCAGGACCTGCATCCATTCCTTTCAGAAAGTCAATCACAAAATTAAGCTTTGAATCATCTATACGATAATCCAAGCTAAATTCAAAGACATATCTAGAAATCTTTTCAGCGGAATACCCTTCATTTTCAATTAATAGATTTAACCCTTTTAAAAATCGATGCTTCGTATCAGACATATCCATCTCCTTTACTAACAACTTCAGCACGTGGCTCTTCCCGCTGCAGTCGCTTTACCTGAATCTATATCTGCCTTAGTTGGAGGATAATGAGGTAGTTCAAGAATTTCTCCGTTATTCATTTTAGGATGAACACGATTTACCTTACCCATATGATCATAGGTTTCCTCCCATACGCGTACTTGCCCTGTATTTGGATTCCACTCCGTTACATGTGAGCGCCCTCTAGTTGGTCCAAGTTTGGCTGCAAGCGCCTCTTTCTCATAATACCGAACCCTTCCGTCCGGCAAATTTCTAACTCTTACGGCTTTATCCTGCGCACCTTCTACTGCTCTTAATTTTCTAGCTAGTTTTTGCGCAGGACTATCGCACCTTAATCCTAATGGGGCTATCCATTCAATAGGATTCGGTGCGAATTGGTATAGATTCACACCACCAAACAACCCAATCGGATCCTGGCTAACAAACCTCCCCACATCCGGATCGTAGTACCTGAACCGGTTGTAATGCAGCCCCGTCTCAACGTCAAAGTATTGCCCCTGGAATCTCAGGTGCTGCTCAGGTCGGCTGTCCTGGTCCTGTTCCACCCAGTGCTGGGTCAAGGTATTGCCCATGCGTACCGTCTGCAGCACGGTGGGGTAGTCAATGCTGGCCGTAGCGCCCCAGGCCTTGTAGCTGGCGGCCCAGACGATATGGCCATATGCGTCGTTGTTCAGTTCCCGGGGGGGCGCCCAGGTGGTCCGTATGCACGTGCAAGGCCTGGCTTTGCAGCGCCTTGGGGGTGCTTCCTGCGGCACCACGCCCTTCAGGCGCGATTGCAGTTTGCGCTGCAGCGGCAGGACCTTGGTGTTCCAGACCTTGTCGTCATTGCTCGCTTCGTGCAGGGCCTACTACACAAAGGGGGTTGTACAAGGATTTGCCGCATGCATCCTGGTGTTTTCCCAGAGGCTTTGCGGTATACCGCAAAGCCATCAATTTCACGGAATTAAATCCTTCAGAATACTTAATTTTTAAGCATCGATCTGGCAACTCTAAGCAAGGATTTATTTACCACCATCAAAAGACTTTAGGCAAATAAGTATCTCAGTATTATCTTAAACCCCTAGAGAAGATGATAAATTTAAAAACTCGTCAATTAACAATTAATCCTATATTTGTATTTTTATATTTTCTCTTCAATTCAAATAATAGTTCATTCGATGCCATATTTTTAGCCAAAATAATATCCTCCGCCTGTCTATCCAACTCCTGTTTCACAAGAAAATGTTTTTCTACCTCCTCATCAATATGATGATCTCCAGTATCCATATCCTCCAAAACCTGAATATACATATCCAATGTATCTCTCCCAAAATCCAATATATGATTTCTAGAGTTTATATCTTTATCATTTTTAAATTTGAACCAAAAAGACAAAGCCAAACAAGCATCCAAAGCAGATGACACCAATATATCTTGATAATCCTCCGTATCTGGTGCAACAGACTCCGCCTGACTCTCCAAATCATCAATCACAAATCTATCGTATTTGTCACCCTCCTCTATAATCCATGCTTGATTGAGGATTTGTCGCAATGGCTTTGGCAGATTATATTTTTCGCAAAATATAGAATATCCAGGAAACATTCTCTCACAAAATGCAAGAGTTAACGATGTTTGAAATCTTTTTGGAAAGGAATTTAGCGCTTCTTTAAATTGATAAAAATCAAGCATAATTTATCTATTCTTCCTTGGACTCAAGGGCGGAACACCTCTCTTGCCCATTTCATCTTGACAATTGCAGCATATTGGTCGACTTGCAGCTATCCCAATAGGATTTAGACCCAGAGATACAGCGGTATTAAGCCCAGTGATTTCTGCGTGCCCAGGCCCCTTGGCCTCTATTTCGTTGGGTTTTAAGCTAGCGCGCTGAGCAGGACGCAATCTTGCTTCACTGCTACTAACAATGGTAACTCCTTCCTTTGTTGGAGTAACTGCAATTGTGGTTCGACTTTGTGCCGGTTCAAGTACTTTTTGATGAATCTCTATTGCTCTTTTCTCGGCATCTGCTTTTTTCTCTGCAATCGCATTTACACAATCCTAATGGATCAATCCACCCAGTAGGATTAGGCGTATATTGATAAACATTATATCTACCAGCTAACCCAATCGGAACCTGACTAACAAACCTCCCCACATCCGGATCGTAGTACCTGAACCGGTTGTAATGCAGCCCCGTCTCAACGTCAAAGTATTGCCCCTGGAATCTCAGGTGCTGCTCAGGTCGGCTGTGCTGGTCCTGCTCAACCCAGTGCTGGGTCAAGGTATTGCCCATGCGCACCGTCTACAGCACGGCGGGGTAGTCAATGCTGGCCGTGGCGCCCCAGGCCTTGTAGCTGGCGGCCCAGACGATATGGCCATCGGCGTTTGTCAGTTCCCGGGGTGTGCCCAGGTGGTCCGTATGTACATGCAAGGTCTGGTTTTGCAGCGCCTTGGGGGGTGCTTCCTGAGGCACCACGCCCTTCAGGCGCGATTGCAGTTTGCGCTGCAGCGGCAGGACCTTGGTGCTCCAGACCTTGTCGTCATTGCGCGCTTCGTGCAAGGCCTGCTGCACGAAGGGGCTGCCCAGGGCTTTGTCGCGCGCCTGCTGGTCTTTGCTCCAGAGGCTTTGCACCTGGGCCAGCGGCACAAAGCTGTCGGGCTCATAAAGGTAGAGCCTGTGGCTTGTCGTGTCCCTGCCGCCCTTGTGCTGCAGGGCGTGTTCGGCCAGCAGGCGGTTGCCGTCCCACAGGAAGTGGGTGACAGGGGAGGCAGTGCCTGCGCCGGGGCGGAATATTTCTGTTCAGACGTTTCCTGCCATTTGGCTAGGCACCGGCCGAAGGGATCAAAGGCATAGTGCCAGGACGCCTTTTGTGGCTTACACACATCTCCACAATCAAAAAAATATCTCTACAAGATTTTTGTAGAAGCCGGCGGGAAGAAAATCGCTCCACAAATAGTATATTTTATTATACTCTTGATATTTCCATGAAAAATTCTTCTAGATTATCATATCTATAGTAATCCGACTGAGCGCAATGCCAGATCGCATGTTCTTTCCTTCACTCGCTCCAGTCAATATATATCTCTTCTGGCTCATAAGGATTGAATAACAAAATAGAACAGAAAGAATCCCCTACACTTCCCGGAGGCACATGATCCCAATTTTCTTTTCTCAGACTTATCCATTCCACCAACTTCGCATTGTATGGAAAATTATTTATCTAATCCAAAGAGAGCATATTTTGAGAAAGATAAAAATCATCCCATCTGTCGCAAAAAATAAATCGATCTCTCAGCATTGGACTTAGATCATGTTTGGTAACTCCATCAATAGCATATATTTCATTTTCGTTAATAACTTTAGCTGCGTATGGGAGGCCAATCATTTCTCCTATATTTTTCATTTCCCTCTGGTGATTCAACATCAGAGAATGAATACTGGTCATTTAGTAATCCCATAAACGGGTGACATGTCAGGTTTTTTCTAGCCAACTATTTTTGTAAGACGGCTCGGTTGGCCTGAGTTTTCTTTTAGCTATGTAGGCCCGCACTTTTATCAATTTCTTCTTGCCATTGATTCCCATATTCTTTAAGCTCATTAAATTCTGAGATTCATTAATTTTCTTTGGATTGATTTATTTAGTTGTAAGCTCACCATTTTTTATTTACCAATTTCCTTCAAAGTAGAGTTCAATTTTCGAACGCTTCGGAGCCGAAATTCCGCATTATTTATTTATAAAGTGTCGTGTAAAGAAAATTTAGGCGTCAATTTTATAATTGAACATATTCATCCGGAAATCCAAATTTCATTAATTGCGAGATCATTCGCACAACTTCTTCTTGCAATTCAACTTCGAATACCAGAGGATTGTTTTCATGATTCACCACTATTGAATTCTTATCCATACATATCGACAACAAAGGAATTGACTCATCATCACTCAAAGGATAATCGCCGGTATAAACCCGCCCATCTATTGCTCTTGCAATGGATAAATACTTTGGTTCCAAGCTGCCATATTCAGCCACTTTGAAGCTTGTGAAGAATTTATCCACATACTCAATACTTAAATACTGTTTGCCAGATTTTCCATAATGAAAATTATTTATAAATAAAAATAGCTGATTTGTTATCTCTTTTTGCAATGGTGTTTGATCAAAATATTTTAATATTTTTGATGTTTTTGTTTTTTTAATACAAAATCCATTCACATCTCTTTCTATGAATTCAATTTTTGAAAAACTTGGATCAACAAGTGGGGTTTTATTTAACGCGAAACAACCCAAATCCTTTGAATACCCGAATGCCTCGTTGTGATGTATATCAAAATATATATCAGAACGAAATCCAATTGATCCACTATATTCTTTTTCATTTACAACGTACGGATTCATAATCTAACTACTATATTTCTTCAAAATATCCCAAGATGAATTGGAACGACACAGTGTTTTACTTTGCGGAATATTACTAAGCATATCTCCTAAATCTTTTTGAGCTTTCAAGAAATTCTCTCTTTTTATTGTAATTTGACCAACAACTTTATTGGCACGAGTTTCTGGTATCGTTACGCCGGTTGCTCCACCTTCAATAAGAGAGTCAAACATATTCAATCGACACTTGCAACACATTCCAACAGGTATATTTCCAGTTCCAAAATGTCCTTCAATATCGGAAATTGTTACATGCTGCCCTCTTAATGCACCTTGTTTATTTAACACATCCAGATTTCTTATTTCCGAATGTACGCCCTTTGGCAAATTTGGCAATGAGCTAGACCCCTTCGAGGTAGATACCTTGGAGGTTGCTCCTCGCATTCTTGCAAGACCAAATATATCCACCCAAATGATTGGGTTCTCTGCATATTGGTATGTATTAACCCCTCCCGCCAACCCAATCGGATCCTGACTAACAAACCTCCCCACATCCGGATCGTAGTACCTGAACCGGTTGTAATGCAGCCCCGTCTCAACGTCAAAGTATTGCCCCTGGAATCTCAGGTGCTGCTCAGGTCGGCTGTCCTGGTCCTGTTCCACCCAGTGCTGGGTCAAGGTATTGCCCATGCGTACCGTCTGCAGCACGGCGGGATGGTCAATGCTGGCCGTAGCGCCCCAGGCCTTGTAGCTGGCGGCCCAGACGATATGGCCTTCCGCGTTGGTCAGTTCCCGGGGTGTGCCCAGGTGGTCCGTGTGCACATGCAAGGTCTGGTTTTGCAGCGCCTTGGGGGGTGCTTCCTGAGGCACCACGCCCTTCAGGCGCGATTGCAGTTTGCGCTGCAGCGGCAGGACCTTGGTGTTCCAGACCTTGTCGTCATTGCGCGCTTCGTGCAAGGCCTGCTGCACGAAGGGGCTGCCCAGGGCTTTGTCGCGCGCCTGCTGGTCTTTGCTCCAGAGGCTTTGCACCTGGGCAAGCGGCACGAAGCTGTCGGGCTCATACAGGTAGAGCCTGTGGCTTGTCGTGTCCTTGCCGTCCTTGTGCTGCAGGGCGTGTTCGGCCAGCAGGCGGTTGCCATCCCACAGGAAGTGTGTGACTGCGTGGCGTGCGAGCTTTTTCTGGACTGCAGGGGCGTGGTGTTCCTGCCATTTGGCTATGCGCCGGCCAAAGGGGTCGTAGGCATAACGCCAGTGCGCCTGCTCACCCTGGCGCTGGTTCTGGTTTTCCGTGTGGACTGCAATGAGCTGGTGCTCCGCATCCCAGGTGAAGTGCTGTATCTGGTGCTTGCCGCTGCGCTTGTCGGTGCAGTTGCCCCAGGTGTCGTACTCGTAGCGGTGCTCCTGCCAGACCTTGAGCC
Source organism: Delftia deserti (assembly GCF_042653485.1). NCBI lineage: Bacteria > Pseudomonadati > Pseudomonadota > Betaproteobacteria > Burkholderiales > Comamonadaceae > Delftia > Delftia deserti. The sequence goes on along the minus strand of NZ_JBHSIH010000001.1, from coordinate 6,433,884 downwards.
GGTTGCCCGCCACGCGATCCCATTGCGCGGGGTCGGCGTTGGCGATCAGCGCGTCGTCCCTCAGTTGGAGCAGGTTGAAGTTGGGGTCTGAAAGGTGTTCCCTGACGTAGCGCGCCCATTGTTCGTCCGGAGTCTCCGTGCCTGGCGGGCGCGGGCTGGCAGGGCTGGCTTGTTGTGGCGGCGGCTGATCGGGGTCGATGAGGTTGTGCGCCGGGTCGAAGGCGAAGCGCTCCGCCGCGTGGCCAGCCAGGGCCTGGGTCAGGCGGCCGATGGCGTCGTACTGGTAGAGCGTGCGGCCCGTGCGGCTGTCGTCGATGCTTTGCAACTGGCCTGCAGCGTCGTAGCTGTAGCGCCTTGCGATGCTTTGGCCGCTGGTGGTGTTGTGGGTGCTGGCAGCAGGCGCTGTGCTGGCACCGTCTGAGGCGGGCCCGGCCTGGCTGGCCAGCAGGCGCCCCAGGGGGTCCAGGTGGTAGCGGCTGCGCAGAGTGCCCTGGCTGCGCTCGATTTCCCGGTGCAGGGCGTCGCGTTCAAAGTCGCAGATGACTTCGCCGTCGATATGGATCTGGTGCACGTGGCCCGATCCATAGGTCAGCGTGTGGATGGTCCGGCCATCGGGCAGGCAGGTGGAGATTCGGTTGCCCAGCAGGTCGTAGCGGTGCGTGAGCGCGCCGTGCTGGCCCAGGCGGGTGTGCAGGATTTCGCTGGCGATCTGGCCCACGGGGTTGTAGAGCAGTTGCACCCGCGCATTGGCATTGCGTGCCATGGTGAGCTGGCCCGCGGCGTCGTAGGCCAGGCGGGTGCGCGTGGGTGGCTGCCCGCGCTTGTGGGCCCGGCGCTCCAGCATGCGCCCCATGGCATCGCGCTGGTAGTAGGTACGGATGGCCGATGGATCGCGCCCCATCCATGTGGCGCCCTGGGGCAGTCCATCGACCATTTCCAGCAGATGGCCGACACGGTTGTAGCGGTAGTCCAGGCGCCGGCCATCAAAGCCCTGCTCCGCCAGGAGACGATCCAGGGCATCCCAGGCAAAACGGTAGTGGGCCCCGTTTTCGTTGATGAGGCGCGTAAGGCGACCGAAGCCGTCGTACTCGTACTGCAACGAATGGCCCAGCGCATTGGTGCGGGCGAGCGGGTTGCCGTAGACGTCGAGCTGGTAGCGGGTGTTCTGTCCCAGTGGGTCCTGGTGCGCAATCAGGCGGCCTGCGGGGTCATAGGCGAAGCGTTCCTCGCAGCCATCCGCTGCGCGCAGCAAGGTCAGGCGCCGGACACGGTTGAGGCGCGTGTAGCCGTGCAGCGTCTTGTGGCCCAGGGCGTCGGTGATGGACAGCACGTTGCCCTCAAGGTCCCACTGCAGTTGTGTGGGCTGGCCGGAGCAGTCCGTGTATTGGACCAGCTGGCCCAGCCCGTCGTATTGCAGCTGCCTGGATTTGCCCAGGGCGTCGGTGATGGTGACGGGCAGGCCGCGCTGGTCGTAGCGGTAGCGGGTGGTACTGCCGTCCGCAGCCGTGGTGCTCAGAAGGTTTCCGCGCTCGTCCCATTCGAAACGGGTGGTCCGTCCCAGGGCATCGGTGATGGCGACAGGCTTGTCCTGGCCCTGCAGCCACTGCGTGGACTCTTGGCTTCCGTCAGGCAGTTGTGCCAATGTGGTCCGGCCCCGCGCGTCGTATTGGTAGGTGGTGATGTTGCCTTGGGCGTCGGTGTGTAAAAGCACGTTCCCATAGGCATCGCGTTCGAGCCGGGTGACGCCGCCCAGCGCATCCACCGATGCAAGAAGGTGGCCATCCGCGTCGAAGCGCTGCTCGAAGCTGCGGGACATCGTGCCGCTGCTGTGCGTGACCTGGACCGTGTGCGCTGCGTCGTCATAGCGCATGTGCCACTGCGCGCCTGTGGAGTGCCGCATGGCCAGTACCTTGGCCTCTGGCTGGAGGGAACTCCATTCGTAGCGGACAACCAGCCCACTGGCTTCCTGGCGCTCCACCAGTCGGTGGTCCACGTACGTAAACCGCTGGCAGACGACACCGGTGTCATCCACGACTTCGCTCAGGGCGCCATCCTTGCTGTAGCGGTAGCTGACCAGCAGCGGCGCCTGTGCAGGCGCCGGCGCCTCTTCCTCGAGCTGACCATGCCATAGCACCTGCACCAGCCGGGGACTGCCCGGGACGATGGACCAGTCATAGGCAAAACCCACTTGGACGCCGTCCGTCCTGCGCAGTGTCACGGGCAGGCCGGCGGCGTCGTACTGCAGGTGGAAGCCGTTGCCGTTGCTGTCCTCCACTCCCGCCAAGCGGATATAGCGGGTGGCGGCCGCTGCGGCGGCCCCAGGCGCTTCGTCGCCACGGCCGAACAGCAGGCGCGTGCCATCCTGGCTGACCACTTCCCAGCTTGCACCACCTACACACCGCAGCGTGATGTGCTCATACCGGGAGTAGAACTGCTGGCCTGCCTCCAGATGCGGAAACGAAATACGCCGGCCCTGCGCATCGATGAGGACTACTTCCTCGGGCATTGCGAGCAGATGCAGCGACATGGGCACAGTCCATCCCCTGCCAAGAAGGCCTGCATGCGCGTTGTCGGACAGGTAGGTACGCTGCCAATGCAGGGGCATGGCCCCGTCGATCACGAAGTCTCGCTCGTTGACCCCATTGAGCACGCATGCGCCATAGGCCAGTTGAATCGTTTCAGGATTGGCGCTCATGCGTATTCCCTCTCTTTTTATCTATTTGTCTATTTTTTCGCACTGCAGAATTTTTCTAGCAGGCGCAGTTCTTGTCGGATTTCCCCTTGCCCCTGCGCCGAATAAACGCCCCGGACAGGGAGGCGGCGAATACCGTAGTGAGCTGGTTGCGTGCATAGCTTCCCAATTCAGGGACTTCCTTGGGATCAATGCTCTCCTTGCTGGCCCTTTCCTTGAAAAGCTCCAAAGCCACTTTCAGCTGCTCGCGGCGCGCATATTGTTCAGGACCCCCACCAGGAATGGATCGCCCTGACCCATAGTCGCCAAGCTCAGTAAGAATCGCAGAAGTTTCTCCTCTTATCTTTTCACGAGGAACGCCATCGACATAGTTCTTCAGCCCATCGATGCCTTTTTCCCAGTCGGACAATGGTGGCAGCCCCGGCTTTGGTTCTGTCTTCTGCTGCGCAGGCGCTGAGCCTTGATATGTCTCGGTTTTTGGTGTGATGATCCCCGGGGCATTGGCATGGGTGCCAGGCTGCGGGAATCCGTTCGCTTTCTTCGTCGCGCGTTTGTTGATCTGATAGCTTTCATCTGGCTTGACCACAACTTGATGAATAACCCATCCATCACCTTTTGAGTTTCTTGAATATTCGTAGCCATCACTGGCTCCATTGCCGGAGGTGGTCATTTGCGATAATCCATTCTTATCACGTCATGTCAGGGTTTCTTGCGATTCATCCAGACCTTGTCACCGGTCCGCACCACATGGCGTTGGTTGACAAAAACGGTGGCGCTGTGCTGCTCGCTGCGGCTGATCGCTACATGCGTGCCGGACACGATTCCCTTGCCTCCACCTGGCTCATCACCTTTCACGTTGTCCACGTAGCTCTCTTCGTGCAGGTAGGCAGGCTTTCCTGCAAAAAACACATTGGGAGAGCACTGCCCACTCTGATCCATGCTATGCATGATGGGATAAGGGATGGGTTTCCCTTTTTTGTTGGGCGTCAGGCATACATCCGGCAGTGTGTTGATCAAGACAAACTGGCCATCCTGGGCTGTTCCCATTTCCTTTGCCATAAATCACTCCTGGGTGCGCTGAAGAACTTCGATCATCTTTATTCCTGCATTGGCCGCGATGTTGGTGCGGTGCACGCAGGTCAGTGTCATCTTCTGCATGTCGAAAATCAGCGTATCTAGATGCATGGGGCGCTCCAGTACCGGGCCCGCGTGAAGCCCCACCAATGAATAAGGATGATTGCCTGGGACCTTTGCGCGCAAATATCCTCCGCCTGGCGTCAGTCCGAACAAGGTAATGCTCTCGCCACCTTTTGGATAATCAATCTGCTGGTCCGCAGGTGCACAGTTCCAGTAGGAAAAATCAAAATCCTTGGGCAAGGCAGGCCAACGGCTTTCAAGCCATTTGTGGTCATAGCTGCCTGTCAGCTGCACACGTGGCTGCCACCAGCGTCCGTTAGGCCCCAGCCCGACCACAGGATAGTTCTGGCCGCGGAGCCATCCATCATCGAAGGCCTTGTTGAACACTTCGATCTGTGGTGCACGAAATTCATTTTTCCCGGTTTTTTTGACCCATGCCTTGTCCAGGAATCCGCATCCAATCGGATTGAGTTCATGACGCGAAAAAATCTCGGGATCGGCGTCTTCATCGTTTTTTTCCGGCCAACGACAGGTTCCACCAAACGCAAGTTCATGGCAGATAGGTACACGAGTGGCCTTTTCTGGCTCACTGAGCTGCCAGCCCAATAAACCGGAGCGTATGACGCGCGGGCCGCAAACCATCAACACCTTGTCCCATTTATCGATCTTGACACCGGCAGCCCAGCGATTGAAGGGTTTCTCCTCCGGAGAATGTGCAAAGGCATGCGAGAAGATGACATCGCAGCGGGGCTTGTAGGGCGAAAAATCGCTCTCCTGGACAATCGAGCTGGTATGACACCCGGTATAGAACTCGTCGGTTTGCACCAGTTCAACTTGCTTTTTTGCAAGACGTGGAAACCCGTTTTCATCCAGTCGATTCAGGTCATAGGTAATCCGGGTGACCATGACGTGAAATACGTGGTCATCGGTATCCAGCATCTGAAAATACTGGCTCGGGAAGCGGGTGCGATTTCTGACTTCGGGCAAGTCCGCAGTGGGCGTCGAAGATTCCAGAACATAGGAGGGGCTGCTCATTGCACACCCCTCAGTTCAGGTCTATCCGGTCGGATTCCATGCCTATGTGCTTGGACCCAACCACATCGATGGTGTTTCCATTGACGACAATGGTCCCATCCTCCTGCATCACGATCAGGCTTTTGCCCACCTTCAACGTAATGCTCTTGCCGTCCATGGTGATGGATGACCCGGCCGCGCCGCCGCCTTCCGAATTCGCGCTGCTGGGCGCGGTGATGTTCATCGCCATCCCGGACGATGCGCTTCCACTGCCGCCCCCTCCACTGCCCGCGCCGACTTTGAGCTCGTACTTGTCGCCCACACTGACATCCTGTGTCTTGCCGATCGTGTCCTTGCGGCTACTGCCCACATTGGTGATCATGGTCATGCCTACGTTGAGGTTGTAGGCCACGCCAATATTCACCATCTTGGCGACACCCACGTTCTGCATGTAGGCGATGCCTATGGTCTCGGTCTTGAACCGGCCCACAGTGATGGACCAGTTGCGACCTATCTTGTCCTTCTCGTGTTTGCCAACGGTTTTGTTGCGTGACTGCCCGATCTTCACGGTCTCGTTCAGATCCACGGTCCGTTGGCGGTTCTGGTGAACGGTCAGCGTCTCATCCAGGTCCACCACTTCAGTGCGCCAGCCGTGGACATCGATCTTCTCGTTGCGGTCCACGGTCTCGGTACGGTCCCGGTGGATGACGCTGGTCTCGTCCCGGTCCACGGTCTTGCGCCGGTCGTTGCCCACCCATTTGTCCTCGTCGTTCTCGACTTCGGTGAGCTGGTCCTTCTGGGCATGCAGCCACAGCTGCTCGGCGCCTGCCTTGTCCTCGAAGCGGATGGCGTTGGCGTCACCCGGGCCGTTCTTCATGCCCGCGCCCGCGGCGCCGCCCTTGCTCGATCTGGTCTTGATGCCCGATTGCGTGGCGTTGGCCGGCAGCGCCCAGGGCGGCATGTTGGCCGCGTTGTAGACGCAGCCCGTGACCAGCGGGTGGTCGGGGTCGCCGTTGAGGAAGTCGACGACGACTTCATGCCCTATGCGGGGAATGGAGATGGCACCGAACCCCGGGCCTGCCCAGTTCGTGGCCACGCGGATCCAGCAGCTGGAGTTCTCGTTCATGCCGCCCAGCCGGTCCCAGTGGAACTGCACCTTGATGCGGCCGTATTCGTCGGTCCAGATTTCTTCTCCGGCCGGGCCCACGACGACGGCGGTCTGCGGGCCCGTGGTGCGGGGCTTGGGCGTGGTGCGCTGTGGCGTGTAGGCAAGACTGGTGGGCTGGGCCTGCAACTCGTAGCGCTGGAAGGAGCCGTCTTCCGCGGCGCTGCCCTTGGCGCCCGGGGCCACGGCACTGACGCGGGGGTTTTCTTTGAGGTGGTAGCTCAGGCCCGTGATCAGGTACTGCTGGTTCTGGTCGCCGCGCGGGTAGTTGTAGAGGCTGAAGGTGTAGCCCGTGGCCAGCGCCCGGTGGCAGGAATGGCCCCGCACCCGGCTTTGGCCCGTGAGGCTTTCCTTCAGGCGCACGCGGATGTAGTCCTCGCCGTCGCTCAGCTGGGTGTAGCCGCCCGGCCATTCGTAGATTTCGTGGCCGTCATGGGCGTGGCCCGGTGGGTCGCGCCGCAGGTGGGTGAGGTCGGCCCGGGGTTTCTTGAAGTCGTAGTCGTCGCTGTAATGGCGGCCCGATTTGATTTCCTGCTCCAGATGCCAGGCGTGGATGTTTTCCTGATCGCCTGCGGCGGCTTTTTCCGGGGGATAAAAGGGAATGGAGGCGCCCCCGGGCAATACGCTGTGCGAAGCAATGATGTCGTCGCACAGCACCAGGGTGTGCTGGCCCGAGGCATGCTCGAAGAAGTAGTAAATGCCTTCGTGCTCCATCAATCGCGAGACAAAATCGCAATCGCTTTCGTTGTATTGAACGCAGTAATCCCAGCTGCGATACGCACGCGTGAGTTTCTTTTGCAGGGGATGGCCATAGACGCCCAATACCTGCTCGATGATGTCGGGCACGGTCTGGTTCTGGAAGATGCGAAAGTCGCTCTTGCGCGTGGCCAGCCACAGCCAGGGGCTCAGGCGCGCCTTGTAGGCGTAGTGGCGGTGGTCCTGGCCCTGCATGCCGAAGCGGGTGACGATGCCGTCGATGAAGCGCCTGCCGCCGCCCTGGGTTTCTATTTCTATGGTGGCGTTTTTGCCCAATAGGGCCTTGGGATCGATGCTTTCGCTTTCGCTGAGCATTTCCACATCGAGGCTGAAGAGCTGGCTGATGTTTTCCTGGCCGCGCAATTCACGGAAATGCAGCTGCTCGCCCAATGGCGTGTGTATGGTGACTCGGCGTGTCATAGTGCGCGCCGCCCTGGGGGCGGCCTCCCTGCTCTTGGTGAGCCGGGATCATAGACAAGCCGATGGCCATAGGGCAATCAAATGCAGGGCCGGATACATCCTGTAAATGTAAGCAATTGCCCATCTTGGATACAGGCCTGTATTTGAATGGCATGCCACCCATTGATCTTCAATGCCATTCAACCCTCCATCGCGCCTTGAATTTCGCCTTGAACCGCGAATGCATTGCGCGTGCTCACACTCCCAAATACCGTTCCCACAGCGCTCTGTCCCCATCCAGCGCGGCCGAGTCTCCGCTCCACACGACTTTGCCGCGCTCCAGGATGAGGTGGCGGTCGGCCAGGCCCAGCAGGCGCTCCACGTATTTGTCGATGACCAGGATGGTCTGGCCGGCGGCGCGCAGTTGGGCCAGGCAGGCCCAGATCTCTTCGCGGATGCGGGGGGCCAGGCCCTCGGTGGCTTCGTCCAGGATGAGCAGGCGCGGGTTGGTGACCAGGGCGCGGCCTATGGCCAGCATTTGCTGCTCGCCGCCTGACAGCTGGTTGCCCATGTTGGAGGCGCGCTCGCCCAGGCGGGGAAACAGCGCGAACACGCGCTCGGGCGTCCAGGGCTGGGCCGCGCCGGGGCTGCCCGAATTGCGCTGGGCCACAAAGGCCGTCAGGTGCTCGCGCACCGTGAGATTGGGAAAGCACTGGCGGCCTTCGGGCACGATGGCCACGCCGGTGCGGGCGATGCGGTCGGTGGCCCAGCCGGCAATGTCCTGCCCGACAAACACCATGCGGCCGGCGCGCAGGGGCAGTTGGCCCAGCAGCGTGCGAAGCAGCGTGGTCTTGCCCATGCCGTTGCGGCCCAGCAGGGTGACGACCTGGCCTGCCTCGATGCGGAGGTCCACGCCGAACAGCACCTGGCTGGGTCCGTAGCCGCTTTGCACGGCCTGCATTTCGAGCATCACGCGCCCTCCTTCACTTCTTCGTCGCCCAGGTAGGCCTGGCGCACGTCGGCGTTGCCACGTATCTCGTCGGGCGTGCCGGTGGCGATGATGCGGCCGTAGACCAGCACGGAGATGCGGTCGGCCAGGCGGAACACGGCCTGCATGTCGTGCTCCACCAGCAGCATGGCGGCACGGCCGCGCAGGGATTCGATCAGCTCGGTCAGGCGCAGTGTTTCATCGGGGCCCATGCCGGCCATGGGCTCGTCCAGCAGCAGCACGCCAGGGCGCGCGGCCAGGGCCAGCGCGAATTCCAGCTTGCGCTGCTCGCCATGCGGCAGCGTGCCAGCGGGGCGTTGCAGCAGGCTGGCATCAATGGCGCATTCGCGCGCCAGCTCGCGGGCCTGCTCGTAGAGCGCGGTCTCGGCCGCGCGCGGGCGCCAGAAGCTGAAGCTGCTGCCCGCATGCGCCTGCACGGCCAGCACCAGGTTGTCCAGCACGCTGGACTGCTTGAAGATGTTGGTGATCTGGAAAGACCGCGACAGCCCTGCCGCCACGCGCTGGTGGGCGTTGAGCGCGCTCACATCGCGCCCCGCCAGCACCAGCGTGCCCGCATCGGCCGCCAGCGTGCCGGACAGCAGATGGATGAGCGTGGACTTGCCCGCGCCATTGGGGCCGATCAGCGCATGGATCTCGCCAGGCGCCAGCGACAACGAGACATGGTCGGTGGCCAGCAGCGCGCCAAAGTGGCGCACCAGGCCCTTGGCTTCCAGGGCCGGGGTGGGAATGGAGATAGGGGTGGCCGCGCCGCTCATGCCTGCCTCCCGCGTGCGGGCCACAGGCCCATCAGGCCGCGCGGCGCACCGAACACCACGCACAGCAGCAGCAGGCCCAGCGGCAGGTGCCAGTACTCGGTCCACATGCGAAGCACTTCCTCCAGCGTCAGCATGACGACGGCGCCGGCCACGCCGCCCCAGCGCAGGCCCACGCCCCCCACCAGCACCATGATCAGCAGGTTGGCCGACTGGGTCCAGTGCATGAGGCTGGGGGAGATGAACAGGTTGTGGTTGGCCAGCAGCGCGCCCGCCAGCCCGGCCACGGCGCCGCTGAGCACAAAGGCTGCCAGCTTGATGCGATAGACCGGGTAGCCCAGCGACTCCATGCGCGACTCGTTCTCGCGCACGCCCTGCAGCGCCTTGCCGAAGCGCGAATCCACCAGCCGCCCGAACACGGCCATCAGCACCGCGAACAGCACCAGCACCACGTAGTAGAAGGAGACATCGTGGCCCAGGTCCAGCCCGGGCAGCACGGAATGGCCGGGCAGGTTCAGCCCGTCCTCGCCGCCGTACTGGCGCAGCGAGATGAAGATGTAGAACAGCATCTGCGCAAAGGCCAGCGTGATCATGATGAAGTACACGCCGCGCGTGCGCAGCGACACGGCGCCCGTAGCGGCGGCCAGCAGCCCGGCCAGCAGCGCGGCGGCCGGCCAGGCCACCAGGGCCGAGGTCACGCCGTTCATCGCCAGGATGCCCACCGCATAGGCCCCCGCACCGAAGAAGGCCGCATGCCCCAGCGCCACCATGCCGCCATAGCCCAGGATGAGGTTCAGGCTGGTGGCAGCCAGCGCGTAGATCAGTACGCGGCGCACGAAGGAGATGTAGAAGTCCAGCCCCAGCGCCGGAGCCACCAGCGGGAACACCGCCAGCGCCAGCAGCGCGAGCACGGTCCAGAAGAACCGGGCCTGGAACCTGCCCTGTAATGTGCTGTGTTCCATGCTCAGCCTCGCGCGGGGAAAAGGCCGGAAGGACGGTACACCAGCACCACCGCCATCAGCACATAGATGGAAATCGCCGCCAGCGTGGGCCCCACGCTGGATGCCACGGCCGGGGAGAACACCTGGCGCAGCAGCATGGGCAAAAAGGCCCGCCCCGCCGTATCCACCATGCCCACCAGCAAGGCGCCAACCAGGGCGCCGCGTATGGAGCCTATGCCGCCGATGACGATGCACACCAGCACCAGGATGAGGATGTCCTCGCCCATGCCCACCTGCACCGAAGTGATGGGCCCCAGCAGCGCCCCCGCCACCGCCGCCAGCATGGCGCCCAGCGTGAACACGCCCAGGAACAGCAGCGGCACGCGCACGCCCATCAGCGTGGCCATCTGGCGGTTGGAGGCCCCTGCCCGCACCAGCACGCCGGCGCGCGTGCGCGTCACGAACCAGTACAGGCCCAACGCGGCGGCCAGGCCGAAGACGATGATCATCAGCCGGTAGGCCGGGTACATGAGATCGGGCAGCAACTGCACCGGCCCCGACAGCGCGGCCGGCATGTTCAGCATCACCGGCGCCGGGCCCCAGACCATCTTGACCAGGTCATTGGCAATGAGGATGACGGCATAGCTGCCCAGCACCTGGGCCAGATGGTCGCGCACGGCCAGGCGCCGTATCAGCACCAGCTCCAGCACCACACCCGCCACGCCCGTGGCCACGGCTGCCACCAGCACGGCCGCGGCGAACGAGCCCGTGCGCTGCATGGTCTCGGCCGCCACATAGGCGCCCGCCATGTACAGCGAGCCATGGGCCAGGTTCATGATGTCCATGATGCCGAATACCAGGGTCAGCCCGGCCGCGATCAGAAACAGCATCAGCCCGAACTGCAGGCCATTCAGCAATTGCTCCAAGAGCAGCGTCCACGTCATCCACACGCCCCCTGCCGCAGGCGCAGTGGCCCGCGCGCGGTCAACAAATCATCCGGCTTTGAAAATCAAGATCAAGGCACGCCGCGCCCGACGGGGGCGCGGCGGCGGGGTCACATCCTGCAGTCGTTGACGTAGACGTCTTGATATTTATCGAACACCTTGCCCACCAGCTTGTTGGTGATGCGGCCGCTGCCGTCCTTCTCGATCACGCGCTGGTAATAGGCCTGGATGGGATAGTGGTTCTTGCCGTAAGTGAAGGGGCCTCGCACCGAGGCGTAGTCGGCCTTCTCCAGCGCCTTGACAATGGCCTGGCGGTCCGAGGCCTTGCCGCCGGCCTGCTTGACCGCCGCATCCATGGCCATGATCACGTCATAGGCCTGGGCCGCGTAGACCGAGGGGTTGCGGCCCTTGTACTCCTTGCGGAAGGCCTCGACGAAGGCCTTGTTCTGCGGCACGTCCAGGTCATGCGCCCACTGCGCGGTGTTGACCATGCCCAGCATGGGCTCGCCCACGGCCTGGATCACGTCCTCGTCGGCCGAGAAGCCCGGGCCGATCAGCTTGACGCTTTGCGACAGCCCCGTGGACACGAACTGCTTGACGAAGTTGATGCCCATGCCGCCCGGCAGGAAGATGTAGACCGCATCGGGCTTGGCCGCGCGGATCTGGGCCAGCTCGGCCGCGTAGTCGATCTGGCCCAGCTTGGTGTAGACCTCCTCGCCGGGCGCGGTCTTGTAGCCGCGCTTGAAGCCGACCAGCGCATCCTTGCCCGCCGGATAGTCGGGCGCCATGATGAACATCTTCTTGAAGCCACGGTCGGCGGCCAGCTTGCCGGCTGCCTCATGGAAGGCATCGTTCTGGTAGGACGTGCCGAACCAGAACGCATTGCACTGCGCGCCCGCGAACTGGCTGGGGCCGGGGTTGTTGGACAGGTAGGGCACCTTGGCGCCGAACAGCGCCGGGCCCACGGCCAGGGCCACGTTGGAGCCGATGGGGCCGGTGAAGAAATCCACCTTGTCGCGCTGTATGTAGCGCGTGACCAGCTGGCGCGCCTGGTCGGGGTTGCCGCCCATGTCGGTCTGCAGGAACTCGGCCGGCTGGCCGCCCAGCTTGCCGCCCAGCTGCTTGATGGCGAGGTTGAAGCCATCACGCGCCTCGGCGCCCAACGCGGCAAACGGCCCGGAAATATCGTTGGCGATACCGACCTTGATGGTGTCCGCCTGCGCGAGCGCGGGAACAAAGGCAGGGGCCAGGGCCGCTGCGGCCAGGAAGGGGGTGAGGAAACGCATGCTGCTGTGCTCCTTGCGCGGGCCGCGCGGATGGCAATCGGTGGTGAGGCAGTCTTCCGTCACGCTGGACGGGAAACTCTGTAAGGGCTGGAACGGTTGGCGCAGGTCTTAGTTTAGGTTTAAAGTATTTTGCAGAACAAGTCTGGGACTTGTACCAATACCTGCCATACAAACCATTTCGCGCCATCTCCGTTCCAATGCCCGCACTCTACCGTCACTACGACCGCGCCGGACTCGATGTCCAGTACAACGCCCGCGCGACGGTACCCGACATCACCCCCATCATCAAGGCCTATGCCGACGACAGCCGGGCCGCGCGCCAGAGCCTGCCCTGCGCGCTGAACGTGGCCTATGGCGAGCATGCCGACGAGCTGCTGGACATTTTCCCGGCAGCAACCGGGGCGGCAGGCGCCCCTGTTCTCTTCTTCATCCACGGCGGCTACTGGCGGCTGCTGTCCAAGGACGACTCCAGCAGCATGGCGCCCACCTTCACGCGCGCCGGCGCCGTGGTGGTGGCCCTGAACTATTCGCTGGCGCCCGCCGTCACGCTGGACCGCATCGTGGACCAGACACGCCGCGCCCTGGCCTGGGTGCATGCCCACATCGCCCGCTACGGAGGCGACCCGGGCCGCATCCATGTCTGCGGCAGCTCGGCCGGCGGCCACCTGGCGGGCATGCTGCTGGCCGGTGGCTGGCATGCGGACTACGGCGTGCCCGAAGACGTGGTGCGCGGCGCCGCGCCGCTGTCGGGCCTGTTCGACCTGCGCCCGCTGGTGCACACCCACATCAATGAATGGATGCGCCTGAGCGAGCAGGATGCCATTCGCAACAGCCCCGCTCTCCTGCCGCACGGCGCGGCCTGCCCGCTCATCGTCAGCTACGGCGAGAGCGAGACCGATGAATTCAAGCGCCAGAGCGACGATTACCTGGCCGCCTGGAACCAGCGCCGTGGCCCTGGTCCATCGTCAGGCCAGTACGTGGCCATGCCCGGCACCAACCATTTCGACATCGTGCTCACCCTGAACGACCCGGCCGGCCCGCTGACGCGCGCCATCCTCGCGCAGATGGGCTTGAGCGCCTCCACACCGCAGAACCAGCCATGACCCACGCCCCCGACCTGGAATCGCGCGCAGCGCCCGACGACCACCATGCGCTGCGCCTGTGGCTGCGCATGCTCACCTGCTGCAATCTGATCGAAGGCGAGATCCGCAACCGCCTGCGCGGCGAATTCGACACCACCCTGCCCCGCTTCGACCTCATGGCCCAGCTGCAGCGCGCGCCCGAGGGCATGAAGATGGGCGAGCTGTCGCGCCACATGATGGTGACCAACGGCAACATCACCGGCATCACCGACCAGCTGGAGAAAGAGGGCCTGGTGGTACGCACCAAGGTGGAGTCCGACCGGCGCAGCTCCGTGCTGCACCTCACCCCACTGGGCCGCAAGACCTTTGCGCGCATGGCCAAGGCGCATGAATCCTGGGTCATGGGCATGTTCGGCGACATGCCGCAGGCCAGCCGCAACGACCTGTACCAGGCGCTGGGCGACCTCAAGCAGCAGGTGGTGGCCCACCGCTCGCCCACGGACTGAGCGCGCGCAGACCCAACCCCATTCAGCCCTGCACGCAGTTGCGCCCTGCGGCCTTGGCGCGGTACAGCGCACGGTCGGCCGCTTCCACCAGCGCCACGGCGGCACCTTGGGTGGTGCCTTGTGTAGCGCCTTGGGTCGCGCTTTGTATCGCGCCTTGTGTCGCGCCTTGGTTGACGCCAGCCTCATCACCCTGCGTCGTGGCCACGCCAATGCTGGCCGTCACATGGCCAAAGCGGCTGATGCGGTGCTCCAGGGCCAGGCCCTCGATGCGCGCGCGCAGCCGCTCGGCCACCTGCTGCGCGCCGGCCTTGTCGGTATTGGGCAGCACCACGGCCAGCTCTTCCCCGCCATAGCGCGCCGCCATGTCGCCGGGCCGTTGCACCGCCTGGGCCAGCGCGCTGCACACGGCCTGCAGGCAGGCATCGCCCGCCACATGGCCGTAGGCATCGTTGTAGCCCTTGAAGTAGTCCAGGTCGATCAGCAGCAGCGACAGCGGCGTGCCCTCGCGCGCAGCGCGACGGGCCTCGCGCTCCAGCACCTCGTCAAAGCGGCGGCGGTTGGCCAGGCCCGTCAACTGGTCCTGCGCGGCCAGCACCTCCAGCCGGCGATTGGCGTCCAGCAATTCCTCGCGCGCGCTGACCAGGGAGCACTCGGCGCGCGAACGCAGCCGCATCGCGGCCGTCAGGCGCCAGCCGATCAACGCAATCGCCAGAAACAGCCCCAGCACCACGGCCAGCGTCAGCAGCGCCTGGCGCCGCCAGGAGCTCAACGCCTCATCGCGGCCCAGGGCCACCGTGGTCACCAGCGGATAGCGCTCGCTGCGCAGGAAGGCATAGATTCTCTCCGTGCCATCCAGGGCCGAGCGGAACGACGCCGTGCCCGACATCGCCCCCACGTAGTGGCGCAGGAAATTGGGCGACTGCGAGAAGTCCCGCCCCAGGTCCTGCTCGCGGAACGGGTGGCGCACCAGCAACTGCCCGCCCGGCGTGCTCAGTGCAATGGCCCCCTTCTCGCCGATATCGATCTTGCCGAACAGCCGCAGGAAATTCTCCACCCCCAGCGCCACCACCACCGCGCCCGCAAACTGGCCCTCGGCGTCCGTATAGCGCCGGCTGATGGTGATCACCCATTCGCCCGTGGAGCGGCTGCGGATCGGCGGACCGATGTAGATGCCTGAAGATGCGTCGTCACGGTGGTGCGTGAAGTAGTCCCGGCCGGAGCTTTCCGATCCTTCGGGGAACGCCCCCTTGGACGACATCAGCCAATGGCCCTGCGCATCCACGATCAGCAGCTCGTTGAGCTGGTTCAGCAGCTGCTCCTGCCGGTTGACCAGGTACAGCACCCGCTCCAGGAGCACGGGGCTGGCGCCATCCACCTCCAGCCGCTCGGCAATGCCCAGCAGCAGCATGGAGCTTTGGGTGATCACGCCCTCGGCATAGGTGTTCAGTGTCTGGGCCAGGTTGCGGTTGCCGGTATCGACCTCGGCCAGCGTGCGCTGGCGCGCCGCCACCAATTGCCAGACCGTGGCCGCAGAGACCGACACGAACACCACCGCCAGCAACCAGGCCACCAGGCAGGCATCACGCTTCACGGGCCGGCCTTTGCCTCCGCACCAGGCCTTTGTCCACCAATCCCTCTCCATCACATGCACCTGCGCCATCTCGGCAGTCCCGCCGCCGTCCGATCTTGGGATTTCTGCGTCCGGGCTCAGCGCCTGGGCAGCGTCTTTGCGCGGGTGATTTCGGTCTTGACCCAAGTCAAGCCGGAAAAACCCGCGAACCCGATATTGTCCCCGGCTTCGGAAAAATAGGCCGGACGGGCAGGAATTGGGGGCGCCCCGGTTTCGGAGGGTATTTCCCTGTTCCCCGGGGACACGGGTTTGGCGGCCCGTACACAAGCGCAGCAGCCGCCGTTGACCCGCACCACCGTTCACCGGGCCGCGCACGCTGCCGCGCCAAGCCTCCCCCCTTTCCCAAGGCACCAGCACGGCATGCTGGCCCATTGCTGAAAGGGACTGGCATGCACTGCCCATGCCCCACACAGAAGTGACACTGACTGATGCGCCTGAAACCCCTCAATCCTTGAGCAAGCGCGCCTTCACCGTTCGCCCCTTGATCTTCCCGCTATTGAGCCGGGCAACCACGTCATGCGCAATCTTGCGGTCCACGGCCACATAGGTTGCGAACTCGTTGATGTCGATCTTGCCCACTTGCTCGCGGGTGTAGCCCAGGTCTGCGGTGAGAGCGCCCAGCACGTCGCCCGGGCGGATCTTGTCCTTGCGGCTGGCATTGATGTGGATGGTGGCCTTGGATGGCAGGAGCCGGCCGCCGGGAGCCGGCGTCAGCTCGTCCAGCGGGTACCAGACGGAGGGGCTGCCCTGCATCTGTTCGATGTTTCCGACCGCGCCCATTTCGTCCATCGTCGCAAGACTCAGGGCCAAACCTTTCTGGCCGGCGCGGCCTGTGCGGCCGATGCGGTGCACGTGCACTTCAGGGTCGGGCGTGATGTCCACGTTGATGACGGCGCCCAGATGGGTCACATCGAGGCCGCGAGCCGCCACATCGGTGGCGACCAGCACGGAGCAACTGCCGTTCACGAAGCGCACCAGCACCTGGTCACGGTCACGCTGCTCCAGATCGCCGTGCAGCTCCAGCGCGCTGTAGCCCTGGGCCTGCAGCAGCTCGGCAAGGGCCCGGCAGCGCGCCTTGGTATTGCAGAAGGCCAGCGTGCTCTCGGGCCGGAAATGCTCCAGCAGGCGAGCTACCGAAGGCAAGCGTTCTTCCTTGTCCACCTCGTACCAGCGCTGCTCGATCTGCTCGCCGCTGTGCTGTGCGGCGACCTTGACCGTGACCGGGTCACGCATGAATCGCGCGGCCAGCTTGGCGATGCCTTCGGGGTAGGTGGCGGAGAACAGCAAGGTCTGGCGCTGCGGGGGGCACTGCTTGGCGACTTTCGCGATGTCATCGACGAAACCCATGTCGAGCATGCGATCCGCTTCGTCGAGCACCAAGGTGTTCAGCGAATCAAGGTTCAGATTGCCCCGGTCCAGGTGATCGATCACACGGCCGGGCGTGCCCACGATCACGTGCGCGCCGTTCTCCAGGCTCGCGTTCTGGCCGCGCAGCGGAACGCCACCGGACAGGGTCACCACCTTGACGTTGTCTTCCGCACGCGCCAGGCGGCGAATCTCGGTCGTCACCTGATCGGCCAGCTCGCGGGTGGGGCAGAGCACCAGGCCTTGCACCGAGAAATTGCGCGTATCCAGCTTGGCCAGCAGCGCCAGGGCAAAGGCTGCGGTCTTGCCGCTGCCGGTCTTCGCCTGAGCGATCACATCCTTGCCTTCAAGCGCAGGGGGCAGGCTGGCGAGCTGGATCGCCGTCATTTCAAGGTAGCCGAGCCGCTCAAGATTGGCGAGCGTTGCCGGCGAAAGCGCAAGTTTGTCGAAGGAATGGGGGGAAGCCGAGGGAGGAGTCATGAGGGCATTTTAAAGTTGGCGATTTCAAGACCGAAGCGCACACGTTGGTCACTGAAAAAGAACAGGAGACATGCTGGGCAATTGCCAGCATGTGCGAGAGGACGGCCAGCGGGGTGTTGAAGCCATGGATGACACAAGACGCCTCAACCGGCGGCGGCCCCGGGCGAGACCCATGCGTCTTGGCCCAACGCCGTGTTTCTGCATGCCGCCCCTGCAACGCATAACATCTTGACACGCTTTAGGACTGAAAAGTGTCCGCTCACATCCGAAAACCTTGGAACACTCTGCGCCACGCGCCGAGGAGCGAGGCAGTTCGTTGCCACGCCCCGGCCGCCGCCTGAAAGCCCGCAATGCACCCCACACCACAGGCTGCAGCCTCCACGCTGCAGCCGCCTGACCGCGCGCCCGCGAACTCCTACCCGGCCTGCGCAGAGCCGGACCACCTCGGCCACGATGCCAAGAGTTCCTTGATCCCTCCCGCCCTGGCCTCCTCCCTGGCGGCCGCGCTGCTGGTGGCCTGCGGAGGCGGTGGGGGCGATACGGCACCCGGTACCGGCAATGGAGGCACGGGCGGTACGGGCACCGGCCCTGGTGGCGGAACCGGTACCGGCACCA
This sequence comes from Delftia deserti, assembly GCF_042653485.1. Classification (NCBI taxonomy): domain Bacteria; kingdom Pseudomonadati; phylum Pseudomonadota; class Betaproteobacteria; order Burkholderiales; family Comamonadaceae; genus Delftia; species Delftia deserti. The sequence goes on along the minus strand of NZ_JBHSIH010000001.1, from coordinate 6,416,111 downwards.
CGGCCACCCCCGCCAGCGACGAGGAAGCCGCGCGTTTCCTGCTGCAGGCGCAGTTCTCGGCCACCGACGAGGAGATCGCAGCGCTGCGCGCCAAGGGCTACGGCCCCTGGCTGGCCGAGCAGTTCGCGCTGCCCGTGGACACCACGGGCACGGCCTGGCTGATGCAGCGCGGCTACGGCGTGGCAGAGGCCGGCACGCGCTACGACAACGTCTCGTATCCCTCCGACTTCATGCTCTGGAGCCAGCTTTTCACGGAGCGCGACGCCGTGCGCAAGCGTGTGGCATTGGCGCTGTCGGAGATCATGGTGGTCTCCACCACGGGGCTGGAGCAGCCCTGGAGCATCTTCCTGGCCTCCGGCTACTGGGATCTGCTGAACCAGCACGCCTTCGGCAATTTCCGCGCGCTGTTGGAGGCCGTGACACTCAGCCCCGCCATGGGCATCTACCTGAGCACGCGCGGCAACCAGAAGGAAGACACCCGCAGCGGCCGCCAGCCCGACGAGAACTACGCCCGCGAGGTGATGCAGCTGTTCACCATCGGCCTCTACCGCCTCAACCCCGACGGCACCGAGCAGCGCGACGGCAGCGGCAACCGCATCGATACCTATTCGGCAGCCGATGTGAGCAACCTGGCGCGCGTCTTCACCGGCTACGACTACGACACCAGCAAGAACCAGCCCACCAACCTGAGCGGCAGCACGGTGACGGGGCTGCAGCAGGCGCTGCTGCCCATGGCCTTCAACGCCGCGCGCCATTCCACGCTGGCCGCCACTTTCCTGGGCACGACCGTGGCTGCGGGCACGTCGGGGCCAGCGGCGCTGAAGGCGGCGCTGGACACGCTGTTCAACCACCCCAACGTCGGGCCCTTCATCGGGCGCCAGCTGATCCAGCGGCTGGTCACCAGCAACCCCAGCCCCGCCTATGTGGGGCGCGTGGCCGCCGCCTTCGCCGACAACGGCAGCGGCACGCGGGGCGACCTGCGCGCCGTGATCGCCACCGTGCTGCTGGACCCGGAGGCGCACAGCGCGGCAGGGCTTGCCAGCCCCCAGTACGGCCGCCTGCGCGAGCCCATGGTGCGCTTCGTGCAATGGGGCCGCACCTTCGGGCTGCGGTCGGCACGCGGCACCTGGAAGATCGACAACCTGAGCGACCCGGCCACCCGCCTGGGCCAGAGCCCGCTGCGCTCCGGCTCGGTGTTCAACTTCTTCCGCCCGGGCTACGTGCCGCCCTCCACCGCCCTGGCCACGACGGGCAGCGTGGCGCCGGAGTTCCAGATCGTCACCGAGACCAGCGTGAGCGGCTACCTGAACTTCATGCAGAACGTGATCCGCAACGGCTACTACGTGAACGCGCCGGACCTGCCCCAGGGCGGCAGCAGCGCGGCCAACGGCTTCGACATCACCTGCAGCTACGCCAACCTGCTTCCCCTGGTGGCCGACGCCGCCGCGCTGGTGCGCAAGGTGGCGCTGCTGCTGTCGGCAGGGCAGGTATCGGCTGCCACACAGGCGCGCATCGTGGCCGCGCTCAATGCCACGCCGGTGACGGCCACCAGCAACACCGCCACCCAGCTCAACCGCGTGGCCGCCGCCGTGCTGCTGGTGATGGCCAGTCCCGAATATCTGGTGCAGAAGTGACCCAACAAGTGACCGAACAGGTGACCGAACGTCTGCAAAGCAAAGCGATATCGCCATGAATTTCATCGACCCCGCCCGCCACACGCGCCGCGCATTCCTGCGCCGCAGCACGCAACTGGCCGCCGCCGGCACCGCCCTGCCCTTCGCCCTGAACCTCGCCGCGCTGGGCGAGGCCGCCGCCTTCGAGGCGAACGACTACAAGGCGCTGGTCTGCGTCTTCCTCTACGGCGGCTGCGACTACGCCAACACCGTCGTGCCCTACGACAGCACCCGCTACGGGCAGTACTCCACCATCCGCGGCGGCAACAGCGACGGCACGGCCGGTGGCATTGCCCTGGCCCGCGCCGCGCTGGGCAATACGCTGCTGCAGCCACGCACGGCACTGGCCGGGGGCATGCAGTACGCGCTGCACCCGTCCATGACGGGCCTGGCCGGCCTCTTCAACGCGGGCCGTGCGGCCGTGCAACTGAACGTCGGCCCGCTGCTGGTGCCGCTCACGCGGGCCCAATACACCAGTGGCGACCGGCGCAGCTACCCGCTGCCGCCCAAGCTCTTCTCGCACAACGACCAGCAGTCGGTCTGGCAGTCGCAGGGCGCCGAAGGCTCCACCGTGGGCTGGGGCGGCAACCTGGGCGATCTGGCGCTGTCGGCCAACGCCACGTCGCTCTTCACCTGCATCTCGGCCACCGGCAACGCCGTGTTTCTTTCAGGCGACCAGGCACTGCAGTACCAGATCAGCCCGAGCGGCGCCGTGCCCATCAACGCGGTCAAGGGCGCCAGCGTCTATGGATCGACCGCCGTGCGCGGCCTGCTGAGCGAGCTGGTGCAGACGGTCGGCCCCCACGCGATGGAGGCCGAGTACGCCCGCGTCACGCAGCGCTCCATCAGTGCCGAAGGGCAGATCTCTTCGGCCCTTTCCAGCGCCAGCCTGTCCACCGCCTTCCCTGCCAGCAACCCGCTGGCCGACCAGCTCAAGGTGGTGGCCAGGCTCATCGCCGGACGCAACGCGCTGGGCACGCGCCGGCAGGTGTTCTTCGTCTCGCTGGGCGGGTTCGACCTGCACGACAACCTGATCGCCAACCAGCCGCAACTGCTCAGCAAGGTGAGCAGCGCCATGACGGCCTTCTACAACGCCACGGCCGAACTCGGCGTGGCCGACAAGGTCACGGCCTTCACCGCGTCGGACTTCGGCCGCACGCTGACCTCCAACGGCGACGGCTCGGACCATGGCTGGGGCAGCCACCACTTCGTGGTGGGCGGCGCAGTGCGTGGCGCGTCCTTCTATGGCGCGCCACCGCCCATCAGCGTGGGCAACGGCAGCGGCAGCGAAGACCAGTGGCACGTCGGCCAGGGGCGCCTGTTGCCCAGCACCGCCGTGGACCAGTACGCCGCCACCCTGGCGCGCTGGTTCGGCGTGGCGAATACCGAGCTGGCGGGGGTGCTGCCGCACATCGGCAACTTCGGCGGCTCGGCATATCCCATCGATCTGGGGTTCATGGGCTGAAGCCTTGCTTTTGCGATGGCGGGCTTTGTGGTCAAGGCACGAAGATCAGCCGGGGCCGTCGCTCGCTGCGGCGAGAAGTGGCACCAGGACATCACCAATCGGTGTCGGAACTGCGCGCGCCCGGCCGCGGCGCGCGATGACACCGTTGCGGATATCCCATTCGAGCGGCCGGCCTGCCTCACGATCCGCCAGTATGGACGTGCCCAGGTCGGCCGGGAATGCCTGGAACTTGTCGAGGATCGCCTGCGGGACCTCATCGCCCAGTTCAGCACCTTCGGCACGTGCCACGGCCAGGCACTCCCTCAAATAGTCCAGAGCGAGCGTCGAAATATCGTGCCGGCCGAACATGCCCGAGCGGCGATGCGTGAGTGCCATGAGCCCGGCCGCTGCGTTCTGCAGCAGCTTTTGCCACGCCAGGGATTTGAAATTCGAAACCAGGTCTACCGAGCATCGGGTGCCTTGCAGTGCCTGCGCGACCACGAGGGCCGCAGCCTCGTCAGGCAGGCTGATCCGGGCGTCGCTGCGCAAGAGCACCGACCCGTCGGGTTGCGCCTGTGCAGGGAACCACACGACTGCGGGAACGATTCGCCCCTGCGGGCACAGCGGGGTGACACTCTCCACCTGCTCAACCCCGTTTTGCAGGACACACACGACGGTTTGCGGACCGCTCAACGCCGCCAGCCAATGCGCAACCGCAGCAGTTTGAGTCGCCTTGACCGCGAGAAAAACAAGGTCCGCCGGACCTTCGACCTGGGCCGGGTCCGTTCTGACCGGGCCGGGAACCACGATGCGAAGACCGCTGCCGTGCAGCGTCAGGCTGTCGCGCGGCGTACGACCGCACAGCAACGGCGTGCGACCGACTTCATGCAGCGCAGCAGCAACCGTTGTCCCGATTGCCCCGGGCCCCAGCACCGCAATGCGTGGATGGGTTGGTTGATTCACTGAAACGAGCTCCTTGACCTTGGTGCGCAGCGCCAACTCGGGCACCATTGAAAGCGGTGATTATGATGTTCTGCGCAGTGGAGGGGCAAGTCGGCGGGCCTTGCCTTTTGGAATGCAATATGAGTTGACATATATTGCAGTATTCCTCAACGACTGGCGCATATCCGGCTTTGTGATTCCATGCCTTTGGGCAAATTGCTCCACTTCCGTCGTGTCAAAACGGGTTGTCTGGATAAAATCCAGGGCCTCGGCGCTGGTATTCAAAAACCTAGCGATGGGAGGAATACCCAGAAGCCATTTCAGCAATCGCAGCGGAATATGACGCCCGGGCGCCTTCAGCCCCAAAGGTTGTGCCACCTGCGCGAGAAGTTCCTGCAAGCCGGGGCTCCGGGCATCGAGGGCCAGCAGTTCCTGGCCCACCATGGAAGGATCAAAGGCGCAAGCCGCCACCAACTCGACCAGATAATCCACAGTGACCAGTGGCAACCAGTGCGCGGCAGTACCGGGTACTGCAGCCAGCTTTCCCTGCACCAGATTGCGTATGAGATCCACCAGCGGCTGGCCATCCGCGATATGCCCCGTGCGGCTATGACCGCAAACCGTGGCGGGGTGTACAACGGTCATCTCTCCACCCTTGGCATTCATGCAGCTGAGGGTGGCGAAATGCGCCTCCAGCTTGCTCGCCTCGTAAGCACCGACTTGGCGATAGATGGCAGGCCAATCCGTCAGCTCCGGATGGCCGGGATCAATCCCGATGCGTTGCAGATGTTCATTGTTTTTCAGCATGTAGCCGCCGATCATCACCAACCGGCTCTCTTGCTCGGCCGCCAACTGCGCCACGCGCCTTGCCCCTTCCACATTCACTGCACGTGCATGCGCCATCGAAAGGCCCCAGGCGAAGTGGGCTCCCAGATGGAATACGACCTTGGCCTGCCGCAGGACCTCTCTATCCGCAAGGCTCAGACCAAGGTTTTCTTGCTCCAGATCGCCTGCTACGGCAAAGACGCGGGCTGCGACGCCACCCAGACTCTCGACCTGCTGGCGCAGTTCAGCGAGGCGCTCCGGGCGACGCATCAGCACCCGAATGGTGTGACCTTTCGCGCTCAGGTACGACAGCAAATGCTGGCCGATGAAGCCCGTCCCTCCCGTAACAAAGCACTCCACGCTCATTTTTCTGCTCCTTGGCACGATGAAAAAACCAAGTGTAGACTGTCGACTCAACTCTACAGTCAAGCGATTTTTTCCATGAATATCGGGGAACTTGAGGTCCGCAGCGGCGCCACGCGCCATACCTTGCGCTATTACGAGAAAATCGGCCTTATTTCACCCTTGCGGCGAACCAACAATTATCGCGTTTACACACCGCAAACCCTGCAAGACCTGGACTTTATCCAGCGAGCACAAAGCATGGGTTTTTCTCTTGGGGAAATAGGCGAAATTCTGAATGCGCAGAGAAACAAGTCAATAGATTGCGCCGGGGGTGCAAGACTGATTGAAAAGAAGATGGCGGAAATCAAAAAGAAAATCACTGACCTCAAGAGCATTTATCGGTATTTGGACGCGGAGCGCGCAAACCTTGAAGCCAGTGCGGCCAGGCAACTTGAGCTTCAGCAGCTCAATGGCTCTTCCAATTAATGGGGCAGCATCCGGAGTGCAGGTGCTGCATGATGGATATTCTGACCGAGCAGTCCTGCACCCAGCAGAACTGCAGCCCCGCACACGGAGCCAAGCATGACCAAGTCCCTCTTCATCAGTCTCCCCGTGACCGACCTCGGCGCCTCCACCGCCTTCTACAAGGCGCTGGGCTTCAGCCAGAACCCGCAGTTCAGCAGTGAGGATGGTTCCGCCATGGTCTGGAGCGAGGCGATCCAGGTCATGCTGGTCACGCATGCCAAGTGGCGCACCTTCAGCCTGGAATTCGGCGGTGCATTCGGCGGTGCCGCGGTGATGCACGGATACTGTCCCATCCCCCACTGCGGAGCAAAGCATGCGATTGCCGAAGTCTGGACTCATCCCCTGGTTGCTCATGGTTGCAACCCCCGTGTTGGCGCAGATCAATGCGGGAACGCTGCCTGCCACTGCATCGCCTCCGTTCAAGCTCACCAAGGTCGCGCAATTCGATCTGCCCTGGCGCATCGCCTTCCTGCCGGACGGGCGCATGCTGGTCACCGAGAAGGTTGGCAAGCTGTTTCTCGCGGCCCAGGACGGGCAAAAGCTCGAAGTCACCGGCGTGCCGCCCGTGCTGCATGAAAACCAGAACGGCCTGCTGGGCGTCTACCTGGCCCCTTCGTATGCGAGCGACGGGGCCATCTACCTGACCTATTCGGAGTCCGGAGAAATCCGCGGCACCTCAAGCCTGGCGCTCGCGCGCGCCACGCTCAGAATCGGTGCCGGCACCGCTGCGCTGGACGGCCTCAAGGTCATCTGGCGCGACCCCGTCAAGGGCAAGGGCGGGCAGGTGGGTGCCGCCGTGGCTTTTTCGCCGGACCGGAAGTTTCTGTTCCTCACGGCCGGGGACCGGCAGCGCTTCACGCCTGCCCAGGACCCGAATCAGCCGGCCGGCAAGATCCTGCGGCTGACCTTGGACGGCAAGCCCGCGCCCGGCAATCCGATGGAAGGGCAGACCGGCGCGACGTCGGTTCCTGTGATTGATCCGCCCAAGGACACAGAGGCCGCCAAGACCGCGCCGGTGTTGCGCACGTTTGTCTTTGACGGTCCGAATCCGACGCCGTCCGAGACCTGGTCCACGGGGCATCGCACGCCCTACGGCCTGGCGTTCGCGCCGGATGGGCGTCTTTGGGAGCTTGAGCATGGGCCGCGCGGCGGCGATGAGCTCAACCTGATCGAGCCGGGCAAGAACTATGGCTGGCCGCTGGTCTCCTATGCGGTGAACTACAACGGCGTGCCGATTGCCAGCCCGGATACGCGAGCGGACCTCACCAAGCCCGTGATCTACTGGACGCCTGTCTTCGCGCCGGGCAGCCTGATGTTCTACAGCGGCGAGATGTTTCCGCAGTGGAAGGGCTCAGCCTTCGCGTCCGGCCTGCTGACCCGCGCCCTGCACCGGATCGAGGTGAACGGCGCGAGCGCCACGCCTGCCGAGCACTGGACGGTAGGCTTTCGCGTCCGCGACGTGGCGCAGGCGCCGGATGGTGCGCTGTGGCTGATCGAGGACGACCGCAAGGGCGGTCTGTATCGGCTCACACCGAAGTAGGCAGCTGGGGAATGGTTGCCGCGCTGGGCACGGCCTGCGGGCAGCAGGCCCGGCGCTGGCAGCGCCACCTGCCATCAAAGGCTCAGGTCCATGCCCAGCATGGTGGCCAGGCCGAAGGTGAAGAGCAGCACGCACAGCAGCAGCAGCGTGAAGACGGCAACGATCTTGCCGCTGGCAATGAGCAGCTCACGCCGGCTCGCCCCCTTCTTCTTGCCCTGGTCGTAATGCCACTTGATGGCGAAGAACATGGCCGTGCCGAACACGAGCACCTTGAAGGTGACGAAGACTATGGGGACCCAATCGATCATTTGAGAGCTTCCAGCCAATGACTTGGCGCTGTCCATGGTGAGGAGCCCCCCTCCCGGACATGGAAGGCGAGAGCGTCAGCGACGGCCATGCAAGCACGGTACTGCCACACCTTGTGGCGCATACTACCCAAAAGCAATTTCCATACATGAACCCATACGTCGCCGCTTAAATCCATGCAAGATGAGCCTTTGCCCCTCTGGTTGCCGCAACTGGCCGTGCAGGGCGGCCCCCGATTCCTGCAGATCGCCGATGCCTTGCAGGCAGCCTTGGCAGACGGATCGCTGAAGCCCGGTGACCGCCTGCCCCCACAACGCCGGCTGGCGGCCCAGCTGGATGTGGACCTGACGACGGTCACGCGCGCCTACGACGAAGCCAGGCGCCGCCAGCTGCTGGAAGGACGCGGCGCCAGAGGCACCTATGTCGCGGCGCCCAAGGTGGAGCTGAACGCCGTGCTGGACCTGAGCATGAACACCCCGCCACCGCCGGCTGGCGTGGACCTGGACGACATGTTGAAGCAGGGCCTGTCTCAAGTGCTGATGGGTGCGGATGCCCAGTTGCTCATGACCTACCACCTGGGCGGGGGAAGCGACTCAGACCGCAAGGCGGGAGCCAGGTGGCTGCAGCCCATGTTCGGAGATGTGGATGCCCGGCAGCTGGTGGTCTGCCCGGGCGCGCAGGCGGCGATTGCCGCCCTGGTGCTTGCGCTGACGGAGCCTGGCGATGTGATCCTGACCGAGCCCACCAGCTATCCCGGCCTGCGTGCCGCAGCGGCCCAGTTCGGCCGGCGCATCATTGCGGTGCAAGCGGACAGCCAGGGGATCATGCCCGAGCGGCTTGAGCAGGCATGCCGACAGCACAGGCCCGGGCTGGTCTACCTGAACCCCACGCTGCAGAACCCGACCGCCATCACGCTTGCCGAGGACCGGCGCCAGGAGATCGCCAGCATCGCAAAGCGCTGCCATGTGCGCATCGTCGAGGACGATCCCTACTGGCTGCTGGCCGATGCCCCGCCGCCGCCGATCGCCAGGTTTGCCCCGGAGCAGGTGTACTACATCTCCACCCTCTCGAAATGCCTGACGCCCGGTCTGCGGGTGGCCTTCGTGCTCCTGCCTGACCCGCACGAGCGCCAGCGCTTCCTTGTCGCGCTGAGATCCTTTGCGCTGATGGCCACGCCGCTGACGGCCGCCCTGGCCACGCAGTGGATCCTCGACGGTTCGGCCGGAAAATTGATGGAAGGCGTGCGCAAGGAGGCGCGCCTGCGCCACCTGATGGCCAGGGATGTGCTGGCGGGCCGGTACAGCGGCGCGGGAGACGGCCTGCATGTGTGGCTGGAGCTGCCCAGCTACTGGAGTTCCTCGCAGCTTGCGCGTGCCGCCGACAGCGAGGGCATCGCCGTCACGCCGGCACAGGCCTTCGCCACCGGCGGCGAATCCGTGAATGCCATCCGCATCTCCCTGGGCAGCATCAAGGACCGTGGACGCCTGCAGGCAGGGCTTCAACGGCTGTCGCACCTGCTTGCGCGCCTGCCCGAGTCGTTCAGTGCTGCCGTGGTTTAGCGGTTCAGCGCGCACCGAGGCGTGAGGCGTGAGGCGTGAGGCGTGAGGCGTGAGGCGTGAGGCGTTGCGCCGATGGGTTGCCACAACGGCTCAAGGCGCCCGGCAACCCGGGGGGTGCACGCCTTTGAAAGCAGACCTGGGCATGGCTCGCTGGCCGTTCAAGGCGCCAGAGCGAAGTCCACCGCCGCCTGCGCATGCAGGGCGGTGGTATCCAGCACGGGCACGGGGCAATGCTCCTGCTGCACCAGCAGGCTGATTTCCGTGCAGCCCAGCACCATGGCCTGCGCGCCCTGCCCGGCCAGCTGCGCCATGATGCGCTGGTAGGTGCGCCGCGACTCTTCAAGAATCCGGCCCGTGCACAGTTCCTCGTAGATGATGCGGTGCACCTCGGCGCGGTCCGCCTCCTGCGGCACCAGCACCTCCAGACCCTGCTGCTGCAGCCGCTCACGCATGAAGGGCTGCTCCATGGTGAAGCGTGTGCCCAGCAGCCCCAGCTTCCGGTAGCCGCCTGTGCGGGCTGCGTCGGCTACCGGCTGGGCAATGTGCAGGAAAGGGATGCGCACCGCTGCCGCAATGCGATCCGCCAGCTTGTGCATGGTGTTGGTGCACAGCAGCACGCCGTCCGCCCCGCCCTGCTGCAGCCGTCGCGCGGCATCCTCCAGCAAGGCGGCCGCGTCGTCCCATCGGCCTTCATGCTGGGCCAGCTCGATGGGGCCAAAATCCACGCTGTACATGAGCAGTTTTGCAGAGCGCAGCGGACCCAGCCTGTCACGCACGCCCTGATTGATGAGCCGGTAGTACTCGGCGCTGGACTCCCAGCTCATGCCACCGATGAGACCGATGACGCGGTGAATTTCCGTGTGGTTTGAGTTCATGCCTGTAGTGTGCTTCATGGCTCGGCAATGCAACGCGCCCACCGCCGGCGTCGAGGCCTTGCGCCCGGTGCCGCCCTGTCCTGGAGCGCATGGCGGCCGATTTTGCACAGCCATTGAGCCTTGCGCAGCTGGCCCGGATGATCCACCGCACGCCGCTGCAGTTTCTGCGCGAGTTTTCCCAGCTGCCGGACATGACGCCGCATGCCTATCTTGTGGAAACCCGCGTACCGGCGGCCCGCCCCATGATGCAGGCGGGTGCCCATTCCCTGGCTGGTATCGCCCACGATTGCGGCTTCGGCCATCAGTCGCACATGGGAGCGGCTTTCCGCAAAACTCTGGGGCTGACGCCGGGCCAGTACCTGGCCCGCATTCGTCACACGGGCAAGCAGTGACCGATGGAGCACATGAGACAGTCACAGCCAGGACATAGGGCCTCACGGGCTTTCCAGGGAGTGCCAGGCACTTTCAGCGGCCCGTGTTGGATTTTCATAACTATTGTCAATCCGAACAGACGGACTCGACCTGCGCACTTCAACCGCGCATACTCATGTCTGTTCTTCTCGCTACTGCTCTGGGCTGCGATTGGGGGTTGAGATTGGGGGTGTGATCGCGCGGCAACCATACTTTGCCGTGCACCGGTCAATGGATCGGGTTAATGATAATTCATTCCCTTTAGCAAGCCATACCGCACCGATTGCCATCGCACTCGGAACAGAGGATAGCCAACCCGCAGGCAGCATGTGAATTTAATGTGCGTACACATCTGATAGAGCAGATCAACGAAATGACCCTTCGTAAATCCACATTCGCACCTTTGAGCAGAATTTTCGCTTTCGCCATTGAACTGGATGGAGTCGACCGTGTTCTGTCTGTCGTTCGGCGGCATCTCGGCATGGACGTAGCCTTTGTGGCCCGATTCCGGGAAGCGGATCGGGTGCTGGAGCATGTGGACGAGAGCACTGCCGGAGTGATTTTTCGGCATCAGAAGATTCCATTGAGCGAGGGCTATTGCCAGAAAGTGGTCAATGGCGAGCTGCCAGAGCTGATTCCCGACACATCCCTGTTACCCGCTGCCCAGGAGATACCGGAAACGCACACCATTCCTATCGGTTCGCACCTGAGCGTCCCCATCCGTCTGGATGACAACCAACTGTTCGGCACTTTGTGCTGCTTCAGCCACCAGCCCAATCCTGCGCTGAGTGTGCACGATATGTCGCTGCTGCGCGCATTCTCCGATTTATTGGGACTTCATTTCAGTGCAACTTCTGCCGTCCGGCATGCAAGAGACAAAGTAACCCACGAAATTCGACTTGCAATGCAAGGCAATGCGCTGCGCCCTGTATTTCAGCCCGTATACACCATCGCGACAGGAAAGCTGCACGGCTTCGAATGTCTGTCACGCTTTGACCTGGAGCCACGTCGCCCGCCCGACCAGTGGTTCAAGGCAGCGCACGAGGTGGGGCTGGGGCTGGAGCTGGAGCGCCATGCGATCGACACAGCGCTTGGCGCACTTGGCAGCCTGCCCACCGACTGGCTGGTCGCCGTCAACTGCTCACCGCAGTTGATCCAGTCGGGGCAGTTGCCCAGGCTTCTGGGTTCGGATCGGGATCTCTCACGCGTGACGCTGGAAATCACGGAGCATGCCGCCGTGGATGACTACAGGGCTTTGGCTGATGCCCTGGCGCCGCTGCGGCGCCGGGGCGCGACCTTGGCAGTCGACGATGCAGGGGCCGGATATTCCAGCATGCGGCACATCCTGCATCTGCAACCGGACATGATCAAGCTGGACATGAGCATCACGCACGACGTCGATACCGACCGCAGCCGCCGTGCGCTGGCCAAGGGCCTCACGAGCTTCGCGCACGAGATAGGAAGCGTGGTGGTTGCCGAGGGCGTGGAGACTGCCGAGGAATTCAACACTCTGGCGAGCCTGGGCGTGGATTTGGCCCAGGGCTACTTTTTTGCCAAGCCGATAGGGCCGCAAGAGGCGCTGGCAATGGGCGCTGCAATATAGGCCACGATCTTCCTGCCGGCGTCCTTGCCTGGCCGACTGTTGGCCGAAACCGCCGAAGGCAGTGCCCAGCCACCAATTGACCGATATCAAGTGCCACCGGCAATTGCGCCCGGCCGTCGCGCACCCGGCGCATAATCTTTCCCATTCTTTACCCCAGCCCATCCGCCATTGCAGGTCTGCATGCGGCAGGCGCGTCCAGCGGCCATCGCGGCGCTCCAGCATTTCCCCAGACTTCCAGCAAGTGCCTCCCGGCAGGCGGCCATGGGCATGCCTACGGTGAACCCAGATGGAAGTTTTGCAGCAACTCGAACCCCTCATGCGCGAGATCATCGCGCCCCAGGCCGCGCAGATTGACGAGCAGGCGCGCTACCCGCGCGCTGCGCTGGATGCGTTGGCCGCAGCCGGCCTGCTGGGCCTGATCAGCGCCAGCGAGGTGGGCGGCCGGGGCAAGGGCCTGGCCGAGGCGGTGCAGGTCATCGAGCGCATTGCCCAGGACTGCCCCTGCACGGCCATGGTGCTGACCATGCACTACTGCGGCGTGGCACTGATCGAGCCCTTTGCCGATGACGAGGTGCGCCGCGACATTGCCGCCGGCCGCCACATCACCACGCTGGCCGTGTCCGAGGCGGGATCGCGCAGCCATATCTGGGCGCCCACGGGCACGGCCACCGCAGCCGAAGATGTCATCCACCTGAATGCGCTCAAGAGCATGATCACCTCGGCCGGCGAGGCCGATTCCTATGTCTGGATCTCGCGCGCCACGCAGGGCGAGGGCAATACGCTGTGGCTGGTGGACAGCCGCCTGCCGGGGCTGTCCATTCCCGGGCGCTTCAACGGCATGGGGCTGCGCGGCAATGCGTCGTCGCCCATCGAGGCGCGCGATGTGGGTGTGCCGCGCGCCCGCATGCTGGGTGCCGATGGCGAGGGCGAGGCCGTGAAGGGCCGCCACCTGATGCCGTTTTTCCCCACACTGATCGCCACCACCTCCATCGGCCTGATGCAGGGCGCACTGCGCCGCGCCGTGGCCCATGTGGCGGGCACGCGCTTTGCGGAAAGCGGCAGCTCGCTGGCCGACCTGCCCACCATCCGCGCCTACCTGGCCCGCGCCCAGCTTCGCCTGGAACAGGCCCGCCTGCTGCGCGACGACACCGTGGCCGCCGTGCAGGCCGCCCGAGCCGACACGCGCACGCGACTGCTGCAGACCAAGGCCGCCGCCGCCGAAGCCGCGCTGGAGGTGACCGACATTGCCATGCGCGTGTGCGGTGGCGCCGCCTTCCGCAAGGAGCTGGGCATAGAGCGCCTGTTCCGCGATGCGCGTGCCGCCTCGGTCATGGCGCCCACCACCGACGTGATCTACGACATGCTCGGCAAAGGCATGTGCGACGCCGCCGCCTGAACCTGAACGGCAGAACCCGTCGATCGCTTCACCACCCTCCCCCATCCAGCAAAGGACTTCCGAATGACGACAACCGCCCCCGTGATCAAGCTCGGCGCCGTGGCCTACGCCCCCAAGGTGATCACCATCTGGGAAGGCTTCAAGGCATATTTCATCGAGCGCGGCTACTACTTCGACTACGTGCTCTATTCCAACTACGAGTCGCTGACCGAGGCGCTGATCGCAGGCGATGTGCACCTGGCCTGGAACTCGCCGCTGGCCTTTGTGCGTGCCGACCGCATGGCCCGCGCGCGCGGCCTGCGCGTGGAGTCCATCGCCATGCGCGATACCGACCTGGACCTGCATTCGCTGCTGGTCGTGCCCGCCGACAGCCCCATCCAGAGCGTGCAGGACCTGCGCGGCAAGACCGTGGGATTCGGTGCGGTGGACTCGCCCCAGGCCACGCTGATCCCGCTGGACCATCTGCGCCAGGAAGGGCTGGTGGCCGGGCGCGACTACACGGCGCGCCGCTTCGACGTGCTGGGCGGCAAGCATGGCGACCACATCGGCGGCGAGCGCCTGGCCGCCGCCGCCATGGTGGCCGGCGAGATCCAGGCATCGTGGATGGTTGGCAAGAACTACCAGGCCTTTGCGCGCGAGGGCACGCTGCCGGCCGGTGGCACGCGCGTGCTGGCCACCTCGGGCGCGTTCGACCACTGCAACATGACGGCCGGCCCGCACATCGATGCCGAACGCGCCGCCGCCTTCCGCGACATCCTGCTGGCCATGTCCTGGGACGACGCGGCCGTGCGCCCGCTGCTGGAACTGGAAGGCCTGAAAGTCTGGCACCCGGGCCGAGGCACGGGCTACGGCCTGCTGGAACGCGCGGTGACGGACGAGGCCTTCTACGACGCCGAAGGCCGCATCACCGTGCAGGACTACCGTTACTGACACGCGCCATGGCCATGCCCGATTCCTCCAGTCCCGCCCAGCCACTGACCGATATGCCGGTCGCCGATCTGCCTGTCATCGACCTGCAGGGCCTGGGCTTCGATGCCGGTGCCCATCTTCTGGTCAAGCACGCGCTGGCCGCGCTGCCCGTGGGCGGGCAGCTGCGCGTGACCGGCAGCGCGCCGGGCTGGCAGGCCCAGCTGTCGGGCTGGTGCCGCGACCAGGGCCACGGCCTGCGCTGGGAGGACGGCGCGGGTGCTGCACAGGCCATGGCCATCGTCGCGCGCGGCGGCGCCCAGGCCGGGCGCTGGCGCGGCGCGGCGCACACGGGCCGCAGCGATGCACGCGCGGGCAGCGATGCCGTGGCCGCGCAGGCCCAGCCGTTCTGGGGCCTGGCGGCGCGGGGCGCGCAGGTGGAAGCCGGGGCTCCGGCCTTCCATTTCCGGCTCAGCGACAAGCTGCAGGTCTGGACCGACAGCGCCGCCGACCTCTACGCCCAGGCCGTGGCCGCGCAGTGGAATGCCGACACCGACATCGACTGGTGCGATGCACCCGAGCTGCCCGCTCCCGTGGAGGACGCCATCGTCCAGCTCATGACCTATATGGTGGAGAACGAGAACGCGGCCCTGCTGGTGCCTGCGCGCTTCCTGGGCCAGTTGCACCCGCACTACCGCGAGCTGCAGGCGGCGCTGGCCATCCAGGTGGCCGACGAGGCGCGACATATCGATGTCTTCACGCGCCGCATCCGCCGCCACGGCCGCGAGCCCGCCCTGTCCACGGCGGGCGGTCAGGCCTCGCTCAAGAGCCTGCTGGACGAGACGGATTTTTCCGTGGCGGGCTTCCTGCTGTCGGTGCTGGGCGAAGGTACCTTCGTGCACCTGCTGCAGTTCCTGCAGACCGAGGCGCCCGACCCCCTCACCCGCCAGATCTGCCGCCTGGCCGCGCGCGACGAGGCGCGCCATGTGGCCCTGGGCATGTCCCACCTGCTGTACCGCCTGCAGCACGAGCCCGGCTTCCAGCACCAGCTGGCCCAGGCCGTGGAGCAGCGCTTCGACAACCTGGCCGGCACCTCGGGCCTGAACGAGGAAGTCTTCGACGCCCTGATCCTCATCGCCGCCGGCGCCCTCACCCCCGAAGCCCTGGCCCGGGGCGCCGCCCGCGTGCAGCAGCTCATGCGCGACATGGCCGATGGCCGGTTTTCCAAGCTGCTGCGGCTGGGGTTCGAGCGGGAACACGCAGAGCGGCTGGCTTCGCTGCATACGAGGAATTTCATGTAGACGGGGCACAGCCCACTTGAAGGCTGCGCAAGCCCCCTCAATTCCGGCGAATGAAGCTCAAGCGCGTGCTCTTCTACTGCCTGCTGCCTTTCGCAGTGGCGCTCGCGCTTGTCGGGTTTCCCATGCCGGTGGCACCGCCCCGCGCGACCAAGGCGGGCCAGGAGCAGTCTGCGCCTGCACAAGAGCGGCGTTGAGCTGCGGGAGCATTTCTCGCACGGCGACGCCCGAACGGCAGCCTCAATCCACCATCAATTTATTGTTGTTCAGCAGCTGGGTGATGATCTGCTGATCCGTGGTGGCACCGGAATACAGCGTCTGCAGATTCACGCCTTCCAGGATGATCTGCTGGGTCCAGGCAGATGCCCAGTAGCTTGCACCCACCGCATGGGAGTCTGCACCGAAGCCGCCCGCGTGGCTGACATGGACCCAGGTATCGCCTCCCGTGATCTCGAAGTGCAGGGGTTCCCGCGGCAGCCGTGACGTATTCGTTGGCCGAGCTGCCCGCATAGCCGCCGCTCTCCACTGATCCTGATCGACAGGGTCTACGAGCCATCCGTATCCACCAGCTTCGTGGTGATCGGAAACCTGACGCTGGTCCCGCCTGTGCCGTGCGCGATGGCCAGCGCGGACTTCAGGACAACGACCGAAGGAGCGCTGGCCGCTCCAACTGACAGATTGACCGTTGCGGTACTGGTAGCGCCGTGCTCATCGCTGACGGTGTAGAGAAATCTGGCCGGTCCTTCGTAGCCTGCAGCGGGCGTGAACAGCACCCCGCCCGCCTGCGATGCAAGGCTGCCATTGACCGGCGCATGAACCGAGGTGATGGTCAGGTTGACACCGTCAGCATCCGTGTCGTTGGCCAGCAGCGTGGCAAAGCTGATGCTCAGCGGGATGTCCGTGGCAACCATCAATTGATCTGCCACGGCGACCGGTGCATCGTTCACGGGAGTGACCGTGATGGAAACAGTGACGATGTTTCCCATGGCCTGCCCGTCGCTGGCACGGTAGGTGAAGCTATCGGAAGTCGTCTCGCTGCCGTTGTGGGTGTAGCCGAAGGTGCCATTCGCATTCAGGGCCAAGGTTCCGTGCACAGGACCTGTCACCAGCACCGCGACGAGCGGATCGCCGTCAGGATCCGTGTCGTTGGCCAGCAGGCTGGGCGAGCCCCCCACCAACACGGTGGCTGTGCTCCCTTCGGCCACGGAAATCGAATCCGCCACGGCCACCGGAGGCTGATTGCCGGCAGGCGCTGCTTGAACAGTCACCGTCACGCTGGCCGTGGCGGAACCGCCATTGCCGTCGCTGATGGTGTAGGTGAAGCTGTCGTTGCCGGAAAACCAGCTGTTCGGCGCATAGACAGGGTTGCCCGTGATGGCATCGATCACCACGGAGCCTTGTGCGCCCTGGCTCACGCCGGTGACGGTGAGGCTGTCGCCATCGGCATCCGTGTCATTGCTGCGCACGGCAATGGTGACTGGCGTAGCAGCGCTGGTGGCAGCTGTATCGCTGTGGGCCACGGGCGCCCGGTTCACGGAAATGCTCAACGTGCTGGATGCTCCTGTCTGCGTGGCATAGCCGATGACCAGAGGGTAGTTGCCGCTGTAGCCAGCATCCGCCTGGAAGGTGAATGCGCCGTTGGGCTGCAGCGCCAAAGTGCCTCGCCCGGCCACGGTCCTGGAACTGCCCGCCGCCACGGTCTGGCCTTCATAGGTGAAGCGGGTGACGGTCAGCGGGCCATCCGGATCGGCGTCGTTGACCAGCACGTTGCCCGTGCCTTGCCCTCCCGGGGCCACCTTCACGGTATCGGGGACGAGCACGCTGGGATGGCTGCCGCGCACGGTATCCGCCGCCTCGGCGCACAGTTGCGCCACGTCCACCCAGCAGGAATCGCCCGCCTCCAGCGCGGCGCCGACTGCGCAGGCGCTGCCGGGACGTGGGGCCGTCGAGGGAATCGCGCCGGGCACGCCCAGCGGAAAGCAGGTGTTCCACACAGGGTGCGTGATGCCGGTGATTTTCAGCCGCACCGATGTCTGGTTGCGATAGACCACGGGCAGGAATCCCTGCGGTGCACCATCGGCACCCAGCGCTGTCGTCTGCACGGGAACGGTGAGCGTCTCGCCTGCGGCCTGGTTGAAGGCTTCCTGCAATTCCTGAATCTGGGCCTGCACCCGCTCGCCCCAGACCGCCGTGGCCGCGGTCACGACAACAGCACCGCCCATGGCCCAGGCACGCAGGCCGACCAGGGAGATCCGCCCTTTTTGCACACCCCGCACAAGGCAGGCCCCCAAAGCCAACGCCAGCAGCGCAAGAGCGCCAGGGTGGTCCACAGGAATCGCCGTCGGCGTCACGGCTGCCAGCGGTGCCACCGTGATGCTCTGGGCCTGGGCGGCCGGCAAGGCAACGGCAGCAGCAAGAGCGCTGCACGCCTGTACGAAGCCGACGCCACGAGCGGGGAAATGGAAACGTTGCAGCATGGGCCTTGCCGGAAAAGACGAACAGAAAAGACAAGGCAGACCTTTGCGCCGCCTTGGGGCTGGTTACAAATGACTGCTCTGCTGACGACTTCTTACTTTATCCGGTCGCCTGCATCGCGCACATACCTGAAAACAGGTAATTGCATAGATCACTCCACGCCACGGCTTGCGGATATTCGCCCGTGTGCTTGAAAGGCACAGCATGCGCAGGGCCCTGCGCACAGACCATCATCGTGCCGGGCCTGGAGCACCCATTGCAGGCCATGACTGCGGCATAGTCTTTTGCTTTATTCGTCTCTTCAAGTGGCGCTTGCGCCTGTCGCGCTTCCCAGCCGGTCGATCATGAAAGAATGCCGGCTTCTCACCAAACCCCGGCTGATTGCACCCAGCGCGCTGCCCCTGCATCCATGACCACCGAACAGTCCCAGGCGAAATGTGCCTTTGCAATCGGCCTGCTGCTTTTGCTGCCTGCCACTTGGTCCTTTTTCAGCGCCATCTGGTCGGCGATAGGCACAGGGGAAGTGCTTGTCATCAGCATCCACAGATTTCGGACGGAGCGGGTGTTCGTTTCCTGGCTGGAAGGGTGGCCCAGGTTTGCCGGACCCGGCCTGCTCGTGGCGTCGCTGCTGCTGTGGTGGCTGCAGGGCGTCCACAGCAGCCCAAGGAATTGGCAGGCACCAGGAGTCTGCGCACTCGCGGGCCTGGGCCTGTTGCTGTTCTCCAAATGGTTTGCAGCGTGGAGCGGTGCGGCGCTCTTCCTTGGCTGCGCCACGTGCTGCATATTGGCCGCGTTCGTGAACCATCGGTACAGCCAGGGGTTGGCTGCGGCCCTGCTTCTTGCCTCTGCAGCCGCGCTGCTGTGGCTCCTTGGCTGAGGCCAAGGCGCGCAAAGCCCACGAAGGGCCATGCGCAGCAGACTGCAGAGGCAGGGTGCCTTCGCCAGCCGCCAGTGGACGGGATGGCGCCATGGCCAGGCAGTAGGGATCGTCCATGCCGGCCACTTCCTCGGCCAGTGGCTCGCCCTTGCCGGGGCGCCTCAAACCCAGGTCCAGCTCTCCGGCGCTCAGGGCGCGCAGTTGCTGCGAGGTGATCATCTCGCGGGCTTCCACGCGCAGGCTCCAGCCGGTGTCGGCAATGCGGGGCCGGTGGTACAGGCAGGCAGCCGGCCCAGCTCGGTGCTGCTGGGCATATCGCACGCCTTCTGATTGCCGGGACAGGCGCGGCCAGCGCCTGCCATGCCGACATGGCAGCCTGGCTGGAGCCTGTGCGCTGTAACAACCCCATGAAAACCAGGGAATATTTCACCTATTTGAATGGATTTTTCCAATCAGAAAAAACCTGTCCAATCAGCGAATTAGGCGATTTAAAAGAGAGAAAGTTTCGCAAAAGGACAAGTGGCTGCGCAATCCGGCAAGAAAAATAAAAACCAAATGTAAACAATTGTTTATTCAACCTGTAAGATTCTTCCAGTCAATCAGTGTTTCCCAGGAGGTGTTCTGAAACACCTTGCCGATGAATTCATCGGAAAAATGCATCACACCCGCCTGTTCATTGATTTTTTCATATAAGAATTCTTACTCATTCAATCTTTTGACGCACCACATCCACGGCCACCAAGATGAGAGCGCATCCAGATTATGGAGAACAATATCCGACCATCACCAGCAAGCCGATACTGGATATAACAAAATCAGCCGGGCCGAGGAACTGCTACAGGCATGCAAATGGCCCGAGCCTTCCATATATCCCATGCTGGTGCTCAGATATGTGCAAGAGGCACAGGCCATCTTCGAGCTGCACCGCATGCCTGACCGCGTGGTCTCATGCCGCATTGCGGCCGCCTTCATCCATTGCCAACTGGGCGAAGAGCGCAATGCGATTGCACTGGCCACTGCGGCAATGGCCAATCCCGCGCTGCTGCAGCCGGAATCCATGGCCTGCGCCACCTATGTGAGGGCGCTGGCGCACAGCCGGCTCGGTGAGCTGGATACCGCGCTGCAATTGATCGAAGGCAAGGACCATGATTTCGCGTTGATGGCGCCGGGCGTCACGCCCTGGCTGTCCGCCCTGATCAATTGGGCCAGGGCGCAGATTCTGTGGAAGATCTATCTCTACAAGAATCACCAGAATCTGTGGTGCGGCCCACCCCCGGATTCAGGCCTGGTCCAGCTCGGTGCCGCGGCACCCGACAGCGCCGACCTGCAGGCGCTGCTGGAGCGGGTCGGCCGCCAGCTGCCAGCGGGCCTGGCATGGCCCTACAGCGATTTGCTGCAGCTCTCGGTCAAAGGGCTGGATGCGGGCCGCCGCGAAGCCGCTTGCGTGATCCGTGCCATTGAAGGCATCGGCGTCCGCCACCAGATCAAGAACCCGCCGATTGCCGGCTGGGCCTGGCTCAGCAGCGCACTGGTGCACTGCAGCAAGCGCCAATATGCCCAGGCCCTGCAGGCGGTGGTGCTGGCAAAGTCCACGGCCCAGACCTACCAGCTCGAGGGCCTGTACCGCAATGCCCTGGTCTACGAGTACCACATACAGGAAACGCAGGGCGATTTTGCAGGCGCCCTGTCCACGCTGAAGGCGCTGAACATCATGCGGCTCAAGAGCATGGCCATCAGCCCCTATCTGGAGAAATCCAGATTCACGGCCATGGACGAGGCACGGCTGCACGATCTGGAACCCGCCTATGTCAAGCGCGCCCTCCAATACATACAAGAAAACCTGGACAAGAAACTACCGATCCAGACCATTGCCGACCATTGCCGCGTCAGCCGGCGCACATTGGAGGTTTCCTTTCGCAACAGCCGGTCGTGCAGTATCGGCGAATATATAAGGCAAAGCCGTATCCATCTTGCGGCCGAATCGCTGCTGACCACCGACCAGAGCATAGGACAGATTTCTTCGCAGCTTGGTTATTCCTCGCTCTCATCATTTTCCAGAGATTTCTCCGGACATTATGGAATACCACCGTCTCTCTGGGTACGCCATCATCGATTGGCGTGACCCGGATTCTTATGCAATGCGGCCCGATTGCATGGCACGCAGCCATATTGAATACTGAAAGGAATACGCATGACATACCTGAAAAACATGAAGACGGGCTCCATGTTGGGTCTGGGATTTTCGATTCTCATTGCCATTGCGCTATCGATCGCGCTGTATGGCCGCGCCCAGCTGGTGCAGGCCTCCGATGATGTGTCCTACCTGGCCGACACGCGGATCACCAGCCTGCTCAGGCTGGTGGAGATCAAGGGCTCGGTGGAGTTCATCTTTCGCGGCGTGCGCAGCATGGCGCTGATGGAGGACGCCGCGGAAAAGAAGCTGGCCAAGGCCGCGCTGGATGCACAGCGCCAGAAGATCGGCCAGCTGATGGAGAAGTTCCGCGAAGGCCTGAGCACACCGCAGGGCGTTGCCCTGTACGACAACATGAAGAACGCGCGCATTGCCTATCTGCCGCTGCTCGACCAGTTCATGGAGGCGGCCACGCGCCACGACCTGCAGGCCGTCTCGGCCATGCTCGGCGAAAGCGGGGAGTTCCGCAAACGCCAGGACGCGTTCTTCACCTCCATCAATGACATCCTGGCCCATCAACAGGTGCGTGCCACGGAAACGGCGCATGCTTCCGAGGAAAAATCCCTGGCTGCCGGGCGGCTGATGCTGTCCCTGGCGCTGGCCGCCCTGGCCACGGGCGCGCTGGTGGGCTGGGCCATCACGCGCCGCATCACGGGCCTGCTGGGCGGGGAGCCCGCCTACGCGGCGCAGATCACGCAGGAAGTCGCCAAGGGCAACCTGGCGGTGGCCGTGGCGCTGCGGCCCGGTGACACTACCAGCCTGCTGGCTGCGCTGGACTCCATGCGCGCGAGCCTGGCCGACATCGTCAGCCAGGTGCGCCACAGCAGCGAATCGATTGCCACGGGCGCCAGCCAGATCGCCTCGGGCAATGCCGACCTGAGCGCACGCACGGAAGAACAGGCCGCCAACCTGGAGGAAACGGCCGCCTCCATGGAGCAGATGACCGCCACCATCCAGCAGAACGTGGACACGGTGCGCAGTGCCTCGGGCCTGGCCCAGTCGGCCAGCGCAACGGCCGTGCACGGCGGCGAGGTGGTGCATGGCGTGGTCAGCACCATGGAGGACATCACGCACAGCTCGCGCAAGATCGAGGAAATCATCGGCGTGATCGACGCCATCGCCTTCCAGACCAACATCCTCGCGCTCAACGCCGCCGTGGAGGCCGCGCGTGCCGGGGAACAAGGCAAGGGCTTTGCGGTGGTCGCCTCGGAGGTGCGCTCCCTGGCCCAGCGCTGCGCCAACGCGGCCAAGGAGATCAAGGGCCTGATCAGCGAGAGCGTGGGCAAGGTCGCCGCCGGCTCCCGCCAGGTGGCCGAGGCCGGCAGCACCATGAACGACATCGTCACCCAGACGCACCGCGTGGCCGAACTGATCTCCGACATCGGTGCCTCCACGCAGGAGCAGTCCCAGGGCGTGACCCAGGTCAGCGATGCGGTGCAGCAACTGGATCAGGTGACACAGCAGAACGCCTCCCTGGTGGAAGAGTCCGCAGCCGCCGCCGACAGCCTGAACCGGCAGGCCGCGCAGTTGGTGCAACTGGTCAGCGTGTTCCGGCTGGATGAGAGCGCAGCCCGCGCACAGGCCATGTCGATGTCGGTGGCAACGGCCGCGCCGGCACGCGCAAAGACCGTCCAACCTTCCCCAGCGCTGGCACCCGCCGCGCCCCGCACCCAGCCCTTGCGCGCGGCAGCGGCTGCGGCCTCCAGCGCGCCTTTGGCGCTGCCTGCCAGGACCACGGCACCCCGCCGCGCCACGGCGGCCGAGATGGCGGAGGAGTGGGAACAGTTCTAGGACAGACTCAGCGCATCACCAGTCCGCCATCGACGAACAGCAGCTGCCCCGTCATGAAGCCGCTCAGTTCCGAGGCCAGGAACAGCACCGGCCCCGCCACGTCTTCGGGGCTTGCCAGGCGGCGCAGCGGCGTGGCCGCCATCAGTGATTCGCGAAATGACTCGCGCGTGTCCTGCGTGCCCTGCGTGGGATAGACCAGGCCCGGCGCAACGCAGTTGACGCGTATGCCCACGGGCCCCAGCTCGCTGGCCAGGTTGCGGCTGAAGGCCACCAGCGAGGCCTTGGCCGTGGTGTAGTCGTGGTAGGGCACGACGGGGTGCTCCACCAAATTGCTGGCGATGTTGACGATGCTGCCCCGCGCACGCTGGCGCATCTGCGGCAGCACGGCGCGGCAGACATTGAAGGCCGCGCCCACGGCACCGTCGTACTGGGCCTGGTAGTCGCTCCATTGCAGGTCGTCGAAGCGGCGGCGGCGCTCGGGGTCGAAGGCGTAGGGTTTGAAGGCGTTGTTGACCACGATGTCGATGGCGCCCGCCTCGCGCGCAATGGCCTCAGTCATGGCCTGGACGGCGGGCTGCGAGCCCACGTCGGCCTTCACGGCCCAGGCGTCGCCGCCTGACTCCTGGCCCGCCGCCTGGCAGGCCGCCACGGTGCGGGCGGCGGCTTCGTCGTTGGACAGGTGGTTGACCACCACGGTGGCACCCTCGCGCGCAAAGGCGATGGCAATGGCCGCGCCTATGCCGCGGCCGGCGCCGGTGACCAGCACCACCTTGCCTTGCAGTCCCAGGGAAGACGGCTGTGCCATCTCAGGCCCCGGGCAGCAGGCTGGTGTCCACCACGTCGGACACCTTGATCTGCCTTTGCACCATGCCCAGCGCACGGTAGGCGTCGGCGCCCTTTTGCAGGGCGGCCAGGTCGAAGCTGCCCAGCGGCTTGCCGGCCTGCAGCGGCTGCGAAGACGCATTGCGCAGGCGGATCACGTCCAGGTTGATGTCGCGCTGCGTGCCGTCGATGGCGTGCTTGCCGGCCAGCGTGGCGGCCTCCTCGGGGTTGGCCATCATCCAGGCGGCGCTGTCGCGGTAGCCCTTGAGGAAGGCGCGCAGCAGGTCCTTTTTGTCGCGCAGCGTGTCCTCGCGCACCACGAACATGTCGCTGGAGATGTTGAGGTGATCGCGCACCTGCATC
Source organism: Delftia deserti (assembly GCF_042653485.1). Lineage (NCBI taxonomy): Bacteria > Pseudomonadati > Pseudomonadota > Betaproteobacteria > Burkholderiales > Comamonadaceae > Delftia > Delftia deserti. The sequence continues at coordinate 6,391,944 of NZ_JBHSIH010000001.1, read as the reverse complement.
ACATCGACCTCGCCAATACCCTTGCGCAGGCCCACGGCCAGGCCGGTGTCGGTGGCGGCCGTGGCATCGACCTGACCCTGCATCAGCGGCGCGAAGTTGAGCAGGCCGGTGACGACGATGGTCACGTCCGATTCCTTGAGGCCGGCCTGGTGCAGCATCACCAGCAGGTTCTGGCGCGTGCCGCTGGACAGGCTGTAGACGCCGATCTTCTTGCCCTTGAGGTCGGCCGGCTTGCGGATGCCTGCCGACTTGAGCGAGACCACGTTGAACACGTTCTGCGGGTAGATGTCGTAGATGGCGACCAGCTTCTCGCCCTTGTCCAGCGCCATGAAGAAGGAGCCGGGATCGGTGAAGGCCACGTCGGCCTGGCCGCTGAGCATGTTGCGGATGGCGTCGCCGCCGCCTGCGCCGGGCAGGTAGGCCAGCTCCACGCCCTGGGCCTTGAAGAAGCCCTTGTCGGGCTCGGCCAGGATGTTGGTGATCTCGCTGATGGGCTTGCTCCATCCGGCCAGGCGGATCTTGCCCTGGGCAGGCGCGGTCGCTGCCGAGGTGCCGGCCAGAGCCAGGCCTGCCAGGCCAGCGGTGGCGCCCAGCAGGCTGCGGCGGGTGAGGAAGGGGGATTGCGGTGTGTGCATGGCGCTTTGGGAAAAGGTTTCGGGAGTGTTCAGTGTGGTCAGGCGGCGCGCGAGCGCAGCAGCCGGCGCTCCAGCACCAGGCAGGCCTGGTACAGCAGCAGGCCCATGGCGGCGATCAGCACCAGGGCCGCAAACATGAGGGTGGTGTCCATCATTCCCTGGGCGGCAATGACCACGGCGCCCAGGCCGCGGCTGGCGCCCATGAACTCGGCCACCACGGCGCCGACCAGGGCCAGCACCACGGCCACGCGCAGGCCCGCAAGAATGGCGGGCAGGCCCGTGGGCAGCTTCAGGCGCAGCAGCGTCTGCAGCCGCGTGGCGCCCAGCATGCGAAACAGCTGCAGCCGCTGGGCATCGACCTGGCGCAGGCCGGTCAAGGTGTTTTCCATCAGCGGGAAAAAGCAGATCAGCGCGGTGATCAGCACCGTGGGCAGCATGCCGAAGCCGAACCACAGCACGAACAGCGGCGCCAGCGCCAGCTTGGGCACGACCTGGCTGACCACCACATAGGGCTTGAGCACACGCTCCAGCAGCTCGGATTCAGCCAAGGCCATGCCCGCCAGCAGGCCGATCGCGCTGCCGGCCGCCAGCCCCAGCAGCAGGGCCTGGAGCGTCGCCCGGATGTGCGGCCAGAAATAGCCCGTGGCCAGCCCCGTCCACAGCGATGCCGCAATGGCCGAGGGCGCCGGCAGCACCAGGGCGGACAGGCCCCATTGCCGCACCAGCAGCTCCCACAGGCCCAGCAGGACCAGCGCCAGCGCGGCGGCCAGCAGGCGGGCATGGAACAAGGACACCGTCATGCCGCCGTCCTGTCCATGGCTGCGCGCACGCGGGCGCAGTGCTCGTTGAACGCCGGCCCGTGGCGCATGGCCTGGGTGCGCGGCGCGGGCAGATCGACCGCCATATCGGCCACGATGCGCCCGCCGTGCATGAGGGCGATGCGGTCGCCCAGGTAGACGGCCTCGTTGATGTCGTGGGTGACGAAGAGCACCGTGGTGCCGCGCTCGCGGCAGGTGCGCAGCAGGTCGTCCTGCAGCTCGGCGCGCGTGATGGCGTCCAGCGCGGCAAAGGGCTCGTCCAGCAGCAGCAGCGGCGGATCGAGGACCAGCGCCCGTGCCAGCGCCACGCGGCTTTGCTGCCCGCCCGAGAGATGGCGCGGATGGCGCTGCGCGTGGCTGGCCAGGCCCAGTTGCTCCAGCAGCGCCAGGGCGCGTTGCTCGTCCTGCGGCGCGGGGCGCCTTTGCAGCGACACGGGCAGCAGCACATTGCCCAGCGCCGTATGCCACTCCAGCAGCGTGGGCGCCTGGAACATGAAGCCCAGCTGCGGGCCTGGCTCGGCCAGCTCTGCGCCGCGCAGCAGGATGCGGCCCGACTGCGGCCTGAGCAGCCCGGCTGCCAGCTTCAGCAAGGTGGTCTTGCCGCAGCCGCTGCGGCCCAGCAGGCAGTGGACCTCACCGGCCTGCACGCGCCAGTGCACGCCGTCCACCACGGGCGGGCGGCCCGGGTAGGTGAACACCACCTGTTCGATATCGAGAAACGCCATGCCGTCAGTCCCGTCTGTCATGCCCGTCTTGCCCGTCATGCCCGTCGTGCCGGTGTGCATGGATGTCAATCCGCATACGGGGCGAACGGCTGCGCCGCCGCCTCGGCAGATTGCTCGATCTCGGCCATGCGCACCAGGTCCAGCAGGTTGAAGCGGCCGTCATGGTGCCAGCCGGCCTCGGGCATGCTCATGGAGCCGATGGCGCTGATGCGCGTGACGCCGGCCGCGCCCAGCAGGCCGGCCAGCCGGTACAACTGCTCGGGCGAGGCGGCAATGCCGGCCGTCTGCAGGTATTCGCGCTGCGCGGCCACCACGGGCACGGCGTCATCCAGGCGGTCCACTCCCACCACGGCAATCGTGCGGTACAGGGCCGTGGGCGCCAGCGGCTGCAGGCTGTCGCTGTACGCCACGCTCCAGGGTGCGTCAACGGGGCCCAGCAGTTGCTGCGCGTCGCCCGACCATTCCACGGACTGCTGCCAGCGGGCCACGGCGGCGCCCTCCTCCAGCTCCAGCGGCCGGCGTGCAAAGCGCCGCTGCAGGTTGGCCAGCTCGGCCGCCAGATAGTCGGCAAAGGCACGCGGAGAAACGGGGGCGCCGCGCTCCACGTAGAAGACATGGGGCGAGTAGCAGCCCTGCTGGTCGTAGCGCATCACGTCCCAGGCCGCCAGCCGCGCCACGGCAGGCGCCTTGAGCGTGTCCAGCGCGGCAGCGCCCACCATGCCAAAGCCCAGCTTGTGGCCGTGCGGCAGAAAGCGCGTGGTCACGGGCAGGCGCTGGCGCAGTGCCTGCAGCGTCTGGTTGCCGCCGTAGGCGAGCACGGTGTCGGCCTCGGCGTGGAGCGCGGCGGCGGCATCTCCATCCGCGCCATCCGCACCGCTCCACCACACCACGGCCAGGCAATCGGCCAGCGGCGGGTGCACCTCGGCCAGCAGCCGTGCGAACCAGCCCGCGAACAGCGGCTCGGCGCTGGCCAGCTTGCCAATGGCGGGCGCCTTGACCAGCAGGCCGCAGACCAGGCTCCACAGGGACAGCGCAGGCACATTGCCCGCCCAGCTGTGCATCAGCAGGTCGGGGCCGAAGGCACGCACCGCGCCGCCCTTGGGCGCGGGCTGGAAGCCGTCGAGCACGGCCGGGTTGGCAAAGTCCTCGGCCACGAAGCGCCGCAGCTGCGCGGCGCGAAAGGTCTTGAAGAAGCCCGTCAGCCCCAGGCGCACCATGTCGGCGTCATGGCCGCTGACCACGGGCAGCCAGGCCTCGGCCTGGCGCCGATAGGGATCGCTGCGGTCCAGCAGGCGGGCAATGGCGCGGTCGATGGCGTCGATGATCTCGGCCACGGGCATGGCCCTGAGGTGGCGGTCGGCGGCACGGCGCACATGGGCTGCCAGCGCATGCATCTGCGGGCCGGTCAGCAGGGGCACGGAGACTTCCAGCCGCATGCCGCCGCGTTCGAAGGGCAGTACATGCCACTGCACCTCGTCCTCGCGCAAACCAGGCAGTTCGGGCAGGTAGCCGGCCGTGATCCGCTCCGTCGTCATGCCGCCGCAGCCTTCACGAATTCATCGACCGCCAGCGAGCAGCCCTTGGCCGCTGCGCCCTCGGCACGCCCCAGCAACAGGAACCCGCTGTTCTCGCCATGGCCGGCCCACAGGCCCACGTCCTCGGTGAGGATGGTGGTGACCGCGTTGTAGTTGGCCAGGTCGCAGTGCACGAGAATGCCGCGCTCGCCGGGCGCCACGCTGCGCCCGGTGACGGGCTCGACCAGGCGCGAGCGTATCCAGTGCGGTCCCGACTTGACCGAGGGCAGCGTGGCATTGCCGTCGTCATAGAACTGCGTGCTCAACTCGGTCATGCCGTACATGTTGATGCAGTGGCTGCGCGGCACGCCCAGCAGCCGCGACAGGTCGGCGTAGAAATCCTCCAGCGGCAGCTCGCGCGACTGGCCCTTGTAGCCGCCCGTGTCCAGGATGCGGCTGCCCGGCGGCAGGCAAAAGCTGCGGCCCTGCTCGCGCAGCGCATCCATCACATGCACCAGGCTGAAGCTGGCGCCCAGCAGCGCATAGGGGCGGCCGCTGCGCTCGGACTCCTGCAGCGCGGCGCACAGGCCGGGCATGTCCAGGCCGTCGGGGGTCAGGAAGTAGCGGCTGTCAGGAGTGCCGAATTCCGACATGGCCAGCGCCAGGTAATGCGCCAGCGAAGAGTTGGGCATGGCCTGCTCGTCGGGAAAGAGAATGCCCATGGGCAGGCGCTCGTGCCCGGCCATGAAGCGCTGCGCGAAGTTGCGCGTCATCGACGCATCGTAGACATCGAGCGCGGGATGGAAGTGGCGCCCGCGCGAAGACAGCCCCTTGGCCTGGCCCGTGGTGCCGCTGGTCATGAACACGCGCTCCGAGGGCGAGGCCGGCTCGCTGCGCAGCTCCATGGCCTTGAACGCGTCGATGGGCACGGCGGGAATGTCGCTCCAGGTCTTCACATTGCGCAGCGTGGCGCCGCGCCGCTGGCAGAAGCTGCGAAACGGCGCATTCGATTCGTATTGGTAGGCGAACAGCCGCAGCGCCAGTGCGTCGAACTGCTCGTCGGTGCAGCCGTCCATGGCGATGAATGCAAGCAGGTCTGCGACCAGAGAAGCCGCCTGGGGCCGGGCCTTGTCCATGGAATTCCTTCGAGAGCTGGGACGTGATGCTCCGAAGGCTCCCCCGCCCGTGGCGCATGGGTGGCCACGCAGGGGTGCAAGCTCTTCTTCCGCCGGAATGACCCGGTTCAAGTTCTCGGGTGTGGATCTCAGCACTGGCGTGCACCCCGGAGCGGAGGGCTATCTTACAGCAGGGTCGCCAAGGGTGCAGGACCGGGACAATCCTGCTGCGGGCCGCATCAGCCCACGGCCGTCAGCCGCCGCATCACCCACTCCACGGGCCCCTGCGCCACCTTCTTGCTCCAGGCCCAGGCGGCCAGGCTGGCGATGATCACGTACAGCGCGGCGGCCACGGCCACTTCGCGCAGGCTGCGTGATCCGTCCAGCGCGCCCATGGCCTCCAGCAGGCCCATGCCGATGAGGATGTGTGCCAGGTACAGGGTCAGCGTCATGCGCCCGGCCGGCAGCAGGCCGCGCCACGGTCCAGCGGGCCAGCGGTCGGCCAGCCGCAGGCAGGCGCCTATGGCAATGCTGGCGCAGCCCAGGCCCATCAGCAGGTAGGCTGGGCCGGGCGGCATGGGGCCGGTGGCCAGCCAGGGAGCCCATTCACTCTGTGCCGCAAGTGCCGAGACGGCGCAGGCCAAGCCCACCATCGCTACACCAGAAGCCACCAGGCCCCATTGCACGCGCGGCTCGGCCAGCGGCAGGCGTGCCAGCAGCATGCCGCAGAGGAAGAACGCAAACCAGGGCAGCACCGGATGGAAGCCGTTGAACAGCAGGTTGCGCGCAAAGCCGGCCGGCTCCCACAGGCCCTGGTAGGACAGGCTGGCCCAGTCCCAGCCCTGGCTGTAGTCCAGCTGCAGCAAGGCCCAGGCGGACAGCGCGGCCACGGCCGCCATGCCGGCCAGCAGCGCCCGTGCGCCGGCCTGCAGCCAGGCGATGGCCAGCACGAAATACACCGCGTAGTAGTGGATGATGTCGGCCGGAAAGATCAGCAGGTTCATCCAGCCGGCCACCAGCAGGAACAGCGCGCGGCGCAGCGTCCAGGTGCGCGCCGTGGCGGGCTCCAGCGAGCGCGTGGCCAGCACCAGGCCCAGGCCCGCCAGCACCACGAAGGTGGCCGAGGCCTTGCCCTCCAGGAAATGGAAGAACGACAGCAGCCAGCCCGGCTCCTGCAGCGCGGGATGCATGGCCTGCTTGAAGTTGACGAACACCATGCCCGCCAGCGCCAGGTAGCGCGCCAGGTCCAGCCCCGCCAGGCGGGCGCCCCTGCCGGTGGCGTGCCTCATGTCGCGTCTCCCCGTGCCTCGCCTCCCAGAAGGCAGGCCAGCAAGGCGGGATGCAGCACATCGACCCCTTCATCCGCCCCCGCGTCTTCTTGCGGCGTCACCGCCAGCGCAAAGCGCAGGGCATCGCTTTCCACGGCGTCCAGCAGCAGTTGGGCGGCCAGGCGCACGGGCACGGCGGGCCGCAAGAGGCCCTGCTGCGCCCCGCGCTCCATGAAGCCTGCCAGGCCGTCGAGCATGCGCCTGCGGTTGGCCTCGAAGGCCGGCGCCAGCCCGGGCGAACGCGCAATCTCGGACAGGCATTCGGCGCTGAGCACGGCCCATTCCCGCTGGCGGCACAGCGCCTGGTAGGCGGCCAGGAATTGCGCCACCACAGGCAGCGAAGGGGCTGCTGCCTGCTCCAGCGCCTGCAGCAAGGGCAGCAGCTCGGTCTGCTCCTGCGTGGCGACCTCGGCAATCAAGGCCTGCTTGCTGTCGAAGTGGTTGTACAGATTGCCCAGGCTCACCGACGCCATCTGCGCTATGTCGCGCATGCTGGTGCAGTGAAAGCCGCGCTCCACGAAGCACTGCAGGGCCGCCTCAACGATGAGGGCCCGGCGCTCGCTGATGTCTTCCTTCTTTTTCATGCCTCGAATAATGAACGAACGTTCATTCATAGTCAATACCAGGCCTGCCATCAAGGTCGCATGGCACGGCACGACATGGAAATGGCGCTTCGGGCGGCGGAACTATCCACCGCCCCCGCAGTCGAACGGCCTTCGCTGGAGATCTCAACGCATAACAGCCCGGCCCACACTCCATCGTTGCCGATGGAGCCACTGCCTGAACAGGCAAAGGTGAAACTGTCATGCAATGTCCCGCCTGCCGAGATGCCACGCTCATCATCTCCGAGCGCCAGAACATAGAGATCGACTACTGCCCCCAATGCCGCGGCGTCTGGCTGGACCGCGGAGAACTGGACAAGCTCATCGAGCGCTCCGCCGCCCAGGCACCCGCAGCGCCAGCAGCCTATGAACGCCCGCAGGAACGGCGCGCGGGCCCTGACGGATCCCATGACCGGCGCGAGCACTCCAGCCACGATGGCTACCGCCGCAAGAAGCGCGAAGGCTTTCTCTCCGATCTTTTCGACTTCTAGCACCAGGGCAAGTCCGCTGCGCCGGCATCGGGACATGGCAGCCGCGCCCCACTATGATTCGGCTTTCAGCTCCTTGTCCCCATGCCCCGCGCCCGCACACCCAAGCCCGTCCCTGCCGAAGAGAACACGGCCCCGTCCAGCACTGCAGCGCCGGGGCCGTCCATCGACGCCTCCTTCCTGCACACCCTGGTGGGCTACAACGCCCGGCGTGCCTCGCTGTCCATCATCGAAGTCTTCGTGGAGCGCATGGCCACCCACGATCTCAAGATGGTGGAGTTCTCCGTGCTCTCCCTGGTGTCCCACAACCCCGGCATCACCTCGCGCCAGCTGTGCGCGGCGCTGGATGTGATGCCGCCCAACCTGGTGGGCCTGATCGCAGCGCTGGAGCGCCGCAAGCTGATCGAGCGGCGCACCCACCCCACCGACCGCCGCGCCGTGGGCGTGCACCTGACGCCGGCTGGCGCCGAACTCACGGCCCGGGCGGAAAGAACGGCGGCGGAATTGGAAATGGATGCCACCTACCGCCTGACCGACGCCGAGCGCAGGACGCTGATCCAGCTGCTGCAGAAGATCTACAACTGAGCGCGCTCAGTCCGCCTTCTCCGCTGCCGGCTGCTCCAGCCCCAGCAGCCGCACCGCGTTGCCCTTGAGGATGCCGGGCATCACCTCGGGCTTGAAGCCGGCTTCCTGGAAATCCTTCATCCAGCGCTCGGGCGTGATCAGCGGATAGTCGCTGCCGAAGAGCACGCGGTCCTTGAGCAGGGTGTTGGCGTACTGCACCAGCTGCCGGGGAAAGTACTTGGGGCTCCAGCCCGACAGATCGATCCAGACATTGGGCTTGTGCAGGGCCACGGACAAGGCCTCGTCCTGCCAGGGAAAGCTGGGGTGGGCCATCACGATCTGCATGTCGGGGAAGTCGATGGCCACATCGTCCAGGTGCATGGGGTTGCTGTAGGCCAGGCGCAGGCCGCCGCCGCAGCGCATGCCGCTGCCAATGCCGCTGTGGCCCGTGTGGAAGATGGCCGGCAGCTTGTGCTCGGCGACCACCTCGTAGATCGGCCAGGCCATGCGGTCGTAGGGATGGAAGCCCTGCACCGTGGGATGGAACTTGAAGCCCCTGACGCCCTCTTCCTCGATCAGCCGCCGCGCCTCGCGCGCACCCATGCGGCCCTTGTGCGGATCGATGCTGGCGAAGGCCACCATCATGTCGCTGTTGGCCCGCGCGGCCTCGGCGATCTCCTCGTTGGGAATGCGGCGCCGGCCCAGCTGCGACTCGCTGTCCACCGTGAACATCACCAGGCCCAGGTTGCGCTCGCGGTAGTAGGCCACGGTCTCGGCGATGGTCGGTCGGCGGCCGTTGCCGAAGTACCTGTCGGCGGCACGGTCATATTCCTCGCCGTAGTTGTCGAACGGGTTCCAGCAGCTCACCTCGGCGTGCGTGTGGATGTCGATGGCAATCAGTTTTTCGTGGTCCATGTCTGTCTCCTGTGCGGCCTGCTGCCTGCCCCGGCATCAAGGGGAAGTCCCAATAAGAATTTTGCAAAGGCCGCTTGAATTGGTTATTAAATATAACCAAAATCGCGGCCATCAGAAAGCGATGCGGAAGCGGGCAACGGCTGCCACGCAACGGTTTCGCGCTGAGGCTTCACACCACCTTCCGAGGAGACAGACATGGACAGAAAGATCCACAAGACCCGTTCCCGCGCCTTGCCGGTCACGCTGGCCGCCGCCCTTCCCGCCCTGTTGCTGGCCGCCTGCGGCGGCTCGAACGACGGCATTTCCCAACTGGCCGAGGCCCGCCCGGCAAGCCTGCTGTCGTGCAACGACCTGGCGGCCAAGATCTCTTTTCCCAACACCCGCATCACCGCCGCCGAGACCGTGGCTGCCGGCACGCTGACGGTGGCAGGCAAGCCCATTGCCGAGCACTGCCGCGTGACCGGCCGCATGCACGAGCGCGTCAGCACCGTCGACGGCCAGAGCTACGCCGTGGGCTTCGAGATGCGCCTGCCGCGCGACTGGAACGGGCGCTTTTTCTACCAGGCCAACGGCGGCCTGGACGGCAGCGTGAGCACGGCCGTGGGCGCACTGGGCGGCGGGCCGCTGGGCAATGCGCTGCAGATGGGCTTTGCCGTGCTCAGCTCCGATGCGGGCCATGCAGGCAGCCTGGGCCCCTTCTTCGGCCTGGACCCGCAGGCGCGGCTGGACTACGGCTACCAGGCCGTGGGCAAGCTCACGCCCATGGCGCGCAGCGCGCTGCAGACGGCCTATGGCAAGGGCCCGGACCGCTCCTACCTGGGCGGCTGCTCCAACGGCGGGCGCCACGCCATGGTGGCGGCCTCGCGCTATGCCGACCAGTACGACGGCATCATTGCCGGCAACCCCGGCACGCGCCTGCCGCTGGCGGCCATTGCCAACATTGCCGGTGCCCAGGGCTACGCCCGGCTGGCCACCACGCCCGCCGACCTGGGCACGGGCTTCACCCAGGCAGAGCGCCGCCTGGTCAGCCAGGCCGTGCTGGCCCGGTGCGATGCGCTGGACGGCGCCACCGACGGCATGGTGCAGGCCGGCGCAGCCTGCCAGGCGAGCTTCGACCTGTCGCGCGACGTGCCCACCTGCGGCGGCGCGCGCGACGGCAGCTGCCTCAGCGCCGAGCAAAAGAGCACCATTGCCGGCCTGTTCAAGGGCGCAGCCACCAGCGGCGGCAGCCGCATCTACAGCAGCTTCCCGTATGACGCGGGGCTGGATACGGCCGGCTGGGCCGGCTGGAAATTCTCCAACTCGCTGAACCTGGACACCGGCGCCGTGGGCCTGGTCTGGCAGGCGCCACCCGAGAACCCCACCACCTTCAACGGCCCGCAGTTCGCGCTGACAGGCAGCGTGGACAGCATGCTGGCCAAGGTCCAGGCCACGACGGCGCTGTACACCGAAAGCGCGCTGTCCTTCATGCTCCCGCCCGACTACGGCAAGCTGCCCGTGCTGCGCAACCGGGGCGCCAAGCTCATGGTCTACCACGGCACGGCCGACCCCATCTTCTCCAGCGACGACACCGTGCAGTGGTACGACACGCTGCGCCGCAACCATGGCGACGCAGCCGACTTCGCCCGCCTGTACCTGGTGCCCGGCATGAACCACTGCAGCGGCGGCCCGGCCACCGAGCAGTTCGACATGCTCAGCTCCCTCGTGGCCTGGGTGGAGAAAGGCCAGGCCCCAGACCGCGTGATCGCCAGTGCGCGCGGCGCAGGCAACGCGGGCGGCGTCAACGCCGACCTGCCCGCCACCTGGTCGCCCACGCGCACCCGGCCGCTGTGCCCCCATCCGCTGGCCGCCCACTACAACGGCAGCGGCGACATGGAAAGCGCTGCCAGCTTCAGCTGCCGCTGACCATGCACTGAAGGCGGGCGGCGCCTGAACGGTCTCCTGAACGGCACGCCCCCTCCGCCCTCATCCACCCCTTGTCCGCAGTCCCGCCCCTCGGCGGGGCCGGGCACCGCTGCGCCTGAAAAAAGGCGCGCGGACACCCACGCCAAGACGGCAACGATTTTTCAAACCAGAGGAGACATCACCATGCAAAAAACCCCTTCCACACTGACCCTGGCGGCCGCCGCCGTGCTGGCCCTGGCCGGCTCCAGCACCAGCTTCGGCGCCTTCGCGCAAGGCACCTCCAGCGTCACGCTCTACGGCATCGTCGATGTGGGCGTGGAGCACATGAACAATGTGGCGGCGGGCGGTGGTCTCAGCCGCATGCCATCGACCACCAGCCTGGTGCCCTCGCGCTGGGGCCTGCGCGGCAGCGAGGACCTGGGCGGCGGTCTCAAGGCCATCTACACGCTGGAGTCGGGCTTTGCGCCCGACCAGGGCACCTTCAACCAGGGCGGGCGCGGCTTCGGGCGCCAAAGCTGGGTGGGACTGGGCGGCAACTGGGGCAGCCTGACCATGGGCCGCCAGAACTCCATGCTGTTCTGGTCGCTGCTGGACTCGGACATCATCGGCCCGGCCGTGTTCGCCATGGGCTCGCTCGATGCCTACATCCCCAACTCGCGCGCCGACAACATGCTGGCCTGGCGCGGCAACTTCGGCGGCCTGGCACTGGGCGCGGGCTACAGCTTCGGGCGCGATGCCGTCAACGCAGGCCCCAGCCCCGCCGGCACCAACTGCCCGGGCGAGAGCGGATCGGACACGCAGGCCTGCCGCCAGTGGTCGCTGTACGCCAAGTACGACACGCCGGCCTGGGGCGTGGCGCTGGGCTACGAACAGCAAAACGGCCGCACGCCGGCCTCGTCCACCGACCCGGTGTTCGGTGGCATGACCTCCAGCGCCAAGCATGACGAGCGGCTGCACCTGGGCGGCTACTTCAAGCTGGCCGGCGTGAAGGTCGGCGGCGGCCTGCTGCGCCGCGACAACGATGGCGACGCCGTCAAGCCGCGCAGCAACCTCTGGTACGTGGGCGCCTCGTACCCGGTCACCGAGGCGCTGGTGCTCGAAACCCAGTGGCTGACGCTGCGCTACCGCGGCGTCTCGGGCTACGACTCCGACCTGCTGGTGGCACGCGCCATCTACAACCTGTCCAAGCGCACGGCGGTCTACACCCAGCTCGGCCACATACGCAACGACCGCCTGGCCACCGTCTCGGTCAGCGGCGGCGCCCCGGGCAGCAACACCGCGCCGGGCCGCTCGCAGACCGGCATCAACGTCGGCATCCGCCACATGTTCTGAGCCTGTTCTTTCCAGCTTTTCCTTTTTTCGATTTCACCAGGAGACATCCATGCAGATGCATCGCCGTCATTTCGTCCAGGCCCTGGGCAGCGCCGCCGCCCTGGGGTCGCTGTCGCCACTGCAGGCCCTGGCCCAGGCACTGGACCAGGTCAAGATCATGTACGGCTTCCCGGCAGGCAGCTCGGGCGACAGCGTGGCCCGCCGCGTGGCCGAGCGGCTGGGCGGCACGCCCTACAGCAAAGGGCCGGGCTTTGTGGAAAACAAGCCCGGCGCCGGTGGCCGCATCGCGGTGGAGGCCCTGAAGAACGCCCCGCCCAACGGCTCGGTGCTGGCGCTGGCGCCCGTGTCGGCCTTCTCGGTCTACCCGCACATCTACCCCAAGCTGACCTACAAGCCCGAGGATGCGATCCCCGTCTCCATCGGCGCCGTCATCTACCACGGCCTGGCCGTGGGGCCTGCCGTGCCGGCCGAGGTCAAGACCCTCAAGGACTTCCTGGCCTGGGCCAAGGCCCACCCCGACCGGGCCAACTTCGGCTCGCCGGGCGCGGGCTCCATGCCGCACCTGCTGGGCGCGCTGCTGAGCCTGCGCTCGGGGGTGGAACTCAAGCACGCGCCCTATCGCGGCACCGTGCCCAGCATCACCGACCTGGTGGGCGGCCAGGTCGCGGCCACCATGAACCCCAGCGGCGACTACCTGCAGTACCTGAAGGCCGGCCGCCTGCGCGTGCTGGCCACCTCGGGCAAGCAGCGCTCGCCCTTCCTGCCCGACGTGCCCACCTTTGCCGAACTGGGCTTTCCCGATGTCACGGTGGAGGAATGGTTCGGCTTCTACGCCCCCGCCAAGACGCCGGCCACCACCATTGCCAACGCCAACGCGGCCATCACGGCCGCGCTCAAGGACAAGGCCGTGATCGACGGGCTGGCCGCCCTGGGCCTGCTGGCGCGCGGCAGCACGCAGCAGGAGATGGCGGCCGACCAGCAGGCCGAGCTCGAGCGCTGGAGTTCGCTGGTCAAGCAGATCGGGTTCACGGGCGAGTCCTGATCAGTCGGCGGCAGGCCCATTCCCCTTCACGGGACAAGGCCACACTCATGCAACAAATAATGTTGCATGAAACAGAACAGCCAATTCTCGGACGTCCTCCATGTGCTGCTGCACATGGCCGAGGGCGATGGACCTGCCACCTCCGACATGCTCGCCGCCGCGCTGCAGACCAACCCGGTCGTGCTGCGCCGGCTGATGGCGGGCCTGCGCGATGCAGGCCTTGTCACCTCCGCCAAGGGCCATGGCGGGGGCTGGGTGCTTTCTTGCGAACTGGACCGCACCACGCTGCGCGACGTGCATGAGGCCCTGGGCGCGCCCGGCCTGGTGGCGCTGGGCTTCCGGGAAGACCGGCCCGAATGCCTGGTCGCCCAGGCCGTGAACGAAGCCCTGAGCAACGCCGTGCAGCAGGCCGAGGCCGCCCTGCTCGCACGCCTGGGCACGGTGACGCTGGCTGCCCTGTCCCACGACTTCCACGCCCGCCTGGCCCGCCATCGCGCAGCGGGCGGCCAGGGCTGGCACCAACTGCAGGAGCACTCGCATGAAACACGTTGATTTCGCCGTCATCGGCGGCAGCTATGCCGGCCTGTCCGCCGCGCTGCAACTGGCGCGTGCGCGCCGCCAGGTGCTGGTGGTCGATGCCGGGCTGCGGCGCAACCGCTTCGTGGACCAGGCCGGCGAGACATCGCACGGCTTTCTCACCCAGGATGGCGTGGCCCCCGCCCAGATCGCCGCCCAGGCCCGGCAGCAGCTGATGGCCTATCCCACCGTGCAGTGGCTGGACGGCACGGCCGAGGACGCCCGCGTGGCGCCCGATGGCCGGCTGGAGTTCCGTGCAGCGGGCACGGCCATCAGCGCCGCCCGCCTCGTCCTGGCGCCGGGCGTGCATGACAGCCTGCCGCCCGTGCCGGGACTGGCCGAGCGCTGGGGCCGCAGCGTCTTTCACTGCCCGTACTGCCACGGCTACGAGATGAATGCGGGCCGCATCGGCATCATCGCCAGCTCGGCCCTGGCCCACCACCACGCCGTCATGCTGCCGGACTGGGGCCAGACCACGCTGCTGCTCAACGGCGCCTACACGCCCGGCGCCGAAGAGCTTTCCACCCTTGCGCGCCGGGGCACCCAGGTGGAGTCCACGCCCATCGCCCGCCTGGAAGGCCGGGCCGACGTGGTGCTGCAGGATGGCCGCCGCCTGGTGATGGACGGCCTGTTCACCCAGCCGCGCACCCGCATCGCCAGCCCCGTGGCCGAGCAACTGGGATGTGCCCTGGAAGAAGGCCCCATGGGGCCCTTCATCAAAGTGGCAGAAGGCCAGGCGACCAGCGTCCCCAACGTGTTCGCCTGCGGCGACGCGGCCCGCGCAGCCGGCAACGTGGCCATGGCGGTGAGCGATGGCGCCATGGCAGGCATTGGCGCGCACCGGTCGATGATGGGGTGGTGATGGTGTGGTGATGAGGTGGTGATGGGGGGGCGGGCCTTGGGCCCGTGCATGGACGCAGATCAACTGCCCGCCGGACGATGCGTGGATACAACAACTTCCCATGCTAACTAAATCCGAAAATATAATTAAGACTGATTCTCATTGACATCTACAACATCAAGAGTCCAGTCCATGCACACCACCAACGGCCGCACGCTGCGGTTCAACTCCATTGTTCTGGCCATGCTGGCCGCCGGCGCCGGGTCCACGGCGATCGCACAGGATGCAGCGCAGGCGCCGACCGCAACGACGCCGACGCTGTCGCAGATCGACGTGCGCGACAAGTACGAGCGCGAGGACCTGCCCACGCTGGCACCGGGGCGCAAGGCCGCCAAGGGTGCACGCCTGGGCATCCTGGGCGCCACCTCCATCGTGGACGCGCCGGTGCATGTCAACGCCTACACCCGCGAGCTGGCCGAGGACTGGTCCGCCCTGTCGCTGCAGGATGTGCTGGAAAACGATGCGGCCGTGGTCTTCACCACCAACAAGGGACACCTGCTGCAGAACTTCAACCTGCGCGGCCTGGATGTGACGGCCATGGACATCGCCACCAACGGCCTGTACGGCGTGGCGCCGGCCAATTCGGTGCCCATCGAGATGTTCGAGCGCGTGGAGGTGATGCGCGGCCCCAACGTGCTGCTGTCGGGCATGCCGCCTCTGGCCAGCGTGGCCGGCTCCGTGAACATGGTCACCAAGCGCGCGCTGGCCCAGCCCATGGCCGACCTGACGGCCACCTACGTCTCGGACTCCTACCTGCAGATGCATGCCGACGTGGGCAGGCGCTTCGGCCCCGAGCAGCGGCTGGGCCTGCGCTTCAACGGCGTCTACGGCTCGGGCGACATGGGCGCCAGGGACGAGAGCCAGAAGCGCCGCGTGGGCGCCCTGGGCCTGGACTACCTGGGCGACAGGGCCCGCTTCTCGCTGGACCTGTACAACAGCATCACCAAGATCGACGGCGGCAGCCCGGGCATGTTCAGCTTCCTGGGCAGCGCGGCCATTCCCGGCGTGGGCCGGCTGCTGGCACCGCCCGGCGGCGACGTGAACATGTTCCGCGGCACCCACGGCCAGTACGACAACAGCGGCCTGCTGGCGCGTGCCGAGGTGGACTTCACGCAGAACTGGCAGGGCTATTTCGCCTTCGGCGCCTCCGAGGCGCAGGGCAAGGGCCTGCTGTTCGGCACCCGCGCCATCGTCACGGGCCTGGACGGCACCACGCGCGGCGCCATCTACAACGTGCACACCGAATCCGAGCGCCGCACGGCCGAGGCCGGCGTCATCGGCAAGTTGAATACGGGCAGCGTGCAGCACCGTCTGCAACTGTCGTTCAACATCCTCAAGCACAAGGAAGGCACCTACAACACGGCCTGCAACTACTGCTACACCACCAACATGTACGAGCCGACGACGCCCACCTTCCCGGGCGCGCCGCAGTGGAAGGGCTACACCACCGAGAACGAATTCCGCTCGCTGGCCCTGGCCGACGTGATGAGCTTCGCCAACGACAAGGTGCTGCTGACGCTGGGCGCACGCCACCAGACGGTGAAGACGCCGCTGGTCAACGGCGTGTCGTCCAACTACAGCAAGAGCCGCGTCTCGCCCATGGCCGGCCTGGTCGTGCGGCCCTGGGGTGACAACGTCTCGCTGTATGCCAACTACACCGAAGGCCTGGAGCCCGGCCGCACCGTGGGCGCGGGCTTTGCAAACACCGGCGAGACCCTGGCGCCCATGCAGACCAAGCAGGGCGAGGTGGGCGTGAAGCTGCAGGCGGGCCAGACCACGCACACGCTGAGCGCCTTCCGCATCGAAAAGCCGTCCATCATCACCAACGGCGGCAATGCCCAGGTGCTCGATGGCGAGCAGCGCCTCAAGGGCCTGGAGTGGAGCGCCTTCGGCAAGCTCACGCAGACGCTGTCGCTGCTGGGCGGGGTGGAGTACATCAAGTCGCGCCAGATCAACTCCGGCCGTGAGAACTACGGCGTGCCCAAGCTGCGCGCGCGCATCGGCATCGACTGGGAGACGCCCGTGCAGGGCCTGTCGTTCGGCGGCCGCGTGCTGTACACCGGCTCGCAGTGGGTGGACTCCGGCAACAAGCTGCGCGCCCCGGCCTGGAACCGCTTCGACCTGATGGCCAAGTACGAGACCAGGTTCGGCGCCACGCCCGTGCGCTTCAATGCCAGCGTGGAGAACGTGACGGACAAGAACTACTGGATCGGCATGTTCACCGACGGCTTCGTCATGCCCGGCGCACCGCGCACCTTCAGGCTGTCGGCGACCGTGTCGTTCTGACCGCCTGACGCCTTGCAGGCCAACCGGCGGGGCGCATGTGTCCCGCCGGGTCTTTTGCTTCCCACGATCGAATTTCCATGCCGTTCTTCACCGTCGCCGGCCTGCTTGCCACCTCGCTGGCCTGCCTGTGCATCTATGCGGCCTCGCCCAACCAGAGGCTGTGGGCGGCCGCCTGGCCGCGCTGGCCTGCCCGGCTCACGAGCGTTGCCCTGCTCGCCGCCGGCTGGCTGGCGTTCGCCCAGGACATGCGGGCGCTGGCCGCCACCTTCACCTGGCTCACCCTGCTGATGCTGGCCTTCGCCCTGCTGCCCTATATCGGAGCGCTGTTCCATGGCCGACGCACACCCTGAGGCCCGCCCGCGCAAGCCGGTCCCCATCCGGCCGGACTGGATCTCCAAGACCCTGGCCGGCCTGCTGCTCGGCCCGGGCCTGGCGATCAGTGCCAGCGGCCTGCTGGCCGCCCTGCTGCACGACATGCCGCTGGCGGTGAGCGGGCAGCTGGTCATGTGGCTGGTGCCGCCGGTCTGGCTGCTGGTGCAGTCCCTGGTGTATTTCTTCTCCAGCGGCCTGCGCGCCTGGGCCTGGCTGGGCGGGGCCAACGCGCTGGCCCTGGCCGCATGGTGGCTGGTACGCGCCGCAACGCAGGGCAGCGTGGGAGCCGTGTCATGAGAGCCGACTACATCCGCATCTACAAATCCGTCCATACCTGGACGGGCATCCTCAGCGGCATGGCGCTGTTCATTGCCTTCTATGCCGGCGCGCTGACGGTGTTCAAGGAGCCCATCCGGCGATGGTCCACGCCGCCGGCCGCCGTGGTGCAGGCCGTGCCCATGGACGAGGTGCAGCCGCTGATCGCCCGGACCCTGGCCAGCACGCCGGCGGCCGCGCGCGGCGCCATCGTGCAGCTGCAGGGCGACAACGCCATACCGCGCCTGCAATGGCAGGTGCGCGATCCCAAGGCCGACGACCATGACGAAAGCGCCGTACGCCACTACACGGCACGGCTCGCGGCCGACGGCAGCGTACAAGTCGATGAGCAGCGTCCGTCCCGCCTGGTGGAGTTCATCGACGTGCTGCACCGCGTGGTCGGCCTGCCCGTGGACTCGGACCCCAACCGCTGGATCATGGGAGCGATCTCGGCCCTGTACTTCCTGGCCCTGGTGTCGGGCGTGGTGATCCTGCTGCCCTCGCTGGTCAAGGACTTCTTCGCCCTGCGCGTGGGCAGGAACCTCAAGCGCATGTGGCTGGACGCGCACAACGTGGTGGGCATCGTCAGTCTGCCCTTTCACATCGTCATGGCCTTGAGCGCCGTGGTCTTCGCCTACCACGACCAGATCTTCGAGGTGCAGGACAGGCTGATCCACGAAGGCCAATGGGCCCAGACCTTTGCGCGCCCATCGGGCAAGGCCCCGGATGCGCCCGCGCGCAACCCGGCCGACATGCTCAAGCCCTCGCAGCTGGTGGAGATCGTCAAGGCCGCCGCGCCCGGCTTCGAGCCCGAAAGACTGCAGTACGCCCAGGTCACCGGCCCCAGGCCCACCGTGCGCGTCTGGGGCAGGAATCCCCAGGCCGTATCGCCGCGCGCCGTGGGTGGCTTTGCCATGCTCGATCCCTACAGCGGAAAGCTGCTCTCGGCCGACTACCTCTCGGGCGGGCAGAGCACGCCCAACCTGTTCATCAGCAGCTTCTTCGCGCTGCACATGGCCTCGTTCGGCGGACTCGCGGTCTGGTGGCTGTACTTCCTGCTGGGCCTGGCGGGCGCGTGGCTGTTCTACGGCGGCAATCTGCTGTGGGTGGAGACGCGGCGCAAGGCCCAGCGCAAGGGCGCAGACATGCCCGTGCAGCGGCGCGACACGGCCCTCATGGCCTCGGCCACCGTCGGCGTCTGCCTGGGCTGCGTGGCCGGCATTTCCGCCACCATTGCCGCCGCCAAGTGGCTGCCGGGCCGCGTCGATGACCTGGCCGCATGGCACATGGGCATCTACTACGCCGTGTTCTTCACCAGCATGGCCTGGGCCTTCGTGCGCGGCGCGGCGCGCGCGGCCCCGGCCTTGCTGTGGCTGGCCGCCGCCTGCACGGCCGCGATCGCGCTGTCATCGCTGCTGGGCTGGCTGGCGCCAGGCACCGGCGCGTGGGTGGACACCTCGCTGATCGGCCTGGACCTGACGGCCGCGGCCGGCGTGCTGGCCCTGGCCTGGATGGCGCGTGCCACGGCACGGCGCACGCGCAGCGGCCCGCAGGACAGCGTGTGGTCCGCGCCGCGCGACAGGCTGGCGCCTCAGGACACCAAGGACTCACCGGCACCGGCCAGCTGAGCTGGCCGGCACGCCATGGGAGTGCGCAGGTGGGCCGGTTGCCTGGTGGGCCGGCCCATCCCCTGCTGCCGGGTCTATCCGAAAACGGCGCCGCCCGCATCCAGCGAGGGTGGGCGCAGGAGATCGGCATTGACGCCCATGGCCTCGCTGGCCCGCTCCACGGCCTGCCACAGGGGGGCTGGCATCTGCAGTATTTCCTCGGGGGAGTTGGCGCGGGCAATCCAGTCGCTGATCTCAACGTGCTGCTCGGGGGTGAGCAGGTCCAGGTTCAGCATTTCGTCAATGGTCTTCATCGGGTGTCGGTCTGTCGCTCTTGTGCAGGAGATGTGCGGGAGATGTGCGGGAGATGTGCGGGAGATGTGCGGGAGAGGTGCGGAAAGGAAACGCCCGTGCATTGTCAGCGGTCCGCAGCAGGCAATCGCTGCAGCAGGGCATCGCGTGCGCGCAGGCCGGCATTGGGCTTTCGAGCCTGCTCATCCTGGATCAGCGTGGCGAACACCAGCCTGCGCTGGTCCTTGGTGGCCCAGCCCACATACCAGCCGTAGGCCCGGCTGGCATCGTAGCGGTTGTCGCTGCCGGGCGACCCGGTGCCGGTCTTGCCATGCACGGTCCAGCCGTCCACAGGCACGGGGTGCCGGGTGATGCGCGCAGTCATGTCGATGGCCTGACTGCTCACAGACAGTTCCCGGCGCACGATCTTGCGCATGAAGGCCACCTGCTCGGCCGCCGAGATGCGCAGCGAGGACACCACCCACGCGCCGTTGTGGCCGGGATGGGCCACGGCAACGGCGGAGACATCCTCGTTGCCGTACTGGAAGGCCCTCACGTAGGCGCCAAACCGCTGCTGGCCCAGCTCCCGCGCCACCTGCTGCGAGTACCAGAACACCGAGTCCTTCATCCAAGCCTGGGGCGTGATCTCTCGCCGCCAGGCATCGCCGCCCCAGTCCGGATACTCCAGTTGGTACGGCCACGCGGGCCGGGATTCGTCCTGCAGGATGCCGGCGTCATAGCCCATCAGGCTGATGGCGATCTTGAAGGTGGAGGCCGGCGTGACGCGCTCGGCACAGGCCGGGCCGCTGTGCACCAGGGACTGGCCCGTGTCGGCGTCGGCGACGATGGTGCACAGTTCGTGCGCGCAAGCGGGAAGGCAAAAAAATGCCGCCACGACCGTGGCAGCGGACCCAGGAAATCCATGCATGTGCTGTGTACTGTGTGCTGTCTGATGCAGTGTGAGTGTCTGGCGCGCGATCATAGATGCGCGCGCAGCATTCGCAGCGCCCATGCAGCAAACATCCCCACAGCGTCCTCGGCGGCCGCGTCAGGAACGCGCCGAGGGCAAGGGCAAGGGCTTAGGGCTCTAGCCTTTGAGGCCCTGAGGGCCAGTCAGCCAGCCTCCGCCTCCTGCAGCTGCCGCCACATCACCTTGCCGCTGCCGCTCTTGGGCAGGGCCTTGACGAACTGCACGATCTTGGGCGCCTTGTAGACGGCCATGTTCTCGCGGCACCACTGGATGATGTCCTCGGCCGTGGTGTCTTCCTTGCCGGCGCGCAGCACGACGACCGCCTTCACCGACTCGCCCCGGTAGGCGTCGCGCGTGGAGATCACGCAGGCTTCCTGGATGGCGGGGTGGCGGAACATCAGCGATTCGACCTCGGCCGGCCAGACCTTGAAGCCGCTGGCGTTGATCATGCGCTTGAGGCGGTCGGTGATGAAGTAGTAGCCGTCCTCGTCCACGTGGCCCAGGTCGCCGGTGCGAAAGAACCGCTTGCCGTCGATCTCCATGAAGACCTGGGCCGTGGCGTCGGGCCGCTTCCAGTAGCCGTCGAAGACCTCGGGGCCGTGGACGACGATTTCGCCCTGCTCGCCCTGCGGCACGTCGGCGCCGGTATCGGGGTCGATGACACGCGCCTCGGTGCTCATGAAGGGAATGCCCAGGCATTGCTGCTTTGGATGCTCGAACGGGTTGCTGTGCGTGGGTGCGGCCGTCTCGGTCAGGCCGTAGCCCTCGCTGAAGCGCAGGCCGTATTGCTCCAGCAGGCGCTGGGCCACGGCCTGGGGCATGGCCGCACCGCCGCCGCCGATGTACTTGAGGCTGGTGAGGTCGAATTGCGCAAAGTTGGGGCTGCCCAGCAGGTCGATGACCATGGTGGGGATGTTGGTCCAGTTGGTGACCTGGTAGCGCGAGATCAGCCGCCCGGCCAATTCGCGGTCCCAGCGCGGCATGACGACCACGGTGGCGCCCATGAAGATGGCCGTGTGCAGCACCGACACCATGCCCGTGATGTGGAACATGGGCACCACGGCCAGCACGACCGCCTCGCTGGTGCCGCTGCCCCAGTAGCTGCCCGCCACGGCGTTGTGGTTGATGGAGCGGTGCGGGTGCATGCAGCCCTTGGGATGGCCCGTGGTTCCGCTGGTGTAGGGCAGCACGGCCATGTCGTCGCGGCCCACCACATGGGGCGGCGCGGCGTCGGTACAGGCCAGGGCCTGCTGCCAGGTGTGGACGCTGCCGCCATCGAGCACGGCCGGCTCACGCCGGGTCAGCAGCCAGTCGTGCCACTGCACGGGCGGGGCGTCGTCGCCCTGCACCCCGGCATCGAAGGCGTCCGTGAACTGGGTGACGACCAGGTGCTCCAGCCGCTGGCCGGGCGCCAGCGCATTGCTGGCCTTGGCCAGCTCCGGGGCCAGGTCGGCCGTGGTGATGGCGACCTTGGCGTCGGCGTCGGTGATGTAGTGCCTGAGCTCCTCGGCCATGTTCATGGGATTGACCGGCACCACCACCGCATTGGCACGGAAGATGGCGTAGTGCGCCAGGATGAGTTGCGGCGTGTTCTGCATCAGCAAAATGACGCGGTCGCCGCGCTGCACGCCCAGGCCGTGCAGGTAGGCCGCCATGCGCTCCGTGCCCTCGCACAGCTCGCGGTAGCTGATGGAGCTGCCGAAGTAGCGGATGGCTGCCTTGTCCGGGTAGCGGCGCGCATTGACGGCCAGGTTGTCCCAGACGCTGGTGGCGGGCACGGTGATGGAATGGGGCAGGCGGCTGGGCCAGAAAGCGTGGTGCGCGGGCTGGGAGGACATGGGTGGATGGGCTTTGAAGTGTCGGTGAGTGGAAGGGACGGCGGCAATCCGCCTTGCCAGCGAGGCTAGGCCCACACCCGGTTCCCGGCATTGGGGAAGGCCCCAGGAGATCGTCGCCAAAGTGACGCTTGCGCGCCCATGGCATACCGATGCCACCGCAACTCGCCTTCTGCTTTCGCAAGCCGGCCACGGGCACGTCAAAAGTACGCCACAGGTACGATGGCGCCATGCCCTCCACGCCCGCCATGCCCCGCCTGTCCCGCCTGCAGCTGTCGCTGCGCGATCTGCTGGTCCGCCACCGCAGCGCGGCCCTGGCCACCCAGCCCGCCGACTCCCCTGCCCCCGGGGCTGGAGATGCACTGCCCGCTCCCCGGCTGTCCATGGTGCCCTGGGCCTGGAATGCGCAGTTTGGCTGCTTTGTGCTGCACGTGAGCGCACAGGCAGCGCACACGCGGGCCATGGAGCTGCACCCGGCCGTCAGCCTGCTGGTATGCGCGGCCGAAGTGGACGGCGAGGGGGTGCATGCACTGGAGCGCGTGGCCATCGAAGGCGTGGCCAGCACACCGCCGCCCGGCAGCGTGCTGGCCGATGGCGCGCGCGACAGCTATGTGCTGCGCTTCCCCGAAGCCGCGTTCATGACCGATCTGGGCGACTTCCGCTTTGTCTGCATCACGCCATCCATCGCCCGGCACGTGGCGGGCTTTGGCGCGGCGCGCGATGTGTCGGCCCATGACCTGATCGAAGCACTGAGCATCCCGGCCAACTGACTCACTCGCCCCGCACGTGGGCCGCGATCAGGGCGCCCGCCGCATCGCCCTGCCCCGCCACGCAGGCGCGCACATGGTCCTCCCACATCTGGCCCTGCTGCTCCACCTGGGCATGGACAAAGCGCCGCAGCATGCGCCGGGGATCGTCGCAGCGCTCATAGGCATAGGGATCGCCGCGCGCGCACAGCGCCTTGAACTGCAGCCAGGCGGCCTGCCGCGTGACGGGCATGCCCTGCAGGCGCTGCCACTGGTGCAGCAGCTCATGGGCAAAGATGCCTGCGATCTGCGGATGCACCAGGCGCAGCGGCTGGTGCGGATCGGACTGCGTGAAGAAGGCGCGCGGCATGAAGATGCGCCCGCCATTCATGGACAGCGCCCTGCGCGTATCGCCCAGGCGCCGCTGGTACAGGCGCAGGCGCGGCAGCAGCGCATCGAGCGAGGCGCCGAAATGCGTGCGCACAAAGGCCTGCTCCTGCGCATCCAGTGGCCGGCTCCAGAAGACCATGCTCAGCCGCCCGACCCCTGCCGATAGCGCCGCGCCATGAAATCCACAAACGCGCGCACGGCCGGGCGCAGATGCCGCGTGCGCGGATACAGCGCGTGGTAGCTGTACTGCCCCAGATGAAAACAGGGCAGCACCCGCACCAGCTGGCCGCGCTCCACGGCCGAGCGCACGGTATGCCAGGTCAGCGCAGCAATGCCCCGGCCTGCGCGTGCGGCCTCGAAGATGGTGGCCACCGAATCGGTGCGCAGCGCCGTGTGCGGCTGCACCTCGGTGACGGCGCCCTGCGCGGACACCACGCTCCAGCGCAATGGGGCCGGGCCCGCCGCAAAGGCCAGGGCGCGGTGCTCGGCCAATTGCCCGGGCACCTGCACCACGCCCTGGCGCATCAGGTAGGCGGGCGACGCCACCAGCACCAGCGGCGAATGCGTGAGCAGCCGCGCCTGCAGCCCGCTGTCAGGCAATTGGCGGCTGATGCGCACGGCCGCATCCACGCCCTCGGCCACCAGGTCCACCAGCCGGTCGGTGCAAAGCAGCTGCAGCTCCAGATCGGGGAATTGCTGCTCGAACTCGGGCAGCCAGTCGCCCAGCTCGATGGCGCCCACGGCCAGCGGCAGCGTGATGCGCAACACGCCCGCCACGCGCGCACGGCGCTGCGCCAGTGCGGCCTCGGCCGCATCGAGCTGCTCCAGCAACTGCACACAACTGAGGTAGTAGCTGCGCCCCGCATCGGTCAGGCTCAGCCCGCGCGAATTGCGCTGCAGCAGCTGCGTGCCCAGCTCCGACTCCAGCCATTTGACATGGCGCGACGCCGTGGAATGCGTCATGCCCAGCCGGTCCTGGGCCGCCGTGAAACCCTGCGCGTCCACCACGCCGCAGAACACCCGCATGGCTTGCCATCTGTCCATTGCTCATGCACTCCTTTGGCGGGGATTGTGGGGCATGGACGCGGCCGCATCCCGTTGCGCAGCAGCCCCAAGCCAGCCCTCATTTCCGCCCCCTTCCTCATCCTCTGCCTCAGAAACAGACTATTCCTAGAGACACGCGGGCACTAACTGCCTAGATTGGCGGGCTACCCCAACCGGGACACGCCGCCACCAGCCCGACGCCAGACGGATGGCCGTTCCATACCCGAGATTCGCCAAGACCGAGGGAGGAAGACATCCATGAACCGAAGGCACGTCCTGCTGCGCAGCGCCTTGCTAAGCATTGCCGCATTGCTGGCCCACGCCACGCCGCCCCTGGCGACTGCCGCCCCCAACCTGGGCGGCGGCTCCGGCAAATGCGACCCCACCGTGCAAAGCTGCGCCCCCGGCACGGGCGGCGGCATCGACCTCGGCGGTGGCGGTGGCGGTGGCGGCTCGGGCGGCGGCACCTGCACCCCCACGCCCGGCGGCAGCCCCTGCGGCGGCGCCGGCCCCGCCACCCAGGGCAACTCCAGCAGCACCCACCAGGGCGCCGGCAACCCCATCCACCTCATCAACGGCAACAAATACCAGCGCGAAGTGGACATGCCCGCCTTGCCCGGCGTGCTCGGCCTGGAAGTCGTGCGCCACTACAACAGCAGCTACAGCCGGGCCTACGTGCCCCCGGGCCTGCTCGGCCGCGGCTGGCTGCTCAGCTACGAGGCCCGCCTGTACGACCACCCCACCAACCTGCAGATCGTGCAGGCCGACGGCACCCGCATCATCTTCAGCAAGCTGCGCGAGCACCCCAGCCTGTGCGCCAGCGAGCAGCCGGGCAACGGCATCGTGCGCATCGAAGGCCCGGATACAAAGGGCACCAAGGAAACCAAGCCCGGCCAGGAACGGCACTACACCTGGCAATGGATGGACGGGCGCGAGCTGCGCTTCAACCACCGGGGGCGCCTGACCCGCATCAGCCTGCCCTCGGGCGAGCAGGTCCGCCTGGACTACAACGCCAAGGGCAACCGCCTGCTCAAGGTCACCGACCCGCAGGGCCGCAGCCTGCGCCTGCACTACGCCCAATCTTCGGGCGAGGGCAGCTTCACCGGCGTGCAGGCCATCGACACTCCGCTGGGCCGCATCGACTACCGCCACGGCAGCGCGCCCTTGCCCGGCAGCACCCAGCCCCAGGCCAAGCTGAACGCCAGCCTCGTGCAGGTCATCCTCCCATCGGCCGATGGCCAAGCCCCGGTCCAGCGCCACTACCACTACGACGACCCGCAGCACCCCACCTTGCTCACGGGCATCAGCGTGCAGGGCCAGGGCAGCGACGGCAAGCCCATGGACGAGCGCATCGCCAGCTACGGCTACGGCGACAACGGCCGCGCCACCTTGAGCGTGCGCGGCCCGCCGGACAGCCAGCAGGAAAAAGTCACCCTGGACCTCAGCCAGCCCTGGAAGAACACCCTCACCAACAGCCTGGGCCAGCAAACCACCTACCACTACGACACCATCGGCGGGCAATGGCGATTGCTTGAAGTGCGCGGCCCGGGCTGCGCCAGCTGCGGCCCCGGCGACATGCGCTACCGGTACGACGCGCAAGGGCGCCTGACCGAAGCCACGCGGCTCGATCCCGCAGGCCACCCGCTGGAAGGCACGCGCACCGAGCTGGACCCCTTCGGCCGCCCGCTGGCCGTGTACCGCATCGCCTACACACAAGGCCAAGCCAGGGCCCCGCAGCTGCAGGTGCGCTACGGCTACGGCAAGGACCCCTGGAAGCAATACGCACCCGAACTCATCGCGCGGCCCAGCGTCGTGCCCGGGCGCGAGCACCAGATCCGCATCCGCTACAACAGCAGCCGCCAGCCGCTGCAGATCACCGAGACGGGCTTCAGCCCCCTGGACGCCCAGGGCCAGCCCGCAGGCAATGCGGACGGCGCCACGCCCATCGAACGCAGCACGCGCTACCGCTACACCGAGATCAACGGCCGCAGCGTGCTGGTGGACATCGACGGGCCGCTGCCCACCTCGCTGGCAGGCTATGACGACGGCAGCCCGGCGCAGAACGACCTCACGCGGCTGCGCTGGGACCGCAGCGGCAGCCACGTCACGCGCGTGCTGCAGCCCGATGGCACGACCGTGGCGCTGGAGCATGACCAGGCCGGGCGCATCACGACCCGCACCGAAGACGACGGCGTGCGGCGCCTTCAGCGCCAGATACGCTACAGCGCCTTGTCTGCCAACGCCCTGCAGGCAGAAGAAATCAGCACCAGCGGCTGGCTGCTCGATGCCGACGGCCAGCCCCGCGCCAGCAGCCGGCTGAGCCTGAATCCATACCGCATCCGCCACGACGCCCTGGGCCGCCCCAGCCATGCCATCGACACGGCAGGCCGCAGCACCACCTGGACCTACCAGGGCAGCACCCAGGCTCGGCTCGACGGCCTGGGCAACCGGGGCCAGATCGAACGCGACAGCGAAGGCCGCATCACGCGGCTGGGCCTGTACCGCGAAGGCCAGGACCTCCCCGAACGTGCGGCCTACTACGGCTGGAATGCGCAGGGGCGCCTGAGCCATCGCCTGCTGCCCGATGGGCGCCTGGACAGCTACACCTACGGCGACGCGGGCGAGTTGCTCCAGCACACCGATGGCGACGACATCCGCACGCGTTGGTTGAACAACGGCAGTCTCCATGCCAGCCTGTCGCAAGCGCCCGATGGCTGGATACGGCTGGCCCTGCAAGGCTCCTCCGATGTGCCGACAGCACCCCAGGACATCGGACACCAAACCACTGCTTCCCAGGGAACCCAACCCGCCGAACGCCGCCAGGCCCTGCACGACGACTTCGGCCGCACCGTATGGCTTCAGCTTGCCGATCATGGCCGCCAAAGCGCACGCTACAACGAAGCCGATCAATTGCGGGTGCACACCCGCGCCGACGGCAGCAGCACCCACTACCAGTACGCTCCCAGCGGGCGTCTGCTGGCCAAGACCTACGAGCCGGCGCCCGGTGCAGATCGTCGCTCTTCCTCGCAAACCCGGCTGCACTACCAGGGCCGCCTGCTGCAGACCATCGATAGCAACTGGCAGCGCGAGTCCATCGAATACGACGCCCTGGGCCGCCCCGTGGCACGCACCATTGCGCTGGCCACGCCCGATGGCAAGGCCGAACATACCTACCGCACCGCCACGCGCTATGGCCCGGACGGCTGGGTCCACAGCCGCACCCTGGCCGATGGCCGCGTGCTCGTCACCCGGCGCGGCCCCGCCAGCGAAGGCGCCAGCGTGCAAGGGCTGCAGCTGCAAAGCGCCTGGGTGGCCGGGCTGCTGCAGGCCAGCGACCACTGGCTGGGCACCGGCGCCACAGGCTTGCTCGAACGCCTGCTGCCCGCGCAGACGGTGGCTGGCGACATCGGCATCGACGCCTTCAACGGCCTGCAGCACTACACGGCAGGCAATGGCCTGGCCACCTCGCGCCAATACGACATTGCCGGGCGCCTCACGCAGCAGACCACCGGGCAAGGCACATCACAAGGCACATCGCAAGGCAGCGCACCCATCCTCAGCCAGCGCTACCGCTACGGCGTGGGCCCGCGCATCCGCGCCATCGAGCAGGACGGGCGACCCGCAGACGCAAACACAGAGGCCAACGCGCCAGCCGGCCTGCACAAGACCGACTACCGCTACCAGGGCTTCGGCAGGCTGGTGCAGGACAACGCACCGTCAGCACCAGCGCCCGTGCAGCTCGACAGCCAGGGCCGCACCGTCCAGGACGCGCTGCACCGCTACGCCTACACCGAGGCAGGACAGCTCCAGAGCATCAGCGACCACCTGGACCGGCCCATCGCCAGCTACCGCTACAACAGCCTGGGCCAGCGCGTGGGCAAGACCGTGCACCAGGGCGACGGGCAAACGCACAGCCACTACCTGTGGCAGGACAACCGACTCGTCGCGGAAATGGATGGCGAAGGCCGCATCACCAGCCAGTACCTGTACCTGAGCGAGGGGACTCGCACCCTGCCCATCGCCAAGCTGGAATCCGAGCACAACCGGGACAACGCCAGCGGCAAGGCGCGCATGCTGCACATCCACAACGACCACCGGGGCAGTCCGCAGGCCATGACGGACGCAGGCCAGCGCGTGGTCTGGCGTGCCCGCCAGACGCCCTGGGGAGCACCGGCCGTGCATCAGGCCGGCCACACAAGCCTGCCCCGGCAGCAGGCCGTGCTCAACCTGCGCCTGCCGGGCCAGTACTTCGACGAGGAAAGCGGACTGCACGACAACTGGCACCGCAGCTACGACCCGGCCAGCGGCCGCTACCTGCAGCCGGACCCGCTGGGCTACCCGGACGGGCCCGATGCCTACCTGTATGCCGGCGGCGACCCGCTCAACCGCATCGATCCCACCGGGCTGTACCAGGAGGACATGCACTACTACATGGTCTTCTTCCTGGCCCTGGCCGCCGGCCTGGACTACGAGCCGGCACGCATCACGGCGCTGGCTTCGCAGTACGTGGATGACAACCCCATCACCAAGCCGCTGGACGATGCCAACACCCTCACCACGGTGGGCTCGATCTTCAAGAACCACCGGCAACTGCTGTGGTACCACTTCACGCTGTCCGACGACAAGGGCACCACGCTGCCCCAGTACGCCAACGACAACGTCAACAGCGTGGTGGGCAACCTGAGCCCGCAACTGAACAACCTGCTCAACGCCAGCCGCCTGGGCAACCCGGCCCAGCCTTGCGCCGAATACCAGTTCCTGGGCGAATTCCTGCACTCCTACCTGGATACCTTCAGCCATCGTGGCAGGGACAACCGCCCCGTCGATGCGCTCACGCTGGGATTGGGCATAGGCCATGGGTTCTCAGGTTCCGAACCAGACTACACCTACAACGGCGATCCCGATTACACGGGAAATGACCCAACCGTCAATGCAAGGCATTGGAATGTGCGCGCGGATCGCACATTAGCGGGACAGAAGGCAGTTTATGAATTCCTGACTTCTTATGGAATCAAGCCTGCAATTGGTTTCGAGGAAATTGAGAGTATTCTAGTGGAGTTCAACAAGATCAGAGAAGATGGGAAAGATTTTTCAAAGAAAAATAAATTTCTGCAAGATGCCATCAATGATTTAATTAAAAATGAAAACTAAATTTAACAAAATTTGGAAAAAATGGCAAAAGAACAAAAGTCAACAATATAAATATAGAGAAAGATGGCGAGGATGCATACAAAAAGGATGATGCCAAAGAGAATAGAGATAAATATCTTGACAGACTTTCTGGCCAGGAAGATAAATATCCAGGTGTTTGTTTGCCAAGGAGTCCAATATGCAAAGATGTGTAGTTTTTGGTTTTTACATATCAGCTTCTCTTATGATGATTGGCTGCCAAGTAGCTCCTCAAAAATCTCTTACAAAAGAAGAGTGGGCAGAGACGTCGTCACCCCCCCAGTGACAGAGGAACACCACTGCCTGAGGGGTGCAAACGCAGTTAAATATAGCGGTGGATATTATCCAATAATGGCTTAAGTCTCAGGACCTGGTTACTATTGCGTTGTGCATGATTTTATCTCAGCAGAAGAGCGCGCGATTGAGAGATTGGAAGGCGGATAGACACCGAGGAACTGCAGGACGAGCAGTTTTAAACTTCAGCCGGAATAACAACCTTGGATCTAGATTTGCGCGGCCATCTTGTCACGGGGAAGCCGTTTGATAATACTACGGGTAGTCGGCATAACGTCAGGCAGGGATAATTTGCCATCCAACTAAGAATGCATATCGGGAAAATAGAAACCCCCGGGCACAATAGGATTGGGGGTATGTATGCACTCCATATTGCTATTGAAAAGAATAGAACTCTGAGATGAAAGAGGATTTTGCTAGTACGAGAAAATCCGGGTGGAACATTGAGATCAAGAGAGTTCAACGAAATCCCCTGGGACTACACCCCACCCACCTTCTACACCGCAGAAAACCTCCAAATCAAATCCGGCGGCCGCGCCATCATCATGGCGGGCTCCGACAACGTGGTGCGCAACAACACCATCGAGGTCGATGGCCGCACCGCCGTCTACCTGTACGGCCCGCGCTCGCTGGTGGAGGGCAATACCTTCATCGTGCACATGGACCTACGCGACAAGGCGCCGCTGCCCGCCATCCTCAAGCTGCGCGATGCCGATGGCTCCATCATCCGCAACAACCGCTTCATCGTGAAGCGCAGCGGGCTGTTCAGGAAGAAGGAAGAGGAACCCCAGGCAGGCATCAATCTGCTGGAGTCCAGGGACGTGGTGATCGAAGGCAATGTGTTCGAGCAGATCGCCGTGCCGGTGCGCAAGGATGCGGCCAGCACCACGACGGAGTACGGCAACGCCGTGGATTCTCGCTAGGAGACGATACGCGGGCCCTGCCTGCAGGCTCAGCGCAGGGGCAGCTGCACCACATGCGCGGTGGACATGACATCGCCGAACACATCCTCGATCTCGGCCAGCGCGGCACGGTGCAGGCTGTCGGCGTCCACGGATTCGCCGTTGCTGCGCGTGATGGCACGTGTGGCCACGGCATCGCTGGCAACGACGACCTCGAAGCCCAGCGGCGCGGCATCGCGTGCGGCGCCGGCCACGCAGGCGTGGGTCATGAGGCCGCAGATGACCACGGTGGTGATGCCACGCGCGCGCAGCTGGTCGGCCAGGTCGGTGCCGACGAAGGCGCTGACGCTGCGCTTTTGCACCACGGTGTCGCCCGCGCGCGGCTGCAGGTCGGGGTGGAACTGGACGGTGCTGCCATTGACGGCAAACACGGGCGCACCTTCGGGGGCAATGTGCTGGATGTGGAACACGGCAACCTGCCCGGCATCGGCCCATTGCAGCAGGCGCCGGGCCTGCTCCAGGACCTGCGGGCCGCGCGGGATGGGCAGGCGGCCGCTGAAGTACTCGTTCTGGAAGTCGATGACCAGCAACGCCGTGGCACCCCGTGGCAACTGGCTGCGCGCCGGCGCGCCGGACAGGGCTCGGAGGGTGGGATGGCTGGTGGATTGGGTGGCCTGGCTGGCCTGTTCTGCGAGGGACATGCAGTGCTCCTGAAAACGGGAAGTGGTTGATGCCTGCAGTCTAGAAACGCACAGGCTCCGCCGCAACGCCATGGAGCGGCCAGCATCTGTGCAGGTTCTGCACAGATCGCCCATGCTTTGAAAAATGCCCCATCTCTGTGATGGCGCATACGGCCTTGGGCCTTGCATCGCTCCAACCGGCCGCGTGCCGGTGAAGGTGGCGATGCCGCATTGAAACATGGCCTGCGGCCCTCCCGCTCAAGAAAGGGCCGCAGGCCGGCACGGCGCTAGTTCTGCAGCTGCTGCCAGACCTTGTCCAGCCGCTTGATGCTGACCGGGTAAGGCGTGCGCAGCTCCTGGGCGAAGAAGCTCACGCGCAGCTCCTCCAGCATCCAGCGGTACTCCTGCATGCGCGCATCGATGTGGCCCTTGCGCTCGGCCACCAGTCGCCAGTAGCGCTGCTCCAGCGGGCGCAGCTCGGCCAGGCGGCTGGCGTCGCGCGCGGGGTCGGCGCGGTACTTGTCCAGCCGGCTGGTGATGGCCTTGAGGTAGCGCGCGTAATGCTGCAGCTGGGTCCAGGGCGCGGCCGCGATGAAGTTCTTGGGCACCAGGCGCTGCAGTTGCTGGGCGGCGTCGGCCGTGGCATCAGGCGCGTTCTTGGTGTCCTTGATCTTGCGCTGCGCCGCCGCGTACTCGACCAGGATGGTGGAGGCCATGCGCGCCACCTCGTTGGCGATCAGCGTCAGGCGTCCGCGCCCATCCTGCACGCGCTGCTTGAACTGCGCGTCGTTGGTGGGCAGCGGCTCCTGCAGGAAGGCGCGGTCTATGGCCACGTCGATGATCTGCTCGCGCAGTTCCTCCTGCGTGCCCAGCGGCATGTAGGCGACGGCCATCTTCTGCAGGTCCGGAATGTTCTTTTCCAGGTACTTGAGCGCGTCGCGGATCTGCAGCGCGAACAGGCGGCGCAGGCCCACGCGGTGGCGGGCGGCCGCAACCTCGGGCTCGTCGAAGACCTCGATGCCGACGGCATCGCCGTGATCGATCAGCGCCGGGAAGCCGATCAGCGTCTGCCCGCCCCGGCCGATCTCCATCAGCTCGGGCAGCTCGCCAAAGCTCCATTCCTTGTAGCGGCTGTCGGCGGGCTGGCTGGGCTTGGCGTTGCTGGCAGGCGT
The DNA here is from genome assembly GCF_042653485.1 of Delftia deserti. Taxonomy (NCBI): domain Bacteria; kingdom Pseudomonadati; phylum Pseudomonadota; class Betaproteobacteria; order Burkholderiales; family Comamonadaceae; genus Delftia; species Delftia deserti. The sequence continues at coordinate 6,359,411 of NZ_JBHSIH010000001.1, read as the reverse complement.
GGCCTGGTCCGCCTTTTCAGGCTTTGCCGCCTTGTCCTGCCTGGCGCCAGATGCCGCCTTCTTGCCGGCTTCGGGCGCGGCGGCAGGCGGGGCCGCAGCCTCCGTGACCGAAGCCACCTTCAGCGCGGCCAGCGCCTGGAAGGCGCCGCGCGCCTTGGCGCCCAGTTCGGCCTTGAGCGCGCCCAGGTTGCGGCCTTGGCCCAGCTGGCGTCCATGCTCGTCCGTGATGCGGAAGTTCATGAACAGGTGCGGGCTGAGCATGTCCAGCTTGAAGTCGGCACGCTTGACGTCCAGCGAGGTCTCGTCGCGCACCTGCTTGAGCAGGGCATCGATCAGCGATCCCTGGCCCCAGCGCTCGGGCGTGGTGAAGAGTTCGGCCAGGCGCTGGGCGCTTTCGGGCAGGGGCACGAAGCGGCTGCGCGGGCGCTGCGGCAGGCTCTTGAGCAGGGCCTGGAGCTTGTCCTTGAGCATGCCGGGCACCAGCCATTCCACGCGCTCGTCGCTGACCTGGTTGAGCACGAACAGCGGCACGGTGACGGTGATGCCGTCGCGCGCGTCGCCCGGGCTGTGCAGGTAGCTGGCCGTGCAGTCCACGCCGCCGAGCTTGACCACCTTGGGAAAGGCCTGGGTGGTGATGCCGGCCGCCTCGTGGCGCATCAGCTCGTCGCGCGACAGGCGCAGCAGGTCGGCGTTTTCCTTGGCCGCCTCGCGGAACCAATGGTCGAAGGTGGCGCCGCTGAACACGTCCTTGGGGATCTGCTGGTCGTAGAAGGCGTAGATCAGCTCGTCATCGACCAGCACGTCCTGGCGGCGGCTCTTGTGCTCCAGCTCCTCGACCTTGCGCACCAGCTTGAGGTTGGCGGGCAGGAAGTGCCAGCGCGTATCCCACTGCCCCTCCACCAGGGCCTGGCGGATGAAGATCTCGCGCGCGGACTGCGGATCGATGCGGCCATAGCTCATGCGGCGGCCGTTGTAGACCACCAGGCCGTAGAGCGTGGCGCGCTCCAGCGCCACCACGTCGGCCTGGTTCTTGGACCAGTGCGGATCGAGCAGCTGCTTCTTTAGCAGGTGGGCGCCGACTTCCTCCAGCCACTGCGGATCGATGGCGGCGATGCCCCGGCCGTACAGGCGCGAGGTTTCCACCAGCTCGGCCGCAACGATCCAGCGCCCCGGCTTCTTGGACAGGTGGGCGCCCGGGTGCGGATGGAAGCGGATGCCGCGCGCGCCCAGGTAGGCATCGCTTTCGTCGCCCTTGTAGCCCAGGTTGCCCAGCAGGCCGGACAGCATGGACAGGTGCACGGCGTCGTAGCCCGCAGGCTCGGTGTTGATCTTCCACTTGTGCTCGTTGACCACGGTCAGCAGCTGCGAGTGGATGTCGCGCCACTCGCGCACGCGGCGGATGTTGATGAAGTTCTGGCGCAGCAGCTGCTCCCACTGGCGGTTGCTGAGCTTGTGCGAGGGCTCGTCATCCGTGCCGGGGCCGGTGTCCTGCGGATGGAAGGCCGCCAGCGCCTCGGCCGCCGGTGCGGCCACGCTCTGCCCGCCGCTGCGCTGGGCCACGGGCAGGAAGGCGGCATTGCGCGCCGACGGCTTGGCGGCCGGTGCCTGGGCGCCGGCCATTTCCTTGCGGCTCTTGGCCACCACCTTGCCGCCGCGCGCATCCTGCAGCCATTTCCACAGGCGCAGGTAGCCGCTGAATTCGCTTTTCTCGTCGTCGAACTTGGCGTGCTGCTGGTCGGCCTGCTGCTGGGCCTCCAGCGGCCGATCGCGCACGTCCTGCACGGACAGGGCGGAGGCGATGACCAGCACCTCGGCCACGGCGCCGCGCGAGCGCGCCTCCAGGATCATGCGGCCCACGCGCGGGTCCAGCGGCAGGCGCGACAGCTCGCGGCCCATGGGCAGCAGCTCGCCGCGCTCGTCCACGGCGCCCAGCTCGCCCAGCAGTTGGTAGCCGTCGGCAATGGCGCGGCCCGAGGGCGATTCGAGGAAGGGGAAGTTCACCACGTCGCCCAGGCCCAGCGACTTCATGCGCAGGATGACGCCGGCCAGCGAGGAGCGCAGGATTTCGGGGTCGGTGAAGCGCGCGCGCGTGCCGAAGTCGGCCTCGTCGTACAGGCGGATGCAGATGCCGTTGGCCACGCGGCCGCAACGGCCCGCGCGCTGGTTGGCCGCCGCCTGGCTGATGGGCTCGACCAGCAGCTGCTCGACCTTGCTGCGGAAGGAATAGCGCTTGACGCGCGCCGTGCCCGCGTCGATCACATAGCGGATGCCGGGCACGGTCAGCGAGGTCTCGGCCACGTTGGTGGCCAGCACGATGCGCCGGCCCGTGTGGCTGTCGAAGATGCGGTCCTGCTCGGCCTGCGACAGGCGCGAGAACAGCGGCAGCACCTCGGCATGGCGCAGCACGGGCTGCTGGGCCAGGTGCTTGCGCAGGTGGTCGGCGGCCTCACGGATCTCGCGCTCGCCGGGCAGGAAAACGAGGATGTCGCCACCCGCGCCGCCGGCCCACAGCTCGTCCACGCCTTCGGCAATGGCATCGTTGAGGTCGTGGTCGCGCTTTTCCTCGAACGGGCGCCAGCGCATCTCCACGGGGTAGGTGCGGCCCGAGACCATGATCACGGGCGCAGGCCCCTTGGGGCCTTCGAAGTGCCTGGAGAACCGCTCGGCATCGATGGTGGCCGACGTCACCACCACCTTGAGGTCGGGGCGCCGGGGCAGGATCTGCTTGATGTAGCCCAGCAGGAAGTCGATGTTGAGGCTGCGCTCGTGGGCCTCGTCGATGATCAGCGTGTCGTAGGCCTTGAGCAGCGGATCGGTCTGCGTCTCGGCCAGCAGGATGCCGTCCGTCATCAGCTTGACCGAGGCGTCCTTGGACAGCCGGTCCTGGAAGCGCACCTTGTAGCCCACCACATCGCCCAGCGGCGTGTTCAGCTCCTCGGCAATGCGCTTGGCCACCGAACTGGCGGCAATGCGGCGCGGCTGCGTGTGGCCGATCAGGTGGCCGCGCACCTGGCCCTTGTCGTCGGGCGTGGCGTTGACCTTGCCCCGGCCCAGCGCCAGCGCGATCTTGGGCAGCTGCGTGGTCTTGCCCGAGCCCGTCTCGCCGCACACGATGATGACCTGGTGCCGGTCCATGGCCTCCATGATTTCCTCACGGCGGGCGGATACGGGCAGGGATTCAGGGAAGCTGATCTTCAAAGGCATAAGGGGCTGGATTATCCCCGCGCCATGCCGGCGGCGCCACACGGCTGCGGATTTCCATACGCCTGGCCTGTGCCGTCCGCATGAAAACCCCCGCATGCCAGGGCCTTCGCCAGGGCAGGCCGGCGGCATGCAAGGCATTGCGCACAATCGACGCTCGCCATGCCGCCTGCCCCAGCCCTGGCCGCCGTCCTCGCCCCCTCGCCTTCCTCGATCTGCTCCCCATGGTTTCTCTTGCCGCCCTCGTCATTCCGCTATTGGCCCTGTGGCTGTGGTGGCCCGTGCGCTCCATGCCGCGCCGCGCACGCCTGATGGCGGCCGTCGCCACGGCGGCCCTGGGCTGCACGCCCGCCCTGCTGCTGGTGCTGCTGCGCGAGGGCACGGTCGAGTACCGCACGCTGGCCTATCTGCAGGTGCCGGGCGGCTGGGTGCTGGCCCTGCTGCTGATGCTGGCCGTCTTCATCGTGCTGCGCGACGGCCTCTGGGCGCTGGCCGCCGTGGCCCGGCGCGAGGACTGGAAGCGGCGCCTGCACACCCCGCTGCTCACGACCGGCGCCCTGGCCCTGGCGGGCCTGCTGTCGGCCTGGGGCGTGGCCAATGCGCTGCGCCCGCCCGAAGTGCACGAGCGCACGCTGCGCCTGCCCGGCCTGCCCGCCGGCATGGAAGGCCTGCGCGTGGCCGTGCTGGCCGACATCCACGCCAGCCCCATCAACGACGCGCGCTATGTGCAGACCATCGTGGAGCGCACGCTGGAGGCGCGGCCCGACCTCATCGTGCTGCCCGGCGACATGGTGGACGGCGACGTGGACAGCGGCCGCGCCAACGTCGCGCCGCTGGCGCAGCTCAAGGCACGCCACGGCGTGTGGGCCGCGCCCGGCAACCATGAGTACTACAGCGGCTACGACGCCTGGATGGCCGAATTCCGCCGCCTGGGCCTGAACCTGCTGGAAAACCGCATGCAGCTGATCGATGTGCAGGGCGCGCGCCTGGCGCTGTCGGGCATCGGCGATCCGGCCTATGGCCGCCTGTCGCGCCAGAACACCGACCCGTCCGTGCCCGAAGGCGTGCCGCCCGACATCGACACCGTGGCCCGCCAGGCCAAAGAGGCCGGTGCGCAATACCACCTGCTGCTGGCCCACCAGCCCAGGACCGCCCGCGACAACGCGGCGCGCGGCGTGGGCCTGCAGCTGTCGGGCCACACGCACGGCGGCCTGATCCTGGGCATGGACCAATGGCTGGTGGCCCCCGCCAATGACGGCTTCGTGCGCGGCGAGTACGAGGTAGGCGCCATGAAGCTCTTCGTCAGCTCCGGCGCGGGCCTGTGGGCCGGCTTTGCCGTGCGCCTGGGCGTGCCGGCCAGCATCGACCTGCTGGTGCTGCGCGGGGCCTGACCTTCAGGCCGCAGGCGCAACCGCAGCTCCCTGGATGCCGTGGCGCTGCAGTGCCTCGGCCACAAAGCCCGAGGCCTTGGCCTCTTCCACAAAGGCCGCCAGCACGCGCAGGGCCTCGTCGCCGCGCCCCTTGGGCAGGCCCATGGCCTGCTGGATCACCATGAAGCGGCCCGGCAGCAGGCGCAGGCCGGGCAGGCGTGCGGCATCGGCCTCCAATTGCTGCTTGACGCCGGCGGCCACGTCGGCCGTCGATTCCACAAAGGTCTGCACCACGGCGGGCGAGGACACGGCGCGCTCCATCTGCGCATGCTTGAGCTCTCGGCTCAGGTACAGGTCATAGGCGCTGCCCTTGCCGACCACCACGGTGTGCCCGGCCCGGTCCACCTGGGCGTTGTCGGTCAGCGGCGAATCCTGGCGCACCAGGTAGCTGCCCTCGATCAGCACATAGGGCGCGGTAAAGCCGATGCCCGCGCCACGCACGGGGTCCACGGCAAAGAAGCCGAAGTCGGCCTCCTCGCGCGTGACGGCATCCACCGACTTGGCGGCCGTGTCGAAGACCACCAGCTCCAGCTCCAGCCCCAGCTGCTGCGCAAGGCGCCGGGCCAGGTCGATGGACACGCCTGCGGGCTGGCCATCGGCCTGCAGCCGGGCAAGGATGGGATTGCCGGTGTTGATGGAGGCGCGGATGCGGCCAAGCGGCGCGAGGGTGGACAGCAGCTGGGAAGACGGTGTCATGGTTCGGTCCCGTGGTTGAAATCCGCCGCAGTATCGCACTGCCGGTGGCAGCCTCCCACGCCCTATCCACCCTCTCCCGGCGCCCCCGACCTATCCCTCATTGACCAGCAGCGACAGCGCATGCGCCTCGGTGGGCAAAGGCACGTCCCAGCGCTGCAGCAAAGTGAGCAGGGCCGCGTTGGTCAGCGTGGTGTCGCGCGCGCGGTTGCGGGCCAGCAGGGTTGGGCGGCTGGCTTCGAGGTGCACGAGTTCCACGCGGGCGCCGTAGGCCAGGCACAGGTCCACGGTCTTGCCGCGCATCTGGCGCGACAGGTGGGTGGCGTTCCAGACGAAGGGCTGGCCCGCGCGCAGCAGGGCCTTGGCCTTGTCCACGGCATGGTGGGCGGCCGCGCCCTCGTTCTGGCCGTGGCGCAGGCCCAGCTCCGTACGCGCATCGTCGAAGGAGACCACGGGCAGGTCGCCGTGGTGGGCGGCCACCCAGGTGTTCTTGCCGCTGGCCGGCAGGCCGCACATGACGATGGCGCGCGAGCCGGCCTGCTCGTGCAGCGCATAGTCGGGATGCAGCTGCGCGCCGCGGAAGTAGCGCACCGCCGTCTCTGCCGAGGCAAAGCGGCGTGGCGTGCGCAGGCAGCCCTCTTCCAGCGCGAACTCGCGTACCAGTTCGATGTTGACCAGCACGGACGCGATGTCCGGGCAGATGCGCCCGCGCATGTCGGCCCGCGCCAGCAGGGTGAGCAGGTGCAGGTCCGCCTGCCAGGACAGCTCGCGCACGATGAACTCGGGCGAGAGGCCGCGCCGCGAATCGGCAAAGGCGAAGAACGGCACCTGGTGCACGGCGATCAGCCGGCAGATGGCCTCGCGCTGGTCCACGGGCGCACCGGCTTCCCAGAGCATGAGCCGCGCATCCAGCGCACCCCGGCGCGAATGGCCGGGCTGGCCGATGCGGCCGTCCTCGCCCACCACGGTGGTCGAGCACTTGGCCACGTCGTGCAGCAGCGCGGCCAGGAAGACCGTCTCGCGCTCGGTGGCGGTGAGCGCCGCATGGCCGGGGTCGGCCAGCAGCTCGCGCACCACCATCTGCGTGTGCGTCCAGACATCGCCTTCGGCGTGGTAGACCGGGTCCTGCGGCGTGGTTTTGGCCAGCTCCAGCTGGGGAAAGGCGGCCAGGCAGGCCGCGAAGTCGGGGTCGGCGCCGGGCTGCGGCACCAGGGACTGGATCTGTTTCCAGTTCGTCATGGAAATCTCCTTGCGATGGGTCTGCGCTGCAGGCCTCACCAGCTTTTTGGAATGTCGGCCGCAAAGATGTCGGCGCCTTCGCGCAGTCCATTGGGCACGATGGGCCGCTCGCTGTGGTGCGAGCCCGAGTCGAGGATGACCTGCACGAAGTCCGGCCGCACGAACTTGTAGCGCGCCACGGTCTGGCCGTCCTCCTCCACCTTGAGGTACAGGCCCTCGGCCAGTTCGGAGCCGTCGGTCTGCCGCCAGCACAGCGGCAGGTCCAGCTTCTGACGGGCCACCACCTGCTCGAAGGCCTGGCGCCAGCGCGCGCTGCGGCCCAGCGAGGGGGCCAGCAGCGCCAGCAGGTCCTGCATGCGCCGGGGCGCCGCCCCGCTGTAGAGCACGGGCACCGAGACCACGGGCACGCCGGCCAGCAGGGCATGGCGGCGCGGCGTGTCCAGGAAACAGCGCTCCGAGCGGTCCCAGATGTCGAACTCGCAGAACCAGTGCGGCAGCGCGTCGTAGAACAGCGAGTGCTTGGCGTACATCCACTCGCCGAACACCTGGTAGCGGTCGTCCAGCAGGGACAGCAGCGCGCCCTCATGGGCCTGGGCCCATTGCTTGAAGAGGTTGAACTGGCGCTCGCGCCCGCCGGGCCGATCGCTGTCCAGGTAGTGGCCGCGCGACTGCAGCAGCAGCTGCCCGTCGCCGGCAAAGCTCAGCGCGGCGTTGGCGCCGTCGAGTTTTTCCTCGACGACGATGTGACGGCCGGCCAGCCGCTCATAGGGCACGGCGTCGTCCTGGTCGCCGGACTGCAGGCGCGAGCCGCGCAGGTGCGGCGTGCGGGGGTACTTGAGGATCTCGACGCTCGAAAGAAAGCGAGGGCCTGGAGAAATGGATGGGGTCATGTCGTGCTTTCCGAAAACGATGCAGCACCCACGGCGACATGCCGTGGAGCGGGAAAAGCCGACGACGACGCCAGGCGCCGCAATGCAGGGGATGCAGCGACAGCGCGGCCTGGCCCGTGTTGGCCGGGCCGGCAGGCTGTCGAAGGGGAAGATGGCAGGACTGTCGGGGCCGTCCGCAAACCGGACGGTCAGCCGCAAGCCCTCAAAAGGCCACGCACCGCAGCGCACACGCAAAAGACATCCGGGGCAAGGCCAGGATCAGCGTGTGACGAAGTCGTTCAGCAGGAAGCTGTGCGGCGGGGCATGGTGCACCTCGAAAGGGTGAGGGTGGATGGGAGGGGTGCGAGTCTATCGCCCGTTGCCCCGCAGGCACAAGCGGCTGCGTGCCATGCCGGGCCGATTGTTGGCTGCTAGCCACGCACGGCGGATTTGAAGGCGGCGCCCAGCGCATCCAGCGCCGCGCGCGGCCGGCCTTCGCGCACGCGGGTGTGCAGCAGCACGGGCAGGCGCGGCAGCGTGGGCAGGCCCAGGCGCGGGCCCACGTCCACGGCGCCCAGGGCCAGCATGCGCGGCGCCAGCGCGGCCATGCCCAGCCCCGCCATGACGGCGGCCGAGACAGCGGCCACGCCGCCGCCCACGAACACCTCGGTCCACGGCATGCGCGCCGTATCCAGCAGCTGCCCGGCCATGGCGCGCACGCCGCAGGGTTCGGCCAGCGTGGCCAGCGGCAGGGGCTCGCCCGCGCGGTGCTGCCAGCCGGGCGCGGCAAACCAGCCGAAGGGCTCCTCGGCCAGCAGCTCGCCGTCGTCACGCCCGGCATGCGTGCGAACGATCACCGTGTCGTACTCGCGCCGGTCAAACCCCTGCAGCAGCGGGCCGGACGATGCGATGCGGATGTCGATCAGCAGCTGCGGATCCTGCGCATTCATGCGGGCGATCAGTGCCGGCAGCTCAGGCCCGGCCACGTGGTCGCTGATGCCGATGGTCAGCCGCTGGCGCGTGCTGACGGCCAGCGCCAGTGCATGTTCATGGACCTGCAGCAATTCGCGCGCATGGGGCAGGAAGTCGGCGCCCAGCGCCGACAGCTGCACGTGGCGCGGCGTGCGCTCGACCAGCCGGCATCCCAGCCGCTGCTCCAGCCGCTTGAGCTTGAGGCTGACGGCCGCCTGCGTGGTCTGCATGGCTTCGGCCGCGCGCGTGAAGCTGCCCAGCTCCGCGATGTGCACGAAGCTCTGCACGGCATCCAGGTCAAGGGGTCGTTGAATCATTGCAATCTATTATTACTGATATCAGCAATCATGGCTTTTCAAAATAGCTGGCACGGCCTACCTTCGAGGCTCCCACAACGCAAAGCAACTCAACGCAACGCAACGCAAAGGAGCCACACCATGCCCATGACCCGGATCAACATGCGCGCCGGCAAGTCCCCCGCCTATCGCCAGGCCATCTGCGACAGCCTCTACCGCGCCATGCGCGAGACCTTCAACGTGCCGGAGGACGACCAGTTCATGACCATCACCGAGCATGACGGCGACAACTTCCGCTACGGCGCCTCCTACCTGGGCGTGGCGCGCAGCGACGATCTGGTGCTGGTGCAGCTCACGGTCAGCAACACCCGCAGCCTGGAGCAGAAGAAGGCGCTGTTCAGCCGCATCGCCGAGCTGCTGGTCGAAAGCCCCGGCCTGCGGCCCGAGGACGTGTTCGTCAACCTGGTCGAGGTGGACAAGGAGAACTGGTCCATGGGCCATGGGCTCGCGCAATACGCAACTTAAGACACGCGGATCGGCGCGACACCCACAGCGCCGCGCTCAGGCCGGCACCGCCAGCGCCGCCACGAACTGCTGGCCCACGGCGGTGATGATCTCGGCACGCGCCGCCGTGCGCAGCTGCACCAGGGCGATCTGCCGGCTCTCGGCGGTCTGGGCAATGGGCAGCACGCGCAGGCGCGGGTCGCCCTCCCAGCCATGCCGCGCCAGATTGGGCAGCATGGCCACGCCCATGCCGTCGCGCACCAGCTCCACGATGGTCTCGATGGAGTTGAGCTCCAGGAACTCCTGGGGCTTGGCGCGCAGGCGGCGCAGCGTGCGCTCCACCAGCTCGCCCGTGTGCTCGGTGCGGTCGAAGCGGATGAAGGGATAGCGCTCCACCATGTCGGCGGGCGCCGCGGGCCGGGCGGCGCGCGGCGCCAACAGCACCATGGGCTCGGCATACAGCGGCGTCCAGACCAGCGAGGGGCGCTTGATGGCCGGGTTGCAGACCACCACGGCCGCGTCCAGCTCATGGTTCTCCACCTGGGCGATCAGCCGGTTGGACTTGCCCGAGACCACATGCAGGTCCACCGCCGGATGGTGGCGCTTGAGCTCCAGCGTGGCGCGCACCAGCTGGCTCAGCGCCGAGACGATGGAGCCGAACTGCACGGTGCCGGCCAGCGGTGCGTCGGCCCGCGTGCCATGCTTGGCCTGCTCGTACAGCGCCACCAGCTGGGTGGCAATGGGCACCAGCGCCCGGCCCTGCTCGTTGAGCGTGACCAGCTTGCCCTGGCGCGCGAAGAGCTTGCGCTTGAGGTCGTTTTCCAGCGTGCGCATCTGCAGCCCCACGGCCACCTGGGTCAGCGCCACGCGCTGGCCGGCGGCGGTGAAGGAGCCCTCGGCCGCCACGGCCAGAAAAGTGCGAAGAATGCGCAGGCTTGGCATAAAAGTTTTTCTTTCAAGATTCGTAAGAAATTCCAGCTTTCACCAAACAGTTTCTATCATCAAAATCGCTGGCAACCGATAGCCGATCGTCCTGATCGCACCCTCCCACTTCCCGGATTTCTGGAGATCTCCATGCCCGCACCCGTGTCCCGCCGCCTGCTCGTCTGCTGCGCCGCCCTGTTGACCTGCGCCACGCCCGGCTGGGCCGCGCCCGCCGCCGATGCCTGGCCCTCGCAGCCGCTGAAGATCATGGTGGGCTTTGCCGCCGGCGGCGCCAACGACATCGTGGCGCGCATCCTGGCCAAGGAGCTGCAGCAGCGCCTGGGCCAGAGCGTGGTGGTGGAGAACCGCGGCGGCGCGGGCGGCCTGATCGCCAGCGAAGTGGTGGCCAAGGCGCCCAAGAACGGCTACACGCTGCTGCTGGGCTCCATCGGCAGCAACACCGTGGCGCCCGTGCTGGCCAAGAAGCTGTCGTTCGACCCGCGCAAGGACCTGGAGCCCATCACCCTGGTGGCCGAGTCCGGCAACGCGCTGTTGGTGAACGCCGCCCTGCCCTACAAGACGGTGCAGGAAATGATCGATGCCGCGCGCAAGGCGCCGGGCAGCATCAACTACGCATCGTCGGGCAGCGGCTCCACCCTGCACCTGGCCGGCGCACTGTTTGCCCAGCAGGCCGGCGTGAACCTGGTGCACGTGCCCTACCGCGGCAACGGCCCGGCCATCACCGATGTGTCGGGCGGCCAGGTGCAGGCCATTTTCTCGGGCATTCCGCCCGCCATCACCTCGGCCAAGACCGGCCAGACCCGCATCCTGGCCGTGACCACGAAACAGCGCGTCAAGAACCTGCCCAACGTGCCCACCGTCGCCGAGGCCGGCCTGCCCGGCTATGCCTTCACGTCCTGGTACGGCCTGTTCACCACGGGCGGCACGGACCCGGCCATCGTCGAGCGGCTGGCCCAGGAAGTGCGCAAGATCATGGAGCGCCCCGAAGTGCAGGCCCAGTTCGAGGCCCAGGGCCTGGACCCCGAGACCAGCGACCCCAAGTCCTTCAGGCAGCAGATCGACCGCGAGCTGACGCGCTGGAGCCGCGACGTGAAGACCATGGGCATCACCGCCGACTGAGGCAGGTTCATTCATGCACGCCTCTTCCTCTCCCTTCACTCCCGGCAACCCCTACGACTCCAGGCGGGTGCCCGTGTTCGCGCGCAATGCCGTGTCCACCTCCCACCCGCTGGCGGCGCAGGCCGGCCTGCGCATGCTGTGGGCAGGCGGCAACGCGGTGGACGCGGCCATTGCGGCGGCGGCTGCCATGACCATCGTCGAGCCGGTGAGCAACGGCCTGGGCTCGGACGCCTTCTGCATCCTCTGGGATGGCAAGGAGCTGCATGGCCTCAACGCCAGCGGCCGCGCACCGCAGGGCTGGACGCCCGAGTACTTCCACCAGCGCTACGGACGGCAGGACAAGCCGCCGCGCCGGGGCGTGGACTCCATCACCGTGCCGGGCGCCGTCAGCGCCTGGGTGGCCCTGCACGAGCGCTTCGGCAAGCTGCCCTTTGACGCGCTGATGGAGCCGGCCGCCGAGATCGCCGAGCGCGGCTACCTGGTGCCGCCCGTGGTCCAGCAGAAATGGGCCGCAGGCGCGCCCGAGCTGCAATCGCAGCCGGGGTTCAGGGAAAGCTTCCTGCCCCGGGGCCGCGCGCCGGAAGTGGGCGAGCTGTTCCGCTTTCCCGCCGCAGCGCGCGCCCTGCGCGCCATTGGCGCCACCCATGGCAAGGCCTTCTATGAGGGCGAGATTGCCCGGGCCGTGACCTCGTTCGTGCAGCAGCACGGCGGCTGCCTGGGCATGGCCGACATGGCCGCGCACGAGGTGCAATGGGTGCAGCCGCTGGCCAAGGACTACCGCGGCCACACGCTGCACGAGATCCCGCCGGGCGGGCAAGGCATTGCCGCGCAGATCGCGCTGGGCATTCTGTCCAACTTCGACCTGGCCAGCCTGCCCGTGGATGGCGTGGCCTCCCAGCACCTGCAGATCGAGGCCATGAAGCTGGCCTTTGCCGACATCTACCGCTACGTGGCCGATGCGGACATGGAGGTGACGCCCGCCCAGATGCTGGACGACGCCTACCTGGCCTCGCGCGCCAGGCTGATCGATCCGCGCCGTGCGCAGGACTTCAAGGCCGGCAACCCCGTGCGCGGCGGCACCATCTACCTGACGGCAGCCGACGAGCGCGGCATGATGGTCAGCTTCATCCAGAGCAACTTCTCGGGCTTTGGCTCGGGCGTGGTGGAGCCGAGCTTCGGCATCAGCCTGCAAAACCGCGGCCACGGCTTCGGCACCGACCCCCGGCACCCCAACCGCGCCAACCTGGTGGGCCCGGGCAAGCGCCCCTTCCACACCATCATTCCGGCCTTCCTGACCCGCGACGGCCAGCCCGTGATGAGCTTCGGCGTCATGGGCGGCAACATGCAGCCCCAGGGCCACATGCAGACTGTGGTGCGCATGCTGGACTACCGCCAGTCGCCCCAGGCGGCCTGCGATGCGCCGCGCTGGCGCGTCAACGAAGGCCTGGCCATCAACGTGGAAGGCGGCATGGACCCGGCCACCATCGCCGGCCTGCAGGCGCTGGGCCACCAGGTGGAGGTCATCCACGACCCCTACCAGGACTTCGGCGCCGGCCAGTTCATCTGGCGCATGGGCGATCCCGCCGTGGAGGGCTACCAGATCGCCAGCGACCCGCGCCGCGACGGGCTGGCGGCCGGGTACTAGAGGATCGGGAAAATGCGCGCGGCGGCTACTCCGCGCGCAGACGCCCCTGCCGGGTCAGCCGCGCCGCCAGCGCGGCTTCTTCGCTGACCAGGCGCTGCAGCACGGCCGCGCTGGCCGGGAAGGGTTCGCTGCCCAGCTCGCGGATCAGGCGGCTGAACTCCGGGTCGGCCACAGACTGGGAGATCCAGCCATACAGGCTGTCCACGCTGGCCGTGGGCGCACCCTTGGGCGCGAACACGCCCACGAAGGTGGTGGCATCGAATACCGGCAGGCCCAGCTGGGCCAGGTCGGGCACATCGGCCAGCCCGCCCCCGGCGCGCGGCCCCAGCACGAACAGCGCGCGCAGGGCGCCGCTCTTGATATGCGGCGTGGAGCTGGTGATCTGGTCCACCACGGCGTCGATCTGCCCGCCGATCAGATCGACCAGGGCCGGCCCCGATCCCTTGTAGGGCACGGGATTGACACGCACCTTCACGGCATCTTCCAGCTGCAGCACGGCCAGGTGATTGGGCGAGCCCGGGCCGGCATGGCCCACGGTCACGCTGCCATCCCTGGCCTTCATCGCCTTGATGAAATCGGCAGCGGTCTTGAAGCGCGCGTCGTTGGCGCGCACCACCACGACCACGGGCGTGCGGCTGACCACGGCAATGGGCGCAAAGCTGTCGGCGCGGTAGGGTAGCTTGATCATCTCGGGCAAGGTGCCCAACTGGCCCGGCGTGGCCACCAGCAGCGTATGCCCGTCCGGCTCGGCACGCGCCACCCAGCCCGAACCCACGGCACCACCGCCGCCCGCACGGTTGTCCACGATCACGGACTGCCCCGCATGCCGGGCCAGCGGAATGCCCAGCGTGCGGGCCACGATGTCCACATTGCCGCCCGGCGCAAAGGGCACGACCAGCGTGAGCGGCTTGGCCGGAAATGCGCGCGCCTGCACTGCCGATGCAGCCGATGCCGCAGCCAGCGCCGCGAAAGATGCCGCCGTGCGGATAAAGCCTCTGCGGCCCGATGTGATTCGATTCATTTTCTCTGTCTCCTGCTATTTGAAAATCAATGACCCCAATACAGGACGGCGGGATTCTCGACCAATACCGCTTGCCTGTATTCTTCCGGAACCCATTCCATCAATGCCTGCGCCAGTTCAATCCCTGAATGGGAATGGGCGTTGATTCCGGGGTGCGGCCAATCCGACCCCCACACAATCCGATGCGGATTGGCCTGTACCAGGGCATGTGCGATGGGGACGACGGCAGGGTCCACGGCCGATGCCGTCTCCGATATCCGGTAGGCGCCCGAGAACTTCACCCAGGCCCGCCCTTCCTTCATCAGCGCCTGCAGGTTGCGGCTGCCCGGCCCGCCGGCGCCCAGCTGGCGCGACGGGTGGCCGAAGTGATCCACCACCACGGCCACGCCCATATCGGCCACGCGCGGCACCAGGCCAGGGTCTTCATCCACGTTCACCAGCAATTGCACATGCCAGCCCAGGCCCCGGATGCGGTCGGCCACGGCCTGCAGGCTGGAGACGGAGACTCCGCCGGGAAACAGCGCATTGCACCGTGCGCCGCGCACACCCAGGGCGTGCAGTTCCTCGATCTCGGCATCCGGCGTGTCCTCATGGATGACCGCCACGCCACGCATGCGCCCCGCATCGGCCTGGCGCAGCGTCTGCCTGAGCAGGCCATGGTCGCGGCCATACACGCTCGGCTGGACCAGAACGCATTTTTCCACGCCCAAGGGACGGAATGTTTTCCAGTAATCCGCCATGGACGCGACAGCCGGTGTATAGGCGCGCTCCGCAATCAACGGAAAATCATCGAAACGACCAAATACATGGAAATGGGTATCGCAGGAATTTTCTGGAAACAGATATTGTTCCGCTGGATTTTCGACTGCGTCGGAATCACCGGCGCAACGGTTGAAACTGGGTGAATTCATGGGCATTCATTTCAAAGCTGGTGCATTGTCGTGACGCACATAAAATTCAGTCAAGCTCATCTTTGTCATCATCAAAATGAACAGCATTCAACATGCAGACGGCGCGCCCCGGGCTCCGGTCAACCTGCGCAGCATCGACCTCAACCTGCTGGTGATCTTCGAGGCCCTGGTGGAAGAGCGCAGCGTGGGCAAGGCCGCCGCGCGGCTGGGCATCACCTCCTCGGCCGTCAGCCACGCGCTGCGCCGGCTGCGCACCCAGTTCAACGACCCGCTGCTGCTGCGCACGGCCGAAGGCATGGCGCCCACGCCCGAGGCCGTGCGCCTGGCGCGCAGCTTCCGCAAGGCCTTCAGCGAGATCGAAAGCGCCATCGAGGTCAGCAAGGGCTTCGATCCGGCCACGGCGCGGCGCAATTTCCACCTGCGCCTGTCCGACTACGTGGGCGTGCTGCTGCTCCCGCAGCTGTGCATCCATCTGCGTGCGGTGGCGCCCGGCATCAGCCTGTCGGTGCAGTCCTTCGACGGCCGCCAGCCCTCGGACCGCGTCGAGTACGAAGGCGTGGAAATCCGCCTTTCCGTCTCGCGCGGGCGCTCGGTGCTGTCGGCGTCACGGCGCCTGCTGGACGACCAGTGGATGGTGCTGATGCGCAAGGACCACCCGGCCGCCGCCGCCCCGCTCACGCTGGAGAAATACCTGGAGCAGGGCCACCTGAAGGTCACGGGCGTGGGCAGCAGCATCGTGGACGAACTCCTGGCCGAGCGCGGGCTGGCGCGGCGCGTGATGTTCCAGGTGCCCACCTGGCTGGGCATGGTGCCCGTCATCGAATCCACCGACCTGGTGGCCGCCATGCCCGCGCACTGGATGCACAGCGTGCTGTCCGGCTCCAACTGCGTGGCGCGCCCCATGCCCCTGCCCGAGCTGGCCCTGTCCATCGACGCCGTCTGGCATCCGCGCAACGACTATGACGCGGGGCACAAATGGTTCAGGGAGCTGATCCACCAGATCTTCCAGGAGGCGTACAGCAAATCCCTGCTCCAGCAGCGCCTGGACAGGGCTGGCACACGGAACAACGCTTAACCCAGCCCTCATGCTTTTCGGTGAAGATGCGGTCTTTCCGCCGCACAAGACATGACACCAGAACAACACACTCCAGCGCTGCAGCGCCGCAACCTCGGCCTGCTCGTGGCCGCGCAATCGCTGGGGGGCGCGTCGCCGCCCATCATCATTTCGCTGGGCGGCCTGGTCGGGCAGCAGCTGTCCACCAATCCCACGGCCACCACGCTGCCGGTCAGCATCTACCAGCTGGGCCTGGCGCTGTCCACGCTGCCTGCGGCCTGGCTGATGCAGCGCATGGGGCGGCGCACGGCCTATGTGCTGGGCGCCATCCTGGGCGTGGTCTCGGGCGTGATCGCCGCCCAGGGCATTGCGCACTCCGATTTCGTGACCTTCTGCATAGGCACGGCGCTGGCGGGCTTTTACGCGGCCTGCGTGCAGAGCTACCGCTTTGCCGCCACCGACGCCATGACCGACCCCGCCGAGCAGGCGCGCGCCATCTCGCGCGTGATGATCGGCGGGCTGATCGCGGCCATCATCGGCCCGCAGGTGGTGATCTGGACGCGCGACGCCCTGCCCATGACGCCGTTCGCCGGCAGCTTCTACAGCCAGGCCGTGCTCGCCCTGCTGGCCCTGCCGCTGCTGCTGGGCCTGAAGCTGCCGCCGCCCCAGGCCCGCGCCGCGGCGGGCGAGGCCCGGCCGCTGGCCGAGATTGCGCGCACGCCCCAGTTCATCGTGGCCGCCTCGGCAGGCGTGGTCAGCTACGGGCTGATGGCCTTTCTGATGACGGCCGCGCCCATGGCCATGGTGGGCTGCGGCCACACGGTGGGTGAGGCGGCGCTGGGCATCCAGTGGCATGTGCTGGCCATGTTCGCGCCCAGTTTCTTCACGGGCCGGCTGATCGCGCGCTTTGGCAAGCGCCGCATCACGGCGCTGGGGCTGGTGATGATCGCCGCCTCGGCCCTGATGGCGTTGATGGGGCTGGAGCTGCTGCACTTCTGGGGCTCCCTGGTGCTGCTGGGCGTGGGCTGGAACTTCGGTTTCATCGGCGCCACGGCCATGGTGACCGAGTGCTACCGCCCTGCCGAGCGCGCCAAGGTGCAGGCCCTCAATGACTTCCTGGTCTTCGGCACCGTGGCCGTGGCCTCGTTCGGCTCAGGCCAGCTGCTGCACACGGCCGGCTGGGACGGCATCAACACCTGGATGCTGCCCATCGTGGGCGTGGTACTGGTCATGCTGGTGGTGCAGGGCCTGCGCTCGCGCGGGACGGGCGCACCGGCCTGAAGCCCGACCGGTCAATCGGCAGGGCCCGCACGGCGGCTGCCCAGCCAGAGCACGGCCACCCAGCCCAGCAGCGCCAGGGCCAGCAGCACGGACAGATGCCATAGCGCCGCATCCAGCGGGGCGCCGGCCTGGTTCAGGCGCAGCGAGGCCTGGATGGCGGCCGTGCTGGGCGACAGCCAGCGCAACGCCTGCAGCAGCTGCGGCAGGGCCTCGGCCGGCCAGCTGAAGCCGCCGACGAAGGCCAGCGGGATGGAGGTGAACAGCACCACCTGCATGGCGCGCTCGCGGTTGGCCAGCCACCAGCCCAGCAGCGCCGCCGCTCCCGCCACGGCCGGGACGAAGACGGCCAGCAGTGCCAGCGCGCCCCAGGGATTGCCGCCGCGCGGATAGTCGTGCCAGACGAAGATCCAGCCGAAGTAGTACAGGCCCGAGAGCCAGCCCAGCGTGCACAGCGCCAGCAGCCGCGCCAGCCAGGTGCGTGCCGGCGCCCTGTCCAATCCCTGCTCGCGCCAGGTTCCCACCAGCAGCGCGCCGCCCATGAGCAGTGTCTGCTGCAGGATGATGATGGCCACGGCGGCGACGACGAAGCTGCCGTAGCCTTCCGTCGGATTGAACAGGGCCTGCATCTGCAGGTTGACGGGCGAGCGGCTGGCCTGGGCCTGCAGTGCGCTCTGTCCGCCGGCCGTCAGGCGCCGCAGCTCCACGCCGGCCGAGACCGTGCCGAAGGCTTCGGCAAAGCCGTACTGCACCTGCTTGGCGGCCAGCGGATAGGCACCGTTGGCATAGACGGGGACCACGGCCTCTTCGCTGCGCACCACGCGGCGCTTGAGGTCGCGCGGCAGAAGCGCGTAGCCCATGACGCGGCCATCCAGCAGGGCCTGCTGCGCCTGGGCTTCGTCACCCGTGACCAGGGCCACCTCGATGCGCGGGCTGGCCTGGGCAAAGCGCAGCATCTGGCGTGCCAGGCCGCTGCCGTCGTGCTGCACCACGGCCACGGGCACGCGCTGCACGACCTCCTGCCCGTAGAACCAGGGATAGAAGAAGCCGTAGAGCACGGGCGCGCCCACCAGCAGCATGAGCACGCCCACATCGCCGAACACGGCACGCAGGGCGCTGATGAAGTCTTGCGCAAAGCCCCTGGCCATCTCAGCGCCCTCCCCATTTGTCGGGGCGGGAAAGGCCGCGCGCCAGGCCTGCCGTGGCCAGCAGCAGCAACACCAGCGCGGCCAGCAGCAGCCCGGCCACCACGGGCAGGCTTTGCACGATGGGTGCGCCCATCTGCAGCTGCTCTATCTGCAGCCGCGCATAGTGGGTATAGGGCATGGACAGGGCCCAGGCACGTGCCGAATCCGGCATGGCCAGCAGCGGAAAACCCACGCCGCTGAACGCAAAGGCCGGCGCCGACAGCAGGCCCGCGCCCGACAGCGCCGTGCGCAGCGACAGCGTGAGCGCCGCCAGCAGCGCCCCGGCCGCCAGGCTCACGGCGATCAGCAGCAGCAGGGCCAGCGCCACCCAGGCCAGGCTGGCAGCGCCCTGCCCCGGATGCCAGCCCCGTCCGGCCGTGAGCCACAGCATGGCCAGCGTACCGCCCAGGCCCAGGCTGGCCCAGGACAGCGCCAGCTTGCCCGCCAAGGCGCCCGCAATGGCGCTCCAGCCGGGCTTTCGCGGGCCCGCAGCCTCGGCCATCCACTGGCCCAGCGTGCGGTCGCGCAGCTCGCGCCCCACGGACCAGGCGCCGGCCGTCATGCCCAGGATGTGCAGCAGCGCGGGAATCAGCGCCGCCGCCAGGAACTGCTCGTAATTGGTGGAGATGTTGAACAGCGACACCAGGTTGGTGCGTATGGGCTCCATGCGCACGCGCAGCGCCTGGGCCGGGTCGCCGCGCTTGGCACGGGCCTGCATTTCCACGCCGGCCGACAGCGTTCCCACCACCTGGCGCAGATCGCGCTGGATCAGGCTGGAGTGCGTGGCCAGCTGGGCGTTGTGCATGAGCACCACGTCGGCCCCCTGGCCCCGCTTGATGTCGCGCGCAAAGCCGGGCGGGATCTGCACCACGGCGTAGGCATTCATGGACTGCAGCGCCCATTGCGCCTCGGAGGCATTGAGCGCCTGCGACTGCACGGCCAGGCCCGGCGTGGCGCCCAGCATGCGCACCAGCTGGCGCGACAGGGCGCTGTGGTCCTGGTCCCAGACGGCGACGGGCAGGCGCTGGACCAGTCCTGCCGAGAAGATCCAGACCATGAGCAGCAGCGCCAGCAGCGGCACCCAGCTGACCATGGCCAGGTCCCAGGGCCGCCCGCGCAGCAGACGCCATTCGCGCCGCAGGCTGGCGGCAAAGGCCGTGGGCGGGTTCGCGCTCACTGCCGCCGGCCGCTCAACGGCCGCCTTCCACGACCACGCTCATGCCGGGCCGCGCGCCTGCAATGGGCTGCTGCGGCCGCGCGCGGACCTCGAAGGTGCGCGCATCGAAGCCCTGGCCGGCGCGCGTGGCACGCCAGGTGGCGAAGTCGGGCAGCACACCCAGGTAGTAGACCTCGAAGCCGGCCTCGCGGTTGTCCAGGCCCGGCAGGCGGCCGGTGAAGCGGCTGCCCTGGGCAAAGCGTGCAAGCTGGTCCTCGCGCACATTGAGCACCACCCACTGGTCGGCCAGGTCCACCACGGTGACCACGGCCACGCCCTGCGGGGACAGCTCGCCCTGGCGGGCCAGCACCTGGACCACCTCGCCGCCCACGGGGCTGCGCAGCTCGGTCTCGGCACGCGCGGCCTCCACCTCGGCGACCACGCCCTGCACCTGGCGTGCCTGGGCCTGGGCAGCGCTGCGATCCTCCTGGCGCGCGCCCGATGCCGCCATTTCATACTGCGCACGCGCAGCCAGCGCCTGGTCGCGCGAGGCGCGCCAGTTGGCATCGGCTTCATCGCGCTTCTGGGCCGCAACCAGTCCCTGGTCGAACAGGCTTTGCACGCGGCGCAGCGAGGTCTGGGCCAGGTCGGCGGCCGTCTGGGCGCGCTGCCAGTTCAGGCGCGCCATCTGCACTTCCTGCGGGCGTGCGCCGGCCTGCGCCTTGTCGGCCTGGGCCTGGGCGGCATCGCGCGCGGCCTCGGCCTGGGCCAGCTTGGCGCGCACCTCGGGGCTGTCCATCTCCACCAGCAGATCGCCGGGCTGGATCTTCTGGCCTTCGGTGACCCGCACCTTGGCGATGCGCGCCGTGACCTTGGGCGCGATGTCGGTCTCGCGTGCCTCCATCTGGCCCTGGAAATACAGGGGGGCGGGCTGAGCCGCACGCCAAAAGCCCCAGGCCACGAGCAGCAGCACGGCCAGCACGATGGCCAGGGCCAGCCAGGGGCGCCTGCGCCCCGGCGGCACGGGCGCGGGGCCGGGTGCTTCGGTGGCGCTGCGGGGATGGTCGGGCGTGGCTGTGCTCATGGTGCGTCGGGTGGGATCTGTATGTCGGCCTGGGCCATGAATCGGTCGAATTCCCCGCTCTGGCCCGTGCTCTCCAGCAGTGCGGCCAGGGCCTGCACATACTGGTTGGCCAGTTCGGCACGCTGGGTCTGGACCTTGGCGAGATTGAGGCTGGCATCGATCAGGTCCAGCGTGGTGCTGGTGCCTTCCCGCAGGCCGGCCTCGCGCAGCCGCAGCAGCTCGCGCGCAAGATCCTCCTGGGCCTGCTGGGCCTGGTACTGGCGGCGTGCCTGCTCCACGCCCAGCCAGTTCTTCTCGACCAGCAGCGCGATGTCGCTGAGCGCCTGGGCTTCGGTCAGCTCGGCCTGCTCGATCTTGCGCTGCGAGGAGGCGGCCAGCGCATCGCGGTCGATGCTGTCCCACAGCGTCCAGCGCACGGCCACGCCTGCCACCCAGTTGGGCTTGCCGCTGGTGTTGACCTCGCGCGAACCGAAGGCCAGCAGCTGCGGCCGGCGCAGCGCCTCCTGCGCGTCGTGCAGGGACTCGGCCTGGCGCTTCTTGGCCTGGACCTTGTCCAGACCCGGATGGTGCGCCTGGGCCGCGGTGACGAAGCCGTCCAGCGGCGGCAAGGGCCGGCTGCTGACGAACAGCGGCGTGCTGGGCAGCACCTGCCGCTGCGCCTTGACCGTGCGCGCCAGCGCCGCTGCGGCCAGGTCTGCGTCGTCGCGCGATTTGCGTGCCTGCTGCTCGGCGTCGGCCAGCGCGGCACGGGCCTGCAGGCGCTCCAGCCGGGAGATCACGCCCGCCTTGAGCATGCTTTGCGCCGCCGTGTCATGCACGCGCACGCCTTCAAGCGCACGCTCGCGCAGCCGTGCGGCCCGCTCGGCCAGCTGGGCGCCGAAGTAGCGCTGCACCAGCAGCGAATGCAGGGCGTGGCTGCTGCTGGCGGCATCGGCCAGGGCTTCGTCGGTGGCAGCGTCCAGGCCACTGCGCACCGCATCGGACAGGCCGCCCAGGTACAGCGGCCAGACCAGGGACAGGCTGGCCGAGGCATTCGTGCTCTTGCGCTGCAAGGCATAGGAGGTGGGCAGTTGCGGCAGCGAGGGAATGGCCGGCCCCACCGAGGGCGGCAGCTGGCCGAGGACGCCGTCCAGGGTGCGCCGCGCAGGATCGAGATCGATGTCGGCATTGGCCGAGTAGCGGTAGCCCAGGCCCGTGATGGCCACGGAAGGCCCGCCCAGCCCCTGCGTACCCTGGCGTCTGAGCCGCGCGCTTTCCACGGCCTTGGCCGAGGCGGCCAGCTGGTCGGAGCCCTCCAGCAGCGCCTGGCGGGCCTGCACGAAGCTCATCGCGGCGGCGGCCTGGGCGGTAGCAGTCTCCCCTGCAGCCTGGGCAGCCCCTGCGGCCATGCCCAGCGCCGCCAGCCACGGCACAAGGCGCGCGGGCCGTGCAAGCAACGGAAAAAACGTGGGAGCGCTCAATGGCATGAATGGGGGCGCCTTGCGTGGTTCACCGATGGTGGCGAAGCTTACACGGGCTTGCAGGCGCGCTCCCGTCGGACAAGGTCCTGTGCCTTGTGCCCCCGGCACTGTGCAGCAGGGCCGATTTGCCTGGCGTTCCATCCCATTTCTGTGCGCAGGTGCCGCGCCATGCCGCTACACTGGCGCCTGCCTGCGCGAGCAGGTCCTGGCGGACCTGTACGCAGGCCTTTTTTTTCTGCCCGGCATCGGCCCGATGCCCCGACTGACCACCATGTCCACCGTCTTCAACTTCACCTTCGTCCCCTGGTTCCGGTCCGTGGCTCCCTATATCCACAAGTTCCGACACCAGACCTTTGTGGTGGGACTGACGGGCGAGGCCATCGCATCGGGCAAGCTCGGCTCCATCGTCCAGGACCTGGCCATGATCCAGGCCATGGGCGTGAAGATCGTGCTGGTCCATGGCTTCCGTCCCCAGGTCAACGAACAGCTTGCCGCCAAGGGCCATGAGGCCCAGTACTCGCGCGGCGTGCGCATCACCGACTCCGTGGCGCTGGACTGCGCCCAGGAAGCCGCCGGCCAGCTGCGCTACGAGATCGAGGCCGCCTTCAGCCAGGGCCTGCCCAACACGCCCATGGCCGGCGCGCGGGTGCGGGTGATCTCGGGCAACTTCCTCACGGCGCGGCCCGTGGGCATCGTGGACGGCGTGGATTTCAAGCATTCGGGCCTGGTGCGCAAGGTCGATGTGAACGGCATCCGCAGCGCCCTGGACATGGATGCCATGGTGCTGATGTCGCCCTTCGGCTTCTCGCCCACCGGCGAGGCCTTCAACCTGAGCATGGAAGAGGTGGCCACGCGCGTGGCCATCGAGCTGAAGGCCGACAAGCTGATCTTCATGACCGAGGTGCCGGGCATCCGCATGGACCCCACGGGCCCGGCCGACGAGACCAACCCCATCGACACCGAGCTGCCGCTGGCCACGGCCCGCCGCATGCTGGCCGAGCTGCCCACGCCCGAGCAGCCCACGGACACGGGCTTTTACCTGCAGCACTGCGTGCATGCCTGCGAGCACGGCGTGGAGCGCAGCCACATCCTGCCCTTTGCGATCGACGGCGCCCTGCTGCTGGAGATCTATGTGCACGACGGCATCGGCACCATGGTGATCGACGAGAAGCTGGAGGAGCTGCGCGAGGCCACGCCCGACGACGTGGCCGGCATCATCCAGCTGATCGAGCCCTTCGAGAAGGACGGCACCCTGGTCAAGCGCAGCCGCACCGAGATCGAGCGCGACATCGCCCACTACACCATCATCGAACACGATGGCGTGATCTTCGGCTGCGCCGCGCTCTACCCCTATCCCAGCGCCCGGACGGCCGAGATGGCGGCCGTCACCGTCTCGCCCAAGAGCCAGGGCACGGGCGATGGCGAGAAGCTGCTCAAGCGCATAGAGCAGCGCGCCAAGGCCCAGGGCCTGGACAGCCTGTTCGTGCTGACCACGCGCACCATGCACTGGTTCATCAAGCGCGGCTTCCAGCCCGTGGACCCCGACTGGCTGCCCGAGGCGCGCAAGGCCAAGTACAACTGGGACCGCAAAAGTCAGGTCCTGGTCAAGAAGTTGTAACCCCCTGAGGCGCTGTGCGCCTTCCCCCTCACGAGGGGGGCATACGGGCGGCCGGCGACACCCTCGGTGCGGGGGCGGCGCGGCCGGCCCAGGCCCTTCCTCGGTGTCTCTCGTCTTCAGGCCGCGCCAATTTTCTGAAATCGCCCAAATCAAGCGACATGGTGGCGCAACTTAGCCTTGCACTGCTGCCTGCCAGCGTGCGGCCGCCTTGCCGGCCGCTGCCAGCGCCGCATCGCGCTGCGGCGCATCGGCCGGGCATTCGGTGAGGTAGCCGGTCACCAGCAGCGGTGCGCTTTGCGGCGTGGGCCAGGCGATGACGGCATCGTTGGCCGTGCCGCGATCGCCGGTGCCCGTCTTTCCACCCACACGCCAGCCGGCCGGCATACCCGCGCGCAGGCGCTTGTCGCCCGTGCGGCTGGCCACCAGCCACTGCTGCAGCAGCGCGCGGCCATGGCCGTCCAGCACCGATCCCAGCAGCAGGCGCTGCATGCTTTGCACCATGGCCAGCGGCGTGGTGGTGTCGCGCTCGTCGCCGGGCAGGCCTTCGTTGAGCTCGGGCTCCATGCGGTCCAGGCGCGTGGTCTCGTCGCCGCTGGCGCGCAGCCACTGCGTCAGCGCCTGCGGGCCGCCGCTGGCGTCCAGCAGCAGGTTGGCGGCCGTGTTGTCGCTGAGCACCACGGCGGCCTCGCACAGCTCGGAAATGGTCATGCCGCCACCATCACCGGCACGCGGGCCGCTGGCCGGCGAGTAGGGAACCAGCCGGGAGCTGGCGTAGTGCACGCGGCGCGACAGGCGCTCATCGCCCTGCTGCACGCGGTCCAGCACCTGGGCGGCCAGCAGCAGCTTGAAGGTGCTGCACATGGCAAAGCGCTCGTCGCCGCGGTGGTCCACGCTGGCGCCCGACTCCACCTCCAGCACGGCCACGCCGAGCCGGCCGCCCACACTTTTCTCGATGCGTGCCAGTTCGGTCCTGAAGGCCTGGTCGGCAGCCCCCTGTTTTTTTGATGGCAGGGCGCAGCCGGCCAGCCCGGCCGCCATCCAGGCGGCCGCGCCGCCCGTCATCAGAAAATCGCGTCTTTGCATTGTTTTTCCTTTTCAGTTGCAGATCGACAACCGCAACGATAGCGCCGCGCCCAATCTGCGACCAGCGTGAATAATTGGCAGCATCCCTTAGAAAAACTATTGGCTCCACCATGCAACTGCCCCTCAATGCCCTGCGCATGTTCGATGCGGCCGCGCGCCATCTCAATCTCACGCGGGCAGCCCAGGAGCTGCATGTCACCCAGGCCGCCGTCAGCCAGCACATCCGCAACCTGGAGGAGCGCCTGGGCAAGCCGCTGTTCCGGCGCCTGCCGCGCGGCCTGGCGCTGACCGACGAGGGCCATGCGCTGTGGCCTGCCGTGGCCGAGAGCTTTGCGCGCATAGAGCATTCGCTGCAGCAGGTGGCCGAGCCGCGCCCGCGCGAGGTCCTCACCGTGGGCGTGGTCGGCACCTTCGCCATCGGCTGGCTGATTCCGCGGCTGGAGCAGTTCCAGCAGCAGCACCCCTACATCGACCTGCGATTGCTCACGCACAACAACCGCGTGGACCTTGCCGGCGAAGGTCTGGATGCAGCCGTGCGCTTCGGCGACGGTGCCTGGCCGGGCACGCACGCCGAAATGCTGCTGCGCGCGCCCTTGACGCCCATGTGCACCCCGGCCCTGGCCCAGCGCCTGCGCCAGCCGGCCGACCTGGCCGGGCAGACGCTGCTGCGCTCGTACCGCCTGCAGGAATGGGAGAGCTGGTTTGCCACGCTGGACCAGAGCGCGCCGCTGGCGCGCGGGGCCATGTTCGACTCCTCGCTGACGCTGGCCGAGGCGGCGGCCCAGGGCGCGGGCGTGGCCCTGCTGCCGGCGCGCATGTTCCAGCACCTGCTGCAGCAGGGCCGGCTGGTGCGCCCCTTCGAGCAGGAGGTGGACACGGGCGCCTACTGGCTGACCCATCTGCGCTCGCGCGCACCCAGTGCGGCGCTCAAGACCTTCAGGCAATGGCTGCTGGCGCAGCTGCAATAGCCACGGACGCCCGCGGCAAGACCCGCAGGCCGCCTGACTTTGGCCCCGGCGCTATCATCTGCCGCTTTTGCTCCCTAGCCCCTAGCCCCTAGCCCCGTTCCCGCTCCATGACCCAGACCCTGCCGGTTCTCTACTCGTTTCGCCGCTGCCCCTACGCCATCCGCGCCCGCCTGGCGCTGGCCCATGCCGGCCTGGCCTGCGAGCTGCGCGAAATCAACCTGCGCAACAAGCCGCAGGCGCTGCTCGACGCATCGCCCAAGGGCACGGTGCCCGTGCTGGTGCTGGAGGACGGCCGCGTGATCGAGCAGAGCCTGGATGTCATGCTGCACGCGCTGCGCGCCAATGACCCGGACGGCTGGCTGGCACCGACCAGCGGTTCGCTGCCGGACATGCTGGCGCTGATCGAGCGCAACGACGGCTTTTTCAAGCACGCCCTGGACCGCTGCAAGTACCCCGAGCGCTACACGGCCGAAGAGGTCAACCACGCCCAGGCCGATGCCCTGACCTGGCTGGCCGAGCTGGACGACCAGCTGGAGGCCACCGGCTACCTGTTCGGCCAGAACCCCAGCCTGGCCGACATGGCGCTGCGCCCCTTCGTGCGCCAGTACGCGCGCATCGACGAGTCCCAATGGAACGAGCAGCCCTGGCCGCAGCTGCAGGCCTGGCTGCAGCGCTGGATCGACTCGGCCCTGTTCGCCGAGGTGATGGAAACCTACCCGGGCTGGGTGCCCGGCACGCGCGGCCCGGTCTTTGCCGCCGGCGGCGTGGGCAGCGACTGACGCCTGCCCGCCCCGTTTGCCCTGCCCCGGGTCGGCAGGGGCTGCGCAAGGCAGGCAAAGCTGGCACAGTGGCAGGCTGTTGCCAACCGCATGAGCCTTCGCCGACATGACCCTCGCCACCCTGCTCGTCTTCTCCCTGGTCGCGCTGATCGCGATCATCACCCCCGGCCCCACCGTGCTGCTGGCCCTGGCCAATGGCTCGCGCCACGGCGTGCGCCGCGCCCTGCCGGGCATGCTGGGCGCCGTGCTGTCGGACTTCGTGCTGGTCGGCGCTGTCGCGCTGGGCCTGGGCGCCCTGCTGGCGGCCTCGGAGTTCTGGTTCTCGGTGGTCAAGTGGGCGGGAGCGGCCTACCTGGCCTGGCTGGGCCTGCGCATGCTGCGCAGCCAGGGCGGATCGCTGTCGGCACCCCAGGGCGACGGCAAGGCAGAGGCCGGCGCCGACGGCTACAGCGCCCGCACCGTGCTGTTCAAATCGTTCCTGGTCGCCGTGACCAATCCCAAGGGCTACCTGTTCTGCTCGGCCCTGCTGCCCCAGTTCATCGACCCGGCGGCCGCCCAGGCGCCGCAGTACATCGCCATTGCGCTGGTGTTCGCGCTCATCGATTTCCTGGTGATGCTGGCCTATGCCTTCGCCGGATCACGCGCCGCGCGGCTGCTGCGCGGGCGGGCCGTGATGTGGCTGGACCGCCTGTGCGGCGGCATGCTGCTGGCGCTGGCAGGCTCGCTGGCCTTCTACCGCCGCGCGTCGAACTAGGCGCGCCGCCCAACAGCCGCGCCTCCCCCACGGCGTCAGCGCGTCGTCCCCATGACATCGTCCAGCTGCAGCACGGCCGCCGCGTTGGCGGTGGTGGTGGCCAGCGTGTCGATGGCGCCGGTGCGCAGCGCGCCCAGGATGGCCGTGACCTTGCTGGATTCGGCCGCCACGGCGATGACGTTGGGTATGCGCAGCAGGTCCTCGCGGCTCAGGCCGATGACGCGGTCCTGCATGGGGGTTGCGGCCGGCTGGCCGTGGATGTCGATGAAGTCGTAGCCCATCATGTCGCCCACCGTGCCCGCGCGGCGGGCGTCCGAGATCTCCTGCGCGGAAAACCAGCCCATGCGGGCCATGTTGCTGTCCACGCTGACATCGCCCACGCCGATGAGGGCGATGTCGGCGCGGCGCGCCTTGTCCAGGGTGTGCCTGACGGTGTCGTTGTCCAGCAGCGCCTTGCGCAGTTGCGGATCGCCCACCAGGGCCGGCGCATAGAGCGATTCGGACTTGCCGCCAAAGCGCGCGGCCAGGCGGCGCGCGATGTGGTCGGCGTTCATCGCCTCCCCGCCACGGTAGGAGCCGCCGATGGCGCTGACGAAGTGGCACTCCCGCCGTGTGGCGGACAGGGCGTGCTCGGAGACCGAGGACACGTTGCGCCCCATGCCCACGGCCACGATGGAGCCATCGACCAGGATGCGCTCCAGCTCGCTGGCCACCAGCCCTGCCAGCAGTTCGCGCTGCCGGTCGGCATCCTTGTGGTCCACCGCGATCAGCGCGCGCTTGATGTGAAAGCGCTCGGTCAGCTGCCGCTCCAGGTCGGCGGACACCAGCGAATGCGGCCGCACGCGGATCTCGACGATGCCCTCTTCCTGCGCGCGGCGCAGCAGCCGCCCGACGGTGGCGCGCGAGATGCCGAACTCCTTGGACAGTTGGTCCTGCGTGCATCCATCGACGTAGTACAGGGTCGCCAGTCGCGTCAGGTCGCTTTCAGTCAAGGGTGCCTCCAAGGGTGCCGGGAAAGGCGCGCAGTGTAGCGCCGCTCACCGGGCCTCGCCAGCGTGGGGCAGCAGCAGGACCTTGACCGAGTCCATGGAATCGGCCACCCGGATGGCGCTCTCCCAGTCCGACAGCGCATAGCGGTGGGTGACGATGCCCTCGGAGGTGACCAGCCCGCGCGCCAGCAGGTCGATGGCGATGGGGTAGCAATGGGCGCTGAGGTGGGCGCCGCGCAGGTCCAGCTCCTTTTCCTCGCCGATGATGGACCAGTCCACCGTGGTCTCGCGCCCGAAGACGCTGAACTCCACGAAGCGGCCGAGCTTGCGCACCAGGTCCAGCCCCTGCGTCACGCCCGAGGGCGCGCCCGTGGTCTCTATGTACACATCGCAGCCATAGCCGTCGGTCAGTGCGTGCACGATGGCGCGGGCGTCCTCGCGCGCGGGGTTGATGGTCACGTCGGCGCCGCAGCGGCGCGCCAGCGCCAGGCGCTGGTCCGACAGGTCCATGACCACCAGCCGGCGCGGCGTCTTCAGGCGCGCCACCTGGGCCATGAGCAGGCCCAGCGTGCCCGCGCCGGCGATCACCACCACATCATCGAGCTGGATGTCGCCGCGGTTGACGGCATGGATGGCGCAGGACAGCGGCTCGGTGATGGCCGCATCCTCGAAGGCCACGCTCTCGGGAATCCGGTGCACCACGGCGCGGGCGGACAGGCGCATGTACTCGGCCATGCCGCCATCGGCCACCTGGCCCTGGAAGCCGTAGACGTCGTGCACCTCGCACATCCAGCGAAAGCCGGTCCTGCAATAGCGGCAGGCGTGGCAGGGCACGATCTGCTCGGCGATCACCCGGTCACCCAGCTGCACGCCGTGGTGCTCCTGGGCACCCTCGCCCACTTCCACCACATGGCCCCAGAACTCGTGGCCCGCGATCACAGGCGGGCGCACATAGGCGGGGCGGCCTTTTTCCGGATCTCCCCAGAAGCGCGGCGCGCCAGCCCAGCATTTGCAGTCGCCCGCGCAAATGCCGCAGGAAGCCACGCGGATGACCAGCTCGCGCGGCCCGGCCTGCGGACGCACGACGCGTTCGAGCCGGTAATCCCTGGGGCCGTGGCAGACCACGGCCAGCATGTTCGTACCGGCGGCATCAGGCAGGGTGTTTTGCATGGAACTCTCCCGGGTTGCAGATGGTGGACAGGACGTGGGCGCAGCGCTTCATGCCCTGCGGCGCGAACTGTCGAGCAGCACGGCGCCGACGATGATCACGCCCTTGATCAGCTGCTGGTAGTACGAGGACACGCCCAGCAGGTTCAGCCCGTTGTTGATCACGCCGATGAGCAGGGCACCGACGACCGTGCCGCCCAGGCTGCCCGTGCCGCCCGACAGGCTGGTGCCGCCGATCACCACGGCCGCGATGGCGTCCAGCTCGTAGGACACGCCGGCCTGCGGCAGCGCCGCCGTGGTGCGCGACGCCAGCAAAATGCCGGCCAGCCCCGCGAGCAGGCCGCTGACCACATAGACCAGCAGCACGATGGCGCGGGTGTTGATGCCGCTGGTCTTGGCGCTGCGCAGGTTGCCGCCCACGGCGTAGATGTAGCGGCCATACACGGTGTAGCGCAGCACGAAGGCGAACACCGCGACGGCAACGGCAAAGATCACGATGGGCATGGGCACGGGGCCCAGCTGGCCGGCGCCGATGGCAAGAAAGCCGTCGGGCAGCTCGGACACCGGCATGCCGTCGTTGTAGATGTAGGTCAGGCCGCGCGCCGCACTGAGCATGCCCAGCGTGGCCACGAAGGGCGGCACCGCGAACCAGGCCACCAGCAGGCCGTTGACGCCGCCCAGCAGCATGCCCACGCCCAGCCCGGCGCCCACGCTCACCGCCAGCCCCTGGCCATCGGCCGCCAGCCAGGCGCCGACCATGCCGGCCAGCGCCAGGATGGCGCCCACCGACAGATCGATGCCCGCCGTCAGCACCACGCAGGTCATGCCGATGGCCAGGATGCCGTTGATGGAGGTCTGGCGCAGGATGTCGGCCCAGTTGCCCCAGGTCATGAAATGGGGGTTGGCCAACGCCAGCGCCGCGCACAGTGCAACCAGCGCGATGACCACGCCGTAGCGCTCGCGCAGGCTGCGCAGGTCCAGCGCGCGCCGCCCCAAGAGCGGCGGCGAAGATGCGGCTTGAAGATTCGTCATGGAGGACTCCCGCGTTGATGGAAGAAAGGCGTGGGGCCGGCAGGCCGCTCACTGGATGGAGTAGCCCCCGTCGATGACGATGTTCTCGCCCGTCAGCATGCCGGCGTGCGTACCGGCCAGGAACACGACCAGCCGCGCCACCTCCTCGGGCTGCGCAAAGCGGCCCGTGGGGATGAGTGCCCGCATGGCCTCCCCCACCTGCCCGGCCCAGGCCTTGCGGCCCAGCGGCGTGTCCACCACCGTCGGCGAGATGGCGTTGACGGTGATGCCGTCGGACGCCCATTCCAGCGCCAGCACGCGCGTCAGTCCCACCAGGCCCGCCTTGCTGGCGCAATAGGCGGCATGGCGCCTGAGCGCGACCACGCTGGCCTGCGAGGCCAGGTTGATGATGCGGCCGTGGCGCTGGCGGCGCATGGCCGGTGCCACCGCCTGGGCCAGCAGCAGCGGCGCCGTGAGGTTGACGGCCAGCGTGCGCTCCCACGCGGCCTCGCTGACTTCGCCGGCCGGCTCCAGCAGCGCCACGCCGGCGCTGTTGACCAGGATGTCGATGCGGCCCGTGGCCTCCAGCACGGTGGCCACCGCCTGCTCCACGCCCTCGGGCCTGGTCACATCCACCGCCAGCGCCAGGTGGTGCCGGGGCTCCGCCAGGCTGGCAGCGGCCACGTCCAGTGCCTGCCGCTCCAGATCCACCAGGACGACACGCGCACCGCCTTCGGCGAGCTGCCTGGCAATCGCCAGGCCGATGCCGCCCGCGCCGCCGGTGACCAGGGCCGTGCGGCCGTCGAAGTCCCGCTCCAGGCCGGCGGCGCTCATTTGCGCACCTTCTGCAAGAAGGCGTCGGCATTGGCGGGCACGATGGCGGTCCAGGGCACCTCGTAGGATTTGGCCGTGCCATCGCCCCAGGGCATGGCCTGGGCATACTCGCTCCATACCACCGAGCGCGGCCGGTAGGACGGGCCGACTAGCTGGCGCAGCAGCACATCCAGCGCGCCCTGCGCCTGGGCCTGGGCGTCCTGGAAATTGGTGGTCATCTCGCCGCGCTTGACGGCCGTGATGGCGGCGGCCACGCCGTCCACGCCAACGACCGGGATGGTCTTGATGTCGATGCCCTTGGTCTTGATGGCCTGCACCGCGCCCAGGGCCTCGTCGTCGTTCTGGGCGATCACGCCCTGGATCTGGCCCGGGAATGCGGTCAGCCAGTTCTCCATCAGTCCCATGGACTCGGCGCGCGACCAGTTGGCGGTCTTGCGCGCCAGCACCTTCACATCCTTGTGGCGGGCCAGCACCTCGTCATTGCCGCGCGCCCGCTCGATCTGTGCCGACTGGCCTATGGGCCCCTCGATGACGACGATATTGCCCTTGCCGCCGATGGCCTTCATCAGCGCCTCGGCCTGCATGCGGCCGGCCACCACATCGTCATTGCCCACGTAGGAAGTCAGCACATCGCCCTGCACGCGCGTGTTGGAGCCCACCACGGGAATGCCGGCCTTCACCGCCTTCTGCACGGGCGCCGCGCCCGCCTTCAGGTCGATGGGCACGAAGAGGATGCCGTCGTACTTCTGCGTGATCATGGTGTCGAACTGGTTGCTCTGCGTCAGCGCGTCGTAGTTGCCGTCGAACACGGTGATCTGCACCGTGCCGTCCTTCACGGCCGGATGCGCCTTCAGCTCCTTGGTCCACATCTGCATGAACTCGCCCTTGAGCCCATAGACGGCCGCGCCTATGCGATAGGGCTTGGCCGGTGCGGGCACTGGTGCTGGCGCCGACAGCGGGGCCGGAGCCTGGGCCCGGACCTGCGCTGCGGCCAGGAACAGCCCACCGGCAAGCGCGGCTGCAAGCACGGTGGTGAAGCGGAAAAACGGCATGGTCATGTCTCCTGTGTGTTGTGAAAGGCAAGGGGAAAAACGCAGCACGGGCAGCGCCCGGGCTCAGGACGCGAGGTGCATCAGCGCCTCCTGCGTGATGCCGTGGCCGGCCACCACGCGGTCAAGCCGGCCTTTGCGGAAGATGGCGATGCGGTCGCTCAGCTCCAGCAGCTCCGGCGCCTCGGAGGACACCACGACCACGGCATGGCCCTGCGCGGCCAGCGAGGCCAGGAAGGCGTACACCTCGCGCTTGGCGCCTTCGTCGATGCCGCGCGTGGGCTCGTCGCACAGCAGGCAGACGGGGTTGGTGGCCATGCAGCGGGCCAGCACCACCTTCTGCTGGTTGCCGCCGCTCAGGCCGGAGACCGGCATGGCCGGGCTGGCCAGCTTCACGCGCAGGCGCTGCAGCAGGCCACCCACCAGCACGCGCTCTGCCGCGCCATCCACCACCCCGGCGCGCTGCAGGCCCGGCAGTGCGGGCAAGCTGGCGTTGAAGCGCACCGAGGAGCTCATCACCAGCCCCGTGGCCTTGCGGTCCTCGGTCACCACGGCCAGGCCCGCCTTGATCGACGCCGCCGGATTGCCGCGCGGCAGGGGCAGCCCGCCCAGGCTCGCCTGCCCCTGGTCGGCGCGCGTGAGGCCGTACAGGCAGTTGAGGAATTCGCTGCGGCCCGATCCCATCAGTCCGTAGATGCCCAGCACCTCGCCGGGGGCAACGTCCAGGCTGATGTCCTCGAACTCGCCCCGGCGCGTGAGCCCCTGCACCGACAGCAGCGGCTCGCCCGGCGCCGCAGCCCTGCGCTCGCTGGCGGCAGCGCGGACCTCCCGGTCCACGATGAGCTTCACCAGCTGCCGCCGGTCGATATCGGCCAGCGCGCCGGTCTGCACGAAGCCGCCATCGCGGAACACCGTGTAGCTGTCGGCAATGGTGAAGATCTCCGTCAGGCGGTGCGACACGTAGAGGATGCCGGCGCCCTGCGCGGTCACGCGGCGTATCGCGTCGAAGAGAATGGCGGTCTCGCTTTCGCCGATGGCCGAGGTGGGCTCGTCCATGATGATCAGCTCGCTTTGCCGGCTCAGGGCCTTGGCAATCTCCACCAGCTGGGTCTGCGCCAGGCTCAGGCGGCCCATCTGCGCACGCGGATCGATATCGAAGCCCAGCTGCCTGAGCAGCGCATCCGCCTGCTCCAGCAGCGCGGCATGGCGGACCACTATGCCGGCGCGCCGGGGCTCGCGGCCCAGGAAGATGTTCTCGGCCACGCTCATGCCCGGGATGGGCGACAGCTCCTGCGTGATGATGGACAGGCGGTGCGCCAGCGCCTCGTGCGGCGTGGCGAAATCCACCGGCCGGCCCTTGAGCAGTATCTCGCCGGCATCGCGCCGCAACAGGCCCATCACGATGTTCAGGAAGGTGGACTTGCCTGCGCCATTGCCGCCGCACAGCGCGTGCACGCTGCCGGCCTGCAGCTCAAGGCAGCCGTTGCGCAGCGCAGGCACGCCGCCGAAGCCCTTGGCCACCCCGCGAGCCTGCAGCAGTGCGGTGCCGGTGCGGGTGCCGGTGCCCATGGTCACGCGCCCTGCCCGCGCCCGGCCGCGGCGGCCTGCGAGCGTTCGAAGCCGGTGATGGCATCCACCTTCAGGGCCGAGCTGCCGCCATCGAAGCGCGATGCGAGGAAGCGGTCCACGATGGCCTTGGCCAGCTCCACCCCGATCACGCGCGAGCCCAGCGTGATGATCTGCGCGTCGTTGCTGCGGCTGGCGCGCTCGGCCGAATAGGTGTCATGCGCCTGCGCGGCGCGGATGCCCGCCACCTTGTTGGCGGCAATGGCCATGCCTATGCCCGTGCCGCACAGGAGAACGCCGCGCTCATGGCGGCCCTGGACGATGGCCTGCGCCACCGCGATGCCGATGTCGGGGTAGAGCACCGGCTCGCCGTCGTGCGTGCCGAAGTCGGCCACTTCGTGGCCCTGGGCCAGCAGATGCTGCTTCACGGCGTTCTTGAGGTCGCAGGCGGCTTCGTCGCAGCCGATGGCCAGCTTCATGGCATTCCCTTCATTACAAAAGACCATCGAATGATCATTTGATCAATATTTTCTGAGAGTCTTCTCAATCGAAGAGCGGTTGTCAAACGACGAAAGCCATGCACATCGGCAATACAAAGGCGTAACCTATTGAATTTTCTACAAATTCCATCAAATCCTATCGTTTTCCCTTGGCTATTGAATAGCCAAAAGGCATTGACATGTCAATTTCAACAAATCAAAAATGACCATTCAATGATCATATGAACAGTCTTCGGCACACCCGCCGGGACCGCACCTGGAGGAGACAAAGGCATGACGACCAACCGCGTGATCAACGACCCCGACCGGGTGGTGGAGGACATGCTCCAGGGATGGATCGCCGCCCATGGCGACACCCTGCGCATCGACGCCGGCAATGCCCGCGTCGTGCGCCTGCATGGCGCGCCACGCAGGGGCAAGGTGGGCATCGTGACGGGCGGCGGGTCGGGGCACGAGCCGGCCTTTCTGGGCTATGTGGGCGCAGGCCTGTGCGACGCCGCCGCCGTGGGCGAGGTCTTCTCGTCCCCCACGGCCAAAAGCTTCTACGACGCCATGAGCGCAGCCGATGGCGGCGCCGGCGTGGCCTGCCTGTATGGCAACTACGCGGGCGACAACATGAACGTGGCCATGGCCGTGCAGATGGCCGCGGCCGAAGGCATGGCGGTCAGGACCGTGGTGGCCAACGACGACGTGCCTTCTGCCGCGCGGGGCGACGAGGCCAGCCGCCGCGGCGTGGCCGGCGAGATCCTGATGTGGAAGGTGGCGGGCGCCCGGGCGGCCATGGGCGCCAGCCTCGACGAAGTGATCGCCATCGCCCGGCACGCCATGGCCCGCACGCGCAGCATCGGCATCGGCCTGTCGGCATGCACCATTCCCGCCGTGGGCAAGGCCAACTTCCATATCGAGCGCGGCAGCATGGAGGTCGGCATTGGCCACCATGGCGAGCCCGGCATGTCCGTGCACCGCACGGCCACGGCGGCCGATATGGCCGAGCGCATGCTGGACACCCTGCTGCCCGACCTGCCCTTCGCCCCGGGCGACCGCGTGGCCGTGCTGCTGTCCGGCCTGGGCGCCACGCCGCTGATGGAGCAGTACATCCTCTATGGCGAGGTCGCCCGGCGCCTGCGCGAACGCGGCATGCAGGTGGCCTTCCGGCTGGTGGGCAACCTCTTCACCTCGCTGGAGATGATGGGCATCACGCTCACGCTGATGCAGCTGGACGACGAGCTGCTGGCCTGCCTCGAGGCGCCCTGCCAGTCAGTCGCCCTGACCCTGGCCGGCGGGCTGCCGCCCCAGCCGCAGGACGCCATTCCAACGCCGCCCTCTGTTCCGGCACGGACGCCGGCACAGGCGCAGGAACAGGCCCAGGAACAAGCACAAACCGCCCGCCCCAAAGCCGCAAGGCGCATCAGCCAAGGGCCGGCCATCGTGCTCGATGGCGCGGGCAGCACCGTGCGTGAACTGATCACGGCCATCGTCAGCCACCGGGAGTTCCTGAGCGAGATCGACGGCCTGATCGGCGATGGCGATCACGGCATCAACATGGCCAAGGGCTTTTCCGGCTGCGGCGCACGGCTCGATGCCATGGACGCCAGCCAGGCGGCGCAACTGCCTGCGGCGCTTCAGCAGCTGTCCCAGGCCTTGATGGACGATATCGGCGGCTCCATGGGCCCGCTGTACGGCAGCTTCTTCCAAGGCTTCGCCGATGTTCTTGGGCCGGAGCAGGAGATGGATGCCATCCTGTTCGGCCAGGCGCTGGCGCGGGCCGTCGCCGATGTGCAGGAGATGGGCAAGGCCCAGGTGGGCGACAAGACCCTCATCGACACGCTGGCCCCGTCCCTGCAGGCCTACCGGCAATCGCTGCAGGCCGGCGCCGGTTTCCGCGAGGCGCTGCAGGCCATGGAGGCCGCGGCCGAGGCGGGCAAGGAATCCACGCGCCACCTGCAGGCCCGCATCGGGCGCTCGGCCCGGCTGGGGCCGCGCTCCATTGGCGTGCTGGACGCGGGCGCCACGTCCTGCTGGCTCATCCTGAGCACCCTGGCGCAGTCGCTGCAGCGGCGACTGGCGCAAGGCTCAGCCTAGGGCTCAGCGCCTGCGGGCAGCGCCGCGCACCAGCAGCACCAAGACGGCCACGCTCATGATGGCGAAGCAGATGAAGGACCAGTTGGCGATGGAGCCGCCCAGGAAGCTCCAGTCCACGGCGGCGCAGTCGCCCGAGCCACGGAAGATCATGGGCACGGCACGGCTGATGGAGTAGTTCTCGATCATTCCGTAGAAGTCGCGGCCGCAGGTGGCGAACTCGGGCGGATACCACTGCAGCCAGCTCTGGCGCGCGGCGACGAAGGCGCCAAAGCCTGCAGCCACCAGCGCCAGCACGCCCCAGCTGATCAGCCAGCCGCGACCGCCGCGCACACTGCCCAGGCCCGTGAAGAGGGCCACGCCGATCAATGCATAGCGCTGCACGATGCACATCGGGCAGGGCTCCAGCCCGACCACATGCTGCAGATACATGCCGAAGGCCAGCATGGCCACGCAGGCCAGGCTGATGAGCGCCAGGATGCGGCGCGGAGCGTTGTCAAACCATTGAAGCATTCTTGTCTTTCGTCACCCGGTTGAATGAAATCAGGGCTGCGGCGCCGGCCCGGCGCTGCAGCCCTGTTCAGCGGGTGCAGGAAGCCGTTGCCGCGCCGTCAGATGCCAGCCGCCTCGTCCAGGAACACCTTGGCACGGCGCGGTGTCACCACCAGGGTTTCCCCCTCGCGCAGGGCCATGTCCCTGAACTGCTGCGCAGGAATCTGCGCCTCGATCAGGCCACCCTCTTCGGCATTGTCCGTGCTTTCGGTGCTCTCCGATGGAATAAGTTCCAGGCGCGCAATGGGCCCCACGACGATGGCGCGGGCCAGCTGCACGACGATGCCCGTGGGCCGTCCCTGGACGTCCAGGTTCTGGCCGGGCGAGTAGCGCTCCACCTCCAGATCGTGCGGGCGCACATAGGCGAAGGCCTTGCTGTCGCTGGCGCCCTTGGCGTCGTGGCTGTCCAGCTGGGTGCCGTCGTCCAGGTAGACGCGGCCATCGCTGGCACGGCCCTTGAACAGGTTGACATCGCCCAGGAAGCCGTAGACGAAGGGCGTGGCCGGGTTGTCCCAGACCTGCTGGGGCGTGCCCTCCTGCTCGATGCGGCCCTGGTTGATGACGACCACGCGGTCGGCCACCTCCAGTGCCTCCTCCTGGTCGTGGGTCACGAAGATGGAGGTCACGTGCAGCTCGTCATGCAGGCGGCGCAGCCAGCGGCGCAGCTCCTTGCGCACCTTGGCATCCAGCGCGCCGAAGGGCTCGTCGAGCAGCAGCACCTTGGGCTCCACCGCCAGGGCGCGGGCCAGGGCAATGCGCTGGCGCTGGCCGCCCGACAGCTGGGACGGGAAGCGTTCGGCAATCCAGTCCAGCTGCACCAGCTTGAGCAGGCTCATCACCTTCTCGCGGATCTGGGCCTCGCTGGGGCGCTGGCTGCGCGGCTTCACGCGCAGGCCGAAGGCCACGTTCTCGAACACGGTCATGTGGCGGAACAGCGCGTAGTGCTGGAACACGAAGCCCACGTTGCGCTCGCGCACATGGACATCGGTGGTGTCTTCGCCGCTGAAGTGGATGCTGCCCACGTCGGGCGTCTCCAGCCCCGCGATGATGCGCAGCAGCGTGGTCTTGCCGCAGCCCGAGGGGCCGAGCAGTGCGATGAGTTCGCCGGACTGGATGTCCAGGCTCACATCGCGCAGGGCCTGGAAATCGCCGAACTGCTTGCTGACGTTGCGTATTTCAATGCTCATGGTCTTGCTCTTGCTTTTGTCTGGTCGGGGCCGGGGTTCAGGACACCTGCGGCACCTGGGATGCCTGGGACGCCTGGGAAGACGCCGTGGGGCGCTCGGGAGGCAGGTCGGCAGCGGCCTTGGCCTGCTGCTCGGCACGCCACTCGGCCACCGACTTGATGACCAGGGTCACCAGCGCCAGCAGGGCCAGCAGCGAGGCGGCAGCGAAGGCGGCAACGGACTGGTACTCGTTGTAGAGGATCTCCACATGCAGCGGAATGGTGTTGGTCTGGCCGCGGATGTGGCCCGAGACCACCGACACTGCGCCGAACTCGCCCATGGCACGCGCATTGCACAGGATCACGCCGTACAGCAGGCCCCACTTGATGTTGGGCACGGTGACCTTCCAGAAGGTCTGCCAGCCCGTGGCACCCAGCACGATGGCGGCCTGCTCCTCGTCGCTGCCCTGCGCCTGCATCAGCGGGATCAGCTCGCGGGCGATGAAGGGGAAGGTCACGAAGATGGTGGCCAGCACGATGCCGGGCACGGCGAAGATGATCTTGATGTCATGCTCGGCCAGCCAGGGGCCGAACCAGCCATGGGCACCGAACACCAGCACGTACATCAGGCCCGCCACCACGGGCGAGATCGAGAACGGCAGGTCGATCAGGGTGATCAGAAAGGCCTTGCCCCGGAACTCGAACTTGGCGATGCACCAGGCCGCCGCCACGCCGAACACCAGGTTCACCGGCACGGCGATCAGCGCCGTGATCAGGGTCAGCTTGATGGCCGACCAGGCATCGGGCTCCTGCAGGCCGGCGACATAGGCATCCCAGCCCTTGCGCAGCGCCTCGGTGAACACGGCCGCCAGCGGCAGCACGAGGAACAGGCCGATGAAGATCAGCGCAATGCCCGTGAGAATCCAGCGCACGGCGCGCGGCTCGGTGGTGGTGAGCTTTTCGCGCCGGCCCTTCGGGGGCGCCGTGAGCCTGTACAGCACCAGCACGGCGACCAGCACCGCGCCAATGATCTTGAGAAGCAGAGCTTCCTGTGGAGACAACGCCATCTCAAGCCCCTCCCGAATGCTTGCGCTGCCATGCCTGCAGCGCGTTGATGACCAGCAGCATCACGAAGGAGAACAGCAGCATCACCACGGCCACGGCCGTGGCGCCTGCGTAGTCGTATTGCTCCAGCTTGCCGATGATGATCAGCGGTGTGATCTCGGAAATCATGGGCATGTTGCCCGCGATGAAGATGACCGATCCGTACTCGCCGATGGCGCGCGCGAAGGCCATGGCAAAGCCCGTGAGCAGCGCGGGCGTGATGGCCGGCAGGATCACCTTGTAGAAGATCTGCCAGCGCGAGGCGCCCAGGCTGGTGGCGGCTTCCTCCAGCTCCTTCTCGGAGTCTTCCAGCACCGGCTGCACCGTGCGCACGACAAAGGGCAGGCCGATGAAGATCAGCGCAATGACCACGCCGTTCGGGTTGAAGGCCAGCTGTATGCCGTAGGGCTCCAGGTACTGGCCCACCCAGCCGTTGCCGGCCAGCAAGGCGGTCAGCGAAATGCCGGCCACGGCCGTGGGCAGGGCAAAGGGCAGGTCCACCAGGGCATCGACGATCTTCTTGCCCGGGAACTTGTAGCGCACCAGCACCCAGGCGATCAGCAGGCCGAACACCAGGTTCACGCAGGCCGCCGCAAACGAGGCGCCAAACGTCAACCGGTACGAGGCCAGCACGCGCGGCGAGGCCACGGCCTCCCAGAACTGGGGCCAGGTGAGCGAGAAGGTCTTGAACAGCAGTGCCGACAACGGGATCAGCACGATCAGGCTCAGATAAAACAGCGTATAGCCCAAGGTCAGCCCGAAGCCGGGCAAAACGCGCTTGGCGCCGCGCCCTTTGCGCGCCGCACCGGACGGTGCGGGCACAGGAGCGTCGGCGCCAGGCCTTGGGCTGGTCGGAACGGCAGACACCATGTTGGATTCCAAATCAGCCAATGTGGGGAGGTGGCCTCAGGCGGACTGCGCCGCCTTCATGCCTGCTTGCGTGCTTACTTGCCGGGGACGTAGATCTTGTCGAACTGTCCGCCGTCGTTGAAGTGCACCTTCTGGGCTTC
Organism: Delftia deserti; assembly: GCF_042653485.1. NCBI lineage: Bacteria > Pseudomonadati > Pseudomonadota > Betaproteobacteria > Burkholderiales > Comamonadaceae > Delftia > Delftia deserti. The sequence continues at coordinate 6,319,119 of NZ_JBHSIH010000001.1, read as the reverse complement.
GGACAGCGAGCCGAAATACTTGGCCACGGTGAACTGCTTGATGGGCTTGAACACATCGGCATGCTTCTTGAGCACGGCCTCGGAGCGGGGACGCAGCGCGTGCTGTGCGGCGATCTCCTGGGCCTCGTCGGAGTAAAGCCAGGCCAGGTAGTCATGGGCCAGCTGGCCCGTGCCCTTCTTGGCCACGGTGCGCTCGACCACGGCCACGGGGTTCTCGGCCACGATGGACACCGAGGGATGGACGGCATCGACCTTGCCCTTGCCGAATTCGCGTTCGACCGAGACCACTTCGGACTCGAACGTGATCAGCACGTCGCCGATGTTGCGCTGCAGGAAGATGCTGGTCGCGTCGCGGCCGCCCTTGCCCAGCACGGGCACGTTCTTGTAGAGCTGCTGCACGAACTCGGCGGCCTGCGCATCGGTGCCGCCCTTCTCGCGCACCGAACCCCAGGCCGCCAGGTAGGCGTAGCGGCCATTGCCGCCCGTCTTGGGATTGACCACCACGACCTTCACGTCGGGACGGATCAGGTCGCTCCAGTCCTTGATGTTCTTGGGATTGCCGTTGCGCACCAGGAACAGCATGGTCGAGGTGGTGGGCGAGGCGTCATTGGGGAATTTCTTGGCCCAGTCCTTGGCGACCACGCCGCTGTCGGCCAGGAATTGCACATCGGTCGTGGTGTTGAAGGTCACCACATCGGCGGCCAGGCCGTCGTTGACGGCACGCGCCTGGGCGCTGGAGCCGCCGTGCGATTGATCCACCTTGATGTCCACGCCCTTGGTCTTCTTGTAATGGGCGACGAAGGCGGCGTTGTAGTCCTTGTAGAACTCGCGTGCCACGTCGTAGGAGACGTTGAGCAGCTGGTTCTGCGCCGATACCGTTCCGGCGGCGGCCAGCGCCAGGGTGGCCAACAAAGTCTTGAGCTTCAAAGAATGCATGGTTCGCTGCCTTTTTATCAGTGGACATTTCTGCGATGGATTCACAGACAGTCACATTGTGCGAACGCCGGCTTAAAACTCAAAAGAATATATTTTTGTTTGTTAATGGCCTGTCACCATATAAAGAACCTGCCCTGCCTGCGGTCACCCGCCGGCCCATCACAGACCGGCAGCCCATGGCGCGCCCGCGCCAGTGCCCGCAGAGACGGAGGCATGCGCAGCCGCCACACGCGGCGGACGCGGCGAGCGCGGCGAACGCACGGCAGGCCGGGGCTGTGCCGGCTGCCAGCTGTCGCCCTGCGTCAGCGACTGCAGCAGCGCCAGGCCCAGGGGCCAGTCGCCAAAGCCTGATTCGACATTGATGTGCCCCGCGTTCTGCAGCCGCACGAACTCGCTTCCCCAGGCCCGCGCATAGGCGCCGGCCCGGCGGATCGGACAGTAGGGGTCGTTGCTGCTGGCCACCAGCACGCTGCGGTACGGCAGCGGCGCATAGGGCACGGGTGCAAAGTCGGCCAACTGGGCACGGCGCTCGGGATCGGCCGGCGCCACCAGCAGCGCACCCCGCACACGCGCACTGGCCTCGGGGCCCAGGTGCGCGGCCGTGATGCAGCCCAGGCTGTGGGCTGCCAGCACCACGGGCTCGGGCCGGGACAGCACCAGTTGCTCCAGCGCGGCCACCCAGGGATCGCGGTGCGGCACCAGCCAGTCGTCCTGCTCCACGCGCTCGGCATGCGGCAGCTGCTGCGCCCACAGGCTTTGCCAGTGGTCAGGGCCGGAGTTGCGCCAGCCGGGCACGATGATGATGCGGTGGGGATTCATGGGTTCTCCTGGACTGTCCATTGCTGGACATGGGCCCCGATTGTGGAGAACACCGCCAACTATCCCAACGAACGTTTTGTTGTTTTCTTATGGCGTGGCGAGGTGCAACCCAACCCTAGCGTACCGCCGGCTCGCGCGTGGCATGGCTGTTGCGCCCTGGCACGGTCTCGCCGAGGAAGTCCAGGAAATGCCGCACGGCCGGCGCCAGGCCGCGCCGCGAGGGGAAGACCGCGTGCACGATGCCCTGGGGCGGCTCCCAGCCCGGCAGCAGGTGCACGAGCCGGCCCTCGGCCAGTTCCTCGTGGCACATGTAGTCGGGCAGCCAGCACATGCCGCTGCCGGCCAGCGCAGCGAATTTCAGCGTCAGCAGGTCATCCACCACATAGCGCGGCTGCAGTTGCAGGCGTTGCTCGCGGCCTTCGGGGCCGACCAGCAGCAGGCTGGACTGGCCATCCACCGCCGACATGGACATGCTGTCCAGGTGCTGCAGGTCGGCCAGGGCGCGCGGCGTGCCCTGGCGCTCCAGCAGCTCCGGGCTGGCCACGAGGATCTGGCGCGCCACATCCAGCCGCTTGACGACCATGGAGCCGCTGTCCTCCAGGCTGGGGCGCACGCGCAGCGCCACGTCGATGCCCTCCTCCACCAGATTCACGGGCCGGTTGGTCACCTGCATCTCCACATGCACCAGCGGGCAGCGCTGCAGGAACTGGGGCATGAGCTCGCCCAGCACGGTCTGGGCCAGGGTCACGGGGCAGCTCACGCGGATGGTGCCGCGCGGCTCGGTCTGCACCTCGGCCACGGTGTCGGCGGCGGCCAGGGCCGCATCGCGCATGGCCTGGCAATGGCGCAGATAGGCCTCGCCCACCTGGGTCAGCGACAGCTTGCGCGTGGTGCGCTGCAGCAGGCGCACGCCCAGCCGGGCCTCCAGCTCCGCCACGCGCCGCGACAGCCGCGACTTGGGTATGCCCAGCGCCCGCCCGGCAGAGGCGAAGCCGCCGCGCTCCACCACCTCGGCGAAGTACAGCATGTCGTTGAGATCCATCATGTCGCGCGTCCCTCCCCTGTGCTCATTGACCGCAAATTCAGGACAATCTATCGCAATTTCGGCGGCTTATCAAAGACTCTGTCCAAATTCACAATTGATCCCATCGTCGGCCCTGCAAGCTTTCCCGAGTGGCCGATCCCAACCGACATCTCAGGAGCTTTTTCATGCAAGTGCTGCACATCGACTCTTCCATCACCGGCGCCGCTTCGGTGTCCCGCCAACTGACCGCCCAGACCGTGGCTGCCCTGGTGGCCGCCAACCCCGGCGCCAAGGTCGAATACCTGGATCTGGCCGTGAATGCCCCCGACCACCTGAACGCAGTGTCCATGGGCTTTCGCACCGGCCAGGCCGCCACGACGGAAGCCGAGCGCGCACAGAACGCCATCTCCGAAGCCCTGGTGAGCCAGTTCCTGGCGGCCGATGTGGTCGTGGTCGGCGCCCCGTTCTACAACTTCACCATCTCCAGCCAGCTCAAGGCCTGGATCGACCGCATCGCCCAGGGCGGCCGCACCTTCCGCTACACCGCCGCCGGCCCCGAAGGCCTGGCCAAGGGCAAGAAGGTCATCGTGGCCTCCACGCGCGGCGGCGTGTACTCCACCAGCGAAATGGGCCAGGCCCTGGAGCACCAGGAAAGCTACCTGAAGACGGTGTTCGGCTTCCTGGGCATCACCGATGTGAGCATCGTGCGCGCAGAAGGCGTGGCCATGGGCGATGAGTCCAAGGCCAAGGCCCTGGAATCGGCCCGCAGCGACATCGTGCGTGCAGCGGCTGCCGCCGCCAATCAGGAAGCCGCGCTGGCTGCCTGATGGCCATTGCAGCCCGCCGGGGGCTGCCTGCTCAATGAATGGACAAGCGCCTGGGTTTCGGCCCGGGCGCTTTTGCTTTTGGTGGCCCCATCAGTTGCCGGGCCGGGCAGCCCGGATTGCTCCCAATGGACTGCGGCGAACAAAAGAGGTATCCGCCTTTGCGCCTCCTTTGAAAAATGCAATGCGCGATGGGCTTTCGCGGACACACGAAGCTGGTAGGCTGGACCATCACCGCCCTATTCGCGGCTTTGTCCGACACGAACCGACTGCATTTCAGAAAGACGGCAGATCTGCCGATACCCAGGCAGTCATATTGCTTTTTCTGCGTTCCACCCATGCCAGCCACAAGTCACCGCTCCCACGCACGGCCCCGCGGCCCTGTCCATGTCCATGTACGCCCGCCGTCCGATGAAAACCTGGTGATCACGGTGATCGCCGTGTCCCTGCTGGCCATCACCGTGGTGGGCATCGGTGTCTACCAGTTCCTGCAGTACCAGCGCGAGCAGGATCAGGAGCAGCTCAACTCCCGCGTGTACCGCAGCTATGTGCGCAACACCGACGAGGCACCTGCGCCAGAGCAGCCCGAGCAGCCCGCCACCACGCCTGCCCCCGCCAAGCCCAGCCAGCAGCAGCTGAACCAGGAGATGACGCGCAAGCTGCTGGCCCATCCCGGCGTGACGCCAGGTGCCGGCTTTTCGGCGCCCGGCGTCAAGTCGACGGGCGTGGTGATCATCGATGCCATCGACCAGGCCCAGGCACGCGAGAAGGCGTCGTCCGCCGCACGCCCTGCTGCGGCGATTGCCAACCCTTCTCCCGCTTCCTGACGCTTCCTGACCTCTGCGCTCACAGGAGCCGCAACGCAAAAGCCCGGCATTGCCGGGCTTTTTTGTGTCTTGAGCGGCCTTGCCGCACCGCTCACTGGTGCTTGCGCGCCCAGGCCGCGAACTTCTGCACGAAGCCGTTCACGAAGTCGCGGCTGCCGGTGCCGATGGAGCCGTCTTCGGCAAACAGGCCATCCTTGGCCTGGATGAAGATCTCGGGCTGGGCCAGCGTGGGCATGTCCAGGTAGGCCAGCACATTGCGCAGATGCTGCTGCGCCAGCGCCGTGCCGATGGCACCCACGGAGACGCCGGCCACGGCAGCGGGCTTGCCGGCCCAGACGCTCTTGCCGTAGGGGCGCGAGCCCTGGTCCAGCGCGTTCTTGAGCACGCCGGGAATCGAGCGGTTGTACTCGGGCGTCAGGAACAGCACGGCCTGGGCCGACTGGATCTGGGCGCGGAACTGCTTGACCACGTCCACCTCATTGCCGTCATGGTCCTGGTTGTACAGCGGCAGCGCATCAATGGCCACCTGCTCGAAGACCAGGCCTTCGGGCGCCAGGCGCGCAATTGCGTCGGCGAATTTGCGGTTGAAGGAATCCTTGCGCAGGCTGCCCACGATGACAGCGACCTTGATCTGGCTCATGCATTGCTCCTGGAGGAAGTGGCGGGAAACGGGCGGGAAAGAGGCGGGAGGGGCACCTCCCGCAAGCAGCCATTATGTGGCTGCCTTCAGCGGGCTCACTGTAGGAAGGAGGGCTTGGCATAGCCCTGGAACTTGCTGTCCACCACCGCCTTGAACTCGGCCGAACGGTAGACCTCGGCCAGGTCCTTGGCCCATGCCGTGCCCTGGTCCTTCTTCTTGATGGCCACCACGTTCAGATAGTGGTCGGGGGTCTTTTCCAGCGAGACGGCCTCGGTCAGCTTCAGGCCCGAGGAGATGGCGAAGTTGCCGTTGATGATGGCGTACTCGGTGTCGCCCAGCGAACGCGGCAGCTGTGCGGCTTCCAGCGGGATGAACTTGAGTTTGCGCGGATTCTCGGCCAGGTCCTTTTCGGACACGCGCAGCGGGTCGATGCCGGGCTTGGCCTTGATCAGTCCGGCCTGCTCCAGCAGCACCAGCGCGCGCGCAAGGTTGCTGGGGTCATTGGGCAGGGTCACGCGGTCGCCTTCCTTGGCCTCGGCCAGGGTCTTGCGGGTCTTGGAATACACGCCCAGGGGGGCAATGGGGCCTTGCACCAGCTCCACCAGGTCCAGCTTCTGGTCGGCAGCGAACTTCTGCAGGTAGACGCGGTGCTGGAAGAAGTTGGCATCCAGCGAGCCCTGGGCCAGCGCCAGGTTGGGCTGCACGTAGTCGTTGAACTCCACCAGCTTGACCTGGTAGCCCTTCTTTTGCAGCAGCGGCACGATGCCCTGCTTGAGCTGGTCGATGTTGGAGCCTGCCGTGCCGCCGATCACCAGCTGCTTCTTGTCGGCCTGGGCGTGGGCGGGCAGCGCCAGCACGCTGGCAGCGGCAAGGGCGGCGGCCGAGGCCAGCAGATGGCGGCGCACGAAGGAAAGGGATGCGGTCATGTCGAAATCCTTTTTTTGGGAGAGAGCAGGAAGAAAGAAGAAAGCGGGTCCGGACAGCGCGCTCAGCCGCGCTTGTCCAGGCGGCGGGCCGCCGTGTTGCCCACGAACTGGATGACCTGGACCATGGCCACGAGGATGGTCACGGTGAGCACCATCACATCGGTCTGGAAACGGTAGTAGCCGTAGCGGATGGCCAGGTCGCCGATGCCGCCGCCGCCCACCACGCCGGCAATGGCCGAATACGACAGAAAGCTCACGGCCAGCACGGTCAGCGCCAGCACCAGGCCCGAACGCGCCTCGACGATCAGCACGCGCCAGACGATCTGCAGCTCCGAGGCGCCCATGGCGTGCGCGGCCTCGATCACGCCGCGCGGCACATCGCGCAGGCACTGGTCCACCAGGCGTGCCAGGTAGGGAATGGCCGCCACGGACAGCGGCACGGCCGCAGCCAGCGGGCCGATGGAGGTGCCGGCCAGCCAGCGCGTGAAGGGCACGAGGGCGACCAGCAAGATGATGAAGGGGAAGGACCGCACGGTGTTGACCGTCCAGTTCAGCACGGCGAAGGCCGGGCGGTTGTCCAGCGACTGGCCGGGACCCAGCAGGAACAGCAGCACGCCCAGCGGGCCGCCAATGAGCACGGCGGCCGACAGGCCGATGCCCAGCATCAAAAGGGTCTGGCCCATGGCTAGCCACAGCTCGGGCAGGATTTCGACGATGTTTTCAGACATGGGAATGCGGAATCGAAAAGAAGAGGGAAACGGGAAGGGGCGAAGACCCCATCAGTGCTCGGAGCCACCCACGGCGCGCAGCACCACGGGACGGGTGGCGCCGCGCTCGCGCAGGGCCTTGTCGGCGCGCTCCACGCGCAGGGCCTCGAGTTCGCTGCCCAGCAGCGTGGCGCGCTGCGGCGCCTCGTAGGCACGTCCCCGCGGCAGGGCGGGCAGCGTGAAGCGTTCGGCCACCTGGCCCTGCTCGATGATGGCCACCTCGCTGCACAGCGCATCGACCACGGCCAGCTCGTGCGTGACGATGACGATGGTCACGCCCAGGCGGCTGTTGATGTCGGCCAGCGTGGCCAGGATGGAGCGCGTGGTCTCGCTGTCCAGCGCCGAGGTGGGCTCGTCGCACAGCAGCACCTGCGGGCGCGGCGCCAGGGCGCGCGCAATCGCCACGCGCTGCTTCTGGCCGCCCGACAGCTGGGCAGGATGGCTGGCCGCCTTGTCGGTCAGGCCGACGATGTCCAGGCACTCGCGCACGCGCTGCTCGATCTGGGCACGCGAATGGCCACCGTGGATGCGCAGCGGAAAGGCCACGTTCTCGAACACGGTGGCGTTCTGCAGCAGGTTGAACTGCTGGAAGATCATGCCGATGTTCTGGCGCGCCTCGCGCAACGCGCGGCGGCCCAGGTCGGTCAGGCGCTGGCCCGCCACCACCACCTCGCCGCTGTCGGGACGCTCCAGCAGGTTGATCAGGCGCAGCAGCGTGGACTTGCCCGCGCCGCTCTTGCCGATCAGGCCGAAGACCGTGCCCTGTCCAATGTCCAGCGATACCGAGCGCACGGCATCGAAGTGCTTGCCATCGGCTGTTACAAATTTCTTTTGCAGGTCGCGCAGGCGGATCAGCGCGGTTTCCGGGGCCAAATGGGCGGTCTGGACGGTCATGGAGTCTCGGTTCGGCAGTGAAAACGGTCCTGGAATCGGCAACGGCAGCCTTTGCACCGCCATCTCCAGGCAATGGCGCGCAATTTCCGGGCCCTGTGCTGCGCAGTTGGACGCAGTTGCAAGCCGATGGGCATGCGTTGTCTTGCGTCGTCGCCAAGCACAGGCGAATCCCCAGGATCTGCCGTCATTAGTGTTCTAACGAGTGTGTTGCAAAACGTTGTTCAAACAAAAGAATAAAAAATACGGTGCTTATATCGATTGCCGTCTTTCAAGCCTTGATGTACGGCCTGGACGGCATTGCTAGAATCCGCCCCGACAGGCCTGTACAACGGCAAGATCCCTTGCTGTTGCGTGCATTACAGGTAAGTACCCGCTTTCCTTTGCCATGCCCGAATCCTCCCCGACCGCCAACCGCCAAGCCCTCGCCGCCAGCCTGCGCGTGGAAGCCGTGCGCCTGCGGCGCGGCATCACAACAGTCTTTGACGGACTCGACCTGCGGCTGGACGAGCCGCGCGTGGGCCTCATCGGCGACAACGGCGCCGGCAAGACCAGCCTGTTCCGTCTGCTGTGCGGCCTGGATGCGCCCGAGGCCGGGCGCGTGCTGCTGGACGGCACCGAACTGCACGAGGCCCGTGCGCGGCGCCCGGGCCAGGTCGGGTTGATGTTCCAGAACCCCGACGACCAGATCATCTTCCCCACCGTGGCGGAAGAGCTGGCCCTGGGTCTGCGCCCTTCGGGCATCTCGCGGCGCGAGGCCACGGAGCGCGCCCGCGCCCTGCTGGCCAGCCGCGGCCTGGCCGACTGGGCTCCGCGCGCCGTGGCCGGACTCAGCCAGGGCCAGCGCCAGCAGGTGTGCTGGCTGGCCCTGCTCATTGCCGCGCCGCGCGTGCTGCTGCTGGACGAGCCCTTCGCCAGCCTGGACCTGCCGGGCCAGGCGCGGCTGGCCCGGGACATCGCGGCCGCCGAGCAGCAGATCCTGGTCTCCACCCATGTGCTGGACCACGTGCGCAGCTTTGGCCGCGTGCTCTGGCTGGAGCGCGGCCAAGTGCGCGCAGACGGCCCCGGCCACGCGGTCTGCGCGGCCTATGAAGCCGACGTGGCCCGGCGGCTGCAAGCGCAGGACTGACGCAGGAGCCGGCCGCCATGGGAAGCCTCTACAGCGAATACACCAGCTGGCTCCATGCCTGGAGCGCGGGCCGCAAGCTGCTGCTCATGGCGCTGCTGGGAACGGGCCTGTTCCTCATCGATTCACCGTGGCTGCTGGCCCTGGCCGGCGCCGCCTGCGGCCTGCTGTGGCTGTCGCTGGGCCGCGCCACCGAGGGCGCACGGCGGCTCATGCTGTCGGTCACCGTGGCCGCCCTGCTGGTCGCTGCCTTCCATGTGTGGATGCAGCACTACGCCCTGGCAGCCGCCAGCGCGCTGCGCCTGGTCTGCGCCTCCACGCTGGGCATGGCGCTGACCGTGAGCACGCGCCCCAGCGATCTGGTCGATGTGCTGGAGCGGCTGCTGGCGCCGCTGGAGCGCATCGGCATCTCCCCCGAACAGGTGGCCCTGCAGCTGGCATTGATGCTGCGTTTCACCGAGCATTTCTTCGTGCAGTGGAAGCGCATGGATGATGCCCACCGGCTGCGCACGGGCCGCGCCGGCGGCCTGCGCCTGATTGCGCCGCTGACCATCCACATGCTGCAGGCCACTCGCCGCGTGTCCGATGCGCTGTGGGCGCGCCTGGGCCGCTGAGGCCTGCCCAGCCCCATTTCCCGACCGATCCATACGCAAAAGCCTTGCGAGAACCTTCCGAGAACCGTCCATGACCGCCCCCTCCACCGTCTCACGCGCCTCTGCGCGCTCCATGGCCCAGGTCTCGCTGTTTGCGGCGCTGATGGCGGTCATGGGCCTGATTCCCAAGATCGACCTGCCGCTGGGCGTGCCCATCACCATCCAGTCGCTGGGCGTGATGCTGGCCGGCGTGATGCTCGGCCCCTGGCGCGGCATGCAGTCCATGCTGCTGTTCCTCGCGGCCGTGGCCGTGGGCCTGCCCCTGCTGTCGGGCGGGCGCGGCGGCATTGCCGTCTTCATGGCGCCCTCGGCCGGCTACCTGCTCGGCTACCCGCTGGCGGCCTGCATTGCCGGCCTGGTCATGCGTGCGCTGCCCCAAGGGTCTCCCCGGCGCGCGGCGTTCAGCGCCTTTGCGGCCTCGGCGCTCGGCGGGCTGGTGGCCCTGCATGCCTTCGGCGTGCTGGGCCTCATGCTGATGGCCAAGCTCAGCCTGTCGCAGGCCTTCATGGCCACCTTGCTGTTCGTGCCCGGCGATCTGATCAAGTGCGTGCTGTGCGCCCTGGTGGTGCACACGGTGGCGCGCGGCATGCCGGACTGGCCGTTCGGAGGCCGCCAGCATGGTTGAGCCGCTCGCGCCCCACCCGCTGGCCGCGCCGCTGCAGCACCCGTGGACCCTGGTCCATGGCCCGCTGGAGCATTGGGCCCGGCAGCGCCCCGAAGCGATGGCACTGCAAAGCGAGGCGGGCCAATGGAGCTTTGCCGCGCTGCATGCCGCCGTGCTGCAGCGCTCGGCCGCGCTGGTGGCCGGCCAGGCGCCAGAGATGCTGCTGCTGGACACGGGTGGCAGCGCCAGCACCGTGGATGCCATCGTCGAATTCCTCGCCATCCTGCACAGCGGCCGCTGCGCCGCCGTGGCCGACCCTGATTGGCCCGATGCCGTGCGCAGCCGCATCGAGGGCTGGCTGCCCACCGCGCCCAGCCCGCTGGCCGAGGCCACGGCCACCTGCGCCTTCTACACCGGCTTCACCTCGGGCAGCACCGGCCTGCCCAAGGGCTTCATGCGCCACCACCGTTCGTGGACAGAGAGCTTTCGCGTCTGCCTGCAGGACTTCGGCGCCGTGGCCGCGCAGCGCACCATGGCACCCGGGCGCATCTCGCATTCCCTGTTCCTGTTCGGCGTGATGCAGGGCCTGTGGTGCGGCGAAGGCGCCGTGGTGCAGGAGCGGTTCTCGGCGACGCGCTGCCTGGCCAGCCTGGCGCGCGGCGAGGCGCCCTGCCTGGTCGCCGTGCCCAGCCAGTTGCTGCTGATGCTGCAATGGGCCGCACACCGCGCGCTGGCGCCCATCCCCGAGGTGGAACTGGTCATGATCAGCGGCGCGCGCTGGATGCGCGCCCAGACCCCGGCCCTGCGCGCGCTGTTTCCGCGCGCACGCATCATCGAGTTCTACGGCGCCTCGGAGGCCAGCTTCATCGCCTGGATGGAGGCCGACGAACAGGCCCCGCCCCAGGCCGTGGGCCGGCCCTTCAGCAATGTGCAGTTGCAGATCCGCCCCGCCACGCAGCAGCCCGGCGACCAGCCCCTGCAGCCGGGCGAGGACGGCCTGATCTACATGCGCAGCCCCATGCTGTTCATGGACTATGTGGGCGAGGCCCGCGACGGCACGGCCGCGCTGCGCGACGGCGAATGGCTGTCCGTGCGCGACATGGGCCATATCGATGCCGGCGGCCAGCTGTGCCTGGCCGGGCGCCAGAGCCGCATGCTCGTCACCCAGGGCAAGAACCTGTTCCCCGAGGAAGTCGAGACCCTGCTGGCCGCGCACCCGGGCGTGGCCCAGGTCTCCATCCAAGGCCTGCCCGACGCCCTGCGCGGCATGCAGGTGCACGCCGTCGTGCAATGGCACGGCGCCGCGCCCGCAGGCTCCGCACAGGCGCTGGCGGCCTGGCTGCGCGAGCGCCTGGAAAGCTACAAGCTGCCGCGCCAATGGTGGAGCTGCGCCGACTGGCCGCAGACCGCCAGCGGCAAGACCGACCACGGCCGTCTGGCGCGCGCGCTGGCGGCCACTGCCACCGGCCAGGCACGGCCCGGCGAACCCGCGCTGCTGCCCCTGCCATGAACCCGCACGACGCCCCCGTCATCCTGGCCTGGGCGCGCAGCCCCGTCGCTCCCGTGGGCGGTGCGCTGCGCGAACTTGCGGCGCACGAGTTGGGCGCACCCGTGCTCCAGGCCCTGCTGGCCCGGGCCGGCCTGCCTGCGCGGGCCGTGGATGCCGTGGATGCCGTGGTCTTAGGCAACGCCCTGGGCGCAGGCGGCAACCCGGCCCGCATGCTGGCCCTGGCTGCGGGCCTGCCGGAGCGCTGCGCGGCCCACAGCGTGGACACCCAATGCTGCTCGGGCCTGGACAGCGTGGCCCTGGCTGCGGGCCTGCTGATGTCGGGCCAGGCCGATATTGTGGTGGCCGGTGGTGCCGAGGCCTGGAGCCGCGCCCCCATCCGCCAGACACGCCCGCGCCATGCAGGCGAGTTGCCCGTCACCTATGACCGCCCCGCGTTCGCCCCCGACCCCGCACGCGACCCGGACCTGCTGCAATCGGCCGCCGACCACGCGCTGGCCCATGGCATCACCCGCGCCGTTCAGGAAGCCCATGCCATCCACAGCCACGCGCTGGCGCTCGCGCACCGCGACCGGCTGGCCCAAGAGATCGTGCCCATGGCGGGGCTGGACCACGACGCCTATCCGCGCGCCTTGAACCCGGCCCGCGTTGCCCGCATGCCCGTGGTGGCCGAAGCGGGTGGCGCCGTTGACGCCCATGCACGCCAGCGCCATGCGCTGAGCACGCCCACCATCTCGCCCAAGGCCGATGGCGCCGCCCTGGTGCTGCTGGCCACGCCGCAGGCCTGTGCGCGCCTGGGCCTGCAGCCACGCGCCCGCTGGGTGGCCAGTGCCTCGCTGGGCCATGCGCCCGAAACACCGCTGGTCGCCGCCGCACTGGCGGCCCAGCAGGTGCTGGAGCGTGCAGCCGCAGCGCTGCAGCTGCCTTGCCTGACTGCGGCAGAGCTCCGGGCTGTGGAATTGCACGATGCCTTCGCCGTGCAGGCCCTGGCCTTTGCCGAAACCCTGGGCCTGCCGCTGCAGCAGCTCAACACCGGCGGCGGCGGCCTGGCGCGCGGCCATCCCATTGGCGCATCGGGCGCGGTTGCGCTGGTGCGCATGCTCTGCGACCTGCACCGCACGCCAGCAGCCCACAGACCGGCCCTGGGCCTGGCCGCCATTGCAGGTGCGGGCGGCATAGGCGCGGCCTGCCTTGTGCAGGCGCTTTGAATCCATGGACTCCGCATTTCCCATGTCCGCCAACCCACCGCCCGACACCCTTCCCTTTGGCGATGCGCATGAGGCCCTGGTGCACGCGCGCCGCTCCGTGCGCGCCTACCGGCCCGATCCCGTGCCGGATGCGCTGCTGCACCAGTTGCTGCACTCGGCCCGCCGGGCGCCCAGCGGCGGCAACCTGCAGCCAGGCCAGTTCATCCAGGTGCGCGGCAGCCTGCGCGGCGCACTCACACAGGCACTGCTGGCCGACTGGCAAGGCGGAGCGCCTGAGCGCGAGGACTACGGCTACTTCCCCCGCCCCATGCCCATGGCGCTGCGCAAGCGCCAGGTAGCATCGGCCCAGGCCCTGTACAGCGCCCTGGGCGTGGCCCGCGAGGACCGTGCCGGGCGCGACGCGCAGTTCGGCCGCAACTACCGCTTCTTCGATGCGCCCGTGGCCCTGGTCGTGAGCATTGACTCCCGCTTCGGCGCAGGCGGCTACATGGACCTGGGCATGGCCCTGTACGGCCTGCAAATGGCCGCAGCCGCCCAGGGCCTGGGCAGCTGCGCCATCGGCGCCCTGGCCTCCTACCCCGACACCGTGCGCCGCGTGCTCGACCTTGCGCCCGGCGAGCACATCGTCTGCGGCCTGGCCCTGGGCTGGCCCGACGAGGCCGCCCCCGTCAACCGCACCCAGACCACCCGCGCACCGCTGGGCGAATACTTCAGAGTGCTGGGGGAATGAAAAAAAGCTGCCAATGGCAGCTTTTGCAATTCAGCCCTCGCTAGCACTGAATACGGCGACCGAAACCGGCGCAGCCCAAAACGAGGGACACCGAGCAAGGGCAGCCCCGCCGCGAGGGTGTCGTCCCCCTCCCGCGAAGCGAGAGAGGGGGAAGCGGCGTCAGCCGCTCAGGGGGTGCTTCCTATCAAAACGCAGGGATCACCGACCCCTTGAACTGCACATCGATGAACTGGCGCACTTCATCGGAGTGATAGGCCTTGATCAGCTGCGCCACCCAGGGCTTGCCCTTGTCGGCATCGCGCGCGACCAGGATGTTCACATAGGGGTTCTTGGCGTTTTCCTGGGCAATGGCATCGGTCTTGGGGTTCAGGCCGGCCGAGATCGCGAAGTTGGTGTTGATGGCCGAGGCGTCCAGGTCATCCAGCGAGCGTGGCAGCTGGGCCGCGTCCAGCTCCACGAAGCGCAGCTTCTTGGGGTTGGAGACCACGTCCAGCGGCGTGGCCTTCAGGCCCGCGCTTTCCTTGAGCTTGATCAGGCCCTGCGCCTGCAGCAGCAGCAGCACGCGGCCACCGTTGGTGGGATCGTTGGGGATGCCGAACTTGGCGCCCTGGGGCAGGTCGGCCAGCTGCTTGATCTTCTTGGAATAGATGCCGATGGGGAAATTCACCGTGTCGGCCACCCAGCCGATCTTGTAGCCGCGGTCGCGCACCTGGGCGTCGAGGTAGGGGCGGTGCTGGTAGCTGTTGGCGTCCAGGTCACCGGCAGACAGCGCGGCATTGGGCTGCACGTAGTCGCCGAATTCCACGATCTGGATCTTCAGGCCGTTCTTCTCGGCGACCTTCTTGACCTGCTCCATGATCTGGGCGTGCGGGCCGGCCGTGACGCCGACCTTGATGGGCTTGTCCTGCGCCTGCGCGGGCATGGCCAGCAGGGTCATGGCGGCGGTGCTGGCAACAGCGGCGGCCGTGAGCGTGCGGCGGAGGAAATGGCGCTTGGTGGGCATGGATGCGGTTCCTTGTAACCTGTCAAAAACACAGGCGCACACTGTAGCGCCAACACAGCGCGCGGCGACCGTGCCGGCGCACTGCGGATAGACAGTTTTTTCAGTAGCTCACAACCGGCGCCGCAGCGCGGGCGTCAGCGGTCCTGGAACTCGGGCGTTGCCATTACCTGGTGGGCCACGACGTCCAGCACAGGGTGGGGTTGTTCCTGGCGGTCTATCCAGACCTTGGGCGTGAAGCTGCCGCGCAGCGCCACGGCATCGCCTTCGATCAGATTGCGCAGCACCTCGCAGGCCTGGGCGTCGAATGCAACCACGTTGACCGGGATGGAAGTGCCATCGGATGCCTCGGAGCGCACGCGGGCCACCATGAAGGGGCGCCGATTGCGGTCGCTGCGGTGTTCGGGCGTACCGGTGAGTCTGCCGGTAATCAGTCCATCCATCATGTGCGAGACCAGGAAGAAATCGTCAGTTACAAAAGACGCCATTGTAGGTGCAGGTTTTACGTGTCCAGACCGGGACGCGCATCTTCGCGGTGCATGGACTTTTCATGCGCTGGCTGCCCTCGCCATCCGTGATGGACCTGCTTGGCGAAGCTGCACTTTCTCTTCGCAGCAAGGCGCCATCGCGCGCAAAATCGAAAGTGCAAAAAACGAACGTACAAAGCAAAAAGCTCCTGACGTTTCCGTCAGGAGCTTTGCGTTTTGGTCGGCGTGGCGGGATTCGAACTCGCGACCCCTTGCACCCCATGCAAGTGCGCTACCAGGCTGCGCTACACGCCGAAGCATTGAATTATAGGGACTAAAAACAGGCCTTCAGGGAAAATGCAGAGATTTTTCAAAAATGTCTGCAAATTTCTGAAATGGCGACGATCAGCCCCCGCATCTTCTCACCCCTGATGCGTGGCACGAACGTGGTCCAGCAAGGCCTCCAACGGATGGCGCAGCTGGCGTGCAGACAGTCGCTTGACCTGGCTGCGGCAGGAATAGCCGGTGGCCAGCGGCTCGCCCAGGTTCTGCTTGCTCTCGATCTGTTTCTCCCATGACTGGGCATAGATGGTCTTGGAGGTTTCGAGGTTGCGCGCCTCATGCCCGTAGGTGCCCGACATGCCGCAGCAGCCCGTGGCCTCCACGCTCAGGCGCAGCCCCCGTCGCTCGAAAAGCTGCGACCACTGCTTGCCGCTGTCGGGCGCGTTGGTCTTTTCAGTGCAGTGCGGCAGCAGCCGGTAGGCCACGCCGGCCACACTGGTCACTGCCTCGGGGAGCACCTGCAGCAGCCACTCCTGGGGCAGCGCGACCTTCGGCACCTCGCCCATGCCCGGCACCTTGAGGTATTCCTGCCGATAGGCCAGCGTCATGGCCGGGTCGAGTCCCACCAGCGCAACGCCGGACTGCGCCAGTTGCGCCAGTTGCGCGGCATTGCGGATGGCCGCCTTGGCAAAGGCGCCCATGAATCCCTGCACATGCAGCGGCTTGCCATTGGGAAGCAGCGGCGCCAGCCAGACCTGGAATCCCAGGCGTGCCGCCAGCTCGATCAGCACCTGCAGCTGGCCGGTCTCGAAGTAGCGGGTAAAGCTGTCCTGCACGATGACCACGCTGCGAGCGCGCTGCTCTGGCGTGAGCGCGGCCAGCGCCTGCGCATCGGCCGCGCGCACCTTCCATTGCCGCAAGGTGGCGGCCAGGTCCAGCCGGCTCAGCAGCGGGCCATCGACCATGCCGATGCGACGGCTGAGCACATCGCGCATCCATGGCGAGCCCATCACCCCGTTGTAGAGCGCGGGCATGCGGGCCAGCCACGGCATGGTGAATTCCAGCGAGCCGATCAGGTAGTCACGCACGGGCCGCAGGTAGCGGCGGTGGTACAGCTCCAGAAAGCGCGAGCGAAATTCGGGCACGTTGACCTTGACGGGACACTGCCCGGCGCAGGACTTGCAGGCCAGGCAGCCGGCCATGGCGTCATAGACCTCGTGCGAGAAATCGGCCTCGCCGCGACGCGCCGCGCGGCTGTTGCGCCAGCGCGCGGCCAGGCTGGACAGGAAGGGCTGGGGCCGTTGCGCGACCTCCAGCACGTTCACGCCGGCCTGCCCCTGCAGGCGCAGCCATTCGCGCATCAGCGAGGCCCGGCCCTTGGGCGAATGCACGCGCTGGCGCGTGGCCTTCCAGGACGGGCACATGGCATCGTCCGGGTCGAAGTTGTAGCAGGCGCCGTTGCCGTTGCAGTGCATGGCTGCGCCATAGCTTTGCCATACCCGCTCGTCGATCTGCCGGTCCAGCTCGCCGCGCGTGGTGACGCCGTCCACCTTGAGCAGCAAGGTCTTGCTGGCCGGCGGCGTGGCGATCTTGCCGGGGTTGAGCTGGTTGTGCGGGTCGAAGGCGGCCTTGAGCTGCTGCAGCGAGGGATACAGCTCGCCGAAGAAGGCCGGCACATATTCGGAGCGCAGGCCCTTGCCGTGCTCGCCCCACAGCAGGCCGCCATGGCGCTGCGTGAGTTCGGCCACCGCGTCGGAGATGGGGCGCACCAGGGCGGCGTCCACGGGGTTCTTCATGTCCAGGATGGGGCGCACATGCAGCACGCCGGCATCGACGTGGCCGAACATGCCGTACTGCAGGCCGTGGCTGTCCAGCAGCGCGCGGAACTCGGCAATGAACTCGGGCAGGTTCTCGGGCGGCACGGCCGTGTCTTCGACAAAGGGCTGGGGCCGCGCCTCGCCCGCCACATTGCCCAGCAGGCCCACGGCGCGCTTGCGCATGGCATAGACGCGGTGCACCGCTGCATTGCCGGCCGCCAGCGTGTGGCCCAGCCGCTCCACCGAGGCGTCGGCGCCCAGGTGCGCGAGGAAGGCCTGCACGCGGCCATCGACCTCCTGCGGATCGTCGCCGCTGAATTCCACCAGGTTGATGCCCAGCGTGGGGCGCTGCCCGTCCTGCGGGAAGTACTCGGCCACGCTGCTCCAGACGAAGTCCTTCATGGCCAGCAGCAGCACCTTGGAGTCCACCGTCTCGATGGACAGCGGCCGGTGCGCCATCAGCGCACGCGCATCGCGCAGCGCATCCATGAAGCCCGCATAGCGCACGTTGACCAGCACCGAATAGCGGGGAATGGGCAGCACGTTGAGCCGCGCCTCCACCACGAAGCCCAGCGAGCCTTCGGCGCCGCACAGCACGCTGTTGAGGTTGAAGCGCCCGTCGCCTTCGCGCAGATGGGCCAGGTCATAGCCGGTGAGGCAGCGGTTGAGCTTGGGGAATCTGGCCTCGATCAACTCCGCCTGGTCATCGCTGATGCGCCGCGCCGTGCGGTGCACCTTGCCGATGCGCCCCGAATCGGCGCACATGCGCTCCAGCGCCTCGGCATCCAGCGGCGCGCTGTGCAGGCGCTCGCCACCGAGCAGCACGAAGTCCAGCGCCAGCACGTGGTCGCGCGTCTTGCCATAGGTGCAGCTGCCCTGCCCGCTGGCATCGGTGTTGATCATGCCGCCGATGGTGGCGCGGTTGGAGGTGGACAGCTCGGGGGCAAAGAACAGCCCGTGCGGCCTGAGCGCGGCGTTGAGCTGGTCCTTGACCACGCCGGCCTGCACGCGCACCCAGCGCCGCTCGGCATTGATTTCCAGGATGCCGTTCATGTGCCGCGACAAGTCCATGGTCACGCCATGCGTGAGCGACTGCCCGTTCGTGCCCGTGCCGCCGCCGCGCGGTGTCAGCACCACATCGCGGAACTCAGGCCGCGCCAGCACCTGCGCCGCCCTGGCCACATCCTCGGCGTGACGCGGGTAGATGGCCGCCTGCGGCATGCGCTGGTAGATGGAGTTGTCCGTGGCCAGCACGGTGCGGCTGGCATGGTCCGTGTCCACGTCGCCCTCGAAGCCGGCGGCCTTCAGCGCTTCAAGAAACTCAAGATATTGGGCAGGCACGGGGGCGCTGGCGTGGGGCAGTGGGGCAATCGACATGGAAGGCAGGGTGGGGAGATTTGTTGCAGGCGATCAGCCCAGGAAATCCATGCATGCAATACACGATTTCAGGCCGACCATGGCCGCAAGTATCTCTACACTCTTCCTCTGGAACAAACGAAAATTGCTGCCGTAAACACTGCATAAAACTCATGAATTACCGACGCCTGACACCCTCCATGTCCCTGCTGCTGGTCTTCGAGGCGGCCGCGCGCCACGAAAGCTATGCGCGCGCGGCCGAGGAGCTGTCGCTCAGTCAGAGCGCCATCAGCCGGCAGGTGCAGACACTGGAGGCGCAGTTGGGCATCCGCCTGTTCCGCCGCGAGGGCCGCACGGTGCGCCTGACCGACGTGGGACGCCGCTACTTCATCGACCTGGGCGCCGCGCTGGGCCGCATACGCAGCGCCACGCTGCAGGCCATGTCACGCCAGTCCGGCGGTGGCACCCTCAATCTGGCCACCCTGCCCACCTTCGGCTCCAAATGGCTGCTGCCGCACCTGCATGGCTTCTACCAGGCCCAGCCCGGGGTGACGATGCACATCCACTCGCGCATCGGCGATATCGATTTCGACAGCGCAGAGATAGACGCCGCCATCACCGTGGGCACGGGGGACTGGCCCGGGCTGACCGCGCACCGCCTGTACCACGAGTTTCTGGTGGCGGTGGCCAGCCCGCAGGCGCTGCAGCAGGCCGGGCAGGCAGCAGCCACGCCGGACTGGGCTGGCCAGCAGGTGCTGCTCACGGTGGCCAGCAACCGGCAGGCCTGGAGCGAGTGGTTCACGCACTATCGGCTCGATCACCGGCAGATGCGGATAGGGCCGAGCTTCGAGCTGACCTCGCACCTGATACAGGCCGTGCTGGCAGGCATGGGCGTGGGCCTGGTGCCCCGGGTACTGGTGGAAGAGGAGATAGCGCGCGGTGAGCTGCACGTGGTGGGAGACGCCATCCCCAGCCAGCGCAGCTACTACCTGGTCTATCCCGAGAGGAACGCGACACTGCCGGCGCTGGCAGCCTTCCGGCAATGGCTGCTTGAGACCTGCGCTCAGGGTTGATTCCTGCGCAACGGCCGCTCCCCTTGAGCGGTTGGTAGCGGTTGGCAATGGCACAAAGAAAAACGGACCACAGCCAGAAGCTGTGGTCCGTATTCATTTATGGTCGGCGTGGCGGGATTCGAACTCGCGACCCCTTGCACCCCATGCAAGTGCGCTACCAGGCTGCGCTACACGCCGAAGAATTCAATTATATACAGCTTTTTGCTCTCAAATAGAAAGCAGCGCACGAATCTGCAAAAGCTCTTCACGCACGGCCTCCGGCTCCAGCGAAACGCTGGCCGCGGCATCGCCGCCGAGCAGCGGCGCGGCAGCCGGCGCCGACACCACGACACCGGCCTGCAGCGCGGGAACCACGGCAGACCCCGAGGCTTCGCGCAGGCGGTTGCGCGCGCCGTTGATGGTGAAGCCCTGCTCGTAGAGCAGCTCACGGATGCGCCGGATCATCAGCACTTCGTGGTGCTGGTAGTAGCGGCGGTTGCCGCGCCGCTTCATGGGACGCAGCTGCGTGAACTCCTGCTCCCAATAGCGCAGCACATGCGGCTTGACGTCGCACAGATCCGCGACCTCACCGATGGTGAAGTAGCGCTTGGCGGGAATCTGGGGCAGAAGTGAAGCCATGGCAAATGTGGATGAGGTCAGGATGTGCAATGCCGCTGGTGCGCGGACGCCGATCCGGGAAGAAGGCCGAGCCTACTGCACAGCTCGCTTGCAGGCCAGCACCCTGTCGTAAAAACAGCCTATCCACCGCGAGGCAGACAGGCTGACGACAGCTGGGCCACGGCAAGCCGGGCCCCGGGGTCGACCCTTCAGGACGCGGAGCCCGTCGTGCCTTCCTGGATCTGCTCCTTGAGCTTGCTGCTCGCATGGAAGGTCACGACGCGGCGTGCCTCGATCGGAATGGCCTCGCCCGTGCGCGGGTTGCGCCCCGGACGCGGCGCCTTGGTGCGGATCTGGAAGTTGCCGAAGCCCGACAGCTTCACATCCTCGCCCGTCACCAGGCTTTGCGAGATCAGCTCGAAGAACGCATCCACCATTTCCTTGGATTCGCGCTTGTTCAGACCGATCTCGTCGAACAGCAGGTCCGCCAGCTGCGCCTTGGTCAGCGCGGGCGAATCAAGACTTTCCACCGTCAGTTCCATCACGGGATCTCCTTTCACGGCATGGGCCCTTCCATCAGGCGCGCAGGCGCGCGCCCAGGCGTTGCTGCAGCTGTTCGAGCACGGCCTGCACGGCCTGTTCGATCTGCACGTCGGTCAGCGAGCTGTCGTCATTGCCCAGCGTCAGGCGCACGGCCAGGCTCTTTTCGTCCTGCGCCAGCGCGCCCGGTGCCGCCGTCTCGCCGGCCTTGAGCGCCTTGGGGCGGAACACATCGAACAGCACGGCGGAGCGTAGCAGGCCGCCGGTCTGGGCAGCTTCCACCGCCTGCATGAGCTGAGCATGGGTGGCCTTTTCGTTCACGACCACGGCAATGTCGCGCTCCACGGCCTGGTGCTTGGCCACGGGCTTGAACACCGGCACTTCGCGCGCCAGCACGGCATCGAGCTCCAGCTCGAACAGCACGGGCGCCTGGGCCAGATCCCATTGCTGGCGCCACTGGGGATGCAGCTCGCCGATGAAGCCGATGGACTGGCCATCGAGCAGCACGCGCGCGCAGCGACCCGGGTGCATGGCCGGATGCTCGGCCGGCTCGAACACGGGCTTGCGCGGCGCCAGCAGCGCCTCGACATCGCCCTTGACGTCGTAGAAGTCCACCCTGGCTTCGGCGCGGCCCCATTGCAGCTGCTCTCCAGCACCCCAGGCCAGGCCCGCCACGCGCATGGGCTGGTAGAAGCCCTTGACCGTGGTGTCGCTGTCAACAACGCTGTCATCCTTGAGGAAGACACGGCCCAGCTCGAACACGCGCACGCGCTCGGCCTTGCGGTCGGCATTGAACTTGAGCACCTGCATGAGCGAGCCGATGAGGCTGGAGCGCATCACGCTGAGCTGGCTTGCGATGGGGTTGAGCAGCTGGATGGGATTGGCGTTGCCGGCCAGATCCTTCTCCCATGCGGCTTCCACAAAGCTGAAGTTGATGGTTTCCTGGTAGCCCAGATCGGCCAGCGCCCGGCGCACGGCGAACTGGCTGCGGCGGTTTTCGGCGCGCAGCTTGGGCGCAATGGGCGCCAGCGGCTTGGTCGTGGGCAGGTTCTCGTAACCCACCATGCGCGCCACTTCCTCGATCAGGTCTTCCTCGATGTTGATGTCGAAGCGGAAGCTGGGCGGCGTGACGGTGAGCACGCCATCGCCCTGCTCCACCGGCAGGCCCAGGCCGGCCAGCGCATCGTGGCACTGCTGCTGCGTGAGCGGCATGCCGATGACCTTGGCCGCACGCGCCACGCGCAGCGTGACGGGCTTGGGCTGGGGCATGTTGGCCTGCTGGTCGTCGATGGGGCCGCAGACGGTCTCGGGCGTGCCGCAGATCTGCAGCACCAGCTCGGTGATGCGCTCGATGTGCTCGACCGTCAGTTCGGGATCGACACCCCGCTCGAAGCGGTGGCCCGCATCGGTGGAGAAGTTGTAGCGGCGCGAACGGCCGGCAATCGACTTGGGCCACCAGAATGCGGCCTCGATGTAGATGTGGCGCGTGTCGTCGGACACGGCCGTGGCGTCGCCGCCCATGATGCCGGCCAGCGACTCGACTTCGCGGTCATCGGCGATCAC
Source organism: Delftia deserti (assembly GCF_042653485.1). Classification (NCBI taxonomy): domain Bacteria; kingdom Pseudomonadati; phylum Pseudomonadota; class Betaproteobacteria; order Burkholderiales; family Comamonadaceae; genus Delftia; species Delftia deserti. The sequence continues at coordinate 6,296,942 of NZ_JBHSIH010000001.1, read as the reverse complement.
GCCCACCTGTCCATCCACGGTGACGGTGTTGCCGTTGAGCAGCTTGAGCTGCTCGCCTTCCTTGCCCCAGCGCACCTGCAGGCCGCCGTGGATCTTGTCCAGGTCGAAGATGTGCGAAGGACGGCCCAGCTCGAACATCACATAGTTGGAGATGTCCACCAGCGGCGCCACGCTGCGCTGGCCGCAGCGCGCCAGGCGATCGACCATCCACTGCGGCGTCTTCGCCTGGGTGTTGACATTGCGCACCACGCGGCCCGAGAAGCGGCCGCACAGGTCGGGCGCCTCGATCTTCACGGCCAGCTTGTCCTGCACGCCCACGGCGGCAGGCGTGAACGACTGGGGCTTGAGCGGCGCGCCGGTCAGCGCAGCCACTTCGCGCGCCACGCCGTAGACGCTCAGGCAATGCGCCAGGTTGGGCGTGAGCTTGAGCGTGAGCAGCGTGTCATCCAGGTTCAGGTACTCGCGGATGTTCTGGCCCAGGGGCGCGTCCAGCGGCAGCTCCATCAGGCCGCCATGGTCCTCGGACAGCTTGAGTTCGCGTGCCGAGCACAGCATGCCGAAGCTCTCCACACCGCGCAGCTTGCCGATCTTGATCAGGAAAGGCTTGCCATCTTCACCGGGCGGCAGCTCGGCGCCCACCGTGGCGCAGGGCACGCGGATGCCCACGCGCGCGTTGGGCGCGCCGCAGACGATGGTCAGCAGTTCGGGTCCGCCCACATCGACCTGGCACACGCGCAGGCGATCGGCATTGGGATGCTGCTCGGCAGCCTTGATCTCACCGACGACGATCTTGGTGAACGGCGGCGCCACGGGCTCCAGCTCCTCCACCTCCAGGCCGGCCATGGTCAGGGTATCGGCCAGTTCTTGGGTGGTCAGCGGCGGATTGCAGAACTCGCGCAGCCAGGATTCGGGAAATTGCATATCAGACTCTTTGGCGTTGGTTCGGTCCGCGCGCCGTGGCGCTGGCGGACTCTTTGGCGAAGGCTTGCAGCCGGATCAACGGAATTGCGACAGGAAGCGGATATCGCCGTCAAAAAACAGTCGCAGATCGTTGACGCCATAGCGCAGCATGGTCAGGCGGTCAGGCCCCATGCCAAAGGCAAAGCCGATGTACTTCTCGGGGTCCAGCCCCATGTTGCGCACCACGTTGGGGTGCACCTGGCCGGAGCCGGCCACTTCCAGCCAGCGGCCGGCCAGCGGGCCGCTCTGGAACTGGATGTCGATCTCGGCGCTGGGCTCGGTGAAGGGGAAGAAGCTGGGGCGGAAGCGCAGCACCAGGTCGTCGCTCTCGAAGAAGGTCTTGCAGAAGTCGGTGAAGACCACCTTCAGGTCCTTGAAGCTGACGTTCTCGCCGATCCACAGGCCTTCGCACTGGTGGAACATGGGCGAGTGCGTGGCATCGCTGTCCACGCGGTAGGTGCGGCCCGGCGCGATCACGCGGATCTCGGGCATGCCCTGGCCGGCGTCCAGCCGCCCACGGTATTTCTTGACGTGCTGCACGGCATGGCGCACCTGCATGGGGCTGGTGTGCGTGCGCAGCAGATTGGGGGCCTGTTCCGTGCCGCCTTCCACGTAGAAGGTGTCGTGCATGGAACGGGCGGGATGGTCTTCCGGCGTGTTCAGCGCCGTGAAGTTGAACCAGTCGGACTCGATCTCGGGGCCCTCGGCCACATCGAAACCCATGGAGCCGAAGATGCCCTCGATGCGCTCCAGCGTCAGCGACACGGGGTGCAGACCGCCCTGGCCACGGCGGCGGCCCGGCAAGGTCACATCCAGCACCTCGGCCTTCAGGTGGGCCTGCAGCTCGGCATCGGCCAGGGCCTTGCGGCGTGCGGTCAGCGCGGCCTCGATGCCTTGCTTGGCCACGTTGATGGCGGCTCCGCGCGACTTCTTCTCTTCGACGGAAAGCTGCGCCATGCCCTTCATGAGCTCGGTCACCTTGCCCGACTTGCCCAGAAACTGCGCCTTGGCGTTTTCCAGATCAGCGGGGGTTTGTGCCTGCGCGAACAATTGCTGCGCGCTTTCGACCAGAGAATCCAACTCGTTCATATCGACTCTTTATCGACTGTGAAAAGAAACAAGGGCTAGCAGCCTTTTCAAGCCCTAGCCCTTGCTGTTTGCGCTGCAGACCATCACGAGGATGGTCGCAGACCGTTATCTCAAGCAGCCAGCTTGGCCTTGACTTGATCAACGATGCTGCTGAAAGCAGCCTTGTCGTGCACCGCGATATCGGCCAGCATCTTGCGGTCGATCTCGATGGCTGCCTTCTTCAGGCCGTTGGCGAACTGGCTGTAGGTCAGGCCCAGTTCACGTGCAGCGGCGTTGATACGGGCGATCCACAGACGGCGGAACACGCGCTTCTTGGCACGGCGGTCACGGTAGGCATATTGCCCAGCCTTCATCACCGCCTGCTTGGCGATGCGGAAGACATTGCCGCGGCGGCCGCGGAAACCCTTGGAAAGGGCCAGAACTTTTTTGTGACGGGCGCGGGCCGTTACACCACGTTTGACGCGAGGCATGTGTTTTCTCCTTGTTCGTCAGTGAATTACAGGCCAGCCATCGGCAGCATTTGTGCGATAGAGCCCATGTTGGTCTCATGCACAGCCACTGCACCACGCAGGTGACGCTTGTTCTTGGTGGTCTTCTTGGTCAAGATGTGACGCTTGAAGGCTTGACCGCGCTTGACGGTGCCACCGGGACGAACGCGAAAACGCTTCTTCGCGCTGCTCTTGGTCTTCATTTTGGGCATTTGAATGCTCCTGTTGTTTGTGCTCGTGAGGCGGCTCGCAACACTGCGCGCACTTGCTGGCCCCGAGACACTTCTGTGCCAGCCCGGAGGCCGGCAAGAACAAGGGACATGGAAAACATGTCCCTTGCATCGCATGCCCCGCGCAATCAACTCGCGCACGGCCTGCAAATTCTGTCGCCCCTCAACGAAGGGCGAAACCGCGATTATGCCTTATCAGCCACCGCAGGTGCAGCAGAAACTTCTGCCGGCTTGCCGCCAGCTGTGGGCTTCTTGCGCGCAGGGGCGATCATCATCACCATCTGGCGGCCTTCCAGCTTGGGGAACTGCTCCACCTGGATGGAATCCGCCAGATCGTCACGCAGACGGTTCAGCAGGTCCAGACCAATCTGCTGGTGCGTGATTTCACGGCCGCGGAACCGCAGCGTGATCTTGCACTTGTCACCATCGGCCAGGAAACGGCGGATGTTGCGCAGCTTGATGTTGTAGTCGCCGTCGTCGGTACCAGGGCGGAATTTCACTTCCTTGATTTCGATGACGGTCTGCTTGGCCTTGGCTTCGGCAGCCTTCTTCTGTTCAAGGTACTTGAACTTGCCATAGTCCATCAACCGGCAGACAGGCGGAGTGGCAGTGGCGGCGATTTCCACCAGGTCCACGTCCAGCTCGCCCGCCATGCGCAGCGCTTCCTGCAGAGGCACGATGCCCAGCGGCTCGTTCTCCGGGCCGGACAGACGCACTTCAGGCGCCATGATTTCACGGTTGAGACGATGCTTGCGCTCTTCACGGTGGCGCCGATCACGAAATTCAGTAGCTATGGTTCTCACCCTTGGATTTAAGTTGCTACAACAGCGTAGCCGCTTGTGTGCAGTACACGCAAGCGGCTACCGCCTTTGGAGATGCTCCATCAGGCCTTCGCCGCGATGTCCTTGGCCACGAGTTCAATGAACGCATCGACCGACATCACACCGAGGTCCTTGTTGCCCCGTGCGCGCACTGCCACTGCACCAGCGGCCTTCTCCTTGTCGCCAGCAACAAGGATGTAAGGCAGCTTTTGCAACGAATGCTCCCGTATTTTATACGTAATCTTTTCGTTGCGCAGATCTGTCGCCACCCTAAGGCCTTGATTCGGAAATGCTTTTTGCAGCTTTTGTGCGACTTCCCGCACATAGTCCGCCTGCGCATCGGTGATATTGAGCACGGCGGCCTGCACGGGAGCCAGCCAGGTCGGCATGGCGCCAGCGTGCTGCTCGATGAGAATGCCGATGAAACGCTCCAGGCTGCCGACGATGGCACGGTGCAGCATCACGGGGCGATGGCGGTCGCCATCCTCGCCCACGTACTCCGCATCCAGGCGCTCGGGCATGGAGAAATCCACCTGGATGGTTCCGCACTGCCACTGGCGGCCGATGGCGTCCTTGAGCGTGTACTCGATCTTGGGGCCGTAGAACGCGCCATCGCCGGGCGAGATCACGTACTCGCAGCCCGAAGCCTCCAGGCTGTTGATCAGCGCAGCTTCTGCCTTGTCCCAGCTTTCATCGGAGCCGATGCGCGCCTCGGGGCGCGTGGCGACCTTGTAGATGATGTCGCTGAAGCCGAAGTCCGCGTAGACCTTTTGCAGCAGCGTGGTGAAGGCCAGCACTTCGGGCTGGATCTGGTCTTCCGTGCAAAAGACGTGGCCGTCATCCTGCGTGAAGCCGCGCACGCGCATGATGCCGTGCAGGCCGCCCGTGGGCTCGTTGCGGTGGCACTGGCCGAATTCACCGTAGCGCAGCGGCAGGTCGCGGTAGCTCTTGATGCCCTGCTTGAAGATCAGGATGTGGCCGGGGCAGTTCATCGGCTTGAGCGCGTAGTCGCGCTTTTCCGACTCGGTCGTGAACATGTTCTCGCGGTACTTGTCCCAGTGACCCGTCTTCTCCCACAGGGTCTTGTCCAGGATCTGCGGACCCTTGACTTCCTGGTAACCGTTGTCGCGGTACACGCGGCGCATGTACTGCTCGACCTCTTGCCACAGGGACCAGCCCTTCGGGTGCCAGAACACGGTGCCCGGCGAATGCTCGTCGATGTGGAACAGATCCAGTTCGCGGCCCAGCTTGCGGTGGTCGCGCTTTTCAGCCTCCTCCAGCATGTGCAGGTACTGCTGCAGGTCGTCCTTCGATGCCCAGGCCGTGCCGTACACGCGCTGCAGCATCTCGTTGCGATGGTCGCCACGCCAGTAGGCTCCAGCCACCTTCATCAGCTTGAAGAACTTGAGCTTGCCGGTGCTGGGCACGTGCGGGCCGCGGCACAGATCCTCGAAGCTGCCTTCGCGGTACAGGCTCACATCCTCATTGGAGGGGATGCTGGCGATGATCTCGGCCTTGTAGTTCTCGCCGATGCCCTTGAAGTACGCAACGGCCTCGTCGCGCGGCAGCACGCGGCGCACCACGGGCTCGTCCTTGGCGGCCAGCTCGGCCATGCGCTTTTCGATGGCGACCAGATCCTCGGGCGTGAAGGGGCGCTTGTACGAGAAGTCGTAGTAGAAGCCGTTCTCGATCACGGGACCGATGGTGACCTGGGCCTCCGGGAACAGTTCCTTGACCGCATAGGCCAGCAAGTGGGCCGTCGAATGGCGGATCACGTCCAGGCCATCTGCATCCTTGGCCGTCACGATGGACAAGGGCATGTCCTTGTCGATGACGAAGCTGGTGTCCACCACCTTGGCGTCCTCGCCAGCCCCCACCTTGCCGGCCAGTGCCGCCTTGGCAAGGCCCGTGCCTATGGATGCGGCCACTTCGGCCACGGTGACCGGGCCGGGGTACTCACGTTGCGAACCATCGGGAAGCGTAATGTGGATCATGGGATTCCTAAAATATTTCTCAGGGGGCGCGCATCCCCCAAAAGCAAAAAGCGCGGAGCCAGGTCCGCGCTTTCTTGGGGTCGAGTGAATCTCGTGCAGGCGCGAACCGCCAGCCGCTAGCGGCCGGTGTACATCTCCGATGTAGTTCGCGGTGTCATAACCATGATGCCTTTCTCGCCCTTGTCAGTTGTTGTCAGTTGAAAACTTCCGCCATTTTAACCCCAGCAAAGAAAAAGCGCCCGAAGCACAAGGCTCCGGACGCTTTCTCACCCCTATCTACCTGAAGTTGCACTCACCGAAGCCGCGCTTCAGTGGAATTGCTCCTCTTCCGTGGAGCCGGTCAGTGCCTTGACGCTGGACGAGCCACCCTGGATCACCGTGGTCACGTCGTCGAAGTAGCCTGCACCCACTTCCTGCTGGTGCGACACGAAGGTGTAGCCTTGTTCGCGGGCTGCGAATTCGGGCTCCTGCACCATGTTCACGTAGTGCTTCATGCCTTCGCCGTTGGCGTAGGCGTGGGCAAACTTGAACGTGTTGAACCTTCCAGCAATACTGTAAGTAGCAGATTTTCAACGGGTTTTTCCATTTTTCGTGTCTGCTCTTCACACCCACCCAACAATGCCCCAAGCCGCCAAGGTGGCCCGTTGCCGGTTGAGCGACTGCTGCACCCTTGCCCTGCCGATAGTGGGGCAGCCCAGCTCCCACGCCCCTCCCAACCCCATACGATGGGCAGGTGATCGCGTCCGGGGTGCGCCACTTCTGCCTAAATTTTAGGCAGTTTTTTTAGACACTGGGTCTCCAACTTGTTTCCATCACTTTTGCCGCTGCATCCCATGATGCCCGCAGTCTAGTAACGCACAGGCTGCGCCACAACGCCATCGTGCGGCCTGCATCTGTGCAGGTTCTGCACAGATGCCCCCTCCTTTGAAAAATACCCAATCTCAGTGATAGCACAAACGGCACTGCATCGCTCTAATGGGCCGCGCCGATGCTTCAGGTTTTGAGGGCATCGCACCTCTCTTTGGAGCTGCGCAGGCAGATGCATCAGATGAGACACATGGGGAGCCAGGTGGGACAGACGGATTTCTTCACGCGACTAGGGCCGATGCGGCCGGCGCAGCAGTTGCGGCAGCTGCTGTGCTGCAGCCTGCTGTGTCTTTCACCGCTTGCGCAGGCTGCGCAGCTGCAGGTGGGAGCAGGCTCACGCGTGGACTTCGGAGATGCCACGGTGAGGCTGGGCTGCGCGGACCTGCATGTGAACGGATCGGCCGCAGCATCGGCATCGACATTGAACGGCATCGCCACTCTGAACATTGGAGCTGCAGGCGGGCTGCAGGCCGGAACGGCGCAGGTGGCGCTGTCCGGGGATTTTGTGCGCAGCGGCAGCTTCGATGCCGGGGGTTCCACCGTGTCCATCATGGACAGCTGCGCGCACAGCATATCGCGCGTGAGCGGTGGCACGGTGTTCAACCACCTGTCCGTGACCAGCGGCACGGGCAAGACCCTGGAGCTGGCGGCAGGCCAGAGCACGACGGTGCTGGGCCAGCTCACGCTGCAGGGCGCACAGGGCCGGTTGCTCAGGCTGCGCAGCTCGGCCGCAGGGACGGCGGCACAGCTGTCGGCCACGGCCCAGCAAAGCGTGCAGTTCGTAGATGTGGCCGACAACCGGGCCACGAGCGAGGTATTGGCCTTTGGCAAGCCGGACCAGTTCCAGTCCCAGGCCAGCGGCAATCTGTTCCGCTGGTTCCAGTTCGATGCGCAGGGACAGGACCAGGGCGGCGGCAGCGGCGGCAGCGGCGGCAGCGACATACGGCGCGTTCCTTCCCTTTCCATTGCGTGGACCGCCACGCTGGGAGCGCTGCTGGCACTGGCCGGCATGGCACGCATGGCGGCCCTGCGCCGCAAGCCACAGCGCAGCCCCCTACGCCGGTTCTAGCCCACACAACGGCGCCACAGCGCTGCAGAAAGATTTCCATGCATTGCATGCCATCCCAGGCCATCGCGGCGCTAATCCTGTTCATCGGGGTTTGCGCCAGCCCAGCGGCCTTTGCCCAGCCATCCGGACTGCTTGCCTCCGAGCAGGCACCCGCAGAGCACCCATACACAGCGCAGGCCGCACAACGGGCGGTGAACGAAACATCGCAGGAATCCAGCGTGCTGGCATCGGAGCAAGGCCTGGAGACCCTGGACAGCGAACGCGCCCGTGCTCGGGTCGAGGCCCGGAGCATGCCCCGGCTGATGCAGGCGCCCCAGCCACTGGCCTCAGACAGTCCCGCCGAAGCGACGGGGCAATGAACCCCCTACCCAGAAAAAGGAAGACCAACATGCCCTTGAACACCTCACGCACCACTCCACCGCTGGTGCTGGCCCTGGTTTGCGCAATGGCCTCGGCATTCGCTCCTGCACAGGCGGCCGATGTAGTGGTGCAGCCGTCCGCAGGCAGCTCCCTGATCGTCACCGACAGCGCGGGCGGCGCGCAGCGGCTGCGCGTGCAGGAGGACGGGCGCATCGCCCTGCCCGGCTGGCAGGGTTTGGCCCAGCAGACGGGGCCCATGTGCATCGACGTGACCCTGGGCTTTGTGGGGCCCTGCCCGGCGACCACGGGCTTTTCCCTGCCCTATTCCGCCACGGTCGGTTCGGTGGTGCCGCTGTTCGCCCTGAACCAGTCGGGCAGCGCCGGCGGCATCAGCGTGCAACTGCCAGCAGGCAATTCGGCCGCCGCCATCAGGGTCCAGCACACAGGCAACGGGGCCGGCATCCAGGTCGATACAGGATCAGGATTTTCCGTCCATGGCAGAACCGATGTCCGCACCTCGGCGGCCTTCGTGGGCGACAACTCCTCTGGAGAAGCCATTGTCGGACGGCAAAGCGGCACCGGCTGCAAAGATGTCCTGCCCGATAGGTGCAAGGGCATTGGCGCCGTCGTGGGGCGCCACGATGGCCCGGGCGGCTACGGCGTGCGTGGCTTCGTCACCAGCGCCGACGGAGCCATCGGCGTGCTGGGCCAGGTGGGAATCAATGGGGGCCAGGGGGTTGCAGGCCGCTTCGAGAACCAGAATGCGGCGAACACCTTCAACACCCTGGAGGTCTCGACCACGGGCAGCGGCGCTGCGGTGCATGTGACGGGCGGAGCCAACACGCAGGACCTGGCGGTGCTGACCTCGTCCGGCACCAAAGTGGCGCGCATAGACAAGACCGGCAGGGGCTTTTTCAACAACGGCACCCAGACCGGCGGCGCCGACATTGCCGAGGTGATCGACACCCAAGGCCCGCTGCCCCAGCCCGGCGACGTGGTGGAGATCGACCCCGACCACCCCCTGCACTACCGCCTGTCCAGCGGCGCGCAGAGCCCGCTGGTGGCCGGCGTGGTGACCACGCGGCCCGGCGTGCTGATGAATGCGGATGTGCAGGACGCCACGAACCTGCCCGCGCTGGCGCTGGCAGGCCGCGTGCCGGTGAAGGTGACGCTGGAGGGCGGCCCCATACAGGCCGGCGACCTCCTGGTGTCGGCCAGCATCCCGGGCCATGCGGCCAGGGCGCCGACCCCTCCGGTGCCGGGGACGGTGATCGGCAAGGCCATGCATGGACATGACCAGCCCCAAGGCCAGACCGGCGTGGTCGAGATGCTGGTGATGCTGCGCTAGTTCTGCAGTTGCTGCCAGACTTTGTCCAGCCGCTTGATGCTCACCGGGTACGGCGTGCGCAGCTCCTGGGCGAAGAAGCTCACGCGCAGCTCCTCCAGCATCCAGCTGTGCTCCTGCATGCGCGCATCGATGTGACCTTCACTACTGCCAGAGCGTGCAGGGCGCGCTCAATCTTAATGGACCTGCCCGCGACTGTATTGACCCAGTGAAAACCTGCTCAGGCGTTAACGTCGAGAGGAAGACGCCATGCCCACACAGTGACCTGTTGCCGGTTGATCAACTGTGGCACCGTTGCCCGCAGCCCAGTCGCCACACCTCTCCCAACCCCATGCGATGGGCAGGTGATCGCGTGCGGGGCGTGTCACTTCTGCCTAAATTTTAGGCAGTTTTTTAGACACTGGGTCTCCAACTTGTGTCCACCACTTTTGCAGCTGCATCCACAGCAGACATCAGCGTCTCGTCTGCCAAGTGGCTGTAGCGCGCCGTGGTCTTGATCTGGGAGTGGCCAAGAAGTTTGCTCACCACATAGATGGATTGCCCCGAGTTCACCAGGTTGCTCGCGAACGTGTGGCGCAGGTCATGCATCCGCAGGTCTGCGATCCCCGCCGCCTTGCGGACCTTGTCCCAGAGATAGAACAGGTTGCCAAACGGCCGCTTGGTATCCGGGTTGGGAATCACATAAGGGCATCCGCTCCAACGTGGCAGCCCCCGCAACACCTCCAGAGCCCTGTCAGAGATCGGAATGCATCGGGCTTTCCCGCTCTTGGAAAGAGGAATGCGCCAGTTGCGCCGCTCCAGATCAACGTCTTCCCAACGTGCATCCAGCAGCTCACGCTTGCGGCATCCGAGCAGCAGCAAAAGAGCAACGATGCTCTTCAACTGGGGAGAACCACGCTGGGACAGGGCCTCGTGCAGGCGCTGGGTTTCAGCCGCGCTGAGATACCGCTCCTTCGCGTTGTTCGGGTTGAACAGCACCACACCGTCGGCAGGGTTGGACTCACTTCCCGGGATGCCTTTCTTCCTCGCCAGATTGAACATGATCTTGAACAGGATGGGTATCTTGTTGGCATGAGCCAACGCATAGCCCTTCGTGCGCAGATCCTGGTGAGCCTCGGCCAGCATGTTGGTCGTGATTTCGTCCAGGTGCTTGGCTCCAAAACGCGGCAGGACATGGCACTTGATGAAGCTCAGCGTGGACTGAAAATTCCTCCGGTGCAGGTGGATGTGCGGCACATAGGTATCGCGGATGAACTCGGCCAAGGTCGGCACCGCACGCAAGGCTTGGCGCTCCTCCAGCGGATTGCCGCCCAGCTCCACCTCCGAGCGCAACCGCATGGCCTTCTGCCGGGCCTTGTCGTAGCTGACCGCAGCAGCGTCACCGATCTTGCATTGGCGCAGCTTGCCGTGGCTATCGTGATAGCGCAGGTAAAAGGTTTTGCCACCTGAAGGTCGAGCCTCCAGGATGAACCCTTTGAGTGCGTTGTCGTAATAGTCCACCTTGGATTTTCCGGGCGGGCAAACCGCTTCACGCACGAACTGCGCACTGAGTTTGACAATGGGCATACAGCCTCTCCTTTCATGAAGTTGATTGATAAAGATCCGCGCCCATGGAGATCGGCGCCTAAGCAATAGACGCACGAACGCCTCTCCACATGGGCGTGGCCATTAACAAGACAATGGGTTAATAAAGATGCGGAACAGTCCCGCAGAGACCATCACCGCAGGAATCGACGATGATCAAAATCATCGGCTTAGGAAAACTCACTTGAAAACTCCAGGAAACGGCCACCACTGGTTTCACAAGTGAGCCCACCACCTTTCACTGTGACGGCACCCCCGATCACTATTTCAGAACTCTGGAATCGGCGGCTTTCCTGCACGCAAAGGCTTCTCTTCTTCCGGGGGCAGCTCACTTGGCAACTCTGGCAGATACCGTGCAAAAGCATCAGCAAAATCACGCACCTCATAGCCCTTGGGCGTATAGTCCGCATTCATGCGCACAGTCTTGGTTTTTATTCCATAGGCACTCATGAATTTTGCCAGCTGACGCGCCGAAAGCGGTTTACCGCCATTGTAGGTGCCCCAGTCCATATCATCATCGTCATGGAGCTCTTGCAACAAATATGCCGACGGAATGTACTTTTCCGAATAGTCAGACAAGACCTCGCGAATATCCTCCAGCAATTGATTGGAAGATGCCTTAGGCGGCGCTGTTTCTTCACAGTTTTTCAGGGCTGCCTCACACGCTTTTTGATACCACTCTTCGCCAAGGCACTTTGCAATGGCCAGCAAGGGCTCCCAATTATCTTGCTGGCGATCACTGAGTTCCTGTGGCATCTCATCCCAGCCTTTCGCTAAGGCGTCCTTGTTATCTATAACAAATTTCAGAATACGAGAACGCAGGCCTTTAAAAACCTCTGGATCGGCAGAACGTAAGCGCTGAACATTGTCGCCCTTGGTCTTGCGCCTCATGGGAATCTGAATACCTCGACTCATTGTGGCGCTCGGCAAGTGCCGCTCAAGCATGATTCCGGCCATGACTTTAGGGCCATAAACCACATAGGCACGCTCGACAAGCTCTTTCCCCACGGCCTCTACCCGCAAGACAAATCCTCCTTTTTCGTAGCCCTTGTTCACTACCCCAGCAAATTCTGTTTTTCCCTCCATAAATGTGTCTGCTTCATCGATCAGTAGCGTGGGCATGAAATTAGTGATCAACCTAAAAAGTGCTGCCAAGGTAATATTGGCTGACTCCATTGGTCGAAACACAAATTTCTCCACCACCTTTAGCAGCTGAGTTTTCCCACATTCTTTCTCTGGAGCATTAATCAGCAACAGAGGGCAACGCTGAAAATCCCTATAGCACCATGTATTAATAGACCATAGCCCCACAATCAAGGCATCATGATCCGATATGATCACGTGATTTTTAATGGCACGCATAATTTCAGTCATCAGCATGCCGCAATCGATCGCACCCTCAAACGGCTCGACATTATTCGCGTCCAGGCTCTTTGAAATGATCGACGAAGTTGAACTCACAGGCTTAGTTTTCATGATCCATCCTTTGAAATTTTTCGGTTGCTTTGAAATTACGCGGTTGAGAAGATGGATTGGCCAATCCGTGGTTCGCTGAGTGCAGGCAGCGATCCAGGACTGAATTCTTCATAAAAACCGCATCCTCGCAACCCACGCCACTTAACCCTCCATGGCGCTCCCCTTAAAATTCATGCCAACTCTCGGATCACGGTAATCAAAGCACTAAGGATGGAGGCACAGCAAACAAGGAAATTAAAATATATAAGCCTTAACGTACTTCTGTATGGGATTGAATTTTCTCTAGAAATAGAGCGCCTTCAAGAAGCGAGTCGCAAAAATCTAAGGAATGGAGGCACACCAAACAAGGAAAACAAAATTCCTTGGCTTGGAAGCACTTCTAGCTGGGGATTTTTTTGAGCTTAGGAAAGAAGTACTTCTGCGAAGGAGCAAAGAAGGCAAGAAGCCAACCATCGCACTCCAAATGTACAAAATTTGAAACTCTTGTAACCAATGACAATAATTCTCTTGCTTACAACATCACTGCTTTTCAGGCAACATATTGGGCAGCACCCCCTCTGCCCCGCCCCGATACGCAACATCCGCAACGCCGCAACGTTGTTGCAGGGCATGGCCCGATGGGTGGCGCCGTGGCAGATGTGGCGGAGTCCGGGGAGGGCAGCCCCCGGGGGCCGGGGGGGCCGGGGGGCTGGGCAGCACCGCGTCGCCCCGGCTGGTGCCCAGGTTGCCCCCAGGCGAGCCCGGCAGGGGTCCGGGATCACCCCCCTCATGGAGCGGCCGTCGCGCGCCGCCCTGGCCCAACCCCCGCCCCCCAGGGCGCAGAGGCTGGAGCGGACTTCCTCCGGGAGCTTGGCTCAGGCTATTTCCGAAGGTAGCCCACCCACAGGGCAGCCCCCGCACCAACCAGAATCACGATCAGCAACAGGGGATACATAAAGGTCAGCGCAGCGGCAGCAGCTATGGACATGGGGCGTGTAGCGTTGAACCACATTCCCAGTACCAATACCGTAACCAAGGCGGCCTGTATGCCCGGGGTCAAGCCCCCTCCTTTGCCTTCCGGCGCGACTTCCCTGCCATGCTGGCGGCACTGCCCTCGTCCTTCGCCTTGGGCGGGTTGCGCGTGATCCCCTCCAGCGTGGCTCCGGGCACATGCTCATGGAGCCGCGTGTTCACCTCGCCCGGCCGGATGAGCCCAAGATCCCGTAGCGCAGCCAGCACGAAGCCGCCTGTGTTGATGGACTTGCCTGGATGCAGGCTATGGAAGCTCTTGGCGGTCAGCTCCTGCGCTCCCGAAACGATCGCCTCGATGGCCGAGGCTGGCGCCCAGTCCTTGCACCACACGCCGTTGCCGGTGCTATCGGCGATACGCAGGTACAGCGCGTTGTCGCCCTTGCCCTGGCCCACCGTGTAGGTGAGCGTGCTTCGGCCCGACACTGACAGGCACTTGCCGTTGTAGATGCTGTCGATCGATACGGGTTGCTGCCCGTTTTCTGTCGCTTCGAATTCACTCATAAAGTTCTCCTTAGTAGATCGATGCAATAGGCAGGTGGCCTATCAGATAAGGTGGCAAAACGCCCTCAGACAAAAAAAAGCCGCCTCGATGGGCGGCAGGTGGTGGGCGATGAAGGCAGGTCACTGTGATCTGGCCCTCACTTGGCTGGCGCAATAGGCCGTGAGCAGGGGATCAAGATCCGCATGTTTGGGCACGTAGATCACGACACCGAAGCCGTCATCACTGAGCACCAGGGTCAGTTCGAACCAATCCCGATGGCTTTCGGCGACATCGCAATGGCGGCCAAGAAGTGAAAAACCCAGTTCCGCATCAATAGTAGTCAATGCGTCACTGGGCTCCAGAACCAGGATTTTGATGAGACTGGACAGGTCATCCACCTCATATTCGGCCAACTCTTCAATACGCAGGCTGATCAGTTTATCCAGCTCGATGCACCGGACTTGACCGCAGGCTTCATGAATAGATAGGAAATCCGCATAAACGCGCATAAAACTCCTTTCTGTTAGAAAAATAAAGCCCGCCGAGGATCTCTCCAGGGCGGGCCAACAAGGAAACAACCAAACAGCTACTCTTATTCAGTCAATAAATACCCTTTAAATGGTTAGCACAAGAAACATGGCCATTAAATTTCACTTTGACTTGAGTGCAGAAAAAGTGACACCTCCGATTGACACCAGCAAAGGCACTCCGAGCATTACGGCAAACAAAGGCAGCAAACGTCCCGTTCCTATCAGAGAGACCCCCTCCGATATCAACCCCAGCGTTAACGCGTTGACACCTGTGCTGAACAAGGCGATCAAGTGCCAGGTCGCCATTCCCACCGCCAGCAACAATGTGCCTATCCAGACCCGCTTGAGCACGGTGTAGGTCGCCTGCGGAAGGAACGAGCACCAAGCCATAGCAGCAAGCAGCGCAGCCGCCACGCTCGTCTTGGGCCAGAGATACATGAGCAGCAGCACCCACACGCAAGCAGAGGACAGGATGGCCGTGGCCCAACGGGCGAAGTACTCACTCGCTGGCAACTGGTCAATGGCCTGCAGATAGGGCCCTGACAGCTTCTCCCCGAACAGCTTCAGCAGCAGACCGCCCAGGATCAAGGTCACGCTCAGGATGATGTTGACCAAGCGGTCATGCATCAAGCCGTTGTTTGTGATCCTTCTGCCGCCCATGCCATCAACAGCAACATCGCTGCCCAAGGCGAGGATGAGCATGACGATCCCCACAAGCATGATCGCGGTTGAAACCCTCTTCATTCGTTGCTCCCTTCTTTGGATTGAGCCAACTCGGCCCTGATCTCGGTTTCGTGGCGATTGCTTACCTTGGTGACGTAGTAGCACGTCCAAATCAGCATTCCCAGGCCAAACCACCACGCCATAAAGAAACCAAGGGCGGTGCCCAGCATGAGGAGGCCAAATGCCCAGTTTTCTCCTTTCGTGAATCGTTTTCCGGCAAGTGCGCTGATATGCGCATCTACCTTCTTCTTGGCCTCCTGGCTTACTCGCTCATCCAGCACGGGAGCTGTATCAGTTGATACTTGGTCCTTGGTGCCGTGCAGTTGGGCCTCGATCTCTTGAATCTTCTGCGCCGCCTCCTTCTCGGCAGACTCTTTGATCGCCCTCTCGCGCGCTTGCTCCTGTTGCCTCTTTTCAAGCAACTCCTGCCGCTTGAGCGCGTCCTGCGCCGCCTCTTCCTTCTGCAATTGCGCCCTTCTCTCGGCAATTTTTTGGTTCAGATCCAATTTATTCCTCGCTCAGTAGACTGCTCAAAGCCGCTCCTGCGGCAACCATGCCCGCTGCCCCAACGGCAGCTCCACGCCCCTTGCGCTTGGCTGCGTCTTCAGCACGAATCACTTCGTCAATGCACCTCGCGGCTCTTGCGGCACGCTCGGATTCCGGCACTCTCCTTTCAAAAGTAATCATCAAGGTTTCTCTGTCTGCAACGACGAGATGTCTTTGCATGACCTTTTCCATAAAAACCAGGCGCCATCCTTCCGACGCCATGGCATTTATATAGGCCTCTAGGACTTCAGTTTCTATTCTCCCTTCTCCTAGTAATAGCGAGCTGATCGCCCCATCTGCCACGTCAATGACCTTGTATTCGTAATCCATATAATCCTCCAAGTTGAAATAAATATATACACGGACAAATTTTTTCGCCACCTCAATTAGTTTATTGAAACCCATTAATAATCAATCAACCACCTTTTAATGATGTAACGTTTTTCGTGACGACAGAATATCACAGTGTAACGAAACTCGCTACATGAATTCCGTCTCTCTCGAGCCTTCCAATGTCGTAGGACGCCGTATGCGTGCCCAGCGTGAAGCCCTTCAGTGGTCCCAGGAAAAAGTGGGAGTACTGATCGGCATTGATGAGTCCTCAAGCCGTGCGCGCATCAGTAGGTATGAGCTGGGGACACACGAACCCCCTGTGAAAACCGCTCGACAGATCGCCGAAGTACTAAACGTCCCCTTGGCCTATCTTTATTGCGAGGATGATGAGATCGCCGAACTTCTTTTGGTGCTGTTCAAGCTCAGTTATCCACTTCGCCATCAGATCGTTGCTTCATGGATAAATCAAGCAAATGAAATATAGCGCTGTTGCGTGCGATCTGCATATGCATCAATGGACCGCAATTTATGTCCGATACCATTTTTCAATTTATTCACAATTGGCTAAATAAATTAATCAAGAAAACTCAAAACCCCCTACGTTCAACATAATAATTTTGAAAACTTTAATTCACCAAAACCCCAATTAAATAAGAAAACCAACCGGGTTAACACTCATAAGCAAGAGCGCACTCCGGCGTCACCGCACAGACTGCAAGGAAGTGACTCGGCAAACATCTAACTGGTGGCGAAGCTACCCTGGCCGATTCGTACTCCAGGCCAGCGCACCAGCCCTAGCGCTATCGAAGAGTCCACGCTGATGCTCTTCAGCATCGAATTGCGCCACCGTCGGATGCTGTAGTCGCGGATTGCCAGCTATGGGAGGCCCCCCCCCACTGCCGACAGTATTCTGATTAGTACTGGCTTGTCTCACCCCAGCGACGTACAGCCCACTGAGTCGGTGATTTGCATGAGCATGAGGCACTTGGTGACATACTGCACATTGACACCTAGAAGCTCGGCCGCGTCATCAGACTCATCGAGTAACGGGCAACCCGCGCGACTTGGTCGAGGTATAGTCTGAAGACCTTTTTATGTGACTATCGAAGATGGTATGCGAATCACCTTCACTGCTATGCATCCCGACAAGAAGAGTCATGATTCTTTCGTACTCCCTCAGAACACAGTGGCGTAGGAGATGCCTGTCAAACGAGGGGATCACTTGAGACTCGCTTGCCGATGTATGCTGCATGGCGAATTGCCATCGTACTTGCGAAGTCTTTAAGCCAAATAATGCACAAGACTTCCTAGAACCATATCGCTGAAATAGGAAATAATGGGATAGAAATTCCGGAACTTAGATATTTTTTCTGTTAATTTTCAGCATCGGTCACCGCATCACCAAATCTTGGGAGAGAGACTTTGAAAACAGCTTTGTTTGTTGATTTCGATAATGTATATTCCGGCCTACGGCGTATCAGTACACTGGGGGCGGATCGATTAGCCCGTCAGCCTGCAAAGTGGCTGCAGTGGCTCACTGACAACCTTCCGACGACAGTGTCGGAGTCAGAAGCGATTAGAAATCGTAGAGTACTGGTGCGCCGCTGTTACTTGAACCCGGTTATGTTCAATCAGTTTCGACGTCCTTTTCACGAGGCGGGATTTGAAATCGTCGACTGCCCACCTACAACTGCTTCTGGAAAAACCAGTACAGACATACACTTGGTGCTAGACACTATCGACGCTTTACAGGATGCTACACACTTCGATGAGTTCGTCGTTTTCTCCGCCGACGCCGACTTTTCACCATTATTGCGTCGTTTGCGAAGACATGACCGGCGCACCATCATTTTTGCAGCGGGTGCCATGTCAGAGTCCTACAAAGCTGCTGCAGATGCCGTGATAGATATCTCGACTTTCATTCGGGAAGCCCTTCAGCTAATCGAGGACGAAATAGACATAGAAACCGATCAAGTTGTTGGCAACAGCATGCCATCCTTACGCATGGTTGAACTCCGAAAGAAAGCTGAGGGATCAATACGTCGCCTGGTCCTTGACGCAGCAGATCCGGTCCCGCTACCAAGGCTAGCACAACAGTTACAACGCGAAATTCCTGGACTGAAGGAATCTATGTGGGCAGAAGCCGGCTCTTTTAGCAATTTGATACGTCAGCTGTCTCCCGCAGGCGTCCAATTCGACTTTAAGGATGAAATGGCATTCGATATAGTTAGGAAAGAGCAAGCCAATTTCAGACAACCAAGCTCTGCATTAATAACATCGACCCCTGCAGAAAAAAATAGAGCACCCAACAACTCGCTCTCAGCTGAAATGCAGGAATTATTACCCATATCAAGTGATCAAATCGATGAAGCTGCAGTCCGTATGATCCGTCAATGGATAGGGGCAGCCACGCGTCCCATGCTATTCTCGACTCTTGGAACCGAGCTCAGGAAGGCGCTTCCGCAACTAGCGGATGGATGGAACGGTGCTCCAACGCTGGCTGCATATCTTCAACGGCTTCCCCTAGAGCCACTAATGCGGGGATCGCTGGAAGATGGTTCAACATTCGTTCTCTACGACCCAGAGCAACATCAAGCACCGGCCGGGGTTGTCGGGGACTCAATGGTTTCAGCGATGCTCCGAGCAGCAGAACTGCCAGTTATCCGCGCACAGGACTTCGTACGCATACTGCATCAAGCACGTGTGCATATGGGCCAACAAGAACCTTTTGAGATTGCTGCAGTCAGTCGGAAAGTTTCAGAGTCGCTTGGTGCCGAAAACCGACATATTCCGATCAAACGCATTACAGCCACCCTTCAAGCCTTAATATTTGGAGGCCTTGACACCACTCAGGCATTTTCTTCTCCGCAAGCATTAGTTACTGCAGCAATGGGCGTGATCTTGGCATCTTGGTCGCGTGAAACCCAAGTCCAAACAGACGATGAGGCAAGGAATCGTCTTATTTCATGGCTTACCAGAACCAGCCCTTCTACCGCTAACGAAAAATGAAATAGCACTCCTGATTCACAGCTCTGCCCTGTCGCTTATCTGTGAATCGCTCATCCACAAAGTGAGAAACATACCGCCGGCCACAAAGAAGTTGGCACCTTGGTTGGAGCAACTCAATTCCCTACGATCAGCCAAAACGTGGTTGCCGTGGCGTAGGCGCCCAATATGTTTAGGAAAACCTGAGCTATCACGGCATGATGGCATGGGTGGGGCAGTATATTTTATTCGGTAGGAACTTTAGAAGTATTCATGGTCTGTTTACGCCAACCGTCGACTGCAATCGAGAGGTCAGCAACCGCCTCGCCCGAAGCCCAGCGTTCCCAGAATTCCACAGTGCCACTGTTTGGTCGATGCTCCGGCATTGAAACCCGGATCCGAGTAGGCAGCAGACTAGCATCCCCAACCACCAATGCTTCACCAGTGTCAAGCACCGGTAGGAGGTCGCCGAATCCCGCCAAGCTGTCTGGGAGCAGCCTACGCACCACTGACTGGTCGTCGCCATTAGTGAGACGCATAGCAACCAAGTTGTTGCACTGACTCAGGACGGTACGGTTGACCTCGGAGGGTCGCTGGCTGATTACGACCAATCCGACGCCATACTTGCGGCCTTCCTTAGCAATCCTCTCGAATATCTCAACAGATATCTCTCCAGCTCCACCGGACTGTTGCCGCTCAGGAATATAGAGATGCGCCTCATCGCAGAAGATCGCTATTGGGTGGCGCATACAGGCTTCGGTCCACTGCTGCACAGAAAAGGCGAGCTTCGCAACCAGACTTACCATCAAAGGCAAAACATCTGATGGCACTTCGGAAAAGTCGATGATCTTCACACCACCTCCGCCATCCTTCTGGTTAATCGAACCAGCCAACAGTGCCTTGACCAAACGCTCAAGCCAGTCAAACATGTGCGTTTCAGTAGTGCCTTGGAACAGGAAGCCAAGTCGCCGGTCCGTGCGTTTATTCTCCAACCGCTGAATCATCCGGCTCAGCTTTCCATTGAATTCACCAGCCTTCTCTGAACCGGCGCGTGCGCCCGGTACCATTTCATCGTTGAGCTTGCCCAGTTCGTCTATAACACAATTGAGATCAAATGGAATCGGACTATCAATCGTGAAGTTATCGAGCACGTCTTTGCGGCCGTGCGCCTCAAGATAGGCCTGCTTGGCTGCCAGGATGGCACGGGACATCACCATCGCCTGGTTCGGCGCGTTCTGATCGGTGCGCTCGACAAACATTGATGTCATGGCTTCGTAGCCGAGCAGCCAGTAAGGCAAAAATATTACGCCGTTGTCAAGTGATGCCTTACCGTCCAGATCAGCAGGGCCTGCGACGCGAAAATGCTGGAACCCTTTCGCGTTCAATGGCGCATATTCGCCATGAATATCGAAAACGACCGCATTGGCGTTTGGCAGTGCTGCTACCTGTTCAAGGATCCTGGCTGTAGTCCAGGACTTGCCAGATCCCGTGCTGCCAACGACGACTGCATGGCGTTGAAAGAATTTATTGCCGTTCAAAAATGCATCGGCACTCGCATCAAGAGTGTAGTGCCCGAGCGTGAGTTTCTGCCCATCTCCCGAAATATTGGCGATGACGCGCATGAAAGCTGTCAGCCGCTCACCCTCAAGCGCAAAGCAGTTGGCATCAATCTCCGGAACTGTTTCCAACGTGCGCAGGAAGACGTTGCTGCGATTCCCAACCTTGTCTATCAGCGTGCCGATGAGTGCGATCCGCACAACATTGAGTTCCGCCACTTGGTCGCCATCCGTTGTCTCCTCCGTGTCCACCGAGCTTCCAATGCCGTCGACCGCTGTACGCGTAATCTTCTGAATGATACCGATCAGGTACTGACCAGCACGGCTGCTTTGCAGCACTGCCAAACGGTTTACCTGCAGCTTGCGTAGCCGCTCAACATCATCCACCGCTATCACCACGGTAGCTGTATCCACAGAGCGGACCCGCCCCAAAGATTCGTTGTCTTTATAATCGAGGATACTCATATGCATTTATCCAATAACAAGAGGAAGAAGTCGATCGAGACGCCAGAAGGATTCACCAGCAAGCTCTAGGCCATCCGGCGCTTCGTGGCTGAACATCCGGGTGCCCGCCGGTGACTCCTCGAGTGCAACGTAGCGGCTGCAGCGTCCGCTTTTAAGGAACTTGTGGGCCGTGGGGCTGATTTCCTTAGTGATAAGAACCAACGGAACCTCAGGACGCGTGCAGCGCTCCATCATCAGAGGCTGTAAGTGATCGTCATTGAAACCGTAGCCAATGCATAGAAATGCGCTGGCACGGGCGACTGCATCGTCGGCGCTGTGCATAGCACTACGGAATGGCTCTTCATGGGTTCTGCGGTATTTCTCGGTGCCTGGCGTGACGATGACTGGAGTAAAGTCTCTCGGAACCGTTCCAATGGGGGGTAACGCAACGACCGATCCGTCCATTCCGCTGAACCAGCCCAGCGAGCCATGCACCTTCCAGACATTGACCGTACGCGCTGGTCTACGCGCTGTGTGGATCCGCGGAACATCGACAGCGCGCGAGCCGAACATGCCAAAGGTGAAACCGGTGTAAGCACAGTAGCCGGCGGCCTCCGCAGCATACTCTGCAAGGCGGTCATAGTTGGGGGTCACAACCTGGATTTCCATGGCAGTACTGCGCAAGAGGTGCTGGAACAGTTGGCTAAGCGGCAACAACCGCCGGTTAGCGAGCACCTGCTCGAAAATCTGGAAGTCTGCTGCGTTGAGAAATTTCCAAGTGGTGTGTACTATATGCTTGAGCACCTGAGGTGTCACATTGACATCGGTCAAAGCGGACTCAAGATCCATCTTCTGAACTTTGTCGAGGAATCCGGTCCATCCTATGAGATGCGGGTCAAACTGGCAGTCCGCAGGCAGAATCGAAGCTGCTAGGTGACTGCCTAGGGGGCCCATACCTGGAATGCCATGCGCTGCAGACGCACCGCTACCCAGCACGATGACAGGTAGCTTGCTGATGCAGTCTTGGATATGTGACTGCATCGCATTCATTGCATTCAATGACTCCACTTCCTCACCTCTTTTCTCAACGTATTGATACGATACATGATTTCACTGACTGTGTCATCCTGTCGAAATCAGAATCAACCAGTCTTCGGCCCCACCAGAGCCTCCGCCGGAGGAAGCCCTGTCAGCAACTTCAGGCATAAAACAACCCTGTAGAAAATTCACTGAATGACGGTCGATTAGCACATCTGCACAACAACCACCACCCCCGAATCCCCTAGCTAGACCCTAGGTCGATTACCACGCAATGCTACCCAACGCTCTTTAATTCCAATTGAATCAAGAATTGAAGAGCTTCCAGACAACTCTCAATATTCAAAATTCCATGCACGAAATCATTTGCCCTCACTGTAAAAAAGCATTCAAGATCGATGAAGCTGGTTACGCTGATATTCAGAAGCAGGTTCGCGACAGCGAGTTTGACAAGCAAAGAGAAGAGCTAGAGAAGCAGTTGCATGAGCGCCTACAATTTGCGGAGCAAGAAAAGTGCAACGCCGTCGCACTGGAAAAAGCCAGAATGGAAAGTGAATTGATGAGCAGCGCCGCCAACAAGGATGCCGAAATCCAAGATCTCAAAAGCCAGCTGGATGCCGCGGCTATGGCCAGCCAACTGGCAGTGGCTCAAGCCCAGAGCGGGTTGGAAAAAGAGCGTGATGCACTGATCAACCAATTAGCCCAAGCACAGAGCGAGCAGCAAAGCGCCGAACAACTGGCTGCTACACGGCTGCAGGCCGAGTTGGAGAAGACTGCTGCGGCCAAAGATGCGGAAATCCAAAAACTCAAGTCTCAGTTGGACGGTGAAGCTGTGGCACGCCAGTTGGCAGTGAGCACCGCTGTCAGCGATGCACAGAAACAGCGCGACGAACTGGCGCAGCAACTGCGCCAAACCCTGCTCGAGCAAAAAGCCCAGGCCGAGCTGGCGCAAGCCCGACTGGAAAGCGAGTTGCAAAAAGCCGCTACGAGCAAAGAGCTTGCGTTGCAAACACTTAAATCTCAACTGGATGCGACGTCGGTTAGCCACCAATTGGCGATTACCGAGGCCGTGGGCAAGGTGCAGCAAGAGCGCGACACTTTTAAAAATGATCTAGATCGCGCTGCGCTGGAAAAGGAGCTGGCCGAAAAATCGCTCAAGGACAAGTACGAAACCCAACTCAAGGACCGAGACGAGGCCATTGAGCGCCTGCGCGACATGAAGGCCAGGCTGTCGACCAAGATGGTGGGCGAGACGCTGGAGCAGCACTGCGACATCGAGTTCAACCGAATCCGCGCCAGCGCTTTCCCGCGCGCGTATTTCGAGAAGGACAACGACGCCAGCAGCGGCAGCAAGGGCGACTTCATCTTCCGCGAGAGCGACGATGCCCAGACCGAGATCGTCTCCATCATGTTCGAGATGAAGAACGAGAACGACCAGACGACCACCAAGAAGAGGAACGAAGACTTCTTCAAGGAGCTGGACAAGGACCGCACGGAAAAAGGCTGCGAGTACGCGGTGCTGGTCTCGCTGCTGGAGCCCGAGAACGAGCTCTACAACAGCGGCATCGTCGATGTCTCGCACCGCTATCCCAAGATGTATGTGGTGCGGCCGCAGTTCTTCATCCCCATGATTACGCTACTGCGCAATGCGGCCATGAACTCGCTGCACTACAAGTCTGAGCTGGCCCTGGTGAAAGCGCAGAACCTGGACATCACACGCTTCGAGAGCCAGTTGGACGATTTCAAGACTGCGTTCGGCCGCAACTGGCGCCTGGCCTCCGATGGTTTCGAGGAAGCCGTCAAGCGCATCGACGAAGCCATCAAGGACCTGGAAAAGACCAAGGAGGCGCTCCACAAGTCGGCCAACAACCTGCGCTTGGCCAATGACA
Organism: Delftia deserti; assembly: GCF_042653485.1. Classification (NCBI taxonomy): domain Bacteria; kingdom Pseudomonadati; phylum Pseudomonadota; class Betaproteobacteria; order Burkholderiales; family Comamonadaceae; genus Delftia; species Delftia deserti. The sequence continues at coordinate 6,273,123 of NZ_JBHSIH010000001.1, read as the reverse complement.
AGGCCGAGGACCTCACCGTCAAGAAGCTTACACGCGGCAACCCGACCATGGCAGCCAAGTTTACCGAGCTGAAGAACGAAGGTTCCACCGCGCCAAATTGACGTGGCAGTAAGCCCACCTGCTGCCGTTCATGTGTAAGGCTCTGAATGAATCAAGCAAGCCTGAAGTCGATGGCTGCTGGCGGGGTTGCGGCTGCGTTCGGGCAAGTGCAGTATTCGGGAGCGTTCCCACAGGCTACGGCTTCACCCAGCAAAGAAAAAGCGCCCGAAGCACAAGGCTCCGGACGCTTTCTCACCCCTATCTACCTGAAGTTGCACTCAACGAAGCCGCGCTTCAGTGGAATTGCTCCTCTTCCGTGGAGCCGGTCAGTGCCTTGACGCTGGACGAGCCACCCTGGATCACCGTGGTCACGTCGTCAAAGTAGCCTGCACCCACTTCCTGCTGGTGCGACACGAAGGTGTAGCCTTGTTCGCGGGCTGCGAATTCGGGCTCCTGCACCATGTTCACGTAGTGCTTCATGCCTTCGCCGTTGGCGTAGGCGTGGGCAAACTTGAACGTGTTGAACCAGTTGATGTGAATGCCGGCCAGCGTGATGAACTGGAACTTGTAGCCCAGCGCAGACAGGTCTTCCTGAAAGGAGGCGATCTGGCTGTCGTTGAGGTTCTTCTTCCAGTTGAACGAAGGGGAGCAGTTGTAGCTCAGCAGCTTGCCTGGGCAGGCGGCATGCACGGCCTGGGCGAACTCGCGGGCAAAGCCGATGTCGGGCACGCCGGTTTCGCACCACACCAGGTCGGCATAGGGCGCATAGGCCACGCCGCGGCTGATGGACTGCTCCAGGCCATTGCGGACACGGTAGAAGCCTTCCTGTGTGCGCTCGCCGGTCAGGAACGGCTTGTCGTTGGCGTCATGGTCGGAGGTGATCAGGTTGGCGGCTTCAGCATCGGTGCGGGCCAGCACGATGGTGGGCACGCCCATCACGTCAGCGGCAAAGCGCGCGGAGATCAGCTTTTCGACGGCTTCCTGGGTGGGCACCAGAACCTTGCCGCCCATGTGGCCGCACTTCTTCACGGCAGCCAGTTGGTCCTCGAAGTGCACGCCGGCTGCGCCAGCGGCAATCATGTTCTTCATCAGTTCGAAGGCGTTGAGCACGCCGCCAAAACCGGCTTCCGCATCGGCAACGATGGGCAGGAAGTAGTCGATGAATTCCTGGTCGCCGGGATTGATGCCGCGGCCCCACTGGATTTCGTCGGCACGCTTGAAGGTGTTGTTGATGCGGCGCACCATGGTGGGCACCGAGTCATAGGCGTACAGCGACTGGTCGGGGTACATGGTTTCGCTGGTGTTGCCATCGGCAGCCACCTGCCAGCCCGACAGGTACACCGCTTCCAGGCCGGCCTTGGCCTGTTGCATGGCCTGGCCTGCGGAGATGGCGCCAAAGGCATTCACATAGCCTTTCTTGGCACCGCCGTTGATCCTGTCCCAGAGCAGTTCCGCGCCACGCTGGGCCAGCGTGTACTCGGGCTGCAGGCTGCCGCGCAGACGCACCACGTCGGCTGCGCTGTAGCCGCGCTTGACACCTTTCCAACGGGGGTTCTGCGCCCAGTCTTTCTCAAGGGCGGAAATCTGCTGCTCGCGGCTCAGTTGCTGGGTCAGGGATTGGGGCATGTTGCTCTCCTGGGAGGTGGTTGAAACAAGCGGCTTTCTTGCGTCGGCCTTGGGATCAAATTTAAGTCTTATAGAAGACCTCGACAACATCTTATGTCTTATACAAGACTAATTTTTTTATCATTTAAATCAACGAGTTATTTTAATATTTCTCAATATGAAATCACATTTCTCGTATTGAGAAAAATTGGCGCAATGCAGCATTTCAATATTTCACAATGCGAAACATGAACCCCATGCCATGAAAAGTCACCACAGCATGGCAAGCGTCCGCGACAGGCACATGTCACGCACGCCGGACGCGCTCACAGGTACCATCGCGCGTTCAGGTGGCGCTCCCGCCTCTCAAACCTGCACTTGCCGTGAACACCTCCCATCGCAGATCTGCCTATGCCTGCCTGGCGCTGAGCATGTCCCTGGTCGGCAGCTATGTCGCCCTCTCCAAGCCCCTGGCGGCCATCTTTCCGGTGCTGCTGCTGGCCTGGCTGCGCTTTGGCATCGGGGCCATCGCCATGCTGCGCTGGCTGCGCAAGCCGGCTGACGAGGCACCCCTGTCTCGGCGCACGCAGGGCCTGCTGTTTCTTGAGTCGCTGTTCGGCAACTTTCTCTTCACCATCTGCATGGTGACTGGCGTGAGCCTGACAAGCGCTGTCACGGCCGGCGTGACCATGGCTGCCATCCCTGCTGCCGTGGCCTTGATGAGCTGGCTGTTTCTGCGCGAGCGCGTGGCTGCGCGCACCTGGCTGGCCATTGCGCTGGCCGTGGCGGGCATCGGCCTGTATGCGCTGTCCCGCCCGGACGCTGGCGCCCCCTCGGCATCATCGGTCTCACCGCAGGCGTGGCTGGGGCAGGCGCTGCTGGTCGGCGCCGTGCTTTGCGAGGCGTTCTACGCCGTCATCGGCAAGCGCCTGACCACATCCCTGGGACCCAAGCGCATCACCTCCATCGTCAATCTCTGGGGATTTGCGCTGTCCACGCCCTTCGGGCTGTACCTGGCGTGGCGCTTCGACTTCGGCAGCGTGACATGGAGCACCTGGGGTCTGCTGCTGTTCTACGCCCTTGCCGCCTGCGTGTGGACCGTGTGGTTGTGGATGACAGGCTTGCGCAACGTGCCAGCCTCCCAGGCCGGCACCTTTACGGTACTGCTGCCGATCAGCGCCGCCGTGGTCGGCATGTGCGTGCTGGGCGAACGGGTCACATCCATGCAGGCGCTGGCCTTTGCGATCGCCCTGCTGGGCATTCTCGTGGCCACCTGGCCGGGCAGAAAACGCCTTGCACAACACCCTTCCGCGAGCGGTGCCAGCCCCCTCTGAAAACGCTGGCGCCGACGGCCAACCTGCCAGTGCGGCCCTCGAAAGCGAGCCAGAATGCAAAAACTCCTCAAAAAACAGCGCCACAGCAACAAATCGAGGCAAAAATTTGACGGGTAAGCTTGGAAGAGCGTTTTTTTCCCATTAGCATCAGCCTGCCAGTGGATAGCGACGGTTTTTCGCTGGTAAAGAATCCACTCCATACTAGGAACAAGCAACATGGCAACTGCAAAGAAGGCAACGGCTGCTCCGGCAGCTCCCGCAAAGAAGCGCACTCCCAACGCCGCCTTCATGAAACCCCTCACCCCCAGCCCCGCTCTGGCTGCCGTGGTGGGTTCCACTCCCCTGCCCCGCACCGAGATCATCAGCAAGCTGTGGGTCTACATCAAGGCCAACAAGCTGCAAGACGCTGCCAACAAGCGCATGATCAACGCCGACGCGAAGCTCAAGGAAGTGTTCGGCAAGCCCCAGGTCTCGATGTTCGAGATGGCTGGCCTGATCGGCAAGCACGTCAAGTAATCCTCGGGCCTGTGCCAAGACGGATGAAAGCCGGCCCCTGGGCCGGCTTTTCTTTTTTCCGGGATGCCATCTCCTCCCCTTGCCGGAGATGCTGCACACCGACAACATTCCAATGCCATGAGCCAAGTGCCCGCGCTGCAAGCCGTTCCCGACGGCATCATCAATCTGGCCGACCACGAGGCGCATGCGCGGCAACGGATGGACGACAACGCCTGGGCCTATTTCTCGGGCGGCGCGGCCGATGAGCGCAGTCTTGCGGCCAACCGCAGCGCCTGGGATGCGCTCACGCTATGGCCGCGCGTGCTCCGCCCCCTTGCAGGCGGTCACACCCGGCTGCAGTTGCTGGGCAGGGAGCTGGCCTGCCCGCTGCTGGTGGCCCCCATGGCCTTCCAGCGCATGGCCCATGCGGACGCAGAGCTTGCAACGGCCTATGCCGCAGCGGCGCTGGGCGCAGGCATGGTGCTCAGCACACAGGCCAGCCTGCCGCTGGAGACAGTGGCACAGGCAGCACGGCTCACTCCTGGCCATGGCCCCTTGTGGTTCCAGCTCTATCTGCAGCACGACCGTGGCTTTACCAGGCAATTGATCAAGCGCGCAGAGGCCGCAGGCTACGAAGCTCTGGTGCTGACGGTGGACGCGCCCACCAGCGGTGTGCGTGACCGTGAACGCCGCGCGCGCTTTTGTCTTCCGCCGGGAGTGTCCGCCGTCAATCTGCAGGGAATGGCGCCACTTGAAGCCATGCGACTCGCACCAGGCCAGAGCGCCCTGTTCGATGGCCTGCTGCACCATGCCCCCACCTGGGATGACGTCGCCTGGCTGCAGCAGCAGACACGGCTGCCGCTGCTGCTCAAGGGCGTGCTCCACCCGGCCGATGCGCTGCAGGCCGCGAGATTGGGAGTAGCGGGCATCATCGTCTCCAACCATGGAGGGCGCACGCTGGACACGGCACCGGCAACGGCAACGGCCCTTGCCCGCGTGGCCGGGGCCATGCGCGGCGCGGGCCATGAACTGCCGTTGCTGGCCGACGGGGGCATACGGCGCGGCACAGACGTGCTCAAGGCGGTCGCCCTCGGTGCGACGGCGGTTCTGATAGGCCGCCCCGTACTTTGGGGCCTGGCCAACGCAGGCGCCGCCGGCGTGGCCCATGTTCTGAGGCTGCTGCGCGATGAACTGGAGATCGCCATGGCGCTGACAGGGTGCGCCACCCTTGGCCAGGCCACTGTGGAACTACTGGATACCGAGTAAAGCCGAGCACCATACAGCCCTACAGACAACCAAGAATTGCAAATGCGATGAATTCTCATTTATAATTTTTCATCCTATCAATAGCCAGCCACTACTGCCTGTAGCCATGATCGTCTGTGTATGCCGCCGGGTTTCCGACCGTGAGATCGCACGCCACGCTCATGCGGGCATGAGCTTTGACGAGATCCAATTCGAATTGGGTATCGCCATGCAGTGCGGCCGCTGCGAAAGCTGCGCCCGGGATGTGGTTGCGCAATGCTGCGCCAGCCAGCCCGTGGCGGCCATCCACAACGAGGTCGCGGCCCAGACCGTCCAGCTTGCCAACAACATTCTGGAGAGCAAAGCATGGTCCTCCTCTCAGCACTTGTCGGCAGCCTGATCCTCGTCGTTACATGCACCTGGTGGATTCTGCGCAGCTGATACTCCGTCTTCCGAGCGACAGCACCCGGCTCCCATACGCTGACCGCTCCTTCTGTCTCTATGTCCCAGTCTGATCGTTTTGGCCCCCCCGGGGGCCTTGGCCGTAACGTGGCCATCGCGGGTTCGGTCGTGGTCCTGCATGCAGCAACCCTTTGGGCGATGCAGCATGGCCTGCTCCAGCGCGCACCTGAAGAGGTCATCGTGCCAGCCCAGGTGATTGCGGAATTCATTTCGCCACCCGCGCCCGAGCCCGAGGCGCCCAAGCCCCCTCCTCCGCCACCGCCGCCCAAGCCCCAGCCGGTCGTGAAGAAGGCGCCGCCGCTGCCCAAGGCCATTGCCGACCCCAAGCCCGCACCGGCAGCGCCGCGCGGCACGCTGGAGGACGAGCCCAAGCCCGTGGTGGAAGCACCGCCGGCCCCCCCCGCCCCTCCTGCGCCGCCAGCGCCTCCCGCTCCCCCGGCACCACCGGCTCCGCCCAAGATCGAATTGCCGTCCAACAATGCGGCCTACCTCAACAACCCGGCCCCCAACTACCCCGCCATCAGCAGGCGCATGGGGGAACAGGGAACGGTCACGCTGCGCATCTTCGTGGACGCGCAAGGCCTGCCTCAAAAGATCGAGGTCAGCAAATCCAGCGGCTACGACCGTCTGGACCAGCAGGCCGTGGACGGCGTCAAGAACTGGAAATTCGTCCCCGGCAAGAGCAACGGCACGCCAACCCCCATGTGGGTCACCGTCCCGGTCAAATTCACCCTCAATTGATTCTCAGGAGTATCCATGGATTCCCAATTCGGCATTGCCCACGTCTGGACGCAGGGAGACTTCGTCACCCGTGCCGTCGCCATCATCCTGCTGGCCATGTCGGTGGCCTCTTGGCTCGTGATGATCATCAAGGCCCTGGACATCGTGAAGTTCAAGAAGCTGGCGCGCAACGCCCAGGACTTCTGGCACAGCCCCGACCTGGCCAGCGGCCTGGAAAAGCTGGGCAATGACCGCTCCAACCCCTTCCGCTACCTGGTGCTCGAAGGCCGCGAAGCCACCGCCCACCACCGCAAGACCAGCGCCCACCTGCATGACACGCTGGACATCAGCGACTGGGTGACCCGCTGCATGCGCAACGGCATCAGCGAGTTCACCGCCCGCCTGCAATCGGGCCTGGCCATTCTGGCTTCCGTGGGCTCGACCGCTCCCTTCATCGGCCTGTTCGGCACCGTCTGGGGCATCTACCACGCGCTGGTCGCCATCGGCCTGTCCGGCCAGTCCTCGATCGACAAGGTTGCGGGCCCCATCGGCGAAGCGCTGATCATGACCGCTCTGGGTCTGGCCGTGGCGATTCCGGCCGTGCTCGGCTACAACGCCGTGGTGCGTGGCAACAAGTCCATCCTCAACGCCCTCAACAGCTTTGCCCACGACATGCACGCCTACTTCGTGACCGGCGCCCGCGTGTCCATCGACGGCAAGGAAGCCGGCAATGTGCTGCCGCTGAAGAAAGGCGCGTAAGCCATGGCATTCGGAACAATGGACGATGACGGCGAAGAGGTGATGAACGAGATCAACATGACGCCGCTGGTCGACGTCATGCTGGTGCTCCTGATCATCTTCATCATCACCGTGCCGGTGATGAAGCATTCGGTGAACGTGGACCTGCCCCGCGCCACCAACCAGCCCGAGGACGTCAAGCCCGCCACCGTGCGCCTGGCTGTCTCCGCCGATGGCCAGTACCACTGGAATGGCGTTGCCGTCAGCGATACGCAGTTCGAGGAGAACCTCAAGGCCGAGGCGGCCAAGGAGCCGCAACCTGACCTGCACATTCAGGGTGACAAGGAAGTGCGCTACGAGCGCGTGGCCCAGGCCATGGCCGCCGCACAGCGTGCAGGCGTGCGCAAGATCGGCTTCGTGACGGACCCGGCCAAGTAGGCCGTGGCAGGAGGCCCTCCTTGCCTGGCGATCAACGACAACGGCCCTTCGGGGCCGTTTTCCATTTCCGGGCACAGGCAGTGCGCCAAGTTGCAGGGATAGGACCGGTCCCAGAAACCACAATGCGAGTAAGTCTCACTTGATTTTCAATTGAGAATTGTTATCATTCACAAAACTTTCCAATTTTTGAGGAATTCCCTGCATGTCTGCCACTTCCGCCGCCACCTCGCATCTGTCCGGCAACTCCAACGCCCAGGCCTTTGCAGCGCTGCAGGCCGCAGCATCTGCAGCCCTGACCGGGGCCGCCAGCGGACTCGACAGCACCTTGCTGCTCAATGGACAAAAGGCTGTGACCATCGTGCACAACGGCACCCCCTACCGCCTGCAGGCCACCAAGCTGGGCAAGCTCATCCTGACCAAGTAAGCAAGATTCCGGCCGCCGGTCGGCCAATGCCCGACCGACGGCTTCTTCGTTTCATCGTGGGGCGACCTTGGGACTTCCAGTCTCAGAGGTCGATTAGCCAGCCAACAAAATTTCCGGATTTTGCGTAGCCAAGCTTTTTTTCCTCGCGCTGCAGCGCAGATTGACCAAAGAAAAAGCCCCTGGGCATCGGCACAGGGGCTTTTTCTTGGCTCCATGGATCAGTCCCCAGGGACCGATTCATGCAGCATGGGTGCACCAGGGGCTATCGCAGCTACTACAGGCCCAGAGCAGCAATGCCGGCGCTGGCGACCTGCGCATCCTCGCTGGCCTTGACGCCGCTGACGCCCACGGCGCCCAGGCATTGGCCGTCCTTCATGATGGCCACGCCACCTTCGAGCAGGCCGTCCAGCGTAGGCGCGCTCAGGAAGGCCGTGCGGCCGTTGTTGATCATGTCTTCATAGCCCTTGGTATCGCGGCGGCCCAGGGCCGCCGAGCGGGCCTTGGACGGAGCGATGTGGGCCGACACGGCGGCGGCGCCATCCAGGCGCTGCAGCCACAGCAGGTGGCCGCCGTCATCGACGATGGCAATGGTCACGGCCCAATTGTTCTTCAGCGCCTCGGCTTCTGCGGCGGCGGCAATGGCCTTCACGTCGGCCAGTTCGAGTTCATGCTTGGTCTTCATAAGATTCCAATTATCCATTCCATCACAAATGTCCTATAAGCATAGCAATCATGTGAGGACTGACAATGCATGCGCAGAACAAAACATTCGAAACCAAACCATGGCGGCGGCTCGGGGTATTGCAGGCCGCGCGCAAGGCGCCACCTAGAATGGGCAAGTCGCAACAACACTCCTTAGGAGGACTGGCCACATGAATGATCAAGTCACCACACTGGGCTCTGCGGGCTACGGTGTCTCGCAGCAAGAGCGCAATCGCGTATTGCGCAACACCTACTGGCTGCTGGCCCTGAGTCTTCTCCCCACCGTGCTGGGCGCTTGGCTGGGCGTGGCCACGGGCATCACGCGCTCGCTGAGCGGCGGGTTGGGGCTGATCGTCTTCCTGGGCGGCGCCTTCGGCTTCATGTTCGCCATCGAGAAGACAAAGCACTCGGCAGCCGGCATTCCCGTGCTCCTGGGCTTCACGTTCTTCATGGGCCTGATGCTGTCGCGCATGATCGGCATGATCCTGGGTTTCAAGAACGGCTCCGAGCTGATCATGACCGCCTTTGCAGGCACGGCCGGCGTGTTCCTGGTCATGGCCTCGCTGGCCACGGTGATCAAGCGCGACCTGTCGGGCATGGGCAAGTTCCTGTTCGTCGGCGTGCTGGTGCTGTTCGTGGGCTCCATCATCAACGTCTTCATCGGCTCCACGGCCGGCATGATGGCGATCTCGGTGGCGGCCATCGGCATTTTCAGCGCCTACATGCTCTATGACCTCAAGCAGATCATGGACGGCGGCGAGACCAACTACATCAGCGCCACGCTGGCTCTGTACCTGGACCTGTTCAACGTGTTCCAGAGCCTGCTGGCCCTGCTGGGTATCATGGGCGGCGAACGCGACTGATGCCGCGCGCGGAAGGCTTCACCTTCCCTGCTGCACACCAAAGGCCTCCTTCGGGAGGCCTTTTGCATGTCCGTGACCCGTCCTGACCTGGGTTGACACCTTTTCCTCTCAGAAAAGGCAAATCAATGGAATCAAGGGTCAAACGCACGCAGCGGGACTACACGCTGGCTTTTAAGCTGTCGGTGGTCGATCAGGTGGAAAAAGGCGATCTCACGTACAAACAGGCCCAGGAGCGCTACGGCATCCAGGGCCGTTCGACCGTGTTGGTGTGGCTGCGCAAGCATGGTCGCCAAAACTGGAGTTCGGCATCATCCGGGCTTGCCATGCCAGTACCGATCAAGAAGCCCTCATCTGCACCTGCTGCACCGCTGACTCCCGAGCAGAAGATCAAGGCCCTCGAAGTCCAGCTTCGCGAAGCCAACGAGAAGGCCCAACTGTTCGAGGCGGTGATCGATGTCCTGAAGAAGGACTACGGGGTGCGCATCGTAAAAAAGCCTTTGGGCAAGTCCTCTCGCAAAAGCTCCTCCCGGGGCTGAGCGTGGCGAGGGCTTGCCGCCATTGGGGCGTCAGCCGCCAAGCCTACTACCAGCAGTTGCAGCATCAGCAGCAACGCTGTGCGCGTGCCGACACCGTGATCGAGCTCGTTCGCGACGTGCGCCTGCGTCAGCCCCGGTTGGGCGCGCGCAAGCTGCACCATCTGCTCGCGCAGCCGCTGCAGCACGCCGGCGCGAGCCTGGGGCGCGATGCGTTGCTGGACGTGCTGCGCGAGGCGCGCATGCTGGTGGCGCCGAAGCGGGCGTATCACAAAACCACCGACAGCCATCATCGGTTTCGACGCCATCCCAACTTGCTCAAGGAGGGGCCGCATCAAGTCCGAGCGACTGCCAGCGAGCAGGTGTGGGTGGCCGACATCACGTACTTGCCCACCGACCAGGGGTTCGTCTATCTCAGCCTGGTCACTGATGCGTGGTCGCGCAAGATCGTGGGCCATCATGTGCACGACAGCCTGCACACCGGGCAGGTCAGCCGGGCGCTGAAGGTGGCGCTCAACGGCCGCCAGACGCAGCAAATGCTGGTGCATCACTCGGACAGGGGCATCCAGTACTGCTCGAATGACTATCAGGAGATTCATCGGCGCCACGGCATTGCCTGTTCGATGACTGACGGCTACGACTGCTATCAGAACGCGCTGGCCGAGCGCGTCAACGGGATCTTGAAGATGGAGTTCCTGCTGCATCGGCCTGCCGATCTGGCCCAGGCCAGCCGGATGGTCCAGCAGGCCGTGCAGATCTACAACCAGGAAAGACCGCACCTGTCCCTAAAATTGAAAACGCCCGATGAGGTTCATCGGGCGTCTCTGGCCGGCTGGATTACGCCGGATCGGTGTCCTTCATAGGTGTCAACCTATGGCAGGACGGGTCACCGGGATCATCATTTGTGCAAAGCGGACTCAACTTCTTCCAGCGCCTGCCGATAATCTCGTCAAGATGACCATGCCTAATCTTCCCCGCACCTTCGCCATCCTGCTGCTGCCCACGCTGCTCGCCGGCTGCAAGCTGGATGATATTCCGGGCCTGGGACCGGACCCCCGCACCGTCGCCAAGGAGGCCGAGGCCAAGGCCATCGGCGGGGCGTGCCGCCATGCCCTGCGCGGGCTGGAGGATTGCTACACGCTCAACCCCAAATCGTCCAAGGCCCTGGTGTTTGCAGGCTGGAAGGATATGGACGAGTACATGCGCGCCAACAAGATGGAGGGCACGCCTTCGGTCCTGGGCCAGAGCGACCGCCGCCGCAGCGACAAGGACGAGGCGCCTGCCGAGCCGACCTCAGGCCGCAATCGCAGCTGACCCCTTTTGGGATCCGGATCTGAGATCTGAGATCTGAGATCCGGGTTCGCCCATTAAAAAGCCGTGGCCGCCCGAGGGCTCCACGGCTTTTTTCATGGCACGGGCAGCCAGGTCGTCAGTCTGCGCAGCGCTCGAACACCGCCATGCTCTCCACGTGGGCCGTGTGCGGGAACATATTGACCACGCCCGCCGACACGCAGCGATAGCCGGCCAGATGCACCAGAAGGCCGGCATCGCGCGCCAACGTTGCGGGATTGCAGCTGACATAGACGATGCGCTCTGGAAAGCGCCAGGCCTCATGCCCTGCCGGCAGGGGCTCGGCGCCTTCGGCACCGATGCGCGCCTGGTGGATGTCGGCCAGGGCCTTGGACAGCGCAAACGCGCCTTCGCGCGGCGGATCGACCAGCCACTTGCCGGCCACGCCGTCGGCGAACAGCATCTCGGGCGTCATCTCGAACAGGTTGCGCGCCACAAAGCGCGTGGGCGCGAGCTTGTCTCCCTCTGCGCGCTGTGCGTTGTTGGCCGCGTAGTTTTCATGGGAGCGCTTGACCAGCGTATCGCTGCCCTCGATGCCCAGCACCTCGCGCGCCTGCGTGGCCAGGGGAAGGGTGAAGTTGCCCAGACCGCAGAACCAGTCGATCACGCGCTCATCCTTCTTGACATCCAGCAGGCGCAGCGCGCGCGTGACCAGCACGCGGTTGATGTGCGGATTGACCTGGGTGAAGTCCGTGGGCTTGAACGGCATGGTGATGCCGAAATCAGGCAGGCCATAGTCGAGCTGGGCGCCTCCCTGCTCCATGAGGTGCACGGTGTCCGGGCCCTTGGGCTGCAGCCACCACTGAACGTTGTGCTCGGCTGCGAAAGCGCGGAGCCTGGCCTGGTCGTCCTCGGACAGCGGCTCCAGATGACGCAGCACCAGGGCCGTGACGGAATCGCCGCAGGCGACCTCGATCTGCGGGCAGGTTTCGCGCGCATCCATGGAGGCGATCAGCGCGCGCATGGGCAGCAGCATGGCGTCCACATGGGGCGGCAGGATCTTGCAGGTCTCCATGTCGGCGATGTAGCGGCTCTTGCGCTCGTGAAAGCCCACCAGCACCTTGCCCTTCTTGGCCACATAGCGCACCGACAGGCGCGAGCGGAAGCGGTAGGCCCAGGACGGGCCCTCGATGGGGCGCAGCAGCGTCTCGGGCTTGACCTTGGCCAGATGCCAGAGATTGTCTTCCAGCACGCGCTGCTTGATGGCCACCTGGGCGCCCACGTGCAGATGCTGCATCTTGCAGCCGCCGCAGGCACCGGCGTGCAGGCCGAAATTCGGGCAGCCGGGACGCACGCGCTGGGAGGATTCGCGGTGGATGGCCGTCAGGCTGGCAGCTTCCCAGTTGTTCTTCTTGCGATGGGTGTTGGCGCTGACCAGTTCGGTAGGCAGGGCGCCGTCGATGAATACCACCTTGCCATCGCTCTTGCGGGCCACGCCCTGGGCGTCCATATCCATGGACAGCACCTGCAGCCAGCCTTCAGGCAGTGCAGGGGCGTCGGTGTCGGCTTCGGGCAGGTTGTCGGGGATCTTGTTGTCGCGGGGTTCACTCATGGGGCACGATTGTCTCAGGCTCTCCCCTTGCCCTGTTGGCGGCTCCCCAAAAAAGCCCCCAACTCGCTTTTGCCTCTCAGGATCGCGGAGTGCTGCTGCGGCCCAGGTCCCGCTGCCGCTCCTGACGCGCCCGGGCCAGTTGCTCGCGTTCGGCCAGCAGGTTGATTTCGGTGATGCAGTTGAATTCGTCCAGCGTGAACACCATGGTGGCGCCGCGCTCGATCTTGTCCACGGTCTGGTGCAGCGGCAAGGTCAGGTCCACCGGCGGGCGGTTGGAGCGGTAGATCAGCTCCTGCTCGGGCGTGTAGATGGAATAGCAGGCGGCAGACGCGGCCTGCGCCAGCGCGCAGGCGGCCAGCACGGTGATGGCACGCAGGTTTTGCACAGCAGTCATGGTGTTCCCCTCAAAACGGCGACCCGCCTGCGTATGTACTGGGTGGCAGGCCAGGCTGCCCAGCATTATGGAGCAGCACATGCCCCGCCCCCGCCCCTGCAGCGGCGGCCTCCGCGCCGGGCAGGCTTGGAATCTTCGGTTTTCTGAAATTTCTCTCTTGACAGAAATTTCAGGCCTTCAGACACTGATGCCATGCAACTGAGTCCCATCGCAAACCGTTTCATCCACCACTGGGGCGACATGGGCAGCGCCTGGGGAGTGAACCGCACGGTCGCCCAGATCCACGCCCTGCTGTTCTTCCATGGCCGCCCGCTCAACGCGGAAGAAATTGCCGACACGCTGGGCGCCGCCCGCTCCAACGTGAGCAACAGCCTCAAGGAACTGCAAGGCTGGGAGCTGATCCGCACCAGCCGCAGGCCCGGCGACCGCCGCGACTACTTCGAGACCTCGTCCGATGTCTGGGAGCTGCTGCGCACCATCGTGCGAGAGCGCAAGCAGCGCGAGTTCGACCCGACCTCGGAGATGCTGCGCGAGCTGATTGCCGAGCCTGGCTTCGACGCCGAATCCCCCGACACCCAGGACCGCGTGCACGAGACGCTGCGCCTCATGGAGTCACTGGGCATCTGGACCGATGAAATGCTGCGGCTGTCACCCTCCACGCTGGACAAGCTGCTGCGCCTGGGCGCCAGCGTGCAGCGCTTCGTGCGCTCCGAGGCCGCTGACACCCGCGTCAAGCGCGGACGCCGAGCCTGAAATTTCCGTCACAAGAGAAACTGGAGATCACCATGCGCATCCTGGTCTGCGGCGGCACGGGCTTCATCGGCCGCCATATCGTCAACCTGCTGGCCCTGGCCGGCCATGATCCCGTGGCGCGCAGCCGCCATTCCCTGCCTGCGCTCGACTACGCCAAGGCCACCACGCCCGACGCCTGGCTGCCGCACCTGGCGGGCGTGGACGCCGTGGTCAATGCCGTGGGCGTGCTGCGCGACAGCGCCTCCCGGCCCATCGATGCCATGCACGCCCAGACCCCCATCGCCCTGTTCGATGCCTGCGCGGCGGCCGGCGTGCGGCGCGTGGTGCAGATATCGGCCCTGGGCATAGAGGGCAGTGCCACGCGCTACGCCACCACCAAGCGCACCGCTGACGAGCATCTGCTGGCACTCACGGCGGCGGGCCACCTGCAAGGCTGCGTGGTCCGCCCCAGCGTGGTGTTCGGCGCTGGCGGCGCCAGCAGCGAGATGTTCCTGTCCATGGCGCGCCTGCCGGCGCTGCTGCTGCCGCGCCCCGTGCTGCAGGCCCGCGTGCAGCCGGTGGCCGTGCGCGACCTGGCCGAGGCCGTGGCCGGCCTGGTGACGCGCCCCGAGCCCGTGGGCATGATCGAGATCGGCGGCCCCCTGCCCTTGCCGCTGGCCGCACTGATTGCCAGCCTGCGCGCGCAAATGGGCCGCGCTCCGGCCCGCGTGGGCACGCTGCCCGGCTGGCTCAGCCGCGCCAGCGCACGCGCTGGCGACTGGGTCAGCGCCTCACCCTGGTGCAGCGAGACATTGGCACTGCTGGCCAGCGACAACGTCACCGATCCGGCTGGCCTGCAAGGCCTGCTGGGCCGGCCCGGCATTGCGCCCTCCCAACTGCTGTCCACCTTGCGCCATGGATGAGCGCCGCTCCCGCACCGTTCCAGCGCCGCTGCGCACCATGCACTTGAGCCTGATCGCCGTCTGGCTGGGCACGGCCCTGGTCAGTGCCATCGAGCACCGGGGCCTGAGCGTGCAGGTGCTGGCCAATGCCGGCGTCCACGATGCGCGCTGGCAGACATTCCTGATCTGGAGCGGCCTGCTCGCCGACCTGGCCATGGGCCTGGCGCTGTGGCTGCAGCCCGGCCGCAAGAGCTATCTGGCGGCCCTGCTGCTGATGGCCGCCATGACCGTGCTGGCCACGGCGCTGCAGCCCACGCTGTGGCTGCATCCGCTGGGTCCACTGCTCAAGAACCTGCCGATCGCAGCCATGCTGCTGCACCTGATGTCGGCGCCCGTCACGTCCAAGGAGTCCGCATGAATCTCTACCTGTTGCTCAAGACGCTGCATATCGCGTCCAGCGTGCTGCTGGTCGGCACCGGCCTGGGCTCGGCCTTCTACATGTTCTTCGCCAACCGCAGCGGCAGCGTCGCTGCCCAGGCCGTGGTCAGCCGCCTGGTGGTGCGTGCGGACTGGTGGTTCACCACGCCCTGCGTGGTCATACAGCCTGTGAGCGGCATTGCCCTGGCCCACATGGCGGGCTGGCCGTTGACCACGCCGTGGCTGGCACTGTCGCTGGGCCTGTACCTGCTGGCCGGCGCCTGCTGGCTGCCCGTGGTCTGGCTGCAGGTGCGCATGGCCGCCATGGCGCGCGGCGCGCATGCAGCGCAGGCCGCCCTGCCCGCGCTGTATGCCGTCTACGCCCGGCGCTGGGAGGCGCTGGGCTATCCGGCCTTCATTGCCATGGCCGTGACCTACTACCTCATGGTCAACAAGCCGATGCTCTGGGGCGGTTGAGCATCGGCAGCACCTTCAGTGCCTGGCCTCAGAGCTTGGCCTCAGAGCTTGGCAATGGACACTTCGGTGGACTTGACCAGGGCCACCACATCGGAGCCCACGACCAGGCCCAGCTCGTCCACCGAGCGCGTGGTGATCACCGAGGTGACCACGCCCCAGGGCGTTTGCACATCGACTTCGGAGACAACGTCGCCTCGGATGATTTCGCGCACCTGGCCCTTGAACTGGTTGCGCACGTTGATGGCTTGAATGGACATGTTTTTCTCCTGGGGATCAAAAGGAATCAAAGGAAGGTTGGGGAAAACGAAAAGTCAGACCGCCCAGCGCAGGCCATGGGCCGGTACGCCGGGCCAGGCCGTGGTGTCGGTCAGCGGATTGGATTCGGGCTCGGCGGCGGGCTTTTGCAGCACGCGGTCGAGAATGCGCTGCTCGATGGCCGCCAGCGCCACGCTGCCGTGCACGCGCGGCCGTGGCAGGGCGATGCGTTCGTCCAGCGCAATGCGGCCGTCCTCGATCAGCACCACGCGGTCGGCCAGGGCCACGGCCTCCTGCACATCGTGCGTGACCAGCAGGGCCGTGAAGCCGTGGCGCTGCCACAGGCCTTCGATCAGGCGGTGCATCTCTATGCGGGTGAGCGCATCGAGCGCACCCAGCGGCTCGTCCAGCAGCAGCAATTGCGGGCGGTGCACCAGGGCGCGCGCCAGGGCCACGCGCTGGCGCTGGCCGCCGGACAGGCGCGCCGGCCATTCGCCCTCGCGATCTGCCAGGCCGACCTGGGCCAGCACCTCGCGGCCCCGCTCCTGGGCCGAGGCGGGCAGGCCCAGCGTCACATTGGCCAGCACACGCCGCCAGGGCAGCAGGCGCGCGTCCTGGAACATGATGCGCGTGCCGCCCTGCGCGCCCTGCACGGCGCGGGCGGGCTCGCCGTCCAGCAGCAAGGTGCCGGCCGTGGCCTGCTCCAGCCCCGCCACCAGGCGCAGCAAGGTGCTCTTGCCGCAGCCGCTGCGGCCCACGATGGCGACAAACTCGCCAGGCTCCACCTGCAGCTGCACTTCGTGCAGCACCTCGCGCTGGCCGTAGCGCTTGGTCAGCCCGCCGGCCTGCAGGCGCACGCCACGGCGCGGTGCGGATTGGGGGGATGCGGACTGCGGCGCATCGTCGTTCTGGGCCAGGCGGTCGCTGACGTCCAGGCCATCGGCGTCGAACGAGGCCTCCCAGGCCATCGCCGGCGCGGTGGTGTTCAGCTCCACGGCCTGTGCCAGCGTGGTCTTCATGCGGTTCCATCGGCTCATGTCGTGCTCCTTGTGTCACTTGGGCTGGTAGCCCGGATGCCAGCGCAGCCACCAGTGCTCCAGCGCACGCGCAAACCAGTCGGCCAGCTTGCCCAGCAGGGCGTACAGCAGGATGCCGACCAGCACCACGTCGGTCTGCAGGAACTCGCGGGCATTCATGGTCAGGTAGCCGATGCCCGACTGCGCCGAAATGGTCTCGGCCACGATGAGGATCACCCACATCAGGCCCAGCGAAAAACGCAGGCCGACGAGGATGGAGGACAGCGCGCCCGGCAGGATGACCTCGCGGTACAGCTGCCAGCGCGTGAGGCCGTAGCTGCGCCCCATCTCGATCAGCGCCGGGTCCACGTTGCGAATGCCGTGGAAGGTGTTGAGGTAGATGGGAAAGAACACCGACACGCTGATCAGGAACAGCTTGGCGCTCTCGTCGATGCCGAACCACAGGATGACCAGCGGAATCAGCGCCAGCGCGGGGATGTTGCGCACCATCTGGATGGTGGAGTCCAGCAGCGTCTCCGCCCAGCGCAGCGAGCCCGTGAGCAGGCCCAGTGCCAGCCCCAGCCCGCCGCCGATGGCCAGGCCGCCCAGCGCGCGGCCCGCGCTCACCTGCACATGCTTGAGCAGCTCTCCCGACTCGGCCAGCGCCTGCGCGGCGCGCAGCACATCCAGCGGAGCGGGCAGCACCCGCGTGGACAGCCATCCCCACGCCGAGGCGGCCTGCCAGACGGCGATCAGCGCCAGCGGCACCAGCCAGGGCACCAGGCGGCGGCCCACGCCGGCCGCAAAGCGCAGCAGCGGCGACCAGGAATCGCCGGCCGGGGGGGCCGAAGAGGCCGGCAGCGCAGTAACGGTACGTGCATCGGACATGCGTGACTCCCTCAGCTTTGCGACGCGCGCGGCGAGTACAGGTTGGCAACGGTCTCGCCCAGGGGCCCGCCCACGCCGCCAGCCAGCCTGTCGCGCACGGACAGCGGCAGCAGCGGGAAGACCAGTTCGGCAAAGCGGTAGGCCTCTTCCAGGTGCGGATAGCCGGACAGCACGAAGGTGTCTATGCCCAGGTCCGCGTACTCCTTGATGCGGTCGGCCACGGTCTGCGCATCGCCCACCAGGGCCGTGCCCGCGCCGCCGCGCACCAGGCCCACGCCGGCCCAGAGGTTGGGGCTGATCTCCAGCTCGGCCCGCGTGCGGCGGCTGCCGCCGGCATGCAGGGCGGCCATGCGGCGCTGGCCTTCCGAGTCCATGCGCGCGAAGGCGGCCTGGGCCTGGACCACGGTCTCGTCCTTGAGGCGGCTGATCAGGCGATCGGCATCGGCCCAGGCCTCGTCCTCGGTCTCGCGCACGATGACGTGCAGGCGGATGCCGAACTTCACGCTGCGGCCATGGCGCGCCGCCTTCTCGCGCACATCGGCAATCTTCCTGGCCACCTCGGCCGGGGGCTCGCCCCAGGTCAGGTAGGCATCGACCTGCTCGGCAGCCAGGTCGTGCGCGGCCTCGGATGAACCGCCGAAGTACACGGGCGGATACGGCTTTTGCAGCGGCGGGAACAACAGCTTGGCGCCCTTGACCGAGAGGTGTTCACCTTCGTAGTCGAGCGTGCCGCCCTCATGGCTGCGCTCAAGGATCTCGCGCCAGATGCGGATGAACTCGGCCGATTGCTCATAGCGCTGCGCATGGTCGAGGAAGACGCCGTCGCCCTCCAGCTCGGCGCGGTCGCCGCCCGTGACCAGGTTGATCAGCAGCCGCCCGCCCGACAGGCGGTCGAACGAGGCCGCCATGCGCGCCGCCAGGCTGGGCTGGTGCAGGCCGGGCCGCACGGCGACCAGGAACTTCAGGCGCCTGGTGACCGGAATCAGGCTGGAGGCCACGACCCAGGGGTCCTCGCAGGAGCGGCCCGTGGGAATCAGCACGCCCTCGTAGCCCAGGCTGTCGGCCGCGATGGCGACCTGCTTGACATAGTCGTGGCTGAGCGGGCGGGCGCCCTCGGCCGTGCCGAGGTAGCGGCTGTCGCCGTGGGTGGGAATGAACCAGAAAACCTGCATGCGCTGCTCCAGTCAGGGGACGGAATCGAGGAAGGAAATCAAAGGGCGGAAGAGGGGCGTGCCGCCGCCGGCTCGGCCAGCCGCGCGTACTCGGCCGCCGAGGGCCGCCAGACGATGTCGGCCACCTGTACCTGGCGCGGAATCAGGCCCAGCCGAAAAAACGCATCGGCCACGCGCTGCTGGTCCACCACGGTCTGCGCAGCCAGCAGGCCCACGGGGGAGCTGGGCCGGCGCGCAATGAAGCGGCTGACCACCGCCGCATCCAGGCCGCTGAAGCCGGCCACCAGGGCCACGGCCTCCTGGCGTGCGCTCTGGGCCAGGCGATCGGCGCGCGTGAGCTCGTCGAACAGCGCGCGCAGCACCTGCGGATGGCGTTCCACCAGTCCGCGCGCGGCCAGGTAGAACGAGGCGTTGCCCGACAGGCCTTCGCCATTGGCCAGCACGCGCGGGCGAATCGCCAGCTCGGTGGCCGCGTAGAACGGGTCCCAGATGGCCCAGGCATCCACGCTCTTGCGCTCGAAGGCGGCGCGCGCATCGGCCGGGGCCAGGTACACGGGCTGGATCTCGTTCCAGGCCAGGCCCGCCTTGTCCAGCGCACGCACCAGCAGGTAATGGGCGCTGGAGCCTTTTTGCAGCGCCACGCGCCGGCCCTTGAGGTCGGCCAGGGCGCGCAGCGGCGAGTCCGACGGCACGAGGATGGCCGAGCTTTCGGGCTTGGGCGGCTCGGCGCCCACGTACAGCAGGTCGCGGCCCGCGGCCTGGGCAAAGACCGGGGGTGAATCGCCGGTCAGGCCGAAATCCAGACTGCCTGCGGCCAGGGCCTCCAGCAGTTGGGGGCCGGCCGGAAACTCCAGCCAGCTGACCTTGGTGCCCGCAAAGCGCTTTTCCAGCACGCCCTGCTGCTTGAGGATGACCAGGTTGACGGCCGACTTCTGGTAGCCGATGCGCAACTGCTCGGGCCCGGCCACGGCGGCCGGCGTCTCGGCGCGTGCGTACTGGCCGGCCAGGCTCCAGCTGAAGGCGGTGGTGCCCAGCAGTTGCAGGGCCTGGCGGCGCACGCGGTCCAGGCGGGGCTTCTTGGAATTGGCATTCATGGTGCGGACTCCTTGCAGTGGGCTCAGGGGCGCGACGCGATCAGGTCCACCGGCGCGGCATGCAGCAGGTTGAGCTTGCGGGGGATGAGCTTGAGCTCGAAGAAGGTGTCGGCGATCTGCTGCTGCTCGGCCAGGATCTCGCGCGTCACGGACGAGGTGCCGAAGCGGGCACGGCTCAGGTACAGCTCGGTGATGGACTTGTCCAGGCCCAGGATGCTGGACAGCTCGGCGGCGGCGGCCGTCTGGTTCTTCGAGGCCCAGCGGTCAATCCCATCGACCTCTTCGATGGCAATGCGCAGCACATCGGCATTGCGCGTGGCGAAATCGCGCGAGGTGAAGTAGTAGGCGCGGTTGTTGACCACGCCCGTGGCATCGGCCAGCAGGCGGGCGTCCAGCGTCTTTTGCGCGGCAGCCAGGAAGGGGTCCCAGATCAGCCAGGCATCGACGGAGCCGCGCTCGAAGGCGGCGCGCGCATCGGCCGGCGCCAGGAAGACGGACTGCACATCGCCGTACTTCAAGCCATGCTTTTCCAGCAGCTTGACCAGGAAGTACTGCACGTTCGAGCCCTTGTTGTAGGCCACGCGCTTGCCCTTGAGGTCCTGCACGCTGCGGATGGGCGAGTCCTTGGGCACGATCACCGCCTCCAGCCCGGGGCGCGGCACGGTGGCGCCCGCATAGACCAGGGGTGCGCCTGCGGCCTGCGCAAAGATGGGCGGGGCCTCGCCCACATCGCCGAAGTCGATGGAGCCCACGTTCAGCGCCTCCAGCTGCACGGGGCCGGCGTTGAACTCGATCCAGCGCACCGACACGCCCAGCGGCGCCAGCCGCTTTTCCAGCGTGCCCCGGCTCTTCAGGATGGACAGCCAGCCCTTTTGGTGGCCCACGCGCAGCACGCGGTCACCCGCCTTGTCCTGGGCCAGGGCCGGGCCGCCCACCGTGGCGACTGCTGCGGCAAGGCCCGCGCCCAGCAGTTGGCGTCGGCGCCAGCTGGCTGTGTGTCGGGGGAAAGAATCGAACGAGACCATGACGGACATCCTTGGAAGAGTGGTGCGTGGTGCAGGCAAAGCGCTGCCCATGCATGCGCGCGGCATGCAGCCAGAAAACAAAAAAAGGGAAGGCGGAGCAAGGGGCGGCCGCCTGCAGGACCAGGCCTGCAGACGCGCCGCACGGAGTCGTCAGGTGCTACATCGCCGGCTGGCGAAGGCCATGGTCTCGAAGCGAGGAAAAGAGCTGGATGCCACCACGCCTGCCACCCCTGCCTTGTGCATCCGCACGCCTGCCTGCGCCGTGCGGCGCGCGGCCTGCAAAGAGTGGCGGGAGGTCAGGAAGATGGACATGGCGGATCGTGGTAGTTGGCAGCGGTCTGGGAAAGCGGGTGAATTCAGTGGGTGGGCGCCGGCCGGGCCGGCGCGCCGCACTCACTTCTTGGTGTAGATCTGGTCGAAGCTGCCGCCATCGGCAAAGTGGTCCTTGTCGGCCTTGGCCCAGCCGCCGAAGGCCTGGTCGATGGTGACCAGCTCCAGCTTGGGGAACTTGTCCGCGAACTCGGCCTTGACCTTGGCATCCGTGGGACGGTAGTAGTTGCGGCCGGCGATGCGCTGGCCTTCCTCGGAGTACAGGTACTTCAGGTACTCCTCGGCCACGGCGCGCGTGCCCTTCTTGTCCACGACCTTGTCGACCACGGCCACCGAAGGCTCGGCCAGGATGGACAGCGAAGGCACGACGATCTGGAACTTGTCGGGACCGAACTCCTTGAGTGCCAGGAAGGCCTCGTTCTCCCAGGCCAGCAGCACGTCGCCCACGCCACGCTGCACGAAGGTGATGGTGGCGCCGCGCGCGCCCGTGTCCAGCACGGGCACGTTCTTGAACAGCTTGCCGATGAAGTCCTTGGCCTGTGCGTCGCCGCCGTACTTGCGCTTGGCGAATTCCCAGGCGGCCAGGTAGTTCCAGCGCGCACCGCCGCTGGTCTTGGGGTTGGGCGTGATCACCTGCACGCCGGGCTTGACCAGGTCGTCCCAGTCCTTGAGGTTCTTGGGATTGCCCTTCTTCACCAGGAAGACGATGGTGGAGCTGTAGGGCGCCGAGTTGTGCGGCAGGCGCTTTTGCCAGTCGGCCTTGAGCAGGTTGCCGTTCTTGACCAGGGCGTCGATGTCGCCGGCCAGCGCCAGCGTGGCCACGTCGGCGTCGATGCCGTCGATGATGGAACGCGCCTGCTTGCCCGAGCCGCCGTGCGACTGCTTGACGCTCACGTCCTGGCCGCTCTTGGCCTTCCAGTGCTTGGCGAAGGCCTGGTTGTATTCCACGTACAGCTCGCGCGTCGGATCGTAGGAGACATTGAGCAGTTGCACCGACTGGGCCAACGCCGGCAGAGCCGACAGGGTCAAGCCCGCGATCAGGCCGGCGGCGACAGGAAACTTGATAAAGTGGCGGCGAATTTTCATTGGAGTGTCGGTAGAGAGTGGAGACGACGGTCTGGTGCCGTGGAAAGCATTCTCAAAGCCAACTCTTAAAACTCAAACCAATAAGATTTCAGTTTGTTATTCCCAAAACATCTGAATCTCCACAAGACAAGGACTCAATTCCCCATGGCACGTACCGTTCACTGCATCAAGCTTGGCGTTGACGCTGAAGGCCTGGACTTCCCGCCCTACCCCGGCGAGCTGGGCAAGCGCATTTTTGAAGGCGTGAGCAAGCAGGCCTGGGCCGACTGGCTCAAGCACCAGACGATGCTGGTCAACGAAAACCGCCTGAACCTGGCCGACGCACGCGCCCGCCAGTACCTGGCCCGCCAGATGGAAAACCACTTCTTCGGCGGCGGCGCCGATGCTGCGGCCGGCTACGTGCCTCCTTCGGCCTGAGCCGCTTCGTGCCCTTTCACCGCCCCCGTCGCACCGCGCCGGGGGCGGTTTCATTTGCGGTGCCGCAAACGGCCGCCGCCCAGAGACCGCCTACAATGCCCGCCTTCTTGCGCTGGACGGCGCAGTGGCCGCACACCCTGCGGCGCGGGCCGGTCTTCACCCGAGGTTTTCCGTGCTTCCATCCGTCTCCCTGCTGGAATCGTTCCAGGCATCGCAGTTCACCGTCATGCTGGTGATCTACCTCGTGGCCATCACGGCCGAAGCCATGTCGGGCGCGCTGGCGGCGGGCCGGCGCAACATGGACATCTTCGGCGTGGCCGTGATCGCCTTCGTCACCGCGCTGGGCGGCGGCACCATCCGCGACATGGTGCTGGGCCACTACCCCATCGGCTGGACGCAGCACCCTGAATATGTCTACCTGGTCATCTCGGCCGGGCTGCTGACCATCGTCGTGGCGCGCCACATGCACCATCTCAAGCAGGTCTTTCTGCTGCTGGACGCCATGGGGCTGATCGCCTTCTCGCTGATCGGCTGCAACGTGGCGCTGGAGCTGGGCTACCCGCCCGTGGTGGTGGTGATGTCGGGCATGCTGACCGGCATCAGCGGCGGCATTCTGCGCGACGTGCTGTGCAACCAGGTGCCGGTCGTCTTCCGGCGCGAGCTGTATGCCAGCGTATCGCTGGCCGTGTGCCTGCTCTTCCTGGGCCTGCGCACGCTGGAGGTGGGCTCCAACCTCAGCACCGTCGTCTGCTTTGCCGGCGGCCTCACGCTGCGCCTGGCCGCCATCCGCTTCAAGTGGCGCCTGCCCGTGTTCTCCTACCAGCAGCGCTGGGAGGAGTAGTTCTGCCCCTTGCCCATGTCCGAACCCATTGACTGGCTGCCCGATGGCACGCCCTACAGCCCGCGCTTCGGCGACCGCTACCACAGCGAACTCGGCGGCCTGGACCAGGCCCGCCACGTCTTTCTGGGCGGCTGCGGCCTGCCGGCGGCCTGGGCCGATGCGCCGCAATGGCGCATCCTGGAGACCGGTTTCGGGTTCGGGCTGAATTTCCTCGTGGCCTGGGAAGCCTGGAAAGCCGATCCCCGGCGCCCGAGGCTGCTGCATTTCGTCTCGGCCGAAGCCTTTCCCGTCAGCGCCGACGCCATGCGCCAGGCCATGCCGCGCGAGCCAGGATTGCGCCTGCTGGCCGAAGAGCTGGCCACCCGGTTCCAGGGCCTGCTGCCCGGCGTGCACCGCCTCGCCTTCGAGCAGGGCCGCGTGCTGCTGACGCTGTACATCGGCGATGCCCAGGCCATGCTGCGGCGCCAGCAGATCACGGCCGACAGCATCTACCTGGACGGCTTCACGCCGGAACTCAACCCCGACCTCTGGAGCGCCGACACCCTGCGCGCGCTGGCGCGCCATTGCCGGCGCGGCACGCAGCTGTCCACCTGGTGCGTGGCGCGCACGGTGCGCGATGCCCTGGCCCAGCACGGCTTTCAGGTCCGCAAGGTGGATGGCGTGCGCCCCAAGCGTCACAACCTGCATGCCGTCTACGACCCGGCCTGGCAACCGCGCGGGCCGCGTGCACAGCCGCAGGAAGCCATCACCCCACGGCGCTGCATGGTGCTGGGTGCAGGCATTGCCGGTGCGGCCGCCGCCGCCAGCCTGTCGCGCCGTGGCTGGCAGGTCACCGTGCTGGATGCTGCCGAGGCGCCTGCAGCGGGCGCCTCCGCCCTGCCCGCAGGCCTGTTCTGCCCCCATGTCTCGCCCGATGACAGCCTGCTGTCCCGCCTGAGCCGCGACGGCGCTCGCCTGACCCTGGCGCAGCTGCAAATGCTCTCCGGCCAGGGCCTGCTGCAGCCGGGCACGGACTGGTGCGATACCGGCGTGCTGGAGCACGGCGTGGAAGCCGCCCCGCGGCTGCCGCGCGACTGGAAATCCCCCGGCCCGGGCGACCACTGGAGCAGGCCCGCCAGCGCCGATCAACTCTCGGCGGCCGGCCTGCCCGCCGACGCCCCGGCCTGCTGGCATGTACAGGCCGGCTGGGTACGCCCGGCGCGGCTGGTGCAGGCGCAGCTGGCACTGCCCGGCGTGCGCTGGCAGGGCAGTGCCTGCGTGGCGCGCCTTGCACGCACCGGCACGGGCGATGGCGTACCCACCTGGCAGGCCCTGGATGCACAGGGCGCACTGCTGGCCGAGGCCGAACTGGTCGTGCTTGCACTCGGCCCCGCAACCAATGCGCTGCTGGAGCACAGCCTGGGTGCGCAGGCCGGCTGGCCGCTGCAGCCCATACGCGGCCAGGTCAGCTGGGATGCGCACACCCCGGCCAGCGCGCAGGCCATGCCCCCCTTTCCCGTCAACGGCCATGGCAACCTGGTGCCCGCCATGCCGCTGCCCGGCGATACAGCCGGGCCAGGCTGGGTCATGGGATCGACCTTCGAGCGCGACCAGACCGCGCTGCCGCCCAGCCCCGAAGACCAGGCCGCCGCCCATGCAGCCAATGGCGCCAAACTGGCGCAGCTGCTGCCAGGTGCCTACCAGAGCCTGCAAGGCTTCTTCGACGCGCCACCGCGCGCCACCTGGGGCGCCGTGCGCGTGGCCTCGCCAGACCGGCTGCCCGTGGTCGGACCGGTGTCCGATCAGGCTCCCGGCCTGTGGGCGCTGACGGCCATGGGCTCGCGCGGGCTCACGCTGTCGCTGCTGTGCGGCGAGCTGCTGGCAGCACGCCTGCACGACGAACCGCTGCCCCTGGATGCCAGGCTGGCGGCTGCCCTGGCCAGCGAGCGTCTGGGCCGCAGGCGCTGAACCGTTGAACCGCCCGCCCGCTGAACGGCCGGGCATTCACACAACGGCCTGAAAGAAAACCCGAGTCTTCCCGCAGACGGTTTTTCGTCACTCGTTATGTTTATGAGTACATATCGATAGAATCCGAAACCTGTTTTCAAAAGGAAGCAAATAGCCGCTCCGTGTCCAACCACACAAGAACCTGAAACCGTGACCCTCCAGCCCCGCTCCTGCGCTCCCGCATCCGCACCCGCCCTCTCCTCCCCCGCGTTCCGCCTTCGCTCCGCGCTGACACACGCCCTGCTGCTTGCAGGCCTGGCCGCCAGCACGCAGGCGCAGGCCCAGGTCGAGGTCCAATCGGGCACGCCTGCAGCACAGGCTTCGCAGACCTTCCAGCTGGGCACGGTCGATGTGCGCGATACGCGCGATGAGGCAGAGGCCATATCCGGCGATGAACAGCGACTGGGCGCTGCCGAGATGCGCCAGCGCAATGCCGACACTGTGGCCGACGCCGTGCGCCTGCTGCCGGGCGCCACGCTGTCGCGCAACAATCGCAACGAGGAAATGATTTACCTGCGCGGTTTCGATCCGCGCCAGGTGCCGGTCTTCGTGGACGGCGTGCCGCTGTACGTGCCCTATGACGGCTATGTGGACTTCGGCCGCTTCACCACCTTCGACCTGTCCGAGATCCGCGTGGCCAAGGCCGGCGCATCGCTGATGTATGGCCCCAATACGCTGGGCGGCGCCATCAACCTGGTCACGCGCAAGCCCGTCAAATCCTTCGAGGGCGATGCGCGCGTCGGTGCCGGTGCGGGTGGTGAACGCAAGGCCGCCGTCAATCTGGGCGGCAACCTGGGCACCTGGTACTACCAGCTTGGCGCCTCCTACCTGGACGCGGACAGTTTTCCGCTGCCCAAGGGCTTCAAGGACTTCAAGAAGCAGCCCACCGACACGGGCAACTACCGCGACAACGCCTACCGCACGGACAAGCGCCTGTCGTTCAAGCTGGGCCTCACTCCAAATGCCACGGACGAATACGCGCTGGGCTATGTGCGCCAGGAGGGCGAGAAAGGCAACCCCGTGTATACGGGCAGCGCCACGGGCAAGAACGTCACCCGCTACTGGCGCTGGCCCTACTGGGACAAGGACAGCGTGTACTTCCTGAGCACCACGCGCATCAATGCCGACAACCTGCTCAAGACCCGCATCTACCACGACACCTACAAGAACGGCCTGGACATGTACACGGACGCGAGCTACACGCGCCATGACCCCACCAGCAGCTACAAGGACGTGAGCCAGGGCGCCAGCATCGAGTGGGCCAACTACAGCTTCAAGGGCCATGCGCTGCGCCTGGGCGCGCACTACAAGATCGACGAGCACACCGATGCCGCCTCGGCCAAGGACCCCAGCAAGCACTACCGCGACGTGACGCGCTCCCTGGTGATCGAGGACACGATGGCCCTGGCCGAACGCTGGAGCCTGAACCTGGCGCTCAGCCACGACCAGCGCGATGCGCGCGAGGTCTACCAGTGGCCCACGGGCTCCGCCAGCGCCACCAATGGCGTGGCCAAGCTCGGCTATGCGCTGGGCGGTGGCGGCGAGGCCTATTTCATCGCCTCGCACAAGACGCGCTTTCCCACCATCAAGGACCGCTACTCGGCACGCATGGGCACGGCCCTGGCCAACCCCGACCTGCAGCCCGAGACCGCCAACCACCTGGAACTGGGCGTCAGCGGCTCGCCCTGGCAGGGCGGCCAGGGCCAGGCCGCGCTGTTCTACAGCCGCGTGCGCAACCAGATCCAGACCGTGGTCGTGGCCTCGGCCGAATGCGGCGGCACCACCTGCAACCAGGCGCAGAACGTGGGGCGCACGCGCAACATCGGCATGGAGCTGTCGCTGGCCCAACAGCTGTCGGCACAATGGAGCGTGAACGCCGGCTACACCTACCTGAACCGCCGCAACACCAGCGACTCCAGCATCACGCTGACCAACACGCCGCGCCACCGCCTGCTGGCCGGCATCCAGTGGCGTCCGCTGGCGCAGTGGGAATTCAATGCCGAGGTCGAGACCGAGAAGGGCCGCTACGTGCCGCTGTCGGGCAGCGGCCAGCTGCAGACGCTCAAGCTGTCGGGCTACGGCATTGCCAACCTGCGCGCGCGCTACAAGCCGCGCAGCGACATCACCGTGGACTTCGGCGTGGCCAATATCGGCGACAAGTGGTACCAGTTCGATGACGGCCTGCCCATGCCTGGCCGCAGCTGGTATGTCAACCTGGGCTATCGCTTCTGAAGCACGGACTGGCTCTGAATCCATGGAACCGCTCTGCCCCGATCGCCGCCGCCTGCTGGGCGCCCTGCCCGCGCTGGCAGCCCTGAGCGGCTGCGCCGCCCAGCCGGCCGAACCTGCCAGCGTGAACGTGGCCGTGGTCGGTGGCCTGTCGCTGTGCGGTGTCTGGCCGCACCTGGCCGACGCGGCGGGTCGCAGCCTGGGCCTGTCCGTGCGCACCGCCGTTGCCGCGCCCAAGGAGGGCGTGATACCCGCCATGGCCCAGGGCCGCGCCCAGCTGCTGCTCATCCACGCCAGCGACGAAGCCATGTCGCTGGAGGCTGCCGGCCTGGCATCGGCTGCGCGCGTGTGGGGCTGGAACGAGCATGTGTTCGCCGGCCCAGCGCATGATCCGGCCGGGGTGCGCAGTGCGGCCGATGGGGTGCAGGCCATGCGCCGCATCGTGGCCAGCGGCTCGCCCTTCATCGCGCTGCGCGACCCCGGCAGCTATACCGTGGTCCAGCGGCTGTGGCGCCGCGCCGGCATACGGCCCGACGCCCGCTGGCTGCGCGCCGACACCGGGCCGCGCCCCCAGGCGGTGCTGCAGCTGGCGGCCGAGCTGCAGGCCTATGCCGTGGTCGGCCATATCCCGCTGCATTTCGGCAAGATGGGCGCGCCCGGCATCGAGCTGCTGCTGCACGGAGACCCGCTGATGCGCCGGCCCTATGTGCTGCTCACGCCCGGCCCGCGCCATCCGGCCGACGCCCGCCAGCGCCGCGACGCGCAACGGCTGGCCGAGCATCTGCTGTCCGCACCGGGCCAGCAGGAACTGGCACTGGCCAATGTGGCAGCCGGAGGTCCCTGGATCTTCGGGCGTGACAGCATGCCCCTGGTCAACGACACCGGCGGCGGCCAGGAGTAAAAACCTGACTGGATCCCACAAGCACTGCATGCCATGAACTCACCTGCCGCCCTGCCCCTGGCCGCCCTGGTCCATCCCGACGACGAGCATGCAATGGAGCTGCTGCTCGAACGCGTGGCACGCCGCCTGCAAGGCGCGGGCTGGCGCGTAGGCGGCCTGGTGCATCGCCAGGACCGCTATGCCAACGGCAACAAGCGCATGCAGCTGTTCGACCTGCGCAGTGACCGCCAATTCGAGCTGTCCCAGGACCTGGGCTGCGCCTCGCGCGCCTGCAGCCTCAATCCCCAGGCCCTGGCCCAGGCCAGCGCCGTGCTGCGCCAGGCGCTGGTCGATGGCGTGGATCTGGTGGTGATCAACCGCTTCGGCATCGTCGAGGCCTCGGGCCAGGGCTTTGCCGCCGAATTCGCGGCCTTTGTCGAGGCCGGCACGCCTGTGCTCACGGCCGTCGCGGCCCGCCATCTTGAAGACTGGCGCAGGTACACCGGCAGCCTGCATGCCGAGCTGGCAGCCGATGAGGTGCAGATCGAGCAATGGTGCCGGGCACAGCTTGAGCGCCGTGGCTGCGCCAGCCCCATCCCCTGGCTTTCATGACCGATCTTCTGTTCACCCGCCGCCGCTGGCTGGGCCAGGCCATGGCGGCGCTGGCCTCATCGGCTCTTGTCCCCGGCCATGCCCAGACCACGACCATTGCCGCGCGCATAGGCCAGATACCGGACGCGACCAAACTGCGCCGGGTGTTTGCTGCCGGCCCCCCCGCAGGCGTGCTGGTGGCCACGCTGGCACCGCACAAGCTGCTGGGCTGGCCCCAGCAGCTGGACGATGTCTCGCGCTCCTACCTGGGCCCCACGCTGCAGGCCCTGCCTCACCTGGGCCGCCTGTCCGGGCGCGGCAGCACCATGCCGCTGGAGTCGCTACTGAAGCTGCAGCCCGACCTGGTGCTGGACGCCGGCACGGCCGATGCCACCTATATCTCGGCCACCGAGCGGCTGGCGCGCCAGACCGGCCTGCCCTGCGTGCTGATCCAGGGTTCGCTGGCCGACCACGCAGGCCAGTTGCGCGAGGTCGGCGTCCTGCTGGGCGAGGCCGCGCGTGGCGAAACCCTGGCCCGCCATGCCGATGCCGTGGCGGCGCTGGCGCAGCGTGCCACCAAGGGTCTGGCACCGGCCGAGCGCCCGCGCGTGTACTTCGCGCGCAGCGCCAACGGCCTGGAAACGGGGCTGGCGGGCTCCATCAATGTGGAAGCCGTCGAGTACGCGGGCGGGCGCAATGTGGCGGCCGATGCAGGGCGTGGCGGGCTCACGCGCGTGTCCATGGAGCAGATCCTGGCCTGGGACCCGCAGGTCATCGTCACGCAGGAACCCGGCCTTGCCGAGCGCATGCGCCAGGACCCGCTGTGGCGCGGCGTGGCCGCCGTTCGCTCGGGCCGCGTGCACTGCGCGCCGGTCTGGCCCTTCGGCTGGCTGGACGGGCCGCCCGGCGTCAACCGGCTCATCGGCGTGCGCTGGCTGCTGGAAAAACTCCACCCGCAGGCGCAGGCCCTGCAGGGACTGCCGCCGCTGGAACGCGAGGTGCGCGACTTCTACCGCCTGTTCTACGGCGCCGACCTGTCGCCCGCAGCGCTGGGCAGGCTGATGGAGACTGCGCGTTGATGCCTGCCACAGGCCGCCGCCTGGGGTGGGTGCTCGCACTGGCCTTGCTGGCCGCCGTGCTGCTGTGGGCGCTGGCGGCGGGTCAGTTCTCCATCGCGCCGCAGCAGCTGTGGCAGTCGCTGCTGGCGCGCGCCACGGGCACGGCGTCCCCCTTGTCCGCCAGCGCCGAGACCGTGCTCTGGAACATCCGCCTGCCGCGCATCGCCGCAGGCCTGGCCGTGGGCGCCACGCTGGCGGCGGCGGGCGCGGCCTACCAGGGCATGTTCCGCAACCCGCTGGTCTCGCCCGACATCCTGGGCGTCTCGGCCGGTGCCGGCCTGGGCGCGGTGCTGGGCATCTTCCTGGGCTGGTCCATGGCGGCCGTGCAGGCCCTGGCCTTTGGCGGCGGGCTGGCCGCCGTGGCCGTGGTGGTGGCCATCAGCGCCAGCGTGCGCCGCCATGACCCGGTGCTGGTTCTGGTGCTGGCCGGCATTGCGCTGGGCGCGCTGTTGGGTGCGGGCATCGCCCTGGTCAAGACGCTGGCCGACCCCAATACGCAGCTGCCATCCATCACCTTCTGGCTCATGGGCGGCCTGAGCGCCGTCACCCTGCCCGAGCTGGGTGCCACAGCGCCCGTGATGCTGTGCGCCCTGCTGCCCCTGCTGCTGCTGCGCTGGCGCATCAACCTGCTGGGTCTGCCCGACGAAGAGGCGCTGGCCCTGGGCGTGCCCGTGGCACGCCTGCGCCTGCTGCTGGTGGCCTGTGCCACGCTGGGCACGGCGGCCGCCGTGTCGCTGGCCGGCATCGTCGGCTGGGTGGGGCTGGTGGTGCCGCATGTGGCGCGCCTGCTGGTCGGCCCCAATTTCGTGCGCCTGCTGCCGGCCTCGGCGCTGCTGGGCGCGGGCTTCGTGGTTGCGGCCGACACCCTGGCGCGCAGCGCGGCGCGCATCGAGCTGCCGCTGGGCATTCTCACGGCCCTGGTCGGCGCGCCCTTCTTTCTCTACCTGCTGTCGCGCACGGGGCGCAATGACTGAGGTGCAGGCCCCACCCGTGCTGCAGACGCTGGCCCTGGCCACGGGCCATGGACGGCGGCGCGTCAGCCAGGGGCTGGACCTGGCCATTGCCGCAGGCGAGGTACTGTGCCTGCTGGGCCCCAACGGCTGCGGCAAGACCACGCTGTTCCGCACCGTGCTGGGCCTGCTGGCGCCGCTGGCCGGAGAGGTGCGCGTGCAGGGCCAGCCCGTGCACAGCTGGCCGCGTGCCGAGTTTGCGCGGCGCGTGGGCTATGTGCCCCAGGCGCAGGCCGGCGTCTTCGGCTTCGAGGCGCTGGACATGGTGCTCATGGGCCGTGCCGCACGCCTGCCTGCGCTGGCCCGGCCCTCGGAAGCAGACCGGGCCATGGCGCTGGGCTGCATGGAGCAACTGGGCATAGGCCACCTGGCTCCGCGCCCCTATACCGAGCTGAGCGGCGGCGAGCGCCAGCTGGTGCTGATCGCACGCGCCCTGGCCCAGGAGCCCGCGCTGCTGGTCATGGACGAGCCCACGGCCAGCCTGGACTTCGGCAACCAGATCCGCGTGCTGGACCAGATTGCCGCGCTGCGTGCACGCGGCATGGCCGTGCTGCTGTCCACCCACCAGCCCGAGCATGCGCTGCAGGTGGCCGACCGCATCGCCCTGCTGGGCCGCGGCGGCCTCCAGGCCTGCGGTGCGGCGGCGCAGGTGGCCACGCCTGCCGCGCTGGCAGTGCTCTATGGTGTGAGCGAGGCGGCGGTGGCGACGCGGCTGCCGGCAATCCCTAAGGTCTGGGCGGGCGCCACTTCCAGCACGGCGGCGGCGTCAAGGGCCGGCCTGCATCCTTGAGCAAGCGCTCCAGCAATTGCTGCTCGCTGTGGATGGACGGATCGGCCAGCAGCCGGGCAAACCGGGTTCCTCCGTCCTGCATGCCGAGCGGGGCGGACGCTTGCATCAGCCACTCCAACTGGCGGCGCCGGGCCTGGGCCGCGGCGTGCTCGGCCGGGGTTTTGGCCAGCCGGCGTTGAATCGCCAGCCCAAAGCCCTCATCCAGCACGGTCGATGAGCGCTGCGTCAGCAGGCGGGCCACATGCAGGCAGTCGGCCTCGCGTGCCGTGGTCTTGCCCATCGCTTCGGGCTTGCAGGCATCCAGCAGCGTCTTGTAGCCCGTCAAGGGGAAGGCTGTCCAGATCCCTATTGCAGTGATCACCGCGCCTTCCTCGAGCCGGTAGTTCGGACTGCCTCCCAGCGCCTGCAGCTCCTGTGCCGTGGGCGGATGGCGCAGCAAAGCGGACTGCATCCAGCGCACGCCGTCATACATGTGCATGTCCGCATAGCGGCTTTCGCGCGCTGCAACCAGCAGTTCCTGCGGTCCCAGCGCCTGCAGCATCAGCGCAGAGAAATTGCTGGGCTCCAGCGCCAGCCAGCGGCGCGCAGCCTCGGCGCGCACTTCGCCTTCGTCCTCAGGGGCCTTGGAGGCCAGCAGTTGATAGGCCAGCGCGTCCTGCCCCGCCCGCTCCAGCGCGTCCTGGCGCCAGCCCTCGGCCTGGCTGACAGCGCTTTTGTCGCGGGGCGACAGATTGATCAGGATGGCCGCAAAGGCCAGATCGCGCCCGCTGCCGGAACGGGCCAACTGCGCCGCCACGCGATGCAGATACGCATCCCAGGCTGATTCCTGTGCGGATTTGTCGGGTTCAGTCGTCTCGGCGGTGTGAGTTGCGGACAACGGGGACGGCGGCTGGGCCGGGCTCCGGACCTGCGCCTGGACAGCAGCGGTCAACGCCAGGGCCAGCCCGATGGCGGCACAACGGTTTCGCATTTTGAAATCCTCCCTCTGTCGGGCAGAGCATATCGGGCCGTCATGCGTCGGCCGGGTCAGCCTCACAAAGCCTGCTGCCTTTGACTTATATCCATATCCACATACTTGCAGGACAAAACAATCGTTTGCTTCTATAAGGCCATTGCTTACATTCCCGTCCATGCAGGGTTCTGCGCGCGTTTCCCGCAAGTGCCTCGGTGCCACGCAATGACCCCCTGCACCGCCGCCACCGGCGGCAGTCGAAGACCCCACATCCGAAGCGCCATGTACCAATACACCGAATTCGACAAACAGTTCATCCGCCTGCGCGCCGAGCAGTTCCGTGACCAGCTCGAACGCTGGCAGGCCGGCAAGCTCTCGGAGGATGAGTTCAAGCCCCTGCGCCTGCAAAACGGCTGGTATGTGCAACGCTACGCGCCCATGCTGCGCGTGGCCGTGCCCTACGGCGAACTGTCCAGCGCCCAGTTGCGCGTGCTGGCCCGCGTGGCCCGCGAGTACGACCAACCCGACGCCGCCCTGCTGGCCGAGGCCCGCGCCACCCAGGACCGGCTGGGCGACATCCCGCTGCACGACGGCCGCCGCATCGGCTCCGACCTGAAGTTCGGCTACGGCCACTTCACCACGCGCACCAACGTCCAGTACAACTGGATTCCGCTGTCAAAGGCCGCCGACGTGATGGACCTGCTGGCCAGCGTCAGCCTGCACGGCATCCAGACCAGCGGCAACTGCATCCGCAACATCAACAGCGACGCGCTGGCGGGCATCGCCATCGACGAGATCGCCGACCCCCGCCCCTTCACAGAAATCCTGCGCCAGTGGAGCACGCTGCACCCCGAGTTCAGCTTCCTGCCGCGCAAGTTCAAGGTCTCCATCAGCGGTGCCGAGGAAGACCGCGCCGCGCTGGGCTGGTACGACGTGGGCCTGCAGTTGCTCAAGAACGAGGCCGGCGAGCTGGGCTTCAAGGTGCGCGTGGGCGGCGGCATGGGCCGCACGCCCACCATCAGCCCGGTGCTGCGCGAGTTCCTGCCCTGGAACCAGCTGATGAACTACCTGGAAGCCGTGATCCGCGTCTACAACCGCTACGGCCGCCGCGACAACGCCTGGAAGGCGCGCATCAAGATCCTCGTGAAGTCCGAGGGCCAGAACTTCATCGACCAGGTCGATGAGGAATTCCGCCAGATCGTCGAGGTCGAGGGTGGTCCCCACACCATCACGCAAGCCGAGTACGACCGCGTGGCCGCCAATTTCCGCGAGCCCGAGCTGGACCTGTCGCCCGCCAATGCCGAGGCCGAGACCCTGGCCCTGCTGCGCACGGCCGCCGAGGAAGACAAGGACTTCGGCCGCTGGCTGATCAGCAACGTGCGCCCGCACCGCCACCCGCAGTTGCGCGCCGTGCTGCTGTCGTTCAAGCGCCTGGGCTACGCGCCCGGCGACGCCACGGCCGACCAGATGGATGCCGCCGCCGAGCTGGCCGACCAGTTCTCGGCCGGCGAGATGCGCGTCACCCACGAGCAGAACCTGCTGCTGCCCTGGGTGCGCCGCGACCAGTTGCCCCAGCTGTACAAGGCGGCCAAGGCCCTGGGCCTGGCCAAGCCCAACATCGGCCTGCTGACCGACATGATCGCCTGCCCGGGCGGCGACTTCTGCTCGCTGGCCAATGCACGCTCCCTGCCCATTGCCGAGGCCATCACCGAGCGCTACCAGGACCTGGACGAGCTGTGGGACCTGGGCGAGATCGACCTGCACATCAGCGGCTGCATCAACAGCTGCGGCCACCACCACAGCGGCCACATCGGCATCCTGGGCGTGGACAAGGACGGCAAGGAGTGGTACCAGATCACGCTGGGCGGCGCCGACGGCTCCCACCTGTCCGGCCCGGCCACGCCCGGCAAGATCATCGGCCCCTCCTTCAGCGCCGCCGAAGTGCCCGGCGTGATCGAGGCCCTGCTGGCCACCTACCGCGAGCAGCGCCAAAGCGAAGGCGGCCGTTTCGAGACCTTCATCGCCACCGTGCGCCGCGTGGGCATCGACCCGTTCAAGGCCGCCGGCAATGCCGCCCGCCACCCCGCCAAGCACACCGAGGAAGCGGCCGCCTGACCCCAGGTGAGAGCCGCAGGAGATCCCCATGAAAATCATCGCCGCACACGAGCACCAAAGCCCGGCCGAAGGCCAGCAGACCATCATTGCCCCGGCCAATGACGCCGATCCCTTCACGCTGGATCTGACCGGCGTGCAGCGCATCGACCTGCACTTTCCCAAGTTCACCGATGGCCGCGCCTTCAGCCAGGCGCGCCTGCTGCGCAAGCGCCTGGGCTTTGTGGGCGAGATCCGCGCCACCGGCGACGTGCTGATCGACCAGCTGGTGCAGATGCAGCGCTGCGGCTTCGACGTGGCCGTGCTGCGCGAAGGCGTGGACATCGCCGATGCCCAGCGCCAACTGGACCGCTTCCACGGCTTCTACCAGGGTGATGCCGTGCATCCCGAGCCCCACTTCGTCAAGGCGGCCTGACATGGGTGCGCAAAGCTTTCTGTCGCGACAGGCATCGGCCAAGGCCACCGAGGTCAACGGCCGTGCCAGCAGCGGCTTTGCCGACAAGCTGGCCGCCACCGAGGCCCTGCTGCGCGAGGCCGCGGCGCTGGGTGCCGAGGCCGTGACCCAGGCCTCCAGCCTGGGCGCCGAGGATGTGGTGATCACCGACATCATCCACCGCCTGGGCCTGGACATCCCCGTCTTCGTGCTGGACACCGGCGCGCTGCACACCGAGACCCTGGCCCTGCTGGAGCGCACCCAGTCGCTGCCCGGCCTGAGCGTCAAGGTCTACCGGCCGCAGCTCGAATCGGTGATCCACTTCATCCGCGACAACGGCCAGGACGCCATGTACCGCAGCATCGAGCTGCGCAAGGCCTGCTGCGGCGTGCGCAAGATGGAGCCGCTGGCGCGCGCGCTGGCCGGCAAGAGCGCCTGGATCACGGGCCTGCGCCGCGAGCAGTCCAACGCCCGCGCCGACGTGCCCGCCGTGGACCGCAGCGAGGTCGAGTCCAAGGGCCTGACCAAGTTCAACCCGCTGACAGACTGGACCCAGGGCGATGTCTGGCACTACATCGCCAGCCACGGCGTGGACTACAACCCGCTGCACGACCAGTTCTATCCCAGCATCGGCTGCGCACCCTGCACGCGCGCCGTCAGCCTTGGCGAGGACTTCCGCGCCGGCCGCTGGTGGTGGGAGGACGAAGCGGCCAAGGAATGCGGCCTGCACGCCAAGAAGTGAAGCCTGCAGGGTTTGACACCGATTTGATTGGAAACCAAGAAATGAACGCCCGTGTGGACACCTCCGTGCTGAGCCATCTCAGCAACCGCCACCTCGACGCCCTCGAAGAGGAAACCATCTTCGTGCTGCGCGAAGTGGCCGCCGCCTTCGAGCGCCCCACCCTGCTGTTTTCGGGCGGCAAGGACTCGCTGGTCATGCTGCGCTGCGCCGAAAAGGCCTTCGGCAAGGGCCGCATCCCCTATCCGCTGCTGATGATCGACACCGGCCACAACTTCCCGGAAGTGACCGATTTCCGCGACCTGCGTGCCAAGGAGCTCGGCGCCGAACTCATCGTGCGCAGCGTCGAGGACTCCATGGCACGCGGCACCGTGCGCCTGGCCCATCCGGGCGAAAGCCGCAACGTCCACCAGTCGGTAACGCTGCTGGAGGCCATCGATGAATTCCGCTTCGACGCCCTGATCGGCGGCGCGCGCCGCGACGAGGAAAAGGCCCGCGCCAAGGAACGCATCTTCAGCCACCGCGACAGCTTCGGCCAATGGCAGCCCAAGGCCCAGCGCCCCGAGCTGTGGACGCTGTTCAACACGCGTCTGGCCCCCGGCGAGCACTTCCGCGTGTTCCCCATCAGCAACTGGACCGAACTCGACGTCTG
The DNA here is from genome assembly GCF_042653485.1 of Delftia deserti. Taxonomy (NCBI): domain Bacteria; kingdom Pseudomonadati; phylum Pseudomonadota; class Betaproteobacteria; order Burkholderiales; family Comamonadaceae; genus Delftia; species Delftia deserti. The sequence continues at coordinate 6,236,085 of NZ_JBHSIH010000001.1, read as the reverse complement.
GCAATACATCGAGCGCGAGCAGATCGCCCTGCCCAGCATCTACTACACGCACAAGCGCGAAGTGGTGGAGCGCCGCGGCCTGCTGGTGCCCGTGACCGAACTCACGCCCCCGCGCGACGGCGAGGAAGTCGTGGTGCGCGATGTGCGCTTTCGCACCGTGGGCGACATCACCTGCACCTGCCCCGTGGAAAGCGAAGCCGCCACGGCAGCCGACATCGTGCTCGAAACCCTGGCCGCCGAAGTCAGCGAACGCGGCGCCACGCGCATGGACGACAAGACCAGCGACGCCTCCATGGAAAAGCGCAAGAAGGACGGATATTTCTGATGACCACCGCAAGCATTGCCGCCGACGCAGCCGTCGCGGATTCCACGGCCACCCAGGCCAGCCAGGCCACACAGCAGACCGCCGCCAACGCCTCGGCCTTGCGCTTCATCACCTGCGGCTCCGTCGATGACGGCAAGAGCACGCTGATCGGCCGCCTTCTGGTGGACACGCGCGCCGTGCTGCAGGACCAGCTGGCCGGTGTCACCAAGAGCGGCGAGACCGACCTGGCGCTGCTGACCGACGGCCTGTCGGCCGAGCGCGAGCAGGGCATCACCATCGACGTGGCCTACCGCTACTTCGCCACCGAAAGCCGCAAGTTCATCATCGGCGACGCGCCGGGCCATGAGCAGTACACGCGCAACATGGTCACCGCCGCCAGCAGCGCCGACGCCGCCGTGGTGCTGGTCGATGCCACCAAGCTCGACTGGAAGAACCCGCAGCTCACCCTGCTGCCGCAGACGCGCCGCCACAGCCTGCTGGCCCACCTGCTGCGCGTGCATTCGCTGGTGTTTGCCGTCAACAAGCTCGACGCCGTCGAAGACCCGCAACAGGCCTTCGTCCACATCCGCGGCGCGCTGGAGCGCTTCACGGCCGAGGCCGGCATTGCCTCGGCCGCCACCGTGCCCGTCTCGGCCCTCAAGGGCTTCAATGTGGTCAACGCCGAGCCCGGCTGGGCCGGCTACGACGGCCCCAGCCTGCTGCAACTGCTGGAGCAGTTGCCCAACACGCCTACCGACACCGGCCTGGCGCTGGCCTTCCCCGTGCAGTGGGTGGAGAAATTCTCGTCCTCGGCCGATACCAGCCAGGGCCGACGCGTATTCTGGGGCCGCGTGGCAGCAGGCCGCGCACGCGTGGGCGACGCCGTGCAGATCCTGCCCAGCGGCCAGCAGGCCGTGATTGCCCAGGTGCTCGACCATGCCCGCGTTCCCGGCCCCATCGATGCAGGCCTGTCGGCCGGCATCACGCTGGACCGAGAGGTCGATGTCTCGCGCGGCGACTGGCTCGTCGCAGCCCCAACAGCTGCAGCGGCCGCGGCCGATGACGACTTCGACGCCCCGCAAGCGCAGCCCGCATGGCCCAGCAAGCGCGAGTTGACCGCCACCGTGGCCTGGATGGACGAGCAGCCGCTGGTCCCCGGCCGCACCTACCTGGCGCTGCATGGCCACCGCTGGATCAAGGCCAAGGCCCGCCGCGTGGTGCACCGCCTGAACATCCACACGCTGGCCCAGGAAGAGGCCACGCAACTGGAGCCCAACGCCATCGGCCGCGTGGAGCTGCTGCTGCAGGAAAGCATTCCCGCAGCGCCCTTCGCCCAGGCCCGCCAGTTGGGTGCGCTGATCCTTGTGGACACGGCCAGCCACGCCACCGCAGGCGCTGCACTGCTGGATTGAGCAACTGGGCAGTCCCGCTTCGCGAGCCGGCACATGCCGGCTCGTGGGCTTTCGGAAAACCGCAGCAGTCCGCGCCAGAATCCTTGCCATGTGCGGGACTGGCTCCTGAAAAATTTTAGAATCCCGGGTTGATACCGACATTCACACTGCCATAAAAGACTCCCATGACTCACGTCGTCACCGAAAACTGCATCAAGTGCAAATACACAGATTGTGTGGATGTCTGCCCCGTGGACTGCTTCCGCGAAGGCCCCAACTTCCTCGTGATCGACCCTGACGAGTGCATCGATTGCGCCGTGTGCATTCCCGAATGCCCGGCCAATGCCATCTTTGCCGAGGAAGACGTCCCCGCCGACCAACTGGCCTTCATCAAGCTCAATGCCGAGCTGTCGCTGGAAAAGGGCTGGAAGAGCATCACCAAGCGCAAGGCCTCGCTGCCCGACGCCGACGACTGGAACGGCAAGCCCGGCAAGATCGATCAACTCGAGCGCTGAAGCCGCGCAGCCCATGCAAGACACCTCCGGCACGCAACCGATCCAGACCGATGCCCTCGTCATAGGCGCAGGCCCGGCGGGCCTGTTCCAGGTGTTCCAGCTGGGCCTGCAAGGCATCCGCTGCCATGTCGTCGATGCCCTGCCCCATGTGGGCGGGCAGTGCGCGCAGCTGTACGGCGACAAGCCCATCTACGACATTCCCGGCATTCCGGTATGCACGGGCCATGAACTGGTCCAGCTGCTGCAGCGGCAGATCGCGCCCATGGACGTGCAACTGCACCTTTCCCAGCAGGTCGCCCGGCTGCAGCGCATGGACGATGGCCGCTGGCTGGCGCAGACCTCGCAAGGCCTTGAACTGCACGCGCGCAGCGTCTTCATTGCTGCAGGCGTGGGCGCCTTTGTGCCCAAGGCCTTGAAGGTGCCCGGCGTGGAGCAGCTGGCTGCAGGCCAGCTCCACTACCATCCTGCCAATCTGGACATGGTGCGCGGCCGGACCGTCGTCGTCCACGGCGGCGATGAAGAGGCCGTGGCGGCAGCCATCGCCGCCGCCGACAAGGCACAGACCACCTGCCTGCTCTATCGCCGCGACGCCTTCCAGGCCTCGGCCGCCCAGCTGGAACGCCTGCAGGAGCTGCGCGACAGCGGCGCCATCCGCGTGGTGATCGGCCAGATCACGCAACTGCATGCCGATGCAGGCCAACTGCGCGCCGTTCAATGGATGGATGGCGAAGGCCAGGAGCACGAACTGGCGGCGCAGCAATTGGTCGTCTGCCTGGGCATCTCCCCCCGCCTGGGCCCGGTCGCCGAATGGGGCCTGGCCATGGAACGCAAGCAGCTGCTGGTGAACCCTGCAACCCAGGCCACCGATGCGCCCGGCATCTATGCGATTGGCGACATCGTCAGCTACCCGGGCAAGCACAAGCTGATCCTGTGCGGCTTCCATGAAGCCACCATGGCGGCCTTTGCCGCCGCCGAGTATCTGCAGGGCGAAAAACCGCTGCTGCAGTACACGACGACCAGCGCACGGCTGCACGCCATCCTTGGCGTTTCCCACCCGGAGGCATGATTCCTCTTGGCCGCACCCCGGCGGCCCTACAGTTTGGCGCGGCAGTGTCGATAGAGTTGGCAGCGTCCACTCATGCACATCAAGCCTATGGTTGCCACACTAGAAGCCCCTCCCAACACCGCCATCGCGCCACCGGCCGATCCGCGCAGCTTCACCTTCCAGATGCCGCTGTTTCGCCCCGGCACGAATGTCACGCAAAACGGCAAGGCCGAGAAGGTCAGCCACGTGATACTGCGTCGCCGCGAACTGATGGTCTACCTGGTCGGCCATGAGGACCCGGTCAGGCCTGAACGGCTGAGCATCACGCCCTCGATGTTCACCACACAGCGGCGCCCTGAAGCCCTGAGCTGGATTCTGTGACAGAAACCGGGCCTGGGCCCGGTTTCATCGACCATCCACCCAGGCTCAGGCCTCGTTGCGCCCGGCCATCTTCTGGCCCAGGCGCACGGGCGCGGCATGCGTCCACTGCCCGTTGAAGCGAAGCCCTGCCGATGCAGGGAACAGCATGACCACAGTGGAACCCAGCTGGAAGCGCCCCATTTCCTCGCCCTGGCCCAGGACGATGGACTGGTCGTCATAGCGCCAGTCCTGGATGCGTCCGGGACGGGGAGGATTGACGATGCCGTGCCACACCGTGCCCATGCTGCCCACGATGGTGGCGCCAACCAGCACCAGCACCATGGGACCATGGTCGGTATCGAAAACGCAGACCACGCGCTCGTTGCGCGCAAACAGGCCCGGCACGCCGCGCGCCGTGACCGGGTTGACCGAGAACAGTTCACCCGGCACATAAATCATGCGCCGCAGCCGGCCCACACAGGGCATGTGAATGCGGTGGTAGTCGCGCGGGCTCAGGTAAATGGTGGCGAAATGCCCGTTGTCGAACTGGCGCGCCAACTGCGCATCGCCGCCGACCAGTGCCGTGGCGCTGTAGCTGTGCCCCTTGGCCTGGAAGATCTGCTCGCCCTCGATGGCACCGATCTGGCTGATGGCGCCATCCACCGGACAGACCCAGTCGGCCGAAGCCAGCGGCCGCACACCGGGCTTGAGCGCCCGCGTGAAGAACTCGTTGAAGCTGGCGTAGGCCGCAGGATCGGAATCGGCCGCCTCCGACATGTCCACGCCATAGCGGGCAATGAAGCGCCGGATGACTGCCGTGGTCAGGTCGCCAGCACGCGCCTGGGCCAGGCGCCCCATGACGGCAGTCAGCGCCTGCTTGGGCAAAAGATACTGGGAGAGAACGGCAAGTCGATCAGACATCGAGGTTTTGCTATAAAAGTAATAGAAGTTGTGGGCGGATTCTAGCCAACCCGCACCCCTCGCCCTCAACTCCTGCCGCTGCTTTCAGCACTTGCCAGGCCTGCCTCGAAGCCGAGCGCGCGATTTCCGGAGGCCACGGATGAAAAGCAGGTGACAAAGGCCGCACCCTCGCGGCAAAAATCCAACCTGTGTTTTGCGTGCGACGGCCGCATTGGGCTGCGCACGCGCGGGAATGCAACGCTGTAGAATTGGGAGGTTTGGCTGTTGCCGGGCTTTGCCTTTGCGACACCATTGTGACCTGGCCTTCCGTTCGGTCTGCGCCTCTTGCGCAGAACATCCACTGCTTTTTCAGCCTCGGCCCACGTACCCCATGTTCTGTGGGCCAGGCAAGGCCTTCGTGGTTCCGACAAGTGAGTGCCGCAACCGACCCAGACCTGAGAGATTGAACACATGGCCAAAGAAGAACTGATTGAAATGCAGGGTTCCGTCACGGAAGTCCTGCCTGACTCTCGCTTTCGTGTGACGCTGGAAAACGGACACCAGCTGATCGCCTACACCGGCGGCAAGATGCGCAAGCACCACATCCGCATCCTGGCTGGCGACAAGGTATCGCTGGAGATGTCGCCCTACGACCTGACCAAGGGCCGCATCACCTTCCGCCACCTGGCCAACCGCGGCCCTGGACCTGGCTCGCGTTGAGCAAAAAATTCGCCCATTGCGAAAATACCCATTTTTTTGACGCTACAATAGCGTTTTAGTCGGAGCGTAGCGCAGCCTGGTAGCGCATCTGCTTTGGGAGCAGAGGGTCGCGAGTTCGAATCCCGCCGCTCCGACCAAATGATTCAAGCCCCTGGTTCGAAAGAACCAGGGGCTTTTGTCTGCCCAATTCGCACGTTTTCAACGGAGCGTCGCCAGCGCAGCATCCCCAGCATGGCCACAAACCTTTCACACCCTTGCATCCAAGACTGGCACCCAGCCAGCAAATCGGCCCATGCGACTTTGGGAAATGGCAGCAGCTTGCGTTGAGCCTGCTCCTACAGCCTCGCAAGCCGCGCCAGGCCAGACTAGGGCTCCCAAATCAAGAAGGAGCTCCAATGAATTCCAACAGCCTTCAGCGCCGCACAGCCCTGGCCCTCGTGATGTCCGCAGCACTGCTGGGTGCATGCGCCCAGACCCAGCCAGCGCCCAATGCGCCTGTCACTGCGGTCATGGGAACGGTTGACCTGAGGGAGCCCGCTCCGCTTGCGCCCGATGCCGTGCTGGTCGTCGAACTGCAGGACACCTCGCGCGCCGATGCTCCCGCCCCGGTGATATCCCAGCAGTCCATGAGGCTCGAAGGCCTCAAGCCGCCCTACAGCTTCAAGCTGCCCGTCGAGCCCAGCCGCCTGAATCCTGCCACGCAATACACGGTCACCTCACGCATTACCCAGGGCAACCAACTCATCTTCATCAATGACACCGTCCACCCGGTCCTGACCCAGGGTGCAGGCTCGAAGGCCGACATGATGCTGGTGCGCGTTGCCCCCTGACTGCCCCTCTGGCGCCGCCCTCAACAATCAAAGCCTGCGGGGAACATGGGGGGGGCTTTGTCACGCAGGGCGCCAGACGGCCATCAAGGCATGCCGTTGGCGCCATGCAGGCGAAAGCCCGGCCGCTCGCAAAGCCGTTCGTAGTAGGCGCGGACTGCAGGCAATTCAGGGCGCTCCATGGGCGCCGACATCCAGCGGTGCGTGGACAGACCCAGCACGATATCGGCCAGGCTCAATTGCGCGCCAGCAGCAAAGGCGCCGGTGCGCGACAACTGGTCTTCCAGAATGCGCATGTGGCGATGCCAGGTCGCGATGCTGCCAGCCAGTTGCACGGGGTCCTGGTGCTCGGGGCTGCGCCTCACCAATCCCATGAAGGCATAGCGCCAGGCATTGTTCAGCTCCGTTGCCTGCCAATCCATCCACTGCTCGACAAGCGCGCGCTCGGCAGGTGCGGCCGGCAACAGGTCCTGCCGGTCATGGCGGGCCGCCAGGTAGCGGCAGATGGTATTGGACTCCCACAGCACCAGTGGTCCATCAAGCAGCACGGGAACCATCGCATTCGGGTTGAGCCCCAGAAATCCCGGCTCCTGCGTCGATCGATGGCCTGAGCCCCATTCCTCCTGATCGAAAGAAATTCCCAACTCCACGCAAAGCCACAGCACCTTGCGCACATTGATGGACGATGACTTGCCCAGAATACTAATCATTCGCGGCCTTCCTCCATTTCGGTGTTTTGCAGGCCTGCATTGTCCCGCGCCATCCGACAAGAAATGCGACCGAACCCCCACCGCTGCCGCATGATGCAGGCATGCCTCTGGAAATGCCCTCATCACGCCCAAGCGCCTGCGGCCCAGCGCCCTCAGATGCCGACCTCTGGACTGCCTACATTGATGCAAGCGCCGTACCCAACCCCGGACGCATGGCCATGGGCGCCGTCATCATCGCACCCGACGGACGCCGCCACCTGCTGTGTGAGCCCTGTGCCGAGCGAGGCTGCAACAATGAAGCCGAACTGCGCGCCCTGATGGCCGCGCTGCAGGCCCTGCAAGTCCTGCAGGCGCGCCGCCTGACCATCTTCACGGACAGCAGCATCCTGGTGGAGCAGTTGACTCCATCCCCACGCTCCATCAAGCCCATCGCACGCCTGGCAGACCTCTTTGATGAGGCCCGCACCATGTTGGCCAGGTTCGAGCATGTGCAACTGCGCTGGATACCCCGCCACCGCAACACCGAGGCCGACGCACTGGCCAGGGAAGCTCTTTTGCAGGCGTGAATCCCGCACCGCACCCGCACCCACACCCACACCCACACCCACACCCTTTCGCAAAGTCTCGGTTCATGCCGCCTGCTGTCTGTCCAGGCGCTTGAGGAACACGGCAATCTCCTTCACGACCTGGGCATCCCCCTTCTCCTGCGCGCAGGCCAATCCCGTATTCCACGCCCGCCGCGCTCCAGCAGCGTCGCCCAGCGCCAGCAATGCCCGGCCCAGCAGCTTCCACGCCACCGAATAGCCGGGATCGAGTTCAGTGGCCCGCTCCAGGTGTGAATGAGCCACCCCAGGCGCCTCGTTTTCAAGATAGGTCTTGCCCAAGGTACAGCGCAGCAGTGCCGAGTCCTTGCCGGATGCGAGCAGGCCCTCAAGCCTTTGCGTCATTTCATTCATCTTCAAACCCCTTCTGCGGCAACACAGGCCCATGGCTCCAGCGGCAAATTCTGCCTCTGCTATAATCCCGTGGTTGTCTGCGCAGGCAATGCTGTATCTCACGCCGGCGCGTCGTGCACTACGACGAAAAAAACAACGGTGACAGCCGCAGAGACGTTCTGCCGTAAAACGATGGTCGCGTAAGAGCCATCGTCCACATTCCCAGAAAAAAAGCCCGCTCCACAGCGGGCTTTTTGCATTGCACGACGCATTTGGCTTGAGGCGGTCGCATCGGAGTACAAAAAAAAACAGCTTTACGACTCAGATGCATGCAACTTCCGCTGCTTTGACCCCATCAAGCACCTTGTTTCAATTTACACTTGACAACCAGGAAGGACCGGAGACGCAGACGCAGGCGCTCTCATTCAAAACCCCTAGCATGTGTCCTTCCTGGATTGATCGCATGGAACGCTCCATTCAGCGCCCCGGCCGCCTCCGCAGCCGGGGCGTTTTTCTTGAGCAACAGCAGGTCAGGCACCGGTCCGGCAGGCGAAAACCGCAAAACACAAGCTTTTTTCTAATTCCAGAGAAAGTTATGGGTTTATTTGAGAATGATTCTTGTTTGCGTATATCATTCAACCCATGCTGCAGCATTCATGGTGTTGCAGCAGTTCAGTTTCATCGTGGGGCGACTCGTCAGGCCAGTTCAGCCTGCAGTCGTTTTTGCCAGCCAGCGGTATGCCGGTTAGCCAGGCTCTTTTTCAAGCACGATCGTTTCTGGATATCTCGCGCACCCCCTTCGAGACGGCGCCCGCAGCAGCAGACGCGCCACTTTTGCCCCCAACCCGGCCATCATCGAGCATCGGCCTGCGGTTGCGCACCAAGATCCTCCCCCTCCTATCCCTCTTGCACTCAGTCAGGCAAATACCTGTCCGCAGCTTCCCCTGCCCCAATGCAGAAAGCCCGGTCTGCACATGGTGCAGACCGGGCCTTTTCACGGAAGCATCAAGGGTTGCGGCGGCGCAGACGGATGGCCAGTCCACCCATCATCAGGCTCAGCAGCGCGACCGCCCACTCGCTCAGTGACGGAATCGCCGCCGGCGTACCGCCACCGACCGCGGCAGGCAGCACCAGGGCCGAAGGGTCTTCCACACGGCCATTGGCCAGCAGATCGTCATCGCCCAGGCCGCCATCGCGCAGCACGAAGGAGACGACGCGCCCCTGCAGCGTTGCAGGTATGCGGTACCAGTGCTGCGCGGTGTTATCAGCCGTGCGACCCCACTTCCAGTATTCAGCACCACTGGGCAGATCGTTCGGATAGGTCAGCCTGACCGTCACGAGCGCACCCGCATCACAGCCATCGGTATTGAGCTTCAACAGCCCATGTGGCACCACCGCCCCAGGACGTGGAGCACCCGGTGCCGCCATGACCTGCGGCGGCTCGGCCAGGCGGCAGCTGGCGCCACCGCCCACGACCTCGCCCGCAACTGCAATCTGGCTTGCTCCGGTGATATTGAATCGATTGGCAGGGTCCACCGCGCCCGCTGCGGTCGCCAGCAGCGGATAGCTGGCAGTCACAGCCGCATGGACACCATCGCTCACGCTCAGTTGCAAACTGGCTGGGCCGGTCACCGAAGCCATGTACATGGCGGCGCTCAATTGCCGCGACACCTGTTCGGGGCTGCCGCGCAGCTGTATGCCGGGCTGTGCGGCATCGGCATCCTCCAGGCCCAGCACCTGTCCGCCGCTGGCGACGATGGACAGTGTGACGACGGGGCTGTCGGCATCGGCCACCACCACATCCGCCAGATCGGCCGCCTGGCCCACCACCACGGCCTGTGCATTGGCAGGCACGCCGCTGAACGATGGCGCCTGGCCACCGAAATTCAGGCCCAGGAGGATGGGGTTGTGGTCACTGGAACGATAGGCAGTGGGCGCATAGAAGCTGGCCTGCTGATCCAGCGACTTGAACTCGACGTTGTAGTCGAGCACCTCGGGCTCCTCCGCATTGATGGCCCACTTGACTGCACGCCCCACGCTGGGCTGCAGGCTGGTGCTCACCAGCACATGGTCCAGCGAACCCCACATTCCGTCGAATGCGTAGGACAGCCCCTGGGAGACCTTGACATAGCCGCCGGTCTCCAGCGTGGTGATGGGATCTTCCTTCGCATAGGCGTTGAAGTCGCCCACCAGCACCACGTGGGGGCTGGTCGCGCCTGTGGGCCGGGTTGCCAGCCAGTTGCTCAATTGCCGGGCCGTCTTCACGCGTGCCGCGTTGTTGGCGCCCTGGCCGTCTAGCACGTCCGCATTGCCCGCGCCGCCGAGCACGCTGCCCTTGGATTTGAAATGGTTCACCACCAGGGTGAACTGCTCCGTGCTGCCGCCCACGGCAAAGGTCTGCGCAATCGGCACGCGGGCTCCGCCGATGCTTCCGTTGAAGGCATCGTAGGTGGAGACATTGGGTGCCGCTGCGCTGCCCACCGGCGTGACGCGGTCGCTGCGATAGAGGATGGCCACGGTAATGGCATCCGTGCCCGCGCCTGGCACCGTGCCTGCAGCCTCACTGAAGGGTGCCTTGACCACCGCATACACGGCGCCGGCAGGCTTGTCCGCACTCGCATTCAAGGCGTCGGCCAGATCCTGGATGGCGCTGCCCGGGCCAAAGCCATTGTTCTGCACCTCCATCAGGCCGTACACATCGGCGCCCAGCCCCAGCAGATTGGCCACGATCTTGGCGCGCTGCCTGTTCAGCTCGGCAACGCTGTTGGCGCCGCGAATGCCCTGCTGGTTGCCCAGCGGCGTGTTGAACATCACCTGGGAAGAGCCGCTTGTGGCACCGGTCAGGTTGAAGAAATTGAGAACGTTGGCAGACGCGATCCTGAGCGTGGCCGCTCCCACGGCCTGCTGCAATTCAACAGCAGAAGGTCGCGCGGCTCCCGTGAACTGCGGAGTCTGCGTGGGCTGCACGCGGTAGCTGGTCAGATAGGGCTGGCTGGCGGCAGCATCAAAGAACTGGTCGAGCACGCCGATGACGCGGTCCACGCCATCGCCAGCGCGCAGCGTGTTGGACGCCGACAGCGGCAAGCCGCCACGACCCGGCACGAACTCGGGATTCTGGGCCCCAGAGCGATCATCGAGAATGATCTGGCTGCGCTGCAGCGTCTGCACGTAGGCTGCATAGCCCGCCACGCTGGGGGCGTTGACTTCGGTGTACTGCGCCAACGGCGTATCGGCAGACAGCGTGACATTGCCGTAGCGGCCCAGCGTACGGTTGTCGCTCACCACCAGCTTGCCACCTGCGGTGGCGGATGCCACCTCCACACGCATACCTTCCAGGCGCTCCCATTGCCCCATGTCGCTGACAGGCAGTGCGATACGCACCGGCTCCGGCAAGGCCGCCGCGCCGCGCACAACGAAGTCCGTGATGGCGCTGAGCTGGGTCTGATTGCGGAACTCGCTCACCGAGGCGGAAATCTGCACCAGCTTGCCCACCATGCTCTCATCCACGCCAGGATTGGCGTTGCCGTAGTAGACAAAGATGCCCTCCGAGGTAGCAGCGTCGCCATCGGAGTCTGCCGCCTCTTCCTGCACGAAGAAGCCGCTCAGTCCAGGCATATAGGCCGTCACCACGGCACTCACCGTCACCTTCTGCCCCACCAGAGGAGACTGATCGCCAGAGCCCTGGACCGCAGAAATCCTGGTGACCGGCGGCTCGTCTCCTGTCGTGAAGCCCAGCGTCGTGCCGGTCCACACATTGCCCGAGGTATCCAGCACCGGCTCGCCCACGGAAACCAGGGTATAGGGAGTATTGACCGCCAGCCGCACACCCGCGTTGAGCGTGATGGTCGAGCCACTGAATTTGACCTGTGCCGCATCGCCAGCCTGCAGCGTTGCCACCACCGTGCCGCCCTGGCGCAGTTCGAAACTGCCGCTACCGGGTTTCACCGCCTCATCGAAACTCAGCTTGATTTCGGGATTCAGCGCCACCCCGGTTGCCGCCATCGCGGGAATGCTTGCCTGCAACATGGGTGCCGTGGTGTCGGGCAGCGCCAGGGTGATGGAGACATCATCAATGGCCAGGCCGTGGTCGTTGCCCACATCATTGAGCTCAATCCAACGCAGCCACAGCGTGGCACCTGGCGCCCAGCCCAGGCCGCGCAGATCCCCGCCCACATTGCTCACCCGCCCGGCCACGTTGCCGTCCACGGCGGCAGCATTGCCGGTGGCAACCGGCGATTGCCAGTTGAAGTTCGCGCCGGCAGGCAGCCATTCGGGCACGTCGGCAAAGGTGGCCCCCATGCCGTACTCCAGCACCATGGGCTGCGGTTCCGTATTGCCACCGTTGCGCCATTGCTCGCCGTTGAATCGCAAGGTGATGCCGTCGACCGAGCCACCCGTGTCATTTCGCACCGCCAGCGCAATCCAGCCCGCTACAGCACCCTGGGCCGGGCTGCCAAAGTAGGCCCCGCCTGATGCCACGCCCCCCAAGGCACGGTCCGCGCCCAGCCCCAGGCTGTAGAAGCTGCCGGTGTTGGAGGCACCATTGCCAGCCACATAAGAGGTGATGGATGCCAGGTTCTTGTTGAAGAGAAACCATCCCGGCAAGGTGCTGTTATTGGCCCACGCCAGCCCCACCCCGGAATCTGCCAGGGTGTCGAAATTCTGCGTGTAGGTGCCGTTGAAGGGAACCTGCGCCCATACCCCGGCAGATGCCGAAAGAAGCAGCCCCGCGCCATACAGACGCCAACGATGGCGCTGCAATGGCGCACTCACCGGATTGGCCGGGTTGAAAACAAATGGAATCAGCGTGGCAGCAATAGACATGGATGCGCAATAAAAAAGCAATGCGCTCCCCCCCATGGTTGCGCAACTCCCGGTTTATCGCGCATGGAGATGACCAGCCTGTGACTCGGCAGATGCTCCTCCGTCCTACGTGCAGACTCGCCTCCCACCCATCGGCGGACCTGCGCACGCCAGGCATCATCGCCTTCAGTTTCTGCACCGTTTCATTGCCGGGTCTGGGGCATTTCCTCCTCCCTCCCTCTCATTCCCCCAGGAAGCTTTCAAAAAGCACCGGCTCTTTCTTCCCAGGCCAGCGCAAGCCGCTGGCCTTTTTCTTGAGCGCATCTCGTCGCCCCAACCATCCCCATCGACTGTCTTGAAGGTGCTACGTCGCTGGTGACTTTTCCTGCATTCGCACACTCTTTTTCTTACTCATAACTTACAAAATATTCATGGCCGTGATATACAAGCGCATCTCCCACTGCAAATCATCATCGCCATGACATCCGACTACAAGGCCCTGTTGCAACAAAAAGCCGAGCTTGAGAAAAAAATCGACGCACTCATCAAGCATGCGAAGACCGATGCGATCACTGAGGCGAAGGCGATGGTGCAGCAATATGGCCTGACGAAAGAAGACGTCTTCCCCTCCGCCAAGAGCAAACCCAACAAGGCCGGCAAGCGCAGCGTGGGAGAGCCCAAATTCCGCAACCCAGAAACCGGCGCCACCTGGACAGGCCGCGGAAAGCCGCCCAAGTGGATAGAAGGCAAGGACCGCGCAAGCCTCGCCATCTGAGGATCGACACCGGGCGCCGGCCATGGCTCCAGTCGGCACCCCCTATTCCGCCGCGATGCCATACCATGCGATTTCCACCACAAGGAGGAAACGCACATGAGCAAACAGAGCACAGACACCCTGTTGGCAGCAGAACTGGCTGATCACTTCATCGAAGTCATCCTGTCCACCAAACCAGAGCTGCTGGTCTCGGGCATCGGGGGGGGTGGCAGACCTGCACCACATACAGCAAGGGGCCAAGGCCCTGGCGCATTTCCGCCTCACGCTGATCCAGGAACTGTCGCAACAGCCCATGCCCGGCATGGGCGCCAACTGAATCAATCCTGGACCCACCTCCTTGCCGGGCCTGCTCCCGCAGCCCCTGCGAAATCCGTGCGATTCTGACGACACCGCAGGACACTTCAAGGCAAGAAAAAACCGCCACACACTGAGGTCTTCAGTGTGTGGCGGTGTCTTGGATGGTGGAGCTGGCGGGAGCGAAGTCCCGAGTGTTCCCTTGCCTAAAAAACCAGTGTTTTCAACAACTTAGAGCTGAGCTACAAAACTCCACTACGTTTGGCACGTCGAGGGCGTTGAAAAGTGTGCCCCCGAAGTGTATCCCACGGTGTGCCCCCGGTGCAGGGCACAAAGCGCAGGATTCGCGGATGGGGGTTCAAGGCCGGAACCACACGGAGCCGTAAAATGGGGTAAAGGTCGCCACAGTGACCAAAGGCGAGCTCTCGCGCACGGCCCCCCGGGCATGCGAGCAGCCGACTGCGCCTGCGCAGACATAATCCATAACCCTTTTAGGGTTGACGAATCACCCTAAAAGGGTTAAATTATGGCAAATCCGACGTATCTGCTGGTTGATGTTCAGACTCAAATTAGGGCGCTCGGCCGCAAGGCGTTCACTTCGACTGCCATTGCGACCGCTCAGGATGAGCTGGGCATGACGGTGGAGGAAATGGTCGGTTTCATCTGCTCTCGAACCGATACGACATGTTTCAAAACCATGGAGTCGGGCAAGATTCCAGGAGTGTGGATGGATGTTTACAACTGGCTGTGTCCGAACAAAACGCAGATGGCCTATGTGAAGGTTTCACTCGACCCTCGAAGCAAAGTAGTGATTTCGTTTAAGGAGTTGTAAGATGGAAGTCAAGATCACCAAACCCTGCCAAGCGTGCGAGGCGGGCAAGCTGCACTACGATATCCGCGATATCAAAATATCCCGCCGTGGATTGAATTCCGTTGTTCCGCGCATCGCTGGCTGGTTTTGTGATTGCTGTGAAGAAATCGATTTTGACGAGAGCACCGATTCGGGTGACCGCTTTGCCGCCGCAGGCGACCAGTTGGTGCTGGACGACCGCAAAAGAATTGCTGAATCGCTTAAGGCAGCAAGGACTGCGCTCAACATGACCCAAGCGGACGCCGCGCTCATTGCTGGCGGTGGGCACAACGCATTTTCCAGATACGAAACGGGCACCGCCCAGCCAGTCGCGGGCGTGGTCCATCTCTTTGAGCTGTTGGTGCGCCATCCTGACCTCCTCCCGGAAGTGAAAAAAATGGCCGAGCCGAGGTTTTCCAAGGCCGTTCGAGTCAACGCGTGAGGCGACTGGCTTCGTTTGCCTTGACCAGCGGGCTTACCGAATAAATTGCTCTTTGAAAGCCACCTCTCGGGGTGGCTTTTTTATTGGTCAAAACCCGCTGGCCCTGGGGCAGGGCCAGGATTGCGGACCCCGGTTCAATTCCGCATTTCTTTCGAACGCGAACAAGTCTCAGGAGGAAGGGAGCGTTCTGGCTAAGACAGTGCTGGCATTGTTGAGTGCAAGCCGAGCTTCTTCAAGATGCATTGCCTCTTGTCTTGTCCCCGACTCATACTGCCGCGCCTTGGTCAGTTCTCGTTGCGCTGCTTCGATGTAGGCATCGACACGGTCGAGGAAGAGAGATGTTTCTTTGTTCATCCCTTCAACTTGCCTGACGCGCTCAGCATTTGCAAGGGACGTGGCGAACCACAGCGCAAAAGCACCAACCAAGCACAGCTTGCGCAGGCTTCCAGGAACTCGGTGCCCTCACTTGGCTAAGCGTCACACCCGCATGATGCCCCGAATCAATGACGGAGACATACCGCCCGTAGCTGCGTGAACCGCGTGGCTTAAATGAGCACCGTGGCTGTAACCAGCGCTAAGAGCTATGTCATTGAAATTTCTGTTGCTCCACAAGATTTCATGGGTAGCGCGCGCGAGCATACAAGCTCGCTTTATTTTTACAGCGCTAAGTCCAAATTCAAGCAAGCGCCTCTCCAAAAATCTAGGATGAATTGAAAGCCGCTGACAAGCGTCGCTTACCTTAGCCTTTGGGTACTCCTCAAAATACTCGCTTAGCTCCGAGCATCGGGTTTGCGTTTGTATGTGAGCGGATGGACCTGCTGGCGTACGCCCACATCGCCGAAGACAAGCCGCTGGCGGACTGGCTGATCAAGCAGGGGATGAATCCCCGGCAGGAGTATCCGTGCGACTACATCGACAAGCCAATGACAAGCCAGAACTTGCAGGCGATGCTTGCTTCCTGATTCGGCTAAGGCTTGGTGGAAACCAGTGATTGCGGCCCCGCAAGCTGGTCGAAATAGTCGTCCGGCCAATCCCAGAAGGATGGGGGGGCACTGTTCGGCTTGCGCCGTTCACGCGCCCTCGCCTCCCTGCATAGTGCCTCCACCATCTGCAGCACCTTCGTGCAGTCGGCGTCTCGCGCTGCGCGCAGAATCATTGCCAAACCTGGGCGCGGGGAGTCGGCCCGCGTCGCGGTAAGGTGGTCGCGCATCGGATACGTAATGCGCACCGGTTCGGGCGCGTCAGGGGAGAGGCTTTCCCTCTCCGCCTGCCGCTCCTCATCCTCCCAAGCCGTGCAGGTGGGGATACCCAGCTTCTTGGCAATGTCGCCAGCGTGGAAACGGCTACGGCCTTGCAGTGCTTCGATGGCGCGCAGCCATTCGGCCGATGCCTTGGCATCTCCACGGGCCGCGCGGTCAAGCAATTGGCCCAGCAACAGCCCTTTTCTGCGCGCCTTCTTGGTGTCGTGGTTCGACATTTCGTGCGCGAGCTCCTGTTTGGCAAGGTAGTCCGCCATGGCGTTCAGTTTCAGGTCAAAGCCGTGCTCGTTGCACTTGCCGCCCACCTGGGCTACCGCTTTTTCCCACTCGGCGCGTGCAAGCGCTTCGAAAGCGGTCAAATCTGCCCCTAGGAGGTAGGTTAGAAGGACGTGAAAGTGCCCATGAATGCCATGAGCGCCCACTGGCGCTTCGAAGCTTTTCAGCTTGCCCAGGCAGCCGATTGCCTTATAGCGTCGGGACATGTTCTTATCGAAGAGCTTAAATGCGGCGTGCAGGAGGTCGATGGAGTCTTTCCAGTTGCCGTCGTAGCTGTGGGCCATGGTGAAAGTCATCATCGCTGCCCCCAAGCCATGGACCTCCAATGCCGGAATTAAGGCAGCACGAATCCACGAACGGGCCTGCGAGACTCTGGCGCGGCCGCATTGGTCGCAGGTCCAGACGTTCCCACATTTGAAATGGCCGTGTAGCTTCGCGCCGTCAGGGCCAACCTCAATTTCCGCGTTTGTGGCGTCGAATCCAAAGGCGCGCCATCGTCCGCAGCCAACGACCGATGAACCCCTGAGATTTTCCCCGTTGCGGTGGTAGTAGCCTGCCATCAGCCGCGAAGCGGTTGAAACACGGATATACGACCTATTTGGGCTCGATTTTGATGGTGTTTTTTGGTCAAGCGACATTGTCGGCTTTCGCGCCGACTTGTTTACTTGACAATGAACGATGAATTAGTATCATGGACTTGTTCCCTGTACTGCATTTCCCGGCTAAAAGAAGGTGCAGTAAAAAAGGCCCGCCCCGTGCGGGCCTTTTTCTTTGTCCAATCAACTTATCAATCGTGGGGGTGCGGGGTCAAGTGATGACGGAGAGAATCGCACTCCTGATATCAGTTTTAAGCACTGTGTCGGAGTATGCCTATTCTTCCCAAGGTCGGCAACCTGATATCAATTTTGCTTTATGGCCCTCATCCATTTTTATCCATAAAAATAGATGAGGTCGCCCCCGCGAGGCGAAGGCGATAAATAAAGAATGATATCAATCACCACTCCCACGGTTCGGGAATCTTTGGCGTTTGGTGCGGCGTCAAAGTGAAAGGGCCATTCCAAGAGCTGGACGGGGTTGCGCTGTGATCTTCCGGTCCGGGCACCGGCTTGGGACGGGGAGCATCGGGCAATGTCGCCTCGTGCGCCTTGACCCGCTCGCGGTGCTCGGGCCATTGCTTCCACTCCTCATATTTGCGCCTGCGCTCTGGGTCCTCGATGTACGCAGTCAAGACCGCGTCGTTCTTCCTGCATTGCTCAATGGTCGCTCGGGCTTTGGCTACCTTCTCTTCGTAAATCGCCAGGGTGTCCCGGACGCCCAAGGCACGAGCCAACTTGGACATGATGGAGACCAGGGGACCGGGCGGGTCGGCTTCCAGCGCTCGGAGATGCTCCTTCCATTTCTTCGCCACTTCGCGCCCCTCTTTTCGCTTAGCGTGGGTCCGATTTACCTCACGGAAGGCCTGACGAAGGCCAAGGGAATTCGTGAGCTGCAATTTCCGCTGTTGGGCGTCCTCGCCCAATGGGCTAGCGCTGGGAACAGATGGCAGACGTGAATGACGCTCTTGGGGCACTTCCGCTTTGACAATCTGGTGCTCTTGGGTTGCCGCGCTTGCGGCGACCTGCAACGCTGCCTCCATTTGCGCGGCCGTTTTTTTCGACTCTTCCATGATGCGTTTGAGCAGGGGGCGCGCCTCCACAATCGCCAGGTTTTCCGCTTCCATAGCCTCGCGCAGTTCGCGGGGGGCGTTGACCGGAATATGAGCCGTGGGAATGTGTCCTTCGACTACCTCTGCAAACTTTCCTGCGTACACGTACCAGTCGGCACCGTTGGCCTTGGCGTGCTCGTTCATGATGCGGCAAACCTCCTCCCGCATGTTCTTCACTTCACCGGTCTTCATGTCGTCCAGGATGCGGGTCTTCTTGCCGAAGGTCATTTGCGAATCCACCTCTCTGGTGGTGAACAAAATATGGACATGGTCGTTCTGTCCATTGGCTGGGCGATGGATGGAAGCCATGACGGCAACCCCGTAACGGGAGACCAGCATTTCTGCCAATCCACGGACGCAAAGAAGGCGCTGCTCGTCTGTCCATTCATGCGGGAGAGGCACCATCAACTCGCGGGCAACAGCGGAGTTCTTCCGAGTCTCTGCCCGTTCGGCTTTGTTCCACAAGGTGCCGATATCGTCCATACCCATGTCAAGACCGGCAACACCGAACAGCTCGGTGCAGACGTGACCAGTCTTAGGGCGGTAGTCGTATTCCTCGCCTAGCTGCTCCTCGCTCAGCCGAGTGCAAGAGCGGTACGCAGCCGCTTCGACGGCGTTACGGCCCTTGGAGCGCTGAAAGACTTGCAGCGAAGGGGTAAACCAAGTGGCGAGGCTAGGCATAGCGCCCCCGGGGGCGTTTGCGAAGCAACGGGGTCCAGGGGCGCAGCCCATGGCGAACGCAAACTCGCAGAGTTTGCATAAGTGAGCCCTTGCAGGGGGCTGCTTGGGGGCTGGAACTGATTAACGCGCTAGGGATATTCACCCTATATAAATTAGCACAATCAAAAAGAAAGTGGTAATTTGATAGGAGAAAAAGGAGATTTATACCATGATGAATATAACAGCAATGAAAAAGCGATTGAGCCAACTCGATGCGCAAAAGGCTGCCCTTCTTGCGCAGGTATCCAGTACAGCAAGGAAAAATTCCGACGCTCGAAAATACGCAATCGGGGGAGCGCTTCTTAAATTAGCAACAACCGATGCAAGAGCAAATGAGGTCTTGCGAAAGGTTTGGGCCTTGAGCCAAAAAGACAAACCAAGGGCGTTTGAAGACGCTTCCATCCCCACGATTGAACATGCCAGCCTGACGACAAAATCCGTGGAGGCAAAATGAGTTCGTCTATCACATTTGATGTCATCTACGACCCCACGAAAGAGTTCCCCGTAAGCGGATATCACACTATCACGATTATCAGTGATAAAAAGTTCTATCTAATAAAGGTGCCAAGTGATTTAGCCGACGTTCTGCCGCCTTGGTCGGTGCTGAGGCTTAAACCGAACTCGGATTCAAGCCTGAGTCCGCATCCGGGTCAAGGTCAAACGTCTGAGGGTCAATCGAACGCATAGCAGTTCTATCGGAAACATTTTTGTAGCCGGGAGGCAAAATTTCGCCTGCTGCCTCCAACGATTTGAGATACAAAGCAAATTGACGATAGTCGGTAAAGCTCTCCCATTCACCATTACCGACTCTAACCAAATAAATTGGTCGGCCCTGCTCGTCGTGCTCATAACTTACTTCCACGGTAGCGTTCATAGAGCCCACTCAGGAAAACAAAAAATCCAAAGTTACTGGTCCGCTCGAATCTTCGGCGGCGCGACGCATTCTTTTTTTGCCAACAAGACCGGAAGCGTTATAGGCGAAAAAATTCACCCCCGGATAGTCCAGACGGTCTATCACCCGCTTCATGCTCCTAACAGAAAAAGCGCCGGTGTAGGTATCTGTGTGAACGTCGAACTGCCCACGGCCCGCCGTCATAGCATGGGCTACGGAGTGGCCAGCAAGGCGACGAAGAATCAGGGCCTCTGGGATGCGCTCCTTTATGGCCGTTTCTTCCGATACGCCCGAGGCATCCAAGATGGCTTGGGCCAGCGAACTGATGAACCGATGGCGGAACGAGTGAAACACCACATTCGGGTCTTCAATTTTCAAATAGTCCCGCAGGTATTTCGTGTTGAACCACTGGCTCGCAGCCTTCCCGTAACCGTCAGCCTTGGCTCGGTTTAGGTCGAACAGGTTGACCGCTCCGTCCTTGGCTGCCGCCTTCTTGCTTTGGCAATAGCCGATGAACCCCAAGTCGATGAGTTTTTGGTGCACCGGAATGATGCGGCGGCTTTCTTCGTTCTTGACGCTTTGGCCGTCGTCTTCCGCTGCCGTGATGTTCAGGAACCATAGACCTTCATCGTCCTGCCGAACATCGTCGGTGGTCAGTTGCGAAAGCTCATTGACGCGCGCTCCGGTGAACGCTGCCAAGTGGATGACCCAGTACTGATAGGAGCGGTTGTAAGCCCCATCCCGGTAGTAGTCTGACCCAAAGATTTGCTGCAATTCCTTCTGGGTGAAGGCGCGTCTGGATGCACCCTTGCGGGCCTGGGTTGTCTTCACCTTGAATCCCTCCAACAAGGTTGGGTTGACAGCGTACTGCCGTTTGCAAAACTCCAGAAAGTTGGCCGCAACGGTTAGGTAGCCATCCAAGGTGTTCTGCGTGATGGTCTGGGCTTGCTGACCATTCGCCCGGAAAAGCGATTTGGAGCGCACCCTCTGAATGAGCGTATCGAAGGGGAGTCCTCCAGCCCCTGGCAGCTTGTCGATGTTCTTGGGGAAGAACGCTAAGTCTTTGCGGTACTGCTCCAAGTCCAAAGGCGTGAGGGTGCCCACATGGCGAGCGCTGAATCGGTCGATGAAGGGTTTCAGGCGGGTGCGGATTTGGGGCACCTTCTTGACGCCGATTTCCTTTTCGGTAGCCCGGTCCTGCTCGTACTTCAAATACTCTTTGACCAACCGGCCCACGGTCTTTGCTGCCACAGGCGATAGGCGCCCTGGCTCGTTGATGGCTGGGGCATGGTCTGGCGTGGTCGGCTGATCGGAGGGCCTGTCCCATACCGCAATGTTCGAAGGTGCAATCCTTGCGGCGCCCCGGGTCACGTTCTCGATGAGCTGGTCCATGTTGCCCACATCCTGGGGGCCAAGGTCCGTCAGCTCAATGTCGAATCCCTGCCCCTTTATCTTCACCCCAAAGGGCATGGGCGGTACAGTTGGTTTTTTCATGCGCGCTTGAAGGAATGCAACCGCGCTGGCGCGCGAGACAGTTGCATTCTCCATCAAGAAGGCGTCAAAAAAAACCCGCAAATAGCGTGCTATCGCCTTAGCATGGCGCGGGTCCTTGGTGCCAGTAGAAAGTTTGAAGTCCCTGCAGTCGGCAAGAACTCTTTGTCGCGCAGGAACAACAAACCGCGCGTAGTAAACGCCGTTGCGAGATTTTTGAAGGTATGCCGAGGAAAGCATGCATGGGCTCCAAGTGTGCCCCTTCGTGTCTCCTCGCAGTGGTTGTGTAACAGCACCCTAAAAAATCCTTTAAAAACAACGAGTTATAAAAGTGGTGGAGCTGGCGGGAATTGAACCCGCGTCCGCAAGCCTTCGCCGGGCAGATCTACATGTTTAGCGTTCTGTTTTGAGTCTCGCCTCCCAAGTCGCGCAGGCGCACGCTACCTGGGATGCCAGCTTCCTTGGATCTTGCCACGTACTAAGAAGCCCAGCACGCAGCCAGCTGATGTGAATTCCCTTGCAGCCGGGAGGTATTGCTACCCCCTTGCCCAGCCCATCAGCGTGCTGTTGCAAGGCTCACCGGATTTAAGCGGCGAGTGCGAAACGTTCGTCGTTTGCAGTTAGTTTTTTTGAATGGAGATTTACGAGCGTCACTCAAGCTCGACATGCACCACACCGGTCCCGAACCCACGTCGAAACCAGGACAGCCCCAAGGCTCCTATCTTAGCCTCTTTCCAGCAGTTTCAAGAGCTCCAGCGGAGAATTGATTTGCGCATCCGCCTGCCAGTGCAAGGTGTCGCTGGCCGCACCAAGGTAGCCATAGCATGCAGCCACGGTCTTCATGCCCGCAGCCTTGCCTGCAACGATGTCGCGCTCATCATCACCCACATAGACAAAACACCGGGGAGGCAGGCCGATACGCGCGGCAGCTTCCAGCAACGGTGCTGGATGGGGCTTTGCGTGAGGCGTGGTGTCACCGCTGACGATAGCCCCCGCACTCGCGAAAAGCGGCATCTGCTGCGTCAGCGGGTCGGTGAAACGCATGGATTTGTTGGTGACCACACCCCAGGGCATGGATGCCGCCCGGAGCTGTGCGATCAGTTCCGGGACACCATCGAACGCATAGGTGCGTTCGGTCATGCACTGCTCGTAGTTGCGGAAGAACTCCTCGCGCATCTCCGGAAACTCCGGCGAGTCGGGCGTGAGCCCGAAGCCCACTCCCAGCATCCCCCGCGCCCCGGCGCCCGCCATGGGCCGATACCGCTCATAAGGAAGCGACTGCAGGCCACGGTCAATGCGCATCCTGTCTGCGGCCGCACCCAGGTCGGGCGCACTGTCGATCAAGGTGCCGTCCAGGTCGAACAGAACAGCTCGGACTTCTTGCCACATGCGGCCTACCCTTCTGCCCGGCGCGTTGCCAGCATGTAGTTCACCGACGTGTCCGCGCTGAGCCAGTAGCGCCCGGTGATGGGGTTGTGCTGCAGGCCCTTGCTGGCCTGCAGGTCAAGGCCGGCCTGACGGGCAAACATGGCGAGTTCGCTGGGCTGGATCAGCTTGGCGTACTCATGCGTCCCCTTGGGAATCATCTTGAGCAGGTACTCAGCCGCCACAATGGCCAGGCCAAAGGCCTTGGCGCTGCGGTTGATCGTGGAGAAGAACACCCAGCCTCCGGGCTTGACCAGCTCGGCGCAGGCCGCGACCACGGAAGCGGGATCGGGCACATGCTCCAGCATCTCCATGCAGGTCACCACGTCAAAGGAGCCCGGCTGTTCCTGGGCCAGACGCTCCACGCTGACTTCGTGGTAGTGGATGTTCGGCGTACCCGTTTCCAGAGCATGCAACTGGGCCACACGCAATGCCTTGGTGGCCAGGTCGATGCCCACCACCTCTCTCGCCCCCTTGCGGGCCATGGAATCGGCGAGGATGCCGCCGCCGCAGCCGACATCAAGCACCCTGAGGCCCTTCAAGGGAGCTTGCGCATCAATCCAGTCCAGGCGCAGCGGATTGATCTGATGCAGGGGTTTGAACTCACTTTCCGGGTCCCACCAGCGATGGGCCAGGCTGGAGAATTTCTCCAGCTCCGCCGGGTCGGCATTGACGTTGATTGCGTTGCTCATGGCTCGATTGTCGGTGATTGCGACGACCGTTCGGCCATAAAAAAAGCCCCGTTGCCGGGGCTTTTGCGGGAAGCAATCGAAAGATTACTGAGCGGCGCGGGTGCCGACCACTTCGATTTCCACGCGACGGTTCTTTGCGCGGCCTTCCTTGGTCTTGTTGTCGGCGATGGGCTGCTTTTCGCCCTTGCCTTCAGTGTAGACGCGGTTCTTTTCGATGCCCTTGGACACCAGGTAAGCCTTCACAGCTTCAGCGCGGCGAACCGACAGCTTCTGGTTGTAGGCGTCAGAGCCAACGGAGTCGGTGTGACCGACGGCGATGACCACTTCCAGGTTGATGCCCTTGACCTTGGAGGCCAGGTCATCCAGCTTGGCCTTGCCTTCGGGCTTCAGAACCGACTTGTCGAAGTCGAAGAAAGCGTCAGCAGAGAAGGTCACCTTGGAAGCCACGGCCGGAGCGGGAGCCGGTGCCGGAGCGGGAGCTGCCGGAGCGGGCGTCACAGCGGGAGCCACAGCGGCTGCCACAGGCTTCAGAGCACCGTCGCAGTCAGCTGCGGCAGTGGCGGGCGTCCAGTTGGCATCGCGCCAGCACAGTTCGTTCGTGCCGTTCTTCCACACCAGTTCGCTGGTGCCGTTTTGCCAGTTGTCGATGGTCTTGCCACCGTCAGCAGCCTTCACTTGTGCGCCAGCGGCCGTTGCGAGGGCGGCAGAGGCAAACAACATCGCCACTTTGTTCAGTTTCTTCATGGTTCTCCTCTTGGGGAAAAAGCCGCAGCAGGGCTGCGAATCTGTGGACGTCATCAGTGACCATCACCAAAAACGTTGAATTGATTGTGCCATACGTCACAAGCAGACGGACCGCCAAGCGGGCGCCAACAAGTAGGACAGCGGCGGAATTCCAGGGTTATGTTGCTCGGCTGCTACACGTCATTCGACCTAAAATGGGCCTTTTCCCGCCGTCAGAGTATCGCCACACATGACCCAGTTTGCTAAAGAAACCCTGCCCATCAGCCTCGAAGAGGAGATGCGTCGCAGCTATCTCGATTACGCAATGAGCGTGATCGTGGGCCGGGCGCTGCCCGATGCGCGAGATGGCCTCAAGCCTGTGCATCGGCGCGTGCTGTTCGCCATGCACGAGCTCAACAACGACTGGAACCGGCCGTACAAGAAGTCGGCGCGTATCGTCGGCGACGTGATCGGCAAGTACCACCCGCACGGCGACATCGCGGTGTACGACACCATCGTGCGCATGGCACAGGATTTTTCGCTGCGCCACATGCTGGTCGACGGGCAGGGCAACTTCGGTTCGGTGGACGGGGACAGCGCGGCGGCGATGCGTTACACCGAAATCCGCCTGTCCAAGATCTCCCACGAGATGCTGGGCGACATCGACAAGGAGACGGTGGACTACGGCCCGAACTACGACGGCAGCGAGCGCGAGCCGCTGGTGCTGCCTGCGCGGCTGCCCAACCTGCTGGTCAATGGTTCCTCGGGCATTGCCGTGGGCATGGCCACGAATATTCCTCCGCACAACCTCAACGAGGTGGTGGATGCCTGCCTGCACCTGCTGCAGACGCCTCAGGCCACCATCGACGAGCTGATGGAGATCATTCCCGCGCCTGACTTCCCCACGGCCGGCATCATCTATGGCATCAACGGTGTCAAGGAAGGCTACCGCACGGGTCGCGGACGCGTGGTGATGCGCGCCAAGTGCCACTTCGAGGACATCGATCGCGGCCAGCGCCAGGCCATCATCGTTGACGAGCTGCCCTACCAGGTCAACAAGAAGACGCTGCAGGAGCGCATGGCCGAGCTGGTGCACGAGAAGAAGATCGAAGGCATCAGCCACATCCAGGACGAGTCCGACAAGTCGGGCATGCGCCTGGTGATCGAGCTCAAGCGCGGCGAAGTGCCCGAGGTCGTGCTCAACAACCTGTACAAGCTGACCCAGTTGCAAGACACCTTCGGCATGAACATGGTGGCGCTGGTCGATGGCCAGCCCAAGCTGTGCAACCTGAAGGACTTGGTCGAGGTCTTCCTGCAGCACCGACGCGAAGTGGTCACGCGCCGCACGGTGTATGAGCTGCGCAAGGCGCGCGAGCGCGGCCATGTGCTGGAAGGCCTGGCGGTCGCGCTGGCCAATATCGACGACTTCATCGCCATCATCCGCAACGCGCCGACTCCGCCCGTGGCCAAGGCCGAGCTGATGACGCGCAACTGGGACAGCAAGCTGGTGCGCGAGATGCTCACGCGCACCCGCACCGATGGCGGCGTGGTCAACGCCGACGACTACCGCCCCGACGGCCTGGAGCGCGAATTCGGCATGCAGGCCGATGGCCTGTACCGCCTGTCCGAAACCCAGGCCCAGGAAATCCTGCAGATGCGCCTGCAGCGCCTGACCGGCCTGGAGCAGGACAAGATCGTCGCCGAGTACAAGGACGTGATGTCCGTCATCGAGGACCTGCTGGACATCCTGTCCAAGCCCGAGCGCGTGTCGGCCATCATTGGCGACGAGCTCAAGCAGATCAAGGCCGAGTTCGGCCAGAGCAAGGTCGGCGCCCGTCGCAGCACGGTGGAGTACAGCGCGCAGGACCTGTCCACCGAGGACCTGATCACGCCCACCGACATGGTGGTCACGCTCAGCCACACGGGCTACATCAAGAGCCAGCCGCTGTCCGAGTACCGCTCGCAAAAGCGCGGCGGACGCGGCAAGCAGGCCACGGCCACCAAGGAAGACGACTGGATCGACCAGCTGTTCATCGCCAACACGCACGACTACCTGCTGTGCTTCTCCAACCGCGGCCGCCTGTACTGGCTCAAGGTCTGGGAAGTGCCCGCAGGTTCGCGCGGCTCGCGCGGACGCCCCATCGTCAACATGTTCCCGCTGCAGGATGGCGAGAAGATCAACGTGGTGCTGCCGCTGACTGGCGAGTACCGCAGCTTCCCGGCCGACCACTATGTGTTCATGTCCACCAGCATGGGCACCGTGAAGAAGACGGCGCTGGACGAGTTCTCCAACCCGCGCAAGGCCGGCATCATCGCCGTGGGCCTGGACGAGGGCGACTTCCTGATCGGCGCAGCGCTGACCGACGGCAAGCATGACGTGATGCTGTTCAGCGACGGCGGCAAGGCCGTGCGCTTCGACGAAAACGACGTGCGCCCCATGGGCCGCAACGCGCGTGGCGTCAAGGGCATGAACCTGGAGGAAGGCCAGAGCGTGATCGCCATGCTGGTGGCCGAGGACGAGTCGCAAAGCGTGCTCACGGCCACCGAGAACGGCTACGGCAAGCGCACCTCCATCGTCGAGTACACGCGCCACGGCCGCGGCACCAAGGGCATGATTGCCATCCAGCAGTCCGAGCGCAACGGCAAGGTCGTCGCCGCGACCCTGGTGCATGCCGATGACGAAATCATGCTGATCACCGACACTGGCGTGCTGGTGCGCACCCGGGTCTCGGAAATCCGCGAACTGGGCCGCGCCACCCAGGGCGTGACGCTGATCTCCCTGGACGAAGGCGCCAAGCTCGGCGGCCTGCAGCGCATCGTTGAAAACGATGCCAACGAAGTCGAGGACGAGGCCACGGGCGAGGAGGCCGCAGGCGGCGACGAAGCCGCTGCCGAAGGCACGGGCGAGCCCGCCTGATGACCCAGCCGCCGCTGGGGCTGCCTCCCGCACCGGGAGCGCAGCCCCAGCGGCGGCCCAGATTTTTGACAGTTGCAGGCACCGCCCGAACTGGCGCCTGCGCGTGACTTGACAGTGAACTCCATGAACCGCCCTTACAACTTCTCCGCCGGCCCCGCCGCCATTCCCGCCGAAGTGCTGCAGCAGGCAGCCGCCGAAATGCTCGACTGGCACGGGTCCGGCATGAGCGTGATGGAGATGAGCCACCGCGGCAAGGAGTTCATCTCCATCTATGAACAGGCCGAGGCCGACCTGCGCGAGCTGCTGGCCGTGCCGCCCGAGTTCAAGATCCTGTTCATGCAAGGTGGCGGCCTGGCCGAGAACGCCATCGTTCCCCTGAACCTGTCGCGCGCAGGCACGGTGGACTTCGTGCTCAGCGGCAGCTGGAGCCAGAAGTCGGCCAAGGAAGCACGCAAGTACGTGGCCGACGCGCACATCGCTGCCAGCGGCGAGGACGGCAAGTTCACCGCCCTGCCCGCCCCCGAGAGCTGGCAACTGAGCCGCGGCGCCAGCTACGTGCACATCTGCAGCAACGAAACCATCCATGGCGTGGAGTTCCAGGAGCTGCCCGACCTGAAGGCGCTGGGCTGCGATGCTCCGCTGGTGGTGGATTTTTCCTCGCACGTGGCCTCGCGCCCCGTCGATTGGAGCCGCGTGGGCCTGGCGTTCGGCGGCGCGCAGAAGAACCTGGGCCCGGCCGGCCTGACCCTGGTCATCGTGCGCGAGGATCTGCTGGGCCACGCCCTGCCGGCCTGCCCTTCGGCCTTCGACTACAAGACCGTGGCCGACAACCAGTCGATGTACAACACGCCTCCGACCTGGGGCATCTACATCGCAGGCCTCACATTCCAATGGATCAAGCGCCAGACCGAAGGCGGCCTGACCGGCGTGGCCGCCCTGGAGGCGCGCAACATCGCCAAGGCCGACCTGTTCTACCAGTACGTGGACCAGTCCTCGTTCTACGTGAACAAGGTCGCTGCCAATTGCCGCTCGCGCATGAACATCCCCTTCTTCCTGCGCGACGAATCGCGCAATGACGCCTTCCTGGCCGGAGCCCGGGAACGCGGCCTGCTGCAGCTCAAGGGCCACAAGTCCGTCGGCGGCATGCGTGCCAGCATCTACAACGCCATGCCCATCGCTGGCGTGCAGGCGCTGGTGGAGTACATGCGCGAATTCGAACAGCGCAACGCCTGACCGACCCACACTCCCGTCCATGAGCACCACACCCCAAGCCTCTCCCGATCTGGCGCATCTGCGCGTGCAGATCGACGATATCGACCAGCAACTGCTGGATCTGCTGAACCGACGTGCCCGCGTGGCAGAGCAGGTCGGCGAGGTCAAGAAGCGTGAAGGCACGCCCTTCTTCCGCCCGGACCGCGTGGCCCAGGTCATCCAGAAGATCGAGTCCGCCAACCCCGGCCCGCTCAAGAACGGCCATGTCTCGGCCATCTGGCGCGAGATCATGTCGGCCTGCCTGGCGCTGGAGTCGCCCCAGCGCGTGGCCGTGCTGGGCCCGGCGGGCACGTTCTGCGAGGAAGCCGCCATCCAGTACTTCGGCGGCGCGGCCGATCTGATGTACTGCAACAGCTTCGACGAGGTGTTCCACGCCACGGCAGCAGGCAGCGCGCAGTACGGCGTGGTGGGCGTGGAGAACTCCAACGAAGGCGTGGTCACGCGCTCGCTGGACATGTTCCTGCACACGCCCTGCCACGTGGTGGGCGAGGTCAGCCTGCTGGTGCGCCACAACCTGCTTCGCAGCAGCAACACGACCGAGGGCATCGAGGTCGTGGCGGCTCACCCCCAGGCCCTGGCACAGTGCCAGGGCTGGCTGGCCAAGCACCTGCCGCATGCCGAGCGCCGCCCGGTGTCCAGCAATGCCGAAGGCGCCCGCCTGGCGGCGCTGCACCCCAACATCGCCGGCCTGGCCAGCGAACGCGCGGCCCAGCAATTCGGCCTGCACGTGGTGGCGCATGCCATCCAGGACGATGCCTACAACCGCACGCGCTTCGCCGTCATCTGCCTGCCGCACACGCTGGCCACGCCCTCGCCCAGCGGCCAGGATTGCACCAGCATCATCATCTCCGTGCCCAACCGCCCAGGCGCCGTGCATGACCTGCTGGTGCCGCTGAAGAGGCACGGCGTGTCGATGACGCGCTTCGAGTCGCGCCCCGCGCGCACCGGCCAGTGGGAGTACTACTTCTACATCGACCTCGAAGGCCACCCGGCCCAGCCCAACGTGGCCAGCGCGCTGGAAGAGCTGCGCGGCCTGTGCGCCTTCTACAAGGTGCTGGGCACCTACCCGGTATCCAAGTGATGCAGCCCTTTGAACAACTGGGGCTGATCGGCTGCGGCCTCATGGGCGGCTCGTTCGCCCTGGCGCTCAAGCAGGCAGGGCTGGTCAAGCGCGTCGTGGGCTACAGCAAGTCGCCTTCGACGACCGAACGCGCTCGCCAGATGGGCGTCATCGATGTGGAGGCCCCCTCTGCCCTGCTGGCCGCTGCCGGTGCGGACCTGGTGCTGCTGGCCGTGCCCGTGGCAGCTACCGAGGCCACGCTCAAGTCCATCAAGCACCTGGTCACGCCCGAGATGATGATCATGGACGTGGGCTCCACCAAGGTCGATGTGGTGCATGCCGCCCGCTCGGCCCTGCGCGACCAGCTCGGCTCCTTCGTGCCGGCCCACCCCATTGCAGGCAAGGAAGTCTCGGGCGTCGAGCACTCCGACCCCCAGCTGTACAAGGGCGCACAGGTCATCCTGACGCCCACCGAACGCACGCTGACCGACCACCTGCAAAAGGCCCGCTCCCTGTGGGAGCTGCTGGGCTGCCGCGTGCGCGCCATGTCGCCCGAAGCCCACGACAGCGCCTTTGCCACGGTCAGCCACCTGCCGCATCTGCTGGCCTTCGCCATGATGCAAAGTGTGATCACCCAGCCCGACTCCGATGACGTGCTGTCCCTGGCCGGCCCCGGCTTCCGCGACTTCACGCGCATTGCCGCAGGCGATCCCAAGATGTGGCGTGATGTGCTGCTGGCCAACAGCGAGCAGGTTCTGGCACAGTCGCGCCAGTTCCAGCAGGCGCTGCAGCAACTCGAATCCCTGATCCAGGCCAGTGACGGACAAGGTCTTGAAGACCGCCTGACCCTGGCCAGCGCCGCGCGCGCCCACTGGCGCCTGGGCGCCCCGCGCCGCTGACGCGCAATGCAGGGCAAGCGCCAGACGCAAGCCCGGCGCACCCAAAGCGCTCCTGTGCATTGCGGCCGGCGCGGCCGCAATGCCTCCCGACAGCCTGTTTGCCTCCGAATTGCCATGTTCAGTACCGCCTTCCTCGATCTCCCTCCCCTCTCCCGCGCGCAGGGCACGGTGAGCCTGCCGGGCTCCAAGAGCATCTCGAACCGCGTGCTGCTGCTCGCGGCGCTGAGCCAGGGCACGACCGTGGTCCACGACCTGCTCGACTCGGACGACACGCGCGTCATGCTCCGGGCCCTGCAGCAGCTGGGCTGCACGGTGGAGCCCGCGACCATCACCCTCGGCCAGCCCGTGCGCATCACCGGCCTGGGCGGCATCCTGCCCCCTGGCACCAGCGCCGAACTGTTCATGGGCAACGCCGGCACGGCCATGCGGCCGCTGACTGCAGCCCTGTCCGTGCTGGGCGGCGACTTCAAGCTCAGCGGCGTGCCGCGCATGCATGAGCGCCCCATCGGCGATCTGGTCGATGCGCTGCGCCAGCTCGGCTGCCGTATCGACTACCTGGGCAACGAGGGCTTTCCCCCGCTGCACATCCGCCAGCCCGATTTCTCGCAGCTGCCGCACAGCCCCATCCAGGTGCGTGGCGATGTCTCCAGCCAGTTCCTGACCTCGCTGCTGATGGCGCTGCCGCTGCTGGCCAGCACGCGCGACATCACCATCGAAGTCGTGGGCGAGCTGATCTCCAAGCCCTACATCCACATCACGCTGGAATTGCTGGCCCGTTTCGGCATTGCCGTGCACAACGAGAGCTGGCAGCGCTTCACCATCCCGGCCGGCAGCCGCTACCGCTCGCCGGGCGAGATCCATGTCGAGGCAGACGCCTCGTCGGCCAGCTACTTCATCGCACTGGGCGCCATCGCCTCGGACAGCGCCGAAGGCATCCGCATCCTCGGCGTAGGGCTGGACTCCATCCAGGGCGATATCCGCTTTGTCGAGGCCGCGCGCGCCATGGGCGCCGAGGTGGAAGGCGGCCCCAACTGGCTGCGCATCCGCCGTGGCGCATGGCCGCTCAAGGCCATCGACCTGGACTGCAACCACATCCCCGATGCCGCCATGACGCTGGCCGTCATGGCCCTGTATGCCGATGGCACGACCACGCTGCGCAACATCGCAAGCTGGCGTGTCAAGGAAACCGACCGCATCGCGGCCATGACCAAGGAGCTGCGCAAGCTGGGCGCCGACGTCGAGGAAGGCGCGGACTACATCCGCATCACGCCGCCCGCGTCCACCGCCGCATGGCGTGCGGCCAGCATCCACACCTACGACGACCACCGCGTGGCCATGTGCTTCTCGCTGGCGGCCTTCAATCCGGCCGCCCTGCCCGTGCGCATCGAAGACCCCAAGTGCGTCGCCAAGACCTTCCCCGACTACTTCGAGGCCCTGTTCTCGGTCTGCGAGACGGCCCGCGCGCGCATTCCCGTGATCTGCATCGATGGCCCCACGGCCTCGGGCAAGGGCACGATTGCCGCCGAGGTCGCCCAGGCCCTGGGCTACCACCTGCTGGACTCGGGCGCGCTGTACCGGCTCACGGGGCTGGCCGCATCGCGCGCCGGCCTGGTGCTTGACGAACCGCATGCCCAGCAGATCGCCGTGCTGGCGCGCGAGCTGCCCGTGCGCTTTGACGCAGAGCAGCGCATCTGGCTGGGCGACGAGGATGTCACCCTCATCCTGCGCAGCGAGGAGTCGGGCATGAACGCCTCGCGCGTCTCGGCCCTGCCTGCCGTGCGCGACGCACTGGTGGACCTGCAGCTGTCCTTCCAGCAGCTTCCGGGGCTGGTTGCCGACGGCCGCGACATGGGCACGGTGATCTTTCCCCATGCTCCCCTCAAGGTCTATTTGTCGGCCTCCGCCGCCTGTCGCGCCGAGCGCCGGCATAAGCAGTTGATTTCCAAAGGAATTGCCGCTAACATAAGCGCCCTTCGGGCTGACCTTGAAGCACGCGATGCGCGGGACATGAACCGCAGCGTTGCACCGCTCAAGCCCGCCCAGGATTCCATGCTGCTTGACAGCTCCGAGCTCTCCATCGAAGAGGTGGCAGAGCAGGTGCTTTCGTGGTGGCAGGAACGCCAGCCGTTCGGCCGCGACTGATTGCCAGTTGCGCCGCACGGCCGGCAACCCGCCCTCCGGGCCCAGACATGGCGGCACCGCCCCGTGTACGGCCCGAGGTTCATAGACTCCAACACCGTGGTTGAACCCACAACACCTCCGCAAGCAGTCCTAGAAACGCCTGGCAATAGTGCCGGCGGAAACCTGTTTGCGGGCAAGGAAATACATGTCTGAATCTTTTGCCTCCCTGTTTGAAGAATCGCTGCAACGCACGGAAATGCGTCCTGGCGAGGTCATCACCGCTGAAGTCGTGCGCGTCGAGCACAACTTCGTCGTCGTGAACGCTGGCCTGAAGTCGGAAGCCTACGTGCCAATCGACGAATTCAAGAACGACCAGGGAGAAATCGAAGTCCAGGTGGGCGACTTTGTGTCGGTCGCCATCGGCTCGATCGAAAACGGCTACGGCGACACCATCCTGTCGCGCGACACCGCCAAGCGCCTGGCCTCGTGGCTGGCTCTGGAAAAGGCCCTGGAATCGGGCGAATTCGTGACCGGCACGACCTCCGGCAAGGTCAAGGGCGGCCTGACGGTGCTGGTCAACGGCATCCGTGCCTTCCTGCCCGGCTCGCTGATCGACACCCGTCCGATCAAGGACCTGACTCCGTACGAAAACAAGACGATGGAGTTCAAGGTCATCAAGCTGGACCGCAAGCGCAACAACGTGGTGCTGAGCCGCCGCGCCGTGGTCGAAGCCTCGATGGGCGAAGAGCGCGCCAAGCTGATGGAGACGCTGAAGGAAGGCGCCATCGTTCAAGGCGTGGTCAAGAACATCACCGAATACGGTGCGTTCGTGGACCTGGGCGGCATCGACGGCCTGCTGCACATCACCGACATGGCATGGCGCCGCGTGCGTCATCCCTCGGAAGTCGTGCAGGCTGGCCAGGAAATCACCGCCAAGATCCTCAAGTTCGACACCGAGAAGAACCGTGTCTCGCTGGGTCTGAAGCAAATGGGCGACGACCCGTGGATGGGCGTTTCGCGCCGCTACCCCTCGAGCACCCGCCTGTTCGGCAAGGTCACGAACATTGCCGACTACGGCGCGTTCGTCGAGCTGGAACCCGGCATCGAAGGCCTGGTGCACGTCTCCGAAATGGACTGGACCAACAAGAACATTGCTCCGACCAAGCTCGTGACCCTGGGTGACGAAGTCGAAGTCATGG
Organism: Delftia deserti; assembly: GCF_042653485.1. NCBI lineage: Bacteria > Pseudomonadati > Pseudomonadota > Betaproteobacteria > Burkholderiales > Comamonadaceae > Delftia > Delftia deserti. The sequence continues at coordinate 6,202,563 of NZ_JBHSIH010000001.1, read as the reverse complement.
TGCTGGAGATCGACGAAGACAAGCGTCGCATCTCGCTGGGCATGAAGCAGTGCAAGGCCAACCCCTGGCAAGAGTTCGCGCAAAACACCAAGCGCGGCGACCGCGTCAAGGGCCCGATCAAGTCGATCACCGACTTCGGCGTGTTCGTGGGCCTGGCTGCCGGTATCGACGGCCTGGTGCACCTGTCCGACCTGTCCTGGAACGAGCCCGGCGAAGCCGCCGTGCGCAACTACAAGAAGGGCCAGGAAGTCGAAGCCATCGTGCTGGCCGTGGACGTCGAGCGCGAGCGCATCTCCCTGGGCATCAAGCAGCTGGACAGCGACCCCTTCACAACGTTCGTGACCGTGAACGACAAGGGCCAGATCGTGTCGGGCAAGGTCAAGACGGTGGACGCACGTGGTGCTGAAATCGACCTGGGCGAAGACATCATCGGTTACCTGCGTGCTTCGGAAATCGCCGTGGACCGCGTGGAAGATGCCCGCTCGGTGCTGAAGGAAGGCGACGAGATCACCGCCGTGGTGGTCAATGTGGATCGCAAGACCCGCAACATCCAGCTGTCGATCAAGGCCAAGGACCAGGTTGACCAGCAAGAAGCCATGGCTTCCCTGTCCGCCCAGTCGGCCAAGGAAAACGCCGGCACGACCAGCCTGGGCGCCCTGCTGCGCGCCAAGCTGGACAACTCCGACAAGTAATCAGCAGCCAGCCTGCTGACCGCTGAAGGTCGGATGCGACGGGTGCCTCCGGGCGCCCGTCGCCATTTCAACCCCTGATTCCTATCCTTGATGACCCGATCCGATCTCGTCGAAGAACTCGCAGCCCGCTTTGGCCAACTGAGCCAGCGCGATGCCGAGCAGGCCGTCAAGACGATTCTTGACGCCGTCAGCGATGCCCTGGTGCGCGGCCATCGCATCGAAATCCGCGGCTTTGGCAGTTTCTCGGTCAACCATCGCCCGCCCCGCATGGGCCGCAATCCCCGCAGTGGCGAGGCCGTCCACATTCCGTCCAAGCGCGTGCCGCACTTCAAGCCCGGCAAGGCCCTGCGCGAAGCCGTGGACCTGCGCCCCGGCGCAGTCATCGATACAGACAACACAGGCTCCGGCACAGGCACCGGCCCTGCCGCCTGAAAGTCGGCTGACCGGCTGCGCGCGCCGCAGCCGCCCTCTCCGCCAGGCTCTAGAATCGTTCCCGTCACACAAGGGAACACATGAAGTACTTCCTGTGGCTGCTCAAGGCGGCCATTTTTTTTACGCTGTTCGCTTTCGCGCTGAACAACCAGCAGGACGCGACGGTGCACTTCTTCTTCGGCACCTCCTGGACTGCGCCACTGGTACTGGTGGTGCTGGCCGCCTTCGCGCTGGGCCTGATCGTGGGCGTTCTGGGCATGGTGCCGCGCTGGCTCAAGCACCGCAACGCCGCACGCTCGACCCAGGCTGCGGTGCCTGCCACGGCCGAGGCACCGGCAGCGGCCACGGCGCCCAAGACCGCCCCATCCCCCATCCTGCCGGGCGACGTGCATGGAATTTGATCTGAGCTGGATATTGCTGGGCCTGCCCGTGGCCTTCGTGCTGGGCTGGCTGGCCTCGCGCTGGGACCTGCGGCAGATTCGCGCCGAAAACCGCCAGGCACCCAAGGCCTATTTCAAGGGCCTGAACTTCCTGCTCAACGAGCAGCAGGACAAGGCCATCGACGCCTTCATCGAAGCAGTGCAGAACGACCCCGACACCTCGGAACTGCATTTCGCCCTGGGCAACCTCTTCCGCCGCCGTGGCGAATACAACCGCGCCGTGCGCGTGCACGAGCACCTGCTGTCGCGCGGCGACCTCAGCCGCGTGGACCGCGACCGTGCCCAGCATGCGCTGGCCCAGGACTTTCTGAAGGCAGGGCTGCTCGATCGTGCCGAGGACGCGCTGCGCCGCCTGGAAGGTACGGCCTTCGAGGCCGAGGCCCGCCTGGCACTGCTGGCCATCTACGAACGCTCGCGCGACTGGACACAGGCCGCCGCCATTGCTCGCCGCATGCAGGATGCCAGCCAGGGGGACTTCAGTGGCCGGCTGGCCCACTACCTGTGCGAAGACGCCCAGTCCTTGCTGGCCCAGGGCCAGCAGTCCGAGGCGCTGCAGCGGCTGCAGCAAGCCATCGCCACCGCACCCCAGGCCGCACGCCCGCGCCTGGAGCATGCCCAGTTGCTGCACCGCATGGGGCAATCGGCCCAGGCCTTGCATACGCTGGAGAGCCTGGCCGAGCAATCCCCCGCCGCGCTGCCGCTGGCAGCCCAGCTGCTGGTGGACATTGCAGCCGCCACGGGCCAGCGCCAGCACATCCATCAACTGCTCAGCCAGCAGTACGAGCAGGCACCCTCGCTGGATCTGCTGCAGGCGCTGGTCGCGCTGGACGCTCAAATTGAAGCACACGGCAACGATCGTGAAACCAGGGCACCCGGACGCGCACGCCTGGTCCAGCATCTGGACAGGGAGCCCTCCCTGGTGGCCGCCGCGCAGTGGCTGGCCGGCGAGAAGCTGGCCGAGGAGCAATACCACCCGGCCGTGCAACGCGCGCTGGACCACGCAGCCAAGCCACTGACCCGCTACCGCTGCGCGGCCTGCGGCTTCGAGGCGCGCCAGCATTTCTGGCATTGCCCCGGCTGCCAGAGCTGGGACAGCTATCCGGCCCGGCGCGTCGAGGAACTGTGATCCGGGGCAGCGGCGGAAAGCAGCCGCATCCCCTGCATCGCGTCACCCCCATTGGCAAACACGGCACGGACGGTGTATTTTCAGAGTATTCCTAGAAACCGCCTTGGCAGGCGCATGGCCATTGGCTTTGGACACTTTCGGCCCTGCCTGCTCGGGCCTGCCGGCCTCCTTCACCGCCTAGCCGCACGCCAAGGCCCTGCATAAGATGCCTCTGGGTCGCAATGTTGCGGCCCTCAACATTTTGGGATCAGGAGGTTTGTATGTTCAGAAAACTGATGACTGGCTTCATTGCACTGCTGTGGTCCGTGATGGCCTTGGCTGCGGTGGAAGTCAACAAGGCGAATGAAGCCGAACTGACGTCCATCAAGGGCATTGGCCCGGCCATGTCGGCACGCATTCTCGAAGAGCGCAAATCCTCCGCCTTCAAGGACTGGCCCGATTTCATTGCCCGGGTCAAAGGCGTGGGCGAACCGACCGCCGCAAAGCTCTCGGGTGACGGCCTGACGGTCAACGGCAGCAGCTACAAGGGCAAGGGCGCCAAGCCCGATGCCAAGGACACGACAGCCAAGGGCGCCAAGCCGACCAAGGACCAGGCCACCAAACCGGCCACGCCAGCCAAGGCCGGCGCGGCCTCCTGAGTACGCCAACTGTCTCTATCCAACCCGCTTCGGCGGGTTTTTCATGCGTACTACCCTCGGGGTATGCGCGGCCATAGCCTGAAACATGCTCAGGTTTTCATAGCGAAGCAAAAAACCTTGCCCGTAAAATGAACCGCCCATGCCCCTGATCACCCTCATCCTCCTACCCTTTATCGGCAGCCTGATTGCCGCAATGCTGCCCGCCAATGCGCGCAATACGGAGTCAACGCTGGCCGGCGTCATCGCCCTCGGCTGCGCCATCCAGACTGCATTGCTGTTCCCCCAGATCGCCGATGGAGAGGTGTTGCGCCAGGAGGTCGAGTGGCTGCCGGCCCTGGGGCTGAACCTGGTGATCCGCATGGACGGCTTCGCCTGGATGTTCTGCATGCTGGTGCTGGGCATCGGTTCGCTGGTGGTACTTTATGCGCGCTACTACATGTCGCCGGCCGATCCCGTGCCGCGCTTTTTCTCGTTCTTTCTGGCCTTCATGGGCGCAATGGCTGGCGTGGTGCTGTCGGGCAACATCATCCAGATTGCCTTCTTCTGGGAGCTGACCAGCCTTTTCTCCTTTCTTCTGATCGGCTACTGGCACCATCGCAAGGATGCGCGCCGGGGCGCGCGCATGGCGCTGACGGTGACGGGAACGGGCGGCCTGGCCATGCTGGCGGGCATGCTGGTGCTGGGCCACATCGTGGGCAGCTATGACCTGGACAACGTGCTCGTGGCCGGCCAGCAGGTACGTGACCACCAGCTGTACCTGGTCGCCCTGGTGCTGATCCTGTTGGGCGCACTGACCAAGAGCGCGCAATTCCCCTTCCACTTCTGGCTGCCGCACGCCATGGCCGCACCCACGCCGGTGTCGGCATATCTGCACTCCGCCACCATGGTCAAGGCCGGCGTCTTCCTGCTGGCGCGCATGTGGCCCGTGCTGGGCGATACCGATGCCTGGTTCTGGCTGGTGGGCGGAGCCGGCGCGGCAACGCTGCTCATCGGCGGCTATCTGGCCATGTTCCAGCACGATCTCAAGGGATTGCTGGCCTATTCGACGATTTCCCACCTGGGCCTGATCACGCTGCTGCTGGGCCTCAACAGCAAGCTGGCCGCCGTGGCTGCGGTGTTCCACATCATGAACCATGCGACCTTCAAGGCCTCGCTGTTCATGGCCGCAGGCATCGTCGACCATGAAAGCGGCACGCGCGACATCCGCCGGCTCTCGGGCCTGCGGCACATGATGCCCATCACGGCCACGCTGGCCTGCGTGGCCAGCGCGGCCATGGCGGGCGTGCCGCTGCTCAACGGTTTCCTGTCCAAGGAGATGTTCTTCGCCGAGACCGTCTACCTGGACGCCGCCCCCTGGGTGCGCACTGCCCTGCCGGTGGCCGCCACGGTGGCGGGCATGTTCAGCGTGGCCTATTCGCTGCGCTTCACCATCGACGTCTTCTTCGGCCCCAAGGCAACCGACCTGCCGCACGAACCGCACGAGCCGCCGCACTGGATGCGCGTGCCCGTCGAGCTGCTGGTGCTGGCCTGCCTGGTCGTCGGCATGCTGCCGGCGTGGGCCGTGGGCAGCTTCCTCGCAGCAGCCGCCACGCCCGTGGTAGGCGGCGATCTGCCCGAGTACAGCCTGGCCATCTGGCACGGCTGGAACATGCCCTTGATCATGAGCCTTGTGGCGCTGATCGGCGGCATCCTGCTGTACATGCTGCTGCGCTGGCAGCGCCAGGCCGGCCATATGGATACCGCGCCGCTGGTGGGCACGATCAGCGGACAGCGTGTTTTCGAGAACCTGCTGGCCCGCCTGTCGCTGCTGGGCCGCTGGTCGCGCCGGCGCCTGTCCACCATGCGTCTGCAGTGGCAGATGCTGTGGCTGGTCTGCACCGCCGTGCTGGCCGGCGCTCTGCCGCTGTGGCTGCAAGGCATCAAGCTGGGCGACCGGGGCATGCTGCCGCTGTCGCCCGCCTTCGTGATGCTGTGGGCCGTGGGCATTCTCTGCGCCCTGGGCACGGCATGGAAGGCCAAGTACCACCGGCTGACGGCGCTGATCATGCTGGGCGGCGCGGGCCTGTGCACCTGCCTGACCTTCCTGTGGTTCTCGGCACCCGATCTGGCGCTGACCCAACTGGTCGTCGAGGTCGCCACCACGGTGCTGATGCTGCTGGGCCTGCGCTGGATGCCCAAGCGGGACAAGAGCCTTCACATTCCCGTGCTGTCCGCCGAGCTGCGCGCCCGCTCGCGCCGCATGCGCGACCTGCTGCTGTCGCTGGTGGCCGGGGGCGGCATGGCCTGGCTGGCCTTCGCCATGATGAGCCGCCCCTTCTATGACGGCGCCTCCACCTTCTTCCTGGAACATGCGCTCAGCGATGGCGGCGGCACCAATGTGGTCAACGTGATGCTGGTGGATTTCCGGGGTTTCGACACCTTCGGCGAAATCGTGGTTCTGGGCATCGTGGCCCTGGTCGTCTATGCGCTGCTGCGGCGCTTTCGCCCGGCGCGCGAGACGCTGGACCTGCCCGAGCAGCAACGCTACATGCCTGGTGACCTGCAGACCGATCTGTTCAATCCGCGCAATGCCGGCGATACGGCCGTGGGCTACCTGATGGTGCCCGCCGTGCTGGTGCGCCTGCTGCTGCCTTTTGCGGCCCTGGTCTCGGTCTACATCTTCATGCGCGGCCACAACGAACCCGGCGGCGGCTTCGTGGCCGGCCTGGTGTTCTCCGTCGCCTTGCTGATGCAATACATCATCTCCGGCACGCAGTGGGTCGAGGCCCACCTGCCGATCTTCCCGCGCCGATGGATCGGTGTCGGCCTGCTGTTCGCACTGGGTACCGGCATGGGCTCCATCGTGGCCGGCTATCCCTTCCTCACCAGCCACACCTTCCATATGACCCTGCCAGTCGTCGGCGACGTGCATCTCGCCAGCGCCCTGTTCTTCGACATCGGCGTGTTCTCGCTGGTGGTAGGCGCGACCATGCTCATTCTGACGGCCATCGCCCACCAATCTGTGCGCAGCCACCGCTACCACGCCCGCCTGCTGGAGGAGCAGCAACAACAGGCCGAAGAGGCCGAAGCCGCCGTGCAGCAGGCCACCGCTGCAGCGCTTGCACGAGGAGGTTTCTGATGGAAGTCGTGCTTGCCATTGCCATCGGCGTACTGACCGGCTCGGGCGTGTGGCTGCTGCTGCGCCCACGGACCTACCAGGTCATCATGGGCCTGGCCCTGCTGTCGTATGCAGTCAACCTTTTCATCTTCAGCATGGGCCGCCAGGGCCTGGCCATAGACAAGGAGCCCGTGCTGCGCGCCGGCGTGCCGCAGGATCTTGCGCACTATGCCGACCCCATGCCCCAGGCGCTGGTGCTCACGGCCATCGTGATCGGCTTTGCCATGACGGCGCTGTTCCTGGTGGTGCTGCTGGCCTCGCGCGGCACCACGGCCACCGACCATGTGGACGGAGCCCATTCCCGCACCGAGCAGGAGATGCCATGAACGAGCTGACCGCCCGTCTCATGCCGCACCTGATGCTGGCGCCCATCGTGCTGCCCATGCTCTCGGCAGCGCTGATGCTGCTGCTGCGCGAAGAGCGCCAGCGCCTCAAATTCGCTCTTGGACTGGTCTCCACCCTGCTGGGCCTGGGCGTGGCCGTGATGCTGATGCTGTGGACCGACCAGGCCGGCGCACCCGTCAACCTGGGCGTCTACATGCCGGGCAACTGGCCCATGCCCTTCGGTATTTCGCTGGCGCTGGACCGCCTGACCGGCATGATGCTGGTGCTGACCTACACGGTGGCCCTGGCCTCGCTGGTCTTCTCCAGCGCCCGCTGGCACCGCGCGGGGATGCACTTTCACTCGCTGTTCCAGTTCCAGCTGATGGGCCTGAGCGGTGCCTTCCTCACGGCGGACCTGTTCAACCTGTTCGTGTTCTTCGAGATCATGCTCGCGGCCTCCTACGGACTGGTGCTGCATGGTTCCGGCCGGGCGCGCATCCAGGCGGGCCTGCACTACATCGCCATCAATCTTGCGGCCTCGTCGCTGTTTCTCATCGGCGTGTCCATGCTCTACGGCCTGACCGGCACGCTGAACATGGCCGACCTGGCACGTGCCATCCCCCAGGTCAGCAGCGCCGACCGCGGGCTGCTGCATTCGGCCGCTGCCATCCTGGGCATTGCCTTCCTGACCAAGGCGGCCATGTGGCCGCTGAACTTCTGGCTGGTGCCGGCCTACAGCGCAGCCACCGCTCCCGTGGGCGCAGTGTTCGCCCTCATGACCAAGGTGGGCGTCTACGTGGTGCTGCGGCTGTGGACGTTGCTGTTCAGCTCCGAGGCCGGCGCCTCCGCCCTGTTCGGCAGCACCTGGCTGATCGTCGGCGGCATGCTGACCATGGCCTTCGGGGGCCTGGGCATGCTGGGCTCGCAGCGGCTGACGCATATCGCGGGTTTTGCGGCCATCCTCTCGTCGGGCACCCTGTTGGCCGCTTCGGGCTTTGGCCAGAACGCGCTGACGGCGGGGCTGCTGTACTACCTGCCCAGCTCCACCCTGGCCGTGAGCGCGCTCTTCCTGATTGCCGACGTGGTGGACCGCTGGCGCGTGGACGACGACGCGGGCGAGCCCTATGAGGACGATGAGGCGCCCTTCCTCAATGCCGAGCTGCTTCCCACCGAGGGGTTCAACCTCGACGAATCCGAAGAGGTGCTGATCGGCCGCGCCATTCCCGCCGCGGCCGCCTTCATCGGCCTGAGCTTCATGCTGGCCACGCTGGTGGTCACCGGCCTGCCCCCGCTGTCGGGCTTCGTGGGCAAGTTCGCCATGCTGTCTGCCCTGCTCAACCCGCTGGGCCTGGGCAACTCCAGCGGCTTCCAGGCCGGCTGGGCCGGTTGGTTGCTGGTGGCGCTGATGATCATCACCGGGCTGCTGGCCCTGCTGTCGCTGGTGCGCGCCGGCATACGCCACTTCTGGGCGAGCGAGGAGCAGAACTCGCCCTCGTTGCGCGTGACCGAAGGCCTGCCCATCGCCGTGCTGCTGGCCTGCTGCGTGGCACTCACCGTGCGCGGTGGCGAGCTGATGGGCTACACGCAGCGTGCGGCCGATGCGCTGCTGGCGCCCGATGTCTATGTGCGCTCCGTCATGGGCACGCAGCCGGAGCCCAGCCCGGCAGAAAAGAAGGCCCGGCTGCAAGCCGGCCCCGAAGGCGCAGCGCGCGCAGCAGCCCAGGCCAGCGGCGCGCCCATACCCGCTGGCATAGGCGATGCAGGAGCAACCGCCGGCAAGGAGGAGTCCCGATGATGAAAACCCTGCTGCCCGCGCCGCTGCTGTCGGTGGCGCTGTTCCTGCTGTGGCTTCTGCTCAACCGCTCGTTCAGCAGCGGCCAGATCCTGCTGGGCGCCTTGCTGGGCCTGTTGCTGCCGCTGCTGCTGCGCGGCCTGCGTCCCTTGCCCGTGCGCGTGCGCCATCCGCTGACCATCGTGCGCCTGGGGCTGCGCGTGGTCTGGGACACCTCCGTGTCCAACTTCAATGTCGTGCGGTTCATGCTGTTTCCGGGCATGCGCAAGCACCCGGCCAACTTCGTGCGCATCCCTCTGGAACTGCGCGATCCCAACGGCCTGGCCGTGCTCGCCATGATCGTGTGCATCACGCCCGGCACGGCCTGGGCCGAGATCTCGCGCGACCGCTCCCAGCTCATGCTGCATGTGCTGGAGGTCGATGATCCCGAAGAGATCGTCCAGCACGTCAAGCGCTCCTACGAGCGCCCCCTGATGGAGATTTTCGAATGATGCCCTGGTTCCACTGGACTTTGATGTTCGCGCTGGGCCTGCTGGTCGCCGCCATGGGCTGCGCCGTGCTGCGCCTGCTCAAGGGTCCGCACGCCCAGGACCGCGTGCTGGCGCTGGACTGCATGTACCTGAACGGCATGCTGGCCATGCTGCTGATGGGCATCATCTACGACAGCACCAGCTATTTCGAGGCGGCCTTGCTGGTCGCGCTGTTCGGCTGCGTGGGCTCCACGGCCATGGCCAAGTTCCTGCTGCGCGGCGAGGTGATCGAATGATGCCGGAAACCACCACGCTGCCGCTGTGGTGCCAGATCCTGGTGGCCGCGCTGGCGCTGGGCGGCGCCATCATCGCCTTCCTCGGCTCCATGGGACTGTGGCGTCTGGGCAGCTATTTCGAGCGCGTGCATGCGCCTTCCATCATCGCTACCATGGGCTGCTGGCTGATCATGCATGCCACCTGGATCTACTTTTCCGTCAGCGGCCAGAGCCTGGCCGTGCATGCGCTGCTGATTGCGGTCTTCATTTCGGTGACCGTGCCCATCACCACCATCTTCCTGATGCGTGCAGCCCTGTTCCGGGCACGCCGCGCAGGCCAGGACGTGCCGCCGCCGCTGAGCAGCGTCGTGCGCAACGAGCCGGTCGAACACCCGGACGTCTGAAGCGCAACCGGGCCTGAAATCCCCGCCGATGCGGGCGGGCGGGCAAAAGCCCTGTCCTCAACCGCTGAGCATACGAATGCATCCATGGCCGCGTCAATGCGCAAAGCACCGGATATGCGGGCCCTGCGGCTATGAGTTTGTGAGCGTATAGTGCAGTCATCATCTGCGCTGGCAACGTATTTGATGGAACGGCCACAGGCGTGGCCGCCCTGGGTTTTTCTGTGTACGAGGGTTCATGCAAATCTCTTCCCCCCTGACCGATACCGATCTGGCCAACGGCTGGTCGGCCCTTCACAACCAGGCGCACAACGGCATGGCATTGCAGCAGAACTCCAATCGCCTCGCCTTCGCGGACCCGGAATTCATGTTCCGCCGCGAAACCCGCGGCATCCGCATGCAGCTGGAACTGCTCAAGCCCGACCTGGCGCAGATCGAACGCGGCATAGAAAACACCGTCGTGGTCTATGGCAGCGCACGCTTCGTGGACCTGGAGCAGGCCGAGCAGCAACTGGCCGACGCACAGGCCAGCGACGATCCCCAGCGCATTGCCGTGGCCGAGCGCGCCGTGCGCAATGCCCACCGCTATGAACAGGCCCGCGCCTTCACGCGCATCGTGGCCGCCGACAGCCTGAACCAGCCGCCCGAGGAGCGCCTCTATATCTGCACGGGAGGCGGCCCCGGCATCATGGAAGCGGCCAACCGGGGCGCCCATGACGTGGGGGCACCCAGCATCGGACTGAACATCGAGCTGCCGCACGAGCAAAACGGCAACCGCTTCATCTCGCCGGACCTGAGCTTCAAGTTCCACTACTTCGCCTTGCGCAAGATGCATTTCATGATGCGCGCCAAGGCCCTGGTGGCCTTCCCCGGCGGCTTCGGAACGCTGGATGAGCTGTTCGAGGTGCTGACCCTGATGCAGACCGGCAAGACGCATTCCGTGCCCGTGATCCTGTTCGGCACCGAGTTCTGGAAGCGGCTGCTCAACATCGACCTGATGATCGAGGAAGGCACGATCTCGCCCAAGGACCTGCAGCTGTTCCGCTACACCGATGATCCGGTGGAGGCCTGGGCGCTGATCAAGCAGTTCCACGCTGGCGGCTGGTAAGCCGCAGCGGCCGGCAGGCCGCCACCGCATCGCAAGGCGATCTGCGCACCAAGGCGCAGGTCGCTTTTTTTCATTCCGGCTTGCGCGGCGACAGCCCCATGAACCAGGCCGTGCGGATGCCCGAGGCCACGGCCGCGCCCACCACCCAGAACAGCGCAGACACGCCGATCAACGCCCCCGCCGAGCCGAACAGCACGGGCATGGCCACGCTGGAGGCATTGATGGCCATGAGCCGCAGGCCCAGCGCCTCGCCATGGCGGTGCTCGGGCGTGATCTGGTGCAGCATGCTCATGACCATGGGCTGCACCGAGCCCAGCGAAAAGCCCAGCAGCACCGAGCACACGCCCATGGTCAGTGCCGAGTCCATGAAGGGGTACAGCGCAAAGACGAAGGCGGTGATGGCCATGGCGCCGGAGATCACGGCGCCTTCGCGCAGGCGCTCGGCCACCAGCGGCATGGCCAGGCGGATGGCGGCGGCCGCCACGGCAAAAATGCCCAGCAGCGTGCCGATGACCGAGGCGCTCAACCCCTTCTCATGGCCCAGCAGCGGAAGCACGAAGGTGTGCACGTCCCAGCACGCCGACTGCAGCCAATTGACCAGCAGCAGGTTGCGGAAGTTGCGGTCGCGCAGCAGGTCCCAGGCATGCTGCTTGGGGCCTCCTATGGGCGCACGCACGGGCGGCAGCTCCTGCGTGTGGCGCACCCAGCTCCAGGCCAGCACGGGCACCAGGGCCAGCAGGCCGAAGGCGACGCGGTAGCCCATGGTGCTGCCCTCGCCGCCAAAATTCGCGTGATCGATCAGCAGCCCCGTGCTGAAGGGCCCGATGAAGTTGGAGATGGCCGGCCCTATGGCCAGCCAGCTGAACACCTTCTTGAGCGCCAACGCATCGTGGGTGACCCGCCCCGCATGGCGCTGCACGGCAATCACAACCGCGCCGCTGGCACCGCCCGTCAGCAGCGCCACCAGGCACAGCACGGGATAGACCGGAAACGCCAGCGCCAGCGCGCAGCCGCCACTGGCCGCCAGCATGGATAGGAAAAATGGCTTGCGAAAGCCGTGCTTGTCCGCGAAGCGCCCGGCCGGCAGCGCCAGGAACACCTGGGTCAGCGCAAACAGCGCCAGCAAAATGCCCACGGCCGCCGCGCTATAGCCCTGCTGCAGCGCCAGCAAGGGCGCTGCCAGCCGCATGCCTGCCATGGTGGCATGCACGCTGACCTGGGCCATGATGACTTTGAACAGCGCCAGATTCATCTCAATCCTGCCCCGATCCCGGCTCCATGCCCGCCGCCGTGCCTTTGTCGTCCGGCAGACCGGGCAGCGCTGCGCCGGAGGCCGGCGCGGGCAGCTCCTGCACATCGCGCAGCTGGCGCTGGATGGCGCGCGTGCGCACGCCCACCTGCTCGAAGCGCTTGGCGGCGGCATCAATGGATTTGCGCGTGGCATCCACCACTTCGCCGAACTTGGCGAACTCGGTCTTGACCTGGCCCAGCACGGCCCAGACCTCGGAGGAGCGCTTTTCGATGGCCAGCGTCTTGAAGCCCATCTGCAGGCTGCTGAGCATGGCGGCCAGATTGGCCGGGCCGGTGACCATCACGCGGCAGCCGTTCTGCACGGCCTCGACCAGGCCGGGGCGGCGCATGACCTCGGCAAACAGGCCTTCCGTGGGCAGGTAGAGCACGGCAAAGTCCGTGGTGTGGGGCGGGCTCACATACTTGCCATGGATCTTGCGGGCCTCGAACTTGATCGATGCCTCGAAGGCATTGCCGGCCGAGACAATGGCGGCCTTGTCCGCCGCATCCTGGGCGTCGAGCAGGCGCTGGTATTGCTCCACCGGGTATTTGGCATCGATGGGCAGCCAGACCGGCGTCTCGTCGCTGCGCCCGGGCAGGCGGATGGCGAACTCCACCATGTCGTCGCTGCCGGGCACGGTCTTGACGTTGCGCGCGTATTGCTCGGGCGTGAGCACGTTCTCGATGATGGCGCCCAACTGCAGCTCGCCCCAGGTGCCGCGCGTCTTCACATTGGTCATCACGCGCTTGAGATCGCCCACGCTGCCGGCCAGCGTCTGCATCTCTCCCAGGCCCTTGTGCACCTGCTCCAGCCGGTCGCTGACCAGCTTGAACGATTCGCCCAGGCGCTGCTCCAGCGTGGCATGCAGCTTCTCGTCCACCGTGCGCCGCATCTCCTCCAGGCGCGCCGCATTGTCCGACTGGATGGTGGCCAGGCGCTCGTTGAGCGTGCCGCGCAGCTGTTCGGCATGGACCTGGCTGGATTGCGCCAGCCCGCCCAGCTGCTGCTGGATGTCGTTCTTGAGCGAGTCCAGCGTGCTGCGCGTGGTCTGCGCCAGCGCTTCGAAGCGCTCCTGCACATGGGCGTTGAAGCGCTGCGTGCTCTCGCCCTGGGCCTCGCGGGCCTGGGCGCTGTCGGCGGCCAGACGCACCGTGAGCCGGCCCAGCTCCATGCGAAAGGCCGCCAGTGCCTCGCCCTGCTCGCGCCGCGCGGCCTGGGCATCGAGCTGGGCCTGGGCCAGATGGGCCTGCAGCTGCTGCGACACGCGGTCCAGCCCGCCGTCACTCTTGGCCACGGCCATCTGCGTGGCCTGGGCGCCGCGCTCGAGCTGCTGCAGCCGCACGTCCAGCATCTGCAACGCCTGCAGCAACTGCTGCGGCGCCACCCCGTCATCGCGCTGCGCCGAGCGCCTGCACAACAGCCAGATCACGGCCGCCTGCCCCAACAGCAGCACGGCCCATGCCGCCCACCATACTCCGGATATCTGGGTCAAGATCTTGCTTCAGCTCCATGCAGCGGGAAGCGGCCATGGCCTGCCTCCCCGCGATTGTCGGAATACGGCACTCAGGCCTTGGCGCGCGCGCCGGCGGCCGCCGCTTCGGGCTGGTTCACGGGCGTGCGCGGGCCCTTGCCGCTCAGAAAGTCGATCAGGTTGTCGGCTGCCAGCTCGGCCATGGCGCTGCGCGTGCCCATGGTGGCGCTGGCGATGTGCGGGGTCAGCACGACATTGGGCACAGTCAGCAGGTCGGGATGGACCGAGGGCTCGCCCTCGAACACGTCCAGGCCGGCGGCGGCAATGGTCCTGTCGCGCAGCGCCCTGGCCAGCGCCGCGTCATCGACGATGCCGCCGCGCGCGATGTTGATCAGCGTGGCCGTGGGCTTCATCCTGGCGATCTCGGCCGCGCCTATGGTGTGGTGGTTTTCCTTGGTGTAGGGCAGCACCAGTACCACATGGTCGGCCATGGCCAGCAGTTCATCCTTGCCCACGTAGCCGGCCTTGCATTCGGCTTCCAGTTCGGGCGACAGCCGCGAGCGGTTGTGATAGACCACCTTCATGCCGAAGCCATGCGCCCCGCGTTTGGCAATGCCCTGGCCGATGCGGCCCATGCCGATGATGCCCAGCGTGCTGCCGTGCACTTCCGAGCCGGCGAACAGGTCGTAGCGCCAGGAGTTCCACTTTCCGGCGCGCAGATAGTGCTCGCTTTCGGTCACGCGGCGGGCCGTGGCCATGAGCAGGGCGAAGCCGAAGTCCGCCGTGGTCTCGGTCAGCACGTCGGGCGCGTTCGTGCCCTGCACGCCCGCTGCCGTCATCGCGGGCACGTCGAAGTTGTTGTAGCCCACGGCCATGTTGGCCACGACCTTCAGGCGCGGGCAGGCCGCCAGCAGCGCCGCATCGATGGTCTGCGAGCCCGTGGTCAGGACACCATCCTTGTCCTGCAGATGCACGGCCAGCTCCTGCGGACTCCAGACCACGTCGTCCTGGTTGGACTCGACCTCGAAGTGCTGCTCCAGCTTGCGCACCACCTCGGGCGGGATGGCGCGGGCGATCAGGATGCGGGGTTTGCTTGCCATGTCTGTCTCTTTCCTTGTCTTGGCGGGAGGCGGTTCTTCAGCGGAACCAGATGAAGCTCATCAATACGAACAGCGGCACCAGAATGCCCAGCGACCAGGCCATGTAGCCGAAGAAGCTGGGCATCTTCACGCCGCGCTCCTCGGCAATGGCCTTGACCATCAGGTTGGGCGCGTTGCCGATATAGGTGTTGGCACCCATGAATACCGCGCCCGCGGAGATGGCCGCCAGCGTGGAGGCCATCGTGGTCATCAGCTGCGCGGCGTCGCCCCCTGCGGTGTTGAAGAACACCAGGTAGGTCGGCGCGTTGTCGAGGAAGGAGGACAGCAGGCCCGTGGCCCAGAAGTACATCAGCGGATCGGGCGTGCCGTCGGCGCGCGTGACGGCCCCCACGATGGCACCGAACGGCCCGCCCGTGCCCGCCTTGAGCATGGCGATCACGGGGATGATGGTCAGGAAGATGCCCGCGAACAGCTTGGCCACCTCCTGCATCGGCCCCCAGCCGAATTCGTTGGCCTGGTGCACGCTGCGCGGCGTGAGCCGCAGCGACAGCAGCGCCACCACGATCAGGCCCGCATCGCGCACCAGCCCCGGCAGGCCCACATGCGTGCCGGCCAGCACCAGCCCTGCATCGGTGCGCCACAGACCGCTCATCAGCACCAGGGCCACCACGGCCAGCAGCAGCGCGAAGTTCACGCTGCCATCGAAGCCCAGGCGGCTGGCACGGCCCGAGGCGTCGATGCTGGGCGTGGGATCGGGCAGGTCCGCCTCGCCGGACTTGCGCAGCAGCCAGGTATCGATCGCGTAGAACAGCGCCAGCAGCACGCCGACCAGGAACAAGGTCTCGGTGAAGATGTGGCGCACCGTCCAGAAAAAGTCCACGCCCTTGAGAAAACCCAGGAACAGTGGCGGGTCGCCCAGCGGCGTCAGCGAGCCCCCTGCATTGGAGACGATGAAGATGAAGAACACCACCACATGCACCTGGTGCCTGCGGTTGTCGTTGGCACGCAGCAGCGGCCGGATCAGCAGCATCGATGCGCCCGTGGTCCCCATGAAGCTGGCCAGCACGGCGCCGATGGCCAGGATGGCCGTGTTCAGCCCCGGCGATCCCTTGAGATTGCCGCGCACATAGATACCGCCCGACACCGTGTACAGCGCCGTCAGCAGGATCACGAAGGGCAGGTACTCGGCCAGCAGCGCATGCACCAGGTTGGCCAGGGCCGCGCCCGCGCCGAACACCGCAGCAAAGGGCAGCAGGAAGGCCAGCGCCCAGGCCGCCGTCAACTTGCCGAAATGCCGGTGCCAGAAATGGGGCGCCGCCAGCGGCACCAGGGCAATCGACAGCAGCATGCCCGCAAAGGGCACGCCCCAGAGCACCGACAGCTGGCCGCCATCGATTTCGGCCGCCAGGGCCCAGGAGGGCACGCAGGCGACAAGAAGCACCACCAATCCACGCAAGGCCTTCATGTTCCCGTCTCCTCTTTGTTCTGTATTCACTGTCCCCTCCTGGCAGCGGGCCGTGCAGTGATCAAGTCTGTGCCGCAGGCGCCGCGATCTCGAACACCTGGCGCAGATAGGCCAGGTACTTTTCGTCATCGCACATGCTCTTGCCCGGCGTGTCCGAGAGCTTGGCCACGGGCTGGCCGTTGCAGCGCGTCATCTTGATGACGATCTGCAGCGGCACATGGTCGGGCGCGTCGCCCAGGTCATTGGTCAGGTTGGTGCCGATGCCAAAGGCCAGCTGGCAGCGCCCGTGGAAGCGCTGGAACAGCTCGATGGTGCGCGGCACCGTCAGGCCGTCGCTGAAGATCAGCGTCTTGGTCAGCGGGTCGATGCGGTTGGCGCGGTAGTGGGCCAGCAGCCGCTCACCCCACTCGAACGGATCGCCGCTGTCATGGCGCGCGCCATCGAAGAGCTTGCAGAAGTACAGGTCGAAATCGCGCAGGAACGCCGACATGCCGTAGACATCCGACAGCGCAATGCCCAGGTCGCCGCGGTACTCGCGCGCCCAGGACTCGAAGCCGAAGATCTGGCTGTCGCGCAGGCGCGGGCCCAGCGACTGGCAGGCCTGCAGGTATTCATGGGCCAGCGTGCCCAGGGGCCGCACGCCCAGCTTCATGGCATACAGCACGTTGCTGGTGCCCGCGAACTGTCCCTCGGACTCCGCGGATGCGCCGGGCCGGCCCAGGCGTGCGCACAGCACGCGCAGCACCTCTTCATGCCAGGCCCGCGAAAAACGGCGGCGCGTGCCGTAGTCGGCAATCTTGAGCTGCTCCAGGCCCGGCTGCTGCAGCAGCGCGATCTTGGCATCCAGCCGGCGCCGGCCCTCGGGAAAATCGGGCACCGGCTGGGTGTTGCGGAAGTACACCTCGTTGACGATGGCCAGCACGGGAATCTCGAACAAGATGGTGTGCAGCCAGGGCCCGCGGATGGTGATGTCGATCTCGCCGCTGGGCAGCGCCTGCACCGTGACGCACTTCTCGTTGAGGTGGAACAGGCTCAGGAAATCGACGAAATCGCTCTTGATGAAGCGCAGCGAGCTCAGGTAGGCCAGCTCTGCATCCTGGAACCGCAGGCTGCACAGCGAGCGGATCTCGGCCCGAATCTCGTTCACATAGGGCGCAAGCTGCACGCCGGGATTGCGGCACTTGAAACGGTACTCGACCTGTGCCCCGGGAAACTGGTGCAGCACCACCTGCATCATCGTGAATTTGTACAGGTCGGTATCGAGCAGGCTGGTGATGATCATGGACAGAGCCGGGCGGTAAGCGCCCAAGCGGTCAGATGGCAGACAGCTTTCGAGTGTAGGCCATCCACACGCCGCCGCGATGCGAGCGGGCGCCTTGCATGCGCCCCGCACGCCATCAACCGCGCAGCAGCGGCTCCAGCACCCGGCGCAGCGCCTGCGGAATCTGGGCAGGCCGGCGCGTCTGCCGGTCCACATAGACATGCACGAAATGCCCGGCTGCGGCCGACAGCGGCTCGCCCTGCGCAAACAGCCCCACCTCGTAGCGCACGCTGGAGCCGCCGATGCGGGCCACGCGGATGCCGGCCTCCACCTCCTGCGGAAAGGCCAGCGGGGCGAAGTAATTGCATTGGGTCTCTATGACCAGTCCTATCGTCTCGCCCGCATGAATGTCCAGCGCGCCCTGCTCTATCAGATGGGCATTCACCGCCGTATCGAACCAGCTGTAGTAGACGACGTTGTTGACGTGCCCGTAGACATCGTTGTCCGACCAGCGCGTGCTGATGCGTCGGAATGCCGCATAGGCCGAACGGGGCTGCGGCGCGGGGCGGCTCGGGGGCGATTCATTCATGGCGGCCATTGTGCCGCCGGCCGAATGCGCCCTGTCCCCGGCCACTGTCGCCATCACGACGCGCACTGCTGCCAATCACTCGCCAAGCGAGTAAGCATGCCAACTGAAAAATGTCGTCAAACCGACATAAAACCAATTCAAAATCAAAGACTTACAAAAAACCCACAGCTTTCCGAATTTTTTTGCTGCACCGCAGCATCAGGTACTTGATTCCTTTTTTGCAATCCCTACAATAAGACCCATGCTGCACTGCAACATGACACTTCGGTCAAGTCAGCGCAGGCGATTCCCCGTAACCCGAGACCCTGTGGTCCGTTTTTCTGGAGACTGACATGAGCTTGACCCCTGACCAAATCCTGAGCGCACAAAAAGCCAACCTGGAAACCCTGTTCGGCCTGACGAGCAAGGCCTTCGAAGGCGTTGAAAAGCTGGTGGAACTGAATGTGACCGCCTCGCGCGCCGCACTGACCGAAGCCGCCCAGCACACCCAGGCTGTCCTGAGCGTCAAGGACGCACAGGAACTGCTGTCGCTGCAGGCCAACCTGTTCCAGCCCCTGGCCGAGAAGACCGCTGCCTACAGCCGTCACCTGTACGACATCGCCAGCGGCACCGGCGCCGAGCTGGCCAAGACCTTCGAAAGCCAGGCTTCCGACCTGCAAAAGAACTTCAGCGCCCTGGTGGATACCACCGCCAAGAACGCACCCGCCGGCTCCGAAACCGCCGTGGCCGTGATGAAGAGCGCCGTGTCGGCTGCCAACAATGCCTTCGAGTCGGTGCAAAAGGCCGTCAAGCAGGCTTCGGACCTGGCGGAAGCCAACTTCACGGCCGTGACCAACACCGCCAACGAAGCCGTCCAGTCGGCCCAGACCCGCAAGCGTTGATCACGCCGTCTTACAACAGGGCTGCGTGCAAGAATCAGTGATTACCCGCATAATTGCACGCATCCCGGGTCGAAAGACCTGACCAGTTGTCTCCTTGGATCCTCTTGAAACCCCCGTTTCTGGATCCTTTCAAACCCAGTCTTTGGACTGGGTTTTTTTTCGTGCGCTTTTTCGCGCGCCTTGGCTCGCGGCCCACCAGGGAGCGCCTCATACAAGCCCTTAGACAGGCCCCACCCTTTATTAAGAACAATTCGCGTTTGACCTATCATCGCGCTTTGCCAACAAAGAGAGGCCTGTCTTCATGTCGAAATCCCTGAAAGCCCTGTTTGCCGCTTGCGCCCTGGTGGCTGCCGGCACAGCCATTGCCGACTCCCAGGTCGTCAACCTCTACTCCGCGCGCCACTACTCCACGGACGAGGAGCTGTACAACGGCTTCACCAAGGCCACCGGCATCAAGATCAACCGCGTGGACGGCGATGACGCCGGCATCATTGCGCGCCTGAAGGCCGAGGGCCAGGCCTCGCCGGCCGACGTGATCCTGCTGGTCGATGCCGCGCGCCTGTACCGCGGCGAGGTCGATGGCCTGTTCCAGCCCATCCACTCCAAGCTGCTGGAAGACGCCATCCCCTCCAACCTGCGCGCCCAGCCCACGGCGGACGGCATCAGCTGGTTCGGCCTGTCCACGCGTGCCCGCGTCATCGTCTACAACAAGGCCAAGGTCCAGCCTGCCGACGTGCAGAACTACGAATCGCTGGCCGACCCCAAGTTCAAGGGCCAGCTGTGCATCCGCTCTGGCTCTCACCCCTACAACCTGAGCCTGTTCGGCACCGTGGTCGAGCACATGGGCGACCAGAAGGCCGAAGGCTGGATCCAGGGCATGAAGGCCAACCTGGCCCGCCCGCCCAAGGGTGGCGACACCGACCAGATCAAGGCCGTGGCTTCGGGCGAATGCACCATCGGCGTGACCAACAGCTACTACCTGGCGCGCATGATGCGCTCGGGCAAGCCTGAGGACCAGGCCGTGGTCGGCAAGATCGGCGTGGTCTTTCCCAACCAGTCCAGCTGGGGCACGCACCTGAACATCGCGGGCGGTGCCGTGGCTCGCCACGCCAAGAACAAGGACAACGCCGTCAAGTTCCTGGAGTACCTGGCCAGCCCCGCCGCCCAGAACTACTTTGCCAACGGCAACAACGAGTGGCCCGCAGCCAAGGGCGTGGAACTGGACAACCCCGCACTCAAGGAAATGACCGGCGGCAAGCCCTTCAAGAGCGAGACCATCCCGATCACGGCTGTCGGCAAGAACATGACCAAGGTCCAGCAAATGCTGGACCGTGCCGGGTTCCAGTAATCCCCATCGCGCCCATCACCAGCCCGGCACTGCCGGGCTTTTTCTTGGGCGCGACATGGCTGCGGCCGGGGCTGCATGCATAATTTGAGAGTTACGTTTACGTCAACGTCAGATAACCAAGGAGACATTCCATGCAGATCAAGGACCGGGTATTCATCGTCACGGGCGGCGCCTCCGGGCTGGGCGAAGGCACGGCGCGCATGCTGGCGGCCGAGGGCGGCAAGGTGGTGATTGCCGACATGCAGGCGGACAAGGGCGAGGCCGTGGCGCGCGAGATCGGTGGCGTCTTCGTGAAATGCGACGTGAGCCAGGAAGCCGATGGCCAGGCCGTGGTGGACAAGGCCGTGAGCCTGGGCAAGCTGGCGGGCCTGGTCAACTGCGCAGGCATTGCGCCGGCCGAGAAGACCGTGGGCAAGAACGGCGCGCACAACCTGGCGCTGTTCTCCAAGACCATCACGGTCAACCTGATCGGCAGCTTCAACATGATCCGCCTGGCCGCCACCGCCATGTCGGCCAACGAGCCCGAGAGCACGGGCGAGCGCGGCGTGCTGATCTCCACGGCCAGCGTGGCGGCCTACGACGGCCAGATCGGCCAGGCGGCCTATGCGGCGTCCAAGGGCGGCGTGGTCGGCATGACGCTGCCCATTGCGCGCGACCTGGCGCGCAACGGCATCCGCAACATGACGATTGCTCCCGGCATCTTCGGCACGCCCATGCTGTTCGGCATGCCGCAGGAAGTGCAGGACGCGCTGGCCGCAGGCGTGCCCTTCCCCAGCCGCCTGGGCACGCCCCAGGACTATGCCAAGCTGGTGCGCCACATCCTGGACAACGACATGCTCAATGGCGAGGTGATCCGGCTCGATGGGGCGATCCGCCTGGCACCGAGGTGAAGCACCCCCTGAGCAGCTGCGCCGCTTCCCCCTCTCTACTCGCTTCGCGAGGGAGGGGGACGACACCCTCGCGGCGGGGCGGGGCGGGGCGGGGCGGCGCGGCCGGCATAGGCCCTTGCTCGGTGTCCCTCGCTTCGGGCCGTGCCGGTTTTTGAGATACGAGCGTTGTCACACCGTGGTGTCTGCAGGCGTGTCTGCAGGCGCTCTGGCCATCATCTCCAGCCCCTTGCGCAATGCAGGGAACAGGCTGTGCTGGAAGTTGTTCCAGCGCAGTTCGAGGATGGTGTCAGCGGGGTCGATGTCGGTGCCCAGCACGTCGGCGATGACTTCGCCGGAGTCTATGCCGTTGTCCACGTAGTGAAAGGATGCGCCGGTCTTGAACAGGGGCTGGACCGGGCGCTGTTCCATGGTGTTCCAGTCCACGATCCTGCGGCCCTGTGCGCCATGCAGCGCATCCAGCGTGGCGCAGGCGCCCCGGCGTTCGTACGGTGACTCCAGCCGCGTGATGCCGGGATGGATGTTGGCGATCCTGCGATGAAACAGGGCGCCGGGCCGCACCAGCCGGTCCAGGATGACGAGCAGGCCGTCCAGCACCACCCGCTCGGCACCCAGTTGCACCAGCCTGTCCTGCAGCTGCGCCTCGAACATCTGTTTGCCCACGGCGCGCTGCGGATCGTTCAGCGGCAGGCGCCGGTAGGAGGACGGCACGGCCATGAGCAGGTCATTGACCCTGCGCCCCTGGATGCGCAGGTCCGGCGGATAGAACCAGCGCCCGCCCGGCTGGTAGCTGAAGCCGTAGTCGCCGATCTTCTCCCGGTCGCGCGATGAGGCCTCGTCATCGTCGTGGATCACGGCTTCCAGGCTGTAGATATCGCCCAGCGGGCTGCTGTCCAGCAACTCGCCCAGGTATTCCAGTGGCGACTTCATGTAGCGCGTTGCGCCCTTGTAGGCTATGTGCTGGCCGGCCCGGTCGGCGGCCGCATTTCTCAAGGACCAGATGTAGACGAGTTTTGTCTTTGCCATGTTCGTGAGTTCAGCGTGAATCAGGTGGCGGCCAGCGCGCCGTCGCGGGTTGGGCGGGCCGCCGTGGGCTCTTTGTGTTCCTGGCGGTCTTGATCTTCCTGGCCCTCGTGCGGCGGCACGATGCGGCCGGCCTCCATGCGCACGATGCGGTCCGCCAGGTGGAAGTAACGGTCGTCGTGGGAGATCACCACCAGCAGATGGCCCTTGGCGCGCAGCTCGGGCAGCAGCTCCGTGTAGAACAGGTGGCGGAAGCTCGGGTCCTGGTCGGCCGCCCATTCGTCGAACACCAGCACGGGCCGGCCCTCCAGATAGGCATGGACCAGGGCCAGCCGCTTGCGCTGGCCGGTGGACAGGTCGATGGTGCTGAAGCTGCCGTTGCGCACGCTGACCTTGTGGGCGATCTCCAGCCGCTGCAGGTAGGGCAGCGCGGCCTCGGGCAGCGCGGCGGCCTGGCCCTCTTCGCCGCCGGCCACCAGGTCCTCGAACAGGTAGAAGTCCGAGAACACCGTGGTGAACAGCTGGCGGTAGTCGTCGCGCGTCTGCGCCGTGACGGGCTGGCCGTCGTGCAGGATCTCGCCCTGCTGCGGCGCGTACAGGCCCAGCAGCAGCTTGATCAGCGTGGTCTTGCCCGAGCCGTTGTCGCCCACCACAAAGACCAGCTCCCCCTTGTCCAGCTTCAGGTCGATGGGGCCGATCTCGAAGGCCTTGCCGCCTTCGGGCGCATCGAAGGCATAGCGCACGCCGCGCAGCTCCAGGCAGCTGTCCAGATGGACCTCGCCGGGCGGGGTGTCCAGGTGCAGATGCGGCTCGGGGCTGGCAAAGCGCGCCGACAGGTCGGCTATGCGCTGCAGCGCCACTTTGGCACGGCCCACGTTCGGCAAGGCACCCGCGATCTGGTCCATGGGCCCCTTGAGGAACAGCAGCACCAGCACGAAGCCGCTGAGCACCACGGGCTCCATCGTGCGGATGGAGGCCCAACCCAGGATCAATGCAATCAACAGAAAGAACAGCGCCGAGCCGAAAGCAGTCGCCATGACATAGGTATTGATGGCGCGGTGGTTCACACTCTGGATCACATTCACCGTACGCTCGATCTGCTCGCGAAAAATCCGGCTGCGGCGGGAGCGGTGCATGCGCAGTTCCTTGGCACCTTCGCTGATGCTGCGATAGGCCTTGTGCAGCGTCTCCTCCTGGTCACGGGCCTTCCAGAAACCCGCTACGCCGCGCGATTGGGCCGCCACCTGGATGGTGACTCCGATCGACAGGGCTACCACCAGCATGCCGAACAGCAGCGGCGACAAAAGAGCCAGATAGGCCAGGCAGCCCAGCGCAATGGCGACGGCGATCAGGGCTGAGGCCAGCACGAAGGCCACGTCACTGATCATGTCCACATCCTGCGTGAGCACGGGCATGAGGCGATGCGTGCGGTAGCGCTCCAGGGCGTCGATGGGCGCAGCCAGAATCTTCTCGGCCAGGCTCTTGCGCACCTGGGCGACCAGACGCTGCCCCACCAGGTTGGTGGAGACATCTGAGATTGCACGGCCCACCAGCGCGGTCACGCAAAGGCCCACAAAGATCAGCAACAGGCCACCCGCCAGTCCGCCCGGTCGATTGAGTACCTGGTTGATGGTGGCCAGCAGCGCCACCGTGGCACCGCCGGCGCAGATGCCCGCCATCACGGACAGGGCGATCCATGGCAGGAACGGTTGGAGCAGGCGCAATACCTCGGAAGGCGGTTGGCTGGCTTTTTGCATAACGGGATTCCTCTTGCGCACCTTGGAGCGCGTGAACTCTTGATGCCGGCCTGCCCCGGCGTGCGTGGAGGCGCTGCATTGCGCACCGCATCTCCTTCCTGCAAGACGTACGGGCGCCGGAAATGTTCACCCCCCGGCCATGAACAAATCCGCGCGCCACGCGTCATCTCGATGAAAGGCTGATGCATGGCGTCATGCCTGCGCCTTTTGCCCGCCGGTCTTTTCCGTGCCGCACTTCTGCCCATTGCCTTTCAAGGACGCCATGGCTCTCCACCCCGATCTGCAAGACTTTCTCGAACTCGCCAACGCCCAGGCGTCCCGGCGGCCGCGCATGAGCCAGATGACGGCCGTGCAGGCGCGCACCGCCTACGAACACGCCACGCTGGCGCTGGACCTGCCGGGCGATGACCTGCCCATGGAAGACCTGGATCTGCCCACGCGCGACGGCGCACGCATCCGCGCCCGGCTCTACCGGGGCGGGCCGCCGGGCACACCCGCGCCCTGCCTGCTGTTCTTTCACGGCGGCGGCTATGTGCTGGGCGGGCTCGACTCGCATGACAGCCTGTGCCGCAGCCTGGCGCTGGGCACGCCCTGCAGCGTGCTGGCCATCGACTACCGGCTGGCGCCAGAGCACCGCTTTCCCACAGCCTTCCTCGACGCAGAGGACGCCCTGGCATGGCTGCTGGAGCACGGCCGCCGCCATGGCCTGGACGCGCAGCGGCTGGCCATTGGCGGCGATAGCGTCGGGGGCACGCTGGCCACGGCCCTGTGCATCGCCGCGCGCGACGCGGGCATGCCCCAGCCCTTGCTGCAGTTGCTGCTCTACCCCTGCACGGCAGCACGGCAGGACAGCGACTCGCATGCGCGCCTGGCCACCGGCCATCTGCTGGAAGGTGACACCCTGGCCTGGATGTTCGGCCAATACCTGCGCAGCGATGCGGACCGGCAGGACTGGCGCTTTGCCCCCCTGCAGGCATCCGACCTGGGCCGGCTGGCCCCCACGCTGATGGTGCTGGCCGAGTACGACCCGCTGATCGACGAAGGCAGGCGCTATGCCGAACGGCTGCAGGCCGCCGGCGTCGAGATGGACCTGCAGGTCTACGCCGGCATGGTCCATGACTTTGCGCGGCTGGGCGCCATCACCGAAGAGGCCGAGGTGCTGCGCGGCCGGCTCTGCAAGGCGCTGGCCCGTCCCTTCCAGGCCACCCGCAGCCCGGCCCTGGCGTGAACATTTGCCGCGTCTGCGCGTCATCCCGGTCATGAGGCCGCTTTGTCTCCCTCTTTGTGTCCTTGTTCGAGTCCGTGCCCTTCCCCATGCGCCGCGTGCGGGGCGCCCCATCTGAAAGAGTCCACGTGCGTCCAGCCGAAGCCACCGCTCCATCGCCACCAGACGCCTGCGGCGCCAGCTACCTCGCCCATGCGGGCGCCGAGACGATCACCGTCTTCAGCGAAGGACAACGGCTGCGCCTGGAACGTTCGCAGGCCGTGGATGCCGGCAGGCCCGGCAGGCCCAGTCTCTGGAACCTGTCGCCCACGGCCGCGCCAGGCCTGATGCAGCTGCAATGGCTGGGCCCCTGCTCGGGCATGCCCGAAGCGGATGAACTGCTCGCCGCGCTGCAGGCCGGCTTTGGCCTGCATCCCGATGCGCAAGCCATCGAGCTGTCCCTGCCCCGGCTGCCGCCCGGCCTGCGCGACAGCCTTGTCAGCCTGCAGCCGGGCCAGGCCCCGCGCGTGGCAAGAAGCGTGCTGTGGCAGCAGCCCCTGTGGCTGCCCCGCCCGCGCCCACCCTATGCGCTGCACTACACGATCAGCGAAGGTCGCCGCCACCCCGTGCGCCTGCACAAGCCGCGCGGCGAGGTCTACCGCCGCTTCATCCCCTGGCTGGGCCGCACGCTGAGCTTTCGCACCGTGGAGCCCGAGGCCGACCTGCCCCTCATCCACCGCTGGATGAACGACCCGGTCGTCGCGCATTTCTGGGAGGAAAGCGGCGACCTCGCCCACCACCGCGCCTACCTGCAGCGCATGGCCGGCGACCCGCATGCGCTGGGCCTCATCGGCTGCTTCGACGGCCAGCCCTTCGGCTACTTCGAGGCCTACTGGGCCAAGGAAGACCGCATCGCCCCCTTCTATGACGCTGGCGACCACGACCGGGGCTGGCACGCGCTGGTGGGCGAGGCGCCCTATCGCGGCCGGCCCTACCTGACGGCCTGGCTGCCCTCGCTGTCGCACTACCTCTTTCTGGACGACTGCCGCACCCAGCGCATCGTCGTGGAGCCGCGCGCCGACAACCGCAAGATGCGCAACAGCCTGCCGCGCTGCGGCTATGCGCTGGTCAAGGAATTCGACTTCCCGCACAAGCGCGCCGTGCTGGGAGTCCTGCTCAGGGAACGCTTTTTCGCAGACGCCTTGTGGATACCGCAGACCGACGCAGTCGCGCCGGACGCACTGGACGCATCGACCCAATGAAAGGACCTTCCATGCAAACCCACCCGCTGATCGGCATCGGCTTCGGCCCCTCCAACATTGCCCTGGCCATCGCCCTCAAGGAGCGCGAAACCACCGCGCGGGCCATGCACCCCGTCTTCATCGAAAAGCAGCCGCGCTTCGCCTGGCACCGGGACATGCTGCTGGAGCAGGCCCACATGCAGGTGTCCTTCCTCAAGGACCTGGCCACGCTGCGCAATCCCACCAGCCGCTTCACCTTCATCAACTACCTGCACGAGAAGGGCCGGCTGCAGGACTTCATCAACCTCAAGACCTTCTTCCCCAGCCGCCACGAGTTCAACGACTACCTGGCCTGGGCCGCCGCCAAGTTCGAGGACCGCTGCGTCTACGGCCAGGAAGTCATCGAGGTGCTGCCCGAAAAACGCGATGGCAAGGTCGAGCTGCTGCGCGTGCGCTCGCGCGATGCGGCCGGCAACATGCATGAGCGCCTGGGCCAGAGCCTGGTCATGAGCATTGGCGGCACGCCCAGCATTCCCGAGCAGTTCAAGCCCCTGCGCGGCGATGCGCGCGTCTTCCACTCCAGCGCCTATCTGCGCAGCATTGCCGAGCATGCCAGGCCGCTGCGCATCGCCGTGGTCGGTGCGGGCCAAAGCGCAGCGGAAATCTTCATGGACCTGCACGGCCGCTACGCCACGGCCGAGATCGACCTGGTCATGCGCGCCCGCTCCATCCGCCCGTCCGATGACAGCCCCTTCGTCAACGAAATCTTCAACGCCGACTTCGTGGACCATGTCTACAGCCGCCCGCACGACGAGCGCGGCGCCCTGCTGCGCGAGTTCTGGCACACCAACTACGCCTGCCCCGACCTGGAGCTGATCGAGAGCATCTTCAAGGTGTTCTACGAGCAGAAAGTCGTCGGCGACACGCGCCACCGCTTCCTGCGCCGCCATGAAGTGCACGACGTGCGGGCGGCCGGCGACGGCATCCACCTGGGGCTGCGCGACCTCAACAGCGGCATCGACCATGCATCGCGCTACGACGTGGTGGTGCTGGCCACCGGCTATGCGCGCGAGCACCACAAGACCCTGCTGGAGCCGCTGGCTCCGTACCTGGGAGACTTTTCCGTGAGCCGCGACTACCAGGTGCACACCACGCCGGACTTTCGCCCTGCCATCTTCCTGCAGGGCGCCTGTGAGGACTCGCACGGCCTCAGCGACACCCTGCTGTCCGTCACTTCGGTGCGCACCGGCGAAATCGGTGAAGCCCTGCTGGCAGCGCAAGCCCAAAGACCCGATGTTGCGCGCACAGAACAGCTGGCGCTGCAGGATTGAAAGATCGCAGGGCGGCATGATGGCGCAGGGATCTCCCATGCCATAATTTGAATGCAAACCATTTGCATTTGAATTCGAATCGCCTGCGCCGCTGAATCCCATGCCCGCTGCTGCACCGCCCCGGCCCTGGCCGGGGTTGCAGCATCCGGCAGGCCCTTCTCTGTACGGACCCAGGGGTTCCAACCCATCGCCCTTGCGGAAAGGCAGGTATCCGGATGCGTGACCTGATCCAGGAACTCGTGGCTCACTATGGCGATCTGCGCCGCCAGCTCACGCGCGATCTCAGGGATCCGCACTATGCAGCCGACATCGCGCAATCGAGCTTCGAGCGGGTCTATGTGCACGCCCTGGGCCTGCGCAGCGGCAAGAAGGCCGAGGTGCTGCCCGACGCCGGCATCGAATCCCCGCGCGCCCTGCTGTTTCGCGTGGCACGCAATCTGTGCATAGACGATGCGCGCAAGCGCAAGACCGCCCAGGACTGGACGCGCCAGCAAATGGCGGTGCAGCACAGCGTACCCTCCAGCGAAACCCTGGCTGCCCAGCGCCAGATCCTGAAGCGCGTCGTCGAGGCTCTGGAGGGACTACCCCCGCGCCGGCGCGAAGTCTTCATCCTCTTTCGTGCCCACGGCTACACGCGTGCAGAAATTTCCGAGCAGCTCAACATCACCGAGATGGCCGTGGCCAAGCACATGGTGCGCGCCACGCTGGACTGCTCGCGCGTGCTGGCCCAGCTGCGCTCCGAACTGATCGAGGACCATGCGCTGGGCAGCGCCATGGATTTCGACCACAGTACACTGACCGACGACGCTTCCTGACCCCTCCCCTTTCCATGGCAAGTGCACCTAGCGAGCGCATGGTCGAGCATGCGCTGACGCTGATCGTTCAAAGCGAAATCGCTCCCGACCCGGTGGCCGACCAGGCCCGCCTGACCCTGGGCGAATGGCGCGGGAAATCAGCCCGGCACGATGCCGCCGCGCGCGAGGCCCACCTGCGCTGGAACCTGCTGGGCGGCATGTCCGGCGGCCTGCGCGAGCAGTTCCAGGAAACCGCCCTGCTGGCCGACACCGCCTCGCGCTCCACCAAGACCGTGCAGCGCCGCAAGCTGCTGCTGTCCTTTGCCGGGCTGCTGGGCACGGGCGCGCTGGCGGGCCGGGGTGCCTACTGGTACTGGCAGCAGCCCATCCACACGTCGGCCTATGCCACGCGCAACGCGCAGATGCTCAAGGTCACGCTGGCCGACGGCAAGCCCCCGCTGCAGGCCAGCCGCGTCGAGCTGGCGCCCCGGAGCGCCATTGCCGTGACGCTCTACCGCCAGCGCCGCAGCGTGTCCATGTCGCAAGGGGAAGTACGGTTCGAGGTGGCCTCGGACCCCCACCGCCCGTTCGAGGTCATCACGCGCGAGGCCCGCATCGAGGTCGTGGGCACGGTCTTCACCGTGCGCGACCGCGGCGGCCCCGTCACCGTGGGCGTGGAACACGGCCATGTCAGGGTCCGCGTTCTGGGCCGCAATGCGCAGGATCCGGCGGCCGAATCGGCAGCTGTGCTGGACCTGCTGCCCGGCCAGATCCTGGACATCCGCAACGGCCAGCCCGAGGCCGTGCGCCAGGCCGATGCCTCGGCCCTGTCAGCCTGGCGCGAGGGCTGGCTGGTCTTCGAGAACACCCCGCTGGCCGAGGCCCTGGCCACGGTCAACGCCTACCGCACCCAGCCCATCGAAGCTGCCGATGCGCGTGTGGCCGCGCTGCGCCTGACCGGGCGCTTTCGCGCCAATGACTCGGCCGGCCTGCTGGCCGTGCTGCCGTCCATCCTGCCGATCAAGGTGCTGCCGCAGGCCGGTGGCGGCGTGCTGCTGCAGATGCTCTGAGCCCCCTGCGGGCAGAGGCAAGCGCAGCGGCTTCCGGTGGGCCCGAATTTTCTTCATTCTTGCAACAGACTGTCTCCATTTTCGTGGCCCATACGTCTTGGCAGTGCGGCGTGTGGTGACCGGGACAGAACGGGAGTCCGCGCCTCGTCAGGAATAGCTCTCATTCAATGCACCCGGAACCTCCCAATCATGCGTTCTCTGCCTCGTCACCATCTGCTCAGTACCGCCCTTGCCACGGCCTTCGGCTCCACCCTGATGCTTCACAGTCCCCTCGCCAGCGCCCAGCCACAGGCACAAGCGACAGCCCAGGTCTTTGACATCGACGTGCCGGCCCAGCCGCTGGCAGGTGCACTCAACGAGCTTTCACGCCAGACAGGCTTGCCCGTCTTTGCCTCCGGCGAACTGTTGAGCGGCCTGCAATCACGTGCCGTGACAGCGAGGCTGACGCCGGAGCAGGCCCTGCACCAGATGCTGTCGGACACCTCCCTGGAAGCGGTGCGCACGGCCAGCGGCGGATTCTCCATACGCCGCAGCCCGTCCCCCTCCGCCCAGGGCGCGACACTTCCCACCGTGCTGGTACGGGAAGACGCCTTGCGCGAATCCGCCACCGGCCCCATACAGGGCTATGTCGCCAGCCGCAGCGCGACGGGCACCAAGACTGATACGCCTCTCATCGAAACGCCCCAGTCCATCTCCGTTGTGGGTGCCGAAGAGATCGACACGATGAAGTCGCAGAGCATCCAGGATGCGCTTGGCTATGTGGCTGGCGTCAGCCGCTTCGAAGGCCTGTCGCGGGTGCAGGACACCATCTACATACGCGGCTTTCAGGCGCAGGCCGCCACGGGCAGCGTCTATCGCGACGGAACGAAGTACACGGTCAACGCCTTCAACGGAAAGCAGGAAATCTACGGCCTGGAACGCATCGAGGTGCTCAAGGGCGCGGCTTCGGTGCTGTACGGCTCTGCCGGCCCGGGCGGCATCATCAACATGGTCAGCAAGCGGCCCACGTCAACCCCTCTACACGAACTCAACCTCGAGCTGGGCAGCTTCGGCCGAAAGCAGATCTCCGGGGACTTCGGCGGGCCACTGGACAAGGATGGCGACTGGTCCTACCGGATGACCTTCCTGCAACGCGACAGCAACACCTTCGTCGACCATGTGCGCGATGACCGTAGCTTCATTGCCCCGGCACTGAAGTGGCAGCCCAACGCATCGACATCGTTGACGCTGCTGGCCGACTACCAGAAGGACAAGACCAACTACGTTTACTGGCTGCCTGCGCAGGGCACCATTTTCCCCACCATCTACGGAAAGATCCCGCGCAATCGCTTCACCGGCGAGCCCGGCTACAGCAAATTTGATGTGGAGCGCTATTCGATCGGCTACCTGTTCGAGCATGCGTTCAACGACAAGCTCAAGTTGCGCAACAGCCTGCGCTACTTCCATGCCAACAGCGACTTCCCACAGGTCTGGGTCTCCGGACTCGCCGCGGACCAGCGCACGTCCGCCTTTCGCGGCGGCACGCTGCGCTGGGAGCGATCCTCCTCGCTGGTCGCCGATACCTCGCTGCAATACCAGGCCAAGCACGGCAACATCGAGCACACGGTGCTGGTTGGGTTCGACTACACCCGGCCCAAGAACCAGTCCGAGCGCTACGACAGGACGGCCGGCAACATCGACTACTACAACCCGATCTATGGGGGCGCCCTGGGCGAGCCGACGCGTGACAACTGGTGGTCCTACAACGCCGACACGCGACAGGTGGGCCTGTATGTCCAGGATCAGATGAAGATCGCCGACAAGTGGGTGGCCCTGGTCGGTGGCCGCTACGACTACGCGCGGGACAACCAGAGCAACCTGTTCACAGGCGAAAAATCCATAGACAACGAGAAGAACAAGGCGTTCACGGGCCGCGCAGGCTTGGTGTACTTGGCGGACAACGGCCTGGCCCCCTTCCTGAGTTTCAGTCAGTCCTTCGAGCCCACGTCGGGTCGGGACCGCCTGGGATCGCGATTCGACCCCTCGACGGGCACGCAGTACGAAATCGGCACCCGCTACCAGCCTCCGGGTTCGAGCACGCTGATTTCCGCATCGCTGTACCAGCTGACCCGGCAGAACGTTTCGGTGACCGATCCCGTTGATCCCACCTATTCGGCCCAGATCGGCGAAGTGCGCTCCAGAGGCTTCGAGCTGGAGGCCCGTACCAGCGTGGGCCGCAACGCAAACCTGATCGCGGCCTATGCCTATACCGATGCACGCACGACGCAGGCCAGCCCTCTGCAGCCGTCCCAGGTCGGCATGCGGTCACCCGGCATTCCCTACCACCAGTTCTCCATTTGGGGTGACTACAACTTTGGCCGTTTCGGAATGCCCAACCTCAAGGTGGGCGCCGGCATGCGCTACCAGGGCGAGACCAAGCCCAATGCGGGCAATTTCGATGTACCGTCCTTCACGCTGTTCGACGCCATGGTCAGCTACACCACGGGCCCCTGGCGCCTGGCACTGAACGTCACGAATCTCTTTGACAAGACCTATGTCGGCAGCTGCACTACGGGCTGCTTCTATGGCGAACCACGCAAGGCCATTGCCACGGCCACCTACCGTTGGTGAGTGGATGAGGGCGACGGGCGGCACCGGCCCTCTCCTCTCCTCCAGCAAAAAAGAGCGCCGTGGCGCTCTTTTTCATTGGAATGCGGCCTTCGCCAGTCGGTTGAGGCGGTGCAAGCCTATCCAGCACCGCTGCAGCCGTCACGCGCTGCCGGCTTCGACCACAAGGCACTCCTTCGCCTCTGTCGCGGCTTGCGACAGCAGTGCCACCAACTCCGCGTGGTAAGCGCGTACAAGCTGTTCCATGGTGCTTCTCTCGAACATGGCAGCGCTGTAGTTCCACCCCATGGACAGTCTTGAGCCATAGGTGCGACCAATGATCTCCAGCCAGTTCGCCAGCGGCGCCTCGGGATGGCGTTCGGCCCCGGGAGATTCGCTGGCGGGCACGAAACTGGCCTCGCCATCGAAGGTCTGGTCGAACTGGCCCAGGTAGTTGAAGGTGATCCGTGGCTGCACGGAGGCAAGCGCGCCGCGCACCTTTTCATCAGGGTGCAGATAGCGCAAGGCCCCAAAGCCTATGCCCTTGCCCGGTACTGCCTGCAGGCGGGCCCTGACCTGCCGCAAGGTCTGCCGCGCTGCCAGCAGCCCTCCGCTCAGGCGCACAGGATAGGCGCTTGTGAACCAGCCCACAGTACGGCTCAGGTCAATTCCCGCATCGTCGGCCTCGCGGCCATGGCCTTCAAGGGTGAGCAGCAAAGCATCCTGCCCCGTCCATTGGGCAGTGGCGCGCACCAGGGCAGCCAGCAGCAGGTCCTCTGTGGAAACGCCCAGTGCCGCAGGCGCCTCGCGCAGCAGCGCATGGGTCTGCACCTCGTCCAGCTGCAGGGATGCGACGGCCCTGTCCTTGACAACGGCCCTGGCCTGGACATTGTCACGCGGCAGGTCACGGGCACCTTCGAGCTGGTCCAGCCAGAAGGGAAGTTCGGACATGCGCTGCCGCATCGTGGCGGAATCGTGCAGGTGCTGCGTCCAGGCCTGGTAGGGCGCGGACCCAGCAACTTCCTGCAGCACCGCACCATCGCAGAGTTGCTGGTACAGACCTTGCAGGTCCTCCAGGAGCACGCGCCATGAAACGCCGTCCACGATGAGGTGGTGGACCACGATCAGCAATCTCTCGCTGCCATCGGCAATGCGCAGGTGCGCCACGCGCCACAAGGGCCCGTTCTCCAGGTCCAGGCTGCCCTGCACGGATTCGCAGGCGCGGGAGATATCGTCAACCGCCACTTTCTCCAGCGTGCGAAATGCGGCGGCGCCGTTCGCCGGCGCATAGGCTTGCGACCAGACCCCGGCCTCGTCCCGGTGGAAGCGGATACGGAAAGCCTCATGCCGGGCCTGCAGCAGGCGGACGGCTTCATCCAGGTGGCGGCCATGCAGCGGCCGTGTCGCACGCAGCAGCACCGACTGGTTGAAATGGTGGCGCGACGGGATGTCTTCACAGAAGAACCACTGCTGTATGGGCCCCAGCGGAACTGCACCCTGTGCCGCCGCCTCGACCTGCACTGGCTGCGCAGCGCCGGGTTGCTCCGCACAGGCGGTGACCAGCGCCTCGACGGTCTGGTGGCGCATCAGGTCCCGCAGGCGGAGGGTGAATCCAAGCCTGGCGTTCTTCACGCGCGAGATCACCTGCAGGCTCATGATGGAATCACCGCCCAGCTCGAAGAAGTTGTCGTGGATGCCCACCTGCTCCACGCCAAGCACCTGCTGCCAGATCCTGGCCATTTCGGCCTGTGCATGGCTGACGGGTGCCTTGAATGTGCTTTGCGCCTCTGCAACGGGAGCCGGCAGCGCGGCACGATCCAGTTTGCCGCTGATAAGCCGAGGCAAGGAAGCCAGGCCCAGGACACGCGAGGGCAGCATGTACTCCGGCAAGCGCTGTGGCAGTTGCTGCTGTATGCGAGCCACCAGGACCTCGGCGGACAGCCCTTCCCGCGGAACGGCATAGGCGATCAGTTGCATGCCCGTGGCGCCCTGGTGGGCGACCACGGCAGCGTCGGCCACCCCCTCGACTTCACGCACGCGGGCCTCGACCTCGCCCAGCTCAATACGAAATCCGCGAACCTTGACCTGGTGGTCGGCGCGCCCGATGTACTCGATATTGCCGTCCTCCATCCAGCGCACCAGGTCGCCGGTGCGATACAGGCGTCCACTGTCCATGTCAAAGGGGCTGGCAACGAAGCGTTCAGCCGTCAACGCACTGCGCCCCAGGTAACCGCGCGCCAGACCGTAGCCGCCGATATACAGTTCCCCCACCATGCCCCGTGGTACCAGCTGCAGTCCGGCATCCAGCACATAGGCGCTGCGCTCGCCCACGGGTCGGCCAATGGGTGCATAGGCGCAATCGAAGCTGCGGTCGGCCGTGGTCTTCCAGATCAGCGGCGTCACCACGGTCTCCGTAGGACCGTAGCCGTTGATGAGCAAGCGCGGCCGCAGGCTGTTCCTGACCTTTTCATAGGCCATCTTGGGCATTGCCTCGCCACCGAAGACATACAGCTCCACAGGCGGGACATCCTCGCGCTGATGCGCCCAATCGGCGATCTGTCCCAGGTAGGCCGGGGGGAAGGCGGCATTCGTCACGCCATAGCGGCGCAGGGCCTCGTAGGCCTGCTCTGCCGTCCAAAGCTCCTCTTCGCGCAAGGCCAACCCGGCTCCCACGCACAGGGGTGCAAGCCAGCGCTCATGCGCTCCATCGAACGAGAAAGACATGAAGTGCAGCTCACGTGACTGAGGTCCGATGCCATAGATTTCTGCTGTCGCAAGACAATGCATGGCCAGGGGACCATGGGCCACAGTGACGCCTTTGGGCCGCCCGGTCGATCCCGATGTGTAGATGACGTAGGCCAGATGGTCGGCCTGCAGCGCCACCTGCAGGTTGCATGCGCTCTCCTGGTCACCGGGCAGATCGATCGCCTCCAGTTCCAGCACCTCGACCCCTTCACAGTCCGGCAGCCGGGCCGCCACAGTTCGGTGGGCCAGCAGCAAGGCAATGCCGCTGTCCTCGATCATGTATTTCAGGCGCTCGGCCGGATAGCCGGAGTCGATGGGCAGATAGGCACCGCCGGCCTTGAGCACGGCCAGCAGGCTGATGATGCTGTCCAGCGAACGCTGCAGCGCCACCCCCACCAGCACGTCAGGCCCCACGCCCCGGTCGCGCAGGCAATGCGCCAGCCGGTTGGCCCTGGCATTGAGCTGGGCGTAGCTCAGTTCTTCGTCGCCCATCAGCAAGGCGATGGCATCGCCGCGCTGGGCAGCCTGCCGTTCAATGAGATGGTGTACGGCGCCATGGCCGGCGCGCGCAGGCGCGCCATTGCGCCCCAGGGCCACCAGGTCGGCACGCGCACAATCGTCGAGCCACCCCAGCTCACCCACCGCACAGCCCGCATCGCAGGCCATGCGCCGCATCACATGCTCCATCTGCGAGCGCAGCGCGGCGACCTGGTCTTCGTCGAATTCGCGACGGTCGTAGCAGTATTCGATTTCCAGGCAGTCGCCCACGACAACCTGCAGGTCCATGGCATACCCGGTCAGGCCACCGCCCTGCATGGGTCCGAACTGCAGGCCGAAGCGCTCGAGGCTGCGCAACGTCTCGTCCATGGGAAGATTCTCGAAAACGATGATGCTGTCGAACAGCGGCCGCCCGGCCGACCCGCTCCAGCGCTGGATATCGGCGAGCGCCACATGCTCGTATTCGCGCACTCGCATATTGGTCTGCTGCACCTCACGCAGATAGTCGCCCACGCTTTGCCCGCCCGGGGCAGCGACGGGAACCGGGATGGTATTGATGAACAAACCCATCATTTCCTCCACACCCGGAATCTGTGCGGGACGGCCGGCCACCGTGGAGCCGAACAGCACGCGCGCCTTGCCCGTGTGCTGCTGCAGCAGCAAAGCCCAGGCGGCCTGCACCAGGGTGTTGAGCGTGACATGCTCGCGCTGTGCGAATGCCTGGAGCAGGCCTGTCTCGTGGCGGTCCAGCTTCGTATACAGCTTGCCGAAACCCTGGCCGTGATGGCGGTTTGCCGTGGCTTGCGCCAGCAGGCAGGGGCCATCGCAGCCGGCCAGTTCGCCACGCCAGAATTGCTCGGCCTGCGGCACGTCCTGGCGTTGCAGCCAATCGATGTAGTCACCATAGGGCTCTGGCCTTGCCGGCAAGGGCTCGTCGGCATAGGCGCGCAGCCATTCGCCCATGAGGCGCGAATCGGACCATCCATCCGAAAGCACGTGGTGATGCGTCCAGATCAGACGGTGCCTGTAGCGCGGATGGTCGGCTCCAAGATCGATCACGGTGACCTGTGACAGCGGCGGCTTCAACCAGTCGATGTCTCGAACGAGCAGTTGCTGCGCCAGCAAGGACGCGCGGCGCTCGGCCTCCTCGGCCTCCACGCCGGACCAGTCAAGCAGCGACACCTGCGCCTGCACCCTGCGAAGCACGACCTGCAGCGGGCGCACCATGGCGCCATGCCAGAGGAATCCGGTACGCAGCATCTCGTGGCGCTCGACCATGATCTGCCAGGCCCGTGCCAGCCGAGCCGCATCCAGATTGCCGACCTCCAGATTCAGCTGGTTGACGTACAAGCCCGAGCCCGGAGCCTCGATGGCATGCAACAGCATGCCAGCCTGCGTGGGGGCAAGGGGATAGATGTCTTCGATGTTGTCCACGTCCAGCATCGGGAACCACGCAGGGTCTGCCTCCGGGTAGTCGCTCAGGCCCGACCGGCGTCGTGGCGCGCGGTCCTGCGATGCCCCTGCGTCGGCCTCCTCGGCCACAGCACCCAGCGCGGCAATGGTCTGGCATTCGAACATCTGCCGGGGCGTGATGTGCCAGCCGCGCTGCTGCAGCCGCGTGACTATCTGAAGGCTGAGGATGGAATCACCACCCAGCGCGAAGAAGTTGTCATGCCGGCCCAAGGACGGCACCTTCAGCACCTGCGACCAGACCGCCGCCAGCAGCGTCTCCACGCCCGGCAGCGGCGCCTCGCATGCGCTGGCGGCAGGCGCCTGCACCTCAGGCAACGCCTTTCTGTCCACCTTGCCATTGGTATTCAAAGGCAGGGAGTCCAGCACCATGACGGCACTGGGCACCATGTAGTCGGGCAGGACCCGGCCCAACTGGGTCCGCAGCACATCGGTGTCGATGGCGGCCTGCGACCCTGCCGACGCGGGCGTCACATAGGCCACCAGGCGGGTGCCCCCTGCCCCCTGCCGCGCCATGACAACGGCTTCGCGCACCTGCGGTTGCAAAAGCAATTGCGCTTCCACCTCGCCCAGTTCGATGCGCAGGCCACGGATCTTGACCTGGTGGTCGATGCGGCCCAGGTACTCCAACTGCCCGTCGGCACACCAACGCACCAGATCACCCGTGCGGTAAAGCCTGCCACCGGCATCGTCAAGCGGGTCCGCGACAAATCGGTCCGCGCTCAGCCCCGCGCGTCGCTGGTAGCCGCGGGCCAGGCCCGGCCCCCCCAGATACAGCTCGCCCGGCACGCCCGGCACCGTCAGATTCAGCCGGGCGTCCAGCACATACGTGCGCAGGCCACTGATGGGACGGCCAATCGGCACACTGGCCCGCCCATCGTCGCGGCAGGTCCAGTGCGTCACGTCGATGGCCGCCTCCGTGGGGCCATACAGGTTATGGAGCACGGCGCCCGGCAGCCGCCGGCGGACCTGGGCCTGCGCATCGGCATGCAGCGCTTCGCCGCTGCATACGATGCGCACCAGGCTGGTGCAGGCCTCGATACCCTCGTAACCGAGAAAGGCCTGGAGCATCGAAGGTACAAAGTGGAGGGTGGTGATGCCATGCTGCCGGATCAGCGATACCAGCCGGGCCGGATCGCGGTGGTCGCCGGGGCCTGCCACCACCAGCCTGGCTCCTGTCATCAGCGGCCAGAAGAACTCCCATACCGACACGTCGAAGCTGAAAGGAGTCTTCTGCAGCACCGCGTCCGTCGCCGTCAGCGCATAGGCCTGCTGCATCCAGGCCAGTCGGTTGTGCAGCGCACCGTGGCGGTTGGCGGCACCCTTGGGCCTCCCGGTCGAGCCCGAGGTGAAGATGACATAGGCCAGGTTCTCGCCATGCAGCTCGACTTCCGGGTCGTGGGCCGGTTCGCTGTCCACGTCCCGCAGATCGAGATCCACCAACGGCAGGCCCTGCAGATCAGGCAGGCCCATGCGCAGCGCGTCCTGCACCAGCACCAAGCCAAGGCCGCTGTCTTCAACCATGTGCGCCAGCCGATCCGCCGGATAGTCCGGATCCAGCGGCACATAGGCGCCACCGGCCTTGAGAATGGCCAGCAGGCCGACCACCATCTCCAGCGAGCGCTGCGCTGCAATGCCCACGCGCGTCTCGGGGCGCACGCCCAGGGCGATCAGGCGATGGGCCAGGCGGTTGGCACGGACATTGAGTTCCCCATAGCTCAGCGTCCGCTGCCCGAACGACAGGGCAGGCGCCTCGGGGTGTTCGTGTACTCGTTGCTCGAACAGGCGGTGCACGGGAACCTGCCACGGGTGGGCATGCTCATCCACGCTCCACTCCAGCAAGCGCGCACGCTCTTGCCCCTGCAGCACACCGATCTCCGACAGCCGCCCGGGCGAGGGCGCCCCCAGAGCCCGGGCCAAGCCTTCTACGGCCTCGATCACATAGCCACCGACGGTAGACGCATCAATGCCCTGCGCCACCTGGACCACCAGCGAAAAATCGCTACCCATGTCATTCACGAACAGGCCGAAGGGATAGTTGGTGCGCTCTACCCCACCCACCATTTCAACCCCCTCCCACTGCAGCGCTTCGGTTTGAACATCTTCGGACTGCCCGGCACCGTGCCTGTAGTTGAGCAGGGCCGTGAACAGCGGCACCCCCGCCTCCAGCCCGCTGCAGCGCTGGGCCAGCGACAGGCTGGCATGCTCGTGCTCCAGCAACTGCGTCAGCGCCACATGCGCCTGCCTCAAGGCCTGCACCACCCCCTGCACACCCAGCCGGATGCGGATCGGCAAGGTGTTGATGAACATCCCCAGCGCCCGGTCCGCACCCCGCTGCCCCTGCATGCGCCCGAACAGCACCGTGCCGAACACCACATCCTCCCGCCCCGTGGTCCTGCCCACCACCAGCGCCCAGGCCAGATGGAACAGCGCCGCCGCGCTCACCCCATGGCTGCGCGCCTGCTCCCGGATGCGCCACGCAAGCCCCGCATCCAGCTCCAACCGCGCCTCCTGCACTTCGGAGCCATCCCCGCGCACATCCAGCAACCCGTACGGCGCCGTCGGCTCCTGCACATCTGCCAGCATCTGCCGGAAGAACGCCTCGTGCCCGGCCCTGCTGCCTCCCAGCCGCGCCTGCGCCACAAAGCGCCTGAACGCCACCGGCTCGGGCAGCTGGGCCTGCAGGCCCTGCTGCACCAGCCCTATCTCCCTGACAGCCAGCTTCAGCGTGGTGTTGTCGTCCACCATGTGGTGGGTGTACAGGCGCAGCCGCCAGCGCTGCCCGTCGGGTGCAGCAAAGCCGTCGATCATGGGCGCCTGGCGCACATCGATGCGATGCGCCTGGGGCAGCGCATGCACGCCCTCCAGCCACCGCAGCTGCAGCACCGCTTGCCGCCATACCACCTGCACCGGCTCGCGCAACCCCTCCCACAGCACCGCCGTGCGCAGAATGTCGTGCCGCGCAATCACGGTATTGAAGCTGGCCGCAAAGTGCTCCAGCCGCTCGCGGCTGTCGAACAGCAGCTCGTGCGAGGTCACGTAGGCATCGTGCTGCGTGTCCAGCATGTGGTGGAACAGCATGCCCTCCTGCAGCGGTGCCAGCGGGTAGATGTCCTGGATGTTGGCTGCACCGCCGGGCACCCCGGCCGTGATGCGCGCAATCTCCCGGGCATCCAGCTCCACCAGGGTCAGCATCTGCGGTGTGATCTCCGCGCAGCCTTCGGGGATCAGGTTGGGCGGCACGTCGATCTCGCCATTGGTCTGGCCCTGACCCTGCTCCACCGCCTGTGCAAACTCCGCCAGCCTCGGATGCTGGAACAGCGTGCGCACCTGCACGCACAGGCCCTGGGCGCGCACGCGCTCCAGCAGGCCCAGGGCCAGCAGCGAATGCCCGCCCAGCTCGAAGAAGCCGTCCTGCCGGCCCACGCGCTCCACGCCCAGCACCTCGGCCCAGATCTTCGCCAGCGTCTCCTCCAGCTCGCCTTGCGGCGCCTCGTATTCCTGCGCACTCGCCATTTCCGGCTCGGGCAGCGCCCTGCGGTCCACCTTGCCGTTGGCCGTCAAAGGCAGGGCATCGAGCACGACGATGACCGAGGGCACCATGTAGTCGGGCAGCACCTGGCCCAGACGCTGCCTGAGCACGCTGTCTTCGACAGCGCTATGCAGCGACACATAGGCCACCAGCCTTGACCCGCCCGGACCTTGCCTGGCCAGCACTGCCGCCTCGCGCACCTCGGGCTGGGCCAGCAGCTGCGACTGCACCTCGCCCAGCTCGATGCGAAAGCCCCGGATCTTGACCTGCTGGTCCGCCCGGCCCAGGTATTCGAGTTCGCCCTGTGCGTTCCAGCGCACCAGATCGCCTGTGCGGTACAGGCGCTCGCCTGCTTCGCTGAACGGATTGGCAATGAAGCGCTCGGCACTGAGTCCTGCACGGTTGAGATAGCCACGTGCCAGCCCCTCGCCTGCCACGAACAGCTCCCCGGCCACGCCCTGCGGCAGCAGGTTCAGGCTGCCATCGAGCACGTACAGGCCCAGGTCCGGAATCGCCACGCCCACCGGGCTGCGGCCACCGTCCAAATCCGCCTTGGTGATCTGCCGGTACGTCACATGCACCGTGGTCTCGGTGATGCCGTACATGTTGATGAGCCTGGGGCCCTGGTCGCCAAAGCGGTCGAACCACGGCCTCAGGCTCTCGGGCTCCAGCGCCTCGCCGCCGAAGACCACCTGGCGCAGCGACAGGCCGGAACCACCCTCCTCGTCCTGCTCCACCGCATGCACCAGTTGCCCGAAGGCCGAAGGTGTCTGATTGAGAACCGTTACGCGCTCGGCACGCAGCAAGGCCAGGAAGTCCTGGGGCGAGCGGCTGACCCAGTACGGCACCACCACCAGCCGGCCGCCCGTGCACAGGGCGCCAAAGATCTCCCAGACCGAGAAGTCGAAGGCGTAGGAGTGGAACAGCGTCCAGGTATCGCCAGGGCCGAAGCCGAACCAGGCATCGGTGGCATCGAGCAGACGCGCCACGTTGCGGTGGCTCAGCTGCGCGCCCTTGGGGCGGCCCGTGGAGCCCGAGGTGTAGATCACATAGGCCAGGCTGTCCGGGCTCACCTCGACCTGCGGGTCGGTGCCCGGCTCGCCCGACAGGTCCAGCGTGTCGATCTCCAGCACCTGCAGCGCAGCAGCACCGGGAATGCGCTCACGCACTGCCGCCTGCGTTAGCACCAAGCCGATCCCGCTGTCAGCGACCATGTGCGCCAGGCGATCGGCAGGGTAGTCCGGGTCCAGCGGCACATAGGCGCCGCCGGCCTTGAGGATGGCCAGCAGGCCCACCACCATCTCCAGCGAACGCTGCATGGCAATGCCCACGCGCGCCTCGGGGCGCACGCCCAGGGCGATCAGGCGGTGGGCCAGGCGGTTGGCCCGGGCGTCGAGTTCGGCATAGGTCAGCGTATGCGCCCCGCAGCGCAAGGCAATGGCACCAGGATGGCTGCCGGCCTGCTGCGCCACAAGGCGATGGAGCGGCTGCGCATGCTGCCCCGCCTTGAGAAAGGTGCCCCGTTGCCGCAAGGACGCTAGCTCCCGGCCATCCAACACCGCCATGTCCACGGCGGCCATCGATGGCCTTGCGGCCAGCGCCTGGACCAGGCTTTCTAGGGTCTGCCTCACGGCATCCGCTACGCGCTGCGCTCCTACCTGCTGCGCAATATGTGCCACCAGCTCGAAGCCACCGTCCCTGTCATTCACATAGAGACCGAACGGATAGTTGGTACGCTCCCGCGTGCCCAGAATTTCCATGCCTTCCCAGGACTTGGCCGTGTCATCGGATGCAGAGGCACCATGCCTGTAGTTGAGCAGGGCCGTGAACAGCGGCACCCCCGCCTCCAGCCCGCTGCAGCGCTGGGCCAGCGACAGGCTGGCATGCTCGTGCTCCAGCAACTGCGTCAGCGCCGCATGCGCCTGCCTCAAGGCCTGCACCACCCCCTGCACACCCAGCCGGATGCGGATCGGCAAGGTGTTGATGAACATCCCCAGCGCCCGGTCCGCACCCCGCTGCCCCTGCATGCGACCGAACAGCACCGTGCCGAACACCACATCCTCCCGCCTCGTGGTCCTGCCCACCACCAGCGCCCAGGCCAGATGGAACAGCGCCGCCGCGCTCACCCCATGGCTGCGCGCCTGCTCCCGGATGCGCCGCGCAAGCCCCGCATCCAGCTCCAACCGCGCCTCCTGCACTTCGGAGCCATCCCCGCGCACATCCAGCAACCCGTACGGCGCCGTCGGCTCCTGCACATCTGCCAGCATCTGCCGGAAGAACGCCTCGTGCCCGGCCCTGCTGCCTCCCAGCCGCGCCTGCGCCACAAAGCGCCTGAACGCCACCGGCTCGGGCAGCTGGGCCTGCAGGCCCTGCTGCACCAGCCCTATCTCCCTGACAGCCAGCTTCAGCGTGGTGTTGTCGTCCACCATGTGGTGGGTGTACAGGCGCAGCCGCCAGCGCTGCCCGTCGGGTGCAGCAAAGCCGTCGATCATGGGCGCCTGGCGCACATCGATGCGATGCGCCTGGGGCAGCGCATGCACGCCCTCCAGCCACCGCAGCTGCAGCACCGCTTGCCGCCATACCACCTGCACCGGCTCGCGCAACCCCTCCCACAGCACCGCCGTGCGCAGAATGTCGTGCCGCGCAATCACGGTATTGAAGCTGGCCGCAAAGTGCTCCAGCCGCTCGCGGCTGTCGAACAGCAGCTCGTGCGAGGTCACGTAGGCATCGTGCTGCGTGTCCAGCATGTGGTGGAACAGCATGCCCTCCTGCAGCGGTGCCAGCGGGTAGATGTCCTGGATGTTGGCTGCACCGCCGGGCACCCCGGCCGTGATGCGCGCAATCTCCCGGGCATCCAGCTCCACCAGGGTCAGCATCTGCGGTGTGATCTCCGCGCAGCCTTCGGGGATCAGGTTGGGCGGCACGTCGATCTCGCCATTGGTCTGGCCCTGACCCTGCTCCACCGCCTGTGCAAACTCCGCCAGCCTCGGATGCTGGAACAGCGTGCGCACCTGCACGCACAGGCCCTGGGCGCGCACGCGCTCCAGCAGGCCCAGGGCCAGCAGCGAATGCCCGCCCAGCTCGAAGAAGCCGTCCTGCCGGCCCACGCGCTCCACGCCCAGCACCTCGGCCCAGATCTTCGCCAGCGTCTCCTCCAGCTCGCCTTGCGGCGCCTCGTATTCCTGCGCACTCGCCATCTCCGGCTCGGGCAGCGCCCTGCGGTCCACCTTGCCGTTGGCCGTCAAAGGCAGGGCATCGAGCACGACGATGGCCGAGGGCACCATGTACTCGGGCAGGGACTGGCCCAGGCGGCCTCTGAGCATCCCTTCTTCCAAGTCTTCGTTCAACGAGACGTAGGCCACCAACCGTGCACCGCCAGGCCCCTCCTTGGCCAGCACCACCGCCTCGCGCACCTCGGGCTGGGCCAGCAGCTGCGACTGCACCTCGCCCAGCTCGATGCGGAAGCCCCGGATCTTGACCTGCTGGTCCGCCCGGCCCAGGTATTCGAGTTCGCCCTGGGCGCTCCAGCGCACCAGGTCGCCTGTGCGGTACAGGCGCTCGCCTGCTTCGCTGAACGGATTGGCAATGAAGCGCTCGGCACTGAGTCCTGCACGGTTGAGATAGCCACGCGCCAGGCCCGCGCCCGCAACGAACAGCTCGCCCGCCACGCCTTGCGGCAGCAGGTTCAGGCTGCCGTCCAGCACGTACAGGCCCAGGTCCGGAATGGCAGTTCCCACGGGACTGCGGCCACCGTCCAAATCCGCCTTGGTGATCTGCCGGTACGTCACATGCACCGTGGTCTCGGTGATGCCGTACATGTTGATGAGCCTGGGGCCCTGGTCGCCAAAGCGGTCGAACCACGGCCTCAGGCTCTCGGGCTCCAGCGCCTCGCCGCCGAAGACCACCTGGCGCAGCGACAGGCCGGAACCACCCTCCTCGTCCTGCTCCACCGCATGCACCAGTTGCCCGAAGGCCGAAGGTGTCTGATTGAGAACCGTTACGCGCTCGGCACGCAGCAAGGCCAGGAAGTCCTGGGGCGAGCGGCTGACCCA
Source organism: Delftia deserti (assembly GCF_042653485.1). NCBI lineage: Bacteria > Pseudomonadati > Pseudomonadota > Betaproteobacteria > Burkholderiales > Comamonadaceae > Delftia > Delftia deserti. Next base: position 6,158,112 of record NZ_JBHSIH010000001.1, on the reverse strand, counting down.
GTACGGCACCACCACCAGCCGGCCGCCCGTGCACAGGGCGCCAAAGATCTCCCAGACCGAGAAGTCGAAGGCGTAGGAGTGGAACAGCGTCCAGGTATCGCCAGGGCCGAAGCCGAACCAGGCATCGGTGGCATCGAGCAGACGCGCCACGTTGCGGTGGCTCAGCTGCGCACCCTTGGGGCGGCCCGTGGAGCCCGAGGTGTAGATCACATAGGCCAGGCTGTCCGGGCTCACCTCGACCTGCGGGTCGATGCCCGGCTCGCCCGACAGGTCCAGCGTGTCGATCTCCAGCACCTGCAGCGCAGCAGCACCGGGAATGCGCTCACGCACCGACGAATGGGTGAGCACCAGAGCAATGCCGCTGTCCTGCACCATGTGCGCCAGGCGATCGGCAGGGTAGTCCGGGTCCAGCGGCACATAGGCGCCGCCGGCCTTGAGAATGGCCAGCAGGCCCACCACCATCTCCACCGAACGCTGCATGGCAATGCCCACGCGCGTCTCGGGGCGCACGCCCAGGGCGATCAGGCGGTGGGCCAGGCGGTTGGCCCGGGCGTCGAGTTCGGCATAGGTCAGGGATTGCTGCCCGAATGCCAGCGCCGGGACACCAGGGCAGCGCCGGGCCCAATGCTGCATCCGCTGGTGCAGGGGCTGAATATCCCCCTGCACATGCGTTGCTCGGGCCAGCGCATGCAACTGTGTCGTCTCCGCTGCAGGCAGCAGATCGACCGATCCCATCCAGCAGTCCGGCCGGTCTGCGAATACCGACAGCATATGAACCCAATGGTCCGCAAGCCGTGCGATGCGGGAGGGCTCGAAGCGCTCGCGCGCATAGCTGAACCTTGCATGCACGCTGCCATCGGGCCGCTCCGTGGTCTCCAGCATCCACTCGAACTGTGCCGCCTTGTCGCCGGTGTCGCAGAGTTCGGCCTTCAGGCTTGGCAGTTGCTGCAGCGCCCGGTAGTCCTCGCGCAGATGGTTGAACATCACCTGGAACAGAGGGCTGCTGCCCAGGCTGCGCTCGGGCTGCAGGGCTTCCACCAGCCGCTCGAAAGGCAGGTCCTGGTGGTCCTGGGCCTCCAGCGCCGCCTTGCGGGTCTGGTTAAGCAGTTGCCTGAATGGCATGGACCCGTGCAGTCTGGCGCGCAACACCTGGGTATTGACGAAAAAGCCGACGAGGCCTTCGGTCTCCACCCGGTGCCGGTTGGCGATGGGCACTCCCACCCGGATATCCTCGCAGCCGGTGTGGCGGTGCAGCAATGCCTGGAATCCTGCCAGCAGCACCATGAACAGGCTGGCGCCATGCCGATCAGCCAGCGCACGCAACCGCTGCACCAGGTCGACGGACAGGACCAGGCCGTGTCGCGCCGCCTGGTAGCGTCCGTCACTCCTTCGTTGCCAGTCTGCCGGCAGCTCAAGAACCGGGTGCTTGTCGCCCAGCTGCTGTTGCCAGTACAGCAGTTGCCGGTCGGCCTCGCCTGCGTCCAGCCAGCTTCTCTGCCACAGCGCATGGTCGGCATACTGCACCGCCAACGGCGCCAGGGCCACAGCCTCGCCCCGGACCAAGGCCCGATAGCGCTGGGCAAATTCGTTGACCACGATCTGCAGCGACCAGCCATCGGCAACGATATGGTGCATGACCACCACGAATAGATGCGCCTCGGGAGCAAGCCGCAACACCACGGCACGCAGCAGCGGCCCCCGGGCCAGATCGAACGGTTGGCTGCAGATGCGCTGCACTTCGGCTTGCTGTGCGTGGGCTTGGCCCGACGCGCCGAGGTCCAGGCAGCTGAAATCTATCTCGGCCTGTTCGCGGATGAGCTGTTGAAGCTGGCCCTGTTCACCCATCCTGAACACCGTGCGCAGCGACTCATGGCGCTGCACCACGCCGGACAGTGCTGCTCTTGCCGCCTCGATATCGAATTGCCCCTCCAGCCGCATCACGCCCGCCAGGTGGTAAGCCGTGCTCCGAGGATCCAGCTCCCACAGAAACCACTGCCGTGCCTGGGCTGCCGAGGCCACACATTCGCCACGCGCCTGCGAGCCACGCGGCAGGATGGGAAATTGTCCGGGAGACAGCCCTTGCGCCCTGAGCTGCTGGTAGACAAGGCGGCGCTTGTCATCGGAAAGCCCGGCGAATTTTTCCGCCACATACCGCACTTGATCGAGACCCATCAAACGTTCTCCAGACTGTCGATAAACGAGGCGATCTCGCGGAACTTCGCATCCTGATCACCAGAGGTGGCAATGCGAGCGGCCATGGCGGCCAGCTCGGGAGCTTCGAACACGTCCTTGACGGCAAGGCTGGTATGCAGGGTGCTTTGCACGCGTGCCACCATCTGCGCAGCAAGCAGGGAATGGCCGCCCAACTCGAAGAAGTTGTCCCTGCGGCCCACACGCTCCGCCGACAGCAGTTCGCACCAGATCCGCGCCAGCCCTTGCTCGGTATCTCCAGACGGTTCCTCATGGGTGGTCGACGAGACGAAAGCGGGATCGGGCAGCCTGGATCTGTCCACCTTGCCATTGGCATTCAGGGGCAGCGCCTGCAGTTCGACAAAGGCCGAAGGCAGCATGTAGTCGGCCAAGGACTGCCGCAGACCTTCACGCAGCGCAGCGGCATCCACAGCAGCCCCAGGATGGGCGACGACGTAGGCCACAAGCCGGCTTGAGTTCGCCAGCTGCTGCGCCACGACGACGACCTCGCGCACCGGCTGCAGCGCCAGCAGGGCCGCCTCCACCTCGCCGGGCTCCACGCGAAAGCCGCGGATCTTCACCTGGTGATCGACGCGCCCCAGGTATTCGAGCTGGCCTTGCTCATCCCAACGCGCCAGATCCCCCGTCCGGTACAGGCGCCCGGCATGGCCGTCCAGCGGGTCCGCCACAAAGCGCTGCGCCGTGAGCGAGGGACGCCCCACATAGCCTCTGGCGAGCGCACCACCCAGATACAGCTCGCCGACCACGCCCGGCGGCACCAGCTGCAGGCTGTCGTCCAGCACGCGCAGGATGGCCGTGGACGCGGGCGTGCCTATGGGTGGCAGCATGCGGCCGTCGCCAGCGTCCACGTCCGAGTTGCTGACCACGTGGGTTTCCGTGGGACCGTACTGGTTGAACAACCGGCATCGGGGCAGGCGCCGCAGCCAGGCCGCCAGCTCCTCGGTCAGCTTGAGCTGCTCGCCCGCCGTGATGATCTGCCGCAGCGCGGGCAGGCGCCTGTCCAGGCGCAGCGCCGCTTCGGCCAGCAGCTGGAGCACGGCATAGGGCAGGTAGACGCGCTCCACCGCCTGATCCTCCATCAAGGCCAGCAGCAACGAGAAATCCCTTCTCTGGTCAGCATCCGTCTGGACCAGGGTGGCGCCCGAGCAGAGGGCCACGGCGACCTCCTGGTAGCCCACATCGAAGCAAGGCGAGGCAAACATCAGCGTTCGTGCCGATCCCGGCATCCGGGTGATCTGCCATGCGACCAGTTGAGAGAGCACGCCGTGCCGCATGGCAATGCCCTTGGGACGCCCGGTGGAGCCTGAGGTGAACAGGATGTACAGCAGGCTGTCCGCATTCAACGCGACGGACGGGTTGCCCTGTGGCAACTGGGCCCACACCACGCGGCGCAGGTCGATGCCGGGCAGCCCTTCAAAGGTGCCCGAAAGCGCGGCGCCCATATCCGCGTTATGGATGAAGACATCGGCCCGGCTGTCTTCCAGCATGACGGCGATTCTGTCCGCAGGGTAGTCCAGGTCCAGCGGCACATAGGCGGCGCCCGACTTGAGGATGGCCAGCAAGGCCACCACTGAATCAATGCCGCGCGGCAAGGCCACGGCGACACGGCGCTCAGGCCCCATGCCCTTGCGTATCAGCAGATGGGCCAGGCGGTTGGCGCGGAGGTTCAACTCGCCGTAGCTGAGGCTTTCTCCCGCACATTCGGTGGCGATCGCATGCGGCTGCCGCTGCACCTGGCCCTCGATCATCTGCACAAGACAGCCAGGGTTGGCCCCCTGCCCGCCTGCACGGCTCCACGCATCGAGATTTCGGAGGTCGGCAGCGCCGAGGATGTCGATCTCGGACAGCCGCGCCCCGGGCCTTTCCACCAGCGTCGCCAGCAACTGGTCGAAGCTGCGCGCCAGCCGCTCGACCATGGGAGCTTCGAACAGCTCCTGTGCATAGCTGAACTGCGCGCTGAGGCGGCCATCCTCCCACTCGACCGTGTCCAGCATGAACTCGAATATGGTCGATCTCTCGATGTCCAGATAGCCCTCGAACCGCAGCCCGGGAAGCTGCTCCAGCACCTGGCGGCCCTTTCTCTGGTGGTTGAACATCACCTGGAACAGGGGACTGACGCTCAGGCTGCGCTGCGGCTGCAGCGCTTCCACCAACTGCTCGAAGGGAAGGTCCTGGTGCTCCTGGGCCTGCGCCACGGCATCCCGGGCCTGGATCAGCAACTCGGACAGCGTCATCTGGCCGTGCAACTGCCCGCGCATCACCTGGGTGTTGACGAAGAAACCCACGATGCCCTGGCTCTCTGCCCTGTGCCGGTTGGCGGTGGGCACGCCGACCCGGATGTCCTGCAGGCCGGTATAGCGATGCAGCAGCGCCTGGAACCCTGCCAGCATCACCATGAACAGGCTCATGCCCTGGGCCTGGGCCCTGCGCTGCAGGCCGTGCACCCGCTCGGCGGACAGCGCGATGGAATGCTGTGCAGCGCGGTAGCGGACACCTGCGCGGCGTGGCTGGCTCGTGGGCAATTGCATGACGGGATGCTCGCTGCCCAGCCTGCTCTTCCAGTAAGCCAGTTGTCGCTCCCCCTCGCCGCCCTGCAGCCAGCCCCGGTGCCAGGCTGCATGATCCGCGTACTGCAGGCGCAGCGGGGCAAGCTTCAGGCTTTGCCCTTGAAGACGTGCGCAGTAACGCTGAGCGAACTCGTCCACGATGATTTGCATGGACCAGCCGTCCGAGACGATGTGGTGCATGACCACGACCAGCACATGTGCCTGTGGCGTCACACGGATCAGCGCCAGCCGCAGCAGCGGTCCCCGGGACAGATCGAAGGGCGCGGCGATGATGCCCATTGCCTCTTGCCGCACGGCGGCATCGCGCCGGTTCTCGGGCAAGGTCGAGAAATCGATCAGCGGCATCGCGGAGCCGGGCAGTTCCGCTGGCGCCTGGATGTGCTGCCACACCTGGCCCTGGGCATCGGCACGGAACACCGTGCGCAGCGATTCGTGGCGCGCCACAAGCTCGTCGAAGCTCAGGCGCAGGGCTGGCAGATCCAACGCTCCCGCCAGTTTCAGCGCGCCTGCGATGTGGTAGGCACTGCTGTGCGGATCCAGCTGCCAGAGGAACCATTGGCGCAGTTGGGCATGCGATGGCAGCAGCGGCTGGCTGCGCAGCGCCGCCTCCAGCACCGCAATGGACTCTTCCTTGGCTTGATTCGCACCTGCCGCCGTGGCCTGCTGAGCAGGCGGTGAGGACTCCAGCATGGCGGCCAGCTGCTGCAGGCTGACCTGCTCGAACAATTGCCTGGGTACCAGTCTGAGCCCACGCTTGCGTGCCTTGGCCACCACCTTGAGAGCGAGGATGGAGTCTCCTCCAATCTCGAAGAAGTTGTCCCTGCGGCTGATGTGCTCGCGCCCCAGCACCTCTGCCCACACCGCAGCCAGCGCCTGCTCGGCCGCTCCCACCGGCGCCTCATGGCCAGCGCCTTCAACGGACTCCGGCGCAGGCTCCGGCAGGGCATTCCGGTCGATCTTGCCGTTCATGGTCAACGGCAGTTGGGGCAGCGGCACGATGGCTGCGGGCAGCATATAGGGCGGCAAAGCACGCGACAGGAGTTCGCGCAGCGCGGCGATATCGAGCACCTGTCCTTCTTGAGCGACGACATAGGCCAGCAGGCGCTGCTGTCCGTTTTGGGCCTCGCGCACGATGGCTTCGGCACTCGCAACGCCGGGCAGTCCCTGCAGCGCCTGGGCAACTTCCCTGAGTTCGATGCGGTAACCGTGCAGCTTGATCTGGTCGTCGTGCCGGCCCAGAAACTCGAAGCTGCCATCGACGAGCTGCCGTACGCGGTCCCCCGTGCGGTACAGGCGCTGGCCTGCGCACCAGGGATCAGCAACAAAGCGCTCGCTGGTCTGGCCACGCCTGCCCTGGTAGCCGCGCGCCAGGCCTTGGCCGCCCAGGTACAGCTCTCCGGCAAGTCCCTGGCCAACCGGGCTCAGCCATTCGTCCAGCACATGCGCGCGGCCATTGCCCAATGGCTTGCCCAGCGGGACCGTGGCGGCCTCGCGAGCGCCTGCGGCGGCCTCCTGTGTCAGTACTCCCACGGTGGTCTCCGTCGGGCCGTAGTGATTGAGCACCCTGGTACCCGGGCTGAGTGCGGCGATCTGCGCGCCCAGCGCCCAGCCCGTGGCCTCTCCCCCCAGCACCAGGCAATGGCGCGGCAGGACCTGTTCGGGCCGGGCAGCATTCAGCAGGGCCTGCAGATGGCTGGGCACGATCTTGAGCACATCGACCTGGTGCGTGTGCATGTAGTCCGCAAAGGCATCGGGATCGAAGACGCGCTCGGGGGCGATCAGGTGCAGCAGGCGCCCAGAGCACAGCGCGCCGAACAGCACCGTATGGCCCAGGTCGGCGGCCACGGTGGACACCATGGCCATGCTGGAGGCACTGGCCGGCAGGTCCAGCCGCGCCAGCACGCCCTGCACATAGTTGGCCAGCGCGCCGTGGCTGATCACCACGCCCTTGGGCTGGCCGGTGGAGCCCGAGGTGTAGATGAGGTAGGCGGCCTGATCGCGGTGGAGCGTGACGGGTTCCAGCGCGGTGCCTTCAGGCTCGGTGTCGTCGGAGAGTGCCAGCGGCCAGACGGGAATCGCCGGCTGCCACGCCGCGGGCTGCGCGGCCAGCAGCAGGCGGGCGCCGCAGTCGTCCAGCTGGCAGGCCAGGCGCTCGGCCGGCAGCTCGGGGTCCAGCGGCACATGGACGCAGCCGGCCTTGAGCACGGCCAGCATGCCCAGCACCATCTCGGGCGAACGCGGCGCCAGTACGCCGATGCGGGTTTCCGGACGCAGGCCCTGCGCGCGCAGCTGCGCGGCCAGGCGGTTGGCCGCACGGTCCAGCTGCGCGAAGGATGCGGTGCGCGATTCGGCGCGCAGCGCCATGCCCTGGCCCTGGCGCGCCACCGAGGCGCTCCACAGCGCAAGCACTGTTGCGACCTGCGACTCAGCGGGATGTGGCACGGCGTTCGGGTCAGGCGGGTCGGCCAGCGCAATGGCTGCCAGTGCTGCATCGGGAGCAGCCACCACCTGCTGCGCGCAGCGGGTCAGGCTGTCCGCGAAGACGGCGATGCGCTGCGCATCGAACAGGCCCGTGTCGTGGATGAACACGCATTCGATGCCCTCGGCCCGGTCGGTGAAGTCCAGGCTCAGGTCGAAATGCGCCTGGCCTGCCGTCAGTGTCTGCATGCGCACGCGCAGGCCGGCGGCACTGCGCTCGCGCTCCATGGCGTCCTGCTGCGTGCACTTGACCTGGAACAGCGGATGCACGCCCGGCAGGCGCTCGGGCGCCAGCGCCTCGACCAGCATGTCGAACGGCAGGTCGGCATGCTGCTGCGCATCCAGCACGGCCTGGCGCACCTGTTCCAGCAGTTCGCCAAAGCCCATCTGCGGTGCGGCATCGACCTGCAGCACCTGCAGGTTGAGCAGATAGCCGATCAGCCCATGCGTCTCGGCCTTGCCCCGGTTGGCAATGGGCGTGCCCACGCGGATGCGGCGCTGGCCGCTCAGGCGGTACAGCAACAGATCCAGCAAGGCCGTCATGGCCATGAACAGCGAGGCGCCCCGCGCCCGCGCCAGCGCGCGCACTGCGTCGGACAGCTCGACGGACCAGACAAAGCGGTGCCGGCCCTCGGCCGCGCCCGGCACGGCGCCGCGCGCATGGCTCAGGGGCAGCTCCAGCGGCGCGTGTTCCTGGCCCAGGCGATCGCGCCAGTAGCGCAATTGGCGCTCTCGCTCGCCACCGTCCAGGCGCTGGCGTTCCCAGGCTGCGTAGTCGGCGAACTGGATGGGCATGGGCGCCAGCGCGGGGGGCTGCGCGCGCAACCGGGCCTCGTAGCAGTGCAGCAGCTCGTCAATCAGGATGCGCAGCGACCAGCCGTCCGCAGCGATATGGTGCAGCGACAGCGCCAGCACGTGGCGCTGCGCCCCCAGGCGGTACAGGCAGGCGCGCAGCGGTGCCTGGCGGTCAAGGGCGAAAGGCGTCTGCGCGAAGCCGGCCAATGCGTCCTCCAGCGCGGCCTGCGCCGGCAGATCGACCACAGGCATTTGCAGTGACGTGGCCCCGTCCGGTTGCACCGGCTCCATCGGCTGCACCACTTGCTCCGCCTGGCCATCGTCGCCGGCCGTGATCCGCGTACGCAGGATGTCGTGCCGCGACACCAGGTCGCCCAGCGCGGCCGCCAGCGCCGCCACGTCCAGCGGGCCTTCCATGTCCAGGCTGCCGGCCAGGTTGTAGGCCGGGCTGTCGGGCGCCAGCTGCCAGGTCAGCCAGAGGCTGCGCTGGGCATGGGACAGCAGGGCCGGGCTGGCCGGATCGCGGCGTGGAATGTCCTGGCCAGCGCGCACGGCCGGGCTGCCGCCGCCGCGCAGGCGGGCATCGAGCTGGGCACGCTGCTCGGGGCTGAGCCGGGCGCGCAGGGACTGAATATCTTGCGGTGCTGTCATGGCGATCTTCACGAATAAAGCGGCGATGCGCTGGTCGGGGCGGGCTCGGCTTGTGCGTCCAGCGCCTGGATTTCCTCGATCAGCCGGGTTTCAACGAGTTCGGCCAGGCGTCGCACCGTGGGCGTGCGCAGCAAGGCCGCAGGATGGATTTCGACGCCATAGGCCTGGCGCACGCGCGCCAGCAGCTGTATGGCCATGAGCGAGTCGCCGCCGAGTTCGAAAAGGTTGTCCTCGGCGCCCACGGGAGCCACGCCCAGGAAGCCGCTCCAGAGCGCGGCCAGACCGGTCTCCAGGTCGCCCTCGGGCGCCGCGAAGCCAGCCATGCCACCGGGCCGCGCCTGGGTGGGCGGCGGCCCGGCCGTCGCTGCCGATGCCGCAGGCAGGGCCTGGTCCAGCAACTTGGCAAGGTCCGCGTGGCGGCGCGTCTCCAGGTCGGTGGTGGACACGCAGACATGGGACTGCACAGGGCTGGCCAGGATGTGCTCGAACAGGTGCGCGCCCTGCTCCGGTGCGATGCCCACACCTTCGGGCATGGACGTGCCTGCCGCCATGCCCACGCCGCGCCATCCGTCCCAGCCCACGGAAATCAGCGGCCAGCCGGCCGTGCGGCCATGGGCCACGGCCAGCGCATCCAGGCAGGCGTTGGCGGCCGCATAGTCGATGCGGCCCAGGCCACCCGCCACGGCGGACAGGGAGGAGCACAGCAGCATGAAGTCCAGCGGCTGCCCGTCCAGGGCTGCCAGCAAGGCCCGCGTGCCCTGGAGCTTGGGCGCGAGCACCTGCATCACCTCGTGTGCCCGCTTGTCCGCGAGCATGCCGTCTCCGGCCAGGCCGGCGGCGTGGATGACGCCATGGATGCCGCCATGAATTTCGCCGAACGCGCGCTGCGCCTGCTCCAACGCAGTGCGCAGCTGGGCTTTGCTGCCCACATCGGCCTGCACCGTGCACAGCTGGGCACCCAGCCGTTCCAGCTCCAGCAACTGCTGCAGCCGGGCACGCAGCGCAGGTTCGGTCTGCGCATCCTGCGCCAGTGCCTGCCACTGACCCCGTTCAGGCAGCGGCGAGCGGCCCAGCAGCACCAGCCGGGCCTGCCAGTGCTCGGCCAGGTGCCGGGCCAGCGCAAGCCCCATGCCGCCCAGGCCGCCCGTGATCAGATAGCAGCCGCCACGGCGCAGGCGCGGCGCGGTGGCTGGCGCAGCTGGCGTGACGGCGGGTGCCGTCGGCCCCGCAATGCGCTCGAAGCGCCGGGTCCAGCGGTGCGGGCCGCGCAGGGCCACGCAGGCCGGTGCGGGCTCGCTGAACTCGGCAAGGATGCGCCGCGCCAGCGCGGCCGCCCCATCGGGCTGCTCGCTGTGCACAAGCAGCACATCGACGATGCGGCAGGCCATGCCCGGCAGCTCCTGCGGAATCACGAGGCAGGGTCCGTGGAGCATGGCCTTGGCGGGCTGCAGGGCTTCGGTTCCTGTCACGTCCTCCAGCCCGTCCGTGACCAGCAGCATCTGCAGCCCACCGCCTGCGCGCACGGCGGGCATCGCTTCCAGCGCCTGGGCCAGGGCCAGCGGGCCGAGCAGGCAGCGCTCGGCCGCCTGTGCGTCATCCAGCGTGCCCAGGCTCGATAGATGGCAGATGCGCGCCACGGGACCGACCTCGGCGGCGATCTGTTGCAGGGCATGCGTCCAGTCGCTGCGCTCGGCGATGCGCAGCACATGGCGGGCAGGCCCCAGGCGTTCATGGCGCAGACCCGGTTCGATGCGGACCACGGGCACGGACTGGGTGGCGGACCAGGCCTGCACCAGGGATTCGGCCAGTGCCGATCCGGCCTCGGCCAGCAGCAGCATGCAGCCGCCCGCCGCGGCCGTGGCGGCGCATGCCACAGGCGCGGATCGTTGCCAGACGGGCGCATACAGCCAGTCCAGGGGATCGGTTCCGGAAAGGGCAGCAGGAGAGGCTGGAGATGCCTCAGAGGCCGGCACCGTGGCGGCAACCCAGTGCGATTCGCGCTCGAACGGATAGCCGGGCAAGGGCACGCGGCGCGCGCCCTGTGCGCTGTTCAGCAGCGGTGCCTTGGCCGCGTCAACGCCCGCCGCCCAAAGCTGGGCCAGGCAGCGCGCGGGCTGGTCGGCCTGCAACTCCTCGCGGTTGGCGGCTGCCTGCGAGGCCAGCACGGTGCCTGCGCCAGCCTTGGGATGGCGCCGGACCAGGCCGCCGAGGCCCTGGCCCGGGCCCACTTCCAGCAGGATGCGGTCGCTTTGGTCCAGCAGCGTGTCCAGGCCCTGCGCAAAGCGCACCGTGCCGCGCAGGTGCTGCAGCCAGTAGCGCGGGTCCTGGGCCTCTTCGTCGCGGATCCAGCGGCCGCTGAGGTTGGAGATGAAGGCCATGGCAGGCCGGTTGAATCGAACGCCGGCCAGCTTCTGCGCGAAGGCGTCGAGCACGGGATCGAGCAGCGCGGAATGAAAGGCGTGCGACACCTGCAGTCTGCGCAGCAGCACGCCCGTGCCGGCCAAGGCCTGCTCGGCGGCCGCAATGGCGTCGGGCCGGCCCGAGAGCACGCACAGATCGGCCGCATTGACGGCGGCCAGATCGCAGCCCCGGCCCAGCCAGTGCTGCAGCGCAGTCTCAGGCAGGCCCACCGCCAGCATGGCGCCGGGCTCGGTGGCCTGCATGATGCGACCGCGCGCGACCACCAGGTCCAGCGCATCGTCGAGCGAGAAGACTCCGGCGATGCAGGCCGCCACGTACTCGCCGATGCTGTGGCCCAGCATGGCCTCGGGCTGCAGGTCCCAGGACATCCACAGCCGCGCCATGGCGTACTCGACGATGAACAGCGCGGGCTGCGTGGCCTCGGTGCGCGCCAGCGCCTGCGCGGCCTGGGCATCGTCGGCATGCGCCAGCAGCCAAGGCAGCAGGTCCATGCCGGTCTGCGTCCTCACCCTCTCGCAGCAGCGGTCCACGATGTCGCGGAACACTGGCTCCTGCGCATGCAGGCTGCGCGCCATGCCCGCGTGCTGGGCGCCCTGGCCCGGGAACAGAAAGGCCAGGCCGGGCTGGGGCGAGAGCGCGCTGCCCGTGAAATGCACCAGGGGCGCCGGGTGGTCCAGCGCCTCGATGGCCTGCGGCACGCCATGGGCCAGCACGGCCAGCCGGTGCGCATGGCGCTTGCGGCCCACGCGCAGCGTGTGGGCCACATCGGCCAGGTCCAGGCCCGGGTGCTGAGCCAGATGGCTGGCCAGCCGGCTGGCCGAGGCCTGCAGCGCCTGCGGCGTACGCGCCGACAGCAGCAGCAATTGGGGGGTCCGCCCTGCGCTTTCCGATGGAACGGCCGGCAGCGTGGCCGGAGCTTCCTCCAGCACCACATGCGCGTTGGTGCCGCCCATGCCGAAGGAACTCACGCCGGCACGCCGGGGCAGCGGGCCGGCAGGCCAGTCCTGCGCCGTGGTCTGGACGCGGAAGGGGCTGCCAGCGAAGTCCACGCGCGGGTTGGGCGTGGAGAAGTTCAGGCTGGGCGGCAGAGTGCGGTGGCGCAGCGCCATCACGGCCTTGATCAGGCCGGTCACGCCGGCTGCGGCATCCAGATGCCCCACATTGGTCTTGACCGATCCCAGGGCGCAGTGCCCGGGCGCACGCCCCGTCAGTCCTCCCGCCGCGCCGAAGGCCTGGGTGAGCGCCGCGATCTCGATGGGATCGCCCAGCGTGGTGCCCGTGCCATGGGCCTCGACATAGCCCACGGAAGCGGGCTCGACGCCGGCCATGGCCTGGGCGGCGCGTATGGCCTCGGCCTGGCCGTCCACGCTGGGCGCGTTGTAGCCGATCTTGCGCGCGCCATCGTTGTTCACGGCACTGCCCCGGATCACGGCATGGACAGTGTCGCCGTCGCGCAGCGCCTCGTCCAGGCGCTTGAGCACGACCACGCCCGCGCCGCTGCCCAGCATGGTGCCGTCGGCGCGCGCATCGAAGGCTCGGCAATGACCGTCCGAGGACAGGATGGCGCCCGGCTGGTGCAGGTAGCCCGCGCCCTGCAGCAGGTTGAGCCAGACCCCGCCGGCCAGGGCCATGTCGCACTCCATGCCCAGCAAGGACTGGCAGGCCATGTGCACGGCCACCAGCGAGGTGGAGCAGGCCGTCTGCACGGTCACGGCCGGGCCGCGCAGGTTGAGCTTGTAGGCCACGCGCGTGCACAGGGCGTCGGCCGCGTTGCCGTTGAGCAGGGCGATCAGCTCGGCGATGCCGCCGCTCCACTGGGCACGTCCCAGGAGATGGCGCATGAGGTAGAGATTGGCGCCCGCACCCGCGAACACGCCGGCCGCCACGTCCAGCCGCTCGGCGTCATAGCCCGCATGCTCCAGCGCCTGCCAGGCGCATTCGAGGAAGACGCGCTGCTGGGGATCGATCTGGCCGGCCTCGCGCGGCGTGTAGCCGAAAAAACCGGCATCGAACCAGTCCAGGCCTTCCAGCATCACGCCGGACTTCACGCAGGCGGGATCGTCCAGCAGGGCCTGTTCCGCGCCCTGGGCGCGCAGGGCCTCGTCGCTGAAGGCGGTCACGGATTCGCGGCCTTCGCGGATGTTGCGCCACAGCGCGTCCACGTTGTCTGCGCCCGGGAAGCGTCCGCCCATGCCGATGATGGCGATCTCCACGCCGCTGTAGCCCGCATTCTGGGTACGCATCAATTCACCTCCTCGGTCAGGCCACGGCGGCCCAGCAACGCGGCGCGGCGGCGCTGGGCGCGCGCGTCGGCCTGCTGGTCCTTCAGCCCTTCCTGGGCCGCCCCCGCGCCGCGCTGCGCCTCGATGCAGCGCGCCAGCGTGGCCACGGTCGGGTGCTGGAACATGTCGATCACGGAAAGCCCGCTGCCCAGCGCATCCTCGATCCGCCGGTGCGCGCGTATCAGCAGCAGCGAATGCCCGCCCAGGTCGAAGAAGCTCTCGTTGGCGCCTATGCGTTCGAGCTGCAGCAGCTCGCGCCAGATGGCGGCAATGGTCTCGGCCACACCGCCTTCGGGTGCCTCGAACGGCTGCGCGCCGCCGCCCGATGAATACTGATGCACGGGTGCAGGCAGCGCCTTGCGGTCCACCTTGCCGTTGCTGTTGAGCGGCAGCGCGTCCAGGCGCACAAAAAGGGAGGGCACCATGTAGTCGGGCAGGCTGCGCGCCAGCTGCGCCTTGAGCGCCGCCAGGTCCTGCAGCGCGGCACCTTCACCGGCCAGGTAGGCCACCAGCCGGCTGCCGCCTTCGGCAGAGTCTGCGACCACCACCGCCTCGCGCAGGCCTGGCACGGCCAGCAGGGCGGCCTCGATCTCGCCCAGCTCCACGCGGAAGCCGCGGATCTTGACCTGGTGGTCCAGTCGGCCCAGGTATTCGATCTCACCCTGCTCGTTCCAGCGCACGAGGTCGCCCGTGCGGTAGGCGCGCTCGCCCGCCAGCGCCGAAGGGCTGGCCACAAAGCGCTCGGCCGTGAGCGCGGGCCGGCCCCAGTAGCCGCGCGCCAGCGCCAGGCCACCCAGCAGCAGCTCGCCGGCCACGCCGCGCGGCACGGGCTGCAGGCCTGCGTCGACGATATGCACCTGCACGTTGCCCAGCGGCCGCCCGATGGGCACGGCCTGCGGGCCGGGCTCGCGGCAGTCGTGGTAGGTGACTTCGATGGCGGCTTCGGTCGGCCCGTAGAGGTTGAGCAGGCGGGCTCCCGGCAGCAAGGCCAGTGCGCGGTCGCGCAACTCGGCCGGCAGGGCCTCGCCGCTGCAGACGATGTGCTTCAGGCCCGTGCAGGACGGGGCATGGCCACTGGACAGAAAGGCCTGCAGCATGGACGGCACGAAGTGGATGCAGCTGACGGCATGGCGCTCGACCAGGGCCGCGATGCGCGCAGGATCGCGATGCTCCCCGGGCCCTGCCAGCGCCAGCCGGGCGCCTGTGGACAGCGGCCAGAAGAACTCCCAGAACGAGATGTCGAAGCTGAACGGCGTCTTCTGCAGCACGGTGTCCTGCGCGGCCAGTGGCTGGTGCTGCTGACCCCAGGCCAGGCGGTTGCACAGCGCGCGGTGGCGGTTGCCCGCGCCCTTGGGCAGGCCGGTGGAGCCCGAGGTGTAGATGACGTAGACCAGGTTCTCGCCGTGCAGGGCGACAGCCGGGTCATGGGCTGGCAGGCCGGCCAGATCGATGGAGTCCACCGCCAGGCACAGCGGCTGCAGCGCGAGCGGCAGCCTTGCGACCAGGCCCGACTGGGTCAGCAGCACGCCGATGCCGCTGTCGTCGGCCATGTGGCGCAGGCGCTCGGCCGGGTGCTCGGGGTCCATGGGCACATAGGCGCCACCAGCCTTCATGATGGCCAGCAGGCCGACCACCATGTCCAGCGAACGCTCCATGGCAATGCCGACCTGCACTTCGGGCCGCACACCAAGTGCGATCAGATGGTGGGCCAGGCGGTTGGCGCGCGCATTGAGTTCGCCATAGCTCCAGGAGTCTTCTCCAAAGACCAGGGCCGTGGCCTGCGGGTTGCGGCGCGCCTGCTGCTCGAAGGCGGCATGGACCAGCTCGGGGACGGCATGGCCGCTCTGCCCGCTCTGCCCAGACTGCCAGGCCACCAGCTCGGCACGTTCTTCCTCCGACAGCAGATCCACCTCGCCCACAGTCGCCTCGGGGTGATGGGCCAGGGCCTCGAGCATGCGCAGATAGTGCTGTCCCAGGCGTTCCATGGTGGCGGGCAGGAACAGTTCGGCCGCATAGTCCATGCCCACGCGCACGGCGCCGCCTGCGCGTTCACGTACTTCCAGCGACAGTTCGAACTGCGCCGTGCCTCCGGGCACGGCAGCCGCTTCGGCCGTGCAGCCCGTCATGCGCTCGAAGCCGCGCAAATCCTCATGCACATGGTTGAACAGCAGCTGGAACAGCGGCGGATGCGCCAGGCTGCGCTGGGGCTGCAGGTCCTCCACCAGCTGCTCGAAAGGCAGGTCCTGGTGGGCCTGGGCCTGCAGCGTGGCGTGCCGTGCTGCGGCGAGCACCCGGGCCAGCGGGGTGCGGCCATCGACCTCGGTCTGCAGCACCAGGGTGTTGACGAAGAACCCGATCAGGCCCTGCGTGCCCGCATGCTGGCGGCCCGCCACGGGCACGCCCAGGCGCAGCACCTGCTGGCCCGTATGGCGGTGCAGCACGGCCTGCCAGCCTGCCAGCAGCACCATGAACAGGCTGGAGCCGGCTTCGGCGGCACGCGCGCGCAACGCGTCCACCAGCGGCGCAGGCAGCGCGAAGCCATGCCGGGCAGCCGAGTAGCGGGCCACGGCGGCGCGTGGCCGGTCGCTGGGCAAGGCCAGCACGGGATGCTCGCTGCCCAGTTGCCCGCGCCAGTAGGCCAGTTGCCGCTCGCGCACACCGCCGTCCAGCCAGGCTGCATGCCAGGCGGCGTAGTCGGCGTATTGCAATGCGGGGGCAGCGGGCTCGGCGGCGGCCGCCGCATCACCCAGATGGAGGTATTGCTGCGCAAGTTCGTCCATCAGGTTCTGCAGGGATACACCGTCGGACACGATGTGGTGCATGACCAGCACCAGGCGGTGGTCGCCCGGCGCCAGCCGCATCAGCAGCGCGCGCAGCAGCGGGCCCTGGCCCAGGTCGAAGGGCCTGGCGTGCAGGCGGCGTGCCTCTTCAGCGGCACGCCGCGGCTCGCAGCCCAGGTCCAGCCATTGGAACTCCAGGCCGCCGCTATCCAGCACATGCTGCCGGGCCGACCCGTCGGCGTCAGGCAGGAACACGGTGCGCAGCGCATCGTGGCGTGCCACCAGGTGCTCCAGGGCCGTGTGCAGCCGTTGCGCATCCAGCGTGCCGCCCAGCTGCAGCTCCACCGCCACGTGGTAGGCCGTGCCCGCAGGATCCAGGTGCCAGAGAAACCACTGCCGCTGCTGGGCGTGGGACAGGGGCTGGCTTGCACCAGGGCCGCGCGCCACAGGGCCAGGACGGGGCGTGCCCGTTCCCGCGCCGGCCGCCTGCAGTTCGCGCAGTGCCGCCGCGCAGGCCGAAAGCCGGGGCCGGTCAAAGACCAGGCCTGGCGCAAAGTCCACGCCCCATTGCTGCGACACGCGTGCAGCCAGTTGCACGGCCGATAGGGAGTTGCCGCCCAGCAGGAAGAAATGCGGATCGCCCGCAGGCAGCTCGGCGCGGCGCAGCACCTCGCACCAGAGAACGGCCAGCTCAGTCTCGGTGGCATCGAGCGGCGGGGGGGCGGACTGATCTGCACCGTCATTCGCTGCAGATTCCGTTGCGTCCACGAAGGCACCATGCTCCCAGACCGCATAGGCATCCAGGCTGCGCTGCGCCCAGCCCTTCTTGCAGGCCTGGCGCTGGAGCTTGCCGCTCGATGTGCGCGGCAGGGCACCAGGCTCCAGCAGGACCACGACGGCAGGCGCCTCGCCAAAGGCCGTGGCCACGGCGGCAGCCAGCGCGTCAACCAGAGCCTCTCGCGGCACCAGCTTTTGCAGGCCGCGCGAAATCTCGGCGGCCACGCCTATGCCCTCGCCCGAAGGCCCCTCCACCGCAAACGCGGCTACGCGTCCCTTGCGCACGGCTTCCACCTCAGCCTCGACCACGCGCTCGATGTCCTGCGGGTAGAGGTTGTGCCCGCGCACGATGATCAAGTCCTTGATGCGGCCCGCCACATGGACCTGGCCGCCGTGCACAAAGCCCAGGTCGCCGGTGCGCAGCCAGCGCCGGCCTGCATGCTCGACAAAGGCCTGCTGCGTTTGCTGCGGCTTGCCCCAGTAGCCCTGGCTGATGCTGGGGCCGTGCGCCCAGATCTCGCCCACGCGGCCGGACTCCAGCATCTGCAGGCTGTGCGGATCGACGATGGCCACAGCATGCCCGGGAACGGCGGGGCCGCAGCCCACAAGCGGGGTCTGCGAGGCGCCGGAGCCTGCTTCGGCCCGGCCCTGGCCCAGGGCCTCGGTATCGAAGGCCGTGACCGCAGCGCCTGCTGCGCGCGTGCCGCCGGTGATGAACAGGGTGGCTTCGGCCAGGCCGTAGCAGGCATAGGCCGCGTCGGGCCGCAGGCCGCAGGGGGCAAAGCGCTGCGCGAAGGCCGTGACGGTGTCGGCACGCACGGGCTCGGCGCCCGTGTAGGCCAGCCGCCAGCTCGACAGGTCCAGCTGCGCCAGTTGCGACGGCTTGATGCGCTCCAGGCACATGCGGTAGGCGAAGTCGGGGCCGCCGCTAATGGTGGCGCGGTGGCGCGAGATCAGCTCCAGCCAGCGCACGGGGCTTTCCAGGAAGAGGCGCGGCGAGGTCAGCACCAGCGGCAGGCCGCTGTACAGCGGCTGCAGCAGGCCGCCGATCAGGCCCATGTCGTGGTACAGCGGCGCCCAGGACATGAAGCGGTCGCCCGCGCCTATGTCCATGCGCTGCTGGATGGCAGCCTCGTTGGCGATGAGGTTGCCGTGGCTGACCATCACGCCCTTGGGTGCCGAGGTGGAGCCCGAGGTGTATTGCAGGAAGGCGATGTCGTCGGCAGCCGGCACATGGGGCCGCCAGACGCTGGCATCGGCCGGGTCCACCTGATCGGCGGCCACGGCGGCAATGCCTGCAAAGCGCGCGTCGGCACCGGGCAGGGCCTGCATCACTTCGGCCGTGCTGATCACGCAGGCCGCGTCCGCGTCGCCCACGATGCCCAGCAGCCGCTCCAGATGCTGCACGCGCAGCGACTCCAGCGGCGGCACCGGCACGGCGATCACGCCCGCGTAGAAGCAGGCCAGCATGCTGGCGGCGTAGTGCTCGTCGTTGTCCATCATCACCAGGGCGCGCGCGCCCACGGGGCACAGCTGCTGCAGCCGGCAGGCCAGCGCGCGCACGCGGCGGTCGAACTCGCCATAGCTGTGGCTGCGCTCGACCACGCGGCCGTCCTGCACGGCGGCCACGGTGAGCCAGATGTCGTCGGGCCGCTGCTGCGCCAGGCCCCTCAGGTGCTCGACCAGGCTGGCCGGCGCCTGGCCTGCGGCCGCGATTGCACTTTGTCCACTCAGCATGTCAGCTGCCTCCCGGGTTCTCAGAAACGGTCCAGATTGCTGCGCGGCTCGGCCATGGCGACGATGACCTTGCGCGGCCCCTTGAAGGGCGAGCGCGCATGGGCCACGAGCATGTTGTCCAGCATCAGCACGTCGCCCTGCTCCCAGGGGAAGCTGACGGTCTCGGCGTCCAGCGCGGCGCGCACCTCGGCGAAGATGTCGTCGCCGATGGTGGAGCCGTCGGCGAAGAAGGTGTTGCGCGGCAGGTTCTCGATGCCGTAGATCTCCTCCAGCACCTCGCGCTCCTCGGGTTCGCGCGCCGAGATGTGGAACAGATGGGCCTGGTTGAACCAGACCATCTCGCCCGTGACGGGATGGCTTTCCATGGCCTGGCACAGCTGGCGCGTGCGCAGGCCGTCGTCCTCCTTCCACTCCCAGTCCATGCGCGCATGGCGGCAGAAGGCCTCGACCTCGGCGCGGCTTTCGGTGTTGAAGACCTTCTGCCAGGGCACGTCCATCTCGCCGAAGTTGCGCACGTAGAGGATTCCGGGCTCGAACAGCTCGCGGATGCGCGCCGGAATGCGGCGGTAGACGGCGCGGCTGTCGGCAATCGGCGTCTCGCCGCCCTCGGGCGAGGCGGTGACGCAGTGGAACCAGATCTTCATGGGCCATTCGCGCGTGTAGGCCTGCTCGTTGTGCAGCGGAATGCTCTGGTGGGCCGGGTATTCGGTGGAGGTATAGACGCCGGCGCCGCTGGAGGCCTCGACCGCGCTGCGCGGCGTGGAAGCGAATTCGTACTTGAGCAGCGGATGGCCGAAGGCCGAGGCGAAGCGCTGGAAGGTCTCCACATCGGGCACGCCGAAGCCGCGCATCAGCACGCCGCCCGTGGTCAGCAGGGCCTCGTCGATGTCGCGGCGCAGCGGCGGCAGCGCGGCCAGCAGGTCCTGGCCCGGCTGGGCGGGCGTGATGAGCTGGGGAAGCAGGGATCCGGCGGGTGCCTTGCGCTCGAAGCGCTGGAGGGTTTCGTTCATGTCGATTCCTTGGTGCGCCACGCAAGAGCTGCCGCGTAGCCCGGCGGCGCTGGCAGCGCCATCGCTTGAAAACGGTTCCATTCGGGAACGGTGCAGGCAATGGCCAGCCGTCCGTCCCCTGCGGGACTGATGCCTATGGAGCGCAGGTGGTCGGTCACGCCTATGCCAATGGCCTTGAGCACGGCTTCCTTGCCGACCCAGCGCTGGTAGAAGGCTGAAAGTCGATCGGGCGCGCAGCGCACGCTGGCGCGCTCCTGGTCGGTGCAGACGGCGTCGAGCATGACCTCGGCATCGAGGTCGGGCTTGTGCTGCTCTATGTCCACGCCCAGGTGCAGCACGCCGCAGGGGTCGGCCAGCGCAATCAGCGCGTGCACGCCCGAATGCGAGACGTTGAAGACGGGCGCCCGCTGCGGGTCCTCGTCCACAAAGGGCTTGCCGTGGACGCCGACCGCCAGCGGCACGTCGGCCGGGCAGCAGCCCAGCCTGCGGCCCAGCAGGCGCCGTGCGGCAGCGCGGGTCTGCGCAAAGCGCAGGCGGTCGGCAGCGCGCACGAAGCGCGCGGCGCGGCGGCGCTCCTCGGGCGTGAGGTGGGGCAGGCTGTCGCTGAGTTCGGCCATCAGGTCCAGGTCCAGCCTGAAGACTTCGATGCCCTGGGACAGGGCCTCATGCACGGACACGAGCTGCATGCAAGTCTCCCTGGAGTGACGGTGATCCCGCCGAACATTCGGCAAGACGCCGGGCCAGCACGGCCAGCACCTCGCCCTCGTGCTGCCTGATGAAGAAATGCCCGCCCTCGAACCAGTCCAGCGCGAAGGCCCCGGCGGCCTCCTGAGACCAGGCCTGCATGCGCGCAGGCGTGATGTCGTCCTGGCGCCCGGCCAGCACATGGACCGGCAGCGGCAGGCCCGGCGCAGGGGTGTGCGCGAAGCTCTCGCAGACGCGGTAGTCGGCGCCCAGCACATCAAGGGTGATGCGCATGAGTTCAGGGCTGGCAAACACCTCCTCGGGCGTGCCGCCCTGCTTGCGCAGATCGGCAATCAGGGCGGCGTCGTCGCCCTTGTCGGCAAAGCGTTCGGGATCGCGGCAGGCTGGCGCCGGGCTGCCCGAGGCGATCAGGGCCAGCGGCAATTCGCGGCCGTCCTCGCGCAGCTGCCGCGCGATACCGAAGGCCAGCAGCGCGCCCATGCTGTGGCCCAGCAGCGCAAAGCGTCCGCGCATGGCCTGGCGCTGCTCGGCGCACAGCAGCGTGACCAACTGCCCGAAATCCTCGACCGCAGGCTCGCCCAGCCGGCTTCCCCGCCCCGGCAACTCCACCGGCGCAATGCGAATCCAGTGAGGCAGCAGCCTGCGCCAACGCAGATACATGGTGGCACTGGCGCCCGCGCAGGGCAGGCACAGCAGGGTCAGCGGCGCGTGCATGCGCGTCAGCCCGCAGCGGCTTCGGTATCGGTATCGGCCTTGTGCTGCACGGCGCCGGAGCCCGCCTGTTCCTGCTCCTGCATCCACACGCGCAGCGACTTGGGACGCATGTCGGTCCAGGTGGCGTCCACATAGTCGAGCACGGTTTTCTTGTCGCCCTTCACGCCTTCGACGGCGGTCCAGCCGCCGGGCACGGCCTTCCAGTGCGGCCAGATGGAATACTGTTCCTCGTGGTTGACCAGAACGATGAAGGTTTCGTCTTCGCGGTCGAAGCAGCTTGTAGACATGCAGGCGTCCTTAATGCGGTTGAACATCGGTGAGGCCAGTACCGGATCGCGGCGATCCGGTACTGCGCCTCTGTTGAACATGACGTTCCGAATCCGAAACTGTTCACGCCGCGTGCGCGCCGGATCCGGGTCGTGCGCCGGGCTGCATCGTTCAATGGTGGTCCAGCAGCGAGCGGTGGACATGGATGGCCTTGCAGGCATCGGCAATCCTGGCATTCACCAGGCCCAGCGCACACTCCATGTGCTCGGCGATCTGGCGCTGGGTAAGGCCCTTGATGCGGTACAGCTCGAAGGTCTCGCGGGTCTTGGGCGGCACCTCGTCCAGGGCCTGGTCGATCAGGCGTATGGCCTGGGACTCGAACAGGAGACGCTCGGGCGAGCGGCTGTCCGGTATCTCCAGCGTCTCCACATCCACGCCGTGGGTGCGGTAGCTGTTCTCGCGCTCCTGGCGGCGCAGGTAGTCCAGCGCCATGTTGCAGACGGCGCGCGTCCAGTAGGCGGCGGGCCTGGCGATCTCGGCATCGCTGCGCATCTCGGCAACGCGCAGATAGGTGTCCTGCACGGCGTCGTCGGCCAGTTCGGGATTCCTGAGAATTCTTCGCGCGACCCTCACCAACTGTCCACGCGAAGCAATGAAGACCTCTTCCAGCGAAGAATGTGTGTGATTCAAGGACACGATGCAGTTCCTCTCGCAAGCTAGGCAAGAACGTCAAGGGGAAATGTCGACCGCAGGTCGATGGACGGCCGGTGCGCCGCCCGTGCAAAAAGACGGAACGGGACTCGGCACAGGCGGAAAGCGGCGGCACGACCGCTGACCGCAGGGCATCAGTGCACGCCGATGCGCATCGGCGTGACTTTGGAGACGGGCCTTAGATCGGCCTCATACCGGCTTCATGGCGGCTTCATGGCGGCGGCCGCCCTCGCCGGGCCCATGCGTCCTGGAACAGGATCGGCAAGGGCTGTGCGGCCTTGCAGACATGCTGAAACTTGAACCGGGACCAAGGCATGCAGTGGTGCTCCTTTAACGTTTTCCAGAACATGAAATGAGAAGCATTAACAGCTCCGGCGACAAAACCGGGTCTGGATCGGCATCTCGTACCTGTCTGGAAGACGTCCCGCCAAGGCAAACGAAGACACGGCTATCGGCATTGGAAAATCGGCAGCCGATGCCTATGGATTCCCGTCCCCATGGCTTTCCCTCGCCATGGATGATGGGCCTGGATCATGACGGACTGGTGATGCCCCAAGCGCAGCGCGGGGGCACCGAAGGTGCTGGGTACGCAGCCAGGAAAAGCGAACGGAGCGCGGCCTGCTGCTGCAATCTGCAGACGAAAAAAAGCCACCTTGCGGTGGCTTCTTGTCTGTGCAGACGCTTGGTTTGCACAAGGAATCTGGCGGAGTGGACGGGACTCGAACCCGCGACCCCCGGCGTGACAGGCCGGTATTCTAACCAACTGAACTACCACTCCTGGCAGGCTGCTTTTGCGCTCTTTCGAGCCAAGTGCTGCAAACTTGGCGACCCTACGGGGATTCGAACCCCGGTACTCACCGTGAAAGGGTGATGTCCTAGGCCTCTAGACGATAGGGTCAATCCTAGAACTTGCGTAAAAACTCAAGTCTCAAATTTTGGTGGAGGTAAACGGGATCGAACCGATGACCTCTTGCATGCCATGCAAGCGCTCTCCCAGCTGAGCTATACCCCCTTGCTGCAACGTTGCACTGCTTCGTTGCTGCGATTCAAAAATTGTAGCACAGCGTTTTTGAGGCAATTCCGGAATGCATGACTTTTTTATGTCGCCCTGCATTCCGGCGCCCTGCTGAAGCCCGGGTCAGGCCAGGCTTTGCCCATCGCGTATGCGGTGGATCTCGGCGATGTCCACCACCCAGACCAGGCCGTCGCCGACCTGGCCCGAATGGCAGGCCGTGGTGATGGCCTGGCGGATGGGCTCGACCATGGAGGCCTCGGCCAGCACGCAGACCATGACCTTGTCGGAGAAGTCGGTCAACTCCTCCTTCACGCTGCGCTTGTCGATGGCGGCCGGTGCCGTGAAGCCCTCGGCACGGAACAGCGTCACGCCGGGGAAGTTGGGAATGGCGCGCAGCGCGTCGCGCAGGCGCTCCAGGCGGCTGGGGCGCACGATGGCCCGGATTTCCTTCATGGTCATTGCAGTGTCTCCTTCATCAGGCTTCCAGCGGTTTTTCGTCAAACCAGCGGTACAGGGTCGGCAGCACCACCAGCGTGAGCAGGGTGGACGAGATCAGGCCACCGATCACGACGATGGCCAGCGGGCGTTGCACCTCCGAGCCGGGGCCGGTGGCGAACAGGAAGGGCACCAGGCCCAGCAGCGCGACGGTGGCCGTCATCATCACGGGGCGGAAGCGCTGCACACAGCCTTCGCGCACGGCCTCGGCCACGTCCATTCCATCCTCTCGCAGCTTGCGGATGCAGGTGACCAGCACCACGCCGTTGAGCACCGCAATGCCCCACAGCGCGATGAAGCCCACCGATGCCGGCACGCTCACGTATTCACCCGTCACGAACAGGCCCAGCAGGCCGCCGATGGAGGCGAAGGGCAGCACCAGGATGATCAGCCCGGCCAGCTTGACCGAGTTGAACAGCAGGAACAGCAGGAAGAAGATGGCCACGATGGTCAGCGGCACGATGACCTGCAGCGTGCCCATGGCGCGCTCCATGTTCTCGAACTGGCCGCCGTACTTGAAGTAGTAGCCGTCGGGCAACTGCACTTCCCTGTCGATGCGCTGCTGCACTTCGGTCACGAAGCCGCCCAGGTCGCGCCCTTCCACGTTGGCTCCCACCACCACGCGGCGCTTGCCGCCTTCGCGGCTGATCTGCGCGGGGCCGTCCACCAGCTCGATGCGGGCCACGCTGCTCAGCGGCACCTGGGCGCCCGTGGCCGTGGTCAGCAAGGTGGCGCCGATGGCTGCGGGCGAGCCGCGGAACGGCTCGGGGAAGCGAACCACCACGTTGTAGCGGCGCTCGCCCTCGTAGACCGTGGTCACTTCCTTGCCGCCGATGGCCGACTCGATCACGCCCTGCACGTCGGTGACGTTCAGGCCGTGGCGGGCGATCGCCTTGCGGTCGATATCCACGGTCAGAGCCTGCTGGCCCGACAGGCGCTCGACACGGATGTCCGTGCTGCCCGGCACGCTCTTGAGGATGCGTGCGACCTGCTCGGACACGTCGCGCAGCTCGCCCAGCTCGTCGCCGAAGACCTTGATGGCCAGTTGCGAGCGCACGCCCGTGACCATTTCATCCACGCGCTCGGAGATCGGCTGGGACAGCACGATCTGCACGCCCGGGATCGAGGACAGGCGCTGGCGGATGTCTTCGTCGATCTCGTCCTGGGTGCGGTCGGACTCGGGGTCCAGCAGCACGATGGGGTCGGACTCGTTGGGGCCTGCAGGGTCTGCCGGCGATTCGCCGCGTCCGAGCTTGGAGACCACGCTGAGCACGCCGGGCACCTCGGCCACGGCCTTCATCGCAGCCATTTCCATGCGGATGGACTCGTCCAGCGAGATGCTGGGCACGCGGTTGATCTGCGGCGTCAGCGCCCCCTCCTTCATGGTGGGCATGAAGGACTTGCCCAGCAGCGGGAACAGTCCCAGCGAGCCCAGCAGCAGCGCCACGGCCACGGCCAGCGTGGCGCGGTTGCGCGCGGTGGCCAGGTCCAGCAGGCGCAGGTAGTGGCGCTTGAGGAAGGCGATCAGGCGCGTATCGTGGTCCGCGCCGCCCTTGAGGAAGTACGAGCACAGCACGGGCGACAGGAACAGCGACACGGCCAGCGAGACCGCCAGCGAGATCGCGATGGTCAGCGCCAGCGGGCCGAACATTTTGCCTTCGATGCCCTGCAGCGTCATCAGCGGCAGGAACACCAGGATGATGATGGCGATGCCGAAGATGGTGGGCGTGGCCACCTCGGTGGTGGCCGAGAGCACGGTGCGCACGCGTGCGCCCATGCTGTCGCCGGCCTGGCCGAGCTTGTGGAACACGTTCTCCACCACCACCACGGTGGCGTCCACCATCAGGCCGATGGCGATCGCCAGCCCTCCCAGCGACATGAGGTTGGCCGAGATGCCCCAGCGGTTCATCATGATGAAGGTGGTCAGCGGCGTGATGATCAGCGTGGCCACCACGATCAGGCTGGAGCGCACGTCACCCAGGAAGATGAAAAGCACCACGACCACGAGCAGGATGCCCTCGATCAGCACCTTGCCCACGGTCCACAGCGCCGAGTCGACCAGGTCGGTACGGTCGTAGTAGGGAACGATCTGCAGGCCGCCGGGCAGCATGCCCTTGGAGTTGATCTCCTGCACGCGCTCCTTCACGCGGGTGACGACTTCCTTGGCATTGCCGCCGCGCATCATCAGCACGATGCCGGAGACGCCTTCGGTATAGCCGCCCTTGATGATGGCGCCCTGGCGCACTTCCTGGCCCAGCTGGACCTCGGCCACATCGCGCACGAAGACCGGCACGCCGCCTTCCTGCTTGAGAACGATGTTGCCGATGTCCTCCAGCGACTGGACCAGGCCCACGGCGCGGATCAGGTACTGCTCGGTCACCTGGGGCAGGATGCCGCCGCTGGCGTTGGCGTTGTTGTCGGCGATGGCCTGGACCACATGGCGCACGGACAGGCCGTAGTGGCGCAGCCGGCCGGGGTCGACCTCCACCTGGTACTGCTTGACGTAGCCGCCCTGCGAATTGATTTCGGCCACACCGGGAATGGAGCGCAGCAGCGGGCGCGCCACCCAGTCCTGGATGGTGCGGCGCTCGGTCAGCTCCTCGGGCGTGAGGGCGCGCTTGCCATCGTCGGGATGGTCCAGCGTGTACTGGTAGACCTCGCCCAGGCCCGTGGACACCGGCCCCAGCACGGGGATGATGCCTTCGGGCATGCGCGGCGTGACCTCCATCAGCCGCTCGGTGACGAGCTGGCGCGCAAAGTACACGTCGGTGGCATCGGTGAAGACCAGGGTGATGATGGACAGGCCGCTCTTGTTGAGCGAGCGCATCTCCACCAGGCCCGGCATGCCGGTCATGGCGATTTCCAGCGGCACGGTCACGAAGCGCTCGATTTCCTCGGGCGAGCGGCCTGGCGCCTCGGTGGCCACCTGGACCTGGACGTTGGTCACATCAGGAAAGGCATCCACCGACAGATTCATGGCGGCGCGCAGGCCAAAGCCGCACAGCACCAGCGAGAGCACGATCACGATGAGTCGCTGGCTCAGTGCGGCCCGGATCATGGAAGCGATCATGGGCTTACTCCAGCTCTGCGCGCTTGCGCTCGTTGTTCAGGTGGAAGGCGCCCGTGGTGACGATGACCGTGCCATCGGCCACGCCCTTGTTCACGGGGCGCATGCCGCCGCTGGCGGTGCCCAGCTCGACGGGCGTGAGGCGGTAGTGGTTCTCGCCCTTCTTGACGAAGACATGGTCGCGGTCGTTCTCGCGCACCACGGCCTCGGCCGGCACGGCCAGCAGCTGGCGCACCTCGCCCTGGATGCGCATGGTGGCCAGCATCTGGGGCTTGAGGTCGCGCTCGGTGTTGTCCACCTGGGTACGGATGGTGACGGTGCGGGTCTCGGGCGTCACGGTGTCGCCCACATGCACGATCTGGCCGGACAGCACGCGCTCGCCCAGGGCAGGCACGGCAATCTCCACGGCCTGGCCGGCGCGCACGCCGCTGGCCATCTGTTCGGGAATCGCGCCCACCACCCAGACGCTGCTCAGGTCGGCCACGGTGAACAGCGGATCGCCGGGCTGGGTCACCTGGCCGGAGCTGAGCTTGCGCTCGATCACCACGCCGGCCCCTGTGGACAGCACGGCCGCATGCGACTGCAGCGTGCCCTTGTCGCGCAGCTGGGCGATGGCGCTGTCGGGAATGCCGATCAGGCGCAACTGGTCGCCGGCAGCGCGCTGCTCGGCCCGGGCAATCGACAGCTCGGACTCGCGACGCTGCAGCTCGGCCGAGCCGATGACGTCGGCCGCGATCAGCTGGCGCGCGCGCTCCACGCCGCGCTCGGCCAGCGTGGCCGCCGCGTGGGCACGCAGATAGGCAAGCTGGGCCGTGGTCAGCTCGGGGCTTGCCACGCGGGCCAGCACCTGGCCTGCGCGCACGCGGTCGCCCACTTCGACCAACACTTCGGTCACGCGGCCCGTGGCCGCAGCGCCGATGCGCGTCACCTGGCGCTCATTGGCCTCGATGCGGCCGGACACTTCCTGCAGCAGGGCGATCTGCGCCTGGGCGACGGGCTTGACGGCGAAATTGGGCGCCATCTCGGCGGTGACGCGGACCTCCATCGGGTCCTGCTCCTGGTCGGCAGCAGCCGCTGGCACCGCCTTGGCGGCGGCCTCTTCGTTCTTGCCGCAGGCGCTCAGCGCCAGGCTTGCGGCCAGCAGGCCGGCCAGGGCCAGCGAATTCACCAGGGTGCTGCGGCCCGAGCGGGCGGCGACGGGTTGCGAATGCATATTCAAGGACATGTTCGTTTCTGATTTCGGGGGTGAGGCAGGGACGGCGCGCTTCACAGCGCGGACGGATCGTCGTAGCGGCCCGCCAGGTATTCGAGCTGTATGCGCGCGGCCTGCAGCTGGTAGCGCGCATCGAGCAGGTCTGCACGGATGGAGCGCAGCACGCGCTGCGCGTCCAGCACATCGAGAATGCCGCGCTCGCCGAAGCGGTAGGCGGCCTCGGCCACGCGCAGGGCCGACTCGGCCTCGCGCACCGAGCCCTGGCTCAGCGCCTGGGTACGCAGGCGTGCCATCTCCAGCTCCTTCCAGGCCTGCAGCGTCTGCTGGCGCAGTTCGATCTGCCGGCCTTCCAGCTGAAGACGCGCGCGCTCCAGCTCGGAGGCGGCCTCGTCGATGGGGCCGCGGTGCTGGTCGAGCAAGGGGATCTGGATGCTCACGCCCACCGTGTTCAGGCGCACGTCGGGCTCGCGCGTCTGGCCGTAGCGCAGCTCCACGCCCGGCCAGCGCGAGGCCTTGGCCCCATCAAGGCGCGCCTGGGCACGCTCGACCTCCGCCTTGAGCTGGCGCAGCTCGGGATGCTCCATGGGATCGATCTCGCCCATGTCCTCGATGCGCAACGGGTCCTCCAGCGACACATCCAGCCCGAAGCGCAAGGGCAGCTGGCCTGCAGCCAGGCGGCCCAGCGACAGCTGCGCCTGCTCGGCGCGCAACCGCGCGGTCTGCTCCTGCTGGCGCGCCTGGATGATTTCGGCATCGGCCTTGATGATTTCGTAGCGTGCCGCCTCACCGCTGTCCACGCGGACACGGACACGTTCATGGACCTGCTCCAGAAGGCGCACCGCCTCCTTGGCGGCCTCGACCTCCGCCTCGCGCAGCACCATCTCGTAGGCACGCAGCCGCGCCTGGGCCACGAGCGCGTTGCGCGTGGTCGCCACGAAGTGCACCGAGCCCTGCTCGCCTGCCCTGGCGGCCTCCACGCGCGCACCGCGCACGGCGGGGTTCTCGATGGGCAACGCCACGGCCCAGCCCTGCACCGTGCCGGCCGCCGCGCCGGGCACGCGGGCGCTGTTGCGGCCCTGGTTCCATTCAAGCTTGGGATTGGGCAGCGCCGAGGCGCTGACCACGCCTGCGCGCGCCGTGGTCCGCGATTGCTCGACTGCACGCAGGTCGGGGTTGTGGTCCAGCACGGCGCGAACGACTTCGTTCAGGCTCAGCTGGGGCAAGCGCTGTGCGCTGGCGGAAGCCGGGGCGGCAAGCGCTGCGGCAGCCTTGGGCGCCGACCCGGCCGGCATGGCCTGGGCCGAGACACCGGCCCCCCAGCCCAGCAACAGGCTGCAGATCGCGCCTTGCAAGGCCTTGCGCGAAAAGGATGGAAAACGAGCGGGGGCCATTCCCGCCAATACCGTTGGATTCACCATGGCATGCATCTGCCGCGAAACGACAGTCGAGGGGTTGAGTAAGAGATGGGCCCTCCCCTGCGGACAACGCGGGAACGGGCATGGCCGGGCCGTGCGCAGTCAGCGCGCGGACGACGGCATGGCACGCACGCCAGCAAGGCGCGCACGGGCAGTGATCAGGCAGTGGGATGCGTCAGCCGACAAGGGGCGCAAGGGGCACAAGGGGCGCAGGGCATGCCTGCGCCGCAATATGCGGTCAGCCGAGCAGGGAAGGTCTTGGAGGGCGCAGCAGCTGGCCCGGAGCGGGCGACAGGTGCGCCTGGGAATAGGTCGAAGGCGGGGCCCACAGCGACACCACCTGCACGGCGATGGGCTCGGGCGGCCAGTACATCTCGGCGGAACGGTCCTCGCCACAGGCCAGCAGGGCCAACAGCTGGCGGGTGTTGCCGCCGTGTGCCGTCAGCTCGGCAAACTCCGTCTCGTCGTCTTCCTCGACTTCCGCGAGCTCTTCCAGGAATTCCTCATCGATGGTCACGATGGGGTGATGTGCCAGCAAGCCGTCGCTTTCCAGTCCATCGGACGATGCCGACGCCGCCACCTGTCCACAGAAGATGGACAACAGCATCAGCAAGGAAAACAGGAACGATGGCGCAAGGCGCATGGGGCAGGAAGAAGGCGGGGAGCAGTGAAAGTGAATGCCCCATGATCGGGACACCATCTATTGTTACGAATGTTGAGGCAAAGTTCCGGGTTTGCCCTTAAAAAACCTGTGGCAAAGCCCGCTTTTCACGCAGGCTTGCCCGCCACCACGCGAGGCAGCCATGCAGGCGAGCTGCGCGCGGCAGAAACGAAAAAGCCACCTTGCGGTGGCTTCTTGTCTGCGCATGCCGGGGGCTTGCACAGGTAATCTGGCGGAGTGGACGGGACTCGAACCCGCGACCCCCGGCGTGACAGGCCGGTATTCTAACCAACTGAACTACCACTCCTGGCAGGCTGCTTTTGCGCTCTTTCGAGCCAAGTGCTGCAAACTTGGCGACCCTACGGGGATTCGAACCCCGGTACTCACCGTGAAAGGGTGATGTCCTAGGCCTCTAGACGATAGGGTCAATCCTAGAACTTGCGTAAAACTCAAGTCTCAATTTTGGTGGAGGTAAACGGGATCGAACCGATGACCTCTTGCATGCCATGCAAGCGCTCTCCCAGCTGAGCTATACCCCCAAAAATCCGATACTGGCGGAGTGGACGGGACTCGAACCCGCGACCCCCGGCGTGACAGGCCGGTATTCTAACCAACTGAACTACCACTCCTGGCAGGCTGCTTTTGCGCTCTTTCGAGCCAAGTGCTGCAAACTTGGCGACCCTACGGGGATTCGAACCCCGGTACTCACCGTGAAAGGGTGATGTCCTAGGCCTCTAGACGATAGGGTCAAAGCCTGTGATACACAAACATGTGCCGATAAAAAAGCGCCTTCGTGTTTCAAAGGCGCTTACATACCAAGCGACAAATTTTGGCGGAGTGGACGGGACTCGAACCCGCGACCCCCGGCGTGACAGGCCGGTATTCTAACCAACTGAACTACCACTCCTGGCAGACAGCTTTTGCGCTCTTTCGAGCCAAGTGCTGCAAACTTGGCGACCCTACGGGGATTCGAACCCCGGTACTCACCGTGAAAGGGTGATGTCCTAGGCCTCTAGACGATAGGGTCAATCCTAGAACTTGCGTAAATACTCAAGTCTCAAATTTTGGTGGAGGTAAACGGGATCGAACCGATGACCTCTTGCATGCCATGCAAGCGCTCTCCCAGCTGAGCTATACCCCCTTCATGCTGCAATCGCTGCTTCTTGTTAGTTGCTGCATTTGCATCAGAGACTCGAATTATAGACAGGTTTTCAGCGGTTTTTCAAACGGGCCAGAATTTTTTCACGACCCAGCAGCTCCAGCACCGCGTCCACCGAAGGCGTGTGCGCCGTGCCCAGCGTCAGCACGCGCACCGGCATGGCCAGTTGCGGCATCTTCAGGCCCTGGGCCTTGAGCACTTCCTTGATCAGGGCTGCAATGGCTTCCTTGCTCCACTCCACCGAGGCGATGCCTTCGGCGAACGCATCCAGGGCGGGCGCCACGGCGTCGGTCACGTGCTTGGCCAGGTCTTCGGCGTTGCGGTCGAAGGCGTCCACATAGAACAGGCGCACCCAGCCGGCCAGATCGACCAGGGTTTCACAGCGGTCCTTGAACAGGGCGCAGATGCGCGGCAGGCGGTCGTCTGCGTCGAGCAGGGCCTGGTCCAGGCCGGTCTTGAGCACGAAGGGGCGCACCAGATCGGCCAGGGCCGCGTCGTCCAGGGCCTTCAGGTGCTGGGCGTTGACCCAGCGCAGCTTGGCCTCGTCGAATTGGCCTGCGCTGCGACCCAGGTGGTCCAGGTTGAACCACTCCAGGAACTGGGCGCGGCTGAAGATTTCGTCGTCGCCGTGGCTCCAGCCCAGGCGGGCCAGGTAGTTGACCATGGCGTCGGGCAGATAGCCTTCGTCGCGGTATTGGGTGACGGCCTTGGCGCCGTTGCGCTTGCTCATCTTCTCGCCCTGCTCGTTGAGCACGGTGGGCAGGTGGGCGAACACAGGCACGCTGGCGCCCAGCGCCTCGAAGATGTGGATCTGGCGCGGCGTGTTGTTGACGTGGTCGTCGCCACGGATGACATGGGTGATGGCCATGTCCATATCGTCCACGCAGACGCAGAAGTTGTAGGTGGGCGTGCCATCGGGGCGCGCGATCACCAGGTCATCGAGTTCGCTGTTCTGGAACTCGATGCGGCCCTTGCACTTGTCTTCCCAGGCCACGACGCCGCCCTGCGGCGTCTTGAAGCGCAGCACGGGGCGCACGCCTTCGGGCACGGGCGGCAGCACCTTGCCTTCTTCAGGGCGCCAGGTGCCGTCGTAGCGCGGCTTTTCCTTGTTGGCCATCTGGCGCTCGCGCAGGGCGTCGAGTTCTTCCACGCTCATGTAGCAGGGGTAGACATGGCCCGAAGCCTGCAGGCCGGCCAGCACCTCCTTGTAGCGGTCCATGCGCTGCATCTGATAGAACGGACCTTCGTCATGGTCCAGCTGCAGCCAGGCCATGCCTTCGATGATCACGTCCACCGAGGCCTGGGTGGAACGCTCCACGTCGGTGTCCTCGATGCGCAGGATGAAATCACCACCCGTGGCGCGCGCGAAGGCCCAGGGATACAGGGCCGAGCGGATGTTGCCCAGGTGGATGAAGCCCGTGGGAGACGGGGCAAAACGGGTTCGTACTTTTTGTGTCATTGCAGGGTATCCAGTCCGCGGGACAGATCGTTCTTGATGTCGCCCAGGTATTCCAGTCCGACGGAGATGCGCAGCAGGCCCTGGCCGATGCCGGCGACGCGGCGCTGCTCTTCGCTCAGGCGGCCATGCGAGGTGCTGGCCGGGTGGGTGATGGTGGTCTTGACGTCGCCCAGGTTGGCCGTGATCGAGCACACCAGGGTGCTGTCGGCCACATGGAAGGCGTTGGCGCGCAGCTGTTCGGCGCCCTCGCCCACCACGTCGAAGGACAGCACGCCGCCGCCCATGCCGTTTTGCTGGCGCATGGCCAGCTCGTGCTGCGGGTGGCTGGCCAGGCCCGGGTAGTAGACACGGGCGACCTTGGGATGGGCCTCCAGCCAGGTGGCCAGCTCCAGCGCGGCGGCGCTTTGCGCCTTGACGCGCAGGGACAGCGTCTCCAGGCCCTTGAGCACCACCCAGGCGTTGAACGGCGCCAGGTTCAGGCCGCCGCTGCGCAGGAAGGTGCCCATGACCTTGTCCACCAGCGCCGTCGTGCCGCAGACCGCGCCCGACATGACGCGGCCCTGGCCGTCCAGCAGCTTGGTGCCGGAGTGCACGACCAGGTCGGCACCGAACTGCGCGGGCCGCTGCAGCGCGGGCGAGGCAAAGCTGTTGTCCACCGCCAGCAGCGCGCCATGGGCGTGCGCCAGTTCGGCCAGCGCGGCGATGTCGCACAGGTCGGTCAGCGGGTTGGTCGGCGTCTCGGCGAACAGCAATCGCGTATTGGGACGGATGGCGGCCTTCCAGGCCTGCGCATCGGTCTGCGAGACAAAGCTGGTCTCGATGCCGAAGCGCGCCATCTCGCCGCCCAGCAGCTTGATGGTGGAGCCGAACATGGACTGCGAGCAGATCACATGGTCGCCCGCCTTGAGCGTGGTCAGCGCCACCAGCAAGATGGCCGACATGCCGGTGGACGTGGCCACAGCGCATTCCGTGCCCTCCATGGCGGCCAGGCGCTGCTCGAAGCTGGTCACCGTGGGGTTGGAGGTGCGGCTGTAGGTGTAGCCGGGCTCTTCGTTGGCAAAGCGGCGCGCTGCCGTTGCGCAGTCGGGCTGCACGAAGCTGCTGGTCATGTACAGGGCTTCGCTGTGCTCGCCCCACTGGCTTCGTTCCACGGCCACGCGCAGGGCCAGCGTATCGGGATGCAGGCCTTCGGGAAGTGTCTTGTTCGTCACGTTGATGGTCCTTGGGGTCGGGCGCGGCCCGCCGATGGCGGCGGTGCCCGGAAAAAAGGAGCTAGAAACACTTGTCACCTGGGGACTGCCGGGGCGTTGCAGCCTGCAGTCCTCCAGCACCAGCGCTTTTAGCTCATTTGTCAAAAAAGGGCGGGCCTCAGGCCCGCCCCCGTATTGTCACTGAAGCCCGATCGCTTGGACTCGGGCTCAGGCTTCCTGGGCGTTGGGCAGGGACAGGCGCGAGGCGTCGCTGGACTCTTCCTCGCCGCCGCGGTTGCGGCCTTCGTTGAGTGCCGTGACTTCGTCCTCGGAGATGTCGCCCGTGATGTAGACGCCATCGAAGCACGAGGCCTCGAAGCCCTGCACCTGCGGGTTGATCTTGCCCACGGTCTGCTTCATGGCGGCCACGTCCTGGTAGATCAGCGCGTCGGCACCGATGACCTGGCGGATTTCCTCGACCGTGCGGCCATGCGCCACCAGTTCGGCGCGCGTGGGCATGTCGATGCCGTAGACGTTGGGATGGCGCACCGGAGGCGCTGCCGAGGCCAGGTAGACCTTGACGGCACCGGCATCACGCGCCATCTGCACGATTTCCTTGGAGGTGGTGCCGCGCACGATGGAGTCATCCACCAGCAGCACCTTGCGGCCCTTGAACTCGCTGCCGATGGCGTTGAGCTTCTGGCGCACCGATTTCTTGCGCGAGGACTGGCCCGGCATGATGAAGGTCCGGCCCACGTAGCGGTTCTTGACGAAGCCTTCGCGGTACGGAATGCCCAGCAGCTGGGCCAGCTGCATGGCGCTGGGGCGGCTGGATTCGGGAATCGGGATGATGGCGTCGATTTCGTTGGGCGGCACGGTGGAGACCACGCGCTTGGCCAGCGTCTCGCCCATGTTCAGGCGGGCCTGGTAGACGGAGATGCCATCCAGCACGGAGTCCGGGCGGGCCAGGTACACGTACTCGAACACGCAGGGGTGCAGCTCGCTCTTTTCAGCGCACTGGCGGGTTTCGACCTGGCCGTCGCTGTGCACGAACACGGCCTCGCCCGGGGCGACATCGCGCTCGAGCTGGTGCAGCGTGCCTTCCAGGGCCACGGACTCGCTGGCCAGCATCACCGAGCCGTCGGCGCCGCGGCCCATGCACAGGGGGCGGATGCCGAACGGGTCGCGGAAGGCCAGCAGGCCGTAGCCGGCGATCAGCGCGATCACCGCATACGAACCCTTGATGCGCTTGTGCACGGCGCTGACGGCCTGGAACACGTCTTCGCTCTTGAGCGGCGCGCCACTGCTGGCGCGGGCCAGCTCGTGGGCCAGCACGTTGAGCAGGACTTCGGAGTCGCTCTCGGTGTTGGTGTGGCGGTGGTCGGTGTCCGACAGCTCCTCGCGCAGTTGCTTGGCATTGGTGAGGTTGCCGTTGTGCACCATGACGATGCCGAAGGGCGCGTTCACGTAGAAGGGCTGGGCCTCTTCCTCGCTGGTCGCGTTGCCGGCCGTCGGGTAGCGCACCTGGCCCAGGCCCACCGTGCCCGGCAGGGCACGCATGTTGCGGGTGCGGAACACGTCGCGCACCATGCCCTTGGCCTTGTGCATGAAGAACTTGCGCTCCTGCTGGGTCACGATGCCTGCGGCATCCTGGCCACGGTGCTGCAGCAGCAGCAGGGCGTCATAGATCAGTTGATTCACGGGCGCGGTGCTGACTACACCAACGATTCCACACATAGTTGCGTTCCATCCGTTTGCGAAGGTCGCCCTTCGCTGTCTGGGCCGTAGCAGCCACCCATTGGCCACGCCTGCGCCCGATTGCTCTATCCAAACTGTTTCTGCCGGCCGACTCCTGCGCTGCAGCGCCTTGTCATGCAGCCGGCAGATAGCGTCCCCATTCCTGCGGCAGCTGTGGCAAAACCACAGCCAGCGCCTGCATCAGCCATGGCGCCAGGGCTGAATCCTGCCACCACTGCCCCTGGTGCAGCGGCGTGTAGCTGATCACCATCGTTGCCACCAGGGCCA
This sequence comes from Delftia deserti, assembly GCF_042653485.1. NCBI lineage: Bacteria > Pseudomonadati > Pseudomonadota > Betaproteobacteria > Burkholderiales > Comamonadaceae > Delftia > Delftia deserti. The sequence continues at coordinate 6,122,307 of NZ_JBHSIH010000001.1, read as the reverse complement.
GCAGCGCCCCGCGCAGCACGCCGAACAGCGCGCCCAGCGTGCGGTCCACGGGCCTCAGGCCCACCGCCTCGATCAGCCGGCGAGACAGCCAGGACACCAGGCCCCAGCCGAACAGCGCCAGCACGAACAACAGCACAAAGCCTGCGGCGTAGCGCAGCTGCATGTCCCAGTCCTGCATGGGCAGCCACAGCGCCACGTCGGCCGCCCAGATGCGAGCCACGACAAAGGCCACCAGCCAGCCCAGCAGAGACAGCACCTCGTACACCAGCCCGCGCCAGGCGCCAAGCAGCATCGAGGCCAGCACGCAGGCCAGCAAAACCCAGTCCACCGTGGACATACGCTATTTCTGTGCGCCCGTGCCGCTTTGCAAGATGTACGTCACCGCGTCAGAGCTTGAGCACCGACGCCGGCAGGCCCTGGCCCTTGACGCGCGCCGCCGCCTTGTCGGCTTCGGCCCGGCCGTTGAACGGGCCCACACGCACCCGCGTGCGCTTGCCGTCCTTGGTGTCCACCACCTGTGTGAATGTCTTCAGGCCCGCCAGCTCCAGCTTGGCGCGGATTTCCTGGGCCTTGCCGGCGTCGGAGAAGGCACCGACCTGCACGATGAAGCGTTCGTCCGTCGCCGCGGCCGCCGTTGAAGCGGCGGGCGCGCTGCGTCCTTCCAGCAGGGCCCGGGCACGCGCGGCATCATCGCTCCTGGACGGCTCGGGCTTGGGTTCGGGCTTTGGCTTGGGATCCGGCTTCGGTTCGGGCTTGGGCTCCGGCTTGTGTTCGGGCTTCGGCTGCTCCGGCCTGGGCTTGGGTTCCGGCTTGGGCTCGGGTTTGGTCTCAGGCTTGGCGGCGGGCTTGGGCTCCGGCTTTGCCTCGGGCTTCGCTTCAGGCTTGACCGGAGCCACCTGGGAAACGGGAGGCGCCACAGGCACGGACGGCACGGACGGCGCCGAAGGCCTGCCCATGGGAACCTCTTCCTCATCGGCACCCAGCGAGGCCTGGGCCGACACGCGGCCCGTCGGCGCAGCCGCGCCATGCGAATGGGCGTCCACGGCATTGGCGCCGGGCACGACCAGGGGCGCAACCTTGTCGCGGTCAGGAATCTCGATGGGGATGTCTACGGGAATCGGACGCGGCTGGGTATCGAACAGCAGGGGGAAACCCACCACGCCCGCCAGGACCAGCACGGCAGCGCCAATGAGGCGGTGGCGCGCCCGGCGGCGCATGACATCGACGCTTTCCGCCTGTCCCAGCCGTGTGGGCCGCCTCGATGCGGACGACGAATCACCGTCGTCTTTTTTGCCGGGCCAACGAAAATTGAAAAATGCCATGGAGTGCGGACTCGTTCAGATCGGCCACCACAGCGGCCACGATGGCCGCTTGCAGTGCGGATCACTGGATTCAGGTGCCCAGATGCTTGGCGTTCAGCCGGGGCGGGCCGTCCTGCAGCACGCCGCCCACCGTGAAGAACGAGCCAAAGACCACGATTCTATCAGTGGGACCTGCTGCCAGAACCGCTGCATCCAGCGCCAGCTGCGGGTTTGCGAAGGTGGCCACCGACAGCTCGCGGGGCACGCCGGGTGCGGGCGGCAGGGCTTCGATCTTCTGACGCAGCACTTCGGCGCTTTCGGCGCGCGGCGTGGGCAGGTCGGTCAGGTACCAGCGGTCGATCAGCGGGGCGATCCTGCCCAGCATGGGCGCCAGGTCCTTGTCGTGCATGGCGCCGAACACCGCATGCGTGCAGGGAAAGTAGCCCATGGCGTCGAGGTTGGCCGTCAGCGCCGCCACCGAATGCGGGTTGTGCGCCACGTCCAGCACCAGCGTGGGCTGGCCCGGAATGATCTGGAAGCGCCCCGGCAGCTCGACCATGGCCAGCCCCGTGCGCACGGCCTGGGCCGTGACCGGAAGGCGGCTGCGAATGGCTTCGAGCGCGGCCAGCGCACCCGATGCATTGACCAGCTGGTTGGCGCCGCGCAGCGCCGGATAGGCCAGGCCCGCATAGCGCCGCCCGCGTCCGGCCCAGCCCCACTGCTGCTTGTCGCCCGAGAAGTTGAAGTCCTGGCCCAGGCGCCAGAGATCGGCGCCAATGGCCTGTGCATGGTCCAGCACGCTTTGCGGCGGCATGGGATCGCTGACCACCACCGGCCGGCCGGCGCGCATGATGCCGGCCTTCTCGCGGCCTATGCTCTCGCGGTCCGGGCCCAGGAACTCCACATGGTCGATATCGATGCTGGTGATGACGGCGCAATCGGCGTCGATCACATTGGTGGCATCCAGCCTCCCGCCCAGGCCTACCTCGAGAATCGCCACATCCAGCCTGGACTGGCTCATCAGCCGCAGGATGGCCAGCGTGGTGAATTCGAAATAGGTGAGCGCCACCTCCGTGCCCTGCACGCGCGCCTGCTCCACGGCCTCGAACTGCGGCAGCAGCTCGGCGGCCTTCACGATCTCGCCGCCCACGCGGCAGCGCTCCTCGAAATGCACCAGATGCGGCGATGTATAGACGCCGGGACGAAAGCCCGACTGCAGCGCCACGGCCTCCAGCATGGCGCAAGTCGAGCCCTTGCCATTGGTGCCCGCCACCGTGATCACGGGGCAGTCGAAACGCAGGTCCAGGCGCTGGGCGACTTCGCGCACGCGATCCAGGCCCAGCGCGATATTCTTGGGGTGCAGGCGCTCGCAATATGCGAGCCATGCATCCAATGTGGGAAATGAGGTGTGCATACTGCGCGCTATTGTTACCCAGGGACAGTGTCCTTATGGGGTCCTCGCCATCCGCGGACTGCGGCAACTGCAACCAATCATGACCACCTCAAACACTGTGACGCTCTACGGCATTCCCAACTGCGACACCGTCAAGAAGGCCCGCGCCTGGCTTGCCGACCAGGGCATCGCCTACGAATTCCACGACTTCAAGAAACAGGGCGTCCCTGCCGCGCAACTGCCTGCCTGGATGCAGGCCGTGGGCTGGGAAAAGCTGCTCAACCGCCAGGGCACGACCTGGCGCAAGCTCGACGCCGACACCCAGGCCGGCGCCCAGGATGCGGCCGGTGCCGCAGCCCTCATGCAGCAGCAGCCCAGCGTCATCAAGCGCCCGGTCGTCCAATGGCCGCAGGGACGCATCACCGTGGGTTTTGCGCCCGATACCTGGGCAGAGCTGGCCCACGAGGGCAAGCGCTGACTCTGCCGTCAGGCCTGGAACAGCTTATTACGTGGATTTACGCGGCCGCAAACTGCTTTTCGGGCCCGAGGAATACACTTGCATGGAGCCTGGCAGGAAGTACCGCCAGCGCAACAGGAGTGCAATCATGAAATCCCTGGTTCTTTTGACGCTGGCGGCCACGACCGCCACCGTAGCCCTGGCCCAGGAGCAAGGCCGGGTGCTTTCCGTGACCCCGGTGACGCAACAGGTGGCCGTGCCCCAGCAGGTCTGCCGCGATGAGAACGTCTACTCGGGCCAGCGCAGCACTTCGGGCGCGGGCGCCGTGCTGGGTGCGCTGGCGGGCGGCGTGGTGGGCAACGCCATCGGCCACGGCGGCGGACGCGCTGCGGCCACGGCAGCCGGCGTGATTGGCGGCGCCATGCTGGGCAACCAGGCTGAAGCCTCGGGACAGCAGCCCCAATACCAGACGGTGCGCAACTGCACCACCCAGACCTACTACCAGAACCGCGCCGTGGCCTACGACGTGGTCTATGAGTACGCGGGCCGCAACTACACGACGCGGACCGCCACGCCGCCTGGCGACTGGATTGCACTGAGCGTGCAGCCCGCCGCCAACAGCGGCGCCTACGGCAGCAATGGTTACTACAGCACCAACCAACCGCCCCAGGCCGCGTACTCCACCACGCCCGTGCCGCCGCCCGTGGTCTATGAAAACAATTACTACGACGGTGGTTACTACCCGGCCCAGCCGGTGCAACCGGTGTATTCGGCAGGTGACTATGTGGCGCCCGTGGTGATTGGTGCAGCCCTTGCTGCCGGCGTGTACTACGCCTCGCGCCCCAGCTATCACGGCTGGCGCGGCGGCTACCGCCATGGCTGGCGCCGCTGAGGCCGCTGAGGCCGCCATGCACTCGCCCCGCAAGCCCCGACAAGGGGCTTTTTGCATGGCGGCGGCCCGCACGTACGGGCAGCGGCCGGGTGCTGGCCTAAAATGGGCGGTTTAGTCCACCCTCTGCCCAGCTTCCATGACCACCGAAACCATCTCTGGCATCACCCTGACCACCAAGGCCAATGTCTATTTCGACGGCAAATGCATCAGCCACGGCTTCACGCTGGCCGATGGCACGAAGAAGTCTGCCGGCGTGGTGCTGCCCAGCCAGCTGACTTTCGGCACGGCCGCTGCCGAGATCATGGAATGCGTGGCCGGCTCCTGCGAGTACAAGCTCGACGGTTCGGACCAGTGGCTGACCTCCAAGGCCGGCGAGTCCTTCCAGGTGCCTGCGAACTCCAAGTTCGACATCCGCGTGACCGAGGCCTACCACTACATCTGCCACTACGCCTAAGCGCCTGAGCAGACCGACGCATTCGACCTGACGGCGCCAAGGCGCCTTCCGTGTTTTCCGGCAGCCGCGTCCCACACGCCAGCCGCCATCGTTATTGAGAGAAGCATCGTATGGAAACCATCCTGCAAAACGTTCCCGTCGGCCAGAAGGTCGGCATCGCCTTCTCGGGCGGCCTGGACACCAGCGCTGCCCTGCGCTGGATGAAGAACAAGGGCGCCCTGCCCTACGCCTACACCGCCAACCTGGGCCAGCCCGACGAGGCCGACTACGACGAAATCCCCCGCAAGGCCATGGAGTACGGCGCCGAGCAGGCCCGCCTGATCGACTGCCGCGCGCAGCTGGCCGGCGAAGGCATTGCCGCCATCCAGGCCGGCGCCTTCCACATCTCCACGGGCGGCATCACCTATTTCAACACCACGCCCCTGGGCCGTGCCGTGACCGGCACCATGCTGGTGGCCGCCATGAAGGAAGACGACGTCAACATCTGGGGTGACGGCTCGACCTTCAAGGGCAACGACATCGAGCGCTTCTACCGCTACGGCCTGCTGACCAACCCCGCGCTGAAGATCTACAAGCCCTGGCTGGACCAGACCTTCATCGACGAGCTGGGCGGTCGCGCCGAGATGTCGGCCTTCATGACCAAGGAAGGCTTCGGCTACAAGATGAGCGCCGAGAAGGCCTACTCGACCGACAGCAACATGCTGGGCGCCACGCACGAGGCCAAGGACCTGGAGTTCCTGAACAGCGGCATCCGCATCGTCAACCCCATCATGGGCGTGGCGTTCTGGAAGCCCGAAGTCGAGGTCAAGGCCGAGGAAGTGTCGGTGACCTTTGACGAAGGCCGCCCCGTGGCCATCAACGGCAAGGAAATCGCCGACCCCGTGGAGCTGTTCCTGGAAGCCAACCGCATCGGCGGCCGCCACGGCCTGGGCATGAGCGACCAGATCGAGAACCGCATCATCGAAGCCAAGAGCCGCGGCATCTACGAAGCCCCCGGCATGGCCCTGCTGCACATCGCCTACGAGCGCCTGGTGACCGGCATCCACAACGAGGACACCATCGAGCAGTACCGCATCAACGGCCTGCGCCTGGGCCGCCTGCTGTACCAGGGCCGCTGGTTCGACCCGCAGGCCATCATGCTGCGCGAAACCGCCCAGCGCTGGGTGGCCCGCGCCGTGACCGGCACCGTGACGCTGGAACTGCGCCGCGGCAACGACTACTCCATCCTGAACACCGAATCGCCCAACCTGACCTACGCTCCCGAGCGCCTGTCGATGGAAAAGGTCGAGGACGCGCCCTTCAGCCCCGCCGACCGCATCGGCCAGCTGACCATGCGCAACCTGGACCTGATGGACACGCGCGACAAGCTGGCCATCTACTCCAAGGCCGGCCTGCTGTCGCTGGGCACCAGCACCGCCCTGCCCCAATTGGGCGGCAAGGATTGAGCCACGGCCTGCGGCGCACGCCGCAAAGTCCGAAGAGCCGCCGCAAGGCGGCTTTTTTACGCCCCTACTACCAGCGCGCGCCCTCGAAGCGCTGCACGAGAAAATCCAGCAGCGCGCGCACGGCCACCGGCAGGTGGCGGCGCGAGCTGTACAGCGCATGCACGGTCAGCGGCTGCGGGCGCCAGTCCGGCAGCACCAGCTCCAGCTGGCCGGCCTTCAGCATGGGCTGGACCAGGTAGGTGGGCTGGAAGGCGATGCCCGCACCCTCGACGGCAGCGGCGGCCAGCACGGTGGCTTCGTTGGCGTTGAACCAGGTGGTGACGGCGATCTGCTGCTCATCGCTTTCGTCGTCACGCCGCGCCAATTGCCAGACATTGCGGCCCACGCGCATGTGGCCCAGGCAGCGGTGGGCCTGCAACTGGGCCGGTGTCTGCGGCCGGCCAGCCGCGTCCAGGTAGGCGGGCGAGGCCACCAGCACCGATTCGCACACGGCCAGCGGCCGGCCGATGAGTGCGGCGCCCGGGTCGGCGCTGATGCGTATGGCCAGGTCGATGCGCTGCTGCACCAGGTCCAGCGCGCCGTCGTCCACCAGCAGGTCGATCTTGAGGTGCGGGTGCAGCCGCATGAACTGCGCAATGGCCGGCGCCATCTGCGCATGGCCGAAGGACATGCTGCAGGTCACGCGCAGCAGGCCGCGCAGCTGGCTGTCGCCCGCGCGCATTTCGCTTTGCACCTCATCGGCCAGGGCCAGCATCTGCTGGCTGTAGCGCAGGCACTGCGCGCCGGCATCGGTGAGCGAGACGCGGCGCGTGGTGCGGTGCAGCAGGCGCGCACCCAGCCACTGCTCCAGCGACTCCACATGCCGCGTGGCCATGGCACGCGACAGGTCCAGCCGCTCGGCCGCCGCCGTGAAGCTGCCGCATTCGGCCACCGTGGCAAACACCTGCATCGCCAGCAATCGGTCCATGAATCTGCTCGATTTTTGCAACAAACAAGCGCATATTCTGCGGTTTATCTGCTCGATTTCAAAAACTAAAGTACGACCCATGGCAGCACGGCGCTGCCACCCGTTTTCTGTCTTGTGCTTTTTTCAAAGGAAATCGACATGCTTCGCACCACCGTGCTTTCGCTCACCCTGGCCCTGTCGGCCGGCCTGTCCCACGCCCAGGCGCCCGCCCCGCTGCAGATGAAGGTCTACCAGGCCGACGAACACAGCTTTGCCGTGACCTCCACCCTGATCACCGGCGCCAGGGAGGCCGTGGTCGTGGACAGCGGCTTCACCCGCGCCGACGGCCTGCGCATTGCCGCCAATGTGCTGGACAGCGGCAAGCAGCTGACCACCATCCTCATCAGCAATGCCGACCCCGACTACTACTTCGGCGCCGAGGTGCTGAAGAACCTGTTCCCGCAGGCCAAGGTCGTGGCCACGCCCGCCGTGCGCGAGAAGATCGAGTCCAAGCTGCAGGGCAAGCTGGCCTTCTGGGGCCCCAAGATGGGCGCCAACGCCCCCAGCCATCCCGTGCTGCCCGAGGCCCTGCAGGGCAATACGGTGACCGTGGACGGCCAGGCGCTGGAGCTGCGCGGCACCACCGGCCCGCTGGCCCACCGCCCCTATGTCTGGGTGCCTGCGCTGCAGGCCATCGTTGGCAACGTGGGCGTGTTCGGCAACCTGCATGTCTGGACGGCGGACACGCAAAAGAGCGCCGAGCGCAAGGCCTGGCTGGCGCAGCTGGACGAGATGCAGGCCCTCAAGCCCGCCGTCGTCGTGCCCGGCCACATGCAGGCCGGCACCGCCATGGACGCCAGTGCCATCGCCTATACACGCGACTATCTCCAGCGTTTCGAGGCCGCCGCCGCCAAGGCCGCAAACAGTGCCGAGCTGATCGGCGCCATGAAGCAGGCCTACCCGCAGGCCGGCATGGCGCTGTCGCTGGACATTGGCGCCAAGGTGAACAAGGGCGAGATGCCCTGGTAAGCAGGCACTTTCACAAAAATCCTCATGGAACCTGCATGCTGCGGCCTTGATCCAACGAGTTGCCGCCCTCATTCGTCGTGGCGGCAGGAGGTGCAGCCATGAAATACATGAAGCATTGGCAGGACCCGATCAATGTCCTGCTGGGAGCCTGGTTGGCGGTCTCGCCCTGGGTGCTCGGGTTCCAGGACCAGATGGCGCCCACGGCCAATGGCGTGGTCATCGGCCTGGCGCTGATTGCCGCTGCGCTGGGGGCCATCTTCATGCCCCGCGCGTGGGAGGAATGGACCGAAGGCCTGCTGGGACTGTGGATGGTGATCTCGCCCTGGGCGCTGGGCTATGCGGGCCAGATGGATGCCATGCGCAATGCCGTGGTGTCCGGCGTGGTGGTCATGGTGCTGGCGCTGTGGGTGCTGATGACCGACAAGGACTACATGAGCTGGCGCAGCAGCCACTCCGCCCACTGATGCGCTGAAGCGCCGATACAAAGCAAGCAAAGCGGCCCGCAGGCCTCCGTGGTCTGCGGGCCGCTGTTTCTTTGAGGCCGTCGATCGATCAGACCACGACGGGCTCGGGCTCCAGGCGGATGCCGAATCGCTCGTAGACGCTGGTCTGTATCGCGCCGGCCAGCGTCATGACCTCGCCGCCGGTGACGCTGCGGTCCATGCTGTGCCGGTCGCCCCGGTTGACCAGCACCAGGGCCTGCTTGTCATACACCCCGGCGCGGCCCATGGATTTGCCCTTCCAGCCACAGGCATCGATCAGCCAGCCGGCGGCCAGCTTGATGGAGCCGTCGTCCATGGGGTAGTGCACGATCTTGGGCTCGCGCGCAATGATGTCGGCGCACTGCTCGGGCGTCACCGTCGGGTTCTTGAAGAAGCTGCCGGCGTTGCCGATCTGCTCCGGGTCGGGCAGCTTGGCGCGGCGGATCTCGCAGACCCAGTCGAAGATCTGGCGGGCCGTGGGCTCGGCCACGCCGGCCTCGGCCTGGCGGCGCTGCAGGTCCAGGTAGCCCAGGCCGGGCTTCCAGTCCTTGGGCAGGGCCAGGCGCACGCGCGTGATCACGGCGCGGCCCTTGAGGCCCATGCCGCGCGGCGGCACGCCGCTCATGCGTGCCCGCGCCACGGGCGTGGGCTCGGCCGGGGCGTGCTTGAACACCGAGTCGCGGTAGCCGAAGGCGCATTGCGCGGCATCCAGAGTGAAGGACTCGCCCGTGGCCAAGTCGATGGCATCCAGCGACTCGAACCGGTCCTGCAGCTCCAGCCCGTAGGCGCCGATGTTCTGCACCGGCGATGCGCCCACGGTGCCGGGAATCAGCGCCATGTTCTCCAGGCCGCCATAGCCCTGCGACAGGGTCCAGGCCACCAGGTCGTGCCAGCGCTCGCCGGCACCGGCCTCGACGATCCAGTGGCGCTCGGTCTCGCGCAGCAGGCGCATGCCCGCTATCTCCATCTTGAGGACCACGGGATCGACATCGCCCGTGATCACCACGTTGCTGCCGCCGCCCAGCACGAACACGGGCTGGCGGCCCCACAGCGGATCGGCCAGGAAATGGCGCACATCCTCGTCGCTGCGCACACGCACCAGGGTGTGGGCACGGGCGGCGATGCCGAAGCTGTTGCAATGCTGCAGCGGAACATTTTTCTCGACTAACATCAGCCGGATTGTCGCACCGCGTCACCACGCCTTCGGCACCGTGCCCGCATCGCCCGGTCCCGCGCTGCGATACTTTTTCAGAACATTTACAGGAAATATTTGCCATGCCTTCTTTTGACACCGTGTGCGAAGCCGACTTCGTCGAAGTGAAGAACGCCGTGGAGAACACCGCCAAGGAAATCGGCACCCGCTTCGACTTCAAGGGCACCTCGGCCGCCATCGAACTCAAGGACAAGGAAATCACGCTGTTCGGCGACGCCGACTTCCAGCTGCAGCAGGTCGAGGACATCCTGCGCAACAAGCTGACCAAGCGCAGCGTGGACGTGCGCTTCCTGGACATCCAGAAGGCCCAGAAGATCGGCGGCGACAAGCTCAAGCAGACCATCAAGGTCAAGAACGGCATCGAGGCCGAGCTGGGCAAGAAGCTGCAAAAGCTGATCAAGGACAGCAAGCTCAAGGTGCAGGCCGCCATCCAGGGCGACGCCGTGCGCGTCACGGGCGCCAAGCGCGACGACCTGCAGGCGGCCATGGCCCTGATCCGCAAGGACCTGGCCGACCATCCCCTGTCCTTCAACAACTTTCGCGACTGATCACCCGGCATCCGCCCCTGCACCACAATCCCCATGCGCCACCTGCGTGCCGTACTTCTGAGCCTGGCCGGCGTGTCCGTGCTGGCTCCGCCACCGGCAACAGCGCAGTCCGTGGCGCTCAGCGGCGTGCTGGGCAGCAAGGCCCTGCTGGTCATCGACGGCGGCACGCCACGCGCTCTGGCGGCCGGCGACAGCCTGCAGGACGTGCGCGTGCTGCAGGTATCGGGCGACACGGCCGAGGTGGAAATCAAGGGCCGCCGCCAGACATTGCGCCTGGGCGAAGCGCCCATCAGCCTGGGCGGCCGGGGCGCGGCGGCGGGCGATCCCGCGCTTGGCCGGCGCGTGGTGCTCAAGGCCGACAACCGGGGCCATTTCATCGAACGCGGCCAGATCAATGGCAAGACCATGGTCTACATGGTGGACACGGGCGCCAGCTCGGTCGCCATAGGCCGGTCCGACGCCGAACGCATGGGCCTGCCCTTTCTCAAGGGCCAGCCCGTGATGATGCGCACCGCCAACGGCGATGCCCAGGGCTGGCGCCTGCGGCTGGACTCGGTGCGCGTGGGCGATGTCGAGGTCTTTGGCGTGGACGCCGTGGTCGCCCCTCTTGCCATGCCCTATGTGCTGCTGGGCAACAGCTTTCTGGCCCACGTACAGATGACCCGCCAGGGCAGCGAGATGGTGCTGGAGCGGCGCTGATGCAGCCTGCACGCGCCCCGCTGTCCGCACCCTGCCACCGATGAGCCGACGCCCCGACGATTCCTACGAAGACCTGCTGGGCCTGTGGTCCGACCTGGAGGCCGCGCTGTCCGTGCTGCTGTCCGCGCCGCTGCAGGTGCAGGGCTTCCTGGTCAAGCTGCAGCAGATCGACCTGTGGCTGCAGGAGTTGATCGCCCACGACAGCGATGCCGCGCTGTACCTGATGTTCCAGCGCGCCTGCTCCTCCACCGTGGGCTACAGCGCCTCCCATGCCCTGGTCTGCGCCTGCCTGTGCCATGTGCTGGCGCGCGAGCTGCGCCTGGACGAGGTCGAGCACCGCACCCTGGTGCGCGGCGCGCTGACCATGAACATGGGCATGAACGCGCTGCAGGACGAACTGGCGCTGCAGCGCGAGCCGCTGACCCCCGCCCAGCAGCAGGCCGTGCAGCGCCATCCGCTGCAAAGCCAGGCCCTGCTGGCGCGCCTGTTCGTGAACGACGCGCTGTGGCTGGAGCTGGTGGCCCGCCACCATGAAGCCGTACCCCAGCAGCCCTTGGCCACATTGCCCACGGTGCAGCGCCTGGTGCGCATCCTGGGCACGGTGGACCGCTACGCGGCCCTGATCAGCCCGCGCAAGTCACGCGAAGGCCGCAGCGCCGCCGAATCGCTGCGCGCACTCACCCAGCAGCAGCGCTACTCCGACGAGGTGGGCTTTGCGCTGGTACGCGCCGTGGGCCTGTGCCCACCGGGCACCTACGTGCGGCTGGACAACGGCGACATCGCCGTGGTGCTGCGCCGTGGCGAGCCGCCGCAGCCGCCGCTGGTGGCCAGCGTGATCGGCGCCGATGGTGCCAGCCTCTACCCGCCCGTCATCCATGAAGGCGAGGACGGCCCCCGCATCCGCTCGGCACTGGCGCGCGCCGCCATCACGCTGGAGCTGGACCCGCGCACGCTGGCGCAGCTGGGCGTGCTGGCCGCACGCGGCAGCCAGTCGCTGTACCGCATGGTGCAGGTGCCCGGGCCTGTCTGAACAATGTGACGCCCGAAGCGCGCGACGCCGGCGCGCTGACCCGTTTCAGGTCCGCATGCCGGCCCACAGGCCCGCATGGTGGCCGCGCGTGAAGGCCTCTTCCAGCACCGAGTAGCCGGCCCAGTCGGAATGCGCGAACCACAGGCGGCGCGTGCCCGGCGTGGGCAGCAGGGCCACGCGCTCGCCGGCGCACAGCGCGCTGCGGCCCCGGTGGTGCGACTGCAGCGCCACCTGGCTGAGCACTTGCTGGTCGCCAGGCCGGGGAATGGCCATGGCGTGGCCGTAGCGCGTGATCTCCATGCGCGTGGCCTTGTACGGCAGATCGGGGTGTGGCCCGAGCAGGCTGCGCACGATGCGCTCCCGCCAGAAGCTGAAAGGCTGGCCCAGCAGTTGCGCGCGCCCGTCAGGCCAGTCGCCCAGCGCCTGGTAGTAGCTGAGCACCGTGGGCCGGGGCGTGAGCCGATCCAGGCGCTGGTGGCCGGCATCGACATAGCCCAGACCGCCCGCATTCGGATCGGCAAAGAGCACGTTGTCCCAGGCAGGATCGGCGCCGGGCCGGTCGGCCAGCGGCTGCTGCAGATGGATGTTGGCCACCAGCCAGGGCGCCCAGTCCAGCCGGCCCGCCACCGCGCGCAGGAAATCCGGCGCATCGCGCACCACGCGTGCCGCGATGAAGCTGGGCAGGGCCACGACGCAGCGCGCGGCCAGCCAGCGCTCGTGCTGCTGGCGGCCATGGTGGTAGACGTCGATTTCCACACCGTCGGCACCTTCGGCGATGGATAGCACGCTGCAATCCGTCTGCAGGTCGGTGGAGCCCAGCCCGGCCACCAGTTGCTGCGACAGCCAGCCATTGCCCTGGGGCCAGGTCAGCACGGCATCACCCGCTTCTTCGGCCGTGCGCTCGTCCTGGCGGCGCGGGGCCGAAAAGCCATGGCGGCTAGCGAAATAGTGAATGCCGGCCCAGGCCGACACCCGCGCCAGGCCCGCGCCAAAGTCGTCGCGGCAGCAGTACTCCAGATACCAGATCAGCTGCGCATCATCGATGCCCTGGCTGATCAGCCAGGCCTGCATGGTCTGGCCGTCCAGCGCGGCATGCGCGGCGGGCAGCCGGCCCTCGCGCTGCCAGACACGGATGGACGGCATGGCAAAGACCGCCCTCTCCATCTCCTGGGCCACGCTGCGCGCAAAGAGTTCGTACTGCTCCAGCGTGCGCGGCGCCACGCCATCGACGGGCAGCAGGCCCTCATGCCAGGCGCCCTGCCAGAACAGGCGCTCCTGCGGGCTGTGGCACAGATGGCGCTCGTCGTACTGCCAGCGGCCCGCGCGGCGCTGGCGCAGGCCCAGGGCCTCCAGCCAGTCCTGCACCTCGGCCGCATCGTCGCCGGGCAGGGGCAGATAGTGGGCACCCAGCGGACAGGGCAGGCCCGCAATGCTGCCGCCCTGGCTGTTGCCGCCCATGGCCTGCTGCGTGTCCAGCAGGGCCACGCCCTGCACACCCGCCAGCTCCAGTGCGCGCGCGGCGGCCAGGCCTGCCATGCCGCCGCCGGCAATCACCACCTTGGCATGGTGCACCATGGCCGGCGGCGGCAGCGCCAGGCCCTGGGCCAGGCGCTGCCAGAACGCGCGCAAGGCATGGCCGCGCTCCAGCGCCACGCCGCTGAATCCGCCGGGCAGGTCCTCAAGCCGCGGTGGCGTTGGCGTGCAGCCGGGCAGGCCCAGGCCCAGGGCCGCGCCGCCGGCCATGCCCTGCAGCCATTGGCGCCGGCTCCACAGGGGCGAGAGGCCGGTGCTCAACGCTCCACCCTGCCCCATTCGCGCTCGTAGGTATTGACCAGCACCTGGTTGGACAGGCGGTTGACCTCGGCCGGCACACGCGCCATGTCCAGCGGGAAGTCGAACATCAGCGCCATGGTCTGCGCGCTCAGAAAGCGCAGGCCCGCAGGCAGGGCATCGGGCTCGCGCCAAGGCCGGTGGCTGGCGATGACGAAGCCCCATTCGCCAAAGCTGGGCACATGGGCGTGGTAGGGCGTGGCCTGCAGGCCGATGGATTCGATGGTCTGCACCACGGTCCAGTAGCTCCTGCGTGCGATCAGGGGCGAGGTGGTCTGCACCACGGCGTAGCCGCTGGCCGCCAGGCGCTTGTCCAGCAAGGCATAGAAGCTGTTGGTGAACAGCTTGCCGATGGCGAAATTGGTCGGGTCGGGGAAATCGACGATGACCACGTCGAAGGTCTCCCCGCCCTGCTGCAGCCAGTGGAAGGCATCGGTATTGAGGATGTGCACGCGCGCATCGCTGAGCGCTTCGCCATTGAGCCGGCGCAGCATGGCGTTGTCCTTGAACAGGTCGGTCATGGCCGGGTCCAGCTCCACCAGGGTGACCGACTCCACCGAGGGGTACTTGAGCACCTCGCGCACGGCCATGCCGTCGCCGCCGCCCAGCACGGCCACGCGCTTGGGCGCGCCATGCGCGGCCATCACGGGGTGGACCAGGGCCTCGTGGTAGCGGTACTCGTCGCTTTGGGCGAACTGCAGGTTGCCGTTGAGGTACAGCCGCGCGCCCTGGCGCCCCTGCGTCACCACGATGCGCTGGTAGGGCGAGCTGCTGGAGAGCACGATGCGGTCCTGGTAGAAATGGTCGTCGGCCAGGCGCGTCAGATGGTCGGCGCCCCAGATGCCCGTGCCCAGCAGGGCCAGCACGGCCGCGCAGGCCAGGGCATGGGCGCGCGGGCGCCGCAGCTCATGCCGAAACAGCAGCAGTGCCCAGACCGCCACCGCCGCATTCATGAAGCCGAACAGCAGCCCCGTGCGCACCAGGCCCAGCTTGGGCACCAGCAGCAGCGGAAATGCCAGCGACACGGCCAGCGCGCCCAGGTAGTCGAAGGTCAGCACCTGGGACACCAGGTCCTTGAGCGTCACATTGCGCTTGAGGATGCGCATCACCAGCGGAATCTCCAGCCCCACCAGGGTGCCCACCACCAGCACCATGCCGTACAGCAGGAACCGGAACGCGCCGGGCGCGTAGGCATTGGCAATGAACAGCGTGGCCGGCAACGCGCCGCCCACCAGGGCCACCATCAGCTCGATGCGCAGAAAGTGCGCGGGCAGATGGTCCTCGAAATAGCGCGAAAGCCATGAGCCTATGCCCATGGCGAACAGGTAGCTGCCGATGATGGTGGAGAACTGCAGGACCGAATCGCCCAGCAGATAGGAAGCCAGCGCACCCGCAGCCAGTTCGTAAAGCAGGCCGCAGGCCGCGATCACGAAGACGCTGACCAGCAGGGCGATGTCGATGGGACGCGCCGGCTGCGCGCCGGCAAGAGGGGCTGAGGTTTGCACGGCCGGTATTGTGCGCGATGCGCCCCTTCCCGCGTGCAACGGACACCGTGCAAAGCGGGAAGGAGCGCAGCGCCTCGGGCGCCGCCGTCAGAACTGGTAGTTGGCGCTGACCAGAACGCTGCGCGGTGCGCCTGGCATGGAGCTGGAGCGCCAGTACTGCTTGTCGAACAGGTTGGACAGCGCCACGGTCACCGTCCAGGCGTCCTGGCGCCAGCCCACCAGCGCATCCCAGCGCGTGTAGCCGGGCAGGAGGGCCGTGTTGGCGGCGTTGGTGAAGCGGCTGCCCGTGTAGGTCACGCCGACTTCGCCATACCAGGGGCCCTTGGGCGCATAGCGCAGGAACAGATTGCCGTTGCGCTTGGCCGTGTCACGCAGGTACAGGCCCACGTTGGCGGGGTTTTGCGCGTCTTCAGCCACCTTGGCCTGCATGAAGGCCACGCCGCCGCGCACATACCAGGAACTGGCCACGCGGCCAGCCGCGCTGAACTCGATGCCGCGCGAACGGTCCTTGCCCCGGATGGCCCAGGTGTAGGGATCGTTCTCGGGATCGGGGCGGTAGCGGATGTTGTACTTCTCCAGCTGGTAGACGGAGACCTGGGTGGACAGCGCACCGCCGAGCCAGTCGCTCTTGACGCCGACCTCGGACTGGCGCGAGTACTGGGGCTCGTCGTCCAGCACCGCGCCCACGGCGGTATCCACGGTCAGGATGCCGCGACCGCCATAGGGCGAGTAGCTCTTGTTCCAGGACGCATAGAAGCTGTGCTCACGCACCGGCTGCCACACCACGCCCACGCGCGGGCTGAAGCCGTTGCCGTCGGTCTTGCGCGTGAGATTGGCGATCCTGTTGGTGCTCTGGAAGTCGTAGCTGTCGTAGCGCAGGCCCAGCAGCAGCTTCCACTGCTCGGTCAGGCTGACCAGGTCCTGCATGTACAGCGCCTGGCCCTTGCCCTTGTGATAGTTGTCCTGGGTCGGATTGCCCTGCACCGGACGGCTGGGCCAGACTATGGGCTGCAACGGATCGTAGGAGAACGTGCTGCCGGGCTGGCCGATGCGCGGCGCGCGCTCTTCCTCGCTGGCCTCCAGGCCCACCAGCAGGTCGTGCTTGATGCTGCCCGTGCTGAACTTGCCCGTCAGGTCCAGCGTGTTGGACAGCGTGGTGTTGCGGGTCTGCTGCCAAGCGTAGTTGGGCGTGATCTTGCCGGTCGCGGCGCGGTAGGTACCAGCGAAGTAGTGGTCGAAGTCCTGGCTGGCCTCGCGCTTGCTGGCCACCCAGCGCAGGTTCCATCGGTTGTTGAAGTCGTAGGACAGGTCGGAGCGCAGCACGCGCAGGCGATCTTCCACGTAGTCGCCCGGTGCCGCGAAGCCCTTGCGGATGGAAACGCCGGCTGGCAACTGGTCATAGACCGGGCCGCGATCGGGCACGCGCCAGACGTTGTCATAGGTGTACTGGCCGGTCCAGCGCCACCCCGTGCGGGTGTCCACCAGGATGCTGGGCGAGACCATCTCGTTGCGGTTGCGTATGCCTTCGCGGAAGCTGTGGGCCTGCTCGCGGTCGGCCGTCAGGCGCACGGCCACGTTCTCGTTGAGCACGCGGTTGATGTCGATGGTGCCGCCCACGTTGTCCCAGGAGCCGCCGCGCAGCGTGATGCTGCTCTTGGCGTCGAAGCGCGCCTGCTTGCTCACCATGTTGACCACGCCGCCGCCCGCGCTGCGGCCGTAAAGCACCGAGGCCGGTCCCTTGAGGATCTCGATGCGCTCCACATTGGCCGTGCTGCGGCGCACCTGGCCGCTTTCGCGCACGCCGTCGCGGTAGATGTCGCTCTCGTCGGCCTTGAAGCCGCGGATGTACACGCCCTCGCCACGCATGTCGTAGCTGGTGTTCACGCCCGGCACGCCGTCCAGCATGGTGGCCAGGTCGTTGATGCCGTAGCTCTTGTATTTGTTGACCTCCAGCGTATCGATGGTCTGCGGGATGTCCTTGGGCGCCAGATAGGTCTTGGTCGCCGTGGTCACGCCTTCGGGGCGCACGTCGTCAGGGTCGTACTGGGAGGCGTTGACCTGCAGCGTGGGCAAGGTGTGTGCCTGTTGTGCCTGTTGCGCCTGTTGCGCCGCAGCTGGATCGGCCTCCTGGGCGTGCACTGCGCCGGCCAGCGCAGTGGTGATGATGCCAGCGGTCACACCCGCTGAAAGCCTTGGCCTGCGGGCAGCTTGATGGTCGGTCATGGAACCCCCTCTCTTCGAATGAAGGGGCAATTTTATTGATAATGCAAACGCATATCATTTGCAAGCTCATTATCAACAATGAATTTGTTGCAGCACAGCAACGCCGCAATGCGCAGCGCAGCCGCACCTGGCCAGGCGGGCTGCGTGGCAGCAGGAAAGGGGATATGCGGGGCCGGACGGCCTCGCTCAGTGGATGGCGGCAGCGACGATGATGCTGATGCCCAGGCACATGGCGGCCACCACCATGGCCAGCGCCTTGTTGTGCTTCTCCACGATCTCGGCCCACATGTCCACGGGCGTGATCTTGTCGATGATGATGAAGCACAGCCAGAACACCACCACGCCCACCAGCGCATAGAGGATCGAGCCGAAGAAGGCGGCGGGGTTGAACCAGTCGAAGTTCATGATCAGTTTCTCCGTTGTTTACTTGTGGCTGCCGCCCGAGGTGTAGCCACCCCAGGAGCCGCCGCTGCTGCGGGTGTAGCTGTTGCAGTTGGGATCGGTGTTCGGGTCGCAGTTCGGGCGCGACATGCAGCCGCGCAGCATGACGAACACCAGCCACAGGATGACCACGCCGATGACGATGGTCCACAGGCCGAAGCGGCTGCCCGACATCACGCCGACCTGCGAGCGGTCCCGCAGCTGCTTGAGGCCGAAGGCCGTGGCCAGCGTGGTGGCCGAGACGGCGCTGCCATGCGACCAGGTGGTCTCGCCGTTCTCGGTCTCGCTGGCCAGAAAGGCCTTGTTCTGCGCGCCTGCGCTCACATAGTCCACATTGCGCGTGGTCTGGCCGCGCTGCACGGGCCAGTAGAACTCGCCCAGCGCATAGGTGGTCTCGGCGGTGTAGCGCGATTCAAGCTGGTACTGCCGGCCCATGTACTTGGCCGTGCTGCGGTTCTTGGAGAGCTTGGGCACGCCCGTGGTCACGCGGGCCATGCTCCAGCCATCGGAGGAATCGACCAGGAAGGCGAAGCCGGCCTTCTGGCTGAACAGCAGGTATTCCTCCCAGCCAAAGCTCTCATCGTCGCCAGGCTCCTGGCCCATGCGGTGCTGAAAGCCCACCACCTGCCACTGCAGGCCTTCCAATGCGCCCTTGCTGCCCAGCGGGATGGCGGGGCGCACGGGCTCGTTCTGTTCCGCATAGGACAGCTCCTTGCCAATGCCCTGGCTCAGGTCCACCAGCGATCCGCAACTGGGGCAGCTCAGGCTCTTGGTGGTGGAAAAGCGCACAGGCACCACGGCGCCGCACTTGGGGCAGTTGAAGTGCCGGCCCTGTTCGCCCTTGAGCGAGGCGCCGTCGCGCAGGCCCTGCAGCCTGAGGTCGTCCAGCACCACGCGTTCGCCCAGGCTCAACGCAGGCGGCTGGGCCGAGAAGTCCACGGACAGGACCTGGCCCTGCTCGCTGCGCAGCTCCACCAGCCGGTACGGCGTGCCGGGCTCGGGCAGCTGCGCCAGCTCGCCCTGGGCCGATACCAGCCGCGCGTTCTGCACGCTGCTGACCGTGAAGCTCTTGCCGCCCAGCACGTGCTGCGAGCCCAGCAGCCAGTCGGAGGCCTTGAACGGCCCGTTGCGCAGGACCTCGGCCTGCCAGGGCCAGGACCAGACGAACTGGCCGTTGTCCTCGCTCAGAAAGCCCAGCGCACCATCGCTGAACGCGGCCACCCATTCGCTCCAGGCGCCCGCCTCGCTCTTGAGTTGCAGCCGCCCGACCAGGGTGAAGTGCTCGGGCTTGCCGTTGCGCAGCATCTGGCCCGTGGCGCCGATGCGCAGGGGGCTGTAGTCCTCGAAGACCTCGGCCATGGAGCCGCGGCGCTGCAGCACATCGCCCTGGCGCACCACGGTGCTGCGGCAGAACTCGCAGACGGCGTAGCTGGCCTGGGCGCTGGAAAATTCAACGGGCGCGCCGCAGCCGGGGCAAGGTGCGCGGTAGACGCGCTGCGATGGACTCGATGCCATGTGGGAAGGTCGTCAGTGGTGAGAGGGCCTGGAGCGCGGCTGGCCGGCCACGCCATTCACGCAAGCTGCGCCCGTGGAGCGCAGCGCGGTGGCGGCGGTCAATGCGGCTTGCCTTTGGCCGTGCCGGGCTTGGCAGCGGCGGCTGCCGGGTCGGCCTTCTTGCTGCCCAGCCTGGATTCCTTGCCAGCCATCAGGCGCTGGATGTTCTCGCGGTGGCGCCAGATCAGCAGGGCCGCCATGGCGACGATGGCGGCGGCAATCGGCGTCTCGGCATACCAGACCACGCCACTGCACAGGAGGTAGTAGACGGGGGCGAACACCGAGGCCACCAGGGCCGCCAGCGAGGAATAGCGGAAGAACACGGCAATGATCAGCCAGGTCAGCGCCACCGCCAGGCCCAGCCAGACGCTGATGCCCAGCAGCACGCCCAGGGCCGTGGCCACGCCCTTGCCGCCCTTGAAGCGGAAGAACACCGGGTACAGGTGGCCCAGGAAGGCGGCCAGCGCCACCATGCCCACCGTGCCGTCGCCCAGGCCGAAGCGGCTGCCGAACCACTGCACCAGGGCCACGGGCAGCCAGCCCTTGGCGGCGTCCAGCAGCAGGGTCACGGCTGCGGCCGCCTTGCTGCCGGAACGCAGCACATTGGTGGCACCGGGGTTGCCGCTGCCATAGGTACGCGGATCATTCAGGCCCATGGCCCGGCTGACGATGACGGCGAACGACAGCGAGCCGATCAGGTAGGCCGCCACGGTGGCGAGAAGGGGGTAGAGCGCGTTCAATTGAAGTCCTTGGCCGGTCTGTGGAGCGCCGGCGCGCGATCCGGCCGGCCGCAATGGCCCGCCCTCCCTGATCGCCGACACATGTTTTTCATCAGGACCTGCGCGAACCCGTGGGGGGCGGTGGCCGCCTTCCCGTGTGCGCAAGTCCTGTTCATTTCTTCAGGGCATCTATTCTGCCAGCGCGCAGTGCACGGGCCGTGCATCCAGCAGCTGCACGCAGACCTGCGGGTCCAGCTGCACCAGAAAGCCCCGGCGCCCGCCGTTGATGGCGATGCGCGGCAGCGCCAGGATGCTCTCTTCGATATAGACCGGCATGTCGCGGCGCGTGCCGAAGGGCGAGGTGCCGCCGACCAGGTAGCCGCTGTGGCGGTTGGCGACTTCGGGCTTGCAGGGCTCCACGCTCTTGGCGCCGATCTGCCGCGCCAGGTTCTTGGTGGAGACCTTGCAGTCGCCGTGCATGAGCACGATCAGCGGCCTGGCGTCCTGGTCCTGCATCACCAGGGTCTTGACCACCATGTGCTCGTCCAGGCCCAGGCTGGCCGCGCTGTGCTCGGTGCCGCCGTGTTCCAGGTACTCATAGGGGTGCTCGGTGAACTCCACCTTGTGGGCGCGCAGCAGCTGCGTGGCCGGTGTCTCGCTGACATGAGAGTTTTTCTTGGACATGAATTTTTTATCGTTTTACAATAATTTTTTATCGATTCATCAATACAAGGCTGTGCCATGAACTATACGCCCCACGCCGCGGGCAACGCCCTGAGGCGCCACTCCCAGGCGGCGCGCATCCTGATTGCGCTCGGTGCCGTCGCGCTGCTGGCCCTGCCGGCAGCCGCCCTGCTGTCGCCGCAAGATCTTTCGGGCCAGGCGGAAGGCCTGCTGGGCATGCCGCCCGGCCAGCCGCTGGACATGGCTGCGCGCTGGCGCACCGCACTGGTCAGCCTGCTGCCCGTGGGCTGCGGCCTGTATGCGCTGCGCCAGTTGTGGACACTGTTCGGCGAGTATCTGCAGGGCCGTGTCTTCGGCCAGCAGGCGCAGCACGCCCTGATGCGCTTTGCCTGGACGGTGCTGGCGGGCGCGCTGGCCCTGCCCTTCACGCGCGCGCTGATGTCGGTGGCGGCCAGCATGGGCAATCCGCCAGGGCAGCGCTTCGTCACGCTGGGCCTGTACTGGCACGATGGCCTGCTGGTCCTGCTCGGCGTGGTGCTGGTCTCCATCGCCCATGTGATGCTGCAGGCGCGGCGCATCGCCGACGAGAACGCGGGATTCGTCTGAGCATGCCCATCATCGTCCACCTCGATGTGATGCTGGCGCGCCGCAAGATGCGCTCGCGCGAACTGGCCGAGATGGTCGGCATCACCGAACAGAATATTTCCCTGCTCAAGAGCGGCAAGGTGCGCGGCGTGCGCTTCGACACGCTGGAGCGCATCTGCGAGGCGCTCCAGTGCCAGCCCGGCGACCTGCTGGAATGGGTGGCAGGGCCCGAGGCTTGAGCAGCGGACGCCTGCGGCTGATCGCGGGCCTGCTGCTGTCGCTGCTGCTGCATGGGGTGCTGCTGTGGCAGGGTCTGGCCCCGGACATTGCGCGGCCCGGCACCGGGCAGGCCGAGGCGCACCGCCTTCAGGTCGTCTGGGTCGAGACGCCGACTTCGACGCCGACGCCGGCCCCCTCTCCTGCTCCAGCGGCTGCCCGGCCCGCACCGGCGCCCGCGCCCGCGCCCGCGCCCGCGTCCGTGCCCAAGCCTGCGCGGCGGCCGGACACCGCCGCCGTCGCACCGCCTTCAAGGCAAGGCGCAGGGGCTGCAAAGGCCACGGAGCAGGCCGCGACAACCGCCGCGCCGCAAGCGCCTGTGCCCGCCGACACCGAAGCCGCCCCGGACACGGCGCGCAGCGCCAGGGCCATGGGCCGCCTGCTGGACTCGGCCGCAGGCCGCGAGGCCGTGCAGTCGGCGGCCCGGCAAGGCCTGGTCAGGCCCCAGATCCATGCGCAGCGCGAGGACCCGCTGGCCAGCGGCATGCGCGAGGCCGCGCAGGGCGACTGCATGAAGGGCGAGTTCAAGGGCGGCGGCATGGGCCTGCTGAGCCTGCCCATGCTGGCGGCCGCTGCGCTCAAGGGCGAGTGCAGCCGCTGAAGGCGCAGGGCCTAGGCCTATTGCGCAGGGTCGCGCACTTCCCAGCGGATGGCGTCGATGGCCGACAGCAGTTCGGGCGACAGTTGCGTGCCCCAGGCGTTCAGGTCCTCATCGAGCTGGGCCACCGAGGTCACGCCGATGATGGTGCTGGCCACCTGCCACTTGGTGTAGCAAAACGCCAGCGCCAGCTGCGTGGGCGTCATGCCGTGCTCGCGCGCCAGCGCGTTGTAGCGGCGCGCGGCGGCCAGGGCTTCGGGCCGGCCCCAGCGCTGCTTGCGCACCGATTCGTAGCGCGCAATGCGTGCAGCCTGCGGCGCAGCGGGATCGGTGGGCGCATGCACGTCGAACTTGCCCGTGAGCAGGCCGAAGGCCAGCGGCGAATAGGCCAGCAGCGAGACACCCAGGCGGTGGCAGCTTTCGTCCATGCCGTTTTCCCAGCTGCGGTTGAGCAGGCAGTAGGCGTTCTGCACCGAGGCCACGCGCGGCAGGCCGTGCTGCTCGGCCAGGCGCACGAATTCGTGCACGCCCCAGGGCGTTTCGTTGGACAGGCCGATGTGGCGCACCTTGCCTTCCCGGACCAGGCGGCCCAGCGCCTCGAGCTGCTCGTGGATGCCGGTCTGCGAGCTTTCCCTGGACGGGTCGTAGTACAGCTGGCCGAAGGCCGGCACGTTGCGCTCGGGCCAGTGGATCTGGTAGAGGTCGATCACGTCCGTGCCCAGGCGGCGCAGGCTGCCTTCGCAGGAGGCGGCGATGTCGGCCGCCGTCATGCCCTTGCCCTCGCGCACCCAGGGCATGCCCCGCGAAGGACCGGCCACCTTGGTGGCCAGCACCACCTTGGCACGCGCGCCGGGGCGCTGGGCGAACCAGCGGCCGATGATGGTCTCGGTGGCGCCGCAGGTTTCGGCGCGTGCGGGCACGGCATACATCTCGGCCGTGTCGAAGAAGTCCACGCCGCGCTCCAGCGCGCGGTCCATGATGGCAAAGGCCTCGGCCTCGCCGACCTGCTCGCCGAACGTCATGGTGCCCAGGCAGATGGGGCTGACTTGCAATGCGCTTTTACCGAGCGCCACCGGTTGCATCGAGGGGGAATTCATGGGCACCGAGTGTAGGGCCGCCCGTGTTTACCCTGACGACAGCGCGCCCACCCGGCCAGGGCCGGGCGGGCGCGCTGCGTCCGTCGGGATCAGGCGCCCTGCGGTGCCTCGGTCTGCAGCACGCCGCGGTTGATCTGGTCGCGCTCCATGGACTCGAACAGCGCCTTGAAGTTGCCTTCGCCAAAGCCCTCGCGGTAGTTGCCCTTGCGCTCGATGAACTCGAAGAACACGGGGCCCAGCATGGGCTGGGAGAAGATCTGCAGCAGCAGGCGCGGCTGGCCGCCCTCGGTCGTGCCGTCCAGCAGGATGCCGCGTGCCTGCAGCTCGCCCACGGGCTGGCCGTGGCCGGGCAGGCGGCCTTCCAGGTTCTGGTAGTAGATGTCGTTGGGTGCGGTCAGCAGCGGAATGCCGGCCATCTGCAGCTGGTCGATGGAGTCCAGCAGGTTGTCCGTCAGCAGCGCGATGTGCTGGATGCCCTCGCCGTTGAACTGCATGAGGAACTCCTCGATCTGGCCGCCGCCCTGGCGCGATTCCTCGTTCAGCGGAATGCGGATCAGGCCGTCGGGCGCCGTCATGGCCTTGGAGGCCAGGCCCGTGTACTCGCCCGAGATGTCGAAGTAGCGGATCTCGCGGAAATTGAACAGCTTGCTGTAGAAGTCCGCCCAGTAGGTCATGCGGCCGCGGTAGACGTTGTGCGTCAGATGGTCCACCACATGGAAGCCGTGACCCTTGGGGTTGCGGTCCACGCCGGGCAGGAACTCGAAGTCGATGTCGTAGATGGACTTGCCTTCGTCGAAGCGGTCGATCAGGTACAGCGGCGCGCCGCCGATGCCCTTGATGGCCGGCAGGCGCAATTCCATGGGACCCGTGGGGATCTCCACCGGCTGCGCGCCCAGTTCCAGCGCGCGCTTGTAGGCCTGGTGCGCGTCCTTGACGCGGAAGGCCAGGCCGCAGGCCGAGGCGCCATGCTCGGCCGCGAAATAGGCGGCCTGCCCCGGCTCATTGTTGATGATGAAGTTGATGCCTCCCTGGCGGTACAGCAGCACGTTCTTGGAACGGTGCTTGGCCACCAGGGTGAAGCCCAGCTTCTCGAACAGCGGCTCCAGCACGCCGGGCGCGGGCGACGCGAATTCCACGAATTCGAAGCCCATCAGGCCCATCGGGTTGTCGAACAGGTCTGCCATGGTTGGTTCTCCTTGAAGGTTTCAACGGGGGATGTGCGCGGGTTCCAGTACGGATTCCAGCACAGGCGTGGGACGTTGGCGGAACACGAGGCGATAGGCCCCGTAGACCACCAGGACCCAGATCGGAATGGCCAGCGCGGAGGACCGCACCGACGGTGTCAGCAGCATCACGCCCACCACCAGGGCCATGGAGGCCAGGCAGATGGCGTTGGTCAGCGGCGCGGCCGGTGCAGGAAAGCCCAGCACGGTCTTGCGCGCCACATGCGCCCGGCGAAAGCGCCAGTGCGCCACGATGATGATGGTCCAGGTGATCACCAGGGCCGCCACGATCAGCGACATCAGCAACTCCAGCACACCGGCTGGCGCCACATAGTTCAGCACGATGGCCAGCGCCGTGAAGATGGCCGGATAGACGATGGCTCGCACCGGCACGCCGCGGCGGTTGACCTGCATCAGCGAGCGCGGCGCATTGCCTTCGCTGGCCATGCCGTACAGCAGGCGGCTGTTGCTGTAGACCATGCTGTTGTAGACCGACAGCGTGGCCGTGAGGATCACGAAGTTCAACAGGTGGGCGGCAGTGTTCTCGCCCAGGCCCGAGAACACCAGCACGAAGGGGCTGCTGCTGTAGGTGTCGCCGCCGGCCTTGAGCTGGCCCAGCAGATCGGTCCAGGGCATCAGCGACATCAGCACGGCCATGGAGCCGATGTAGAACACCAGCACGCGGTAGATCAGCTGGTTCACGGCCTTGGGGATGACGGTGCGCGGCTGGTCGGTCTCGGCCGCCGCGAAGCCCAGCATCTCCACGCCGCCGAAGGCGAACATGATGAAGGCGAAGGCCATGACCAGGCCGGACAGGCCGTTGGGAAAGAAGCCTCCGTGCGTCCACAGGTTGCGCACGGTCTGCTCGGGCCGGTCGGCGTTGGCCAGCAGGTACACGCCCGCAGCGATCATGGCCAGCACGGCCGCGATCTTGATCAGCGCGAACCAGAACTCGAACTCGCCATAGGCCTTGACGTTGATGAAGTTCACGCCGTTGATCAGCACGAAGAACACCGCCGCCGTCACCCAGGTGGGTATGCCGGGCCACCAGAACTGGATGAACTTGCCTGCGGCCGTCAGCTCCAGCATGCCCACGAGCACATACAGCGCCACACAGTTCCAGCCCGCCAGAAAGCCCGCGAAGCGGCCCAGGTAGCGGTTGGCGAAATAGCTGAACGAGCCTGCGTTGGGCTCCTCGACCAGCATCTCGCCCAGGAAACGCATGATGAAAAAGATGATCAGCCCGCCAATGGCGTAGCCGAGCAGCACGGACGGCCCGGCCAGCTCGATGATGCCGGCCGAGCCCAGGAACAGGCCCGTGCCGATGGTGCCGCCCAGCGCGATGAGCTGGATATGGCGGTTCTTGAGCCTGCGCTCCAGATGGCCCTGCGAAGAAGAACTGTGCATCAAGGGGGTGCTCCGGCTCTCAGCAAGGCGCGCGGCGGCGCAGGGGTTGGAACACTTCGGTGGTCTTCACGGCAATGTCTCCTCGTGGGATGCCTGTTGGAATGCGGGGCCTTGTGCGCCCCTTGTTGATGGGTATCAACTATAAAAAACAATAAATTATTATTTCTTGTAATTTATCCCTATGGACAAGCCCAAGAAGAAGGAGTAGCGAAGGCGATCGACGCATTGCCTCCCGCCATGCCGCACTCCGGCAACGGTTGAACGCCCGCAACAAACAAAAACAATCTACTATTATTTTTTTGCCCTCTGGAGCCCAGAACATGACGACGTCCGCCACGCAGCGGCGCGCACGCACGCCGCAGACCGAGCGTGTGGAGACAACGCAACGCAAGATCATCGACTCCGCCCTGGCGCTGCTGCGCGAGGGCGGCTTCAAGAGCGCCACGCTGCAGGCCATCGCGCGCGGCGCCGATGTGTCGCTGGGCGCGCTGCAGCACCACTTCGAGAGCCGCGATGCGCTGATGGAGCGGCTGGTCATCGAGGTCATGGAGCCGCTGAGCGACCAGGGCACGGTCTGGCCCGACAAGGCCCTGCCCCTGCGCGAACGCGCCGAGGCCTTCGTCACCCTGGCCTGGGACAACATCTTCGGCGCGGCCAACTACCAGGCGGCCTGGAGCATGTTCTTCGGCTGCAAGGCCTCCCCCTCGCTGTTCGACCGCGTGGACGCGCGCCGGGTACATGTGGACAGCGTGTTCTACGCCCGCTTCCTGGACGTCTTCCCCGAGATCGCGGCCCACCATCCCCGCCCCCAGGGCTTTGCGGCCATGGCCTTCGCCATCCTGCGCGGCACCGGCGTGCTGGAGCTGTTCGAGGTGGGCGAGCAGGAACGCCAGGGCAGCCTCGATGCGCTGGTCGAGGCCATCGTCCAGGCAGGCACCCCTCAGGCCGGCGGCGGCCCCGCCGTCTGAACCTCGGTCAGCCCCCAGACCCTGCGCAGCTGCGACAGCGTGGCCACCAGGGCCGGGTCGTGCTCGGTCTCGCGCGGGTGGATGAAGCCCAGCTGCGCCGATACGCGCGCATGCGGCCAGATGGCCACGCAGCCATGCTCGGCCGCGGCCAGGGCGCGGTCCTCGCGCAGCAGCGCCAGGCCCAGGCCGGCGCGCACCAGGCTCTCGGGCGCGGCGGCGGCATCGCTTTCCACGATCTGATTGGGGCTCAGACCCTGGCGGGCGAACAGCGCCAGCAGCAGGGCCTGCTCATGGTGCTGCGCGGGCGCGCCGATCCAGGGCAGTTGCGCCAGGTCCTTCCAGCCCGATTGCAGGACGCGCTCGCGCAGCGCGGGCGGCGCCGCCACGCGGTAGTGCAGCGTTTGCAGCACCAGCGCGCCCAGGTCGCGCGGCATGTGGGCGCCGATGTAGAACGCGCCCTGCAGGCCGCCGGCCGCGACCTGCGCGCGCAGCTCCTCGGCCCAGCCCTGGCGTGTCTTGATGTCCAGCAGTGGCAGCGCCTCCACCAGGCCATGCAGCAGCGAGCCCAGGCGCAGCGCCTCGGGGTCGGCCACCGTGCCCAGCAGCAGCTGGCCGGTGATCTCGCCCTGCAGCTCGCGGGCCTGGCCCTGCAGCCGACCCGCCGCATCCAGCACCTGCCGGGCGGGCTCCATCAGGGCCTCGCCGGCCCGCGTGAGGCTGATGCGGCCCGGGCGCCGGTCGAACAGCGCCACGCCCAGCTCTTCCTCCAGCGCCTTGATCTGGGCCGTGATGGCGGGCTGCGTCAGGTGCAGCGCCTCGGCCGTGCGCGTGACGCTGCCCAGCGTGGCCGCCGTGACGTAGGCGCGCAGCTGATACATCTCCATGGGCGGCCAGCCTAGCGCAGGCGCCAGGGCCTGCAGCCCGGGCAGGCCCGGGTTTCAGGGAACATCCCTAGCCGTCTCATCATTCACTCGTCGAGGTAGCGCAGCTGCGTGGGCTCGATGCCCAGGCGCACCGGCATGCCCATGGGGAACATGGCAATGCCCGCGTAGTGCGCCTGGTCGGCGACCACAGCCACCTCGCCCACGCGCACGCGGTAGCGCGAGAACTCGCCCAGGAACTCGGCGCTTTCGATCTGCCCTTCCACCCACACGCGCGAGGCATCGCCCGCATCGTCGCGCACCGCGATCTGCACCTGGTGCGGACGGAAGGCCAGCGCCGCACGCCCCGGCGCGGGCGGCTGGGCCGGGCGCGGCAGGGTCAGCGTGCCCAGGCCCGGCACCTTGAAGGCCAGCGACTCGCCTGCCGTCGGCAGCACCTCGCCCTCCAGCACATTGGCCGTGCCGACAAAGCCCGCCACGAAGCGGTTGGCCGGATAGTCGTACAGCCCCGCCGCCGAGCCCACCTGCTGCAACACGCCCTTGTCCAGCACGGCCATGCGGTCGGCCGTGGTCATGGCCTCTTCCTGGTCGTGGGTGACGAAGATGGTGGTCAGGCCCAGCTTGCGCTGCAGGCTGCGCAGTTCCTCGCGCATCTGCACGCGCAGCTGCTTGTCGAGGTTGGACAGCGGCTCGTCCAGCAGCAGCAGCTTGGGCGCGATCACCACGGTGCGCGCCAGCGCCACGCGCTGCTGCTGCCCGCCCGACAGCTGGCCAGGCCGGCGCTGCGCGTACTGCGACAGGCCCACCAGCTCCAGCACCTCGCCCACCTTGCGGCGGATGGTGTCGCGGCTTTCCCGGCGCTCGACCAGGCCGAAGGCCACGTTGTCGTACACCGTCATGTGCGGCCACAGCGCGTAGTTCTGGAACACCATGCCGATGTTGCGCGCATGCGGCGGCACGCCCGTGATGTCCTGCCCGCCCACCAGCAGCTCGCCGCGCTGGTGCCGGTTGAAGCCCGCGATCAGCCGCAGCAGCGTGGACTTGCCCGAGCCCGAAGGCCCCAGCAGCGCGAAGAACTCGCCGGGCTCGATCTTGAGGTTGACGTCGCGCAGCACTTCGTTGCTGCCGTAGCTCAGGCTGATGTGCCTGCATTCGAGGGAGACAGGGTCCAGGTGCATGGCGTTTCACTCCGAAGTCGATTGCACGGTGGCGCGCGAACGCTCCACGAAGCGGTGCGAGAAATACGTGCCCAGGCCGACCACGACCACGGCCAGCACGCCCAATGCCGCACCGGGCCCGCGCCCCGAGATGCTTTGCATGTACAGGTAGATGCCGTAGCTCATGGGCGCCTGGCTCTGGGCCGAGGCCAGCATGATGGTGGCCGACAGCTCCACGGCCGCCGTGATGAAGCTGGTGACGAAGCCGGCCAGGATGCCGCCGGCCATCAGCGGCACCATCACGCGCCGTATCACGCTGGTGCGGCCCGCGCCCAGGCTTTGCGCGGCCTCCTCCAGCGAGATGTGCACCTGCTGCAGCGCCGCCATGCACGAGCGCAGCGCATACGGCAGCCGCCGCACCGCATAGGCCAGCATGATCAGCACCCAGGTCGTGACGATGGGCGTATC
Source organism: Delftia deserti (assembly GCF_042653485.1). Classification (NCBI taxonomy): domain Bacteria; kingdom Pseudomonadati; phylum Pseudomonadota; class Betaproteobacteria; order Burkholderiales; family Comamonadaceae; genus Delftia; species Delftia deserti. The sequence goes on along the minus strand of NZ_JBHSIH010000001.1, from coordinate 6,092,802 downwards.
GGTGAAGGGCAGGTTCACGCCCTTGAACAGGCGCAGGTAGCCGATGGCCAGCACCAGCCCCGGAATCGCCAGCGCCACCGAGGCCAGGTAGTCCAGCCACTGCCGGGCAGGCAACCGGGTGCGTAGGATCAGGTAGGCGATGGCGGTGCCGATCACCACGTCGATGCCCGCCGCCATCAGGCAGTACAGCAGCGTATTGCCGATCATGTAGCCCGAGTCGGTGAACACCGTGGCGTAGTGCTCCAGCGTGTAGCTGTCGGGCAGCACCGAGAAGCTCCAGACCTTGGAGAACGACATCAGCAAGATGCCGATGTGCGGCGCCAGCACCACCAGCAGCACCAGGGCGATCCAGCCATAGGCCAGCAGCGCCTCCCAGGCCGACAGCCGGCGCTTTTGCAGCGCGCTGCCGCCCTTTTGCAGCGTGGCGTAGTCCTTGCCCTTCATCACCCGCGCGGCCAGCCACAGGGCGACGATGGAGAACGCGATCATGATCACGCTGATCACATAGCCCAGCGGATCATCGAGCCCCACCGAGGTGATGCGCAGATAGGCCTGGGGCGCCAGCATATTGGTCACGCCCATCACCAGCGGCGTACCCAGGTCGTCGAACACCTTGACGAACACCAGGGCCGCGCCCGCCAGGTAGCCGGGCATGGCCAGCGGAAAGATCACGCGCCGAAACAGCCGGAAACCGCGCGAGCCCAGGTTCAGCGCCGACTCCTCCATGGCCCCGTCGATGTTGCGCATGGCCGCCACGAGATTGAGCAAGATGAACGGGAAGTAGTGGATGCTCTCCACGAAGATCACGCCCGTCAGCCCCTCCATGATGGGCACGGTGAAGCCGAACCAGTCGTCCAGCAGCAGGTTGACCGAGCCGCTGCGCCCGAAGATCAGCTGCAGCGCCACCGCCCCCACGAAGGGCGGCATGATCAGCGGCAGCACGCCCAGCGTCTGTATCAGCAGCGCGCCCCGGAACTCGAAGCGCACCGTCAGGTAGGCCAGTGGCACGGCGATCAGGCTGGCGAAGAACACGCTGGCCAGGGACACGCCCAGGCTGTTGAAGAACGACTCGCGGAAGACGGTCTGGCCGAAGAAATTGCCGAAGTGCCCCAGCGTGAGCCCGCCGCCTTCATTGATGAAGGCGGTGTAGACCACCATGCCCACGGGCACGATGAGAAAGGCCAGCAAAAAGGCCAGGATCAGCGCGAAGGCCAGCCACGGACCCCAGCCCGACGGAATGCGCCGCGCGCGCGCAGCAAGGGGGGCGGCGCCGGGCGCCGCCATGGAATCGATGCTCATGCGAATGCTCCGCAGCGAAAGAGGCTGCCAGGGGGAGTGCATGCAGGCGCCCGGTGCCGGGCGCCCGCGCCGCTTACCGCGCTTACCGGGCCAGGCCGCGCGCCTCGGCCGCCAGCTTGGCCGCGCGCTCGTAGTTGGCACGCGCCTTGTCGGCCCACATCTGCTCCAGGCCCGTCAGCTCCTTGGACACGGCCACATCGCGCCGGCTCTTGCGGAACAGCTCCAGGAACTGCTCGTCCTTCACATTGGCTTCGCCCACCAGCGGCGAGTAGGCGATGTCGCGCGCCTGCGCGAGCAGCTCCTGCCCCTTGGCATTGGGCTTGGCCTGCAGGGCCTTGTGCGCCTCCTGGATGGCGCGCGTGGCCGCCTGCAGTTCCTTGAGCCGGAAGGTCACCATCTGGTCGAACAGGCTGATCACCACGGCATAGCGCGACTCGGACAGGTTGGCGTCGAACTGCACCTTGGCGCGCTGCGCCACCTCCTGCGGCACGGGGTAGCCGGCCGGCGCCTTGAGCTGGCTGTAGGGCAGGATGGGCAGGCGGCTGATCTTGGGGTCGAACAGCAGCTGCTGGCCCGGCACCGACATGGTGAAGGCCATGAACTTGCGTGCCTCATCGGCATTCTTGGCGCCCGCGATCAGCGCGATGTTGGCAGGCACCACGGCCGTCATCGCCGGGTAGGCGAAGTCCACCGGAAAGCCCGAATACTTGCCCGCCAGCCCGAAGAAATCGATCACGATGCCTATGCCGTACTGGCCGTTGTTCACGCCATCGGGCACGGCAAAGCTGCGGTCGGTCACGGCGGCGGCATTGCCCATCATGGACAGCAGCTGGCGCCAGCCCTTGTCCCAGCCCTCGCCCTGCAGGATGGTCTCCACCGTCAACTGCGTGGTGCCCGAGCGCGAGGGCGAGGAGATGGCGATGTGGCCGAAGTATTCGGGCCGCGTCAGATCGCTCCACTCCTTGGGCGCCGCCAGCTTGTGCGCCTTCAGGTAGCGCGTGTTCCACATGATTCCGTAGCCGGCCAGCGCCTGGCCGTAGTACAGGCCCTGCGGGTCGTTGAGCGGGTAGTTGCCGATCTTGGCGGGCGCGGCCGGATTGCGCGTCTCGGGCGCGGCGGTCAGCAGCTTGTTGCGCGCCAGCACCTCGAAGGCATCAGGGGCGCTGGCCCACATGATGTCGGGCCGCTGGCCCTCGGGCAGCTCGCGCACATAGGCCACGGCGGCCGTGGTGTTCTTGTTCAGGATCTCAATCCTGATCCCCGGATTGGCCGCCTCGAAGGCCTTCTGGTAGGCCGTGGTCAGCTCCTTGGGAAACGAGGTCAGCACCGTCACCGTGCCGGCCTGGGCCGCCATGGCGGCGCCCCACAATCCTGCGGCCATGGCGGCCGTCAGCCATCTGCGTTGCTGCATCGCTGTCTCCTTCGGGTTGTTGTGCGGTCAATCTGCAACCCACTGTAGGCAGCGCCGGCCCGGCCGGCCAATCATTGTTTCTGATGCCGTGCATCAGCGGCGGCGCGGGCCGGGTTAACCCGCCGCATGACTCCCGGCGCAGGATGTCCTTGCTCTGCCTGCGGGATATTGACGGAAAGCGATTAATAATTACTATCATTTTCATTTGTCGCGTCAAAGAAATTCATGACCATGCACGCGCCCCCTGACAACCGCCACCAGAAGGAGCCTTACGCCATGGCCATCGCATCCCGACGCCGCCGCGTCTTCGCCTACTCCCCCATCGTGCTGGCCATGCTCTCGGCCCAAGCCAGCCTGGCCCAGACGAAGACCCAGGCTCCGAGCCCCGCGCCCACCCTGCCCGAAGTGCAGGTGACCGGCCCCGCCGAAAGCCCTTATCGGCAGGGCGCCAGTTCCTCCCTCAAGGCCACGTCCTCGCTGCTGGACACGGCACAGACCGTGCAAGTCATTCCCCGGGAGCTGCTCGCCGAGCAAGGTGCACGCAACCTCACGGAAGCGTTGAGCAACACCCCCGGCATCACCTTCAACGCGGGCGAGAACGGCTTTTCCACCAGCACCAACAGCTTCAGCCTGCGCGGCTTCGACACCAGCGGCAATATCTTCGTCGATGGCTTTCGCGACTCGGGCACCTACGCTCGCGACACCTTCAACCTGGAGCGCGTGGAAGTCATCAAGGGCCCCTCGGCGGACAACGGCCGCGGCGGGGCCGGCGGCTACGTGAACCTGCAGTCCAAGTCGCCCGCGCTGGACAACTTCGTGGGCGGCACCCTCGGCTACGGCTTCGACAACGACGACTCCGGTGACCGCCGCCGGGCCACGGCCGACATCAACCGCCGGATCGGCGAGCGCAATGCCGCATGGCGCCTGAACCTGCTGGCCGAAGACAGCGGCATCGCGGGGCGGCAATACGCCAACGTCAGGAATTTCGGCTTTGCGCCATCGGTCGCCTTCGGGCTGGGAGAGCCCACCACCGTCACCCTGTCCTACCAGCACCTGCGCCAGGACAGCCGGCCCGACTGGGGCGTGCCGGCCGCCATGGTCAAGGGCATGATGCGCTACGACCCCGTCTCGGCCACGGCCGGCCGCTCCAACTTCTACGGCCTGCTGTCCGACTATGACGACAGCACCTCGAATGCCCTGCTGGCGCGCGTGGAGCACCGCATCTCGCCCACGCTGCGCATCAGCAACCACACGCGCTGGGCGCGCACCGAGCGCGAGGCACTGTTCACCGTGCCCACGGCCTATGCGGCCGCTACGGCCACCGTGACCACGCAGCGCCAGGCCTACCAGCGCGAGAACACATCGGTGGGCAACCTGACCAACCTGAGCGCCGACTTCACGGCCGCAGGCCTGCAGCACCGCGCGGCGGCGGGGCTGGAGCTGACCCGCGAGACCTCCTCGGCCAACCGCTATCCCACCAATGGCGTGCTGGGCAATGCGGGCACCACCGACCTGTTCAACCCCGATCCGCGGCGGCCGCTGGCCGGCTTCGTGGGGCCCGTGGCCTCGCAGATCGCCGATGTCACCATCCAGACCGTGGCGCTGTATGCCTACGACACCGTGGAGTTTTCGCCGCAGTGGCAGATGACCGGCGGTGTGCGCCTGGAGCGCTACCGGACCCGGCTGGACAGCCGCACGGCCGCCGGCGCGCCGCAGGGCCCCGATGGCTATGAGCGCAGCGAAACCACCTTCGGCGGCAAGCTCGGCGTCATCTACAAGCCCGTGGCCCAGGCCAGCATCTATGCCTCCTATGGCCAGTCGGCCCTGCCCCCCGGCTCCTTCCTGTCGGGCTCGGACATCTCGCGCGAGGGCGACAACGCCTTCCCCGGGTGGACAGGGCAGAACCACCGCAACTCCAAGGCCCAGCGCTCCACCCACTACGAGGTCGGCGCCAAATGGGACCTGCGCGACCATCGCCTGTCCACGGGGGCGGCCCTGTTCCGCACCGAGCGCAGCCGCATCGCCATGGGCCCGGCCGCCGCAGAGCCCGTGGGCTACGGCCGGCAGATCGTGCAGGGTCTGGAATTGAGCATTGCCGGCGCCGTGACCTCGGCCTGGTCGGTGTTCGGCGGGCTGACCTTCCTGGACAGCGAAAGGCGGCACAACGCCGCCATCGACGCCGCACTGAAGGGCGACTACGCCAATGGCGTGAGCAGCACCAACGGCGACGAACTGGCCTTCACCCCCAAAGTGGCCGCCAGCCTGTGGTCCACCTACAAGCTGCCCATGGGCCTGACCCTGGGCGCGGGCTTGCGGCACACGGGCAAGTCCTGGGTCGGCCGCCCCGACACGGCCGACCGCGTGATTCCCAATGGCCAGGCCGGACGCCTGCCCGGCTACACCGTGGTCAACCTGATGGCGGCCTATCCCGTATCGCCCCAGCTGACGCTGCGCCTGAACATCGACAACGTGGGCGACAAGCTCTACGCCAACTCCGCCAACTGGGCCGGCTCCCGGGTCACCCTGGGCGCGCCGCGCACCTTCCTGGTCAGTGCGGACATGCGGTTCTGAGCACGGCCATGCCCCCGAGGACAGCCCGGCTGCGGCTGCTCCCCTGGGGCGTCAAATGATGCCGATGCGCAACCTCCAGTACCACGTACGCGAATGGGGTCCGCATCTCGGTACGCATGGTTCATGCGGCTTCATGACCTTGGCGTGCACGCCGAAGGCCTGCCGTCCCGCCAACGCGCGGCAGCCCCGCAAGGGCACGGCTGGCCAGCATCCGGCTGCGCCAGGCGCTCAACAGGCCTGCGCCTTCCTCAGCAACGGGCTCATCCCGATGAGCCCGAGCACCGGACCCGGCAGCAAAAGCCAGGACACGCGCAGATCCAGGGCATCGGCCAGCGATGTCGCTGCGGCGATGGCGACCACGGTAACGGCGAATCCCGCCGAGTTCAGCAGGGCCAGCGCGGACCCCACGGCCTGGGGCGGGCAGCTGGCGGAGGCCATGGCGGAAAACTGGGGCGAATCGGCCACCACGGTGGCGCCCCACAGCAGCATGAACGCGAGCAGCGGTGCCTGGCCCGCGGACCGGGCAATCCAGGGAAAGCACAGACAGCACAGGCCGGACACCGCCAGGGCGACCGCCGCAGTGGCGGGGCTACCCCACCTGCGGCTGAGGACCCCGCCCGCCAGGCAACCCACGGTGCCTGCGGCGACGATGAAAAAGGACATGCCGGCCACCGGCAAAGGACCACCCGACGCCAGGCCCGTGCGCAAGACCAGCAGCGGCACCAGGGTCCAGAACGCGTACAGCTCCCACATGTGCCCCAGATAGCCCAGCGACGCGGACCGGAAGTCCGCCGACCGCAGCGCCGCCAGCGCGTTCGCCATCCTGAACGCGGGCTTGGAACGACCCGCAGCAAGGTGCGGCCCGTCCCCCAGAAGAAAGACCATTGCGGCAGCCACCAGGGACAGCAGCGAGGAAGTGCCCACCACGTACTGCCAGGGCCAGCCGACGCCCAGGGCGCGCAGCGCATGCGGCAGTGCCGTCCCCAGCGTGAGCATGCCGACCAGCAAGGCCAGCGAAGCCCCGGCCCGCTGCGGATTCCAGGACACGATGAGCTTCATGCCCAACGGATAGATCCCCGCCAGCGATATACCGACGAGACAGCGCAAGGCGGCGCCACTGGTCACATCCCGTGCCAGCCAGGCAAAGGCGCCGTTGAGCAAGGCTCCCGCCACCGCACAAGCGGCGAAGATCCTGCTGGCGGCAAAACGGTCGGCCAGGCCGCTGAGCGACAGGAACAGCGTCCCCAGGATGAAGCCCAGCTGTACCGCCCCCGTCAGCCAGCCGATGTCGGTCGACGTCGCATGCCAGGAGCGCGCCAGGTCGTCAGCGGCGCCGTTGGCGCTGAACCACAGGGAGGTGCCCAGCAGTTGCGCCAGGGCGACCACGCCGACGGGGCCGCGAGCCGCCGTTGCAGGCCCGCCGTTTCGTTCAGCCACATATGTCATGAGCCTTCCTGGTTCAAGGCTGCATCCAGGCCTTCCCGGTATGTCTCGCGTGCACACAGCGTAGCGACGACACTGATCGCACCCAGGCCCAGCAGGTATAGGGCGATACCCCAGGTCTTGCCGCCCTGGGCGGCCAGCAGCGCCGTGGCGATCATGGGCGCCAGGCCACCCGACAGGACGGCACCGATGGCATAGCCGATGTTGGCGCCGCTCAGGCGGACCTGGGTTCCGAAAAGCTCGGAGAAATAGACCGCCTGCGGGCCATACATGGCATCGTGCAGCACGTTCAGGCCGACGACCATGCCCACGGTGATCAGCAGCACGCTGCCGGTCTCGGCCAGAGCGAAGAACGGCAGCACGAAGGCCATGGAGGCGATGTTGCCGAACAGATAGACCTTCTTGCGGCCGATCAGATCCGACAGCCAGGACCACAGGGGGATCGTGGCCAGGCCGATCACCGAGGAGATGAGCACGGCGTTCAGGCCCACCGAGCGCGGCATGTGCAACACACCCACGATGTAGCTCAGCATGAAGACGCTGTAGATGTAGAAGACGGCGTTCTGCAGCATCTTCATGCCGATGGTGACGAGCAGCACGCGCCGGTGGCGCCTGAGCAGGTCTGCGGCCGGACTTTGGGCCTGCTGCCCGGTCTGCTTCAACTTCTCGAAGACGGGTGACTCCTGCACGCCCAGACGAATGAACATGCCGATGCCGATCATGACGATGCTCGCCAGAAACGGAATGCGCCAGCCCCATGCAAGAAGGTCCGCCTCGGAAAGGCTGGCCGAGGTGATGGCAAAGACCCCCGTGGACAGCAGCAGCCCCAGCGGCACGCCCATCTGGGGAAAGCTGCCATACAGGCCCCGGCGGTTTGCGGGTGCATGCTCGACCGCCATCACCACGGCGGAGCCCCACTCGCCGCCCACGGCAAAACCCTGCACCAGGCGCAGCACGCACAGCAGCACGGCCGCCCAGATCCCGGCCGTGCCGTAGGTGGGCAGCAGCCCGATGAGCACCGTGCTGCCGCCCATCATCAGCAGGGATATCACCAGCATGGCCTTGCGGCCGACCCGGTCCCCGTAGTGGCCGAACACGGCCGCGCCCACCGGCCGGGCCGCAAAGCCCACGGCATAGGTGGCAAAGGCCGCAATCGTTCCTGCCAGGGGGTCCATGCCCGGAAAGAAGAGCTTCGGGAACAGCAGGGCCGCGTAGGTCCCGTAGATGAAATAGTCGTACCACTCCACCGCGGTGCCGATGAGGCTTGCCGCGGCGACCTTGCGATGCTGGCCGTGTTGCGAGGTGGCGCTTGCCTGGACGCCGCGAACCGCACCGGCGCTGGTTGCCTGTGTCATGGATCTCACTCCCGTTGCTTGTCAGGATCGTTGGGGCAAAGCCATCCCCTGGCAGGCCGCCGGCCCGCCCTGGATGCGCTTGCGAAATGGAGAAGTGGCCGCCTTGACGGCCTTCGCGCGGACCTCTACGTGCCGCCCTTGAGCGCGACGGTGAAGGTGGTCGCCGTGCCGCTCAGGCAGACCTCGCCTTTGTGGTTGCTGACCGATACCTCGACCTTGCAGATCGGCTTGTCTTCGCGCACGCTTTTGATCTCCAGCCGCGCAGTGACCGTATCGCCGACATACACCGCCTTGGAGAAGCTCAGCTCCATGCCGAGGAACACGGAGCCGGGGCCCGGAAGATCCTGCGCGACCAGGGCATTGAGCAGGCCCGAAGTGACGCCGCCCTGCACGATGAGGCCGCCGAACGGGGATGCGCGGGCCAATGCTTCGTCGAAGTGCAACGGATTGCGGTCTCCGCTGATCTCGGTGAACAACTCGATGTCACGCCGGCTCATCGTCTTGTCACGGGTGGCGGCATCGCCCACCCTGGGCATGCCATTGAGGGTGTTCGTCCAGGCTGTTTGCGCATTCGGCATGGCGGATCCTTTCCAGGGGGTGGAGTCTGCGGACGGCAAGGCAGTGGCCTTCACGACCGCCGTTGACGGGCGGGTTCGAACATGGGCAGGGTGAACTGTCCGATCCGGACAAAGCGCACCTGAACAGGCGTGCCGATATCCGGCACCTCATGCGCCGGGCACACCAGGGTGCTCAGCATCGAAGGGCCTTCCTCCAGCCGGACGATGGCCAGGACATAGGGGGCCGCGGCCTTCCAGGCGTCATGCCCAGGCCGGTGCACGATGCAAAAGCTCTCCAGCCTCGCGTTGCCGCGCGCATCGGACCAGGCCAGCCGTGCGCCCCAGCAATGGGGGCAATGCCCCCGGGGATAGAAGACCCAGGCACCGCAGTCCCCGCACTTTTGCATTACCAGGCGCCCGGCTGCATTGCCTTCCCAGAACGGCCGCGAGATCTGCGTGGGAATGGGGGCGGGAGCGTTGAGACGCTCGAACTGCTCGATGGGGTTCATGCGTCGGCTCCCAGTACCAGCGCCACGGCTTCGCTGACGGTGGCGCCATTGCCCGTGACCAAGGCCAGTTCGGCGTTGCGGATCTGGCGCCTGCCTGCCGTATGGCGCAGCTGGCGCACGGCTTCCACCACATGCGTCATTCCGCCCGCCAGGTCGGGCTGGCCGAATCCCAGCTGGCCGCCATGGGTGTTCAGCGGCTTGTCGCCGTCAAAGCCCAGGCGGTGGTCGGCCAGCCAGTACCCGAAGTGCCCCGGGGCGCACAGCCCGGCATCCTCGATCGTCAGAGCGACCATGATGGTGTAGCAGTCGTACAGGGACAGCAGGCTCATCTGCTCCACGCCCACGCCCGCCTGTGCCAGCGCCTGGGCCATGGCGGGCTTGAGCGGTCCACTGGTCAGGCTGGGCGCCTGGCTGATGGCCCGGTGCGTGAGTTTTTCGCCGGCGCCCAGCAGATGCACGGGCCGGTGGCCCAGCGCACGTGCGCGTTCGGGGCTGACGACGACGACGGCCTCGCCACCGGCCACGGGCATGACGATTTCGTACAGGTGCAGCGGTGCGGCAATGAGGGGCGACGCCAGCACGTCCTGCACGCTGGCCGGCTGGCCGTGGAAGATCGCGTCCTCGTTGAACTGCGCGTTGTGCCGCGCCCACGCGGCAATCGCGGCAAACTGCTCGGGCGTGCTGCCGTACTGGGACATATGCCTTTGCATGGGCAGCGCATACGAGATGTTGGCGCCCGATGCGCCGAAGGGCACATCGAACTCGCGGATCGGGTTGCGGTTCGGGGAGCGGGGAACATCCGCTTCGCGCGTATTGGCCAGGACGCAAAGGACCGCTTCGCACATGCCCGTGGCAATGGCCGCCGCCGCACGCCACACCATGCCAGGCCCCGAGGCCCCTCCCAGGTCCACCACATTGGCCATCTTCGGTTGAAGGCCCAGGTACTCCGCCACCGTGGCCGGAACATGCTGGGGCGTCTCACCCACCTGGGGGCCGACCAGCAGCCCGTCAATGGCCTCCTTGTCCAGCCCGGCGTCCGCCACGGCCAGCCGCGCCACCTGAGCGATCAGGTCCAGGGTCGTCGCGCCCTGGGTCCTTCGGACCGGCCTGAGTTCGCCGATGCCGGCGATGGCTCCCCATGAGCGCCTGTTCATACGGCCTCCCGCTGCATCAGCTCGGCGTACTGCGCCAGAGACTCGGGATTGATCAGCGAGCCCTGGTTCCTGACGGGCTGTCCAGACACCATCGCCCTGGCCGCGCCTTCGACACGCTTTCCGTTGAGCGTGTACGGAATCGCCGTCACCTGGAAGATCCGGCGTGGCACATGGCGGGGAGATGCCTGCAAGCGAATGTCCGAAAGAATGCGCCTTTGCAGGGCATCATCGAGCGCGATGCCCGCCTTCATCACGACGCACAGGATGATCTCCTCATCGCCATCGACAGGGCGGCCGAAGACCAGCGCGTCCTCGATCTCGGGCCGCGCCTCGACCACTCGGTAGATCTCGGCCGTACCGATGCGCACGCCGCCGGGCTTGAGCGTGGTGTCGGTACGCCCGTAGATGACCAGGGAGCCGCGCACGGTCTGCTCCGCCAGGTCGCCATGGGTCCAGATGTCCGGCCGCTCCTTGAAATAGGCGGCGTAGTACCGGGCATCACCATCGTCTCCCCAGAAGGTCAGGGGGGCGCTGGGAAACGGCTGCGTGCACACCAGGTCGCCTTTGCGCCCCACGACGCTGGCGCCACGGCCATCGACCACATCGACCGCATGGCCCAGCGCCTTGCAGGTGATTTCGCCCCGCCGGACAGGATGCAGGGGCGAGCCCAGCACCAGACAACCCATGATTTCCGTGCCGCCCGAGATGGAGGCGAAGAGCATGTCCTTCTTGACTGCGCGGTACAGCCAGTCGAACTGCTCAGGCTGCACGGGAGCGCCTGCGGACAGCACACTGCGCAGCGCGCCCAGGTCATGCCGATGACCCGGCTCGTAGTCGGCCGCCGCAAGCGCGGCGAGATAGCGCGGACTGGTCCCGAAATGCGTGATGCCGGCCTGCTGCGCCATGCGCCAGAGGTTGCCCGGATCATCGCCCTGCGGCCTTTTGACGATGGCAGCGCCCTCATAAAGCACCACGGCAGCCTGGCTGGCCAGTCCCGAGATGAGCCAGTGATACATCATCCAGGCCGTGTTGGTGTACCAGCTCATCACATCGCCAGGCTGCACATCGCAGTGCAGCAGGTGCTCCTTGCGATGCTGCAGCAGGGTACCGCCAGCCGAATGCACGATGGCCTTGGGCAGCCCGGTGGTGCCTGAAGTGAACATCACATACAAGGGATGGGCGAAGGGCAGCTTCTCAAAGTCGACCTTTCCGGACTGCGCCAGGTTGACGTCCCGCCATGACCAGACCTTCACCCCCTGGCTGCACGGAATCCGCCCCGGGTCACCCAGCACCACCAGGTGCTCCAGGCCATGCAATCCCTGGAGCACCTGCCCCAGCCTGTCGGCCATCTCGAAACGCTGGCCGTTGTAGACGTAGCTGTCCGCCGCGAACAGCACCTTGGGATGCACCTGCCCGATGCGGTCCACGATGCCCGGTGCGCCGAAGTCCGGGGAGCACGACACCCATACGGCCCCCAGGGAAGCCGCCGCGAGCAGGGCGACCAGGGCCTCCAGGTGGTTGGGAAGAATGCCGCCGACCACGTCGCCAGGACCGACCCCCAGCGCGCGCAGGCCCTGCTGCAGCATCGAGACATGCGCGCGCAGCTGCCCCATGGTCAGCTCGCGCTGCAGGCCCGACTCATCGAACTCGATCACGGCCAGACGCCCATCGTCGCCGCACAGCAGGTTCTCCGCGAAATTGAGCCGTGCCTGCGGATACCAGCGGGCCCCGAACATCTCTCCATCGCCACGCCGCACCAGTGCGGTGTCACCCCGTTCGCCCACCACGGAGCCGAACTCCCAGACGGCGTTCCAGAACCCGTCCAGGTCGCTGATGGACCAGCGGTGCAGTTCGTCATACCTTGAGGGATCGAATCCATATCGCCGGGCGAACCGGGCCAGATGGCATGTCTCCAGGGACTCCTCGCCAGGACTCCACAACAAGTTGTCTTCGCAGGACTGCATGGCTTGACCCTCTTCTTCAAAGTATCGACCGATCGGTACAATATCAAGACACAAAAGGACTTCTTCCCAAACCTCCAGAAGCTCTCCGGAACCTCCATCAACCATTGACAACAATCTAGTCCGGCTGGGCATATCCCTGTCAGGACAGATTTTTCAATGGGTCTGCCTCCGCTCACAAAAGAGCATTTGGCTTGTACCGATTGGTCGGTACTAACTCCAATGTGCCGAAGAATGAAGGTCCGCGCGCCGGGACAAACCCTCAGAACGGATGTGCCGGATGGGGAGCCATGGCCAGCATCCTGCGGGCCAGGCCATTGAGCCGGTCCGCGATGATCTCGGGCCCCAGGGCGCCATCGGGCTTCATCCACAGATAGCTGTAAAAGTACATGCCCAGGACGGCCTTGAGCACGACGGGGTCGTAGGGGCAGAAACTGCCGGCCTCGGCGCCGTCCACCATGGTGTCGCGCCAGACGCGCTCGTACTGGGCGTGCCAGCCCATGACCTCCGCATGCCGTTCGGCGGTGAGCGAGGACACCTCCCTGAAGCAGACCGTCAGCTCTGCCTGATGGGAGGCGATCTTTCGCACGAGATAGGTACCCAGACGCTGAAGGCGCTGCACGGGGTCGTCCACCTCTGCCTGTATCTGCCGGGCCGATTGGGCCAGCTCACGGATGTACTCGCGGGAGATGTCGTACAGCAGGTCTTCCTTGCTGCGGATGTGGTGGTACAACGCGCCGCGGCCCAGCTTCACCGCCTGCTGCAACTCGCTCATCCCGACGGCGTTGTAGCCCAGCCTGGCGAACAACTGCGCCGCGATCTTGAGGATGCGCTCGCGCTGAGGCAAGTCGGGATAGTCGATGATTTCCACGGTCGCTCTTTCAGGATGGGTTTGCTGCATGATATTTCAATGTACCGACCGGTCAAGCCATTCCACGCAAGCCCTCCATGCCATCCCGGCCCGGCTCCGGCCCAGGGGAAATCCCCCACCTCCCCTGTCCCGCCCCTGACTGCTGCACAGCAGCAAAACGGAATAATCGACGGCATGCTGCAAGCCCCCTCTTCCACCACATCTCCCACCACCTCTTGTGCCGCAGCCGCCGATGAAGCGCCGATCTATGTTCCCATCCGCCCCTGGCGTTCACGCATGGTGCCCGTGCGGACCCTGGAGTACCACGTGCGCGAATGGGGGGCTGTCGATGGCGACCCGGCGCTGGCGCCGCTGGTGCTGGCCCATGGCTGGATGGATGTCGCGGCCTCCTATCAGTTCGTGGTCGATGCCTTTGGCGACGCCTTCATGGCGGGCCGGCGCATCATCGCGGCCGACTGGCGCGGCTTCGGGCTGAGCCGTCCTGCCGGGCCCTGCGACCGCCACGACTTCGCCGACTACCTGGGCGACCTGGACCATCTGCTGGACACCCTGGTCGGCGACACGCCCGTGGACCTGGTGGGCCACAGCATGGGCGGCAATGTGGCCATGATGTATGCGGGCGCGCGGCCGCAACGCATACGCCGCCTGGTCAACCTCGAAGGCTTCGGCATGCCTGCCACCCGGCCGGCGCAGGCGCCCAGGCGCTATGCACAGTGGATGGACGAGCTGCGCCAGCTGCGCAGCGGCGAGCTCGCACTCAAGAGCTATGCCGGCGTGCAGGAAGTGGCCCAGCGGCTCATGAAGACCAATCGGCGCCTGCCGCAGGACAAGGCCCTGTGGCTGGCCCACCACTGGGCGGCGCCCAACGCCGAAGGCCGCTGGGAGATCCTGGGCGACACGGCGCACAAGCTGGTCAGCGCCCAGCTGTTCCGCGTGGACGAGATGCTGGCCCTGTACGCCGCCATCACCGCCCCCGTGTTGGCCGTGGAGGCCAGCGACGATAGCCTGGGCATGTGGTGGAAGGAGCGCTATACGCTGGCCGAATACCATGAACGCATCCGCCAGATCCCCGACTGCCGCACCGCCGTGGTCCAGGATGCGGGCCACATGCTGCACCACGATCAGCCGGCCGCCGTGGCAGGGCTGATCGAAGGTTTTCTCACGGTCTGACCGGTATCGACATGCCGCCTGGCGCCGCCGGCGCGGGCCGTCACTGGGGCCTCAGCATCATCGAATGGCGCCAGCGCGCGGGCGCCATCTGCAGCGGCCGGTAGCGGCCATCGGCCCATTCGGCAGACATGTCCGCATAGCGGCTGGACAGGGCCACGCCGCTTTGTCCGGTCTGGTAGATGAACAGCGAGCGCTCGGGCTCGGCCAGGTCGTAGATGGCGCGCAGCGATGCCGCATGGCGGTTGGCGAACGGCGCCCTGGCATCGCCGGGCAGGTACTGGCCCACGTTGACGGTGTAGCTGTCGCCGCCCGAAGGCACGCTGACATTGAAGATGCCCGCCAGCAGCCCCACGCTGCCCAGCGGCCTGTGGCTGCTGAGCGCCGCATGCGCCGTACCCCAGCGCCAGCGGCCCAGGTCGCTGCCCTGCATGGACTGCAGACGCGCCAGCGCCCGGTCCAGCGCCTGGCTGACCTGGGCGCTGCAGCCCGCCGCAGCGCACCACCAGCCATCGCGGCGCTCCAGCATGCCTTCGATGCCCGCGCGGTAGTCGCGCTTGCCATAGGTGGCCGCAAAGGTCTGGACGCCAAGGCGCGGTATCACCAGGCCGCGCGTGAGTTCGTCCACCCAGGCGGCAAAGATCAGGGGAGCGGCCTGCGCGGCATCCATGCGGCCGTCGAACTGCGCCATCACCCGGCGCGCCTGTGGGGCCAGCGGATGCGTGGCCGGCGCTTCATCCAGGGCCTTGAGCAGTTGCGGCAGCAGGGCACGGGCGGCCAGCGAGGTCTGGTCGTTCTGGATGGAGGCCATGCTGACCAGGTCGTGCCTGTCCTTCGCCTCGATGAGCTCGGAGATGCGGCGGTGCCGGTACGGCAGGCTCCAGTCCTGGGTGAGGAAGTGGGCATAGCCCTCGCGCGTGATGCGCTGGTTGGCGGTGGCCAGATAGCCCAGCGCCGTGCCATCGTCCTGTGGAGCCTGGTCATAGGGCAGCCAGCCCTGCCAGTCGTAGCGTGCCTCCCAGCCCGGCGCGGGCGCCACGCCGCGCAGGTCGTGGTCGGCCGCACGCAGCGGCACCCGGCCTGCGGCCTTGAAGCCGATGGCGCCATGCACGTCGGCCGCGACGATGCTCTGCATGGGCGAGTGGTAGTCGGCAAAGGCCTCGAACAGCTGTGCCACGCTGCGCGCCTCGTTGGCCCGCAGGCCCGCCTGCACGGTGAGGTTGTCGGCGTCGAGCGCCGCCCAGCGCAGGGCCACGGCGTAGCGGCGCTTGTCGAGCACGGCCTCGTACTGGGGCTGCACATCGCTGATCACGGGACCGTGGCGCGTGCTGCGCAGCGTGAGCTGCACATCGGCCCGGCCCTTGACCCTGATGCGCTCGCTGCGCTCGGTAAAGGGCGCCCAGCCGTCGGGCGTGCGGTAGCGGCCCGGGTTGCCCGGATCGATCTGCTCCAGGTACAGGTCCTGCACATCGGGATTGGTGTTGGTGAAGCCCCAGGCCACCTCGCGCGTGCGCCCCAGCACCACGAAGGGCAGGCCCGGCAGGGTGGCCCCCACCACGTCGATGGGCGACAGCGGCGTGCCGTCCTGCGCCTGGCCGGCAGGCGACTGCAGGCGTGCGTAGTACCAGATGGCGGGCGCGCTCAAGCCCAGATGCGGGTCGTTGGCCAGCAGCGGCTTGCCGCTGGCCGTGCGGCTGCCCGACAGCACCCAGTTGTTGCTGCCCTTGCCGTCGTTGGTGCCCGCATCGCGCACCATGTCGCGGGACCAGCGGGCCCAGGCATCGTTCACGTCGCCGGCATCGCCCGCCGCCGCCACGGTCTGCGCGGCCTTGCCGGATGCGCCAGATACACCGGATGCTGACTGCGCCTCCTTGCGGTATACGCCCAGCCCCCGGTAAAGCGCGGCCAGGTCGGTGGCGGTGGCCGGCGCCTCGCCGGGATAAGGCGGCATCAGCTGCCACAGCTGCTGCGTGTCCAGTTGCGAGAGCGCGGCCAGCCGCGCGAATTCGTTGCCCCAGTTGCCGCCCAGGTCCAGCGCCATCATCAGCGCCCAGCCCACGCTGTCCTCGGGCGCCCAGGCCGAGTTGTCGCCGCCGCCCGGCGACGTGTCCAGCAGCATGAACTCGGGCACCTGCGGGTGCTGGCGCATGGGCAGCGCCGCGTAGAAGGCCGCAATGCCTTCGCTGTAGGCCTGCAGCGCCTCGCGCGCGTTGGCGGGCAGCGATGCGTACTGGCGCCGCGCCGCTCCGTGTATGTCCAGCGCGCGCATGAGCTTGTCGGTGTCCAGCGTGGCCGGCCCGAGGATCTCGGACAGCGTGCCATGCATCAGGCGGCGGTTGAACTCCAGCTGCCAGCCGCGTTCCTGCGCGTGCACATGGCCCAGCGCGCGCCACAGGTCCTGCGGCGAGAAGGCGCTGATATGGGTGATGTCGGCATCATCGCGCCGCACGCGCACGGGCTGCTCCAGCCCGGCCAGCGTGAGCTGTCCGTCAAGCACCGGCTGCACGCGCACGGCATAGATGGCCAGCGCGCTGCCGGCGAGCAGGGCCGAGCCGACCACCGCCACGGCGCCCACACCCCACCACCGCGAGTTCAGGATTCGCATGATTCCCATTCTTTTCCCCACCCTCTGCTTTTTTCGTATCGTAGTGTTGCAGTTTGTAGCATATGCGCGCGCGACATGCTCACATTGCTCACGACAGAAAGCCGCGCCTGCGGGGCACAGTCTTCAGGCGACAATCACTGCCGGGCCTGCGCACATGGATGCAGGGCATCCGCCAGAAACAGGAAGTACGTGGAATGTGGCCTTTCAGCCTCTTGAAAAAGCTCAGCCAGGACCCGCCCGTGGGCCAGCACCGTGGTGACTACATCGGCTGCTATCTGCTGGGCACCGAGGCGCCGGGCCAGGCCGGCGTCAGCTATGTCTCGCTGGCCACCACGCGCGAACAGCTGCAGGCCGATGCCCGCGCCTATCTCGAAGGCTTTGTGCGCGACCACCCCGAGGCCGCCGACACCGACCTGACCGCCATCCGCTCCCTGCTGGAGCACCTGCCGCAGCGCCTGGACGCCCACCTGTCCGGCGACACGCGCGCGCCGCTGGCCGAGCAAGGCGGCACCGTGCTCTTCCTGCGCACCGGCATGCGCGCCCGCCGCAAGGAAAACGGCCGCTACCTCGAATAGCAGTCAGCCCCCACCGCCACCGTACAGAGCCTCAAAAACTGGCGCGGCCAAGAACAAGGGACAGCGAGCAAGGGCCTACGCCGGCCGCGCCGCCCCGCAGCGAGGCTGTAGTCCCCCGCGAAGCGAGAGGGGAAGGCGCGCAGCGCCTCAGGGGGAGTTCTGCTTGTGCACGTCTTGCCAGCGCAGCATGTCGGTCACGCGCCCGGCCTTGTCGTCATCGAAGCCCAGGCGCTCCACCCGCTCGGCCGGATTGGCCCAGGTGCCGAACAGCAGGTCCCAGACAGGCAGGCCGTAGTTCTGCGCATGGTGGCCGTACTGGTGGTGCACGGTGTGCATCTCGGGCCGCTGCACGATGTATCCCAGCCAGCGCGGCGTGCGAATGTCGGCATGCAGGAATAGATCGAACGCCCCCGTGAGGCTGATGGCGAAGGCCGCCGCCAGCGGGCTGGCCCCCAGCACCCAGTAGCTGGACAGCGCGCTCAGCAGCACGGCCGCCGCCGTGTCCATGGGGTGGGCGAAGAAAGCCGTGAGCGCCTCCACGCGCGGCGCGCTGTGGTGCAACTGGTGGAACATGCGCCACAGCGTGTCCGACCGGTGCGTGGCGCGGTGCCACCAGTAGAAGACGAAGCTGGTCAGCAAGAAGCTCAGCCCGCCCACGGCCAAGGCGGGCCAGCGCCCGCCCACGTCGAACAGGGCATGGCGGCGTATGGTGCCGGAAAACAGGTGGCCCACCACCAAGGTGGTGGCCAGCGTGCCCAGGCCCAGCAGCGTGGACAGGATCAGCCAGCGCCGGTCGCAGTGGTTGCGCGAGGCCGGCGCGATCACCTCGCGCGTGAAGATGCCCACGAACATCAGCGCCAGCAACGGATAGGCCGCGAACTCCCACATGTCCTGCGTGTCCCCGGCCTCAGTGCACGTGGCCCCAGTAGATCAGCGCATCGCGCCCTTCGACCGACAGCGACACGGGCGCGCCCACGGGCAGCATCACCTTGGTCGGCACATGGCCGTAGGGCAGGCCCTGCAGCACGGGGCACTTGACCTGGCTGCGCAGCCAGTCGATCACGGTCTGCAGCTTGAAGCCCTTGTCATGCGAGCTGAGCTTGAACTCGCTGAACTGGCCGAACACGATGGCCTTTTGCCGGGCCAGCACGCCAGCATGCAGCAGCTGGGTCAGCATGCGTTCCACGCGGTAGGGATGTTCGCCCACGTCTTCCAGGAACAGGATGCCGCCCTGGATCTGCGGGAAGTAAGGCGTGCCCAGCAGGGAGACCAGCACGGCCAGGTTGCCGCCCCACAGCGTGGCGCCGCCGCTGATGTAGAAGTCCTTGACGGCAGGCTTGCCGTCTTCGCGCAGGCCTATCTTCGGCATCTGCCAGCCCGCGCCCTCGCCCTGGCCGCTCAGCAGGTCGTTGAAGCAGTCCAGCATGATGTCGTCCACGCCGCCCTCGTCGTCGGGGCGGCCGAAGTCGTGCACCAGCAGCGGGCCGGCCCAGGTGGTGGCGCCGGTCCTGGCCAGCAGGGCCAGCGACAGCGCCGTGAAGTCGCTCAGGCCCACGAAGCGCGTGCCGCCTGCGATGGCCTTGGCCACGGCCTTGTACTTGATGCCCGGCAGGATGCGCGTAAGGCCGTAGCCGCCGCGCGTGGGCAGCGCCAGGTCGGCACCGCTGGCCGCTGCGCGCTCGATGGCCGCCAGGCGCGTGGCGTCGTCGCCTGCAAAGCGCTGGTGGCTGCTCAACGCGTCGGCATCGATCTCCACCTGGTGGCCCATGGCCTCCAGGCGGCGCACGCCGCGCTTGAAGCCGGCCTTGTCGCGCACGGCGCCGGCAGGCGAGTAGATATAGATGTGGCGCGGACCCTGGTCATGCGCATGGCCGCAGCAGCTGCCATCGGCGGCATGAACGTGGCCGTGCTCGTGGTCGTGGCTGTGGGCAGCGCCATGGCCATGTGCCGCAGCATGCGAAGGCTCCTGCGCATGGTCATGTCCATGTGGATGTTCGTGCCCGTGGGCACAGCAGGTGCCGTCGGCGGAATGCACATGTTCGTGCGCGTGATCAACGGGTGCAGGTGCGGCAGCGGCGGCCTTTTTGCGGGGCGTGCCGGACGTGCCGGAAGAGCGGGAACTGCGCGAAGTGGCCAAGTGGGTTCCATGCCGGCCCTGGCCGGCATGCTCCATATTGCAAGGGGAGTGAAGACGGGGCACTGCCGCTGCGCAGCCCCGGCAAGGGGCCGGCGGCGCAGGCCTACGGGCGGAAGTATTCCACAGCGTCGGCCACCATGCCGGCAGCGCACAGGGGAACCCAATGGCCGCACGGGGATAGGCGCAGTTGCGCTGGCGGCAGCTGTGGCAGCGCCTGCAGCCAGGCCTGGCGCCATGCGGGCGCTGGCATCAGCGCATCGTGCTCGCCGCCCTGCACCCACAGGCGCTGCTGGCGGCTCCACTGCGCCAGCAGCGCCACCGGCAGCGGCGGCATTTCGGCCTGCACGCGGGGCCAGGCCTGCAGCGCGGCGCGGTGGCCGGGTTGGGAAAACGGCAGGTTCCAGGCCTGCGGCTGTGCGCCGCCCTCCCCGCCCACCTCGCCGATACCGCCCACCTCGTGCATGGCGCGGCCCACGGGCCATGACGGCTTGCGCGCCGCCTGCGCAAACCATTGCACGCAGGCATCGGGCGCCGGGCCTGCGGGCCAGGCATTCATGAGCCAGGCGCCGCAAAAACGGGCGGGCTCGGCCTGCGCCACGGCCAGGCCCAGGCGCGCGCCATCGTCATGGCCGACCAGCACGATGCTCCGCAGGTCCAGCGCCAGCACCAGCTCGCGCAGCACTTGCACATGCCAGGCCGCGCTGTGCGCCTTCTCCTTCTTGGGCTGGTCGCTGCGGCCAAAGCCCGGCAGGTCGGGAACCACCACGCGATGGCCGGCCTGGAGCCAGCCGGGCAGCATGGGCTGGAACAGCTGGCCCCATGAGGGGCTGCCGTGCAGGCACAGCCAGGTCAGCGGTGCATCGTGCGGTCCTTCATCGACCACGGCCAGGCGCAGGCCTGCCAGCGCCGGCAGGTCGCTGCGCCACTGCGGCTGGGCAAAGCCGCCGAAGGTGGAATCCGCATGGCGCAGCGCCGTGTCCTTGAGCGGATGGGGCTGGGCCGCGCGCTGCTCGGCGCGGCGCGTGCGAAAGAAGTCCGACATCACGGCCGCGCATTCCCCGGCCAGCACGCCGCGCGTCACCTGCGTGTGGTGGTTGATCTGCGGCAGCGCAAACACGTCCAGCACCGATCCGGCCGCGCCCGTGCGCGGCTCGGCCGCGCCATAGACCACGCGGCCCAGGCGCGCATGCAGCATGGCGCCGCTGCACATGGTGCAGGGCTCCAGGGTCACGTAGAGCGTGCAGTCGTCCAGCCGGTAATTGCCCAGGCGCGCGGCCGCGTCGCGCAGCGCCAGCACCTCGGCATGGGCCGTGGGGTCGCCCTGGGCCACGGGCGTGTTGCGGCCCTGGCCGACGATGGCGCCGTCCTTGACGATGAGGGCGCCCACGGGCACCTCGCCCGCCTGGGCAGCGGCGCGCGCCAGCTCCAGGGCGATGCGCATCCAGGCCTCGTCTTCGGCCTGCGGCAGTGGACGGTGCTCGGCAGTCAAGGTGTCAGAGTGTCAGGGCGCCAGGGGGTCAGGGCAGCGGCTTGCGCACGCCCTGCGCATAGTGGTAGAGCGTGACGACCGGCGCCTGCAGCTCGCCCTGGGGCGTGAAGGAAATCGGTGCCGTCACGCCGTCATGCCGGGTCTGGCGCAGGTAGGGGATGTAGGCATCGGGCCGGATGGAGTCGGCCCGCACCATTGCCTGGGCCAGCACCATGGTGGCGTCGTAGGCGTAGGGGCTGAAGACCTGGTACTGGTCGGGAAAGCGCTGGTCGTAGCGCTGCTTCCAGGCTGCGCCGCCGGGCATGCGCTCCAGCGGGCTGCCGCCCACGGCGCAGGTCACGTTGCGCAGCGGCGCCGTGTTGCCGGCCAGCTCGGGCAGGCGCAGCGTGCACTGGCCGTCGCCGCCCAGCAGGCGCACCTTGTCCATGGCCAACTGGGCCATCTGCCGGAGCATGGGGCCGGCCTGGGCGTCCAGGCCGCCGAAGAAGATGGCATCGGGCTTCTTGCCCTTGATGGCCGTGAGGATGGGCACGAAGTCGGTGGCCTTGTCGCCGGTGAACTGCTTGTCCACGATCTCGATGCCCTGCTCGCGCGCCTGGGCCTCGAACAGCGCAACGATGCCCTGGCCGTAGGCCGAGCGGTCATCGATGATGGCCACGCGCTTGACGCCCAGCTTGCCCACGGCGTGCGCGACCAGCGCATCGACCATGGCGCGGTCGTCGGCGATCACGCGGTAGGTGGTGTCGTAGCCCGCCTGGGTGATGGCCGGGTTGCTGGCCGCCGGCGTGACCATGACGATGCCGCAGTCGTGGTAGATGGATGTGGCCGGCAGCGTGGTGCCCGACTGCAGGTGGCCGACCACGGCCGCCACCTTCTTGTCGCACAGGCGCCGGGCCAGGGCCACGGCCTGGCCGGGGTCGCCGCCATCGTCGCCGGCCTCCAGCTTCCAGCGCAGCTTGCGCCCGCCGATCTCCAGCCCCTTGGCATTGAGATCGTCCAGGGCCATGCGCACGCCGTTTTCCTCATCCTTGCCCAGACTGGCGATGGGGCCGGACACCGGCCCCGCATGGGCAATGCGCACCACCAGGGGCGCATCGGCTGAACTGGGTGCAGCGGGTGCAGCCGCCGCAGCGGAAGCCCCTGCCGACTGCCCGTTGGCCGGGCCGCTTCCCGGCTGTGCCCAGGCCAGGCCGCCGCTGCCCAGCAGGGCGCACAGCAGGGCCGGGCCGGCCCACGGGAAATGGCGAATCAAGGCGTGCATGGCAACTCCTGGAAAAAACGGTCAATCTGTGAAACAGGCGCCCTGGCAAGCGAAATCCGCTGCGGCGTGGCCCACTCGGGCGCTGCCTGGCCGGGAAAGGCCTGGCGCAGAAAACGCGCATCAGGCCCGGGGCGGGGCAGGCACGGGCCGGGGTATCCGGCATGGCGGCCCGGCCCGTGCAGTGCGCATCCTAAAGGATAGGCAAAAACCGGCGCCGCTCGCCAGGGCATCGGGCACATATCCCCTGGCGCGCGTTTTTTCGGTGCTGCGGCGATAATGCTGCGCCTTACCGCAAGCGGGCTGCGAGGTTTTCGTCGCCGGACCACCCCAAGAGTGGGGGCCTTTTTTTGTCGCCGGGCCGCCCCAAGACAAAAAGCGGCCCCCTTGGGGGGCAGCGGACCTTGCGCAGCAAGGGTAGCGTGGGGGCCAGTTTCCCCCGCATTGCGCCCTACGCCCGGCCCCCACGCCGGTGCGGGTACGAATACAGAACACCACGAAGCCCCATGTCCCTCCTGCCCCACCAGCTCGAACTCCTGTCACCCGCGCGCGATGCCGACATCGGCATCGAGGCCGTGAACCACGGCGCCGACGCCGTCTACATCGGCGGCCCCGCCTTCGGCGCCCGCGCCACGGCAGGCAACGACATCCGCGACCTGCAGCGGCTGATCAACCACGCGCACCGCTTCGGCAGCCGCATCTTCATCACGCTCAACACCATCCTGCGCGACGATGAACTCGAGGCCGCCCGCAAGATGGCCTGGCAGATCTACGAGGCCGGAGCCGACGCGCTGATCATCCAGGACATGGGCCTGCTGGAGCTGGACCTGCCGCCCATCCAGCTGCACGCCAGCACCCAGACCGACATCCGCACCCCCGAGAAGGCGCGCTTCCTGCAGGACGCCGGACTGTCGCAGATCGTCGTTGCGCGCGAGCTGGACCTGCAGCAGATCGCCGCCGTGCGCGCGGCCACCGACCCGGCGCGCACCACCATCGAATTCTTCGTGCACGGCGCGCTGTGCGTGGCCTACTCGGGCCAGTGCTACATCACCCACGCCCACACGGGTCGCAGCGCCAACCGCGGCGACTGCAACCAGGCCTGCCGCCTGCCCTACGAGGTGCTGGACGCCAGCGGCCGCATCATCGCCCACGAAAAGCACGTGCTGTCCATGAAGGACAACAACCAGAGCGACAACCTGCGCGCCCTGATCGACGCCGGCGTGCGCAGCTTCAAGATCGAGGGCCGCTACAAGGACATGGGCTATGTGAAGAACATCACGGCCCACTACCGCAAGCTGCTGGACGAAATCATCGAAGAGCGCGAATTCTCCGACACGCCCCTGGCGCGCTCATCCTCGGGCAGCACCACGTTCAGCTTCACACCCGACCCCGACCAGAATTTCAACCGCGAGTTCACCGACTACTTCGTCAACGGCCGCAAGGACGACATCGGCGCCTTCGACACGCCCAAGACACCGGGCCGCGCCATCGGCTGGGTCACCAAGGTGGGCGAGAACTTCGTGGAGATCGAGACCTCGAGCCGCGACACCGAACTGCACAACGGCGACGGCCTGTGCTACTACGACCTGCAAAAGGAACTGGTGGGCCTGCAGATCAACCGCGCCGAGTCGGTGGATGCGAAAAAGTCGCTGTGGCGCCTGTTCCCCAAGGACCCCATCGCCGGCTTCAAGGACCTGCGCAAGGGCCTGGAGGTCAACCGCAATCGCGACATGGCCTGGGTGCGCACGCTGGACAAGAAGTCCAGCGACCGCCGCATCGGCCTGTGGGCCGAACTCAAGGAAACGCCCGACGGCTTTGCGCTCACGCTGACCGACGAGGACGGCTTCACCGCCACCGCCGCCATCGCGCAGGAACACCAGGCCGCCACCGACGCAGCCCGTGCCGAGGCCACGCTGCGCGAGCAGCTGGGCCGCTTCGGAGCCACCATCTTCTCCGTGCATGACATCGGCCTGCAGCTGAGCCAGGCCTGGTTCGTGCCGGCCTCGGCCCTGAACCAGCTGCGCCGCGACGCCGTCGCCGCGCTGGAGGCCGCGCGCCAGGCCGGCTTCGTGCGCCTGCCGCGCGCCCTGCCCGTGGAGCCGCCCGTGCCCTTCCCCGAGGACACGCTGACCTATCTGGCCAACGTCTACAACCAGAAGGCACACGACTTCTACGTCAAGCACGGCGTCAAGGTCATGGACGCGGCCTACGAGAGCAAGGAAGAGGAAGGCGAAGTCAGCCTGATGATCACCAAGCATTGCGTACGCTTTTCCATGAGCCTGTGCCCCAAGCAGGCCAAGGGCGTCATCGGCGTCAAGGGCACCATCAAGGCCGAGCCGCTGCAGCTGATCAACGGCAAGGAAAAACTCACGCTGCGCTTCGACTGCAAGCCCTGCGAGATGCACGTGGTCGGCAAGATGAAACGCGCGGTGATCAACCAGCACGCCAAGGAAATGCAGGAATTTCCGATGCAGTTCTACCGCACGCGGCCCGTGCCCTCGGCCAGCGCCTGACGGTCCTGCACCTCCGCCAGCAAACGTCCGCTCTCCGTCAGGGCCGCCACCCAGCGCCCATCTTCCTGCACAAGCCTCACCCAGCCCGGCCCCGGCGTGCCGGCAATGGGCGCATCGCCCATCAGCGCCAGGCAGCGCATGAGCACGCTGGCGCCCTGCCCCAGTCGCTTGCCCAGCCTGGGCAGGGACATGGGTGCGGGCTCGGTGGCCAATTCGCGCAGGATGGCGGCGGCCAGCTCTTCCATGCCTTGCACTTCAGGCCGCCATTTCTTCCAGCGCGGGGGATGGCACGGCAGGCAGCCTGTGCGCCACCAGCTGCACGGGAATGGACTTGGAGCTGGGCGTGCCCGCCACGATGGCCGTGGCCGACAGCGGCACCAGCGGATTGGTCTCCGGATAGTAGGCAGCGATGCAGCCACGCGGAATGTCGTAGGCCACGAGCCTGAAGCGCTCGGCGCTGCGCTGCCGGCCGTCATCCCACACCGTCTGCAGGTCCACCCAGTCGCCATCCTTCATGCCCAGGGCGCGGATGTCCTCGGCGTGGATGAAGACCACGCGGCGCTGGCCGAAGACGCCGCGGTAGCGGTCGTCCATGCCGTAGATGGTGGTGTTGTACTGGTCGTGCGAGCGCGTGGTGAACAGCGTGAACACCGGCGATGCGCCGGGGCTGCGCGCGGCGCGTGCGCGGTGCACGGGCGTGTCGCGCGGCACGGCGTGCACGAAGAAGCCGGCCTTGCCCCGGGGCGTCTCCCAGATGCGTTCGCTCGCCGCATTGCGCAGCTTGAAGCCGCCCGGCACGGCCACGCGCGCGTTGAAGTCGTGGAAGTCGTCGAAGACCTGCTCGATCAGCTCGCGTATGCGCGCATAGTCGCCGGCCAGCTCCAGCCAGGGCACGGGCCGCTGCGCCCCCAGCGTGGCGGCGGCCAGGCGCGCGACGATGGCGATCTCGCTGAGCAGGTGCCCGGACGCAGGCGGGTTGATGCCGCTGGAGATATGGACCATGCCCATGGAGTCCTCCACCGTCACGCCCTGCGGGCCGGTGGCCTGCATGTCGATCTCGGTGCGGCCCAGGCAGGGCAGGATCAGCGCCTCGCGGCCGTGCACCAGGTGGCTGCGGTTGAGCTTGGTGGTCACATGCACGGTCAGGTCGCAGCGGCGCAGCGCCTGCCAGGTGGCATGCGTGTCGGGCGTGGCCGCCGCGAAGTTGCCGCCCAGCGCGAAGAAGACCTTGCCCCGGCCCTCGAGCATGAGGCGGATGGACTCGACCACGTCCACGCCGTGGGCGCGCGGGGGCTCGAAGCCGAAGACCTGCTGCAGCCGGTCCAGCAGCGCGGCCGGCGGCTTCTCCCAGATGCCCATGCTGCGGTCGCCCTGCACATTGCTGTGGCCGCGCACCGGGCAGGCACCTGCGCCGGGGCGGCCGATGTTGCCGCGCAGCAGCAGCAGGTTGACCAGCATCTGCACGGCGGCCACCGAATGCATGTGCTGCGTGATGCCCATGCCCCAGCAGACGATGGTGCTGCGGGCGGCGATGTAGACCTCGGCCGCCGTCTGCATCTGCGCGCGGCTCAGGCCGGACTCGGCCTCGAGCAGGCCCCAGTCCTCGGCACGCAGGTCCTCGGCCAGGGCCTCGAAGCCGGTCGTGTGCTCGGCGATGAAGGCGTGGTCCAGCACGCCGCCGCACCCGTGCCCCAGTGCATCGTCCTGCGCGATCACATGCTTCATGATGCCCTTGACGGCCGCGATGTCGCCGCCCACGCGCAGCTGGAAGTAGTGCGTGCTGATGGGCGTGGCGCCCAGGGTGGCCATCTCCAGCTTGCTTTGCGGGTCCTGGAAGCGCTCCAGACCGCGCTCGCGCAGCGGGTTGAAGCTCAGGATGCGCGCGCCGCGCTTGTGGGCTGCGCGCAACTCGCCCAGCATGCGCGGGTGGTTGGTGCCGGGGTTCTGGCCGAAGATGAAGATGGCATCGGCCTGCTCGAAATCAGCCAGCTGCACCGTGCCCTTGCCCACGCCTATCTGCGGCTTCATGCCGCTGCCGCTGGACTCGTGGCACATGTTGGAGCAGTCGGGGAAATTGTTGGTGCCGTAGGCGCGCACGAACAGCTGGTACAGAAAGGCCGCCTCGTTGCTGGCACGGCCCGAGGTGTAGAAGATGGCCTGGTTCGGGTCGGGCAGCGCGTTCAGGTGGCGGGCGATCAGCGCAAAGGCGTCGTCCCAGGCGATGAGCCGGTAGCGGTCGCTGGCCGCGTCGTACACCATGGGCTCGGTGAGCCGGCCCTGGTCCTCCAGCCAGAAATCGCTTTGCGCCATGAGCTCGGCCACCGTGTGCCGGGCAAAGAATTCGGGCGTCACGCGCCGCGCCGTGGCCTCGGCCGCCACGGCCTTGGCGCCGTTCTCGCAGAACTCGAAGGTGGAATGGTGGTTGCGGTCGGGCCAGGCGCAGCCCGGGCAGTCGAAGCCGTCGGGCTGGTTGGCCGACAGCAGCGTCTTGGCGCCCTTGACGGCGATATCCTGGCGCATCAGGGCCTGGCTCACGCTGCGCAGTGCGCCCCAGCCGCCAGCGGCCCCCTTGTAGAACTCGATCTTTTGTTCGGACATGGGCCGGGAGTGTTCCGCCTGTCCATGATCCAGGTCAAATCACATCTCCAAATGGAGAGATTCAGCAAAGATATGAGCACGGCATCCTTGCCCTGCGCCATGCTGGCAACCTCAGCCCCGGACCACCGATGAACTCCACAGCCATACACACCGCCATCCCCGAAGACGCCGCGCTGATCGCGCCGCTGTTCGACGCCTACCGCCAGTTCTACGAGCAACCTGCGGATGCCGACGCGGCGCTGGCCTTCATCACGGCGCGGCTGGAGCGCGGCGAATCCGTGATCCTGCTGGCCCGCCGACCGGACGGCAGCGCCCTGGGCTTTTGCCAGCTCTATCCCTCGTTCTGCTCGGTGCTGGCCGCGCCCATCTACGTGCTCTACGACCTCTTCGTGGTGCCCGATGCGCGCCGCCTGGGCGTGGGCCGCGCCCTGCTGCTGGCGGCCGAAGCCCATGCCCGCGCCACGGGCCATGCACGCATGGACCTGACCACGGCCCGCAACAACCTGCGCGCCCAGGCGCTGTACGAGTCGCTGGGCTGGGTGCGTGACGAAGTGTTCCTGACCTATGCGCGCCATCTGCAGGCTTGAGCCGCCAGCGGCCTAGCGCAAAACCCGCAGCTCCCGCGCCAGCGCCACGGCCTGGGTGCGGCTGCGCGCGCCCAGCTTGAGGTTGATGCTGCGCAGGTGGGTGCGCACCGTGCTGTCGGAGACGAAGAGCTTTTCGGCCATGGCCGCATTGGAGTAGCCCGAGGCCAGCAGTTCCAGCACGCGCAGCTCCTTGCGGGTCAGGGGCTCGGCAAGCACCGTGGGCCCCGCCGGGCCTTCGCGCGCATCCGCTGCCGGCCCCTCGGGGGGATCGGCGGGCTCGGCAGGCTCGCCCAAGGCAGACAGCAGCCGCTGCGCATGGGCGGCCGCCTCCGGCTCCGCCGCTTCCGTGCGGCGCGACAGTGAAAGCGTCAGTGAAGGCGACAGTGAGGGCGACAGCACGCGCTGCAGCACGGGCGCGAGCAGCGGCCCCTCATCGAGCATCAGGCGCACAAAGCCTTCGCTGGCACCGTGGCGCAGCGGCTGGGCCAGCATGGCGGCTGCGGCGTCCATGTCGCCGCTGCCCGCCTCGGCCAGCGCGCACAGCACCTGCAGCTTGAGGCTGCGGTGGCGGCGCCCGCGCAGTTGCGCATCGGCCAGCAAGGGGGCGATGGCATCGCGCACGGCACGGCAGTCGCCAAAGTGCAGCCCCCAGCGCAGCCGGGCGATGGCGATGTCCTCCACCTCGTGCGGGGGCAGGCGCAGGCGCTCCACGCGCGGCCATACGCCGGGATCGTCGGCACGCTCCAGCGCCTCGGACGCGGCGGCCCGGTTGCCCTGCAGCACGAAGATGCGCGCATGCTCCAGCCGGGCGCTGGCCGTCACGCGGGGGAGCTGGCGTTCATGCCCCAGGTACTCCAGTTCGGTCAGCAGGCCGAAGGCAGCATCCACATCGCCGCGCACGAAGGCAATGCGCGCACGCATGCGGTAGCTGGAGATCACATGGTCGGGCAGGCCCACGTCGCGGGCCAGCGGCAGGTAGACGTTGAGCAGGTGGTCGGCGCCGTCGAGGTCGTTGGTCTCGTAGAGCACGCCGGCATGCAGCACGCCGGCCCATGCATTGCCGTTGGTGGGGTTGTAGGAGGCGCTGCGCGGCGTGGCGGCCAGCGCCACGCGAAAGCGCGACGCCGCCTGCCGCAGCCGCCCGCCCGACAGGTCCAGCACGCCCTCCATGGCCTCGGTGTACATGCGGCTGAACAGGCTGCCGGCCTGGGTGCTGCGCGCCGCGTCCAGCAGGCGGTGGGCCTCCTCGGCATCGCCCAGCACCGACACCACGTAGGCCATGGCATTGGTCAGCGAGCTGTCCGCGAACGGCCGGCAGCTGGGCAGGCAGGCCAGCGCCTGGCGGCCCAGGGGCGCCGCCTCTTCCACGCGGTCCATCATGGCCAGCAGCAGCGGCTGCAGGGCCATGACCAGCGCCTGCGCGGCGGGGTCCGCGGCCATGCGGGGCCGCAAGGCGTCCAGCCGCTGCTGCGCCTGCCAGGGGCCGCGCGTGAAGCAGTCGGCATAGGCGGCCACGGCCTGCAGCAGCGGCTCGCGCGCCATCAGCGGCGCCGGCATGGCCGAGAACCAGCGCGACAGCAGGCGCATGCGGCCCTGCTCCATCAGCGCCTCGGCGTGGCGCGCCAGCAGGGACAGGGCATGCGGCAGGTCGCCGCCTTCCAGCGCATGCTCGATGGCGGGCACGGGCCGGCCGCAGGATTCGTACCAGCCGCTGGCCGCCAGGTGAAGGCGCGTCAATTCACCGGGCTGCTCGCGCAGCAGCTGTGCGCGCAGGAAGTCGGCAAACATGCTGTGGTAGCGCCAGCTGTGCCCGCCCTGGCCACCCTGCGCCTCGTCGGCCAGCGGCACCAGGAACAGGTGGGACTGCTCCAGCGCCTGCAGCATGGCGGCGCCGTCGGCACGCGGCACCAGGGCCTGGCAGACCTGGGCATCCAGCGTGCGCAGGATGCTGGTGCGCAGCAAGAAGTCGCGCACGGAGGCGGGCTGCTGGGCCAGCACATCCTCGGCCAGGTAGTCGGCCACGGCGCGCTCCGAGCCCGAGAAGCGCTCGATGAAATCGCTGTGCGGGCCATGGCGCTCCAGCGCCAGCGAGGCCAGCCACAGCGCGCCTATCCAGCCTTCGGTCTTGTCCAGCAGCCGCGCCAGGGCCTCGCGCGGCAGCGGGCAGCCGCGCAGGCGAAAGAACTCCTCGGCCTCGCCCACGGAAAAGCGCAGCAGCGCCGCATCGATCTCCAGCAACTGGCCGCTGGTGCGCAGCCGCCCCAGTCCCAGGGCCGGCAGCGCGCGCGAGCCTATGACCAGGCGCCCGCGCTCGGGCAGCTGCTCCATGAGCTGGCGCACCAGGCCGAGCACGGCATCGTTGTGCAGCACCTCGAAATCATCGATGAACAGCGCAAAGGAGCGGCCCTCGCCAGCCAGCGCATGCAGGGCCTGGGACAACTCGCCGGCGCCTTGCGACGGCCCCACCCCCAGGGTGCGCACGGCCGCGCCCAGGCACTGCAGAAAGCGCGAGACATCGTTGTCGGCGGCATCCAGCGTCAGCCAGGCCGTGGCCTGCCCTTCGGCCTGCAGGCGCTCGCGCATCTGGCGCATGGCCGTGGTCTTGCCGAAGCCGGCCGGCGCACGCACCAGCACCACGCGGGCGCGCAAGGCCTCGGGCCAGCGCGCGGCAACGGCCAGCCGGGCCACCTGGGCGGCAGCGGCGCGCGGCGGGCTCAGCTTGGCCTGCGGCACGTAGCCGGAACCCGGACCGGGGCCGGAGGAAGGGGTGGGCGCTGGGGGCTGCATGCAGGCAGGGGGCACTGTGAAGGGGTGAGGCACCGGGCACTTTCGTCGGTTTCGACGATGGCGGCAAGACGGGGCGATTCCTAGACTTGAAGGCAGATCATAGGTGGCGGCCTGCCGCCTGTCCCGATCCAAGGCGACAGGCAACGGCGCGCCGCCAACGCACCAACCAAGGAGACCTTCACATGCAGCTTGACGCAAGCATCAGCGCCGTCGTCACGGGCGGGGCATCGGGCCTGGGCGCGGCCACCGCGCGCCGCCTGGCCGCCAGGGGCGTGCGCGTCGCCCTGTTCGACCTCAACGAGACGGCCGGGCAGGCGCTGGCGCGCGAGACAGGCGGCCTGTTCTGCCGCGTGGACGTGACCGACGAGGCCAGCGTGGACGCGGGCTTTGCCCAGGCCCGCGCGGCCCATGGGCAGGAGCGCATCCTGGTCAACTGCGCGGGCACGGGCAATGCCGTCAAGACGGCCAGCCGCGACAAGGCCACGGGCGAGATCCGGCACCTGCCCGTGGCCAATTTCGACCGCATCATCCAGATCAACCTGGTGGGCACCTTCCGCTGCATCGCCAAGTCGGCGGCGGGCATGCTCACGCTGGAGCCGCTGGCCGACGGCGAGCGCGGCGCCATCGTCAACACGGCCTCGGTGGCGGCGCAGGACGGGCAGATGGGCCAGGCCAGCTACTCGGCCAGCAAGGCCGGCATCACGGGCATGACCCTGCCCATCGCGCGCGACCTCATGGGCGAGGGCATCCGCGTGAACACCATCCTGCCCGGCATCTTCGACACGCCGCTGCTGCAGGGCGCGCCCGACAACGTGAAGGCGGCGCTGGCCGCCTCCGTGCCCTTTCCCAAGCGGCTGGGCCAGCCCGACGAATACGCCCACCTGGCCGAAACCATGATCACCAACGGCTACTTCAACGGCGAGTGCGTGCGCCTGGACGGCGCCATCCGCATGGCACCGCGCTAGGCGTACCGCCCAGTCACCACGGCAGGCACCGTCCCCGCGTTTTCCCTGGCCGGAATCGTCGCTTGCGACGATGCCCGGCCCGCGCCGGCCGGGCCACCATCCCCCCAGGAATACAGGAACAGGAGACATATCCATGGCACAGGCATACATCGTTGCCGCCACGCGCACGGCGGGCGGCAAGCGCGGCGGAAAGCTCTCGGGCTGGCATCCGGCCGATCTCGCGGCCCAGGTGCTGGACGAGCTGGTGCGCCGCAGCCAGGCCGACCCGGCCCAGGTCGAGGACGTGATCATGGGCTGCGTCAGCCAGGTCGGCCAGCAGGCGACGAACGTGGCGCGCAACGCGGTGCTGGCCTCGTCCCTGCCCGAGTCCGTGCCGGGCACCACGGTGGACCGGCAGTGCGGCTCCTCCCAGCAGGCCCTGCATTTCGCGGCCCAGGCCGTGATGTCGGGCAGCATGGACATGGTGATCGCCGCTGGCGTGGAGAGCATGTCGCGCGTGCCCATGGGCACGCCCAATGCCCTGCCCGCCAAGGCCGGCCTGGGCATGTACATGAGCCCGGCCATGCAGCAGCGCTACCCGGGCGTGGAGTTCAGCCAGTTCATGGGCGCCGAGATGATGGCCGGCAAGTACGGCCTGGCCAAGGACCAGCTGGACGCCTATGCGCTGCAAAGCCATGAGCGCGCCGTGCAGGCCGCGCGCGAGGGCCGCTTCGACCGCGAGATCCTGGCCGTGCAGGCGCGCAGCGCCGAAGGTGGTGCCGAGGGCGAAGGCCAGCCGCACACGGTGGATGAAGGCATACGCTTCAATGCCACGCTGCAAGGCATTGCCGGCGTCAAGACCATCCGCGAGGGCGGCTGCGTGACCGCCGCCACGGCCAGCCAGATCTGCGATGGCGCCAGCGGCGTCATGGTGGTCAGCGAGCGCGGCCTCAAGGCCCTGGGCGTGCAGCCGCTGGCGCGCATCCACCACATGAGCCTGCTGGGGCATGACCCGGTGATCATGCTGGAGGCCCCCATCCCCGCCACCCAGGCCGCGCTGAAGAAGGCCGGCATGCGCATCTCCGACATCGACCTGTACGAAGTCAACGAGGCCTTTGCCCCCGTGCCGCTGGCCTGGCTGCAGGCCACGGGCGCCGATCCGGCGCGGCTCAACGTCAACGGCGGCGCCATTGCGCTGGGCCATCCGCTGGGCGCCTCGGGCACCAAGCTCATGGCCACGCTGATCCACGCCCTGCACGCACGCGGCGGGCGCTACGGCCTGCAGACCATGTGCGAGGGCGGCGGCATGGCCAACGTCACCATCATCGAGCGGCTCTAAGCCCGCGACACCCCACCCTTCTGTCTGGAGCCGCGCATGCAGGACACGCAGAACACGCAAGACACGCCCGTCGTCCGCCTGGAACGCCACGGGGACATTGCCCTCATCGTCCACCACGACAGCGAGCGCATGAATCCGCTGGGCCAGCCCTTCCAGCACCAGCTGCGCGCCCTGCTGGCACAGGTGCGGGCGGACGCGGGCATACGCGCCCTGGTGCTCACGGCCGAGGGGCGGGGATTTTGCGTGGGCGCCGACCTGTCGGCCTTGGGCGGTGCCGCGCCGGCCGACGGCCGCACGCTGGGCGAGCACACGGCAGAACGCATGGAGCAGTTGTCCAACCGGCTGATCCTGGATCTGCAGGATCTGCCCGTGCCCGTGGTCTGTGCCGTCAACGGCGCGGCAGCCGGGGCAGGCGTGGGCCTGGCCCTGGCGGCCGACCTAACGCTGGCCGCACGCTCGGCCTACTTCTACCTGCCTTTCCTGCCGCGCCTGGGCATCGTGCCGGACCTGGGCACGACCTGGTTCCTGGAGCGCCGCCTGGGCCGCGCGCGCGCCTTGGGCCTGGCCCTGATGGGCGAGAAGCTGGGCGCCCAGCAGGCTGCGGACTGGGGCCTGGTCTGGGCCTGCGTGGACGATGCGGTGCTGCGCGATGAAGCAGTGGCCGCCGCCAGGCGCCTGGCCCGGCTGCCGGCCGGTGTGGCGCTGGAGGCACGCCGGGCGCTGGATGCTGCAGCAGCAGGCACTCTGGCGCAACAGTTGAGCTACGAGGCTGGCCGGCAGCGCGAGCTGGTGGGCGGGCCGGCTTTCATGGAAGGCGTGCAGGCCTTCCTGCAAAAGCGCGAGCCTGTTTTCCCACCGCGCCAGCCCAGCTGACACCCGTCTTCCCGCACCCAAAAACGACAGGAGACACCCCCATGCCCGCCTTGCAAGGACTGATGCAGGACCGCCCGCTCATGATCTCGTCGCTGATCGAGCATGCGGCGCGCTTTCACCCGCACACCGAGATCGTCTCGCGCCTGCCGGAAACTCGGGACGGTGGCCTGCACCGCACCGACTGGGCCGGCATGCGCCGCGCCTCCTGCCAGGTGGCCAACGCCCTGCAGTCGCTGGGCGTGCAGCCTGGCGAGCGCGTGGGCACGCTGGCCTGGAACAGCTGGCGCCACCTGGCGCTGTACTTCGGCGTCTCGGGCAGCGGCGCGGTGCTGCACACCATCAACCCGCGCCTGTTTCCCGAGCAGATCGAATACATCGCCAACCATGCCGAGGACCGGGTGCTGTTCTTCGACGTGACCTTCGCGCCGCTGGTGGAAAAGCTCGCACCGCATCTGAAGACCGTGACCACCTATGTCTGCATGAGCGCGCGCGAGCACATGCCCGCGCTGGACCTGCCCGACCTGCACTGCTGGGACGAGCTGGTGGGCAACCAGAGCGAGGACTTCGACTGGCCCGAGTTCGACGAGCGCACGGCCTCCTCGCTGTGCTACACCTCGGGCACCACGGGCAACCCCAAGGGCGTGCTGTACTCGCACCGCTCCACCGTGCTGCACACGCTGATGGAGCTGGCGCCCGACACCTTCGGCCTGAACGCGAGCGAGACCGTGATGCTCATCGTGCCCATGTTCCATGCCAACGCCTGGGGCACGCCCTATGCGGCGGCCATGGCCGGCGCACGGCTGGTGCTGCCCGGCCCCCACCTGGACGGCCAGAGCGTCTACGAGCTCATGCGCGGCGAGAAGGTCACCTTCTCGCAGGGCGTGCCCACCGTGTGGCTGATGCTGTTCCAGTACCTGGATGCGCATCCCGACATCGACCCGCGCGCGCTGGGCGTCAAGAGCATAGGCATCGGCGGCGCGGCCGTGCCGCGCGCCATGCTGGAGCGCTTCGAGAACCAGTTCGGCGCCCAGGTCGTGCAGGGCTGGGGCATGACCGAGACCAGCCCCATCGGCGTGGTCAGCAAGCTGCTGCCCCGGCACGACGCGCTGTCGGGCGAGGAACTGGTCAAGGTCAAGCTCAAGCAGGGGCGCGGCGTCTGGGGCGTGGACCTCAAGATCGTGGACGACGACGGCCGGCCCCAGCCCTGGGACGGCCAGGCCCGGGGGCACCTGCGCGTGCGCGGCCCCTGGATCGCCAGCGGATACTTCAAGGGCGAAGGCGGCTCGCCCGTCGATGAGGAAGGCTTCTTCACCACGGGCGACGTGGCCACCATCGATGCCGACGGCTTCCTGCAGCTGGTGGACCGCGCCAAGGACGTGATCAAGTCGGGCGGCGAGTGGATTTCCTCCATCGACGTGGAGAACGCCGCCATGGGCCATCCCGGCGTGGCCGAGGCCGCCATCATCGGCGTGGCCCATCCCAAGTGGCAGGAGCGGCCGCTGCTGCTGGTGGTGCCGCGCGCAGGCCACAGCGTCAGCCGCGAGTCCATGCTCGATTTCCTGTCCACGCGCATCGCCAAATGGTGGCTGCCCGACGATGTGCTGCAGGTGGCCGAGCTGCCGCACACGGCCACGGGAAAACTGCTAAAGACCAAGCTGCGCGAGCAGTACAAGAACCATCCACTGCCCACGGCCTGAAAGGAGACCTCCATGCCAGGACCGCTTGAAGGCGTGCGCGTGGTCGAGTTCGCGGGCCTGGGCCCGGGGCCGTTCTGCGCCATGCTGCTGGCCGACATGGGTGCCGAGGTGCTGCGCATCGCGCGGCCCGGCACGCCGGTCGATGCACAGGACATCACCACGCGCAGCCGCAGCCAGGTCGAGATCGACCTGCGCGGCGAGGAAGGCCAGGCCTCGGCCCTGGCGCTGATCGCACGCGCCGACCTGCTGATCGAGGGCTTTCGGCCCGGCGTGATGGAGCGCCTGGGCCTGGGGCCCGAGCCCTGCCTGGCGCGCAACCCGCGCCTGGTCTACGGCCGCATGACGGGCTGGGGCCAGCACGGGCCGCTGGCGCATGCGGCGGGGCATGACATCAACTACATCGCCATCTCCGGCGCGCTGCACGCCATCGGCCGCGCGGGCGAGGCGCCCGTGCCGCCGCTCAACTACGTGGGCGACTTCGGCGGCGGCGCCATGCTGCTGGCCGTGGGCCTGCTGGCCGCCCTGCACGAGGCCGGGCGCAGCGGCCGGGGCCAGGTCATCGACGCGGCCATGACCGATGGCACGGCCCTGCTGTCGGCCTTCATGTACGGCTTCAAGGCCAAGGGCCAGTGGAGCAACCAGCGCGGAGAGAACCTGCTGGACGGCGGCGCGCACTTCTATGACACCTATGCCTGCGCCGACGGCAAATACATCGCCATAGGCGCCATCGAGCCGCAGTTCTACGCCGAGCTGCGCCAGCGCTGCGGCATACAGGACCCGCTGTTCGACGCGCAGCTGGACGCCGCACGCTGGCCCCTGCTCAAGCTGCGCCTGGCCGACGTGTTCCGCACGCGCACGCGCCAGCAATGGTGCGAGCTGCTGGAAGGCAGCGATGCCTGCTTCGCGCCCGTGCTCGACTGGGACGAGGCGCCCCAGCATGCCCACAACCGCGCGCGCGCCACGTTCACCGAGGCCGGTGGCGTGCTCCAGCCTGCGCCGGCGCCGCGCTTTTCGCGCAGCGTGCCCGAGCAGCCCCGCCCCCCGCGCGCCGCCAGCCTGCAAGACACGCTGGCGGCCTGGATTGCCCGCTCCTGAGGAAACGCCCATGCCCATGTATCTCACCCAGGCCATCCACAAGGGCCGCCGAGAAAAAGCCGATGCCACCGCCGCCATCTGCGGCAGCGAACAGGCCAGCTGGTCGCAACTGGCGCAGCGCGTGGAACGCTTCGCGGGCCTGCTGCGCGGGCAGGGCGTGGCGCCCGGCGACCGCGTGGGCATGCTGGGCCTGAACTCCATCCGCTACCTCGAGTACTTCTACGGCTGCTGGTGGGCGGGCGCCGTGGTCAATCCCGTCAACATCCGCTGGAGTGCGCACGAGGTGGCCTACTCGCTGGACGACTGCGACACGCGCGTGCTCTTCGTGGACGATGCCTTCGCGCCCCTGGTGCCCCGGCTGCGCGAGCTGTCCTCCAGCCTGCGCACCGTGGTGTTCTGCGGCACGGGCGCCGCGCCCGAAGGCGCGCTGCACTACGAGCAATTGCTGGCCGCCGCCACGCCCTGCGCCGACGCGCTGCGCAGCGGCAACGACCTGGCTGCCGTCATGTACACAGGCGGCACCACGGGCCGGCCCAAGGGGGTGATGCTCAGCCACGACAACCTGTTCATCAACGCCCTGTCCAATGCCAGCAACGTGCCGCGCCAGCATGTGAAGGTGGGCATGGTGGTCACGCCCATGTTCCATGTGGCCGGCTGCGGCCTGGCACTGCTCATGGGACAGCGCCTGGTGCCCCAGGTCATCGTGCCGGCCTTCGACGAGCTGGCCATCCTGGACGGCATCCAGCAGCACGGCGTGAACGAGCTGTTCCTGGTGCCCACCATGATCCGCCGGCTGATCGAGCATCCGCGCCTGGCCGAATTCGACCTGTCCAGCCTGCGCCTCATGCTCTATGGCGCGGCACCCATCGATGCCACCTTGCTGGAGCGCGCCATGCAGTTGCTGCCCGGCGCCGACTTCGCCCAGGCCTACGGCATGACCGAGCTGTCGCCCACCATCGTGTCCATGGGCCCGGCCGAGCACCGTCCCGGCCCGCAGCGCGAACGCCTGCTGCGCGCGGCCGGCCGGCCCGTGACCATTGCCGAGGTGCGCATCGTCGATGGCGAGGGCCGCGAGCTGCCGCCCGGCGAGGTGGGCGAGATCACGGCGCGCGGCCCCATGGTCATGCAGGGCTACTGGAACAGGCCCGCCGAGACGGCCGCCGCGCTCAAGGACGGCTGGATGCACACGGGCGACATGGGCCGGCTGGATGCCGACGGCTACCTCTTCGTCGTGGACCGGCTCAAGGACATGATCGTCAGCGGCGGCGAGAACGTGTACTCGGCCGAGGTCGAGAACGCCATCGCCCAGCTGTCCCAGGTCGCCATGTGCGCCGTCATCGGCGTGCCTGACGAACGCTGGGGCGAGCGCGTGCACGCCGTGATCGTCGCGCGCGAGGGCCAGCCGCTGACCGAGGCCGAGGTCATCGCCCACTGCCGCGAACGCATCGCGGGCTACAAGTGCCCGCGCTCGGTGGAGTTCCGCGCCGAACTGCCGCTGTCGGCCGCCGGCAAGCTGCAGAAATTCCAGCTGCGCGAACCCTATTGGCAGGGCCGCGAGCGCCGCATCAACTGACCCCCACGAACCACCAGGCCACGCCATGC
This sequence comes from Delftia deserti, assembly GCF_042653485.1. Lineage (NCBI taxonomy): Bacteria > Pseudomonadati > Pseudomonadota > Betaproteobacteria > Burkholderiales > Comamonadaceae > Delftia > Delftia deserti. Next base: position 6,054,405 of record NZ_JBHSIH010000001.1, on the reverse strand, counting down.
CACTGCAACTGACACGCTCCTGGAGCACCCCCGAGCTGGAAAGCCTGCGCGCCACCGCCGTGCGCTTTCTGGAAACCGAAATGCAGCCGCAGGACGAGGCCGCACGCCAGCGCGGCAACGTGGGCCATGCGATATGGCGCCGCGCCGGCGAGCTGGGCCTGCTGTGCACCGACATCCCCGAGGACTACGGCGGCGGCGGCGGCGACTTCCGCCACGAGGCCGTGATCCATGAGGAAATGGCGCGCCGCGCCCTCACGGGCATGAGCAACTCCGTGCACTCCATCGTGGCCCATTACCTGCTCAACCACGGCACCGAGGCGCAAAAGCGCAAGTACCTGCCGGCCATGGCACGCGGCGAGCTGGTGGGTGCCATCGCCATGACCGAGCCCGGCGCGGGCTCGGACCTGCAGGGCGTGCGCACGCGCGCAGAACTCAGGGACGGCCGCTACCGCATCAACGGCAGCAAGACCTTCATCACCAACGGCCTGCTGGCCGGCCTGATCCTCGTGGTCTGCAAGACCGACCCGGCCCAGGGCGCGCGCGGCACCTCCATCCTCATCGTGGAGACCCGGGACTGCGCGGGCTTTCGCGTGGGCCGCGTGCTCGACAAGATGGGCATGAAGGCCCAGGACACCTCGGAGCTGTTCTTCGACGACGTGGCCGTGCCGCAGGACGCGCTGCTGGGCGGGCGCGAAGGCCAGGGCTTCTACCAGCTCATGGGCGACCTGCCCTACGAGCGGCTGATCATCGGCCTGGCCGCCCTGGCCTGCATGGAAGGCGCCTACGAGGCCACGCTGGCCTATGCGCGCGAGCGCCGCGCCTTCGGCCAGGCCATTGCCGACATGCAGAACACCCGGTTCAAGCTCGCCGAGGTGGCAACCACCCTCACCGTGGGCCGCGCCTTCATCGACCGCTGCGTGGAGCAACTGGTGGCCGGCACGCTGGACACGGCCACGGCCTCCATGGCCAAGCTCTGGGGCTCGGAAGCGCAGGGCCGCGTGCTCGACGAACTCGTGCAACTGCATGGCGGCTATGGCTACATGAACGAATACATGGTCACCCGCATGTACGCCGATGCGCGCGTGCAGCGCATCTACGGCGGCACCAGCGAAATCATGAAGGAAGTGATCTCGCGCGCGCTCTGATGCCCTGGCGGCGCCCTGGCGTGCCCTTGACGCCCTTGACGCCCTCCAAACCCTCTCCCTCACCGATCCACTTTCACCGGCAGCACAGGAGACAGCAGCCATGACCCTCGACGACCTCATCTACAAGCCCGGCCTGCTCAAGGGCGAACGCATACTCGTCACTGGCGGCGGCACCGGCCTGGGCCGCGTCATGGCCGAGGCCTTTCTCATGATGGGCGCCGACATCTACCTGTGCGGCCGGCGCGGCGCCGTGGTCGAGCAGACCGCCCAGGAGCTGGTGCAGCAGCACGGCGGCCGGGCCGTGGGCCATGCCTGCGACGTGCGCCAGCCCGAGGCCGTGGAGCAGATGATCGAGGCCATCTGGGCCGATGGCGGCGCGCTCACGGGCCTGGTCAACAACGCGGCCGGCAACTTCGTGAGCCGCACCGAGGACCTGTCCATGCGCGCCTTCGACGCCGTGGCCAACATCGTCATGCGCGGCAGCTTCAACCTCACGCTGGAGTGCGGCCGCCGCTGGCTGGCCGAGGGCCGCAAGGCCAGCGTGCTGTCCATCCTCACCACCTGGGTCTGGAACGGCTCGGCCTTCACCGTGCCCTCGGCCATGGCCAAGTCGGGCGTGCATGCCATGACGCAGTCGCTGGCCGTGGAATGGGGCAACCGGGGCATACGCTTCAACGCCATTGCGCCGGGCCTGTTCCCCACCGAAGGCATGAGCGCGCGCCTGAACCCGCAGGGCGGCGAGCATGTGCGCGCCGACAACCCCATGGGACGCAACGGCCGCATGCCCGAACTGGCCAACCTGGCCGTCTTTCTCATGAGCCGCCATGCCGAGTACCTGACGGGACAGACCATCGCCATAGACGGCGGACAATACCAGGCGACGGGCGGCAACTTCGCCGGGCTGGCCAGCTGGAGCGACCAGGACTGGGCGAATGCGCGCAGCGCCATCGAATCGCGCAACGCGGCCGACCGCCAGCAAAGAACCGCATAGACACAAGGAGACAAGCCATGAACCAAGAACGCGTGCGCATATCGGTGGACCACGGCGTGGCCGAGGTGACCCTGGCCCGGCCCGACAAGATGAATGCGCTGGACCCCGCCATGTTCGACGCACTGATCGACGCATTGGCGCGGCTGCGGGACACGCCCGGGTTGCGCGCCGTGGTGCTGCATGGCGACGGGCGCGCCTTCTGCGCGGGCCTGGACATGGGCAGCATGGCCGGCATTGCCGACGGCCAGCAGACCGCCGACATGGCCGATCTGTCGCGGCGCACGCATGGCATGGCCAACCGCTTCCAGCAGATCTGCTGGGGCTGGCGCCAGTTGCCCGTGCCCGTGATCGCCGCCGTGCACGGCGTGGCCTACGGCGGCGGCCTGCAGCTGGCGCTGGGTGCGGACATCCGCCTGGTGGCCGAGGATGCGCGGCTGTCCATCATGGAAATCAAATGGGGACTGGTGCCCGACATGGCCGGCTGCGCGCTGGCCGCGCCGCTGGTGCGCGGCGATGTGCTGCGCGAGCTGGTCTACACCGGCCGCATCGTGCCCGGCCCCGAGGCCGTGGCCCTGGGCCTGGCCACGCGCGTGAGCCACGCTCCGCTGGAGGAAGCGCGCCACCTGGCTCGCCAGATCGCGGCCAGTAGCCCGCACGCCATGCGCGCGGCCAAGCGGCTGATGCAGCTCAGCGAAACGGCGTCGCCCCAGGACATCCTGCTGGCCGAGGCGCAGGAGCAGCAGGCCCTGCTGGGCAGCCCCAACCAGGCCGAAGCCGTGCGCGCAGGCCTGGAAAAGCGGGTGCCGGTATTCAGCGATCAAGGCCTTTAGACACCATTTGAAACAGCCGTCGGACCCTGCATCGGGGTCCGGCGCAGCCATCCGCAAATACCCTTATTCGACGCCCTTTCGCCACTGCGCTGATTTTTTAGGCATTCCGTGGAAAGCCTTGCAGGGCGCGGATTCGGCAAGTTACACCCGGAGTTTTCCACAACTCCGTCCACACGCACCGGGGATAAAAACCCGGTGCCCGAGGGGCATGCAAGTGCAGGCATACTTGACGGCTCGCCTCGGCTTTCCCTCTCTTTTCCCATGCCCCGCCTGCACGCTCCCAGCAAGGATGACAGCCGCCTGCTGCCGCCTTTTGCAGCCCTGCCCGAGCGCTGCATCCACGTGCCCGCCACCGACGCCGAATTCGCGGCCGCACGCGCGGCGCTGATGGCAGCGCCCGTGCTCGGCTTCGATACCGAGAGCAAGCCGCTGTTCCACGCCCGCCAGACCGACACCGGCCCCCATGTGGTGCAGCTGTCCACCTGCGACCAGGCCTGGCTGCTGCAGCTGCAGCATGCACAGGCACGCCAGCTGGCGGCCGACGTGCTGGCCAGCGAAGCCATCTGCAAGGCCGGTTTCGGGCTGGACCATGACCGCAGCGCGCTGCCCGCGCGCCTGGGTGTTGCACTGCACAACGTGATCGACCTGGACCGCGTGTTCAAGCGCCACGGCTATGCCAGCTCGGTAGGCGTGCGCGCGGCCGTGGCCCTGGTGCTGGGGCAGAACTTCCACAAGTCCAAGAAGATCTCCACCTCCAACTGGGCTGCACCGCAGCTGAGCCTGGCCCAGCGCCACTACGCGGCCAACGACGCCCACGGCGCCGCCATGGTGCATGCCGCCCTGCCCGCCTGGGAACAGCGCCAGCCGGCCGTGGCCGAACGCCCGGCCAGGCCCGCCAGGCCTGCGCCCGAACCCCGCGGCCCCGGCAGCTCCAGCGGCCCGCGGGGACCACGCAGGCCCCACGCGCCACGCGAGCAGGACGCACCGCATATGTCGCACGAGCCGCACGAGCCGCACGAGCCACATGCACCGCGCGAGTCCAGCGCCCCACGCCCATCGCCACGCCCGTCCCGCACCCCACGCCTGCTGCAGGCGCCGGTCACACCGGGAAAGCCAAGCCCTGGCTAAGCCCCTTCCTCCTGCGACACCAGCCGCACCCGGTCGCGGCCTGCACGCTTGGCCTCGTAGAGCATGGCGTCGGCACGCGCCAGCGCCTGCTCCAGCGTCTGGCCCTGCGCCATCCAGGCCACGCCAAAGCTGGCCGTGATGCGCATGTCGTCGGGCAGCGCGCTGAAGCCCATCAGGCGCAGCTGGGTCTGTATGCGCCGTGTGATCAATTGCGCGGCCAGCGGATCGGCGTGCGGCAGCAGGGCCACGAACTCCTCCCCGCCAAAGCGTGCAACCAGGTCCTGCTGGCGCGTGCTGCGAAGCAGCAGGCGCGCAAAACGCTGCAGCACCTCGTCGCCCGCCGCATGGCCCCAGCCATCGTTGACGCGCTTGAAATGGTCCAGGTCGCAGACCAGTACGGCGGCCGACAGCTGGGGCTGCTCGGCCCGCCGGTGCTGCACGGCCTCCTTGAAGGCGCGCCGGTTCAGCAGCCCGGTCAGCGGATCGCGGTCGCGCTCCTTGTGCAGCTCCTGCACGGTGTCGCGCACCGCCACTGCCAGAAACAGCATGGCAAACAGAAGGCCGAACACCAGCAGGCTCAGCTGCATCGCCATCCACGAGGAAGAAATGCCCAGCCATTCGCCGGCCACGCTGGCCGTGACCGGATTTGCGCGCGGCACCGCCCACAGCGCACGCACGAAAAAACTCAGGGCAAAGGCCACGAACACCCACAGCAGCAGCCGGTCCCAGCCTGTGCAGGGCTGCCGGGGCGGCAGCCGCCACAACGGCAGGGCCAGTTGCAGCCCCAGGCCGAAATTGAGCACATGCTGGCGCGCCTGCGCATCGGGCACGGCCCAGGCGTAGTAGCCCAGCACCAGCAGCACCGCGCCGCCGAAGCCGGCCGCCAGCGGTGCATCCGGGCGCACGCCCTGGCGTATGGCCATGGCCTCGGTGACGAACCAGGCCGCGCATAGTTGCAGCGCGGCCGTCGTCAACACATTGACGGGAACGGCCGCGGGCCGCTCAAGGATCTGCAGCAGCAGCGCCAGGCTGAAGCCGGTGAAGGCGAACGACATGCTACGCAACTCGCGCCGGGCACGCAGATGCCGCCAGCAGACATAGAAACAGCCGGCCAGCAGCAAGGTGCACAGGGGCACCGCCAGCGCCAGAAGATGTCTTGCTGTCAACGTCACCATCAACTCCCTGATGGAGTCTAGCGATCCGGTCACGTTGTCGCACACCGTTAACAAAATTACACAATCACTCACAGCCCGGATGCCGTGAGGGCAGGCAGATCCGGTCGCGGCCGGACAGCCCTGCATACTGGCATGTGCGCGCCGCATATGTTCGTAACCAACGCATCGTTGGACGCGTCAGGCAGGCACGCCACAATGCCAACCGTCCTCCGCTTGCAACAACCTCAGGACTTGCGCAAACAGGATGCGAGAACGCGCCGCGCCCCATGGCACATCGCACGCCTCTGCCCTTGTTGCGTAAGCCGTCACCAGAAAGGCAACTCTCCATGCGCATTGAAACCCTGGCCGTCCACGCCGGCTACTCGCCCGACCCCACCACCAAGTCGGCCGCCGTGCCCATCTACCAGACCGTGGCCTACGCCTTCGACAGCGCCCAGCATGGCGCCGACCTGTTCGACCTCAAGGTGGCCGGCAACATCTACACGCGCATCATGAATCCGACCACCGACGTGCTGGAAAAGCGCGTCGCGGCGCTGGAAGGCGGCATTGCCGCCGTGGCCGTGGCCTCGGGCATGGCCGCCATCACCTATGCCATCCAGGCGATTGCCGAGGCCGGCGACAACATCGTCTCGGCCAGCACGCTGTACGGCGGCACCTACAACCTGTTCGCCCACACCTTCCCGCAGCAGGGCATCACCGTGCGCTTTGCCGATCCGCGCGACCCGGCCAGCTTCGCCCAGCACATCGATGAAAAGACCAAGGCCATCTTCATCGAGTCCATCGGCAACCCGCTGGGCAATGTCACCGACATCCGCGCCCTGGCCGACGTGGCCCACGCCCATGGCGTGCCGCTGATCGTGGACAACACCGTGCCCAGCCCCTATCTGCTGCGCCCCATCGAGCACGGCGCCGACATCGTCGTGCACTCGCTGACCAAGTACCTGGGCGGCCACGGCAACAGCGTGGGCGGCGCCGTCGTGGACAGCGGCAAGTTCCCCTGGGCCGAGCACAAGACACGCTTCAAGCGCCTGAACGAGCCCGATGTCAGCTACCACGGCGTGGTCTACACCGAGGCTCTGGGCGAGGCCGCCTACATCGGCCGCGTGCGCGTGGTGCCGCTGCGCAATACCGGTGCCGCACTGTCGCCGCACAACGCCTTCCTGATCCTGCAGGGCATAGAGACGCTGGCCCTGCGCATGGACCGCATCTGCGAGAACACCCAGAAGATCGCAGAGACGCTGCAAAAGCATCCCAAGATCGAATGGGTGCGCTACGCCGGCCTGCAGGACCACCCCGACCACGCACTGGTGAAGAAGCAACTGGGCGGCCGCGCCTCGGGCATCCTCTCGTTCAGCCTCAAGAACGGCAGCGGCGACAGCGACACGCGCGCCGCCGGTGCGCGCTTCCTGGACGCGCTGCAGCTGTTCACGCGCCTGGTCAACATCGGCGATGCCAAGTCCCTGGCCACGCACCCGGCATCGACCACGCACCGCCAGCTTGATGCCGAGGAGCTTGCCAAGGCCGGCGTGACCGAAGGCATGGTGCGCCTGTCCGTGGGCATCGAGCACATCAGCGACCTGCTGGCCGACCTGGAGCAGGCGCTGGACAAGGTCTGAGACGCCGTCAGGGCCTGCGCGAGCGCTCGCGCAGTTCCTGCGAGGAGTAGAAGATCAGCGGATCCGGCGTGCGCTGCGGATTGGCGCAGGGCTCGATGGCATGGCCGCGCGGCGGGGCGCAGCGTGCCAGGTCACGCAACTGGGCCTGGGTGCGTTCGGCGTGGCGTGCGGCGGTCTCGCCTTCGGAGGGGCGGCTGCCGGGCACGATCAGGCGCAGTTCCATCTTGCGGATGGCCGGCTCCACGGCGTACGTGCCCTGGAATTGCAGCACCACGCGGCGCCCGGGCAGGTCCACCGTGGCCAGCACGGCACGCATGGGCACGGGAATCATCGCTCCCGACTGGTAGCGCACCAGCACAAAGGGCGCAAAGGGCTCGGGCAGCTTCAATGCCAGTGTCTGGCCCTTGCCGTTGCCGTTACGCCCATCGGCTCGCACGCGCAGTTGCCCGCCATCGGGCAGATAGCGGTCCAGCCGCCAACCCGTGGCCACGCGCTGCGCGCCCACACAGGGCGCGTAGTAATACTCGGTGGCGTCGGCATCCTTGCCTGTGTAGAGCATCTGGGCGCCCTCGTGCTCGGTCAGCGCCTTGGTGCCCACATCCGCGCCGTCCGCCTGGGCGCCGACCAGCGTGCCGCCGCGTACGAACACACCCGTGTACGGGAACCAGGTAGTGCGCTGGTTGGCCACGGCGCCATAGGGCTTGCATTCGGTGGACATGCTCTGGTCCTGCATGTCGGCATGGGGGGCCACGGGCTCGCCGCCTTGCCCGCCGCCCTGGTCGGCCAGGCTCAGGCGGCCATCGGCCTCGATGGTGAAGGTGGCCTTGGCCACCATGGAGTAGTAGCGGCCGGCTGCGTCTTCGCCGATCAGCAGCAGGCTGGGCAGGGGCGTGAGGTTGGCGACCTCGGGCTCGGCGCGTGGCGTGTCGGCCGGGGCCTGGGCAGGCACCTGGGGCCGGGGCTGGTCCTGTGGCTGGCTGGGCGCCGGTGCCTGGGGCGGCGCAGTGGCGCAGCCGGCAAGGACCAGGGACAGCGGCATGGCAAGAACAAGCGAACGCAACAACATGGAACTCCCTCGGATCATTGAGGCCGACGATGCTACTGCATGCGCCGGTGCGCGATGCAATGCCATGGAACGCGGCACGGGCAGGCTCAGGCCAGATCCCTTGCCAGCCGCAGGCCGGTCATCTGCCAGCGCGCCTGGGTGGGGAAGAAATTGCGGTAGCTGGCGCGCGCATGGCCGGGCGGCGTGAGGCAGGAGCCGCCACGCAGCACGTACTGGTTGACCATGAACTTGCCGTTGTACTCACCCACCGCGCCCTCGGCCACCACAAAGCCCGGGTAGGCGGTGTAGGCCGACTGGGTCCACTCCCAGACCTCGCCCAGCGCATGGCTGCCGGGCTGCATGGTGCGCGGGTGCACGGGGCCCGGTGGCTCGCCGTGCTGCGGGCGCTGCGCCATCTGCGCGGCAAGGGCCGCCTCCCATTCCGCCTCGGTGGGCAGGCGCGCGCCAGCCCAGCGCGCATAGGCATCGGCCTCGAAGTAAGAGAGGTGGCAGACGGGCCTGCGCCCGTCCAGCGCCAGCGCGCCATGCAGGCTGAATTCCTGCCATATGCCGTCCAGCACGCCACCGGCCTGGCGCCGCCAGTACCACGGATGCTCCAGTTGCTGCGCGCAGCGCCAGTCCCAGCCTTCGGCCAGCCACCACTGCGGCTGGGCATAGCCGCCATCCTTGACGAAGCGCAGGAACTCGGCATTGCTCACGGGCCGCTGCGCCATCTCGCAGCCCTGCAGGAACACCTCGTGGCGCGGGCGCTCGTTGTCGAAGGCAAAGCCCTCGCCCGCATGGCCCACGGCGTGCATGCCGCGCGGCACGGTCAGCCATTGCAGCGGCGGGGGCAATCCATCGGGCTCTTGCGGCGCAGGCACGCCCTCCTCCTGCGCCCGGTAGGCAGGCCACAGCGGGTGGCAGGACAGCAGGTGCTTGATGTCGGTCAGCAGCAGTTCCTGGTGTTGCTGCTCATGCTGCAGGCCCAGCTCCAGCAGCGCGGCCAGCCGTGCAGGCGGCTGCATGCCCCAGTCCTCGAACATCTGCAGCATGCGCTGGTCCACGGCCTCGCGATAGGCCAGCACCCGCGCCAGCGAAGGGCGCGTCAGCAGCCCGCGCTGGGCACGCGGATGCCGCTCGCCCACCTGCTGGTAGTAGGAGTTGAACAGCACGCGAAAGTCGGCATCGAAGGGCGGCACGCCGGGCGCATGCTCGGCCAGCACAAAGGTCTCGAAGAACCAGGTGGTATGCGCCAGATGCCATTTGGCCGGGCTGGCATCTGGCATGGACTGCACGCAGGCATCCTCGGCCGACAGGGGCGCGGCCAGCAGCACGGTGCTCTGGCGCACGGCCTCGTAGCGCTGCACCCAGCGGAAGACGGCGGGCATTTCACGCATGGGCATGGATGACGGCAAACCACTGGCGCTCATCCGTCCAGACATGGCAGGGCCCGAAGCCCGCGCAGGCCAGCATGCCGAGGAATTCGGGCAGCGGGTACTTGTAGCTGTTTTCGGTGTGGATGGTCTCGCCGGCCGAGAAATGCCGCAGCCCCTGCGGCCAGCCCACGATCAGCGGCCGGCGCGCGCGCAGGTGCATCTCGATGCGCGAATGCTCGGCGTTGAAGAAGGCCACATGCTCCCAGTCGTCCGGGTTGAAGTCGCTGCCCAGCAGGCTGTTGACGTGGCTGAGCAGGTTCAGGTTGAAGCGCGCCGTCACGCCCTGGGCATCGTCATAGGCGGGCTCCAGCCATTGCGTGGACTTGGGCAGGTCTATGCCGATCAGCAGGCCGCCGTCGTCGTTGACCATGGCACGCATCTGGCCCAGCATGCGCCGGGCCTGTACCGGGTCGAAATTGCCGATGGAAGAGCCCGGATAGAACAGCAGCCGCCCGGCCTGCGGGATATGGGGCGGCAGGGTCAGCGGCTCGGTGATGTCGGCCGTGACGGCATGGGCCTGCAGTTGCGGAAATTCCTCGGCCAGCCGCCGCACGGACTGGCGCAGGAAAGCGCCCGCAATGTCCACGCCCACGAAATGCCGTGGCCGCAGGCTGCGGCACAGGCCGCGGACCTTCTCGCAATTGCCGGCGCCCAGCTCGATCAGCACCTCGCTGCCGCGCAGGGCCTCGGCCATGGCGGCGCCCGAGTCGGCCAGGATGGCGGCCTCGGTGCGCGTGGGGTAGTACTCGGGCAGCCGTGTGATCTGCTCGAACAGGTCGCAGCCGCGCGCGTCGTAGAGGTATTTGGGGGAAACCTGGGCCTGGGGCTGCATCAGCCCGTGCTGCAGCTCGGCGCGGGTCGCGCGCAGTGCGTGGTCCGCCCATTCCGGGGCCGCCTCGCGCCTGCTGCCCTGGGCGGGCGCACGGGGCGCCGAAGGCAAAGGCAGCGGCACGCGCTGGGCGCGCGATGCCAGGGCAGAGGAAGACACGGTAGGTTCGTGGGCAGACAGCATGGTGGGGGCCTCGCGTTGTGCGCCGCCCGCCGCAGCATGGTGAATGCCGCATCCCGGCTTGCAGCAGGGCGCGGTCGCCAAGGGGCGGACAGCCAATGGTGACTGACGCCTGCCAACGGCAAGCGAGCCTCGCAAGACTCGCACCGGCAGGCCGAGGCACCAGCCTAGGCGCCTGCCCCGGGCATGCGGGTAGGACAGTTTCCCCCGCGCGTGATTTTTTCGTGACCTGTCCGGTGGTGCGCCGCAGCATGCCCGAAGCAGGCCAGGGCGCCGGTCGGGACGAAAAAAATCCGGTATGCCGCGAACGGCATACCGGACCAAGTACCCATCCTTGCCTCACTACGCGCTGCCGGATGAAGCAGCGCGTGCCTCGCTCATGATCCGGAGATCAGAAGCGATAGCCCAGTCCCACACCGACCAGCACCGGGTTCACCTTGAAGGTGCCCACCTTGGTGCCGGCGGAGCTCACGTCCGTTTCAATGAAGACTTTCTTCACGTCGAAATTCAGCGACCAGTTCTTGTCCAGCGCGTAGTCGAAACCGATCTGCAGCGCGCCGCCGAAACTGTTCTTCTTGATCGAGGGGTTCAGCGCGGCCTGCACGGCAGGGTCGAAGCTCACGCTCGAAAAGCGGGTGTAGTTCACACCGGCGCCGACGTAGGGCTTGAAAGCGCCGAAATTGGTGAAGTGGTATTGCGCCAGCAGCGTGGGCGGCAGGTGCTTGAGGCTGCCGATCTGGCCCAGGCCGTTGGCACGCAGGTCGTGCTTTTGCGGGTAGGTCAGCACCAGCTCGGCCGCGATGTTGGGCGTAAAGAAGTAGGACACGTCCAGTTCGGGCATCCACTTGTTGTTGATCGACAGGCCCAGACCCGTGCTGTCCTTGTTGGCGCTGTCCAAATTCACGGCGCGCACGCGCACCATCCAGGGGCCTTCGGCCTGCTGCGCAAACGCGGCACCCGACGACAGGGCGCAAACGGCAGCAACGGCGAGCAGAGTTCTTTTCATGATGGAGAGTCTTGGAGTAGCCCGGGGCAAATCCCGTAGCTGTATTGCATCAGGGGCGGGCAAGGCCGGTCTTGTCCTAGCTCAAATCCGAAGGTGGGCGCCGCCGCATGGCCGGATCGCGTTGGATGCATGCAACGCATCGCACTGCAGGCCAGCGGCAACCGATGCGAGGTGACTGGCTTGAGGTTGGAGCTGCGATGCCGTGGCTGCATCGCCTCCATGACTACATGCTCACTGGATGCATGCTGTTGCGCCTCGGCGATGTCCTGGACTTTGCGCCATCTGCATTGGTCAAGGAGATGGAAAAGCGCATGAAGGTGATCGGCCAGGGCGGCGATACGGCCAGCGCCTGACTGCTTTCGCCATGAGGGGAAGCCGGCCGCTGGAGCGCCGGGCCGGCATAAGCAAAGACGCAGATGCCGCTTGCACGGCCGTGCAATACGCACTAATTTGGAGGGCCGGCCCGGCCATCGGCGCCGACGGCAGACTCTGCACGTACCCATCCCTACCCGCCTCTTTCATGACCACCCTCAAGCTCTACTACGCGCCCGGCACTTGCGCCCTGGCCACCCGCATCGCCCTGATCGAAGCCAATGCGCCCCACGAAGTCATCAAGCTCGACTTCCCCAAGGGCGAGCAGCGCAGCCCCGAATACCTAGCCATCAATCCCAAGGGCCGCGTGCCCGCCCTGGTGACCGAGCGCGGCGTGCTCACCGAAACGCCGGCCCTGCTCGCCTACGTCGCGCGCCGCTTCCCCGAGGCCCGGCTCGCTCCGCTCGATGATGCCTATGCCTTCGCCCACATGCAGGAGTTCCACGGCTACCTGTCCTCCACCGTTCACGTGGCCCACGCCCACGGCCGGCGCGCGGGCCGCTGGGCCGACGACGAACCGGCCATTGCCTCCATGCAGCGCAAGGTGGCGGCCAACATGGCCGAGTGCTTTGGCGTGATCGAGCGCCATTACCTGGGCGATGCACCCTGGGTGCTGGGCTCCGACTATTCCGTGGCCGACGCCTATCTGTTCACCATTGCCGGCTGGCTGGAGGGTGACGGCGTGGACATCGCCGGCTTCCCCAAGGTGCAGGCGCACTTCAAGCGCATGGGCGAGCGTGCTGCCGTGCGCGGGGCGCTGGGGGGCTGAGAGGGGGAGGCTGCCCGCGATACCCGCAATGAAGGTGCTTGGTCAGGTATCTATTGCAGGTTTGCGGCAGATGCCGTTCACTTGCCGATTCATCGGGAAGGAACGCTGGCGCGCAATGCCTTGCCCACATCGGCAGCGCCTCGGCCAGCACCTGGCTGCGGAAGGCCTCCGGCAAGGCACTGGGCGTCAGCCCATCGACCGACACGCCCAGCAGGCGCTGCAGTTCCTCCTGGATGGCGGCCTCATCCATCAGGGTCGCACGGTGGGACTCGACCACATGGCGAATCCCGGTACGGTTCAAAGCCAGCGCTTCGGAAGGTTTCATGCATTCCTCGCCATGCATGGCCATCGCACAGCAGATGCCGCGTCGAGTGCATCCACTCCAGGTCGCCGGGTCAAAGCGCCTCGCAACCGCCTTGGCACATCCGCCAAATTCAACAGAAAACCCAGCATCTCCGAAAGCCATTCGTAAATTTACCTTCGCAGTCCACCAAGCCCCGAGCCTCTACCGCCGTCCCCAAGCCTTGCCTACAGTCGCCAGGACAGGCAGGGGCGTTGCACAAGGCGGCGCCTTTTCGCCATTCCAGAAACGACGGATTCAGACGACAGGGTGGAGCATGCAAAGACAAGCCAGGGTGATTGCCATCAACAACCAGACGGGGCTCATCGGCCTGCAGCCGGAGGGAGAGGACAGCTGCGTGCTGGCACAGCAGCTCGATACCCGCCCCGTGAATACGGGCCAGATGCTGTCAGGGGAGATGGACAGCGTGGGCATGGAGACGTTTGTGAACGCGCAGACGCAGGACCGCATCGAGGTCTTTGTCGAGGCCTACGGGTTGTCTCCAGAGGCGGTGGAACTGGCGATGCGCTGAGTTGGCTGGAGGGTGCTGGAACTGATGCTGGCGCTGGCGCCGGTGCGGCAGTCTCAGGGCCGCGCCCACTGCGCCAGCATGTGCCGCGCCAGGGCCTCGACATCCAGCGGAGACCGGGGGTCCACCGCCAGCTCTCCCAGCATCACCATGGCCTCGGGGATCTGGTTGCGCTCGCGCAGCAGCACGGCCTTGTCCAGCAGCAGAAAGCCACGGGTCTCGGCATCTGGGTCGGCCTTCAGGCCGCTGTCCAGCAGGGCGAGACGTTTTGCGGGATCGTCCTCCAGATGGGCGACGGTCTTCCAGGCGGGAGCGAAGCCGGGCGTCTCGCGGGTCATGGCCAGCGCGGCCTGGCGCGCCTTGTCGCGGTCGGTTTCCCACTCCAGGGCAAGGTAGCGCAGATAGGTGCCTTGGGGGAGCTTGCCATCGCGCTCCATGCGCAGGCTGTGCACGGCCGTCTTGGCGGTGAAGAAGCCCCTGGGCGCCAGTGCATCGACGCGCCGGTAATGCCGATAGGCCGCATCGAAGTCCTTTTGCAGCAGGTAGGTGAATGCGGCGTCGTAGACGGGATAGGGCCAGCGGGGCGCCAGCTTCGAGGCGGTCTCGAAATGTGCCAGGGCGGCGCGGTGATCGCCGCTGTGCCCGGCAGCGCGGCCCAAGGCATGGGCATCGCGCGCGGCCTGGCTGACGGGTTTGGCGGAGGGCAGCTCCCAGCTGAAGCGGCCATCGGCCTTGTCCAGGTCGCTGCGCCTGAGCACGCGACCGGCGCTGTCCTTGAACACGATGTCGTCGGCCGCCAGGGCGGATGCGGGCGCCAGCAGCTGCAATGCCAGGGCCACAGCGGCCAGCAGGGGAAACGTCATGGTGTGTCTAGCCTTGTTCGGAAGCCCCGATATTAGGGCGCCGCCGCCGTATTGATGGCGGACACCGATGCAACGACAGAGGCAGCCGCAGCAGGCCGCTCCCTGGCCTGGCTGCGCTTGCGGGCCAGGTGATTCATTTGCCATTCCAGCGACTCGGTGTCGAAGTCGAAGGCGTCGAGCAAGGCAATGGCCTTTCTGGCCTCCCTGAAGTCGATGTCCGTGATGGGCGGGCTGTGCCTCAGCGACAGGTCGTGCTTGAGCAGCCACTCCTGCAGATCGGTCAGGGCGATGATGGAGACGCCCTGGTTGATGAGCTGTGACGCGCTGACCTGCGCGAGCATGGCCGGCGTCAGTTGCCTGGACGAGCGCAGGCCCAGCACCTGCTTGAGCTTGGCCACCAGCGGCGTGCGCAGCTCGAACTGGGGCAGGCCCTCGAAGTGGACCAGGGATTCGAGGTAGAGATCTGGCTCCGCGTGTATGGCGGCCAGGTCGTTGGGCAGATGCAGCAGCTCGCAGATGCGGTTGAGCGCCGTGCGTGCACGCTCGGTGCTGAGTTTCTCGGCCCTGCCCGCCTGCGCGAGCGTGCAGCCGGCGATGACGGACCGCAGCACCCTGGCCTTGGTGAGATTGGAAATCATGGACCCCCCCGATGAACACCCAGGGACCGGTGCGGATACGAATTCAGCCGCCCGGTCCCGACAACGGCTCCGCTGCGGCGCTGGACCGCTGTCGGAGCCTCGGCGGCCGGCAGGCGCAAACACATTGCGCCGCCGCCAAGGAACAGGAGGACGCCTGGCCCTGCGGAGTTCCAGGCAAATGCATGTGCTTGCGCCCACAGTCAAATGCGATGCGCTGAAGCGCAAATTCCATGCAAGCGGGGGCCTGCCGGCCCCCGTGGCGTGCCTTGCCGACTGCAAGGCCGGCCGGCGATGTTGCCGCAACTCAGCGGCGGCGCAGGCGCTTGATGCCTTCGACAGCTGCCAGCACGATGGCGCCGGCCACGATGCCGGCCACCGCGTTGAGCACATTGACGGCCAGCACGCGCCACAGGCCGCCCAGCGCGCCCTGGGCCACGGCCTCGCCCAGGCCCTCCACGGCGTGGTGCAGCGCAGGCACGCCGTGCACGAGGATGCCGCCACCCACCAGGAACATGGCGGCCGTGCCCGCAACGGACAGCCCCTTCATCAGCCAGGGCGCGGCGGCGACGATGCCCCGGCCCAGCGCGCGGGCAGCGGCGCTGGCACGCTGGCCCAGCCACAGTCCCAGGTCATCGAGCTTGACGATGCCGGCCACCAGGCCATAGACGCCCACGGTCATGATGAGGGCAATGCCCGCCAGCACGGCCACCTGCTGCCCGAACGGCGCCGAGGCCACGGTGCCCAGTGTGATGGCGATGATCTCGGCCGAGAGGATGAAGTCCGTGCGCACGGCGCCCTTGATCTTGTCCTTTTCCATGGCGACGAGGTCCACGCCCGCATCGGCATTGGCCTGGGTCAGGCGCTCGCGCTCCACGGCATCTTCCTCGGGCGAATGCAGGAATTTGTGGGCCAGCTTCTCGCAACCCTCAAAGCACAGAAAGGCACCGCCGACCATGAGCAGCGGCGTGACAGCCCAGGGAATGAAGGCGCTGATCAGCAGCGCCGCCGGCACCAGGATGGCCTTGTTGATCAGCGAGCCCTTGGCCACGGCCCAGACCACGGGAATCTCGCGCTCGGCCCGCACGCCCGTGACCTGCTGGGCGTTGAGCGCCAGGTCATCGCCCAGCACGCCCGCCGTCTTCTGCGCGGCCACCTTGGTCATGACGGACACATCGTCGGCCATGGCCACGCTCTTGCGTGCCGCGACCTTGGTCATGAGGGCCACGTCGTCCAGGATCGCTGCAATATCGTCCAGCAGCATCAGCAAACCAGCACCAGCCATCGCATTACTCCAGTGAATTGTTCGGGGAACTTCTTTTTGCCCGGGCGCCATCATGGGGCCTGGGCATGTCCTGCCCATGTAGGAGATGCCCGGCGGCCAGCCCGGTCACGGGGCCGACCGGCCGTCCGTCACTTGCTGGTCTTGAAGCCCTGCCCTGCCGCCCAGGCCGCCACGTCGTCGCGGCGGATGGCGGCGGCCATGAGCTGCGGGAAGGCGTCCGGCGTGCACGCGAACGAGGGCACGCCCAGCGCGGCCAGCTTGGCGGCCAGTTGCGCGTCGTAGGCAGGCGCGCCTTCGTCGCTGAGTGCCAGCAGGGTGATGAACTGCACGCCCGACTCCACCAGTTCGGAGGCGCGGCGCAGCAGGCCGCTTTCCACACCACCTTCATAGAGGTCGGAGATGAGCACGACGATGGCGTTGCGCGGCTCGCTGATCAGGCCCTGGCAGTAGCCTACGGCACGGTTGATGTCGGTGCCGCCACCCAGCTGCACGCCGAACAGCACGTCCACGGGGTCGGAGAGCTTGTCGGTCAGGTCCACCACCGCCGTGTCGAAGACCACCAGCTTGGTACTGACGGCCGGCAGGCTGGCCATGACGGCACCGAAGATGCTGGAGTAGACGACGGAGTTGGCCATGGAGCCGCTCTGGTCTATGCACAGGATGACTTCGCGCTGCGGGCGGCGCGCCTTGCGGCCGTAGCCGACCAGGGTCTCGGGCACGATGGTGCGGTAGTCGGGCTGCCAGTGGCGCAGGTTGGCGCGGATGGTGCGGTTCCAGTCGATCTCGGAGTGGCGCGGACGGCGGTTGCGCTGGCTGCGGTCCAGCGCGCCCGAGACGGCGCTGCGCATGGGCTCCTCCAGGCGGCGCATGAGGTCGTCCACCACCTTGCGCACGACGATGCGCGCGGTCTCCTTGGTGTTCTGCGGGATGACGGAGCCGAGGGAGATGAGGTCGGCCACCATGTGCACGTCGGGCTGCACATGCTCCAGCATTTCGGGCTGGAGCATGAGTTCGCGCAGGTTCAGGCGCTCCATGGCGTCGCGCTGCATGACCTGCACGACCTGGCTGGGAAAGTACTTGCGGATGTCGCCCAGCCAGCGCGCCACGCTGGGCGAGGAGTTGCCCCGCCCGCCGCGGCGCGAGAGGCCGCCGTCCTTGTTGTCCTCTTCGTAGAGCGCGGCCAGGGCCTTGTCCATCTCGTCGATGGAGCTGCCCTTGGGGCCCAGCCCGCCGCAGCTGGCCTCGGACGGCTGGCCCAGCACCAGGCGCCAGCGTTGCAGGCGGGTGGTGGGCTGGGGGGCGGTCTCCTGGGGGTCGGCGCCGGCAAGGGATGCATCGTTCACGGTGGCAGCGGTGTTCATGGCTGGGCCTCCTGCGGGCTGGACAGCAGTTGCGCGGGCAGGTTCAGGCCCAGCAGTTGATCGAGTACGGGAATGGCGAGCACGGCACGCGCCTCGTTCCAGGCGCCGTCGTCCCCATCGCCTGCCGCGCCTGCGGCACCCGTGGCACCCGTGGCACCTGCGGCACCTGCGGATGCTGCCGCCACGGCCGCACTGCCCTGCCCGCGCCGGGCCTTTTCGCCCAGGCTCTGGCGGTCGTGTTTGGAGAAGGCCGAGAAGCTGCGGCGCACCAGGGGCAGGATCTGGGTGAACTGGGTCTCGCCCAGCTGCGCCAGCCAGGCATCGACGGCTCCCCAGATGGCGTCGTCGTGCAGCAGCACCAGGGCCTGGCGGTTGAGAAAGCCGTCCAGCCAGGCGGCAGCGTCCAGCGGCGGCACGCCCAGCGAGAGATTGCGGCCCAGTTGCGTGGCCACGGCCTCGCTGTCCAGGCGGTGGGCATCGAGCAGCAGGCGGCAGGCCGCGCCGCGCAGCAAGGCGGCGCCCGCGTCGCCCATGGCAATGCTGCGCAGGGCGCCGAACCAGGCTTCGCGCGGCTCCTCGGCATCGCGCAGGCGCAGGGCCTCGTGGGCCTGCAGCACCCTGGCCTGCATGTGTCTTGCAGCGTCCTCGTCCAGCGCCATGCAGGCCAGGGGCAGGCCGATGGCGGCGCGCAGCGCCATGCTGTCGATCACCGTGGCCAGGGCCTGGGTGTCGGTCTGGCGCACGCTGCCGTAGCGCAGCACATTGGCCAGCGGCGGCAGCGCCTGCATGAGCTGGGAGACGTCGCCGGTGCTGGCCGAGCGGTCGGCCAGGTCCTGCATGAGGGCATCGACCAGGTGCGGCAGATCGGCCAGCAGGGCGTCGTCGATGGTCTGGGCCAGCTCGGGCAGCGGGGTCTCGGGCGTCAGCGCCTGGCGCACCTTGGCCGCGGCGGCCTGCACCAGGGTGCCGCCGTAGCGGCTGGCCTCGATGATGCGCACGGCCAGCTCGGGCTCCCACTGCAGCTGCCAGCTTTCGCGGAAGGTGCCACGGTTGCGCTGCTGGTCGGTGGTGACGCTGCCCCACTCTATGCCCAGCAGGCGCAGGCGGTGCAGGAAGTGGCTGCGTTCGCGGTCCGTGTCCTTGCGCAGGTCCAGGGCCAGGACCTTGGCGGCCGCCTCGGGCTTGAGGCGCAGGCTTTTTTGCTGCTGCTCGATGTCGCGCTGCAGCGGCACCTGGGGCACGTCGGCGGGCACGCCGCCGATGCGGTCGCCCACGCTGAGTTCGCGCTCGATCAGGCGCAGCGGCGTGCGCTCGCCCATGCTGATGACGGTGACGATGGCCTCGTCCAGCTCGGGCAGGCCGGGGCTGGCGTGGCCGCGCAGGGCCGCCAGGCTTTCGGCCAGGCGCGTGGCTTCGATGATGTGGGCGCTGGAGCAGTCCAGGTCCTTGGAGCGCAGCAGATGGGCCACGCGCGCCAGCCAGCCGACGGTGCGCTGGGTGCTGCCGCGTGCCGGGTCGGCAGCAGGTGCGGACTGGAGCAAGGACTCGGGCACAGGCTCGGAGCAGCGCCACAGATGTTCATACCAGCCCGGCGAATCCACGCCCGCGCCATAGCCGCTGGACGAGCACAGGTTGCGGTAGGTCCAGGGCGCCCAGGTGGCCTGGACCTTGGCCTTGGGCAGGCCCTTGAGCGTGGCGGCATCGGCCTTGGCGGTGACCTGGGCCTGCAGGGCGGGCACATGCCATGCGCCGCAGACCACGGCAATGCGCTGGTGGCCGGCCTTGACGGCCTCGCGCATGCACTGGCGCATCCAGGCTTCGCGCAGCGCCTCGCGCCGGGCATGGCGTGCGCCGCGCACTTCGTTGGGCAGCTCGGCGCGCACCACGGCCATGGCTTCGGCAATGCCCTCGAACAGGGTGGCGCCGTCGCCGCGCTCCTCGACCATGCGGTTCCACCAGCTTTCGCCGTCGGGGTAGCCTGCGGCCTCGGCCAGCAGGTCCAGCGGATCGTGCCAGTCCCGCGGGGATGGTGCCGAGGGATCGACGGCAAGGTCGGCAGCCGGCACGGACTGCGTGGTGTCGTCGCGGTCCAGGGCCTCGGCGGCATTGCTCTGGAGCTGGCTGCCGTCTGCCGCAGCGGCGACGGAGTCGGAGCCCGAGTCGGCATCTGCATCTGCATCCTGGCCTCCATCGGCCGCATCCGCGCCTGCATCAGCTGCATCTGCTGCCGCCGCCTCGGCCCGGCGCCGTTCCTGCTCGGCCATGTCCAGCGCCATGCGGTGGGTCTGGGGCAGGTCGATGAAACGCGTGGCCACGCCCTGGCGCGCCGCCCATTGCAGGGCCTGCCATTCGGGCGAGAACTCGGCATAGGGATAGAAGGCGGCATGGGCCGGGCTGTCCTGCACATAGACCAGCATGGCCACGGGCGGCTGCAGGTCGGCATGCTGCAGCATGGGCAGCAGGGACTCGCCCTCGGGCGGGCCCTCCACCAGCAGGCAGTCGGGCTGCAGCTGCTCCAGGGCCTGCAGCAGGCTGCGCGCGCAGCCCGGGCCATGGTGGCGGATGCCGAAGAAATGAAGCGGATTGGCAGAGGTGGCCATACGGGAAGTGCGCAGGAGATGCGCAGAAGATGCGGTCGGTCAGCGGTGCGGGAGTGCGGGCTTCAGAGCTGCTCGCGGCAGGCGCGGTACAGGTCCTTCCAGTCGCTGCGTTCCTTGACCACGGTCTCCAGGTATTCCTTCCAGACCACGCTGTCCTGCACCGGGTCCTTGATCACGGCGCCCAGCAGGCCCGAGGCCACATCGCCCGCGCGCAGCACGCCGTCGCCGAAATGCCCGGCCAGCGCCATGCCGCTGTTGATGACCGATATGGCCTCGGCCGTGGACAGCGTGCTGCTGGGCGACTTGACTCGCACGGTCTTGCCGTCTTCGGTCTGGCCGTTGCGCAGCTCGCGGAAGATCTGCACCACGCGGCGCACTTCCTGCAGGGCCGGCGGCTCGGCGGGGAGGGCCAGGGCGCGGCCCTGCTCGGCCACGCGCTTGGTGACGATCTGCACCTCTTCGTCCTGCGAGGCCGGCACGGGCAGGATGACGGTGTTGAAGCGGCGCTTGAGCGCACTGGACAACTCGTTCACGCCCTTGTCGCGGTTGTTGGCCGTGGCGATGACCGAGAAGCCCTGCACGGCCTGCACTTCGCTGCCCAGCTCGGGCACGGGCAGGGTCTTTTCGGACAGCACGGTAATCAGCGTGTCCTGCACGTCGGCGGGGATGCGGGTCAGCTCTTCGATGCGGGCGATCTTGCCCAGCTTCATGGCGTTGACCAGGGGGCTGGGGATCAGCGCCTTCTCGGACGGGCCGTGGGCCAGCAGCTGGGCGTAGTTCCAGCCGTAGCGCAGCTGCTCCTCGCTGGTGCCGGCCGTGCCCTGCACCAGCATGGTGGAGTCGCCGCTGACGGCGGCCGACAGGTGCTCGGACACCCAGGACTTGGCCGTGCCGGGCACGCCGTACAGCAGCAGGGCGCGGTCGGTGGCCAGGGTGGAGACGGCGATTTCCATCAGGCGCGGATTGCCGATGTACTTGGCGCTGACCTCGAAGCCGTTGCCGAGCTTGCCGCCCATCAGGTACTGGAGCACGGCCCAGGGCGAGAGTTTCCAGTTGGGCGGACGCGGACGGTCGTCCACCTTGCGCAGGGCTTCGAGTTCTTCGGCGAATTGCTGTTCGGCATGCTGGCGCAGGACTTGGCTCATGGTGTGCTTCCGGGAAGGGATAAGGGTTGGATTCGGTTCGGTTCGGGGTATGCGGCAGGACGGGCGCGCCTCAGGCCTGGCCGCGCAGCGCAACAAAGGCCTGGTGCAGGCCCAGGCGCAGATCGACGATGCGCTCCAGATGGCCGCGCATGCGCTCTTCATCCCAGGGCCGCACGCGGCTGCGTTCGAGGCGCGCCTGCTGCTGGGGCGTGAGGGGAATGCTTGCCGGGGCGGCAACTGCAGCGGCGGTGGCGGTGACTGCTGCTGCCGCTGCTGCGGATGCCGATGCCCCTGCGGCATCTGCCGCAGGGTCGGGTTGCGGCTCGGGCTCAGGCTCGGGTTGCGCATCCAGCACCGAGGGCTTGCGCCACAGGTCGGCAAAGCGCTCCAGCGCGGTCACGTCCAGCATGCGTGCACAGGACAGCAGGGCCTGGTCGGCGCGGTAGCTGTGCCAGTTGCCCGTGATCTGCTTGCCGCCCACGGCCACGTGCAGTGCCTCGGTCAGCCGCGCCGACAGCGCGGGCGAGAGCAGTTCGGCACCGCCCAGCGACTGGGACATGCCCTCGATGGCGTCGATGAGCTTGTGCCTGTCGCGCTCGAACTGGGCAATCCAGCGGGACTCGCGTTCCTCGCGGGACAGCCGGGCCATGAGGGCGGGCAGGAGCGCGTCGTGGCGCATGTCGCGGCCCATGGTCTGGGCGGCATCGATCCATTCCACGTCCAGCTGGTATTGCAGGGCCCGCACCCAGCCCTGGCGCAGCGAGGATTTCCAGTCGCTGCGCCGGCTCCACTCCATCACTTCCAGAGGCGTCAGGCCCAGGGCGCGGGTCCAGAAGGACACGGGCGTGAGCTGCACCATCTGCTCCAGCAGCCAGGCCTTCTTGCCGCCACGGTGGTAGGCGTCGGGCTTGAGCGTAATGCCGTCGCGCTCCCATTCCTTGGAGCCTTCTTCGGGAGGCTCCACGATCCACTGGCCCTTGTCGTCCTGCTGCAGCATGGACTGCATCCAGCCCATGACGCGCTGGCTGTGCGCGCTGTCCGGCAGGCACGAGAGCATTTGCGCGGCGTTCTCGCGGATCTCCTTGCTGCGGTCGGACAGCAGTTTTTCGAGCAGCGGCTCATCGTCCATGCCCAGCCCCACGGCCAGGGCCTGGACCAGGGGCAGGCGCTCCTTGGCGCCCAGCTCCTTCAGGCTGCCTTCCAGCCGCGTGCGGGCCTTGGCGGCATCGGTTGCACGCTCGCTGCGCAGCAGGGCCACGCGCTGCTCCACCGAGCCTTCCTGCCAGACCAGCTCGGGGTCGGCGGTTTCCTCCACGCCGCTGGCATAGCCCCATTGCGGGTTGAGCGTGCCCAGCCAGCGCCCGCGCTCGCCCAGCACGGGGGCCAGCCACTGGCGCAGCTCCACGGACTGGCGGCCCTGCTCCAGCGCAGGCACCAGCAGATCGTGGGGCAGGCGCTGGCCGGCCTGGTCCAGGGTGCGCAGCATGGAGGCCTGCAGCTCGAACGGGCCGTCCTTGAGCACGTCGCCCATCAGGGTGTGCAGGCGCGCATCGGCAGGCGCGGTGCGCGACTCCGCAGGCGCTGCGGCGGGCACGGCCAGCGGTGCCGTCAGGCGCACCTGCGCGCCAGGCTGCCAGCCTGCCCGCTCGAACACGGCCGCCACGGCGCTGGCGCGCAGCAGTTGCTGGGCGGGCGAGTCACCGGGCAGGTCGGCGCGGGGCTGCAGCGCCGCCTGCACGGCCTGCTGCGACCCGGTTGCGGACGGGTCCACGCCCGAAGCCAGCGCAGGCGGCACGGCCAGCCGGTCCGAGCCGACCATGGCCGATTGCTGCAGCGCAGCCCAAAGTTGTGCGTTGCTCATACCGGATCACCCTGGTTCTGCCAGATACATTGCTGGGCGCCGTCGCCCTCGCGGGCCTGCCAGGCGCTCAGCAGCCGCCAGCGGCCCACGGCCGGGCCGGGTTCCCATTCGCCAAACAGCTGCATGGGCGCACCGCCGCTGAGCGCCAGCAGGTGCCAGGCCTGGGCATCGTCAATCGCCACGGGGACGGGCTGCACTGGCGCCGCCTTGCCAAGGGCGACCGGCGATGCATCCAGTGCTTCGGGCCAGGCCGCGAACCACTGGCCCTGGGCAGGCACCAGCCGCAGCCGGTCCTGGCACAGCGGCTGCGTGGCCTGCAGCGGGTTGGCGGCAATGCGCTGGCCCAGCAGTTGCAGGACGTCGCCCACGGCCGATGTGGCCAGCGGGCTGGCGCCATCGGCAGGCAGCGCAGGCCCGTTGCCATTGGCCGCAATGGCGCGCAGCGGCGCGTGGCCTGGATAGAAATTCAGCGCGCAGCCGTAGCGATGGCCAGGCACCCAGGCCGATTCAAAGCCGCGCCCGCCCTGCGCATAGTCCAGCACCAGGGCCATGCGCCCCGTGCGCTGGCCCTGCAGCCAGACGCGCCGCTCCATGAGCCGGCCTTCGCGCTCGATCATGCGCAGGCCGGCCACCAGCCATTCGTCCTCGACCGACTGGCCCCTGGCCTGCACCTCAGCCTTGTCCATGGGCCAGCCCAGCGCGGCCATCACGTCGGCCTTGACCTCGGGGCTGAGCGATTCGCGTCGGCGCACGGCGTCGATGATCAACTGCCAGTGGCCCAGCTGCACCAGCATGTCGCGCGGCCAGTCGCGGTGGCTGTCCACCAGATCCCGGCAATCCTTGATGCGCGCCGCCATGCCCGTGGCCTGCGCATCGACCATGCGCGCGGCCATGTTGTTCCAGCGCTGGCGCATCTGCGCGTCGCCGGCCTGGTTGGCCAGGCCCGCACGCACCATGTCCTGCATCCACAGCGACAGTTCCTGCAGGCCCGCCTCCACCTTGTCCCAGCGCTTGCCTTCGCGCCTGGCCTGTTGCCTGGCCGCGACTTCGGGGTCGGGCGGCGGCTCGGCCGCTGCGGCGGCAGCCTTGGCCTCTTTCTTCTCGGCCTTTTCCTGGCGGCTGTCCAGCCAGGTCTGCACCCAGGCGGGCGGATCGCCGCCTTCGGGGACTTGCCCGCCGGCACGCATCAGCATCAGCGCCAGCCCGTGCTTGCAGGGGAATTTGCGGCTGGGGCAAGAGCATTTGAAGGAAGGCCCCGACAGGTCCACCTGGGTCTGGTAGGGCTTGCTGCCGCTGCCCTGGCATTCACCCCATACCGCCACATCGTTGGCGCCCATGGCGGGCCATTTGGCGGGCGATTGCAGGCCCTTGGCGGCCTTGCTGGATGAGGCGTCCGGCGACAGCGCCAGAACTTCGCTCTCTGTTCCTAATACACGCGACACCGAAGCTCCCTCTCCAAGTGTTTGTCATCGCCGGGCGCATTGAATGAAACGGCACTGCCCGGCAAACACGAAAGCCTATCAGCAATAGTTATCGGCAACTTGAAACAAATCACAACAACACCAAGCCTCTCTCCCAGGAACGGGGAAGCCCATGGCGCACAGCAAGCGCGCTATATCGGCGCGTGCATTGATGGCACCAGGCCATGCCAGCCTTCAAGCATTGCGAAAGACGCAGGAAACACGCATTCACCATTTCCCGCGATGCACACCACCCATTCATTGAAAGCGAGCACTCATTCCGCACTGAAAGCGGTTTCATTCCATTGCACTACCAACCATTGCAATCCGCTTGCCATGGCGATAGCGCGACGGCGTGTTCAACCCGGAGCCAGGCAAGGCCTGACCAGACCCTGGCCGAGGGATGGACTCTCGGAAAACCGGGTGTGCCAGGTGAATTTACTGTATATTCATACAGTCATGGAGCTGCAACGCAAACTTTTCATCCTCGCCGACGCCGCCAAGTACGACGCCAGTTGCGCCTCCAGCGGCTCGCAGGGGCGCGACTCGCTGGACGGCAAGGGCATGGGCTCGGTCACCGGCATGGGCATCTGCCACAGCTATGCGCCCGACGGGCGCTGCATCTCGCTGCTCAAGATCCTGCTGACCAATGTCTGCATCTTCGACTGCCGCTACTGCATCAACCGCAAGAGCTCCAACGTGCAGCGCGCCCGCTTCACGGTGGCCGAGGTGGTGCAGCTGACGCTGGACTTCTACCGGCGCAACTGCATCGAGGGGCTGTTCCTGTCCAGCGGCATCATCCGTTCCAGCGACTACACCATGGAGCAACTGGTGGAGGTGGCGCGCCGGCTGCGCGAGGAGCATGACTTTCGCGGCTACATCCATCTGAAGACCATCCCGGATGCCGCCCCCGAATTGCTGGCCCGGGCAGGCCGCCATGCCGACCGCCTGAGCATCAATGTGGAGTTGCCCACGGCCAGCGGCCTGGCGCAGTTCGCGCCTGAAAAGGATGGACAGCGCATACGCCAGGCCATGCAGGGCGTGGACCGGCAGGTGCAGGCCTGGCGCGCGGCCACGCGCGAGCAGCGCCAGGCGCAGTCCCTGCCCGGCGCGCCTGCGCAGCGCGCCGCCGTGCCGCGCTTCGCGCCGGGCGGGCAGAGCACGCAGATGATCGTGGGCGCCGACCGCGCAACCGATGCCGACATCCTCGAATCCAGCCACACGCTGTATGCGGGCTACGGCCTGCGCCGCGTGTACTACTCGGCCTTCAGCCCCATTCCCGATGCCTCGCGCGATCTGCCGCCGCAGGCGCCGCCCCTCATGCGCGAGCACCGGCTCTACCAGGCCGACTGGCTGATGCGCTTTTACGGCTACGGGGCGGGCGAGATCGCGGCGGCCAGCCGCCACGGCATGCTGGACCTGGAGATCGACCCCAAGCTGGCCTGGGCACTGGCCAACCGACAGCAGTTCCCCGTGGACCTCAACCGTGCGCCGCGCAGCCTGCTGCTGCGCGTGCCGGGCCTGGGCACGCAGACGGTGGACCGCCTGCTGGCGGCGCGCCGCGTGCGCAGGCTGCGGCTGGAGGATCTGCTGCGGCTGCGCGCGCCCGTGCAAAAGGCCCTGCCCTTCGTGCTGATCGACGGCCACCGGCCCCTGCTGGGCGAGACCGACTCGGCCGCGCTGCGCACCCGGCTGATCGCGCAGTCGCAGGCCAGCCTGTTCTAGAACCTGGAGCACGCCATGCAAGCACAGGCTCTCACCATCGAACTCGACAGCCCCGACGACTGGCCCGGCTTTCGCGCAGCCTGCAGGGCGCTGCTGGCCCATGGCGCCGACCCCGCTGTGGTGCGCTGGCGGTGGCCCGACACGCGGGGGGCGCAGCAACTCGGCGCGGGCGTGGACCTGTTTTCCAGCACGCCGCAGCAGGCCATGCCCGCCTCGGCACTGGCCGGGCTGGCCGGCCCCGGCGAGGCCGGGCTGTCCCTGTCCGAAACCCAGATGTCCGCGCTGCGCCATGCCTGCCTGCACCGCGCGGCGGGCCGCTTCGAGCTATGCCACCGTTGGCTGGCGCGCATGCAGGCCCGGCCCGAACTGCGGCTGGATGCGCTGGATGCGGACTGGCGCGCCATCGAGGCCCTGGCCCGCCCCGTCTCGCGCGAGATCCACAAGATGCACGCCTTTGTGCGCTTTCGGACGACGCAGCGGCAGAACCAGCCCGAGCTGCACATTGCCTGGTTCGAGCCCGAGCACCACATCGTGCGCGCGGCGGCGCCCTTCTTCTGCAAGCGCTTTGCCAACATGCACTGGGCCATCCTCACGCCGCAATGCAGCGCGCACTGGGACGGCCATGCGCTGCGCCTGGCGCCCGGCGCGCGCCGCAGCGATGCCCCGCCAGCCGACGCGGGCGAGGCCCTGTGGCTGACCTACTACGCCAGCACCTTCAATCCGGCGCGCCTGAAGGAGCAGGCCATGCTGCGCGAGATGCCGCGCCGCTACTGGCACAACCTGCCCGAGACGGTGCTGATCTCCACCCTGGTCCAGCAGGCCCGCGCGCGCACAGGACAGATGCTGGAGCAGTAAGGGCAGGCGCCAAAAAACAAAGGCCCCGAAGGGCCTTTGTCTGCTTTGCAGCGTCGCTCAGTGCATCAACCCAGCCACTTGCGGGCGTTGCGCCACACACGCATCCAGGGGCTGAATTCCGACTTGTCGCCGTTGGTCCAGCTCATCTGCACGTTGCGGAACACGCGCTCGGGGTGGGGCATCATGGCCGTGAAGCGGCCATCGGCCGTGGTCACTGCCGTCAGGCCGCCGGCCGATCCGTTGGGGTTGAACGGGTACTGCTCGGTGGCCTTGCCGTGGTTGTCCACATAGCGCATGGAGGCGATGGCCTGGTCCGCATTGCCGCGGAAGCGGAAGTTGGCAAAGCCTTCGCCGTGGGCCACGGCGATGGGCAGGCGGCTGCCGGCCATGCCCTGCAGGAACAGGCTGGGGGACTCCAGCACTTCCACCATGGACAGGCGCGCCTCGAAGCGGTTGCTCTGGTTCTGCGTGAAGCGCGGCCAGTCCTGGGCACCGGGAATGATGTCGGCCAGCTCGGCAAACATCTGGCAGCCGTTGCACACGCCCAGGCCGAAGGTGTCGCTGCGGCCGAAGAACTGCTGGAACTGCGCGGACAGGCTGTCGTTGAAGGTGATGGAGCGCGCCCAGCCGATGCCGGCGCCCAGCGTATCGCCGTAGCTGAAGCCGCCGCAGGCCACCACGCCGGCGAAGTCCTGCAGTTGCGCGCGGCCGCTTTGCAGGTCGGTCATGTGCACGTCCACCGCGTCGAAGCCGGCCTCGGTGAAGGCGTAGGCCATTTCCACATGGGAGTTCACGCCCTGCTCGCGCAGCACGGCCACGCGGGGGCGCGCGCCCAGGTTCAGGAAGGGTGCGGCGGGGTTCTCGGCCGGGTCGAACGTCAGATGCAGGTGCATGCCGGGGTCGGCAGGCTCGCCGGCTGCGGCGTGCTCGCTGTCGGCGCAGGCCGGGTTGTCGCGCTGCTGGGCAATCTTCCAGCTGACGGCATCCCAGACCTGGTGCAGGTCGCTGAGCGAGGCGCCGAAGACGGACTTGGCATCGCGCCAGACCTGCAGCTCGCCCTTGCCCGCATCGACCTTGGACGAGACGGGGCGCGTCTTGCCGATGATGTGGCTGCAGGTGGACAGGCCATGCTCGCGCAGGGTCTGCAGCACGGCGGCGCGGTCGGCCGTGCGGATCTGCAGCACGGCGCCCAGCTCTTCGTTGAACAGTGCGCGCAGCGTCATGTCGTCGCGGCGGCCGCTGATCTGGGAGGCCCAGTTCTTGCCTTCGCCCGAGTCCATGCGGCTGTCGCTGATGCCGTCGCCTTCGGTGACCAGCATGTCCACGTTGATGGCCACGCCCACATGGCCGGCGAAGGCCATCTCGGCCACGGTGGCCAGCAGGCCGCCGTCGCCCTTGTCGTGGTAGGCCAGGATCTGGCCCTTGGCGCGCAGGTCGTTGACGGCATCGACCAGGGCGATCAGGTCCTTGGCGTCATCGAGGTCGGGCGTTTCATTGCCGGACTGGCCCAGCACCTGGCCCAGGATGGAGCCGCCCATGCGCATCTTGCCGCGGCCCAGGTCCACCAGGACCAGGGTGCTGTCGTCTTCCGAGGCGTCCAGCTGGGGCGTGAGCGTGCCGCGCACATCGTCGATGGAGGCGAAGCCCGTGATGATCAGGCTGACGGGCGAGGTCACCTTCTTGACCTGGCCGCCCTCGTTCCACTGGGTGCGCATGGACAGGCTGTCCTTGCCCACGGGGATCGAGATGTCCAGCTGCGGGCACAGCTCCATGCCCACGGCCTTGACGGTGGCGTAGAGCGCCGCGTCTTCGCCGGGCTCGCCGCAGGCCGCCATCCAGTTGGCCGACATCTTGACCTTGGACAGCTCGATGGGCGCGGCCAGCATGTTGGTGATGGCCTCGGCCACGGCCATGCGTCCCGACGCCGGGGCGTTGATGGAGGCCAGCGGCGTGCGCTCGCCCATGGCCATGGCCTCGCCCTTGAAGCCACGGTAGTCGGCCAGGGTCACGGCCACGTCGGCCACGGGCACCTGCCAGGGGCCGACCATCTGGTCGCGGTGCGTGAGACCGCCCACGGCGCGGTCGCCAATGGTGATCAGGAAGCGCTTGGAGGCCACGGTGGGGTGGGCCAGCACGTCGATCACGGCGTTTTCCAGCGGCACGCCGGTCAGGTCCATGGGCGGCAGCTCGCGCTGCACGGTGGCCACGTCGCGGTGCATCTTGGGCGGCTTGCCCAGCAGCACGTTCATGGGCATGTCCACGGGGAACTTCTGGTCGCCCGAGGCCACCGCCGTGTCCTCCAGCACCAGCTGGCGTTCTTCCGTGGCCGTGCCGATCACGGCAAACGGGCAGCGCTCGCGCTCGCAGAAGGCCGTGAACTCGGCCAGCGATTCGGGAGCGATGGCCATCACATAGCGTTCCTGGCTTTCGTTGGACCAGATTTCCTTGGGCGCCAGGCCGGATTCCTCCAGGTTGACGGCGCGCAGGTCAAAGCGCGCGCCACGGCCCGCATCGTTGGTCAGCTCGGGGAAGGCATTGGACAGGCCGCCGGCACCCACGTCGTGGATGGCCAGGATGGGGTTCTTGTCGTCCTGGGCCCAGCAGTGGTTGATGACTTCCTGGGCGCGGCGCTCGATCTCGGGATTGCCGCGCTGCACGGAGTCGAAGTCCAGTTCGGCCGCGTTCGTGCCGCTGGCCATGGAGCTGGCAGCGCCGCCGCCCATGCCGATGCGCATGCCGGGGCCGCCCAGCTGGATCAGCAGGGTGCCGGCGGGGAACTCGATCTTCTGAGTCAGCTCGGAGTCGATCACGCCCAGGCCGCCCGCGATCATGATGGGCTTGTGGTAGCCGCGCATCACGGCATCGGCACCCACGCCGACCTGCTGCTCGTACTCGCGGAAATAACCGGTCAGGTTGGGACGGCCGAATTCGTTGTTGAAGGCCGCGCCACCGAGCGGGCCCTCGATCATGATCTGCAGCGGGCTGGCGATGTGCTCGGGCTTGCCCACTTCGCTGCCCCACAGCTTGGAGACCGTGAAGCCCGACAGGCCGGCCTTGGGCTTGGAGCCGCGGCCCGTGGCACCCTCGTCGCGGATCTCGCCGCCCGCGCCGGTCGATGCGCCGGGGAAGGGGGAGATGGCCGTGGGGTGGTTGTGCGTCTCCACCTTCATCAGCACGTGGTTGACGGCCTGCTTCTTCTGGTAGCTGGGCGCCTTGATCTTGTCCAGGGCCGCCTCGAAGGTGGCGACGAAGCGCTCGACCTCATGGCCTTCCATGATGGAGGCGTTGTCCGAGTAGGCCACCACCGTGTGCTGGGGCGAGACCTGGTGCGTGTTGCGGATCATGCCGAACAGGCTCTTGTCCTGGGCCACGCCGTCGATGGTGAACTGGGCGTTGAAGATCTTGTGGCGGCAGTGCTCGCTGTTGGCCTGCGCGAACATCATCAGCTCCACGTCCGTGGGATTGCGCTTGAGGCCCTTGAAGGCATCGACCAGGTAGTCGATCTCGTCGTCGGCCAGGGCCAGGCCCCATTGGCGGTTGGCGGTCTCCAGCGCGGCGCGGCCGCCACCCAGCACATCGACGAACTCCATGGGAGCGGCGTCCAGGGCGGAGAACAGTTGCTCGGCCTCGGCGCGCGTGGCGAAGACCGATTCGGTCATGCGGTCGTGCAGCAAGGCGGCGATCCGTGCAGTCTGCTCGGCCGAAAGTTCAGGCGCGCTGCCCAGCACATTGCTCAGCAGGCCGGTCTTGAAGGCGATGCGGTATTCGGTGATGCGCTCCACGCGGAACACGCCCAGGCCGCAGTTGCGGGCAATGTCCGTGGCCTTGGAGGCCCAGGGCGAGATCGTTCCCAGGCGCGGCGTGACCACCAGGGCGGCACCGTCGGCCGGGCCTTCGTAGGGGTCTCCATAGGTCAAGAGCGCCTGGAGGCGCTCTTGCAATGCGGGCGTGGGTGCGGCGTCCGTGGCCACCAGGTGCACGAAGCGCGCGGCAATGCCGGTGATTTTGGGATGGATGGAGACCAGTTCGGTCAGGAGCTGCTGGGCGCGGAACGAGCTGAGAGCGTTTCCACCCTCCAACTGTGTCAGATGCAAGGTCACGTGGCGGCCTGTTGGGTGAGGAGGCTTGTGAAAAGCGCCCTGCGGCCCCGCCCTCCGGGGGCTGGCCGCAAGGCGCTGAATCGGTGAGGCCGCTATTTTACCGGGCTGCGCCGTCCCGATGGCGACAGCCGCCCCTTACCCCTGCACGCCCGAAGGCGCAATGGGATAATTGCGGGCATGAGCATCACCATCAAGAGCGCTGAAGACATCGCAGCCATGCGCGTGGCCTGCCGCCTGGCTTCGGAAGTGCTGGACTACATCACCCCCCACATCAAGCCCGGCATCACCACGGCCGAGATCGACCGCCTGGGCGCCGAATGCATGGCGCAGCAGGGCACGGTCTCCGCCACCATCGGCTACCAGCCGCCCGGCTACCCTCCCTACCCCGGACACCTGTGCACCTCGGTCAACCATGTGGTCTGCCACGGCATTCCCAATGACAAGCCGCTCAAGAAGGGCGACATCGTCAATGTGGACGTCACGGTCATCACCAAGGACGGCTGGTACGGCGACAACAGCCGCATGTTCATGATCGGAGAGTGCTCCATCGCGGCCAAGCGCCTGTCGGCACTGACCTTCGACGCCATGTGGCTGGGCATCCAGCAGGTCAGGCCCGGCGCCACGCTGGGCGACATCGGCAACGCCATCCAGACCTTTGCCGAAGGCCACGGCCTGTCGGTGGTGCGCGAGTTCTGCGGCCACGGCATCGGCCAGAAGTTCCACGAAGAGCCCCAGATCCTGCACTACGGCCGCCCCGGAACGGGCACCGTGCTGGAGGAAGGCATGGTCTTCACCGTCGAGCCCATGCTCAACCTGGGCAAGCGCGAGATCAAGGAACTGGGCAAGGACGGCTGGACCATCGTGACCAAGGACCACAGCCTCTCGGCCCAGTGGGAACACACCCTGGTGGTGACCCGGACCGGCTACGAAGTCATGACCCTGTCGGCCGGCTCGCCCGCGCTGCCCCCCTTCGTTACCACCACGAGCTGCTGAGGCTCGGCATGTTTCTTGCGTGATGCGCAGGCAAAATGGCATGGCGTCCGGGGCACCCGCTCCCGGCGCCTTCCCTGCCCTCGCCGCGCATGAAACAGACCACTGACCACACTCCTTCCCACGCTGCGCCCTCTGCCCCGGACTCGCTGGAGCAGTTGCGCGCGCAGTACGCCCGGGATCGCGGGCGCTGGATAGGCTCGCTGCTGGCGCCCACCATGGGCCGGCGCGGCGTGCGCCTGGTGCTTCAGCACCTGAGCGATCTGGCCGACACGCTGCTGCGCGCGCTGTGGCATCGCGCCGGCATGCCGCCCGAGGCCTGCCTGGCCGCCGTGGGCGGCTTCGGGCGCGCCCAGCTGTTTCCCTATTCCGACATCGACGTGCTGGTGCTGCTGCCAGCCGCCGGCACGGCAGATGCCGAACTGGCCTCGCGCATCGAGAAATTCATCGGCAGTTGCTGGGACGCGGGCCTGGAGATCGGCTCCAGCGTGCGCACGCTGGCCGAATGCCTGGAAGAATCCGAGCGCGACCTGACGGTGCAGACCGCCCTGCTGGAATCACGCCGCATCTGCGGCAGCGAGCCGCTGTTCGCCGAGTTCCAGACGCGCTACCAGGCCCAGATGAACGCGCGCGCCTTTCTGTCCGGCAAGCTGCTGGAAATGCGCCAGCGCCACAACAAGTACGAGAGCACGCCCTACTCGCTGGAGCCCAACTGCAAGGAATCGCCCGGCGGGCTGCGCGATCTGCACACCATGATCTGGCTGGCCCGTGCCGCAGGCCTGGGCAGCAGCTGGCAGGCCCTGGCCGGCAAGGGGCTGATCACCGATTTCGAGCGCCGGCAGCTCGAGGACAACGAAGCCCTGCTGAGCCTGATACGTGCGCGCCTGCACGCGGTGGCGGGCCGGCATGAGGACCGCCTGGTCTTCGACCAGCAGACTGCCGTGGCCGAGGCCTTCGGCTACCGCTCCACCTCGGCCGAGGGGCGCAAGCTGGCCATGCGCGCCAGCGAGACGCTGATGCGCCACTACTACTGGGCGGCCAAGGCCGTGACCCAGCTGTGCCAGATCCTGCGGCTGAACATCGAGGAGCGGCTGAACCCGCGCCCCACGCCGCGCATCCGGCTGAACTCGCGCTTCTACGAGAAGGCCGGCACCATCGAGGTGGCCAGCGACGATCTCTACGAGCGCGAGCCGCACGCCATCCTCGAAACCTTTCTGATGTACGAGACCCATGTGGGCCTCACCGACCTGTCGGCACGCACGCTGCGCGCGCTGTACGGCGCGCGTGACCTGATGGACGCGGCCTTCCGGCGCGACCCGGTCAACCGCGCCACCTTCATGAAGATCCTGCAGCAGCCCAGCGGCATCACGCACGCCATGCGGCTGATGAACCAGACCTCGGTGCTGGGGCGCTACCTGTGGCCGTTCCGGCGCATCGTGGGCCAGATGCAGCATGACCTGTTCCACGTCTACACGGTGGACCAGCACATCCTCATGGTGCTGCGCAATGTGCGGCGCTTTTTCATGGCCGAGCATGCGCATGAGTACCCGTTCTGCTCGCAGCTGGCCAGCGGCTGGGACAAGCCCTGGCTGCTGTACGTGGCCGCGCTGTTCCACGACATCGGCAAGGGCCGCGGCGGCGACCACTCCATCATCGGCGCCGTGGAGGCCAAGCGCTTTTGCCGCGCCCACGGCATTGCGCGCGCCGACGCCGAGCTGATCGAATTCCTCGTGCGCGAGCACCTGACCATGAGCCAGGTCGCGCAAAAGCAGGATCTGTCGGACCCCGAGGTGATCCAGGCCTTTGCCGAGCGCGTGGGCAACGAGCGCAATCTCACGGCCCTGTACCTGCTGACCGTGGCCGACATCCGCGGCACCAGCCCCAAGGTCTGGAGCGCCTGGAAGGGCAAGCTGCTGGAGGACACCTATCGCCTGACCTTGCGCGTCATGGGCGGGCGCGCGCCCGATGCAGCCGCCGAAATCGAGGCCCGCCGCCGCGAGGCCCTGGTGCAGCTGGCACTGACAGCCCAGCCCTTCGAATCGCACAAGAAGCTCTGGGACACGCTGGGCGTGGACTATTTCATGCGCCACGAGGCAGCCGACATCGCCTGGCACACGCGCCACCTGTCGCGCCACGTGGGCACCACCCGCCCCGTGGTGCGCGCGCGCCGCTCCCTGGCCGGCGAGGGGCTGCAGGTGCTGGTCTACGCGCCTGACCAGCCCGATCTGTTCGCACGCATCTGCGGCTACTTCGACCGGGCGGCCTTCTCCATTCTGGATGCGCGCGTGCACACGGCCCACAACAGCTATGCGCTGGACACCTTCCAGGTGGTCGCGCCCGCCATGCAGGAGCAGTACCGCGAGCTGATGCACATGGTCGAGAACGACCTGGTCGCCGCGCTGATGCAGGGCGGGCCGCTGCGCGAGCCATCCCCCCGGCGCCTGTCGCGCCGCGTCAAAAGCTTTCCCTTTGCGCCGCGCGTCACGCTGCAGCCCGACGAGAAAGCCCAGCACTGGCTGCTGTCCATCTCGGCCACGGACCGGGCCGGCCTGCTCTACACCGTGGCGCGCATCCTGGCCCAGCACCACCTGAGCGTGCAATTGGCCAAGGTCAGCACGCTGGGCGAGCGCGTGGAAGACAGCTTTCTGATCGAGGGCGCCGAACTGCAGAACAACCAGCGCCAGCTGCTCATAGAAACCGAGCTGCTGCAGGCCTTGGCGGTCTGAGCTTGCGGCGAAAAAAAGGCCCGCCCTGTCAACCAGGGCGGGCCTTTTGCATCCAGGCGCTGGCGCGGGTGCGGCCGTCAGTGCATGGCGGCCGCAGGCGCCGACACCGTGGCCACTTGCTTGCCCTCGCGGTCATAGAGCTTGCCATCGACCACCCGGTCGCCATCGGCCAGGGCAGACAGCACGGCCTCGCTGAGCACGCGCTCCGAACCTGCGCCGAACACCGAAGGCTGCTCGGGGTTGCCCTGCTTGAAGTGGTTGAAGACCAGGTTCAGCAGCAGCACGGTCACCGCCGTGGAGCTGATGCCCGAATGGAACATGGTGGCAAACCAGTCCGGGAAGTGGTGATAGAAGTCCGGCTTGACCATGGGCAGCACGCCCATGCCGATGGACGCCGCCACGATGATCAGGTTCATGTTGTTGTGGTAGTCCACCTTGGCCAGCGTGCGGATGCCGCTGGCCGCCACCGTGCCAAAGAGCACCAGGCCCGCGCCGCCCAGCACCGAGGGCGGCACGCAGGCCACGATGCGCCCCATGATGGGCAGCAGGCCGAAGGCGATCAGGATGAGGCCGCTGAAGGCCACGACATAGCGGCTCTTGATGCCCGTGACCGCGACCAGGCCCACGTTCTGGGCAAAGGCGCTCTGCGTGAACGAGCCGAAGAACGGGGCCACCACGCTGGACAGCATGTCGGCGCGCAGGCCGTCGGCCAGACGGCGCGAATCCACGCGGGTGCCCACGATGTCGCCCACGGCCAGGATGTCGGCCGAGGTTTCCACCAAGGTCACCAGGATCACGATGGACATGGAAAGGGTCGCCGCCAGGCTGAAGGTCGGCCAGCCGAAGTGCAGCGGCATGGGCACGGCGAACCAGGCGCCGCTGCCCACCTCGGAAAAGTCGGACTTGCCGATCATGGCCGCCACCGCCGTGCCGATGACGATGGCCAGCAGGATGGACAGGCGCGAGATCATGGCGTTGCCCAGCTTGCTCAGCGCCAGCACGATGACCAGCGACAGGCCCGCCAGCCCGATGTTGCCCATGCTGCCGTAGTCGGCTGCCTGGGGATTGCCGCCCATGGCCCAGTGGGCCGCCACCGGCATCAGCGACAGGCCGATGATGGTGATCACGCAGCCATTGACCAGCGGCGGGAAAAACCGGGTGAGCTTGGAAAAAATGGGCGCAATGATCAGGCCGAACACCGAGGCAAAGAGCACGGCGCCCAGCACGCCCTGCATGCCGCCGCCCGTGTGCAGGATGCTGACCATGGTGGCCACGCCCGAGAAGGACACGCCCTGCACCAGCGGCAGGCGCGAGCCGAAGAACGGAATGCCCAGCGTCTGCAGCAGCGTGGCCAGCCCGCCCATGAAAAGGCAGGCCGTGATCAGCAGGCCCGTGTCCGAGGCCGACATGCCGGCCGCATTGGCCATGACCAGGGGCACGGCCACGATGCCTCCGTACATGGTCAGCACATGCTGCAAACCATAGAGGGTGTTGGCCGTGAGGCCGAGTTGCTCGTCCTCCGGGCGGATGTCTGCGCCCAGGGCCGGCGCATTGCCAGAACTTTTTTCCATCGCTGTCTCCTTGTCCTCTTGTTCACAGAACGCCGGACAAGTTCGCGGCAGCCGGGGGGCGTCAGGCACGCCCCCGCGCGCCCTTGGCCGCCGACCCGATAGGCCGCGCTCTCCTGCATCCTGCATCGCGAAGCCCGGTGGCTGCTTGGCAGCTCTTGGCGGGCGAACGCACACAATCCCCGCCTTGGCGGGAAGTGCCAATGTACGGCGCCAGCATGGAAAAATTGTCTACCGATTTGTATACAAAGACCTGACCGCAGATCCTTGAATACGGGCGGCGACCGCCCGCTCAGTCGTCCTCGGCCGCGCTGATGCCGGGGAACAGCACATCGGTGAAGCCGAACTGGCTGAAGTCGCGCATGCGCATGGGATAGAGCTTTCCCCAGAGGTGGTCGCACTCATGCTGGACCACGCGCGCATGAAAGCCATCCACCGTGCGGTCGATGGCATCGCCAAACACATCGAAGCCCGTGTAGCGGATATGGTTCCAGCGCGGCACCATGCCGCGCATGCCGGGCACGGACAGGCAGCCCTCCCAGTCGAGCTGTTCATCCTCGCCAATGGGCGTGATGACCGGGTTGATGAGCACGGTGCGCGGCACCACGGGCGCGTCGGGGTAGCGCGGATTGGGCAGGCCGGAGCCGAACACCACCATCTGCAGGTCCACGCCAATCTGCGGAGCGGCCAGCCCCGCGCCGTTGGCTGCATGCATGGTGTCCAGCAAATCGCTGAGCAGCAGGTGCAGTTCGTCGGTGTCGAATTCGGTCACGGGCTGGGCGACGCGCAGCAGGCGCGGATCGCCCATCCTCAAAATGGTGCGGACAGTCATGGCAGTGCAAGGCTATGCATGTAAATGTGGGTTGCCAAGCATAGCGGCCGCCCGGCTCCCGGCCGCCCCCTGGCCACCTCTTGGCTACCTCTTGGCCGCCATGGCCACAGCGCGCTGGCACAATCGCAGCATGCCCAGCACCGCCAGAGAGTCATCCACCGCGTCCCCAGAGGACCGTGAGGCAGGCGCGCAGCAAATACCCACGGCACAGGCCCTGGAGCCCGAGGCCACTGCGCAGGCAGGCACGGCGCAGGCCTTCCATGATGACGATCCCCCTCCCCTGCACCGCATGCCGGCCGCCCCGTTGCGCTGGGCGCTGCAGCTGTTTGCCTGCCTGAGCCTGGCGACTGGCATTGCCGGCATCTTCATTCCAGGATTGCCCACCACGGTGTTCGTGCTCATGGCCGGATGGGCCGCAGCGCGCAGCTCGCAGCGCATGCACACTTGGCTGTGGCGCCATCGCCTGTTCGGCCCCATGCTGCGCAACTGGGCACGGGGCGGCTGCGTGAGCCGGCGCGCCAAATGGAGCGCCAGCGCCATGATGAGCCTGTGCGCCGTGATACTGCTGTGGACACGCCCGCCCGCCTGGGTGCAGGCCGTGGCGCTGACCTCCATGGGCTGCGTGCTGGTATGGCTGTGGTTCAGGCCCGAGCCTTGATGGCGCCGGGAGCCCGAGGGGCCGCTGCTGCAGGCCCTTCCGAAAAAAATCCCCCGAGTTTTCTGCGACGTGTTTTTTACGTCATATAATCTAGGTCTTGTTCCTCAATAGCTCAGTTGGTAGAGCGCCGGACTGTTAATCCGTAGGTCCCTGGTTCGAGCCCAGGTTGAGGAGCCAAAAGAATTTCAAGATCTTGCAACCGCACAAGATCTCTGTCGATAGACGTGTATTCCTCAATAGCTCAGTTGGTAGAGCGCCGGACTGTTAATCCGTAGGTCCCTGGTTCGAGCCCAGGTTGAGGAGCCAAATTTCAGTGGCCTTGCAATCGCACAAGACCCAACGCCAACATATTCCTCAATAGCTCAGTTGGTAGAGCGCCGGACTGTTAATCCGTAGGTCCCTGGTTCGAGCCCAGGTTGAGGAGCCAGATGAAAAGCCCGCATGCCGACGCATGCGGGCTTTTTTGTTGGGTC
Organism: Delftia deserti; assembly: GCF_042653485.1. Taxonomy (NCBI): domain Bacteria; kingdom Pseudomonadati; phylum Pseudomonadota; class Betaproteobacteria; order Burkholderiales; family Comamonadaceae; genus Delftia; species Delftia deserti. The sequence continues at coordinate 6,015,874 of NZ_JBHSIH010000001.1, read as the reverse complement.
AGGCTGCACGCACCATGCCCACGGTGGGCGTGTTCGGCGGCGACGCAGTGGCGGCGGGCTCCACGGTGACGGGCTTGCTGTGCCTGGCATGGGCGCGGCGCGAGACATGGGCGGCACGGGATTGCTCGACACCCTCTTCCCATGCGCGCAGCTCCTCTTCCAGCCGCGCGGCGCGTTCCGCATACATGTCGGCGGAGGACTTGTAGTACTCCGCGGCAATGGTGTGCTCCAGCATCGCCATGCGGGCTTCCTGCAGGTAGGCCCGGGTGCGACGGATATAGCGCGGCTCGGCAAGGCTTGCGCCAAAGATTTTGCTGAAAAACATCGCTCATCCTCCTTCGATGCCTTCACAGCGAAAGCCAAGCATCCGCAAGAAGACGGAACCAGCATAGCCCAAGCCTGCCATGCGGCACTGTCCCCTGGCGCGACAAGGCCGCGTAGGAGGTTCACCTACCCCGGCCAGGCGATTCCCCCGCATCCACGCCGCCCTCTTCAGCATGGTTTGTGCAAGACTGCGGCTGCAGAGAATACGAAACCATCTCCTCCGTCCGCACCCGATCATGTCCCATCCCCTCCCATGGCTCATCCCCCACCAGGCCTTCCCTCCTGTGGAGACGGCATGGGGACCCAACGACCCCATCCCGGGCCTACTGGCCGCAGGCGGCACTCTGGATGCGGCGCACCTGCGCATCGCCTACAGCCAGGGGATTTTTCCCTGGTTCAGCGAAGGCCAGCCCACACTGTGGTGGTCGCCCGATCCACGCATGGTGCTGCAGACATCGCAGTTCCGGCTGCACCGCAGCCTGCGCAAGACATTGCAGCGCTTTCGCACCACGCCGGGCTGCGAGATCCGCATCGACAGCGCGTTCGAGACCGTGATGCAGCACTGCGCCCAGACGGTGCGCCATGACCAGGATGGCACCTGGATCGTGCAGGAAATTCTTGACGCCTATGCCGACCTGCACCACCAGGGTGCAGCCCACAGCGTGGAGACCTGGGTGGATGGACGCCTGGTGGGCGGCCTGTATTGCGTGGCACTGGGCCGCGCCGTGTTTGGCGAATCCATGTTTGCGCATGCCACCGACGCATCCAAGATCGCGCTGGCAGCCCTGGTTGCGCTGTGCAGACACCAAGGCGCCGCGCAGATCGATTGCCAGCAGGCGACGCAGCATCTGGCCTCGCTGGGCGCACGCGAAATGCCGCGCGCCCGGTTCCTGCAGACCGTGGCCGAGCAAAGCCAGCTGCCGCCCATGCGCTGGCAGTTCGAAAACGTATACTGGGACGCGTTGCTGCCACCGTCCGGTGAGGCCGGCGACACATCACCGGCTGCCGCCAGAACACCATGACGCACCCGAACGATCTTCCGCTGCAGGCCCTGCAGTTCTATGCCACCGCCGCTTACCCTTGCAGCTACCTGGATGGCCGGCTGGCGCGTTCGCAAGTGGCCACGCCCAGCCATCTGATCCAGAACAGCGCCTATTCGGAGCTGGTTTCACTGGGTTTTCGCCGCAGCGGAATGTTCACCTACCGGCCGTATTGCGACGGCTGCCGCGCCTGCGTGCCGATGCGCATCCTGGTCCACGACTTCCGCCCCGACCGCAGCCAGCGCCGCGCCGCCGTGCGCCACGCCGATCTCACGGCATCGATCCAGCGCCTGCACTACTCGAACGAGCACTACCAGTTGTACCTGCGCTACCAGCAAAGCCGCCACAGCGGCGGAGGCATGGACCATGACAGCGTGGACCAGTACACCCAGTTCCTGCTGCAAAGCCGCGTCAACTCGCGCCTTGTGGAGTTTCGCGCGCCCGCGGCCGATGGCGGCATCGGCACGCTGAAGATGGTCTCCATCCTCGATGTACTGGAAGACGGGCTGTCTGCCGTCTACACCTTCTACGAGCCCAACGACCCCGCCAGCTACGGCACCTTCAATGTGCTGTGGCAGATCGACCAGGCCCGGGCCATGAGCCTGCCCTATGTCTACCTGGGCTACTGGATCGCCGACAGCCAGAAGATGAATTACAAGGCGCGCTTCCTGCCCCATGAGGTGCGCGTTGCCGAGCGCTGGCAGCGCGTGGATCAGCTGCCGCGCTGATACAGCGTCACTCCCTCCCTTTTCAGCGACATTTCTTATGCGCATAGCCGCTGTTTGCTGGCGGCACATATGCCGCCATGCCATGGTCGCCGCTAGAATGACCGAATGCCGAAACCCCACTCCGCCTCATGAAAAAAAACGATAACGCGGCCTCCCCCAAGCCCAGCGTCCAGGTTCTGGAACGCATGTTCACGTTGATCGACGTGTTGGCCTCGCGCGAGGAAGCGGTATCGCTCAAGGAGATCAGCGAGCGCACCGGCCTGCACCCCTCCACCACGCACCGCATCCTCAACGATCTGGCCATCGGCCGCTTTGTCGATCGTCCCGAATCGGGCAGCTACCGCCTGGGCATGCGCTTCCTGGAACTGGGAAATCTGGTCAAGGCCCGCCTGAGCGTGCGCGAAGCGGCCCTGATTCCCATGCGCCAGCTGCACAAGCAGATCCAGCAACCGGTCAGCCTCAGCGTGCGCCAGGGCGATGAAATCGTCTATGTGGAACGCGCCTACAGCGAGCGCTCCGGCATGCAGGTGGTGCGCGCCATCGGCGGCCATGCGCCGCTGCACCTGACATCCAACGGCAAGCTGTTCCTGGCGGCGGACGACGCGCAGCAGGTCCGCGCCTACGCCACGCGCACCGGCCTGCCCGGCAAGACGCATTTCAGCATCACGCGGCTGGCCGACATGGAAAACGAACTGGACAAGGTGCGCCACCATGGCGTGGCCCGCGACAACGAAGAGCTGGAGCTGGGCGTGCGCTGCATGGCCGCCGGCATCTACGACGACCAGGGCAAGCTGGTGGCCGGCCTGTCCATCTCCGCCCCCGCCGACCGGCTGGACGAAAGCTGGATGTCCAAGCTCCAGTCCACCGCACAGGAGATCTCGGGCGCCCTGGGCTTCAACGCAACCCGCCCGGCAGCACCGCCACCCAACCCCTACGCGCGCAGCAGCCACTGATCAGGGCGCTGCAATCAGCAAGCGGCAAGACGACCAGCGATCAAAAACAACAAAGGCGCCCAAGGCGCCTTTGTTGTTGAGGGCAAAGAAACTCAGCCCTTGACCTTGTGGATCATGGAATCGCCAGCCACCTGACCCATGGACTCCACCCAGTGGCGCACGCGCTCGGCATCGCCGAGGCGGCTGAACTTTCCGGCCGAATCCAGGAAGACCATGATGATCTTGCGGCCAGCCACCTGCGCCTGCATCACCAGGCAGCGACCCGCCTCGGAGATGTAGCCGGTCTTTTGCAGGCCGATGTCCCAGGTGGGGCTCATCACCAGGCGATTGGTGTTGTTGTACTGCAGCGTGCGACGGCCCACGGCCACTTCGTAGCCGGGCGAGGTGGTGTACTCGCGCACCAGCGGATCGCTGTGCGCCACATTCACAAGCACAGCCAGATCACGGGCGCTGGACTGGTTGCGGCTGGACAGGCCGGTAGGCTCCACGTAGCGGGTATCGGTCATGCCAAGCAGGCGCGCCTTGGCATTCATCTGCTGCACGAAGGCATCCAGGCCACCCGGGAAAGTGCGACCCAGGGCATGGGCAGCACGGTTTTCACTGGACATCAGGGCCAGGTGCAGCATCTCGGCGCGCGTGAGCGTGGTGCCCACGGCCAGGCGAGAGCTGCTGCCCTTTTCGGTATCCACGTCGTCCTGCGTGATGGTGATGGTCTCATCCATCGGCAGATGGGCCTGGGAAATCAACAGGCCCGTCATCAGTTTGGTCAACGAGGCGATGGGCAAGACGGCATGGTCGTTCTTGCTCAGCAGCACCTCATGGGTGTCCTGGTCCAGGACCAGGGCCACGCTGCTCTTGAGATCCAGAGGATCGGCCACCGCATGCAGGCCGGCCATCTGGCCGAAGGACAGGCGCGGCTCGTAGGCAACGGCGCGAATGGGGCTGGCAACGCTGCGTGCAGCGATGCGGCTGGGCTGGCGCGCGCTCTTGGCAACGCGCTTGCCCTGAGGAGCGGCCGTGGCGCGCTCCTTCACCGCCTTCTTCTTGACAGGGGCCACGGCCACCTGTTTCTTGGCAACTTTCTTGGCGGGCGCGGCATGCGCGCCCGGGGCAGCAAGAGCACAACTCAGGGCAAGAAAAGACATGACCTGAGCAAATCGACCGAGGCGGGCACGGCGTAGGGTGGGCATGAGAAATGCTCCAAGCAGCAAGAATTTGTGACTAGACCTTACATTAATCGAAAAAGTCGCACTGTGACAATAACTTGTGCGACTTTTCGATAATTTAAATGAAATTATAAGGCGAGTGCTTACCCCTGCGCAGCCACGATCTCTGCATTGCTGTGTAATTTGTTCAGCGCGCTCAGATAGGCCTTGGCCGAGGCCACGACGATGTCCGGGTCCGCGCCCACGCCGTTGACCACGCGCCCGCTGCGCTGCAGGCGAACGGTCACTTCGCCTTGGCTCTCGGTGGAGCCGCTGATGGCGTTGACCGAGTACAGCAGCATCTCGGCTCCGCTCTTCACCTCGGACTCGATGGCCTTGAACGAGGCATCGACCGGGCCGTTTCCATCCGATTGCGCCTTGATCTCACGGCCGTCGCGGCTGAACACCACCGAAGCGTGTGGACGCTCACCCGTTTCGCTTTGCTGGGCCAGCGAGATGAACTGGAAGGGATCGGCCTGCTGATGGGCATCCTGCTCCGTCACCAGGGCCAGGATGTCCTCGTCGAAGATCTCGCTCTTGCGGTCGGCCAGCTCCTTGAAGGCAGCAAAGGCCGTATTGATCGCGGCTTCGCTGTCGAGCTCCACGCCCAGCTCCTGCAGGCGCTGCTTGAAGGCATTGCGGCCACTGAGCTTGCCCAGCACGATCTTGTTGGCGCTCCATCCCACATCCTCGGCACGCATGATCTCGTAGGTGTCGCGCGCCTTGAGCACGCCATCCTGATGGATGCCCGAGGCGTGGGCGAAGGCGTTGGCGCCCACGACGGCCTTGTTGGGCTGCACGACGAAGCCCGTGGTCTGGCTGACCATGCGGCTGGCGGCCACGATGTGCTGGGCATCGATGTTGACGTCCAGGCCGAAGTAGTCCCTGCGCGTCTTGATGGCCATCACCACCTCTTCGAGCGAGCAGTTGCCGGCGCGCTCACCCAGGCCGTTGATGGTGCACTCGATCTGGCGCGCGCCGCCGAGCTTGACGCCGGCCAGCGAGTTGGCCACGGCCATGCCCAGGTCGTTGTGGCAGTGCACGCTCCAGACCGCCTTGTCGCTGTTGGGCACGCGCTCGCGCAGGTTCTTGATGAAGGCGCCATACAGCTCGGGGATGGCGTAGCCCACGGTATCGGGCACGTTGATGGTGGTCGCGCCTTCGGCAATCACCGTCTCGATGACGCGGCACAGAAAGTCCGGGTCGCTGCGGTAGCCGTCCTCGGGGCTGAACTCGATGTCGGCGATCAGGTTGCGCGCAAAGCGCACCGACTGGCGCGCCTGCTCCAGCACCTGGTCGGGCGTCATGCGCAGCTTTTTCTCCATGTGCAGCGCACTGGTGGCGATGAAGGTGTGGATGCGCGCGCGGTTGGCGTCCTTCAGAGCCTCGGCCGCACGGGCGATGTCGCGGTCATTGGCACGGGCCAGCGAGCAGATGGTGGAGTCCTTGATGGCGCGCGCAATGGCCTGCACCGACTCGAAGTCGCCATTGGAACTGGCCGCAAAACCGGCCTCGATCACATCGACCTTCAGCCGCTCGAGCTGACGCGCGATGCGCAGCTTTTCGTCACGGGTCATGGAGGCACCGGGCGACTGCTCGCCGTCACGCAAGGTGGTGTCGAAAATGATCAATTGTTCGGTCATGGGGAGTCTCGTCTTTCTTGTGGATGCGAAGCTCCTGCCCACGGGCAGGCGATGAAAAAAGCCGGTGCGCTTGTGGCTGCACCGGCTAGGGAACGGAATTTAAGCGGCAACCGCCTCCTGCGCCGCCGCCTTCTTGGCAGAAGGCACGCGCTGCAAGCCGGACATGATGGCCCGGAACGAAGCGGAGACGATATTCGCATCAACCCCGACGCCATAGCACACATGCGACTCGTCAACGCGCAGCTCCACGTAGGCGATGGCCTTGGCGTTGGCGCCCTCGCCGATGGCATGCTCGTTGTAGTCCAGCACGCGCACGGCCCGGCCGCAGTGCTCGCTCAGCGCCTGCACGAAGGCGTCGATCGGGCCCGTGCCCTCGGCCTCGACCGTGCGCTTGCCGCCCTCGACGGCCAGGTCGGCCGACAGGCTGACCACACCATCGTTCTCGCTCAGCCGGTAGTGCGGCGCCTGCATGGATTGCAGGCCGTATTCGCGCTGGAACAGATTCCACAGGTCGGCCGCAGCCAATTCCTTGCCGCTGGCATCCATCTCGCGCTGCACGACCTGGCTGAACTCGATCTGCAGGCGGCGCGGCAACTGGAGGCCATATTCGCTTTCAAGCAAATAGGCGATGCCGCCCTTGCCCGACTGGCTGTTGACGCGGATCACGGCCTCATAGCTGCGGCCCAGGTCCTTGGGATCGATGGGCAGATAGGGCATGTCCCAGACGTCGCCTTCCTTGCGGTCGGCGAAGGCCTTCTTGATCGCATCCTGGTGCGAGCCAGAGAAGGAGGTGTAGACCAGATCGCCCACGTAGGGATGGCGCGGGTGCACGGGCAACTGGTTGCAATGCTCGACCGTGCTGCGGATGCCGTCGATATCGGAGAAATCCAGCCCGGGCGACACGCCCTGGATGTACATGTTCAGCGCCACGTTGACCACGTCGAGGTTGCCCGTGCGCTCGCCGTTGCCGAACAGGCAGCCTTCGAGGCGGTCGGCACCGGCCATCAGCGCGAGCTCGGCCGTGGCCGTGCCCGTGCCGCGATCGTTGTGGGGATGGACGGACAGCACGATGGAATCACGGCGCTGGATGTGGCGGTGCGTCCACTCCACCATGTCGGCAAACAGATTGGGCGTGGAATGCTCCACCGTGGTGGGCAGGTTGATGATGCACTTGCGTTCGGGCGTGGGCTGCCATACCTCGGTGACGGCATCGATGACGCGCTTGGAAAACTCCAGCTCGGTGTCCGAATACATCTCGGGCGAGTACTGGAAGGTCCATTGCGTCTGGGGATAGCCGGCAGCGATCTCGTTGAACATGCGGGCATTGGTGGTGGCCAGCTCGACGATCTCGTCTTCGCTCATGTTCAACACCACGCGGCGCATCACGGGCGCGGTGGCGTTGTAGAGATGGACGATGGCACGGGGCACGCCTTCGAGCGCCTCGAAGGTACGGCGGATGAGGTGCTCGCGTGCCTGGGTCAGCACCTGGATGGTCACGTCATCGGGAATGCGGTTTTCCTCGATGAGCTTGCGCATGAAGTCGAACTCCACCTGCGAAGCGGAGGGGAAGCCGACCTCGATCTCCTTGAAGCCGATCTTCACCAGTTGCTCGAACATGCGCATTTTGCGATCGATGTCCATGGGCTCGATCAACGCCTGGTTGCCATCGCGCAGGTCCACGCTGCACCAGATCGGAGCCTTGGTAATCGTCGCGTCGGGCCAGCTGCGATTTTGCAGACGCACGGGAGCGAAAGCGAACGGACGGTACTTGGTCGAAGGGTTTTGCAACATGGCTGAAGTGCTTTCTATCGTCTAGGTAAAAACAAGACCCACCTGCTCCAGCGACCCCACAAATGCAAAACGGCCCGTCGCTGGTGCAAACGGGCCGTGAAAGTAGGTATGTACGCGCGCGCTACTGTCTCTGCCCGTTGGACATCAGTAGTAGAGCTAGCGACAGGTATTGCATTCGGATGACTTTAGCACAGGTTCACAAAGGCTGTGAAGATGCTGCACCGCATCACTTGTGCAGGCCGCGCTCCTCGGGCTCGTCGGTCGAAGTGCTGATGACGCTGGTGCGCTGGCCCTTGGCCTTGCGCCAGGCGTAGACGCCATAGCCCGAGAAACCGTAGAGCAGGAACACGCCGAACAGCACGATGGGTGGGTGGATGTTGATGATGGCGATGCCCAGGGCGATCAGCACGATGGCGGCAAACGGCACGCTCTTCTTGAAGTGCACGTCCTTGAAGCTGTAGAACGGCACATTGGTGACCATGGTCAGGCCCGCGTACAGCGTCAGGAAGAACATGATCCAGGTGATCTGCGTCCAGCTCAGCCAGGCATCCTGGCCGCGCAGCAGGCCCGCTTCGTCCAGCAGCCAGATGAAGCCCGTGACCAGCGCCGCAGCAGCAGGCGAAGGCAGGCCCTGGAACCAGCGCTTGTCCACCGTGCCGGTATTCACGTTGAAACGCGCCAGCCGCAGTGCGGCGCAGGCGCAATAGACAAAGGCGGCAATCCAGCCCCAGCGGCCAATGCCCTTGAGCGCCCATTCATAGGCGATCAAGGCCGGAGCGGCACCGAAGGACACCATGTCCGACAGCGAGTCCATCTGTTCGCCAAAGGCGCTTTGCGTATTGGTCATGCGTGCCACGCGGCCGTCAAGACTGTCCAGCACCATGGCGCAGAACACGCCTGCGGCAGCCAGTTCAAAGCGGCCATTCATGGCCATCACGATGGCGTAGAAGCCACCGAACAGCGCGGCCAGCGTGAACAGGTTGGGCAGGATGTAGATACCCTTGCGGCGCTTGCGCACCACCACGCCCTCAATCTCGTTGGACTCATTGTGGTTTTGCATCAATCCAGCCTCCAGCACAGCGCCTACGGGCGCGGGCAGCTATTAAAACGATAGTATTCTAAGGGAGCGGACCGCGCCGCCCCGAAAGAGTCAGTGTACCTTCGCGCTGCCCCCTTCCCTGCACGAAAAAGGCCACCCGTCGGGGTGGCCTTGTCCTGCACCTTGCGTAGGCCGCTTGCGCGACCCAGGCAAGATGGAATGCAGCAATCTCAGTTGCGGCTCTGGTCAACCAGCTTGTTCTTGGAGATCCAGGGCATCATGGCGCGCAGCTGGCCACCGACCTTCTCGATGGCGTGGTCGGCGTTCATGCGGCGGCGGGCCGTCATGCTCGGGTAGTTGGTGCGACCTTCCTGGATGAACATCTTGGCGTATTCGCCCGTCTGGATGCGCTTCAGGGCAGCACGCATGGCTTCGCGCGACTTGTCGTTGATGACTTCGGTACCCGTCACGTACTCGCCGTATTCGGCGTTGTTCGAGATCGAGTAGTTCATGTTGGCGATGCCGCCTTCGTACATCAGGTCCACGATGAGCTTGAGCTCATGCAGGCACTCGAAGTAGGCCATTTCGGGAGCGTAGCCGGCTTCTGTCAGGGTCTCGAAGCCCATCTTCACCAGTTCCACCGCGCCGCCGCACAGGACGGCTTGCTCGCCGAACAGGTCGGTCTCGGTTTCTTCCTTGAAGTTGGTCTCGATGATGCCGCCCTTGCCGCCACCGTTGGCCATGGCATAGGACAAGGCCAGGTCACGCGCCTTGCCGGACTTGTCCTGGTACACGGCGATCAGCGAAGGCACGCCGCCGCCCTTGAGGTATTCGGAGCGCACGGTGTGGCCAGGACCCTTGGGGGCGACCATGATCACGTCCAGATCGGCGCGGGGCACGACCTGGTTGTAGTGGATGTTGAAGCCGTGGGCAAAGGCCAGCGTGGCGCCCTGCTTGATGTTGGGGGCCACGTTGTTGGTGTAGACCTCGGGGATGTTCTCATCCGGCAGCAGGATCATGACCAGGTCGGCGGCCTTCACGGCGTCGTCGACTTCCGCGACGGTCAGGCCAGCCTTGGCGACCTTGTCCCAGGAAGCGCCGCCCTTGCGCAGGCCGACCACGACCTTCACGCCGCTTTCGTTCAGGTTTTGAGCATGTGCGTGGCCCTGGCTGCCGTAGCCGATGATGGCAACGGTCTTGCCCTTGATCAGGCTCAGGTCACAGTCCTTGTCGTAGAAAACTTTCATGTTGGCTCCAGGCTTCGTGTGTGTAGGGGTTGAAAGGGGAAGGGGACAGGTTTCAGGTTCAGATGCGTCGCAGCGCATCAAACGCGCAGGATGCGTTCGCCGCGGCCGATGCCGCAGGAGCCGGTGCGCACGGTTTCCAGAATGGCCGTGCGGTCCAGCGCCTGCAGGAAGGCGTCGTTCTTGGATTGGTCGCCGGTCAGCTCGACCGTGTAGCTCTTTTCGGTCACGTCGATGATGCGGCCGCGGAAGATGTCCGCCATGCGCTTCATCTCCTCGCGTTCCTTGCCCACGGCGCGGACCTTGACCATCATGAGCTCGCGCTCGGTATAGGAGCCTTCGGTCAGGTCCACGACCTTGACGACCTCGATCAGGCGATTCAGGTGTTTGGTGATCTGCTCGATCACGTCTTCGGAGCCATTCGTCTGAATGGTCATGCGCGACAGCGATGCGTCTTCCGTGGGGGCCACGGTCAGCGATTCGATGTTGTAGCCGCGGGCCGAGAACAGGCCCACCACGCGCGACAAGGCTCCCGGCTCGTTTTCGAGCAGCACGGCAATGATGTGTTTCATGAAAGAAAGATTCCTCTTTTCGCTGCCCTCCCCCGGCGCCGGTAAACGTCGGGCTTGGCAGGCAATAGATTCGTCAAAGGGGCCGCCTCGAGGACGGCTCACTGGAACGGATGCGGCAGGAATGAACCCGGGCAGATCCCGCAAGGGACCATGCTCAGAGGTCGTCAGCTCCCAGCAGCATCTCGGTGATCCCACGGCCGGCCTGCACCATGGGGAACACATTCTCGGTGGGATCGGTACGGAAGTCCATGAACACCGTGCGGTCCTTGAGCTTGCGTGCCTCGCGCAGGGCGGGCTCCACGTCCTCGGGGCGCTCGATCAGCATGCCCACGTGGCCATAGGCCTCGGCCAGCTTCACGAAGTTGGGCAGCGAGTCCATGTAGCTGCTGCTGTAGCGGCCCGAGTACTCGATCTCCTGCCACTGGCGCACCATGCCCAGGTAGCGGTTGTTCAGCGACACCACCTTGACCGGCGTGTTGTACTGCAGGCAGGTGGCCAGCTCCTGGATGTTCATCTGGATGGAGCCTTCACCCGTGATGCAGAACACCTCGGACTCGGGCTTGGCCAGCTTGATGCCCATGGCGTAGGGCAGGCCCACGCCCATGGTGCCCAGGCCGCCGGAGTTGATCCAGCGGCGCGGCTCGTCGAAGCGGTAGTACTGCGCGGCCCACATCTGGTGCTGGCCCACGTCGGACGTGATGTAGGCATCGGCGTCGCGGGTCATGTTCCACAGCGTCTCCACCACGTACTGCGGCTTGATGACCGAGCCATCGCCACGGCTGTACTGCAGGCAGTCGCGGCTGCGCCAGCCTTCGATGGTCTCCCACCATTGGCCCAGGGCCGCTGCGTCGGGACGGGCACTTGCCTCGCGGATCATGGAGATCAGCTCGGTCAGCACCTCCTTGACGTCGCCCACGATGGGCACGTCCACCTTCACGCGCTTGGAGATGGAAGAGGGATCGATGTCGATGTGGATGATCTTGCGCTCCACCGACATGAAATGCTTGGGGTTGCCGATCACGCGGTCATCGAAGCGTGCACCCACCGCCAGCAGCACGTCGCAGTTCTGCATGGCATTGTTGGCTTCGATGGTGCCGTGCATGCCCAGCATGCCCAGGAACTTGCGGTCGCTGGCCGGATAGGCACCCAGGCCCAGCAGCGTATGCGTGACCGGGTAGCCCAGCATGTCCACCAGCGTGCGCAGCTCGTTGCAGGCATTGCCCAGCAGAACGCCGCCGCCCGTGTAGATATAGGGTCGCTTGGCGGCCAGCAGCAACTGCAGCGCCTTGCGGATCTGGCCGGCATGGCCCTTGCGCACCGGGTTGTAGGAGCGCATCTCCACCTTGTCGGGGTAGCCGGCGTAGAGCGCCTTCTTGAAGGACACGTCCTTGGGAATGTCCACCACCACGGGGCCGGGACGGCCGGTGCGCGCGATGTGGAAGGCCTTCTTCATCGTGTCCGCCAGCTCGCGCACATCCTTCACCAGGAAGTTGTGCTTGACGATGGGGCGGGTGATGCCGACGGTGTCGCATTCCTGGAACGCATCGGTGCCGATGTAGGCCGTCGAGGTCTGGCCGCTGATCACGACCAGGGGAATGGAATCGGTATAGGCGGTGGCAATGCCGGTCACGGCGTTGGTCAGGCCGGGACCCGAGGTCACCAGGGCCACGCCGACTTCACCCGTGGCACGGGCAAAACCGTCTGCCGCATGCACGGCCGCCTGTTCGTGGCGCACCAGCACATGCTGAATGGAATCTTGTTTGTAGAGGGCGTCGTAGATGTACAGAACCGCACCGCCCGGATAGCCCCAAAGCTGCTTGACACCTTCGGCCTGCAGGGACTTGACGAGGATCTCGGAGCCCATCAGCTCCTGGGATGCATGGGACTGCGACGCCGCTGCTGCCGCGCTGGAGTACTCGGCTTTGGAAATTTCCATGATCAACCTTTGTGAATTTCTCTAACGAAAAACCTTGGGTGCCCCTTGCCTGAAGCCCTTGTGAGGCCGGTGCGGGACTTAGGACCAACAGACATGGGCGAGTGAGTAAACGCCGGACCGTGACCCGTTTGCCTTTTTGAATTGCAGCAGACATTATCGCACTGCAACAAGCCTGCGCGCCATCCTGCGAAAAAAATTGACAGTGCGGTGCGATAATCAGGCCCCGCACCCGTTCAGCCCCTCATCAACGAGCCCCTCATCCGGGCCTGCGTTCCTTTTGGCAACCGAGCAAGAACTATCCGACTTCCTCAAAAGCGTAGAAAAGCGAGCCTTCAAGCGCAGCTTTTTCCACGTCCGGGATGAGGAGGCGGCGCTGGACATCGTGCAGGACAGCATGCTCAAGCTGGCGCAGCACTATGGCGACAAGCCCATCACCGAGCTGCCCATGCTGTTCCAGCGCATCCTGTCCAACAGCACGCTGGACTGGTTTCGCAGGCAAAAAACGCAGAACGCCCTCTTCACCCGCATGAGCGACCTGGAGGCATCGGCCGGCGACGATGCGGACTTCGACTGGCTCGAAACCTATGCCGACTCCGCCCAGAACGGTGAAACCGCCCGCAGCGCCGAGGATCTGACCGAGCGGGCCCAGACTTTGCAAAGCATTGAAAAAGAGATACAGGAGCTTCCAGCACGTCAACGCGAAGCTTTCCTGATGCGTTATTGGGAAGAGATGGACGTCGCGGAGACCGCTGCCGCGATGGGGTGTTCCGAAGGAAGTGTAAAAACACATTGTTTCCGCGCCATCCAGACATTGAGCAAGGCACTGAAGGCCAAAGGAATCGAGCTATGAAGACTGCGCCCACTCTCCACAGCGAAATGGCGGCCGACCGCATCGCACGCCGGATCACCGCGCGCCTGGGCGACGGCGAGGCGTTGCTGCCATACGACATCACCGAACGGCTGCGGGCCGCGCGCGAGCGTGCCCTGTCCGTTCGCCGGCGCGAGCTGCGCGCTGCGCCGCTGCAGACCGCCAACGCAATCCAGGCCCAGGGCGGCACGCTGACGCTGGGCTCGGGCGACGAAGGCGGCACCTGGTGGCGCGCCCTGATCTCGGCCGTGCCGGTGCTGGCGTTGATCGTTGGCCTGGTGGTCGTCAACGTGCAGACGGACCAGACAGGTCTGACCGAGGTTGCCGAGGTGGATACCGCCCTGCTGACCGATGATCTGCCGCCCGCCGCCTACGCCGACCCCGGCTTCATCCAGTACCTGAAGACTTCGGCCACCAACACGGAACGCTGATCCCCGCCTTGCCTGCCTGCATGCCCACTGATTCACGCGCCGCGTTCCACCGCTCAGCCGCCGCCATCCTGGCGGCGGTGCTGTTGATGGCGCTGGCCTGGACCGGCTGGCGCGTCGTGCAGCAGGTAAGGCTGGCACCCAGCACCGTCTCGCCGGCCACGATCGCAGCCTCCAAGACCCTGCACGGTGATGCGGCCACGCGCCAGCGCGCCACGGACCTGGCCTCCGGCCCGCGCTGGGCAGAGCTGACACCGGCGCAGAGCAGCGTGCTTGAACCCCTGTCCGAGCGCTGGTCCATGATGGACGCGCTGCAAAAGCGCCGCTGGATGGCGCTGGCCGAGGGCTGGGACAAGCTCAGTGAAAAAGAGCAGGAAAAGCTGCGCGATCGCATGCAGACCTGGTCCAGCCTCAGCGCCCAGCAGCGCAGCCAGGCCCGCCTGAATTTCGCCCTGACCAACCGCCTGGCCACGGACAAGCGCGCCCAGTGGGAGGCCTACCAGGCGCTCAGCGACGAGGAAAAACGCCTGCTGGCCGCGCGCGCCGCGCCCAAGGCCAAGGGCGCCGCCACTGCCATAGAACCTGTTGCGCCCAAGCGGCTGGCGCGGATTCCGGCAGCCTCGGTGGCTCCGGCCACCATTCCGAATCCGCCGAAGATTCCGCCCGCCACCATCTACAACCCGCCGCTTCCCGTGCCCCAGGCCCCATCGCCTGCGGCCGTGGAAACCCATCCCGTGCGCCCGCCGGCGCTGGTGGAGACGGCGCCTGTCGAGGTGCCCTCGGCCACGCCCATGCCTTTGCCGCCCATGGAACTGCATGACAGCCCCGATGCTGCATCCCAGCCATCGCACGGCGAAGCGCCCCCCTCGCATTGACGCACTGACGCACCGATCTCCCCGTCCGCATGACGAACGCCACATCCCCCGCCTCCACCACGGCAGCCGCAACCGCAGCCTCCCCACAGATGGCCCCGCGACTGGCGCGGCGCATGGCCTGCTGGCTCTACGAGGGCATGCTGCTGTTCGGCGTGGTCTTCATTGCAGGCTATCTGTTCGGCACCCTGTCGCAGACGCGCAATGCCATGGACAACCGCCATGGGCTGCAGGCCTTCATGTTCGTGGTGCTGGGCATCTATTTCGTCTGGTTCTGGTCCAAGGGCCAGACGCTGGCCATGAAGACCTGGCACATCCGCCTGGTGGATGCGGCAGGCCAGCCCGTCAGCCAGTTGCGCGCGCTGCGGCGCTATGTGTTCAGCTGGATCTGGCTGCTGCCGCCGCTGGCGGCCTATTCGACCGGCGTGCCTGCACTGACCACGCTGATGCTGCTGGTGCTGTGGGTGGCGCTCTGGGCACTTCTGAGCCGCTTGCATCCGCGCCGCCAGTTCTGGCATGACGCATGGGCTGGCACCCAGTTGATCCACCAGGCACCGGCACCCAGGAAAAAGCGCTGACAGGCCCAGAGGCAGCGTCGCATCTCCTACACTCGCAAGCATGCCCGCCGCATCTCCCGACCCGACCGACAGTGCACCTGTCAATCCCCAGAAAAGCCGCACAGGCCTGACGCGTGTCTGGCACGCGGCGGGCTATTCGCTGTCAGGCCTTCGCGCCGGATGGAATGAAAAAGCCTTCCGCCAGGAAGCGCTGGCTGCCATCGTGCTGATCCCTGCCGCCTTCTGGCTGGCAAGCAGCTGGATCGAGGTCGCACTGCTGGCGGGCACGGTCTTGCTGGTGCTGATCGTGGAGCTGCTCAACAGCGGCATCGAGGCCGTGGTCGATCGCATAGGCCCCGAATGGCACGTTCTGTCCAAGCAGGCCAAGGACATGGGCAGCGCGGCCGTGATGCTGGCGCTGCTGCTGTGCGCCGGCGTCTGGCTGGCCGCCCTCTATCAACGGTTCATTGCATGACAAATCCCACGTTTTCCATTTGTGTGTATTGCGGCTCGCGTCCCGGCGACCAGCCCGGATTCATCGAGGCGGCCCGCGCCACCGGCCGCTGGATCGGCGAGCACGGCGGCCAGCTGGTCTATGGAGGCGGCCGCAGCGGCCTGATGGGCGAGGTGGCCGAGGCCACGCGGCAGGCCGGCGGCCGCGTCGTGGGCGTGATTCCGCAGGCGCTGGTGGACAAGGAATTGGCCAACCATGCCTGCGACGAGCTGCATATCGTCCAGACCATGCACGAGCGCAAGGCCATGATGGCCGAGCGCAGCGATGCCTTCGTCGCCCTGCCCGGCGGCATAGGCACCTTCGAGGAATTGTTCGAGGTCTGGACCTGGCGCCAGCTGCGCTACCACGACAAGCCCATCGGCCTGCTCAATGTGGATGGCTACTACGACAGCATGCTGCAGTTCCTGCAGACCTGCGTGGGCCACGGCTTCATGGGCGAGTGGCAGATGGGATTGATCGAAAGCGGCAGCGACATCCCCACGCTGCTGCAATCCCTGGTGCAGAACGCCGGCACGGGCCTGGAGACGGCCCCCTTGCGCGCCGTGATCTGAACCGAAGCGGAAACGAAAGCGGCCACCCTGCAGAGGATGGCCGCCAGCGTCGAGATATCAGGAATGCAGGGCGCCGAATGCGCCCTGCCCTGCTCCCGGACTCAAATGGCTCCGTCGTCGAGCTCGCCGGTACGAATGCGCACCACGCGCTCCACGGCAGTGACGAAGATCTTGCCGTCACCGATCTTGCCCGTGCGCGCCACGTTGACGATGGCGTCCACGCAGCGGTCCACGTCCTCGGTGCGGACCACGACCTCGATCTTCACCTTGGGCAGGAAGTCCACCACGTACTCAGCGCCGCGGTAAAGCTCGGTATGGCCCTTCTGGCGGCCAAAGCCCTTGACCTCGGTGACGGTCAGGCCGTTGACGCCGCAGTCGGCCAGTGCCTCGCGGACCTCTTCCAGCTTGAACGGCTTGATGATGGCGGTGATCATTTTCATGGGGTGAACTCCTCAGTGCATGCAATACGGGGCAAGACGGCTGGCCGGGAAACCCCGCCGCCTCAGGTGCTTCAAGCGCGAAAGCGGTTGGTGATGGGGTAGCGCCAATCCTTGCCGAAGCTGCGGCGCGTCAGTCGCGGCCCCACGGGCGCCTGCCGGCGTTTGTACTCGTTGATCTGGATCAGGCGCGTCACTCGCTCCACATCGGCGCTGGCGTATCCGTCGGCCACGATGGAGGCGATGCTTTCGTTATTTTCCATGTAACGGCGCACGATGGCATCGAGCACCTCATAAGCGGGCAGGCTGTCCTGGTCTTTCTGGTCCGGGCGCAGTTCGGCGCTGGGCGGGCGCGTGATGATGCGATCCGGGATGGGGTCCAGCCCCGTGCCGAACGGATCGTTGGCATTGCGCCAGCGCGCCAGCGCAAAGACCTCGGTCTTGAGCACGTCCTTGATCACGGCAAAGCCGCCGGCCATGTCGCCATAGAGCGTGCAGTAGCCGGTGGACATCTCGCTCTTGTTGCCCGTGGTCAGGACCACGGAGCCGAATTTGTTGGACAGGCCCATCAGCAAGGTGCCACGGATGCGGGCCTGCAGGTTTTCTTCGGTCGTGTCCTCGGCGCGGCCTGCAAAGGCCGGGGCCAGCGCGGCCTTGAAGGCCTCGAACTGCGGTGCGATGGAGATTTCGTCGTAGCGCACGCCCACGCGCTCGGCCATGTCACGCGCGTCGATCCAGCTGATGTCGGCCGTATAGGGCGAAGGCATCATCACCGTATGCACCTTGTCCGCGCCCAGTGCATCGACTGCAATCGCCAGCACCAGGGCCGAGTCGATACCGCCCGACAGGCCCAGCAGGGCGCCGGGGAAACGGTTCTTGCCCACGTAGTCGCGCACGGCCAGCACCAGGGCGGACCACAGCGCCGGCAGGTGCCCTGGCTGCGCAACCACCTCGCCTGCCAGCACCAGCCCCTGCCCCTGCCCGCCCGTGCGGACCTCCACCCGCGGCAAGGCCTCGGCAAATGCCGGTGCACGCGCGGCAATGGAGCCGTCCGCCTGCACGGCAAAGGAGCTGCCATCAAAGACGATTTCATCCTGGCCACCGACCAGATGTGCGTAGACCAGGGGCAGGCCCATCTCGCACGCACGCGCGGCCAGCGTGGCTTCGCGTTCGGCCTGCTTGCCCTCATGGAAGGGCGAGGCATTGATCACGGCCAGCAATTGCGCACCGGCCTGGGCAGCTGTGCGCGCGGGTTCGGGATGCCAGGCGTCCTCGCAGATCAGCAAGCCCACGCGCACGCCCTGCACTTCGATCACGCAGGGCGATTGGCCGGCCACAAAGTACCGCTGCTCGTCGAACACGCCGTAGTTGGGCAGGCACTGCTTGGCATGGCTGCATTCCACGCGCCCGTCGCGCAGCACGCTGGCCGCATTGCGCAACGCGCCACCGGCGCCCGGGTCGCGCCAGGGATGGCCCAGCACCAGCGCCAGGCCCGGCCACTGCACGGTCTCCCGCGCGAGCTGCTGCACGGCCTGATCGCAGGCATCCAGAAAGGCGGGGCGCAGATACAGGTCTTCGGCTGCATAGCCGCACAGGGCAAGCTCGGGAGTCAGCAGCAAGCGTGCTCCCGTGGCATAAGCTTCACGGGCTGCGGCAATGATTTTCTGGACATTGCCGGGCAGGTCGCCCACGACAAAGTTGAGCTGGGCAGTGCAGATGGAGAGCGTCATGGAATGCAATGGAGCCAACAGGGCCGACAAGGCCACCCCACAGCGAAAGGCGGCAGCGCGCGTCACACCGGCCCGCAAGGAATGGCATGGCTGAAACCGCAATTATCACCCGCGTGCTGGACAGCGTGCAGCAGCTCGATGCCCAGGCCTGGAATGCGCTGCTGGCATCGCAGGCCGCGCCCACGCCCTTCATGCGCCACGAGTACCTGAGCGCTCTGGAATCCAGCGGCAGCGCCGTGCCGCAAACCGGCTGGGCCGGCCGCGTGGTCACGCTCTGGCAGGGCGGCGAGCTGGTTGCCGCCTGCCCGGTCTACGCCAAGGCGCACTCCTATGGCGAGTACGTGTTCGACTTTGCCTGGGCACGTGCCTACGCACAGCACGGGCTGGACTACTACCCCAAGGGCGTGCTGGCCGTGCCTTTCACGCCCGTGCCGGGCAGCCGCCTGCTGGCGCGCACGCCCTTGCTGCGTGCAGCCCTGGTGCGCGCGGTGCGCGAATGGGCCCAGGCGCAGCAGCTGTCCTCGCTGCACCTGCTGTTCAGCGATGCCGAGGATCTGGCAGCCTGCGATGCCGACGGCTGGATGCAGCGCAGCACCGTGCAGTTCCATTGGAGCAACCAGGGCGCCGATGGCGCCGGGCACGGCGATTTCGACCACTTCCTGGCGACGCTGAACCAGGAAAAGCGCAAGAAGATACGCCAGGAAAGGCGCAAGGTGCATGAGGCCGGCGTGCGCTTTCGCGCCCTGCACGGGCCGGACATGGGCGCACAGGACTGGGCCTTTTTCTACCGCTGCCACGAGCGAACCTACCTGGAGCATGGCAACGCCCCGTACCTCGAACCGGCCTTCTTCGAGGCCATGGCGCGCCAGATGCCCGAGGCCTGGCTGATGTTCATCGCCGAGCGCGACGGCCAGCCCATTGCCTGCAGCCTGATCGCGCTGGATGCTGCGGCCGCAAGGCTGTCAGCGGGCCATCCGGACGGGCGCGCCCACGCACCGCAGACCCCGCAGGGAACGGCCTACGGCCGCTACTGGGGCGCACTGGAGCGCGTGGATTGCCTGCATTTCGAGGCCTGCTACTACCAGCCCATCGCCTGGTGCATAGAACGCGGCATTGCGCACTTCGAGGGAGGCGCCCAGGGCGAGCACAAGATGGCGCGGGCACTGCTGCCCGTGGTCACCCCCAGCGCCCACTGGATTGCCCACCCGTCCTTTGCCGATGCCATCTCGCGCTTTCTGGACCGCGAGGGCGAGGGCATGGCCGGCTATCTGCAGGAGCTGCAGGCCCACAGCCCGCTGCGCCAGGGGTAGGGCTCAGAAGGTTTCCCAGTCGTCATCGCCCTGCCCGGGCTGGCCGGGCTGGCGTGGTGCCGGCTTGCCGGCCTGCGTGGGTCCGGCGCGCGGCCGGATGGGGGGTATGGCATCGCGCTCAAGCCGGCGGGCCAGCGTCTCGCCACCTGCAGCCGCACCGCCGCCGCCCAGGGCCGCGGGCCGCGCAGGGCTGGCGGGCGGAGCGGGCCGGACAGGCGGGGCTGCGGGGCGCGCTGCGGTGCTGGCCGGTGCCGCCACCCTGTGCGGCACATGCGCATGGCTGTCCGTGGCGCCACGGGGCAACTGGAAGACGGCCACGGCCTCGACCAGGTCCTGCGCCTGCTTGCGCAGCGCGGCAGCGGCGGCCGCGCTTTCCTCGACCAGGGCCGCGTTCTGCTGCGTGGTCTGGTCCATCTGCGTGACGGCTTCGCCGACCTGTGCCACGCCGGAGCTCTGCTCGGTGCTGGCCGAGCTGATCTCGCCCATGATGTCGGTGACCTGGCCGATGGCGGCCACCACCTCGCTCATGGTCGTGCCCGCGCGGTCCACCAGTTGCGAGCCCTGCTCGACACGCTCCACGCTGGCCGTGATCAGCGCCTTGATTTCCTTGGCGGCCTCGGCGCTGCGCTGGGCCAGTGATCGCACCTCGCCCGCCACCACGGCGAAGCCCCGGCCCTGCTCTCCCGCGCGCGCCGCTTCCACGGCGGCATTCAGCGCCAGGATGTTGGTCTGGAAGGCAATGGGGTCGATCACGCCGATGATGTCGCCGATGCGCCGGCTGCTGTCGTTGATGCCCTTCATGGTCTCCACGGCCTCGGCCACCACTTCGCCGCCACGGCGCGCAACGCTGGATGCATTGAGCGCCAGCTGATTGGCCTGGCGTGCGTTGTCGGCGTTCTGGCGCACGGTGGAGCCCAGCTCCTCCATGGAGGCTGCCGTCTGCTCCAGGGCGCTGGCCTGCTCTTCCGTGCGGCTGGACAGGTCGGCATTGCCGGAGGCAATCTGCGCGCTGGCCGAGGCCACGCCTTCGGCGTTCTGGCGCACGCTGCGCACAGTCTGCACCAGGCTGGACTGCATGCGCTGCAGTGCGCCCAGCAGCAGGCCGGTTTCGTCATGGCGGTCGATGCGGATGGTCCCGCCCAGGTCGCCGTTGGCCACGCGGTCTGCGGCATCGACCGCATGCGCCAGCGGCGCGCGGATGGAGCGCGTCAGCCACAGGCCGGCCAGCACGGCCAGCAGCACGGCGGCCAGCGCCGCCACGCTGAGGACGACGACCGAGCGCCCGTACACGGCTTCGGCATTGCGGCTTTCCTGCAAGGCGGCATCGCTGTTGAGCTTGACCAGCAGATCCAGCGTGTTCGACGATTCGTTGTAGAGCTTCAGCGACTCGCCGCCCAGCACGGCCTGGGCCTTTTCCTTCTCGCCCTGGCGCGACAGCGCCAGCACCTGCTGGCTCAGCTGCTGGTAGCGATCGCGTTCCTGGAGCAGTTGCGCGTAGAGCCTGCGCTCTTCGTCGGAGGACAGCAGCGGCTCGTAGGCCTTCTTGCGCTCGGCCAGGCGGCGCTGCAGCTGCTCCAGCTGCTTTTCCGAATCGGTCTTGTAGGCGGCATCGTCGTTGTTGACATGGCGTACCTCCAGCAAACGGGTACGCACGACATCGGTGCCTATCTGGTTGATCACTTCCACGCTGGGCATGGCGTTGCCCGTGATGACTTCCATGCTGGCGCGCATGGAACGCAGTTGCACCAGGGCTGCGGCCACCACGGCCAGCAGCAGCACCACCAGCAGGCCGAAGGTGCCCAGCATGCGCGTTGAGATCTTGAGGTTTTTCACATTCGTCTTTCTTGTCGAAGTCCTGCCATCTTGTTGTTGTGCCCGGCTTTGTGTTGCGCCATGTACAGGCGTCAACCAGGCCCGGCACGGACTTCGCAAAAACAGATCTGCCGCAACCGCGCAAGTCGGATAGTTGGCAGGAATCGGAGAGGAAGAGCCACCGCGGTGGCGCGGTCTGCTGGGAGACTGGTGGCCGCCAGGCCTGGCGGCCATGAGAACAAGGTGATCACGGGATATCCCTTCGTTCCTAGGGAGCGGCGCCAGAAGCCGCCGTTGTTCACGCTGTAAGAATAGGACTACATCCACTTACATTCTGCCAGTATCCAGGCATTGTTCAGGACAAGTTCAGGTACGGGTAGTAGGCAGAAACCTTCACTGGCAGATTTGTGCCACAGCCTCTCGCACCCTACCTGCGCCAGCTCAGCACCAAAAGCAAAAAGAAAGCGGCCCCATGCAAAGCATGGCGCCGCCAGAAAATGGAGCTGAACTGCGCGTGAGGCCTCAGAACGCGGCCCACTCCTCATCGTCGGCGGTGGTCGCCTTGGTGTTCTTGGTGGCCTTGGCCGGGGTGGCCGCAGCGATCTGTTGCGCCGGCCCGGCGGCCATGGGAGCCAGGGCCGGACGCGATGCCAAGGAGGCAACAACCGTTGCGCGCGATGCTGCGGCAGTCGCCACGGTGACAGCCGGCGCATCGGCAGCCGCCGTGCGGAATACCGAGACCGAGGCCACCATGGCCTGTGCCTGCTGCTGCAGCGACTGGGCGGCGGCCGCGCTTTGCTCCACCAGGGCCGCGTTCTGCTGCGTGGCCTGGTCCATCTGCGTGATGGCATCGCCCACCTGGGCCACGCCCGCGCTCTGCTCGCTGCTGGCCGCGCTGATCTCGCCCATGATGTCCGTCACGCGCCGGATGGCGGTGACGATTTCCGACATGGTCTCGCCCGCCTTGTCCACCAGTTGCGTGCCCTGCTCCACGCGCTGCTCGCTGGCCTGGATCAGCGCCTTGATCTCCTTGGCCGCCTCGGCGCTGCGCTGGGCCAGCGAACGGACCTCGCCCGCCACCACGGCAAAGCCCCGGCCCTGCTCGCCTGCGCGGGCCGCTTCCACGGCGGCGTTCAGCGCCAGGATATTGGTCTGGAAGGCAATGCCGTCGATCACGCCGATGATGTCCGCGATCTGGCGGCTGCTGTCGTTGATGCCCTTCATGGTGTCCACCACCCGGGCCACGACTTCGCCGCCACGCGCGGCAATGCCCGATGCGGAGGCGGCCATCTGGTTGGCCTGGCGCGCGCTGTCGGCGTTCTGCCGCACGGTGGCGCCCAGCTGCTCCATGGAGGCCGCCGTTTCCTCCAGCGCGCTGGCCTGGCTTTCGGTGCGCGCCGACAGATCGGCATTGCCCTGGGCGATCTCGCCCGCGGCCAGTGCCACGCCCTGCGCGTTGCCGCGCACCTCGCCCACCAGCTCGGCGAGCTTGCGGCGCATGTCTTCCTGCGCGTTGATGAGCTGGCCCATTTCGTCGCGGCGGCGGCTGGTGACCGGCGTCTCCAGATGGCCGGCCGCCACGTTGCGCGCCACATGGACGGCCTGGGCGACGGGGCCGGTCACGGCACGCGTGATGGCCCAGCCCACCAGGGCGGCAATGGCCACCACCACGGCCAGCGTGCCCAGCACCCAGATGCGGGCGAGGTCAAAGCCGGCCTGCGCCTGCTGGCGTGCCTGCTCGCCCGCCTCGCGCTGCAGGGTCAGCAGGCGGCCGGCGCTTTCGGCCAGCTTGCCGAACTGCGCCTCGGATTCGCCGGCGAACATCAGCCCCATCTCGTCGGCCATGAAGGCCTGCTCCTCGGTGGTCGAGTAGTTGCCGGCACGCGCGCGCTCCAGCAGGCGCGCATGCATGGCCAGGAACTGCTGCTTGAAGCCGAGGTAGTCGTCAAAGGCTGTGCGCAGGCCCTCCTGGTCGATCAGCGCGCGCAGGGCCGTCTCATGCTCGCCAATGGTTTTCAGTCGGTCCTGCACCTGCTTGGCAAAGCCATCGACCTCGCCCAGGCTGCGCGCCGAGGCAATGCCGGCCTCATGGCGGCGCAGGCGGTTGTACTCGGAGCGCATGGCGCCCGCATGGAACATGCTGGGCAGGGCCACATCCGACAAATGCAATGCGTTGCGGTGCATCTGCGCCAGCTGCAACCAGGCCACCGCTCCCAGAACAGCCGAGAACAGGACCATGACGAGGAATCCCATGCCCAGCTTCGTGCCCATGCGCCAATCTGCCACCTTCATTTGCTCGCTCCCGGGCCGATGTCCCCATCAGCGCTTGATTGATCTGTCCAAACCCTGATCCACGACAAAACAAAAAACGCACCCGGCGCCTAGGCACCGGGTGCGTTTCAAATTGTATCAACTGCGAAGCGGGCATTTACCTCAGCGCAGTTGAGACTCCCTCGACGGGAGTGAAAGGGATCAGCCCTTGTAGTTGGCGATGCCGTCCACGACTTCCTTCTTGGCCTCGTCCACGCCCTTCCAGCCCAGCACCTTGACCCACTTGCCCTTTTCCAGGTCCTTGTAGTGCTCGAAGAAATGCTGGATCTGCTTGAGGGTGATCTCGTGGATGTCCTCCAGCGAGTTGATCTTGTCGTAGGCGGGCAGCAGCTTTTGCGTGGGCACGGCCAGGACCTTGCCATCCACGCCGGACTCGTCTTCCATCAGCAGGATGCCGATGGGGCGGCAGGCCACCACCACGCCCGGGGGCAGCGGGAAGGGCGTCATCACCAGCACGTCCACCGGATCGCCGTCGCCGGACAGCGTCTGGGGCACATAGCCGTAGTTGGCCGGGTAGTGCATGGCCGTGCCCATGAAGCGGTCCACGAAGACGGCGCCGCTTTCCTTGTCCACTTCGTACTTGATAGGATCGGAGTTGGCCGAGATCTCGATCACGACGTTGAAGGTTTCAGGAGCGTTCTTGCCCGGTGTGACTTTGTCGAAAGACATGATGGATGAGGAGAGTTGAAACAAAAAAGCCCCCGCAGGGGGATAGCAGCGTGATTTTAGGCGCAGGCACACGCCCCCACGGATGGCTCCGCAGGAACGCCTGCCATGCTACGGCGCCAAGCCTGCGCCAAGCTTGCAGCGCCCGGGCCGTTTTCAGGCGTGTGCGCCGCCCGCGCGCCGTTGCACGGGACCGCTGCGCTGCTCCACCGCCTGCTGCACTTCGCGGCGCAGGCCCAGGGCAAAGCCCAGCTCGGCCAGCACGAACAGCGGCCCTATGACCAGGCCCACGATGTCATCCAGGAAAGCCGGCTTGCGGCCTTCGTAGTAATGGCCCACGAACTGGATCACCCAGCCCACGGCGAAGATGCCCAGGCCCCAGCCCAGCCAAGCCCCCATCGGCAGCATGGCGATGGGCTGGGCCAGCGCCAGCATCAGGGCAAGCACCAGGGCCATGGCGATGCCGTAGCGCAGGTCCAGCAGACAGTAGTAGATGCCTGCCGCCAGTGCCGCCAGCAGGGCCAGGCTCAATGGCAGCTCGGGCAGGCCGTCGCCCAAGGGGGCGGCCCACTGCAGGCGGGCCAGCAAAATCACCACCGCCCACATGATCAGCGGCACGCCGACGAAGTGCGTGAGGATGTTGCGCGGATCACGGTGATAGTCCGCGTACTGGGACAGTTGGTCGATGAGGGTTTTCATAGGCTGCACCTGCGGTGGATGTTGCGCAACCATGGTGGTGTCATCAAGGATTGGCGTCTGTCATGGATCCGACACAAGCCTCATCGCGCACCTCGGGCTTACCCGCACCCGCCCCGGCAGCTCCGGCAGCCCACGCCGCCCCGCGCGGCGTACGGCGCCGCGCGGCGGCCGGCCCGCCGGGCATGGCCGACCTCTGGGCCACCATCGAGGCAGGCCGCTGGTTCCACGCCCTGCCGCCAGAGCTGGCCGCGCAGCTCAAGGCACTGGCCCAGCCCCGCACGCTGGCCGCAGGCGACTGGCTGTTCCGCCGGGGCGACCCGCCCTGCGGCCTGTACGCGGTGGCGCGTGGTGCGCTCAGCATCTCGGGAACGGCCGCCTGTGGCGAGCAGGCCCGCACAGCACTGCTGACCCTGGTGGAGCCTCCCATGTGGCTGGGGGAAATCGCGCTGTTCGATGGAGCCGAGCGCACCCACGACGCCCAGGCAGCCACGGCCTGCACCGTGCTGCACGTGCCCCAGGCCCCGTTGCAGGCATGGCTGGCAGCCCATCCCGAACACTGGCAGGCGCTGGCCTTGCTGTTGACCGACAAGCTGCGCGTGTGCCTGATGGCGCTGGAGGAGCACACGCTGCTGCCTGCGCCGCAGCGCCTGGCGCGGCGCCTG
This sequence comes from Delftia deserti, assembly GCF_042653485.1. Lineage (NCBI taxonomy): Bacteria > Pseudomonadati > Pseudomonadota > Betaproteobacteria > Burkholderiales > Comamonadaceae > Delftia > Delftia deserti. The sequence continues at coordinate 5,989,962 of NZ_JBHSIH010000001.1, read as the reverse complement.
GTGCGCATGGCCGAAGGCTTTGACCAGTGGCAGCCGGACGGCCTGGGCCGCCAGCGCTGGCGCCGCGAGCTGGATGTTTCCCAGGAACAGCTGGCGCGCATGCTGGGCCTGTCGCGCCAGACCACCAACCAGATCCTGCAGGAGCTGCAGCAGGCCGGCTGCCTGCAACTGCGGCGCGGCAAGATGGAGGTCCTGGACCGGCAGGGCCTGCGCGACGCGGGCTGGCCCGAGGACTGAAGCCGCTGGAGTCGCCAAGGCGAGCGAGGGGGCGGAACAACGCCCGGGACTGGACAAGCGGCGCGGGCACCCCACAATCGGGCTCCATGCAATACCACTACATCGGCAATGCGTCCGTGCCCACGGAATCGGGGCGCACGATCCCCGTGCTGGACCCGTCGGACGGGCAGGCTTTCGACGAGCTGCAGCGCGGCTCGCCCCAGGACATCGACCTGGCCGTGCGCTCTGCGCGCGAGTGCCAGGACAGCGTCTGGAGCAAGCTTTCTGCCGCAGAGCGCGGGCGCCTGCTGATGCGCCTGTCGGGCAGCGTGCTCCAGCATGCCGATGAACTCACGGCCATCGAGCAGCGCGATTGCGGCAAGCCCACGCGCCAGGCCCGTGCCGATGTGCTGGCGCTGGCGCGCTACTTCGAGTTCTATGCAGGCGCCTGCGACAAGCTGCACGGAGAGACCCTGCCCTACCAGCAGGGCTACAGCGCCCTGACCTGGCGCGAGCCCCACGGCGTGACCGGCCACATCGTGCCCTGGAACTATCCCATGCAGATCCTGGGCCGCAGCGTGGGCGCGGCGCTGGCCGCGGGCAATACCTGTGTGGTCAAGCCCTCGGAAGACGCCTGCCTGTCCGTGCTGCGCGTGGCGCGGCTGGCCACCGAGGCAGGCTTTCCGGCCGGCGCCTTCAACGTGGTCACCGGCCTGGGTCACGAGGTGGGCGAGGCGCTGGCGCGCCATCCCGGCGTGGACCACCTGAGCTTCACGGGCAGCCCCGGCGTGGGCACGCTGATCCAGCAGGCGGCTGCCGAGCGCCACTGCCCCGTCACGCTGGAGCTGGGCGGCAAGAGCCCGCAGATCGTGTTTGCAGACGCGGACCTCGATGCGGCCGTGCCCGCCATCGTCAACGCCATCGTGCAGAACGCGGGCCAGACCTGCTCGGCAGGTTCGCGCGTGCTGATCGACTCGCTGATCTACGAGCCGCTGCTCGAACGCCTGGGCCAGGCCTTCGAGGCGCTGCGCGTGGGCCCGGCCGCCATGGACCTGGACCTGGGGCCGCTGATCCGCGCCAGCCAGCAGCAGCGCGTCTGGGATTTCCTGTCCGACGCCCAGGTGGCCGGCATTGCCGTGGTGGCGCAGGGCCAGATCGTGGAGGATGCGCCCGACAGCGGCTTTTACCAGGCACCCACCCTGCTGCGCGACGTGCCGCCCGAGCACCGGCTGGCGCAGGAAGAGATTTTCGGCCCCGTGCTCTGCGCCATGCCCTTCCATGACGAGGACCATGCCGTGCAACTGGCCAACGGCACGGCCTACGGCCTGGTGGCCGGCCTGTGGACGCGCGACGGTGCGCGCCAGCTGCGCATGGCGCGGCGCCTGCGCTGCGGCCAGGTCTTCATCAACAACTACGGCGCCGGCGGCGGCGTGGAGCTGCCCTTCGGCGGCGTCAAGTCCAGCGGCCATGGCCGCGAAAAGGGCTTCGAGGCGCTCTACGGCTTTACCACGCTGAAGACCGTCGCCATACGGCATGGCTGATCTTCGCGCATGACGGAAAATCGCGGGATGCCCGGCGCCAGCCGGCGGCCCGCGACAGAAAGAACAGCGTCCCCATGCCCTTGTCCCCCATTCCCGACCGCACGCCCCAGCATGAACGCGACGTGCGTTACCGCAGCTACGCCCGCGCCGACGGCCTCTGGGATATCGAAGGCGAGCTGCGCGACAGCAAGACCCATGACATCGAACTGAGCGGCGGCCGCCACATGCCCGCCGGCACGGCCATACACCACATGTGGATACGCACCACGGTCGATGCCCGTCTGGCGGTGCAGGCCATCGAGGTCGTCATGGACTCCCACCCGCTGGGCCACTGCCCCGAGGCCACGCGGGCCATGCAGAAAATGGTCGGCTGCAGCATGGCGCGCGGCTGGCGCAAGGCCATCAACGAGAACCTGGGCGGCGTGGCCAGCTGCACGCATCTGCGCGAGTTGCTGTTCAACATGGCCACGGCCGCCTTCCAGTCCGTTCCAGGCGTCTTTGGCGATGCCGATCCCAGCCAGCCGCCACGCCACCTGGGCCAGTGCCTTGGCTGGGACTTCAACGGCCCCGGCGTGGCGCGCTATTACCCGCAATTCGTGGGCTGGCAGCCCAGTACAGGCGACGCCACCCCGATCCCGGCGTCCACAGCAACCACCGAAGCCCAGGGGGCCTGAACCCCGACCGAGGAGCAAAGCCCGATGCGTGTCCAGGACAAATCCATCATCGTCACAGGCGCCGGCAGCGGTATCGGGGCCGGCATCGCGCAGCGGCTGGCCGCCGAAGGTGCCCGCGTCATCGTCAACGACATCGACCGCGAGGCCGGCACGCGCGTGGCGCAGTCCATCACCGCCGAAGGCGGCCGGGCACTTTTCGTGCAGGCGGACATGACAAGCAGCGAACAGGTCAAGGCCCTGGTGGAGGCCACGCTGCAGGCGCATGGCCGGCTCGATGCCTTCGTCAACAACGCGGGCTGGACGCACCGCAACCGCCCCATGCTCGAAGTCAGCGAGGCAGAGTTCGACCGTGTCTACGCCATCAACGTCAAGAGCATCTACCTCTCTGCCGTGCACGGCGTGCCCGCCATGCGCGCCAACCCGGCGCTGGCCGATGGCCGCCCTGGCGGCGGCAGCTTCATCAACATCGCCTCCACGGCCGGCCTGCGCCCGCGCCCGGGGCTGACCTGGTACAACGGCTCCAAGGGAGCCGTCATCATCACCAGCAAGTCCATGGCGGCCGAGCTCGGGCCCGAGAACATCCGCGTCAACTGCATCAACCCCGTGTTCAATCCGGACACCGGCCTGGCCGCCGAGTTCGCCGGCGGCCCGGTGGACGAAGCGCGCCGCGCACGCTTTCTGGCGACCATTCCGCTGGGCCGCTTCTCCACCGCAGGGGACGTGGCCAATGCCGCGCTGTATCTGGCCAGCGACGAGGCCGCCTTCATCAGCGGCACCTGCATCGAGGTGGACGGGGCACGCTGCGTCTAGACACAGATCAAGAACTGCAGGCTTGCGCAGTGCCTGGACATAGGCATTCGGGCAAAATCGCAGGCATGGCAGAACGAGTGATCCCCCTGGTCGACGAGCGCGCCCCCACGCGCCCGGCCGCCGTGCCAAGTCTGCTGCAGACGCCCACCGGCGATCTGCAGGACAGGCTTGGCCGGTCGCTGCGCGACCTGCGCATCAGCATCACCGACCGCTGCAACTTCCGCTGCAGCTACTGCATGCCCAAGGAAGTCTTCGACAAGAACTACCGCTACCTGCCGCACGGCTCGCTGCTGAGTTTCGAGGAAATCACGCGCACGGCGCGCCTGTTCGTGCAGCACGGCGTGCAGAAGATCCGGCTGACGGGTGGCGAGCCGCTGCTGCGCAAGAACGTGGAAACGCTGGTGGAGCAGCTCTCCGCCCTGCGCACGCCCGGCGGCCAGCCGCTGGACCTGACGCTGACCACCAACGGCTCCCTGCTGGCCCGCAAGGCCCGCGCGCTCAAGGACGCCGGCCTGAACCGCGTCACCGTGAGCCTGGACGGGCTGGACGACGCGGTGTTCCGCAGCATGAACGACGTGGACTTCCCGGTCTCCGACGTGCTGGCCGGCATCGAGGCGGCCCAGGCCGCGGGCCTGACTAACATCAAGGTCAACATGGTGGTCAAGCGCGGCACCAACGAAGACCAGATCCTGCCCATGGCGCGCCACTTCCAGGGCACGGGCGTGACCTTGCGCTTCATCGAATACATGGATGTGGGCGCGACCAACGGCTGGCGCATGGACGAGGTCCTGCCCTCCGACGAGGTCATCGCCCGGCTGCGCGCCGAGCTGCCCCTGGTGCCGCTGCAGGCCAGCGCCACCGGCGAGACGGCCGTGCGCTGGGGCTATGCCGACGCGCGCGGCCTGCACGACCCATCGCTGGGCGAGGTCGGCGTGATCAGCAGCGTCACCCATGCCTTTTGCGGCGACTGCAACCGCGCGCGCCTGTCCACTGAAGGCCGGCTGTACCTGTGCCTGTTCGCCTCCGAAGGCTGGGACCTGCGCAGCCTGCTGCGCAGCGGCGCCAGCGATGCCGAGGTCGCCGCCGCGCTGGCCCCCATCTGGCAGCAGCGCAGCGACCGCTATTCCGAACTGCGCGCCAGCCTGCCGGCCAGTAACGGCACGCAGCGCAGGCGCATCGAGATGAGCTACATCGGCGGCTGATCCGCGCGGCGCGCGCGGGGCGTCGGCGCCCTGCCATCGCCGCCTCGCCCCCTACTCCTTTTCCCGCTGCTCCCTCCCGCCCCACATGCCTCCTTCTTCCCAGCCCGCTGTCCAGCCCGCCCCCCTGCCCCTGAACGACATCACGGGCTGCGTGCTGGCAGGCGGGCGCGGCATGCGCATGGGCGGCATCGACAAGGGGCTGCAGCCCTTTCTGGGTCAGCCGCTGGCAGCCCATGCGCTGGACCGCCTGGCTCCCCAGGTCGGGCATCTGCTGATCAATGCCAATCGCCATGCCGAGGCCTATGCGCAACTGGGCGCGGCCTACGGTGCGCCGGTCTGGCCCGATGCCGAACCCGACTATCCCGGCCCGCTGGCCGGCTTCCTGAGCGGCCTGATGCACTGCCGGACGCCCTGGCTGGTCTGCGTGCCCTGCGATACGCCGCTGTTCCCGCTGGACCTTGTGGAGCGGCTTGTGCAGGCGGCGCTGTCGCAGCAGCCTGCGGCCGACATCGTCGTCGCCCATGGCTGGGAGCGCTCGCTTGACGCAGATCAATCCCTGCTGCGGGCCCAGCCCGTGTTCTGCCTGATGCGGTCATCGCTGCGTGATAGTCTGCAATCGTTCATACGTTCGGGCGGCCGCAAGATCGATGCATGGACGGGCCAGCACCGCTGCGCCACGGCCCTCTTCGACCGCGCGGGCGACAGCCCGCTGGCCTTTGCCAACGCCAACACGCAGCAGGAGCTGCAGGCGCTGGCGCGCGCCGCAGCCACCCCGTTGTAGTGCCCCGCGCCGCCGGCCCGCACGCCGCCTTGCCCAACCGGATTCCGTTCTGATGACCGCATCCTTCCAGCCCGCATCCCCCACCACCGCATCCCCCCAGGACCTGAGGGTCGATCAGGCCCTGTCACAGCTGGCCAGCCTGCTGCAGCCCCTGGGCCCGGTGGCAGAGGTGGAGACGCTGGCGCTGCCCGATGCACTGGACCGCGTGCTGGCCGAAGACATCGTCTCCCCCGTCGATGTGCCAGCGCATGACAACGCCGCCATGGATGGCTATGCCTTCGATGGCTGCCAGCTGCAGGCTGCTCACGCCGGTTCGCCCGCTGCACCGCTGGCGCTGCGCGTGGTCGGCCAGGCCCTGGCCGGCAAGCCCTGGCACGGCACCGTGCAGGCCGGCGAGTGCATCAAGATCATGACCGGCGCCGTGTTGCCGAGCGGGCTGGACACGGTGGTCGCGCATGAACGCACCGTGTCCGCAGGCACTGACCACATCGGCATTCCGGCAGGCAGCGTGCGTGCCGGGGACAACCGGCGCCTGCGCGGCGAGGACCTGAGCCTGGGCCGCGTGGCCCTGGCGGCGGGCCAGCGCCTGCATCCTGCGGCCCTGGGCCTGATCGCCAGCCTGGGCCAGCCCCAGGTGCGCGTGCGCAGGCGGCTGCGCGTGGCCTATTTCTCCACGGGCGATGAAATCCTGCACCCCGGCACGGCGCCGCGCGAGGGGGCGGTCTACGACAGCAACCGCTTCAGCCTCATCGGCCTGCTGCAGCGCATGGGCGTGCAGGTGCTGGACCTGGGCGTGGTGGCCGATGAGCCCGAGGCCCTGCAGGAGCGCCTGCGCGAAGCCGCCTCCCTGGCCGACGTGGTGCTGACCAGCGGCGGCATCAGCGCAGGCGAGGCCGACCATACGCGCGCCATGCTGCAGCGCATGGGCTGCGTTCATTTCTGGCGCCTGGCCATGCGGCCGGGCCGGCCGCTGGCCGTGGGCCTGCTGCAGCCCGATGCGGGCACGCCATTTGCCGCGAGCCGGCCACCGGCACGCACCACGGTGCTGATCGGACTGCCCGGCAATCCCGTGGCTGCCATGGTGAGTTTTCTGGTCTTTGTGCGCCCGGCGCTGCTGCAGCTCATGGGAGCCGCCCGTGACGGTGAACCGGCCGCCCTGCCCCAGGCTGTGGCTGCGCAGGCCCTGTCCAAGCGGCCGGGCCGCACCGAGTACCAGCGCGGCATTCTGTCCATGGGCGCCGATGGTCGCTGCCTGGTGCGCACCACCGGGCCGCAGGGTTCGGGCGTGCTGCGCTCCATGGCCGAGGCCGACTGCCTCATCGTGCTCGAACATGAGCGCGGTGCCGTGCAAGCCGGCGAAACCGTGTCCATCCTGCCGCTGCAGGCCTTTCCCTGACAGGAGATTGCACATGCCCTTCCAGTCCAAGCACCTGACCGACGCCCCCGATCGCAGCACCGTCGACACGCTGCCCGGCGCTACCTTGCTGGAGTTCGGAACCGCCTGGTGCGGCCACTGCCAGGGCGCGCAACCGCTGATTGCCCAGGCGCTGGAGGCCACCCCGCAGGTGGCCCACATCAAGGTGGAAGACGGCCCCGGCCGGGCCCTGGGCCGCAGCTACCGCGTCAAGCTCTGGCCCACCCTGATCTTTTTGCGTGACGGGCAGGAGGTGGAAAGGCTGGTGCGGCCACAGCAGGCCCGCGAGATCGAGGACGCGCTGGCCCGCATCACCGCCCGGCACTGACGCTTGCGGCGCGGTCGCTGCCTGTGTATCGCCGACAATGGCCCGCATGCCGCCTCAAAAGAAGCCAACCGAATCCACGCCCAAGAAGCCCCGCCGCAACAGCGGCCGCCCGCTGGCCGACGATGCCGTGGGACGGGACATCATCCTGCAGACCACGGTCAACCTGCTCAAGACCCGCACGCCGGAGCAGCTGAGCATTCTGGAAATCGCGGCGGCAGCCGGTGTCACGCGCGCCCTGGTGCGCTACTACTTCAGCAGCCTCAAGGGCTTGCTGCAGGAGGTGACGGAGTCCCTGATGCGCGAGTTGCAAAACCGCATGGAAGTGGCGCTCAGGACGCAGGGCACGGTGGAAGAGCGTGTCTACCAGCGCCTGCTGCTGCGGCTGGACTTCATGCGCGAGCACCCGCAGTTCGAGCGGCTGGCGCTCTCCGAGATCTACCACTACGAAAGCGAAGAAGAGCCACCGCCCTCGGGCACGCCGCTGCAGCGCATCACGCGGCGCGGGCTGGAGCTGACCTCGACCATGCTGATGGACGGAGCGCAGGCCAGCCACCCGGCACAGGTGGACCCGCGCTTCATCCACCTGGCCATCCTCAGCATTTCGGCCTTCCTGCCCACGGCACGGCCGCTGCTGGCCGAGCTGTTCGGTGAGGGACCCGAGGCAGACCAGCAGATCGAGCGCTACCTGCGCTTCATGTCCCATCTGCTGGCCGAGCGCATCAGGCAGGATGCGCCGGCGCAAGACCACCCTCCGTCCCCGGGCCACCACCCGGGATGACTTGCGCCGGCGCCCGCTGCTTCCTCCCTCCTTTCGTTCAGCGCCTGTTCAATCTAGTCCGGCTGTATGCCCAGCTCCTTTACCAGCCGCCCGAAGCGCTCGAAATCGCCGGCATTGGTCTTGCCCAGGCGCTGGGGCGGGCCGCCCACAGGGACGGTTCCCAGCGTGGCCATGCGCGCCACCACGTCGGGCATCCTGAGGATCTCGTTGAGGTGGGTGTTCAGCAGCCTGACCACCTCGACGGGCATGTTCCGGGGGCCGAACAGGCCGTACCAGGCGGTCAGCTCCACGTCCTTGTAGCCCAGCTCGGCCAGCGTGGGCACGTCGGGCGCCAGCGGTGAGCGCTGGGCGTCGGCCACGGCCAGCGCCACCAGCTTGCCGCCGGGCAGGTAGGGAGCGATGGAGCCCAGCGTGCTGTAGGTGAAGGGCACATGGCCGCCCACCACATCGGTGACGGCCGGCGCCACGCCCTTGTAGGGAATGGCCTCGAAGCGGGCGCCCGTGGCGCGCCGGACCATCTCGCCGAGGAAGTGCATGGGCGAGCCATTGCCCGGCGTGGCATAGCCCAGCGAGCGGCCTTGGCTGGAGGAGATGGCCTCCTTGAAGCTGCGCACGCCTGCACCGGGCCCGGCGACGAGGAACAGCGAAGTGGAGCCGACCTCGATCACGGGCGTGAAGCCATTGAGCACGTCGTAGCCGTGGCCCGCGCCCAGCTTGAGCACCAGTTGGGCCATGGCAAAGGTATTGGGCGCCAGCAGCAGCGTGTAGCCATCGGCCGGCGCCTTGGCCACGAAACTGCTGCCTATGGTGCCGCTGGCGCCCGCGCGGTTGTCCACGAGCACGGACTGGCCGATGCGGGCCGACAGCTTCTCGCCCAGCAGCCGCGCCAGCGCGTCGGTATCGCCGCCAGCGGGGTAGGCCACGACGATGGTGACGGGCTTGTGGGGATAGGCCTGCGCCTGGGCAGGACCGGCCAGCAGGGCCATGGCCAGGGCCATGCCTAGAGCAAGCGTTTTGCGTTTCGCTTTCATGGGTTGGGCTTTCATCGTGGGTTTTGTCATTTTCAGCAAAGGCCGGGGCCGGGCTCAAGCCTGGCGTATCGCCACACGGTGCATCCGCCGCGCTGCGGGGTGGTAGTCATTGACCGCGTAGTGCTGCGTGGCCAGGTTGTCCCAGATGGCCACCGAGCCCTTGCGCCAGCGAAAGCGCACCTGCCATTCAGGCACCTTGGCCAGCCCGCTGAGCATGGCGATCAGGGCCGCGCTCTCGTCGCTGGTCACGCCTTCTATGTGCGTGGTGTAGAGCGAGTTCACAAAGGCCACGGGCAACCCGGTGACCGGGTGCTCCAGGACCACGGGCTGCTCCAGCGGCGGATGCTTGAGGCGGGTGGCGCGATAGGCCTCGCCAGACGGATCTCGGCGCATCAGGCTTTGCCTGAGCGCTGGCGCCTCCCAGTTGTGGGTGGCGCGCAGCTTGCGCAGATAGGCCTGCAGCTCGGGCGCCAGCGAGGCAAAGGCCGTGGTCATGCTGGCCCACATGGTGTCGCCGCCTGTGGGCGGCACGTCCACGGCGTAGAGGCAGGCACCGGCGGGCGGCCTGGTCTGCCAGGTCAGGTCGGCATGCCAGATGTCGGTGCCGGTGCGCGTGCCCTGGCTGATCAGCAGCTCGACATGGGGATCGTCCGGGTGCGAGGGAAAGGTGGAGGACACGGGCTCGACCTTGCCGAACACCTGGGCCACGCGCACCTGCTGCGCAGGGTCCAGCGTCTGGTCGCGGAAGAAGATGACCTGGCGCTCGGCCAGCAGCCGGCGCAGCGCGTCCGCATGGTCATGCACCTGCGCCGGGTCCGAGAGATCGATGCCGTAGATCTCCGATCCTATGCACGGGGTGATGTGTTCGACTTGCATGAAATTCCTTTTCTCGAAAAAAGCGGGTTGGGGGGTGATCAGGTGGACGCGATGTCCTGCGGCAGCGGCATGGAGCGGAACCGGCGGCCGGTGGCATGGAACAGGGCCGTGGCCACGGCAGGCGCCGTGGGGCCCAGGGCCACTTCGCCGCAGCCCTGGGGCGGCCGGTCGCTTTCGACCAGGACCACCTCCACGCGGGGCATTTCGGACAGTTGCAGCAGCGGGTAGTCGTGGAAATTGCTTTGCTGCACCACGCCCTTGTCAAAGCCCAGCCGGCTCTTGAAGGTGTTGGTCAGCGCAAAGCCGATGCCGCCTTCCACATTGGCCTTGACCAGTCCCGGGTTGACCACGCGGCCCGCGTCGATGGCGCAGATGGCGCGCTCCAGCCGCACGCGGCCTTCCACAACACGCAATTCCATGACCAGCGCGACAAAGGTCTGGAAGCTCTCGCCCCGCCCCGTGTAGACGTTGAAGGTCATGGCGCGGTGCAGGCCTGCCGGTGCGGGCTGCTCCCAGCGCGCGGCCTTGGCCGCCGCATCCAGCACGCCCAGCGCCAGCGGCTGGCCGGCCAGCAGGCGGCGCCGGTACTGGTAGTCGTCCACGCCTGCGGTGTGGGCCAGCTCGCTGATGAAGCTCTCCAGGAAGAACACGCTGGACGTGGTGCCCACGCTGCGCAGATAGCTCAGCGGTATGGGCTGCTGCACGTCCACGGCATCCACCAGCAGGTTGGGCACGCCGTAGATCAGGTCGTAGATGGACTCGACCATGGTCTCGTCCCAGCCGCCTGCATCGGCCATCTTCTTGGGGTTGATGGCCCCGTACAGCGACTGGCCCGAGATGCGCGCATGCAGCGCGGCCGGCATGCCGTCGGCGCCCAGCACGGCACTCAGCCGCCCCGAGGCACCGGGCCGGTAGTAGGAATGCCGTATGTCGTCCTCGCGCGAGCGGATGACCTTGACGGGCCGGCCCACGGCCTTGGATGCCGCTGCCGCATGCAAGGCGAAGTCGGGCATGTACTTGCGCCCGAAGCTGCCTCCGAGGAAGGTGGTGTGCACGATGACCTTGTCCGCAGGCACGCCGCAGGCCTTGCCGAGTTCGCCACGCAGGAAGTCCTGGCCCTGGTAGGGCCCCCAGGTCTCGACCTCGCCGTCGCGCACATGGACAGTGGCGGCCAGCGGCTCCATGGTGGCGTGCGTGATGTAGGGCGAGTGGTAGTCGGCCGTGATCGGCTTGCCCGCCGCCAGCATTTCGCGCGGCTTGCCCAGGCTGCGGGCAACGACGGCCTTGTCGCTGGCCAGGCCTGCGACGAACTGCGCATGGATGCGCTCGCTGTGCACGCCGGCCGCCGCGCCGGCGTCGAATTCGATGTCCAGCGCGTCGGCGGCCTGCTTGGCGATCCAGTATGAATCGGCCACCACGACCACGGTGCAGGGCTCGGGGTCGGGCCACTGCGTGGTGCGCACGACGGCATGCACGCCGGGGCGCGCGCGCACCTCTGCCTCGTTGCGGATGCGCACGATGCGCCCCGTCACGCTGGGCGCCATGCGCACGGCGCCGATCAGCATGCCGGGCACCTCGACATCGATGCCGAAGACCGCACTGCCATCGACCTTGGCCGGGGTGTCCACCCGCCGCAGGTTGCGGCCGATCAGGCCCTGCTCGGAAGCCGACTTCATGCGCGGGCGCGCGGCGATGGACAGCCTGGAGGCCTCGGCCACGATCTCGCCGTAGCCCACGCTGCGGCCCGTCGCGGAGTGCAGCACGCGGCCGGCGCGCGTGCTGCACTGGGATGGCCGCACGCCCAGCCGGGCCGCGCCGGCACGCAGCAGCACATCACGGGCCTGGGCACCGGCCAGGCGCATGCGCTCGTAGAAATAGTTCATCGACATCGACGCGCCCACGAACTGCTGGAACGGCATCTCGCCCGCATCGTTGCGATAGGCGTCGCGCCCCGTGACGAAGCGCACGGTCACGCTGGCCCAGTCGGCATCGAGCTCGTCGGCCAGCACCTGGGGCAGACCCGTGTAGATGCCCTGGCCCACCTCGCACTGCGACACGCCGATCACCACCTGGCCCGAAGGCTCGATCCAGAGCCAGTCGCCGATGGAAGAGGCCGTTGCTGCCGCTGCACCGGCCCCCGCTGGCGCGGCCTGCGCCAGCGGAACCAGCAGGCTGCCGGCAGCAGGGGCCACCAGCAGCGCGGCAGCGCCCTGGAGCAGATGCCTGCGCCGCAGCGAGATGGCAGAGCCGGCCGTGCGGCCCCGTTCATTGCTTGGACGCTGCGGCATGGATGGCCTCCCGGATGCGGTGGTAGGTGGCGCAGCGGCACAGATTGGTCATGGCCTCGTCGATCTGCGCATCGGTGGGCTGTGGATGGGTCTTGAGCAGCGCGGCAGCGGCCATGACCATGCCGGACTGGCAGTAGCCGCACTGCGGCACGTCCTTGTCCATCCAGGCCTTCTGGATGGGATGGGAACGGTTGCTGGACAGCCCTTCGATGGTCGTGACCGCCTTGCCGCCCACCGTCGAGACGGGCAGCACGCAGGAGCGCATCGGCTCGCCATCGACATGGACCGTGCAGGCCCCGCACATGCTGATGCCGCAGCCGAACTTGGTGCCGGGCAGCTTGAAGTGATCGCGCAGCACCCACAGCAACGGGGTCTGCCCGTCGCCGTCAAAGGCCACGCTTCGGGAATTGAGGGTGAATTTCATCGTGGGGTCTCCAATGCGCCCGCGTTGCCGGGGCTGCATGTCTCATGCCTCTCAGAACGAGTGGTGTATGCCTGCCGCAATCACGGTCTGCGTGCGCCCGCTGGCAACGCCCACGGAATTCATCGCCGCCACGCCATCCGAGGCGCGCTGGTGCGTGACCGAGGCATGCAGCTGCGTGCGTTTGGAGAAGGAGTAGCGCGCGCCCAGGTGGACCTGGTTCCACTTCGTCTGCTCGAAGCGGCTGAAGGAGTAGCCCGTGTTGATGGTCACGGCCTGGCTGGTCTGCCAGGCCAGGCCCAGGTCGAGCGCACTCATGTTGCTGGAGGCCCCGCCGTACTTGAGCGTGGAGCGCGTCAGCAGCGCGTTGAGCCGGACCGGAAGCGCATCGAGCTGATAGCCGCCGCCGATGCCCAGCACCTGGAAGGTATCGAGCACCAGGGGCCGGCCCGCCACCAGGTCCTGGCCCAGCGCGTTCGCCATGCCCGTGCGCCCGGCGATATCGAAGGCACGTCCACGCGCATCGGTATAGGCCACGGCCAGATTGAGCTTGGCACTGGAATAGCTGCCCATGACGCTGTAGGTGCGGTTGGCCTGCGAGCGGCCCGGCACCTCGCCAAAGCCGTACTGCGCGCCGAACTGCATGCCGCCCATGCCGGGCGTCAGGTAGACCACGGAGTTGTCCACCGGAAACTGGCTGGACAGGCCGTCCAGGTTGCCGGGGTGGTAGAGATAGAAGTTGTAGAGCTGGTAGCCGTTGCCCCACTGGCTCAGCGTGCCGGCCGTGAAATCGACCTGGCGACCCAGCCGCACCGAGCCCATCGACGCGCTGTCCAGACCCACCCAGGAAGCCCGGTTGAAGTAGCTGGTCGGCGAGATCGGCGAGCCGATGTCCGTGAGGAATCCGTTCTCCAGCTGGAACGAGGCCTTCATGCCACCGCCCAGATCCTCCGATCCGCGCAGACCCCAGAGGTCAGGCTGGGAAATGGCCGAATCCATGCGCGTCAGCCGGCTCCCGCGCACATCGCTGATCCAGGGCATGGTCAAGTCCATGCTGCCGTACAGCGTCACCGAACTCTGGGCCAGCGCCGCTCCCGCGCCGCCCAGCATCGCCAATGCGGCAATTGCTTTGTATTTCATCGCAAGGCTCTTTCATCGTGAGATGGGTAAAAAAATTCCATAAGTGGCAATTTTGAACACCACGCCACGGAAGATGCCTGGCAAGGCGCGAACTAATTTCCACTTATGGAAATATTAGCTGCGCCGACCGAATCCTGGTTCTGGGGTTTTCATCTACCGCGTTGGAGGTAGGTCTCGGGACGTGGAAACAAGGGACGGGCATTGCACCCGCCCCGCACCAGGCGCTCAGCGCCCCAGTGCCTGGTCCACGCCCTTGTTGGCCAGGGCGTCTGCCCGCTCGTTGCCAGGGTCGCCTGCATGGCCCTTGACCCAGCGCCAGTCGATGCGGTGGCCGCCGCCCTGGACCAGGGCGTCCAGCCGCTGCCACAGCTCGACGTTCTTGACCGGCTCCTTGGAGGCCGTCTTCCAGCCCTTGGCCTTCCAGCCATGGATCCATTCGGTGATGCCCTTGAGCACGTACTGGCTGTCGATGTAGAGCACCACATCGCAGGGCCGCCTGAGCGCGGACAGCGCCTCGATCACGGCCATCATCTCCATGCGGTTGTTGGTGGTGTTCAGCTCGCCGCCGAACAGCTCTTTCCTGGCGCTGCCGGCCTCCAGCACCACGCCCCAGCCGCCGGGACCCGGATTGCCCTTGCAGGCGCCGTCCGTGTAGATAACAACTTGATTCAAAAAATTTCCTTGGGTTGAATGGCCCGGCCTTCAGGCCGGTTGGAATGCGGATCGCTGCCCTGCACCGCCTGCGCCGGCATGCGGTGGGCCACAGGCACGGAGGCGCCCGACACGGCTGCGCGGCCACGCCAGGCAGGCTCCAGCATGCGTGCACCCGGCACGCGCTTGACGGCCACCACGCAGTACACGCCGCCCAGCATGGGCCAGCCCAGCCGCCCCACGCGGTCCATGAACTGCCAGCGCCGCAGCCAGCGATCCGTCTGCACGGCAGGACGATAGCAGCCGAACTGCACGGCCTCGATCTCGAAGGCCAGCAATCGCAGCCAGTCGCGCAGCCGCCAGTAGCCCACGCCCCAGCCCACATCGGGCAGATACACGCCGCGCTCGGCACGGCGCTGCACGCCCAGCAGACTGGCGGGGTTGAGCCCGCACACGACGATACGGCCCTCGGGCATCAGCACCCTGGCCGCCTCGCGCAACACGGCATGCGGGTCCGGCGAGGTCTCCAGCGTATGGGGCATCACGACCAGGTCGAGGCTGGCCTCGGGAAATGGCAGCGCGGCCGGATCGGCCAGCAGCGCCACGGGAACCTCCAGCGGCGGCACGCCCTCGGCTGGCACCGCATCCTGCAAGGAATCCAGGGCCAGCCAGCGGTGCGGCATGCGATTGGCGCGCAGCCCCTGGAGCATGGGCATGCCCAACTGCAGGCTGTGATAGCCGAAAATATCGGCCACCGCCTCGTCGCAGCGCTGCTGCTCCCATTCCAGCAGGTAGTGGCCGAGGGCAGATTGCGTCCAGTGATGCGTCCCTATAATTTTGCTGCTCATGAACCTGTTGCCCATCCCCGCTTTTTCCGACAACTACATCTGGCTGCTGTACGACGCAGGGCAGGCCCTGGTCGTCGATCCCGGCGATGCAGCGCCCGTGCTGGCCAGCCTGCGCCAGCTGGACTTGCAGTTGCAGGGCATTTTAGTCACCCACCACCATGCCGATCATGTCGGCGGCGTGGCGCAGCTGCGCCAGGCCACGGGCGCCCAGGTCTGGGGCCCCGCCTACGAGCAGTTGCCCGAACCCGTGCAGCGCGTGCAGGGTGGCGATACCGTGCAGGCCCTGGGCGGCCCCTGGCAGGTCATTGACGTGCCCGGCCATACCAGCGGCCACATCGCCTTCTACAGCACGGCGGCGCAGGCGCAGCCCGTGCTGTTCTGCGGCGATACGCTGTTTTCAGGGGGATGCGGGCGCCTGTTCGAAGGCACGCCGCAGCAGATGCAGCAATCGCTGGACGATCTGGCCGCGCTGCCGGACAACACCCTGGTCTGCTGCGCACATGAGTACACAATGTCCAACCTGCGCTTTGCGCAGGCCGTGGAACCAAACAACCAGGCCCTGGCTCACTACCAGAGGCATTGTCAGGCGTTGCGCGAGGCCGGCCGGCCCACGCTGCCTTCCCTGATGGAGACCGAGCGCTCCGTCAATCCCTTTCTTAGAACGCGCGAATCCGCAGTGGCCGCCGCCGCCGCAGGCTTCGACGCACAGGTAAGACAGCAGGACCCCGCCAGCGTGCTGGCCGGCCTGCGCCAATGGAAAAACGTCTTCTGATGAAACTGCTACACACCCTGCTGCTGGGCAGCCTGCTGGTTCTTGCGGGCTGCGCCACCACCAGCAGCCCGGACCTGGCCAGCACGGCCCCCGCCCCCAGCACCGCACCACACTCCCCGATGTACCCCAACGGACCGCTGAGCCCGCTGGGCACAGGCAGCGCCGGCAACGGCGGCGTGGCCTCGCTGGAGACCACGGGCGATCTGTGGGTACGTATTCGCCAGGGCTTCGCCATGCCCGATCTGGACCAGGATCTGGTCAAGGACCGCGAGCAGTGGTATGCCAGCCGGCCCGACTACATACAGCGCATGACCGAGCGCTCCAGCAAGTACCTGTTCCACATCGTCGAGGAGCTGGAGCGGCGCAACATGCCCACCGAGCTGGCGCTGCTGCCCTACATCGAGAGCGCCTTCAACCCGCAGGCCGTCTCCACCGCCAAGGCGGCCGGCATGTGGCAGTTCATGCCGGCCACCGGCACCTATTTCGACCTCAAGCAGAACGCATTCCGCGATGACCGCCGCGATGTGCTGGCCTCCACGCGTGCCGCGCTGGACTACCTGCAAAAGCTCCATGACATGTTCGGCGACTGGCACCTGGCCCTGGCCGCCTACAACTGGGGCGAAGGCAGCGTGGGCCGCGCCATCAAGCGCAACGAGAAGCTGGGCCTGCCCACGGGCTATACCGACCTGCAGATGCCGGCCGAGACCCGCATGTACGTGCCCAAGCTGCAGGCCGTCAAGAACATCGTGGCCAACCCCGATGCGTTCAACACCGAGCTGCCGCTGATCGAGAACCACCCCTACTTCCAGACCGTCACCATCACCCGCGACATCGACGTGGAACTGGTGGCCAAGCTGGCCGACGTGTCGACCGATGACTTCAAGGCGCTCAATCCCAGCTTCCGCAAGCCGGTGATCTTTGCGGCCGGCACGCCGGAGATCCTGCTGCCCTGGGACAACGCCAAGGTTTTCCGCCGCAACATGCAGGCCTTCGACGAAGGCCAGTACGCGAGCTGGACCGTGTGGACCGTGCCCTCCACCATCAGCGTGGCCGAGGCGGCCCAGCGCGTGGGCCTGGGCGAGTCCGACCTGCGCGCCCTCAACAACATCCCCCCGCGCATGCTGATCAAGGCCGGCTCCGCGCTCATGGTGCCGCGCGGCGCCAACGTGCGAGCCGACGTGGCAGGGCACGTGGCCGACAACGGCCAGATCAGCTTTGCCCCCGAGATCGTCACGCGCCGCACCACCATCAAGGCACGCAAGCGCGACACGCTGATCAGCGTGGCCAACCGCTACGGCGTCAGCGCGTCCAATCTGGCGGACTGGAATGACCTGAAATCCTCCGCCACCCTGCATGCCGGCCAATCACTGGTGGCCTACCTGCCGGTGCGCGCCAGCGGCGGCGGCAATGCCAGGGCAGCCAAGCCCACCGGGGCCGCGCGCAAGGTAGCCGTGCAGCCGCAAAACCGCAACGCCAAGGTGTCGGTCACCACGGCGCCGCGTGGCGGCAAGCCATCCAAGGTGAAAAAGCGCTGAAGGCGCTGAAGGCGCGGAAGGAGCTAAAGGCACCGTCACTGCCCCACTCCAAAGAGCCCGCTTTCGCGGGCTCTTTTGCGTGCGGCCCGGGGGCTCAGGTATGGAAACGCTGGCGGGACTGCCGCACGAATTCGTTGGTGAACGAGCGCTCCAGGTCGATACCGCTGCGCGCCAGCGCAGGGTTGAGACGGACCAGGGCACGCAGGGCCGTGGCAGGCCCGTCATCGGGCATCAGGCCATCCGGCGAGATGGTGGTGCGCATGTGCTCGAAGGCCGACAGATAGGCGCGCCGCGAGCCCAGCAGATAGGGTGCAGGCACGGCCCTGAGCACATCCATGGGCGCGGCGGTCTGCAGCCACTTGAGTGATCGGACCATGGCATTGCTCAGCGCCTGGGCCTTGGCCGGGTTCTTGCGCAAAAAGGCCTGGGTCGCGTACAGCGTGCCCGAGGGCATGGATCCGCCGTACAGCTGCGCGCTGCTGCGCAGGTCACGCAGGTCTCTGACGATGCGCACGGCACCCTTGTCCTCCAGCACGCTCATCAGCGGGTCCGCATGGCACAGCGCATGCACGCGCCCGGTGCGCAGCGCCTCCATGGCGTCGGGCCCCGAGCCCACACCCACCAGTTGCACCAGATCGGCCTCCAGCCCTTCGCCCAGCAACATCAGTTGCACGGCCCGGGCCGTGGATGCACCCAGCGAGGACACGCCCACGCGCCGCCCGCGCAGATCGGCCAGCGCCTGGTAGCGCGGCATCCAGCGCGAGGACACGCCCAGCGCAATCTGCGGCGCACGCCCCTGCACCACAAAGGCACGCAGCAGACTGCCGCGCTGCTGGGCGACAAGCGTGTGTTCATAGGCACCCGCGCACACATCGGCGGCGCCCGATTCCAGCGCCTGCAGCGACTGCGACCCGCCCGGATAGTCATCGATGCGCACGGTCAGGCCCTCGGCCTCGAAGTACCCCAGTTGCTGGGCAATCACCAGCGGCAGGTAATACAGCAGGCCCTGACCGCCCACGGAAATCGTCACCAGCTCGGCCGAACCGAGGGAAGGGAACGACCAAAGGGAACCCAGCCCCATGAGGCTCAGCAAGGTTCGGCGATCAAGCACGTGGGAAGACATGATGGTTATTTTGCTGCAGTGCAACACGATCATGCCCAGAGCCCGCATGCACAGCATCGGTGCTTGCCCGTATGTGAAACACCGTAGGCCTCAGGGCCGTCCTGCGCATGATGGACACGCGCCCGGCCCTCACGCAGGCCTCAGCGGTAGCCTGCGAAAAACAGCAGCAGATTCACCACCAGCGCCAGCGCCCAGGCCAGACTGCGCAGCGTGGCACGGTCCGTCACATAGAAGGCGATGTAGGCAATGCGCAACACAACAAAGGCCACGGCCAGGCCATCGACACGCGCGGACGGTGCGCCCAATTGCCAGGCAACCAGCAGGGCGCCAATAAAGAAAGGCAGGCACTCGAAGCTATTGGCCTGCGCCGCGTTGGCCCGTGCCTGGTAGCCCGTCTGCTGCGCCAGCCAGGCCCGGGGTTCGTGGTTGTCGAAACCGCGCTGCCCCGGCCGGTGCTTCATGCCGGGCGCCTTGGCGATGTAGGCGCAGGCCAGCGGCAGCAGGGCCGCCACCAGCAGGCACCAATGCGCTATGGAGAAACCGCCGGGCGGCAGGATGACGGAGGTCGGCATACAGGCTCCTGATGAAAAGACAAGAAACGCCAGCCGCCTCGGCCACTACCGGCGGTCCACCAGCGCATGGGCGATCGTACCCAGGTCCACGTATTCGAGTTCGCTGCCTATGGGCACGCCGCGCGCCAGCCGCGTCACATGGATGCCGCGCGCCTTCAGGGCCTCGCTGATCGCATGGGCCGTGGCCTCGCCTTCGGCCGTGAAGCTGGTGGCCAGGATCACCTCCTGCACCTTGCCGTCGCCGGCACGCTCCAGCAGGGATGACAGGTTCAGATCGCGCGGACCTATGCCGTCGAGTGGCGACAGCCGCCCCATCAGCACGTAGTAATAGCCATGGTAGGCACCCGTGCGCTCCATGGCCGCCATATCGGCGGGCGCCTCCACCACGCACAGCCGGGCCGCGTCACGCCCTTCATCCTGGCAGATGGAGCAGATGCGGCCTTCGGTGAAGGTATGGCAGCGCTCGCAGTGGGTGACCGACTCCACGGCCGTGGTCAGGGCACGGGCCAGCTGCCGCGCGCCGTCCTGGTCGCGCTGCAGCAGGTGGAAGGCCATGCGCTGCGCCGACTTGATGCCCACACCCGGGAGCCTGCGCAAGGCCTCGATCAGGCCATCGAGCGATTGCACGTCCGACATGGCAGCTTCCTTTCAATGGAGAAGGTTCTCAGAAAAAAAGCGATCTGCAGGGGCAGATCGCTCGATGGCCACTCCACACGAGTGGGCAGCTGGAGAAGCCGGCATGGCCTCTCCAGGCTGTTCGGCACAACCGCTGGGGCCTGCCTCAGAACGGGAACTTCATGCCGCCCGGCAGGCCGGGCATGCCGGCCGTGAGCTTGCCCATCTTCTCGTTGGAAGTCTCTTCGGCCTTGCGCACGGCGGCGTTGAAGGCGGCAGCCACCAGGTCTTCCAGCATGTCCTTGTCTTCGGCCAGCAGGCTGGGGTCGATGGTGATGCGCTTGACGTCGTGCTTGCAGGTCATGACCACCTTCACGAGGCCCGCGCCCGATTCACCTTCCACCTCGATGTTGCCCAGTTCATCCTGGGCCTTCTTGAGGTTGTCCTGCATGGCCTGGGCTTGCTTCATCAGGCCGGCCAGTTGTCCTTTGTTGAACATGTGAGTTCCTTCTTCTGTAGGGTAAAAACGAAACGCTCTAGAGCGTGTCAGGGCTGAATGGATACGGGCTTGATACTGCCGGGCACGATTTTCGCGCCATGGCTGCGAATCAGGGTCTGCACCAGAGAATGATTTATCACGATGTCTTCTGCAATGCGCTGGCGCTCATGGCTGGCCACCGCATTGCGCCGCGCGGGGCTGTCTGCCACGGCGCCTTGCTCGACATGCAGTTGCCGCGCCAGGCCAGCGGCCTCCAGCGCCGCACGCAGGCGCTCGCGCGTGGCGGGCTGGGCCAGCGAGCTGCTTTCCACGCGCAGCGTCCATGCATCGCCATCGCGCGCCACCAGTTGCGACTGCAGCGCCAGCTGCCGCGCCAGCGCAGTGACGGCCTCGGCCTGCACCAGTTGCTGGACGGCAGCGTGCCAAACATCGCCGTCGGGCGTGCGCTCCACGGTCGGTGCGGGAGGCGCACCGGGGGACTGGCGGCCACGTTCGGGAGCGAAGTCCTGCACATCGATCTGAGCGTCGATCTGCGGTTCGGCCTGCCGTGCCACGGCAGCGGCAGGCGGCTCCAGGGCCAGATCTCCGTCATCGCTCCAGCGGCCTTCGTCGGCCCAGCCTTCATCGGGCATCCCGGCCCAGGCACCCTCGTCGGGCGCATCGGCATCCTGCGCCTGCGGCGCCTCATCGGCAGAAGAGTCTTCGTCTTCCTGCACATCGTCCACAGGCTCGTCCAGGGGCTCCTGGGCGACACCGGCGGCCGGCTTCACCTCTGGAGCAGCGGAAGGCCTGGCCTCCTGGACAGGCGCAAGCACAGGTTCCGGCCGGGCAACTGCCGCCACGGCCACGGGCGCCTGAACAGGCGCTGGAGCCGCAACGGCTTGCACCACGGGAGCGACCACGGCGGGCGCAGCGGTCACGGAAGATGCGGCAGGCGCGACAGGAGCAGGAGGCGCGACCGGGACGGGCATGGCCGCCTTGGCCGGCACAGCAGGAGACTCGGGCACAGCGGGCTGTGCGGGCCGCGTCTGCGCAACGGGCGCGGGAGATTCAGGCTTCGCCGTGGAGGGGGTCAGCGCTGGAGTTTTTTTTTCAGCCACGCCCGGGGCGGGCTCTGCAGATTGCGGCTTGAACGCCAGCAGCCGCAGCAGCGCCATGGTCAGCGCCGCGTACTCGTCGGGTGCCAGCCCCAGTTCGGCCCGGCCATGCAGGCAGATGCTGTAGAGCAGCTGGGTTTCGTCGCGCGGCATCAGCACCGCAAGGCGGGCGATCTCCGCGGCCTCCGGATCGCTGGCATCGGTGGCCATCTGCGGCACGGCCTGTGCCACGGCCATGCGTTGCAGCACGGCGCACATTTCCTCCAGCGTGGAGGCGGCGGACAGGCCATTGCGGCGCAGCGCTTCGGAGGTTTCCACCACCACCTGGCCATCGGCCTGGGCCAGTGCCTCGATCAGGCGGAACACATGGCTGCGGTCCACGCTGCCCAGCATCTGGCGCACCGTGGCCTCCTGCAGCTGTCCGCTGCCAAAGGCAATGGCCTGGTCGGTCAGCGACAGCGCATCGCGCATGGAGCCACGCGCGGCGCGCGACAGCAGGCGCAGGGCCTGGGGCTCGGAGGCCACGCCTTCCTGCCCCAGCACCTGGCCCAGATGCTCCAGCACGGTCTCGGGCGCCATGGGCCGCAGGTTGAACTGCAGGCAGCGGCTGAGCACGGTCACGGGAACCTTCTGCGGATCGGTGGTGGCCAGCACGAACTTCAGGTACTCGGGCGGCTCCTCCAGCGTCTTGAGCATGGCGTTGAAAGCCGTGTTCGTGAGCATGTGCACTTCGTCGATCATGAAGACCTTGAAGCGTCCCTGCACCGGCTTGTAGACAGCCTGCTCCAGCAGGCTCTGCACCTCGTCCACGCCACGGTTGGAGGCAGCGTCCAGCTCCGTGTAGTCGGGAAAGCGCCCGCTGTCGATTTCGGTACAGGCCGCACAGACGCCGCAGGGCGTTGCCGTGATGCCGCCCTGGCCATCGGCGCCCTGGCAGTTGAGCGACTTGGCCAGAATGCGCGAGACCGTGGTCTTGCCCACGCCGCGCGTGCCGGTGAACAGATAGGCATGGTGCAGGCGCTGCTGCGTCAGGGCATTGGTGAGCGCCTGAACGACATGCTCCTGCCCCACCATTTCAGAGAAATTGCGGGGGCGGTATTTGCGGGCCAGCACAAGATAAGACATCCCGCGATTCTACGGGGCTGGGCGCCCTTGCCCGAGGCGACCCGGGTTTGGCCGGCCATGTCGTCCGGGCGGCCCGGTGTTTGCCCCTATAATCGAGAGTGACGGGCCTCCTCGCATGGGGAAGCGGCCAACCGGGTCAGGTGGGGAACCAAGCAGCCCTAACCGTGAAACCAGTGCCGAGGGCAAGGCTCGTCACCTTCATTGAACAGCAGGCCCTGCGGGCGCCTGCCCCGTCCAGGCCCGCTGCGGCACCCACTCCTCCTTAACGCTCCGCGCCATCCACCTTGAGATAGCGGGCAACGCCTTGCGCGGCCTGCAGGCCGCTGGCCATGCATGCCGTCAGCAGGTAGCCGCCTGTGGGAGCCTCCCAGTCCAGCATCTCGCCGGCGCAGAAAACGCCAGGTGCGGCTGCGCACATGCCGTTGGCGTCCAGCGCCTGCAGCCGCACTCCGCCCGCCGTGCTGATGGCCTCGTCAATGGGACGGGCAGCCACCACGGTGATGGGCAGGGCCTTGATGGCATGGGCCAGCCGCACAGGGTCGGCCACACCTTCCTTGCCCAGCACCTCATGCAGCACGGCGGCCTTGATGCCGTCCAGGCCCAGGCGCCCCTTCAGATGGCTGGCCAGGCTGCGCGAGCCGCGCGGATGGCGCACTTCCACCAGCACGCGCTCGGGTGTCAACTGGGGCAGCAGGTCGAGATGGAAGGTGGCCCGCCCATCGCGCGCAATGGCTTCGCGCAACGCGGCCGAGACGGCATAGATCAGGCTGCCTTCCACGCCCGTGGTCGTGGCGATGAATTCACCCTTGCGCGAGAAAACATGGCCCTTGCCATCATCAAAGGACAGCGCCACAGACTTGAAGGGCTGGCCCGCAAAGCGCTCGGTGAAATAAGGACTCCAGCCGCGCGCAGGCTGGGGGCTGGCGCCCAGCAGCTCGGCCATGAACTCCCGGCGATCGATCTGTCCGCCCGAAGCCACGCCGTCCAGACCCACATCGAACCCGCAGTTGGAAGGCTTCAACGCAGCGACTTCAACACCACGCTGCTCCAGCAAGGGCAGCCAGGCGCCATCCGAGCCCAGGCGCGCCCAGCTGCCACCGCCCAATGCCAGCACCACGGCCCTTGCCCGCACCTGCAGCCGCCCTTCGGGTGTATCAAAGCCCAGCGCATCGCCGTCTTGCCAGCCCACCCAGCGATGGCGCGTGTGCAGCACCACGCCCTGGGTCTGCAGACGCACCAGCCAGGCTCGCAGCAAGGGGGCAGCCTTCATGTCCTTGGGAAATACACGACCCGAGCTGCCCACAAAGGTTTCCACGCCCAGCTCGCCGGCCCAGGCACGCAGTTGATCCGGGGACAGCAGTTCCAGCCAGCGCGACACCTCGGCACTGCGCTCGCCGTAGCGGGAGACAAAGGCGGGCAGGTTTTCGGAATGGGTCAGGTTGAGCCCGCCCTTGCCTGCCATGAGGAACTTGCGCCCAGCGGAGGACTTGGCCTCGAACACATGGACATCCAGCCCCTTGCCGGCCAGCCCTTCGGCCGCCATCAGGCCCGCAGGCCCCGCACCGATCACCGCCACATCGCAGTTCATCGTGCGCGCTGCCGCACCGGGTTCAAAAGCATCCATCACATCAGTTTCCATTCCATGCTCGCATTCAACTTGGCGCTGCCGGCCGGCACATATGCCTGCAGCGCGGGCGCGCAGAATACCCTGCCGCAGGCCGGTCTGCGCGCAGACGCCACTAATTCCCGGAGTCCCGGCAACCCTGTCGCCACCCCATAAACAGCTATGACAGTCATAGCATTGAGCTACCGCCCATACGGTGCAGCAGGTGATAGGTTTCTGTCACAATCTTTTTGCGGTGCGGATTTTCCTGCGCCTTCCTCATTGCGAAAAATCAAGGACTCCACCCATGGCCAGCGAACTGATCAAACATATCTCCGACGCAAGCTTTGAAGCCGACGTCTTGCAGCCTGGCACCACGGTGCTGGTCGATTACTGGGCCGAATGGTGCGGCCCCTGCAAGATGATCGCCCCCATCCTCGACGAAGCAGCGCAGACCTACAAGGAAAAGCTGTCCATCGCCAAGATGAATGTGGACGAGAACCGCGAGATCCCCGCCAAGTTCGGCATCCGCGGCATCCCCACGCTGATGCTGTTCAAGGATGGCCAGCTGGCCGCCACCAAGGTGGGCGCCCTCAACAAGGCACAGCTGTCCGCTTTCCTGGAACAGCACCTGGCCTGATTCCCCCGACGGCCCCGCACACGGGGCCGTCACAGATGCGGGCCGGCGTTGACCGCCGCTCCGCATCGCACTGGCGCACAAACGAGGCGCCAGCGCAAATTTCCCTGTGACCTTCGGATTTTTTCCTGTCATAATGCCCTTCATCACCGGCCTTATGCATTGAAGGCCGCGCTGAGACCCTCAGGCAAGCCAGCCCACTTCCACAGTGTTTCGCTTGGCTCAACGCCTTCCCCTGGTTTCTTTCCACTCCGTTCTGGAGTCACTCCATGCACCTTAATGAACTCAAGGCACTGCACGTGTCTGAAGTCCTGAAGCAGGCCGAAGCGCTTGAGATCGAAAACGTCGGTCGCATGCGCAAGCAAGAGTTGATGTTCGCCATCATCAAAAAGCGAGCCAAGGCAGGCGAACAAGTGTTCGCCGACGGCGTGCTGGAAATCCTGCCGGACGGTTTCGGCTTTCTGCGCAGCCCCGACACCAGCTATACGGCCAGCACCGACGACATCTACATCTCGCCCAGCCAGGTCCGCCGCTTCAACCTGCACACCGGCGACATGATCGAAGGTGAAGTGCGCACGCCCAAGGATGGCGAGCGCTATTTCGCACTGACCAAGCTCGACTCCGTCAACGGCGGCTCGCCCGAGCAGAACAAGCACAAGGTGCTGTTCGAGAATCTGACCCCGCTGTTCCCCACCCAGCAGCTGCGCCTGGAGCGCGAGATCAAGGGCGAGGAGAACATCACCGGCCGCATCATCGACATCATCGCCCCCATCGGCCGCGGCCAGCGCGCGCTGATCGTCGCACCGCCCAAGAGCGGCAAGACCATGATGATGCAGAGCATCGCCCATTCCATCACGGCCAACCATCCCGACGTGCACCTGATGGTGCTGCTGGTCGATGAGCGCCCCGAAGAAGTGACCGAGATGCAGCGCTCGGTCAAGGGCGAAATCATCGCCTCCACCTTCGACGAGCCCGCCACGCGCCACGTGCACGTGGCCGAGATGGTGATCGAGCGCGCCAAGCGCCTGGTCGAGCTCAAGAAGGACGTGGTCATCCTGCTGGACTCCATCACCCGCCTGGCCCGCGCCTACAACAACGTCGTGCCCTCGTCGGGCAAGGTGCTGTCGGGCGGCGTGGACTCCAACGCCCTGCAGCGTCCCAAGCGCTTCTTCGGCGCGGCACGCAATGTGGAAGAAGGCGGCTCGCTGACCATCATCGCCACGGCCCTGGTCGATACCGGCAGCCGCATGGACGAAGTGATCTTCGAAGAGTTCAAGGGCACGGGCAACAGCGAACTGGCCCTGAACCGCCGCCTCTACGAAAAGCGCGTGTTCCCCGCCATCGAACTCAACAAGAGCGGCACACGCCGCGAAGAACTGCTGCTGGCTCCCGAGATCCTGCAAAAGACCCGCATCCTGCGCCAGTTCATGTACAACATGGACGAGATCGAGGCCATGGAGCTGATGATCAAGAACATGCGGGCCACCAAGACCAACGTGGACTTCTTCGACATGATGCGCCGCGGCGGCTGATCGCAGCGATCCAGCCCACGGCCCCTACAGACGCCTCGCTCACGCGGGGCGTTTTGCATTCCAGCCGCCCGTCTCACCAAGCTGCGACAGACGTGCCCAGCGCACAGGCCGCGCGCTCCCAATGCATGGGCGCACCCGTCACCTCCACCGGCGCCCGCAGGCGCCGCGCCGCGCCCCAGGAGGTCGCCTCGATCGCCGCGCTGAAATCCTCGGCACCGTTCACCGGCGCCAGCAGGCAGGCATCCGGGTCGCCCACGCCATGCCCCGCCAGAAGATGGGCCGTGCGCGCCAACGAGGCGCGCACCGTGCTGCCGCCCTGCCCCTGCATGCGCCGCACCAGCGCCATCACCACGGCGGCAGCCATCAGATAGCCGGTGGCGTGGTCCAGCGCCTGCAGCGGCAGCG
This sequence comes from Delftia deserti, assembly GCF_042653485.1. Taxonomy (NCBI): domain Bacteria; kingdom Pseudomonadati; phylum Pseudomonadota; class Betaproteobacteria; order Burkholderiales; family Comamonadaceae; genus Delftia; species Delftia deserti. The sequence continues at coordinate 5,963,448 of NZ_JBHSIH010000001.1, read as the reverse complement.
GCGTGGGTCGGTGCCGGCCCAGCCGGTGCATGCCTGCATCGGCGATGCCGGCGCTCATCTGCACCAGGCTGTCGAAGCCGCGCCGCTGCTGCCAGGGCCCGCTCCAGCCATAGGCATTGAGCGACACATCGATGAGCCAGGGATTCAGCCGACGGCGCCACGCGGCCCCGAATCCCAGCCCCGCCAGCGCACCGTCCCGGTAACCGTGGACCAGCACGTCGGCACCGGCCAGCAGTTGCTCGAACACGGCACGATCCTGCGGCGCCCGCAGGTCCAGCCGGGCACAGCGCTTGCCCAGCGTGACTTCCGGCACCGTGCCGGGCTCCTCCCAGCCCGGTGGATCGATACGCAACACCTCGGCGCCGTGGCCCGCCAGCCATCGCGTGGCAGCGGGGCCGGCCAGAATGCGCGTCAGGTCTAGCACGCGCAGCCCCTGCAGCGGCCGCTGCGCCGATGGTTGCCACGCACCAGTACTGAAACTGAAGGGCTGGCCCGGCTGCGGATGCGCCTGCCACGCCAGCAAAGGCTCCTGCTGCACGGCCTGCCCCTGCGGATGCGCAGCCCAGGCAGCCAGCCCGCGCATGGCGGCGGCACAGCCTCCCTGCGCGACAACGGCCGACTCCAACTCATGCGCCGTCCAGCGGCTCACCGCCGTCGCCACAGCCTCCCGGTCAGCCGGTGCGCCGAGCACGGCCAGCGCCGCTGCGCGGTGGTGGGGCGCATTGGTATGCAGGCGGATCCAGCCATCGGCCGTGCGGTAGTCACCGGCCACGGCGTCCCACAGCGCGGGCATCTCCCAGCCCAGTGGATACAGGCTGCTGCCAAACCACAGGGACGCGAGCCTGCGGTCCACAACCACCTGCGGCGCGGCAGCGCCGCATTGGGCCACCAACTCGGAGATGGCAAGGCCTGCCACACCCAGGCTGGCTGCCGCCAGATCGGAGACCGGGAACACCGAGGCCAAGGCGCCTTGCCCGCGCATCTCCAGACGGTGCAGCGCGCCGTGGGCACCTCCCAATGCCGCCCAGATCTGGGCGGCGCAGTGATCAAAAGCGGAAGAGGTCGGAAGACTGGACATGGAGCACTCCTGGCAACGGAAACAAGGGTTGGAACCCGCACCATAGATTTCCAGAAAATATTGTCAATATTGATTAAATAAATCAACATATCATCACACCCATGCCCGACTACCTGAACTCGACCGAAGCCACCGCACTGCTGGGCGTGAGCCGCGCCACGCTGTATGCCTATGTCAGCCGAGGACTGCTGCACGCCCACGCGGCAGACACACCGCGCCAAAGCCGCTACCTGCGCGAGGAGGTCGAGCAGCTCGCACGCCAGCGCGGCCAGGGCCGCAAGCCGCGCGAAGTGGCCCAGGCCGCGCTCAGCTGGGGCCTGCCGGTGCTGGAGTCATCGATCACATTGATAGAACAGGGTCGCCTGTACTACCGAGGCGAGGATGCCGTGGACTGGGCGCGAACCCGCACGCTGGAGGAGACGGCCGCCCTCCTCTGGCAATGCCCGACCACGGAGGCCTTCGCGGCAAACGCCGTGGAGGCCGCGCCTTTGCTGTCCGACCTTCAGCAGCGCATGGCCGGCCAACCGTGCGAAAACACATTGCTGCCCCTGTTCACCGTCGCCAGCGATGACGCGGCCACTGCCGCATGGCAGCAATCGCCAGAACGGCTGGCGGCTGGCTGCGGAGCGCTCCTGCGCCTGCTGGCGGCCTGCCTGCTGGGCACGGCGCCGGACAAGACCCCCATCCACCTGCAATGCGCCCAGGCCTGGGCGCTGGACGCACAAGGCGCCGACCTGGTGCGCATGGCCCTGGTGCTGTGCGCCGACCATGAACTCAACGCCTCCGGCTTCACGGCGCGCTGCGTGGCATCCACGGGCGCCAGCCTGCGGGCGGCCGTGGTGGGAGGCCTTGCCGCCCTGACGGGCGGGCGCCACGGCGGCACGACCGCGCGTGTCGAGGCGCTCTGGGACGAGCTGGGCGAGGCGCAGGCCCCGGCACGCCTGCGCCAGCGCCTGGCGCGCGGCGAGACCCTGCCCGGCTTCGGCCACCACCTCTACCCCGAAGGCGATGTGCGCGCCGCCCTGCTGCTGGAAATGCTGCCCAGGCATGGACCGGCGGCGGCCCTGGTGGCCGAAGCGATGGCACTCACTGGCCTTGCCCCTTCGGTCGATTTCGCATTGGTGGCCCTGCGGCGCCACCTGCAGCTGCCGCCGGGCAGCGCCTTCGGGCTGTTCGCTCTGGGCCGCTGCGCAGGCTGGCTGGCGCAGGCGCTGGAGCAGCGCGCCACCCGGCAGATCATTCGGCCGCGCGCGGCGTACACGGGCCCCAGGCCCGGCGGCTTGGCACGCAACTGAGCACTATGCGATAATGCAGGGCTTTTTCTTGCGGAAAGTACGCTTGATTTGAACCGCTACAAAGGTTGCAGCGGGTCAGGCACGGCTACCGCACTTGCATCAGAAGGAAAGATCATGAAAGAAGGCATCCACCCCAACTACCGCGAAGTTCTGTTCGTGGACCTGTCCAACGGCTTCAAGTTCGTGACCCGCTCCTGCGTGAACACGAAGGAAACCGACACCTTCGAAGGCAAGGACTACCCCCTGTTCAAGCTGGACACCTCGTCCGAGTCGCACCCCTTCTACACCGGCACGCAAAAGTCGGTGGACAACATGGGCGGCCGTGTGGAGCGCTTCCGCAACCGTTTCGGCAAGAAGTAAATCCTGCTTCTCCGGCCAGAAGGGCAGCACGGGCAACCGCGCTGCCCTTTTGTTTTTCGCAGTCCGGCCAATCCCCGCCGGCCAGTCATGTCCCACGCTTTTCGAGGCCCTTGCTTCGCGTATTCTTGCGCCCTCCGTTGCAGAAAGTCCTGTGAGTGAACCAGCCCACCCCTGCCATCGTTGCTCAAAGCGCCGTGCGCCGCCTGCCCCGCTGGTCGCTGTTGCTGCTGTGCCTGGCCTATGTCGTGCCCGGATATGTGGGGCGCAGCCCCTGGCGCATGGCCGACATGGAGGCCTTCGGCTACATGCGGGAGCTGGCCCTGGGCCATACCTCGTGGCTGGCACCGCGCATGGCGGGCCTGCTGCCCGAATCCGAGGGCCTGCTGTCGTACTGGCTCGGTGCGCTGGCCATGCAGGGAGCGCCTTCCTGGCTGCATCCGGAGATGGCGGCACGCCTGCCCTTCATCGCCATGCTGGTGCTCACGCTGACGGCCACCTGGTGGGGCGTGTACTACCTGGCGCGCACGCCGGGCGCGCGCCCCGTGGCCTTTGCCTTTGGCGGCGAGGCACAGCCCACCGACTACGCACGCGCCATGGCCGATGGCGGCCTGCTGGCCCTGGTGGCCTGCCTGGGCCTGGCCCAGCTTTCCCATGAGACCACCAGCTACATGACCCAGCTCGGCTGCGCGGCCCTGCTGTTCTTTGCCGCCGCAGCCATGCCCTACCACGGCCGCACCGCGATGCTGGCGCTGCTGCTGGGCCTGCCCGGCCTGGCGCTGAGCGGCGCGCCGACCGTGGCCACGCTGTTCGGCCTGGGCGGTGCGGCCATGGCGTTTTTCTCGCGTACCTGGGGTGACGAGCCCTCGCCCGCGCCGCGCGAGGCACGCATCTGGACCGCGCTGTGGCTGGGCGTCACGCTGCTGGCGGCTGCACTGTCCTTGTGGCTGGACCAATGGGCCTGGCGCCTTGTGGACAGCGGCACCGCCAAGGAGTGGCAAAGCCTGGTTCGGCTGCTGCTGTGGTTCAGCTGGCCGGCCTGGCCGCTGGCCATGTGGACCCTGTGGGTCTGGCGCCGCCAGATCGCCACGCCTCGCCGCTATCCCCATCTGGCGCTGCCGCTATGGTTTGCCATCATTCCGGTGATCGCCTCGCTGAGCACGCTGCCTGCGGACCGCGCCCTGCTGCTGGGCCTGCCCGCCATCGCCACGCTGGCAGCCTTTGCCCTGCCGACGCTGCGCCGCAGCATCAGCGCCTTGATCGACTGGTTCACCCTGCTGTTCTTCAGTGCTGCCGCCATTGCCATCTGGGTGATCTGGCTCTCGCTGCAGACCGGCATTCCCGCAAAGCCGGCCGCCAATGTGGCCAGGCTGGCCCCGCAGTTCACGCCCGAATTCTCGGTGTTCTCCTTCGCCGTGGCGGTTGCCGCCACCTTGGCCTGGTGCGTACTCGTCGCCTGGCGCACATCGCGCAACCGCGCCGCCATCTGGAAGAGCCTGGTGCTGCCGGCCAGCGGCGCCACGCTGGGCTGGCTGCTGCTGATGACGCTGTGGCTGCCGCTGCTGGACCATGCGCGCAGCTTCGAGCCGCAGATACGCCAGGTGCTGACCGAACTGCCCAGGGATGGCAGCTGCGTGCAAACCTATGGCCTGCCCCGCGCGCACATTGCGGCGCTGCGCTTTTACGGCGACATCGACACCCAACGCCTGAGCATGGCCGGCGCCGCCCGCTGCGACTGGATGGTGGCCGAGGAAGAAACCTGGCTGGATCCGCACAGTGCACGCCTGCAGGGCACCTGGGAAACCGTGGCCCGCGTGGTGCGCCCCACCGATCGCAAGGACTTCCTGCTGGTCTTGAAGCGCAGGCCCGAGGCAAGCCCCGCCCAGGCCAGGCCATGAGCCAGCCCGCGCGCGCACCACTGGGCACCGAACGGCGCACCATCGCCCAGCACGCGCTGACCGTGCTGGCGGGCCAGCTGGCGGTGATGGCCTTCGGCGTGACCGACACCATCGTGGCGGGCCGCTACGCCGAAGAGGCGCTGGCAGCGCTGTCCGTGGGCTCGGCCATCTTCGTGAGCGTCTATGTCTCGCTGATGGGCATCTTCCAGGCCCTGCTGCCGCTGTGGGCCGAACATCGCGGCGCCGGACAGCCGCAGGCCATAGGCCGCACGCTGCGCCAGGCCATGTACATGCTGCTGGCCGCCTGCGCCCTGGGCATGGGCGTGCTGCTGTTTCCCGATGCGCTGCTGCGCTGGGCCGATGTGCCGCCACCGCTGCAGGTGGAGGTGCGGGCCTATCTATCGGTGCTGGCCTGGAGCCTTCCGGCCGCCTTGCTGTTTCGCATCTACAGCACGCTGAACCAGGCGCTGGGCCACCCCCTGCTGGTGACCTGGCTGCAGCTGCTGTCGCTGCTGCTGAAAATCCCCCTGTCGATCTGGCTGGCCTTTGGCGGCGCCGGCCTGCCTGCGCTGGGCGCCGAGGGCTGTGCCTGGGCCACGCTGGTGGTGAACTACGCCATGGTTGCCCTCGCATTCGTGCTGATGCGCAGCCAGGGCCTGTATGCGCCCTTGGCGCTGTGGCGGCGCATGGAGCCCCCGGACTGGCCGCAACTGGTGCAGTTCGCTCGACTGGGCGTTCCAGCAGGGCTGGCAATTTTGGTGGAGGTGACCTCGTTCACGCTGATGGCCTTGTTCGTGGCGCGCCAGGGCACGCTGGCCTCGGCCAGCCACCAGATTGCTGCCAATCTTGCGGCGCTGTGCTACATGGTGCCCCTGTCGCTGGCGATTGCCACCAGCGCGCGGATCAGCTACTGGCGCGGCGCGGGGGACGAGGCCATGGCGCGCCGCCTTGTCACCATGGGCTGGCGGCTTGCGGCAACGGGTGGACTGGTGCTGGCCTCGGCACTGTTCCTGTCCCGCGAGGGCCTGGCCCGCATCTACAGCAGCAACCCCGAGGTGGTGGCCACTACCGCCAGCCTGCTGGCCTGGGTGGCTGCCTACCATGTGGCCGACGCCGTGCAGACCTTCTGCCTCTTCGTGCTGCGCTGCTACCGCATCACCGTGGCGCCGCTGGTCATCTACTGCCTGCTGCTGTGGGGCGGCGGACTGGCCGGCGGATACTGGCTGGCCTACGGCACGGACAGCGCCCTGCCCGCCTGGCTGCACCATGGCACGCCCGCCCCGTTCTGGGCCAGCAGTGCCTGTGCGCTGCTGGTGACGGCCCTGGTGTTCAGCACCATCGTGCGCAAAGCCACAAGCCGCTGAACGGCCTTGGCCGTTCACACGGGGCCACCCCTATGCTGCGCGGCTTTCGCGGGCCTCGCCGACTTCGCGCGTGCCTGGGGCCGCAACGCGGACACGGCTGGCCGGAAAGGTCACGGAAAATTCCGACCCCTGGCCCGGCGCGCTGGTGATGCCCAGCTTGGCGCCATGGCGCTGCAGCACGTGCTTGACGATGGCCAGGCCCAGGCCCGTGCCGCCGGTGTCGCGCGAACGGCTGCGGTCCACACGGTAAAAGCGTTCTGTCAGGCGTGCCAGGTGCTTGGGTTCGATGCCAGGCCCGGAGTCGTGCACGGCAAAGCGTGCCGATCCATCAGGCAAGGTCTCCCAGGCCACCTCGATGCGCCCGCCTGCCGGCGTGTAGCGCATGGCGTTGGCCAGCAGGTTGGAGAAAGCGCTTTGCAGCTCGGCGCTGGCGCCGGCCACCTCACCGGCCTGCGCCAGCACCTCGGCCGACGGAAAGCTCAGCGCATGCGGCAGGGATTGCTTGCGCGTGAGCATGGAAGACAGGCCGCGCGCCTCGTTCTCGCAGCGCTGCATCAGCTGGGCCACGGGCACCCATTCGTTGCTGCTGGGCAAGGGGCTGCCCTCCAGGCGCGACAGCGCCAGCAGGTCTTCCACCAGATGCTGCATGCGCTCGGCCTGCTGGGCCATCAGTCCCAGGTAGCGGTTGCGCTCCTCGGGCTCCAGCGGCAGGTTCTGCAGCGTCTCCACAAAGCCCACGAGCACGGTCAGCGGCGTGCGGATTTCATGCGAGACATTGGCCACGAAGTCGCGGCGCATGGCCTCGGCCTGCTCCACAGCGGTGACATCGCGCGCCAGCAGCAGCTTGCGCCCTTCGCCATAGCCATACAGCTGTACCGACAGCTTGACGGGCCGCGAGGCCGTGCTTTCGCGGCCCTGCATGACCAGGTCGCGTGAGAAGTCCTGGGTGGCGAAATAGGCGCTGAACTCGGGGTCGCGCACCAGGTTGCCAATGCTTTGCAGCAGGTCGCGTTCGGCATCGAAGCCGAACTGCCGCGCCGCGATCTGGTTGCACCATTCGATGCGCCCATCGGCGTCCAGCAGGACCACGCCATTGGGGCTGGCCTGCAGGGCCGAAAGAATGTCGTTGAGGCGCTGATCGCCCTGCTGCACCTGCTGCACGCTCTGGCGCAGCCACCGGCGCATGCGCACGCTGGCCTCGCCCCAGATGCCGCTGAGTTCGGGCGCCTCCCGCAGCTCGGACTGGCGCAGCCAGGACAGCAGGCGCATGGCATTCCAGCTGTCCACCAGCCACCAGATCCAGCCCGCGCACAGCGCCCCCGTCAGGGCCGCCACGGCCTGGGCGGCCATGCCGGGGCTGGAGGCGGACATGACGCCCCAGAGCCACCAGCCCAGCAATGCGCCCGCGATCTGGGACGCCAACAAGCGAAAACCTCGCCAACCCATACTTGCGCCTTCTTTGCGTTGTATTCGCTGCCCTGGGCAGCGGCGCCCTGGCATGGCCCGCGAAGGCCATGCGTGGATTCATGCGGAAAAAACGACCTCAGGCCAGCGCCTGCGCGCTGAGCCGGTAGCCGGCGCCGCGTACCGTCTCGATCAATGCACCGGCCATGCCCAGCGCCTCGCGCAGCCGCTTGACGTGCACGTCCACCGTGCGCTCCTCGATGAAGACGTGATCGCCCCAGACCTTGTCCAGCAACTGGGCACGGCTGTGCACGCGCTCGGGGTGCTTCATCAGGTAGTGCAGCAGCTTGAACTCGGTGGGCCCCACCTTGATCATGTCGCCCTGCCAGCTCACGCGGTGCGCGGCGGCATCGAGCACCAGCTCGCCGATATTGACCTTGTCCTGAATCTGCTCGGGCGCACGGCGCCGCAGCACGGCACGGATGCGCGCGAGCAGCTCCTGGGTCGAGAAGGGCTTGGTGATGTAGTCATCGGCGCCCGCATCGAGCCCCGCCACCTTGTCGGGTTCATCGCCGCGCGCCGTGAGCATCAGAATGGGCACGGCCTTGGTGCGGCTGTCCGCGCGCCATTTGCGCGCCAGGGACAGGCCGCTGGCGCCGGGCAGCATCCAGTCAAGCAGGATCACGTCGGGCAGCACGGCATCGAGCTCGCGCTGCGCCGTCACGCCGTCCTCGGCCCAGACCGGCTGGAAGCCGTTGTGCCGCAGGTTGACAGCGATCAGCTCCGCGATGGCGGGCTCGTCCTCGACGATGAGGACCATGGGCATCTTCTTCATCCGTTGTTCGCCTCCGGCACTTACAGCACTGCCGACTCGATGGCATCCATGGTCTGGTGACGGACATCCTTGCCCTCCACCAGATAGATGATCAGCTCGGCCACATTCTTGGAATGGTCGCCGATGCGCTCGATCGCCTTGGCCAGGAACAGCAGGTCCAGGCTGGCCGAGATGGTGCGCGGGTCTTCCATCATGTAGGTGATGAGCTTGCGCACGAAGCCGTCGAACTCCTGGTCGATCAGATCATCTTCCTTGAGGATGGCCACGGCAGCCTTGGTATCCAGGCGAGCAAAGGCGTCCAGCGTCTTGCGCAGCAGGCCCGAGGCCATCTCGGCCGCCGTGCGCAGGTCGCCCGTGGGCAGGGAGCGCGCAGCACCGCTTTCGATGATGGACTTGACCATGCGCGCCATCTTGTGCGCTTCGTCACCCATGCGCTCCAGATTGGCCGTGGCCTTGGAGAAGGCGATCAGCAGGCGCAGGTCGCGCGCCGTGGGCTGGCGCCGGGCGATGATGGACGAGAGTTCGTGGTCGATCTCCACTTCCATGGCGTTGACGCGCTTTTCCGCGGCATCGACCTGCTCCACGGCCTCGATGCTGAAGCGCGACAGCGCATAGACCGCCTGGCGGATCTGGGACTCGACCAGACCGCCGAGCTCCATGACGCGCGCAGAGACGCGGTTGAGTTCGCTGTCGAACTGGCTGGAAAGGTGTTTTTCGTTCATCGATTGCTCCTGCTCAGCCGAAGCGGCCTGTGATGTAGTCTTCCGTTTCCTTGCGCTGGGGCTTGAAGAACATCTGTTCGGTGTCTCCGAATTCCACCAGGTCGCCCAGGTACATGTAGGCCGTGTAGTCGCTGCAGCGCGCTGCCTGCTGCATGTTGTGCGTCACGATGACGACGGTGTAGTCGTTCTTCAGCTCGGCAATCAGCTCCTCGATCTTGGCCGTGGAGATCGGGTCCAGGGCCGAGCAGGGCTCGTCGAGCAACAGTACTTCAGGCTTGATGGCAATGCCGCGTGCAATGCACAGGCGCTGCTGCTGGCCGCCGGACAGGCCCGAGCCGCTTTGCTGCAGCTTGTCCTTGACCTCGCCCCACAGCGCGGCCTTGCGCAGCGCCCATTCGACACGGTCGTCCATGTCGGACGAGCTCAGGTTCTCGAACAGCTTCACGCCGAAGGCAATGTTGTCGTAGATGGACATGGGAAACGGCGTGGGCTTCTGGAAGACCATGCCCACCTTGGCGCGGATCAGCGCCACGTCCTGCTTGCTGGTCAGCAGGTTCTCGCCGTCCAGCATGATCTGGCCTTCGGCGCGCTGCTCCGGGTACAGCTCGAACATGCGGTTGAAGGTACGCAGCAGCGTGGACTTGCCGCAGCCCGAAGGACCGATGAAGGCCGTGACCTTCTTTTCGGGGATGTCCAGGTTGATGCCCTTCAAGGCGTGGAACTTGCCGTAGTAGAAGTTCAGGTCGCGAACCGTCAGCTTGGAGGAGTTCAGCGCGGTGGAAGAGGTCGCAGTCATTGCGTGATCCTTGTCCTTGTTGATTGCTTGTTGCTGCATTACTTCTGGCGGGTCAGGAACCGCGCCAGGATATTGAGGCCGAGCACCGCCACGGTGATCAGGAACACGCCGGCCCAGGCCAGCTGCTGCCAATTCTCGTAGGGGCTCATCGCGAACTTGAAGATCGTCACCGGCAGGCTGGCCATGGGCTTGGACAGGTCGGCATTCCAGAACTGGTTGTTCAGCGCCGTGAACAGCAGCGGAGCGGTTTCCCCGGCAATGCGGGCCACGGCCAGCAGCACGCCGGTGATCACGCCGGCACGCGCTGCACGCAGCGTCACCATGATGATGACCTTCCACTTGGGCGTGCCCAGCGCGTAGGCGGCTTCGCGCAGGCTGGCGGGCACCAGCACCAGCATGTTCTCGGTGGTGCGGATGACCACCGGAATCACGATCAGCGCCAGCGCCACCACGCCGGCATAGCCGGAAAAGCTCTTGAAGCGCGCCACGACCACGGTGTAGACGAACAGGCCGATCACGATGGAAGGCGCCGACAGCAGGATGTCGTTGACGAAGCGCGTGGTATTGGCAAGCCAGCCGCGCGCATCGTATTCGGCCAGGTAGACACCGGCCATCACGCCGATGGGCGTGCCGACGAAGGTGGCCAGCGCCACCATGATCAGCGAGCCGAAGATGGCATTGGCAATGCCGCCCGCCTCGTTGGGCGGAGGCGTCATTTCGCTGAACAGCGCCAGGCTCAGGCCGCCTATGCCCAGCGTGATGGTTTCCCACAGGATCCAGATCAGCCAGAACACGCCGAAGGCCATGGCCGCCAGCGACAGGGTCAGCGCGACCTGGTTCACGCGCTTGCGCTTGGCGTATTTGGCCTGGCGCACGCGCGTCAGCTCGGCGGCATTGATCATCTTGGTGGAGGTGCTGCTCACGAGCGGGCTCCTTCATTCTTCTGCAGACGGTTGAGCAGCACCTTGGAGCAGGCCAGCACCACGAAGGTGATGAAGAACAGCACCAGGCCCAGATAGATCAGCGAAGCCTGGTGCAGGCCTTCGCCCGCTTCGGCAAACTCGTTGGCCAGCGCCGAGGTGATGCTGTTGGCAGCCTCGAAGACCGACAGCGAGTTGAGCTGGTTCATGTTGCCGATCACGAAGGTGACGGCCATGGTCTCGCCCAGCGCACGGCCCAGACCCAGCATCACGCCACCGAGCACGCCGGTCTTGGTGTAGGGCAGCACGACCTTCCAGACCACTTCCCAGGTCGTGGAGCCCAGGCCGTAGGCCGACTCCTTGAGCAGGGCCGGCGTGACCTCGAACACGTCGCGCATCACCGAGGCGATGAAGGGGATGATCATGATGGCCAGGATGATGCCGGCCGACAGGATGCCGATGCCCACGGGAGGGCCGGACACGAAGGCTTCCAGATAAGGGACGCCCTGAAACAGCTTTTGCAGCGGCTGCTGCACATAGGTGGAGAGCACGGGACCGAAGACCATCAGCCCCCACATGCCGTAGACGATGGAAGGCACGGCGGCCAGCAGCTCGACGGCGGTGCCCAGCGGGCGCTTGAGCCAGGCCGGCGACAGCTCGGTGAGGAACAGGGCGATGCCAAAGCTCACGGGCACCGCAATCAGCAACGCGATGGCCGAAGTGGCCAGCGTGCCGTAAATCATGACCAGGCCGCCGAATTCGTTGCGAACGGGGTCCCAGACACTGCGGCCCAGGAAACTCAGGCCGTATTCATAGATGGCGGGCCAGGCACCGACCAGCAGCGAGGCCAGGATGGCCAGCAGCAGGCCCAGCGTCAGCAGCGCGGCCAGACGCGCGAGAGCGCCAAACAAGCGATCCGCCACGCGCCCCGAGAGCATCGGGGGGCGTAGCGGAGAAGGGGTGCGTCGCTGGGAAGCCTGTGCAGAGGCGGCCAGCGAGTTCGAGGGCGACGTTGTGGACACGTGAGGCGCCTTTATTCGCGGTTTGTGGGGAGATCAGGGGGGCCATGATGCACCTGCCGGCGGTGCGCCAAGGCCCCTTTTCAGGGTTTACTTCAGGGAGATCGCGGTGCCCGAGGTGTCCTTGACTTGACCCCAGGATTGGAAGATCACGTTCTTGACGGCGTCAGGCATGGGCACGTAGTCCAGGTCGGCGGCGGTCTTGTCGCCGGACTTGTAGGCCCACTCGAAGAACTTCAGCGAGGCAGCGGCCTGTGCGGGCTTGTCCTGGGCCTTGTGCATGATGATGAACGTGGCCGAGGTGATGGGCCATGCATCCTTGCCGGGCTGGTTGGTCAGGATCTGGTAGAAGCTCTTGGCCCAGTCGGCACCGGCGGCAGCGGCCTTGAAGGTGGCGTCGTCGGGCGACACGAAGGCGCCGCCAGCGGTCTGCAGCTGCGTGTAAGTCAGCTTGTTTTGCTTGACATAGGCGTACTCGACGTAGCCGATGGAGTTGGGCAGGCGGCCCACGAAGGCGGCCACGCCTTCATTGCCCTTGCCACCGGCACCCGTGGGCCAGTTCACGGCCTTGCCTTCGCCAACCTTTTCCTTCCACTCGGCATTGACCTTGGACAGGTAGTTCGTGAAGCCGAAGGTGGTGCCCGAGCCGTCAGCACGGCGCACGGGAGCGATGGTGGCGTCAGGCAGGGCCACGCCGGGGTTCAGGGCCTTGATGGCCTCGTCGCTCCACTTGGTGATCTTGCCCAGGTAGATGTCGCCCAGCACCTGGCCGGTCAGCTTGAGCTGGCCGGGCTGGATGCCCTTGATGTTGACCACGGGCACGATGCCGCCGATCACGGTGGGGAATTGCACCAGGCCCTTCTTGGCCAGTTCGTCGTCCTTGAGCGGCTCGTCCGAGGCACCGAAGTCCACGGTCTTGGCTTCGATCTGCTTGATGCCTGCGCTGGAGCCCACGGACTGGTAGTTGATCTTCACGCCGGTGGCCTTGTGGTAATCGGCGGCCCACTTCGAGTACAGCGGCGCAGGGAAGCTGGCGCCGGCGCCGGTGGCTTCCTGCTGGGCCAGGGCCTGCCCCATGCCGCCCGCAGACAGAGCACCAGCCACCAGAATGTGAATCACAGACAACTTCATGTACAGACCTCTTAGGGGTTGAAAGATGCGATGGCTGGACTGTAAGAAGGCTTTGTGACATTGATATGACATGAAGAAAAGGCGTCACAAATACCGGGCCATGCCCTGTAAGACCGAGGTCATCGCGGTGTCACAATTCCGTCTTAGTCTTGTGCCTCGCACGAGCTGGCACCAGACAAGCGCAGCCCTGCCACCCGGCACCGCTGCGCATTCCTGCTCGACGAATCTTGATTGGCGTTTCTCCCATGGCACCAGAATCCCTGCTCGCCGCCGTTGACCTCGGATCCAACAGCTTTCGCCTAGAAATAGGCCGCGTCGGCAGCCACCAGCGCATAGAGCGCGTGGAATATCTCAAGGAGACCGTACGCCAGGGCAATGGGCTCAACGAGCACCATGAGCTGACCGACGAGGCCATGCAACGCGGCTGGGACTGCCTGGCGCGCTTTGGCGAGCGCCTGGCCGGCTTTCCTGCCGACCAGGTCCGTGCCGTGGCCACGCAAACCCTGCGGGAGGCCCGCAACCGCGATGTCTTCATCGCACGCGGCAGCGCCCTGCTGGGCTTTCCCATCGAGGTCATCTCGGGCGAGGAAGAAGCCAGGCTGATCTATCGCGGCGTCTCCAGCCTGTTGCCGCCCTCGCAGCAGCGGCGCCTGGTGGTGGACATCGGCGGCCGCTCGACCGAAGTCATCATCGGCCAGCACGGCGAGGCGCGCCAGGTGGCCTCCTACCCCATAGGCAGCGTCGCCTGGAGCACGCAGTTCTTTGGCGAAGGCACGCTGTCGCGCGCACATTTCTCGGCCGCCATCAAGGCCGCACAGGCGGCCCTCACCCAGACCGTCTCGGCCTACCCGGCCACTGCATGGGACTGCGCCTATGCCTCGTCGGGCACGGCCAACGCCGTAGGCGACATCCTGGCTGCCAACGGGTACTCCGGCGGGCTGATCACGCCCGACAGCCTGCGCTGGCTGCATGAGCAGTTGATGGAAGCCGGCCATGTGGACCGCATCCGGCTGGCCGGACTCAAGGAAGACCGCCGCGCCGTCATCGCCGGAGGCCTGAGCATCCTGATTGCGGCCCTGGGCCTGCTGGGCATCACCGAACTGGAAGTCGCCCAGGGCGCGCTGCGCCAGGGCGTTTTGCACGACCTGCTGGAGCACGAGCCCCCCGCCGACCGCGAGGCAGCCGAAATTGCCGCGCTGCAGCAGGACTTCGGCATTGACGCCCCGCATGCGCTGCGCGTGCGCAAGGTGGCACGCTGGGCCTGGCAATCGCTGCAGGCACAACAGCCGTCCGATGTCCTGTCCACGCATGCACTGGACACGGCCGCCAGCCTGCACGAGATCGGCATGCGCATCTCCCTGAGCGCCTACCACCGGCACGGCGCCTACATCACCGAGCACTGCGGTGCCGCGACATGGCCTGTGGAGCTGCGCGCGCGCATCACCCAGCTCGTGCTCGGCCACCAGGGCAAGCTGCGCAAGCTCGACGCAGCCATCGAGGACCAGGCCGTGGCCTGGCCCTTGCTGGCACTGCGGCTGGCCGTGCAGCTGTGCCATGCCCGGCGTGACCCCGATCTGCAGGGCATGCGCCTGCACCGCTCGGACAGCGTCTTTCACCTGACCGCGCCGGAAGGCTGGGCCAGAAGCTACCCCCAGTCCGCACAGTTGCTGCGCACCGAGGCCGTGGCCTGGCAAAAGACGCCCTGGACCTTGCAACTGCATCTGCACTGAGCACGCCCCCTCTTCGGCGGCAAGGCAAAAGGCCCCGCCAGCGAATCTGCTGGCAGGGCCTTTTGCTTGCGCCTGGCTGGCGCAGGGGCAGCAGTGACGCAGTTCAGACCTGGGGCCCGTAGCGCTCCATCAGGGCGCGCTGCGCACCCAGGCCCGTGGTCGGATAGGGTGCACGCTGGTAGGCACCATTGGCCTCCAGGGTCCAGGCATCGCGGTTGTCGTACAGGCTGGCGACCAGACATTCATCTATCACCTGCTGGCGCAGCACGGGGTCGCGCACGGGCCAGGCCAGCTCCACCCGGCGCATCATGTTGCGGTTCATCCAGTCGGCGCTGGACAGCAGCAGTTCCTGCTGCTTGCCCCAGGCAAAGTAGAAGACGCGCGAGTGCTCCAGGAAACGGCCGATGATGGAGCGCACGCGGATGTTGTCCGTCCAGCCCTTGCGCTGCGGCGGCAGCATGCAGGCGCTGCGCACGATGAGATCGATGCGCGCGCCCTGCTGGCCGGCACGCACCAGGGCCTGCATGAGCAGCTCGTCCGTCAGCGCATTCATCTTGAGCACGATGCGCGCCTCTTCGCCGCGCTGCGCCGCCTCGCCCACCTGGGCGATCAACGCCAGCATGCGATCGTGCAGCTGGAACGGTGCAATCACCAGCTGGCGCAGCTTGGGCAAACGGTTGTGGCTGGACAGGTGGCTGAACACGGCATCCATGTCCGCCGTGATCTGCGCATCACAGGTCAACTGGCTGATGTCCGTGTACAGGCGCGCCGTGCGCACGTTGTAGTTGCCGGTGGACAGGTGGCCGTAGCGCTTGAGCTGTCCGCTGCGCTTTTCGCGCCGCGTGATCAGCAGCATCTTGGCGTGCGTCTTCAGGCCCAGCACGCCGTACACCACCTGGGCGCCCAGCGCCTCCAGCTTCTCGGCGGAGTTGATGTTGGCCTCTTCGTCAAAGCGGGCCTTGAGCTCCAGCACAGCCAGCACCTCCTTGCCGCGGCGCACCGCCTCGGCCAGCAACTGCATGATTTCGGAGTCGGACCCGGTGCGGTAGATGGTCTGCTTGATGGCCAGCACCTCGGGGTCGTTGACGGCCTCGCGCAGCAGCTCCAGCACGCCGTCGAAGCTCTCGAAAGGCTGGTGGATCAGCACGTCACGCTTGCGGATCTGGGCCATCACCGAGCGGCCCGGCTGCAGCTGGCGCGGCCATGCCGGCCGCCACGGCGGGAACAGCAGCGCGGGGTCATCGACCAGATCGACCAGCTGCGACTGGCGCACCAGGTTCACGGGCCCCTTGACGCGGAAAAGTGCCTCGGTCGGCAGGCCGAACTGGCCCAGCAGCAGGTCGGACAACATGGGCGAGCAGGCAAAGGACACCTCCAGCCGCACGGCCTGGCCGTAGTGGCGGTGGTGCAGCCCCTGGCGCAACGCCATGCGCAGGTCGCTGACGTCGTCCTCGTCCACCGCCAGGTCCGAATGGCGGGTGACACGGAATTGCGCGAACTCCGCCACCTCACGCCCCGGGAACAGCTCGACCAGATGGGCACGCACGATGCTGGAGATGCTCACGAACAGGCGCTGCTTGCCCGCGATCTTCTCCGGCAGGCGCACCAGGCGCGGCAAGGCGCGCGGGACCTTGACGATCGCCACCTCGTTGGCGCGACCAAAGGCATCGACACCCTTGAGGCGCACGATGAAATTCAGCGCCTTGTTGGCCACCTGGGGAAATGGATGGGATGGGTCCAGGCCCACGGGCATGAGCAGGGGCTGGACTTCACGCAGAAAATACTCGCGCACCCATTTGCGCTGGGCGCTGCTGCGCTCGCCATGGGAGACCACGCGTATGCCCTGCCCCGCAAAAGCAGGAATCAGCGACTGGTTGTACAGCGTGTACTGGCGCAATACCAGCTCATGCGCCTTGTCCATCAGCGAGCGAAAGCTCTGCAGCGTATACAGGCCCTTGGTGTCGCCGGCCTTGGCCGCCGTCACATGGGGGGCGCAGCGCACCTCGAACCACTCGTCGAGATTGGACGAGACGATGCACAGGTAGCGCAGCCGCTCCAGCAGCGGCACATCCTCGCGCACAGCCCAGTCCAGCACGCGCTCGTTGAACGCCAGGATGCAATGGTCGCGGTCCAGAAACTGTTGTTGCTGTTGCTGTTGCTGCACTTCACCGCTTTCGGCTGTGGCGTACGGGCCAGTGTATGCCGCGGCGGCCAGCCCCGCAGCAGAGACCGGGGCAGACGCTGGCGTCGCCTGGCCCCGCAATTGCAGCAGGGCGGTGGAAAGGCTTTCGGCCAGGGGCATCATCGGGACATTCAAGGGTGCAGAGACGGGTATGGGCGCTGTCTCGCGGGCCATGCCCAGCGAGGCGGGCCCGGCCGGCATGGTGCGCAGCCCCTGTTCATGTTCTGGTTCGGCAGGCGCGGCAGAGGCGCTGGCGGGAATCGGCGTGAATGTCTGGGGCATGGAGGCGGGGGCCCGGCCTTTGCCGGACCCGTTAATCACCCCGTGGACCGGGGATTCGGGCAGTCTGCCCCGGGTTTGTGACACGTTCATGACACAAATCCCGTCCATGCATGACACCTGTCATACAAGCGACTTGCAGCATGGGATGGCTGCGCTGGCGCTGTCATGCAAAGGTCATGACCAGGTCACGCAGCCACGAGGGCCGCGCTGTATCGCCAGGGTGCTAAGCTCGCTGCCATCCCCTGGATGGCGTTGGCTGCTGCACACCTGCCGCAGCCGTGTCGCGTCGTCCACCTTTCGCGCATGCCCTCTTCCAATCCCCCCGAAAGCCGCCTGGCTGCCATCGACATTGGCTCCAACAGCTGCCTGCTGGCCATGGCCCGCAGCGACGGCGCAAAGGTACAGCTGTTCAGCCACCGCAAGGAAGCCATACGACTGGGCAGCGCCCTGGACGCACAGGGCGCCCTGAGCCTGGAGGCCATGCAGCGTGGCTGGGCCTGCCTGGAGCGCTATGCGCAGGTGCTGGGCGACCTGCCCCGCCATCGCGTTCGTGCCGTGGCCACGCAGACGCTGAGAGAGGCATCGAATCGCCAGGTCTTCCTGGACGAGGGCCAGCGCATCCTGGGCTGCGCCATCGAAGTCATCGACGGCGAGGAAGAAGCACGCCTGATCTATCGCGGCGTCGCCCAGTTGCTGCCGCCCGGTCCCCAGCGGCGGCTGGTGGTGGATATCGGCGGCCGATCGACCGAGCTGTGCCTTGGTCAGCAGCGGCAGGTGCTGCAGGCACGCTCCTTCGCCTTCGGCAGCGTGACCTGGGCATTGCGCCACTTTCCCGATGGAGAGTTGTCGGCCCAGGCACTGTCCCAGGCCGAAGCAGCGGTGGCCGACGTCATTGCGCCCGAAGCCGCGCGGTTTGCCGCCGGGCAGTGGAGCCATGCCTATGGGTCCTCGGGCACGGCCGGTGCCATCGTCAAGGTGCTGGCCCATGCGCCCGATGGCACGGCCGGCTGGATCACGCGGCAGGGACTGGACTGGCTGCAGGCGCAGTTGCTGCGTGCAGGGCATGTCAGCCGCGTGAACATGGACGGGCTCAAGGAAGAGCTGCGCCCCATGATCGGCGGCGGCATGAGCGTGATGCGGGCGATCTTCTCCAGCCTGGGCATCGAGCGCATGCGCGTGACGCATGGCGCCCTGCGACATGGCGTGCTGTATGAGCTGGCCGATAGGCTGGATGCCGAAGCCTCCGGAAAACACAGGCGCAGGCCGGATTCACCCGGCCCATGACTGCCCAGGCCCTGCTTGCGTCAGGTAAGGCCGATAGAGTGTTTTTCGCACAAGTGCTACACTTTGTAAGCCTCCCAACCTCCCTCCATCACCGCCCCACCGCTTCGCCATGTCCGCGCCGACGATTGCGTACGACCCTGTACTCGAACGTCCGTCTTCGATGATGGCGGCGTCCCTTCAACGCAGCCTGCGCGAACAGCAGGCCCTGCTCGACAATGCCGGCGTCGGCATCGTCTTCATTCGCCAACGCGTCATCGTCCGCTGCAACCAGTGCTACGCAGACATCTTCGGCTACGCGGGCGAGCATGCGCTGGTGGGCATCAACAGCGAACACCTGCATCCCAGCCGCGATGAGCTGCGCAGCCTGGGACGCGAGGCCTACCGCACGCTGAGTGCCGGCCTGTCCTTTCGCACGCAGCGCCGCCTGCGCCGCAAGGACGGCAGCCTGTTCTGGGGAGAGCTCACGGGGCGGCTCATCAATCCGGGCGATGCGCGCGAGGGATCGATCTGGATCGTGAGCGATATCGACGACCGCCTGCGTGCCCAGCAGGCCCTGAGCCAGGCCCACGAGCTGCTGGAGCAGCAGGTACGCGACCGCACACGCGAACTCAGCGCCACGGTGGAGAACCTGCACCGGGAGATCGCCGACCGCAAGCTGGACCAGGAACGCATCTACTGGATGGCGCACTACGACGCGCTCACCGGCCTGCCCAACCGCACGCTGCTGGCCGAACGCAGTGCCCGCGCCATCGAGCTGGCCAAGGCCAACGACACGCCGCTGGCCGTGATGTTCCTGGACCTGGACCACTTCAAGCATGTCAATGATTCGCTGGGCCACCGCGTGGGCGATGCCCTGCTGGTGGAGATTGCCCGCCGCCTGCGTGCCGTCGTGCGCGACCGCGATACGGTGGCGCGCATCGGCGGCGACGAATTCGTGCTGCTGCTGCCAGGCGCCAATGCCCAGGGCGCGGCCCGCGTGGCCGGCAAGCTGCAGGAGGCGTCGCGCCAGGCCTACCAGATCGACCGCCATGAACTGACCATCGCACCGTCCATGGGCATTGCGCTGTACCCGCGCGACGGCCACGACATCGACTCGCTCACCCAGGCAGCCGATGCGGCCATGTACCACGCCAAGCAGGCCGGCCGCAACACCTACCGCTTCTTCACGCCGCAGATGCAGGCCCAGTCCCTGCGCGCCCTGCAGCTGGAGAACGCGCTGCGCCGGGCGCTGGAGCGCAATCAGCTGTATCTGCACTATCAGCCGCAGATCACGCTGAGCACGGGCCGCGTGCGCAGCGTGGAG
Organism: Delftia deserti; assembly: GCF_042653485.1. Taxonomy (NCBI): domain Bacteria; kingdom Pseudomonadati; phylum Pseudomonadota; class Betaproteobacteria; order Burkholderiales; family Comamonadaceae; genus Delftia; species Delftia deserti. Next base: position 5,943,848 of record NZ_JBHSIH010000001.1, on the reverse strand, counting down.
GCGCTGCTGCGCTGGGAGCACCCGGAACTGGGCTCGGTCTCACCGGCCGAGTTCATTCCCGTGGCCGAGGACAGCGGCCAGATCCTGCAGATAGGCGAATGGGTGCTGCGCAGCGCCATGCAGCAATTGCAGGCCTGGCGCAATGCGGGCCTGTGCGACCTGAAGGTGGCAGTGAATCTTTCGGCCATCCAGTTCCATCAGCAGCAACTGCCCGAGATCATCAACCGCATCCTGCTCGACAGCGACCTGCCGGCCGATTCTCTGGAGCTGGAGCTGACCGAGGGCGTGGCCATCCATGATCCGCGCCAGGCGACAGCCACCATGGACCGGCTGCGCGAGCACGGCGTACGCCTGGCCATGGACGACTTCGGCACCGGCTATTCATCCCTGAGCCAGCTCAAGCGCTTTCAGATCTACAAGCTCAAGATCGACCAGTCCTTCATCCAGGATCTGGACCACGACAGCAACGACCGCGCCATTGTCAGCGCCATCATCCGCATGGCCCAGGCCCTGGGCATGCAGACCACGGCCGAGGGCGTGGAGACAGAGGCACAGCTGGAGTTCCTGCGCGAGCAGGGCTGCGATGAGGCCCAGGGCTACCATTTCAGCCGCCCACTGGCACCAGAGGCGCTGGAGTCCTTCTTGCGCAGCCAGGGCTGACCGGGTCGCATCACCGCGCGCATCGCATCACCTCGCGCACCGCAATCCAGACGAAAAAAAGCCGGGGCATGAAGCCTCGGCCTTCCATGCGCAGGAGCGCGCAACCGCTCAGGCAACCGGCGAATTCTTGGCCACGCTGGCCAGGCGCTCGGCACAGCGGCTGGCCTGATCGCCATCGCGCGCCTCCACCATCACGCGCAGCAAAGGCTCGGTACCGCTGGCGCGGATGAGCACGCGCCCCGTATCTCCCAGTTCGGCCTTGACAGCCTCGGTGGCCTCTTCCAATTGGGTGTTGCGCTTCCAGTCCTGGCCCGGCTGCAGCCGCACGTTGAGCAGCACCTGGGGAAACAGTTGCACGGACGACAGCCACTGCGACAGGCTCTTGCCCGAGCGCACGCAGGCCTGCAGCACCTGCAATGCGCTGACCAGGCCGTCGCCCGTGGTGTGCTTGTCCAGCGCCAGCAAATGGCCCGAGCCCTCACCACCCAGGGTCCAGCCCTGGCGGTGCAGCTCTTCCAGCACATAGCGGTCGCCCACCTTGGCACGCACAAAGCCCACGCCCTGGGACTTCAGCGCCACCTCCACGGCCATATTGGTCATCAGCGTGCCCACGGCGCCCGGCACGGCCTCGCCGCGCGCCAGCCGGTCGGCTGCCAGCAGATACAGCAGTTCGTCGCCGTTGTAGAGCCGCCCGGCCGCATCGACCAGCAGCAGGCGGTCGGCGTCGCCGTCCAGCGCCACACCGAAGTCGGCCTTGTTGGCACGCACGGCCAGAACCAGCGCCTCGGGATGGGTGGCACCCACGCCTTCGTTGATGTTCAGTCCGTCGGGTGCGACGCCTATGGCAACCACATCGGCACCCAGCTCATGGAAGACCTTGGGCGCAATCTGATAGGCCGCACCATGAGCCGCATCGACGACGATCTTCACGCCCTTGAGCGTGAGCGCATGGTCGAAAGTGCTCTTGCAGAACTCGATGTAGCGGCCCGCCGCGTCCTCCAGGCGCCGTGCCTTGCCCAGCGCAGCGGAGTCGGCCCAGACAGGCTCCTCGGCCAGGGCCTGCTCGACCTCTTCCTCCCAGGCATCGGGCAGCTTGGTGCCCTGGGCGCTGAAGAACTTGATGCCGTTGTCGTAATAAGGGTTGTGGCTGGCACTGATGACCACGCCCAGGCTGGCGCGCTGGGCGCGCGTCAGATAGGCCACGCCCGGCGTGGGCAGGGGCCCCAGCAGCATCACGTCCACGCCGGCAGAGTTGAACCCGGACTCCAGCGCGCTCTCCAGCATGTAGCCCGAGATCCGCGTGTCCTTGCCGATCAGCACCATCGGACGGGCTTCCTTGCGCCGCAGCACACGGCCCACGGCATGCGCCAGACGCAGCGCGAAGTCGGGGGTGATGGGCGAGCGGCCGACCAGGCCGCGAATTCCGTCGGTACCAAAATATGTGCGTGCCATAGTGCTCCTTTGTTGTTCAGTTGTTGTCGTGCATGGTCTGCCAGACCGTCAATGCCGCCACCGTATCGGCCACGTCGTGCACGCGCACCACGCGCGCGCCACGCTCCACCGCCAGCAGTGCCGCAGCCACGCTGGGCACCATGCGCCGGCCTTGCGCAAGGCCACTGACCTGCCCGAGCGAGCCCTTGCGTGACCAGCCGGCCAGCAGCGGGAAGTCTAGGCCCAGCAATTCGTGCTGGCGTGCAAGCAGGGAAAAATTCTGTGCCACGCTTTTGCCGAAGCCGATGCCATAGTCCCAGACGATGCGCTCCCGTGCCACGCCCCGGGCCAGCAGGGCATCGGTGTGCGCCTGCAGGAACGCGCGCACGGCAGGTACGGCATCTCCTTGCATGGGAGTGGTCTGCATGTCCTGCGGCGTGCCATGCATGTGCATGAGGCAGATGCCGCAGCTCGGGTGGGCGGCCACCACCTGCTGCGCGCCCGGCTGGCGCAGCGCCCAGATGTCGTTGACGATGTCGGCCCCCTGATCGAGCACAGCCTGCATGACCTCGGGCTTGTAGGTATCGACGGAGACAGGCACGCCCAGTTGCACCGCGCCCTGCACCACGGGCAGCACGCGCCGCAACTCCTCATCCAGCGGCACGGCCGGTGAGCCGGGCCTGGTGGACTCGCCGCCGATATCGAGGATGTGCGCACCTTCGCTGACCAACTGCTCTGCATGCCGCAAGGCCTGCTCCACCGTGTTGTGCCGCCCGCCGTCGGAAAACGAGTCGGGCGTCACATTGACGATGCCCATGACCAGTGGACGCTGAAGGTCTAGAACGAAGCGCGAAGTCTGCCATTGATGCGGCATGGGATTTCCTGAAGGTAGGCGCTCGCTCGAGCGTGGGTTCATCACTGGCCGGTGCAGGTGCTTGAACACATCCGGCAAGCAAAGCAAAAGGGCCCCTCAGGGCCCTTTGCATGGGATTGGCCGATTCTGCGGCAAGCAGCTCAGGCCGTGGTGGGCGACGGGTCGGCATCCACTGCGGGCGTGCCGCCGGACGAGTTGCCACCGTCGGACGAGGGCGGGTTGCGAGGCACCCAGTCCTTGGGAGGACGCGGCTCACGACCTGCCATGATGTCATCGAGTTGCTCGGCATCGATGGTTTCCCAGTCGAGCATGGCCTTGGCCATGGCGTGCATCTTGTCGGAGTTGTCCTCGATCAGCTTGCGCGCCAGTCCGTACTGCTCGTCGATGATGCGGCGCACCTCCTGGTCCACCTTCTGCATCGTCTGCTCGCTGACGTTGTTGGTCTTGCTCATCGAGCGGCCCAGGAAAGGCTCGCCTTCCTGTTCCGCATAGACCATGGGGCCCAGCGCATCGGTCATGCCATAGCGGGTGACCATGTCGCGTGCGATCTGCGTGGCCCGCTCGAAGTCGTTGCTTGCGCCCGTGGTCATCTGGTTCATGAACACTTCTTCGGCAATGCGCCCACCGAACAGCATGGCGATCTGGTTGAGCATGTACTCCTTGTCGAAGGAGTAGCGATCCTTCTCGGGCAGGCTCATGGTCACGCCCAGCGCACGGCCGCGCGGAATGATGGTGACCTTGTGCACGGGATCGCACTTGGGCAGCAGCTTGCCGATCAGCGCGTGGCCTGCCTCGTGGTAGGCAGTGTTGCGGCGCTCTTCCTCGGGCATGACCATGCTCTTGCGCTCGGGGCCCATGATGATCTTGTCCTTGGCCTTCTCGAAGTCCTGCATCTCGACGGTGCGCGCATTGCGGCGCGCGGCCATCAGGGCTGCTTCGTTGCAGAGGTTGGCCAGATCGGCACCCGACATGCCCGGCGTGCCGCGCGCGATCACGCCCGGGTTCACGTCCTGACCGACAGGGATCTTGCGCATGTGGACATTGAGGATCTGCTCACGGCCGCGGATATCGGGCAGCGTCACGTACACCTGGCGGTCGAAACGGCCGGGGCGCAGCAGCGCCGCATCCAGGATGTCGGGACGGTTGGTCGCAGCCACCACGATCACGCCGAGGTTGGTCTCGAAGCCATCCATCTCGACCAGCATCTGGTTCAGTGTCTGCTCACGCTCGTCATTGCCGCCGCCCAGGCCTGCGCCACGCTGGCGACCCACGGCATCGATTTCATCGATGAAGATGATGCAAGGGGCATTCTTCTTGGCGTTCTCGAACATGTCGCGCACGCGGGCCGCACCCACGCCGACAAACATTTCCACGAAGTCGGAACCAGAGATGCTGAAGAACGGAACCTTGGCCTCACCAGCGATGGACTTGGCCAGCAAGGTCTTGCCGGTACCCGGAGGCCCGACCAGCAGCAGGCCGCGCGGAATGCGGCCGCCGAGCTTCTGGAACTTGTTGGGGTCCTTGAGGAAGTCCACGACTTCCTTGACCTCTTCCTTGGCTTCGTCGCAGCCTGCGACGTCGGCAAAGGTCACGGTGTTGTTGTTCTCGTCCAGCATGCGGGCCTTGCTCTTGCCGAAGCTGAAGGCACCGCCCTTGCCGCCGCCCTGCATCTGGCGCATGAAGTACACCCACACGCCGATCAACAGCAGCATGGGGCCCCAGCTGACGAGCAAGGTCATCAGGACCGAGCCTTCCTCGCGGGGCTTGACGTCGAACTTGACGTTGTTGTTGATCAGATCACCCACGAGCCCGCGATCCAGGTAGGTGGCTGTCGTGCGCACCTTGCGATCATCGTTGGTCGTGGCCACGATCTCGGTGCCACCGGGGCTTTCCTGGATGGTGGCGCTCTTGATGCGGTTGCTTCGCACCTCTTCCAGGAACTCGGAGTAACCGACATGGGACGCGCCAGCGCCGCCACGGGTGTCAAATTGTTTGAACACCGTAAACAGCACCATGGCGATGACCAGCCAGACGGCAATTTTTGAAAACCACTGATTGTTCAAGCGGGGCTCCAATGGGGATACAGATAAAACGACTTCCAGCGTGCTCGAAGCGTATTTGCGGTCCATTTTAGGTGTTTCAAGCTGGCTGGTCGCCTATATCCCTCTATAGCAGCCATAGCTTGAATGCGGTCTTGACCCGCGTCAGGGCAGCGCCGGGCGCTGGACAGGGCTACTTGAGCCCCATGCCCACCAGAAACGTCTCCGAAGACTTGTCGCGCGAGGACTTGGGCTTGATCGGCTTGACCACCTTGAAGGTCTGCCGGAACAGCGCTACCAGGTCATCGTAGGCCCCGCCGTGGAAGAGCTTCACGACCAAAGCCCCTTCAGGTTTCATATGGTGGATGGAAAAATCAACCGCCAGTTCGACCAGCAGCGCAATGCGCGCCGCATCCGTCGTGCCGTTGCCCGACAGGTTGGGAGCCATGTCGGAGACCACCACATCGGCCTTGCCCCCGCCCAGAGCCTCCTGCAGCTGCGCCAGCACCGGCTCCTCGCGGAAGTCGCCCAGAATGAACTGCACGCCCTCGATGGGCTCCATGGGCAGCAGATCCAGCGAGATGATGCGGCCATTGAGCGCGCCCACCGCCGCGCCTTCTGGCGACAGGCAGCGGCGCACGTACTGGCTCCACGCCCCTGGCGTAGAGCCCAGGTCCACCACCGTGGCCCCCGGCCGGATGAGCTTGAGCTGCTCGTCGATCTCCTTGAGTTTGTAGGCCGCGCGAGCGCGGTAGCCGTCCTTCTGGGCGGCCTTGACGTAAGGATCGTTGACGTGGCTGTTGAGCCAAGCCTTGTTGACCTTCTTGCTTTTTGTTTGGACTTTCATGCTGGATTCTTTCAGCCTCGATAATACGGCCATGCCCCAAATTCAATTGACTCCCGCCGAGCGCCGGGAACACCGCGCCAACGCACACCACCTGGACCCCGTGGTCCTCATCGGAGGTGACGGCCTGACGGCTGCCGTGCAAAAGGAGGTCAACGCCGGCCTTAACGCACATGGCCTGATCAAGGTCCGTGTCTTCAACGACGACCGCGCCGCACGCGAGCAGATGTATCTGCAACTGTGCGACGAACTTGGCGCTGCACCCATTCAACACATCGGCAAGCTGCTGGTGCTCTGGCGCCCCATGCCGGAAAAGGAAAAAGCCATCGACGAGAACCGCATGCCCGGTCCTCGCGATGTCAAGCTGCTCAAGTTCAGCAAGCGCTCCGGCCAGAAGCCCGAGGTCAAGCAGATCCGCGTGCTGGGCAACCAGCGCCTGACGGCAGGTGGCCAGGTCAAGCGCGCCAAGCCCAAGCAAAAGTCGGTCAAGAAGCGTCAGGCAGACTGAGTCCGCCGTATCCATGACCGTAGCATCCCATGCCGCCAGCGTGGCCCAGGCCGCGCAACCGCCCTCCGCCTCCCCCTCTGCGCAGCAGCGCTTCGTGATCTGCATGAAGTGGGGCAAGAAGTACGGTCCGGAGTATGTCAACAGGCTCTACGCCATGGTGCGTCGGCATCTGCAGGGCGATTTTCGCCTTGTCTGCCTGACCGATGACGGCGTGGGGATTCGTGACGAGGTCGAATGCCTGCCGATTCCTCCGCTGAACCTGCCTGCAGGCATTCCGGAGCGCGGCTGGAACAAGTTGGCCACGTTCAGTGCCGACCTGCATGGCCTGCGTGGCACGGCGCTGTTTCTTGACGTGGACGTGGTCATCACCGGGCCGCTGGACGATTTTTTCACCGAACCCGGTGAATTCCTCATCATCCACGACTACAAGCGTCCGTGGCGCATCACCGGCAATTCCTCGGTGTACCGCTTCGAGCTCGGTGCTCACCCCGAGGTGCTGGACTATTTCCGCACGCATTTCGAAGAGATACGCCGCAACTTTCGCAACGAGCAAGCCTATCTGTCCGACATGCTGCACAAGCAGGGCAAGCTGAAATACTGGCCCCAGGCCTGGTGCCCCAGCTTCAAGTACCACTGCATCCCCGCATGGCCGACAAACTACTGGAAGCCGCCCTTCGTGCCGGATGGTGCACGCGTCGTGATCTTCCACGGAGAATGCAATCCGCCCGACGCGTTGGCCGGCCGGCGCAATCGGCGCTTTCGCTATATCCGGCCTGCCGGCTGGGTGGCAGAGCACTGGCACGAGTGAGCAAGCTCGAGCCCCGCAAAAAACGCCCGCGCTTGCGGGCGTTTTCGTTTGCCAGGGCGCCGAACCGGCAGGACCGGGGTCAGGCCGTGGCCTCGTTGTTCGCTTGAGACGGACTGCCTATGCGCCACAGCACGACGAGCGCGCACAGCCACTGCAGCGCATACATCACGGTGCCCACGCTGTGCCACAACTTGAGGTTGTCGCGTGCAACGATGCGCGGCGACACGCCGTACTGGACGACAAATGCCAGCAGCATGCCTGCGATCACAAAGCCCAGGCAGGCTTTGGCCCAGGGCTGCAGGACCTGCTCCTTGTTGCGCCGGGACAGGACCAGCAGCAGGGCCGTGCAGGCGATCGACACCCAGGTCTGCGCGGCAAACAGCTTGGCAGCCATGAAGCCCGCGACAGCCGGCGTGGGCAAGTGGGCGAACAGCATGGGCACCGCCATGAAGCCTATGGCCGACAGGCTGCCCCACCACAGGGCAGCAGCCAGCAGGGGAATGCGCTCGTACAGGTTGCTCATGGGCTTAGGCCTTCCTCAATGATCGAGGCACAGGCACTGACGCATCAGAGGTAGCGCACCGACACCACTTCATAGCGGCGCTCGCCGCCTGGTGCCTGCACGACGGCGGTATCGCCCTCTTCCTTGCCGATCAGCGCGCGCGCGATGGGGCTGGAGACGTTGATCAGGCCCAGCTTGAGGTCGGCCTCGTCCTCGCCGACGATCTGGTACTTGACCGTGTCGCCGCTGTCTTCATCCTCGAGTTCAACCGTTGCACCGAAGACCACGCGGCCACCAGCATCCACGGCAGAGGGATCGATGATCTGGGCAGCCGACAGCTTGCTCTCGACTTCGGCAATGCGGCCTTCGATGAAGCCCTGGCGGTCCTTGGCGGCCTCGTATTCGGCGTTTTCGCTCAGGTCGCCCTGGGCACGGGCCTCGGCGATGGCCTGGATGATGGAGGGACGCTCCACGGTTTTCAGGCGGTGCAGTTCGTCCTTGAGCTTCTCGGCTCCGCGCTTGGTGATGGGAATGGTGGCCATTGAAAAGTCTCCATGTTCAGCGAACGCCGCGCGCTGCGCGGCTTCTTCGGTACAGGCGTGCCGGCGACTTTGCGGCTGGGCCTGCACCCCAAAAGCAAACCGCCGCACGTTGCCGCGCGGCGGTTTCATCGAATGATTCGTTCCATTATGCCGCGTTTACCCACCCGGAATGGTGGGAAAACCCGGCGGCACTGTCGGACAGTGCCGCTCGCTGCGCGCCATCAAAAAAACAGGCGCAGCGGCAATGGAAAGACCTCAGGCAGCCTGCAGTTGGGCGTGCAATTCCTGGACCGAGTGCACGTCCATGTTGCCCATGGACTTCATGCCTTCGACGGCAGCTTCTGCACCGAAGATGGTCGTGAAGGTGGTCACGCGGGCCAGCAGCGCGCTGGTGCGGATGGCCCGCGAGTCGGCGATGGCGTTGCGGCGCTCCTCCACCGTGTTGATGACCATGGCGATCTCGCCATTCTTGATCATGTCCACGATGTGGGGGCGGCCTTCGGTCACCTTGTTGACGAGTTGCACCTCGATGCCCGCCTCGGAGATGGCCGCTGCCGTGCCGCGCGTGGCGCACAGCACGAAGCCCATCGCAGCCAGCTCCCTGGCCACGGCCACGGCACGCGGCTTGTCGGCATTCTTCACGGTCAGGAAGACCTTGCCCTGGGTCGGCAGCGTGACGCCGGCGCCCAGCTGGCTCTTGACGAAGGCTTCGCCAAAGGTCTTGCCCACGCCCATGACTTCGCCGGTGGACTTCATCTCGGGGCCGAGGATGGTATCCACGCCAGGGAACTTCACGAACGGGAAGACGGCTTCCTTGACACTGAAGTACGGCGGCGTGACTTCCTTGGTGATGCCTTGCTGGGCCAGCGTGTCACCGGCCATGCAGCGCGCAGCCACCTTGGCCAGCTGGATGCCGGTGGCCTTGGAGACGAAGGGCACGGTGCGCGAGGCACGCGGGTTGACTTCCAGCACGTAGATCACGTCGCCTTCGGCCGTTTCCTTGATGGCGAACTGCACGTTCATCAGGCCTACCACGCTCAGCGCGTTGGCCATGGCGGCAGTCTGGCGCTTGATCTCGGCCACGGTCTCGGGCTTGAGGTAGTAAGGCGGCAGCGAGCAGGCGGAATCGCCCGAATGCACGCCAGCCTGCTCGATGTGCTCCATCACGCCGCCGATGAAGACGGCGCCTTCGCGGTCGCGCACGCAGTCCACATCGCACTCGATGGCATTGGACAGGAAGTGGTCCAGCAGCACGGGTGAGTCATTGCTGACCTTGACCGCTTCGCGCATGTAGCGCTCCAGGTCGCGCTGCTCGTGCACGATTTCCATGGCACGGCCACCCAGCACGTAGCTGGGACGCACGACCAGGGGGTAACCCAGGCCGGCCGCCTTTTCCAGCGCCTCGGGCTCGGTACGGGCCGTGGCATTGGGCGGCTGGCGCAGGCCCAGCTCATGCAGCAGCTTCTGGAAGCGCTCGCGGTCTTCGGCCGCGTCGATCATGTCGGGCGTGGTGCCGATGATGGGCACGCCTTCTTTTTCAAGACCCAGGGCGAGCTTCAGGGGCGTCTGGCCACCGTACTGCACGATGACGCCAACAGGCTTTTCGACAGCCACGACTTCGAGCACGTCTTCCAGCGTCAGCGGCTCGAAATACAGGCGGTCCGACGTGTCGTAGTCGGTGGACACGGTCTCGGGGTTGCAGTTGACCATGATGGTTTCATAGCCGTCCTCGCGCATGGCGAGCGCAGCATGCACGCAGCAGTAGTCGAACTCGATGCCCTGGCCGATGCGGTTCGGGCCACCGCCCAGCACCATGATCTTTTTCTTGTCCGTCGGCTCGGCTTCGCACTCCTCGTCATAGGTGGAGTACATGTAGGCCGTGTCGGTGGCGAACTCGGCAGCGCAGGTGTCCACGCGCTTGAACACGGGGCGCACGCCCAGTGCCTTGCGTGCCTCGCGCACGGCCTTCTCATTGCTGTGCAGCAGCTTGGCCAGGCGACGGTCGGAGAAGCCCTTTTGCTTGAGCGTGCGCAGCGTGGTGGCGTCCAGTGCGGCCAGCGCGGCATCGCCCTTTTCCTCGTAGACCTGGTCCAGCTCGAGTTCGATCTTCACGATCTCTTCGATCTGCACGAGGAACCACTTGTCGATCTTGGTGATGTTGTGCACCTCGTCCAGCGTCCAGCCGGCAGCGAAGGCATCGCCCACATACCAGATGCGGTCCGGACCGGGCTCGCCGAGTTCCTTTTCGAGGATTTCGCGGTCCTGGGTCTTTTCGTTCATGCCGTCCACGCCCACTTCCAGGCCGCGCAGCGCCTTCTGGAAGGACTCCTGGAAGGTACGGCCAATGGCCATGACCTCGCCCACGGACTTCATCTGCGTGGTCAGGCGGTTGTCGGCAGCGGGGAACTTCTCGAACGCGAAACGCGGGATCTTGGTGACCACGTAGTCGATCGAGGGCTCGAACGAAGCGGGCGTCTTGCCGCCCGTGATGTCGTTCTTGAGCTCGTCCAGCGTGTAGCCCACGGCCAGCTTGGCAGCGACCTTGGCGATGGGGAAGCCCGTGGCCTTGGAGGCCAGCGCCGAGGAACGCGACACGCGCGGGTTCATCTCGATGACGATCATGCGGCCGTCCTTCGGATTCACCGAGAACTGCACGTTGGAGCCGCCCGTGTCCACGCCGATCTCGCGCAGCACCGCCAGCGAGGCGTTGCGCATGATCTGGTATTCCTTGTCGGTCAGCGTCTGCGCGGGTGCCACGGTGATCGAGTCGCCGGTGTGCACGCCCATCGGGTCCAGGTTCTCGATGGAGCAGATGATGATGCAGTTGTCCGCCTTGTCGCGGACGACTTCCATCTCGTACTCCTTCCAGCCGAGCAGCGATTCCTCGATCAGCAGCTCATTGGTCGGGGACGCTTCCAGCCCGCGCTTGCAGATGGTCTCGAACTCTTCGGGGTTGTAGGCAATGCCGCCGCCCGTGCCGCCCAGCGTGAAGCTGGGGCGGATGACGGTGGGAAAGCCCATTTCCTTTTGCACGGCCCAGGCTTCGTCCATCGAATGGGCGATGCCCGAGCGTGCCGAACCCAGGCCGATGCGCGTCATCGCATCCTTGAACTTGAGGCGGTCCTCGGCCTTGTCGATGGCCTCGGGAGTTGCGCCGATCAGCTCGACCTTGTACTTGTGCAGCACGCCGTTGCGCCACAGGTCCAGCGCGCAGTTCAGCGCGGTCTGGCCGCCCATGGTCGGCAGGATGGCGTCGGGACGCTCCTTGGCGATGATCTTCTCGACCGTCTGCCAGGTGATGGGCTCGATGTAGGTGACGTCGGCCGTGGCCGGGTCGGTCATGATCGTGGCAGGGTTGCTGTTGATCAGGATGACCTTGTAGCCCTCTTCGCGCAACGCCTTGCAGGCCTGCACGCCGGAGTAGTCAAACTCGCAGGCCTGGCCGATGACGATGGGACCGGCGCCAATGATCAGAATGCTTTTGAGGTCGGTGCGCTTAGGCATTTTTGTGTTTCTCCATCAGCGCCGTGAAGCGGTCAAACAGGTAGGCGATATCGTGCGGGCCGGGCGAAGCCTCGGGGTGGCCCTGGAAGCAGAACGCAGGCTTGTCCTTGTGCTCAAGGCCTTGCAGCGTGCCGTCGAACAGGCTGATGTGCGTGGCGCGCAGCGTGTCGGGCAGGGACTCCATCTCCACGGCAAAACCGTGGTTCTGGCTGGTGATGCTGACCCGGCCGTTGTCCAGGTCCTTGACGGGGTGGTTGGCGCCGTGGTGGCTGTTGGCCATCTTGAAGGTCTTGGCGCCAGCGGCCAGGGCCATGATCTGGTGACCCAGGCAGATGCCGAAGACGGGCTTGCCGGACTCCACCAGCTCCTTGGTGGCGGCAATGGCGTAGTCGCAGGGCTCCGGGTCGCCAGGGCCGTTGGACAGGAAAACGCCGTCGGGGTTGAGTGCCAGCACATCCTTGGCGGGCGTCTTGGCCGGCACCACGGTCAGCTTGCAGCCGCGCTCGGCCAGCATGCGCAGGATGTTGAACTTCACGCCGAAGTCATAGGCCACCACATGGAAACGCGGGGCCTGCTGCTGGCCGTAGCCTTCGCCCAGCTTCCACTCGGTTTCCGTCCATTCGTACTGCTGGGCGGCGCTCACCACCTGGGCCAGATCCAGGCCCTTCATGCTGGGAGCCGCCTTGGCCGCAGCCAGTGCCTCGTCGATGCGCGCCTGGGTCACTTCTTCGCCAGCAGCCAAACCGACGATGGCGCCGTTTTGCGCGCCCTTGTCGCGCAGCAGCCGTGTGAGCTTGCGCGTGTCGATGTTGGCAATCGCCACCGTGCCGCTGCGCGTGAGGTAGTCGGGCAGGGTCTCGGACTTGCGGAAGTTGCTGGCCAGCAGCGGAAGGTTCTTGATGATCAGGCCCGCCGCATGGACCTTGCCAGCCTCGACATCCTCTGCGTTGACGCCGTAGTTGCCGATGTGCGGATACGTGAGCGTCACGATCTGCTGGCAGTAGCTGGGGTCGGTGAGGATTTCCTGGTAGCCGGTGATTGCCGTGTTGAAAACGACTTCACCAACCGTGGTGCCTTGCGCACCGATCGAGTTGCCAACAAAGACCGTGCCGTCTGCGAGCGCCAGGATGGCGGATGGGAATGCTCCCTTGAGAGACAAAAGCACTGGGTTCTCCGGTTCTAATTACGGTTACGCCCAGCGTGCCGCACGGACGGATCCGGGCGGGTTATAGCTTGTCTGCAGGGGGTGGCGAGGAAGCGTCGCTAGGCGTAGTGTGGAATGCTTGAAAGCCGCCCATTATAGGCTGGTCGTGCTTCAGCCTCCTGACAGGAGCCGGGATTACCCTTGACGTAAGCCGGCACTCACGCTGCTTGCGTGCAGGCATATCGCCGCTGCAGCAGCCACGTTCAGCGACTCCTCACCGCCCGGTTGGCCGATGCGCACATGCTGCGCTGCGCGCTGCATCAGCGCCTCGCCAACACCCTGCCCTTCATGGCCCATGGCCCAGGCACAAGGCCAGGGCAGCGCGGCATTGTGGATCAGTTCGCCCTGATGGGAGCTGGTCACGATCAGGGGCAAGCCAAGCGCATCCAGGTCCTCGGGCGAGGCCGACTCAAGCAATTGCAGACCGAAATGCGCCCCCATGCCAGCGCGCAGCACCTTCTGACTCCACAGCGCAGCCGTGCCCTTCAGGGCCACGACCTGGCTGAAACCGAAGGCAGCGGCACTGCGCAGGATGGAGCCCACGTTGCCTGCGTCCTGCACGCGGTCCAACACCACCGTGGCCACGCCGGCACGGATGACCGCCGATGCCTGCCAGTCCATCAGAAAACCGATGCGCGCCGGGGACTCCAGACCGCTGACTTCGGCAAACAGGGCATCTGCCAGCACCACGCACTTGCCTGCGCCCTGCACCCATTCCAGCGGCACCAGCGGCCAGAAGGATTCGGCCACCACGGCCACGGAGGGCTGCATGCCACGCGCCAGCGCGGCACGGCACAGATGGTCCCCCTCCAGCCAGACGCGCCCTTGCTTGCGGTAGGCCCCACTGTCCTGGACAAGCCTGCGCAAATCCTTGACCAGGACGTTGTCACGGGACTGGATCAATGTGGCGGCGGGTTGTCGGCTCATGGTGAGGCTTTCGGGCAAAGGGAACAGCGCGCCACGGGCGCAGAAAGAAACGGCAAAGGCGCTCAGGCAGACAGCAGCAAGGCTTGCGCACCCTGCGCCGCAGCTGCCACGCGGGCAGCGGCCAGGGGCTCGGCCATGCGGGCAATGCTCACGACATGGGCCACCGGCGCGAAGGTTCGCCGGTGCTCCTCGCAGGCACCGTGCAGGCGCAGCGCCGCAAGGTGGGCCGCCGTGCCGTAGCCCTTGTGGCCGTCGAAGCCGTATTCCGGATATTGCTCATGCAGCCGTTCGCACCAGCGGTCGCGCGTGACCTTGGCCAGTATGGAGGCGGCCGAGATGGCCTGCACCAGGGAGTCCCCCTTGACGATGGCCTCGGCCTGCACATCCAGCACGGGCAGCTGGTTGCCATCCACCAGCACGAGCACCGGCTTCAGGCGCAGGCCCAGCACCGCGCGGCGCATGGCCAGCAGCGTGGCCTGCAGGATGTTCAGGCGATCGATCTCTTCGACCGAGGCCTCGGCAATGCTGCAGCACAGCGCCTTGGCACGGATCTCGTCATAGAGTGCCTCGCGGCGCGCAGCCGTGAGTTTCTTGGAATCGTTCAGGCCCTCGATGGGATTGAGATCGTCAAGAATGACAGCAGCGGCCACGACAGGGCCAGCCAACGGGCCGCGGCCCGCTTCGTCCACGCCCGCAACCAGCCCCGGCGGATGCCAGGGCAGGCACGCCTGTTCAGGCGGCAGTGGGGGCAATGATTTTCTCGATCGCATGGGCGGCCAGTTCGGCAGTATCGCGCCGCAATTCATGGTGCAGCGCTGTGAAGCGCTGTACCAGCGCCTCGACGGTTGAAGGGGAATGTTCGCACGCCTGCAGCCATTGCAGCACAGCCGCGCTCAACGCCTGGGGCGTTGCCGCATCCTGGATCAGCTCGGGCACGACGAAATCGCCGCACAGGATGTTGGGCAGGCCCACCCAGGGCTGCAACTGCTTGCCACGCATCAGGCGCCAGCTCCAGGGGTGCATGTTGTAGCCGATCACCATGGGACGCTTGTACAACGCGGCTTCCAGCGTGGCCGTGCCGCTGGCGATCAACGTCACGTCGCAGGCTGCCAATGCATCATGGGACTGGCCGCGCACGATGTGCAGCGACGAGGCCATGCCGGACTCCTGGGCAATGCGCCGCAACTCGTCCAGTTGCGAAGGCACGGCAGGCACTACTATTTTAATAGCTGGCAGCGCCTTCCGGACCAAAGCTGCAGCCTGAAAGAAACGGGCTGCAAGATAGCGGATTTCGGAGCGTCGGCTGCCGGGCAGCACGGCCAGCACCAGACCATCTTCCGGCAGACCCAGCCGACGGCGCGCGGTGGCACGGTCGGGCTGCAGCGGAATCACGCTGGCCAGGGGATGGCCCACGTAGGTCGCGTCTATGCCGTGACGGGCCAGCAACTCGGGCTCGAAGGGAAAGATGCACAGCACATGGTCGGCCGCACGCCGGATTTTCTCGACGCGATCTGCACGCCAGGCCCAGATCGAGGGGCAGACGAAATGCACGGTCTTGATGCCCGCAGCCCGCAGATCGGTCTCCAGGCCCAAATTGAAGTCGGGCGCATCGATGCCGACAAAAACGGCTGGCGGCTGCTTGAGCAGGCGCTGGCGCAACTGCCGGCGGATGTTCAGAATCTCGGCCAGCCGGCGAAACACTTCCCAGCTGTAGCCATGCACGGCCAGCCGCTCGCAGGACCACCATGCCTCAAAACCGCGCTGCTGCATTTGGGGCCCGCCGATGCCAAAGGCCGAAGCCTCGGGCCAGCGAGCCTGCAGCCCACCCAGGAGCAAGGACGCCAGCAGGTCGCCCGAGGTTTCCCCGGCGACCATGGCAATCGATGGACTCAGGCGCGCCAATGGCGCCGCGCTCTCTGTCATGCCGTCCTTTCGCGCGCCGGATCAGCGCGCAATGCCCCGGGTCGAAGCGGCCAGAAAATCCAGCATCAGCGATACATCGGCAGCAGCCTCGGGCTGCTCGCCAGCCAGCGATCCAATGGCGTCGCGCGCGGCCTCCAGGGTCAGCCCCTGGCGATACAGCAGGCGGTGCATCTGCTTGATGGCCTGGATACGCTGCGGCCCGAATCCGCGCCGGCGCAGGCCTTCGATATTGAAGCCACGCACGGCCAGGGGATTGCCATCCACCATCATGAAGGGCGGCACATCCTGCGAGATATGGCTGGCAAAGCCTGCCATGGCATGGGCGCCCACCTTGGTGAACTGGTGCACGCCCGTCAGGCCGCCCAGGATCACATGGTCGCCCACATGCACGTGGCCGGCCAGGGTGGCGTTGTTGGCCAGGATGGTGTGGCTGCCCACGACGCAGTCGTGCGCCACATGCACATAGGCCATGATCCAGTTGTCATGGCCTATGACCGTGACGCCCTGGTCCTGCACGGTACCCGCATTGAAGGTGCAGAACTCGCGCACCGTGTTGCGGTCCCCGATGACAAGCCGCGTGGGCTCGCCTGCGTACTTCTTGTCCTGGGGCTGTGCGCCCAGGGACGCGAACTGGAAAATCCGGTTGTCGCAACCAATGCGGGTATGGCCTTCGACAACGCAATGCGCGCCAATCGTGGTGCCGGCGCCGATTTCCACATGCGGCCCGATGACGGCATAGGGGCCGACCGACACAGACGAATCCAGCTGTGCAGCGGAATCTATCAGTGCCGTGGGATGGATGCGTTCAATGCCAGCCATGCGTCCGTCAGCCCACGTTGCGCATGGTGCACATCAGCTCGGCTTCGCAGGCCACTTCGTCCTCGACGCGGGCCACGCCCTTGAACTTCCAGATGCCGCCGCGAACGCGATCGATGGTGATCTCCAGCACCAGCTGGTCGCCCGGCTCCACGGGGCGCTTGAAGCGCGCACCGTCGATGCCCACGAAGTAGTAGATGTTGTTCTCGTCGGGAACCTGGCCCATGGCATCGAAGGCCAGCAGGCCGGCAGCCTGCGCCAACGCCTCCAGGATGAGCACGCCCGGCATGACGGGACGGCCCGGGAAATGGCCCATGAAATAGGGCTCGTTGAACGTGACGTTCTTGATCGCCTTGATGCGTGTATTGCGCTCAAGCTCCGTGACCTTGTCCACCAGCAGGAAGGGGTAGCGGTGGGGCAGTTGCTTGAGAATTGCGTGAATATCCATCATTGCGTTCCGTTATGGCCTTGATCCGCCGATTGCTGCAGTTGCCGCTCCAGGGCCTTGATGCGATCGCGCATGGAGTGCAACTGCTTCAGCGTCGCAGCATTTTTTTCCCATTTGGCGTTTTCATCCACGGGAAACATGCCCGTGTAAACACCTGATTGTGTCAGCGAACGAGTCACTACCGTCGCTGCCGAAATATGCACCCCGTCGGCCAGCCGCAGATGGCCCAGCACGATGGCGCCGCCTCCCACGGTGCAATGTGCGCCAATGCGCGCGCTGCCGGCCACCCCCACACAGCCGGCCATGGCCGTATGCCGTCCAACGTGCACGTTGTGACCAATCTGGATCAGGTTATCGAGCTTGACCCCGTCCTCGATCACCGTGTCGTCCAGCGCTCCGCGGTCTATGCAGGTATTGGCGCCGATCTCCACATCGTCGCCGATCCGCACGCCACCGAGCTGCTCGATCTTCACCCATGCCCCGTTCTCGGGCGCAAACCCGAAGCCGTCCGCTCCCAGCACCACGCCGGAATGCAGCAGGCAGCGCGCGCCCACATGGCAGTTCTCACCGATGGTGACGCGCGACTTGAGCACGGTGTGGGCACCGATGGTGGCACCCTCTTCAACCACGCAGAGCGGGCCGATCGTGGCAGAGACATCAACGATGGCACTCTCGTGCACCACCGCGCTTGGATGGATACCGGCCGGCGCCACGGACCTGCAGTTTCGCTTCCACCACTGCGTGGCCCTGGCGAAGTAGGCATACGGGTCAGGGACCACGATGCAGGCTCCCCGCTGCTGCGCCAGCTCACGCATGGCGGGCGCCACAATAACGCAGGCCGCCTCGGAGGCGGCCAGTTGCTGGCGGTAGCGGGGGTTGCTCAGAAAACTGAGATCCCCTGCCCCGGCGGAATCCAGCGGCGCGATGCGGGAGATGGGCATCTCCCTTTCGCCACCGACCAGTTCGCCACCGAGTGCATCGAGGATCTGACCCAACAATACGCTCACGGCATGCAGCCCTGGACGCTGGCTTACTTGCCGCCGCCGTTCAGCGCCTTGATCACTTTGTCAGTGATGTCGTACTTGGGGTTGATGTAGACGGCTTCCTGGAGGATGACGTCGTACTTCTCGGTTTCCGCCACTTGCTTGACCACCTTGTTGGCGCGCTCCAGGACCTGGGCCAGTTCCTCGTTCTTGCGGGAGTTCAGGTCTTCCTGGAACTCACGGCGCTTGCGCTGGAACTCGCGGTCCTGGTCCACCAGCTGACGCTGGCGGGAGACACGCTGGCTTTCGGCCATGGTGGGCGCTTCACGCTCGAACTTCTCCGAAGCGCTCTTGAGCGAGTTGCCCTGGTCGACCAGTTCCTTCTCACGCTTGGAGAATTCCTGCTCCAGCTTGGACTGCGCAGCCTTGGCCGTCGACGCTTCACGGAAGATGCGGTCCGTGTTCACAAAGCCGGCCTTGAACTCTTGAGCGTGCGCAGAAACAGCCATGGCGCCAAGCAGCACAGCCAGGGAAAAATGGCTAGATAGAGATTTCATTAGAAAGAGGTTCCGATTTGGAATTGCAGTCGCTGGATTTTATCCCCGGTCTGCTTGCGGATGGGTTGAGCAAAGGCGAGACGCAGGGGGCCCAGCGGGGAAATCCAGCTGATGCCAAGGCCCGTGGAAGCCCGCAGCTCCCCGAGATCGAAGTTCTGGTTGGCGCCGTAGACATTACCCACATCGAGGAATGTAAAAAGACGCAAAGTCCTGTCATTGCCGGCACCGGGGAAGGGAATCATGAACTCGGCGTTCAAAGTCACCTTCTTGGAGCCGCCCAGGGCAATGTTCTCTGCAGAGTCGCGCGGACCCAGCGAGCCCTGCTCGAAGCCACGCACCGAGCCCAGACCACCCGAGAAGAAGTTCTTGAACAACGGGAACGGACGGCCATTGAGGCCCTTGCCATAACCGAGTTCACCGTTCAAGGCCAACGTGTACTTCTTGCTCAGCGGGATGTACTGCTGGATCTGGTAGTTGGCTCGCACATAGCGGGCCTCGCCACCCACCGACCACTCGGTGTTCAGGCGCTGGTAGAGACCCGAGTTGGGCGCCAGCGCGCTGTCACGGCTGTCACGCGACCAGCCCAAAGTCAGCGGAATGCCGGTGTTGGCATAGCCGTACTTGTCGGCATAGTCCTTGTACGCCTGGGGCAGGTAGGTGCCGGGCTTGATTTCCGAGCGCTCCACGCCACCGCCGAAATACACGGTGTCGATCTCGCTGAACGGCACGCCAAAGCGAACGCTGCCGCCCGAGGTGACGATCTTGTAGGCAGCATCGTCGTAGTAGGGACGATCGGTGCGGTAGTACAGGTCGTAGGTGCGCGAAATACCGGTGTCCGTGAAGTACGGATCCGTGGTGGACAGCACCATGGTGCGGCGGTACTTGCTGGTATTCACGTCCACGCCCAGGTAGTTGCCCGAGCCGAACACGTTTTCCTGCTTGATGCCGAACGACAGCGAAACCTTTTCGGCACTGGAGAAGCCCGCACCCAGTTGCAGCGAACCCGTGGGCTTTTCAGCCACCGAGATGACCAGATCCACCTGGTCGGGCGAGCCCGCCACTTCCTGGGTCTCGACATTGACTTCGGTGAAGAAGCCCAGGCGGTCCACGCGGTCGCGCGACAGGCGGATCTTGTCGCCGTCATACCAGGAGGCTTCGTACTGGCGGAATTCGCGGCGGATCACTTCGTCACGCGTGCGATTGTTGCCGCTGACGTTGATACGGCGCACATAGGCGCGGCGCGACGGCTCGGCATGCAGCACCAGGGCCACGCGGTTGGTCGCACGGTCGATGTCCGGCACGGCCTCGACGCGTGCAAAGGCAAAGCCGAAGTTGCCGAAGTGCTCGGTGAAGGCCTTGGTCGTCGCCGTGACCTGGTCGGCGTTGTAGGGCTCGCCGGGCTTGATCTTGACCAGGGACTTGAACTCGTCGTCGCGGTCGAGGTAGTTGCCCTCCAGCTTCACGCCGGAGACGACGAAGCGCTCGCCTTCATGGACGTTGAGCGTGAGCGAAATGGTCTGCTTGTCGGGCGAGATGGCCACCTGGGTGGAGTCCACGCGGAACTCCAGGTAGCCACGCTGCAGGTAGTACGAGCGCAGCGTTTCCAGGTCGGCGTTGAGCTTGTTGCGCGCATAGCGGTCCGACTTGGTGTACCAGCTCATCCAGTTGCCGGTGTCCTGATCGAACAGGTCCTTGAGCGTGGATTCGCTGAAGGCCTTGTTGCCGACGATGTGGATCTCGTTGATGCGGGCCGGATCGCCCTCGGTCACCGTGAAGGTCAGGTTGACGCGGTTGCGCTCGATGGGCGTGACCGTGGTGACGACTTCCGCGCCATAAAGGCTGCGGTTGATGTACTGGCGCTTGAGCTCCTGCTCGGCACGGTCGGCCAGGGCCTTGTCGAAGGGACGCCCTTCTGCCAGGCCCACATCGCGCATGGCCTTTTGCAGGGTTTCCTTGTCGAACTCCTTGGTGCCGGCGAAATTCACCTCGGCGATGGTCGGGCGTTCCTCGACGACGACAACGAGCACGTTGCCATTGGCCTCGAGACGGATGTCCTTGAACAACCCCAGCGCGAACAGCGAGCGGATCGCAGCTGCGCCCTTGTCATCGTCATACTGGTCGCCCACGCGCAGCGGGATGGAAGCGAAGACCGTGCCCGGCTCCACGCGCTGCAGGCCTTCGATGCGGATGTCCTGTACCCGGAAGGGCTCCAGCGCCCAGGCTGCATTGGCAGCCAAAACCATGGCAGCCAGGGTCGATGCAGCGCGCACGCCCAGGCGATTGATACGTTTAGTCATGAATGGATTTGCCGCCGCTGCGGCTTGCCGAAAACGGCTGAAAAGTTAGCCCCAAAGCCGGTTGATATCGTTGAAAAAGGCGACGGACATCATCATCATCAAAACCGCCACGCCTGCACGCTGCAAGCGTCCGGCCCAGACTTCCGACACGCTTCGGCCAGTCACGCCCTCCCAAAGATAATACATCAGGTGCCCGCCATCGAGCACCGGCAGGGGGAGCAAGTTGAGAACCCCCAGGCTGATGCTTATCAGCGCCAGGAACGAGAGATATTGAACCAGGCCCATGCTGGCCGAGCGCCCCGCATAGTCGGCAATGGTCAAGGGTCCGCTGATGTTCTTGAGCGATGCCTCGCCTATCACCATGCGGCCCATCATGCGCAGCGTCAGCGACGACAGCTCCCAGGTGCGCTGCACGCCTGCCCACAGGCCCTCCAGCGGACCGCGCTGCACCAGAGCCATCTCGGGGGCACTGCCGATGTAGGCGCTGATGCGGGCGATGCTCTCCTTGCCATCTTCCGAGCGGCCCAGATCGGGCAGCACGGGGATCTGCAGCTGCCTGCCATCGCGCTGCACCAGCCACAGTTGCTGCTGGACCTGGCCCGATGCGCCCATCTTGCGGATGAGATTGCGCAGCTGGGTGCCATCATCCACCGGGGTGCTGCCCACGCGCAGCACCAGGTCGCCCTCGCGCAAGCCGGCCTTTTCGGCGGCACCACCGGCGATCACCTTGTCCAGCACGGGCTGCGTCCAGGGCCCCAGCAGACCCAGGCGCTCGAAGAAAGCGGCATCCGGCTCGCCCTGCACCTGGCCGGCCAGCGCCAGCCGCAGCTCGGACGGGGCAGTGCGCCGGCCCTGAAGCACTTCCATGCGCACCGACTCATCGTCGAGCGCGGCGCGGGTCAGTGTCCAGCGCAGATCATTGATGGAGCGAACCTCTTCCCAGTCCTGGTCGCCCAAGGCGATGCGCAGCACGCGATCACCGCCCTGCACGCCCGCCATCTGCAGCACCGTGCCCGCCGGCGGCGTGGCCAATCGCGCCACGGGCTCCTGCATGCCCATCCAATTGACGATGGCCAGCAGCGCGATGGCCAGCACGAGATTGGCCACCGGGCCTGCCGCCACGATGGCCGCACGCGCGCGCAGCGGCTGGGTGTTGAATGCCAGATGGCGCTGGTCGGGCGGGACCTCGCCCTCACGCTCGTCGAGCATGCGCACATAGCCGCCAAGCGGCAGTGCACCGATGACGAATTCCGTGTCCGAACCTTTGCGCTTCCAGCGCAGGATGGGACGACCGAAGCCGACGGAAAACCGAAGCACCTTCACCCCGCAAGCCACGGCGACGCGGTAGTGGCCCCACTCGTGCACGGCAATCAGCACGCCCAGCGCGACCACGAATGCAACTACGGTCAGCAACAATTGATACTCCTTTGAATCCAATGCGCGCCTGGATGCCGCTGCGCGCCCGCCGAGGAACCCGGTCTGGCCCGCGAAGCCGTTATTGCAGCTGCCACTGCCGCGCCATGGTGTGCGCGATTTCGCGGGCCTGGGCGTCCAGGGCAAGCAGATCGTCCAGGCTGCCCAGTGTAGGCGGCAGCAAGGTTTCGAGAGTGCGCAAATTCACAGCGTGAATACGGTCAAATGCCAGCCGTCGCTCCAGGAAGGCGGCAACGGCGACTTCGTTGGAAGCATTGAGAACCGCCGTAGTTCCCTCGCTGGCGCGCAGCGCCTGCCAGGAAAGATGCAGGCCAGGAAAACGCACGGCATCCGCTTCCTCGAAGGTCAGGGCCGACAGCTTGGCGAAATCCAAGGGCGCCGCGCCGCTGGCGATGCGCCGCGGCCAGGCCAGGCCGCAGGCGATGGGCACGCGCATGTCGGGCGTGCCCAGTTGCGCCAGCACCGAGGCATCCTTGAACTGCACCATGGAGTGCACGATCTGCTGCGGATGGATGACGACCTTGATCTTGTCGGGAGCCATGTCGAACAGCCAGCGTGCCTCGATGACCTCCAGCGCCTTGTTCATCATGGTCGCAGAGTCCACGGAGATCTTGC
This sequence comes from Delftia deserti, assembly GCF_042653485.1. Lineage (NCBI taxonomy): Bacteria > Pseudomonadati > Pseudomonadota > Betaproteobacteria > Burkholderiales > Comamonadaceae > Delftia > Delftia deserti. The sequence continues at coordinate 5,920,932 of NZ_JBHSIH010000001.1, read as the reverse complement.
GCCCCATGGAGAAGTTCGGATGCGCGCAGGCCTGCTCCGGCGTGATCTCGGACAAGGTGGCCGGATCGCGCAGGCGAAAGGGTCCGCCCGAAGCCGTGAGCAGCAGGCTGTCCACCCGATCGGGCCAGCTGGCTCGGTCTTCCGGCAGGCACTGGAAAATGGCCGAATGCTCGCTGTCTATGGGCAGCAGGGTCGCGCCGTGGCGCTTGACCGTGTCCATGAACAGTGCGCCGCCAACGACCAGGGCCTCCTTGTTGGCCAGCAGCAGGCGCTTGCCCGCGCGCGCGGCAGCCAGACAAGGCGCAAGGCCCGCTGCACCGACGATGGCCGCCATGACGGCATCGACTTCGGGATGCGAGGCGATCTGCTCCAGCGCGTCTGGCGACTGCAGCACCTCGGTCGCCAGCCCATTGCTGCGCAACTGTTCAGCCAGCAGCTTCGCGTGTGGCGCGCTGGCCATGACGGCATAGGCAGGCTTGAATTCAGCGCACTGGCGCAGCATCAGGTCCACTTGCGTGGCTGCGCTGAGCGCGAAGACCTCGTAGTGCTCGCGGTGGCGCGCCACCACATCCAGCGTATTGGTACCGATGGAGCCCGTGGAGCCCAGGACGGTGATTTTCTGCTTCATGAATGCGCGAAAGAGGAGAGCATCATGGCCAGTGGCAGGGTCGGCAGCAGGGCATCGACACGGTCAAGCACGCCGCCATGGCCGGGCAGCAGACCACTGCTGTCCTTGACGCCCACGCTGCGCTTGACCAGGGATTCGACCAGGTCGCCGACCACGCTCATCGCGGCCATGAACACAACCGCCAGCAGCAGGAACCAGGCCCCGCGCGCCAACAGCAACGAATAGAAACTGGGCACGGCCACCGCGTAGTGGCGATCCGCCCAGACCCAGGCCAAGGCCAGCACCAGCACGCCGGCCATGCCGCCCCACACGCCTTCCCAGCTCTTGCCAGGACTGATGGAGGGCGCGAGCTTGGACTTGGTGAATTTCAGGCCCAGGGCCCGGCCGGCGAAATATGCAAAGACATCGGCCACCCAGACCAGCACCAGCACCGACAGCAGGAAGTTGATGCCCATCATGCGCGCCTGCACCACGGCCACCCAGGCCAGCCACAGGGCCAGCACTCCGCCGACCAGACGCACAGGCCCCGCAATGCGCGGCCAGCCGGCCACGCCTGCACGCAGCAGTGCCGCGCCGCCCAGCACCCAGGCGGAGCCAGCGACCACCCAGACAGCGGCCAGGGGACGCTCAAGCCAGCCCGCAGCCCAGGTTCCCACGCACATCGCCGTGCAGATGGCACCTATGCCAATGGCACCAGCGGAGCCAAAGCCGTTGAGACGGCCCCATTCCCAGGCACCCGCCGCCATGAGCACGAGTACCACCACGGCGAACGGAACGCCCGTCGGATAGAACAGCGCAGGCAGCAAGATGGCCAGCAGGATCAGGGCGGTGATGACTCGCTGCTTGAGCATGGCTCCCCCTTGTTCAGGTCGTCTGTTGATGGGACGACTTCGATTGTGATTGGTGTACTTGCGCGGAGGTCTGGCCAAAGCGCCGCTCCCGCGAAGTGAAGGCGGCAATGGCCTCGTCCAGGCAGGCCTCGTCGAAATCAGGCCACAGGCTGGCACTGAAGAAGAGTTCTGAATACGCGGCCTGCCACAACAGGAAGTTGCTGATGCGCATCTCCCCGCCGGTGCGGATCAGCAGGTCCGGATCGGGCACATGGGCCAGCGCGAGCGCGCGGTCCAGGCTCTGCGGGGTAATGGGCTCGCCCTGCTCTGCCAGCCGGGCTGCTGCCTGGGCAATGTCCCAGCGCCCGCCGTAGTTGAAGCAGACATTGAGCACCAGGCGGTCGTTGTGCGCCGTGACCTGCTCGGCCTGGGCCAGGCCCGCGCACACTTTCTCGCTCAGGCCACTGCGGTCGCCGATGAAGTGCAGGCGCACGCCATCGCGGCTCAGTTGCTGCACTTCCTTGGCAAGGGCATTGGCCAGCAGGCCCATGAGACCGGAAACCTCCTCTTCGGGGCGGTTCCAGTTCTCGGAAGAGAAAGCGAAGACGGTCAGAACCTGCACGCCGCGCTGGACGCAGGCGCGGGCGCAGCGGCGCAGCGATTCCACGCCCTGCTTGTGGCCGGCCAGTCGCGGCAGAAAGCGGCGATTGGCCCAGCGTCCATTGCCATCCATGATGACGGCAATATGGCGCGGCACCGCGCCGGAGTCTTGGTTTGTCAAAGGTACAGGCCCTGAGGCAAGCGAGGCAGAACGCCTCAGACCGCCATGATGTCTTGTTCCTTGGCAGCCACCAGCACGTCGATCTCGGTGATGTGCTTGTCGGTCATCTTCTGGACATCGGCTTCGCAACGCTTTTGGTCGTCTTCCGAGGCCTCCTTGTCCTTGACCAGCTTCTTGACGGCTTCGTTGGCGTCGCGGCGCAGGTTGCGCACGGCGATCTTGGAGGCTTCGCCTTCGTTGCGGGCCAGCTTGGTCATTTCCTTGCGGCGTTCCTCGCTCATGGGAGGCATGGGCACGCGGATCAGATCACCCAGCGAGGCAGGGTTCAGGCCCAGATCGCTCTCGCGAATGGCCTTCTCCACCTTGGCGGACATGCTCTTTTCCCAGGGCTGCACGCTGATGGTGCGCGCATCGAGCAGGTTCACGTTGGCCACCTGGGACAGCGGCACCATGGAGCCGTAGTAATCCACATGGATGGAGTCCAGCAGCGAGGGGTTGGCACGGCCGGTACGCACGCGCGCAAGATTGTTCTTGAGCGCTTCGATGGACTGGCCCATCTTGGACTCGGTGGTCTTCTTGATGTCTGCAATCGTCATGTTCTTGTTCCTTGAAGAGCTGTGAAACGCGGGATCAAAACGCTCAAGCGTACACCAGCGTGCCCTCATCCTCGCCCATGACCACGCGCTTGAGCGCGCCGGGCTTGTTGATGGAGAACACCCGGATCGGCAGCTTCTGATCGCGGCACAGCGCAAAGGCAGTGGCGTCCATGATGCCCAGGTTGCGCGAAATGGCCTCGTCGAAAGCCAGCTTGTGATAGCGGGTCGCGTCGGGATTCTTCATCGGGTCGTCGGTGTAGACACCATCGACCTTGGTGGCCTTGAGCACCACTTCGGCGCCGATCTCCGCGCCGCGCAGTGCGGCGGCCGTATCGGTAGTGAAGAACGGGTTGCCGGTGCCGGCGGCGAACACCACCACCTTGCCCTCCTCGAGATACTGCAGGGCCTTGGGGCGCACATAGGGCTCCACGACCTGCTCGATGGCAATGGCCGACATGACGCGGGCGATGAGGCCCTGCTTGTCCATGGCATCGGCCAGGGCAAGGGCATTCATCACGGTGGCCAGCATGCCCATGTAGTCGGCAGTGGCGCGGTCCATTCCGACCGAACCACCAGCCACGCCACGGAAAATATTCCCTCCACCGATCACCACGGCCACCTGGACACCCACGCGGGTGACTTCGGCGATTTCGGAGACCATGCGCTCGATGGTGGCACGGTTGATGCCGAACGAGTCGTCGCCCATGAGCGCCTCACCGGACAGCTTGAGCAGGATGCGCTTGTGGGCCGGTGCGGCGTTGGACATGGTGTTTCTCCGAAAGGTGGATGGTGGTGGATGGTGAAGGGAACGGTTCAGGCGCTCGGACGAATCAGGCGCCGGCCTTGGCAGCGGCCACTTGGGCAGCCACTTCGGCAGCGAAGTCGTCAACCTTCTTTTCGATGCCTTCGCCGACCACGTACAGGGTGAAGCCCTTGACGTTGGTGTTGGCGGCCTTGAGCATCTGGGCCACGGTCTGCTTGCCGTCGGCAGCCTTCACGAAGACCTGGTCGGCCAGCGAGACTTCCTTCAGGTACTTCTGCACCGAGCCTTCGACCATCTTGGCGACGATCTCGGCAGGCTTGCCGGATTCGGCAGCCTTGGCGGCAGCGACGGTGCGCTCCTTTTCGATCAGCTCGGCAGGCACGTCAGCGCTGGTCACGGACACGGGCTTCATGGCGGCCACGTGCATGGCGACGTCCTTGGCAGCGGTTGCATCGCCTTCGAACTCGACGATCACGCCGATGCGCGAACCGTGCAGGTAGGAAGCCAGGCTGGAGCCTTCGAAGCGCTTGAAGCGGCGGAAGGACATGTTCTCGCCGATCTTGCCGATCAGGCCCTTGCGCACGTCTTCCAGGGTGGGGCCGAAACCGTCCTGCTCATAGGCCAGGGCGCTCAGCGCGGCCACGTCAGCGGGGTTTTGCTCGGCGACCAGCTTGGCGGCGGCATTGGCCATCGCGATGAAGCTGTCGTTCTTGGACACGAAGTCGGTTTCGCTGTTGACTTCGATCATGGCACCCTTGTTGCCATCGATGAAGGCGGTGATCACGCCTTCAGCGGTCACGCGCGAGGCAGCCTTGCCGGCCTTGGTGCCCAGCTTGACGCGCAGCAGCTCTTCGGCCTTGACCAGATCGCCCTCGGCTTCGGTCAGGGCCTTCTTGCATTCCATCATGGGCGCGTCAGTCTTTGCGCGCAGTTCAGCCACCATGCTTGCGGTAATTGCAGCCATCGTATTTCTCCAATGTCAGTTCGATTCGTTACAGGATTTCGGCTAAAAAAACGGGGCTACCCTGAGCCCCGCTTTTCATTCAGCGACGAGGTCGCTCAGCCGGACAAGCTCAATCAGGCAGCGGATTCTTCCACTTCCACGAACTCGTCACCGCTCTCGCCGGATGCAGCCTTGACCACGTCGGTCAGTGCAGCAGCGCGGCCTTCCAGGATCGCGTCGGCGATGCCTTGGGCGTACAGTTGCACAGCCTTGGCAGAGTCGTCGTTACCGGGGATGACATAGTCGATGCCTTCGGGGTTGTGGTTGGAGTCAACCACGCCAACCAGGGGGATGCCCAGCTTCTTGGCTTCGGCCACGGCGATCTTGTGGAAGCCCACGTCGATCACGAAGATGGCGTCGGGCAGGCTGTTCATGTCCTGGATGCCGCCGATGTCCTTTTCCAGCTTTTCCAGTTCGCGGACGAACATCAGCTGTTCCTTCTTGCTCATGGCTTCCAGGCCGGCTTCTTGCTGGGCCTTCATTTCCTTCAGACGCTTGATGGACGTCTTGACGGTCTTGAAGTTGGTCAGCATGCCGCCCAGCCAACGCTGGTCAACGAAGGGCACGCCTGCGCGCTGGGCTTCTGCCGCCACCATCTCGCGGGCCTGGCGCTTGGTGCCGACCATCAGGATGGTGCCGCCGTTGGACGCCAGTTGCTTGACGAACTTCTGGGCGTCCTGGAACATCGGCAGCGACTTTTCCAGGTTGATGATGTGGATCTTGTTGCGGTGACCGAAGATGAAGGGGGCCATCTTGGGGTTCCAGAAACGGGTCTGGTGACCGAAGTGGACGCCTGCTTCCAGCATCTCGCGCATAGTGACGGACATATGAATACCTCAAAGGTTAGGTCTAAAATCCAGCCCGACAATTGCCCCCTGAAACACAGGGAGCAACACCTTGAAGGGACTGGTTTGCGATTGACTTTGCGCGGGGACCGCAAGCATGGGCAGGCATTCTTGACGAACACCGCTCACCCAAAAGCTTTCGCCTGACACCCGGCAATCCCGGAGAAAATCAGGGTGAACCCCTAGCAAAGCCGCAAGATTCTAGCACACGGCATCCCTCAGCCGAGGCTTCGCGCTCAAAGCACGCTCGCCTCCTCAAGGCCACGGCAGTTGCACAAGATGCACACACTCCTGTAGTGATAGCTGCATCCGCTTGATAATCCGGGCACTTCAGCAGATTCCACCCCAAAATGAACATCGCGATTGTGGGCGCCGGCAGCATTGGCGTTGCGACAGCCCACGCACTGGCACAGGCCGGCCACGAGGTCACCGTCTACGAGCGTCACGGCACCGCAGCGCAAGAAGCCAGCTTCGGACATGCCGGCTGGCTGGGCCCCAGCCTGTTCCAGCCCTGGAGCGTCCCCGGCCTTTCGACCGCCGAACGCTCCCCCACCCTTCCCGGCCGGCAGGCCCTGCCGCGCCTGGGCCCCGGAAACCTCGCAGCCCAGCTGCGCTGGCTATGGCAATGGCGCCAGGCCGGACGACAACTGCGCAAAGGCAACGCGCCCACAGCCGCCATGGAGGCGCTGGAGGCGCTCACGCAACGCAGCCAGCAGCTCCAGCAATCGCTGTGGCGGCAGTGGGAGCTTGACCCGGAATATGTCGCCGGAAGCCTGGTGCTGCTGGGCAGCGAGGCCGAGCACGAACAACTGAAGCCTGCACTGGATGCACTGGCCGAGGCCGGCACACGCTGCGAGGCGCTGGATGCCACCCAGGCCCGGCTGCGCGAACCCGCTTTGGGCGAGGAAACCACGCTCGCAGGCGCCCTGTACTTCCCGCAGGCAGGCGCCGCCAACGGCCGCCTTGCCACGCTGATGCAACGCCAGGCGGCGCAGACGGCGGGAGCACGCTTCGAGACGCAGCGCCTGGTGCAGGGATTGCAGCCCGGCGGCGCCGGGCGCACCGCACGCCTGCAGTTGCTGGGCGAAGACACTCCCCGTTCGCACGACGCCATCGTCGTCTGCGCTGGCGCCGAGGCCGCGAACCTGCTCACGCCGCTGGGCCTGCGCCCACCCATGATCGCCTTGCACGGCTATGGCATCAGCGCCCCTTTGCGCGAACAAGGTTATGCACCCCGCCACGCCATCGTGGACTGGAGTGAGCAGATGACCCTGGTGCGCCTGGGCCAGCGCATGCGCATCGTGGCCGGCGCGGAACTGGGCCGCCGCAGCCCCATGCATGAGGCCACGCTGCAGCGCATGTACCACCGCCTCAACATGGTTTTTCCCGGCAGCGCCGTGCTGGCCTCGGGCGTTCAGATCTGGCATGGCACGCGCATGTGCACAGCGGATGGACTGCCGCTGGTGGGTGCCAGCGGACTGCCCGGCATCTGGCTCAACCTGGGCCACGGCAGTTGCGGCGCTGCCATCGCGCAGGGGTGCGCAAGCCTGCTGAGCGACCTGATGGACAACCGCGCCAGCTTCCTGGACAGCACACTGCTCGACCCGCGCCGCTTCGGCTGACCGGCGCCCCCTCCTCCGCCACCCGGCGGCGGACCGCTATGCTCGGTCCATGCTGCGCATTCCCACATCCACCGCCTTGCCGCTGTTTGATACGGCGGCCACTCGCACCCTGGAACAGCAGGCGGCAGCCAGACTGCCCGCGCACAGCCTCATGCAACGCGCGGGCGCGGGCCTGGCACGCCTGGCACGCGCCATCGCCCCCCATGCACGCTGTATCTGGATAGCCTGCGGTCCCGGCAACAACGGCGGCGATGGCTTGCAGGCAGCCGCCTGGCTGCAACAAAGCCTCAATGCGGCGCCAGAAAAGGCCCGCAGTTGCCGCATTCTGGTCAGCTGCGTGCGCGAACGCGCCCACATGCCCGCCGATGCACGCGCCGCCTGGGACGCCGCCCACGAAGCCGGCGTGCAATGGACCGAGCACATGCCCGCCGACATGGGGCCACAGGACTTGTGCATTGACGCATTGCTTGGTATCGGCCTGCGCCAGCCAGGCGCCGCAAGCCCACACACCGGCACGAATGAGCGCCTGCTCACTGTGCTGCGCGGCCTGCAGTCCAGCACCAGCCCGGTCCTTTGCGCGGACATAGCCTCCGGACTGGATGCCGACACCGGGCAGTACCTGCCTGGATTCGCGCCCCTGAACGCCCCAGCCAGCGCACGGCACACACTGGCCCTGCTGACGCTGCAGCCCGGACTGTTCACAGGAAGTGGCCGCGATGCCTGCGGCCAGATATGGTGGGATGACCTGGACACGGGACTGGCGAAAGGCAGGCCACCCCTCACGCCCCTGCCCTGCGCACAACTGTTTTCACCAGGCGCCAGCGCCCCGCGCCCGCATGCCAGCCACAAGGGAAGCTTTGGCGACGTGGCCATTCTTGGCGGAGAGGGGCTGGGACAGCGCGGCCTTTCCATGACCGGCGCCGCCTGGCTGGCTGCCCTGGCCGCGCTGCACGGCGGCGCGGGGCGCGTGATGCTCGCTCTGCTCGATGCCTCGGCCGGGTCAGGCCAGGCCACCGCGCCCTGGCCCGAAATCATGCTGCGCAGCCCTGAAGCGCAGGACTGGCGCAGCACCACCGTGGCCTGCGGATGCGGGGGCGGCATGGCGGTGCGCTCCTGGCTACCCCGGATACTGGATCAAGCCCCCAGGCTGGTGCTGGACGCAGACGCACTGAATGCCATTGCCGAAGATGAATCGCTGGCCTTGCTCCTGAAAGAGCGCCGCCGGCGCGACCTGCACACGGTGCTGACGCCCCACCCGCTGGAGGCCGCCCGCCTGCTGAAGACGAACACCGCACAGGTCCAGTCACAGCGGCTGCGCGCCGCCAGGCAACTGGCGCAGCGCTTCGACTGCACCGCGCTGCTCAAAGGCTCGGGCACCGTGATCGCAGGCCCCCAGGAAGAGAATGATGCACCGCCCTGCTGGATCAATCCCACGGGAAATGCCCGCCTGTCGACCGGAGGAACCGGCGACGTGCTCGCCGGGCTGATTGCCGCGCTGTGGGCCCAGGGCCTGCAGCCCACGCAGGCAGCAGCCCTGGCGGCCTGGCGCCATGGATTTGCGGCAGACCATTGGCCTGCGCACATCCCGTTCAGCGCCAGCGCACTGGCCCAGCGGCTCGGAGGATAAAAAGCCTCAGGGCTTGCGCCGGGGCTTGGATGTGTTGCCCGTCACCTTGGACTTGACGGCGCCCAAGGCCTTCTTGCCCAAGGCGCGCAGTGCCTGCACCGGCGACGGTGGAGGCAGCTGCGGCAGGCCGTGGGCAGCAGCATCCGTGGCCGCAGGCTTGCGTGCCTCGGACTTGCGTGCCTCGGACGCCCGGCCTCTGCGGGGTCGCGCAGCGGAGCCAGCAGATGATGGCTCCACAACCGCCTCGCCCATGTCGCTCTGCCGCGCCGAGGTAGCCGAGCGCGGCTGGGCATTCGCATATTCAGCTTCCAGCGCGGCCAGGTTCACGCCCTTGACCATGGCCTTTTTAGACGCCTTGCGCCCCTGCTTGCCGGCCGACGCCGCTGCATCAGACTCAGGCCTTGCACCGCCGGAGCCTCCCGAGTTGCGCTGCGCCCGCTTTTCCTTGGCATCGCGGCGGCCCCATTTTTCGCCCTGATGGGCTTCCGTGCGCGCCGGCGTCCTGCCGGGCCGGCCCGAGGCCGGCTGCTCTTCGCCATCGCGCACCAGGCGGAAATCGATGCGCCGGCCATCCAGGTCCACACGGCTGACCTGCACGCGCAGCCGCGTGCCGATGCCATAGCGAATGCCCGAGCGCTCGCCGCGCAGCTCCTGACGCGCCTCGTCAAAGCGGAAATAGTCGCCGCCCAGCTCGGTGATGTGGACCAGCCCCTCCACATACATGGCGTCGAGCGTGACGAAGATGCCGAAGGTGGTCACCGCGGAGACCATGCCGCCGAACTCCTCGCCCAGATGCTCACGCATGTACTTGCACTTGAGCCAGGCTTCGACATCGCGGCTGGCCTCGTCGGCCCGGCGCTCATTGGCGCTGCAGTGCAGGCCAGCGGCTTCCCAGGCCTGGACCTCGGCAGCGGGCGCGCGCTTGCGCGGCTTCTGGCCGGGCGGGCTGACGCGTGAAGCCAGACGCTTGGCCAGCTTGGCCTCGGCCTCTCCGGGCGTGGGCAGCTCGGGCAGGCGATAGTGCGTGCCTTCGAGCTCGGCCTTGATCACGCGGTGCACCAGCAGGTCGGGATAGCGGCGGATCGGACTGGTGAAGTGCGTATAGGCCTCGAAGGCCAGGCCGAAGTGGCCCGAATTCTCGGGCGTGTAGAAGGCCTGCATCATCGAGCGCAGCAGCATGGTGTGGATCTGCTGGGCGTCGGGACGATCCTTGGTGGCGTTGGCAATGGCCTGGAACTCGGACGTGGCCGGGTTCTCGCTCAGCGCCACACCGACCCCCATGGCCTTGAGATAGTTGCGCAGAATGTCCTGCTTTTCCAGCGAGGGCTTGTCGTGCACGCGGAACAGGCCGACGCGACCGCTTTGCTCGATGAAATCCGCACTGCAGACATTGGCGGCCAGCATGGCCTCCTCGATCAGCTTGTGCGCCTCGTTGCGCGTGCGCGGCACGATCTTCTCGATGCGGCCGTTCTCGTCACAGACGATCTGCGTCTCCGTGGTCTCGAAGTCCACGGCGCCGCGCGCCTCGCGCGACTTGAGCAGCGCCTGGTAGACGCCGTGGAGATTCAGCAGGTCACCCACGCGCTCCGAGCGCCGGGCAGCCTCCGGGCCGCGCGTATTGGCGAGGATGGCCGCCACCTCGGTGTAGGTGAAGCGCGCATGGCTGTGCATCACCGCCGGATAGAACTGATAGGCATGGATCTCGCCCTTGGCGGTGATCAGCATGTCGCAGACCATGCACAGGCGGTCCACATCAGGGTTGAGCGAGCACAGGCCATTGCTCAGCTTCTCGGGCAGCATGGGGATCACGCGGCGCGGGAAATAGACGCTGGTGGCGCGGTCATAGGCATCGATGTCGATGGCGCTGCCCGTGGTCACGTAGTGGCTCACATCGGCAATCGCCACCAGCAGGCGCCAGCCCTTGCTGCGCCCGACCTTGGCGGGCTCGCAATAGACGGCATCATCGAAATCGCGCGCATCCTCGCCATCGATGGTCACCAGGGGCACATCGGTCAGATCGATGCGTTTCTTGCAGTCGGCAGGTCGCACCCTGTCCGGCAGCGCCTTGGCCTGCGCCAGGCAGGCATCGGAAAACACATGCGGGACGCCGTACTTGCGCACCGCGATCTCGATCTCCATACCGGGATCATCGACTTCACCGAGCACTTCGATGATGCGTCCCACGGGCTGGCCGAACAGCGCGGGCGCCTCGGTCAGCTCCACCACGACCACCTGGCCGATCTTGGCCGAGCCCGTGGCATTGGCGGGGATCAGGATGTCCTGGCCGTAGCGCTTGTCTTCGGGCGCCACCAGCCACACGCCGCTTTCCTGCAAAAAGCGACCAATGATGTTGTGCGCAGGGCGTTCGATGATCTCGACCACACGGCCTTCGGGCCTGCCGCGGCGGTCCTGGCGCACGATGCGGACCTTCACGCGGTCCTTGTGCAACACGGCACGCATTTCATTGGGGGGAAGGAAGATGTCGCCTTCGCCGTCATCGCGGATGACGAAGCCATGTCCGTCGCGGTGCCCCTGCACACTACCCTCGATTTCGTCGTTCGCGTCGGCGCTTTTGGCGTGAGGGTTCATTTTCTTGGTATACAATCTAAATCTTTCCTGAGATGCCCAGGTGGCGGAATTGGTAGACGCACTAGTTTCAGGTACTAGCGGGTAACTCCGTGGAGGTTCGAGTCCTCTCCTGGGCACCAAGTTTAACGACAACCTGCAGAGGTTGTGGTGAACTAAGGAACTATCTTCAGCAGAAGGCAGTTCCCTGGCTTCATGACTTGGCAGATGACAGTCTCAAGAAAAAATCGAAGATCGGGATGCTTCTGCAAAAAATGCAGTAGAATTTCAGCTTCAGCAAGCCCAGGTGGCGGAATTGGTAGACGCACTAGTTTCAGGTACTAGCGGGTAACTCCGTGGAGGTTCGAGTCCTCTCCTGGGCACCAAACATGAAAAGGCCGTTGCACATGCAACGGCCTTTTTCTTTTCCGATCGCTGCAAGATGCTGGCGACGGCATGCCGCCAAGAAAATTTCAGGAAAATCTTCGCAAACCTGCCCGGCACATCGCTTTCACGCTATATAATTTGCTCACTCTGAAATGCCCAGGTGGCGGAATTGGTAGACGCACTAGTTTCAGGTACTAGCGGGTAACTCCGTGGAGGTTCGAGTCCTCTCCTGGGCACCAAACACGAAAAGGCCGTTGCACACGCAGCGGCCTTTTTCTTTGCCTCGCCGGCACCGTCGCAAGCCCCGCCCCATCCCGCAGAAATTTCTCAAAAACTTGGGAAATCGGCTTCAGACGGAGATTTCGCGCTATATAATTTGCTCACTCTGAAATGCCCAGGTGGCGGAATTGGTAGACGCACTAGTTTCAGGTACTAGCGGGTAACTCCGTGGAGGTTCGAGTCCTCTCCTGGGCACCAAACATGAAAAGGCCGTTGCACATGCAACGGCCTTTTTTCTTGGGCGCTGCAGACGCATCGACCCCAGAAGGTCACATCCATGGCGCAAAAAAGGGAGCCAGCGGCTCCCTTCCTGGATGAGAGGATCACCTCCCGTGCATCACTTGCGCAGCAGTTGCTTGAGCACGTTCTGCAGGCGGCGCGCGCTGGCGTCATCGCGCGGCGATGCCAGCACGCGGGCGGCATCGTTGCCCCAGGTTTCCTGCGGAGCAGGATCGTTGCGGCGCGTCAGCAGCTGCAGCTGCAGGGCACGGCGGGCGCTCAGATGTTCCGCGGGCGTGGGCACATCGGCGGCCATTTCAAGGCGCAGCAGGGCTTCGCCCGCGTCTCCCTTGGGTGCCTGGCCGAGGGCCTGCGACCAGGCACTGCGCACTTGTGCAGACACACGGCCGCCAAGCTGCTGGGCAGCCGGCATCTGGGCAGCGTCACGCGACTCCCACGCCGCCATCAACTGGGTCAGTGCTTCACCATGGGCCTGGGCCGCGAGCTTGCGCAGGGCATCCTGGGCATGCTCCATGGCTTCACGCTGGGCACGGAAGGCGGGGTCCGCCAGGCGCGGTCCGCGCTCTTCGCGCGGCTCGCGGCTGAAGCGGCCACTGTCACGGCTGTCACGACCATCCCGGCCGTCTCGACCACGGCCACCATCGCGGCGATCGCCAGGACGGGCAGCGCGTGCACCGCCCTCTTCCTTCTTCATGCCAGGACGATCGTCGCCGCGCACGGCAACCACGGGGCGCACCGGCACCGGCTTGGCTTCGGATTCTTCCGAACTAGCTGCAGCAGCGGCAGGCTCCTGTGCTGGCTGGGCCGCATTCACGGAAGCATCGGCACGGCCACGCAGCGCTTGCTCCAGAGCCTCCACCGCAGCGCGGATTTGCTGCACATCACCCGAGGTGTTGGCAGCTTCCACGGCCTGCGACGCTTCCAGCACGCGGCGATCATGGTCGCTGAGCGCCACGGCCGCGGCGCGGGGACCACGCTCGCTGCCCTTGCGGTTGAAGGCTTCGTCCAGTGGCTTGCGGAAGGCATCCCAGAGCTTTTGCTCGTGCTTGCGGTCCAGCGGCACGGCCTGCGCCTCGGCCTGCCAGCGCTGCTGCAGGGCCTTGACGGCGTCGATGCGCAGGTTGGGCGCAGCGCCCAGCGCCGTGGCTTCGTCGATCATGGCATGGCGACGCTGCAGGCTGGCCTTTTGCGCGGCATGCAACGGAGCCTCGGCCAGGGCCATGGCCTGCTTGAACTGGGGTTGCAGTTCGGCAAACAGCTTCTCGCCGATATGGCCGCTTTCACGCCAACGTTCAGCGAACTGGCGCAGTGCGCGCGCCGCGCCCTTGAGATCTTCGCTGGCGGACTGCTGCACTGCCCAGGCCTTGATCTCTTCGATCAGCGCCAGGCGCTGTGCCTTGGACTGGGTGGTTTCGGTGCGCAGCTTGTCGTGCCAGGACTCGACCACCTTGTGGGCCGTGTTGCAGGCTTCGTCAAACTTCTTCCACAGTGCGTGGTTGGCTGCGCTGCCCTGGTCGGCCAGCTTCCATTGCTCGCGCAGGCTGCGCAGCGATTCCTGGATCTTGCGGCCACCCAGCGCCTGGCCTTCAGGGCGGTTCAGCAGGGCTTCCGCCTTGGCAACCAGTTCCTCGCGCAGCTTGTCGGCGTTCTGGCGCGGCCAGCCCTCGGACTCGCCAGCCGCCAGAAGGGCCTCATGCACCTTGGTGACCAGTGCATCGTCCACCAGTCGGCCATGGGCCTTGATGGCGGCGCGCACGGCCTGCACGGCGGCGGAACCCGCCTTGCTTTCGCCGGCAGCCGTCTCGGCCTGGAGCTGCTCCAGCGCCTGGGTCAGTGCGCTGCTGGCGGCAGCCACTTGCTCAGGCGATGTCTTCGCCTTGGGCTGCGCTGCGCTGCGGGCAGCGGGAGCGGGCTTGGACGGCTCGGCGGCCGCCGCCTCGGGAGGCAGGCCACGCGCCACGCGCAGCTCATCGGCCCACACGGGCACGGTGGGCAGCGGAGCGGCTTCATCGGCGGCGGCAGCTTCGGTCAGCGCCAGTGCCGACTGGAAGGCATCCCAGACCAGGATCAGCTGTGCGCTGGCGGCTTCCAGCTGGGGCGGGAAACGTCCGTCCACGCTGGCCCAGTTGTCATCGCCAGTCAGTTCGCCGGCCTGCTCCTGCCAACGGGCCACGTCGGCGCGCAGGTTGTCGAGCACAGCCTGGGCATCGCGCCAGGGCTTGGTGGACAGGACCTCGATGCGCTGGGCCAGCAAAACGGCCACTTCGCGCTGGACCTGCACGCGGTGCTGCAGCTCCTCGATGGCCTTGACACGCTCGGCCAGCTGAGCCTTGTGCTGCGACAGAGGTTCACGCGACAGCGGGGCGCCCGCCTTGGCGGCGTCGCGCTGCCAGGCGATGGCGTCGGCGGCATTGAAGGGCGATGCGACCAGCAGCGCCTGGGCCTTTTCAGCCCACTCCACTGCGATCTTTTCCTGGTCCTTGGTGCGGCGGATTTCGTCCAGGCGCTCACGCACGGCACGGGCCGCACCCTTGTCGCGCGCGCTCAGTTCCTTGAGGACGTCCTGCAATTGCTCGACCGAAGGCTGGGTTGCCAGCCAGTCGCGGATGCGCGCGGCGCGATCACCCGAGGTTTCGGCGGAGAAGGCACCGCCCGTGAGCACATCCAAGGGGTGTTGTTCGGGATTCTTGGCAGAAGCAGGGCTCACTTCAGGTGCATCGGACATGGTGCTGCGGGGGGAAAGAGAAGACATGAATCAATCGTTGAATGTCTGGCTGCCGCGGGCCGCCAGACGCGGCCGGCCAGGCCGCATGCGGGCATGCTAGCCGGACCGGGAAAACCATATTCTCGCCGTTATTTGAAGCGGAGCCAAAACCGGGCTACTGCGTAGACAGGCTGAGTTGGGCGCGCGGACTCCATTGCTGGTCGTCGGAGTCCAGTTTTGGAGCCCCCAGAAACAGGCGTTCAAGCGGCAACTGCTGCTGGGCAAGGTAGTCGCGCACGACCACGGCGCGGGCCAGCGCCAGCTCGCGCATGGCATCGTCGGGCACGGTAATCTGCTCCAGCAGCAGGCTGCGCATCTGGTCGGTGGGCAGGTCCTTGGCCATGCCGATGACATTGCGCGGCTTGGCAAAGTCGGCCCGACTGTAAAGCGCCTTCGTCAAGGCCGGTACTTCGGAGGCAGGCAATTCGGTCACGGACTCTGCCGACTTGCCGTCGCGCAGCACCTGGCGGCGTTTCTGGGCGAGCAGCAGGCGATCGAGCTCCGCCTGCTTCCAGGCCTCTTTGTCCTGCGCCTCGCGCGCCTCGCCGATCACGGTGAGCTTGAGGGCCGGGCGATCCTTGAGGGAGGCGACCACCTTGTCCAGGCTTTCGCGGGCCTTGCCGTCGATCTGGGCACGCCCCGGCGCAAAGGCCACCACGCCCGATTCGCTGCTGCCGCCAAAAGCGCCCGACAGCAGCGAGAACGGCGAGGTGATGGCCTTCATGATCAGGTTGCCAATAATCTTGAAGATGACCGGCGCCAGCCTGAATTGCGGGTCGTTGAGCGAGCCGCTGACCGGCAGGTCCAGGTCGATGACTCCGTTGCGGTCAGCCAACAGCGCCACAGCCAGACGCACGGGCAGCGAGGCGGGCGCGCCTTCGACGGCTTCACCGAACGTGAGTTGATGCAGCACCAGCTTGTTGCGCGCCGTGAGCTGGCCATCGGGCTCGATCTTGTAGTTGACGTCCATGCTGAGCTTGCCGCGCTCGATCCCGTGGCCCGCGTACTTGATGGAGTACGGCGACAGAGGGGGCAGTTCCAGGTCGCGCATCTGGGCACGTATGTCCAGGGCCAGCGGCTTGGCCAGCGGATTGACCTGGCCGGTGATCTCCAGCGAAGCCGTGCCCTGGGCGCGGCCGCGCAGTTCCACATCCGCCAGTTGCGGCGCCTGCTGGCTGCCAGGCTGCTCGGACGAGAAGGCGCTCAGGCGGCCCGCCAGCTCGCTGAGGTCGGCCGAGTAGTTGGGCTGGATGAAGTAGTCGGAGAACTGGACCCTGCCGCCCGTCAGCACAATCGGCCCGATCTTGATGACGGGCGCAGGCCCTGAGGCAGCCTGCGGCGGCGCCGGTTCGGCGGAAGCCGTCGTGCCATCCGCGGCCGGCGTGGCGTTTTGCTCCAGGGACTGCTGGGACTTCGCCGATTTGACGATGTCCTGCAGGTTGATGCGCCCGTTGCGCTGCACGATGACGCGCGCAAAGAAGTCGCTGAGCGCCGTCTCGCGCACGCTCAGGCGCAGCGGCTGGGCAGGCTGCATCTGCAGATCCAGCCCGCGCACGGCCAGCGTCTTCCAGGCCACCAGTTCATCGCGCAGGCCGAGTCCCAAGGCAGCCGACTGGGCCTTGGCCCGGTCGGCCGTGGATTCGCTGAGCACGGCAGCCACGGCGCCTGCCGCCGTGCGTGGCGCGCCCTGCGCTGCGGCCTCGCCCGCCGCTTGCACGGGAGAGGCCAGCGCGGAGCGCATGCGCAGGTCCACGAGCTCGACATCCCCCTGCACCGCCAGCTCGGGACCGGCCGGTTGGCTGACAAAGCGCAGTTGTCCGAGGAAATTGCCGTCGGCACGCACCAACTCCACATTGAGCATGTCGGCAAAGTAGGGCTCCAGCGCATGCAGCGGCAGGCTGCGCGCCTGCAACTTGCCCTGAAGCGACAGCGGCGCCAGCCCCAGGTCCCCGCGCAGGCTCAGCGAGCCCGCCTGGACACGCCGGCCCGAGCCGACCTGGGCGGACAGCTCCAGCGGCGTGGGCGCGGATTTGGCGGCCAGCGGCTCGATGGCGCCCATGCGAAGGCGCAGCGAACCCAGGTCCAGCGACACGGTGCGCGCGGAATCCGCGTTGCGCACGGGCGCTTCGTCACGCAGCGCAATGGCGCCGCCATCGACCTCCAGCGCCTGCAGCTTCAGGCCCCAGGGCCGGGACTTGTCCTTGCCGGCGTCCTGCGATGCGGACGCCGAGGAGGCGGGCGGCAGCCATTGCTCGTACATCCACCGGCCCTGGGCATCGCGCAACACGGCCAGCTGCGGCTTTTGCAATGCCAGGCGGCCCACGGAGACCTGCTGGCTGGCCAGATTGACCTGCACCTGCTCCAGCTGCAGGTGCGCGATATCGACGGGCGCGGCCTTGTCCTTGAGGCTCAACTGCTCCACGCCCAGCCCGGCCACCTGAACCACCATGGCAGCACCGTTCCAGCCCAGGCCGGCGTCGGCGCTCAACAGACCCGTCAGCTCGGGTTTGAGATGGGCAGACAGGTACGGTGCCGCCAGTTGCAGCGGCAATTGCCGCGCGGAGAAGGCCAGTTGGCCCTGCTTGTCGGTCAAGGCGCCGCTCAGCTGCAACTCGGCAGGTTTCGCCCCCTCCCCCGCCGACTCCGGCTGCAGCTGCAGCTGCATGCTGGCAGCAAGCTGCAGCGGTTGCTCCAGGGGCCAGCGGATATCGCGCACCTGCAACGACAGCTCGCGGGCCTGCAGCGCAGCGCCGGACTTTCCAGCGTCGGGAGCAGCATCGCGCCAGTGCACCGTGGCATCGGCAACGGACAGCTTGTCCAGGCTGACCTTCCATGGCTGGGGGGCGTCGGAGGCAGGCTTTTCCGCTGCCGGCCTGGCATCCGGGGAGGAAGCCCCCCCCATCGCCATCCAATTGATGCGGCCTTGCGCATCGCGGGCCGCAAAAATCTCGGGGGCGCTCCACTGCACGGACTCCAGCTCCGCAACCGATTGCAGCGGCTGCACGTTCTTGAGCACGGCGGCCAGGCGCTCGAAGCGCAGCAGGGGGGCGCCGTCACGGTCATGCAGCTCGGCGCCGGACAGGCTGACCTCCCCGGTGATGCGGACCACGGCCTGCTCGGCCTGCTCAAAGGAGATATGCAGGTTGGTATCCAGCACGCCGGAGCGCGGCTTGACCGGTGCAGTGGCGGGTATATAGCCCAGATAGGGCGTCAGGTCCACGCCCTGCCAGCTCAGATCGACAGCGGTCTGGCGCTGCTCGGTGAAGGGCGTGCTCTGGGCGCTGGATTCAAACCGGCTGCCGTTGAGCGCAAAGGACAGGTGCGGGAGCACCTTGATCTCGCGCTTGGACTCCAGGTTGCTGATGAAGGGCAGGCGCAGCTGCAACTGCTCGAGCATGTGCTGGCGCTGCTGGACCTCGTCCTGCAACTCCACGCGGCCGTCGCGCAGCGCAATGTTGTACAGCGCAAAGCCCACGGGCCTGGAGGGCGGCGTGTCGCCGGGTTCGGCCAGCCTGGCCAGCACATCGTCCACATCGAAATGCCCCAGGCTCTGCTGGGTCAGGCGCAGCACCGGCGCATCGACCTCGATGGCATCCAGCACCGGCGCCAGCCGAAACAGCGACTGGATACTGGCATTGACATAGATGCGGTCGATCTGAAGCTGGGGGGAAGAAGATGAAGACGGCACGGACTCCGGCGCCGTGCCTTCCGCCTGGCGTCTGGCAATGCTCAGGTCGCGCAGGGTAAGCTCCAGCGACCAGGGCCGGAACTCCACTGCACCCACACGGACCTGACGGCCCAGTTTGGCCGATGCCTGCTTTTCCAGTTGACTCCTGGCCACAACGGGCACCAGCGCCCACAGCAGCAGCCACAGCAAAAGGAAGGCCACAAGGGCGATGGCCAGCCTGCGCAGCCAGCGGTGCTTGAAGAGAGATTGCATGGGGCTCTGGTAACTAGTACAGCCCCATCCAGGGACACAGGACAGGGCAACGGCTGCATTGCACCAGAAATTGGGGCGGCAGCAACGGCTGGGTCCGCACCACGGCACATTTCTTGACGTTGCGGCCATCCTTTAACGACAAAGCCCGGAAGCCGTGAACCGGCTTCCGGGCTTTACGGCGGGCACAAGTCCCGACCGTTTTCCGCAGTCAAGGAGAGGATGGTCCTTGCTGCTTGGAAGCAAGAGATTGCTTCCAGGAAGGCCGCGGAGGAAGACTTGAACCACGGTGTCCGCACTATCGAACACCACTTTTACCTGTCTTCCACCTTGGCGAGACGACTGCAGGAGCAGTCGCCTCCAATATAGAAGGACGCAGGGTCGGCCTGCCAGTGCTTTTGCATTTCATTGCAATTTCATGACGCACTCTGAAAACGGCGGAAGCGGCGTACATCGGTAGCACGCCACCCGCTCTTCAAGACCTCAAAACTGTGTTTGCATCCATGGTTTGTTATTATTCATTGATCTAAAAAGTTGATTTCATAGTGTTGACCGTGTATTTGGTGAACTCCTAGAATCCGCCAGCGCTCGAATAGAGCGTTTTTTGTTTCTGCTGCCTCACGACTGAGCAGATCCCGCAGGCCTACAACGCAATGGTGCACCAAGCGCCAGCCTCCCGGATCCGCAGCACCCAATCCAGGGTGTCAGCCTCACCGGCCTTCGCTTCGGCGAAGGCCGTTTCGGGTTGGTGCCCCTAGAAAGGAAAAAGCTATGCCAGCGTCAGGAAAATTTTTCGCCGCCGCGCGAACGTTCGCCATCGATGTGGCCAACGGTTTTCTTGCCATCATCCACAACAGCTTCGCCCTGCTGGGCCTTGCTGTGGCCTTCATGGCCATCACCCTGTTCGCCCGTCCTGACCTGCGCGACGCCGGAGAGAGCCAGCTGCGCTCCTGGCTGACCGCTCGCCAGATGGCCGAGCTGGGTGTTCCCGTCGAACTCGCTGCCAGCGATCGGGCGACGGCGACCAACCCCAAGAACCTGCCCAAGGAGCAGGCAGCCGTGGCCTTCTGGCTCAGCAAGAAGTACCGCGTGGCGCCCGAGCCGATCGCGGCACTGGTCAGCGAGGCCTATGACCTGGGCAAGGTCAACCGCCTGGACCCGACGCTGATCCTGGCCATCATGGCCATCGAGTCCAGCTTCAATCCGTTTGCGCAAAGCGCTGTCGGCGCGCAGGGCCTGATGCAGGTGATGACCACGGTGCATACCGACAAGTATGAGAACTTCGGTGGCCAGAACGCTGCCTTCGACCCGGTCAGCAATCTGCGCGTGGGCGTGCGCGTGCTCAAGGAATGCATCGAGCGCGCCGGCTCCATCGAAGGAGGCCTGCGCTACTACGTGGGCGCGGCCAACCTGCCCACCGATGGTGGCTACGCTGCCAAGGTGCTGGCCGAGCACCAGCGCCTGCGCATGGCCGCCGGCCTGCGTGCCGTGCCTTTGATGACCGCCAAGGTCGATCAGCCCCGGCAGGCCGTACAGATCGCCTCCACCAAGCCGGCCACCCCCGTGGCCGAGGCCTCGGGCCCGGCAGCATCGGCTGCGCCTGCAGCCGTGCCGGTCAGCTCGAGCAACACCTCTGCCCGCTCCGAGCAGGTGGCCCTTCAGTCCCAGGAGCCGGCGCTGTAGCCTGACTTCCCGGCATAGTGAGTGCACAGCTGGCCGAGGCCAGCTTTTTTCATGCCCGATCCAACTGCAGGTGGCCCACGCAAACGCCTTCTGCAACGCCCTGCCAGGTCTTCGGCGCCACCGGCTCAGCTACACTATCGGGGTACGCAACTGGCGATAGGCGCAGCCGCTTCACGCACCGCTGCCGCTGACGTGGAAACCAGCAGAAGGCCCGAGAAGGACCACCTTCTGTGAACCACCGGGGAGCGTACCGCCCAGCCTCCATGCGCACGCGGGATCTGGAGTGTTCCGCCGTTCGCCTGGGCAGCCCTTGGCCTCAAGGGAATTTCAAGTTCACAGGACTGCCATGTTTCAACGCACCAATACCGTCGAGAAGGTCGACGCCGAAGTCTTTGCCGCCATCCAGGCCGAGAACCTGCGTCAACAAGAACATATCGAGCTGATCGCCAGCGAGAACTATTGCTCGCCTGCCGTCATGGAAGCCCAGGGCTCCCAGCTCACTAACAAGTACGCCGAAGGCTATCCGGGCAAGCGCTACTACGGCGGCTGCGAGAACGTCGATGTGGTCGAGCAGCTCGCCATCGACCGCGTCAAGAAGCTGTTCGGCGCCGAGGCCGCCAACGTGCAGCCCAACTCCGGCTCGCAGGCCAACCAGGCCGTGCTGATGGCCTTTGCCAAGCCCGGCGACACCATCATGGGCATGAGCCTGGCCGAAGGCGGTCACCTGACGCACGGCATGCCGCTGAACATGTCGGGCAAGTGGTTCAACGTGGTCTCCTACGGCCTGAATGCCGAAGAAGCCATCGACTACGACAAGATGGAAGCGCTGGCGCGCGAGCACAAGCCCCGCATCATCGTGGCCGGCGCATCGGCCTACGCCCTGGCCATCGACTTCGAGCGCTTCGCCAAGATCGCCCGGGAAGTCGGCGCCATCTTCTGGGTGGACATGGCCCACTATGCCGGCCTGATCGCCGCAGGCGTGTACCCCAACCCCGTGCCCCACGCCGACGTGGTCACCACCACCACGCACAAGAGCCTGCGCGGCCCGCGCGGCGGCGTGATCCTGATGAAGGCCGAGCATGAGAAGGCCATCAACAGCGCCATCTTCCCCGGCCTGCAAGGCGGCCCGCTGATGCATGTCATCGCCGGCAAGGCCGTGGCCTTCAAGGAAGCGCTGTCGCCCGAGTTCAAGACCTACCAGGAACAGGTCGTGAAGAACGCCAAGGTTGTCGCGGAAACGCTGACGGCACGCGGTCTGCGCATCGTCTCCGGCCGCACGGAAAGCCACGTCATGCTGGTGGACCTGCGCGCCAAGGGCATCACCGGCAAGGCGGCCGAAGCCGCGCTGGGTGCCGCCCACATGACGATCAACAAGAACTCCATCCCCAACGATCCCGAAAAGCCGATGGTGACCAGCGGCATCCGCGTGGGCACGCCCGCCATGACCACGCGCGGCTTCAAGGAAGAGGAAGCCCGCCTGACAGCCAACCTGCTGGCCGACGTGCTGGAGAACCCCGCCGACGAGGCCAACTTGGCCCGCGTGCGCGCCCAGGTGGCCGAGCTGACGGCCCGCTTCCCGGTCTACGGCGCCTGAGTTGCACGCATAGAGGCCTGCCATGAAGTGCCCGTTCTGCAGCCATCCGGACACCCAGGTCGTGGAGACCCGTGAGGCCGAGGATGGGGGCTTCATCCGCCGCCGCCGCCAGTGCGGCGGCTGCGACAAGCGCTTCACCACCTACGAGCGGCCCGAGGTCAGCTTTCCCGCAATCGTCAAGAAGGACGGGCGGCGCATCGAGTACGAGCGCGCCAAGCTGCTGGGCTCGTTCAAGATCGCGCTGCGCAAGCGCCCCGTGAGCACTGAGCAGATCGATGCCGCGATCGAGCGCATCGAGGAGCGGCTGCGCAACCTGGGCGAGCGCGAAGTGCTCTCCAGCCGCCTGGGCGAGATGGTGATGCGCGAGCTCAAGCTGCTCGACAAGGTCGGCTACATCCGCTACGCCAGCGTCTACCGCAGCTTCGAGGATGTGGACGATTTCAAGAACGTCATGGATGAGGTGCGCAATCCCGGCTGATCAGGCCGGCAGGACGCAAGAAAGCCGCCCTTGGGCGGCTTTTTCTTTGGTGGCCTGGCAGTGCTTTCAGGGTGCGGCGGCAGGGATGGGAGCCAGGCCCGAATCCACGTCACCGCACTGTGCGCGGTGGCGCAGCGCATGCTCCATCACCACCAGGGCCAGCAGCGCCTCGGCGATGGGCGCTGCGCGGATGCCGACGCAGGGGTCGTGGCGACCCTTGGTGATGACCTCGGTGCTCTGGCCCTGCACGTCGATGGATTCGCGCGGCGTGATGATGGAACTGGTGGGCTTGATGCCTATGCGCACTTCCAGGTCCTGGCCCGTGCTGATGCCGCCGACGATGCCACCGGCGTTGTTGCTGCGAAAGCCTTCGGGGCTCAGAGAGTCGCCGTGCGTGGTACCGCGCTGGACCACGCTGTCGAAACCGGCACCGATCTCCACGGCCTTGACCGCGTTCAGGCCCATCATGGCGTAGGCAATGTCGGCATCCAGGCGGTCATACAGCGGCTGACCCAGGCCCACCGGCATGCCGGTGGCCTGCACGCGCAGCGCGGCGCCGCAGGAGTCGCCCGACTTGCGCAGCGCGTCCATGTACTCCTCGTAGCGGGTCACATCGGCCACCGGCGCGAAGAACGGGTTGTTGGGGACATGCTCCCAGCCCTCGAAGGGCAGGGACAACTCGCCCACCTGGGTCATGCAGGCGCGGAACTCGGTGCCGAACTTTTCCTTGAGCCACTTCCTGGCCACGGCACCGGCGGCCACCGTGGGGGCCGTCAGCCGTGCCGAGGAACGGCCGCCGCCGCGCGGATCACGGATGCCGTATTTCTGGAAGTAGGCGTAGTCGGCATGGCCGGGACGAAAGCTCTGCGCAATGTTGGAGTAGTCCTTGCTGCGCTGGTCGGTATTGCGGATCAGCAGCGCGATCGGCGTGCCCGTGGTGCGGCCTTCGTAGACGCCCGAGAGGATTTCCACCGCATCGGGCTCGTTGCGCTGCGTCACGAACTTGCTGGTGCCGGGGCGGCGGCGATCCAGGTCTTGCTGGATGTCCGCTTCGCTCAGCGCCATGCCGGGCGGACAGCCATCGATGACGCAGCCTATGGCCGGGCCATGCGATTCGCCGAAGTTGGTGACAGTGAATAGGGTGCCGAAGGTGTTGCCGCTCATAGGCCAACGATTATGCCCGGGCAGCCCGCAAACGCCGCCCCCGCTGCGGCGGTGCATTGCGCAGGCAGCCATCGCCCAGCGAGACGCAATATGGCTATCGGATTGCATGTATTCATAGTTAAAATTGCAAATCACCCTTTTTCCAACCGCCTGCGGATCATCACACAGGCACCAGCCGCAAATTGCGGGAGGTTCGTGAAATGCAGGCCTCTTCCGACTCGACCCAAAGCCAGGACCGCAAGGATTCTGGGAACAAATTACCCTTTCCATCGGCAAGCCTTCAGCAGGATGCCGAGGAGCAGGACCTCAGGCCCGTGCTGCTGAACACGCTGCTGACCTCGTCCAGCCCTGCTGAGTTCAGAACCCGCAACCGGCTTGCCCAGGCCAAGCAATACATGCGAGCCCGACTCGATGATCCTGAGCTCAAGCCCTCGCAGGCAGCTCAGGGTCTGGACATGTCGCTGCGCAGCCTAGCGCGACTGTTTGCCACTGAAGGACTGACCCCGAGCCGTTGGCTCTGGAACGAGCGACTGGCCCAGGCCCATCTGCTGCTTCAAGCAGACAACGCGAGGCGCGTGACCGATGTGGCGCTGGCCTGCGGCTTCACCAGCTTCTCGCACTTCAGCCGTGTCTTCAGGCAGGCCTATGACATGCCGCCCAGCGCCCTGCTGAAACCCCGGCGCTGAACCTCTAGCCATTTCTTGGCCACGGCGCACGCTTGGAAGCCTGGCGGCACCCTATCGCCCGCCGAAAAGACCGGGCTGTCCGATCACAAATTTCCATGGGCAAAAATCCGCCTGCCAGCCTGAGTGGGTCCTGCTGAATACTTCCGAAGGTGCCCGCTCCCTATCCGGGAGGCATTCTCCAATGCAGGTTCATTTCGATTCATCGCGCCACAGCGATCAGGGCAACTTCGCAAGCTACAGTCGCCTGACCGACCTTCTGATGTACCCGGCTCTGCGCAGCAGCCAACCGGCAGCCCTGGACACGCCTTTGCGCCTGGCCAGCCAGGATCTTGGGGGGTTGCTGATGCTGCAATTGACACGCCCGCCAGGAACCAGCGCGCGCAGCATGCGCCACGAGCCGGCGGATGCAATGTTTCTTTCCGTGCTGGAGGCCGGACCGGTGATCCTGGATACGGCCAACCAGTGCCTTGTTCAGAACACGGGCGACATCGTGCTCTGGAATGCCGACCAGCGGCATGAATGGCGCTATGAACAGGGCATGTCCAGTACCTGCGTGCGCCTTCCCCGTTCCTGGCTGAGCCGGATGGTTCCGGACCTTCCGGCCAGCCGCTTGCTGCCCGCAGGTGGCCCAGCGACCGGCCTGCTGGCTTGCATGGTCCGCCAACTCGCCGCCCTGCCCTCACCGCACGGCACCAAGGCGGGTGCGCATCTGCGCTCGTCGCTGCTGCATGTGCTGTTCGCCACGCTCAGCAGTGGGCCTTGTGCCGAGCCAAGCCGGCTAGCCGATGCCAAGCAGTACATGCGGGCGCGCCTTGACGACACGGAGCTGACGCTGCAGCAGGTGGCAAGCAGCCTGGGCATATCCCTGCGCAGCCTGGCACGCCTGTTCGCAGACGAAGGCTCCACACCCAGCCGCTGGCTCTGGAGCGAGCGGGTGGACCAGGCGCACCGCCTGCTCGAGTCAGGCGAGGCACAGCGTGTGACCGATGCGGCGTTGGCCTGCGGCTTCACGAGCTTTTCGCACTTCAGCCGCGCGTTCCGTCAGGCCCATGGCGTGCCGCCCAGCGCGGTGCTCAATCGAGCCGGAGGTTGATGGCCCTGACAATGCCGCCGTACAGCTCCCGGTCGGCACGGATGCGCTGGGCGAAGGCCTGCGGAGTGCTTGCCTTGACGGCAATGCTCAGCTCATCCAGCCGGCTCTTGACCGCAGGGGTCGCCAGAGCAGCCTCCATGGCGCCATGCAGCCTGTCGATGATGGCGGCCGGCGTTCCTGCGGGCGCAAGATAGCCGAACCACACATCTATCTTGATGCCCGGCACGCCGGCCTCGGTCCAGGTGGGCACATCGGGAAAGTGGGGCGAGCGCTCTGCGCCCGCTGTCGCAATGCACCGCATCTTGCCGCCGCGCACATGGGGCATGGCATCGGGACCGGTGAGCATCCCGAAGTCCAGTTCGCCGGACATGATGGCGACGGACATGGGGGCGGCGCCCTTGTAGGGGATATGGCTGAAGTGCGTGCCTGCATCGCGGTTGAGCAGCTCGCCCAGAATATGCGATATGCCGCCGGGCCCCGTGGAGCCGAAGTTGGCGGGCTTGCCGGACTTGCCCATGGCGATCAGGTCGGCCGGTTTCTTCAGCGGCGAGTCCTTGCCCACGCAAAACAATACCGGCACCGTGGCCGCGATCATGATGGGCGCGAAATCCCTTTCCACGTCGTAGGACAGCTTGGAGAAGGCACTGGCCGCGATGGCATTGGGCCCCGGGTTGCCTACCAGCAGCGTGTATCCGTCGGGCCTGGCACGCGCCACCTGGGCAGAACCTATGGTGCCGGCAGCGCCCGGGCGGGCTTCCACCACGATGGGCTGGCCCAGGGAACGGCTCATCTGCTCGCCCAGCAGGCGCGACAGCACGTCGGTGCTGCCGCCGGCGGGGTAGGGATCGATGATGGTGATGCTGCGACGTGGAAAATCATTGGCTTGCGCGTGGGCCAGCAAAGAGGCGAGGGCCAGAATGATGGCGCCGGCGATGTGCTTGTTCATGGGTCTCTCCCTTGCATCGATGCCAGCGGGTACGGTACGGACGATGCGGTGATCGGTGATCGGTGGTCGCATCCGCACTACAAGGCGCGCCAGTCCACGGACTGCTCATAGGCGTGGGCGATGCGGTAGATGACGGGTTCTGCAAAATGCGCAGCCACCAGCATCAAGCCCACCGGCAGTCCGTCGACACGTCCGCAGGGCAGCGACATGGCCGGGTGGCCTGTGACGTTGAATGGCAGGGTATTACCCACCATGCCGGCAGTCGCTTCCACGAAGTCCAGCGTCTCGGCCTGGCCCTCGGGCAGGCGCTGGGCCACTGACGGCGTGGTCGGCATCAGCAGCGCATCGAAGCGCTGCAGCAACGCGTCATAGGCGATGCGCAGCTTCTGGCCGAAGTTGATGGCCCGGGCGTAGTAACGGTGGCCGTTCATGCGCGTCAGGTGCGTGCCCGCGACCAGCGCGGCGCGGATGGTCAGGGGCAACCTGTCCAGCGCCTGGGCATGGCCCTCGCGGAAGCGCACCATGAGATCCTCGGGATAGTGGTCGTGGCGCCCCGTACCGAAGCCGCCGGCACCGAACACCGTGCGCAAGGAACCTTCCAGCAGGATGGGCCGACACACACCCGCAGCGCGCGCATGGACGGGCAGGGAAACAGACTCCACCACCGCGCCCAGCCGAGCCAGCTGCGCCGCCGCCCGGCGCACCTGCTGGTTGACCCCGGAATGGGCTCCCGGCATGGCCAGGCCCTCCTCCAGAACGGCGATGCGCATGCCGGCAATGGGCTGGCCCAGCGCCTCGGTGTAACGCTGCACGCGCACATTGCGCTGGCGCGGATCCACGCCATCATCGCCGGCAATCACCTCCAGCAACAGCGCGTTGTCGGCCACCGAGGCCGTCATGGGCCCCAGGTGGTCGATGGTGGGCTCCATCGGCAGTGCGCCGGTGTAGGGCACCAGGCCGAAGCTCGGCTTCATGCCGTAGATGCCGCACAGCGCGGCCGGCAGCCGGATGGAGCCGCCTTGGTCCCCGCCGATGGCCATGTCCACCAGGCCCGCCCCCACCAGGGCCCCGCAGCCCGATGAGGAGCCGCCCGCCGAATGGCCATGGCGGTGCGGGTTGTGAACGGGCCCGCTGGCGCTGGTGAAGCTGTTGGCCGACAGGCATAGGTTCTCGCAGACCGCCTTGCCCCTGATGCGCGCGCCGGCTGCCAGCAGCCGCGTGACCACCGTGGCATCGAAGGAGGGAACATAGCCATCGATGACAGCGTTACCGTTCATCATGGGCACGCCGGCCAGGAAGATGTTGTCCTTGAGCGCCACACCGCGACCGCCCAGTACACCGGCTTGCGCCAGTGCATCCGTACTGACGATGTCCGTGCAGCGATACCAGGCGTTCAGTGGATCCTCGGCTGCATCGGGCTGCCGGGCTGCACGTATCCCTGTCGACGCGACAGCGTCGACAGGGATGGCATCGAGCAGCCGGTAGCAGGCAACCAGGGGTTGTGCGAGGCGGTCATAGGCATCCAGCGAAGCGCTGTCCACAGGCAGCGCGCACTGCAGGGCCGCTTCGCGCAATTGCAACAGAGAGGGTGGTTCGAGGGACAAGGGCACTCCTGGGTGGATGGACTGTGCCTTCAATGTAGAAGTCCATCGACGGCCGCGCCTGCCCCGGCCTGCCGGCCCGATTGCCTGTGCCTGCCATGCCTGCCATGCCTGCCAAGTGCAGGAAAAGCAAAAGGCCTCCGCCGCCTGCAGCGGCCGAGGCCTTGGTGTGTGGCCTGGATGGCCTGGAGCGCCAGAGGCGCTCTGTCATTCAGTCCGCGCCCTGACGCTCGCCCTCGGGCCAGTCGCGGATATAGGCCTTGAGCATGCGGTTCTCGAAGTTCTGGCTGTCCACCACGGCCTTGGCCACGTCGTACAGACTGATCACGCCCATGAGCATGCGCTTGTCCATCACCGGCATGTAGCGCGCATGGCGGTCCAGCATCATCCGGCGCACCTCATCCATGTCGGTTTCCATGGTGCAGGTCATGGGAGCGTCGTCCATGGCCGAGCGCACCAGCGTCTCGCCAACCCCGCCGTGCTTGACGAAGCCCTGGATCACTTCGCGGAAGGTCAGCATGCCGACCACGTCGCCATGCTCCATGACCACGAGGGAGCCGATATCGCGCTCCGACATCACCTGCACCGCGCTGGCCAGGCTTTCGTCCGGCGACACCGTGTAGAGGGTGTTGCCCTTGACGCGCAGGATGTCACTTACTTTCATGCCGTATCTCCAAAATTGTCTGTGTCGCCGTGGTTGCGGCAAGCCCGTGTCTGACGGGAAATATAGCCCACAATGCCCGCTTGCCTTGACAACCATGGAGACAGGAATGCCCGGCTACTCGGACCCCGGCTTTGACACCCTGGCGCTGCACGCGGGCGCCCAGCCCGACCCCGCCACCGGAGCGCGCGCGACGCCCATCCACCTCACGACCTCGTTCGTGTTCGAGTCCAGCGACCATGCGGCCTCGCTGTTCAACCTGGAGCGCCCCGGCCACGTCTACAGCCGCATCTCCAATCCCACGAACGCTGTGCTGGAGCAGCGGGTCTCGGCCCTGGAAGGCGGCGTGGGCGCCATCGCGGTGGCCAGCGGCCAGGCGGCGCTGCACCTGTCGGTGGCCACGCTCATGGGCGCGGGCAGCCATATCGTGGCCAGCACGGCGCTGTACGGTGGGTCGCAGAACCTGCTGCACTACACGCTGGCGCGCTTCGGCATAGAGACCACCTTCGTCAAGCCCGGCGACATCGACGGCTGGCGTGCCGCGGTGCGCCCCAACACCAAGCTGTTCTTCGGCGAGACGGTGGGCAACCCGGGCCTGGATGTGCTGGACATCCCCACCATCAGCGCCATTGCCCATGAAGCCGGCGTGCCGCTGCTGGTGGACTCCACGCTCACCTCGCCCTGGCTGATGAAGCCGCTGGAGCATGGCGCGGACATCGTCTACCACTCGGCCACCAAGTTCCTGTCGGGCCACGGCACCGTGGTCGGCGGCATCGTGGTGGACGGCGGCAGCTTCGACTGGGAAAAGTCGGGGCGCTTCCCCGAATTGACCCAGCCCTACGACGGCTTCCACAACATGGTGTTCAGCGAGGAAAGCAGCACCGGCGCCTTCCTGCTGCGCGCGCGGCGCGAAGGCCTGCGCGACTTCGGCGCCTGCATGAGCCCGCACACGGCCTGGCTGATCCTGCAGGGCATAGAGACGCTGCCGCTGCGCATGGAGCGCCACATCCGCAATACCGAGAAGGTCGTGCAATTCCTGGCCAGCCATCCGCTGGTGGGCCGCGTGGGCCACCCGCTGCTGGACACCCATCCCTCGCACCAGTTGGCAAAGAAGCTGCTGCCGCGCGGCGCGGGCTCGGTGTTCAGTTTCGACATCAAGGGCAACCGCAACCAGGGGCGCAAGTTCATCGAGACGCTCAAGGTCTTCAGCCACCTGGCCAACGTGGGCGACTGCCGCAGTCTGGTGATCCATCCGGCCAGCACCACGCATTTCCGAATGAGCGACGAAGCACTGGCCCAGGCCGGCATCGGCCAGGGCACGATACGCCTGTCCATCGGACTGGAGGATGCCGACGACCTGATCGATGACCTCAAGCGCGCCCTCAAGGCCGCTGAAAAGGCAGCGTGAGCCGACAAGGGAGATACCAACAATGAAGATCGATGTTCAGGGCCACGCCATCTACGCCTATACGGGCGGCAAGGCCTTCAACCCCGCCCAGCCTACGGCCATCCTCATCCACGGCGTGCTGTGCGACCACAGCGTCTGGGCCCTGCAAAGCCGCTACCTGGCAAACCACGGCTGGAACGTGCTGGCCATAGACCTGCCCGGCCACTGCCGCAGCGCGGGTGACGCGCCCGCCAGCGTGGAGGCGGCGGCGGATTTCATCGGCCAGCTCATGGATGCGGCAGGCATCGGGAAGGCCGCGCTGGTCGGCCACAGCTGGGGCAGCCTGATCGCCATGGAAGCGGCCGCGCGACTGGGCGCGCGCGCCAGCCACCTCGTGCTGGTGGGCACGGCCTATCCGATGAAGGTCTCGCCCGCCCTGCTGGACTCCGCGCTGAGCACGCCGCAGCAGGCCATCCGCATGGTCAATGTGTTCTCGCGCGCCACGCTGGCACCGCCCAATGGCGCGGGCAGCTGGGTGTTCGGCGCCGGCATGGCGCTGGGCCGGCGCGTGCTGGCCAGCAATGCCGGCACGAACTTGCTGCATGCGGGCTTCAAGGCCTGCGACAGCTACGCAGGCGGCGAGGCGGCCATGGCCGCCCTGCAATGCCCGGTGCTGTTCGCATTGGGCGAGCAGGACCAGATGACCCCGCCCAAGGCCGCCAGGGGCCTGATCGATGCGGCCAGGGCGGCAGGCCGGCAGGTGCAGATCGCGCAACTGCCCTCTGGCCACAACCAGATGACGGAAGCGCCCGAGCAGACGCTGTTCGCCATCAGGGACTTTCTGGCGCGCTGAACCGGGCGCCGCCAGCGGCGCGCGAGCCCTCAGACGCGCGCCAGGAAGCGGGCGATGCGCTGGGCAATGCGCTCGGGCTGCTCGCGATGGGGAACGTGGCCGCCACCGGCCACGATCTCCACCTCCACCGGACCGCTGGCACGGTCACGGATGCGCTCGGGGTGGACCAGGGAGCCGAACTCGTCGTGCTCTCCATGGATGGCCAGCACCGGGCAGCGCACGCGCTCCAGCGCCTCGTCCAGCCGGTAGTCGGCAAAAGGCGGTGACAGCCAGGTATCGACCCAGGCAGACAGCACCCAGGCCGCCTTGTCGCCATGGTATTTCGCCAGGCGGTCCAGCTGGCCGGGGCGGGCGAAATCCTGTTGGGCCGCGCGAATGCCCTGCAAGGTGCGATCTTCCACAAAGGCCTGGGCGGACTCCGTGACCACTGCCTTGCACTGCGCGCCATATCGGGCCGCCACCATGGCGGCCATGCCGCCGCCCACGCTGTGGCCCAGCACAATGAAATCCCCAAGACCCAGCCCCTGGTGCACGGCCGGGAACACGGTCTCTGCTTCCTGGGCCACAAAGCCCGGTCCCAGCGTGCCCGGATAGGGGTCGGACTGGCCAAAGCCCAGCCGGTCATAGGCCAGCACATCGCGCCGCGTGGCCTCGGCCAGTTGCTGCGGGAAATCGCGCCACAGCGCCACCGAGCCCAGCGAGTCATGCAGCAGCACGATGGGCGCGGGCGCCAGGCCTTGCTCGCCGGCCACTGGCGCATGCCAGCGCCTGACGTAGATGCTGCCCTGGGGCGTGGGAATGCGGATTTCGTTCAGGGATGCAGGGATGTCGGTCATGCACGAGGAAGGCATCGAAAAACTCCATGCCGGTCGGTGCCGGCCCGGCAGACATCATGCGCCTGCATGCCGCCGGCAGGCGACGCCGGGGTGACGCGCAACGCCAGATGCGGCAGTTTTTGCCTCTCCAGGGGCAGCTTTTGCGAGTCCTGGCGCGCGGGTTCCTCCGATGGTGCAGCCCCGGGGAGCGGCGTATAAGTTGAAGCCATCCCATGCACGCGAAGGCCTGCCATGTCACACGCTTCCGCTCCCCTGCCCGGCACCGCACAGGCCGCCGTGGACCCGCGCCAGTTCAAGAGCTTTGCCGAGTTCTATCCGTTCTATCTTCAGGAGCACAGCAACCGCACCTGCCGGCGCCTGCACTTCGTCGGCTCCACGCTGGCGCTGCTGTGTCTGTTCGCGCTGTTCCTGACCGGCGATTTCTGGTTCCTGCTGGGCGGCCTGCTGTTCGGCTACGGCTTTGCCTGGATAGGACACTTCGGCTTCGAGAAAAACCGGCCCGCCAGCTTCAAGCGCCCGCTCTACAGTTTTCGCGGCGACTGGGTGATGTGGCGCGACATCCTGACGGGCCGCATCCCGCTCTAGACCGGGGCCTGCGCCCTTTGCTCCAGCAGATCGGCCAGCGTCATTGCGGCCAGCCCCGTGCGATCCCACAGCGGCTGCACGGCCGGCGACGGCGCCAGCAGCAGACGCTGCACCAGCGGCTCCAGCGGCGTGCGATGGGGCTCCACCAGCAGCATGTAGCGGGGCTCGGGGCCTTCGCTGGCAGCCACTGCGCCGGGGGCCTGCACCGTGCCCACCCAGTCCAGCACCGACAGCGCCTGCAGCACCGGGTCGATCTGCTGCCAGTCCACACGCAGGCGCCGCGCCAGATCGCTGGCGTACAAGCCCTTGGCGGGCGACTCGCGCTCCTGTGCGAGGTATTGCAGGATCTCCACGGCCATCTCGAACTGCCAGCCCTGCTGGCCCGGCATGCGCTGCACGCCCGCCATCACGATGGGCAGGTAGGCCGTGACCACGGCGCCCAGCAGCACGATCACCCAGGCCATGTAGATCCAGATCAGCAGGATGGGCAGCGTGGCGAATGTTCCATAGATCACCGAATAAGTGGGCACGGACGCCAGGTACAGGCCCAGCGCCTTCTTGGCCAGTTCCATGCAGGTGGCCACGAACAGGCCGCCCACCCAGGCATGGCGCCAGCGCACCGCCGTGTTGGGCACATAGTGATACAGGCCTGCCATGCCTGCGGCCAGCGCCAGGAACTCGATGGAATCGAAGATGAAGCGCAACCCCTCGGGCAGCGCATTGACCAGCCCGCGCGAGGCCGACATCACATAGGACGACAGCACCAGGCTCAGGCCCAGCACCAGGGGGCCCAGCGTGATCGCCGCCCAGTAGATCAGCACGCGCTGGCCCAGCGGCCGCAATTGGCGCACGCGCCAGATGTTGTTGAGCGTGCGGTCAATGGTGAGGATCAGCGCCACCGCCGTGATCACCAGAATGGAAAACCCCGCCATGCCCAGCTGGCTGGCCTTGGAGGCGAACTGCGTCAGATAGCCCAGCACCTGGCGCGCAATGGTCTCCGGAATCAGGCTGTCGATCAGCCAACGCTCCAGCACGATCTGCACGCGCGAGAAGATGGGAAAGGCGGTGAACAGCGCCAGCGCCACCGTGAAGAACGGCACCAGGGCCAGCACCGTGGTGAAGGTCAGGCTGCTGGCGGTCACGCCCAGCCGGTCCTCGCGAAAGCGTTCGCGCAGCGTGTGTGCGGTATTGCGCCATGGAAAGCAGCGCCAGCGTTCGCGCCAAGATCGCGGCACCGCAGGCTCGGGCGGCTCCGCCAGGGAAAGGCTGCGCTCCTGGGCAGGAACGGGCAGCGCCAGGGCGCCGTCCTCCAGGCCATCGACGGGCTCCTTTTCGGGGCCGCCGCTCATCGCCGCATCTCCGCCGCAAGGCGCATGTCTGCAGCGGGCGCGGCCATCCAAGCAATCACATGTTCAAAGGTCAAGACCATGGCCGATATGATGCCACCCCGATGACTGATTCCATTTCTCGCCCCGGCGCCGACGTCGCCGCCACCCGCTGGCTGGCGGTCTCCAGCCTCATGGGCCTGATCGTGCTGAGCCTGGCCTGGGAACTGTGGCTGGCGCCCATGCGGCCCGGGGGCTCCTGGCTGGTGCTCAAGGCCCTGCCGCTGGCGATTCCGCTGATCGGCCTGCTCAAGCACCGCATGTATACCTACCGCTGGGTCAGCCTGCTGGTGTGGATCTACTTCACCGAGGGCGTGGTGCGCGCCTGGAGCGACCCCGCCCCCGGCCGCTGGCTGGCGCTGCTCGAAGTTTTCCTGTGCCTGATGCTGTTCACCGCCTGCGCCCTGCATGTGCGCTGGCGCCAGCGCAGCGCGCGCCGCGCGGCCCAGGCGGCCGGCGGCTGAGTCCCCGTTTTCATGCCTTCACGTCTTTGAAAGAAGTTGCAACATGACTGCACTGCTTGAACGCCTGCGCCAGATCGTCGGCGAAGCCCATGTCCTCACCGAAGGCGACCTCGTCGCCTATGAACAGGACTGGCGCCGCCGCGTGCGCGGCAAGTCCCTGGCCGTGGTGCGCCCGGCGAGCACGGCCGAGGTGGCCGCCGTGGTGCGCGAATGCGCGGCCGCGGGCACCAGCGTCATCCCGCAGGGCGGGAACACCGGCCTGTCGGTGGGCTCCACGCCGGACGACAGCGGCACGCAGGTCGTGCTCAGCCTCACGCGCCTGAATGCCGTGCGCCATATCGATCGCGACAACCTGAGCTTCACTGTCGAGGCCGGCTGCATCCTGCAAAGCCTGCAGGAACTGGCCGAGAAAGAGGGCCTGCTGTTCCCGCTGTCGCTGGCCGCCGAAGGCAGCTGCACCATTGGAGGCAACCTGGGCACGAATGCCGGTGGCACCCAGGTGGTGCGCTACGGCAACACGCGCGAGCTGTGCCTGGGCCTGGAAGTGGTCACGCCGCAGGGCGAGGTCTGGGACGGCCTCAAGGGCCTGCGCAAGGACAACACTGGCTACGACCTGCGCGACCTGTTCATCGGCAGCGAAGGCACGCTGGGCATCATCACCGCCGCCACCATGAAGCTGTTCCCCCAGCCTGCGGCCCAGCTCACGGCCTTTGCCGCCGTGCCCTCCATGGAAGCGGCCGTGCGCCTGCTGGGCATGGCGCACAAGCACCTGGGTGCGGGGCTGACGGGCTTCGAGGTCATGGGCCAGTTCGCGCTGTCCCTGGTGATCAAGCACATGCCCCAGCTGCGCGTGCCCTTTGCGGGCCTGGACGGCGCGCCACCCTATTACGTGCTGGTCGAGAACTCGGACAGCGAGTCCGAGCAGCATGCGCGCGAGCGTTTCGAGGCGCTGCTGGAGCTGGCCTTCGAGGACGGCTGCGTGCTCGACGCCGTGGTGGCCGAAAGCCTGTCGCAGGCCCATGAGCTGTGGCATATCCGCGAAAGCATTCCGCTGGCCCAGGCCGAGGAAGGCCTGAACATCAAGCACGACATCTCCATAGCGGCATCGCGCATCCCTGCCTTCGTCGAACACACCGATGCCGTGCTGCAGCGCGAGATCCCGGGCGTGCGCCTGGTCAACTTCGGCCACCTGGGCGACGGCAACCTGCACTACAACGTGCAGGCGCCCGTGGGCGGCGACGCCAAGGCCTTCCTCAATGAACGCGAGCACCTGGTCAACCACCTGGTCTACGAGGCCGTGGCCGAATTCGGAGGCTCGTTCTCTGCCGAGCACGGCGTGGGCGCGCTCAAGGTGGACAAGCTGGAAAAGTACCAGTCGCCCGTGGCCCTGGGCATGATGCGCGCCATCAAGCAGGCATTGGATCCTCAAGGCCTGATGAATCCCGGCTGCATCCTGGCGCGCGCCTGATCGGGCAGCGCCGGCTTTTCAGGAACGGGCAGGGCTGCAGCGCGGCGCTGCCCGTTCTTGCATCCAAACGCGGTCAGGTGCGGCCAAACTCGGTCAGGTGCGGCCAGGCGCAGATCAGGAAGCCGGCTTGTTGCTCTCGACCACGGCAAAGGACTTCTGCACCTGGCTGGGCCAGGCGATGTCGGCACCGGCCGCGTCGGAGAAGTCGGTCTGCTTGCCATCGGTCAGCAGCCACACGCGCAGTGCGTTGCGCGCGGGGTCGATCACGATGGCGCCCATCTCCTCGCCGCCCTGGTGGGGGCGCAGGCCGACGATGCTCCACACATCGCCCTCCTTGGTCAGCGGGCCCACGGTGCGCATATTGCTCAGCAGGGTCGGGTAGCTGGTGCCCAGCAGCGCCTTGAGCCGCTCGGCCAGCACGCCTTGCTCCAGGTAGTTGGT
Organism: Delftia deserti; assembly: GCF_042653485.1. Classification (NCBI taxonomy): domain Bacteria; kingdom Pseudomonadati; phylum Pseudomonadota; class Betaproteobacteria; order Burkholderiales; family Comamonadaceae; genus Delftia; species Delftia deserti. The sequence continues at coordinate 5,884,740 of NZ_JBHSIH010000001.1, read as the reverse complement.
GCCGTCATAGGGGTACTTGCCCAGGTACTCGGCCAGGCTGTCCAGGCCGGGCTCGCCAGCCTTGGCCGTGGACGGCAGGCGCGTGCGCTCGGGAAAGTTCAGCGTCAATGCGGGCGCGGGCGCGGCCACATCGAGTGCCACGGACTGCACGGCCTTGGGAGTGGGAACGGAGGGAGAGCGCGGATCGCAGGCTGTCAGCGCCAGCATGGCGGCACCCAGCGCGACTCCGGCCTGCCAGGGGGTGAGCATGGAAGACATGCGCAAGCTCCTTGTCAAAGCGGATGCGAAAAACCAGGGCGCCGGTGTGAAAGCCCAGGCAAGACACCGGCGCCCGTCTGCAGCCATTTTCGCACCCGGGGTTGCAAACCTTGTTTCAAGGGGCATGGATACCGTCGGACAAGGCGCCGTATTCATCAAGGGATAATCCCCGCCATGAACATGACTGCCGCGCCCCGCCCTGCCCGCTCACAGTACGAAGATTTCATGCGCCATGTCTACGAACATGGCGTGTCCAAGACCGACCGTACCGGAACGGGTACGCGCAGCGTGTTCGGGCACCAGATGCGCTTCGATCTGTCCGAAGGCTTTCCGCTGGTCACCACCAAGAAGGTGCACCTCAAATCCATCATCCTGGAACTGCTGTGGTTCCTGCGCGGCGACAGCAACGTGCGCTGGCTGCAGGAGCGCGGCTGCACCATCTGGAACGAATGGGCCCGCGAGGACGGCGACCTGGGCCCGGTCTACGGCGTGCAATGGCGCAGCTGGCCGACGCCGGACGGCGGCCACATCGACCAGATCGCCGAAGTGGTCAAGCAGCTCAGGAGCAACCCGGACAGCCGCCGCATCATCGTCAGCGCCTGGAACGTGGCCGACCTGCCGCAGATGGCGCTCATGCCCTGCCACGCCTTCTTCCAGTTCTACGTGGCCGACGGCAAGCTCAGTTGCCAGCTGTACCAGCGCAGCGCGGACATCTTCCTGTTTCCCGGCCAAACTGTTCCTGCTCAATGCATGGCGGACCAAGGCTCTCACCGGGTTCTCCACTGAGCAATTCCTAGGTAGTATCTTGTTCACTTGAACAAAGGAACTGATGCGCCTGGATGTCGATAGTTGGAGCAGCATGGCTGCTTGAAGACCTGGTAAGGAAGCCCAGGCTGGAGGTGTACCGTCAGCGTGCATCTTTCAAAGCTCCGGCAGAAATCTCTGCCTACAACCGGACCGAGCCTGCGTTTGCTGGGCATCACATAGGGTCCCGGGTTCGCCCCCCTCACAACCTGACACAAGCTTTTCCAGCCCGGGCCTGGGAGGACGTGCTTTGAATCTTCATTCTTGGATGGATGGGGATGTGGAGCAGCACACGTTCTTCGATGACCTGGAGCGCGTTGTTGAACTGCCCACCGCGTTTGCAAAGTCGAAGGCAGGTCGGCTAGCACCAGAGTCCCGGCCGCTGTACGCGCGCCGCATTCGAGAACTCTGCCAGTACCTTGAACACCACGCCGTGTATGGGCAAGTGCGGGTAGACGTGGCCATCGGGCAACTGTCGCTGTTCGTGATTGAAGACTTCTACCGCGACCTAGAGCAGCTAGGACTTGGCAGCAGCACGGTACGAGGCTACGAAATCACGGTGCGAGAGTTCTGTAAGTGGTTGGCAAGCAGTCACGCGGGGTACACGCATAAGCAGAACCTCTACGAAGGTCAAACCTTCCTCACGAAGAAACCATCCACCCGGCTACCCAGCCTCACGGACGTTAAGAAGGTCATCAAGCTTTTGAGCGCGATGAACTTTGAGGAACACCGGCTTCTCGGCCACTTCATGTACGACACCGGCCTGCGCATCTCCGAGGTGCCCCGAGTCATGAAGTCGGACATCCCTGACCCAATGCTGTACCCACGGGACACCATGTACTTCCCGTTGTTTGTTTCGGGTTCCAAAGGTCGGGGCGGCCAGTTCAAGCCTAGGGCAACCATCATCACTCGGGCCATGCTTTCCCGCATCCACAAGTACCACAACAGCAAGCAGTACTTGATGCATTACCGAAAACATGCGCGTCGCTCACCCAACAAGCACTCCGACGACTTTCCGGCATTCTTGAACACGGAGGGAAATCCCATCAACAAGGATGCGATAGAGACCTTCATACGAGATGCCGCTATCCGCGCTGATTTGAAGGTTTCGGGCCATATGTTGCGACATGGCACTGCGTACTCAGTGCTTCGCTCGGAACACGGCAAGACGATGGTCGACAACCTCATCGTCGCCCAGAAAATTCTGGGGCACGCAGACCTCAGTACCACGGAAATCTACACCCGCGTGCCGGCAGCTGCCCTCGTTCGCAGTTCTGTGGGAGCGGCAAACGACCCCGTTATCTTCCGCTTCGAAGAAGCTCAAGTCATCTTCGACGATACCTATATGCCAAGCCACGCCCACAGAAGAAAGCGTCGCGGAATCGGAGACCCGCATGTCAAAAACCCCTACCACTGACATCTCGCTTCCAGTTGATATCCGCGAGCACTACAAGCTGCCAGAGCCGACGAAAGAGTCGCCATATGCGCAGGTGGAATGGGTGTTCGACAGGGTCATCTCAACTAAGACCAAGAAGTCCACACGAGGCAACTACGTAGCCGGCAAATTGTTTTTCTTAGACCATCTACGCGCCCTTGGGCTCAAAGACCCGTACCACCTTCAGAAGGAATGGGGCCCCCTGGCTCTGCTGAGATTTCGAGAGCAGCTTTCCCAGCGCGTCGAGGCTGGGGAGGTGACGTATGCCTCGTACACCTTGGTTGGAATCTTCAGCGCGATGCGGTATGTGATGAACTACGCAGCAAAACGCGGACTGGCCGGTTGCGTTCGCATGCTGGACGCCACGTTCGGTTCAGGAACTCCGGAGAGCAATGTCACTGAGGCATATCCGGACAGCGAGTTAAGTGAGCTATTGGATGCAGTCGGCAGCGAGCTGACAATCTCGCGAAAGATACTTTCCGGATATACACCACAGCCTCCAGGGGCTGGGCGAGACCCCCGAGTCTTCTACCGAAAGAGCCCCGAAGAGGGGTTCGGGTTCGGGGTCGAAGCAAATATGCGGTGGTACTTCGAAAACGTTCTCCAGTGCATTCCGGTTATTAACGATGAGGCAGGGAAAGCCCATCACAAGCGCTTTCTTACACATGCCACCAACACTCATGGAGGTTTGAACGACCTCTATCGCAGATGGGGCGTGTCAACCTTCTTCGACTTCGACATGCTCATGCCACATGTCGTCAACTTGGCATACCTCACAGGCTTGAACCCCGGCCCACTTGCCGCGCTCGCACTCGATGCGTATGGAGAATCCCACCCAGCGACGGGGGCGCCTTACCTTCGATATGTAAAAGACAAGGTCAGTAAGGAGCTGGAGCTCTACCTAGAGCTTTTTGACAAGGAAGGCGACACTTCAAGCATTGATGACAGTGTTCTCTTAGAGACCACCGAACGCTTTCTGCCGCGCAAGCAGGCCACACAAATTGCGCGCACCATCGAACTCATCCGCAAGGCCACCGAGCCGCTGCGCAGCAGCCTACCCGAAGGCCACCCGTTGAAGAATCGTTTGCTTATCTACACTTCTCGCGGCCCGCGCACATTTGGTCAGACCCAGGGTGTGAACTCAAAGAAGACGAGCAGTTGGTGCGCTCAAGTAGTAAAGAAATATGGATTGATAGGGGAGGACGGCGAGCCCCTCAAGTTCAACTTGGTCCGGTTTCGCTCAACGAAGCTCACAGAACTTGCGCTGCAAGGTCGAGACATCCTCACGATTCAACTCTTCGCAGGCCACAAGGGGTTGAAGACCACCATTGGGTATCTCTCACGAAAAAAACTTGAGGTTGAGGCCCGCAAGGTGGTCCGAGATGCTCTCGCGACCATCCACGCCAATCGCAAGGAGTTCGACGACCCCGACGCATGCACACGAACGAAGAACTCTACGGCAAGTGAGCAGCCCATTCATTTGTATCGAGGACTGCTTTCTGATTGCAAGAATCCCTTTGACCCACCTAAACGCGTTCGGGCCTCAAAGAGCTACATCCCCGGCAGAGCCTGCAGCAGGTTCAACATGTGCATCTTCTGCAAGAACGTGGTCATCTTCCGGCGCAACTTACCGACGCTTGTCGCATACCTGGACCAGATTAATGCCGCAACAGAGACCAACGTTCAAAACCTGCCGAATGCGGGCTTTTACGAGGACTCCAGAGCAGTCATCGAAAACTTGCTGGACCCGGAGCGTAGTGAATTTTCGGCGGAAGACATACGCTGGGCGCGTGAGGAAGCGGCCAGCCTGAATCCGCTCGTGGACAACGCCGTGTATCGCGGAGTGGCTTGAGATGCAGAAAGCCAAAAGAATAGCATTGTCCGTTGATGACATCGCCAGCCCCAGCCTTCCACCTCAAGACTATCGAGTGTCCAAGCACTCGGTTTATAGCGACGGGAAATGGGACCTCGGCGACGAATCGAACGTCCGGTTGAGGGGTCACGCCGAAGCAAAGCTCTCAATTGATTGGCGCATATATCATTTTGACCGCGAAGCACCCGGCTCTTCACTGAACGACGTCATCGCCAAGAGCCACCTGGACGCTCGTGTAAGCAACGGAATTATCAATGACATACGCTTACTGAGCTTCGTGCAGCTTGAGATGCCCTTTGTGTTTGGTAAGCGTGGCAGGCAAATTGAGCGAAGCAAGCCACCGACTGTCGTCTCTATGGCTCGAGCATTAGTAGTCCTGTTCTCTGTGGTGGATACGGTACGTGCGGAGCGCATTTCTTCTGTCGCACCTGGCCTGCCTTATACCCCACTCCAGTCTGTCATCGAGATTACATTTCAGGACCTTGAGGCAGCACTAAAGAAGTACCCATTTTCGGATGGGAAGACCGTTTATAAAGGCCTGCGAGCGTTCGCATCTCCGGTGCTACGAGGTAAGTTCGCTGGAGCATCTGTTCAGTGGACCGAGGGTGACATTGACAATCTCACATTTCCAAAGCCGACTCCTCGTGATTCTGAAAGCGTAATGCCCGATGCACTGTTTCGGATGCTGAGCAACACCGCAAGCAAGGATGTCGCGTGCTTTCTCTATGCGCTGCAGCTCCATCGATACGACCAAACGGTCCCCGTGCAGTTGTCCGGTCTGCTTCCCCGCGAAATCATCTTGGCCGAGGCTTGGAAAGATTATGTTGCCATTCGCAATGACGACCGGGAATACTCGGCAAAGCTTGGGAGAAGAAGTACAAGGACCGGCGAGCGAAGAAAGGAATTCAAACGGAAACACGGGATTTCCACGGATGACTTCTTTCTTTATATCAGTGACGTGCAGCGGGCATGCATGATGCTAATCGGCCTCTACACCGGTGGCAGATTTTCAGACTTCACCTCGTTTGTTGCCGGGTGCATCGAGGAAGTTCACGGCATGCCGATGCTGGTAGGGACGGCGTCCAAGCACCGGCCTTTGAACGCCCCTGTTGGTGATGATGTTTGGCCGGCAATTCCCATTCTTCGCGATGCCGTGACGTGTCTCGAAGAAATTTCGCGGGTGACTTTCAACCCGTATCTAATCTCGAGCACGTACACCGTTGCCATTGGAGAGGAGCCGCAACCTTTATCGCTGAGCGGATTCAGGGGCGCATTAAACATCTACCTGCAGTCAGCAGATGCGGATGGCCGCTGGCGCGATTGGGTCATCAATCCTCATCAGCTCCGGCACACGCTTGCGCACAAATTGGCCCAAGCGGACGTCGGCATCGTCTACATCTCATATCAGCTCAAGCATCTCTACACAGCCCTTGCGGGTCTGCCGGCTGATGTCACCCTGGGGTACGGAAACATTGGGGAACAGAAGGTGGCCCGAGCAATGGCCGTGAAGGACCTGTCGAGGGAGGCAGCGAACGCGCTGTTTAATCCGGATTCACCAATAGCAGGTGGCGGTGCCGAGGAGTTTCGCCAGCGTCGCAAGCTCTATTTTGATGGGCGCATGGCCCAGGGCTGGACGCGAGACGAAATCATCGACCAGCTGGCAGCGTGTGGGTTGCCATTTGTCAACGTTGGACCGGGATATTGTGGTGGCGTAAGAGAGGAAGAACTGGCCGATGGTACGAAGCGGCCCCCACCGTGCATTGGCCACTTGCAGTGCAACACCGGCGACTGCGACAACGCTGTGGTCACGCAAATTCACGTCTCACAGTGGAAAGACATCGTTGTGAAGAACAAAGAGCTCGCGTCGGACCCACGCCTGGCGCATGCAGCGGACAACTTCAAAGCAGCCATCTCCACGGGAGAGCGGGTGCTCCGAGACCTCGGCATCAACCCGGCCACGTTATGACCGGCAAGTCCCGTCCAGATGCCCTCCTGGCAAAGAACGCAAGGCGCTTTGACGCCATGACGCAGGCTATTGAGGATGCGCTCAAGAAGATTGAGAGTGACCGCCGCCTCAAGACAACCGAAGAGTCGTTAGCCGAGCTTGTCGGATGTTCGCGCGGCACCCTTCGAAACCGGGGATGGCCGCTAACCCAGTTGGGCGACATCAAAACTGCAAGAGAGCAGAAACGGGACGCCGATAAGTCAGAGCAGCCGAAGCCGGCCGCAGCGAAAGCTGAATCGGAAACCGACCGGCTCAAAAACCAACTGCAGCTCAGCCGTACCGAGAACGCTAGGCTACACGCGAAGAATGAGCTGCTCCGCAAGGAACTCCAGCAAACCAAGGACCTGCTGGCAGAAGTGACCCGGCTCACCCGGAATACGCGCCTGGACGCTACGCCATCTCGCTCCAAGGGTTCACCAGCAAAGGTGGTGCCGCTCCGCGAGAGAGCTGCGGCCAAGTCCGATGAGGGCCCATCCAAGCGATAGCGCCAGCCGCGCCACAAGGTGCCAAAGAAAGCGGGCCCCGGTGGGGCCCGTCTCACGAAGGGGTCCTGTTTGGAGGCTCAGACCGCGATGGGAGCCTTAATCCCAGGCTCAGGGTCGTAGCCTTCAATCTGGAAGTCCTCGAAGCGGTAGTCGTAAATGGACTCCGGCTTGCGGATGATGTTCAGTTGAGGCAGCTTCTTTGGCGACCGAGTGAGCTGCAGCTCAATCTGCTCCATGTGGTTGGCATAGGCATGAAGGTCGCCGATGCTGACCACAATCTCGTGTGGAATCAAATCGCACTGCTGAGCCAGCATGTGCGTCAGAAGCGCCAATGAGGCGATGTTGTAGGGTAGTCCCAGGAAGCTGTCCGAGCTTCGGATGTACAGCTGGGAAGATAGCTTGCCGTTGGCCACGTAGAACTGGTACAGAAGGTGGCAAGGAGGCAGGGCCATCAAGCCATTCTCAGCATTCTGAACCGGGCTCTTCGACTCGTCGGGCAGGTACTCGGGGTTCCAACCGTGGAACAAGATTCGCCGGCTGTTGGGGTTGGTCTTGAGCGTGTTGACGACGTAGTCAATCTGGTTGATGGTGCCGCCGCCCTTGGTCGGCCATGCAGTCCATTGCTTTCCGTACACGGGACCGAGCTCCCCATCAGGTGTGGCCCATTCATCCCAGATGGAAACACCGTGCTCGTTGAGCCAGGCGATGTTGGTGTTGCCGCTGAGGAACCAAATCAGCTCGTTTGCGATGCTCTTGAAGTGAAGCTTCTTGGTCGTCAGGAGCGGGAACCCGTTCGCCAAGTTGTGGCGAATCTGTCGACCAAAGACAGAGGTAGTTCCAGTTCCAGTGCGGTCACCCTTGACCTCACCGTTTTGAAGAATGTCTTCAAGCAATTCTAGGTATTGCTTCATGCATGCACCAATCTGAACAAGTTATCGTGTGCTTCGGATGCCTCAGGCGGGGCCGTAGACATGCGAAGTTGAGGCGAGCTAGAAGTAGTCCCTCAAGACCCTCGGGGCGGTGTGATGCCCTGGAGCCAGGAGCGCATTTTGCTGCAGGAGCGCTTGCGCCACGTCCGGAAGGGCATCAGTCAGATGTGTAGGAAGCACTTTTAGTGCCCCACATGAGCCCTTCGGGCTCAATCGTCTACCGAGCAACGGCGGCCTGGGTAGCAAGCGATATCACACTAGAGGAATACAAAAACGTGCAGTTTGTACTACTCTATTGACATGCCAAAGACCGCGAAAGCCATCGAGCAACTACCTCCTTCCACCATCGCTGTTCTTCAAAAGCTTGGGGCAGACCTTGCGGTTGCCCGGCTCCGCCGCAGAGAGTCTCTGCGCACGTGGGCCCAACGACTTGGGGTTACTGTTGCCACGTTGCGGCGGTTGGAGGCTGGAGACCCAACTGTGAGTATGGGCATACTCGCTACGGGTCTGTGGCTCATATCCCGGGATGGGGCACTCGGTCAGCTTGCTGCCCCTGAACATGACCGCGGTGCTTTGGAGATGGACGTGCGCAAAGCCATAGAGCTTGGCCGTGCCCGGGCACAGGCTTCCGCCGAAGCCCAGTTGACGTTATCGGGACGACGCGCATCTCCACCAAAGCCCTGAAGCACCGCGGTGCCGGCGCTCAAGCGTTTCTCAGGCGTGCTCGGGTTGGAGGATGCTCGGCGTCTCGTGCTTCGATGGCCGCCTCTAGCTTCTTTGGATGCTGCATCAGTTTTTCCGCTTCGGCGAACAGAATCGAGGGAGCAATCTCAAGTGCGCCGCACAAGCGCAGTAGGGTCACCAGATTTGGGCTGGTAGCCCCGTACTCAATCCTTTGCATGGTGAGGCGGCCGGTGCCGGCCTTATAGGCGACCTCCTCTTGGGCTAAGTCCGCCTGCTTTCTTGTCTTGCGCAGGACTAGCCCCAGCGCCACGGACCACTTGGCCTCATGCTCGTTCAGTTCGATTCGCATGGCCGCGAGTGTTGAAGAGATGTCACTTTTAAGGAACTTCATAAAAGATACTTCTTCTTTGTGGCATCAAAAAAGATGCATCATTTATGATGCATATCATTTATACGCAAAGCGCACTGCCAGCTCATCAACCTGCCCTGGCAGCTTGCTGCGCAGAGCAAGTACCCGACAGCTATATGGACACCTTCATACACACACAACGTCGTGCTCAGGTCCTGCCGCCAATGAGCAAGAAGGAGCGTGGTCGCCAGGCATGGCGGTTTGCAGAGTTCTCGTCTCGAGTGTTCTTTCTGCTGGAGGCTTGCGTTGACCAGCGGCAGGACATTGAAGTGGTGCAGTACGTGACCACCGATGCGGCAGCGGCATACCAGCTCGAACGCGAACTCACAGGGTGTCGGTGGTCCCGCGTGCACGTGTTCATGCGGTTTCGAGACCATACGAAACAGGACTTGATGTATGAGGAGCTTGAGGCAGCGTACCGCTCCCGGTCCACGGGCACGCATTGGTACCACCTCGTGTCTGGACACCTGATTGCAGAGTCAGGTGTGACTACGAAACAGCTTCAGAACTTGGAGAACGACTTTGAGCTTGTCTATGAGCGGCGTGGTTCTTCTTCGCAGTTGCACTCGCTCCCATGCTGAGACTTCAGCTTGTTTCTGACCTGCACCTTGAACTTCATGAGCAGAACGGCCTGCAAGTGCCCTTCACGGCGCTCCCCGGTGTAGACCTAGTCGTGCTGGCCGGCAACGTTGGTGGTTGCATGCGCGGGATGGAATTTGCCCGCGAGCTCAAGGCTCCAGTGCTCTACGTGCCAGGGACCCGGGAGCATGGAGGGCTCGAAGTCGACCAGACGACGATGGTGATGAAGTTCGAGGCCATCAACTCGAGGGTCAAGGTACTTCAAAACAATTCCGTGGTCATCGGCGGAGTCCGCTTTCTGGGTACCACGCTCTGGCCGGATTTCGGTACTCCAGCACACCCCGGCAGGTTGGCTTTGGCCATGGCACCCTACGAGGGCATCCGGCACAAAGCCCATCCCATCCCGTATGCCGCTCTACTCTGGCATCACAACTGCGCAGTTGCCTGGTTGGCCAAGAGGCTGGCTCAGCCCTTCAAGGGGCCAACGGTTGTGGTGTCTCACCATGCGCCACATCCAAAATCGACGCCTTTGCAGGGACCCATAGACCCCATCGCGCAGCCCAACCAAACTCGGTTGACCGAATTGATGCAGTCCGCGGCCATCTGGCTGCATGGGGGCGTGAGCGCAGCGTGCGACTACCGCATTGGAGCCACGCGGGTTGTCGCCAATCCATTCGGTAGTCCAGCCGACAGAGACTACCCATACTCTGTCGCACAAGGCACCAATCGGTACGACCCTGAGCAAGTCATCGACGTCACTGCGTCATGAGCTCGCGTAACGCCATCGGGGAGGAATGCGAGAAACGCGCCCCCATCCGGAATCCACCCGTTCTCTTCGTTGATTTCGACGACGTCATCGCTCTGGGAACGCCATACGGTGGACGCCATCTGCTGCTGAGACCACAACCCGTGGACCTCCATCTTCATCTGTGGCATCCACCTGCTTTGACCGCCCTACTCTCCGTCGTGGCAGATGCCAAACCGGCCATCGTGCTTACGACGACATGGCTGCGGTTCCTTGACCTTGCGTCGGCCCGAGAACTGTTCCTGCGGACCAATGCAGCGCTTCTCGCGCAGCACCTTCATCCGTTCGGAGAGGCGCCTCAGACAATGGGACAGACGAGGCTACAAGCAATCGACGACTGGCTGCGCACGCATGGCTGGCCCGAGCGCTATGCAATCCTCGACGATGTCGAAAGCGGAACCGGACTAGTTGGCTCACGACATGAAGCAGCCGGCCGATTGTTTCTTTGTGAGCTCGGGAAAGGCTTCACCGCCGAACAAGCGTCTGCTGTTCTGAAGGTTCTAGCAAAGCCATAAATGCCGAGAGCGTCCCCGGCAACCACTGGCAGCCACCATCAACGCAACCGCGCCCAGTTGAGGCTTACCGCTCAGGGCCGCCTCGCATATGCCGATGCTGAGAGAAATGCCCCTGCTGCTGCGCCTCGACCGTGTCCCGATGGCCAGCTAGCGGCCCGAGCACAAAAAAGAGGCCCCGTAGGGCCCCTGCTTTTACTTCTGCGGCGGGAAGATATGACCCGTCGTGTCACCCCCGGAGTACAGCCACGGGTTTGCGGCATCGTCCCTGGAGACCACCACTCCATCGTCTGCCTTGCCTGCCGTCGGGAATTGCCACTGCGTTTCTGAGGAAAGTGCAGCGAGCGCCGCGTCGTCATCGGCAATGGCACTGGCGGCTCGGCCCTGGGTACCCCATCGCATCGACATCTCTTGGTCAGGAGGTCACACGAGAACTGGTCGACGCCCATGGGCCCGAAGCGCATCCCGACCGATGTGTTCGGTTGCGGTGCTCGGAAATCTCATATCTCGTGGAGCTGGCCAAGAGGACGGATGTCGTTTTGCTTGCTGTGCGGGCGGTGGCGCCTGAGCTGGTTTGCCTTCCTGTGTCGCCAGTACAGGGCGTTGCTCGCTTCGGTCTTATCACACTCGCGGACCTTGTGGAAGTCCCGGGCCTGCCACTGCTGCGGGAGGTCATCGCGGAACGGATGTCTGAGCCTGCATAGGGCACCGATGTGCGCCCACGCGGCACGTTCCAGAGAACTGTCCATCGCGGCGCGGACGCAGCCGTTACACTGACGGAAAGAGCCGTTCGCCGGCTCGCCCGTCCACGCCGGCTAAGTCATAAGACAGCGAATTTGTTTCTCGAGTCTTGGTTTGACCAACCGTCACCTTGGCCCGATGTGTGGGCGCGTCGGTTCCGGGTGACCAGGAAGATGAACCATGACTACTCCTCTCACCGCTTTTCAGATTGAACAGCTCAAGCGTGCTGCTAAAAAGCTGGCTCGCGCTGAATCTATCCGCTTGTATGAAGCGCAGCATCGCCTTGCCGTTGAGCATGGCTATGCGAACTGGTCACTACTTCACAAGCACAGCATGAGTGCTGTCAACGGTGCCCCATCAGCTTCACAAGCACCGCGAGCAAAGCTCGTAAACAAGGACGCCGCGGCCATCGTAGTGGGCAGCAGAAGCCGGCAGTACCTGCACGGCGACCAACACGAAGTACATCTGAATCGCTTCTACTGCCGAAGCTGCGACGACTTCGTGGCCGCCGAGCACTTCTTCGAGAAACATGACCGTCGGGAGACGCTCGAGCGGGCGCTTAGCGCGCTGACGCAGTGGTATTTACCTTCGACTGAGAGGGCCTACACACGTCCAGACAATGCTCAAAACATGCTGGAAGATGAGGCCCGTCGGGAGGCTGTAGTCTTTCAGAATTCACGAAGCCCCTTCTACCGTTGGCTCGAACGTCGCATGGCCAAGGACTCGCCGATTGGTGACTTGGCCGTCGACGTCCTGAGAGACAGAAAGTTTCCGGTCGATGTCAGCTCAGCTGATGAAGCCGTCTCCTACCTGAAATCTCGCACCGCATCCGAAGCAGCAGTTAAGACGATGAAGCAGGCTTGGCGGCAGTTTGAGGCCGGGCAGAAGCGAAGCGCCTAATCAGCCTAGGCCGACCGCAGCACAGGCGCCATATCTCGCACATGCAGGACGTGGCGCCCTTGGGTCACCTCAACGGGTCGCGGATGATGACCGGATGGAAGTGCCCCAGGATGCACGATGGCTCAAGTGGCACCCGAATGCTGAACCCATCACCACGCCACTTATCAGGTGCGTAGGTAGGTCCATCCAGCAGTTCCTGAAAAATCGACTCAAGAGCGGTACCCGCGAACTCCGCCACCGTGCCAGGATGGAGGTTCTCCAGGGGCACATCGCACACGAACAGCGTGGGGGCGAATCGTTTCTTCAAGACGCGGCGAGCCGCTGTCATGACATCGTGGAGCATCTTGCGCGAGCGCAGGTGCATACGAACGTCGCCAGATGCGACCAGAGGAATGGCGGTCAGCTCGCTCACCAGACGCATGCGGTACAGCCACATTTCATCGTCAAGTACGCGCTGCATCTCCACAGCGAGCCAGCACCTGCCAAGGAAGCTGTTGAGCAGCCATCGTGCGATGGTCTCTAACTGGGCGTCGGTCGATTCGCGGTCCGGCGAGACGAGGACCACGCAGTCGGCAAGTGCCGATGGCTCGATGGCGTCCCGGACATTCAACTCGCGACGGAAAGAGGCTATGACCTCGTATTCGCAGCGGAGCGAAGCTCCCAGCCGAACGTGAGCGCGCTAAGGGCATGGCTCTTGGAAGAGGTGGGTAAGTTTGAGAAGGGTGGGTAAGTAAAGGACGCTATAGACAGGTTCCCGACAGCACGCTGGTCCCCGCGAGTCCCCTGAGGGAAAGGCTAAGGAAGCACTTCAATGGAAGTCACGGGAAGTTGTGTAGAGTCCGCCTAACAGAGGCGTCAGGTTTTTAAGCTTAAAAGCGACGAGATTCTTCACGTCGTCATCTCGTTGCCAAGGCCCGTAAACCGCGAGCAGCTTTGAGCGGAGCACTTCAGAGCGATGCCGCTCCTTGAGGTGGGGCCCGCCACGATGAGGTTTTGTAATGATGCGATAGACGCGTTGAACGGTGACCCTCGAGAACGCCGAAACCGTCCGAAGGCCATTCATCGAACGTCGTGCAAGTCGGTAGCCGTTGCTGGGCAGGTCGGCAATCTTGTGCCGCAGTTCAGCTGAGCCCTCGCTGTGCAACCCAGTCGTGCACATACGAAGGCGGCGGGCAGTTATCGTGGATTAGTTATAAGTTTTCGAATAGCCTCTGGCCATTTCTTGTTATGCACAATGCGCGCATGATTATGCGCGCCAGTCAATATATCTCGCTTAGTCAGCTGAGAGAAGTGCTCCCACCCATCGAGAAATGCATATGTAGCATTCCCTAGCTTTGGACTCTCGAGAATGAACAAGCCAGTCTTAGTGAATCCTAGCACCACATAGTCCGCGAATCCTCCGCTGCCAACAGCCATAAAGTCTGGACGGAACTCACTTATAGCCTTCAGCCGATACTCAATAACAGGACGCTCGTTATCCTCTAGTAGATTCACAAGCCCAGTCAACTCACTCATTACTCGTTTGAATGGATATTGACCGACAGGGAGGACCTTCCAGTTAACCTTCACAACCTTGGCAGCAGGAGCAACAAGGTCGTTTCCAACAAAATCAAATTTTTGAAAGAGTTCAAGGAAGAGATTTATCAGATGAACGACGGCATCGTCGCTTTCTGCAGCAGCTGTTTCATCGTACAAGAATGACCGAGATGTAATCCAAAGACCATTCGGTCCCTTTGCAACTGTGAGGTACTCGTTGGGAGGCGGCACCAACTCCCTTTGATACACCATCCTTGACCTAGTTTGAAGATTCTGATGAATACCCCCGCCCCAGTCTCTATAAGTCCCGTACATCTGAAAGTGCCGCATCTCTTTAGGCAAGTCCGTTCGTGCAATGAGCCTACCGTTTGCGTTGAATTCGCTGTATTTTCCAATTATCGCCGGGATGGATGAAATCCCCTCAACAACTGGTGAAAAACCCAAACTCTCGGCCAACCCCTCTGGGATGTCTGAGATTGGCACAGCGATTCGAGCGGTGCCCAACGAAAGTAACGTCTTCTTGAACGGCTCACTTAACACACGAATACTCACGGCAGCTCCTCAAAAGTTGTTCATGGGTGGTATCCAACCTTTATAACATTTTTTGGCAAGATTGTAGATTCGCAAAGTGCTTAGCAGGCATCAATTTCACAATAATAGGAATTCATTTTCATTAAACAGCCCAACTGAGAAAACCCTCCCTGCTTTCTAACCTCCAAATCACCAAGTCCCGTGCCTTGACCACTTGGGTGTGGGCTGATACCAACCAGTGGCTTAAAGAAATCGTTCATTTTCCTCTCTATGTGGTTAGCTAGGGAGAGCTGCTGCTCACCCAACATAATGTCCGCACTGGTACCAGCGCTGTGTAGGTTCCTACAATGCGTAGTGTCCCGGCATAGGCCCCACGTTTCGTGCACACGACTGACGTCCAGCTGCAGGTCTTTTCTAGACCTGTTGTTTTGAGCAAGTCCCAAGCACGGACAGAGCCCAAGCCAGACACATCCAAAGTATACGAAGGGTCCATGAAGTTCCACACCTGAAACACCCTCCGAGGGCTGGGAGGCGGTGTCTCACCGCCAAGGGAGAGACGTCTACTGGTCGCCTTGCAGCCGGTAGTTGCCAACGCGGAATGTGTCACGGCGTATGAAACCAGATGTACCGAGTCTCTAAGCCAAGTCAGGGCTGTCTACGCTCCGTAAGGTCCGGCCAGGCTCTGCTGCTTCTCGGCACAAATCGGTACTCCTCGTCGCCTCCCACCAAGGACTGCAAAAAGGAAAGTCGCAACTTAATAGGCAAAAGTGGTTGAAAGCTGTGAACGATGTCACCCAGCGATTCACCACTAACACTGTCAAACCCTGGAGCCTCATTAACAGATGCTCCATGAGCTTTCATTACTTCTCGCTCTTGTTCCCAAAGATTTTTCACATATGACGCAAACTCAAAGTCATGAAAGTACGTACATGATGAGGAGCTATGGATTTGGAGTTTATTGAGCGCCCTAATGTCATTCAGGTCTCGAATATGTACTCGTCCCTTAGGAGCTCCTTTGATACGATAGCAAGCTTGGTCCACCAGCAAGAGGCTCAATTTTGGGCTCAGCGGATAGCTAAGAAGCAGGCCCGGCGATTCGAAGCCCAGCACCCCCCGCCATTTAACACTCTCATAGCAAGCATTGTGAAGCACCACGGGAGAGTCACTAAAGATGAACGGTCGATTGGTCCTATTTTCAAGGAGTAGCGGCTCAAGGTCCGATAGCCGCCCAGATGCGCCGATTGCCAAGTCCATTTCCATTATCTGCGACTGGACCGCATCACTGGAGACTTCTTCGAGCTGGTTAAACCTCTCTGCCTTCTGCTCCTGAGTTAAATATTCGTCATTACCTATTTCAGCCTCAAGGAATAGACGAAGAATCATGTCATTCATCGGCTTGCTGGTTTGACGTGCCGTTTCAGTTCGTGTTCGCTGCAGTGCAAGCCATGGGAGCAATACACCTAGGTGCTCATCTGGCAGGTCAGTAGGGTCCTGTAAACCGGATAGCACACGTAGGGCCAAGCTGCTTTCACCTTCAACTTTTCCCAAAAATTTTTCAACTTCATCAGAACCGTAGAAGCGGTCTCTACTGGCTTGGGCCTTGATAGATGCACAACGAATTGTCTGGCCCGTTTCTCGGGTTAGCACGCAGATGCTACGTTCGTCTAACGAAAATCTACGAAAGTAGAATTGAGGAACAAAGTGATGATTCTTTCGCTGAGCCATGAATTTTCACCTACCACGTTCATGAAAGCTGCACTGTACTGACGTAGCTCGTCTGGTCCCAGTCGTACAGTTGGATGCGACCGACACCGTTCAGCCTGTGACCGAGCGCCGTAGCAAACATCGAAGGGGCTTTAATAAACAGATGCACGCAGGTCAGCTGTCGACGACTACGGAAATCCGCAAGAGCAGCCTTTGCTTCGGCCACTGCAATGTTCAGACTTGCGATATCAGCTACGACTGAGGTCGACTCCAGCACAAGCTTTGGGAAACCGTTCAGACCAAGGCTGGCAAGCTTGGCTTGCACATCGTTGTCGGCATTGCTTGGGAAGCCAACAACAGCCACGCCCTCTAGGCTGGGGCTAGCTGTGTTCTCTTCTCTATTCGTGAAGAATCCGGCAATGCCTTTGTCATGAATGGCGGTATCGAAAACTTGCCCGCGATGGTCCAGTTGCAGCGTGAAACCCTTGGTGGCTGAAAGATAAAATCCCAACATGCACGCAGTCGACATCCGATTTGTGGCCATCAGCCGAATGCCACGACGCCTACGTGTCGCGTGCACGAAAGAGCCAACCTCGTCCAGGTCCCTAGCTGCCTGCGCCCATTGTGATGGTCCCAACGTCACTCTAGAAGGTGCGTTGAACGCAGTGATATCGATGCCAAGTGGCCCTAGTTCGTAGGTTGGTGGGCCCAGCTCAACAACAGTTGGCGTCTTGAGCCAATCTTCGGCTATTGAAGGTGCGCAAGTCACCAATGCCTGCTCAATCGCCAAGCGTGTAACGGGGCCTTTGAAGGATTCAGCAACCAGTGCCCTGCAGCGGTCTCGGAAAGCCGATGTGTCTCTCCTGCTCAGGTCCAACAAAGGAAGGTTGCGTTCCAACTGAGTGCCAAATCCCGCATCAACATTGGTATCGTCATATGCGGTGAAGGTGACACGCTCCAGAACGAAGCGTCCAACTCCCTTGGTCTGTCCCAACTTGACGACCGTGTCGACGATTTCGTTCTCCGCAGCTGAGCGGATAACGGAGTCAGCGTTAAGAGAGCCACCAGGCCCACGCAGACGTTCCAGCCTGTTCAGCAGGGGTTGGAATTCGTTTGCGAAGTCCTTACAGACCAGCACAAACTGCAAATACTCATCAGGAGCCTGTTGGTACACCTGCATGAACCGTTCGACCTCTGCCCAAAACTTCGCCTTAGTGAGTTGCTCCCCTTTGGCTTCATAAAAGACACAGCTTGTGCCTCCTCCCGGCCGGAAGTATCGAACCTCGATGTCGCCGAGCACCTCGCTAACAACCAGTGAGAACGCACCCTGCGACAGAAATAACGGGATGTGCTCAAGGACAAAGGAATCTTGGTACTCAAATCCCTTTCGCGCAATCCCACCACCGGTGGCTTGCCGCTCAAACAAAGGAGTGTTCATTGCTCGCTCTCAAGAATCAGGTGAGAAGCACCGAAAGTGCCATCAGGTAAGTAGGTATGTGCACTGCCCTCAAGCCTTCCCTTATTGGTTAGCTTGAAAATCAACAGCACGACGAAGTTGGCGCCGACCTTGGGGTCCATGACGATGTCCAGCATCGAACAGTGGTCAGTTGAGCTGGGTTGTACCGAAAAGCTGGGATGCGAGTGCCACTCGCCCAAGTAGTTGAACCGGCGATAGTCGTTTGCAGACTGGCGAAAGAACGCGTTAAGTGCCTGAACCGCCGATGTCGCCTCGCGGATAAATGAAGCGAATCGCCCGCCGCCCTGCACCGTCAGTCGTCGCACGGCGAAGGTGTCTGGGCCTAGATGCTCCGCCATCAAGACGCCGCCGCATTCATTGGAGTCGGCGGCCTGGAGTGCCTTACGTAGCGCCTTTTCGATGTCGATGGGAATCAGAACCGTCAACATGAGGAGTCAACCAGAACATTCACCAGCTCCGTCAACTGTTTGACATTTACCGGTCCTGGCTTGGCATCACCTATATCGGCAGCGCGAGGGCAAAGCACCGGGTGAGTATCAAACGGAGCATCAAAGAACCAGGCCTTCTGATACCCAAAAAGGTAGGCAGCAGCAGGAAATCGAGGTCCCGCGGAGCGGGTCAAAGCGTCGATTGCGAACTGCGTCAGCGAGGCAGACAAGGCCCCGACTTCCGCGTCACCACCAGTCACTACCTCATTTTCCTCTTCGACGTCATAGCCCATCGCTCGCTTGAACGGAGCATCAGGTTTGTCGGCAAGGAACAGGTGAATTGCTCTTCGAATTTCCAGAGGGTCTGCATCCCACCCTGGAAGGCTACGAGCCATCATGGCCCCGATACCCCCTGCAAAAACCTCGCCCCAAACCATAGCAACCTGCCGGCGCGCGCATATTGCTGCAAGCGAGGAAAAAACCTTGGCACTAGCCGTCGCGTCGATTACGAGGTCACACGTTGCCACCTGTTCCAAAACTGCAGTATTGAAGGAGGCACTCTCCTGCCCCGCAAAGCGGAACATGCGCGTTGCCACATCTGCATTCGGCTGCACGAGCTCGATGGCATTTCTGACCGCATCAACCTTGTCGTACCCAGCAGACGACCAGTCGAGCTGGTTTCGCACCAAGTTTGATGGAAGAAAAACGTCGTCGTCGATGAGTAAGAAGCGCGAGACGCCAGAACGAGCAAGGGCCACAGCAACCTTACTTCCCACCGAGCCCAAGCCAACGATTGCGACCCGTTTGTCTTGCAACGCGGCATGGCGTTTGGGTTGCCGAAGCTGCGAGGTGTCTACGCAATCGATTAGAAAGTACTCGTAAGCGCCACCACTCGGCGCCAGTGCAATCGGCCGGACCGACATGCACGAGTCCACCAGCAGTAGAAAGCCAGACTGGTCTTCTTCATCAGGCCAAGGCCAACAGCCTTTTTCTTTCAAAAAATCGCGGATGGCTGCCTGGTCACCAGCAGGTTTAGGCAGCGTGCGCCATTCATCGCACCAGACCACCCAGCCCTCTCGAATCCATGAGCCATAACTCTCAGGGTCCGCAAGCTCCTTGGGAGCGCCGAGAAACCCTGTGTGCTCGTCACCACCAAGTTTGGTAGCAAAGGCCACCATCTCCTTGCGGCGGTGCAGAGTGCCTATTGAAATTCGAACTGGAGCGTCGCGAGACAGCCCCTCTAGCCCGGCTCGTAACTGGGCGGTCAAAAGGAACCGCTGCGAGTGGCTTCGCACCCGCTGCCCGACTGTCAGCTCATGCCGAGATGGCGCTTTTGCACTAAACGCCGGCCCCATCGTCTCGAAAGCCAGCAGTTTGAATGTGCTGCGAATGAGGTCTGCCCCAGTGACCCCGGAGTGCCAATTATCCGGTCCCCACTCCAGACAAAGGGTCCCCTCCTTTATGTACTGATGGGTGGACCAGACTTCTTCTGCATCTCGGGGACGAACATAGGCAGGAGCATGAGGAAAAAGCCGCGGATAGAGAAGCCTTGCTCCGTACACGCGGTCGTTAAGCGAGATATCAACGTCTACGCAGATATCCTTGTCGTCGGTGAGACTCCAGCTGACCTTAGTCAACCATGAGACCTCGCCTGCCAGCGCCTGAAGCCCCTGAACTTCAGCAAGCATGCGCTCTGTTTGTTCGAGAAGCAGCTGCATCAAGCAAAGCCAGCAGGCTTGTTTTGAGGAATGACCGCAGTCGCGGGGAAACTGAGACCGAGACCCGCGCCTGCAGTTGCCGTGCGGAGGAGGCTGGCACTCTTTGCGGTTCCAGAAAAACCAGTTCCGAAGATGCGACGCCACAGCGCCAGAGACTTTTCATCGTCTGTCTCGTCTTGAGCGCGCTGAACCAGCTTTGCGTGCATCGTTACCATTTCATAGAAGCGTTTGAATTCTTCAGGCTTCACGCGGGAGAAAACGTTGTTGTCCGGGACGCTAGGGTCCTTAAGGGTTGGCACCATGCCGTAGTCGACGAGCCAGCCGTACTCATCCCGAACTGACTTCAAGAACTTTGCAAACAACTCTTCGTAGCTGTACTCCTCAAAGTCCATATGCTCTGCAACCAACGTCTCAAGAATGAACCCTTTGGGGCGTCGCAGGTTGGGCAAGTTTTCGCGTCGCCACCATTTGACCAACTTCACAAGCGGAACGAAATTCTGGTGAGCCTTCTTGTTGACCCCGGTTGCCCACTCGTTGTGTCCCCTAGGGTTCGTCACAAGCCAGCTCTCTTCACTTTTATCCGCGATAAGCCACCCATCTTCTTGCCATGGGTCCCGGATGACCGGCACAACGTCCATCTCAACCGAACCCAGCGAAACACAGATGGAACGACGATTTGCCGCCACCTCCTTGTAGCCTAGAGACTTGACAGCGGACCGCAGCGTCTTGATGACATCGCTCGGCAGGTCACTCGTGGTGTGATTGGTGACCACGATGATGTCTACATCGGGACGACGTATTACGCCGTCCTTGCGCTGTGGCCGCAGCGCGGTCTTACGAGCATAGGAACCTGAAAGGTACGTATTCAGATGGATGTTCTTGTAGGTATCGTGGTTTCCGAGCTTCTCTCGCAGAGTGGAGTGCGCGCTGCTGCACACCGACTTGGTGGTCTGGCTGGGCTCAATCTCGGACAGGAGGTCAAGGAACTGCTGCTGGGTTGCCACGGTAAGTAGTCCTATAAGTGGGCACTCACGGCATGAGAGTGCAAAACACTATATGTAGGGTTGATAGCATAATCAACACGCTACCTATAGCGTTCAGGTTAGCTATGGCATTTATACCGCACCACCCTTAAACCGCGGACGATGCCGTCGACTTAGCAGTCAAAACCTGTTTGGATGTACAGCATCATGAACCATGCAAGCCGGTTCTCCAACCACCTTCACATGTATCAGCTCAGCTCACGTTTAAGGCCGCCATGGCACTTCCTGCGGTGCACCCAAGGTTCCTCGAGTGGGGGTACCAAAGCAGGTATAGGGCTCGGGTCGGGGCCAATTGAGAGTGCTAAGGCCTTCCTTCAAGGCGTTGCAGCTGGAGCAAAGCCAGGTCTTCGCAGTTCGCAGCAAGGCCGGCCCTCCTTCGTCGAGCGATGTTTGTTCATGCGCGACAATCTCAGCTGTCGCTTTCACGTTGGAGGCTGACAACAATCTTCAGTTTTTCCGGACTAAGGCTAAAGTTAGACAAATGCTCAACGCACAGATGGCTATTACGCCTGTAAATTCGATGGATTGCACAGATTTTGGCCGGCGAACAGGTTTGGGCGTTCCCTTCAACATCGCCAGCTACGCATTGCTGACCCACATGCTGGCCCAGCAATGCGACCTGCAGGTGGGTGACTTCGTCTGGACCGGCGGCGACTGCCATATCTACAACAACCACTTCACCCAGGTCGAGACCCAGCTGGCGCGCCAGCCCTTCGCCTACCCGACGCTGCAGATCAAGCGCCGGCCCGACTCCATCTTCGACTACGAGTACGAGGACTTCGAGGTCGTCGGCTACCAGCACCACGAGCCCATCAAGGCCCCCGTGGCCGTCTGAGGCTGCAGAAAGACCCGCCCGATGGCCATCCATCTCATCTACGCACGCGCCGCCAACGGCGTCATCGGCAAGGACAATGCCATGCCCTGGCACCTGCCCGAAGACCTGGCGCACTTCAAGCAATTGACCCAGGGCTCGGCCGTGGTCATGGGCCGCAAGACCTGGGACTCGCTGCCGGCCCGCTTCAGACCGCTGCCCGGGCGCACCAACATCGTCGTCACGCGACAGGCGGACTGGGCGCCCGAGCCGGCCGCCCCCGACGTGCTGCACGCCACCAGCCTGGAGCAGGCCATGGAACTGGGCTGCCAGGCATCGGCCGACGTGTGGGTCATGGGCGGCGCCCAGATCTACGCCCAGGCCCTGCCGCTGGCCGACGGCATCGAGGTGACCGAGATAGAGCGCGACTACGAAGGCGATGCCTTCGCCCCCACGCTCGGCCCCGAGTGGCAGGAAGCGTCACGCAGCCGCCATGTGGCCGCCAACGGGCTGCCCTACAGCTTTGTGCGCCTGCAACGACGCTGACATACCCCTGTCGCACACGGGGCTGGCGGGCGCGGCGGGTCTGTGCAAATAATGTCGTTTTTCCACGCCTTCGCCGTCTTTCGTGCCTCTTCGCCATGAGCCTCGTCCAGCCCTTGCCCCCCGGTCCGCTCGACATCGTCGGCGACATCCATGGAGAGTCCGAGGCGCTGGACCAGCTGCTGGGGCACCTGGGCTACGACGCGCTGGGCCGCCATCCCCAGGGCAGGCGCCTGGTCTTCGTGGGCGACTTCTGCGACCGGGGGCCCGACAGCCCGGGCGTGCTGGCCCGCGTCGTGCCCATGCTGGAATCGGGCCATGCGCTGGCCGTGCTCGGCAACCATGAAATCAACCTGCTGCGCGAGGATGCCAAGGACGGCTCCGGCTGGTTCTTCGACAGCCGCGTGGCCTCCGATACGCCCAAGTACGCGCCGTTCGCGCGCATGCCGCTGTGCGATATCCCTGGCACCCTGGCCCTGCTGGAACGCCTGCCCATTGCCATGGAGCGCGAGGACCTGCGTGTGGTCCATGCGGCCTGGCGCCCGCAGCAGATCGCCATGGCGCGCGAGCTGCCGCTGGGCAGCGCACGCAGCGCCTACGACCACTACGAGGCCCTGGCCGCCCAGCAGGCCCAGGTCAACAAGGTGGCCGAGCGCATGCGTGCCGAACGCCAGCAATGGCCGCATGACCTGGAAGACCGCAACTGGCTGCCGCCCTTCCTGCCCGCGCACAGCGAGAGCGAATTGGCCAAGGCCATGGTCAATCCGCTGAAGGTGCTGACCTCGGGTGTGGAGCGTGAATGCCGCAATCCCTTCTACGCGGGCGGCAAGTGGCGCTTCGTCGAGCGCGTGGCCTGGTGGAACGAATATGAGGATGCGCAGGCCGTGGTCGTGGGCCACTACTGGCGGCGCCTGAACCGGGGCGGCCCGTCCTTCCATGGCGCGCAGGCCGAGAACCTGTTCGGCCAGACCGGTCCGCTGTCCTGGCATGGCCGGCGCGGCAATGTGTTCTGCGTGGACTATTCGGTCGGCGGCCGCTGGAACGCCCGCCTGGCCGGCGAGGACCCGCAGCAGCGCTTCAAGCTTGCCGCCATGCGCTGGCCCGAGCGCCGCCTGGTGTTCGACGACGGTGCCCAGGCGGACAGCGAGGAGTTCGGCGTTGCGGCGGCCGCTGCCGCATAACACGCGCTAGATCCGCGGCGCGTAGCGCAGCGTCAGCAACAGCGACCTGGGCGCACCGTAGTAGTTGTTGCCCGACACCGTGTTGTAAGAAGGCACGTAGTAGCGCTTGTCCAGCAGGTTGCCGACGTTGAGCGCTACGCTCAGCTCGGGCGAGACCTGGTAGGCCACGCGTGCATTCCACAGCGCAAAGCCTGCCAGGCGGAAGGCTCGGTCGGAGCTGAGGGTGTCGGTCTGCGCATTCACGCCCGTGCCCACAGTCCAGCGGCCCAGCTCGCCCGGCAGGCGGTAGCTGCCCCACAGGCGCAGCATATGCCGGGGCGTCCAGGTGTTGAAGATCTGGCCCTGGTAGTCGGGGTCGGACAGGTAGCGCGTGGTGTTGTAGGTGTAGCCGGCCGCCAGTTCCAGGCCTGTGGCGACCTTGCCGGAGACCTCGGCCTCCAGGCCCTGGCTGCGCACCTTGCCCGAGGAGCGCGAGCAGTACCAGTCATCACATGCAAAGCCGCTGTCGTAGTCGTTGACGGCGCGGTTTTTGTGCTCGTAGCGGAACACGGCCAATGCCATGTTCAGGCGGCCGTCGGCCATCTCGCCCTTGATGCCGGCCTCGTAGTTGCGGCCCTGCACCGGCTTGATGAGGTCGCCCTGCACGGTGCGCGCGGTCTGCGGCTCGAAGACGGTGGAGTAGCTGCTGTACAGCGACCAGTTGTCGTTGAGCGCATAGACGGCACCCGCGTAGGGGATGAAACGCCCCGTGGTCTTGCTGGTGGAAGAATCGCCCGATTGCGCACGGTAGGCGAAGTCATACCAGCCCAGGCGCCCTCCGGCGATCAGCGTGAGCGCCTGCGTGGGCCTGACACGCCAGGTGCCGTACAGGCCCTTTTGCGTGATGTCGTAATTGCTGCGCACATCCGCGCCACGCGCGGCGATGCTTTCCATGTCCTGCCAGGGGCGGTTGTGGTCTATATCGAAGATGTTGCCGCCCGCGGTCCAGGCGCGCACGAAGCGGTCGCTGGTGGTGTAGCCAGCGTAGTTGGCACCCAGCAGCACTTCCTGCTCCATGCCCAGCGCCTTGAAACGGCCCGACAGCGACATGTCCATGCCACGCTGCTGGTTGTTGAAGTCCACGCCGAAATCGCCGTAGCTCATGCCACTGCCATCGGGCTTGATGGGACCCACGGCGCGCTGGTGCACGTTGGTGTTCTTCTCGTTCATGGCCATGCCCACCATCTTGAAGCGCCAGTCCGCATTGAAGCGGTGTTCCAGGTCGGCGAACAGCATGTTCTGGTCATTGCCTGCGCGGTTCCACATGGCGCCTGTGTAGGTGGAGCGCGGCAGGCCGATGTCGCTGCCGTCGGCAAAGCGCGGCAGGCCCACGATCATGGGGCGCGAGCGGCTGTGGCGCTGTCCCACGGCCAGGCCCACCGTGGTGCTGGCGCTGATGTCGTAGTCCAGCGCCGCGTAGATGTTGCGCACGCGGTCGCGCGTGTATTCGGTGAACCCGTGGCTGTAGTCCCCGTCCAGCACCACGCGGCCGCGCAGCGTGCCTTCGGCATTGAGCGGCGTGCTGGCATCCATCTGCAGGCCGTAGTGGTCATGGGAGCCGAGCTTGCCCGTGAAGACCACGGAGCGCTCGCGGCCCGGGCGCTTGCGCACCAGGTTGATCGCGCCGCCGGGGCTGCCCGCACCCTGCAGCAGGCCGGCCGCGCCGCGCAGGATCTCCACGCGGTCATAGAACACCAGCGACTCCTGCTCCCAGTTGCCCAGGCTGTAGGTATTGCGCGTGAACGGCAGGCCGTCGTACTGCAGCGAGTCCACGGCGAAGCCGCGCGCATTGATGGCCAGGCCCGCGCCCACGCCCTGCACGGCCACCATGCCGGTGGCGTTGTGGATGGCGTCGGGCAGGTTGGTCATGCCCTGGTCATCCATGCGCTGGCGCGTGAGCACGCTGACCGATTGCGGAATGTCCTTGAGCGCCTGCGCGGTCTTGCCCAGCGTGACCGTGCCGCTGGTGTAGGAGTCCGAGCCTTCGGTGACGCCGTCACGGATGCGCGTGTCGGTCACCATGACGGCCGGCAGGCCCGCCTCTGCCCCAGCGGCGGCCTGGCCGCGCGATGTGCGCACCTCGGGCAAGGGGCGCAGCGCATAGCCGCCATTGGGCTGCGCATGGGCGGCCAGCCCCGTGCCGGCCAGCAGCGCATCCAGGGCCGCAGGCGCTGCATGGTTTCCACTCAGGCCTGCGCTGCGCCTGCCCGCGATGTCGGCCGCCGTGTACGACAGCATGACGCGGCTTTCCTGGGCGAAGCGGGCCAGCGCGCCCTCCAGCGGGCCTGCCGGTATGGTGTAGCTGCGCACTTCGGAGGGTGACTGGGCCTGGGCCTGCGCGGTTTGCGGCGCAAGGGCTGCGCTGACGGCGCACAGCGCCAGCGTGGTGCTGGCAGCCAGTGCCAGCGAATGGCGCCGGAAGGCCGGTGCCGCAGTGTGAGCAAGTCGTTGGACCATGGAATATCTCTTCCCTGAAAAGTGGCTTCTTCAGGACTTGCCACGCGAGAAAAGAAAACACCTCATGCCAACGGGTCCAGGCATCGATCAAATTGCAACAATTCGCAACAACAACCATCCAGCCTGTCTTGACTCATGTCCGGTTCTGCCGGGCGCGCACGGTCAGCCAGTAGCGGCCAAAGCCGGTCAGCTCGACGGGCTGGGTGCGCACCAGCATGTCGAGCACGCGGTCGGTATCGTCCAGCGGATACATGCCCGAGACGCGCAGCGAGGCGAGCGCGGGATCGCAGGCCAGGCGGCCCCTGCGGTGGCGCGCCAGCTCGGCAATGAAGTCGGTGAGCGGCATGTCCCGCGCGGCCAGCAGGCCTGTGCTCCAGGCGGCGGCCAGTTCGTCGGCGGGCTGGGGTGCGTACACGGCACGGAGGTCAAAGCCGGCCTGCTCGCCCGCGGCCAGAATGCGCACGGCCTGCGGGGCGTCGGCCGGCCGTACCTCGACCGCGCCCTCATAGACGGCCACATGGCTGGCGCCATCGCGCTGGCGCACCGCAAAGCGCGTGCCCAACGCACGCAGCCGCCCTTGCGCGGTTTCAACCAGAAAGGGGCGGGCCTGCGGGTCGCTGGCCGTGGTGACCAGCACCTCGCCGCCCAGCAGCCGCAGCAGGCGCTGGCCGGCGTCAAAGCGCACGTCGATGGCGCTGGCCGTGTTCAGGTGGATGCGCGTGCCATCGGCCAGGGTCAGTGCCTGGCGCTCGCCGGTGGCCGTGCGGTGGTCGGCCGACCATTCGCGCCAATCGCCGCCTTGTATCCACCAGGCGCTGCTGCCCGTGAACGCGGCCAGGGCCAGCAGCTTCATGGCCTGGCGCCGGCCGCGCGCACGGCTGCGGCGCGGCTGCAGCGCCCCATGCGCCAGCGGTGCGGGCAGATCGCGCAGGTGCAGGCCGCAGGCCTCGATGTGCCGCCAGGCGCGCTCATGGTCGGGATGATCGGCACGCCAGCGCCGCCATGAGGCCTGCGTGTCCTCGCCGGCATCGCAGGCCTGCAGGGCCACCAGCCATTGCACGGCCTGCAGGCTCACGGCTTCTGAAACGGGTGGGCCTTCAAAAACGGGCAGGCCGGTGGATGCGTGGCGGAATTCGGTCATGGGCTGGCGCTCAGCCGCCGAAGAAGCAGCAGTGCGCGGCCTTGGCGATATGGCGCTGCACGGTGGCCAGCGACAGCTGCAGCTCGGCCGCGATGTCGGCCTGCTTCATGCCGTCGAGCTGCGACAGCAGGAAGGCACGGCGCACGGGCGGCGCCAGCGTGTCCAGGCGGCGGTCCAGCTCGACCAGCGTCTCCAGCAGGATGGCGCGCGTCTCGGGGCCCGGCACCTGCGGCTCGGGCAAATGCGCCAGCGTGGCCAGGTACGCCTCTTCGATCTGCCTGCGCCGCATGAAATTGGCCACCACGCCCTGCGCCACCGTGGTCAGAAAGGCACGCGGCTCGCGTGCGGCAATGGGCTCGCTGCGCGCGAGCAGGCGCATGAAAGTGTCCTGCGCCAGATCGGCCGCCTCCGTGGAGTTGCCCAATCGCCGCCGCAGCCAGCCCTGGAGCCAGCCATGGTGGACGCGGTACAGCGTATCGACCTCTTGGTGCAAAGCGGCGGGGGCGGCGGGCAAGACAGGCTCCTGGCGCGGCAGCACGTGCAACCGTGCGCCACATGAATGAGAAAGATTCTCATTCTATAAGGATTAGACCTTGATGCCCTCCCCTTCGCAAACCGGCGCGCTCCAGAACCAGAGACACCGAGGAAGAGCCGCCTCGCACCGAGGGTGTCGTCCCCCTTCAGGGGGAAGGCGCGCAGCGCCTCAGGGGGTCTTCAAAAACTACCGCGCAGCGTCAGCATCACGTTGCGTGGCTCGCCATACCAGTTGTTGCCGCCGCTGGTGCCCACTGTGCGGTAGTAGACCTTGTCGAACAGGTTGTTCAGGTTGAGCACGGCCTGCCAGTTGCGGTTGATGCGGTACTGCACGCTGGCATTCCACACGGCATAGCCGCCCTGGCTGAACTTGAAGGGCACGGCCGCGCCGTCGAACTTGCCCGTGTCAGGATTGAAGGCATTGGCCGAGCCGCTGACGAAATGCGCGCTCTGGATATTGGCGCCGCCGCCAATCGTCCATTGCGATAGCTCGCCCGGCAGGCGGTAGGTGCTCCACAGCTTGAACAGATGCTTGGGCGTGACGGAGTGGTAGATGCCTTCGATGCCCGGCGTCTTGTTGTGGTTGCGGTTGAAGGTGTAGCCGGCAAACAGCTGCCAGCCGCGCGCCAGCTCGCCCGAGATCTCGCCTTCCACGCCCTGGCTGACCACCTTGCCCTTGCTCAGCCAGCAGCAGTTCAGGCCCGCGTCGCCGATGTCGGTGTTGGGGTAGGAGGGATCGGCCACGGCCTCGCCATTGCGCTCTATGCGGTACAGGGCCATGGAGGCCAGCAGACGGCCTTCATTGAACTCGCCCTTGGCACCCAGCTCGAAATTGCGGCCCTTGATGGGGTCCAGCGGCGTGCCGGGCAAGGGCCCGCCCAGCTGATTGGCCTGGGACTTGTGGATCTCGGCGACGCTGCCATAGGCCGTCCAGCGGTCGTCGATGTCGTAGACCAGGCCGCCATAGGGCGTGAAGATGCCGCTCTCGCTATAGGACGACACGATGCGGCTGGTGAGATTGCCGGCCTGGTCGAAGCGCAGCCAGGGTGTCTGCGTTGCATAGCTGGCGCGGCGCGCGCCGACGATGGCGGTCAGGCGGTCCGTCAGGCTCAGGTTGAGCCGGCCGTACAGGCCCTTCTGCGTGGCGCCATAGCCCGCGAAGCTGCGCGTCTTCCAGACGAAGCTGGGCAAGGGAATGGCGCCCGGGTCGAAGCCGAACACGTTGATGCCCCCCGGCATATCCACCTCGGACAGAAAGGTGTCCTGCGTGTCACGGATCTTGGCCCAGTCCGCGCCCAGCAGCAGCCGGTGCCTGCGCCCCAGCAGGGAGAACGTTCCGCTGACGTTGGCATCCAGCGCCTTCTTGGTGGAATAGAAGTCGTTGGAGAAGCCGTTGAGCGTGGCTCCCAGGCCCGTCGTCGGATCGACCGCGCCGGTGACGTCGGCCAACCGGCTGTCGCTGTCCACCTTGACATAGTTGGCATGGGCGCGGACGCGCCAGTCGCCCTCCAGCTTCTGTTCCAGCTGGGCGAACAGCTCCTTGTTGGTCCTGTCGTAATGGCCCCAGCCCGCCATGAGTGCCGTATGGCGCGGCAGGTGCAGATCGTCGCCATTGGCCGCGCGCGGCAGGCCACCGCGCCAAGGCAGGCTGGCCGACTTGTCGTAGCTGCCGCCCAGGGTCAGCTTGGTCGCAGGCGTGAGATCGGCTTCCACAATGCCGTAGAGCAAGGTGTTGCGCGCATCGGCGTAGTCATAGAAGAACTCGCGGTCGCTGTGCGCCAGCACGGCGCGGCCGCGCACCCGGCCATCGGCGGCCAGCGGGCCGGCCACATCGACTTCGGCCCGGCGCTGGTTCCAGCTGCCCACCGAGGCCGAGGCCAGCACCTGCGGCTGGGCCGTGGGGCGCTTTCTCACCAGGTTGATGGAGCCGCCGGGCTCGCCATTGCCGCTGTACAGGCCGTCCGCGCCGCGGATCACCTGCACGCTGTCGTACATGGCCATGTTGGGGTCGAAGGTGCCCTGGCTGAAGGCATCCACCGCCGCTCCGTCGATCTGGACATTGCTGATCTGGAAGCCCCGCGCGTAAAAGCTGTTGGCCGTGCCGCCCAGGCCACCCGAGCCCGCGTAGTCCACCGTCACGCCCGTGGTCTGCTGCATCACGTCGCCCACGGAGACCAGCCCCTGGTCCTCGATGCGCTGACGCGTGACCACGGAAATGGACTGCGGCGTCTCGCGCACGCTCTGCCCCTTGCCCAGCGACACGCGCGAGGCCGCGTAGGAGCCCGAACCCTCCGTGGTATCGCCAGCGTGCGCCTGGGCCGTGACCAGCACCGTGCCCAGCGCCGCATCGGCTGCCGGCGACGGCTCCCTGGCCGGCGCCTTCAGCGTGTAGGCACCCGGCACGGCGTCGATCACGGTCACGCCCGTGCCGGCCAGCAGCCGGTCCAGCGCCTGGCGCGGCGTGAAGCGGCCCTGCAAGGCCGGCGAAGTGCGGCCCGCAACGATCTGCGGATCGAACAGCACCTGGTGCTGGGCCTGCTGCGTGAACTGGCGCAGCGCGCCGGCCAGCGGCTGGGGCGCGATACTGAAGGCCAGCTCCCCTGCCTGGCCTGCCTGGCCTGCCTGGCCCGCCTGCCCCGCCTGCACGGACGGTGGCTGCTGCGCCTGCACCGCAGGCTGCGCCATAGCAACCAGGGCTGCGGCCACCAGCGACGGCATCCTTGCCCGCCGCCATGGCCTGCCCCTGTGCTGAAACGCTCCTCCCCAAATGCCCGCGCCCATGGTGGCGCTGCCGTGTTCTTTTCCTGCTTGCATCCCTGCTCCTGCTGCACTGTGTCCATTGCCCGCTGTCGCGGTGTGCGCGGTGCGTGGCGGGCAGACAGCTGACCGTCCGCCCGCCACGCGCATGCGCGGCCGTCGCGGTTGTTGGCTGAGCTGTGCACTGGGCAGCGGCCTGGCTGGCAACCATGGAGGCGAGAAAACCCGCCCTCCATGAAGGTAAAACCCGCTTTCGTGCCAAAGTGGGAACGTGGCGAGGCCAGGAAAACGGATTATTTACATTTATTTACAAACGGGGGAGAGGCGCACTCAGTACGCCGAGATCCGCCAGCCGCCTTGCGCCTCTGCCTGCACCCGAACCGGCAACAAATGGGGCAGCGAGCGCAGAAAGACCTCGGGCTTGCCGGTCAGCGCCACACCGGACACGGACAGCGCGGCCAGCCGCGCATCGCCGTCCACACGCACGGGCTGGCCCAGGTAGCGTGCCAGGTCGGCAGCCACCTGCGTCAACGGCGCCTGCTGGAACACCAAATGGCCGCTGCGCCAGTCACCTACCGTGTCCGCGCCTGCGGCCAGCGGCTGCCGTGTGCCGTCGCGGGCATCGACGGACATGCCTGCGCCCGCGCCCAGCAGCAGGCGCAGGCCGTCCGGCGAATGGCGATCGGGACGCAGTTCCACCTTGCCCTCCAGCACCTTCACCACCAGCGCGGGCGGCCCGGCGCGCACATTGAAGGCCGTGCCCACCACGCGGACCTGGCTGGCGCCGCTGTCCACGGTGAAGGGCCGCGAGCGGTCGGCGGCGACCTGGAAGAAGGCCTCGCCCTGGACCAGCACCGTCTCGCGGCGGCGCGGGTAGTAGCGCACCTGCAGCCTGGAGGAAAAATTCAGCGTGACCTTGGAGCCGTCGGGCAATTCGACCTCGCGCACCTGGCCGGGGCCGGTGGCGATTTCACTCACATGGCCGGGATGGTTGTCCCACCAATTCCAGCCGCCCAGGGCGCCCAGCAGGGCAACGGACAGCAGGGCCGGAACGAAGGCCCGCCGCCCCTGTGCACGCGGCGCCGGGGCCTGCTGCCGCACTCCGGGCGATGCGGACGCGGCGCGGACCGGCATCGGGCTCGCCGCATCGGCCGCCAGCCTGGGCCTGCGCAGTTGCTGCAGGTCCAGGGCCGTGCGGCCCAGGCTGTCGTAGATGCGGCGATGCCGGGCATCGGCGGCCAGCCAGGCATCGAACTCGCGCTCGTCCGCGCCGGTCCAGTCGGCGGCGCGGCGGCGCACGAAATAGGCCGAGGCCCGGGCATGCAGCTCGACGAGTTCGGGGGTCAGCGTCATGCCGGCCCCTCCGATGCCTCGTCGGTCCCGGCCAAGGGTTCCAGCAGCGCCTGCATGAGCCGCATCTCCTGCGCGCTCGCATACTGCACGCGCAGTTCGCAGTAGGCCAGCGCCAGCGTCACATGGTTGTAGACCATGCGCCGCGAGATGCCCATGCGCTGGGCCACCTCGGTCTGCGTCAGGCCTTCGATGCTGTGCAGCATGAAGGCCTCGCGGCGGCGCGCGGGCAACTCCGCCATGGCCTGCTCCAGTCGCTGCAGGCGCTCGCGCTGGTGTGCCGCGTGCGCAGGGTCGGCCTCTTGCGCGGCCGGCAACTGCTCCACGGCCTGCCTGTGCTCGTCGAGCGAGACCATTTCGCGCCGCGCCGCACCGCCCGCACCATGCCAGGCATCGTGCGAGACATGGCGCGCGATCACGCGCAGATAGGGCTCCTGCTCCTCGGGCGGCAGCGCCTTGCCCGAGGCCGCGTAGCGAACGAACACTTCCTGCACCGCATCCTCGGCATCCTCGCGGTTGCGCAACTGCCGCCCCAGCAGGCGCCGCAGCGGCTGATGCCAGCGCGCATAGACGCGGGCCAGCAGCGAGAGCGAAGTCTCATCGCCTGCGCCTGGCGCACGCGTGCTCACGAGCCCGCTCCCGCAGACAGGCGCGCGGCCCGGGTTGCCGACCAGGAGCAGGAAGCGGACAGGATGGAGAGGAAAGGCACGGGTCGCGATTGTACTGAGAACCGTTCTCATTGGACCCCTCGCAGGCCCTGGGTGCGCGGCGGGCAACTGCTCCACGGCCCGCCTGTACTCGTCGTGCGAGACATGGCGCGCGATCACGCGCAGGTCAAACACTGAACGCACGCAAAAAGGCCTGCACCCCATACTCGCACGCCTGGCGGTGCTGCACCGTCGGCGTGGCAGGGTAGTCGGCCACCAGCCGGGCTTCGGCGGCAATGCCCTGAATCTGGTATCCCAGCAGCCGGGCTGCCTGGTGCGGGTCGTCGACGGCCAACTCGCCACGCTGCACCGCCCGGCTCAGGCAGGCCTGCAGCGGCGCGTAGATGCTGTCGTCTGCGGCCGCCATGAGGTCGGCGATGAGTTTCGGCAGGCGCTCGCATTCCGTGGTCAGCAGGCGGTAGAACGCCAGCGAACGAGGGGCCAGCGAGGCTGCCAGCAGGCGCTGGGCCAGCAGCGGCAGGGCGCTGCGCACCGGCCGCGCGTGCGCAGACTGCTCGCCGGGCATGGCTGCGAAGACGATGCCAGCCAGCACATCCAGTTCACGGCACAGCACCTCTGCCAGCAGGCCCTCCTTGCTGCCGAAGAGCTGGTACGCCGTGGCCACGGAGCCCTTGGCCTGCCCGACGATCTGGCCGACGGAAGTGCCCGCGTAGCCATGTTCAAGAAACGACTGCGCGGCGACCTCCAGCAGCCGCTGGCGCCGGGCTTCGCCCTTGCTCGTGCGCGCGCGCCTCGGCGGCGCCTTGGTCAGCGTCTGCGCCAGGTCGGGAAGATCAGACATGCATGGACACCGCGAAAAAGAGTAATGTCCATTACATTATCATCCATCGCATCGCCATTCGCCGTGCCCCCTCCCATGAAAACCTCTACCCCCGGCGCATCTGCGGGCCCGCGCTTCTGGGCCCGGGTTGCGCGCCTGGCCCTGCTGCCGCTGGCCGCCTGGGGCTGTGGCGCTCTGTGGTTCCAGTTTCCCGCAGGCGCCGTCGGCCGCGGCGCCGCAGCTGCGGCCTGGGGCGCGTTCAGTCTGGCCGTGCTGGCGTGGCCGGCCCTGGCCGGGCCCGGGCGTCGCGGCCGCCGCGCCTGGGCTGCGGGTTACGCTTTGGCCGCCATCACCTTGCTGGGGTGGTGGCAAACGCTGCAGCCCTCCAATGACCGCCTTTGGGCCGACGATGTCCAGCGCATGCTGCAAGGCTCGGTGCAAGCAGGTCGGGTCAGGCTGGACAACGTGCGCAACTTCGAGTGGCGCAGCGACACCGACTACACGGCGCGCTGGGAGACCCGGAACTACGATCTGGAGCACCTGCGCTCGGTGGACATGATCCTGTCCACCTGGGGGATGCCCGCCATTGCCCACACCCTGGTGTCCTTCGGATTCGACGACGGCCGCCATCTCGTCTTTTCAGTGGAGATCCGCAAGGAGCGCACGGAGGCGTTCTCGGAACTGGGCGGCCTGTTCAAGCAGTTCGAGCTGAGCGTGGTCGCGGCCGACGAGCGGGACATTGTCTTCGTGCGCACCGGGGTGCGCGGCGAGCGTGTCTTCCTCTACCCCGTGCACATGCCTGTCCCGGCCATGCGCGCACTGTTCCTGTCCTACGTGGACACCGCCAATTCGCTGCACCGGGCGCCGCGCTTCTACCATACGCTCACCGCCAACTGCACCACGCTGGTCTATCGGATGGTACGGGCCATCGTGCCGGGCCTGCCGGCAGACTACCGCATCGTGCTGTCGGGCCTTCTGCCCGAGTACCTGTACGAGCATGGAGGGCTCGATACCAGCCGGCCACTGGCGGCGCTGCGGCGCGATGCCGACATCGGTGAGCGCGCGCGCCAGGCCGGCAACACGCCCAACTTTTCCACAGACATCCGCCAGACCCGGCCGCCCCCGCCATGAACCGCGTTCCCCCAACGGTGGCGCGCTGCGCCATGATGCTGCTGGTCCTCGCGTGCGCGGGCTGCGCGGGAGTGAAGGTGTCGTCGGTCAGCACCCAGGACTACATCGCCCAGCGCCGCGGCGATGTGCTGACCACCGGCGAGCCCAGTGCCGCGGCCAGCGACACCCTGGCCGTGCTGGGCCTGGACGTGAAGGGCTGCCGCACCGCCACCCCCTCGTGCATCAGCGCATTGCGCAACGGTGGCGGCCTGGACAGCGAGCGCAGGCTCGCCACGCTGTCCGAGATATGGCTGCTGCATGCCCTTGCACTACAAGGCCGCGGCCCCATGGACGCACATGGGCGCGACATGCTGCTCGATGCCTATCTGCAAAGCTCGCGCTACGCCTATGCCTATCTGTTCTTCTCGCCGCGCTCCCCGGGCGAGCGTTCCTTCGAGGAGCGCCAGACCCAGGTGCGCGACTACTACAACTACGCCGTGCAGCAGGCCGTCACCGGCCTGTTCGAGCGCGACCGCACCGCACAAGCGCAGGCCGACGACGGCACGCCGCTACAGGTCGGCGACTGGCGTATCGTGCCGGTGATCGACGGCATGCGGCTGCCGGCCGGCACTCCGCTGCCCCAGGAACTGATTCCCGCCTCCACTCTGACCTTCCGGGGGTTGCGCAGCATGTACCGCCGCGACGGCTTTGGCGCCGAACTGGTGGCGGTGATGGCCCGCCGAGCGATCGACGGAGAAAGCCCCGGCAAACCCTATAGCGAGGCACCGTTCCCTGCCCTGACGGCGATCCTGACTTTCCACGGCGCCAGCCTGGAGCAGGTGCTGGCCACGCACGAGGCCCGCCTGACCGTCTATGACCCCTACCGCCGTGACCGCATCAACCTGGGGGGCGCCTCCGTCCCACTGGCGGCCAACTTCACCTCGGGCTATGGCCTGTGGCTGGCGCGCTCGGGTTTCGCCACCCAGGCGATCCGCAATGTACTGGGC
The DNA here is from genome assembly GCF_042653485.1 of Delftia deserti. Taxonomy (NCBI): domain Bacteria; kingdom Pseudomonadati; phylum Pseudomonadota; class Betaproteobacteria; order Burkholderiales; family Comamonadaceae; genus Delftia; species Delftia deserti. The sequence continues at coordinate 5,849,466 of NZ_JBHSIH010000001.1, read as the reverse complement.
CGCGGCGACGCCCTTGCGCATCCGCGCATCTATCTGCTGCAACCCTACGATCCCGACCGCCGCATCGTGGTCATGCTGCACGGCCTGGCCAGCAGCCCGGAAGCCTGGATCAACCTGGCCAACGAGGTGCTGGGCGACGAGATCCTGCGGCGCGGCTACCAGATCTGGCAGGTGTACTACCCCACGAATGCACCCATGGCCTACAACCATGCAGAGATCCGCAAGGCCCTGCAGGACACGCTGGCCCATTTCGATCCGCAGGGCCGGGCCCGGGCTTCACGCGACATGGTCGTCATCGGGCACAGCATGGGTGGCGTGCTGAGCCGGCTGATGGTGTCCTCTTCGGGAGATGTACTGTGGAATGCGCTGCAGGAAAAGCACGACTTGAGCGTCCGACAGATCGAGCAGGTGCAGCAGCAGGCCGGCGATATGCTGAGCTTCGAGCCATTTGCGGGCATAGGCCGGGCGGTCTTCATCGCAGCCCCGCATCGCGGCACGCCGTTCGCCGAGAACCGGCTGTCGCGCTGGCTGTCCAATCTGATCACGCTGCCGGCAACCGTGCTGCACAAATTCTCCCGGCTGCACCTGACGCCCCGAGGCAGCGACCGGCAGGACAGCGGGCCGTTCTACATTCCGAACGGCGTGGACAACCTGAGCCAGAACGATCCCTTCATCCAGCTGAGTGCAGGCATGGCCATCTCGCCGCAGGTGCCCTATCACAGCATCGTTGCCAACGACAGGACCGACGTGCCGCTGCAGGACTCCGACGACGGCCTGGTACCTTACCGCAGCGCCCATCTGCCGGGGGCCGCGTCGGAGCTGGTGATCCCTTTCAAGCACAGCGTGCAGGAAGCTCCCCAGGCCATCGTCGAGATTCGGCGGATCCTGCGCCTGCATCTGCAATCACCATAGTTCCCCCACGCGCCCGTGGCCCGGCGCAGCCCGGCCGCGGGCCAGGGTCGATTGCTGTTAGCCTTCCTTCGCCAGCGCGCGCTGCGCGCGCCTGCATCCCCATCGAGCCAACCCCCAAGAGCGAGCGATCCTTTCATGACCAGTCCCCTGTACACCGCCTCCATCCCCGTCCTGCAGCAGATGCTGCGCGCCCTGTCCGACGTGCTCAGGAAGGCCGAGGAACACGCCACGCAGAAGAACATCGACCCAGACGCCCTGCTGCAGGCCCGCCTGTTCCCCGACATGTTCCCGCTGGTGCGCCAGGTGCAGATCGCCTCGGACTTCGCCAAGGGCATCGCCTCGCGCCTGGCCGGCGCCGAGGTGCCTTCCTGGCCCGACACGCAGACCAGCTTTGCCGACCTGCAGGCGCTGATCACCAAGGCGCTGGACCATGTGGGCTCGTTCGCGCCCGAGCAGTTCGCGCAAAGCGAGTCCCGCGAGATCGTGCTGCGCCCCGGCACGCCCAAGGAAAAGAAGCTGAGCGCCAGCGCCTACCTGCTGCACTACGGCCTGCCGCAGTTCTTCTTCCATGTGACCACCGCCTATGCCCTGCTGCGCCACAACGGTGTCGAGGTCGGCAAGCGCGACTACATGGGCAGCTACTGACAGCGCGGCGGCCGGTGCTGCGGGGTTGATGCATGCAGCCCTGGGGGATGATGACCTTCAAAGGCTTGAGGCAGCCGGCGTTGAGCGGGATGTCACCTGGTACCCCAAGAGCCCGTCGCCCGGCGTCACCGGCACCGCCCAGGTGCTGCGCCGGGTCTGCAAGGGCTACTGCAAGCGGGTGAGCCCGCATCTGGCGCAATACATCGGCTAGGGCGCGGATGCCGGCGGCGGCTCCTGCCCGTGCAACAGCGCCAGAAAGCTGGCAGCCGCCTGGCTCAGCGGCCGGTCGCGGCGCACCAGGCTGCCGTAGGCGTGACCATGGCCGCCATCTCGGCCGTGGACCTGGCCATCTGGGACATCCTGGGCAAGAGCGTGAACAAGCCTGTGTTCAAGCTGCTGGGCGGGCGCACCAAGGAAAAAATCCCCTGCTACTACAGCAAGCTCTACCGCACCGACCTCAAGGCCATGCAGGAAGAGGCGCAGAAATTCCTGGACCAGGGCTTCAAGGCCTTCAAGATGCGCTTCGGCTACGGCCCGGCCCATCTGCAGGAAGGCGTGCGCGAGAACCTGCGCTCGGTCGAGGCCGTGCGCGAGGTCATAGGCTACGACTGCGACCTGATGCTGGAGTGCTACATGGGCTGGAACCTGGAGTACGCCAGGCGCATGCTCCCCAAGCTGGAGAAGTTCGAGCCGCGCTGGCTGGAGGAGCCCGTGATCGCCGACGACATCGACGGCTACGCCGAACTCAGCCGCCTCACCAGCATTCCGATCTCGGGCGGCGAGCACGAGTTCAGCCTCTACGGCTTCAAGCAGCTGCTCGACAAAAAGGCCGTCAGCGTCGTGCAGTACGACACCAACCGCGTGGGCGGCATCACGGCCGCGCACAAGATCAATGCGCTGTGCGAGGCGTTCAGCGTGCCCGTGATCCCGCATGCCGGCCAGATGCACAACTACCACCTGACCATGAGCACGCTGGCCTCGCCCATGGCCGAGTACTTCCCCATCTTCGACGTGGAGGTGGGCAACGAGCTGTTCTGGTACATCTTCGACGGCGAACCCGTGGCCGAGAACGGCTTCCTGCAGCTCAGGGACGATGTGCCGGGCCTGGGCCTCACGCTCAAGACCGAGTACCTGGACCAGTTCCGCATCGTCGAATGAGGGAGCACGCCATGCCCGGAATTTCTCGGCCGCGCTACAGCGGCATCTTCCCCGTGGTACCCACCACCTTCCACGAGGACGGCACGCTGGACCTGGCCAGCCAGAGGCGCTGCCTGGATTTCATGATCGACTCGGGCGTGGATGGCCTGTGCATCCTGGCCAACTTCTCCGAGCAGTTCCTGCTGACCGATGACGAGCGCGAGACCCTCACGCGCACGGCGCTCGAGCATGTGGCGGGCCGCGTGCCCGTGATCGTCACCACCACGCACACCTCATCGCGCGTGTGCGCCGAGCGCAGCCGCCGCGCGCAGGACATGGGCGCGGCCATGGTGATGGTCATGCCGCCCTACCACGGCGCCACCTTCCGCTTCGGCGAGGCCCAGGTCCACGGCTTCTTCCAGGCCGTGTCCGATGCCATCGCCATTCCCATCATGGTCCAGGACGCGCCGGCCGCAGGCACGCCGCTGTCCCCCGCCTTCCTGGCGCGCATGGCCCGCGAGATCGAGCAGGTCTGCTACTTCAAGATGGAAACCGCAGGCGCCGCCGGCAAGCTGCGCGAACTCATCGCCCTGGGCGGCGAGGCCATCGAAGGCCCATGGGACGGCGAGGAAGCCATCACCCTGCTGGCCGACCTGGAGGCCGGCGCCACGGGCTCCATGACAGGCGGCGGCTTTGCCGATGGCATACGCCCCATCATCGAAGCGCACCGCAGCGGCGACAGGGACCGGGCCTTTGCGCTGTACCAGCGCTGGCTGCCCCTGATCAACCACGAAAACCGCCAGGCCGGCTTCCTGGCAGCCAAGGCGCTGATGAAGGCTGGCGGCGTGATCACCTGCGACGCGCCGCGCGCGCCCTGGCCGCCCATGCACCCCGAGGTGCGCCGCCAGTTGCTGGACATTGCACGGCAGCTCGATCCGCTGGTGCTGCGCTGGGGGCGCCGAGGGAGTCGATGGCCCAAGAATCGCGCGCAACCGGCCTCATCCGCGCCGTCCGCGCCGCCCGCCTAGCCAGGCCATGCACAGGACCAGCAAACCGAGTGACCAAGGCGAAAGCAAGGGAATCGGTGCGGCCCCCCCGGGCGCCACAGGTGCGGCCAGGATGGCCAAGCCGCCCGGGTCGGTGATACGGCCGTCCTTCAAGCCGTCGCTATCGCCCTGACCACCGTCAATGAGATCGATTTCCACCCAGGATGAACCGGTGCCAACAATCGGGATTTGGTACCAGTGCAACACCCCCGCAGGGGTGCTGCGGCCATATTTCCAGTAGGTTGCGCCGGCCGGCACGGCAGACGGATAGTCGAGGCGCATGCGCACGGAGTTGCCCGCACCCACGTTCTCAAGCACAAAGCTCACCAGCCCGAAAGGGAAGCTGCGGCCTGCCAGTGGCGGCACGCCGGCGTCGATTGTGGTGTTGAATCCGGCCTGTGAGAAATAGGCATGCGCGGGCAAGGCCTGTGCGGCCGACTGAACCGTGGCCGTCACCGTGCCCGCACCGTTGGGCGAAGGACCACTGACGGACAAGAGCCCGCCACCACCCGCCAACCCACCCGTGCCAACTGGCGCAACCGTATTGCGCAGGGTGAAGCTGGCCGAACCACCTGCTGCCGTGGCAGTCACCGCATAGTCGCCCATCAAGCCGTTGGCAGTGACTACAGTCTCCGCATAGCCGTTGGCATCGGTGCTGACCTGCGTCTGCACCCGCCCGCCGGCAAAGCTTGCCGAAGCACCGGCCCCGGGCGCAGTGAAGCTCACAGGACGTCCCGCGAGTGCCGCGCCACCCGCGCCCAACAAGCGGACACGCAAGCTCTGCCCGAATGCTGTCCCTACAGGCGCCGATTGAGGCGTGCCCGCTGCCGTGCTCAATACGCCTGGCGCAGCGCAGGTCTGGGCGTCGGCAACGGTTTCGGGAAACGGCGTGTTGGAAATTCCCGAGATGACGATGTCGTCAACCTCCCAGCCTTCCTCGCCTCCCCCCATGTCGGTCTGGATGACCCAGGCCAGCCGAACAGTCCGCCCGGCATAGAGGGGACCCAGATTCACGTGTTCGCTTTCCGCCACAGGCCAATGCGGGCTTTGGCCGACATAGGCGGGCTGGCCTTCTGCAGGATTGCCGGAACCCACATAGAGCAAATCCGAATAGCCGGGAGTCATGATGCGAGCCCATGTCGCACCGTCGTCCGCGGAAAGCATCAATTGCCCGCCGTCGTAGTTGTTTTGGCCATCCTGCTCAAAACGATAGCGGTGATTGAACGACACGGTGAAGTTGCCTGTGGTGGCAACCTGCAGCGGTGGCGTCATCAACCAGTGCGAGCCAGCCGCTTCGGGGGAGCCGCCGCCGTAGAGACGGTTGGAGGCGCCATCGGCGCGCACTCTCCAGTTGTCTGCAAACACAGGCAGGCTGCTGCCCATCTGCATGACACTGGGAACAGCCTGCCCATCGTCCGATGCCAGTCGCCCCGGCAACACATCGATATTCAGAGGCAGATCCAATTGCTGCTGCACCGGGCCGTTTTCCTGCTCCGCATGGCTGAGCATGGCCGTGATGCGTGCATTGGCGGGCACCAACAGGCCGTCGAGCTTCAAACTTGCCGTGACCACCAGGCTCTGCCCTGCACCGATGCCAGGCACGGCGACTGCTGCACCGTCAGGAAATGACAGTCCCGGCATGCTGGACGACAACTGCAACTGTGCCCCTGTCACCGGCAAAGCGCCGCGATTGCGCAAGGTAAGGCGAAGCACACCGGTTTCGCCGTTGTCGAGGATGGCGTCGGCATCGCAGCGCTGGCTGCTGGCATCGGCCATGCTCAAGGCCATGGCATCGAGCTCCAAGGCACCACTGAGGCTGAAGCTTTCAACCACGCCCACATTGGTTTCTGAATAGCGATCGGCCATGGACCGGGCCCAGGTGCCTGCTCCGCGCTTGGCAAAGGCCTGGGCAAAGCGCTGGTGATCGGCAGGATCCTCGGCCAAAGCGGCAGCCAGCAGTGCATCGCGCGCCTCGGTCAGCAGCGGATTGACAGGGGTGAGCTTGTAGCCGGAGACCAGGTAGCGCTTCATGCGATCCTGGGCCTCTTGAAATGGATGGACATTGAGCAGGGCCACATAGCATTCCCAAAGCATGGAGGCCCATACCTCCCCCATGTTGTGAACCTCGGCATTGCCAGACACAAAGGCGGGCGCCGGGCTGGGAGGCAGAGAGATGCCATTCTGTATATGCCTGAACGTCAACGGATTCCTGGCCATGTCCGTGGAGTACGGATAGCGGCGCATGCCATACAGTGCCGTATTGCGGATGTCGGCATCTGCAGGGCCCTCGACAGCTCCCAGCGAATACGCGGCGACGCTGTAGGCGCCCTGGAATTGGTGATTGCCGGCCTGGTTGCGGTCCTGGTCGGCAACCATCATCAGCAGGGCATGAAAGTCTCCCCAGCCTTCGCCCAAGCCCGACGCATGGTTGCTCCCGAGGCCATTGGCATTGCCGATAAGGCGGTTGCTGATGAAGTGCCCCCACTCGTGGGCAATGATGCTGCCGTCCAGCGCACTGCTGCGCTCCGCAGCAATGCCCGTGAGACGCAACGGCACAGCCTCACCAGCCGTCAGCCGGGCCCTCCATGCATTGCCGTCGGACTGTGCAACATGAACAGAGGGAATGGTGATATTCAGCGAAGAATCGTTGGCCCCCATCTGGGATGGCACGCCTGCCACGTTGTTGATCACCGCCACACCCACAGCACCTGCGTTCTGCGCCTGAGCCACCTTGGCATCGAAGGAGCAGGAACCACGCTCAACCAGCGCAATCTTGCCAGCCACTTCCGCCGCATTGGTGAGCGCCGAACACGCAATGGCAGGCTGAGCGGACACAAGGTCGGAGGCCACCTCGAACTGCCCCGGGCCGAACGCAGCTCCTGCAACGGACACACCTCCAGCCAACGAAGAAGGAGGCAGTACCGATGCGCTGACGCCCCGGTTGTTGAACCGATACATGCGCATGCGTGACGGCGCGCCATCAGCGCGCGTCAGCATGTTGGCATTGTTCGTCCCACTGAAATCCAGGGCCTGGGCCAGCAGGGCATCGCCACCCAGGCCACCTCGCCCAAAGTTGTCGTTCTGCGCATTGCCCGCCGCTTCGTTGAAGCCAGCGGAATAAAACCAATCGTGCAGCCAGTTGGTCACATAGAACAACTGCACCACGGAGGCTGCAGCCTGGGTCTTGTCTGCCAAGGCCCCCCGAGTCACATCGTAGTAATGGTCAAAAACCCCGGGGGCCGTGACGCAAGCGCGGAAGTCCGCCGCAACAGGACCTCCGGCGCATTCGTTGGCATCCACGGGACCGAGGCCATCTGGCAAGACCAGGTTGGCAAAGGCCTGAACATTGTTGCCGTCGGTCAGCGTAGCCCCTGAAGCCAGCCAGGGGTTGACGCCCCCTCCACCGCTCACCAGGCTGGGCTGCACCAGAGGCAGCGCATAGCCATCGGCCAGACCCGTGGGGTGTGGGGAGCCATTGCGCCCCTGAGGACCGGGATGCGGCACACCCGAGACAGGGTCAGCCCAAACCCGGTAGTCGTGGGCATGGGCAGACTGGTTGTTGCGCAGCAGCAGCCGGCCATCATCGGCAGCCACCACATAGGCGAAGCCGTACTCCTCACCGTGCTCATGCACCAGCAATTCAACGTAGAAAGCAGCACTCAGGCCCTGGGGCAGGCGGAACCAGACAGGCTTGACGCGCACGGGGCCCTCAAGCACGGCACCATCCGCACCCTTCACCCCCTTCGGCAACGCCAGCCACTTGTAGGGACCCACCTCTGATTCGGCGGGAGGAGCCACCTCGTGCAGCGAGGATGCCACCTCGGCCCCAAAACCATAGTCCTGCAACGCCCTCGCCACGGCCTCAGGTGCGCCCAGCTTGGCCGAGCCCGAGGCCGCCGCCAGTGCGGTGCTTCCCAGATATCCCCCAATGGCCGCAGCCCGGGCCTGACCATCGAGCAAGACGGTAGCCTGGTCTCGAAAGACCTCGATGCCATCGCGCTGGTTGCCCAGGCTCACCAAGCGTGCACCTCCCCGCAGAGCCTGCACATGGCCAAGCGGCGCTGCATCCACCTCCTGGGAAGTCAGACCGTAGAGATCCGCCACGGCTTTGAGTTCACGCCGTGCCGCGCCTTCCGCGTCGACTGCCGCAGCCTGGGCCCGTACCTCGCCACTGCGACCCGTGCGATCCGTACGCAACTGAACAAAGGTTGGCAAGCCCAGACGCTCCTCTCGTGAGAGCTTTTGCACTCGCTCAGGCAGAACAGTCGCGCGGGCAGACTGGGCGTGCACAAGCAGCGGCGCGTCCGCCAAGGCATCAATGGAGGCAAGTTCCCGCGCTTGCGCTTGAGGAAAAGCAAACAAAGTCGCGCAGGCAAGCGCACTCAATGAAAAGACTCGAAAGGCTTGGTGCATAAAAAGGGGGAAACGGAAATGAATGGAGAAAATGCCGCAATGGCTATTGAACGCGATGTTGCATGCACCCGTACTTTTTAACAAGTCACCAAAATCAGTTACAGCAGCGGGTTCCGCCACCATCAAACGAAAGCCTGGGCTATGCTGGCAGCCGCCAACGACATGCCCCCTCAACACCAATGACTGCACCCAGCTCTGCGAACTTCGAAATTGACGACGCGCTCTACGCCCGAATCCTGCAGTGGAGCGACGCCCAGGCCCTGGCCCAGCAGACCGTGAGCTTCTTCATGCGCGAAGGCGAGCACACCCTCGGCATCGATATGCAAGTGCTCGGCGCAACGCAGACATCGGCCGATACACCCGGCATGCTGCAGTTCTCCCTGGTGTTTCGCGGTCCGCGCCAGCCGCAGTTGCCGCAGCGCACTTACCGCGTGCGCCATACGCAGCTAGGTGACTACGCCATCTTCATCACGCCCATTGCGCAGTCGGCCGGCCATGTCGATTACGAGGCCTGCTTTTCCCATGCCGTCTGAGCCGTTGGTGCCCGAACTGCCGCCGCTGTATCTGGAGGATGTGCGGCTGCGCCTGGCCGAAGAAGCCGACTACGCTTTTCTCCGGACCCTGTACCGCGAGGTACGCGCTGCCGAACTGGCTCCCGTGCCCTGGAGCGAGGCCCAAAAGCATGCCTTCTGCGATTCGCAGTTCGCTTTGCAGGACCAGCATTACCGCAAGCACTACGCACACAGCGCGTTTTTCGTGATCGAGCAGGCAGGTCTGCCTGTAGGCCGGCTCTACCTCAATCTCGCACCCGGGCCATTGGGGGTGATGGACATCTCGCTCGGAGCCGCTGTCCAGGGCCAGGGACTGGGCACGGCCCTCATGCAATGGCTGGCAGGCTGGGCGGATCAGGACGGGCGCGACATGCAGCTGTTCGTGGAAGCCAACAATCCGGCCCGACGCCTGTACAAGCGCCTGGGCTTTGTCGAGCAGGACCAGGAAGGCATCTACCTGCGCATGCGCAGGACTGCAGCGCTCAGCCGCGGTTGAACACGGCTTCCAGCAGACCGCCTTGCGCGTCGCTGGGACTCAGGAAGACGGCGTGGCTTCCCAGAGCCGGGTGAGCGATTTCCCAGGTGTTCTGTGGCAAGGCACCGGGACGGGACAGCTCAAACAGGGCGCTGAAAGACCGGTCACTTTGCAGCGCGTGCGGCAGCGCACTCAGTGAAACCAAACGTAACTGCGTGCCTTCGCCAGCGACCGAGAAGTTCTGACCGAGCAGCGGCTGAAAGTGGCTTCTGCGCAACTCAGCGCCTGCCGCGCTGCCACCCATCGGAATGCTGGAGGCAGCCACCGCGGCGGGCAACGCGCCCACGACCTGCATGAAAGCGCGGCGTTCTGTCTTCATTGTGGCCTTTCCTGCCAAAGCAACAGCAGCAAATATTCTTGCTGCACAACAGGTTGGCATACTAAACTATTTTGCAATTATTAACGTTTACTAACCTCACCCCACTTTGCCATGGTTCAACCCTACGTTGGGGAAATCCGCATGTTTGCCGGCAACTTCGCGCCGGCAGGCTGGATGTTCTGCGAAGGGCAGCTTCTGCCCATCTCGGAATATGACATCCTTTTCAATTTGATCAACACGACATACGGTGGTGATGGTCAAAGCACTTTTGCCCTGCCAGACATGCGTGGCCGCATCCCCCTGCACGCAGGCAACGAATTCACGCTGGCCGAGGCCGGTGGAGTCGAAGAGGTCACGCTGACCGTCAATCAGATTCCAGCCCACACGCATGCTGTTCCCGCGTCCTCCGGCACCGGTTTTCTGGCATCGCCCGCCGACGCGGTGTTTGCCAAGCACAGGGACCACAAGGCCTTTGCGAACGGCGCGCCCAGCCTGCCCATGTCCTTATCGATGGTGAGCGCAGCCGGTGGCTCGCAGCCGCATACCAATATGCCGCCCTACCTTTGCGTGAACTTCATCATCTCGCTGTTCGGCATCTATCCCTCCCCCACCTGATGTCTACCCCTTTTATCGGAGAGGTTCGCGTCTTCTCCTTCGCTTTCGCACCCAAAGGCTGGGCCCTCTGCAATGGGCAACTGCTGCCCATCAACCAGAACCAGGCACTGTTCTCGCTGCTGGGCACCACCTACGGCGGCGACGGGCAGACCAACTTTGCACTGCCCGACCTGCGCGGCCGCATGCCCATGCACATGGGAGCCGGCCATACGCTGGGAGAGAGAGCAGGCGAGCAAGCCCATGCCCTGAACCTGTCAGAGATGCCGCAGCACAGCCACGCACTGGCCGCTTCCGGCACCACGGGCCAGGCGACATCGGGCAACGGCAACCTGCCTGCAGCGGCGCGCGGCCACTATGCGCAAAGCGGCAATACGGCCATGCCCGCCCTGCTGGCCAATGTGGGCGGCAGCCAGCCACACATCAATATGCCTCCCTACCTGACGCTGAGCTTCTGCATGGCGATGCAAGGCTTCTTTCCTTCCCAGAACTGAAGAACATGTCTGATCCCTTCGTCGCCGAAATCCGCCTTGGCGGGTTCAACTTCGCACCCAAGGGCTGGGCCTTTTGCGATGGTCAGCTCATGCCGCTTTCTCAGAACACGGCGCTGTTTTCGCTGCTGGGAACAACCTATGGTGGCGATGGAAAATCCAATTTTTCCCTTCCCGACCTTCGAGGGCGCATGCCCATGCATCCAGGCCAGGGGCCGGGGCTGTCCTTGCATGACCTGGGCGAAACCGGCGGTACTGAAACCGTGACGCTGCTGGAATCGGAAATTCCCAGGCACACCCATCAGGCGCTGGCTGCTTCGCCGGCCGATCCCGCCGCAGCAAGCCCGGCCGGCGCAACCCTGGGCGCTGCACCCACGCGCCCCTACATTGCGCCAGGCTCCAGCACGTCGGCGGTCAGCATGGCACCTGCGCAGCCTGCGGGCGGGAGCCTGCCGCATAACAATCTTCCGCCCTTCCTGGTCATGAATTTCATCATCGCCTTGCAGGGCGTCTTTCCCTCTCGGAGCTGAGTACACCTATGCGCAGTTCCATTGCGGCCCTGACCCTGTTGGCCTTGACCACGGGGGTCCAGGCCGCCCCCCTGGTCCAACGCGAATTCTCCGGCAGGGACAACCGCTTCATAGAGATACCCGGTGCCGGCTTTCGCGCCATGGCCGCAGGCAAGCGCATCAGTTTCGATGCACAAGGCATGAGCATCGACCTGCCCGGCCAGGCCACCAGCGTGCAAGGCCGGTCGGTGGCCGCATCCGGCATGGCCCGGAGCCTGAGCCTGCACCCGGATTCGCGCCTGCGCTACAGCTTCGAGAACGGGACCATGTCGGCGCCGCAGGGCATGCAGCCTTCGCCCACGCTGTACCACTGGCTGGTCGGCGAAACCGCGCAATGGCGCACGGGCCTGCGCAGCTTCGGTGCGCTGGGCTACCGCAGTGTCTGGCCCGGCATCGATGCCGTCTTCCAGGGTGAGCCCGGTGGCCTCAAGTACCAGTTCGAACTGGCGCCTGGCGCCGACGCCGCGCTGGTCTGGCTGCGCGTGGAAGGTGCCACGGATGCACGCATCCTGCCCTCGGGAGCGCTGCAATGGAGCATTGGCACCGAGCATTTCACCGACGATGCGCCCCTGGTCTACCAGCCCCGGGGCGATGGCCGCGTGAACGTGGCAGCCAGCTACCGCCTGGAGCAGTTGGACGCCACCAGCTGGCGCGTGGGCTTTGTGCTGGGCAGCCATGACAAAGGCCTGCCGCTGGTCATAGATCCCGCCTGGACCGGCTACTCGGGCCTGGTCGGAGGCAACTCGGCCGACCAGGTCAACGCCGTGGTGCGAGACAGCGACGGCAACACCTATGCGTGCGGCGTGACGCAATCGTCCGACCTGCCCCGCGCGGGCAGCAGCAAAGGTGGCGAGGATGCCTTCGTCGTCAGATTCGATGCCAAGGGCATCCCCCTGAGCGTGACCTATGTGGGCGGATCGGGAGACGACGCCTGCAACGGCCTGGCCGTGGACATACAGAACCGCATCCACCTGGCAGGCAGCACGGAATCCACCGGCTTTCCCATGGTCGGCACGGATGACAGCCAGGGCTTTCGGCGCAGCAAGAGCACGACAGACAGGGATGCCTTCGTCATGCGCCTGACACCAGACGGTGCCGGCATTCTGTATTCGGGCCTGATTGGTGGAACAGGTGATGATCAGGCCAATGCCCTGGCCCTGGACAACCTGGGCCGCGCCTATGTGACCGGATTCACGGCAGGCAATGGCTTCCCCGTCCGAGGCGGCCCCAGCGTCAACTACGGCTCCGGCCCGGCGCAGTCCGAAAGGCTGGACGCCTTCGTGGCCCGCGTCGACGCCTCGGGAGGCACGCTGGAGTACGCGGGATACATAGGCGGCGATGGCGGCGCCGACATCGGATATGCCATTGCCGTGGACAACGCTGGCGCAGCCTATGTGGCTGGCGCTACCGACTCTGTCTCGGGACTGCCGGGCGCCACAGGCCTCAGGACACAAATCAATTCGCGCGCCATCGACGGATCAGACGGCTTCGTCGCCAAGATCCTGGCCGACGGCAGCGCCTTCGACTACTTCACACTGCTGACAGGCTCCGGGGCCGGTGCGGACCGTGCACTGGCCCTGAACCTGATGCATGACGGCTCACTGCTCGTGGGCGGGGAGACCGGGTCCGACAACTTTCCCGCCGACAACGGCGGCCTGCGCAAGGGCCTAGGGCCGCAGGCCGTGCGCGGCACCGGCATGGACGGCTTTGTGCTGCGCCTGAATGCATCGGGAGATGGGGTGCTGGACGCCACCTACCTGGGTGGCAATGGCTACGACAGCGTGGAAGGGCTGGCCAGCGACGGCATGAACTGGTTCGCCACGGGCAGCACCAGCAATGGCGCAGGCTTTCCCGTCAAGGCGCAAAGCGGCCTGTCCACCACGCCAGGAGGCAAGCAGGACGGCTTCCTGGTCAGCATCGCAACCAGCAATCCGAACAGCTGGGACTATGCCGGGTTCCTCGGCACCTCGGAAAACGAGGCCATGCGCAGCCTGGCCGCGACCAATGTGCAGGGCAGGACCCTTCTTTCCGTGGGCGGCGCCACCACCACATCGGGCACCAACGGCCTGACGAATCCTGCGGCCGGTGCCCTCAGCGCAAACCCCGGCCTTTCGAATGGCCTGGTGTTTCGCATCGATCCTTTCGGCCCTCCTGCGGCCATGGTTGCGCTCTCCGGCTCTGCACAGTCCACCCGCATCCAGCAGCCCTTTGCCACACCGTTGGCGGTAAAGGTCACCGACATCGACGACCAGCCGCTTGCCGGCATCATGGTGGACTTCACCGCGCCTGCCGCAACGGGGCCATCCACGACCTTTGCCACAAGAACCTCGGTCACGACCAATGCCCAGGGCATCGCATCGCTGAGTGCCACGGCCAACCTGTTCGCCGGCAGCTATACCGTAACGGCACAGGCAGGTGCGGCCAGCACCTCGTTCTCGCTGACCAATGACAAGAGCCCGCAGGCTGCACTGACGGCAAGTGCAGCCCTCCAGGTCCTGCCCTATGCCGGCACCACCATGCTGGGCGCCAACGGCGGCTCTGGCTCAGGCACCATCAGCTATGCGGTAACCGCAGGCGCGGCCTATTGCTCCGTGGCAGGCGACGCGGTCACAGCCACGGCCGTGGGCGATTGCACCGTGACGGCAACCAAGGCTGGAGACGCCAACTACCTGGCCGCCACGGCCACCGTGGACATCTCGGTGGTCAAGGCCCAGCAGCCTGCTCTGACGGCGACGGCAACGCCCAGCACGCTGGAGGCCTTCAGCACGGCCGCGCTGTCAACCAGTGGCGGCACAGGGTCCGGTGCCGTGGGCTTTTCCATCACGGATGGAGCCGCCTTTTGCTCCATCAACGGCAACACGCTCACCGCTGAAGGTACGGGCTCCTGCACAGTGACCGCCATCAAGCTGGGCGATGCCAACTACCAGGACACGCTGGCCACCACGGTGGTGACCGTGACCCCTGCAGCCCAGGCCACCCTGAGCGTGCAGGCCACGCCTTCGACGCTGGCCTTCGGCGCCACGGCAATGCTGGCGACCACGGGAGGGTCGGGCAGCGGCGCCGTCACCTACGCCGTGACGGGTGGTGCCCAGTTCTGCGCGGTGACGGGCAACCAGTTGAGCGCCATTGGCGCAGGCAATTGCACCATCACGGCCACCAAGGCTGGAGACACCAACCACCAGGCCACCAGCGCCAGCACCACCGTCATCGTGACCAAGGCAGGACAGACAGCGCTGTCGGTGCAGGCCAGTCCGGCAGCCATCATCTTTGGTGGCACTGCGCAACTGAGCACCACGGGCGGCTCGGGCGCAGGCGCCATCGGCTTGAGCGTCATCGGCCCCTGCGGCATCACGGGCTCCACGCTCACCGGGCTGGGTGTCGGAACCTGCACGGTCACGGCCACCAAGGCGGCGGATGCCGACCATGAAGATGCCACGGCCAGCACTTCGGTGACGGTGTCCCAGGCAAGCCAGGTGGCCCTTTCCGTGGTGGCATCACCCGCCAGCATTCCCAAAGGCAGCTCCAGCACGGTCACCGTCACTGGCGGCAGCGGCAGCGGTGCGCTCACGCTGGCTCTGACAGCAGGCGCAGACAAATGCTCTCTGTTCGACAACACCGTCACCGGCACGGCCGTAGGCAGCTGCACGGTGACGGCGACCAAGGCGGCCGATGCCAATCATGCACAGGCCATCGGCTCGGCACAGATTGCAGTCGGCAAGGCGATGCAGAACATCACCTTCGATTTCTCGTCCGAGCGCTATCTGAGTCCCCAGGCCCTGTCGCTGGCAAACGCCGCCGGCACCAGCTCCAACCTGCCCATCAGCTTCAGCAGCCTCACCCCTCAGACCTGCGTGGTCAACAGCAACTCTTTGCGGCTGATACGCACGGGCGAGTGCACGCTGCAGGCCAGCCAGGCAGGCGATGCGGAGTACGCCGCAGCAACGCCCGTGAACCAGACCTTCAAGATCACCTTGCCGCCTCACACCGTGAGCTCCCTGACGGGTGCCGCGGGCAGCGCGACAGCCACCGCGCAGATCGCGACAGGAAGCCACTGGGTGTTCACGCCTTTGGGCACGGGGCCGTCGCAAACGCCGGGCTTCATCCCGCTGCAGGGACATATCAGGTCTCCTGCAGAGGCACCACCAGCCCAGCTGCAATTCCCGTTCGGTCTGTTCGATTTCACCGTGATGAATGGCTCGCCGGGGTCCACACTCAGCCTCACGCTGACCTTCCCGAACGATTTGCCTGCCGGCGCCCAATACTGGAAGTACGGCGCCACGTCCGACAATCCCACGCCGCACTGGTACCGCTTCACCGGTGCGCAGTTCTCGGGGAAAACCGTGACACTGACCATCGAGGACGGCAAGCGCGGCGATGACGACATGGATGTGAATGCTTTCATCAGCGACCCAGGCGGCATCGCCGTGGTAACGGCCGCTGCGGGTGGCAGCCCTGCCGCCATTCCCACGCTCTCTCAATGGAGCCAGTGGATGCTGCTGGCACTGATGCTGGCAGCAGCCGCCCTGACAATGCACAGACCCCGGCCACGCAGCAAGTCACACTGATCTGCATGGAGCGGCTGCAGCCCGCAGGCGGCCGCTCCAACACCTCCGCACCGTGATCGCGCCGCAGCCCAGGCCTGCACAGGCCTTGCCCACGGCCCGCACGCCCTAAAATTGCGGCCGATTGGAGACAAGCGGTTTGCAAACGAGTACCCACGAGCCCATGCTCACCCCCGCCGAGCGCGAGGCCATCAATTCCGGCCAGTGGTTCTGCAGCCTTTCGCCCTCGCTGCGCCATGACATCCTGCGCCAGGCCACGGTCAGGCGGCTCAAGGACGGGGCACTGATCTATGCACGCGGCGACGTGCCGCACAGGTGGTATGCCTGCGCGCAGGGCGCCGTGCGCATGAGCTCGACCAGCCTGTCGGGTCGGCAGACCACGCTGGCCTATGTGGAGCCCGGCGCCTGGTTCGGCGCCATGTCCACCTTCCTGGACGAGCCGCGCACGCGCGATGCCTATGCCCACGGCGACACCACGCTGCTGTGCGTGGACAAGGAGAGCTTCCACGCCATCCTGGCAACGCATGTGGAGTTCTACGACGCCCTGCTGCGCCTGCAGGCCCACCGCATTCGCCAGACCTACGGGCTGGTGGAGGACCTCAACACCCTGCCCCTGCGCGCACGCCTGGCCAAGCAGTTGCTGCACCTGTCGCGCAGCTACGGCACGCAGGCACTGGACGATCCGCGCGAACTGCGCATAGGCCTGCAACTGGTGCAGGAGGAGCTGGCCCAGTTGCTGGGCGCCTCGCGCCAGCGCGTGAACCAGGAGCTCAAGCGCATGGAGCGCGACAACTGCATCCGCGTGCAAGCCCAGGGCCTGGTGGTCAGGGATCTGGTGGCCCTGCAGACCATCGTGCGCGAGGCCAGCCTGGCCGGCGCCTGAGGCCGGCGCCGGTTCAGCGGCGCCAGTCGATTCTTGCCGGGCGCCCCGGCAGATGCAGCGCAGCCGTGGCAGCAGGCGCCTCGGCCAGCAACCGGCCCTTGCGGAACACCTTCAGGCGCGTGGCGCGCAGCCGTATCGCCTCGGCCGCATCGCGCGCCTGCAGCAGCACGAAGCTGGCATCGCAGCCGGGCTCGATGCCATAGCCGTCCAGGTGCATCACACGCGCCGCGCGCGTGGTCACGGTATCGAAGCAGTCGCGCATGCCGTCCTGGCTGGTCATCTGCGCCACATGCAGGCCCATGTGGGCCACCTCCAGCATGTCGCCCGAGCCCATGCCGTACCAGGGGTCCATCACGCAGTCATGGCCGAAGGCCACGTTGACGCCTGCGGCCAGCAGCTCTGGCACACGCGCCATGCCGCGGCGCTTGGGGTAGCTGTCCTGGCGGCCCTGCAGCGTGATGTTGATCAGCGGATTGGCAATCACGGCCACGCCGCTTTCGGCGATCAGCGGCAGCAGCTTGCTCACGTAGTAGTTGTCCATGCTGTGCATGGAGGTGCAGTGCGATCCCGTGACGCGGCCCTGCAATCCCAGGCGCTGCGCCTCGAAGGCCAGGGTTTCGATATGGCGCGACAGCGGGTCGTCGGACTCGTCGCAGTGCATGTCCACCAGCAGGCCGCGCTCGGCCGCCAGCTCGCACAGCAGCCTGACGCTGTCTGCACCCTCGGCCATGGTGCGCTCGAAGTGCGGAATGCCTCCGACCACGTCCATCCCCTTGTCCAGCGCACGCCGAAGATGGGCGACACCGCCCGCAGAGCGCAGCACGCCATCCTGCGGAAATGCCACCAGTTGCAGGTCGATATAGGGCGCCACCTGGCGCTTGACCTCCAGCAGCGCATCGACGGCCAGCAGGCGGGCATCGCTGGTATCCACATGGCTGCGTATGGCCTGCAGCCCCTTGGCCGCCGCCCAGTCGCAATACTCCAGCGCGCGCGAGATCAGCGCCTCGGCCGTGAGCTGCGGCTTGAGCTCGCCCCACAGCGCAATGCCCTCCAGCAGCGTACCGCTGCGGTTGACGCGCGGCAGGCCGTGGCTCAGCGTGGCATCCATGTGGAAATGCGGATCGACGAAGGGAGGCGACACCAGTTGGTGCTGCGCATCGATGACCTGATGGGCAGGCGCCGAAAAACCGGCCGCGACCTCGACGATGCGCTCGCCCTGCACGGCGATGGACATGTCCTGGCGGCCGTCGGGCAGCGTGGCGTGAACGACGAGTAGATCAAGCATTTGCGTATTCTGCGGGCTGGGCCTGGTACTTGCCGTTGCAGCGGGGCATCGAAGAATGCGAACGGCAGCGGTTTCGGAACCAGCACCGCCGACAAGGCTTTGCAGATTGATAGGATCACCGCCAGAAATACCCGCTGCGGAGTGGCCCATCGAGAGCCTCTCACCCGCAAGCCATTGAATCAAAAGGACTCCCTTCAAAATGAAAATCGCCACCTGCGAGTTTCACTGCTGTATCAAGATGCTCCAGCGTGTTCCAAAAACTGCTGCAATCCATTGATCCATATGGAAATCCTGGGTCATACTGTCTCACCCTGTCGCAGCGTGACGCGATGAATTTGGGTAGCTAGATGGGTAGCCAGGCCCCTAGCTACCCAAACCACACCAGATGCCGAAAAAATCCAACCTCCTCAATGACTTACAGATACGGCGCTGGATTGCCGCAAGCACTCCAGTTAGCAAATCCGATGGCGATGGACTGACCTTCACGCTGTCTGCCAGTGGCACAGCCGCGTGGGTTCTGAGGTACCGTCTGGCGGGTGGACGCCGGAGGGAAGTGACCATTGGAAACTATCCTGACATCGGGTTGGCGGGCGCGAGAGAAAAGGCGCGTGCCCTGCGAGCGCAGATTGACGCCGGGATTGACCCTGCTGCAAAAAAACAGGAAGAGAAAAGCCGATACGCGAGCGATTGGACCGTGAGCGAGTTGGTGGATCACTATCGAAAGCATGTGCTGACTCCAGGCGTCTACTCCCCAACGACGATTCAATACCGCGAATACGACTTGAACCAAGTCTTATTGCCGAGGTTGGGAGCATGGAAAGTTCGATCAGTCACATCGATTGACATTGTGTCCATGCTCACGGACTGCAAGCGGACCTGGACCATCAGCAAGCGCATCTTGACGACCGCAACAAAGGTGTTCGATACGGCCTGTGGTTTGATGCTGATTCCTGCAAATCCCTGCACCGGCATCAAGATGGACGCACTGTTCGGCAGACGGCCCCCCGTCAAATCCAGAACGATGCTCACGACCCAAGACCTACGCACCCTACTGCGAGGTGGCGTGGATTTCATCGGTCGAGAGAACGCCCTGGCACTGCTGATTTTGCTTGCCACCTGTGTGCGCGGCGTTGAACTCGTGAAGGCCCGAAAGGAGCATCTGGATCTTGACGCTGCGACATGGTGGGTGCCCGACGAGAACGTGAAGACTCGATCCGGTTTCCTTGTTCCCCTTGCACCGCCTGTGGTGGATTGGTTCAAGGAGCTTCTGGTGCTGTCGGGCGAGTCAGCCTTCGTGTTGCCAGCAAGGCGAAAAAACCGTGTCGCCCTACATGGGGACACCCATGTAGGTAGAACGACTCTCTGGGCGGCTATCACCCGTGCCTTTGAACGCGGTGAGCTGGATGTCACCCGCTTCACAGTCCACGATACCCGCAGTACGGCGAAGGGGCACTTGCGGAATATGGGGATCTCTCGGGAAATATCTGAAATCGCGCTGAACCACAAGCTCAAGGGCATGGAGGGCGTCTATGACGTGCGCGAGGACATCCCAGAACGCCGCCTCGCGCTGCACCAGTGGGCCAAGTTCCTTATGGAGTGCGCGAACGAGACGCCACCAGGTCCGAAAAAGCTGCCCCGCTTGCGCTTGGTTGCATGATCACGATTCGATCTTCAGTGAGGCCAGCTGCTCGGCCGGCAGAAGCGCCTCCTCCTCCGGCTTCTCCGCGCCCGATCTGAGCACGCCCAGTGGCGGAAGCTGGATCAGCGCATCGGCCTGGGCGGCCGTGCCATGCAGCCATGCATCCCAGTCGCCGGGCTCAAGCATCACCACGCCGCGCTTTTCTTTTTCCGGCCTGTGCATCAGCGACAGCACCGGGTGCCCATCCGCTGGCTGGGTGATCATGGTGTAGTTGGGCACCAGCTCTCCCGTCGCGGGATCCACCCACTCCGAATACAGACCGGCCAGCGCCGCCGGCTCTCCGTCCGCGCGCCGAAACGACCACCACACGTTGCGTGAGCCCAGGCCCCAATAAGGCTCCACCCAGGACTCGACGGGGATCAGGCAGCGTTGGCCGGCACGCCAAGCCGGCGCATATGTCCAAGATTTCGCCAGGGTCTCGCGCCTCGCATTGTTCGTGCTCATCGGCTTGCCGTCGGCGGTCATTGGCCGCCGCGTCTTCGAGCTGCGCGGGATCATCCCCCACTGCCCCACCTCCATCACGCCGCCTGCAGCAATGTACGGCCCCAGGGCCAGCGGCGTGACGCGCGGCTTCCACCACCTGTTCGGCGATTGGCGCCCCAGCGCGAAGGCGCGTTCAATCTCGATCTCTTCCGGCGGGGTGTAGCGATTACACATAGGGCCATCTCTTTCCAGGCCGCTCGATCGCAGCCTTGGCCGCAGCGTACTGCCGATTGAGCCAGCTATGCATAAGCTGAAGCGCCGGATCTATGCCAGCGCGGTCAGGGCAGCACAGCCAGGTTTGCGGCCACTGTCTCAGATCGCCCTCATCCCACTCTTGCCCCTGCAGCAGCATCGACCCATCAGGGCGTGCCCTCAGCATCTCCACGCGGATCATGCCCCGCGTGAGCTGATTGCCCGAGCCGCCAGGATCAATGATGTCCACCCTATCGTCGCCGAATTCATTCGTCGTAAGCAGCAGCCCGGTTACTCGGTCTACCTTGTGGAGCTTGTGTGGCGGCATGTAGACGCCGCAGAAGCGGAGGCGCAGCATTGTCACCGGCCAACCTGCGACAAGGTGGCCCTCACGCTCACGCAGGCTGCCGGGGGAACAGCCGTCGCGCTTGTATCGACCCGGAAGGTCGGGCAACCCTGATTGATCGTGGGGCATGACATTTTCACTGTATGAATATACAGTTATTATGCAAACCCGATCGCCAGGAGGTCCAGATGATCACCCCTCAAGCAACCCAGAAATTCGCCCTGCTTCGCATGCCGGAATGGTTCGGTGTGCCTGAGATTGAGCCGCTGCCAGCCCCGCCAGAGGCCTATCGGATCGTGGAAGCGCAACCCGGCTGGTTCGAGGTGCGCGGGCCTGGCGGCGCGCTTGTGTACAGCGGCCTGGGGCCTGTCCAGATCATCCGCTCGCCGGCACCTTTCTGACCCGCGGGCACAATGCCGGCCATGATCGACCCCACACACCCCAAGCACACAGTCCACCAGCGAGTCGTCGCCGGCTTCATGGGACATTGGAAGGCCCACGGCAGCGACAAGTACCCCCAGCGCTTCCGCCTCCCGCCCGAGGAGCTATATCACCTCGATCACGTCATGCACAAGGGTGAGCACCCCGGGACGATGTGGGGCGTGCCGCTGGATGCAGACCCCACAACCAGGGGCGAGATGGTGGCCATCGACGGCACGGTCGTGTCGATAGCGCCGGCTGACCCGGCGCCCACGGCTTAGGCGCCTGCCGCCAGCTTGTCGCGCAGCCGGAAGCCCAGGAGAGGCCAGATCTTTTGCACAGCGTTCTCGCGCGCGATGCGGCGGCCGATGGCGGCGTCGAAGTTTTCGGGGGACGCGCAGGCCGACTCGCCGGTCACGGTGAAGCCGTTGCGCAGGCGCAGCACGCAGAAGGTCAGCAGGCCCAGGTTCTCAGGGATGTCGCCGAAGTCCAGCGGGTTCTTCGCATCGGGATGGCGCGCGCCCTGCTCGGCTGTGAAGTAGTGCTCGCCGACAATCTCCCGCTGGATGTCATCCGGCGTCACGCGTGCGGCAGTCTTTCCCTTGGCCTGGATCTCGTCTTCGATGGATTGCTCAGCCGGCGAGGCCTCGGGCAGCGGGCCTGGGCCGGTGGCCATGGTGCCGTCCGGGTAGGTCTTGGATTCGATGGCCGCGCCCACATCGCCCACGATCACCCAGTCCTCCGCCAGGCAATCGCTCACGCTGGGCACCCAGGTGCTGACTGTTTCGTCCACGTTCTTGATGGCCAAGTAGGCGTTGTAGGGAACCATGGCGCCCGCGCCGAAGTGCGCCTTGGCCGCGCCGGTCTGCACGGGGTAGCTGGCGGCCGGCACCAGGTAGATGAACATGCCCCGGCCATTCCAGCCTGTGCGCGCCAGCCGGGCGCCCTCCTTCAACAGCTGGATGGCATCGCCGAAATTGAGTCGAGTGTCTGCGGTCATGGATTGCTTTCTGTGGTGGTTCCGGCAGCCGGCCGGCTCGGGTTGATGGGGCGGCGGCAGTTGTCCAGGGCTGTGGCCAGCCGAATCTCGTAGGCCTCGCGCCGCTCGATTTCGGCCTGGGCGGCCTGGGTGAACTGGTCCACCGTGGCGCCGGGCCGCAACTGCTCGGTGGGCATGGCAGGGCGCTCGGGCACCGGCTCGTCGCACACCACGGGCACAGGGACGTTGACGCGCTGCAGCTCGACGCGGGCCGGTGCGGCCTGGCAGCCCAGCAGGCTCAGCAACACCAGCACATGGGGCACCCAGGTCGTGCGCTCGCAGAAGCGCTGCAGCGCGCTGCCCTCGAATTGCCGAATTGCGAAAAATCGAAATTTCATGGCTTCGCCCTCCCCTGCAGCCAGATGTCCACCCGGTGCTGGGCGCTCGCGCAGGCATTGCCGGGCACGGCCGGCGGCGCGGCCAGGATCTCGTCGGCGCGCCGCTCATGGGTGCGGGCCTGGGCCGCGGCGCTGGCCCGGGCGGCTTCGCCTTCGCGTTTGCGCTTGTCGGCCAGCTCGCGCAGGTCGTCCACGGCATCGCTGCACGCGGCGGCCAGGTCGCGGGCGCCGTCACGCTGCTGCGCCATCTCGCCCACGCTGGCACGCGCGATCGTGGCGGCGTCGCGCTGACCCAGGTAGGCCCGGGTCAGCAGCACGTTGCCCAGCAGACTGGCCAGCAGCGCGAGGACGGCAGCGGTGAGGAGCTTCGAGGTCATCGGCCGCCCCTCCACCAGTACCACCACATGGCAATCCAGATCGGGCTCATGGCTGGGCCTCCATACACGCGGCATGCCGCGCCTGTTGACGGGTCCAGACGCCGCGGCAAACCTTGTTGCCTGGGGTGCTGCAGTCGTAGCGCCAGCGCTTCGGGTTGCCTGCTGCATCCCACTGGTAAGGCTCCCAGCCCAGGCCCTCGCGCTTGGGGCTGGTCATGAAGCGATAGCCCAGCAGCGCCTGGCAGGCGGGCGCGAACTGCCCGACCAGCAGCCGAGTGCGCATGGGGCTGCTCCGCCAGGCGCCGATGCCGTACTGGTAGGTGAAGTCCAGATAGAGGTCGTATTCCGTTTGGTACAGGGCCACGCCCGGCAGGCTGGCTCGGAACATGGCCTCATCCTTGGACGTGTGGCTGCGCACCAGCTGCAGCGCGCGCTCGCGGGTGATGGGCGGATCGGTCATGCGCACGGGCGTGCCGTCCTCGTAGACCGTCGAGCCGTGGCCGATGGTGGGCCTGTCGCCCTGGGTTGGCACATGGGGATCTGGCCGGAAGCCCTCCACGCCCATGGTGGCCAGCAGGCCGGCAGCCGAAACCGTCAGCGCCGCAACGGTAGTGCGCGCGGCCCGGCTCATAGCGGCCCCAGGTCGGTTTCCGGTTCCGGCTGCAGCCGAGCAAGGCCAGCCAGCCGTTCGCGGTCGGCGCGCCGCTGCTGGTCCCGCTGGTAGTCTCGGCGCCACTTCCAGACCAGATAGCCGGCCTGCAGGATCACGAAAGCCAGGGACGCCACGACGAGCCAGTCGCTCAATGGGAGGCCTGCAATCTTGAACACCCCGCCTGCGGCAGCGCCGGGCGTGGCATGCATGACGGCGCCGACAATGTCCTGCCGCTGCTCGGCGCTCAAGTGCTGGTGGATGCCCATCAGCGCGAGCAGGGATACGAGGTATTTCTTCATGGCCCCGATGATTCCGGGGCCGGGCCGCGCTGGCGAACCCTACACGGGGGCACTGCCAACCTCGTCATCCTATGAGCGCACAATACGCGCCTGCGGAGGGTTCATGCAGAAACTATCTCATCTACAGACCATGCGAGCCATGGCGGCCATCTTGGTGGTCTGGGCACACGCGATAGACATAGTTGTCGCCCGTGGCGAAACGGCGGCCCAGATTAATTTTGGCTTCGCGGAGAACTTCGGCGCCGTCGGCGTCGATATATTTTTTGTCATCAGCGGCTTTATCGTCTCAATATCCGCAGGTCGAACCACACCCCTCCAGTTCACCATCAATCGGACCCTCCGTATTTGGCCGATGTACATCATCGCCACAATGTTGATGTTCCTGGTATCAACTGACACCGGAGGCCAAACAACCAAGCTGATCTACTCGCTGCTCTTTCTGCAGCCTCCAGGCAATGCAGCCAGCATGCCGATCCATCCTCTTGGCTGGAGTCTCATGTACGAAGCTGCCTTCTACGCGGTGATCTGTGCGGCCATGCTCTGGAAATCACCGAGGCCGCTTTCGGATCGCATACTTTTCATCCTGGCTGGTTTGATCGCTGTCGGCAGCATGCAGCAGTTCGCCCAGCCACTGAATATCATTGGTAATCCGATACTACTGGAATTTGTCTTCGGCGTCCTGATCGGAATGGTGTGGCAACGGACACCATTGCTGCCCAGCTGGGCCACCTTGGGCATGTTCATTCTCGGCAGCTGTCTGTTGATCGACACACTGGCCACTGGCTACGGGAATATCTCCGAGGCACCATTCACTTTGGACGCCAGCTCCAGTTGGGATCGAGTGCGCACATGGGGCATCCCATCCGCGCTCCTAGTTGCCTCTGCTGTCTTCAGAGAAAATACCAAGAAGGCAACTATTTTCGAGTTCATCGGAGATGCTTCCTATTCGATTTACCTTTTCTCTCTACCGATGCTGCACTTCATGGATGCATTTTGGCCAGAAAATATGGCTGAGCATAATGACGTCTTGATACTGCTTGCGACCCTTTCAACCACAATAGGTGGTTGTCTTGTCTATCTCATATTGGAAAAGCCTGTGATGCGCTTGTTGCGAGGCCAAAGACGGGCATCGACTTTCATGCCCGGCGCAGCGTGACTTGGGTTGATGGCATCAACCCTAGCCGGGGGGGGCGGATCAAGCCCCCTGGTCTTCCGCCTTCACAAGAGTATTCATCCCCGCCATCGCAGAGCCCGCCATCTGCGCATAGGACTGCCCCGCTGACAGGGCGACGCTGGCAGCGTTTGACATGGACTGCACCAGCAGGCGCGCCTCCTCTATTACCACCTGGGTCTTTGTGCTGAACAGCCCCAGGGCTACCTGGGCCTGCGCCCTGTACTGCTCGGCCTGCACGTTGGCCTGAGCGATCTGCGCCTGGCTGGCGACCTGGTAGGCGTTCACCAGGGATCCCTGGGCCGCCAACTGCGACTGCACCCGAACGGCATCCGCACGCACGATCTCCCCAAACGCCTGGGTGTCGGCCGTGTAGATGCCCAGCTGTGCCCTGATGGCTTCAGCCTGGGCCTGCACCTTTGTTTGCTGGGCTGACAGGTTCGCGCGCACGCCGTCAATTTGCGCTTGATAGATTTGGGTCTGCACCAGGCCGGCACGCACCCGTGCCTCCTCGCCGCCCCAGGCGGCTGCATAGGCTCGCCACTCCTCGCCTTTTGCTTGGGTCTCGGCCTGGAATGCGTCCACCTGGGAGCGGAAGGTCTCCAGCTTGAGCTTTTCCAGTCCGGCCACGGCCACGATGCCGTCCACGCGCTTGGCCCATGCCGTCACCGCGCTGGTCTGCGCGTCGATCTGGGCCTGGTACAGCCTGACCTTGGATTCGTCGATCTGCAGCTTGGATCGCTCGGCCTCGATCTCGGCTTTGTACAGTTCCACGTCCGCCAGGCTGGCGCGGATCAGCGTCTCGAAGACCGACACATCGGCGCGGTACAGGTCCAGCCGGGCGCGGTAGGCCTCCACCGCCATGTTGTACAGGCGCGCCAGCGTGTCTGTGAGCGAGCGCGCATAGTCAAGCGCTTGGCCGTTGATCTGGATGAGGTTGCCGTGGTAGCCGATGGCCATGCCCAGCACGCTCTTGCGCAGGTCCGCAGACAGGCCCAGGGCGAACTGGATGTTGCGCTGCTCCAGTTCGGCCTGCATGACGACGATTTCTCGGCTGGCCGTGGCATTCGTGTCGGCGGCAGCCTGGCGGGCGTTTTGCTGGGCCGCCAGCAGCGCCCCCGGCGGCATGGTGTGGCCGTTGCGCGCGGCCGCAGACCAGGCCTCGCCCTGCACGCGACGCGACTCGGCCTTTGCGCGCGAGCGCGAGCGCTCGTAGATGGCGTTTTCCACGGCCGGCGCATACATCGCCTGCTGGCCGCCCGAGACCAGTTCGGCCAGCCGCATCTCAAGCCGCGCCATCTGCGGCGCGTACTCGGGGTTGTGCTGCTCCAGGAAGGCATCGATCTGCCCCTGCAGCGCCGACTGCATCAGCTGGCTCGCGCCACGGTAGGCGGCGTCGAAGCTGCCCGCCGCATCGGGCGCCACCGGCACCTCACCCGGGCGCTGGCCCTCGAACACCGGCCGCGCGATGTTCGGGCGGGCCGGCATCACCACATCGGCCGAGAGCACCGGCGCGGCCACATGCATCATGTCGGGTGCCGTCGGCAGTTGGGCATCGATGTGGATGGCGGGCGCGACAAGGTCGAACCCGCGGCCCTGCGAAGGCTTGGCCGGCTCGCGCACCTCTACGCTGATCTGTGGCGCGTTGGGCATGGCCGGCAGCTCTACGGCGTCAATGCCCCCTACCTGGGGTCGCTCCGGACGCGCCGGGATGTCGCCGAGCCTCACCTCGCTGATCGGAGGTGCTGGCGGCAGCGTTACCGCGGGCAGCGTCGGCAGGCTGATGGCGGGCAGCGTGCCTACGCTTGTCAGCACGCCCATGCTCGACAACGCAGACCTCAGCGCATCGCTGCCTTGGCTCGCCATGGCGTCGGCGCGGCCCTGCGCCGCATCAATGAGATAGCTCACATCCATATCAGATCCTCCGGGTCATGGCGACCACTTCAAACTCCACTTCGTCCACGGCCAGCGGCCCAGCGCCCGACAGCCCGAAGCCCAGGTAACGGGCCTTGCGCCCACGGCCAAACTTCTGGCGGTGGTTACGCAGCGCCAGTTCGTATTCGTCGTGCTGGTAATCCATCTTGTGGGAGTCGCCGGCCGTGACGCGGTAGCGGCTGTGCAGCGGCACCACGCCGCCGATGTAGGCCGACACCATGGTCTTCTTCTGCGGGGCATCGAAGTCGGTCAGCGCCGTGTCCCAGTCCCAGCTCACCGCCGCGCCAGCGTCGTCGCTGCCGCCCATGCGGTATGTCGCCTCAGGCGATGTGACCCAGGTGCTGCCCGCAAACCGCGCCATGGCGTGGCCCCGGTAGTCGGGCCAGCGCGTGAGCGCACCGCCCATGCGGCCCTCGTCGTCCACCTTGGGGGTGAAGCACCACACCCCCCTGGCGGCTGCCGTGTCCACCAGGGGCGCGCCGCTGCCGCTGACCACGGGCATGGGCTGGGCCAGCGCCACGATGACGGCCGGCACCAGGCGCGCGCGCGGCTGCACCAGGGCGCCGTAGCCCATGGCCCAGCCGTGGCCGCTGGCCGAGATGGCTGGCATGGGCTGCGCCAGGACGCCGTGCCCCACGGCCCCGGTCGTGCCCGAACCATGCACTGCGGCCTGCGTCGCGACCAGGTGCCCAAGCCCTGCGCCGCGAGCATCCAGCACGGCCTGCGGCTGGGCCAGGACACCGTGCCCGATTGCACCCGTCGCGCCGCTGCCCCGCACCGCGCTGCGCGGCTGCCGCAGCTGCGCATGGGCTGCACCCACCGTCGTGCCGCTGGCCGAGATCACCGGCATGGGCTGCTGCTGAGCCGCACGCCCAGCGCCCTGGCCTGCCAAGATCGGGCGCGGCTGCGCCATGGCCGCGCCCTGCTGCACAGCCGGCCCACCCGAGGCCGTCACCACGCCGCTCGGCTGCTCAAGCACGGCAACGCCAGCCCCGCGAGCAGAGATCGCAGCCATCGGCTGATGCAGCCGGCCCTCTCCACGCTGCTCGATAAAACCAAAACCATCAACCACGGCTGCGGGCGCGACCAAAGCGGCCGTGCCAACCTCGTATGCAGGCGGGAATGCGGCCGTGGGCACGGGCTCGCTGGCACGCGAGGCACCCCGGGTGATGCGCAGCCCGCCGATGGCGCCCAGGTAACGCTCGCTGCCAGACAGGTTCGCGCCTACCGCCAGATCGGTGGCACTGAATGCATCGGTGCTGGCGATAGGGCCTGACACGATCGATCCCCCGACCCGCAGGTAGATCTGCCCTGCCTGCCGATAGAACCGCAAATAGGACCATGCGCCATTCGGGATAGCGGTCGGGGTTTCTGCCAGCGCCGTGCCATCGCTGCGATGCAGCCGCACGCGCGCGGGGTTCTGGCTCTCCAGGCAGACGATATTCCAGCCTCCCAGCGCGCCGATGGCCTTGGTCTCCACGATCCGCGAATAGGCATCGCCGTGGCCTCCATTGGCGGGATTGATCCACAACTCAATGCAGAAATCTTCGGACGCGCCAAAGACGCCGACACCAGCGCCGAGCAGGCGCAGCGGACCGGTGTAGCCGCCAGCGGATGGATTGAAGGTGACGCACGATGCTGCAAATGGGCCGGATGCAGAATAGTTCGGCGTGGTGCCGGCAGCGGCAGGCGTCAGTACGCGTTTTGCGCGATCAACACCAACAAGCGTGGAATCAAAATTCCATACAGCAGTCGTGTTGAGCGGCAGATTGTCCTGTGGCAGTGCCATTATGTGGCCCCAATAATTAATGGATTTTGTGGCACGGTGCCCACGACTCCAACACTTGCGCCAAAGTTCTTCCCAATGACAGCGACCTGTCCCATTGCGCTTGCCAGGGTTCCGAATGTTTCCGGCGCTATATCTTCGTCAAACCACCAGACTGCGGGGGACAGTTGCCAATCTTCCTGCGTCGCAGATACACCCTCGCAACGCGTGACAATCAAACTGATTGAGTCGTTCTTTTTCTCTTCAGTCTTCGCTGGCACGGGCACGCCAGGCCCACCACTGCCATCGTCCTGCATGAGGCCTTGCAAATACTGGATGTGGTCAACGCCAACGATGGTCGATCCACCGTCGATCCGAAATGCAAATGTGCTCACTCGCGCGTAGTTGCTTGAAGACCTGAACCCTCGCACATATGCGGCATCAACTTTCACCTCCGATGATGTGCCTTGTACATACACCGCCTCGGCATCGTTTCTGGCCACGCCGATGACAACTCGCCCGGGATAGTTCCTGGTAAATGCGAACTGATTCACCTGATATTCAAATTGAATTCTGTTAAAGAAAGGCCACCCCGCGATGTTCTCATTGCCATTTCGGCGGCGTTCGTAGTAGCTGTAGGGTGGATATCCTTCGAAATATGACTCAATTGTGAGTCCTGCAGACCATGCACCGTGCCCGGTCCAATCCACAGGCAGAATCACGGGCGACGGCTCGGATTCCGATTTTCCGGGAATTTCAAACAACCGTCCTCTTTCCATTCGACCGGGATTCATCGAAAAGCTCTGACCAGCAACCGTTACGGTGTAGCGCCAATACTTTGCGATTTTCTGGGTAATCTCCGCATAGCCGCCGTTTACACCAACGGTTCGACCTCGAAACCATCCATACATTTCGCCCGCGTCATTGATTGAAAAATCTTCGAAGTCAGGCGGATCGCACTTGCCGACCGGACCAGTCTCGGGGACCTCGGCGAGGGAAACACTGGCTGAAAGCAAGGCGTCGCCCCGGTACCAGACATAGAACACCGCATCGCGATAAGCGAACAACTCGGTGTAGCGCGGTGTCGTCTTCCAGGAGCCGCCCTCCTCCCCCCAGTACGGCTCCAGGATCACGCACAGCCCACGCTCCACGGCCCAGTCGTAGGGACCGGCCACGGTGGC
Organism: Delftia deserti; assembly: GCF_042653485.1. Lineage (NCBI taxonomy): Bacteria > Pseudomonadati > Pseudomonadota > Betaproteobacteria > Burkholderiales > Comamonadaceae > Delftia > Delftia deserti. Next base: position 5,819,609 of record NZ_JBHSIH010000001.1, on the reverse strand, counting down.
AACCACAGCGGACCATCGACCGCCATCGCCCATCGCCATGGACAGTTGCTGATGTGTGCTGCGCATCGCCCAGTTGTCTTCGCCGGGTTGGCCTGACGGCCCCTTCCGGAACTGATCGTTGATAACGCGATCCGCGCGCAGTCCGGTGCGGCTCCAGTGCCAGCCGTAGCCCATGGCATCGGCCGAGTGCATCACGCCGGGCACTGCCAAGGCCTGCCATGTCTCCTGCACCGGCAGGCTGTAGGCCAGGATGTACATCTCGATCAGCTCCCGGTCTGCCGCCGACAGCTTGCGCGCCCAGTCCGGCGCATCGGGCGTCAGCGCCTTGCGCAGCAGCTCGCCGCAGGCGTTGCTGCGCAGCTGGTACACATCCACGGTGTCGCTGGCCATGCCCGGCAGGAACAACCAGTGGCGGCCCTGGATATCGCGGTGCACCCCGCTGGAGGTGGTGATGCGCGCCGGCGGCGTGGCCGCCCGGGCCCGACCCTCGGCATGGAACGCTGCGGTCAGCGCAGGCGGTGCGCCAGACTGCAGGGACAGGGTCAGCGGAGCGACCAGCGTGCTGGAGTTGTGCCAGTCCGTATACAGAAATCGGCCCATCACAGCCTGAACCCAGTCCCTGCAGCGCCCCGTGAAAATGGAGGGTGGGCAGTACATGCCCGTGAGCTTCTTGCTGAGCAGGTTCTCGTCCTGGGCAGCGAACTTCCAGGGAGCATCCGCTGCCGGCGAACTGCGAGCGACCGCAGGCATGAAGGACCGAGCCACATCCCCGGGCCGCGTGACAGCACCGCGGATGCTCGAGCCACCCCACACTACCCGGCCAGCGATGCCAGGCCCGGCCAGCAGATCCCGCCTGCTTTCATCGAGGACCGCGCCGGCAATGGCCCGTGTCATCTGCGCCTCGTTGCGCTGCGTCACCACCGTGGGCACGCGCAGTCCCGGCAGCCTGAACTCCGGGAACCAGGGGATGCTGCTGCGCAGATCTATCACCCCCGAGTCCATGCCCAGGGCGCAACCGCCTTCGACATGGATGTACTCATGCCCCGGCGTCAGCTTCACACGGATCAGCCAGTCCCCGATCTCGTAGGACTGGCTCACATAGGCCAGGCCCAGCGTGCGCAGGTGGGCGATGCGGCCGCGCCCGAAGGCGACGGCATGCCCTGCGCCCTCTCCGATGACGATCAGATGTTCCATGCCGCGCGCCTGCCCCGGATCACTGCGCCGGGATGGCGTAGGTGAAGGTGTCGATGGTCGTCACCGACCCGATGCCGATGCTCAGCGACGTGAGATTGATCTCCCCGCCCGACGTGGCAACGGCGCCATCGATGCGTGGCAGCGTCGTGCTGGCCAGCCCGTTGTCGGCAGCATTGCCCATCAGGCGGAACCACCCTGCAGTTCCCGCCGCCGCGCCCGTCAGGCGCCAGTTGTCGGAGTTCTTGCTGATGACGCCCCCCGCCGCCGCGCCCCAGTTCAGGCCGTTGGTCGGGCTGCCGGGCACAAAGGCCGCGCCATCCTTTGTGATGTAGCCCAGCAGCGTGCCTGTGGCGGCATCATCGGCCGTGGCCGGCTGCGCGCCCGTATACACCGCAATGACCCCTGCAGCGAAGATCTGGGCAAAGCCCTGGCTGTTCAGCTGCGCGTTGCGAAAGCCGGTGGAAAGTTTCTCGGTCATGACACGATTCCTCCTATGGGTGATCGAGGGTTGAATGCGCCCGCCACCGCGTCAGCGGCTGTGGACACGATGAAATGGGACTGGCCGGCGTGCTGGCACCAGTGCGCGTGCACGTCGGTGCCGGGCGGCACGCTGACCGTGGTGCTGGTGAGGTTGGCGAAAGGCAACGCAGTGCAGATCCCGCGCTGGCTCCAGATCCAGATGCGCCCGTCTTCGTCGCGCGCCCAGGGCAGGCCCGCCGGCACACCGTAGGGTGCGAGCTGCTTCAGCGGTCCATCGCTGTACGCCCACAGGCCCTTGCTGGTGCCGACCACCAGACCCGCGTCATGGGGCGCGAGCATGCGCACCTCGCCCGGCACCATGAAGAAGTCGGCAGCCGTGTCGAACAGGTGGAAGGCCAGCGGCTTGGAGAACCAGATCGCCGAATTGCCATCAGCCAGCGCCTGGCCCGCGAACAGCCGGCCCTGCCAGTGCTGGATCACCGTGGCTGCGGCAGGCAGAGGCCACAGGCCGGCGCCCAGGCAGTCCTGGCCCAGGTCATCGGGCGAGAGATCCCAGAGCACCGGCCCCGTGGGCGCGCCCAGCAGCTGGAACACCTCGCTGTCGGCCGGGGCCAGATAGACCAGTTGCTGGCCCTGGCCAGCTTGCAAGCCCTGGGGCTCCACGCGCAGGGTCGAGCCGGCCGGCAGCACGATCTCGGCCGCCGGGCTCGCGCCGGTCTCACGGCCGTCAGGCAGCAGCAGCGTCGAGACAGCGCGATACAGGCCGCCCGGCAGCGAGCCACCGGCCTGCACCGACAGAGCCGGCGCCGCCGGCATGCTCCAGCGCAGCGGGATCACCGACAGATCGGCACGCACGATGCCCGCGTCGGGCCCGTTGCAGTAGGTGATCTCGCCATTGATCTCGGACCATGACACGCGTGCCGCGCTGCTCAAGGGCGCCAGGGGCTGCAACTCGCCGCTGTCGTGCAGGGCCTGCACGAAGCCGCCGGCCGCCACCAGCATCCGGTCGCCCTGCTGTGTGGCAAACGGGAACTGCGCGCCAGGCGCAGCCGGTTGCAGGCCCGGGCGCTGCTCCAGCGCTCCGCTGTTCGTGATGACCACGCCATCGGCCCGGCGAAGCCACGCCGCACCAAGCCGCACAGGATCGGTGACGTTGTTCAGGCCTCGGAACTGGTTGATGGATGGCATGCCCTGCACTGTGCCGAGGGCGGTGCCATTGGACGAACCCTAGCCGGGGACTACCGTGCATCGGCGGCAATCTCCCGCATCTGCTGTCGAAGGGCCTTGGGCGAGTTGTCCGCGATACGGTCGATGCGGTCCTTACCCATCTCGCGCACTTTCTTCCACACGTCGGGCATCTTGACGACGATGGGCTGCTCTGGATTGTTCTGGTTCCAATCGGCCAACCGTTCGCGCACGCGTGCCAGGGCGCCCTCATCCTTTCGGAACAGTGCATCGGCCCACTGCGCCTTGATTTCAGAAGAGGTCAGGCTGTAGAAGCTCTTGGACCGCTGCATGAAACTGTTGGCTTCCTGGATCTCTGCCACGCTTTTGGGCTGAAAGCCGATGGCCTTGGCCACGGCCTCGGCCAGCGTGGTATCGATCACCTTGTAGCCCTTGGTGTCCTTGTACATGCCGCTGGCAGCCATGTCCGCACCCTTGAATGCATTGCGCACGGCCGTGGGCGACACCTCCAACGCAGCGCCGCCAAAATCGCCCGTGAGCGCCTTGCCGCCAGCCTTGAAGCCCCGCATCACCAGATCGCCTGCGGGCCCCACCACCTCCAGCAGATCCCGCTCGCGGCTCTGCTTGGTCAGCAGCAGGCCGGTGCCGGGCAGCAGGTTGCCCATGCCAAGGCGCCCGGAAACATCGATGGGCGCACCTGGCAGGCCAGAGACGCCCTGCTCCAGGAACTCGGCCAGCTCCTTGCCCACGATGCCCGCGAGCGCCTCCTTGCGCCACTGCTTGGAACTGAGGTTGTAGCCCATCATCTGGCCCACCCCGTCGATCAGATCCTCTGCATCCTCCATGAAGGGCACGCCGCCGGCGCCGCCCATCAGCAGCAGCATGGCCAGGGCCCAGCCCACAGCGCGCTTCCCCTCTGGCCCACCCTGCTTCCACATCCGCTGCATCAGCTCCAGGTAGGAGACGCTATACGTTTTAAACGTAAACAGAGTGCCGGCTACCGCGCCGCGCGCCCACTGGGGCTTGTTGGCCTTGGAATAGACGAACTGCGTTTCCAGCACCGCCTTGCGCGCAAAGGCGCCCGGATCATCCATGCCCTGGGCCTTGGCGATGCGGAAGGCCGCGATGAAAGTGGAGCGCCGGTTGAACTGCTCGGCCAGGGCGAAAGGCTGGCCCCAGGCCACCTTGGCGCGCTCCCAGGCATTGCCGGCCGCGGCGCGCGCATCGCCGGACTTGGTGCCATCGCCCGAGCGCAGGCCGCCCGCGCCGCGCGCCTGGGCCATGAGCTGATGCACTTCCTGCGGCGAGACCACGCCGTCGTCCTCGGCGGACTTCAATGCGTGGGCCAGGTCTGGCTCGTATTTCATGCCGCGCGTGCCCATGTCCTTCAGCGCCCGGGCCATCTGGCCGCCGGCCGCACGGATGCCCCCGAACTGGCTGAGCCACGGAAGTGTCACAGCGAAGGGCTGGGTCATGTTGACAGCAGCTGAAGCGAGCGAGCCGCCCAGGTACTGCGCGAAGAGCATGCCGCGCACGGCCTGGCCCTCTTCCTGCGGATCGCGGATGTAGCTGCGCAGACCCATGGCCAGGTCCTTCAGCTCGCCCTGCTCCTTCGGAATGTCGTTGATCGCCCGGTCCATGGTGCCGGCGTTCAGGCCCGCCGCGCCCTGCCGCGCATTGCTGTAGATGAAGTTGGCCACCACGCGGCCCACGTCCTGGCTGAACCCCTCGATGCCCTTTCGCTGGATCAGGCGCTTCAAGGCGCTGTGGTTGTTCTTGGTCAGCTTCAGGTATTCGTCGTAGACCTTGCGCGTGGCCGCGTCGGCCTCCTTGCCCACCACCATGTCCTTGAAGATCTCAAGCGTCTCAGGCGTGATGCCCGCGAACAGCTTGAAGGACTGCTGGCTCATCGTGCCCTGGGTGACCTTGGCGCCAGGGAAGGCCTGGGCCATCTGGATCTTGGCCAGGTTGGCGTCCTTCATGGTCTCGTACATGCCGAAGTACTGCCGGTTGCCATCCTGGTCAACCACGTCCAGCGTGTACCGGCCGAAGCGCGACAGGGGCGCATACCCGGCGTCCTGCAGATCCTTGGCCGTGGCCGCGCGGTCCACCACCAGGTTGTTCAACTGCAACAGACGGTCGGCCAGTTCCGGCTTGGCCTTGGCATCGTGCTGCAGCGTGGTGGTCAGCAGCTCAAGGGCGTCCGAGAGCTTGGGTGCGTCCAGCACCATGTCGCGCATCCCGGCGTACTCGTCGCCCAGGGCGCGCATCATGTCGGCCCGCGCGGTCATGTCGATGGAGCGGTCGATGGCCGCGCGCGCCTCGCGGTACAGCGCGATCTGGTTGGGCGTCGCGCCGAACATCGTCTGCAGTTCGGCATCCGTCCAGACCGCGCCAGCCTTCAGCATCTTGCTCTCGAAGCGAGAATTCACCAGCGCTTCGTACTGGGCCAGCGGCAGACCGCGCCAGTCGCGCAGCACGCGGTCGTCCAGGCGACCGGCGCGCAGCAGCAGCTGGGCCTTGTCGTCGGCGGGCAAGTTGCCGTATTTCTTGGTCAGCTCGTCCACCAGCACGGCCTTGCCGTCCACGTCCCGGCCCCACAGCAGCGTGCCCTCGAAGAGAGGCTTGGCCACGGCCTTGTTGTCGGCCGCCGAGACAGGGGTCTTGCGATTCTTGCCCACGAGGTCGCTGATGGTGTCCACGCGCGGGAGCAGGCGCGGCGCCCGGTCGGCCGCGTCGTTTGCCAGCATGGACACGTCATCGATGTTGCGCTGGGCGGTCTCGTAGACCGGCTTGAAGGCTGGCGCGCGTTCGGCCAGGTGGCGCATGGTGCCGATGGTCTTGTCCCAAACAGAGATCTTGCCCGGGTGGGACATCGTCTTCTGGAGCTGGTCCAGAGCGCTGTCCTTGATCTCCGAAAGCCGCGAGCGGCTGAAGCTCAGCTCGTCGTCTGCATCGCCTTGGCGAGGATTGCCTTGATCTGCGCGCTCGCTTCCGCGTCGTCCTTCTTCAGCGATTCGATCTCGGAGTCGCTCAGCCGGTTCGTAGCGTGCGAGGTAGCGGGCCTCCGACTCGGTGAGGGCGTCGAAGCCGTAGCCTGTGGCTGCACGGAATTGGTCTTCGAGATCGCCATGTTTTTGCCGGAGAGAGGTCAGAATTTCGGGAGAGGGCTGGATTTTTGCACTGTACTGCTTGCCGGTCAATGCAACCACGCCCGCCACGGTGCCGCCGCCCTCACGGATATGGCTGGCCAGCGCCGCGAATGTGCCGCCCTGAGTCAAGGTGTCATCCACCAGCAGGTAGTCGCCCGGCTCCACGGCGCCCGCGAAATCGACGGGTGCAAAGATGCGGTCCAGCCCATCCAGGCCGGTGCGACGCGCGCGGTTCGCCTGCACGATGCCTGTCGCCGTTTCCAGGCCCAGGCGTGCAGCCAGGACTTCGGCCACGGCGCGCGGGATCTTGTTGCGCCCAGCAGACTCTTCAGCGGCCACCGGAAGCACGCGCGGGCGTGCGCCCTCCAGTGCAGCCGCCACCTTCGCCACCATCTCAGGCGTCACGAGGTCCACGGCCAGCCGCGTGGCCGCCGCAACATCCCCGGCCTTTGCCGCAGCGTAGTCGGGATGCTTCGATGCGCTACCGAGCGTGCTGCCGATGATGGCGTCCGGCGTGGCGGCTGGCGAGTCCGACCGGCTGAACACAGGCTCGATGCGGTCGGTAGCGGCACGCTGCCCGCGCTCCACGAAATCGCGCGCCGGCAGGATGTAGCCCTGGATGATGTCCGCGTCAGAGAGTTTCAGGCCCGAGAACCCGGGCACGTTGGCCCGCAGCCAGTTGCGGATGGCGGCCACGGCGCGGCGCACGAAATGCAGCTGCGGCGTCTTCTCGGCCATCTCGGCCAGCACTTCCTCGGCCGCGTGGCGCCGGCTCAGGTCCGTGACGCCGCGCAGACCGTATTCCTTGATCTTGGCCGCCACCTCCGCCTGGCGCATGGTGGCCACCTGGTTGAGGATCTTGTTCAGCTCCGGGCCGAACATGCCGCGCAGGCCATGGTGGCCCAGCACCTCGTGGTGCAGCACGCGGGCCGCGTCGGCGGGCGTGTTCAGCTTGCTGGCCAGCAGGTAGGCTTTGCCGCGCCAGTAGAAGCCCTCGGGAGCGCCACTGGCGCCGCCACTGCGCTGACGCAAATCCGCGCGCCGCGCTGCCTCGGGCACCGCCGGGTCGGACATATCGAAGGCCACCACCACCTCGGGGCCGTTGCTCCAGCCCTTGCGGATGGCATCCACCGTCGCGCGCACCTGCCCCACGGCCTGGGCGCGTGCGGCGGCGGAAAACGCCGCCGGCTCCGGCCGCATGATGCGCAGCAGATTCGCCATCTGATCATCGGTCAGGCCCTGGCCATCGGCTTCGCCGCGCCGGAATGGCAGATCCTCGGTGCGCTCCACAGGTCCGGCCTTCAGCTCGCGCGCGCTGGGCGGCGTGGCATGGGTGCGCTCGCGCACGCCCGGCACATCCTCCCAGCCAGAGCCCTGCTTCTCCACCTGGCGCACCGTCACACTCCACACACCATCGACGTTGGCCGGCGTGTACGAGACCACGCGGACATGGGTATCCCCGTAGCCCTTCACGATGTTGCCTGGGGTGAAGTAGTCGGCGCGGGCGGCCTCCTCGGCTTTGGCCTTCTTGGCCAGGACGCCGCGCGGCTTGGGCTTGGTTGCTGGAGCAGAGGCCGGAGCCGCAGCCTGGGCAGCACCCTCGCTCGTCGTGGAGCTGGGGAACTCTCGCGCGGCGTCCAGCAGTTCGCGGATGGGCGCATCCAGTCGGATCACCTTCACATCCTCGCCGGCTTCGCGCGCAGCCAGCCACTGGTGGTGGCCGTCGAGCACATGCCCGTCACGCGAAACGAGGATAGACCGATTCCCGCCCTCGAAACCCTTTGCCCGCGCCACGCGCTCGCGGCTGAACTCCGCCTGCGTAGGCTTGAGGCCAGAGGCCGGCACGCTTTCCTCTTGATGGGCGATTCCGCGCGCGTTCATGAAATTGACCATGGCGCCACGGTGCTCGGCCCGGATCTGCGGCATCTCCGCACGCGGCACGCCGATGGAGCCCGAGTCCGGAGAGAACTCGGCCCAGCCGTCGCCCAGGTCGCGGCCTTCCACGGAACGTGCTGGCGCGCGGGCAGCAGGTGCTGCAGGTGCTGCAGGTGCAGCAGGTGCTGCAGGTGCTGCAGGTGCTGCAGGTGCTGCAGCAGCATCGGGCATGGCGGCCGCCAACTTTTCGCGCACCTTGGGCGCCAAGTCAGCCCATGCCCGCGTGTGGGAGGATGCGCGCGCCAGAGCGTTCAGCCCCTTGGCGGCCTTCGCCACCGCCTGGCGCTCGTCCGCCGGCATGGTGGTCCAGCGCTCGCTCGCGGCCAGCAGCTGCGCGCGCCGCGCGTCGTTCCCTTCCTTGGCGATGGCCACGGCCTGCTGCTGGCCCGCCGTGGGCGCTGGTGCAGCAGCAGGAGCTACACCGGCAGCCTGTTCGCTGGCGCCACTTCGGCCAGGTACAGCAGATTGCACGCCGGCAGCAGGCTGTCCGGCACTGCTACCTCCCGGCCCAGCAGGCTGCGCATCTGGCGCGCGTCCTGCCGGCTGACCGCCCCCAGCCTCCGCAGTAGCCGAAGGGCCTGCCGGGCGTTCATCTGCCATCCGTATTGCAGGTGCGGTTGAATCATTGGTTGCTCCTTGCACTTGGATGGCGTCAGCAAGACGGAGCTGCAGCTCCGCATTCAGGTTCTCCCAACGCGCGCCGTGAAGATTGTTCTTCAGGGCGGCATTTGCGCCGCCCACACGCTTGGCCAGGGCCTTGCGCTCTGCGGTGGGCATGCTGGCCCAGGCCGCGCGCCCGGCGTCGATGCGCTGGGCAGGGGTTTGGACTGGCGCTTGAGTTTGCGGGCTTGGCGCTGCACCTGCTTGCGCGCCATCGTGCTGAGACGAGGTGGTGCCATCGGTCAGCTCCTGCGCAGCTGCAGGACCTGCAACCGGCGCTCCCTGCGCTCCTGCTGCCTGCGAAGATTCCGCGCGCGGCGGCTGGGCTTGATCGGCTTGTGTGCCATCGATGCTTCCTTGCTGGAGGGTGGTGGATGCGGGGGCTGGCGCGGCGGCACGGGCTTGCTGCTCACGCTCAGCGCGGCGCCGCTGCAGCTCGTTGGCCAGTGGAATGCGGACTTCCTTGGCCTGGGCCGAGCGGAAGGCGTTCGACAAGTCCTCATCCGTCCAGGTGGCCAGGGCCCCGCCCTGGATCTCGCCGGTGGCAGGGTCTGCAGTTACCTGGCGCTCCGAGGCCTTCTTCTTGGAAGGCGCGCGTGCCGCCACCTCGGCGGCCTGAGCCAGGGCATCGGCCTGCTGGGCCTGAGCTGCCGCGCCGGAATCCACTGCCAGGGCAGCAGCGGCGGACAGCGAGCCGGCTGCAGGGTCCAGGCCCATAGCCTCAGACGGGCGGAGCGCGCCAACGGCGGCATCAATGCGCGCGGTGTCCAGCTGCGGCGCAGGCGTGATGCCCTGCTCGCGCAGCCGGGCCTCATCGATGACCGGCTCTTGCTGCGCGGCCAGCTGCCGCTTGAATTCGTCGCGCACCTTGGCCAGGCCGGACGGCACTTCGCCATCAGCCTGGCTCTCGCCGGCCTGCTGGAACAGATCTGGGCTGAAAGCCTGGTGCAGCGAGTCCGCCGCGGCCTTCCGGTCCTCGGGAGGCAGGGTCTCGTCCTGAGCGCGCGCCAGCGCATCCCGGTATTGCTGCTGGCTCTCCGGCCGCACCATCTGGTCGATGGCGGGGCCATAGGTTGCAACATCGGGCAGGCCCGCAGGCTCTGCTTCGGCACCCGGCGGCTGGGCCGCTGCGTCGCCCGGCTGACCAGCAGGCACCCGCGGCTCGCGCGCCGCCCGATACCCCGCCGCGCCGCCGCCCATGGCCGCGCCCGACAGCGTGCCCAGCACCACCGACGTATCCACGTCCTGGGACCAGTCCTTGCCCAAGGCCAAGTTCTGGAAGATCTGTTCGGCAACCGACTGCGGCAGCTCCTCCAGGAAGCCCTCGGAGATCGCGCCCTGGATTACCTGAGTCGGAATGCTCTTGACCGCGCGCTGCTGCAGCAGTGGATTCGTGGCAGCCGTGGCCGCGTCGTCAGCGAATTGCTTGGCGATGCCCTTGTTGCCCTGGGCCAGCATGGTCTCGGCATCACCGATGCCCAGGCGCTGCGCCACGCGCCCGCCCGCATACCCCAGCCCGGCCGTGGCCGCGCCCGTGGCAGCCGCTGCAGCTGTCTGGCCTGGGGAAAGCAGGCCGTCATCCGTCTCCTGCCGGATCTGCTCGGCCGCCGAGCCCGCGCCCACGAGTCCCTCACCCAGCGCACCAGCGGCAGCAGCACCCTTGGCACCAGCCTGGCCCAGCCGCGTCGCCGCGCCAAGCCCGCGCGCCACCACGCCGCCCGCACCCATGGCAGGCAGCGATTCAACGACCGCGCCGACGATGTTGGAAGGGTTCTCGATGGCGGCCTTGAACTTGCCGCCCAGGCCCTCGGCCTCCTGGAATTTGCGCTGGGCTTCCTTGGTGGCGTCCGAGTGCCATTCATTGATGGCCTCGCGCGCCTGCTTGGGCCGGAAGCCGACTGCACCACCCTCGTTTTCCAGGAGCTTGCCCGCGCGCCCGCCTGTGACGATGTCGGCCAAGCCGACAGCAGCTTCAGGGACGGCCACGGCGCCCTTGGCTGCCCAGGCCGCCGCGTCTCGAGCGTAGTCGGTGGCTGAGCGACTGGGCGACTCTGGTTCGACAGGCTTCGCGCCCGCCTTCCACCAATCGCCGCCTGGTGAGGACGACTCAACCGGGCTCGCGCCCTGCTTCCACCATTCGTTGTCGTTTGCCATCCCCCCACTCTCCCGGAGCAGGTGCGGGGCGTCGAACCCTAGGCGGGGGCGGCTGCAAAGAGGCGGCTAATTTTGATCGCCTGCGGCTTGTGCCTTCAAGAAAAACTGCAGAGTTTCTGTCGCCTCTTGCAACGAAGCAACTAAATGTTTTTGCTCCATTTCTGTTGCAGCCATCCACCTTCGCTCTTCGCTGATCTGTGCCTCGATTCGAGCTGCGTCATCGGCGTCCCCGCGTTGTAGAGACGCATCCAGAAGAAATTCAAGGTGCTCAACCAAGCGGGCTTCTTTGTCTAGACGGTGCCGCACCATTTTCAATTGAGTTTCATAACTTCGGATCATCAGCTCCTGCCTAGCGATGCTGGTGGAAGCCTCGGACTCTCTGCGCATCGCTGCGGCCATCTCTTGCATGAAGGCCTCGTTACGCACGGCAAAAGACTCCTCCAGCCTGGCAACGATCTCTGCGTTCATGGTTCTGTTGGAAGCTTTCGCCGCAACTTTGATCCGATCGCGCATCCCGTCGGGCATGCGGACAAGAACCTTGTCAGCCTTGTCGGACGGGTAGCCAGGTTCTTCTTCAGACATAACGCTATTGCTTCAGATAATTGATATAAAAATTCAATATATCGACTCGCTATCAATCGCTTGCCCGCCTGATAGCGAGTCGATATAGTTTGCCACATAGCAAGTCGCTATTCTACGAAAGGCAAGCATGACCTCTGAAGATCCCGCTGTCCAGCCCCGTGCTGACCAGTATGTCCTCCGCTTTGAAAAGCCTGGCCAGCGCCAGCGTCTCAAAGACCAAGCCAAGCAGCAAAAGCGCAGCCTCAACAACTACCTCCTCCTGTTGATCGAAGCAGGCGAAACAGCCATTTCTCAGAAAGTCAAAGGAGCAGCAGCATGAGCAACATCTCCCAGCTTCACCCAACCAAGCGCGTCACGATCACGGCGCACCGGGTGGCGTTCGATCTTGTGCCGCGCGACGTGTTGGAGCAGGTTTTCCACGCGGCAATTGCTGTCGCCTGGGCCGCTGACGAGGAGGCATACGTCGCGGAGGACTGTGAAGCCAACGAGCGCCTGGAGTCTCTGCAGAAGGCCGTCAGTGCCGCTTCCCAGTACACGGTTCCCGTGGAACATGAAGTTGATGAGCCCATTACCCCGAGCCGCCCCTGAAAGGATCAGCACCATGAACGAACTCATCCCCGTAGCGCCGCGCCAGATCGGCGGCGTCACCGTGTTGTCGGTAGATGCTCGCGACCTGTACAAGCACCTGAATCCAGGCACGGAGTTCAAAGATTGGATGCCTCGCCGCATCGAGGATTACGACTTTGAGGAGGGCAAGGACTTTTGCTCATTTTTGGGCGAAAGTACCGGCGGCCGCCCTCCGAAGGAATACATCGTCAGCATCGACATGGCCAAAGAGCTGGCGATGGTCGAGCGCACGCCCCAGGGCAAGGGGGCCCGGCAGTATTTCATCGAGTGCGAGCGCCGCGTGCTGGCCGGCGAGGGGGAAGCGCTGCCAGCGCCAGTTGAGACAAAACCAGCCCGTGTCCGTGGCCGCACTCCCCTGGATCAGGTGAAGGTCATCAACTTCGTCGGTGACGCATTGAAGGACGTCCCCGGCATCCGCCTCGATGTGGTTGCAGCCGCCAAGCTCCAGGCCTTCGAGCAGCACACCGGCATCGACTTCAGCGAGTTCCGCCGCGCTCTGCCGCCCGTGACACTGGAGCGCATGGTCCATCTCAACCCCACGCAAATCGGCGCTCGCATCGCGGAGCAGACAGGCCGCGCCAAAGTCAGCAGCCAGCTCGTCAACAAGGTGCTTCTGCAGCTTGGCCTTCAACGCAAGGTCGAGGACGGCTACGTGCTGACTGAAGCCGGAACCAAGTACGGCGAGGTGCTGCCCTTCAAGGCCAAGAACGCGCACCACGGAAATCAGATCGATTGGTGGGAATCTGTCGTTGATGTGGTGCGCGAGAACATGCCTACGGCGGATGGCAAGCGCGGCAGGGAGAGCAGTGTGATCCCGCTGAAACCGAGGCAAGCCCCCGATGAACCGCAGGCAGCCCTGCTGTGAGCCCCGGGGAAAATGACCCCAAAGACGAAAGCCCCGCCGGGTGGAGCCGGCAGGGCCTTCAAGGCGAATCAATCGAGCGATCAAAGGATTCAGGCATGAATGCTACAGCAAAGACCCGCGCGCGCAAAGCTCCTGCAGCCGCGCGGCCAACCTTCGAGCAGATGATGGCGCTGGCCCTGGCCAAGGCGGAAGACGACCTGGGTCGCCTCGTCCGCACGCGCTGCGCCGACGAGTACTGGAAGGATGTCGATTCAGACGTTGACTACGCAGTTGAACTGGCTCTTGGGCACATCCGCAGCATGAAGGCCCGCCACTTCGGAGATGCCGCCGAGTTCTGCCTCACCTGGGGCCATGCTGGCGCGGCCATCAACCTGGCAGCGAAGGCCTTCAGCCGCACGGACTGCGCCTACAGCCGGTTCCTTCGCGGCACGGTGCACATGTTTGCCCAGGTTGCCGAGCTGGTCGAGTTCTCCGGCTGAGCACGCCCCCGCCTCGACGCGGCCCAAATCTGCGAATTCGCAGATTTAAAAATCCCGCCCGGCGTTGCCGGCATACCGAGCGCGTCAAATGCGTAAATTTCCGCATTTGACGAGCACCCGCCTCGCCGCGACCTGTGCAAACCGGCTCAGCCACATGGCCGGGAACCTCCCAGCGCCTCGCAACGCCTGAGGCACTCCCCCCCCCCACTCTCAAGGAGAGGTGCGGGGGCGGTCGAACCCTAGCCGGGGGCGAGAGCAGATCAGGCAGTGGACGCCGGGTCGAATTTGGACCGCTCCGACAGCGGCCCGCTCAGCAAGCCAGTGATACAGCCACCCACATCTTCTGGCCCTGATGGTGGTGCCGCGCGCTCCAACAAATCCATGGCGACGTCGATAGCTGCCCGCGCCCTGGAGAAATCGACGGTCCAGCTGGTGTCTGGCGACAGGGGCAAGTCCGGCCGGTCGGTGGCCACGCATCCGCCGTGGAAGTCGAACTCGCGGCGCGCGAGCAGCAGCACGTCGCGCACATAGGCCAGGTCGGTGTCGGAAGGCCGCGCGCCCGATTCAGCCCGCCGCGCCTCAGCCCTCGCACGATGCGCCGCGCCCAGGGCTACGCAGGCCAAGACAAGCGCCAGGACCAGCGCACCAGAGAGGATGAGGATAGGGAGATATGCCATCGCCCGAGTGTTCTGCGGCGTAGCTCGCCGCGCGAACCCTGCAAGAGCCCGCCGCTGAAAGCGCGCGTAGACTGATCAAGGGCAGGCTACAAAGCTCAGCAATAGGCAACGACCCTCGGAGCAGCCTCGACTATGACAGGTATACCCAAGAACTCGGCAGGGACTTCAGGAACGAAGCCGTTCCAGTTCACCCAGACACGAAGCACCAGCCCCGCACCGCCATTCGCCTCCGCGAAGACGGACACAGCTCCCCTCGGCGCGTTGATGCGCGCAAGGAGGTTTCTGGCAATGTCCGAAGGCGTCATGACTGGCTAACAATTGTGTTGGGACACAAGTGTCACATTAAACCTATCCAAGATGGGGCGCAAGGGCAATACTAGGCTCCTCTTCCCGCCTGGCGCACTACTGTCTGTGCATCCAGCTACCACAATCCCTATGGCGTGCCTCTGTCCATTAGCGTCCAAATGTGTTACCAAGCTACCTGAGTCACCGCCTTCCGAGAAAACATCCCCAACCCCATGAACAATAAATAAGTTTTCAAAAAAGGCATTTCCATTAAAGCCGTACTGTGCGGCCTGATAGTAAACGGGAGATGGTCCAATAAGTTCTGCTGTTACATAACCAATCGTATGCCCAGTCGTTCTTCCCAATTTTTCAACTTGCATCCCAGGCTGTATGTCAACCACCGATGCAGGCGTGTCATACAAATTTCTTTGCATTGAAGAAATTGAACCTGGGGCCGCGATTCTAAACAATGCCGCATCAGAGTTCAAACTGTGATCAACGCTGCTAGGATCTCCAAAGTTCATAGGCAGGTGATGAGTGTGATATCCAACCGTAAAGGGTGCCGGATTCCACGGGCTTACATCCATGATCCCTGGCGCCACAACCGGTAGACCTATTGGTGCATAGCTACATGCTCCAGAGACATGATTGTTCGATAGCCCGAAAATCTGCCCAGCAGCATCCTTAACCAAGGCTCCAATGGTGCCCGCCTCCCTGTTATTCCCCACCGATATAGAGCTGCCACAAGTATAAAAGTCAAGGCCTCCATGCACATGAACAGCACAGCTATTAGTGCTCGCCGCCAAGTTTGCAGGGGCCACCAATTCCGAATTACCCTGATGATACTCAATATCGTATCCGTTGCAACTCTTCGGCAAAATCTTTAATTCCCTCATTGTCGGCGCGGCCTTTCTGAAGAAAATAGAAATCTTATCAGCCAGATCGTTTACCGCAACAAATCTTATTTGCCTATTACGAAACACGCTCACAACACCAGAATCCAGAATCATCGGCTCAAACAATGGGTGTTGAGTAACATTCTTCGGCTGAAATGCATCATCAGCAAGCAATCCGTTGTCTCTTGCCCAAGCCAATATCTGCAAAGCAGTGGTGCGAATATCATCGGTAATTGTTGGCAGCGGTGGCGCTGATAGATTTACAGTGTTCACGGCAAAAGTAGTAATTGGTTACGACTTCCATCCTACATGATCTTTGACACCCCGCCTATTGCATGAAAGGTGATGCTCGCAAGTACCATTGACTGCCTTGCCTCTCCACAAGGCACATCCCTGCTAGAGTTGGTCCCTATTAGGAGATCGAATTGGCGCAGCCAAAGGGATGGGGCAAGGCGCATTCCTAGTTCCGTCCACTCTGCCGCACTGGCCGCTGACTACGCGACATGCCTCAAGGACAAGCACCCTGACGTCAGCCTCCGCGCCAGCTCCGCCCCTACCTCCTGAGTAACCCAGCACGGCGGTGCACGTCACCCCTCATACAGGTAGCCTACTGGTACATTGCCAGCAGGAGGTTCTACCTATGAGCGCCCCAGACATCAGAGCGATGGAAGACATGCTGGACCACCTTCGAGCGAAGAAGGCCTTTGCAGAGGCTCAACTGCAGGCATCCGAAGCCGAGGACCCTGAACTCGAATGGGACTTGCGCCGTATCGAAGGCCGCATCGATGTGCTCAAGGAGATGCTGCGGGAAGCTCGTGAGTGAGCACTGCAGGCCCTGACGCGGGGCCTGCTACATTCCGCCCCCTGCGCCACACCCTCTTTCTCCCCGCCCTCCTCTTCTGTTGCCCGCCCTGGCCATGGCCCCGGCCACCCAGATTTTGGGTAGTTGAGACGTGGCGACGGGGTGATCCCCAAGTTCTGGGTATCACTTGGGGTGTCGGATAAATTTCTGGCATCCTTCGCTCAGTGGAATAACGGAAGCGAAGGCTGGATCTCAGCCTCCAGGCGCTGGTGCTCCGACTCGAAGTGCGGGATGTCGCGCTTGCGGTCGAGCATGAGCCGGGAACCGAAGGATGCGCGGACCTTGGACTCCACCTCCTGTGCGATGAGGACCTGCATCTGCTGCCACAGGCCCTTGGCCTGCTGGCTCAAGGCCGCACGCATGCGGTAGAACTCCTCGACCAGCCGAACCTTGCACTCGATCACGATGGGGCTGTTGCGCAGCATGGAGATGAGGAGGGTCGCCTGCTGTTCGTTCAGCAGCGCGATCTCGGTGGCCTTGGCGAAGCCGCCCTGAGGGAGTGCGACACCCTTTCGGATTTCAAATCTGAGTGGGCCGAAGATCTCCAGGCTGGCCCTGTGCTTGCGCACGAGCTTGATGACGCTGGCATGCGGAAGAACGACACCTGCCGCCAGTGCGTCGGAGGCCGCGAGCGGCTCCTTGTCGAGCAGGGCAACGATGGGGGTGGGCATTGCTTTCGAGTTCATCGCTCAGCCCTCCACGCCCATGAGGCGCTTGATCTCGGGCACAGGCCAGGCCAGCCGGCCATTCACGCGCAGGGGCTTGATGGGGCCCTTGCCCGTGCAGGACCACCAGTTCAGGGTTCCTGGGCTGCGGTTCAGGTGGCGCGCGGCCTCGGCTGTTGGGAGTGCACTGCGCATCTCCTGATCCAGCGGGGTTAGGGAAATCTTGGCGGTCATGTTGACCTCGCAGGTTCGTTGAACATGACAAGGCATTCTTTGCATACGCCGCGCTTTGCCAAACCCTAGACGGGGGACGCCTGCTAAAGTCCCGCCAACAGGAGGAGCTATGGGAGCAGTGAAGAGGTTGATGGTTGCCGCCGCGCTGGCCGCGCTCGGGACGCCTGCCCTGGCGGCGGACTACGCCACATGCTTGCTGGACAACCTGCCCGGGGTGAAGAACGGTCCTGCACACGCTGCGGCGCTAAACCTTTGCGGCTCTAAATACCCTGATCGCTTCTTCGAGGTCCGCCGCGGCTCGGGCCGTGGGCTGCTGGGGCCGAAGTCTCCAGAACAATGCACGCTGGACAAGGCGCGCGACACGTCCTGGCAGCCGGCGGCGGGGATGATCATGCGGGCGTGCGGCTGCCTGTACACGCCGAGCGCTGGCCCGACGGACATGTGCGAGCGGTATCCGCTGTCTGCGGAGATTCGCGCGCAGCACCCGGCCGTCAAGACCGATGCGGACCTGCTGCGCCTGGAGACGCACTACCGGAAGATCTACGCCGCGCACCCAGATGCCGATGCGCTGTTCGCGCGCAAGGACTTCTGGGCCTGGGTGACGCAAGACAAGGGCCGGGAGCAGACCCTGACCAAAGGCTCCACCGCCGATGTGGTCAGGGTGCTGGAGGAATTCAAGGGACAGCTCGACTGGTGGAAGCGCGACGCCGTCCCTTTGAATTAAGCCTTCCGATACTGCTTGCCATCGGGGCCGACATATACCGACCCTGAGGGGAGCGCCGCGAGGGCACGGCGACCCGCGTCATCGTTCGTGATGGTCTTCGGCCCGGCCGCCATGCCGCCATCCACCTGCTGCACCTCGCCCGTAACTCCGTTGTGCCGGATGATGCTGCCCTGGGTTGTTGACCCATCAGCATTCTTGATCGCGGGCGTGACCGTGACCTTCCAGGGCGATTGCTCTGTCTCACCGTTGATCGCACGCAGGGACTGCTGGGCCTGCTGACGCTGCTGGGGAGTGGCGTTCGGATCGAGGAAGGTGTTGCGCAGCTGTTCTTCCTGGCGCTGGGCCCGCGTCTTGAGGCCGCGCGCCGTGATTTCCGAATCGGCCAGGCGGCGCTCGGTGTCCAGGCGCTGCTGATCCACATTGAAGCCGCGTGCTGTGCGGAAGGTGTCGGCCGCGATGCGGTCGCGCTCCAGCTGCTGCTGGCCGGCGGCGAAGCCCAGGCGGGTGTCGTAGCGCTGGGCTTCCTGCAGGCGGGCCAGGTCGCCGCGATCTGCTGCGCGCAGGTGGCTTGCACGGCGGAAGCCGCGCGCGTCCCCGGAGCCCATGATGGCCACGCGCTGGATGGGCGATGTGGGTGGCGGCGCCATGGCGGCCTGCACACGCTGCATGGATTCGGTCTGCTGCTGGCCTGCCAGGTTGTTGGCCGCGTTCTGGTTCTGCCAGGACGGAAGGCCGCGCGGCTGGTCGCCCAGGGCCGCGGCCTGTGCGCTGTCGGCGTAGCTGTTCCCGCGGCGGTATACGCCCGGCATCACCTCGGACGGTGCGGCCGCATCCGGCGGGCCCATGGTTGAACCAGTCTCACTCGTGCTGTTGGAGACAGCGCTTGCCTGAGTGGGCGCCGGAGCGGCCTGTGCGGACGGGGTCACGGGAGATGCCGAAACCGGGGTCGATAGGGCTGCCGCGCCGCCTGCCAGGCCAGCGCCGGATGCCCATCCACGCGCAGCATTTGAGCCGGAGTTGATGGCGCCACTGATCGCCCCGCCTGTGCGCCCCACAACCGACAGAGAACCACCCAGGGCGCCAGGCATGGCGTTGGCCAAGTTCGACACATTGCGCCCAACGTCGGTATTCATGACGCTGTCCTGGGAGCCGTCAGGCAACGGTGCCTTAGGGTAGCCATCCGTGGGAATTTGGTCTTCAGGCCGGCCGCCGTTGGCAAAGAACACCTTGGGCTTGAAGCCGCGCGGCACCCATGCTTCTTCTGCAGCAGGTGTGTGGGTGGCATCGACGGCCGCCTGCAGCGCGCCTGCGCCGCCCATGGCGTGCACGGTATCGGGTGGCAGGACAAACTCGCCGGGCTTCACCATGGCGGGGATGGAGTCGGGCGCTTGGTTCTGGGCCTGTGCCAGCGCCGCGCTTTGCTGCTGACCGCGCGGACGGAAGCCCAGCTTGGGCTGCGGTGCCGGCGGCGCCTTCTTGTCGGGATGAAAGCCGAACATGGCGGACCTTTCAGAGAATGATGGATTCGGTGACGTGCGGCACGTCTTCGCGCGTCTCCCGGCGCATGTCGGAATCGGGGCGCCGGCCGAAATACTTGGTGAACTCCCGCTCGGACAGCTCGGCACGGGTCGGGTCGAAGGCCTCGGAGTCTGGCTGGGAATAGCCGCGATGCAGCGCCCAGAGCACCAGCTTGTCGTGGCTGAAGGCGTGGATCTCGGGCACGTCGGCCCCAGAGCGCATCTCGGTCAATGGCAGCCGGTAGCCTTCCAGCATGATCTGGCCGTCGCGCGGCGGGGCCGGCACCAGACGGATTGAGCCTTCGGTCTGCACGGCCCAGCGGACACGGTCCAGGCGCTTGTGGCGCCACCCCGGTTGGTTGCGGTCCAGCCATTCCGTGGAGACCAGGTCCAGCTGCTGCGGCTCGCTCGCGCCGTCGCATGAATAGGACAGGTGCGTGATCTCGTACAGCGCCGGATGCAACTGGTATGTGCTCTGCCCTTCCATCGCGGCAATGCGGCAAATGCTTGGCAGACTGGATTCCAACAGGAGCCGCCCGCGCACCGCGGCCTCGGCCACCGCATCGTTCAGCCACAT
Source organism: Delftia deserti (assembly GCF_042653485.1). NCBI lineage: Bacteria > Pseudomonadati > Pseudomonadota > Betaproteobacteria > Burkholderiales > Comamonadaceae > Delftia > Delftia deserti. The sequence continues at coordinate 5,799,859 of NZ_JBHSIH010000001.1, read as the reverse complement.
GGTGATCTTCTCGTCAGTCCACCGATAGGTCTCGACCTCATCATCGGCCGCGACCCGAAACCGCGCGATCAGGTCTTTGAGGTTCATGTCAGCGCGCCCCGAACTGCTCGATCAAGGTGGCCACCTCAGCACGCATCTTGGCCTCGCCCTTGCGCGCGTCCAGCTTGACCTCGTACTTCGCCGCGTACTCGACCAGGGCGCCCTTGTCCATGCCCTCGATGGTCAGCAGCATGGCCTCGGTGGCCGCGCGCTCTTGCTGCTGCAGCTGCTCTGCCTGCTGCTGGGCGGCCTGCGCCTGCTGGAGCGCTGCGTCATCCTGCGCCTGCGTGGTGTCAGGCTGTTGCGCCTGCTCGCCCTGCTGGTCGGCAGGCTGCAGCTGCTCTGCCTGCTGCTGATCGACGGGCGCGCGGCGGAACTCCACGAAGCGCAGCAGCTTACGTGCGACGGCCTCGGGCACCAGCTTGGTATCGCCAGGCTGCCAGTGGGTAGCAGCGTGACGGTCGTGATAGGGCTTCTTGCCCGTGTATTCCAGCTTGTCGAACTTCATGATTCGCTCCGTTCATGTGAAACAAGCCGGACAGGCCGGCTTGCTGCATGGTTCATCGCCGCGAGCGCGGCTTCGATCAGGCCACGCCTTCGGGGACGCCCAGGACCACCACGTCCAGCGCGCTGGCCTTGGCGTTGTCCGCGCCGCCCACGGTCAGGATCAGGTAGGCATCCTTGGTCAGCGTGATGACCGGGTTGGCAGTGGCATTGCGCAGGCGCGCCGTGGCGGCCAGGTTCACGGCTGCGCCGAAGTAGTCGTCGTCCTGGGGCACGGCCGGCACATCCACGCCGTCGGCATACTCGAAGCCGATCTTGGCGGTGACGGATGCCGTCATGCCTACGGAAACGACGACCAGGCTGTCGATCAGCTTGAAGCCAGCGGGCAGCAGGCCCAGGCGGATCTTTGTGCCCTGGATGGCGGGCGTCAGGATGTCCCCGCCCAGGGCCGCGCCGGCCGCATTGGTGGCCAGGGTGTAATGCAGGGCGCTCAGGTTGCCCCACGGCGTCGCGCCCAGGCGATTGCTGGCGGACTGCACTTTGGTGATGGTTGCCATGTTGGCCTCCGGTGAAATGGTGAAGAACTCAGCGGAGGACAGGCGATCAGCAGACCGCCCGCCCTGGGGCGCGTCAGTTGCGCTCGCCGATGATGCGCACGGCTGTGTCGATGGCCGTGACGCCGTGATCGGTGTAGTGCTTCTTGCCGTTGCCCTGCGACACCAACCAGCGGATCTTGAAAACGCCCATGATGGCGCCGATCAGCAGTTCCATCTTGTCGCCGTGGTCGAAGTCCTTCTCGCTCCAGAAGAACGGCATGCCGCCGTGCTTGGACTTGCCGAAGGCCTGGGCCAGCGACTGGCCGCCCAGCAGGATCGCGCGGTCCACCGCATGGGTGGTGCCGAACGAGGCGGGGACGGCGCAGGTGCTTTCCGTCTCGGTCTCGTAGGAGGCGCAGTAGCGAACAGTGTCACCAGCATAGAAGCGGATGGGCTTGGGCATCTTGCAGATCAAGATGCCGTTCCACAGGCCCACTTCACCCAGGAACAGGGGGTGGTTGTTGGCCTTGGACGCGCGCGCAAGGGCGTTCGCCTGGAACTGGCGGAAGCCAGGGTCCTGGGCGAATGCGTGGTACTGCGCGGGCGAAACCAGCAGAACACGCAGCGGCGAATCCTCGGCCACCTTGTCCTCGGGGATCTTGATGGCGGGCGGCGGCAGCGCGATGGACTCCATCACCGTGCGGATGCTGTCCACCACGTCCATGCCGAGCACGTCAGTGGAGGCAATGTCCAGCTCTCCAGCGTTCACCGACACAGTCTTGATGGAGTCGCCATCGGCGATGTAGTGGCGGTTGCGCGTGGGTGCCTTCACTTCGTTGATGGCGAACTCCGCGAAGTCCGGATGGGCGCTGGTCGGCAGACGCCACTCCATGCCGTCCTGAAAGCCGCGCGCGCCCGCCAGGTGGGTCAGCATCAGCTGGTCTTGGTAGCTGTTCATCAGCGACAGCGCGATGGGCCGGCCGATGCGACGGAATTCCACGGGGGAATTCATATCGGTCATCGTGTTTCCCAGGTCCACCGGGAAGCGAACTTGGTTCACGCGCACGCGGCCGTTGTCCAGCTCGATGCCCGTGCCCTTACCTTCGGCCATGCGGTTGCCCATGATGGGATAGGCGTTGGTGGGCTGCACGAAATGGAACTCCACCTCGGAGCCGTGGCCGCGCGTCAGGTCCACCGTGCGCACGATGGGCATGTCGGTGGCGGTCTGCTTGCTCAGCACGGCGCTGACGTGCGCCTCGCCCTGGGGGACGGTGCCCACCATACGGTTCAGCGTCGAATTGCGCTGCATGGACTGAGCGAACAGCCCGGCAGCCTGGACGAATTGGGCATTCGGCGAACCGGTTGCCACATTGGTTTTTCCGGACATATGTCCTCCGTCTTGGGGAGAGGGCTGCCTCATCACGAGGTGGCCCGGGTTTCAAAAAATAATCAGCGGTTCACGCCAAGCTGTTCATCAAGGCATCGATCTTTGCCGGCGACATACCGCTCATCACGTTGAGCAGCGCCGCGGGGTTGTTGGCCAGTGCCTGCGCGCGCTCCGCTTCGCTGGCACCAGCAGCCGCGCCCGTCAGTTCGGAAAGACTCACCGGCACGGCCTGCTCGGCATCAGCTTTCGCCTTTGCCACGGCCGCGTCCACGGCATTGGCAGGAGCGGCCGGGCTGGCAGCGGGAGCAGTTGCGGACCGGGCACCCTTGAAGGTGCTGAAGACTTCCACGATCTCGGCAGCGGAACCGTTCTGCAGGACGTTGGCCACGGCCGCGCGCGTGAAAGCAGGCTGGGCATCCACCCACTGCTTGAACTCGGCAGAGTCGGCAATTTCGTCCGCGTCGGCATGCGCTGCATAGATCGCGTTGTCGTGCGCCTGCTGGGCGCTGACCTGTTCACGCTGCTGCAGGGGCTGCATGGCCTGCGCCAGTCGTGCGTCCACCAGTGCTGCAGCACGCTGGTCCACCAGCGCAGCCACGCCCTTGGCGATCCCCTCCTCCGAGAAGTCGCCGAACAGGGCCATGTCCACGCCTTGGGTGGCAGCTGCCTGGGCAATGGCCAGGTTCTTGTCGGCCGAGGTTGGCGCCGCGCCAGCTTGCTCGCGGGCCGCGGCATCCGCCTGGGCCTGAGCGAGGTTGCTTTGCTGGCTGCGGGTCAACTGGTCGATCTGAGCCTTCAAGGTGGCGTTCTCGCTCTCCAGCGAATCGCCGCGCGCCTTGAACTGGTCACGCTCGGTACGGGCCTGGGCCAGCTTTTCAAAGGGGATCGTGTAGCTGCCCGACTTGCTGGCAATGGGCGCGCCGGCCGGCTCGTCATCCTGAGCGGGCACCGCGCCTGCAGCAGGTGCAGGAGCCGGGGTTGCTGCAACAGCGGGTGCAGCGGCAGGAGCGGGAGAAGGCGCTGCAGCAGTTTGCTCAGCGCCAGGGGTGACGGTTGCGGGAGTGGCAGTGCTCGCGGCGTTACTGGCTTCTGCGGTCTGGGCCGCGTCCGCGTCCAGATCCAGTTGTCCTGCAAAGGCGGATTCGAGCAGTTGCTCAGGTGACATCGGCATGTAGGTGCTCCACATCCCCGGCTATCCGGCCGGGCCTGTTTGAAGGGGCACGCAGATTCGAGGATCAGGCCGGGGCCGAAGCCCCGACCATCACGCTCTCCAGCTGCGGGAGGTGCCGACCCATCACGGGCAGGCTTCTCGTCTCTGGCTTTCGCCTTCAACGTGGAACACAGTGTCGGGCGCCGCCCGCGCCGCAGCCAACTCTGGACGGAGTGAATCGCTACAGGTTGTCGGCTGGGGTGGCGGTTTCGATCCCCTGCATGCCGCGCGACGGCTCCTGCGGGATGGGTGGGAATGCTGGGCTGGTGTTCTCGCGCACCTGGGCGATGTCGCCCGCCGCGCCCGGCCCGCCCGACTGTGGAGTGGGTCCACCGACAGCCACGCCAGGCACCGGGAAGTCTGGATCGTCGCCACCCGGATTGGGCTTCTGGTAGCCCGCGCCCTGCATGATGGCATCGGCGATGGGCGCGATGGCCGGGTTGGTGGCGACCTGGGCCCCGCCCTGCATCGCCGAGAAGGCAGCCTGCACGCCCACCTGCACAGCGTCAGCCATCACCTTCTTGATCTGGGCATCCGTCAGGCGCTCCTTCATTTCCAGCTCGCGCGCCTTCAGCTCGTGGCCGGCCTTGAGCAGCGCGGCCTGCACCTCCTGCTGCACACGCTGCTCGATCTGCTCCGGCGTCTGCTGGCCGGTCGCCGCACGGATGGCCTCCACCACCTGCTTCTTGCGCGGCAGATCCATCAGGTCGATCAGGAATGGCAGCGCGACCACCTGGATATGCTCCGGCAAGGACTTCACGGCCTCGGACAGTGAGCTGAGCTGCTGGCCCCGGAAACTGCTGGTGCTCGGCACGTCCTCCAGAGCGACCTTCATGCGCGTGCGCAACACGTCATTGGACCGATAGGCCAGGCCTGTGTCGGGGTCCTCTTCGGCCTTGTTCAGCACCACGGTGCGCGGCGGGTTGAGCACGTCGCCCTCGATCACGATGGTCTGCTCCTCGTCGCCCATGTCCTCGATGATCAGCGACATCAGCAATTCGCCGACCATCGTGCGCCCATCCTTGGTGTTGTCCATCATGTCGGCCATGCCGATCTGGGACTGCTCCACCTGGGTGGTTTCCTGCAGGCCGCTGCGAGCGGTGCCGGCCTGGCCCTGCATGGCCGGCGTGACGGGGCTGACCCGGCCCAGCGCGCGCCGGCTGTCTTCCATCAGCTGCAGGTGCTGTGCGTTGAGCTGGAAATCGCGGGCCACCTCGAAAATACCACCCTCCTTCATGTGCTCGGCGTCCAGCACGATGTCGGCGTCTGGGCGCGCCAGCTGCTGGCGGATCTGCGCGCTGGTCATTTCCGTTGCGCCCTTGGTGCGCCGCACCCGCGTCGATGCCATGCCCCAGCGCAGCTTTGCCATGGTGCTGTTCAGGTTGTCCTGCGGGAACAGCATGTCGCGCACCAGGCCGAACGGCATGCCGGTCTGGTCTTCGCGGTAGCCCCAGAAGGGCACATACGGGAAATGCTGGTGCGGGTATGGCGTGGGGCCGTCGTGCAGGCAGATCGGCCCAATCCAGTAGGACCGACGCAGCCGCGTGACCGTTTCGCGCGACAGCGTGCCCGCGCCCGAGGCCACGGCCAGACGGTGCTGCTGGTTGGATTCATCGAACTCGACCACACGGCCGCCGCGCAGGCGCAGCACCAGCGCCGACACCCAGCGCCGATACCAGAGTTCGCACAGGCTGAGCTCGTCGGTCTCCGAGCGGTACCAGGCATGCTCGCGCGGAGTCCAGGCCCGGGAAACATCCAGGCCCGGCACCAGGCCAGTGGAATAGCCGCCCTCTCCCAGATAGCCACCGTATCCGCCTGGGCCGGATGCGGAGTCCGCGCGCATGATCAGGTCCCGATGCTTGGGGAATGCAGCCGCGACCCGGTCCTTGCGGATGAATCGCTCCCGGAGCAGCCAGTGGGCGTCGGACAGGTCAGCCTCCTGCGCCCGGATGTCCCACCAGATTTCATTGCGGTGCACATACCGGCAACGGTAGGGGTAGGCGAAGGGATCGCTGGCCCGCGCGACCTCTACCCAGCCCAGGCCCACGCTCACCTGCGGCTTGAAGGCATCGCTGATCGCGCGATCTGCACGGCTGTGGCGTTCGGCTTGGTTCAGCCGGAAGTTGAGCGCATCAGCCACGTCCTGGCCGCCCGGATCTCCGTCCGGCGTCACGCGCCAGTCCGTCCGCGTCTTGGCCTCGTAGCCGCACACGGCCGCAATCGCCGGGCCGATGATGTTCTCCTTGGCCGGCGGGATGCCGAAGCGCTTCATGCGCGCGAGCAGTTCGCTGCCCAGTTGGTTGCCGTCGGCATAGTCGGCTTCCATGTCGGCCTGGCGGCGCCACGGTGGCTGCTCCAGGATGTCATCGATGATGCGGGCATATTCGTGCGGCGTCAGGGCCGCGCCCAGGTCTGCAGTGCTTGGGGGTTTTGCATAGTTCATGGCAGTGCCTCACGCGCGCCAGTCCGGCGCATCCTCTTCCTCTTCGGGCTCAGCGCGCGCGCTGTACCCATCGTCATTAGGGTTGAACAGCCCGCTCTCCTTGGCCTGGGCCCACTGCCGAAGCGCGTCCGCGCCTTCCGTGCAGCCGTTGGACTTGTCGGGCTCATCGATGAACTTGTTCAGCGCCCGGCTGAATTTCTTGCTGTAGCCGCGCAGGCGCTCCAGTCCGAAGGCACAGGCCTCCTTGTCGAACCAGGCGCCGCGCAGGTGCTTGCGCACAGCAGAGATGCCGGTTTGGAGCTGCGTGATCTTTGGAACCACCAGAAAGCGCTGGCCAGGCATCAGCGCTTGCAAATGCTGCTTCGTGGACCGGTTGGTGTCGCTCTGGCGCTTGTGATTCGCATCGTGCGGCAGGAAGTGCGCGCCGAACACGTAGCCGAGGCCCTGCAGATGGCGTACGTAGTGCCGCAGGTCTTCCTCGTGCTCCTCGTAGTAGTTGATGAAGCGGTCCTCGCCGCGCAGGGACTGCATGAACCAGATGGCCGTCCCGTCCGCGCGCCCGATGTCCCAGAAGGTGTAGACGGGCAGATCCAGCTCTGGCACCGAAGTGATGCCGCCGCGCTTCGTGAGCGCAACCATGGCCTTGGCGTAGTACCGGCCCGCGCTCGACTGCTGGAATGCCTCGGCCGGCGTGGAGGGGTACTCCTGCCACATTCGCTCAGGCGCGCCGGGGAAGTCCGCTTCCTGGGTGGCCACATACCAGGCCCGCTGCTCCAGATCGATGGTGCACTGCATCTCGACCTCGACCTGGTCGAAATAGTCGTGCTGCTCGCGCGTCACATGGACCAGGCCCGAGTCCATGCGGTAGTTGGGCTCCTGCCACCATGCGTAGAAGTGGAAGCGGTAGTCGCGCGGGCTCAGCTTCTTGTGCGTGTAGTGCAGGGCCTCTGCCCGCTGGGACAGGTGATAGAACTCGCCATTGGCGCCCTCGGCCGTGCTCTCGATCACCAGAATGCCCGTGGTGGGCACGGCTGGGATAGAGCCGGTCATCACCTCCTTGGCCTTGTGCGGGAAGCGCGCCGAGATCTTGCCCAGCTCGGAGACGTGCAGCCGGTGGATGGTGCCCGAGCGCATCGACGTTGCCACGCGCACGCTGCTGTTGTTGTGGGCGAAAAGCAGTTCCACAGCGCTGTCGCGCGCCAGGGGGAAGCGGTCGCGGATCTCCTCGGGCAGGTTCTCGTAGGCGTACTTCACCTTGTCCCGGAAGATGGCCTCGGCCGCCTCGCGGTCGTGCGCGATGATGCCGCAGCGCTGGTCCGCATTGAACAGCGCATGGTCTAGCCACAGGATGGCGATCAGGGTGGTGAAGCCCAGCTGCCGCGCCTTCAGAATGATGTTGCGGTGCCAGAGCCGGCTAATGAAACGCTTCTGCGCGCGATTGGGCCGGAAGGGCATGGTGAAGGTGTCAGCCTCTTCCCCATTCTTGGAATCGCCCTTGACCATGATCTTGTACAGGCAGCCGGAGAACAGGCGCCATTCGGGATCACGCAAGCACCGCTCCAGCTCCTCGGGCGTGTCGGGGAGCCGGTTCAGGGGAGCACTGTGGACGCGCGCGGCCACAGCCTCAATCCTCCTCGTCCGTCGGGTCTTGCTTCACCTGCAGCGTGGAGCCCGCGCGGGGGCCTGTGCGCTCCGGGTCATCTGCAATGGGCGCGAAGCCGTTGCCGTTCTCCTTGGAGATGCGATGCAGCAGCGCGGCCAGCGGGTCTGACTTCTGCTGGTTGTCCCTCTCGTACATGCCCAGGTACTTCCAGATTTTTTCTGCGAAGGCCTCCTTGCTGTGCGTCAGGACCTGCAGGCCTTCCTTCGTGCGCTTCACGCCGGCATACAGCTGGGCAGCGGCTGGGCTCAGGTAGCGGGTGTCCTTGATGACCTCGCGTGCATATCCATCCCCAACGCATGCAGTGCAGTCCGGGTGCGGCGGCCGGTGGGGGTTGAACCCGATGCCGCCTTCTTCATCGAAGTCCTCGGGCGCCTTGCCTTCCGCGCGCCATGACTCGCGCGCATGGTTCATTTCGCTGACAGTGCGCTGGTAGCGGAAGTTCTCGCCCCAGCAATGGCGGCAGCATGCGACCTTGGTCTCGATCAGCTCACGCGCATCGGCTGTGGCTATCAGCCAAGCCTGCTGGAGCATGGCATCGGCAGTGATCTGCGTGCGCTCCTGCTGCTGCCTGCGGGCTTCAGCAATGGCGGCCTGGATGTGAGGTTTTGACAGGTTCTCCGAGGCGATCTGCCGGGCAGTCTTGGCGCTGTAGCCGGCCCGGATCGCCGCCTTCGTTCCATTCAGGTCAACCAGGAATTCATCGATGAACTTCGATTCCCTCGCGGTCAGCGCTTGCGCGTCCGTGCGCTTGACGGCTGCCCTTTTGGCCGGAGCCTTCTTCAATGCCGGTTTCGTGGTGGCGCTCGGAGGCTTCTTGACCGCTGGGCGCTTCGCAGGCACGGCAGAGCCTGCGGCCTTCTTCACGGCTGCAGGCTTCTTGGGGACTGGTTTCTTTGGAGGCTCGGACTTGCCGGCAGGACGTTGGGCCATGGCCGGAAGTGTTCCGGCATGGCCTAGGGCCGTCGAACCCTAGCCGGGGCGATCTCAGGCTAGGACCCTTGCAAAGATCGTGGCTCCGGGCTATAGTGTCAACCGTGGTTCACACCACACCTTACCAACCACAGGAGAGACAGATGTCGTACATCGTTTACATCAAATACTTAATTTTCAACTTATCAACTTATGGACACGAACCTTGAATTAAAAACAACCCCAAATTTTGACGACTACATCCGCAAACTAAAAGACCCCCTCGGACGAGCAAAAATTATTGCTCGATTGAAGAGGTTAGAGCGCGGAAATTGGGGGGACGCATCCCCTGTCGGAGGCGGAGTTACTGAACTACGCATCCATTTCGGTCCGGGATATCGCATTTATTGCAAGTCCATCGGAAATACAGTAGTAATAATACTCGGTGCAGGAACAAAGGATCAGCAACAGTCTGATATAGATACTGCAATTGAATATGCAAAAACGATTCAATAAGAATAGCGGGCCTCGGCCCGTTGTTCGGCTTGATCTCAAGGAGTGAAAATGCAATCCCAAGCAGAGAAAGGGAGCGAGCTTCGTAAGTTTGACGCTTCGGAGTTCCTCAATTCTCCAGAGGAGTGCGCGGCATACCTTCAGGAATTTCTTGAGGACGACGATAACGCACTACTTCTGAGTGCGATTGGAGACGTTCTGAAGGCACAACGAAAAATGAGCCACGCCTCTAGAGAAGTTGGCGTTAGTAGAGAAGGCCTCTATAAGGCCCTGCGCAGCGATGGAAACCCTAGCTTCCATACGGTCGCACATTTAATTAAAATACTTGGACTGAAGCTTTCAGTTATACCGGCCGATCTTGAAAAAGAAATAGCGTAATATATTCGCATGAATATTTCTTACCATTGCCATCGACCAAAGTGCATCGTATGCACTAGTACACCAAAAATCAAGTGCCAGCAGACTTGCTCCCTGCTTCAGGCGCTTTTTTTTTACACAGGGAGCGGCCATCATTCATGACGTCGCTTCCATTCGCCTCTATACGGTCTGAGGCTCATCCAGCGCCACAAGTAAATCACCCTGCCTTTCGTCAATCTTCCGATTTGCTTCCAGTGCCCTCACCTTGCGCTCCAGGGCCATGCGCTTGGAAACCTCATCCATAAGCTTGTCCTGCAGTTCCTGGATTCTCCCCAGCGCAGTGTGCTCCAGAGCCACGCCGGCAAGTCCCTGCCCCAACCGCGCCGCCTCTGGCCGGACCAAGTGCAGCACATGCTCCCCAATCTCGACAAGGGTCCGGCCATCGTTGAGGTGCACGATGACCACATCCCGCGCCGGCCCGTGCTGGTGCACAGGTCGATAGCACTGCTTCACGGCCGCAATCATCCCCTCGCCGCGCAGCACTTTGATGCGGTCGTCCACGGTGGTGAGGTTCAGTCCCGTCATCTTGTGGATGCGGTCGCGCGTGGGCTCCTCGCCGGCCTCATGCAACTGGCGGATCGCCTCATAGACCTGCGTCAGCGTGGGCACGGCCTCGACCGCGCCAGTGTCCGGATTGCCGCCGGCTGTCTTGTGGATGGTGCTGGTGGTGGCTTGGTTCATGCGGTTTCACTCCAGAGGGGCAGGCGTTGTGGCCATTGGCCGGATTCGAGAATCGTGTGGCGGGTGATGCGGCCCCATTCGAGGCCGTAGGCGCGGTGCCCTTCCCTGCCGCCTTCGACCAGGCGGTAGTTGTCATATCGGCAGTGACATCCCTCGATGCCCGGCCGTGTGCAGCACAGCGGGAAGCCGGTGCGGTCGTCGGTCTTGAGCGCGAAGCCCTTGCCGAGGTTGAGGTGGGCGTGCTGAGAGAAATCGCAGATGCCGCACCAGATGCACGGCAGCGCGGCGACGGCTCGGCGGTAGGCTTCGCATTCGAGGATCTCGGCCTTTGGCAGGACCAAGCCTGTACTGGCGGCGCCCATCACCACGATGCTGGTGCACGCCATGCCGGCCGTGGCGCGGGCACTGTCCATGGCCCGGGCCGCGCGCTGCGCCAGGCGCTCCTCTCGGTCTTGCGCGGGTGCGACGGCCGGCCGGCGGCCGAAGCCGCGGCTGGGCCAGGTGCTCCCGTTCTGGATCATCGGATGTCACCCTCCAGCCCCACATCCACGAGGAAGCCGTGATCGCCCATGACGCACACGCGCGTGGGGCCGTACTGCTCCATGCGGCAGCAGCGGTTTTCCGACCAGACGGAGAAGCGGTAGCGCCCCAGGGCATCGGGGCCATCAATGCGCTCGCGCGTCGTGGCACCGCGCCACAGGGGCGGGTGCTGGGGCGTAGCGCGCACTGGGCCACGCATGGCGCGCCGGGGTAGGTCTGGACGGAAATCACGCATGGACACCGCCCTCCCCTGCGCTGACATCGAAGTCCCGCACCTCCATGCCCAGATCCAGGGCCAGGCCGTGCTCCACGCGCGCGCCCTTGGAGCCGCGCCAGCCGGGCAGCATGTAGACCGCGTCGCAGGTGCACAGCTGCGGCAGCGCCAGGCGCATGTAGCCGGCCCAGCTGCCGCACGCTGGCGCGGGGTTCTCGGCAGGGTTCTCGACGTAGTGGCCCTGGGCGCGCAGCACGGCGGCCGCGCGGTTGAAGGCCGGGTAGTTGAACTCGGGCAGGCCTGTCATCGGGCCAGCGATGTAGATGCGCTTCATGGCCGGGCCCTCCGGAAGGACCACGCGATCATTGCAGCGTCACGCTGGTGCTGATTGCTGCGGCCGGCCCAGCCGGTCAGGCGGTTGAAGGTCGCGGCGTCGATCTTGGCGCCGTGGGCGCGGCCGGCCTTCGCGCTGGGCGCCATGCCGAAGCAGGCGATGCCCTGACGCTTGCAGGCCGCCTCGATCTGCTTGCACCACGCATCGACCTCACCCACGTTGCGGTCCATCTTGGCGCGCTTGGCCTGGCTGCCGCGTGCGGTCCATGAGCCACCCTTGCGGCTGTCCTCGAAGATCACCAGGGCGGGCTTTTCCTCCAGCAGTCGAAACACCATGTCCTCGGGAGCGATCTCCTCCAGCGCCCGCAGGGCGCCGTCATCGAACCAGGCCAGGCCGGTGTGGGTGCCAGGGTCAATGCCCAGCACCGTGATCGGACCCTGATGCCCAGCCGGCACCGTCACGCGCGGGGCGGCGGGCGCCAGGCGAGCGCCTGCAGCTGCTGCACCACCTGCTGCTCGATGTCCACGTACAGCCGGGACTCGTCCCTGTCCAGCTCCCTGGCCCTGGCCTTGACGTAGCCCCACCACCCGGGTTGCTGGGCCAGCTTGACGAGGTGCGCCACGGCTGCCGCGCTGAGATTGTTTGGTTGTTGCTGCCATTGGTGTTCAGACGACGATGAATTCATGGGAGTCGCTGCCGTGGCTGTTGACCAGCAGCTCGCGCAGACGGCGTTCGGTGGCGCGGTGCGCGCGGATGAAGGTGCGGGCCGGGATCACCTCCAGCACCTGGCCGTAGGCATCGCCGAACTCGACCAGGTGGCCCAGTTGCACAGCGTTGAGCCGCATCTCCTGTCCGTGGCCGTGCTTGCGGCCAAGGTCCACGACTGCCGCGACGGCATCGGCAAACAGGCTCTGGGCCTCGGGCTCGGTGAAGACGCCCATGCCCAGCAGCGTTTCGGACAGGTTCGCGGCGTCGGCCAGGTCGCGCCAGTGCTGCACCGTGGGAGCGCCGTAGCCCACGGCATGCACGGCGGCCAGGACTGCAGCAGCCAGGGGTTCGCGCTTGCGCTGGTGCAGCGGCTGCCGTTCGCTGGCCGACAACTCCTGTGCGAGCGTGTAGGCGTAGGGCAACGACAGGTAGGCGCGGGTCGCGGCCGGATGGATGGCGGTCATGCGCACCTCCCGCGATAGCTTTCCCACTGGAACGGCAGCACGTCGCCCCCGTCTTCGCGCAGGCGGTCCATGACACGCTCTCCAAGGAAGGCGGCCACTTCGCCGATGGGCAGGTTCGACAGGAACAGCGTGGGCCTGCGACGTTCGTAGCGCTCGTTGAGCACGTCGAACAGCAGGTTCTTCTCGAAGTCGCTGCCGAACTGCACGCCCACCTCATCCAGGATCAGCAGATCCGGGAACACCATTGCGGCGATGGCCTCGCCCTCGGACTCGCCGCTACGCTTGGACCAGGTGTCCTTGATGCGGCGGACAGCGCGCGCCACGGTCGTGAAGAGCACCGATGCGCCATGCGTGTGCATGACCTGCATGCCGATGCCGATGGCAAGGTGCGTCTTCCCCGTGCCGACGTTGCCAACGAAGATGGCGCCGCTGCCCTTGCGCTGCACGTCATCGAAGCGGGCCGCGTAGTCCTTGGCGAACTGCAGCGCGGCCTGCTGCTCCGGGGTTTCCGCGATGTAGGTCCGCAGGCGGCAGCTCTGGAAGCGCTCGGGAATGGCGGCCGTGCCCAGGCGCTTCTCCCACTCTTCGCGCGCCTGGCGCTTCTGCTCGTCCTGGGCCTGGGCCAGCTCTTTGGCCTTGGCCTCCTCGGCGCACAGGTTGCACTTCGTCCAGATGTCGCCAAGATGGCAGCTGCTCAGGAACAGGCCGTGCGTGGGGCAGGTGCTCTCGCGCGTCAGCGGCGGGCGGTGGATTCGGGATGCGAGGCGGTCCATCAGATCTTCCTCGCCTGGCCGTAGTCCACGCCGCCGAAGTTGTCGGGGGGCGGCGTCTTCGCGCCCTTCACGGTCCGGCCAGCAAAGTCCGAAGGCTTGAGCCAATCGGCCTGCAGGCCCTGCGTGCCGCGAAAGCACCAGATCTGCAGGAAGTCCTCCAGCGACAGCTGGGCCTTGTCCGCCTCGTTGACCGCCATGCGCAGGACCGTTTCCGACACCGGCGCGTTCTTGCCGTTTCGCAGCGTCAGCCAATCGGACCAGGTCTGCTCGGTCACACCATCAGGCCGAGTGATGGCGTTCGCAGCCGTGCGCGCGCCTTTCCCTTTTCCTTGTTTATTCTTTGTAGGTTCTTTGTAGGTTATGGCGGCAGGATTTGCCGGGGTCCCCGGCAAATCCTGCCGGGGGGTGTTGCAGATATTGCCGGGGTCCCCGGCAGAATCTGCCGGGGTTTGAGGGGGCGGCAAATCCTGCCGGGGTGCAGAATCTGCCGGGGTTTCAGGTGCGCAGGAGCGCATGATCATCTGGTCGTATTCGGTCAGGCGCGGGCGCTTGGACAAGCACTCGTAGACCGCCGTGCGCAGGACCCTCAGATTGATCTGGTACTCGGAACTCCAGCCAGTGCGCTGAAGGCGCTGAACCAGCCCCTGCTCTTCCATCGCAGCCACATGGCCACGCACGGCGCGGACCGACAGCCCGCACTTGTCTGCCAAGGTCTGGATGGATGGGAAGCAGTTGCCTGCGTCGTTGGCGTTGTCGCACAGGGCCAGAAACACCAGGCGCGGGCCTGACTGCAGTTCCGTACGCCATGCGAGGGTCGTGTAATCGGAACTCATTGCTGCGCACCCTCCTGCGCCAGGCGGGCTTGGTGCTGGCCCCACAGGCCGGCCACCCAATTCACGCCCTTGGGGGTGAACTTCGTGGCGTTGAAGGCGTGATCGTTGACATGGGCCACGCCCGTCTTCACGACAAAGCGGCCAGCTTCGATATGGCACTGGTGCGCAGTCCATTCGCCGCCCAGTCGGTACATGATCTTTTCGTCCTGCAGCCACGCGCGGAACTCGTGCTCGTTCGCGCCCAGCAGCTTGGCCACCTGACGGAAGCCCTTTGCCCCGTTGGCGGCCACGTAGCGGTCCACATACTCGGCCTTGGGCGCGGCCAGGGCCAGGGCGGCCTGCTGCTGCTCCAGTTGCTCGGCCTGCTCAGCAGCAAGGCGAAGCGCCTGGGCCATGGTCTGAGGAACGGCTGTCGCGGCCGCCTGCGCTTCCAAAGCGGTCATGCGGTCGAAAACCTTGGCCTGCGTCTCATAGCTATAGCTCATTGCCATCAGGCAGGCCTCCCGCTTGGGGAAGCGATACCCTCGACGTGGACGACCATAGCTATCGGGGAGATCAGCGGAAAATTCCGCCGATGTCTGGGGCAGAACGTAGGGCACCTTTTCCAGGAAGTCCTTGTGCTCCAGCTTCGCGAAGCCCTTGGACGGGAAAGGCTCACCCGCTGCTTCAGCCTTCGCCTTGCGCTCATCGTTGATGAAATCCACCAGCTCGATGCTGGTCATGGTCAGCACGGCGGCAGAAATTGCAGTGATCGCGTTCATCGGGCAGGCCCTCCGAATTCGGGGCTACCAAAAGGCCCTATGAGCTTGGCCAGCGCCTCGGTACGCTGCGCGTCATGGTTCACTTTTTCAACCACCATCTGCCGATAGGTCTTGCCGTAGACCAGGGCGTACACGCAGTCGCGCAGCACCATCGAGGTGTCCGTGGCCTGCTGCCCGCAGTGGCGCAGGAACAGGTCGGCCGTGGCCTCATCAACCTTGGTGCGCAGCGGGATGTCCAGCTTGCCCAGGGGGCCGGCAACGCCGCGCGCGAACATGGGCGCGCCAGCGTCTTCATCCAGTTGGTCCTGGACACGCGCCAGCACGCGCTCGGCCTGCTCAGCGTCGAGGTCGGCAAGAGCTGTCTGGATCGCCCGGAAGGCAGCCGCTTCAGCCCGGCTCAGCTTTTCATGGGTGTCACGCATGCGGGACTACTCCTGGGGTCGGTTCGTGGAAAGGGTGCCCACCGCTCCCTGGGCTATGCTGAAAGCTGTCACACCACCAGCAATTGCCATCAGGAGGGCAGGCATGAAAACGGAACACATCGGACCAACGGCGACGCTCGCCGCCGCGATCCTTTCGAAGCTCGAGCCGGAACACCACCACTTCACGCGGGAGATCCTGGCCAGCGCCTTCGAGGACGCATACCTCGCACTCATGGATGGGATCCAGAGGGTGGACAGACTTCAGGACGAGGCAAAGGCTCAGCAGATGGCCCGCATTCGCGAAGAGTCGAATCAGCGATAGCTGCGTCCCGGCGCCGCTTCTTCAGGTTCACGAAAAACTCGGAGTCGCGGTACCTGCGTCGGTCGCTCAGGCGCCGCACTGCTGGCGGGGGCACGTCGCCCCAGCGATACGGCTTATGCATGGCCTTGCTCCTGGGCGGTGGGCTGCGCAAGCTCGGGCCAGATGTCCTGCCAGTCGTTGGGGCGCAGGTCTCGGCGGGAGACCGAGCCGCAGGACAGCGCTTCGATCCTTGGGCTGAGCGCCTTAGGGACCGGGCGGCGCCTCTTGATCCACTGGTTCACAGTGGGCGCGGAAACCTGGAGCGCGCGAGCCAGGGCAGCCTGGCTGCCAACAAGATCGACAACTGCCTGAACCGCAAGTCCGGGGTGTGAGTACGTCATACCCCATGATAAGGCTCTGCCTAATTTTGATCAATAGGCATTGCCTACGCACACTCACACATGGAACATTAGGCAATGCTTACTGGTGAAAAATTAGGCCAAGCCATCGCTGAAGCCATCGAACTGAAGGGCGTCTCCAAGAAGGAGGTGGCCGAGCACTTTGAGGTGAGGCCTCCATCCATCCAAGACTGGGTGAATCGCGGGACCATCAGCAAGGACAAGCTCCCAAAGCTCTGGAGCTACTTCGCAGACGTGGTCCAGCCTGCGCACTGGGGGCTGCCCGATTACCCGCCAGGGACTACCGCCGAGACGTCCAAACAAGGGGAAAACGTGATCCAGGTCATCGATGACACCCCGCCGCCCGGGTACGTACGCCTGCAGCATCTCTCGGTCCGGCCGTCAATGGGTCCTGGCTCGCACATGGACGAGGCCGTGCAGATCGTCCGGCATCTCGATGTCTTGGAAAGTTGGGTTCGCAAGAAGATCGGGACCGTCAACCCCGAGCGCATCAAAATCATGACGGGCAACGGCCACAGCATGAAACCAACGATTCAAGATGAAGACCTGGTGTTTGTGGATATGGGGCAGCGGACCATTGACGCGCAGGGTATTTACGTCATCGATGTTTACAACCGCCTCTTGTTAAAGAAAGCGCTAATACTGTCTGACGGCACACTGGTCCTTCGCAGCGACAACATCGTGGACTATCCCGACGAAGAGCGAATTGATCTTCGCAAGGCATCTGAGTGCATCAACATTGCCGGCAAAGTGTTGGCGTGGTGGACCATGAAGCATTGAATGCCTGCGCCTCAGCCCAAGACCCGAGCCCGCCATGAGCGGGCTTTTTCATGGACGCTGGCTGGCGAGGTCCGCGCCATGTAACAAATTACTGTACACACATACAGTTGTCGTGCATACTTGAACTGTGTTTTTAACCAGCACCAAGGATGCACATGACCACTTCCGCCCTCACCTCGCTCCGAGTCACCCTTCAAGACTGCGTCGGCATTGAGCACGACATCAAGGCCAAGGCTGAAGCCCGCTTCGCCAAGGTGATTGAACGAAGCTTCCCAAACCAAGAGGCCATGACCCGGGCCTACAAGCTCTTCAACGATGCGGCCGAGGGCGGCGTAATCGGGAAGGCGAACGAGGCGGTGGCGCTTTCCTGGCAAAAGGCCTATGAGTCGGCCCAACAAGCTGGACTCCAGGGGATAGCCGTGGAGGAGGCCTACTTCGAAGTCCGTCTGCACTGAACGCGCCAACAGTGCGCCAAAATAATAAGGCAACGCCTATTGCAAGAAATTAGGCATCGCCTTATCATCACCCTCAACGTACCCAGCCACCGCACATGCGGACCGGCCGGGAAGTTGGGCACCACGGCATCGACCGGGCAAGCCCCGGTCTTTCAAAAGTTGCACGCCGATGTTGCTTGCCCCACCCGAGGGGCATTCGTCCGGCGCAATGGCGCTCCTGGGCATGGGCCAGGTCAGCGTGCCGCGTCTCCGCGCGGTTGCCAGTCCGTCAAAGCACGGTACACGGCATAGGGAAGGAACTGCGGGCGGGGCGCCCTGTAGAGAGTAGGCGGGAGGCTGTGAAGGGTGCGCGCCAGCGCATCTGGAGCCGACGATGGAACACCGCCCTGGCATTCCGGTGACGAACGCAGCGAGATGACACCACGGAGCAAATAAACGGTGCGGCATGTTGATGCCGCGCGCCATCTACCAGACGTTGGCCGCCGACCCGGAGCGACATCCGGGGGCAACCCCAAGGCAGTGCTCTCTCCCGAGAGGTCTTGGGCTTGCCTTTACGGAGGAACCGATGATCACTGATCCTTTAATTGTTCGCGGACGGCCGACAGGTCCACAAACCCAAGTTGGTTGGTATGGCTCGTCACTTCAAGTATGGATGCAACGATGTCGTGACGAATCAGAACTTTCCGCGTTCCCTTGCTTTCCCAGTCCATGGCCTGAAAAGACAAGTAGGGGTGCCAGCTCAGATCGAGATGCCGCCCAAGGATCAACGCCTGATTCTCTTTGTCACGGCTCCCAGGATGCAGGAAGCGGCCCAGGTGCGCCCACGCAGGATCGGTAAGAACAGCTGGAGAAAGATAGAGAAAGTTAACCGCGAAAGATTGCACGTCCGCCCTCCATGGTGATGGTTGCTTGAGAACCACCATCGTAGCCGTGGCAGTGGCGGACACCACTCACACCAAATCCGGACCAGATCCGGACCAGATCCGGGAAAAAAACGCAGCGTCTTGTCACCAGGGCGCTGCGTTTTTTTATGGCGATTCGGGGCGCCTTCTCCCCGCTCTCAAAGGAAAACCATGTCCGAGACCCAAGCGCAACTGGCCAAGCTGTCCGAGTTCGATTTCATCGTCGTTGTGGATGCCAGCGGCTCCATGACCACGGATGACGTGAAGGGCCGCACTCGCTGGCAGGCCGTGCAGGAAACCGCAGAGCAGTTCACCCGTGATCTGGCCAAGCTGGACAGCGATGGCATCGGCCTGGTGGTGTTCAACGGCCAGGCCGTCGATTCGTTCGATGGCGTGGACGCAGGCAAGCTGACCGAAGTGTTCGCGGCGCGCTCGCCCCGCAGCTCCACCCCGCTGGCCGAGGCTCTGACCGCCGCGCTCAAGCTGGCCGGCAAGTCCGACAAAAAGGACTTCGTGATCGTCTTCACGGACGGCGAGCCCGATGACAAGGCCGCCGCCGCGAAGGTAATTGTGGATGCCTCCAACAAGCTGCAGAGCGACGACGAACTGACCATCCTGTTCGTGCAGGTGGGCCACGACCGCGCCGCAACCGACTACCTGCGCGAGTTGGACGACAACCTCAAGGGCGCCAAGTTCGACATCGTGGACGCCAAGACCGTGGCCGAAGCCGAAGCCTTCGCCAGCACCGCCGACCTGGTGCTGGCCGCCATCGACGGCTGACCCATGGTCGATCTCATCCTGCTGACGTTCTGCGTTGGCATGTTCGCCGCCGGCTTCTGGGCTGGTGCCAGGTACAAGCGGCCCTCTGAAATGCTCAAGGCCGCGAAGGACTGGCTCAAGTAGAGCTGTACCACCGCCCGCCCCGAGCGTCATCGGGGCAAACAAAAGAGGCTTCTCGATGAGGGAGGCCTTTTCTGTTTCCGCCACCACCACAGGAGAGACCACCGTGAACCATTCCAACTCCCTCGCCCATATCGGCGCCGGCCCGGTGCCCCATGCCTATGACCTGCAGCGGGTCGCCGAAGCGGCTGCGCAAAAGGCACGCAGCGAAAGCGTCCAGATCGCCCCGGCCCCGCAGAGCCAGGTCGAAGCCGCCATCAGCCAGGTCGACGCAGGCATGCAGGACCTGCAGAACACCATCAAGCGCATCACGGCCCGCCTGGAGCCTGCGCTGTCGGCGGCCGGAATCTCGGCCGAAGGCAGCGCGCAGCAGGCAGAGCCGGCATCCTCCACGCCCCTGGTGCGCCGGATCAACGCCCTGGCCGCCCAGCTGCGCCATGACTGCGCTGCCCTGCAGGACCTGGAGCGGCGCCTGGCGCTGTGATGGGGATGGCGAACACCGTCGGGGCGCGTCTGATCCGCGCCTGGATCGAGAAGGGGGGCGACCTGACCCACCTGTCCGAAATCGCCGGTTGTGCGCTCGAGCAAATTCCGCAACTCGCGTTCGACGAGAGCCGACCTTCTATGTTGTGCAGTGCGCGCAATATAGCTACCGCGCTCTCCGTCGATCCAGGGTGGCTGATATACGGCGATGAGTACCACTCCGCCGAGATGCTGAAGCAGATGCGCGAGCAGACCGGGCTGCTGCGCGAGTTGGTGGAGCTGGCGCGCGACGCTGCCAATCCCGATTGAGCGGATTGACAGCGGGATCGAAACGTCCCGGCCAAGTGCCGGGGCCATCAAGAGTGCTGACTGGTGGGCACGCGCCTTGGAGTGGCCCGCCCCGAAAGTACGCTGCAGATGGTATCTGCAGGGGCCAGCCAGCACCCTTGATGGCCAATCGTGACGGGTAGTTGCCCACCCGCAAGCAGTGAGAGTCTTGCCAAACCGTTTGAGGGAAAGCCGGGGCGAATACGGCGGCCATCTTCACTTCTGGCTGCGATACGATGCCCGCCATATCGATCACAACAAGAGAGGGCATCCAATGCTGAGACTCATCGTTTACGTGCTGCTCGCGGCGGCGGCGTGGAAGGCGTACACGTCGCATCAAGCCAAGACTGGTGGGCCGACCCCGGATCTGCTTCTCAATGAGCCACGCCCTCGCGACATTGATGTCGGCAGCAGCACTTCAAGTGCTCCCAAATATTCCTGCGACGGTCGCATGCACTGCTCGCAGATGACCTCCTGTGAGGAGGCGAAGTTCTTCCTGCGCAACTGCCCCAACACCAAGATGGATGGTGATGGCGATGGCATTCCTTGCGAGCATCAACTCTGCAACTGATGCCAACGTTCTTTTACCTCCCGTACATGTTTTCGTGATCATGTCCGGGCCATACTGAGTCCAACAGTTTTACGCCGAGCCTGGGTTTCCTCCTCCCTCCCTCTCTAATTCCCAGGCACGCCTTCAAGGCATCGGCACTTTCCACCAAGGCCCTGCAGCTTCACCAGTTGCAGGGCCTTTTTGTTTCGTGGGGTCGCCTTGTGCGGCATTTGGCCCGCCCTGCAGCAATGTGGGGCGGGCTCTTTTTTGGAATCCACCATGAGATCCAGATTCAACCGCCTGCGCGGCGAACGCGGCCGCGTCGCATATGAGCCGCAGACCTATGCGGACTGGCGTGAAGAAGAACGCCTCATCGCCGAGCAGGAGGCCCAGCGCCTGCAGCGGCAAGCAGCAACCCCACCGAATCCGCCACCTGGCGGATTTGTCGTTTCAGGAGAGCCCAAATGCAACGAGTGATCCCCGCCGAACCCTTCAATCCCGACCCCGATGCGCGCTTCCTCCGTGAGGCCTCGCGCCCTGGCCCGGTGACCGAGCCGGGCCCGGCGCCCACGCCCGGCGGCTGGCTGCTGCTGCTGATCGCGGCCCTGCTCACGGTCCTGGTGCTCAGCGCCTGCGCGGATGCTGGTGCTGCCCAGGAGCCCGCGGCCAGCGCAGCGGACGTGCAGCGAGCGCACAGCGCCACCCAGGCGTGCCCGCCCGGCCATGCAGTCGTATGGACCGGCCCGCAATCCATGGAATGCCTGCGCGAGCTGCCATGACCCACCTCCTCGGCTTTTTCCTCTGGTCGGCCGTCTCGGCCTTCTGCATCGCCGCTGCGGTCGCCATGTCCGGAGCACCCCTTTTCTGACCTGGAGCACCAGCTCGTGAGCCAATCTACAGACCCTATCGAATGCGTGCGCGTCGAGAACGAAGTCACGCCCAACCACCACGCGCATGCCATGGCGCATGTGGCTGAGCCGATCATCGAAATCCTGAGCGCCTACGGCCAGCGCAACGGCAACACGTTTGCCCTGTACGGCGGCCTGTATGCCATGGGCTGCGCCCTGGCCAGCGTCGGCGCGAACCTGGAGCCTGGGGTGAATCTGCGTCAGCAGCTCGAACCGATGCTCGCCGGCTACCAGGCGATGCGCGAGTCCCAGCTCAAGGCACAGGCCCACTGATCGCAATGCCGAATCCCGAGAAGCTCAACCTCACGCAGATCTGCGCCAAGTTCTCGCCCTGGCTGCAGCTCAACGCGGCGAATCTGGCGGCCCTGGGCGTGCCTATCGAGAAGGTCCAAAGCGCGGTGCTGATGAATGCCCGCGACCTGCCACGCCTGGCGGACGCCCTGATCGACCAGCTCTACCAGAAGCGCGAGGAATTCCTGGCTGGGCCCGCGCCGCGCGCGCCAGCCATCCCTGTGCCCGCCATCCAGCACCTGCCGGCCGACGACACCGAAGGCGGCGCCCTGTAACCCACCGGCCCACGTTGGCCAACCGTTTGGAGAAGCCCCATGTCGCAAACACCGGCAGATCTCTACGCGCAAGAAATGATCATGCGTGCCAAGGCCAAGGCCAAGGCCACCGAGGCCGCCGCGCTGCGCCTCGAAGCAAAGGGCGAGAAGCGCGCCGTCGAAGCCTACAACCTGAGGGCACGCGCGAAAGCGCTTTCGGGCGAGGCGGCGCAGCTGCGCAACGAGGCCAAGCTCGTTCACAGGGAAGCCGTGAAGGGCATCGGGGTCCAGGCCGAGGAAATGGTGAAGCGCATGCCGCCCGAGTTCGGCGGCTGGGGGATTCTCAAGACCCGCGCCTATACCAAGCTGCTGGACCTGCTCGTGTCCCAGGCAAAGCGCGTGCAGCCCAACCTGGCCCTGGCCACCCAGGCCCACACCCTGCTGCTGGGCCACGCGGCCTGGACCGATGCAGAAGCCAACCGCCTGGGCTGCTTGCCCAAGCATCCCAAATCCCTGGCCTGAAACACCATGCTCACAAATCTGATCATTTACCGAATCGCCGAGTCCTGGGCTCCTGACCTGCAGGCTGTCGAGGCCGCCCTGGGCAAGAGCCCGTTTGCCGAGTGCGGCGCCACGCAGGAGCGCAGCGCCGGCTGGGTGCCGCCGCGCGGCGAACCCCATGGCCCGCTGGCCGAGTCCGTGGCCAACCAGTGGGTGATGCGCTTCATGACCGAGGCCAAGATGCTGCCGGCCAGCGTGCTCAACCGCCGCGTCAACGAAAAGGCTGCCCACATCGAGGCCACCGAAGGCCGCAAGCCGGGCAAGAAGGAAAAGAAGGAACTCAAGGACGAGGCCAAGCTGGACCTGCTGCCCATGGCCTTCACCAAGCAGGGCGCCATGTGGGTCTGGCTGGACCCGCAGGCCCGCACCCTGGTGCTGGACACGGGCAGCCAGGCGCGCGCCGACGAGGTGGTCAGTTCGCTGGTGGAGGGCCTGACGGGCTTTGCGCTGGCCTTGGTCGACACGCAGACCAGCCCGCAGGCCGCGATGGCGCACTGGCTGACGACGCAGGAGCCGCCCTCCGGCTTCTCGATCGACCGCGAATGCGAGCTCAAGGCAGCGGACGAAAGCAAGGCCGTCGTGCGCTATGGCCGCCACCCGCTGGACATCGACGAGGTGCGCCAGCATATCGAGCACGGCAAGCTGCCCACGCGCCTGGCGCTGACCTGGGATGACCGCGTGAGCTTCGTGCTGACCGAGGGTCTGCAGATCCGCAAGATCGCGCTGCTCGATGCCGCGATGGAAGGCCAGTCGCAGGACGACGGCGGCTTCGATGCCGATGTGGCGATTGCCACGGGCGAGCTGTCCAGGCTCATCCCCGATCTGATCGAGGCGCTGGGTGGAGAGGGTAGCACTGCCATGGGCCAGGCCGTGCCCGCCCCGCTGACCACGACAGGGCCGGCCTGCGCCCCGCCAGATCTGAAACCAGGCGATGTGCCGCTCTGACATGGCCACCGCCTCCGAAAAGGTCTGCACCACCTGCGGCGAGCCCTGGCCCGCCGACGTGGGCTTCTTTCGCGCCCTGGTCAAAAGCCCCGACGGGTTGGCAGACCAGTGCAATGCCTGCGTTTGTGACAAGTACCGCCGCTATCGCATCCGCAATCCCTCCCGCCCGCGCGCCACCGACATGCTCGCCAGCATCTGGATGCGGCCGGCGGCCCCAGCCTCAACTGCATGAACCAAGACACCGAACACCAGCCCACGCGCGCCGAGCGCGATCTTCCGGCCGCGCGCCGCGCCGCAGAACGTGCCCGCTCCCTGTGGTGGGATGAGCAAAAGCCTACCCATTGCTTCGGCTGCGGCGCCGAGCTGCCCGAAGACCACCACCGCGGCGATGCCCTGCCCTGCGGCCACTGATCACCCATCCCAGAAAGGAAAAATCCGAAATGTCCGAATACAAGACCCTGCTGGCCCAGCGGGCCGAACTCGACGCCCAGATCGCCCAGGCCCAGGCCGAAGCCAAGGCACAAGCCGTCGCCCAGGCCCGCGCGCTGATCGCAGAGCACGGCCTGACCGCCGCCGATGTCTTCCCCGCCGCGAAGATCAAGGGCAGCGTGGGCACCCCGAAGTACCGCGACCCGGCCTCCGGCGCCACCTGGACCGGCCGGGGCAAGCCGCCGAACTGGATCAACGGCAAGGACCGCGCGCCTTTCTTGATTGTCCAAGCGGCTTGAGGCAGATTCAAATGCAGGGCCGAGTTGGCCCTGCTGCGTCATAGCGGCCACTCCCAATCAGCCCAACTGAAATCGGACCACAGGTCGCTTGACGGTGTTTCACTTTGCTCATGATCCTTGGTTCTAAACCAATCAACCATACGATTAATTCGCACTGTGACCCGAAGCAGGATGCGCCCCCACTTGAAATCACTAGATCGACTATTAGCACCGCCTTCAACACTTTCGTTTGCATTGTTTATCTCGTTGTTTTTGTCGGATGTCTTTTTCATTCTTATTCCTTTTTCTTATTGTTTATGTAAACCAGCGGAACGCTGACGAAAAAAGCCGCTCACGATTTCTCGCAAACGGCTTTAGATTTAATTAAACCATGGCTGTCAAGTCCCCCTCAATCCATGGAGGGGAACGCATCCAATCAACACCCCAGAAGCCACCCGGCCCCGTGCCGCGAGTGGCTTTTTTTTGGCCCAAAGGAACCCCATGCAAGCTGTTGACCTCTTCGCCGGAGCTGGCGGATTCAGCACTGGCGCTGCGCTGGCCGGTGTGCCCGTCATCTGGGCTGCCAACCACTGGCCACTGGCCGTCCAGTACCACGCCGCGAACCATCCCGACGCACAGCACCTGTGCCAGGACCTGCACCAGGCTGATTGGAGCCGCGTCCCCGCGCACGACCTGCTGCTCGCCTCTCCCTGCTGCCAGGGACACAGCAAAGCCCGGGGAAAAGCCAGCGGCAATCCTCAACACGACGCCAGCCGCAGCACCGCCTGGGCCGTGGTCAGCGCAGCTGAGTTCCACCGACCGCGCGCCGTCGTGGTGGAGAACGTGCCCGAGTTCTTGGACTGGTCCCTGTATCCCGCCTGGCGCACGGCCATGGAGGCACTGGGCTACACGCTGTCGCCACACATCGTGGACGCCGCCGACCACGGCGTGCCCCAGCACCGCGTGCGCATGTTCATCGTGGCCACGCGCAGCCGCGCGCCACTGGTACTGGCCCTGCCGAAGCGCGAGCACATGCCGGCCAGCAGCTTCCTGGACTTCGAGGCAGGGAGATGGAGCCCGATCCACAAGCCAGGCCGCTCCTGCGCGACCCTGGCGCGCGTGGCCGCTGGCCGTGCCGCACACGGCGACCGCTTCCTGGCGCCCTACTACGGCAGCGGCTCGGGCACCACTGGCCGCAGCCTGCACCGTCCCCTCGGCACCGTGACCACAAAGGCGCGTTGGGCCCTGATCAACGGCGACCGCATGCGCATGTTGACCGTCTCCGAAAACTGCGCGGCCATGGGATTCCCTCGGGACTACCAACTGCCCGCGCAGACCCACCAAGCCATCCACCTGCTTGGAAACGCCGTGTGCCCGCCCGTCGCCCGCGACGTAATCAGCGCACTGGCCGCCCAGTTCTGACCACCCCATGACCCCGACCCCACCCCAGGCCGCGTGCCCGCTGCTGCAGCGCGCAGGCCACGTCATCCAAACCACTGCAGCGCATTGGCAGCTGCTCCCCGAAAGGCAATCATGAAGATCATCAAGACCTCCGAGGCTCTCCCGAAATCTGGCCGCTACGTCCTCGCTTGGCTGGAGGGCGCGAAGATCCCAATGCGAGCCATGTGGGCAGCCCAGCACACCCTACCGCTTGGGGATGACGCCGATCCCGAATGGGGTGAATACAGCGAGGAGAAAGACGAATACTTCTGCCCCGCTGGCTGGTACGAGATGAACCAGCACGAGGAGCAGCATTGGGGCGTCGATGGCAACGTGGTGGCGTGGTGCGAGCTGCCGCGCCTGGCCCAGATCGTGGAGCCGGCAGGGGCAGCTCCTGCCGCTGTGGCGCCCCAGGGCGAGTACCCGTATCTTCCGCAGTCTGTCGGCGATGTCACTGACTTCGGCGACGGGAAGGTGGACATTGACTGGGGGCACCCAGCGCCCGTTTGCGGCGCGAGCCTCTACTCGGCCGAGCAGATGCGCGCCTATGTGGATGCGGATCGCGCAGCCCGCGCCGCGCAGCCGACCGCTGTGGCTGGGCCGGCCATCAAGGTGCCCGAGGACTGGATGGAGCATCTTGGCTTCGAGCTTGATGCACCTGCAGATGGCGTATGGATGGTGATCGATGACACTGGCGCGCGCCGCGAGGCGAATCTTACGGAGCGCATCCTGTGGAAAGAGTTGATCGCCATCCGCGCAGCTATTCAAGATGCCGCGCTCGCTCCTGCAGCGCCCGCCCTGGAAGCGCCTGTCGTGGACCTCGGCGACCTGGTGGCCGTGCCGCGTGATCTCATCGGCTCAGCATGCGCCGCCATCGTCCAGCGGCGCGCGGCACCGAAGACGCTGGCAGAGCTGCGCCGGTACACCACAGGCGACCTAAGCCGACACGCGCGGGCAGCGGCGCCCCAGGCTCTAGCAACTGACTTGACGGACGCATACACAGGCGCACGAGAAGACCTGACGATCTGGAAGCGGCGCGCACTGGAAGCAGAGCGCGACCTGCGTGCCGAAAGGGAAGCGAACGCGCGCCTGGTTGCCGAGATCAATGCTGCAAGCGGCCCAACACACATGGGGGAGGCGGCGCCCCAGGCACCTGCTGCGCCCGTGGACGATCTGGCCCAACTGGTGAAGCAACTTGTCCGCGCCCTGCGGAAAGCCGCGCCAGGCAACGATCTTGCAGACAAGGCGCTGGACTACCTCAAGCGCCAGGGGCTGCAGGGATCGCCGTTGCGTACGGCACATGAAGCTCCCCCGACGCATGTCGGACTGCTGGCCGCCGCTGCGCACATCCAGGCTAAGGCCCAGGCGCATCTTGACGAGCGCGGCAGCTACGACCCAGACACCGGCGCCGTCGAGATGAGCGAGTCGAATCAGGAGCACTTCAACACCCTTGATGAGCTGGCAGAGGAAATTCGCCTGATGGCCGACAAGGCCGCGCCCGCACCCTGCGGCAAGCCGCCCCAGGCACCTGCTGCGCCTGCAGTGGATGCACTGGCGCCCGTGCAGGCCCTGCTGGACGTGCACGCCGAATTGCTGGATGCCAACCCCTACGCCTACTTCGAGCTGGCGTACACGCGGCAGACAGGCTGGATGGCGTGGATCACGGACAAGCCCTTCCACGGACCCGTCATCAACCCGGATCGCAAGGTGCTGGCACGCGGCCAGGGCGACACGGCCTCCGAAGCATGCGCAGCCGCAGCCCAGGCCAAGGAAGGCGGTGCGTGATGTTCGTCTGGACCATAAACGACGCCATCGGTCTGGCCCTGTTCTTCCTGTTCGTAGTCGCAAGCGCCATCTTCTTCTGCGTGCAGGCGCTGCGCCAACGCCGGTGCAAGCACAGGCAGTTCTTCGAAACCCGCGCCTGCGATGCAGTCTGCAGCAGGTGCGGAAAGAACCTGGGGTTCATCGGCGCGGTCCGCAAACAACGGGCCGCAGCCCAGGCAGCAGCCAAGGGGGCGAGCCATGGCTGAGAAATGCCGCAAAGCAAAGGGCGCGACCCTGGAGCGCTGCGAGGCGGCGCAATACGCCATAACCGCCGGACTCATCCACCTGCAGTGCCTGCGCAACATGGAAACCGGGGCCCAGCGCGAGCGGCTGGCCCTGAAGAAGGGCAAGGAGTGGGCCCGCTCCACTTCTGCCCCTGGTGCCGCGCCAACATCGACACGCGCCCCACTGGGCACAAGGAGAGCACATGACCCAAGCCAGCGAACGCGAGGGCATCACAGGCGAGTGCGTGGACCGCTTCTACATGGGGCACGGACCATGCTGCGCCGGATGCGACCACTGGGCCTATCACGGCCCGGTGACTGGCGACTGCCTGCGCTCGCCGCCTGTCTCAGGCACGGAACGCATGGGGATGCTGGGTCTCTCGTATGTCTCCCTCCCGCTCAGGGCGGGGCATGTCATCACGAAGCGAGAGCACCTGTGCGGCGAGTTCAAGGACTCGTTCGATTGGACAACCCTGCCGCTGGCATACCTGCGGCGCATCGGATACCAGCAGCGCGCCCAGGCGCACAAGGAGAGCTGACACATGGCAATCAAGATCATCGAAGACCAAGAAGACGTGTACCTGATCAGGGATGAGCTGATGCGTCTGCGCGAGGAATACGAGCGCGGCGTGAGCTTCATGGTCAACCCGCCCAGCTTTGAGGCGTGGGTTTCGCAGCGCGCCCAGGCGCAGCAGAAAGGACCACATGAAAGTTGAGCGTTCAAACGCAGTCGTGCACCTCACGATCAGCGACATCATGCAATCCCATCGGCTGGACCCGATCCGGGTCACGCTGGACGACATCGAGTCGGGGCGCGGCCGGATCACGGTCGAATGCTACGGCCGGGCCTGGGCGTCGTACTGGGGCGCCATGGGCGATCAGGGCATCGCGCAGTTCTTCGCCAGCTGCGACAACCACTACCTGATCAAGAACCTCTCGCCGGGCCTGAATTCCTCGCGGTTC
The DNA here is from genome assembly GCF_042653485.1 of Delftia deserti. NCBI lineage: Bacteria > Pseudomonadati > Pseudomonadota > Betaproteobacteria > Burkholderiales > Comamonadaceae > Delftia > Delftia deserti. Next base: position 5,771,274 of record NZ_JBHSIH010000001.1, on the reverse strand, counting down.
AGCGGGGAGGCCCTGGCGAAGTTCGCGCGCAAGACGATCTGCCTGCGCCGCCGGTTCCGGGACCACCGCACGCAGATGAATTACGGGAGCCTCGACAAAGAACAGGCGCGCGAGCTGTTTGACGAAGCCGACGACCTCAGTGACTGCGAAACACAGGACTCCTGCTGGAGCCATTCCAAGCTCCTCGAAGAAGTTTTCCACCAGGAGTGGTGGTACGTGCTGGGTCCTGAATCTGAGGAGCCGAACCCAGAGTACGGCTACCTGGAGCGCATCTGCAATGCCGTGCGCGAGGCTCTGAAGCAGATCGCGCCGGCAGCCGAGAAAGGACAGACCCCGTGACCGACAAATGCAAAAAGCTGCGCGGCGGCGAGTTGCTGCTGTGCAAGGAAGCTGAGTTCGCCTGGAGCCAGGGGTTCATCGACCACCAAACCCTGCGCGACCATGAAACCCGCCGAACCCGCGAACGTCTCGCGTTGCGCAAGGGAAAGAAAAGCATGGCCCTGCCTTGCTGCCCGTTCTGTCGCGCAAACGTGGACACCGCGCCAAAGGAGACCCCGTGACCACAGCACCAACACCCTCCGACGTGGAGCGCTTGGCCCGAGGCCTTGAGGAAGGCTTCTGCGGCCACGCGGCATGGCTCCAGCCGGCAGCCGCCGAGCTGCGCCGCCTGCAGGCCGACAACGAGGCCATGCGCGAGACGCTGGAGTTCGTCGAGCGCTGGGCCGTGCATCACGCCAGCAAGCCGCACATGACAGCGGAACTGGCCCTGGGCAGCATCCAGCACCACCCCGAAATCCGCGCCATCACCGAGCGCTACGCAGACGGCAAGCGGCCGGAGACCTTCGACCCATACGCCCGCATCGCAGAGCTGGAGGCGCGCAAGCCGCTGCCGCTGAGCGATGCCGAAATCATCGCGGCCCAAGACGCCCTCGCGCTCTCTCGCTCCCGGATTGGCCTGCGCTGCTCCCGATGCGAAACCGGCAAATACCGTGCTGACTGCAATGCATACCACGACTTCCACCGCTGCGACAGCTGCATGCATGTGCCCATGTGGGGTGAGGACGGCAAGGAGATCGGCCCGCCAACGTGCGCAGGAGAATCGTCATGAAGATGGCCAAGCCCAGCGAACGCGACATCGATGCAGCCGGGGAACTGCTCTCCTTGATGAACGACCTCTCCAGCGGGTACTGCCCATGGGATGGGGACGACGACGCAACCTACTTCGATCCTGATGACCGCCAGCACCTGCGCCGCCTCTACGATGCGCTCGACAGCCTCCTGGATCGCGCGCCAGGCTTCACCAACCGCGTGATCGGCGGCATGTGCTACGTGATCTGCTGGGACCGCAATGAGATCCTGGACCCGGCGGACGATTGCCTGTCTCTGCACCCTGACCTACTGGCCGGGCTGCGCCTGCTGCAGGCCCAGCGCGCGGACTTCCTCCCGCGCTTGGAACGCGAGGCGCGCGCGGCCGTGGCCAGCACCATCGATGCGGCGGCCGCGCGGCACCTGGCCGAAATGCGGCTGTGCTCCGACATTGCGGCGATCCAGCGCACCACGCCCAACTGCCGGCTGCCATAGCGCCGCCGCAAACACCCGTCACCAAGCCCCGCCCTAGAGCGGGGTTTGTTCTTTCTGGAGACCCCAATGACCGAGATGAGCCAATGCGCGAAATGTGGCGCCATCAAAGATCGAGAAGAGTTCCCGCACCGCATGGGGGCGGCCTGCCACAGCTCTGTGTGCAACGAGTGCGCACGGTCCGCCACCGCATCACGGAACCGCGAGTACCGCAAGCGGAACGGCGAAGCGATCAATGCTCGATTGCAAGCTCGACGCCTCGCTGCAAAAACCAGACGCCCTGCGCCATGACCGCGCCTGTCAATGCCTGGGAGGCCGCTGACAAGGCCTACCAGGCACATCACTTCCACTGCCCTCACTGCATCTCGGCCGGCATCAGCCGCTCACAGGAACGCTGCCCCGATGGGCAGACGCTCTGGACCCAATACCTCAATGCCGGCGATCCACCGCACTTCACATGGCTGCGCCAGCGCCAAAGGAAACCAACATGAGAACGCAACCCAGCAATACCGCCGCCGCCGATTTACCCTCCGCTCACAAGATCAGCACAGCGTGCGCCAAACTGGATATTTCCCGCGCCACAATCTATCGAATGGCAAAGGCTGGACAACTGGAGCTTATTCGCGTCAGCAAGGGTGCCACGCGGGTCACCGATGAAAGCCTGCGCAGAGTGCTCAACGCGAGGCAACCGACCTCAGCGCCGTGCCCGCGAGGTTGACAGAGTGACTCGTATTTTTTGGGTAGCTAGATGGGTAGCTAGAACCAGAATAAAAATTTAGTCACCTGCAATACGTTGAATTTAAAAGGATATTTTAAAAATGAAAATCGCCACCTGGAACGTGAATTCCCTGTCAGTGCGCCTGCCGCAGGTGCTGGCCTGGCTGCAGGCCAATCCTGTCGATGCGCTGGCGCTGCAGGAACTCAAGCTCACCGACGACAAGTTTCCGCTGCAGGCGCTGCAGGAGGCCGGCTACCACGCGGTCAGCCATGGGCAAAAGACCTACAACGGCGTGGCCTGGCTGACGCGCACGCCCGTGCGCGACGTGGTGCGCAATATCCCGGGCCTGGATGACGAGCAGGCCCGCATCATTGCGGCCACCGTCGATGCCGAAGGCGGTCCGGTGCGCCTGATCAACGGCTACTTCGTCAATGGGCAGGCGCCGGGCACCGACAAGTTCGCCTACAAGATGCGCTGGCTGCAGGCGCTGCAGGACTGGGTGAAAAGCGAGATGGCGGCGCACCCGCGCCTGGTGCTGGTGGGCGACTTCAACGTGGCGCCCGAAGACCGCGACTCCTACGATCCCATCGGCCTGAAGGACACGATCCACCACACGGTGGAAGAGCGCACGCATTTCCAGGCGCTGCTGCAGCTGGGCCTGACCGATGCCTTCCGCATGTTCGACCAGCCCGAGAAGAGCTATTCGTGGTGGGACTACCGAATGCTGGGTTTCCAGAAGAACCGGGGCCTGCGCATCGACCACATCCTGGTCAGCGAGGCATTGCGTCCCAGCGTCACCGCCTGCAGCGTGGACCGTGCGCCGCGCAAGAACCCGCAGCCCAGCGACCACGCACCCGTGGTCGTGACCTTGGGCTGAATTCCAGCCAGCCGGCTACAGCATGTACCGGCGCAGCCAGTGGATGGCCTCGATCTGCCCGCGCAGCATCAGGGACTGGCGATGCAGCACTTCGCTGAGCGGCCCAGGCAGACTGGACTGCTCGGCGGCTTCATAGGCGCTCAGCCATTGCTGCTGGCAGGACTCTGCCTGGTCCAGCATGTAGTCTGACCCCTCTTCCCTGCCCAGCAGCCCGTCCCAGAAAGCGTTGCGACGCAGTGCGGCACGGCTGTCCCGCACGGGCAGGACTACGCCGCCGCTGGAGCCGATGGCACGCTCCAGGTCCTCGACCAGGATCTGGCTGGCATTGAAGTGCCGCGCCAGAACCTGCCCGATCAGCCCCTGGGGCATGGGATTCATGCATTCCCCCAGCCGTGCGTGGGCCTGGCGACCCAGGGCCAGCACGGCATTGAGCAGGGCCGTGCTCTGCAACTCCAGCTTGGCAACTACTGGCTGTGCGGGCGTACGCTGGCGCGCCTGCAGCCATGAGGCCTCGACGGCATCGCGCACCTGGCTCCAGTGCAGCAGGCTGCTGCCCCGCACCTGCTCCCAGCGCTGTTCGAGCTCGAATTCGACATCGTCGAAATCCTGCTGCGCGTGCTCGGGTTCGAGTGATGCTTTCCAGCCCAGCGCGTAGGCGGGACGGTATTGGTCGTAGCCGCGCCCCGCAACGAAGTAAGGCTCCAGGAAGTATCGGTCATGCCAGTACGCATCGACCGGCTCGCCAAGCGTGCGTGGTGTCGATCGGTACATCAGCCCCGGACGAGCGGGCTTGGCTTTTTGCCAGAGGTTGGAGAGGACTGTGGGCACGATAGGTCGGGACGTAGGCCGTTCCAGCGAAGAGGACTCCATTGTCCCAAGCCCGGGCGGCCCGGCCCGTCAGCACCCCGGGCGCCGGCCTGTAGGAGCCGGACCCTTGCCAAGGCAAGGGCCGGCCACCCGCCAGCTTTCCTTACTCGAAGGCGTCCTCGTCCATGCCCAGCTCCTGCAGCTTTCGGGTGATGGTGTTGCGGCCGATGCCCAGGCGCTGGGCTGCCTCGACCCGGCGGCCGTGGGTGACGGCCAAGGCCGAGCGGATCAGCTGCGCCTCGAAGCGGCGGGACAGCTGGTCCCAGACTTCACCATGACCCTGGGCATGGGTGTGCTCCAGCAGCTGGCGCGCCTGTTGTCCCAGCAGATGGACCCAGTCCAGGTCGGAGGTGGCCAGGGCGGCGTCATTCGGCGGGGCCAGCGCGGATACGGGCACGGCCAGTCGGCCAAGGCCCTCTTCCGCCAACACCGGTGCCGCCCCATGAGGCAGCGCGGCCGGCACGGGCGCGCTGCCACCGCCCACGGGCGGCGCGGCTTCGCCCAGCACCTCGGGGGGCAGATCCTTGACCGAGATGACCTGGGCAGGGGCCATGACGGTAAGCCAGTGGCAGATGTTCTCCAGCTGTCGCACATTGCCGGGAAAGGCGAAGGTCTGCAGCCGCTGCATGGCATCGACCCCCATGCGCTTGGGCTCCACGCCCAGTTGCCGCGCGCTTTGCTGCAGGAAGTGGCGTGCCAGCATGGGCACGTCTTCATTGCGCTCGCGCAGCGCGGGCAGACGCAGGCGGATGACGTTGAGGCGGTGGAACAGATCCTCACGGAAGGCGCCGTTGCGCACGCGCTGCTCCAAGTCCTGGTGGGTGGCGGCGATGACGCGCACATGGGCCTTGACGGCCTGGTGGCCGCCCACGCGGTAGAAGTGCCCGTCCGACAGCACGCGCAGCAGGCGTGTCTGCAGGTCGAAGGGCATGTCGCCGATTTCGTCAAGAAAGAGCGTGCCGCCCTCGGCCTGCTCGAAGCGGCCGCGCCGTTGCGTCTGGGCGCCCGTGAAGGCGCCGCGCTCGTGGCCGAACAGTTCGGACTCCAGCAGGTCCTTGGGGATGGCGGCGGTGTTGATGGCCACGAAGGGGCCACCCGCCACGGGCGAGTGCTTGTGCAGCGCGCGCGCCACCAGTTCCTTGCCCGAGCCCGACTCGCCCGTGATCAGCACCGTGACCTGGCTCTGGCTGAGCCGGCCGATGGCGCGGAACACGTCCTGCATGGCAGGCGCCTGGCCCAGCATCTCGGCCTGCAGCGGGGCCTGGGCCTCGGCCACGTCCTCGCGCAGGCTTTCCTCGACGGCGCGCCGGATCAGTTCCACGGCCTTGGGCAGGTCGAAGGGTTTCGGCAGGTATTCGAAGGCGCCGCGCTGGAAGGCCGAGACGGCACTGTCCAGGTCGGAGTACGCGGTCATGATGATGACGGGCAGGCCCGGCTGCTGGGCGCGGATCTGTTCGAGCAGCTCCAACCCCGAGCCGCCGGGCATGCGGATGTCGCTGACCAGCACCTGGGGTGGCTGGCGCGCCGGGTCGCCGGCATCGACATCGGACAGTGCCGTGAGCACATCGCGCGCCTGGATGAAGCTGCGCGTTGCCCAGCCTTCCCGGCCCAGTGCCTTTTCCAGCACGAAGCGGATGGAAGGGTCATCATCCACGATCCAGATCGGTTTCATTGGTGGTGCTTCCTTCCCTTGTTGCAGTGTTGACTTCCGTGGGCCTCAAGGCAGGGGAATGAGGATGCGGAAATCCGTGCGGCCCGGCTGGCTTTCACATTCGATCAGCCCCTGGTGGCGCTGCACGAAGGTCTGCGCCAGCGTCAGCCCCAGTCCCGAACCGCCATCCCTTCCCGATACCAGCGGATAGAAGATCCGCTCCTTGATGGCATCGGGAACGCCTGGCCCGTTGTCGATCACATGCAATTCCAATGCCAACCGATAGCGCTGGCGACCAAAAGTTACCTGCCGGGCCACGCGCGTTCGCAAAATGATCTCGGCATCACCGGCGGCGATGCGCTCCTGCAGCGCCTGCGCGGCGTTCTGGACGATGTTGAGCACGGCCTGGATCAGCTGGGCGCTGTCTCCCCGGAACTCCGGGATGGAGATGTCGTAGTCGCGCGTGATGGTCAGCCCGGCAGGATGCTCGACCAGCACCAGCGAGCGCACGCGCTCGCAGACTTCGTGGATGTTGACGTCGCCCACTTCATGCGGATGGCGGTGCGGCGCCAGCAGCCGGTCCACCAGCGCCTGCAGCCGGTCGGCCTCGTGGATGATGACTTCGGTGTACTCGCGCAGCTCGGGGGCGTCCAGATCCATCTGCAGCAGCTGGGCTGCGCCACGGATGCCGCCCAGCGGGTTCTTGATCTCGTGGGCCAGGTTGCGGATCAGCTCCTTGTGTGCCTGGGCCTGCTCGCGCAGCCGCTCCTCGCGGTCCTGGCGGGCCTGCTGCTCCAGCGGCCAGAACTCGACCAGCACATGGCCGGGCCGCTCGGCCAGCGAGACCGTGACGTGCACGGGCAGCGCATCGCCGCCCACGCGGTGCAGGCTGGCCTCGAAGCGCAGGGCCGCGAAGTCGTTGTCCTGGGCGCCGCGCAAGGCCTTGTCCAGCAAGGCCGGCTCGGTGAAGCAGGCCGCCAGCTCGCTGCCTTCGAGCATGCGGCGCGACAGACCCAGCGCGTTCTCAAGGGCTGCGTTGGCGAAAAGCACGGCACCCTGCTCGTCGAGCACGGTCATCAGCGTGCACAGCAGATCAAGGGCCTGATAGGAAGCCGGGGGCGCCGGCCGGTCGTCCTGGATCATGGCCGGGCTCCGGTGGACCGCGCGGGCCCGTCAGTTCTTGGGAAGTCGATCCAGCTCACGGCGGATGCCGGCGACATCGCCTTCCTGCCGCGAGATGCTGCTCTTGAGCTGCTCGACACGTTCCAGATAGCCCTGGGGATTGCGCAACTCCAATGCGGTGCGCTGGGGATTGCCATCGTTGTACTCCTGACGCAGCTGTGTCAGCTTCTCCTGGGCGCGGGCCAGCTCGCTTTCCAGAATGGTCCGCGCGTCGGAGTCGCGGGCCTTCTGGGCGCTGCTGTTGACCTTGGCCGGAGCGGGCGAGCCTGCAGCCGGAGCGGCGGAGGTGCGCGGTGCCTGCTGGCTGCCGCCCGAGGCCGCCGGCTTGCTGCCGCCATGGATCACCGTCACATGCCCGCCGTCCACCGGCTTGCAGTCCTTGGACTTGGCCTGGCTGACGTTGTTGGTGTACTCGTTGCCGCAGCGGTAGATCACGTCCTGGGACCAGGCTCCCACCGACAGCAGGGGCAGCAGCAGTGACACAAACAGTTTCTTCATTCCATTCCCTCGGGTAGCCAGATCGGAAGGGCCCGGCTTATCCGGGCAAGTATCGCTCCATCTTCCGGGCTGGACGTCATTTCTTGAGCGGGCCAACCCCTTTTGGTTCCGCGCCCAGCATACCCAGGTCCTGGCCGAAAGCAAAAAAGGCGGCTTGCGCCGCCTTTTTTGCCGACTCGCCTTACAGCGAGAAGTACATGTCGTACTCGACCGGATGCACGGCCTGGCGGTAACGGGTCACTTCGCCCATCTTCAGCTCGATGTAGGCATCGAGCATGCTGTCCGAGAACACGCCGCCCTTGGTCAGGAACGAGCGGTCCGCGTCCAGGGCGTCCAGGGCCTGGTCCAGGCTGTGGCAGACCGTGGGCACCAGCTTGTCCTCTTCCGGAGGCAGGTGATACAGATCCTTGGTCGCGGCTTCGCCGGGATGGATCTTGTTTTCCACGCCGTCCAGACCTGCCATCAGCAGGGCCGAGAAGCCCAGGTAGGGGTTCATCAGCGGATCGGGGAAGCGTGCCTCGACGCGGCGGCCCTTGGGGTTGGCCACGTAGGGGATGCGGATCGATGCCGAACGGTTCTTGGCCGAGTAGGCCAGCTTGACCGGAGCCTCGAAGCCGGGCACCAGGCGCTTGTAGCTGTTGGTGCCGGGGTTGGTGATGGCGTTCAGGGCACGGGCGTGCTTGATGATGCCGCCGATGTAGTACAGCGCGAAGTCGGACAGGCCTGCATAGCCGTCACCTGCGAACAGGTTCTTGCCATCCTTCCAGACGGACTGGTGCACGTGCATGCCCGAGCCGTTGTCGCCCGGATAGGGCTTGGGCATGAAGGTGGCAGTCTTGCCGTAGGTGTTGGCCACGTTCCAGATCACGTACTTCATGACCTGGGTCCAGTCGGCGCGCTCCACCAGGGTGCTGAAGCGGGTGCCGATCTCGTTCTGGCCGGCGCCTGCCACTTCGTGGTGGAACACTTCGACGGGAATGCCCAGCTGCTCGAGCAGCAGCACCATTTCGGCGCGCAGATCCTGGGTGCTGTCCACGGGGGGCACGGGGAAGTAGCCGCCCTTGTTGCGCGGACGGTGGCCGCGGTTGCCGGATTCGAACTTGGCGCCCGAATTCCAGGGGGCCTCGTACTCTTCGATTTCGTAGAAGGTGCTGCCGGGTTCGGTGTTCCAGCGCACGCCGTCGAAGATGAAGAATTCGGGTTCGGGTCCGAAGTAGGCGGTGTCGCCCAGGCCCGATGCCTTCAGATAGGCTTCGGCGCGCTTGGCCACCGAGCGGGGATCGCGGTCGTAGGCCTTGCCATCACCGGGTTCGATCACATCGCACTGCAGGAACAGCGTGGTCTCTTCAAAGAAGGGGTCGATGTTCGCGGTAGCGGGATCGGGCATCAGCTGCATGTCGGATGCTTCAATGCCCTTCCAGCCTGCCACCGACGAGCCGTCGAAGGCGTGGCCCGAGGTGAACTTGTCTTCGTCGAAGTGCGACACCGGCACCGTGACGTGCTGCTCCTTGCCACGGGTGTCCGTAAAACGAAGGTCCACGAATTTGACCTCGTTCTCCTTCACCATGTTCAACACGTCTGCAACGGTCTTTGCCATCAGATCTCTCCTGCCAATCTGGCTGATCAAAAAAGATAAATACTCTTAAGCAGTTTGCGTGCCAGGCTGCATTCATTGAGTGCATGCCTGCAGTCTGGCACCTGCTTGGCGCGCCAGCCCCGTGATTCTGCCGCCTTGGGAAGGGCTTGTGGATGACATTGAGGCCTCTGCCCGCATTCGATCCACCGCCCGGCATCTTCACCAAATCGGTGCAGATTCAGGGACCGGCCCGTAAATCAGATATTGCGCACCAATTCAGGGCCAAGACTTGCACCAAATGAGTGCAAACCTTCCAGCAGGGTGGGCCATGCCTTGGTGACGGCACCAGCTTCGCCCTTGACACCAAGTTCTATGTGCCGGCCGTGCTTGGAATCATCCACGCTGGGCAGGCTGAACACCTTGACGCCCGGGTGGTCGCGCTCTATGGCCACCATCAGCGGCGTCAGCGTGGCCTCCATGCCGCCGTAGACGATGACCGAATGCTCGCGCTGCACCGTGCTGTGGAAATGCTTGGCGTAGCGCTGCTCCAGCACCCACTCGACCATGGGCCAGGCCATGACCGGGAAGCCGGGCACGAAGTGCACGGTGCCCGCTGCGCCCGTTTTGCCCGCTGTGCCCGAGCAGGAAAAGCCGGGGATCTTGTTGTAGACGTTGGGGATGATGCGCGCGCCTTCGGGGAAGTTGCCCATCTGCAGCCGGTGCAGGTTGTCGGCGCGCTGGGGTTCGTAGGGCTTGCCTTCTTCGGCGGCCACGTCGCGCATGCGCTCGCGGATCAGGGCCACGGCTTCCGGGTGCAGCGCCAGCGGCACGCCCAGGGCTTCGGCTGCGCATTGGCGCGTGTGGTCGTCGGGGGTGGCGCCTATGCCGCCAAAGCTGAAGACCACGGCCTGCGATGCGAAGGCGCGGCGCAGGGCATCGGTGATGCGCGCCCTGTCGTCGCCCACGTACTCGGCATGGGCCAGGGACAGGCCACGCGCGCCCAGCAGTTCGATCAGCTTGGGAAGGTGCTTGTCGGCACGCTTGCCCGACAGGATTTCGTCTCCGATGATGAGTGCGCCTACTTGAAGGGTCATGAGGTCTTTTCTTGCGGGATGGAGGGAGGAGAGGCCGCGCCGGCTCCGAGCGGAGCGTCGGGAGCATAGGGCACGATGGGGGCGACGGGCAGCGCGGGTTCCTCCTCGCGCATGCGCTGCAGCGCGGCCAGGCAGAAGTGGGCAAACCACAGCGAGGAGAAAGCGAAGATCAGCGCATAGATCCAGATGGCCACCGGAATCAGTATCCAGAAGGCCGCGATGAAGACCACGCCGGAGGCCCAGACAATGGCCGGCGCCGCACCCAGATAACCGCAGACCACGCCCATGAGCATCAGCGCCAGGCGGTGGCGCAGGAACAGGCTGCGGCGCTCGGGCTTGCTGGCATGGGCAGAAAGCGCGTCAAAGGCCATGACGCGGTAGGTCAGCCAGCCCCAGATCAGCGGCGGGATCACCACCACCAGGGGCGGCACGAACCACAGCGGCACCGACACCAGCAGCGCGATCAAGGCAATCAGCGAAGAGCCTGCGGACCACATCAGGCTGCCGACCATGGTGGCGCCCTGCCTGCGCTCCAGCGACGGAAATCGCCGCTGGGCCACCAGTTCGACCAGGGCCGGCGTCATGAACAGTGCCACCAGCAGCAGCGAGACCACGACCAGCACCGGCGTGACCGAGAGCACGACCAGCACCGGCGCCACCAGCTCGGGCAGCGACTGCACGCCCATCCAGGACCAGACGCTGTGCAGCCAGCCCACGCCTTGCAGGACCCCTTCCGTCCAGACGACGGCATCGGCCCAGAAGAAGTAGCCCAGCAGCCAGGCCGTGATGGCCATGAACAGCAAGGGAAAAAGCGACCATGCAATCACCCGCTTATGCAGGCAATACGCCGTCGCACGCCAGAAGGAATCGAGTAGCAAGCCCATGCCGGCAAGCATACCCCGAGCCCAGCCTCAAGCGCGACCCATCAACCTTAGGAGCCCACGCCATTGCTGGGCCCAGAAGCCCTGGCCGTAGTCGCGCAACTGGCCCTGGGCATTGGGCTGGACCTGATCGCGCACGCCGGTGGGATCGAAGCGCAGCTCGAAGTTGGCGGTGCCGAACAGCATGTCCCACCAGGGCAGCAGCACGCCGAAGTTGTTGCCATGCGCCTTCTTGTTGCGCACGGGCGCCATGGGCTCGTGGCCGATGCCGATGGCGTGGTGGCGGCGGTGAAAGCGCGGGCTGATCCACAGCCGCTCGCCAATGGAGCCGAACCAGACGCGCAGGTTGGCGTGCTGGAAGCTCTCGCTGAGCTGGGTGAAGGCCACGATGGCCACGAACTGGCCCGGAGCCACGCCGATGAGCTGCGCCACGAGCACGATGATGGTGTCGCGGATGACGTCGTCGAGCAGGTGGTTGCGGTTGTCGCTCCACACCGTCATCTGGCGCTGCGAGTGGTGCAGCGCATGCAGCTTCCACCACCAGCCGATGCTGTGCTGGCCGCGGTGTATCCAGTAGTCCAGGAAGTCGAAGGCCAGCAGGTAGATGATCAGGCTGACCCAGGCCAGGTCGGTGACGCCGGGCCACACGCCGTCGAGGTGAAAGCTCGGCAGCCCCCAGACATGCAGGCGGCCCATGAGCTCGTCCCACAGCGGGTCCAGTGTGAAGAACAGCGCCAGCCGGAACAGGCCCAGCCGGTGGACCACGGTGTAGATGATGTCCACGTGGATGGCGCGCCGGTCGGTGACGGGCTCGACGGGCCGCCAGTACTGCAGCGGCGCGATCACCGCCACCATGATGAAGATCTGCAGCAGGCCCACCAGCAGCCAGCCCGTGGCGCCATAGGCATCCTCCAGCAGGCTGGCCTGTCCCAGGCCGAACAGCAGGGGCTGGACAACGCCCTCGAACAGGCGCTGCTGCGCATTACCGAACCACTGAATCCACCAGTCCACACCACGCTCCCATCGCCCGTCGCGCTGCGCGCGCGGACACTATGCGAATTTTGCTACCCAATCCCGATAGTCGGGATGCTCCCGCAGCGTGCGGAAGCAGAACCCCTGCTTGAGCAGGCCCGTGATCAAAGGTTCCAGCACGGCAGGTGCCCAGGGATCCTTGCGTGACCAGATGCCCAGATGGGCCAGCAGGATGTCTCCGTTGCGGATGTTCTTGAGCGCCTGGGCCAGCAGCTGCGCATTCGGGTAGCGGTCGCTGGGCAGCTCATCGCCCAGAAACCCCGCGCTGGCCCAGCCCACATGCATGTAGCCGCCCTGCCGCGCGGCATCCAGCAGCGCGGGCGAAGTCTTGCCGCCGGGCGCACGGAACAGCGGCAGGGGCTTGCGCCCCGTGATCTGCTGCAGCCGCCGTGCGGATCGGCGGATCTCGTCGCAATAGCCTGCCGCATCGACCGTGAAGTTCTCATTGGCGCGCGGCCCTGCCGAGGGGCGCACGCGAAAACCCGTGACCGGCCCGTTCTTCGAGGCGCGCAGATCACCGCGCCAGTACATGTGGTCGTAGGTGTGCGAGGCGAATTCATGGCCTTCGGCAGCGCGTGCGCGCCACCAGGGCGCCCAGGTCTCGCCCAGGCTGCCATCGCCTTGCTGGGTGGGCTCGTTGGCTGCGAAAAACGTCACTGGCACCGCATGGCGCTTGAGCACATCGGCCACCAGGTCGGCAATGCCCATGTGGCCCGTGTCGAAGGTCAGATACACGGTCTTGGCACAGCCTGTGCCCTGCCCTGCCGCCAGCGCGGGGCGCAGCAGGCCGAAAGCCGCCGCACCGGCCAGCGATTGCGCAAAGAGTCTGCGGTCCATCAGCGTTGCGCGTGGGCCAGCGTCCACACGCCGTGCGGCGACTTGCCGACCTTGACCTGCTGGACCACCTTCTTTTCCACGGTGTCGATCACCGACAGCTTGCGCGCCCAGCGCGAGCTGACCAGCAGGTAGCGGCCGTCGGCGGAGACGTCCATGCAGTCGGGGCCGCCCGGTGCCGGGTAGTTGGCCACGACCTGGTTGGTCTGCATGTCGATCTTGCTGATGGTGTTGGCCACGCGGTTGCTCACATACAGGTGGCGGCCGTCGCCGGCGGCGCGCATGGCGTGGGCGCCAGCGGCTGTCTTGATGCGGGCCACGCTGCGCGGCTCGGAGCCGGTGATGTCGAACACTTCCACGCCATCGCTGCCGGTCAGGCCGATGAACAGCTTGGTGCCGTCCGGGCTGCCATAGAGATCGGCCGGCATGGGGCCGGTGGGCACGCGGGCCTTGATGGTCTGGGTGGCGATGTCGATGGCCACCAGGGCATCGCTGTCCTGCATGGTGGAATAGATGGTCGTGCTCTTGGCATCGATCCAGAGATGGCTGGGCGTCTTGCCCGTGGGCACGCGCTTGACCAGCTGCGGGTTCTGGCCGTCCCAACGGTAGATGTCGATGTGGTTGAGGCGGTTGGCCGCCGTGACGAACCACTTCATGTCCGGGCTGAAGCGCAGGTGATAGGGGTCGATGATGTCGCGGATCACGCGCTGCACTTCACCCGTGCGCGGATCGACCAGGGTCAGGGTGTCGCCCAGCGCATTCGCCACGACCAGCGACTTCTCGTCCGGCGTGAGGTAGAGGTGATGCGGCTCCTTGCCCGTGGGAATGCGTGCCGTCTCCTGCCAGGTGACCGGGTCCACGATGCTGATATTGGCATCAAGCGAGTTGAGCACAAAGATGGGCGTGGGGCCCTGGGTCTGCGGTGGCGGCGTGACACGCGCGACCGGGGCCGCGGGAGCCGCCGCAGCCGAGGGAACGGAAGGCGCGGCAGGAACGGCGGCCGCCTGGGCCGATGCGGCTTGCGCCTGCACGGCAGCAGACGTGGCCGAGGCCGCGCGGGCCGATTTGGATCCGGGCAGGGATGCCACGGCCAGCCAGGCCAGCGCACCGCCGCCCACAACCAAAGCCACAGCCGCGCTCAAGCGCCCGACGGAAAGACGTTTCACAAAGCACCACCTTCTGAGAATCTGCGCAGTGTAGCTGCGCCAATCAGCCCCTCGGACGCTCTGGGGCATCGGCTTTTGCTGCTGTGCAAAAAACCGACATTTGCGCGACGTTGGCCCGAGATATCGCGGCAAGCGCGCCAATCCATGACTTGCATCAAGGCATGACGACGGCGCATGGAAATACCCGCCACAACGAAAAAGGGAGCCGACAGGCTCCCTTCGCTGGCATGCGCCCAAAGGCGCAGTGGCGATCAGATCTTCCACTTCTCCATGAGCTTTTCGGGACGCAAGGTGTCGTAGTGCTCGAAGGGCTGGTGGATCCAGGGGTTGGTCGGCAGGTAGTCCACCGAGTAGTCGGGCGTGAAGGCCGACAGGCCCTTGGTCCAGATCACGGCGCTGCGCAGCTCGGTGATCGGCGGGTAGTTGGTCTTGAGCATGGCGATCACGGCGTTCAGCGTGTGGCCCGAATCGGCCAGGTCATCGACCAGCAGCACGCGGCCGGCGATCTCGCCCTTGGGCGTGGTGATGAAGCGCGCGATGTCCAGATGGCCCTGCACCGTGCCGGCTTCGGCGCGGTAGGAGCTGGTGGACATGATGGCCAGCGGCTTGTCGAAGATGCGGCTGAGCATGTCACCGGGACGCAGGCCGCCACGGGCCAGGCAGAGAATGGTGTCGAATTCCCAGCCGGACTGGTGCACTTTGATCGCGAGCTTTTCGATCAGTCCGTGGTATTCGTCGTAGCTCACATACAGGTGTTGACCGTCTTCCGTCAGCATGGAATGGCTCCTGGTTCAATCTTGGGGTTCAGCCGCCAGCAGTTCACTGGGCAGCGTAGGGGTTTTGCATCAGGATGGTGTGATCCCGGTCGGGGCTGGTCGAAACCATGGCGATGGGCACGCCCGTCACTTCCTCGATGCGCTCCAGATAACGGCGGGCATTGGCCGGCAGCTTGTCGTAGTCGGTCACGCCCACGGTGGAATCGGTCCAGCCGGGGATGGACTCGTAGATGGGCTTGCAGCGGGCGATCTCGTCGGCGCCCATGGGCAGCAGGTCGATCTTCTCGCCATCGAGCTCGTAGCCCACGCACAGCAGCAGTTCCTGCAGGCCGTCGAGCACGTCGAGCTTGGTGATGCACAGGCCCGACAGGCCGTTGACCTGGGCGCTGCGCTTGAGCAGCGCGGCATCGAACCAGCCGCAGCGGCGCGAGCGGCCGGTGGTCACGCCCTTTTCGGCGCCCACGGTGCTCATGTGCCAGCCCGGCGTGCCTTCCTTTTCCCAATCCAGTTCGGTGGGGAAAGGACCGCCGCCCACGCGGGTGCAGTAGGCCTTGGTGATGCCCAGGATGTAGTGCAGCATGCCGGGGCCCACGCCCGAGCCTGCAGCCGCATTGCCGGCGACGCAATTGGACGAGGTGACGTAGGGATAGGTGCCGTGGTCCACGTCCAGCAGCGTGCCCTGCGCGCCTTCGAACAGCAGGTTGGCGCCTTCGGCGTGCGCGGCGTTCAGCTCGCGGGAGACATCGGCCATCATGGGCTTGAGCAGCTCGGCATGGCGCATGGCCTCTTCGTACACCGCGTCGAATTGCACTTCGCCATCCTTGATGTACGGCTTGAGCGCGTCACCGAAGGTGAAGTTCTTCGAACCCAGCACGTTGACCAGGATGTGGTTGTGCAGGGCCAGCAGTTCGCGCAGCTTGGTGGCGAAGCGCTCGGGGTACTTGAGGTCCTGCACGCGCAGTGCGCGGCGGGCAATCTTGTCTTCGTAGGCGGGGCCGATGCCACGGCCGGTGGTGCCGATCTTCTCGGTGCCTCCCTGCTCGCGCGCAGCTTCGCGCGCCACGTCCAGCGCCGAGTGGAAAGGCAGGATCAGCGGGCAGGCCTCGGACACGCGCAGGCGGTCACGCACCTGCACGCCAGCCTTCTCCAGGCCTTCGATTTCCTCGAACAGCTTGGCGGCCGACAGCACCACGCCGTTGCCGATATAGCACTTCACGCCGGGGCGCATGATGCCGCTGGGGATCAGGTGCAGTGCGGTCTTCACGCCGTTGATGACCAGCGTGTGGCCAGCGTTGTGGCCACCCTGGAAGCGGACCACGCCCTGGGCGCTTTCGGTCAGCCAGTCCACCAGCTTGCCCTTGCCTTCGTCACCCCACTGGGTGCCGACCACGACCACGTTGCGACCTTTGGTAGCTTTCATATTCAAATCCGATGAAATCCGAAGAAATTGACAAATGCGTCAGATGGCTTGCACGGCCCACTGCCCGGCAACCTGCACGAGCTCGCGGTCGCAGTGGAATTCGTCCACTTCGCTTTCATGCCCTGGCAGCACGCAGACCACGGTCTCGCCCTGCCGGCGCAATGCAGCAATGGCAGCCGCAACCTGGGGATCGTCGCCCCAGGGCGCGCGGATGGCAGCCTTGAGCGGGCGCTCGGGCACGACAGCGACGAGCTGCTTGATGTCCAGGCTGAAGCCGGCGGCGGGCCGGTTGCGGCCAAAGACCGCACCCACCTCGTCATAGCGACCGCCGCGCACCAGCGCATCGCTGGCACCCGGCACATAGATGGCGAAGCGCGTGCCGCTGTAGTAGGCATAGCCGCGCAGATCGGCCAGATCGAAGCTCACGCTCACGCCCTCCAGGCGCTGGGCCAGCCAGCGCAGCTGATCGAGCAGCGGCTGCACGCCTGCGGTGCGCGCCAGCAGCTTCTCAGCACGGTCCAGCACCTCGATGCCGCCGTACAGCTGCAGCAGGGCCATCAGGCCTTCGCGCGAAGCGGCGGGGAAGCCGCGGGTGAGACGCTCGAGCTCGCTTGCATCCTTGGCAGCCAGCGCGGCGTGCACGCCGCGCAGCACCTGCATGTCCACCATCACGCCAGCCAGCAGGCTGCGCACGATGCGCACATCGGCCAGATCGACGTTGATATTGGTGACGCCTGCGCTGCGCAGGCAGTCCAGCGCCAGGTGCAGCGCCTCCAGGTCGGCTTCCATGCCCTGGTGACCGTAGATCTCGGCACCGAACTGCAGCGGCTCGCGCGTGGCGCGGGGGCGGTCAGGGCGGGCATGGACGACGGGGCCGCAGTAGCACAGGCGCGTGAGGCCCTTGCGGTTGAGAAGATGGGCGTCGATGCGGGCCACCTGCTGCGTGGTGTCTGCACGCAGACCCATGGTGCGGCCCGTCAGCTGGTCGATGAGCTTGCAGGTCTGCAGGTCCAGCGCCTCCCCTGTGCCGGTGAGCAGGGATTCGAGGTACTCCAGCATGGGAGGCATGACCAGTTCATAGCCATAGCCACGCGCTGTATCGAGCAGGCCTCGACGCAATTCTTCGATGTGCCGGGCCTCGGAAGGCAAGACATCGGCGATGTGATCCGGCAGGACCCAAGCAGACATGGAAAAAGGGGGAGGCTGTTAAAAACGTGATTCTACCGGCTGTTGCGGGCCAGCCCAAATTGGGGGTGTCCCAAGGCCCGCGGAGGGCGTTCGGTATTCCGAATCGATTCGGTGCCCAGGCGGCAGCGGCGGCCCAAGAAAAACGGCGCCCCAACAGGGGCGCCGTGCAGGGGCCGGGCGGCATTGCCGCTCAGGCGCGCTTACTTTCCAGAGCTTCCACCACTGCGGTAGGCCTTGAAGAAATCGGTCTGCGAAGGATCGAGCACGAGCACATCGCTCTTCTTGGCAAAGCTGGCCTTGTAGGCCTCCAGGCTGCGGTAGAACTGCGCGAACTGCGGGTCCTTGCCAAAGGCTTCGGCGTAGGTCCGGGCGGCTTCCGCATCGCCCTCGCCCTTGACCTTCTGGGCGTCACGGTAGGCATTGGCGATGGTGATCTCGCGCTGGCGATCGGCCTCGGCGCGAATCTTCTCGCCTTCGGCGGCGCCGGTGGAGCGCAGCTCGTTGGCCACGCGCTTGCGCTCGGCTTCCATGCGGCGGTAGACCGATTCCGTGATGGTCTCGGCATAGTCCACGCGCGTGATGCGCACGTCGACCACGTCCACGCCCCAGGGCTTGGCGCCGCGCACGGTCTCCAGCACTTCGCGCTTGACGTCGTTCATCAGCGCGTCGCGCTTGCTGGACAGCAGTTCGCGCACGGTGCGGCGGTTGATTTCCTCCTGGAAGGCATTGCGCACCACGCGGTTGAGCTGCATGGCGCCAGCCGACTCGTCCAGGCCCACATTGCGGATGTACTCCGACGGATCGGAGATGCGCCAGCGCACGTACCAGTCGATGACCACGCGCTGCTTTTCGGCAGTGAGCATGGGCTCGGTGTCGGTGCTGTCCAGCGTGAGCAGGCGCTTGTCGATGTAGCGCACGTTCTGGAACGGCGGCGGCATCTTGATGTTCAGGCCCGGCTCGGTGATCACTTCCTTGATCTGACCCAGGGCATAGACCACGCCGAACTGGCGCTGATCGACGACGAACAGCATGGAGCTGAGCAGCGCGAGCGCCAGAAGAATGCTGGTGATGAAAAATCCAACTCGGTTCACTTGGGCTGCTCCTCAGCGTGCTTCGCGGTCACGGCTGCGACTGCTGTCGCGGCTGCGCGCATCGTTCGAAAGGCCGGGAATGGCGGCAGGCGCAGGCGCCTGGGTGCTGGGGGCCGCCGAGCTGTCGGCTGCCGGCACATTGCCGCTCACGCCTTGCATGATCTTGTCCAGCGGCAGGTACAGCAGGTTGGAGCCCTGGCGCGACTCCACCAGCACCTTGGTCACGTTGCCGTAGATCTGCTGCATGGTTTCCAGGTACATGCGGTCGCGCGTGACCTGGGGAGCCTTCTGGTACTCGGTGAACACCGAGCTGAAGCGCTGCGCATCACCCTGTGCCTGGGCCACGATGCGGGCCTTGTAGCCGTTGGACTCTTCCAGCAGGCGCGCTGCCGAGCCGGCTGCGCGCGGCACCACGTCGTTGGCGTAGGCCTGGGCCTCGTTCTTGGCACGCTCACGCTCCTGGCCGGCACGCAGCACGTCGTCGAAGGCCGCCTGCACCTGCTCGGGCGGACGCACGCCGCCCTGCTGCAGGTTGATGCCCACGACTTCCACGCCCACCTTGTAGCGGTCCAGGATGGTCTGCATCAGGTCGCGCACGCGCGGGGCGATCTGGTCGCGCTCCTCGGCCAGCGCAGTGTCCATCTTCATCTTGCCGACGACTTCGCGCACTGCCGTCTCTGCGGCCTGGACCACGGCCTCGGACGGGTTCTTGCTCTCGAACAGCCAGGCGCGCGCGTCGCTCAGGCGGTACTGGACGGCGAACTTGATCTCGACGATGTTCTCGTCCTCGGTGAGCATGGCCGACTCGCGCAGGCCCGTGCTCTTGATGATGGTGTCGCGCCCCACGTCGGCCGAGCGGATCTGCGTCACGAACACCAGTTCATGGCGCTGGATCGGGTACGGCAGCCGCCAGTTGATGCCGGCGCCCACGGTGCTCTTGTACTTGCCGAACTGGGTGATGACGGCCTGCTGGCCTTCCTGGACGATGAAGATGCCCGTGCCCATCCAGATGATGAAGGCAATGCCGGCGATCAGGCCCACGCCCATGCCGGCGCTGCGCATGTCCGGCGGCTGGCTGCCACCGCCATTGCGGATGGGCGGCTGGCCACGGCCGCCGCCCGGCTTGCCGCCGAACAGGCCCGAGAGCTTTCGGTTGAGGTCGCGCCACAGCTCATCCAGATCAGGCGGCTGGCCGCCGCCCGACGAGGGACGGTTGTCACGGCTGTCGCGGTTGTCGCGTGCGGGTTCCGAAGGCGGGGGCGGCGGCGCGGGACGGTCGGCATTGGGGCGCGAAGCATCGTCGTTCTTGTCGTCGCCACGTCCCCATCGCGGATCATTCAGGTTGAACATCCCGCGAAGGCGCTGCGGCAGCATCGCCCAGCGATGGGCGCGTTGTGAAAGATTCATGCGAGAAGTCTCGGTTTCTTCAGTAAAGACAGGGACCCAATCGGCATTTTGCCCAATCAGGGCGCTAGCCCCTAGTATTCGGCGTCCTGCCCAGGGGGCATCGCGCCATCCACCTCCTCCTGATCCCGCTCATCATCGCCGTGCGCTTCGGCGTGTTCCGCCTCCGCGCGCAGCGCATGCTCGGCCAGCAACTGCCGCAGCTGCGGCAGCCCCTCGCCGGAGCGGGCACTGACGAACACCCGTGAAACAGGCAGCCCGTCAAGCTCGTACTGGTCCTGCAACTGTGCTGGACGCCGCTCCGGATCGACGGCGTCCAATTTGTTGAAAACCAGTACCAGAGGCACCTCCTGGGCACCGATTTCCTTCAGAACTTTCTGGACTTGTTGGATTTGTTCCGGGAAATTCGGATTGGAGGCGTCGACCACATGCAGCAGAAGATCGGCATCGATCGCCTCCTGCAACGTGGCCTGGAATGCATCGACCAGGCCGTGCGGCAGGTCGCGGATGAAGCCCACGGTATCCGACAGGGACACTGATTGCTGGGCTTCATTCAGGTACAGCTGGCGCGTGGTCGTGTCCAGCGTGGCGAACAACTGGTCGGCCGCATAGGCACGCGCCTTCACCAGCGCATTGAACAGCGTGGACTTGCCGGCGTTGGTGTAGCCAACCAGCGAGATATTGAAGATGCCATGGCGCTCGCGCCGCCGACGCTGCGTGGCGCGCTGCTTCTTGACCTTCTGCAGCCGCTCCTTGGTGCGCTTGATCGACTCGTCGATCATGCGGCGGTCCAGCTCGATCTGCTTCTCGCCAGGGCCGCCACGGCCGCCGATGCCGCCCATCTGCCGCTCCAGGTGGGTCCAGCGCCGCACGAGGCGCGTGGCCACGTATTGCAGGCGCGCCAGTTCCACCTGCAGCTTGCCTTCATGGCTGCGCGCGCGCTGGGCGAAGATCTCCAGGATCAGCAAAGTGCGGTCGTTGACCGGCATCTGCAGATGGCGTTCCAGGTTGCGCTGCTGGGCCGGGCTCAGGGCCTGGTCGAACAGCACTTCCTGGGCGCCATGCATCTGGGCCAGCATGCGGATTTCGTCGGCCTTGCCGCTGCCCACGAACAGCGCCGCATCGGGCACCTTGCGCTTGCAGGTCAGGCGCGCGACGGGGCGCAGGCCGGCCGTGCCGGCCAGCAGGCCCAGCTCTTCCAACTCGCCATCGAAATGGGGAAAGCCGAAATCCACGCCCACCAGCAGCACTGGCGTTGGCGTGGACCGGTCAAAAGATTCAGAACTCAAGAAAAACCTCTCCCGAAGGGTGAGGAAACTCCCCGGCTGTACGGGGAGGCATCAGGGCGCCGCGAGCTCAAGCGCTGGCGTCGCTGCCGGCAGCTTCGGCCGTGGAGAAGTTCACGGCGCGGCCGGGAACAATGGTGGAGATGGCGTGCTTGTAAACCATCTGCGTGACGGTGTTGCGAAGCAGGACCACGTACTGGTCGAAGGATTCGATCTGGCCTTGCAGCTTGATACCGTTGACGAGGTAGATGGACACCGGCACATGTTCGCGGCGCAGCGCGTTCAGGAACGGGTCTTGGAGGAGTTGGCCTTTGTTGCTCACGATATTCTCCGTGTTCGAAGAGTGTTGTTGTAAACCGACACCTTACCACAGTGTTTTGGGGCCCTTGCTCGCACAAGGGTTTTCCCGAAATCCCATGGCTTGTTACTTGTCCTTGTCGGCAAAAGGATTATGAGAGGTTTTCAACTCGATCCGCAACGGCGTGCCAACCAAATTGAACTCCTTCCGGAATCGCCCTTCGAGGAAGCGCTTGTAGGCTTCCGTCACATGCTCGAGCGAATTGCCGTGTATGACGATGACCGGAGGGTTCATGCCACCCTGGTGCGCATAGCGCATCTTGGGGCGGTAGATGCCCGTCTTCTTGGGCGTCTGGAACTGCACGGCCTCCATCAGCAGGCGCGTGAGCACCGGCGTGGGCATCTTGCAGGTGGCAGCCTTGTGCGCCTGGATGATGGAGTTCCACAGCGGACCCAGGCCCTGGCGCTTTTCCGCCGAGATGAAATGCATGGGGGCGAACTTGAGGAAGGACAGGCGCGTCTCGATCGAGCGCTCCAGCATCTGGCGCTGGTAGTCGTCCACCGCATCCCATTTGTTCACGGCAAGCACCACGGCACGGCCGCTTTCCAGCACGTAGCCGGCAATGTGCGCATCCTGATCGGTCACGCCCTGCGTGGCATCGATGAGCAGCAGCACGACGTTGGCGCTTTCGATGGCCTGCAGCGTCTTGACCACGGAGAACTTCTCGATGGCCTCGAACACCCGCCCCTTGCGGCGCAGGCCCGCCGTGTCGATCAGCTCGAACTTCTGGCCAGCCCGCTCGAAGGGCACCGAGATGGCATCGCGCGTGGTGCCCGGCATGTCGAAGGCGACCAGTCGCTCCTCACCCAGCCAGGTGTTGATCAGCGTGGATTTGCCGACATTGGGGCGCCCTGCCACGGTGAGGCGGATGGGCTTCTGGGCCACATCGTCGAACGGATCATCTTCCTCGGGCTCGGGCAGGTTGAGCTGGCCCAGGGCCAGGTCGAGCAGGTCGCGCACGCCCTGCCCGTGTGCCGCGGAAACCGGCAGCACATCGCCCAGGCCCAGTTCGTAGAACTCGGTCAGCTGCACGCCTTCCTTCATGCCTTCGGCCTTGTTGGCCACGAGCACGCAGGGCTTGCCAAGGCGGCGCAGGTACTTGGCGATGTCGTGGTCCTGGGCGGACATGCCCAGGCGCGCATCGACAACGAAGACCACGACGTCCGCCTCGGCCACAGCCTGCTGCGTCTGGCGCGCCATCTCCTTGAAGATGCCGCTGGATGCATCAGGCTCAAAACCGCCGGTATCGATCACGATGTACTCGTGCTTACCCTGGCGGCCCTGTCCATAGTGGCGGTCACGCGTGAGGCCCGCGAAATCCGCGACGATTGCATCCCTCGACTTGGTCAGCCGATTGAACAGCGTCGATTTGCCCACATTGGGTCGCCCTACCAGGGCAATAACTGGCTTCATTCCCGAAAATACCTATCAATCCGGCCTGAAGCCGTACACAGTTCCGCTGCGGCTTACCACCACCAGCGTATTGGCAGCCGATACCGGGGGCGAGGCCACGCCGGAGTCGTCCGTCTTCAATCGTGCCAGCGCCTGTCCGTCCGTCTTGGACAGCAGATGCACCACGCCATAGTCATCACCAAACACCACCGAGCGGCCCAGCATCAACGGCGCCGTCAGGCGGCGATGCTGCAGCTGGTCGATGGACCATACGCGCGAGCCGTCGCCGCGGCGCCAAGCCTGGACGGTGCCATTGCTCTCGGCGCCGAACACGGAATCACCATCGCCGTCGATGCCATCGGCGCCCTTGGACGGCTGGGTCCAGCGCACCGATGCGTTTTGCGTATCCACACAGCCCACGGCCGCCTGGAAGGCACGCGCGCAGACGCTGTCACCGACACGGCTGACGCGGCCCACGAGGTCCACCAGGCGCTCCACGTCGTTGGTGCCACGCGGGCTGGCCAGCGGAGCCTCCCAGCGCACGGCGCCGGTGTCGGGATCGATACCCACCATGCGGCCCGACAGGCCGGCCACCAGCGTGTTGCCCACGGCGATCAGCACGCCGGGCTGGCGCAGCACCAGGGGCTCGCCCGGGCGCTGCGCGGTCCACAGCTTGCGGCCGTTGGCGGCATCGAATGCGGCCAGCGAACGGTCGGCTGCCAGCACGAAGACGCGGCCTCCCGCCACCAGAGGCGGCGTGTAGGCCGCTGCGGACAGCGGCTGCTTCCACAGCTGCTTGCCTTGCGAGTAGACGATGATCTGGTTGCTGCGCGTGACCACGGCCTGGCGCTCGGCATCACTGCCCACGCCCGCGGTCAGCGGCTCGCCCACGGTGAAGCGCGACAGCTGGCTGCCGTTGCGTGCGTCCAGGGCCGTGACGCTGCCATCCTTGGCAGCGATCAGCAGCGTATCGCCCTGCACATGGATGTCGGTGGCCAGTGGCACTTCGGCACCGAGCCTGGCCGTCCAGGCCTGGTGCACGGCCAGCAGGCCGGGGTTGGCACCCAACTCCTGGGGCTTGGGCTTGGTGTCGCTGCTGAACCACGAGGACACCGTGGAGCATCCACCCAGGGCACCGGCCAGCAGGCCCAGAGCCATCCAGCGCGCCACGCCGCGCGGGCGCGAAATCGCCATCAATTGATCAGCCGAAGTTTTCAAGGTTGCTTCTCCGAAGTCGACGTCTTGGCCTGTGCCAGCACGGTGGGCTCGGCGCCCAGGGCGTTGAGCTTGAATTCGATCAGGCGTCCGTAGTCCATACCCTTGTCCAGGGCGGCATGGGCGCGCTGGTAGGCATCGATGGCCTCGGCCTGCTTGCCCTGGGCCGCGAGAATGTCGCCACGGCGGTCGGCCACGATGCCGGCAAAGGATTCGGGCATGCTGCCTTCCAGCGCCTTGAGGGCTTCGTCGTATTGCTTTTGCTGCTCCAGCACGGCGCTCAGGCGCAGCTTGGCCAGGGCCTTGTAGCCTTCGTCGCCCTTGTCGGCCACCCAGCTCAGGGCTGCCTTGGCGTCATCGAGCTTGCCTTCGTCCACTGCAGCCTTGGCCAGCAGCAGGCCGGCCTGGGCCGCCTGCGTGGTGCCTGCGTACTTGTCCTTGAGATCGGCGAAGGCCTGGCCGGCGCGCGCCGCGTCCTTGCCGGCCAGCGCCACGTCAACGGCATGCGCCAGCGCGGCGGCCTGCGTGGCCTGGCGCTTTTCCCAGTACTGGTAGCCATTCCAGCCGGCAAAGCCGACGAAGATGACCACGAGCACGCCGGTGATCAACGTGCCCCAGGTATTCCAGAAATGCTTGAGCTGCTCTATCTGCTCTTGTTCTTCGAGATCGAAATGGTTTGCCATGGATCGCCTGTGTCGCTTTATGTATGGAGGTCGCCGCTGGAGCGGTCGCTTGAAAAGCTGCGGATGCTGGTCAAACCGCCGATTGTAGGGTGGCAGCCCATTGGGCCGCATCAGCCAGGGCTTGCTGCACCTGCTGGCCTGCGCCGTCGCGCAGCGACTTGACGGTGACCAGGCCCTGCTGCAGCTCATCGGAGCCGAAGATCAGCGCGAAATGCGCGCCGCTGGCATCGGCCTTCTTGAACTGCGACTTCATGCTGCCCATGCCTTCGGCACTGGCTGCGTGCATCTGCACGCGCACACCGGCCTCGCGCAGCTGCTGCAGGGTGCGCAGCGCCACGGGCATGGCGGCCACGTCGGGGACGATGGCGTAGGCATGCAGCGTGGGTGCGGGAATGTCGGTGCCGAGCTCCTTGACGAGTTCCAGCACGCGCTCCACGCCCAACGCCCAGCCCACGGCAGGCGCGCTCTTGCCGCCCACCTGTTCGATCAGGTAGTCGTAGCGGCCTCCGGCGCAGATGGTGCCCTGCGAGCCCAGCATGTCGGTGATGAACTCGAACACCGTCAGGTTGTAGTAGTCCAGGCCGCGCACCAGGCGTGGGTTCACGGTCCATGGCACGCCGTTGGCGTCCAGGATGGCCTTGAGTCCTTCGAAGTGGGCCAGCGAGCCCTCGCCCAGGAAGTCCAGCAGGCGCGGCGCGCCGTTGACCATTTCCTGCATGGCGGGGTTCTTGGTGTCCAGCACGCGCAGCGGATTGCTGTACATGCGGCGCTTGGCCTCTTCGTCCATCACGTCCTGGTGCTGCTCCAGGTAGGCGATCAGGGCCTGGCGATGCGCCTGGCGCTCCTCAGGCTGGCCCAGGCTGTTGATTTCCAGGCGCCACTGGGTCAGGCCCAGCTGCTTCCACAGGGAAACGGCCAGCATGATGAGCTCGGCATCGACATCGGGGCCGGCAAAACCCAGGGCCTCGGCGCCGATCTGGTGGAACTGGCGGTAACGGCCGCGCTGCGGGCGCTCGTGGCGGAACATGGGGCCCATGTACCACATGCGCTTGCCGCCGTCGTACAGCAGATTGTTCTCGATGGTGGCGCGCACCAGACTGGCCGTACCTTCAGGGCGCAGCGTCAGGCGCTCGCCGTTGAGCTTGTCCTCGAAGGAGTACATCTCCTTCTCGACAATGTCCGTCACCTCGCCTATGCCACGAACGAACAGCTGCGTATGCTCGACGATGGGCGTGCGCACGTTGCGGTAGGCAAAGCGCGCCATCAATTCACGCACCTGCGCTTCCAGCCATTCCCAGCGAGCGGACTCGGCGGGAAGAATGTCGTTCATGCCTTTGACGGCGGAGAGTTTTTCGGGTTTGGCCACGTTGTTCTCGTTCGATGAATGCTCGGAAACAGGCGCTGACCCCGCTTTTTTCGCCCCATGCCCTCAACGTCTGTTCCGCGTGAGAGCCAATGAGGAAAAGCGTGGTGCGCTATCTATTTTGCAATAACTGCAATGCTCGATGCAGCCGCTCAGGCGGGTGCAGCGGCGGTGGCGCCATAGGTGCGCGCCACATAATTTTCGACCAGTGCCTGGAATTCCTCGGCAATCCGCTCGCCGCGCAGCGTGAGCGCCTTTTCACCGTCGATGTAGACGGGGGCGGCGGGTGCCTCGCCCGTGCCGGGAAGGCTGATGCCGATGTTGGCGTGCTTGCTCTCGCCGGGACCGTTGACGATGCAGCCCATCACGGCCACCTTCATCGCCTCGACACCGGGATACTTCATGCGCCACAGCGGCATCTGGCCACGCAGATAGTCATCGATCTGCTTGGCCAGCTCCTGGAAGGTGGTGCTGGTGGTGCGGCCGCAGCCAGGGCAGGCCGTGACGCTGGGCACGAAGATGCGCAGGCCCAGGGACTGCAGGATTTCGGAGGCGACCACAACTTCCTGGGTGCGGGCCTCGCCGGGCTGGGGCGTGAGCGAGACGCGGATGGTGTCGCCAATGCCTTCCTGCAGCAGCACGGACAGCGCGGCGGCCGAGGCCACCGTGCCCTTGGTACCCATGCCGGCCTCGGTCAGGCCCAGGTGCAGCGCATAGTCGCAGCGCTGCGCAAGGGCCCGGTAGACCGAGATCAGGTCCTGCACGCCGCTGACCTTGCACGACAGGATGATGTTGTCGCCGTTCAGCCCCATGGACTCGGCCAGGCGCGCGGAATCGACGGCCGAGGAGATCAGCGCCTCGAACATGACCTGGCGCGTATCCCAGGGCTGGGCGCGGCGCGAGTTCTCGTCCATCAGGCGCGCCATGAGCTCCTGATCCAGCGAACCCCAGTTGACGCCGATGCGCACGGCCTTGTCGTAGCGGGCCGCCGCCTCGATCATCTGGCCGAACTGCTTGTCCTTCTTCTCGCCCTTGCCGACGTTGCCGGGGTTGATGCGGTACTTGGACAGTGCCTCGGCGCAGGCAGGATATTCGGTGAGCAGGCGGTGGCCGTTGTAGTGGAAGTCACCCACCAGCGGCACGTACTCGCCCATGCGGTCGAGCTGCTCGCGGATATAGGGCACGGCGGCGGCCGCCTCGGGCGTGTTGACGGTGATGCGCACCATCTCCGAGCCGGCCTGGGCCAGCTGGCGCACCTGGATGGCCGTCTCGACCGCGTCCACCGTATCGGTGTTGGTCATGGACTGCACGCGCACAGGCGCGTCGCCGCCCACGGTGACGACGTTGTTGCGCCAGACCACACGGGCCTGGCGGGACTTGCGCGGCAGCGGCGAGGCAATCGCTATCGGCTGCTGCGTGATGGGGAGATCTTGCACGGTCACTTCACCTCAAAGCGGGCCACATTGTCGCGGGTGGTCTTGGCGACTTCCAGCAATTCGCCACGCACACGCACCTCGGTGCCGCTGGCATTGCCGATGATGACCGACAGCGGCAGCGCGCCCTCGGCACCAATGGATTCACCGGCCGCCAGCGTCTTTTGCAGCACCACGCGGCCACCGGAATCCTTCACCTGTACCCACGATTGTGCGTTGGCCTTCATGACCAGCACGCCACCAGGCGTTTGCGCCGCGGTGGCTGCCGATGTCGCTGCTGCGCCATCGGCAGGCGCATCGGCGGCAGGGACTGTCGCAGCAGCAGGGGCAGCAGGCGTTGTGGTGGACGCAGGAGCCGGAACGGCTGCCGCGGCAGGAGCTGAAGTTGCCGGTACAGATGCAGATGCATCAGGCACATCGGCCGGCGCCGGCGCAGCAGGCGCAACGGACTCCTGGACCGCCACGGGCTCGGACCCAGCCCCTGCAGGCTGCACCAGGGCTGCGGCATCGGAAGCGCCGGCCTGCGGCTCTTCGGCGTCGCCTTCGTGCCTGGGCAGGAAGTACACGGCAGCGGCAGCGGCCAGCAGCAGCAGCACGATGATGGCCACCTTGCGCGAACCGTTTTCGCGACCCAGCGGTGTTCCTGTGACCTTGAAGGAGCGTTCCTTGAACGTGGCATTGATGCTGCCGCGATCGTCGGCCAGGCTCTTGAGCTGGGTGCGCGGCAACAGGGCCAGCACCGAGGCCGAGTCCACGCGCAGCGTGCGGCAGACGCTTTGCGCCAGGGCCCGCATGAAGACATGGTCCTGGAATGCGGCATAGTCATCCGCCTCCAGGGCCTCCAGCTTGGGGGCCGGCACCTTGAGCGCCGCCGCCAGCCCGGCCAGCGACAGGCCTGCCGCCTCGCGCGCCTGGCGCAGCAGCGTGCCCGCCGTCATGGAAGTTTGGGCATTCTCGCCTTGCGTACCTGCTTCGTCATGCACCGCCAACACCTCACTCATTGAATGCTCCACGCTCGTAGGCCAGCCATTGGCGGGACTCGGGGAAGCGCTGGTGCAGCTGGTCAGCCAGCTGCCGCATCGCTGCAGATTGCTGCAGCGCCCTCTCTATCTTGACGCCCAGCCACAGGCTTTCCGCATTGGACTGGGGACTGCTGTTCAGGCGCCGGATGTAGAACTGCGCCCTCTTGGCGTCCCCGCCCTGCAGCATCACGTTGCTCAGGTGGTAGGCGATCACCGGGTTGGCGGGATCGAGTTCATAGCCTTTGAGCAGCGCCTGCTGGGCCTCGACCAGAAGGCCGGCCTGCTGCAGGCACAGGCCCTTGGCCATCCAGGTCTTGGGGCGCTCCAGGTAGCCGGGCTGGGCCAGGGCCTTGTCCAGCCATTCCTGGGCTTGCACGTATTGCTTGCGCTGGCACAGCAGCCAGCCGTAGTTGTGCTGCAGGTCGCCGTCCTGGGGTCGCAGCGACATCGCCTTGCGCAGGCTGGCATCGGCCTGGTCCCAGTCCTGGTTGCGCATGTAGATCAGGGCCAGCAGGCCGTAGCCATCGGCGGAAGCGGGGTCGGAGACCAGCGCCTGGTTCACCTCCTCCAGGGCCACATCGATGCGGCCAGCCTGGAAATAGGAAGCCGCCAGCTCCAGGCGGATGCTCGCGCGGCGGCGAGGATCGACCTCGGCGGCAGAAGCCATCGAGGCATTGGAGACGGAGGAAGCGTTGCCGGAGCCAGAATTCGCCGGAGGCACCAAGGGCTGCTTGCCCGCGCAGCCCGCCAAGACAAGAACCAGCGCGGGCACCGCCCAGCGCATGCCTGTACCGATTTCCCCCGTTCGCAGCCGCCGAGCCACTGACTTCATGAACTGTCCTTTGTTCCGTCGGGGCATGCCAGGCATGCCCCAGGTCTTCTCAAGGCACCTGCTTGAGAACAATGGTGCGCTGCCTGGCCATGCGCTCGGCAGCGCGCGTGCGGTCCTTGACATCGCCAGCCAGCTGTCCGCAGGCTGCATCGATGTCGTCGCCACGAGTCTTGCGCACCGTGGTCACGATGCCGGCATTGCTCAGCAGGCTGGCGAACTCCGTCACCCGCGCTGCGGGTGAACGCAGCAGCCCCGAGGCCGGGAACGGATTGAACGGAATCAGGTTGAACTTGCACCAGCTGCGGCCATCGCCACGCGCGCGGACCAACTCTATCAGTTGGCGCGCATGCTCAGGCTGGTCATTGACGCCATCGAGCATGCAGTACTCGAACGTGATGAAGTCACGGGGCGCGAATTCCAGGTAGCGCTCGCAGGCATCGAGCAGCTCGTGGATGGGGTACTTGCGGTTCAACGGCACCAGCGGGTCGCGCAGCTCGTCATTGGGCGCATGCAGCGACACGGCCATGGCCACGGCGCAGTCCTGGGACAGCCGGTCGATCATCGGCACCACGCCCGATGTGGACACGGTCACGCGGCGGCGCGAGAGGCCGTAGCCATGGTCATCGAGCATGGCGCGCAGCGCCGGCACCAGGGCCGTGTAGTTCTGCAGCGGCTCGCCCATGCCCATCATCACCACGTTGGAGATGACGCGCTCGCCGCCCGTGCCCAGGCGCTTGCGCAGCGCATGCTCGGCATACCACAGCTGGGCCAGGATCTCGCCCGTGCTGAGGTTGCGGCTGAAGCCCTGGTGACCCGTGGAGCAGAAGCGGCAGCCCACGGCGCAGCCCGCCTGGGACGACACGCACAGCGTGCCCCGGTCATCTTCGGGAATGAAAACGGCTTCGACGGCATCGCCGCCTCCCACGTCGAACAGCCACTTGACTGTTCCATCGGCAGACACATGCTCGGTCAGAACCGGCAGGGCCGTGATGTGGGCACACGCCTTGAGCTTTTCGCGCAGGGACTTGGCCAGATCGCTCATCTGGTCGAAGTCGCTGGCGCCTCGCTGGTGGATCCAGCGGAACAGCTGCGTCGCGCGGAAACGCTTCTCGCCGAGTTGCTCGCAGTAAGCGGCAAGTCCGTCGAGATCAAAATCTAGCAAATTGGTATTCATGTCGGCAGGCCGGTGCCACGCCGCTCTCGGCTCTTCCGCGGCAGGCACGGCCTGCACCGGACAGACCATGACGGCCGCGGAAGACGCGGGGATTAGCGCGAGTAGACGTTCATGCCGGGGAAGAAGAAAGCCACTTCCACGGCTGCAGTTTCAGCGGCGTCAGAGCCGTGCACGGCGTTGGCGTCGATGCTGTCGGCGAAGTCGGCGCGGATCGTGCCCTTCTCAGCCTTCTTGGGGTCGGTGGCGCCCATCAGTTCGCGGTTCTTCAGGATGGCGTTCTCGCCTTCCAGAGCCTGGATCATCACGGGGCCGGAGATCATGAAGTCCACCAGGTCCTTGAAGAAAGGACGCTCCTTGTGGACGCCGTAGAACTGCTCGGCTTCGCCGCGCGACAGGTGCACCATCTTGGCAGCGATGACCTTCAGGCCAGCGCCTTCGAAGCGTGCGTAGATCTGGCCGATCACGTTCTTGGCAACGGCGTCGGGCTTGATGATGGAAAGAGTGCGTTCGATGGCCATTTGAATGGTTCCTAATCAGGGTTACTATGGATTTTTGTCAATTGGACAAAACCGTTGATTCTAGCTGTGCCATCAAAGTCCTTGATGACATGGTGCTGCCAAATGGCAGGCTTACAGGGCGGGCCGACCACCTCCGGATGAACCAGAAGGCGGACGGCCCGGCCGCCTTTCAGCGGCGTCCTCCCGGCTTGCGCTTGGCGTTCTGGCGTGCACGCGACAGGCTGTCGGAGCCGATGTAGCCCACCGATGTACGCATCGGATCGGGCTGCTGGCTGCCGCCGCCCTTGCCCCGACCGCCTGCACCGCCCTGCCCCTTGCCCTGTCCCTGGCCGCCGTCAGCCTTGCCGCCCTTGGCGGCAGGCTTGGCACGCGGGCCGTCGAGCATGGCGTTGGGCGCCGGGCGATTGCCGTCGAAGTAGCGGCCGCCGCCTTCGCGGCGAACGGTATTGCGGTCGGCCGGGCCACCACGGCGGCCTCCGGCCGGGGGCTTGGGTGCAGCGGGCGCACGCGCCTGCATGCCGGCTGCCGAAGCCAGGGACTGGATATCGGCCTGGTCCAGCTCCACCCAGGCGCCGCGCTTGAGGCCGCGCGGCAGCACCATGGCGCCGTAGCGGATGCGGATCAGCCGGCTCACGGCATGGCCCACCGCCTCGAACATGCGGCGCACTTCGCGGTTGCGGCCTTCGGAAATGGTCACGCGGTACCAGCAGTTGGCGCCTTCACCACCGCCGTCCTCGATGGAGCCGAAGGCGGCCACGCCGTCTTCCAGCTGCACGCCGTCGGTCAGGCGCTGCTTTTCTTCCTTGCTGAGCGCGCCCAGCACGCGGGCTGCGTATTCGCGCTCCAGGCCGAAGCGCGGGTGCATCAGGGAGTTGGCCAGCTCGCCCGAGCTGGTGAACAGCAGCAGGCCTTCGGTGTTCAGGTCCAGGCGGCCCACCGATTGCCATTTGCCATGCTGCAGGCGAGGCAGCTTGCGGAACACCGTGGGACGGTTTTGCGGATCGTCATGCGTGACGACCTCGCCCACGGGCTTGTGATAGGCGATGACACGCGCCGGCGGCGGGTCGATGCGAAAACGGATGGGTTGGCCATTGACCTTGATCTGGTCGCCGAACTGGATGCGCTGGCCCACGTGGGCAGGCTCGTTGTTGACCGAGATGCGGCCTTCCAGAATGAGCTGCTCCATTTCGAGGCGCGATCCCAGCCCGGCCTGGGCCAGCACCTTGTGCAGCTTGGGCGAATCGACCTGGGGCAGCAGCACGCGCTTGGCAGGCGCAGCATCGTCGCGCTCTTCGGCCGCGTCGAGCTCGCCCGAGATGACGTCCGCAAAACCGTAACCTTCGACAGACCCTGAGTCGGTCGACTCTGGTGCATCAGCAGGCGCCAGCTCTTGCACGGTGTCTTCGGCATGCACCGCCTCGGCGGCCGGACGCGGCTTGCGCACAGGCTTGGCGCCGGGCCGCGACCCGGCCTTGGGAGCGCGCGAGCGCGCGGGGCGGGCCTTGCGCTGCGCGCCGGCCTCATCGGACGCCGGCTGGGCGTCCTGGTCTTTGGAGATATCACTACCCGTCATGGCTTTCCTTCTTCGGCCTGCTTTGCAGCGCCGTCCGTATCCGTTGTATCCGCTGTATCCGTTGTATCTGTTGTCTCTGCCGCGTCCGCCAGGTCTGCTGTATCAGCTTGAGCCGTATCTGCTGCCATTGCGGCATCTGCCCCGTCCGATCCCGTGGCATCTGTCTCGCCCGGGGGCTCTTCGGGCAGAGGAGCGTCACCGGCTGGCGCGGCCTCGTCCGCTACCAATTCCTGCGCACCCGACTCTTCCAGCGCCTTGAACAGGCTTTGCTGGGATTCGGGCTCCTCGAGCATGGGCAACTGGTCCAGCGACTGCAGGCCCAGGTCGTCCAGAAACTGGCGCGTGGTGGCAAACAGCGACGGCCGGCCCACGGTCTCCCGGTGGCCGATCACCTCGATCCAGCCCCGGTCTTCCAGTTGCTTGATCAGCAGGCTGTTGACCGTCACGCCGCGTATGTCCTCGATGTCGCCACGCGTCACTGGCTGGCGGTAGGCGATGATCGCCAGCGTCTCCAGGGTCGCGCGGGTGTAGCGTGGCGGCTTTTCGGGATGCAGCCGGTCCAGATAGACCCGCATCTCGGGCCGGCTCTGGAAGCGCCATCCAGACGCCACCTGCACCAGCTCCACACCCTTTTGCGCCCAGTCTTTCTGCAGGTCCAGCAGCAGGTCCTTCAGCGTGTCGGAGCCCAGCACGTCATCGAACAGCGAGCGCAGCTCACGCAGCGTGACAGGCTGCGGCGCACAGATCAATGCAGTTTCCAGGACCCGCTTGGCATCTACCGTATTCATGGCTCAGCGTCTCGGGAACAAAGGCGCGCGTGCCACCAGAGGTGGCAGCCAGGGTGCGCCGAATCAAAGAAGAGGAAGCAAGCGCTCCACGGATGCCATGCGAGAGATGGTCAGAGGCTTTCGGCGGGATTGTAGCTCAGCCCCCAATTTTCCAGCGCCTGTGCCATATCGGGCGGCAGCGGCGCGCGCAGCACCAGGGCCTGGCCTGTCATGGGATGGGTGAAGGCCAGCCGGAAGGCGTGCAGCGCCTGGCGCGCCATGCCGCCAGCCTCCTTGCCGCCGTAGACGGCATCGGCCACCAGCGGGTGGCCCAGCGATGCCATGTGCACGCGGATCTGGTGAGTGCGGCCCGTGTGCAGCGTGCAGCGCACCAGGCTGACTTCCTCGTTGCCGGCAAGCAGGTCGATGTCGGTGCGCGCGGTCTTGCCCGCATGCTGTGCCAGGTCGACAACGGCCATGCGCAGTCGGTTGCGCGGGTCACGGCCGATGGGCGCATCGACCTCGCGGCGCTTGCGCGGGCCCCAGGCCTTGTGGGCCAGTGCCAGGTACTGGCGGCTGACATCGCGCGCGGCGATCATGGACACCAGCGCGTCCATGGCGGCGCGGCTGCGCGCCACCACCATGAGCCCGCTGGTGTCCTTGTCCAGGCGGTGGACGATGCCGGCGCGCGGCACCTCGCGCGCCTTGGGGTCGCGCCCCAGCAGGCCGTTGAGCAGGGTTCCCGTCCAATTGCCCGGGGCCGGGTGCACGACCAGGCCAGCCGGCTTGTTGACGACCAGCAGGTGCTCGTCCTCATACACCACGTCCAGCGCCATGTCTTCGGGCTGGAAGGCCATGCTCTGCTGCGTGGGCCGCATCTCCAGCACCATCCGGTCGCCGGCAGCCACCTTGGTGGCCGGCTTGACCAGCACACGCCCGTTGAGCGTGACCGCGCCCTGCGCCAGCAGTTGCTGCAGATAGCTGCGGGAGAACTCGGCCACGCATTCGGCCAGCACCTTGTCGGCGCGCAGGCCGTGCTGGGCCGGGGGCACGGTGATCTCGCGCAGCTCGGCTGCGGCGGCCTCGACCTCGCCGCCTTCGGCCTCGTCCTCGACCGGCTCCCACGGCGATTCGCCGGGCGCAGAAGAAACAAGCCCCTGCGGGGCAGGGGCTTGTCCGGTTTGCCTGGTGCTGCGGCTCATCAGCGCGAAGGCAGGTAGCGCGAAGGATCGACAGGCTTGCCCTGGCGACGCACCTCGAAGTGCAGCTTCACGCGGTCCGCGTCGGTGCTGCCCATCTCGGCGATCTTCTGGCCCTTGCGCACGGTCTGGTCTTCCTTGACCAGCAGCGTCTGGTTGTGCGCGTAGGCCGTGAGGTAGGTGTTGTTGTGCTTGAGGATGATCAGGTTGCCATAGCCACGCAGGCCGGCGCCGGCATAGACCACGCGACCATCGGCAGCGGCCATCACGGGATCGCCGGCCTTGCCTGCGATGTCGTAACCCTTGTTGCGCGCCTCGTCAAAGCCGGCGATCAGGCTGCCCGATGCAGGCCAGATGAAGTCCACATCGTCGGCGCCCTTGCCGGCTGCGGGTGCAGGGGCGGGTGCCGGGGTCGGTGCGGGTGCAGGCGTTGCAGTGGAGCCGCCCGACGATGCCACGGGCGGCAGCGGCGTCGCCACCACGGGCGAGCCGCTGGGCGTGGAGGAGGCAGTGGACGAGGGGCGCGTGCCGACGCTGTCCGAGCTGGTCGGCGGCACGACGCGCACCACCTGACCGACTTCGATCAGGTTGGGGTTCTCCAGATTGTTCCAGCGCGCGATGTCCTTCCAGCTCTGGCCGGTTTCCAGGCCGATGCGGATCAGCGTGTCACCGGGCTTGATCGTGTAGTAGCCGGGCTTGCCGGCGTTTTCGACGCCGGGCAGCGGCTTGACGGCTGCCGATGGCGAGGAAGAGGTGGAGGAGGTGGTGGTCGTTCCACGGTCCTCCACGGGAGCCCTGTTCACTTGGGATGTGCAGCCTGCCAGAACCATGCCGGCCAGCACCACCGTTCCCCAAGCCCCAAGACTTCGCGATACCAACATAAGTTATTCCCTTCTAGGCGATGCCCGATTTTAGGGGGACAAAGTTCACGGCCTCCAAAATCGACTGCGTAAACCCGTGTGAACTCTTGTCAATCACCAGCAGTGCCTGCTTACCACCCGTAACCACCATGGGGGCGACAAGCCGCCCGCCCACGGCCAGCTGGTCGCACCAGGCCGAGGGCATGCTCTCGCCGCCAGCGGCCGAGATGATGCCCGCATACGGCGCGCCGCTGCCATAGCCTTCCATGCCATCTCCAAAGATCAGATGGACATTGGTCAGCCGCCAGGGACGCAGATTGCTGCGCGCTTTCTCGTGCAGGCCGCGCAGGCGCTCGATCGAATAGACCTCGCGTGCCACGCGCGCCAGCACCGCCGCCTGGTAGCCGCAGCCCGTGCCGATTTCCAGCACGCGGCCCAGCCCCGACTTCGCGGCCTCCGAGCCCAGCAGCAGCTCGGTCATGCGGGCGACCACGCTGGGCTTGGAGATCGTCTGGCCCAGGCCGATCGGCAGGCTGGTGTCTTCATAGGCCTGATTGACCAGGGCACTGTCCACAAAGCGGTGGCGCTCCACCGATCCCATGGCGGCCAGCACGGCCGGCGACTGTATGCCGGTGGCAGCCAGCCGCTGCACCATGCGGGCGCGGACGGCGGCCGAGTCCAGGCCGATGCCCGAAGGCTGTTGCGGGGCACGGGCACCGGCCGGCGCCAGCGCAGAGCGCGCAGGCGCCGCGCGCGAGGTCGGCGCAGGGGTTTGCACCGAGCGCGCCACCCACGAGGGAACTCCGGGACGGCGCTCGCTCACGGCTGCACCGCCCCGCCCTGGGCTGCCTGCACGCCCTGGCCGGCCGACGCCAGCCTGGCCGCCGTCTGTGCCCAGTAGCCCAGGTTGTCGTGGTCGGTCAGGTCCACCTTCAGCGGCGTGACGGACACATGGCCGTGCGCCGTGGCGTGGAAGTCCGTGCCCTCCGAGTCATCCTTGGCCGCGCCTGCGCTGCCTATCCAGTACATCATTTCGCCGCGCGGGCTCTCCTGGGTGATGACGCGTTCGGCCGCATGGCGGCGGCCCAGCCGGCACAGCTTGAGGGGCTTGAGCGCGGACAAGGGCATGTTGGGAATGTTCACGTTGAGCAGCCAGGGCGACAGGCCGATCAGTTCCTGCGATTGCATGTCCATGACCAGCTGGCGCGCGGCGGCGGCAGCGGCCTCGATCTCGGACCAGCCCTTGTCCACCTGGGAGAAGGCAATGGCGGGAATGCCGAACAGAAAGCCCTCCATGGCGGCGCCCACGGTGCCGGAATAGATGGTGTCGTCGCCCATGTTGGCGCCGTTGTTGATGCCCGAGACCACCAGGTCGGGCCGGTAGCCCAGCAGGCCGGTCAGGGCGATGTGCACGCAGTCCGCCGGCGTGCCATTGACATAGCGAAAGCCGTTGTGGGCCTGGTGCACATACAGCGGCGCGTTCAGCGTCAGGGCGTTGGACTTGGCACTGTTGTTGTGCTCCGGTGCCACCACCTCGACGTCTGCCACCGTGCGCAGCGCCTCGTACAGGGCCTGGATGCCGGGCGCCTGGTAGCCGTCGTCGTTACAAATGAGAATCTTCATGGATACAGCGGGGATTGCGGGCGATTGTAGGCGTGCGTCTCGTCGCCCGAGGGACAGGAGGCATTCCCACCACACTCCTATCATCGGCCAGGCATTCAATCACAGGAGACAACCACCATGCACGCTTGGCTTTGCACCACGCCCACAGGCGTCGATCAACTGCAGTGGACGCAGCTGCCCACGCCCACGCCGGGCCCGGGGCAGGTACTGCTCGAAGTGAAGGCGGCCAGCCTGAACTTTCCCGATCTGCTGATCGTGCAGAACAAGTACCAGATGAAGCCTGAGTTGCCGTTCGTGCCGGGCTCGGAATACGCGGGCGTGGTCCAGGCCGTGGGCGAAGGCGTGAGCCACCTGAGCGTGGGCCAGCGCGTGGCCTGCCTGTCGGGCACCGGGGGCTTCGGCACCCATACGCTGGCGCCGGCCGCGCTTTGCATGCCGCTGCCAGACGGTTTCAGCTTCGTCGATGCTGCGGCCTTCATCATGACCTATGCCACCTCGCACCATGCGCTGATCGACCGCGGCCAGCTGCGCGCGGGCGAGACCGTGCTGGTGCTGGGCGCGGCGGGCGGCGTGGGCACGGCCGCCATCCAGATCGCCAAGGCAGCGGGTGCGCGTGTGATCGCGGCGGCCTCCACCGACGAGAAATGCGCGCTGTGCAAGGCACAGGGCGCCGACGCCACCATCAACTACAGCCAGGGCGACCTGCGCGCCGCCATCAAGCAAGCCACCGACGGCAAGGGCCCCGACGTGGTCTACGACCCCGTGGGCGGCGACTTCGCCGAGCCGGCCTTCCGCTCCATCGCCTGGCGCGGCCGCTATCTGATCGTGGGCTTTGCCGCAGGCCCGATTCCTGCCCTGCCGCTGAACCTGCCGCTGCTCAAGGGCGCATCGCTGGTGGGCGTCTTCTGGGGCGAGTTCTCCCGGCGCGAGCCCAAGGCCAACGCGGCCATGATGCAGGAGCTGGCGCAGTGGTACGGCCAGGGAAAGATCAAGCCCGTGATCGACCGCACCATGCCCATGGCCGAGCTGCACGCCGCCTATACGCGCATGGGATCGCGCCAGGTGCAGGGCAAGCTGGTGATGGTCAACGAGCAGTGAACCGGGCGCTGGCCATGCCACACTGGAGGGCATTGCATTCTGAAACAACTGCCCACCCATGGCCGAGCGCTCCGCTTCCGAACTGGCACGCGAAACCCTGCGGCAGCTGGCGCTGAACCGCCTGCCGCCCACCCCGGAAAACTACACCCGCCTTTATGAACAGGCGGCCGGCGAGCCCGGCCCCGCCAGCTTTCCCCAGGGCCCGCTGCGCCATGTCCACGCGCTGCTGCCTGCGCAGACGCCCGGGCAAAAGCGGTTGCGCGACCAGCTGGGTGCCGCCATAGAGCGCAGCGACTGGCAAGGGCTGCAGCAGGTCATCACCGCCTATGCCAACGCAGCCCTGCAGCCGCCCACCCATGAGGCCAGGCCCGTGGAACTGCCCGTGCCGCCGCCCGTCCAGGCCCTGCCCGACGACCTGACCCAGCAGTTGGCGCGGCGCTTCGAGGCCTTGTCCACGCTGCTGGACACCCAGGACGCCAAAACCGGGCAACTGCACCAGCAGTTGATGGAGCAACTGCAGTCGCCGCCCGTGGATGCCAAGGCCCTGGCGCGGCGCCTGCACGACCAGCACTACCCGCTGACGTTCTCCATCGCCGACCAGCTTCAGGTCCTGCAGCTGATGCAGGAGTTGCTGCAGACCCTGGTGCAGCACCTGGCCCAGGACCCCACGCATGGCAGCTGGCTGGTGCAGCAGCTCACGGCCATCGAGCAGGCCATCACCCCGCCGCTGTCGCCCGCGCCCCTGGCCGATGCACGGCGCGAGCTGCAGACCGTGATCCACCGGCGCCTGCAGTTGCAGGACGGCATGGCCGCCGCGCAGCAGGCGCTCAGGGACATGCTGGGCGGCTTCGTCCAGCACCTGGCGCAGATCACGAGCAGCAACGAAACGCTGGGCACCCGCATGGAAGAGGCGGCACGCCAGCTGGACGGCATCCAGCGCCTGGAAGACGCAGCCCCGCTGCTGCAGCAGGTGCTGGAGGCCACGCGCACCATGGCCGCCGGCAGCCGCGTGGCCCAGGAGGAGCTGCAGGCGCTGCGCACCCATGTCGATGCCTGCGAGGCCCGCATCGAAACACTGCAGCAGGAGCTGGACGAGGCCGCGCGCCGCGCACGCCACGACCCGCTGACCGGCCAGCTCAACCGCCTGGGCGTGAGCGAGGCGCTGGACCGCGAGGTGGCACGCGCACAGCGCCATGGCCAGCCGCTGAGCGTTGCCCTGGTCGATATGGACGGCATGCAGGCCCTCAATGCCGAACTGGGGCATGCCATGGGCGATGCCGCGCTGGTGCATGTGGCCCAGCTGGCACGCCAGGGACTGCGGCCGGAAGACGTGGTGGGCCGCTACGAAGGCCAGGCCTTCGTGCTGCTGCTGCCACAGACCCCGGAGACGGCGGGCGCCCAGGCACTGCAGCGCCTTCTGCAGTTGCTGGAGCAGGCGCCTTTGTCCGCATCTGCGCAGACCCCAGGCCAGCCCGCGCCCCGGCCCCTGAGCTTCAGCGCGGGCGTGGCCCAGTTGCAAAGCCACGAAAACGGCATGGACGTGCTGCGCCGCGCCGACACCGCCATGCTGCAGGCCAAGGAGCGCGGCAAGCGCTGCATTGCCACGGCATCAGGCGCACAATGGCAGTCAGTTGGAAATGCAGGCACCGGCCTTTGATCCACCCCAGGCCAAGCCCCGTCTTTCCCCGCTTTTTTGCGCCACCTGCCCCGAACCGCCATGCACCTGCCCTTCAGCGCCTCCGTCCCTGCACCGCGGCGCCAGTTTCTGGTCGGCTCGGGCCTGGCCACGGCGCTGGGCCAGTTGCCTGCCTGGGCCCGGCTGGGCGAACGGCCTGCGCACAACCCCTTCACGCTGGGCGTGGCCAGCGGCGACCCCGAACCCGACAACGTGCTGCTGTGGACGCGGCTGACGCCGCCGCTGGCCCAGCTGGGCGAGACCGACACCACGGCCATGCCTGCGCTCAAGATCCGCTGGGAGCTGGCGCACGACCCGCTGTTCCGCCAGATCGTGCGCAGCGGCGAGGCCATGGCCCGGCCTGAATGGGGCCACGGCGTGCATGTGCAGGTGGGAGGACTGGCGCCCGACCGCTGGTACCACTACCGCTTCATGCTGGGACAGGCGGTCAGCGGCACGGGCCGCTGCCGCACGGCGCCCGCCCCCGGCAGCATGCCGCAGCGCCTGCGCCTGGCCTATGCCTCCTGCCAGCGCTGGGAGCACGGCTACTACGCAGCCTGGCGCCAGGTGGTGCAGGACGCGCCGGACCTGGTGATCTTCCTGGGCGACTACATCTACGAATACGCCACGCCCGCCATGACGCTGGGCCTGGCACGCACGCACAACCTGCGCGCCGCGCAGACCCTGCAGGACTACCGCGACCGCTACGCGCTGCACAAGAGCGACCCGCTGCTGCAGGCCGCGCACGCCCTGTGCAACTGGTCCGTGGGCTGGGACGACCATGAGGTGGAGAACAACTACGCGGGCGACCAGGGCCAGGGCGATGCCGCGCGTTTCCTGGCCCGGCGCATGGCCGCCTGGCAGGCCTTCTACGAAAACATGCCGCTGCGCGCCAGTGCGCTGACGGGCGCCGGGGCATCGCATGGCGGCGGCGGCCTGCAGCTGTACCGCAGCCTGCAATGGGGCCGGCTGGCCCGGCTGCATCTGCTGGACGGCCGCCAGTACCGCAGCGCCCAGGCCTGCCGTGCCGAGGGCGAGGCAGACAAGGGCAGCGTGCGCCCTGCGCAATGTGCGGCCCTGTCGGACACGGCGCGCAGCTTCCTGGGCTGGACCCAGGAGCAGTGGCTGTACCGCCAATTGGCCGAGGACGCCCGCCACCAGGGCAGCGAGGGGCCGCGCTGGAGCATCCTGGCCCAGCCCACCTTGCTGTCCGCGCACCGGCCGCCCTCGGGATCGCAGGCCACGGACAGCTGGGACGGCTACCCGGCCGCGCGCCAGCGCCTGGTGCGCCACCTCACGCCGGGCGCCCAGCCCACGCCGCGCAACAGCGTGCTGCTGGGCGGCGACCTGCACCAGAACTACGTCTGTGCCGTGCATGCCGATCCCGAGGCCGCGCCCGAACGGCGCAACCCCATCGTGGCCAGCGAGTTCTGCAGCACCTCGATCACCTCGCGCAGCGGCACCACACAGGCCAAGGTCGATGCCATCGCCGCCCACAACCCGCAGGTGCTGTACGCACGCTGCGAGGAACGCGGCTATGGCCTGGCAGACATCACGCCCGAACGCTGGACCAGCGAGCTGCGTGCCGTGGCCAATCCCATGCGCGCCGACAGCCGCATCTACACGCTGGCCCGCTTCACCGTCGAGGACAGGCGGCCCGGCCCCGTAGCCAGCTGACAGGGCACTGACGCAGGGCACGACCGAAGGGCACTTTCAGCAGGCCTGGGAATCAGTGGCTATCCTGACATCGCCCCCCGGCATGCCGCCTATCGTATGGTGAGCTGCCTTGCCCCGCCCACCAGAACACGGAAGCCATGCACCTGACTTTCAGCGCCTA
Source organism: Delftia deserti (assembly GCF_042653485.1). Lineage (NCBI taxonomy): Bacteria > Pseudomonadati > Pseudomonadota > Betaproteobacteria > Burkholderiales > Comamonadaceae > Delftia > Delftia deserti. The sequence goes on along the minus strand of NZ_JBHSIH010000001.1, from coordinate 5,729,533 downwards.
CTACACCCTGATCTTCGCCGCCCTCGTCCTTTTGCTGGGCAAATGGCTGGTGCAGCACCTGCGCCTGCTGCGCGAATTCAACATCCCCGAGCCCGTGGCCGGCGGTCTGGTGGTCGCCGTCGCCCTGTTCGTGCTCAACCAGGCCCTGGGCTACACCTTCAGCTTCAGCAGCGAGCTGCAGATGGCCTTCATGCTGGTGTTTTTCTCGTCCATCGGGCTGAGCGCCAATTTCGCCAAGCTGCGCGAAGGCGGCCGTTCGCTGCTGCTGTTCCTGGCCGTGGTCGCCGTCTTCATCGGCCTGCAGGACCTGGTGGGCGTGAGCCTGGCCACGATGCTCGAGCTCGACCCGCTGTTCGGGCTGATCGCAGGCTCCGTCACCCTGACGGGCGGCCATGGCACGGCAGGCGCCTGGGGCCAGGTTTTCGAGCGTGAATACGGTATCCAGGGCGCAGTCACGCTGGGCATTGCCTGTGCCACCTTCGGACTGGTGATCGGCGGCCTGATCGGCGGCCCGCTGGCCAAGGCCCTGATCACGCGCCGAAGGCTTGCCGTGCACGACCCCGCAGCCGCCCCCGAAAAACAGCCCCCGCTGGGCGAAAGTGCAAGCCACGGCGGCTTCGAGAATCCCGAGCAGACGCGCCTGATCACCACCAGCGCGGCCATAGAAACACTGGCCCTGTTCGCAGGCTGCCTGGGCTTTGCCGAGTTCATGGCGCAGTTCACCGCCGGCACCCTGTTCTCCCTGCCCACCTTCGTCTGGGCGCTGGCAGGCGGCGTGGTGATCCGCAATACGCTGGACTATGTCTTCCACTTCCAGGTATTCGACCGGGCCATCGACGTCTTCGGCAATGCCTCGCTGTCCATCTACCTGGCCATGGCCCTGCTGTCGCTCAAGCTGTGGGAGCTGGCCGGGCTGGCGGCGCCGCTGATGGTGATCCTGGCGGCCCAGACCCTGGTGATGGGCCTGTATGCCGCGCTGGTGACCTTCCGCATCATGGGCAGCAACTACGATGCGGCCGTGCTGGCCGCCGGCCACTGCGGTTTCGGCATGGGCGCCACGCCCACGGCCGTGGCCAACATGCAGGCCATCACCAACCAGTACGGCCCCTCGCACAAGGCCTTCCTCATCGTGCCGATGGTGGGAGCCTTCTTCGTCGACATCGTCAATGCCACGGTGATCCAGCTGTTCATCCGCTGGCTGCACTGACCACTGCGAACACCGAACGCACCATGCCCCTGCTGCGCCGCGCCCTTGCCACCACCCAGGCGCTCGTCCTGACCCTGCTGCTGGCAGGCTGCAGCCTGCCGCCGCTGGCCGGCCGCAGCGAATCCACGGCGCTGGCGCCAGAGGCCGCCCAGGCCACGCTGCTGGGCCAGGCGCTGGCACCGCTGCTGGACCAGCATCCGGGGCTCACCGGCATCCACGCGCTTTCCGATGCACGCAACGCCTACGCGGCGCGTGCCCTGCTGGCCCGCGTGGCCCAGCGCACGCTGGATATGCAGTACTACATCTGGCGTGACGACACCACGGGCCACCTGCTGCTTGACGAACTGCGCCAGGCCGCCGACCGGGGCGTACGCGTGCGCCTGCTGCTGGACGACGGCGGCACGGCAGGGCTGGACACGCAGCTCAGCGCGCTGGACCGGCATCCGCAGATCGAGGTGCGGCTGTTCAACCCCTTTGCGCAGCGCACGCCCAAGGCGCTGGGCTATGTGACGGATTTCTCGCGCACGCAGCGGCGCATGCACAACAAGAGCTTCACGGCCGACAGCCAGGCCAGCATCGTGGGTGGACGCAATATCGGCGACGAGTACTTCGCAGCCACCGACGGCGTGCTGTTCGCCGACCTGGACGTGGTCGCCATGGGGCCGGTGGTGGCCGATATCGCGCACTCGTTCGACCAGTACTGGGCCAGCGCCTCGGCCTACCCCGTGGCCAGCCTGCTGCCGCCGCTGCCCGACTATGCGGTGGCGCGCGCCAGCGAGGCCCTGGCCACCGAGGTGCAGCGCCCCGAGGCCCAGGCCTATGTGCGCGCCGTGGCGCAAAGCCCGTTCACGCAAGAGCTGCTGGCCGGCCGCCTGCCACTGCAATGGGCCCGCGCCACCCTGGTCAGCGACGACCCGGCCAAGGTGCTGGGCCAGGCGCCCAGGCAGGGGCTGCTGATCACCCAGCTGGCACCCGCCATCGGCCAGCCGCAGCGCCAGTTGGACCTGGTCTCGCCCTACTTCGTGCCCACCGAGGCCGGTGTGCGCGCCCTGGCCGGCCTGCGCCGCCAGGGCATTGCCGTGCGCGTGCTCACCAACAGCCTGGAGGCGACCGACGTGGCCGTGGTCCACGCCGGCTATGCCCGGTACCGACGCCCGCTGATCGAGGAAGGCGTGCAGCTGTACGAGCTGCGTCGGCAGATCGGCGCAGAGGGCGAGGAACCCAACCCGGGCCCGCGTTCGCCCGCTGCAGCATCGGCAGGGAAAGCGGGGTTGGGTTCGGGCAGCCGCCCTGGCAGCTCTGGCTCCAGCCTGCATGCCAAAACCTTTGCGGTCGATGGCGAGCGCATCTTCGTGGGCTCGTTCAACTTCGACCCGCGCTCGGCCCACCTCAACACCGAAATGGGCCTGCTGATCGACAGCCCCGAGATGGCTTCGCAGATGAGCCGCATGCTCGACCAGAGCCTGCCAGCGGCCGCCTACCATGTGCAGATCGATGCACAGGGCCGCCTGAGCTGGACCACGGAAAGCGGCACGCCGCCTGAGCCACTCACCACCACCACCGAGCCCGGCAGCAGTGCATTCAAGCGCCTGATGCTGCGCGTGCTGGGCTGGCTGCCCATCGAGGGGCTGCTTTGATGCCGGGCCTCGCCGCTCAGTCCAGCCGGATCGACGGGCGCAGGCGCGAATTCATCAAATCGATCAGCCACAGCAGCCCGCCGCGCCAAAAGCCGTAGATGCGGGCCTGGTGCGAGCGGTACAGCATGATGTGGCTCAGCATGGCCATGCGCCCGCGGATCACGCCGCCATTGAACAGGCCGAATTTTCCCAGCGATCCATAGGCGTCGTAGTGGGCCAGCGACACCAGGGCGCCAAAGTCTCGGTAGGCAAAGCCTTCGGGACGAAAACCCGGCTCCTGCAGCAGGCGCGGCAGCGTTTCCACCAGATAGCGGGCCTGCTGGTGCGCCACCTGGGCGGTGGGCGGCAGCGGCACGCTGGCGCCGGGCAGGGTGAAGCTGGCGCAATCCCCCACGGCGTAGACATTCGGGTCGCTGGTCTGCAACTGGCCGTTGACCTTGAGCTGGTTGCCTTGCGTGGTCTCCAGTCCCAGCTGCGCCAGGAAGGCCGGGGCCTTCACGCCCGCCGCCCAGACACGCAGGCCTGCGGGGACGAACTCGCCGCTGGCCAGCACGAACCCCTCTTCGCTGGCCGACTGCACGCGGCCGTTGACGATCACCGAAACGCCCAGGGCCTGCAGCCGCAGGCGCGTGGCTTCGGAAATCTCCTCGGGAAAACCGGGCAGCAGGCGCGGCCCGGCCTCGATCAGCACGATGCCGAAGCGCGCGGCCTCGCCCAGCGCGCCGTAGGCCCGGGCGCTCTCGGCCAGCTGCACCAGCTCGGCCGCCAGCTCCACGCCCGTGGCGCCGCCGCCCACGATGGCCACGCGCAGCTGCTCGCCGCTGGTCATGCAGCGCACCATGCGCAGGCGGATCTCGCTGTTGAAGGCGTCGGCCTTGCGGCGCGAGTCGATCATGAAGCAGTGCTCGTCCACGCCCGGCGTGCCGAAATCATTGGCGCCGCTGCCCACGGCGATCACCAGCCTGTCGTAGGCAATGCGCCGGCCCGGCACGATCTCTCGGCCATCGGGCGCCTCGATGGGGGCCAGCAGCACCTCGCGGGCCTCGCGGTCCAGGCCGCACATTTCGCCGGGCTGGTAGGCAAAGCTGGCGTCGCTGGCCTGGGCCAGGTAGGTGGTCTGCTGCTGGGCCAGGTCACGCGTGCCGGCCGCAATGGTGTGCAGCATGGGCTTCCAGACATGGGCCGAATCGCTGTCCACCAGGGTCACCGAGCCGATGGCCTCCGTGCGCCCCTTGCCCAGCGCCGTGGCAATCTCCAGCCCCGCCACGCCGCCGCCCACGACGACGATGCGCGCCCCGCCCGACCCCGTTGCCGAACCCGCTTCTTGTTCCTTGCCCATTGCTGCTCCCTGCCGGAAGGCCCGGCCGGCCGCACCATGCGCCGGCTTGCAGGCCATTCGCTTCCAGACAGTCTTGATTCTTGTCAGTTTGGGTAGCAGGCGACTTGCTAGGGGTAAGCCCCAGATCTGCAACAGATATCTGATAGAAGACCGGCGATCGCGCAAGGCCGGGTCTTGTACAGGACTGCGCTTCAGAAAAAACCTCATTCCTGCCGTATGGACAGCCGGACCTGGTCACTGCGCTATCAACACAAGAGCATTCGCACCGTCCGTCGCGCAACCTTGCCGACGATACGACGGCCTGCATCTGCAGGCCTGCACGAATTCCCCGCCGCCGGACCCGCGATTTGCGATTGTCAATATACGAAACGTATATTCCCCGTATGATCGCCAACCCATGGGAATCGTCAAAATATCCGACCAATTGCACGACCAGATCCGCCTGTCCAGCGCGGCCCTGGGTCGATCCATCAACGCCCAGGCCGAGCATTGGCTGCGTGTCGGCCAGTTGGCCGAACACCATCCCCATCTCGACTACGCAGGCATCTGCGCCTTGCTGCTGCAAGAGGCTGCGGCCACGCTGAAGCTGGGCGAGCCCGAGGCGGCGCCAGCCCCCACCGATACGGCGGCACGCCGCCCGCGCCCCGTGCGCCTGTCGGGAGGCCTGCAATGAGGGGCGCCAAGCTGCGCAGCGTGCCGCTGCACGATGCCCTCGATATCGGGCAATCACGCAAGGCCGGTGGCCTGGCCGCCCGCGTCCTGCAGATGCTGGTGCCCCACGTGCAGCCGGGCGTCAGCACCGAGCACCTGGACAGGCTCTGCCATGACTTCATCGTCGATGAACTGCGCTGCGTGCCCACCAACGTGGGCTACCACGGCTTTCCGAAGACGGTCTGCACCTCGCCCAACCACGTGGTCTGCCACGGCATCCCCGACGCCCGGCAGATCCTGCGCGAGGGCGACATCCTCAATGTCGATGTGGCCGTGACCACGCCCGAGGGCTGGATCGGCGACACCAGCCGCATGTACTACGTGGGCCAGCCCTCCAACCAGGCGCGCCGCCTGGTGGAGACCACCTACGAGGCCCTGCTGGCGGGCATCCGCGCCGTGCGCCCCGGCGCCACGCTGGGCGACATCGGCCATGCCATCCAGACCGTGGCCCAGCGCGAGCGCTTCAGCGTGGTGCGCGAGTACTGCGGCCACGGCATCGGCAAGGTCTACCACGACGACCCCCAGGTGCTGCATTACGGCCAGCCCGGCCAGGGCATGGTGCTGGAGGCCGGCATGATCTTCACCATCGAGCCCATGCTCAACGCCGGCAAGGCGGCCACGCGCGAACTGGCCGACGGCTGGACGGTGATCACCAACGACAAGTCGCTGTCCGCCCAGTGGGAGCACATGGTGGTGGTGACCGACACGGGCTTCGACGTGCTCACGCGCTGGCCCGAGGGCACGGGCAGCTACGCGGCCATCTGAGCATGGCGTCCAACTACCTGTACCTGGGCCTGGCCATCGTCGCCGAGGTGGCGGCCACCTCCTGCCTCAAGCAGTCCGAAGGCTTCACGCGGCCGTGGCCCAGCGTGGTCACGGTCCTGGGCTACGCGCTGGCCTTCTACTTCCTGTCGCTGACGCTGCGCACCGTGCCCACGGGCGTGGCCTATGCGATCTGGTCGGGCGCGGGCATCGTGCTGATCTCGCTGGTCGGATGGCTCTGGCAGGGCCAGACGCTGGACCTGCCCGCGCTGGCGGGCATGGGCCTGATCGTCGCGGGCGTGCTGGTCATCCAGCTGTTCTCGAAGACGGCGGGGCACTGAGGCGCATCCGCGGCACCAGGGCGCCAGCCCACTGCGCCGCTGCCCCGCCCGTCAGCCCGTGATGGCCTGGACCGATCCGGCCTGCCGGCGCAGCTCGAACTTCTGGATCTTGCCCGTGCTCGTCTTGGGCAGCTCGCCAAAGACCACGGCGCGCGGCACCTTGTAGCCGGCCAGGTGCTTCTTGCAGTGGGCCATGATGTCCTCCGCCGTGGTCTGGGCGCCGGCCTTCAGCTCGATGAAGGCGCAGGGCGTCTCGCCCCACTTGGGATCGGGCTTGGCCACCACGGCGGCGGCCAGCACGGCCGGGTGGCGGTAGAGCACGTCCTCGACCTCGATGGACGAGATGTTCTCGCCGCCAGAGATGATGATGTCCTTGCTGCGGTCCTTGATCTGTATATAGCCGTCCGGATGCTGCACGGCCAGGTCGCCCGTGTGGAACCAGCCGCCGCGGAAGGCCTCGTCCGTGGCCTGCGGGTTTTTCAGATAGCCCTTCATGGCGATGTTGCCCTGGAACATGATCTCGCCCATGGTCTGGCCGTCATGGGGCACGGCCTCCATGGTCTCCGGATCGAGCACGCTGGCCGAGCGCTGCAGGTGGTAGCGCACGCCCTGGCGTGAATTCAGGCGCGCGCGCTCGCCGATCTCCAGCGCCTCCCAGGCCGCATGCTTGGCGCAGACCGTGGCCGGGCCGTAGACCTCGGTCAGGCCGTAGACATGGGTGATGTCGAAGCCCAGCTGCTCCATGCCCTCGATCATCGACGCTGGTGGCGCCGCGCCAGCCACCATGGCCTTGACCCCGGCGGGCACGCCCTCCTTCATGGCGGCCGGCGCGTTGACCAGCAGGCCATGCACGATGGGCGCGCCGCAGTAGTGCGTCACGCCATGGTTGCGGATGGCATCGAAGATGGCCTGGGCCTCCACCCGGCGCAGGCAGACGTTGACGCCGGCGCGCGCCGCCACCGTCCAGGGGAAGCACCAGCCGTTGCAATGGAACATGGGCAGGGTCCACAGATAGACGGCGTGCTTGGGCATGTCCCACTCCAGCACATTGCTGATGGCATTGATGGCCGCGCCCCGGTGGTGGTAGACCACGCCCTTGGGATTGCCCGTGGTGCCGCTGGTGTAGTTCAGCGCAATGGCGTCCCACTCGTCGGCGGGCAGCTGCCAGTCGAAACCGGCATCGCCACCGGCCACGAAGTCGTCGTAGTCCAGGCTGCCCACCTGCTCGGCGGCCGGGCCGTAGAGCGCGTCCTCGACCTGGATCACCAGCAGCGGCGCGCTGCGCTGGCGCAGCTTCAGCGCCCTGGCCACCACGCCCGTGAACTCCGGGTCCACGATCAGCACCTTGGCCTCGCCGTGGTCCAGCATGAAGGCAATGGTTTCCGCATCCAGCCGCGTATTCAGCGCATTGAGCACGGCGCCGGCCATGGGCACGCCGAAATGCGCCTCCACCATGGGCGGCGTATTGGGCAGCATCACGGCCACGGTGTCGTTCTTGCCCACGCCCGCCTTGTGCAGGCTGCTGGCCAGCTGGCGGCAGCGCGCATAGGTCTCGCCCCAGCTGCGGCGCAGCGCGCCGTGGACCACGGCCAGCCGCTCGGGATAGACCTCGGCCGTTCGGGCGATGAAGCCCAAGGGGCTGAGCGGCGCATGGTTGGCACTGTTGCGGTCCAGGTGCTGGTCGTAAATGCTGGTCATCGTGGTCTCCGGTTCGCTGGGGTTCTTGATGTGATGCGGGCCTGCCGCTGCAGGCGGGCGAAACCTGAAGATATAGCAAGACAGGCTTACACAAGCTTGATGCGTGGCCACCTGGCACGCCACCGCACATGCCCGGATAACCAAAGCGGCATGCATGGTCTTTGCAGGCATCACAACTTTCAGAATTCCATGAAAACTGTAAATACCCATGCAGAACAATCACTTGGTCTTTCTGAAAAAGTGCTTTCGGCCGTCTTCAACGCGAGTGCATGGAAGCAGTCCTCTATAAGACATCATTTATCAGATCACTTGGCCGCACGGCCCCGGCTTCACTCTTAGAATCGCCGCTTGGATTCGCCGGCCAGCAACGCTGGAAGGCGCACATGGAGTTCCTAGAGGAGTAGCCTGGCAACGCTCCAGGCATCGTTGGAGACGAGCCTGCACCCCACCGGTGCAGGCTTTTTTTTTGGCTCATCGCTGAATCCTGCTTTCTACGGCTCCCTCGCTTGAGCCAACGCAATGGGCGCAGTGCCTGCCTGGCCTAGATTGAAAGCGGTGCCGCAGTGCGGCAGGCAGCCCCCACCGGCGGCCCATCCGCACACGGCCCGCATCCAATAACAAGCAGCGGGAGCCCCCATGACACGACACGCCTTTTTTTCCGTCCGCCCTCTGGCAGCGGCGCTGATCGCCGCCGCCTGCAGTCTGGGCACGCAGGCCGCCCAGCCGCCCGCATCCTCCGAGCCGATACAGCCGATTGCACCGGCACGGATCACCCACCCGGCCATGGTCGAGCTGGGCAAGAAGCTGTTCTTCGATCCGCGCCTGTCGCGCTCGGGCTTCATTTCCTGCAACTCCTGCCACAACCTGGGCATGGGCGGCAGCGACAACCTCAAGACCTCCATCGGTCACAACTGGCAAAAGGGGCCCATCAACTCGCCCACGGTGCTCAACTCCAGCCTGAACCTGGCCCAGTTCTGGGACGGCCGGGCCAAGGACCTCAAGGAGCAGGCCGGCGGCCCCATCGCCAACCCGGGCGAGATGGCCTTCACGCACGAGCTGGCCGTGGACATGCTGGCCTCCATCCCGGCCTACCGTGCCGAATTCAGGAAGGTGTTCAGCAAGGAGCCGTTGACCATCGACCAGGTCACGGACGCCATCGCCGCGTTTGAGGAAACCCTGGTCACGCCCAATGCACGCTTCGACCAGTGGCTCAAGGGCAACCGCAAGGCACTGAGCCGGGACGAGCTGGCCGGCTACAGGCTGTTCAAGGAAAGCGGCTGCGTGGCCTGCCACAACGGCCCGGCCGTGGGTGGCAATTCCTTCCAGAAGATGGGCATTGTCGAGCCCTACAAGGCCAGCGTGGACGCCCAGGGCCGCTCGGCCGTCACCGGAAACGACACGGATCGCTTCAGCTTCAAGGTGCCCACGCTGCGCAACGTGGAGCTGACCTACCCCTACTTCCACGATGGCGCGGCCGACACGCTGAGCCAGGCCGTGGACGTGATGGGCCGGCTGCAGCTGGGCCGCCAATTCAGCGAGGACGAGAACGCCAAGATCGTGGCCTTTCTCAAGACGCTGACCGGCGACCAGCCTCGCCTGGTCATGCCCATACTGCCGCCGTCCAGCGACACCACGCCGCGCCCCAAGCCGTTCGACAACTGAGGAGGGCAAAGCCTGTTCAGCGCAGGCTCAGGGACTGGCGCTTCCAGGCCGGGTCCTGCCAGCGCTGGAACAGCGGCAGGGCCGATACATCGCCGGTCACGCGCTCGGTGGCCAGGCCGTCCAGCCGCACCACTTCGAAGCTCTTGCGGTAGCGGCCCTGGCCGCGGGCCTCGCGCGCCACCAGCATCAGCTGGCCGCCAGGCACCCAACCCGCCCATTCGGCCACGCCGGTCTCCGGTGCCGTGGCGGCCGGGGGCAGCACATCGGCCAGCCAGCCGGCCTCGGTCTTGCGCAGCACCCACAGTTCGCGCCAGCCTTCCAGCGGCTGCACGGCCAGGGCCACGGCCGTGCCCTCGCGGTTGGTGCTGGCCGATGCGGCCCATACCACGCCATAGGTGCAGCGGCGCAGCAAAGGGGCCTTGGCGCCGTGCTGGGCGTCCACCAGCAGCACGCAGGTTTCGCCGGCAGCACCGGGCTCGGTGAGCAGCGTCGGGCGGGCTCCGGCAGCAGGAGCCGCAGTAGCAACAGGCGACAGCGCCCAGCGCACAGCGCTCACCCGCATGGCCGCGTCGTTGTAGGCGCTCTGGTCTTCATCGGGCAGGTCGGATTTGCTGACGCCCGCGAACTCGGCCAGCGCCCGGGCGGCCGATGCCGCCACGGCAGGGTCGGCCATGCTCTTGCGCGCCTGCTGGAAGGCCAGCGCCGCCCACACGCTGGCGCGGCGCATCTGCACGCGGCCGCGCAGGTAGGGCGGCAGGCCGGTCACATCCACCCGCTCCAGCACATCGGCCTGCCAGGCATGCATGCGGGCGCGCTCATGGGCGGGAAGATCGGGGTCCACGCATTCGGGCCGTGTCAGCGCCAGCGCGGCGCGGGCACGCTGCGGCGCGTCGGCGGCGGGCATGGCCAGCACGCGGCGGAAGAATTCGCCTTCATAGCAGACCTGCATGCGGCCTTCGACCTCATAGGTCGCAAAGCGCAGGCCGTAGCCGTTGGCCACATCCAGGTGGGCCGACAGCGTGGCGCCCGAGGTCTTGCCGGGCGCAGCGGCGGAGGCGCGCCGCGCCAGCCGGTCGGCAAAGCCGCCCAGTGCGTCGAAGGCCTGCGCGCCTTCGGCGCCGGCCAGCGTCCTGGCGGGCGCCGCCTGCAGGTAGGCGGCCGCGAGGCCGATGCCCAGCGCCTCGGCCCCCGGCGTGTCCTGCACGAAGCGCAGCACGGCCAGCAAGGCGGGGGCCTCGGCCTCTGTCATGGCCACGCGGCGCACATCGCTGGCACGGATGAAGCCGCCGCGCTCGCGCTTGTGGTCCCAGACCTGGAGGTAGTCCAGGCGTTCGCCCCTGATCTCCAGCACCTCGCCCTGCCACAGGCTGGCCTGCTGCTGGGCGCCATCGCGCGGCGCGGCGCGCAGGCTGGCCTGGTCCTGCACCACGATGGCGCTGCCCATGCCGGTGGCCAGCGCTGCGGCGGCCAAGGTCGATACGGTCAGCATGGCTTATTGCTCCTGAACGGCTGCGTTGGCATCTTCGGCCGCCACGGAGGCTGCGCCGGCCTGTGCATTGCGGCTGCCGCCCAGCAGGGCCGCGCCTATGAAGTCGCCATTGGTCGGCGGGGGCGCGATGATGACCTGGATCTTGTCCGAGAGCTTGTCGGCCAGCGTCTTCTGGATGAGCAGCGGGTAGCGCGTGACCAGGGTGCCTTCGCGCGCCATCTGCTCGGCGTTGACCTTGCCCAGGCGGTCCATGCGGAAGGCCTCGGCCTCGGCCAGCTTCTGGCGCGCATCGGCTTCGCCATTGGCCTCGATGCGGCGGGCCTGGGCGCTGCCCTCGGCGGCTTTCACGCGGGCCACGCGCTCGGCCTCGGCCTCCAGCTGGCGCTGCTCGATCTGGCGCTGCTTGAAGGGCAGCACATGCTTCATGGCCTCTTCCTGGGCACGCGCCGCGATCACCTGCTCGCGTGCGGCGGCTTCGGCGGCCACTTCGCGGCGCACCTTGTCGGCATTGGCGTCCAGCTCGGTTTCCTTGACGCGCTTGTCCTTGAGCTCCAGCGTGTAGCGCATCTTCTCCGAGGCCAGCTCCTCGGCCAGCAGGCTGTCCATGCCGCGGCGGTACTCGGCGGGCAGGTCCACCTTGCCGATCTGGATGCTGCGCAGCGTGACGCCGTCGGCCGCCAGGCGCGTGCGCAGTTCGGTCTCCATGATCTGGGCGATCTCGGCGCGCTTGGTCGAGAAGATCTCGCGCACGGTATAGCGCGCAAACACCTTGTAGACCAGGCCCTGCACGGCGGGCTCCACGATGTCGCCGCCTATGTCCAGGGGCAGGTTGCCGGCCTTGACGGCGGGCGATGCGGGATCAAGCGCATAGCGCACGTTCAGGTCCAGGCCCAGGGACAGGCCCTCGACCGACTGCAGGGGTGCGCTGCCATTGGCCTGGCGCATGGCCTCCGGGCGGTAGCTCTGGTCGCGCAGGGAGAACACGCGCACCGTGTGCAGGCCCGGCACCACCCACACGCTGCCATCGCGCCACAGGCTGACCGAGCCCGTGAACTGGTTCAGGCGCACGCCCAGCGTGCCCTGCTCCAGGTGCTGCACCGGCGGGTTGCGCACCACCACCAGACCTGCCGCCGCCACCAAGGCGCCGATGGCCAGCCAGCGCACGGTGCGCGCCATGGGCAGCAGCACGGCCCAGTCCACGGGCTGGCGGCGGGGCGCACTGCCTGGCAGCGTGCCGACGTCGGCTGCAGGCTCGAAGGACTCGGCAGTGCCGGCTCCGTCCAGGCGGGCGGACTTGCGGCCCGTCAGGGCCTGCATGATGCGGTTCCAGGTGGCTTTCATGGTGTTCTCTCTCTCGGCTGTGATGGCTGTTGTTGGCTGTTGTTGGCTGTTTCTGAGGCACCGGAATCAGGGGTGGCTCATTGAGGACCGATTGTTCGGATCCACCCCGGAAGCAACAACGCGGCGCGCGGCCCAATGCGTTCACGGCGCCAGCACAAACGCTCCGGCCCCGGAAGAAAAACTCACACCCGGGCCGGCGCAGGGCCGAGATAATCCCGCGAACACCGCCACGGCGGCCTCCCCCGACCCCACCACTGCACAGCCCCATGACCCGTATCGCCGTGATCGAAGACGACCTGCCCACCAGCAACCAGTTGGCGGGATGGATACGCAGTGCGCGCAGCGGCATCGTGATCGACCAGTGGTTCACGCGCGACGAGGCCGAGGCCGCCCTGGCCCGCGAACACTACGACGCCGTGGTGCTGGACATCGAGCTGGGCCGCGAGCGCCACGCGGGCGTGGCCCTGATCAACGCCATCAACAAGCTGGGCCAGGGCACGCCGGTGCTGGTGGTGTCGGCCATGCCGGCCGCCATCTACCGCAGCATCATGAAAGCGCTGGACGCCTGGGACTACCTGCAAAAGACCACGTTCGAGGAGGCGGACTTCATCGAGACCTTCCTGGACATCCTGCGCACCACGCAGCGCGCGGCGCCCGTGGCCGCGCAGGCAGCCGCAGCGCCCGCAGGCGATGCCCTGGTGCTGGACCCGCTGTGGCAGCGCACGCCCACCTGGCGCGGCGAGCGCATCAACCTGCCGCTGACGGCCCAGCGCATCCTGGCCACGCTGCACCAGCGCAGCGGCGAAGTGGTTTCCTACGACGAGCTGTTCGAGGTAGTGAAAAGCGGCCGCAACCGCGACAACGTGCGCAAGCACGTCAGCACCATCCGCGAGGCCCTGCGCGAGGTGGACCCGGGCTTCGAAGGCATAGAGAACGTGCCCATGCGCGGCTTTCGCTGGGTAGGCCAGGCCGGCGCCGCCGTCCGCACATGAAGCGCCTGCTCAACCCCAGGCTGGAGCTGCCCCGGCTGGAAGTTCCGCGCCTGGGCCTGGCCGCCTTCCGCCAGCGCATCCTGCTGCGCGGCGTGTTCGTGCTGCTGGCCGTGGCCACGGTGTCCTTGAGCGTGGTGGTGCTCAAGGACGAGAAGGAACGCGCCTGGCAGGCCTACCAGCACGGCTTTGTGCGCAGCCAGGCCGAGGTCATGGCGCGGCTGCGCCATCCTTCGGGCCGCCTGGCCCTGCTCAACGCCGGCCATCTGGGCCAGGGCGTGACGCCGCTGGCGCCGCTGCTGCTGCCCTACGCGGCCATCGACTTCGACGATCCGCAAAAGTCCCAGCAGGCCGTGGAGATGGCCGGCTGCTCGGTGCAGTATCCCGATGGCGCATCGCTGTGTGCAGCCATCGGCAACAATCCCTACGCAGGCGGCTTCATCTATCTGGTGGGCAGTTTCTTCGCAGGCGAGCTGACACCGCGCGAGCGCGGCTCGCGCGAACCCGCCCAGGCACACCGCGCCCGCATCACGCTGGACATGCGCGGCAGCACCTACCGCTGGATCGCACCCTATGAGGCCATGCCTCAGCAGGGCAACAAGTCAGGCAGCGGTGAACACGGCCGGCTCACCGGCTTCGTGGACAACGGCACGCCCCAGCTTGACGCCCGCGCGCGGCCCGTGCGCGATTTCCGTGGCTGGCTCTGGCAGAACGGCCATTGCCGCGACCTGCCGCCTGGCGTGCAGGGCAATGCGGGCAATGACACGACACCACCTGCAGCCGACTGCCTGCGCCGCACGCACTACTCCATCCGCCTGCCGGTCGAGCTGTTCCGCGAAGCCCTGTTCCGCAGGAACGTGCGCCCGGTCTGGCCGCCCGAAGACCTGGGCAGCATGCGTGTGCGCGTGGAAATGCTGGCCCCAGGGGACACAGAGCCGCCGCTGTTCGACAGCAACTCGCCGGGGGCGCAGCTTGCGGCCTCGCTCAACGACATCTCGCGCAGCCTGCTGCCGGGCGAGCGCGTACAGATCCGCAAGGTGGGCGCCGACGAAGCCAGCGCCATCACCCTCAAGGGCGTGGATGTGCAGGCCGCGCCCTCGGCCCCCTGGCTGCTGCGCCTGATCAGCTGGCTGCCGCTGGATGCTGCCGGCGTCTCCGCCGCCACCATGACCCCGGCCGTGCCCACGGGCCAGGACATTCTGGACACGTCCACGGGCAACTACACCGTCAGCTTCACAGGCCACCCGCGCGATGTGGAGCAGGGCCTGGCCGCCGTGGCCACGCGCCTGTCGTGGTACCTGGGCGCCATGCTGGCCGCCATTGCGCTGGCCTGGCTGATCGTCGAGCTGGGGCTGATCCGCCGCGTGACCGCCCTCACCCGGCGTGCCGCCGCCGTGTCCTACAACGTGCAGGACGGCCATGTCGGCCCGCGCCTGGGCGACCTCGAAGTATCGGACCTTCGTGGTTCCGACGAACTGGGCATCCTGGCCGGCGGCCTGGCCGACCTGCTGCAGCGCGTGAAGGACGACCTGCAGCGCGAACAGCTGCGCGCCCAGCAGGAACGCGACATGTGGCATGCCGTGGGCCACGAAATCATGTCGCCCCTGCAATCGCTGATGGTGCTCTACGGGCCCGACGACCCCGGCCACCGCTACGTGCAGCGCATGCAGCAGGCCGTGCATGTGCTCTACGGCACCGCATCGCCGGCCGAGGCGCTGCAGGCCGCCACCGTGCCGGAGGGCCGGCTGGACCTGGACGCCTTCCTCAGCCACGTGGCCGCCAACGCGCACTTTGCGGGCATTGCCAACGTGGTCTACGAAGGCGGGAGCGAGGGCGGGAACAGGGGCGTCACGGGCGCCGTGATCGTGCGCGCCGACGAGTTTGCGCTGGAAGACGTGGTCACCCACATCCTGCGCAATGCCGACAGCTACCGGCCCGCGGGCACGGCCATCACGCTGTCGCTGTCGGCCTCGGAGTCCGCCGCCAGCGCCACGCTGCACAACCAGGGCGCCACCATTGCGGAGGACCTGCTGGAGCGCATCTTCGAGCTGGGCGTGTCCGCCCCCCAGGAGCCGGTGGCCGCCGGCGGCGCCGAACACCGAGGCCAGGGCCTGTTCGTGGCCAGGACCTACATGGCGAAGATGGGCGGCACGATCAAGGCGCACAACACGCGCGATGGCGTGGCCTTCACGCTGACCTTCCAGCGCCTGGGCTGAGGGCCGGGCGCCACCGGCCAGTGCCCCCGGGGCACGGCCGGACGGCCCCGCGAAGGCACAATACGAGGGTGTCCATTCCCCAATCGTTCATCCAGGAATTGCTCTCGCGCGTCGACGTGGTCGATATCGTGGGACGCTACGTGCAGCTCAGGAAGGGCGGCGCCAACTTCATGGGCCTGTGCCCGTTCCACAGCGAGAAGTCGCCCTCCTTCACCGTCAGTCCCAGCAAGCAGTTCTATCACTGCTTTGGCTGCGGCAAGAATGGCAACGCCATCGGCTTTCTGATGGACCATGCCGGCATGGGCTTCGTCGAAGCCGTGCAGGATCTTGCCGGCCAGGTCGGCCTGCAGGTGCCGCAGGACGACATCAGCCCCGCCGAGCGCGAGCGCCAGGCCGCGCAAAAGCAGAAACAGGCCACCCTCACCGACGTGCTGGAGAAGGCAGGCGACGCCTACCGCAAGCACCTCAAGGCATCGCCCCAGGCCATCGACTACCTCAAGCGCCGCGGCGTCTCGGGCGAGACCGCCAAGCGCTTCGGCCTGGGCTACGCGCCTGCGGGCTGGCGGTCGCTGGCCAGCGTATTCCCGCAGTACGACGATCCGCAGCTCGAAGAATCGGGCCTGGTCATCGTTGGCGAGGGCGACGACAAGCGCTACGACCGCTTCCGCGACCGGCTGATGTTTCCCATCCGCAACGTCAAGGGCGAGTGCATCGGCTTCGGCGGCCGCGTCTTCGGCGACGAGAAGCCCAAATACCTGAATTCGCCCGAAACCCCGGTCTTTCACAAGGGGCGCGAGCTCTACGGCCTCTTCGAGGCCCGCACCGCCTTGCGCGACATGGGCTATGCCCTGGTCACCGAAGGCTATATGGACGTGGTGGCCCTGGCCCAGCTGGGCTTTGCCAACGCCGTCGCCACGCTGGGCACGGCCTGCACGCCCGACCATATTCACAAACTGTTTCGATTTACCGAGGCCGTTGTCTTCAGCTTCGACGGCGACGGCGCGGGCCGGCGCGCCGCGCGCAAGGCGCTCGATGCCGCCCTGCCCTATGCCAGCGACACGCGCAGCGTCAAATTCCTCTTCCTGCCCGCCGAGCACGACCCGGACAGCTTCATCCGTGAGTACGGCAGCGAAGCCTTTGCCCGCTACGTGGGCGACGCGCTGCCGCTGAGCCGCTTTCTCATCGAGGCCGCCAGCGAGGGCTGCGACCTGGGACAGGCCGAAGGCCGCGCCCACATGGCCAGCAATGCCCGCCCGCTGTGGACGGCACTGCCCGACGGCGCGCTCAAGCGCCAGCTGCTGGGCGAGATCGCCGAACTCGTGCAGCTCGATGCGCGCGACCTCTCGGACCTCTGGTCGCAGGAAGCCGCCCGCAGCGGACCGGCACGCGGCGCCATGGCCGGTGGTGCCCACCATCCGGGCCAGGCCGGCCATGCACCGGCCGCGCCCGACTGGGGCCAGCCGGCCGAATACAACGCCCCTTCGGGCTGGCCCGACCGGGCCAGCCAGGGCGGCGGCGCAGGCGGCTGGCGCGGCGGCGAGCCCGGGCGCGGCGGCAAAAAGCCCTGGCCACGCAAGCCCTGGGACAAGAATGGCCGCAGCGACTTCAACCCGCCGCCCATGGGGCCGCGCGGAGCCCCCGCCACGCGCACGGACCAGGCGGCGCGCCTGCTCATGGCGCACATGGAGTTCATGGAAGAACTCACCCACGAGGACTTCGAGGCGCTGGCGCGCTGCGCCGCCGGGCACGGCGCGCTGTTCCGCTGGATGGAAGCACAGTTCCAGGAATCCGGCCCCCGGCCCTTCGCCGTGCTGCGCGAGCAGCTGCGCGGCCTGCCCCATGAAGTGCTGGCCGACAAGCTGATGAGCGGCCCCCACGCCCATCCCGAAGGCGAGCTGCCCGAGCTGCGCCGCGAGCTGCGCGGCGTGCTCAACCGCATCGTCATCGACCACATCAAGGCCCAGATCGACGAAGCCGTGCGCGACATGGCACGGGACCCCAGCGCCGCCCAGCGCTATCGCGATCTCTTTGCCCGACAGCAGGTCCTGGAAAACCAGATGCGCACTTCCTCTTGAAATCGAGGTAAGCAGATATAATTAGGGGCTATCGGCAAGAGCGACAGCAGCACCTCCGGACCGGGCCCCGTGACGAACTCACGTGATTGCAGCAACTGCACGGCCCAATTTCCCGCAAGGACTGCACACCAAATGTTCGCCCAGACATCTTGCCTGGAACGTTTTTCGCTTCCCTGGCGGACCTAGTCCGTCCGCGCGTGCGCCTAGGCGGCGCTTGTTTGAGTTTCCCTTTGTGTGTGTTCGCTCCTGACCGTGAGGTGTTCATGCCCGTTTCAAAGTCCGTGAAGTCCAAGCAGGCCCCCGAAGCTACAGCGAAGCCCAAGACTTCGACAACCTCTTCAGCCCCGGCCAAGGCCGGTGCCGGCAAAGCCGCTGCAGGACCGAAGAGCGCCGCATCTGCGGCCAAAGCAAAGAAAGATACCGACGTGGTAACCAAGTCCCAAGCCGAACTCAAAGCCATGGCCGACGAGCTGCTCGCCGCCGCGACCCCCAAGCGCGGCCGCAAGAAGGCAGCCGAAGGCGACGACGCCCCCGCCCAGACAGAAAAGAAGCCTGCCGCCGCCAAGAAGGCGCCGGCCAAGGCAGCCGCAAGCTCCACCGCCGCGGCCAAGACCCCCGCCAAGCGCGGCCGCAAGCCCAAGGCCAAGGAAGGTGGCGACGACATGGATGACGCCGACCTGTCCGACATCGATGGCGACATCGACGGCGACGGTGAAGGCGAGTCCGAGGTCGAGACCGAAGTGGAAGCCGAAGTCGAGACCACTTCGGCCCCGGCCGAAAAGGTCAAGCCCCTGCGCATGAAGATCAGCAAGGCCAAGGAACGCGCCTTGATGAAGGAATTCGGCCTGGACGAAACCGTCCTGACCGAAGAGGAAATGTCCACCCGCCGCCAGCGCCTGAAGGCGCTGATCAAGCTGGGCAAGACGCGCGGCTACCTGACGCACAGCGAAATCAACGACCACCTGCCCGACAAGCTGGTCGATGCCGAGACGCTGGAAGTCGTGATCTCCATGCTCAACGACATGGGCGTGGCCGTCTACGAGCAGACCCCCGACGCGGAAACCCTGCTGCTGAACAACACGGGCCAGTCCGCCACCACCGAAGAGGAAGCCGAGGAAGAGGCCGAAGCCGCCCTGTCCACGGTGGACTCCGAGTTCGGCCGCACCACCGACCCCGTGCGCATGTACATGCGCGAAATGGGCACGGTCGAGCTACTGACGCGCGAAGGCGAAATCGAGATCGCCAAGCGCATCGAAGGCGGCCTGATGGACATGATGGAGGCCATCTCGGCCTCGCCTGCCACCATCGCCGAGATCCTGGCCATGTCCGAGGAAATCCGCGAAGGCAAGGTCGTCATCTCCACCATCGTCGACGGCTTCGTCAACGCCAATGAGAACGACGACTACGTGGCCGAAGAAGACTTCGACGAATACGACGAAGAGGACGACGACGACGGCAAGGGCGGCTCCAAGGCGCTGACCAAGAAGCTCGAAGAACTCAAGAACGAGGCGCTGCGCCGCTTCGACGCCATGCGCGAGAACTTCGACAAGATGCACAAGGTGTACGACAAGGACGGCTACGGCACGCCCATGTACATGAAGGTGCAGAAGGCACTGACCGAAGAGCTGATGACCATCCGCTTCACGGCCAAGACCATCGAGAAGCTGTGCGACCTCGTGCGCGCCCAGGTGGATGACGTGCGCAAGAAGGAACGCGAACTGCGCAAGATCATCGTGGACAAGTGCGGCATGCCGCAGGAGACCTTCATCGCCCAGTTCCCGCCCAACCTGCTGAACCTGCAGTGGGTGGTGCAGCAGGTCGCGGCCGGCAAGCCCTGGAGCAACGTGCTCGAGCGCAACATCCCGCCCGTGCAGGAGCTGCAGCAGAATCTGATCGACCTGCAGTCGCGCGTGGTCGTGCCGCTGGACGAGCTCAAGCGCATCAACAAGCGCATGAACGATGGCGAGCGCGCCAGCCGTGACGCCAAGAAGGAGATGATCGAGGCCAACCTGCGCCTGGTGATCTCCATCGCCAAGAAGTACACGAACCGCGGCCTGCAGTTCCTGGATCTGATCCAGGAAGGCAACATCGGCCTGATGAAGGCGGTGGACAAGTTCGAGTACCGTCGCGGCTACAAGTTCTCGACCTATGCCACCTGGTGGATCCGCCAGGCCATCACGCGCTCGATCGCCGACCAGGCGCGCACCATCCGTATCCCGGTGCACATGATCGAGACCATCAACAAGATGAACCGCATCTCGCGCCAGCATCTGCAGGAGTTCGGCTTCGAGCCCGATGCGTCCATCCTGGCGGCCAAGATGGAGATCCCCGAGGACAAGATCCGCAAGATCATGAAGATCGCCAAGGAGCCGATCTCCATGGAAACGCCGATCGGCGACGACGACGATTCGCACCTGGGCGACTTCATCGAGGACACCAACAACACCGCCCCCGTGGACGCCGCCATGCAGGCCGGCCTGCGCGACGTGGTCAAGGACATCCTCGACGGCCTCACACCGCGCGAAGCCAAGGTGCTGCGCATGCGCTTCGGCATCGAGATGTCCACCGACCACACGCTGGAAGAAGTGGGCAAGCAGTTCGACGTCACGCGCGAACGCATCCGCCAGATCGAAGCCAAGGCCCTGCGCAAGCTCAAGCACCCGAGCCGCTCGGACAAGCTGCGCAGCTTCATCGACTCGCTGTAAGGCGCTGTGGATGCCGGCTTCCGTGCCGGCAGTCGCTTTCCAAAAAGCCCCGCATGCCCATGCGGGGCTTTTTTTATGCGACTGACCCGTCCTGACCTGGGTTGACACCTTTTCCTCTCAGAAAAGGCAAGTCAATGGAATCAAGGGTCAAACGCACGCAGCGGGACTACACGCTGGCTTTTAAGCTGTCGGTGGTCGATCAGGTGGAAAAAGGCGATCTCACGTACAAACAGGCCCAGGAGCGCTACGGCATCCAGGGCCGTTCGACCGTGTTGGTGTGGCTGCGCAAGCATGGTCGCCAAAACTGGAGTTCGGCATCATCCGGGCTTGCCATGCCAGTACCGATCAAGAAGCCCTCATCTGCACCTGCTGCACCGCTGACTCCCGAGCAGAAGATCAAGGCCCTCGAAGTCCAGCTTCGCGAAGCCAACGAGAAGGCCCAACTGTTCGAGGCGGTGATCGATGTCCTGAAGAAGGACTACGGGGTGCGCATCGTAAAAAAGCCTTTGGGCAAGTCCTCTCGCAAAAGCTCCTCCCGGGGCTGAGCGTGGCGAGGGCTTGCCGCCATTGGGGCGTCAGCCGCCAAGCCTACTACCAGCAGTTGCAGCATCAGCAGCAACGCTGTGCGCGTGCCGACACCGTGATCGAGCTCGTTCGCGACGTGCGCCTGCGTCAGCCCCGGTTGGGCGCGCGCAAGCTGCACCATCTGCTCGCGCAGCCGCTGCAGCACGCCGGCGCGAGCCTGGGGCGCGATGCGTTGCTGGACGTGCTGCGCGAGGCGCGCATGCTGGTGGCGCCGAAGCGGGCGTATCACAAAACCACCGACAGCCATCATCGGTTTCGACGCCATCCCAACTTGCTCAAGGAGGGGCCGCATCAAGTCCGAGCGACTGCCAGCGAGCAGGTGTGGGTGGCCGACATCACGTACTTGCCCACCGACCAGGGGTTCGTCTATCTCAGCCTGGTCACTGATGCGTGGTCGCGCAAGATCGTGGGCCATCATGTGCACGACAGCCTGCACACCGGGCAGGTCAGCCGGGCGCTGAAGGTGGCGCTCAACGGCCGCCAGACGCAGCAAATGCTGGTGCATCACTCGGACAGGGGCATCCAGTACTGCTCGAATGACTATCAGGAGATTCATCGGCGCCACGGCATTGCCTGTTCGATGACTGACGGCTACGACTGCTATCAGAACGCGCTGGCCGAGCGCGTCAACGGGATCTTGAAGATGGAGTTCCTGCTGCATCGGCCTGCCGATCTGGCCCAGGCCAGCCGGATGGTCCAGCAGGCCGTGCAGATCTACAACCAGGAAAGACCGCACCTGTCCCTAAAATTGAAAACGCCCGATGAGGTTCATCGGGCGTCTCTGGCCGGCTGGATTACGCCGGATCGGTGTCCTTCATAGGTGTCAACCTATGGCAGGACGGGTCAGACTGTCAAACGCTCCACTCCAGCACCATGCTCCGCGCCATGAGCGCACTGCCCTCGCGCAAGAGCTCGGGAGCGCCCACGGCCTGAAAACCGTGTGCCTTGTAAAGGCGCATGGCCGGTGAATCGGCATCGGTAACGCCCAACTGCACGCGGCTCACGCCCATGCGCCTTGCCCAGGCGATGGCTTCGGCCAGCAGGGCATGGCCTGCGCCCCGGCCACGTGCAGCGGGAGCCACCCACATCTGAAAGAGATCGGCCACGCCAGGGTCGGTGGCCGACAGCTTGCACCAGACCAGGCCGCAGGCCTTGTCGCCATCCCAGGCCAGGAGCGCGCGGTCCTGGCCGCTGATGGTGGCGGCCGCAATGCGTGCCGACCAGTTCTCGTCCGCTCTTGCCGCCTCCGCCTTCCAGGTGCTGCCGAAGGCGTCAGGCGCATCCTGCAGCGCCTGCAACCGGATGTCGCGGTAGAGGGCCCATTCGGAGGGATCGATCGCGCGGATGGTGATCATGGTGTCTCCGGCACCGGGCATCGATGCAAGGGCCTCAGGCACTGGCCACCCAGCCCCGGAACGCCATGCCCGCATAGAACAGCTGCAGCCCGCCAAAGCCGGCTTCGCGCATCAGCGCCTCATCCTGCGCGGGCGAGAGAACCGGCAGCCGCGCGCCCACGGCCTCGGCCGCCGCCCTGGCCCTGGAGGGCTCCACGCCGGAGGACGCAATAAAGGCGGCATAGCGCGACAGCCAGGTTTCGCGCTCGCCGGGCGTTTGCGAAAAGCTCAGATGGGCCGCCACGAAGGGGGCCCCCGGGCGCAGGCGGCGGCGGATCTCGCGCAAGGTGAACAGGCGCTGGTCCAGGGGCACGAAGTGCAGGGTCAGCAGGCAGGTGGCGGCATCGAAGAGGCCTTGCGGCGCGCCATCCACATAGCCTTCATGCCAGTCCACGCGTTCGGCCAGCGGCCCCAGCGTGGCGCGGGCCAGCTTGAGCATTTCACCTGCCGGGTCCACGCCCGCAAAGCGCCAGCCCGCATGTGCTTCGGCAAAGCGCCTGATTTCCAGCCCGCCGCCTGCGCCGACGACCAGCACCCTGGCATCCTCGGGCGCGCTTTCGGACAACAGCAGGTCGGCCATGCGCATCATGTCGGCCCAGCCGGGCACGTTGCGCGCAGGGCCCTGGGCGTAGCTGGCAACGGCCTGGGGGTCGTTGAAGGGATCGTGTGTCTGGTCTTGCATGGGGGTCATTGTGTCGTGCCGGGCAAATGCCCCCGGCGCCTGGTTGAGTGCAGCACCTCCAGCATCCTGAAGAACGCCGTGCCTATCTCTTGTTCCGTGACGCTGGCATATCCCAGCAGCAGGCCGCGCTGCCGGTCCTGCCCGGCGTAGTAGCGCGACAGGGGCTTGACCCAGATGCCGGCCTGGCCCAGCGCTTCGGCCAGGGCGACGTCGTCATCCCCATCGGGCAGCGGCATGACGAAGTGCAGGCCTGCATCGCTTTCCAGACGGGGCAGGCACTCGGTGCCCAGGTAGCGCTCGATCAGGGCCAGCAGCATGCGGCGGCGCTTGCCGTAGAGCAGGCGCATCTTGCGGATGTGGGCGGCGTAGTGGCCTTCGGTGATCAACTCGGCAATCACCTGCTGGGGCAACTGGTGCCCCTCGCGGTACAGCTCGGAATGGATGCGCCGCAGGGGCTCGGCCAGGGCCGGTGGCAGGACCATGTAGCCCATGCGCAGCCCCGGATAGAGGGTTTTGCTGAAGGTGCCTATGTAGATCACGGGCGCACCTTCCTCCATGCCCTGCATGCTGGGCACGGGACTGCCGGAGAAGCGGAATTCGCTGTCGTAGTCGTCCTCCACGATCCAGGCGCCCACGCGGCGCGCATAGGCAATCAGCGCACGGCGCCGGGCCATGCTCATGACGGCGCCCAAGGGATATTGGTGCGAGGGCGTGACGAAGATCAGCCGGGGCGCGGGCAGGCCTTCGGGCAGTTGCATGCCCTCCGCGTCCACGGGCACGCTGTGCAGGTGCAGCCCGTGCTGCATGCGCAGCACGTTGGCAATGCCCCAGTAGCCGGGCTCCTCCATCCACACGCAGTCGCCGGGATCGGCAAGGCTGCGCACCACCAGGTCGATGGCCTGGTGCACTCCTTCGGTGATCAGCACCTGGCCCGGCCCGCAGTCCACCGAGCGCGCCACGCGCAGGTGCTCGGCCAGGGCCTGCTTGAGCGCGGCCATGCCGCCGCGCGTGCCGTAGGTCAGCAGTTGCGGCCCGGCGTGGCGCAGCAGGCGGTTGTGGATGCGCGCATAGGTGGCGCGCGGAAATTCGGTCACGTCGGGCACGCCGGGCATGAAGGCGCCCCATTGCTGCTCGGAGGCCTGGGCCGTTTTCAGCAGGGCCTGCGCCTGCGCAGACAGGCCGCCGCCCGGGGCGGGCGCCGCGGCGGTGGCGCGGCGTGCGGGCGCACGCCCGCCGCTCAGCAGCAAGGCCGCAGGCAGGGTGTCCACCACATGCGTGCCCCGCCCCACCTGGCTGCGCACATAGCCCTCTACCTGCAGTTGCTCATAGGCGTGGTTGACGGTGTTGCGCGACACACCCAGCTCGCGCGCCAGGTCACGCGACGCAGGCAGACGGCTGCGCGGCAACAGGGCACCGCTGTCAATGGCCTGGCGCAACGCCAGGTACAGGACCCGGTTCAGTCGGGCGCGGCCCCCGCCCAGCGCCCGCCAGTCCATCTGCAGGATGAGGTCTGCGCACACGGAAGGTTTTGCCATGTCTGTCTTGATGGAGCGGAAATGATGGCGCTCGCAATTGGCACCATCATCTTTTCAAAAGATGGATCCATTCATGGAACCAATCGCCACTATAACGGGAAGCCTGCCACATCAACGGAGACCTCCCATGTCCAGCGCCGCCACCCCGTCCCTCAATCAGCAACTCCAGAGCCGGCGCACCGCCGCCATGCCACGCGGCGTGGGCGTGATGTGCGGCTTCCACGCCGTGCAGGCCGACAACGCCCTGCTGACCGATGCCGAGGGCCGGCAGTACATCGATTTCGCGGCCGGCATTGCCGTGCTCAACACGGGCCACCGCCATCCGCGCGTGGTCCAGGCCGTGCAGCAGCAACTGGAGCGCTTCACGCACACGGCCTTCCAGATCGTTCCCTACGAAAGCGCCATTGCGCTGGCCGAGCGCATCAATGCGCTGGCGCCCATCGACGGCCCCGCCAAGACCGCCTTCTTCACCACGGGCGCCGAGGCCGTGGAAAACGCCGTCAAGATCGCGCGCCATGCCACGGGCCGCTCGGCCGTGATCGCCTTCCAGGGTGCCTTCCACGGCCGCACCCAGCTGGGCATGGCGCTGACGGGCAAGGTGGCGCCCTACAAGCAGGGCTTCGGCCCCATGCCGGGCGAAGTCTTCCACGCGCCCTTCCCCGGCGAGCAGACGGGCGTGAGCGTGCAGCAGTCGCTGGACGCCATCGCCATGCTGCTCAAGACCTCGGTGGACCCGCAGCGCGTGGCCGCCATCATCGTGGAGCCCGTCCAGGGCGAAGGGGGCTTCCACCCCGTGCCTGCCGCCCTGTTCACCGGCCTGCGCCAGCTGTGCGACCAGCACGGCATGCTGCTGATCGCCGACGAGGTACAGACCGGCTTCGCTCGCACGGGCAAGCTGTTCGCCATGGAGCACTACGGCGTGCAGCCCGACCTGATCACCATGGCCAAGAGCCTGGGCGGCGGCCTGCCGATCTCCGGCGTGGTGGGCCGCGCGGCCGTCATGGACGCCCCCCACCCCGGCGGCCTGGGCGGCACCTACGCCGCCAACCCGCTGGCCGTGGCTGCGGCCCATGCCGTGCTCGACGTGATCGATGAAGAACGGCTGTGCGAGCGCGCCCACGCGCTGGGCAACCAGTTGCGCGCGCGCCTGCAGGCTCTGCAGACGCACGATGCCGGCATTGCCGACGTGCGCGGCCTGGGCTCGATGCTGGCCGTGGAGTTCCGCCTCCCCGGCAGCGGCGAGCCCGATGCGCAGCGCGTGGCCGCCATCGTCCGGCACGCGCAGGAGCAGGGCCTGCTGCTGCTGACCTGCGGTCTGTACGGCAACGCCATCCGCTTTCTCTATCCGCTGACGATTCCACAGCCGCTGTTCGCCAGGGCGCTGGACATCATCGACAGCGCCATCACCCAGAGCGCGTCCCAGCCGGTCGCCGCCTGAATCCCATCCCAGCCATACCCTGCTGCACCATGAGTCTTTCACTACAACGCCCCGATCTGTTCCGCCAGGCCTGCCTGCTTGCCCAGGGCTGGCACCCCGTGGGCTCCGGCCCCGCCATCGATGTCTTCAATCCCGCCACCGGCGAGCGCCTGGGCCAGGTACCTGCCCTGCAGGCCGGCGAGACCGAAGCCGCCATTGCCGCCGCACAGCGCGCCCTGCCCGCCTGGGCCGCGCTGACAGGCAAGCAGCGCGCCGGCATCCTGCGCCGCTGGTTTGACCTGATGCTGGCCCACCAGGACGATCTGGCGCGCCTGATGACGCTGGAGCAGGGCAAGCCCCTGGCCGAGGCGCGCGGCGAGATCGCCTACGCGGCCTCCTTCATCGAATGGTTTGCCGAGGAAGGCAAGCGCGTGGACGGAGAACTGCTGCAGTCGCCCACGGCCGGCCAGCAACTGCTGACGCTGCGCGAGCCCATTGGCGTGTGCGCAGCCATCACGCCCTGGAACTTCCCGGCGGCCATGATCACGCGCAAGGCCGGCCCGGCGCTGGCCGCCGGCTGCACCATGCTGGTCAAGCCGGCCGAAAGCACGCCCTTTACCGCCCTGGCCCTGGGCGTGCTGGCCCAGGAGGCCGGCATTCCCGCCGGCGTCTTCCAGGTGCTGACCGGCCACCCGCAGGACATCGGCCAGGCGCTGACCCGAAGCCCCGTGGTGCGCAAGCTCAGCTTCACGGGCTCCACGGCCACCGGGCGGCTGCTGATGCGCCAGTGCAGCGACACGGTCAAGAAGCTGTCGCTGGAGCTGGGCGGCAATGCGCCGTTGATCGTGTTTGACGATGCCGATATCGACCAGGCCGTGGCCGGCATCCTGGCCTCCAAGTTCCGCAACGCGGGCCAGACCTGCGTATGCGCCAACCGCATCTATGTGCACGACCGCATCCATGACGAACTGGCCCGCCGCCTGGCGCGGGCCATGGCGGAGTTCAAGGTCGGCAACGGCCTGGAGCCCGGCGTGACGCATGGCCCGCTGATCAACGAGGCCGCCGTGCAGAAGGTGGAAAGCCATGTGGCCGATGCGCTGTCCAAGGGCGCGCGCCTGCTGGCGGGCGGCAGGCGCCCGGTGCCGGGCCAGCTGTTCTTCGAGCCCACGCTGCTGGCCGATGTGAACGACAGCATGCAAGTCTGCGAGGAAGAGACCTTCGGCCCGCTGGCGCCGCTGTTCCGTTTCCACGACGAGGACGAAGTCGTGCGCCGCGCCAACGACACCATCTACGGCCTGGCCGCCTATCTGTTCACCAACGACAACCGCCGCATCTGGCGCGTGTCGCGCGCGCTGGAGTACGGCATGGTGGGCATCAACACCGGACTGATCTCCAACGAGGTCGCGCCCTTCGGTGGCGTCAAGCAGTCAGGCCTGGGCCGCGAGGGCTCACGCCACGGCATCGAGGAATACCTGGAGACCAAGTACCTGTGCCTGCAGACGGCGTGAGGACTGCCTGAAGTCCGCAATGGTCCCCGGCAGGGAGGACGGCATGGGCCTTTGACGGCAGCCTGGCTAGACTGGGCGCCATCAAAGGCCTATCCCATTTGCACCATGGACGCTTCTTCCGCCCGCCCCTCCTCCCCCACCGAGCCGCTGCGCATCGCCGTCATGGGCGCAGGCGCCGTGGGCTGCTATTTCGGCGCGCTGCTGGCACGCGCCGGGCACCAGGTCACGCTGATCGGACGGCCCGCCCATGTGCAGGCCGTGCAGCAGCATGGCCTGCGGCTTGAGACGGCGGCGCTGGACATCCGGGTGCCCATGCAGGCATCGACCGAGGCCAGCGCCGTGCGCGATGCCGACGTGGTGATGTTCTGCGTCAAGTCCACGGCCACCGAGGAGGCAGCCCGCGAGATGCAGCCGCACCTGGCGCCTGGCACCCTGGTGCTGACCATGCAAAACGGCGTGGACAACGACGAGCGCGTGCGCGCCGTGCTGGGCCCGTCCGTGGCCGTGGCCGCCGCCGTGGTCTATGTGGCCACGGCCATGGCCGGTCCCGGCCATGTGCGCCACTTCGGGCGTGGCGAGCTGGTCATCGCGCCCTCTGCACTTAGCGACCAGGTGGCCCTGCAATTTGGCGCGGCGGGCATTGCCGTGCAGGTATCGCCCGATGTGCGCGGCGCGCTGTGGGCCAAGCTGGTGATCAACTGCGCGTACAACGCGCTGTCGGCGCTGTGCCAGCTGCCCTACGGCCCGCTGGTGCAGGCGCCCGGCGTGGCGCACGTGGTGGACGACGTGGTGGCCGAATGCCTGGCCGTGGCCAGGGCCGACGGCGTGGAGCTGCCCGGCGACGTGCTCGCTGCCGTGCATGGCCTGCCGGCCACCATGCCGGGCCAGTTCTCATCCACCGCCCAGGACCTGGCGCTGGGCAAGCCCAGCGAAATCGACCACCTGAACGGCTACGTGGTGCGGCGCGGCCAGGCCCTGGGCGTGCCCACGCCGCTGAACCGCACGCTGCAGGTGCTGGTCAGGCTGGCCCCTTCACGCATGCAGGCCAGCCAGGCGCCCCGGAACCCGCCTCAGAACTCGTAGTTGGCGGACACCCACAGGCGGCGGCCTTCCTGGTTGTTCGCGTAGCGGTTGCCAAAGATCACGGTACCCTGGACCTGGCCCGGTACGTTGTAGGGCTGGTAGTCCACGAAATCCTTGTTGAACAGGTTGTAGATGGCCGCGTTGATGGTGAACTGCTTGCTCACGCGGTAGCTGCCGCCCAGGTGGAACTGGGTATAGGCCTTGTAGTTGCCCAGCGCGGCCTTGGCGGCCTGGGAGCTGGCGCTGGTGCCGGGATCGCGGAAGCGTTCGCTGCGGTATTCGGCACGCAGCCACAGGTTCCACTGGGCACCCGGCTCCCAGTTCAAGCGGGCGTTGAGCGCATGCTTGGGCGTGTCGCTCAGCGGGCGGCCCTGGTTGGGGCCGCTCTTTTGCTCGCTCTTGGTGAAGGTGTAGTTGGCGCTGGCATTCCAGCCGCGCGCCAACGGCATGCGCGCGCTCAGTTCCAGCCCGCGCGTGACGGCCTCGTCCACGTTGATGGACTGGCCGAAGGTATCCACCAGGGGCCAGTTGCCGAAGCTCACGCAGCCGGGCCGGTTGGGCGCTGCCGCGAAGTCGCAGTTGATCAGGCCCGGGCCGCTGGTGATCTTGTCCTTGAACTCGTTGTTGAACACCGTGGCGCTGGCCGCGAAGCCCGTGGGGCTGTCGAAGTACACGCCCAGCTCGGTGGTGCGACTGGTCTCGGGCTTGAGGTTGGGGCTGCCCACCAGCGGCAGGCGGCCCTGCTGGCCAAAGCCGTTGATGCCGGGCGCCAGCTGCTCCACACGCGGCGTCTTGTAGCCGTTGCTGATGCCGCCCTTCACAGTCCACTGCGGCGCGGCATTCCAGACGCCGTAGATGCGCGGGCTGAGCTTGCCGCCGAAGAGGCTGTGGCGGTCATAGCGCGCGCCCATGGTGAGCTTGAAGGCGTCGGTCAGGCTCCATTCGTCCTCGGCAAACAGGGCCTTCTGCGTGAAGGCGAACTTGTTCGGCGCCACGCCGTCCTTCATCTCGGCATCCCACCACTGGCCGCCCAGCGTGGTCAGGTGGGCACCCCAGGGCAGGACCAGCTTGCTGTCCAGCACCTTGCTTTCCACCTCCAGCGTGCGCGCAGCGCCCGGTGTCGCGCCCGGCGTTCCCGGGGGAACGGTGCGGCCCATGGTTTCGGTGCGGTTGACCATGAAGCTGGTGTCCCAGGTACCGAAGCCGAAGCGGCCCGTGTGCGCCAGCGTGAGCTGGTCGCGGTTGTACTTCTGCTCGGGGCCGTAGCCGCCCTGCAGCCCCAGCGTGCCGAGCTGGCCGCGCGAGTTGTCATAGGTCTGGCGGCCCGAGTCCAGGTCCAGCGTGATGTCGTGGTACCTGTTGGGCGTGAGCGCCAGGCGCAGGCCCAGGTTGTTGATCTCGGACTTGACCGGATTGCCGCCCATGATGGGCACGGCAGGCTGGCCGTTGGCGCCCGCATAGGTGATGTCCGAAGCGGCACGGCGCTGCGTGCTGCCGCGGATCGACAGGCCCAGCATGTCCTGCTTGATGGGGCCGCTCAGGTAGAACTTGCCGGACCTGATGTCGCCGAACTCCGACTCTTGCTGCAGCGTGTAGTCGGCGCTGACGCTGCCCGTCCAGGTCTTGCCGACCTTGCGCGTGATGATGTTGATCACGCCGCCCATGGCGTCGGAGCCGTAGAGCGTGGACATGGGACCGCGGATGACCTCGATGCGCTCGATGGCGCCGATGGGCGGCATGAAGCTGGTCTGCGTCTCGCCAAAGCCGTTGGGCGTGACGTTGCCGGCCGAATTCTGGCGGCGGCCGTCGATCAGCACCAGCGTGTAGTCGCTGGGCATGCCGCGGATGCTGATGTTCAGGCCGCCGGTCTTGCCTGCGGGAGCGCCCACGTCGATGCCTTCCACGCTTTCCAGCGCATCGGTCAGGCTGCCGAAGCGGCCCTTGGCCAGTTCCTCACGCGGGATGACGGTGATGGAGGCCGGCGCCTCCTTGATGTCCTGCTCGAAACCCGAGGCGGAGACCACGACTTCGCGCAACTCCGTGGCGAGCGCGGCATTGCCTGTTGCCGTCTGTGCAGAGACGGCACCCGAAGCGCAGACGGCAGCCACCACAAGGGCCAGATGGGAGGGACGCGACGGAAGAACTCCGCGCAGATCGCGATACGACATGCAAACACTCCAGAAACGGAAAACGGGCTGTGGGGCCCGTGAAACTCGCTTTGAAATGTTTGGTTATGCGATGGGATGGGGATATGTAACGAAATTATATGAACATTGAGAATCATTTCCATTCTCACAAGCACAATAGGATTTATCTGTCGTGCCGATGCTACGTTCCCAGGAGCAAACCGTGCCCGTATTTGCGCTGGCGCAAGCTGCGTTCAGTACACATCGCGCCGGTATCGGCCGCTGCGCACCAGCGACTCCATCTGCACCTCGCCCAGCACGGCGTGCAGCGCCTGGTCCACGCCCTGGGCCATTCCCTGCAGGCTGCCGCACACGTAGATGGCCGCGCCCTGCTCCACCCATTGGCGCAAGACATCGCCGGACTGCGCCAGCAGGTCCTGCACATAGGCACGCGGCGCGCCTTGGCTGCGGTCGCGCGAGAAGGCCAGGTCCAGGCGCTGCAGCACGCCGCCATCGCACCATGCCTGAAGCTCGTCGCCGTACAGCCGGTCGTGCGCCGCATTGCGCTCGCCGAACAGCAGCCAGTTGGGACCCAGGCCCGCTGCAGCACGCGCGCGCAGGTGGCTGCGCAGGCCGGCCAGGCCCGTGCCGTTGCCGATCAGCACCAGCGGGCGCTGCAGGTTGTCTTCCAGCCGGAAATTGCGGTGCGCACGCAGCCTCAGGGTGATGGCTGCACCCAGGGGCGCGCCCTGCGTGAGCCAGCCCGAGGCCAGGCCCGGCGAGCCATCCTCGCGCCGCGCCTGGCGCACCAGCAGGTGCACGCAGCCATCCTGGGCGATGGAGGCGATGGAGTACTCGCGCGGATGCTGCGGGTCCGCAGGAATGCAGACCTGCGCCAGGTCGCCGGACTCCCACAGCGCGGGCTCCGACGCGGGGGGCTGCAGCTCGATGTGGAACACCGGCTCGCCTGCGCTGCCCGGGTTCAGGTGCCGACGCGCGGCCAGCGTCCATTCGCTGAAGACCGGCTGCTCCCATGCCGGCATGTCGCCCAGGCTGCTGATCTGGGTCAGCTGGTGCTGCCAGGCGGTCAGTGCCTGCGGCGCGCCGTTGTCCATTTCGATGCGCTCGAACCAGGGCCTGGCGCCACCGGCACGCAGCCAGCTGTCCAGCGCGCGGCCAAAGCCGCAGAACTGCGCGTACTGCCGGTCGCCCAGCGCCAGCAGACCGTACTGCAGATGGGACAGCCGCTGTGCATCGGCCATGGCCTGCACCAGGAACAGCGCCGCATTGTCGGGCGGGTCGCCTTCGCCATAGGTGCTGGCGATGAACAGCGCCCTTTGCGTGCGCGCCAGCAGGTCGGCATCCACAGCGTCCAGGGCGCACAGGTGCACGCTTTCTCCGGCCGTGTGCAGCAGCCGGGCGGTCTCGCGCGCCAATTCCTCGGCCTGGCCGGTCTGGCTGGCATAGGCCACGAGCAGGGGCAGCGCGCCCTCGCGTGCGCTGGTCAGCGCAGCCGCTTCCTGCAGGGTCCGCATGCGCTGGCGGCGCTCGCGCCACCAGATGGCGGCGCACATGGCCGCATAGAACAGGACCAGCACGGCGGCTGCGAGTACGCGCAGCCCGGGTTCGGACAAGGTCATGGCAGGACCGGAAATCTGCACGGCGGGAAAGGGAGGGAAACGCTCACGGCAGCAGCGCGGCAAAAGCCGTTGTCATCGCCATGGCAGGGCCTTGCGCCGTGCGCTCGCACAGCAGCGCCGCCACGCCGCGCTGCTCGGCAAAGTCCAGGCCCTCGCGCGGACCCAGCACGGTGAGCACGGTGGCCAGGGCGTCCGCCTGCATGCACTCGGCATGCAGCACGGTGACGCTGGTCAGGCCATGCGCGACGGGCTCGCCGCTGCGCGGATCGATGGTGTGGGAGTAGCGACGCCCGCCCTGCTCGAAGGCATGCCAGTGGTCGCCCGAGGTGGCGATGGCCATGTCGCGCAGCGGCAGCGCCAGCGGCGTGGACTGGTCCGCCATGCTGGCCACGGCCACGCGCCAGGGCTGGTTGCCAGGGCGTTGACCGCAGGCACGCAGCTCGCCGCCCACCTCGACGAGGAAATCGGTATGGCCCAGCGCCTGCAGGCGCTGGGCGACCAGGTCCACCGAATAGCCTTTGGCAATGCCGCTGAAGTCCACATGCACGGCGCCGGACTGCAGCGCGCGGCGGCCTTCCAGGTCCAGCACGATGCGCTGGTAGCCCACGTGCTCGCGCACCCGCAGCAGCGCATCGGCATCAGGGATGCCGGCGCCCTGCGCCTTTTCCGCACGCGGGCCGAAGCCCCACAGATCGACCAGCGGCCCCACGGTCGGATCCCAGGCACCGCCGCTGGCCTGTGCCCAGTCGAGTGCACAGGTCAGCACGGTGAAGAATTCGGGCGGCAATGCATGCCAGCTGCCGGGCTCGGCGCGGTTGAAGCACGAGATGTCGGAGTCGGCCTCCCAGTTGCTCATCTGGCGCACGACCAGGGCCAGCGCGGCCTCCGTGGCCTGGCGCGCCTCATCGAGCGGGCGGAAATCCGGGTTGTGCAGGCGCACGCTCCAGGTCGTGCCCATGGTCTCGCCGGTGAGTGTTTGCAGTGCGGCGGGGTCTGCCCGCCGCACTGCCTGCGGCGCGTGGCCGGAGACGGCAAAGGACGCCGCGCCCACCGGGGCGGGCGCGGCAGGGCCCCGGCCCGCGCCGCCCTGGAACAGGGCCGGCGCGAAGCGCACGCGCACGGGAGGGGCCGGCGAGGTCAGGGCAGGACCTCGAAGGTGCCGACGTAGGACAGGCGGCGCTCCTTGGCCTGGGGCAGCGATGTCTTGCTGTCCTGGGCATCGGCATCCACCCAGTACATGCCGGCGGTGGGCCAGGTCACGCTGAACTCGCCCTTGGCGTCGGTCGTGGCCTTGATCTCGCCCTTGTTGTCGCGGTAGCGCGTGGCGCCGGGCACCAGCACGACTTCCAGGTTGGCGGCGGGCTTGCCGTCCACATGGAAGGCGAAGGTGGCCTTCTCTCCCTTGACCAGGTCGTTGGGATGGGTCACGGGCACCAGCTCCAGCCCCTTGCCGGAAGGCTTGACGGCGCTGGGTTTGCCCACGGTCACGAAGGTCTCGATGCGGCCCACCGACTGGGTCACCTTCAGGTCCTGCGCGTCGGCGGGCACATCGGCGGCGAACTTCTCGGGCGAGCCGCGCCAGCGGCGGTTCTGGCCCGTGGCCTTGTCCTTCCAGGAGGCAAACAGGCCGTCGTTGACGATGGCCAGGCGGTAGGTGCCGCTTTGCTGCAGGTCCAGGTCGAACACGCTGCGCAGCTTGCCGCGATGGGCATTCTGCGGCGCGACGGCCGAGCCGTCCGGCGCCGAGACGACGAGGTTGTCCAGGCCCAGCGGCACGTGGTTGAAGAAGAACAGGTCGTTGGAGACGGCGGCATCCACCGTGATCCATTCGGCCTTGGACAGCACCGTGGTCGAGGGCAGCAGCCACAGGTTGTGCGCCTGCGCGGCCTGGAAGGCGCCGCAGGCAATGGCGAGGCTGGCAGCCAGACGGACAGCAAAGCGGGTCTTGGACTTCATGAAGAATCTCCTTGGTTCATGGATGGGTCTGGCACGTGGGTACACCGCAAGATGCGTGGCCCACCAACATGCAGGGCCCAGCTCAGGGATGCCGAGCCAGGGCCGCCCCGCAGCGAGGGCGTCGTCCCCCTGGTGAGGGGGAAGGCGCGCAGCGCCTCAGGGGGTTTCAATTTCAAGGCTTGAGTTCGAGCGAAATCTCGCCCAGCTCGCTGCTGCCCTTGGCGCTCAGTTGCTCGGCCTTGGCGGCCGGCCACTTGAAGGGCACGGTGACCACTTCGCGGCCGCCGACTTCGCGCGCGGCCTCGACCACAAGCTTGTATTCACCGGGCGGCAGCTTGGCGAAGGGGTTGGCGCCTTCGGTGAAGCTCAGCTGGTGCTTGCCCACGGGACGCGTGGGGCTGGTCATGCCATCGATCGGCAACGTCAGGTCACGGCCCGTGCGGCGCCACCACTGGCGCATGTCCTTGAGCCACTTCGTGCCTTCGGCATTGCGCATCTTCACGTCGTACCAGACCGACAGCGTGGAGGCCACCGAGGCGTCGGCGCGCTCGATCCACACGGCCACGTAGGGGCGGTGGTATTCGGCGACATCCAGGCGCGGAATTTCCACGCCCACGTTCAGGCCGGCGGCAAAGACCGGGACCGCGCCCAGGCAGGCGCCAAGCGCCATGGTGTAGCGCAGAGAGAAGTGCGGATTCATTGGCAAGGCTCTTTCGGTTCTCAGTGGATCAACAGGAGGGCCAGCAGCATGGGAATCACCAGCCCCATGCCGACCATGGGCCAGGTGAAGGGGCGGTTGCCCGCATGCATCTTCAGGATGAACAGGCCCGTGACGGTGAACACCAGGCAGGCTGCGGCAAAGATGTCGATGAACCAGCTCCAGGCGGCGCCCGTGTTGCGGCCCTTGTGCAGGTCGTTCAGATAGGCGATCCAGCCCCGGTCGGTGCGCTCGTATTCGGCCTCGCCATCGGCCAGGGCAACGCGCACCCAGGCATCGCCGCCGGGGCGCGGCAGGGAGACATAGAGTTCGTCGGCCGTCCATTCGGCCTCGCGGCCCTCGGCCTCGAGGCCCCACTGGCCGCGCACCCAGTCCGCAAACGGCGCAGGCACGGGCGCCCGGTCGCGCGACTGGCTGGCCTGCTGCTGGACCAGTTGCACGCGCAGCGCATCGGGCAAGGCCGCCTCGCCACGCACGATGCGCGGCCTGGACTCGATCTGCCCCGCGTGATTGAGCGTGAACCCCGTGACCGCGAACAGCAGCATGCCGATCAGGCACAGCGCGGAGCTGACCCAATGCCACTCGTGCAGTGTCTTGAGCCAGTAGGAACGGCGCCGAGGGTCCGGTTTGGGGGGTGTCATCGCAACAGGAAAAGGCGGCAGCGCCACGCGGCGCCAACCATCATGGATGGCGGCCACGGGAGCACAGGAAGGGATAGGCCCGGGGATTCTACCGCCCACAAATAAGAATTGATCGCATTTACACAAGCTTTACCGGCTTAATCGTGCGCCACGCCAAGGCCGTGCCAGCATCACCCAAAGTAAAATAAGAATGCTTATCACTTGCATCGCCCCCTCTTCACCCTTCGTGTCCTGTCCCGCCGTGACTCCCCACCAGGCCCTTGCCCATCTCTACCAGCAGCACCATGGCTGGCTGCGCACCTGGCTGCAGCGCCGGCTGGGCCATGCAGGCGATGCGGCAGATTTCGCACAGGACACCTACGTGCGCGTGATGGAGTCCCGCACCGAACTGTCCGAGATCCGGGAGCCCCGCGCCTTCCTCACCACGGTGGCCAAGCGCGTGATGGCCAACCACCTGCGCCGCCGAGAAATTGAACGTGCCTATCTGGACACGCTGGCGCTGCAGCCCGAGCCGCTGGCGCCCTCGCCCGAGGAACGCGCCATCGTGCTGGAGACGCTGTGCGAGCTGGACCGCCTGCTCGACGGCCTGCCGCCCAAGGTGCGTGCGGCCTTTTTGCACGCCCAGCTGGACGGCATGGCCTATGCCGAGATCGCGTTGCTGCTGCAGGTCTCGGTCAGTTCGGTCAAGCAGTACATGGCGCGCGCCATCCGGCATTGCTACTTCCCGGAACATGCGGCATGACACAGCGCTGCGCTGCCGGGCGCGTCCATGGCGCCGATAGTATCGGCCCCGCGCTGCCGCCTGACGTGGTCCACAGCGCCGTGGACTGGCTGGTGCAGCTGTGGTCAGGCGAGTGCACAGAGGAGCAACGCGCGCAATGGCTGGACTGGCGCGCGGCCCATCCGCTGCATGAGCGGGCCTGGCAGCACATCGAGGCCACGAATGCGCGGCTCAGGCTGCCTGACGCACGCTCGAACAGCGGTCCCCTCAATGGACCCCTTGCCACGGCCACGCTGGCGCGCAGCCTCAAGACCGCCCAGTCACGCCGACGCCTGCTGGCCAGCGTCGCTGGCCTGGCCGGCGCAGGTGCTGCGGCATGGACTGCGCATGAGCGCCTGCCCTGGCAGGCCTGGAATGCCGATGTCAGCACCGCCAAGGGCGAGCGGCGCTCCCTGCAGTTGCCCGATGGCACGCAGTTGCTGCTCAACACCGAGACGTCCGTGGACCTTGCCTTCGACGACCGGCTGCGCCGCGTGCTGCTGTTGCGCGGCGAGCTGATGGTCACCACCGCCCATGACACGGCCCAGCCTGCGCGCCCCTTTGTGGTGGACACGCCCGCGGGCAGGCTGCGCGCCCTGGGCACGCGTTTCACGGTGCGCCATGACATGGAGACTGCGGATACGCGCGTGGCCGTTTTCGAGGGCGCGGTCGAGGCCCGCAGCCGCGCGGGCGAGTTGCTGCGCGTCGACAGCGGCGAAGCCGCAAGGCTCAGTGCCACGCTGGCCCTGCCGGCCGGCGCGGCCGGCGAGGGGCCGGGCTGGGACGAAGGCGTGCTCGTGGCCTCGGACATGCGCCTGGACCGCTTCATCGACGAACTGCGCCGCTACCGACCCGGGCTGATCACGCTGGCACCCGAGGTGGCCGGGCTGCGCCTGTCGGGCGTCTTCCCGCTCGCCGATACGGACCGCATCCTGCAGTCCCTGGTACAGGTGCTGCCCGTGCGCATCCATGTGCCGGTGCGCTACTGGGTGCGCATAGGTCCGGCATGAAGAGAAGGCGGCGGGACAACCCGGCCCGGTGACATCGGTCTGTACCTTTTCCCATCTCGCGTGACAAGCAGGGGAGAGGCGCTTTGCGGCGCCATGTTTCCTCCCTGATCCAAAGACCGCATCAACATGTCCGACCTCCATCACCAGCGCCGCCTCGCTACCGCGGCGGCACGCGTCCTCCGCCCCGCGCAGCCTGCGCCCACGTTCCACCGGTCCGCATTGGCCCTGGCCCTGGCCGCCGCACTGGCCAGCCTGTCCGCCCTGCCCTTGCCCGCGCATGCCCAGGCCCAGGCCCAGACAGGTACCGAGCGCGCCCAGGCCTACGACATTCCGGCAGGACCGCTGGAGGCCGCGCTCACGCGCTTCGCCAAGGCCTCGGGCGTGCTGCTGGCCTATACGCCCGAGCTGGTGCGCGATCTGCAAAGCCCGGGCCTGCAGGGCAGCCATGCGCCGGCCGAGGCGCTGACCCGCCTGCTGGCGGGCTCGGGCCTGGCGGCCGCGACCTCGGGCAACGGCGGCTATACGCTGCGCCGCTCGCAGGCATCGCCTGCGTCCTCGACAGCGCCTGCCGCCTCAGCCGTGGGCGCCACCACGCTGGGCGAGGTGCGCGTCACCGCCAAGGCCGAGGTCGGCAGCGCCACGGAAGGCACGGGCGCCTACACCGCGACCGGGCCCAGCAGCACGGCCACGGGCCTGGGCCTGTCGCTGCGCGAGACGCCGCAGTCGGTGAGCGTGATGACGCGCCAGCGCATGGACGACTTCAAGCTGGAGACGCTGACCGACCTGCTGGAGCAGACGCCCGGCGTGGCCGTGGTCCGCCAGAGCGAGATGACCACCTTCAACGTGCGCGGCTCCAGCGTCAACCTGCAGACCGATGGCAGCCGCCAGCTCACCAATGGCTGGGGCTGGAACACGCACATCATGTACTCGCTGGACGATCTGGCCGAGATCGACCGCGTTGAAGTGCTCAAGGGCTCGTCGGGCCTTATCAATGGCGACGGCGCCTACGGAGCCACGGTCAACCTGATCCGCAAGCGCCCCACGCGCGACTTCCAGGCCAGCGCAATGGCCAGCGCGGGCAGCTGGGGCACCTACCGTGCCGATGCCGACATTGCCGGCCCGCTGAACCAGGAAGGCAGCCTGCGCGGCCGCCTGGTGGCCTCGCGCAAGAGCGGCGACAGCTTCCGCGACCACCAGCACAGCAACAGCTCCATGCTGTACGGCACGCTGGAATACGACCTCACCCCCGACACCCTGCTGAGCGCCGGCATCACCTACCGCCAGCGCGAGCTGCGCGGCTCGGGCGGCACCACGCCCATCCAGGGCTACACGGGCGCCGACCAGTTCGTCGGCTGGATGCCGCGCTCGCTGAACATCGCCGCGCCCTGGTCGGGCTACGAGCAGGAGTCGCTCAACAGCTTCGCGCGCCTGGAGCACCGCTTTGCCAGCGGCTGGAAGGCCAAGCTGCAGATGTCGCATGAAGAGGTGAAGACGCCCGACATGCAGATCGGCCTGCTGCGCTACGCCCTGCCCAGCTCGGCCCAGTTCGCGGCCTACAAGGACATCGAGTCCCGCAACCAGAACATCAGCATCGACGTGCAGGGCCCGTTCACGCTGTTCGGCCGCCAGCATGAGTTGCTGGTGGGCGCGGGCGCCGCACGCAACCGCACCACGCTGCTGCGCGGCGCGCGCCCCGGCGTGGACCTGCCGCAGGTGGACTTCAGCCAGGGCGGCGCAGCCATCCCGGCGCCGGCGGACAACATCCCCTATTCCAACGACCTGTTCAGCAACAAGCGCAGCTATCTCTACAGCGCGGCACGCCTCAATCTGGCCGATCCGCTGAAGCTGATCGCCGGCCTGCGCGTGACCAACTACGACCAGAAGGATGTGACCGACATCAGCTGGTACAACTACAACATGCGCGAGCATGGCGTGGTCACGCCCTATGCGGGCCTGGTGTATGACGTCAGCCCGAACATCTCGCTGTATGGCAGCTACGCCAGCATCTTCAAGGCGCAAAGCGCCAAGGATCTGCAGGAACGCACCCTGCCGCCCGAGGAGGGCCTGACCTACGAGATCGGCGCCAAGGGCGAATTCTTCGACAAGCGTTTGAACGCCAGCGTCGCCCATTTCTGGATGCGCACCGACAACACGGCCGTGGAAGACGGGCTCATGCCCAATGGCGACACGGCCTACCGCGCGGTCCAGGGCGCGCGCAGGCGCGGCTTCGAACTGGAACTGTCGGGCGAGCTGGCCAAGGGCTGGCAGGCCCAGGGCAGCTACGTGACCATCAACAGCAATCTGGACAACGCCGCCACCAGCCCGCGCCACCAGTTCAAGCTGGGCACCACCTACCGCTTCGCGCAGGGCGCGCTGTCCGGCCTGACCGTGGGTGGCGCCGCGCGCTGGCAGAGCGCCATCTCCACCAGCCGCGGCGCCGCCACGCTGCGCCAGGATGCCTACTGGGTGATGGACCTGATGGCGCGCTACCAGATCAACCGCCACCTCAGCATCGCGGCCAACGTCAACAACCTGTTCGACAAGCACTACTTCTCTGGCGTGACCAACTTCAATGCCCAGGGCCTGTACTACACCTGGGGCGCGCCACGCAGCGTCAACGTGAGCATGCGTTACGACTTCTGAGTGTGAAAGCGCATGGATGGAGTCACTAGAATAGGAATAATTCTCATTCCTCCAATCTCTCCATCCATGTCGCCTTCCCTGCCTGCCGGCAACGGCAGCGCCGCCACGGCGGCGGCCTCGCCCGAACGCCCGCTGGCCCAGGCCTTCTTCACCGACCACCATCCCTGGCTGCTGGGTCGCCTGCACCAGCGGCTGAGCAACCGTGCAGATGCCGAGGACCTGGCCTCGGAGACCTTTGTGCGCGTGGTGGCCCAGCCCGACCTGAGCGGCGTGGGCACGCCACGCGCCTTTCTGACCACCATCGCCAAGCGCGTGCTGTTCGACTTCTGGCGACGCCGCGATCTGGAGCGCGCCTATCTCGACGCCATCACCCACCTGCCG
This sequence comes from Delftia deserti, assembly GCF_042653485.1. NCBI lineage: Bacteria > Pseudomonadati > Pseudomonadota > Betaproteobacteria > Burkholderiales > Comamonadaceae > Delftia > Delftia deserti. Next base: position 5,689,282 of record NZ_JBHSIH010000001.1, on the reverse strand, counting down.
CAGGCCGTGGCGCCCTCACCCGAAGAACGCGCCCTGCTGCTCGAATCGCTGCAAGGCATAGCGCGCGCCCTCGACGGCCTGCCGGACAAGGCGCAGCGCGCCTTTCTCATGAGCCAGCTCGACGCCATGACCTATGCCGAGATCGGCAAGCAGCTGGGCGTGTCCGCCAGCATGGTGCGCAAATATATGGTCCAGGGCTGGCAGGCCTGCGCACGGGCGCTGGACGAGCAAGGCTGAGCCCATGGACAACGCCCTCCCCCAAGCTCCCGCCAACGCCCCCGGCAACGCGACCGACGAGGCCATCGACTGGCTGGTGCTGCTGCGCTCCGGCGAGGCCACGGCAGCCGAGCGCAGCGCCTTTGACGACTGGCTGAACCTCCATCCCGCGCATCGCCTGGCATGGCAGCGCCTGGCCGCACCCGTGGACGGAGCCTTTGCCGCAGCGCGCGCCTTCAACCAGCGTGCACCGGGCCATGCGGATGCGCTGGCACAGGCGCTGTCGTCGGCACGCAGCAGCGCGCTGCAGCGCAGGCGCCTGCTGCGCGGCGCCCTGGCCGTGGGCGGAGTGGGCACGGCCACGGCCCTGGTCGCGCAGCGCTTCACGCCGCTGCAGGACATGCTGGCCGACCTGCGCACCGGCACGGGTGAGCGCCGCAGCTTCGAGCTGGCCGATGGCAGCCAGTTGCTGCTGAATGCCCGCTCGGCCGTGGACCTGGAATACAGCGCCGGCTCGCGCAGCCTGCGCCTGCGCAGCGGCGAATGCATTGCCAGCGTGCAGCCGGATGCGCTGCGCCCGTTCAGCGTGCATTGCCGTCACGGCCATGTGCAGGTGGCGGCAGGAACGCAGGGCGCGCGCCTGTTGCTGCGCCAGCAGGACGATCGCAGTCTGGCCGTCGCCCTGCAGGGGCAGCTGGTGCTGGTCAGCGTGGGCGGAGCACAGCAGCCGTTGGACACAGGCCAAGCGGCATGGCTGTCGCCTGCTGGCATCACGCCTGCAGCGGCCGATGCCACAGCCGCCAGCTGGCAGCAGGGGCGGCTGGTGGTCAACGACCGCCCGCTGGGCGAGGTGGTTGCAGCGCTTCGCCCCTACCGAGCCGGCCTGCTGCGCATCTCGGACGAAGCGGCCCGCCTGCGCGTGCACGGCATCTACCCTCTGGACGACAGCGACCGCGCCCTGGCCATCATCGGGGACACGCTGCCCGTGGCCGTGCATGTGCATTCGGCGGGCTGGCTGGTGCGGGTGGAGCGGGCCTGAGGCGGACGTCGGGCCTGGCGAACATTTTTCTCGCCACCACTGACGCTTTTCACCGCTCGTTGCACATGAGGGATGAGGGCCTGCATGGGCAGGCCTGCCCCTCATCTGCCATCCGCCAACCTCTGCCATGCAAGCAACACTCCATCGCGCACACCACATACGACCCGTGCTCAACCTGCAGCCCACGGTCGTGGCCGCCACCCTCGCCCTGCTGGGCGCTGCCGTCCACTCACCACAGTCCGCATGGGCCCAGACCAGTCCGGCCCCGCAGGCCTACGACATTCCCTCCCAGCCCCTGGGACAGACGCTCACCCGCATTGCGGCCGAGAGCGGACAGCCGGTATCCATCGATGCGGAGCTGGTGCGCAGCATCACGGCGCCAGCCGTGCGCGGCAGCTACACGCCCGAGCGGGCCGCGCGCGCAGCCCTGGCCGGCAGCGGGCTGGACCTGGTCCGCTCGGGCAGCGGTGCGCTGACCCTGATGCGGCGCCCTGCGGCCTCGGTGTCCAGCGACACGAGCGAGGACGCGGCCGCCGACTACACGCTGCGCGAAGTGCGTGTCTCCGCCCGGCGCCTGGGAGAGACCGAGGGCACGGGCTCCTACACCAGTGATGCCATCACCGTGGGCAAGACCGCACAGGCCATGCGCGAAATGCCGCAGTCGGTGGCCGTGCTCACGCGGCAGCGGCTGGACGACCAGAACATCACCGACCTGGGCAAGGCTGCCGAACAGGCCGTGGGCATCACGGTGACCGACAACAACTACCGCCTGCCCAACATCTATTCGCGCGGCTTCCAGATCAACAGCATCCAGCTGGACGGCGGCGCGCCCATGGACACGGGCCTGTATGCCAACGTGGCCTATGACCTGGCCGAGTACGACCGCATCGAGCTGCTGCGCGGCGCGGCCGGCCTGCTCAACGGCACGGGCAACCCGGGCGGTGCCGTCAACCTGGTGCGCAAGATGCCCACGGCCACGCCGCAGTTCAGCTTCACGGCCAGCGCAGGCCGCTGGGACAACTACCGCACGGAATTCGATGCCTCCGGCCCGCTGGCCTTTGACGGCAAGCTGCGCGGCCGCACCATCGTGGCCTATGAAAAGCGCAACTACTTCACGGACCGGCGCTCCAGCGAGAAGCCCTTCTTCTACGGCGTGCTAGAGACCGATATCGGTCCCGCCGCCACGCTGGCCCTGGGCCTGCGCGACCAGCGCCTGCACGAGAAAGGCAACGGCGCGGGCCTGCCGCGCTACAGCAACGGCGCCGACCTGGGCCTGCCGCGCAACACCGGCCTGACCACGGACTGGGCCCATATGGAAGGCTACTCCAGAGAAGCCTTCGCCAAGCTCACCTGGCGCCTGGCTCCCCAATGGACGCTGCGCGCCAACGCCACCCAGGCGCGCCAGCACGGCATGACCAAGGCCGCCTTCGGCGCCGTGGCCGTGGACCCGCTGACCGGCCAGGGCACGCGCTGGCTGGGCATTCCCACCGAGTACTGGAACCGCCAGAACCTGCTGGACGTGAACCTCAGCGGCGCCTTCAAGCTGCTGGGCCGCACGCACGAGCTGCTGGTGGGCTCGGACATGCAGGACATCAACAGCCGCCAGTACGACTACAGCTACCGCACAAATCCCATAGGCCGCCCCCTGGACGTCTTCAATCCGGGCGCAACGCCCTGGCCCGAGCCACAGCTGAACACCGATCCGCTGCGCAGCTATGGCCCTTACGGGCAAAAGCAGTATGGCCTCTACAGCACGCTGCGCATGGAGCTGACCGAGAGCACCAAGCTCATCGTGGGTGCGCGCTTCAACCGCTACAAGTACAGCGCGGCCTACCGCGAGCGCGAGGCTTCCGGCGCCTGGGCCGGGCAGGAAACCACGGGCTATTCCGAGCCCACCAAGGCCGTGCCCTTTGCCGGGCTGGTCCACGACCTGAACGCCCAATGGACGGCCTATGCCAGCTATGCCGAAATCTTCAAGCCCCAGGCCGAATACAAGGCCGGCCCCGCACCCGGCACGGGCCTGGAACCCATGCATGGCTCCACGGCCGAACTGGGCGTGAAGGGCGAGCTGCTGGAAGGCAGGCTCAACACTGCGTTTGCCCTGTACCGCACCGAGCAGAACGATCAGGCCGTGCTGGACCCCGGCTATCCGCTGCAGGGCATCACCTGGCGCTCGGGGCAGTGCTGCTATGTGTCCAGCGGCAAGGTGCTCAGCCAAGGCCTGGACATGGAGGTCAGCGGCGAGCTGGCGCGCGGCGTCAATCTCCATGCCGGCTATACCTACAACCACAACCGCAACCGGGCGAGCAACACCGCGTTCAGCACGATCACGCCCCGGCACCTGCTCAAGCTCTGGGGCACCTGGCAGCTGCCGGGCCAGGCGTCGCCATGGAAGCTGGGGGCAGGCGCCACCGTGCAGAGCCGGCAATATGTCTCGGGCACGGCCGCCACGTGGAACGACGCCACCGCCAGGTACGACGGCCCCAGCGTCCCCTACAAGTACACGCAGGGCGGCTATGCGGTCTGGAATCTCATGGCCGAGTACAAGATCGATCCGCGCTGGACGCTCGTCGCCCACCTCAACAATGTGCTGGACAAGACCTACTACCGCACCGTGGGCACCTCGGTGTCGGGCAACTACTACGGCGAGCCGCGCAGCATGGCGCTGACGCTGCGCGGCAGGTTCTGATCCGGACAGGCCTTTGGCTGGGCTGGGTCGAACTGCGCGCTACCGTGTTGTGTCAAGTTGCTGACGCATATGCTTACATAATCTGCTTTTCTGATTCATTTGCGCCCACAATGGCGCGCGAACCCGATTGGAGACTGCATGCGCCTTCCGAGCTTTTCGCAAACCGCCGACGCCACCCCCACCGCTGACGGCACGCGCCCGAGCCGCCGCCAGATGCTGGCCCAGGGCGCTGCCCTGGCCATGCTGTGCTCTCCGCTGGCGCATGCCGCGCCGCCCGCTGCAGCGCCTGCAGCCCATGCGCCGCGCGCCGCTGGTGGCGCCCAGCGCGTGGCGAGCAGCCTGCGCATCGTCATTCCAGCCAATGCCGGCGGCGGCTGGGACCAGACCGGCCGCGCATTGGGCGCAGCCCTGGTGGCCAGCGGCGCAGCCGAGCGCGTGGAGTATGAAAACCTGGGCGGCAAGGGAGGCACCATCGGCCTGGCCCAGTTTGCCGAGCGCCATGGCAAGGACTCCGATGCGCTGCTGATCGGTGGCATGGTCATGGTCGGCGCGGTGGCACTGCAAAAGCCGGCCGTCAACATGTCGCATGTGCAGCCGATTGCCCGCCTGACCAGCGACTACCTGGTCGTGGCCGTGCCGGCCGATTCCCCCATCCGCAATGCCAAGGACCTGGTGGCTGCGCTGCGCAGCGACCTGGCCCACCAGTCGTTTGCAGGCGGCTCGGCGGGCGGCGTGGACCACATGTTCGCCGGCCTGCTCACGCGAGCGGCCAAGGCTGCGCCCGAGCAACTGGTCTACAAGCCGTTTCCGGGCGGCGCCCAGGTGGTGGAGGCCCTGCTCAATGGCGATGCGCGCATGGGCGTGTCCGGCTACAGCGAGTTCGGCGAGGCGCTGGCCAGCGGCAAGCTGCGCGCCATCGGCGTGTCCTCGCGCCGCAGCCTGTTCGGCCTGCCCTCGTTCCGCGAGCAGGGGCTGGATGCGGACATGGCCAACTGGCGCGCCGTCTTCACCGGCAAGCAGGTCAGCGCCGCACGTGCCCAGGCCCTGCTTGGCGCCGTGGAGCAGGCCACCCAGCACGAGAGCTGGCAGCGAGCCCTGCGCCAGAACCGCTGGGAGCCTTCCTGGCTGGCGGGCCGCGATTTCAGCGGCTTTCTGGAGCTGGAGCACACCACCGCCAGCGTGATGACCTATCTGCTCAAACTCAAGAGCTGAGAAACCGCCGCGCAGCGGGCAGGCTACGTGGCGGGCCTGCAACACTGGCTTGGTCATACGCGTATTCCTCTAGCGTGGGGCATTGCCGCTGTGGATTTTGAGCTACCAAACTTGTAGCAAAATGGATCCAGAGCTATAGTTCCCCGGGACTTGGCTCGGCGCGCGTTACACCCGGACGCACCCGCCGGCCCACCCACACCATTGCGCAAGGAGAAGCGTCATGAGCTCCAAGGAAAACGCCGCCATCAACCAGCTGTTCGAGAAACTCGAATGCCGCTACGCGTTGCGCGTGCTGTGGGCGTTGCGTGACGGCCATCCTCAGACCTTTCGACTGCTGCAAGACAGCGTGGGCGGCATCACGCCCAACACGCTGAACACCCGCATCAAGGAGTTGCGCGAGTGCGGGCTGCTGGAGCATGGTTCCGACGGCTACACCGTGACGCTGGCCGGCCAGGACCTGCTCAAGCGCCTGTCCGATGTGCAGGCCTTTGCCAACCGCTGGGTGGCCGCGCGCGCCAAGAAGTGATGTCAGGCCGGGCGCGGCACCAGGCGCCACGGCCTCTTCCCGCGCAGGGCATCCGGCCCGCCGGGTCGTCTCCTTTCCCCTACCGTTTCTCTCTCAAGGAATACCACCATGGCTTTCACCACCACCGCATCCGGCCTGCAGTATGAAGACACCGTCGTGGGCGACGGCGCCGAAGCCCAGCGCGGCCGCAGCGTGACCGTGCACTACACGGGCTGGCTCTACAACAACGGCGTGCAGGGCGCCAAGTTCGACTCCAGCAAGGACCGCAACGATCCCTTCGTCTTCCCCCTGGGCGGCGGCATGGTGATCAAGGGCTGGGACGAAGGTGTGCAAGGCATGAAGGTGGGCGGCCAGCGCACCCTGATCATCCCGGCCGAGCTGGGCTATGGCGCCCGCGGCGCCGGCGGCGTGATCCCCCCCAACGCCACGCTGAAGTTCGACGTGGAGCTGCTGGCCGTCTGAGCCTGCACCCACAGGTTCATGCAAGGGCAAGGTGCGAAGGCGCCTTGCCCTTTTTCATTGCCGGGCCGCCCAAGCCCTCTCGGGGCGCGTGGGGGCCATTCCTCGTTCAAGGTGCCTTGCCGAACAGCGCCTCGTGCAGCGGCAGGTAGCTGGCGGGGCTGGCCGCCTCGCGCAGGCGCGGCGCCAGTGCCACCAGCTGGTCGTAGCCCATGGCCGCTTCCACGGCAAGGTTGAGCCGGAACCCCTTCAGGCCCAGGTTGGCCGTGATGGCCACGGCCAGCGGATAGGCGCTGCGATAGCGCGCGGCCAGCGAAGGCTCGGACTGCGCGGGGGCCTCGCCAGCGGAATCGGTGGACAAAGCCGCTGCAGCAGGCGCGGCAGGGACCGACGGCACCGCAACGGCCACCACGCCCAGCCGGGGCTCGGCCGCGTCGCGCGGAGCCAGCCATTCGCGCTCCACCAGCGCCAGGATCTCGTCCTGAGTCACGCCCATTCCGGCGACGGCCTGCAGCACCTGCGCCAGGCTGCGTTGCCCGTCAAACAGCAAAAAGGCCGAGCGCAACCGGGGCGAGAGATCGGCATGGCGTTCCTTGAATGCCTGTTGGCCGGCGGACGTTTTCACAAAATGCATGGCGGACGGGATTCTCTGCAAGGGATCGGATCGGACACGGCTCGCAGCGTGTCATGAGCCTCCGGCTCCCAAAAGCGGGTTTTCCAGCACGCGAGGGCTTCAGTGGGGCCGGCAATGATCCAGATCTGCCATAAGCACAAAAACGGGACAGAAAATGGCCGTCCTCCCGCCCGGCGGCCTCTGCCGTCAGGACGCTTTTGCGGGCACGGAACGCGCCGGCGCCCGGCGGCGCGGGTCCAGGCAGCTGACCAGCCAGGTCACCAGCAGGCCGGCCGGCACGCCGAAGACGCCTGACGAAATCGGCTGTATGCCCCACCACAGGCGCGCGTGCAGCGCTTCGGGCAGCACGGGCTGCAGTGCCGGCACATGCGAGACCATGTAGTACAGCGTGACGCCCAGCCCGGCCAGCATGCCGGCCACGGCGCCCCGGCGCGTGGTGCCACGCCAGAAGATGCCCAGCACCATGGCCGGCACGAAGGCCGAGGCCGCCAGCGAGAACGATGCCGTGACCATGGGCAGGATGTCCGAGGAACGGCGCGAGGCCACGAAGGCGGCCGACAGCGCCATCACCAGCAGCGCGAACTTGGACAGGATCACGCGCTGCTCGGGCGAGGCGCGGCGGCGGCGCTCGCGAAAGTACAGGTCGCGCACCAGCGCGTTGCTGATGGTCAGCAGCAGTCCATCGGCCGTGGACAGCGCCGCAGCCAGGCCGCCGGCCGCCACCAGGCCGGAGACCACGTAGGGCATGCCGCCCAGCTCGGGCGTGGCCAGCATGATGAGGTCGGCGCCCATGCGGATTTCGCCGAACTGCAGCACGCCGTCGCCGTTGACATCCTCCACGGCCAGCAAGGAGGCATCCACCCGGGCCCACTGCGCCATCCAGTTGGGCAACTCATCAAAGCGGATGCCCACGAGGTTGTTCATGACCTCGAACTTGACCAGCACGGCCAGGGCCGGCGCGCTCATGTACAGCACGCCGATGAAGAACAGCGTCCAGCCCACCGAAGCCCGCGCCCCCGACACCGAGGGCGCCGTGTAGTAGCGCGTGAGCAGGTGCGGCAGGCCGGCCGTGCCGGCCATGAGGCAGAACATCAGCGCCAGGAAGTTGCGCCGGCTGTCCTCGTAGATCTGCTGTTCCTGGGGTGATCCGTCGGGATTGCCGGCGAATGGCAGGCTGTGCAGCGGAATGCCGCCCAGCGGCTTCTCGCGCTCGCGCATTTCCAGCAGCTGGCGTGTCCACAGCGCGCGCGCGGCGGCTTCGTCGCGCGGCATGGCGGCCAGTTCGCGGCTGGCGGTCATGATGGCGCCGATATCGCCGCTGCGCGTGCGCAGATCACGTATGCGCTCGGCCAGCTCCTGGCGCTCGGCGGCCAGCACGCGCGCCACGTCCTTGAGCTTGTCCTCCAGCACCTCGGCGCGCAGGCGGTAGGCGGCGATCACCTCCTGCTCGGCCGGCGAGTCCAGCAGGCGCTGCTCCATCTCCGCAATCTGGCTGAGCTGGGCCGTATAGGCCAGCGGCGCCACGGGATTGCCCATCTGCCGGTAGGCCAGCCAGGACACGGGGATCAGAAAGGCCAGCAGGATGACCACGTACTGCGCGACCTGGGTCCAGGTGATGGCACGCATGCCGCCCAGGAACGAGCACAGCAGCACGCCCCCCAGGCCCAGCATGATGCCGATCTCGAACTGCACGCCCGTCAGCCGCGAAGCGATCAGCCCCACGCCGTAGATCTGCGCCACCACATAGGTGAACGAGCAGATCACGGCCGCCAGCGCCGCGATCACGCGCGGCCAGCGCCCGCCGTAGCGCTGCTGGAAGAAATCGGGAATGGTGTAGAGCTGCATCGCCCGCAGGTGCGGCGCGATCAGCATGGCAACCAGGCAAAAGCCGCCCGTCCAGCCCAGCAGGTAGGCCAGCCCGCCGGCCTGGCCCGGCACGCCGGCAAAGCCCTGCAGGTACAGCGCCCCCGACAGGCTGATGAACGAGGCCGCGCTGACCCAGTCCGCCGCAGCCGCCATGCCGTTGTAGAAGGGCGGAATGCGCCGGCCAGCGACGTAGTACTCCTCGGGGTCGCTGGTGCGCAGGTACACGCCGATGGCCGCGTAGACCATGACGGTGAAGAACAGGAAGATGGGGCCTATCCAGTGGCGGGACAGGCCTTGCTGCTCGGCCCAGAACATGAGGGCCAGAAAGCCCAGTACACCAAGCGTGTACAGGGCCACGATGCGGTGCAGCCGCCAGTGGGAGGCCGCCGTCAGCGGTGCGCGCTCAGCCATGGCCGGGAGGCGATGGCGGTGCGGACGGTTGCGTATCGGCCGATGGGGATGCGGGAGCCGGTGCCGTCGCAAAAGCGGCCCGGGCCTCGCGGCGCTCGAAATGGTCCATGGACAGACAATAGACGATGACGATGGCCAGGAACATCAGGACTGCCCCCTGGGCCGCGAACCAGTAGGCCAGCGGCCAGTCGGGCATCAGCGCCTGCAGGTCGCGTGCGTAGTAGCAGGCGCCAAAGGATACGGCGACCCAGACCGCGAACAGCACGGCCTTGAGCCACAGATGGCGGATGTCGTGCAGGTCGGGGGCGAAGGTCTCGCCTTCGGACGGTCCCCCGACCGCGTCGTCATGCAAGTGCGCTTTAGGCGTATGCATGGCGACGCTGCCAGCCCTTACTGCGCCAGGCGCTGCCAGGTGGCGACCACGCTGTCGGGGTTCAGCGAGATGGAGGCAATGCCTTCGTCAGCCAGCCATTGGGCGAAGTCCGGGTGGTCCGAAGGGCCCTGACCGCAGATGCCCACGTACTTGCCCTGGTCCAGGCAGGCCTTGATGGCGCGCGACAGCATCTTGCGCACGGCCGGGTCGCGCTCGTCGAAGTCGGCAGCCAGCAGCTCCAGGCCGGAGTCGCGGTCCAGGCCCAGCGTCAGCTGGGTCAGGTCGTTGGAGCCGATGGAGAAGCCGTCGAAGAACTCGAGGAACTCGTCGGCCAGGATGGCGTTGGAGGGCACCTCGCACATCATGATGAGCTTGAGTTCGTTGTCGCCGCGCTTGAGGCCGTTGGCCGCCAGCAGCTGGGTGACGCGCTCGGCCTGCTTGAGCGTGCGCACGAAGGGGATCATGATCTGCACGTTGGTCAGGCCCATGTCCTCGCGCACGCGGCGCAGTGCCTCGCACTCCATGCGGAAGGCCTCGCCGAAGTCCTCGGAGATGTAGCGCGCGGCGCCACGGAAGCCCAGCATGGGGTTCTCTTCCTCGGGCTCGTAGCGGCTGCCGCCGATGAGCTTGCGGTACTCGTTGGACTTGAAGTCCGACATGCGCACGATGACGGGCTTGGGCCAGAAGGCCGCGGCGATCGTTGCCACGCCTTCGGCGACCTTGTCCACGTAGAAGGCGCGCGGCGAGGCATGGCCGCGGGCCACGGACTCGACGGCCTTCTTGAGGTCGGCATCGACGGCCGGGTAGTCCAGGATGGCCTTGGGGTGCACGCCGATGTTGTTGTTGATGATGAACTCCAGGCGGGCCAGGCCCACACCCTCGTTGGGCAGCTGGGCGAAGTCGAAGGCCAGCTGGGGGTTGCCCACGTTCATCATGATCTTGGTCTTGATGGCGGGCATCTCGCCACGCTGCACCTCGGTGACCTCGGTCTCGATCAGGCCGTCATAGATCTTGCCGGTATCGCCTTCGGCGCAGCTCACGGTGACCAGGGTGCCGTCCTTGAGCAGGTCGGTGGCGTTGCCGCAGCCGACCACGGCCGGAATGCCCAGTTCGCGCGCAATGATGGCCGCGTGGCAGGTACGGCCGCCACGGTTGGTGACGATGGCCGAGGCGCGCTTCATCACCGGCTCCCAGTTGGGATCGGTCATGTCGGTCACCAGCACATCGCCGGGCTGGACCTGGTCCATGTTGGCGATGTCATTGACCAGGCGCACGGGGCCCGTGCCGATCTTCTGGCCAATGGCGCGGCCTTCGGCCAGCACATTGCCCGTGCCCTTGAGCGCGTAGCGCTGCTCGGCCTGGCCCTTGGCCTGGCTCTTCACGGTCTCGGGGCGGGCCTGCAGGATGTAGAGCTGGCCGTCCGTGCCGTCCTTGCCCCACTCGATGTCCATGGGGCGGCCATAGTGCTGCTCGATGACCAGGGCATAGTGGGCCAGCTGCTGCACGTCCTCATCGGAAAGCGAGTAGCGGTTGCGCAGCTCATGGGCCACGTCGGTGGTCTTGACCAGGCGGCCGCTGGCGGCCTTTTCCTCGGGCGAGGCAAAGACCATCTGGATCAGCTTGGAGCCCAGGTTGCGGCGGATCAGGGCCTTCTTGCCGGCCTTGAGCATGGGCTTGTGCACATAGAACTCGTCAGGATTGACGGCGCCCTGCACCACGGTCTCGCCCAGGCCGTAGCTGGAGGTGATGAAGACGACTTCCTCGAAGCCCGATTCGGTGTCGATGGTGAACATCACGCCGGCCGCGCCCAGGTCGGAGCGCACCATGCGCTGCACGCCGGCCGACAGGGCCACCACGTCGTGGGCAAAGCCCTTGTGCACGCGGTAGGAGATGGCGCGGTCGTTGTACAGCGAGGCGAAGACTTCCTTCATCTTGTGCAGCACCGACTCGATGCCCACCACGTTCAGGAAGGTTTCCTGCTGGCCTGCGAACGAGGCGTCGGGCAGGTCTTCGGCCGTGGCCGAGGAGCGCACGGCGAACGAGGCCGCCTCGTTGCCACCTTGCAGGCGCACGAATTCCTCGCGGATGGCCTGCTCCAGATCGGCCGGGAAGGGCTGGTTCTCGACCAGGGCACGGATTTCGGCACCGACCTGGGCCAGGGCGCGGACATCTTCCACATCCAGGGCGGCCAGCTTGGCGCTGATCTTGTCGGCCAGGCCGTCATGGGCCAGGAACTGGCGGAAGGCGTGGGCCGTGGTGGCAAAGCCCGTGGGAACGCGCACGCCCTGCGGCAGCTGCGAGATCATTTCGCCGAGCGAGGCGTTCTTGCCGCCTACGGACTCGACATCGGTCATCCTCAGTTGTTCAAACGGAACGACGAGGGCGGTGGCCTCGAACAGTTGAGACATGGGAAAGCTCCAGAAGTTGAAAACCGTCGTGCGCCGCCCCGGCTGCCAAAGCCGGGCACGGTCGATCCACCCACGCAGGCATGCGCGAGGCTTTGCTGTTCTGGTTGGAGGCCGGCAGCGAGCATGGATGGGAAATTGGGAATAATGGGCGCCATTGTAGGCGTTTGCCGTGAACCGACGGCAGCCCCCCTGTCCAGAGTCCGACCACCATGCACACCCACACCATCTTCGTCATCTCCGATGGCACTGGCATTACAGCCGAGACCTTCGGCACGGCCATCATGGCCCAGTTCGACACCAAGTCGCGCCTGGTCCGCATCCCCTTCGTGGATACCATGGACAAGGTCCACCAGGCCGTGCGCCAGATCAACCATGTGGCCGAGTCGGAAAGCCACAAGCCCATCGTCTTCACCACCCTGGTCAACCAGGACATGCTCGACCTGATCGAGAGCCAGTGCAAGGGCAAGGTGTTCGACATGTTCGGCACCTTCGTGCGGCCGCTGGAGCTGGAGCTGGGCCAGAAATCGCTGCACCGCGTGGGCCGCTTCGCCGACATCAGCGAGAGCAAGGAATACCTGGAGCGCATGGAGGCCATCAACTACACGCTGGCCCATGACGACGGCCAGACCCACCAGGACCTGACGGGCGCCGACGTGATCCTGGTCGGCGTCTCGCGCAGCGGCAAGACCCCCACCAGCCTGTACCTGGCCATGCAGTTCGGCCTCAAGGTGGCCAACTACCCGCTGATCCCCGAGGATTTCGAGCGCAAGCAGCTGCCGCCCGCCCTGGTGCCCTCGCGCAAGAAGCTGTTCGGCCTGACCATCGATCCGCAGCGCCTGTCCAGCATCCGCAACGAACGCCGGCCCGACTCCAAGTACGCCAGCCTCGTCAATTGCCGCTACGAGGTGGCCGAGGCCGAATCCATGATGCGCCGCAGCGGCATACCGTGGCTGTCGAGCACGACCAAGTCCATCGAGGAAATCGCCACCACCATCCTGCAGGAGGTGCTGCCCCAGCACCTGGGGCACTAGCCTCCCCTGCGCTGCTCAGGCCGGGACGTTCCAGCGCAGCATGGGCTGCTGCGGCAGCGTCTCGACCAGGTAGTCCACCAGGGCACGCACCTTGGTCGGCACGTACTGGCGATCGCGAAAGCAGGCGAAGAAATCCAGCGTGGTGTCCTCGAAATGCAGCTGCCCCTTGCGCGCCGGGCACAGGGCCAGCGGCTGCAGCAGCCCCTCGCGCATGTAGCGGTGGGCGATGAAGCTGCCGATCCAGACAATGCCGCCCCCGGCCACGGCCATCTCGGTCAGGGCATCCACGTCGCTGGCGATGGCGGTCACGCGCAGCTGCGGGTCCACGCGCTTGCCATCGCGCGAAAACGGCCAGCGCATGAAACGGCCATCGGCCTCGCGCCGGTACAGCAGGCAGGCATGGCCGAGCAGGTCCTGCGCGGCCTGCGGCCTGCCGTGGGCCTGCAGGTAGGCCGGCGAGGCGCACAGCACGCGCGGCACGGCCGCCAGTTGGCGCACGGCCATGCCGGGCTCCAGCACATCGCGGTAACGCACGCTGATGTCCACGTCCTCCTTGAGCACATCCACCTGCCGATCCACCACCAGCAATTCCAGCTCCAGCCGGGGATGCTGGGCGGCAAAGGCCGGCAGCAGCGGCGCCAGCACATGGCGGCCAAAGGCTGCCATGCAGGCGATGCGCAGCCGGCCCTGCAACTGGCCGTGCAGCTGGGAGAGGTCGGACTGCGCTTTTTCCAGCTCCTGCAGCACGGGGCCCACGCGCGCCAGATAGCGCTCGCCCGCCTCGGTCAACGCCATGGAACGCGTGGTGCGAGTGATCAGCCGCGTCCCCAGCTCGCGCTCCAGCCGGGCGATGTTCTGGCTGGCCGCCGCCGGAGAAATGCCCAGCTGGCGCGCGGCCGAGGCAATGGAGCCGCCTTCAAGGGCTTTGACGAAGGTTTCGATGGAGCGCAGATTAGGCACAAAAACCTATGGATGAAAAATCAATTCATCAATATAGCTTACGAGTACACCAAGCTGCGGCCCTCTACACGGCGGCCCGGGCCTTGCCTACAGTTGCGCACTTGCCGCGCCGAATCGACGAGCGGCCCGACCGGACCTGCCTTCATGCCAGATACCTCTGCCTCCATCGCTCCCGCAACCCCATCAGCGCCGAGCCGCCGCAAGCTGCACCGCCGCTTCGCTCCCATCGTCTTTGCCTTCTACATGTCGGCAATCATGGCGTTTCTGATGTGCTGCGCCATCGTCGGCGCCAGCAGCGGCCTGGGCGCCGACTATCTGCAGCGCGTGATACAGGCCTATGTGCTGGCCATGCCCGTGGCCTTTGTCTGCGTGATGGTGGTGCGTCCGCTGGTGGGCAAGCTGGTGGCCGCCACCGTGCATCCCTGATGCGGCCGGGCGCTGGGCTGGATCTTTGTTTTCAGGGCCTGGGTGCGCTCAGGCCAGCGCCTGCGCTGCCAGGCGCGGCAGGCCCGCCACCAGTTCGCGCCAGCCGGGCAGCTCGGCCCGGCCCGGCTTGCGCTCGCCAAAGAACATGGCCATCAGGTCGCCCCGGGCATCGAAGGCCTCGACCGAGGTGACCACGCCATCGGCCGTGGGCTTTTGCACGGCCCAGACGCTGGCGATCAGGTCGCAGCGCAGATGCAGGTTGAAACCCGGGTCCATCACATTGATCCACTGTGCGCCGCCGGGCGTGTCCATGGGCTGGATGTTGTGCACGGGGCCGGTGTGGATCTGGATGCAGCCGCCGCTGTCCACGAAGACCATGATGGGCAGGCCGTCCACGGCCGCATCGCCCAGCAACTGGGCCACGGACTCGGGCGCCAGCCGCGCGCAGTGGCCGGGCACCAGGCGGAAGGCCTGCTGGCGCTCGGCGCCAAACCGGCGCAGCAGGTCGAAGAATTCATGCGTGTCCTGCATGACGGCCCAGGCAGTGCTCAGGCCGGGCACGTCGATGGCCTCGTCGGCCTGCGGCAGCGCACGCGGGCGAGCATGGCGGAACAGGTAACCAGCGCTGGGCTCGGCGAAACGCTGCACCAGCGCCTCCCACGCCTGCAGGTCGGTGGACTCGCGCGCATGGACCTTGTGCACGGCACGGCCCTGCGCATTGAAGAACTGCAGGCTGCGCATGGCCGGCCTGCCGGCCTGGGCAGCCTGTTCGGTCACGGCATAGCCGGCATGCCATTGGGCAAAGAACATTCGCAGGTCGATGTCGCGGCCCAGGGCAAGACCCACGCCGCCGTTGGCCGAAAGCTTCTGGTAGACCCCGGTCTTTTCGTGGACCGCGGACTCGTTGCGCGTCAGCGCCATCACGGGGCCGCAGTCCTGCAAGCCCTTCAGGATGGCCAGCCATTCGGCGCGCAGCGGCACGGCCTGGAGGTTGCCCTCATGCTGGCCCGCATGCGCGGCAATGGCGGCGCCTTCCGGCAGGCCCAGGGAATCGGCGGCCTCCTTGGCGCGCAGGCCATCCTGGCGCGCCCGCGCAAAGCGCTGGCGGACTGCGGGGGCATCGACGGGAATCAGGCGTCCGCCCTCCTCGGCATCGTGGACGGCGCTGCTCATTGCAGGGTGTCCAGCGGTGCGTGCCAGAGCGCATGGGGCACCGGCTGGGCTGCATGGGCTGCATGGGCTAAATCGGCTGCATGGGCTCCGGGCAGGGGCACTCCGGCCTCGGGCACGGCGCGGTGCGAGCGCGACGGCGCGCCCGCATCGGCCACCGCCTGCCAGCGTTGCTGCAGCCGCCCCAGCAGGGCGCGCATGTCGTGGGACAAGCCGCCCGCGCAGGCCAGGTTTTCGAGCTGCTCGGCCACCCGGGCGGCCATGGCCGGCCTATGGGTGTCGCAGCAGCCGTGGCCGAAGCCGGTCATCAGGGCCAGCGTGGCAGCCAGCGCGGCCTCGTTCTCGGGCAGCAGGTATTCCTCGTCCTGGGCAAGGTTCTCACTCTTGGATGGATGCATGGGGTTCTCCTTGCGTTTCAGTTGGCAGCGTTGCACATGCATGCGCCCGCGCCCCAGGCGCATGCTTCAGAAATCCTTGACCATCGACACCCGCACATGGCGGCCGGGCTGGCTGTAGGCGTCGGCAATCGCCGTGCTGGCAGCCAGGCCACGCACATCGGCCCAGCGCCAGTACTTCTTGTCGGTCAGGTTGTAGATGCCTGCGTTCAGGCGCAGGTCGGGGCGTATGCGCCACTGGGCGCTCAGGTCGGCCACGGTGGCCGAGGGGCTGAGCCAGGCGGCGCTGCCGTTGGACACGTCGCCGGCCATCTTGCCGCTCCAGTGCGAGACGTTGAACTGCACGCCCACGGCAGAGTGCTCGTAGCGCACGCCCAGCACAATTTGCTGGGGCGAGATGGTGTCCAGCGGCTTGTCGGACTGCGTGTCCTTGCCATCGGTATAGCCGTAGGCCAGGCGCGTCTGCCAGTCGCCACCGGCCCAGCGGCCCCAGTCGTAGTCGGCCTTGAGTTCGAAGCCGCTGATGCGGGCGCGGCCCACGTTGATGGACTGGTAGATGGCGGGGTTGGCCGCGTTGCCGGGCTGGCCCGAGACCAGTTGCTGGTCGACGATGAAGTCCTTGTAGCGCCCAGTGAACACGGCCGCATCCATGCGCAGCCTGTCCATGCGCCCGCGCAGGCCCAGCTCGAAGGTCTGGCTCTTTTCGGGCCGCAGGTCGGGGTTGGGGATGTTGCGGTAGAACGCCACCGGGTTCTCGAAGAAGGCGTTGATCTGGCCGGCATTGGGCGCCCGGAAACCTGCCGCGTAGTTGCCATAGACGGACCAGGCCGGGCTGGCCTGCAGCATGACGCCCAGCTTGGGCGAGAGCGCGGAGTCGGAGTTGCTGACCACGGTGGGCAGAAAACCGTTCTGCCGGGGCTTGATGCTGTAGTGCTCGGCGCGCAGGCCCGGGGTCACGCTCCAGGGGCCGTTGTGCAGTTCGGCCTGGGCGAACAGGGCGGTGGCGCTTTCGGTGGTGTCGGGGAAGCGCTTGAGCGGGAAGCTCTCGCCCACGGGCGGCGTGATGCCGTTTTGCTCGTTGACCACCTTGTTGCGGAGGTAGTCCAGCCCGTAGGTGAACTTGCCGCTGGCCGAGGAACTCCAGCGCAGCAGGCGGCTGGCCTGGGCGTGCAGCTGGATCGCGTCCTCGTCATAGGTCACGTCGCGCTCGCGGTAGGGCAGGCCGATGCGCGTCTCGGTGACGAATTCGCGCGCGTCGGACTTCTGGTAGCTGGCCATCAGCTGCAGTTCGTCGGCCAGCGCCGTGCCCAGCTGCTGCCACTGGCCCTGCCAGCTGGCCCGCCAGCGCTTCATGTCGGTACGCGAATCCGAGTTGGCCACGGTGGCCGAGCGCGCGGACAGCAGGGCGTAGTCGGCACGCTTGTCCACGTTCTCGAAGGTGAAGACATGCTTTTGCACGGCACTGGGCGTGAAGACCAGGCGGCCCATCAGCGACTCGCTGCGGTCTTTCTCGGGATTGGGCGTGGTGCGCGCAGCCCCCGTCACGTTGTTCGTGCCCATGTTCTCCAGCGCGTGCGAACGGCCCAGGCCCGCCGACAGCAGCCATGCCCATTCGGGGCTGGCACGGCCCGCCACGGTGGCGCCCAGCTTGCGGCCGTTGTCCGAGCCGTCATGGCCGGCAGCCACGCGGCCGGCGATGCGCTTGTCCTTGCCCAGCAGATCGTCCGGCTGCACGGTCACGAAGTTGACCAGGCCGCCCATGCCGTCCGAGCCATAGAGCGCGGGCGTGGAGCCGCGCAGGATTTCCACGCGCTGCACCAGGCCCAGGTCCAGGTAGTCGCGGCCGAAGCTGTTGGCGCTGAAGCTGTAGCTGCGCGGCAGGCGCACGCCATCGACCAGCATGAGCACGCGGTTGCCATCCAGGCCACGGATGTTGAAGCCGCTGTTCTGGTCGCGCCCGGCCGGAGAGGCCGCCAGCGAGAAGCGGGCCGGGGCACGCGGCACCTCCACATTGGGCAGCAGGTTGACCATCTCGCGGATGTCGCTGGCCTGCTCGCGTTCCATGCGGCCGGCGTCGATCACGTCGATGCTCATGGGCAGGATGTCGGGGTCCTGCACCTCGCGCGAGGCGCTGATCACCATCTCCTTGAGGGCCGGGGCACGGCTCCGTGCCCCGGACGCGGCCTGCGCCAGCAATTGCGTGTCGGCGTCTGCGGCGGCCTGCCCCGGCTCCTGTGCCACGGCGATGGAGGCACACAGCAGCGCACAGGCTGCGGCCAGTGGACGGCGCGCCAGCAAGGCGCGTGGTTGCGTCGCGAAGATGTCAGCCATTCCAGAAACCCTCTCTCTGATCGACATGGATTTGCGAGAGCTGGCTTCTGGTTGCAGCAGCTGGCGGATGGCCCGCCAGCCGTTGGCGCGTCATGTGCTGGCTGGATGAAGAAAAATTATATGCGAATAGTTCTCATTTATTGGTTTGACTTGGCGCATGGAACCCGGAACAAACCCTGCTGGCGCCGCGTGCCGCCAGGCAGCCATCGGTACGACACGCGCAGCGACAAGGCCCGCGCCTGGAGCCGCAGGCATGAAAAATGGAGCCCGCACTCCCCTTGCCGCGCAAGGTCTTCTACCCCTGGCCGGGCAATGAAAAAAGGGCCCGGATGCCTTGGCATCCGGGCCCTTTCCATGGCCTGCTCCGCGCCATGGCGCAACAGCGGCTGGTCAGCGGCTGGTCAGTGGCGGATCAGGTGGTCGAAGGCCGACAGCGCGGCGGTGGAGCCGGCGCCGGCAGCGATGATGATCTGCTTGTACGGCACGTTGGTGCAGTCGCCTGCGCCGAACACGCCGGGCACGCTGGTGTGGCCCTTGGCGTCGATCACGATCTCGCCGAAGCGCGTCAGCTCCACCGTGCCCTTGAGCCAGTCGGTGTTGGGCAGCAGGCCGATCTGCACGAAGATGCCTTCCAGCGCCACGGTCTTGACCTCTTCCGTCGTGCGGTCCTTGTAGGTCAGGCCGGTGACCTTCTTGCCATCGCCGTTGACCTCGGTGGTCTGGGCGTTGAGGATGACGGTCACATTGGGCAGGCTCTTGAGCTTCTTCTGCAGCACGGCATCGGCCTTGAGTTCGCCGGCGAACTCCAGCAGCGTCACGCTGCGCACGATGCCGGCCAGGTCGATGGCCGCTTCCACGCCCGAGTTGCCGCCGCCGATCACGGCCACATTCTTGCCCTTGAACAGCGGGCCGTCGCAGTGCGGGCAGTAGGTCACGCCCTTGGTGCGGTACTTGTCCTCGCCCGGCACGTTCATGTTGCGCCAGCGCGCGCCGGTCGAGAGGATGACGGTCTTGGCCTTGAGGCTGGCGCCCGAGGCGGTCTGCACCTCGATCAGCCCGCCTTCCGTGGCGGCCGGGATCAGTTTGGACGCCGTCTGCAGGTTCATGATGTCCACCTCATAGTCGCGCACATGGCGCTCCATGGCGGCGGCCAGTTGCGGGCCTTCGGTCTTGGAGACCGAGATGAAGTTCTCGATGTCCACGGTGTCCAGCACCTGGCCACCGAAGCGCTCGGCGGCAATGCCGGTGCGGATGCCCTTGCGCGCCGCATAGATGGCAGCGGCCGCGCCGGCGGGGCCACCACCGACGATCAGCACATCGAAGGCGTCCTTGGCGGAAATCTTGGCCGCTTCACGCGAAGCGGCGCCGGTGTCGACCTTGGCCACGATCTCGGCCAGCTCCATGCGGCCCTGGCCGAAGCGCTGGCCGTTGACGAAGACGGTGGGCACGCCCATGACTTCGCGCTGCTCGACCTCCTTCTGGAACAGCCCGCCGTCGATGGCGGTGTGGCTGATCTTGGGATTGAGCACGGACATCAGGTTCAGCGCCTGCACCACGTCCGGGCAGTTGTGGCAGGACAGCGAGTAATAGGTCTCGAAGTGCAGCGGCACATCGATATTGCGCACCTGCTCCAGCAGCTCGGCCGATTCCTTGGACGGATGGCCGCCGACCTGCAGCAGGGCCAGCACCAGCGAGGTGAACTCATGGCCCAGGGGGACGCCTGCGAAACGCACGCCGCTGTCCACGCCGGGATTGGTGATCAGGAACGAGGGCTTGCGCACCTCGGCGTCGTTGTGCTCGACGACGGTGATCTTGTCGCTCAGCTCGCGGATTTCCAGCAGCAGTTCCTTCAGCTCGCGCGCACCCTGGCTGTCATCCAGCGAAGCCACCAGCTCCACCGGACGCTGCAGGCGCTCCAGGTAGGCCTGCAATTGGGCTTTCAGGTTGTTGTCAAGCATGTCGGACTCCTAGGGAAATACGAATTTTCGGAAAAAAAAGCCCGGGCGCCAGGCACCCGGGCGTCTTCAACAGTTCAACTGTGAACAGGAAGCGGTGTACCGCTTAGATCTTGCCGACCAGGTCGAGCGAGGGAGCCAGGGTCTTGTCGCCTTCTTCCCACTTGGCGGGGCAGACTTCACCGGGGTGGTTGCGGACGTACTGGGCAGCCTTGACCTTGCGCAGCAGATCGACGGCGTTGCGGCCAATGCCTTCGGCGGTGATTTCCACGGCCTGGATCACGCCATCGGGGTCGACGATGAAGGTGCCACGGTCAGCCAGGCCCTGGCCGGGACGCAGGACTTCGAAGTTGTTGCTGATTTCCCAGGTGGGATCGCCCAGCATCGTGTACTTGATCTTGCGGATGGTGTCCGACGTGTCGTGCCATGCCTTGTGCACGAAGTGGGTGTCGGTGGACACGGAGAAGACTTCCACGCCCAGCTTTTGCAGTTCGTCGTAGTGGTCGGCCACGTCGCCCAGTTCGGTGGGGCACACGAAGGTGAAGTCAGCGGGGTAGAAGAAGAACACGGCCCACTTGCCCAGGACGTCCTTTTCGGTCACTTCGATGAACTTGCCGTTCTTGAAGGCCTGCGTCTTGAAGGGCTTGATTTGGGTGTTGATCACGGACATTGCTGTTTCCTTTGTGGTTGGTGAGTGAACACAGGACGAAGTCTAGGCCCAGGCAGTCAATTGATCCAATGAATTGATTGCATTCATTTGATTGCCAAAAACTATGCGGACATCCTTGTCTCCAGGCCTGCGGGCTTAGCCAACCCGCTAACGGCCTGAAGAGTCTATTTTGGGCCGAAATATGACAAGGCAATGCAGCAACCCCGCAGCCGCGTCGGCCTGCAGGGCCGCGAACGAGAACGCGCCTCATAAGCAGCCAATGCGCGGTAACAGGGGTTTGCTTGATCTGACGCAGAAACCCTAGACAATCCATCCCTATAGCGATCAGCACCCGGCGCGGTCGCCCCACGCACAACAAAGGAGTCCCCCATGCAAGGCGACGCACAAGTCATCACCTGGCTGCAAGCCCAACTCAAGAACGAGCTGACGGCCATCAACCAGTACTTCCTGCACTACCGCATGTACAAGCACTGGGGCTTCGACAAGCTGGCCAAGAAGGAATACAAGGAATCCATCGGCGAGATGAAGCATGCCGACTGGCTCATGGACCGCATCTTCGTGCTCGACGGCCTGCCCAACCTGCAGGACCTGGGCAAGCTGCAAGTCGGCGAGGACGTGCCCGAAGCCCTGGCTTGCGACCTGAGCAGCGAGAAAACCGCGCAGCAGACCATCAAGGACGGCATTGCCCACTGCGAAAGCGTGCGCGACTACGTCTCGCGCGACCTGCTGCAGAAGATCCTGGACGACACCGAGGAGCACATCGACTACCTGGAGACCCAGCTGGACCTGATCGACAAGGTCGGCATCCAGAACTACCTGCAGTCGCAGATGGACGAAGAGTCCTGAGCATCGGACTCAGGGGCGGCGGCACAGGCCGCACCCCGCACTCGAAACGACGGGCCTGTGTGCCCGTTTTTTCATCTTCTGGCCCAGCTATCGGTCACTCGTCGGCATATCGCAGCGGAAACAACAAAAGAAAGGTCGTGCCGGCCTGCGCGGCAGACTGCACCTCGATCGTGGCGTCCAGCAATTCCGCCAGCCGCTTGACGATGGACAGGCCTATCCCCTCGCCTGCACCGCTGCGGTAGCTGGTCGCCGCAACGCCTTGCTGCGGCACGCCCCCGGTGCGGACCTCTCCGGACGCACCCGACGCCAGGTGGCCCGAAGGGTCCATGTCCGTGGCCTGCTTGAGGGCGGCAACCAAGGGCGCCGCAGGCGCCATGCCAGGACCCGTGTCCCCGATGGAGAGCATCCAGCGGCGCCGGTCCTCCCCATCGCAAAGAGCCCACTTCACCGTGACACCACCCTCCTGGGTGTACTTGAGCGCGTTGAGTATCAGGTTCTGCGCGATGCGGCGCAGTTTCAAGGCATCCCCTTCCACCGGCATCGTCCCCGGCCCCTGCAGATGCAGGTACAGGCCGCGATCGTTGGCCAGGGCCTGCAGCCCCTCGCACAGATGGGTGATCACCTCGGCTGCGTCAAAGGAGGTCAGCTGGCGATGCTCGCGCCCGGCGTGCAGCTTGGCCAGTTCCGTCACGTCATCCAGCAGATGACGCAGCGACTGGACGTTGCGGTCCAGCATGCGCAGGAGTTTCTCGCGCGAGTGCGCCGGCGCATGCTGCATGCCCAGGCCATGCGTCACATTGGCCACCACGCCGACGTTGCTGCGCAGGTCATGCGCGACCTGCTCCCACAGCTGCGAGCGCTGCAGGTCCAGCGCGCTCACGTCATGCAGCGCCGCTTCCAGGTCCCGCACATGGCCCTCTGCCTCCTGCTGCTGCAGGCGGAAATACTGGGTGCTGCTGTCCTGCACATCGCGCGTATAGGTGGCGGCCCAGGCCTTGCGCGCAACGGGCATGGCGCCATGCGCATCGGGACGCTCCTCGGCATAGGCCTCCAGTTGCGCCACCATGACTTCGTTGAGCAGGCCCAGCTCGCGCACGACTTCATGCAGGTCATAGCCCTGTTGCCAGCGGTGCAGGCCATGGGCGGCGGCCTGCTCGCCATCGACCGGCGGCTCGGCAGCGCCTGCCGGGGCACCGCCGAGGGCCCGCAATTGCTGCTCGAACGCGGCCAGCACGGCCGGAATGTGATCGTTCAACTGGGTGCGGGGCAGCGCCTCGCCGGCGGTCAGTGCCGGGTCCCGCCTGACGGCCTTGCGCCATGTCTGCAAGAGTCCTTCGCGCTGCGCCGCGAGGGCATCTGCCAGTATGCAGAGTTCATTTCCTTGGCTTGTCATGGATCGGCATCCGTGGCGGTCTGTAGATAGGGGGAAAATGCGTTGCGCCGATGATGGTAAGGCCAAAAACACGGCCCATCGGGCACGCGCTGGCTCGCCTACAGGCCGGTGGGAAAGTGCACACCCGCGCGCTGGGCGGCCTGCACGATGTGCGTGGCCATGGCCTGCTGGGCCAGCTCGGGCCGGCCCTGGGACAGGGCATCGATGATGGCGGCATGCTCCTCGGCGGTCGCATGGCGCGCGCCGCGCTTGTAGTACGGCAGGCGCTGGCTTTCCTGCATGACCTCGCCGCTGCCGCGCAGCACGTCGGCAATCGCATGGTTGCCCGAGATGGTGGCGATCTGCAGGTGAAACTCGAAATCCAGGCGCGTGGCCTGCACGAAATCGGCCAGCTCGATGCTCTGCTGCATGGCCTGCAGGTTGGCCTGCAGGGCCGCCACGTCCTCGGGCTGCACCACCAAGGCTGCCAGGCGCGCGACAAAGCCCTCCAGCGCATAGCGCAGCTGATAGACATCGGTGAGCGCATGCGAGTCGGCAAAGCGCCAGGCCTCTGCGGCAGAGGCCGGGGCGTCGGTGGCCTCGGTCACGTACATGCCCTTGCCGGGCCGCGCCACGACCAGGCCCAGCCCCTGCAGCGTGGACAGCGCCTCGCGCAGCGAGGTCCGGCTGATGCCCAGTTGCTCCGACAGGTCGCGCTGCGACGGCAGCAGCGCGCCCACCGGATACACGCCGCCCTCGATCCACTCGCGGATCACGCGGGCGGCATTGCCGGCAACGGCGGTGCTGGAGGAAGGACTGGAAGCGGTGCTGGGTTCCATGCGTTGGCAGGTCTCGGGGTCGGGGGCGGCAGGTGCGCTGATCTTAGCGACTGCGCACCGCTGCCGCATGGTCGCATGGTCGTGTGGTCGCGGGGCGTCGGTGCCTCTACTTGTTGACCAGCTTGGCCGGCACCGTATAGGTCAGGAAGGCGCCGAACAGCAGCACGCCGGCCAGCACGAACATGGCGGCATTGGTGCTCTGCGTCGCATCCTTGATGAGGCCGATCATGTAGGGACTGATGAAGCCGGCCAGGTTGGCAAAGGAGTTGATCAGCGCAATGCCGGCTGCCGCACCCGCGCTGGACAGGATGGCCGTGGGCAGGCTCCAGAACAGCGGCGAGGTCGCCAGGCTGCCGCCCGCGGCCAGCGCCAGGGCGGCCAGCGACAGATAGACGTTGCCGCTGAAGATGGCCGACAGCATCAGGCCCGCTGCGCCCACGCAGAACGGCACGATCAGGTGCCAGCGGCGCTCGCGCATGCGGTCCGAACTGCGGCTGACCAGGTTCATGGACACCACGGCCACCGAGAACGGCACGGCCGTCAGCAGGCCGATGTGAAAGGCCCCCTCCACGCCCGACTGGCGGATCAGGCTGGGCAGCCAGAACGTGAGCCCGTACTGGCCCATGACGGTGCAAAAGCAGATCAGGGCCATCTTGATGATGCGCGGGTCGGAGAACAGCGCGCGCAGCGTCACATGGCTATCGCTCTTGCTGGCGTTCTCGCGGGCGATGTTGCGCTCCAGCAGGGTCTTTTCCGCCTCGGTCAACCAGCGGGCGGCGCGGATGCCGTTGTCCAGGTACCAGAGCACGGCCAGGCCCAGGATCAGCGAGGGGATGGCCTCGAGCAGGAACAGCCATTGCCAGCCGCGCAGCCCCGCCACGCCCTGCATCAGGTCCATGATGCCGCCCGACAGCGGGCCGCCCAGGATGCCCGAGACCGGAATCGCGCACATGAACAGCGCCACCATGCGGGCGCGCCGGTACGACGGAAACCAGTAGGTCATGTACAGGATCATGCCGGGGTAGAAGCCCGCCTCGGCCGCGCCCAGCAGAAAGCGCAGCACGTAGAACTGCGTGGGCGTGCTCACGAACATCATGGCCGCCGAGATCAGGCTCCACATGATCATGATCCGCGAGATGGTGGCCTTGGCGCCTATGCGGTGCATCAGCATGTTGCTGGGCACCTCGAAGAAGAAGTAGCCGATGAAGAACAGCCCCGCACCCAGGCCGTACATGGCCTCGCTGAACTGCAGGTCGGCCAGCATGTGCAGCTTGGCGAAGCCCACGTTCACCCGGTCCAGGTAGGCCGCCACATAGCAGGCCATGATGAAGGGCAGCAGGCGCCAGGCCACCTTGCGGTAGACGGCGGCCTCGGCCGGCGTTTCGCTGGCCAGCGCCGGCGCCGCGCCGGCGACCTCGGCAGATGCGGGAAGAGATGACATCAGGGAGTCCTTGGTTGAGGAGTTGCGACCAACTGGTATTACCGGTATGAAATTACGAAGCAAACGGTACCCCCAGCGCTTTACCGTGTGCACTCGCATTTACCCCAATTCAACGCAAGCAAAACCAATTCCCCGAGGTTTGACAAAAATCCGGTCCAACTGCAAACTGGTATTACCAGTATGAAAACAAGAGGCCAAACTTCGTGAACACCTTGTCAGAGACCCGCCCCGCCAGCCTTTGCCTGCGCGCCCAGCCGCTGACCGCCGAGGCCTTTGCCGAGTTTGGCGAGGTCCTGGACAGCACAGGCCACACGCCGCTGCTCATCAACGACGGCATGACCGAGCGCTACCACGCCCTGGCCCGCGTGGACACGGGCGGCAGCGAAGGCCATGGGCTGATCAACCTGTTCCATGCCCGGCCCTATGCGCTGCCCCTGCGGCTGACCAGCATGGAGCGCCACCCCCTGGGCAGCCAGGCCTTCATGCCGCTGGATGCGCAGCCCTTCATCGTGGTGGTGGCCCCCCTGGGCGAACAGGTGGCAACCGGCGACCTGCGCGCCTTCATCACCGACGGCCGCCAGGGCGTGAACTACCGGCGCGGCGTCTGGCACCACTCGCTGATCGCGTTGAATGCGCCGGCGCGCTTCATCGTGATCGACCGTGGCGGCCCTGGCGACAACTGCGACGTGCTGCCCATCGGCGGCGCCGAGGGCGTTGTGCTGGACCTGGGCAGCGCGCAGGCCTGAATTCGGCCCGCCCAATGAACCAATGAACAAAGCCGCCCGAGGGCGGCTTTGCGCTGCATGGCGGCCGGCGGACTCAGGCCGGCACCAGAAAGTCCCGGCTGATGCCCTGGCCCAGGTCGTGCACGCGGTCCAGGAACTGCGTGAGATAGGCGTGCAGGCCCGTGGCCAGGATTTCGTCGATGCGCGCATAGCGCAGGTCGGCCAGCAGGCGGCCTGCCTTGCGCTGGGTCTCGCGCGACTGGCCGTTGGCCACGCTTTCCAGGTTGGCCACCACCTCCAGCAGGCTGGCCAGCAGCGAGCGCGGCATGTCGCTGCGCAGCATCAGCAGTTCGGCCACGCGCTCGGGCGTGATCACGTCGCGGTAGACCTTGCGGTAGACCTCGAAGGCCGAGACGCTGCGCAGCAGCGCGCTCCAGTGGTAGAAGTCGAACGGCGTGGCCGCCTTGCCCGATGCGCCGTTGCGTGCGCTGCCGTGGTAGTCGCGCTCGATGGCGTGGAACTTCACGTCCAGCAGGCGTGCCGTGTTGTCGGCGCGCTCGATGAAGGTGCCCAGGCGCAGGAAGTGGAAGGCCTCGTCCTGCAGCATGGTGCCCAGCGTCACGCCGCGCGACAGGTGCGAGCGGTGCTTGACCCATTCGAAGAACTGGCCCGGATCGCGCTCCCAGTCGCCCTCGGCCAGCAGGCGCTTGAGCTCCAGCCAGGTCTGGTTCTGGGTCTCCCAGGCCTCGGTGGTCAGGGCGCCGCGCACGGCGCGCGCGTTCTCCCGCGCAGCGCGCAGGCAGGAGGCGATGGACGAGGAGTTGCTCTCGTCGCACACCATGAAGTGCAGCACGGCCTCGCGCTGCACCTCGCCGTGGCGGGAGGCGTAGGCGGGGATCAGCTCGCTGATGGACAGCACGCCCTGCCAGGCCTTGCGCGCCACCTGCGGCGCCTGGGGCAGCATGGAGGTGTCATAGGAGACGTTGAGCATGCGGGCGGTGTTCTCCGCACGCTCCGTGTAGCGGGACATCCAGTACAGATGATCGGCAGTACGGCTGAGCATTCAATGTCCTCCCTCGTTTGACTCACCGGCCCCCAGCACCCAGGTGTCCTTGGTGCCGCCGCCCTGTGATGAATTGACCACCAGCGAGCCCTCCTTGAGCGCCACGCGGGTGAGGCCGCCGGCCACCATGCGCACCCGGTTGCCGCTGAGCACGAAGGGCCGCAGATCGATGTGCCTTGGCGCTATGCCCTGCTCCACCAGGGTGGGGCAGGTGGACAGCGCCAGCGTGGGCTGCGCGATATAGCCGCCGGGATTGGCGATGAGCGCGCGGCGGAAATCTTCGATCTCGCCGCGCGAGGCGGCAGGCCCGATCAGCATCCCGTAGCCACCGGCGCCGTGGACTTCCTTGACCACCAGCTCGTCCAGGTGGTCGAGCACGTAGCGCAGGTCATCGGGCTTGCGGCACAGCCAGGTCGGCACGTTCTGCAGGATGGGCTCCTCGCCCAGGTAGAAGCGGATCATCTCCGGCACATAGGGGTAGACCGATTTGTCATCGGCCACACCCGTGCCCGCTGCATTGCAGATGCTCACGTTGCCGGCACGGTAGGCGCGCATGAGGCCGGGGCAGCCCAGCGTGGAGGTGGGGCGGAAGACTTCGGGGTCGAGAAAATCATCGTCCACGCGCCGGTAGATCACGTCCACGCGCTGCGGGCCGCGCGTGGTGCGCATGTAGACCACGTCCTTGTCCACCACCAGGTCCTGGCCCTCGACCAGCTCCACGCCCATTTGCTGGGCCAGGAAGGCATGCTCGAAGTAGGCGCTGTTGTGCATGCCGGGCGTCAGCACCACCACCGTGGGCTCGGGCGTGCCGGCCGGCGCGCTGGCGCGCAGCGTCTCCAGCAGCATGTCGGGATAGTGGGCCACGGGCTCCACGGGATGGCGCGAGAACAGGTCAGGGAACAGCCGCATCATCATGCGCCGGTTCTCCAGCATGTACGACACGCCCGAGGGCACGCGCAGGTTGTCCTCCAGCACGTAGTACACGCCCTCGCCCTGGGCATCGGCAGCGCGCACGATGTCGATGCCGGCAATGTGGGCGTAGATGCCGCCCTGCACCGCCAGGCCCCGCATCTCGGGCCGGTACTGGCTGTTGTTCAGCACCAGTTCGCGCGGCACCAGGCCCGCGCGCAGGATCTCCTGGTCGTGATAGACATCGTGCAGGAAGCGGTTGAGCGCGGTCACGCGCTGCACCAGGCCCGCCTGCATGCGCGACCACTCATGTGCGGGAATGACGCGCGGTATCAGGTCGAAGGGGATGAGGCGCTCGTTGCCGGCGCCGCTTTCGTCCTTGTCGCCGTAGACGGCGAACGTGATGCCGACGCGCCGGAAGATGATCTCGGCCTCGGCGCTGCGCGCTCGCAGCGTCTGTTCGGACTGGCGCGCAAGCCATTGCGCGTAGTCCTTGTAGTGCAGGCGCACATCGCTGCCGTCGAACGGCGTCATCGTGTACATCTCGTCAAATGGATGCATTCGTCACCTCCTGTCGCTGCATGTGTACGGGGTCTAGCAAGCTACGGGCCAGCCCTCGTATCGCACCAGTGTAGCGATAGGTAACCTCAATCCGGACAAGCGGTATCCAGCATATGCATCCTGTTCCGCCATCGGCGCACGCCCTATCCGCCCTGCCCCTGCGTGACGTGCACATCCCAATAGCGGCGCGCCCTTTCCCGCTCGCAGACCAGGTGCGCGGGGTCCGAAGAGCGCCAGTGCGCCGCGCCGCAGCGGGCCGACTGCACCACGCCGGCGCCATGGGCCTCATAGCGGCGCACCACCTCGGGGACAGGATGGCCATAACGGCTGCGATATCCCGCCTGCACCATGGCCCAGCGAGGTGCCAGGGCCTGCACCAGGGCGGTGCTCGATGAAGTGCGGCTGCCGTGGTGGGGCACCAGCAGCCACTGCACGGGCGTGAGGGCGCCGGTCCTTGCCAGTGACCGCTCCTGCGCAGCCTCGATGTCACCGGCCAGCAAGGCCTGCACGCCAGCTGCCGAGCGCAGCAGCAGCACGCAGCTGCCCGCATTGGCATGGGCCAGCGCCCGTGCGGGCGGCAACAGCTCGCCGGCAGGCGGATGCAGCACCTCCAGCCGCACGCCATCCCATTCCCAGTGCTGGCCCGCCTGGCAGCGGCGCACAGCGCCCAGGCCGGCCAGCGCAGGGTCGAGGATCACGGAATCCGATCCCCAGACCTCCGCCTGCGGCTGCGCGGCCCGCACGGCCAACGCGCCGCCGGTATGGTCGCTGTCACGGTGGCTGAGCCACAGGGCATCCAGCCTCAGGCCCAGAGCCTGCAACAGCGGCACCAGCACCCGGTCGCCTGCGTTGCTGTCCAGGCCGTACTGCGGCCCCGTGTCATACAGCAGGCTGTGCCGCGCCGTACGCACCAGCACGGCATTGCCCTGGCCTATGTCCACGGCCATCAGATCGAACTCGCCATGCGCCGGTGACGGCGACGGCCACCACAGGGCCGGCAGGCACATGGCCAGGCCCCAGCAGCGCCATCCGGCAGGCACCGGCGCCACCAGCGCCAGGCCGCCGCACAGCGCAGCCAGCCCCGCCCACAGCGGCGGCTGCGGCAGTTGCACCACGGCCCAGGCCCACTGGTCCAGCCATTGCAGCAGCTCCAGCAGCGGAGCCAGCGCCAGCGCAGCGCCTGTCCACAAGGGCGGCCACAAGGCCCCCAGCAGGGCCAGCGGCGTGACCACGAAGGTCACCCAGGGAATGGCTGCCAGATTGGCCAGCAGCCCCGACAGCGACAGCTGGCCGAACAGCATCAGGCCCAGCGGTGCCAGAGCCAGCGAGATGCGCCATTGCTCGCCCCACAAGGCCAGCGCACGGGCAGGCAGCGAAGGCCGCTGCGCGCCCTGCATGCGCGCATCGGTGGCCAGCAGCACGCCCACGGCCACAAAGCTCAGCCAGAAGCCGGCCTGCCACAGGGCCCAGGGGTCCAGCACCACGACCACGGCCAGCGCCAGGCACCACACGGCGGGCCAGGGCCAGCGCAGTCCGGCGCCGCGCAGCGCAGCCACGCTGGCCAGCATGCAGACGGTGCGCTGCGCAGGCAGTCCCCAGCCGCTGAACAGCGCATAGCCGCCCGCCAGCAGCACGCCGGCCAGCAGCGCCGCCTGCGGCGCCGGACACCACAGGCAGGCCCGTGCGCTGCAGCGCCACAGCCGCCCCACCACCAGTGCTGCCAGCCATGCGAACAAGGTGATGTGCAGGCCGGAAATGCTCATCAGATGGGCAACGCCTGTATGTCGGAACAGCGCCCAGTCATCACGCGCAATGGCCTGCTGGTCGCCCATGGCCAGGGCGGCCACCACACCCAGCATGCGCGGCGCATGGGCAGGGTCCAGGCCGATGCGCTGCAGGGATGCCGCAAGCGCGGATGTGCGGCCCAAGATGGCGTCGCGCATCTGCTGGCGCCAGCGCTGCAGGGCATGGCTGCCGGTATCGGCCAGTTGGCGTGCAGCGGGCTGTTCGCGCACATGGCCCGTGGCCTGCACGCCCTGCTCCCACTGCCACAGCTCATAGTCGAAACCATGGGGATTGCGCGTGCCATGCGGGCGCTTGAGCCGCACGGTCAACGCCCAGCGCTGGCCGGGACGCAGGTCGGGCAGCATGGCAACACCCCTGGACTGCCGGCCCCGGGGGGCATACCAGGACAGTTCGATCAGTGCAGGAAACGGCGCCAAGACCTCTTCGCTGCCAGCGATCCGAGCCTGCTCCACCTCCATGCGCCAGCGCATGCCCTGGGCCAGGTTCTGGGGAAGCGATGCAACGACGCCGACGATGCGCAGGTCACGCCCCTCCAACGGCGGAGACAGCGCCTGGCCCGCAAAGTCCTGGGCCCTCCAGCCGGTCAACCCGCCCACCAGCAAGGCGGCGCAGACAGCGGCCCACAGGCGGTGCACACCACGACCGCGCCGGCCTGCCCATGCCCGCAAGGCCAGGCCCGCCAGCCCCATGCCCGCCAAGAGCAGATACATCCACAGCGGCCACAGGCGCGACTGCGTGACCTGCCAGGCCGCACCGGCCACGCAGCCGAGCAGCAGGGGGGTCAAGGAAGACGGCCAGAGGGTTCGGGCAGGTGTCGGAGCGTGCATCCACGCATGCTAGGAGCGGATGCCGCACAGCCACCATGCACCGCCTCGGATTCAGACAACAATCAGACTGGCGCACGCCCAGGCCCTGACGTGCCAGGGTGCACAAGGGCTGTGTCACACTGTCCGCCACCCCGGCACTGGCGCCGGATTTTTCATGTCTCGAAGGAATCAACGATGAGCGTTTACGAACAACTGAAGGCCCTGAACATCGAACTGCCGTCGCCTGCCATCCCGGCGGCGGCCTACGTGCCCTATGTGCAGACGGGCAATCTGGTGTTCCTGAGCGGCCATATCGCGCGCAAGGACGGCAAGGTCTGGGCAGGCCAGCTGGGCCGTGATCTGCAGACCGCCGACGGCCAGCAGGCCGCGCGCGCCATCGCCATCGACTTGATGGGGACGCTGCAGCATGCCGCCGACGGCGACCTGGGCCGCGTGCGCCGCATCGTCAAGCTGATGTGCCTGGTCAACTCCACGGGCGACTACACCGAACAGCACCTGGTGGCCAACGGCTGCAGCGAGCTGCTGGGCCAGGTCTTCGGCGATGCCGGCACGCATGCGCGCAGCGCCTTCGGCGTGGCCCAGATCCCGCTGGGCTCCTGCGTGGAAATCGAGCTGATCGCCGAACTGGCCTGATCGGCATGCCGCCGCACGGTGCCCTGGTACTCGCAGGCGGCTAGAAACTCTCCCATTGGCCATCCTCGGCCGCCGGTGCGGCAGGCCGGGGCGCCGAAGCCAGCTTGGGCGCTGTCGCCCTGGCGGCTGCAGGCTTGGCGGCAACCGAACGGGCAGGTGCGGCAGCAGGCGCAGGAACAGAGGCCGCCGCAGGGCGCCTGGGCATTTGCACCGCTGCCTGCGGCGCCGACCGTGGCGCCGGATGTGGCGCCAGGTGTGTCACCGGATGCGTCGCCAGGTGCCCCACCTTGAACACCGCCACCGTGCGCGACAGATGCTCGGCCTGCTCCCGCAGGCTTTGCGCTGCTGCCGCGCTTTGCTCGACCAGGGCCGCGTTCTGCTGGGTCATCTGGTCCAGTTGTCCCACGGCCTGGTTGACCTGGGCCACGCCCGCGCTCTGCTCCGAAGAGGCCGCCGTGATTTCGCCGATGGTGTCGGCCACGCGCTGCACGGACTGCACGATGCCGTCCATGGCGGTGCCCGCGTCGCCCACCAGGCGGGCGCCGTCCTCCACCCGCTCCACAGAAGCACCGATGAGCTGGCGGATCTCCTTGGCGGCCGCCGCACTGCGCTGCGCCAGCGTGCGCACCTCGCTCGCCACCACGGCAAAGCCCCGGCCCTGCTCGCCCGCGCGTGCCGCTTCCACGGCGGCATTCAGCGCCAGGATGTTGGTCTGGAAGGCAATGGAGTCGATGACGCCCACGATGTCGGCAATCTGCCGGCTGCTGTCGTTGATGCCCTTCATGGTCTGGACCACCCGGGCCACGACCTCGCCGCCGCGCTGCGCCACCTGTGACGCGCCGGCCGCCAGGCTGCTGGCCTGCTGGGCGCTGCTGGCGCTTTGCTGCAGTGTGCTGGTGAACTGCTCCATGGCGGCAGCCGTCTCCTGCAGGTTGCTGGAGGTCTGCTCGGTGCGCACGGACAGGTCGTGGTTGCCGGTGGCAATCTCGGCGCTGGCGATGGCGATGCTGTCCGTGCTCTGGCGCACCTGCTGCACCATGCCCGACAGCGATTCGCTCATGGCCTGCAGCGAGCGCAGCAGGTCGCCGAATTCATCGGATCGCTGCGCCTGCCCCTGCGTGCCGGTGCTCAGGTCTCCTGAGGCAATGCGCTCGGCCAGTGCGCTGGCCTCGGCCAGGGGCCTGCGGATGCTGGTGATCAGGAAATGCGCGCCGATGACGATGCACAACAACAGGATCCCCACGGCCACGGCGGCAAAGGCCACGGTGAGCCTGCGTGAGGACGCCATCTCCTGCTGGCTGTCCCGCGCGGCCTGCTCCTGCATCTGCACGAAGTCGCGCAGCGACTGCAGATAGGCCGCCACGGCGGGGTTGTAGGACTCTCGGACCAGGGCCACGGCCCGTTCCTGCTGGCCATCGGCCTTGAGCTGGCGCGCCTGGCCACGCAGATCGGTCATGGTCTTGCGGGCAGCCGCAATCCTGGCCATCTGCGCCTTGTCGGCATCGGACAAAGGCATGGACTCCAGCGACTTCTGCACCTCGGTGATCCGCGCCGAGGTGGCGGGGATCACGTCCTTGAACTCGGCCTCGACGGCGGCATCACTGCTGACCACCACGGCCTGGGTGCGCGCCGCATTGGTTTCGGTCAGCCCCATCCAGCGCACGGCGGCCTGGACCCGCGCCTCCATTTCCCTGGCAACCGCCTCGGACTGCGTCTGCACCTGGGCCGAGCGGTAGCCCGATACACCCACGACTGCCATCAGCGCCAGCACGATGGCTGCCACGGCAATCCATAGCTTGTGCGCCATGCGAAGTCTCAACATCTTCAGTCCCCCTCATTCTTTTGGAAGACTCCATGTTGAGGCCTGCAATAGCCCCGGGAGTCCGGAAAAACCCACAGAAAACCCCGCTTCGCTACCTTTGCAGCCGCGGGGATTCTGGTCGCGGACTCACTCCACCCGCGTCACACTGTGCGGCTTGAAGCCCAGGTCCGCCGACTTGCCCTTGCGCCCGCGCGTGCCGCGGGCGTTGTTCAGGCTGCGGATCTCCAGCGTCTCGCTGCGCTCCTTGCCGCCACGGCCCACGCCATCGATGCGGATGCTGCGCGTATAGGCGGCGGCACCGGCCAGGGTGTCCTTGTCCTCCAGGTCGAGCAGCATGAGTCCGCGCCCGCCCTTGGCCATGTGCTTGAGGCTGGCGATCTCGAAGGTGAGGATGCGCCCGCCCGTGGAGGCACAGATCACATGCGTGGCCGGCAGCAGCAGGCCCGCGCCCTGCTCGCCCTCCTGTGGCTCGGCGCGTGCGCCCATGGGCACGCCGTAGGCCGTGGACGGGGCGCACAGCGTCTCGCCGTCGGCCAGCGTGACGAAGGCCTTGCCCGCCTTCTGGCGCGAGACCATGTCGCTCACCATGGCCACGAAGCCGTAGCCGCCCGACCCCGACAGCAGCAGCGCCGTGCCCTCGGCACCGGCGAAGTAGTACAGGATCTGGGTGCCGGCCTCCAGCTCGATGAGCGTGGTCACGGGCTGGCCATCGCCGCGCCCGCCGGGCAATTGCGCCACCGGCACCGAGTAGATGCGGCCGTTGCTGCCGAAGGCCAGCAACTGGTCCACGGTGCGGCACTCGAAGGTGCCGTGCAGGCTGTCGCCGGCCTTGAAGCTCAGCGTGCCCGCATCGACGCCATGGCCCTGGCGTGTGCGCACCCAGCCCTTGTCCGAGATGATGACCGTGGTGGGTTCGTCGACCACCTTGACTTCGGCGACGACCTTCTTTTCCTCCTGGATCAGCGTGCGGCGCGCATCGGCGAACTGCTTGGCATCGGCCTCGATCTCCTTGCAGATCAGGCGGCGCATGGTGCTTTCGCTGCCCAGGATGTCTTCGAGCTTGCCCTGTTCGGTACGCAGCTCCTTGAGTTCCTGCTCGATCTTGATGGCCTCCAGCCGCGCCAGCTGGCGCAGGCGGATTTCCAGAATGTCATCGGCCTGCCGTTCGGACAGTGCAAAGGCATCGATCAGCGCCTGCCTGGGCTCGTCGCTGGCCCGGATGATGGCAATGACCTTGTCGATGTTCAGCAGCACGGCCTGGCGGCCTTCGAGGATGTGGATGCGGTCCAGCACCTTGGCCAGCCGGTGCTGGCTGCGCCGCGTGACCGTGGTCTGGCGGAAGGCCACCCACTCTTCCAGCATCAGGCGCAGGCTTTTCTGCACCGGGCGGCCATCCAGGCCGATCATGGTCAGGTTGATGGAGCTGGACGACTCCAGGCTGGTATGCGCCAGCAGCGCCGTGATCAGTTCCTGCTGCGGCACCTTGCCGGTCTTGGGCTCGAAGACCAGGCGCACGGGCGCATCCTTGCTGGACTCGTCGCGCACGCCGTCGAGCACGGCCAGCATGCTGGCCTTGAGCTGGGTCTGCTCCTGGCTCAAGGCCTTCTTGCCGGTCTTGACCTTGGGATTGGTGATGTCCTCGATCTCTTCGAGCACCTTCTGCGCCGAGACGCCGGGCGGCAGCTCGGTCACCACGATCTGCCACTGGCCGCGCGCCAGCTCCTCGATCTTCCAGCGCGCGCGCAGCTTGAGGCTGCCACGGCCCGTGCGATAGGCGTCCTGGATGTCGGAGGCGCTGCTGATGATCTGGCCGCCACCCGGATAGTCGGGGCCGGGGATGATCTGGAACAGTTCCTCGTCGCTGAGCTGGGGCCGCTTGATCAGGGCCACGCAGGCGTCGGCCACCTCGCGCAGGTTATGGCTGGGGATTTCCGTGGCCAGGCCCACGGCAATGCCGCTGGCGCCATTGAGCAGGGCGAACGGCAGGCGCGCGGGCAGTTGCTGCGGCTCCTGCGTGCTGCCGTCGTAGTTGGGCACGAAGTCCACCGTGCCCATGTCGATTTCGTCGAGCAGCAGGCCCGTGATCTTGGACAGGCGCGCCTCGGTGTAGCGCATGGCGGCTGCGCCGTCGCCGTCGCGGCTGCCGAAGTTGCCTTGGCCGTCGACCAGCGGATAGCGCTGGTTGAAGTCCTGGGCCATGCGCACCAGCGCGTCGTAGGCCGACTGGTCGCCATGCGGGTGAAAGCGGCCCAGCACGTCGCCGACCACGCGTGCGCTCTTGACGGGCTTGGCCGCCGTGCTGTGGTTGGGACCGCTGTAGCTCAGGCCCATGCGGTCCATGGCGTACAGAATGCGCCGCTGCACGGGCTTGAGGCCGTCGGTCACATCGGGCAGTGCCCGGCCCTTGACCACGGACAGCGCGTATTCGAGATAGGCCCGTTGCGCGTACTGGCCCAGGTCCAGTGCATCGCCGGCCGCCTGTTGTGCCAGATCCAGAGAAGTTTGGTCGCTCATGAAGAAATTCGTGATCTCAAAAAATGCAATGAATGCCGCTCATCGCGGCGTGGGCAGTCCTGTGGGCAGCGTCATGCGCACCCGGGGCGTGGTGCCCGGCAACGCCGCTGCTGCAGGCGCTGCAGGGCCCGCGCGCTCGCGCCCGCCCTGCAGCTGCTCGTAGATGCCAAGCACGGCCTTCACGTAATTGCGGGTTTCCTGGAAGGGAGGAATGGCCTGGCCCGCGCGCCGCACGGCGCCCTCGCCTGCGTTGTAGGCGGCCAGCACCAGGTCCAGCCGGCCGGGGAACAGCCCCATCAGATGATTGAGGTAGCGTGCGCCGGCCGGCACGTTGACGGCCGGATCGGCCAGTTGCTGCTGCACGCTGCGCTGGCGGCTGGCCTCCACGCCGAAGCGCTGGGCCGTGGCCGGCATCAGCTGCATCAGGCCGACCGCCCCCTTGGGCGAGATGGCCTGCGCGTCAAAGCCCGACTCGACGGCGATCACGGCCTTGAGCAGGTCGTAGTCCACGCCCGTGTGGTCCGCCGCCTTGCGCAGATGGCTGCGCACGCTCTTGTAGCGCGGCGAGATGTCGAAGAAGCTTTGCAGCCGCGTATGCGCCTGCAGCATGCGACCCGCATCACCGCTGCCGTGATCGTCGGCTGCGGCCTCGGCCGCCACCATGGGGGGCTTGAGCCCCTGCTCGGTGCTGTCATAGACCGAGCCGCGAAAGTACAGCCTGTAGCGCTCGTCCAGCGCCTCGGCAGCAAAGTGCGTGATGCCACGCTCGTCCACGAAGGCCCAGAGATCGGCATGCGCCGGCCGCGCCAGCCCCCACAGCGCCAGGGCCAGGCCCAGCGCCGCCAGCGCGCGCACCCCGGCGCCGCGCGCCGGGGGCGGGCGGTGCTTCAGGGCGGCGCGGAGCACAGGCATGGGTCAGATGTCGACTTCAATGGCGTCGCCATGGAGCTCCATGAGCTCGCGGCGCGCTGCGGCCTCGCCCTTGCCCATGAGCTTGGTGACGACCTGCTCGGCCGCCGCGAAATCCAGGTTCATGAACTGCACGGGCAGCAGGCGGCGCGTGTCGGGGTTGAGCGTGGTCTCCCACAGCTGCTCCGCATTCATCTCGCCCAGGCCCTTGAAACGGCTGATCTGGCATTTCTCGCGCGGCACGCCGTCCTTGGCCGATTTGTCCAGGATGGCGGTCAGCTCGCCCTCGTCCAGCGCGTACATCTTGGCCGCAGGCTTCTTGCCGCGCGCAGGCACGTCCACACGGAACAGCGGCGGCAGCGCCACATGGATGTGGCCGGCCTCGATGAGCTTGGGGAAATGGCGGAAGAACAGCGTCAGCAGCAGCACCTGGATGTGCGAGCCGTCCACGTCGGCATCCGAAAGAATGCAGACCTTGCCGTAGCGCAGGCCCGACAGGTCGGGCGTGTCGTTGGGGCCGTGCGGGTCCACGCCGATGGCCACCGAGATGTCATGGATTTCGTTGTTGGCGAACAACCGGTCGCGGTCCACTTCCCAGGTGTTGAGCACCTTGCCGCGCAGGGGCAGCACGGCCTGCGTTTCCTTGTCGCGGCCCATCTTGGCGCTGCCGCCGGCCGAGTCGCCCTCGACCAGGAAGACCTCGTTCAGGCTCAGGTCGCGGCTTTCGCAATCGGTGAGCTTGCCCGGCAGCACGGCCACGCCCGAGCCCTTGCGCTTTTCGACCTTCTGGCCCGCCTTCTGGCGGGTCTGCGCGGCCTTGATGGCGATCTCGGCCAGCTTGCGGCCCCATTCCACGTGCTCGTTGAGCCACAGCTCCAGCGCGGGGCGCACATAGCCGCTGACCAGGCGCACGGCATCGCGCGAGTTCAGGCG
This sequence comes from Delftia deserti, assembly GCF_042653485.1. Classification (NCBI taxonomy): domain Bacteria; kingdom Pseudomonadati; phylum Pseudomonadota; class Betaproteobacteria; order Burkholderiales; family Comamonadaceae; genus Delftia; species Delftia deserti. Next base: position 5,651,311 of record NZ_JBHSIH010000001.1, on the reverse strand, counting down.
CTCCTTGATCTGGCCCTGGAACTGCGGGTCCAGCACCTTGGCGTTGAGCACATAGCTGGCGCGCGCAAAGACGTCGTCCGGCATGAGCTTGACGCCCTTGGGCAGCAGCGAGTGCATCTCGATGAAGGCCTTGACCGCCTGGAACAGGCCGTCGCGCAGCCCGCTGTCGTGCGTGCCGCCGGCAGTGGTCGGGATCAGGTTGACATAGCTTTCGCGCAGCGGTGCGCCGTCCTCGGTGAAGGCCACGCACCAGGCGGCGCCCTCGCCTTCGGCAAAGCTGTCGTGGTGGCGGTCGGCAAAGCCCTCACCCTCGAACAGGGGGATGACGGCCTCGCCATGCAGGCTTTGCTGCAGGTAGTCGCGCAGGCCGCCCTTGAACTGCCAGGTCTGGGTGTCGCGCGTCTTCTCGTTGACCAGGGTCACCGAGACGCCGGGCATGAGCACGGCCTTGCTGCGCAGCAGGTGCATCAGCTCGCCCATGGGCAGCTGGGGCGATTCGAAATAGCGGGCATCGGGCCACACGCGCACGGTCGTGCCCTGCTTGCGCTCGCCCGCGGCCAGCGGCCGCGACTGCAGGGGCTCGACAACGTCGCCGCCCGAGAAGGCGATGGTGGCCACCTTGCCCTCGCGGTGGATGCAGGCCTCGAGGCGCGTGGCCAGCGCATTCGTGACCGAGACGCCCACGCCGTGCAGGCCGCCCGAGAAGCTGTAGGCGCCGCCCTTGCCCTTGTCGAACTTGCCGCCCGCATGCAGGCGCGTGAAGACCAGCTCCACCACGGGCGCGTTTTCCTCGGGATGCATGCCGAAGGGGATGCCCCGGCCATCGTCTTCGACGCTGTAGGAGCCGTCGGAATGCAGGGTGAAGCGGATTTTCTTGCCGAAGCCGGCCAGTGCCTCGTCGGCCGCGTTGTCTATCACCTCCTGCAGCACGTGCAGGGGGTTGTCGGTGCGCGTGTACATGCCGGGACGCTGCTTGACGGGCTCAAGGCCCTTGAGCACGCGTATCGAGCCTTCGGAGTATTCGCTGGCGGAAGTGGGAGATGGTTTGACTGCCATGGGGGCGGATTGTAGTGCGCGGCCCGGCTCAGTGCTGGATACATTCACAGTCATTGACCGTGACCACCCCGTAAAGCCGCTGCCATCAAGGGCCGTGCTGGCGCATGGGCGACCCAGGCGACGCAGCGCAAAACCCGGAGTTTCGCTAAAGTTTGCCGCATGCAAAAAAACAACCAACCCATGTCCATGGTGCAGATACTGCTGTGCGGGGGCGCAGTCGTGACGCTGTCCATGGGAATCCGCCACGGCTTCGGCCTGTGGCTGCAGCCCATCACCCAGGAGATGGGCTGGACGCGCGAGTCCTTCGCGCTGGCCATCGCCATCCAGAACCTGTCCTGGGGCGTGCTCGGCATCTTCGGCGGCATGCTGGCCGACCGCTTCGGCGCCTTCCGCGTGCTCCTCGTCGGCGCGCTGCTGTATGCGCTGGGCCTGGCCGGCATGGCCATGGCGCCCACGACAACCTGGTTCGCCCTGATGGCAGGCGTGGTGATCGGCGCAGCCCAGGCCGGCACCACCTATGCCGTGATCTACGGCGTGCTGGGCCGCCAGATCCCCGTGGCGCGGCGCAGCTGGGCCATGGGCGTGACGGCGGCGGCAGGCTCCTTCGGCCAGTTCTTCATGGTGCCCGTGGAAGGCAGCCTGATCTCGAACTTCGGCTGGTCCAACGCCCTGCTGCTGCTGTCGCTGTGCGCGCTGATGATCATTCCTCTGGCCTTCGGCCTGCGCGAGCCGGGCTTCCAGGCCGGCAACGCCCGTCCCCTGCGCGACCAGAGCGCGGGCCAGGCCGTCGCCGAAGCGCTGCGCACGCCCAGCTTCGTGCTGCTGACGGCCGGCTACTTCGTCTGCGGCTTCCAGGTAATGTTCATCGGCGTGCACATGCCCAGCTACCTCAAGGACTACGGCCTGGCGCCGCAGGTGGCCAGCATCTCGCTGGCGCTGGTGGGGCTGTTCAACATCATTGGCACCTACGTGGCCGGCAACCTGGGCCAGCGCCTGCCCAAGCGCTACCTGCTGTCCACCATCTACTTCACGCGCTCGGTGGTGATCGTGCTCTTCCTGCTGGCGCCGCTGACGCCCTGGTCGGTCTACATCTTCTCTGCCGCCATGGGCCTGCTGTGGCTGTCCACCGTGCCGCTGACCAATGCCACCGTGGCCCAGATCTTCGGCGTGCAGCATCTGTCCATGTTGAGCGGCATGGTGTTCTTCAGCCACCAGGTGGGCAGCTTCCTGGGCGTCTGGCTGGGGGGCTATCTCTATGACCACACGGGCAGCTACCAGGTGGTCTGGTACCTGGCCATCGGCCTGGGCGTGGCCGCCGGCCTGCTGAACCTGCCCATACGCGAAGCCCCGGTGGCACGGTTGCGCGCGGCCCAGGCCGTTGCCTGACATGACGACATCCACCAGGCCCCGCCCACGCATCCTGCGCAGGCTGGCGCTGTGGGCCGCCGTGCTGATGGTGCTGGGCCTGGTCTTCATGCTCTACCTGCAGCCGCAGTTCATGCTGGGCATGGCAGACCAGATCTGGGCCTGCTTCTGAAATGGAAGCGGCAGCGGCGAAGGCCTGGCGGCACAATGTCGGCCGCTTTCACTTTATTTCCAAAATTGCACATGCACGCAGCCACGCCGCCCTCGCCCTGGATCCAACGCTGGTCGCACCTTCTGGCGCCCCAGGCCTCGGTGCTTGACGTGGCCTGCGGCCCGGGCCGGCACATGCGCTGGTTCCATGCGCGTGGCCACGAGGTCACCGGCGTGGACCGCGACGCCCAGGCCCTGGCCGGCCTGCAGGGCGTGGGCGAGCTGCTGTGCGCCGACATCGAAAACGGCCCCTGGCCCCTGCCCGGCCGGCAGTTCGGCGCCGTGGTCGTGACCCACTATCTGTGGCGCCCGCTGTGGCCGGCACTGCTGGACAGCGTGGCCCCCGGCGGCGTGCTGCTGTACGAAACCTTTGCCCAGGGCAACGAGGCCTTCGGCAAGCCTTCCCGCCCCGATTTCCTGCTGGCGCCCGGCGAGCTGCTGCAGGCCTGCGCGGACTGGCACATCGTGGCCTACGAGCACGGCCAGCTGGGCGAGCCCGATCGCATGGTCCAGCGCATTGCAGCGCTGCGCCCCGACGCAACAGGCCGGGAACCCGTGGCCATGCTGGCGCATCAGAAGGCGTCAGGCTCCGCAATCGCCTGAATCCCTACAGGCGCCCGCCTTGGGCCTGCCTCAGACACTCGTTAGAATGATCCTTTCCCGTTTTTTCTTGCGGACATGACATCCTCCTCCGTCGCTCTCACTGGCAGCATCGTTGCCCTCATCACGCCCATGCACGAGGACGGTAGTGTTGACTACCCGGCGCTGCGAAAACTCATCGACTGGCATGTGGCCGAAGGCACGGACTGCATCGGCGTGGTGGGAACGACAGGTGAATCCCCCACCGTCAACGTGGAGGAGCACTGCGAAATCATCCGCGTGTCCGTCGAGCAGGCCGCAGGCCGCGTGCCCGTGATGGCCGGCTGCGGCGCCAACAGCACGCACGAAGCCATCGAACTGGCCCGCTACGCCAAGAAGGTCGGTGCCGACAGCCAGCTGCAGGTCGTGCCCTACTACAACAAGCCCACGCAGGAAGGCCAGTACCAGCACTTCAAGGCGATTGCCGAAGCGGTGGGCGACCTGCCGGTGGTGCTCTACAACGTGCCCGGCCGCTCCGTGGCCGACATGCAGCACGACACCGTGCTGCGCCTGGCGCAGATCCCCGCCATCATCGGCATCAAGGAAGCCACGGGCAACATCGAGCGCGCCCAATGGCTGATCCGTGAAGTGCCCAAGGACTTCGGCGTGTACTCCGGCGATGATCCGACCGCTGTGGCCCTGATGCTGTGTGGCGGCCATGGCAACATCAGCGTCACGGCCAACGTGGCGCCGCGCCTGATGAGCGATCTGTGCAAGGCGGCCCTGGCCGGCGATGTGCGCACCGCCATGGACATCCAGCTGCGCCTGATGCCCGTGCACAAGAACCTCTTCGTCGAGGCCAACCCCATTCCCGTCAAGTGGGCCGCAGCGCGCCTGGGCCTGTGCGGCCCGGCCATGCGCCTGCCGATGACACCCCTGAGCAAGAACCTGGAAGCCACCGTGGAAGCCGCCCTGGGCTCCGCTGGCCTGCTGTGAGGCGCCCCGCCCCACCGCCACCGACCGAACGCACCAAGGATATTCGCGTGAAACAGCCCATTGCACGTCTGAGCCTGCTGAGCCTGGCCATCGGCCTGACAGCCTGCACGACCACGTTCCAAGAGAGCAAGATCGACTACAAGAGCGCCGGCAAGCAACAGGCGCCCACCCTGGAAGTCCCCCCGGATCTGACCCAGCTGTCCACGGATTCCCGCTATGCCGTGCCCGGCGGCGTGGTCTCCGCCGCAGCCATGGAAGCCAACTCCAAGGCGCAAAAGCCCAGCGAAGGCCGCACGGCCACCGTTGCAATGGGCGATGTGCGCATCGAGCGCAACGGCGAACAGCGCTGGCTGGTGATCAAGCGCCCGGCCGACCAGCTGTGGGAGCCGGTGCGTGACTTCTGGTTGGAAAATGGCTTCATCTTCACCACCGAAGACCGCCAGCTCGGCATCATCGAGACCGACTGGGCAGAGAACCGCGCCAAGATCCCGCAGGACGTGATCCGCAAGACACTGGGCAAGGTCTTCGACGGCCTGTACTCCACCAGCGAGCGCGACCGCTTCCGCACACGACTGGAGCGCTCGGCCGACGGCTCCACCGAGGTCTACATCACGCACCGCGGCATGCAGGAGGTCTACACCAGCGCACAGAAGGACCAGACCATCTGGCAGCCGCGCCCCTCCGACCCGGAACTGGAGACCGAATTCCTGCGCCGCCTGATGGTCAAGCTCGGCGTGAGCCAGGAACAGGCCGATGCCGTGGCCAAGGCCAACACCACCACGGCAGCCGCCACCGGCAGCGTGCGCATGGAAACCGCCAACGGACAGCCCGTACTGCAGATCGACGAAGGCTTTGACCGCGCATGGCGCCGTGTCGGCGTGGCCCTGGACCGCACGGGCTTCACCGTCGAGGACCGTGACCGCAGCCGCGGCATCTACTTCGTGCGCTATGTCGCGCCTGACGCCAAGGTCGAGCCCAAGGGCTTCTTCAGCAAGCTGTTCAGCCGCTCGCCCGATGCGGCCGCGCCGGTCAAGTACCAGATCCAGGTGCGCAGCGAAGGCGACAAGTCCACCGTCACCGTGCTCAACACCCAGGGCCAGCCCGAGACATCGGCCAATGCCCAGCGCATCGTGCGCGTCATCACCGACGACATGAAGTAAGCGAGCCTCTTTTCAGACCTTGGGGCGGCAGCGTCCGCCCTTGGCTTGCAGCCACCGCGCAGTCACTTGCCGGTGGCTTTTTTGCAGGACAAAAGCAAGGCGAAGACGAAAAAAAACCGCAACCCGAAGGATGCGGTTCTTTCGCGGCAGAGGCCGAAACCTCTTCCATCGGCGAGGGCCGAATTACTGCTTGGTGGCTTCCTTGGCGGCAGCGTCGGCAGCAGCCTTGGCGGCGTCTGCAGCGGCAGCGTCAGCAGCGGGAGCAGGTGCTGCAGCGTCGGCGGCAGGCGCTGCGGGAGCGGCTGCGTCGGCGGCGGGAGCAGCGGGAGCTTCTGCAGGCGCGGGAGCTGCCGGTGCGGGAGCTTCAACGGCGGGTGCGGGAGCGGGGGCCGGAGCCTCTTCCTTCTTGCCGCAAGCGGCCAGAGCTGCAGCAGCGATCACGGTAGCCAGGATCAGAGAGTTCTTCATCACAGTTTCCTAGAGAGTAGGTAAGAAGACAGTACACAGGAGGGGCCCCGCCACTTGCGCCACCGGATGCAGGCAACCGGTACGCGGCGGCCAGGCCACGTCAAACACATTCATTCGACTTGGAGCGGATTATAGGGAGGTTTTCCCGAGGCTGACTGAAACTGACAACCCCTGAACAATTCCGCACAAATCCTCTTGCCAAGTCCGAATGGGGCAGCAAGAAACTGCCTTGGCGTCCACTGTGTAACAAAACCAGGTTGCTGTCAATTTACTGACGGACCCAAGACAATTCTTTACAAATCTATCGGAGTCCGCCATGAATCAGCAGAACGCTGTCAACGGTGAATGCCCGAACTTAGCATGACTGCGCCACAGCGTCTACCCGGTTCAGGACAGCGGCCCGCCTCGCACCCAGCCGGCATCGAACCAGGAGGACAGCAGCTCCAGCGCGTCATCGCTGGCCTTGGCCAGATCGGCGCGTGACAGGGCCCGCGTATCAGCCAGCCTGCGCATCAGGGTGGCATCTCGGCCACCGGCCAGATAGCTTTCGCCGTTGATGAAGATGTGTTTTGCGTCATACATCATGCGCGTGCGGCGGTCCAGGACCACGCTCTCGAACATGCCGTGTTCCTCGCCGTGCTCGAACCAGACATTGGCCTTGGGCTCGGTCATGTACTCGCCCAGCGCGCGCTCCAGCGCCAGCGGCTCGGCCAGCGCGCGCTCCAGCGCCTTGCGCGCGAAGTCGTGCAGGCTCGACGGAATCTCGCCCGGGGCCTCGACGGCGGGCTGGTCGGGATCGCGGTAGACCACGGGCGCTTCGGGTTCATCGGGCTCGTCGGACATGCGCAGCAGCAGCTCGCGGGCCAGTTCGTCGCGCGCGGGCGAGCGAAAGCCGATGGAGTAGGTCATGCATTCGCCCTCGGCAATGCCGTCATGGGCCCACTTGGGCGGCAGGTAGAGCATGTCGCCGGGCTCAAGCACGAATTCCTCTTCCGGCTCGAAATTCGAGAGCACCTTCAGCGGCACATCGGGCTGCAGCGACAGGTCCTTCTGCCGGCCGATGCGCCAGCGCCGGCGACCATGCGCCTGCAGCAGGAAGACATCGTAGCTGTCGAAATGCGGGCCCACGCCGCCCTGGTCGGTGGCAAAGCTGATCATCAGATCGTCCAGACGCGCCTCGGGCACGAAGCGGAACTGCTGCATGAGCTGGTGCACGCCGTCGTCGTGCAGGTCCACGCCCTGCACGAGCACGGTCCAGCCGGGCTTTTGCAGTGAGGGCAGGCTGCGGCGCGACAGCGGGCCGTGGCTGAGCTTCCAGCTGCCACCGTCGTGCTGCTGGATCAGGCGCGACTCCACACCGTCCTCGCCTGCCATGGCCAGCAGCCTGGCGCGGGGAATCAGGGGCTTGAAGCCCGGGATCGCCTGGCGCACCAGCAAGGGCTTCTTGTGCCAGTGGCGGCGCATGAATTGGGAAGCGGTAAGCCCGCCCAGCAGGGCAAGCGGTGTGTTGGTGTCCATGAAATGGTCCGAAGTGAGCGAAGAGACAGGGCGGCATTGTCCTATGCGGCCATTGCCCTGTCCTGGCGCCAGCGCAAGCTGCCCCGCAATGGCTTCGTCGCGGTCAGCCGGCCGGCTTGCGCATGGCCCTGAAATCCGAGGGCGACAGGCCCGTATAGGCCTTGAAGGCGCGACTGAAATGGGCGCTGCTGCCAAAGCCGCAATCCATGGCGACCTCGGTGATGGTGCGCTGCGCCTGGGCGGGCTGCAGCAACTCGCGCATGCACAGCTCCAGGCGGCTGTGCTGTATGAAGGCACCCAGGCTGGTCTGGCTGTCCACAAAGGCATTGTGCAGATGACGCTTGCTGCAGTTGAGCGCGGCGGCCACGGACTCCACCGACAGGCACGGATCGCGCAGATGGGCCGCCACATGGGCGCGGATGCGGTCCTGCAGCGCCAGCTGCTGCGTGCCTGCCGTGCTCTGCCCGGCCAGCTCCTGCAGCGACAGATGGACCATGTCCACCAGCAGCTCGCCCGCGCGGCGCGCCAGATGAGGCGCCATGCCGGGCAACTCCTGGTAGGTGCTGCGCATGGTCTCCAGCGCGATGCGGGCAATGCCCGAGCTGCCGCCCACGTTGCGCCCCATCAGCCCTTCCAGCCGGATGCCCCGCTCCACGATGGCCTGGCGCGGCAGCATCACGATGAGGTGTTCGGACCATTCGGGGTTGGTGACCTCGTACTCCTGCGCCGTGTCATAGATCACCCAGCTGCCCTTGCGCACGCTGGCCTCGCGGTTGTGCTGGCGCACGCTGGCCACGCCCTCCCAGGGCGCGACGATCTTCAGATAGGGGGACTCATGGGCGCGCAGGCCCTGCATGCTGCGCATGACGCGGTGGCGGCCCGCCTCCAGCCGGGTCAGCACCACATCGCCGGCATTGGCCACGCGCACATGGCCTTCGAACAGGCGATCGCCATAGACATCGGTGTCCAGGCCCGCAAACAGGCGCGACATCCAGGCATGCCAGGCCGACGCCGTCTCGCCGGGCGGCAGTCCGTCGGTGCTCAACACCATGGCATCGGTCATGTGCGGTTTCTCCTGCTTGCCGCACGGGTGAAGGATCTGTGTGCGGCCATGGACGTGATTATGGGAAAGTGCAGGCCCATCGCGCCCCATGGCTTTCCCCGCGGACAGCCAGGACAAGGGTAAACCCCGGAGCCTGTGCACGATCCGTCATGCGCTTTGTGCGCGCAGCGGGCTGCCTGCGCCAGCACCTGCTTCTACGATGACCGGCACGCCCGGCGGCGCCAACGCCATTGCCAATGCCAACGCCACAACCGCATACCAAGGAGACAGTCATGATCGAACAAACCATGCTTATCGCAGGCCAGGCCGCACAGGCCGGCAACGGCGCCACCTTCGAGCGCCGCAATCCGCTGGACGGATCGGTGGCCACGCGCGCCCCGGCCGCCACGCCCGAAGATGCCGTGCGCGCCGTCGAGGCCGCGCAAAAGGCCTTCCCCGCCTGGGCCGCGCTGGGTCCGACCGAACGCCGCCAGATGCTGATGAAGGCATCGCAGGCGCTGGAAGCCAAGACCGAGGCCTTTGCCGCCGCCATGGCCGCCGAGACGGGCGCCTCGGGCATCTGGGCCGGCTTCAACGTGCACCTGGCCGCCAACATGTTCCTGGAGGCCGCATCGCTGACCACCCAGATCAATGGCCAGATCATTCCCTCGGACGTGCCCGGCAGCCTGGCCATGGCCGTGCGCCAGCCCGCCGGCGTGGTGCTGGGCATTGCGCCCTGGAATGCACCCGTCATCCTGGCCGTGCGCGCCATTGCGACGCCGCTGGCCTGCGGCAACACCGTGGTGCTCAAGGGCTCCGAGCTGTGCCCCGCCACGCACGGCCTGATCATCGAGGCCCTGCAGGAAGGCGGCCTGCCGCCCGGCGTGGTCAACTTCGTGACCAATGCGCCCGAAGATGCGGGCGCCGTGGTCGAAGCCATGGTGGCCCACCCGGCCGTGCGCCGCGTGAACTTCACCGGATCCACGCGCGTGGGCCGCATCCTCGGCCAGACCTGCGCCAAGTACCTCAAGCCCGCCATCCTGGAGCTGGGCGGCAAGGCGCCCTTCGTGGTGCTGGACGATGCCGACATCGACGCCGCCGTGGCCGGCTGCACTTTCGGCGCCTTCGCCAACTCGGGCCAGATCTGCATGTCCACCGAACGCATCATCGTGGACGAGTCCGTGGCCGGCGATTTCCTGGACAAGCTGGTGGCCCGCGCCACCTCGCTGCCGCTGGGCGATCCGCGCAAGGGCCCCGTGGTGCTGGGCTCGGTGGTGGATATGGCCACCGTGGAACGCGCCAACCGCCTGATCGACGACGCGCTGGCCAAGGGCGCAAAACTGCTGTGCGGCGGCAAGGCCACCAACACCCTGATGGCGGCCACGCTGATCGACGGCGTCACGCCCGAGATGGACATCTTCCGCGAGGAAACCTTCGCCCCCGTCAAGGCCATCGTGCGCGTGCGCGGCGAGGAGCAGGCCATCGCCATGGCCAATGACAACGAATTCGGCCTGTCCTCGTCCGTCTACACCCGCGACACCGCACGCGGCTGGCGCGTGGCCGCGCGCATCGAGGCCGGCATCTGCCACATCAACGGCCCCACCGTGCATGACGAGGCACAGATGCCCTTTGGCGGCGTGAAAAACTCGGGCTACGGCCACTTCGGCGGCCAGGCAGGCATCGATGCCTTCACCGAGACGCGCTGGATCACCATGCAGACCGCGCCCCGCCACTATCCGTTCTGATCGGCAGGACTCGCCGCCCGGCCTGCGCAGCAGCCGGGCAGCCGTGGGAAAATCGCGCCAACGCGGCCGCCGGCACGCCTTCGTCAAACACGGGCGCGCGCGGCGGTCTTTCTTTTCCCCACCGCGGCATGGGCCGCACAAGCTGCACACCATGGAAATCACAGAACAATGCGTGGTCGCTCTGACCTGGACCCTCAAGGACACCCTGGGCGAGGAACTGGACGTGCTCGACGAGCCCGTGGAGTTCCTGGTCGGCGGCGACGATCTGCTCAAGCGCATCGAGGAAGCCCTGCAGGGCCACGGCCAGGGCAAGACCCTGGACCTGCACCTGGAGCCCGAGGAAGCCTTTGGCGACTACAACGAAAGCCTGATCTTCCTGGAGCCGCGCGCCCTGTTCCCGGCCGAGCTGGAGGAAGGCATGAGCTTCGAAGCCAGCGCCCTGCCCAAGGGCTGCAGCGCCGTGCAGCCTGACCTGCTCTACACCGTCACGGAAATCTATCCCGAGCATGTGGTGCTGGACGGCAACCACCCGCTGGCCGGCATTGCGCTGCGCCTGCACCTGAAGGTCGAAGGCGTGCGCGAAGCCACCGAGGAGGAAATCGGCCGCGGCTCGGCCGGCACCGGCTTCTTCCGCATCCAGCCCATGGCACCGGGCAACGACACGCTGCACTGAAATTGCCGCGCTGAAATGGCAAAGGGCTCCCTGCGGGGAGCCCTTTTGCATGGAGCGAGCCTGGTACTCAGCGAATCAGCTGGTTGTTGTCCACGCGCACGCTCTCGCCTATGCGCAGCTGCGGATTGTTCTGGTAGTCGAACACGCGCGTGCTGCCGTCGTTCAACTGCACGGTGACGCGGTAGACATCGCGCAGGTCGCCAGGGCCGGTGTTCTTCTCGATGGCATTGCCCGCCATGGCACCGCCCACCACGCCCGCAATGGTGGCGATGTCGCGCCCACTGCCCTTGCCCACCTGGCGGCCCAGCACCCCGCCGACCACGCCGCCCACCACGGCCCCGGCGCCTATGCCCGAGCCGCCAATGCCGCTGGGCTGCTGGATCTGCACCAGTTGCACATTGGTCACGCGCCCCTGCTGCGCATAGCCGCCGCCCGGGTAAGCCGTGCCGGGCTGGCCGCCGTTGGGATAGCCACCGCTGGGGTAGCCGCTGGTCGGATAGCCCCCGGCTGGATAGCCACCACCCGGGTATCCGCCCTGCTGGGGGTAGCCCGCGCAGGCGCTGAGCAGCAGCGCGGCAATGCAGCCGGCGCCCATGGCGCTCAAGCGATGAATGGAAGGCATGAGAATCTCCTGTGTACTGTCCGTGGATCGATCAAGGGCAGCCACCGGCCGGCGGCTGCATACCGCTTCAACGTCCCAGGCCGCATGCCTGCCGACCGGACAGAACACTTGCTGACAAAAATCAGCCTGCCCGCCCGGCCTCAATTGCGTGCGCGGATGCTGAGCACGTTGCCGTTGTTGCCATCGACGTAGAGCTTCACAGGGCGGCCGTCGCCGGTCTGGCCCTTGACCTGGTAGAGGCCGTCCTCCCACTCGATCTCGCGCAGGTCGCGGTAGCCCAGGACCTCCATGCGCTCGAAGATTTCGCGGATGCTCAGGCCCGGCCCCTGGAAGGCGCCGCGCACGGAGGCCACCGTGGTGGCCACGGCCTCGCCGGCCTGTACGGTCACGGAAGGCCCGCCCGTGGCGGCGGCCTGGGCCTGCACCTGGGCGACCAGCCCGGCAGTGGCGATCAGAACAATGCCCAGGCCCGTCAGGCCATGGCGTGCAGCGCGGGAAATCAGTTGTCGGATGGAAGGCATGAGGTTCTCCTTGGCATGTGAAGGTCGGCGATCGGGTCGGCGATCGGGTCGGCGATTGGGCTGGCGATGCATTTGAAAAGGCCGCATCTGCCGGCTGCTGCGCCTTCGTTTCCGGTGGATTGCGACGGCGTGCAGCCATTGTTCGATGCAGGCCATGAACGCAAGCTGAAGCAGCCGTTCATCCGAGGTTCATCCACGCTGGGCTATAAAGTTTTCCATGCCCACTCCATCCTTCTCCATTCCTCGCAGGTCCTGGATGCTGCTGGCCGCACTGCTGCTGATGGCGGCGGCCCTGGCCTCCTGGACCACGCCCTCGGACGCCGGCGACAGCGACCATGAACTCGCGCGCCAGGCCCTGCAGCAAGGCCGCGTGCTGCCGCTGCGCACCGTGCTCGACCAGGTCGAGCGCGACTACCAGGGCCAGGTCATCAAGGTCGAGTTCGAGCATGACGACGGCCGCTTCATCTACGAGATCCGGTTGCTGCAATCGGGCGGCCGCGTGGCCAAGCTCAAGATCGATGCGCGCGATGGCAAGGTGCTGAGCTTCAAGCGCAAGGACTAGACGCAGATGCGAATCCTCGTGGTGGAAGACGAGCCCACGCTCTGCGGGCAACTGGTACAGGCCTTGCAGCAGGCAGGCCATACGGTGGAGACGGCCGCGGACGGCGCAACGGCCCAGTACCTGGGCGAGGTCGAGGAATTCGACGCCGCCGTGCTGGACCTGGGCCTGCCCGTGCGCGACGGGCTCACCGTGCTGCGTGCCTGGCGCGCGCAGGGCCGGGTCATGCCGGTGATGATCCTCACGGCGCGCGGCGCCTGGCATGAGAAGGTGGCCGGCATGGATGCCGGCGCCGACGACTACCTGGCCAAGCCCTTCCACATGGAAGAGCTGATGGCCCGCCTGCGCGCCCTGCTGCGCCGGCTCAGCCCGCACGCCAGCGCCCAGTGGCAATGCGGCCCCATCGTGCTGGACTCGCGCCATGCCCGCGTGAGCGTCGCCGGCCAGCCGCTCACGCTCACCAGCCATGAATTCAAGGTGCTGGCCCTGCTGATGCAGCGCGTGGGCCAGGTGATATCGCGCACCGAACTGTCAGAACACATCTACCCGCAGGACAGCGACCGCGACTCCAACACCATCGAGGTCTTCGTCGGCCGCCTGCGCAAGAAGCTGCCGGCCGGCAGCATAGAGACCGTGCGCGGACTGGGCTACCGGCTGGTGGAAGGCGCGCCCGCGGCATGAACGCACCACAGGAAAGACAGGTATCCCGGCTTGGCGATTCGCTGCGCCTGCGCCTGCTGGCCGGCACGCTGGCCTGGGTGCTGGCGGCCGTGCTGCTGGCCGGCTGGGGGCTGCGCGGCCTGTTCCGCGACCACATCGCGCAGCAGTTGCAGGCGCAGCTGGTGCTGCAGCTCGACCAGCTCAGCGCAGCCGTCAACAGCCTGCCCGGAGGGCGCATCGAAGTCGGACTGGCCGTGGGCGATCCGCGCCTGGCGCAGCCGCTGTCGGGCCTGTACTGGCAGATCGACCAGGTGAGCGATGGCGCGGGTCCGCCCGAGAAGGCCGGCTTGCTGCGCTCTCGTTCGCTGTGGGACCAGACGCTGGACTGGCACCAGTTCCGCGCCGATGCCGGCCGCCCGGATGAGCACCACGAGGACACGGCGCTGAACACCGGCATGCTGCCCGATGGCCAGGGCCACCAGCTCGTGGCCGTGGCACGCCCCCTGCAATTGCCCGAAGCCGACGCGCCGCCGTTGCGCCTGATCGTTGCGGCCGACAGCGCCCTGCTGGCCGAGCCCATGCAGCGCTTCACCACCATGCTGATCGCCGCACTGGGCACGCTGGCGGCCGGGCTGGTGCTGGCCGTGGTGCTGCAGCTGCGCCTGGCGCTGCGGCCGCTGCAGTTGCTGCGCAAGGGCCTGTCCGACGTGCGCAAGGGGGCAACGCCACGCCTCGAAGGCCGGTTTCCGCAGGAACTGCGCCCCCTGGTGCAGGAATTCAACCATGTGCTGGATGTGAACGCCGACATGGTGCAGCGCGCGCGCACGCAGGCCGGCAACCTGGCCCATGCGGTGAACACGCCGCTGTCCATCCTCGGCAACGCCGCCGCGCAGGAAGGCGGGGCGCTGGCCGAACTGGTGCGCGAGCAGGTGGCAAGCGCCAGCCGCCAGGTGGACCACCATCTGGCACGCGCCCGCGCTGCGGCCCGCCAGGCCACGGGCCTGCGCACGCCGCTGGAGCCGCCGCTGGCCTCGCTGGTGCGCACCATGGAGCGGTTGCACGCCGGCCGCGGCATCCGCTTCGCGCTGAAGGGCGATGCGCAGCCTTGGGACTTTCTGGGCGATGGCCAGGACCTGATGGAAATCCTGGGCAACCTGCTGGACAACGCCGGCAAGTGGGCGGCCCAGGCCGTGAGCCTGGAAGTCCAGGGCCTGGAGCACGATCAGGCCGGCTGCCCCTTGCTGCTGACGGTGGACGATGACGGCCCCGGCATCGAAGACGCCGACCTTGGCCGCATCTTCGAGCGCGGCGAGCGCCTGGACGAACGCAGGCCCGGCGCAGGCCTGGGCCTGGATATCGTGCGTGACCTGGTGCAAACCTATGGCGGCAGCATCGCGGCCAGCCGCTCGCCGCTGGGCGGCCTGCGCATGCAGCTGCGCCTGCCGGGGGCAAAAAGACAGGCGTGACGGCAGGAGCCGCGCAGCGGCGGCTCAGTGCCCTCCCAGTGCCCTCTCAGTGTCCTCTCAGCGCGCGCAGCACCTGCACCAGGGTATCTGCCTGGGGAAACAGCCAGTCGCCCAGTGCGCCAAGCGCCACGGCGGCCACCAGTGCGCCCAGCACCGGCTTCCAGCTCAGGCGCAGCGCGGCCAGCAGCCAGCCTTCGCGCTCCACCACATAGAGCGTGCGCGCCATCAGCAGCGCAAAGGCCACCTCCACCGCCACGGCCAGGAACAGGTCGGCGCCAAAGACCAGCCACAGCAGCGAGCCTGCGCCCGTGACCGCGACCAGCAGCGCCGCGAACACCAGCAGCACCGGGACCAGGACGACGGCGCCGTCGTCCAGCCCATCGATGCCAGGCACGTCAAAGCCTTGCGACGCCGAGGAAGCGGCCTCGGACATGGCACCGCCATCGTCCCAGCTGCCGCTGGAGCCACCGCCGCCATAAGAACCGCCCTGCCCGCTGTCGAATCCGCCAGCCTCCGGCGTGCGGGCCGGTGAAGAACCACTGCCGTCGGGCGTGACATCCGGCACATCCCAGTCGCGGCGCAGCATGCATTCGGCCCACAGGCGCAGCAGCAGCAGGTACAGCAGATAGCCGCAGGCCAGGGCCACGCCATAGCGCAGCGCCATGCTGTGCATGCCCGCGTGCAGCAGGCCCAGGCTCAACAGCGACATGCCGGCCAGGCTCAACCCGCCCGTCAGTGCCGCATGCAGGCGCAGCCAGTGGCGCTGCTGCAGGCGACGGCGCATGCGGTCTTCCTGCGTCAGCATCACGCGCGTCCATGACGCGGATGGGCGGTGGCGCGTGCGCCGGGATGGCCTGGCCATGCGGATTCCTCCCTGGAGCGATGCCCGGGCAGCGCGGCTGCGGGCGATGATGTCTGGCGGAAAGCCTTATTGCTTGCCGGTAGAGCCGTAGCCGCCCGCGCCGCGCTCGGAAGCCGACTCGAACTCCTCGACCACATTGAAGCTGGGCTGCACCACGGGCACGATGATCAGCTGGGCCAGACGGTCCATGGGCTGCAGCGTGAAGGCCGTGGTCGAGCGGTTCCAGGCGCTGACCATGAGCTGGCCCTGGTAGTCGCTGTCGATCAGCCCGACCAGGTTGCCCAGCACGATGCCGTGCTTGTGGCCCATGCCCGAGCGCGGCAGGATCATGGCGGCGTAGCCGGGGTCCTTGAGGTACATGGCCATGCCCGTGGGCACCAGTTGCCATTGGCCGGGCTCCAGCGTCAGCGGCGCATCGATGCAGGCGCGCAGGTCCAGGCCCGCGCTTCCCGGCGTGGCGTAGGCGGGCATGTTCTCGCGCAGGCGCGCGTCAAGGATCTTGATATCAACGTTCATGGAAACAATCTGGGGAGCGCCTCACGGCAGGCTCTCTTGAAAAGCAAAGCGCGCATTGTGCCCCGCGCCGTCACCCGGACGACTTGAGCCCGCTGCGAAAGCCTTTGACGATGGCATTGATGATGGTGAGCAGCAGGATGAAGGGGCCGATGCCCGGAATCACCACGGCCAGGATCAGGCCGATCACGATGCCCAGCAACTGGCCCGGACCTATCTTGAAGACCGTCTTCTTGACAGCCTTGGCGGCGGAGGAGGCCTGGGCTTGCTGTGCCCGCGCCGCCTGCCGGCCGCGATCGGCCCTGCCACCATTTCTATCGCCGTTCCTGTCGCCATGCCTGTCGCCTGCAGACGGCTGGCGTCCCGGCAAGGCGGGCACCGAAGCCTGCTGCGCGGCGATGCGCGCCTTCTCGGCCGCAGCCTGCACCTGCTCGCGCACGCGCTCGACCACGGACTGGGACTGCGCGCCCGGCGTGGCCACCGCATCGGTGAAATCGCTGCGTCCCTGCACCATCCAGCCGTGGGCCGCAGAGCGATACAGGGGGCTGGCGCGCAGCAGCTCATCCACATAGCGCACATAGTCGCCGTGGCGGGGGCCTTCATAGGTGTTCTGTGACATGCGGGCCTTCGGTGGTGTCAGCGGACGGGCGGCAGGCGCCGGGCGATCTCGGCCACCAGCTGGCGCGCCAGCAGGGACTTGGAGGCGTGCGGCAGCTCCATGGTGCCAGCCTCGTCGATCAGCAGCAGGGCATTGTCATCCCGCCCAAAGGTCGCGGGGCCGATGTTGCCCACCAGCAGCGGCACCTGCTTGCGCAGGCGCTTGGCGCTAGCGTGCTGCAGCAGGTCATGGCTTTCGGCGGCAAAGCCCACGCAGTACAGCCGGCCGCTGCGTGCGGGCTCGGACTGCGCGGCTGCCGCCAGGATGTCGGGGTTCTCGACGAAGGTCAGCGTGGGCGTCTGGCCCGAGCCGTCCTTCTTGATCTTCTGGTCCGACGCCGTGGCCGGGCGCCAGTCGGCCACGGCCGCCGTGGCGATGAACACGCCAGCCTGGGGCAGTTGCTGCTGCACGGCATCGAACATCTGCTGCGCCGATTGCACGTCGATGCGCTGCACGCCGCGCGGCGTGCGCAGGTGCACGGGTCCGGCCACCAGGGTCACCTGGGCGCCCGCCTCGCGTGCGGCGCGCGCAATGGCAAAGCCCATCTTTCCGCTGGAATGGTTGGTGATGCCGCGCACGGGGTCGATGGCCTCGAAGGTCGGGCCCGCCGTGACCAGCACCTGGCGGCCCTGCAGCAGCCGGGGCGTGAAGAAGGCAGCCAGCTCCTCCATGATTTCCTCGGGCTCCAGCATGCGGCCGTCGCCCACCTCGCCACAGGCCTGGTCGCCCGTTCCCACGCCCAGCACCAGCGCACCGTCGGCCGCCACCTGCGCCAGGTTGCGCTGCGTGGCCGGGTGCGCCCACATCTCGCGGTTCATGGCAGGCGCCAGCAACAGGGGCACGCGGTCCATGGGACGCGCCAGGCACATCAGGCTCAGCAGCTCGTCGGAGCGGCCCTGCACCAGGCGTGCGATGAAGTCGGCGCTGCAGGGCGCGATCAGCATGGCGTCGGCCTCGCGACTGAGGTTGATGTGGGGCATGTTGTTGGGCTCGCGTGCGTCCCACTGCGAGCCATAGACCGGACGGCCCGACAGCGCCTGCATGGTCACCGGCGTGATGAACTGCTCTGCCGCCTCGGTCATCACCACCTGCACGGTGGCCCCGGCCTGCACCAGCAGGCGCACCAGCTGGGCAGATTTGTAACAAGCCACGCCTCCGGAGAGGCCGAGCACCAGATGTTTACCTGCGAACACTTCAGTCATGGCGCGCAATTTAGCAGAGCCGGAGCATCCGAGCAGCCCCGCGCGGCGCGGCGAATTCGGCGGCGCATCTATAATCCTGCTTTACCACCACCAATAAAAGACATGACCAAATTTGTCTTCGTCACAGGCGGTGTGGTGTCTTCCCTGGGCAAGGGAATCGCCTCAGCCTCCCTTGCTGCGATCCTCGAATCGCGCGGCCTCAAAGTCACCCTCATCAAGCTGGATCCCTACATCAACGTGGACCCGGGCACCATGTCGCCCTTCCAGCACGGTGAAGTGTTCGTGACCGATGATGGCGCCGAGACCGATCTGGACCTTGGCCACTACGAGCGTTTCATCGAAACGCGCATGAAGCAGTCCAACAACTTCACCACCGGCCGCATCTACCAGAGCGTTCTGGAAAAAGAGCGCCGCGGCGACTACCTGGGCAAGACCGTGCAGGTGATCCCGCACGTGACCAACGAAATCCAGGAATACATCAAGCGCGGCGCCGGCCTGGGCACGCCTGACGCCGTCGATGTCGCCATCTGCGAGGTCGGCGGCACGGTGGGCGATATCGAGTCCCTGCCCTTCCTCGAAGCCGTGCGCCAGCTGGCCCTCAAGCAGGGGCCCAACAACACGGCCTTCGTGCACCTGACCTACCTGCCCTGGATTGCCACGGCGGGCGAGCTCAAGACCAAGCCCACGCAGCACACCGTGCAGAAGCTGCGCGAGATCGGCATCCAGCCCGACGCCCTGCTGTGCCGTGCGCAGCACCAGGTGCCGGAAGAGGAGAAGGAAAAGATCTCGCTGTTCACCAACGTTCCCGAGTGGGGCGTGATCTCCATGTGGGACGTGGACACCATCTACAAGGTGCCCCGCATGCTGCACGAGCAGGGCCTGGACGGCCTGATCTGCGACAAGCTGCGCCTGAACACGCCGCCCACCAACCTCAAGCGCTGGGATGACCTGGTCCACGAGACCGAGCACCCGCAGGGCGAGGTCAAGATCGCCATGGTCGGCAAGTACGTCGAGCTGTCGGACGCCTACAAGTCCGTCAACGAGGCACTCAAGCACGCCGGCATGCAAAGCCATGTGGCAGTGAAGATCACCCACGTCGATTCCGAGACCATCAGCGACGCCAATGCGCGCGACAAGCTCTCGCAGTACGACGCCATCCTCGTGCCAGGCGGCTTCGGCTCGCGCGGCGTGGAAGGCAAGATCTCCACCGCCCGCTTCGCCCGCGAGAACAAGGTGCCCTACCTGGGCATCTGCCTGGGCATGCAGGTGGCCACCATCGAATACGCCCGCCACGTGGCCGGCCTCGAAGGCGCCAACTCCACCGAGTTCGACCCCAAGTCCGCCAACCCCGTGATCGCCCTGATCACCGAGTGGAAGGACGCCGACGGCACGGTCAAGACCCGCGACGAGAACTCCGACCTGGGCGGCACCATGCGCCTGGGCGCGCAGTCCTCCGACGTGCAGGCCGGCACGCTGGCACACAGCATCTACGGTGATGTGGTCACCGAGCGCCATCGCCACCGCTATGAAGCCAACGTCCAGTACCTGGACCAGCTGCGCGAAGCGGGCCTGGTGATCTCGGCGCTGACCCAGCGCGAGCAGCTGACCGAGATCGTCGAGCTGCCCCAGCAAGTTCACCCCTGGTACATCGGCGTGCAGTTCCACCCCGAGTTCAAGTCCACGCCGTGGAGCGGCCACCCTCTGTTCAATGCCTTCGTGAAGGCTGCGATCGAGCGCCAGAAGGCACCGCGCAAGTCCTGAGCCCCGCAACGCCGCCCACCATTTCCCAAGGAATCCCCACCATGAAACTCTGCGGCTTCGACGTCGGCCTCGACCGGCGCTTCTTTCTCATTGCAGGCCCCTGCGTCGTCGAGTCCGAACAGCTGCAGATGGACGTGGCGGGGCAGCTCAAGGAAATCACGGCGGCCCTGGGCATCCACTTCATCTTCAAGAGCAGCTACGACAAGGCCAACCGCAGCTCGGGCGCCAGCTTCCGCGGCCCGGGCATGGACAAGGGCCTGGAGATCCTGGCCAAGGTGAAGAAGGACCTGCAGGTCCCCATCCTGACCGACGTGCACACCGAGTCCGAAATCCCGGCCGTGTCCCAGGTCGTGGACGTGCTGCAGACGCCGGCCTTCCTGTGCCGCCAGACCGACTTCATCCGCGCCGTCGCCCAGTCGGGCCGGCCGGTGAACATCAAGAAGGGCCAGTTCCTGGCCCCGCATGACATGAAGAATGTCATCGACAAGGCCCGTGCGGCCGCAAGGGAAGCCGGCCTGCCCGAGGACAGCTTCATGGCCTGCGAGCGCGGCGCCAGCTTCGGCTACAACAACCTGGTCTCGGACATGCGCAGCCTGTCCATCATGCGCGAGACTGGCGCGCCCGTCGTCTTCGATGCCACCCACAGCGTGCAACTGCCCGGCGGCAACGGCACCAGCAGCGGCGGCATGCGCGAGATGGTTCCCGTGCTCTCGCGCGCGGCCGTGGCCGTGGGCGTGGCGGGCCTGTTCATGGAAACCCATCCCAACCCTCCCTGCGCTCTCAGCGACGGCCCCAACGCCGTGCCGCTCAAGCACATGAAGGCCCTGCTCGAAACCCTGGTCGCGCTCGACGACGTGACCAAGCGCAACGGCTTCCTCGAAAACGACTTTGGAGTCTGACCCATGGCCAGCGGCTACATCATCGCGTCCGTCACCGTCACCAAGTCCGAGCAGTACGAGGAATACCGCAAGTGGAGCACCGAGGCCATGCGCGTGCATGGCGCCGAAGTCTGCGTGCGCGGCGGCAAGGTCGAAGTGCTGGAAGGCGACTGGAATCCCGGCCGCACCGTGATCCTCAAGTTCCCCAGCTTCGAGGCCGCCCGGGCCTTCTACGACACGCCCGAGTACCTGCGTGCACGCGAGGCCCGCGAAGGCGCGTCCATCATGCGCATGGTCTGCGTGGAGGGCGTCTGACGGCCAGCCATCCCGGCCCGTCAAGAGCGCAGCGCATACAAAGCCATACAACCAATTTGTGCACAATAGCCGCCGCCCGATCGCAGATACTGCGCCGCGGAGCATGGCTGTGCCCGGTGGCGCGGCAGCCCGCCACGCCACCGACCACCCACACCGCTTGCCCGGCAAGCACCAGGGCGCAACCTCACCGGAACCCGCCTGCACACCGATTTCAAAAACCGCAAAGGAAATGCCATGAGTGCAATCGTTGACATCGTAGGCCGCGAAGTGCTGGACAGCCGCGGCAACCCCACCGTCGAGTGCGACGTGCTGCTGGAATCGGGCGTGATGGGCCGCGCCGCCGTGCCTTCGGGTGCGTCCACCGGTTCGCGCGAAGCCATCGAGCTGCGCGACGGCGACAAGAGCCGCTACCTGGGCAAGGGCGTGCTCAAGGCCGTCGAGCACATCAACACCGAGATCTCGGAAGCCGTGCTGGGCCTGGATGCCTCCGAGCAGGCCTTCCTGGACAAGACCCTGATCGACCTGGACGGCACCGACAACAAGGGCCGCCTGGGCGCCAATGCCATGCTGGCCGTCTCCATGGCCGTGGCCCGCGCCGCCGCCGAAGAGGCCGGCCTGCCGCTGTACCGCTACCTGGGCGGCATGGGCGGCATGCAGCTTCCCGTGCCGATGATGAACGTCATCAACGGCGGCGCGCACGCCAACAACAGCCTGGACCTGCAGGAATTCATGATCATCCCCGTGGGCGCGCCTTCGTTCCGCGAAGCCGTGCGCTGGGGCGCCGAAGTCTTCCACGCGCTCAAGAAGATCATCCATGACAAGGGCATGAGCACGGCCGTGGGCGACGAAGGCGGTTTCGCGCCTTCCGTGGAAAACCACGAAGCCGCCATCCAGCTGATCCTGCAGGCCATCGAAAACGCAGGCTACAAGGCCGGCGAACAGATCGCCCTGGGCCTGGACTGCGCCGCCAGCGAGTTCTACAAGGACGGCATGTACGTGCTGGCCGGTGAAGGCAACCTGACGCTGACCGCCACCCAGTGGACCGACATGCTGGCCGGCTGGTGCGACAAGTACCCCATCATCTCCATCGAGGACGGCATGGCCGAAGGCGACTGGGATGGCTGGAAGATCCTGACCGACCGCCTGGCCGCCAAGGTCCAGCTGGTGGGCGACGACCTGTTCGTCACCAACACCAAGATCCTGAAGGAAGGCATCGACAAGAAGATCGCCAACTCCATCCTGATCAAGATCAACCAGATCGGCACGCTGACCGAAACCTTTGCCGCCATCGAAATGGCCAAGCGCGCGGGCTACACGGCCGTGATCTCGCACCGCTCGGGCGAAACCGAAGACTCGACGATCGCCGACATCTCGGTGGGCACCAACGCCGGCCAGATCAAGACCGGCTCGCTGAGCCGCTCTGACCGCATCGCCAAGTACAACCAGCTGCTGCGCATCGAGGAAGACCTGGGCGACATCGCCCACTACCCTGGCCGCGAGGCGTTCTACAACCTGCGCTGAAAAAGCGTTAGGCTTGCAAGCCATCCGGCCGGCAAGCCTTTTTCCTTTCAGCCACGTCCGCTCCCATGGTCAATCGCGTCGTACCTCTCGTCCTGCTCGCCCTGCTCGCTGCCGTGCATGCACAGCTGTGGCTGGGCCATGGCAGCGTGGCCTATGTCAAGGAACTGCAGCAGCAGATCCATGACCAGAACGTGGCCAACGCGCTGGAAAAGGCCGAGAACGACCGCCTGGCCTCCGAGGTCAACGACCTCAAGGACGGCCTGGCCATGGTCGAGGAAAAGGCCCGCAGCGAGCTGGGCATGGTCAAGCCCAACGAGATCTTCGTGCAGATCGTGAGGCGCTGAAGGTTGGGATTTTCTGCATCAAGGCCGGCTACATGCCGGCCTTGTGCTTTTGCAACAAGGCGCCTGCGCCCCTCACCCGGGCCTGCGCGCAAGCCGAGACAGGTACTTGGACACAGACCGCTTGCCCCCGCCCCCGGTGATTCTTCTGGGATCTCCGCCCGCGCTCGCGCTTTCCATGGCCCATGCACTGCGCCAGGCCTGGCGGCACCACGGAACACCTCCTGCCGACTGGCAATGCCTGGCGGCCGAGCCGGGGCAGCCTCTGCCGGAACATGGGGCCGTCTACCTGCTGGGACTGGATTGGAGAGCCCCCGTACCTGAGCACGAAGGAGTCAGCGATGGTCCTGCCGCACAGCTCCAGCATTGGCGCGACCAGCTGCAAAGCCAGTCACGCGACTATGTGGTGCTCTACGGCAATACCGCCCGGCAATGGCAGCAGCTGGCAGATTCGCTCAGGCTCAGGGCCCCGCAACTGGACTGGTCCTGGCTGCCCGCAAGCCCCGTGCAACGCAGCGCCCGCCTTCGCCCCTACGGCTGCGAACAATGCAGCGACCCCGACTGCGAGCGGCGCTTGTTCGATGCGCTGCGCAGCGGGCGGGACTGACTCCGAGCGTATTTACTGGACGTTCGTCGAGGTCGGCGGCTGCTTGCCGGCCTCGGTGAACAGCTGGGCTGCATCGATGGGATCGAACTCGTACTGCTTGCCGCAGAAGTCGCAGCCCACCTCGATATTGCCGCGCTCCTCCAGGATGCTGTCCACCTCTTCAATGCCGAGCGAAACCAGCATGGCGCCCACACGCTCACGGCTGCAGGTGCAGGCAAAGCGCGGGCGCTCTTCGTCCTGCTGGGGGACGAAGCGCATCAGCTTTTCTTCCCAGAACAGGCGCCGCAGGATGGTTTCCACGTCGAGCGTGAGCAGTTCGTCGCGCGTCAGGCTGGCGGCCAGCATGGCGATGCGGTTGTAGTCCTCGTTCAGGCCGATGGCATCCTGGCCCGACTGCTCGCTTTCGGTGGCGGAGGCAAGGTTGGCTTCCCCCTTGACCGGCATGCGCTGGATCAGCAGGCCGGCGGCCAGCTGGTCATTGGCGGCCAGCACCAGCACGGTGTCCAGCTGCTCGGACTGCAGCATGTAGTGCTGCAGTGCGTCCGACAGCCTGGAGAACCTGCGGCCTTGCGCGTCCTGCAGCGGCACCACGCCCTGGTAGGGCTGCTGGCCCGGCTGGCGACCCTTGGGATCCAGCGTGATGGCGCAGCGGCCACCACCGTTCACATTGAGCAATTGCTCCAGCGTGGCGCCTTCGGGAGCCTCCCCGATCAGGGTGGCGGTGGCGCGCAGTCCGAAGTCGGACTGCACCTCGGCCACGGCCAGCTTGACCGGGCCATCGCCCATGACCTGGAAGACCAGGGCGCCGTTGAACTTGATGTTGGACTGCATGAGCACGCCCGCAGCCGCCATTTCTCCCAGCAGTTCGCGCACGGCGGCGGGGTAGGCGCCGGTCTCGCCGTTGTCCGCGCGGCGTTGCAGGATTTCCTGCCAGGCGTCGGTGAGGCGGACGATGGAGCCGCGCACGGGCAGGCCTTCGAAGATGAATTTATGCAGTTCAGACACGCTGATGGATTCCGTAAAAAAGTGCCGGGCCTCGCTCAGCCCAGCTTGCGCAGCCCGGTCTTGAACCGGCGCGCATTATCGACATAGTGTTGGGCGCTGCGGCGCAAGCCTTCGATCTGCTCGGGCGTCAATTGGCGCACGGCCTTGGCCGGGCTGCCGATGATCATCGAGCCATCGGGAAACTCCTTGCCCTCGGTGATGAGGGCACCTGCGCCGACCAGGCAGTTCCTGCCGATCTTCGCGCCGTTGAGCACCACGGCACCGATGCCGATCAGCGATTCGTCGCCGATGGTGCAGCCATGCAGCATGACCTGGTGGCCCACGGTCACATGGCGCCCCACGACCAGCGGCTTGCCCAGGTCGGCATGCAGCACGCTGGCGTCCTGGATGTTGCTTCCCTCGCCGATGGAAATGCTCTCGCAGTCGCCGCGCAGCACGGCGCCGAACCAGATGCTGGCGTCTTCGGCCAGCTGCACATTGCCCATGACCTCGGCGCTGTCGGCCACCCAGGCCGATGCTGCCACTTCAGGGGCCACTCCATCCAGTTCATAAATCGCCATGGGTCTTTGTCTCCGTCAATTATTGGTGATGGCAGGAAACCTAGAATTGTAGGGATGGAGTTACGTCACCGCGCCCTTGAGGTTTTGTGCCTCCCGGATCCCGAAGAAAAGGCCGCCGCCGCGTTGGACATGTATGCACGGCAGGCGCTTTATTCAATAGCAGCGCAGGCACCGGCCCTGCCCGATCCCGCACCGGACCTGCCCGGCCGCCCGCTGCGGCCCGAGCTGCGCCACCACACCGCCGTTGCAAGGCGCTCGCCGGCCACGCCCGAGGGACGGGCCGTGCTGATCCACGCCATTGCCCACATCGAGTTCAACGCCATCAACCTGGCGCTGGATGCCGTCTGGCGCTTTGACGGCATGCCGCAGCAGTACTACCTGGACTGGCTGCAGGTGGCTGCCGAGGAGGCCAAGCACTTTCGCCTGCTGCGCGAGCATCTGCGCGCGCACCTGGGCCACGACTACGGCGACTTCCCGGCCCACCAGGGTCTGTGGACCATGTGCGAGAAGACTGCGCATGACGTGGTGGCCCGCATGGCCCTGGTGCCACGCACGCTGGAGGCACGGGGCCTGGACGCCACGCCCCAGATCCAGAACAAGCTGCGCAACACGCGCGCGCCCGATGCGCTGGCGGCCGTGGACATCCTCGACATCATCCTGCGCGAGGAAGTGGGCCACGTGGCCATAGGCAACCACTGGTACCGCTGGCTGTGCGAGCGGGAAGGCCTGGAGCCCGAGGCGCACTACCAGCACCTGACGCAACGCTACGAGGCACCGCGCCTGCGCCCGCCCTTCAACGAGCGCGCGCGCCGCGCGGCCGGCTTCACCGATACCGAACTGGCCTGGTTGCAGCAGGTCTGAAGAAAGACTGCCACAGCCGCGCGGACAGGCACCGCCCGTACGCATGGCCACACAATGGTTTACAAACTAGGATGGGTCCGACCCCGCAATCGGACTTGTCCCAGCAGACACTGCCTGTCGGCATATTTATTCAGAACATTCCTACAATCAGATCTGCTGCTTCCCGTGCCTCCTTGACCGAACACTCCATGACCGAATTGCCTGTCCATCTCTTCAACGATGCCCCTGCGGCCAGCCCCGCGTCCACAGACCGGGGAATGATTGCGCGCCAGGCCATCGTCAACGGGGTGCAGCAGATCATCGGCTACGAGCTTTTCAACCGTTCGCGCGCCTACCCGGACCATACGGCGGCCTCGGACGTGTCCCTGGTGTTCACGGCCCTGTCGCATGCCGGCGAGGAGGATCTGGTCGGCACCAAGCTGATGTTCGTCAACTGCACGCATGAAAGCCTGGCCGGCGGGCATCTGGAGCTGCTCAATCCCGACAAGGTGGTGCTGGAGATCCCGCCGCTGGGCCTGGCCGCACAGCAAGAGGTGCAGGCCCGCCTGCCCATCCTCAGCAATCTGCGCGCGCGCGGCTTCAACCTGGCCTTCAATCACACGGTGCTGGAGTCCGCCTATGCGGCCTGGCTGCCCCTGGCCGACTACATCAAGTTCGACCTGTCCGTGCTGGCACCCGATCAACTGGCCGTGCTGGTCAACTTCGCCGGCCGCCACACGCGCGCCGAGCTGATCGCCGAGAAGGTGGAAAGCGCCCAGCAGCATGAGCAGGTCGGCCGCCTGGGCATTGAGCTGTTCCAGGGCTTCTGGTTCGCGCGGCCCACGGTGGTGCGCACCAAGCTGCTGTCACCCTCGCAGCAAAGCATCGTCCAGCTGCTGAATCTGGTGCGCCAGCAGGCCAGCACCGATGCCATCGAGGATGTACTCAAGAAGGATGCAGGCCTGGCCTTCAACCTGATGCGCCTGATCAATTCCGTGGGTTTCGGCGTGCAGCGCGAGATCACCTCCTTTCGCCAGGCCGTGATGCTCATGGGCCTCAAGAAGCTGTTCCGCTGGGCAGCCATGCTGCTGACCGCATCGCGCAACGGCGGGCCGCCGCCGGCCATCGGCCAGACCGCCGTGATCCGCGGGCGGCTGATGGAGCTGCTGGCCCAGGAATCGCTGAGCGAGGAAGACGCCGACCAGGCCTTCGTCGTCGGCATTTTTTCGCTGCTGGGCAGCATGCTGGACCTGCCCCAGGACGTGGCCATGAGCCTGATCCCCGTGCCCGATGCCGTCTCCGCCGCCGTGCTGCGCCATGAAGGCGTGCTGGGCGAGCTGCTGATCCTGGCCCAGGCCTGCGAAGCCAGCGACGACGCAGCCTTCAACCGCAGCGCAGGCGCACTGCGCCTGAGCAGCCAGCAGATCAACTGGGCCCATCTGCAGGCCCTGGCCTGGACCGATCAACTGGCAGACAGCTCTCTATAGCCATAAGCTATAGGATGCAACTGAACGCCGCCGCTCCTTCATCTTTTTCAGCTTCCAAATGACTACCAACGACAACTCCTCCGCTCCGCCGCCCCCCCTGCCAGCCGGGGTGGAGGACGGACAGGTGGCCGTCATTGCGCGCCAGGCCATCGTCAACGAGGCGCGCGATGTCTTCGGCTATGAGCTCTTCGACCGCTCCACAGCCCAGCATGCGCACACGGCGGCCTCCGATGCCGCCCTGCTGTTCAACGCGCTGTCGTATGCGGGAGCCGAAGCGCTGGTGGGCAAGAAGACGGTCTTCATCAACTGCACGCATGACAGCCTGGCCGGCGGCCACCTGGAGCTGATCCACCCCGACAAGGTGGTGCTGGAGGTGCCCACGCTGGGCGAGAACGCCACGGCAGCCGATATCGAGGAACGCCTGCCCACCTTCCAGGCCCTGCGCCAGCGCGGCTTCCGCCTGGCCTTCAACCAGCACCTGCTGCGCCGCGCCTATGCCAGCTGGCTGCCTGCGGCCGCCTTCATCAAGCTGGACATGCAGACCTTTGCGCTGGCCGATGCCGAGACCCTGGTGAAGTTCGCGCGCTCCCACACCAACGCCCAGATCGTGGCCGAAAAGGTCGAGACCTCCGAGCAGTTCGAGCGCATGCGCGACCTGGGCGTGCGGCTGTTCCAGGGCTTCTGGTTCGCCCAGCCGCAACTCGTGCAGGCGCGCACCATCCGCCCCACGCAGGCCACCATCATCCAGCTGATCAATCTGGTGCGCCAGCAGGCCGGCACGGACGAGATCGAAGCCCTGCTCAAGAAGGACCCCACGCTGTCCTTCAACCTGCTGCGCTTCATCAACTCCTCGGGATTCGGCCTGTCCTGCGAGATCACCTCGTTCCGCCACGCGGTGATGATCCTGGGCCTCAAGAAGCTGTTCCGCTGGGCAGCGCTGCTGCTGACCACCTCGCGCGCGGGCGGCACGCCACCGGCCGTGGGCCAGACCGCCGTGGTCCGCGGCCGCCTGATGGAGTTGCTGACGGCCGAGCTGCTCTCGCCCGAGGAGTGCGACAACGCCTTCGTGGTCGGCGTGTTCTCGCTGCTGGACGTGATGCTGGGCCAGCCCATGGAAAAGGCGCTGGAATCCATCGCCCTGCCCCAGCCCGTGATCGATGCGCTGGTGCACAACAAGGGCGTGTTCGCGCCCTTCCTGGAGCTGACGCGCGCCTGCGAAAGCGGTGACGACGAAGGCTTTGCGCGCGCCGCCAACTCCTTGCAGCTGTCCAACCACCAGGTCAACTGGGCGCATCTGCAGGCCCTGGCCTGGGCCGACAACCTCACGGCGGACGAGCCCACGGCCTGAACTGCCTGGACGGGCCTGGACGGCCTGGGCGCGCACCGCACGCAAGGCGCCAGAACAAAGGGCTTGCAGCCGTCACGGCTGCAAGCCCTTTTTGCGTGGGCGCCCGGCGCCACGGTGGTCAGTTCAGCTGGATGCCCGCGGCGCGGATGATGCGCGCGTTGGACTGAGACTCGGCCTCGATCTGGCGTGCGAAGTCCTCGGCCTTGCCGCCCGTGGCCACGTTGTCGGTGGCCTCCAGCTTGGCACGCATGTCGGGCTGGGCCAGCACCTGGTTGATCTCGGTATTGAGCCTTTGCAGCACGGGCGCGGGCGTGCCTGCGGGCGCGAAGATGCCGAACACCGAAGTCATGTTGGCGTTCTTGTAGCCCAGCTCGGCCAGCGTGGGCACGCCGGGCAGCGACTCCAGGCGCTGGGGGGCGCCCACGGCCAGGGCCTTGAACTTGCCCGCCTTGATGTGCTGCAGCACGGCCGGGCCGGCATTGGTGGACAGCACCTCGAACTGCGCGCTCAGGCCATCATTGAGCTGCTGGCCGCCACCCTTGTAGGGAATGTGCGTGATCCTGGCCTGCG
Organism: Delftia deserti; assembly: GCF_042653485.1. Classification (NCBI taxonomy): domain Bacteria; kingdom Pseudomonadati; phylum Pseudomonadota; class Betaproteobacteria; order Burkholderiales; family Comamonadaceae; genus Delftia; species Delftia deserti. Next base: position 5,622,203 of record NZ_JBHSIH010000001.1, on the reverse strand, counting down.
AGGCATACATGATCTGCTCGAGCATGATGTGGCCCAGCGAGGCCAGGCCGGCCGTGGCCCAGCGGACTTCACCGGGCTGGGCCTTGGCCTGCGCCACCAGTGCCTTGAAATCGGTCGCCGTGGAGCGGGCCGTGCCCAGCAGCAGCACGGGCGAATACATCACGCTGGTCACGGGCACGAGATCGCGCTGCGGATCGAACAGCGGCTTGCCCAGGTGCGGGCTCAGCGTCAGCGGGCTGATGGAGGAAAAGCCCAGCGTGTAGCCATCGGGTGCGGCCTTGGCCACCAGGTCCAGGCCGATGGCGCCACCCGCGCCGGCCTTGTTGTCCACCACCACGGGCTGGCCCAGGCGGGCGGCCAGCTTCTCGCCCAGGGCGCGCGCCACCACATCGCTGACGCCGCCGGCCGGGTAGGAAACCACCACGCGGATGGGCCGGCTGGGCCAGGCCGCATCGGCAGCCGAAACAGACATCGGCAGGGCCGCGGCAGCCACCGCCGCCGCCAGCATGGAAGTCACCAGCACATGCCGGCGCAGGAAATCAGTCATCGAGAACTCCGCAGAAAACACATCGAACACGGCGGTGATTGTTGTGCAAAGCACATATCCCCGGGACAGGCTTTGCCACTTCGACGGTTTCAACAGCAGAGACACCCAAACCGGCGAACCATCCACACACAATCAACCACGCGGATGGTGCAAAGCGTGCAATGCCTTGAGCCGCTCGCGCGCCACATGGGTGTAGATGGTGGTGGTGGAGATGTCGGCATGGCCCAGCAGCATCTGCACCACGCGCAGGTCTGCGCCATGGTTGAGCAGATGGGTGGCGAAGGCATGGCGCAGCGTATGCGGCGACAGCGGTGCCGTGACGCCGGCAACCTGCGCGCAGCGCTTGACGATGACCCAGAACATCACGCGGCTCATGGCCGCTCCGCGCTGGGTCACGAAGACCGCGTCGCTGCGCTGTCCGCCCAGGATGGCGCCACGCGCCGTGGCCAGGTAGCGCTCCAGCCACCAATGCGCCTCCTGGCCGAAGGGCACCAGTCTTTCCTTTTGCCCCTTGCCGGTCACGCGCAACACGCCCGAGCGCAGATCGATGCCATGCACGGGCAGATCCACCAGCTCGCTCACGCGCAGGCCGCTGGCATACATCAGCTCCAGCATGGCGCGGTCGCGCAGGCCCAGCGGCGTATCGACATCGGGTGCCCTGAGCAGCGCCTCCACCTGGGCCTGCGTCAGCGTATGCGGCACGCGCGGGGGCTGCCGGGCCGCAAGCATGCGCACCGTGGGATCGGCGGCAATGCGCTGCTCGCGCAGCGCCCAGTGGTAGTAGCGGCGCAGCACCGTCAGCCGCCGGTTGGAAGAACTGGCCTTGGTCTGCTCCACGCGCACCGCGAAATAGCCCTGCAGCTCCAGCTCGCCCGCCGCATCCAGCGCCAGCGGCGGCCGCTGGTGCGCCAGCCACCGCCCCCAGGCCGTCAGGTCCCGGCGATAGGCCGCCAGCGTATTGCGCGACAGCCCGTCTTCCAGCAGCAGCGCATCCATGAACAGGTCCAGCGCATCCAGGCTGGCAGGCAGCGGCGCCGGCCAGGATGCCGGATCGGCAGCAGATTCGGCTTCGGCAGCCGATGGGGAGGCGATGGAAGCAACAGGCACTTGGGACATCCCGTCAAGCCTACAACGAAAAAACCCGAGGTCCGCAAGGAGCCTCGGGTTCTGAGCCAACCGCTCAAGGCGGTGCTTACTCCAGCGTGAGTTTCTGCTGAGCAACCACCTTCTTGTACGTCTCGTACTCGTCCTTGATCTGCTTGGCGAACTCTTCAGGCGAATTGCCGATGACCAGGGAGCCCGTGTCCTCGATGCGCTTGCGCACGGCGGGGTCCTGCAGCACCTTGCGCACGGCGGCGTTGATCTTGTCCACCACGTCCTTGGGCATGTTCTTGGGGCCCAGGATGCCGTAGTAGGCCATGCGGTTCACCGGCTCCAGGCCCACTTCCTTGAAGGTGGGCACATTGGGCAGCACGGCCAGGCGCTGGGGCGCGGCCACCACGATGGGCACCAGGCGGTTGTCCTTGATGAACGGCAGGGCCGAGGGCAGGTTGTCCAGCACCATGGGCACCTGGCCCGCCACCACGTCGTTGAGCGCCGGGCCCGCACCGCGGTAGGGGATGTGGGTGACGAAGGTGTTGGTCAGGCTCTTGTACAGCTCCATCAGCATGTGCTGGATGCCGCCCGTGCCCGAGGAGGCATAGGAGTACTTGCCCTGGGACTTCTTGAGTTCGGCCTCGAAGCTCTTGTAGTCCTTGGCGGGGAACTTGGGGTTCACCGCGATCACGTTGGGCGTGGCCGCCACGTTGATGATGGGCGTGAAGTCCGTCAGCGTGTTGTACGAGATCTTGGGGTTGATCGCGGGGTTGGTCGCCGTGGTCGAGACCGTGGCGATGCCCAGGCTGTAGCCATCGGGCTGCGAGCGCGCGGTTTCCATGGCGCCGATCACGCCGCCGCCACCGCCGCGGTTGTCCACCACCACGGGCTGGCCCAGTTCCTTGGTCAGGGGTTCGGCGATCACGCGGGCGATGATGTCGGTCGTGCCACCGGGGGCGAAGGGCACCACCAGCTTGATCGGCTTGGTGGGATAGGCCTGGGCCAGGGCTCCGGTGCTTGCGAGGACCAGGGTCAGGCCCATCCAGCTGCGACGATTCATACAAGATCTCCTTTTGGGGGTCGTGTTGACGAAGAAGGTTTCATGGACATCCGCAAGGCCGTGCCTGCGGATGGATGGTCTGCGAAATGAAGGCTCGCAAACGCTGCCACGGAACAGCCATGGTGGGGCCTGGAGCCCGCTGCGCGCTTGACGGTCGTCAGGACCTGCGCTTTCGGATCGGCTGTGTGGACCCCAGCGATGCTAAGGCCCGGGGCCCGGTTGTCACAGTTTGTCGCAGCACTGATTTCCCGGTGTTTACCCGTAGGCCATCCCGCCCCTGCCGCCACCCCGGCCGTGCGACTGCGGGGTTGCGCTTATGCTCTGCCCCCGTGAACTACGCCGTGCTGCTCTTCCCCGATTTTTCGCTCATCGTGCTCGGCTACGTGCTGTGCCGCTTCACACAGCTCAACCGCACGGTCTGGCAGGCAGTGGAGGCGCTGGTGTACTACCTGCTGTTCCCGGTGCTGCTGTTCCACTCCATCGTCAAGAGCCCGGTGGACTGGGGTGCCACCTCCCACTTGCTGGCCGCTGGCGTGTGTGCGGCCCTGGTCGGCATCGGCCTGGCCTACAGCCTGCCCTGGTGGCCCGGCCTGCGCGGCCGCATCGATGTGCGCGAGCATGCGGGCGCCGTGCAGGTGGCGTTTCGCTTCAACTCCTTCATCGGCCTGGCGCTGGCCAGCCGGCTGGCGGGGCCTGAGGGCCTGCTGTTCATCTCGGTGCTGATCGGCGTGAGCGTGCCGCTGTGCAATATCGCGGCCGTCTGGCCCATGGCGCGCGGCAGCAACCAGCATTTCCTGGGCCAGCTGGTGCGCAATCCGCTGATCGTGGGCACGCTGTCGGGCCTGGTGTTCAGCGCGCTGGGGCTGAAACTGCCGGCGCTGATCGAGCCGTCGATCTCCCGCATAGGCGCAGCCTCCATCGCGCTGGGCCTGATGTCGGCCGGCGCCGGCATGCAGTTCGGCGCGCTGGCCGCCGGCAAGCTGCTGGCCGTGTGCCTGCTGGCCGTGCGGCATCTGGTGCAGCCGCTGATCGCCTATGCCATGGTGCGGGCGTTTGGCCTGAGCGGTGCGCAGGCCCTGATCCTCATGGCCTTCTCGGCCCTGCCCACGGCATCGTCATGCTATGTGCTGGCCGCACGCATGGGCTACAACGGCTCGTATGTGGCGGGGCTGGTCACGCTGTCCACGCTGCTGGGCGTGCTCAGCCTGCCGTTTGCGCTGAGCCTGCTGCAGTTCTGATGCCGCTGTGCCACGGCTCCCCTACAGCACGGCACGCATGTCGTCCGTGAACGCGGCCGTGATGTCGTCCTGGCGTGCGCGCTTCCTGGCCACCAGGGTGATGTCCACGTCGTAGCTGAAGAGGGATTCGTCCAGCGCATGCAGCAGGCCGGCAGCCACATAGGGCGCCGCATAGTGCTCGGGCAGATAGCCCAGGTGGGCGCCTGACAGGATGAGGATGGCGGCCGCCTCCATGTTGTCCGCCTCTGAGGTGACATGGCGCGGGCGCCCCGTCAGCGGTGCCTGCGGCAGTGGATAGGTGCGCCAGGTCCAGTCGGCCTCGCCCGCCTCCTGCGCGCCGATGCGGCCCGCGCGTGCGGCAAAGGGATGGCTGACGCTGCAATAGGCCACCTGCCTTTCGCTGAACAGCAGCGTGTATTCCAGCGCCGGGGCGCGGTGCAGGAAATAGCCCACGGCGACCTGCAGCTCGTCGCGCAGCAGCATCTCCTCCAGCTCGCGCGGCCCGCGCACCAGCACCGACAGGCGCACGGCCTCGTCGCGCTGGCGAAAACGCTGTATGGCCCGCCCCATCAGCGCGTTGTATTCCATGGGTGCATTGCCGATCAGGCCGATGGCCAGGCTGCCGACCAGCTGCCGGTGCATGTTGCGTGCCTGCGCACTGAAGCCTTCCAGTCCCTGCAGGGCCGTGCGAGCCATATCGACGAAGCGCCGGCCCTTGGCCGTCAGGCGAAAGCCGCCACGCCCACGCTCGCACAGGCTGAATCCCAGGCGCGTCTCCAACGTGGACAGCTGGCTGCTGAGCGTGGACTGGCCTACGCCAAGGCTGGCCTGCGCCGCCGACACGCCGCCCGCATCGACGATGGCCAGAAACACGCGCAGCAGCCGCAGATCCAGGTCTGAAACGGTATGGAGCATGGGGTTTTCACTCGGGAAAGATCGATTCTTATCGATGTTTGTAAATGGAACTTGAAATGGATGCAATCCGGGCTGCTGTCTAGCATCCACGGCTGTTGCAGCACATCTGGATTGAACAAAGAGGGACTGCAATACAGAACAAGAGGGGCGGGCCAGGGAATTCACTTCCACGGATACCGCTGTTTCAAGAGGCCCCTGCCAACAGGGCCGCAACAAAAGGGAGACAAACCATGTTGCTCGATATCTCGGTCGTGGTGATCTACGCGGTAGCCATGCTGCTGCTGGGCTGGTACGGCATGCGCCGCGCGAAGACGCAGGAGGACTTTCTCGTGGCCGGCCGCAACCTCGGGCCGGGCCTGTACATGGGCACCATGGCCGCCACGGTGATAGGCGGCGCCAGCACCGTGGGCACGGTGCGGTTGGGCTATGTGTACGGCATCTCCGGATTCTGGCTGTGCGCGGCGCTGGGCGCGGGCCTGCTGGTACTCAACCTGTTCCTGGCCAAGCCCCTGCTCAGGCTGCGCATCTGCACCGTGACCCAGGTGCTGGAGCGGCGCTACAGCGCCCGCACCAAGCAGGCCAGCGCCCTGGTGATGCTGGCCTACTCGCTGATGCTGGCGGCCACGTCGGTGATCGCCATCGGCACCGTGATGCAGGTGCTGTTCGACCTGCCGCTGTGGATCTCCATCCTGGTGGGCGGGGGCGTCGTGGTCATCTACTCGGCCGTGGGCGGCATGTGGTCGCTGACGCTGACGGACATCGTGCAGTTCGTGATCAAGACCGCGGGCCTGATGCTGATCCTGCTGCCCATCTGCCTGTACCGCGTCGGCGGCTGGGACCAGTTGGTGGCGCGACTGCCGGCGTCCAGCTTCGATGTCACCCACATCGGCTGGGACACCATCGCCACCTACTTCGTGATCTATTTCTTCGGAATCATGATCGGCCAGGACGTGTGGCAGCGCGTATTCACGGCCCGCAGCGAACGGGTGGCCGCCGTGGCGGGCAGCATTGCCGGCCTGTACTGCGTGGTCTACGGGCTGGTCGGCGCCCTGGTGGGCATGGCAGCGCGCGTGCTGCTTCCGGACCTGGACAACGCCAACAATGCCTTTGCCGCCATCGTGCAGGCCAGCCTGCCGGACGGCATCCGCGGCCTGGTCATCGCTGCCGCACTGGCGGCCATGATGTCCACGGCCAGCGCCGCCATGCTGGCCGGCTCCACCGTGCTGGCCGAGGACCTCGTGCCCCTGCTGCGGGGCGGCCGGCCGCTGGTCGATGTGCGCTGGCACCGGCTGCTGACGCTGCTGGTGGGGTTGGCCGTGCTCGGCATCGCCCTGGTGGTGGACGATGTGCTCAATGCCCTGACCACGGCCTACAACCTGCTCGTGGGCGGCATGCTGGTGCCGCTGATCGGCGCCATCTACTGGCGCCGGGCCACCACGGCGGGCGCCATCGCCAGCATGCTGCTGGGCTGCGCCACGGCCGTCGCCTTCATGGTCAGGGACGGCCTGGCCGCCAACACGCCCATCTATGCCAGCCTGGCCGTGAGCACGGCCAGCTTCATCCTCATCAGCCTGGCGCAGCGCACGCAGCAGCGCTCCCTGTCGGGCATCCAATCCTGAACCAAGGGACACACCCATGACCCTCTTTACTGCAGACAGGCTGGCCGCGCTGCGTGCGCGCTTCGGCGGGGACAACGAGTCCGTGATCCACGACCCGCATTTCCGCGCCGTGGCGGCCCACATCATCGACGCCAGCGGCACGCGCAGCGCGCCCTATGCGGGCATGCCCACGCTGCTGGACGCGCCCATGCGTCCCATGGACTGGAGCCATCCGGACTTCGGCGACCTCCAGGCCGCGCTGATCGGCGTGCCCATGGACCTGGGCATCAGCAACCGCAGCGGCTGCCGCTTCGGCCCCCGGGCCCTGCGTTCCATCGAACGCGTGGGCCCCTACAACCATGTGCTTCGATCCGCTCCCACGCGCGAGCTGCGCGTGGCGGACATCGGCGACGTGCCGCTGTCCAGCCGCTACAGCCTGGAGCAGTCGCACCGCGACATAGAGTCGACCTTCGCGAAGATCCATGCGGCCGGCGTGATTCCGCTGGCCGCTGGTGGAGACCATTCCATCACCCTGCCCGTATTGCGCGCACTGGGCCGCGAGCGGCCACTGGCCCTGGTGCATTTCGACGCCCACTGCGACACCGGGGGCCCCTTCGACGGCAGCCGCTTCCACCACGGCGGCCCGTTTCGTCAGGCCGTGCTGGACGGCGTGCTCGACCCCACGCGGACCATTCAGATCGGCATACGCGGCGCAGCCGAATATCTCTGGGAGTTTTCCTATGAGTCGGGCATGACCGTGATCCACGCCGAGGAGCTTCCCGCGCTGGGCGTGGACGGCATCATTGCCCGCGCACGCGAGGTGGTGGGCGATGCGCCCGTCTACGTCTCCTTCGACATCGACTGCCTGGACCCGGCCTTTGCGCCCGGCACGGGCACGCCCGAGGTCGGCGGACTCACCGTGCGCGAGGCACAGGCCATGGTGCGCGGCCTGGCCGGCATCCACATCGTGGGCGGCGATGTGGTCGAGGTGTCGCCGGCCTACGACGCCACCACCAACACCGCCCATGCGGGCGCGCAGATGATGTTCGAAATCCTCGGCCTGATCTGCGCACGCCACGCCGGGCGCGGCCCCGCCAAGCCTGCCTAGGCACCCTCCCCGCCCTCCGCATCCCGCAGCAGCCCCAGCGGCGTGCTGCCGTAGCGTGCCCTGAACCGGCGGGAAAAATGCGCGGGCGAGTTGAAACCGCAGTGCTGCGAGATCTCCGCGATGCCCAGCGTTCCCGGCTGCGTCCCACGCAGCAGCGCATGGGCACGCTCCAGCCGATAGGCCATGAGTTCGGCGCTGAGGCTGGTGCCTTCGCGCGACAGCTGGGCTTGCAGCGAGCGCACGGACAGCCCCAGGCTGGACGCCACGCGCTCGGGCCCCAACGCCGGGTCCGGGTACTGGCGGGCGATGAGCTGGCGCACCCTGCGCAACAGCACGTGCATGGGCGCACCGGGTCGGGCCATCGCCATGTCGGCGCCGGCCTGCAGCACGGTCTTCAAGGTGTTGATGACCAAGTCGGACAGCCTGGCGGATTCGGCATCGGGCAAGGGGTTCTGCCACGCAGCCAGCAATTGCATCTGCTGGACCAGCAGCTGAAGCGATGCACAGTCGGGCAGTCTGCGTGCCAGCAGTTGCGGGGCCAGGCCGCCACGCGAATCGATCAGTGCCAGCGGCACGGCCAGCACCACCAGGTCCACGGCCTCTTTCTGCCAGATGCGGTAGCCGCGCCGCTCGTCCAGCAGGAACAGCTGGCCGGGTTGCGCCTGCAGCCCGCTGCCAGCAGCCGCCATGCCCGGCTCCTCAGGCGAGGCTGATGCATCCGGTACATCCGTCAAATCCGGCAAATCCGGTGCGAATACCTGGGCACCACCTTTGGCGTAGAGCATGCACAGCAGGCAGGGCGGGCCTGCGCGCTGGCCATGGGCATGCAGGCGCTCCATGCCATGTTCGGCCGCCATCTGGATGCGGTTGAGCACCACCGCACCCACGCCGCGCGACGTCAGCACGGCCTCGAAGCGCTCGGGCTGCGCGACCAAAGGCGTGTGCGGCATCTGCGCCTCGCGGCTGGCATCGCTCCAGAACTGCGCTCGCGAAAGCGGCGCGATATGCACCGTGGACCAGCGGTTGTATGTCATACATTCCTCGCCCTGCGCTCGGCGCGCAGCCTCTTTTTTGTGATGGGTTGCGCGGAGAGCCGACCGCACCCGGGTGCTGGGGCCAAGGAAGATGCGGCAGGTCCACGCGGCAGCATGAACCCAGGATTTTCGGGATTGCGGCCCGATCAGGCCATTGGATGATTCTGAAAATTCACCGGGGTGTATTCCTAGGCCTTTGCGCCGCACCAGCCCGGATCAACCCGGATCAGCGCGCGATGGCAGGCAGCCGCTCGCTCCACAGCGTGGACTGGTTGCGGCCATTGCGCTTGGAGTAGTACAGCGCCGCATCGGCCCGCTCCAGGCAGCCCTGGGCCGATGCATCGCTGCGCTGCAGCTCGTACACGCCCAGGCTGATGGCAATGTGCAGGTCTCCGGCCTTGCCCGCATCGATGGCCCGCCCGGCAATGGCTTCGCGCAGGCTTTCGGCGCGGCGCAGGCCCACCTCGGCGTCGGTGTCGGACAGCAGCACGGCAAACTCCTCGCCGCCCAGCCGACCTACCATGTCTTCCTTGCGCATTTCCTGCGCCACCGAGACCAGCAGCTCCTTGAGCACGATATCGCCCACCGCGTGGCCGTAGCCGTCGTTCACCTGCTTGAAGTGGTCTATGTCCAGCATGATCAGCGTGGAATGCGCCACCAGTCCGCTGCGCAGATGGTCCAGCTCCATCGCCAGCCGCTCCATGAAGGCGCGGCGGTTGGGAATGCCGGTCAGCGCGTCGGTGAGCGCCAGGGTCTCCAGTTGGGATTCGCGCTGCTGCCGCTCCGTCGCGTCGTGGAAGACCCAGCAGTGGCCGATGGAGCGATCACCGTCGCGCAGCTGCATGCCCTCGATCTCCACATAGTGGCCATCGGGCAGCGCATGCAGGGAACGGCCAGCCACGGGCCCCGCGCTGAGCACGTCCGCCACCGAAGGCGGAAGCAGCTGGATCAGCGACGGCATGCCCAGCCCCACCAGGGCGGCAGGCGCCATGTCCAGCCGCAGCGCGGCCGCCAGCATGCGGTTGGCGGCCAGCACCTGGCGGCCCTGGGCGTCGGTGACCAGAATGCCTGCGGGAAAGCGGTCGATGATGGCCTCCAGCCGGTGCTGGGTTTCGGCCAGCGCGGTCTCGGCACGCCGGCGCGCGTCGATATCGATCATGGTCCAGATGACGCGACCGTCGTCCTCGTCGGGGTCCAGCAGCGAGCCCTGCATGTCGAACCAGTGGCCCGCGCCCGAAGGCATGCGCAAAATCCATTCCGTTCGCACCGTGCCGCGTGCGTTGAGCTGGCCGTAGAACTGGCCGAAGCGCTCGAAGCTCTCGTCGCTGACATGCAGGGCGCGCAAGTCCACGCCGCCGGGCAGCCGGTCTGCCTCGATCTCGAAGGTCTGCACCGCGCTCGTTGGCATAGAGGATTTCGCGCTGGGGACCGGTCATGACGATCAGGGCGCTGCCCCGGTCAAGCAAGGCCTTGATAAGGCGGGACTGCTCCACGCGCTGCTGTATATCGGTGTGCGTACCCAGCATGCGCACGGGCTTGCCATCGGAATCGCGCTGGGTGATTTCGCCGCGCGACTCCACCCACAGCCAGCTTTCGGCCGAGCTGCGCAGTCGCATCTCCACGCGGAAGTCAGCCCCGGCCTCGGCATGGCGCTGAAGCAGCGCCAGCATCCGCGCCCTGTCCGAGGGATGGACCATGGCGCAGAAGGCGTCGTAGTTCATGGGGAACTGCGCAGCCGCGAAGCCCAGCATCTGGTAGCAGCGGGCATCCCATTCCACATGGCCGCTGCGGCAGTCCCACTGCCACAGGCCGTCGCGCACGGCGCCCACGGTCAGGCGCAGGCGTTCCTCGCTGTGACGTATGGATTCCTGCATGGCCTGGTCCTGCGTCACATCGTGCACATAGCCATGCCACAGCAGGGAGCCGTCTTCCTCCTGCTGAGGCCTGGCATGGCCATGCAGCCAGCGCAGCTCGCCACCTGGGCCGTAGACGCGGTACTTGTGCTCCCAGACATCCTTGCTGTCCACGCTGGCCCGCACCGAAGTCGCCAGGGCCGGCAAATCCTCGGGGTGGACGCGCTTGAGCAGTTCATGGTCGGCAAACCGGGCGGCATCGGCCTTGGCGCCATGCAGTTCGAAGAAACCGGCGCTGGTGAAAGGGAACCGGAACTGTCCATCCGCATCTATGCGGAACTGGAACAGCCCGCCCGGCACCTCCTGCGCCAGCCGCGCAAAGCGCCGCTCACCCTGCAGCCGCATGCGCTCGCTGAGCTGGCGCTGGCGCGCCAGCCACAGCGTCAGCAGCATGCCCAGCAGCAGCACGGCCGTGCCTATGCCGTTGCGCAGCAGGCCGCGCTCCAAAGAAGCCTCCAGCGGCTCGAAGATGGCCTTCTTGTCCAGTCCTGCACTGACGATCAGCGGATAGCCCCCCACCCGGCTCCAGGCATACATGCGCTGCACGCCATCGACGGTCGATTCGGCCTCGTAGGTGCCGCGCTCCAGGGCCGGAGCGAACAGCGCCACGCGCACATCGGAGACCGAACGGCCCATCACCTCATCCTGCCCCTGCGAGCGCGCCAGGTAGGCGCCATCGGTGCGCAGCAGCAGGATGACGTCGCGGGCACCATCGAAGATGGACTGGAAGTAGCTCGAGATGTATTCAGGCGACAGCGACAGCACCAGCACGCCCGAGAACCGCCCCTGGCGGTACAGCGCGCGGCTCAGCTGTATGGTCCATTTGTGGGAGACGCGCCCCTGCACGGGGCGGCCGATGAACATGCCCATGTTCTCGCGGCTGGCATGCACCTGGAAATGCTCGCGGTCTCGGATGGAGACCTTGGCGGCCCGCGTCTCCGCCTCCTGCTGGAGGTTGGAGTAGACGATGTCCCCGTTCTCGTCGGCCACGGCGATCTGCAGGAAGGTGCCGGCTGGATAGGCGTCGAACGTGGTCTGCACGGCACGCCGGAACCCGTCGGCATCGCCGTCGGCAAAGTCGGACTCCAGGCCGCGCATGGTGTAGTCCAGGCCGGACAGCAGGGTCTGCACCTGCACTGACACCGCATGCGACATTTGCCCCACCCGCAGCCAGGACTGGGACTCGGTAAAGCTGCGCTGCGTTCGGTGGCTGTCCACCAGCACCGTCCAGTACGCCACCGTGGCCAGCAGCACGCAGCACACGCCCACCCAGACCGCCACGGCGGTCTGGGCCAGCGGTTCTGCGTTCAGTAGGCGGGACAGGCTGCGGGGAGGCTTTGCGCGCATATCGAACATCATGTTGAGACACACAGACCCCGCGCCTTCAAGGGCGGTGGCCCGCAACAGGCCGCCGGGGGCACTCCGACAGGGCGCAACAATTGTTTCACATACAAGCACCCCGGTTTTATCGGCTCAATCCGATCTTTGCGACAGCGCCCAGGCTACGTGCTCGCGCACCAGGGCGTCCGGATGGTCGGCGCGGCTGGCCAGCGCCTGCTGCAATGCCGCGTCGCCTGTTTCGCGCCAGGCATTGCCCAGCGCCACGGCCACATTGCGCAGCCAGCGCGCATGGCCTATGCGCCGTATGGGACTGCCTTCGGTCAGGCGCAGGAAGGTGGGCTCGTCCCAGGCGAAGAAATGCACCAGCTGCCCGCCTGACAGGGCCTCGCGCGTATCGAAGTCGGGCAGGCGGCTGGGCTGGGCGAACTTGTTCCAGGGGCAGGCCAGCTGGCAGTCGTCGCAGCCATAGATGCGGTTGGCCATCAGTGGCCGCAGCTCCTCGGGAATGGCGCCCGCATGCTCGATGGTCAGATAGGAGATGCAGCGCCGCGCGTCCACCCTGTGCGGCGCCACGATGGCGCCCGTGGGGCAGGCCGTGATGCAGGCAGCGCAGCTGCCGCAGTGCGCGGTCACCGGCGCCGTGGGCTCCAGCGCAAGGTCCACATAGATCTCGCCCAGGAAGAACATGGAGCCCGCTTCGCGGTTGAGCACCAGCGTGTGCTTGCCGCGCCAGCCCTGGCCGCTGCGCCGGGCCAGCTCGGCCTCCAGCACGGGCGCGGAATCGGTGAAGGCGCGGTGCCCGAAGGGGCCGACTTCCTGTGCAATGCGCTCGGCCAGCTTCTGCAGCCGGTTGCGCAGCACCTTGTGGTAGTCGCGCCCTCGGGCATAGACGGAGACAATGCCCTCGCCGGGCCGCTGCTGCCTCGCCCACTCCACGGCCTGCCAGGCGCCAGGCACATCGGCAGGCGTGTCGCGCGGCAGGTAGTCCATGCGCGCCGTGATCACGCTGACCGTGCCCGGCACCAGCTCGGCAGGCCGCGCGCGGCGCAGGCCGTGGGCCTGCATATAGTCCATCCCGCCATGGAACCCTTGGGCCAGCCACTGCATCAAACCCGGCTCCGCAGAAGACAAATCCACGCCGGCCACGCCAATTTGGGAAAATCCCAGCTCGCGGGCCCAGCCTTGCATCAAAGGAACCAATTGACTGCTGCACAACATACTCCCTCGATTGTAGAAAGCGCCCAGCCGCAGGATGCGGAAACTGCGGGCCATCGCTGGATATGGGGCAGCGAGGAAGACACGCAGCGGTTTGCACAGCAGCTCGCGGCCCATCCCGCGCTGCGCAACGCCTACGTCACGCTGCACGGCGACCTGGGCGCGGGCAAGACCACGCTGGTGCGGCACTGGCTGCGCGCACTGGGTGTGCAGGGCCGCATCAAGAGCCCCACCTATGCCGTGGTGGAGCCGCATGAGGCGCCGGACCTGGCCATCTGGCACTTCGACTTCTACCGCTTCGATGATCCGCGCGAGTGGGAGGATGCTGGATTTCGCGATATTTTCGCCAGCCCCGGTCTCAAGCTGGCAGAATGGCCCGAAAAGGCTGCAGCGCTTACGCCTGCGGCAGATATAGCTATTCATATCGAAGCAATCGACGAGACGCAGCGCCAGGTGACCCTGCTCGCCGGCACGCCCGTCGGACGCGCCGTGATCCAAGCACTCAAGGCATGAGCGACGCCAACTCCTCCTCCTATCCGTCCGGCCTGTCGCGCCGCAATCTTTTGCAGGCGGGCTCCATCGTGCTGCTGCTGGGACGCCAGCACATCGCGCACGGCGCCACCATCGTGGCCGTGCGCGTCTGGCCTGCGCCCGAATACACGCGCGTGACCATAGAGTCCGACCGGCCGCTGGCTGCCAAGCAGTTCTTCGTGGACCAGCCCCCGCGGCTGGCCGTGGACATCGAGGGCATCGAACTCAATCCCGCGCTGCGTGAACTGGTGGCCAAGGTCCGCTCCGACGATCCCAACATCGCCTCCATCCGCGTCGGCCAGAACTCGCCCAGCGTGGTGCGCCTGGTGATCGATCTCAAGCAGCCCGCCAAGCCCCAGGTCTTCACGCTGCAGCCCGTGGCGGCCTACAAGCACAGGCTGGTGTTCGACCTGTACCCCGCCAAGGCCGTGGACCCGCTGGAGGCGCTGATCAGCGAACGCCTGCGCGATGCGTCCGGCGACGAGACCGCCGTCGCATCGGCGCCGCTGCCACGCCCCTCAGGCCCCACGGCGCCAGCCCCCGACCCGCTGGGCGACCTGATCGCCCAGCACAGCAGCGGCTCCGGGGGCAAGACGCCTGCGCCGCCCGCCGTGGTGGCACAGGCCCCTTCCCCAGCCGCCCCGGCGCCGGCGCCCCGCCCTTCACCTGCGCCCGTTCCGGCCCCTGCCCCCATTGCAGCGCCCAACATCGCCACCTCGCGCCAGACCGACCGCATCATCATCGTGGCGCTGGACCCCGGCCACGGCGGCGAGGACCCCGGCGCCACCGGCCCCAGCGGCACGCGCGAAAAGGACGTGGTGCTCAAGATCGCCCACCTGCTGCGCGACCGCATCAACGACACCCGCATCGGCGGCAGCCCCATGCGCGCCTTCATGACGCGCGACGCCGACTTCTTCGTGCCCCTGGCCACGCGCGTGGAAAAGGCCCGGCGCGTGCAGGCCGACCTGTTCATCAGCATCCACGCCGATGCCTTCACCACGCCGGCCGCCCGTGGTGCCAGCGTCTTTGCGCTCAGCGACAAGGGCGCCTCCAGCACGGCCGCGCGCTGGCTGGCCAACAAGGAAAACCAGTCCGACATCGTCGGTGGCCTGAACATGGGCTCGCAGGACCAGCATGTGCAGCGCATGCTGCTGGACATGAGCACCACGGCCCAGATCAAGGACAGCCTCAAGCTCGGCGGCGCCCTGCTCGGCGAGATCGGCAACATGGCCAAGCTGCACAAGCCGCGCGTGGAGCAGGCCGGGTTTGCCGTGCTCAAGGCGCCCGACATTCCCAGCGTGCTGGTGGAAACCGCCTTCATCAGCAACCCCGAGGAAGAGGCCCGGCTGCGCAGCAGCGCCTACCAGGTGCAGCTGGCCGACGCGCTGATGCGCGGCATCCGCAACTACTTCGCGCACAACCCGCCGCTGGCACGCAGCCGCTCCGTCTGACAGAGCCAAAAGGCACGAGCGTAGGGCACGGGCGATGCCGCCCGCAGCCGCTGTCGGACGGCAAAGACGGGACACGTCCGAGCCGCCCGGCGCCAGCTCGGGCAGATCTCCTACCGCTGCCGCAAGCCCTGAATGAGAGCATGCAAACATGTTCCACACAGTGCTTGCGCCATACGCCACTCACGGCGACAAGGCAGGCCATCACAGGAGATGAACATGAAGACACGCCAGACACGCCTCTATTCCATTGCCGCCGCAGCAGCCATTGCCCTGTTCTCTGCCGGCTGTTCCACCAACCCCAGCAGTGCACAGATCGGTACCGGCGTGGGCGCCGTGGCCGGTGGTGTCGTCGGGGATGCCCTGTTCGGCAGCACGCTGGGCACCGTGGGCGGTGCAGCCGCCGGTGCACTGATCGGTAACGAGGTGGGCAAGCGCAACGATCGCCGCTGATCCACTTTGCCCCCACTCCCATGAAAAAACCCCTTGCGCCATGAAGGTGCAAGGGGTTTTTTCTGTGCGCTGGCAGCTCAGGCAGCCGTCTTGGGCGCGCGCCCCGCGCGCCAGGCACCAAAGATGGCGATCAGGCCAGGCACCAGGATCAGGCCCCAGATGATCTTCTCCAGGTTCTCGCGCACCCAGGGCAGGTTGCCGAAGAAATAGCCGGCTGCGCTGATACCGAACACCCAGACAATCGCCCCGCCCACATTGAAGGCAGTGAACTTGCCCCGGTTCATCGCAGCCACCCCGGCCACGAAGGGCGCAAAGGTGCGGATGAACGGCATGAAGCGGGCCAGCACGATGGTGATGCCGCCATAGCGCTCGTAGAACGCATGGGCCTGGTCGAAGGCGCGGCGGTTGAACCAGCGCGAGTCCTCCCACTGGAACACCTTGGGCCCTATGTAGCGGCCGATGGTGTAGTTGCACTGGTCGCCCAGCACGGCCGCCACCAGCAGCACGGTGCAGGCGATCGAATAGTCCATGAGGCCCACGCCGCACAGCGCGCCGACGATGAACAGCAGCGAGTCGCCGGGCAGAAAGGGCATGACCACCACGCCCGTCTCCACGAAGACGATGAGAAACAGCAGCGCATACACCCAGGGTCCATAGGCCACGACAAAGGCCTCCAGATGCTTGTCGATGTGCAGGATGAAGTCGATCAGGAACTGAATGATTTCCAAAAGAGAGTCCTCCGCGGCGGGCGCCGCACCGGCCCGTACTGTACTTCGCCGACATGCCCCCACGGCCGAGCCGGAGCGGGTCACGCCATCGCACATACCGGCGCTTGCAGGAATCTACAAATGCTTGAAATCACGCTTGTTTTGTTACACAACTTGATAAAACTCTACGAAAAACTCATGAGTGCGTCAGCTTTTTGCAGGCAAAGTGCTTCCATGCCGTCGGCAATGCCGGCCCGGCCTCACCACCATCGCCAAGACACAAGGAAGCAAGCCATGAACAAGACCCTTCGCACTTTCGCGCACAAGTCCGAACGCCAGCCCGGCTCCACGATGGGCCGCACCCTGGCCATCGCCGCCCTGCTGACCGGCGCGCTCGCGATGGGCGGCTGCGCCCACCGTCCCAACAATGCGCAACTGGGCACGGGCGTGGGCGCCGTGGCCGGTGGCGTGCTGGGCAGCGCGCTGTTCGGCACCACGCTGGGCACCGTGGGCGGCGCCGCGGCCGGTGCGCTGGTCGGCAACCAGATGGGCAGCAACAGCGACCGCGCAGGCCGCCGCCGCTGACCCTGCAGCCACCCTCATTCAAGAAGTGCCCCCGGCTCCGGCCTTTGTTGCCGGGGACGCCTCTTGGAGCCGCTTTCGCGGCTCCTTTTTTTTTCGGGGGCCGGCATCGCACACCCCATTCCCACAGCCACGAAGCGGTGGATGCCAGCACCTAGAATTGCCGCGTGAACGCATCCATCCACTCTTCCGACACCCTCCCCCGCCGCCCCATCCGCGACCTGCCCGACGAGCTGATCAGCCAGATCGCGGCAGGCGAAGTCGTCGAGCGCCCTGCCTCGGTGGTGCGCGAACTCGTGGACAACGCCCTGGATGCGGGCGCCCGCCAGATCAACGTGCGGCTGCTGGCCGGCGGCGTGCGGCTGATCTCGGTGGAGGACGACGGCGGCGGCATCCCGCGCGACGAGCTGCCCGTGGCATTGCGCCGCCATGCCACCAGCAAGATCACCGACCTGCACGACCTGGAGACCGTGGCCACCATGGGCTTTCGCGGCGAGGCGCTGGCGGCCATCTGCTCGGTGTCGGAGGCATCCATCCTCTCGCGCCCTGCAGGCCAGGACTCGGCCTACCTGCTCGATGCGCGCAGCGGCGAGCTGCGCCCCGCCGCCCGCAACCAGGGCACGACGGTCGAGGTCAAGGAGCTGTTCTTCTCCACGCCGGCCCGTCGCAAATTCCTCAAGAGCGACGCCACGGAGCTGGCCCACTGCATCGAGTCCGTGCGTCGCCATGCACTGGCCAGGCCCGACGTGGGCTTTGCCATCTGGCACGAAGGCAAGCTGGTCGAGCAGTGGCGTGCCGCCGGCAGCATGTCGGATGAAGCCCTTGCGCGCCGCCTGGGCGATGTGCTGGGCGACGCCTTCGTGCAGAACTCCGTGACAGTGGAGCATTGGTCGGGTGCCGTCCACGTCACGGGCCGCGCGGGCATTCCCGATGCGGCGCGCTCCCGGCCCGACCACCAGTTCTGCTACGTCAATGGCCGCTTCGTGCGCGACAAGGTGTTGACCCACGCTTCGCGCAGCGCCTACGAGGATGTGCTGCACGGCCACAAGCAGCCCGTCTATGCGCTGTATGTGGAGATCGACCCTGCGCGCGTGGACGTGAACGTGCACCCCACCAAGATCGAGGTGCGCTTTCGCGACAGCCGCGAGGTGCACCAGGCCGTGCGCCACGCCATAGAGAACGCGCTGGCCGCCCCGCGTGCCGCCGCAGCAGCCGCTGCGGCTGCCGAAGAGGCCGCGCGCACGCCCGAGCTTGCGCCCGCAGCTGCGGCAGCGCCGGCCACGGCGCCCAAGGCATCCATGCCCGCCTGGCCCCAGGCCCGCATGAGCTTTGGCGATGAGCAGGGCGGCCACAAGGTCAGCAATATGGCGGGCCTGTGGGCCCCCATGCGCGAGACCGCTGCCGCAACGGCTGCAGGTCCGGCCCAGGCCTTGGCCGTCGAGCAGCCAGCCGTGCCCACTGCGGCCCTGCCCCCCGTCAGCTACGCGCCGCCGGCTTACGCGCCGGCCGTCCAGTCCCCGCCTGTTTCCGTTGCCGAGCCCTCTCCAGCGGATTTCTCTGCGCCCCAAACATCGCCCGCAGCGGCCCAGGCAGCGTCCGACGAGCCCGTCTGGCCCCTGGGCCGCGCCGTCGCCCAGATCCATGGCGTGTACATCCTGGCCGAGAACGCCCAGGGCATGGTCGTGGTGGACATGCATGCGGCGCACGAGCGCATCGTCTACGAGCAACTCAAGAATGCCGTCAACGCGGCAGAGCAAATCCCCAGCCAGCCGCTGCTGATTCCCGCCACCTTCGCCGCCACGGCCGAGGAAGTGGCCACGGCCGAGGCCCATGGCGACACGCTGCAGGCCCTGGGCATGGAGGTTTCCCCCTTCTCGCCCAAGACGCTGGCCGTGCGTGCCGTGCCCGCCACCCTGGCCCAGGGCGATGCCGTGGAGCTGGCGCGCAGCGTGCTGGCCGAGCTGGCCCAGCACGACGCCAGCACCGTGGTGCAGCGCGCGCGCAATGAGATCCTCGCCACCATGGCCTGCCACGGCGCCGTGCGCGCCAACCGCCGCCTGACGCTGGACGAGATGAACGCCCTGCTGCGCCAGATGGAAGTCACCGAGCGCTCCGACCAATGCAACCACGGCCGCCCCACCTGGCGGCAGATGAGCATGAAGGAGCTGGACGCGCTGTTCCTGCGCGGCCGCTGAAAGCCCCCGCCCCGCGTCAGTCGCGCATCCGGCTGAACGCCACCAGTGGCTCGTACTTGCGGTCTTCCTCGGTGGTCAGGCGTGCCAAGCCCTCGCGGCCCGTGGCCGGCACCATGCCCGCATCTGCCAGGCGCTTGCGCACGGCGGACTCGGCCAGCGCCTGCTGCAATGCGGCGGAAATACGTCCTGCGGTGGGCGCAGCCAGTCCACGCAGCGCCATCAGCGCGAACCAGCCGACCAGTTGCGTTCGCGCAGCAGGGCACGCACCTCGGGCCGGTAGGCGCGCACGGACGGGCGCAGCTCCACCTCGCCGGGGATGACATTCGGTGCATCGCCGCCATGGATGGCACCCACGCTGACCACGGCCATGTCGCGCGGATCGACATTGCGCGAGACCACGGTCTGCAGCGCCAGCACCAGGTGGGCAGCCGCCACCACCGGATCGGCCGACAGGTGCGGCGCCGAGCCATGCCCGCCCTTGCCGCGCACGGTGATGATCACCGTTTCCGACGAGGCCATGAACGAGCCCTCCCGGAAGCCGAACTGCCCGGCCGCAAAGCCCGGCATGTTGTGCAGCGCAAAGATGGCATCGCAGGGGAAAAGATCGAACAGGCCGTCCTCCACCATCTTGCGGCCGCCACCCAGGCCCTCCTCGGCCGGCTGGAAGATCAGGTGCAGCGTGCCGTCGAAGCCGCGCGCCTGGGCCAGCTCGCGCGCGGCGGCCAGCAGGATGGCGGTATGGCCGTCATGCCCGCAGGCATGCATGCGGCCCGCGTGGCGGCTGGCATAGGGCAGGCCGGTCTGCTCGTGCCGAGCCTGCTGCCCCATGTGCTGCGCGCCTTCCGCGCCGGACATCCGCTGGCAGGCGCCCGCTCGCTGGCCGAGCTGATGGACTGCGACTGGCTGCTCAACTACACCCCGCCCGAAGAGGACGACCTGGTGCGGCGCCTGTTCCTGCGCCACGGCCTGCCCATGCCTGTGGGCCACATCCACCTGGTGCATTCGGCATCGCTGCTGCTGCACCTGATCGCGCACAGCGACATGCTCTCGTTGTGCCCCTGGCCGCTGATCGAATCGGGCGTGCCCCAGGGCACCCTGGTGCCGCTGTCCCTGCGCGAACAGTTCGAGCCCCACACGGTGGGCGTGGTCCAGCGCGGCCACGGCCCCCTGCCCTGGGTGGCCGAGCGCTTCGTGCACCACCTCATGGAGCAGGTCCACGCCTGCCGCCACAGCCCGGACCCGGTGCTGCAGCGCGTGTTCCGCTCCATCGACGTGCTGGCCTGAGAGTGCCTCAGCGCAACGTGGCCTGGGCCACCGGCACGTCAGCCGGTACATCCCAGCCCCCGCCCAGCGCGCGGATCAGGCCCACGGCTGCCTGGTACTGGGCGGATTTCACCTGCAGCGCCTGGCGGCGGTTGCGCAGTTCGCTGCGGCGCGCATCCAGCAGGTCCAGCTGGCTGACGTAGCCATTGCGGTAGCGCGTGTCCGACAGGCTGGTGGCACGCTTGGCGGCCACCACGGCCTGGCCCTGCACGGTGGACTGCTCCTGCAGGATGCGGATGGACGACAGCTGGTCCTCCACCTCCTGGAAGGCCACCAGCGCCTGCTGGCGGTAGGCGGCCAGCGCGGCATCGAGCTGTGCGCCTGCGGCCTGCACACCGGCCTCGCGCCGGCCGCCGTCGAACAGCGGCAGCGACAGCAGGGCGCCCACGCCCCAGGAGCGCATGGACCACTTGAACAGGTCACCGACCTCGGGCGAGGCATGGCCGGCCGCGCCGGTCAGCGAGATGCTGGGAAACCATGCCGTCTTGGCCACGCCCACGCGCGACTGGGCCGCGAACACGGCGCGCTGCGCGGCCGAGATGTCGGGCCTGCGCATGAGCACCGTGGCCGGCACGCCGGCTGGAATAGAAGGCAGCGCCGTGGTCCAGGCGCCTTCGCCCAGGCCGAAGCGCGAGGCCGAGTCGCCCACCAGCACGGCCAGCGCATGCTCGACCTGGGCGCGCTGGCGGTCCAGTGCCAGCGCGTCCGATTCGGTGGCCGACAGCTCGGCCTGGATGCGGGCCACGTCCAGCTCGGCAATGTCGCCGGCCTGCAGCCTTCGCTCCGACAGGCGCAGCGTGTCGCGGTAGGCCTCCACGGTCTCGCGCATCAGGGCGCGCTCGGCGTCCAGTGCGCGCAGCTGCAGATAGGTCTGTGCGACCTCGGCCTGCACGGCCAGCCGGGTGCTTTGCAGCAGGGCCTCCCGGCCCTCGGCATCCAGCCGCGATGCGTCGGCCGCCTGGGAAATGCGGCCGAACAGATCGACCTCATACGACAGGTTCAGCCCCGCATTGACCAGGGTGGCAGGCCGCGTGCCCGAGGCCTTGTCCAGCCCCGCGCCGCGCGTGGCCCCTGCGCCCAGGCCCAGTTGGGGCATGCGCTCGGCATTGGCGCTGCGCGCCAGGGCGCGGGCCTCGGCCAGGCGTGCGGCCGCGGCCTGGATGCCCTGGTTGTCCAGCGTGGCCTTGTCCACCAGCGCGTTCAGCGCCGGATCGGCAAAGGCCAGCCACCATTGGCCGCGTGCCTGGGCTTCGGCGGGCAGGGCCTGGGTCCAGCCCGCCTGCGGCGCGGCGCCCTGCTCTTTGAAGGCAGGGGCGGCCGGCAGCTCTGGCAGGCTCTGGGACACGCTGGCGCAGCCGGCCAGGGCCAGCGCCGCCACCAGGGGCAGCAGACGCCTGGACAGTTTCGAAAGCGATGGGATCTTCATGATCGGTTCCTGTTCTTGTGGTGTGGGCTCATTCATGCTCGCCACGCGCAGCAGAGGGCATGGGCAGCGCGCCGCCACCCGAGGCATGGCCGTGGGCGGGTGCATGTGCAGGGGCCTCTTCCTCCATCTCGGGCCCATGCTGCTTGAGCGGCCTGTTGCCTGCCAGGCGGCGCATCAGCACGTAGAACACGGGCGTCAGGAACAGGCCGAAGGCCGTCACCCCGATCATTCCCGAGAACACGGCCACGCCCATGGCACGGCGCATTTCCGAGCCCGCGCCCGTGGACAGCACCAGGGGCAGCACGCCCATGACGAAGGCCAGCGAGGTCATCAGGATGGGGCGCAGGCGCAGCCGGCTGGCCTCGATGGCGGCCTGTATGGGCGTGCGGCCCTCGAACTCCAGCTCCCGTGCGAACTCCACGATCAGGATGGCGTTCTTCGCACTCAACCCCACCAGCACGATGAGCCCGATCTGCGTGAAGACATTGCTGTCCCCGCCCGACAGCCAGACGCCGGTCATGGCCGCCAGCAGGCCCATGGGAACGATCAGGATGATGGCAATCGGCAGGGTCAGGCTTTCGTACTGCGCGGCCAGCACCAGGAAGACCAGCAGCAGGGCCAGCGGGAACACGATCACCGCCGAATTGCCGGCCAGGATTTCCTGGTAGGTCAGGTCGGTCCATTCGAAGTCGATGCCCTTGGGCAGGGTCTCGGCCGCGATGCGTTTGATGGCGTCCTGCGCCTGGCCCGAAGAGAAGCCCGGTGCGGCACCGCCGTTGATGTCGGCCGTGAGGTAGCCGTTGTAGCGCATGGCGCGCTCGGGGCCGAAGCTGGAGTCCACCTTCATCAGCGCCGACAGCGGAATCATCTCGCCCGAGCTGGAGCGCACTTTGAGCATGCCCACGTCCTCGGCACGCGCGCGGTAGGGCGCGTCGGCCTGCACGCGCACGCTGTAGGTGCGGCCGAACTTGTTGAAGTCGTTCGCATACAGGCTGCCCAGGTAGATCTGCATGGTGTCGAAGATGTCCGTCACCGGCACGCCGAGCTGGCGCGCCTTGGTGCGGTCGATGTCGGCATACAGCTGGGGCACGTTGACCTGCCAGCTGGTGAACATGCCGGTCAGCTCGGGCGTCTGGTAGGCCTTGGCCATGAAGGCCTTCACGGCCGCATCCATCTGGTCATAGCCCAGGGAGGCGCGGTCTTCCAGCTGCAGCTTGAAGCCGCCCGTCGTGCCCAGCCCCGCCACTGGTGGCGGCGGGAACATGACGATGAAGGCGTCCTGGATGCCTGCGAAGGCCTGGTTGAGCTGGCCGGCCACGGCGCCGCCGCTCTGGTCGGCGCGCTTGCGCTCGTCGAAGGGCTTGAGCGTGGCGAAGACGATGCCCGAGTTGGAGCTGTTGGTGAAGCCGTTGATGGACAGGCCCGGGAAGGCGATGGTGTCCTCCACGTTGGGGTTGTCCTTCATGATCTCGCCCATGCGGCGGATCACCTCGTCCGTGCGGTCCAGCGTGGCGCCGTCGGGCAACTGGGCAAAGCCGATCAGGTACTGCTTGTCCTGCGCGGGCACGAAGCCCGAAGGCACGGCCTTGAACAGGCCGAAGGTCACGGCGATCAGCGCCAGGTAGATGGCCAGCATCAGCGCCTTGCGCGAGATCACGCGGCCCACGCCGCCGCTGTAGGCCTCGGAGCCCCGGTGGAACATGCGGTTGAAGCCGCGGAACAGCCAGCCGAAGGCACGGTCCATGCCGCGCGTCAGCGCGTCCTTGGGTGCATCGTGGCCGCGCAGCAGCAGGGCTGCCAGCGCGGGCGACAGGGTCAGCGAGTTGATGGCCGAGATCACCGTGGAGATGGCGATGGTCACCGCGAACTGCTTGTAGAACTGGCCCGTGAGGCCGCTGATGAAGGCCAGCGGCACGAACACCGCCACCAGCACCAGGGCGATGGCGATGATGGGCCCGGACACTTCGCGCATGGCGCGGTAGGTGGCGTTGCGCGGCGTGAGACCGGCCTCGATGTTGCGCTCCACGTTCTCGACCACGACGATGGCGTCATCCACCACGATGCCGATGGCCAGCACCAGGCCGAACAGGCTCAGCGCGTTGATGGAAAAGCCCAGCAGATGCAGCACGGCAAAGGTGCCGATCACCGACACCGGCACGGCCAGCAGCGGGATGATGGAGGCGCGCCAGGTCTGCAGGAACAGGATCACCACCAGCACCACGAGCACGATGGCCTCCAGCAGCGTGTGCACCACCGATTCGATGGAGGCGCGCACGAACTGCGTGGGGTCGTAGGCGATGCGGTACTCCAAGCCCTCGGGCATGTTCTTGTTCAGGGCCTCCATGGTCTTGCGCACATTGGCCGAGATTTCCAGCGCATTGGAGCCCGGCGCCTGGAACACGCCCATGCCCACGGCCGGGTCGTTGTTCAGCAGCGAGCGCAGCGAATAGTCGGCCGCGCCCATCTCCAGGCGGCCGATGTCGCGCAGGCGGGTCACGGCGCCATCGCTTCCGCTCTTGACGATGATGTCGCCGAAGTCCTCCTCGCTCTGCAGGCGGCCCTGGGCGTTGATGGACAACTGCATGTCCACGCCCGGCAGCCCCGGCGAGGCGCCGACCACGCCGGCTGCGGCCTGCACGTTCTGGCCGCGGATGGCGGCCACCACATCGCTGGCCGACAGGCCGCGCTGCGCCACCTTCTGCGGGTCCAGCCACACGCGCATGGCGTAGTCGCCGCCGCCGAAGATCTGGATCTGGCCCACGCCCTCGATGCGCGCCAGCGGGTCCTTGACGTTCAGCACCGCGTAGTTGCGCAGGTAGTTGATGTCATAGCGCTGGTTGGGCGAGACCAGGTGGACCACCATGGTCAGGTCGGGTGCGCTCTTGACCGTGGTGATGCCCAGGCGGCGCACTTCCTCGGGCAGGCGCGGCTCGGCCTGCGAGACGCGGTTTTGCACCATCTGCTGCGCCTTGTCGGGGTCGGTGCCCAGGCGGAAGGTGACGGTCAGCGTCATCACGCCGTCGCTGGTGGCCTGGCTGCCCATGTAGAGCATGCCTTCGACGCCGTTGATCTGCTCTTCCAGCGGCGTGGCCACGGTCTCGGCGATCACCTTGGGATTGGCGCCCGGGTACTGGGCGCGCACCACCACGGACGGCGGCGCGACCTCGGGGTATTCCGAGATCGGCAGCCCGCCCATGGCGATCAGGCCGGCGATCAGCATCAGCAGCGAAAGCACGCCTGCGAAGATCGGCCGGTCAATGAAGAATTTGGATAGGTTCATGGTGTTTGGCTCCGCCACGGCAAAGCGCGGCCCATGCCGCCTGCGGTCAGGCGGCATTTCAGAGGCAGGAAAGGTGTGCGGCTAGATCAGGACTTGGTTGCGTCAGCCACTTGTTCGGCCGCCTGCCGGGTGCCCGGCTGGCGGGCATCGGCTCGCGCATCCATGGACACCTCCTTGGGCGCGACCAGGGCGCCGGGGCGGATGTGCTGCAGTCCGTTGACGACCACGCGCTCGCCGGGCTGCAGGCCCTGGGTCACGTTGCGCAGGCCGTTGACCGAGGCGCCCAGGGCCACCTCGCGGTACACGGCCTT
This sequence comes from Delftia deserti, assembly GCF_042653485.1. Taxonomy (NCBI): domain Bacteria; kingdom Pseudomonadati; phylum Pseudomonadota; class Betaproteobacteria; order Burkholderiales; family Comamonadaceae; genus Delftia; species Delftia deserti. The sequence goes on along the minus strand of NZ_JBHSIH010000001.1, from coordinate 5,596,883 downwards.
GTTGTCGCCGCCCACCACCATCACGTACTTCTTGCTCTGGTCCGTGCCGATGGCGCGCTCGCTGACCAGCAGCATGCTGCTGTCGCGCGCCTGGCCCATGCGGATGCGGGCGAACTGGCCGGGCATGAGGGCGCCGTCCTTGTTGTCGAAGGCGGCGCGCACGCGCACCGTGCCGCTTCGGGCATCGACCTGGTTGTCGATCAGCTGCAGCCGGCCCTCGAAGGGCGTGCTGCCGGCCGTGGCCGTGCCCATCTGCACGGGAATGCTGTCGATCCTGGCGCGGTTGCCCGCGCCGCCGCCCAGCTCCTTGAGCGCGCGCGTGATGACCTGCTCATCGGCATCGAAGCTGGCATAGATGGGGCTGACCGAGACCAGCGTGGTCAGCACCGGCGCGCCCGGGCCTGCGGCCACCAGGTTGCCCACGGTGATCTCGCGCTTGCCGATGCGGCCCGACACGGGGGCACGCACCTGGGTGTAGCCCAGGTTCAGCCGCGCCGATTGCAGGGACGCCTGGGCCGCGCGCAGATTGGCCTCGGCCTCGCTGCCCGCATTGATGCGCTCGTCCAGCTCGCGCTGGGCAATCGCCCGCTCGTCCCACAGGCGGCGTGCGCGCTCCTGCTCGCTGCGCGCATAGGACTGGCGCGCCTGGGCCGAGGCCACCTGGGCTTCGGCACGCTCGACCTCGGCCGCATACGGTGCGGGGTCGATGGTGATCAGCAGGTCGCCCTGTTTGACCAGCGCGCCTTCGCGAAAGTGCACGGCCTGCACGGCGCCAGCCACGCGCGAGCGTATGTCCACGCGCTCCACGGCTTCGAGGCGGCCCGAGAACTCGTCCCAGGCGGTGACCTCGCTTTCAGCGACCGTGGCCACCGACACGGGCGTGGCGGCGGGCTGGGCGCTGGCGGGCGCGTCATCGGCCTTGGCATCGAAGCCATGCAGGCCGAACAGGCCGGCGCTGACGGCAAGGATGGCCGCAGCGGCGGCAGGCAGCTTCCAGCCCTTGCGCTGGGCCGAGGCGGAAGAAGAGGGTGAGGAGGATGAGGTGGATTGGGTGGATTGGGTGGACATGGTGTTTTTTGCGTAATTCAGGGAACACGATGCCCGCCCGGCGCCTGAACGCGCCGGGAAGGCGGAATCGGAATGGAAAACGGGGCAGCAAGGTTCGCCGGCTGCAGCGGCGCGGGGCCTAGCCCGGTGCTGCGGGCTTAGTCATGGTGGCCTCGAAGAAGTCATGCACATGCTGGGACACGGCGGCGCTGCAGGCCGTACAGGCCTGGGCCTCGGACAGGGCCTGCGGCCAGTTCGACGCGCTGGGCAGCACATGGCTGCTGGCCGTCACCCCGGCCGCGCGCAGGCGGGCCGCATAGGCCTGGGCCTCGTCGCGCAGCGGATCGTCGCCGCCCACCAGCACCAGGGCCGGCGGCAGCTGGGCCAGGCGCAGCGAGCTGCCGGGCACGGCATAGGGATGCATGGCGTCCTTGGGGCAGCTCAGGTACTCGCGCCAGCCCGTGGCCCAGCGGCATTCGCCGGCCTCGGGCGTGGCCTCGCGCTGCGAGGCGGTGCCCGTGCAGGGATCGAGCATGGGCGACACCAGGATCTGGCCCGCCAGCGGCGGATGGCCCCGGTCGCGCGAGATCACGGCCACGGCGGCGGCCAGGTTGCCGCCCGCCTCCTCGCCGGCGAGGAACAGCGGCGCGCCCTTGCCCGCCATCTTCACGCGGTGCTTGTACAGCCACTGCAGCACGGCGTAGCCCACCTCGATGGGCTGGGGAAACGGATGCTCGGGCGCCAGCGGGTAGGCCAGCGACACCACGACGGCGCCCGCCTCGGCCAGCAGCCTGCCGATGTAGCGCCCGTTGTCCAGCGTGCCGCAGACAAAGGTGCCGCCATGGAAATGCAGCACCAGCGGCGAGACCGTGCCGGGCCTGCGCTGGCCATAGGCGCGCGCAGCCACGGCGCCGTGCTCGGGCAGCTCGATGCTGAATTCTGTTTCGGCAATCTGCGCCCCGGCGGCGGGGCCATTCGGAAGCGACGGGGAAGTGGACATGGCGCGAACCTGCGGCAATGGTCGATGGTTGGAATATAGGCGGCGCCGGCCATGTCTGAAATAGCAACGCAGCCATCGCTCTGTTTCCGTTTCACGAACAATCGCCCGATACCGCGCATGTGAGAATTCCGCCGAGCCGGCATTCCCTTGCCGGGCGCTGCAGGAGCAACTTTCCATGGACCAGATCCAGGCCATGCGTGTCTTCGTTCGCGTGGTGGAAGCCGGCAACTTCACCCGCGCCGCCGATTCGCTGGACCTGCCCAAGGGCACGGTCACCAAACAGATACAGGCGCTGGAGGCGCGCGTGCGCGTCAAGCTGCTCAACCGCACGACGCGGCGCGTCACCGTCACGCCCGATGGCGCGGCCTACTACGAACGCGCGGCGCGCCTGCTCAACGACTTCGACGATCTCGAAGCCAGCATGGTCAACACCCAGACCGCGCCCAGCGGGCGGCTGCGGCTGGACGTGGGCAGCTCCATGGCCCGGCTGATCATCATTCCGGCGCTGACCGAATTCTGCGAACGCTACCCCGACATACAGATCGACCTGGGCGTGGGCGACCGCCTGGTGGACCTGATCAGCGACAACGTGGACTGCGTGATCCGCGGGGGCGAGCTCAGTGACCAGTCCCTGGTGGCGCGGCGCATCGGCTCGATGAACTGGGTCACCGTGGCCTCGCCCGCCTACCTGGCGCGCCATGGCGTGCCCCAGCATCCCGGCGAACTCGAGACGAAGCACCAGATCGTCGCCTTCTTCTCGGGCCATACGCGGCGCATGTACCCACTGGAATTCCACCAGGGCGATGAGTCCATCGAGGTGGCGGGCAACTACCGCATCGCGGCCAACGACAGCAATGCCTACACGGCCGCCGTGCTGGCGGGCTTTGGCGTCGCGCAACTGGTCACCGCCTTTGCCCAGCCGCTGATCGACAGCGGCGAGCTGGTCGAGGTGCTGCCGGGGTGGACCCAGCCGCCGCTGCCCATTCACGTGGTCTATCCGCCCAACCGTCACCTCAGCGCCAAGGTGCGGGCCTTCGTGGACTGGGCGGCCGACCTGTTCGCGCGCCATCCCCAGCTGCAGCGCAGCTGAAGGAGCTGCCGGCTGAAGCTCCGGCGGGCCAAGCCCCGCCCGGCTGCAAGGCCTTCCTGGCCACTCTTCATGTCAGCTGGCATCGCGCCAGCCATTCCCATTCGCCATGGCCATGCACGCCACCGGATAAGGCTGATCCAGGCTACCGCCTGCCCCGCTCACTCCGGCATGCAGGCCCTGGCCGTGCACCAAATGCCGTCAACACCCCTCTGAAGATGCACCGAAAAACGGCATTCAAGCACCAAGCACGGGCACCTCTCACCAAAACGATGCATGACGGCATAACTTTTTGGCATAATTTTGGTTTGCACTCACCCCTTCCCGCAGCCGTTTTTTAGTCAGAGGTTTTTCCATGAAGTACGAGTCCGTCGGCCAATTCCTTGAAGAAGTGGCGCAACGCAACCCCGGCCAGCCCGAATTCCTGCAAGCCGTCACCGAAGTGATGGAAAGCCTCTGGCCCTTCATCGAGAAGAACCCCAAGTACGCCGAACTCGGCCTGCTGGAGCGCCTGGTCGAGCCCGAGCGCGTGGTCATGTTCCGCGTGAGCTGGACCGACGACAAGGGCCATGTGCAGGTCAACCGCGGTTTCCGCATCCAGCACAGCATGGCCATCGGCCCCTACAAGGGCGGCCTGCGTTTCCACCCCTCGGTCACGCTGTCCGTGCTCAAGTTCCTGGCCTTCGAGCAGACCTTCAAGAACGCGCTGACCACCCTGCCCATGGGCGGCGGCAAGGGCGGCTCGGACTTCGATCCCAAGGGCAAGAGCCCCGCTGAAGTCATGCGCTTTTGCCAGGCCTTCGTCACCGAGCTGTTCCGCCACGTGGGCCCGGATACCGACGTGCCGGCAGGCGACATCGGCGTGGGCGGCCGCGAAGTGGGCTTCATGGCCGGCATGTACAAGAAGCTGTCCAACAGCGCCGCCAGCGTGTTCACGGGCAAGGGCCTGTCCTTCGGCGGCTCGCTGATCCGCCCCGAAGCCACCGGCTACGGCACCGTCTACTTCGCCCAGGAAATGCTGGCCACGCGCGGCCAGTCCTTCGCAGGCAAGACCGTCTCCGTCTCGGGTTCGGGCAATGTAGCCCAGTACGCCGTGGAGAAGGCCTTGCAGCTGGGCGCCAAGGTGGTGTCGGTCTCCGACTCCTCGGGCACCGTGTATGACCAGGACGGCTTCACCACCGAGAAGCTGGCCATCCTGATGGACGTGAAGAACCACCGCTACGGCCGCGTGGACGAGTACGCCAAGCTGGTGGGCGCCGAGTTCCTGCGCGGCAAGACGCCGTGGCACCTGAAGGTGGACGTGGCCCTGCCCTGCGCCACGCAGAACGAACTGACCGAGGAAGACGCCAAGGTGCTGATCGCCAACGGCGTGGTCTGCGTGGCCGAAGGCGCCAACATGCCCTCGACCATCGAAGCCGCCAAGGCCTTCGAGAAGGCCGGCGTGCTGTACGCGCCGGGCAAGGCCAGCAACGCCGGTGGCGTGGCCACCTCGGGGCTGGAGATGAGCCAGAACGCGGCCCGCCTGTCCTGGCCCGCCGAGGAAGTCGATGCCCGCCTGCTGCAGATCATGCAAGGCATCCACGCCGCCTGCCTGAAGTACGGCAAGCGCGAGGACGGCACGGTCAGCTACATCGACGGCGCCAACATCGCCGGCTTCGTCAAGGTGGCCGACGCCATGCTGGCACAGGGCGTGATCTGAGCATCAAAGCTCCCAATCCCTGACGAAAGCCCATGCAGCCTGCTGCATGGGCTTTTTTCATGGAAAGAGATGGATTCGCACGCCTTACCTATCGCGCACCGCATCGGCCAGCGCCGCCCAGGCCTTGAGCGTCAGCGCCTGGGTGAAGGCCGCGCCCGCCACCGGGTGCGATGACAGCTTGACCACCACCATCTGCGCGGCCGGGTTCACGTGGATGAACTGGCCGTGTATGCCGGCCGCCTCGTAGGCGCCATCGGCGTTGTGCAGCACCCACCATTGGTTGCGGTAGCTGTAGCCGGGCCGCGCGGCCTGGATGCCGCGGAACTTGAACTGCTCGCGGTCGCCGCCGCGCGCAATGTCGTCCAGCACCGCCTTGTCGAAGATCTTGTGGCCGTTGAAGCTGCCGCCCAGGCGCAGCATCTCGCCCACGCGCGCCAGGTCGCGCGCCGTGGCGTTCAGGCCCGCGCCCTGCAGGGGCGTGCCGGTGCTGTCCACCATCACATAGGCGTCTTCCTGCATGCCCAGCTTCTGCCAGAAGTTCTCGCTCATGAGATCGCTCCAGCGCCGCTGGGTGACGCGCGAGACGATCCAGCCCAGCACCTCGGAATGCACGGTGCGGTAGACAAAGCCCTCGCCGTGGGTGCCCTCCTTGGGCAGGGTCTTGAGAAAGTCGTAGACATTGGTCGGCCCCGCGTAGCCGGGAGGACGCGGCAGCATGCCCGAGGCCCAGGAGTAGCCGAAGATCTCGGTCCTGGGGTCGGTGTAGTCCTCGCGAAAGCGCACGGCCCCGGTCATGTCCATGACCTGGCGCACCGTCATGTCGCCCCAGGCCGAGCCTTCCAGCTCGGGCACGTACTTCGTCACCAGCGCCTGGGGGTCGATGCGCCCCTCGTGGGCCAGTTGCGCGGCCATCAGGCCGGTGAACGATTTGGTGACCGAGAACAGCAGGTGCGGCGAGCTGGCCTGCATCTGGTTCTGGTAGCGCTCGAAGACCACCCGCCCCTTGTGCAGCACCACGATGGCGTCGGTGTAGGTGCGGTCCAGCCACTGGTCCACGGTGACGGGCTGGCCCTTGTCGTCGTCAAAGCGCAGGCCGCCCAGGGCCATGGGCGCCTCGGGCAGGGCCGAGGGCGCCGCCGCGCCGCGCCGGATGTTCTGCGTAGGCTGGATTTCGCGCAGGTGCTGCACCACCCAGCGCAGTTGCGGATAGCGGTAGCCGTTGGACACATCCACACGCTTGTCTGCGGCCGGAGGAAAGCCCTGCATCAGCCCCAGTTGCTCCAGGCGCACGCTGTCGGGCGGCGGCAGCGCGGGCGCTGCGGGGGCCTGTGCCTGGGCCGCCACCCAGCCGGGCAGTAGCGCCAGCAGGGCCAGCATGGCCATGGCATGCCGGGAACGCCGAAAGAGCGGACTGACCATCGTTGTCTCCTTGGTTTTGGAAACGGCCAGTCTTGCAGAAAGCCCTCGGCCGGTCACGGGTGTTCGCCCGCCCGCAGGCCGCAAGGCTGTCGTCTGCGCGACGAAGGTTTCAGCGGCGCATCAAGGCCGCATCGCACCAGCGCTGCGCCACGGCCGGAGAAGTGGTGCAGACCGTGTCGTGCGTCACCGTGGTCACGGCACGCTCCAGCAGCTGGATGTCGGCCTCGTGCTGGCGCGCCACATGCGGGTCCTCGAAGAAGATCACGCGCTGGCAGCGGCGGTCCAGCACCAGGTCGGCGATCTGCGCATCGCCGCCCAGCGGGCCGCTGTTGTAGCGGTCCACCCAGGGTCGGTCCTCGGGCCAGCCACGGCTCCAGGCCATTTCGTTGAGCCGCTGGCCCGTGGTGCCCGTGCCCACACGCCGGCCGAAGCGCGACAGCAGCTCGAAGTTGCGTGCCGCGAAATCCAGCATGGTGGGCTTGAGCGCATCGTGGGCGATCAGCGCCAGCGTCTGCTGCGCGTAGTCGTGGAAGCGCTGCGCGCCGGCATCCCTGGGAAGGCCGGCATGGATGCGCTCCATCTCGATCCAGTCCCGCGCCGAGGCCACGGTGGACAGGAAGGGCTTGCCGTGGATCACGCATTGGCGCTTGAGCGCCACGGCCTCGGGGAAGATGGAGGACGGATCGACCGGGTCGGTCAGATAAATGGCGCCGTCAATCGTGCGCTCGTCGCCTTCCACGCCCACCACCTCGGCCACCAGCTTCATCAGCCCGCCTTCGCGGCCATAGGGATAGCGGCGCAGGCCCCGGTAGGACGCCAGCATGCCGGCGGCCTGGATGGCGTCGAAGGTACGGCCCACGGCATGCAGGCCCAGCTGCAGCTCGCGGATGCCGGACTCGCAGGCGCGCAGCCAGCCGAACAGTGCGGCATCCTCGGTTTGGTGGTGGATTCGGTTGGCGGCCAGGCCCAGGCGTATCGGCATACAGGTTCACTCATCAACAGTGGGGAGAGGCCCGCATCGCCTTGTCGGCCCGCGAACCAGCGGCAAGAATAGCGCCAATCCATGACAGCGCCGGCCCGCAGGGCAGCGGCGCTGAACTTTTGGCCGGCCCGTGCATCCATTGTTGCGTCATGCCCTCAATGCTTCCCTTTCTGTGGCCCCGAAGGCGCCTGCACCGGATCACGGCGGCGCTGGGCGTGGCCGCGCTGCTGGCGGCCAGCGGCTGCTCCGTGCTGGACACCAAGCAGCGCGAATGGATCTTCCAGCCCAGCGACCGCAGCTGGCCCGGCGCCAACACGGCCGGCATGGAAGATGTCTGGATCGACATGCCGGCGCAGGACGGCGCCCGCCTGCATGCGCTGTGGCTGCCCCAGCCGGCCACGGCCGGCAACGCCCCCGTGCTGCTGTACCTGCATGGCGCGCGCTGGAACGTTGCCGGCTCCTCGCCGCGCATCCGGCGGCTGCACGAACTGGGCTTTTCGGTGCTGGCCATCGACTACCGGGGCTTTGGCAAGAGCAGCGCCGGCCTGCCGTCCGAGGAATCGGCCGCAGAGGATGCCCGCGCAGGCTGGGACTGGCTGGGCCGGCACGCGCCTGACCGGCCGCGCTTCATCTTCGGCCATTCGCTGGGGGGCGCCATCGCCATCGACCTGGCACGCAGCGTCCAGGATGAGGCCGGCGTCATGGTCGAGGCCACCTTCACCAGCATTCCCGACGTGGTCCGCAGCTTCCGCTGGGGCTGGCTGCCCGTGGGGCCGCTGATCACCCAGCGCTTTGCCTCCATCGACAAGGTGGCCGGCATAGGCTCGCCGCTGCTGGTCGTGCACGGCAGCGCCGATCCGCTGATCCCCGCCACGCTGGGCCGCCAGCTGTTCGAGGCGGCCAGCGAGCCCAAGCGCTTCGTGCTCATCGAAGGCGGCAACCACCACAACACCCAGTCGCGCGCCATGGAGCAATACCGGCAGGCGCTGGACGAGCTGTTCGGGCTGCGCCTGCTCGCACAGGCGCCCACCGCGCCGGCAAGCCCGCGCTGAGCGGCGCAGCCTGCGCCGCCTTCCGCGCTACGGGCAGCTTGCCGCGTTCTGCGAGATCACGGCGCGCAACTGCCGCGTGGTGGTGCTGTCATCCGGGCCCAGCGTGTTGCGCGTGTAGCGGCAGCCATAGGTGGGCGCGGCCACCGTGGCGGCCGTCTGCACATCGTCACCGCCCGGCTTGGCGCCGCCCTGCTCCCACTGCACCATGGCATCGAAGGCTTCCACCTGTTCGGCCACGGTGAAGTCGCAGTGCGATGCGCCGCGGATGGCGCGCTGCACCAGCCACTGGCTCCGGCCCTTGTCGGCCACGCGGCGCTGGTAGATCTGCTCCATGCTGAAGGGCACATACAGATCGCCCAGCGTATGCAGGGTCACCACGGGGATGTTGATATCGCCGGAAGTCACGGGAATCCAGCGCAGGCCGTCGCGGCGCGGCCGGTTGGCATCGGGAGCGGCCGTGCGCTTTTGCGCGGCGGCATTGAGCGCGGCCGAGGCCGCGGCATCCCCGTCGATGCGGTAGGTGAAGCGGTTGGTATCAGTCACATTGCGGTTCAGGATGCCGTTGACCGAGCCATCGCTGCCGAACACGCCCCAGACCGGCGCGAACGAGCCGCCCACGGCCACGCCCAGATCGAACAGCGGGCGCGGGCCACCCGTGAGGTTCTGGATGACCGACAGATAGGCGCGCCCCGTCGCGGTGGGAGCCGACGGAAAGGTGGTGAACAGGGCCGAGGTCACCTGGCCCTGGATGGCGGCCCACTCGGTGACAGGGCGCTGGGCCACGCCGGCCATGGCCTGCGCGGTGACCTGGGCCGCGGCGAAGTAGTCGAACAGTTCGGTATCTCCCGTCACGCCGCACATGGGCACGGCGCCCTGGTAGCGCACCTTGTTCCTCGCGGTGGCCTGGGCCTCGGCCTCGATGGCCGCCGCCGTGACATGGCCGCCCATGGAATGGCCGGTGATGTACAGGCGCTGCGGCTGCGCCAGCGGCCGGCCGTGGGATGCGGCCAGGCGGTTGAAGGCCAGCGCCAGCGCATTCGTGTCCTCCACGCCGGCGCGCACGTCGTAGTAGTTCTTGCTGTAGCTGGACGCCGCCCAGGCATAGCCGTTCTGGATCAGGTAGCGGCGTATGGACGGATTGGTGACGTTGAGCGCACTGCCCTCGCCCGCATAGCCGTGGGCATACATCACCAGGCGGCCATTCCAGTTGGCCGGCACCTCGATGCGGTAGGCCGCGCCTTCCAGCACACCGGCCCAGCGGCTGGTGCTGGCGTTGTCGACCACATCGCCCGAAGCGGCGGCCAGCGCATCGAAGCTGGTGGCCGAAGGATTGGCCGGCGCAAAGCTGCGGCTGTCCTGTGCCCGCGTCTCCTCGGGCGCATCACCGTCCCCCCCGCCGCAGGCCGCAAGGCCCGTGGCCGCCAGCAGACCGAGATACTTCCAACGATTCCAACGCAGGGCTCGCATAAGACTGTCTCCTTGGGATGAAGGTTTGGAGGGGAACGCGCGCAAAAAATCCGTTTCAAGGGGGAGTGCCGACGCAGCCTATGCCAGACAACTGGCCCGCCATGCGGGTAGGAACCCGCAAGCAGGGGCTGCCGGCTGTCACCCAGATGACTGTCGCCTTGCGCTAACATCCGCGCCTGCGGTGCAGGCCGCACCCGGACCTGCGGGAAGGGTTGAACCCACCTGTATGCGCCTCCCGGCGTTTTTCTCTTGCCACATGCCTTTGTGCGCCAAGCTGCAGGTCATTGGCCTTCGTGCACGGAGGTATTCCTGTGAAACGCATTCCCGCCCGGCCCGACATGGGCCACCTCAAGAAACAGGCCAAGCAACTGCTGGCCGCCTATCGCGCAGGCTCGGCCCAGGCCATGGAGTCCTTGCGCTCCCACCTGCCAGCGGCCAAAGGCCTTGCCGATGAGGCACTGGCCGCCAAGGACCTGCGGCTGCACGACGCCCAGTCCTGCGTGGCGCGCGAGCACGGTTTCGCTTCATGGAGCGAGCTGTCGGGCTACGTCCAGGCATGCCAGCGCCTGGCGGCGGACCCCGAGAAATCCCGGCTGCACTGGCTGGCCCTGGTCTATGCCGGCGATGTGGCGGGCGGCACGCACCGCGCGCAGCCCGCGCTGGCCCGGCGCCTGCTGGACGAGCGGCCGGAACTGGCGGGCAGTGATGGCAGTGATCCCTGGGTGGCCTGCGCCACCGGCAATCTGGCCGTGCTGCGCGAGGCCGGGCGCAACGACCCCGGCTGGCTGCGCCGTGCAGGCGGGCCGTTGGCGCTGCCGCCGCTGATGGCCGTCACCCATTCCTGCCTGCTGCGCCTGCCCGAATTCACCGAGCACCTGCACGCATGCGCGCGCTGGCTGCTGGACGCAGGCGCCGACCCGCTGCAGACCATAGGCAACCGCTGGCCGCCCGCCTCGCTGCAGGTCCCCTCCGATACCGAGCGGCTGTCGGCCCTCTATGGCGCGGCAGGCCAGAACCATGATGCGCAACTGACGCAGATGCTGCTGCAGGCCGGTGCCGACCCCAACGACGGCGAATCGCTCTACCACTCGCTGGAAGGCACGCCCGCCAGCCGCGAATGCACGCGGCTGCTGCTGCAAGCCGGCGCACGCGTGGACGGCAGCAATGCCCTGTTCCGCGTGCTGGACCTGGACGATGTGCAGGCCCTGCGCCTGCTGCTGGAGCATGGCGCCGATCCGAACGAGGACAACGGCCAGGGCGAATGGGGCCGCCCGCTGCTGTGGGCCATCCGCCGGCGCCGCTCGCCCGCCCATGTGCAGGCGCTGCTGGATGCCGGCGCCGATCCGTCGGTCCGCACGCCGCAGGGCCTGAGTGCCGCTGCACTGGCGCGGCGCTTCGGCCTGCCCGACGTGGCCGCCCTGCTGGAACAGGCGGCGGGCAGAGAGCCCACCACGCCGCAGGAGCAACTCCTGGCCGCCTGCGCCGTGGGCGACGCAGCACAGGCCCGCCGTCTTGCCGCAGCCCACCCCGGGCTGCTCCAGGGCCTGGCGCCCGAACAACTGCGCATGCTGCCCGAACTGGCGGCCCTGGGCTGCATGGACGCAGTGCGCTGCATGGTGGAACTGGGCTGGCCCATCGCCGCGCGCGGCGGCGACTGGGATGCATCCGCACTGAACCAGGCCGTGTTCCGTGGCGATGCCGCCATGGCGCGCTTCCTGCTGGAGCACGGCGCACGGTGGACCGAACGCCACGCCTATGGCGACAACTGCGCAGGCACCCTGTGCTGGGCATCGCTGAACCGGCCTGAATCCACGGAACCCGGCGGCGGCGACTGGCTGGGCTGCGCCCAGGCCCTCATCGACCACGGCATGCCCCTGGCCAGGCCCGACCCCGAGGCGCCCGGCTGCGTGCTCATCGACGGAAGCCGGCAGCGGTATCCGGAGGAGATCGCGGATCTGCTGCTGGGTGTGGCTGCCGGCTGAAGGCCCTCAGTCCCGGCTGGCCTGCCAGCGCCGCAGCACGAAACCCGCCCACAGCGCCGTGAACACGGCCGCGCCAAAGACCCAGCCCGACAGCGCGCCCGCCATGCTGCCCGACAGCAGCGTGCCGATGGTGCAGCCCAGCCCCGTCATGGCGCCCCAGCCCAGCAAGGCGCCACCGGCCAGGCCGCGAGCCGCATCGCGCCAGGTGGGGCGGCGCGGCGTCCACTGGCGGCTGGCCACGGCAGCGCCCCAGGCACCGGCCACCAGGCCCAGCAGCAGCACGGCATGAGGGGTGAGCAGGCTGTTGAGTACGGCCGTGGCGCATCCGCCCAGGGTGTCGAGGCCATGCAGGCGCTCGGGCACCCAGCCGCCCGCCTGGGCCCAGCCACGCACGGTGCTGCCCAGCGTGGTGGTCACGCCCAGCGGCCGCATGCGCACGATGGCGGCGGCCGCGATCAGGCCCACGGCCAGGCCGCCCAGCGCGGCATTCCAGCGGCCTTGCCACAGTGACAGCCACAGCTGGCGCAGGCCCGGTGGCTGCGCCGGTTCTGCCGCAGGCCGGGGCTGTACGCGGCCCGAGCGCCCATGAATGCGCCAGACCCAGGCCGCCAGCAGGCCCAGCACGGCCAGTTGCAGCGCCAGCGCGCCGCCATAGCCCAGATGGGCCGGCAGCCAGATGACGGGCGCATCGGCAATGGCCAGGCTGTACAGCGGGTTCCAGCTGCGAAACCCCAGCACGAAGCCCAGGCCCGTGCCGACCAGGGCAAACGGCGCCACGGGCGAGCCCTCGCCCAGCCGGTACCAGTGCGCGCTGATGCACGAGCCCGAGACCGACATGCCCGCGCCAAAGGCCAGGCCCGCCAGCACCAGCACCCAGCTCACGGGGCCTATGTGCATGTCGGGCGGCAACTGGCCCGGCTGGGGCACGGCCACCCAGCTGCCCAGCACCACGGTCATGCCCGCCGATCCCACGGCCAGCGCCAGCAGGATGGAGAGCACGCCGCGCGGATCGCCGAACTCGAACCAGTCGCGCGCATGGCAGTAAAAGCAAAAGCGCGAGCGCTGCAGCACCAGCCCCAGCAGCAGGCCCAGCGCCAGCGCAAAGACCAGGGTGCGCCCGCCGCCTTGCAGCTGCAGCTGCGCCGCCACAGGCCAGGCCGCGGCCAGCACGGCGGCCAAGGGCAGCCATCTGGTCCAGTCCCGTGCCCTGCGCCTGCCATTCACGTTCTGCGTGTGCTCACCGGTCACGCTTGTCATTCCTGCCCCCTTTGTTGCCATCCACGCATAAAAAAAAGGGGCCCGCAGACTGCGGGCCCCAAAGGAGCCGAGCTTTTGCCAAAGCCACTCGTCACCACCCCTGATCCGTCGAACCAAGAGCACCGACACCCCTCGCCCGGCCCCCGCCTTCAAGACAGGTTGATCGACTGCAGGATCATTTCGCGGCCCAGACCGTGCCGGCCGGGTTGTTGATGGGCACGCCCACGGAGTTGCCGTATTCGGTCCACGAGCCGTCGTAGTTGCGCACCTGGTAGCCCAGGATCTTGGACAGCGCAAACCAGGTGTGGCTGGAGCGCTCGCCGATGCGGCAGTAGGTGATGACGGGCTTGCTGCCGTCGATGCCCACGCCCGCATAGAGCTTCTTGAGTTCTTCGGCGGACTTGAAGCTGCCGTCCTCGCGCACGGCCTGCCCCCAGGGCACGTTGACGGCGCCGGGGATGTGGCCGGCGCGGATGGCCAGCTCCGGCACGCCGGCCGGGGCGAAGACCTTGCCCTGGTATTCGTCGGCCGAGCGGATGTCGACGAGCCTGGCGTCGCTGCGCCCTTCGGCCGAGGCCAGCGCATCGGTCAGGCGCGCGCGCAGCGCGGTGTTGACCTTGCCCACGCGGTAGGTGGTGGCCGCATATTCCGGGGCGCGGTTGTTGAGGGGGCGGTTCTCGGCCTCCCACTTCTTGCGGCCGCCGTCCAGCAGCTTGACGTTCTGCACGCCATAGATGTCGAAGACCCAGGCCCCCCAGGCCGCGAACCAGTTGTTGGTATCGCCGTACAGCACGACCGTGGTGCCGTCCTTCACGCCGGCCTGGGACAGCAGCTTCTCGAACTGCTCCTTGCCCACGATGTCGCGGCGCACCTTGTCGTTGAGGTCGTTGTGCCACGAGAAATTGACCGCGCCCGGCACATGGGAGCGCTCGTACAGGCCGGGGTTGACGCTGACCTCGACGATGCGCACATCGGCGCGGTTGAGGTTGGCCGCCAGCCATTCGGTGCTGACCAGCGGGCCTTCGGGCACAGGCGCATTGGCATGGGCCGCACCACCGACCAGGGCCACGCCCCACAGCAGGGTGCACGCCCCCTGACGCAGCGCGGCGGGAAGGGAGGAGAAAGCGGTCAGCGTTGCCATTGCGGTCCTTTGTTCACAGTTGCGTTGATCGGGTTGATTCCTCTGCAATGCAATGTAGGCAGGGCCCGGCCGGTTCCCAACTGCGCAATCCGCAGATGGATATGCACCGCCAGACATGGACAGCGGCACCCCTTGTTCTCTGCTACCCTCGGTCGCCTATGTCAGCGCCCCTGTCTCCCGCCGCCGCGCAAGCGCAGCCGGCCATGTCCCCCGTCCTGGTCGTCGTCCTGCTCGGCCTGCTGCTGGGGCTGCAGCCGCTGGCCACCGACCTGTACCTGCCGGCCCTGCCGTCGATACAGGCGGCCTTCTCCACCCAGGTGTCCCAGGTGCAGCTCACGCTGACGGCGTTCCTGCTGGCCTTCGGCTGCTCGCAGCTGGCCTGGGGGCCGCTGTCCGACCGCTTCGGGCGCCGGCCCATCCTGCTGGCGGGCATGTCCATCTACGTGCTGGCCGCGCTGGGCAGCGCCAGTGCAGAGACCATGGAGTCGCTGATCGCCTGGCGCGCGCTGCAGGGGGCATCGCTGGGCGCCGGCGTGATGTGTGCGCGTGCCATGGTGCGCGACCTGTTCGCGCCGCACCTGGGCGCCCAGGTCATGTCCAAGGCGCTGACCGGGCTGGGCGTGATCGCCTTCCTGAGCCCCGTCAGCGGCAGCCTGCTGGTGGATTCGCTGGGCTGGCGCTCGACCATGCTGGCCCAGGCCGTGATGGGCGCGCTGGCCCTGCTGCTGGTGGCCCTGCGCTTCACCGAGACACTGGCCCGCACCAATCCCACGGCGCTGCAGCCGCTGGCCCTGGCGCGCAACTGGATCACCATCGTACGCCACCCGGGATTCCAGTCCTACCAGTTGCTGACCTGCTGCACCTATGCGGCCCTGTTCACCAACCTGGCCGCATCTTCCTTCACCTATATCCATGTGCTGGGCGTGAGCCGCACGGGCTACGGCCTGCTGATGGGCAGCAACGCGCTGTGCTACATCGCGGGCACCTTCCTGTGCCGCTGGCTGCTGCAGCGCATGGATGTGCGGCGCGCCGTGCAGCTCGCCGGGCTGGCCAGCCTGCTGTCGGCCACGGCCATCGGCATTGCGGCGCTGGCCGATGCGCGCAGCCTCTGGGCCTATGCCCTGCCCTTCTATATCTTCCAGATCGCCCATGGCGTGCACATGCCCTGCGGCCAGAGCAATGCCATCGCGCCCTTCCCGCAGTCGGCGGGCACGGCCTCGGCGCTGAACGGCTTCACCATGATGCTCATCGCCTTTGCCATGGGACACTGGCTGGGGCTGCACCTGGACGGCCAGTCCACCCGGCCCATGGCCTTCGGCATCTGGTTCTGGGGCGTGTGCACGGCCCTGGTCGCCTGGGGGCTGGTGCGCCGCCATGGCCGCGTCGACGGCCACCGTTGATTCCACTTTCCTGCGTTCCCGTTTCTCGAATGTCCACCGCTTCCCCGCTCCCCTGCCTGGCCATCGCCGGCCCCACCGCTTCCGGCAAGACCGCTGCCGCCCTGGCCCTGGCCAGGCTGCTGGCCGAACGCGGCCAGGCGGCAGAAATCATCAGCGTGGACTCGGCCCTGGTCTATCGCGGCATGGACATCGGCACGGCCAAGCCCACGCCCGAAGAACTGGCAGCCTGCCCCCATCACCTGATCGATATCCGCGACCCGCTGCAGGCCTACAGCGCGGCCGAGTTCGTGCAGGACACGCAGCGCCTGGCGGCCGAGATTCGCGCGCGCGGCGCCCTGCCGCTGCTGGTGGGCGGCACCATGCTGTATTTCAAGGCCCTGCAGGATGGCATTGACGACATGCCGGCCGCCGATCCCGCCGTGCGCGAGCGGCTGGACGCCCAGGCCGCGCAGATCGGCTGGCCCGCCATGCATGCGCTGCTGGCCCAGGTCGATCCCGCCACGGCCGCACGCCTGGCGCCAGCCGACAGCCAGCGCATACAGCGCGCGCTGGAGGTCTGGCATGTGTCGGGCAAGCCGCTGTCCAGCTTTCATACGCGGGCAGGCAAGGATGCGGCACAGGGCCTGATCAGCCCCGGCGGTTTCTTCTCGCTGGAGCCGCAGGACCGCGCCTGGCTGCATGCGCGCATCGCCCAGCGGTTCGACGCCATGCTGGATGCCGGTTTCATCGACGAGGTGCAGCAACTGCGTGCGCGCGGCGACCTGCACCTGGACCTGCCCTCCATCCGCTGCGTGGGCTACCGCCAGGCCTGGGAATCGCTGGACGGCCTGTACCCCATGGACTCGCTGCGCGAACGCGGCATTGCCGCCACGCGCCAGCTGGCCAAGCGCCAGATCACCTGGCTGCGCAGCATGCCCGCCCGCCATGCCATTGCCTGCGATGCGCCCGATGCCCAGCAGCAACTGCTGCAGGCAGCGATGGCCGTGGTGGCTGCAGCAAACCAGGCCCGCAACGGCTGAACAGGAAACCGCCTTCATGACTGCCGCGCCCCGGAACAACACGCCGCTGACTCAGCCGCCGCTGCTTCAGGTCCAGGGCCTGGCGCGGCGCTACCGCAACGACGGCGGCACGGAAACCGCCGTCTTCGAGAACGTGGACTGCAGCGTGGCGCGCGGCGAGTTCGTGGCCATCGTGGGTGACTCGGGCGTAGGCAAGTCCACCTTTCTCAACTGCCTGGCCGGGCTCGATGAATGGCAGCAGGGCCGCGTGCTGCACCAAGGCCAGGACCTGTCGGCCCTGGATGAAACCGGCCGCGCGCTGTGGCGGCGCAGCCATGTGGGCTTCGTGTTCCAGGCCTTCCATGTGCTGCCGCACCTGGATGTCTGGCACAACGTGGCCCTGCCGCTGATGCTGCTGCAGCGGCTGGATGCCGCAGGCCGCCTGCGCGTGCAGCAGTTGCTGCAGGCCGTGGGACTGCAGGGGCTGGAGCAGCGCCTGCCCTGGCAGCTCAGCGGCGGCCAGCTGCAGCGCGTGGCGATTGCACGCGCCCTGGTCCATGGCCCGGCCCTGCTGCTGGCCGACGAGCCCACCGGCAACCTGGACCCCGGCACGGCCGCGCAGGTCATGGAGCTGCTGCTGCAGCAGACACGCGAGCACCAGGCCGCCCTGGTGCTGGTCACGCACTCCATCGAGGCCGCGCGCCGTGCAGACCGGGTGCTGCGCCTGACCGCACAGGGCATGCAGCCCGCCTAGCGCCAGAGATCTTCCGCCCATGTTCGCCCTGCTTCGCACCTTTTCCTGGCAGGAGCTGCGCCAGCACCCCTGGCGCACGGCCACCGCCTTGGTGGCCATCATGCTGGGCGTGGCCCTGGGCTTTGCCGTGCATGTGATCAACCAGTCCGCGCTGGATGAGTTCTCGCGCGCCGTGCGCACGGTCAGCGGCCAGCCGGACCTGGAGCTGCGGGCCATGCAGGGCGGCCTGCCCGAAGCGCTGTATGGGCGTGTTGCCCAGCAGCCCCAGGTCAGCTTGGCCGCACCCTGGATCGAAGCCACGGCACTGGCCGGTACCGCCACGCCGGTGCAGTTGCACGTGCTGGGCGGCGATGCGCTGCGGCTGGCGCCCGTGGCGCCTGCGCTCATGCCTCGGCTGTTCGATGGCGGCGGGCGGCTGGACCTGTTCGCGCCCGATGCGGTCTTCCTCAATGCAACGGCACTCGAAGCCCTGGGCCTGACGCCGGAGCAGGCGCGGCACACGCCCCTGCCATGGCAACTGGGCGGGCGCGCGCAGACCCTGCGCATCGCGGGCACGGTGGCCGCATCCGGCCCGCCGCTGGCCGTGATGGACATAGGCGCGCTGCAGGACAGCCTGCAGCGCTGGGGCCAGGTGGACCGCATCGATGTGCTGCTGGCCGAAGGCGCCACGCGCGAGTCCCTGCTGGCCGAGCTGCGCCGCCTGCCCGACTGGCCCGCCCAGGCCCTGGCCAGCCGCCCCGGCGACGACCAGCAGCGAATTGCCGAGATGTCGCGCGCCTACCGCGTCAACCTCACGGTGCTGGCCCTGGTGGCGCTGTTCACGGGGGCCTTCCTGGTGTTCTCGGTGCTGGCGCTCAGCGTGGCCCAGCGCGCGCCGCAATTCGCCCTGCTGGCCGTGCTGGGACTGACGCCGCGCCAGCGCCTGGGCCTGGTGCTGCTGGAATCGCTGCTGCTGGGTATTATGGGCAGCGCGGCCGGCATCGCCCTGGGCGCGGGCCTGGCCTGGCTGGCCCTGCACCTGCTGGGCGGCGACCTGGGTGGCGGCTACTTTGCCGGCGTGCAGCCCGCGCTGCAGTGGAGCGCCAGCGCCGCGCTGACCTTTGGCCTGCTGGGCGTGGCCGCCACGGTGGCTGGCGGCTGGTGGCCGGCGCGCCAAGCCATGGAGTTGCCCCCCGCCGCCACGCTCAAGGGCCAGGGCGCCGGCTCTGAGCGCGCAGCGCGCGGCCTGCCGGCCCTGCTGCTGATGGCAGCCAGCGTGGCGCTGGCCTTTGTTCCCCCCGTGGCCGGCATCCCCCTCGCCGCCTATGCCGCCGTGGCCCTGCTGCTGCTGGGCGGCATGGCAGCCCTGCCCTGGTTGCTGGGCCAGTTGCTGCGCCTGGTGCCGCAATCGCTGCTGCGCCAGCCGCTGGCCCTGCTGCCCGTGGAGCGCGCGCGGCGCATGCGCCGCAGCACCACCGTGGCCGTGGGCGGCGTGGTGGCCAGCCTGAGCCTGGCCGTGGCGCTGACCGTGATGGTGGCCAGCTTCAGGGACAGCATGATCGCCTGGCTGGACGCCGTGCTGCCCGCCCCGCTGTACCTGCGCACGGCCGGCAGCGCAGGCCGCGCCGATGCCGCCCGGTTGCCTGCCGACCTGGCCACACGCATTGCCGCCCTGCCTGGCGTGCAGCGCGCCCAGCCCATGCGCAGCACCAGCCTGTGGCTCAGTCCGGACCGCCCCGCCGTCAGCCTGCTGCTGCGACCGCTGCATGGCCCCCAGGGCCAGCAGCTGCCGTGGATACAAGGCCCCGTGCAAGCGCCCGCTGGCAGCACGCCCGTCTATGTCAGTGAAGCGGTGGCCCAACTCTATGGCGTGCGGCCGGGCCAGGAGTGGCCGCTGCTGGCCCAGGCCCTGCCGTCGGGAGATTCCCGCGTGTTTGTGGCCGGCATCTGGCGTGACTACGTTCGCCAGTTCGGCGCCATCGCCATGGACTGGGATGACTACCACCAGCTTGCACATGACAGAGCCACCACCGCGGGCCCCACCGAAATCGCCATCTGGCCGGTGGTTGATGACGCCGCCACGGCGCAGCAACTGCAGGCGCGCATCCAGTCCCTGATGGACGGGCCCGGTGGCGCCCAGGCACTGGAGTTCGCCAGCAGCGGCGCGCTGCGCGAGCGCTCCATGCGCATCTTCGACCGCAGCTTTGCCGTGACCTACTGGCTGCAGGCCGTGGCCATCGGCATCGGCCTGTTCGGCATTGCAGCCAGCTTCAGCGCCCAGGTTCTGGCGCGGCGCAAGGAATTCGGCCTGCTCGCCCACCTGGGCCTGACGCGGCGCGACATCCTGGCCGTGGTGGCCGGCGAAGGCATGGCCTGGACCACGGCGGGCGCCATCGCCGGCAGCCTGCTGGGCCTGGGCGTGGCCGTGATCCTGGTGCATGTGGTGAATCCGCAAAGCTTTCACTGGACCATGGAGTTGTCCCTGCCGTGGCCCCGCCTTTTTGCGCTGGCTGCCAGCGTGATCGCGGCAGGCACGCTGACGGCCTGGCTGGCCGGGCGTGCGGCTGCAGGGCGCGAGGCAGTGCTGGCCGTCAAGGAGGATTGGTAAGAGGCAGCCTGCGACAATGGCCGCCATGCCGCACACCACCTCTTCCTGGCTGCATGAGGCCATCAACCGCATCGAGGCCGATTACCAGCGCAGTGCCGACACGCACCTGATCCCGTTGCCCCTGCCCGGCTTTGCCGGCCTGGGGATCGACCTCTACCTCAAGGACGAATCCACCCACCCCACGGGCAGCCTCAAGCACCGGCTGGCGCGCTCGCTGTTTCTCTATGCGCTGTGCAATGGCTGGGTGCACGAGGGCTCGACCATCGTCGAGGCATCGAGCGGCTCCACGGCCGTGAGCGAGGCGTATTTCGCGCGCCTGCTGGGCCTGCCTTTCGTGGCCGTGATGCCGCGCAGCACCTCGGCCGAGAAGATTGCGCTGATCGAGTTCTACGGCGGCCGCTGCCATCTGGTGGACAGCGCAGGCCAGGTCTACGACGAGGCACGCGCCGTGGCCGCGCAGACCGACGGCCACTACATGGACCAGTTCACCTATGCCGAGCGCGCCACCGACTGGCGCGGCAACAACAACATCGCGGAGAGCATGTTCACCCAGATGCGGCGCGAGCGCCATGCCGTGCCGCGCTGGATCGTGGTGGGCGCGGGCACGGGCGGCACCAGTGCCACCATTGGCCGCTACGTGCGTTTCCAGCGCCATGCCACGGGCATCTGCGTGGCCGATCCCGAGGGCTCGGTGTTCGCCGCCTACCACCGCACGGGCGATGCCGCCCTCACCGCGCCGGGCTCGCGCATCGAAGGCATAGGCCGCCCGCGCGTGGAGCCCAGCTTTGTGCGCACCTTGGTGGACCGCATGGAGGAGGTGGCGGACTGCGATTCCCTGGCCGCCATGCGCAGCCTGTCCGCACTGCTGGGCCGACGCGTGGGGCCGTCCACGGGCACCAACTACGTGGCCATGCTCAGGCTGGCCAGCGAGATGCGCCAGCGCGGCGAGCAGGGCTCCATCCTCTCGCTGCTGTGCGATGCGGGCGAACGCTACCTGCCCACCTACCATGATGCGGACTGGGTGATGCAGCGCATCGGCGACTGCGGGCCGGCCCAGGCGCGCATCGCGCAGTTGCAAAGCTGATCCATGATGCCCCTGCCCCGCCGCCATCTGCTGGGACTGGCTGCCGGCCTGGGCCTGGGGGCCGCGGGCCTGCCCGCCCAGGCACTGCCGCAGCGCACGCTGGTCTTCCCGCGCGACCATGGCAGCCACCCCGGGCTGCGCACCGAGTGGTGGTACATCACCGGCCAGGCACGCGCGGCGGGGCGGGCCTGGGGTTTCCAGATCACCTTCTTCCGATCGCGCGTGCCGGCCACACAGGAGCTGCGCTCCGCCTTTGCGGCGCGCCAGTTGCTGTTTGCCCATGCGGCGCTGTGCGATGTGCAGGGCGCCCGCCTGCACCACGACCAGCGCATCGCGCGCGCAGGCTTCGGCATTGCCCAGGCCAGCGAGACCGATGCCGGCGTGCGGCTGCAGGACTGGTCGCTGCAGCGCACCGATGAAGGCCCTGCCGAACGCTACACCACCCGCATACGCAGCACCGCATTCGCACTGGACCTGCGCTTCGAGACCCGCGAGCACCCGCTGCTGCAGGGCCGCGCCGGCCTCTCGCGCAAGGGGCCGGAGCCCGAGCAGGCCAGCTACTACTACAGCCGCCCGCAACTGCAGGTGAGCGGCATGCTGGAGCTGGCAGGCCAGCGCATGGAGATCGAGGCCGCGCGCGAACCCGGTGACAACCGCGCCTGGCTGGACCATGAATGGAGCCAGGCCCTGATGCACCCCGAGGCCGTGGGCTGGGACTGGATAGGCATGAACCTGTTCGACGGCGGCGCGCTCACGGCCTTTCGCGTGCGACGGGCGGATGGCAGCGCATTGTGGGCCGGTGGCTCGCTGCGCGGTGTGGATGGCACGCTGCAGGTCTTCACCCACGATGCAGTGCAGTTCACGCCGCTGCGCCACTGGAGCAGCCCTGCCAGCGGAGCGCGCTACCCCGTGCAATGGCAGGTGGACACACCGGCAGGCCGTTTTTCGGTGACCGCCCTGGTCGATGACCAGGAGCTGGACAGCAGCGCCTCCACCGGCGCCATCTACTGGGAAGGCCTGTGCAGCCTGCAAAGGCCGACCGGCCCGGGCCAGGAGGCACGAGCCGGTCAGGGATATCTGGAGATGACGGGCTACGCCCGGCCGCTGCAGCTATGAGAACCTGCTCGTGATCGCTTTGGCGGAATGGGAATCTTGCCAAATTTTGCCAAGGAACCCACACTTGCGACATGAGCACCATGAACATTTCCCTGCCTGACACCCTCAAGTCCTTTGTGGATGAGCAGGTTCGCCAGCGTGGCTACGGCACAAGCAGCGAGTATGTCCGCGAGCTGATCCGCAGGGATCAGGAGCGCCTGCAACTGCGCAACCTGATGCTGGCCGGAGCGGGCTCGGCGCCGGCTGCCGTGGTGGATGCGGGCTATTTCGATGGACTGCGTGAGCGGGCGAAGGCCAGCAGGTGAAGGCCAAGGCCATCGTCCCCCACGAGCAGGCCAACCGGGACGTCGAAGAGATACTTGCCTGGTACCTGGACGAGGAGGCAGCACACGCAGCCCTGGGCTTCATCGACGCGCTGGAGAAGGCCTACGCACACATAGGCCGCCACCCCGCCACAGGCTCGCTGCGCTATGCCCATGAACTCCATCTGCCGGGCCTGCGCGCCTGGCCGCTGACGCGCTACCCGTACATGGTGTTCTATGTGGAGCACGCCCATCACGTCGATGTATGGCGTGTGCTGCACGGCCAGCGGGACCTGCCGGCATGGATGCAGGAACCCGACAACGGATAAGGGCAGGCCAACAGGATCAGATGCGGTCCTGGTGGCCTGCCCTTCCCTGCGCTCGGTGCGGTCTTCAGGATCTCAAGGAGTACGCTTTTTCTGCAGCCAGGCGATCAGCTCGCCCATGATGCCCTTGCGGAACAGCAGCACGCAGACCACGAAGATCAGGCCGGTGACGATGGTCACCGACTCGCCCAGCGTGGAGAACCACTCCACGCCCGTGAGGCGCTGCAGGAAGCTGCCGAACTCGCCGATCTTGTTCTCCAGCATGACCACCACGGCCGAGCCCAGGATGGGGCCGGACAGCGTGCCCAGGCCGCCCATCAGCGTCATCAGGATCACATGGCCGGAGGTGGTCCAGTGCACATCCGACAGCGTGGCAAAGCCCAGCACCACGGTCTTGAGCGAGCCGGCCAGGCCCGTGAGCGCGGCCGAGATCACGAAGGCCAGCAGCTTGAAGCGCGCCACGTCGTAGCCCAGCGAGGTTGCACGCGGCTCGTTCTCCTTGATGGCCTTGAGCACCTGGCCGAAGGGCGAGTGGATGGTGCGCACGATCAGCAGGAAGGCCAGGACCACGATGACCAGCGTGACGTAGTACATGGTCAGGTCGCTGGTCAGGTCGATGAGGCCGAACAGCTTGCCGCGCGGCACGCCCTGCAGTCCGTCCTCGCCGCCCGTGAAGGGCGCCTGCAGGCACACGAAGAACAGCATCTGGGCCAGCGCCAGCGTGATCATCGAGAAATAAATGCCCTGGCGCCGGATGGCCAGCCAGCCGAAGATCAGCCCCAGCAGCGCGCCCCCGGCCGTGCCGGCCAGCATGGCCAGCTCGGGCGTGAAGCCCCAGCCCTTGATGGCGTAGCCCGTCACATAGGCCGCGCCGCCCAGGAAGGCCGCGTGGCCGAAGGACAGCAGGCCCGTGTAGCCCAGCAGCAGGTTGAAGGCCGAGGCGAACAGTGCGAAGCACATGAGCTTCATCACGAACACCGGGTAGGCGCCCAGCATGGGCGCCGCCAGCAGGCCCAGCAGCAGCAGGCCATAGCCCCAGGGGGCGATGCGTTGAACGAGAGTCTTGGATTTCATGTGGTCGGCCCCTTGTCCTCGTTCTTGTTATTTCTCTTTGCCGAACAGGCCGGCGGGGCGGATGAGCAAAACGATGACCATGATGAAGAACACCACGGTGGACGACGCCTCGGGCCAGAAGACCTTGGTCAGGCCCTCGATCACGCCCAGGCCCAGGCCGGTGAGGATGGAGCCCATGATAGAGCCCATGCCGCCGATCACCACCACGGCGAAGACCACGATGATGAGGTTCTGCCCCATCAGCGGCGTGACCTGGTAGACGGGCGCCGCCAGCACGCCGGCAAAGGCCGCCAGGGCCGCGCCGAAGGCATAGGTCAGCGTGATCATCACGGGCACGTTGACGCCGAAGGCCTCGACCAGCCGCGGGTTCTCGGTGCCCGCCCGCAGGTAGGCGCCGATGCGCGTCTTCTCGATCATGAACCAGGTGGCCACGCAGACCACGATGGAGGCCAGCACCACCCAGGCGCGGTAGTTGGGCAGGATCATGAAGCCCAGGTTGGTCGCGCCCTCCAGCAGCTCGGGCGTGTCGTAGCCCAGGCCCGAGACGCCGTAGACCGAGCGGAACAGGCCCTCGATCAGCAGCGACAGGCCCAGGGTCAGCAGCAGGCCGTAGAGGTGGTCGAGCTTGTAGATCCAGCGCAACAGGAAGCGCTCTATCAGCACCCCCAGCAGGCCCACCAGCAACGGCGACAGCACCAGCATCACCCAGTAGTTGATGTTGAAGTAGCTCATGGCCATCCAGGTGACCATGGCGCCCAGCATGAACAACGCGCCGTGGGCGAAGTTGATCACGTTGAGCAGGCCGAAGATCACCGCCAGCCCCAGGCTGAGGATGGCGTAGAACGAGCCGTTGACCAGCCCCAGAAGGAGCTGGCTCATCAGGCCTGGCAGGGAAACACCAAAGATTTCCATGGGATACAGCTGTCGTGGTTGGCCGGGTGGCGGTTGGGGGTCAGTGGCGGTGCAGCGTTACTTCCACAGCGCGCACTTGGTCTCGGCCTTGGTGGTCCAGACCTGGTCGGCGGGCAGCGTGGCCACGACCTTCAGGTAGTCCCAGGGCCTCTTGGACTCGGCGGGCTTCTTGACCTCGACCAGGTACATGTCGTGGGCGAAGGTGCCATCGGGACGGATCACGCCCTTGCCGTAGAAGTCGTCGATGGGCGTGCTCTTGAGATAGGCCATGACCTTGTCGGCATCGGTGTACTTCACGGCCTGCACGGCCTTGAGGTAGCTGGTCACGGCCGAGTAGTCGGCAGCCTGGATCGAGGTGGGCATGCGCTTGGTCTTGGCGAAGAAGCGCTCGCCGAACTTGCGCGCCGCATCGTTCTGGTCCCAGTACCAGCTGGTGGTGAACTGCATGCCTTCGGTGTTCTTCAGGCCCAGGCTGTGGATGTCGGTCAGGAACACCAGCAGGCCCACGGTCTTCATGCTCTTGTTGATGCCGAATTCCTTGGCCGCCTTGATCGAATTGATGGTGTCACCGCCGGCATTGGCCAGGCCCAGGATCTGGGCCTTGGAGGCCTGCGCCTGCAGCAGGAAGGACGAGAAGTCCGAGGCATTGAGCGGATGCTTCACGCCGCCCACCACCTTGCCGCCCTTGGCCTTGATGACGGCCGTGGTGTCGTTCTCCAGCGCGTGGCCGAAGGCGTAGTCGGCCGTCAGGAAGAACCAGTCCTTGCCGCCGCGCTCGACCACGGCCGTACCCGTGCCCTTGGCCAGGGCCACGGTGTCATAGGCGTAGTGCACGGTGTAGGGATTGCACTGCTCGTTGGTCAGTGCCGACGAACCCGCGCCGCTGTTGAAGTGCACGCGCTTTTTCTCATTGGCCACCTGCGAGACCGCCAGGGCCGTGCCGGAATTGGTGCCGCTGAACACCAGCGAGATGCCTTGCGTGTCCACCCACTCGCGCACCTTGGAGGCGGCGATGTCGGCCTTGTTCTGGTGGTCGGCGCTCAGCAGCTCGATGGGCTGGCCCAGCACCTTGCCGCCGAAGTCATCGATGGCCATCTGCATGGCGGTGACGGCGTTCTTGCCTTCCACGTCCGCATACAGGCTGGACATGTCGGTCACGAAGCCGATCTTCACCTTCTCCTGTGCCATGGCAAGCGGGCTGGCCAGGCCGGCAGCGGCCAGCATGCACGACAGTGCGGTCAGTTTTGCTTTCATTGGTGTCTCCTTCGCGTTGATGTCTTGGGTTTTTTGTCACAGGGCCATGGCAGGAATGCAGCCGGCGAGCCCCAGGCGCCAGCCACGATGGATATCCGGGTCAGACTCCGAGCAGTTCGTTGAGCACGGGCATCTTGGCCTGCAGCTCGGACGCGCCGAAACGCTCGACCACATGGCCGTGCTCGACCACGTAGAAGCGGTCGGCCAGCGGCGCCGCGAAGTGGAAGTTCTGCTCCACCATGACCACGGTATAGCCCTTGGTGCGCAGCATGGTGATCATGCGGGCCAGCGCCTGCACGATGACCGGGGCCAGGCCTTCCGAGATTTCGTCGAGCAGCAGCAGCCGCGCGCCCGTGCGCAGGATGCGCGCCACCGCCAGCATCTGCTGCTCGCCGCCCGACAGGCGCGTGCCCTGGCTGTGGCGGCGCTCGGCCAGGTTGGGGAACATGGCGTAGATCTCGTCCACGCTCATGCCCGGCTGGCCGGTCTTGAGCGGCGGCGGCAGCATCAGGTTCTCCTCGCACGAGAGGCTGGAGAAGATGCCGCGCTCTTCAGGGCAGTAGCCCACGCCCAGGTGGGCAATGCGGTGCGTGGGCAGGTGGATGGCTTCCACGCCATTGATCCGGATGGAGCCCTTGCGCGCGCCCGTCAGACCCATGATGGCGCGCAGCGTGGACGTGCGGCCCGCGCCGTTGCGCCCCAGCAGCGTGACCACCTCGCCGGGCTGGACCACCAGGTCCATGCCGTGCAGCACATGGGATTCGCCGTACCAGGCCTGCAGGCCCTTGATTTCCAATGCCGGTGCAGTCATCTCAATGCGCTCCCTGCAGTTGGCCGTCGGTCGTGCCCATGTACGCTTCCATCACCTGCGGGTTGCGTGAAACCTCTTCATAGGGGCCTTCCGCCAGCACGGCGCCGCGCTGCAGCACCGTGATGCGGTCGGCAATGGTGGAGATCACCTTCATGTTGTGCTCCACCATGAGAATCGTCCGGCCGGCCGAGACCTTCTTGATCAGCTGGGTCACGCGGTCCACGTCCTCGTGGCCCATGCCCTGCGTGGGTTCGTCCAGCAGCATCAGCTCGGGCTCCATGGCCAGCGTGGTGGCGATCTCCAGCGCGCGCTTGCGGCCATAGGGCAGGTTGACCGTGACCTCGTCGGCCAGATCCTGCAGGCCCACTTCGGCCAGCAACTGCATGGCGCGGTCATCGAGCTGCGACAGGCTCTTCTCGCTGCGCCAGAAATGGAACTCCGTGCCCAGCTTGCGCTGCAGGCCGATGCGCACGTTCTCCAGCAGCGTGCAATGCGGGAACACAGCCGAGATCTGGAAGGACCGGATCACGCCACGGCGCGCAATCTGCGCAGGAGCCTCCCGCGTGATGTCCTCGCCATTGAAACGGATGGTGCCGGAGGTGGGCTCCAGGAACTTGGTCAGCAGGTTGAAGCAGGTGGTCTTGCCTGCGCCATTGGGGCCGATCAAGGCATGGATGGAGCCACGGCGCACCGAAAGGTCCACCTTGCTCACCGCCGTAAATCCCTTGAACTCTTTGGTCAGGTTCCGGGTTTCGAGAATAACGTCGCTCATGTGCGCTTCGCCTGCTCCGTTGATGCTGCCAGCCCCCAACGCGTCGCCAGAGGCTCTGGCGGGCGTTGTGCAGGGTCGGACGCATCGTAGGCTTGCCGACGTTGTGCACCGCAGCGGGAAAACGCCTACGTAAGTGCTCCTAAGCACAGGCCCTGCCCCGCACTGCAGCATGGCGCATCGAGCCTGGCTGTCACAGACAACGGAAGCAATCACTCACACTTCAAATAATCAAGCACACGCGGGGCTGTAAGGTGCCGCGGCGGCAGGCAGGGCCTAGGGTTCTCCACCATCTCGGCCCGGCGAGGCCCCCAGGGAAGGACAGAGCGCTTCCAAAGCGATAGCAAACTACCCTTTTTGCGACTTACAGGGCAGCGGCCAATGTCCGCAGTCTTACGGGAAACACCCAGGTCGGCAATCTCCCTGTGGCCTGCTCAGTCACTATGCGAAAAGCCGCAGATATGCTTGAGTTTGTCGCTTCATCAATTAACGGGCGACAAAGTTGGCCGGAATGCTACTTAATAAATAGCAACAAACAAAGGCGTGGCTTGGAAATTGCCGATGCATTGCAATCAGTGCAATTGTCGTCGCCAAGACAGCATGTGCCAGTCGCCGCTTACTGCAGTGTTTCCTTGCTGCCTTCCGGCAAGGCCAATGGAAGGACGGCAATGCCTTCATCCAGCAATTGCATGGCCTGCTCGGGGCTGGCCTTGCCGCGGATGGCACGCTCGTCCGTCTCGCCATAGTGCATGCGGCGCGCTTCATCGGCGAAGCGCTCGCCCACGTCCTCGGTCTGCTGCGCCACCTGGCGCGACCATTTCAGCCAGGCGGCCTGCATGGCCTGCAGCTGCTCGCGCGCCTCGGGCGGCATGGACGGTGAAGGCATGGCGGCTGCCGCAGGCTCGGCGGCCGGTGCGGCAGCCGGGGGCAAGGCCGCAGGCTTGGCACCAAGATTGATGCGGGGGGCGCTCAGGCGCTTGGTGATGTCGCTGTGCCCACAGACAGGGCACAGCACCAGCTTGCGCTGCAGCTGGCCCTGGAAATCATCCTCCGAGGCGAACCAGCCCTCGAACAGATGGCCGTGCGGGCAATGCAGGTCGAGCACTTTCATCACGCACCCCCACCCATGAGACAACCGGCACCGCAGCCTCAGCCGCGGCGGTGAATCAGGAAACGATAAACGAAACCGGGGAAGGCCAGCGTCAGGAACAATGCCCCCGTGACGGCATAGAACTCCCAGCCCTGGGGCGCGATCTGCCCCACGCGGCGCTCCAGCAGCAGCGCCACGCCGCCGACGATGAAGTACAGCAGCACCATCTCCAGCAGGCACAGGGCCAGCGGCTTGCGCTGGGCGCGCAGCGGCCCCAACTGCAGCCAGCGGGCGTTGAAGAAAGGCAAATTGGCTGCCACAAGGGCAGCCAATATCACGAGCCAGATCGAAGCGGTTTGCGACAAGCCGATGTCCTCACCGCGGAGCCCTGCGTGCAGAGCCCCGCATCGGGAAAGTGGATCAGGAAGCCAGGGCGCGCACGACGGCGTCGGCGCACAGGGCCATCAGGCCACCCGGCAGAAGGCCCAGCCCCAGCACCAGGGCGCCGTTGAGGGTCAGCACAACGCGCACGTCCAGCGACGCGGAAACGCTGGTGGCGGTGATGGGTTCGTCAAAGTACATGACCTTGACGACGCGCAGGTAGTAGAAGGCGCCGATCAGCGACATGACCACGGCAAACACGGCCAGCGCGATGTACAGGCTGTGGCCCGATGCCACGAGCGCCTGCAGCACCGACAGCTTGGCGTAGAAGCCCACCAGGGGGGGGATACCGGCCATGGAGAACAGGCAGATCGCCATCACGCCGGCATACAGCGGGCTGCGCTGGTTGAGGCCGGCAAAGTCGGCGACCTCTTCGCTCTCGAAGCCTTCGCGGGCCAGCAGCTGGATCACGCCGAAGGCGGCCAGCGTGGTCAGCACGTAGGTCACCACGTAGAACATGGCCGAGCTGTAGGCGTTCTCGATGGTGGCCGGATCGACCTTGCCATCCACCACACCCGACATCAGGCCCAGCAGCACGAAGCCCATCTGCGAGATGGTCGAGTAGGCCAGCATGCGCTTGAGGTTGGTCTGCTGCAGGCCGGCCAGGTTGCCGATCAGCAGCGAGGCGATGGCAAGCACCGCCAGCATCTGCTGCCAGTCGATGGCCAGCGGCAGCAGGCCGTCCACCAGCAGGCGGATGACGATGGCGAAGGCGGCCAGCTTGGGCGCGCCGCCGATCATGGTGGTGATGGCCGTGGGAGCGCCCTGGTAGACGTCGGGAACCCACATGTGGAAGGGAACCACGCCCAGCTTGAAGGCCAGGCCGGAGACCACGAAGACCAGGCCGAACACCAGCACCTGGTGCTTGATCTCGCCCGAGTTGATGGCCTTGAAGACCTGGCCGATGTCCAGCGAGCCGGTCGCGCCGTAGAGCATGGACATGCCGTACAGCAGGAAGCCGCTGGCCATTGCGCCGAGCACGAAGTACTTCATCGCGGCCTCGACCGAAGCCGTGTGGTCGCGGCGCAGGGCCACCAGGGCGTAGCTGGACAGCGTCAGCAGCTCCAGGCCCAGGTAGATGACCAGGAAGTTGTTGCCCGAGATCATGATGAACATGCCCAGCAGCGCGAGCATGGCCAGCGTGAACAGCTCGCCGCCGCGCAGCATGTCGCGGTCGGCGGCGTAGGGACGGCCGTAGACCAGGGTGACCATCATGGCCACGGTGGCGAAGCACTTGAGCCAGTTGCCCATGGCGTCGGAGACCACCATGTTGCCCCAGCCATAGAAGGTGTTGCCGCTGGAGGCGTACATGCCTTGCAGCACGGCCACCACGCCCAGCGTCAGCAGCGTCAGAACATAGGTGCCCGTGCGGCGCGGGCTTTTGACGCCCAGGTCCACCAGGGCG
Organism: Delftia deserti; assembly: GCF_042653485.1. Lineage (NCBI taxonomy): Bacteria > Pseudomonadati > Pseudomonadota > Betaproteobacteria > Burkholderiales > Comamonadaceae > Delftia > Delftia deserti. The sequence continues at coordinate 5,566,427 of NZ_JBHSIH010000001.1, read as the reverse complement.
ATCACGCAGGCCATGACCAGGAGAAGGATCTCCGGATAGATGGCCAGCCAGCTGATGTTGTCAATCATCTCGATTCTCTCGTTTCAGTCTGGTCACTGCAGCTTGCTCATGGCCACATGCTTGAGCAGCTCGGCCACGGACACATCCATCACGTCAGTGAAGGGCTTGGGATACAGACCCATGTACAGCACGGCGATGGCCAGCAGACCCAGCACCAGGAACTCGCGGTTGCCGATGTCGGTCAGGCCGCGCACATTGTCGTTGGTGACCGGACCCAGGTAGACGCGCTTGTACATCCACAGGGTGTAGGCGGCGCCGAAGATCAGCGCCGTGGCAGCGCCCAGGCCGATCCAGAAGTTGTACTGGACTGCACCCAGGATCACCATCCACTCGCCCACGAAGCCGGCCGTTGCGGGCAGGCCGCAGTTGGCCATGGCGAACAGCAGTGCGAAGGCCGCGAACTTGGGCATGGTGTTGACCACGCCGCCGTAGGAGGCGATTTCACGCGAGTGCACGCGGTCGTAGAGCACGCCGATGCACAGGAACATGGCGCCCGACACGAAGCCGTGGGCAATCATCTGCACGATGCCGCCGGCAACGCCCAGCGGGTTGAAGATGAAGAAGCCCAGGGTCACGAAGCCCATGTGGGCCACGGAAGAGTAGGCCACCAGCTTCTTCATGTCCTTTTGCACCAGCGCGACCACGCCCACGTAGATCACGGCGATCAGCGACAGCGCGATGACCAGCCAGGCCCACTTGTGCGATGCATCAGGGGCGATGGGCATGGAAAAGCGCAGGAAACCGTAGGCACCGAGCTTCAGCATGATGGCGGCCAGCACGGCGGAACCGCCGGTGGGCGCTTCCACGTGCACGTCGGGCAGCCAGGTGTGCACCGGCCACATCGGCACCTTCACGGCGAAGGCCGCGAAGAAGGCGAAGAAGATCAGCGTCTGGGCCGTCATGGACAGCGGCAGCTTGTGCCAGTCGAGGATCTCGAAGCTGCCACCGGACTGGGTGTACAGATAGATCAGCGCGACCAGGGTCAGCAGCGAACCCATCAGCGTGTACAGGAAGAACTTGAAGGCCGCGTAGATGCGGTTGGGGCCGCCCCAGATGCCGATGATCAGGTACATCGGGATCAGCGTGGCTTCGAAGAACACGTAGAACAGCAGGCCGTCCAGCGCGCTGAACACGCCGACCATCAGGCCGGACAGGATCAGGAACGCGCCCATGTACTGGTTCACGCGCTCGGTGATGTTTTCCCACGACGCGATCACCACGATCACGGTGATGAAGGCCGTCAGCGGCACGAACCAGAACGAGATGCCATCCACGCCCAGGTGGTAGTAGATGTTGAAGCGCTCGATCCACAGCGCCTTCTCCACGAACTGCATCGCAGCCGTGCTGTTGTCGAACTGCTGGATCAGCGGCAGCGTGACCGCCAGGCCGGCCAGGGCGCCGACCAGGGCCAGCCAGCGCACCGCCTTGACCTGGTCCTCGCGGCCCAGGGCCAGCAGGAGGGCGCCGAATGCGATCGGCACCCAGATTGAAAGACTCAACCAATGCATTTTTGTTCTTCCTCTACTACTTGTTGAGCCACACGAAATACGTCATGAGAGCGAACACGCCCAGCAGCATGACCAACGCGTAGTGATAGAGATAGCCCGACTGCAGCTTGCGCACCCACTGGCCGATGCGGCCGATGAGCTTCCACGAACCGTTGACGATGGCGCCATCGATGATGGCCTGGTCGCCGACCTTCCAGAAGAAGCTGCCGAAGGCGCGAGCACCCCGGGCGAAGATGTTTTCGTAGACCCAGTCCACGCCGTACTTGCCTTCCAGTGCCTGGTAGACACCGATCTTCTGCATGGCCGACTTGATGGCCGCAGGGACTTCGGGCTTGACCATGTAGAACAGGTAGGAGACGACGACGCCTGCCAGTGCCAGCCAGAACGGCGCGGCCGTGAAGCCGTGCAGTGCCATGGGCACCCAGCCGTGGATCTTCTCGGCCAGTTCGGCCATGGCGCCGTGCTTTGCGCCATCGACGTGGATCACGCCCTTGAAGAAGTCACCGAACAGCATGGGCATCAGCGCGATGGCACCGATCACCACCGAGGGGATGGCCAGCAGCATCAGCGGGCCGGTCACGACCAGGGGCGACTCGTGCGGCTTGGCATCGTGGCCATGGCCGTGGTGGTCGTCATGGGCATGATGGTCATCGTGGTGCGCGTCCGGGTTCTGGTCGTAGCGCTCCTTGCCGTGGAAGACGATGAAGTACAGGCGGAAGGAGTAGAAGGCCGTGATGAACACGCCGGCCAGCACCGCGAAGTTCGCGAAGCCTGCGCCCGGCAGGTTCGTGGCGTGCACGGCTTCGATGATGGCGTCCTTCGAGTAGAAGCCCGAGAAGAACGGCGTACCGATCAGAGCCAGGTTGCCCAGCAGGAAGGTGATCCAGGTGATGGGCATGTACTTGCGCACGCCGCCCATCCAGCGGATGTCCTGGTTGTGGTGCATGCCCATGATCACCGAGCCGGCGCCAAGGAACAGCAGGGCCTTGAAGAAGGCGTGGGTCATCAGGTGGAACACGGCCACCGAGTAGGCGGAGGCGCCCAGGGCCACGGTCATGTAGCCCAGCTGCGACAGCGTGGAGTACGCGATCACGCGCTTGATGTCGTTCTGGATGATGCCCAGCACGCCCATGAACAGCGCCGTGATGGAGCCGATCACCAGGATGAAGCTCAGTGCCGTGTCCGACAGCTCGTACAGCGGCGACATGCGCGAGACCATGAAGATGCCGGCCGTCACCATGGTGGCGGCGTGGATCAGTGCCGAGATGGGGGTCGGGCCTTCCATCGAATCGGGCAGCCAGGCGTGCAGCGGGAACTGTGCCGACTTGCCCATGGCGCCGATGAACAGGCAGATGGCCGTCACCGTCACCAGCAGCCAGCCGGTGCCCGGCAGCAGGGTGTTCTGGATCTCGGGCAGCTTGGCGAAGATTTCGCCGTAGTTCATGGTGCCGGTGTAGGCGGCGATCAGGCCGATGCCCAGGATGAAGCCGAAGTCACCCACACGGTTGACCAGGAAGGCCTTCATGTTGGCGAAGATGGCCGTGGGCTTGTTGTAGTAGAAGCCGATCAGCAGGTAGGACACCAGGCCCACGGCTTCCCAGCCGAAGAACAGCTGCAGCAGGTTGTTGCTCATGACGAGCATCAACATGGAGAAGGTGAACAGCGAGATGTAGGAGAAGAAACGGTTGTAGCCGTCATCTTCCTGCATGTAGCCGATGGTGTAGATGTGCACCATCAGCGACACGAAGGTCACCACGCACATCATCATGGCCGTGATGCTGTCGATCAGGAAACCGACCTCCATCTTCAGGCCGCCGATTTCCATCCAGGTGTAGATGGACTGGTCGAAGCGCGCGCCGTCGAAGATCACGCTGTTGAACGTGATGGCCGACAGGATGAAGGCGATCAGCACGCCCGCGATGGTGAGGGTATGGCTGCCGCCGCGACCGATCTTGTTGCCGCCGAAGGCCGTGCCCCAGATGCCCGCGAGCACGGAGCCCGCCAACGGTGCCAGCGGCACCGCCAGGAGCATGGATGCAGAGAGTGTTTGACTCATTCTTAAGAACCTTGCAAGTTACGGCGGACTCAACCCTTGAGGGAGTTGAGATCTTCCGCATTGATGCTGGTCTTGTTGCGGAACAGAAGCACCAGGATCGCCAGACCGATGGCCGACTCGGCGGCTGCCACTGTCAGGATGAAGAACACGAACACCTGGCCGTGCATGTCACCCAGATAGCTGGAGAACGCCACGAAGTTGGTGTTGACGGCCAGGAGCATCAGCTCGATGGCCATCAGCAGCACGATCAGGTTCTTGCGGTTCAGAAAAATGCCCACGACGGAGAGCGCGAACAGCATGGCGCCCAGCGTCAGATAATGGCCCAAAGTCAACGTCATGCTTTTGTCTCCACGGCGGGGGTTGCCTCGGCGGCCGGTGCCTGCGGCGCCTGGGTGACCGGCACCTTGACCAGCTCGAGGCGATCCTTTGCGCGCACGCGGATCTGCTGGGCCGGGTTCACTGCCTTGCTGTCCTTGCGCTTGCGCAGGGTCAGGGCGATGGCGGCAATCATGGCCACCAGCAGGATCACGGCAGCGATCTCGACGGGGTACAGGTATTCGGTGTACAGCAGCTTGCCCAGGGCCTGGGTGTTGGAGTACTGCACGGTCTGGCCGGCAGCGTTGACCGTGGCCGCAATGGCCTTGGGCTCCTCGACGCCGCTGAAGCCGCCCATCAGCACCATGCCCATTTCAAAGGCAATCAGGGCGCCGATCAGGGCAGCGAAGGGGAAATGCTTCCAGAACCCCTGGCGCACGGCGTCGATGCGGATGTCCAGCATCATCACCACGAACAGGAACAGCACCATCACGGCGCCCAGGTAGACCAGCACCAGGGTCACGCCCAGGAACTCGGCCTTGAGCAGGAGCCAGATGCCGGCAGCCTGCGAGAAGGCCAGGATCAGGTTGAGCACGGCATGCACGGGGTTGCGCGCCGTGACGACCCGGAAGGCTGCAAAAAGCAGCACGACCGAGAACAGATAGAAGAAACCAGTTTTGGCGTCCATGGATCGAATCTTTTCAAGTGATCAAGGAGCCGCTTCAGCGGTACTTGGCGTCCGCAGCCTTGGCCGCGGCAATCTCGGGTTCGTAGCGATCGCCAACGGCCAGCAGCATGTCCTTGGTGAAGTACAGGTCGCCGCGCTTTTCTCCGTGGTATTCGAAGATATGCGTCTCGACGATCGAGTCCACCGGGCAGCTTTCCTCGCAGAAGCCGCAGAAGATGCACTTGGTCAGGTCGATGTCGTAGCGCGTGGTGCGGCGCGAGCCGTCGTCACGCACATCGGACTCGATAGTGATGGCCATGGCCGGGCACACCGCCTCGCACAGCTTGCAGGCAATGCAGCGCTCTTCGCCGTTGTCATAACGGCGCAGGGCGTGCAGTCCGCGAAAACGCGGCGACAGGGGTGTCTTTTCCTCGGGGAACTGCACCGTGACCTTGCGGCGGAAGGTGTAGCGGCCAGTCAGGGCCATGCCCTTGGCCAGTTCCCAGAGCATGAAGCTCTTGAGGAAATCTTTGATCGAAAATGGGGTAGCAGCAACCGCAGACATTCTTGCTCCGCTCAGTTCCAGATGTTCCAAGGCGAGTGCATCCAGCCACCCACGACGACCAGCCACACCAGGGTGACGGGAATGAAGATCTTCCAGCCCAGACGCATGATCTGGTCATAGCGAAAGCGCGGGAAGGTGGCACGGATCCAGATGAACATGGACACGACCAGGAAAGTCTTCGCCGCCAGCCAGATCCATCCGGGGATGAACGACAGGAAGTCGAACGGAGGCAGCCAGCCGCCCAAGAACATCACCACGGCCAGGATGGACACCAGCCACATGCTGGCGTATTCGGCCAGGAAGAAGATGGCAAAGCCCATGCCCGAGTACTCGACCATGTGGCCGGCCACGATTTCGGCTTCGCCTTCGACCACGTCGAAGGGGTGGCGGTTGGTCTCGGCCACGGCCGAGATCAGGTAGACCACGAAGATCGGCAGCAGCGGCAGCCAGTTCCACGACAGGACGCTGGCACCCATGCTGGCGAATTGGCCCTGGCCCTGGCTCAGCACGATCTGCGTCAGATTCATGCTGCCCGTGACCATGATCACCACCAGGAAGCAGAAGCCCAGCGCGATTTCATAGCTGACCATCTGCGCCGAGGCGCGCAGCGCGCCCAGGAAGGCGTACTTGGAGTTGGAGGCCCAGCCCGCAATGATCACGCCATAGACTTCGATGGACGTGATGGCCATGATCAGCAGCAGGCCGGCGTTGACGTTGGCCAGGGCCACGTCGGGACCGAAGGGGATCGCCACCCATGCCGCCAGGGCGGGCATGATGGCCATCACCGGGCCCACGTAGAACAGGCCCTTGGCAGCAGCCGTGGGCTGGATCAGTTCCTTGGTCAGCAGCTTCAGGCCGTCGGCCAGGGGCTGCAGCAGGCCGAAGGGACCCACGCGGTTGGGACCCATGCGAACCTGCATGAAGCCCAGCAGCTTGCGCTCCCACAGCGTCAGGTAGGCCACGGCGCCCATCAGCGGGGCGACGATGGCAACGATGCCCAGCAGGATCCAGAGCACGGGCCAGGCCACGTCGGTCCACCAGGGTGCAGCGATCAGGCCGGCACCGGCCGTCTTGAGTGCGTCAATCATGCGGCGCCTCCCTCACGAGCCTGACGTGCATCTGCCGTCAGTTGCAGCGATGTCGCGCGGCGCACGATGCTGTCGAGCTGATAAATGCTGGCCACCACGGGCGCGGCATGGCCGGCACCGTTGGCGATGGAATTCACGGCAGGCGCACCGTTGCCCAGCAGGTTGGCCGGCACGCCGGTGGCACCGGCGGTGGCGGCTGCGAGCACGTCCTGCGACGTCTCGTAGTCCACGCCCTGCACGCCCAGCAGGTTGGCCAGCACGCGCAGCACCTTCCAGCCCGGACGGGCTTCGGCCAGCGGCTTGACCACGGCGTGGAAGCTTTGCAGGCGGCCTTCGGCGTTGACGAAGCTGCCCGAGGTTTCCGTGAACGGGGCGATGGGCAGCAGCACGTCGCTGAATTCCATGTTGGCCTTGAAGGGGCTCAGGGTCACGACCATCTCGGCCTTGCCCAGTGCCTCTGCGGCGCGGGCGCCGGCAGCGGAGTCGAACACGGGCTCGTTGTTCAGCAGCAGCACGGCCTTGAGGCCGCCTGCCAGCATCTGGCCTGCATTCAGGCCCGAGGCGGCAGGCTGTGCGCCCACCCATTGCGCGCCCACCGTGTTGGCGGCTTCGGTCAGGTAGCCGACCGAGGCGCCGGTCTGCTCGGCAATCCAGTTGGCCAGCGACAGCAGGGTCGATGCCTGTGCGTGGTGCGCAGCGGCATTGCCCAGCAAGATGGCCTTGCGCTCGCCGCGCAGCAGCGCGGCAGCGATGGCCTGGGCCTCGGCATGCACGTTGGCGGCGGCCACGGGAGCGGCAACGCCCTTTTCCTGCGCCACGGCGGCGGCCACATCGGCCAGCGCCTGGGCCCAGTCCGGGGCAGCCACAATGGACGCCGTCACCGGCATGGCCCAGTCGTAGACACGCTCATTGATGGCGAGCACGGCGCAGCCCTGCTTGGCAGCCTGGCGGATGCGCTGCGCGAACAGCGGATGGTCCTTGCGCAGGTTCGAGCCCAGCACCAGGACGCCTTGCAGCTTGGACAGCGACGCGATGGGCGTGCCCAGCCACTGCACGCCCTGGGCGGCGATGAACTCGGCATTGCGCAGGCGGTAGTCGATGTTCTCGCTGCCCAGGCCGCGCACCAGCTTGCCGGCCAGGTACAGCTCTTCCAGCGTGCTGTGCGGGCTCACCAGCGAACCGATGGCGGAGGCGCCATGGTCGTTCTTGATCTGGCGCAGGCCGTTGGCCACGTATTCGAGGGCGGTCTGCCAATCGACTTCCTTCCACTCGCCGCCTTGCTTGAGCATGGGGCGGGTCAGGCGTTCGTCGCTGTTCAGGGCTTCGTAGGAGAAGCGATCGCGGTCGGCGATCCAGCACTCGTTGACCTCTTCGTTCTCGAAGGGCACGACGCGCAGAACCTTGTGGTTCTTGACCTGGACGATGAGGTTGGCACCCGTGGAATCATGGGGCGAGACCGACTTGCGGCGCGACAGCTCCCAGGTGCGGGCGCTGTAGCGGAAGGGCTTGCTGGTCAACGCGCCCACAGGGCAGATGTCGATCATATTGCCCGACAGCTCGGAGTCCACCGTATCGCCCACCACCGTGGTGATCTCGGAGTGCTCGCCGCGGTTGATCATGCCCAGCTCCATCACGCCGGACACTTCCTGTCCGAAGCGCACGCAGCGGGTGCAGTGGATGCAACGGCTCATCTCCTGCATGGAGATCAGCGGGCCCACGTCCTTGTGAAAGACCACGCGCTTTTCTTCCTCGTAGCGCGAGGCGGAGCTTCCGTAGCCCACGGCCAGATCCTGCAGCTGGCATTCGCCGCCCTGGTCGCAGATCGGGCAGTCCAGCGGGTGATTGATGAGCAGGAACTCCATCACCGATTGCTGTGCCTTGATTGCCTTCTCGCTCTTGGTGCGCACGATCATGCCCTGCGTCACGGGCGTGGCGCAGGCGGGCATGGGCTTGGGGGCTTTTTCCACATCCACCAGGCACATGCGGCAGTTGGCGGCGATGGAAAGTTTCTTGTGATAGCAGAAATGCGGGATGTAGGTGCCTGCCTTCTCGGCTGCATGCATGACCATGCAGCCTTCGGCGACCTCCACCTTTTTTCCGTCCAGTTCAATTTCAACCATATGCTTTTCTCGCGATCAGGCGGCGTGGACCGTCTGCTTGGAAGCGTTCTGGATCTTCGCTTCAAACTCGTGGCGGAAGTGCTTGATCATGGCGCGTACCGGCATGGCTGCCGCGTCGCCCAGCGCACAGATCGTGCGCCCCATGATGTTCACGGACACCGAGTCCAACAGCTCGATGTCTTCAGGACGGCCCTCGCCGTGCTCGATTCGGTTGACCACGCGCCACAGCCAGCCCGTGCCTTCGCGGCAAGGGGTGCACTGGCCGCAGGACTCGTGCTGGTAGAAGTAGGACAGGCGCAGCAGGCTCTCGACCATGTCGCGCGAGTCGTCCATCACGATCACGGCGCCCGAGCCCAGCATGGAGCCGGCCTTGGCGATGGAATCGTAGTCCATCGTGCATTCCATGATGATGTCGGCCGGCAGCACGGGCGAGGACGATCCGCCGGGGATCACCGCCTTGAGCTTGCGGCCCGTGCGCACACCACCGGCCAGCTCCAGCAGCTTGCTGAAGGGCGTGCCCAGCGGCACTTCGTAGTTGCCGGGCAGGTTCACGTCACCGCTGACCGAGAAGATCTTGGTGCCACCGTTGTTGGGCTTGCCGCACTCCAGGTACGCAGCGCCGCCGTTGCGGATGATCCAGGGAACGGCCGCAAAGGTTTCGGTGTTGTTGATGGTGGTCGGCTTGCCGTACAGGCCGAAGCTGGCCGGGAACGGCGGCTTGAAGCGCGGCTGGCCCTTCTTGCCTTCCAGCGACTCCAGCAGCGCAGTCTCTTCGCCGCAGATGTAGGCGCCGAAGCCATGGTGCGCGTGCAGCTGGAAGCTGAAGCTGCTGCCCATGATGCTGTCACCCAGGTAGCCGGCGGCACGGGCTTCCTCCAGCGCGGCCTCGAAGCGCTCATAGGCCTCGAAGATTTCGCCGTGGATGTAGTTGTAGCCCAGGGAGATGCCCATCGCGTAGGCGGCGATGATCATGCCCTCGATCACGATGTGCGGGTTGTGCACCAGGATGTCGCGGTCCTTGCAGGTGCCCGGCTCGCCTTCATCCGAGTTGCAGACCAGGTGCTTCTGGCCCGGGAACTGGCGGGGCATGAAGCTCCACTTCAGGCCCGTGGGGAAACCTGCGCCGCCGCGCCCGCGCAGTCCCGATTCCTTGACGGTGGCGATCACCTGGTCCTGGGTCAGGCCCTCGCTGCCATCCTTGCCCAGGATCTTGCGCAGCGCCTGGTAGCCGCCGCGTGCCTCGTAGTCCTTGATGGACCAGTTGGCGCCGGTCAGGTCGGCATAGATCTGGGGATTGATGTGGCGGTCGTGGAAGCAGGTCTCGCTGCCCGAAGAGGCAAACTTGGCCAGGACCGATTGTGCGGCGGCGTTCATGCCTTGCCCTCCGCGGCGCGCAGGCCGTCGATCAATTCGTCGAGCTTCTCGTTGCTCATGAAGCTGCACATGCAGCGGTCGTTCACCAGCATCACCGGCGAATCCGCGCAGGCGCCCAGGCACTCGGACTGCTGCAGCGTGAACATGCCGTCAGGCGTGGTCTCGCCCATCTTGATGCCCAGGCGGGATTCCAGATGGTGCAGCGCCTTGTAGCCGTCGCGCAGCTGGCAAGGCAGGTTGGTGCAGACGTTCAGCTTGTACGTGCCCGTGGGGCGCTGGTTGTACATGTTGTAGAACGTGGTGACTTCATGCACCGCGATCTCGGCCATGCCCAGGAACTCGGCAATCACGGCCTCGCTCTCGGCGCTGACCCAGCCCTGCTCCTGCTGCACGATGGACAGGCAGGCCATCACGGCAGACTGCTTCTGGTCGGCCGGGTACTTGGCCACCTCGCGCGCAAAGCGCTCCTTGGTCGCTTCGGTAATCATCGGTCAACGTCTCCAAACACGATGTCCAGGGTACTCAGCACCATCACGGCGTCGGCCAGCATGTGGCCTCGGCACAGTTCGTCCATGGCGGACAGATTGGCGAATCCCGGCGGACGGATCTTCAGGCGGTAGGGCTTGTTGGCCCCGTCGCTCACGATGTAGATGCCGAACTCCCCCTTGGGGTGTTCGATGGCCGCGTAAGCCTCGCCTTCGGGCACGCGGAAACCTTCGGTGAAGAGCTTGAAGTGGTGGATCAGCTCTTCCATGTTGGACTTCATGCCTTCGCGCGGCGGCGGAGCAATCTTGTGGTTGTCCACGATCACCGGGCCCGGATTGGCACGCAGCCAGTCCACGCACTGCTTGATGATGCGGTTGGACTGGCGCATTTCGGCCACGCGCACCAGATAGCGGTCGTAGCAGTCGCCGGTCTTGCCCACGGGCACGTCGAAGTCCATGCGGTCATAGACCTCGTAGGGCTGCGACTTGCGCATGTCCCAGGCCACGCCGGAGGCTCGCAGCATGGGGCCGGTCAGGCCCAGGTTCATGGCGCGCTCGGCCGTCACCACGCCGATGTCCACGTTGCGCTGCTTCCAGATGCGGTTGTCGGTCAGCAGGGTCTCGTACTCGTCCGCGCACTTGGGGAAGCGCTGCGTGAAGTCATCGATGAAGTCCAGCAACGAGCCGTGGCGGTTGCGGTTCATGATCTCGACCGAGCGCGCATTGCGCACCTTGCTGGCCTTGTACTGCGGCATGGTGTCGGGCAGGTCGCGGTAGACGCCGCCCGGACGGAAGTAGGCCGCGTGCATGCGGGCGCCAGAAACCGCCTCGTACATGTCCATGAGGTCTTCGCGCTCACGGAAGGTGTAGATCAGCGTCGTGGAGCTGCCCGCATCGTTGCCGCTGGAGCCCAGCCACATCAGGTGATTCATGATGCGGGTGATCTCCGAATACATCACGCGGATGTACTGGGCGCGGATGGGCACCTCGATGCCCAGCAGCTTCTCGATGGCCAGGCAGTAGGCGTGCTCGTTGCACATCATGGACACGTAGTCCAGCCGGTCCATATAGGGCAGCGACTGGATGTAGGTCTTGCTCTCTGCCAGTTTTTCTGTCGCGCGGTGCAGCAGACCGATGTGCGGGTCTGCGCGCTGCACCACTTCACCGTCGAGCTCCAGCACCAGGCGCAGCACGCCGTGCGCTGCCGGGTGCTGCGGACCAAAGTTCAGGGAATAGTTCTTGATTTCAGCCATGGTCGTCCATCAAAAAGGCGCCTGGAGCGCCTTCAGTGCAGGCCCCCGTAGTTGTCTTCGCGGATGATCCGCGGCGTGATCTCGCGGGGCTCGATGGTGACCGGCTGGTACACCACGCGCTGCTGCTCGGGGTCATAGCGCATTTCCACATGGCCCGACAGCGGGAAGTCCTTGCGGAAGGGATGGCCGATGAAGCCGTAGTCGGTCAGGATGCGGCGCAGGTCGTCATGGCCGTCGAAAACGATGCCGAACAGGTCGAACGCCTCGCGCTCGAACCAGTTCGCACCCGCCCAGACGGGAGTGACGGAAGCCACCACCGGGAAATCGTCGTCGCTGCAAAAGACACGGACGCGCAGGCGCTGGTTCAGGCTGATCGACAACAGGTGGGACACCACGGCAAAGCGCGGGCCTTCGCGGCCGACTTCTGCATAGGTGGAGTAGTCCACGCCGCACAGGTCCACCAGGACCTCGAACCGGCAATCCGGGGCGGTGTGCAGAACCTGCATGGCCTCCAGATACTGGGCGGCGGACACTTCAACCGTCACCTCGCCCAGGGCCACGGTCACGCTGCGCGCCTTGTCGCCCAAGGCAGCAGCCACCACATCCCGAAGCACTTCGGGGTGAATCGCAATAGCAGTCATCATCTAGCCCTTAGACGCGAGCGATGGTATGGGTGCGGCGGATCTTCTGCTGCAGCTGGATGATGCCGTAGATCAGGGCTTCCGCCGTAGGGGGGCAGCCAGGCACATAGACATCGACCGGCACGATGCGGTCACAGCCGCGCACCACGGAATAGCTGTAGTGGTAGTAGCCGCCGCCGTTGGCGCACGAGCCCATGGAGATGACCCAGCGGGGCTCGGACATCTGGTCATAGACCTTGCGCATGGCGGGCGCCATCTTGTTGCACAGGGTGCCGGCCACAATCATCAGGTCCGACTGCCGCGGGCTGGCACGGAAGACTTCCGAGCCAAAGCGACCGATGTCGTAACGCGCCGCCGCAGCGTGCATCATCTCCACCGCGCAGCAGGCCAGACCAAATGTCATGGGCCACAGCGAGCCCGTCTTGGCCCAATTCACCACAGAGTCGTAACTCGTGGTGATGAAGCCTTCTTTCATCACGCCTTCGATCATCGTGTTTCCTTAGTGAACCCGCTTCAGTCCCAGTCCAACGCACCCTTCTTCCATTCGTAGACAAAGCCCACGACGAGAACGGTCAGGAAAATAAGGACAGCGGCGAAACCGGCCCCACCCACGTCCCGAAGCGCAACGGCCCAGGGCAGCAGAAAGGCGATTTCCAAATCAAACAGGATGAACAGGATGGCGACGAGGTAGTAGCGCACATCGAACTTCATGCGCGCGTCTTCGAAGGCCTCGAAGCCACATTCATAGGGGGAGTTCTTGGCGGCATCGGGTCGGTTCGGACCCAGCACATACCCCAGTACCAGGGGGACCACGCCGACACCCATGCCGACGAGAATGAACAAAAGAACGGGAAGATACTGGTCGATGTTCATCGTGTGCGGCTACCTTGAAAGGCATGCCCGCACCGATCAGCCTGATCAGCAGGGCAGGCTCTTAGTTATATCTTGGTGCCGTCGGCGAGACTCGAACTCGCACAGCTTTCGCCACTACCCCCTCAAGATAGCGTGTCTACCAATTTCACCACGACGGCAAGTCTTGATTTCAGCTGGCTCTTTATCTTCGTTGCAAAGATTCTGCCTACCGAACAATCTCTAGATTCTACTCTGAAAAACCCTCGGACCCGAAGGACCGAGGACTTTGTTCGAAATTATTTCGTGGGGATCTGCGCGGCGCCTTCAGCACCGGCAGCAGGCGCCTGGCCTGCAGCAGGAGCGGGCACTTCGCCAGCAGCGCCTGCGGCCGCAGGCGCCGGCGCCGTGATGGGCGCGGCACCTTCCAGCACGCTGCCCGAGCTGACGGGACGCGCATTGCTCAGATAGGCCAGCGCCAGCGTGGCCACGAAGAACACCGTGGCCAGGCCTGCCGTGGAGCGCGACAGGAAGTTGGCGCTGCCGGAGGCACCGAACAGGCTGCCGGAGCTGCCGCTGCCGAACGAGGCACCCATGTCGGCACCCTTGCCATGTTGAATCAGGATCAGGCCGATCATGCCGAGAGCCGACAGCATCTGAACGGCGAGGATCACGCTTGCGAATGCATTCATTGGTTGTACCTGCTAGTAACGCGAGAGCTAAAAAAGCGAATGGAAAAACCGCCCCGGCCTACTGGGCCGCAGCGATGATGGTCAGGAAATCGGCTGCCTTGAGCGACGCTCCGCCCACCAGGCCACCATCAATGTCGGCCTGGGCCAGAAGCTGGGCTGCATTGGAGGCATTCATGCTGCCGCCGTACAGCAAGGCGATGCGATCGGCCTGCCGGCTGGCAGCCGCCAGCTGTGCGCGCAGCACGGCATGCACCTGCTGGGCCTGCTCCGGCGTGGCGGTCCTGCCGGTGCCAATCGCCCAGACGGGCTCATAGGCCACGACCAGCTCATTGATGCACTGGCCCACCTGGTGGATCACGGCCGCCAGCTGGCGCTTGACCACTTCTTCGGTCTGCCCCGCCTCGCGCTCCGCCAGCGTTTCGCCCACACAGACGATGGGCGTGACGCCCTTGGCCAGCGCGGCCTGCGCCTTCAGCGCCACCACGGCATCGGTTTCGCCATGGTACTGGCGACGCTCCGAGTGCCCGACCAGCGTATAGCGCACGCCAAAATCCCGAAGCATTGCCGCCGACAGCTCGCCCGTATAGGCACCCGATTCATGCTGCGACACGTCCTGCGCGGCCACGCCGATGGCCGAGCCCTCAAGCTCGGCCTGGGCCTGGGCCAGATAGACGGCAGGCACGGCCACAGCCACGCCCGCATTGCCCCCCTCGGGCAGCCCCTCCTTGAGGGCCTTGAGCAAAACGGCATTGGCAGCCAGGCTGCCATTCATCTTCCAGTTGCCGACGATGAGTTTCTTCTTCATGGTTACCACGTCAAAACGATTTTGCCGGTGTGCTGACTCGACTCCATCAGCGCGTGCGCCTTGTCGGCATCAGCGGCAGCGAAGGTGCTATGGATCACAGGACGAATGCCGCCTGCCTCGATGAGCGGCCAGACCTCGCGGCGCAGGGCCTGGGCAATGGCAGCCTTGAAAGCGACAGGCCGCGGACGCAGCGTGGAGCCCGTCACCAGCAGACGGCGACGCAGGACCAGGCCCGCGTCGAACTCCGCCTTGATGCCGCCCTGCACCGCAATGATGACCAGGCGGCCATCCTCTGCCAGGCTTTGCACCTCGCGCGCCACATAGCCACCCGCCACCATGTCAAGGATCACGTCCACACCCCTGCCTTCGGTGATGCGCTGCACCTCCGCGGCAAAGTCCTGGGTACGGTAGTTGATGGCATGGTCGGCACCCAGCTTCAGGCAGTCGGAGCACTTGGCATCGGAGCCAGCAGTCACGATGACCGTGGCGCCGCGCGCCTTGGCCAGCTGGATGGCCGTCACGCCGATGCCGCTGCTGCCGCCCTGCACCAGCAGGGTTTCGCCCGCCTGCAAGGCACCGCGATCGAATACATTGCTCCAGACGGTGAAGAAGGTCTCGGGCAATGCCGAAGCCTCCACCTCGCTGAGCCCTGCCGGGATGGGCAGGCACTGGGCCACGGGCGCAACGCAGTACTCCGCATAGCCACCACCGGCCAGCAGCGCGCACACGCGGTCTCCCACGCGCAGGCCTGCCAGCCGCATGGCTTCGTCATCGCCCGACACGATCACCCCGGCCACTTCCAGCCCGGGCAGATCGGAGGCGCCGGGCGGCGGAGCATAGTGACCCTTGCGCTGCAACACATCAGGGCGATTGACACCACTGGCCGACACCTGGATCAGCAACTCCTGCGCACCCGCAACGGGCAGCGGACGCTCGCCCAGGCGCAATACCTCGGGAGCACCAAAGTCCGTGAGTTCCACGGCACGCATGATTTGCTTTTCCATCTTTCGACCTCGCAATCCCTGTCAAAAATGCCACAAGCGCTGAACAGGTCAGCGCTTTTTGCCAGTCACCACATGCACCTGCAAGGCCACCCCCTTTTGGGGAATGGCCTTGCCGGGCATTACTGCTGCTGTTGCTGTTGCTGCTCGCCCTCGGCAGCCGGACGGCCGCCGTCACGGGGCTCGCGGGGCTCACGCGGCTCGCGGAACTCGCGCTGCTGGCGGGGCTCACGCGGCTGGCGGAACTCACGCTCGGCAGGCGCGGGGCGCTCGCTGCGCTCCATGCCGGCAGGGCGCTCGGTCAACGCCTTCAGCGACAGCTTGACACGACCCTTTTCGTCGGTCTCCATGACCTTGACCTTGATGATCTGGCCTTCCTGCAGGTAGTCGGCGACGCGTTCCACGCGCTCGTGGGCAATCTGGCTGATGTGCAGCAGACCGTCCTTGCCGGGCAGCAGGTTCACGAGAGCACCGAAGTCCAGGATCTTGGTGACCGGGCCTTCGTAGATCTTGCCGATTTCGACTTCGGCCGTGATCTCTTCGATGCGGCGCTTGGCTTCGTCGGCCTTGGCGGCATCGCTGGAGGCGATCGTGATGGTGCCGTCTTCGCCGATGTCGATCTGCGTGCCGGTCTCTTCGGTCAGCGCACGGATGGTGGAGCCGCCCTTGCCGATCACGTCACGGATCTTCTCGGGGTTGATCTTCATCGTGTACAGCTTGGGAGCGAAGGACGAGATCTCGGCCTTGGCTTCGCCCATGGCTTCCTGCATCTTGCCCAGGATGTGCATGCGCGCTTCCTTGGCCTGGGCCAGGGCGACCTGCATGATTTCCTTGGTGATGCCCTGGATCTTGATGTCCATCTGCAGCGCAGTGATGCCGCTGGTGGTGCCGGCCACCTTGAAGTCCATGTCGCCCAGGTGATCTTCATCGCCCAGGATGTCGGTCAGCACGGCGAAGCGGTTGTCTTCCTTGATCAGGCCCATGGCGATGCCGGCCACGTGGGCCTTCATCGGGACGCCTGCATCCATCATCGACAGGCAGCCGCCGCAGACCGAAGCCATGGACGAGGAGCCGTTGGACTCGGTGATCTCCGACACCACGCGGATGGTGTAGGGGAATTCTTCCTTGCTGGGCAGGCAGGCTGCCAGGGCGCGCTTGGCCAGACGGCCGTGGCCGATTTCGCGGCGCTTGGTCGAACCCATGCGGCCCACTTCGCCGGTGGCAAAGGGAGGCATGTTGTAGTGGAACAGGAAGCGGTCCTCGAACTCGCCAGCCAGCGCGTCGATGCGCTGCGCATCGCGCTCGGTGCCCAGCGTGGACACGACCAGGGCCTGCGTCTCGCCGCGCGTGAACAGGGCCGAGCCGTGCGTGCGGGGCAGCACGGAGTTGCGGATTTCGATGGGGCGCACGGTGCGCGTGTCACGGCCGTCGATGCGCGGCTCGCCGGCCAGGATCTGGCTGCGAACGATGCGTGCCTCGATGTCGAACAGCATGCCTTCGACCTTGACGCCGTCGAACTCCACGCCCTGGGCCGTCAGGCCGGCCTTCACGGCGGCGTAGGCTTCGCGGCAGGCCTGCGTGCGGCTTTGCTTGTTGCGGATCTGGTAGGCCGTGCGCAGGGCTTCATCGCCCAGTGCCGCCACCTTGGCGATCAGCTCTTCGTCCTTGGCGGGAGCAACCCAGTCCCAGACGGGCTTGCCTGCTTCGCGCACCAGCTCATGGATGGCTTCGATGGCGATGCGGCCTTGCTCGTGGCCAAAGACCACGGCGCCCAGCATCACGTCTTCAGGCAGTTGCTGCGCTTCGGACTCCACCATCAGCACGGCGGCTTCGGTACCGGCCACGACCAGATCCATCTGCGAATCCTTGCGCTGGGTCTGACCGGGGTTGAGCACGTACTCGCCATTGATGTAGCCCACGCGGGCAGCACCGATGGGGCCATTGAAGGGAATGCCCGACACGGACAGGGCAGCCGAGGTGGCGATCAGGGCGGCGATGTCGGCATCGACTTCGGGGTTCAGCGACACGGTGTGGATGACCACGTGCACGTCGTTGTAGAAACCTTCGGGGAACAGCGGGCGGATCGGGCGGTCGATCAGGCGGCTGGTCAGGGTTTCGAGTTCGCTGGGCTTGGCTTCGCGCTTGAAGAAGCTGCCGGGGATCTTGCCTGCGGCGTAGGTCTTCTCGATGTAATCGACGGTCAGCGGGAAGAAGTCCTGGCCGGACTTGGCCTGCTTGGATGCCACCACGGTGGCCAGCACCACGGTGTCATCGATGTTGACCAGCACGGCGCCGGAAGCCTGGCGAGCGATCTCGCCGGTTTCCATGGTGACCGTGTGCTGGCCCCACTGGAAGGTCTTGGTGACTTTGTTGAAGATGGACATTATTGCTCCTTTGGAATGGGCGGCCCGATGCACTCATCGGTCCATGATGGAGAGCAATTCAGAACACGATGCCATTCCAGTGCTGGATTCAACGCTATCAAATCAGCAGCACTGGAATGACACAGCTTCGCTCTGTCTTGCATTCTCCGAAGTAAAAAACGCCTGAGCTAGACAGGCTAACTCAGGCGTTTTGATCTCCCACCGTGCTTACTTGCGCAGGCCCAGCTTGGCGATCAGTGCGGTGTAGCGATCAGCGTCCTTGGACTTGAGGTAGTCCAGCAGCTTGCGACGACGGCTCACCATGCGCAGCAGGCCGCGACGACCGTGGTGGTCCTTGGCGTGTTGCTTGAAGTGAGGGGTCAGCTCGTTGATGCGTGCGGTCAGCAGGGCCACTTGCACTTCTGGGCTGCCAGTATCGTTGGCAGAGCGTGCGTTGGACTTGACGACTTCAGCCTTCACGGAAGATGCGATCATTTTTTTTCCTTGGAAATTGGCCCCTCACAGACAAGAGCAGGGAGGCAGCCTTGGTTACTTGCGCCGGGACTGGAAAGGCCCCGACGTGCGTCTTGCACCATGCAAAACCCTGGGATTATAACAAGCGCGCCCAGTCCAGCACCCACACATGCTTTGTGGCCCCGCGCCGCATCTGCCGACAGCCCGCCCAGAATGTCGCAAGGCCTGCAGACATTCCATAGATCACGGGAGGGCAACACCATGGCAATGCGTTCTTCATCCACCGCAGCAACCTGGCACGCACACCGGCAGCAATGCACCCTGCTGTGCCTGGTCGCGGCCCTTTGCCTGGCCCTGCCGGCCCAAGCGACCCCTCACCGCTCCGACACATCGGCGGCGCAAGGCGCCAAGCGCAAAAAGAGCGGACAGCGGGTCCGTGTTCCAACCCAGCGCAGCAGTTCCGAGGAATCGCCCGAGCAACGCGACAAGCGGCTGTACCGCGAATGCCAGGGCAGGCACAACGCCGGGGCATGCGCCGGATATACCGGGCAGCCACCCGGCAGACGCCAGCGCTGAGCATACTCCCGACAAAAACCGTCCTACCCCCGGAGACCGATAGCGGCAAAGCCGGCAATGCCTTGTCGCCATTGGATTTTTTGGACGCGTCCTCATGCCGGATGACCGTACACCAATGGCACGACTCCTAGTTGTTGAAGGTAGAAACAGATTTGTCTGAAAGACATGCACGAAGAACCCCAATAGATTGAGCGGCGCGCAAGAACCACCAGCGCTTCGCAAGCAGATCGACGGGGAGGGATTCAAGACATGTCATCGACCTGGCCTCAGGCTCGCCCGGGCGCAAAAGGCTTCACGGCCATCGAGCTGATGGTCGTCGTCGCCATCCTCGCCGTACTCACAACGCTGGCAGCCCCCAGCTTCAACCTCATCATCGAGCGATGGCGCGTTCGCCAGACCGTCGAGGGCCTGCAGTCGACGCTGCAATACGCGCGCTCCGAAGCCGTCCGGCGCGGGGGCGGCGTCTTCATCCAGAAACTCCCCCAAGGCACCAACGGCTGCACTCTGGCTGCACGTCACGCGGACTGGGGCTGTGGCTGGGTAGTGTTCGTTGACCGCAATGGCAACAGGCGCTGGGATCCCCGGGAAGAACTACAGCGCTTCGACACTCCTGCACGCACCCTTGTCACCCGCTCCAGATCCGCCGCCATCATCAGTGTGGACCGATGGGGGCAGATGGGTGGACTCACCGCCATGGGCTTCGCCATCGCCCCATCCTCCGCCGGCCTCGTCTCTGCCGCGGCGAAAGGCGTCTGCGTTTCGTCCGGCGGACGTATCCGGGTGGTCGGCCGGGAGGGCATTCCATGCGCCTGACAAGCACCCACGCTCGGCGCGCCAACGGCTTCACCCTGATCGAAACCCTGGTCGCCACCGTCGTCACGGCCTTGGGTGTTCTGGGAATCCTGAGCCTGCAGGTGCGCGCCCTGGTCGATACCCAAAGCGGCGTGCGCCGTGCTCAGGCGATCCGGCTGATCGAAGACTTCAGCGAGCGCACCCACGCCAATCCCAACTCTCTAGGGCAGATGGGCAACTACGAATCCGATTGGGATCACACCCCTGAATCCACCGCCGACTGCAGCGCCTCCCCCTGTGACGCGGAAACGCTGGCCAGCTACAACCTTGCGCTGTGGAAGGCTTCCGTGCCCCAACTGCTGCCAGGCGGAGCCGCCAAGGTCTTCCCTGCAACAGACGACGCCAGCAACGGACGCCAACTGGGCATCGTGATCAGCTGGCGTGAAAACGAGAAATCCAGCAAAGCCGGATACAAAAACCCCATCGGACTACATAGCGATGGCACACACGGCGACGAAGCCATGGCCTGCCCCACCGGCAGAACCTGCCACCTGCAATACATAGCGCTCAGCGCTCGCTGCGCGCCGTATCTTGCCAACAACGCAGTCCAGTTCTTCTGCGCAAGCCCATGAAGCACACCCGCATCGCCGCCGCGACCCTGGTGCAGCCAGGTCAACGCGGCCTGAGCCTGGTCGAACTGCTGGTTGGCCTTCTCCTTGGAATGCTGATCATCGCAGTGGCCCTGGGCGCACTCATGGCCTCACGCGCCGTCTCCGGCACCGTCAGCGATGCCAGCCATCTGCAGCAGCAGGCATCCCACATCTTCCGCGTCATGGGCCGGCAGATCCGGCAGGCAGGATCTCTTCGACTGCTTCTCTCGTCCTCAAACAAGGGAACAGACACCGTTGACATGGCGGATCCCGTTGCATTCGAGGCAAGCGCACAAGATTTCGACCCTGCGCACGACACCATCCTGGGCCTCGATGCGCCAGGCCGCGCTCAATACAAGCTCGCAGTGGGCTACAGCAACTACACGCAGCCGCTTCACGCCTCGGCCATCGAAACTTCACTGCAGCGCAATTGCCTGGGCCAGACCAACAGCCACAGCCTGATACTGAGCCGCTTTGCGCTGGACGCCAGCAAAAACACCCTGCGCTGCGCCGGAGCACCCTCGGCTGGAGCCCAGCCACTGGCCCAGAACGTCGCCAACTTCCAGGTGCGCTATCTGATCCAGTCGCCGAAGGGTGATGCACGCCTGCAGTACGTCAACGCAGCCGCCGTGGGCCAGGACTGGCCACGCGTCGTTGCCGCCGAGGTCTGTCTGGTGCTTTTCGGGATCGAAGTCATCAACATGCCCGCCAACAGCAGCTATACCGATTGCGCGGACAGTGACGGCACAGCCAGATCCATCGATATCACCACGCTGCCAGCGCCAAGGACCCGACGTTTGCACATGGTCTTCCGCAGCGTGTACCAGCTGCGCAGCCAGGGACTGGCCGGATGAACGCCAAGGCACCCAACATGCGGCCTGCGCACCGCTGCACGGCACAGCGCCAGCATGGCATTGCGCTGTTCATCGTGATTGCCGTGGTCATGCTGTCCATGCTGCTGGCACTCTGGGCATCGCGCAGCGCCCTGTTCAACGAAATGTTCGTGGGAAACGATGCCGACTACCAGCACGCACTCGAAGCTGCACAGGCCTTGTTGCAGGATGCAGAACTGGACGTTCGAGGCGAGCAGGCCAGCGGCGCGGCCTGCGCCGCCATCAGCAGCAATCCCTCCGTCTGCCGCAGCGGCGCAACCGTCACCCAGTTTCCCCAGGAAACCCAGGAAATTGGCTTGCTGCTGGCGAGCCTGAACCAAGCCACACCCACAAGCTGCAGAGACGCCCTGTGCACCAAGCGCACAGGGCCTCAGGACTTCTGGAACAACGTGGACGAGACCCAAGGGATCACGCTGAGCCAGATGACCGCCCCCGATGTAGCCGCGCGCTACGGCCAGTTCACGGGCGCCATTTCTGAAGGCAAGAGCAATCCCATCCTGGCAAACCGTGAGACAGGAAAAGGGGGCTGGTACTGGATAGAGATCCTGCCCTATGACGCCAACGCAGGGAATTCAGGTCTCATCGCCAACGACTCTCCACGTCTGGCCCTCTACATGCAACCCCAGGTGATCTATCGCATCACGGCCATCGCTCACGGCCGCAAGAGCGGCACCCAGGTGGTGCTGCAACAGACCTATGTCCGCCAGAAGCGCCGCGACTGATTCAGAACGTCTGACATGCCTTATCTCTTCCACCCTGGGCTCCGCCCCCTCCTGCTGCCAGCCTTGATAGCCGCAGTCCTGGCCGCGCAAAGCAGCCAGGCCCAACGTTTCTCCGGGGCAGGCACGCCAGTTTCCCTGGCGCAGAGAGAGGACAACGAATTTGCCACGCCCATTGAAGACTGCCCGACAGGCCAGCCAGCCGATGCCAAGGGCCGCAGCAGCTCCGCCACTTCCAGCGGCAGCGTGATTGCACAGGCGGGCGTGGACATATTCACGTCCCGCTACAGTGCCAAAGCCGCCTGGAGCGGCTGGATCAATGCAGAAACGGTCCAGGCCGACGGGAGCATCACCGCAGCAGCCGGCTGGCAAGGCAAAAGCACGGCTGACCACCTGGATGCACTCAGTGATCAACAGGTACTCAATGAACGCCTGATCCTGACCTGGAGTGACAGGCGGCAAAGGGGCGTGTCTTTCAAATGGCATGAGCTGGACAGCCCCCACAAGGCATCTTTCGGCGTCGATGCCGAAGGCAGGGCAGACCAACTGGGCAAGCACAGGTTCAACTTCATACGTGGCGACCGCCGAATGGAAGCTGCGGGACAACCGCCGCGCCCCGACCCGGCCCACCCTTTTCGCCAACGCAGCTCACGCCAGGGCGATATCGTCAACTCCCAGATCTGGCATACCGGCCGTCCCGTGGACAACTCGCCTTTGCCGGGCTATGCGGCCTATGCGCTCGCCCAGCAAAAGCGCCAGCCCATGATTTACGTGGGCGGCAACGACGGCATGCTGCACGGCTTTTCCGCCACAGACGGCAGCGAGAAGATCGCCTACATCCCCCGTGGCGTGATTTCGGGGCTGGCACGCCTTTCCGACCTCGACTACGACACCCGGCATCGCTACTTCGTGGACGGCTCCGCCATGAGCGGCGACATCAACTCGGGCACCCGTGCATCCCCGCAGTGGCGTACCGTGCTGGCAGGCATGGCGGGCGCCGGAGCCAAAGGCTACTTTGTGCTGGACATCACGCACCCAGAGGCTTTCAACGAGCACGGCGCCAGCACGCTGGTCCTGCTGGACCGCACCCAGACCCGCAACAGCCATCCCGGTGACTGCCCCCTCTCCGCCGCCCCCCGGCAGCGCACCGCTTGCCAGGAAGACAAGGACCTGGGCCATATCCTTGCAGCGCCCGTGCGGGACGATGCCAACCCGCAACGCAGCATCCAGATCACGCAGTTGAACAACAACCGCTGGGCTCTGGTGACTGGCAACGGCTATCACAGCACCAACCAGCGGCCCGTGCTGCTGATCCAGTACCTCGATGGCAACCAGGAACTGCTGCGCATCGTGGCCACAGGCGACATCCCGACCAGCACCACACCGGAGACCACCAACAACGGGCTCTCCGCCCCACGCCTCGTGGACATCAATGGCGATGGCCGGCCCGATGTGGTCTATGCGGGCGACCTCCAGGGCAATCTGTGGAAATTCATCATTGCCAGCGATGCCTCCTCCGCCTGGAGCGTGGCTTTCGACGGCCGGCCGCTGTACACCGCCACAGGCGGCAGTTCGCCAACGGCCTCTCGCGCGCTGCGCCAGCCCATTACCGCCCCTGCGTCCGTACGCGCCAATGACCGGTACAGCGTCACCACAGAAGCCGCAGGAAGCGACAAACGCGTGACTGCGGGCGGCATGCTGGTGGCATTCGGCACAGGACGCAACACCACCCAGCAGGACACTGGCAACACGGCGGTGCAGAGCATCTATTCCATCCTCGACAACACCCGCTACAAGCTGCTCGCGGACGGCCGTATACAGCCTTGCCCGGGTGACTCGGACTCTGAATGCAAGCTGCCTGCGGAACAGCGTCCAGCCCCTGTATCCGGCATCGGTGAGCTGGCCAAACGCTCGGTGACCCATCAGACGCAAGGGACCGTAGGCCGTGGCGCCTGGCGAGTGGACTCCACCACCGACCTCGACTGGACGCGGCACAAAGGCTGGTACATGGACCTTCCCCTGCCTGGCGAGCGCCTGCTCAAGCCGATGAGCTTCTACGACGGCAGCAACCTCCTCGCGATCTACAGCCAGATACCCGCCAGATCCTCCAGGCGCCCTGGTGAAACCACAAGCCCCGCGGACGCCTGCAATGTGAGCGGGGAAAGCCAATTTCTGACGCTCATGAACATCATGGATGGCAAGCGACCCGGTGTTCCATTGATGGACAGCAACGGCGACGGCGTCTACGACACGGCGGACCAGGAAACCTCGCGCACAGCCGTCTCAGGGGGAGCCCAGACATTGCTCAACAAAGGCCATCACGCCATTGGCTACGACACCGATGGCCACCGCAACGTACTCGCCCGCATGCCCGAGCAATCCCTGCGCCCCAGCTGGCGCCAAATGAAATGAGCCGCACAGTGCGCCGCCCTGCACCCCCGGGCTTCACACTTATAGAACTCATGATCGTCGTGGCCGTCATAGTCATTCTCGGCACCGTCGCCGTGCCCAGCTACAACGAATACATCCGTGGAGTCCACCGCGCCGATGCCCGCGCCGGCCTGCTGCAGGCCCAGCAATGGCTGGAGCGCGCAGCCACGGCCAACGGGGCCTACCCCACCACGCTCCCCGTCGATCTGACCTGGGCCCGCGACTCCAGCAAGCGCTACACCATCGAGTTTTTGGCAACCAGCGGCCACGACGACGACACCTACACCCTGATCGCCACGCGCCGCGGCTCCCAGCTCGGCGACCGATGCGGCGATTTCACACTGACCCATACGGGCGAGCGCGATGCACGGAACCTGGGTGCGAATACCAAGGCGATAGAGTGCTGGGGGCGGTAGCTGCGACCGCTTGCGACGCCTCAGGTTGAGCCATCCATGCCAAGCCGATCCGCTCCTACTTTCCGAAGAATCACCCGCAAGTCGTCGCCCACGCTTGCGACCGACTGGAATGACATGGCCTGCGCGTCGGCGAGCCTGCTCAAAGAGGGCATGTCGGCCCAACCGGCCCCGCCCCACAGAAGCTTGGGGGCCAGATAGGCCAACCACTCATCCACCAGCCCTGCCTCGGCAAGCGCTGCGTTGAGTCGATGACCCGCCTCGACATGCAGTTCATTCACTTCCAGCCTTGCCAGATCGTGGATCATGGCCTGGACATCCACACGCCCCTGTCCATCAGGCATACACAGCAACTGCGCTCCACGCTCCACCAGCGCAAGCGCTCGGTCTGACGCCAGATCAGTGGCGGCTGTGTAGATGACGACCTTGCGTTGCGCCGCAAACAGGGCTGCATCCGGAGGTGTCTGAAGCTGGCTATCCGCCACGATGAGCGTGGGCTGCCGGAATGTTTCGACCGCCCTGACATCCAGGCGAGGATTATCGGCAAGCACCGTGCCTATGCCCGTGAGAATCGCACAGGAGCGAGCGCGCCAGGCATGGCCATCATGTCGGGCTTCGGCAGAGGTGATCCACTGGCTCTGCCCATTGCTCAATGCAGTGATGCCATCCAGAGAGGCCGCCACTTTGGCGCGCACCCAAGGCCTACCCCGAAGCATGCGGCTGAAAAATCCCAGATTCAGCTCCCACGCCTGATCTGCGCCATCACCAATCTCAACCTCGACACCTGCGGCGCGCAGCCGCTCGAAGCCCTGGCCACCCACGCTGGGATTGGGATCCATCAACGACGCCACGACCTTGCCGATGCCGGCCTCCACCAGCGCATCGCAGCAAGGCCCCGTGCGGCCTTGGTGGGCGCAGGGCTCAAGGGTTACATAGGCAGTGGCGCCTCGAACGGAATGCCCCCGGGACTGGGCATCGCGCAAGGCCATGATTTCAGCATGCGGACCACCTGCACGCTGGGTGGCGCCTTGACCGATCACATGGCCGTGCACATCCATGATGCAGCACCCTACGCGAGGGTTTGGGGATGTGCGATACATGGCCTCCCGTGCTTGGCCAAGCGCTGCGACCATGGGTCCTGAAGCAGCGCCAGCAGCCAATTTGTCAAACATCTTCACCCTTTTCCTTCCATCCGCCTGAGCGGTCGATTTCCGCGCATGAACGGCAAAGACCCATGTATCTAAACGTTGGGCTCATGGATAGCATCGAATTATGAACCCACGAACCATGGACATGGCATCTTTGCGCCTGGCGCAATTGCGCCCGCGGCAACAAGGTTTCACTTTGATTGAAGTTCTGGTGGCCATTGTCGTTTTCTCGTTCGGCATGCTAGGCATGGTCGGCCTGCAGGCTGCTGCAATGCAGGCCAATCGTGAATCGCGCATGCAAAACCAGGCCACGGCTCTTGCACGTGAACTGGCGGAGATGATGCGAGGCAACAAGGTCATCGCCGTCAAAACAGCGGCCGCCGACAATCCTTATCTGGTGGAACTCTCCGTAGGAGCACTCACCATAGCTACGCCCTCTTATTGCCTGAGCGTATCCAATGCCGCCGACGGCTGCTCGTCACCTGCCGCTGTGGCGGCGGCACAGATGACGGACTGGCTGGCACGCCTGGACGCTGCGCTGCCTGGCGCGCAGGTTTCCGTTTGCTTTGACAGCGCGCCCTATGCGTCCACCGGCATGCCGCAATGGACATGCAACTCCACTGGCGCCAATGACATTGCCTTCATCAAGATAGGCTGGACACAGGGGTCCACCGACCGCACGCAGACAGGCAGCAACGCCTTCCAAACGGCATCCGATCGGCCCAACCTGGTCATCCCCGTCACCAGCGGCAATAGCGTATGAATCTCTTGCAAACACCGCAAATGCAGCGGATCGTCCCCAGACCCGCTCAAGCAGGCTTGACCTTGGTCGAGTTGTTGGTGGCAATGACGCTGGGCATGCTCATCGCACTGGCAGCCGCAGGCGTGCTCGTCGTTGCAAGACAGGGTTTCAGCAATGTGGATGGTGCTTCGCAACTGCGCGACAACGGCCGCTTCGTACAGGATCTTGTACAGCGGCTCGGGGCCCAGACAGGCTTCAAGAGCCTGCAGTTCGCAGCCACGGCGCGGCCGCCCGACACCGAAGGCGTGGATGCCAATCCTCCGCCGAATGTCTATGGTCTCAACAACGCCTCCCGCACGACCACCAATGACTGGGATGCAGGCACGGCCCGCAGCGCAGGGACCGTGGGCTATGGCAGCGACATTCTTGTTCTGCGCTACCAGACCAGTATTTCCACCCTGGGCTCCACAGAGTCAGACAGGACGATGATCGACTGTCGAGGCGTGGCATCCAGCACCGTTCCCAGCCAGCGAGACCAACGCCTGCTGAGCATTCTTCACGTAGGCAACAGCTCCGATGGAGAGCCTGCGCTGATGTGTACCTATATCGACCCCAGCGACTCCAGCCTCAAGTCGCTTCCATTGGTCAAGGGTGTTGAGAACTTCCAGGTTCTGTATGGCGTGGACGGTATAGGAGTCAGCAACACAAGCCCGCTCACCGCAGCTTCGGCCGACTCCATTCCCGAGCGCTATCTGCGCGCTGACCAGTTAACCGTCTCCGATGCACGGCTCGCCTATGCCAACTGGCAACGCGTACGCAGCCTGCGCATCGGACTCGTGCTGCGGGGCGCACCGCGCTCGGCGATTGACAGCACGAGTCAGACCTTCTATCCCCTGGGAATGACAAAGGGAGCGGCCGGCGGTAATGCTGGCTCTGCATTCGCAAGCAGCAATGACCCTGGCACGACCTACGCCCCTACCCCCGACGGCCGCCTGCGCCAGGTGGTGACCTTCACCGTACACCTGCGCAACTACCAGGAGGATCTGTGATGCCTGGCCAGTCCGCAATCCATGCCCGCCCTCAAGCGCGCTCCCAGCAAGGCGTCTCGCTGGTCATCGTGCTGATGATTCTCGTCATCGTCTCCATTCTTGGCGTCAGCGGCATACAGATCTCCATGATGGGCGAGCGCAGTGCGCGCAATGACCGGGATGCCCAGATCGCCTGGCAGGCCGGCGAAGCCGCTTTGATCGATGCCGAATTCGACATCGAAGGCCAGCCTGCATCCTCCAGCAGCAAGCGCAACACTATTTTTGCGCTGGGCAACACCGACATCGCCAAATTTGTCACCGACTGTGGAGCCTCGAGCACGCAAAGAGGCTTGTGCGCACTCAATCTGAGCGGCAAGCCCGCATGGCTCACAGTGGACTTCACCGCGACGGGTGATTCCGCACCCACCACAGCCTTCGGCACTTTCACGGGCCGCACTTTTCCATCCGGCGTCAAAGGAATACAGCCGACCAAGCCCCCGCGCTATGTGATCGAGGCCATTCCCGATCCAGAGAACGCCCGGACCGCCAAACCGACCGAACTGAAGTACATCTACCGCCTGACTGCCATGGGGTTCGGCCCCAATGCCGAGACGCAAGCCGTCCTGCAGTCGCTGTACCGCAACTGAGCCGAGTCCAAGAATGCCCAATGTCTTCATCCCGACCCTGCGCAGGCTGAACATCCTGCTGCCCAAAACACACCGATCCCGGCTGGCATGGATATGTGCGCCCTTGGCTATCGCGGCGTCGTTCCTTGCCACGGGCACGGGCACGCCACCCTCCATCCCGGCGATTCCATTGGCCCAGGAACCGCTGTATGCAGCCGTCACCGTGGACAAGCCGACAATTGCGCTGGCCCTGTCGGTGGAGTACCCCACGGTGGGTGCGCAGTATGTGACCGCATCCTCCACCGACAACACCTACAGCACGGCAACGGAGTATCTTGGCTACTACGACGCAGAAAGCTGCTACGCCTACAACGACGCGCCCACGGAAACCGTTCCATCCGGGATGACAGCGGCCGACTACAAGCGCTTTGACCGCACCGGGGCAGCCACTTCGCGCAAGTGCTCTGACGGATTCAGCGGCAACTTTCTCAACTGGGCCAGCAGCTCCGCAATCGACATGCTGCGCCTGTCGCTATCAGGAGGCGACCGCTACATCGATACTCCCAGCCTGACCGTGCTGCAGCGTGCGGTGTTGCCCAACGGCGATCCCGTTTGCATGTGGAACAGCGGAAACTTTCCCGCCAAACAACTCAGCCGAAGCAGCGGTGTAGCCAATGACTACTCCGGCGCCGTTCCCCAGGCCATGGTTACACAGGCCAATGGCAGCGATATATGGGTTGCCAACACCCTCAATCGCATTTACTTCGGCACCAGCAAGACGGGTAGCTGCAGCAATACAGGGGCATACACCCTTGGTGCCAGACAGTCTGCGCTGGGCCCCATCACTACATCGAACAGACTTCCTTCGGGAGCAAGCCTGTGTGCTGCAGAGAACGCCAGCTGCACCTCCACCGGCATACAGGAGATCTGGTACGGTGCACAGAACTCCTGGAAACGAGCCCCCCTCTCCGGGACTACAGCCTGTACCAACACTGTGTTTGGCGATCCACTGTCGGGTGCAAGCAAGGCCTGCTACCTGGTGGCCTATACCGGCTCATGGCAGCCATCGAACGCCACTGGACTCAATAGCGATGGATTTTTCTATTCGCGTGTGCAGGTCTGCAACAGCAGCGGCGGCACCTTGCTGGACAACCGCGACTACGGACTATGCCGTCAATATCCGAACGGCAATTTCAAGCCCACGGGCGCCATCCAGAAGTACAGCGACCAGATGCGGCTGGCGGCGTTCGGCTATCTGATGGACCAGACGCAAAGCTACAACAATGGCCGCTACGGTGGTGTGTTGCGCGCGCCCATGAAGTATGTGGGCACCAAGACTTTCAACATCAATGGCCAGGACAACACGCCCACATCGGGAAATGCCAAGGCGGAATGGAATTCCAGCACCGGTGTGTTCAATGCCAACCCGGAAGATGACCCGATGCAGATCAGCGGGGTCATCAACTACCTCAATAAATTCGGTCGCACAGGCCCCGTTCAGGGACGCTACAAGAGGTATGACCCGGTAGGAGAGCTGTACTACCAGAGCCTGCGCTACCTGCAAGGCCTGCAACCGACTCAGGATGCCATCAGCGGCCTCACAGACAACCTGAAGGATGGCTACCCTGTCTACACAAGCTGGACAGACCCCTACGGCGACGGCCGCAGTGACACAGCCGAATATTCTTGCCTGAAGAGCAATATCGTGGTCATAGGCGACGTCAACACCCACGATGGCAATTGGCGAAATATCGATACCACGGACAACAAGGCGGCCAATGTCCCCAATTTCCGTACCTGGCATGGCTATGTACAGTCCTTCGAGAAAAACCAGGCTGTCAGTTACAAGGATGGTCAAAACGTCACCAGGACCACGGGAAATCCCAACGGTGCCAACAACAGCGTTCCCAGCAGCTCGCAAACCAGCCAGATCATGGGTTATGCCTATTGGGCTCATACCCACGATATTCGGGGAGCGGACTGGACAATCAACCAGGGAGACAAACGCCGGCCGGGTCTTCGCGTGAAAACCTACGTCTTTGACGTCAATGAAAACGGCACGCAGAATTCAGAAAATACCCGCCGCTATGCCAATCAATTCTTCATGGCTGCCAAGTACGGCGGCTTCGAGAGTGATGCAGCCAACACTGGCACCAAGCCCTATAACACCTGGGGCAATCCTTTCAAGAAGCAGGACGCAACGAACGACAACAATGTCTGGCAGAAACAGACGACTCCCGGAGAAGCTTCGACTTACTACCTGCAAAGCAATGCACGCGGCGTGTTATCTGCTTTCGAGGAAATCTTCAGCCGTGCCGCCACCTCGGCCCGGAGTATTTCGGCACCGGCCATTCCTTCCAACACCGTCACCAGCACCAGCGGTGCCGTGTCGTATTCGGCCAAGTTCGACACCAGCAACTGGAGCGGCGATGTGGTGGCAGAGACCATCAGCGTGGGAAACAATGATTTGCTGACCGTATCGGCCCCCACGTGGAGCGCTTCCGAGCGCCTCACGGCTATGACATCCCCAGCCACGAATCGCAAAATCTTCGTAGGGGCAGGATCCGCCATCAGCAATCCAACGGCGACGACCTTTACGTGGGGAGCCATTGGTGCGACCTTGAAAGAACAACTCAATAAATCCACGCCTACAGCCACTGCGGACAGCAAAGGGGAGTTGCGACTCAACTACCTGCGTGGTGACCGCAGCCTGGAAGGTGCACCATTCCGCGTCCGCAGTTCGCTGCTGGGGGACATTGTCAATTCCAACGTGGTTTATTCAGGAGCACCCTCCAAAAATTATTCGGGCACGGGCTATGCTGCCTTTCGCACCAGCTATGACAGCCGTACTGCTGCAGTTTTTGCGGGTGCCAACGACGGCATGCTTCATGCCTTCAATGCCACCAACGGTGACGAGTTGTTCGCCTATGTTCCCAGTTGGATGGGTCCCAAGCTTCCCGCACTGACGGACCCCAGCTTTGCCAACAACCACCAAAGCTATGTCGACGCTCCACTGGAAGTGGGCGAAGCTCAGGTCGCTTTCGCAGGAGAGGCCTCCGACTGGAAGACCGTCCTCGTCGGCGGCACAGGCGCTGGCGGGTCAGGTGTCTTTGCACTGGATGTCAGCAATCCCTCCAGTTTCGCAGCCAGCAATGTGATGTGGGAATTCACACGTGCCGACGACGCAGATCTGGGCCAGGTCATTGGCCAGCCCTACCTGATCAAGCTCAAGGTCACCAACGCCGATGCCGCCACAGGCACTGCAGCCACCTACCGCTGGTTCGCAGCAGTAGCCAGCGGCGTCAACAACTATGCGCCCGAAACCACGGACGGCCCCTACAGCTCCACCGGCAACCCCGCGATATTTCTGCTGGCCCTGGACAAGGCGGTCGGTTCGGCCTGGGCACAGGGCACGAACTACTACAAGATCACCTTGCCTGCCGACTCTTCATTGACCGCAACCCAGGCCACGGGACTGGCCAACTTCTCACCGCTTTATGGAGCCAATGGCGAGGTCACTGACATTTTTGCGGGCGATCTGCATGGCAATGTGTGGAAGTTGACCTTTGGCGATGTCACGCCCAATAACTGGAGCATCAACAACCTCTCCTACTTCAAGAGCGGCAACAACGCCATTCCCATGTATGTAGCGCGCGACGGCAGCAGCACCCCGAAGGTCCAGCCAATCACCGCTCCTCCTGGACTTTTCGCAGGTCCCAGGGTGAACGGCAAGGACACTTTCTATGTCGCCATAGCCACCGGCAAATACCTGGAATTGGCAGACGCACGCAACACGAATACCAACAGCTTCTATGTACTTTTTGACAACGGCTCGCCCAATGCCGACAGTTCATCGCCGGCGACGGGTGCCATCAGCGGGCGAGGCCGTCTGGCTGCGGGCACGGTCAACACGACCACGCGCGCCGTCAGTGTCTCCGCGTTCAAGTGGGGAAGGCCTGCCACAAGCTCAGATAACTCTGTACGCTCAGGCTGGTATTTCGATATGCCCGACTCCGGAGAGAGAGCCATCAGCAAGATTGCGGCCTTCGGCTCATTGTCCGCTGCATTCAACTCGCTGATTCCGGGGTCGGCGAATGCCGCCGCAGGCAGTTGCAACAATAGCCAGGGAAGCGGCAATGCCTACGTGCTCAATATTGGAAATGGAGCAGCCAACTACACGCCGTCCACCGTGGGCGTGCTGGGACCAGCTATCGGCATCGTCAAAAAGGAAGATATCACCGTGACCATCAGCGACAGCACGGGTAGACGCATACGCACCACTCCCACGCGGTCCATGAACACGGGTCAGGGAGGAGTGACACAGGGGCAGAAGACCGAAATCAAGCAGGTTGTGGGCCGCCTCAGCTGGCGCCAGATCTTCGACTACCAGGAAATGAAGAACAATTAGCCATGAAATCCTCCATGCGCAAACTCCGTGGTTTTACCCTGATCGAGTTGATGATCGTCGTCGCTGTGATCGGAGTGCTAGCCGCCATTGCCTATCCAGCCTACAAGGACTCGATCCTCAAGGGGCGCCGTGCCCAGGCGCGGGCCGCGCTGGCAGAACTGCTTCAACAGCAGGAACGCTACATGACCCAGAACAACTGCTATCTGGGATTCAGCAACAGCAATGGCGTCGCCAGCGCATCGGCGCCTAGCCCGAACACAGCCTGCGGCGGCGTCACCGCCTCCAGCGTTCCGTTCAAGAACTTCGCGGGCGAAACCTTGGCGAATGCGAGCTACATGCTGTCCGCCACCGTCTGCCCGGGTGCGAGCAATGCGACACTGTCCATTGCAAGTTGCGTCAAACTGGTGGCCACGCCCATCCGCTCGGACCCCGCTGTTGCCAACCTTGAAATCACCAGTTCGGGGACCAAAACCTGCACGGGCACGGCGTCATCCAGCAACTTTCGGCTGTGCTGGCCATGACCTGCACCAAGCCTTCAACCGCACGCGGCTTCACCCTGATCGAACTCATGGTGACGTTGTCCATCCTGGTAATTCTGGCCACCCTGGCGGCGCCCAGTTTCGTCGGTTTCCTGCGCAATTCGGAACTCACGTCATTCACCAACAAGTTGGTGGCCGCTACAAATACCGCGCGCAGCGAAGCGATGAAAACCGGTCGCAACGCCTACATCATTCCGGCCAGCGATGCATCTTGGAGCAAGGGCTGGCGGGTCTTCGTGGATATGAACAGCAATGGCAGCTTTGACGAAGGCACCGACATCACTGTTCTGGCCGAGCCAGCACCACCGTCCTACATCGAGATAGCGGGCACCAACAATGCGGGGGCAGACACGCCCTATGTAGGCTTCGGCAACTCTGGCTATGCCCGCAGCAAAGCGGGCGACGGAGATGCCAATGCCGTGGTGACCATCAAGCGCAACGACGTGACGTCCGCTGCCGCTGCCGCGGAAACGCGCAGAGTCATCATTGCGCTGACCGGCAGAGTACGTGCCTGCCGCCCTTCCACGGACCAAGGTTGCACAGCGAACGCCACGGACTGACCGTTTAGAGTCTCAGCGCAAGGTACTTGCCCGGTCATGTCCGACAGCAGCCGCGCCGCACTGAGGCTATACCGTAGGTGCTGCATTGCCCCCACACCTATGTACCCTGCCATCCGTTGTCTATTCCGTGCCGGAGAGACTTATGCCATTCAGCGAAAAACTGCATGGCTGCTGCCTCTTGTGGTCGCCCTGTCAGGCTGTGCACCCAGCTTGCCCACACAGCTGCACAGGCCTGTATCCACCGCCTTCGCAGAGCCTCAAAACACATCGCTGGGCACCTTGCTCATGCAGGGAAAGCCACCCGGCGCCACCCGACCTCAAACCTCCGCCTTCACCCTCCTGTCCGGAGCCCAGGCCGCCTATGGCGCCCGGCTGGCCTTGGTCGAGGGAGCGCAGCAGACACTGGACCTGCAGTACTACGCCATCCATGCCGACGAGAGCACGCAGCGCCTGCTGCGCGGCGTGGTCGAGGCGGCACGGCGTGGTGTGCGGGTGCGGGTGCTGCTCGACGATTTCCACAGCACGGGCGCGAATGCGCAGGTCATGCGCCTGGCCTTTGTGCCGGGCATCGAGATGCGCATGTTCAACCCTCTGGCGGGCGCGCGCAGCTCGGCTCTGGGGCGGGCCTATACGCTGCTGACGGATTTCCAGCGGGCCCAGCAGCGCATGCACAACAAGCTGTTCATCGCCGACAACGCCATGGGCGTGATCGGGGGGCGCAATCTGGGCGATGCCTATTTCGATGCAGACAGCGCCAGCAATTTCGTGGACCTCGACGTGCTGGCGGCGGGGCCGGTGGTCAACGACCTGTCACGCAGCTTCGACAGCTATTGGAACAACCAGCGCGCCTATCCCGTCCAGTCGCTGATCAGCCTCAAGGAGCTCAAGCAGTTGCGTGAGCGCTTTGCGGGCGATGATGACCAGGCGCAGGAGGACGACCCCACGCCTGCCGTTCCCCTGAAGGAGGCAAAGGCAGATGATCAGACGGCTGAACAGCGCCGGATCATCTGGGACCAGCAGCCCATGGATTTGCGCAAGGCTCGCTGGACCTGGGCATCGGCCGCCGTGCTGGTGGATGAGCCCGCCAAAATTCCGCTGGACAGGGATGACGGCCCGGGCCCCGGCACAAGCGCTGGCGCGGATGCGTCCGCCCAGGCCGGCCCCGCACCGAACGGCCAGCAGTCCAGGCCTGCCGGCACGCTGCCCATGGGCCAGCCGGCTGGCGCCCTGCGCCAGGCGGCGCGTCCGGTGCTGGAGGCCGATTCGGTGGTCGATGGCCTGCTGGCCCTGGTGCGCAAGACCCGGCGCGATCTGCTGGTAGTGTCGCCTTACTTCGTGCCGGGTCCGGACATGATGGAGGCGTTTCGAGGCGCACGGCAACGCGGAGTGCGCGTGCGGATTCTGACCAATTCGCTGGCCTCCAACGATGCACCTTTGGCCCATGCCGGCTATGCGCGCCACCGCAAGGCGTTGCTGGAGATGGGCGTTGAACTCTACGAGATGCGCAGCACGGCGGCCAGTGTCCGCTCTGCGTTCGGCGCTGGCAGCACGGGCGGTGGCGGCCCTTCCGGCTCGACAGGCGCCTCGCGTGCAATGCTGCACTCCAAGCTGCTGGTGGTGGATGGGCATCTGGTGGCAGTCGGCTCGATGAACCTGGATCTGCGCTCCCAGTTGCAGAACACCGAGATTGCCCTGCTCATCGCCAGTCGCGAGTTCGGCCGCCTGGCCACGCAAAGCATCGACGAGGGCCTGCAGGATGGCAGCTGGCGTGTCGAGATCGACAAGGATGGCGAGCTGGTATGGCGGGCCTCGGAAGACAGCGAGCGCGGTGACGAGCACAGCGAGCCCGACGCCAGCTGGGGCCTGCGCCTGATGCTCAAGCTCATTGGCCCGCTGGCGCCCGACCATCTGCTGTAGCCGGGCGCTTGCGCTATAGCCCGGCCCACTCCTGGCGCCGCGCCAGCGCCTGAACCCACAGCGTGATCTCGCGCTGGTCAGTCTGCGTGCGCACTTCCTGGTAGGCCTGCTCGGCTTCGGGAAAGCGGCGGCGCAGCAGGTTCAGCCATTGCTTGAGGCGGCCTGCGCGCTGGCGCGGCTCCAGGTCCTCGCAGACCATGTCCCAGAAACGCTGGACCTGCGGCACCAGATCGCTCCAGAACACCTGTGCCGCAACCTGTTCCGCTGGTGCCGGCCCGCCTTCCACGGCAGAGCGAATGGCCAGCGCCAGCCCTGGGTCGGCAACGATCCCCCGGCCCAGCATCAGATCGCCACAGCCCGATTGCTCGCGGCAGCGCAGCGCATCCTCCACCGTCCAGATCTCGCCATTGGCCACCACGGGCACGGACACGGACTCGCGGATGCGCGGGATCATGTCCCAGTAGGCAGGCGGACGGTAGCCGTCAAGCTTGGTGCGGGCGTGGACGACGATTTCGCAGGCGCCACCGGCCTGCATGGCCTGGGCGCATTCGGTCATCAGGGCAGTGTCGTTGAAGCCCAGGCGCATCTTGGCCGACACAGGCATGGCCGCCGGCACGGCTGCACGCACGGCACCCACCACGCGCGCGATCTGCCCTGGGTCCTGCAGCAGCGCAGCACCGCCGCCATGGCGGTTGACCACCTTGGCGGGGCAGCCGAAGTTCAGATCGATGCCCTCCGGGCCCAGGCGCGCCAGATTGGCCGCATTGACCGCCATGCTGTCCGGGTCCGAACCCAGCAGCTGCGCGCGCACGGGCACACCGGCCAGCGTCCGGCTGCCATTGTTGAGCTCCGGCATGGTGCGCAGGAATACCTTGTCGGGCAGCACCGTTCCCGTGACGCGGATGAACTCCGAGACACAGCGGTCTGCACCGCCCACGCGCGTGAGCACATCGCGCAGCACGAAATCAAGCAAGCCCTCCATGGGCGCCAGCAACAGTCTCATCACCTATGTCGCGAGGCCTGTGCCCCGTCTTCCTGTTACAGATCAAACAATATTCCCGCGACCGGCATCGGCCGCCAGCACCTGGAAATCAGCGCCCGCCCACGCGATGGCAGGCGATTGTGCGCTTGCCGCAGAACACCGGGCGGACCAGTTGTCACGGCTTCTTCACGCCACGGTCATTCATGTAACGTGCAATCGGGGCTTGTCGGACTCCCTGCCCCCACCATGCTGCTGCAAAAAACCGCCAAGGCCCTTGAAGAGCTGCAGCCCGGCCGCCGCAGCCTGCCGCTGCGCGAGCGCTCGGTGCTGCTGATGGCCGATGGCCGCACCCAGGAGCAGTTGCAGCAGGTCCTGGGTGCACAAGCCGGTGAACTGATCGAGCAACTGATCGCCAGCGGCCACCTGCAGCGCCTGGCTGGCCAGGCCGCCGAATCATCGCCCCAGGCTCAGGCCCAAGTCCCCTCCATGGCACCGGCCGCCACGAAGGAATACTCCCCGCCCGGCCCCGCTGCCACGCTGAATCTTGCCGGCACACGCATGTACCTGTTCGATATGTGCGAGCGCATGTTCGCCAACCGCCATGAGGACAAGGCCCAGGTGCTGCGCCATCTGCTGCGCGAAGCGCGCGATCTTGAGGCACTGCAGGCGGCCGCCCTGCAGCTGCTGCAGACCGTGCAGGAACATGCGGGCGAAGAGCGCGCCGATGCCCTGCGCGAGCGCCTGCGGCATCTGCTGCCCCAGGAGGCAACGACGGCACAGGGCGCCTAGACGAATCGAAGGGTGGACGCGCGCGCGATCAGCGCGGCGCCAGGCGCCACAGCGAGGTGAGCTCGGCGGCGCGCGCCGCGTGCAGCGGGTCGGTGGAGTCCGCAGCCTTTCCATGGCGCGGGCGGATGTCCTCGCGGCCCAGGACCTGCAGGCCTGCGGCATCGATCCAGCCCAGCAGTTCCTCGCGCGAGCGCAGCTGCAGGTGCTCGGCCAGATCCGACAGGATCAGCCAGCCTTCGCCGCCCGGCAGCAGATGTGCAGCAAGGCCCTCGACAAAACCGCGCAGCATGCGGCTGCCTTCGTCATAGACGGCCTGCTCCAGCAGGGAGCTGGCCTTGCCCGGCAGCCACGGCGGATTGCAGACCGCCAAGGCGGTCCGGCCTTCAGGGAACAGGTCCGCCTTGCGCAGGCTCACGCGCTGCGCCAGACCCAGCCGCTGCAGGTTGTCCTGCGCGCAGGCCAGTGCCCGATCGCTCAGGTCGGTGGCCACCACCTGCCGCACGCCACGGTGCAGCAAGAGAGCGGAAAGCACGCCCGTGCCCGTGCCGATATCCCAGACGGCGGCGTCGGCCTGCTGGGCCACGGCGGGCAGGGGCGCCTGGGCCACCAGATCCAGGTACTCGCCGCGCACCGGGGAGAACACGCCGTAGTGCGGGTGAATGCTGAACTCCGGCATGCCCGGCACGGCCAGGGCCACGCCCTTCTTGCGCCACTCATGTGCGCCCAGGGCACCCAGCAGTTCACGCAGGGGAACGATCACGCTGTGCGCACCCTGGTCGGCGGGAATCTCGCCCCAGGCTTCGCGACAGGCTTCGCTCCAGTCCGGTGCGCGGCGCAGGGCACAGTGCCAGCGGGTATCGAGCTCGATCATCACGCTGGCCAGGATGCGCGCACGCTGCGCCAGTGCCTGGCGGTGCAGGTGGAAGGCGTGGGGAAAGACCGGCTTGGCGTCTTCCTTGCCGGCGCGGCGCTGGCGCGCCTTGGCGGAAGTCTCACGTGCGGGCTTGTCGAGGCGGCGGCCCAGGGCCGACAGCAACTGCCGGGCATTCTGGAAATCGCCGCGCCACAGCATGGCCTGGCCTTCGCAGGCCAGGCGGTAGGCGCTGTCGGCGGCCAGGCTGTCATCAGCGATGACGATGCGGCGCGGTGCGGTCATGGTGCTGTCCGCGCGCCACAGGGCAACCTGGGTGGCCTCGTGCTCCTGCCACTGCAGCAGGGACCAGTTCTGGGAAGAGGACAAGGCCTGCTGCTCCGTGAGTGATGGGTGGATGGTTTGGCGAATCGATCAGTTCAGTGCGCGCTTGAGCCGCACTTCCTCGATCTTGAGAGCGCCGACCTGGGCCGTCTTGGCGGTGGACATTTCGCGCTTGAAGCCGGCGAGCTCATGGAAGCGCAGCGCGCGTTCATTGCGCAGCGGCACCCACGAGGTGACATTGGTGCAGCCTTCTTCGAGCAGGCCGTCGCGTGCGGCGTCCCACAGGGCCACGCCCACACCCTGATTCCAGTGCGTGGGAGAGGCATAGATGGCCCAAATTTCACCGGTGGTCTGGCGCGACTTCTCATCGCGCGAGCGGTCGAAACCGACGAAGCCGACGATCTTGTCGCCGTCGATGGCGACCTGAACCTGGGGTTCGCAAAATTCGATGGCTTCGCGCCAATAGGCCTGGCGTTTTTCTACCGACGACATGCTCTTGAGCTGGTCATCGGGAACCAGACCGCGATAAGCCTCCATGGCGGAAGCAGTATGGATCTGGGCAATCGCTTTTGCATCGCGGAGAGTGGCTGGACGAACCTGGATACTAGACATGGAAAAACCGAAACGAAAACAGGTGAAAATAGAAGGGCGTGATTTTCACAGGAATCGCGCTTTTTGCGTGCGTTGCGGCTCTTAGCCATGCACGCAAGTACGGCTGTGCTCGTTTTCTTGCCCTCGGCATTGGGATGTGCTATGTGCTCTCCAAAAAAGAGCAGCTGGCGCACGCGACACAAGGCTTGGCAAGGAATCAGTTGACAATTTCTCACGATGCAGGCAAGCCCGGCAACGGCGAGAAATCGCCACCTCGCTCACAGCCAGCGGCGCATCAACTCCATGATGCGGTCGAACTTTGCGCCATAGGGCGGATACAGCATCGAAGCCCCCGACCAGCGCGACTGCACGAACACCGCCTTCTGATGGCTCAGCCGTGCAAAACCCTGCTCCGAATGGTAGGCCCCCCAGCCGCTGTCGCCCACGCCGCCAAAGGGCAGGTTCTCGTGGGCGAAGTGCAGCAGGGTGTCGTTGACCGTCACCCCGCCGCTGATGGTGCGTGACAGCACGGCATCACGCACTTTCTCATCGCGGCCGAACCAGTACAGCGCCAGCGGCCTGGGCCCCGCGTTGATGGCCGAGACCACGTCATCCAGCCTGTCGTAGCTGATCACGGGCAGGATGGGGCCGAAGATCTCCTCCTGCATGAGCTGCATCTGGCTGGTGGCATTGAAGACCAGGGCCGGCGCCATCTGGCGCTCCACCGCATCGCCCCAGGCCATGTCGGCGCTCTCCTGGCCGGCTCCGCCATCCTCCATCCATTCGACATGCGCCCCCATGCCCTGGGCCTGGCGCAGCATCTGCCGCAGACGCGCGAGGTGGCGCTTGGTGAGGATGGCCGCATAGTCCGGATTGCCGGCAAAGCGCGGGAACAGCCGCCGCGCCGCGGTGCGGAAGGCCTCGGCAAACTCCGCCTCCTGCCCGCGCGGCAGCAGCACGTAGTCGGGGGCGATGCAGGTCTGGCCCGCGTTGACGAGCTTGCCATGTGCGATCTTGAGGGCGGCCTCCTTCAGGTCGCAGTCGGTGGAGATGATGCAGGGCGACTTGCCGCCGAGCTCCAGCGTCGTCGGCGTCAGGTGTGCCGCCGCCGCCTGCGCCACGCGGCGGCCCACGGCGGTCGAGCCGGTGAACAGCAGATGGTCGAAGTGCAGGCCCGAGAACTGCGTGGCGATGCTCACATCGCCTTCGATGACGGCGAATTCCTCGGGCGCGAAAAACTGCCCCACCAGCGCCGCCAGCTGGGCCGAGGTGTGCGGCGTGAGTTCGCTGGGCTTGAGCATGACGCGGTTGCCCGCCGCCAGGGCCGTGATGGCCGGCCCCAGCGCCAGTTGCACCGGATAGTTCCACGGGGAAATCACCCCCACCACGCCCAGCGGCTGGCGCTCTATCCAGCCCCGGCCGGGCATGAGCATCAGCGGCGTTCGCACCCGCTGGCGCCCCGACCAGCGCGCCAGGTGGCGCAGCGTGTGCTTGAGCAGGTTGCGCAGCACGAACAGCTCCACCATCTCGGTCAGCCGTGGCGAGCGCATGCCGAAATCGGCCTGCACGGCGGCGGCCAGCACGGGGCCGTGTTCGTCCAGCAGCTTTTGCATGCGCAGCAGGCGCTCGCGGCGTACCAGCAGGGGTACGTCCACCTGCGCCCGGCTGGCCTGGTACTGAAGGTCGAAGACGCGGTGGAGGTCCAGCTGGGTCATAGGCTCAATGGTAAGAAGACACTTGCATGTGCCGCATTCACGGATACGTCGCGGCACATGCTGGCATGCAGCGGCAGGAAAAAAAAGGGAGCCTTGCACGGGCTCCCGAGGGTTTC
This sequence comes from Delftia deserti, assembly GCF_042653485.1. Taxonomy (NCBI): domain Bacteria; kingdom Pseudomonadati; phylum Pseudomonadota; class Betaproteobacteria; order Burkholderiales; family Comamonadaceae; genus Delftia; species Delftia deserti. The sequence continues at coordinate 5,525,282 of NZ_JBHSIH010000001.1, read as the reverse complement.
AGACTATACGGGCCACCAGGCGCGGCCTGGACGCGAAGATGCGCAGGCCGCGTAAAGGCTGCAGCAAGACGCTTCAGGGCTCGCGCACTTCACGGGGCTGAACGTCGGTCACCTCGCCCGCGCCCGGCAGCACGCCGGCACCGGCGCGGCGGCCACCGCCCTCGGCAGCGCCATAGGCGCGCTGCGGGCGCTGAGCCATCCACTCGGAGCCGGAGCGATACACCGTCTGCCAGCCCGCCCGCGGGCTCATGCGCATGGCCCAGGGCATCACCGGCTGGCCGGTGAGCCTGGCCCACAGCGCCCTTACGGCCCAGACCAGGGCCAGTAGCGCCGCGGCGGTCAGCAGGCTGACAAAGAAGACCAGGCCCACAAGCATCAGCAGGATGCGAACGGCCCAGCGGGTCAGGGTGGCGACAAAATCGTTCAAAGCAAAGCCTTTCTTGGCTGGCCCGGTGCGTCAGGCGGGGTCTGCCGCATCGAACCGGAATACGCCCGGCTCCTGTACCGGGTCCACATGTACCGCAATCGTGCTCTTGGGCGGGAAGCGCCCTTCGAGCAGCAGTTTCGACAGCGGATTCTCGATCCGCTGCTGTATCGCGCGCTTGAGCGGCCGGGCTCCGAAAACGGGATCGAAGCCCACCTTGGCCAGTTCGGCCAGTGCCTGATCGGACACCTGCAGCGCAAGGTCCATTTTCTCCAAACGACGCTCCAGCAGCTTGAGCTGAATCCTTGCGATCGACTCGATATTCTTCGCGTCGAGCGCGTGGAAGACCACGGTTTCGTCGATGCGGTTGAGGAATTCGGGTCGGAAATGGTTCTTGAGTTCCCCCCAGACCGCATCTTTCACATCATCGTAATCCTCGCCGACCATGGCCTGGATCAGCAAGGAGCCTATGTTGCTCGTCATCACGATGACCGTGTTCTTGAAGTCCACGGTGCGGCCCTGGCCGTCGGTCAGGCGGCCATCGTCCAGCACCTGCAGCAGCACGTTGAACACGTCGGGATGGGCCTTTTCAACCTCATCGAGCAGCAGCACGCTGTAGGGCTTGCGGCGCACGGCCTCGGTCAGGTAGCCGCCTTCCTCGTAGCCCACGTAGCCGGGCGGCGCGCCGATCAGGCGGGCCACGGAATGCTTTTCCATGAACTCGCTCATGTCGATGCGCACCAGATGGTCCTCGCTGTCGAACAGGAAGCCGGCCAGCGCCTTGCACAGTTCGGTCTTGCCCACGCCCGTGGGGCCCAGGAACAGGAAGGAGCCCGTGGGCCGGTTGGGATCGGACAGGCCCGAGCGCGAGCGGCGGATGGCATTGGCCACGGCCGAGATGGCCTCGTCCTGCCCGACGACGCGGTCATGCAGCCGGTCTTCCATGCGCAGCAGCTTGTCCTTCTCGCCCTGCATCATCTTGGCCACGGGAATGCCCGTGGCACGGCTGACCACTTCGGCAATTTCCTCGGCGCCGACATGGGTGCGCAGCAACCTGTGGGCGGGCGCGCCGCCCTGCCCCTGCTCGTTGGCCTGGGCTTCGTTGAGCTGCTTTTCCAGCGAAGGCAGCTTGCCGTACTGCAGCTCGGCCACCTTGTTGAAGTCGCCCTTGCGCTTGAGCTCCTCGATCTGGATGCGGATCTGGTCGATCTCCTTGCGGATCTGCTCGGAGCCCTGGGCGCTGGCCTTCTCGCTCTTCCAGACCTCTTCCAGGTCGGCGTACTCGCGCTCCAGGCTGCCGAGCTCCTCCTCGATCAGTTGCAGGCGCTTTTGCGAGGCCTCGTCCTTTTCCTTCTTCATGGCCTCGCGCTCGATCTTGAGCTGGATCATGCGGCGCTCGAGCTTGTCCATGACCTCGGGCTTGGAGTCGATCTCGATCTTGATCTTGGCCGCAGCCTCGTCGATCAGGTCGATGGCCTTGTCGGGCAGGAAGCGGTCGGTGATGTAGCGGTGGCTCAGCTCGGCCGCAGCCACGATGGCCGGGTCGGTGATGTCCACGCCATGGTGGGCCTCGTAGCGCACCTGCAGTCCGCGCAGGATGGCGATGGTGTCCTCCACGGAAGGCTCTTCGACCAGCACCTTCTGGAAGCGCCGCTCCAGTGCCGCATCCTTTTCGATGTACTTGCGGTATTCATCGAGCGTGGTCGCACCGATGCAGTGCAGCTCGCCGCGCGCCAGGGCCGGCTTGAGCATGTTGCCCGCGTCCATGGCGCCGTCGGCCTTGCCGGCGCCGACCATGGTGTGGATCTCGTCGATGAACAGGATGATGCGGCCCTCTTCCTGGGCCACTTCCTTGAGCACGGACTTCAGGCGTTCCTCGAAGTCGCCACGGTATTTGGCGCCGGCCAGCAGGCCCGCCATGTCCAGCGACAGCACGCGCTTATTCTTGAGGCTTTCGGGCACCTCGCCGGCCACGATGCGCTGGGCCAGGCCCTCGACAATGGCGGTCTTGCCCACGCCGGGCTCGCCGATGAGCACGGGATTGTTCTTGCTGCGGCGCTGCAGCACCTGGATGGAACGGCGGATTTCGTCGTCGCGCCCGATCACCGGGTCGAGCTTGCCGATGCGCGCGCGCTCGGTCAGGTCCATGGTGTATTTCTTGAGGGCCTCGCGCTGGCCTTCGCCTTCGGCGCTGTCCATGGTCTGGCCGCCGCGCACGGCGTTGATGGCCGACTCCAGGCTGGAGCGCGTCACGCCGCTTTCCTTGAGCAGTTGGCCTGCGCGCGTGGACGAGCCGCTGCTGTCGGTCAGCGCCAGCAGGAACAGCTCGCTGGCAATGAACTGGTCGCCGCGCTTGAGGGCTTCCTTCTCGGTCGCCTGCAGCAGCCGGCCCAGCTCGGAGCCGACCTGCACCTGGTCCTGGTGCTGCACGCGCGGCAGATCCGCCAGGGCCTTCTCGGCCGCGGCCTGCAGCTGGCCCACGTTGGCGCCGGCGCGCTGCAAGAGCGAGCGCGGACCATCGTCCTGGCGCAGCAGCGCCACGAGCAGGTGCAGGGGTTCGATATTGGATTGGTCACCGCCCAGGGCCAGCGTTTGCGCGTCGGCCAGGGCTTCCTGGAACTTGGTTGTCAGTTTGTCGATTCGCATGGTGTTTCTTTTCGCTCCTGAAACAGGGTCATTGCGATTTATCTGATACCGGCAGGGCGAATTTCAAGCCATGACCGGCCTGCAAGGACACAAGCTTGCGCCAGATCAAGGCCGGTGAGGCCGGCCATCCTTCTCAAGCATTGCGCTGAAAGATCGAGAACTGCGTAGGCGTAACGCCCAAATGCGCCCGGAAGCTGCGCACCAGGTGGCTGGCGCTGGAAAAACCGCAATCCAGCGCCACCTCGGCAAGCGGCGGCACGTTGCGCGCAGCCAGGGCGCGCCGTGCCCGGGCCAGGCGCTGCTGCAGCACCCATTCGTGCACCGTGCAGCCCATGCTCTGGCGGAACATGCGTGCGAAATGGAATTCGGAGAGGCAGGCCTGTCTCGCCAGTGCCGGCAGCGACACGGCCTTGGAGTCATGCAGATGCGCCTCGACATGGGCCAGCACCCTGCGCCGCATGGCCGCAGAAAGCCCGCCCAGCGGCCGCTGCAGCGCCTGCAGCTGGCGCGGCGTGGCGGACTGCAGCACCAGCCGGTCCACCAGCTGCTGGCCGATGGCATCGGCCGCCAGTTGCTGCTGCGGGTCCTGCCAGTCCAGCTGCATCAGCGCACGGGCACCGGCGTGGAAGGCCTGATCGTCCCCGTAGATCTGCGCACGCAAGGTGCGCGAGCGGGGCTCGGCATCCAGCATGCGGACCACGCGCCCTGCCCAGGCCAGGTCGGACACATACAGGTGCAGGAACTGCACGGGCGAGCGCACCAGCCAGTGCGATTCGTCCTCTGGCGTGAAGATGCAGATGCGCCCCGGCGCCCCCATGGCCTCGGGCCGCGCCTTGAGCTGCGAGCCCTCGCCGCCGGCCAGGTAGACCGACAGCGTGTGGTGGCCCGGCTGGCAGTAGCGCACCTCGTCGTCCACATTGGCCCAGACGGCCAGCTCCACCCCCTCGCTCAGGCGCACGCGCCGCTGCAGCCGGGCCTTGGAGCGTGACAGCACCTGGCACAGGTGGCTGGAGGGCAGCTCGGGCAGCGGCGTGGGCGTCATGGCAGCGATTGTGGTCCCGCAGCCATACCGACGCACGCCGCCAGGCCATCAAACCGCAGGAATCTGCCATGCCCGCCCAGCCTGCGGCGCGATCATCACCGGCCATGACTGCCACCCTCTATGCCCTGGTCGTGCTGATCTGGGGTTCGACCTGGATCGCCTTGAAGCTGCAGCTGGGCACTGTGCCCGTGGAGCTGTCCATTGCCTACCGCTTTGCGCTGGCCGCCGTGCTGATGTTCGCCTGGCTGGCCTGGTCGCGCCAGCTGCGCGTGCCACGCGGCCCGGCGCTGCCGCGCGTGCTGGCCCAGGGCCTGTGCCTGTTCAGCTTCAACTTCGTGTGCTTCATGCATGCCAGCGAAACGCTGGCCAGCGGCCTGGCCGCCGTGGTGTTCTCCAGCGCCAATCTCTGGAACGCGCTGCTGGCGCGCATCATCCACGGCCGCAGGCTGGCGCCCCATGTGCTGGCCGGCAGCCTCTTCGGCCTTGCAGGCCTGGTGGCGCTGTTCTGGCCCGAGCTGCGCGCAGGCCGGCATGCCAGCTTGCCTGGCCTGGCCTGGGCGGTGCTGGGCACGCTGTGCTTTTCCTGCGGGAACATGCTGTCTGCCTCGCTGCAGTCCATGGGCTGGCGGCCCGCACAGACCAATGCCTGGGGCATGCTGGCCGGCACGCTGCTGCTGTCCGGCTATGCGCTGGTGGCGGGCCTGCCCTGGCGCTTCGATACCGGCTGGACCTATGTGGGCTCCTGGCTGTACCTGGCCATTCCAGGCTCGGTGATTGCGTTCACGGCCTACCTGACCCTGGTGGGCCGGCTGGGCCCGGAGAAGGCGGCCTATGCGACGGTGCTGTTCCCCATTGTTGCGCTCAGCATCTCGGCCCTGTTCGAGGGCTATGTCTGGACGCCGCTGGCCGTGGGCGGGCTGCTGCTGGTGATGTTCGGGAACCTGCTGGTGTTCCGCCCGCCGCAATGGTTGCGGGGGGCCGCACTGCGCAAGGCCTGAAGCGTCAGCTCACTGGCGCCAGCGCGCCAGCGCCTCTTCGTCGCTGACGCGTGCATCCACCCAGCGCGCGCCCTCGGGCGTTTGCTCCTTCTTCCAGAAAGGCGCCAGCGACTTGAGGTAGTCCATGATGTATTCGCAGGCCTGGAAGGCCATGCCCCGGTGCGATGCGGTGACGGCCACGAGCACGATCTGGTCCTGGGGCTGCAGCGGGCCGATGCGGTGGATGACACGCGCGCCATGGATGCCGAAGCGCTGGATTGCCTCGTCGATGATGGCCTCGATGGATTTCTCGGTCATGCCCGGGTAGTGCTCCAGCTCCATGCTGGCCACGGCGGCGCCCTCGTTGCGGTCACGCACCGTGCCGATGAAGCTGCAGACCGCGCCCACGCGCGCGTCGCCGCCGCGCAGGGCGGCGAGTTCGGCCGATACGTCGAAATCCTCGGTCTGGATGGATACACGGGCTGCTTGCATGCCCGCATTGTCGCAGGGCGGCGGCGCACCAGGGCGCACCAGGGACTGGCGAACGCGGTAGCATTGCCCTCCCCCGCCGCCTGCCTTTTGCTGCAGCGGGCCATGCATGGCCACACTCACGATCACCACCCCCGAATACACGCTCTACCCGTCGCCGCGCAACGAGCAGCGCGTGGTCTACGAGCACCAGCTGTTCGTGTCCCATCCCTACACCATCATCCATCTGCCCGACTACAACTTTCGCGGCAAGGCCACGCTGTTCGCAGCCCACCGCCTGGCCGACGGCAAGATGGGCCAGCTCGTGAGCTGCGAGCTGGCCGAGGACCTTGCACGCTTCGAGCGCCTGTTCGAACCCGATTGAGGCGCGCCATGGACGAGACCAGCCAGATACAGCCGCCGCCGAGCTTTGCCGCCCTGTATGCCGACCGGCACGGCCGGCTCAAGGCATCGATTGCAGACGTGGTCGGGCGTTATGAACTGTGCGAGGACCTGGCCAGCCACCTGGTCGAGCAGGCGCAGACGCTCTATCACTCCGGCAATTCCTCGGAGCAAGGCGTGCTGCTGGGCATGCACGCCGGCCTGGCGGCCGAGGGCTCCATCGTCAGCCCTGGCGAGGCGCGCTGGATCGTGCAGCGTCTGGCCGAGCTGCTGGAGTGGCAGGCACCGCTGCTGCCCGATGCATCACCCCCTCCCGGCGCCGACGGCGCAGCCTGAAGGCCACCCTCAGGCGCGCTACACTGCGCGCCATGCCTGCAATCTTTGCCTTCCCCACATGCCACGGTGATGCCGTGCGCCTGTGCCTGGGCAAAGCCTGCAAACCCCAGCTCGTCTGACCGGAGCTGAGGTTCCGTCCAGATGAGCGACGGAACCGGCCCGGCAGCCTCCATCTCCCCTTCCCGCATCCCTTCAGGCGCCTGCCTTTCCGCCCTCGGTCTGGCCGGTGGCTGCGTCCGGTCGTTCATTGTTTGAATCACCCGAAGGGATCTTCCATGTCTTTGCCTTCCACCACCTCGCCGCAAGCCCGATTCCAGGGGCTGTGGCTTCCGCTGGTCACGCCCTTTCTTCCTGGAGATGGAGATGAGGCGGCGGTGGACCACGGGGCGCTGCGTGCCCTGGTGCAGCACTACAACGCCACCGGCATCGCCGGCTACGTGGCCTGCGGCTCGACCGCCGAGGCCGCCGCGCTGAGCGAAGCGGAGCACGATGCCGCCCTGTCCACCATCCTCTCAGCGGCCCAGGGCATGCCCGTGGTCATGGGCTTTTCGGACTGCCACCTGGGGCATGCGCTGGCCCGTGTTCAGGCACTGAACGCCCTGCCGCTGGCCGGCATTCTGGTGCCCGCGCCGCATTACATACGCCCGTCGCAGGCGGGCCTGCTGCAGTGGTTCACGGCGATTGCCGAGCGCAGCGTCCATCCGGTCATCGTCTACGACATTCCCTACCGCACCGGCGTGGTGCTGGAGCTGGCCACGCTGCGCGCGCTGGCCGCCCATGAGCGCATCGTGGCCATCAAGGATTGCGGGGGCGATGCCGCCAAGACCCAGGCACTGATCGCCGATGGGCAGTTGCAGGTGCTGGCCGGCGAAGACGCGCAGATCTTTTCCACGCTGGCCCTGGGCGGTGCGGGAGCGATTGCTGCCAGCGCGCACGCGCATACAGGGCACTTCGTCGAGTTGATGCAGTGCCTGGAGCGCGGCGACCTGCCCGCTGCACGTGCACTGTGGCAGCCGCTGCAGCCGCACATCGCCGCCTGCTTTGCCGAGCCCAATCCCGCACCCATCAAGGCCTTGCTGGCGCAGCAGGGCCGAATGCGGGCAACGCTGCGGGCGCCCATGCAGCCGGCATCGGCCGCGCTGGCGCAGCGGCTGGCCGGGATTCAGCTGCCGCTGCTGTCGTCTGCTGACGGTGTTGCCGGGCGCAGGTCGGCATAGCGGTTCAGGATGCGTTGCACCTGACCGTGCGTCCACTCGCCGCCCCGGGCCGCGGCAATGCCGCGCGCATTGAGTTCGGCGGCCATGGCGCGGTGCGTCAGACCGCGCGCCTGCAGTTCGGCGAACAGCGCCTCATGCTGCTGGGCGAAGGCATCGGCCGTGGATTTGCGCTTTTCCACGGTAGCGCGCAGGTTGTCTGCACCTGCGCGGCCCAGTTGCACGCCACGCGCCTTGGCTTCGGACAGGGCCTTGCGCGTGCGTGCGCTGATCGCCTGGTCCACGGGCTTGTCGGTGGTCATGGGGGTCAACCTCCGGTCACGGGAGGGAAGAAAGCCACCTCGTCCCCCTGGCGAATGGCGGCACCGGCATCGCACAGGACCTGGTTCAGCGCCATGCGCACGGCCTTGCCAGGGGCCAGCGCTTCGGCGGCTGCACCGCCACGCGCAATCAGTTCCTCACGCAGCGCGCCCACGGTGGCGGCCTCGGTGGACAGGGTTTCGCTGCCCGTGCCCAGGGCTTCGCGGATGGAGGCGAAATAGCGCACGGTGATGGTAATGGCGATGGGGACGGCCTGGCTCATGACAACAACTCCGAAAAGGCGATGAAGCGCACCCTGTCGCCCGGCGCAATGGCCTGGCCTGGCGGATTGTCCACCACGCCATCGCCCCAGGCCGCCGAGGTCAGCACGCCAGAACTCTGGTTGCGGAACAGCTCCAGCCCGCCGCTGTCGTTGTAGCGCACGCGCAGGAATTCGCGGCGCTTGTCCCCGCGCGGCCAATGGAAGTCGGCGCGCACCTCGACCGAGCGCGGCAGCGCCTGCTGCACGCCCTGCAGGCGCAGCACGAAGGGGCGCACCAGCAAAAGGAAGGTGACGAAGCTGGAGACCGGATTGCCGGGCAGGCCGATGAAGTGGGCAAAGCCTTCGCCCTCGCGGTTCACGCGGCCATAGGCGAAGGGCTTGCCGGGCTTGACGGCGATCTGCCAGAGATCGAGCTGGCCCAGCGCCTGCACGGCGGGCTTGACATGGTCTTCTTCGCCGACGGAGACACCGCCGCTGGTCAGGATCAGGTCATGCGCGCGGGCCGCCTCGCGCAAAGCATCCACAGTGGCTTCGCGCCGGTCGGGGACGATGCCGAAGTCGGTGACCTCGCAGCCCATGCGCTGCAGCAGGGCGCGAAGGAAGAATCGGTTGCTGTTGTAGATGCTGCCGGGCGGCATCTGCTCGGGCGCCACGGTGCCCGGCATGACCAGTTCGTCGCCTGTGGAGAACAGGGCCACGCGCGGCTTGCGCGCCACGCACAAGGAGGCCAGGCCGATGCTGGCAGCCAGCCCCAGCTCGGCAGGCGACAGGCGCGTGCCGGCCGCGATGACGGTGGCGCCGCGCCGGATGTCTTCGCCCGAGCGGCGTATCCATTGCCCGGCCTCGGGACGCGCCTTGATGCGCACCCGGCCGTCTTCCAGGACTTCACAGTCTTCCTGCATGACGATGGCATCGGCACCTTCGGGCACCGGGGCGCCCGTGAAGATGCGCGCCACCGTGCCCACGGCCAGCGGCTGGCCCACGGCGCCTGCGGGGATGCGCTGCGAGACGGGCAGCTCGGCATTGCCCTGCGTGCATTCGGCGCTGCGCACGGCGTAGCCGTCCATGGCACTGTTGTCCTGGGGCGGCACTTGCAGCGGAGAGACGGCATCGGCCAGCAGCACACGGCCATCGGCATCGAAGCTGTCCACGGTGTCATTGCCGGCCAGCGGCAGTGCCTGGACCAGCAATTCGGCCAGCGCTTCGTCAAGGGGCTTGAGCGGGGCTCGCATGGTGTTTTCCTAATTTCAAGAGAGGCCTGGGGCACGGTAGCGCAGTTGCTGCGCATGCTCCAGCAGCCATTGCAGTATCTGCCCTGGCGCATTGAGATCGAGCACGGGCTGGCGCGGCGGCTCTGGCAGGCGCTGCGGTGCGTCAGTGGCAATGGCCAGCACATGGGGGTCGTGCGGATAAAGGGGCGCCTGGGTCTTGCCGGCGCTGGCGCGCTCGGGCTGGTCGCGCCAGATCTCTATCTTGGGCAGGTCGGCGTGCTTGAAGCCTTCGACCAGCACCCAATCCACGCGCGGATCGAGTTCGGCCAGCATGTCATGCACCGACAGCTCCGCGGGACGGGGGAATTCGCGCATCAGCGCCAGACGGCGATCCGAGGCCAGCACCACTTCATAGGCGCCCGCCTTGCGGTGGCGCCAGCTGTCCTTGCCCTCGTGATCGACATCGAAATGGTGGTGGGCATGCTTGACCACCGAAACGCTGAGCCCCTGCGCACGCATCAGCGTGATCAGGGGCTCCACCAGGCTGGTCTTGCCCGAGCCGGAGTAGCCGGCGAAGCCGATGACCTTCATCGCCATGCACTCCTGCTGCGGACCTTTGGACAGCCCGGCTGCGGCATCAGTCGCAATGCCGGGCGATATACGCCTTGACCTGCTCGGCGTCGGCCGGCAAGTCGGTCACGCGCTTGGGCAGGTCCTCGATGCCTTCGAACTTGGCCGGGCGATCGGGCAGGCGGCCCAGCGCCTCCTCGATGGTGGCGGCGAACTTGATGGGCAGTGCCGTCTCCAGCACGATCATGGGCACGCCGGCCTGCAGCTGCTCGCGCGCCACCTTGACGCCGTCGGCCGTGTGCGTGTCGATCATGGTGCCGAAGCGCTCGAAGGTATCGCGGATGGTGGCCAGGCGGTCGGCATGCGTGCTCTTGCCGCTGACAAAGCCGTAGCGGGCAGCAGCTTCCTGGAACAGCGGGTTGCCGCCCAGGTCGAAGCGGCCCTGGCGTGCCACGCCCTCGGCGAACAATTCGCGCGTGGCCTGGCCATCGCGGCCCAGCAGGTCGAACACGAAGCGTTCGAAGTTGCTGGCCTTGGAGATGTCCATCGAAGGGCTCGATGTCTCGTAGGTGTGCTCGCTGCCGCGCACCACGTAGGCGCCCGTGCGGAAGAACTCGTCGAGCACGTCGTTCTCGTTGGTCGCCACCACCAGGCGCGCTATCGGCAGGCCCATCTGGCGCGCCACGTGGCCGGCGCAGATGTTGCCGAAGTTGCCGCTGGGCACCGTGAAGCTGACCTTCTGGTCATTGCTCTGCGTGGCCTGCAGGTAGCCGGCGAAGTAGTAGACGACCTGGGCCAGCAGGCGGGCCCAGTTGATCGAGTTGACCGTGCCGATCTTGTACTTCGCCTTGAAGGCATGGTCGTTGGAGACGGCCTTGACGATGTCCTGGCAGTCGTCGAACACGCCCTCGATGGCGATGTTGTGGATGTTGGCGTCCTGCAGGCTGAACATCTGGGCCTGCTGGAAGGGGCTCATGCGGCCGCGCGGGCTGGTCATGAACACGCGCACGCCCTTTTTGCCGCGCATGGCGTACTCGGCCGCGCTGCCGGTATCGCCACTGGTGGCCCCCAGGATGTTGAGTTCCTCGCCACGGCGGCCCAGTTCGTACTCGAACAGGTTGCCCAGCAGCTGCATGGCCATGTCCTTGAAGGCCAACGTGGGGCCGTTGGACAGGGCTTCGAGCCACAGGCCGTCTTCCAGCGGGCGCAGCGGCGTGATCTCGGCCGTGCCGAACACCTGCTGCGTATAGGTCCTGGCGCACAGGGCGCGCAGATCCTCGGCCGGGATGTCGTCGATGTACAGGCTCAGGATCTCGAAGGCCAGGGCAGCGTAGCCCTGCTCCTGGTAGATGCTGCGCAGCTCGCCCAGGCGGGCGGCATCGATCTGCGGATAGTGCTCGGGCAGGTACAGCCCGCCATCGGGCGCCAGGCCCTCGAGCAGGATGTCGCAAAAGCGCTTGCGGTCCGCGTGGCCGCGCGTGGAAAGGTACAACATTTGAATTCCTTGTCAGTGGCCTCAAGGCGCTGCGCATGAAACCGGCGTGGCCCAAGCCGGGGACGCCGAGCAAGGGCCGCCCCGCAGCGAGGGCGTCGTCCCCCTCCCTCGCGAAGCGAGCAGAGAGGGGGAAGGCGCGCAGCGCCTCAGGGGGAGCCTATCAGTTCAACTCTTCCTTGCGGATGCGGTTGATAGGGGCCAGCACCGTGGGCAGTTGCTGGATCTGGGCCAGGGCCGTGTCCATATCGCCTTCGCGCGTGGCATGGGTCAGGATGATCAGGTCGGTCTGCGGCACGCCCTGGCTGCCTTCGCTGTCGCCGCTCACTTCGCCGGCCTCTCGCTGCAGCAGGGCGTCGATGCTGATGCCCATGCCCGCGAGGATGCTGGTGATCTTGGCCAGCACACCGGCTTCGTCGGCCACGCGGATGCGCAGGTAGTAGCTGGTGACCACCTCGCTCATGGGCAGCACGGGCAGTTCGCCACCTGCGGCGACCAGCGTGTTCGACTGGAAGGCCAGCGGGGGCACGCGATGCTCGGGGTCGGCCGTATGCAGGCGGGCGATGTCCACCAGATCGGCGATCACGGCGCTGGCCGTGGGCTCGGAGCCCGCGCCCTTGCCGTAGTACAGCGTGGTGCCCACGGCGTCGCCATGGACGACGACGGCATTCATCGCGCCTTCCACATTGGCGATCAGGCGCTTGGTCGGCACCAGGCTGGGGTGCACGCGCAACTCGATGCCCTTGTCCGTGCGCTTGGTGATGCCCAGCAGCTTGATGCGGTAGCCCAGTTGCTCGGCGTACCTGATGTCGGCCGCAGACAGCTTGGTGATGCCTTCCACATGGGCCTTGTCGAACTGCACGGGAATACCGAAGGCGATGGCGCTCATCAGCGTGACCTTGTGGGCGGCGTCCACGCCTTCGATGTCGAAGGTCGGATCGGCTTCGGCATAGCCCAGGCGCTGGGCTTCCTTGAGCACCACGTCGAAGTCCAGGCCCTTGTCGCGCATCTCGGACAGGATGAAGTTGGTCGTGCCGTTGATGATGCCGGCCACCCACTGGATCTGGTTGGCCGTCAGGCCTTCGCGCAGCGCCTTGATGATGGGGATGCCACCGGCCACGGCCGCTTCGTAGGCCACCATCACGCCCTTCTCGGCAGCGGCCTTGAAGATTTCACTGCCATGCACGGCCAGCAGGGCCTTGTTGGCCGTGACCACATGCTTGCCGGCGGCAATGGCCTCCAGCACCAGGGCCTTGGCAATGCCGTAGCCGCCGATCAGCTCGATCACCACGTCGATCTCGGGGTTGGCGATGATCTCGCGCGCATCGCCGACCACCTTGGCCGTGTCGCCCACGACGGAGCGGGCGCGTTCCGTATCCAGGTCGGCCACCATGGCAATCTCAATACCGCGGCCCGCGCGGCGGCGGATCTCTTCCTGATTGCGCTGCAGCACGTTGAAGGTGCCGCTGCCCACGGTGCCAATGCCCAGAAGGCCTACTTGGATCGGTTTCATAAACTACTTGCCAGTCAAAAAACGCTGCGGCGCCCAGAGGGTGCGCGCCGGCAGCCGGTAAAAAGCAATGGCCGGCGGAAGGCCCTCTCCTCCACCGGCCCGCACAGCTCAGCCGCGGTCCGTGCCGTGGCGCTTGCGGTATTTCTCGAGGAACACTGCGAGACGGCGGATGGCCTCGCGCAGGTCGGTGTCGTGCGGCAGGAAGACGATGCGGAAATGGTCCGGGTGCGGCCAGTTGAAGCCTGTTCCCTGCACCAGCATGACCTTGGTCTCTTGCAGCACTTCCAGGAAGAACGCCTGGTCATCCTTGATCGGGTAGATCTCGGGGTCCAGGCGCGGGAACATGTACAGCGCGGCTTGCGGCTTGACGCAGCTCACGCCGGGGATTTCGGTGATCAGCTTGTGGGCCAGGTCGCGCTGCACGCGCAGCCGGCCGCCCTCCTGCACCAGCTCGTCGATGCTCTGGTGGCCGCCCAGCGCCGTCTGCACGGCCCATTGGCCAGGCACATTGGCACACAGGCGCATGTTGGAGAGCATGTTCAGGCCCTCGATATAGTCCCGGGCCGCTTTCTTGTCGCCCGAGACCACCATCCAGCCGGCGCGGTAGCCGCAGCTGCGATAGGCCTTGGACAGCGAGTTGAAGGTCAGCGTCAGCACATCGGTGGACAGGCTGGCCAGCGGCGTGTGCACGACATCGTCGTACAGCACCTTGTCATAGACCTCGTCGGCAAAGATCACCAGGCCATGCTCGCGGGCCAGCGCCACGATGCTTTGCAGCAGCTGCTTGCTGTACAGGGCGCCCGTCGGGTTGTTGGGATTGATGACGACGATGCCCTTGGTGCGCGGCGTGATCTTGGCGCGGATGTCGTCCAGGTCGGGCATCCAGCCGTTGGACTCGTCGCACATATAGTGCACGGGCGTGCCGCCCGACAGGCTGGTGACGGCGGTCCACAGCGGATAGTCGGGCGCCGGCAGCAGCATCTCGTCGCCGTCGTCCAGCAGCGCGTTCGTGGCCAGGCTGATCAGCTCGGATGCGCCATTGCCCAGGTAGATATCGTCCAGCGTCACGCCCAGGATGCCCTGGCGCTGGGTCTCGTGCATCACGGCCTTGCGCGCCGCGAAGATGCCCTTGCTGTCCGAGTAGCCTGCCGAATTGGGCAGGTTGCGGATCATGTCCTGCTGCACTTCCTCGGGGGCATCGAAGCCGAACACGGCCAGGTTGCCGATATTGAGCTTGATGATCTTCTGCCCGTCCTCTTCCATCTTCTTCGCCGCGTCCATGATGGGCCCGCGGATGTCATAACAGACGTTGGCTAGTTTTGCGGATTTGAGAACGGTTTTCATGCTGAGAATATGAAAGTGGCCGGCGCGGGCTTGCGGCCTTCATGCACGCCAAAGTGCCCCATGCACCCTGGTGAAACCTATAATTTGACCACAGTTCCGCATTGCAGCATCGCCCTGGCCCCGCCCCATGTGGCGGCCAACCCCATCGCGCAGACCGCGCCACCCTCATCCATGAAATTCCACGCCGACAAATCCGAAGCACAGAGCATCACGGGCTATGGCCCCGGCTGGGTCGCCGTGGACCGGGAAAAGTTCGAACACAGCCTGCTTGTCGGCGCCAAAGGCCTGCGCCAGGCCTGGGACTGTGCCCGCTTCGAGGACCTGACGCCCGAGCATTTCGAGGCCCTGTCCCAGCTGGATGCCGAGGTCATCATCCTGGGCAGCGGCCAACGCAACCGCTTCCCGCCGGCCGCCTGGCTGCGCCCCCTCATGGCCCGGCGCATAGGACTGGAAAGCATGGACACGCAGGCCGCGTGTCGCACCTACAACATCCTTGCCAGCGAAGGCCGTAACGTCGTCGCGGCCCTACTCTTGGAGTAGACTCCTGCCCCCCTGATTGGGTGAAATCCCGTTTTCAGGGTAAAATTGCAGGTTGCGGTTGGGGGCATTTCCGATAAAAGCAAAAACACAAACACGGCCCTCGGCATTTCAACGACTACACCCGAGAGATATAAGCGCATGGCGATCGTTGTCAACAAACCCCTTCCCGAATTTGAAGCCAACGCTACCGGCGGGATCAAGGTGACCAACACCTCCCATACGGGCCAGATTCTGATCCTGTATTTCTACCCAAAGGACAATACGCCTGGCTGCACCACTGAAGCCATGCAGTTCCGCGACAAGTACAAGGACTTCGTGAAAGCTGGTGCCACCGTGTTTGGCGTCTCGCGCGACAACATGAAGTCGCACGACGACTTCAAGGAAAAGCTGGAACTGCCGTTCGAGCTCATCGCCGATACGGAAGAAAAGATGTGCCACATGTTCGGCGTGGTCAAGAACAAGATCATGTACGGCAAGAAGGTGAAGGGCATCGAGCGCTCCACCTTCCTGGTGGGCACCGATGGCCTGCTGGTGCAGGAATGGCGCGGCCTGAAGGTCCCCGGCCACGTTGACGAGGTGCTCAAGGCTGTCAAGACCCTGAAGGCACTGAAGCAGGCCGCCTGATAGCAACAATCTGACAGGCGACAAAGCGCCGGCCGACATATTCAGGCCATCGGCCTATGCATAATGGGACGATGCCTCTTAGCAAAGACGCTTTTCCCTGTCACCCCACCAAAGCCGCCTCGGTTTCCAGGCGGCTTTGTGCTTTTTGATCCCTGTTGAGGAACGGTTCGTCCACTATGCCCCTGCCCCCCGCACCCGGCCGCCGTGCCGCCAAGCTCTCCCCCGAAGCCTTTCTTCCCGTGCGCGGTGCCCAGCACGCAGACCCCCTGCCCGCTGACGATCTTCCCGATGCAGCCGAGGCCGCAGCTGCCGCCGCGCCACGCAAGCGCAAGCCAGCTCCCGCCTCCAACAACACCGCCACAGCCGCAAAGCCGGCACCGGCGCGCGGCCGCAATGCCAAGCCCGCATCACCGGCACCAGCTCCTGCGGCCACGACTGCAGCCCCGTCCAGCCGGCAGCGCCGCGCAACCGACAATTCCACCGCAACGGCAGCGCCGTCCAGCACCCGCTCGGCCAACAAGTCGTCCACAGACGCGAAGCCGGCAGCACTGCTGGCAGCACCGGTTCGTCCACGCCGTGCGCGCACGGGACCGAAGACGCTGTTCGTGCTCGACACCAACGTGCTGCTGCACGACCCGACCAGCCTGTTCCGCTTCGAGGAACACGACATCTTCCTGCCCATGGTGGTGCTGGAAGAACTCGACGGCCACAAGAAGGGCATGACCGAAGTGGCGCGCAACGGCCGCCAGGTCAGCCGCACGCTGGATTCGCTGGTCGCCTCCCAGCCCTCCGAGACGCTGGACAAGGGCCTGCCGCTGAATGCCACGGGCCAGCGCAGCGCCACCGGCATGCTGTATTTCCAGACCGAACCGCTGGAGACCTCGCTGCCCGACAGCCTGCCCCAGGGCAAGGCGGACAACCAGATCCTGGGCGTGGTCGCCGCGCTGCGCAAGAAGTTCAGCGAACGCGAAGTCGTGCTGGTGTCCAAGGACATCAACATGCGCGTCAAGGCACGCGCGCTGGGGCTGGCGGCCGAGGACTACCAGAACGACAAGGTACTGGACGACGGCGACCTGCTGTACGCAGGCGCCCTGGCCCTGCCCCAGGACTTCTGGGCCAAGGCCGGCAAGAACGTAGAGAGCTGGCAGGAAGGCGCCATCACCTACTACCGCATCAGCGGCGCCATCGTCGACCAGCTGATGATCAACCAGTTCGTCTACCACGAGGCGCCGGGCGAGCCCAGCCTGTTCATGCGCGTGACCGAGATCCGCGACAAGACGGCCGTGCTCAAGACGCTCAAGGACTTCGGCAATCCCAAGTACGCCGTCTGGGGCGTCACGGCGCGCAACCGCGAACAGAACTTCGCGATGAACCTGCTGATGAACCCGGACATCGACCTGGTCACGTTGACCGGCACGGCCGGCACGGGCAAGACCCTGCTGGCCCTGGCCGCCGGCCTGTCCCAGGTGCTGGACGATCGCCGCTACACCGAGATCATCATGACGCGCGCCACGGTCAGCGTGGGCGAGGACATCGGCTTTCTGCCCGGCACCGAGGAAGAGAAGATGGGCCCCTGGATGGGCGCCCTCGACGACAACCTCGAATTCCTGGCCAAGGGCGATGGCGGCAATGCCGGCGAATGGGGCCGCGCGGCCACCAATGAGCTGATCCGCAGCCGCATCAAGATCAAGAGCATGAACTTCATGCGCGGCCGAACCTTCCTGAACAAGTACGTCATCATCGACGAGGCCCAGAACCTGACACCCAAGCAGATGAAGACCCTGATCACGCGCGCCGGCCCCGGCACCAAGATCATCTGCATGGGCAATCTGGCGCAGATCGATACACCCTACCTGACCGAAGGCTCCTCGGGCCTGACCTACGCCGTGGACCGCTTCAAGGGCTGGCCGCACAGCGGCCACATCACGCTGGCGCGCGGCGAGCGTTCGCGCCTGGCAGACTTCGCCAGCGAGGTGCTCTGAGCCATGGCGATCAGCTGGATCACCGCGTTGAAGCTGGTGCCCTGGGGCGATGTCATCGAGGCCACGCCCCAGGTCGTCAAGGCCGCCAAGAACCTGCTGCGCAAGAAGGACGCTGCGCAGGAGATCGATGCACAGCAGCCTGCGGCCGTCGAGCCGCTGGCACCGCCGCGCTCGGCTGGCGAACAGGCGCTGCAGCTGATCCAGGCCCAGGACGCACGCATCGTGCAACTGGAACAATCCCAGCGCCAGTCGCTGGAGTTGATCGAAAAGCTTGCGGAGCAGAACGCCCAGATCGTGGCCACCGTGGGCGCGCTGCGCACGGGCGCCCAGCGGCTGGCCTGGGCCTGCGCCATCCTCGGCGTCTGCGTGGCGGGCCTGCTGATCCAGGTCTGGCGCATGTAGATCGCCAACCACCCAAAGCAAACGGCCCCTCGGGGCCGTTTTTCATTGCCGGCACAAAGCCTGGGTATACCGGTCAGTACTCGTCGCCGCCACCGTAGCCCACGGCCAGATTCTCGAAGCGCGTCTGGTTCTTCTGAAAGAAAACTTTCACCGTCCCCGTGGGACCGTTACGCTGCTTGCCGATGATGACTTCGGCAATGTTGGGCTCCTTGCTGTCCTTGTTGTAGTAGTCATCACGGTAGATGAACATGATGATGTCGGCATCTTGCTCGATGGCGCCCGATTCGCGCAGGTCGGACATCATGGGACGCTTGTCGGTGCGTTGCTCCACCGAGCGGTTGAGCTGGGACAGGGCAATCACCGGGCACTGCAGTTCCTTGGCCAGCATTTTCAGGCCCCGCGAAATCTCGCCCAGCTCGGTCGCGCGGTTGTCGGAACTGGCGGCCGAGCCCGAGCCGCTCATCAGCTGCAGATAGTCCACCACGATCAGGCCCAGCTTGCCGCAGGTGCGCGCCAGGCGCCGCGCATTGGCGCGCAGTTCCGTGGGGGACAGGCCCGGCGTCTCGTCGATGTGCAGGGATACCGTGCGAAGCCGCTCGATGGCCTCCGTCAGGCGCGGCCACTCGTCGTCGTTGAGCTTGCCCGTGCGCAGATTGCCCTGGTTGACGCGACCGATGGAGCCGACGATACGAACCGCCAGCTGGGCCGCGCCCATTTCCATGGAGAAAATGGCGACCGGCAGGCCCTCGTTGAGCGCCACATGCTCGGCGATATTCACCGCAAACGAGGTCTTGCCCATGGAGGGGCGGGCAGCCAGCACCACCAGGTCACCGGCCTGCAGGCCGCTGGTCATGCGGTCCAGATCGACGAAACCCGTGGGCACGCCGGTCACGTCCATGGGGTTGTCGGCCATCTCCTGGACACGGTCCAGCAGATCCACCACCAGCGTATCTAGCGACTGGAAGCCCTGCTTGTTGCGCGCCCCCTCCTCGCCGATGGCCAGGATCTTCTGCTCGGCCTCGTCCAGGATGCGATCCACCGTCTTGCCCTGCGGATTGAAGGCATTGGTGGCGATGTCGTCGCTGGCGGTCACCAGTTTGCGCAGGATGGAGCGCTCGCGCACGATCTCCGCGTAGCGCCGGATGTTGGTGGCGCTGGGCACGTACTGCGCCAGCTGGTTCAGGTACAGCAGGCCGCCGATTTCCTCGGCCTTGCCCATGCCCTGCAAATGCTCGTAGACCGTGATCACGTCGGCCGGCTTGCTGGCATTGATCAGCTTGCCGATGGCCTCGTAGATCAGCTTGTGCTCGTGGCGATAGAAATCCCCGTCCACCAGCAAATCGCCCACGCGATCCCAGGCGTTGTTGTCCAGCAGCAGGCCGCCCAGCACGCTGGACTCGGACTCCATCGAATGCGGCGGCACGCGCAACTGGGCCACCTGCTGGTCGCCAGCGGGCAGCGGTGCGAACGCATCATCGAGATCGAGCGGGGGCATTACGGACGACATGGAATTCCTGGAGATAAGCCCGCCATCGTAGCGGCTGGCAAAAGGCCGCGCCACCCGGCGTCATCGCCCTGGCACGGCAAAGCAAAAAGCCGCCCTAAGGCGGCTTTTTGGTGATACGGGACAAGTCCCGGATCAGGAGTGGTCGCCGTAGACCGACACCGTCACTTCGACGCTGACGTCGGTGTGCAGTGCCACGACCACGGTGGCGTCGCCCACGGTCTTGATGGGACCGTTGACCAGGCGAACTTGCGACTTGGCGACGGCGAAGCCGGCCTTGGTCAGTTCTTCGGCGATGTCGGCGTTTGTCACCGAGCCGAACAGGCGGCCGTCAACGCCGGCCTTCTGGGTCAGCTTGACGTTTACGCCGTTGAGCTTTTCGCCCAGTTGCTGGGCAGCAGCCAGCTTTTCAGCCGCTTGCTTTTCCAGTTCGACGCGCTTGGCTTCGAACTCGGCCTTGGCGGAAGCCGTGGCGCGACGGGCAGCGCCCGTGGGGATCAGGAAGTTGCGGGCGTAGCCGTCCTTGACCTTGACGATATCGCCGAGGCCACCGAGGTTCACAACCTTGTCGAGCAGAATGACTTGCATGGTTGTATTCCTTAGATCTTGTGCTGGTCAGAGTAAGGAACCAGAGCCAGGAAGCGGGCACGCTTGATGGCCGTGTTCAGCTGACGCTGGTAGATGGCGCGCGTGCCGGTCAGGCGTGCGGGCACGATCTTGCCGTTTTCACCGATGAAGTCACGCAGGGTGTCCACATCCTTGTAGTCGATTTCTTCGACGCCGGCGACGGTGAAGCGGCAGAAGCGCTTGCGCTTGAACAGCAGCGACTGCGTGTTGCGCTTGGGGCGCTTGTCCTTGTTGAATTTCTTGAACGTGGCCATTTCTGGACCTCTTGAAAATTAGTTTTGTTGAATGTCCTGGATGTGGAAAACCAGCAATTTGCCGTTGCGGGGCGTTGCCAGGAAGCCTTGGAACTTCCACTGGCTGCCGAGCGCCTGGCGGGCCAGCTTTTCAGCCAGCGCGCCAAAGGCCACCGCCTTGACAGATGCCGTCACGCTGCGCTCGCTTCCTGCCTCTTTCTGCCGCGACGCATGCTCGAGTCGCAGTTCAAGGGCTGGCAGCCCTGCCGGCGTATAGCGCAGTGCTTGAAGCTCTGCGATAGCGGCCGTCAGTGCAACGTGGTTCTCCACTCCTTCAGGTTCTGAAAGGGCTGGGCTCAGGCCTGTTCGGTCTGGCTGGCCTTGCGGGCCTCTTCACGCTCGACGGTCTTCATCATCGAGGAAGGAGCTGTATCGGCCTTCTTCTTCTGAACCGTCAGGTGACGCAGCACGGCATCGTTGAACTTGAAGGCATGCTCCAGCTCAGCCATCACAGCCAGGTCGGCTTCGATGTTCAGGCACAGGTAGTGGGCCTTGGCGAGCTTGTTGATCATGTAGGCCAGTTGGCGACGACCCCAGTCTTCTTCGCGATGGACCTTGCCACCGCCAGCGGTGATCATGCCCTTGTAGCGTTCCAGCATGGCGGGAACCTGCTCGCTCTGATCCGGGTGGATCAACAAAACGATTTCGTAATGACGCATATCGACTCCTTTTGGGAAAACGCCGCCCACTGCGTCTTGTAGCGGTGCGGCAAGGCAAAGCATTGGATTCTAGCGCAGCCCTCTTCCATCTGTACACTGCGCACTGCCCGAGACCCCGGATTGGTGTGGGGGCTTTTGCCCCTTCGCCCGGCTTTTGCCCCCACCGTGTGCACCTGCAGTGCGCATGCACCGGCACAAAGCCCTTGAAAATACACCGATCCGCTCGCATCTCGATTCAAGATCGTGCAATCGCCAAGCCTGGCCTCCAGCACGGCGATCCTTTTGTTTTGTAGCTGAAGTCTCCAACCATGTCCGAACAAAACTCCAACCCCTTTCAAGACGCAGCCCCGGAAGAAATCGAAGCCGCCATGGCGGCCAACGCCGCCGACGAGCTGCAGCGCCTGCAGGCCGAGCTGGCCGAACTCAAGGCCAAAAGCGCCGAGCTGGCCGACCAGTTCCTGCGCGCCAAGGCCGAGGCAGAGAATGTGCGCCGCCGCGCGGACGATGAAGTCTCCAAGGCCCGCAAGTTCGGCATCGAGAGCTTTGCCGAAAGCCTGCTGCCCGTCTGCGACAGCCTGGATGCCGCACTGGCCATCCAGCAGGCCACGCCGGAGCAATTGCGCGAAGGCGCCGACGCCACGCTGCGCCAGCTGACCTCGGCCCTGGAGCGCAACAAGGTCGTGACCATCAACCCGGCAGCCGGCGAGAAATTCGACCCCAACCTGCACCAGGCCATCAGCATGGTGCCTGCGCAGCAGGAAGCCAACACCGTGGTGTCGGTGCTGCAAAAGGGCTACCTGATTGCCGACCGTATCCTGCGCCCGGCCCTCGTGACCGTAGCCCAGCCCCAGTAAGCATGCGCTCACGGCAGCGCTGACAAAAAAGGGGCAAAGCCCCTTGAAGCTGCGCGAGCCGGCCACAAGTTAGCAGTCATTCAAACATTTCACAGAACGCGGAGAGAACTCAAAATGGGAAAAATCATCGGTATTGACCTGGGCACCACCAACAGCTGCGTGGCCATCATGGACGGCAACACCACGCGCGTGATCGAGAACAGCGAAGGTGCACGCACCACGCCTTCGATCATTGCCTACCAGGAAGACGGCGAGATCCTCGTCGGCGCCTCGGCCAAGCGCCAGGCCGTCACCAACCCCCGCAACACCATCTACGCCGCCAAGCGCCTGATCGGCCGCAAGTTCGACGAGAAGGAAGTGCAAAAGGACATCGACCTGATGCCCTACACCATCTCGCGCGCCGACAACGGCGACGCCTGGGTGGAAGTGCGCGGCCAGAAGCTGGCCCCGCCGCAGATTTCCGCCGAAGTGCTGCGCAAGATGAAGAAGACCGCCGAGGACTACCTGGGCGAGCCCGTGACCGAGGCCGTGATCACCGTGCCCGCGTACTTCAACGACGCCCAGCGCCAGGCCACCAAGGATGCAGGCCGCATCGCCGGCCTGGAAGTCAAGCGCATCATCAACGAGCCCACGGCAGCTGCGCTGGCCTTCGGCCTGGACAAGATCGACAAGGGCGACCGCAAGATCGCGGTGTATGACCTGGGCGGCGGCACGTTTGACGTGTCCATCATCGAAATCGCCGACGTGGACGGCGAAAAGCAGTTCGAAGTGCTGTCCACCAACGGCGACACCTTCCTGGGCGGCGAAGACTTCGACCAGCGCATCATCGACTACATCATCACCGAGTTCAAGAAGGACCAAGGTGTTGATCTGGCCAAGGACGTGCTGGCCCTGCAGCGCCTGAAGGAAGCCGCCGAGAAGGCCAAGATCGAACTGTCCAACTCGGCCCAGACCGACATCAACCTGCCCTACATCACGGCCGATGCCTCGGGTCCCAAGCACCTGAACATCAAGCTGACCCGCTCCAAGCTGGAGAGCCTGGTCGAAGACCTGATCGAGCGCACCATTGCGCCCTGCCGCACGGCCATCAAGGACGCAGGCGTGTCCGTGTCCGACATCGATGACGTGATCCTGGTCGGCGGCATGTCCCGCATGCCCAAGGTGCAGGAGAAGGTCAAGGAATTCTTCGGCAAGGAACCCCGCAAGGACGTGAACCCTGACGAAGCCGTGGCCGTGGGCGCCGCCGTGCAGGGCCAGGTTCTGTCGGGTGACCGCAAGGACGTGCTGCTGCTGGACGTGACGCCGCTGTCGCTGGGCATCGAGACGCTGGGTGGCGTGATGACCAAGATGATCACCAAGAACACGACCATCCCGACGAAGTTCGCGCAGACCTTCTCGACGGCCGACGACAACCAGCCCGCCGTGACCATCAAGGTGTTCCAGGGTGAGCGCGAGATGGCTTCGGGCAACAAGATGCTGGGCGAGTTCAACCTCGAAGGCATTCCGCCCGCAGCGCGCGGCGTGCCGCAGATCGAAGTGGCCTTTGACATCGACGCCAACGGCATCCTGAACGTGTCCGCCAAGGACAAGGCCTCGGGCAAGGAAAACAAGATCACCATCAAGGCGAACTCGGGCCTGTCCGAGGACGAGATCCAGAAGATGGTGAAGGACGCCGAGCTGAACGCGGCCGACGACAAGAAGAAGCTGGAACTGGTCCAGGCCCGCAACCAGGGCGAAGCTGCCGTGCACAGCGTCAAGAAGAGCCTGGGCGAGCATGGCGACAAGCTCGACGCTGGCGAGAAGACCGCCATCGAGAGCGCCGTCAAGGACCTGGAAGAGGCCCTGAAGGGCGAGGACAAGGACGCCATCGACGCCAAGACCACGGCGCTGATGACGGCCAGCCAGAAGCTCGGCGAGAAGATGTACGCCGATGCGCAGGCAGCCGGCGGCCCCGAGGCAGCAGCAGCCGCCGCAGCGGCCGGTGCAGCAGGCGCCTCGGCCGGTGCAGCAGCCGCGGACGACAACGTCGTTGACGCCGAAGTCAAGGAAGTCAAGAAGGACTGAACCCAGCGCGTGGTCCCTTGACGACCGCTTGCCGCCGCGCTCGGCCCTGCCAAGGGGCTGACGCGGCGTTCCTGTTCTCACTGACTGGCTAGCAAACACCATGTCCAAACGCGATTTTTACGAGGTCCTGGGCGTTGCCAAGAACGCCTCGGACGACGACATCAAGAAGGCTTATCGCAAGCTGGCGATGAAGTACCACCCTGACCGCAACCAGGGGGATGCCGCAAGCGGGGCGGAAGAGAAATTCAAGGAGGCCAAGGAGGCCTACGAGATGCTCTCCGACAGCAACAAGCGCGCGGCCTACGACCAGTACGGCCATGCAGGCGTGGACCCCAACCGCGGCATGGGAGGCGGCGCCGAAGGCTTTGGTGGCTTTGCCGAAGCCTTTGGCGACATCTTTGGCGACATGTTCAACCAGGGTGGCGGCAGACGCGGCGGCGCCGGTGGCGGCCGCCAGGTCTACCGCGGCAACGATCTCAGCTACGCCATGGAGATCACGCTGGAGGAAGCCGCCCACGGCAAGGATGCGCAGATCCGCATCCCCAGCTGGGATGGCTGCGACACCTGCCACGGCAGCGGAGCCAAGCCCGGCACCAGCGCCAAGACCTGCACCACCTGCAACGGCATGGGCAGCGTGCAGATGCGCCAGGGCTTCTTCAGCGTGCAGCAGACCTGCCCGCATTGCCGGGGCACGGGCAAGATCATTCCCGAGCCCTGCACCAGCTGCGGCGGCCAGGGCAAGGTCAAGCGCCAGAAGACACTGGAAGTGAAGATTCCAGCCGGCATCGACGACGGCATGCGCATCCGCTCCTCCGGCAATGGCGAACCCGGCACGAATGGCGGACCTGCGGGCGATCTCTACATCGAGATCCGCATCAAGGACCACGACATCTTCGAGCGCGACGGCGACGACCTGCACTGCAACGTGCCCGTGAGCTTCATCACGGCGGCGCTCGGCGGCGAGATCGAGGTGCCCACCCTGTCGGGCAAGGCGGCCATCGACATCCCCGAAGGCACCCAGGCCGGCAAGCAGTTCCGCCTGCGCGGCAAGGGCATCAAGGGCGTGCGCTCCAGCTATCCCGGAGACCTGTACTGCCACATCGTGGTCGAGACGCCCGTCAAGCTGACCGAGTACCAGCGCAAGCTGCTACGCGAGCTGGAGGAATCGCTCAAGAAGGGTGGCGCCAAGCATTCGCCCAGCGGCGAGAGCTGGACCGACAGGCTCAAGAGCTTCTTCAGCTGATGCAGCACTGAGCCCCCAACAAAAACGCCTCTCACGAGGCGTTTTTCATTGGTGCGCGCACGACAGATCTCAGGGTGCGGGCTTGGCCTTCCAGGCCGCCGCCTGGCGCTCGGTACGCGCACGCTCGGCCGCACTCAGCGGCTGTGCCATGCTGTCACGCTTGGCGGCCAGAGAGCTGTCCCTGCCCGCCGCCAGCAGCATCCAGAAATAGGCCTGGGACGGGCTGCGCCCCACGCCCTTGCCCGAGGCATAAAGGCTGGCGAGATTGGACTGCGCCAGCGCATCGCCCTGCTGGGCGGCACGCTCCAGCCAGCGCGCGGCCTGCTCGTCGCTGGCGGGCACGCCCTGGCCATTGGCATACAGAACGCCCAGGTTGGACTGGGCTGCGGCATTGCCCTGCTCGGCCGCCTTCTCCAGCCAGCGGGCGGCCTGCACCATGTCGCGATCGACCACGCCACCCTCGGCATAGAGCATGCCGGCATTGAATTGCGCATCGACATGGCCCTGGCCTGCCGCCGCCACAAACCAGCGCAGCGCCTGCGCCACGTCCTCGGCCACGCCCCGCCCCGTGGCATACATCACGCCCAGGCTGTACTGGCCGGCCGCTTCACCTTGCTCGGCCGAGCGCTGGAACCACTGCACGGCCTGCGCGGGGTCCTTGGCAGCTCCGCGCCCCTCGGCCAGCATCAGGCCCAGGTTGTTCTGGGCCACGGCATCGCCCTGCTCGGCAGCCTTGCGATACCACTGCACGGCCTGGGCATCGTCGCGCGCCACGCCACGGCCATTCGCATACATCAACCCCAGGTCGGACTGGGCTGGCGCATAGCCCTGCTGCGCCGACTTCTCATACCACTGGGCCGCCGTCTCGGCACTCAGGGCAACGCCCTGGCCGCGCTTGTACAGCGAACCCAGCGCGTACTGGGCGCTGGCCTCGCCCTGCTCGGCATGCTGGTGCAGCGCTGCAAGCTCGGCCGCGCTCAGGCCGGGCTCGCCCTTGGGCGCATGGCCCACTACGGCTGCGGCAGTTCCGGCCGCAACGGCCCCTGCCGCCACGCCAGCGGCGGCGGCCTTGGCTGGCGCATTGCGGGTTGGAGAGGGCGCCGACTTGCCCCCGTTCTTGACGGCGGCCTTGCCCGCTGGCCTGGCTGCAGGTCTGGCTGCAGGTCTGGCTGCAGGTTTGGCCGGTGCCTTCGCACCGCTCCTGGCCGTGTTCTTCGCTGGGGGCTGCGGCTTGGCAGACGCCGGGACGGCCATGCAGGACAGGGCTGCGGCCAGCAGCAATGACAGCCCTGCAGGCAGGGCTCGCAGGCCCGTCGGATATCGATCGTTCATATGCTCTTATTTTTGCAGCAATCCATGCAGGCGACTGGCGCAAAGATTGACAAATTCTTTCAGCATGCAACCGGTGTTCCGGCGGGCATGACTGCCTGCAGCCATCGCCAGGGGGCATGACCCTCATCTCCATGGAATCGCACGACATCACCAAAGACATCGCGCTTGAAGATGACAGATCAATGCTTTGTGCGAGAAAATCCATCCAGCTTCTCCTAATGAGAAGCCTGAACCCCACCACATGAAGAATTCAGAGCGCAGTTTTGCACGGCGCATAGACCTTACCTCCCTGCAACTGTTCGTGGCTGTCTGCGAACTTGGCAGCATCGGCCGCGCGGCCGAGCGTGAGTTCATTGCAGCCTCGGCGGTGAGCAAGCGCCTGTCCGATCTCGAAGCCACGGTGGATACAGCCCTGCTGTACCGGCACAGCCGTGGCGTGACCTTGACGCCGGCCGGCGAAAGCCTGCTGCACCATGCCCGCAACGTGCTGTACGGCCTGGAGCGCATGCAGGGCGAGCTGTCCGAGTACGCCGACGGCGTGCGCGGCCATGTGCGCATCCACGCCAACATGTCGGCCATCGTGCAGTTCCTGCCGGAAGACCTGGGCGTGTTCGCGCGCAAGCACGGCCAGGTCAAGATCGACCTGCAGGAGCAGCTCAGCCCCGCCGTGCTGGCTGCCGTGCAGGAAGGCACGGCCGACATCGGCATCTGCTCCATGGCGTACATGCCGCTGGGCAATGGCCAGGCCACTCCCGTGCTGCAGCACCGCCCCTACCGCGAGGATCGCCTGGTCGTCGTGGTGCCCGAGCAGCACGCGCTGGCGCACAGCGACAGCGTGGCCTTTGCCGATGTGCTCGAATGGGACATCGTCAGCCTGCAGGCCGGCTCCTCCATCAGCCTGGCCATGCGTGCGGCCGCCGCACAGGCGGGGCATGCGCTGCACCAGCGCATCCAGGTCACCAGCCTGGATGCCATGTGCCGCATGATCGACAACGGACTGGGCGTGGGACTGATCCCCGACCGCGCCTTCGAGCTCATGCACGGCGTGGGCCATCTGCGCGCCCTGGAGCTCAGCGACGACTGGGCACGGCGCGAGCTGAGCATCGTGGCGCGTGACTTCGACGCGCTACCCGTCACGGCCCGCCTGCTGGTCGAGCACCTGAGCCCGCCGGCCAGCGCATCCTGAAGGCCACTTGGCCGCTGGATGCTCCCCCAAAGATTTCCCCACGACACCAACCATTCGAGAACGCCATGGGACGCACCCTCTACGACAAGATCTTCGACGAGCACGTCATCCACACCGAGGATGACGGCACCGCCGTCCTCTACATCGACCGCCACCTGGTGCACGAAGTCACCAGCCCCCAGGCCTTCGAAGGCCTGCGCATGGCCGGCCGCAAGCTGTGGCGCATCAGCTCCGTGGTGGCCACGGCCGACCACAACACGCCCACCGACGGCTGGGAGCGCGGCTATGACGGCATTGCCGACCCCATCAGCAAGGAACAGATCACCACGCTGAACACCAACATCGGCGAGTTCGGCTCTGCGGCCTTCTTCCCCTTCATGGACAAGGGTCAGGGCATCGTCCACGTCATGGGCCCCGAGCAGGGCGCCACCCTGCCCGGCATGACCGTGGTCTGCGGCGACAGCCACACCTCCACGCACGGCGCCTTCGGCGCACTGGCCCACGGCATCGGCACGTCCGAGGTCGAGCACGTGATGGCCACCCAGACGCTGCTGGCCAAGAAGGCCAGGAACATGCTGATCAATGTCATCGGCAAGGCGGCCCCCGGCATCACGGCCAAGGACATCGTGCTGGCCATCATCGGCAAGATAGGCACGGCCGGCGGCACCGGCTACACCATCGAGTTCGCCGGCGAAGCCATCCGCGACCTGAGCATGGAAGGCCGCATGACGGTCTGCAACATGGCCATCGAGGGCGGCGCACGCGCCGGCCTGGTGGCCGTGGACGACAAGACCATCCAATACGTCAAGGGCCGCCCGCTGTCCCCCACCGGCGCCGAATGGGATGCCGCCGTCGCCTACTGGAAGACGCTGCACTCCGATGCCGATGCGAAGTTCGACCGCGTGGTCGAGCTGCAGGCCAGCGAGATCGTGCCGCAGGTCACCTGGGGCACCTCGCCCGAGATGGTGCTGGGCGTGGATGGCCGCGTGCCGGACCCCGACAAGGAAAAGGATGCCAGCAAGCGCGGCGCCATCGAACGCGCGCTGACCTACATGGCGCTGGAGCCCGGCAAGGCCATCGACGACATCTTCGTGGACAAGGTCTTCATCGGCTCGTGCACCAACAGCCGCATCGAAGACATGCGCGAGGCCGCCGCCGTGGTCAAGAAGCTGGGCCAGAAGGTGGCGCGCAACATCAAGCTGGCCATGGTCGTGCCCGGCTCCGGCCTGGTCAAGGAACAGGCCGAGCGCGAAGGCCTGGACCAGATCTTCAAGGCGGCAGGCTTTGAATGGCGCGAGCCCGGCTGCTCCATGTGCCTGGCCATGAATGCCGACCGCCTGGAGCCCGGCGAGCGCTGCGCCTCCACCAGCAACCGCAACTTCGAAGGCCGCCAGGGCGCGGGCGGACGCACCCACCTGGTGAGTCCGGCCATGGCCGCGGCCGCCGCCATCCACGGCCACTTCGTGGACATCCGCAGGTTCTCCTGATCCGATCCCGCAACTGCCCCGCCTGCACACCATGAAGCCCTCCTTCTCGATCCTCCTGGTCGGCCTGGCCTTCACCCTGGCCGCCTGCAATACCGTCAAGGGCATTGGCCAGGACGTGCAAAGCGCGGGCAGCGCCATCGAGCGCGCCGCCCGCTGAACCCTGAATCCGATACAGCCATGCAACAATTCACCGTGCACAAGGGCCTTGTCGCCCCCATGGACCGCGAAAACGTCGATACCGACGCCATCATTCCCAAGCAGTTCCTCAAGTCGATCAGGAAGACCGGCTTCGGCGTGAACCTGTTCGACGAATGGCGCTACCTGGACCATGGCGAGCCTGGCCAGGACCCGGCCTCGCGCAAGCCCAACCCCGACTTCGTGCTCAACCATCCGCGCTATGCGGGCGCCTCCATCCTGGTCGCGCGCAAGAACTTCGGCTGTGGCTCCAGCCGCGAGCACGCGCCCTGGGCGCTGGACCAGTACGGCTTTCGCGCCATTCTGGCGCCCAGCTTTGCCGACATCTTCTTCAACAACTGCTTCAAGAACGGCCTGCTGCCCATCGTGCTGCCCGGGGCCACGATCGACACGCTGTTCAACGAGGTCGCGGCCTTCCCCGGCTACGAGCTGACCATTGATCTGGATCGCCAGGTGATCGTTCGCCCGCAGGGCGAGGAGATCCCTTTCGATGTCATCGCCTTTCGCAAGTACTGCCTGCTCAACGGCTTCGACGACATCGGCCTGACGCTGCGCCATTCCGACAAGATCCGCGCCTACGAGGCCGAGCGCCTGGCCACCAAGCCCTGGCTGGCACACACGCTGGTGCAGCGCTGATCGATCTCCACTTGCGCGCATCAATGGGCCGCAGGCGTTGCTGAACCAGCCGCCGGCGGCCTTCCACCATCCGAACAGTCTCTCAAAAGGAACACCATGAAAATCGCAGTCTTGCCCGGTGATGGCATCGGCCCCGAAATCGTCGCAGAAGCCGTGAAGGTGCTGGGCGCCCTGGGCCTGGACTTCGACATGCAGACGGCCCCCGTGGGCGGCGCTGCCTACGAAGCTGCCGGCCATCCGCTGCCCGAATCTACGCTGAAGCTGGCCATGGAGTCCGACGCCGTGCTGTTCGGCGCCGTGGGCGACTGGAAGTACGACACGCTGGACCGCCCGCTGCGCCCAGAGCAGGCCATCCTGGGCCTGCGCAAGCACATGGGCCTGTTCGCCAACTTCCGCCCGGCCATCTGCTATGCGGAACTGACCCACGCCTCCAGCCTCAAGCCCGAGCTGGTCGCGGGCCTGGACATCCTGATCATCCGCGAGCTGACCGGCGACATCTACTTCGGCCAGCCGCGCGGCCGCCGCGTGGCCACCGATGGCCACTTCCCCGGCGCCGAGGAAGCCTTCGACACCATGCGCTACTCCAAGCCCGAGATCGAGCGCATCGCCCATGTCGCCTTCCAGGCCGCGCAAAAGCGCAGCAAACGCGTGACCAGCGTGGACAAGGCCAACGTGCTGGAAACCTTCCAGTTCTGGAAGGACGTGGTCACCGAAGTGGGCCAGCAGTACCCCGATGTGCAACTGGACCACATGTACGTGGACAACGCCGCCATGCAGCTGGTCAAGGAACCCAAGCGCTTTGACGTGGTGGTCACGGGCAACATGTTCGGCGACATCCTGTCAGACGAAGCCTCCATGCTGACCGGCTCCATCGGCATGCTGCCCTCGGCATCGCTCAACTCCAGGGGCCAGGGCCTGTACGAGCCCAGCCACGGCTCGGCCCCCGACATCGCCGGCAAGGGCATTGCCAATCCGCTGGCCACCATCCTGTCGGCCGCGATGATGCTGCGCTTCTCGCTGAACCAGGAAGCCGCCGCACAGCGCATCGAAGCCGCCGTGCAAAAGGTGCTGGCCCAGGGCCTGCGCACGGCCGATATCTACAGCGAAGGCACGACCAAGGTCTCCACCCGCGAGATGGGCGATGCCGTGGTGGCCGCACTGGCCTGATGTCCATGACGGCCGCCAGCCTCCAGGCTTGCGGCCGTCCCTGTGGCGGGCAGGTGCTGCCCTGCTCTGCCACAACATGGCAAAACGTCAAAATAGACGTCTACTTTTCGCCGATTCGACGAATATATTCATCAAAACAGACATTCTCTTTCCTGGCGTATTCGCTAGAATGACGTCTCTTATGTTTGCCGCCCACCCGTTCCTCCTGCTGAACATTGCACCCGCCGCCCTGGCTGGTGCGGCTGCGCGCGCGATCACCTCCACAACCATTACGACAATCAAAGGCTGACCCAGCCCGGTTCGTCGTGCGCCCTCACCTGGCCCAGACGAGCCGGGCGACAACAGTCTTGATCAAGCACTGTTTTCACACTGAAAGGGCGTTTCAAAAATGAGCAAGCAATTGGTAGGCCTCGTCGGCTGGCGCGGCATGGTCGGCTCCGTGCTGATGGACCGCATGCAGGCAGAGGGCGACTTCGACCTGATCGAGCCCGTGTTCTTCTCCACCTCCAACGCCGGCGGCAAGGCCCCGGCCATGGCGAAGACCCACACCGAGCTGCGCAATGCCAACGACATTGCCGAGCTGTCCAAGTGCGACATCATCATCACCTGCCAGGGCGGCGACTACACCAAGGAAGTCTTCCCCCAGCTGCGCGCCTCGGGCTGGAACGGCCACTGGATCGATGCCGCGTCGTCGCTGCGCATGGAAGGCGATGCCGTCATCGTGCTCGACCCCGTCAATGAAGGCCTGATCCAGTCCAAGCTCGCCGCGGGCGGCAAGAACTGGATTGGCGGCAACTGCACCAACTCCATCCTGCTGATGGGCCTGGGCGGCCTGTTCAAGGCCGGTCTCGTGGAATGGGTCAGCTCCATGACCTACCAGGCAGCCTCCGGTGGCGGCGCCAACCACATGCGCGAACTGCTCAAGGGCATGGGCGTGGTGCACGCTGCCGTGGCCGACGAACTGGCCACGCCCGCATCCGCCATCCTGGACATCGACCGCAAGGTGGCCCAGACCATCCGCACCGACGTGCCCACCGAATTCTTCGGCGCACCGCTGGCCGGTGGCCTGATCCCCTGGATCGATGCGCAGCTGGACAACGGCCAGTCCAAGGAAGAGTGGAAGGGCCAGGCCGAGGTCAACAAGATCCTGGGCACCGAGCAGACCATCCCTGTCGACGGCCTGTGCGTGCGCATCGGCGCCATGCGCTGCCACAGCCTGGCGCTGACCCTCAAGCTCAAGAAGGACCTGCCCCTGGAAGAGCTGGAAGCCATCATCAAGTCCGGCAACCCCTGGGTGAAGTGGGTTCCCAACGACCGCGCCATCACGGTCAAGGAACTGACCCCCGCCGCCATCACCGGCGGCCTGGAAGTCGGCGTGGGCCGCGTGCGCAAGCTGAACATGGGCCCCGAATACCTGTCGGCCTTCGTGATCGGTGACCAACTGCTGTGGGGCGCCGCCGAGCCGCTGCGCCGCATGCTGCGCATCCTGCTCGCCGCCTGAGCATCGCCGGCTTGAGCCAGCACAAAAAGCGCCATGTCCCGGGCCGGGACATGGCGCTTTTTTCGGCTTTAAGCCCTGTGCAATTGGGCACAATGCCCAGGTCTCTTGTCCATTGGCTGTAGGTGGTTGCCTACAATCACCAAAGATACATTGTGTTTCTTCTCGTTGCCGTTCGACAACAACTATTGGCGTTCGCCGGCAACCAGACGCTTGCGATCCTATAGCGTGGCCGACAATGCGACCCAAGCACCTTGGTAGATGGCGTGCCATCTATCCCCGGGTAAATTTCAATTACATGTGCAAGCGCAGGCATTCCGACAATAACAATAGTGCCTGCCCAATTGCATCCACACAGGTTTGACGCTTTATGCATCGTTGGAAACTCTCTGTGCTGGCCACTGCGGCCGTCGTCTCGGTCGCACTGCCCGCCTCCGAGGCCTGGGCACTGGCTCTGGGCCGGGTGAACGTGCAATCGGCCCTGGGCGAGCCCCTGCGTGCCGAAGTCGAAATCCCCCAGATCACAGCCGCTGAAGCCGAAGGCCTGCGCGTGGGCGTGGCCTCTCCCGGCGTCTTCCGCACCCAGGGCATGGAGTACAACGCCACCGCCAGCCAGGTGCGCGTCAGCGTGCAGCGCCGCGCGGATGGCTCGGCCGTGCTGCGCCTCACAAGCACACAGCCCGTCAACGAACCCTTTGTCGATCTGGTGATCGACGCCAGCTGGGCTTCGGGCAACCTGCAGCGCAACTACACCCTGCTGCTGGACCCGCCCACCCTGCAAAAGCTCCCGCCTGCCGTGACGGCTGCAGCCCAGGCCTCGGCACCCGAGCCTGCCGCAGCGCCGCGCCGCGCAGTTCCCGCCCCATCGCAAGCTGCGTCGCAAGCCGCGGCGGGCAACACCGAGGAAAGCCGCCCTGCGCCAGCAGCCCAGCGCCGTGCCGCCCCGGCGGCCCGCGAGCGCGCCGCAGCGGCCCCCGCGCCATCCGAGGCCTCCGAAGTCCGCATCAAGACCGGGGACACGGCAGGCCGCATCGCCGCCGCCCACCTGCCAGCCGGCGTTTCGCTGGACCAGATGCTGGTGGCCATGCTGCGCACCAACCCCAAGGTCTTCATCAACGGCAATGTGAACCGCATGCGCTCCGGCGCCGTGCTCACCGTGCCGGACGAAGCCACGGCCCAGGCCACCTCGCCGCGTGAAGCGCGCCAGATCGTTGCCGCCCAGTCCCGCGATTTCAACCAGTTCCGCCGCCAGTTGGCCAGCGCCGCGCCGGCCGCGCCCGTGGCATCGGCCAATCGTGAAGCATCGGGCAGCGTTCAGGCCCAGGTCGAAGACCGCAAGCCGTCCACCGCAGCGCCCGACAAGCTCACCCTGTCCAAGGGCGCCGTCAAGGGCGTGGAGGCCGACGAGCGCCTGGCCAAGCAAAAGCAGTCCGACGACCAGGCATCGCGCACGGCCGAGTTGCAGCGCAACATGTCCGAGCTGAGCCAGATCGCCGCCGCCACCAAGCCCGCCGAAGGTGCTGCTGCAGCACCTGCCTCGGCAGCCAGCGGCACGGCAAACGGCGTCGCTGTGCCGGGCGCGCCGACCGTGCCTGCAGCGCCTGAAGCTGCAGCACCCCAGACAACTCCCGCGGCCCCGGCAGCGCCTGCCGATGCAGCTGCTGCGGCCGCTGCGCCCACCGCTGCTCCAGACGCCGCAGCCAATGCCGCCGGCTCGGCAGCGCCCACAGCAGAAACCGCGCCCGCCACACCCGCTCCAGCCGAGCCACCCAAGCCCAAGCCGGCACCCGCTCCCGCAGCACCGATCGCCGAGCCCAGCTTCATCGATACGCTGCTGGAAGATCCCGCCATCCCGCTGGCCGGTGCTGCCCTGCTGGCCCTGCTGCTGGGCTATGGCGGCTACCGCGTCATGCAGCGCCGCCGCGCCGCTGCCGCCTCCAGCGAAAGCGCCTTTGGCGACAGCCAGCTTGCAGCCGACTCCTTCTTTGGCGCCAGCGGCGGCCAACGCGTGGACACCGGCACATCGAGCCAGCTGTCAGGCACCTCCATGCATTACTCGCCCAGCCAGCTTGATGCGGGCGATGTGGACCCTGTGGCCGAAGCCGACGTCTACCTGGCCTATGGCCGCGACCTGCAGGCCGAGGAAATCCTCAAGGAAGCGCTGCGCACCGACCCCAACCGCACCGCTCTGCACCAGAAGCTGGCCGACATCTACGCCAAGCGCCACGACCGCAAGGCCTTCGAGGCCGTTGCGCAGACCCTGCATGGCCTGACCCAGGGCAAGGGCGTGGACTGGCAGCGCCTGGCCGACCAGGGCCGCATCCTGGACCCGGAAAACGCCCTCTACCAGCCTGCGGGCTCCGCGCCCCTGTCTGCTGCCGCCGTTGCCGGTGGCGCCACGGTGGCTGCTGCCGGACTGGCTGCCGCCTCGCTGGCCACCAGCCGCCCCCTGGACATGGATGTGCATCGCGAAGGCCCTGCCACCCTGCCCATGGACCTGGACATGGACCTCAACATGGACCTGCCTGGCGGCCTGGCCGATGCCAGCCTGCCGGCGCAGCACGCCAGCCCCCTGCCCGCACCGGCCCCCATGCCCAGCGAACAGGACTTCGCAGCGCTGGAGCCCACGCTGCGCGCGCCGCTGGAAGCCACGCCCTCCGCAAAGGACGACACACCTCGCATCGAGCCCCGCGTCGAGCCGCCCGTTGCATCGCTGGACATGCCCGGCTTCCAGCCCACGGCCCACGCCTCGCTGACGGACGCCCTGAACCACAGCAACGCCATGGACGACATGCGGCCGACCGAGATGCTGTCGCTGGACATGCCCGGCTCGCAGGCGACCGACAGCTTCCCGGCCACCGAGCCCTCGCCCCTGACCAGCTCCACCACGGACGACAGCCACGCCAAGACCGAGCTGCTGTCGCTGGACGCCATGGAGTTCAACCTGGAAGGGCTGAGCACGGCGACGCCTGCCCCAACACCGGCAACGCCACAGGCAGGCGGCGTGCTGGAGACGGCGGCCGAGGCCAAGCCCGAACCGGCCGAGTCGCTGGAATTCGACCTGGGCAGCCTGTCCCTGGACCTGGGCAACGACACCCCTGCCGTCGCAACCCCGCCATCGGCCCCTGAAGACCCGCTGGCCACCAAGCTCGCACTGGCCCAGGAGTTCAACGCCATCGGCGACAGTGACGGAGCCCGTACACTGATCGAGGAAGTGATCGCCGAGGCCCACGGCGATCTCAAGGCCAGGGCCCAGCGCCTGCTGGCCGAGATAGACTGAAGCCCGGCGGCGCCTGCCCAGGCGCCGCGCCGGTTTCGTGTGACAGCGTGGTGCAAGCCGCCATGGAAAACTGACAACTTGATGCACACCCAACACATGCCGGAGGCCTCGCCATGCGCGTAGCCCTCGGCGTCGCCTACAACGGCCAGCGCTACAGCGGCTGGCAAAGCCAGCTGTCTGGCAACACCATTCAAGACCATCTCGAAGCGGCCCTGGGCCGCTTTGCCGCTCAGGAGGTGCACACCCTCTGCGCGGGCCGCACCGATGCAGGCGTGCACGGTCTCATGCAGGTCGTCCACTTCGATACGCCGCTGGACAGGGCCCCGTTCTCCTGGGTCCGCGGCACCAACACTTTCCTGCCGCCGGACATTGCCGTGCAATGGGCCCAGCCCGTGCCCGATGCCTTCCATTCGCGCGCCTGCGCCACGGCAAGGCGCTATGCCTATGTGCTGCTGCAATCGCCCGTGCGTCCCAGCGTGGAGGCCGGGCGCGTGGGCTGGGTGTTCCATGCGCTCGATGGTGATGCCATGCAGGCCGCCGCCCGGCACCTGCTGGGCGAGCACGACTTCAGTTCGTTCCGCGCATCGGGCTGCCAGGCCAAATCCCCCGTCAAGACGCTGCACCGCCTGTCCATCACCCGCCGCATGGCAGACGATGGCGCCCAGATGGCCGCAGCCAGCTCCATGCGACCCGGCGACGCGGCCATGGAATGCTGCTACTGGCGCTTCGAGTTCGAAGGCAGCGCCTTCCTCCACCACATGGTGCGCAACATCATGGGCTGCCTGATCGCCATCGGCCAGGGCGCGTATGCGCCGCAGTGGATGCAGCAGGTACTGGACGCCCGTTCCCGCGATGCCGCCGCGCCCACCTTCTCGCCCGACGGCCTGTATTTTCTGGGCCCCGTATACGATCCTTCATGGGGCCTTCCTTCGCGCAGCCCGGCCTATGATTGGCTCCCGTGAACGGAGAAGACCTCCCCCATTCTTCAGCACCCATGCAGCGCACTCGAATCAAGATCTGCGGACTTACCCGCGAACAGGACGTGGACGCCGCCGTGGCTGCAGGCACCGATGCCGTGGGTTTTGTGCTCTACGCCCCCAGTCCGCGCGCCGTGACGGTGCAGCGCGCTGCAGAACTGGCGCGGCGCCTGCCGCCTTTCGTGACCCCGGTGCTGCTGTTCGTCAATGAAAGCGCCGCCAACGTGATGGCGGCCTGCGCCGCCATCCCGGGCGCCTGCGTGCAGTTCCACGGCGACGAGTCCCCCGAGGACTGCCTTGCCGCCACATCGGGCGGCACCCGTGCCTTCCTGCGCGCCGCACGCATTCCCCTTGGTCCCGATGCCGCGCGCTTCGACCTCGTAGAATATGCCCAGCGTTACTCGAAAGCCCAGGCCATACTGCTCGACGCCCATGTCGACGGCTATGGTGGTGGCGGAAAAGCATTCAATTGGTCACTCCTTCCACCAAACGTCGCCTCTCACCTCGTTTTGTCTGGTGGACTCACGCCTGCAAACGTGACCGATGGCATCTTGCAAGTGCGCCCGCGAGGACTCTCGCTGGCCGTTGATGTCAGTTCCGGCGTCGAGGCCGATGGTCCCGACGGCAAGCCCCTCAGGGGCATCAAGGACGCCGGCAAGATACACCGTTTCATCGCCGCCGTGCGCGCGGCCGATGACCAACTTTTGCAGACAAGCCATGTTCGAATACCAGTACCCTGACGCATCTGGCCACTTTGGCCGCTTCGGCGGCAGCTTTGCCAGCGAAACCCTGACACACGCTCTGACCGAGCTGCGCGACGCCTACGCCAAGTACCAGAACGACCCGGAATTCGTTGCCGAATTCCAGTCCGAGCTGGCCCACTTCGTCGGCCGCCCCTCGCCCGTCTACCACGCGGCACGCATGTCGCGCGAGATGGGCGGCGCGCAGATCTACCTCAAGCGCGAAGACCTCAACCACACGGGCGCGCACAAGATCAACAACGTGATCGGCCAGGCCATGCTCGCCCGGCGCATGGGCAAGCCGCGCATCATTGCCGAGACCGGCGCAGGCCAGCACGGCGTGGCCACGGCCACCATCTGCGCGCGCTACGGCCTCGAATGCATCGTCTACATGGGTGCCGAGGACGTGAAGCGCCAAAGCCCCAACGTCTACCGCATGCGCCTGCTGGGCGCCACCGTGGTACCGGTGGAGTCGGGCAGCCGCACGCTCAAGGACGCGCTCAACGAGGCCATGCGCGACTGGGTGGCCAACGTGGACAACACCTTCTACATCATCGGCACCGTGGCCGGCCCCCATCCCTACCCGGCGATGGTGCGCGACTTCCAGAAGGTCATCGGCGAGGAGTGCCTGACGCAGATGCCCGAATTCCTGGGCGTCGACCGCCAGCCCGATGCCGTGGTCGCCTGTGTGGGCGGCGGCAGCAATGCCATGGGCATCTTCCACCCCTACATCCCGTTCGAGAACACGCGCCTGATCGGCGTGGAGGCGGCCGGCGAAGGCCTGGACAGCGGCAAGCACTCGGCTTCGCTGCAGCGCGGCAGCAGCGGCGTGCTGCACGGCAACCGCACCTTCATCCTGCAGGACGAGAACGGCCAGATCACCGAGACGCACAGCATCAGCGCCGGCCTCGACTACCCCGGCGTCGGCCCCGAGCACGCCTGGCTGCAGGAACTGGGCCGGGCCCAGTACGTGGGCATCACCGACCAGGAGGCGCTGGACGCCTTCCACTACCTGTGCCGCACCGAAGGCATCATTCCCGCCCTGGAGTCCAGCCATGCCGTGGCCTATGCCATGCAACTGGCCAAGACCATGCGCGCCGACCAGTCCATCCTCGTGAACCTGTCCGGTCGCGGCGACAAGGACATCGGCACCGTGGCCGACCTCTCGGGCGCCGATTACTACGACCGCCCCTCCATGCGCGGGCTCACGGTCAAGGGAGGAGCAGCTCAATGAGCCGCATCACCACAACTTTCGCCAAACTCCAGGAAGACGGCCGCAAGGCCCTGATCCCGTACATCACCGCGGGCTTCCCGTTCGCGGCCATCACGCCGTCGCTGATGCACGGCATGGTGGAGGCCGGCGCCGACGTGATCGAGCTGGGCGTGCCCTTCTCGGACCCCATGGCCGACGGCCCCACCATCCAGAAGGCAGGCGACCGCGCCATCGCCAATGGCGTGGGCCTGGTGCAGGTGCTGGCCTATGTGCGCGAGTTCCGCCAGAAGAACCAGACCACGCCCGTGGTGCTGATGGGCTACGCCAACCCGGTGGAGCGCTACGACCAGATCCACGGCAAGGACCGCTTCGTGGACGATGCGGCCGAGGCCGGCGTCGACGGCCTGCTCATCGTGGACTACCCGCCCGAGGAATGCGAGGCATTCGCCGCGCAACTGCGTGCGCGCGACATGGACCTCATCTTCCTGCTGGCGCCCACCTCCACCACCGAGCGCATGCAGCAGGTGGCGCGCGTGGCCAGCGGCTATGTCTACTACGTCTCGCTCAAGGGCGTGACCGGGGCGGGCACGCTCGACACGGCGGCCGTGGAAGCCATGCTGCCGCGCATCCGCGAGCATGTGAGCATTCCCGTGGGCGTGGGCTTCGGCATCCGCGACGCAGCCACGGCCCAGGCCATTGGCCGGGTGGCCGACGCGGTGGTCATCGGCAGCCGCATCATCGAGATGCTGGACGGCCAGCCCCACGAAAAAATCGTCCCCCTGACCATCGACTTCCTGCGCGGCGTGCGCAAGGCACTCGACGCGTAGGTCGCATAATGCAGCCCTTGCATGCGGCCCGGTGCCGCATGCCCTGCGCCTGAAAAGGAAACACCATGTCCTGGCTTGAAAAACTCCTGCCTGCCAAAATCCAGCAAACCAACCCCACGGATCGCCACCAGCAGATCCCCGAGGGTCTGTGGATCAAGTGCCCGAGCTGCGAGACCGTGCTCTACAAGGCCGATCTGGAGAAAAACCAGAACGTCTGCCCCAGCTGCAGCCACCATCACCGCATCGGCGCCCGCGCCCGCCTGAACCATTTCCTGGATGCCGAAGGCCGCTATGAAATCGGCCAGGAAGTCATTCCCGTCGATGCCCTGAAGTTCAAGGACAGCCGCAAGTACCCCGAGCGCCTCAAGGAAGCGCTGGAGAACACCGGCGAGACCGATGCCCTGGTCGTCATGGGCGGCGCCATCAAGAGCGTCAACGTGGTCGCAGCCTGCTTCGAGTTCGAGTTCATGGGCGGCTCCATGGGCTCCGTGGTCGGCGAGCGCTTCGTGCGTGGTGTCGAGACCGCCATCGAGCAAAAGGTCCCCTTCATCTGCTTCACCGCCACGGGCGGTGCGCGCATGCAGGAAGGCCTGCTGAGCCTGATGCAGATGGCCAAGGCCAATGCCGCGCTCACGCGCCTGGCCAAGAAGGGCCTGCCCTACATCTCGGTACTGACCGATCCCACCTTCGGGGGTGTCTCCGCCAGCTTCGCCTTCGTGGGAGACATCGTCATTGCCGAGCCCAAGACCCTGGTCGGCTTCGCCGGCCCCCGCGTGATCGAGACCACCGTGCGCGTGAAGCTGCCCGAAGGCTTCCAGCGCGCCGAGTTCCTGCAGGACAAGGGCGCCGTGGACATGATCGTGGACCGCCGCGAGCTGCGCGACCGCATCGCCGCATCGCTTGCCATGCTGCAGCGCCTGCCGGCCGACGCGGTCCAGTAAAGCCTCGCGCAGACACAAAAAAAGCCGCCGCAGGTTGATGCCTGCGGCGGCTTTTTCACGTCCGGGAAACTGGGGAAATCAGGCCAGCAGCATCAGTCCCGAGCCCTGGATATAGCCCAGCACCATCAGCGCGATCTGCAGCAGCACCAGAGCCACCAGCGCCGACAGATCGATACCTCCGATCAGCGGAACAACACGGCGGATGGGCCGCAGCATGGGCTCGGACAGGCGCTGCAGCACGCCATACATCGGCGACTGCGGCTGCACCCACGACAAGATGGCATAGATCAGCAGCACGCCCACCATGCCCGACAGCGCCACGCGCGCCAGGCCGCACAGCGCCAGCCAGGGCAGGGCAACCACGGTGGACTGTCCTCCCATCAGCAGCCACAGCAGCACGAACTGCAGCATCTGCAGCAGGAAGGCGGCGATCAGGCTGGACATATCCCAGCGTCCGGCCGGCTTGATGATGCGGCGCAGCGGCATCACGATCCAGTCGGACAGCGCAAACACCAGTTGGCCGACCGGGTTGCCGAAGGGTACGCGCTGGGCCTGCATGTACATGCGCAGCAGGCAGACGCCGGTCAACAGGCCAACGACCACGTCGAGCAAAAAGGAAACGATCTGAAAAAGCATGGCGTTGTAGGACTGCGGGAGGAAGATCGGACCACGGCCATCCGGCCTTGGCACAGCATGGGATGATAGCTGCCGCATCCCGCCCATCACATGACCGTCCCTACCGCACTGCACTCCCTGCCGCTGTTCCCCCTGGGCAGCGTCCTCTTTCCCCAAGGCCTGCTGAGCCTTCGCGTCTTCGAGGTCCGCTACCTGGACATGATCCGCAAGTGCGAGCGCACGGGCGCTCCCTTCGGCGTGGTGGCGCTGCAGGCCGGCAGCGAAGTGCGCAAGGCCGGCGCGGCCGCCGAGCAATTGCACGCCGTGGGCACGCTGGCCCGCATCGTCCGGTTGCAGCAGCCCCAGCCCGGCCTGCTGCACCTGCAGTGCGAGGGCACGCAGCGCTTTCGCCTGCAGGAGCACCGCCAGCTGCCCCACGGCCTCTGGGTGGCCGATGTGCAGATGCTGCCTGCCGATGCCGCCGTGCCCATCCCCGGCCACCTGCTCGCCACCGCCCAGGCTCTGGCCCAGGTGCTGATGCAGCTGCATGCGCGCTCCACCGACGCCGACCATGCCCGACTGCCCAGCGCCGAACAGATGGGCGACTGCGGCTGGGTGGCCAATCGCTGGACCGAACTGCTGCCCATGCCGGTCTCCATCAAACAGCAGCTGATGGCGCTGGACAGCCCGCTGGTGCGGCTGGAGCTCGTGGCCGATGTGCTGGAGCGCAGCGGCATAGGCCATGCCCAGGGCCCGGCACCCGGCTCCTCGTCCGCCGGGCACTGACGAATTGGCAGGACTGCGGCGTCATACCGCAGCGGAGTCCGGCACATTGGCAGCACTGCGCACCGAAAGCGCGCCAAAAAACTTAAAATCGCCGATTCAGCCCGCCAGCTGCGGGGCTTGCCGGTGGCATTTGCTGCCGCCGCTGCACCGTCCAGCCCCTGCCTCCTGGCTTTTTTTCGGCTTCCCCCGGCTTTTTCCCCTCCGGCTTTTTTCCGGCCCCTC
The DNA here is from genome assembly GCF_042653485.1 of Delftia deserti. Taxonomy (NCBI): domain Bacteria; kingdom Pseudomonadati; phylum Pseudomonadota; class Betaproteobacteria; order Burkholderiales; family Comamonadaceae; genus Delftia; species Delftia deserti. The sequence goes on along the minus strand of NZ_JBHSIH010000001.1, from coordinate 5,483,166 downwards.
GGCGTTTTGCGCTGGTGCTCATTGTCATGACCGAACACAACACCCCTTCCGCAGCGGACCAGACCGCTCCCCAGGACGAAAACCAACTCATCGCCGAGCGCCGCGAAAAACTCAAGGCCCTGCGCGAACAGGTCCGTGAACAGGGCGGCGTGGCCTTCCCCAACGACTTCAAGCCCGCCGACCGCGCCGAGGCACTGCAGCAGGCCCATGCCGACAAGAGCGCCGAGCAGCTTGACGCCGAAGCCGTGCAGGTCAGCCTGGGCGGCCGCATGATGCTCAAGCGCGTCATGGGCAAGGCCAGCTTTGCCACCATCCAGGACGGATCGCTGGGCCCCACGCACGGCCGCATCCAGCTGTACATCACGCGCGACACCGTGGGCGAAGAGGTCTATGCGGCCTTCAAGCGCTGGGACCTGGGCGACATCCTGGGCGCCGAGGGCACGCTGATGAAGACCAAGACCGGCGAGCTGTCGGTCAAGGTTCAGACGCTGCGCCTGCTCACCAAGAGCCTGCGCCCCATGCCCGACAAGTTCCACGGCATGGCCGACCTGGAGCAGAAGGTGCGCCAGCGCTACGTGGACCTGATGATGGACGAGCAGGCCCGCCGCCGCTTCATCGCACGCAGCAAGGCTGTCTCGGGCATCCGCGAATTCATGGTGGAGCACGGCTTCCTGGAAGTGGAAACGCCCATGCTGCACCCCATTCCCGGCGGTGCGAACGCCAAGCCCTTCGTCACCCACCACAATGCGCTGGACCAGGAGATGTACCTGCGCATCGCGCCCGAGCTGTACCTCAAGCGCCTGGTGGTCGGCGGCTTCGAGCGTGTGTTCGAGATCAACCGCAACTTCCGCAACGAAGGCATCTCGGTGCGCCACAACCCCGAGTTCACCATGATGGAGTTCTACGCGGCCTACTGGAACTACCGCGACCTGATGGACTACACCGAGGCCCTGGTGCGCGACGCCGCGCAGAAGGCCGTGGGCACGCTGCAGCTGACCTATGGCGGCAAGCCCGTGGACCTGTCCCAGCCTTTCCAGCGCCTGACCATTCCCGAGGCCATCGTCAAGTTCACCGAAGCCGGGGACAAGGTGGCCGACCGCGAATGGCTGACCAATGCCCTGCGCAAGCTGGGCATGACGGAAGAAAAGGACCGCCTGTCCACCCGCACCCTGGCCAGCCTGCAGGTGCTGTACTTCGAGGAAGTGGTGGAAGAAAAGCTCTGGCAGCCCACCTTCATCATGGAGCACCCCACCGAGATCTCGCCGCTGGCACGTGCCAATGACGAGCGCCCCGAGGTCACCGAGCGCTTCGAGCTGTACATCACGGGTCGCGAATTCGGCAACGGTTTCTCCGAGCTCAACGACGCCGAGGACCAGGCGGCGCGCTTCAATGCCCAGGTCCAGGCCAAGGACGGTGGCGACGACGAGGCCATGTACTTCGACCACGACTTCGTGCGTGCCCTCGAGTACGGCATGCCCCCCACGGGCGGCTGCGGCATCGGCATCGACCGCCTGATGATGCTGCTGACCGACAGCGCCAGCATCCGCGACGTGATCCTGTTCCCCGCCCTGCGCCGCGAACAGTAAAGCCCACGGCGTCCAGCGCCCGTGCGCGTTGCCGGCTCAAGCCGCCTGCGTTCCCTTGGGAGCCCGGCGGCTTTTCCCTATACTGGCTCGCCATGCACATCCCCACCTACTGGGCGCAGGCGCGCCTGCGGCATGAAAGCCGCCCCACCCACGGCATCACCGTCCAGCGCTGGGGATGGTCCGACACCAGCCAGGAAGCCGCCCAGGCCCACGCCCAGGAGCGTGCCGCCAAGGCCCTGGAAGACGCCCGCAATGCGGCGCTGCCCCCTGGCGAGCCCCGCATGGAATGGAAGAACGAGTACGCGCTCGACGGCTTCACCACCCCCATCCGCGAAGAAGTCCTGCAGCGCCGCGACGGCACGGTGATGACGCGCAACAGCTACGGCGCCCACTGCCTGAACACCGAGCGCGTGGCCATCGCCGATATCGACCTGCCCGAGCCGCCGAGCGCCGTGCGCTTTCCCGTCGTGACCCTGTTGTTGCTGGCTTCGGCCGCCATCTGGCTGGCCCGGCTGGCACCGTACAAGAACAATTCGCGGATGGTGGCCACGGCCCTGGTCGTGCTGCTGCTGTTCCTGGCCATGCGGCGCGTGCAGCGCTGGTGGGAAGCACGCCAGGCGCGCCGGCGTGCGGCCACGGACTCGCCGGCCACGCGCGCCATGGAGCGCGTCCAGGCCTTCCACCAAACCCATCCCGACTGGGGACTGCGCGTCTACGAAACACCCAAGGGCCTGCGCGTCATCGTCACGCATGCCGAATTCTCATCGGACGATCCGGCCGTCGAGCAGTGGTTCGGCGCCTTGCAGGTGGACCCGCTCTACGCCCTGCTGTGCGAGCGCCAGCGATGCTTTCGTGCGCGTGTTTCGGGCAAGCCCTGGCGCATGGGGCTGACCGGCCTGTCCACTTCGCTGCGCAGCTGGCCCGTTCCAGAAGACCGGCAACAGGAGCGCCGCCAGTGGGCACTTGCCTATGACAGGAAAGCCCAGGGCTTTGCGGCCTGCAGGCTGCTGCAGCAACTGGGCAATCCCCGTATCTGCCCAGGCGCCCAGGCCTTTGTGCAGTGGCATGACGAAGCCAGCCACGCCGGCACGGATCTGCCGCTGGCCTGACAAAGGCCCCGCACACACAATCGCACACGGAAGCGACACCAGAATTACACTGGCGCCATCCCCACGCCGCGCACTGCGCGGCCCCTTGATCCATTCCTGGTTTCGCAGCCATGAAGGCCATGCCCCCCGCCCCACCACCCCTGCCCACCGACAGCGCCGACTCCCCCGCCATCGAGCCCAGCGGAGCGCGCTTCGCCAAGCCAACGGACGAGTCCGCGCCCTTTTGCGTGCTGGTCGTGGAGGACCAGGCCTCGGTGCGCACCAGCCTGGTCAGCGAGCTGCTGCACGCGGGCGTGACCCGCGTGCTGGAGGCTGCCGATGGCCCCAGCGCCCTGGAGCTGTTCCGCGAGCAGCGTCCTGACCTGGTGCTGCTGGACATACGCCTGCCCGGCGAGGATGGCTACTGGGTAGCCCGCCAGCTGCGCGAGGCCGAGCCCGGCGAATGGACGCCCGTGATCTTCCTGTCAGGCCTGGACAACGACCTGGACGTGTGGCGCGGCATCGAGGCCGGAGGCGACGACTACCTCGTCAAGCCCGTCAAGCCCATCGTGCTCGTGGCCAAGCTGCGCGCCATGCGCCGCTTGCTGGACATGCGCAGGCGCCTGGTATCGCTGTCGGCCGAGTTGCACGAGGCCAACCAGAAGCTCAATGAAATGGTCGAGCTTGACCAGCTCACGGGCCTGGTCAACCGCCGTGGCTTCGATCGCATCCTGCATGCCGAGATCGCCTCGGCCCGCCGTGAAGGCCAGCCGCTGACATTGATGCTCTGCGACCTGGACCATTTCAAGCGCTACAACGACACCTACGGCCACGTGCATGGCGACGAATGCCTGAAACAGATCGGACGCCTGCTGCGCGAGGTCTGCGTGCGCCCGCGCGATGTGGCGGCGCGCTATGGCGGCGAGGAATTCGCGCTCATCCTGCCGCGCACGCCGCGCTCGGGCGCCATGACGTTTGCGCGCGCCGTGGGCCAGATGCTGCGCGTGCTGCGCATACGCCACCCCGATTCGCCCCATGAATCGGGTCTCACGCTGTCGGGCGGCATCACCACCTGCGTGCCCGACGAATACACCAGCGCCGAAGCCATGCTCATGCGTGCCGACCAGGCCTTGTACGCCGCCAAGGCCCAGGGGCGCGACCGATTCTTCAGCTTCGAGATGCAGATGGACACGGTGGAGCAGCGCCGCACCTGACCGCCCGGGCTTGCGCCTGCGCTTACGATCGCACCTGTATGCCGGCGGCTCCCCCTGCGCAGCCGCCGGACCTTGCCTGCAGATCCCTGTTTTTCTGAATGCCCGAAGTTATGCGTCGTTTTCAAGCACACCTGCCCGCCTGGATGCAGGAATGGCTGGAGTTCCTCATCCCCGGTGCCCAGATCCTCCTGATCATCGGGGCAGCCTGGCTGCTCAACCGCCTCGTGCGCCGGCTGATCGCACGCGCAGGCCGCCACTACGGCCTGCCGCCGGAGCTGCTGGTGCCGCTGCGCGGCGTGTTCCGCTGGATTCTCATTGCCGCCACCGTGCCGCTGGTGCTGGAGCGCCTGGGCGTCTCGGCCACCGTGCTGTGGACGGCCTTCACCGGCTTTGCCACCGTGGGCGCCGTGGCCTTCTTCGCTGCCTGGAGCGTGCTGTCCAACCTGTTTTGCGCACTGCTCATCGTCATCGTCGGGCCCTTTCGCCTGGGCGACTACATCGAGGTGCTGGACACGGCCGAAAAGCCCGGTGCCAAGGGCCGCGTGATCGACATCAACATGCTCTACACCACCTTGCAGGACGCCCATGCGCCCGATGGCTCACCCAATCTGCTGCAGATCCCCAACTCGCTGATCTTCCAGCGCGTGGTCCGGCGCTGGAAGGGGGGCCTGGGCGCGGACGGCGAACATGCCAGCCATGGCGAGGAGGAGCGCGCCATCCGGCTGACCACGCCGCATGATGCCCAGCCCTCGCAACCTCCCATGCACACGACCAACTAAGGCCGGCACCGCATGAAAAAAGCCGCCGCCCGGCAAAGGGACGGCGGCTTCGCCATTGAGCAGCGCGCCTCAGGGCTTGCGCGGCCGGACCTTGCTGGCGGCCAGCTTGGCGTTGGTGCGCGCCTGCTCCACATCCTGGGCGCGCGCCAGGGCCACGCCCATGCGGCGCTTGACGAAGCTCTCGGGCTTGCCGAACAGGCGCAGGTCCGTGCCCGGCACGGCCAGGGCCTCGTCCACGCCGTCGAACACCAGGCCTTCGGCATCCTGCCCGCCATAGATCACGGCGCTGGCGCCGGGGTTGCGCAGCGAGGCATCCACGGGCAGGCCCAGGATGGCGCGCGCATGCAGCTCGAACTCGCTTTGCCACTGCGTGGCCAGCGTGACCAGCCCCGTGTCGTGCGGGCGCGGCGAGACCTCGCTGAACCAGACCTGCTCGCCCTTGACGAACAGCTCCACGCCAAACAGGCCCAGGCCGCCCAGGTCATCGGTCACCGCCTTGGCGATGTCGCGCGACTTCTGCAGCGCGGCAGGGTGCATGGGATGGGGCTGCCAGCTTTCCACATAGTCACCGGACTGCTGGATGTGGCCGATCGGATCGCAGAAATGCGTCTGCACCTGGCCGTCCGCACCCTTGGCGCGCACCGTGAGTTGGGTGATCTCGTAGTCGAAGTCGATGAAGCCTTCGACGATCACACGGCCATGGCTCACGCGGCCGCCGGCCATGGCGTAGTCCCAGGCCTTGGCCACGTCGTCCGGGCCGTCCAGCTTGCTCTGGCCCTTGCCCGAGCTGCTCATCACGGGCTTGACCACGCAAGGGAAGCCGATGGCGGGCTGGCCATCCGTGCCGTCGATGGCGGCCTGCAGCTCCTGCTGCGAATCACAGAAGCGATAAGGGCTGGTGGCCAGGCCCAGCGTCTCGGCGGCCAGGCGGCGAATGCCTTCGCGGTCCATGGTCAGGCGCGCGGCGCGGGCCGTGGGGATCACGGTGACCACGCCTGCCGCTTCCAGCTCTTCGAGCATGGGCGTGGCAATGGCCTCGATCTCGGGCACGACCAGGTCGGGTTTCTCGGCCCCGATCAAGGCCTTGAGCTGGGCCGGATCGCTCATGGTGATGGTGCGCGCGTGGTGGGCCACCTGCTGGCCGGGCGCGTTCTCGTAGCGGTCCACGGCGATCGTCTCCACGCCCAGGCGCTGCAGCGCGATCAGCACTTCCTTGCCGAGTTCGCCGCTGCCCAGCAGCATGACTTTGGTGGCATGGGGGGAGTAAGGGGTTCCAAGGGTGGTCATCTGCGCGTCCTGTGAGCCAGGCAGAGCCTGGGCAAGATAAGAAAGAGAGGGAGGCAGGCCTGCACGGCCCGCAGCAGCCCCCGATCATAGGACGCCGACGCAGGCGCCGCCTACAAACCCAGCGCCTGCGCGAGGTTGCGCCGCGCCCGTGCCTCCAGCCGTTGCCGGAACCAGTCGGTGCAGTAGATGGCCTCGCGCTGCATGAAGCCCTGCAGCACCTCGCGGCGCCTGGCGCGGTACAGCGGCAAGGGCACCCATTCGTATTCGGCCCGCACCTGCAGCTCGTATTCGGCAAACCGCAGGGGGTCAGCCGCCAGAATGCCCAGGTCGGCATCCACCAGCAGTCGGGCGTCGATTCCGGATGGCTGTGCAGCGTGGCAGGTCGCCATGATCAGACCGTGCACGCGCCCGGCTATATCGGCAGGCAGACCCTGCCCGCGCAGCACGGCGGCGGCCCAGTCGGCGCTGCGCGCCTCGTTGTCCTTGGCTTGCGTTTGGTAGACAGCGTCATGGAACCACAGCGCCAGAGCCACCTCGCCGGGGTGCTCGGCCAGGCCCAGCGCCGGTTGCAGCAGGCCCATGGCCTCGCCCAGATGCTGCAGCGTGTGGTAGTGGCGCTGAGGCTCGCTGTAGCTTTGCAGCAGCTCGGCCAGCACAGGCTGCGGAGCGCTGGCGCCCAGTGCGGACCAGGCACTCTGCCAAGATGCCTGCCAGGTCTGCAGCGACGCATCGTTTGCGGTGGGCATTTCGGGCCGTGGTCCAGCATGGGTCATCGCCAGTTCCTTCAATTTTCAGAAGATGCCGGGCGCCAGCGCCCGCAGCGGCGCACCTGCCGATGACAGCAGCCAGGCCAGCAGGCCGCAGTTGAGCACCACGGTGATCCAGAACACCAGTTGGAATGAAGCCTTGCTGGACTTGTGCCGCAGCAGCCCTTGCGCGAGCAGCGCGCCGGGCCAGCCGCACAGCAGTGCCAGCAGGTGCAGACGGCTTTCGCTGGTGCGCCAGCGGTCGTGCCTGGCGGCGGACTTGTCGAATCCATAGACCATGAAGGTCACAAAGCTTGCCGCCGCATACAGGCCGACCAGTGTCCAGGGCATGCGGCCGCTCCAGGCAACGGCCAGCAGCACGCAGAAGAAGGCAGCGGCCAGGCCCACCGCCACCGGGCCTCGCACAGGCGGCTGAGGCCGCGAAGGCATGCCGGCACGGCTTCGCCGCGCAGGCTGCGGGCGGCCGGTCCTTGACTCGCCAATGAAGGCCACATCCTGCGCGCGCCATTTTCCCTGGGCGTTGCGGCCGGGCACGTAGCTGACGCGCTCTCCTCCCTCGGGCCTGCGGCGACGATCGGTGAAGGACTTGATATGGACAAAGACCTGCGCTCCACCGCCATCGGGTTCGATGAAGCCAAAGCCCTGCTCGTCCTTCCAGCCTGTGATGCGCCCTTGCTGTCGCATGGCGGGCTCAATGGCTGCCGGCGGTGGCCGGCTGCGAAGGCGAAGCGGGCTTGCATGGCTCACCCAGGCAAATGCCTATGTCGCGCGCCATGGTGAGCAGGCCGTGGTCCAGGGGCACGGTGCGCTGGGTGTTGGCCACGCGGGAGATTTCCACGCTGCCGATCTCGCCCCCCTGCAGCGTGACCATGCGGCCGAAGCGCCCCGACAGCACCAGTTGCGCCGCATGGTGGCCGTACTGCGTGGCCAGCACGCGGTCAAAGGGCGTGGGGTCGCCACCGCGCTGTACATGGCCGAGGACCGTGGTGCGCACCTCGCTCCTGAGGTGGGGCTGCAGGCGCTCGCGCAGCACATGGCCGACACCACCCAGGCGGACCGGGTCGGGGCTTTGCTCGATGCGCTCGCGCACCGTGAGGCTGGCGCCGCTTTCCTTGGCGCCCTCGCCGATGCAGATGATGGTGTAGCGCTGGCGCTGCTCGCGGCCCCGGCAGAAGTCGACGATGGCCTGCAGGTCGTAATCGATCTCGGGCAGCAGGATGACGTCGGCCGCACCGGCAATGCCGGCCTCCAGCGCCAGCCATCCGGCATGGCGCCCCATGGTCTCGACGATCATCACGCGGTGGTGGCTGTTGGCCGTGCTCTCGATGCGGCGCAGCGCCTCGGTGGCCGTGGCCACGGCGGTGTCGAAGCCGAAGCTGCGCTCGCAATTGGCAATGTCGTTGTCTATGGTCTTGGGCACGCCCACGCAGGTCAGTCCCACCTGTTCGGCCAGGCCATGCGCCAGGCTCATGGTGCCGTCGCCGCCGATGGCCACCACCACGTCCAGGCCCAGCGCCCTGACATTGCGGCCCACATGCTCCAGCGTGGCCGCATCGCGCAGGGGGTTGGCGCTGTTGCTGGTGCCCAGGATGGTGCCGCCCACATGCAGGATGCCCGAGACCTCGTCCCAGCCCAGCGGCTTGACGCCGGGCGGGTCGAGCATCAGGCCCTCGAAGCCGTCGGCGATGCCCAGCACCTCGCACTGGCCGTGGTTGATCAGGGACTTGGTGACCGCACGGATCACCGCATTCAGGCCGGGGCAGTCGCCACCTCCGGTCAGCACGCCAACGCGCATGGGAAAACTCTCCTGTGAAACACCGGCCGACGCGCCCTTTACGACACGCTCATGCCTTTGCAAAGCCCGCCTTGGCCCTCGGAGCGGCCAGCGGCGGCGTCCTTTAATCCATCAAGGCAGCAGGTCCAGCGCCTGCAGATAGGCAGGCTGGCGCATGAGCTCGTCCCAGGGCTGGGGCACGGTCTCCGGCAGCAGGGCCACGCGGCGCGATTCGCTGTCGGCATCGGGCTGCCAGCGGCCGCTGCGCTGCGCGGCCTCCATGCCCGCCAGCAGCTCGTCCACATGCTCGCCCAGGCCCAGGCTCTGGTTGCACAGCAGCACCATGTCGCAGCCCGCCTCCAGCGCGGCCAGGGCCGCGTCGGTATAGCCGATGAGCTGGCCGTCGATGCGGCGCGCGCCCTCCATGCTCAAGTCGTCGCTGAAGATGGCGCCGTCGTAGCGCAGGCGGCTGCGCAGAATGTCCTTGAGCCACTTGGCGGAAAAACCTGCCGGGCGCTTGTCGACCTTGGGGTAGATCACATGGGCCGGCATCACGGCCGTGAGCACGCTGGACAACCAGGGGTAGGGCGCGGCGTCCTCGCCCAGGATGGCGGTGAGGCTGCGGCCATCGACCGGAATGTCCACATGCGAATCGGCCTTGACGAAGCCGTGGCCGGGAAAGTGCTTGCCGCAGTTGCCCATGCCGGCCTGCAGCAGGCCGTGCATGAGGCTGCGGGCCAGCGCGGCCACCACGCGCGGGTCGCGATGGAAGCTGCGGTCGCCGATGACGCTGCTGGCACCATAGTCAAGATCCAGCACCGGGGTGAAGCTGAAATCCACGCCGCAGGCACGCAGCTCGGTGCCCAGCACGTAGCCGGCCGCCGTGGCGGCATTCATGGCGGCCAGGGCGCCGCTGCCTTCACGGTGCTTGCCGCCCTTGCCGTCGTCCATCCACATCTGGCCGAAGGCGCGCATGGGCGGCAGGTGCGTGAAGCCGTCGGCGCGAAAACGCTGCACGCGCCCGCCCTCATGGTCCACGCAGATCAGCAAATCGGGCCTGACCGCCTTGATATCGGCGCACAGCTGCACCAGCTGATCGCGGCTTTCCCAGTTGCGGGCAAAGAGGATGATGCCGCCGACCAGCGGATGCGCCAGGCGCTGGCGATCCACATCGGTGAGTGCCTTGCCGGCGATGTCGATGATGAGGGGTGCGTGCTCGGTCATGCCGGGAGTTCCTATGAATCCTGTGGAGTCAAAAAAGCCAGCGTCACGCTGGCCGGGTGTCAGGCGCGGCGCTCTACCACGCAGAAGCTGGCGGCGTAGTCGCTCTCGTCGGTCACGGACAGGTGCACCTGCAGGTTGCGTGCCTCGAACCATTCCTTGAGCGCGCCATGCAGCACGATGGCAGGCTGGCCGCTGGGCAGTTTGACGACCTCGCAGCTGCGCCAGGTCATGGGCATGACCATGCCCATGCCTATGGCCTTGGAAAAGGCCTCCTTGGCGGAAAAGCGCGTGGCCACGAAGCGGATGCCGCGCTCGGGCCAGCGCGCGCGGCGGGCACGCCAGGTGGCCAGTTCGCCCTCGGCCAGCACCTTCTCGGCGAAACGGTCGCCATGGCGCTCCAGGCTGGCGCGGATGCGGCGCACGTCGCAGATGTCGGTACCGATGCCGTAGATCATGGATTCGCTCCGCGAAGGAATCAGGCGCCCCGGCGCGCCACCATGCCCTGGTCTATGCACTGCTGGTAGGCGCGCACGGTTTCGGCATAGCCCAGCTCCAATGCGTCGGCGATCAGCGCATGGCCGATGGAGACTTCGAGCAGGCCCGGCACGCGCGCGACGAAGGCGGCCAGGTTGTCGCGGCTGAGGTCGTGGCCGGCATTGATGCCCAGCCCGGCATCCAAAGCCGCCTGGGCCGCCGCCGCATAGGCCTGCAGCTGGGCTTCCTGGTCTGCCGTGCCCCACGCCGCCGCATAGGGCTCGGTGTACAGCTCGACCCGGTCGGCGCCCACGGCGCGCGCAGCGGCCATCTGCGCGGGCACGGGGTCCATGAACAGGCTGACGCGCACGCCCAGCTGGCGGCATTCGGCAATCAGCGGCTCCAGGCGCTCGGCGTCCTGCGGGAAGTTCCAGCCATGGTCGCTGGTGAACTGGTCCTCGCTGTCGGGCACGAAGGTGGCCTGGTGCGGGCGCGTGTCGCGGATGAAGTCCATGAGGTTCTGCGTCGGGTTGCCCTCGATGTTGAACTCCGCCTGCGGCCAGTGTTTCATCAGCGCATGCAGTTCATGGACATCCTCGCTGCGGATATGGCGCTGGTCGGGACGCGGATGGATGGTGATGCCCTGGGCACCGGCCTCCAGGCAGATGCGCGCGGCACGCGTCACGCTGGGAATGCCCAGGTGGCGCGTGTTGCGCAGCAGCGCAACCTTGTTGACATTGACCGACAGCGCCGTGCGCTGCGAAGCGTGGGAAAGATTCATAGCGATTGCAGATCCATCATCAGCTGGCGGGTGCGCAGCATGGGACTGCCGCAATGGTATTGCAGCAGGGCCCTCAGTTGGGGCTTGAGGGCCAGCGCCTGCTCGGGTTGGGCCACCACATGCAGCGTGGCATTGAAGGCCTGCCGGGCCTGCAGCGCACTTTCAATGGCCTGCCATTGCGCAGCGCCCAGCACGGCGCGCTCGCCCTGCAGCGCCGGGCGCAGGCCGCCTTCGGCCACCAGCGCATAGCGGCGGCCTTCGGCCAGCGGCGCCAGCGTGGCGCTTTCCTCATTCAAGGCGGGCAGATGGCCCAGTTCGCGCAGCAGCAGCAGCTCGAAGGTGCGCAGCACGGGCTCGATGGCATCACCGTGCTGGCCCGCCAGCACGCGCACCACGCCGGCATAGATGTCGAACAGCGCCGCATAGGGATCGTCTCGCGCCAGCAGGCGCATCAGCAGTTCGTTGAGGTACAGGCCCGACATCAGGGCGTCGCCCTGGGGCATGACATGGCCGCCCACCCACTCGGCACCCTTGAGGGTGTGGATCTCGGCATTGCCCTCGCCGCCCAGGCTGTAGCTCAGGCTCAGCGGCTGCAGCGGCAGCAGCACGGGGCGAAAGTTCGAGGTCGGTCGCTTGACGCCCTTGGCCGCCAGCGCCACGCGGCCCCGGTGCCGCGTGAAGACCTCGAGGATCAGGCTGGACTCGCTCCAGTCATAGCTGTGCAGCACATAGGCCGGCTCGTCCGAGACACGCTTGGCGCTAGCCATGGACAGAGGGCCTTGCGGGGAGGTTTCTCACTCGTAGCCGAAGGAGCGCACGCGGGCCTCGTCGTCGGCCCAGCCCGAGCGCACCTTGACCCAGACTTCGAGGAAGACCTTGGCATCCATGAGCTTTTCCAGCTCCTGGCGGGCCTCGGTGCTGATGCGCTTGAGGCGCTCGCCCTTCTCTCCGATGATCATGGCCTTGTGTCCGTCGCGCTCGACCACGATGGTCGCCGCCACGCGGATGAAGCGCTTGTGCTGCTTGCTGGCCTCTTCCTCGAACTTGTCGATGACCACCGTGGAGGTGTAGGGCAGCTCGTCGCCCGTGAAGCGGAACAGCTTCTCGCGCACGGTTTCCGAGGCGAGGAACTTCTCGCTGCGGTCGGTCAGCTCGTCGGGCGCATACATCCAGTCCTGCTCGGGCAGGTATTTCTCGCAGATGCCGAACAGGCGCTCGATGTCACCCTTGCTCTTGGCCGACATGGGCACGAACTCGGCAAACGGATGGCGCTCCTGCATGCTCTTGAGCCAGGGGGCGATCTCGGCACGGCGGCCCACGGTATCGAGCTTGTTGGCGATCAGCAGCGTGGGAATGCCGGGCTTGAACAGCGACAGCACCTTGGCATCGGCCAGCGTGAACTGGCCGGCTTCCACGACGAACAGGATCAGGTCCACGTCGCCGATGGCGCCCATCACGGTCTTGTTGAGCGACTTGTTCAGCGCCGTGCTGTGCTTGGTCTGGAAACCCGGTGTATCGACGAAGATGAACTGCGTCGCGGCGCGCGAGCGAATGCCCGTGATGCGGTGGCGCGTGGTCTGCGCCTTGCGCGAAGTGATGCTGATCTTCTGACCCACCAGCGCATTCATCAGCGTGGACTTGCCCACATTGGGCTTGCCGACGATGGCGATCAGGCCGCAGCGCTGCGGGCCTGTCGGCACCTCGGGCGCCTGGGCTTCCTCAGGGGTGGATGCCGTGCGCGCTGCGCCGGCGCCGGGCTTGGCCGCAGCCAGCAGGGCATCGAGTTCGGCGGCGGTCTGTGCCGGCGCCGGAGGTTTGTCTTGGTTCATGCGTGTCTTGCTTTCAATAGTTCCAGCATGGCTGTGGCAGCCGTCTGCTCTGCGGCTCTGCGCGAGGCACCCGTTCCCCGGGCCTGCAGCTGCAGCTCGGCAATCGCGCAAGCCACTTCAAAGGTCTGGCGGTGGGCGGCGCCCGTGGTGGCGACCACCTCGTACTGCGGCAGCTTCATGCGCCGTCCCTGCAGCCATTCCTGCAGGGCCGTCTTCGCATCCTTTTCGGCTGCACGCATGTGGGGGTTGATGTCCACGCCTTCGAAAAGATGGTGTACCACCTTCTCGCCCGCAGCGTAGCCGGCATCCAGATAGACCGCGCCGATCAGGGCCTCGACCGCATCGGCCAGGATGGAGGGGCGTTGCTTGCCGCCCGACTTGGATTCACCCTCGCCCAGGCGCAGCAGATCGGGCAACTGCAGCCTCAGCGCGATCTGGTGCAGCGTGCCTTCCTTGACCAGGTTGGCGCGCACGCGGGACAGATCGCCCTCGGGCATGGAACTGAGCCGCTGGTAGAGCAGGCTGGAAATGGCAAGGTTCAGCACCGAGTCGCCGAGGAATTCCAGGCGCTCGTTGTTGTCTGCCGAGAAGCTGCGGTGCGTGACGGCACGCTGCAGCAATGCAGGCTCGGCAAATTGATGCTGCAGCCTCAGCTGCAGCGCATTCAGTAAGGGAGGCACCTATTGGGTCTGCTTCTTAAAACGGTAAGTCAGGTAGGCGGGGCCCACGAGATGGATCTCGCGCGAATACTCGAACCCCACCACCACGCGGTCATTGATCTTGGTCACTTCGAGATCACCCCCCTTGACGGACGTGAAGTCATCGATAGCGGCGGAACGCTCGAAGTTGGCCCTCACCTCGGCCACGGAATTTCCCTCGCGGGCCGCCTTGTTGGTCGCCTTGACGATGGCCTGATACTCCAGGAAGACCGGCAAGGATTGTGCGCCCACGGCCACCACGCACACGCCCAGTGCCACCATAAACACCAGTCCCAGAAAGGACAGGCCACGCTGGCGCGAACGCCGGTTGTTCGATGTCAACATGCTTTTTCCTCCTCCGATGCGAATCCCTCGCACATGCCCGGTCCGATCCGGACCCCAGGCATGCACATGATCAATGGAAGCTGCCGATGCGCTTGAAATCCCCGAAGTTCATCCAGACGAAGAAAGCCCGGCCCACGATGTTCTTGTCGGGCACAAAGCCCCAGTAGCGGGAATCCAGCGAATTGTCGCGGTTGTCGCCCATCATGAAGTACTGGCCCTCCGGCACCTTGCAGGTGATGCCCTCGACGCTGTAGCGGCAGTTCTCGCGGAACTCGAAGCCGCTGGCGCCCTGGATGAAGGCGGGCACGTCCTGGTTCACGATCATGCGGTGCGGCTTGTCGCCCAGCGCCTCCTCGTACTGCTTGAAGTAGCGCATCGCATCCTTGTCGAAGAAGTCAGGCAGTGCATTGACCGGGACTTCCTTGCCATTGATCGTCAGCCGCTTGTTCAGGTAGGCGATCTCGTCGCCCGGCAGGCCCACCACCCGCTTGATGTAGTCAAGGCTGGGCTGGGGCGGGTAGCGGAACACCACCACATCGCCACGCTGCAGCGGCGTTCCCTGCGTGATCTTGGTGTTGATCACCGGCAGGCGCACGCCATAGGTGAACTTGTTCACCAGGATCAGGTCGCCCACGAGCAGCGTGGGGATCATGGAGCCCGACGGGATCTTGAACGGCTCGAACAGGAACGAGCGCAGCACGAAGACGATCGCGATCACCGGGAACAGGCCTGCCGTCCAGTCCAGCCACCAGGGCTGCATGAGGATGCGGCCCTTGGCCTCTTCCGACACCTCGATGTCGGTCTTGGCGATGCCCATGCGGTCGAGTTCTGCGCGGCGCGCCACGGCAGCCTCCTCGATGGCCACGGCAGCGCGGCGGCGGCGCGGCAGGAAGTACAACCGTTCCGCCACCCAGTACAGGCCCGTGACCACGGTGGCCAGGAACAGCAGCAGCGCGAAGTTGCCCTCGATGAAGCCTGTGTACCAGGCGCCGATATAGCCCACGAAGGCCGCGAGTACGACGGCCGTAATCCATTGCATGGCTTGCATCAATCCTCCACTTGCAGGATGGCCAGGAAGGCCTCCTGGGGCACTTCCACCGATCCGATCTGCTTCATGCGCTTCTTGCCGGCCTTTTGCTTTTCCAGCAGCTTGCGCTTGCGGGTGATGTCGCCGCCGTAGCACTTGGCCAGCACGTTCTTGCGCATGGCCTTGACGGTTTCCCGCGCGATGATGTTGGCACCGATGGCGGCCTGGATGGCCACATCGAACATCTGGCGGCTGATGATCTCGCGCATCTTGGCCACCACGGCCCGGCCGCGGTACGTGGCCTGCGAGCGGTGCACGATGATGGACAACGCATCGACCTTCTCGCCATTGAGCAGGATGTCCACCTTCACCACGTCGGAGGCGCGGTACTCCTTGAACTCATAGTCCATGGAGGCGTAGCCGCGCGACACCGACTTGAGCTTGTCGAAGAAGTCCAGCACGATTTCGCCCAGCGGCATCTCATAGGTGAGCATCACCTGGCGGCCGTGGTACTGCATGTTGATCTGCACGCCGCGCTTTTGGTTGGCCAGCGTCATCACCGGGCCCACATAGTCCTGGGGCATGTACAGGTGGACAGTGACGATGGGCTCGCGCACTTCCTCGATCCGGCCGGCATCGGGCATCTTGGACGGGTTCTCGACCTGGATGACCTCGCCATCGCCCTTGACCACTTCGTAGACCACGCTGGGCGCGGTGGTGATCAGGTCCTGGTCGAATTCGCGCTCCAGACGCTCCTGCACGATTTCCATGTGCAGCAGGCCCAGGAAGCCGCAGCGAAAGCCAAAGCCCAGCGCCTGCGAGACTTCAGGCTCGAACTGCAGGGACGAATCGTTGAGCTGCAGCTTCTCCAGCGCATCACGCAGCTGGTCGTACTCGCTGGCTTCGGTGGGATACAGGCCCGCGAACACCTGGGGCTTGATTTCCTTGAAGCCGGGCAGCGCCACGGTGGCGGGGCCCAGGTTGTTGGGAAGCTTCTTTTCCAGCGTGATGGTGTCGCCCACCTTGGCCGCCTTGAGCTCCTTGATACCGGCGATGATGTAGCCCACCTCGCCTGCGCGCAGCGCATCGCGCGGCACGTCGGCCGGGGTGAACACGCCCAGGTTGTTGGCTTCATAGGCAGCGCCCGAGGCCATCATCTTGAAGCGCTCGCCACGCTTGAGTTCACCATCGACCACGCGCACCAGCATCACGACGCCCACATAGGTGTCGAACCAGCTGTCGATGATCATGGCGCGCAGTTGGCCATTGGGATCGCCCTTGGGCGGCGGCACCTTGGCAACCACGGCCTCCAGGATCTCGTCGATGCCCATGCCGGTCTTGGCCGAGCAGGGAATGGCATCGCTGGCATCGATGCCGATGACATCCTCGATCTCGGCCTTGGCGTTGTCAGGATCGGCCTGCGGCAGATCCATCTTGTTGAGAACAGCCGTCACCTCCACGCCGAGCTCCAGCGCGGTATAGCAGTTGGCCACGGTCTGCGCCTCGACGCCCTGCGAGGCATCCACCACCAGCAGCGCTCCCTCGCAGGCCGACAGCGAACGCGAGACTTCGTACGAGAAGTCCACGTGGCCGGGCGTGTCGATGAGGTTGAGGTTGTAGACCTGGCCATCCTTGGCCTTGTACTGCAGGGCTGCGGTCTGCGCCTTGATGGTGATGCCGCGCTCTTTCTCGATATCCATCGAGTCCAGCACCTGGGCTTCCATGTCACGGTCAGCCAGGCCTCCGCAACGCTGGATGAGGCGGTCAGCCAGCGTCGACTTGCCATGGTCGATGTGCGCAATGATGGAAAAATTTCTGATGTGGTTCATCAACGAGAAGGACTGCTAGTGAAGGTGGAAAACGACAGGGCCGGCGCACAAGAAAAAAGGGCGCGTCCATGAACGACGCGCCCCGAACCAACAATCTCTGGCAACTGCGATAGTTGGGACTTTATTGTAGGCAAAAAGGGCTGAAAACCAAGCCCTGACAAGGCCTGCAAAGGTCCGGGCTTGATCTGTCACAATTATTTATCAACAGTTTATCAACAGAACCGCCGAGCCATTTCTCGCCCGTCGATCACCGGATAGTGCGGTGCTTTTGCACCGCAACAATCCCCTTTGAAAACAGGTTTCTGACGCCTTGAGCCGTCACGCTTTGGTAGGGCATTTTACCCAATGCCCCAAGGGGCATGGGCGGCTCCGGGTCAGGATTCCGAGGGTATTCCCCAGGAACCGGAAAACCGCCCTCCCCCGCAGCTCAGCGCGCCGGACGGATCAGCACGTACTGCGCCCATTCGCCACGGCGCACCAGCAGGTTCACCGGCTTGCTCTTGTCCACCTTGGCCAGCGTGGCCTCGAAGCTCTTGAGCCCCGTGATCTCGACATTGGCCAGCTGCAGGATCACGTCGCCTTCGCGCAGGCCCGCGCGTGCCGCGGCCTCGACAGCCGCCGTCACGCGCACGCCGCCCTTGATGCCCAGCTCCTTCTTCTGGGCATCCGTGAGCTCGGCCAGCGTCAGGCCCAGCGGCTGGGAAACCAGGGTGCTGCCCTTGCCGGAGGACTTTGCCTGCGGGGCGGCGCCGTCGGGCTCGACCTCGGCGATCACCATGGTCAGATCCTTGGCAGCACCGCGACGGAACACCGTGATGGTGCTGCGTGTTCCGGGCTTGGTATTGCCTACCAGGCGCGGCAGGTCGGCCACCTTGTCGATGGCCTTGCCGTCGAACTTGATGATCACGTCACCGGCCTCGACGCCCGCCTTGGCAGCGGGCGAATCCGACTCGACGGCCGAGACCAGCGCGCCCTGCGCCTTGCCCAGGCCGATGGATTCGGCAATATCCTTGGTGACCGGGCCGATCTGCACGCCAATGCGGCCTCGCGTGACCTTGCCGGTGGCGCGCAACTGGTCGCTGACACGCACGGCCTCATCGATCGGAATCGCGAAGCTGATGCCCATGAAGCCGCCGGAGCGCGAATAGATCTGGCTGTTGATGCCCACGACCTCACCGCGCATATTCAGCAACGGGCCGCCCGAGTTGCCGGGGTTGATGGCCACATCGGTCTGGATGAAGGGCAGATAGTCACCCGTGTCGCGCTGCTTGGCGCTGACAATGCCTGCAGTGACGGAGTTGTCGAGACCGAAGGGCGAACCGATGGCCATCACCCACTCGCCGACCTTGAGGCGGTTCACGTCGCCGATCTTCACGGCAGGCAGCCCAGTGGCGTCGATCTTGACCACGGCCACGTCGGTGCGCTTGTCGCTGCCGACGATCTTGGCCTTGAACTCGCGCTTGTCGGTCAGCGTGACGATGACTTCGTCAGCGCCTTCGACCACGTGGGCATTGGTCATCACAAAGCCATCGGCCGTCAGGATGAAGCCGGAGCCCACGCCGCGCGGCTGCTCCTCGTCAGGCTGCGAACGCGGCTGTGGACGCTGGCGCGGCACATTGGGCACGGGCAGGCCGAAGCGGCGGAAGAATTCGAGCATGTCCTCGTCCATGCCCAGCGCCTCGGCGGAGTTGGCCGACACCTTCTCCAGCGTGCGGATGTTGACCACGGAAGGGCCGACCTGCTCGACCAGATCGGTGAAGTCCGGCAGCCCCCGCACCACGGCGCCACTTTGCGCATGGGCGGCACTCACCGGCACCAGCATTCCTGCGCCGCCTGCAGCCAGCGCCAGAACGCCGGCCAGTGCGCAGGACTGCAGCGTCTTCCATCGAACAGTGGTCATGGTCATCCTTTCCATCTCAATCATTACGTTGCCCCGACGCCATCGCGCCAAGGCGGTTTGTTCGGACACATGGCAGCCGACTTGCTTTCGGACGAACGTCACATTCTGGCGCAGTCCTGGCGAGCATCGGCCAGACGATGGCTCAGAAGCCTGAAAGACACGGTTAGTTCCCGAATCGGCAGCATGCATGGGGCGCGAGCCGCCGTGCATGGAGCACAAATGACTGCACCCGCGTCCATTTCAATGCCGAAAGGCTGAACGCGGGTGCAAAAGAAGGCAGGAGAGCAATGCTCTCCTGTGAGATTCAGCGCTGGTTGGCGCGCGGTGCCGAGGCGAAGTTGGCGTTGCGCAGGAAGCTGGCGGGCATCTGCAACGTGGCCGGCCCACTGTATTGCGGATGCGAGGCCAGCAGCGCATCCAGGCGCGGATCGCGCAGCATCACGCTCTGCCCGTAGGGTCCGGCCACCGCCACGACCGAGGAAGACTGGGCCGTATCGCCAAGCGGGAAGTCCTGGGCATTGCCAGCCACCGCAACCGGCGCCGACGGAGCACCCGACTCAAGGGCAGCCAGGGCCCGGCCCGGCGCGGCGCCGGGTCCGGCAGGCGCGCCCAGCATCACGCTCCAACCAATGGCGGCCACGGCCGCCACGGAGGCAAAGCCCGCCGCCATCTTCCAGCGGAATACCGAAGCATTGGCCGCATCGCGCAGCGGCGCGCCATTGATCACAGCCCGGTCCTGCGCCGGATGCGCGATTTGCGCCAGCTCTTCAGTAGCCACCGAGACCAGGGGACGGCGAGGCTCGTTGGCCAGTTGGGCGCGGATTCCGGAGAGCACATCGTGCCGGCTGTGATGTGCCAATTCAGGGGAACGCAGCACATCGCCCACGAGGTGGTACATGCGCCACTCCTGCTGGCCTGCATCGCTTTCCGCATAGGCCAGCACGGCCTGCAACTCTGCGGCAGAGAGTTCACCATCAGCCAATGCCGACAATTGTTCGCGCTTCGTCAGATCGTCATTCATGATCAATCACCTGCTTGTCTGCTCTGAGACCCTGTACCCAAAAAATGCGCCACCGGCAGCCACGACCCATCACGACTACCAACGCTTGCCCGACTGGCGCTCCAGCAAAGGCTTGACCCTGGCTGAAATCGCTTCCCGTGCGCGAAAAATGCGTGAGCGCACGGTGCCGATGGGGCAACCCATGGCGTTCGAGATTTCCTCGTAGCTCAGACCTTCGATTTCCCGCAACGTGACAGCTTGTCGGAGATCCTCGGGCAAAGCCTCCATGGCGGCGTTGACTGCCTGGGCAATTTCCTGGGCCGCCAGGATCGTTTCGGGCGTTTCTTCGGTGGTTAGTTCCTGGCTGACCCGGGAAGTTTCATCATCGTCATCCCCGTTGTGTAACGCGCTTTCGGTGATCAACGGCGAGCGCTTCATGTCCAGCAGCGCCTTCTTGGCGGTATTCACGGCAATGCGGTACAGCCAGGTATAGAACTGGGCATCCCCCCGAAACTGGTGCAGGGCACGATAGGCGCGGATGAAGGTTTCCTGCGCAATGTCCGGCACCAGGTCCACGTCGCGCACCATGCGGCCGATGAGGCGCTCGATGCGGCGCTGGTACTTGATGACCAGTAGCTCGAAGGCCCGCATGTCTCCTGCGTTGGTGCGCTCGACCAGAGCCAGGTCGCTATCGGCAGAAGAAGGCGGGAATTCGGGAGGCGTCATGAAATCGGTGAAGACGGGCCGCAGCGGCCCTGGCGCAGTCATTGCGCCCGTTCTGTAGGTCTGGCCGGGGAATATACAGCACGCCGCAAATCACCCCAGGTTTCCGGACTCTGCCTGCACAACAGCAGCAGCCAGCGGGAGCCGCGCCAATGCGCGGGCCCCGCCGGCACCATGGAAACCATGGGACGGACCTGCACCCACAACCACGGCCCACCATCGGCCCGCACCTGCAGCCGCACCGGCTGCGCCGCCTGGCCCGGGTCCGCCGCGCCGATCGACCACTGCACGCCATCCCAGGCGATGAAACCTTGACCCAGGCTGTGCCATCCATGCCACATGCCTGCAGCACTGACCAGGCAAACCGCAACGGCCACGGCGGCAGGCCACCACCCTGACTGGAGATTCAAGACCCATGCCCGCAAAAGCATGGCGGCCAGCAGCCAAAGCGCAAAAAGACACGCTGCGACGGTGCGCGATGGCTTCAGCGGATGGCGAACTGCGGGCGGCGCATGGCGAGACGGCATGCCTGCAGTGTCGCAAAACCGCAGCATGGCCGGCATTTATCCCGCATTCACCTTGCACATGCGTGAAATAAAAAAGCCCGCCTCCTTGCGGGGCGGGCTTTTCATGTGCGTTGCGCAGGCCTCAGATTCGCTTGAACACCAGCGTACCGTTGGTGCCTCCGAAGCCGAAGTTGTTCTTCACCGCCACCTCGATAGTCGCGTCCCGTGCCGTATTGGCGCAGTAGTCGAGATCGCACTCCGGGTCCTGGTTGTCCAGGTTGATGGTCGGAGGAATCTTTTGCTCGTGCAGTGCCAGCACGGTGAAGACGCTCTCGATGCCACCGGCACCGCCCAGCAGGTGACCTGTCATGGACTTGGTCGAACTGACAACGATGTTCTTGGCGTGATCGCCCAGAGCCGCCTTGATGGCATTCGTCTCGTTGAGGTCGCCCAGCGGCGTGGAAGTGCCGTGCGCGTTCAAATAGTCGATCTGGTCGGCATTGATGCCGGCATTTCGCAAAGCTGCCAGCATGGCGCGGCGCGGGCCGTCCATGTTGGGTGCCGTCATGTGGCCGGCGTCGGCACTCATGCCGTAGCCGCACAGTTCGGCGTAGATCTTGGCACCGCGGGCCTTGGCATGCTCGTACTCTTCCAGCACCAGCACGCCCGCGCCTTCGCCCAGCACGAAGCCGTCGCGGTCCTTGTCCCAGGGGCGCGAAGCAGCCTTGGGATCATCATTGCGCGTGGACAGGGCGCGCATGGCGGCAAAGCCGCCGACGCCCAGGGGGGAGACCGTGGCTTCCGTGCCACCAGCCACCACCACATCGGCATCGCCGTATTCGATCATGCGTCCTGCCTCGCCTATGCAGTGCAGCCCGGTCGTGCAGGCAGTCACCACGGCAAGATTCGGCCCCTTGAAGCCGAAGCGCATGGACACATGGCCAGCCACCATGTTGATGATGGAGGCAGGCACGAAGAACGGCGTGATGCGGCGCGGTCCGCGCGCAGCCAGTTCCGCGTGGGTGTTCTCGATCAGCGGCAAGCCGCCGATGCCCGAACCGATCACACAGCCGATGCGCGTGGCCAGATCATCCGACAAGGCCTCGCCCGTGGGCAGACCTGAGTCCTGCACGGCTTGCGCCGCAGCAGCGATGCCGTAATGGATGAAGGTGTCCATGGAGCGCGCATCCTTGGCGCTCATGTACGACTCCACATCGAATCCCTTGACCTCACCCGCAATCTTGCAGGCAAAGTTCGAGGCATCGAACTTGGTGATGAGGTCAATGCCGGACTGGCCGGCCAAAAGATTGGCCCAGGCGTCGCCCACCGTGTTACCCACGGGGGAGATGCAACCCAGGCCGGTCACGACAACGCGACGACGGCTCATGCGTAAAACCTTCTGCTGATCGCTCGGGTCAGGGCCCTATCAGGCCTTCTGGTGGGTGTTGGCGTAGTCGATGGCGTTTTGCACCGTCGTGATCTTTTCCGCGTCTTCGTCGGGGATCTCGATGCCGAATTCATCTTCCAGGGCCATCACCAGCTCCACCGTGTCCAGGGAGTCAGCACCCAGATCAGCCACGAAGGCCTTTTCGTTGGTGACTTGAGACTCTTCAACGCCGAGTTGTTCGGCAATGATTTTTTTGACACGTGCTTCGATATCGCTCATGGTTTCCCTCTGGGGGTTGTGAATGAACCCGCGATTCTAGCTGCTTCGGGCCTCAGGCCCTCTTCAGCCGGCCGTCGCGAGGAAACGGCCTCTTCGGTTGCAAGCAACGCCGGCTTCTGGCAGGGGTCTGCCCGCAGCCGCCGCAGCACTTACATGTACATGCCGCCGTTGACGTGCAATTCCTGGCCGGTGACGTATCCCGCACCCGCAGATGCGAGGTAGGCCACGGCATGGGCGATGTCGCTGGGCTGGCCCAGATCGCCCATGGCGATCTGCGATTTGAGGGCGTTCTTCTGCTCTTCGGGCAGCTCCGCCGTCATGTCGGTGGCAATGAAGCCGGGCGCCACGCAGTTGACCGTGATGCCGCGGCTGCCCAGTTCACGGGCCAGCGCACGCGTCATGCCGGCAACGCCGGCCTTGGCGGCCGCATAGTTGGCCTGGCCGGGGTTGCCGGAGGCGCCGACGACGCTGGTGATGTTGATGATGCGGCCAAAACGCTGCTTCATCATGGGCCGAATGGCCGTACGGCTGACTCGGAAAACCGCCTTGAGATTGGTGTCAATCACCGCATCCCAGTCGTCGTCCTTCATGCGCATGGCCAGGGTGTCGCGTGTGATGCCGGCGTTGTTGACCAGCACATGCAGACCGCCGTCATTCTTGACGATGCTGTCGATCAGGGCATCGACGGCCGCCCCATCCGTGACATTGAGGTTCACGCCACGGCAGCCCTCATGGGCCGACAGGGCCTGGCCGATCTTTTCCGCGCCACCGTCGGTGGTGGCCGTGCCGATCACGCGGTAGCCGCGCGCTGCCAGCTCCTGGGCAATGGCAGCACCAATGCCACGCGAGGCACCCGTCACCAGGGCAACCTGGGGCTTGTTCTGGTTGTCAGTCATGCGAGGGATTCTTTCACGTCGGCCAGCGTGGCCGGATCATAGAGGGCAGCGGCCGTCAGGTCCGTGTCAATCCGCTTGGTCAGGCCCATCAGCACCTTGCCGGGACCGCACTCGACGAGATGCACGATGCCGCGCGCCTTCATGGCCTGCACGCATTCCACCCAGCGCACAGGGCCAAAGGCCTGGCGATAAAGCGCATCGCGGATGGCGTCGGCGTCTTGCTCGACCGCCACGTCGATATTGTTGAGCACGGGAATCTGCGGCGCAGCCAGCGCAGTGGCAGCCAGCGCCGCCTTGAGCTTTTCGGCCGCAGGCTTCATCAGGCTGGAATGGAACGGCGCCGACACGGGCAACGGCAGGGCGCGCTTGGCGCCTGCGGCCTTGAGGGCTTCGCAGGCCTTTTCGACAGCAGCCTTGCTGCCGGCGATCACGGTCTGCGAAGGATCGTTGAAGTTGACGGCTTCGACGACTTCGGCGCCACCCAGTGCGGCCGTGACCTCGGCGCAGCCTGCGCGCACCTTGTCGGCGTCCAGGCCCAGGATGGCCGCCATGGCGCCCGTGCCCACGGGCACGGCCTCCTGCATGGCTGCAGCACGCAGGCGCACCAGCGGGGCAGCCTGGGCCAGCGTCAGCACGCCCGAGGCGACCAGGGCGGAATACTCGCCCAGCGAATGACCTGCCACGGCATCGGGCAGCGCGCCGCCTTCGGCCTGCCACACGCGCCAGGCGGCCACACCGGCCACCAGCATCACGGGCTGGGTGTTGGTGGTGAGCGCCAGGGCTTCCTTCGGTCCTTGCTGGATCAGCTGGCCGATGTTTTCACCCAGCGCCTCGGAGGCTTCGGCCAGCGTCTGCGCCACCACAGGATGGTCACCCCATCCGTCAAGCATGCCTACCGATTGCGAACCCTGGCCGGGAAAGACGAATGCAAACTTCTTCATATTTTCAAAAATAAAAGCCGCGCCATGGGAGCCTGCCGACAGGCAGACATCCCGCATCACATCTTGAGAAGCACCGCACCCCAGGTGAAGCCACCGCCCACGCCTTCCAGCAGCACGGTCTGCCCGGGCTTGACCTGGCCATTGCGCACGCCGTGGTCCAGCGCCAGCGGGATCGAGGCGGCCGAGGTATTGCCATGCTGGTCCACGGTCACCACCACCTTGTCCATGGACAGCTTGAGCTTGCGCGCCGTGCTTTGCATGATGCGGATGTTGGCCTGGTGGGGGATCAGCCAGTCGATATCGGCATCGGTGAGCCCGGCCTTGTCCAGCGTCGCGCGGGCGGCCTTTTCCAGCACGCCGACCGCCAGCTTGAACACGGCCTGTCCATCCATCTTCAGCAGCGGATCGCCGAGCACCTGTCCGCCGGACACATTGCCCGGCACGCAGAGGATGCCCACATGCTTGCCATCGGCATGCAGGTCGGACGCCAGGATGCCAGGCTGCTCGGACGCCTCCAGCACCACCGCGCCGGCGCCGTCGCCGAACAGCACGCAGGTCGTGCGGTCGTTGAAATCAAGGATGCGGCTGAAGACTTCGGAACCCACCACCAGCGCGCGGCTTGCGGCGCCGGACTGGATCATGGCATCGGCCACCGTGAGAGCGTAGACAAAGCCGCTGCACACAGCCTGCACGTCAAAGGCCGCGCAGCCATTGGCTCCGAGCTTGTTCTGCAGGATGCAGGCCGTGGACGGGAAGACCATGTCGGGCGTCGAGGTGGCGACGATGATCAGGTCGATGTCCTGTGGCTGGCAGCCAGCGGCCTCCAGCGCCTTCTTCGACGCCTCCAGGGCCAGATCGCTGCTGGCCACGTCGGGCGCGGCAAAGTGGCGGGCATGGATGCCGGTGCGCTCGACGATCCACTCGTCCGAGGTCTCGATGCCACGCTGGGCCAGTTCGGCTGCCAGATCGTGATTGGTGAGTCGGCGGGGTGGCAGGTAGCTGCCCGTGCCGGTGATGCGTGCGTAGCGTCTCATCTGTATTAGGGCGCCGACGGTCCCGATTCCGACTGCGCAGCCAGCAAAAGAGGCAGGGCTGCGGAGATGCGGGTACGGACACGGTCGAGCAGGTTGTTGCGGGCCGCATCATACGCGCGGTTCAGCGCGTGCTCGAAAGCCAAGGCATCGGCCGACCCATGGCTTTTGAACACCAGCCCGCGAAGGCCCAGCAGCGCCGCACCGTTGTGACGCCGATGGTCCACGCGATTCATCAGCGCAGTTAGCACCGGATAGGCAACGATTGCCGCCATTTTGGTGAAGATGTTGCGCTTGAACTCCTGCTTGAGGGCATTGGAGATCATGGACGCCACCCCTTCGGAAGACTTGAGGGCCACGTTGCCCACAAAGCCGTCACAGACCACGACCTGGGTCGTGCCCTTGAAGATATCGTTGCCTTCGACGTTTCCGTAGAAGTTCAGGTGACCGGCCTTGCCGGCCGCGCGCAACAGTTCGCCCGCACGCTTGATGACTTCGCTGCCCTTGATCTGCTCTTCGCCGATATTGAGCAGGCCCACCGAAGGCGTCTCTTCGTTGTTCAGCGCGGACACCAGGGCCGAGCCCATGACGGCGAACTGCAGCAGATGCTCGGCCGAGCAATCCACGTTGGCACCCAGGTCCAGCACCGTGGTGGCACCACCCTTGGCATTGGGCAATTGGGGAGCGATGGCGGGGCGATCGATGCCATCCAGCGTCTTGAGCAGGTAGCGCGAGATGGCCATCAGCGCACCCGTATTTCCAGCAGACACGGCAGCAGCAGCCTGGCCATCCTTGACCTGCTGGATGGCGACGCGCATCGAGGAATCCTTCTTCCTGCGCAGCGCCACCTCGATCGGGTCATCCATGCCGACGACTTCCGAGGCCGGCACCACGCTGGCGCGCTCATGCGCAAAGCCAGCCAGCGCATCGGGCTGGCCGACCAGCAGCAGCCGGGCGTCGGAATGGGAATCGAGGAACTGGCGGCACGCCGCGAGCGTGACGCGGGGGCCGTGATCACCCCCCATGCAGTCAACGGCCAAAGTGATCATGAGCGACTGGCAAGCCTGTTGCAAGGCCTGGAAAGATAGGAACGGCCATCAGAAAAAACAAAAGCCCGCGCTACGAAAACTGTAGCCGCGGGCTCTGCGGGAACGGTCGAAGGTCAGGCTTCGGACTTGTTCTTCAGCACTTGACGACCGCGGTACACGCCGTTGGGGCTGATGTGGTGACGCAGGTGGGTTTCACCCGTGGTGGGTTCCACGGCGATGCCAGGCACATTCAGTGCATTGTGCGAACGGTGCATACCGCGCTTGGAGGGGGACTTCTTGTTCTGCTGAACAGCCATGATGGCTCCTGTGTATCTGAAAAGGGTTGGTAAAAAACGCGATCAGCCCATTAAAGACACGAGGGGGTTTCGCGCGAAGCCCTTGATTATAGCGCAATCGCTTTTCCCGGCCTCGACCTTTTTTCCGGGCATCTCGATCAGTCTGCGGATTTGCCCACATCCAGGCCGCGAAGCACGGAGAACGGATTGGGCTTGTCCTCGATGGCCTGCTCGAAGTCCGCGTCGCTGGACTGCATGCTCACAGACTCGGGGCAGGCATCGTGACGCGGCACCACGGGCAGTTCCATGAGCAACTCGTCCTCTATGAGTTCGAGCAGATTGAACTCGCGGCTGAGCACCAGCAGGTCCTCATCGCTTTCATCGTCCTCGGACTCGGCTGTGGCTTCATCCGCAACAAAGCGAAAAGACCGATCAACCTGCAGGGTGATGGGCGCCAGGGCCAGGCAGCGCTGGCACACCATGGGCACGACGGCATCGGCCTGCAGATGCAGCCACACCTGACCGGGGCCACCGGTCTGCTCGACCAGCTCGCCGTCCGCCTGCCAGTGCACCTGGCCGTGCGTGTCACCGGCATCCGGCTGCGCATCCTGGGCCAGACGCGGGAAGACTGACAGTGTTGTCTGGTCCTGGAGATGGCCCTGCGATTGCGCGAAAGCGCGAACATCGAGGCGGGCCGCAGAAAATTCCTTGCTCATGCGGGCAGTGTAAGAGAATCCGGGCATGCAAGCTCCCCACCCCGCCTTAGCCCAGGCTCCCGGCCTGGCGCGTCCCCTGATCCTTGGCTCCACCTCACGCTACCGCCGCGAACTCCTGGAGCGGCTGCGGCTGCCATTCCAGACCGTCTCCCCGGAAGTCGATGAAACACCTCTGGCCGGGGAGACACCGCACGCCCTTTCCCTGCGCCTGGCCCTGGCCAAGGCCCGAGCCGTGGCTGCGCTGCACCCGGGCGCCGTTGTCATCGGCTCCGACCAGGTGCCCGAGCTCGATGGCCTGCCGCTGTCCAAGCCCGGCAACCATGAACGCGCCACCGAACAGTTGCGCCAGATGAGCGGGCGCCAGATGAATTTCCACACTGCCGTGAGCGTGGTCTGCCGGGAAACCGGCTTCTCCGAGACCGACGTGGTGACGGTCCAGGTGCGCTTTCGCGATCTCAACGATGCGGAAATCGAGCGCTACCTGCGCGCCGAGCAGCCTTATGACTGCGCAGGCAGCGCCAAGAGCGAGGGCCTGGGCATTGCCCTGCTCGACGCCATCGTCAGCGACGATCCCACGGCACTGATCGGCCTTCCGCTGATCCGCACATGCCAGTTGCTGCGCGCCGCAGGAGCTGTGCTGCCATGAGCGATGCCATCACCAAGCCCCTGACAGGAACGCTCTACCTGGTGCCCGCGCCGCTGGACTTCGGCTGCGATGAGCAAACGCCGCTGACGCAGGTCCTGCCCGATGGGACACTGCGCACCGCTGCGCGGCTGACCCACTGGATCTGCGAAAACGCCAAGAGCACACGCGCCTATCTCAAGCGCATCGACGCGCTGCATGCACTGGCCCAGCCCTTGCAGGCCCAGCAGATCACGGAGCTGCCGCGCGAGGCCCACAAGAAGGGGGACCATGGCGACAAGGGTGCCGCGGTCTTTGACGCCAAGCCACTGCTCGCCCCCTTGCTGGCCGGACACGACATGGGACTGGTCAGCGAGGCCGGAATGCCCGCCGTGGCCGACCCCGGCAGCTCCATCGTGCGCGCCGCGCACGATTTGGGCATACATGTCGTGCCGCTGGTCGGACCCGTATCGCTGCTGCTGGCGCTGGCCGCCAGCGGGCTCAACGGACAGAACTATGCCTTTGTGGGCTACCTGCCCCAGGACGCTGGCGGGCGGGTGCAGCGCATCAAGGAGCTTGAAGCCCTGGCATTGCGCCAAGGCCAGACCCAGCAGTTCATAGAGACGCCCTACCGCAACGCCGCGCTGTGGCAGGCCTTGCTGCAGACGCTGCAACCCCATACCCGTTTGGCGTTGGCCTGCGGCCTGACACTGGAGAGCGCCCGCATCGAAAGCCGGCTGGTGCGCGAATGGCGCCAGCACAAGGAAGCGCCGGACAACCGCACGCCGGTGGTGTTCTCCATCGGCCGCTGAAGCCGCCCACCAGCGAAAAAGCCCGCCTTCTTGTCGAAGGCGGGCTTTTTCGTCTTGGCAGCCTGAGCGGGAACCCCCGCAAGAATCAGCGCAGAGCCGGAAGGCTGGAACGCAGTGCCTGCACCGCACCGCCGCCGAAAGCCGCGCCGAAACGCTTGGCCAGGCGCTCGGCCACGTTGTCGCGGCGTGTGTAATCCACCACCTCTTCCGCCTTGACCACTTCACGGGCCACGTAGTCAAGACTGCCCAGCTTGTCGGCCAGGCCCATCTCCACCGCCTGCTGGCCGGTCCAGAACAGGCCGCTGAAAGTCTCGGGCGTCTCATGCAGGCGGTCACCACGGCCAGCCTTGACCACGTTGATGAACTGCGAGTGGATCTGGCCCAGCATCTTGTGGGCATGTTCGCGCTGCCCTTCGGACATGGGGCTGAACGGGTCCAGGAAACCCTTGTTCTCGCCAGCCGTCAGCAGGCGGCGCTCCACGCCGAGCTTTTCCATGGCGCCGGTGAAGCCGAAGCCATCCATGAGCACGCCGATGCTGCCCACGATGCTGGCCTTGTCCACAAAGATCTCATCGGCAGCGGCGGCAATGTAGTAGGCAGCCGAGGCGCAGGTTTCTTCCACCACGGCATACAGGGGCTTGTCGTACTTGCCCTTGAGCCGCACGATTTCGTCATTGATGATGCCGGCCTGCACAGGGCTGCCGCCCGGCGAGTTGATCAGCAGCACCACGGCGCGCGAGCCCGAGTCCTCGAAGGCACTGCGCATGGCGGCCACCACGAATTCCGCGCTGGCGTCGGCACCTGCGGCGATCTCGCCCTTGACCTCGACCACGGCCGTGTGCGGGGAGGAACTGGTCGTGGTCGCCGTGTCCTTGGCAAACAGCACCCACAGCACCACGAGGATGAGCGCCGTCCACAGCAGGCGGCCGAAGAGGCGCCAGCGGCGCGAGGCACGCTGCTCGTTGATGGTGGCGAAGACCAGCTTTTCCAGCACATCCCGCTCCCAGCCGCTCGATGCCGCCGCGCGCGCATCGGCAGCCGCCGCGGCGGGCGTGGCCCGGGCCCACAGGTCCGCACCCGGGGATGGGTGCGATGCGGAGCCAGGATTTTCCGGAGGTATGGGGGAAGTCATGTCAGAACTCGACGGGTTTCAGGTTATCGGCAGTATGCCAGTGCACCAACCCCGCGCTTTCGCTCAGGGAGATTTTCACAAGGCCGCCACGGCAGGGCCCGCCGGCGCAGGCGCCGCTGTCGGGCGCGTAGGCCGCTCCATGGGTGGCGCACAGCAGCCAGCGCCCGGTGTCATCGAAAAAGCGGTCCGGCTGGTAGTCCATCTCCATGGCCACATGGGTGCAGCGATTCAGATAGGCATGCACCCGTCCCTCGAAGCGGATGGCGAATGCGCGGCAGGAATGACCCGCATAGACCACATCGAAGGGCACGGCATTCGCCCCCTCCTGCAGGGCCTCACTGGCGCACAGAACAATGCTCTCAACAGTCACCGGCGCACCTCACAAGCATGAATCCCCGCGCTGACGCGGGCATGACGATTCAGCCATGGGCCAGCAGCCACCGATGCAAATCCGCAACACTCTGCGCCACATGCAACGGCTCCAGCACGCCAAAGCCGCCGGTGGGATGCGCGCCATAGCCCACACCCACGCTGGCACAGCCGGCATTGCGCGCCAGCTCCAGGTCATGGGTGGTGTCGCCGATCATCAGCACGTGCGCGGGCTCCACCCCGAATTCGGCCATCAACTCCTGCAGCATCAGCGGATTCGGCTTGCCGGCGGTCTCGTCCGCCGTGCGCGAGCTGTCGAACATGCCGCGCAGCTGCGGGTCCTGCAGCGCATCGTTGAGACCACGCCGGCTCTTGCCCGTGGCCACGGCCAGCAGGTGCCCTCGCTCGCGCAGCGCCGCCAGCATGGGCAGCACGCCGGCGAACAGGCTGATGTCGTCCTGGTGCCTGATGAAGTGGTGGCGGTAGCGGTTGCCCAGCTCGGGGTATTTCTCGGGCGGCACATCGGGCGCTGCACGCGCCAATGCGGGCATCAGCGCCATGCCGATCACATAGGACGCCGCCTCATCGCTGGGAGGCGTGCCCCCCACATCGGCCACGGCCGCCTGAATGCACTTGACGATCACGGCCGTGGAGTCCGACAGCGTGCCATCCCAGTCGAAGGCAATGAGATCGAAGCGGCGCGCACGGTGCATCTCGGAAGAACCAGGATTTGTCATATCTACAAGGAGTCAGAGCCAGCGTCAGCCGGCGAAACGGGCCAGTTCTTCGGGAAGCTCGGCGCGCAGCTCCACCCGCTCGCCACTGGCCGGGTGGGTGAACTGTAGCCGCCATGCATGCAGGA
The DNA here is from genome assembly GCF_042653485.1 of Delftia deserti. Taxonomy (NCBI): domain Bacteria; kingdom Pseudomonadati; phylum Pseudomonadota; class Betaproteobacteria; order Burkholderiales; family Comamonadaceae; genus Delftia; species Delftia deserti. The sequence goes on along the minus strand of NZ_JBHSIH010000001.1, from coordinate 5,451,964 downwards.
ACATGCGTTTGAGCCCCTGTTTCTGCAGGCGTCGGTTCAGGTCGAAGTCGCCATATTTGTCATCGCCCGCAATCGGGTGCCCCTGGCTGGACAGGTGCACGCGGATCTGGTGCGTGCGCCCGGTCTTGATGGTCACCTCCAGCAGGCTCATGGCCGGCAGTCCCAGCAGGGGCTGGGGCGCCAGCGTGCTGCGAACGCGCACCAGCGTGACGGAGCGCATGCCGTCAGGATCATCGGCCGTGGTCACCCGCACGCGGCGTTCGCCGTCGGCCTGCAGGTATTTGTGCAGCGGCAGGTCAATCACCTTGTGGTTGGCCGGCCAGGTGCCCTGGACCAGGGCCAGATAGGTCTTGCCGGTCTCGCGCTCGCGGAACTGGTCCTGCAGGTGCGTCAGCGCCGAGCGCTTCTTGGCCACCAGCAAGATGCCGGATGTCTCGCGGTCGAGCCGATGCACCAGCTCCAGAAAACGGCTTTGCGGCCGCGCCTGGCGAAGTTGCTCGATGACACCAAAACTCACACCCGAGCCGCCATGCACGGCCACACCGGCGGGCTTGTCGATGGCGATCAGGTGCTCGTCTTCCAGCAGGCTGGGGAAATCCCTGGCTGGCGCTGGCCGCTCGGCCTTTTCGGCGATTTTCTCGGAAACGCGCACGGGCGGTATGCGGACGATGTCGCCGGTCGAAACGCGGGTTTCCGCACTGACGCGCCCTTTGTTGATGCGCACTTCTCCACTGCGGATGATGCGATAGACATGGGTCTTGGGAACGCCCTTGAGATGGCGTATGAGAAAGTTGTCCAAGCGCTGTCCGGCCGAATCGTCATCGACTTCGATCAGCCGCACTGCGGCAGTGGCTGCGTTCAGGGAACGGTCGTCTGCCGGTTTGCCCTCTATAATGTGTTTCACCTGTGCCGAACTATTTATAAGTGGTTGATTCTCATGGAGTTTAGTCCAAACAACCATTTCCCCGCACAGGCAGGTCGATGCCATCCGGTGTCATGCACGCGAAACAGCAGGAAAAGATGGCCTGCGAAGTTCGTCGTTGCATCGGTTGTGGCTGACGAATTGAAACACTGATACGGAATCTCAAGCTGGCAGAAGGGGTCGGACCCGGCGTCCACCGCTGCCAGCGGATCAAAAGCGAGCATGTGGATCTTTTGGGCATGGATGGTCACGCTGTGGAGCAGGAAAACGCCTGCGCCCAGGATCATTGCCGCCCCCAAGCCTCCCGCCTGCCCCGCACGTGCAGCAGCTTCGCTTGAAGCTGGACGGCGTGCCTCTCTCATCGCTCTCGTCCCCCTGCCCTTGCCCCCATTGCTGACTTGAGCCAGGTCTCAAGCATCAAGGCATCCGGCGATTCCTTTCGTTTCGACGCGTCAGTCCGGCATCTCGGCTCCCTCGCGAGCCTGTCTTTGATTACAAGTCAAAGGCGTGACGGTCTGGCAGCAGAGGCTGCACTCCGGCGCGCCCCAGAGAAAACGAATAAAGGAAACGCATCATGAAACGGATGCTCATCAACGCCACGCAGTCGGAAGAACGTCGCCTTGCCATCGTCGATGGCCAGAAGCTGCTCGACTACGAAATCGAAATCGAAGGGCGCGAGCAGCGCAAGGGCAACATCTACAAGGCCGTGGTCACGCGCGTGGAGCCCAGCCTCGAGGCCTGCTTCGTCGATTACGGCGAGGACCGCCACGGCTTCCTGCCCTTCAAGGAAATCTCCAAGCAGTATTTCGCCGAAGGCGTCTCCCCCAGCCAGGCCCGCATCAACGAAGTCATCCGCGAAGGCCAGGAACTGATCGTCCAGGTCGAGAAGGAAGAGCGCGGCAACAAGGGCGCGGCCCTGACCACCTTCATCTCGCTGGCCGGCCGCTACGTGGTGCTGATGCCCAACAACCCGCGCGGCGGTGGCGTCTCGCGCCGCATCGAGGGCGAGGACCGCGCCGAACTCAAGGAGGCGATGGACCAGCTTGAGTACCCCAAGGGCATGTCCATCATTGCGCGCACCGCCGGCATCGGCCGCACCGCGCCCGAACTGCAGTGGGACCTGAACTACCTGCTCAAGCTGTGGAACGCCATCGACGGCGCCGCCAAGTCGGCCAAGGGCGCCTTCCTGATCTACCAGGAATCGAGCCTGGTGATCCGCGCCATCCGCGACTACTTCAACGGCGACATCGGCGACATCCTCATCGACACCGACGACATCTACGAGCAGGCGCAGCAGTTCATGCAGCACGTCATGCCCGAGCATGCCGCCCGCGTCAAACGCTACCGTGACGACGCCCCGCTGTTCAGCCGCTTCCAGATCGAGCACCAGATCGAATCGGCCTACGCGCGCACCGTGACCCTGCCCTCGGGCGGCGCCATCGTCATCGACCACACCGAAGCGCTGGTCTCCATCGACGTGAACTCGGCCCGCGCCATCAAGGGCGGCGATATCGAGGAAACCGCCACCCGCACCAACCTGGAAGCCGCCGACGAAGTCGCGCGCCAGATGCGCCTGCGTGACCTGGGCGGGCTGATCGTCATCGACTTCATCGACATGGAGGAGAGCAAGAACCGCCGCGAGGTCGAGAACCGCCTGCGCGACGCGCTGCGCCAGGACCGTGCCCGCGTGCAGTTCGGCACCATCAGCAAGTTCGGCCTCATGGAAATGAGCCGCCAGCGCCTCAAGCCCGCCCTGTCCGAAGGCGCGCACATCAACTGCCCGCGCTGCGGTGGCTCCGGCCACGTGCGTGACACGGAAAGCTCGGCGCTGCAGATCCTGCGCATCATCCAGGAAGAGTCCATGAAGGACAACACGGCCGCCGTGCACTGCCAGGTGCCCGTGGAAGTGGCCAGCTTCCTGCTCAACGAAAAGCGCGGCGAGATCACCAAGATCGAACTCAAGCAGCGCGTCAACGTGATCATGGTCCCCAACAAGTCCATGGACACGCCGCACTACAAGCTCGAGCGCCTCAAGCACGACGACGCGCGCCTGGAAAGCATGGAAGCCAGCTACAAGCTGGCCGAGGAGCTGGACGCGGAAACCACGGTGACGCGCCGCTCGCAGGAGCCCACCAACAAGCAGACGCCCATGATCAAGGGCGTGCTGCCCGACATGCCGGCCCCCATCGCCGAGCCCCGTCCCGAAGGCAGCCGCAACCGCCCGGCCAACGGCCAGCAGCGCGATGCCAAGCCTGCGGCAACCGCTGCAGCGCCCGCACCGGCCGTCGCCCCCGTCGTGGTCCGCGAGCAAGGCTTCTTTGCCTGGCTCAAGAGCCTGTTCGGCTTTGGCGCGGCACCTGCGCCGGTCGCAGCGCCCGCTCCGGCCGCCGAAGCCCCCGCTCGCGAAGCACGCCGTGATGGCCGCAACGACAACCGTGGCCGCCGCAACGAACGCAATGGCGAGCGTGGCGAGCGCGCGGAGCGCAATGGCGAGCGTGCTGGCGCCCCCAATGCCGAACGCCAGGCTGGCAACGGCGACCGCAACCGCCGCAATGCCGAGCGTGGTGAGCGCACTGAACGCGGTGAACGCCCGGAGCGTGGAGAGCGCCCGGATCGCGGCGAACGCGGTGAGCGCGCCGACCGCGGCGAACGCCGTGGCCGTGGCGAACGCAGCCGTGACGGTGAAAGCCGCCAGCCGCTGGAAGCCGTGAACGCCGTGGCCGCTGTCGCCGCCGATGGCAGCACCATCGAACAGCGTCCCGAGCGCGCCCCGCGTGGCGAGCGCCAGGAGCGCGGTGAAGGCCGCCGCGAGCGTGGTGAACGTGGTGAACGCGCCGAACGCAGCGAGCGCCAGCCCCGCCAGTTCGAAGTCGCTCCCGAGACCGAAGAGAACCTGGACAACCAGGCCCAGCAACAGGACCCGTCCCTGGACAACGCTGCCCCCGCCTCCGGCGAAGAGCAGCCGCGCCAGCGCCGTTCGCGCGACCGCTATGGCCGTGACCGCCGCGAGCGTGGCGATCGCGGTGACCGTGCAGAGCGCGCACCGCGCGAAGCGGAAGGCGAAGCCGTCCAGTCCTTTGAAGCCGCCGCTCCCGAGCAGGACCAGCCTGCCCGCCGCAGCTACTTCAACGCAGCCAGCCCTGCCGCCGAAGCCCAGGCTCCTGAAGCCATGGCCGAAGCGCAAGTGCCTGCGCAGCCCGCAGCAGCTGCAGCAGCCCAAGCGGTGCAGCAACCCGTCGCGGCCCCCGCACCCGAGCAGCAGATTGCCGCTCCCGTGGCTGCGGTGACCCCCGCGCCGGTCGCACCCGCCCCCGTGGTGGCACCCGTGGCAGCACCTGCACCCGTGGCCGCACCTGCCGCAGTGGCAGTCGAGCCCGCAGCAGCCAAGGCCGTTGAAGCAACCGCCGAACGCGGCCTGCCCAAGGTCCAGGCCTACCAGTTGCCCATGTCCGAGCTGCAGGCATTGGCCGCTGCTTCGGGTCTGCAATGGGTGGGCTCCGACGCCGACAAGGTGGCAGCAGCCCAGGCGGCCATCGCCGCCGAACCGCAGCCCGAGCGCGTCGTGCGCGAGCGTCCGCCCGTGGTCGTTCTGGATGACGGCCCGCTGATCCTCGTGGAAACACGCAAGGACCTCAGCGAGCTGCAGCTGCCGTTCGAGCAGCAGCCGCCGCAGACACAGGGCGCTGCCCACGTCTGATCGCAGACGGTGACAACACAGGGGCCCTCGCGGCCCCTGTTTGTTTCTGCGGTCGCCCTCACCTCACGTCTTTCGACCCTCTCTTTCCAGGAGCCTCCGTCCGCCATGCTGTTGCTGCTCTCCCCTGCCAAATCGCTGGACTACGACACGCCACTGCCCCCGAAACTGCCGCACACGCTGCCCGCCTTCTCCGAACAGCCGCTGGAGCTGATCGAAGTGCTGCGCCGCCAATCGCCCCAGCAACTGTCGGAACTCATGGGCATCAGCGACAAGCTGGCCGCACTCAACGTGGCGCGCTACGAGGCCTTCAGCCCGCGCTTCACGGCCACCAATGCCCGTCAGGCGCTGCTGGCATTCAACGGCGATGTCTACGAGGGCCTGCAGGCTCGCAGCCTGGATGCCGAGGACCTGGACTGGGCCCAGCAGCACCTGGCCATCCTCAGCGGCCTGTACGGCGTGCTGCGCCCGCTGGACCGCATGCAGCCCTACCGCCTGGAAATGGGCACGCGGCTGGAAACCGAGCACGGCAGCAATCTCTACCAGTTCTGGGGCAGTCGCATTGCCGAGCACCTGAACCAGCGCGCGGCCCGGCAGCCGGCTGGCGAACGCGTCATCGTCAACCTGGCTTCGCAGGAATACTTCAAATCGGTAGACTTGAAGCACCTCAAGCCCCCGGTGGTGGAATGCGCATTCGAGGATTACAAGAACGGCGCCTACAAGATCATCAGCTTCCATGCCAAACGTGCGCGTGGGCTGATGGCACGATTTGCCATACAACGACGCGCTCGCAGCGCGGCTGAACTCGAAGCCTTCGATCTGGAAGGCTACGCGTTGGCGCCAGCTTCCTCGACGCCAGCGCGCCTGGTGTTCCGTCGCAAGACCGCTGACTGAGCCTCGCCGGCCACCAGCCGGCCCCGGCCTCGATGCCTTTGGAGTCCATTCACTGCGGCAAGGGCCGCACTGCACGCCATGAGCCTCAAATCCTCACCAGATTCCCAGACCGCCGCGCAGGACCTGCCCGTGGGTCTCACACCTGAACTCATGCAATGGGTGCGCGACCAGCGCGCATCCGGCATAGGGCCTGCGGTCCTGCTGCGCTCCATGCGCGACGTGGGCTGGAGCGAAGAGCTGGCAAGGCGGGCGCTGGACCTGCCCGAACAGGGCGATGCGGCGCCACCGGCCCTCGTCGTCTCGGCCTCGAGCCTGCCCGAACCGGACCTTGCCCAGGACCCCAGCAGCATCGATGTCGGCGACCGCCAGGTCCAGGTGCTGGTCAGCATGCGCAACCCGCGCATCGTGGTCTTCGGCAACCTGCTCTCGCACGAGGAGTGCGATGCCATCATCGCTGCCGCGCGCCCGCGCATGGCGCGCTCGCTCACGGTGGCCACGCAAAGCGGCGGTGAAGAGATCAATGACGACCGAACCAGCAACGGCATGTTCTTCCAGCGCGGAGAAACCGGCATCGTCAGCCAGCTGGAAGAACGCATCGCCCGCCTGTTGCGCTGGCCGCTGGACCATGGCGAAGGCCTGCAGGTGCTGCACTACGGCCCTGGCGCCGAATACAAGCCCCACCACGACTACTTCGCGCCCGGCGAACCCGGCACGCCCACCATCCTCAAGCGAGGCGGCCAGCGCGTGGGCACCCTGGTCATCTACCTGAACGAGCCCGAGCGCGGCGGCGCAACCATCTTCCCCGAAGTGCCGCTGCAAGTCGTGCCGCGCCGGGGCAATGCCGTCTTCTTCAGCTATGAGCGCCCCGACCCCTCCACACGCACCCTGCACGGCGGCGCGCCCGTGCTGGCCGGCGAGAAATGGATCGCCACCAAATGGCTGCGCGAGCGCGAATTCCACTGAAGAGCCAGCGAACCCGGGTGCACCGACCCTTATTGACCTTATATGGCCACCCATGCCTGCGGGCATGGAAATTCAGTTAGCTTCAGGGCCTTGGTCCACGCGCCCCGCGCGGACCACCCAGGCCAGACCAGCGCCGGCACGGCCGGCCCCCTTCCATGAACACTCCCGAACAATCCCAGCTGGGCAAAAGCTCCGCCTACATCGACCAGTACGACTCCTCGCTGCTGTTTCCCCTGCCGCGTGCGCCCAAGCGCGAAGAACTCGGCCTGCAGGGCAGCCAGATGCCCTTCTTCGGCGCCGACCTGTGGACGGCCTTCGAGCTGTCCTGGCTCAACCTGCGCGGCAAGCCCCAGGTAGCGCTCGTGCATTTCACGATTCCCTGCGAGACCCCCAATCTCATCGAAAGCAAGTCGTTCAAGCTCTACCTCAACAGCTTCAACAACACCCGCCTGGCCGACGCTGCCGAGGTCCAGGCACGCCTGCGCACCGACCTGGCCGAAGCGCTGTGGCGCGGCAGCGAGCAAAAGGGAAGCATCGGCGTGAAGATCATCGGCCTGGACCGCTTCGACCAGGAAATGGTGCAGGAGCTCGACGGCCTGCTGCTGGACCGGCTGGACGTGGAATGCACACAGTACCAGCCCGCCCCCGAGCTGCTGCGCGCCAACCATGAAGAAGGCCCCGTCACCGAAACCCTGGTCAGCCATCTGCTCAAGAGCAACTGCCTGGTCACGGGCCAGCCCGACTGGGGCAGCGTGCAGATCCGCTACAGCGGCGCGCAGATCGACCAGGAAGGCCTGCTGCAGTACCTGGTGAGCTTTCGCAACCACAACGAATTCCATGAGCAATGCGTAGAGCGCATCTTCATGGACATCTGGACCCGCTGCCAGCCCATCAAGCTCTCGGTCTACGCACGCTACACGCGCCGTGGCGGCCTGGACATCAACCCGTTCCGCACCAGCCATCCTGGCGCCTTGCCGGCCAACGTGCGCTCGGCGCGGCAGTAAAAGAGGCGGCCGGCCATCCTCAGGCCGGCCGTCATTTCAAACTTTTCACCGGCATGCCGACGCCGCAGCGGCATGCCCGCACTCCTGCCCATCGAGCCCCGCGCCCAGGCTCCTGTCGGCGGCCCGCACCTGAATTCTGAAAAATAGGAATCGTCCTACATCGATTCAGATTGACTTTTCAGATCACCCTATTTGGGCCTATTTCGCCTCGATTTATCTGACACGGATGGATCGTCGAAAACACGGAATTCAATAAATAGCCTGCTATTGAAATGTCAGCAAACAATCTCCACCGATGCATTCAGAAACATCGTTAGGAGTTGTCTTATAGACATGCGAGAAAAAAATTCATAGGCTTGGCGACACAAGAAATGACTTTGGGGCGCAGTGAATCGCCACCTGAAAGTCAGGCATATGCAGCACCTTTTTACTGCCAATGCCCCACGCAGAACTGTCCTGGCGCACAGCGCCAAAGCGGCAGTCAACCGCCAACCTTGAGGGAGAGACCATCAATGCATCGATTTCATTCTGCGCCTTGACGCAGTGCGCTGATGCCAAGGCCCTGTGCCTGGGCCCAGCTTATTCCCTGCGCATGCGCAATTCGGAAGAACCGCCAGCTACCGCCCTGGTGCCCGCTTCCGCCTGAATTGCGTTTTCCCTTTTCCCCGTTTTCCGTGATGCACGGCTGCAGCCCTGCGTCTGTCTACTCACGTCCCTACAGATTTATTCCACCAGCCCAGGAGCTTTTGCATGACCACCTTCAATACCTCGCCGCAATCTCGCAGGCAACGCGGCCAAGGCATGACCGAATACATCATCATCGTGGCCCTGATTGGTGTCGCAGCAATCGCCGTATATCAATACTTCGGCGAAACCATCCGCGCCCAGACTTCCGGTATTGCCAATGAAGTGGCCGGCAAGTCAGCCAAGACGGCCATCCAGGCGGCAGGCGCTGCGGCCGGCAATGCCGATGGAGAGCGCAAGGAAAAGGGCCTCGACGCCTACGAGAACAAGTAAGCGGGCCTGCCCATGTGCACCATCACCACCCTGCGTGGCGGTCGAATACGGAGGCGGGGCGGGCAACGCGGGCAGGCATTGATCTACGGCATCTTTGTCCTGATCGGTGCACTGGCCTCGCTGTTCTTTCTGTTCAACACCGGCCAGCTCTCCCAGGAAAAAACCAAGCTCGTCAGCACGGCCGATGCCGTGGCCTACAGCGCCGGCGTGATGCACGCGCGGGCGATGAATTTCACGGCCTACGGCAATCGCGCCCTGATCGCCAACGAGGTGCTGGTGGCGCAGATGGTGAGCCTGTCCTCGTGGGCGCAATACGCACAGACCCACGCGGAGAACCTGCCCACGCAGTTTCCCGAATGTGCTGACTACACCGGTTGGGGCGCATTGATCGGTGCTGCATTCCACTACAACGAGATGTACGCGATCATGTGCTACGCCACCGTGCAGTACGCGGGCCAGTACATCCAGCAGATGGCCAAGATGGTGCCGTCGCTGGCATTCGATACGGTCACAGCCGTGGAGGCCAACAAACAGGCAATACAGAAGGCGCACAACCTGCTGCACGCCCGCTCCTACCTGCAGGACATACGCAGCAGTGTGATGAAGGACGTGGCCCAGGCCAACTACGCGGGCGATGGCAGCGTAAAGGTGGAGCCCATAGGCCCCGGTGCCGCCGTAGCGCTGACCGACGACCTTGGTGGCTTCACCCAAAGCTACAGCGGCAAGGACCGAGGCCGCATGGCCAAACTGGCTGTGTATGCGGCGCATAGCGACAGATTCACCAAGGAGCGTGTCTGGACGGCCGAGGCAGAAGTGCCTGGCCCAGACGAAATCTGCATCCTCATGTGGCGCAAAAGCGAGGTGCGTCGACGCGGCGGTACCGAACTTGTCAACTACGACGAGTGGATCGCCGAAGACACCGAGTCCTTCTGGCGCGCCCAGCGAAGGGGCGGGCTCATTCCACGCTGCCGGCTCAGGGAGGAGCCCATCGCCTGGGGCGAACAGCAGGCCCACCCCGACGACCTGGACCAGGATGACTCGTCCGCCTGGCTCGGAGGCTCCCGCAACAACAGAAGGGCCTCTGCCAGAGCATCCTCCGCGCACTGGACCCACTACACCGGCCTGCCCAGCTACTACGACCTGAGCCAGCTGCAACCGGACAAGGACGACCCCACGTTGCGGTTCAGTGTGCGCCTGTCGCGGGCGCGCAGCGAATTGCGCACCTCCCATGGCGCCAGCGAAATAAGCGGCACGCCGGACAGCCGCATCAACGCCTATCAGAGCCAGGTCGCCAAAGGCGAAATGGTGGCCGTTGCCACGTCCGAAGTGTTCTTCGAGCGTCCTCTGGCTCAGCGTCAGAACCGCTATGGCGCAAGCCAGGGTCTCCCCCTGGAGCTGCCCAGCCTGTTCAACCCGTATTGGCAGGTGCGCCTGATCCACTCCCAACCCGATGTACTTGGCCAGCAGATGCGCCAGGGAGGGCTGATCCCATGAACCTCCTGAACCGCGCCCGCTACCCAAGGCGGCAGGCAGGCCAGGCCCTGGTCGAATTCCTGGCCATGGCGGCGCCCCTGCTGGGCCTGTTCCTGCTGATGCCCATGATCGGCAAGTATCAGGACATTGCCCATGCCACCCAGATGGCCAGCCGCTATGCGGCCTTCGATGCAACGGTACACAACGAAGCGGCGGGCAGCTACAAGCTGCCTACACAACTGGCAGCCGAAGTGCGCAGGCGCTACTTCAGCCGACCCGACGCACCCATCAAGACGGACGACGCGGCAGGCGACTTCGACGCACACCGCAATCCGCTGTGGACGGACCCCGCAGGCAATCCGCTGATCCCGCGCTTTTCAGACATTTCGGTCAGCTTTGGAGAAAGCCAGTCCACAGCGCACAGAGATGCCTTCACGGCCAGCCCAGACGGCGTACCCTTCAGCATAGTGCCTCTGGCGAACCACGGACGCATCGGGTTGAACGCCCCAGGCATCTACCGCGCCAACATCTCCGTGCCACTGGCCAACCTGCCCGCAGGCATCCAAAGCTACACCCCCTTCGACCAACTGGACCTGCGCGTCACACGCCACACCAGCGTGCTCATCGAGCCTTGGGCCTCGCGCTCCGTGGAGCAGACCATGGACCGGTTCGGCCGGCTGGCGCCGCTCAACAGCCTGTTCTCCCCGGTGGAGACGCTGCTGGATGTGGCCATACCGGTCTTCGAGTTGATGGAGGTGCCGGTCCCAAAGTTCGGACGCCTGGACAAGTGGCAGGACATTGTTCCGGCAGACAGGCTCAGGGCCGAATGATGACAACGGCTCGCATGCTCCGTTCCATCTGCCTGGGCCTGCTGACGCCAGGGCTCACCCATGCCTTTGCGCAGGCCAACTGGCCCGAGATCCCGCTGCCCGAACATGCCAGGAGCTACCACATCGGCCAGCAGATGGACCTGGACGGCCTGCCCATGCGGCTGACCGGCTTCGCCATACGTAGCACACCCAGGCAGACCGGCGACTGGTTTGTGCGCACCCTGGGCCAGCCCCTGATGGACGACCAGCGCGATGGCCAGCGCATTCTGGGCCGCGCCCAGGGCGAGCACTACGTCACCATCCGACTGGAGCCCACCCCCGACGGCGGCGCGCGCGGCCTTGTCGCTGTCACCCACCTGCGCGCAGCCTTGAGCGGCAAGGCCCGCAGCCAGGAGGAAAGAGCCCGATGGCGGAGCCTGCTGCCAGCTGGAACCGAGATCGCCAGCCTGCTGAACACCCAGGACGGTGGCCAGCTGTCCACCCATCTCATTGCCACGAACAGGCACGGCGAGGCGCTCAATGCGCAACGCCTCACTGCGGCGCTGCAAGAGCAGGGCTATGCACTGGAACGCCGCTTCGACGCCGCCACAGACACCAAGGCCCACGCGTTCGGCTCTGAGAACGGCGCCATCACGGTGCTGATGCGCGGCCCGGGCAAAGAGGCGACGGCCGTCATTTCCCGCAATGCGCTGGGCCTCACCAGCATCGTTCTCGTCACCAGCGTGGCGGTGGAGACCACGCCATGAAGCTTGCCCATCGCCTGCGCGGCCAGTCCTCGGTGGAGTACGCCGTGGTCTGCGCGGCCCTGGCCTTCGCGCTGGGCGTCGGCATGGTGGACAGCAACAGCGTGCTGCACCAGTTGCTGCTCGCCCTGCAGGCTGCCTACCAGAAGTTCAGCTTCGCCCTCTCCCTGCCCATTTGACCCGTCAGCCATGAACTCCGCACTCGCCCGAATCACCGCCCTGCGTCCCAACAAAACCTGGATCGCCCTTGGCATGGCACTTGCGATCGGCCTGGGCGCCGCCGTGATCGCACGCGGCTACCTGAACAGCCAGATGCAAGCCATAGAAGCGCGCGGGAAAAGCAAAACCCGGCCGCTGATCGTGGCCAAACGCGATCTCAGGAAGGGCGATCCCATCTCCAAGGAGACCGTTGCCGTGCGCGACGTTCCCCACGACTACGCGCACTCGCTGGCCATCGGCCCCGAGGATTTTTCCCGCATTGCAGGCCGCGCGCTGGCGCATGGCATGCAGCACGGCGACATCCTGCTGTGGAACCTGCTCGAAGGCGACAAGGTGCCGACCTTCTCGGCCCGCATCGAAGTAGGGCGGCGCGCCATCACCGTGCACGTGGACGAGATCAACTCCATCTCCGGCCTGCTGGAGCCGGGGGATGCCATCGACCTGATGCTCACCCTGGATCAGAAAGGCCGCAAGACCACCTTTCCACTGCTGCAGAACGTCCAGGTCATGGCCACCGGCCAGCGGTCCGTGGATGACCCCAGAAGCGGTGAGCGGCGCCAGTACTCCACGGTCACGCTGGACACCTCCCAGGCGCAGGCCCGGAGCGTGATCATCGCGCGCGAGGCGGGAAAGATCACCGCCTTGCTGCGCAACCCCAAGGACTCGGAGGTTGTCGAAGAAGACAGCGCTGCCATGGCCGCCCTGCTGGGCCTGGCAGGCGATGTTCAGTCCCCGATTCAGACAGCGGGCGCAGCGCAATCGCCGGACCGAGCCGTTCCCGTGCTCTATGGCGGACGCCGCATGGACTTCAAGCCCGAAGACCTGCTGCTGCGCCAGGACAAGGCCCACGATGCCGGCGAAGGCCCGCCCGAGGCAGCCGCAGCCCCCACGCCTGTTCAACCGGCTCCGCAAGCCGCACTGCAACCAGGCCAAGCTCCTCTTTTCCCTGCGTCCTTCCCGATGCAGCCAGGCGCGTTGCCTCGCTGATGGCGCCTCACCTGCTCCTGCCTTTTTCATCGCTCCATGCGCCTGATCCCAATGTCCATCCGTTCAGCCCACCCTGCATCCCTGTCCGCCTGCTCCAGTCCAACGCCCTTTCTCCATGCCCTGCGTTGCGGCTTCGTCCTGGCCCTGGGATGGGGTCTAGCTGGCCCCGCAACAGCCCAGACTCCAGAGGATTCAGCAGGCTCTGAGCAGTCCCTCGGCATGCCGGGTGGATTCGCCCCCGTGCTGCAGGGCGTACCCAGCCGCGAGGCAGCGGCGGGCCAACCGTACCGCCCCATACAGAAACCGGACGACCAAGCTCAGGTGCCGGAAATCGAGATGTTTGTGGGCGAATCGCGCGTCTTCCCCAGCCCCGGCGTGGCGCGTATTGCCGTGGGCAATGGCCGGGTGCTGACGGCCGCCGCGCTTGACGAGCGCGAGGTCATCATCTTCGCCAACGAGGTCGGCACTTCCTCGCTGTTCGTGTGGAACGCCGACGGCCGCTACCAGCGCGTCAAGATCAACGTGGTTCGAGGCGACACCAGCCGCCATGCGCGCGAGATCGCCGCCTTCCTCAGCACCATCCCCAACGCGCGGGCCTCCATCATCGGCGACAAGGTCGTGGTCGAAGGGGACCATCTCAGCGATGTCGATCTCAAGAAGATCGAAGACCTCAGAAAGCACTACCCGCAGATCATCAACTTCACCAACCAGATCGGCTGGGAGCAGATGGTGCTCATGGACGTGAAGGTGGTCGAATTCCCGGTCAATGAGCTGCGCGAATTCGGCTTGCGCTGGACCTCCCAGGGCGGGGCCAGCATGGGAGGCATCTGGGCACCCGTGCGACACGGCAGTCAGCCCGGTCTGGTCATCGGCGTCCAGAACCCGCCGATTACCCCGGACAGCGGTGACACAGTCTCGCTGCCCCGGGGCCTGAACATCCTCACTGCCGTCAACATGGGCCTTACCGCAAGGCTGGACCTGCTGGCCCGCGACGGAAAGGCCAGCATTCTGGCCCAGCCCCAGCTGTCGGCGCGCAATGGCTCCAAGGCCGAATTCCTGGCCGGTGGCGAGTATCCGTACTCCGTGGCCACGATCTACGGCCCCATGGTCATGTTCAAGCCCTACGGCATCAAGCTGCGCATCACGCCGCGCGTGGACCGCAACGGCGTCATCAGGGCCGAGATCGACAGCGAGGTCAGCAACATCGACCCATCGTTCTCCACGCCCTCGGGGCCCGGGTTGAGCACTCGGCGCACCTTCACCGAATTCAACGTCCAGGACGGCGAGACCATGGTGCTGGCCGGCTTGCTGTCACGCAAGGGTGGCGACAACGTCGACAAGGTCCCCTTCCTGGGAGACCTGCCCGTGCTGGGTGCTCTGTTCCGGTCCCAGCGATTCCAGAACGAAGAGACCGAATTGGTGGTCTTCGTCACGCCCACGGTAATCAACAGCCGCTCGCCGGGCCTGCTGCAGCGCGTGGACGACGCCAGCGCACGCCTGAGCCAGCGCTACGGTCCCCAGCCCTACCTGACCGAACCCGGCCCTGCGCCCGAGCATCCTCCCCGGCTGGCGCCCTTGCCCGTGGCCAGCGCAAGCGCAAGCATCGCGGCGCCTGTGCAGGAACTCCCCGCGCCAGTGCGGCCCCTGCCTTCACCGGCCACCGCGACCCAGCCCGACCACTGGCCCGCCCTGCCGCACACCGGCAACCCGCTGGCCTCCGCGGCAGCAGCGGACAAGCCGCTGGTCAACCACTGGCGCGTGGTGCATGACGGGCTGGCCTTGCATGCCGAACCTAGGGCGCAAAGCGACACCCTGCTGCAACTGGGCCAAGGCAGTTTCGTGCGTGCCGCACCCGGTTCATCTGCCGACCACAACCCGTACTCCGGCTGGCGCGCGGTGGCGGTTGCAGCCCTGTCGGGCTGGGTACGCGATGAAAGCCTGCAGCCGGTCGCGCACGTTCCCGGCATGAAGCCCGCACCCGACGGACCCCATGCGCGCCAGGCGCGGCAAGGCCGGGCTCTCACGCCCCATGAATCCGGCGCCGCCACGGGCCACTCCGCACCAGGCATCTACCGCGTGGGCCTTGATGGGCTGGCCCTTCGCGTGTCCCCCGACATCAACGCCCCCGTCCTCCAGAACCTGCCCGTGGGCAGCCTTGTGCAAGTGCTACCCCAGGCCCCGCAGGCCCAGTTCTCGGCCGTGCGCATTGATGACCGGCTGGGCTGGGCCGAGACCCAGTGGCTTTCACCCCTGACCTCCGCAACCGGCAGCCCCCAATGATCGACCTTGAAATCATCCACCCCGACGGCCGGCGCCAGCCGTTGAGCGTGCCCGATATGTGCTCCATCGGCAAAGGCTCCCAGTGCGAAGTCCGCCTGGACAACTGGCGCCTTGCCAAGGAGCAT
Source organism: Delftia deserti (assembly GCF_042653485.1). Classification (NCBI taxonomy): domain Bacteria; kingdom Pseudomonadati; phylum Pseudomonadota; class Betaproteobacteria; order Burkholderiales; family Comamonadaceae; genus Delftia; species Delftia deserti. Next base: position 5,436,813 of record NZ_JBHSIH010000001.1, on the reverse strand, counting down.
GCACGCCTTTTCACCAGCCCCTCGGGCGTGCTGATCGACGACGCAGGCAGCTTCGTCGGCGTGCTGGTCAACGGTCAGCGCATCACCGCCCAATACGGCCCGCTGCAAAACGGCGACCTCATCGGCATTGGCCCGTTCCAGTTGCGCATCCTGAACAGCGGTGAAGAGCCGCAAGCCGCGCCTTTTCCTGTACCGGCCGCAGCGCATGCCGCCACCACAGCGCCCATGCAGAGCACACAGGACACGGCGCTGGCAGTGCCTGCCGACGAGCCCGAGCCTGCGGCAGCCGAGCCCGGGGACGCCCACTTGCAGGCGTTGGAGTTCGAATGGCGCAAGCGCCTGCACATCAAGCTCATCGACACCATGGACCTGCGCCGCCATGACGTCTCCAGCATGTCCGACGAACACCTGCGCGCCGAGGCGGACCGGCTCATCGCCAGAACGCTGCAGGACATGGACGACGAGATACCGGCCCAGCTGGACCGCAACGCGCTGCGCAGGCAGGTACTGGACGAGGCCGTGGGACTGGGCCCACTGGAGGAATTGCTGGCCGATGACTCTGTCAGCGAAATCATGGTCAACCGCTTCGACGAAATCTATGTCGAGCGCGCAGGCCGCCTGCAAAAACACGCCCTGACCTTCACCAGTGATCGCGCCGTCATGGGCGTGATCGAACGCATCGTGGCACCGCTGGGCCGGCGCATCGACGAGTCCTCGCCCATGGTCGATGCACGGCTCAAGGACGGCTCGCGCGTCAACGCCATCATCGCGCCGCTCGCGCTCAAGGGCTCCACACTGACCATCCGCAAGTTCGCCAGGCGCAAGCTCAACGCCGCCGACCTTGTGCAGTTCGGCGCGCTCAGCCCGGCCATGGCCGACTTTCTGCGCATCTGCGTGGAGGCCCGCAAGAACATCATCGTCTCGGGCGGCACGGGGTCTGGCAAGACCACGCTGCTCAACATCCTGTCCAACTTCATCCCGTCCGGCGAACGCGTGATCACCGTCGAGGATGCCGCCGAACTCAAGCTGGCCCACGAGCACCTGATCAGCCTGGAGTCGCGCCCCGCGAATGTCGAAGGCAAGGGCGGCGTGCCCATCCGCGAACTGGTGCGCAACACCCTGCGCATGCGCCCGGACCGCATCGTGGTCGGCGAATGCCGCGGCGCCGAGGCGCTGGACATGCTCCAGGCCATGAACACGGGCCATGAGGGATCTCTGACCACGCTGCACGCCAACACCCCGCGCGACGGGCTCGCCCGGCTGGAGACCATGGTGCTGATGGCCGGTATGGAACTGCCCTTGGCGGCCATACGCGAGCAGATCGCCAGCGCCGTGGACATCATCGTGCAGCAGACCCGCTTTGCCTGCGGCACACGCCTGGTCACCCACATCTGCGAAGTCAGCGGCATGGAAAGCGGAAAGATCCAGCTGCAGGAGCTGTTCCGCTTTGCCAACAAAGGCTATGGAGCGCAGGCCAACGGCCTGACCAAGGTGCAGGGCCTGTTCACCGGCTGCGACGTCGTTCCCCACTTCTACGACGAACTGCGCGCCAGCGGACATGCGCTGGACCTGGACATCTTCCGTCCGGGCTCCGAGAGCGCGGACCTGCACGCCGGAGAGCGGCCATGAGCGGGCTCTCGCCAGACACCGTCCTGGCCCTGATCACGGCCGTGGTTGCCCTCTCCGTCGGTCTGCTGACATGGCTGGCCTTGGACCTGGGTGGCTCCACGCTCAAGCGCTACCGGGCCGGCTTCACGGAGCGCGCCGGCTTTCAGGCCGCGGAATTCTTTCTCTTCATCGACCCGCGCAAACTCTTCCTGGCCAATCTGGCAGTCATGTCGCTGGGCGGCGTCCTGGTGTGGCTGGTCAGCGGCAGCCATCTGCTGGCTGTGCCTGCCTTCTTCGCGCTGGGGCTGCTGCCCCGGCTGCTGTACCGGCACATGCGCAAGCGCCGGCTGCGCAAGTTTGAAGAGCAGTTGCCCGATGCGCTGATGATGCTCAGCGGCGGCCTGCGCGCCGGCATTGGCCTGAGCAGCGCCATCGCCCAGCTTGTGGCCGAGTCCCGCCCGCCGCTGAGCCAGGAGTTCTCGCTGATGCTGCGCGAGCAGCGCCTGGGCGTATCCCTGGAACAGGCACTCAATCACCTGAGCCTGCGTGTGCCCACCCAGAGCACCGTGCTCATCACCTCGGCCATGCGCATCGCCAGCGAAACCGGAGGCGGCCTGGCCGAGACCATGGAACGCACGGCCTCCACCGTGCGCAGCCGGCTGCAAATGGAAGCCAAGATCGGCTCCCTCACCGCCCAGGGAAAACTGCAGGCCTGGGTCGTTGGCGCCCTGCCCCTCGTCCTCATGCTCATCCTCGACCGGATGGAGCCGCAAGCCATGTCCATGCTCTGGCACTCCCGCGTGGGCTGGGGGGCGCTGGCCGTGATCGCCTGCTTCGAGGCCATGGGCATCTATGTCATCCGAAAGATCGTCGCCATCGACGTCTGAAGGCCGCACCATGGACTCCAACACCGTGATACTCGCCCTGATCGCTGTGGCAGCCGGACTCAGTGCTGCCCTGGTGGCCTGGCTCCTGGGCCACTCGATGAGCAACGTTCCCGCCGAGGACCGCAGCTACAAGGATCCGCCACCACTGGCCCTGCGCATGGTCTGGTGGCCCATCCAGTGGATCAGCCACCACCTGTCGCCCCTGCTCGGAACGGGCAGGACCGCGCAATCCGTGCAACTGCGGTTGCGACAGGCGGGACTGGACTACGCGCTCAGTCCTGCGCAGTTCATTGCCAGCCGCATCGTCGGCGCCGGGGTGGCCGCGCTGGCGGCCTGGTGGCTCGTCTCCAGCTTCGACGGCCTGCCCCGGCGCGCCGATGGCGGCGCACGCCACATCGCCCTGTCCATCTATCTGCAGGCCATGGCCGCAGGTGCACTGCTGGGCTGGGCCTACCCCGCCATCTGGCTCAGGGATCGCATCGCCGTGCGCCGGCGCGAACTGCTGCGCATGCTGCCCTTCTTCCTGGACATCATCACGCTGTGCGTGGAAGCCGGCCTGAACATGCAGGGCGCCATGACCCAGGCCGTGGCCAAAGGCCCCCAGGGACTGGTGCGCGACGAATTCCAGCGCGTGCTGCGCGATATACGCGCCGGCAAGGCGCGTGCCGAAGCACTGCGCGGCATGGCCGAGCGCCTGAACGAACCGAGCGTCGCCAACTTCACCTCCGCCGTGATCCAGGCAGAGAGCATGGGCATGAACCTCGGCCCCGTGCTGCGGGCACAGGCTGATCAGCGCCGCTCCGAACGCTTCATGCGCGCGGAAAAACTCGCGATGGAAGCGCCCGTGAAGATGCTGTTTCCGCTGATCGCCTTCATCTTTCCCTGCACCTTCATCGTCTTGCTGTTCCCCATAGCGATGAAGCTGTTGAACTCGGGACTGTGATGCAGATGCCGCCCTCCCCCTTCCTGGTGCGCCAGGCCTGCGGCTTCTGGCAGCGCCTTGCCGGCCTCATGGGCCAGGCCCAACCCGCCGCCCGCTGCGCATTGCTCATCGCGCGCTGCACCAGCGTGCACACCTGCTTCATGCGGCAGGCCATCGACATCGTCTACCTCGACCGGCAGGGCCGCATCACCGGCCTGCGTCCAGGCGTTGCGCCCTGGCGCTTCAGCCGGGGCGGACGCGGCAGCAGGCACGTGCTGGAGATGTGCGCCGGAACCATCGCCCGCCAGGGGCTGGCACCGGGCATGCAACTGCGGCCCTGGCCCATAGAAGGCGCTCGCGCTGCATTGACCGTCTGCCTCTTCGGCCCAGGCGGACCCATGTCATAGCGCAACGACAAGGAGATACCCGGACAACGCAATTGCCAAGACGCCAACCGACGCGCAACACCCTCAGGCCCCATTCGACCTTCCTTCATGGCTTATTGAACCGCTCGACAGACATGCACCATTCATCCGCCCCCACTCCCTCAGACTGCAGCACCACGCATGCGCGCCTGGCCCATCCCCCCTCCTGGCTGCTGGCCTGTGCCATGGGCTTGGCCCTGACCGCCTGCGGCGGCGGCTCAGGCAGCGACGGGGGCGCGGGAGACCCAGGCCCCGGAGGCACCGCCAGTTCCGGCGTCTTCATCGCCCCCTCAGGCCCGCTGTGCACCAAACTCAGCAGCACGGGCAACTGTCTGCAACCCACCTCATCGGCCATTGAGGAGTCTGACCTGATCAAACTCATCACCGATCCCGATGCACAAACGTCGTTGATCGATTTCAGCGGCATGGGTGTGATCCACAACACCACACTCACCTATAGCCAACAGCCGGGCCAGGCCATCGAAAGCAGTTTCATCTACAGCTCCTACGGCATGGCAAGGCGCGACTTCCAGGTAGGGCGCAACACCTTCATCGTGCAGGGCAGGCAGTACCCGCAGGTCACGCACTACCCGGAGGAAGGCCAGAGCCACTACAAGAACATCAGCGACGATGCAGGCGTCATCTTCCTCGTAGGACCACCGGACCAGCACGAGGAAGGCATCTGGGGCACCACCTTCTCGGAAGGCCAGAACCTCAGCAAGGTCGGCCGCATGCCCAACATGCGCAGCGAAAACACCAACTGGATTTCCGCCATCAGACTGCTCACCGACCAGAGCCAGGCGCCGAGCGAGCCGACCGTGACCTATATCGGCAGTGTCAGCACGCTGGCCGGCACGGCACAACGGCTGGACCCGTACACCACCGACATACTGGACACCGGCGTCAACTACGAGGCGGAATTCAATACGGCCACGGGCAAGCTCACTGGCGTAAAGATCGACTACACAGACCCCAAAAGCCAGAGGCGCACAGTGATGGAAGTGCCAGAGCTGACGTTTGTGAACTCGCGGTTGATCCCTGACTCGCGCAGCCAACGCATCAACGTCGTGCTGGAAGGCCCTGCGAGCGACGTCCGCGCAGATGCTCCACGGCCCGACACACCCCTCACCCGGCAGGACTACACCCTCGATGGCCTCGAAGGCGAAATCACCGGCAAGCAGGCCGAGATCATCCACATCCTCGGCGCCGGCCCCCAGGGCACCATGCAATTGATGCTGATGCGCAAGGACAAGGCCGGACCGGACGTGCCCATCCACATCCCCCTGCCACACCCAAACAGGCCCTGAAGCATGGCCAGCGGGTGGATACAAGCCCGTCCGCCGGCCGCAAACCTGCAGGCATCCCATGCGCCAGAGCACCTCATACCGCAGGCCGCGCCAGCGCGGCAGCGCCATGGTCGAGTTCACCGTGGTCGGCCCCATCATCACCCTGCTGGGGCTGGCCCTGCTGCAGTACGGCCTGGTTTTCTTCAACAAGAACCAGATCAATCACGCCAGCTTCATGGCCGCCCGCGCGGGCACCATGGCCCATGCGCGCATGGACGATATCCGTGACGCCTATCTGCGCGCCATGGTTCCGCTGTATGGCGGTGGCAGCAACAGTGACGAACTGGCGGATGCCAAGACAAAGGCCAAGGCCGACCTTGAAGGCCACCTGCGCATAGACCTCATCAACCCCACGCGCGAGAGCTTCGACGACTGGAGCGCTCCCCACCTGAAGCAGAAATACGGCGTGCGAGCCATTCCAAACGCCGGCCTGGCGCACCGGGACAAAAAAGACATAGGCAGCAAGTCGGCCCAGAGCGTTCAGGACGCCAACCTGCTCAAGATCCGCGTCACCCACGGCTACGAACTCAAGATCCCGCTGGTGCGCGGCATCTACCAGCACTACCTGCGCTGGCTAGACGACGGCAGCGACCCCTTCCACACCGAACTCATACGGCACGGTCGGCTGCCCATCGTCGCGCAGGCCACCTTGCACATGCAAAGCGACGCCATGGAAAGCGATGCCACGGTATCCATTCCCGACACAGGCAACAAGGGCAATCCGCAGGACCCAGGCCAGCCCGATACATCGGAACCCGGTGAACCGCCCGATTGCGAAACCGTGGGCTGCACCACGGTCGGGTCACCGGGGCCGGGGGGTGAGGGCGATGAAGACGACGGCGGTGATGGTGGCGATGGAACCGGAGACGGAGGAGATGGAGGCAATGGAGATGGAAACGACAACGACTGTAAAGGGGCTGACTGCCCCAACTGCACGGGAGACGCATGATGTTGAATAGACCCCACCTCACCCCCCTGCTGCGCAGCGCCCTGCTATGCATTGCCGCATTGCTGGCCCACGCCACGCCGCCCCTGGCGACTGCCGCCCCCAACCTGGGCGGCGGCTCCGGCAAATGCGACCCCACCGTGCAAAGCTGCGCCCCCGGCACGGGCGGCGGCATCGACCTCGGCGGTGGCGGTGGCGGTGGCGGCTCGGGCGGCGGCACCTGCACCCCCACGCCCGGCGGCAGCCCCTGCGGCGGCGCCGGCCCCGCCACCCAGGGCAACTCCAGCAGCACCCACCAGGGCGCCGGCAACCCCATCCACCTCATCAACGGCAACAAATACCAGCGCGAAGTGGACATGCCCGCCTTGCCCGGCGTGCTCGGCCTGGAAGTCGTGCGCCACTACAACAGCAGCTACAGCCGGGCCTACGTGCCCCCGGGCCTGCTCGGCCGCGGCTGGCTGCTCAGCTACGAGGCCCGCCTGTACGACCACCCCACCAACCTGCAGATCGTGCAGGCCGACGGCACCCGCATCATCTTCAGCAAGCTGCGCGAGCACCCCAGCCTGTGCGCCAGCGAGCAGCCGGGCAACGGCATCGTGCGCATCGAAGGCCCGGATACAAAGGGCACCAAGGAAACCAAGCCCGGCCAGGAACGGCACTACACCTGGCAATGGATGGACGGGCGCGAGCTGCGCTTCAACCACCGGGGGCGCCTGACCCGCATCAGCCTGCCCTCGGGCGAGCAGGTCCGCCTGGACTACAACGCCAAGGGCAACCGCCTGCTCAAGGTCACCGACCCGCAGGGCCGCAGCCTGCGCCTGCACTACGCCCAATCTTCGGGCGAGGGCAGCTTCACCGGCGTGCAGGCCATCGACACTCCGCTGGGCCGCATCGACTACCGCCACGGCAGCGCGCCCTTGCCCGGCAGCACCCAGCCCCAGGCCAAGCTGAACGCCAGCCTCGTGCAGGTCATCCTCCCATCGGCCGATGGCCAAGCCCCGGTCCAGCGCCACTACCACTACGACGACCCGCAGCACCCCACCTTGCTCACGGGCATCAGCGTGCAGGGCCAGGGCAGCGACGGCAAGCCCATGGACGAGCGCATCGCCAGCTACGGCTACGGCGACAACGGCCGCGCCACCTTGAGCGTGCGCGGCCCGCCGGACAGCCAGCAGGAAAAAGTCACCCTGGACCTCAGCCAGCCCTGGAAGAACACCCTCACCAACAGCCTGGGCCAGCAAACCACCTACCACTACGACACCATCGGCGGGCAATGGCGATTGCTTGAAGTGCGCGGCCCGGGCTGCGCCAGCTGCGGCCCCGGCGACATGCGCTACCGGTACGACGCGCAAGGGCGCCTGACCGAAGCCACGCGGCTCGATCCCGCAGGCCACCCGCTGGAAGGCACGCGCACCGAGCTGGACCCCTTCGGCCGCCCGCTGGCCGTGTACCGCATCGCCTACACACAAGGCCAAGCCAGGGCCCCGCAGCTGCAGGTGCGCTACGGCTACGGCAAGGACCCCTGGAAGCAATACGCACCCGAACTCATCGCGCGGCCCAGCGTCGTGCCCGGGCGCGAGCACCAGATCCGCATCCGCTACAACAGCAGCCGCCAGCCGCTGCAGATCACCGAGACGGGCTTCAGCCCCCTGGACGCCCAGGGCCAGCCCGCAGGCAATGCGGACGGCGCCACGCCCATCGAACGCAGCACGCGCTACCGCTACACCGAGATCAACGGCCGCAGCGTGCTGGTGGACATCGACGGGCCGCTGCCCACCTCGCTGGCAGGCTATGACGACGGCAGCCCGGCGCAGAACGACCTCACGCGGCTGCGCTGGGACCGCAGCGGCAGCCACGTCACGCGCGTGCTGCAGCCCGATGGCACGACCGTGGCGCTGGAGCATGACCAGGCCGGGCGCATCACGACCCGCACCGAAGACGACGGCGTGCGGCGCCTTCAGCGCCAGATACGCTACAGCGCCTTGTCTGCCAACGCCCTGCAGGCAGAAGAAATCAGCACCAGCGGCTGGCTGCTCGATGCCGACGGCCAGCCCCGCGCCAGCAGCCGGCTGAGCCTGAATCCATACCGCATCCGCCACGACGCCCTGGGCCGCCCCAGCCATGCCATCGACACGGCAGGCCGCAGCACCACCTGGACCTACCAGGGCAGCACCCAGGCTCGGCTCGATGGCCTGGGCAACCGGGGCCAGATCGAGCGCGACAGCGAAGGCCGCATCAAGCGGCTGGGCCTGTACCGCGAAGGCCAGGACCTCCCCGAACGTGCGGCCTACTACGGCTGGAATGCGCAAGGGCGCCTGAGCCACCGCCTGCTGCCCGATGGGCGCCTGGACAGCTACACCTACGGCGACGCGGGCGAGTTGCTCCAGCACACCGATGGCGACGACATCCGCACGCGCTGGTTGAACAACGGCAGTCTCCATGCCAGCCTGTCGCAAGCGCCCGATGGCTGGATACGGCTGGCCCTGCAAGGCTCCTCCGATGTGCCGACAGCACCCCAGGACATCGGACACCAAACCACTGCTTCCCAGGGAACCCAACCCGCCGAACGCCGCCAGGCCCTGCACGACGACTTCGGCCGCACCGTATGGCTTCAGCTTGCCGATCATGGCCGCCAAAGCGCACGCTACAACGAAGCCGATCAATTGCGGGTGCACACCCGCGCCGATGGCAGCAGCACCCACTACCAGTACGCTCCCAGCGGGCGTCTGCTGGCCAAGACCTACGAGCCGGCGCCCGGTGCAGATCGTCGCTCTTCCTCGCAAACCCGGCTGCACTACCAGGGCCGCCTGCTGCAGACCATCGATAGCAACTGGCAGCGCGAGTCCATCGAATACGACGCCCTGGGCCGCCCCGTGGCACGCACCATTGCGCTGGCCACGCCCGACGGCAAGGCCGAACATACCTACCGCACCGCCACGCGCTATGGCCCGGACGGCTGGGTCCACAGCCGCACCCTGGCCGATGGCCGCGTGCTCGTCACCCGGCGCGGCCCCGCCAGCGAAGGCGCCAGCGTGCAAGGGCTGCAGCTGCAAAGCGCCTGGGTGGCCGGGCTGCTGCAGGCCAGCGACCACTGGCTGGGCACCGGCGCCACAGGCTTGCTCGAACGCCTGCTGCCCGCGCAGACGGTGGCTGGCGACATCGGCATCGACGCCTTCAACGGCCTGCAGCACTACACGGCAGGCAATGGCCTGGCCACCTCGCGCCAATACGACATTGCCGGGCGCCTCACGCAGCAGACCACCGGGCAAGGCACATCACAAGGCACATCGCAAGGCAGCGCACCCATCCTCAGCCAGCGCTACCGCTACGGCGTGGGCCCGCGCATCCGCGCCATCGAGCAGGACGGGCGACCCGCAGACGCAAACACAGAGGCCAACGCGCCAGCCGGCCTGCACAAGACCGACTACCGCTACCAGGGCTTCGGCAGGCTGGTGCAGGACAACGCACCGTCAGCACCAGCGCCCGTGCAGCTCGACAGCCAGGGCCGCACCGTCCAGGACGCGCTGCACCGCTACGCCTACACCGAGGCAGGACAGCTCCAGAGCATCAGCGACCACCTGGACCGGCCCATCGCCAGCTACCGCTACAACAGCCTGGGCCAGCGCGTGGGCAAGACCGTGCACCAGGGCGACGGGCAAACGCACAGCCACTACCTGTGGCAGGACAACCGGCTCGTCGCGGAAATGGATGGCGAAGGCCGCATCACCAGCCAGTACCTGTACCTGAGCGAGGGGACTCGCACCCTGCCCATCGCCAAGCTGGAATCCGAGCACAACCGGGACAACGCCAGCGGCAAGGCGCGCATGCTGCACATCCACAACGACCACCGGGGCAGTCCGCAGGCCATGACGGACGCAGGCCAGCGCGTGGTCTGGCGTGCCCGCCAGACGCCCTGGGGAGCACCGGCCATGCATCAGGCCGGCCACACAAGCCTGCCCCGGCAGCAGGCCGTGCTCAACCTGCGCCTGCCGGGCCAGTACTTCGACGAGGAAAGCGGACTGCACGACAACTGGCACCGCAGCTACGACCCGGCCAGCGGCCGCTACCTGCAGCCGGACCCGCTGGGCTACCCGGACGGGCCCGATGCCTACCTGTATGCCGGCGGCGACCCGCTCAACCGCATCGATCCCACCGGGCTGTACCAGGAGGACATGCACTACTACATGGTCTTCTTCCTGGCCCTGGCCGCCGGCCTGGACTACGAGCCGGCACGCATCACGGCGCTGGCTTCGCAGTACGTGGATGACAACCCTATCACCCGGCCGCTGGATGACGAAACCGTGCTCAAGACGATTGGCTCCATCTTCAAGAACAAAAGACAGCTACTGTGGTACCACTTCACGTTGTCGAACGAAAACGGCAGGACCCTCAAGCCTTATGACAACGACAACGTCAACAGCGTGGTCGGCAACCTGAGTCCCCAATTGAACAATCTGCTGGCGGCCAGTCGGCTGGGCAACCCAGAGCAGCCTTGTGCCGAGTTCCAGTTCCTTGGCGAATTCCTGCACGCCTATCTGGATACCTTCAGCCATCGTGGCAGGGACAACCGCCCCGTCGATGCGCTCACGCTGGGATTGGGCATAGGCCATGGGTTCTCAGGTTCCGAACCAGACTACACCTACAACGGCGATCCCGATTACACGGGAAATGACCCAACCGTCAATGCAAGGCATTGGAATGTGCGCGCGGATCGCACATTAGCGGGACAGAAGGCAGTTTATGAATTCCTGACTTCTTATGGAATCAAGCCTGCAATTGGTTTCGAGGAAATTGAGAGTATTCTAGTGGAGTTCAACAAGATCAGAGAAGATGGGAAAGATTTTTCAAAGAAAAATAAATTTCTGCAAGATGCCATCAATGATTTAATTAAAAATGAAAAACTAAATTTAACAAAATTTGGAAAAAATGGCAAAAGAACAAAAGTCAACAATATAAATATAGAGAAAGATGGCGAGGATGCATACAAAAAGGATGATGCCAAAGAGAATAGAGATAAATATCTTGACAGACTTTCTGGCCAGGAAGATAAATATCCAGGTGTTTGTTTGCCAAGGAGTCCAATATGCAAAGATGTGTAGTTTTTGGTTTTTACATATCAGCTTCTCTTATGATGATTGGCTGCCAAGTAGCTCCTCAAAAATCTCTTACAAAAGAAGAGTGGGCAGAGCGTCGTCACCCCCCCAGTGACAAAGGACCACTGCCTGAGGGGTGCAACGCAGTTAAATATAGCGGTGGATATTATCCAATAATGGCTTATCTCAAAGGACCTGGTTACTATTGCGTTGTCCATGATTTTATTCAGCGAAGAGCGCGCGATTGGATTGAAGGCGGAATAGAACGAGGAACTCCAGACGAGGCAGTTTTAAACTTCAGCCGGAATAACAACCTTGATCTAGATTTGCGCGGCCATCTTGTCACGGGGAAGCCGTTTGATAATATTACGGGTATCGGCATAACGTCAGGCAGGGATATTGCCACCAACCTAAGAATGCATAACGGGAAAATAGAAACCCCCGGATCATTAGGATTGGGGGTATGTATGACTCCATATGCTATTTCAAAGAATAGAACTCTGGAGATGAAAGAGGATCTTGCTATTACAAGAAAATCCGGGTGGAACATTGAGACCAAGAATTTCAACGAAATCCCCTGGGACTACACCCCACCCACCTTCTACACCGCAGAAAACCTCCAAATCAAATCCGGCGGCCGCGCCATCATCATGGCGGGCTCCGACAACGTGGTGCGCAACAACACCATCGAGGTCGATGGCCGCACCGCCGTCTACCTGTACGGCCCGCGCTCGCTGGTGGAGGGCAATACCTTCATCGTGCACATGGACCTACGCGACAAGGCGCCGCTGCCCGCCATCCTCAAGCTGCGCGATGCCGATGGCTCCATCATCCGCAACAACCGCTTCATCGTGAAGCGCAGCGGGCTGTTCAGGAAGAAGGAAGAGGAACCCCAGGCAGGCATCAATCTTCTGGAGTCCAAGGACGTGGTGATCGAAGGCAATGTGTTCGAGCAAGTTGCATTGCCAGTGCGCAAGGATACAGCAAGTACCACGACAGAGAGCGGGAATATTTCACAAGGAAGTCCCTGATCCAATGAACGCTATCATATTCATCAATCGTACAAGTCATCTTATCAAATGGTGCATCGCATCTAATCAAGCAAGCATCAAAAACAAACTCATCAGAAAACACCTCGCACTTATATATTCAAGAGATGAGGTGTGACTCAGAAAAGCCCACAAAGATAATCAATGCACCGCCCAGCCCCTATATTACCCCATCACTTTCACAGACCATCCAGCACCGCCCAATATTAATTCAAATTGGCGATGAAGGGAAATTAGGAATTTTGCAATTAAAGCAAAACCTTTCAATCATCTATCGCACCGAACCATTGAGTGAGATTGCATTAGCCCGTAGTATAGCCTCAAGCGCTAAAGGCTATTTTATAGGAGGACTCAAGGAAAAAGATATGCCATCCCTCCAGTATTTCAGCCATGATCTGAAGAAAAGCAAATCACTGGAAATCCAAGGCAACCGTCGAGGGGAAACCACTGCACTCTTCGAAAGTCAGGGGCGCGTGCTTGGCATCATCAACTATTACATAGATAAAACCTTTAAGCAATCTACCGGATCAGCACTGAGAGCCTATAGCGCCACAGGAAATCTATTGGTTGAAATTCCTTTGAACGGAATTGCAACCACAGGTATTGCACTCAAGGATGGGGGTTTGGCCATCAGCTACTGGTTGGGTGAGCAGTTCTATATGGAAAAACGTTCAGAAAATTTTGGATTTCTATGGAGAACCAAGCTCCATCAACGCCAGAACGTTGCTTCCATTTTTGGCCAATTGGTAGAGGTTGGCAAAGAAATAGCCTGGGTTGGCGTAAATGATAGGAAGCTCCTAGTGCACCGCATCAGTCAGCAAGACCAATCAGTCCATACAAGCATAGATACAGAATCAGGTGTAGTGGCATCCGGCAATGATTTCAACTACGTGCATGCTTATGGCAACGAGCTGCATATCGTCAGCGCGGACTCTCGCCTCAAGACCGACTCAGGCGCCAATCGCACCGAATTCTGTTTCATTGAAAGCCGGGATTTCTGAGCTGTCCCGGCATTTCAAGGCAGCCACAGCCCATGGCCTGACTGTGGCCTGCCCCAAGTCGGCCTCATCCTGCCGGCCTTTCCCCTCACCGCAACGTAAACACCTCCAGCGACCGCTCCAGCGATTGGGCGCTGGCGCGCAGCGAGCCCGCCGCGCCGGCCGATTGCTCGACCAGGGCGGCGTTTTGCTGGGTGACGGAGTCGAGCTGGGCCACGGCGTCGTTGACCTGGGCGATGCCTACGGATTGTTCGCGCGTGGCGATGCTGATCTGGTGGACCAGGTCGCTGACGCGGCCCACGGCGTCGACCATGCCGTCGATGGTGCGGCCTGCGGCGTCCATGCGGGCGTTGCCGTCGTTGATGCCGTCCACGGTGCGGTTGATGAGGCCGCTGATTTCCTTGGCGGCCGAGGCGCTGCGCTGGGCCAGGGCACGCACTTCGCCTGCCACTACGGCAAAGCCACGGCCCTGTTCTCCGGCGCGTGCCGCTTCGACGGCGGCATTCAGGGCCAGCAGGTTGGTCTGGAAGGCAATGCTTTCGATGACGCCGATGATCTCGCCCATGCGGCGCGAGGAGCCGCGGATGTGCTCCATGGCAGCGCCCACTTCCTGGATGGCTGCGCCGCTCTTGCCGGCAACCTGGCGGCTCTGGTCGCTTTCATGGGCCATGAGCTGGGCCGTATCGGCGGTCTGCGCCACGGTGCCTGATATCTCTTCCATCGAGGCGGCCGTCTGCTGCAGGCTGGTGGCCTGGGATTCTGTGCGCTGCGCGAGGTCGAAGCTGCCCTGGGCGATCTCGTGGGCGGTGGTGGCAAAGCCGCGCATTTCGGTGCGCACGTCGCCGACCACGGCCCGCAGGTTGATCTGGATCTGTTGCAGCCGCTGCATCAGGGCACCCATGGGGCCGCTGTAGTCGTGCTGCATGTCCGTGCCCAGCTGGCAGCTGGCAATGTCGGCGGCAAAGCCGCTGGCCTGCTCCAGGCCCGCCACGCAGCGCTGCTGGAAGCGCCACAGCACAAAGCTGCCACCCGCCAGCAAGGCGGCCAGGCGCGCACCCCAGCCGGCGGCACCCTGCCAGCCCAGCAGGTCGGGCAGCATGGCGGCCAGGCCCACGCCGCCCAGCATCAGCGCCATGCGGGCCGTCAGACCCAGGTCGCTGCGGCGGTCCCACAGGCCTGCCAGGCCCAGGCGGCGCAGTTCGCCGCCACGCAGGCGCAGGGTTTCCTGGCCGGCATCGGCCTCCGCGCGCATGCGTGCGTAAAGGGCTTCGGCGGCCTCAATCTCGGCCGCCTGGGGCTTGGTGCGCACCGACAGGTAGCCGCGCGGCCGGCCGCCTTCCATGATGGGCGTGACGTTGGCGCGCACCCAGTAGTGGTCGCCATTCTTGCGCCGGTTCTTGACCAGGGCGGTCCACGGGTAGCCATGGGCGATGGTGCGCCACATGTCCTTGAAGGCGGCGGCGGGCATGTCGGGATGGCGGATGAGGTTGTGCGGCTGGTCGATCAACTCCTCGTAGGTATAGCCGCTGACCCGCACGAAGGCCGGGTTGCAATGGGTGATCTCGCCCTTGGTGTTGGTGACGGATACCAGCAGCTCATCGCCCGGAAAGTCGTAGTTGAGCTGGCTGACGGGCAAATTCACGCGCATGGGTACCACTCCTTTGGGATGTCTCTTGTTCTTGTGAAATGGCATGGCAAAACGCTCTGAAGCCACCGGAATCCATCAAACGGAAACACAAATTCACATTTCCAAATCATCTCACAGCACGGCAACCGCAGTCTCATGCTCGGAACTGGTGCATGGTTTTACAGCGTGTGCGCCAGATTTGTGGTGATGATTCAGAACAGTTGAGGCGTAAAGGGGTCGCTGTCCGGCGCGGGCTGGGCCGGACCCCTGAGCAGTTGCTCTCGCGCCAGCGGGTCCTGGGCCGTGGCATCCCAGTCGGCCGTGCGCACCAGGTTGCCCACGCGCACGCCCAGCAGGCGCAGCCGCCTGGCCAGCGGCACGCGCTTGAGGCACTGGCCTGCGGCGTGGCGCAGGGTGCGGGCATCGGCCATGGGCAGCTCCAGCGTGTGGTCACGCGTGGCGGTCTTGAAGTCGTCATAGCGCAGCTTGATGCCGACGGTGCGGCCCATGTAGCCCTTGCGCTGCAGGTCCTGGGCCAGGCGTTCGCACAGGTCGGTGAAGATGGCACTCAGTTCTGCCCGGTCGCGCACGGCGTGCAGGTCGCGCTCGAAGGTGGTTTCGCGGCTCATGGAGACGGGCTCGCTGTGGGTGACCACGGGCCGCTCGTCGCGTCCCCAGGACACGCCATGCAGCCAGTTGCCGTAGGCGCGGCCAAACCACTGCACGAGCTGGGGCAGGCTTTGCGTGGCCAGCTCGCCAATGGTCTGTATGCCCAGCGATTGCAGCTTGGCATCGGCCTTCGGGCCTATGCCGTTGATCTTGCGGCAGGCCAGCGGCCAGATCACGGCCTGCAGGTCGTCGGGCTGGACGATGGAGATGCCGTTGGGCTTGTTGAATTCGCTGGCCATCTTGGCCAGCAGCTTGTTGGGCGCCACGCCGATGGAGCAGGTCAGGCCCGTGGCGTCGGTGATGGTTTTCTGGATCAGCCGCGCCAGCACGCGCCCGCCCTCGCGCTGGCCACCGGGCACGTCGGTGAAGTCGATGTAGACCTCGTCCACGCCGCGGTCCTCCATCAGCGGGGCGATGGAGACGATGATCTCCTTGAACATGCGCGAGAAACGCCGCACCTCGGCGAAGTCCACGGGCAGCAGGATGGCCTGGGGGCACAGTCGCGCGGCCTTCATCATGCCCATGGCCGAGCCCACGCCGAACTGGCGCGCCGGGTAGGTGGCCGTGGTGATCACGCCCCGGCCCACGTAGTCCTTGAGGCGCGAGAACTCGTCCACGGGAATCTCGTGCAACCGGCCGGCGTAGCGTGCGTCCAGCGCCTCGTCGTGCGCACGGCGTCCGCCGCCGATGACCACGGGCAGCCCCTTGAGCTGCGGATAGCGCAGCAGTTCCACCGAGGCATAGAAGGCGTCCATGTCCAGGTGGGCGATGCGGCGCGGGGGCGCAGCATCGGCAGGGCTGGTGGGTGTCGTGGGTGTCGTTTCAGGCACGCCGCCATTATTGCGGCAACTGTGCATTCATACAGCCCACAGGCCATTCATCCCTGGAGGCAGATCAGCACCAGGCCGAGCACCATGAGGCCCATGCCAATCATTTCCTGGCGGCTCAGGCTTTCGCTGAGCACGCGGCGCGAGACGATGTAGCTGAACACCACCTCGACCATGCCCAGCGTGCGCACGGGTGCCGCGCCCTGCATGGCGTAGGCGGTGAACCAGGCCAGCGAGGCGGCCGCGCCCATGCCACCGGCCAGCAGCGAGACGCGCCAGGCGCGGAAGATGGGGCGCAGGCCCTGCGCGTGGGTGCGCGCGATCCAGGCGCCCAGGCCCAGGGTCTGCATGAGCTGGGCGATCAGCACGCCCCAGGCGCCCGAGAGCCAGGGAGATATCTCGCCCAGGCGTGCCAGTTCCACGGCACCACCCCGGTAGCCCACGGTGGCGATGGCAAAGCAGGCACCGCAGGCCAGGCCGTAGAGCGCCGAGCGGCTGGCCCAGGCCGACAGCGACAGCATCTGCCCACGCGGCGGCAGCGACAGGATGAGCACGCCAAAGGTGGCCAGCGCCATGGCCGCCAGCGCCACGGCGGTGGGCAACTCGTGCAGGAAGATGCCGGCGAACAGGGCCACCTGCAGCACCTCGGTCTTGGACAGGGTGACGGCCACGGCGAAGTTGCGCTCCTTCATGGCCAGCAGCAGTGCCGCCGTGGCAGCAACCTGGAAGAAGGCCCCCAGCGCGATCCAGCCCAGGTAGGCCCATGAGAACCGGGGCAGCGTCCAGGCGCCATCGCCTCCCAGGTACAGCGCCAGCAAGTAGATGCCGGCAAACGGCAGGCCGTACAGGAAGCGCACCAGGGTGGCCGGCAGGGTGCCGAGCTCGGCGGTCAGCGAGCGCTGGGCCGTGTTGCGCACGGTCTGGGCGGCTGCGGCGAACAGCACCACGGGCACCCACAGCCAGGTCAGGTCTTGAAGAGAAAAAGGCATGTCAGCGAAGGGGAAGGGACCGCCAGCAAGGCGCGGGCAACCAGACGCTGGCCAGCATAGCCGCCGGCCGGGCGCCAGGCACACGCGCTTGGAGAGGGCTGCCCCGCCCGGCAGCGAAACAGCAGCCCGCCAGCCAGGTTGCACGCGCGCCCTGCCCTCGCGCGCCCCTCCAGGCTGCGCTGTGCAGCAGCACGGCCCTCGCCAAAGGCGAGCAGCCATGCCCTTGGCATGTGTCGCATGCGCCGCACGCGCTGCGTGCCTGGCGTTCCTCGCGCGCCTTGCCTGCTACAGGTCGCGCCGGATCAGTGCGCCCTTGAACAGCACCGGCCCCGTGGGCCCGGTCTGGCTGGGCACACCGCCCTTGGGTTCCAGGCTGATGGCCAGGGCAGGCACGCCCTGGACCTCGGCAGCCGCGGCGGTCAGCTTGACCAGCTTGTCGCGTCCCAGCACGCCCAGCGACTGCGGCCCGCCCTGGGGCGGCAGGGCCCAAAGCTGCAGCGATTTGTCCGCGGCTTCGTGGAAGTCGCCCACGCGCTGCAGCACCAGGGTGTTCTTGCCGGGGTCGAAGGTCACGAGCATGGAGGCATCGGCCTTGTCGTCGGCCAGCACGGCCACGTACTGGATCTGGGGCGCGGCCTGCAGCGCAGCCTGGGTGGCCTGCAGCTGGTTGTTCAGCACGGCCAGCTGGCGCTCGCCGCTTTGGCGCAGGTCCTGGTGCGACCACAGCCCCAGGGCCACGGCCGCCACGGTGGCGCAGGCGCCCAGCACGGCAGCGCCGCGCCACCAGGCCAGGGCGCGGCCCACGGCGGATTCCGTGCGCCGGGCCATGCCAGGCGCATCGTCGGCGCGCCGCCGGTGCGCCTGGGCGGCGCGGGCCTTTTCGGCCTGCAGCAGGTTGTCGATACGGACCCAGACCGCATCGTCGGGGCGTACGGGGGCCTGCATTTCGGACAGGGCCGACCAGCGGCCCTGCCACAGCAAGGCGGCGGCGCGCACCGGGGCCTGGTCACGGGCCAGTTGCTCGAAGCGGCGGCGTGCCGCGCCCCGCAGCGTGCCCAGGGCGTAAGCGGCGGCCAGCCGGTCCAGCAGTTCGGGGTGTCGGGAAATATTCATGGCAAGTCCTTTGGCCGCTCAGAGCATGTCAACTGCTTCACGCATGGCGTGACAGGCAGCGGCGCAGCTGCTCCAGGCCGCGCCGTATCCAGGTCTTGACCGTGCCCAGCGGCAGTTGCAGCTGGCCCGCCAGCTCGCCATGGCTGAGGTCGCGCAGATAGGCCAGGCTGACCACCTCGCGCTGGCGACCTTCCAGCCGCTCCAGGCACTGGTACAGCGCCACGGCCTGTTCGCTGGCCTCGGCCAGTTGCAGCGGGCCCTGGCTTTCATCGTCCCCGCCGCCATGGGCCGCCAGTTGCGCCTCGTCGAACTCTTCGTTCAGGTGCAGGCGTTCGGCGCGGCGCCGGCGCAGAAAGTCCAGGGCCCGGCTGCGCACCACCAGGCCCATCCAGGCCAGCGGCGGGCTCAGCGTGCCCCGGTAGCCCGAGGCGCTGCGCCAGATGTGCAGGTAGCTGTCCTGCAGCACGTCTTCGGCCCAGTCCTTGTGTCGAAGAATGCGCAACGCCAGCCCGTACAGCCGGGACGAGGTGGCCTCGTACAGGCTGCGGAGCGCGGGCTCGTCCTGCGCTGCGATGCGGTCCAGAAGGTCCATCAGCTCTTGGTCGGTTGGTGTGGTGCCCATGCACGCATTGTGGGCGAGCGGGCGGCCCCGTGGCCCGCACTGTTGCGTGGCCGCCCGGGGGGCTTGTTCTGTCTTTCGATCGGATTCAAGGGGCATATCGGTGCTCTGACGGTGCTCTGCCGGGGGTCTGCAGAAGGTCTGGCAGGCGTCTCCCTGCTTGCACCGGCCCTCCGTGAGCAATACGCAGCGCATTGCGAACCGGATGCGGATAAATTTTTTTCCATTCAGGTGAATCCAGCCGCTGCCTTGCTGCGTATTCCCTGTGTCGCGCCCCGGACAGCGGTTCAAGGCGACATCCCTCAACCCATCGACCTGGAGAACCTCATGAGCTACATCCTCCCCCTCGGCCTGGCCACCATGGCCGCACTGTCCCTTGGCGCCTGCTCCTCCATGGACATGGGCAAGAGCCATTCCCAGTCCGACCTGCCGGCCGCCGTGCAGGTGCCAGCAGGCCACAAGGTTGCCATGGAGACGGTGGGCATAGGCCAGATCACCTATGAATGCCGCGCCAAGAAGGACCAGGCGATGGAGCAGGAATGGGCCTTTGTAGGACCCGATGCGCGCCTGACGGACCGCCAGGGCCGCGTCATCGGCCGCTACTTCGGCCCGCCAGCCACCTGGGCGCACCAGGACGGCTCCAAGGTCACGGCCACCCAGGTCGCGGTGGCGCCGTCCGGCGCGGGCAACATCCCCCTGCAACTGGTCAAGGCCGAGCCCGCCACCGGCATGGGCGCCATGCAGGGCGTGACCTATATCCAGCGCGTGGCCACGCGCGGCGGCGTGGCCCCTGCCATGGCCTGCAACAGCTCCACGCTGGGCCAGAAGCAGGTCGTGCAGTACCAGGCCGACTACATCATCTGGAAGGCCGCCTGACGCGGCCCGGCCCCCTACGGCCTGTCGCCCCTGGCCCCGAAGGCCGAGGGTGGCATGCCGAACTGGCGCCTGAAGGCCAGCGAATAGGCGCTGTGGCTTTCATAGCCGGCCTCCAGCGCCACCTGCACGATGGGCCTTCCGGCCAGCAGCGCCTGCATGGAAGACAGCAGCCGTGCGCGCTGTCGCCAGCGGCCAAAACTCATTCCCGTGGCCTGCAGGAAGTGGCGGTGGAAGGTCTTCTCGCCCATGGCCAGCCGTGCGGCCCAATCACCGGCTGTGGCAGTTGCGGCGCCTGTCGCGGCTGTGGCGGCAAGGCCATCCGCCCCGTCTCCCTCGGCCAGCGCATGGCAGACAGCGGCCATGCGCGCATCCTGCGGCCAGGGCAGGTGAAACGGCACCACGGGCGGCTGGCGCAGCTCCTGCAGCAATAGCTCGACCACCATGGATTCGCGCCGCCCCGGCGGCGCCGATGCAGGCCAGCGCGCCACCTCGCTGATGAGCTCGCGCAGCAGGGGAGAGACCTCGATCACGCAGTCCGTACCCGGCAGGTCTGCAGCAGCCTGCGCATCGACGAACAGGCTGCGCACCTGTACCGCGCCGCGCATGCGCAGGCCGTGGGGCACGCCCGAGCGCAGCCAGACGCCGCGCGTGGGCGGCACCACCCAGCGCCCGCTGCCCGCGCGCACCTCCAGCACCCCCTGCACGGCGTAGAGCAGCTGACAGCATTCGTGGGAGTGTTCCTCCACCTCCAGCCCGGCCGGATAGTCGGCGGCCACGCCCGTGACCGGCAGCGGTGCGGCGGCCTGCAGCTCGGGCAGCCCGGCATGGCTGCAGGGAATGGCGGCTGCCGAAGCCGAGGCATGGGTCGTGCGCATTTTGTCCAGATCCATATAGAAAATGAGAAATTCTATAAAGACAGACAGGCACCCTGCCCGCAAACTGGCACCCGTTCCCTGTGATTCACCGCCATCGCACCATGCACTGCCTGCCCTCGCCTCCCCTGCTATCCCTGGCCCATGGCCGGGGTCCGGGCGCCTGCGCAGGCGCCGCATTTCGCACCGACTCTCCCTGATCCCGGCCTGGCGCAGCTTCCCCACACCGGGAAGCCAGGAGAGCGGGGCCGCCGGCCGATCCGGTGGCTGCAAACCCCAGCGTTTCCTGCGAGGCCCGCATGCTGAAGAATCCCGCGTCCAGATACCTTCCCTTCCCCGCCATCGACCTGCCCGAGCGCCAATGGCCCTCACGCCAGCTGAGCCAGGCGCCCGTGTGGCTGTCCACCGACCTGCGTGATGGCAACCAGGCCCTGTTCGAGCCCATGAACCGCGAGCGCAAGCTGCGCCTGTTCCACGAACTGGTGCGCATAGGCTTCAAGGAGATCGAGGTGGGCTTTCCCTCGGCCTCGCAGACCGACTACGGCATCGTGCGCCACCTGATCGACAACGGGCTGATCCCCGGCGACGTGACGCCCATGGTCATCACCCAGCTGCGCGAGGACCTGATCCGCGCCACGGTGGACAGCGTGGCCGGAGCGCGGCGCGCCATCGTGCACTTCTACAACGCCATTGCCCCGGCCTGGCGCGAGATCGTCTTCGGCATGGAGGTGGACGAGATCATCGCCATGGTGGAGCAGCACATCGCCCTGCTGCGCGAACTGACCGATGCCCACCCCGAGACCGAATGGGTGCTGCAGTACTCGCCCGAGACCTTCTGCATGGCCGAGCTCGACGTGTCGCTGGCCGTGTGCAACGCAGCCATCCGCGCCTGGGATGCAGGCCCCGCGCGGCCCATGATCATCAACCTGCCGACCACGGTGGAGGTGAGCACGGCCAATGTCTTCGCCGACCAGATCGAGTGGATGCACCGCCGCCTGGAACGGCGCGAGCACATCGTGCTGTCCGTGCACCCGCACAACGACCGGGGCACGGGCGTGGCCTGCGCCGAGCAGGCGCTGCTGGCCGGGGCCCAGCGCGTGGAAGGCTGCCTGTTCGGCAACGGCGAGCGCAGCGGCAACCTCGATGTGGTGACGCTGGCGCTGAACCTGTACACGCAGGGCATCGCGCCGGGACTGGACTTCTCGGACATCGCCGCCGTGGCGCGCATTGCGGAGGAATGCACGGCCCTGCCCATCCACCCGCGCCACCCCTATGTGGGCGACCTGGTGTTCACGGCGTTCTCGGGCTCGCACCAGGACGCCATCGCCAAGGGCTTTGCGGCGCAGCGGCCCGATGCGCCCTGGCGCGTTCCCTACCTGCCCATCGACCCGCAGGACCTGGGCCGCACCTATGACAGCATCGTTCGCGTCAACAGCCAGTCGGGCAAGGGCGGCATTGCCTTTTTGCTGCAGCGCGACCATGGCGTGACCATGCCGCGCCGCATGCAGGTGGAGTTCAGCGCCGTGGTGCAAAAACAGGCGGACGCCTGCGAGGCCGAGCTGGCCAGCGACGACCTGTGGAAGCTGTTCGAGGCGACCTACCTCGCACCCAGGCAGCTTCCCTGGCACTACCGCAGCCACCACCTGTTCGACAGCGCCCAGGGCCAGGGCATTGCGCTGGAAGTGGTCCGGCCAGACGGCCTTCGGCTGCAGCTGTATGGCGAAGGCAGCGGCCCCATCGATGCCGTGGCAGCCGCCATCGGCCAGCACCTGGGCGTGGCGCTGCGCATTGACCACTACGAAGAGCGCAGCCTGGGCCAGGGCGCCGGGGCCACGGCGCTGGCCATCGTCGAGGCCGCCCTGCCCGGCGTGGCGGGCACGCGCTTCGGTGCGGGGCGCCATGCCAACATCGTGACCGCGTCCATCCTGGCCGTGCTGCATGCGGCGGGCCGGCTGGTGGCGGCGCAGCCGGAAAGCCGGCGCGTACCTGCCCAAGCCTGAGGCGCAGCCTGAAAGTAAAAAAGGACCGCCGAGGCGGTCCTTTTCTCGTGCAGCTTTTGCCGGTTCAGCGCACGGCGCCCGGGTAGGTTCCGGGCAGCAGGATGCTGCGGTCCACGGTATCGATCTGCGTATGGCCGCAGAAGGCCATCGTGGTCTCCAGCTCCTTCTGGATGATCTGCAGTGCACGCGTCACGCCGTCCTGGCCGTAGGCGCCCAGGCCGTAGAGGAAGCTGCGGCCGATCATCGTGCCCTGGGCGCCCAGGGCACGCGCCTTGAGCACGTCCTGGCCGCTGCGGATGCCGCCGTCCATCCAGACCTCGATGTCCTTGCCCGCCGCCTCGGCAATGCCGGGCAGCGCCTCGATGGACGAGGGTGCGCCGTCGAGCTGGCGGCCGCCGTGGTTGCTGACGATGAGCGCATCGGCGCCGCTGTCGGCCGCCAGTCGCGCGTCCTCGGCATCCATGACGCCCTTGAGGATGAGCTTGCCGCCCCAGAGCTTCTTGATGCGCTCCACATCGCCCCAGTTCAGGCTGGGGTCGAATTGGCTGGCGGTCCACGACGACAGCGAACTCATGTCGGCCACGCCATCCACATGGCCGACGATGTTGCCGAAGGTGCGGCGCTTGGTGCCCAGCATGCCCAGGCACCAGTGCGGCTTGGTCGCCAGGTTGGCCAGGTTGCGCAGCGTGGGCTTCGGTGGCGTGGACAGGCCGTTCTTGATGTCCTTGTGGCGCTGGCCCAGGATCTGCAGGTCCAGCGTCAGCACCAGGGCCGAGCAGTTGGCGGCACGGGCACGCTCGATCAGGCGCTCCATGAACCGGCGGTCGCGCATCACATAGAGCTGGAACCAGAACGGATGGCGCCCCGTGTGCTCGGCAATGTCCTCGATGGAGCAGATGCTCATGGTGGACAGCGTGAACGGAATGCCGAAGGCCTGGGCCGCGCGCGCGCCCAGGATCTCGCCATCGGCATGCTGCATGCCGGTCAGGCCCGTGGGCGCAATGGCCACGGGCATGGCCACCTGCTGGCCGATCATGGTGGTGCGCGTGCTGCGCCCCTCCATGTTCACGGCCACGCGCTGGCGCAGCTTGATCTTCTGGAAGTCGTCCTCGTTGGCGCGGTAGGTGCCCTGGGTATAGGAGCCCGAGTCGGCGTAGTCATAGAACATGCGCGGCACGCGGCGCTGGGCCACGACGCGCAGGTCTTCGATGCAGGTGATTTTGGAAAGATCGGTGGACACGTTTTCTAGCCTTCTGGAACCCGCATGCCGCGGGACTGCCGAGCATGGTAGTGCGCAGGGCGCATTCCAGTCACCCGTTCGGGTTTGAAGTGATTTGTGCACCGATTGAAATTTTCTCTCGCCCCGCCCAACCGAGGGCTAACGCTAGTGTGCCAACCAGCCATGAGAGCGACGATGCGCCCCGCACAACATCCTAAAAACTCTTCAGGAGACGCTTCTATGGTTTGGCAGCAGGTCTACGACCCTCTTTCCAACATGTGGCTGTCCACACTGCTCGCGGCCATCCCGGTCGTGGTGATGCTGGTGGGATTGGGCTTTTTGCACATGAAGGCCCACCTGGCGGCCGGCGCCGGGCTGATTGCGGCGCTGGTGATCGCGGTCTTCGTCTACAACATGCCGGCAGGCATGGCCGGGCGCGCGGCGCTGTTCGGCGGCTTCACGGGCCTGCTGCCCATCGGCTGGATCGTCCTGAACATCATCTTCCTGCACCAGCTGACCGAGAAGAACGGCAGCTTCAAGATCCTGCAGGACTCCATTGCCGGCATCACCGAGGACAGGCGCATACAGCTGCTGCTGATCGCCTTCGCCTTCGGCGCCTTCTTCGAGGGCGCGGCCGGCTTCGGCACGCCCGTGGCCGTGACCGCGGCCATCCTGATCGGCCTGGGCTTTTCGCCGCTGGCCGCCTCGGGCCTGTCGCTGATCGCCAATACCGCGCCCGTGGCCTTCGGCGCGCTGGGCACGCCGGTGATCACGCTGGCCAAGGTGCACGGCTACGACCTGATGGAGGTCACGGCCATGGTCGGCCGCCAGCTGCCATTCTTCTCGGTGCTGGTGCCGTTCTGGCTGATCTGGGCCTTTGCCGGGCGCAAGGCCATGATGGAGATCTGGCCCATCATTTTGGTGACCGGCGTGTCCTTCGCCATTCCGCAGTACCTGGTGTCCAACTTCATCGGCCCCGAGCTGGTGGACATCATCGCGGCCATCGTCTCCATGGTCTGCACGGTGGGCTTCCTGCGCATGTGGCAGCCCAGGACCATCTGGCGCTCGACCTCGCTCAAGGGCCATGAGAACAGCGGCGGCGAAGCCCAGGCGCCCCGCGCCGTGACCCAGCACCCGCGCGCCGACGTGATCCGCGCCTGGACGCCCTGGGCCATCCTCACGGTCTTCGTCTTCATCTGGGGCCTGCCCTCGGTCAAGGCCGCGCTCAACGGCCTGTTCGCGCCCGCCTTTCCCATGGAAGGCCTGCACAACCTGATCGAGAAGGTGCCGCCCGTCGTGCGCCAGCCCACCAAGGAAGGCGCCATCTACACGCTGAACCTGCTGTCGGCCACGGGCACGGGCATCCTGCTGTCGGCCATCGTGGGCGGCCTGGTCATGAAGTACAACCCCGTGCAGCTGGTCAGCCAGTTCGTGCGCACCCTCTGGCTGGTGCGCTATTCGCTGATCACCATCGTGCTGATGCTGGCCCTGGGCACGCTGACGCGCTATTCGGGCACGGACACCACGCTGGGCCTGGCCTTCGCCAACACGGGCGTGTTCTACCCCTTCTTCGGCACCCTGATGGGCTGGCTGGGCGTGGCGCTGACGGGTTCGGACACGGCATCGAACGTGCTGTTCGGCGGCATGCAGAAGGTGGCGGCCGAGCAGCTGGGCCTGTCGCCCAACCTCATGGGCGCGGCCAACAGCTCGGGCGGGGTGATGGGCAAGATGATCGATGCGCAGTCCATCGTCGTCGCCTCCACAGCCACGCGCTGGTTCAACCATGAGGGCGACATCCTGCGCTACGTGTTCTTCCACTCCGTCGCCCTGGCCTGCCTGATGGGCATCTTCGTGACGCTGCAGGCCTATGTCTGGCCGTTCCGCCTGATGGTCAATTGAGCCCTGCGCATCTGCGCCAGGCCCCAGCCGCCCGCATGCACCGGGCGGCTTTTTTACGCCAGGGGAACGCATCGCTGCATCAACAGATGCGCAGCCGCATTTATGGTTGTACCATGCAACCATATTCAAACCCTGCACGGCCCCAAGGAGCACCCATGCCGCAGCACGATCTTTCCCTGGTGGATGGCATCCGCGCCGCCTCGCGCCTGATGGTGCGCGAGCTGGGCTTCATGCAGGCCACGCTGGCGGCCACGGACTATCCGCCCTCGGCCGTGCATGCCATCCTGGAGATCGGCGCACAGGGGCACATGGCGGCCTCGCAGCTGGCCCAGGCGCTGGGCCTGGAGAAATCCAGCGTCAGCCGCATGGTGCGCAAGCTGGTGGAGGCGGGCGAGCTGAAGGAAGCCGCCGATGGCGAGGACGGCCGCGTCAAGCAGCTGGCCCTGACCGCCAAGGGCCGGCACACGCTGGCCGCCATCGAGGCCTTCGGGCGCCAGCAGGTGACGGCGGCGCTGGACCGCATGCAGGCGCCGCAGCAGCAGGCCGTCGCCCAAGGGCTGGCCCTGTACGCCCGGGCGCTGCAGGCGCACCGGCAGGAGGAGCCCCAGCCCCAGCCCCAGCCCCAGCCCGTACCCGCGCAGATACAGGTCCTGCCCGGATACCGGCCCGGCTGCCTGGGCCGCATCGTGGACATGCATGCGCGCTTCTATGCGCGCCACGCAGGTTTCGGCGTCTTCTTCGAAAGCCGCGTGGCCAGCGGCCTGGCCGAGTTCGCGGGCCGGCTGGACAAGCCCTGCAACCAGCTGTGGACGGCGCTGGACGGCGACCGCATCGTGGGCTCCGTGGCCATCGATGGAGAGGACCTTGGCAAGCACCCCGAGGACCGCCAGGCGCATCTGCGCTGGTTCATCCTGGAAGACGGCCTGCGCGGCGCCGGCACGGGGCGCCAGCTGCTGCAGCAGGCCCTGGCGTTCTGCGACCAGCAGGCCTTCGAGGCCACCCAGCTGTGGACCTTCCGGGGCCTGGATGCAGCACGCCGGCTCTACGAATCGTCAGGCTTCACCCTGGCCGAGGAATGGCCGGGCCAGCAATGGGGCGAGACCGTGATCGAGCAGCGCTTCGTGCGGCCACGCCCTGCCGTGGCGGCATGGGCAGGCGAGGCCCCCTGAGTCAGGAGCCCTGCTCGCCCGCCACCAGCACGAAGGCAATGCGCGCAGGCCGGCCCGAGCGGTTGGCCCAGGCATGGTTGGTGCCGCGCTGTATGAGCACGTCACCGGCGCGCAGCACGGTTTCCTGGCGGTCCAGGATGGCGACCAGCTCGCCCTCCAGCATCAGCGCGTAGTCCACGGTATCCGTGCGGTGCATGCCCGGATGCTCGCCGGGCTGCACGTTGCGGTGGGCGTCGCCGTACATGCGTGTAAAGGTGGCATGCAGGGCGCGCGCCAGCTCCTGCGGATCGGCAGGTTCGGGCGGAATGTCCAGGATGCGCAGCACCGTGCCATAGGGCGGCGGTGCCACGCCCTGGTGGATGGCAATGGTGTCGGGCGCATTGATCTGCGCGGGTGAGGCATCGGTGCGCCACAGGTTGGTGATGCGGTAGCCGGGGCGTTCCTCGACCAGGCGCACGGCGGGCGAGGCGCCGTCCTCGGCAATGAAGGAGCGGCCCTGTGCGTCGTTGGCCGTGATCACGCGGCGGATGGGGGGCAGGCTGGAATCGGTCATGGATGGAGAGATGGCGGAAAGGAGGTCACTGCGCATGGCGTTCGGCCGCTGCGCCCTGTTTGCGGAATTCGTCGTGGATGCGCCGGTCCCACTGGCGGCGATCCTGGTGGAAGACCACCTGGTCGCCGCGCTGTGCCACCTGCCTGACGGCATCGGACCGCGCGGCGGCGGCGCAGGCGGCGTCCAGCCGGCCCAGCACCGCCTCGGGCACGCCACGCGGCACGAACAGGCCCGCAAACGATTCCTCCTGCACCGCCATGCCCAGCTCCTTGAAGGTAGGCACCTCGGGGAAGGCCGGGTGGCGGCGCTCCGAGGCCACGGCCAGCAGGCGCAGCTTTCCCGCGCGTATCTGGGGCGCAGCCGAGGCCGCGATGCTGCTGACGAAGTCCAGCCGCCCGGCCAGCAATTCCTGTATCGAGCCGGCATCGCCCTTGTAGGGCACATGCACGAGCTTGAGGCCCTGGTCGCGCTCCAGCTGGTCCATGGCCAGGAAGGGCGCCGAGTTCGGTCCCGGCGATCCGTAGCTCAGCGAGCCTTTTTTCGCCGCAGCCACCAGCTCGCCTATCGTCTTGAAAGGGCTGTCTGCGCGCACGCTGACGCCCAGGATGTTCTCCGTCACGCCGCACAGCGGCTGCACGCTGTCGGGCCCCAGCTTCAGGCCCTTGACGTAGTGGGGCTGCACGGTGATGGGGGTCATGGGCGTGAAGGCCAGCGTCAGCCCGTCGGCCGGCGCCTGGGCCAGCACATTCATGCCGATCACGCCCGAGCCCCCGTCGCGCGAGACCACGACCACGCTCTGGCCCAGCTGCTTGCGGAACTCCTCTGCCAACGTACGTGCCATCACATCGGTGGAGCTGCCCGCCGCCCAGGGGTTGATGAGGGTCAGCGGCCGCGACGGGAACGGCTCCTGCGCGGTGGCCAGGGTGCAGCCCAGCGCCATCAGGGCGCCGAGCCACTTGCGGGTGGTCATGCTGTGTCTCCTTGTCGTTGTGTGATGGCTGCGCATGTTAATTCAGTCAGTCGACTGAATCAATCCATGCCACCACCATGCCATGGTTTGGTGCGGCAATGGCCTGGCGCTGTCTATGATCCGCAGCCATGATGTCCAGCACCGATGACACCGCAGCCGAGGAACCCCGCGCCCAGGCCCGCGAACGCCTTCTGCAAGCCGCCGAGCAGCTGTTTGCGCGCCATGGCTACGCGGGCACGTCGCTGCGCGCCGTCATGGCGCTGGCCGAGGTGGACACGGGCGCCATCCACTACCACTTCCGCAACAAGCTAGGCCTGCTCAAGGCCTTGTTCGAGCAGCGCGTGATGGCCGTCAACGGACAGCGCCATGCGCTGCTGCAAAGGCTGGAGCAGCAGTCGCCGCAGCCCGCCGTGGAGGACATTCTTCGGGCCTTCATCGCCCCTGCGCTGCGCGCCGCCCACAGCGAGGGCGAGGCCGACTTCAACCGCGTCACGGCCCTGTGCTCGGTCGATCCCGACCAGGCAGTCAGGGAAGTGGTGTTTGCCGCCTACGACGAGGCTGCCAAGCGCTTTGCGGCCCTGCTGCGCCAGGCTCTGCCGCAGCTGTCGCAGCACGATTTCCAGTGGCGCCTGGAATGCATGTACGGCGCCATGATGTACATCCGTTCCGACAACGGCCGAGTCAGCCGCATGCTGGGCGGCGGCCACCGCGCCGACCCCGTGGAGCATGTGATCGACGAGCTGGTGGCCTTCACTGCGGCGGGCTTCCGCGCGGCGGGCATCCGCGCGGCGCAATGATCACTGCCAGCGCCTGATCAGCGCCCGCCCGCGCGCGAAGCCACCACGCCGGCGCCGCGCACCTCCACCTGCACGCTGTCCAGCACCTGCCCCTTGGCATCGACCAGCTCCAGCCGGTGGCGGCCGGGCCAGGGCATCCAGGCGGCGGCTGCACCCCGGCCGATCTCCTTGGGCGGCGGCTCGGCCGCGCCGGGCGGGGCGGCGCTGACCATGCGCCAGCGCAGGCTGGCGTCCTGCCATTCCTGCGTGGCGGCCGTGCCCGAGGGCCGGGCCGACAGCTGCACGCGCTGGCGGTCCGGCGGAATGTCGGGGTCCAGCGCGAGGATGGTGCCGTTGGCCGGGCGCGCAATGCGCACGGGCGAGGCTGCCGAAGTCCCGCGTGTTGATGCGGATGCGGCAGGCAGGCCGCTGCCCGCCATGGCGAACAGGCTCTGCTGCGTGCCCGCCACGAACCACTCGCTGCGCGCGCTCTCCAGCGGCAGGCCCGAGGCATCGGGGCCGAAGCGCACCGCCTGCTGCAGCACGCCCGCCGGCGCCTTGGGCGCGCGGCTGGGTGTGCGGGCATGCAGGAAACCCATCACCGCGGCCCAGACAGGTGCCGCGCCGCTGGTGCCGCTGACCGAGTGCATGGCCTCGCCGCGCGCATTGCCCACCCACACGCCCACGGTGTAGCGCTGCGACCAGCCCACGGCCCAGTTGTCGCGCATGTCCTTGCTGGTGCCGGTCTTGACGGCCGACCAGAAGCGCGTGGCCAGCACGCTGTCCGTGCCGAAGGTGGGCGCGCGCGCCATGGGATCGGACAGGATGTCGCCCACGATGAAGGCCGCGCGTGCGTCGATGGCCTGCACGGGCGCAGCCGACTTTTGCGCTGCGGACCCCGCGCCCGTGGGCTGCGCCGCCCAGCGCACGGGCGTCAGTTGCCCGCCGTTGGCCAGGGCGCGGTAGGCGTTGGTGAGCTGCAGCAGCGGCACCTCGGCGCTGCCCAGCGCCAGGCTGAAGCCGTGGTAGCCGCCGCTTTCGCGCAGCGGCAGGCCCAGGCGCTGCAGCTGCGAGAAGAAGGCATCGGGCGTGACCATGACCAGGGTGCGCACGGCCGGCACGTTGAGCGACGACGCCAGCGCAGTGCGCGCCGAGACCCAGCCCTTGAAGCGCCGGTCATAGTTCTGCGGGATGTAGAGCCCGTTCTGCGTGGGAATGTGGGCCGATGAATCCTCGATCAGCGAGGCCGCCGTCAGCCGCCGCTCGGCAATCGCCTGGGCATAGAGAAAGGGCTTGAGCGTGGAGCCGGGCTGGCGCATGGCCGTGACGCCGTCCACCTCGGCCGCCTGGCTCAATTCGCCCGACGAGCCCACCCAGGCCAGCACCTCGCCCGTGGCGTTGTCCAGCACGACGATGGCGCCGTCCTCCACGTTGCGGCCCTGCAGCTCGCGCAATTGCTGCTGCAGGCTTTGCACGGCAAAGCGCTGCACGGGCGCGCTCAGCGTGGAGCGTACGCGGGCCTGGCCCCTGGACTGCGGCTCGGCCAGCAGGCGGCGCGCCAGATGCGGGGCCTGGCCTTCGCTGGCCGCCCACTGCCGGCGCAGCAGCACGCTGGCGGTGAGCAATTCCATGGCCGTGCAATCGCGCGCCGCCGCGTCCTCGGGCGCCAGCGACTGCAGCACGCCGCAGGCGCGCCGGCCCACGCGCTCGGGCGAGGCGTTGGGGGCGCGCACCAGGGCGGCGGCAATGGCGGCCTCGCGCGCGTCCAGCCCGTGCGCGGCCTTGCCGAACAGGGTGCGCGACAGCGCATCGATGCCCACGATCTCGCCCCGGAAGGGCACCAGGTTCAGGTAGGCCTCCAGGATCTGGTCCTTGCGCCAGCGCCGGTCCAGCACCTGGGCCGAGACGGTCTGGCCCAGTTTCTGCACCACGCTGCGCCCGCCCGGACCCTGGCGCCAGTCGCCGTCCAGCAGGCCAGCCAGCTGCATGGTGATGGTGCTGGCGCCGCGCGTGCGCTGGTTCCAGAGGTTGCCCCAGGCGGCGGCGGACACGGCCGCCCAGTCCACGCCGCTGTGTTCGTAGAAGCGCTTGTCCTCGCTGACGACCAGAGCCGTGCGCAGCGCGGGCGAGATGTCGGCCAGGGCCACCCAGTCGCCACGGCGCACGCTGGCGTCGGTGCGCTGGCGCTGAAGCACCTCACCCTCGCGCGAGAGCAGTTCGGTCTCGGAGGAGCGGTGGCCTTCGCGGACCTCGGAAAAGCTGGGCAGCGCCTGGGCGGCACCTGCCGCCGCGAACAGCAGCGCGGCCGCCAGGGCCGCGCGGGGAAGGCGCATGAAGGGAGAAGGTCGCCGGGATTCGATCATGGAGCCGGCATTGTCCGCCTTTGCACCCGCAGCTCAGGAAGAATGGCGTATGCCCTTCTTGAGCTTGAAGGACAGCAGCACCATGAGCACGCCGAAGATCACCGCATAGGTGGCCAGCACCCAGAGCATGGCCATCATGCCCGCGCCCGGCTGGGCCAGCACGAAGGCGCCGAACAGCACGGACAGCACGCCGCCCAGGATCAGCAGCCACTCGCCCGTGATCTCCTTGCGCAGCCGCACGGCGGCCACGATCTGCAGCAGGCCCGTGACCAGGGCCCAGGCGCCGATGTACAGCGTCATCACCAGCGCCGTGACGCCGGGCGCGACCACGGTGAGCACGCCCACCACCACGCCGGCCAGGCCCCACAGCAGCAGCACCCACCAATGGCGCATCTGGTCGCGCCCCTGGATGGCCGAATACACGCCCAGCAGGCCGTCGACAAAGGTGAAGGCGCCGAAGGTCAGCACCAGCGCCGCCAGCGATACCGCCGGCTGCACCCAGGTCAGCACGCCGAAGGCGATGGCGACCAGGCCGCGCAGCAGCAGCACCCACCAGGTGCGGTGAAGAATCGTGGACAGCGGATTGGGGCTCATGGATGCTCCTTCAAGACAGTCCCCATGACCTTGGAGCAGGGCCGCGTCACTGTCTGTAGGTCAAGGCCGGCTTGGCGGCGGACCCTGACCTGGATCAATCCAGCTGCAGCAGCACGGGCTGGTGGTCCGAGAGCCTTGTGTCGCTGTCCACGGCCCAGCCACGCACATGGCCGCGCAGGCTGTCGCTGACCCAGGCGAAATCGCAGGCGCCGGGCTCGGGGCCCCACTGGCGGTCGAACAATCGGAAGGTGGGCGGCTGGGGCTGGTCCGGGTGCAGCACGCTCCAGCTGTTGTGCCACTGGCCGGCGCTCAGGGCGCCTTGCTCGCCGGCCGCCCAGGGGGCGGACAGGCCGGCGTATTCGTCCTCGTGCGGCTCGAAGTTGAAGTCGCCGCAGAGCACGGCATGCGGCGTGTGCGGCTTGGTCTGCTGGGGCGAGCCGTCGCTGGCGGGCTGGGGCGGCGCCTCGGCCTGGCCCAGGGCCTCGATCTGCAGGGAACGCAGCGCCAGCGCCTGGGCCATGCGCTGGCGGCGCGAGAAATATTCGAGGTGGGTGCTCATCACCCGCACGGGGCCCAGCGCGGCATCCATCACCGTGGCCGCCGTGCAGCAGCGCGGCATGCTGCGCACGCCGCCGTCGTGCGGATACGGCAGACGGTGGTGGGCCAGCTGCAGCACCGGCAGCCGCGTGGCCACCAGGTTGCCAAAGCGCTGCCGGCCCACGGCCGTGAACTCGTCCACGGCGGCGCCGAAGAAGAGCTTCCAGCCTTCGGGCAGGGCCTGGCGGATCTGCTCCACCTGGTCGCCGGGCGCGCCCTGCAGGCCGGGATAGTGGATGGCGATTTCCTGCAGGCACAGCACGTCGATATCGGCCATGGACAGCGCATGCGCCACGATGCGCGCGGGGTCCACGCGGCCGTCCAGGCCCAGGCACCATTGGGTGTTCCAGGTGAGGATCTGCATCATGCGGGCAGCGGCTCGCGCAGCTGGAACAGGTTGCCTTCGGGGTCCATGGCGTTGCAGACGCGAAAGCCCGGCCCCTGCCAGGACTGCTCCCACAGCTGGCCGCCATGGGCGATGACCAGAGGGCGCACGGCCGCGAAGCTGGTCACGGTGGCAAAGAACTTGAGGGCCACGTTCTCGCGCGGCTGGGGTGGCTCGGTGATGGTGATGTGCCGCGCAATCGCCTCGGGAATGGCGTGCAGCACCAGTTGCAGGTCCGGCGACTGCAGCACCATGAGTTCGCTCGTGTGGTGCAGCATGCGCATGGCCAGCACCTCCATGTAGAACAGCGCCAGCCGGTCAGGCTGCTTGGCGTAGATGAACAGACCTGCGGATGCGGGACCGGACATGGTGGACCTCGGGGTGAAAGGCTGGGACAAGGAACTTTAGCACCGCCCTCACTTGATCCCCGCACGCATGAAGCTCTGCACGAACTGGCGCTGGAACAGCACGAAGGCCACCAGCAGCGGGCCCGAGCTCATCAGCGTGGCGGCCGTGATGGTGGCCCATTCCACGCCCGACTCCACGCTGGAGAACACCTGCAGCCCCACCGTGAGCGGGCGCGCCTGCACGCTGTTGGTGATGATCAGCGGCCACAGGAAGTTGTTCCAGTGAAAGCTCACCGACACCAGCGCGAACGCCAGGTACACGGGCCGCGCCAGCGGCACGTAGACGCGCCACAGGATCTGCAGGGTGCTGGCGCCCTCCACCCGCGCGGCCTCGTCCAGTTCCCGGGGAATGCCCAGGAAGGTCTGGCGCAGCAAAAAGATCGCAAAGGCCGATGCGAAGTACGGCAGGCCGATGCCCAGCAGCGTATCGACGGCACCCAGGCGCGACAGGGTCTGGTAGTTCGCCACCAGCAGGATGTCCGGCATGATCATCAGCTGCACCAGCACCAGGGCAAAGGCCAGGCCCTGGCCGCGAAAGCGGTAGCGCGCAAAGGCATAGGCGGCCAGCGTGCCCAGCACCAGCTGGGCCGCCAAAATCATGACCACCAGCACGGCCGTGTTCAGGAAATAGCGCGCAAAGGGCGCGGCCTGCCAGGCACGGCGAAAGTTCTCCAGCGTCCAGGGCGCGGCCAGGTCGAAGCGTGCCGAGTATTCGGGCGGATGGAAGGCCGTCCAGAACGCATAGGCCAGCGGCAGTATCCACAGCAGGGCCAGCAGCCAGGCGGCCAGCGTATCCAGCCAGGTGGCGCCGTACAGCGCGGGCGGCGCATGGCGCGGGGCAATGGGTGCGGCGCTCATTGGTAGTGCACCTTCTTGTCGAGCACGAAGAACTGCAGAAGCGCCACGGCCGCCAGCACGGCGACCAGCACCACGGTGATGGCGGCCGCATAGCCCGTGTCCCAGAATTTGAAGCCCACCTCGTAGAGGTGGTAGAGCAGCAGCGTGGAGGCGTTGTCCGGCCCGCCGCGCGTGAGGATGAAGAGATGGTCCACCAGGCGGAAGGCATTGATCACCGCATTGACCAGCACGAACAGCGTGGTCGGCATCAGCAGCGGCCACTGCACGCGGCGCAGGAAGTACCAGCGCGAGGCCCCCTCGATGGCCGCCGCCTCCTTGAGGCTGGGGTTGAGGGTCTGCAGCGCGGCCAGGTAGAAGATCATGAAAAAGCCCGCCTCCTTCCACACCGCCACCACGGTCACGCAGGCCAGCGCCGTGGACGGGTCGCCCAGCCAGTTGTGCGCGGGAAGGCCCAGTGCGCCGCGCAGCTGCTCCAGCAGCCCGTACTGCGGCGTGTAGAAGAACAGCCAGATGTTGGCCACGGCAATCATGGGCAGCACCGTGGGCGTGAAATACGCCATGCGCACGAAGGCGCGGCCGGCCAGCCTCTCGTTGACCCACAGCGCCATGGCCAGCGCCAGCGCCATGGACAGCGGAATCGTGGCCGCCGCAAACCACAGGTTGTTGCGCACGGCCTGCCAGAACACCGGGTCGTCGGCCATGACGGCGTAGTTCTCCAACCCCACCCACGGCCCCGGCTGGCCGCCGCGCGGCGTGGCATGCAGGCTGTCGATCAGCGTGGCCACGGCCGGCCAGTGCGTGAAGGCCACCAGCAGCACCAGCGCCGGCAGCAGCATCAGCCAGGCATGGACGGCCTGGCGGCCGCGGACAAGGGAGGCGGGAGCGGAGCTCATGCGGTCAGCGGCACTGCGCCATCACTTGTAGCGGCGCAGGATGCGGTCTGCTTCCTTTTGCGCATCCTGCAGGGCCTGGGCCGAGGTCTTGCTGCCGTTGAGGGCGGCCTGCACGGCGTCGTTGAGCACCTTGGTCACGCGCTGGTTCTCATGCGTGGAGAACTCGGCCACCGATACCGGCAGCTGGTCGCGCGCCACCAGGGCCTGCGGGAAGTCCTGGCCGTACTTCTTGAGCGCGGGCGTGTCATAGGCGGCGGGCGAGACGGCCACGTAGCCGCTGTCCATGCTCCACTGCGCGGCCAGCGGGGGCTGGGTGACCCACTTCATGAACTGGAAGGCCGCCTCCTGCTGCTCCCGGGGTGCCTTCTTGAACAGGTAGAAGTTGCCGCCGCCCGTGGGCGAGCCCTTGCGCACATTGCCTGCGATCTGGCCCACGCCGAAGTCGAATTTGGCATTGGCTCGGATATTGGTCAGGTTGCCCGTGGTGGTGACGATGATGGCGGCCTTCTTTTCCATGAAGTCCTTGGGCGTCGTGCCCCACTCCACCACGCCGGCCGGGTGCACGCCTTCCTTGACCAGGCCCACCCAGAAGTCCAGCGCCTCCACTACCTTGGGGCTGTCCAGCGTGACCTGGGTGCCGGCCTCGTTGGCCAGCAGCACGTCATTGGGCGTGGTCAGCGTCTGCAGCATCCAGTAGGCAAAGCCCGTGGACGGGATCTGGATGCCGTACTGCACGACCTTGCCGCCGGCGTCCTTCTTCGTCAGCCTGTGCGCGGCTTCCTTGAGTTCCTTCCAGTTCTGCGGCGCCTTGTTCGGGTCCAGGCCGGCTTCCTTGAAGGCTTCCTTGTTGTAGTACATGACCACGGTGGAACGCTGGAAGGGCACGCCCCAGGTCTTGCCGCCCGCCTGGCTGTTGGCCATGAAGGCCGGGTAGAAGCCCTTGAGCCAGGCCCGGTCGGCATCGGTCTTCACGAAGTCGTCGATGGGGGCGATGGCGTCCTCGTCGATCAGCGTGAACATGTCGGTGGACAGCAGCACCGAGGCGGCCGGCGGCTTGCCCGACTTGTGGGCCGTCAGCGCCTTGACGATGGTCTCCTGGTAGGTGCCCGCATAGACGGGCGTGATCCGGTACTGCGGATGGGCCTTGTTGAACTCGGCCGCATAGCCGTCGATCACCTTGGTGATGGGGCCGCCCACGGCCACGGGGTAGTAGAACGGCACCTCCAGCGGCGTCTGCGCGCTGGCGGTGTTCAGCAGGCCCGTGGCGGCCACGGCGGCAGCGGCTGCAAGGGTTTTGAGGAAGGCATGGCGTTGCATGGCGGACTCTCCTGGAAGGTGCTTCGGGTGCGAAAGCCGGAACGGCTGAAACGGCTGAAACGGTGGATTGGCGAAGGAATTGGGGGCCGGTGCCTCGGCATCAGGCCGTGCAGCGCCGCCCCTTTTCGTCAAAGAAATGCGTGGCCTCGCGCGCCCAGCGCAGGCCCACGAGCTGGCCCGGCTGCAGGCCGCCGAGCTGGCTGCCAGCGGTGCGCACCATCAGTTGTTCGCTGCCCACGCGGCAGCGCAGCACCAGGTCGGCGCCCAGGTATTCGAGGCTTTCGATGTCGGCAGCGACCACGGGGCCGCTGCCGACATCGCCATGGAGCGACAGGCGCATGTCCTCGGGCCTGACGCCCAGCCAGCGCGCCTGGGCCGGCTGCTGCAGGCCGGCGGGCGCGGCGCTGGCATGGCTGCCCGCGATGTGCAGGCCATCGAGGCGCGCGATGTTCATGGCCGGCGTGCCGATGAAGCGCGCGGCAAAGGTGGTGGCGGGCCGGCTGTAGATCTCCTGGGGCGCGGCGCACTGCTCCACGCGCCCCTGGCTGAGCAGCACCACCTGGTCGGCCATGCCCATGGCCTCGGCCTGGTCGTGCGTGACATAGACCACGGTCAGGCCCAGGCGCCGCTGCAGCTGGCGCAGCTCGGTGCGCATTTCCTGGCGCAGCTGGGCGTCGAGGTTGGACAGCGGCTCATCCATCAGGCAGACCCGGGCGCGGGCCACCAGGGCGCGGCCCAGCGCCACGCGCTGCTGCTGGCCGCCCGACAGCTGGCCGGGCCTGCGTGCCAGCAGCGCGTCCAGGCCCAGCAGCGCGGCGGCCTCGTCGATGCGCCGGCACGCCTCGGCCGCCGGGACCTTGCGCACGGACAGGCCGAAGCCGATGTTCTGCGCCACCGTCAGGTGCGGGAACAGCGCGTAGTTCTGGAACACCATGGCAATGCCGCGCCGAGCGGGCGGCAGTTGGGTGACGTCCTGCCCATCGATGCGCACGCGGCCCGAGGTGGCGCTTTCCAGGCCCGCGATGATGCGCAGCGTGGTGGACTTGCCGCAGCCCGAGGGACCGAGCAGCACGCAAAAGGATCCGGGTTCAATGCGCAGATCCAGGGCCTGCAGTGCCGTGGTGCCACCCCAGGACTTGGCGACACCTTCCATCTCGATCAAGGACATCACGCCAGTCTAGGAAGGCTGTGTGACAGGCCCGTGTCGCGCCACCGGACTGGCGGCTCAGGCGGCTCGGGCAGTTCAGGCAGCAGGGTGCCGTCTGTGCCAGTCCGTGGCCTGCTGGAACGCCCAGCCCGCGCGCACCAGCAGGTCTTCGCGGAAGTCGGGGGCCACGAACTGGAAGGCCACAGGCGCGCCCTCAGGCGTCCGTCCGCCGGGCAGCGTGATCGTGGGGCTGCCCGTGAGGTCGAAGGGGCAGGTGTAGCGCAGCATGCCCGAGAACAGCTCGGCATCGGAGCCGAAATGCGCCATGCGTTGCAGCGTGGGGGCCGCAAAGGCCGTGGCGGGGACCAGCAGCAGGTCCACCTGCGCGAAGAGTGCACGCACCCGGCCCGTGAAGTCCGCGCGGCGCAGCAGCAGCCGCTGGTAGTCGGTGGCGGACAGGCCCAGCCCCAGGTCGATCAGCCCGGCGAGCCCGGGGCCATAGGCCTCGCGCCGTGCAGGGAAAGTGGCGCCGTGCGCCACGGCGGTCTCCACCGCGCACAGCGCCGGCCAGTCCTGCACCGCCTGGGTGGCATCGGGAAAGCGGATCTCCTGCACGCTGGCACCCAGGCGCTGCGCCACCGCCAGGGCCTGCTCCACCGCCTGGCGGGAGGGGGCATCCACGCCGTCCAGTGCCCATTGCCGGTCCATGCCCAGGCGCAGGCCGGAGAATCCGCGCGTCATCATGGCCAGATAGTCGGGCACGCTGCACTGGCTGGCCGTAGGGTCCAGCGGGTCCGCCCCGGCGATGGCCGCGAGCATGGCTGCGGCATCGGCGGCACTGCGCGCCATCGGGCCTATGTGGTCCAGGGACGCGGCCAATTCGAAGGCGCCGTGGCGGCTCACCCTGCCCCAGGTGGGCTTGAGCCCCGTGATGCCGTTGGCGGCCGATGGAAAGCGGATGGAACCCCCGGTGTCCGTGCCCAGCGATCCGAAGCACAGCCCCGCCGCCGTGGCCACGCCCGAGCCGCTGGACGAGGCCCCGGGCCACAGCTGGGCGCCCCAGGGGTTGACGGGGGCAGTGATCTCGGGATGGTGGTCGGCGAAGGCGCCTTCGGTCTGCTGCAGCTTGCCCAGGATGACGGCGCCAGCCTCGCGCAGCCTGCGCACCACGGTGGCATCTTCCGTGGGGCGATGGTCGCGGTGCAGCGTCATTCCATGCGTGGTGGGGACGCCCCGGGTCCACAGCAGGTCCTTGAGCGCCAGCGGCACGCCGTGCAGCGCACCACGGCGGCGGCCCTGCGCGAACTCCGCGTCGGCGCGGCGGGCGTCCTCCAGCGCCTGCTGCGCCATCACCGTCACGTAGCTGTGCAGCCGCGCGTCCACGGCCTCGATGCGCGCCAGCATGTGGCGGGTCACCTCTTCCGAGGAAATGCGGCGGGACTGGATCTCGCGCCCCACCTCCAGCAGTTCGAGATGGTGCAGTTCGCTGTCGTTCATGGCATGTCTCCCGGCGCCCGGCTCCGGGGCGCCACCGTTGTTGCACTGGAAAAGCCGCACGGGACGCACGGCAGCCCCATGCTAGGGAGCCTGCAGCCCCGACGCTTGTTCGTGAGGGACAGCGACCTTGCTCAGGCGGCCAGCAGGCTGCGGGGCGTGCAGCCGAAAGCCTTGCGGAAGGCTCGGCTGAAGTGCGCCGCATCGGAGAACCCATGCGCGAAGGCCGCCTCGGTCACGCTGTCCGCCGGGATGCCGTGGCGGCAGACCACCTCGTGCCAGTAGTCGAAACGATGGCGTGGCTCCTGCGAATGGGTAGAGTATTCGAGCTGCATGGCAGCGCCCAGTATCCGCAGGCGGCCGCCGGCTGGCACCCCGGTGTTTACCCAAAGGCCCGGGGTGCCGCGACGGCGGCGCTGCCAGGCACGGCTCAGCTGTGGCCCGGAGCCCGGTTCAGCAGATGCGTGCGCTGGTCGGCGCTCAGCGACAGGTAGCGCTCGTAGTGGCGCAGGATGTCGGCGATGACTTCCTCGCTGCGCAGGTACTGGATATCGTGGCCCAGGCGACCGTCCTCGAAGAAGGTGATGGGCTCGTAGACATGGCGCCGCTCCTGCTCGCTGGCCGCCTCGCTCACCAGGAAGGTGGGCACCGTGCGGCGTGTGGCGCGCACGCCGTAGACAAAGTCGCGCAGCGAGGGATCGGGCACGGTCAGGCGCACGGCGCCCTCGCCGTCCAGGTCCTCGGTGACCACGGCCTGCACGCCGCGCCTTTGCATCTCGGCGGCCACCTCGTTCATGGCCGGCAGCACCACGCCGGCCAGGAACCTGCGCACATCGGCGCGCGAGGGCTGGTGCACGATCTGCTCCAGGCGCTTGCGCCAGTGCTGGCCGCTCCAGAAGCTGGTGGCCGGGGCCAGGTCGGGCGAGAAGTGCGCGCGGTCGGCCTGCAGCCCGCGCCACAGCCCGTAGCACAGGGCCAGCATGATGACGGCCACCGGCAGGGCCGCCACCAGGGTCATGGCCTGCAGCGCCTTGAGGCCGCCGGCCAGCATCAGCACCATGGCCGTCACGCCCAGCACGGCAGCCCAGAACAGCCGCTGCCAGACCGGCGAACGCGCATGGCCGCGCGAGGCGATGTTGTCCACCACGAAGGCCCCGGAGTCCGCCGAGGTGACGAAGAACACCGCGATCAGCACGATGGTGAGCCAGGCCACGGGCTTGAACCAGGGCAGGTACTCGAAGAAGCGGAACAGCAGCGCATCCACGTTCGAGGCCGTCTGCCCCAACGCGCCCATGGCCACGTGGGTGTCTATCCAGATGGCGCTGTTGCCGAAGGCCGTCATCCACAGCAGGTTGAAGGCCGTGGGCACCAGCAGCACGCCGGTCACGAACTGGCGGATGGTGCGCCCGCGCGAGATGCGCGCGATGAACATGCCCACGAAGGGCGACCAGGAGATCCACCAGGCCCAGTAGAGGATGGTCCAGCCGCCGAACCAGCCTTCCTGGCTGGGCGGCTCGTAGGCGAAGGTGCGGAACGACAGCTGGACCAGGCCAGACAGGTAGTTGCCGATGTTCTCGCTCAGCGCCTCGAACAGGAAGACCGTGGGCCCGGCCACGATGACGAAGGCCAGCAGGATGAAGGCCAGCACGAGATTGAACTCGCTCAGGCGCCGCACGCCCTTGTCCAGGCCCGAGACGGCCGACAGCCCGGCCAGGCAGACCACGATGACGATGACCGAGATGCGGAACAGCGCCGTGGAGGTGTCCCAGCCCGTCACCGTATGCAGGCCGGCGGCCAGCTGCAGCGCGCCATAGCCCAGCGTGGTGGCGATACCCGCGATGGTGCCCACCAGCGCGAAGGCATCCACGCTGTGACCGATGGGGCCGTTGATGCGCTTGCCCAGCAGCGGATACAGGCCCGAGCGCATGGTCAGCGGCAGGTTGTAGCGAAAGCCGAAGTACGCCAGCACCAGGCCCATGGTCCCGTAGACGGCCCAGGCATGGAAGCCCCAGTGGAAGAAGGTGGACTGCAGCGCCTCGCGCGCGGCAGCCGGCGTGGAAGGCACGGCCGTGGGCGGCTTGAGGAAATGCTGCAGCGGCTCGCCGACACCGAAGTACATCAGGCCGATGCCCATGCCGGCGGCGAACAGCATGGCGGTCCAGGAGATGAAGCTGAACTCGGGCTCCGCATCATCGGGACCCAGGCGGATATCACCGAAACGGCTGGACGCGACGAAGATCAGAAAGACCAGGAACAGCGTGACCGAGACGGCATAGAACCAGTCCATGTGCCCCACCACCCAGGCCTGGGCGCTGGAGAACAGCCGGTCGGCGCTGTCGGGCATGAGGCCGCAGTACAGCAGCAGCAGGCCCAGCACCAGCAGGGAAGGAATGACGACGGGGCCGGAGAACGTGATGCGCGGTGCAGGCTCGGCTGGCGATGGTGTGGCCGTTTGCGGCGCATCCGGTGGCGCAGCCGCCGGTGGCGCGGGTGGCGCCGGTCGGGGATCGGTGGTCGTGTCTGGCATATACCCTCTCTCTTGTGATCAATGGTGTGCCCGGGAACCGATTCGCAATGGTGGCGGCCCTGCCCTTGTGGGGTGGGCCGCGTTCCCTGCTCGGGGGATGTCCGCCGGGCAAAGGCCGCAAGTATGCAAGGGCGGCGTGGAAGCAGGCGTCGGACGCCAACGCCAAAGGCTTCCGATTTGCTGACTTCAGGGCCGACGCCCCAGCACGCTGCTCCAGCGCGCCAGCGCAGCCAGTACGGCGGGCCAGAACACGGTATTGGCAATGTCGTGCAGGCTGGCGCCCCAGCGCCAATACCCCAGGCTCGCGATATCGTCGCGCATGTCCAGCAGCTCGCCCGTCATGGCCACCGCCAGGGCCGCCAGGAGGGGCGTCCAGCTGCCCAGGGGTCTGCGCAGCACGGCGCAGGCGGCCAGCGCCACCGTCAGGCCCACGTAGATATGCAAGGCGTCCTTGGACAGCCCCGAGGCACCCACGACGGCCATTTTGATGGCCTGGACAGCCGACGGCTCCATCCGCAGCTTTCAGCCGGCCAGCCTGGCCACCACGGCCGGGGCGATGACGCGGTGCGCCGGCGTCACGCCCAGCATGTAGATGCGGCCCAAGGCATTGTGCACATGGACCACGGTGGACATGGCGGCGGTGAAGGTGCCGGACGGCGCGCCCTCGGGGCCGGGCAGCCGCATGAGGGAGACCTGCACGTCCAGGTGCCGGTCGCTGTCGCCCAGCACCACTTCGCTGTCGCTCAGGGCATGGACACGGAAGATGCCGGCGCGGTCGCCCACGCGGTAGCTCGATGGCTGGCGCTGCGCATCGACGCCGCTGAGCGTGCCCAGGTCCTTGATGCCGAAGGGCGCCACCACGCGGTTGCGCAGGCGCATCAGAAAGTCGATCCAGCCCGGCGTGCGGCCCACGCAGCGCAGGTACAGCGCCATGGGACTGCTGCCGTCGTCCGGCAATTGCAGCTGGTAGCTGTCGTGGAAATAGGCGGTCTTGAGGCGGTCCTGCAGGGCGCTGCCCGCGGGAACCGGAGAGAGAATGACTTGTGCCATGGAGCGGAGGGTGATGAAAAAAGGGGGCGGTCCTGCAGCCATCATAGGCCGCAGGGCCGCCCCCTTGTCAGGGCGCCATCAACGCTGCATCAGCGCTTGTCGCCCACCTTGATGCGGGCGTTGGGAACCTCGCCGAACATCTCGGGCGCATACAGCGCCTCCACCCGCGTGGGCGGCAGCGCGAAGTCGCCGGCATTGTTCAGCCGCACGGTGTACTCCACGCGCGTATTGCCCTTGGGCAGGTACTGGTAGTAGGCGCGGTAGGCCTCGAAGCTGCGCTCTTCATAGGCCAGCCAGCCCGAGCCTTCGGCGCGCTCGCCGCCCGAGGCGATCTCCGAGTCGCGCCCCAGACCACCGCCCAGGATGGTGGCGCCCGTGGGCACGGGGTCGGTGATGGCCACCCAGGTCATGTCGGTGCGGGCCTGTACCTCCAGCGTGACGCGCAGCACGTCGCCGCGCGAGTACTGGCCTGCGGGCAGGCTCTTGTCGGCCTGCTCCACGGGCTTGACCGTGCGCGTGACGGTGTAGCCGGCACTGAACGGCGCCTTCAGCTGCACGGCCGCCACCGACTGCAGCGTGAGCCAGGGCTTGCCGGTGCCCTGCTGGGTCACCGTCAGCTGGCCCTTGCGGGCATCACCCACCGCGCTCCAGGGCAGGAACATGGTGTTGTTGCGCAGGCCGCCGACCACCGTGGTCGCGCCGAAGCTGGACGCCTGGTGGGCCGCGCCCTCGGTGTCGCTGGCGCGCATGCGCGTGACCTGGCTCCACTCCACGCGGGCCTGGGACGCGCCCAAAGCCGCCTGGGTGGCGCCCGTCACGGGCGTGGCCTCGAACTGCTGCGAGAAGCGCTGCAGTGCCAGCGCGCCCCACAGGTTGGCCGTGGTCGTGCCCCAGGCGCCGTTGCTCTGGCGCGAGATGAAGCCGTTGGCCAGGCGCGGCAGCTCTTCCTTCCACGTCGGGTCGTCCATGTTGACCAGCATCAGGCGGGCCAGGTTGACCTCGGGGCCCTGCATCAGCCACCACCACTGGTCGTCCTGCTCGTTGCTGAAGGCCACGCGCGTGCCCTGGTAGCTCAGGCGGGCGCGCAGGATCTGCTGGGCCTGGGCCAGCTGCTGTTCGCGCTGGGGCAGCTCGCGCATGTGCTTGAGCAGGGCCACCCAGTCGATGACGGCATGCGTGGGCCAGTCGTTGGGCGCGATGGTGATGCTGTCGAGCATGCGCGGATTGGCGCGGCCCGTCAGCGCCAGCGCCTGGATGGCGGCCAGCTTGCGCATGTCCAGATCCTTGCGCGGGCTCCAGAAGCTGCGCTGGATGCGGCCTTCGACGAAGGCGATCAGGCCGTTTTCCATGCGCTCGCGCTCGGCCGCCGGCAGCACGAAGCGCTTGTCCACGCCCTGCGCCAGTGCCGAGAGGTTGAGCAGGTGGGCCGTCAGCGTATCGCTGCCGCGGGCCGCACGGCCCGAGCCGTCGCCTGCCAGCGGGAAGTAGCTGGCCAGGCCGTCGCTGTCCAGGTAGCTGGGCAGTTGGCCCATGGTGGACTGCCACAGCGTGGCGTCGCTCATGCCCACGGCCTTGCTGGTGACCTGCTCCAGGCAGCTGTAGGGATAGCGCGCCCACCAGTCGCGCACGCCAGGCAGGCCTTCGGCCAGCTTGGGCGCCAGCGACATGCGCAGGCCGCCGCGGCCGGCCAGCGCATCGGCCGGCAGTTGCACG
Organism: Delftia deserti; assembly: GCF_042653485.1. NCBI lineage: Bacteria > Pseudomonadati > Pseudomonadota > Betaproteobacteria > Burkholderiales > Comamonadaceae > Delftia > Delftia deserti. The sequence goes on along the minus strand of NZ_JBHSIH010000001.1, from coordinate 5,392,016 downwards.
GGCAGGTTGATGCTGCCATCGACCTGCATCAGCGTGCCCTGCTGCACCGTGAGCGGCACGGCCGGGATGATGCGCTGGCTGACCTTCAGCCTGTCGCTGGCCGGCTTGTCACCGCCTGCGGTGTCGCGGGCCTCGATCTCCCAGATCAGCGCCTCTGCGCGCGTCTGGCCCAGCTGGGCCGGCGCCGTGACGTTCCAGGCCACCTCGCGCGCCTCGCCCGCGGGAATCTCCACGGTCTGCGCTGCCAGCTCCAGCAGCGTGGCACGCGGCGTGACCTGCACCTTCATGGCCTTGGCCGAGGTGTTGCGCAGCGTGACCATGGCACGGAACTGGTCCTCCTCGCGCACCAGCGGCGGCAGGCCGCTGATGATCTGCAGGTCCTGGGCCGTGCGGATGGGCGCCTGGCCCGTGCCGAACAGCGCCACGCCATGGTCGGCCACCGCCACCACCTGGAAGGTGGTCAGCGAGTCGTTGAGCGGCACGCTGACCTGGGCCTTGCCCTGGGCATCGAGCACCACGCTCGGATTCCACAGCAGCAGCGTCTCGAACAGCTCGCGCGTCTGGCTGCGGCCACCGCCGCCGCCAGCGGCCACGGCCTTGCGGCCGTAGTGGCGCCTGCCGATCACCTCCATCTGCGCGGTCGATGTCTGCACGCCCCACTCGCGGCGGCGCAGCATGGCGTCGGCCAGCTGCCAGCTGGTATTGGGCATGAGCTCCAGCAGGGCCTGGTCCACGACCGCCAGCGCCACCTCGGCGCCAGCGGCGGGCTTGCCGTCGGGCAGCGTGGCGCTGATGGTGAGCTTGGCGGTGCCGCGCACCTGGTAGCTGGCCTGGTCGGCCGTGACCTTGACGTCGATGCGATGGGCCTTGGTGCCCACGCGGATCTCGGCCATGCCCAGGCGGTAGGCGGGCTTGGACAGGTCGACCAGGGCCGTGGGCGCGATGTACTCCTTGCCCTCGTGCCAGAAGGCGTTCCACCACTCGCGCGGCGCCTTGAAGCCCCAGGTGAAGAAGCTGTACCAGGGCACCTCGCGCAGTCGCCCGCGCAGGGCCAGCACGCTCACGTAGACGTTGGGGCCCCAGTCGGGCTGGACCTTCAGCTCCACGGTAGGGTTCTGGCCATTGAGCTGCATGACCTGGGTGCTGACGATGCCTTCGCGCTCCACGGCGACCAGGGCCGTCGCATAGCGGAAGGGCATGCGCACCTGGAAGCGCGCGGTCTCGCCAGGCTCGTAGCTGCGCTTTTCGGGCAGCACGTCCATGCGGTCATGGTCCTCGCCGCCGAACCACAGTTCGCCCTGGCGCGTGACCCAGACGCTGGAGGCGGCCTGGGCGGGCCGGCCATCCTTGTCGGAGGCGGTGACGATCAGCTCCACCTCGCCGGGCTGCGACAGCTGGGCTTCGCACTGCACCATGCCCTGGGCATCGCTGTTGCCCGTGCATACCGTGCCCATGGACTTGAGCGTGGTCTGGTTGTCGTAGCTGTAAAAGCCCCCCACCAGGCGCTTGCGGCTGCTGGTGGTGACGCGGGAGATGGCCTCCACCTTGACCGGCACGCCGGCCTGGGGCTTGCCGTCCACGCCCAGCGCCAGCGCCTGGAACTGGAGCTTGCGGCCCGTGGTGATCCAGCTTTCGGCGCGCACGCCGGCCACGATGGCCGCGGGCCACAGCATCTGCGTGCTGCGCAGGGTCTGCACCTCGCCGTTGGGATCGGCATAGGTGGCCTCGATCAGCAGCTCGCGCGGCTCGCGCAGCTTGGGCAGGTTCTCGATCTTGAGCTTGCCCAGTCCTTCACGGTCCAGCGTCACGGGCAGCTTGTCGGCCACCACCTTGCTGTCCTGGGAGGCCGTGGCCTCCTCGTCATCGCTCTGGCCCGTGTCCTGGGCGCTGCGCGGTGCCGAGAAGCTGAAGCCCTGCCAGTCGCTGCGGTCCGTCCAGGTGGAGCGCACCAGGGCGGACACGCGCACCGGCAGGTTGGCCGCCGGGCCGCCGGAGACGTAGTTCACCTGCACCTGCACCGGCAGGCTGGAGACGCCGACCAGGGCCTGCTTGCCTTCGGGGCCCACACGGCCTTCGAGCACGGGCAGGCGGAATTCCTCGACACGGAAGCTGCCCGTGCCGAAGCGGTTGTTGCGCCCGCGCGAGCCGTTGCCATCGCCGCGCAGCTCCACGGAATACGAACCGAGCTTGGCGCCCTTGGGCACGGAGAAGCTGTTTTCCGCGCTCAGGCCGCCGGTGCCCGTGGAACGCCACTGCAGCGGCTGCGTGTACTGCTGGCCGCTGCCTTCATGGGTGATGACCAGTTGCGTGGGCCGCTGCTCGGGCAGCGCAAAGCCGCCCTGCCCCTGGCCGATGCCGGTCTGGGTGCGCATCAGGTGCTTCATGGACACGGTCTCGCCGGCGCGCAGCAGCGTGCGGTCGAAGATGGTGTGGGCCACTTCGTCGCGCTGGGCGCTGCGGCTGGTGGGCACGTTGAAGCGCCAGGACTCGATGCCGCGCTGCCAGTCGCTCCAGGTGAAGGCCAGCTCCTGCTGGCCGTCCTTGCCCTGGGCGCGTGCGCTGACGAAGTAGGCCGGCGAGCGGTAGCCGACACCGCCCGTGCACTGGGGCGGCTCGGGCGACAGGCCGTCCAGGCGCGCCACGCCGCTGGCGTCGGTGGTGGCCGAGGTCAGCACCTTGCCATTGCAGTCGGAGACCTGGATCTTGGCATTGGCCACGGCCTGGCCCTTGTCCAGCGTGGTCACCCAGGCGGCCGCGTTCTCGCGCCCGAGCTTGAAGTGCACGGACAGATTGGTCACCAGGGCCGAGGTGCGCACATACATGCTGCGCGCCGAGCCGTAGCGCTCATCGAGCAGCGACTGGCCCAGCAGCGGCGAGGCGATCTCGACCACGTGAAAGCCCGGCGTGAGCGGAATGCCCACCACCTCGAAGGGGCGCGGATCGCCCTTGACGGGCTTGGGCAGCTCCAGCGTCTTGACGTCGCCCTGGCCGGCCAGCAGCGACAGCATGCGCGTCTGCACATAGTCGCGGTTTTCGTTGTCGATCACGGGCGGCAGCGGGCCCTTGATGTCGCGAGAGGCGCGCTTGCGGTCCATGTCGGAGGACTCGTAGTCCGCCACACGGCGCATCCAGGCGATGATCTCGGCATCGCTGCCGGGCTGCTTGGTGCTCACGCGGCTGGCATCCAGGGACCTGGTGGCCAGCTCGGACTCCACATTGCGCAGCGTCACGGGCAGCAGGGCCGGGCCGTCCGGGCCTTCGGCATAGCGCTCGACGATGCCGAAGGGCGAGGCCGCGAACTTGGCCAGCGGCGGCAGCGCGCCCGTGGCCACCTGCAGCGGGAACATGTCGCCATTGCTCAGGCTGCGGCCCGCCGCGTCCTTGAACTGCGGCGGCAGCTCCACCGTGTAGCGCGCCTGGGCCTGCATGGTGGGCGGGAAGCTCAGGTTCTGCACCAGCGAATCCTCGCCGAGCTTTTCGCCGTATTCGCCGTCGATCACGGGCGCCACCTTGGAGGCGCCGCTGCTCAGGCGAATGCCCTCGGCCAGCTTGCGCGGCACGGGGGCATTGAAGCTCAGGCGCATGGGGCGGATCGGCAGGCAGGCGGCCTGGGCGTTCTCGCGCTCGCAACTGAACTCGGCCGCGAAGGGCTCGCGCACGCGGTACTCGAAGCGCTTGTCCTGGCGGCTGGCCACGCCGTTGGGCGTGGCAATGCCGGCACCGAAGACCAGCTTCATGGTCGTGCCCGCCGTCAGCCGGCGGTTGCAGGCCAGCGTGGCGTACTGCAGCGGGTTCTTGGCGGCGGCCTTGTCCCAGCCGCGGTGCTTGAGCAGCTCGTCGCGCTCCTTGCCGTCGATCAGGCGCACGGGAATGCGCTCGCCCACGCCTTCGGCCGTGCACCACATGTGCTGCTGCAGGCTTTGCACGGTGGCCGGGCCCGACAGGCGCAGCGCGAAGTACTGCTCCTCGTCGATCTGTTCATAGGTGTCGGGCGCCATGTCCAGCACGGCCGGGCCGCCGGTCTGGAACTGGTAGCTGGCAGCGCCCGTCACGGCCGTGCCCGCAGGCGACTTGTAGCCGGCCACCAGCTGGGCCGTGCAGCGCACGCCGGGCGGCAGGGCCTGCTTGAAGTCGAACACCCATTCGCGGTCGCTGTTCCAGCGGCCCGTGCCCTGGGTGGCCGCCGCATCGCTGCAGCTGAGCGTGACCGGCGCGGCCGCCTTGGGGTCGCCAAAGCGCACGGCCGTGCCATCGAACTGCACCACCACCTGCTCGACCTTGGCCACCTCGCCCTGCGGGCTGAACTGGCGCACGCCCACGGCCTGCGCCGTCAGCGCCACCGATCCCAGCAGCAGCCCCAACCCCCACCGGCCCCAGGGCCGGCTGTGCGCCGGAGCCCCCTGCAACCCACTGATCGCTTTCGTGCGAAGCACCCCCATGGCAATCCCTTCTGTCGGACTCAGATGGCCCGCTGTTTTCTTGGAATGAGCAGGCTTTCAGCACTGCGATGCGAGCTGCCCGCATGACACGCTGCAAATGCAAATGAAAAACCCTGCGCTGCAGGCAGGGCTCGGCGGCAAGGGCTGGAACAAGGCGCTGGCCTGTCGCCCGCATGCACCGAATGCAGGGCCGCATCCACTGCGGCTGAAAACCACTGCGCGGGATGATACCGGGCCGCATCCGCTGCAGGCCCTGCTGCGGGTGCACGGAACCGCGTCTGCGGTGTATCCATCTGTAAGACATCGACGCATGAAAGCGTCATATATGTCCGATCACAAGGATTCGCGCCACCCACTGGCGCCACCCACTGCGCTGCCGGCTCCGGCGATGGCCGTACCAAAACACGGCGCTTGCCGGCAGCGGGGACCAGTCCGCAGGTCTTACTGAGGCTGGAAGCCGCTGGTCCGGATGATGCGTTTCCAGACCTGGGTATAGGCCTGCTCGCGCTCGGCCAACTGTGCGGGCGGCATGTGGCCCACGGTCAGGCCCAGGGCGGTGAGCTGCTCGTGCACATCGGGCTGCTTGAGCACGGCGGCCACGGCGGCGGAGAAGCGGTCGACGAAGGCCTGGGGCGTGCCGCGCGGCGCGTAGATGCCGTAGTAGGGCGTGTCCTCGAAGCCCTTGACACCCTGCTCGGCCAGCGTGGGCACTTCGGACATGGTGGCCTGGCGGCGCGTGCCCAGCACGCCGATCACGCGCAGCTTGCCGGCCTTGTGGTTTTCCATCAGGTCCTGCACCGAGGCGATGCCGGCAGGAATCTGGTTGCCCAGCATGTCGGCCAGCATGGGCGCGCTGCCCCGGTAGGGCGCGGCCACCAGGTCCAGCTTGTAGTGCTCGGCCAGCAGTCTGACCAGGAATTCCGGCGTGGAGGCCGGCGCGGGAATGCCGATGCTGCCGCGCTTTGCGCCCTGGCGCACCCACTCCACATACTCGGCGAGGTTGTGCGCCGGCGTGTTGGCGGAGACCGCCAGCGCGTTCACGAAGGTGGCAAAGCCGGCCACGGGAACGAAGTCATGGGCAGGGTCGAAACCCGGCTTCTTCACCACCTGGGGCAGGATGGAGATGGTGTGGTCGTGCGTGAGGAACAGCGTGTGGCCGTCGGCCGCAGCCGCCTTGAGCTGCTGCGCCGCGATCTGCCCGCCCGCGCCGGGGCGGTTGTCCACCAGCACCGTGGTGCCCAGCACGTCCTTGAGCCGGTCGGCCAGCAGGCGCGCGATGGCATCCGTGCCGCCGCCCGGCGGAAAGCCCACCAGGATGCGTATGGCCTGCCCGGGCTGTGCCCAGGCCAGCGGAGCCAGGGCCGACGAGGCGGCAACGGCTGTCACTGCGCCGGCAGCGCGCAGCGCCCCGGTCAGCAGTTGGCGGCGGGAGGATGTCATGGCGTGGCTCCGGCGAACGGGGGAATCAGCCCAGGCGTGCGTTCAGGCGTGCATTCAAGCGCGCCTGGTGGCCAGCGAGCTGCTTGCGCACCTGGGCCGGCGCCGTGCCGCCCAGTGTGTTGCGCGCATTGAGCGAGCCTTCCAGGCTGAGCGCTTCGAAGACATCGGCCTCGATGCCGGGGTTGAAGGCCTGCAGTTCGGCCAGTGGCAGCTCGGTCAGGTCCACGCCCTTTTGCGAGGCCAGCTTGACGGCATGGGCCACGGTCTCGTGCGCATCGCGGAAGGGCAGGCCCTTCTTGACCAGGTAGTCGGCCAGGTCGGTGGCCGTAGCGTAGCCCTTGAGCGCGGCGGCGCGCATGGCTTCGGCGTTGACGGTGATGCCGCCCTTCTTGCCGCCCGTGGCCGGGTCGGCCTGGCCGCCGATCATCTCGGCGAAGATGCGCAGCGTGTCCTTCAGGGTGTCCACCGTGTCGAACAGCGGCTCCTTGTCTTCCTGGTTGTCCTTGTTGTAGGCCAGGGGCTGGCCCTTCATCAGGGTGATCAGGCCCATCAGGTGGCCGACCACGCGGCCGGTCTTGCCGCGTGCCAGCTCGGGCACGTCGGGGTTCTTCTTCTGCGGCATGATCGACGAGCCCGTGGTGAAGCGGTCGGCGATGCGGATGAAGCCGAAGTTCTGGCTCATCCAGATGATCAGCTCCTCCGACAGGCGGCTCACGTGCACCATGCACAGGCTGGCGGCCGAGGTGAATTCGATGGCGAAGTCGCGGTCGCTGACGCCGTCCAGCGAGTTCTGGCAGACGCCTTCCATGCCCAGGGTGCGGGCCACGCGCTCGCGGTCCAGCGGGTAGGTGGTGCCTGCCAGGGCGGCGCTGCCCAGCGGCAGCACGTTGACGCGGCGGCGCAGGTCCAGCATGCGCTCGGCGTCGCGCTTGAACATTTCCACATAGGCCAGCAGATGGTGGGCGAAGCTCACGGGCTGGGCCACCTGCAGGTGGGTGAAGCCGGGCAGGATCACGTCCACGTTCTTCTCGGCCACTTCGACCAGGGACAGCTGCAGCTCGCCCAGCAGGCCCTCGATGAGGTCGATCTCGCCGCGCAGCCACAGGCGCACGTCGGTGGCCACCTGGTCGTTGCGGCTGCGGCCTGTGTGCAGGCGCTTGCCGGCGTCGCCGACCAGCTGGGTCAGGCGGGCCTCGATGTTCAGGTGCACGTCTTCCAGGTCGAGCTTCCACTCGAACTGGCCGGACTCGATCTCCTGCGTGATCTGCGCCATGCCCTTGCGGATGGACTCGTGGTCGGCGGCGGCGATGATGCCCTGGGCCGCCAGCATCTCGGCATGCGCCAGGCTGCCCGTGATGTCGGCCTGCCACAGGCGCTTGTCGAAGAACACGCTGGAGGTATAGCGCTTGACCAGATCGCTCATCGGCTCTTCAAAGAGGGCGGACCAGGCCTGGGCCTTGGTGTCGAGCTGGTTGTGCGAGGCGGACGTTGGTTGATTGGCAGACATGTGAGGGCGACGGGCGTCGAAAAACCGCGGACGGCAACGCGGCCGCGCAAAGCAGGAAACCTGGATTCTATCGGTCCGCACCAGGCCGACGCGTCCAGGGGCCTGTTCAGGCGGGCATGGGGTGCTCCCCTAGAGGCCCCCGGCCCCATGCCGCGCCATCAGCGCGCGCATGCGGCGCGCCACTTGCTCCTGGCGTTCGCGGCCCATGCGCTGCTTGATCGAAGCCACGCTGATGCCGCCGACGATGTTGCCCAGCGGATCGCGCAACGCCACGCCCACGCCCACGACGCCCGAGACGGCATAGTTGCCGATCACCGCATGCCCGGCACTGCGGGCCTGCCGGACCATGTCGCGCAGGGCCGAATCGGTCAGGTTGCGGTAGTAGGCCAGCCGGTCCCGGTTGGCGCGGATCAGGGCCTCGGCATCGCGCGCGGGCATTTGCGCCAGCATGGCCAGCCCTCCTGCGCCCACGCCTATGGGCTGGCGGTGCCCGACGCTGACGGCCAGCGCCTGGATCATGTAGGTGCCGATGGCGCGCGCAATGCACAAGGTATCGAAACCGCTTTGCACCACCAGGAAGGTGGCATCGCCCGTGTCCTGGGCAATCTGCTCGAGCAGCGGCCCGTAGGTTTCCTGGATGGGCGCCTCATGGGCGGCCGCCTTCGCCAGTTGCCCGCAGTACCGGCCCAGCACGTAGCGCTTGCCCGTCTCCTGCTGGCCCACCAGCCCCTCCCGCACCAGACTGGCCAGCAGCCGGTGGACGGTGGGAGGCTCCAACCCGCTGAGTTGCACCAGATCCGTCAGCCGGACCCCCGACGGATGGTGAGCCGCCACGAGCTTGAGCAGCTCGACCCCGCGTTCCAGCGTTTGCGTTCCGTGTGCCATTTTCCAAATGCTGGAAGTTTGTGGTTGAACCAGCGACAAATTCTATTCTTGCCTTCAGGCGGAATGGCAAGTCGGGCATCAAGGCTTCCACATTCTGGAAGAAAACCCAAGGAGACAGGAAGGCATATGGAAGTTTTCATCGCAGGCATTGCGCACACCCGGCTGGGCCGGCATCCGGACCAATCGGTCAAGCAGCTGACGCGCGAGGCCGTGACGGCGGCGCTGGCCGATGCGGGCCTGTCGCGGGGCGACATGGATGCAGCCTGGTTCGCCAACGTGCGCCAGGGACAGATGGAGGGGCAGAACTCCATCCGCGGCCAGTGCGCCCTGACGGCCATGGGCTTTGGCGGCCTGCCGATCTTCAACGTCGAGAACGCCTGCGCCAGCTCCAGCTCGGCGCTGTACCTGGCCTATGCCGCAGTCAAGGCGGGACTGCACGACGTGGTGCTGGTGGCGGGAACGGAGAAGATGTACTACCCGGAAAAGCGCCAGGCCATGATGGAAGCCTTCTTCGGGGGCACGGATGTCCATGATATGCAGGGCACCTGGGATGCGCTGCAGCACCTGGGGGCGGGCGTGGGGCCGGCCACGGCCGGGGGCGGCGACTGGCGCCAGCAGAGCTTCTTCATGGACGTGTATGCCTCGCTCGCCCGCATGCACATGAAGATGTACGGGACGACGCAGGCGCATTTCGCGCATGCGGCCGCGAAGAACCACGGGCATTCGGCGCTGAACCCGCTGGCACAGTACCGCACGCCCATGAGCGTGCAGGACGTGCTCGATACACCGCCCATCGCCTGGCCTCTGACCCGGGCCATGTGCGCGCCGATCTCCGACGGTGCCGCGGCCGCCGTGGTGTGCAGCGAACGGGCGCTTGACAGGATCGCCCGCGCCCGCGCGGTGCGCATCCGGGGCATGGGTGTGTCCAGCGCCACGCACCGGCCCGCCGAGGCGCTGGCAGCCCATTGCGTCAGCCTTGCGGCCGGGCGTGCCTACGGCGCTGCGGGCATTTCGGCCGGCCAGATCGATGTCGTGGAAGTGCACGATGCCTCGAGCTTCGCCGAGATCCTGCAGATCGAGAACCTGGGCCTGTGCGCGCGCGGCGAAGGCGGCCCCTACACGGCCAGCGGCGCCACCACCCTGGGCGGCGAGTGCCCGGTCAACGTCTCGGGAGGCCTGGTCTCCAAGGGGCATCCAATCGCCGCCACGGGCCTCATACAGCTGCATGAGCTGGTCACGCAGCTGCGCGGGGAAGCCGGCGCGCGCCAGGTGCGCGGCGCCCGGATCGCGGTGGCCGAGAACGGCGGCGGTTTCCTGCGCGTCGAGGATGCGGCCGCCGTGGTCACCGTCCTCGACAACCCCTGGGAAGGCCGCCCATGACGCCCATAGACTTCCTCTGGGCCGGCGTGCGCCGACAGCCCGACGCCGATGCCGCCATCGAGCTGGCCGCCGACGGCTCCATCGCCGGGCGCCTGAGCCATGGCGACCTGGCCCGGCAGGTCCATGCCGCGGCCGCAGCCCTGCAGCGAGTCTCGGGCCGCGCCCGCCCGACCGTGGCGCTCGCCAGCCACAACAGCCTGGCCATGCTGGTGTGCATTCTCGCCACCTACCACTGCCGCGGCGTGCTGGTGCCGCTCACGCCCGGCAATCCCCAGCCCGAGCTGCGCCAGCAGATGGACACGGCCCGGCCCGACCTGGTCGTGCTGGATGGCAGCGCCCGCGAACTGGCCCGGGGCCTGGACATTCCCGTGATCCATCTGGCTCCCGTCCCCGGGCAGACGCCGGAGTTCGCGCAATGCCAGGGGCTGCAAACCCGGATCGAGGAGGCCGGCGGCGAAGACACCATGGCCATCAAGTTCACGGGAGGCTCCTCGGGACGTCCCAAGGCCGTGCTGCAGTCGGTGCGCTGCCTGAACACCATGGTCTCCTCGCTCATGCAGGTGTTCGGGTTCACACCGGACGAGCGCTTCGTGCTCGGCCCGCCGATGACGCACGGCGCGGGCACCTTCGTGCTGCCCGTGCTCGCGGCCGGGGGCTGCCTGGTCATCATGGACGGAGCCAAGGCCGACCGGCTGCTGGACGCGCTGCACGCGCACCAGGCCACGGGCTGCTGGGTACCGCCCACCCTGCTCTACCAGTTGCTGGACCTGCAGGCCGAACGGCCACGTCCCCTGCCCGGGCTGCGCAACCTGCTGTATGGCGGGGCCGGCGCCACCTTGCAGAGGCTGCGCCAGGCGCGGACCCTGCTGGGGCCGGTGGTCGGCGTCACCTACGGGCTGACCGAGGCACCGGTGATCATCGCCGGCATGCCCGGCCATGCCGGCGCCGATGACGCCAGGCTGGGCAGTGCCGGCCGCGCGGGGCCACTGACGCGGCTGGCCGTCATGGACAGGGACGGCCGGCTCTGCCCGCCGTTCGAGTCCGGCGAGATCGTGGCCCGGGGCGACCTGCTGATGAGCGGCTACCTCGGCATGCCAGAGGAGACAGAGGCGGTGCTGTCCGACGGCTGGCTGCGCACGGGCGATGTCGGCCACCTCGACGACCAGGGCTACCTGTTCATCAAGGGCCGGTCCAAGGACGTCGTCATCTCGGGCGGCTTCAACGTCTACCCCGGCGATGTCGAGGAGGCGCTGTCCCAGCACGCAGACGTCGCCGAAAGCGTGGTCTTCGGGATTCCCGATGCCCATTGGGGCGAACGCGTGGAGGCGGCGGTGGAACTGCGCCAGGGGCGCCAGGCCAGCGCCGAGGAACTGCGCAGCCATGTGCGCGCGAAGCTGGGCGCGGTACGCACGCCCAAGGCCATCCACATCGTGGAGCAGTTGCCGCGCAATACCCTGGGCAAGGTGCAAAAGCGCCAGCTCAGGAATGAATTCATCCAGAAATACAGCGCGCCATGAAGCCGCTGGCACCCGCAGGAGACCAAGACATGCAAAAGCGCACCCTCATCCAGACAGGCCTGGCCATGCTGGCCGGCGGACTGCTCGCCGCCAGCCCCGCGGCGCAGGCCCAGGACTACCCCGCCAGGCCCATCAAGTTCATCGTGGGCTTTCCCCCGGGCGGCTCCACGGACCTGGTCACGCGCATCGTCGCGGCGCAGATGTCCGAGACGCTCAGGCAGCCCATCGTGGTGGAAAACCGGCCTGGCGCGGGAGGCAACATCGCCTCGCAGTTCGTCGCGGGCTCAGCGCCCGACGGCTACACCATCTACCTGGGCACCCTGGCCACCCACGGCATCAACCCGGTGCTGCAGAAGAACCTGCCCTTCGACCATATCAAGGGCTTCACCATGATCAGCCAGATCGGCTACTACACCAACCTGGTGCTGGTGAATCCCTCCACGCCCGCCAAAACCCTGGGCGAGTGGATCAGCCTGGCGCGCAAGGCGCAACGGCCCATGAACTATGGCTCGCCGGGACCGGGCACCTCCCCCCACCTGACCGGCGAGTACTTCCGGATCCTGACCGGCGTGGACCTGACCCACGTGCCCTACAAGGGCAGCGCGCCCGCGCTCACCGATCTGGTCGGAGGCCAGCTCGACGTGATGTTCGACAACCTGCCTTCCGCGCTCGGCCTCGTGCAGTCGGGCAAGCTCAGGCCGCTGGCCATCACTTCGCGCGAGCGCGTCGCCCAGTTGCCCGAGGTTCCCACGGCCATCGAATCGGGGCTGCCCGACATGGTGGTCGATGCCTGGGTGGGCGTCATGGCACCGGCGGGACTGCCCCAGCCGATCCTGGACAGCCTGCACAAGGCCATCGTCTCCAGCGTGAACACGCCGCAGGTCCGCAGCCGACTGCAGGAGCGTGGCGTCACCATCCGCACCTCCACGCCCGCCGAGTTCCTGGCCTACGTGAAGTCGGAGAACGAAAAATGGGCCAGGGTGGTGCGCATCTCCGGAGCCCAGGGCAACTGACGCCTTGCCCGGCCAGGGGCGGCACGGGCGGCGGGCGCTGGCCAGTGCGCCGGCGCATGACCATAATCCGGGGCATGCGGCCCGTGGGCCGCGCCCATCCTGTCCGACCGCCAGCCCGCACGTGCCGCCTTCACCACCGACCGCCCCGCCGCCGGCCACCCCGCCTCCATACGCCCCGCACCCGGCGCTGGTCTTCGACGCCTGCAACGTCGGCGTGGTGCTGCGTGCCGTGCTCTTCGTGCAGGCCGTGGCGGCCACGGCTGCGATGTTCGGCGCCGACTCGCCCCTGCAGTGGCTGGAGAACATGGCCCTGCTGACCGGCGCCAGCCTGCCCGGCACCCTGGTCTGGCTGGTGGCCGCCTGCCTGCTCAAGCACCCGCTGCAGCGCCTGCCCTCCACCGGGCAGTATGCGGCCGGCGTGCTGCTGGGCATGGCGGCCGGGCTGTATGCCTGCGCCATGCTGCAACTGGCCGGCGGCACCAGCGCACCCTGGCTGGCCAGCGCCATGTCCGGCGGACTGCTGGCGGCCCTGCTGGTGGCCGCCCTGGTGCTGCGCGCACGCGGCCACACCCCAGCCGACACGCAGGCGCGGCTGGCCGAGCTGCAGTCGCGCATACGCCCGCATTTCCTGTTCAACACGCTCAACAGCGCCATCGCCCTGGTGCGTGCCGAGCCCGCCAAGGCAGAGGCCCTGCTGGAAGACCTCAGCGACCTGTTCCGCTACGCACTGGCCGAGCCGCACAGCACGACCACGCTGGCCGAGGAGATCGAGCTGGCCCAGCGCTACCTGGCCATCGAGCAGGTGCGCTTCGGCGACCGGTTGCAGGTGCGCTGGCAACTGGACCCCGGCGCCCATGGCGCCCTGCTGCCGCCCTTGCTGCTGCAGCCCCTGGTGGAGAACGCCATACGCCATGGCGTGGAGCCCAGCGCGCGCGGCGGCAAGCTGCAGGTGCGCACCGAGCGCCGTGGCGATCTGGTGGAGGTGCGCATCACCAACACCCTGCCCACCGAGACCGATTCCGCCAGCGCAGCTGGCACGCGCGGCAACGGCATTGCGCTGGCCAATGTGCGCGCCCGGCTGTCGCTGCTGCACGACCTGCAGGCCCACCTCACGGCGCGCACGCTCAAGGGCCATTTCGTGGTGCGCATCAGCCTGCCGCTGGCTGCGCCTGCCAGCCCTCCCACGAAGACCGTATCGAAGAAGAAGGACCATGCACATCCTGATCGTTGACGACGAAGCCCTGGCCCGCGCGCGGCTGCGCACCCTGCTGGCCGATGTGCAAGCCTGCACGGGCAGCGGCCCGCACCAGGTCAGCGAGGCGGCGGACGCGCGCCAGGCCATGGCCGTGCTGCAGTCACCGGGCCCGCGCGCCGTGGAACTGGCGCTGCTGGACATCCACATGCCGGGCCAGGACGGCCTGGCCCTGGCGCACGCACTGCGCCGCCTGCCGCTGCCGCCCGCCGTGGTCTTCGTCACCGCCCATGCCGGCCATGCGGTCGAGGCCTTCGACCTGGACGCCGCCGACTACCTGACCAAGCCTGTGCGGCGCGAGCGCCTGCAGCAGGCCCTGGCCAAGGCTGCACGCACGGCGGTGCACCAGACGGCAGAGCGCGACAGCGGCCCCGTGCTGCTGATACAGGACCGGGGCACCACCGTGCGCCTGCCCCTGTCCGAAGTGCTCTACCTCAAGGCCGAACAGAAGTACGTGACCGTGCGCACCGTGGGCCGCAGCTACATCCTCGACGGCGCCCTGGCCGACCTGGAAACCCGCCACGCCGACCACCTGCTGCGCGTGCACCGCAACGCACTTGTCGCCCGCAGCGCCCTGCGCAGCCTGGAGCGCCACGACGACCCCACCGAAGGCGAAGGCTGGGCCCTGCGCCTGCACGGCATCCCCGAACTGCTCATGGTCTCGCGCCGCCAGCTCCCCCAGGTCCGCGCCGCCATCCGCGACGAAGGACAGCCCGGCTGACGATGAAAGGCTGCGGACAGCGCTCCGCGCCAGAAAGCACGCCCCCAACACAAGCATGGCCCAACGCGAGGGACACCGAGCAAGGGCCGCCCCGCAGCGAGGGTGTCGTCCCCCTCCCCCGCGAAGCGGGTAGAGAGGCGCCGTGCAACGGGGGAAGGCGCGTAAGCGCCTCAGGGGGTCAAGCCATCTTTCTAGACAAATCCCACATCGCATCCACCAGCAGATCGATGTCCCGCGCGTCATGCCACAGGTGCGTGGAGACGCGCACGCCGTAGTGCTCTGCCGCCGCGCCGATCACGGGGAAGTTGGAGTTGCGGATCACGAAGCCCTGCGGATAGTCGCTGAGCATGCGCGCCACGAAGGTCGATGACTTGGTCCCGTTCATCACGTCGTCCTTGTTCTGGAACGGGTTGAAGCAGGTCAGCGCCGACAGCAGCTTGGGATCGTCCTTGGGCGAGTACAGCGAGTCCACGCCCCAGCGCTCGACGATCTTTTCCTTGAGGTAGGACGACAGCGTCAGGTCATAGGTCTCGATCTTCTTGCGGCCGATGCTGTCCCACTGCGAGCAGGCCTGAGCCAGCGCCAGGAACATGGGCGTGTGCACGCTGCCGCAGGAGGTGACCGAGGCGGCGATGTCGTAGGTCTCCTTGGCCGTGGTCGTGCGCTCCAGCGCCGGGTAGGCACTGGTGTGCACCGGGTACCACTTGGGCAGGGGCAGCGGGTTGGAGGCGCGCATCTTGTTGCGGATGATGAGGATGCCCGTCGAGCCCGGGCCGCACTGCCACTTGTGGCCCGCGCCGGACATGAAGTCCATGCCCAGCTCCGCATAGTTGTAGGCCATCATGCCCGGCAGGTGGGCGCCGTCCACGATGCTGATCAGGCCATGCGCCTTGACCACGCCCATCAGGTCGGCAATGGGCAGCATGGTGCCGGTCTTGTAGGTGGGAGAGGACCACATCATGGCGCGCACGCGCTTGCCCTGGGCCTTGAGCGCGCGGATGCGCTCGTCGAACAGGTTCACGTAGGTGGCGGCCGTCTGGTTGTTGCCCACGGGCAGGGCAATGCGCGAGACCTCGATGCCGTAGCGGTCCTGGGCGATCTTCAGGGGCGTGTCGCCGCCGCCGTGCTCGTGGTTGGTGGTGACCACCACGTCGCCGCGCTGCCAGTCGATGCCCAGGATGGCGTGGCACATGCCCGAGGAGGTATTGGCCGAGAAGGCCAGTTCGTCGGCATCCACGCCAAAGCCCGGCGCCACCTGCTTGCGCAGGTCCAGCAGGTTGCTGTAGCCGTTGCCCGAGTCGGCGGCCTTCTTGCGGTTTTCGGTATCGAACACATCGAGCACCAGCTTGGGCATGGAGCCGGCCGTGCCGATGTTCATGTAGGTCTTCTCGGGCTTGAGGATGAACATGTTCTGCACGTCCGTCCAGAAGGCCTCGTCGCGCATGAGCTGCTCGCGCAGGGCCTCGGCCGAGGTCTGGGCGTTGCTGCTGCCGCAGGCGGCCAGCAGCGGCCCCAGCGTGGCCGCGCCGGTGCCGTAGCCCAGCATGCGCAGGAAGTCGCGGCGCTTGGAAGTCCAGCGCGCGGGATAGCCGGATTCGCCGGCGGCCGCAGTGGCGGTCAGGGATGTGGCCTGCTCGGCCGCGATCTGGGGGTGTCGTGCGTTCATGCGGTCCTCCTGTCGTTGCGCAAGCGGTCAGCGGCGGCCGACGATGGCCGAGATTTCGATCTTCACATCGCGCGGCAGGCGCGCCACTTCCACCGTGGCCCGAGCGGGGGCGCCGGTCTTGAAGTACTCGCCATAGACCTTGTTCATGGCGGCGAACTCGTTGAGGTCCTTCATGAAGACCGAGGTCGAGAGCACATCCTCATAGCCCAGGCCCTGGGACTTGAGCTTGGCGCCGATGTGGTCGAGCACGGCGCGCGTCTGCTCTTCGATGGTGGCGCCCTGGATGGCCGTGCCCTGTGCGTTCAGCGGCAGCACGCCCGAGAAGTAGATGGTGTTGCCATGCGCCACCATCTGCGAGTACGGGCCGATGGCCGGGTAGATCTGCGTGGTGGACAGCACCTCGCGCTTGTTGGGCGCAGCGCAACCCACCAGCGCCGCGGCCGTCACCACCACCCCGCATGCCAGCGCCACGCGCCGCAGGTTCATTCGAATATCCATGGTATTGCCCTTCTCAAAAAAAATACAAGCTGCCACTGCCGTGCCACGCATTACTGCATCGGCACCCTGGAAACACTTTGTCACCACTAACCCACTCATCAGAGCTGACCTGAATCACCGATACAAAATGATTCAAACTCGTGATTTCACGGAGAAATTCTAGGCATGGATCAGGAGCATTCGATAATGAATTTTCCCCTACGCACCACTACGCAAACGGACCCACGCAGTGCTACGCAGCGCTTCGACATTCTTTGAAAACAAAGGCTTGGCATGGAATCTGCTGGTCTACCACCGGCACATCAGGCATCAGAGGTACGGCGCACCACAATACGGCAAAACGATTATCCAAAACCCCAAAAAGGGGAGTACGCACCAAGAAATGGCATCTCGCCTCTCCAGTATTCACGGGATATTTCTTTCGCGCCCGAAAATCATTTTCCATGGTGTTTTCCTTGGGATATTCAAACGTCTTTTCACGCGCGCGTGAATCCGCGTGAATCCGCATGGATATACAAGGCGCACAGGCCACTGGGAAATACGGCGCCCGCCATTCAAAGGCCGCCACCCTGGCGCCGGCGGCATGCGCGCAAGCCCTGTTGACAAGGCCCGGCCCCTGGGCGGAAAAGATCGTCGGTGCACCCCACACAGGCTCCCATGCAACTTCCGCTGAAACTTGCACTTCTGTCGATTGCCGCCATCGCGCTCGCCCTGGGCCTGGTCGCGGCGACCGTGCAGCACCAGACCCTGGAACTGGCCCACCAGGAACGGGAACTGGTCGAGACCGCCTACCTGCACAGCAAGGAGACGGAGCTGCGCCACTACGTCCAGCTGGCGACCACGGCGCTGACGCGCATCAAGTCCAGCGGCGAGGAGCAATCCGTGCAGCGGCGCCAGGCGCTGGAGATGCTGTCGCGCATGCAGTTCGGCGAGGACGGCTACTTCTTCGTCTACGACGAACACGGCAACGTGCTGCTGGATGCGCGCCAGATGGGCCTGTCGGGCGTGGACCTGTGCGATCCCAATAGCCCGGGCGGCGCAGGACCCGCAAGGATCATCCTGGACGCCGCGCGCAGCGGCGGCGGCCTGGTGCGCTACCAGTGGCAAAAACCGTCATCGCTGCGTACCGAGGCCAAGCTCGCCTACGTGGCCACGGTGCCCGAATGGGGCTGGTCGCTGGGCACGGGCCTGTACCTGGACGATGTGGAGCAGGCGCTGCGCCAGATCGACGAAAGCGCCCAGGCCAACATCGCGGCCACGCGCTGGCGCATCTTCGGCATTGCGGCGCTGTGCATCGTGCTCATCGGCGTGGCCGGGCTGGTCTTCAATCTCAGCGATCACCGCGTGTCCAGCAACAAGCTGCAGCGGCTGGCCCAGCGCGTGGTGCATTCGCAGGAAGAGGAACGCACGCGCGTGGCGCGCGACCTGCATGACGGCGTGGTGCAGGTGCTGGTCTCCTCCAAGTTCCTGCTGGAGACGGCCCAGGCCCAGCTCAGGCGGCTGGCCGCGCAGGACCCGGCCACGGCCCAGCGCATGGTGGACCAGGGCCTGGAGCAGCTCAATCACGCGCTGGTGGAGATACGGCGTGTCTCCCACGGCCTGCGCCCCGCCCTGCTGGACGACCTGGGCCTGGCCCCGGCCCTGGCGCTGATGAGCCAGCAAATGCAGGCCGAGGACGGCCTGCGCATGCAATTCGGCTGCCGCGGCGAGACCCGCTTTCTGCCGCCCAGCCACGCCACGGCCCTGTTCCGCGTGGCCCAGGAGGCCGTGACGAATGCGCAAAACCATGCCCAGGCCACGCGCATCGATGTCAGCCTGCACTTTCAGCGCCGCCGCGTGGTGCTGCAGGTCAGTGACGACGGGCAGGGCTTCGACATGCGCCGCGTGCAGCGCGACCGCCAGGGCGGCATCGGCCTGCGCAACATGCGCGAGCGCATCGAAGGCCTGGGCGGCCACCTGTCCATCAGTTCGGGGCGCCGGGGCACCCGGCTGGTCGCCGTGCTCTACCGCGATGGCGGCATGCCGCTGTCTCCCTCACCGGAATTCGAACTCCAACGGGCCGCTGCATGAACCCCATGATCCGCATCCTCCTGGTGGACGACCACCCTCTCGTGCGCGACGGCGTGTCCATGCGCCTGCAGGCCACGGACCATATCCGCGTGGTGGGCGAGGCCGCCAGCGTGGACCAGGCCCTGCCGCTGGCCCGTGCGCTGTCGCCCGACCTGGTGGTCACCGACATCCGCATGCCGGGCGCCAGCGGCATCGACCTGGCCGCGCTGTTCCGCGATCAATTCCCGCTGGTGCGCGTGCTGGTGCTGTCCATGCATGAGGACCCCGAATACGTGCGCCGCGCCGTGGCGCTGGGCGCGCGCGGCTATGTACTCAAGGACGCGCCTGCGCAGCAGCTCATCGAGGCCATAGACCGGGTCTACGCCGGCGGACTGTATTTCAGCCCAGGCCTGCAGCCCGTGGCTGAGGACGACGGCGATGCGGCCGGGCCCCGGCGCGCCCTCACTCCGCGCGAGGCCAGCGTGCTGCAGTGGATTTCGGAGGGCCGCTCCAACAAGGAAATCGCAGCGCTCATGGGCACCTCGGTGCGCACCGTGGAAACCCACCGGCTGCACCTGCGCCGCAAGCTGCGCATCGACGGCCATGCGGCCTTCATCAAGTACGCGGTGGATTACGCCGACCTGCTGGGGCCGGCACCCCAGGAGGCCCGCGCAAGCTAGGGCCCGCGCCTCCACATCCGCTTCAGTGCGCGTGCGCCGCGCGGCTGACCACGGTGACCAGCACGATGCCCAGAATCAGCCAGCCCACCTGAGCCATGGTCTCGCGTGCGCTCAGGCGCTTTTGCAGCTGGGGAATCAGGTCGGCCAGCGCCACGTAGATGAAGCTGCTGGAGGCCACGGCCAGGAAGTACGGCAGCAGTTCCTGCAGCTGTCCCACCAGGAAATAGCCGCCAATGCCGCCCAGCGTGGTCACGGCCCCGGCCATGGACACCTTGATCAGCGCCACGCGCCGGTTGGAACTGGACTGGCGCAGCACCACGATGTCGCCCATGTGGTGCGGCACCTCGTGGGCCAGCACCGACACCGCCGCAATCAGCCCCAGGCGCATGTCGGCCATGAAGGCGGAGGCGATCAGCACGCCATCGCCGAAGCAGTGCACGCTGTCGCCGGTCAGCACCGCCCAGCCGCCGTGGCGGTGGCCGTGGTGGTGTTCGTGGGAATGGCCATGGTCATGATCGTGGGGGTCGTGCTCATGGGCCGGCGGCGCGCCATGCTCATGCCCGTGGTGCCACAGCTCGGCCTTGGACAGCAGGAAAAAGAACACCAGGCCCACCAGCAGCGTCACGAACAGGTCATGCGCCCCGGCCTCGCTCTCGAAGGCTTCGGGCAACAGGTGCATGAAGGCCGTGGCCAGCAGCGCGCCCGCCGCCAGGCTCAACAGCCGCTGCGGCATCATGCCCGGCGAGCGATTGCCTCCCAGCCCCATCAACAACGCGGCCACCCAGACGCTGCCAATACCGGCGGCCAGGGTGGCCAGAATGATTGCTACCAATGTCATAGCGATTTGTGCTTCAACCGTATGCCCTTGCAGGCGAAACCCGCGAATTCTCGCAGAAAGACGGGTCCCATCGCAGCCGTGGCCTGCGATCCCATGAAGAAAGCAGGCCACGGTGTCGGGTGCCCTCGGTTTCAGCCTACAGAAGCTGTCAAGCCCCCCTGCGCGAATAAAGTTGAAAGCTAGTCAGCAATACCTTAAAAACTGGCGCGTCCTCACACCAGGGACACCGAGTAAGGGCCTACGCCGGCCGCACCGCCCCGCACCGAGGGTGTCGCCGGTTGCCCGGACGCCCCCCTCCCGCGAAGCGAGAGAGGGCGCCGTGCAACGGGGGAAGCGGCGCAGCCGCTCAGGGGGTCACCCCATGCTTGTTGAACCAGGCCAGCATTTTTTGCCAGCCGTCGCGTGCAGCCTGCTCGCGGTAGCTGGGCCGGTAGTCGGCATGGAAGGCGTGTGGCGCCTCCGGGTAGATCACGAACTCCGAGGCCTTGGCCGCTGCCGAGCCCTGCTTGAGCGCCTCGCGCATGCGCTCCACGGATTCCAGCGGAATGCCCGTGTCCTGCCCGCCATACAGGCCCAGCACCGGCGCCTTGAGGCTGGAGACCAGCTCCAGCGGATGGCGTGGCTGCAGCGCCGTCTTGGCGCCCTCCAGCCGGCCGTACCAGGCCACGCCGGCCTTGACCGGGCCATGGGCCGCATACAGCCAGGTGATGCGCCCGCCCCAGCAAAAGCCCGTGATGGCCACGCGTGCCGTATCGCCACCCTGGGTGCCGGACCATTGCACGGCTCCGTCCAGGTCGGCCATGACCTGCTCGTCGGGCACCTTGGAGACCAGCTCGCTCATGAGCTTGGCGATGTCGCCATAGGTCTTGGGATCGCCCTGGCGCGCATACAGATCGGGGGCGATGGCCAGGTAGCCGGCACGCGCCAGGCGGCGGCAGGTGTCGGCAATGTATTCGTGCACGCCGAAGATCTCGGAGATCACCAGCACCACCGGCACATTCTTCTTGCCCGCAGGTGCGGCGCGGTAGGCGGGCACCTTGAAGCCGTTCACGGTGAAATGCACCTCGCCGGCCGTCAGTCCGTCGGCCGGCGTGGAGATGGCGGTCTGCGCCATCAGCGGCGTGGCCGCTGCGGCATAACCCAGGCCCAGGGCGGTCTGCAATGCCAGGCGCCGCGTGGGCCCCTCTTCGCTGCTGCGCCCCGGAACCAGGGCCTTCAGGTCTTGCTGCTGATCATCGCGCATGCATCTCTCCTTGGTGGTGGTTGAGAACCGGCCAAGTCTACGATGCCTGCGTGAAGCTCAATGCGCCTTGTCCCAATTGGGTCCCAGACCCACTTCAGCAAGCAAGGGAACCTTCAGATCCGCCACGCCGGCCATCAGGCGCGGGATCTCGGTGCGCACCCAATCCGACTCGCCTTCGGGCAGCTCGAACACCAGTTCGTCGTGCACCTGCATGATGACGCGGACCTCGGACTGTCTGGCATCGAGTTCGGCCTGCACCGCCACCATGGCCTTCTTGATCAGGTCGGCTGCCGTGCCCTGCATGGGCGCGTTGATGGCCTGGCGTTCGGCCGCCTTCTTGCGCGGGCCGCTGCCGCCGTTGATGTCCACCAGGTACAGGCGGCGGCCGAAGACGGTTTCCACGTAGCCATGGTCGCGCGCGAATTCCACCGTCTCGTCCATGTAGCGCTTGACGCCCGGATAGCGCTGGAAATAGCGGTCGATATAGGCGGCCGCAGCCTTGGTCTCTATGCCCAGGTTCTTGGCCAGGCCAAAGCTGCTCATGCCGTAGATCAGCCCGAAGTTGATGACCTTGGCATAGCGGCGCTGCTCGCTGCTGACCTGCTCCAGCTCCACGTTGAAGACTTCCGATGCCGTGGCGCGGTGCACGTCCCGGCCTTCGTGGAAGGCGCGCAGCAGCGATTCGTCGCCCGACAGGTGGGCCATGATGCGCAGCTCGATCTGCGAGTAGTCGGCGCTGGCGATCACATGGCCGGGCGCGGCAATGAAGGCCTCTCGCACGCGCCGGCCCTCGGGCGTGCGGATGGGGATGTTCTGCAGGTTGGGGTCGTTGCTGGACAGGCGCCCCGTCACGGCCACGGCCTGGGCGTAGTGCGTGTGCACGCGGCCCGTGCGCGGCAGCGCCAGCTGCGCCAGCTTGTCGGTATAGGTGCCCTTGAGCTTGGACAGGCTGCGGTGCTCCAGCAGCTTGGCGGGCAGCGGATAGTCCTCGGCCAGCTTCTCCAGCACCTCTTCGTCGGTGCTGCGTGCGCCGGTGGCCGTCTTCTTGACCACGGGCATGCCCAGCTTGTCGAAGAAGATTTCGCCCAGCTGCTTGGGGCTGGCCAGGTTGAAGGGCTGGCCCGCGATGTCGTAGGCCTCCTGCTCCAGCTGCACGATGCGCTGGCCCAGGTCGTTGCTCTGCCTGGCCAGCGTGGCGGCATCGATGAGCACGCCGTTGCGCTCTATGCGGAACAGGGCCTCGCTGGTGGCGATCTCCAGCTCGTACACGCCGCGCAGGCCGTCGTTGGCCTGCAGCTGCGGCCACAGCACGCGGTGCACGTCCAGGGTCTGGTCGGCATCCTCGCAGGCATAGGCGGCAGCCTTGTCCACGGGCACCTGGGCGAACGGGATCTGGTGGGCGCCCTTGCCGCACAGGTCTTCATAGCTGATGCCCGTGCGGTTGGTGTGGCGCAGCGCCAGGCTGGCCAGGCCGTGCGGGCGGTGCACTTCCAGCACATAGCTTTGCAGCATGGTGTCGTGCACATAGCCGTGCACCTCGATGCCGGCATTGGCGAACACATGGCGGTCGTACTTGACGTGCTGGCCCAGCTTGGGCCGGGCCGCATCTTCCAGCCAGGGCTTGAGGCGCTGCAGCACCTCGTCGGCCGGCAGCTGCTCAGGGGCGTCGGGGCCCGCATGGCGCAGCGGGATATAGGCAGCGGCGCCGGGCTCCACGCTCAGCGAGATGCCGACGATCTCGGCACGCATCTCGTCCAGCGAGGTGGTTTCGGTATCCAGGGCCGTGAGCTGGGCGGCGCTGATCTTGGCCAGCCACTGGTCGAACGCTTCCCAGGTCAGCACCACGTCGTAGTCCAGCGGGCGCTGCTGGGCGGCCTCGGCCTCGGTGGTGGCGTCGTCGGACTCGGCCTGCTCTTCGGCAAACATGTCGCCCGTGGCCTGGTCGGCACGCGGCTTGGCCGCTGGCTTGCGGCCGGCCTTGACGGCTTCCAGCGCATCGGGCTCGGGCGCGGCACCGCCGAGCATGCGCGCCAGGCCCTTGAAGCCGTAGCGCTCATAGAAGTCGCGCAGCGGCGCGGTATCGGGCTCGCGCGGCGCCAGCGCGTCGAGCACCGGCAGGGTGGGCACTTCGGCGCTCAGGTCGCAGTCGGTCTTCATGGTGACCAGCTGGCGGCTCAGCGCCAGCTGGCCCGAGGCGATGGCATCGCGCAGGTTCTGGCCGGCCACGCCCTTGATGCCGTCGGCCGCAGCAATCAGGCCGTCGAGCGAGCCGTGCTCGGCCAGCCACTTGACGGCCGTCTTGGGGCCCACCTTGGACACGCCGGGCACGTTGTCCACGGCATCGCCGACCAGGGCCTGGTAGTCGATCATCTGCGTGGGCGGCACGCCGAACTCGGCCGTCACGCCGGCCACGTCGCGGCGCTTGCCGCTCATGGTGTCCATCACCATGATGTGGGAGTCCACCAGCTGGGACAGGTCCTTGTCGCCACTGGAGATCACCACGTTCACGCCCTGGGCGGCGGCCGTCTTGGCCAGGGTGCCGATCACATCGTCGGCCTCCACGCCCTGGATGGCCAGCACGGGCCAGCCCAGCAGGCGCACCACTTCATGGATGGGCTCGATCTGCGAGCGCAGATCGTCAGGCATGGGCGAGCGGTGCGCCTTGTATTCGGGGTAGAGCGTGTCGCGGAAGGTAGGTCCGCTGGTATCGAACACGCAGACCGCGTAGTCGGCCGCCACGTCCTTCCTGATCGCCTGGAGCATGTTGATCATGCCGCGGATGGCGCCCGTGGCGGGGCTTTCCGGGTTGCCGGGCTCGGCGCGCAGGTCCGGCATGGCGTGGTAGGCGCGGTAGAGATAGCTGGAGCCGTCGATCAGCACCAGGGTCTTGGAATTGCTCATGCGCCGATTGTGCACGCGCCGGCAGGGTGACAGGGCGGGACAGCGCCCGCTGCAAGTCCTACAATGGAGCCCATGCGCGCCGCTCCACTTTTCATCTTCCTGACCCTGGCCGCCAGCTCCGTGCTGGCCCAGAACCCCACGCCTGCCCCGGCTGCCTCCACCGCTCCTGCGGCGGCGACCGAGCAGACCGCGCCGGACACGGCCAAGCCCGAGGGCCGCGACCGAACCAACCAGCGCGTGGAACACATCCATGTGGAAGATGGCGGCAGCCGCGTTGACGAGCTGCGCGTGGGCGGCCAGACCCGCAGCATCACCGTGCAGCCCAAGGTCGGCGACATGCCTTCTTATGAAGTGCAGTCCAACGACGGCGCCCGTTCCTCGCGCAACCGCGGCGACGGCGACGGCACCAACGGCACGCGCGTCTGGAACCTCAAGAAGTTCTGATCCTCACCGGACTGTCCGGGCTCCCGGCCCGGCGGCATCCCACGGGGCAGCACCTGACGGCGCTGCCCTTTTTCCATATCTGAAGTCAACGATTTCCGCCGAGCCGCGAAGGCCGGAACAGCAACATGGCCGTTTTCACCGAAGTCTCCGAAAAAGACGCACGCGAGCTGCTGCGCCGCATGACCCTGGGTTCCTTCAAGGAGCTGCGCGGCATCCAGGGCGGCATAGAGAACACCAACTACTTTCTCACCACCGAGCAGGGCGAGTGGGTGCTGACGCTGTTCGAGCGCCTGACGGCCGAGCAACTGCCCTTCTACCTGTACCTGATGAAGCATCTGGCGCAGGCCGGCATTCCCGTGCCCGACCCGCAGGCCGAGACGCGCAGCGGCGACATCCTGCTGAGCGTGTGCGGCAAGCCGGCCTCCATCGTCAACCGCCTGCCCGGCAAGAGCGAGCTGGCGCCCCAGCCCGCGCACTGCGCCGCCGTGGGCGAGATGCTGGCGCGCATGCACCTGGCCGGACGCGACTACGATCGCCAGCAGCCCAACCTGCGCAGCCTGCCCTGGTGGAACGAGACCGTGCCCACGGTCATCCCGCACATCGACGCACCCACCGCCGACCTGCTGCGCTCCGAGCTGGCCTTCCAGAACCATGTGGCCGCCTCGCCGGCCTATGCGGCGCTGCCGCGCGGCCCCGTGCACGCCGACCTGTTCCGCGACAACGTGATGTTCGATGGCGAGCGCCTGACCGGCTTCTTCGACTTCTACTTCGCAGGCGTGGACAGCTGGCTGTTCGACCTGGCCGTGTGCCTCAACGACTGGTGCATCGAACACGCCACCGGCGCCCATGACGCCACCAAGGCCAAGGCCATGATCGACGCCTACCAGTCGGTGCGCCCCTTGAGCGCTGCCGAGCGCGAGCTGTTCAACCCCATGCTGCGCGCGGGCGCGCTGCGCTTTTGGATTTCCCGCCTGTGGGATTTCCACCTGCCGCGCGAGGCCTCCATGCTCGTTCCCCACGACCCCACCCATTTCGAGCGCGTGCTGCGCCAGCGCCTGGCCCACCCCGTGGCGCTGGACTGACGTCCGAAGACCGCCACAGCGCGGCTGACAGAGGGCTTTGCGGTCCACGGGCCGCGCGTCCTCGGGTACAGTCCCCGTTCGGGCGCCAGCGGCGCGGCCCATGCCAGAGGCCATGCCCCATCCAGGCGCCCCGACTTCCTCACCCCATGAAACTTCTCATCGTTCCCGCCCGTACCGGCCTGCAATGGGTGCAGCAGGGCATCCGCACCTTCCGCCAGCAGCCGCTGGCACTGGCGGCGCTGTTCTTTCTGTCGATGGCGGCCATGTCGCTGGTCACGGTGCTGCCGCTGATCGGCCCCGTGATCGCGCTGGGCCTGCTGCCGGCCACCTCGCTGGCCATGATGGTGGCGGCGGCCGAGGCATCGCACGGGCGTGCGCCCACGCCGGCCCTGCTGCTGGTGGCCTTTCGCACCGGGCGCCAGCGCCTGAACTCCATGCTCACGCTGGGCGCCATGTATGCGGCAGGCTTCCTGCTGATCATGGGCCTGTCCATGCTGGTGGACGACGGCCAGTTTGCCAACGTCTACCTGGGCGGCGAGCCGCTGACGCGCGAGATCGCCGAGTCGCCCGACTTCCAGGCCGCCATGTGGCTGAGCATGGGCCTGTACCTGCCGCTGTCACTGCTGTTCTGGCACGCGCCGGGGCTGGTGCACTGGCACAACGTGCCCCCGGTCAAGGCCGTGTTCTTCAGCCTGGTGGCCTGTGTGCGCAACATCGGCGCGCTGGTGGTCTTCGGCCTGAGCTGGATGGGCGTGTTCATCGTGGCCGGCATCGTGATGGCCCTGATCTCGGCCGTGCTGGCCCAGGTGCTGGGCAGCATTGCCAACGGCCTGATGATCGGCACGGCCATGCTGCTGGCCGCCATGTTCTTCACCTCCATCGTCTTCACCTTCCGCGACTGCTTTGCAGCGCCCGATGAAAGCGATGGCAGCGACGCCATTGGCACCGAGCCGCCTGCGCCGCCTGCGCCGCCTGCGCCGCCCGGACTGTCCGGCTGAGCGCCACGCCACTGCAACCCCAAAGCCCCTTTTCAAGGGGCTTTTTCTTTGGTTTTGACCCGTCCTGACCTGGGTTGACACCTTTTCCTCTCAGAAAAGGCAAGTCAATGGAATCAAGGGTCAAACGCACGCAGCGGGACTACACGCTGGCTTTTAAGCTGTCGGTGGTCGATCAGGTGGAAAAAGGCGATCTCACGTACAAACAGGCCCAGGAGCGCTACGGCATCCAGGGCCGTTCGACCGTGTTGGTGTGGCTGCGCAAGCATGGTCGCCAAAACTGGAGTTCGGCATCATCCGGGCTTGCCATGCCAGTACCGATCAAGAAGCCCTCATCTGCACCTGCTGCACCGCTGACTCCCGAGCAGAAGATCAAGGCCCTCGAAGTCCAGCTTCGCGAAGCCAACGAGAAGGCCCAACTGTTCGAGGCGGTGATCGATGTCCTGAAGAAGGACTACGGGGTGCGCATCGTAAAAAAGCCTTTGGGCAAGTCCTCTCGCAAAAGCTCCTCCCGGGGCTGAGCGTGGCGAGAGCTTGCCGCCATTGGGGCGTCAGCCGCCAAGCCTACTACCAGCAGTTGCAGCATCAGCAGCAACGCTGTGCGCGTGCCGACACCGTGATCGAGCTCGTTCGCGACGTGCGCCTGCGTCAGCCCCGGTTGGGCGCGCGCAAGCTGCACCATCTGCTCGCGCAGCCGCTGCAGCACGCCGGCGCGAGCCTGGGGCGCGATGCGTTGCTGGACGTGCTGCGCGAGGCGCGCATGCTGGTGGCGCCGAAGCGGGCGTATCACAAAACCACCGACAGCCATCATCGGTTTCGACGCCATCCCAACTTGCTCAAGGAGGGGCCGCATCAAGTCCGAGCGACTGCCAGCGAGCAGGTGTGGGTGGCCGACATCACGTACTTGCCCACCGACCAGGGGTTCGTCTATCTCAGCCTGGTCACTGATGCGTGGTCGCGCAAGATCGTGGGCCATCATGTGCACGACAGCCTGCACACCGGGCAGGTCAGCCGGGCGCTGAAGGTGGCGCTCAACGGCCGCCAGACGCAGCAAATGCTGGTGCATCACTCGGACAGGGGCATCCAGTACTGCTCGAATGACTATCAGGAGATTCATCGGCGCCACGGCATTGCCTGTTCGATGACTGACGGCTACGACTGCTATCAGAACGCGCTGGCCGAGCGCGTCAACGGGATCTTGAAGATGGAGTTCCTGCTGCATCGGCCTGCCGATCTGGCCCAGGCCAGCCGGATGGTCCAGCAGGCCGTGCAGATCTACAACCAGGAAAGACCGCACCTGTCCCTAAAATTGAAAACGCCCGATGAGGTTCATCGGGCGTCTCTGGCCGGCTGGATTACGCCGGATCGGTGTCCTTCATAGGTGTCAACCTATGGCAGGACGGGTCATTTTCTTGACTGGCCGTATCGCCCGGCACCCCTCGCCTGCCGGCTGTCACATGACGCTGTCACGGTTTCGTCATGCGGGTGCCATCGCTCTGTCATACCGGCTGCCTAGCATGCCGTGCGGATGTCAAGCCAGCGAGTGCGCGGCGGCATCCCGGCCCATCCCGCCCCCGATGGGTTGACGCTGACAAACCCATAACGGAAGCCCCATGTCCCAATCCACGATGCTCTCCCGCCGCAAGGCGCTGCAATTCCTGACCGGCGCCCCCTTGCTGCCGCTCGGCTCCGCCGTGTCCGCCACCGGCCTGCTGACCGCCTGCGGCGGCGGCGACGACGGCCCCGCGAAGAACTACGTGGCGGCCAGCTTCACCTCCATGGCCGCGCCCACGCTGGCCAACCCCCAGGCCATGGCCAGGATGACCGTGGCCTCGCAGCTGAAGGTGCAGTACAGCGACAACAGCGAGCAGAGCTTCGAGCTGGGCTACCAGCCGTTCTTCGTGACCGGCGATGAAGTGTCCGACGGCAAGGGCGGCAAGATCCTGGCCGGCGGCTACTACGACATCAACAACAACAAGATCATCGACCGCACCGTGGCCGGCAGCGAGCGCCACTTCTTCTCCGATTCGCCCGACGGCACCTCGCTGCTGACCGTGCCCAATGCCAAGGTGGATGGCGTCAAGGGCAAGCCCGTGTTCGCCGTGGTGCAGTTCGAATACACCACCTGGGCGCAGGACGGCAAGACCGACATGTACGGCAAGCTGCCCTCGCCCATTGCCGTGCTGACGCTGGACCAGGATCAGACCACCGGCAAGCTCAGCCTGGTCAAGTACCACAACGTGGACACCTCCAAGGTGCACGGCCTGTGGATCACCTGCGGCGCCAGCCTGTCGCCCTGGGGCACCCACCTGTCCAGCGAAGAGTACGAGCCCGACGCCTTCGCCACCGGCAATGCGCAGCTGCAGGCCTTCAGCCAGAACCTGTATGGCGACCAGAACAGGGCCAACCCCTACCACTACGGCCACATGCCCGAAGTGACGGTCAACGTGGACGGCACCGCCAGCATCAAGAAGCATTTCTGCATGGGCCGCATCTCGCACGAACTGGTCCAGGTCATGCCCGACCAGCGCACGGCGCTGATGGGCGACGATGCCACCAACAGCGGCTACTTCGTCTTCGTGGCCGACAAGGAAAAGGACCTGTCCTCGGGTTCGCTGTACGTGGCCAAGGTGGGTGCGGGCTTTTCCATCGACCCGGCATCGGGCAGCGCCGCCGCGCTGACCTGGATCAAGCTGGGTTCGGCCACCAGCGCCGAGATCGAGCAACTGGCCAACACGCTCAAGCCCACGGACATCATGACCGTGGCCAAGACCGATCCGGGCGACGCCAGCTACACCAGGATCACGGCCAACGGCAAGGTCGAGTGGATCAAGATCAACCCCGGCATGGACAAGGCCGCCGCCTTCCTGGAAACCCACCGCTACGCCGCCTTCAAGGGCGCGAGCATGGGCTTCACCAAGATGGAGGGCACGACCGTCAACGCCAAGGACAAGGTCGCCTACTCGGCCCTGCAGAACTGCGAAAAGTCCATGGTGGCCGGTGATGCGCTGAACGTGGCCGGCAACGGCGTGTCCATCCCCAAGCAGCTCAAGGCCGGCACCGTGATGGCACTGAACCTGCGCGGCGGCCAGAAGGACACGGCAGGCGCCGCCATCAACAGCGAGTGGATGCCCGTGGACACCAAGGCCCTGCTGGCCGGCGAGGACATCAGCGCCGACGCGCTGGGCAACACCGGCAACCCGAACAAGATCTGCAACCCCGACAACCTCAAGTTCTCGGAGAAGATGCGCACCCTGTTCATCGGCGAGGACAGCGGCCAGCACGTGAACAACTTCCTGTGGGCCTACAACATCGACACCAAGCAGCTGTCGCGCCTGATGTCGATTCCCGCAGGCGGCGAATCCACGGGCCTGCATGCCGTGGACGAGATCAACGGCTGGACCTACATCATGAGCAACTTCCAGCACGCCGGTGACTGGGGCGCCATCCACAACGTGGTCAAGCCCACGCTGGACCCGCTGATCAGCGCCAACTACCGCGGCAAGTTCGGCGCCGCCGTCGGCTACCTGACCGGCACCGCTGCCCAGCCCAAGCTGTCGGCCTGACCGCCGCCACGGCGCCCCGCCGCCCTGCGGCGGATGGCGCAGCAACACAAAGGCCATGGATTTCCATGGCCTTTTTGCATGCCTGCGCCGCGACTCCATGGATGTCATGACCCCGACTCTTAGCGTGCAAAACAAGAGTCATTCTCACCTGGTCGCTATAATTTCTGATGCACTGCGAGGCCCATCACCGGGCATTGCGCCCCATTCAGCCCCGCCCGGACCCCAGCCTTCAAGGCCCGGCTGGCGGACGCAGAACCACACCACAGGAGAGACTCCATGAACCCAGCTTCCCGCATCCTTCGCAGCACGGCCTGCGCATGGCTGGCAGCCGCTGCCGCCCTGGCAGTGCCGGCCGCACATGCCGACTATCTCTGGCTGCAGCAGGACGCAGGACAGGCCCGGGCCTATGCCGGAGAACTGCGCAAGCCGCTGGAACAGCTGCCGGCCCTGGAAGATGCCAAGCAGGTCCTGCCCGACGGCAAGAGCCTTCCCCTGAAGGCCGACGCCAGTCATTTCACCGTGGACGCAGGCCAGGGCGATGTGCGCATCGCCGCCACGCGCCCCGGCGCCAATGGCGTGCTGACCTACTACCAGGCCCGTTTCGGCCGCAACGACACCAAGGCCGTGAACGACCTGGAGCTGGTGCCGACCACGGCGGGCGGCGATACGTTCCAGCTGGTGTTCAAGGGCCGCAAGGTCGCGGCCAGCCAGGTCAACGTGCAGACCGGCGAGGGCTGGTACCGCACGCTCACGCCATCGCAGGACGGCACGGTGAGCTTCAAGCCCTACTTCCCGGGCCTGTACGTGCTGGAGGTGACGGCGCGCGTGGACAACGGCTCGGTCACGCTGGACGGCAAGAAATACACCGACGTGCGCCACACCACGACGCTGAGCTTCGAAGTCAGGCCCTGAGCGCCGCGCGCGGCAGCGCGCGCCTCACTCCACGACCGTGAGCTTGGCAATGGACAGCGCCAGCCACTTCGTGCCGTGGCGCCCAAAGCTGACCTGGGCGCGCGCGTCGTCGCCCGTGCCCTCCAGGGCCAGCACCTTGCCTTCGCCGAACTTGTTGTGGAACACGTCCAGGCCCACGCGCAGGCCGTGGCCCGGAGCGGCCTTTTGCGGCGGCACGGGCGGGCTGGCGAAGACCTCGCTGCGCCAGCCTTCGGCCTTGTTGCCGAAGCCGCCGCGATCGCGTGAACCATAGCCGCCACCACCACCACCGCCGCCACCGGGCCGGGGCGCGTAGCTGCCAAAGCCGCCCTGCTTGGGGGTGATCCACTTGAGCGCCTCATCGGGCAGCTCGTCGAAGAAGCGGCTCTTGACGTTGTAGCGCGTCTGCCCGTGCAGCATGCGCGTCTGCGAATGGCTCAGGTACAGGCGCTTGCGCGCGCGGGTGATGGCCACATAGGCCAGGCGGCGCTCTTCCTCCAGGCCGCCGCGGTCCATCATGGCGTTCTCGTGCGGGAACAGGCCCTCTTCCACGCCGCCGATGAAGACGGCATCGAACTCCAGCCCCTTGGAGGCATGCACGGTCATCAGTTGCACGGCGTCCTGGCCGGCCTGGGCCTGGTTGTCGCCGGCCTCCAGCGCCGCGTGCGTCAGGAAGGCAGCCAGCGGCGACAGCGTCTCGCCGGTATCGGCATCGACCATGCCGGCCACGGTGCCGGCCGGCGGCGTGAGCGGCGTGTCCAGCAGCGGCAGCGCAGGGTCCAGGCCCTGGCTGGCCGGGCTTTGCGTCAGCGCCCTGGCGCCGTCGTGCTCGTCCAGCGGCAGGGCCACGGCATCGCGGCCAAAGCCTTCCTGGGTGACAAAGCTCTCGGCCGCGTTCACGAGTTCCTGCAGGTTCTCGATGCGGTCGGCGCCTTCCTTTTCGTTGCGGTAGTGCTCGAGCAGGCCGCTTTCTTCCTCGATGGCCTCGATGATCTCGCGCAGGGTGCGGCCCTGGGTCTGCTCGCGCAGCACGTCGATCTTGGCGACAAAGCCTGCGAGCTTGGTGCCCGGCGCGCCCGGCACCGCCGAGACGGCATCGTGCAGCGAGCAGCCCGCGCTGCGCGCCGCATCCTGCAGCGTCTCCACGCTGCGCGCGCCTATGCCGCGCGGCGGGAAGTTCACCACGCGCAGAAAGCTGGTGTCGTCGTGCGGGTTGTCCAGCAGGCGCAGGTAGGCCAGCGCATGCTTGATTTCGGCGCGCTCGAAAAAGCGCAGCCCGCCGTACACGCGGTAGGCAATGGCGGCATTGAACAGCTGCGATTCGATCACCCGGCTTTGCGCATTGCTGCGGTAGAGCACGGCGATTTCCTGGCGCTGCCAGCCGTCCTTTTTCACGAGCTGCTGGATTTCCTCGACCATCCACTGCGCCTCGGCCATGTCGGTGGGCGCCTCGTAGATGCGCACGGGCTCGCCCGGGCCCTGGGTGGTGCGCAGGTTCTTGCCCAGGCGCTGGCTGTTGTGGCTGATGAGCGCGTTGGCGCAGTCGAGGATATTGCTGTAGGAACGGTAGTTCTGCTCCAGCTTGATCTGCTGGCGCACGTCGAACTCGCGCACAAAGTCCTGCATGTTGCCCACGCGCGCACCGCGAAAGGCGTAGATGCTCTGGTCGTCGTCGCCCACGGCGATCACGCTGCCCGTGGCCTGCAGGCGGCCATCCACCATGTCGCCCGCCAGCTGCTTGAGCCACTGGTACTGCAGCTTGTTGGTGTCCTGGAACTCATCGACCATGATGTGGCGAAAGCGCCGCTGGTAGTGGGCGCGCAGCGCGGCGTCGTCGCGCAGCAGCTCGTAGGAGCGCAGCATCAGCTCGCCGAAATCGACCACGCCCTCGCGCTGGCACTGCTCCTCGTAGAGCTGGTAGATCTCGACCTTCTTGCGCGTATCGGGATCATTCGCCACCACGTCGCCGGGGCGCATGCCCTCTTCCTTGCAGCCGGCAATGAAGTACTGCAGCTGCTTGGGCGGGAAGCGCTCGTCGTCCACGTTGAACTGCTTGCACAGGCGCTTGACGGCCGACAGCTGGTCCTGCGTGTCCAGGATCTGGAAGGTGGACGACAGCCCTGCCGCCTGGTGGTGGGCGCGCAGCAGCCGGTTGCACAGGCCGTGGAAGGTGCCTATCCACATGCCGCGCACGTTGTAGGGCAGCATGGCCGACAGGCGGGCCAGCATCTCCTTGGCCGCCTTGTTGGTGAAGGTCACGGCCAGGATGGAGCCCGGCGTGGCCTGGCCCGTCTGCAGCAGCCAGGCGATGCGCGTGGTCAGCACCCGCGTCTTGCCCGAGCCCGCGCCGGCCAGAATCAGCGCGTGGCCGGCCGGAAGCGTGACGGCAGCAAGCTGCTCCTCATTGAGGTTGGCCAGCAAAGGGGAGTTGGGGGCGGGCGCGGCACCGGAGGTGCCGTCGAGCAGATCGATCGGAAACATCCTGGCATTGTAGAAAGCAGCTCGCTCCCCAGGGAAACCGATGCCGCATTTCCCGCAATAGGCCCGCAATCGGCCCGCAATCGGCACACGCAGCGCGCCCTTGCAGGCCCATAACGCCATCCCTATAACCGCTATATCGACAGGGAGCCCAGGCCCGCCGCCGGCAACGTATAGAATCAATCACCGGGCCCAAGTTTCTTGCGGTCCGGTTTTTTGTGCCCGGGCCACAGCCGCCCTGGCGACGCGGCCCGCCCGCGCCGCCCGCAAGACCGGCCTCCAAGCCAAGCGCCCCATCGCGGAGGGATGTTCCTGCCGCGACCTTTCATGGAGCTTGGAATCAAATGGAAATCTTCGACTACGACAACATCCTGCTGCTGCCGCGCAAGTGCCGCGTGGAAAGCCGCTCGGAGTGTGATGCCAGCGTGGAGCTGGGCGGTCGGTCCTTCCGCATCCCGGCCGTGCCGGCCAACATGAAGACGGTGGTGGATGAGAGCATCTGCACCTGGCTTGCCCAGAACGGCTACTTCTATGTGATGCACCGCTTTGACCTGGACAACGTGCAGTTCGTGCGCGAGATGCAGGGCAAGGGCTGCTTCGCCTCCATTTCGCTGGGCGTCAAGCAGCCCGACTACGACACGGTGGACCGCTTCGTCGCCGAAGGCCTGTGCCCCGAATACATCACCATCGACATTGCCCACGGCCATGCCGACAGCGTGAAGAACATGATCGGCTACCTCAAGGAAAAGCTGCCCAGGTCCTTCGTGATCGCCGGCAACGTGGGCACGCCCGAAGCCGTGATCGACCTGGAGAACTGGGGCGCTGACGCCACCAAGGTAGGCATCGGCCCCGGCAAGGTCTGCATCACCAAGCTCAAGACGGGCTTTGGCACGGGCGGCTGGCAGCTGTCGGCGCTCAAGTGGTGCGCGCGCGTGGCGACCAAGCCCATCATTGCCGATGGCGGCATCCGCAGCCACGGCGACATCGCCAAGAGCGTGCGCTTTGGCGCCACCATGGTGATGATCGGCTCGCTGTTCGCGGGCCACGAGGAATCGCCAGGCCAGACCGTCGAGGAAAACGGCCAGCGCTTCAAGGAGTACTACGGCTCGGCCTCGGACTTCAACAAGGGCGAGTACAAGCACGTGGAGGGCAAGCGCATCCTCGAACCCGTCAAGGGCCCTCTGGCCAACACCCTGATCGAGATGGAGCAGGACGTGCAAAGCTCGATCAGCTACTCCGGCGGCAAGAAGTTGATGGACATCCGCAAGGTCAACTACGTGATCCTGGGTGGTGACAACGCAGGCGAACATCTGCTGATGTAGGCGCACTGCGCGCCAGCACCCAAAGGCGGCCTCGGCCGCCTTTTTTGCGGCGGCACACAGGGTGGCAGGCGGGCCCGGCTCAGCGCCGCCACGCCATGAACTAAAAATTTGGCGCTTCTTCCTGCAAGCGCACAAAAAATGCCGCATAATTGCGGTCTCGTTTGCAGCGCAGACTTGTTTTGGGGCTCTTAGCTCAGCTGGTAGAGCAGCGGACTCTTAATCCGTTGGTCGAGTGTTCGAATCACTCAGGGCCCACCAAAAATTCCTTTTCAGCCTGGATCCGTCCAGGCTGATTCCTTCGGAATATCCGAGGGGGCTCTTAGCTCAGCTGGTAGAGCAGCGGACTCTTAATCCGTTGGTCGAGTGTTCGAATCACTCAGGGCCCACCAAGAATTTTTTTGCCTGATTCCATCAGGCATCCACGCAGGAATACGTGGGCTCTTAGCTCAGCTGGTAGAGCAGCGGACTCTTAATCCGTTGGTCGAGTGTTCGAATCACTCAGGGCCCACCATCAATACCCGGAACAAGGCACTCGGCGCGACGGCGCTCAGTGCCTTTTCTTGTTGTATTCCATCAGCACAGACATATTGCTGCTGCCCGCCTTGGCCACCCACTCCCGGCCAAAGCGCTCGCCCATCAAGTCCAGCATGCGGCGCAGGTCCGCCGATGGCGCGGCCACGGACATCTTGTTGTCGACAAGAACCTTCTTGCCCAGCTCATCAGCCTGCTGGGCCAGCGCCCAGCCTTCCTTCTCGGCCAGCACGGCGGCGCGGCTGATGGCCTGGCGTTCGGGCTCGGCAAACCCCTTCCAGGCGAGTTCGCTGACGCACAACATGTTCTTGGGAATCCAGGCCTTGATGTCCAGAAACACCTTCATGGTCTTCCAGGCCTGGCTATCGGCACCCGTGGTGCTGGACGAGATCATGGCGTCGAGACTCCCCTGCTCCAGCACCGTACCGAGATCACCCGCGCCAATCACCACCGGCTGAGCACCCCAGAGTTCAGCCAGCCGCTTGGTCGCATCGCTTTGCACGCGCAGCTTCAGGCCCTTGAGATCCACGATGCTGTTGACCGGACGCCGGCAGAACAGGCCCTGCGCCGGCCAAGGCACGGCAAACAGCAGCCGCACGCCCTGCTGGGCCAGCAAGAACTCCTGCAGCACGGGACGGGTCAGTTGCCACAGGCGCGCAGCCTCGTCAAAGCCACGCACCATGAAAGGCAACGAGTCCATGGCCAGCAGCGGATGGATATCCGCACAGGACGACATCAGCACTTCGCCAAACTGGATGTCATTGCGCCTGAGCGCAGGCAGCACCTGCGCCATGGGCTTGAGCGCCGAGTTGGACATCACCTCGATCTCCAGCGATTGCCGGGTGTCGGCACCCACGCGTGCCGCAAAGCTGCGCAGGTTCTGCGTGTGAAAGATGCCATCGCCATAGGCCGCCGAGAGCTGCAGTCGGCGGCCCTTGGACCAGGCCGCTGCGGCAGTCAGTTGCAACGCGGCCGTAGCCAGACCCGATATCAACGTGCGGCGAGAAACAGTCATGGAAGATCCTTGGCGAAAGCGCCTTGGACCATGCCCTCCACCCCACGGCGAACCCCTGCATGCCGGCGCAAAAGATAAATTCTATCGATATTTATATCATTTAGATACAAACTATCAATCCACTCCATCGCCCAGATCATTCGCCAAGCCATCCGTCACACCGGATTCCAGCCAAGCCGCTACAGTGTCACCCTGCCGCAGGCGCAAGTGCGCGCGGCCTTTTCCTGCGCCTGCGGCCGCCCGCAACGCACAACCGCCTCGCCTGCATGCCACAAAATGTTTCCCCGCTATGGCAGGGCCCGCGCTGGGCCCTGGCCGTCCTGCTTGCCATCCTCGGCATGCTGGGGCCGTTCTCGATCGACACCTACATCCCCGCCTTCTCCGGCATCGCACAGGCCCTGAACGCCACGCCGCTGCAGATGCAGCAGACGCTGTCGGCCTATCTGTTCGGCTTTGCCTTCATGAACCTTTTCCACGGCGCCCTGGCCGACAGTTTCGGCCGCCGCCCCGTGGTGCTGTGGGGACTGGCCGTGTTCACGCTGGCATCGGCAGGCTGCGCGCTGTCGCAGAACATCACGCAGCTGGTGCTGTTCCGCGCGTTGCAAGGCCTGTCCACGGGTGCCGGCATCGTGGTGTCGCGCGCCGTGGTGCGCGACCTGTTTCCACCTGCCCAGGCCCAGCGCGTGATGGCGCAGATCACCATCTTCTTTGGCATCGCGCCAGCCCTGGCCCCGGTGATGGGCGGGTGGCTGTTCATACACCTGGGCTGGGCGGCAGTGTTCTGGTTCCTGACCCTGGTGGGCGTGCTGCTGTGGGGCATCAACTGGCGATTCCTGCCGGAATCCCTGCCCGAAGCGCAGCGCCAGCCCTTCCGCTTCAAGCCTCTGATGCAGGGCTACAAGGAGCTGTGCAGCGATCCGCGCTTCGTGCTGCTGGCCTTTGCCAGCGGCGTGCCGTTCAACGGCATGTTTCTGTATGTGCTGTCGGCGCCCGCCTTCCTGGGCGATCTGCTGCACCTGCAGCCGCAGCAGTTCTTCTGGTTCTTCGTGATCTCGATCTCGGGAATCATGGGCGGCGCCTGGGTGAGCGGCCGCCTGGCCGGGCGCATTCCGCCCAAGCACCAGATCCGCCATGGCTTTCTGATCATGTTCGTCGTGTCCATCATCAACCTGGTCGCCAACCTGATCTGGCCTGCCCACGTGAGCTGGGCGCTGATTCCCGTGGGCGTGTTCGCCTTCGGCTGGGCCATGATGGTGCCCGTGGTCACGCTGCTGGTGCTGGACATCCACCCGGAGCGGCGCGGCCTGGCCTCATCGCTGCAGGCCGTGGTCGGCTCCACGGCCAATGGCATCGTGGCCGGCATGATTGCACCGCTGGTGATGCATTCGACCGTGCTGCTGGCCCTGGGCTCGATCAGCATGATGCTGATCGGGCTGGCGTCCTGGATCTACCTGCACCACCGCTGGCCCGAAATCGGGCGGCACGCCTCGGAGGCCTGACAGGCACTGCGGGGCAAGACCGCTAAGCGCCGCCCGCGCGGCGGTCCAGCATTCTTTCCTTGTAGTAGCGCGCCTTTTCGGCATACATGGCCTGGTCGGCGCGCGAGACGGTGGCCTCGACCTGGCTGCCCGAATCGCAGCAGGCCACGCCCATGGACAGGCTGACCGCCTGGCCCGGATAGAACTGGTTGTTGAGCTCCAGCAGCGAGAGGATGCGCTCCTTGATCGCCTCGGCGCCGCGCTCGTCCGAAGCCGGCAAAAGCACCATGAATTCGTCGCCGCCTATGCGCGCCGCGCAGGCAGGCGCATCCACGGCCTTGGTCAGCACTTCGCCCACGCGGCGCAGCATGTCGTCGCCTGCGGCATGGCCATGCTCGTCATTGGCCTCCTTGAGGCCATTCATGTCGATGGCAATCACCGCCAGCGGCCAGGGCCCCTTGCGCGCCAGGCGATTGAGTTCCTCGATATAGAAGGCGCGATTGCGCAACTGGGTCAGCACATCGTGCTTGCCCAGGTATTCGAGGTAGGCCTCGGCCTTCTTGCGCGCCGTGATGTCCACCAGCGACAGCAGCACCAGCCCCCAGTCGTCGGCATGGCCATCGAGCACGGCCAGCTGCATGTGGATGTGCAGCGCGTCGCCTGACAGGGCGTAGTTCACCACTTCGCGGTGCTGCACGAGCTTGCCGCTCCACAGGTCCTGCAGCTGATCGGCAAAGGAGTCGATCATCTCGTCGCGGAAGATGCGGCCCAGCCGGCTCAGCAGTTGCAGCTTGTCGGTGGCGCCGAACATGCGCAGCGTCTGGCGGTTCACGTCCACGACGCGAATCTCCTGCATGCAGCGCGAGACGAATTCCGGGTGCACCTTGAGGAAGGTGGCGAAGTCGCTGATGCCCTGGGCGCGCACATCGTCGAGCAGGCGCTTGATGGCGCTGAAATCCTCGACCCACAGCGATACGGGCGAGTACTCGAACAGGTCGCGCGAGTACTGTTCGCTGCGGTGCAGCTGGCGCGCGCTGCGCATCTCGGCCGTCACGTCTTCCAGCGACACCAGCACGCAGTCCCAGAGATTTTCATGGCCGGGCAGGATGCGGCCACGGATCTGCACATCGAGCCGCCGCCCGTCCAGCGTGTAGTTGGCGGTGCGGTTGGCAAAGCTCAGAGAGCCCTGCCAAAGATCCTCCAGCTCGCAGGCCAAGCCCGCATGCATGTCATCGCGGAACACCTGGCCCAGGCTGGCAAGAAAGGTCTGCTGGTCACTGGCGCCGAACAGGTCCAGCGTGCGCTGGTTGACGCGCACCACCTTGAGCGCCGCGCTGCACTGCTGCAGTGCCTGGGGGTGGGCGAGGAAATGTGCCTGCAGATCGGTCACGCCCTGTGCACGCCACTGGTCTAGCAACTGCTTGAGCGCGCTGTAGTCCTCCAGCCATAGCGAGACGGGGGCCAGCTCGAACATGTGTTCAAAATCCACACTGGACGCGATCAAAGACTCCACAGGGCACCTCCGCGCCGCGATTATGGCAGTCACAGAGCCCGCCAGACAGCAGGTTCTGCACCATCAAGGGCAGGCCGCACCACGCGAGGACGCAGATGGCCGAAAAAAAACCGGCCCCGAAGGGCCGGTCTGCATGCAATGCCGAGATCGATCAGCGCACGACGCGCTTGCGATCACCGCCCTGGGGCGAGTAAGGCTTGGGAGCGCTCTTGCCGAAGGCAGGACGGCGCTCGCCGCCGCCGAAGCCGCCACGGGATTCGCCGCCGCCAAAGCCGCGCGACTCGCCGGATGCACCACGGAAGCCGCCTTCGCGGGGAGCGCCGTCACGGCGATCGCCGCCACG
This sequence comes from Delftia deserti, assembly GCF_042653485.1. Taxonomy (NCBI): domain Bacteria; kingdom Pseudomonadati; phylum Pseudomonadota; class Betaproteobacteria; order Burkholderiales; family Comamonadaceae; genus Delftia; species Delftia deserti. The sequence goes on along the minus strand of NZ_JBHSIH010000001.1, from coordinate 5,352,290 downwards.
CGGAGCGCCGCGGTCGCCGCTGAAGCCACGGCCTTCACCGCCACGGCCAAAGCCGCCTTCGCGCGGGGCCTGGCTGTAGCCGCCTTCACGCGGAGCCTGGCTGTAGCCGCCTTCGCGCTGACCTTGGCCCTGGCCGAAGCCGCCTTCGCGCTGGCCACCGCCGAAGCCACCGAAGCCAGCCTTGCGGCCATAGCCTTCGGAATCACGGCGTGCGCCGAAGCCACGATCGCCACCGCGATCACCGAAGCTGCGCTCGCGATCGCCGCCAAAGCCACGATCACCACCGAAACCGCCACGGCCACCGCCGCCGGCGCCGCGGCGATCGCCGCCACGGCTTTCAAAACCGCCGCCGCCACGACGGCCGCCACGGCCTTCGTTGCTGCTGGGGGCGCGCTGTGCAGGTTCCAGGCCAGGAATCACTTCGGCCTTGAATTGCTGGCGGCTGTAGGCCTCGATATCGAAAATGCGACGACGGTCACGGAATTCCGCGAACGTGACGGCCACACCTTCGCGACCGGCACGGCCCGTGCGGCCGATGCGGTGGGTGTAGTCCTCCGCCTTCATGGGCAGGCCGTAGTTGAAGACGTGGGTGATGGTGGGCACGTCAATGCCGCGCGCCGCCACATCGGTAGCCACCAGCACCTGCACCTGACCGCTGCGCAGCGCCATCAGGCGGCGGTTGCGCAGGCCCTGGCTCAGGGCGCCGTGCAGTGCCACGGCGGAGAAGCCGTCTTGCTGCAGGTCATTGGCCAGGCCGTCGCACTCGACCTGGGTCGATGCGAAAACGATGGCCTGGTTGATCGTGGTGTCGCGCAGCCAGTGGTCCAGCAGCTTGCGCTTGTGCTGGGAGTTGTCGGCCCAGAACAGCACTTGCTTGATGCTGGCGTGCTTTTCCTGGGGCGTGTCGATGGTGACCTTCTTCACGCCGGAGCCGCCGTCATGCATCACGCGCATGGCCAGTTGCTGGATGCGGGGCGCGAAGGTGGCGCTGAACATCATGGTCTGCTTGCGCTGTGCCGTCAGGTCGTTGACTTCGGCCAGATCGTCCGAGAAGCCCAGGTCCAGCATGCGGTCGGCTTCGTCCACCACCAGGAACTGAACCTGGTCGAGCTTGATCTGCATCGAGCGCTGCAGGTCCAGCAGACGGCCGGGAGTGGCCACCACGAGGTTGGCGTTCTGCAGCTTGGCGATCTGCAGCTGGTAGGGCATGCCGCCCACCACGTTGGCGATGCGGATGCCGCGGCAGTGCTTGACCAGCTCGATGGCGTCATGCGCCACCTGCTGTGCCAGCTCGCGCGTGGGGCACAGGATCAGGGCGCCGGGAACGGCTGCCTTGAAGTTGCGGGGATTCGTGGGGTCCTTGCGCTTGTTGCGCTTGGGCGTGGGCTGGCCGCTGGCCGTTGCTTCGGCGCACTGGCGGTCATATTCGGCGCGGATGGCGGCTTCTTCGTCGGCCTTTTGCTGGATCAGCGTGTGCAGCACGGGCAGCAGGAAGGCTGCGGTCTTGCCCGAGCCGGTCTGGCTGGACACCATCAGGTCGATGAAGGCCTGGTCATCACTGCCCATGGCCAGGGGAATGGCTTGCGCCTGCACGGCCGTGGGCTGGGTGTAGCCCAGATCGGCAACGGCGCGGACCAGCTCTTCAGCCAGGCCCAGCTCGATGAAGGCATTGGGCAGTTCGGGGGCTGCTTCAACGGCCTCGGCGCCTTCGGCGATTTCGGCGATTTCCACGACTTCGGCGGCGGCCAGGGATTCGGCGGCCTGCTCGGCGCTGGCAACGGCGGCGTTCAGCACGGAAGATGCTTCAGCGGCGGAAGCAAAAGAAGAATCGGCAGCGGCAATGATGCCCTGCTCTTGAGAGATATCGTTCATGAATGGCTCTAACGAAAAGCACGCGCAGTCAGCGATCTGGCACGCTTTTCTCGACGGTTGGGTCAACATCCACCGTCAGACTTAACCGGCCCTTCGCAAAAGGGCGGATGGGCATTTTCGGCTGGTCCGAAACCGATGGTCCCGCCATCCATGAAAGCCTTCATGGTGGTCTATGGACACCGACCGCAGACACACAGCGCAGGGGGCCCTTGTGTGATGGAGATGTGCAAATTGCCCCTTGTTGATGGGGGCAAGCTGGAGATTGTCGCACTCCCCGGGTTTTCCCGCAAGCCCCTGGCACAAAAAATGGCCGGGACCGCCAGATTCAGACGTTCAGCAGGCGCGCGCGGTAGTGCGCCAGTTCATCGATGGACTCGTGCACATCGGCCAGTGCCGTGTGGCGCTGGGCCTTCTTGAAGGAGGCATAGGCGTCGGGCTTCCAGCGCCTGGCCAGTTCCTTGAGGGTGCTGACATCGACATTGCGGTAGTGGAAGAAGTTGTTGAGCCTGGGCATGTAGCGCTCCATGAAGCGCCTGTCCTGCCCGATGCTGTTGCCGCACAGCGGGGCCTTGGCCTTGGGAACGTACTGCGAGAGGAACTTGATCAGCGCAGCCTCCGCATCGGCCTCGCTGGTGGTCGATGCCTTGACGCGATCGATCAGGCCGCTCCTGCCGTGCGTGCCCTTGTTCCAGGCATCCATGCCATCGAGCAGCGCATCTGCCTGATGGATGGCAAATACCGGCCCTTCGATGCGAATGGCCAGGTCCGGACTGGTGACGACCACGGCGATCTCGATGATGCGATCGGTATCGGGCTGCAGCCCGGTCATCTCGCAGTCGAGCCAGACAAGGTTGAGATCGGATTTGGCCAGGGTGATGGACGTGCCGGGTTCGGCGGGGACGGGAATGCAAGCGCTGGCGGCTTCGGAGGCTTCGGACATGGCCCAAATTGTCGCCTACACTGCGGCCACATGGCCTTCAACCCCGATTTTTCCTCGACGCTGTCCCTGCTGTTTGCCGCCGCCGTGCTGGCCCAGTGGCTGCTGCGCGCCTGGCTGGCCTCGCGCCAGGTCCGCCATGTGGCACGCCATCGGTCCGAGGTGCCTGAGGCCTTTGCGCAACGCATCAGCCTCGCGGCCCATCAGAAGGCCGCCGACTACACGCTGGCCAAGGCCCGCATCGCCCTGATCGAGATGACGCTGGGCGCCGTGGTGCTGCTCGCATGGACGCTGCTGGGCGGGCTCGACGCGCTCAACCAGTGGCTGCTGGAACTGATGGGCCCCGGCCTGTGGCAGCAACTGGCACTGCTGGCCGGCTTTGCCCTGATCTCCGCACTGGTGGAGCTGCCGCTGTCGCTCTACCAGACCTTTGTGCTGGAGCAGCGCTTTGGATTCAACCAGATGACGCTGCGGCTGTGGCTGACCGATGCCATCAAGTCCACCGCCATGGGCACGGCCATCGGCCTTCCACTGGCGGCCCTGATCCTGTGGCTCATGGGATCGGCCGGCGACCTGTGGTGGCTGTGGGCCTGGGCCGTGTGGACGGCGTTCAACCTGCTGCTGATGTGGATCTTCCCGACCTTCATCGCACCGCTGTTCAACAAGTTCGAACCCCTGGCCGAGGGCACGCTCAAGGAGCGCGTTAGCGCGCTGATGCAGCGCTGCGGCTTCACGGCCAAAGGCCTGTTCGTGATGGACGGCAGCCGCCGCTCGGCCCATGCCAATGCCTATTTCACGGGCTTCGGCCATTCCAAGCGCGTGGTGTTCTTCGACACCTTGCTCAAGCAGCTCGACGCCGACGAGGTGGAGGCCGTGCTCGCGCACGAGCTGGGCCACTTCAAGCACCGCCACATCCTCAAGCGCATGCTGCTGATGTTCGCCGCCAGCCTGGCCGGCTTCGCACTGCTGGGCTGGCTGTCGCAGCAGCTGTGGTTCTACCTGGGCCTGGGCGTGCGCCCGGGTCTGGACCTTGCGCTGGGCCATGGCGGGATAGGCGCCGGCAACGAGGCCGTGGCACTGCTGCTGTTCCTGCTGGCCGTGCCGGTGTTCAGCTTCTTCGTCACCCCGCTGTTCTCGGCCCTGTCGCGCCGCGACGAGTTCGAAGCCGATGCCTATGCCATGCAACAGGCCAGCGGCGCCCATCTGGCCTCGGCACTGCTCAAGCTGTACGAGGACAATGCGTCAACGCTCACGCCCGATCCCTGGTACGTGGGCTTTTACTACTCGCATCCGCCCGCCCTCGCCCGGCTGGCGCGCATGCCTTCTCCGACCTGAACCTTTCACATCCACCATGAGCACACAACGCTTGCAACAACAGGACTGGTCCACGCAGCAGCGCCGCGCGCTGACGCCGGACGAATTGCGCACCGCACTGGCGGCCCTGCCGGGGTGGCAGCTCGATGGCGATGCCATCGCCAAGAGCTACGCCTTTGCCAATTACTACGAGACCATGGCCTTCGTGAACGCGCTGGCCCTGATCGCCCACCAGCAGGACCACCACCCCGACCTGACCGTGAGCTACGGCCGTTGCGGTGTGCGCCTGAACACGCATGACGTGAACGGCATCTCGTCCACCGACATCGAGTGCGCCCGCCGCATCGATGCGCTGCTGGAGCGTCCATGAATCCCACCCCGGCATCCCATGGCTGAGCGCTCCGCATTGCGAGAAGGTCTGGTCGTCTCCAGCCATGGCCGCCACTGCGTGGTCGAGACCGAAGAAGGCGCACGCCACATCTGCCATCCGCGCGGCAAGAAGAGCCAGACCGTGGTCGGCGACCGCGTGCGCTGGCAATTGCCACCCGCCGGCCAGGGCGAGGAGGGCACCATAGAGAAGGTGCTGGAACGGCGCAACCTGTTCTACCGCCAGGACGAGATACGCACCAAGTCCTTTGCGGCCAACATCGACCAGGTGCTGATCCTGATCGCGGCCGAGCCGGTGTTCTCCGAAAGCCAGCTGGCCCGTGCCCTCATCACCGCCGAAGCCACCCACATCAAGCCCCTGATCGCCCTGAACAAGCGCGATCTGGCCGAACCCTTCGCCGATGCCTGGGAGCGCCTGAAGCCCTATCGCGAGATGTACCTGGGCCAGGAAACGCCGCACTACGAGGTGCTGTCGCTGTCGCTGGCCAACGAAGGCGAGGCCGACCGGCAATTGCTGATGCAACACCTCAAGGGCAAGGCCACCTTGGTCCTGGGCCCGTCCGGCTCGGGCAAAAGCACCTTGATCAACCTGCTGGTGCCCGGCGCGCGCGCGGCCACCAACGAGATCTCGCAGGCGCTGAACTCCGGCAAGCACACGACCACCACCACCAGCTGGTACTGGATGGACGAAGAGCGCACCACGGCGCTGATCGACTCGCCGGGCTTCCAGGAATTCGGCCTGCGCCACATAGAGCCCACGGACCTGCCCCGCTGCATGCCCGACATCGGCGCCCATGCGCAGGAATGCAAGTTCTACAACTGCACCCACCTGCACGAGCCGGGCTGCGCCGTCATGCCGCGCGTGGAAGACGAGGAAACCGGAATGGATGCCGACCACGACATCAGCGCCAACCGGTACTACATCTACGCCGAACTGTTCGATGAATTGAGCCAGGCGCACAAGTACTGAGCTCCTCAAAACAACGACCCGGCTGCATCAGGAAGGGCGGGCTGCTGCCTGGCAAGACAGGCAGGGCTTCGCCTCCTGCGGCGCAGCGATCAGCCCAGCAAACGCGCCAGCGACAGCAGGGCCAGCAGCAGCAGCCAGACAACGACCGAGCGCCAGACCAGGCCGACCACGCTGCGCAGATGGCCGATCTCGGGCTCTCGGCCCGGCGTGGCTTCGCTGTCCACATCGAGATCGATCTCCTCGCCATCGTCGCGCGTCACCGAGATGCCTTCGCGGCGCTTGAGCGCCTCGCCGCCCAGGCGCACGTTGATGGCACCAGAGGTGGCGGCCAGGATCACGCCATCGTTGTCGTTGGGAAAGCGCTGGGCATGGAAGCGCCAGCCCTCGATGGCCTCCTCGAAGCTGCCGACCACGGCAAAGGACAGCGCCGTCAACCGTGCAGGCAACCAGTCGATCACGGTCCAGGCCAGCCGGGAGGTGTGCTGCAACTGGGGACTGACCTGGGTGCCCCCCACCAGGCCCTTGCGCGACCAGGAGCGCGACAGATGCTCCGTCATGCGGTAGAACACGGCGCCGAGCGGACCCAGCCCCAGCGCTGCCAGCGCAGAGAACCAGAACAGAACGCCAAACACATGGCGATGGGCGGCCAGCACCGAGTACTCGATTACATGGCGCACGACCTCGCTGCGCGGCACCTCGCTGGCATCGACCTGCTGCCAGTGAGCGAGCGCCTCGCGCGCCGCATACTCGTCGCCTGCATCCAGCGCATCGCGGATGCGTGTGAAGTGGTGGCTGAACTGGCGAAAGCCCAGCGTCACATAGAGAACGGCCACATTCCAGACCATGGCCAGCGGCCAGCCCACACCCCACAGCAGCAGCAGATAGATGCCCATCACCAGCACACACGGCAGTGCCACCGCCACGGTCCAGGCCAGCCAGCCATGGTGTGCCTGGCCGGCATCGAAGTTGCGGCGCACCGAAACCGTCCAGGCCCTGTAGCCTGTGTGCACGAGATTGGCCGGCGTCAAGGGGCGCGCCTGCTCGATCAGCAAGGCGATCAGAATGGCAAAGAAACTCATCCGGCCATCATACTGGCGCATGCAGACAGGTCAGTGACCCCGGGGTGGCGCAGCCCCCGTTCCGGGCATCAGGCCGACAGGAATCGGTAAAGATTTCGCAGCATGCCGGCTGTGGCGCCCCAGATGTAGCGCTGGCGATCGCCATCCTGGTAGGGCATGGCAAACCATTCGCGCGGCACGCCGTTCCAGACCATGGAGTGGCGCTCATGGTTGGCAGGATCGAGCAGGAAGGCCAGCGGCACCTCGAACACATCCGCCACTTCGTAGGGATTGGGATTGAGGTGCGCCCGGGGATCGACCAGGGCCACCACCGGCGTGATCAGGAAGGCCGTGCCCGTGATGTAGATGGGCAGCGTGCCCAGCACTTGCACATCGCTGGCGGCCAGTCCGACTTCCTCATGCGCCTCGCGCAGGGCCGTGGCCTGGGCAGAGGCATCCTCCGGATCGCGCTTGCCGCCCGGAAATGCCACCTGCCCCGAATGCGTGGACAGGTGGGCCGTGCGCTCGGTCAGCAGCACCGTGGGTTCGGGGCGCAGCACGATGGGCACGAGCACGGCGGCATCGGTGGGCTGGCGATCGCTGAAGCGCTTCTCGCGCACCACCTCGGGAGCCCACTGCGGCGGCAGCGCAAAGCGCTGGCGCAGGGCCTCGGGCGTGCGGGCTTCGGGGGGCACGGCAGGCAGGTGGCTGTCCTTGCCAATCAGTTGCGCCATGCGCGGGTCGGCGATCGACGGCACGGCTGCGGGCGCTGGGCCACCGGTCGGCACGGGAATGGCGGTATCGGGCTGTGAGGACACGAATGAAGGGCTGTGATGGAAGACGGCCGGACAACAAAAAAGCCGCTACAGGCGACTGTAGCGGCTTTCCAGCTGTGACGCAGGTGCTTAGGCTTCGGCAGAAACCTTGACACGCGACGGCAGCTTTTCCTTGATGCGGGCCGACTTGCCGCTGCGCTCGCGCAGGTAGTACAGCTTGGCACGACGCACATCACCGCGACGCTTGACTTCGATGCCGGCGATCAGGGGCGAGTAGGTCTGGAACGTACGCTCCACGCCTTCACCGCTGGAGATCTTGCGCACGGTGAAGCCGCTGTTCAGGCCACGGTTGCGCTTGGCGATCACCACGCCTTCGTAAGCCTGCACGCGCTTGCGGCTGCCTTCGACCACGTTCACGCTCACGATGACGGTGTCACCGGGGGCGAACTGGGGGATGGTCTTGTTCAGACGGGCGATTTCCTCTTGCTCGAGGATCTGGATCAGATTCATGGTCAACATCCAATCGATCTTGTCCGCGCCAGGATTGGCAAGCGCCGGGATTGGCGCCATGGCTGCTTTGTTCGTAGCAGCGGCCGGATAGAGGATCGAAGAATCGCGGATTATAGCCCGGAGACGTTTTTTGCCAAAAACCCCTCGTCCTTGGCGTTGAGCAGGCCCTGGGCGCGCGCCTGCTCTATCAGCTCGGGCCGGTGCCTGGCCGTGATGGACAGGCGCTGGTCGCGGCGCCAGCGCTCGATCTGCGCGTGGTGACCGGACAACAGTGGCGCCGGCACTTCCCGCCCTTCCCAGACTTCGGGGCGGGTGTAGTGCGGGCAATCGAGCAGGCCGTCGAGCGCCGGATTGAAGCTGTCCTGCTGGAAACTGCCTTCGTCATTGAGCACGCCGGGCTGCAGCCGTGCGACGGCATCCAGCAGGGCCATGGCAGCGATCTCGCCGCCAGAAAGAACGAAGTCGCCCAGGCTCAACTGGTGCGTGACATGGGTATCGATGAAGCGCTGGTCCAGGCCCTCGTAGCGGCCGCACAGCAAGATTGCGCCCTGCCCCTGCGCCCAGTCGGCCACCACGGCATGGCGCAGCGTGGTGCCGATCGGCGAGAACAGCACCACGGGAGCCGGCTCGGGCTCGCCGGCCTCGCGGCGCGCCTGCCGGGCCGCCTCCAGGCAGCGCTGCAGCGGCTCGGCCATCATCACCATGCCGGGGCCGCCGCCAAAGGGGCGATCGTCCACGCGCCGGTAGTTGCCCTGGGCATGGTCTCGCGGATTCCACAGGTGCACGCCGACCTGGCCCGAGGCATAGGCTCGGCGCGTGACGCCGCTTTCAAGAAACGGCGTGAACAGCTCGGGGAACAGCGTGATGATGTCGAAGCGCATGGAGGTCGGCGATCAATAGTCGGGCTGCCAGTCGGCAACGATGGTCTTGCCCGGCAGATCCACCTTGTCCACATAGGCATCGACGAAGGGAATCATGCGCTCGCGCTCCTTGCCATCCTCTTCATAGGCCAGCACCAGCACGGTCTGCGGGCCGGTGGACAGCAGGTCGCGGACGACGCCCAGGGCCACGCCCTCGCGGTTGACCACGGACAGGCCCAGCAGATCGACCCAGTAATACTCGCCATCTTCGGGCTGCGGGAAATCGCTGCGCGCCACGAAGATGCGCGCGCCACGCAGGGCCTCGGCGGTATTGCGGTCGTTCACGGCAGGCGATGTGGCGACGACGGAATCGGAGTGGACGCGCGCCTGCTTGACCGGCAGCAGCACCGTACCGGTGAACTGCCGCGCACCCTTCTCGGGGGGCTGCAGATACCACTGCTTTGCGGTGAACAGGGCCTCGGGGTCGGCGCTGAAGGCGGCCACCTTGAACCAGCCCTTGATGCCCCAGGCATCGGCGATGCGCCCGACCTCCACGGCATCGGCGGGCAGTACGCTGGCTTCGAGTTCAGGCATGTGGCTCATGGCAGTCGGTAGGCAGTAGATGGACAGTCGATGCAGATCGTTGCAGATTCCTGCAAGGCGATCCGGAGGGGAAAACAAAAACGGGCTCCGTCAGACAAGCCAACGGAACCCGATTTCAGAAGGGATGCTGAATTAGGCAGCAGTCTTCTGGGTGGCCTGCTTGATCAGGCGCTCTGCGGTCTCGGAAGCCTGCGCGCCAACGCCCTTCCAGTAGTTCACGCGGTCCAGAGCGACGCGCAGACCCTCTTCGCCGCCACGGGCGTTGGGGTTGTAGAAGCCCAGGCGTTCGATGAACGAACCATCGCGGCGCACGCGCTTGTCGGCGGCAACGATGTTGTAGAACGGACGGGCCTTGGAACCGCCGCGAGAGAGTCGAATGACGACCATGATTTTCCTTCGGGTGGGCGCAGCCACCACACAATTAACTAGACAATGAATGGCTGCACATGTTTTGCGGCGTTTGAGACACGCGACATGGCCACCCGGCCAGCGACACGCCGTAAAACCAGCGATTATATCCAACTTCCCTTTCCATGCCTACCATTCGCTCAAGCCTGGACGGCGATCTCGCCGCCATCACCGCCATTTACCGCCACCACGTGCTGCACGGCACGGGCACGTTCGAGACCGATCCCCCTGCCGAATCGGACATGGCCACGCGCCGCGCGGACGTGCTGGCCAAGGGCCTGCCCTATCTGGTCGCCGTGGACGAACAGGGCCAGGTGCTGGGCTTTGCCTATGCCAACTGGTTCAAGCCGCGCCCGGCCTATCGCTTCTCCGCCGAGGATTCCATCTACGTGCATGACGCGGCGCGCGGCCAGGGCGTGGGCCGACTGCTGCTCGATGCGCTGTCGCGCGAATGCGAGGCGGCCGGCGTGCGCAAGCTGCTGGCGGTGATCGGTGACTCGGCCAATGCCGGCTCCATCGGCGTGCACCGCGCCGCGGGCTTCACCCCGGCGGGCACGCTGAGCTCCATGGGATGGAAGTTCGGCCGCTGGCTGGACATCGTCCTCATGGAGAAGACCCTGGGAGACGGCAACCGCAGTTCGCCCGAATAATGGGTGCATGAACCGACCCAGCACGCCTTTGCCTCAGCCCGCTCAAGCACAGCAGGGGGCTGCGCGCTCCAAAAGCAAGACCCTGACGACCTGGCTGGCCTTTGTCGGCGGGCCGCTGGGGCTGCACCGCTTCTACCTGCATGGCTTCGGCGACTGGCTGGGCTGGCTGCTGCCCGTGCCCACGGCGCTGGGCGTGTACGGCATCGAGCGCGTCCAGCAACTGGGGCAGGACGACCAGCTCAGCTGGCTGCTGATCCCGCTGCTGGGCTTCACCATCGCCGGCTGCGCGCTGCGCGCCATCCTCTACGGGCTGACCGACACCGAGGCCTGGAACCGGCGCCACAACCCCGGCGTTGACTTGCAGGCGCAGGCCGGGCGCACGGGCTGGTCAACCATCTTTGCCATTGCGCTGTCCCTGATGCTGGGCGCCGCCGTGCTCATGGCCAGCATTGCCTACAGCTTCCAGCACTACTTCGAGCACCAGGTGGAGGAAGCGCGCAAGATTTCCCAGTGATGCGCAATGCCTCTCCTAAAAAGAAAGACCGCCATTGGCGGTCTTTCTTTTTGGCGGTGGCTCTAGCTCAGTACAGCTGGAGACTGATCCAGTAGGCAATGGAAGCCACGAAGGCGCTGGCAGGAATCGTCAGCACCCAGGCCCAGACGATGTTGCCTGCCACGCCCCAGCGCACGGCGCTGGCACGCTGGGTGGAGCCCACGCCGACGATGGCACCCGTGATGGTGTGCGTGGTCGAGACCGGCACGCCCAGGAAGGTCGCGAAGAACAGCGTCAGCGCGCCACCGCTTTCGGCGCAAAAGCCTCCCACGGGCTTGAGCTTGGTGATCTTCTGGCCCATGGTCTTGACGATGCGCCATCCGCCGAACATGGTGCCCAGGCCGATGGCCAGGTAGCAGCTGACGATGGTCCACAGCGGCGGCTCCGCATCGCCGGCATTGGCATAGCCGGTGGCGATCAGCAGCAGCCAGATGATGCCGATGGTCTTTTGCGCATCATTGCCGCCGTGGCCCAGGCTGTAGGCGCCGGCGGAGACCAGCTGCAGCCGGCGGAACCAGCGGTCCACCCGGTTGGGAGCGGCGCGGCGGCAGATCCAGGCCACCAGCACCATCATCAGCGAGCCCAGCAGGTAGCCCAGCAGCGGCGAGACGAAGATGAAGGCCACGGTCTTCCAGATGCCGCTGGCGATCAGTGCGCCCGCGCCGGCCTTGGCGATCACGGCGCCCACGATGCCGCCGATCAGCGCATGCGAGGAGCTGCTGGGGATGCCGTAGTGCCAGGTGATCACGTTCCAGGCAATGGCGCCGACCAGGGCGCCGAAGACCACGTGCGTGTCCACGATGCCGGGCTGGACGATCCCCTTGCCCACGGTGGCCGCCACGCTGAGGTGGAAGACAAAGACCGCCACCACGTTGAAGAAGGCCGCGAAGGCCACGGCCTGCGTGGGCTTGAGCACGCCCGTGGAGACCACGGTGGCGATCGAGTTGGCAGCATCGTGGAAGCCGTTCATGAAGTCGAACAGCAGGGCCAGCACCACCAGCAGGATCACGACCCACAGGGCCGCTTGTACGGATTCCATAACGAAACGACTCCGCGAGGGCTCAGGAATTCTCGAGGACGATGCCCTCGATCAGGTTGGCCACGTCCTCGCAGCGGTCGGTCACCGTCTCCAGCAGCTCGTAGATGGCCTTGAGCTTGATGACTTCGCGCACATCGGGCTCTTCGCGGAACAGCTTGCTCATGGCCGAGCGCATCACGCGGTCGGCATCCGATTCGAGGCGGTCGATTTCCTCGCAGGTCTTCATCGCCGCGTCCACCACCGATGGATCGGAGATGCGCGACAGCAGCTTGACCGCATCGCGCAGCCGCTCGCAGCAGCGCACGCACAGGTCGGTCAGGCGCGTGATCTCATCCGTCATGTGGCGCACGTCGTACAGCGCCATGGTCTCGGCCGAGTCCTGGATCAGGTCGGCCACGTCGTCCATGGTGTTGATCAGCGAGTGGATGTGCTCGCGGTCCAGCGGCGTGATGAAGGTCTTGTGCAGCGCCTTGGTGACGTCATGCGTCACGCGGTCGGCGGCACGCTCGGCGTTGTTCACGTCCTCGTTGTACTTCTCGCGAAGATGAGGATCGTTGTAGTTGGCGACAAGCTGCGAGAAGGCATGCGCGGCATCGACGATGCGGTCGGCATGCTGGTTGAACATCTCGAAGAAATTGCCTTCGCGTGGCAATAGTTTGCCAAAAAGCATGAATGCTCCTTACCGGGAAAAGTGGGAACCAGGCGACTCACTGCGTCACATTGCGGATGCTTGGCATGGCTTCCCGGCTTGAACGGGGCGAAGTGTACTCTTGAGTCCCAAGCGCGTTTTTGCGCGTCGGCGCGCCGCCTTGTCAGCCGCTGCGAAAAATAAAATACACCGCGCCCACCATGCACAGGCCGGCCCAGAGGAAGTCCCATTTGAGGGGCTGGTTCAGGTAGAGCACGGCAAAAGGCGCGAACACCGACAGCGTGATCACCTCCTGGATGATCTTGAGCTGCGCCACGCTGAACTGCGTGTGGCCTATGCGGTTGGCGGGCACCTGCAGCAGGTACTCGAACAGCGCAATGCCCCAGCTGACAAGGGCTGCCACGTACCAGGGCGACGAGGCGTGGTTCTTCAGGTGCCCATACCAGGCAAACGTCATGAAGACATTGCTCATGGCCAGCAGGACCACGGTCTGCAGCCCGACGGGGATGTGTTGGAGCCAGTTCATGCGAGGTGCGCCCGGGTGCTGGAAGGCCTGAATTATCGCGCCCGCAGCGCCAGAAGCTGGATTTTCGATTTCTTTCCAAAAATTGCCTTTTTGCGCGAATTCTCTCGAAAAACCTGCTTCATCGCACAGATACGCAATATTTCGCATCGATTGGCATTCGATGAATCTTCATCAAATCGTCATATTTTTGCCATATCCCGTCGATGGCACGGGACATTCCAGCAACCTGTGCGCAGGCGGCAGCCCCGCAGCTCACTCGCCCAGGTAGGCGGCCCGCACGCGCGGATCGCTGAGCAGGGTCTGGCCGGGCCCGGTCATGGTGATCAGGCCGGACTCCATCACATAGCCGCGGTCGGCCAGCGCCAGCGCACGGCTGGCGTTCTGCTCGACCAGCACCAGCGTCACGCCCAGCGCATGCACATCGCGCACCACCTCGAAGATCTTGTCCACCATGATGGGCGACAGGCCCATGGAGGGCTCGTCCAGCAGCAGCACCTTGGGCTGGCTCATCAGCGCGCGCGCCATGGCCAGCATCTGCTGCTCGCCACCCGACATGGTGCCGGCCAGCTGGTCGCGGCGCTCCTTCAGGCGCGGGAAGATGCCGAACATGCGCTCGATGTCGGCGGCAATGCCGGCCTTGTCGTTGCGCGTGTAGGCGCCCATGAGCAGGTTCTCGGTGATGGTCATGCGCGCGAACACGCCGCGCCCCTCCGGCACCATGACCAGGCCCTGGGCCACCAGATCCCAGGCGCCCACGTTGCGGATGCTGCGGCCCAGGTAGTGCACGTCGCCGTCCGCCATCTGCAGGCTGCGCGTGACGGCCTTCATGGTCGTGGTCTTGCCCGCACCGTTGGAGCCGATCAGCGAGACCAGCTCGCCCTGGCGGACCTCGAAGTCCACGCCCTTGACGGCCTGTATGCCCCCATAGGCCACCTTCAGTCCCTGGACCTTCAACAGCACCGGCGCGGACACGCCCTTGTCTTGCACTTGCTCACCCATGGTTCAGTGTCCTCCGGTGCCCAGATAGGCTTCGATCACCTTGTCGTTCTTCTGCACCTCGGCCGGCGTGCCTTCGGCGATGGGCTTGCCATAGTCCAGCACGGTGACGCGATCGCACAGGCCCATGACCAGCTTCACATCGTGCTCGATCAGCAAGATGGTGCGCTGGTCCCGGCGGATGCGGTCGATCAGCTCGCGCAGCTGCACTTTCTCGGTGGCGTTCATGCCGGCGGCAGGCTCGTCCAGCGCGATCAGTTGCGGGTCGGTGGCCAGCGCCCGCGCGATCTCCAGCCGGCGCTGGTCGCCGTAGCTCAGCGTGCGGGCCTTGAAGTCGGCGTATTTGGAAATCCCCACGTAGTCCAGCAGTTCACGGGCCCGCGCGCGGATCGCGGCTTCCTCGGCCTTGAAGCCTGGCGTGCGGAACACCGCGCCGATCAGGCCCGAATGCGTGCGCACATGGCGCCCGACCATCACGTTCTCCAGCGCCGTCATCTCGGCAAACAGCCGGATGTTCTGGAAGGTGCGCGCAATGCCGGCCTTGGCCACCTTGTGTACGGCCGAGGGCTCGTAGGCCTTGCCGGCCAGCTCGAAGCTGCCGCTGTCGGGCGTGTACAGGCCCGTGATCACGTTGAAGAAAGTGGTCTTGCCCGCGCCGTTGGGACCGATCAGGCCGTAGACCTGGCCCCGGCCGATGGTCATGCCCACATCGGACAGGGCCTGCAGTCCGCCAAAGCGCTTGGAAATGCCCGAAACCCTGAGCACCGGGGAGGTGGAGCCGTTGTCTGCCGTGTTCGCCATCTGCGTTGTCTCCATGCTCAGGACTGGTGCGGCAGGTTCTTGCCATGCTCGGGCGACGGCCACAGGCCGCGCGGACGCATCAGCATGATGACGATCATGGCCAGCGCGATCAGCAACTGGCGCAGGATGGAGGCGTCAAGCCGCCCGTCGGTCATCTGCTGCAAGGGACCGGCCACATAGCGCAGCACCTCGGGCAGGGCCGACAGCAGCACCGCCCCCAGGATCACGCCCGGCAGATGGCCCAGGCCGCCCAGCACCACCATGGCCACGATCATGATGGACTCCATGAGGCTGAACGACTCGGGCGAGACGAAGCCCTGGAAGGCCGCGAACATGGCGCCCGAGACACCACCGAAGGAAGCGCCCATGCCGAAGGCCAGCAGCTTCATGTTGCGCGTGTTGATGCCCATGGCCTTGGCGGCGATCTCGTCCTCGCGGATGGCCATCCAGGCACGGCCGATGCGCGAGTCCTGCAGGCGCCAGCAGATCACGATGCTGACCAGCACCAGGAAGAGGAACAGGTAGTAGTACAGCGTGACCGAGCTGATGTCGTAGCCGAAGATCTCCTGGCGCTTGGCCAGGTCCAGGCCCAGAATTTTCACCGAGTCGATCTGGCCTATGCCCTTGGGGCCGTTGGTGATGTTGACCGGCTGGTCCAGGTTGTTCATGAAGATGCGGATGATCTCGCCGAAGCCCAGCGTGACGATGGCCAGGTAGTCCCCGCGCAGCTTGAGCACCGGGATGCCCAGCAGTATTCCCGTGATGCCCGCCAGCAGCGCCGCCAGCGGTATCACCAGCCAGATGGAGGTATGCAGCCCGTCAGGGAACATGGCGGCAAAGCCCTCGAAGGTCTCCGCCAGATGCGGCGAGGCCATCAGCGCGAACATGTAGGCGCCCACGGCGTAGAACGCCACGTAGCCCAGGTCCAGCAGGCCTGCATAGCCCACCACCACGTTCAGGCCCAGTGCCAGCAGCACATAGAGCAGGGCCAGGTCGGCGATGCGCACCCAGGCATTGCCGAAGTACTGCAGCACCAGCGGCAGCACCATCAGCGCCAGGCCGCCCAGAATCCATTGCACGGTCTTCTTGCTGTTCATGCGGGTCTCCTCAGGCGCGGTCGGCCACACGCTCACCCAGCAGGCCCGAGGGGCGCAGCGTCAGGATGATGATGAGCACGATGAAGGCGAAGATGTCGGTGTAGTGGCTGCCCAATACGCCACCCGTGAGGTCGCCGATGTAGCCCGAGCCTATGGACTCGATCAGCCCCAGCAGCATGGCGCCGACCACGGCACCGGCCAGGTTGCCGATGCCGCCGAACACGGCCGCCGTGAAGGCCTTGAGCCCCGGCAGAAAGCCCATGGTGTGGTGGGCCGTGCCGTAGTTGGAGGCGTACATGATGCCCGCGATGGCCGCCAGCACGGCGCCGATGATGAAGGTGGCCGAGATCACCACGTCGGGCTTGACGCCCATCAAGGCCGCCACGCGCGGATTCTCGGCCGTGGCCCGCATGGCGCGCCCGAGCTTGGTGTAGTTGACCAGATAGGTCAGCGATGCCAGCGCGATCGCCGTGACCACCAGCACCAGGATCTGGGTGGGCGTGATCACCGCCGTGCCGATCTCGAAGGGCGTGCTCGGCAGCAGCGTGGGATAGGCCTTGTAGTTGGGCTTCCAGATGATCATGGCCAGCGTCTGCAGCAGCAGCGAGACACCGATGGCCGTGATCAGCGGCGCCAGGCGCGGGCTGCTGCGCAGGCGGCGGTAGGCCACTTTCTCGATCACGAAATTCAGTGCCGCGGCCACCACGCAGGCGATCACGGTCGCCAGCAGCAGGATCAGCCAGCCCGGCGCACCGGGCATGGCCTCCTGCATCAGGCCTATGCAGCTCCAGCTGGTCAGCGCGCCGACCATGAGCACCTCGCCATGGGCGAAGTTGATGAGCTGGATGATGCCGTACACCATGGTGTAGCCCAGGGCGATCAGGGCGTACATGCTGCCCAGGACCAATCCGTTGATGACCTGCTGAAGCAGTATGTCCATATGCGCTCTCCCCTTTAGTCCAGGATGGAGACATTCAGCGTGCCTCGCATCCAAACGAACGGAGCCAGCAATGCCATGGTGGTGGAAGCTCTCCCGCCGCATCCTGGCTTGTGGCCCGGAAACCGCAGGGGATTGGCGATTCTAGGCACCCCCTGGCGGCCTGCAACGCCTTGTTGCAGCGGGGTTTCCCGAGGCTTTACAAGCCACGTGCTCTTATGTAGCACTGCAGCAATTTGCCGTAGCCAGCATGAACTCCTACCATCAACGGCAGTGCCGCCAGCCCGCGGCGGCCACGGAGAACCCCGATGAAATACCACGGCAGCTGCCACTGCGGCGGCATCGCTTTCGATGTGGAAGGCGAACTCACCCAGGCCATGGCCTGCAATTGCTCCATCTGCTCGCGCAAGGGCGCCCTCATGTGGTTCGTGCCCCGCGAACAGCTGCAACTGAGCACGCCCGAGGAGCAGATGCGCACCTACACCTTCCACCGGCACCTGATCCAGCACCGCTTCTGCCCGACCTGCGGCATCCATCCGTTCGGCGAGGCCATCGACCCCCAGGGCCGGCACATGGCGGCCGTCAACGTGCGCTGCCTGGAAGGCGTGGACCCCGAGGCGCTGCGCACCACGCGCTACGACGGGCGATCGGCCTGAGGCTGGCTGCAGGCCCGCAGCGCTTGCTCCTCCACATCGCGCAGGCGGTCCTTGCCGAAGTAGATCTCGTCGCCAACAAAAAAGGTGGGCGATCCGAAAGCGCCACGGTGGAAGGCCTGCTCGGTATTTGCCAGCAGCCTGGCCTTGACCTCGGGCGTCTGGCTTGCGGCGATCAGGGCCGGGGCGTCCAGGCCCGCCCCGGACAGCTCGGTGCCGATCACCTGGGCATCGTCCATCTTGCAGCCCTTCTCCCACATGCTGGAGAACACCGCATCCACATAGCGCTCGAAGCAGCCCAGGCCCTGCGCCGCCACGGCCCCGCGCATGATTTGCAGGGTGTTGACGGGAAAGTGCGGATTCATCCGGAAGCGCGTGAGCCCATGGCTTTGCACGAAACGCTGCAGTTCCAGCGCCTCATAGGCGCGCTTGTTGGGAATATCGGCATTCGCCTCGGCCGGCGAGCGGTTGTTGGCCAGCTTGAACAGGCCGCCCAGCAGGACCGGCACATAGTCGAAGCGTATGCCGCTGCGCGCCTCGATTGCGGGGATGACCTGGTGGCAGAGATAGGCGTTGGGGCTGCCGAAGTCGAAGAGGAATTGCACGTTGGGGTTCATGGCGCGGCCTGCATCAAATGGGATGGAGCATCGAAGCGAAGGGGCTGAAGGGGCTGAAGGTGCGGAAAGGGCTGAAGGGCCTACCAGGACTCCATCCAGGGGCGGATTTCGGTTTCATGCGTCCAGGCATCGCGCGGCTGCTGGTGCAGTTGCCAGTAGAGGTCGGCGATGTGGTCGGGATTGAGGATGCCGTCCTGCTGCTTGAGGGCATAGCGCTCGGGAAAATTGGTCCGGATGAACTCCGTGTCGATGGCGCCGTCGATCACGGGATGGGCCACATGGATGCCCTTGGGCCAGAGCTCGCGCGCCATGCTCTGGGCCAGCGCACGCAGGCCGTGCTTGGCACCGGCAAACGCCGCAAAGCCCTCGCGCCCGCGCAGGCTGGCCGTGGCACCCGTGAAGAGGATGGTGCCCCGGCCGCGCGGCAGCATCACCCTGGCCGCCTCCCGCCCCATCAGGAAGCCGGCGAAGCACGCCATCTCCCAGACCTTGAAGTAGACGCGCGCCGTGGTCTCGGTGATGCCGAAGCGCACGTTGGCGCCGATGTTGAAGACGGCGACCTCGATGGGTGCGATCTCGGCCTCGATCTTCTGCACCAGGGCCACCATTTCCTCTTCCTTGCGCGCGTCGCTGCCAAAACCATGGGCCTGGCCACCGGCGGCGCGGATCTGTTCGACCAGGGGCTGGAGCTTGTCCGCGTCGCGGCGCGTGACGCAGGCGATATAGCCCTCGCGCGCAAAACGCCGGGCGATGGCGCCGCCCGTGGCGTCGCCAGCGCCGATCACGAGAATGGCTTTCTTGTCGGTCATGGGATCTCCGTGGATGATTGGTCAGTTCATTTTTTGAACCCAATGCACGGTAGGTTTAAAATCAGAACCCGTCAAGCGGGGAACTGCCCAATGAAATGGAACGAACTGGAAGAGGAGCGCTGCTCCATCGCACGCACGGTCTCGGTCATCGGCGACCGCTGGACACTGCTGGTGCTGCGCGACTGCTTTCTGGGCGTACGCCGCTTCGATGAATTCCTGGGACGCCTGGGCATTTCACGCCCCATGCTGTCGGACAGGTTGGCCAGGCTGGTCGAGGCAGGCGTGCTCAAGAAGGTGGCCTACCAGGAGGCGCCCATGCGGCATGAGTACCGTCTCACGCCCAAGGGGCTGGACCTGCATCCGGTGGTCATGGCCATCGTGCACTGGGGTGATGTACACATGTCCGGCGAGCAAGGCCGGCCCCTGCTGCACCGGCATACGGTGTGCGGCCACACGTTCGACCCCCTGGTCGTCTGCTCGGAGTGCCACGCCCCCCTGCACGCGCGGGACGTGGCGGTGGAGCCCGGCCCGGGCGCCTAGTCCCGGCACCGGCCCGCCCTCACCGGCTTCGGCTATGCGCCGCCAGCCTCTTCGTCCCACTTGCGCAGCACGGCCAGCTTCTCGCCGATCTTGATTTCCAGGCCCCGGGGCACGGGCTGGTACCAGCCCGGCTCAGCAATGCCCTCGGGCAGGTAGGTCTCGCCGGCCGCGTAGGCGTTGGGCTCATCGTGCGCGTAGCGGTATTCATGGCCGTAGCCCAGCTCCTTCATGAGCTTGGTGGGCGCGTTGCGCAGGTGCACGGGCACCTCGCGGCTCCTGTCCTGCTTCACGAAGGCCCGGGCCTTGTTGTAGGCGTTGTAGCCGGCGTTGCTCTTGGCGGCCATGGCCAGGTAGATGACGGCCTGGCCCAGCGCCAGCTCGCCCTCGGGGCTGCCCAGGCGCTCATAGGTCAGGGCCGCGTCGTTGGCGATCTGCATGGCGCGCGGGTCGGCCAGGCCGATGTCCTCCCAGGCCATGCGCACGATGCGCCGCGACAGGTAGCGCGCATCGGCCCCGCCATCGAGCATGCGCGTGAGCCAGTAGAGCGCGGCATCGGGATGAGAGCCGCGCACGGACTTGTGCAGGGCCGAGATCTGGTCGTAGAAGTTGTCGCCGCCCTTGTCGAAGCGCCTGGCATTCAAGGTCAGCGCGTTCTGCACGAACTCGGCATCGATCCGCGTGACGCCCGCAGCGCCGGCCGCCGTCTGGCATTGCTCCAGCAGGTTCAGGAAGCGCCGGGCATCGCCATCGGCATAGCCGACGATGGTGTCGCGCGCCAGGTCGTCGAACTCCAGGCCGCCCAGGGCCTTTTCCTGCGCCCGCAGCAGCAGTTGCCTGAGTTCATCGTCGGTCAGCGACTGCAGCACATAGACCTGAGCGCGCGACAGCAGGGCCGAGTTCACCTCGAAGGACGGGTTTTCCGTGGTGGCGCCGATGAAGGTCACCAGCCCGCTTTCCGCATAGGGCAGCAGCGCATCCTGCTGGGACTTGTTGAAGCGATGGATCTCGTCCACGAAGAGGATGGTGTGCCGGCCCATGGCCAGGTTCTGCTGCGCCTGCTCCATGGCCGCGCGGATGTCCTTGACCCCGGAGAACACCGCAGACAGGGCGATGAACTCGCACTTGAAGGCCGTGGCCGTGAGCCGGGCCAGCGTGGTCTTGCCCACGCCGGGCGGCCCCCAGAAGATCATGGAGTGCGGCTTGCCCGACTGGAAGGCCAGGCGCAGCGGCTTGCCCTCGCCCAGCAGATGGGACTGGCCCACGACCTCGTCCAGGGTCTTGGGCCGCAGGGCTTCGGCCAGTGGTGCGGAGGGCTCCTGGGTGAACAGATCAGCCATGGGCCAGCTCCGTCGCAGGCAGCGCCGCGCAGAAGGCGTTCGGCAGCCCATGTGCCGGATTCGCTGCCGAGGGGAACAGATGCAGTTGCAAAACCATGACGCCATTGTCCACGCCATGGCGGCAGCGGGTGCGCCAGCCCCTGATGCCTGTACCTGGCCGCGGGGGATGAAGCCATGGATCGCCAGCCGGTAGCCTGGCCATCGCCTGCAGGCATGTCACTCACATGACAGGAATGGTTTGCATGCATCTCATCAAGAGCAATCACTGACATTTTTCACCCGCTTCGGGCCACCGCCCTAAAATGCTGCCCTTTGCGGAGCCGGCCGCGCGGCATGCGCGGCCATCGGGCCTGCGCCATTGCTGCCCCATCGCTCCGCGCCTCCCACCGTTTCCGGAACTGCCTGCCATGCGGCAAGGCAGGACCTTTTCATTTCTGCATCCATGCAAACACTCAAGACCCGGGACCTTATCGCCCTAGGCTTCATGACCTTTGCGCTGTTCCTCGGCGCGGGCAACATCATCTTTCCGCCCATGGTCGGCCAGGGCGCCGGCGAGCACGCGGCCGCTGCGGCCACGGGCTTTCTGCTGACGGGCGTGGGCCTGCCGTTGCTCACCGTGGTGGCGCTGGCGCGCGTGGGCGGCGGGCTCGATGCGCTGACCTCGCCCGTGGGCCGCAAGGCCGGCATGGTGCTGGGCCTGCTGATCTATCTCATCCTCGGCCCGCTGTTTGCCACGCCGCGCACGGCCACCGTGTCGTTCGAGATGGGCTTTGCGCCCTTCGTGGGCCACAGCAGCACTGCGCTGTTCATCTACTCGGCGGTGTACTTTGTGCTGGTCATGGGCCTGTCCCTGTTCCCCGGCAAGCTGATCGACACCATCGGCAAGCTGATCACGCCGGTGCTGATCCTGGCCCTGGTGGTGCTGGGTGCCGCCGCCGTGCTGCTGCCGGCCGGTGCCGCCACCAGCGCCAGCGGCGACTACCTGGTCGCGCCCCTGACCGAAGGGTTTCTGGAGGGCTACCAGACCATGGACGCGCTGGGCGCCCTGGCCTTCGGCATCGTCATCGTCAACGCCATCCGGGACCGGGGCATCTCCCACACCGGGCTGCAGACGCGCTACGCCATCATCGCGGGCGTGATCGCGGCCGTGGGCCTGGGCCTGGTGTACCTGTCGCTGATCCATCTGGGCGCCACCAGCCAGTCCATCGCCCCGCAGGCGCAGACCGGCGTGCTCATCCTCACGCGCTATGTGGATCACACCTTCGGCCCCATCGGCAGCCTGCTGCTGGCGGTGGTGATTTCCCTGGCCTGCCTGACCACGGCCGTGGGCCTGGTCAGCGCCTGTGGCGCCTACTTCAGCGAGATGCTGCGCCTGCCCTACCGCGCGGTGGTGGTGGCCATTGGCCTGGCGTGCATCCTGGTGTCCAACCAGGGCCTGGCCCAGCTGATCGCCCTTTCCGGCCCCGTGCTGGTGGGCATTTATCCGCTGGCCATCGCCCTGGTGGTGTTGAGCCTGCTGTCAGGCCTGTGGCGCAATGCGCAGCGCGTGTTCGCGCCGGTGCTGGCCGTGGCCCTGGTGTTTGGCCTCATCGATGCGGCCAAGGCGGCCGGCTGGCAGGACTGGCTGCCCGCCTTCCTGAACAGCCTGCCGGGCAACGGCATGGGCTGGGCCCTGCCCGTGGCAGCCACCCTGGTGCTGGCGGCGCTCCACGACCGGCTGCGCCCGGCCCCGGCCACCGCGTTCAGGCCGTCCTGAAACGCGCCATGAGTTCGACCAGCTGATGGGCCTGCTTGCGCAGGCTCTCGGCGGCCGAACTGGTCTGCTCCACCAGCGCGGCGTTCTGCTGGGTCCCCTCCTCGATGCGGACGATGGCGCTGTTGACGTGGCTCACGCCCGCGCTCTGTTCGCCGCTGGAGTGGCTGATGGCGCCGATCATGCGCGAGACCTTGGCAATCACCTCCTGCACCGAGGCCATGGTCGCACCCGCGCTGTCCACCTCCTCGGCACCCAGGGCCACGCGCTGGGCGTTGGCCTGGATCAGGTCACGGATTTCCCGCGCCGCGCCCGAACTGCGCTGGGCCAGCGTGCGGACCTCGGCGGCGACCACGGCAAAGCCCCGGCCCTGTTCTCCGGCCCGTGCGGCCTCCACGGCCGCATTGAGCGCAAGAATATTGGTCTGGAACGCGATGCCGTCGATCACCTCGATGATGCTGACCACGCGCTCGGATGCATCCTGGATGCTGCGCATGGTGCCCACGACGGCCGAGATGGCATCGCCGCCGCGCGTGGCGATGTCGCTGGCGGACGAAGCCAGCAGGTTGGCCTTCTCTGCGTGATCGGCATTACCGCGCACGGTGGAGTCGAGCTGGTCCATGGACGAAGCCGTCATCTGCAGGGCCGATGCCTGCTGCTCGGTGCGCTGGGCCAGGTCGCTGTTGCCGGCCGCGATCTGCGAGCTGGCGGATGCCACCTGCTCCGCATTGCCCCGCACTTCCACGACGATGCTGCGCAACTGCTCCTGCATGGCGCCCAGCGCCCGCAGCAGCTGGCCCAGTTCGTCGCGCCCGCCGCTCGCTATGGCATTGGTCAGATGGCCCTGGGCCACATTCTCGGCCAGCTGGACCGCGCTGCGCAGCGGTGCCACCACGGCACGGGTGATGAGCCAGCCAATGGCCACGCCGGCCACGGCCGCCACCAGCATCAGCACCAGGCTCAGCTCCGTGGCGTGCTTGCCGCTGCTGTAGGCATCGTCGGCCACCGCCTTGCTCTGCGCCGCAATGCCGGCCTTGAGCTGGGACAGCAGCTCGGCCGGCTCGCGGTCCACGCCGCGCACGGCCATGTCGCCCACGGAGGGGTCGAAGCCCGTGGCCTCGAATTTGTCCAGCCCCACGCGGTAGCCTTCGGCCATCTTGCGGTGCTGCGCCACAAAGCCCTGGGCGATCTCGCGCAGCGAGGCATCGTCCACCAGGGCCAGCAAGGCCACGGTCTTGTCCTGCACGGCGCGCTCATCGGCCAGAAAGCCCTTCCAGTGCTGCTCGCGCAGCGCGTTGTCCGAGCCGCGCAGCAGCACGTTCTTCCATTCCTGGACCTGGGTTTTGAAGTGGCCTTCCACCTCGGCGGCAAGGCGTTCCGCCGCCATGTGGCGCTGGACATCGCCGTGAAAGACGCCTAGGGATCGATGGGCCGACCAGAGTCCGAAGAATCCGGCAGCGAGGGTGAATAGCAGCGCCATGGCAATGGCGAGCGGCAACTTGCGACTGAGGTTCATAAAGGCATGCGAGAGCCGGCCAGCATGTCCTCGGAGGGACGTCGAAACAATCGCTGGCCGCAGGCCGCCATTGTCTCGACGATATTAGGCAAAACCATTACAAAACCTCACAAACTGCGCACTGCAGCCTGCGACTGGCCTGAAGGGTTGCCCCGCGCGGCAGCGCGGCTTACTGCTTGAGCACGTCGGCGCCCGCTGGCACCTTGAACTCGAAAGTCGAGGCCGGCAGGGACGCCTGGGTCTGCAGCCGGCTGAAGCGGATCAGCGAACGCTGGCCAAAGCTGTCAAGGATGTCCAGCGCCGAAAGCTGGCCATCGGCCGCAAAGCCCACGCGCACGCTCTTGAGCTGGCCGTTCTTGTCCTTGGGGCTGGCCTGGACCCATTGCAGGCCATCCTGCTCGGGCGCGGACTGCAGATCGAAGTCGGCGCTCAACGCCTTGAGATCGTTGGCCGACGCCAGGATGGCGGCCGGCGTGCTGCCCAGGGCCTGGGCCTGGGGGCGCTGCGTGACCTGGTTGAGGTCGGCGTCATAGAGCCACAGCGTCTTGCCGTCGGCGACGATGGTCTGCTCGAACGGCTTGGTGTAGACGAACCTGAATTTGCCGGGACGCTGGAATTCGAATTGGCCGCTGGAGTTCTTGGTGCGCGGCGGCTGGCCGTCCTTGGACGGGGCCGTGACGGCCTGGGTGAATTCGGCGCGGCCGGCCTGGGAATTCTTCATGAAGGCTTCCAGGCTCTTGAGGCCGTCGGCCCACGAGGCCGTCGCGCTTGCCGCGATCACAACTGCAGTCAACAGACGTTTCATTCTTTCTCCATGATTGCGGGGTGGCGGGCTCATTCCCCGGCGCGCGCGGGCACCAGCACTTCGCGCTGCCCGCTGGCCGTGAGACCGCTGACCAGGCCCGCCTTTTCCATATCTTCCAGCAGCCGCGCCGAGCGGTTGTAACCAATCCTGAGCTTGCGCTGCACATACGAGATGCTGGCCTTGCGGTCCTTGAGGACCACTTCCACGGCCTGGTCGTACATGGGATCCTTCTCGCCGCTGCCGCCGTCGCCGGACTCCGAGCCGAACTCGCTGTCGCCCTCGGCCGTGCCGCCTTCGAGCACGCCTTCGATGTAGTCTGCCTCGCCCTGCTCCTTGAGGTAGCCCACCACGCGGTGCACTTCCTCGTCCGACACGAAGGCGCCGTGCACGCGCACGGGCAGGCCCGTGCCGCTGGCCATGTAGAGCATGTCGCCCATGCCCAGCAGGGATTCGGCGCCCATCTGGTCAAGCACGGTGCGGCTGTCGATCTTGCTGCTGACCTGGAAGGCGATGCGCGTGGGGATGTTGGCCTTGATCAGGCCGGTGATCACGTCCACGCTGGGGCGCTGGGTGGCCAGGATCAGGTGGATGCCGGCCGCGCGGGCCTTCTGGGCCAGGCGCGCGATCAGCTCCTCGATCTTCTTGCCGACCACCATCATCAGGTCGGCCAGCTCGTCGATGACGATGACGATGTGCGGCAGGCGCTGCAGCGGCTCGGGCTCCTCGGGCGTGAGGCTGAAGGGGTTGGGAATGGATTCCTCGCGCGCCTTGGCCTCGTCGATCTTGACGTTGTAGCCCGCCAGGTTGCGCACGCCCAGCTTGCTCATGAGCTTGTAGCGGCGCTCCATCTCGGCCACGCACCAGTTCAGGCCGTTGGCGGCCTGCTTCATGTCGGTGACCACGGGGCACAGCAGGTGCGGAATGCCTTCGTAGACCGACATTTCCAGCATCTTGGGGTCGATCATCAGCAGGCGCACATCGCGGGCCTCGGCCTTGTACAGCAGCGACAGGATCATGGCGTTGATCCCCACCGACTTGCCCGAGCCCGTGGTGCCGGCCACCAGCACGTGCGGCATCTTGGCCAGATCGGCCACGACCGGATTGCCCACGATGTCCTTGCCCAGGCCCATGGTCAGCATGCTCTTGGCGTCGTGGTAGACCTGCGAGCCCAGCACCTCGGACAGGCGGATGGACTGGCGCTTGGCATTGGGCAGCTCCAGCGCCATGAAATTCTTGCCGGGAATCGTCTCGATCACGCGGATGGACACCAGGGACAGCGAACGCGCCAGATCCTTGGCCAGGTTCACGATCTGCGAGCCCTTGACGCCGGTGGCCGGCTCGATCTCGTAGCGCGTGATCACGGGGCCGGGCATGGCGGCCACCACATGCACATCGACGCCAAAGTCCTTGAGGCGCTTTTCGATCAGCCGGCTGGTCATCTCCAGCGTCTCGGGCGAGACGCTTTCCTGGCGCTGCTGCGCCGCATCGAGCAGGTCCACCTGGGGCAGCTTGCTGTCGGGCAGTTCGGAGAACAGGGGCTTCTGGCGCTCCTTGACCACGCGCACGCTGGGGGCCGCAGCCTCTTGCAACACGGGCTCGATGATCTGCACGGGCTGCGGGTGCTGCACGGCGCTTTCCGTGCGCTCCTCCTGCACCACTTCCTCGCGCTCGCGCGCAGCGCGGCGGCCTGCGGCTTCGTCCCGGGCCTTTTCACGGCGCGCAAAAAGAAAGAGCACCCAGCCGTCCAGGCGTGCGCCCATGGATTCGGCCAGATGACCC
The DNA here is from genome assembly GCF_042653485.1 of Delftia deserti. Taxonomy (NCBI): domain Bacteria; kingdom Pseudomonadati; phylum Pseudomonadota; class Betaproteobacteria; order Burkholderiales; family Comamonadaceae; genus Delftia; species Delftia deserti. The sequence goes on along the minus strand of NZ_JBHSIH010000001.1, from coordinate 5,325,538 downwards.
CAGGAAAAGCGGAACACCATGGCCAGGCCGATCACGGCCACGCAGATTCCGATCAGGCCCGAGCCCATGAAGCCCAGCCACTGCAGGCTGTGGTACCCCAGCATGTAACCGAAGACGCCGCCGGCCGGGCCGGGCAGCACGCTCTCGAAGCGGTACAGGCGCGTCCACTCCAGTGCGCAGCTCGCACCCAGCAGCAGCAGCAGCCCGCCCCAAAAACGCAGGCGCCGGCGCCACAGGGGCGGCAGTGGCACACCGTCGCGCGGCACGCCGCCGCGCAGCCAGCGCGCAAAGGAAGACAGCCAGGTCTGCAGCGAGGCCAGCACCAGCCACCAGACCGACATGCCGAAACCGAAATAGCAGGCGTCGGCCAGCCAGGCTCCGACGCGGCCCATCCAGTTGGCGACCAGGCGCGCGTGTCCCGCCCCGGAGGTGGACCACGCTGGATCCTGGGGCGAGTAGCTGAGCATGGAGGCAAGCCAGAACACCAGGGCCAGCAGCCCCGCCAGCAGCAGCATTTCGTGGCCGAAGCGCGCCACCATGCCGGGGCGCGCCGCAGACCTGGATTTGCCCTTGGCGGATGTGGAAGCGTTCAGAGCGTTCAATGAGTAAGTCATACGCAGGCGGGAGCTTACCCCAGCCCCCTCGGACTGGCCGCAAAAACAGCCAGGGCGACCCGCTAGCGTAATGCAAGCACTTGCAACAGAGCATGACGCCGCCGCATGACGGCGCCACGTCGATCATTTTTGACAATCCGGGCCATTGATCCATATGGCAACGGGAACCTGACTGCGGAGCGATACTCCACTGCTCTGCCCGATGTATCTTTTTTTCTGCACGCCGACTGCCGGCGTGCGCCTTTTTCAAGAACTGCATCCATGTCTTCTACGCAACACGCCAAAGTCCTGATCCTCGGCTCCGGCCCTGCCGGCTACACGGCCGCCATCTATGCCGCGCGCGCCAACCTCAACCCGCTGCTGGTGACCGGCATGGCCCAGGGCGGCCAGCTGATGACGACGACCGAGGTGGACAACTGGCCTGCAGACGTGAACGGCGTGCAGGGCCCCGAGCTGATGCAGCGCTTCCTGGAGCACGCAGAGCGCTTCAAGACCCAGGTGGTGTTCGACCACATCCACAGCGTCGATTTCTCCAAGCGCCCCTTCACGCTGACCGGCGACTCCGGCACCTATACCTGCGACAGCCTGATCATCGCCACCGGCGCCTCGGCCAAGTACCTGGGCCTGCCCTCCGAAGAGGCCTTCATGGGCCGCGGCGTCTCCGGCTGCGCCACCTGCGACGGTTTCTTCTACCGCGAGCAGCCCGTGTGCGTGGTCGGCGGCGGCAACACGGCCGTCGAGGAAGCCCTGTACCTGTCCAACATCGCCAGCAAGGTCACCCTGGTGCACCGCCGCGACAAGTTCAAGGCCGAGCCCATCCTCGTGGACAAGCTCATGGACAAGGTCCGGGCCGGCAAGATCGAACTCAAGACCCACTTCGTGCTCGAAGAGGTGCTGGGCGACCAGTCCGGCGTGACCGGCATCCGCATCAAGAGCACCCAGGACGGCCATGCCGAGGACATCCAGCTGCAGGGCTGCTTCATCGCCATCGGCCATGCGCCCAATACCGAGATCTTCAAGGGCCACCTGGAGATGGACGAGACCGGCTACATCATCACCCAGGGCGGCCTCAAGGGCTTTGCCACGCAGACCAGCGTGCCCGGCGTGTTCGCGGCCGGCGACGTGCAGGACCATGTCTACCGCCAGGCCATCACCAGCGCCGGCACGGGCTGCATGGCCGCGCTGGACGCCCAGCGCTTCCTCGAACAGGAATAAGCAGGAAGCCACCCCGCCCGCCCTGCTCTCCCGCAGGGCGGCAAAAGCCCCTGGCTCCAGCCGTGTTTGGCTGGCCCAGGGGCTTTTCTCATGGAGACGCTATAATCCGTGGCTTTGCTGAATTTGAAGCGTGCCTTGCTTGCATGGCCAGGACACTTTCAGCATGGGGTTACCGCCACCCTTTATGGCGAGGTGAGGTTGCCGGCAGGCCATGCAGCAAATGCAGGGCATCAGCGTCGGCGGCTGTACAACTATCGGAGTGTCCTCATGGCACGCGTATGTGAAGTAACGGGCAAGAAGCCCATGGTGGGAAACAATGTTTCCCACGCCAACAACAAGACCAAGCGTCGTTTCCTGCCCAACCTGCAATACCGCCGTTTCTGGGTTGAGAGCGAAAACCGTTGGGTGCGCCTGCGCGTTTCCAGCGCTGCTCTGCGCCTGATCGACAAGAACGGTATCGACTCCGTGCTCGCAGACCTGCGTGCCCGTGGCCAAGCCTAAATCCCTCAAGGAGAAACACCATGGCTGCTAAAGGCGGACGCGAAAAGATCAAGCTGGAATCCACTGCAGGAACCGGCCACTTCTACACCACGACCAAGAACAAGAAGACAATGCCCGAGAAGATGGCGATCATGAAGTTTGATCCCAAGGCTCGCAAGCACGTCACGTACAAGGAAATCAAGCTGAAGTAATTCAGCCTGTTCCCGGTACCGACAAGAACCGCCCGGCGCAAGCCCGGCGGTTTTTTTGCGTCCGTTTTATGCCAGTCACCCGCTACGCACCGGCTGGCCCAGCTGCGCACAGGCCATGGCACCCAGCTCGCGGCAGGCCTGCTCGACCACGGCATCCACCGGCAGGGTGCAGCCCAGGCGCATGCAGTGCTCGTAGCGCCCCGAGTTCGAGAACATGCTGCCCGGCGCCGTGCGGATGCCGCGCGCCAGCGCCTCGGTGAAAAGGCCGGAAGTGGAGACACCGGCCGGAAACTCCAGCCACAGGCTGAGCCCGCCGGGCGGCAGGCTCAGCCGCGTGCCCAGCGGGAAAAACCGCGCCACCAGCTGCGCCATGCCTTCACGCTGGCGCCGCAACTGCTGCTTGAGGCGCTGCAGATTGCGCAGATGCGCGGGCGAGCCCACGCAGGCGGCCGCCAGCAACTGGGCCAGGGTCTGGGTGCCCCGGCTGCGCGCGAACTTGAGCATCTGCACCCGGCCATGCCACTGGCCGGCGTTCATCCAGCCCTGGCGCAGGCCCGGCGCCATGCTCTTGTTGAAGGCCTCGCAATAGATCACCTGGCCCGGCAGGCGATCCCAGGCCTTGATGGGGCGCACGGGCTGGCTGCTTTCCACGAACAGGCCGTAGGAGTCGTCCTCGATCAGCGCCACGCCGTGGGCGGTACACAGCTCGACCAGCCTGGCCTTGTGTTCATCGGGAATGCGCGTACCCAGCGGCATCTGCAGCTCGGGCACGACCACCACGGCCTTCAGGCGCGGCTGGGTCTGCAGGGCCAGCTCCAGCGCCTCGATGGACAGGCCGGTGCGCGGGCTGCAGGGAATCTCCAGCGCCTGCATCTGCAAGGACTCCACCACCTGCAGCAGGCCGTAGTAGGTCGGCGACTCCACGGCCACCACGTCGCCGGGCGAGGCCACGGCGGCCAGCGCCAGGCTCACGGCCTCGGAATTGCCCGTGGTCGCCAGCACATCGGCCGGTGCCACATGGATGCCCGCCGCCAGCGCGCGCCGCGCCATGGCGCGCTGGAAATCAGGGTGGCTGCCCATCATGGAGCGCCCCAGCACCAACAGGTCGGGCTGCTCGCGCAGCAGCCGGGCGGCGGCCTGGTTCAGGTAGCCGCGATCGAACAGTTCGGGCGGCGGCGTGGCACCGCCCAGGTCCACGCGCACGTCGGCCTGGCGACCGCGCTCCAGCATCAGGGAAATGTGTTCATTGATACCTGCAAAGTGCGGCTGCGGCAGCGGTTGCACCGGCTGGCTCAGGTCCGGCTCGCTGGCAGGTGCCAGACCTGCAGGCCGGGCATCGCGCACGAAGTAGCCCACGCGCGGGCGGGCTTCAAGCTGGCCCAGGTCTTCCAGATGCCGCAGCGTCTGCAGCGCCGTGGACAGGCTGACCTCATGGCGGCGCATCAGCTCGCGCACGGAAGGCATGCGCTCGCCCGCCTTGAGCGTACCCAGTTCCATGGCCAGGCTGTAGTCGGCGGCCAAGCGGCGGTACAGGGTCGGAGAGGCGCTGGCAAGGGTCATGGAACAGATGGAGAACGAATCGGGGACGAGAGGACTTGCCCGCGATCTTGCCGCAAGGCGCTGTTACGCAACAGATACAGATCCATCGACCACAAAGCAGAACAGATCCACCGCCATCTGCACTGCTGCGATGCAACAAGCCGCGGGCTGTGCCTGTGCCGATGAGGGCCGCGTGCCTACGCTTGAGGGCCTGGAATCACAGGACACAGACCATGCACAACGCCGATACCCGCTCCTTCGAACTGCGCCATCTTGCTCCCGGCAGCGATCTGCACCTGCATGTGCAGGAGGGCAGTGAACTGTTCTGCCGCCACGGCCCGCTGGAAATCACCGCCCCGCAACAGGCCTGGGCGGATGGGGTGCCCGCGCCGGCCCTCAGGCTGCAGCCGGGCCAGGGCTGGCGTGCGGGCGCCGATCTGCAGATACGGGTCAGCTCCTTGTCCCAGGCCATGGCAAGCCTGGAACTGCGGCCGAGCCCCACAGCAAAAAGCCGCATCGCCTCCGAAGAGGGGATGCGGCCCCGGGCATGGTCGGCGGCCGGCTGGCTTCGCGGCCTCAGGCGTGGGCAGCGCGCAGCTTGACGGAAAACTCCTTGAGCGCGGCAATGCCGCTGGCCTCGGCGCGATGGCACCAGGCCTGCAGATGGGCCGTCAGTTGCTCGCGCGACAGCGAGGTGTTCAGCCACAGCTGGCGCAGCTCCTCGCGCATGACCAGCATCTGGTCGAGCACGGGGTGGGCGGCGCGCGCCTGGGCCAGCTGCCCCTGCGCCTGGGCGGGCACCTTGTCGGCATCGCGGTGCAGCCAGCGGCGCGCCGTCTTGAGCAGGGACAGGTCGGCCTGCCGGGCCTTGCGCTGCTTGAGCGCATCGAGTTCGATCTGCACGGCGGCGCGCACGCCGCGCGCATAGCGGGCCATGACCTCGTAGCGGTTGGCGATCACGGCCTCCAGCGTCTTTTCGTCGGCCACGGGCTTGACGGCGCCCATGACCAGCCGCGGCGCCGTCTTCTTGACCTTGGCCCAGCCCAGCCTCTGCATGGCGCTGATGTAGACCCAGCCCACGTCGAACTCATAGCGCTTGACCGAGAACTTCGCCGAGGTCGGGTAGGTATGGTGGTTGTTGTGCAGTTCCTCGCCGCCAATGATCAGGCCCCAGGGCACGAGGTTGGTGCTGGCATCCTGGGCCTCGAAGTTGCGGTAGCCCCAGAAATGGCCCAGGCCGTTGACCACGCCGGCAGCCCAGAACGGAATCCAGGCCATCTGCACGGCCCAGATCGTCAGCCCGATGGCACCGAACAGCAGTACGTTGATGATCAGCATCAGCGAAGGGCCCCAGATCGAATGCCGGCTGTAGAGATGGCGCTCGATCCAGTCGTCGGGCGTGCCGTGGCCGAACTTCCTGAGTGTCTCGGCGTTCTTCGCCTCTTCGCGGTACAGCTCCGCACCCTGGCGCATCACGGTGTCCAGGCCACGTGTCTGCGGGCTGTGGGGGTCTTCCTCGGTTTCGCACCTGGCGTGGTGCTTGCGGTGGATGGCCACCCACTGCCTGGTGACCATGCCCGTGCCCAGCCACAGCCAGAAACGGAAGAAGTGCGAAGGAATCGGCCCCAGGTCCAGCGAGCGGTGGGCCTGGCAGCGGTGCAGGAAGATGGTGACGCCCGCAATGGTGATGTGGGTGGTGACCAGGGCGTACAGCAGCAGCTGCCACCACGACAGCTGCCACAGGCCATGGGCCATCCAATCCACGGCGAGGTTCCAAACCGATCCGAAATCCAGCGACATAACCGAAGCCTTTGGCAAGGCGGCGCCCAGTGGCGCCGATGCCTCAATTTTAGGCGATGCGCCTACAAAGGCATTCGGCAATCTCCTGCGATTTACAGCTTATTGCGTCTGCAAGTTACGGCTTCCGGGTCCAAACGGCGGCAAAAAAGCCATCCGTCTCATGGCGCTGCGGCCACAGGCGCAGGTACTGCGTGCCGGTCTCTCCGCCGCTGCACAGCGCATCGCCCTGCTCCACCTTGAGCTGGGCCAGCAGTTCGCCGGCATCCATGGCCACGAAGTCAGGGTGCTCCGCCGCAAAGGCCTCGGCGATGGCTTCGTTTTCCTGGGGCAGGACCGAACAGGTGGCATAGACCAGGCGCCCACCCGGCTTGACCAGGCGCGCCGCACTGGCCAGGATGGCCGCCTGCTTTTGCGTGAGCTCCTCGATGGCCTTGGCCGACTGGCGCCACTTGAGGTCGGGATTGCGGCGCAGCGTGCCCAGGCCCGAGCAGGGCGCATCGACCAGCACGCGGTCGATCTTCCCGGCCAGGCGCTTGACGCGGTCGTCGCGCTCATGGGCGATGGCCGCAGGGTGCACATTCGACAGGCCCGAGCGCGCCAGGCGCGGCTTCAGGGCTTCGAGCCGGTGGCCGGACACATCGAAGGCGTACAGGCGCCCCGTGCTGCGCATGGACGCGCCAATGGCCAGGGTCTTGCCGCCTGCGCCGGCGCAGAAATCGACCACCATTTCGCCGCGCTTGGCGTCCAGCATCAGCGCCAGCAGCTGGGAGCCTTCATCCTGCACCTCGATGGCGCCGCGCGTGAAGGCGTCCAGCCGGGCCAGCGCGGGCTTGCCCTGCACGCGCAGGCCCCAGGGCGAGTACGGCGTGGCTTCGGCGACGATGCCGGCATCGGCCAGTTCCTTTTGCACATCGGCACGCTTGGCATTGAGCGCATTGACGCGCAGATCCAGCGGCGCGGCCTGCTCCATGCTCCGGGCAAAGGCCCAGAAATCCTCGCCCAGCTGCTGCTTGAGCGGCGCGACCAGCCACTCGGGAAGGTTGTGGCGGTGCGGCTCCATCAGCTCATCGGGGCGCACGGCATCGCAGGCGTCCAGCCATTGCAGTTCCTGGGGGGACAGCGCCGCGCGCGCAAAGCCGAGCGCCTCCTTGACGCCCTGCTCGGACTTGCCGGCCACGCGGGCCAGGGCTTCCTGGCTATGGGCAAAGCCCAGGATGGCCAGCCTGCGCTCGCGCGAGCCGCTGCCAGAACGCGCCAGGCTCTCAAAAAGCAGCTTCTTGCGCAGCACGGTGTAGGCGGTTTCGGCCAGCGCGGCACGCTCGCGCGGGCCCAGGTTGCGGTTTTCACGGAAAAAGCGTGACACCACGGCGTCGGCCGGGTGTTCGAAAGTCAGGGTGCGCTTGACCAGTTCGGCGCAGGCGTCGAGAAGCTGTTTGGGATGCATGGGCGCAATTGTCCCACCGCCTTGCAAATCCGAGAGGGCCACAGGTCGGAACCCGGAGCAACGCCGGGCCGGCACAGCTACCATGGCGCCCCATGACCGATGACGACCTGCCCCCTCTGATCACCACGCCCCCCGGCCTGTACCGCCACTACAAGGGCGCACCCTACGAAGTGCTTGCCACCGTGCGCCACAGCGAGACGCGCGAGTCCATGACGCTGTACCGCGCGCTCTATGGCGAGCGCGGCCTGTGGGTGCGTCCGGCCGCCATGTTCAATGAAACCGTGGTCATCGACGGCGTGGAGCAGCCCCGCTTTGCACGCTGCCCCGAAGTGGAGCAGCAGGCCTTTCAGAGCGAAGGCCTTTGAGCAGGCCCTAGCCCCGCATCAGCTGCGCCACGGCGCGCGGGTAGATGAGGTGCTCCTGCACCAGCACGCGCGCGGCCAGCGCCTGGGCTGTGTCGCCGGGCAGCACGGGCACCACGGCCTGCTCCAGGATGGGGCCCACATCCAGCTCGGCCGTCACGCGGTGCACGGTACAGCCGGCAAAGCGGCAGCCTGCATCGATGGCGCGCTGGTGCGTGTGCAGGCCCGTGAAGGCGGGCAGCAGCGAGGGATGGATGTTGATCATGCGTCCCTCGTAATGCGCCACGAAGCCCGGCGTGAGGATGCGCATGAAGCCGGCCAGCACGATCAGCGAAGGCGCGTGGCGGTCGATCACCTGGGCCAGCTCGGCGTCAAACGCCTCGCGGCTGGGAAACGGGCGGTGGTCCAGCACCTCGGTGGCAATGCCTTGCTCGCGCGCGAAAACAAGGCCCGAAGCCTCGGCCTTGTTGCTGACCACGGCGGCCACGCGGGCGCCGTAACGCCGCGCCCAGTCCTGTTGCTGCGAAGCACGCACAATGGCAGCCATGTTCGAGCCGCCGCCCGAGATCAGGATCACGATATTTTTCATGGGCGGCGATTGTCGCACCGCAGGCCGCGCGGCCTGCGCCAGCCCCGGCAAGGCCCATGGCCCTGCCGGGCCTTGTCACTTCTTCCGCCCAGACCCCCATGCCATTCGATCCCCGTTCCACCCCCCTGACCGCTGTCGAAGCCCGCGTGCTGGCCACCCTGATGGAGAAGGCGCGCACCGTGCCCGACAGCTACCCGCTCACACTCAACGCGCTGGTCACGGGCTGCAACCAGAAAAGCAGCCGTGATCCGGTGATGGAAGTCAGCGAAGGCGAGGCCCAGGAAGCGCTGGACAGCCTGCGCCTGCGCACCATGTCCGTACAGATCAGCAGCGCGCGCGCCACGCGCTGGGAGCACAACTTCCCGCGCGGCGTGGGCGTGCCCGACCAGAGTGCCGTGCTGCTGTCCCTGCTGATGCTGCGCGGCCCGCAGACGGCTGGCGAGCTGCGCATCAACTCCGAGCGCTGGCACCGCTTTGCCGACATCTCCTCGGTCGAAGCCTTCCTGGAAGAGCTGCGCGAACGCAGCGAGGAAAAAGGCGGCCCGCTGGTCGTGCTGCTGCCACGCGCGCCTGGCGCACGCGAGCAGCGCTGGGCCCATCTGCTGTGCGGCCCCGTGGACGTGAACGCGATCGCATCGGCACCTGCGGCAGCAGGCGCACGCGGCGATGCCCTGGCCCAGCGCGTGGTCGATCTCGAAGCCCAGGTACAGCAATTGCAGGCACGTCTTGCGCATGTCTATGCGCAGTTGGGGCTGGAGGAGGAGCCCGGCCAATCGAGCTGATCGCCTGCGCTCAGGCAGCCCCGGCATCAGGGATTGCCATAGGTTGTCACGCCCTGGACAGTCCAAAAAAGAACGTGCGTGCTACAAAAGCCGGGATTGAAGGAGACACAGTCCATGGACCTGGCATTTACCCCTGAAGAACAGTCCTTTCGCGAGGAAGTCCGCGCCTGGGTGCGGGCCAACCTGCCCCAGGACATTGCGCACAAGGTGCGCCATTCGCTGCGCCTGACGCGCGACGACCTGCAGAACTGGGCCAAGATTCTTGGCAAAAAGGGCTGGCTGGGCTACGGCTGGCCCAAGCAGTTCGGCGGCCCCGGCTGGAGCGCCGTGCAAAAGCATCTGTTCGAGGAGGAATGCGCCCTGGCCTGCGCCCCGCGCATCATTCCCTTCGGCCCCGTGATGGTGGCGCCCGTGATCATGGCCTACGGCTCGCCCGAGCAGCAGCAGCGCTTTCTGCCGGGCATTGCCAGCGGCGAAGTCTGGTGGAGCCAGGGCTACTCGGAGCCCGGCTCGGGCTCGGATCTGGCCAGCCTCAAGACCCGCGCCGAGCGCGTGGGCGACAAGTACATCGTCAATGGCCAGAAGACCTGGACCACGCTGGGTCAGTACGGCGAGTGGATCTTCTGCCTGGTGCGCACCAGCAACGAGGGCAAGCCCCAGACCGGCATCAGCTTCCTGCTGGTGGACATGAAGAGCCCCGGCGTGACCGTGCGTCCCATCAAGCTGCTCGACGGCGAGTGCGAGGTCAACGAGGTCTTCTTCGACAACGTCGAGGTGCCGGCCGAGAATCTGATCGGCGAGGAAAACAAGGGCTGGACCTACGCCAAGCACCTGTTGAGCCATGAGCGCACCAACATCGCCGACGTGAACCGTGCCAAGCGCGAGCTGGAGCGCCTCAAGCGCATCGCCAAGGCCGAGGGCGTCTACGAGGACCAGCGTTTCCGCGACGAGATCGCCAAGCTCGAAGTCGATGTGGTCGCGCTGGAAATGCTGGTGCTGCGCGTGCTGTCGGCCGAGAAATCGGGCAAGAACCCGCTGGACATCGCCGGCCTGCTCAAGATCAAGGGCAGCGAGATCCAGCAGCGCTACTCCGAGTTGATGATGCAGGCCGCCGGCCCCTTCAGCCTGCCCTTCATCGAAGAGGCCATGGAAGCCGGCTGGCAGGGCGACTTCCCCGGCGGCGTGGTGGACAACGCACCGCTGGCATCGACGTACTTCAACATGCGCAAGACGACGATCTACGGCGGCTCCAACGAGGTGCAACGGAACATCGTCGCGCAGACGGTTCTCGGCTGAGGCCGAAAACCGTCTGCGCTGTGCGCATCAGTACGACTCCCCCGTACCCCCTCCGCGAGGGGGTTCCAGCATGAGCTTCGCTGAATGCGAGGGGCGCCAGGGCGCCGTCCCCATTCGGCATCAGGAGTGAGACAAATGGACTTTGATTTTTCGGATGACCAGCAGCAACTGCGCGACGCCGTGCGCCGCTGGGTGGACAAGGGCTATACCTTCGAGCGCCGCCGCTCCATCGTCGAGGCGGGCGGTTTTTCGCGCGAGGTCTGGGGCGAGCTGGCCGAACTGGGCCTGACGGCCCTGACCGTGCCCGAGGAGCACGGCGGCCTGGGCCTGGGCGCCACCGACGTGATGGTGGTGATGGAGGAATTGGGCCGTGGCCTGGTGATGGAGCCGCTGGCGCAGGCCTTCGTGGCAGCCGGCGTGCTCGGCAAGCATGCCGACGCCACCGTGGCCGGCCAGTGGCTGCCGCGCGTGGCCAGCGGCGAGGCCCTGGTCGTGCTGGCACACCAGGAGCGCCAGGCCCGCTACCGCCTCGATGTCTGTGCAGCCAAGGCCAGCAAAAGCGGCAGCGGCTACACGGTGGATGCCACCAAGAGCGTGGTTCCCGCAGGCGATGCGGCCGACGCCTTCCTGGTGCCGGCCCAGCTGGACGGCAAGATCGCCCTCTTCCTGGTGGAGCGCGGCGCCAGCGGCGTCAGCACCCAGGGCTACCGTACCCAGGACGGCAGCCGCGCGGCCGAACTGCGCTGCCAGGCAGCCCCGGCCACGCTGGTGGCGGCCGATGGCCTGGCCGCCCTCACGCTGGCCCAGGACGCCGCCAACGCCGCGCTGTGCGCCGAAGGCGTGGGCGCCATGGAGCAGACGCTGAAGCTCACCACCGAGTACATGAACCAGCGCAAGCAGTTCAACACGGTGATCGCCAGCTTCCAGGCCCTGCGCCACCGCGTGGCCGACATGAAGATGCAGCTGGAGCTGGCCCGCTCCATGAGCTACTACGCCAGCCTCAAGATGAACACGCCCGAGGCCGAACGCCACGTGGCCATTGCGCGCGCCAAGGTCCAGCTGGGCCAATCGCTGCGTTTTGTCGGCCAGCAGTCGGTCCAGCTGCACGGCGGCATCGGCGTGACCGACGAGTACGCGGGCAGCCACTACTTCAAGCGCCTGACGCAGATGGAGATGACGGGCGGTGACACCCTGCATCACCTGGGCATCGTCTCCGCGAAGATGCAGGACACGGCAGGCGTGTTTGCCTGAGGTCTGACCTCACCGCAGCGCAGCGCACCAGGCCCCGCAGAAAACTGCGGGGCTTTTTCATCGCCGGGCAGCGGACCTTGCGCAGCAAGGGGAGCGTGGGAGCCATTTTTCATTCCACCAAGGCCGTGTCCGCACCAACGCGCTGCGCCAGCCTCAGGCCGCTGATGAAGCCGATCTGGCGCAGCGCCTCGGCGAATTCCTGCTCCGTCTCGCGCTCGGTACGCGATGCCAGTTCGGCAAACAGGCCGGCGCGCGTGTAGTGCCGCACGCAGGCGATGAACGGAAAGCCGTGGCGACTGCGGTAGCTGCGGTTCAGCCGCGCCAGCAGCTCGGCCTGCTCGCTGGGCAGCTCGCCCAGGCCCGCGCTCTGTTGCTCCTGCAGGGAGTCGCTGGTCAGCGTGCCCGAATGCACCGCGCCCGCAGACAGCTCGGGATGGCCGCAGAGAAATTGCACCACCTGATCGAGCGGACGGGAGCGCACGGCCATCAGCATGCTGCGGTGCAGGGCCTCGACGCTGGCAAAGGGCCGCTGGCGCTGTGCCGTTTCAGCGACCCAGGGCGCGTACTCGAAGACCTCGGCCAGCGCGGCGACAAAGGCCTGGGGCGCCATGGCGTTGAGTTCGGAAAGAGAGGGGCTGGAGGGGGTGGTCGTGGTCATGGCGCCAGTGTAGAAAGCGCCTCGCGCGCCACACAGTGGCGCGCTGTTATAGCCCGTATAGCAGGTTGTGCGGACTGGGTCAGGCGGGCAGCACCAGCGCCTGGGCAGCCGTGCCCAGCAGGCCGCGCAGCCAGGCATGGGATGCGCTGCGGTGCTGCGATGAATGCCACAGCTGGCAAAAGCGCATGCTGCCCGCCGCCATGGGCAGGGGCGCGATGGACAGCGGCAGACGCCTCGCATGCCAGGCCGCGAAGTGACGGCTGGTGGTCAGCAGCAGATCGGTGCCCACCAGCATGTCGGGCGCCAGGCCGAAGTAGGAGCACTGCACGCGCCGGTCGCGGCTCACTCGCATGGTGCCCAGGCTGGACTCGACAACGCCGCGCTGGTCGCGCGAATACGGGGTGAACACCACGTGGGCGGCCTGCAGATAGCGCTCCACGGTCAGCTGGCCCGGCGCCGCCAGCGGATGGCCTGCGTCCATGAGGCAGACCACCTCGTCCTCCAGCAGGGTGGACATGTGCAGGTGTTCGGGCGGGCTGGGCCAGTTGCCGATGACGATGTCCACTTCCCCGTTTTGCAGCGCCTGCTCGTAGTCGAACTGCGGGCCCAGCGGCAGCACGACCAGGCGGGCACCGGGTGCCTGCTCGCGCAACAACTGCACGGCGCGTGTGAAGAACGGCGGCGCCAGGTAGTCGGGCGTGGCAAGGGTGAAGCTCAGCTGGGTGGTCTCGGGCGCGAACTCGCGGCCCGATTCCAGCAGGCCGTCGATCAGGCCCAGCGCGGACCGCGCCTGCTCCGCGGCCTGCAGGGCCCGGGCCGTGGGCACCATGTGGTTCTTGTCGCGCACCAGCAGCGGGTCGCCGAAGACCACGCGCAGCCGCCGCAGCGCCGCGCTGATGGCTGGCTGGGACTGGTTCAGCCGTATGGCCGTGCGCGACACGCTTTGCTCGCTGATCAGGGTGCACAGCACGCGCAGCAGATAGGTGTCGAAGGGGTCGTCACTGCGCGACAAGCGGGCACCTCACAGGGATATGCAATCTGATATGCGGCCTATAGCAGCGGCCTAGTTTCGCACAAGGCCGCGACTGGCGACCATGCAGGCGTCCACACCCATACAACGATTCGGAGACAAGGACCCTGCCATGAGTGCACCCACCGTGCCGCTGAGCGGCACCGCCACCGCCGTCGATCAGGTCGACGCCACCTATTCGAAGATCTCCTGGCGCCTGCTGCCCTTTCTGGGCGTGCTGTGGGTGCTGGCCTGGCTGGACCGCGTGAACATCGGCTTCGCCAAGCTGCAGATGCTCGACGACCTGCGCTTCAGCGAAGCCGTCTACGGGCTGGGCGCCGGCATCTTCTTCCTTGGCTACTTCCTTTTCGAGGTGCCCTCCAACATGCTGCTGCAAAGGATTGGCGCCAAGAAGACGGTGATGCGCATCACCATCGGCTGGGGCCTGATCTGCATGCTGCAGGCATGGGTCAGCACGCCGGCGCAGTTCTACATCCTGCGTTTCCTGCTGGGTGCGTTCGAGGCGGGCTTCTACCCCGGCGTCATCCTCTACCTGACCTACTGGTATCCGTCCAAGCGCCGGGCCAAGGCCTTCGGCACCTTCATGTCGGCATCGGCCATCGCCGGCGTGCTGGGCGGCCCGCTGGCCGGCGCCATCATGACCGGCACGGCCGGCCTGCACGGCATGCATGGCTGGCAGTGGCTGTTCATCATCGAAGGCATTCCCTCGGTGCTGGCCGGCGTGGTGGCCTATTTCTACATGACCGACCGGCCAGAGCAGGCCCGCTGGCTCAGCGATGCCGAGCGCGCCATCGTGCGCGAGCAGCTGGAGATCGACCACCGCGCCCAGGGCGAGCGGGACAGCGACTGGCGCACGCTGTTCGGCAACCCCAAGGTCTGGCTGCTGATCGCCGTGTTCTTCTGCCTGCTGTGTGCCAATTCGACGCTGACCTTCTGGATTCCCACCGTGATCCGCGAGGCGGGCTTTCAGTCGCCCATGCAGGTCGGCTGGATTGCCGGTGCGGCCTATCTGCTGGGCGCCGCCGGCATGGTCTTCAACGGCCGCCATTCGGACCACAGCGGCGAGGTGCGCTGGCACTTTGCCGGCTCGGCGCTGCTCGGCGCCGCCGGCATGCTGGCCCTGGCGGTGACCATGGGCAGGGACAGCATTCCCGTGCTGCTGGCTCTCACGGCCATGGTGCTGGCCCTGGTGGGCACCATGAGCGCCATCCCCGTGTTCTGGCAAATGCCCAACATGCTGCTGAGCGGCGGCGCAGCCGCCGTGGGCGTGGCGCTGATCAACTCGGTGGCCAATCTGGCGGGCTTTGGCGCGCCCTATCTGATGGGACTGATCAAGACCGCCACGGGCAAGGTGGCACCAGGCCTGTACCTGGTGGCCGTCATCGAAGTGCTGGCAGCCGTGCTGGCCATCGTCTTCATCGCACGCATGCAGCAGCGCAGCAACCGCCTTTGAGGAGACATGACATGAGCAAGAACATGAACATGAACATGGACAGCCATTCGTCCGCCCCGAGGGCACCGGAACGCCGCCGGTTTGCGCTGGGCAGCCTGGCCGTGGGCGCATCGGCCCTGACGGGTGTCTGTGGCTCCAGCGAGGCACAGCCTGCTGCCGCCCTGCCCGCGCCGGCCCAGGCCTCTGGCCCCATCGTCCTGCACGGCGCCAGCCCACGGCTGACCATGCATGCCATAGACACCTTCCACGGCATGGCGGCCACGGGCCTGCGCATCGACTTCTCGCGCTTCGACGGCCAGGACTTCGTTCTGCTGCGCAGCTTCACGGTCAATGCCAATGGCCGCGCGGACGAGCCGCTGCTGGTGGACGACAGCTACCGCGCAGGCCGCTACGAGATGCTGCTGCACGTGGACGACTACTTTGCGCGCAAGGGCGCGCAGCTGCCGCGCCCGGCCTTTCTGTCCAAGGTGCCGGTGCGCTTTCAGATCGTGAACACGGCCGAGCGCATCCATCTGCCCATCCAGTTCGGCCCGTGGAGCTACACGTACTCGCGCGGCAGCTGACTGGCCCGCACGCAAATACCGCAATCCGACGAAAGCGACGAAAGGCAAGCCATGGCAGGCATCAGCACCCATGTACTCAATCTCACCACTGGCCGGCCCGTGGCCGGCATGCAGGTGGAGCTCTATGACATTGCGCAGACGCCGGCGCAGCGCATCACCAGCGCGCGAACCAATGCCGACGGCCGCACCGACGCGCCCATGCTGCCCGCTCAGCAGGCCCGCACCGGGCAGTTCGAGCTGCGCTTCCAGGTGGGCGAGCACTTCAAGGCCGCCGACGGTCTGACGGACGAGGTGCTGGTGCGCTTTTCCATCTTCGATGCAGCCCAGCACTACCACGTGCCCATGCTGTGTTCGCCGTGGTTCTTCACGACCTACCGCGGCAGCTGATTCATTGACAAGGAGAACGACCCTATGAACGACCGCAACCAGGCCCCGGCCTCCCACGACGAGCATGACCGATACCTGCTCGAGTCCATACGGCTGGCCATGGGCAATGTGCACCGCGAACATCCGACCTGGCCCTTTGGCGCCGTGCTGGTGAAAGACGGCAAGGTGCTGGCCCGCTCCGTGAACGAGGTGGAGGCGCTGTGCGACCCCAGCGCCCATGCCGAAATGCAGGCCCTGCGCGCAGGAGCCAAGGCGCAGGGCAGCACCGACCTCGGCGGCGCCGTCATGTATGCCAGCGGCTATCCCTGCACCATGTGCTACACGGCCATGCTGCTGGCCGGCGTGAAGCAGGTCTATGTGGCCTATTCCAACGAGGATGGCGAGCCCTACGACCTGTCGGCCGCACGCGGCTATGAGGAGCTGGCCAGACCGCAGGCGCAGCGCGAACTGCAACTGGTGCAGCGCCGCGTGCGCGATCAGGGCGAAGACCTCTATGAAGCCTGGCGGCAGGCCACGACGGCCCGCGCCTGAGCAGCCTCCACCTCAGGTCAGCCGATAGTCCACCGGCCTGAGCGGCGCGGGCAGATCCGTCTCGCCCAGCGTGCGGCCCAGGCTGATCTCGATGGAGCGGCAGATGGTGTCCAGCGGCAGGTCATTGCTCTCCAGGCCGAAGGGCTCTTCGAGTTCGTCGCCCAGCGCGTCCAGTCCGTAGAAGGTATAGGCCACGATGGCCACGACAAAGGGCGTCATGAACCCGGTCGTGTCCACCAGGCCGAACGGCAGCAGAAAGCAGTACATATAGGCCGTGCGGTGCAGCAGCAGCGCATACGAGAACGGCATGGGCGTGTTGCGTATGCGCTCGCACGAGGCGGCGGCGGCCGTCATGCGCGTGAAGGTCTTGTCCATGGAGGCCGCCAGGCAGGGGTCCATCTCGCCACGGCGCACGCACTGCGCCAGATCACGGCCCATGGACATCATCAGCGCGTCGCAGCGCTGCTCCAACGGAATGGCCTGGAGCTGGCGCCATTCCTCGTCCACCAGCCAGCGGCCGGCCGCCGCATCGCCAGGCAGGCCACGCAGTTGCGCCCGCAGCAGGTGAGCGAAGGCAATCGCCCGGTGCACCATGCGCACGCGCACATCGCTGTCGCGCCGGCGCGGGTCGGGAAGGGTCTCGATGGAGATGAGGCTCTGGCATTGGCGCGCCAGCGTGCGCGCGCAGATCACCATCTCGCCCCAGAGCTTGCGGCCTTCCCAGTAGCGGTCATAGGCGGTGTTGTTGCGAAAGCCCAGAAAGATGGCCAGCGGCAGGCCGATCAGCGTGAAAGGGATGGGCGTCACCGTGATCTTGACGTCGAACAGGTTGCCATGCACCAGGGTGATGATGGCGGCGAACACGATGTTCACGAGCAGCGTGACCTGGATACGCTGGAGCACCGAGCCCCGCAGAATCAGAAACAGCCTGAGGCCGGCGGGGCGATCACGGACGATCATGGGGATATCGCTAGGTACAAACCCGTATTCGATCACACATTGAGCAAGTCAATTGGCTGCAGCCACGCCCAGATGAAAAAAAAGGCGCCCCGAAGGGCGCCCTGTGTCACGACCGACTGCCGGTCACAGCGGGTTGGCGCGGCGGCGGCGCGCCATGCCCCAGCCCAGGATGCCCATCAGGCCGGACATCAGGATCAGGCCCCATTCGGAGAGCGTGGGGATGGAGGCTGGGCCCGCAGGGGACGCAATCACCACAGGAGACGCCGCCGCCTGGTTGTTGGCAGGAGTCACGTCGTTGTCCGCGCCCGTGGTGACCTGTACGTTGGAAGTGCCTGGAGCCGTCGGCGTGCCGGAGACCGGGCAGATCACCGTCTGGCCTGCAGCGACGGCATCGCCCTGGGCCCAGTCCACACCATTCACCTTGCACTGCCCCACGGCAACCCCCGGCGGCAGGCCGGTCACGCTGCAGATCGCATTGTTCGCAGTGACGGCGCCCTGGTTGGTGCAGGAGAACGAAGCCGTCGGCGGATAGGGCACGCCCACCGTGCCCTTGGGCGGCAGTCCGCTCGGGTCCGTGGTCATGTCGCTGGAGGCCGTGGCGTCCAGCAGGTTGGTCTGCACCATGGCTCCGAGCAGAGTGGCAACACCGTCGCCGCCAATGACATAGTTGCCGTTGTTGATCTGGTCCGTGGGCGTTCCGGCCGGCACCTTCACAGTCATCGTGAAACTGAGTGTCTCGCCCTTCTTCAGCAACGGGACGGAGCAAGACGCTGGCGCCGTGGGCCCTGAGACAGGTCCCACGCAATATCCCTTCGTATCCTGCAAAGAAACAAAGGTAGTCGAGTTGCCAGCGCTGTCCTGAGGCATGGAAGGCGTTACCACGACGTTGCTCACGTCGGCATCGCTGCTGTTCGTGTAGGTGTAGGTGTAGGTAATCTCAGTGGCGTCATTCCTGGGGGCACTCACCGGCCCCGATGCCGTGATCCACAGGCCCTTGGGCAAGGCCGTGGTGAAGTTGTCGACATATAGGTGGCCGGAATGACCGCCCGGGCTGCAGCCAGCGGCAATGGCTTCGAGCCGCACCTTGTCTCCTATGCGCAGCACCTCGTTGCCCGGTGCGACGTCATAGGCCTGCGGCTCCGTGAACATCAGGGTCTCGCCGCCCTTATCGGTGAAGGTCTTCCAGGCCACACCCGCCTGCCCGCCATAGTGGTACTTGAAAAACAACTCTTTGGGCGTACCCAATGTCGTGTTCGACTGCACATCGTAGGTCTTCACCAACGAGATCGCGAAGTACGGGCGCTCATTGGGAGCGTGGTTGGAGTCATGCAGCACAGGCGCTGCGATGAAGCGGATGTGGATCTTTCCGTCCTTGTCCACGTCGTCGGCCGTCAGAGTGACTTCCTGCTGGATGGAACTCACCGACTGGATCTGCTTGCTGAAACCGACGGGTGGATTGACACTGCGAGGAATCTTGCTGTCCGTCAGATTGATACGCGCAGAGTTCATGGCTCGGATTGGCAGCATCAGCTCAGGCATGCCGGGGGGGGTCGATTGCCACAGCAGGTCGTGCACGGTCGCCTCCGGAGCGTCCGGAACCACCTGGTTGAGGGGGTCCATGCTCGCAGTCGCTGGCTGGCGCTGCAGGTCCGCGAGCTTCTGGGGGTTAGTTGTGGCTGTCGCCGTCGTTCCATCGTTCGTCCAGATACCCTGGGTCCAGCCGGTGAAATCCTTGGCTTCGAAGTCGCCGTTCACGAACCCCGCATGTGCACACAGGCTGGACAACAGAGCACAGCCCACAGCCCATCTGCCGGTCCTCCTCCACGCCCCGCCATGAGGCGCGGGCTGCAAGGCATTCAATTGCTTCATGGAATCCCCTTCTTCTAGTCGAGTGGTGCCAATGCACCGTTGCACAAATCAAGAACAACTTGCGTTCTCCGGTGGGGCATGCGAAGGCGCGGTTTCCCAAAAAAAGGACGAACGAATCCCTCACGTGCCAACGGCCGTGTTCAAAAACGCTGGGAAGACGGAAAAGTGGCGGGCGCTTAAGGCACGAACACCAGCCCTCGGCCGAACACTGCCCTCACCGGCAGGGCCAGCCCAGAGATATCCAGGGTCTTGCGGCGCAGCCGCGTCAGCTGCGATTCGATGCGGTGGAAGCCGTCATCCACATCGGCGTAGCCCATGGTCTCGATCAAGGTCTGCTTGGCCACCATGGTTCCGGGGGTGGCCATCAGGCAGCCGAGCAATTCCAGCTCGCGACTGGTCAGGGCGATGATCTGGTGGTTGGGTGCGACCATGCAGGCCGACAGGGGGTCAAGGCGCCAGGTCAGGAAGGGCGCCGGCGCCCGGGCTGGCTGGCCGGTGTTGCGGCGCAGCTGTGAGCGGATGCCGGCCACCAGCTCGTTCATGTCGGTGGGCTTGACGAAATACTGCAGGGCGCCGGCATTGAGGCCGGCGATGCGGCTGTCCAGGTCCCCGCGCGCCGTGAGCACCACGACGGGAATTTCCTGCTCGGCCAGGCGCTTGACCAGGCTCAGGCCGTCCTCGCCGGGCAAGCCCAGGTCGACAACGACCAGATCAGCCTTCTCACGCAGTAGCTTTATGTAGAAGTCTTCTGCAGAATCCGTGCCCCAGGCATGCAGGCCAGACTTTGTCAAAAAACGACACACATTGATACGAATATCCTCGTCATCCTCTACGACGGCGACAGTGAACTCGATCGATGGCTCTAGTGTCTGCTGCATGATGTTTGCCTATTGGTGCGCGGATTTTCATTGGGGCGAACGTCCGCCGCCATGCACGAACACTCTCGAATGCTCACAGTTCCGAGAAACACACAAAAATTTACGTTTATTGCATGGATCACGGTCTCACTCGGGCTGCTTGCATTTTTCGTGCTGAGCCCGGCGTCCATGCCCCCCCCTGACAAGGGACTGCGTCTTGGCAAGGACCTGCCCATGCAAGTGCTTGCCGATGCGGGCCGCAGCATGACCATTGAACAGGTCGCGGCCCTGCCCGATGATGCCTTCGAAACCCGGCGCACGCCTCTGAACGAGGGCTATACCCGCCAGGCTTACTGGGTGAGGATCGCCACGCCCGCCCTTGCGCCCGCAAGCGGGCTGGCCGACAACGATGCGCTGTGGCTGGAGATCACGCCCACCTATCTGGACAGGGTCACGCTCTACCAGCAGGCGCACGGCCTGTGGCAGGCGAGGGAAAGCGGTGACACCGTGCCCATGGCTCAGCGCATCCATGTGCGCCAGCTGGTGTTTCCACTGCGCTCTGGCCAGCCCTTTGTGCTGCGCATCGAGACCAGCAGCGCCATGCAGCTGTACGCCACGGTCTGGCGCAGCACGGGGCTGATGGCCTGGTTGTCCAGCGTGGAATGGGCCTCGGGCGTGCACCAGGGTGTGAACCTGGTGCTGACCCTGCTGATCGCGGGCGCGGCCCTGGCCCTGCGCATGCGCAGCCTGATGGCCATGACCTTGCTGGCCTTCGTGGTGCTGACCCACAACGCCAATGTGCGCGGCTATGCCCAGCTGTGGCTGCCCGAGCCCTGGGCGCCGCATGCCGATCTATGGGTCAGCGTGGGCGTCTTCCTGCTGCCCGCCGCCTTTGCCTGGCAGGCACGCGAGACCTTGACGCGCGGCACGGCATGGCGCCGCATAGATCGCATGCTGGTGCTGCTGACCGTGGCGCCGCTGCTGGCCGTGCTCAGCATACCGACGGGGCACTACACGCAATGGGCCTGGCTGGGTGTCAGCGTGCCCTGGATGGCCAGTCTGCTGAGTGCGCTGGTAGCCTGGCAGAACCTGTTCCGCCAGGGGCCCAGCATCGTCAACCTGCTGGTGCTGATTCCCTACACGCTGCACACGGTCATGGGCATCCACGTGGCTGCGGCCTATACGGGACTGGTGTCTTCCGACATCGAGGCAGGCATGTACTGGCAGCTGGAATCGCTGCTGCTGTACATCCTCATCATCATTGCCGTGGGCGCCAGCCTGGTCGAGAAATTCCAGAACTCCATGGACAGGCAGGCGCAGCTGGTGGAGTCGCTGGCCCGGTCGGAACATGCGCTGGAAGGACGGGTGCGCACACGCACGGCGGAGTTGCTGCATGCGCAAAACGCGCTGCAGGCCGCACTGCATGGCGAGCGCACCCTGCGGCTGGAGCAGCGTCAGTTCTTCAACATGGTCAACCATGAATTCCGCACGCCGCTGGCCGTGGTGGACAGCGCCGCCACCGAGCAACTGACCTTTCCGTCCACCGACATCGATTCCCAGCTGGAACGCGCAGCCCAGATCCGCCGCGCCTGCAGGCGCCTCACGGCCCTGGTGGACAACTGTCTGGTCAGCGACCGCCTGGACGCGGCTGCGTTCCGGCTGCAGCTCGACCGGGTCCCCGTGATGGACTTGATCGACGATGCCGTGCAGCTCGTGCATTGGTCGCGCCGTCACCATCTGAAGCTGGAGACTGCCGGTGTCCCCGCTTCCTGGAAGTGCGATCCCACGCTGGTGCGCATTGCCCTGTCCAACCTGGTGGACAACGCCGTGAAATACGCCCAGGCCGGAGAGATCGCCGTGCGCGCCCGCATGGACGAGCAAGCTCGCCTGGAACTCACTGTCAGCGACGAAGGCCCGGGCCTTGCACCCGAACTGGCGCAGCGCATCTTCGAGCTGCACGAGCGTGGAGAACGCGCGGACCAGACCCGAGGCTTCGGCCTGGGGCTGTGGGTGGCACGGCGCGTGGCCCGGATGCATGGCGGCGATGTGCAGGTCACGCCAGCCCCGGGCGGCGGCACCTGCTTCACGCTGACGCTGCCCAGCCACATTCCCGGAGACAGCGGCCTTGCCACGGAGGCCACGCCCTGCGTTTCGCCCCCCTCGCCGACCTTGCCCCCCTCGCCATGCGTATCCTGAATCTGCTGCGCGTACTGAACCGGCTGGCGCTGCCGGGCTGGCTGGTGTTTTCGCTGCTCCTGGTGGTCTGCTTCATCCTCAGCCCGGCCTGGCAATCCCTGCCCGCCAAGCGCCTGCAGTTGGGCACGGACCTGCCCATGCTGGCGCTTGTCGATGCACAGGGCAGCCTCACCATCGATCAGGTGGCCGCCCTGCCGGACACGGACTTCACCCTGCTCGATACACCGCTGAACAAGGGCTATACGCGCGATGTGTATTGGCTCAAGGTGCAGGTGCCTTACATCGCAGCTGGCAAGGCAGACCCCGAGCACGATCCGCTGTGGCTGGAAATCCTGCCCAGTTATCTGGACCGCGTTGTGCTCTACCAGCACGTGGACGGCGCATGGCGCATGCGCAGCAGCGGCGATATGGCCAGCGACGAACCGCGCGTGCATGTTCGGCAGCTGGTGTTTCCGCTGTACTCGGGCCAGCCCTTCATCCTGCGCGTGCAAACCTCCAGCCCCATGCAGCTGGACGCCACGATCTGGCGCAGCAGCGGCCTGTTGACGCAGTTCTCTGCCGTGGAATGGGCCTCGGGCATCCATCAGGGCATCAACCTCATGCTGGCCCTGCTGATCATCGGCGCGGCCCTGGCCCTGCGCCTGCGCAATCTGGCCGCCATGGCCGTGGCCGCCATCGCCGTGCTGATCCACGGAGCCAGCGACCGGGGCTACCTGCAGATCTGGCTGCCTGAGCATCTCGCCTCCTGGGGCCATCTGTGCGTCAGCCTGGGCACCTTGATGCTGCCCGCCGCGCTGGCCTGGCAGATGCGCGAACTGCTGACCCGCGACACGCGCTGGCGGCGCATGGACCGGGCCTTGCTCGTCCTGGGAATCATCCCGCTGCTGTGCCTTCCCAGCATTCCGCTGGGCCGCTATCAGGATTGGGCCTGGATAGGGGTGGGCGCGCCCTGGGCCATCAGCGCCCTGTTTGCCGTGGTGGCCTGGAGCAACCTGCTGCGCGAGCGTGCCAGTCTGGTCCATGTGCTGATGGTGGTTCCCAGCACCATGTACGGGCTGATGGGCCTGTATGTGACGGCGGCCTATGTCGGCCTGGCCAGCCTGCCCACCATAGAGACCAGCGTGTTCTGGCAGCTCAACACCTTGCTGGTCAACATCGTGATCACCGTGGCTGTCGGCGCCAGTCTGATCCAGAAATTCCGCGACTCCATGGCACGCCAGGCACAGCTGCTCGAGTCCCTTGCCAAGTCCGAGCATGCGCTGGAGGAGCGTGTACGCCTGCGCACGGCCGAGCTGTTGCGCGCACAGAACGCGCTGCAGGCAGCGCTGCACAGCGAACGCAGGCTGCGGCTGGAGCAGCGCCAGTTCTTCAATATGGTCAACCATGAATTCCGCACGCCGCTGGCCGTGGTGGACAGCGCGGCCACCGAGCAGTTGTCCTTTCCCTCGTCCGACATCGACTCCCAGCTGGAGCGCGCCGCCCAGATCCGGCGTGCCTGCAGGCGCCTGACGACCCTGGTGGACAACTGCCTGATCAGCGACCGCCTGGATGCCCCGGCCTTCCGGCTGCAGCTACACAAGGCTCCCGTCTTGGAGCTGGTGGACGACGCCGTGCAGCTCGTTCACTGGTCGCGCCGCCACCATCTGCGCCTGGACAGCGCCCACGCGCCCGCCACCTGGGAGTGCGACTCCACACTCATCCGCATCGCCCTGTCCAACCTCGTGGACAACGCCGTGAAATACGCCAAGGCCGGAGAGATCGCCGTACGCGTACGCACCGACGAACACGACCAGCTCGAACTCACCGTCAGCGACCACGGCCCTGGCCTTGCGCCCGAGCTGGCACAGCGCATCTTCGAGCGTTTCGAACGCGGCCACCGCTCCGACCAGGCCCGCGGCTTCGGCCTGGGCCTGTGGGTCGCCCGGCGCATTGCACGCTTGCACGGCGGCGACATACAGGCAGCGCCATCAGCGCAGGGCGGCACCAGCTTCACGCTCACGCTGCCGCCGCGCCTCCTGCCTTCACCACAGGCCAAGACCTTGCCGGCATCGACTTGAAACATGGCTGGGCGAAGAATCCACGATAATGAAAAGTTCGCCACTGGCGTGGCCTGCCGGCACATGCCGCAATCACCGCCCGCCTCTCCTTGGCCATAAACACACACCTGTCCATGAGCGCTACCTCCATCCCCGCCGACATCAACCGCAAGCACCTGGAAATGGCTCGCCAGCAGATCGCGAAAGGCGACCTGCAAAAAGCCGCCCAGACTCTGAACAAGGCTCATCGCCAAGTGCCTGGTGACGCTCGCGTCTTCATGCTGGGCGGACTGATGGCTGAAAAGGCAGGGAACATCGGCAAGGCAGGCGAAGCTTTCGAGCGCTGCCTCGAACTTGCCCCCATGTGGGGACCTGGCATTCTTGAGACAGCACTGTTTCGTGCGCGGCATAACGAATTCGAATCGGCCGTGGAACTTGCGGAAAAAGTGGCCCGGATTGAACCCCACAACTCACAAGTGCTGGCAGGGGTCGTTGACATCTCGCATCGCGCAGGCCATCTGGAAATGGCTGTCAGGCACCTGCGCCGCGGCCTTGAGTTGCATAAGGGCGATCCCATGCTGCGTCAATACCTTGCCAGTGACCTGGACAGCCTTGGGCAAAAATCCGAAGCACAGCAGCTCTGGGACGAACTGGTAACCGAATTCCCGGAACAGCCCGCTTATCGCCTTGGCCGCGTCAAATCACATATTTCCGGCGGCACGGCCACTTCGGCATTGGCAGACATACTTCTTTTGCAAGAACAGTTCCCCGAGGATGAGTCGCTCGCTCACTATGCGTCTCTGGCCAAGGGAGAAACTCCTTCGCATCAACCCGTGGCAATACACATGACCATGTTCGACAACATGGCGAAACAATTCGACAAGCACCTCGTGCTTGAACTCGGCTATCAATTGCCCAAGCTCGTCGCCCAGCAACTGATTGAACGTCACCCCAACAAGGATTTCAACCTGCTCGACCTGGGCTGCGGCACAGGACTGTTGGGGGCGTGCCTCAAGCCAATGCAAGGTTTCCTGATCGGCGTGGACAGTTCGCTCAAGATGATTGAGGAAGCCGCCAAGCATGGGGTCTACGATCGGTTCCACAATGTAGACCTGCTGGGTGCGCTGCAGAACACGCCAGCCAATGAATACGATGTATTGACTCTTCTGGATGTGCTGATCTATGTCGGCGATGCTCAGATGGTCATCCCTAATGCCGCACGCATTCTCAAGACGGGTGGCGAGTTCATCTTCTCCTGCGAGACAGCCCCGGAAGAAGGCCCCGACCTGGTCCTCCAATCCAGCCAGCGCTATGCCCACAAGCGCAGCCATATCGAAACACTGTGCAAGCAAGCCGGCTTCAGCGTCTCGACGGAGGAGTTGGTGCTGCGCCAGGAAGGTGGCGAGCCGGTTCAGGGCTTTGTCGTGACGGCAACCAAGACCGCTGCCTGACGCGCTGCCTGACGGGCTTCATCAAGCCCACGCCACCTCGTGCGTGGGCGCACCACCGCCCTCGGCGAAGCCATCCCGCGCCCAGCGCGAACTCCGGGGCACGTGCAGCAGCAGAAACTCCATCTGATCGGCCAGGATCCGCCGGTTGCGCAGGATGAAGTCCTCCCAGAGGCTGGGTATATAGGGCGTATAGAGCAGCGGCATGCGCGCCTGCTCGGGCGTGCGGGCACCCTTGCGGTGGTTGCAGGAGCGGCAGGCCGTCACCAGGTTCATCCACTGGTGGCCTCCCCCTGCGGAGATGGGCACGATGTGCTCGCGCGTGAGGTCGTTTTCGTGGAACAAGCGGCCGCAATAGGCGCAGATGCAGCGGTCGCGTGCAAACAGCTTGCCATTGGTCAAGCCGGGCTGCAGGCTGTGCGGATTGATGGAAGGCGCACCGCGCGTGCCGATGATGCTGTTGATGTGGATGACCGACTGGCAGCCCGTGACGGCATTGTGGCCACCGCGGAAACAGGCGACCTCTCCGCCGGACTCCCAGCGCACATCGTCCGCCGCGTAATGCAGCGCCGCCTGCTCCAGAGTGATCCAGGATTGGGGCAGCCCTTGGGCCGACAGCTTCAAGACCTTCACGACACGCCTCCTCTGACACCAAGGTGAACGGGAATGCAGCCACCAGTGCACAGGGCCTGCAAGGCAGGCCTTATCGAGGCAATATACTCTGTTTCCATGTCGGATTGACAGCCTGCGCTGGCTGCGCGCGTGCCAGCCGCTATTGAAAACAAAGCGTCCCATGAAGATTTTTCGAGGCTTCAACCATCCAGGGCGGGAATCGGCCTGCGCCGTGACCATCGGCAATTTCGATGGTGTCCACCGCGGCCACCAGGCCATGCTGGCTCTGCTGTCCGCCGAGGCGGCGCAGCGAGGCGTGCCCACCTGCGTGCTGACCTTCGAGCCCCATCCGCGCGACTACTTCGCCCAGACCCTGGGACGGCCTGAAATCGCTCCGGCGCGCATAGGTACGTTGCGCGACAAGCTGTCGGAGCTGGAACGCTGCGGCGTGGACCAGACCGTGGTGCTGCCCTTCAACCAGACGCTGGCCAGCCAGTCCCCGCAGGCCTTCATCGACGAAGTGCTGGTGGCGGGCCTTGGCGCGAAATACGTGCTGGTTGGCGACGACTTCCGCTTCGGTGCCCAGCGTGCAGGCGACTACGCCATGCTGGATGCTGCAGGCCAGCGCCAGGGCTTTGACGTGGCCCGCATGAACAGCTACGAGGTGCACGGCCTGCGCGTGTCCAGCACCCATGTGCGCGCAGCCCTGGCCGAGGGGCGCATGCAGGACGCCGCGCGGCTGCTGGGCCATCCCTACACCATCTCCGGCCATGTGGTGCACGGCCGCAAGCTGGGCCGCAGCCTGGCCGAAAGCCGCCAGGGCGCGGGCGACGGCTTTCGCACGCTGAACCTGCGCTTCAACCACTGGAAGCCTGCGGCCAGCGGCATCTTCGCCGTGCTGGTCCATGGCCTGAATGAACGACCGCTGCGCGGCGTGGCCAACCTCGGCGTGCGCCCTTCCCTGGACCCGACGGATGTCAACGGCGGGCGCGTCCTGCTGGAGACGCATTGCCTCGATTGGCCCGGCGCGCCGGGAGGCGAAGAGGCCTACGGTAAAATCATCCGCGTGGAACTTCTGCACAAACTGCACGACGAGTTGAAGTACAACAGTCTCGACGCCCTCACCGCCGGCATCGCCAAGGACTGCGATGACGCGCGCGCGTTCTTCGCGACCATCCACACCCCCATCTACACCGAGACCCGTCGCCAGACCACGCGCGACCGAATTTGACGCTCTCCGTCACCTGCCCGGGCGCGGGTGCGCACCAGGCTTTCCTCCCCTTTTTCCGTGCCTGGACCAGACGGTCCGGGCTCTGGCCTGCTTTCAAGGTTCTCCATGTCTGATTCGAAAGTCTCTCCCAACGCCAATGCGGGCTACCGCGCCACGCTGAACATGCCCGACACGCCCTTCCCCATGCGCGGCGACCTGCCCAAGCGCGAGCCGGGCTGGGTCCAGGAATGGGAGGACAAGGGGCTCTACAAGAAGCTGCGCGACGCGCGCCACGGTGCGCCCAAGTTCATCCTGCATGACGGCCCGCCCTACGCCAACGGCAAGATCCACATCGGCCATGCGGTGAACAAGGCACTCAAGGACATGATCGTCAAGAGCCGCCAGCTCGAAGGCTTCGACGCTTTGTACGTGCCGGGCTGGGACTGCCACGGCCTGCCCATCGAGAACGCCATCGAAAAGCTGCATGGCCGCAACCTGCCGCGCGACGAGATGCAGGCCAAGAGCCGCGCCTTCGCTACCGAGCAGATCGCCCAGCAGATGGTGGATTTCAAGCGCCTGGGCGTGCTCGGCGACTGGGACCATCCCTACAAGACCATGAACTACGCCAACGAGGCCGCCGAGCTGCGCGCCCTGAAGCGCGTCATGGAGCGTGGCTTCGTCTACCGCGGCCTCAAGCCCGTGTACTGGTGCTTTGACTGCGGCTCCTCGCTGGCCGAGTTCGAGATCGAGTATGCCGACAAGCAAAGCCAGACGCTGGACGTGATGTTCCCCACGGCCGAGCCGGACAGGCTGGCGACCGCCTTCGGCCTGCCCTCGCTGGCCAAGCCCGCCTTCATCGTCATCTGGACGACGACGGCCTGGACCATCCCCGCCAACCAGGCCCTCAATGTCAACCCCGAGCTGGAATACAGCCTGGTGGATACCGAGCGCGGCCTGCTGATCGTGGCCTCGGCCCTGGTCGAGAAATGCCTGGCACGCTGGAAGCTCGAAGGCCAGGTCATCGCCACAGCCGTGGGCAGGAAGCTGGACCACCTGCAGTTCAAGCACCCGCTGGCCGATATGGACAAGGGCTTCGACCGCGTCTCGCCCGTGTTCCTGGCCGACTACGCCACGGCCGATGACGGCACCGGCATCGTGCACTCGGCACCCGCCTATGGCGTGGACGACTTCAACAGCTGCATGAACAACGGCATGGCGCGCGAAGACATCCTGAGCCCCGTGCAGGGCAACGGCGTCTACGCACCCGAGCTGCCGCTGTTCGGCGGCCAGCACATCTGGAAGGCCACGCCCGTCATCATCGACGCGCTCAAGCTGGCCGGCCGCCTGATGGACACCAAGACCATCACCCACAGCTACCCGCACTGCTGGCGCCACAAGACGCCCGTGATCTACCGCGCCGCAGCCCAGTGGTTCATCCGCATGGACGAGGGCGAGGGCGTGTTCACCAAGCCCGGCGACAAGCCCGCGCAGACGCTGCGCCAGATCGCGCTGGAAGCCATCGAGCACACCCAGTTCTACCCGGAAAACGGCAAGACCCGCCTGCGCGACATGATCGCCGGCCGCCCCGACTGGTGCATCTCGCGCCAGCGCAGCTGGGGCGTGCCCCTGCCCTTCTTCCTGCACAAGGACAGCGGCGAGCTGCACCCGCGCACCATGGAGATCATCGACCAGGCGGCTGCCATGGTCGAGCAGGGCGGCATCGAGGCGTGGAGCCGCGTGACGGCCGAGGACATCCTGGGCGCCGAGGAAGCCGTGCGCTACACCAAGAGCACCGACATCCTCGAAGTCTGGTTCGACTCCGGCTCCACCTTCTGGCACGTGATGCGCGGCACGCACGCCGACATGCACCACGACCAGGGCCCCGAGGCCGACCTCTACCTGGAAGGCCATGACCAGCACCGCGGCTGGTTCCATTCGTCGCTGCTGCTGGCCTCGGCCATCTTCGGTCGCGCGCCCTACCGCGGCCTGCTGACCCACGGCTTCACCGTGGACGGCCAGGGCAAGAAGATGTCCAAGTCGCTGGGCAACACCGTCGCCCCGCAGGACGTGAGCAACAAGATGGGTGCCGAGATCATCCGCCTGTGGGTGGCCTCGACCGACTACTCGGGCGACCTGGGCATCGACGACAAGATCCTGGCCCGCGTGGTGGATGCCTACCGCCGCATCCGCAACACGCTGCGCTTCCTGCTGGCCAACGTCAGCGACTTCGACGCTGCGCAGGACTCGGTTCCCACCGAAGAGCTGCTGGAGATCGACCGCTGGGCCCTGGCCCGCGCGGCCCAGTTCCAGGCCGAGCTGCTGGCCCACTACAAGGTCTACGAATTCCACCCCGTGGTGGCCAAGCTGCAGTTGTTCTGCTCGGAGGACCTGGGCGGCTTCTACCTGGACGCGCTCAAGGACCGCCTGTACACCAGCGCGCCCAAGAGCCTGGCACGCCGCAGCGCCCAGACCGCCCTGCACCAGATCACGCATGCCATGCTGCGCTGGATGGCGCCCTTCCTGTCCTTCACGGCCGAAGAGGCCTGGAAGGTCTTCGGCGACAGCGAGTCCATCTTCCTGGAGACCTACACCGACCTGCCGGCCGGTGACGAGGCCCTGCTGGCCAAGTGGGCGCGCCTGCGCGAGATCCGCGACGTGGTGAACAAGGACATCGAGGCCGTGCGCACCGAAGGCCGTGTCGGCTCCTCGCTGCAGGCCGAAGTCAGTGTCTCGGCCCAGCCCGAAGACCTGGCCCTGCTGCAAAGCCTGGGCGACGACCTGAAGTTCGTCTTCATCACCTCGGCGGCCGAGGCCCTGGCGGGCGAGGCGCTGCAGGCCGCCGTCACGCCCAGCAGCCATGCCAAGTGCGACCGCTGCTGGCACTACCGCGCCGACGTGGGCATCAACCCCGAGCACCCCAGCCTGTGCGGCCGCTGCGACAGCAACCTGCACGGTGCTGGCGAAGAGCGCCACAAGGCGTAATCAACCCCTGAGGCGCTGCCATGACCCCTACCTTTGCTGCGGTCCCCGAATCCCGCAACATCCGCATCTGGCCCTGGCTGGCCTGGTCGCTGGCCATCATCGCCATCGACCAGCTCACCAAGCAGTGGATCCTTGGTGCCTACCAGCTGGGCGACTGGACGCCGATCACGGGCTTCTTCAACATCGTGCGGGCCCACAACACGGGCGCTGCCTTCTCGTTCCTGGCCGGAGCGGGCGGCTGGCAGCGCTGGCTGTTCGTGGGCATAGGCGTGGCAGCCACGCTGCTCATCGTCTGGCAGTTGCGCAAGCATCCGGGGCAGAAGCTGTTTTGCTTCTCGCTGGCCAGCATCCTGGGCGGCGCCATCGGCAACGTGGTGGACCGCCTGCAGCACGGCTACGTGGTGGACTTCCTGGACTTCTACTGGGGCCGGTCGCACTTTCCGGCCTTCAACGCCGCCGACATCGCCATCAGCGTGGGCGCAGCCCTGCTGATCCTGGACGAGGTGCTGCGCGCACGGCGAGCCAAAAGCACCTGATCCCCGCCGGGACGCAAGCCACGACAGCCAGCCCCTCCTGCGAGGGGCTTTTTCATGGAGGCTGCCGCCAACTGCGCGCCGACGGGTTTTCCCTTCGGGTTTTCCTGAGTGCGTTTTTGGTCAACTGAAATTCTTTTTGATTCGTTTTATTTCTACAATTTTCCTTATTTCGCACCAAACTGTGCGCTCATGCGGCCGACTCTCCTGCGCGCAAGCGGGGACCGGGGTTATATTGGTCCGCTTCTCCGCTCACAGCACATGAAGCACTTACTCAATCTACTGGCCGCCATCGCCCTGCTGGTCTGGGGCACGCACATGGTCCGCACCGGCGTGCTGCGGGTGTTCGGCGCCAACCTGCGCGACCTGCTCGCCCACAGCATGAGCAACCGTTTCTCGGCTGCGCTGTCGGGCCTGGGCGTGACTGCGCTGGTGCAGTCGAGCACCGCCACCTCGCTGATGACCTCGGCCTTCGTGGGCCAGGGCCTGATCTCGCTGCCGGCCGCGCTGGCCGTGATGCGCGGCGCAGACGTGGGCACGGCGCTGATGGCCGTGCTGTTCTCCACCGACCTGTCCTGGCTGTCGCCGCTGTTCATCTTCGTGGGCGTGGTGCTGTTCATCACCCGCCAGGACACCACGGCCGGGCGCATAGGCCGCGTGCTGATCGGCCTGGGCGTGATGCTGCTGGCCCTGCGCCTGGTGGTCGAGGCCACCGAGCCGCTGCTGGAAGCCCCCGCCGTGCGCACCCTGCTGGGCTCGGTCACCAGCGATATCTTCATGGAGCTGCTGCTGGGCGCCCTGCTGGCCGTCATGGCCTATTCCAGCCTGGCCATCGTGCTGCTGATCGCGGCCATGGCCAGCTCGGGGGCGATTCCCATGGAAGTGGCGCTGGGCCTGACGCTGGGCGCCAATATCGGCAGCGGCCTGGTGGCCGTGCTGACCACGGCCAAGTCCAGCACCGAAGTGCGCCAGGTCACGATCGGCAACATGCTGTTCAAGATCATGGGGGTGGCCATCGTCGCGCCCTTCCTGGGGCTGTGGGCCACCTATGTGATGCCGCTGATCGACGGCAAGGGCCAGAACATCGTGCTGTTCCACCTGGCCTTCAACATCTTCAACAGCCTGTGCTTCATCGGCCTGACGCAGACCGTGGCGCGCTGGGTGACGGCCCTGCTGCCCAAGCCGGAGGCCAGCGCCACCAGCCTGCTGCGCCCGCGCCACCTGGATCCCTCGGCGCTGAGCACGCCGTCGCTGGCCATTTCCTGCGCCGCGCGCGAGGCCCTGCACCAGGCCGACATGGTCGAGTCCATGCTGATCGGCATGCAGCGCGTGCTGGAGACCGACGACCTCAAGCTGTCCCAGGAGCTGCGCGAGCTTGAAGGCACGGTGGACGATCTGTACTCGGCCATCAAGTACTACATGACCAAGATCTCGCGCGCCGAACTCGACGAGCGCGAGGGCCAGCGCTGGACGGAAATCATCAGCTTCACCATCAACATGGAGCAGATCGGCGACATCATCGAGCGCGTGCTGCTGGACATCGAGGACAAGAAGATCAAGAAGGGCCGCCAGTTCTCCGAGGCCGGCACGCAGGAGATCCGCGAGCTGCTGCACCACCTGCTGGACAACCTGCGCCTGGCCATGAGCGTGTTCCTCAACGGCAATGTGCGCGAGGCGCAGAAGCTGCTGGAGGAAAAGGCGCGTTTCCGCGACCTGGAGCTGGCCTACTCGGCCACCCACCTGGCGCGCCTGTCCGACAACACCGTCTCCAGCATAGAGACCAGCTCGCTGCACATCGACCTGATCAGCGACCTCAAGCGCATCAACTCGCTGCTGTGCTCGGTGGCCTACCCCATCCTCGAATCGGCCGGCGCCCTGGCGCCCAGCCGGCTCAAGGAATCGGCACTGAACAAGACGGCGCGCTGAAGCGGCTCACCAGCCCAGCCAGGCCGCCAGCACCTGGGCGGCCTCGGGCGTGAAGCAGCCCTGCAGCAGCCAATCGACGAGCTGGTCGCGCTCGATCAGCGCAAAGGCCTGGACCTCGCCATCCAGGTTGCCGGGCTCCAGCGCCGGCGGCACGGTGGCGCTGAACCAGTCGATGCGCTCGCGCATGAAGCCCCGGCCCTCGGCCTCGTCGCTGGGGCGCTCGAACAGCACATGGCCGCCATGGCGCAGGCCCTGCAGCTCGGCCACGCGCAGGCCGGCCTCTTCCCAGGTTTCACGCTCCACGGCCTCGGCCACGGTATCGCACGCGGCCACCATGCCGCCCATCAGCGTGTCCCACATGCCGGGGTTGGTGGGCTTGTTGTCGGCGCGCTGCTGCACCCAGATGCGGCCATCGGCTGTCTCGCCCACCAGATGCACGGCCTGGGTGGCAATGCCCAGCGGGCGCACGGCGCCGCGCTCCACAGTGGCAATGCGCTGGCCCTGGACGTTGCACACGGCCAGTTGCTCATCGCGCCAGGGGCCGCTGTGGCCCGTGGCACGCAGCACCCGGGCCAGGGCGTTGAGCAGGACCGTGGCATCGCCCTGGCCTTGCAGATGCCATTGGCCGGCCTGCAGGCGCAGTGCCACGCCGTGGGCACGCATCACATCGTCCGGCAGCAGCGCGGCCAGGCCGTCTTCCAGCGAACCTGTCTCCTGCCCCGCCACCAGCAACGGCCGGCGCGGCTGCAGCGCGGGCTGGCGCGTGTCGGCGCGCAGGCGGCACAGCCAGGCCTTCACGGCCGGGTCGGCCGGATCAGTCAGGCGCTTTTGCACACTCATGGCAGCAGGATGGTCGAGCCGGTGGTCTTGCGCGCCTCCAGGTCCAGGTGGGCCTGGCGCACCTCGGCCAGCGGATAGCGCTGGTCGATATGGATCTTCACGGCACCGCTTTCCACCACGGCGAACAGATCGTCGGCCATGGCCTGGGTGGCCTCGCGGCTGGTGATGTGGGAGAACAGGGTCTGGCGCGTCACATACAGCGACTTGGCCGCCAGCACGGCAGGAGCGAAAGGCGCCACGGGGCCCGAGGCGTTGCCGAAGCTCACCAACAGGCCGAAGCGCCGCAGGCAGGCCAGCGAGCCTTCCCATGTGTCCTTGCCCACGCTGTCGTAGACCACCTTCACACCCTGGCCACCGGTGATCTCCTGCACGCGTTCGGCGAAGTTCTCGCTGCGGTAGTTGATGGCATGGGCTGCACCGTTGGCCAGGGCCAGCGCGCACTTCTCGTCCGAGCCCGCGGTGGCGATGAGCTGCAGGCCCAGGGCCCTGGCCCATTGGCAGGCGATCAGGCCCACGCCACCGGCCGCCGCATGGAACAGCACGGCATCGCCCGGTGCCAGGCCCTCGACCGGAATGCATTTCTTGAGCAGGTACTGCGCGGTCAGGCCCTTGAGCATCATGGCGGCAGCCGTCTCGAACGCAATGGCATCGGGCAGGCGGCACACGCACATGGCGGGCATGACGCGCACTTCGCTGTAGCTGCCCGGCGGATTGCTGGCATAGGCCACGCGATCGCCCACGCCCAGGTGCTGCACGCCGGCCCCCACGGCTTCGACCACGCCTGCGCCTTCCATGCCCAGGCTCAGGGGCATGGGCAGCGAGTACAGGCCGGAGCGCTGGTAGACATCGATGAAGTTGAGGCCCACCGCATGGTGGCGTATGCGTACCTCGCCCGGCCCGGGCTCGCCCACGGCGACCTGCACCAGTTCCAGGACTTCGGGGCCGCCGTTGCGGCGGATCTGCACTGCAATACCCATGGGAGCACTCCTGCAAAAAGCGACAAGAGCGGCATCGTGCCATGTTTCGGGAGGCCACGCGCAAGACGCTGCCCCGGGTCCGCACAGGACTGGCACAAGGCCGGCCAAGTGCGTTCGCAGCACCTATAGTGACGGGCCTATGAGCCACACGAGCCCGCCGCTGAAGCTGTCCACCGCCGCCATCCTGACGCTGCCTCCCCTGCTGTGGGCCGGCAACGCCATCGTGGGCCGCATGGTCCATGACCTGATCTCGCCGTTCGCGCTGAACTTCCTGCGCTGGGCCATTGCCTTTGTCCTGCTTGTGCCGCTGGCAGGATGGGCACTGGGCCGCCACAGCGGCACCTGGAGCCACTGGCGCCAGTTCGCCATGCTGGGCCTGCTGGGCATCGGCTGCTACAACGCGTTGCTGTATCTGGCGCTCAAGACCTCGACGCCGCTCAACGTCACCCTGGTCAGCTCCAGCATGCCGGTGTGGATGCTGGCCCTGGGCCGCATTGTCTGGGGCATTCCCGTCAGCCCGCGCCAGCTGGCGGGCGCACTGCTGTCGGTGCTGGGCGTGGCCGTGGTGCTGTCGCGCGGAGATCCCGAGCTGCTGCTGCATCTGCAGCTCGTGCCCGGCGATCTGTTCATGGTGCTGGCCACCATGGTCTGGGCCCTCTACACCTGGTTGCTGTCCAAGGCGCAGGTACCGCAGCGGCTGCGCTCGGACTGGGCAGGCTTTTTGCTGGCCCAGATGGTCTTCGGCCTGGTCTGGTCCGGCCTGTTCACCGGCGGCGAGATGGCCATGGGCCAGTTCCACATTCAGTGGGGCTGGCCGCTGGCCGGGGCACTGCTGTTCATCGCCCTGGGACCGGCCATCCTGGCCTACCGTTTCTGGGGACTGGGCGTACAGCGCAGCAGCCCGGCCGTGGCGGGCTTCTTCGGCAATCTGATCCCGCTGTTCACCGCCCTGCTGTCGATCGCACTGCTGGGCGAAGCGCCGCGCCTGTACCACGGGCTGGCGTTCGCACTCATCGTGGGCGGCATCATGGTGTCTTCGCGCCGGGGATAGCCTTGGACAGGCCGTGCGCCGCGGTGCGCACGGGCACCTTGGCCAGCAGTTGCTCGAACGCGCGTATGGGAACGGGCGGGCTGAACAGATAGCCCTGGAAGTACTCGCAGCCGTAGTGCGCGAGCAGGGCGCGCTGCTCCAGGGTCTCCACGCCTTCGGCGATCACATCCAGGTTCAGGTTGCGCGCCATGCCGATGATGGTCTGCACGATCACGTCATCGGTATGGCGCATGCCCAGGTGGCGCACGAAGGACTGGTCGATCTTGAGCTGGTTCAGCGGCAGCTGGGTGAGATAGGTCAGCGAGGAGTGCCCGGTGCCGAAGTCGTCCATGGAAAAGCACACGCCATGGCTGCGCAGCTGTTTCATCTTGTCGATGGACTCCTGCACGTTCTCGATCACCAGCGACTCGGTCAGCTCCAGCTTGAGCAGATGGGGCGCAATGCCGGCATTGCGCACCTGCTCGATGACCTGGGAGGCAAAGTCCTGGTGCCGGAACTGGCGGGCACTGACATTCACGGCCACCTGCAGATGGCGCAGCCGCGCATCCTTTTGCCAGATCGCCAGTTGCTCGCAGGCCGTGCGCACCACCCACATGCCCAGCGGCACGATGATCTCGCTTTCCTCGGCCACTGCAATGAACATGCCGGGAGGCACCAGGCCGCGTTCGGGATGGCGCCAGCGCAGCAGGGCTTCGGCGCCTATGACCTCGCCGGCCAGCGTGAACTGGGGCTGGTAGTGCAGCTCGAACTGGGACTGCGCCAGTGCCTGGCGCAGGTCGCCCTCCATGCGCACGCGCTGGTGGATTTCCACCTGCATCTGCGGATCGAAGAAGCACAGGCCGCTGCCGTTGCGCGCCTTGATCTGGTACATGGCGATATCGGCCTGCTTGAGCAACTCGGCCGCCGACTGCGGCTGGCGGCCGAACAGCGTGGCGCCAATGCTGCAGGCGCTGCGGTGCAGGTGGGCGCCCAGCACATAGGACTGGTTGAGCCGCGCCAGGATCTTCTCGCCGATGCGCTGGGCCAGCGTGGCCGCCTCGGCAGGCTCGTGCGACAGTTCGCAGAGCATGACCACGAACTCGTCGCCGCCCAGGCGCGCCACCGTGTCCGAAGATCGCACGGCGCTGCGCAGCCGGTGCGCCACCTGCTGCAGCAGCTGGTCGCCCACTTCGTGGCCCAGCGTGTCGTTGAGCATCTTGAACTGGTCCAGGTCCAGGAACAGCAGCGCCCCGGTCCAGCCTTCGCGTGCGGCCAGCACCGTGGCCTGGGCCAGCCGGTCCAGCAGCAGGCGGCGATTGGGCAGGCTGGTCAGCGGATCGTAGAAGGCCAGGCTCTCGATCTCGGCCGTGGCCAGCCGGATATCGGTGACATCGTTGTAGGTGATGACCACACCGTCCTCGGCGGCCAGCCGTGCCGTCATCTGGACAAAGCGGCCGCTGGGCAGTTGCTGCTCAAAGGGCACGCCGGGCCGCAGCACCAGCTGGCGGTGCAGGTCCTTGACCTCGTCGGCCTGCGCCGGCGCCGCCACCAGGCCCACGGCACTGGGGCAGGAATCGAGCAGCGATTGCAGGGGCCGCCCAGGCTCCAGCTGGTCCGCGTGCCAGGGGAACATTTCCTCGTAGCAGCGGTTCCAGCGCAGCACGCGCTGCTGCGAATCCAGCAGCAAAAAGCCGCTGACCATGCTGTCCAGCGCCTGGTCCAGCCACTGCTCGGACCGCTGGGCCTGGCGCCGCGCGGCATGCAGGCGGTCCATGTAGCGGTGTACGGTCCAACCCAGCACGGCCAGCAGTACGCCGAAGATCATCACGGCCAGCACCATCAGCCAGGCAGCCACGCGCCAGCCTGCCAGCACGGAGGACATGGGCAGGCTGGCCGTGATCCACAGATGCTCCTTGGGCAGCGGATGGGCAGCCACCAGCGCGGGCACGCGGCTCAGGCGCGCGGCCATGTGCATGACGCCGCTGGACGGCAGCTGCGACGTCGTCGGCAGCAGCCGCACAGCTGCGGCATCGCCATACTGGGGCATGGACAGCAGCAGCTCGCCGCTGCCCTGCTCCAGCGTGACCTCCAGGCCGTCCAGCACGCCGCCCTGGGCCAGCACGGCGCCCAGCGCCGCAGCCGGCACCTGCATCAGCACATAGCCGCCCTGCTCTGCCCGACTCAGGGGGCGCACAAGATACAGCATGCGCTCGCCACCCGGCACCTGCGGTGCGATGGCGGGCGGACTTGCCAGCAATTCAGAGCGGCTTTGGCCCGCCAGGCGCTCCCAGACCTGGGCAGGCAGGTCAATGGCCGGGCCATCGCCCGAAGCGGCCAGTTCCCGGCCCTGGATATCGTGCACCGAGGCGCGCTGCGCCAGCGTGTTCTGCCGCACCATGGTGTGCAGCATTTCCTGCAGTTGCGGCTGCGAGGCCGATGCAGGGTTGCGCGAACCCAGCAGCTCGTCCACGCCCAGCGCCAGGGCATCCAGGGATTCCAGACTGCGGCTGATGGCCGCCTCGGTGCCCAGCACAAAGCGCACAAGGCGCAGCGAGGCCTCTTCCTGCGCCGTGGTCCGCATGCCGCTGAGCAGCCAGACCATGGCGGCCGCCAGGGCCACCGTCAGCAGCACCAGCATCAGCGCCAGGGTATGTCGCATGCCCGCAGGGCTTGCGGCCGCTGCCGGGCCGGGCGCGCGGACGGGGTCGGCCGCTGCCCAGTCCGTCTGATGGGACTGGCCCGTCATCTCCGGGCTCCCTGCATGGCGTTTGGAATGGGCAGGCTGCGGCAAGGCCGCTCGCCACGATGCAGGAACGGGACTTTCAAGGCTGCCCCTGCCCATGGACCGCTCGGCACTGCGCAGCCATGCAAGGGACCATTTCCCGGGCCTTGCCGGCCCTGGACCCGTTCATGGAGGCAGTGCACCGGCGCATCAGAAGGTTCCTGCGTACAGGCCGCCGTCGGGCAGGATGTTCTGACCCGTCATGTAGCCTGCGTGCGCGCTGCACAGGAAGGCGCAGATGGCGCCGAATTCATCGGGCGTGCCGAAGCGGCGGGCCGGCACCTGGGATTGCTGCACCAGGCGCACATCGTCCGGGCTCTTGCCGCTCTTGTTGGCGGCGGCCGTGAAGGTGGTGCGCAGGCGATCGGTGTCGAACTTGCCGGGCAGCAGGTTGTTGATGGTCACGCCCTTGGCCGCGATGCCGCTGCGCGCCAGGCCAGCCACAAAGCCTGTGAGGCCGCTGCGCGCGCCATTGGACAGGCCCAGGATGTCGATGGGCGCCTTCACGGCGCTGGAGGTGATGTTGACGATGCGGCCGAATCCGCGCGCCGCCATGCCGTCCACCGTGGCCTTGATCAGCTCGATGGGCGTGAGCATGTTGGCGTCCACCGCCTTGAGCCAGGCCGCGCGGTCCCAGTCGCGGAAATCACCGGGCGGCGGGCCGCCGGCATTGGTCACGACGATGTCGAAATCCACGCCCGGGCCACCGGCTGCCGACAGCACGGCGGCGCGGCCTTCCTCGGTGGTGATGTCGGCCGCCACGGCGAGCACCTTCACCTGCGGCGCCAGGGCCGCGAGGCTGGCCGCAGCCTCCTGCAGGGCCTCGGGATTGCGCGCATTGATCACCAGGTTCACGCCCTCTTGAGCCAGCGCCTTGGCACAGCCAAAGCCCAGGCCCTTGCTGGCGCCACATACCAGGGCCCACTTGCCCGCGATTCCCAGATCCATGTCTCACTCCTGAACAAACAAAACCTTGCTCGTTCCTTGCAGAACGGCAGCGCACATTGTGCGCGAGGCTTCGATGCTTTCACGCCAAACCTGTGAAAACGTGAAAACGCCGGTGCAGGGGCGCACAGGCGCATGGGCGGGCTGCGGGGGAGCGGGCTTCCTTCAGTGCGTGCCGGTCCCGTGCTGGCCACGGAACAGCCTGTGGTGCAGCCTGCGCAGCGACCACCATACGCCCAGCGCCACCACGGGAATGGCGACGGCGGCCGTGCTCTCCGGCGACCAGGGCCAACCCAGCGTCTTGGCGCCCTTGGCCAGATAGCTGATCAGGCCCGTGAAGTAGTAGGTGATGGCGGCCACGGACAGGCCTTCCACCGTGGACTGCAACTTCAACTGCATGTCCTGGCGCTGGTTCATGGCGCCCAGCAACTGCTGGCTGCTTTGCTGCTGCTCGATCTCCACCCGTGTCCGCAGCAGGCTGCTGACGCGCGAGACGCGCTCGGACAGTGCGTTCTGCCGCCGCGCCGCCCATTCGCAGGTGCTGCGCGCCGGCGTCAGGCGCCGGTCCATGAACTCGCGGATGGTCTGTATGCCGTCGATGCGCGATTCCTGG
The DNA here is from genome assembly GCF_042653485.1 of Delftia deserti. Lineage (NCBI taxonomy): Bacteria > Pseudomonadati > Pseudomonadota > Betaproteobacteria > Burkholderiales > Comamonadaceae > Delftia > Delftia deserti. The sequence goes on along the minus strand of NZ_JBHSIH010000001.1, from coordinate 5,285,516 downwards.
ATGTCCTGAATGCGCTTGTCCACCAGTTCGAAATAGGCCGCGCTGGCGGAAAAGCGCGAATGCGTGGTGGCGTATTCGCTCTCCACCTGCCCGGCCAGGCGTGTCAGCCGGTCCAGCAGTGCCGGCTCGGCATCGCGGTCGGCAAGACGGATGGAATGGGCCAGGGCCGCCAGATCCCGCTCGGCCGTGGCCAGCACGGCGGCGGCCTGTCGGGCGGCAGGCAGGCCCAGCAGGGCCGCCATGCGGTAGGTCTCGATCTCCAGCAGCCGCTGCACCAGCCGCCCCAGGCGGCGTGGCGACAATGACTCGCCGGCCAGCAGCAGCATGCGCGAGAAGCCATCGGCATGGATGGCGAAGTCGGTGTAGACCTTGCCCGCATCGCCGGCCACGCGCGCACCCACCAGCGTGTCCTCCTGCAGCAGGTGGCGCACCAGATGCGGCTCATTGATCGCCCGCTCCTGCAAGGCCCACAGGTGCAGGCCGCTCAGGCACTGGCCGGGCAAGGCAGCCAGCCAGTCGTGCGGCACGTAGTCGATGGCGGCCTCAGGCTCACGCACATCGTCCATGCCGGCCTGCGACATGGGCTTGCTGAAGGTCCAGCAGACGAACTCCGTGTGCAGTTCCCAGCGCAGGTGAAAGGCGCCCAGGTCGATCAGCACATGCGTGGTCGCCGCATCGGGCGGCGGCAGGTGGTGGTTGCGCAGCAGGGTGGCCACATGGGCGCGGCTGGCCTCGCGCTGGGCCGCATCGGTGAGCATCACTACGTGGGTGATGGCCAGCGGCGCCAGCATCTCCTCGGCGGGGCGGGCGTGGATCTCGTTGTGCAGCAGCACGCGCTGCGGGTGCTGGGATGACAGTAGTGGGGACATCGGAACCTCGAAAGACTGCGCGCTATTGTGCAGTCACGGGCGCGTCGGCTCCCAGGCATCCGGGATCGACAGCTTTCCACCAGGATCGCTTGTTGACCAAAAAAAAACGGCCCCGAGGGGCCGTCAAGCAACATGGTTGCAACGCTGAGGCGATCAATCCTCTACGAATGCTTCTTCGCGCTTGTTCTTCACTGCAGGCATCAGCACCACCACCAGCAGCACCACGGCGGCGAGCAGCAGGCCGGCCGAGATCGGACGGGTCACGAACACGCTCCAGTCGCCACGCGACAGCAGCAGCGCACGGCGCAGGTTCTCTTCCATCATCGGGCCCAGGATGAAGCCCAGCAGCAAGGGAGCCGGCTCGGTGCCCAGCTTGTGGAACACATAGCCCACGAAGCCGAAGATACCCACCATCCACACGTCCCAGGTGTTGTTGTTGGTACCGTACACGCCGATCGCGCAGAACAGCACGATGGACGGGAACAGCCAGCGGTAGGGCACGGTCAGCAGCTTGATCCAGACGCCGATCAGCGGCAGGTTCAGGATGATCAGCATCAGGTTGCCGATCCACATCGAGGCGATCAGTCCCCAGAACAGCTCGGGGTTGCTGGTCATCACCTGCGGGCCCGGCTGGATGTTGTGGATGGTCATCGCGCCCACCATCAGTGCCATCACGGCGTTGGGCGGAATGCCCAGCGTCAGCAGCGGGATGAAGGAGGTCTGCGAACCGGCGTTGTTGGCCGACTCGGGAGCGCACACGCCACGGATGTTGCCTTGACCGAAGGGAACTTCGCCCGGCTTGAGCTTGGTCTTCTTCTCGATCGTGTAGGCAGCAAAGGCCGACAGCATGGCACCGCCACCGGGCAGGATGCCCAGGGCAGAACCCAGGGCCGTGCCGCGCAGCATGGCAGGCAGCATGCGCTTGAAGTCTTCGGCGGTGGGCATCAGGCCCGTGACCTTGGCGGCGAACACTTCGCGCTCGTCTTCAGGCTTGGACAGGTTGGCAATGATTTCGCCATAGCCGAACACACCCATGGCGATCACGACGAAGTCGATACCGTCGGTCAGTTCGGGAATGTCGAAGCTGTAGCGGGCCACACCGGAGTTCACGTCGGTGCCGACCATGCCCAGCAGCAGGCCCAGCACGATCATCGCAATGGCCTTGAGCAGCGAGCCCGAAGCCAGCACCACGGCGCCGATCAGGCCCAGGGTCATCAGCGAGAAGTACTCGGCAGGGCCGAACTTGAAGGCGACTTCCGTCAGCGGAGGCGCGAAGGCGGCCAGGATCACGGTGCCCACGCAGCCTGCGAAGAACGAGCCTATGCCTGCGGCAGCAAGAGCGGGTCCCGCTCGCCCCTTTCTGGCCATCTGGTAGCCGTCGATCACGGTCACCACGGACGAGGACTCACCAGGCAGGTTCACCAAGATGGCGGTGGTCGAGCCACCGTACTGCGCGCCGTAGTAGATACCGGCCAGCATGATCAGCGCCGCCACCGGAGGCAGGGCGTAGGTCGCCGGCAGCAGCATGGCGATCGTTGCCACGGGGCCGATGCCTGGAAGCACGCCGATGAGCGTACCGAGCAGACAGCCGACGAAGCAGTAGATCAGGTTCTGGAAAGTGAAGGCGACGCCGAAGCCGGTCGCCAGGTTCTGAAAAAGTTCCACGGACGATGCTCCTGCTTAGCCGGTGATGAAGCTGGGCCAGACGGGGAACTGCAGATTCAGTGCCCACACGAAGGCCACATAGCTGCCCACAGCAAGGACGGTGGACAGAATTGCCACTTCCTTGAAGTTGAAGCCATGGCCGCCCAGGCTGGCGATGAACACCAGCGCGTAGATGGCGACGATCAGACCGAACTGGGGAATGCCCAGATTGGGAACGCCGACCAGCAGGATGCCGAAGGCAAAGTTCGCGGCCAGGATGAAGAACACCTGTTTCCACGCCCACTTGCCGATCTTGTCACCGCCCGAGGGACCCTTGGTCAGGCCTGTGAAGCAGATGGCCGTGCCCAGAATGGACATCAGCACACCCAGGATCAGCGGGAAGTAGCCCGGGCCCATGCGGGCACCGGTGCCGACGGTGTAGTTGGTTGCGCCGATCGCAAAAGCGAGGCCGATAACCAAAAACATCACGCCGGAAAAAAAGTCTTTCTGACTCTTGATTTTCACGAGAATGTCTCCTTACGGAATCACGACCCGGCGATTTTGCGTTCAGAAAAACTGTGTCCGAATGTGGATTCCACCTACAAAGGGCATACCCTCATGTCCTACCCGCATGAAGAAAAAAGGGTGCCAGCGAAGAGCAGGCCATCCATGAGCAGCAACGATCTGCACAAGAGCAGGCACTTACGTTTTCATGCGCAAATCAGCCCAGCAGGGGCGTGCTGGCCATGACCTCTTGCAGCGTGGTCACGCCTTCGGCCACGCGCAGGGCCCCGGCCAGGCGCAGCGGACGCATGCCGTCCTGCACGGCCTGGCGGCGCAGCGCATCCATGGACGGCGAGGTGTGGATCTGCTGCTTGAGCGCCTCGCTCACGGTCAGTAGCTCGTACAGGCCCATGCGCCCGCGAAAGCCCGTCATGCGGCAATCCACGCAGCCCACGGGCTTGTAGGGCTGGTAGCTGCCTGACAGTTTCCAGGGCCGCACTGCCTCGGCCAGCGTGGCGGCCGAAGTCTCCTCGTCGCGCTGCTTGCATTGCGGGCACAGCGTGCGCACCAGGCGCTGGGCCAGCACGCCCAGCAGCGTGGCGTTGATCAGGTAGGGCGGCACGCCCAGCTCCATCAGCCGGCTCACGGCGCTGGGCGCATCGTTGGTGTGCAGCGTTGAGAACACCAGGTGGCCGGTCAGCGCGGCCTGCACGGCCATCTCGGCCGTGGCCAGGTCACGGATTTCGCCCACCATGATGATGTCCGGGTCCTGGCGCATCAGCGAACGCAGTCCCTCGGTGAAGCCGAAGTCCAGCTGCGTCTGCACCTGGGTCTGGTTGAAGCTGGGCTCGATCATTTCGATCGGGTCCTCCACGGTGCTGACATTGACCGCCTCCGTGGCCACGCGCTTGAGCGTGGAGTACAGCGTGGTGGTCTTGCCCGAACCCGTGGGCCCGGTCACGAGGATGATGCCGTGCGGGCGGCGCACCAGCTCGTTCCAGCGCTGGGCGTCATGGCTGGTGAAGCCCAGTGCATCCAGGTCCTTGACCGTGTTGTCGGGATCGAAGATCCGCATCACCAGCTTCTCGCCAAAGGCCGTGGGCAGCGTGGACAGGCGCATTTCCACCTCATCACCGCGCGGGTTGCGGGTCTTGATGCGGCCATCCTGCGGGCGGCGCTTCTCCACCACGTCCATGCGCCCCAGCAGCTTCACGCGCGAGACCATGGCATTGAGCACGCCCATGGGCACCTGGTAGACGGGGTGCAGCACGCCGTCGATGCGAAAGCGGATCACGCCCTGCTCGCGCCGGGGCTCCATGTGGATGTCGCTGGCGCGCTGGTCGAAGGCGTATTGCCACAGCCAGTCCACCACGCGCACCACGCCCTGGTCGTTGGCATCGAGCTGCTTGCTGCTGTTGCCCAGCTCCACCAGTTGCTCGAAGCTGGCCGCGCTGGCCGCACCGCCGGCCTTCTCGGCAGCGCGCACCGACTTGGCCAAGGCGAAGAATTCGCCCGTATAGCGCTTGAGGTCCAGCGGGCTGGCCAGCACGCGGCGCACCTTGCGGCGCGCCTGGCGCTCGACCTCGGCCACCCAGTCATCGATGAAGGGCTCGGCCGTGGCCACCACCACTTCCTGCGGCGACACCTGCACGGGCAGCACCTTGTGGCGCTCGGCATAGCTGGCGCTCATGATCTCGCCGACGCGGCCCGCATCCACACGCAGCGGGTCGATGCGCAGGTAGGCCAGGCCGCTGCGGGTTGCCAGGTACTGGGTCAGTTCCTCGATGTCCAACGCACGCCCGTCGCTGGCGCGGGCCATGCCCACATTGGCCAGCCGGACCAGCGGGTGCTGGGTGCTCTCGGCCTGCGAGCAGCGCGCCACGGTGCGCTGGGCCTCTTCGGCCGTGATCACGCCATCGGCCAGCAGCCATTGCACCAGTCTGCGCCAGTCCAGGGGCCCCGAAGGATTGCTTGCAACAACGGCGAATCTGGACTGTGCGGTGGAGATCGGATCGGACATGGCGTTGGGCCGGAAGCTGAACTGCGCCCTATGGTAAGCCTGCCGGCCGCCCTGCCCGGCCAGCCCCGCTCTACCAGGGCCGCACGAAGATCTTGGGCCAGCGCGTGGTGGGCAGGTCCCAGCGGGCCTGCACCTGGGCGCTGGCAGCCTGCAGCGCTGCGGGGTCGAGCGCGCGCGGCGTGCGCTGGGCCAGCACCACGGTGTTGCCCTCGCGCGTGGGGCGGAAGGCCCACATGGCCTCTTCGCCAAAGGCTTCGGCCATGCGCGCCAGGCTGCGCTCGTAGCTGGAGGTGCGGCCGAACAGGTTGACGGTCATGATGCCGTCCTCGGTCAGCAGATTGCGGCAGTCGGCATAGAACTCGGCGCTGTCCAGCACGGGCGCGGCCGCATCGTGGTCGTAGAGATCCACGGCCAGCGCATCGACCGTGCCCAGCCACTGGCTCTTGCGGATTTCCTGGGCCGCATCGGCCAGCACCACGCGCAGCGTGTCGCTGTCGGGCGGCAGCTTGAACCAGCTGCGGCACACGGCCAGCACCTGCGGGTTCAGCTCGATGGCCGTGGTGCGCATGCGCAGCTTCTTGTGGCAGAACTTGGTGATGGCGGCCGCGCCCAGGCCCAACTGCATGGCATGGCGGCCGGCCACGCTGGCGGGCTCCATGAACAGCAGCCAGCCCATCATGCGCTGCACGTATTCGAGCTCGATCTCGAACGGCTCGCGTATGCGCATGGAGCCCTGGATCCAGGGCGTGCCCAGGTGCAGGTGGCGCACATCGCCATCGTCGGAGACGCTGACTTCGGGCAGCTCGGCGTCTGCGGCGTTGGCGGGAGAGGAAGGGGCGGCCTTGGCGGCGCCACGGGTCTTGCGTATCACGTCGAAAAAATAGAAAGATTCAGAGCAGTTGATGGAGGGCCAGCGCCTCGCGCCAGGCCTGGACCTTGCGCTCGAAACGCCAGCTCGCGTTGGCCGGGCTGGTCGATGGCAGCTTCACGGCGGCCAGGCCCAGGGCCTGCGTGCGGCCTGCGTGCTTGTAGCTCTCGCCACCGTTGTGAAGGGCCAGCGCCAGCTGCGGGCAATGCGTGCGCAGCGCCACGAAATCATTCACCTCGGCAGCGCGTATGGCGCTGTCCAGGCTGCCTTCGCGCTCGCAGCTGGCATACACATCCCATAGGCCCAGGCCGCGGGCCAGCAGCCATTCGCAGCGGCCCGCATAGTCGTCGCGGCCGGGCTGCGGATGCCCGGGCCACAGGGCCTGGAGCAAGGGCCAGAACTGGTTTTGCGGATGGGCATAGTACTGCTGCAGCTGCAGCGATCGCAGGCCCGGAAAGCTGCCCAGCACCAGGGCCCGGGTCCGCGCATCGGCCACCGGCGCCAGGCCCTGCCAGCGCGGGGCGCCCTGGGGCGGCAGGTCGGAAACGGTCAAGGACATGGCCGGCATTGTCGCCCAGCGCCCGCCGGGCTGCTGGCAGCGGGCGGCAAGACCGCTCAGGTTCAGGTTCCGCTCAAGCCTGGCTCAGGCCATGGCGGGCAGCCCGCGCAGCGCGGCACGCGCGTTGCGGCCCGTGGCCTCGGCCAGGGCCTGGGGCGTGATGCCGCGCAACCGCGCAATCACGTCCGCAATGCGTGCCAGCTCGGCCGGCGTGTTGCGGCCCTGGGCCTGGCCCTGGGCACGCTGCCCGGCCGTGGTGTAGAGCCAGTGCGGCGGAATGTCGGGGGCATCGGTTTCCAGCACCAGCGCATCCAGCGGCAGGGCGGCTGCCAGCTCGCGCAGCCTGAGCGCGCGGTCATAGGTCACGGCGCCGCCGAAGCCCAGCTTGAACCCCAGGTCGGTGAAGGCCTGGGCCTGCTGCACGCTGCCGTTGAAGGCATGGGCAATGCCGCCCGCCACAGGCCGCGCGCGCAGGGTCTTGAGCAGCCGGTCGCTGGATTTGCGCACATGCAGGATGACGGGCAGGTCGAACTCGCGCGCCAGCGCGATCTGCTGCTCGTAGAACCAGATCTGCCGGTCCGCATCCAGCCCGGGCACGAAGAAGTCCAGTCCGATCTCGCCCACGGCCACCAGTTGCGCATCGCCGCGCAGCCGCGCCAGCGTCTCGCGCAATGCGGCAATGTCCTGCTCGCGGGCGTTGGGCGTGTACAGCGGATGGATGCCCAGCGCATAGCTGTCACCATGGCGCCGCGCCAGCGCCACCACCGTGTCCCAGTGCTCGCGCGCCACGGCCGGAATCACCAGATGCGCAACGCCGGCCTCGGTCGCCTGCGCGCGCATGGCATCGCGGTCGGCATCGAATTCAGGGGCATCGAGGTGGCAATGGGTATCTATCCAGGCGGGCATGGCCGCATCATGCCACCGGCCTGCGCCAGGCCCGCCAGAGACAGGCAATGCGAAAAACAAGGGCAAACCCTGAGCTTATTGCGAGCTGGCTCCGTTTGACAAAATCAATACCCGAAACACTTGGCGGTCCATATAAATACATAAAGAAACATTTAACCCTCGCGTCGAGCTTTCGCAACACCGGCAGGCATTCTTTGGAGAGAGGAATTTCCCATGAAGCGCTCAGCATGGAGTCGGATCCTGGACCTGGGTGGCGCACGCCGCCAGGTGGAACTGGATGGCCAGTTGGCAGCCATCCACAAGTCCCAGGCCGTGATCGAGTTCGATTTGCAGGGCCATGTGCTGGCCGCCAACCAGAACTTCCTGGACACCATGGGCTATGAGGAAGGCGAGGTCATCGGCCAGCACCACCGCATGTTCGTGGACCACCAGATGAGCGAGTCGCCCGAGTACGCCGCGTTCTGGCAGCGCCTGGGCAGCGGCATCCACGACGCGGGCCGCTACCGCCGCATTGCCAGGGACGGGCGCGATGTCTGGCTGCAGGCCAGCTACAACCCCATCTTCGATCGCCATGGCCGGCCCTTCAAGGTGGTGAAGTACGCCACCGACATCACCGAGCAGCAGCGCCGCAACGCCGACGCCGAAGGCCAGCTGGCCGCCATCTCCAAGGTGCAGGCCATCATCGAGTTCGACCTGCAGGGCAACATCCTGCATGCCAACCGCCTGTTCCTGCAGGCCATGGGCTACACGCTGGACGAGGTCGTCGGACGGCACCACAGCATGTTCGTCCAGCCCCATGAGCGCCACAGCCCCGAATATGCGCAGTTCTGGCGCAAGCTGGCCGGCGGCCAGCACGATGCGGGCCAGTACCTGCGTATCGGCAAGCACGGCCGCCAGGTCTGGATCGAGGCCAGCTACAACCCCATCCTCGACGCCGATGGCCGACCGTTCAAGGTGGTCAAGTACGCCCGCGACATCACGCGCCGCTTCACTGCCGCGCAGACCTTGGGCGAGGCCATGCAGGGCCTGAGCGAAAGCGCCGAGCACGCAGGGCAGGCCAACGAACTGGCCCGCCAGGCCTGCTTGGTGGCCGAGCAGGGCGGGCGCACGGTGCACGAGGTGATGGGCACCATGGAGTCCATCAGCGCCAGCTCGCGCAAGATCAGCGACATCATCGGCGTGATGGACGGCATCGCCTTCCAGACCAACATCCTCGCGCTCAACGCTGCCGTGGAGGCGGCCCGTGCAGGCGAGCAGGGCCGGGGCTTTGCCGTGGTGGCGGGCGAGGTGCGGGCGCTGGCACAGAACAGCGCCGCTGCGGCCAAGGAGATCAAGCAGCTCATCCACACCTCGGTGGAGCAGGTCGCACTGGGCGCCAACCAGGTGCGCCAGGCCGGCGGCACCATGCAGGAGATCGTGGACTCCTCGCACCAGGTCACGGCCATCATGGGCGATGTGGTGCAGGCGTCCATGGCCCAGTCGGCGCGGCTGCGCGAGGTGACGGCCGACCTGACGGCGCAGAGCGCGGCCGTCGCGGATGCATCCAGGGAACAGGTGCAGCGCAAGCCGCTGCCGGCATCCATCGTTCCCGCTGCGCCGCAGATCAAGTCGGCCCCGGCAGCGGCCGTGCTTCCCGTTGGCGCCCAGCGCCTGCCGGGCACCTTGCTGCGCATGGCCTGAGTCCAGACTCAGGCCTGCCGGTCAGGCCAATTGGCCCTGCACCAGGCGCACCATGCGGTCGCAGCGCGCCGCGAGTTGCTCGTCGTGGGTGACCATGACGAAGGCCGTGCCATGGCTGCGCGCCAGCTCCAGCATCAGGCGGAACACGGTGTCGGCCGTGCTGCGGTCCAGGTTGCCGGTGGGCTCGTCGGCCAGCACGCAGGCCGGCTGCGTGACCAGGGCGCGGGCAATGGCCACGCGCTGGCGCTCGCCCCCCGACAGTTCGGCCGGACGGTGCAGCATGCGTTCGCCCAGGCCCACGGCGGCCAGCATGCGTGCGGCGCGCTCCATGCACTCGGCCCTGTCGTCGCGGCGTATGCGCAGCGGCATGGCCACGTTGTCCTGGGCGCTGAATTCGGGCAGCAGATGGTGGAACTGGTAGATGAAGCCCAGGTGCCGGTTGCGCAGCGCGCCCTGCTTCTGGGCGCTGAGTTCATGCAGAGGCTCGCCCTTGAGGGTGACGCTGCCGCTGGTGGGAGCGTCCAGCCCGCCCAGCAGGTGCAGCAGCGTGCTCTTGCCCGAGCCCGAGGCGCCGACGATGGCCAGCGTCTCGCCCGCGCGCACCTGAAGGTCCACGCCGGCCAGCACCTGCACGTTGAGCCGTCCTTCGGCAAAGCGCTTGGTCAGTCCGCGCGCATCCAGGACCACGGCGCCCTGCTGGGACACTTCGAAACCGGGCATCACATTCACTTCATTCATAGCGCAGCGCCTCGGCGGGGTTCACGCGGCTGGCGCGCCAGCTGGGATAGATGGTGGCGACAAAGGCCAGCACCAGGGAGATCACGGCGATGGGCATGATGTCGCTGTACTGCGGATCGCTGGGCATCTTGCTGATCAGGTAGATGTCCTTGGGCAGGAAGTTGGCGTGCAGCAGGCGCTCGATGGCCGGCACGATGACATCGATGTTGAACGCAATGCCCAGGCCCAGCAGCAGGCCCGCGAAGGTGCCGATGACGCCCACCATTGCGCCCTGCACCATGAAGATGCCCATGATGCTGGACGGCGAGGCGCCCAGCGTGCGCAGGATGGCGATGTCGGCGCGCTTGTCGGTCACCGTCATCACCAGCGTGGACACGAGGTTGAACGCGGCCACGGCGACGATGAGCGTGAGGATGATGAACATCATGCGTTTTTCCAGCTGCACGGCCGCGAACCAGGTGCGGTTCTGCTGGGTCCAGTCGCGGATCAGCAGGCGGTCGGTGATGGTGTGGGCCAGCTCCATGGCCACGCGCGGCGCTTCGTGCAGGTCCTTGAGCTTCAAGCGGATGCCGGTCGGCCCTTCCAGGCGGAACAGGCGCTGCGCGTCCTCGTAATGCATCATCACCAGGGCCGAGTCGTATTCGTAGTGGCCGGAGTCGAAGGTGCCGGCCACATGCATCTGCTTGAGGCGCGGCACCACGCCGGCCGGCGTGACCTGGCCGCCCGGGGCGATCAGCGTGACCATGTCGCCCTGGCGCACGCCCAGCGAGCGCGCCAGCTCCACGCCCAGCACCACGTTGAACTCGCCGGGCACCAGGCGCTTGAGCACCTCGGCATTGGTGGCGGCCACGTCGGTGACCTCGCCCTCGCGCGCCGGATCGATGCCGCGCACCAGGGTGCCCTTCATGTCCTCGCCACGCGCCAGCAGCGCCTGGGCCGCGACGAACGGGGCGGCGCCCAGCACGTCAGGGTTGGCGCGCGCCTCGCGCATGGTGCGCTCCAGATCGGGCAGCGCCGCGCCCTGGGGCGCGAAGATCTCGATGTGCGAGACCACGCTGAGCATGCGGTCGCGCACTTCCTTCTGGAAGCCGTTCATCACGCTGAGCACGATGATCAGCGCCGCCACACCGAGGGCGATGCCGAGCATGGAGACGCCGGAGATGAACGAGATGAAGCCGTTGCGTCGCGTGGCACGCCCCGCCCGGGTGTAGCGCCAGCCGACGGCCAGTTCGTAGGGAAATTGCATGGGCATGCATTGTGTCATCGCCCGCAGGCCCTGCATGGCGGCAGGCTTTGCCGTCGGCGTGTCAGCGCCGGTGCCGTCCGCGGTCCACACGCGGCAGGGCGTCGTAGCGGCCCTCCGCCTCCAGCGTCAGCGCATGGCGCTGCAGCCTGGCCAGCAAGGTATCGAATTGTGCGAGTTCCTCGTCGCTGAGCACGGACACCAGGTCCAGATGGATCTGGGCCATGCGCGGCAGGATCAGGTCGTACATGCGCCGCCCCTCGGCCGTCAGCGACACGGCCACGCGGCGGCGGTCGCCGGGCATGGGGCTGCGCTGCACCCAGCCCTTTTCCTCCAGTCCGCTGAGGGCGCGCGAGGTGCGTGCGCGGTCCAGCTGCGCGCGTTCGGCCAGCTCCGACGACAGCAGGCCCTCGTTGGCGGCCACCGTGGCCATCACGCCCCACTCGCGGCGCGTGATGCCGAAATGCGCCTCGCACATGCGCATGGCCACGCCGCCCGCCGCGCCGAAGTAGCGGTTGATGCGAAACAGCAGCATCTGCTGGATGGAGGAGGGAGCGGGACGGGTATTCACGGGGAACAGTTGATTAGATCAATTGCTGCGGGGACTTCTACAGTGGCCCCGTCCGGAAAGGAGACAACGGGAGCCACCGTCCGGAGCCGGCCTGGGGATTCTCGCAAAGCCCGGCGCCCCCGCAGCGCAGAAAGTTCGCCACCATGTTTTCCCTGTTCCAAGCCACCCATGCCACCCATGCCTTGCGCAGCCCGCTGCTGCGGGCCGGCCTGGCCCTTCTGCTGGGCCTGGGCTCCGGCGCCGGCGCCCGGGCCGATGCGGCCGCCGATGCCGCGGCCTGGCCCGCCAAACCCGTGCGCATCGTCGTCGCCTTCGCGCCCGCCGGCGCCGCCGACATCCTGGCGCGCAGCCTGGGCGAGGTGCTGCAGCGTGAACTCAAACAGCCCTTCGTCGTGGACAACCGGCCCGGCGCGGGCGGCAACATCGGCACCGACAACGCGGCCAAGGCGCCCGGCGACGGCTATACGCTGCTGGTCGGCATAGACACGACCTTCACCGTCAATCCCTTCATCTACAAGAGCATGCCCTTCAAGGGCACGGACCTGCGTCCCGTGATGATGATTGCCTCGCAGGGAATGATGGTGGCCGTCAACCCGCGCACCGGCCTCAGGACCCTGGACCAGTTCATCGCCCAGGGCAAGAGAAGCGGCCTGACGCTGGGCTCGGCCGGCTACGGCACGCCGGGCCACCTGGCCTCGGCCATCCTGACCCATGCCACGGGCGCCAAGGTCAGCCACGTGCCCTACAAGGGCAACGCCCCGGCCAGCACGGCCGTGCTGGCCGGCGAGGTGGACGGCGGCATCATCAGCTCCTCGGCCATGCTGGGCCAGGTGGCGGCCGGCAAGGTCGTGCCGCTGGCCGTGACCACGCGCCAGCGCAACCCGCTGGTGCCCGGCGTACCCACCGTGGGCGAGCTGGGCCACAAGGATCTGGAGCAGGAAGTGCTGTTCGCCCTGTGGGTACCTGCCGCCACGCCCGAGCCCCTGGCCGCAAGAATCCAGTCCGCGCTGGAAAAGGCCATGAAGGATCCGGCCCTGCGCGAGCGCATGCGCGCCAACGACCTGTTCTACGAAGGCCTGACCGGCCAGGCCGCCGCCGAACGCATACAGGCGCTGGCCGACCGCTACCGGACCGTGATCCAGTCCACCGGAATGAAGATGGAATGAGCGCCGCCGCTTCCCGCCCACGCCCCTGCACAGAACGCATTTCCATGTCCCGTCCCAACATCCTCTTCATCGTGGCCGACGACCTCGGCTATGCCGACCTCGGCTGCTACGGCGGCCGCGCGGCCGACTTCGGAGCGGTGTCTCCCGTGCTCGACCGCCTGGCCGCCGGCGGCCTCAGGCTCATCCAGGGCTATGCCAACTCGCCCGTGTGCTCTCCCACGCGCTTTGCCCTGGCCACGGCGCGCTACCAGTACCGCCTGCGCGGTGCGGCCGAGGAGCCCATCAACAGCAAGACACGCGGCACGCCGCTGGGCGAGAAGCTGGGCCTGCCGCCGGACATGCCCACCGTCGCCTCCATGCTCAGGGATGCGGGCTACCGCACGGCGCTGATCGGCAAATGGCACCTGGGCTACCCGCCGCACTTCGGCCCGCTGCGCTCGGGCTACGAGGAATACTTCGGCCCCATGTCGGGCGGCGTGGACTACTTCACCCACCTGAGCAGTTCGGGCCAGCACGACCTGTGGGTGGGCGAGGAGGAACACCATGACGAGGGCTACCTGACCGACCTGCTGTCGCAGCGCAGCGTGGACTTCGTCCACCGCATGGCCCAAGGCGATGCACCCTTCTTCCTCAGCCTGCACTACACGGCGCCGCACTGGCCCTGGGAAACGCGCGATGACCGCAGCACGGCCGAGGCGCTGGGCGCGGGCATTGCCCACCTGGACGGCGGCAACATCCACCAGTACCGCCGCATGATCCACCACATGGACGAAGGCATAGGCTGGATCGTCGAGGCGCTGCGCGCCAACGGGCAGCTGGACAACACCCTCATCGTCTTCACCAGCGACAACGGCGGCGAACGCTTCTCCGACAACTGGCCCCTGGTCGGCGGCAAGATGGACCTGACCGAGGGCGGCATACGCGTGCCCTGGATCGCGCACTGGCCGGCCGTGATCGCGCCGGGCCGCAGCAGCCCCCAGCACTGCATGAGCATGGACTGGTCGGCCACGGTGCTGGATGCCGCCGGCGTGCAGGCGCCAGAGGGCCATGCGCTGGACGGCATCTCGCTGCTGCCCGTGCTGCGCGCCGAAGATGCCGAATTCCCGCGCACCCTGCACTGGCGCATGAAGCATCGCGGCCAACGTGCCCTGCGCGACGGCGACTGGAAGTACCTGCGCGTGGACGGCATCGACTACCTGTTCGACCTTGCCGCCGACGAGCGCGAGCGCGCCAACCAGGCAGCGCGCGCGCCCGAGCGTCTGGCCGCCATGCGCAGCGCCTGGGAAGACTGGGACCAGGGCATGCCGCCCATCCCCGAGGACGCCACGGTCAGCCTGGTCTCTTCAGCCCGGGACATGCCCCAGCGCTGAACCGCGCTCCAAGGGGAAAAACGAAGGCGCCGGCACTGCGGCACCCCATGCCCGACAATAGCGGCCATGCTTTTGACCGCGCCCCTGGTGTCCTCCACCCAAGCCCCGCTGGGGGAAACGACCGAATGGATCATTCCCTATGCCGGCGGTCCGTCCTCGGATGCAGCGGATGACGCTGCCGTCGCGGCTGTCTGGGGCGGACTGGAGCTGCCCCATCTCCAATCCCTGCTGGCGCTGATGCAGCCCGCGCCCGCACAGACCGGCACGGAGATGGATTTTTCTCCCCCCCACGAACGCGCCCTGGCGCGCTCGCTGGGCCTGCCCGATGCACCGGGCCGGATTGCCTGGGCCGCCTGGCAGGCCGGTGAGACGGCGCAGGCCTGCGCCTATGTCACGCCCTGCCACTGGCACATAGGCGCAGACCAGGTCCACCAGAGCGATCCCGCCACCACACCCCTCAGCGATGAGGAATCACGCCAGCTGCTGGCCCTGCTGGCGCCCTGGTTCGCTGACGACGGCATCGTGCTGGAGTACCAGCAGCCGCAGCGCTGGCTGGCGCGCGGTGCGCTGTTCGATGGCCTGGCCACGGCCTCCATGGACCGCGTCATCGGCCGCGACGTGCGGCCCTGGCTGCCCGATGCGCAGCAGGCGCGCGCCCTGCACCGCCTGCAAAGCGAGGTGCAGATGCTGCTCTACACCCATGTTTTCAACGATGCCCGCGCCGCGCGCGGCCAGGTGCCCATCAACGCCTTCTGGGTCCACGGCGCCGGGCGCCTGCAGCCCGGCACGGCCACCGGCGCCAAGGCCGCCGTGCAATGCCTGGACGACCTTCACGCCGCAGCCCTGCAGGGCAACCCCGCTGCGTGGCGCGAGGCCTGGAAGGCGCTGGACGCCGGGCTCATCGCCCGCCTGCTGGAGCGCGTGCGCGCAGGCCACCCGCTCAAGCTGACGCTGTGCGGCGAACGCCATGCCATCGCGTGGAGCAGCCGCCCGCCGCGCTGGCTGGACAGGCTGACGGGCCTCTTCGGCCCCCGCGCCCTGCCCGATCTGGGCCGCATGCTCTGACACATTTCCCATGAAAATCATCCCCCGCGAGATCCCTGCACAGCAGGCCTCGGCACTGCGCCAGGCCGGCGTCCACCCGCTGCTGGCCCAGCTCTACGCCGCGCGCGGCGTGTGCTCCGCCGACGAACTGGAAGACACGCCCGCGCGCCTGCTGCCACCCTCGGGCCTGCTGGGCATGGAGGCCGCCGTGCGGCTGCTGGCCGACGCCATAGAGCGCGGCCTGCGCCTGTGCATCGTGGCCGACTACGACTGCGACGGCGCCACTGCCTGCGCCGTGGGCTGGCGCGGCCTGCGCATGCTGGGCGCGGCCCACGTCAGCTACCTGGTGCCCGACCGCGTGGTGGACGGCTACGGCCTGACGCCGCCCATCGCACGCCGCGTCAAGGAAACCGGCGCCGAGGTGATGGTCACCGTGGACAACGGCATTGCCAGCGTCGAAGGCGTGGCCGAGGCCAAGGCCCTGGGCCTGCAGGTGGTCGTCACCGACCACCACCTGCCCGGCAACCACCTGCCGCTGGCCGATGCCATCGTCAACCCCAACCAGCCCGGCTGCAGCTTCGAGAGCAAGTCCATGGCCGGCGTCGGCGTGATGTTCTACGTGCTGCTGGCCCTGCGCGCCGAGCTGCGCACGCGCGGCCGCTTCGACAAGGCCAGCCAGCCCCGGCTGGAGGCCCTGCTGCCCCTGGTTGCCCTGGGCACCGTGGCCGACGTGGTCCGGCTGGACGCCAACAACCGCCGCCTGGTCGCCCTGGGCCTGAAGCAGATCCGCCGTGGCCAGATGCAGCCGGGCCTGCTGGCCCTGTTCGAGGCCGCTGGCCGCAAGGCCTTTGCGGCCACCACCTTCGACTTCGGCTTTGCCCTGGGCCCGCGCATCAATGCCGCAGGCCGGCTGTCCGACATGACCATCGGCATCGAGTGCCTGACCACGGACGATGCGGGCCGCGCCGCCAACCTGGCGCAGATGCTGGACGCCATCAACCGCGAACGCCGCGAATTGGAAGGCGGCATGCGAGAGCAGGCCCTGCTCATGGCCGAAGGCCTGTGCGAGGACGGCATGACGCCGCCGGCCGCCATCAGCGTGTTCGACCCGGATTTCCACGAGGGCGTGGTCGGCATCGTGGCCTCGCGCATCAAGGACCGCATGCACCGGCCCAGCTTCGTCTTCGCGGCCAGCGGCGCGCCGGGGCACGAGCATGAACTCAAGGGCTCGGGCCGCTCCATTCCGGGCTTTCACCTGCGCGACGCGCTGGACCTCGTATCCAAGCGCCACCCCGGCCTGCTGCTGCGCTTTGGCGGCCACGCCATGGCGGCCGGCTGCACCATTGCCGAGGCCGGTTTCGCGGTATTCGAGAAGGCCCTGGCCCAGGTGGCCCAGGAATGGCTGGACGCAGCCACGCTGACGCGCCGTATCGAAACCGACGGCCCGCTGGACCCGGATTTCCGCAAACCCGAAATGGTCGAGCAACTCAATCTCGCGGTCTGGGGACAAGGCTTTGCACCACCGACCTTCAGCGAACAGCTGGAAGTATTGTCACAGCGCCTGGTCGGTGAAAAGCACCTGAAACTGCAATTGCGCCATCAGGGCGAAACCGTGGACGGCATCTGGTTCGGCCATACCGACCCGCTGCCGCCATCGGCCTGCATTGCCTTTCGCATGGATATCAATGAATGGCGCGGAGAGCGCAAGGTTCAGTTCCTGATAGAGGGCGTGCATTCGGATGCGTCCTAGACGTCATTGCGGCGATTCAAACCACAGTCAGGTACCATCCCCGGCTTTGCAACAAATTATTGCAAATTCATTCCAATAAACGGGGAAACCATTCATGACTTCTCGCATCTGGCCATGCGCGGCCATTGCCATCACCTTGGCCGCAGGCCTTTCCGGCTGCTCCACCACCGAGCAATCGCGCACGCTTGAAACAGCCAAGCCCGCTTCTGCATCCAGCCCCTATCAAGGCCCGCGCAGCCCCATTTCCGTGGGCAAATTCGACAACCGCTCCAGCTTTCAACGCGGCATTTTCTCGGACGGCGTCGATCGTCTCGGCGGCCAGGCCAGGACCATCTTGGTAACCCATCTGCAGCAAAGCGGCCGATTCAGCGTGCTGGACCGCGACAACATGTCCGAGACCCGCCAGGAAGCGGGCTTCAACAGGCAGGAGCAGTCGATCAAGGGTGCGACCTATGTCGTGACCGGCGACGTGAGCGAATTCGGCCGCAAGGTGGTCGGGGACCGCCAGTTCTTCGGCGTGCTCGGCCGTGGCAAGGAGCAGGTGGCCTATGCCAAGGTCAGCCTGAACATCGTCAGGGTGCAGACCTCCGAAGTCGTCTATTCGGTGCAGGGTGCCGGCGAATACAGCCTGTCGAACCGCGAAATCGTGGGATTCGGCAGCACGGCCGGCTATGACTCCACGCTCAACGGAAAGGTACTGGATCTGGCCATCCGCGAAGCCGTGGACAAGCTGGCGGCCGGCATTGACAGCGGCGCATGGAAGCCCGCGCAATGAAGCGCCCCGTCCATTCGGCAACGGCCCTGGCCGCGCTGGCCGTTTGCGCCACGTTGGCCGGCTGCGCCGCGCCGCGCCAGCCGCTGTATGCCTGGAATGACTACCAGCCCCAGGTCTACCAGTACCTCAAGGACGACGGCAGTACCGGCGCCGAGGACCAACTGCTCAAGCTGGAAGAGACCCGCCTGAAGGTGCAGGCCGAGGGAAAGGCGCTGCCGCCCGGCTACCGCGCCCATATGGCCATGCTCTATTCCCGGACCGGCAACAACGAAAAAACGGTGGAGCAACTGGCCGAGGAAAAACATCATTTCCCCGAGTCCGCCATCTTCATGGACACGCTGCTGCAAACCTTCACGGCCCGCAAGAATTGACATGCGCCTGACCGACCACATCAAGACCCTGGCACTTGCCATGACCGTGGCGCTGACCGGGTGCGCCACCACCGCTCCCTATGACTATTCGGCGCTGCGGGCATCCAAGCCTGCCTCCATCCTGGTCATGCCTGCGCTGAACCAGTCCCCGGAAGTGAATGCACCGGCGGGCGTGCTGTCCCAGATCACGCTGCCGCTGGCCGAGGCCGGCTACTACGTCCTGCCCGTGGCTGTCACCGAGGAAATGTTCCGCCACAACGGCATCGTCAGCGCCGACGACGCCCAGGAGCTGCCCGTGGCCAAGCTCAGGGAAATCTTTGGCGCCGATGCGGCCCTGTACCTGAACATCCGCAACTACGGCACCAGCTATGCGGTGATCAGCAGCGCCTCCGTGGTCACGCTGGAGGCCAGGCTGGTGGACCTGCGCACCGGTACCCAGCTGTGGGACGGCAGTGCCACGGCCTCCAGCGCCGAAGGACAAAGCTCAGGCGGCGGACTGGTCGGCATCCTGGTGACGGCACTGCTCAACCAGATCCTGGACACCATGAACGACCGCAGCGTGCAGATCGCCTCCATCGCCAACCAGCGCCTGCTGTCGCCCATGGCGCAGCGGGGACTGCTGCCAGGCCCGCGCTCGCCCGACTACGGCAAGCCGCGCAACTGACGAAGGCCTGCAGGCCGGCGCTGACTTGCACGCCGGCCTGCATCCCCGCTCCTCCCGCTCAGAAGGTCTCCCAGTCGTCATCCGCCCCGGCCTTGGCCGCTGTCCTGGCGGGTGCCTTCGCCACGGGCTGCTGGATCTGGGGCGTCGGTGCATTGCGCACGGCGGGCGCTGGACGTGCGGGCGCCGCAGGCGCAGGGCGCACCGCAGCAGTTGCACCGGTTGCACCGATAGATGCCGGCCGGCGTGCCGCTGCGGTGGCTGGCACCTGTGCCCTGGCCGGCGCCAGTGAGCTGCCCTCCTGCCCCAGCTTGAACACCGCCACCACCTCGGACAGGCGCCGCGCCTGGTCCTGCATGGCCAGCGCAGCCGCGCTGGATTCCTCGACCAGGGCCGCGTTCTGCTGGGTCATCTGGTCGAGCTGGGTCACGGCCTGGTTGACCTGGCCGATGCCGTCGCGCTGCTCGGTGGACGATGCCGTGATCTCGCCGATGAGGTCGCTGACGCGGCGCACGCTGGAGACGATTTCCTCCATGGAACGCCCCGCCTGCTCCACCTGCTTCGAGCCCGACTGCACGTTGTCCACGCTGGTGGTGATCAGCAGCTTGATTTCCTTGGCGGCCTCGGCGCTGCGCTGGGCCAGCGAGCGAACCTCGCCCGCCACCACGGCAAAACCCCGGCCCTGCTCGCCCGCGCGGGCCGCTTCCACGGCGGCGTTCAGCGCGAGAATGTTGGTCTGGAAGGCAATGCCGTCGATCACGCCGATGATGTCGGCGATCTTGCGGCTGCTGTCCGTGATCTGCTGCATGCTGGTGACCACCTGGGCCACCACGGCACCGCCCTGCTCGGCCGCCTGTGCGGCCGTGGCCGCCAGCTGGTTGGCCTGGCGCGCCGTGTCGGCCGACTGGGTGACGGTGGCCGTCAGCTCTTCCATGCTGGCCGCCGTCTCCTCCAGGTTGGCCGCTGTCTGCTCGGTGCGCGAGGACAGGTCCTGGTTGCCGCTGGCGATCTGGTTGGAGGCCGTGGACACGGACTCCACGCCAGAGCGCACTTCGCCCACCACGCCGCGCAGCCGCTGCGCCATGCCGTTGAGTGCGCCCAGCAGATGGCCCAGTTCATCGCCCCGGCTGCTTTGCACCGAGCCCGTGAGGTCGCCTGCGGCAATGCCGTCGGCCAGGGCCACGGCCTGGTCCAGCGGCCGCGTGATCGACCGCATGATGGCCACCCCCATGAGCAGGCCCAGGACCACGATGACCGCACTGGCCAGCGCGCCGATCCAGTACGCCTGGCGCCGATGGGCCACGCCTTCCTCGCGCCCCAGCTCGCTTTGGCGCTCCAGTTGCTGCACGAAGGCCTCCTGCGCGCTGTTGTAGCGCTCGGCTGCCGGGCGCAGCTGCTTTTCAACGATGTCGAACGTGGTGGCGAAATCGCTGGCCTTGCGCGCCTCCTGGGCTGCCGAGTTGGCCTTGAGCGTCTCGCGGCGCTCGGCCGCCACGGTGTCCAGCGCCTGCTTGGACTGCGTGCCCAGTTGCAGATCGCCCACCTGCTTTTGCAGCACGTTGATGCGCTCTATGCCCTTGCTCATCAACGCGCGCTGCTGCGCGGCCAGCGTCTCGTCGGGCGACATGGCCGCGACGATGGAACGCTCCACGCTCATCTGCGTCAGATGCCGCCACTCGCGCGCCAGCGTGGCGCCGCTTTGCGCGGTCATCACATCGGTGTTGATCTTCTCGTTGACCCCGTGCAGATAGACCAGGATGCCGCCGTTGACCACCAGCATGCTCACCAGCAGTCCCAGCACCAGGGCCCACAGCTTCTGGGCGACCGTGATTTGATTCAGATTCATGGAAAAACCGATCTTTTTTATAACAATGCCGGAGCAAGGCCATGGCGCCCCTGCCGCCCATCGCTCCGGAAACCATTCTTGTCCACCCTTGACGGCGCCTGGCTGATCATCGTCATGCATCCGTCACTATTGAGCCCTGTTAACCCGCACTCAGGGAAGTCCCCCAGCCGCACTGCCCGGCTCGGAAAAGCACCGACACCTACAATGGACCGGTGCCCAAGTCCTATCTGAACGCCGACCTGCATAGCCACTCCGTGGTCTCGGATGGAACGCTGACGCCGGAGCAACTGGCCGAACGAGCCGCCTCCCGGGGCGTGCAGCTGTGGGCGCTGACCGACCATGACGAAGTCGGCGGCCAGCACCGCGCCGCCGCCGCTGCGCGCGCCTGCGGCATGGACTACCTGACGGGCGCCGAGATCTCGGTGAGCTTTGCAGGTGCCACCGTGCACATCGTGGGGCTGGGCTTTGACGCGGACGACCCCGCCCTGCTCGAAGGGCTGCACGCCACGCGCGACGGGCGCGGCCCACGCGCCCGCGAGATGGCCCGCCAGCTGGAGCTGGCCGGCATCGAAGGCAGCTACGAAGGCGCGCTGCGCTTCGCCGGCAATCCCGGCCTGATCTCACGCACCCATTTCGCACGCTTTCTCGTGGAATCCGGCCGCTGCCGCGACACGGGCGAGGTGTTCCGCCACTACCTGACCGAAGGCCATCCCGGCTACGTGCCCCACACCTGGGCGCGCCTGGCCGACGCCGTGCGCTGGATCACGCAGGCCGGCGGAGTGGCGGTGATCGCCCATCCGGCCCGCTACGCGCTCACCGCCAACGAGGAATACGCGCTGTTTTCCGAATTCAAGGCCCATGGCGGCCAGG
Source organism: Delftia deserti (assembly GCF_042653485.1). Classification (NCBI taxonomy): domain Bacteria; kingdom Pseudomonadati; phylum Pseudomonadota; class Betaproteobacteria; order Burkholderiales; family Comamonadaceae; genus Delftia; species Delftia deserti. The sequence goes on along the minus strand of NZ_JBHSIH010000001.1, from coordinate 5,264,061 downwards.
GCGTCGAGGTCGTCACCGGCAGCCACCGGCCCAGCGAATACGCCATCTATGCCGACATGGCGCGCGAGTTCGGCCTGGCCGCATCGCGCGGCAGCGACTTCCACAGCCCCGAGGAATCGCACACCGATCTGGGCGACCTGCCCTACCTGCCGGGCCAGCTGACGCCGGTATGGGAATTGCTGGGCGAGCGCATACAGCTGGCCTGAGCCCCTCCCGCCAACAACGCACACCATGGTCCTACGCTTCGAAGCCCACCCCGACAATCCCCAGCCCCGTCTCATCAAGCAGGCCGCCGACATGCTGCGCCAGGGCGCCATCCTGGCCATTCCCACGGATTCCAGCTACGCGCTGGTCTGCCACCTGGACGACCGCCCTGCGGTGGAGCGGCTTCGCCGCATCCGGCAGATCAACGACAAGCACCATCTCACGCTGCTGTGCCGCGACCTGTCTGAACTGTCCAGCTATGCGCGCGTGGACAACCGCCAGTACCGCCTGCTCAAGCTGGCCACGCCGGGGCCGTACACCTTCATCCTGGAAGCCTCCAAGGAAGTGCCCAAGCGCCTGAGCCATCCCTCGCGCAAGACCATCGGCCTGCGCGTGCCGGACCGCAAGGGCACGCAGCTGCTGCTGGAGCAACTGGGCGAGCCGCTGATCGCCACCACGCTGATCCCGCCGGGCGAGACCGAGGCCTTGCACGACGCGGACGCCATCCTGGAGCGCTTTCCCCACGAGCTTGACGCCATCGTCGATGCAGGCGCCTGCCCTTCGGAGCCGACCACCGTGATCGACCTGGTTCCCATGGCCCTGGGCAATCCACCCACCGTGGTGCGGCAAGGCCGGGGCAGCCTGGAAGCCTTGGGCCTGGAGATGGCCTGAACACGGCCACACGCCGCCACACGCCGCACAAAAACAAACGCCGGACATGCCCGGCGTTTGTTCTTGGAAATTGCCGCAGGCAGCCGCTCAGTGCTGTGCCCACTCCAGCGGCCGGGCAGCGGGAACGGGAGCGCGCTGCACAGGCCTTGTCGCGGCTGCGGACAAGGCCGAGGCCGGCGCCATCGATGGCCTGTCCTGTATCGTCGGCGCACCAGTAACCGCAGCCTCCTGCGGTTCGTCGTCGAGCTTGAAGGCACCCACCGCCTGCTCCAGATCCTGGGCGCGCTCGCTCAACGCCGAGGCCGCACGCGAGGCCTGCTGCACCAGGGCGGCGTTCTCCTGGGTGGCGCTGTCCATGTGGCCCACGGCGGCGTTGACCTGGGCAATGCCCTCGCTTTGCTCGCGCAGCGCCTGCGACATTTCGCCCAGCAGGCCCGAGACCTGGCCCACGGCGCCGACAATCTCCTGCATGGTGGCGCCCGCCTGGTTGACCAGGCCCGCGCCGCTTTCCACCTGGCGCACGCTGGTGGTGATCAGTTCCTTGATCTGCTTGGCAGCCTCGGCCGAACGGCCGGCCAGGCTGCGCACCTCGCTGGCCACCACGGCAAAGCCCCGGCCCTGCTCGCCCGCACGTGCCGCCTCCACGGCCGCGTTCAGCGCCAGGATATTGGTCTGGAAGGCAATGCCTTCGATGACCTGGATGATGTCCACGATCTTGCGCGAGCTGCCGCTGATGGCCTCCATGGTCTGCACCACCTCGCCCACCACGGCCCCGCCGCGCCTGGCGGTGGACGAGGCATCGACGGCCAGGCCGCTGGCCGAATGCGCGCGGTCGGCGTTCTGGCGCACGGTGGCGGTGAGCTGTTCCATGCTGGCCGCCGTCTGGGCCAGCGCCGAGACCTGGGCCTCGGTGCGGCGCGACAGGTCGGAGTTGCCGGCGTCGATCTCGCCGGCAGACAGGCCGATGGAGTCCGTGGATTGCTTGATGCGGCCGACCAGCTCGGTCAGCGTGTCCTCCATGGTGCCCAGCGCGCCCAGCAGGCGGCCGAAGTCACCCTGCAGCTCGGTAGAGAACTCCTGGCTCAGATCGCCGGCCGCCACCGTTTCGGCAATCAGGATGGCCTGGCCCAGCGGCTGCACGATGCCGCGCCGCAGGCTGAACCAGGCCACCAGGGCCAGTGAGCAGACGGCCGCCCCCAGGCCCAGCACCCACCAGCGCGTGTGCACCAGCGCCTGCTCGGCCACCGTGGTCGCCCCTCCGGCCGCCAGCGCCTGTTCGGCCTGCCCCAGTGAAAACACCGTGACCGCCATCATCGTGAACACCAGCAGATTGATACCGCCGAACGCAATCACCAACCGCCAGCCTATCGGCAGCCTGCCCAAGCCCAGTACGCCCACGTGCCACCTCTTGTACATATGGCCCGAGGGCCTTGGTGAAAAACCTGTTGAGGAAACCATCTCATCGGTGTTTCATTTTGCAACACAGAACCGGGCATTGCCAATCTGCGGGAAACCACCATATCCACGCGGCCAGAGCGCAGCGCACGGGCTCTGGCGGCTGCCTGCGGCAAGGGTGGCCAGCGTCTGAGACAATGCCCGCCGTGGACATCTCCAACCTCATCCAGACCGTACTCATCTACGCCCTGCCCGTGCTCTTCGCGATCACGGTGCACGAGGCGGCCCATGGCTATGCCGCGCGCCACTTCGGCGACAACACGGCCGCCATGATGGGACGCATCACGCTCAACCCCATCAAGCACATCGACCCCATCGGCACCATCCTGATGCCGCTGCTGCTTTACTTCGCCACCTCGGGCGCCTTTCTGTTCGGCTACGCCAAGCCCGTGCCCGTGCGCTTCGACCAGTTGCGCAACCCCAAGCGCGACATGATCTGGGTGGCCCTGGCAGGCCCGGCCTCCAATTTCGTGCAGGCCCTGCTGTGGGGCGTGCTGCTGGTGGTTCTGGTGGGATCGGGCGTGGGCGAGCGCTTCTTCATTGAAATGTGCCGCGCCGGCATCCTGGTCAATCTGGTGATGTGGGCCTTCAACCTGTTTCCACTGCCGCCGCTGGACGGTGGCCGCATCCTGGTCGGCCTGCTGCCCTGGCGCCAGGCGCAGTGGGTGGCGCGCATCGAGCCCTGGGGCTTTTTCATCGTCATGGGCCTGGTCATCGCCGGCGTGGTCGGCAGCCTGTGGCTGCGCCCGCTGATGGACCTGGGCTACGCCGTGATCGACTTCGCGCTGACCCCGCTGATCGCGCTGCTGCGCTGAACGTGCTGCAGAACGGCCCACCGGCTGTCTCTGCGGCTCCCTGTTTTTCTCTCTTGCCTGTCGAAGTCTCCCGTCATGAGCACCATCCGTTTCCTCACCGGCATCACTCCCAGCGGAACCCCGCACCTCGGCAACTATGCCGGCATGCTGCGCCCGGCCATCGCGGCCAGCCGCTCGCGCGAGGTCGAGAACTTCTACTTCCTGGCCGACTACCACGCCCTGATCAAATGCCAGGACCCGGCACGCGTGCAGCGCTCCACCATCGAGATCGCGGCCAGCTGGCTGGCGGCCGGCCTGGACCCCGAGCATGTGACCTTCTACCGCCAGTCCGACATTCCCGAGATCCCCGAGCTGTGCTGGCTGCTGACCTGCGTGACCGGCAAGGGCCTGCTCAACCGCGCCCACGCCTACAAGGCGGCCGTGGACAAGAACCATGCGGACGGCACCGAGGCCGATGACGGCGTGACCGCCGGCCTGTTCATGTACCCCGTGCTCATGGCGGCCGACATCCTGGCCTTCAACGCGCACAAGGTGCCTGTGGGCCGCGACCAGGTCCAGCACATCGAGATGACCCGCGACATGGCCTCCAGCTTCAACCACATCTACGGCGGCGAGTTCTTCACGCTGCCAGAGGCGCAAGTCGAGGAGAACGTGGCCACGCTGCCCGGCCTGGATGGCCGCAAGATGAGCAAGAGCTACAACAACACCATCCCGCTGTTCTCCTCGCGCGAGCAGCTGCGCAAGCTCATCGGCAGCATCACCACCGACTCGCGCACGCCCGGCGAGCCCAAGGAAGTCGAGGGCTCGGCCCTGTTCCAGATCTACCAGGGCTTTGCCAGCGAAGAGGAAACCGGGGCGCTGCGCCGCCAGTACGCCGAAGGCATTGCCTGGGGCGATGCCAAGCAGCAGCTGTTCGAGCGCATCGACCGCGAGCTGGCACCCATGCGCGAGCGCTACGAGCACCTGGTGGCCCATCCTGCCGAGCTGGAGGACATCCTTCAGGCCGGCGCCGCCAAGGCCCGCCGCGAGACCCTGCCCCTGATCCGCGAACTGCGCTCGGCCGTCGGACTGCGCAGCCTGGCACAGGCCCCCGTGGCCGCCAAGGCCAAGGCCGCCAGGCAGGCCCTGCCCCAGTTCAAGCAATACCGCGAAGCCGACGGCAAGTTCTACTTCAAGCTCGTCGCCGCCGACGGCCGGCTGCTGCTGCAAAGCCTGGGCTTCGACGCACCCAAGGAAGCCGGCCAGGCCATCGGCCAGTTGCAAAGGGAAGGCGAGGCGGCCCTGTCCGCACTGCAGCCCCGCCTGCAGCCCGCAGACCCCCAGTTGGTGCTGGCCGCCCTGCAACAACTGCGCGATGCCGCAGAGTAAGGGTAAGCTTCGCTTGAGAAACCGCCTATTTGCGGGCAGTCTTGCCCGCGGGCCCTGCGCCGGGATTGCGGCGCGTGCGTGAAAGGACATTTGGATGCGTATAGCTGCTCTGGACGATGATCCGCTGCAACTGGAGATGCTGCGTCAGGTCGCGCTGGAGACGGGCCACAGCTGCCACACCTACCAGACGGGCTCGGCCCTGCAACTGGAGCTTCGCCGCGAGAGCTTCGACCTGCTGATCGTGGACTGGCACCTTCCGGACATGGAAGGAACGGACCTGGTGCGATGGGCGCGCGGCCATGTCAGCCGCGAACTGCCCATCCTCATCATCACCCACCGCAGCGAAGAGGCCGACATCGTCGAGGGCCTGTCCTGCGGCGCCGACGACTTCATGGTCAAGCCCGTGCGCCATGGCGAGCTGCGCGCGCGCATGGCCGCCCTGTTGCGCCGCGCCTACCCGGTGAACACGCAAAGCGTGCTGGAGTTCGGACCCTACCGGTTCCTCACCACCACCAACAGCCTGGAAATGCACGGCCAGCCCATCGAAGTGACGCACCGCGAGTACACGCTGGCCCTGACCCTGTTCCAGAACCAGGGCCGCCTGCTGTCGCGCGAGCACTTGCGCGAAGCAGTGTGGGGGCACAACGCAGAAGTGCAGTCGCGCTCGCTGGACACGCATATCTCGCGCCTGCGTGCCCTGCTGAACCTGCGCGCCGGACAGCCCTATGCCATCAGTGCCGTGTACGGCTATGGCTATCGCCTCGATGTGCCCGACGCAGCCCTGCAGGCGCTGCAGCAGGCATCATGACCGTACGCATGGCTGCCACCCTGGGCAGGCCCGTATCACGGGCTTGCATGCTTGCCGCCCTCGGCCTGCTGGGCCTGGGCAGCGCACAGGCCCAGATCAAACCCGTGGGCCGCAACGGCGACACGATGGCGCACCGGGTCGTCGCCGGCGACACGCTGGAGCAGCTGGCGGCGCGCTACCTGGGCGATGCCCGCCAGTGGACCGATCTGCAGCAGCACAACGGCGTGGCCAATCCCTACCGCCTGCGGCCTGGCTCCGTGCTGGAGATCCCCGTGCGCCTGCTGCGCGCCGCCGTGGCCTCCGTGGAATTCGTGCAGGGCGATGCGCGCAGCACGCGCCCGCTGGACCACCTGGCCGATACGCAAGGCGCGGCCGGAGACGATGCGAGCCAGCCCCTGCGCAAGGGACAGACGCTGCAGGAAGGCGAACGCCTGCAGTTGGCCCCGGACGCATTCGTCGCCGTACGCCTGGCCGATGGCTCCCTGGTGCGCGTGCAGTCGCAGTCCGATGTGGTGCTGCGCCAGATGCGCCGCAAGGGCCGTGCCGGCAGCCTGCAGTCCGTACTGGACCTGCGCGAGGGCGGCGTCGAGGCCTCGGTGCCGCCTGAACCCGCCAACGCCCAGCGCCGCTTCGAGATCCGCACGCCCGCTGCATCGACCAGCGTGCGCGGCACCCGTTTCCTGGTCCAGGCCGATGCCGCCGGCAGCACGGCGGCCGCCGTCGATGAGGGCACCGTCGCCGTGGGCTCCGACGCCTCGGGCGCAAACACTGGCGATGCGCTGCTGCGCCCGGGCCAGGGCGTGGCAGTTGCTGCCAATGGCAGCGTGGGCGAGCCCCGTCCCATGCTGGGTGCACCCGACATCACGGCGTGGCCCGCGCTGGCGGAAGACGCCAACTGGATCAGCCTGCCCCTGCCCGGCTTGCCGGGCGCCGTGCGCTACCAGCTGCAGCTGTCGCGCGATGCCGACATGACCCAGGTGCTGCGCAGCGCCAGTTTCCAGGCCACGGCATCGCCGCTGCGCCTGGCGGGTGTGGAGGATGGCGACTACGTGCTGTCCCTGCGCGGCATCGATGCCCAGGGCATTCCGGGCGCAGCCAGCCGCCGCGCCCTGCGCGTCAAGGCCCATCCCGTGCCGCCGCTGTATGAATCGCCGCAGGCCGACGCCACCGTGGGCCTGGGTCGCGCCAGCCTGCAATGCACCCAGGTCGTGGGCGCTGCGCGCTACCGCATCCAGGTCGTCTCTGCCGATGCGCAGGCCGGCTTTGCCGAGCCCGCCGTCGATGCACGCGACTTGCACGACTGCGCACTGCCCGCCACCACGCTGGCCCACCTGCCGGCCGGACGCTATCTCTGGCGTGCCGCCAGCATTCGCACGCTGGCCGATGGCCAACCCGACCAGGGTCCGTTCGCCCCCGCCCAGACCATGCAACTGGCTGCCGTTCCTGCCCAGCCCTCGGCCAGCGCGCTGCAGTTGGGCGACGGCCCGGCCGAAGGCAGCCGCCAGATCCGCTGGAGCGGCGAGCCCGGCCAGCGCTACCACGTGATGGTGGCGCGCGACCAGGAGTTCACCGCGCCGCTGGTTGACCTCTGGACCGACCAGCCGCAATGGAGCACCGAGGACCTGCCCGCAGGCAGCTATTACCTGCGCCTGCAGATCGAGGATGCCAACGGCCTGCGCAGCGACTTCTCGGCCGCGCGCCAGTTCCGCACCGGCCGCTGGATCGTCGATGCCAGCGGCGAGATGATGCATTCGGGCAACGGAGAGCGCCTGCAGCGCCAGTAGCCGTGCCCGTTCATTCCCTGACCGCGCTTGTCCACCCTGCCGCCCCCGCCTGACAGCCCCGCCACGACGGCGCAGCCAGCGCCAGCGCGTGGCCGTGGACTGCGGCGGGACTGGCTGCTGCTGGCGGCGGGCCTGCTGTCCCTGGTGTTCTGGCTCGGCGGCGACGGGCAGCTGGACCGCATCAACGGCTTCGTCCAGGACACGGCCAGCTGGCTGCACCGGCCCAAGGCATCGCAGGACATCGTCATCGTCGCCATAGACGATGCCAGCATCGACGCCATTGGCCGCTGGCCCTGGCGCCGCGCCCTGCACGCCGGCCTGCTGGAACGCATCAGCCAGGCACCGCCGCGCGCCATAGGCCTGGACGTGATGCTCAGCGAGGAAGACCTGGACTACCCCGGCGACGACCTGCTGCTGGCGCGCGTTCTGCAGCGCAGTGGCCGCACCGTCTTGCCCGTGGCGCCAGGCAGCGGCCCGCTGCCGACCTTCGCACAGGCCGCAGCGGCGCTGGGCCATACCCAGCTGCCCGTGGACGCCGATGGCGCCGTGCGCAGCTTCCATGCCGTCGAAGGCAGCGCGCAGCAGCCCTGGTGGCACATGGCGCTGGCCCTGCATTGCGTGGGCGAGAACGGGCGCGCATGCGCCCGCCCGGAGCCCGTGCCGCCCATGGACCCCGACGCACCCTCCTGGCAGCGCCGCCAGCAGGAGATCATTGCCTTTGCACAGGCCGGGCCGGAGCAAGGCGCCAGGGACCGCTCGCCCTTCACCACCTATTCCTACATCGACGTGCTGCGCGGCCGCATTCCTGCGGCCGCATTCCGCGGCAAATACGTGCTCATCGGCACGACGGCCGCCGGACTGGGCAGCCGGTTCACCGCACCACTGGGCACCAGCGCGCGGCCCATCTCCAGCGTGGAGATGCTGGCCCACGTGCTCAACGGCAGCCTGCAGGGCTCTCATGCGCATCCCGCTTCGGCCACGCTCAACCGCGCGCTCAATGCGGCAGCCGTGCTGCTGGCCCTGCTGGCCCTGGCCTGGCTGGGCCCTTCCGGCGGCATGCTGGCCTGCGCGCTGCTGGCCCTGGCCTGCCTCTCGCTGGCCGGACTTGCGCCGCGCCTGTGGCAGGTGCAGACGGCCCCTGCAGCCGGCCTGCTGGGCCTGGCCCTGGCCTATCCGCTCTGGAGCTGGCTGCGCCTGCGCGCGGCCGCGCGCTTTCTGGCGCTGGAACTGCGCGACCTGCAGGGCCAGGGCCTGCCCACCGCGCTGCGCCTGGGCGGCGACCTGCTGGACCAGCGCATCGCGGCCGTGGAGCAGGCTTCGCGCCAACTGCGCGCCCTGCACCATTTCGTCAGCGAAAGCCTGCGCCAGCTGCCCTCGCCCACCTTTGTCTGCGACCGGCAGGGCCATGTGCTGCTGGCCAATGCCGCAGCCCACGCCTATGCGCGCAGCCTGGGGCATGGCCTGCGGGCCGGCGATGCCCTGCCTCGGCTGCTCGATGGCCTGCGGGTCCTGGACACGGCAGCCGGCGCATCCGCCGGCCAGCCCTTGCTCACGCCTGAGGCACTTGCCACCCACGGCCTGCCGCCCAGCAGCGAGGGGCGCGACCCCATGGGACGCAGCCTGATGCTGCTGACCCAGACCTTCGAGGCACCTCCCACCACGGGCTGGCTGATCACCCTGGTCGATATCAGCGATCTGCGCAGCGCCCAGGCCCAGCGCGACCAGGCCATGCAGTTCATCTCGCACGACATCCGGGCGCCCGTGGCCTCCATCATCACCTTGCTGGAGATGCAGCGCGGCGCCGCACAGGCGCCCGACCTCGGCCTCCTGCTGCCGCGCATCGAAGGCTATGCCCAGGCCTCCCTGCAGCTGGCCGACGATTTCGTGCACCTGGCACGCGCCCAGCAGCAGGCGCTGCGCCGGGAACGGCTGGACCTGGGCCTGGTGCTGGACCAGGCCGTGGAAAGCTGCTGGGCCCAGGCCTCTGCGGCCCACGTGCAGCTGGAGTTCCACCTGCCCGAACAGGAATGCCCCGTGCTGGGCGATGCGGGCATGCTCCACCGCGCGGCCGTCAACCTGATCGGCAACGCCATCAAATACGGAGCGCGTGCAGATCAGGCAAACCCCGCCACGGTGCAATGCCTGCTGCAGCAGGACGCAGGCCATTGCCGCCTCACCATCCGGGACCACGGGCCCGGCATGGATGGGCAGGCCGTCGCCCGGCTGAGCCAGCCGTTCGAGCGCCTGGACCATCACCGGCACCTCGACGGCGTGGGCCTGGGCCTGGCCTTCGTGCGCACCGTGGCCGCCCGCCATGGCGGGCGGCTTGAGATAGAAAGCATGCCCGGCCAGGGCAGCGCCTTCAGCATCGTGCTGCCGAAAGCGCAACAGGCCTGACCTGACATCCCAGGGATACGGATGCGGAAAACGAAAAAGCCCTGAAGTCTTTCAACTTCAGGGCTTTGCGTTTTTTGGTGCGGCTGGCAGGAATCGAACCCACGACCCCTTGGTTCGTAGCCAAGTACTCTATCCAGCTGAGCTACAGCCGCAACGCTTCGCATTGTAGCAGCGGGTTTTGGGGCTCCCGGACAAAAGCGCCATATTTCTGCAAAAAAACGGCAGCCGCATCCACCGGCAACCGGGCGATGGCCCGCCATGCGGCAGCCGTGCGCCCAGCAAAAAAGCCCGCCACCCGGAAGGGCGGCAGGCTTTCCATACCAATGGATGGTAGGGCCTCCCAGAGTCGAACTGGGCACCAACGGATTATGAGTCCGCTGCTCTAACCAAGCATGAGCTAAGGCCCCTGATTCACCAAGGCAGCACGGATGCAGTCCATGGCAAACAACTATTGTAGAGCCTAACCCGCAGGACTCAGCGCTTGTGACTCAGCGCATTGCTGACGAGCTTGGAGGTGATGTCCACGATCTGGATCATGCGGTCGTAGTGCATGCGGGTGGGCCCGATCACGCCCAGTGTGCCCACCACCTTGCCGTCGAGCTCGTAGGGCGCGCTGACCACGGACAGCTCCTCGAAAGGCACGACCTGGCTTTCACCGCCGATGTAGATGCGCACGCCTTCCGCCTGGCTGGAAAAATCCAGCAGCCTGAGGATCTGGGTCTTTTGCTCGAACAGGTCGAAGGCGCGGCGCAGATTGCCCATGTCGCTGGAGAAATCGCTGACCGACAGCAGGTTGCGCTCGCCCGCGATGACCACGTCTTCCTGGGCGCTGGTCATGGCCTCCGTGCCGATGTTGACGGCCGCCTGCATGAGCGTGGCCACCTCGCCGCGCAGCAGCTCCACCTCGCCCTTGAGGCGCTCGCGCACCTCTTCCATGGCCAGGCCCGCGTAGTGGCTGTTGAGGAAGTTGGAGGCTTCGATCAGCTGCGAGGCCGAGTAGTCCACATCGGTGAAGATGACGCGGTTTTGCACGTCACCGTCGGGCGATACGATGATGACCAGAAAGCGCCGCTCCGACAGCCGCACGAATTCGATGTGCTTGAACACCGAGGTGCGGCGCGGTACCAGCACCACACCCACGAACTGGGAAAGGCTGGACAGCAGGTTGGCGGCGTTGGCGATGACTTTCTGCGGCTGCTCGGGCGCGAGTTCGGGCGTCACGATATCGGCACGGTCTGCGGTGAGCATGGTGTCCACGAACAGCCGGTAGCCCCGGGCGGTCGGAATGCGGCCCGCCGAGGTGTGCGGGCTGATGATCAACCCCAGGTCTTCGAGGTCAGCCATCACATTGCGTATCGTGGCAGGCGACAATTCAAGCCCCGACGCACGCGACAGGGTTCGCGAGCCCACAGGCTGGCCGTCAGCGATATAACGCTCGATCAGCGCTTTGAGCAACAACTTGGCACGTTCGTCGAGCATGTGATGATTTTAATGATGTAATTTGCCGGAAATGACGTCCACGTTTCGCCACGTTGCCTTGATCGGGAAGTACCACGCTCCCAGCGCAAGCGCCCCGTCCGAGAATGCCAGCAACGCGCTTGAGCGCATTGCGGACTTCCTCAGGCGCCAGGGCTGCGAAGTCGTGCTCGATACCCAATCGGCCCTGCACGCAGGGCTCACAGACTACCCCACCCTCGATGTCGATGGCCTGGGCAGGCATTGCGACCTGGGCCTGGTCGTCGGCGGCGACGGCACCATGCTCGGCGTGAGCCGGCACCTGGCGCAATACGGAACGCCCCTGATCGGGGTGAACCAGGGCCGCCTGGGCTTTGTCACCGACATCGCGCTGGAGGACTTCGAGGCCACGCTCACGCCCATGCTGCAGGGCGAATACGAGGAGGACCTGCGCCCCCTGATGTGCGCCCGCGTGATCCGCGACGGCCAGTGTGTGTTCGAGGCCCTGGCCATGAACGACGTGGTGGTCAACCGCGGCGGCACCTCGGGCATGGTGGAGCTGCGCATCGAGGTGGGCGGCCGCTTTGTCTCCAACCAGCGCGCCGACGGCCTGATCGTGGCCACGCCCACGGGCTCCACGGCCTATGCGCTGTCCGCGGGCGGGCCGATGATGCATCCGTCCATCCCCGCCTGGGTCATGGCACCCATTGCGCCGCACAACCTGTCCAACCGCCCCATCGTGCTGTCCGATGCCAACGAGGTCACGATCGAGGTCGTGGCCGGGCGCGATGTCAGCGCCAATTTCGACATGCAGTCCCTGGCCTCGCTGCAGCACGGCGACCGCATCCTCGTGAGCCGCGCCCACCACAGCGTGCGCTTTCTGCACCCCAAGGGCTGGAATTACTTCGCCACGCTGCGCAAGAAACTGGGCTGGAACGAGGGAGGCGCCTGACCATGGCGCTCAAGCGCATCGTTCTGCGCGACTTCGTGATCGTGCAGGCCCTTGATCTGGACTGGCAGGCGGGCTTCACCGTGCTGACCGGGGAGACCGGCGCCGGCAAATCCATCCTGATCGACGCCTTGCAGCTGGCCCTGGGCGCCCGCGCCGACGCCGACGTGGTGCGCGAAGGCTGCACCCAGGCCGACATCTGCGTGGAGTTCGACGGCTGCGCACGGCTGCGCCCCTGGCTGGAGGCCGCAGGCCTGGCCTGCGAGGACAGCGGCCTGCTGCTGCGGCGCACGGTGGACGCCCAGGGCCGCAGCCGCGCCTGGATCAACGGCACGCCGGCCACGGCCACGCAGCTGCGCGCCCTGGGCGAGCAGCTCATCGACATCCACGGCCAGCATGCCTGGCAAAGCCTCACGCGGCCCGATGCGGCGCGCGCCCTGCTGGACGCCTATGCCGGCATCGACAGCCGCGAGGTCCAGGGCTGCTGGAGCCGTTGGTCCCAGGCCCGGCAGGCGCTGCAGCATGCGCAATCCGCCCAGGACAGCCTGCAGCGCGAGCGCGAGCGGCTGCAGTGGCAGATCACCGAACTCGACAAGCTGGCCCCGCAGGCCGACGAGTGGGACGACCTCAACGCCCAGCATACGCGCCTGTCCCATGCCCAGACGTTGATCGATGCGGCACAGACCACGCTGCAGATGCTGGAAGACGACGAGGCCGGCGTGATCAGCCCGCTGGGCCGCGCCAGCCATCTGATCCAGAACCAGGAGCACCTGGAGCCGGACTTCCAGAACATTGCAGACGTGCTGGCCTCATGCATGGCCCAGGCGCAGGATGCGCGCCATTCGCTGCAAAGCTATCTGCGCCGCGCCGACCTGGACCCCGAGCGCCTGGCCGAGCTCGATGAGCGCCTGTCGCTGTGGATGCAACTGGCGCGCCGCTACCGCCGCACGCCCGATGAATTGCCCGCGCTGCTGGCCGGATGGCGCCAGGAACTGCAGCAGCTGGACGCCGCCGTGGACATCGAGGCCCTGCATGCCGCCGAGCAATCGGCGCAGCAGCACTACCAGGCCAGCGCCCGGGTGCTGTCGCAGCAACGCGCCCTGGCCGCGCCGCGCCTGTCGCGCGCCATCACCCAGGCCATGCAGGGACTGGGCATGGAAGGAGGCCTGTTCGAGGCCGCCCTGTCCACGGCCGACTCCCCCGGTGCCTTTGGCGTGGACAGCGTGGCCTTTCTGGTCGCCGGCCACCCGGGCGCCAGTCCCAAGCCGATTGCCAAGGTGGCCTCGGGCGGCGAGTTGTCGCGCATTTCGCTGGCGATTGCCGTGACCACCAGCGAACTGGGCGAGGCCGGCACGCTGATCTTCGACGAGGTGGACTCGGGCGTGGGCGGCGCCGTCGCCGAGACCGTGGGCCGCCTCATGCACGCACTGGGCCGATCGCGCCAGGTGCTGTCCGTCACCCATCTGCCGCAGGTTGCCGCCTGCGCCGACCAGCACTACCTGGTGGCCAAGCAGCGCGCAAGGCAAGGCACGCTCAGCACCGTGCAGCCGCTGGACAGCGCCGCACGCGAGGCCGAGCTGGCGCGCATGCTGGGTGGCGAGCGCCAGTCCGAAACCACGATGGCCCATGCCCGCGAAATGCTGGCCATGGCGCGCCAGGCACCCGCGCCCCGCCCGCCCCCGCGACGGGCCGGCCGGCAGCGGCCACCGGCCGATGCCGAACGCGCACGATCCAAGCCGGGACGTGCGGCCAACGGCGCGCGCAACACCAATGGAGGCTGATGCCATGTCGCTTGAGATCGTGCTGATCACCGGGATGTCCGGATCGGGCAAATCCGTCGCCCTGCATGCGCTGGAGGATGCCGGCTACTACTGCGTGGACAACCTGCCCCCCGAGCTGCTGTCCGCCTTCGTCGAACTGGAGCATGGCCGCCACAGCAACAAGGTGGCCATCGCCATGGATGCGCGCAGCGCCGGCGGACTGCCCCACCTGCCCGGTCAGCTGGAACGGCTGCAGCGCCAGGGCGTCGTGCCCCACCTGGTCTTTCTGGACGCCACCACGGGCACCCTGGTGCGGCGCTTCTCCGAAACCCGGCGCCGCCACCCGCTGTCCCAGGGGCCGGTCGCCGAAGGCCGCCGCGCCCTGGTGCAGGACATAGAAAACGAGCGCGAGCTGCTGGGCGACCTGCGCGAGAAGTCGCATGTCATCGACACCAGCCACCTGCGCTCGTCCCAGCTGCAAAGCTATATCAAGGAGCTGATTGCGGCCCCGGTGGGCCAGATGACCCTGGTCTTCCAGTCCTTCGGCTTCAAGCACGGCCTGCCCTCGGATTCCGACTATGTGTTCGATGTGCGCATGCTGCCCAACCCGCACTACGAACCCCAGCTGCGCCCGCTGACCGGCATGGATGCACCCGTGGCCGAGTTCCTGCGCCAGCAGCCCGGCGTGGACCAGATGCGGCGCGACATCCAGCAGTTCCTGGAGTCCTGGCTGGACATGATGGCCAGCAACCACCGCAGCTATGTCACCGTGGCCATAGGCTGCACCGGGGGACAGCACCGCTCGGTCTTCCTGGTCGAGGAGCTGGCACGGCACTTCGCCCCGCGCTGGCCCACGCTGTGCCGGCACCGATCGCTGGACAGCCGGCCCACGCTCAAGCCTGCCGACTTGCTTGCGCACGACATCTGAGCGCCAGGCCCCGCCTCCGGAACACTGCGATGCAAGGCACGCCGTTGACGAATGCCCCCCGTGTGCTGCTTGTGGAGGACGACCCCGCCATCGCGCGCACCGTCTGCTATGCGCTGGAGCGTGACGGCATTGCCGTGCGCCACTGCCTGCAGCTGGCCGATGCACGCGCGCAATGGCAGGCGCAGCCGCCCGATGCCCTGCTGCTGGACGTGGGCCTGCCCGATGGCAACGGCCTGGACTGGTGCCGCGAGCTGCGCCAGGCCGGCGCCGTCGTGCCCCTGCTGGTGCTCAGCGCACGCGGCGAGGAAATGGACCGCGTACTGGGCCTGGAGCTGGGCGCCGATGACTACCTGACCAAGCCCTTCAGCCCGCGCGAGCTGGTGGCCCGCACCCGCGCCCTGCTGCGGCGCGCACAGCGCCTGCAACCCGCTGCAGCGACCAGCCCGACGCCCGCCGGCACCCTGTTCAGCATCGACCAGCAGGGCCAGCGCGTACGCATGCAGGGTGTGGCGCTGGATCTCACGCGGCGCGAGTACCAGCTGCTGCGCTGCCTGCTGGAGCGCCCCGGGCGCATCCTCAGCCGCGAGTTCCTGCTCGACAGCATCTGGGGCCAGGACAGCGACAGCACGGACCGCACCGTGGATACGCACGTCAAGACCCTGCGCGCCAAGCTGCGCGCCCAGGCGCCGCAGCAGGACTTCATCACCACCCACCGCGGCATGGGCTACAGCCTGACGCTGCCGGGCTGAGCCACCGCAGCACGCCATGCGCCTCGGACTGCGGCTGTTCTTTGCCTTTTTCGTCATCAACGGCCTGGCCGCATTCTTCGTGCTGCGCGTCTTCATGGTCGAGGTCAAGCCCAGCGTGCGCAAGGTGACCGAGGACACGCTGGTCGAGACCGCCTACGCCCTGGCCGCGCTGGCCAGCGACGACATGGCCAGCGGCGTGCTGCAGCAAAGGCCCGCCGACAGCCGCTTCGCGTACCACATGCAGGCCTATGCCAACCAGACCGTCAAGGTCTGGATCTGGGACACGCGCAAGACCAGCCTGGACATGCGCGTCACCGTCACGGACCAGAAGGGCCTGGTGCTGTTCGACTCGGCCGGCCTGGACCAGGGCGCCGACTACTCGCGCTGGCGCGACGTGTACCGCACGCTGCGCGGCGAATACGGCGCACGCACCACGCGCGAGGTGCAGAACGACGAGGCCAGCAGCGTCATGTATGTCTCGGCACCCATCATGGTCGATGGCCGCGTGGCGGGCGTGCTCACCGCCTCCAAGCCCGCCCACTCGGTGCAGAAGATCGTGGACAGCGCGGAAAGCAAGATGCTGCGCGGCGGCCTGCTGTTCCTGCTGCTGTCGGCCGGCGTGGGCTTTGCCGTCACCTGGTGGCTGGTCATCCATGTGCGGCGCCTGCGCAGCTATGCCCAGCAGGTACAGGCGCCCACGCTCAACGAGGCCGCCTCGCCCACCACGGCGCCCCCCATGCCCGAGGCCCCGCGCATGCCCGGCGAGCTGGGCGAGCTGGCCCGCGCCATGGAGAACATGCGCAGCCGCCTGGAAGGGCGCGACTACATCGAAGGCTATGTGCGCGCCCTCACGCACGAGCTCAAGAGCCCCGTGGCTGCCATCCGTGGCGCAGGCGAGCTGCTGCAGGAAGACCTGCCATCGGCCGACCGCGAACTGTTCGCGCGCCAGGTGGTGGACCAGTGCCAGCGCCTGCAAAACCTCGTGGACCAGTTGCTGCGCCTGAGCCAACTGGAGCAGCGCCGCGCCCTGCACCCGCACACGGCCTGCAGCCTGCAGGCCTGTGCCGAACAGGCCGTGGCGCAAGTCCACAGCGCAGCGCACCAGCGCCGCATCCAGCTGGTGCTGCAAGGCCAGGACAGCAGCGGCCCCTGGGAGCAGGACCTGGTGGTGCTGGCCCTGAGCAACCTGCTCAGCAACGCCATCGACTTCGCCCCAGAGGGCAGCAGCATCCACGTGGACCTGGAGCCCGGCCGCGTCAGCGTGCGTGACCACGGCCCCGGCGTGCCCGAGGCGCTACTCGGCCGGCTGGGCGAGCGCTTTTTCACCACCCCCCGCCCCAACGGAGAACGCAGCGGCACGGGACTGGGCCTGTCCATCGTGCTGCGCATCATGCTGCTGCACGGCGGCAGCATGCAGGCCGCCAACGCCCAGCCCGGGCTGCGTGTCACGCTGAACTGGCCACTGCGGGCACACTGACGCCCACCCCCTATCGGCCCTGCGAATCCGACTTCACACCCGCTTCACACACTTCATTCCGGCCACACAGCCCCCGCCCAGACTGCGTCCACGATCAACGAACGGGATGTGGAATGAAGAACCGACTGCTTGCCAAAGGCGTGGCCCTGCTGGTCATGCTGGGCCTTTTGATGCTGGGCCTGGGCCTGATACACGACGTGGTGCGGGACCGCATACGCAACCGCGACAACGCCGTGCAGGGCGTGGTCGCCAGCCTGGCTGGCCGCCAGACGCTGATGGGCCCGGTGCTGGTGCAAAACTGCACCGAGACCACTGGCTTGGAAAAAGGCAGCAAGACCGAATGGACCACGCGCCAGTTCCAGCGCATGCTGCTGCCCGACCAACTGCGCCACCAGGCCACGGCGCGCATGGAGGAGCGCTCGCGCGGCCTGCACCAGGTCAGCACCTATGCCATGCAGGACAGCATCAGCGCCAGCTTCACGAACGCCGCCCAGTATCTGGAAAAGCCCTCCATCGAAACGGCTGCCAACCAGACCGTGCGCTGCGGCGCACTGCGGGTGGCGCTGTCGCTCACCGATCCGCGCGGCATACGCTCGGCCACCATCGAAGCCGATGGCAAGAGCCTGGACGTGGGCCCCGGCACATCACTGGAGCGCTACTCGCAGGGCCTGCAGGCGGAACTGGCGCCGGCCCTGCTCAAGAAGGACGGGCCCCTTGAACTGAAGATCGCCCTGGAACTGGTGGGCACCGAAAAGCTGGCCTTCGTGCCGCTGGGCAGCCACAGCAAGGTCCAGTTGTCGGCCGACTGGCCCCATCCCTCGTTCGGTGGCAGCTTTCTGCCCAACCGGCGGGAGATCAGCGACAAGGGCTTCGAAGCCAGCTGGAACCTCTCGGCCCTGGCCTCGTCCGCACGCCAGGCCTTCACCGACCAGCAGCCGCTGTGCCAGCCCGGCCGCCGCGACATGGAGGAATACGCGGCCACCGCCCATGCCCCCAACAGCGGCCCTTGCCTGGAATCGCTGGACACCGACTTCGTGGACCCCATCAACGCCTACTCGTTGAGCGACCGCGCCACCAAGTACGGCCTGCTCTTCGTGGTGCTGACCTTCGTGGCCGTCGGCCTGTTCGAGGTACTCAAGCAGCTGCGCGTGCATCCCATCCAGTACCTGCTGGTGGGATCGGCGCTGTGCAGCTTCTTCCTGCTGCTGATCAGCCTGTCGGAGCACATGGGATTTGCCAGCGCCTACGGCATTGCCGCCTCGGCCTGCGTGCTGCTGCTGGCCTACTACGCCAGCCACATCCTGGGCAGCCTGCGCCGCGGCCTGCCGTTTGCGGCGGGCATCGCCGCACTCTACGGCCTGCTGTACGTGCTGCTGCAACTGGAGCAAAGCGCGCTCATCGTGGGATCGATCGCGCTGTTCGCGGTGCTGGCCCTGATCATGGTCTGCACGCGGCATGTGGACTGGTATGCCTTCGGCCGGCAGGATGGCGACCGCGGCGGTGAAGACGCGGGCACCCCACCCACCGTGGGAGCGCTGCAGCCATGAGCACCATCACCGCCATCAGCGATATTCGCAGCCCGGACAATCAGGCGCTGGAGCGCCAGCGCTGCGAGCAGGCCTGGCAACAGGCCGTGCAAAGCGGGGACCGCCATGCCCTTGGCTCCCTGCGCCTGCACATTGCCGACGCCACCGCACGCGCCAGGCGCACGCCCGGCGCGCGGGAGCAATGGCTGGCCTGGATGCTGCTGCGATGCGCCCTGCTGCTGCCGCGCCGCAGGTTCTAGCCAGCCGGTCCGGCCGTGGCCTCAGCCCGCGAATTGCGCATCCAGCAGCTTGCGTACCGGGGCTGGCAGGCCCATGTCGGCCCAGGCCCCGGCATCGGCCCAGCAGCCCTGGCCGTCCGGCGTGGCGGCATCGATGCCGCCGCTCTGCACGCGAACGCGCACCGGATGCAGGTGCAGATCGCGGTGGGTGAGCACATGCAGGAAGGCGGGCAGATCGGTCCAGTCCAGGGGCTCCGTTCCCGGCCAATGCTGTGCCGCCGCCTGCTCCAGCGCCTCGCGCCCGTTGAACACGGGCGGCGCATAAAGCCCCGCCCATATGCCCTGCTGAGGACGGCGCTCCAGCCAGACGCGGCCTTGCCCGTCCACGGCGATCAGCAGCCACCAGGCCTCGGAACTGCGCTTGAGCTTGCGCGTTCGCACGGGATAGTTTTCGGGATTGCCAAAGCGCGCCGCGCGGCACTGCGGCTGCAGCGGGCAGACCAGGCAGCTGGGCTTGCGCGGCGTGCAGATGGTGGCGCCCAGGTCCATCAGGCCCTGGGTGTAGCGCGGCATGGCCTGCTGCAGGTCCTCGGTGGGGCACAGCTGCTGGGCCAGGTCCCACAGTTCGCGCTCATTCCTGGCGACCGCCAGATCGGCATCGAAGGCCAGCACGCGCGTGAGCACGCGCCGCACGTTGGCGTCAAGGATGGGCACACGCTCGGAAAAGCAAAAGGAGGCGATGGCGCCGGCCGTGGACCGGCCTATGCCGGGCAGCGTGGCCAGATCCTCGGCCCTGCCGGGAAAGGCACCACCCCAGTCCTCGACCACGGCCTGGGCACAGCGGTGCAGGTTGCGCGCGCGGCTGTAGTAGCCCAGACCGCTCCACAGCGCCAGCACCGCGTCCTGCGGTGCGGCCGCCAGGCTGGCGACATCGGGGAAGGCATCGAGAAAGCGCTGGTAGTAGCCCAGCACGGTACTCACCTGGGTCTGCTGCAGCATGATTTCGGAGAGCCAGACGCGGTAGGGATCGCGCGTCTGCTGCCAGGGCAGGTGATTGCGTCCATGCGACGCCTGCCACTGCACGACGGGCGTGGCAATCGAGGGAAAGGTCAAGATATCAAGCAGTCAGTGAAGTTTCCTGTGCAGCCTTTGCCAGGCCGGGAAAGGCGGGCGTGGGCGACAGGGGTTGCAGCAGTTCCATGGTGGCCTGCCCCAGCTGCAGCTGCAAGGCCGTGAGCTGTTCGTCGGCGGTCTCGATCTCGGCAATGCGTTCCACCAAGCCCGAGGCCGCATTCTGGATGCGGTCCACCGCTTCGATGCGGCGGGCAAAGCTGCGCTTGCGCTCCTTCAATTGGGCATCCAGCTGGGCCGTGGCGGATTTGCTCCACATGTCCACGTCGTTGGCCGCAGACTCGAACACCGTGCGCAACCGCATCGCCAGCGCCTTGATCAGGCGCTGCGCAAACGCAGGATTGCTGCGCCTGAGCGCATGACCCAGGCCCAGGTACTGGGTGTAGCTGGCCTCGATGCGCTGCAGGTCGCCGCCGAACTCGGCCAGTTCCAGCTGGGCCGGAGCCTGCAGCGAGAAGCCGAACTCGGCATTGAGCTCCTTGAAGGTTGCGCCCAGCATGGACTGGATCTCTCCGGCCTGCGCCTGGGCCCGGGTCGCCACGGTGCGCAGGCGCTCGAAGGTTTCGGCATAGACCTTGCGGGCGCCCAGCTTCAGGCCGCGCTGCTCCAGCGCATCCTTGAGATCGACCAGTTCCTGCTTGAGCGCGCTGGAGCCCAGCTGGCGGAAGATGTCGCGCAGCATGCGCATGTGCACCAGCCGCACGGCCTGGATCCTGGCAGCGCTGGCATCGAAATCCTGCTGCTCGCTCTCGATGCGGTGGCGCATGGAGGCGATGACGCTGGCATTCTTGCCGCGCAGGCTGCGCAGCTCGGCCATCTGGTCGTCCAGGTCGCGGCGGCGGATGTTGAGCACGCGCTCCACCTCGACCTGCAACTGCTGCACATTGGCCCTGACGGCCGTCTGCAGCACCTTCTGGCGCTGGCCCATGATGCCCTCGGCCAGCATGTTCTCGAAAACGGGCAGTCCGCTGGCCTGCAGCAGCGCATCGTTGCTGGAGACCTTGGCCACCAGGCCCTTTTGCGCCGACACGGGCAGCACCCGCTCCATGGGCAGGCCCAGCATCTGTGCCGACTCCTGGCGCTGGCGCTGCAGTTGGGCCTGCACCTGCGACGCGGAACTCAGGCTGTCCCAGAGCGTGTCTATCTTGTTGAGCACCACGAGGCGGGAGTCGGCCAGCGCATGCTGGCCGGAAGCCACATCGGGCGGCAGCACATGGTCGCGCCAGATGGCCAGATCGGACTTGGTCACGCCGGTATCGGCCGCCAGCACGAAGACCACGGCATGGGCCTGAGGGATCAGGTTGACGGTCAGCTCGGGCTCGGCGCCCACGGCATTCAGGCCGGGCGTATCCAGAATCACCAGCCCCTGCTTGAGCAGGGGATGGGGCATGTTGATCAGCGCATGGCGCCACATGGGCACCTCGACCAGGCCCTGCTCATCCACGAAGGGATTGCCGCCCTGGTCCTCGTCATGCCAGAAGCCCCAGGTCCGGGCCAGCTCCACGGAAACCTTGCGCACCTCGGCCACCTTGGCCAGCGTGTCGGCGATCTGCTGGGCATTGTTCACGTCGAGCGGCAGCTGCAGCCAGGCCTCGGGACGGGCGCGCCACTGGCCCAGGCTTTCCAGCGATTCGCGCGTATCGATGGGCAGCAGGCGCAGGCTGGGCTGCAGCTCGGCTTCCCAGCCCAGCTCGGCGGGGCACATGGTCGTGCGCCCGGCGCTGGCCGGCATGAGGCGGCGACCATAGTGGGCGAAGAAGACCGCATTGATCAGCTCGGACTTGCCGCGCGAGAACTCGGCCACGAAGGCCACCATGACCTTGTCGCCACGCACCTGGGCTTCCAGCCGCTGCAGCCGCTCCTGCACCGCGACATCCAGCAGCTCCTGGGACTGCAGCCATTCCCGCAGCGCATGCAATTGCTGCGCGAAGCCGCGACGCCATGCGCCGTGCTGGTCGAACTGCTCGTTGAATGATGGTCCCACGTGTTTCCCCCGCCATTGCATCGCCAATGGCTGCCGATGCCTAGTGATCGCCTCGACATTGCGCCGCAAGCGTGCTGCCTGTTCTATTCAAAATATAGCACCGTCGCCCCGGTTTGCCTGCTGCGGCGTCCCAAGGCCGGCTCCTGGAGCGGGGGGATTAAGGGCAAAACATCTTTTATTTACAAATGAAACAATATTTCACCATCAATCCACCGAGATTGGTGCCTGAAATTTGCAGAAACAGGCGCTTTATGCAGATGCTTCGCGGGACCTCCCGCAATGCAACCGCAACAGGCGTTACGAGACGTTTGGAGTTCGCTCCGTTTTTTGGAGCAATCATCCCGCCTTCTGGCAGCGCGCGCAGAAGTAGGTGCTGCGCTGCCCCTGGCGCAGCATTTGCACAGGCGAGCCGCAATGCGTGCAAGGCAGGCCTTCTCGGCCATAGACCTTGGCCTGCAGTTGGAAGTGGCCGGCCATGCCGTCGGGCGCAGAGAAATCGCGCAGTGTCGTGCCGCCCTGCTCCACCGCCAGGGCCAGCACCCGGCGGATCTCCTCGAACAACCGGCGCACCTTGCGCGGCCCGACCTCGCAGGCCGGCTGCGTGGGCGCGATGCGTGCCATGAACAGCACCTCGGACGCATAGATATTGCCCACGCCCACGACCACGCTGCCGTTCAGCAGCAATTGCTTGATGGGCGTGCGGCTGGCCTTCAGGCCGGCCCGGAAGGTCTCGAACGAGAAACTGTCATCCAGTGGCTCCATCCCCAGATGGTCCAGCAGCCTGCGCGCCCAGGGATCGCTCTCGGCCGCCACATACATCACCGCACCAAAGCGCCGCGGATCGTGCAGCCGCAGCAGGCCCTTGCTGGTCTGCAGGTCGAAATGGTCATGCGTCCCTGCAGGCCCCAGCGGTGCTTCATGGGGGGCCACGAAACGCAGGCTGCCCGACATGCCCAGGTGCAGCATCAGCAGGCCCTCGCTCAGCTCCATCAGCAGATACTTGCCGCGCCGGCGCACGCCGCGCACATCGCGCCCGGCCAGCAGTTCGGTGGCAATGCCCAACGGCCAGCGCAAGGGCTTGCCCAAGGCCACGGATTCAATGCGCGCTCCGGCGATCTGCGCGGCAAAAGCGCGCCGCGTGACTTCTACTTCTGGCAATTCAGGCATGCGATCCGGGTTGTGCTGTAGTTGTGCGAAATGTGGTCTGGGCTTCGATTATTATGGTTCGATGGATCATCGCCTTCGCCTTCAGGGACTTGCCGTGGCAGCAGCCCTGGCCATGGGTTCCGCCACTGCCTGGGCACTCCCGGGCAAGACCGCAGCCACCATAGAGACGGAATCCCCCGAACCTCCCTCGTCGGCCGCCGCCTCCGCAGAGGACGATCGCGCCGCGCTCAATGCCGAGTTGTTCTACGAGATCCTGGTCGGCGAGATCGCCGCCAGCGAAGGCGCTCTGGGCGACGCCCAGGCCATGATGATGGAGGCCGCACGCACCAGTGGCAGCGAGCAGTTGTACCGGCGCGGCACCGAATTGGCACTGCAGTCGCGCTCCGGTGAACGCGCCCTGGCCAATGCCCGCGCCTGGCTCGACGCCTTCCCACAGTCCCGCGACGCCAACCGCTTCGTACTCCAGATCCTGGTGGCACTGAACCGCATCGCCGATACCGGCACCTATCTCAAGCGCGAGATCGAGGCCACGCCTGCGCCCTCCAAGCCCGCAACCTACCTGGGCATCACCCAACTCTACAACAACGCCAGCGACAAGGCGCTGGCGGCCGATGTGGTCGAGCAGGCCATGGCTGGCGAGACCGACAACCCCGCCAGCGGCCCCCTTGCCTGGGCCACCATCGGCCACATGCGCCTGGGCGCCGGGCAGAAGGCTGCCGCCATGCAGGCCGTGCAAAAGGCACAGGCGCTGACGCCCGATACCGGCCCCGTGGCCCTGCTGTCCATGGAGCTGCTGGAAGCCGGCTTGCCCGAGGCGGAGCCCATAGTCAAACGCTACCTGGCCAAGAACCCTTCGGCCCAGATGCGCATGGCCTATGCCCGCGTGCTGCTGGGGCAGCAGCGCATGGACGAGGCCCGCCAGCAGCTGGTCTCCATCACCGTGGATTCCCCCGAATACGCCGAAGCCTGGGCCACGCTGGCCGCGCTGCAGCTGCAATCCAACGACGTGGATGCAGCCCAGGCGTCCACCGAGCGCTTTGGCAAGCTCGTGCCGCAGATTCCCGCCGGTGTGGCGCGCAGTGCGGCCCAGTCCCAGTACTACCTGCTGCAGTCCCAGCTTGCAGAAAAGCAGGGCAAGTTCGCCGAGGCCGACGCCCTGCTGCGCCGCATCGACGACGCCCCCAACCTGTTGAGCGTGCAGGCGCGCCGCGCCGCCTTGCTCGCGCGCCAGGGCAAGCTCAAGGAAGCCCGCGCCCTCATCGAGGCCGTGCCCGCCAGCGGCCCCAGCCAGCAGCGGCTCAAGCGCCTGGCCGAGGTGCAGTTGCTGCGCGATGCCAATCAGAATGCCCAGGCCTATGCGCTGCAGGCAGAGCTGCAAAAGCAGGCTCCCGAAGACGCCGAGCTGGCCTACGACACGGCCTTGCTCGCGGAGCGCATCGGCAAATATGACGAAATGGAGCGGCTGCTGCGTGGCATCATCGCGCGCCAGCCCGATTTCCAGCACGCCTACAACGCGCTGGGCTACTCCTTCGCCGAACGCGGCATTCACCTGGACGAAGCCGAAAAGCTCGTCGGCAAGGCGCTGGAAATGTCGCCTGGCGACCCCTTCATCACCGACAGCCTTGCCTGGGTGAAATTCCGCCGGGGTGATCTGGACGAAGCCCTCAGGCTGCTCGAAGGCGCCTACGCATCCCGCCCCGACGTGGAGATCGCCGCACACCTGGGCGAAGTGCTCTGGGCCAAGGGCGATCGTGAACGCGCGCAGAAGATCTGGCGCCAGGGCCTGGCCACCAGCCCCGACAACACGACCCTGCGCGAAACCCTGCGCCGCCTGGGCGTCTCGCTTTGAGCCACCGCACCGTGCCCGGCCTGCCGCATCCCACTTTTGCACGCCGGCAACTGTGCACCACGGCGGCCGCCGCCGCACTGCTGGCCCTGGCCGGCTGTGCCCTGCCCCCCCGCCAGCTGCAGGCCGACACAACCGCACCCGCCGCTGCAGGCCACTGGGCGGGCCGGCTGGCGCTGCAGGTGGAAGATGCGCAAAACCAATCCTTCAGCGCAGGCTTCGAGCTGCTGGGCACGCCCCAGCGCGGCGAGCTGCTGCTGTTCACACCCCTGGGCTCGACACTGGCGCGTCTGCTTTGGGAGCCGGGACAGGCAAGCCTGCAGCAAGGCGAGGAGCGCAAGACATCGGACTCGCTGCCGACACTGGTGCAGGAGCTGACGGGCAGCGATCTTCCCATTTCCGCCCTGTTCGACTGGCTGCAGGGCCGGGCCACCGCAGCCGCAGGCTGGCAGGTCGATCTCTCCCGCATGGAGCAGGGCCGCCTGTCCGCCCGGCGCCATGACCCGCAGCCGCCGGCTGCGCTGCGCATCGTGCTCGACACGCCCTGATTTCCGCCTGGCGCGCCTGCTCCATCCCCAGCTGCCGCCCCTGCCTCTTTTTCCTCATCCTCTCCAGCCCATGCGCTCGCTCCACGACGTGCCGGCTCCGGCCAAGCTCAACCTGTTCCTCCACATCACCGGTCGCCGCGCCGATGGCTATCACCTGCTGCAATCGGTCTTCATGCTGCTGGACTGGCATGACACGCTGCACTTCGACAGGCGCGGCGATGGCCGGATCAGCCGCGAGGACCTGTCGGGCATGGCCCTTCCTGCCGACGATCTCATCGTGCGGGCCGCACGGGCCCTGCAGCAGGCCACCGGCTGCAGCGCGGGCGTGCACATCGGCGTGGAAAAGCGCCTGCCGGCGCAGGCCGGAATGGGCGGCGGCTCGTCGGACGCGGCATCGACCCTCATCGCACTGAACCGCCTGTGGCAGTTGAACCTGACGCGGCGCGAGCTGCAGCGCATTGCACTGGACCTGGGCGCCGATGTGCCCTTCTTTCTGTGCGGCGGCTCCGCCTGGGTGGAAGGCATAGGCGAGCACATCAGGCCGCTGGAACAGGACCATGCCCTGCCGCCACAGCGGTTCGTGGTGGTCAAGCCCGAGGCAGGGCTGGAGACCCTGTCCATCTTCCGCGACGCAACCCTCAAGCGCGATCATGCCCATGCTACAATCGAAGACTTTGCTGCAGATCACTATGGCTTTGGCCAAAACGACTTGCAGCCTGTCGCCGAAAGGCTGCAGCCTGAAGTGAAAAAAGCCATTGATTGGCTCAACTCATTCAAACTGCATGCTAGAATAACGGGCTCGGGAAGTGCAGTATTTGCACCACTGACGCAAACGATTGACTTAAAGGATGCCCCTGGCGCCTGGAGTGTCAGAGTTTGCGGCAATCTGCAGGCCCATCCTCTCAAGGATTGGCTGGAAGATGAAAGTTTATAGGCTGTCTGCCTGCGGCAGAAGGCCTGTGTAGGGGAGTCGCCAAGTTGGTAAAGGCACCGGATTTTGATTCCGGCATGCGAGGGTTCGAGTCCTTCCTCCCCTGCCAAACGTCTTTCGCGTCAAGGCAAACCCATCGTACTGGGGCGCTCAATGCATTCACATCATCCTGACATCATGGTCTTCACCGGCAATGCCAATCCTGGCATGGCCACTGAAATCGTTCAGCACCTCGGCACCACGCTGGGTGCAGCCGACGTGGGTCGCTTCTCCGATGGGGAAGTCGCCGTCGAGATCAAGCAGAACGTGCGTACGCGCGACGTCTTCGTCGTGCAATCCACCTGCGCACCGACCAACGACAACCTGATGGAACTGCTGGTCATGGTGGACGCTCTCAAGCGTGCATCGGCCGAGCGCATCTGCGCGGTGATTCCCTACTTCGGCTACGCCCGCCAGGACCGCCGCCCGCGCTCCACCCGCGTGCCGATCACGGCCAAGGTCGTGGCCAACATGCTGCAGGCCGTGGGCGTCGAGCGCGTCCTGACCATGGACCTGCACGCAGACCAGATCCAGGGCTTCTTCGACATCCCCGTGGACAACATCTATGCCACGCCGGTGCTGCTGGGCGATCTGCGCCAGAAGAACTACGAAGACCTGATCGTCGTCTCCCCTGACGTCGGCGGCGTGGTCCGCGCACGTGCGCTGGCCAAGCAGCTCGGTTGCGACCTGGCCATCATCGACAAGCGCCGCCCCAAGGCGAATGTCTCCGAAGTCATGCATGTCATCGGCGACATCGACGGCCGCAACTGCGTGATCATGGATGACATGATCGACACCGCCGGCACGCTGGTGAAGGCGGCCGAGGTGCTCAAGCAGCGCGGTGCCAAGAGTGTCTATGCCTACTGCACGCACCCGATCTTCTCGGGTCCGGCCATCGAGCGCATCGGCAACGGCAATGCCCTGGACGAGGTCGTGGTGACCAACACCATCCCCCTGAGCGCCGAAGCACAGGCCTGCGGGAAGATCCGCCAACTGTCCGTGGCCCCCCTGATCGCCCAGACGATCCAGCGGATTTCCACCGGCGATTCGGTGCTGAGCCTGTTCTCTGAATAAAATACCGGCCCCTGTGGTCGGAACCCAGCAAACCTCCTTCGGGAGGTTTGCGCGTTCCGGAGTGGTTTCAGGACCATCCCGGGACACCGCAAGAGCAGCCTGGCCCGCATCGGACAGGCGTTCTTTTATCAACGGATGAGGCTGGTCGCGGTCCATCCATCTAGGAGTTAGTTATGCAATTCGTCGCTTTTGAGCGCGCCAAGCAAGGTACGGGTGCGAGCCGCCGTCTGCGCAATTCGGGCAAGGCCCCTGGCATCGTCTACGGCGGTGCTGCCGAAGCCCAACTGATCGAAATCGATCACAACGCCCTGTGGCACGCCCTGAAGAAGGAAGTGTTCCACTCCAGCATCCTGGACATGGAAGTCAACGGCCAGACCTCCAAGGTCGTGCTGCGCGACGTGCAATTCCACCCCTACAAGCAGCTCATCCTGCACGTGGACTTCCAGCGCGTTGACGACAAGACCAAGGTTCACCTGAAGGTGCCGCTGCACTTCGAAGGCATGGAACAGTCCCAGGCCGTCAAGGTCGAGAACTGCACGATCACTCCCCTGGTCCATGAACTGGACGTGGTGTGCATGCCCGCCCAGCTGCCCGAGTTCATCACGGTGGACCTGAGCGGCCTGACCTCCAAGTCGACCCTGGGTCTGCAAAACGTCAAGCTGCCCAACGGTGTGAAGGCTGTGGTGCGCGGCTCCAACAAGAACCCGGCCCTGATCTCCATCAAGCTGCCCGAAGTGGCTCCTGATGCATCGGCAGCTCCCGCAGCAGCCCCGGCCGCTCCGGCCAAGAAGGGCAAGAAGTAATTCTTGGCTTTCCCTTGCGGCGGCTGCGGCTGCCGCAAACCTGCAAAAGGCCCACCTCGCGTGGGCCTTTTGCATGGGGGAGGACCCTCACCCGCCTGCTGCGACCGCCATGGAGATAATCGCCCGATGATCAAATTGTTTGTCGGCCTGGGCAACCCCGGGCCGGAGTATGAGGACACCCGCCACAACGCGGGCTTTTGGTGGATTGATGCGCTGGCGCGCGAACTCAAGGTCCATCTGGTGCCCGAGCGCAGCTACTTCGGCCTCATGGCCCGTGCCAGCGTGCGCGGCGAGAACGTCTGGCTGCTGCAGCCGCAGACCTTCATGAATCTGTCGGGCAAGTCGGTGGGTGCGCTGGCGCGCTTCTTCAAGATCCAGCCCGAGGAAGTCCTCGTGGTCCATGACGAACTGGACTTCGAGCCCGGCCAGGTCAAGCTCAAGCGCGGCGGCAGCCACGGCGGCCACAACGGCCTGCGCGATATCCATGCCCAGCTGGGCTCGGCCGACTACTGGCGGCTGCGCATCGGCATAGGCCACCCGGGGCACAAGGCCGAAGTCGCCAACTGGGTGCTCAAGAAGCCCGCACCCGACCAGCGCCAGCTGATCGAGGACAGCATCGCCCATTCCCTCAAGGCCTGGCCCGAACTGCAGGCCGGCAACATGGACAAGGCAACCCTGCTGATCCACACCACCAAGCCGCCGCGCCCCAAGCCGGTGCGCCCGGCCACGGCCGAGAGCGACAAGGGCTGAACGTTCAGGAAGAAGCGGGAGCCCGGGACTGGAGGCGCAGGTACTTCTGCATCAGCGT
The DNA here is from genome assembly GCF_042653485.1 of Delftia deserti. Classification (NCBI taxonomy): domain Bacteria; kingdom Pseudomonadati; phylum Pseudomonadota; class Betaproteobacteria; order Burkholderiales; family Comamonadaceae; genus Delftia; species Delftia deserti. Next base: position 5,235,144 of record NZ_JBHSIH010000001.1, on the reverse strand, counting down.
CTCGCGGTCTTCCACATGGGCGGGATTCACGGGAATGCAGGCCACCGGGCAGATCTGCACGCACTGGGGCTCATCGAAATGGCCCACGCACTCCGTGCACTTGCTGTGCTCGATCTCGTAGTACTCCTCGCCCATGGAGATCGCATCGTTGGGGCACTCGGGCTCGCAGACATCGCAGTTGATGCATTCGTCGGTGATCATCAAAGCCATGGCAGGTCCCTCGCAAGTGCCAGCCACGCTCCGGGCCGGGCGGGCCCATGCGCCCCGAACGGGCCTTGCAGCAAGGTGGCATCAGTCATGCCGCCATTATCCTGTCCGTCACATAAGCATGAAGGCTGCACGGGCAAGCCCGGCGCCCTGAAATCGACGGCCGCGTCCCCGTCCATCGGGGCCCTGCCGCGTCAAAGGCCGCTATGCTGCGCGCATGGGCCGTGCGCAGTACCATTCGGGCCCCTCCAAGAACAACCCACCCACTCCGCCGACGTGACCGCCACCCACCCTGCCGAGGCCGATTGCCCATGAGCATCTTTCTGCTCAAGCGCCTGCTGATGCTGGCAGCCACGCTGCTAGGCGCATCGGCCGTGGTTTTCGGCGTGCTGGAGGTGCTGCCCGGCAATGCCGCCCAGACGCTGATGGGCCCCGATGCCGCACCCGAGGCGGTGCAGGCGCTGGCCGTGCAGCTGGGCCTGGACCAGCCGGCCTGGCAGCGCTACCTGCAGTGGCTGCAGGGACTGTTGCACGGCGACATGGGCCAGAGCTACGCCTACAGCACACCGGTCAGCGAGCTGGTGCTGGAGCGGCTGGCCGTCACCGTGCCGCTGGCCGTGATGGCCATGCTCATCACGACCGTGCTGGCACTGGCCGCCGGCATCTATGCCGCATCGCGCCACAACCGCTGGGGCGACCTGGGCGTCATGGGCCTGGCACAGGTCGGCATCGCCATCCCCAATTTCTGGTTTGCCATCCTGCTGATCCTGGTGTTCTCGGTGAAGCTGCAATGGTTTTCCGCCGGCGGCTTCCCCGGCTGGAGCGAGGCCGACGGCGGCGGCCCGCTGCAGGCACTGCAGGCGCTGCTGCTGCCGGCCATCTCGCTGGCCGTGGTGCAGGCTGCCATCCTGGCGCGCATCACGCGCTCGGCCGTGCTGGAGGTGCTGCGCGAGGACTTCGTGCGCACGGCCCGCGCCAAAGGCCTGTCGCGCCGTGCCGTGCTCTGGGGCCATGTGCTGCGCAACGCCATGATTCCCGTGCTCACGGTCATGGGCCTGCAGTTCGCCCAGTTGCTGGCCGGCACCATCGTGGTGGAGAACGTGTTCTACCTGCCGGGCCTGGGCCGGCTGATCTTCCAGTCCATCGCCAACCGCGACCTGATCGTGGTGCGCAACTGCGTGCTGCTGCTGGCAGCCATGGTGGTGGTCATCAACTTCATCGTGGACGTGCTGTACGCGGCCATTGATCCGCGCATCGAGGCCAGCGACGTATGAGCCAGCCGCACAGCCCTCCTTCTCCCTCGCCCTCCAACCCGCCACCGGGCCAACGGACCACGCGGGCCGTCACCCTGGGCGCGCCCGCCGGAGCGGGCCGGCGCATGCTGGGCCACCGCAGCTTCCTGCTGGGAGCGGTGCTGACCGCGCTGCTGCTGCTCACGGCCCTGCTGTCTTTCTGGTGGACGCCGGGCTCTGCCTACGACATGGACATGGACGCCAAGCTGGCTGCACCGGGCGCCCTGCACTGGCTGGGCACCGACGCCTATGGGCGCGATGTGGCCTCGCTGCTGTTCCTGGGCGCGCGCAGCTCCATCCTGGTCGGCGTGATTGCCGTGGGCATCGGGCTGTCGATGGGCGTGGCGCTGGGTCTGGTCGCGGCAGCCTGCAGGGGCCGGGTGGAAGAGGCCATCATGCGGCTGGCCGATTTCAGCTTTGCCTTTCCCGCGCTGCTGTCGGCCATCATGCTCACGGCCGTGTTCGGCGCAGGCATCGTCAATGCCATCATTGCCATCGGCATCTTCAACATTCCCACCTTCGCGCGCATCACGCGGGCATCGGCCAAGGCCGTGTGGGCGCGCGAATACGTGCTGGCCGCACGCGCCTGCGGCCATGGCCGCGCCAGCATCACCTGGCGCCATGTGCTGCCCAACATCCTGCCGGTGCTGGTGGTGCAGGCCACCATCCAGTTCGCGCTGGCCATTCTGGCCGAGGCCGCCCTGTCCTATCTGGGCCTGGGCACGCAGCCGCCCCAGGCCTCCTGGGGCCGCATGCTCAGCGAGGCGCAGACCCTCATGTTCCAGGCACCGCTGCTGGCCGTGTGGCCGGGCCTGGCCATTGCGCTGTCGGTGCTCGGGCTCAACCTGCTGGGCGACGGGCTGCGCGATCTGCTCGACCCGCGCCTGTCGCGCCAGCGCTGAGGAAGGCACGCGCATGCCCCTGCTCGAAGTCTCCGGCCTCACCATCACCTTGCAGACCCCGCGCGGCCGCGCGCGCGCCGTGCAGAACCTGGAGTTCATCCTGGAGCGCGGCGCCACGCTGGGCCTGATCGGCGAGTCGGGCTGCGGCAAGTCGCTGACCGCCCTGGCGCTGATGGGCCTGCTGCCAGAGCATGCGCAGGTGGACGGCAGCATCCAGCTCAACGGCAAGGAGCTGCTGGACATGGACGAGAACGCGCTGTGCCGCCTGCGCGGCAATCGCATGGCGATGGTGTTCCAGGAGCCCATGACGGCATTGAACCCCGTGCACGGCATCGGCCGCCAGGTGGCCGAGCCGTTGCGCCACCACCTGCGCCTGGGCCGCCAGGCCGCGCGCGCGCATGCGGTGGCGCTGCTGGAGCGCGTGGGCATTGCCCGTGCGGCCCAGCGCTATGACGACTATCCGCACCAGTTCTCTGGCGGCCAGCGCCAGCGCATCACCATCGCCATGGCCCTGGCCTGCGGGCCAGATCTGCTGATTGCCGACGAACCCACGACGGCGCTGGACGTGACCGTTCAGCAGCAAATCCTGGACCTGCTGCAGGAACTGGTGGCCGAGCATTCCATGGCCCTGCTGCTGATCTCGCACGACCTGGGCGTGATCGCGCAGAACGTGGAGCAGTTGCTGGTCATGTACGGCGGCAGCGTGGTCGAAAGCGGCATGACCGAGGCCATCTTCGCGCGTCGCGCCCATCCCTATACGCGCGGCCTGTTCGCGGCCAGGCCCCAGCTGGATCTGTCCGCCCCCGGCAGCCTGCCGCCGGCCCGGCTGCCCACCATCGCCGGCACCGTGCCCGAGCTGGTGGACCTGCCGGCCGGCTGCGCCTTCGCGGGCCGCTGCAGCTTCACCGAGCCGGCCTGCCACAGCGAGCGCCCGCGCCCCCTGGTACTGGAGCGTCCGCAGCGGCCCACGCCCGCATCCCTGCAGGCCTGGGCCCAGCCGCATGTGGTGCGCTGCCGGCGCCCCGAGGCCATGGCACCGGGCCAGCCTGTACAGGAATGCGCATGACAGGACACCCCCTCCAGGCGCCACCGGTCCAGACGCCACCGGCCGCCGATCCGCCCCTGCTGCAAGTGACAGGCCTGGCCCGCAGCTACCAGCTGCCGCGGCGGTCGCTGTGGCGCGCGCCGGAGCAGGTGCATGCGCTGCGCGGCGTGGATTTCACGCTGACGGCGGGGCGCAGCCTGGGCGTGGTGGGCGAGTCGGGTTCAGGCAAGTCCACGCTGGCACGCCTGGTCATGGCGCTGGACACGCCCAGCGCCGGCAGCGTGCAGCTGCTGGGCCAGGATCTGCACAGGCTCGGCAACCAGGCCCTGCGCATGGCGCGCCGCGATTTCCAGATGGTGTTCCAGGACCCCTACGGCTCGCTGGACCCGCGCATGACGGTGGAGCACATCGTCTGCGAACCCCTGCTCGCCCAGCCTGCGCCGCCCGAACGCAGCGCGCGGCGCGACCTGGCCCGCGCCACGCTGGAACAGGTCGGGCTGCGCGTACAGGATCTGGACAAGTACCCGCACGAGTTCTCCGGCGGCCAGCGCCAGCGCATCGCCATTGCACGCGCCCTGGTCACGCGGCCCCGCCTCATCGTGGCCGATGAGCCCGTGAGCGCACTGGACGTCTCGGTGCAGGCCCAGGTACTGAACCTGCTGCACGATCTGCAGCAGCAGCTGGGCCTGTCCTATCTGTTCATCAGCCATGACCTGGCCGTGGTCCAGCACCTGTGCGACGACGCCATCGTGCTGAGCGAGGGCCGCATCGTCGAGCGCGGAGTGCCGCGGCAGCTGTTCCACGCCCCGCAGCACCCGTATACGCAGGCCCTGGTCCGGGCCGTGCCGCGCATCGCCCTGCAGCACCGGGCCTGAAAGCTGACGGCCGCCCGCGCGGGCCAGGCCCCCAGGGCCGCGCACCCGTGCGCCGTGGTGTAAAAACACTGCTGCAGGCCGCAGACAGCGGCCCGAGAACCATTTGCAAGAATTTCCGGAGACCTGTTCATGTTCAACCGCCGTTCCCTGCTGGCCAGCTCCGCTGCTGCCGGCCTGCCCCTGCTGATGCCCTGGCCTGCGCTGGCCCAGAGCCGCAAGGACAGCATCACGCTGGCGATGACGCTGGAGCCCCCGGGGCTGGACCCCACGGCCGGCGCCGCATCTTCCATCGGCGAGATCGTGCTCTACAACCTGTTCGAGACGCTGACCAAGATCAACCCGGACGGCAGCGTCTCGCCGCTGCTGGCCGAGAGCTGGGAGGTCTCGCCCGACCTCAAGACCTACACCTTCCGCCTGCGCAAGGGCGTGAGTTTTCAGAACGGCGAGCCCTGCAACGCCCACAGCGTGAAGTATTCCTTCGACCGGGCGGGCGACGACAAGAGCACCAACAAGGACAAGCGAACCTTCGCCGCCCTGTCCACGCGCGTGGTGGACGACCACACCGTGGTCGTGATCAACAAGGACATCGATCCCGACTTCCTCTTCGTGCTCGGCCAGGCGACTTCCATCATCGTCGAGCCCAAGAGCGCGGCCACCAACGCCACGCGCCCCGTGGGCACGGGGCCCTACCAGTTGGGCAACTGGAGCAAGGGCGCCTCGGTCACGCTCACGGCCTGGCCGCAGCACCGCATGGCCTCCGGCCTGCGCATTCGCCGCGCCAGCTTTCGCTTCATCTCCGACCCTGCGGCCCAGGTCGCTGCGCTGCTGGCTGGCGACGTCGACGCCTTTCCGCGCGTGACGCCGCGCAGCGTGGCCCAGTTCAAGGCCAACGGGCGCTTCCAGGTCGTGGTCAGCGGCTCGCGCGCCAAGACCATCCTGGCCATGAACAACGCACGCAAGCCCCTGGGCGATGCGCGCGTGCGCCGCGCCATCGCCGCGGCCATAGACCGCAAGGCCGTGATCGACGGCGCGGGTGACGGCTACGGCCTGCCCATCGGCAGCTACTACGTGCCCACGGCCTTCGGCTATGTGGACACCACGGGCATCAACCCCTTCGACGTGGAAAAGGCCAAGGCGCTGCTGGCCGAGGCCGGCGTCAAGACCCCGCTGGAGCTGACCATGACGCTGCCGCCCACGCCCTACGCGCGCCAGGGCGGCGAGGTGATTGCCGCGCAGCTGGCCAAGATCGGCATCCGCGCCAAGCTGCAGAACGTCGAATGGGCGCAGTGGCTGTCGGGCACCTACACCCTCAAGAACTACGACCTGACGCTGATCTCCCATGTCGAGCCCTTCGATCTGGGCAACTTCGCCAAGCCCGACTACTACTGGGGCTACGAGTCCGCCCAGTTCAACGAGCTGTACGACAAGATCAAGAACGCCTCGCGCCCCGCCGACCGCTCGCGCCTGCTGGGCGATGCCCAGCGCCTGCTGGCCCAGGATTGCGTGCACGCCTTCCTCTACACGCCGCAATGGGTCACCGTGGCCAACAAGAACCTGCGCGGACTGTGGAAGGACATGCCCATCTTCGTCAACGATCTCTCGGCACTGTCCTGGGCCGCCTGAGCCGCGCACCGCCTGAACCGCGCACCGGCTGAGCCACAGGCGACAGGCGCGCCGGTGGCCCCGGGCCACACTGCGGCAGATCTGCCGCTGGAACCACCATCCTCGAGGAAGCCGCGATGACTGGAACGACACAGGCCCTGCACGACCTACCCGCCCATGCGCTGCTGCGCGCCTACCGGGAGCGCAGCCTCTCGCCCGTCGAGGTCATGCAAGAGCTGCTGGCCCATGTGCAGCGCTGGGAGCCGGCCCTGGGCGCCACCTACCTGCTGCGCCCCGAGGCCGCACTGGCCCAGGCACGCGCCAGCGAGGCCCGCTGGCTGCGCGGCGAGCCGGCAGGCCTGCTCGACGGCGTCCCCGCCACGGTCAAGGACAACATCGCCACGCGCGGCGACCCCACCCCCGTGGGCACGGCCGCCACGCCCCAGGTCGCCGCCCCGCTGGACGCACCGCCCGCAGCACGGCTGCGCGAGGCAGGCGCCATCCTCTTCGCCAAGACCACCATGCCCGACTACGGCATGCTGTCCTCGGGCCTGTCCTCGCTGCACGGCAACACCTTCAACCCCTGGGATCCGGACAAGACGCCGGGCGGCTCCAGCGCAGGCGCGGGCGCCGCTGCGGCGGCCGGCTACGGGCCGCTGCATGTGGGCACGGACATTGGCGGCTCCATCCGCCTGCCCGCAGGCTGGTGCGGCATCTTCGGCCTCAAGCCCAGCCTGGGCCGCGTGCCCATCGACCCGCCCTATACCGGCCGCTGCGCCGGCCCCATGACGCGCAGCGTGGCCGATGCCGCGCTGATGATGCAGGCGCTGTCCCTGCCCGATGCGCGCGACAGCATGGGACTGCCGCACCAGGACATTGCCTGGAGCGGCTTCGACATGGACCCCGCCCAGGTGCGCGGCCTGCGCATAGGCCTGCTGCTGGATGCCGGCTGCGGCCTGCCCCTGCAGCCCCGCGTGCGTGCCGTGGTGGAGCAGGCTGCGGCCTGGCTGGAATCGGCCGGCGCCCATATCGAGATCATCCAGCCCTGGCTCACCCGCGACATGCTCGACGGCCTCGACCATTTCTGGCGCATGCGCTCGCATGTGGAAATGCAGTCGCTGCCGGACGCCCAGCGCAGCGTGGTCCTGCCCTTCATCCGCGACTGGGCCGACAGTGCCCGGTCCATCACCGCCACCCAGCTGTTCGTGGCCAGCCAGCAATCGCACCTGCTGCGCGTGGCCACGGTGCGTGCCACGGCGGCCTTCGACTATGTGCTGTCGCCCGTGGCGCCCATCACGGCTTTCCCGGCACACCTGCCCAGCCCCACCAACGACCCGTTGCGACCGCTGGAGCACATTGCCTTCACCGTGCCCTACAACATGTCCGAGCAGCCCGCCGCGTCCGTGCCCTGCGGGCATGACGGGCAGCTGCCCATCGGCGTGCAGATCGCGGGCCGCCGCTTTGACGACCTGGGCGTGCTGCGGCTCAGCCGCGTGCTGGAGCAGCTGCGGCCGCCGCAGCCTGCCTGGCCACAGCCCCTGCAGCCTGGCCAGGACGGTGGCGACAGCGAAGACGGGGCACAGGCACGGGCACGAGCAACGCCGGCTACTCCAGCCTGATTCCCGCCTCCTTCACGATGCGCGCCCAGCGCGGCAAGTCACGCGCCATGACGGAGGCCAGCTCCTCGGGCGTACCGCCTACCGGGCGCAGCCCCATGGCCGCCAGGCGGCCGCTGAGTTCGGGCGAGGCCACGATGCGCCGCACCTCGGCCGAGAGCTTCTCCACGATGGGCCGGGGCGTTCCCGCCGCCACGAAGGTGGCAAACCAGCCATTGGCCTCGAAGCCCGCCAGCCCCAGCTCGGCAAAGGTGGGCACATCGGGCAGCGCCGGATGGCGCTGCATGCCGGTGATGGCCAGGATGCGGATCTTGTCGGACTTCAGGTGCGCATTGGCCGAGGACACATCGATGAAGCCCGACGACAGCTGCCCGCCCAGCACATCGTTGACCAGCGGCGCCGCGCCCTTGTAGGGAATCAGCGCCAGATCCAGCCCGGCCCTGGCACGCAGCAGCTCGCCATGCATGTGCGAGGAAGTGCCGTTGCCGTAGTTGCCGTTGCTGTACTTGCCCGGATGGGCCTTGACCAGGGCGATGAACTCCTGCAGCGTCGTGGCCGGCACGTCGCGCGGCACCACGAACAGGTCCGAGGACAAGGCCACCTGCGATACGGGGGCAAAGTCCTTGAGCACGTCATAAGGCATCCTGGCGTACAGCGCCGGAGACTGGATCATGGCCGTGATGCCCAGCAGCAGCGTATGGCCGTCGGGCGCCGACTTGGCCACCACATCGTTGCCGATGATGCCGCTGGAGCCCGGCCGGTTCTCCACCACCACCGGCTGGCCCCAGGCCTGGCTCAGTTGCTGGGCAATGATGCGGCCGATGATGTCCGTGCCGCCACCCGCCGGATAGGGAATCACCATGCGCAGCGGCCTGGACGGATAGGCACCGCCTGCCGGCTGTGCAAAGGCGATCGGCGATGCCGTTCCCAGGGCGGCACCCAGTGAGGCGCTGGCAGCGCATGCCAGCGCTGCCCGCAGGCAGCCGCGTCGGCTCGATTCCATGGCTTGTCTCCTTGTCCTTCGGTGCTCCGCCCTCGTTGGCGGGGCGGTGTGCCCTGCCGCAGTGGCAGGATCCATGGACAGTGTGGCCACCGGGCCTTCAGCCACCAATCGCCGATCGTCTCAAAATGATTGGCAAAAAAGATCAGCGGCCGCGATGCTGGGCCTGCCGGTAGGCGCCCGGCGGCAGGCCGGTCCAGCCCTTGAAGGCGCGGTGAAAGGTGCTGGCCTCCGCAAACCCCACGCGGGCCGCGATGTCGGCCAGGGTCAGATCCGGGAGGTTCAGCAATTCGATGGCGGCGTCGCGGCGCAGGTCGTCCTTGAGGGATTGGAAGCCCAGGCCTTCGTCGCGCAGGCGGCGGCGCAGCGTCTGCGGCGTCATGGACAGCGCGGCGCCCACCTGCTCCAGCGAAGGCAGCTCCCCCGCCAGATCGCGGCGCAGCAGGCGGCGGATGCGCTCGCCCAGGCGCGTGCGGTCGCGGTAGCGGATCACCAGGCCCATGGCCGCCTGGTCCAGGAATTCGGCCAGGCTCTCCGGGGTCTGCACCACGGGCAGCTCCAGCCAGCGCGCATCGAACTCCAGCCCCGTGAAGTCGCGGTCCCGCTGCAGCGGAGCCAGGAACAGGCGCTGCGCTTCCGTGCCATATGGCATGCTGGCTCCGGCCGGCGCACACACGCCCGTCAGTTCTATCCTGCGCGACACCAGCCAGGACATGACGCCATAGCCCAGAAAGCAAAAGGAACGCTCGGCATAGGCCAGCGGCGCATCACGCTCGCGCAGCGACACCATGGCGATGCGGGCCACGCCATCCACCACCTGCAGCCGGGGAGCGAAGTCGCGCAGCACCAGGCGGTAGAAACGCAGCCCGGCCTGCAATGCCTCGCCCAGCGTGCGGCAGGGCAGCATGGTGCGGCAGGCCTGGGCAAAACTGCCCACGGGCAGCGGATGGCGGCACAGGCCCCACAACTCGTCGCGGCAGACGCGGCGCAGCACGCGGATCAGCGCCGCGTACTGCGCCTGGGTCACGCGCGACAGCGGCGCATCCAGCAGGGCCGGCGCAATGCCGGCGCGGCGCAGGATGGCTGGCACATCCATGCCATTGCGCTGCACGCCCTGCACGATCTGCAGGACCTGGGCAATGGCAATGGTGTGGGCCGTGGTCTGTGGCATGGGCTTGGTGGAGACGGCATCTGATGGGCCGATCAAGGCCTGCCCGCCATTGTCTCCATCAATGGCCCAGATATCGATCCAGGAATCCCAGCACCCGCTGCTCGTAGGGCTTGGGCGCGTAGTCGTACAGGTCCACATGTGCGGCGCCCTCCACCATCCACAGCGCCTTGGGTTCACGCGCCGCATCGAACAGCTCGCGGGTTTCTGCGGGCGTGGTGTGCCGGTCCTGCAGCCCGGCCGCGATCAGCACGGGAGCGCCCAGCGCCTTCACATGGTCGATGGGACGCAGTTGCGCCAGCTCCAGATGCAGGCGCAGCGGCAACTGCCACGCCAGCAAGGGCGTGACCACGTCCGCCAGCCAGCCGATGTGCGCGCGCACGCGGTTGTCTATGGCCTGCCGGATGTCGGGGAACACGGACTCCAGCACCACCGCATCCGGCCCCGGCGCCACATGGGACAGAAGCAGGGCCGCGCCCCCCAGCGAGACGCCGATCACCGCCACTTTCTCACCCGGCAGCTGTTGCCGCACATAGGCCATGGCGGCACGCACGCCCGCGCCCTCCGCCATGCCGAAGCCGATGCGCTCGCCACTGCTTTCGCCATGCGCGGGCAGGTCGATCAGGCAGACGGAGTACCCCTGCCGATGGAGCGTGCGCGCACGCGCCAGCATGGCCAGCCGGTCGGCGTACACGCCGTGCAGCAGCAGCACGGCACCATGGCCCGGCTGCCCCTTGGCGAACCAGCCTCGGACCTGCCCGCCCTCGTCGGTGGGCAACTGCAGCTTCTGGACCGGCCAGTCCGCAGGCGGCGCGCCGACAGGCTGGTGGTCCGGCTGGCTCAACAGGCTGCCCACCAGCCAAGCCGCCGCCATCAGCAGGGCCAGTCCGGACAATCCGGCCATCAGCAAGGCGGCAGGCCATGAAAGATTGCGCAATCGGGAAAGCATGGCGTGGACTGTGCCACGGCCCGGCCCTTGCGCCGTGGCCCGCAGCGAAAAGCAGAGTATTCCTAACGCTGCACCAGGGCCAGCCGCACAGCCATGCCCAGGAAGACCAGCCCGGCCACGCGGTTGAGCCAGTTCTTCGCACGCACGGATCGCTGCAGCAGCACGCCGAACCAGCCGGAGCAGCAGGCGATGGCGCCGAACACCAGCAGCGCCGCCAGCATGAACACGCAGCCCAGCACCATCACCTGGGTGGCCACGCTGCCGCGCGCGGGGTCCGCGAACTGCGGCAGAAAGGCCAGGAAGAAGATCAGCACCTTGGGATTGGTGAGGTTCATCACCACGCCACGCCCCACCCAGCGCAGCGCCCGTGCGGGGGTCAGCGGGTCGGCTGCGCCAGCGGGCGGCATCTCGCCCGGCCGGGCCACGGCGCGCAGCGCGCCCCAGGCCAGCCAGGTCAGGTAGGCTGCTCCGCACAGTTTGATGGCCATGAACAGCAGTGGCGATGCGGCCACCAGCGCCGCCAACCCCAGCGCGACGGCCGCCGTGTGCACCACCAGCCCCAGGCACAGGCCCAGCACCACGCACAGGCCCACGCGCCAGCCGCGCTGGGCAGATTGCATGAGCACGAACAGGTTGTCGGGCCCCGGGCTCAGGCCCAGCAGCACGGCCACGCCGAAAAAAGCCAGCAAGGTTTCAAAGGTGGGCATCGCTTCTCTCTTTTCTATTCATCGCATTTTCCAGCGCGGCTTGGGTCAGGCTTGCGCCGTGACGATCCAGCCTTCCAGCGGGTCCAGGTCGTGCGGCAGCCCGTAGAGCGCATCGCCCTGCACATGGCGGGCCGCCGCCCAGGCGGCCTGCAGCATGCAGATTGCGGCGTCCAGCCGGTCTGCGCTGCCGTCTGCCAGCAACTGGTTGCGGGTTTCTTCTGCGTCGATACGCAGGCGCAGGGCCAGCGGGTTGTCGCCGCGCTCCAGCGCCGCCAGCAATTGCACGCGCGCCTGATGGCGTTCGGGCGTTTGCCGCGCGGGTTCGTCGCTTTTGTAGCTGAGGCGGCCGATCACGGCGCGCGCCAGCATGCCCGGGTAGGCTTCCAGCGCCACGCGGCGCGCATCGCCTTCGCCGGGCGGTTGCAGGCCCGGCAGGTGTACGCCGGCCGCGCGCAGCAAGGGCAGCCCCGCATGCAGCATGTAGGCCACGGGCGGGTTCACCCATTTCATGGAAGGGCTGGCACCGGCAGGCCCGTCCGTGGCCCGGTGCGCGAATTTGCCGCCTGCGGGCCGCGCCGCGCAAAAGGCCTTGAACTGCTCGCGTATGGCCTGGCGCGTGAGGCCGGCGTAATGGTCCATGCAGGCCGCCCAGTCCGTGGGCCAGCCCAGTTGCTCCACCAGCTCGCGGGGCAGGCCGAAAGGCAGGTCGAAGCCACCCACCCAGGCGCCCTGCTTGGCGTCGGCGGGCCGGGCCAGCCAGGCGGACCATTCTTGCAGCGAGGCGAACTCCAGCAACTCCTGCAGGACCACCTGGCCATCAGCCAGCCAATGGCCCAGGGCCATGGTGATGGGCTTGCGCGCCGTAGGCCGGCTGCTGAAATCGCAGCCCAGAACCTGCATCGCGGCCATGGCGCTCAGCCCAGGCCCAGCGCGGTCACGCCCACCGCGATGCACACCGCGCCCGCAATGCGTGCCAGGCGATCGCCTTCGCGCAGCATGTGCCCGCCGATCAGCGCCGCGAACAGCATGGAGACCTCGCGGGCAGGCGCCACGTGCGACATGGGCGCATCCTGCATGGCATAGAGCACGAGAACGTAGGCGATGGGGCTGATCAGCGCCACCAGGGCCGCGAAGCGCCACTGCGCGCGCCACAGATGCCGGGCCGTGGGCAGGTCGCGCAGCACCACGGGCGCCAGCAGGAACACGCGCACGAAGTTGCCCATGTAGTCGATGAGAATGGGCGACATCAGCAGCAGCTTCACGCCATAGCCGTCCACCACGGTGTAGCTGGCGATGAAGGCGCCCGTCAGCAGGCCGTACCACAGGCCCATCCTGAGCCGTTCGCGGGCTTCGGGATCATGGCGCGCGCGCAGCAGGCCGGGGCCTCCCGCGATCAGGAACACGCCAACCACCACGCCGGCAATGCCCAGCACGCCCAGCGAGGAAATCTGCTCCCCCAGGAACACCACCGCCACCATGGACGACAGCAGCGGCCCCGAGCCGCGCGCCAGCGGATAGACCACGGTGAGGTCCGCGCTGCGGTAGCCGCGCAGCAAGGTCACGTAGTAGGCCACGTGCAGCAGGCCGCTGGCCAGCACCACCAGCCATTCGCTGCGCCCCCATGTGGGCACCACATCGCGCCCCACCCACCAGCCCAGCGGTGCCCAGATCACCATCATGATGACCGAGGTGAAGAAGGCAAAGCGCGAATCACCGCCTGCCTTCTTGGCCACGATGTTCCAGCCGGCATGGATGAGGCCGGCGACGATGATCAGGGCAAAGGCTTGCAGCGACATGGGCAGGTCCGGGGGAAAGCGGGGCGTGGCGCAGGAAAGAAAAAAGGCCGCGCACTGCGCAGCCTGGGGTGTTGTGTGAGGCGTCCGAGGACGCCACCCCGGGGGTTTACCTGCGGCTGGACACCAGCGAGAGGAACTCGCGGCGCAGTTCAGGATTGGTGAGGAAGGCGCCGCGCATGACGGAGTTCAGCATCTTGCTGTCCATCTCGCGCACACCGCGCCAGGACATGCAGAAGTGCGAAGCCTCCATGACCACGGCCAGGCCGTCGGGGCGGGTCTTGTCGAGGATCAGGTCGGCCAGCTGGATGATGGCCTCTTCCTGGATCTGGGGGCGGCCCATGATCCAGTCCACCAGTCGCGCGTACTTGGACAGGCCGATGACATTGGTGTTCTTGTTGGGCAGCACGCCGATCCAGATCTTGCCGATCACCGGGCACAGATGGTGGCTGCAGGCGCTGCGCACCGTGATCGGGCCGACGATCATCAGCTCGTTGAGGTGCTCGGCGTTGGGGAACTCGGTGATGGCGGGCTGCGCCACGTAGCGGCCCCGGAACACCTCGTTGACATACATCTTGGCCACGCGGCGCGCCGTGGCGCGCGTGTTGTGGTCGTGCGTGGTGTCGATGACCATGCTGTCGAGCACGCCCTGCATCTTGTCCTGGACTTCGTCGAGCAACAGCTCGAGTTCACCGGGCTCGATGAATTCGGAGATGTTGTCGTTCGCATGAAAGCGCTTTTGCGCCTGCTTCAACCGTTCGCGGATCTTGACCGAGACGGGGGTGCCCTCGGCCTGGCTGTCTTGTTTCATGTCGACGAGTTCTCTGAACATGGCTGGCATGGTAACAGCGAAACCCGCGGCATGGCACGCAAGGGATTTTCCACCCAAACGCAGGTTCTGCCCGCGCCGAAAGCTATCATTTCAATAGCGAAAGAATGGCTTGTGTGACAGAACCCGGGGCTAGAGGCGGAATTCGGCAATCAGCGGCAGATGGTCGGACATGCGCCACCAGATGCGTCCCTTGGGCACATGCAGGCCCAGCGGGGTGAGGCCGCGCACGTAGACGTGGTCCAGCTGGGCCAGCGGCAGGCGCGAGGGATAGGTGGGCACGCTGGGCAATTCGTCGTACTCGTACAGACCGAAACCGCCGAGCATGCGCTTGATCTGGCCACCCCAGTCGTTGAAGTCGCCAGCCACCACCACGGGCGCGCCGGGCGGCACCTCGCGCTCGATGAAGCGCTTGAGCTGGGAGACCTGGCGCACGCGACTGCCGGGGATCAGGCCCAGGTGCACCACGATGGTGTGCACGCGCCGGTTCTGCACCTCCACCTCCACATGCAGCAGGCCCCGCTGCTCGAAGCGGTGGTCGGAGATGTCCTCGTGCTGGTGGCCCACCACGGGCCAGCGGGTGAGCAGCGCGTTGCCGTGCTCGCCATGGCGCGTGTAGGCATTGGTGCGGTAGACGGCCTCGTAGCCCAGGGGAGCCAGGTACTCCGCCTGCGACACCTGGGGCCAGCGCTCGAAGTAGGCGGCCTCCTTGTGGTTCATCTTGCGCACTTCCTGCAGGCAGACGATGTCGGCATCGAGCTGCTCCACGGCGTGGCCCAGGTTGTGGATCTCAAGACGGCGCACGGGACCCATGCCTTGCACGCCCTTGTGGATGTTGTAGGTCGCGACGCGCAGTATGGACGGGCCGGGGTCCACCTCGTGGGAGGATTTCACGTTGTCAGTCATAGGCGGTCAGGAACACAGGGATCGGGATCAGTCCAGCTCCAGTGGAGCGAATCGCGGCAGCATCAGGATGGCTTCCGCATTGGACGGGGAGTAGCAGCGCTCGGCAGCGCCATGCCAATGATGCCAAGCAGATGCGGTATGTTCCCTCGGATTCAAGAACACAGGGGTGTAGGACGGAATCCGCAGGCCGAAAACCCTCTCGCGGTTGTGCCATACACCGGGCGCATAGCGGTGCTGCCAGGCCGGGTAGATGGTGTAGATGTTCTCCAGCGCCCAGTCCTGCAGCAGGCAGCCGGGCGCCTCGGCATCGATGCCGGTTTCTTCCCGCACCTCGCGCACCGCGGTCTCGCGCCAGGACTCGCCCTCATGGTCCTTGCTGCCCGTCACCGACTGCCAGAACTCCCCGCCCTCAGGCGCCGGTGCCGTGCGGCGCATCAGCAGCACCCGCCCGTCATCGCGGTAGATGACGACCAGCACCGACTCGGGGATCTTGTAGCCGGGCATGCTTGGCATCAGCCCTTGCCCTGGACCGCTTTGGTCGCCACGGGAGGCGGCAGATCCTTGGCCTGCAGCGCGCGTACCTGATGCACAAGCTGGTTGTGCGCATCCAGAAAGGCAGCGGCGATGACCTTGCCCTCGTTGGTATTGCTCCAGCCCGCGCCCGCCGCGCCCAGGCGGCCCAGCACCATGCCGCCCACGCCCAGATCGGTGGTGCGGGCGGCACCCGTGGCGGCCGCCACCTGTTCGGTGGTTTCGTTGTCCGACAGCAGCAGCGCGGTCTGCGCCTCCTTGAACTTGACCTGCTCGACCAGTCCGACCAGCCCCGCGATGTCTCGCAGCACCGGAATCATGCCGACCACGCCGGCCAGGCCCCGGCCCGCGTCCTGCTCGCTGAAGGTCAGGCTGGGCGTCAGCGTGTACTGGGCCTCGTAGCCCCGGCCCTTGCGCACCGTGGAGTTCTCGCGCAGCACGCCGGCGTTCTTCAGGTCCTGCTCCTGCACCGTGCCGCGCAGGCCCGCCCCCCGGTCCACCACGCGGAAGCAGCCGCTTTGCTGTGCCAGCAGCTTGATCAGCGGCACGGGCGAGGCGGGCAACTGGTAGCCCGACCCCATGATGTAGCCGTTGGGATTCTCGGCCAGGGCCAGCGTGGCCACGGGCGCGTCGCAGCGCACGAGTTCGCGCGAGCCATTGTTCGCGCCCAGGGGGCCGGCCGAGCCAGTGATCTCCGAGCCGCCCTGCCCCAGCTCGGTCTTCTTTTCCCCGCAGCCGGACAGGCCCAGCCCTGCCAGCACAGCCAGCGCCACCGATGCAATGCCTTGAAAACGCATGAAAGCTCTCCGCAAAAAGAAAAACGGCAGAAGCTGTGCCAGCTTCTGCCGTCCGTATCAAGCCGCCAGGCCCGGTCCTCAGCCCTGGGTGGCCGCCAGCGGGTTGCGCAGGCGGATGTGCAGCTCGCGCAGCTGCTTTTCGTCCACGGGCGAAGGTGCCTGCGTCAGCAGGTCCTGGGCGCGCTGGGTCTTGGGGAAGGCGATCACGTCACGGATGGAGTCGGCACCCGTCATCAGCGTGATCAGGCGGTCCAGGCCGAAGGCCAGGCCACCGTGCGGGGGCGCGCCGTACTGCAGCGCGTCCAGCAGGTAGCCGAACTTGGCGCGAGCGTCTTCGGGCGAGATCTTGAGCGCGTCAAACACCTTGCTCTGCACGTCGGCGCGGTGGATACGCACCGAGCCGCCGCCCAGCTCCCAGCCGTTCAGGACCATGTCGTAGGCCTTGGCCAGGCAGTTGCCCGGATCAGTGACCATGAGTTCCTCGTGGCCGTCCTTGGGCGAGGTGAACGGGTGGTGCACGGCCGCCCAGCGGTCGTTTTCCTCGTCGTGCTCGAACATGGGGAAGTCCACCACCCACAGCGGCGCCCAGCGGTTCTCGAACAGGCCGTTGGCCTTGCCGAATTCGCTGTGGCCCACCTTCAGGCGCAGCGCGCCGATGGAATCGTTGACGATCTTTTCCTTGTCGGCGCCGAAGAAGATGAGGTCGCCGTCCTGGGCACCCGTGCGCTTGAGGATTTCGGCAATGGCCGCGTCATGCAGGTTCTTGACGATGGGCGACTGCAGGCCATCGCGGCCCTTGGCCACTTCGTTGACCTTGATCCAGGCCAGGCCCTTGGCGCCGTAGATCTTGACGAATTCGGTGTACTGGTCGATCTCGCCGCGCGAGATCTGCGAGCCGCCCGGCACGCGCAGTGCCACCACGCGGCCGCCCTTGGTCGTGGCGGGGGTGGAGAACACCTTGAAGTCCACGTCCTTCATGACCTCGGTCAGTTCGGTGAACTCGAGCTTGACGCGCAGGTCGGGCTTGTCCGAGCCGAAGCGGAAGGCCGCATCCTGGTACGTCATCATCGGGAACTCGCCCAGATCCACGTCCAGCTGGGTCTTGAAGACCTCGGTGATCATGCGCTGGAAGATGGCGCGGATTTCCTCTTCGCCCAGGAACGAGGTCTCGCAGTCGATCTGCGTGAACTCGGGCTGGCGGTCGGCGCGCAGGTCTTCGTCGCGGAAGCACTTGGTGATCTGGTAGTAGCGGTCGTAGCCGGCCACCATCAGCATCTGCTTGTACAGCTGGGGCGACTGCGGCAGGGCGAAGAACTCGCCATCGTGCACGCGGCTGGGCACCAGGTAGTCGCGCGCGCCTTCGGGCGTGCTCTTGCCCAGCATGGGCGTTTCGATGTCGATGAAGCCTTCCTTGTCCAGGAAGTTGCGCACCTGGATGGCCGTGCGGTAGCGCAGCATCATGTTGCGCTGCATGTAGGGGCGGCGCAGGTCCAGCACTCGGTTGGTCAGGCGCACGGTCTCCGACAGGTTCTCGTCGTCCAGCTGGAACGGGGGCGTGACCGAGGCGTTGAGCACGTTCAGCTCGTGGCACAGCACTTCGATCTGGCCGCTCTTGAGCTTGTCGTTGGTCGTGCCTTCGGGACGTGCGCGCACCAGGCCCTTGACCTGCACGCAGAACTCGTTGCGCAGGCCTTCGGCAGTCTTGAACATCTCGGCACGGTCGGGGTCGCAGACCACCTGCACATAGCCTTCGCGGTCGCGCAGGTCGATGAAGATCACGCCGCCATGGTCGCGGCGACGGTTCACCCAGCCGCACAGGGTAACGGTTTCGCCCATCAGGGCTTCGGTCACTAGACCGCAGTAGTGGGAGCGCATGGCCATGATGAAAAGCTTCCTGCGCCCGGGACGGGCGCGACAGTTCGTTATTTGGATTCCGCGGGCAGTGTGAGATCCGGAGGAGTCACCACGCCCATCGAAACAATGTACTTGAGCGCGGCATCCACGCTCATTTCCAGCTCGATGCAATCGCTCTTGCGAACGATGACGAAATAGCCGCCCGTCGGGTTCGGCGTTGTCGGCACGAAGACGCTCAGGTATTCGTCACGCAGATAGGCAGCAACCTCTCCGCTGGGCGAGCCGGTGACGAAGGCCACGGTCCAGACGCCTTCGCGCGGCCATTGCACCAGCACGGCCGTGCGAAACGCATTGCCGCTGTCCGAGAACACGGTGTCGGACACCTGCTTGACGCTGGAATAGATGGAGCGCACCACGGGGATGCGGCTGACCACCGCATCGCCCCAGGAGACAAGCTTGCGGCCGATGAAGTTGCTGGCCGCAGCGCCGACCACCAGCAGGATCAGCAGCGTGAGCACCACGCCGAAGCCGGGAATGTGGAAACCCAGCAGCCGGTCCGGATGCCAGGCCTCGGGCAGGATGGCCAGCGTCTGGTCCAGCGTGCCGATGATCCAGTTGAGCACGCCCAGCGTGATCACCAGAGGAACAATCACCAGCAGGCCGGCGAACAGCCATTTGCGCAGAGCGGACATGAAATGCAAGCCTTGATCAATGGCCCGTGGAGGGTGCGGGAGCAGATGCGGGGGCCGCAGCGGGCGCAGGCGCAGTTGCCGCAGGTGCGGCAGATGTATCCGAGGCCGGTGTGTCGGCCGCTGGAGCCGGCGTGGCGGCGCCCTTGCTGCCGCTGTTCTTGAAGTCGGTCGCGTACCAGCCCGAGCCCTTGAGCTGGAAGCCGGCAGCCGTCAGCTGCTTGGAAAAGGCCTCGGCCCCGCAGGCCGGGCAGGTCGTCAGCGGAGCATCCGAGATTTTCCGCAGCACATCCTTGGCATGACCGCAGGAGCCACACTTGTATGCATAAATAGGCATGGCGCTAATGCTTGTACGAGAGAAGATGCAAAACTTTCGATTATAGGCATCCGCCCGACACTGCGGCTGCCTTGCCCCCAAAGGCCCATGCCGGCAAGACCCGCTGCCGGGGCGCCTGCCGCGTCCATGTTCAGCGCCGTGCCGGGCGCCGCCGCATCCCCAGGCCGGTCAGCATGACGGCCAAGCCCATGCACACCAGGGCGGGCACACCCGTGGCGGGCACCGACTCCGGCGTAGGCACGGCACAGCGGATGCTTCACTCACGAGCGAAAAATCGCCGCCCCCTGTGTGCGGCCAATATGCAGAACCATCCAAGAAACCAAAGTCAACCCTTGTTGCCGACCAAAGCTTTCCATCAAAGCAACGGTTCACCAAACGGCAAGCGCTCAACAAAAGCAGATGCACAAGAAACCTGATCGCATACATTCATGCGGTGCTCAATTCAGGTGGGGTGCGCTGAATTCCTGAATCTTCTCGGAGCGGTTGGCCATCCATTGCGGTGCCAGCGAGCCGGCCACCATGCCAGTCACTGCTGCCAGCAGACCTGCCAATTGCTGCGGGAATGCCTCATGCAATGCGGGTGTGGCCATGAAAACCACCCACACCCCGATGCCCAATCCCACAGCGAAAACGGCACCCTGCGTGGTGGCACGCTTCCAGTACAGGCCAAAGACCAGGGGCACGAAGGCGCCGACCAGCGGGACCTGGTAGGCACTGGAAACCAGCTCGTAGATGGGCGTGCCTTCCATGCGGATGGAATAGGCGAGCACGCAGACACTGAACACCAGCACGCTGATGCGCATGGCCAGCAGCATCTCGCGGTCACTGGCCTGGGTCCGGAACTGGCGCCAGATGTTCTCGGTGAAGGTCACGCTGGGCGCCAGCAGCGTGGCAGAGGCGCAGGATTTGATGGCCGACAGCAGCGCGCCAAAGAACAGCACCTGCATGACGAAGGGCATCTTGTCCATGACCAGGGTGGGCAGCACCTTCTGCGGGTCCTGCTTGAGCAGCTCCGCCGTCTCGCCGGGCATGATGATCAGCGCGCTGGCCACGAGGAACATGGGCACGAAGGCGAAGAAGATATAGGCCGAGCCACCGATGACGGTGCCGCGCGTGGCGGCCTTCTCGCTGTGGGCCGACATCACGCGCTGGAACACGTCCTGCTGGGGAATGGAGCCCAGCATCATGGTGATGGCCGCGCCAAAGAAGAAGAGGATTTCATGCCAGCTGGGCTCGGGCCAGAACTGGAACAGATCGCGGCTCACGGCCAGGTCGATGACCTTGCCGGCGCCGCCAGCCATGTCGCTGGCAAACCAGGCCAGCACCACCAGGCCGACGACCAGGATGATCATCTGCAGGAAGTCCGTCACTGCCACCGACCACATGCCGCCGAACAGCGTATAGGCCAGGATGGACACCACGCCGATGACCATGCCCATGGGAATGCTGACCATGCCGCCCGACAGCAGGTTGAACACCAGGCCCAGGGCCGTGACCTGCGCCGAGACCCAGCCCAGGTAGCTGAGCATGATGATCAGCGAGCAGACGATCTCGATGGACCGTCCATAGCGGTGACGGTAGTAGTCGCTGATGGTCAGCAGCGTCATGCGGTAGAGCTTGCCCGCAAAGAACAGGCCGACCAGGATCAGGCACATGCCCGCGCCGAACGGGTCTTCGACCACGCCGCGCAGGCCGCCCTCGATGAACT
The DNA here is from genome assembly GCF_042653485.1 of Delftia deserti. Taxonomy (NCBI): domain Bacteria; kingdom Pseudomonadati; phylum Pseudomonadota; class Betaproteobacteria; order Burkholderiales; family Comamonadaceae; genus Delftia; species Delftia deserti. Next base: position 5,214,337 of record NZ_JBHSIH010000001.1, on the reverse strand, counting down.
TGGCGGGCACGCCGAGCACGATCTCCGAGCCGAACCACGTGGCAAACGTGGTGGTGATGATCATGTACATGGGCAGATGGCGCCCGGCAATTGCGAAGTCGGCCGTGTTCTTGACCCGCCTGGCCGCCCACAGGCCGATGGCGATGGTCACGAACAGGTAGGCGATCACCATAGAGAGCAGCACGCTGGCACTCCTGTTTCAAAGTGGGAAAAGGGAGAGGTCCGGAAACCCGTCAGTGTTCTCAGTACCAGCGCAGCCGCACCACCAGTTGCAGCAGGATCAGCGCGATGACAAAGCCGATGCCCGCGCTGACGATGGCCTGCAGCAGGCGGTTGGTGAGCTTTTGCTGCTGCAGCAGCTCCTTGAGCAGTTCGTCGTGCTCGCCGGAGTTGCGCGTGAGCCGGCGATGGATCAGGCGCGGCAGCTCAGGAATGAGCTTGGCATAGCGCGGTGCCTCGGCCAGCAGCTCGCGCCACAGCCGTTGCGGGCCCATCTGGTCCAGCATCCATTTTTCGAGGAAGGGCTTGGCCGTGCTCCACAGGTCCAGGTTGGGGTCCAGCTGGCGCCCCAGGCCTTCGATGTTGAGCAGCGTCTTTTGCAGCAGCACCAGCTGCGGCTGGATCTCCACCTGAAAGCGGCGCGAGGTCTGGAACAGGCGCATCAGCACCATGCCCAGCGAAATCTCGGCCAGCGGACGGTCGAAGTACGGCTCGCAGACGGCGCGGATGGCAGCCTCCAGCTCGTCCACGCGCGTGCTCGGCGGCACCCAGCCGCTTTCGATATGCAGCTCGGCCACGCGCTTGTAGTCACGGCGGAAAAACGCCGTGAAGTTCTGCGCCAGGTATTCCTTGTCGTACTCGGTCAGCGTGCCGACGATGCCGAAGTCCAGCGAGATATAGCGCCCGAAGGTCTCGGGCTCCAGGCTGACCATGATGTTGCCCGGGTGCATGTCGGCGTGAAAGAAGCCATCGCGAAAGACCTGGGTGAAGAAGATGGTCACGCCGTCGCGTGCCAGCTTGGGGATGTCCACGCCGGCTTCGCGCAGGCGCTCGACCTGGCTGATGGGCACGCCGGTCATGCGCTGCATGACCATCACGTCGTTGCGGCAGAAATCCCAGTACACCTCGGGGATCAGCACCAAGTCCAGCCCTTCCATGTTGCGGCGCAGCTGCGCGGCGTTGGAGGCTTCGCGGATCAGGTCCAGTTCGTCGTGCAGGTAGTTGTCGAACTCGGCCACGACCTGGCGGGGCTTGAGGCGCTTGCCGTCTGCCGACAGGCGCTCGACCCAGCGCGCCATCATGTGCATCAGCGCCAGGTCCTTGTCGATCACGGTCTTCATGCCCGGACGCAGCACCTTGACGGCCACGTCGCGCTGCACGCCGTTGCGGTCGCTGATCACGGCAAAGTGCACCTGGGCGATGGAGGCGCTGGCCACCGGCTCGCGCTCGAAGCTCACGAAGACCTGGTCCAGCTTCTTGCGGAAGGCGCGCTCGATGGTGTCCACCGCAATCTGAGAATCGAAGGGCGGCACGCGGTCCTGCAACCGGGCCAGTTCCTCGGCCACGTCGGGCGGCATCAGGTCGCTGCGCGTGGACAGCACCTGGCCAAACTTCACGAAGATGGGCCCCAGTTCCTCCAGGGCCTCGCGCAGGCGCTGGCCGCGCGGCTTGTCCAGCCGCCGGCCCAGCGTGAGCACCGCGCGTGCGCGGCGCATCCAGGGATGCTCGAAGCTCGACAGCACCAGTTCGTCGAGTCCGTAGCGGAACACCACCCAGAGGATGGTCAGCCCGCGAAGAAACCGGCTCATGGCTTGTCGTTCTCGAAACCGGGCAGGGATACCACGGGGGAACCAACGGGCGCGCTGGCGGGCGCTGCCGCACGCGCGGCCTCGGGGGCGGGGGCATCGGGCTTGCCGGCCATGCGGGCACCCACGAACTGGCGCAGAGCCTGGGCGGCACTGCGCGCGACCTTGGCCACGGTGTGCGCGGGCGCATCGCCGATGATGCGGGCCAGATCTTCCTCCACGTCCCATTCGACGTGGTCCACCAGCCAGTTGATGTCGGCGGCCAGTTGCACGTCGCCCTCGATGCGGATGGAGGGCTTGTCGCCGCGCAGGGCCACCTGGGCCAGGGCCAGCGGGGAGGTCTCGGTGACTTCAAGCATCAGGTCGGGCTGCGCGCCTTCGGGCGCCACGTTGAACAGGCCGGCGGGCGTGATCTGCAGGGCCATGGAGTAGCCGCGCCACTGCACGCGCGCCACGCGGCCCTTTTGCCGCACGAGGCGCTCCATCGCCTCTTTCTCCTGCATCAGCACATGGTTGAGGAACAGCACGAGGCGCTGATGCACCTCGCTGACCAGCCATTGCGGCGGTTGCGGACCGGCCATCACGCGTTCCATGAGACCGTTCAGAAAAGAAAAAGGGGACTGTGTTGCCATAGTCCCCGATTATTCCCGAAGTGAGAGGATGCGGCCGACGCAAATCCGGTCGAGACAAGTGGCCAGCCCATGGCGTGGCCCCTGTCGCATCCCTGGCTTGCGCCGGTCCTCTGCAAATTACTGCAGTGCCTGGACTCCGGCGACCAGCCAGCCGCTGCTGCCGCTCTTGGGCTTGGTCATGTTCCAGACCTCGCGGAAGGGCGTGGGGCCTGCCGAGGCGTCCTCGCGGATCATTCCGGAGAATTCCACGCTGGCCATGTAGTCATTGCCCAGATCCTCGATACCCAGCAGCTGGGCATCGATCATGACCACGTCGGTCTGGTTGGGCTGGCCGGGGCGCTGCACCTCGCGCTCGCTGAGCTGGCCACGGATCTCGGTCAGCATCTCGTCGGTCATCATGGCGCGCAGCGAAGCGATGTCCGAGCGATCCCATGCCGATTGCAGCGTGACGAAGTTGCGCTTGGCGGCCGTCAGGAAGCCTTCGGTGTCGAAGCCTTCAGGCACACCCCAGTTCTGCGAGCCTGCCAGGGCAGAGCCGATCTGCACGCCGGAACCCGAGGCCAGGGCGGCCGGCTGGTGGTTCTGCTCCCAGGGACGGGCCGAGGCGTCGTTGCCGACCTTCTCGGGGTTGTACTGGCGTGCCAGCGGTGCGCTGTCCACGTTGCCACCCATGTTGCCCGCGCCCGCAGGGGCCGCGTTCTGGAAGGCGAAGGGGCTGGGCGATGCCTGCTGCGCGCCGGCCGCCGCACGGCGCGAACGCATGACCATGCCCACGACGACCATGATGACCAGGGCCAGCAGGGCGATCAGCAGGAACTGGCCGAAGGCGGCGCCCAGGCCCAGCGAGTGGGCCAGCCAGGCCAGGCCCAGGCCGGCAGCCAGGCCGCCAAGCATGGCGCCCCAGGGCTTCTTGGCCGGAGCGGCCGCAGGCGGCGTTGCAGGCTTGCCCGCAGCGTTCTGTGTGGCGGCGTTCTGCGGCGGCGTGTTCTGCGCCGGCGCGCGCGTAGCTTCACGCTGCGTCACATTGCTCGACTGCTTGCCCACCGATCCGCCACCGCCCATGCGCTTGGCGTCGGCCGTGCCGTGGACCACCACCAGCATCGCGACCAAGACCATAGACCATAGCTTTTTCATGTCATCTCCTCGAATAATCGTGTTGCCGTCACCTCACCGAACGCCTCACGCGCTCAGCACTTGATTCCCACATGCAGGGCCGCAATGCCGCCCGTCATGTTGTGATAGTCCACATGGCCGAAGCCGCATTCCTGCATCAGGCGCTTGAGATCCTCCTGGCCGGGGTGCATGCGGATGGACTCGGCCAGATAGCGGTAGCTGGCGTCATCGCCCGCCACGAGCTTGCCCATGGCCGGAAGAATCTTGAAGGAGTACCAGTCGTAGGCCTTCTCCAGGGGCTTGGCCACCTTGGAGAACTCCAGCACCAGCAGCTTGCCGCCGGGGCGCAGGACACGGTTCATTTCCTTGAGCGCCACATCCTTGTGCGTCATGTTGCGCAGGCCGAAGGCCACGCTGACCAGATCGAAATGGTTGTCGGGAAACGGCAGGGCCTCGGCATCGCAGACCATGGTGGGCAGGATGACGCCCTTGTCGATCAGGCGGTCGCGGCCCACGCGCAGCATGGCTTCGTTGATATCGGTGTGCACCACCTGGCCGGTGGAGCCGACCTTCTTGGCGAAGGCCAGGGCCAGATCGCCCGTGCCACCCGCGATGTCCAGTGCCTTGTCGCCTTCCTTGAGGTTGGCCACCATCACCGTGTAGGCCTTCCAGGCACGGTGCAGACCACCCGACATCAGGTCGTTCATGACGTCGTAGCGCGAAGCGACCGAGTCGAACACGCCGCGCACGCGGCTGGCCTTCTCGCGCTCGTCCACCGACTGGAATCCGAAATGTGTGGTGCTCATAACAACGATGCTAAGCAAGCAGTAGTAATGCGTACAGCGACAACCCCGTATGGCCGCGGGCTTTGCCGGGCAAGGGTTATCAAGAACAAACAGCTTGAAACGCCCTCGAACAAAGACTTTCAAGCTATTTTAAATATAGCATCACCCCCAATAACCCTGTGCCGTACAGAGGTCCGGAATGTGGCGCGAGGGGAACGGCGCCATACATCGCGCGCCCATGCGCGGCGTCAGTGGCTGCCGCAGCCGTGTCCGCCGCCGCCGGCCTTGCCGGGCATGGGCGTGTCGCGGTCCATGCCGGACTCCTGCAGCCGGCCCAGGTACTGCGCCCAGAACTCGTCCTGGCGGCGGCCCAGTTCGTAGAGGTATTCCCAGGTGTACAGGCCGCTTTCATGCCCGTCGCTGAAGAAGGGCTTGATGGCGTAGTTGCCCACGGGCTCGATGGCCGTGATGGACACCTCGCGCTTGCCCGTCTGCAGCACTTCCTGGCCCGGGCCGTGGCCCTGGACTTCGGCCGAGGGCGAGTACACGCGCAGCAGCTCGAAGGGGATGCGAAAGCTTGCGCCGTCGGAGTAGGCGACTTCCAGCACGCGCGATGCGCCGTGCACGGTCAGGGCTTCAGGGGTCGGGGTGTCAGGGGTCAGGCCGGCCATGCGGTGCTCCTCATTCAGTGGCGGGGTGCTGCTGCCAGGCATCGAGTGCCTGGACCAGCTCCGTGTCTATGGCTGGCAAGCGCGCTGCCACCTCGGCCTCGCGCTCGCCATTGCGCGGGCGCTGGGCCGGGGCCCAGACCGCGCCCGGGAAATGGCTGTCCCAGTCGAAGCGCGCGATCACATGCCAGTGCAGGTGCGGCACCATGTTGCCCAGCGCCGCCAGGTTGATCTTGGCCGGCGCAAGGCGCTCACGCAAGACGCGCTCGACCACGACCACGGCATCCATGCAGTGCTGGCGGTCGGCGGCGTCCAGGTCGGAGAACTCGGCCGCATGCGCATTCCAGACCACGCGGTAGAAGGCCGGAAGGCCCTCTTCCTGCGCGCGGATCACGCGCAGGCGCCGGCCGCGCCAGACGGGCACGCCGCCTTCCGTGGCGCACAGGGGGCAGGAAGCGGGAGCAGCCATCAGACCAGAACCCGTTCGATGCCGCCGGCGTTGGCGCGCTGCACATATTCGGCCATCCAGTTCTCGCCCAGGATCTGGCGCGCCATCTCGACCACGATGTAGTCGGCTTCCAGCAGGCCGTTGTTCATGTCGCCACCGTAGCGCGACAGGCCCTGCAGGCAGCTGGGGCAGCTGGTGAGTATCTTCACGTTGTCCTTCTCGGCCAGGGCGCCGCTGGCGCGCAGCGCGGCCTCGCCCTTCTTGAGCTCCTCTTCCTTGCGGAAGCGGATCTGCGTGGAGATGTCGGGGCGCGTGACGCCCAGCGTGCCCGATTCGCCGCAGCAGCGCTCGCTCTTGACCACGCCGTCGCCGACCAGCGCCTTGACGGTCTTCATGGGGTCCTGCAGCTTCATGGGCGAGTGGCAGGGATCGTGGTAGAGGTAGCCCTCCTTGCCCTGCAGCGTCACGCCCTTTTCCAGCAGGTACTCGTGGATGTCGATGATGCGGCTGCCCGGGAAGATCTTGCCGAACTCGTAGCCCTGCAACTGGTCGTAGCAGGTGCCGCAGCTGACCACCACGGTCTTGATGTCCAGGTAGTTGAGCGTGGTGGCGACGCGGTGGAAGAGCACGCGGTTGTCCGTGATCATCTTCTCGGCCTTGTCGAACTGGCCGCTGCCGCGCTGGGGATAGCCGCAGCACAGGTAGCCGGGTGGCAGCACGGTCTGCACGCCGGCATGCCAGAGCATGGCCTGGGTGGCCAGGCCCACCTGGCTGAACAGGCGCTCGGAGCCGCAGCCGGGGAAGTAGAACACCGCCTCGGTGTCCGCATTCGTGGTCTGCGGGCTGCGGATGATGGGCACGTAGTCCTTGTCCTCGATGTCCAGCAGGGCACGTGCCGTCTTGTTGGGCAGGCCGCCTGGCAGCTTCTTGTTGACGAAGTGGATCACCTGCTCCTTGAGCGGCGCTCGCCCCACCGAGGCCGGCGGATGCTGGGTCTGCTTCCTGGCCAGGCTGTGCAGCACGTCGGATGCCAGGCGCTGGGCCTTGAAGCCCACGCCGACCATGGCCGAGCGCATGAACTTGATGGTGTCCGGATTGGTGGCGTTGAGCATGGCCATGGCCAGCTTGTTGCCGGGCCGGAAGCTCTTCTTGTCCATCTTGCGCAGCAGATTGCGCATGTTCATGGTCACGTCGCCGAAGTCGATCTTCACCGGGCAGGGGTTGAAGCACTTGTGGCAGACCGTGCAGTGGTCGGAGACGTCCTCGAACTCCTGCCAGTGGCGCAGCGACACGCCGCGGCGCGTCTGCTCCTCGTAGAGGAAGGCCTCGACCAGCAGCGAGGTCGCCAGGATCTTGTTGCGCGGGCTGTACAGCAGGTTGGCGCGCGGCACGTGGGTGGCGCACACGGGCTTGCACTTGCCGCAGCGCAGGCAGTCCTTGACCGAGTCGGCGATGGCGCCGATGTCGCTTTGCTGCATGATCAGCGACTCATGCCCCATCAGGCCGAAGCTGGGCGTGTAGGCGTTGGTCAGGTCGGCGAACATCAGCGATTCGCGCGGCGAGCGGCCGTCATGGTTCTGGCCCACCACGGCCTGCAGCTTCTCGTTGCGGATCAGCTTGCCCTTGTTGAAGCGGCCTTCTGGATCCACGCGCTGCTTGTAGGCGGCAAAGGGCGCCAGCTCGTCGTCGCTGAGGAATTCCAGCTTGGTGATGCCGATGCCGTGCTCGCCCGAGATCACGCCGTCCAGATGGCGCGCCAGCACCATGATGCGTGCCACGGCCTCATGGGCGGTCTGCAGCATCTCGTAGTCGTCGCTGTTGACGGGAATGTTGGTGTGCACGTTGCCGTCGCCGGCGTGCATATGCAACGCCACCCAGACACGGCCCTTGAGCACGCGCTGGTGGATGGCGTTGACCTCGGCCAGCAGCGGCTGGAAGGCCGCGCCCGCGAAGATCTGGGCCATGGGCACCTTCAGCTGGGTCTTCCAGCTGGCGCGCAGCGTATGGTCCTGCAATTGCGGGAAGAGGTTCTCGACATCGTCCAGCCAGCCCTGCCACAGCGTGCGCACGTCGGCCACCAGGGCCAGGGCCTGCTGCACGCGGTCCTCCAGCAGCTCGGCCGAGGGGATGTCGCCCGCATCGTCCTGCTTGCCCAGCGGCAGGTCGCCGTGCTGGAAGAGGTCCGTCAGCGCGTCGCACAGTTTGAGCTTGTTGCGCAGCGACAGCTCGATGTTGATGCGCTCGATGCCGTCCGTGTACTCCCACATGCGCGGCAGCGGGATCACCACGTCTTCATTGATCTTGAAGGCGTTGGTGTGGCGCGAGATGGCGGCCGTGCGCTTGCGGTCCAGCCAGAATTTCTTGCGCGCCTCGGCGCTGACGGCGGTGAAGCCTTCGCCATTGCGCGAGTTGGCGATGCGCACCACCTCGGCGGCCACGCGGGCCACCTCGTCGGCGTCGTCGCCGGCAATGTCGCCCAGCAGCACCATCTTGGGCAGATGGCCATTGCCTTTCTTGCTCTTGGTGGCGTAGCCCACGGCCTTCAGGTAGCGGTCGTCCAGGTGTTCCAGGCCGGCCAGCAGCACGCCCGAGCGCTTTTGCTCGGCGAACATGAAGTCCTTGATCTCGACGATGCTGGGCACGGCGTCCTTGGCGTTGCCGAAGAACTCCATGCAGACCGTGCGCGTGTGCTCGGGCATGCGGTGCACCACCCAGCGCGCGCTGGTGATCAGGCCGTCGCAGCCTTCCTTCTGGATGCCGGGAAGGCCCGACAGGAACTTGTCGGTCACGTCCTTGCCCAGGCCTTCCTTGCGGAATTTCTGGCCGGGAATGTCCAGCCGCTCGCTGCGGATGGGGGTCTTGCCGTCGGCCTCGAAGTACTGCAGCTCGAAGCTGGCCATCTCGGCGTCATGGATCTTGCCGAGGTTGTGGCCCACGCGCGTGACTTCCAGCCACTGCGCATCGGGCGTGACCATGCGCCAGGACACGAGGTTGTCCAGCGCCGTGCCCCAGAGCACGGCCTTCTTGCCGCCCGCATTCATGGCGACGTTGCCGCCGATGCACGAGGCCTCGGCCGATGTGGGGTCCACGGCGAAGACGAAGCCCGCGCGCTCGGCCGCATCGGCCACGCGCTGCGTGACCACGCCGGCTTCGGTGAAGATGGTGGGCACCTCGTGGTCCACGCCGGGAATGCGGCGCATCTCCACCTCGGTCATGGCTTCGAGCTTTTCGGTGTTGATCACCACGCTGCGCCAGGTCAGCGGGATCGCGCCGCCCGTGTAGCCCGTGCCGCCGCCGCGCGGAATGATGGTCAGGTGCAGCTCGATGCAGGCACGCACCAGGGCGGCCATCTCGGCTTCGGTATCGGGCGTGAGCACCACGAAGGGGTACTCGACGCGCCAGTCGGTGGCGTCCGTCACATGGGCCACGCGCGACAGGCCGTCGAACTTGATGTTGTCCTTGGCCGTGTGGCGGCCCAGGCTTTTCTGCACGCGGCGGCGCAGTTGCTCGGCCTCGACGAAGGTGGCGTTGAACTCATGCACGGCGCGGCGCGCCGCATCCACCAGCTGGCCCACCAGCGCGTCTCGCCCGGGATCCTGCTGCGGAGCGCGGCGCTTGTCGATCTCGCCCAGGCGGTGCTCCAGTGCTTCCACCAGCGACTTGCGGCGGTCGGGGCTGTGCAGCAGGTCGTCCTGCAGATAGGGATTGCGCTGGACGACCCAGATGTCCCCCAGCACCTCGTAGAGCATGCGGGCGGAGCGGCCCGTGCGTCGCTCCTGGCGCAGCTGGTTGAGCACATCCCACATGGATGTGCCCAGCAGGCGGATCACGATCTCGCGATCGGAAAACGAGGTGTAGTTGTAGGGAATCTCTCGCAGACGTGCAGGTTCGGCAGCCTGTGCCTGCAGGGCTGCCAACGCAATCGGTACATTCATGGGGTAGACCGTGTCTGGCGCTCTCGGGGCGCCGCTAAGCCAAGTGGGAGCGCAATTTTAAGCGAGCGCCCCGAAGACGCGCTTCCCACGGGGCTCTGGAGGGCGTGCCGTCTTGGCCCGCGAAGCCAGCCCTCGCCAACGCGGCGGTAGCTCACGGGGAGGGGTGAACCTGCCTTATACAGAAAGAGCACAAACGAGCCAATACGAACAACCCGGGCTTTTGAAACGAAATGGTATTGACCTAAAATGGCGCCGCTTCGCGTGTCATTTTTTGTCACACGACTGACATACGGGACCAGCGGCTCACCGGGTTTGGCCTGTAGTGCGGTACGAAGCATCCGAAAACAATGACACAGACATGTCATGCCCCTGCCTTACCGTGGCAGCGGTCTGAAACCGTCACCGAACTAGAGGAGTCCTCATGCAACTGAAGCAACTGGCCATGGCAGCCGCGATCGCGGCCACCACCATCTCGGCACAAGCCCAAACCGAAATCCAGTGGTGGCACTCGATGAGTGCAGCCCTGGGCGACTGGGTGAACGACCTGGCCAAGGAGTACAACGCCAGCCAGACCCAGTACAAGATCGTGCCGACCTACAAGGGCCAGTATGACGAATCGATGACGGCCGCCATCGCCGCGTTCCGCGCCGGCAACGCGCCTGACATCCTGCAGGTCTTCGAAGTGGGCACGGCCACCATGATGGCTTCCAAGGGCGCCGTGGTGCCAGTCACCAAGGTCATGAACGACGGCGGCTTCAAGTTCGACCAGGGAGAGTACATCTCCGCCGTGGCCGGCTACTACACCGCCCCCAACGGCCAGATGATGAGCTACCCGCTCAACAGCTCGACCACCATCTTCTATTACAACAAGGACGCCTTCAAGAAGGCAGGCCTGGACGAGAACAAGCCGCCCAAGACCTGGCCCGAAGTGTTCGCCGCCGCCGAAAAGCTCAAGGCCTCGGGCCACCGCTGCGCACTGACCACGAGCTGGATGAGCTGGACCCAGCTGGAGAGCTTCTCGCTGTGGCACAACACCCTGTACGCGACCAAGAACAACGGCTTTGACGGCACCGATGCCAAGCTGGTGTTCAACTCGCCGCTGCACGTCAAGCACTTCGAGAACCTGGCCAAGGCAGCCAAGGACGGCAGCTTCGTCTACAAGGGCCGCGGTAACGTGCCCGACGCCGCCTTCGCTTCCGGCGAGTGCGCGATGATCACGGGCTCCTCCGGCCTGTACGCCCGCGTGGTCAAGGAAGGCAAGTTCGCATTCGGCCAGTCGCAACTGCCCTACTACGCCGATGTGAAGGGTGCCCCCCAGAACACGGCCATCGGCGGTGCCTCCCTGTGGGTGATGGCCGGCAAGAGCGCCGAACGCTACAAGGGCGTGGCCGATTTCTTCAATTTCCTGAACAACACCAAGATCCAGGCCGCCAGCCACCAGCGCACCGGCTACCTGCCCGTGACCACCGCTGCGTACAAGCTGACCGAGGCTTCGGGCTTCTACGAAAAGCATCCCGGCACCGACACCGCCGTGACGCAGATGATCCGCAAGACCACCGACAAGTCGCGCGGCATCCGCCTGGGCAACTTCGTTCAGATCCGCACCATCATCGATGAGGAAACCGAACAGATCTGGACCGGCAAGAAGACTCCCCAGCAAGCCCTGGACACCGCTGTCACCCGTGGCAACGAGCAACTGGGCCGCTTCGCCCGGGCCAACAAGTAATCCTCCCATGTGATCTGCGGTGTGGCCGCTGCGCAGGCAGCCCGCACCGTGCATCACAGGCCCGCAACCGGCGGCCCCACGGCCATCCGGTGTGCGGGCTGTTTTGTTCTACCGAGTTCCGTCATGGAAAAACGCGTTCTTTTTCGATCCGCCTGGCTGCCGTGGTTGCTGATAGCACCACAGATGGTCATCGTGCTGGTCTTCTTTTTCTGGCCTGCAGGCCAGGCCATCGTGCAGTCGTTCCAGGCGCAGGATACGTTTGGCTTCTCCACCGAATGGGTGGGGTTTGCCAACTTCCAGCACCTGCTGGATGACCCTGCCTACCTGGCCTCGTTCAAGACCACGGCCATCTTTTCCGTGCTGGTGGCGGTGTTCGGCATTGCGCTGTCGCTGATGCTGGCCATCTTTGCGGACCGCGTGATCAAGGGCGCGCTTGCCTACAAGACCGCCTTGCTGCTGCCCTATGCCGTTGCGCCCGCCGTGGCGGGTGTGCTGTGGGTGTTCATGTTCTCGCCGTCCATCGGCGTCGTGGCCTATGCGCTGCGCATGATCGGCTATGACTGGAACCACCTGCTGAACTCCGGCAACGCCATGACGCTGATCGTCATCGCCGCGATCTGGAAGCAGATTTCCTACAACTTCCTGTTCTTTCTTGCGGGCCTGCAGTCCATCCCCAAGTCGCTGATCGAGGCCGCCGCCATCGACGGCGCGGGCCCCATGCGCCGCTTCTGGGACATCCAGTTCCCGCTGCTGTCGCCCACCACGTTCTTCCTGCTGGTGATGAACGTGGTCTATGCCTTCTTCGACACCTTCGGCATCGTGGACGCCACGACCCAGGGCGGTCCGGGACAGGACACCTCCATCCTGGTCTACAAGGTCTATCACGACGGCTTCAAGGCCATGGACATGAGCGGCTCGGCTGCCCAATCCGTCGTGCTGATGGTGATCGTGGTCGCACTCACGGTGATCCAGTTCCGCTATGTTGAGAAGAAAGTGCAGTACTGATCATGGTTGAACGCAGTCCCCTTCTCTCCTTTTTCTCGCACCTGATCATGGTGCTGGGCGTGATCATCGTCGGCTTTCCGCTGTACCTGGCCTTCGTGGCCTCCACGCACACGCCGCAGGACATCATCCAGGTTCCCATGCCCCTGGTGCCCGGCAGCAACTTCTGGGAAACCTACAAGGCCGCGCTGTTCGGTGGCTCGGGCCCCGGCTCCAGCGCGCCCGTGGCACGCATGATGTGGATCAGCTTCGTCTCGGCCATGGTGATCACCGTGGGCAAGATCGCGATCTCGCTGCTGTCGGCCTTCGCCCTGGTGTACTTCCGCTTCCCGTTCAAGAAGATCTGCTTCTGGCTGATCTTCGTGACCCTGATGCTGCCCGTGGAAGTGCGCATCGGCCCCACCTACGAAGTCGTCTCCACGCTGGGCATGCTCAACAGCTACGCCGGCCTGACGATTCCGCTGATCGCCTCGGCCACGGCCACCTTCCTGTTCCGCCAGTTCTTCCTGACGGTGCCGGACGAGCTGGTGGAAGCCGCCCGCATCGACGGCGCAGGCCCCATGCGCTTCTTCAAGGATGTGCTGGTGCCGCTGTCCAAGACCTCGATCGCGGCGCTGTTCGTGATCCAGTTCATCTACGGCTGGAACCAGTACCTGTGGCCGCTGCTCGTGACCACCTCGGAAGACATGTACCCCGTGGTCATCGGCATCAAGCGCATGGTGGCCAGCGGCGATACCGGCAATGACTGGAACGTGGTGATGGCGACGGCCCTGCTGGCCATGCTGCCGCCCGCTGCCGTGGTGATCCTGATGCAGCGCTGGTTCGTCAAGGGCCTGGTGGACACCGAAAAGTAAACCGCCCGCCGCCCCCACCCACCGTATAGAACCCCGCAGGGCAGGCGCCAGCGCCCTTCGCCCTGCGACTCAACCAGAATCTTCGTATGGCATCCATTTCCTTTCGCAACCTGATCAAGCGCTACGGCCAGGGCCCGTCGGCCAACCAGGTACTGCACGGCGTCAACGCCGAAATCAAGGACGGCGAGTTCGTCGTCATCGTCGGCCCTTCGGGCTGCGGCAAGTCCACCCTGCTGCGCATGGTGGCGGGCCTGGAGGAGATCTCCGACGGCCAGCTGCTGATCGGCGACAAGGTGGTCAACGACGTGGAACCGGCCAGGCGCGACATCGCCATGGTGTTCCAGAACTATGCGCTGTACCCGCATATGTCGAACTACGAGAACATGGCCTACGGCCTGAAGATCGCCAAGGTGCCGCCCGAGGAGATCAAGCGCCGCGTGGACAAGGCCGCCAAGATCCTGGAGCTGTCGCACCTGCTGGACCGCAAGCCGCGCCAGCTGTCGGGTGGCCAGCGCCAGCGCGTGGCCATGGGCCGCGCCATCGTGCGCCAGCCCAAGGTGTTCCTGTTCGACGAGCCGCTGTCCAACCTGGACGCCAAGCTGCGCGGCCAGACCCGCATCGAGATCCAGAAGCTGCACGCCGAACTGGGCATCACCAGCCTGTTCGTGACCCACGACCAGGTCGAGGCCATGACCCTGGCCCAGCGCATGATCGTCATGAACGGCGGCGTGATGGAGCAGTTCGGCACGCCCGAAGAGGTCTACCACACGCCCGCCTCCACCTTCGTGGCCAGCTTCATCGGCTCGCCCCCGATGAACCTGCTCAAGAACGCGCCCGGCGGCACGGCCGGCCGCATCCTGGGCATCCGCCCCGAGCACCTGGTCGTCGTCAGCGAAGGCGGCTGGGAAATCAAGGTGGACACCGTGGAAATGCTGGGTGCCGAGCGCCTGGTCTATGGTTCGCTCAATGGCGAGACGATGACGGTGCGCATCGACGAAGGCGCGCCCTTCCCCAAGTCCGGCGAGACCCTGCGCGTGCGTCCTTCCGAAGAGCGTCGCCTGCACTGGTTCGACGCAGAATCCGGAAAGCGGATCTAAAGCACCCCCTGAGGCGCTTCGCGCCTTCCCCCTCTCTACCCGCTTTGCGGGGGAGGGGGACGACACCCTCGGTGCGGGGCGGCCCTTCCTCGGTGTCCCTGAGCTAGGCCGCGTCCATTTCTGGCACAGCGCCACAAATATGCCGAGACGATGTCGGACTCAAAGACTCGACGGATTGGCTATGACAGAAAACCTCACTTCCTGGCCCTACCCCCTGTGGGTGGCCCACCGTGGCGCCGGCAAGCTGGCGCCCGAGAACACCATGGCCGCCTTCCGCCTGGGCGCCGCGCACGGCTATCGCATGTTCGAGTGCGATGCCAAGCTGTCTGCCGACGGCGTGCTGTTCCTGATGCACGACGCCACGCTGGAGCGCACCACCAACGGCCACGGCACGGGTGGCGACCTGTCCATGGGGGAGATCGCCCAGCTGGACGCCGGCAGCTGGCATTCGCGCGCCTATGCGGGCGAGGCCCTGCCCACGCTGGAAGCCCTGGCGCGCTGGTGCCTGGCCAACCATTTCTTCCTGAACGTGGAGATCAAGCCCACGCCCGGCCAGGAAGAGGCCACGGGCCGTGCCACGGGCGAGCTGATGAACCGCATCTGGCCCGAGGACCGCATCCAGCCGCTGTTCACTTCGTTCAAGACCGATGCGCTCAAGGGCGCACGCGACACGGCACCGCACATTCCGCGGGGCCTGCTGGTGGACAAGCTGGCCGATGCCACGGGCGATGCCGACCTGCGCACCGCGCTGGATCTGGGCTGCGCGGCCATGGTGCTCAACCATGCGCTGTGGGATGCCGCCCTGGTCGCCAAGGTGCATGGCGCGGGCCTGCGCTGCAGCAGCTATACGGTCAACGATGAATGGGCCGCGCAGCGCCTGATCGACCTGGGCACGGACGGCGTCATCACCGACCGTGTCGATATGTTCAGTCCCGCATCGCGCTGAGACGGCTGCCGGCTGGCGGGGCCGGACCTTTGGAAACAACCGTCGCGGCGGCCCGCCGCACAATGTGCGTCCATGACACCGCCCCGCCCGTGCCCTCTCGCGCTGCGCCCTACGTGGGCGCAGGCCTTGCGCCAATGCCTGGCCGCCGGCCTGATGGTCCTGGCCATGCTGGTCCTCACTGTGCCCGCTCCGGCCCATGCGCAGGACCGCACGGCAGCGGCGGCCACGGCGGTGCCCGACGGCCGGCCCGCCCTGCCCGGCGTGGACGATCTGCGCAAGCAGCTGGACGCCATTCCCCGCAAGCTGGCCGAGGACGATGACGGCCGCAAGCTGCTGGACGAGGCTGCGGCCATTGGCACTGCGGCCGACCAGGTCGCAGCCCGCCGCACCGAGGAACTGGCCGATATCGATTCGCGCCTGGCCGGACTGGGCCCCGCGCCCGAAAAAGGCGCCCCTGCCGATGCGCCCGATGTGGCCGAGCAGCGCGCCAGCCTGGCCAGGCAGCGCAGCGCCGTGGATTCCGAACTGAAACTGGCGCGGCTGGTTTCGGTCGATGCCGACCAGCGCGGCAACGAGCTGATACGCCAGCGCCGCGAACAATTCCAGGCCGCACTGACGGCCCGCACCGACTCGCCGCTGGGCCGGCCCTTCTGGCGCAACCTGCGCGCCGCCGCGCCTTTGGACGCGGCGCGCCTGCAGGGCCTGGGGCGGGAGCTGCGCCAGGCCGTCGCCTCCACCATGGCATCCGAACGCCGGGGCGGCTTCATCGCCAGCCTGGCAGCCGCCTTGCTGATCGCCCTGCTAGGCCCCTGGCTGGCCGAGCGTCTGCTGGTGCGCGCCGCGCCCGCGCGCCTGCCCAGCGGCCGCCTGCGCCGCTCGTTGCGCGCGGCGGCCACGGTGGTGATCAACACGCTGCTGATCGGCCTGGCAGCGCAACTGGCCTGGAGCGTGCTCAAGGCCGGCGATGGCTTCAGCGAATCGCTGGACGCGCTGGCCAAGGCCAGTGTGCAGGTCACGCTGTTCGGCGCCTTCGTGGTGTCGCTGGGCCAGACCCTGCTGTCGCGCAGGCGCAGCTCCTGGCGCCTGCCCGGCGTGTCGGACGAGCTGGCCCAGCGGCTCAGCCCCTATCCCTGGTGGATTGCCGCCGGAGCCGCACTCAACGGCCTGGTGACCGAAGTCAACGCCATCATCGGCGCCAGCCTGGCCGCCGAGGTCACGGTGCACGCCCTGTCGGCCCTGCTGATTTCGGCCGTGGTCATGCTGGCCCTGCGGCATCTGCGCGCGCCGGCGCCGGTCGCGCAGGAAGACGGCGCCCAGGCGGAGCCCGCGCCGCAACGGCCTTTGTGGGTGGGCCTGCTCGTGGCCTGCGCGGCGGTGGCCAGCATTGCCACCATTGCGCTGGCCGTGACCGGCTACGTGGCGCTGGCCGGGACGCTGGCGCGCCAGATGGTGTGGACCGGCGTGGTCTTTGCCACCACCTACCTGCTGTTCCAGCTGGGCGACGATCTGTGCGAGGCCCTGCTGTCGTCCAAGGGCAGCTTCGGCACCCGGCTGAACCAGGGCCTGGGCATCGAGGGCCGGCTGCTGGACCAGGCCTCGGTGCTGGTCTCGGGCCTGCTGCGCGTGGCCCTGCTGTTCTACATGGTGATCGCCCTGCTGGCCCCGCTGGGCACGGGGCCGGACGAGGTGTTCCGCCGCGGCAGCACGGTGAACCACAGCCTCAAGGTGGGCGACTTCACCATGGCGCCGCAGGCCCTGTTCACCGCATTCGCCGTGATCGTCACGGGCCTGATCGTGATCCGCGTGATCAAGCGCTGGCTGACGGACCGCTACTTCCCCAACACCTCGCTGGAGCCGGGCATGCGCAGCTCCATCACCACGCTGCTGGGCTATGTGGGCGGCATCTTCGTGGTGGCCGTGGCGCTGGCGGGGCTGGGCATCAGCGTGGAGCGCATTGCCTGGGTGGCCAGCGCGCTGTCGGTGGGCATTGGCTTTGGCCTGCAGGCCATCGTGCAGAACTTCATCTCGGGCCTGATCCTGCTGGCCGAGCGGCCCGTGAAAGTGGGCGACTGGGTGGTGCTGGGCGATACCGAGGGCGACGTGCGCCGCGTCAACGTGCGCGCCACCGAGATCCAGCTGGGCGACCGCTCCACCGTCATCGTGCCCAACTCGGAATTCATCACCAAGACCGTGCGAAACATGACGCTGGCCGGCGCGCCCGGACGTGTGCTGCTGCGCCTGCCCGCGCCGCTGGACACCGATGCCGAACGCATGCGCACCCTGATATTGGAAGCCTTTCGCGCGCATGAAGGCATCCTGGACACGCCCGAGCCTTTGGTGCAGCTCGAAGGCATTGCCAACGGCACGCTGACCTTCCTGGCCATCGGCTACGTGGGCAACCCGCGCAATGCGGGCGGGGTGCGCAGCGATGTGCTGTTCAGCATCCTGGCATCGCTCAAGGGCGCGGGCCTGTACCTGTCGCCACCGGCCACCACCTCGGTGGCGGCGCCGGTGGTGGCAGGCACGCCGGCCATGCCCGGCGACCCTGCCAGCCCGGCCTAGCCTCGCCCGGCCATTTCAGCGCGCACATGCGCCGCGACCACGGCCATCAGCTCGCGCAGATGGCCGCGCAGCGGCTCGAAGCCCGCGTTGGGTTCGCGCGTGTCCTCGTCCATGTAGACCGGGCGACGGATCTCGATCTGCAGGCTGTGCCGGCCCAGGTGCGGCTGGCCTATGCGGCCGATCAGCTCCACGCCCTTGTAGGGCTCGTTGTAGGCCACGCTGTAGCCAAAGCCCGCCAGCGTCTCGCCCACCAGCTGGATGAACCCGGGCGCGCAGGTCGTGCCGTCGCGATCGCCCAGCACGAAGTCGGCCAGCGGCGGCGCGTCGGTACGGCCCAGGCGCTTGTAGACATCGTTGGGCATGGAGTGCAGGTTCAGGTGCCATACGCCGCCAAAACGCTGCACGCTGTCATCGATGGCCTGCGCCAGCGCCGCATGGTAGGGACGCCAGTAGCGCGCTATGCGGTGCTCCACCTCGGCCACCGTGCGCGGGCGTTCATACAGCGGCGTGGCCGCGCCGTCCCGGCTGATGCGCTGCCAGATCAGGCCCAGGCCCTGGCGGGTCTTGACGCTGGGCGCCAGGGGCACGGGCCACTGGCCGTCGATCTGCGCGGGGTCCAGGTCGGCCTCGCTGCGGTTGGGGTCGATGTAGGTGCGCGGAAAGGTGGCCTCGATCAGCGTTGCGCCATGCGCGGGCCACTGGTCCCAGAGTGCGGCCACATGCGTGTCCTCGCCACGCCGGAGCAGGGACATGGGTACGCAGTGGCCGAAGTCCTCGGGATAGGACGTGCCGCTGTGCGGCGAGTCGCAGACGATGGGCAGCACCTCGCCGGTGGCGGGATGCACCACGACCGGGGTGTCCGGCCGGGGGCGCAGAAAATCGGTCTGTGCCATGCGGTCCATCAGTCGAGCTTGATGTTGGCGCGCTTGGCCACGGCCGTATAGCGCTCGATGGCGGCCTTGATCTGCTTGGCAAATTCCTCGGGCGCGTTGCCCATGGACTCGCCCGAGATGGATTTTTGCTTTTCCAGATAGTCAGGCATGGCCATGGCCTTGTGCGCAGCCGCATTGAGCTTGTCGATGATGGGGCGCGGCGTGCCGGCAGGTGCGACCAGCCCGAACCAGCCGCCGTCGCCCATCTGCGGGAAGCCCAGCTCGGTGTAGGTGGGCACGTCGGGCAGCACGTCGGCGCGCTTGAATGCCAGCACGGCCAGCGGGCGCAGCTTGCCGTCCTTGATGTGGGGCAGCGTGGACGGCAGGTTGTCCGTCATGGCATTGACCTGGCCGCCCAGCGCGTCGGTGATGGCCTGGCCCGCGCCCTTGTAGGGGATGTGCAGCAGGTCGATACCGGCCAGGTTCATGAAATTCTCGATGTTGGCGTGGCCCAGGGAACCTGTGCCCGGCGAGGCAAAGCTGTACTTGCCCGGGTTGGCCTTGGCCAGGGCGATGAACTCCTTCATGGTCTTGGCGGGCACGCTGGCGTTGATCACGAACACGCTGGGCACGGACATCACATTGGTGATGGGCGCGAAGTCCTTGATCGGGTCGTAGGGCAGCTTGCGGAAGATGGCCGGGTTGGAGCCATGCGTGCTCACCGTGGCCATGCCGATGGTGTAGCCATCGGCCGCAGCACGCGCAATTTCGGAGGCGCCAATGGAGCCGCCCGCCCCGCCCCGGTTGTCCACCACCACGGACTTGCCAAGGATCACGCTCATCTTCTCGGCCAGCAGCCGTGCCACCATGTCGGTGGAGCCCCCCGCGCCAAACGGCACGACCAGGCGGATCGGCCGGCTGGGATAGTCGGCAGCCGGGCCCTGGGCCCAGGCGACGGGAGCCAAAAGAGCAGTGGCGGCGCAGGCGGCCAGGCTGGACAACAGGGTGCGGCGCATTGCCATGGGATGTTTCCTCTCGTGATGGATGAAAGAGCGGCCTGCTGCAGGGCAGGGCTTCGCGGAACAGGCGCCGATTCTGGACAGACGACGCACGCGCGAAAAGAGACAAGACGGCAAGCAACTATGACAAACCGTCATAATTGCGTCCGTCATGCGCATGCACTCTCCCTCGCTTTCCGAGCTGCACGCCTTTGCGGCAGCGGCGCGCCTGGGCAGCTACTCGCTGGCAGCCCAGGAGCTGTATGTCACCCAGGGCGGCATCAGCCGCGCCATCGCCCGGCTGGAAGAGCACCTGGGCTTTGCCCTCTTCGAGCGCCAGGGCCGGCGCAGCGTGCTGAGCGAGGCTGGCCGCGAATACCTGCAGGCCGTGGAGCCCTCCGTACACGCCATCGAATCGGCCTCGGCCGCCGCACGCAGGCGTCACTTCGGCCCGCAACTGCGGTTGTCGGTCGTGCCCACGCTGTTCAGCCACTGGCTGATTCCACGCCTGCCACGATTCAACGCCCTGCATCCGGGCATCGTCCTTTCGTTCGCCCCCTACCGGCGCGATGACTCGCTGTCCGCAGCCGAGATCGACGGCTGGCTGCGCGTGGGCAGCGAGCCCTGGCCCGCCCATGTGGTGGCCGACTATGTGGTGGGCCGCGATCTGGTGCCCATCTGCCATCCGCGCGAATTGCAGGGCCCGCAAGCCATACGCAGCGCAGCGGATGTGCTCGCGCGCCCCTTGCTGTTTCACACCAACTACCCGGGCAACTGGGCGCGCTGGATGAGCCACCTCGGCCTGCCCGGGCCCTGCCCCGCGCCTGCGGCAGACTTCGAGCTGGTGGCCCTGCTGGTCCAGGCCGTGGCCGCAGGCATGGGCGTGGCCCTGGTGCAGCGCTGCCTGGTCGAGGAAGACCTGGCCGCCGGCCGCGTGGCCCTGGCCTTGCCTGCGCCCGTGCACATAGAGCGCGGATATTTCCTGTGCCGCCCCGCCGCGCGTGCACCTTCCGAAGCCTTTGTCCAGTTCCGCGAATGGCTGCTGGAGCAGGCTGCGCCAGGTGCCGTGCCTCCAGCCGCAGTCCCAGGCCCTTGATCGTCGGGAGAAACGCCCTCTTCCATTGATCTGAATCAATCTTTGCGGTCGGCCATCAGCGCCAGCCGCGCGAAAGCACCCACTGGCAAAGCGCCATCACGAGGACCAGGGCGGTGTAGGTGGCCATCTTTGCATCCCGCCCGAACCACCACAAACCGGCCAGCAACACCAGCGCACCAACAACAAAATTGATAGCAACCTGCAACCACCAGGCAAGGGATTGCTGCGATTTTCCATAAATCAAAAGCGCGCACAACATCAGGGCCGGCGACAGGAAAAGTGCAGGCGCCAGGAAGTTCAGCCAATGATTCGTACTCGCAATCCATCCCATGTGCGGGCTCCGATTCCAGGGTGTTGTGATCAGGGATGCCTGAAACTGCGCGAAATTTTATAATCCCGGGTTATGGCAGTCTGGGCACTCGGCATCAACCACCACACGGCTCCGCTTGATATGCGGGGACGTTTCGCGTTCGCGCTCGACCAGATCGTGCCCACGCTGCAGGGCCTGCGCGAATCGCTGACCGGCCCCGGCCGCCAGCACAGCGCGGTGGAGACCGCCATCCTCTCCACCTGCAACCGTACCGAGATCTACTGCGCGGCCGAAATGCCGGCCATGGACCACACCCTGCACTGGCTGGCCAACAGCGGCGGCATCTCGTCCGAATTGCTGCGCTCGCACTCCTATCTGCTGGAAGACGGCCATGTGGCGCGCCATGCCTTCCGCGTGGCCAGCGGGCTCGATTCCATGGTGCTGGGCGAGGCCCAGATCCTGGGCCAGATGAAGAATGCCGTGCGCGCCGCAGAGAACGCAGGCGCCCTGGGTAGCACGCTGAACCAGCTGTTCCAGCGCAGCTTCGCGGTGGCCAAGGAAGTGCGCAGCTCCACCGAGATCGGCGCGCACAGCATCAGCATGGCCGCTGCCGCCGTGCGGCTGGCCGGCCAGCTGTTCGAAGACCTGTCCCAGATCCGCGTGCTGTTCGTGGGCGCGGGCGAGATGATCGAGCTGGTCTCCACCCATTTCGCGGCCCGCCACCCCAAGCAGATCATGATCGCCAACCGCACGCTGGAGCGCGGCGAGAAGTTGGCTGCCCAGTTCGGCGCCGGCACCATGCGGCTGGCCGACCTGCCCGACCATCTGCATGAATACGATGCCGTGATCAGCTGCACGGCGTCCAGCCTGCCCATCATCGGCCTGGGCGCCGTGGAAAGCGCGCTCAAGAAGCGCAAGCACCGCCCCATGTTCATGGTCGATCTGGCCGTGCCGCGCGATATCGAATCCGAGGTCAAGGACCTGCGCGACGTCTACCTCTACACCGTGGACGATCTGGCCACCGTGGTGCGCACGGGCCAGGCCCAGCGCCAGGCAGCGGTCGAGCAGGCCGAAGTCATCATCGACCACGGCGTGCAAAGCTTCATGCACTGGCTGGACCAGCGCCGCCCGCAGGCCGGCGTGGTGCCGCTCATCCGCCAGCTCAACACCCAGACCGATGAATGGCGTACGCTGGAGATTGCGCGCGCCAAGAAGCTGCTGGCCAAGGGCGAAGACATCGACACCGTGCTGGAGGCCCTGTCGCGCGGCCTCACGCAGAAAATGCTGCACGGCACCCTGGCCGAGCTGCACAAGGGCGATGCCGACCAGCGCAGCCAGACCATGGACACGGTCTCGCGCCTGTTCCTGCGCTCGGCCCAAAGCGGCCCGCGCGGCACGGCCCCCGACAAGGCGCTCTAGCGGCGCTCGCCGCCCCTGCGCAGGGCCGCGCGCCAGCGGGCCTCTGGCGCCCCGGCCGCACTTGCGGCCCCTCCCCGCCCCTCCAGGCCCCCACGTTTCCCGCCGCAGTGCTGCCCAAGCAGCCCTTCGCACCACCGCCTCACACCATGCAAGACTTTCTGCGCCAACAACTGGAGCGCTACGCCCAGCGCCTTGAAGAACTCAACTTCCTGCTTTCGCGCGAAGACATCATGGGCGACATGAAGCAGTACCGCGCCATCTCGCGCGAGCACGCGGACGTCACCGCCATTGCAGGCCGCTATGCGCGCCACCGCCAGCGCGAGGCCGATCTGGCCGCCGCGCGGGACATGCTCTCCGACCCCGACATGGCCGACATGGCGCAGGAGGAAATCGCCAGTGCCGAGGCCGAGCTGGTCCAGCTGGAAGACGAGCTGCAGCGCCTGCTCCTGCCCAAGGACCCCGATGACGCGCGCAACGCCTACGTCGAAATCCGCGCGGGCACGGGCGGCGACGAATCAGCCCTGTTCGCAGGCGACCTGGCCCGCATGTACACGCGCCACTGCGACGCCGTGGGCTGGAAGGTCGAGATCATGAGCGCCAACGAGAGCGAGCTGGGCGGCTACAAGGAAGTAGTGCTGCGCGTGGAAGGCACGGATGTCTACGGTCGCCTGCGCTTCGAATCCGGCGGCCACCGCGTGCAGCGCGTGCCGGCCACCGAGACCCAGGGCCGCATCCACACCAGCGCCTGCACCGTGGCCGTCATGCCCGAGCCGGACGAAACCCAGGCCATCACGCTCAACCCGGCCGACCTGCGCATCGACACCTTCCGTGCCAGCGGCGCGGGCGGCCAGCACATCAACAAGACCGACTCGGCCGTGCGTGTGGTCCACCTGCCCACGGGCATCGTCGCCGAGTGCCAGGACGGCCGCAGCCAGCACAGCAACAAGGCCAAGGCCCTGCAGGTGTTGCAGGCGCGCCTGCAGGAGAAGGAACGCAGCGAGCGCGAGGCCAAGGAGGCCGCACTGCGCAAGGGCCTGATCGGCAGCGGCGACCGAAGCGACCGCATCCGCACCTACAACTTCCCCCAGGGCCGGCTCACCGACCACCGCATCAACCTCACCATCTACAAGCTGCTGGCCGTGATGGAAGGCGACCTGGGTGACGTGCTCGACGCGCTGCAGGCCGCACGCGAGGCCGAACTGCTGGCCGAGCTGCAGGTCAACAACTGAGGCCAGGGCATGGCCAATCCACCCATCGTCAAACAAGCGCTGCAGCAGGCCCAGGCCCTGGGGCTTGCGCGCATCGATGCGCAAATGCTGCTGCTGCATGTGCTCGGGCGCCAGTCTGGCGGCCGCGCCTGGCTGCTGACCCATGACGAGGACATGCTGACCGGCCCCCAGGCCGAGGCCTATGCCGCGCTGTGTGCACGCCGCCTTGGCGGGGAACCCGTTGCCTACCTGCTCGGCCACAAGGAGTTCTACGGGCTCGATCTGGCCGTGGACGCGCGTGTGCTCGACCCACGCCCCGATACCGAGACCCTGGTGGACTGGGCGCTGGAGCTCATGCCCATCCAGACCCAGGCAGGCCCCGCTTGCCGCGTGGTGGACCTGGGCACCGGCAGCGGCGCCATAGCCCTGGCCCTGCAAAGCCAGCGCCCCGGCGCCACGGTCTGGGCCGTGGATGCCAGCGCCGACGCACTGGCCGTTGCCAGCGCCAATGCCACGCGCCTGCAACTGGGCGTGCAGTTCGCGCATGGCAGCTGGCTCCAGCCGCTGGCAGGGCAGGCACCGTTCGACCTCATCGTCAGCAACCCGCCCTATATCCGCGACGACGATCCACACCTGCAGGCCTTGGCGCATGAGCCGCTGTCGGCACTGGCCAGCGGCGCCGATGGCCTGGCCGATATCCGCGCCATCATCGCCCAGGCGCCCGCAATGCTGGCCAGCGGCGGCTGGCTGCTGATGGAGCATGGCTGGGACCAGGCCGATGCCGCGGCCGCCCTGCTGTGCCAGGCCGGCTTTGGCCGCGTGCAGCATCGCCACGACCTGGGCGGCATTGCCCGCTGCACGGGCGGGCAATGGCAAGGGCAGGCCTGAGCTCCGGCCTGGGCGCAGCAATCCCGCATGCTTTCAAAGTCCGCGTCGAGAGTGAAATAATCCCATCCATGCCGCCGCGCCTGCGGCGCCCACCACGACCCCGGAGCACCACACAGATGAGCGACACCCAGCAACGCATCGACCAACTGGTCAAGAGCAACAACATCCTGCTGTTCATGAAGGGCAGCGCCAGCTTTCCCATGTGCGGTTTCTCTGGCCGCGCCATCCAGATCCTCAAGGCCTGCGGCGTGGAAACCAAGGACATCTCCACCGTCAACGTGCTGGAAGACCAGGAAATCCGCCAGGGCATCAAGGACTACAGCAACTGGCCCACGATCCCCCAGCTCTACGTGCAGGGCGAGTTCATCGGCGGCTCGGACATCATGATGGAGATGTACGAGTCGGGCGAGCTGCAGCAGCTGCTGGCACCCAAGGCCTGAGCCTTCGCACGCCACGCGCCTTCGGCGCAGCATCGGGCCACCTTCGGGTGGCTTTTTTTCGCTTGTGCCGCGCTGCCGGCGGACTCCCCGGGCATGCCTCAGGGCCAGGGGCATGCGATGTGTGGTCGAATGGTCACATCTTTCACATCCGGAAAAGCGCGCCTGCGCCCGCTTCTCCGCCTTGCCTATGAGTCTGTCCCAAAGTCTGCTGTTGATCGTCGCGCTGATACTGACCAGTGCCTTCTTCTCCGTGGCCGAGATCTCGCTGGCCGCCTCGCGGCGCCTGCGACTGCGGCAGATGATGGAGGACGGCGAACCCCGCGCCGAACTGGTCATGAAGATGCAGGCCCAGCCGGGCGAATATTTCACGGTCACGCAGATTGGGCTGAACGCCGTCGCCATCCTGGGCGGCGTGGTAGGCGAAGGGGCATTGACCCCCTATCTGGCCGAGCTGCTGATGCTCTGGCTGCCCGACAGCCGTGCGCAGACCGTGGGCTTCCTGCTCTCGTTCGCCAGCGTCACCTCCCTGTTCATCCTGTTCGCCGACCTGCTGCCCAAGCGCCTGAGCATGGCCGAGCCCGAGGCCCTGGCCATCCGCGTGCTGCGCCCCATGCTCTGGTGCATGGCCGTGCTCAAGCCCCTGGTCTGGTGCTTCAACCATCTGGCCGACGCCGTTGCCAAGCTCTTCGGCCTGCCCACGGTGCGCGATGACCGCATCACGCACGAAGACATCCTGGCCATGACCGAAGCCGGCGCACGCGCAGGCGTGCTGGCCGCGAAGGAGCAGCAGGTGATCGCCAATCTGTTCGAGCTGGACTCGCGCACCATAGGCTCGGCCATGACGCAGCGCGACCGCATCGCCTACTTCCACCGCGACGACCCCGATGAACTGATCCGGGTCCGCATTGCCGAGGAACCTTTTTCCACCTACCCCGTCTGCGACGGCGACATCGACCATATCGTCGGCTATGTCGATGCCAAGGATCTGTTCCAGCGCGCGCTGAACAACCAGTCCCTGTCGCTCATGGACGATTCGCTGGTCCACAAGGTGCTGGTCGTGCCGGACCGCCTGACGCTGGCCGAGGTGCTGGAGCAGTTCCGCCAGGTGCATGAGGACTTTGCCGTCATCGTCAACGAATACAGCCTGGTGGTCGGCGTGGTCACGCTCAACGACGTGATGAGCACGGTGATGGGCGGCCTGGTCAGCCCCGGCGACGAGGAGCAGATCCTGCGCCGCGACGAGAACTCCTGGCTGATCGATGGCGTCACGCCGGTCGAGGATGTGATGCAGGCCCTGGAGCTCGACGAGTTGCCGCATTCCGAGGACTACGAAACCCTGGGGGGCTTCCTCATGGTCATGCTTCGGCGCATTCCCAGGCGCACGGACACCGTGCAATGGGGAGGCTATCGCTTCGAGGTCATGGACGTGGACAGCTACCGCATCGACCAGGTGCTGGTCACACGCATGTCCGGCAGCAGCCCGGCCGCCCCGCCCAACGCAGGCGACACGGCCGCCGCCGTGGCCAAGGTGTCCAGCATGTCGCCGGACACCTCGTCCTGAAAACGCAGCAAGGCAGGCCTGCAGGACTGCCGCCAGGCGCCAGCCTGCGGCCCCTCAGGCCGAGCGCGAGGGCTCGATCTCCCAGCGGCGCTGCGCAGCGAACACCGCATTCGGGTATTGGGGCTGCCCCCGGCTGCCGTTGTAGCGGCCCAGCGCCATGTAGGCATCGCCGTTTTCGCGGTCCAGATAGTGGCGCAGGATGACGCAGCCAAAGCGCAGATTGGTCTGCATGTGGAACAGCTTGCCGATGTCGCCATCGCCGATCAGCCGCATCCAGAACGGCATGATCTGCATGTAGCCGCGCGCGCCCACGCTGGAGATGGCGAACTTGCGGAACGCGCTTTCCACCTGGACCAGGCCCATCACCAGCGAGATTTCCAGTCCGGCGCGCTTGGCCTCGTACCAGACGGTCTGCAGGAACTCCAGCCGTGTTGCAAGTTCGGGCTTGCGTGAACGCAGGCGCTCGCTGCTGGCCGTGAGCCAGCGCAGGTAGTCCATGCGGGCCTCGGTGGAGGCAAAGCGCAGCTCGGGCGGCGCCGATCCCGTGACGGCCGAACTCAGCGCAGTGCGCACCGAATCGGCCAGCGGCTCTTCCAGCTGCCCGCCGGCCCAGGCGGGCGCGGCCACCGCGCCCAGCAACGGCGCAGCACCCAGCGAAGCCGCCAGGCGCAGGCAGTCGCGGCGCGCCACCACGGGGGCCTGGCTCACAGTCCCAGCCTCTGCTTGAGATGGCCCAGCACATCGGCGGCGGCCATCTTGGTCGCTTCCGTGTCGCGGCGATGCTGGTACTCGACCTGGCCTTCCTTCAGGCCCCGGTCGGACAGCACCACGCGGTGCGGCACGCCAATCAGTTCCCAGTCGGCAAACATGGCGCCCGGGCGTTCGCCGCGGTCGTCCAGGATCACGTCCACGCCCAGTGCCAGCAGCTCGGCATGCAGCTTCTCGGCGGCTTCCTTCACGGGCTCGCTGCGGTCCATGCCGATGGGGCAGACCACCACGGTGAAGGGCGCAATCGCGTCGGGCCAGATGATGCCGCGCTCATCATGGTTCTGCTCGATGGCGGCAGCCGGCAGGCGTGTCACGCCAATGCCGTAGCAACCCATTTCGAACAGCGAGGGCTTGCCGTTCTCGGCCAGGAAGGTGGCGTTCATGGCCTGGGAGTACTTGGTGCCCAGGTAGAACACATGGCCCACTTCAATGCCGCGCTCAATGGCCAGCTCGCCTGCGCCATCCGGGGACTTGTCGCCGGCCACCACATTGCGCAGGTCGGCCACGGCATCAGGCTCGGGCAGGTCACGGCCAAAGTTCACGCCGGTGATGTGGAAGTCGGCCTCATTCGCGCCGCAGACCCAGTCGGCCATCACGGCGACCTCGCGGTCCACGACCAGCTTCACGGGCTTCTTCAGGCCGATGGGGCCCAGGTAGCCGGGCTGGCAACCGAAGTGCTCCTCGATCTCGGCCACGGTGGCAAAGCGGAAGCCCACGTCCAGGCCGGGCACCTTGGCCACCTTGATCTCGTTCATCTCATGGTCGCCGCGCAGCAGCAGCAGCCAGACCTGGCTTCCCGCCACATCGCCCTTGTCGTCGAGCTTGTCGGTGGCCAGCACCAGGGACTTCACCGTCTGCGACAGCGGCAGGCCCAGCTGGGCAGCCACGGACTCGCAGGTGCTGTTGCCCGGCGTCGCCACACGGGTCATGGCCTGGGCTGCAGCGGGACGGGGGCCGGCAGGCGCCAGGGCCTCGGCCTTCTCGATATTGGCGGCGTAGTCGCTGCTGGGGCAGTAGACGATGGCGTCTTCGCCCGTGGAGGCGATGACCTGGAATTCCTCGCTCAGATCACCGCCGATGGCGCCGCTGTCGGCACGCACGGCACGGTACTGCAGGCCGAAGCGATCGAAGATGCGCTTGTAGGCCGCGCGCATGGTCTGGTAGCTGATCTGGGCGGTATCGCGGTCCTTGTCGAAGGAATAGGCGTCCTTCATGATGAACTCGCGGCCACGCATCAGGCCAAAGCGCGGACGGCGCTCGTCGCGGAACTTGGTCTGGATCTGGTAGAAATTCTTGGGCAGCTGCTTGTAGCTCTTGAGCTCCTGGCGCGCAATGTCCGTCACCACCTCTTCGCTGGTGGGCTGGATCACGAAATCACGGCCATGGCGGTCCTTGATGCGCAGCAGCTCGGGGCCCATCTTCTCGAAGCGGCCTGTCTCTTCCCACATCTCGGCAGGCTGGACCACGGGCATGGTCACTTCGACGGCACCGGCACGGTTCATTTCCTCGCGCACGATGGCCTCGACCTTGCGGATCACGCGCAGTCCCATGGGCATGTAGTTATAGATGCCTGCGCCCAGCTTCTTGATCAGGCCGGCCCGCGTCATGAGCTTGTGGCTGACCACTTCGGCGTCGGCCGGAGCTTCCTTGAGGGTGGAGATGAAAAATTGGGAGGCTTTCATGGATCAGGGGCTTCGCGGGAATCGGGGCAGCGTGCTTGCCGCTGGCAAGGCACCGTGCATAATGGACACAATTCAGAAAATTGGGGTTCGATTATGCTTGACCGGGACGGATTTCGCCCGAACGTCGGCATCATCCTGCTCAACCAAAAGAACCAGGTGTTCTGGGGCAAGCGCATCCGCACCCACAGCTGGCAGTTTCCACAGGGCGGCATTGACCGGGGGGAGACACCCGAACAGGCCATGTTCCGGGAGCTGCATGAGGAAGTGGGGTTGATGCCCAACCACGTTCGCGTGGTCGCCCGCACCCGGGACTGGTTGCGCTACGAGGTGCCAGACCGGTACATCCGCCGCGATGCGCGCGGACACTACAAAGGCCAGAAGCAGATCTGGTATTTGCTGCAACTCATGGGTCACGACTGGGATTTGAACCTGCGTGCCACCGACCATCCCGAATTCGACGCCTGGCGCTGGAACGACTACTGGGTGCCACTGGATGTGGTGGTGGAGTTCAAACGCGGCGTCTACGAGATGGCCCTGACCGAGCTGGCACGCTTTCTGCCACGGGGCGAACAGCAGCGCAACCGCTATCTTCGCAGCGGAATGCGCCCCAGGGAAGCCCATGAAACAGGCCCCGATACCTATGGTGCTCCGGGCTTGCATCCGGCGCGCTCGGGCAGCTTTCGCATCAATCCCGGCATGGAGTTGCCGCCTGGCGCCTGTTTCGATCCTGATCCACAGTCAGGACAGCAGCAGATCTTGCACCCTGATCCAGGCAAGGCCTGAAGCCAAAGGCTCCATGCAAAAGCGCACCCGAAGGTGCGCCTTTTCCTTGCCCCGATTGCGCAGGCATCAGTGCCCGGCAATCACCATGTTGTCGCGGTGCACCATCTCAGGGCCTGCCGAATAGCCCAGCAAGCGTTCGATCTCCACCGAGCCTTTGCGGCACAGCAGGCGTGCCTCGGCACTTGCATAGTTGGCCAGACCGCGTGCCACCTCGATTCCCAGCGCATCGCGCACGGCGATCACATCGCCACGGGCGAATTCGCCATCCACATTCACCATGCCGATGGGCAGCAGGCTCTTGCCCTCGTCACGCAGCTTGGCCACGGCACCGGCATCCACGGACACGGAGCCGCGCAACTGCAGATGGTCGGCAATCCACTGCTTGCGCGCCTGGTTCTTGTGGGTCTGCGCCACGAGCAGCGTGCCGATGGACTCGCCTGCAGCCAGACGCACCAGCACATCCTGTTCACGGCCCCAGGCGATGACGGTTGAAGCACCCGACCCCGCCGCACGCTTGGCCGCGAGGATCTTGGTGATCATCCCGCCCTTGCCGATGGACGAGCCCGCGCCGCCCGCCATCTCCTCCAGCGCGGGATCGCCGGCATTTGCCACGTCGATGAAACGCGCATCGGGATTGCTGCGCGGATCGGCGCTGTAAAGGCCTCGCTGATCGGTCAGGATGACCAGGGCATCGGCTTCGATCAGGTTGGCCACCAAAGCACCCAGGGTGTCGTTGTCGCCGAACTTGATCTCGTCGTTGACCACGGTGTCGTTCTCGTTGATCACCGGCACGATGCCCAACTGCAGCAGCGTCAGCAAGGTGTTGCGCGCATTCAGATAGCGCTCGCGGTCCGCAAGATCGGCATGCGTGAGCAGCACCTGGGCACTGCCCATGCCCTGCTCGCGCAGCTTGGACTCGTACATCTGTATCAGCCCCATCTGGCCCACGGCTGCAGCGGCCTGCAGCTCATGGATCTCCTTGGGCCGCGCGGCCCAGCCCAGGCGCTTCATGCCTTCAGCCACCGCGCCGCTGGAGACCATGATCACCTCGCGCCGCTGGCCGCCATGGCTTTCATCGCCTCGAACCAGGGCCGCCAACTGGCGGCTCCACTCCTGGATGGCGGCTTCGTCAAGACCGCGACCTTCATTGGTCACCAGGCTCGAGCCGACCTTGACCACGATGCGATGGGCATCACGCAACAAGTTGGAAGACATGGATGGATAGTGATTCTTGCAGCGCAGGCCCAGGAAGGCCGCGCCGCTGTTGTGATCAAGGCGATGGGAGCGGCAGGCGGCTCTTACTCTGAATCGCGAGGGGCAAAGCGCGGATCTGTGAGATCCACGCCATCACCCTCGACTTCGACGAAGCGCGGATCGATTTCCTTGGGGCCCGACTCGATCTGCTGCTGCGCATGCACATGCTGGTAGATGGTGCGGATCAGCACTTCGCAGCCTTCGCGCGTCAGAGCCGAAATCTCGAAGACCGGCCCCTTCCACTTGAAGCGCTTGACGAAGTCCTTGACGCGTGCCGCGCGCTCCTCGGCCGGCACCATGTCCAGCTTGTTGAGCACCAGCCAGCGCGGCTTGTCGTACAGCTCGGCATCGTATTTCTGCAGCTCGCCCACGATGGCCTTGGCCTGAGCCACGGGGTCCACGCTGTCATCGAACGGCGCCAGATCCACCACATGCAGCAGCAGCCGGGTGCGCTGCAGATGGCGCAGGAACTGGTGACCCAGGCCCGCACCTTCCGAGGCACCTTCGATCAGGCCGGGGATGTCGGCCACCACAAAGCTCTGCTCGGCAGCGACGCGCACCACCCCCAGATTGGGATGCAGCGTGGTGAACGGGTAGTCGGCAATCTTGGGGCGCGCATTGGAGACCGCGGCAATGAAGGTGGACTTGCCCGCGTTGGGCATGCCCAGCAGGCCCACGTCGGCCAGCACCTTGAGCTCCAGCTTGAGATTCTTGCGCTCGCCAGGCCAGCCCGGCGTCTTTTGCCGAGGCGCACGGTTGATGGCGCTCTTGAAGCGCAGGTTGCCGTAGCCGCCATCGCCGCCCTTGGCAATGGTGACCACCTCGCCAGCTGTCAGCAGCTCGTAGAGCACCTCGCCGGTTTCGGCATCGCTGATGATGGTGCCGACCGGCATGCGCAGCGTGATGTCGTTGCCCGCCGCGCCGAACATGTCCGAGCCCTTGCCGTGCTCGCCGCGCGTGGCATCGTGGCGGCGCGAGAAGCGGTAGTCCACCAGCGTGTTGAGGTTGACATCGGCCACCGCGTAGACATGGCCGCCACGGCCACCGTCTCCACCATCGGGACCGCCAAATTCCTTGTATTTTTCGTGCCGGAATGACACGCAGCCATTGCCGCCGTCACCGGCGGAAATGTCGATATAAGCTTCGTCGACGAACTTCATGAGGCATCCAGTTTACAAAAAGCAGTGTGCACCAGACAGCCCCAGGCCACACCTCAGAGACGGAAAAGAGGGCGAAGGCACGATGCACAACCCTCCTGAAACGACAAAGCCCCGACAGGTCGGGGCTTCGAGCGTCGAAGTGACAGGGCTTAGGCAGCCGTCACATTGACCGTGTGCTTGGACAGTGCACCCTTGACAGCAAACGACACGTGGCCGTCCACCAGAGCGTACAGGGTGTGGTCCTTGCCCACGCCGACGTTGTCGCCGGGATGGAACTTGGTGCCACGTTGGCGCACGATGATCGAGCCGGCAGTGATCAGTTCACCACCGAAAGCCTTCACGCCGAGCATTTTGGGCTTGGAATCGCGCCCGTTTCGCGTAGAGCCGCCGCCTTTTTTCTGTGCCATGACTCAGCTCCTGAATTAAGCAGCGATCGCCACGATCTGCAGCTCTGTGAACTGCTGGCGATGGCCTTGGCGCTTCTGATAATGCTTACGACGGCGCATCTTGAAGATGTGCACTTTGTCGTGCTTGCCGTGAGCAACCACGGTTGCCTTGACAGACGCACCGGACACCAGAGGTGTGCCGACCTTGATTTCAGCGCCGTTGCCGACTGCCAGAACCTGATCGATCACAACTTCTTGGCCTACGTCCGCAGCAATCTGTTCTACCTTGATCTTTTCGCCGGCCGCAACGCGATACTGCTTGCCGCCGGTTTTTATGACTGCGTACATTTAAACCTCTTGAATTTGAGAGTTCCGCGAACGAATTTCCACGGAAGCCGGGGATTCTAGCACGCACTCACATTCTTTGCATGAAGCGTTCCCACCCCGCGCCCAAACAACCGCCACGGCGGGCCGCAGGCGGGATCGCCCTTCCTATAATTGCCGATCCACTTGGCGGCCACAGTACCTTGACCACAGCTCTCTCCACCCCCAATCCGCTTGCCCTGATCACTGACGACATGCGCGAGGTGGATCATGTGATCGCCCAGCGCCTGACGACCACCGTCCCGCTGATTGCCCAGATCTCCCAGTACATCATCGCTGCCGGTGGCAAGCGCCTTCGCCCGGCCCTGCTGCTCATGGTCTGCAATGCGCTGGGCTACGAAGGCAGGGACAGGCATGTCCTGGCGGCCGTGGTCGAGCTGATTCATACCGCCACCCTGCTGCACGACGACGTGGTGGACGAGTCCACCCTGCGCCGCGGCCGCCCGACGGCCAACGAGACCTTCGGCAATCCGGCAAGCGTGCTGGTCGGCGACTTCCTGCACTCGCGTTCCTTCCAGATGATGGTGGAAGTGGGCAGCATGCGTGTGCTCAAGATCCTGTCGGACGCCACCAACGTGATCGCCGAGGGCGAGGTTCAGCAGCTGATCAACACGCACGATGCCTCGCTGGATGAAGCCGGATACCTGCACGTCATCCGCTCCAAGACCGCCCAATTGTTCGAGGCCAGCGCCCAGTTGGGCGCCGTGCTGGCAGACGCCCCCCGCGAGATCGAACAGGCCTGCGCCATCTATGGCCAGGCCCTGGGCACCGCCTTCCAGATCATTGACGACGTGCTCGACTACACAGGCGACACCCAGGAAATGGGCAAGAACCTGGGCGACGACCTGCGCGAAGGCAAGTGCACCCTGCCGCTGATTGCCGCCATGCAGCGCGGCACCCCGGAGCAGGCAGCCATCGTGCGCAACGCCATCGAGCAGGGCTCAACCGAGCAGTTGTCTGCCGTGGTGGATATCGTGCGCAGCACAGGCGCGCTGGACGTGGCACGCGAAGCCGCCCATGCCGAAGCACGCCGCGCCATTGACGCAATAAATGTGCTCCCGAGCAATTTGCATACGGCAAGTTTGCTACAATTGGCGTCTCAGCTTTTGGAGCGACGCACCTGAATTCAGGCTGCATTGCTTTGTCTACAAAAGCAACGGGGTGTAGCTTAGCCTGGTAGAGCGCTACGTTCGGGACGTAGAGGCCGGAGGTTCGAATCCTCTCACCCCGACCATATTCTGGTCACTTCATCACCACTTCACTGTTGCGCCAGGTTCAAGAACTGGCTGCGCAACAGTGCGTCTGGCCTTTCAAGGCTTCAGGGATGATAGGATAAATGTCCTTTCCTCTCACACGTCTTGCTACATGGCTGTTGCTGACTCCTCGCTCAAGAATGCCTCCACTGTCGCATCGCTTCCTGGCATCGGGCGAGCCCTGATTTCAGCAGGCAAGGTGTCGCAGCAGGCGGCAGAAGCGGCGGCCAGCAAGGCAGCCGCCAATCGCACCTCGTTCATTGCAGAACTGAGCGTCGCCGGCACCCTCTCGGCCCTGGAAGTGGCGGAGACGGTTTCCACCATGTTCAGCGCGCCGCTGCTCGATCTTGATGCGGTCAACGCCATGCGCCTGCCGCAGGATCTGCTGGACGCCAAGATCATCAGCAGCTATCGCGTCCTCCCGCTGAGCAAGCGCGGCAATCGCCTCACGGTGGCTACCGCCGACCCGACGCAGCAGGAAGCCGCCGAGCAGATCAAGTTCACCACCCAACTGGGCGTGGACTGGATCATCGTCGAGGCCGACAAGCTGGAACGCCTGATAGCTCAGCAGAGCAAAAGCGCCAGCGAAACCATGGAGAGCTACACCGGAGGCGGCGATTTCGAGTTCGGCGACCTCAAGCCTGATGAGGTTGCAGAGGAAAAGGACAACTCGGCCGCAGCAGACGTTGAAGATGCGCCCATCGTCAAGTTCCTGCACAAAATGCTGCTCGACGCCTTCAACATGCGCGCGTCGGACCTGCATTTCGAACCCTACGAGCACCAGTACCGCGTACGCTTTCGCATCGACGGCGAGTTGCGTGAGATTGCATCACCGCCCATTGCCATCAAGGAGAAGCTGGCGTCGCGCATCAAGGTGATCTCGCGCATGGACATCTCGGAAAAGCGTGTCCCGCAGGATGGGCGCATGAAGCTCAAGGTCGGCCCGGACCGGGTCATCGACTTTCGCGTAAGCACACTGCCCACGCTCTTCGGCGAGAAGATCGTGATCCGTATCCTGGACCCGAGCTCGGCCAGGATGGGCATTGACGCCCTGGGCTATGAGCCCGAGGAGAAGGCGCGCCTGCTTGAAGCCATCGGACGCCCCTATGGAATGATTCTGGTCACAGGTCCTACCGGCTCGGGCAAGACAGTGTCGCTGTACACCTGCCTGAACCTGCTGAACAAGGCCGGCGTGAACATCGCCACGGCGGAAGATCCTTCGGAAATCAACCTGCCCGGCGTCAACCAGGTCAATGTGAACGAAAAAGCAGGCCTCACCTTTGCGACTGCGCTCAA
The DNA here is from genome assembly GCF_042653485.1 of Delftia deserti. Taxonomy (NCBI): domain Bacteria; kingdom Pseudomonadati; phylum Pseudomonadota; class Betaproteobacteria; order Burkholderiales; family Comamonadaceae; genus Delftia; species Delftia deserti. The sequence goes on along the minus strand of NZ_JBHSIH010000001.1, from coordinate 5,179,006 downwards.
GGCCTTTCTGCGCCAGGATCCCGACATCATCATGGTCGGCGAAATCCGCGATCTGGAAACTGCCGACATATCGATCAAGGCTGCGCAGACCGGCCACTTGGTGCTGTCCACGCTGCACACCAACGACGCACCGACCACGTTGACGCGCATGCGCAACATGGGCATTGCCCCCTTCAACATCGCATCGAGCGTGATTCTCATCACCGCCCAGCGTCTGGCCCGGCGCCTGTGCCCCCAGTGCAAGGAGCCCGCGGACATTCCGCGGGAGGCGTTGATCGACGCAGGCTACAACGATGCGGACATCGATGGCAGCTGGGTCACCTACAGACCCGTCGGCTGCCCGGCCTGCAACAACGGCTACAAGGGCCGTGTCGGCATCTACCAGGTGATGCCGATCAGCGAGGAAATCCAGCGCATCATCCTGCAGGATGGCAGCGCGCTGGAGATCGCCGCACAGGCCAAGCGTGAAGGCGTACGGTCGCTGCGTGGATCGGGTTTGCACAAGGCCAGACAGGGACTGACCTCGCTCGAAGAAGTGCTGGCAGTCACCAATGAGTAAATAGCGCGGACAGCGCAGACAACAAACGAGGGAGCACGATGGCCACAGCCGCGTCCAAGGGAATCAAGGAATTTGTCTTCGAGTGGGAAGGCAAGGATCGCAACGGCAAGATCGTCCGTGGCGAAACCCGGGCCGGGGGCATCAACCAGGTCCAGGCCATGCTGCGCCGCCAGGGTGTGCTTCCCAGCAAGATCAAGAAGCGCCGTACGCGCGGTGGCAAAAGAATCAAACCCAAGGACATTGCGCTGTTCACGCGCCAGATGGCCACGATGATGAAGGCTGGCGTCCCGCTGCTGCAGGCCTTCGACATCGTCGGGCGCGGCAACACCAACCCCAGTGTGACGCGCCTGCTGGCCGATATCCGCTCCGATGTGGAGACAGGCACCTCGCTGAATGCGGCCTATCGCAAGCACCCCATGTATTTCGACAGCCTCTACTGCAATCTGGTGGAGGCCGGGGAGGCAGCCGGTATCCTGGAGGCCCTGCTCGATCGGCTGGCCACCTATATGGAAAAAACCGAGGCCATCAAGTCCAAGATCAAGTCTGCCTTGATGTATCCGATCTCGGTGATCGTCGTGGCCTTCATCGTCGTGACCATCATCATGATCTTCGTGATTCCCGCCTTCAAGGAAGTGTTCAGCTCCTTCGGCGCGGATCTGCCGGCACCGACGCTGTTCGTGATGGGCATCAGCGATATCTTTGTCCAATGGTGGTGGTTGATCTTTGGCGTGATCGGTGGCGGCTTCTACTTCTTCATGCAGGCCTGGAAGCGCAACGAGGGCATGCAGCAATTCATGGACCGCACGCTACTGAAGGTGCCAGTCTTTGGTGTGTTGATCGAAAAGTCCTGCGTTGCACGCTGGACGCGCACGCTGTCGACCATGTTTGCTGCAGGCGTTCCGCTGGTCGAGGCACTGGATTCCGTCGGCGGCGCCTCCGGGAATGCCGTCTACGCCAATGCCACCGAGAAGATCCAGCAGGAAGTCTCCACCGGCACCAGCCTCACGGTGGCCATGACCAATGCCAACGTCTTTCCCTCCATGGTGCTGCAAATGTGCGCCATCGGCGAGGAATCCGGCTCCATCGACCATATGCTTGGCAAGGCGGCCGATTTCTACGAAGAGGAAGTCGATGACATGGTGGCCGGCCTGTCCAGCCTGATGGAGCCCATCATCATCGTTTTCCTGGGCACCCTGATCGGCGGCATCGTGGTTTCGATGTATCTGCCCATCTTCAAGCTGGGCCAGGTGGTTTGATGCTCTTGGATCCCTGGATGCAGGCCGCGCTGGGCGGCCTCCTTGGCCTGATGGTCGGCAGCTTTCTCAACGTGGTGGTGCATAGGCTGCCGCGCATGATGGAACAGCAATGGAACGCGGAATGCGCCCAATGGGCACAGGAGCAATCCGGCGCCGCGCCACCTTCTGCTGCGCCTGACCGGGCCGAGGTGCCCCTGAGTCTCAGCCGCCCTCGCTCGCGCTGCCCGCATTGCGGCCATGCCATCCACTGGTACGAGAACATTCCCGTGCTCAGCTATCTGGCACTGCGCGGCCGGTGCTCGGAATGCAAGGCATCGATCAGCATCCGCTACCCGCTGGTGGAACTGGCCTGCGCCGCGCTATTCGCCTACTGCACGATGCAATGGGGCATCACGCCCACGGGCGCCATCTGGTGCCTGTTCAGCGCCGCCTTGCTGAGCCTGGCATTGATCGACTGGGATACAACGCTGCTTCCCGACGACATCACCTTGCCCTTGCTGTGGGCCGGACTGCTTTCAGCGGCGCTGCACTGGACCGCAGTGCCTCTGGCCGACGCGGTCTGGGGCGCTGCAGCAGGCTATCTCTCGCTGTGGCTGGTCTACTGGGCCTTCAAGCTGGCCACCGGCAAGGAAGGCATGGGCTATGGCGACTTCAAGCTGTTTGCCGCGCTGGGAGCCTGGTTCGGCTGGCAGGCGCTCGTGCCCATCATCCTGATCTCGTCCGTGATTGGCGCCATCGTGGGCATTGCGCTGAAGATCAACAGCCGCCTGCGCGAAGGTGGCTACGTTCCCTTTGGCCCCTTTCTTGCGGGCGCCGGCTTTGCCGCCATGGTGTTCGGACCCCAGCAGATGCTGCAATCCCTGTTGGCGGCCATCGGTCTTTGATCCGACACTGCGGCATGGAATCCAGCAACGCCCCGCCACCACGTCCGCACCCGCGCCCTTTCCGACTGGGCCTGACCGGCGGCATCGGCAGCGGCAAGAGCACCGTGGCCGCCCAGCTTGCCTTGCGCGGAGCAAGCATCATCGACGCCGATCACATCTCGCGCAGCCTCACCGCCCCGTCAGGTGCCGCATTGCCCGAGATTGCGCGCAGCTTCGGTCCTGAACTGATCGATGCGAACGGTGCTCTGGACCGTGCGCGCATGCGCGAACTGGTCTTCCAGCAGCCTGCCGCACGCCAGCAGTTGGAAGCCATCATCCACCCCCTGGTGGCTCGGCAAACCACCATTGAAGTCCAGCAGGCCACCGATGCCGGATGCGCGCTCATCGTGCATGACATCCCGCTGCTCGTGGAGTCCGGCCGCTGGCCTGCCCTGCTCGATGCCGTGCTGGTTGTGGACTGCCGGACGGAAACACAGATCGCACGCGTCATGGCCCGCAACGGATTGCCCCGCGATGCCGTGCAAGCCATCATCACCGCCCAGGCCACCCGCGCGGCACGGCTGGCGGCGGCCGACTGGGTGATCTACAACGACGGGGCCATGACGATAGAGGCTTTGCGCGCATGCACCGATCGAATCTCTGCATGGTTCGGGCTATGATGCACGCCATGGCTTGGCCTGTGCGTGTAATTCAGCATGTGCACGACGTAGACAGCTGATTCCTGTGCACCCCGAGGAGCCCAGCAAGCGTGATCCTGTACGAATATCCTTTCAATGAGCGCCTGAGGACCTACCTCAGGCTGGAGCAGCTGTATCGCCGCCTGGGCGAGCTGCTGTCGCGCGCTCATTCCATCGATCACCATTTCGCGCTGGTCACCATCTTCGAGATCATGGACGTGGCAGCACGCACCGACCTGAAGACGGACGTGCTCAAGGACCTCGAACGCCACAAAAGCCTGCTCGACAGCCTGCGCGGCAACCCCGATATCGCCGAGCACATGCTCGACCAGGTGTCCCGCCATGTGGAGCAGTGCTTTGCCCAGCTCAATGCCCAGAACGGAAAGGCCGGCCAGTCCCTGACCGACAACGAATGGCTGATGGCCGTGCGCAGCCGCATCGGCATCCCTGGCGGCACCTGCGGTTTCGATTTGCCGGCCTATCACGCCTGGCAGTTCCATGACCCCCAGGTGCGCCTGCGTGATCTGGAGGACTGGGCCAGCACACTGACCCCGCTGGGTCAGTCGCTGCAGCTGCTGCTCAAGCTGCTGCGCGAAACCGGTGTGCCGCAATGGGTGGCCGCAGAAAAAGGCGTGTTCCAGCAGGCCATGCCACCCGGTCGCAGCTTTCAGCTGCTGCGCCTTCGCATAGACCCGGCGCTGAATCTTGTTCCGGAAATCAGCGGCAACCGCCTGCTGGTTTCGGTGCGCCTGCTTCGCCCCGAAAGCGGCGCCAAACCCCAGCCTTGCAGCGAAGATGCCTCGTTCGAGGTCACGCTTTGCAGCTGATGGAAAAGACTGCCGGCATGTCCACGAAAGCCACGCCCTCTGCCGATGCATCATCCGCAGGGCCCACGGTGCGCTGCCCGACCTGCAGCGGCCCCAGCCTGTTCGCGCCGGCCAACCGCTTTCGGCCCTTTTGCAGCGAGCGCTGCTACCAGATCGACCTGGGAGCCTGGGCCAACGAGGAATTCCGCGTGCCGGCGCCCATGCCTCCCGAGGATTCGCCCTTCGGCGATCCTCGCACCGAACCCTGATCAGGCCTGTTCAGGCTTTCGGCTGGCCTGCCTCGTAGAAGCCGGCATCAAAAGGCAGCCCGCGTTCCTCGCTGAGCCATTGCAGCACCGGATAGGCGCCAGGCAGCACCGGCTGCACCTGCAGCGGAAGTTGCTGCCAGGCCATCTGCTGGCCTTCGCGCATCTCGAACTCCCCGCTCCAGCGCGTGATCTTGCACCAGTGCAGGCGCACCAGGGCATGCGGATAGTCATGCTCGGTCACCTTCCAGACGGGGGCGGCCGCAATCTCGACGCCCAGCTCTTCCTGAAGCTCGCGACGCAACGCCTGCTCCACGGTCTCGCCGGATTCGATCTTCCCACCAGGGAACTCCCAATAGCCGGCATAGGGCTTGCCAGGCGGCCGGCTGGTGATCAGCAGCGCGCCATCGGACTCGCGCAGGAGCACGCCAACGGCGACTTCGGTGTGCTTGCGCTGGGCCGGCGCTTGAGACGGCGGTTGAGACTGGGCAGCATCGGCGCCGGTGTTCAGGGAGATTTCTTTTTCAGTCACTTGATCTTTCGCAAAAAACCGCCCGGCCCCAAGGCCGGGCAGCAGGCTTGTCAGAGTTCGGCCTCTTCGGCCAGCCCCTGGACATCGGCGATGCCGGTCTGGCGCTGGTTCGGGCGCTCGGCGCGGCCCGCATAGTCACGGGCGAACTGATGGGCCACGCGGCCGCTGCGCGAGCCACGCTCCAGCGCCCAGACCAGAGCTTCCGGACGCGCGGCCTCGATCGTGGCCTGGTCCAGTCCCAGGGCCTCCAGCCATTGCGCCACCACGCGCAGGTACTCGTCCTGGCTGAAGGGATAGAAGCTCACCCACAGGCCGAAGCGCTCGGACAGCGAGATCTTTTCCTCAATCACCTCGCCGGGATGCAGCTCGCCATCCTCGCCACGCTGGTAGGTCAGATTCTCGGACTGGTACTCCGGCAGCAGATGGCGGCGATTGCTGGTCGCATAGACCAGCACGTTCGGGCTGGCGGCGCTGACCGATCCATCCAGAATGGACTTCAGTGCCTTGTAGCCGGGCTCGCCTTCCTCAAAGCTCAGATCGTCGCAGTAGATGATGAACTTCTCGGGCCGGCCGGCCACCACATCGACGATGTCGGGCAGGTCGGTCAGATCGGCCTTGTCCACCTCGATCAGGCGCAGGCCCTGCGAAGCAAAGGCATGCAGGCAGGCACGGATCAGCGAGGATTTGCCCGTGCCGCGCGCGCCGGTGAGCAGCACGTTGTTGGCCGTGCGGCCGGTCACGAACTGCTCGGTGTTGCGCGCGATCTTGTCCTTTTGCACATCGATATTCTGCAGGTCGGACAGTTGCATGGCGCCGACGTGGCGCACGGGCTCCAGCAGGCCGCAGCCGTTGGCGCGCTTGCGATAGCGCCAGGCGATCGCGGTATTCCAGTCCGCGGGGGATTGCAGCGGCTGGGGCAGGATGGCCTCGATGCGCTGCATCAGCTGCTCGGCGCGCTGCACGAGTTGCAGCAAGGGGGCGGCGACGGCTTCTGTGGGCAATGTCATGGATGTCTCTCGAATACGGATCTCACGGCCGCCGACGCTGGATATGCCCGGGAATCGAGATGGATCTCATGCCAACGCCAGAGCTTTTGCGCGCCGGCCGCCCTTGAAAGCTGGCAGCAGCCAGGCACAAGGCCTGCGGCTGCCGGCGGCACGGTGGGTGGAGAGTCAGGAGCGGTAGTCGGCGTTGATGCTCACGTAGTCGTGGCTCAGATCGCAGGTCCACACGGTCTGCTCGGCCTCCCCTCGGCCCAGTAGCACGCGCACGATGATCTCCTGCTGCTTCATCACGCGCTGGCCGTCTTCCTCCTGATAGGCAGGGTTGCGGCCGCCATTGACTGCGACATGCACTTCGTTCAGGTACAGGTCGATCTTGGTCTGGTCCAGATCGTCGATGCTAGCATAGCCAACCGCCGCGAGGATGCGGCCCAGGTTCGGGTCGCTGGCAAAGAACGCCGTCTTGACCAGGGGCGAATGCGCGATGGAGTAGGCCACCAGGCGGCACTCGGCCTCGGTTTTGCCTCCTTCCACCTTGATGGTGATGAACTTGGTGGCGCCTTCGCCATCGCGCACGATGGCCTGGGCCAGCAGGCGCGACACATCCAGCAATGCAGCCTTGAGGGCCTGGCCTTCGGCGCTGGTCAGCGAAGTGATCTGCGCATTGCCGGCCTTGTGCGTGGCCACCAGCACGAAGGAGTCGTTGGTCGATGTGTCGCCATCGATGGTCACGCGGTTGAACGAGCCGTCGGCCAGTTCCTTGACCAGGGGCTGCAGCAGCTCGGGAGCGATGGCCGCATCGGTGGCCAGAAAGCCCAGCATGGTCGCCATGTTGGGGCGGATCATGCCCGCGCCCTTGCTGATGCCGGTGATGCTCACACGCTTGCCGCCAATGTCCACGGCCCGGCTGAAGGCCTTGGGCAGGGTGTCGGTGGTCATGATGCCCTCGGCAGCCGTGCCCCAGTTGTCTGCCTTGGCTGCGGCAATGGCGGCCGGCAGGCCGGCTGCAATGCGGTCCACAGGCAGCTCTTCCATGATGACGCCAGTGGAGAACGGCAGGATCTGCTCGGGCTTGAGCTGCAGCAGCGCTGCCAGATCTGCGCAGGTACGGCGCGCACGTGCCAGGCCGTCGGCGCCAGTGCCTGCATTGGCATTGCCTGTGTTGATGACCATGGCACGGATGGCACCCGCTGTCTGAACCAGATGCTCGCGACTGACCTGCACGGGCGCCGCGCAGAAACGGTTCTGCGTGAACACGCCAGCCACCGAAGCGCCCTCGTCGAGCAGGAACACGGACAGGTCCTTGCGGTTGGCCTTGCGCACACCGGCTTCGGTGACGCCGATGCGAACGCCGTCGATCGCCAACAGGTCGGCGTGCACGGGAGCGGAGAGATTCACAGGCATTGAGGGGCTTCCTACAGTGAAAGAAAAACGCGCTCCATTATCGGAACAAACCAGGGCCGTGCGTATTTCAGAGCATCACAAACACACCCCAATGCAAACACGGGCCGAAGCCCGTGTTGTCTATTGAAGCTTGCTGCGTGCAGTGAACCCCAAAAAAGCATGCCCCAGCCCAGGGACACCAAGGAAGGGCCTGGGCCGGCCGCGCCGCCCCGCACCGAGGGTGTCGCCGGTTGCCCGGACGCCCCCCTCCCGCGAAGCGAGAGAGGGCGCCGTGCACACGGGGGAAGGCGCGAAGCGACTCAGGGGGAGCTTTAGGAAAGCTTGCCGTGGCACTGCTTGTACTTCTTGCCGCTGCCGCAGGGGCAGGGATCATTGCGGCCCACGCGAGCGCCTTCCGGCAGCTCCAGCGGCTCGTCTTCGACGGAGCCGCCGATGTCGCCATCCGACGGAGCGCCATAGGTCATGTGCTCCAGGCTGTGGGCGCTGCGCTGCTCCAGGGCCTCGGTGGCCTGCTCCACCTGTTCGCGCGACTGCACCTGCACGGTCATCAGCACGCGCGTGACTTCGGTCTTGACCTGGTCGATGAGCTGGCGGAACAGCTCGAAGGCCTCGCGCTTGTATTCCTGCTTGGGCTGCTTTTGCGCATAGCCGCGCAGGTGGATGCCCTGGCGCAGATAGTCGAGTGCAGACAGGTGGTCACGCCAGTTGGTGTCGAAGCTTTGCAGCAGGACGGCGCGCTGGAACTGCGTGAAGTTCTCGCGGCCGATCAGCTCGACCTTGGCATCGAACACTTCGCGGGCGGCCTGCAGCACCTTTTCGAGGATTTCCTCGTCGGTGATGGCGTGCGCGGACTGCACCTGCGACTGCAGCGGCAGCTGGATGCGCCATTCGCTTTCCAGCGCCTTTTCCAAGCCGGCCAGGTCCCACTGCTCTTCCATGGACTCGGCGGGAACGTACTGGCGCACCAGATCGGACACCACGTCGTCGCGCATCACCGTGATCATCTCGTGCAGGTCCGAGGCGTCGAGGATCTCGTTGCGCTGCTGGTAGATCACCTTGCGCTGGTCGTTGGACACATCGTCGTATTCGAGCAGCTGCTTGCGGATGTCGAAGTTGCGGGCCTCGACCTTGCGCTGCGCACCTTCGATGGAGCGGGTCACGATGCCGGCTTCGATGGCTTCGCCATCGGGCATCTTCAGGCGGTCCATGATGGCGCGCACGCGGTCGCCCGCGAAGATGCGCATCAGCGCATCGTCCAGGCTCAGGTAAAAGCGCGAGGAGCCGGGATCGCCCTGGCGGCCCGAACGGCCACGCAGCTGGTTGTCGATACGGCGCGATTCATGGCGCTCGGTGGCGATGATGCGCAGGCCACCCAGGGCCGAGACCTTGTCGTGCTCGATCTTCCAGTCGGCGCGCATTTGTTCGATGCGCTGCTGGCGTTCGGCTTCGGACAGGGATTCATCGGCCTCGACAGCAGCCACCTGCTTTTCGATGTTGCCACCCAGCACGATGTCGGTGCCGCGGCCGGCCATGTTGGTGGCGATGGTGATCATGCCGGGACGACCGGCCTGGGCCACGATGTCGGCCTCGCGCTCGTGCTGCTTGGCGTTGAGCACCTGGTGGGGCAGGTTTTCCTTGTTGAGCAGCTCGTCGATGATTTCGGAGTTCTCGATCGAAGTCGTGCCCACCAGCACGGGCTGGCCGCGCTCATGGCATTCGCGGATGTCGCGGATCGCCGCCTCGTACTTCTCGCGCGTGGTCTTGTAGACACGGTCGAGCTGGTCGTCGCGCTTGCTGGGACGGTTGGGCGGAATCACCATGGTCTCGAGACCATAGATTTCCTGGAATTCGTAGGCCTCGGTATCGGCCGTGCCCGTCATGCCAGCCAGCTTGCCGTAGAGACGGAAGTAGTTCTGGAAGGTGATCGAGGCCATGGTCTGGTTCTCGGCCTGGATGGTCACGCCTTCCTTGGCCTCGACCGCCTGGTGCAGGCCGTCGCTCCAGCGCCGGCCTGCCATCAGGCGGCCCGTGAACTCGTCGACGATGACAATCTCGCCGTTCTGCACCACATAGTGCTGGTCACGGTGGTAGAGGTTGTTGGCGCGCAGCGCCGCGTAGAGATGGTGGACCAGGGTGATGTTGGCCGGGTCGTACAGCGAGGCGCCCTCGGCAATCATGCCGGCATGGCCCAGCAGGCGCTCTGCGGCCTCGTAGCCCTGGTCGGTCAGGAACACCTGGTGGCTCTTCTCGTCCACGGTGAAGTCGCCGGGCTTGGTCACGCCTTCTCCGGTGCGCGGGTCGGCCTCGCCTTCCTGGCGCACCAGGTTGGGAACGATCTTGTTCATGGCCACGTACATGGCCGTGTGGTCTTCGGCCTGGCCGCTGATGATCAGCGGCGTGCGGGCCTCATCGATCAGGATGGAGTCCACCTCGTCGACGATGGCGTAGTTGAGCACGCGCTGAACGCGGTCGCCCGACTCGTAGACCATGTTGTCGCGCAGGTAGTCGAAGCCGTATTCGTTGTTGGTGCCGTAGGTGATGTCGCTGTTGTAGGCGGCCTGCTTTTCCTCGCGCGGCATGTTGGGCAGGTTGATGCCCACCGACAGTCCGAGGAAGTTGTACAGCTTGGCCATCCAGGTCGCATCGCGATTGGCCAGATAGTCGTTCACGGTCACCACGTGCACGCCGTTGCCCGACAGTGCGTTCAGGTAGACCGGCAGCGTGGCGGTCAGCGTCTTGCCTTCGCCGGTGCGCATTTCGGCGATCTTGCCGTAGTGCAGTGCCATGCCGCCCAGCAGCTGGACGTCGAAGTGGCGCATCTTCATGACGCGCTTGGAGCCCTCGCGCACAACGGCGAAGGCCTCGGGCAGCAGGTCGTCCAGCGACTCGCCCTTGGCCACACGTTCCTTGAACTCCTGCGTCTTTGCACGCAGAGCCTCGTCGCTGAGCTTCTCGTAGTCGGGCTCCATCGCATTGATGCGAACGACCGTCTTGCGGTATTGCTTGAGAAGCCGATCGTTTCGGCTGCCGAATAGTTTGGTGAGGAAGTTGGTGGCCATGCGAAAAAGACACACCGCCGCCCGCTGAAGCGGACTGCGGTGTGCCTGGAATCCCTAGATTGTTGGATTTCAGATGGGGCCGCTCCACCTGCCTGCAAGTGCCCTGCTGGAGAACACATGTGACCGGACGGAAGCGAGAACCGAACAATTGATTCTAACTGCCTCTGTCCAACCCTCTTTCAGGCAGGCCGACGCATGCAGCCGCACAGCCCCGAACCCGAATCCCCGGACCCGCGCCACCCCGCAGATGCTGCTATAACGACCCTGCGGGCCGGCGCATGCCAACGCTGCCAGTCCAGTCCTTCAAGCCCATGACCTTCACACGCCGCCACCACGCCGTCACCGCCCTGCACGCTGTCGAGAACTCGCCCACGCTGGCGCGGCTCGCACAGCTCACCCGGGACTCCAGCAATCGCCTGACGGCCATCCTGCCCCTGGTGCCGCCGCTGCTGCGCGCCAGCCTGCAGGCTGGCCCCATCGAGGGCAGCACATGGTGCCTGCTGGTGCGAAACAACGCGGCAGCCGCCAAGATCCGCCAGCTGCTGCCGGCCATGGCCGCCCACCTGCGCACCAAGGGATGGGACGTGACCGAGATCCGCCTCAAGGTCCAGGCCTGATCGGCTGCCGACACAATCGCGGCCGGAAATGAAGAAAGCAATGAAAAAAGGCCTCCGAAGGAGACCTTTTGGTGCCGGTTGTCGGATTCGAACTGACGACCTACCGCTTACAAGGCGGGTGCTCTACCAACTGAGCTAAACCGGCGAAGCACGAATTCTAGCGCAGAAAAAGACCGCTTCAGCCGTTCCTGGCGCCTGCGAGCCCGCTTGCACGCGTGATCACAGGCCCAGGGTACGAAAAACCTACTTCACCAGCTTCAGCGAGGGCCGTGTGCCCGAAGGCGGCGGCGTGCGCGGGGGCTCCTCATCGTCGCCCTCGTTCTGGATGCTCACCAGTTGCACCACGCGTTCGTCGGCAGCTTGCTCGGCCGGCACTTCAGCAACTGCGTCCTGCGACACAGGCTCATCGGATTCCTGCTCAACCGAAACTTCGTTGTCGGCGTCGGCATCCGACTCCGGCGCCGGGAAAGCCATGCCTTGGCCGGTCTCCCGTGCGTAGATGGCCATCACCTGCTCGACAGGCACCATGATTTCGCGTGGCTTGCCGCCAAAGCGGGCCGTGAAGCTGATGAAGTCATTGCCCATCTGCAGGCCGCTGGTGGCGTCGTAGCTGACGTTGAGCACGATCTCGCCGTCGCGCACGAACTCGCGCGGCACCTGCACGTTGCGATCCACGCGCACTGCGATGTGGGGTGTGAAGCCGTTGTCGGTGCACCACTCGTACAGGGCCCGGATCAGGTAGGGGCGGGTGGAAGTTGCTTCGGGGGCAGTCATGACGATCCCAGGAAAAGAGTGGTCGTAATACGAAAACGGGCAGGATGGCGACCGGTTGACCGCCTTCCCTGCCCGCGCAATCAGTCGTCAACCGATGCGAATTACTTGCGCATCACCTTCTCGGAAGGCGTCAGCGCTTCGATGTAGGCAGGGCGCGAGAAGATGCGCTCGGCGTACTTGAGCAGCGGGGCGGCGTTCTTGGACACCTCGATGCCGTAGTAGTCCAGGCGCCACAGCAGCGGGGCAATGGCCACGTCCAGCATGGAGAAGTTCTCGCCCAGCATGTACTTGTTCTTGAGGAACACGGGAGCCAGTTGCGTCAGGCGGTCGCGGATGTGGGCGCGCGCCTTTTCGATGGCCTTTTCGTTGCCCTTGACGTTGCGCTCCTCGAGCGTGCTCACGTGCACGAACAATTCCTTCTCGAAGTTCAGCAGGAACAGGCGCACGCGGGCACGGTCCACCGGGTCGCCGGGCATCAGCTGAGGATGCGGGAAGCGCTCGTCGATGTACTCGTTGATGATGTTCGATTCGTACAGGATCAGGTCGCGCTCGACCAGGATGGGCACCTGGCCGTACGGGTTCATCACGCTGATGTCTTCAGGCTTGCTGAACAGGTCCACATCGCGGATCTCGAAGTCCATGCCTTTTTCGAACAGGACGAAACGGCAACGGTGTGAAAAGGGGCAGGTCGTTCCCGAATAAAGCACCATCATGGTGGAGGCTCCTAAAAATCAAAAAGAGTGGGTCGCTCGCGGCGCCCACTCTGCACACAGTTCAGCCGCACAATGGCTTGCACGGCCTTCTGCAGTCACGGTTTTATTTGACGTCTTTCCAGAACGCGGCGTTGAGGCGCCATGCAATGAAGATGAAGACCGCCAGGAAAAGCAGCACACCCACGCCAATGCGGATGCGGCTGTTCTGTGCCGGCTCACCCATCCATTGCAGGTAGTTCACCAGATCGCCAACCGCCTGATCGTACTGCACTGCGCTCATGGAGCCGGGAGAGACCTGCTCCCACCCCTTGAAAACCTGGGTCTTCACGCCGTGCTCTTCGGCTTCTTCGAAGATGGCACGGCGCTCGCCCTGCAGTTGCCACAGTGCGTGGGACATGCCCACGCTGGGGAAGGCCAGGTTGTTCCAGCCCGTGGCCTTGGTGTCATCGCGGTAGAAGGTGCGCAGGAAGGTGTAGAGGTAGTCGGCACCCGTGCCGTTGTGGCCTGCGCGCGAGCGCGCGATCACCGTCAGATCCGGCGGATTGGCGCCGAACCACTCCTTGGCTTCCTTCGGGTTGATGGCCGCCTTCATGGTCTCGCCTACCTTGTCGGTGGTGAACAGCAGGTTGTCCTTGATTTCCTGCTCGGTCAGCCCGATGTCCTGCAGCCGGTTGAAGCGCATGAATGCGGCCGAGTGGCAGCTCAGGCAGTAGTTGACGAACAGCTTGGCACCGTTTTGCAGCGATGCCGTGTCATTGGTCTTGCCCGGCGCCTTGTCCCAGGCGATGCCGCCTTCGGAAGCCTGTGCACCGGTCATGATGCCAAGGGCCGCGATCAACGTGAGAATCAGTTTCTTCATTGTTGTTCTCTCCAGCTTCAGTGCGGCTTGAACGTCACACGATCGGGAACGGGTTTGGTCTTGCCCAGGCGGCTCCACCAGGGCATCAGCAGGAAGAAGCCGAAGTAGAACAGCGTTCCGACCTGGGACACGCGCTCGCCGATGGGCGAAGGCGGCTGCACACCGAGATAGGCCAGGATCACGAAGTTGATCACGAAGATGCCGTAGAGGTACTTGTGCCAGCTCGGGCGGTAGCGGATGGACTTGACCGGGCTGCAATCGAGCCAGGGCAACGCGAACAGGATGATCACGGCGCCACCCATCACCAGCACGCCCCAGAACTTGGCGTCGATGGACAGCATCATGGCGATGACGCCCAGGGCCACGATGGCGACCACGCCCTTGGCGGCGGCCGGCAGGCGCGACTTGAGCACGCCAAAGCCCGCACCCAGCAACACGCAGGCGATCAGCACATACATCATCTCGCTGGTGATGGCACGCAGCATCGAGTAGAACGGCGTGAAGTACCAGACCGGCGCAATGTGCGAAGGCGTCTTCAGCGGATCGGCCGGGATGAAGTTGTTGTACTCCAGGAAGTAGCCGCCGAACTCGGGCGCGAAGAACACCACGGCCGAGAACAGGAACAGGAACACCGTCACGCCGAAGATGTCGTGCACCGTGTAGTAGGGATGGAAGGGGATGCCGTCCAGCGGATGGCCCTTGGCGTCCTTGGGCGCGTTGGGGCCCTTGATCTCGATGCCGTCCGGGTTGTTGGAGCCCACGTCGTGCAGCGCCAGCAAGTGGGCCACGACCAGGCCCAGCAGCACCAGGGGCACGGCGATCACGTGGAAGCTGAAGAAGCGGTTGAGCGTGGCATCGCCCACCACGTAGTCGCCACGGATCAGCAGCGCCAGGTCCGGACCGATGAAGGGGATCGCCGAGAACAGGTTCACGATCACCTGGGCGCCCCAGTACGACATCTGGCCCCAGGGCAGCAGGTAGCCCATGAAGGCCTCGGCCATCAGCACCAGGAAGATGGCGCAGCCGAAGATCCAGACCAGTTCGCGCGGCTTGCGGTACGAACCGTACAGAAGGCCGCGGAACATGTGCAGATAGACGACGACGAAGAAGGCCGACGCGCCCGTGGAGTGCATGTAGCGGATCAGCCAGCCCCAGGGCACATCGCGCATGATGTACTCGACCGAGGCGAACGCCTTCTCGGCGTCCGGCTTGTAGTGCATCACCAGGAAGATGCCGGTGACGATCTGGATCACCAGCACCAGCAGTGCCAGCGAGCCGAAGATGTACCAGAAGTTGAAATTCTTCGGAGCGTAGTACTCCGACATGTGCACACGGTAGGCGTCGAAAGCCGTTGGGAAACGGTTCTCGAACCAGTTCGTGAGCTTGGCGCCTGCGGGCGCGTTCGGATCGATGTCCTTGAATTCGTGGGCCATTGTTCTTGTCTCCCTCAAGCCTTGTCTTCACCGATGAGGAGCTTGGTCTCCGACAGGTACATGTGCGGTGGCACCTGCAGGTTGTCGGGGGCCGGCTTGTTCTTGAAGACACGGCCAGCCATGTCGAAGGTCGAGCCATGGCAGGGGCACAGGAAGCCGCCCTTCCAGTCATTGGGCAGCGAAGGCTGCGCGCCGGTCTGGAACTTGTCGGAAGGCGAGCAGCCCAGGTGCGTGCAGATGCCGACGACGACCAGCACTTCGGGCTTGATCGAGCGGGCCTCATTCATCGCGTAGGGCGGCGTGAACTCTTCAGGGTGGCGCTTGGACTGGGGATCGGCCAGCTGGCTGTCCAGCTCAGGCAGTTCCTTGATCTGTTCCGGCGTGCGCTTGATGATCCAGACTGGCTTGCCGCGCCACTCGACCGTGAGCTTCTCGCCGTCCTTGAGTGCGGAGATATCGACCTCCACTGCAGCCCCGGCGGCCTTGGCCTTCTCGGAGGGCTGGAAGGTGCTCACGAACGGGACGGCTGTCGCCACGCCGCCCACCGCGCCAGCACACGCCGACGTGATGATCCACGTCCGCTTGCTGGAGTCGATTGGAGTGTCACTCATGGGGTTCCTCGAACTACGTCGCTTGAGTTGGGGTCAACAATAAATTGTAGCGGGGCGAGTATGGTTATTCCATACCGACTCCGACATTGACAGGCTCCAAAGCCGCGCAATACTGCGCTATCTCAAACTCTTTCCAGATGGAGCCAGCCATGGGCATGATGCAGGAATTTCGTGAGTTCGCAGTTAAGGGAAACGTGGTAGATCTCGCCGTGGGCGTCATCATCGGCGGAGCATTTGGCAAAATCGTCGATTCCGTGGTAAACGACCTGATCATGCCGGTCGTTGGCCTGGTTTTCGGCAAGCTGGACTTCTCCAATCTGTTCGTCGTGCTGGGCAGCGTGCCGCCCGGAACAGCGATGACGCTCGATGCCCTCAAGAAGGCCGGCGTCCCCGTGTTTGCCTATGGGAACTTCATCACGGTGGCGGTGAACTTCATCATCCTGGCCTTCATCATTTTCATGATGGTCAAGCAGATCAACCGCCTGCGCCGCGAGGCCCCGGCCGCCCCCGCGCCGGCCCCCGTCACCCCCGAAGACATCGTGCTGCTGCGCGAGATTCGCGACAGCCTCAAGCGCTGAAATCCGTGTTTTGACGCATATCAAAACGCCCGTGGCATGGTTGCCACGGGCGTTTTCCATTACTGCAGATTCCCGATGCTTGGGCTAGCCATTCAAGCCGCCAATTTGCGCGCCATTCGCACGGACTCAATCAGGCTGCCCGCCTCCGCAAGGCCCTGCCCTGCGATATCAAAAGCCGTGCCGTGGTCCGGGCTGGTGCGCACCAGGGGCAGGCCCAATGTGACATTCACGCCCTTTTCCACACCCAGGTACTTCACGGGAATCAGGCCCTGGTCGTGGTACATGGCCAGCACCACGTCGAACTCACCGGGGTGGCCGGGCGCATTGCGGGCACGCATGAACACCGTATCGGGCGCAAAAGGTCCATGGGCGTCCAGGCCCTCGGCGCGCGCCTGGGCGATGGCCGGGGCGATGATCTCGACCTCCTCGCTGCCGAACAGCCCGCCTTCGCCCGCATGCGGATTGAGGCCCGCCACGCCGATCCTGGGGGCACGGCCCAGGCTGCGCGACAGCGCCTCGTGCGTGATGTGCAGCGTCTGCAGCAGATTGCCTGGCGTGACGGCATCTATCGCCTTGCGCAGCGAGGTATGGATGCTGACCAGCACCGTGCGCAACTCATCATTGGCCAGCATCATGCGCACCGGCATGCGGTCCAGGCACACACCCGCATGCTGCGCAGCCTCGAACTGCAGCAGCTCGGTATGGCCAGGAAAATCCACGCCCGCAGCATGCAGCGCCTCCTTGTGCAGAGGCGCCGTAACCAACGCCGCGATTTCGCCGCGCAAGGCAGCCCGCGCAGCCCAGACCACGCAACGCGCAGCCGCCTCGCCGGCGCTGGCATCCACCTGGCCCCAGGACGCAGGTCCGGGCAACCCAGGCAGCTCCAGCAGGGGAATGCAATTCGGCGGCACCTGCGACAGCTGGGCAGGCGAGTCAATGACGGCCACGGGCAGGGGAATGGCGTTTTCGCCATCGCGCGCTTGCGCCGCAACCGCCGCGGCCCGCCGCAGCGTCTGCAACTCGCCAACGACGAAGCAGCCCCGCATGTCCCCGGGCACTTCCATGAATGCCTTGGCGATGGTCTCTGGCCCTACGCCTGCTGAGTCGCCCTGGGTGATGGCAATCGCGGCTTGGGGATGTGTGGAATCAGGCATTTTCAGTATCCGGATCAGGCAAGCCGGTCATTCGCACCGTGCTTGCAGCACAAGGACTCGCCCCCTGGACGGGCCAATAGTGGGCCGACAACGGGCCAGCATCAGGCAGGATTGTCGATCTCGATGAAACGGTGCTCCAGCCCCAGCTCCGATGCCACCTGCCCCGCAAGGGCCGGCGCACCATAGCGCTCGGTCGCATGGTGGCCGGCAGCCAGGAAGGCCACGCCCGTCTCGCGCGCCAGGTGCGCCTGCGGCTCGGAAATCTCGCCCGTGATGAAGGCATCGGCCCCAGCGGCAATCGCGGCCTCGAAGAAACCTTGCGCGCCGCCCGTGCACCAGGCAATGCGGCGAATGGGGCGCAGTCGCGCTCCCCCCACGCAGACAGGCGTGCGCCCCAGCGCCTGCTCCACATGGCTGCCCAACGCCGCCGCATCGGCAAACTCCGCCGCAGCCATCCAGCCCAGGTTCTGCTCGCCAAACGCGGCCTGGCCCTCAAGCCCCAGCTGCACGCCCAGCTGCGCGTTGTTGCCCCATTGCGGATGGGCATCCAGCGGCAGGTGGTAGGCAAAGAGATTGATGTCATGGGCCAGCAACAGGCGGATGCGCTCCTTGAGCCAGCCCGTGATGCGGCCATCCATGCCGCGCCAGAAGAGGCCGTGGTGCACGAAGATGGCGTCGGCCTGCGCCTCGATGGCCGCCTCGATCAGCGCGCGGCTGGCCGTCACCCCGCTGACGATGCGGCGGATCTCGCCGCGCCCCTCCACCTGCAGGCCGTTGGGACCGTAGTCCTTGAAGCGCTCGGGCTGCAGCAATCCGTCGAAGTGGGCCAGGAGTTCTTGTCGCGTGGTGCTCATGAAAGGATTGTCAGCGATCCATGCGGCGCCCAAGAAAAAGGGCAGCCATGCTGCCCTTCATTCCACTGCCAAGCTCAGCCGCGCCTGGGTTGCCAACCATGGCAGGCCAGGGGCCAGAAGCCGATGGCCGCGCCCAGGATGCCCATGGCCGCCACATAGTGGGCCGGCGCCATCACATCCACCTGCTGCCAAACGGACACCAGCATGGGCGTCATGCCGCCGAACACCGCATAGGCCATGTTGTAGGCAAAGGACAGCCCCGTGAAACGCACCTCGGCCGGGAAGGCGCGCACGCCCACCACCGGCAGCAGCGCAATGCTGCCCACGAAAAAGCCCACCAGCGCATAGCTCCACACCAGCGAGGACGCCGTGCCCGGCAGGTTCAGATAGAACGCATAGGCCGTCACCGTCATGCCCAGCCAGCCCGTGACCATGGCCACACGCGTGCCCATACGGTCGGACAGCCAGCCCCAGAACACGCAGCCCAGCGTCAGCGTCACCGTGGCCACGGCATTGGCCTTCATGGCCAGGGCCGCGTCGATGTGGAAGACCTTCTGCAGATAGGCCGGCGTGAACAGCACCACCACCACGATGGCCGTGGACAGCACCCAGGTCATCAGCGCCACCAGCACGCAGGCCTGGCGGTGGTCGCGCACGATGGTCTTGAGCGGCAGTTCGCGGTCGGCCTGCTTGCGAGCCATCAGCTCCTG
The DNA here is from genome assembly GCF_042653485.1 of Delftia deserti. Classification (NCBI taxonomy): domain Bacteria; kingdom Pseudomonadati; phylum Pseudomonadota; class Betaproteobacteria; order Burkholderiales; family Comamonadaceae; genus Delftia; species Delftia deserti. Next base: position 5,160,259 of record NZ_JBHSIH010000001.1, on the reverse strand, counting down.
GAAGATGGGTGTCTCATGCAGGAACTTGCGCAGGTAGACCGACACCAGGCCGAACACGCCGCCCAGGATGAAGGGCATGCGCCAGGCCCAGTCGTGGATCTCCTCGGCGCTGTAGGTGCTGTTGAGCCAGACACCGATGATGGAGCCCAGGAAAATGCCGCCCGTGATGCCCGAAGTCAGCGAGCCGATGGCAAAGCCATAGTGGCGCGCCGGCGCATGCTCGGCCACGAAGACCCAGGCGCCCGGCATCTCGCCGCCAATGGCCGCGCCCTGCAGCACCCGCATGGCCAGCAGCAAAATCGGCGCGGCGATGCCGATGGAGGCGTAGGTGGGCAGCAGGCCGATCACCAGCGTGGGCACGGCCATCAGGAAGATGGACAGCGTGAACATCTTCTTGCGGCCCAGGATGTCGCCAAAGTGCGCAATCAGAATGCCGCCGATGGGCCGCGCCAGGTAGCCCGCCGCAAAAATGCCCAGCGTCTGCAGCTGGCGCAGCCAGTCCGGCATCTCGGCCGGGAAGAACAGCTTGCCGATGACATTGGCAAAGAAAACGAAAACGACGAAGTCGTAGAACTCCAGGGTGCCGCCCAGGGCCGACAGGCCCAGGGTCTTGTAGTCCTGTCGGTTGAGAGGACGTGCGGTCGCAACAGCAGGGGCCATGCCCGGCTGCGCTTGGTCAAGCGTAGTCATGGTTTTTTTCCAGGGATCGAACAGCAGGACGGCGCGGTGGATGCCACGGCAACGGATGAGCGTGCAGCGGCAGATCGTTCTGCAAGACTTCGGGATCGGAGGACTTGGCTCTCTCTTGGGGCCGGCTTGTGGGCCGGCGCAACAGCGAACGCGGCGTGGCGCAGTCGTCGGAGGATTCTAGGGTTTGTACTGTAGCTGTGTGGGGAGCGCGGCTTTGGCGCCCTTGGGCGCAGCATCACGGCGGACCGTCTACCCGCTCTGGCGTATGGGTCATGGGATGGCGGGCTTACCGGCAGGCGCGCAAACGCTCTTCAACGGTGCAGCGCTTGCATCGCGCCAGCCCGATGGGATTGAGCGTTCACAACCCTTCTGAACAAAGTCATCCAAATCCCTTGTTCCATCAGGAATCCCAAATCCTCCTCCATGATCCCATCCGCAGCTATGGGCCAACTCATGGATCACAGCACAACCCCAACCCATAAAAGAGTTGGCATATTTATTTGCTTTCAAGCAAAAATTCGCAGTAGAGCTACCGGAAGAGTTCCATCCACAAACTGAATCACCGAAATAATTTATTCTCCAGCTTCCTTGACCAGCAGGCCGGAATCGGCCTGCATCAAGAAGCCAATCCATTCAACAGGTACGGCTATGAGGGGCAGTTGCGGCTGTGAAGGCTTCGGACCCGCATGACCCCTTGGAGAGATTGGCAAGAAAACAAGTACTGGCCAAACCATACCTTGCAAATGCTGTGCCGATCAACCCGAACAACCGCGGATCAGATCAACGAATTTCGAGTTGTTCAGGGAGAACTCCCTAACAATCTGCTTCATGTGAATTTACTGTTATCTTTCTACTAAACACAATAGATCCATTTTTATCATGAAATTTCATCAACAAAATTCCTTTAAGAACTGGAGTTTTATTGAAATTGAAAATTTCAGAAGAAATTCTTATTTTTCCTCCGTTTTTTATGGATATAAATTTATCACCATATCCATCAAATGATCCAGGAAGAGGAAAAAATAGTGCCTACCATCATCCTCAAAAAATTCCCCTGACACACTTGGAGGATTTACAACCAATCTATTGTCCCTGTCTGTTTTGTTGAAGAAAAAATCAAATTCATCCCCACGATTCAATATATCAAACTTCACAATCAATGAATTATAGTTCTTCTTACTGCATACCACGGACGTAATATTTAGAACTTCGATCACGCCGGAAAACGCTGGTCGATAAAAAATAATCATAAAAGCAAAAGACAAAAAATATATTCTTGATTTCATGGTCTTTGTCCTTTATCTCCACATGTATGCCGTCGACTTACATCGTGCGCCTGAATTGTTAAGTTCAACACGTCCCCAAATGAACTTTGTTATGCTGATCTCATGGCAGAGGAATTTTCTAAAATGCAGGACTCAAGGCTTCCGAAGCTAATATTTTTTCTTGAATCCTCAACGCTTTGTGCCATTGCAGTCGCCTTCTGCCTCGCCCAATTCAGATGGTCAGAGATGTGATCCATTTCTGCACGGCGAATCCATGCCAAGTTACATTTGAAGTCCACGTAATTCTCTCTTAAATGAACAGCGAACGTTAAATTCACCATATATTGATCTAAGTGCCAAGCATCTGTCCCACAATCCTTTTTGCATGGAGCCCGGACCTCCATGCCGTCCATCACAGCGACTGCCAATGTTCTCGAGTCTTCAGGATATCTATGACAACCAGCACCAGGGAATGCCTCAATGCATTGATTTTCATTTAGATCTCTGAGCCAACGCGTATTCCAAGATATGGAGAGAGTTCCATAGTAGTCCGTATAAAATAATGGGTTTGCAAAACCATACACATAAAAATTAAGGCCCCCATTATTTCCAATTGGATCACTTTCGATATAGCACCCCACTTCAGATTTATAATTTCTCTCGTAGTTGTAAATCTCTCCAGATTCAACGTCGAAATACTGCCCTGGAAATCTCAAATTCATCTTCACTTGGCTTTGCTGCAATGCCCCTGTGGCGCCGAACGCCTCGGCTACCCCTTTCCACGTGATTTCTCCCTGCTTGTTTGTTCCTAGAGCCGGCGTCCCCAAGTGATCCGTGTGCAGATAGTGGATACTGGTGTTCCTGTTCGTCAATTGCGCTTCGTTGACCTCAGCCTGCCAGATAGGGCTTGTACTCCATTGTCCCTGCTGCGCCTTCTGAGGATCAAAAGCATAGGCTCTCGTCATCTTCCCCTGCTCATCGGTTTCGCCCAGTAGCCCCGTAACGCTGTAAAAGAAGTAGATGACCTTAGTGTTTTGGCCTTCTTTGACCTCTTTGGAGATGCGCCGTCCCAAGGGGTCGTAGCGATAGTTGGCTTCGATGTTCGGAGTGCTGTGATCTGCGTCCGTGCTGGCGTAGCGGGTCAAGCGCTCTGCAGCGTTGTAGCCGTAAGTCTTTTCGCCTTTGTCACTGCTTTCTCTGGCCGTGTGGCCCTGAGGTGAGTACTCCACCTGCGTTTGCACGGGTTGCGCTGTTGCATCGAAGGGCTTGAGCCTGGGGTAGTTTGTGAGCTGGTTGTCCGCGTTGTAACTCCAGGTGCCCACCTGGTGACCGCTGAAGGTTCGGTTGTGCACGGCGTCGTACTGGTATTGCTCCGTGGGCAGGCCCAGGTCCTGCAGCTTTTGATCTGGCGCGGCCTTGGTCAAACGATCCAATGGGTCGTAGCCGTATTGCGTCTGGCCCAGGTCGCTGTCGATCTGGGGTGATGTTGCCTGCCTTGTCGTATTGGTAGTGACGACTGGCCAGCAGCTCAGCTGCGGCGTTCTTCACTTCGATGGACAGCGGCCTTTGCAGCGCATCCACGCTTATTATTGTCTTGGTGGCACCCGGTGTTTCTATGCGCGTGGCCGTGAGCCATTGGTAGTTTCCGTCACGGATCTGGCTCTGGTCGGGCAGGGTCACCAGGCTCAGGCGACCCTTGTCGTAGCGGTATTGGCCTGCACTACCATCAGGATAGGTATGACTGACCAGTTGGCCATCGGTGTTGCAGCTTTGGCCTCGCGAAATACCGTATTTATAGCCGACGTACTTATCAAGTAATATCCATCATTCATTTTCTATATCAATTATTTTTTTCAATCCTTTTCTTTCGATGTATTCTGCTGGAGTCACCCCCATCGAACGAAAGTTTACATCAGCCCCTTTACGAATTAACGCCTTAGCCACCAAATAGTTACCTTCAACAAGGGCATCATATAAAGGTGTCGCACCATCCTCATCAACATGATTTACATCAAATCCATTGGATAAAAGATAATTCAACAAATCCAACATCCCTGCTGCTGAAGCGTAGTTAATTAATGAAGAACCCCCAAGAAGAATTGTATCAACTGATGCCCCATGCTTTAATAAGGCTATTATGGCCCATTCCTTTTTTTGCTGCGTTGCATATATTAACAATTCCTTAATAAATTCGTCATTAACTTTCAATATATCTAATTTTTCCAAAAATGGATTTTTTCTATCAAAATATATATCTCCAAAAATCTCAAGATTTTCATTCATATTAACCACAACTTTTGCAGCATTTTGGAGAATTCAGCGTTCTTTCTATTGATTTAAGTCTATTACTTAAATCGTCATAGACTTGCTGATTATGTTTACCCCCCCACTTAACATCCCATTTTTTTCTCATTTCCACACACTTATTGACCCTTTTTTTCTCCCACTCAGCCCAAGCACAAATATCAGATTCTTTATCATTTGGATTAGGCCATCGTTCACAAATATACTTATAATTCCTCCTTTCATCATTTTTCTCAGCAACCTGCTCATCTGTCAAAGAGTCCGAGCCGCTACTCAGCATCCAAATACCAACCGTAGTAACTGCAGCTGTGCAAGCTCCACCAATCAGCTTTGCCACTGAAATTACCAATCTACCGCAACCAACTGGATTTAACGCGCATGCTTGTGCAGCCCCTCCAAAATGATCTGTATATATTAACGAATTGTTTCTACCATATACATAAAAATTCTCATCACCCTCAAAGCTCATTGGATCCATACTCGTATATCGCCCAATCGTAGATCGATAATCTCTTTTTAAATTATAATGATCCCCTGTTTCTGCATCATAGTATTGACCAGGATATCTCTGATTTACTACTATTCTTGAAATTTTCATTATTCCAGTAGCACCAAAAGCCTCCGATACAGTGGACCAACTCAGGACGCCACGATTATCTGTCCCAATCAATGGAGTTCCTTGATGGTCTGTATGTAAATAATAGATGCTGGTGTCCTTATTGCTTAATTTTGCCTCACTGACCTCCGCCTGCCAGATTGGCGCTGTGCTCCATAGGCCCTGCTGCGCTTTCTGCGGATCGAAGGCATACGCCCTAGTCATCTGCCCCTGTTCGTCGGTCTCGCCCAGCAGTCCCGTGTCGCTGTAGAAGAAGTAGATGACCTTGGTAGCCTGGCCTTCCTTGACTTCTTTGGATATGCGCCGTCCCAAGGGGTCGTAGCGATAGCTGGCTTCAATGCTCGGCGTGTTATGGCCTGCCGCTGTGCTGGCATAGCGGATCAGACGTTCTGCCGCGTTGTAGCCGTAAGTCTTTTCGCCCTTGTCGCTGCTTTCCTTGGCCGTGTGGCCCTGAGGTGAGTACTCCACCTGCGTTTGCACGGGTTGCGCTGTTGCATCGAAGGGCTTGAGCCTGGGGTAGTTTGTGAGCTGGTTGTCCGCGTTGTAGCTCCACTGCCCCACCTGGTGGCCGCTAAAGGTGCGGTTGTGTACGGCGTCGTACTGGTATTGCTCGGTGGGCAGACCCAGGTCCTTGAGCTGTTGATCCGGCACGGCCTTGGTCAATCGATCCAACGGGTCGTAGCCATATTCGGTGGTGCCCAAGTCGCTCTCAATCTGGGTGATGTTGCCGGCCTTGTCGTATTGGTAGTGGCGGCTCGCCAGCAGTTCAGCGGCAGCATTCTTCACTTCGATGGATAGGGGGCGCTGCAGCGCATCCACGCTGATTGTCTTGGTGGCGCCGGGCGTTTCTATGCGTGTGGCCGTGAGCCATTGGTAGTTACCGTAGCGGATCTGGCTTTGGTCTGGCAGGATCACCAAGCTCAGCCTAGCCCTGGCCGTAGATTTAATGGTCTGGATGCGGCTCACCACCATTGCTCGAAAAGCGGGAGAAACCATCTATTCGATCAAGCAAGGCCTACTATCGGGCTACCTGCAACAGAAGCTGCGTAGCCCGTCCGTTTCTATGACCTTTGTGTAAATTAAAAATTCATATATTCACAAACAACATAAAAAAGAAATCAAAAAATAATAAAATTAGCAAAATATATAAAATTGCACCAAATATTGGTCTTCTTCTATATTTTTTTATAAAAAAAATCCCATCAACAAGGAAAAAGCAAATAGATTTGCATAAAAAAACACTCCGCATAGATGTTGACCACTCCCATCGTATGGATATGAGTAGCATATCTTATTCTTTAAGAAAAGTTTCCAAATTAGGCCAAAAATGAGCCAACAGCATGATAAGAAAATAATTCTCATTACTTCCCCCGACTTGGCTCACCATTTACTGGATTCCAATTATTTCTACAATTCTGGACAAAATCATTCAAATCCCTTGTTCCATCAGGAATCCCAAATCCTCCTCCATGATCCCATCCGCAGCTATGGGCCCACTCATGGATCACAGCACAGCCCCAACCCATAAAAGAGTTGGCATTTTTATTTGCTGTCAAGCATAAATTCGCAGTAGAGCTACCAGGAGAGTTCCATCCATAAACTGAATCACCGAAATAATTCATTCTCCAGCACATCATGCCATCACAAGATACATGCGCAGATTTACATCTCTCTGTGATACAAGTTTTTAGCTTAAGGTCGCCAACTTTGGTGCCCACTAAATCACATGCATTATTTATATCTTGCATAAGATCTGGAACCTGATTACAACAATCTTTCTCTATCGTGAACTTCCCCTCCGGATCAATATGCCTTAACGGCTCAGACAAATCATATATATAAAAATTTATCCCTCCACTCAGGCCAATTGGATCAATTTCCGAATACCTGCCCACCAGAGGTATATAGTCTCTACGAAAATTATAATGATTTCCTGACTCTGCATCCCAATATTGACCTGGGAGTCTCATATTTATCTCCACCTGACTCTGGCCCGATATTCCCATAGCCCCAAATGCTTCTGTCACAATTTTCCATGTCTTCGCTCCCTGCCTATTTGTAGCCATTATCGGCATACCCAAATGATCCGTGTGCAGATAGTGAATACTGGTGTTCATGTTCGCCAATTGTGCTTGGCTGACGTCTGCCTGCCAAATAGGGTCCGTACCCCATAGTCTCTGCTGGGCCTTCTGCGGATTGAAGGCATAGGCCCTCGTCATCTGCCCCTGTTCGTTGGCCTCACCCAGCAACCCCATGTCGCTGTAAAAGAAGTATGTGATCTTGGTGGTCTGGCCTTCTTTCACGGTCTTGCCAATACGACGCCCCAATGGGTCATAGCGGTATTGCGCGTCAATGCTCGGGGTGATCTGGCCCGTATCCGTGTGGGCAAAGCGAATCAGCCGCTCCGCAGCGTTGTAGCTGTGGGTTCGTTCGCCTTTGTCACTGCTTTCCCTGGCTGTGTGCCCCTGCGGCGTGTACTCCACCTGGGTTTGTACGGACTGTGCCGTTATGTCGAAGGGCTTGAGCCTTGGGTAGCTCGCGAGCTGGTTGTCCGCGTTGTAGCTCCACGGGCCCATCTGGTGGCTGCTGAAGCTGCGGTTGTGCACGGCGTCGTACTGGTACTGCTCCGTGGGCAGGCCCAGGTCCTGCAGCTTTTGATCTGGTGCCGCCTTGGTCAATCGGTCCAGTGGGTCGTAGCCGTATTCGGTTGTGCCCAGATCGCTGTCGATCTGGATGATGTTGCCTGCCTTGTCGTATTGGTAGTGGCGGCTGGCCAGTATCTGAGCCGCGGCGTTCTTGATCTCAATCGACAAGGGGCGCTGCAGCGCATCCACGCTGATTGTCTTGGTGGCGCCGGGCGTTTCTATGCGTGTGGCCGTGAGCCATTGGTAGTTACCGTAGCGGATCTGGCTTTGATCCGGCAAGGTCACCAGGCTCAGGCGGCCCTTGTCGTAGCTGTATTGGCCTGCGCTGCCATCTGGGTAGGTGTGGCCGGCCAGTTGGCCGTCCGCGTTGTAGCTTTGGCCCACCGTGAAGCTGAAGCTGCCCGTGTTATCCACCTTGTTGTAGGTGACCTTGTTCTGGGTTGTTCTTCCTTGCGCGTCCTTGTCGTAGTTGGCGCTGCTGATCAGGTTCTGCTGGCCGTCCTTTTGTTCGTAAGCCGTGAGCAGGCCGTCTGCGTCGTATTGGTAGCTGATGCGTTGGTCGGTTTCCGTGCCTTGGAGCTTGTGCTCTTCCTGCACCATGCGGCCGGCCTTGTCATAGGCGTAGCTTCGGGTGTTGCCTCCAGCGTCCGTGCATTGTGTCAGTTGGCCTGCGGCATCGTAGGCATACAGAATGGCGCCGCCCATGGGGCGGGTTTCCTTGATCAGGCGCCCGGCTTTGTCGTATTCGAATTTGTGGGTGTTGCCCTTGGCATCGGTCAGGCTGGTGAGCTGGTCGTGGGCATTCCAGGTCTGCTTGGTGGCCTGGGACATGGGGTCGATGGTTTTGACGAGGCGACCCAGGCTGTCGTATTCGTGGATGGTAATGCGGCCTATTAGATCTGTACTGGCAGCGCGCCGGACATAACATTTTCTAAATATCAGAAAAATAGTAGTCAAAATATAAAGGAATACCAAAATCTCCTAGCCTCTTTAAAAATGCTGCCGAAAAAACAACACTTCCATTGGCACTCTCGTTAAAACTACCGCACCACCAATAGATATCAAAAGAACTAAGCTCTCCAAAAAATTCCCCACGTGCACCTGCGAGTAGAATCATCAAAAATGAAAGTCCTTCCTCCAAAGAATCCCATTCTCCATTTTTTCCACCAACGGCATCAGAGCCATCATATGACCATAATGATTTATCAAAGTACCTTGATCCAATCTTACTTCCAGCCTCGCGTGTCAATCCAGGCTTAATTCCCAGAATCTCCGTTACTCTCTCAAGAGGCAATGCACTACCCTCTATTCGCAGTTCAATTGTATACATATTTAAATAGCAAATATCAATCAACCACCAAATGCAAAAGAAACGCACATCAAAATTAGTAGAATTAATGCCGCTCCAGTATTTGGATCAACCTTCACAACAGGAACTCTTTTCGCGTCACAGTCAGCACAACCGGGAGGAGGAACAGGATCAGGCTTCGGCTTTGGAGCATCGCACCTCCCACCAGTTGGGGACCCTCTTTCAACCCATTCAGCATATGCGTCTTCTATATCATCTTGTGTTGCATCTGGATCACCAGCTCTCTTATAGCATTTATGAAACCATCTCTGAAAATCTCTATTTGTCCTACCCCACCATTTATCACCTTTATGTAAACCAGACGGATCCGCATATTTAACAGGACTAGAATCAACATAGACATAAGCATTATTCCCGCCAGTCAGTCCAATTGGATCAGCCTGAATATATCTACCTAAGCTCACCACATAGTCTCTATTAAAATTCTGATTCCCCCCAGATTCCTTGTCAAAATATTGACCCGGAAACCTCAAATTCATATCTATTTGACTTTGCGGTAGTGTTCCCGCAGCTCCAAACGCCTCGGCAACAGCTTTCCAAGTTATCGTTCCCAACTTGCTGGTCCCCAGCATCGGCGTTCCCAGGTGATCTGTATGTAGATAATGGATGATGCTGTTCCTGCTCGTCAATTGCACATTGCTAACCTCCCCCTGCCAGATAGGGTCCGTGCTCCATAGTCCTTGCTCGCTTTTCTGCGGATTAAAGCCATAAGCCCTCGTCATCTGCCCTTGCTCGTTGGTTTCCCCCAGCAATCCCGTGTCGCTGTAGAAGAAGTAGATGACCTTGGTAGCCTGGCCTTCCTTGACTTCTTTGGATATGCGCCGTCCCAAGGGGTCGTAGCGATAGCTGGCTTCAATGCTCGGCGTGTTATGGCCTGCCGCTGTGCTGGCATAGCGGATCAGACGTTCTGCCGCGTTGTAGCCGTAAGTCTTTTCGCCCTTGTCGCTGCTTTCCTTGGCCGTGTGGCCCTGAGGTGAGTACTCCACCTGCGTTTGCACGGGTTGCGCTGTTGCATCGAAGGGCTTGAGCCTGGGGTAGTTTGTGAGCTGGTTGTCCGCGTTGTAGCTCCACTGCCCCACCTGGTGGGCACTGAAGACGCGGTTGTGCACGGCGTCGTACTGGTATTGCTCGGTGGGCAGGCCCAGGTCCTGCAGCTTTTGATCTGGTGCCGCCTTGGTCAAACGATCCAATGGGTCGTAACCGTATTGCGTCTGGCCCAGGTTACTGTCGATCTGGGTGATGTTGCCCGTCTTGTCGTATCGGTAGTGGCGGCTGGCCAGCAGTTCAGCGGCGGCGTTCTTCACTTCGATGGACAGGGGCCGTTGCAGCGCATCCACGCTGATTGTCTTGGTCGCGCCCGGGGTTTCTATGCGTGTGGCCGTGAGCCATTGGTAGTTGCCGTAGCGAATCTGGCTCTGGTCGGGCAGCGTGACCAGGCTCAGGCGGCCCTTGTCGTAGCGGTATTGGCCTGCGCTGCCATCTGGGTAGCTGTGGCCAGCCAGTTGGCCGTCGGCGTTGTAGCTTTGGCCTACTGTGAAGCTGAAGCTGCCCGTGTTATCGACCTTGCCGTAGGTCACCTTGTTCTGGGTGGTTCTTCCTTGCGCGTCCTTGTCGTAGGTGGCGCTGCTGATCAGGTTGTGCTGGCCGTCCTTTTGTTCGTAGGCGGTGAGCAGGCCGTCTGCGTCGTACTGGTAGCTGATGCGTTGGTCGGTTTCCGTGCCTTGGAGCTTGTGCTCTTCCTGCACCATGCGGCCGGCCTTGTCATAGGCGTAGCTGCGGGTATTGCCTCCAGCGTCCGTGCGTTGTGTCAGTTGGCCTGCGGCATCGTAGGCATACAGAATGGCGCCGCCCATGGGGCGGGTTTCCTTGATCAGGCGCCCGGCTTTGTCGTATTCAAATTTGTGGGTGTTTCCCTTGGCATCGGTGAGGCTGGTGAGCTGGTCGTGGGCATTCCAGGTCTGCTTGGTGGCCTGGGCCATGGGGTCGATGGTTTTGACGAGGCGGCCCAGGCCGTCGTATTCATAGATGGTGGTGCGGCCTGCGGGGTCTATGGTGGCGACCCTCTGGCCCAGGCTGTCGTATTGCTGGTGCTGGGTGCGGGTCTGGTCCGGGGTCGAGGGGTTCGCTAGATGCTGGGTGACTGAGGTTTGCCGGCCGATTTGGTCGTATTGGTAGGTTTCCTTGTAGGTGGGGTACTGCGTGGCGGTGAGCAGGCCGGCCTGTGCTGTTTCGTCTTCCCCGTATTCGTAGGTGATGGCGTTGCCTGCCGCATCGATGCTGCTGGCGATGCGGCCCCGGTGGTCGTAGGTGGTCTGCGTGACAAGACCGCTGGGGCTGGTGGTGCTCAGGGGCAGGCCCGTGTTGTCGTAGGTGATGAGCGTGCCTGCGCCTTGCGTTTCGCCAGGGGCAATGGTTTCTATGACCCGGCCATTCTGGTCGTAGCGGGTTTGCTTTGTTCGGCCTGCTGCACTGGTGCTCTTCGTCCTTCGCCCTCTGGCGTCGTATTCGTGGCTTGTGGTCTGGTTCAGGGCATTGCTGGCCTGGGTCAGCCGGCCTGCTGCATCAAAGCCCAGCGTGGTGGTGTTGCCCAGGGCGTCGGTCTGCGTTGCAGGTAGACCCCTGGCGTCGTAGCTGGCCTGGCTGCTGTGGCCCAGCGGGTCCGTGGCTTCGATCAGGCTGCCGTTGTTGTCGTAGCGGTAGCTGATGGTTCTGCTGTCTTCGCCTGTACCGTCGCCCGCGCCGGTGCTGCGGCTGGTCAGTTGACCGTAGCTGTCGTACTGGTAGCGCGTGGTGCGCTGTTCGGGCCGACCCAGGGCTTGGGTCCAGATGGTGACGCGGCCTTTGTCGTCATGGCTCCAGGTGTTGGTGATGCCGCCCTGGTTGATGTGTTTGGTCTTCAGGCCGCGCACAGGCTCGTATTCGTATTGGTCGAGGCTGCCATCGGGGTGGGCGATGCGTAGCGGCTGGTAGTTGTAGTCGTAGCTGGTGGTGGTGGTCAGGCCCCGTGCGTCGATGGCGCGGGTCTGGTAGTTGCCGTCCCACAGGGTTTTGGCTGCGGGCTTGCCGTTGAAGGTTCGCTCCAGTTCGTTGCCTTCACGGTCGTAGAGGTAGACGGTGGTGTTGCCCCGGCAGTCCAGGTAGGTGACGAGGAATTGGCGTTTTTCTCGCAGGTACTGGTTCTTGCCGGTGGAGGCGCAGCCCTGGGCATCGAATTTGCCGACACGGCCACCGCCCCAGAGGTTGGCCAGCTTGCTGGTGGTGCCGCTGGTGCCCGTGGGGTCCAGGACCTTGCCGGCGGCGCCCAGGGTGAGCAGCGGTGCGGGGGCAGGGATGCTTTGGCTGTACTGGACCGTTACCTGGGCGCCCAGGGGGTCGGTGCGGCTGGTGAGCTGGCCGTTGCCGTCGTAGGTGTAGCTCCAGCGCTGGCCCATGACGTCGGTGGCCTGGGTGAGCAGCTGGCCGTTCCATTGGTAGCTGACGCTGCGCCCGGCACGGTCTTCGATGCGGGTGATGAGGCCATTGGTCAGCGTGGCCGTGTAGACGGTGCCGCCGTGGTGGTCCAGGATGCGGGCCCGCGTGGCGCTGTCGTAGGCAAAGCGCACGCTGATGCCGTTGGTGTTGGCGTAGCCCAGGATGCGGCCTTGTGCGTCGTAGTCGATGCTGTTGCCCAGGCGGTCGTACCAGCGCCACTGTGCCAGGGGGTTCTGGGCACTGCCGCCTTCAGGAAGGCGTTTGATGAAGACGGGCGCGTTGTTCTTGCCCTTGGCGATGTAGAGGTCGGCCTGGCCACTGCGCTCGTACAGGACACCCGCGCGCTCGATGAGCCGGGCGTCACGGCCCAGGGGGTCGAGTTCGAAGTTCAAAGGCGCCCAGGCCGGGTTGAGCCACCAGCGGCCCTGGCTCCAGCTGCGCACGATGTCCAGCGGGCCGCCCAGGACCTGTACGCGCAGGTCGAGGTGGGTTTCGGTGTATTCGCCGTTGATCCAGCGCACCTGGGGTTCGCTGGCCTGAGTGGTGAGGGAGTAGCCGGGGTCGCCCGGGCGGGCGAAGGCGCTGGGGCCGGAATAGTCCTGCGCGTTGGCCATCGATGGCAGCAGGCTTGCTGCCGTCAGTACTGCGCACAGCCAGCCGTGCACAGCATGGTTTCTGTTTCTCATTTCTTTCCCTCTCGTCTCGCGAATCGTTTGCCTTGTTGAATGCATCTCTGGGGCCGACGTCCGGGCGATGCCCGGGCGCAGCTGATGTGTGATGAATGCTCTGCGCGTCAGCGGAAATCGCCTCCGCCCCCTGTTCCTCCCGAGCCGCCTCCGCCCCCACCGGGGCCGGCGCCGCCGCCTGCGCAGCATTGGCCACGGCAGGTGGGTGTGCATTCGGGGGCCAGCGGCAGCGGGGTTCCGCCACTGCCACCGCCGCCTCCCCATCCGCCTGCACCGCCCGCACCTCCAGTGCCTCCCCAGCCTCCGCCCGCTCCACCGGACGAGCCACCCGAGCCGCAGCTGCCCCCGACCAGCCGGCTGAAGGTGCTGGTGCTGGTGCGCGTCTCTTCCTCACCGTTGGCACAGACCCAGCTGCATTCCGTGGTGGCCCATTTCGCATAGGACGAGCAGCTTCCCGCATTGCGCGCATTCACCACGAGGCTCTGCACCGCCCCCATCTCCGCCGTGCGTGCCTGTGTGAAGCCCATGCTGCGCGGGTGCAGCTTGACGGCCGTGATGCGGTAGGGAATGACCACGCGCTGCTTGGCGGCCAGGGTCTTGGGGATGTCCGCCAGGAATTCGTAGCGGTAGTACTCGTCGGACTGCGGCGGCGTGAAGGCGACCTTGTCGGCCTGGATCAGGCCGTAGTTGGTCAGCGTCAGCTCGCCCGTGAATTCCTCGCCCACCTGCAGCTCGGGCAGGTTGATGGACAGGGGCTCCAGCAGCACCACGGGGGCCGGTACCTGGGTCTGGAAGGTGGCTTCCAGGGTGATCTGGTATTCGTCCTTGATGGTGGTTTCCGTCACGCTGAAGTCAATGCTGATGGTCTGGTACTGCAGGTGCACGCGCTCCGAGGTGGTGACGCCCGGGCGCACGAAGATGCGGCCCGACCTGTCGGCATGGCGCGGGCCGCTGGCCCGGTAGGTGTAGGTGCCGGGCGGCAGGTCGGTGAGCACGGCCTTGCCCTGCGCGTCCGTGGTGAGGGTGCGCAGATAGGTGAGCACGGCATCGTTTTGCAGGCGGATGCGCACGTTGGCCACGCCCGGTATGGGCTTGCCGCCCGCGTCCAGCGTTTCCGTGAACAGGTCGGTGGCATGGAAGCTCAGCCCGCCCTGCCCGCTTTGCGTGACGGCCACCGAGACGGGAATGGTGCCCGTACCCTGGTTGCTGGCCGTGATCTGCAGGCGGTAGGTGTAGATGCCATCGGCCACGTCCTTGCCCGGGCTGGCCGTGACCTGGATGGGCACCTGGGCGCCCACGTCCACGGCGCCGATATGGCTGGCGCTGGACAGGAAGATCCAGGAAGGCGCGGCCTTGCCATCCTTGTCCACCAGCTGGACCTTCACGTCCTGGGCCGCCACCAGGCCACGGTTGCCGATGGTGATGCTCTCGGTGACGGTCTTTTCCTGCTGCACGCCTGTTTCTATGTAGGTGGGCTTGGCAAACAGTTCGGGCAGGGCCTGCACCAGCCGGTAGTGGATGGTGAAGCTGCCCCGGGGCGTGTCCCCTGTCTCGCTGGCGTAGGCCGTGAGCACGACGGTGCCCGTCTCCCGGGCCGATGCACTGCCCGTGAAGCGGATGACCATGGGCACCGAGGCGCCTGCGGCCACATTGACCGGTGCACCCGGCTCCACGCTGATGCCCGGCGGCAGGCTGCCGCCGGGCTGCTGTGCGGGAATCACGGCCCAGCGCACGCCGGTGGCGCCCGTGCCCGCGCTGGCACGCGCATTGACCGTGATGCTGGCGGCAAAGCCGCGCGGCGCGGTGAGCTGGTAGCTGGCCAGGTCGAAGCTCAGGCGGTTGATGGTGAAGCGCCCCTGCTCTGTGGTGGCGGTTTCTTCCGGGTGGATGACGGAGACGATGTAGGTGCCGTTGTCATTGGCCGTGGGCACGAATTCGTAGCGGTACTGGCCGCTGTCGTCGGTGGCCATGCCTATGCGCCGCTTGAAGCCCGAGATGTCCAGCACCATGCGCAATGCCGCGTTGGGCATGGGCTGTCCGCTGGCGCGTGACACGGCGGCACCGGCAATGACGACGCGTTGCGCGCCGTACGAGACCGCCGGGCTGACGGAGCTGACCGTGCCCGTGTAGGGCGTCTTGGGCTGCTCTGGCTCGGGCGGCTTGTTGTTCACGGTGACGGAGCGCGTGGCTTCACCGGTCTTGCCTGCCTTGCTGGTGGCCACGGCCCTGAGCGTGAGGGCACCGTTGGCCACGCCCGACGTATCCCACTGCACGCTGTACGGAGCCTGCGTGGCCGAGCCGATCAGGCTGCCATTGGCGAAGAAATCGACCTTGGCAATACCGCCAGGTGCCGAGGCGGCGACACCGACGGCCGTGCTGCCGACAACGGTTGCATCCTGGCCCGGCATGGTGAAGTTCACCGTCGGAGCCGCGATGGCATAGGTCACGGCAACCGCCGCGCTGCGGGGGCCGGTGCCGCGCGCATTGCTGGCCGTGGCCTCGATGCGGTGGGTGCCTTCGGCGGGCAGGGTCAGGGTGGTGGAGAAGCTGCCATTGACTGGCACGGCCATCGGCGTGCCCACGGCCTGTCCGCCCAGATACAGCTGCACCTGCGAGCCCGCCATGGCCGTGCCGGAGACGGCCAGTTGCGGCGTGGACACCTGTGCGTTGTTGACGGGCTGCGCAATGACAGGGGCAGGCGGCGCGCTGAGGCTGAGCGTGAACGGTATGTCCAGCGCCGAGGAAACCCCGTCCACATCGGTGGCGGTGATGCCGAACCGGTGCGCGCCATTGGGCAGTTGCGCAAAGTCGATGAACTGTCTGTGGCTGAACGGGCTGGTATTGCCGCCGCTGCGCTCGAAGACTTGCAGGCCGTTGATGGTGGCCTTGACGCTGGCAATGCCGATGGGGCTTTGCGCGGACACGGCCAATTCGCCTGGCTCGCGTATGGTCGCGCTTGGTTCCAGTGCTGCGTTGGCAAAGGTGGCACTGATCTGCGGAGGAGCAGGTATATAAGAGAATTTTGTACCCTGCCCAACCCCACTGGAACTATCGCCATTTCTCCCCACCGCAAAGATGTCATATTCGCCTCTTTGACTCAGACGGTGGGGTCCATAGGAAAATCTGCCATCCATGTCCACAGGAATATTGGATGTGATTTCCCTCCCATCCAGGAAGACGGAAACTGCTTGGCTGTTCTTGGCAACACCCGAGATCTGCAGCGCAGGCCCCTGGATTATGGAATTTTCAAGCGGCTGCAAAATAACTGGCTGAGACAGAACGTCGAACTCAATATCTACTTCCGCCAGATTCCCGGCTACATCAGAAAAAGCCAGCCTTGCGAATATCTTGCTTTTTTCTGGCGGAAACTCAAATACAAACTCTCTCTCACCAATGCCAACAGCCTGCTCCACTGCAGGATTGGCATGAGCAGCATCATGTGAAATCTTTACAGTTCCGCCCCTTAGAGCCGAACCAAGATCCACCACACTATAAGAAATCACTGATTTCCCGGCATCTTTCTGAATGATCCGTGCCGAAACTTCGGGAGGATCCAAGTCGATCTTGACCTGCTCAGAAAATCCAGACCACTCTTCCCATGTACCTCCGCCATTGATGCTACCCCGTACTCTCAGCCGGTATGCCTCCCCATTTACGATTTCTTCAGGCCATGAAAAATCCAGAGAATTTCCCACATCACCCGAATAAACCACTTCATTTCTTGAGTTTTGCACCTCCACCTCGTAGGTATTCATCAACCCCAAGGCATCCCAATACCATTTCGGCGATTTATTCGTAAAAACGGCCTCTACCGAAGGAGCTGTGAGTGTAAGCCCCGAGATATCCTGAAAATCATACTCGCTCTCCTTCAATAAAAACTTTCCATCATCATTCAGGACAAAGGAAAATCCCTGTCTTGGACGAATTGAATTTTCCTTGTTGCAGCCGACTTCGATTCTTTCGCCGTGTCGCCCCTGGATGCCTATCGTTGCAGATTTGCCATTACTCTCCGTACCCAGCAGATATCTGTATTGGAACTTTATTTCATTAGCTTCCTCATGTAGAACAACTTGGAAAGTACCCATAGGCAAATTCGTGCCATAGAAGTACATGTTCGTCCATTGAACCACCAATTTTCTCCTGGGTGCCTCGCCTTGCGTCAGATAATGAATCATTCCACCTGCCTGCCCCGAAACATCCGTACGAAGATCATCCCAATAGACAAAAATCGTATCACCCAGGGAAGTCTGGGAAAGACAGGTGTTTGCATATGCCGTAGTCTTGTTATCAAAACTGAGCAAGCCATTTGTCGTTACATAGAACTCAGTATATTTTCTACCGAAATATTCGAATTCAAAACCTATGGGAAACTTTCCTGCAGCGACATCGTCGCCGCGCAACCCCGTATCAATTCCTTGTCCAGCACTCCCCATGGAGGTGAAAATTGAAATCAGAAATAGAACCAATAGATTACGAAACACCGTGGTTGCACAAATAATTGGTCCAAGAATTTTCGAGATGACACCGCAGATCATCACCGCAAGGCACTCCATCAGTTTTCCCGCGACTACATGGACACCCAAAAAAACCCTCAACACCCAATAAGCAATGGCCATTTCTTTCTGCACCAACATCTGCCCCTCGCAATCTTGTAAATCTGGTTTTTAAAACCGCCCGCATGCCGCCTGAAGCCGGTGGCCTGCCGTTGCTGCGACGGCCTGCATGCTCGCCACCTGTGCTTGGTAGGCCTGCCAGCCACCCCGCAACCAGTACACGGGCACTGCGTCAGGCCGGTGGCCCAAAGAGGCCTGTTGCGTTGCCAATCGGGCACGCAACTCAGGCTCCGTCGATGCATCGGCTATGACCACCAAGGCCCGGGACGCGGAGATTCCTGGCTGGTCGCCGCGTGCCTTGCGGCTGGCTATGGCGTTCAGTTGGATAGCCAGATCGTGTGTGGCGACCAGCCGGTGCGTTTGTTGTTCATCAACGGGTGACTGCACAGCAGGTGATGCATCCAGGGCCTTGCTGAGGGACAGCACCGTCCACGCCAGACCCTGCCCCATACTGGCGATCCAGTCGCTGGCGGACAGGTCCTGCAAGCCGGTCGGAGCCATGGGAGGCAATACCGTCGCCGCGCCACCCAGCAAGGCCTTCACACCGACAAAGCCCTGGCTGCGCAATTGCCGGCATGCCGCGTCAAGGTCCGCATGGTCGAGCCCGGTGCCCAGCAGGATGACCTCCTCGGGCATCAGAAAGCGCTTGCCTTGCAGCTCCTGCAAATCCATCTGCATGGCCTGCGTGACGGGCGATGCGCGCCTGTGCTGCGCCGGCCGCACGTCAACGAGCATGGCCACCTGCGGGCCGGGCGCAGCAAGGCGCCTGCGCCACTCGTCCGGACTCATCCAGCAGGAAGGGGTCAACGCCAGAGGCTGCGCCTGCCGGGGCCATGCCACGGGGGTATCGTCGGCCCTTGCTTGCCGTACGGCATGGGCATCTGCGCGACAGGACTGCGGCCCAGCATCGGTCTGCGCCTGCAATGGCGCAGCCGCCAGGACGGCTGTGCACACCGCCAGTGCATGCGCCAGGACGGCGCCCGGAAAATGGAGCAGCTTCATGCATCCATCCCCGCACCTGCACGGGCGGCGCGCCGGCGCTTGTGCTGCAGGCAGGCGCCGAAAGCCATGAGAGCGGACAACAAAGCCAGGCCCGCCGCCTCCAGCCCAGGAACCGCCGTCAACTGATCCCCAGGCAAGGGCCCGGACTGAATGACGGGGCCGCCCGGGTCCTTGATGACGCCATTGGCCTGCAGGTCGTCGTCGCCCAACTGGCCATCAGTGATGGTGTAGCTGATGCGGTTGCCGCTGATCGACAGGTTCCTGGGCGCATACCAGATGCTGCGGCCCCGCGAATGGGGCACAGGCCCGTACTTCAGGTAGCTGCTGATGCCGAACAGGTTGGGCCACTCGGTGGTGACGGTGACCGTGCTTCCGACGTCGCAACCGGTGAGTTCGTAGTCGAACACGCCATGCGGGAAGAACAGCACGTTGAACAGCGGCAGCCAGCCTTCGGGCTTGCGCACGGCCGTCTTGTCCGGGTTGAAGCGGCAGTTGGCGCCACCGCCCGCCACCGAGGCTTTCAGCGTGCCGGAGCCGCTGGGTGTAGGCAAGGCCACATCCTTGCCGGCCACAGGCGCGGCCTGGTTTTGCAGGGACACACGCAAGGCTTCGCCCGCACCGGCCGCCGTCACGCGCATCTCGAATGCGCCGACCAGTCCATTGGCTCGAAGAGCGGGCGACGCGGCAACGCCGCCCCCATCGGTGACGGCCTGCGCCGCGAGCGTGCCACCGTCAAACACGGCGCTCGCTCCGCTGTCCGGCAGCGCAAAGACCACGGCGTGGCCAGCCACGGCGGTGCCCTGCGCATCGGTGACCTGGACACGCACGGGTGCCGCATAGGCCGTCCCCACGGTGGCCGTCTGCCCATCCCCTGTCAGCTTGACAATGCGCAGCACGGGCGCCGTGCCGTCCAGGTTGTCCAGCGTGAAGCGCACGCCGCCAGGCAAGGCCTCGACGCCGGCAGATACGGTGAAGCTGCCCGCAGCGCCAGTGGCGGTCAGCGCCGGGCTGCGTGCCAGGCCCTGTGCGTCGGTGAGCACGCGCGCCTGGCGGCTGCCGCCGGCAAAGCGCGCGGAGGCCCCGCTGGCGGGTGCGTCGAACGTGACCTCCTGCCCCGCCACCGGGTTGCCACCAGCCGTCTGCAGGCGCACCTGCAGCGGCAGCGCAAAGGACTGCTCCAGCCGAGCCGACTGCAGATCGCCGGACACAATGGAAAGCGCCCAATCGCGCGCGGGCTCGTCTTGCCACTGAGCGGCGACCAGGCCTATCCACTGCGCCAGCGATTGCAAGGCCACATTCCGGGTGCCGTGGGATGGCAGCGCCCTCAGCAGGGGCTGGACTTGCACCAGGGCCGAGAGGGCCTGGGCCGGCTTTTGCTGCTCCATGGCGACCCGGGCCTGGTCCAGCAGTGCCTCGACGGCCCGCCGCTGGTCTGCCGTGGCCTGCACCAGCGCAGCCACTGCGGCCCGGGTGTTAGCGGCGGCTTGCGTTTCCGCGATGACGACGACCGGCTGTGACCAGCTGTCCACCAGCGATTTGTCGCCGGATTTGCGCAACTGCGTCTCGACCGTGGTGGCCAGCGAGGTGCCTGGCAGATCCAGCCAGGCCTGCACACGCAGCTCGGCCTGGGAAGCAGGCTCCAGGGACCACCTGGCCTGATCACCATCGACCACGGCCTGCGGCGAGGACGAGCGCAGCTTCATGCCGCTGGCCAGGGTCATGGCCTGCTCCAGCGCAATGGCTTGTGTGCTGCGGTTGGCGATGCTGGTTCTGACGCGCACGACGGATTGCGCCAGCATGGGCTCGGACACAGGCGGGACCAGGGCAGTGAAGCGGGTCTTGGTCCAGTCTTTCCACGAAGCCGCAACCGCGCTTTGCGCCAGCGCATCGAAGCCGATCACCAGCACCTGGCCCTTGCCGTGGGCCACGCCCAATGCAGCGGTCTGCCCTGTGCCATAGCGGGCCAGTTCCGAGCCTGTACCCTCGTTCTGCAATGCCCAGGCCTGGCCTTGCAGCGCCAGCGCCGCATCGCCCAGGCCTGCATCGCCCAGGTGCACAGAGATGCCCGCAGGCAGTGGCTGGCCCGAACGGCTGCCGCCCCAGACGTCGGCCAGGCTGTCCGGCAACGCGCCCGGTGCGCCGTCGATGACCAGCGAGGCACCACGGTAGACGGCGGCCCGCACTTCCTCCATCTGGGAAGCGACCAGGTCGTCCACCGATCCATGGAGCCAGAGCGCGCTGAAGTCACCGGCACGCAAGGCCTTGCGGAACTCACCTGGCGTGACCGCCAACTGCACCGAACCCTCGGCTTGCGCCAGCAGATCCTGCAGGGCCAGGCGCTTGCCGTCCGTGCAAGCGGTGTCGGCGCCGCATGCGGCATAGGCCAGCACACGCAGGCCCTGGTCCAGGGTCTGCGAGGCTGCCACGGAGGCCTCCTGCTCGCGCATGAGCAGGGTACTGGCCGCGTTGTTGCCGGTGACGGGGTCACGGGTGGCCGCGCCGATGCGCGCGGCCAGCAGGAATTCCCTGGCCGTGGCGCCTGCCGCAGGACGCACCTGCAGCACCAGGGTGGGGGCGGAGTCCTTGGCCATGTCGCCCAGGGTCCAGCGGCCCTGCGAATAGCTGCCCGCCGATGCCGACTGGCTGGCGATCTCCAACTCCTGGGGCAGGTCCACATTAACGACGGTGGAGGCTGCAATGGCCGGCCCGGCATTGCGTGCCGTGATGGTGACCGTGGAGCCGCCGTCGCGGGCCATGGTGGCCGGTGCCGCCGTCACGCTGATGCCCGTGTCCGCTTCCGGTTCGGGATCTGGCCCGGTCGCCTTGGCGGAGCGCTTTGCAAACAGATAACCCGCAGCCGCCGTACCGGTGGCCAGATCAATGCCCGAAATGCGTCCCGGCGCGGACTGGCCGCCCGCCGTGCCCGCAAGGGCAGCGCCATCGACCAGCCCCTCGCTGACGGCAGCCGACAGCGCGTAGCTGCCCTGCAGCAGTCCATCGAATCGGAATTGGCCCTGGGCATCGGTGTGGGCCATGGCCAGCACCGACTCCCCGGTGCCTGCCCGGGTGCCGGTGAGCTTGATTTCGAGCACGGGGATGGCGGGCTCGCCGGCATCTCGCAATCCGTTGGCATTGCGGTCCTCGAAGGCTGTGCCGGCAATGCTGGCCTGTGCCTCGCCAGCGACCAGGCCGATGGTGTAGCGGCCCGTGGTGTTCACATCGAACAGGTTCAGGTGATAGCTCCAGCTCAGGTCCTCGTTGCGCTGCCTGGAGAGCCAGACGTTTTCGCCAGGGACGACGTAGCCGTCGGAGCGGACCACCTGCCGGGGAAGACGGGTGCCCCTGGAGGGATCGGGCACGCGCGCATAGGCCATGCCATTCGCCACGGGATTGAACTGCAGGCTGGCGGTGGCACCGGAGGGCACGAATTGCGCGGATCGGCTTTGATCGCTGACCTCGGTATCCACGCCATCGGATTCATAGACGCGGTAGACATCTCCATCCAGGGCCAGAAAATCGCGGACCTTGTCGCGTCCTGGAAGATCGACACGCACATCCTGGACCAATTGATGGGTATTGACGGCCTTGATCAGGGACGTCAGAGCACCGCCCAGCGAATCCGCATGGGTGAATCCGGCCGCGAATTCGACAAATTTGCCAGCCAGGCTGGACACCATGTTCCAGCGCCCATGCATGGACGATCCTGGCGCGATGTCGCCAAAGTCGAGCAGCAGGCTTTTGCCTGCTGGCGCATCGTTGACATAGCCGCTCAGAATCTGGAAATTGACCAGCAGCCCTTGTCGATTTTCGACAATGCGGGGCTGGGCCGTATCGATCTTGGTCTTGTATGAAGTGCCGCCTCCGCTGTTCTTGATGCGCACGCCCAGCGTGAAGGGGTCGGAAGGCTCGACCTCGGGTGTGAAGGCATCGTCACCCGGAACATCACGGGGCAGGAAGTAGTCCAGCACCAGTTCAGGCTGGGGTCGCACGACGATGGACTCCGGCGCCACCTCCACGGTGTCGGTCTTGCCGTCCAGCGTGTAGGTGACCTTGGCGCCTATGTAGTAGACCGCCCCCTGGGGATCGCGGCCGCCCGTGCCGGCGGCGGGAATGATGAGCCACCGCACATTCGCCACGGCCTTGGGGGCGATGGTGCCGCCTTCCAGCGAACTGATGCCCTCGACCCCATCCGTGCGGTAGAAAAAGCGGGCTCCGGAGGCTGCGGAATCCGTGGTGGCGATCACCGTCTGGTTGTTCGCATCCAGGAACTGCAGCGTGATGCTGACGTTCTCCAGCTTCTGGTCCGCCAGGCCATTGGTGATCACCATCCTGGCGTCGAACGCCTGGCGCTCCAGCGAGAGTTTTTGCTCTATGACAATCTTGACTTCGGCACATACCGCATCCGCGGCCTGTGCAAAGGCAATGCCGATGGTTCCTGCAATGGCAAACACGGCGCCAACCAATAGCATCAGCCATCTGGGCGCAATCCTCCCCGAGTCTCTCCACTCCATATCCCCTCCCTCCCCGCTCTATTCATTGGTCCGCGATTGTATTGAGATCACTCATCCGCATCAAATCGTGACCTGAAAAAATAATTGGCAAGTCAATTTAAATAAGACTTGTCCTATTTCAAATGAAGCAACAAAGAGATTGAAACGTCTATTTGCGCTTCAGGGAAAGTCGAATGTCTACACATCCCGATATGGCAATGTCGATTGTTCGGTGATTCACCGGGCACCAGCACCCCAGCGAACGCGCCCACCGCCACCCTGTGTACGACATGCCTCACAATGAGGCCTTGTACTCCCGCACAGAACACCACACTTCATGAAACGCACCTGGCTGCTGTTTTCGCAGGCGGTCACCATCCTGGTGGCTGCCTATTTCGTCGTCGCCACGCTGCAGCCGGACTGGCTGCGCCGTGGAGCCGTGCGCAGCAACGCCGGCATTGCCTTGCTGGAAGCGCCGGCCACGCCGGTCGGGGAAGTCAGCCCCGGCAGCTTTGCGCCTGCCGCCAAGAAGGCTGCGCCGGCCGTGGTGAGCATCAACACGAGCAAGGCGGTGCGCCATCCGCGCAGCAACGATCCGTGGTTCCAATTCTTCTTCGGCGACCAGGGCACGCAGGAGCAGGCAGGCCTGGGCAGCGGCGTGATCATCAGCACCGACGGCTACATCCTGACCAACAACCACGTGGTCGAGGGCGCGGACGACATCGAGGTCACGCTGACCGACAGCCGCCAGGCCAAGGCCCAGGTGATCGGCACCGATCCCGAAACCGACCTGGCCGTGCTCAAGATCGCCCTGGACAAGCTGCCCGTCATCGTTCTGGGCAATTCCGACCAGATCGACGTGGGCGACCGCGTGCTGGCTATCGGCAACCCCTTCGGTGTGGGCCAGACGGTGACCAGCGGTATCGTCAGCGCCCTGGGCCGCAGTCAGCTGGGCATCAATACCTTCGAGAACTTCATCCAGACCGACGCGGCCATCAATCCCGGCAATTCGGGCGGCGCACTGGTGGATGCGAGCGGCAATCTGCTGGGCATCAATACCGCCATCTATTCACGCTCCGGTGGCAGCATGGGCATTGGCTTTGCAATTCCCGTGTCCACGGCCAAGCTGGTGCTGGACGGCATCGTCAAGGATGGCCGCGTGGTGCGCGGCTGGATCGGCGTGGAGCCCAATGAACTGTCGCCGGAGCTGGCCGAGACCTTTGGCGTGAAGGCCGACTCCGGTGTGATCATCACCGGCGTGCTGCAGGCAGGCCCTGCGGCCCAGGCCGGCATGCGCCCGGGCGATGTGATCGTGCAGGTGGGCGAAAAGCCCATCCGAAACGTGTCCGAGCTGCTGACCGCCGTGGCCGCGCTCAAGCCCGGCGAGGCCGCGAAATTCGATGTGCGCCGGGGCGAAGGCCCCGTGGAGCTGCAGATCACCCCGGGCCTGCGTCCTGCGCAGTCGGCACAACGCATGCAGCGCCGCTGACCCGGCTTTCGAGCCCATGGAAAAGGCGCCTGTTCACAGGCGCCTTTTCCGTTCAAGAGCGGGTGCCGGACTACCGCTTGTGCAAACGCTGCGCCGCGCGCCAGTGCGCGCCGGGCGCCACATGCACGGGCGCACCGATGGCGGCGGCCTCCACGCACAGCATCTGCCGCCACCCTTGTGGCGGCATGTCGGCCAGGCGGGCACACAGCGAGGGGCCGGGGTTCCAGACCACGGTCTCGCTCCAGGCGGCATCCTGCGAGATGCGCAAGCCGCCGGCAGGCGCGGCCAGTTCCATGGTCTTCCCGGGGCGGGGGTAGACGCGATCGAGCTCTGCGCCAAAGCGCACCTCGCCTTGCTGCATGGGGTGGGTGTCAGCCACGGCGTCCCAGTAAGGCAGGCCATCGAGGCCTTGCAGCCGGCATTGCTCCACGTCCGCCACGCGCAGGTAGCTGTGCAAGGCGGCAGTGAAGGCCAAAGGCGTGTCGCCCCGGTTGTGCACCACCAGTTCCACGTCAAGCCGGCCGGGCAACAGCGTCACTTCCAGCCAGGTCTCGAAGGAATGCGGCCAGACGGCGCGTGTCTGCGGCGTGTCGGCAAGGCGCAGGCGCAGGAACAGGCCATCGCCCGCCAGCGTCTGTGCCTGCGCGGCCTCGGCCTGCCATGGCAGGGTGCGCGCAAAGCCGTGTTTGACCAGCGGGCCGCGTTGGTTGAATTGGGGAAAGCAGACCGGAATGCCGCCGCGTATGGGTGTGTGGCCGTCATGGGCGGCATGAGGGCTCAGGAACAGTTGCTCATCGCCACCTGCCTGCCAGGACAGCAGCTGCGCCCCTTGCAAGGCCACCAGGGCGGTATCGCCGCAGGCCAGGCGCAGGCGGATGGCAGGAAGGCCCTGCCATGCATCAGCGCAGGCGCCGGGAGCTTGTGCGTCCGAAGGTAAAGCTGTTACCGCGGGAAAGGAAGATGTAACTTTCATGCTTGAATATAGCCCTTCCCTGCTCAGCCCTCCTCTGTCATGCAACGCTCCCCCGCCCCCTCTCCTCTTGTCCTGCGACTCGGCATGCTTGCCCTGGCCGCCTCTTTGGCCTCCTGTGGTGGAGGCGGCGGTGGTGACAGCAACGCTGGCGGTGGCACTGGCGGTGACGGCGGCACCGGCCAGCCTGGAGTGACGACGGTCACCGTGCAATGGACGGCCCCTGCCGCCAGGGATGTGGTGACTGCAGGCTCGGCACTGGCCCTGCGTGCAAGTGTTCTGGCCGATGGCGTGAATGCCGCCGATGGAACCGTGGTGAGCTTCAGCGCAGCCACAGGCGTCAGCACCTCGGCTTTGACCAGTTCCGGCGTGGCAACCGCCTCTCTGACCGGTGCCACGCCGGGCCGCCAGCAGGTGCAGGCCAGCGCCACCGTGGCAGGCCGCACGGGCAGCGCTTCCCAGACCTTCTATCTGCGCCCGGCACCAGCGCCGCTGCGGGTGCTGGTACCCACGTATTTCTATCCCACCGGCACGGGAGCCACGGCCTGGAATGCGCTGACGGCCAGCGCACAGGCGAATCCGACCGTGCAGATGACGGCCATCCTGAATCCGGCCAACGGCATTTTCAGTGGCCCGGACGCGAACATCACGCGCGCCGCCACCGCTTTTGCCAACGCCGGCGGGCAGTTGGTGGGCTATGTGAGCTCCAGCTATGGCACGGGCACGCGATCGCTGGCCAGCATCCAGGCCAATATCGACAACTATTTCACCCACTACGGCGCAGGCCTGGTCAAGGGCTTCTTCATTGACGAGATGGCCGCCACCACCAACCGGCTGGACTTCTACCGCACCATCTATCAGTACATCAAGGCCAAGAATCCCAACCTGATCGTGATCGGCAATCCAGGCCTCGTGCCCGTGGCCGGTTATGCCGATGTGGCCGATGTGCTGACCACGTTCGAGGGCAAGGGCTCCACCTATGCCACCTACGATCCGCGCACGACGAGTTTTGACTGGCTGTACGGGCTGCCCAACAGCCACCAGGCCTCGCTGGTGCACAACGTGTCGGGCTGCGCGGCCATGCAGACGGCCGTGCAGTCGGCCGCCTCGGCACGCTACCAGGCGGGATGGATCTATGTGACGCAGCTGGAGTTCGAGCCCAGCACCGGCGTGGGCAACCCCTGGGCCGGGCTGCCGAACTACTGGGATGCCTTTGTGCAGACCGTGCGCGCCACCAATGCCGGGCAGGCCATGCCTGCCTGCTCGTAAAGACCGCAGGCACCTTCGGCGCCGAATGCAGCGCGGGCGCCTGTCAGGACAGGCGCCCGCGAACAGGGCAGCAGCAAAAGCCGATCAGGCCCTGAGTTCGTCGGCGCGGGCCTGCGCAGCGGCGAAGTCGAGGTCGCCCGAGTAGATGGCGCGGCCACAGATCACGCCTTCGATGCCTTCGTCCTCGACCTTGCACAGCGCCTCGATGTCGGCCATGCCCGCCAGGCCGCCCGAGGCGATGACGGGAATCTTCAGCGATTGCGCGAGATTGACGGTGGCGTCGATGTTGATGCCCGTGAGCATGCCGTCGCGGCCGATGTCGGTGTAGATGATGGACTCCACGCCCCAGTCCTCGAAGCGCTTGGCCACCGAGTGCACATCCTGGCCCGTGAGCTTGCTCCAGCCGTCGATGGCCACCTTGCCGTCCTTGGCGTCCAGGCCGACGATCACATGGCCGCCGAAGGCGCTGCAGGCGTCCTGCAGAAAGCCCGGGTTCTTCACGGCGGCGGTGCCGATGATCACGTAGCTGATGCCGGCGTCTATGTATTTCTCGATGGTGTCCAGGTCACGGATGCCGCCGCCGAGCTGCACCGGAATCCTGCCATTCACCTCTTTGAGGATGGCCTTGATGGCCGCCAGGTTCTTGGGCTGGCCCGCAAACGCGCCATTGAGGTCCACCAGGTGCAGGCGGCGTGCGCCGGCGTCGAGCCAGCGGCGGGCGATGATGGCCGGGTCTTCGCCGAACGTGGTCGACTGGTCCATATCACCCTGGATGAGGCGTACGCAGTGGCCGTCCTTGAGGTCGATGGCAGGAATGAGCAGCATGATGGTTTGCGAGCAATGAAGGCCTGGGATGCAGCGGCCGGTGCGGGGAGGGAAAGAGGGTTCAGGGCTTCCAGCCCAGAAAGTTGCGGAACAGGGCCAGGCCCTGGTCTGCGCTCTTTTCGGGGTGAAACTGGGTGGCGAAAATATTATCGCGTCCGATGGCGCAGGCAAAGCGCCCGCCGTAGTCGGCCTGAGCAGCGCAATGCTGGGGCTGCTGCACCACGGCGTAGAAACTGTGCACGAAGTAGTAGAAGCTGTCTTCGGGAATTCCACGCCACAGCGGGTGGGGCTGCCCGGCATTGTGCGTCTGGTGCACGCGGTTCCAGCCCATTTGCGGCACCTTGAAGCGGCTGCCGTCGGCCTGGACGCGGCCCGCCAGATCGAACTTGCGTACATTGCCGGGGATCAGGCCCAGGCCAGGCACATCGCCCTCGTCGCTGTGGTCCAGCAGCATCTGCATGCCCACGCAGACGCCGAACAGGGGCTTGTTGGCAGCGGCGTGCAGCACGGCGTCCTGCAGGCCGGATTCGCGCAGCTCGCGCATGCAGTCGGGCATGGCGCCCTGGCCCGGCAGCACGACCCGGTTGGCGGCCAGGACCACCTCGGGATCTGCGGTGACCACGACCTGCCAGCCGGAGTCGGCGGCGGCCGTGCGCACGGCCTGGGAAACCGAGCGCAGATTGCCCATGCCGTAATCGACGACGGCGACGGTGTTGTCAGTCAAACTCATAGCGTGTGGCGCGTGTTCGGTCGGATTTTCGGCTGGATTGCCCGGTCAGATCAAGCTCTGGCCGGAGTCAATCGATTCTCTTTACAGAGCGCCCTTGGTCGAGGGAATGACGCCGGCCATGCGCTCGTCATGCTCCAGCGCAAAGCGCAGGGCGCGTGCGAAGGCCTTGAAGATGGTCTCGCACTGGTGGTGAGCGTTGAAGCCCTTGAGATTGTCGATGTGCAGGGTCACGCCCGCATGGTTGACGAAGCCCTGGAAGAATTCGTAGACCAGCTGGGTGTCGAGCTGGCCGATGCTGCCGGCCGTGAATTTCACGTCCATGTGCAGGCCCGGGCGGCCCGAGAAATCGATGACCACGCGGCTCAGGGCCTCGTCCAGCGGCACATAGGCATGGCCGTAGCGGCGGATGCCCTTCTTGTCGCCCACGGCCTTGGCAAAGGCCTGGCCCAGGGTGATGCCGATGTCCTCCACCGTGTGGTGGCCGTCGATGTGCAGGTCGCCCTCGCAGTCGATATCGAGGTCGATCAGGCCATGGCGCGCGATCTGGTCGAGCATGTGGTCCAGAAAACCGATGCCCGAGCGCAGGCTGGCCTTGCCCGTGCCGTCCAGGTTGATGGCGACCTTGATCCGGGTCTCGGCGGTATTGCGCTGCACCTCGGCGGTGCGTGCGGGAGCTGCATTGCTCATAGGGATTCCTTCAGGGCCGCCAGCATCTGGGCGTTTTCTTCGTGGGTGCCCACGGTCAGTCGCAGGCAGTTGGCCAGCAGCGGGTGCATGGCAGAGACATTCTTCACCAGCACGCCCCGGGCCTTCATCTCGGCCTGGGCGCGCGCGGCATCGCGCACGCGCAGCAAGACCATGTTGGCCTCGGACGGCCAGATCTTTTCCACGCCCGGCAACGCGGCAAGGGCATCGATCAGCGGCTGGCGCTCGGCGCGGATGGCCACGGCCTGCTGCGCATACAGTGCCTCGTGCTCCAGCGCGAAGATGGCCGTCTCGCAGTTGAGCACGCTGATGTTGTAGGGCGGGCGCACCTTGTCGATCTCGCCGACGATGGCGGCCGGGCCGATCAGGTAGCCCAGGCGCGCACCGGCCAGGCCGAACTTGCTGAGTGTGCGCATCAGCAGCACATGGGCGTTGCGGGCCGGGTCGGCGCGCATGTTCTCGCTCCAGCTGCGGCGGGCGAAGGGCTGGTAGGCCTCGTCCATGACGACCAGGCCGCCGATGGCGCCGACCGCGTCGATCACGGCCTGCACATCGGCCTCGGCCCAGAGCGTAGCCGTGGGATTGTTGGGATAGGCGATATAGGTGATGGCGGGGCGGTGCTCGGCAATGGCGGCGCGCATGGCGGGCACGTCCAGCTCGAAGTCGGCCGTCAGCTCGACCCCCACAAAGTCCAGGCCCTGCAGCCTGGCGCTCATGGGGTACATGACGAAGCCCGGCATGGGCGCCAGCATGGTGGCACGCCCCTCGGCATGGGGCTGGGCACAGGCCAGGGCCAGCAGCGTGATGATCTCGTCCGAGCCATTGCCCAGCAGCACGGCACTGCCGGCCGGCGCCTGCGCGTAGCGGGCCAGCATGTCCTTGAGCACTTCCTGGCGCTCGCCAGGGTAGCGGTTGATCTCCAGCCGGCCCAGGCGCTCGCCCAGCGCGGCCTGCAGTTCGGGCGGCAGGCGGAAGGGGTTCTCCATCGTGTCCATCTTGAGCAGGCCTTGCGAGGGCTGCACATGGTAGGCGTGCATGGAGCGGACATCGGCGCGGATGCGCTCCAGGGCCAGGGCCTGAACCTGCGGAATGGAAGCTGTCATGGCATGCACACTTTCACGAGTCGGTGGGGGAGGAAATCCATCAGCGAAGCCGCTCAGGCCTGCTGCTGCAGCGGCGCCTGGTGCAGCGGATGCACCATGGCGACGCCGCCAAACTGGGCGCCGTGCGGCAGGTGCAGGGTCAGCATCTGCTCGCAGCCGCTGTGCTGGGCGCAGGCCACGGCCAGGCAGTCGCCAAAGGCCAGCTGGTGGCGGGACTGGACGGCCCAGGCGGTCTCCAGCGTGGCGGCATCGGTCTTCCAGGGCGTCCAGGTCTGGTAGCGGCGGATGGCGGCGCGCGCATCGCCCTGCGGCAGAGGCTGGGCGGCCGTGGTGACCTGTTCATAGAACTCGCACAGAGACTGGCTGCCGGTGCGCCCGCTGCGCGTGCGCCACAGCAGGTCCAGCCACTGCAGCACGGCTGCATGCAAGGCGCCCTGCCCCGTGTCTTCGGCAGCAACCAGCACGGAGGTATCGACGAAGACGGTGTTCATGCCTGGCCCTGGCGACGCAGTGCGGCACTGCGCTGGGCGGGCTGCTCGGATGACGGCTGGCCGCCGTCCCAGCCGCGCTCGTCGGTGCGCCAGGCCAGGTAGGCGCGCTCGTAGGCGTCCTCGCGGCGCTGCATCTCGGCCATGAAGTCGCCCACCATGCGCGAGACGCTGGTGCCGCGCCTGGCAGCCTCGATGCGGGCCCATTCAAGCACGCTGTCTTCGACGGTGATGGTGAGGTTCTTCACAGGATGCAAGTCTACACGAAATTCGTGCTCCACTGATTTCGTGTCAATTCTTGACACGCTTGCTCTAGCGTTCAGGCAGCAAAAAGCGCCGCCCCTTTCGGTGACGGCGCCTTCATCCAGCAGGAAGCGAGCGTCTACTTCAGACGCATTTCGGCAGCGCGCGCATGGCCTTGCAGGCCTTCGCCATGCGCCAGCACCGAGGCGATGCGGCCCAGGCTCTGCGCGCCCTGCTCGCTGACCTCGATGAGGCTGGATCGCTTCTGGAAGTCATAGACCCCCAGCGGCGAGGAAAAGCGCGCCGTGCCGCTGGTGGGCAGCACGTGGTTGGGGCCGGCGCAGTAGTCGCCAAGGCTCTCGCTGGTGTAGGCCCCCAGGAAGATGGCGCCTGCGTGGCGCAGCAGCGGCTCCCACTGGTGGGGATCGTTGCTGGAGACTTCCAGGTGCTCGGGCGCGATGCGGTTGCTGATGGCGCAGGCCTCCTGCATGTCGCGCGTGAGGATGAGGGCACCCCGGTCGCTCAGGCTCTTGGCGATGATGGCGCGCCGCGGCATCTCGGGCAGCAGGCGGTCGATCTCGCGCTGGACGGCGGCGATGTAGCCGGCATCGGGGCACAGCAGGATGCTTTGCGCCAGCTCGTCATGCTCGGCCTGGCTGAACAGGTCCATGGCCACCCAGTCGGGCGGCGTGCTGCCGTCGGCCAGCACCAGGATTTCGCTGGGGCCGGCAATCATGTCGATGCCCACGGTGCCGAACACCCGCTTCTTGGCGCTGGCCACATAGGCATTGCCGGGGCCGGTGA
This sequence comes from Delftia deserti, assembly GCF_042653485.1. Taxonomy (NCBI): domain Bacteria; kingdom Pseudomonadati; phylum Pseudomonadota; class Betaproteobacteria; order Burkholderiales; family Comamonadaceae; genus Delftia; species Delftia deserti. The sequence goes on along the minus strand of NZ_JBHSIH010000001.1, from coordinate 5,128,482 downwards.
TCTTGTCCACCTTGGGGATGGTTGCCGTGCCGTAGGCCAGGGCCGCCACGGCCTGGGCGCCGCCGATGGTGAAGCCGCGCGTGACGCCGGCCACATAGGCGGCGGCCAGCACCAGGGCGTTCTTCTCGCCGCGCGGCGTGGGCACGACCATGATGATTTCCTGCACGCCAGCCACGTGGGCGGGAATGGCATTCATCAGCACGCTGGACGGATAGGCCGCCTTGCCGCCGGGCACATAGATGCCAACGCGGTCCAGCGGCGTGACCTTCTGGCCCAGCAGGGTGCCATCGGCGTCGCGGTAGCTCCAGCTCTCGCCGCTGGCGCGCTTTTGTGCCTCGTGGTAGGTGCGTACGCGCTGGGCGGCGGCCGTCAGCGCATCGCGCTGCTCGTCGCCCAGGCCGTCGAAGGCTGCCTTGAGCTCGGCCTGCGTCAGCTCCAGCGCTGCCATGCCGTCCACCTGCAATCCGTCGAAGCGCGCCGTGTACTCCAGCACGGCCGCATCGCCGCGCTTTTGCACATCGGCCAGGATGTCGGCCACGCGCTGCTCGATGGCCGCGTCCGTGTCTGCCGACCAATGCAGGCGCTGCGCAAAATCGTGTTCGAAGTTGGCGTCAAGCGTGGACAGGCGGGCGGGAGCGGCTTGGTATTCCATGGTGGAGAGGACTTCAGTCTTGGGGAATGGCCGATGCGAAGGCATCGATGATCTTGCGCAGAGGGGCCTGCTTGAGCTTGAGCGAGGCCTGGTTGACCACCAGGCGCGAGCTGATCTCCATGATGGGCTCGACCTCGACCAGGTCATTGGCCCTGAGCGTGTTGCCGGTGGACACCAGGTCGACGATGGCGTCGGCCATGCCGGTCAGCGGGGCCAGCTCCATGGAGCCGTAGAGCTTGACCATGTCCACGTGCACGCCCTTGGTGGCGAAGAAGTTGCGCGCGATCTCGGGGTACTTGGTGGCGATGCGCAGGCGGGCGCCCTGCTTGACGGCCAGCGCATAGTCGAAGCCGTTGCGCACGGCCACGCTGACGCGGCAGCGCGCGATCTTCAGGTCCAGGGGCTGGTACAGGCCCTGGGCGCCATGCTCGATCAGCGAGTCCAGGCCGGCCACGCCGAGATCGGCACCGCCGTACTGCACGTAGACCGGCACGTCGGAGGCGCGCACCAGCACCACGCGCACGTGGCTCTGGTTGGTCTCGAAGATCAGCTTGCGCGACTTTTCAATGTCTTCGGTGACCGAGATGCCGGCAGCGGCCAGCAGCGGCACGGTTTCGTCGTAGATGCGGCCCTTGGACAGGGCAATCGTGATGGTCATTGGGAAACTCTTTCGATGTCGGCACCCAGGCCGCGCAGCTTGTCTTCCATGCGATCGTAGCCGCGGTCCAGATGATAGATGCGATCGACCAGGGTCTCGCCCTTGGCCACGAGGCCGGCGATGACCAGGCTGGCCGAGGCGCGCAGGTCGGTGGCCATGACGGCCGCGCCCGACAGCGACTGGCTGCCGGTGATGGTGGCAACGCGCCCGTCGGTGGTGATCTGCGCGCCCAGGCGCAGCATTTCGTCCACGTGCATGAAGCGATTCTCGAAGATGGTCTCGGTGACCATGCTGCAGCCTTCGGCCACCAGGTTCAGCGCCATGAACTGCGCCTGCATGTCGGTGGGAAAGCCCGGGTATTCGGTGGTGCGGAAACTCTGGGCCTTGAGCTTGCCGGCCGCGCGCACGCGGATGCCGCCGTCCTCGGCGGACACCTCGGCGCCCGCATCCTTGAGCTTGTCGATGACGGCGCCCAGATGGTCGGCGCGGCCATTGCGCAGCAGCGCATTGCCGCCCGTGGCGGCCACGGCGCACAGAAAGGTGCCGGCCTCGATGCGGTCGGCCACCACCTGGTGCTCGCAGCCGCTCAGGCGTTCCACGCCCTGGATGACGATGCGCCCGGTGCCATGGCCTTCGATTCTTGCGCCCATCTTGATGAGCATTTCGGCCAGGTCGCCGATCTCGGGCTCCATGGCGGCGTTTTCCAGCACGGTCTCGCCTTCGGCCAGCACGGCGGCCATCAGGAAGTTCTCGGTGCCCGTGACGGTCACCATGTCGGTGGTGATGCGGGCGCCCTGCAGGCGCTTGAGATGCCCGGGCAGGCACGCATTCATGTAGCCGTTCTCGACCACGATCTCGGCGCCCATGGCCTGCAGGCCCTTGATGTGCTGGTCCACGGGGCGCGAGCCGATGGCGCAGCCGCCGGGCAGCGACACGCGGGCCTGGCCGAATCGCGCCAGCAGCGGGCCCAGGGCCAGGACCGAGGCGCGCATGGTCTTGACCAGTTCGTAGGGTGCCTCGGGGTTGGACAGAGAGCCGGCGTTGATGCGCACGGTGCCGCTGTCATCGTGCTCGGCGCCGACACCCATGTTGCGGATGAGCTTGAGCATGGTGGCCACGTCCTGCAGGCGCGGCACGTTGCGCAGGGTGACGGGCTCGGATGACAGCAGCGCGGCGCACAGCTCGGGCAAGGCGGCATTCTTGGCGCCGGAGACCGTCACCTCGCCATGCAGCGCTCGGCCACCGCGAATCAGGAGTTTGTCCATGGCTGACAGACTTGAATCTGGAAATCGGGAAAAAGGAGATGCCGCACGGGCCGTATCGACCAGTTGCAGCAGAAAGTCTGAAGCGTCGTGACCGGGCTGTGCACTCAGGCCTGGCCGGCCTGGACAGCCCACTCGGCGGGCGTATAGGTCTTCATGGACAGGGCATGGACCTCGTCGGTATGCATGCGCTGGCCCAGCGTGGCGTAGACCAGTCGCTGGCGCTGCAGCAGGCGCTGGCCTTCGAACTGTGCCGAGACGATGGTGGCAAACCAGTGCCGTCCGTCGCCTTCCAGCGCAATGTGTTCGCAAGGCAGGCCGGTGGCGATCAGTTCCTTGAGTTGGTCTGCAGTCATGGGGGAAGCTTTCCTGCCATGCATCGTGGCATGGCCTTGGTTGGCGGCGGCGCCGGGCGCCGGCCGCCTGTTCATGGGTGGATTCAACAATGCGGGCACAACGCCCGCCGCAGCCTGTGGAAAAACCTCAGCCGCGGATCTTGTAGCCGATGCGCAGCAGGTGCACGGCCAGGGCGCTCACCGCCAGCCAGGCCGAGCCGACGATGGCCAGGCTGACCCAGGGCGACACGTCGCTCTGGCCGAAGAAGCCGTAGCGGAAGCCATCAATCATGTAGAAAAACGGGTTCAGATGGCTGACTTTTTGCCAAAAAGGCGGCAGCGACTGGATGGAATAGAACACGCCCGACAGGAAGGTCATGGGCATGATCAGGAAGTTCTGGAAGGCCGCCATCTGGTCGAACTTGTCCGCCCACAGGCCGGCGATCACGCCCAGCGTGCCCAGCAGCGCAGCACCCAGCAGGCCGAAGACCAGAATCCACAGCGGTGCCGTGAATTCGGGAATGGCGAAGTACAGCGTGACGATGAACACGCCCACGCCCACCAGCAGCCCGCGCAGCACCGACGCTCCCACGTAGGCGCCGAACCACGCCCAGTGCGACAGCGGCGTGAGCAGCACGAAGACCATGGAGCCCATGATCTTGCTCTGCACCAGGCTGGAGGAGCTGTTGGCAAAGGCGTTCTGCAGCACGCTCATCATCACCAGGCCCGGGATCAGGAAGGCGGTGTAGCTGATGCGGTCGTAGACCAGCACCCGGCCTTCGAGCACATGGCCGAAGATCAGCAGATAGAGCACGGCCGTAAGCACGGGTGCGGCCACGGTCTGGAAGCTGACCTTCCAGAAACGCAGCACTTCCTTCTTGAGCAGGGTCTGCCAGCCGTTCATGCCGAAGCTCCCTGCGAAGTCTGGCCCTGCTCGTTCATCACGTGGATGAAGACATCCTCCAGATCGGCACGGCGGATTTCCACGTCCTCGGGGACGACGGAGCCCTCGCGCAGCGCGGCGAGCAGGCGCTCCACATCGCTGGCGTCGTTGGCGGGTATCTGCACGATGCGGCCGGTCACCCGTGCCCGCGCGGCCAGGGCCGGCGGCAAGGCGGCATCGGTCTTGAACTGCAGCACATTGGACGAGGCAGAACGGAGCAACTCCGACATGGTCGAGAGCTTGACGATGTTGCCCTGCTTGAGCATGGCCACGCGGCTGCACAGCGCCTCGGCCTCTTCCAGGTAATGGGTGGTGAGCAGCACGGTATGGCCTTCGCGGTTCAGGCGCGCGATGAAATGCCACAGCGTCTGGCGCAGCTCCACGTCCACGCCGGCCGTGGGCTCGTCCAGCACGATGATGGGCGGCTTGTGCACCAGGGCCTGGGCCACCAGCACGCGGCGCTTCATGCCGCCGGACAGCTGGCGCATGTTGGAGTTGGCCTTGTCGGTCAGCCCCAGGCTGTGCAGCAGCTCGTCGATCCAGTCGTCATTGTTCCTGACACCGAAATAGCCGGACTGAAAGCGCAGCGCCTCGCGCACGTTGAAGAAGGGATCGAAGACCAGCTCCTGGGGCACGATGCCCAGCTTGCGCCGGGCGGCCGAATAGTCGGCATGCACGTCGCTGCCCTGGACCAGCACGCGGCCGCTGGTGGCGCGCGACAGGCCGGCCAGGATGCTGATCATCGTGGTCTTGCCAGCGCCATTGGGACCGAGCAGGCCGAAGAACTCGCCCTCCTCGATGTCCAGACTCACGTGGTTGAGCGCCTGGAAGGCCCCCTTGGGGGTCTGGTAGGTCTTTGAGATGGATTGGAATGAGACGGCAGACATGCGAGGCGCGATTCTAGGCCCTTGCAGCCAAACCTGCCTTGCAGGGCTCTTTGCAGCGGCGCGCTGCGCAGGCTGCTCAGGAGGGGGAGGATGCGGCAGTGTCGCTGAGCAGCCCGTCGACGCCGTACAGCGCCGCCATGGACTGCAGGCCCTGCGGCAGGCCCACGACCACCAATTGCTTGTCGGCCGCCTTCGCGGTGCGGCGGCAGGCCAGCAGCACGGCCAGGGCAGCCGAGTCGAAGACCTCGACACCGCTGGCATCGACGCGCACCTGGGCGCCATCGAAGGCCTGAACCTGGGGCTGCAGCTGCACAAGGCAGCTGCGCGCCTGGCGGTAGGTCAGTTCACGGGGGAGCTGCAGCATGGCGTGTGCGTCAATGGGCCATCAGCCCTTGGAGGGCGGCGTGGCAGGCATCTTGCTTCGCGTGGCAAGGGTCTCGATCAGGCCGTCGATGCCACGGGCATTGATTTCCTGGCTGAACTGGTTGCGGTAGGTTTCCACCAGCCACACGCCCAGCACGTTCAGGTTGTAGATCTTCCAGCCGTCGCCGGACTTTTCAAGACGGTAGTCCAGCTGCACGGGCTCGCCGCGGCCCAGCACCTCGGTGCGCACCAGTACATCGATGTCGCCGGGCGCAGCGCGCACCGGCTTGACATTGATGGTCTGGTTGCTGACCTGGGTCAGCGCGCCCGAGTAGGTGCGGATCAGCAGGGCCTTGAACTCGGTCTCCAGCTTCTCGCGCTGTGCAGGCGTGGCCTGGCGCCAGGCCGGGCCAACCGAAGCCGAGGTCATGCGGCGGAAATTCACATAGGGCATGACCTTGTCATTGACCAGCGCATTGACCTTGGAGACATCGCCCTCGCGCAGCGAGGGGTCCTTCTTGATGGTTTCCAGCACGTCGGTGGAGACACGCTTGATCAGCGCATCAGGGGTTTCGTCGGCCGCGTGGACGGGCAGCGCAGCGCCCCAGGTTCCCATGGCCAGCACGGCTGCCGCGGCAGCGCTCCAGGCACGTCGATTGATCATCACTCTTCCTTTCCCAGCAGGGCCTCGATGCCCCGGACCGGGTTGATATTGCACATTTTTCCGGCCGCGCCGTGTCAGGCGCGGACCGTTTTTCATCTCGGGATGTTACGAACTGCCTACTTTGCGCCGTCTTCGGGCGGCAGTTTGCCGGCATCGTCGTCGTAGTCCTCGATTCGGCCGTCATCGCCGGACTTGCCACGCCGCAGGTTCAGGTAGACGTCACGCGTCAGGCTGTAGCGGTCGAGGGCGACGGAGTCCAGCGTGTCCGAGGCATTGAGCAGGCGCGCACGCGTATCCACCAGTCGCAGCACATACAGGCTGTTGCGCACCGGGATGTCGTTGATCGCCGTCAGGGGGTTGCCCCAGGCATCCACAGGCAGCGCCGCCGTGTCACGCACCGTGGACGGGCCGAGCAGCGGCAGCACCAGGTACGGACCCGTGGGTACGCCCCAGCGGCCCAGCGTCTGGCCGAAGTCCTGCTTGTGACGCTCGATGCCTGCTTCGCTGGCGATGTCGAGCAGCCCGCCCAGACCGAAGACCGTGTTCACCGAGAAGCGCACCATGGAGTTGTAGGCTCCCTCGGCCTGGCCCTGCAGCGCGTTGTTCACGAACGACCAGGCATCGCTCAGGTTGGAGAAGAAGTTGCTCACCCCATCGCGCGCCAGGCGCGGCGTGACATCGCGGTAGGCCGTGGCCACCGGCTTCAGGACGGCGCGGTCCAGCCCGTCATTGAACGAGTACATGCTGCGGTTGAACGGCTCGAACGGATCCTGCGGGTTGCGCGCCTCGCCCGGAGCGGTGGCACAGCCGGCGAGCAGCGAAGCGGCGGCCAGCGTGCCGAACATGGCTGCGCGCTGCCAGGAGGCTGCCTGGGCTGCAGGGCGACCCGCAGTCGCCTGTTCATGGTGGTTGGTAGTCATTCTTTGCCTCCTGCACCGGAGCTGCCACCCTGCTCGGCCTTGCCGTAGAGGAACTGTCCGATCAGATTTTCCAGCACAACGGCCGACTGGGTCGCGACGACGCGGTCGCCATCCTTGAGATTGTGGTCATCTGCACCGGCTTCGATGCCGATGTACTGGTCGCCGAGCAGGCCGCTGGTCAGAATCTTCAGGGAGCTGTCCTTGGGAAAGGCGTAGCGGTTTTCCAGGGCCATGGTCACGCTGGCCTGGAAGACCTTGTCGTCGAAGGTGATGGATTCCACGCGGCCGACGACGACGCCCGCACTGCGCACGGCTGCCTTGGGCTTGAGTCCGCCGATGTTGTCGAAGCGCGCGGTCAGCGTATAGGTCTTCTGGAAGTTCAGGCTCAGCAGGTTGGCCGACTGCAGCGCCAGGAACACCAGCGCCGCGGCGCCGATCAGCACGAACAGTCCGACCCAGACATCACTCTTGGATTGCTGCATGGTTTGTTTTTCCTTGATTTGCGAGAGGTGGCACCGGTGCCGGGTCAAAGGCTGAACATCGTGGCCGTGAGCAGGAAGTCCAGCCCCAGCACGGCCAGCGAGGCCATCACCACCGTGCGCGTGGTCGCGCGGGACACGCCTTCGGGCGTGGGCTTGGCTGCATAGCCCTGCAGCAGCGCGATGAAGGTCACCGCCACGCCGAACACCAGGCTCTTGAGAACGCCGTTGCCCAGGTCATACCACCAGTCCACGCCGTTTTGCATCTGGCCCCAGAAGGCGCCGCCATCGACGCCGATCATGACCACGCCCACCAGCCAGCCGCCGATCACGCCGACGGCGCTGAAAACGGCCGCCAGCAGCGGCATGGCGATCAGGCCCGCCACGAAGCGCGGCGCCAGGATGCGGCGCACCGGGTCCACGGCCATCATCTCCATGGCCGACAACTGCTCGCCGGCCTTCATCAGGCCGATCTCGGCCGTCAGCGCCGTGCCGGCACGGCCGGCAAACAGCAGCGCCGTGACGACGGGGCCGAGCTCGCGCACCAGCGACAGCGCCACCAGCAGGCCCAGCGCCTCGGCCGAGCCATAGCGCTGCAGCGTGTAGTAGCCCTGCAGGCCCAGCACGAAACCGACGAACAGGCCGGACACGCCAATGATGGCCAGCGAATAGTTGCCCAGGAAATGGACCTGGTCGCCGATCAGCCGCGGGCGGCCCAGCGCAGGCCCCATGAGGGCAAGCAGGCGGCCGAACAGGCGCGTGCCCATGCCCAGCTGCGTCAGCTGTTGGCGTACCGCCGCGCCAATGCGTGCAGGATGCAGCCGGTTCATGCGCGCCTCCTGCCGTCGGCCTTGCCGGAGCTTGCGGGGTTGCCGAAATCTTCCTCGGCGCTCACGCCGGGGTAGTGGAAAGGCACGGGGCCGGTGGCCCGTGCGTGGATGAACTGCTGAACCAGCGGGTCGGGATTGGCCCGCACCTCGTCAGGCGAGCCCTGGGCGGCGACGCCGCCGTTGCCCAGGATGACCACATGGTCGGCCACGTGGAAGGTCTCCTCCACGTCATGGGACACCAGGATGGAGGTCAGCCCCATGGCATCGTTGAGCTCGCGGATCAGCTGGGCGGCCGTGCCCAGGGAGATGGGGTCCAGCCCGGCGAAGGGCTCGTCGTACATGATCAGTTCCGGGTCCAGCGCAATGGCCCGCGCCAGCGCCACGCGGCGCGCCATGCCGCCCGAGATCTCGCTGGGCATGAGATCGCGCGCGCCGCGCAGGCCTACGGCATGCAGCTTCATGAGCACGATGTCGCGGACCAGTTCGTCAGGAAGATCGGTGTGTTCGCGCAGCGGGAAGGCCACGTTGTCGAACACGCTCATGTCGGTGAACAGCGCACCGAACTGGAACAGCATGCCCATGCGCCGGCGCGCGGCGTACAGGCCTGCTGCGTCCATGGTGGTGACGTCCTTGCCATCGAACAGCACCTGCCCCTGCTGGGCATGCTGCTGGCCGCCGATCAGGCGCAGCACCGTGGTCTTGCCTCCGCCCGATGCCCCCATCAGGGCCGTGACCTTGCCGCGCGGCACCTGCAGCGACAGGTCGCGCAGGATCACGCGCTCGCCATAGCCGAAGGTGACGTTGCGCAGCTCCACGAAAGAGGCAGTTGGGATCATGCTGTGATGCGGTCGATAAATGTTCGCAGGCAAGCCCGCTATTGTGCAGACAGGCGCCGCAGCCTGCTCATCCCGTCCGAGATAAACATACATCCGTGTATGTTTCTCAAAAAGTCATGGCAAGAAATGCCATAAAAAAAAGAGCATGCTTCGCTTGCTGCACAAGCGTCGCACGCTCTCTGGACCTGGGGAAAATCCGGACTGGATAGATGTTTTTTTACAACATGTTATGCAGAAATGCCTGGGTCCGGGCGTGCTGCGGCGCTGCAAAGAACGCTTCCGCCGGGCCTTGCTCGACGATCTCGCCCTTGTCCATGAAGATCACGCGATTGGCCACTTCGCGGGCAAAGCCCATCTCGTGGGTCACGACCAGCATGGTCATGTGCTCCTGGGCCAGCTCGCGCATGGTGCGCAGCACTTCGCCGGTCAGCTCCGGGTCCAGCGCGGAGGTGGGCTCGTCGAACAGCAGGATATCGGGCTCCATGGCCAGAGCCCGGGCGATGGCCACGCGCTGCTTTTGCCCGCCCGACAGGCGGTTGGGATAGGCATCGCGCTTTTCCAGCAGACCCACCTTGTGCAGCAGCGCCTCGGCCTTGGGCACGATCTGCTCGCGCTTGAGGCCCTTGACGACGATCGGCGCCTCGATGATGTTCTCCAGCACCGTGAGGTGCGGGAACAGGTTGAAGGACTGGAACACCATGCCCATCTTGCGGCCGATCTGGCGGATCTGCGCCTCGGGCACGTAGTGCGCCTTGCCGTCGGCGCCGCTGTCCACCAGCACCTCGCCCTCGACGGCGACACGGCCGCTGTCAATGGTTTCCAGGTGGTTGAGGCAGCGCAGGAACGTGCTCTTGCCCGATCCCGAGGGGCCGATGACGGCCACCACCTCGCCGCGCGCCAGCTCCAGCGAAACGCCGCGCAGCACCGGCACACCGCCAAAGCCCTTGCAGATGTTCTGCGCCGAGATCATGGTCTCGGGCGCGTTATCACGCGTCGTATTTGGCATGGCGTTTTTCTAGGTATTGGAAGATCCAGGTCAGCACCAGCGTCATGACCAGATAGAAGCCTGCGGCCACCACGAAGGGCGTGATGGTGAAGTCGCGCTGCACGATGCCGCGCGCGGCGCGCAACAGGTCGTTCAGGGCCAGCACGTAGATGAGCGAGGTGTCCTTGACCAGGGTGATGGTCTCGTTGCTCACGGGCGGGATGATGCGCGCCCACATCTGCGGCAGGATGATGCGGCGCATGGTCTGGCCGTAGCTCATGCCCAGCACCTTGGCACCCTCGTACTGGCCGCGGTCCACGGACTGAATGCCCGCGCGGAAGATTTCGGCGAAGTAGGCGGCGTAGTTCAGCGCGAAGGCGACGACGGCGGCGGGGAAATCGGGCAGGCGCACGCCGATCACGGGTACGAAGGGCAGCGCGAAGTAGATGAACAGCATCTGCAGCATCAGCGGCGTGCCGCGCATCAGCCAGATGTAGCCGCCGACCAGCCGGCTCAGGGCGGGAAAGCGGGAGATGCGCATCAGCGCCAGCGACAGTCCCAGGGGAATGGACAGCGCCAGGGTGATGACGAAGAGCTTGAGGGTGACCAGGGCGCCGGCGGACAGCGGCCCCATGAGCGAGATTACATATTCCATCGAATGGCCTCAGTGCGGTGCGCGGCCCCGCCGGCATCGGCAGGATCCGGGCAGCCACGGGCGCGTGCGTCCCAGAACGCAAAAGACCGGCAATGCCAGGCTGGCCTTGCCGGTCGCATGGCGTGCCGGATTTACTTGATGATGTCCTTGCCGAACCACTTGGAGGCGATTTCGGCGGCCTTGCCGTCCTTCTTCATCTCGGCCAGCGCGGCTTCGAGCTTGCCCAGAACTTCGGTGTCTTCCTTGCGCAGGCCCACGCCGTAGTCCTCGGTGCCGAAGTTGTCTTCGAGCACCAGGTACTCGCCGGACTTCTTGGCCACGTGGAAACGGCCCACGACCTCGTCGACCACGACGGCATCCAGGCGGCCGGCCGACAGGTCCATCAGCGCGGTGATGTTGTCGCCGAAGGTCTTCAGGTCCTTGAAGCTCGCGGCCACGGCGGCGTCCTTCTTGATGGCGTCCACGGCCGAGCTGCCATCCTGCGCACCCACGACCTTGCCGGCCAGGCCCGCCTTGTCCTTGATGTCGGAGTTGGCGCGCACGATGATGATCTGGTGGTTCTCCATGTAGGGCGCGGTGAAGGCGATGTTCTTCTTGCGCTCTTCGGTGATGGTCAGGCCGTTCCACAGCGCATCGACGCGCTTGCCGACCAGCTCGGCCTCCTTGGCGCTCCAGTCGATGGGCTTGAAGTCCACTTCCACGTTCATGCGCTTGGCGGCTTCACGCGCCATGTCGATGTCGAAGCCGACGATCTCGTTCTTGTCGTCACGAAAGCCCATGGGCGGGAAGTTGTCGTCCAGGCCGATCACCAACTTGGTCATGGCTGCCGGCACGGGGGCGGCAACCGGCGCGGCGGCGGTCGATGCGGACTCGTTCTTGCCGCAGGCTGCCAGCAGTGCAGACAGGGCCACCATGGCCAAGAGGGTGCGTTTTTTCATGGCTTAAAGCTTTGGAGTGGAAAAAGCGAAAGGCGGCGGCCACTGCACGCAAGGTGCGCAATCGTTGTAATGAATGGTTCCTTGGCGGAACCTTTGTCTCGGTTGGGTGCCGGCGCCGAATCCCGTATTGTCGCGCAGACCGGCTCCCCCCGCCAACACGCTGGATCAAGACCGTGCAAATCGGCAAACGGCGACAGATGCCAGCCGGTCACTGCAGCATGAAGGTCTTGTATTCGAGCCGGTTGAGCTCGCGCGAGAGCAGGTACAGCCCCACGCACAGGGTCACCAGCATGGCCAGGCAAAAGCCGTAGCCATAGAACGCGGCACCCAGCGCCAGCGAGATGCCCGTGAAGGCAATGTTGAGCACCACCAGCAGCAGGCAGAGCATGAACACGATGCGCCGCTCGTCCAGGTAGAAGAACACGTTGAGCACGGCCATCACACCCACCTGCAAGCCGGCACCCACCACCTGCACGTGCAGCAGCGGCAGGTACAGCTGGGAGATCCCCAGCAACTGCAGGATGGCCGGCCCGGCCACCAGGGTGACGAGAACGGCCAGCGTCTGCACCTTGGCGATCTCGCCCAGGCCCGCCTGGATGGCGTAGACCATCTCGTTGCGCATGGACTCGATGTATTCCAGCGATCCGCCGCCGCGCACGGCGTCGAAGAACTTGTCGTAGTACTCGACGAAGTCGGTCTCGATGCGCACCAGGAAGACCGCCATGCCCGGAATGATGGACAGGTACGACAGGAACACCGGCAGGTCGTAGATCAACGAGGCCCGGAGGCCGCCGATGATCTGCTGCGAGGTCGGCGGGTAGTACCAGAACATGAACTTGTCGATCCAGATGCCCAGGTTGTAGAGCACGCCGATGCCGATCAGCGCCGGAAAGATCAGCGAGCGCTGCGTGAAGTCGAAGGCGATCCAGCGCTGCTGCAGCGGAAAGCTGCGCAGCACGATCAGCCACATGCCGGCCAGCAGCAGCACGTGGCCGATCACGAAGCTGGCCAGCAGCCCCTCCAGCCCCCAGTAGCGCAGCGGCAGCGCCAGCAGCACGATGAGCAGGTAGGTGGCGCCGAACAGCCCGGCAATGGCCCGGTAGTGCTTGAGGCCCGACAGCAGCACGGTCATGACCCAGACCACGCACATCAGCGTGAAGCCGGCCAGCATCAGCACGCGGTACAGCAGGCCCTGGCCCGGCAGCACCACGAACAGCGCCAGCGTGCCCAGCGCGCTGGCAGTGGCCACGACCACCAGCAGCAGGCCATGCAGGTTGGGCAGGATGCTCTCGTCCTTCTTGAGGAACAGCTGGTCCGACACAAAGCGCGTGAAGGCCAGTTGCGCCGCCCCGGTCAGGATCAGGCTGCTGGCCACCAGGTAGGTCACCGAGGTCTGGAACTGCGTGACCAGCAGCGGCGGCGCCACCACGCTGACACTGAACACCCCCACCAGCAGGATGCCGATGATGGAGAACACCCAGGGCCCCGAGCCGATGACGCCCGCATAGGCGTAGGCCTGGAGCACGCTGGTCAGCGTGTTCTTGCGCAGCAGGTGGCGCAGTTCGAATCCAATGCCGGCCATCAGTGTTTTTCCTCGGACTGTTGCAGCGCCCTGTCATAGACCTGCCTGTAGCGCTCGAACAGCAGCCGGTCGGAGTAGTAGCGCTCCACGCGCGCAATCCCGGCCGCGCTGGCGGCCTGCCACTGCGCGGGCGAGCTCAGCAGCTCCAGGCAGGCGTCGGCCAGCGCCTCGGGGTTGGCAATGCCGACCACGCGACCGCAGGAGCCCAGGGCCTGGTCTTCCGGCTCCAGCCCGTCGATGAGCTGTCGGCATGAGCCCACGTCGGTGCTGACCACGGGCACGCCTGCGGCCTGGGCTTCGAGGATCACCAGGGGCAGCGCCTCGCTGATGGACGACAGCACGACCACGCCCACCTTGGGCAACAGTTCATCCACCTTCTGCATGCCCAGAAAGCGCACATGGGCCTGCAGGCCCAGGCTGTCCACGAGGTTCTGGCATTCCTCGGCATAGGCCGGGTCCTCGGCCGTGGGGCCGGCCACCCAGGCCTGGGCCCGGGGCATCCGGTTGACCACGCGGCGCATGGCGCGGATGAAGGTCTTGATGTCCTTGATGGGCACCACGCGGCCGATCAGGCACAGCACGGGCGGCACCTCGGCGGGCCGCTGGATGCGCAGCGGCGCAAAGCGTTCTATGCGGATGCCGTTGGGGATGCTGACCGTGCGCTCGGCCGCCGCGCCATCGGCCACCTGGCGCAGGCGGTTGTTCTCGTACAGCGCAATGATGGGGTCGGCCGCGCCGTAGCAAAAGCGCCCCATCCAGTCGAAAAACCGTATCCACATCTGCCGGAAGAACGACACCTCCATGGGATCGCGCTGGAAGATGTTGCGGTTGTCGCGGATCCAGGCGCTTTGCAGCAGGTCGATCTGGCGCTCTTTCGTGTAGATGCCATGCTCGGACAGCACCAGCGGCAGGCCGCGCGCATGGTGCAGCAGTCCGCCCAGAAAGCCCGCGTAGCCCGTGGAGACCGTATGCAGCACGCGCACCGGGATCAGCCCGTGGGCGATGCGCGCCATCAGCCACAGCGGCTGCAGCATGATGCGCACGGTCCAGAAGAAGTCCACGAAGGATGGATCGGTGCAATGGCGCCGGTAGCTGTCGCGGATCAGGTCCCAGGCGAATTCGCTGTGCAGGAAATCCTCCAGCGGCAGGCTGCCGCCGGGCTGCAGCTCCAGCGCAATGGAGCGCATGGCCGCCAGCACCTTGGCGCGGCTTTCGGCGCTGCCGTCATGCGCCTCCAGCGCGCCCAGAAACTCCTGGGCCTTGGCCAGGGCTTCGGGATGGCCGCGCGAAGGGGCGGGCTGGATATTGGAGTGCAGCGCGTCAAAGAGGTAGTGCTGCTCGAAGTGCACCACGTTGGGCGGCAGCGCGTAGCGGAAATCGCCATAGTCCTCGCGCCGGCTGCCCAGGAAGACGATGGCAAAGCGGTGCCCGGGATAGGCCTGCAGGATCTGGTTGACCCAGCTGGACACACCACCGCTGACATAGGGAAAAGTGCCCTCCAGCAGCAGCGCGATGTCCGCATTGGCCGCCGTGGGGAACTGGCTCTTACGGCTCATGAGGCACTCCAGTAGCGGATGCTGGGCTTCAGGCGCGGCAGGGCATGCTCCATGTCCAGCGAACGCATCAGGGCCTGCGCCTTGGCGAACTCGCGCCGATCGAACAGCAGCTCGGCCTGGTAGGGCACGACGCGTGCCGGCTCCATGCCCAGCGCCAGCGAGCGCTCATAGCAGGCCAGCGACTCCAGACCCCTGCCCTGCATGTGCAGCAGCCGGCCACGGCGCAGCAGCAGCAAGGCGTTTTCGGGCCGCTGGGCGAGCACCAGGTCGCAATAGTGCAGGGATTGCTTGATGGCGTGATCGCGCACATCGCCCTGCGCCACGCCCTGGTAGACCAGCTCCGCGTACAGGTCGGTCAGCGCCCGCGCCGCCTGCAGGCCGCGCGGGCCAGGAGGCTGCGTCCCCTCGCTCTGGCTGGCCTGCTCGAACAGCTGCAGCTCCTGGTGGATGGTCTTGCTGATCTCACGCTCCTTGGCGTCCAGCATGCTGTAGGCCAGCAGGCGCAGGTCCTCGCTGGAATCGCCCAGCGCCGTGCGCAGCATGGGCGAGGCAATGCGCCCCGGCACGCTGCCCAGCGCCACCATGGCCCGCATGCGCGAGGCGACGGGCACATTGGGATTGGCCAGGAAGGACTGCAGGCCCGCCTGGCGGCGGCTGGTGCCGGCCTGCTGGTGCGGGTCGAAATCGGGCAGCGGCATCACCGGGAAGCGCGGGCCGCCACGCGGGCCGCGCTGGGTGTGCAGCGCAATGGTGGCGACCACGGCGCCCAGAATGCCGGCCACCGGCACGGCATAGGAAAACAACCCCATCAGCACCACCAGCGACAGCCGCTGGCGCACCGACTTGGCCGAGGTGGCCAGGAACGGCGTCAGGCACAGCGCCAGCAGGCCGCTGGCCAGCCCGTGGGCCGTGAGATAGCCCAGCAGGGCCGCGTCCGACTGGCTGCGCAGCAGCCACAGGCTGCTCCAGGAGGCGATTTCCGCGGCCAGCGCGCCCAGTGCCAGCTTGAGGTTAAGCATGGCCCTGCCCCATCTGATGCAGCCGCTCCAGCACGCTGATGGCCGAGCAGCGGTCCAGCAAGATGGTGCGAGGGAAGATGCCCGCATCGGCCAGCGAGGCCACGCCGCGCTGGGCCAGCCAGCCCTCGATGCGGTTCAGATAGCCCTCGGCCGTGGCATTGGTGCCCAGCGGCATGAAGATGGCCAGCAGCTGCCGGCCATCGCTTTCCTGCAGCCAGGAGCGGTCCAGCATGCGCTCCAGTCGCATGATCTGCTGGGCCATCTGGGCCTGCACAGCCGAGGGCGACAGCTCCAGCGCCACCACCACGCTGCTCAGGCGCGCGCTGCGGTTGACATGCTCCATGCGCTGCAGCTCGAACGCGAAATGCGGCGGGCAATCGGGATAGGCCTGCAGCAGCGGCTCAGCCAGGCTGTTGGCGGCCACGCTGTCCGTGTAGTAGCCCAGCAGCAGGTTGATGGTCTGCAGCGCCTCCTCCTGCAGTGCGAAGAAGGGCATTTCCTCGACCAGCAGCAGGCCGTAGATCTCGCCCTCCAGGTCCAGCATGGGCGCCACGACGATGTACTGCGTCTGCTGGCCCTCGGCCATGCTTTGCGAGACATGGCACAGCACGTGGCTGTCCAGCGCCTGGCGCACCAGCGGATCGTGGACATGGATGGGCCGCTCGCCGCCCAGCCGGGCAATGGGCATGGGATCCAGCACCCCATTGCGCACGGGCACCAGGCTGGCCACGCTGATCTGGCTGAAGCGCGACAGCAGGTTGAGCAGGCTTTGCGCATCGCCCTCGGTGCCGCTGAGGCCGCTGAGCACATTGATGGCATCGCGCATGGACACGGGGCGGCCTATCAGCTCCTGCTCCAGCCGGTCATGCGACAGGCGCAGCAGGTAATGCTGGCGGATCAGCTGCTCGGTGCGCTGGTCCATGTAGTTCTGCGCCGTGCGGGCGCGGCGTATGCGGGCGCGCCAGAGGCTGGAGATCTCGCCCACGACCATGACCAGGATCAGGCCACCCAGAAAGTACTGCTCCGGGAACAGCGACAGATCGCGCTGGTTGACGCCCAGCCAGGCCAGCAGCAGCACGCCGGCCGCCGACAGGCCGGCGACCGGCCCGTAGCGCAGGGCCACCACCACGGGCGCCAGCCAGGCCCAGGGGAACTCGGACTCCACCCACAGGGGATTGCCCGGGTTGGCCCACATGCCGATCAAAAGGGCCAGCACCGGCAGCAGCAGCGTCTCGCCCACCACCACCCAGGGCTTGGCGCTCGTCTGCACGAGCAGGCCCAGCGGCGAGCCTCTGAATTCCGCGGCAATGCCGGCGCGGCGCGGTGCTGCGGAATGCGGTGCCGCCTTGGGCGTGCTGGCTTGGTCTGGCATGAAGAGTCGTTCCTGGATGCGCTTATCGGGCGTTGGCCAGGCCCGTGCCCAGCAGGTTGCGGATCAGCTTCTGGCCCACGGCGGCCAGGGCCTCGCGGCTCCAGCCGCTTTGCGCGCCCGCACCGCTCCACACGGTGGCGCCGGTGCCCACGTCCACGATCTCCAAGGTAACGCCCACGGCCGGCTCGCCGTCCACGCCCACCTTGTAGCGCCATTCGTCCACCGCGCCCGTCAGCGCATAGCGCACGCCTTCGCCGCGCGCCCAGGCCAGGGCGTCGTCGCGGCGCTTGGCTTCGCGGCCGTCGAACAGGGTTTCCTGCAGTGCCTCGCCCGTGTAGCGCTTGACCTGGCCCACGCCACGCGCATTGATCAGCGCCGTGGCAATGGCGGCGGCGCGGTTGCCGGCCATGGGCGTTTCGGTGTGGTTCTCGAAGGGCAGTACGGCCCAGCTGGCGTTCGTCTCCAGCGCGGGCGCCGTGCCCCGGTCGATGGTGGAGCAGGCAGACAGCAGGCCGACAAGGGCAATACCCGTGAGCACGCGAAGGCGGGAGGCGAAAGTGTTGCGGTGTGTCATGGAGAGGCTCCTTGAAGTCTTCGGATCAGTAATGGAGGCGGTAGGTCAGCAACAGCTCGCGGGTATTGCCCACGGTGTTGATGCCCGACTTGGACAGGTTCAGGCCCAGCGCGAGGTGGTCCGCGCCGAACAGGCTGGTGGCCAGGCCCATGCCCAGCTCGTAGCCCGCGCCGTTGACGCTGTGGTGCGTCAGGGCCAGGCTGGCATAGGGCCGCAGCGCGCGCGTGTACTGCTGCTCGTAGCCCGTGTTGAACATCATCTGCAGGCCCGAGAAGCGGAAACTGCGCGGCAGCAGATAGTCGATGGTGGGATCGTTGAACGGCGGCAGGTAGCCCAGGATGGCCGCATCCCGGCCCTGCAGCAGCGCCGGGTCGTTGCGGCTGTAGCGGTGCCAGGAGGTGAAGGCGCCGAACTGCAGGGTGGGCGCCTCGCTGCGGTAGGTGTGCAGGTACTGCAGCGTCGCATGGTTGCCGGAGCCCACGCGCGCGCCGCTTTGCACGCGGTAGCGCTCCGATGCCAGCTCCAGCGTGATCTGGTCCAGGCGCGAGAGCTGGTAGCTGCTGCCCAGCGACACGCGGTCCTTCATGCCGCCCATGCGCATGGCCAGCGTTTCCTGCGTGGCCAGGTGCCGGCCCAGCGATGCCTGCAGGCTCCAGCGGCTGTCCACGTTGTAGGTCTGCGTGAACTGCATGGGCGTGTAGCCCTGCAGGCTTTCGCGCCGGCCCAGCATGAACCCGCTGGAGGCCGACTGCGTCCTGCGCGTCAGGCGCAGGCCGATGCCGCGCTCCTGCGAGGGACCGTTCACCAGGGTGCTTTTATTGACCGTGCGGCGCACGTCCTCGGCATCCAGGTCCAGCGCCCAGCGGGGGTTCAGGCCCACATGCCAGCGCAGCCGGGAGACCTGCTCGTCGATGGCGTCCATGCGGCGGTTGCGCAGTTGCAGGCCGCCGTAGTCGCTGAAGGCCAGCAGCTGCTCGGTCAGCGCCAGGTGCAGGGGATCGTCGTCGGGCTGGTCGGCCATGTTCTCGAAGGCCGCCGTCTGCGCCAGCCGCACATCGCCCACCATGGCCGCCGCGTTGATGCGGTCATAGCGCGGCAGCGCCTCGTCATGGCGCTGCAGCAGTTGCCCGGCCTGGGCCACATCCTTTTCCGCCAGGGCCACCGTGATCTCGGCCCACAGCGGCGAGCTGGTGCTCTTGCTGCGGCTGCGCGCGTACTGCTGCCACAGGTAGCCACGCTCGGCCTGGTACTCGCCGCGCTCCTGCAGCCAGGCAATGGCCAGCTCGGCCGCAGCGGCGGAATGCTCGCGGCGCCCGCCTTCCAGGTCCATGCGCAGCAGCTCGCGCATCAGGGCGAATTCGGCATCGCCCTGGGTATGAAAGAGCATGAGCCGGCTGCGGGCCTGGCGCTGGACCTCGTCCAGCCCCTCGGCCGTCAGCCATTTGCGGGCGGCCAGGGCCGCGGCGCCGTCCTGGGCGCGTGCCCGCACCTTCTCACGCGTCCACAGCTGCTGCCTCAGGCTCCAGGCCCGATCGGCCTGCTGGTTCTGCTCCAGCGCGTCGGCGTACTGCATCATCCACAGGAAGTCGTCCGCATGCTCGGCGCGGTGCGGCTTCAGATAGCGCTCCAGCGCAACGGCCGGGCGCGACAGCGTCATGTAGGCCGCCGCCAGGGCGCCGTGCATGTCGGCATCGCGCGCCCAGACAGGCTCGGCCGCAGCCAGCAGCAGCTTGAGGGCCGCCGCATTCTGCGTGTCGATCAGCAGCCACATCAGGCCCTGGCGCAGCGGCGTGGAGCCGGGGTCCAGCGCCAGGCCCTGCTCGAAGGCCTCCATGGCCTTTTTCGATTGCGCCGTGCGCTGGTAGTAGGCGCCCAGTATCTGGAAGAAGGTGGGCTGGCCCTGCAGGCGCTTGACCAGGGCCGGGTCGGCCAAGATGCGTTCGACCTGGCTGCCGATCTGGGTCCAGTCCTCCAGGTCCTCCAGCAGGTAGAAGGCCTGCGTCAGATGGCGCACGTCATGGAACTGCTCCCAGGCGTGCAGGGACATCCGGGCCGCCTCGCGCCGGTCCGCGCGCTGCAGCAGGCGTATCACCTCGTCGTAGTCGCTGATGCCGGCGTGCGGCGTCTGCAGCAGGCGGCGGTAGGCCTTCAGCGTCAGCGCTTCCTGGCGCTGGTCCTGGGCCAGGTCGCCCAGCAGGCGCCAGTACTCGCCCTCGTCCTGCATGCCGGCGGGAATGCGCGTCTGCGCATCCTCCAGCCAGCGCAGGCCCAGGGCCGGCTCGCCCTGCAGCAGCGCGAGCACGGCGGCGGGCATGGCATGGCCCGGCGTGCGCTGCTCGGGATCGGCAAGCACACGCTTCCAGGCCTGCAGCGCCAGTTGCGACCGGCCTGCGCGTTCGGCCAGCTGGGCCAGCAGGATCTGCGACTGCGGCGTGCTGCCGTGCTGTTGCAGATAGTCGATGGCCTCGCCGGGCTCGGCCTGGCGCTCGTAGGCCTGGACCAGCGCCTGCTGCAGCGCGGCATCCTGGGGACGGCGGCTCAACTGGTGGCGCAGGCCGGCAATCAGGGCGCGGTCGTCGAACAGGCCCGGCGCCAGGCGCATCACCGTCTTCCAGGCATCCTCGCGCCCTGTGTTCTGCGCAATGACCAGCCAGCTGTCCAGGGCCTGCTGCTGCTGCCCCATCCATTCGGACACCTGGGCCAGGCGTTCGCGCCAGGCCATGTCCTGCGGCGCCTGGCGCACGGCGGCCGTGGCCACGCGCCAGGCATCTTCCAGGTTGCGGTTTTCGAGGAACACCTCGTAGCCCAGCAGGTAGGTCTTGTCGTCAAAGGGCAGGCCCGGCGGCGGCTTGCGCACGGGATCGGCCGTGCGCAGCATGCGCCAGCCCGGCGCGGTCCAGGCCACGGGCTGCAGCGCCCAGGCGCCGTCGTCGGCAACCGGGGCCGGACCGGCACCCGAAGCCCCGGCCACCTGCGTCTGCCACTGCTGCAGCAGGGACAGCTGCAGCAGCCGCTTGGCATAGCGCTCGGCCTCGGCCCGGTTGCCGGCCGCGCGCGCCAGGCCGATGAGCTTTCGCAGCGTCTCGGGGTCGCTTCCCAGCAGTTCTTCCTGCTGGCGCGCCAGCGCCAGCGCTTCGTTGGCACGGTTGCCGGACTGCAGCACCTGCAGGGCCTGCCAGAGGTAGGCGCGCGACTGCCGGACGTCTTCGGTCGTGGCGCTGGCCTGGCGCAGCAGCCGGGCCGATTCCTCGTACAGGGACATGCCCAGCGCCTGCCGCGCTGCGGATTCATAGACCTGCGCCTTGCGCGCGGGATCGGGCTGGCGCTCTGCCACGTCGTCGTAGATGCCCAGGGCCAGCGGTGCGTCCTTGAGCACCAGCGCCGACGAGGCCAGGTACAGCGCCTGCTCCTGGGTCAGCCCCTGCAGCGGCACGTCCTTCAACGCCTGCATCACCTGCGGCGCCAGCGCCTCGGCCTGGCCGCCCGCGCGGTGGTCCTGTTTTTGCGCCTCCAGATAGCCCTGGTAGGCGGCCTGCCAGTGGTCCCAGGCCTGGACGGCTGCGCTGGGCAGTGCCTGCCTGGCCGCCTCTTCCCGCGCCAGCTTGATGGCCTGCAGGCGCTCTTCCTTGGCCTTGAGCAGGGCGCGCAGGTTCTCGTTGCCGGGATCGCTCTTGAGCAGGTTGCTCAGATAGTTGTAGGACAGCTCGGAGTCATCTCCGGTGACGGAGAGCCGGCGCTCCAGATCCTGCTTGGGAAACAGCATCCACAGGGCGCCACCGATCAGTACCGCCAGCAGCGCGATCAGCCAGAAGGGAACCGTGATGGGGCGCTCAGAGCCCCCGGCATTGCGCTTGGAGTTCGACACTGTTTTGGGTACTTCTGAAGGAACGGAGGTTGGCGTTGCCGGTATCGGCACCCGCCACGGCAAGGAGGGGCGTGGCGGCGTTCGCGGAACTCAGCGAACAGCCGGCCGGCAGGTACATGCGCAGCTCCAGCGGCACATGGCCCTGCAGGGCGAAGCGCACGCCGCCGTCGGCCTGGGGCTGCCATTGCGTGAGCCGGGCATTGGCATCCACCAGATAGGGGCGCGACGCGTGGGCGGCCGCGCCTGCGGCGTCCTGTTGCGTCTGTTGCACCAAGTATCCGGCGCTGCCGGCCAGGTGCAGGTAGCTGCCGTCCGCCCCCTTGGCATAGCCGGCAATGCCGTTGCTGGCAGCCATGGAAGGCAGGGCCATGCCGGGCGGCATGCGCAGCGTGCGCAGCTGGCCCGGGCCCCGCAGGCGCCAGCCCTGCGCGTCGCGGCCGATGGCGAATTCGTAGAAATCCTGCACCTTGCGGATGTACTCGGAGCTGTAGACCGGGTTCAGCCGCTGCGCCAGCGCCCACTGGTAGATCCTGTGCAGGGCCTTGATGCTGGCCTGCTTGCTGGCGGAGTAGGAGTGGTAGTAGATGTCCACGGCCTTCAGGCGCCGGGGAGCCTCGGTCATCTCGAAGGTCTCGATGACGCGCTCGAAGCCGTAGAACGGCCCGTGCCACAGGTTGGTGTAGATGTTCTCGTTGGTGACGGGCGCATAGATCTGCAGGTGGCCGCCCTTGCGCAGGCCCCAGCTGCGCACCTCGGTCAGCGAGGGATTGCTGCGCGTGATGGCCGTGTCGCCACCATTCATGTTGAGCAGGCCGGCGGCATCGGAGATGGCCAGGGCCTCGGCGCTGGGCGCCGTGTTGCCGGTCCACAGGAACACGTCCACCGGCTTGCCGGGCGGCGCCAGGCGCTTGCGGATGTAGTCCACCGAGCCGTTGATCTCCCGGTTCATGTCCATCTGGTAGCCGGGGATGTGGAGGTTGAGATTCACCTCCTTGCTGTCGTCCTCGTTGGGCGCCGCCCCGGGCTCCCAGAAGAAGGGGTGCGAGTAGGAATGGCTGGCGATCTCGACATGGGGCATGGCGAAGATGCGCTTGGCAATGCCTTCCAGCTGCTCGGCCCACTGCGGATACAGGCCCTGCGGGGAGACCTCGGCCTCGATGACCGAGATGGTGTGCGGGATCCTGTAGCGCTCCAGGATCTCGCGGCGCAGCACTTCGCCCGCGAAGGGCGTTCCCGGCAGCTCGGCCTTGGAGGGAAAGCCGTCGCCATCCACATGGGCCAGCAACAGGCGGCGGCCGTTCTCCGTGGAGACATCGGGCGCGGGGAAATCCTTCAGGCGCAGCGCCTCGCGCAGCAGCGCGAAGGGATCGATCACCCAGCGCGACTGGTCGGTGCCCGGCATGCTCACCACCACATAGGGCATGAGCGCAAAGCCGCCCCAGGGCGTGATGGCGGCCGACACGAAGCGGCGCCCCCGCTTGTCGTCGAAGGACAGCAGCTCGCGGCTGCCCTGGGCCATCTGCTGCGTGAACTCCCAGCCTTCGTAGTCGTGCGCGGGCTCGGCCGGCGGTATCTCGAAACCCATGAGCGGGGCCTGCTCGGCGCGCCGCAGCGGGAACACGGGTGCCGCTTCCGTGCTGCGCGTGCCCAGGGCGGCCGACATGGTGCGGTCCTGGGACAGGCCCAGCGTATTGAGCACCAGCAGCGGCATGCCCTGCTGCACCTGGTTGGCCAGCCACTGCCGCACGCCTTTGGCCCGCATATCGGGCACGGCGCCGCCGAACCAGCTCACCACACCGGCATAGCGGTCGCGCGACACGCCTTCGGGCAGGGGCTCGCGCACATCGGCGTAGTCGGCGACGTAGCCCATGTAGTTGATGGGCATTTCCAGAAAGCGGTGCGCCGATGCGCCGTTGATGGACGGATAGTCGGCACCGTTGTAGAGAATCAACACCCTGCGCGCCACCGCCTCCACCTGGCCTATGCCCAGGGTCTGCAGGCCGGCATCCGACACCCAGGGGATGATGCCCAGCTGCGCAATGCGGCGGGCCGTCTCGCGCGTGGCATCGCGGTCGTGCGGGGCCACGTAGTCGATGGACAGCACCGGCAGGCGGTCACGCTCACGGATGGTCTGCAGTTGCTGCAGAAGCCATTCACGGTCCTTCTCGGGCACGTTCACATAGCGCTTGAGGCTGGCATCCCAGCCCCGCAGCAGCGACTCCGCCGCCACCATCTGCACCTTGTCGCGCACGCGCGGCACGATCTCGAAGCCCCGGTTCAGGATCAGCCGGATGCCGGGGTAGCGCTGGTGCAGCGTCTCGATGACGCGCACCAGGCCGTCCTGCTGGGCCTTTTCGTCGAAATTCGCCGCCAGGCGGTAGGAGTCCAGCGTGTCCAGGAAGAAGCCGCGAAAGCCCTGCTTCCACAGCGGCGCGATCACCTCGTCGGCGAAGAAGGCAGGCCACTGGGCAGGCGTCTGGTCCAGGACGATGGACTGCCAGGCGCCGTTGCGCGCCATCTTCCAGGCCTCGGGAATCTTGCTGAAGTAGGCGCGCTCGGGCAGCACCTCGGCCACGGAGGCGTATGCGTAGAGTTCGCTGCCCGGAGCCTGCTTGCGGAATTGAACGGGGTCGTAGCCGTGGCCCGGCTCCACGACGGCGATGTCGTAGAGGCTCAGTTCACTGAGCGAGGCCTTGTTACCGTAATAGACGGCAACCGCCGGCTCGACGGCCTGTGCTGCCCAGCCGCACAACAGCCCCCAGCAGAACAGGCAGGTTCGCAGGAAAGCGTTCACGGCCTTCTCCTCGGGGCATGGCCACGCATTGCCAATTCATAGTTTTTGTACATCAAATTTCTTGTCGATTTGATAAAAGCTATCGCCAGTCCGACGAAATGCGGGCGCGAGCATACCGGTTTTTGTCTGCAAACAGGTCTTCTCCCTACTTTTGTGCTCGGCGCCCTTGAAGCCTGGGGGGAAGCTGGGTTATGGCGATACTAGGCAGGCAGAAAATCACCAATGAAAGGTATTCATGATTCTGGTCACAGGCGGCGCCGGCTTCATCGGCTCGCATACCTGCGTGGAACTCGCCGCTGCGGGCGAGCCCTACCTGATCTACGACAACTTCAGCAACAGCAGCCCCGATGTGCTCGAACGCATGGAACGCATCACGGGCCGGCGCCCGCCGTGCGTCGAAGGCGACGTGCGCGACCGCGCCGCGCTGGACCGGCTGTTTGCCGAGCACTCCATCCGCGAGGTGATCCACTTCGCCGCGCTCAAGGCCGTGGGCGAGTCCGTGGCCCAGCCGCTGCGCTACTACGAACACAACGTGGGCGGCACGGTGGCCCTGCTGCAGGCCATGCGGACGGCGGGCGTGCGCAGCCTGGTGTTCTCCTCCTCGGCCACGGTCTACGGCGATCCGGCCAGCCTGCCGATCCGCGAAGACTTTCCGCTGTCCGCCACCAACCCCTACGGCCGCAGCAAGCTGTGGATCGAGGAAATGCTGGCGGACCTGGACCGCGCCGAGCCCGGCCAGTGGAGCCTGGCAAGGCTGCGCTACTTCAACCCCGTGGGCGCCCATGAAAGCGGCCTGATCGGCGAGGACCCGCGCGACATCCCCAACAACCTCATGCCCTACGTCTCGCAGGTCGCCATCGGCCAGCGCCAACAGCTCAGTGTCTATGGCGATGACTATGCGACGCCGGACGGCACGGGCGTGCGCGACTACATCCACGTCACCGACCTGGCGCGCGGCCACCTGGCGGCGCTGCGCCATCTGCGCGAGCAGCAGGGCCTGCTGACCGTGAACCTGGGCACGGGGCGCCCGGTCTCGGTGCTGGAGATGGTCAAGGCCTTCGAGCGCGCCAGCGGCCGCCCCGTGCCCTACCAGATCGTGGCGCGCCGTCCCGGCGACGTGGCCCAGTGCTGGGCCGACCCCGCCGAGGCCGAGCGCCTGCTGGGCTGGAAGGCCATGCTGGACCTGGACCGCATGTGCGAGGACGCATGGCGTTGGCAAAGCCAGGCCGCAGGCCTCAAGCGCTGAACCCCGCAGCGCCTGCGGGCGCCGAGGGCGTGGTATCTTTTCGCCCTTGTTTCACGCCCTAGCCACGAGTCTGCCCATGCTTGCCAAACGCATCATCCCCTGTCTTGACGTCACGGGAGGGCGCGTCGTCAAAGGCGTGAACTTCGTGGAACTGCGCGATGCGGGCGACCCGGTGGAGATCGCCGCGCGCTACAACGCCCAGGGCGCGGACGAGCTGACCTTCCTGGACATCACGGCCACCAGCGACGGGCGCGACCTGATCCTGCCCATCATCGAGTCCGTGGCCAGCCAGGTCTTCATTCCGCTGACCGTGGGCGGTGGCGTGCGCACCGTCGAGGACGTGCGCCGCCTGCTCAACGCCGGCGCCGACAAGACCAGCTTCAACTCGGCCGCCATCGCCAATCCCGATGTGATCAATGCAGCCTCGGACAAGTACGGCGCGCAATGCATCGTCGTGGCCATCGATGCCAAGCGGCGCACGGCCGAGGACGAGCAGCGCATCGGCGCCGATGGCCGCGCCGCCGGCCCCGGCTGGGACGTGTACAGCCACGGCGGACGCAAGAACACCGGCCTGGATGCCGTGCAGTGGGCCACCGAAATGGCGCGCCGCGGCGCGGGCGAGATCCTGCTGACCAGCATGGACCGCGACGGCACCAAGTCCGGCTTCGACCTGAAGCTCACGCGCGCCGTCAGCGACGCCGTGCCCGTGCCCGTGATCGCCTCGGGCGGCGTAGGCTCGCTGGACGACCTGGCCGATGGCGTGACCCTGGGCGGCGCCGACGCCGTGCTGGCCGCCAGCATCTTCCACTACGGCGAATTCACCGTGGGCCAGGCCAAGCAGCGCATGGCCGAGCGCGGCGTGCCCGTGCGCCTCTGATACGGCGCGTCGGCGGACTCCTTCATTTCAGTTTTCCATGGCGCTCGCGCCGCCCACAACCCATGAAACCGGCGCGGCCCAAGGGACCAGGGACAGCGAGCAAGGGCCGCCCCGCAGCAAGGCTGTCGTCTCCCTCCCGCGCAGCGAGAGAGGGGGAAGGCGCGAAGCGACTCAGGGGGTGTATTTTCAATCCAGGCAATTCCTGACAATCCTGTCACAGGGATGCCCACCCAGGATATTCACAATGCAGGCAATGAACTGGCTAGATCAAGTCAAATGGGATGCGCAGGGCCTGGTGCCCGTGATCGCGCAGGAAAAGGACACGGGCGACGTGATGATGTTCGCCTGGATGAACCGCGAGGCCCTGGCCAAGACGGCCGAGCTGGGCCGCGCCGTCTACTTCAGCCGCTCGCGCAACAAGCTGTGGTTCAAGGGCGAGGAATCGGGCCACGTGCAGACCGTGCACGAGGTGCGCATCGACTGCGACAACGACGTGGTCCTGCTCAAGATCACCCAGACCGGCCACGAGCCCGGCATTGCCTGCCACACGGGGCGCCACAGCTGCTTTTACAGCGTGCTGCAGAACGGCCAGTGGCAGGCCGTCGATCCGGTCTTGAAAGACCCCGAATCGATCTACAAATGAATTCCACGACCATGAACGACACCACAAACACTTCCTCGCAGGACGCGCTGGCGCGCCTGGCCGCCGTCATCGAAAGCCGCAAGCCCGCCAACGGCGGCGACCCCGACAAGAGCTACGTTGCCCGCCTTCTGCACAAGGGCCCCGATGCCTTTTTGAAGAAGATCGGCGAAGAGGCCACCGAAGTGGTCATGGCCGCCAAGGACGCAGACCATGGCGGAGACGCCGGCAAAATCCTCTACGAAGTGGCCGATCTGTGGTTCCATAGCATGATCGCCCTGGCCCACTATGGCCTGACGCCCGCCCAGGTCGTTGCCGAGCTGGAGCGCCGCGAAGGCACCAGCGGCATCGAGGAAAAGGCGCTGCGCAAGGCCCAGGAACGTGATGTGAACGAGAAAGGACCGCTGCCATGAATGACGATTACATCGAAGTCCGTGCCCTGGACCAGTCCCGCATCGAAGGCCTCAAGGCCTGGGGCTGGGTCAGCTACCTGCTGCACCTGGTGGTGGCCGTGGCCGCCGTCGTGCCGGGCGCACAGCCCAGCATTGCGCTGCTGGTGATCGCCCTGATCATCGACCTGGTCAAGCGCGGCGACGCCGAAGGCAGCTGGATGGCGAACCACTTCTCGTGGCGCATCCGCAGCGTGATCTGGGCCGGCATCCTGTACCTGGTCACGGCGCCGCTGTGGCTGCTGTTCTTCGTGCCCGGCTGGATCGCCTGGACCGTCATCTCCATCTGGTTCCTCTACCGCATCGTGCGCGGCATGGTCGCCATGAACCGCAACCAGGCCGTGGACCGCTGAAGGCCCCCGGGCAAACCGCCATGACTCCGACCCCGACCTGCAAGATCAACCTCGCCCTGCAGGGCGGGGGCTCGCACGGTGCCCTGACCTGGGGCGTGCTCGATGCGCTGCTGGAAGACGGCAGCCTTGTCTTCGACGGCATCAGCGGCACCAGCGCCGGTGCCATGAATGCCGTGGCCCTGGCCCAGGGCTTTGCCAAGGCTGCACGCCAGGAAAGCGATCCGGTGGCCGCCCAGGCGCTGGGGGCCGAGCTGGCCCGCGCCACGCTGACCGAACTCTGGGAAGGCGTGGGCACCATGGGCAGCCTGATGTGGGGCGCGCCCCTGCCGGGCAGCCCCTTCATGGGCGTGCTCAACCAGTTCTTCTCGCCCTACCAGACCAACCCGCTGGACATCAACCCGCTGCGCAAGCTGCTTGAACGGGTCGTGGACTTCGAGGCGCTGACGCATCCGCCCGTGGAAGGCGTCGTGCCCAAGGTCTTTGTCTGCGCCACCAATGTGCGCACGGGCCGGGGCTGCATCTTTTCGGGCAGAAAACTCAGTGCCGACGCGGTCATGGCCTCGGCCTGCCTGCCGCAGCTGTTCAAGGCCGTGGAAATCGACGGCGAGCCCTACTGGGATGGCGGCTTTTCGGGCAACCCGGCGCTATACCCGCTGATCTACGGCACGGCGTCCAGCGACATCCTGCTGGTACAGATCAACCCCATCGAGCACACCGATCTGCCCAACACGGCGGCCGACATCATGGACCGCATGAACGAGGTCACCTTCAACGCCGGCCTGCTGGCCGAGCTGCGCGCCATCGAGTTCGTCAAGCGCCTGCTCGAGCAGGGCAAGCTGGACCCGACACGCTACAAAAAGGTGCTGCTGCACCGCGTGGACGGCGGCTCCGTGCTCAAGGGCTATGGCGCCTCGACCAAGACGCGCTCCGACATGCGCTTCGTGCGCGAGCTGTTCGAGCTCGGACGCGAGCAGGGCCAGCAGTGGCTCCAGCAGCACCGCAGCGACATCGGCGTGCGCCAGACGCTGCGCATCAACGACAATCCGGCCTGATTTCCAACCTACCGCCAGCCTCCCAGGATTCCTGTAGCGCCATGCACGACCACGACCCGAACTGCCTGTTTTGCCGCATCACCAAAGGCGAGATCCCTTCCCGCAAGGTCTATGAGGACGAAGACGTCTTCGCCTTCCACGACATCCATCCCGGCGCGCCCATCCACTTCCTGATGGTGCCCAAGAAGCACATCCCCTCCATGGCCCAGGTCCGGGCCGAGGACGCCCCGCTGCTGGGCCGCCTGATGGCGCTGGCGCCCCGCCTGGCCGCCGAGCAAGGCTGCAACCCGTACCCCGACGGCGGCTTTCGCCTGGTGGTCAACACGGGCACCGAAGGCGGCCAGGAAGTCCACCACCTGCACATCCACGTCATGGGCGGCCCCCGCCCCTGGCTCAAGGGCTGAAACACGCCGCCTGCGGCAGGCGGCTGCCGCCCGGCACAGGATGGCCCGTCTCTTGCTTGAGACACTCCCTGTTTCTTGCGTCGGCCAAACGGCTTTTGTGGGGCCTTGCGAACTGCCGCCACGGCCCGGCGTCTAAAATGACCTGCAATTCTTAGGAGAGATTCTCATGGGCTCGTTTTCCATCTGGCATTGGCTGATCGTCCTGGCCATCGTGGTTCTGGTGTTCGGAACCAAGAAGCTGAAGAACATCGGTTCCGACCTTGGCGGTGCAGTCAAGGGCTTCAAGGACGGCGTGAAGGACGGCTCGACCTCCACCGACACTCCCGCAGCCGCTCCCGGCCAGGTCGCCGGCCAGACAGCCACCGACAAGACCACCATCGACGTCGAAGCCAAGCAAAAGAGCTGATGGTCCGCAAGCCAAGCCTCCATGTTTGATATCGGTCTGTCCAAGATGGCGCTCATCGGCGCCGTGGCTCTCGTGGTCATCGGCCCCGAGAAGCTGCCGCGCGTGGCGCGCACCGTCGGCACCCTGCTGGGCAAGGCCCAGCGCTATGTCTCCGATGTGAAGGCCGAGGTCAACCGTTCGATGGAACTCGACGAGTTGCGCAAGATGAAGGACACCGTGGAGGGCGCGGCGCGAGACGTCGAGCAGTCCATCCACACTTCGGCCGCCAACTTCGAGAAGGACTGGAACGAGTCCACGGCATCGCTCAACGGCACGTCTTCCTCGTACGACTCCTCTTCCTACGGCTCCGACAGCGATACGTACAGCGCCGTGGCGCCGGCCTACCGTCACCCGGGCAAGAACTGGCGCCTCAAGCGTGCCGCCGTGCCCCAGTGGTACAAGGCCCGCGCCGGTGTGCGCACCAAGGCGCAGTCGGGCGCGGCGCGCGTGGCGCGCTTTCGCCCCCAGAAGTCCCGCTGAAGATGCCGGCGCGCCGCGGGCCACGAGGCAACCAGCCCAGCCTCTGCCACCCGGGCACCCGCCATTGCCGAATCCTGCCCGATCCGTCGGGCTTTCTGCTTTTCACCCCAGGTCCGTGGATGCCCTTGCGGCCCGCCGCGGTTTCGCACCATGTCCGACATTCCACCTAAAGACGACGAGCTGGCAGGCACCGAGCAGCCTTTCGTCCAGCACCTGATGGAGCTGCGCGACCGCCTGCTCTATTGCATCTACGGCATCGGTCTGGCGATCGCCGTGCTCGCCGTGTGGCCCGGCCCCAACGGGCTGATCGACTTCATCGCCCACCCGATCAAGGCGCACATGCCGCCCGATGCCAAGCTCATCGCGGTGGGCGTGTTCACGCCCTTCTTCGTACCGCTCAAGGTGCTGATGATGGTGGGCGTACTGGCCGTGCTGCCCTGGATCATGTACCAGATGTGGGCCTTCGTGGCGCCCGGCCTGTACAGCCATGAAAAGCGCTTTGCGCTGCCGCTGATCATCTTCGGCAGCCTGCTGGCCTATATCGGCATCGCCTTCGTGCAGTTCTTCGTGCTCGACAAGATGTTCGCCTTCATCCAGGGCTTCACCCCGGACAGCGTGGCGGCCACGCCGGACATCGCCTCCTATGTGGAGGCCATCCTGTCGCTGTACCTGGCCTTTGGCCTGGCCTTCCAGGTGCCCATCGTGGTCATGCTGCTGGTGCGCTTCGGCCTGGTGGACATCGCCAAGCTCAAGTCCTTCCGTGGCTACTTCATCGTGGTGGCCTTCATCATCGCCGCCGTGGTCACGCCGCCCGACGTGATCTCCCAACTGGCCCTGGCCGTGCCCATGTGCATTCTTTACGAGATCGGCATCCTGGGCGCCGGCTGGTTCAGCCGCGTCTCCAAGGCGCCGGAAGAAGAAGCCGAGCCCGGCACCGCAGTGGA
Organism: Delftia deserti; assembly: GCF_042653485.1. Classification (NCBI taxonomy): domain Bacteria; kingdom Pseudomonadati; phylum Pseudomonadota; class Betaproteobacteria; order Burkholderiales; family Comamonadaceae; genus Delftia; species Delftia deserti. The sequence continues at coordinate 5,097,423 of NZ_JBHSIH010000001.1, read as the reverse complement.
CAAGCCGGCAGAGGATAAACCCTCCCCCTGAGTCGCTTCGCGCCTTCCCCCAGAGGGGGACGACACCCTCGGTGCGGGGCGGCCCTTCCTCGGTGTCCCTCGCTTTAGGGCGCGCCAGTTTCAAGGGCCTACGCTGAAACACGAGGAATCTGTAATAAAAAGCCCTTGGTTCATCACCAAGGGCTTTTTCTTTGTCTATGGCCAAGCCCCTTCCGGGGTTGGCATCTCACCGAGGCAGGTCGGACGCGCCCATCAAGAATTCATCGATGGAGCGAGCGGCCTGGCGGCCTTCGCGGATGGCCCAGACCACCAGGGACTGGCCGCGGCGCACGTCGCCGGCGGCGAAGAGCTTGGGCACGCTGGTGGCGTAGCCGCCCGTGAAGTCGGTGGTGGCCTTGGCGTTGCCGCGTGCATCCTTGTCCACGCCAAAGGCATCGAGCACGGCCTGCACGGGGCTGACAAAGCCCATGGCCAGCAGCACCAGGTCGGCCTTGAGCACCTGCTCGCTGCCGGGCACCTCGACCATCTTGCCGTCCTTCATTTCGATGCGCACGGTCTTGACGGCCGTGACCTGGCCCTTCTCGCCGATGAATTCCTTGGTGGCGATGGCGAACTCGCGCTCGCAGCCTTCCTCGTGGCTGGAGCTGGTGCGCAGCTTGATCGGCCAGTAGGGCCAGACCAGGGGCTTGTTCTCCTGCTCGGGCGGCATGGGCATCAGCTCGAACTGGGTCACGCTGACGGCGCCGTGGCGGTTGCTGGTGCCCACGCAGTCAGAGCCCGTGTCGCCGCCACCGATGACGATGACGTGCTTGCCATCGGCCCGCAGCTGGCCCTTGAGCTTGTCGCCGGCGTTGACCTTGTTTTGCTGCGGCAGGAACTCCATGGCGAAATGGATGCCCTTGAGTTCACGGCCGGGCACGGGCAGGTCGCGCGACTGCTCGGCACCGCCGGTCAGCAGCACGGCATCGAACTCGGCCATGAGCTGCTCGGGGCTCACGGTTTCCTTGGCCCAGTTGGTGACCTTGGAGTCTTCGCCCAGGCCGTCCTTGCCCGCCACCAGCACGCCGGTGCGGATCTTGACGCCTTCGGCCACGAGCTGCTCCACGCGGCGGTCGATGTGCGACTTCTCCATCTTGAAGTCGGGAATGCCGTAGCGCAGCAGGCCGCCGACGCGGTCGTTCTTCTCGAACAGCGTGACATCGTGGCCGGCGCGCGCCAGTTGCTGCGATGCGGCCAGGCCTGCGGGGCCTGCGCCGACCACGGCGACCTTCTTGCCGGTCTTGCGGCTGCTGGGCAGCGGCTTGACCCAGCCTTCGGCCCAGGCACGGTCGATGATGGCGTGCTCGATGGACTTGATGCCCACGGCGTCGTCGTTGATGTTCAGGGTGCAGGCGGCCTCGCAGGGCGCGGGGCAGATGCGGCCCGTGAACTCGGGGAAGTTGTTGGTGCTGTGCAGCACGGCGCTGGCGCTCTTCCAGCCGCCGTGGAAGACCAGATCGTTGAAGTCCGGAATGATGTTGTTGACCGGGCAGCCGTTGTTGCAGAACGGCGTGCCGCAGTCCATGCAGCGCGCGCCCTGGATCTTGGCCTGGCTGTCATCGAGGCCGATGACGAATTCCTTGTAGTGCTTCACGCGCTCGACGACGGGCGCGTAGCCCTCCTCGAGGCGTTCATATTCCATGAAGCCGGTGGTCTTTCCCATGATTCGTTGTCCTGATGTGTGGGGTGCAGGGATGGATGCGGGCTGCTGCCCGCATCCTTCGCTTCCTTTGACGACCTGCGCAAGAAGGAATCTGGCGGGCGGCCTGCCAAAAGGCACGGCGCCGGGTCTCATCCTGTTTGCGCAAGTCCTGCTTTATTTGGCGGCCACGGCTTCCTTGGCGTGTTCCTCGACCTCGGGCGTGGCGGGCTCTTCCATCACCTGGCGCTCGTACATCTCGGACAGGGCGCGCTTGTACTCGCTGGGGAAGACCTTGACGAACTTGGAGCGGGCCGCCGCCCAGTTGTCCAGCAGGTCGCGGGCACGCTTGGAGCCGGTCCAGCGGCTGTGCGCCTCGATCAGTGCACGCAGCTGGCGTTCGTCGGTTTCGCGGCGGTGCCAGACGGCGGGCGAGACCTGGGCCAGGTGCTCGTCGTGGGGCAGCACCTGGTCCAGCGAGACGGACGCCTTGTTGCAGCGCTCGGCGAAGCGGCCATCCTCGTCATACACATAGGCCACGCCGCCGCTCATGCCGGCCGCGAAGTTGCGCCCCGTCTTGCCCAGCACCACCACGGTGCCGCCGGTCATGTATTCGCAGCCGTGGTCGCCCACGCCTTCGACCACGGCCGTGGCGCCCGACAGGCGCACCGCGAAACGCTCGCCGGCAACGCCGCCGAAGAAGGCCTCGCCGCTGGTGGCGCCGAACATCACGGTGTTGCCGACGATGGTGTTGGTCGTCGTGTCGCCGCGGAATTCATGGCTGGCATGCACCACCACGCGGCCGCCGGACAGGCCCTTGCCCGTGTAGTCATTGGCATCGCCGCGCAGGTTCAGCGTGATGCCGTTGCACAGGAAGGCGCCGAAGGACTGGCCGCCGGTTCCCTCGAAGTGGATGCGGATGGTGTCATCCGGCAGGCCTTCGGGATGCACGCGCGTCACGGCACCGGAGAGCATGGCGCCCACGGAGCGGTTCACGTTGCGCGCCACTTCCATGATGCGCACGCGCTCGCCGTTCTCGATGGCCGGCTTGCAGCGCTCGATCAGCTTCACGTCCAGCGCCTTGTCCAGCAGGTGGTCCTGGCGTTCGACATGGAAGCGCGCCACGTCGGCGGGCACTTCGGGCTGGGCGAACAGGCGCGAGAAGTCCAGGCCCTGGGCCTTCCAGTGCTGCAGGCCCTTGCGGGTGTCCAGCAGGTCGGAGCGGCCGATCAGGTCGTCGAACTTGGCAACGCCCAGCTGGGCCATGATCTGGCGCACTTCCTCGGCGATGAAGAAGAAGTAGTTCACCACATGCTCGGGCTTGCCCGAGAACTTGGCGCGCAGCACCGGGTCCTGCGTGGCCACGCCCACGGGGCAGGTGTTCAGGTGGCACTTGCGCATCATGATGCAGCCCTCGACGACCAGGGGCGCCGTGGCGAAGCCGAACTCGTCGGCACCCAGCAGCGCGCCGATGACGACGTCGCGGCCGGTCTTCATCTGGCCGTCGGCCTGCACGCGGATACGGCCGCGCAGGCGGTTGAGCACCAGGGTCTGCTGGGTCTCGGCCAGGCCGATTTCCCAGGGCGAGCCCGCATGCTTGATGGACGACCAGGGCGATGCGCCCGTGCCGCCGTCGTGCCCCGCGATCACCACGTGGTCGCTCTTGCACTTGGCCACGCCGGCCGCGATGGTGCCCACGCCCACTTCGGACACGAGCTTGACCGAGATGTCGGCGTGCGGTGCCACGTTCTTCAGGTCGTGGATCAGCTGGGCCAGATCCTCGATGGAGTAGATGTCGTGGTGGGGCGGGGGCGAGATCAGGCCGACGCCGGGCACGGAGTGGCGCAGCTTGCCGATGTAGTCGGACACCTTGCCGCCGGGCAGCTGGCCGCCTTCGCCGGGCTTGGCGCCCTGGGCCATCTTGATCTGCACCTGGTCCGAGGACGACAGGTATTCGGCCGTGACGCCGAAGCGGCCCGATGCCACCTGCTTGATCCTGGAGCGCAGCGAGTCGCCGTCCTGCAGCTCGATGTCGGCCTCGACCTTGTCGGCGCCGATGATGGAGCCCAGGGTCTCGCCCTTCCTGATCGGGATGCCCTTGAGCTCGTTGCGGTAGCGCTGGGGATCTTCCCCGCCTTCGCCGGTGTTGCTCTTGCCGCCGATGCGGTTCATGGCCACGGCCAGCGTGGCATGGGCCTCGGTGCTGATCGAGCCCAGGGACATGGCGCCCGTGGCAAAGCGCTTGACGATGTCCTTGGCCGATTCGACCTGGTCCAGCGCAATGGCCTTGGCCGGGTCGAACTTGAACTCGAACAGGCCGCGCAGCGTCATGTGGCGCTTGCTCTGGTCGTTGATCAGCTGGGCGTATTCCTTGTACGTGCTCCAGTTGTTGGAGCGCGTGGAATGCTGCAGCTTGGCGATGGCGTCGGGCGACCACATGTGCTCTTCGCCACGGGCGCGCCAGGCGTATTCGCCGCCGGCGTCCAGCATGGTTTCCAGCACGGGATCGTCACCGAAGGCCGCGCGGTGGTTGCGGATGGTTTCCTCGGCGATCTCGAAGACGCCGATGCCCTCGACGCGGCTGGCCGTGCCGGTGAAGTACTTGTCCACGGTGTCGCTGTTCAGGCCGATCACCTCGAACAGCTGGGCGCCGCAATAGGACATGTAGGTGGACACGCCCATCTTGGACATGATCTTGGACAGGCCCTTGCCGATGGCCTTGACGTAGTTGTAGATGGCCTTGTCGGCCGACAGGTCGCCGCCCAGCTCCTTGTGCATGTCGGCCAGGGTTTCCATGGCCAGGTAGGGATGCACGGCCTCGGCACCGTAGCCCGCCAGCACGGCGAAGTGATGCACTTCGCGCGCCGTGCCCGTTTCCACGACCAGGCCGGCCGTGGTGCGCAGGCCCTCGCGCACCAGGTGCTGGTGGATGGCCGACAGCGCCAGCAGCGCGGGGATGGCCACCTGGGTGGCGCTCACATGGCGGTCGCTGATGATCAGGATGTTGGCGCCGCCCTTGATGGCGTCCACGGCCTGCGCGCACAGCGATGCCAGCTTGGCTTCCACGCCCTGCTTGCCCCAGGACAGCGGGTAGGTGATGTCGATCGTTGCGCTCTTGAACTTGCCCTGCGTGTGGCGTTCGATGTCGCGCAGCTTGGCCATGTCGGCGAAGTCCAGCACCGGCTGGTGCACTTCCAGGCGCATGGGCGGGTTGACCTGGTTGATGTCCAGCAGGTTGGGCTTGGGTCCGATGAAGGACACCAGCGACATCACGATGGCTTCGCGGATGGGGTCGATCGGCGGGTTGGTCACCTGCGCGAACATCTGGCGGAAGTAGTTGTACAGCGGCTTGTTCTTGTCCGACAGCACGGCCAGCGGGCTGTCGTTGCCCATGGAGCCTATGCCTTCCTCGCCGTTCTTCGCCATGGGGGCCAGCAGGAACTTGATGTCTTCCTGCGTGAAGCCGAAGGCCTGCTGGCGCTCGAGCAGCGGCAGGCTGGCGGCCTCGGGGCCGGCATGGGTGTCACTGCCCACGCTGCCCAGCTTGATGCGCAGGTTCTCGATCCACTGCTTGTAGGGCTTGGTGTTGACGATGTTGGCCTTGAGCTCGTCGTCCTCGATCAGGCGGCCCTGCTCCAGGTCGATCAGCAGCATCTTGCCGGGCTGCAGGCGCCACTTGCGCACGATGGAGCTGTCGGGCACGGGCAGCACGCCGGCTTCCGAAGCCAGGATGACCAGGTCGTCATCGGTGATCACGTAGCGCGAGGGGCGCAGGCCGTTGCGGTCCAGCGTGGCGCCGATCTGGCGGCCATCGGTGAACACGATGGAGGCCGGGCCGTCCCAGGGCTCCATCATGGCGGCGTGGTATTCATAGAAGGCGCGGCGGCGCTCGTCCATGGACTCGTGCTGCTCCCAGGGCTCGGGGATCATCATCATCACGGCCTGGCTGATGGGGTAGCCGGCCATGGTCAGCAGTTCCAGGCAGTTGTCGAACGTTGCCGTGTCGGACTGGCCAGCGAAGCTGATGGGATAGAGCTTCTTGAGGTCCTCGGCCAGCACGGGCGAGGCCATCACGCCCTCGCGCGCCAGCATCCAGTTGTAGTTGCCGCGCACGGTGTTGATTTCACCGTTGTGGGCCACGTAGCGGTAGGGGTGGGCCAGCGGCCACTCGGGGAAGGTGTTGGTCGAGAAGCGCTGGTGCACCAGGCCGATGGCCGAGACGCAGCGCTCGTCGGACAGGTCGTTGTAGTACACGCCCACCTGGTCGGCCAGCAGCAGGCCCTTGTAGACCACGGTGCGGCTGCTCATGCTGGGAACGTAGTATTCCTTGCTGTGCTTGAGCTTGAGGTTCTGGATGGCGGCGCTGGCCGTCTTGCGGATCACGTACAGCTTGCGCTCCAGCGCATCCTGCACGATCACGTCGGCGCCGCGGCCGATGAAGACCTGGCGCAGGATGGGTTCCTTTTCCTGGACCGTGGGCGACATGGGCATGTCGCGGTTCACGGGCACATCGCGCCAGCCCAGCAGGACCTGGCCTTCGGCCTTGATGGCGCGTTCCATCTCCTGCTCGCAGGCCAGGCGCGAGGCATGTTCCTTGGGCAGGAAGATCATGCCCACGCCGTACTCGCCCGCGGGCGGCAGGGCCACGCCCTGCTTGGCCATCTCTTCGCGGTAGAGCTGGTCGGGAATCTGGATCAGAATGCCCGCGCCATCGCCCATGAGCTTGTCGGCACCCACGGCGCCGCGATGGTCGATGTTTTCGAGGATCTTGAGCGCGCCGGTGACGATGTCATGGCGCTTGACGCCCTTGATATGTGCAACAAAGCCGAGGCCGCAGGCGTCGTGCTCGTTGCTCTTGGAGTACAGACCGTGGTCTTGGAGATGCTTGATCTCGGCAGCCGTCGTCATGGCGGAATCCTCAAATTTTTCGCAGGGAACGCAAGATTAAGGCAAGGCATCACCTCATGCAATAAATTTATATAAGGGTCAGATCCCAATTAATTCCAGAACAAAAAAATCGGAAATTAATAAGGGACATATTTATTTCACAAAGACCTGCAGTGAGGAATCAAGCACTTGCAAGCCATCAGTGGGTACTAACGCACTGTTGTGGTGCGCTCATTGGTCCGTCCGGGCGGACGACCGGCACGTTGGCGCGTCACGCGGCGCTCGGTGCGCTGTTGTAAATCGGCAATGAATTGCTCATCGCCCAGCGCCCAGCCCCGCAGCGCCGACTGGCTGATGCGCTCGGCATCGTCGGCGCCGACCCCCTCCTCCACGGCCTCCACATAGGCCGCGTCACGCGCAAACGGGGTGTTGCCCAGCCCCCAGAACACGGCATGCGGCTGGATCAGCGCGTCGCTGCGCAGGCCGGCGTTGTGCGCGTAGCTGGACCAGGGCCAGTCGGCCGGCCGCTGGACCAGGCCGGCGCGCACGGGGCTGTCGTCCATGAAGACCATGGTGGGCAGCAGCCAGCTGGGCTGCAGCACCGTGCCGCGATAGCGGCCTTCCCACAGCGTGCCGCTGCGGCCGTGGCGGTCGTTGAAGTAGCGCACATAGCGCCGGCCCACGGCCTGCATGAACCTGGGCAGGCCATCGTCGGTGCGCGGCGTGGCCAGCAGGTGGAACTGGCTGGGCAGCAGCACGTAGGCATGCACGGCCAGCTCGCAGCTGCGCGCCATCTCGCGCAGCAGCCCCAGCATGGTCTCCCGGTCCTGGGCATCGATGAAGATGTCCGCGCCGTTGTTGCCGAGCTGGATGATGTGGTGCGGCAGATCCGCAATGGTGAGTCTGGGCAGGCGGGCCATGGTGCTGAGTGCAGGCAAGCGGGTGCAGGGCGTGGAGCGGCAATTATGGAGCGCCCTGCCCCGCGCCGTCCCGCACTGCCGCACTCCGCCGCACTCCGCCGCACTCCGCTCTACAGGGAAAGACGCGCCGAGGCCCGCAGCAGCTGGCTCACCAGCTGCGTGGCGGCCAGCAGCCGGGGCAGGAGTTGCCCGCGCATCATCTCGGCGCTGTTGCGGTTGGCCTGGCCGCTGATGTTGAGCGCGGCCACGGTACGCCCGGCCGCGTTCTTCACGGGAGCGGCGATGGAGATCAGGCCTTCGGCCAGTTCCTGGTCCACCAGGGCCCAGCCCTGGGCGCGCACCTCCAGAATGCGCTGGCGCAGGCGGTCATCATCCTGCTCGGTCAGCGCCGTGAACTGCCGGCGCTCGCGCGCGTCCAGCAGGACCTGCAGGGATTCATCGCTCTCGCCGGCCAGCAGCACGCGCCCCATCGAAGTCCAGCAGGCCGGCAGGCGTGAGCCCACGCCGAGGTTGGTGCTCATGATCTTGTGGGTGTGCACACGCAGCACATAGACGATGTCGCCGCCATCGAGCACGGCGGCCGAGCAGGACTCCTTGACCTCGTCGACCAGGTTTTCCATCACGGGCTCGGCCAGGTTCCAGACCGGGGTGGAGCTGAGGTAGGCAAAACCCAGCTCCATGATGCGCGGCGTGAGCTGGAACAGCTTGCCGTCGCTTTTCACATAGCCCAGCGTCTGCAGCGTCAGCAGGATGCGTCGGGCCCCGGCACGCGTGAGCCCCGTGCGCGCCGCCACCTCGCTGAGCGTCTGCGCAGGCGCTTCGGCGCTGAACGAGCGGATCACGCCCAGGCCGCGCGCAAAGGACTGCACATAGCTGTCGCCCGGGCGCGGCGTGCCGCCCTCTTCTTCGGCCCCACCTGTGGAAATTACGGAAGCGGCTTTTTTTTCCATGGCTCTATAATTCTTTCTGCGAACTTTTGTTCTACATACGAACATTTTAGCGCAGCGCCAGCGGCCTGCATACCGGAGACAAGCAAGTGATCAACAAAATCACCGACACCATCGCCGAGGCGTTGTCGGGCGTCCAGGACGGCTCCACCGTGCTGATCGGGGGCTTCGGCACCTCGGGCAATCCCACCGAACTCATCGACGGCCTGATCGCCCAGGGCGCACGCGAGCTGACCGTGGTCAACAACAACGCGGGCAATGGCGACCAGGGGCTGGCCGCGCTGCTCAAGAGCGGCCAGGTGCGCAAGATCATCTGCAGCTTCCCCCGCCAGGTGGACAGCTGGGTGTTCGACGACCTGTACCGCAGCGGCAAGATCGAGCTGGAACTCGTGCCCCAGGGCAACCTGGCCGAGCGCCTGCGCGCCGCCGGCGCCGGCATCGGCGGCTTCTTCTGCCCCACGGCCTATGGCACGGAGCTGGCCAACGGCAAGGAAACGCGCGAGATCAATGGCAAGCACTATGTGCTGGAGCACCCCATCCACGGCGACGTGGCACTGGTCAAGGCCGAAAAGGGCGACCGCTGGGGCAACCTGACCTACCGCATGTCGGCGCGCAACTTCGGCCCCGTGATGGCCACGGCAGCCAAGCACACGATCGCCACCGTGCACGAGATCGTGGAGCTGGGCGCGCTGGACCCCGAGGCCGTGGTGACCCCCGGCATCTATGTGAGCCAGATCGTCAAAATCGACCGCGTCGCCACCCAGGCCGGCGGTTTCAAGAAAACCGCATGAGCGCCCCAACCGCCGAAAGCAAGAGCATGAGCAGCTACCAGAAACGCAGCAAGCAAGAGCTGGCCCGGCGCGTGGCCGAAGACATCTTCGACGGCGCCTATGTCAACCTGGGCATCGGCATGCCCACCCAGGTGGCCAACCACATCCCGGCCGGCCGCGAGGTCATCCTGCAAAGCGAGAACGGCATCCTGGGCATGGGCCCGGCGCCCGCCGAAGGCCAGGAAGACTATGACCTGACCAATGCCGGCAAGCAGCCCGTCACCCTGCTGCCGGGCGGCAGCTATTTCCACCATGCCGACAGCTTTGCCATGATGCGCGGCGGCCACCTGGACATCTGCGTGCTGGGCGCCTTCCAGGTCTCGGCCACGGGCGACCTGGCCAACTGGAGCACGGGCGAGGCCGGTGCGATTCCGGCCGTGGGCGGCGCCATGGACCTGGCCGTGGGTGCACGCCAGACCTGGGTGATGATGGACCTGCTGACCAAGACCGGCGAATGCAAGGTCGTCGAGGCCTGCAGCTACCCGCTCACGGGCCTGTCCTGCGTCAAGCGCATCTACACCGACCTGTGCACGCTGGAATGCACGCCCCAGGGCCTGCGCCTGATCGACACCGTGCCCGGCCTCTCGCACGCCGAGCTGCAGTCCATCGTGGGCCTGCCCATCAAGGACGCGACGGCCACGGCCTGATCCCTCAGCCCCCCGGTGCGCTGCGGCGCACCCCGGCACCTCTTCATTCTTTTCCCAGGAGACACCATGAGCCAGTCCAACCAGGCCTTCATCTGCGACGCCATCCGCACCCCCTTCGGCCGCTACGGCGGCGCCCTGTCCCCGGTGCGTGCCGATGACCTCGGCGCCGTGCCGATCAAGGCGCTGATGGAGCGCAACCCCGGCGTGGACTGGACGGCCGTGGCCGACGTGCTCTACGGCTGCGCCAACCAGGCGGGCGAAGACAACCGCAACGTGGCGCGCATGTCCGCCCTGCTGGCCGGCCTGCCCATCGATGTGCCGGGCGCCACCATCAACCGCCTGTGCGGTTCGGGCCTGGACGCCGTGGGCACGGCCGCGCGCGCCATCAAGGCGGGCGAGGCCCGCCTGATGATCGCGGGCGGCGTGGAAAGCATGAGCCGTGCGCCCTTCGTCATGCCCAAGGCAGAAAGCGCCTTCAGCCGCAGCAACGCCGTCTACGACACCACCATCGGCTGGCGCTTCGTCAACAAGCTGATGAAGCAGCAGTACGGCGTGGACTCCATGCCCGAGACGGCCGAGAACGTGGCCGACGACTTCAGGATCGAGCGCGAAGCCCAGGACCGCATGGCCCTGGCCAGCCAGCAAAAGGCGGCCGCCGCCATCGCGGCCGGCTACCTGGCCAAGGAAATCGTGTCCGTGTCCATTGCCCAGAAGAAGGGCGACGCCATCGTGGTGAGCCAGGACGAGCATCCGCGCGCCACCACCATCGAGGCGCTGGCCAAGCTCAAGGGCGTGGTGCGCCCGGATGGCACGGTGACGGCCGGCAATGCCAGCGGCGTGAACGACGGCGCCTGCGCCCTGCTGCTGGCCAACGAGGAAGCCGCCCAGCAATACAACCTGGTGCCGCGCGCCCGCGTGGTCGGCATGGCCGTGGCCGGCGTGGCCCCGCGCATCATGGGTTTCGGCCCCGCGCCCGCCGTGCGCAAGGTACTGGCCCTGACCGGCCTGACGCTGGAGCAGATGGACGTGATCGAGTTGAACGAAGCCTTCGCCGCGCAGGGCCTGGCCGTGCTGCGCGATCTGGGCATTGCCGACGATGACCGCCGCGTCAACCAATGGGGCGGCGCCATTGCGCTGGGCCATCCGCTGGGTGCCTCCGGTGCCCGCCTGGCCACCACCGCCGTGAACCAGTTGCACACGCTGGGCGGCCGCTACGCGCTGTGCACCATGTGCATCGGCGTGGGCCAGGGCATTGCCGTGATCCTGGAAAAGGTCTGAGACTGCGATGAGCACCGTGGACAACAAGACACCCGTCACCGTGGTCAGCGGCGCCAGCAACGGCATCGGCCGCGCCATCGCCGAGGCCCTGCTGGCCCAGGGCCGCGCCGTGGTCAACCTCGACTATGTGCTGCCCGACTGGAGCCATCCGCTGCTGGTGAGCTACCAGGCCGACCTGACCAGCGAGCAGGCCACGGCCGAGGCGGCGGCCCGCATTGCCGCCACGCACAACGTGGTGGCCCTGGTCAACAACGCGGGCGCCACGCGCCCCGGCACCATCGACAACGCCAGCACTCAGCATCTCGACGACGTGGTGGGACTGCACCTGCGCGCACCCATGCTGCTGGTGCAGGCCTTCCTGCCCACGCTGCGCGCCTGCGGAGAGGGGCGCATCGTGAACATGTCCTCGCGCGCCGCGCTGGGCAAGCCCGACCGCATCGTCTACTCGGCGACCAAGGCCGGCCTGATCGGCCTGACGCGCACCCTGGCCATGGAGCTGGGCCGCGACCGCATCACGGTCAACGCCCTGGGCCCCGGCCCCATCGCCACCGAGCTGTTCACCAAGAGCAACCCCGAGGGCGCGCCGCAGACCCAGCGCATCCTCAACAGCATTGCCGTGGGCCGCATGGGCACACCGGAAGACGTGGCCCGTGCCGCGCTGTTCTTCCTGTCGCCCGACAACGGCTTCGTCACCGGCCAGGTGCTCTACATCTGCGGCGGCACCACGCTGGGCGTGGCGCCCGTCTGACCACCCGTCTGACCGAACGCCTTTCCAGGCACAACACCCTTCAAGAAGAACCACTGGAAGCGCCCGCCTGCACAGGCGGGCGCCACACAGGGCCTTGCCCTGGCCCAGCCCGGCGTTGCCGGGCCCGGCCATCCACCTTATTGCCGAATCAGGAGACCTCTCGATGTCCGATCAAACCACCCACTTCACCCGCCGCCGTGGCCTGCAGGCGCTGGCCGCCGCATCCCTGACCGCGCTCGGCGCCTTGTCCGGCACCGCCGCCCTGGCCCAGGACGGCTTCCCCAGCAAGCCCATCACCATCCTCGTGCCCTTCGCCGCTGGCGGCACCACCGACATCCTGGCGCGCATCGTCGCCCAGGCGCTGCAGCAGGAGCTGGGCCAGACCGTGATCGTGGACAACAAGCCCGGCGCGGGCGGCAACATCGGCGCCGTGGCCGCCGCGCGTGCGCCGGCCGACGGCTACACCCTGTTCATGGGCACCGTGGGCACGCATGCCATCAATGCCGCGCTCTACGCCAAGCCCGGCTTCGACCCCATCAAGGACTTCTCGCCCCTGACGCGCGTGGCCAACGTGCCCAACCTGCTGGTGGCCCACCCCAGCCAGCCGTTCAAGACCGTCAAGGAAATGATCGCCTACGCGCGCGCCAATCCCGGCAAGCTGAACTACGGCTCCTCGGGCAGCGGCAGCTCCATCCACCTGTCGGGCGAGCTGTTCCGCTCCATGACGGGCCTGGACATGGTGCACGTGCCCTACAAGGGCAGCGCCCCGGCCATCACCGACCTGCTGGGCAACCAGATCGCCATCATGTTCGACAACATGCCCTCGGCCATCCAGCACGTGCGTTCGGGCAAGCTGCGCCCCATCGCCGTGACCACGGCCAAGCGCTCGCCCGAACTGCCCGATGTGCCCACCGTGGCCGAAGCCGGCGTGCCCGGCTACGAGGCCACTTCGTGGTTCGGCCTCTGGACCCAGGCCAAGACGCCCGCCGCCGTGCAGCAGCGCCTGTACACGGCCATTGCCAAGGTGCTCAAGGACCCGGCCGTGGTCAAGAAGATCAACGACCAGGGTGGTGACGTCGTGATCGACACGCCGGCCGAATTCCTCACCTATATCAAGGCCGAATCGACGAAGTGGAGCAAGGTCGTAAAAGACTCCGGAGCACAGGTGTAACTGGCCTCCCCCTGAGCCGCTTTGCGGCTTCCCCCTGAAGGGGGACGGCGCCATCGCCGCGAGGCGGCTCTTGCTCGGCGCCCCTGGTGTCAGGCTGCGCCGGTTTCCAGCGCCATGCGTTTGAGCATTGAAATGGGGAATAAAAAAGAGCTGCCTCCGGGCAGCTCTTTGCATTGGGGTGCCAGGTGCTCAATCCAGCAAGTCGGAGTAGTCGCCCTTGTCGTAGCCTTCGATGGCCTTCCAGGGCTGGGCCAGCGGGGCGGGCAGCTTGCTGGCGGTGACCACGATGCGCTCGGTGCCGTGGGAGTCGCTGCGTTCCACGCGCCGGGCGAACTGGTTGGCCACGTCCCAGTCGATGACGGTGGTCTGCTCGCCTGCCGTGCCGCGGTAGCGCTGCACGCCGTTGTGCGGCTTGCCCACGCGCTCCATGCCTTGCAGCGCGGTGGGAGGCACGATCCAGTAGACGTTGTCGAAGGAGCCGCCGTAGCCCACGTTGCCGTGGTGGGCCAGGTCCACGCTGATGACGCGGCGCAGCTTGGCCAGGATGACTTCCACGCCGACCTTGCCGTCATCGGCGCGGCGGATGGACAGGGGTGCGGCGCGGGCCTCGTCGTGGGCATGGCCGGCGTGCGGGCCGTGGGCATGGTCGTGGCCGTGGTCCTGGCTCTGGCGCAGGGCGGCGGGCATTTCGCGCTCTATCCACAGCCGGGCCTTGCGGCGGTAGACGCGGTTGGTATAGACGCTGCTGCGCTGCACGCCGTCGCTGCCCACGCTCATGGCTTCATAGGTAATGCGCAGGTCGGCTTCGGGCGTGGCCTGCACGGCCGCCGTGGTGCGGGCCACGGAGTCGGTGGCGGCTGCAGTTGCGGGTAGGGCCGTGGGTGCGGTCGCAGGTGCATTTGCAGGCGCAGTCGCAGGCGCGGACTTGGCGGGTTCGGCAGCCCATGCCGCGGTGACGGAGCAGGCCAGCAGCGCGGCGGCGAGGAGGTGGCGCGCCGCGTGCGGCGTAGAGATGGAAGACGTCATGGAATCCAGCCAATGCGAAAAAACCGGGGCCGGGCACACGCATGTGCCACGGCTCCGGCCAGGGGTTGGCAAGCAGCCAACGAAGGAGGAAACAACTACAGGCCAGCGGCTTCGCGGACCTTGGAGAACACCTTGGTGTTGTCCATCGTGCCCTTGAAGATCCTGGCGCCCGCGCCGCCGGCGAACAGCATCACATCGCCGCCGCCATGGGTCTCCGAGCCCGGCGTGCCCAGGTTCAGGCCGACTTCCTGCAGGTAGTTGTCGTCCGTGGTGTCCAGGTTGCTGATGTCTTGGCGCTCCGTGCCGCGAATCGGAGCGATCCAGGGCTTGTTGCCATCTTCGGCATTGACCTGGCTGGAGGCCGTGGCGTTGGGACGTCCGCCGTTGCCGAAGGCCAGCGTGGTGTAGGGCTTGCCGTCCTGGGCCTTGGCCATCTGGCCGCTCTGGTAGTCCTGCACCTTGCCCAGGATGGGGTTGCCGATCCTGGAGTAGCCGTTGAACACCATGTTGTGGTCGTGATCGGCGGTGACGACGATCAGCGTGTTCTTCAGGCCCGGGTCCTTCTTTTCCATGTAGGCCATGGCGGTCTCGATGGCGCGGTCGAAGGCCAGCGTGTCTTCCAGCGCGCGCTTGGCATTGGTGCCGTGCAGTGCGTGGTCGATGCGGCCGCCCTCCACCATCAGGAAGAAGCCCTTGTCATTGCGGCTGAGCACGTCCAGCGCCTTGCCGGTCATGTCGGCCAGGCTGGGCTCATCCAGCTTTTGCTTGACGCGGTCCAGCTCGTAGGCCATTTCGCTTTGCGTGAACAGGCCCAGCAGCTTGGGGGCCTTGGTCGCGTCCAGGGCCGACAGCTCGCTGCCCTTGGCGACATAGGCGTAGCCCTTGGCCTTCATCATGTCCACGAGGTTGGCCGTGTCCGTGCGCTTGCTGCTGGGGTTGACCGACTTGGGCAGGTAGTTGCGCTGGCCGCCACCCATGAGCACGTCGATGCCGTCGCCCAGCTTGGCGTTGTAGTTGGCATGGCCGGGCACGGACTGCTCGGCAATGCTGTTGTAGCCGTTGCGGTTGCAGATGTGGGCGTAGGTGGCAGCCGGCGTCGCATGGCCCACGCGCGTGGTGGAGATGGCGCCCACGGCGCGGCCCTTGGCCTTGGACAGCTCCAGCAGGGTCTGCGCGGGCTGGCCGTTGCCGGCCGGGCAGGTGGTGTCCTCGCCGTTGATGTACTGCTGGCCGTTGGCCGCATAGGCCAGGGTCTCAGCCGACATGGAGATGACTTCGTTGTTCATCTTCACGCCGGTCATGTAGGCCGCCATCGAAGGCGCGCTGTCCGTGGTCTGGCCATCGCGCGAGAAGGTCTTGATGCGGCTGGCGTAGGGCAGGGACTGCATGGTCAGCGTGGCGCGCTCGCTGCTGGCCAGTGACGTGGGATTGGCAGCCAGCTGCTTCTCACCCTTGTAGATGCGCGCGGCGGTCACGGTGACCGGGCCCATGCCGTCGCCGAGGAAGAAGATGACGTTCTTGGCCTCGCCGGCCGCATGGGCGGCAGGTGCCAGCAGCGCCAGCGCGCCGGCCGCAGCCAGGGCGAGGGAGGTCTTTTGGAGGATCGGATGCATGTGGAATTCCTTGAGTGCCTTGATTGCAGCGTGCGGCATCACAAGCCGATGCTCTTCTTGATCAGCGTGAAGACGGTGGTGTTGTCGATCACGCCCGAGAACGTATCGGCACCCATGCCTTGCGCGCCCAGGAACACGTCGCCGCCGCCGTGGGTTTCGGAGGCCAGGGGCACCACGGCCTCCTGCAGGTAGTCGGGGCTTTCCAGCGAGGCCGCGTCGATGGGACCCCGCGTGGCCAGGCGCCTGGGACCGTTGCCGAAGCCCAGGATGGTGTAGGGATTGCCGTCCACATCGGTGGAGGCCTTGCCGTCCACGTAGTTCTTGACCAGGCCCAGCACGCCGGGCTTGCCGGCCTCGGTCTTGCCGGTGCGCGCGGCATAGCCGTTCAGGTGCAGCGTGTGGTCATGGTCGGCCGTGACGACGATCAGCGTGTTCTTCAGGCCCGGATCGAGCTTGGCCATCTTGTCCAGCGCGGTCTGGATGGCGTTGTCGAAGGCCACGGTGTCCTGCAGCGCGCGGCGCGCGTTGGTGGCGTGCAGCGCATGGTCGATGCGGCCGCCTTCCACCATCAGGAAGAAGCCCTTCTTCTTGGCCGACAGTGCGTCGATGGCCTTGCCCGTCATCTCGGCCAGGCTCGGTTCCTTGGTCGCATCGCGGTCCAGGTCATAGGCCATGTGGTCCTTGGTGAACAGGCCGGCGATCTTGCTGCCGTCCACGGGCAGCTTGTCGAACTCGCTCTTGTTGGCGGCGTAGCTGTACTTTTGCGTCTTGAACTCGGCGATCAGGTTGCGGCTGTCGTTGCGGCGGCCGCCGTCGGCCTTGGGCGTGAAGTAGTAGGAACCGCCACCCAGGATCACGTCCACGCCGTCGCCGAGCTTGCTGTTGTAGCCTGAGCCGCCGGGCACCAGGGCCGCGGCAATGGTGTTCTCCGCATCGCGGTGGCAGACGTGCGAATAGGTGGTTGCCGGCGTGGCATGCGTGATGCGCGCGGTGGAGACCACGCCCGTGCCGTAGCCGGCGGACTTCATCTGCTCGAGCAGCGTGGGAACGGCCTGGCCGTTGCCGCTGGGGCAGGTGCTGTCGTAGTTGGTGTGATAGGCCTTGCCCGCAGCGTCCGTGGCCTTGGTGTCCGGCGTCATGGAGATGACTTCGTTGTTCATCTTCACGCCGGTCATGTAGGCGGCCATCGAGGGCGCGCTGTCCGTCACCTGGGCGTCGTTCGAGAAGGTGTGGACGAAGGCCGTCTCGGGCAGCTTGTCCATGGTCAGCTCACCGTCTTCGCCCACGCTGTAGATGCGTGCGGCCGTCATGGTGGTGATGCCCATGCCATCGCCCAGGAAGAACAGCACGTTCTTGGTCGGAGCGGCTGCGGACGAACCGTCACTGCCGCCACAGGCGCTCAACAGCAGCGAGGCACCAGCCAGCGCGCTGCACAACATCTTCAATTTCATGCGGATATCCCTCTGTAGGCAGGGGACCCCGCAGCACGGCCGCGCCCTCCCCCTGTTGATTGACCCGTGCACTGTAGGAGCGGCCTGTGACGAGCCCGTGACAGCAAGGCAGCAGCGGCAGGCGTATCGTTGCGGGGATGCGCTGCCAGCCGGGGAGCACCCGGCCACCCGCGCGACTGAACAAGGAACCCCATGGACCAGAAAGCCCAAGCCCCGATCGCCTCGCACGCCACGGATGCGCCGCCCAAGCCGGTGCTCGACTACCCGTTCGAGGCGCCACCGCAGCGCGGGCAGACGCTGGAGGTGGCACCCGGCGTGCTCTGGATACGCATGCCCCTGCCCTATGCGCTGGACCACATCAATCTCTGGGCCATCGATGACGGCGAGGGCTGGGCCATCGTCGATACCGGCGCGCGCACCGACGAAGGCGTGGCCACCTGGCGCGCGCTGTTCTCCCAATCCACCGATGGCCGCTCGCTGACGCGCGTGCTGGTCACCCACATGCACCCCGACCATGTGGGCCTGGCCGGCTGGCTGACGCGCAAGTTCCATGTGCCGCTGTACATGACGCGCCTGGAGTACCTCAACTGCCGCGTCGTGGTTTCGGACTGCAGCCGCGAGGCGCCGCCCGACGCCATCGCCTTCTACCGCCGCGCCGGCTGGAGCGAGGGCGCACTGGAGTCCTACCGCGCCCGCTTCGGCAACTTCGGCAAGCACATCCACGCCCTGCCCGACAGCTACCGCCGCCTGCGCGATGGCGAGGAACTGCACATAGGAAAACACCTGTGGCGCGTGGTGGTCGGCAGCGGCCACTCGCCCGAGCACGCCAGCCTCTACTGCCCCGATCTCAAGCTGCTGATCTCGGGCGACCAGGTGCTGCCGCGCATCTCGTCCAACGTCTCGGTGCATGCCATGGAACCCGACGCCAACCCCATGGCCGACTGGATGGAGTCTCTGGAAAAGGTCAGGCGCGAAGTGCCCGACGATGTGCTCGTCCTGCCCGCGCATGGCGATTGCTTTCGGGGCCTGCATGCACGGATCGATTCACTGGCGGCAGGCCAGGAACGCGCCAACGCCCGCTTGCTGGCCGCACTGGCCGAACCGCGTCGCGCCGTCGATGTCTTCGGCGCACTGTTCTCACGCCCCATCAGCGAATCCAGCCCCGCCCTGCTGGGCATGGCCACGGGCGAAAGCCTGGCCTGCCTCAACCACCTGATGCATGCAGGGCAGGTGGAGCGCAGCATCGATGGTGAGGGGATTGCCTGGTACCGGGCGATGCCCGGTGCCGCAGCGATCGGCTAGGAACCGATCAGGCGGGAACGGCCTGTGCGGGGGCCGGCAGATGAGGATAGCGGTGCGCCAGCGTCTGCTCCAGCCCGAACTGCGCCAGCAGGGCATGCAGCCGCTCGGCCGAGCTGCGCTTTTTCTGCCCGGTATGGCGCGCAATGATCAGCTCGTTCTTCATGCTGTGCTCCCAGCCGACCAGCTCGGTCACGGTGACCTGGTAGCCGCAGGCTTCCAGGTACAGGCAACGCAGCACGTTGGTGAGCTGGCTGCCCATTTCACGCGTGTGTATGGGATGGCGCCACAGTTCTGCCAGGGGCGTGCGCGTCAGGCTCAGCGCCTTGGTCTGGCGCAGGCAGGCAGCGACCTCGGCCTGGCAGCAGGGCACCAGCACCATGGCCTTGGCCTTTTTCTCCAGGCCGAAGGCGATGGCGTCGTCGGTGGCGGTGTCGCAGGCGTGCAGGGCCGTGACCACGTCGAATTGCGCAGGCATGAAGTCGGCATGCGTGGATTCGGCCACCGACATGTTGAGAAAGCCCATGCGGTCGAAGCCCAGCTCGGCGGCCAGCTTCTGCGACGCCTCCACCAGCGGCGCGCGCGTCTCTATGCCGTAGATGTGGCCGCGCCCCAGCGGCTTGAAATACAGGTCGTAGAGGATGAAGCCCAGGTAGGACTTGCCGGCACCGTGGTCGGCCAGGGTGACCGCATGGTCGTCGGCCGACAGTTCTTCGAGGATGGGCGCGATGAACTGGTAGAGGTGGTAGACCTGCTTGAGCTTGCGCCGCGAGTCCTGGTTGATCTTGCCTTCGCGCGTGAGGATGTGCAGCGCCTTGAGCAGTTCGATGGACTGGCCGGGCTTGAGGCCCAGCTGCTCGGTCACATCCTGCTCGGGTTTCGCGGCAGGCTTGCCCTGGCGCGCCTTCATTCGGCTGCGCCCTTGGCTGCATGCACCACGGGGCAGCGCGCGCCCACGCCCAGGTCCAGCCAGCCTTCGATGCCGATCTTCTCCAGCGTCTCCATGTTGCGCTCGTAGATGGACTCCGCCTCGGGGAATGCTTCGACCGCCTTGTCTATGCTGTCCTCGCGCAGCAGGTGCAGCGTGGGATAGGGCGAGCGGTTGGTGCAGTTGGTGACGTCGTCCGCTTCGGTGCCCTCGAACTGGAACTGCGGATGGAACGAGGCCACCTGCAGGATGCCTCCCAGGTCCAGTTCCTCGACCATGGCGTCGGCCACTTCGAGGAAGTCGTTGAAATCCAGGAAGTCCTGCAATGCGTGCGGCAGGATCAGCAGCGTGGTGTCGCGCTTGTCGGGCGAAGCCTCGGCCAGGGCTTCCAGCTCGCGGTGCAGGTCCGCCGCCACGCCCTCGGCGTCGGTGGCCTGGCTGACCGTGTAGTGGATCTGGCCCTTGATGTGCACGCCCTTGGCGAAGGGACACAGGTTCAGGCCGATCACGGCCTTTTCGAGCCAGTGCACCGTATCCTCGATCACGGTGACAGGCGGAAACTCGGCCGCGCGAATCTCGTGGTTGGTATCGGTCATGGCTGTGCCCTTCAAAAATGCGAACGGGGGCACTGCGCCCCCAGACATTGCGAAACCGTCCAGGAACCCTTCCCTGCCCTGTCACGCAGGGTCCGCATTCTAGCCGCGCCGCCCGGGCGATGCCGGTGCTCGGATTTCTCAGCCCAGCAGGCGCAGGCCTGTCAGCAGCTCATGCTCCCGGGCAGCGTAGCGATCCGTCATCCCGGCGATGAAGTCGGCCACCACCCGCGCACGCGCCGATACATCCTCGGCCAGCATGGCCCGCTGCACGAAACGCGGCTTCATGCGATCGGGCTCCACCATGTAGGCCGCAAACAGCTCGGTCACGACCTGCTGCGCGCCATCCATGGTCTTCATCACCTGTTCATGGCGATAGAGATTGCGGAACAGGAACTGCTTGAGCTGCAGCGACTGCTGCCTCATGGTATCGCTGAAGCCCACCAGGGGGCCAGCCTGTGCGCGCACCTCATCGACCGAACAGGGCCGTGCCTGTGCAATGCGTTGCTGCGTGGCGGCGATCACGTCATAGACCTGGTCGCTGAGCATGCGGCGGATGCTTTCGTACAGCAGGCGCCGCTCGGCCAGGGGCATGCCCAGCTGAGGATGCTCGGCCAGCGTTGCATCGTGATAGCGCGCGAACAAGGGAACGGCCTCGCACAGTTGGGCCATGGTGATCAGGCCGGAGCGCACACCATCGTCCACGTCATGGGCGTTGTAGGCAATGGCATCGGCCAGATTGCACAGCTGGGCCTCCAGCGAAGGCTGCCGGCCCAGCAAAAAACGCTGTGCCACGCCACCGGGCTCGCGCGCCTCCAGGTGTTCGGCATTGGTGCGCGAGCAGTGCTTGAGAATGCCCTCACGCGTCTCGAAGCTCAGGTTGAGCCCGTCAAAGGCCGGATAGCGCTCCTCCAGCCGGTCCACCACGCGCAGGCTTTGCAGGTTGTGCTCGAAGCCGCCATGCGGCTGCATGCAGGCATTGAGCGCGTCCTGGCCCGCATGGCCGAAGGGGGTGTGACCCAGGTCGTGGGCCAGGCAGATGGCTTCGACCAGATCCTCGTCGAGCTGCAGGGACCTGGCGACCGAGCGGCCCAGTTGGGCCACCTCCAGCGAATGCGTCAGCCGCGTGCGGAACAGGTCGCCTTCATGGTTGACGAAGACCTGGGTCTTGTAGACCAGGCGCCGGAAAGCCGAGGAATGCACGATGCGGTCCCGGTCGCGCTGGAAGTCGCTGCGCGTGGGCGCGGGTGCTTCCGCAAAACGCCTACCCCGGCTGAACGCCGGGTTGCAGGCATAGGGGGCCAGGGCCTGTTTCTGCATTCGATCGCCTCATCATGCTGACGAGGCCACTCTAGCAGTTCCTGCTTGGCCCCCGCACTGCGGATCAGGCGCAGCAGGCGTTGATGACCTCGCGCACCAGCGCGTCGGGTGCCGAACGCATGATGGCCTTGCCAGGGCCGTCGATGAGCACGAAGCGGATCTCGCCCGCCTCGGACTTCTTGTCCACGCGCATCAGTTCCAGATAGCGCCCGGCATTGTCGGTTTCGTCCAGGATGGCGCCACGCACGGGCAGGCCCGCACGCGCGACCAGCACACGCAACCTCTGCACAAAGGCCGCATCCACCAGGCCAAGGCGCTGCGACAGCTCGGCCGCCATGACCATGCCGGCGCCCACGCCTTCGCCGTGCAGCCAGTTGCCATAGCCCATGCCGGCTTCGATCGCATGCCCGAAGGTGTGGCCGAAATTGAGAATGGCGCGCAGCCCAGCCTCTTTCTCGTCCTGCCCCACTACCCAGGCCTTGATCTCCACGCTGCGCTTGATGGCATGTGCCAGCGCCGTGCGGTCGCGGGCGAGCAAGGCATCCATGTTCTCCTCCAGCCAGGCCAGGAAGTCCATGTCGGCGATCGGCCCGTACTTGATGACCTCGGCCAGGCCGGCGCTCAGCTCGCGCGCCGGCAACGTGTCCAGAGAGGCCAGGTCGCAAACCACCAGCTGCGGCTGGTAGAAGGCACCGATCATGTTCTTGCCCAGAGGATGGTTGATGGCAGTCTTGCCACCCACCGACGAATCCACCTGCGACAGCAGCGTGGTGGGCACCTGCACGAACGGCACGCCACGCATGTAGCTGGCAGCGGCAAAGCCGGTCATGTCGCCGATGACGCCGCCACCCAGCGCGAACAGCACGGTCTTGCGGTCGCAACCGCCGGACAGCAGGTCGTCAAAGATCAGGTTCAGCGTCTGCCAGTCCTTGTGGGCTTCGCCATCGGGCAGCACCACGGTACGCACGCTGCGGTAGCGCTGTTCCAGCACGCGGCGCAGTGCGGGTTCATAGAGCGGCGCGACCACATCATTGCTGACGATCACGGCCTGGGCCGCAGCAGGCAGGGCGGCATAGGTCGCGGCCTGGTCCAGCAGGCCGGTGCCGATGGTGATCGGATAGGAACGGTCACCCAGGTCTATGGTCACGACCTGGGCGGCAGGCAAGGAGGAAGCGGTGGGCAAGATGGTGTCGCTCCAAGGCAAAAAGAGTGAAAGGAATTGCGCGACACGGCAGCGCGCCCGGCAACCGCCGATCTTAAAGAAAAAGGCCCCGGCAAGTGCCGAGGCCTTTGGCGTTCCACCTGACTGTGCTCAGGCCAGTTCCGCCTGCATGCGTATGCGCTGGGCGGCCTGCGCCACAGACAGACCCGATGTCTGGATCACGAAGTGAGCCGTCTCCAGATAAAGCGGCTCGCGCTGCAGCAGCAGCTCCCGCAGGCGCAGCGCCGGGTCTTCCACCTGCAGCAAGGGCCGCGTCACATCGTTGCGCAGCCGAGCGGCGATGTCCTCCGGCGTGCAGTCCAGATAGAAGACCTGGGTGCGTGCATGCAGATGGCGGCGGTTTTGCTCGCGCAGCACCACGCCGCCGCCCGTGGACAGCAGCAGGCTGGATGTGGAGGCCGACAGCTCGTCAATGACCTGCGACTCCATATCTCTAAAAGCCTGCTCGCCCTCGCGCTCGAAAAACTCCCGGATGCTGCAGCCTATGCGCTGCTCGACCACATGATCCGCATCCACAAAACGCATCGACCACAGGCGCGCCAGCTGGCGCCCTATGGTCGATTTGCCGGAGCCGGGCAGGCCGATCAGGGCCACCCGGGTTACCAAGCCTGAAACATCCATCTGCTGTTACCGCATGGGCCATGGGAAATCGAAATTATCTCCCATGGCCACCTGGCAGAACTTTTATGGCGTTGTGGGCGTTGTGGGCGTTGTTGCCGGCTTGGCCACCGTGATGGTCATGTTCCTCGTGATCACAGTGTTGTCGGCATCCGTGACACGCACGATCATGTTGAAGGTGCCATCCGCCGTTGGAGTACCCGACAAGATGCCGTCGCTGGACAACGCCAGCCCTTCGGGAGTGCCACCCAGACTCACCCACGTGTAGGGAGCGCTACCGCCGGTTGCCGACAGTGCGTATGCCAGGGCCACATCACGGACGCCAGAGATGGTAGGCGCCGTGAAGGCCAGAGGTGCCTTGGCTGCAATGATCACGGTCACGGTCTTGTCAACCACGGTGTCCTGTGCGTCCTGCACACGTACCAGCATGTTGAAGGTTCCGACCACGGTCGGCGTACCGGACAGCACGCCGTCGCTGCTCAGGCGCATACCGTCTGGAACACCACCCAGTGTCGACCAGCGATAAGGAGGAATGCCGCCTGTTGCTGCAAAGCCGTACACCAGAGGTTGGTCCTTGACACCCGAAATGCTCAAGCCATCAGCCAGGGCCAGAGGCGTCTTGGCGATCTCATGGTAGACACCCACAACGGTATAGGCCCTGATGGGATCCTGGATGCCATTGCTGACATCGTTGTCCCGGCGGTCCACGGTCGTTTCCAGCACGATGGCGCCGCTATCGGGTCCACTGGAAAGCGACAGCTGTGCAATGCCGTTGAGCGAATTGACTTGCAACGAAGAGCCAGCCTTGGATCCAGAGATCAGGCGCGCACCTTCATAAGCCGAGCTGGGCAAAATCCGAACCTGCACATTGGGACTGGTGCCAGTGACCGGCTGATTGCGGTCGTCGACCACCTTCACTTCCAATGCGACGTTGTTGCGCAGATTGGAGAGGTTGTCTCGGGAGCCCAGATAGCCAGGCGTCTGGGTCACGGCCAGCGTGCTGGCGGGAATTCCCTGCGCTGCACCGCCGACAGTGACGCTGGCAACAGCACTCACCTGGCGCTTGTCACGAGGATCCGTCACCGTGCAGGTCACGCTTGCCACACCGGCCTTGTCGATTGCGTGCAAATGGAAAGTGGCACTGCCAGAGTTGGAACCCAGCACAATGGAGCGGCTGGGCGATAGAACTCCTTTATCGTCCTTCTTATCCGTTCCGTCCAGATAATACAGAACTGCTGAATCAAGGCCTGCAGTCACCGCACATTGGAAAATACCGTCTCCGCCAGGAATCGGCATGCTCCCTTGCCGCGCCTCGACATACATCGTTGTTGTATATGCTGCATCCGCACCAATATTAGGACCAGTATTTCCCAGATTCACCGGAAGCTGCGTTTTATCCGCACGCAACGAAATGGTGTAAGGCTGACTAGTCTCACCAGCACTCCCTCCACCACCCCCACACCCGGCCAGACCGAGTGCCAGCATGGCACCGAACATGATTTTTTGCATGATTATCAATCTCCTACTACATTCAACGAGCACTTCGGATGTCAGCCAGCATCTTCGGCGTAATAAATACCAGCATCTCCCGTTTCTGGGACTCTCTCACGCGGCTTTTGAAAAGATTACCGAGTACAGGGACATCACCCAAAAAGGGAATCTTGTTTTCCGTGTTGGTCTCCTCCATTTCGAAGATGCCACCAATCACAACAGTTCCGCCATTCTGAACAAGAACCTGGGTACGCACATGCTTGGTATCGATGGCGACACCCTGCAGCGTGCTCTCGCCACGCGAATCCTTGTTGACATCCAGGTCCAGGATGATATCGCCTTCAGGAGTGATTTGAGGCGTGACCTCCAACTTCAGAACAGCCTTTTTGAAGGCAATGGTCGTCGCGCCATTAGGCGCCGTCACAGAATACGGATACTCAGTACCTTGCTCGATCAATGCCTTGGTCTGGTCGGCCGTCACCAGCCTCGGGCTGGAAATGATCTTGCCCTGACCGTCGGATTCCATAGCAGAAAGTTCAAGTGTCAGGAATCGGTTCGCAGCAGCATTGAATATCGACATGGCAAACGTTCCTGAGTTCGCAACGTTTGAGAGCCTTCCAGGCAGATTAACAAAGCTTCCAGATGTATTCACAGATTGCCCGCTTGCGCCAGCGGAAGCATTGGCATTATCAAATCCCGTCCCGATCGCTACACGATTGTCTCCACCGATGCTGTATCCCCCATCGCCACCGCGCTGAGCTCGTAAATCCCCCCCGCCAAGACGCACACCCAGAGCACGGCCAAATGTGTCGCGGGCTTCAACAATGCGGGCTTCAATCAGCACCTGCCGAACAGGCACGTCAAGCGTTGCAAGGAGCACTTTCATCTCCTCCAGCTTCGTAGGTGTATCGGTCACGAACAACTGATTGGTTCGGGGCTCAGAAATCGCAGAGCCACGCTCAGACAGGAATCTGGTGGAAGCTCCACTCGCCCCACCGCCGCGAGAATTTGCGCTGATCTGCTGAAGAATATCGACTGCTTTCGCGTAATTGAGTTGAAAGCCCTGGGTTTTCAGCGGCTCCAGCTTCTGAATCTCCAGTGCAGCCTCGTAGTCACGCTTGGTACGGGCATCAATCTCATCCTTGGGTGCAATCCAGAGCACCGAGCCGGACTTGCGCATGCCCAGGCCCTTGGCATCCATGATGATCTGCAGCGCCTGATCCCAGGGAACATCCTTGAGGCGCAAAGTCAATGCCCCGGAAACCGTGTCCGAGGTCACGATATTGAAGTTCGTGAAATCGGCGATCACCTGCAACAGCGACCGCACTTCAATGTTCTGGAAATTCAGAGAGAGCTTTTCACCACTGTAGCCAGGCCCCTGCGTCAGCTTGCTCACATCCACCTTTTTCTGGTGGACTTCGATCACAAACTGGCTGTCGCTTTGATAGGCGCTGTGCTCCCAGTCTCCTACGGGGGCAATGCGCATGCGGACAGACTCACCCTGCTGCACCGATGAGATGGTCTGCACCGGTGTTCCGAAATCCCCGACATCCAGCTTGCGTCGCAGCCCTTCAGGCAAGGAGGAGCGCAGGAAATCGACCACCAGTTCCTTGCCTTCGCGGCGCAGATCCACTCCAACCTGGCTATTGCTCAGGCCCACGACGATACGGCCCGAACCATCACTGCCGCGGCGGAAATCAACATCCCGAATAGGCTGGATGTCACTACCAGCAGCCGTCTTGGCTTCAAACACTCCCTGCTGCGCGGAAGACCGCACCGATGCAGACGCTGCCACCGGATCCAGCAGGATCAGCAGCGCCTTGCCCTGGCGTTCAGTACGATAGGAAGTCGCTGCCTTCAGATTCAGCACCAGGCGGGAGCGGCCCGATGCCTCCACGATATTGATGGAGCGCAGGTTGCCCTGATTGAGCTCGACCACGGATTTGCCCGTGCCATTGGTGGCACCAGGAAAGTCCAGTGCGATGCGCGCCGGGGACTGGATCGCAAATCCCGTAGGGTCGGCTGCCAGCGCTTCGGAAAGCTCGATGCGCACCACCTCGGTGCCCCCTTGAATCGAGCCGGAGACCGACTCTATCGCGGACTGCGCCCATGCCATGGAGCCGAGCAGCCAACCGCCTACGGCGATTCCCCAGCGCGCCTTGTGCAACATGCTTCGATGTGTGCCCATCATTTCCTTCCCTCCTGCAACTCCAGTGTGCTATTTCTCTCTATCCAGTCTCCGCTGCCGTCCTGGACGATTTCCCGCAACTGGATGGACGTCTCCGTGATCCGGGTAACCTTGCCGTAGTTCTGCCCCAGGTAATTTCCTGCGCGAACCTGGTACAGCAAGGCCCCCACCCTGACAAGCGCCGTAGGCACGCCTTTTTTGTCCAGACTGCCGACCATGGTCATCGCATCCAGAGGCTCGGCCTCCAGCGGTTCCTTGCGCCGATTGAGCTCGGAGGCGATCAGGGTGGTATTGGCGCTGGACTGCGCAGACTCCCTGCGCAGCACCTGCATCAGCTTCATGGGATTGAAAGGATCCATGCCATCAGAACCAAGATAGGCCTGGGGCGTGAAAGTCTTGGGCTCTTCCAAAGGCTTGACACGAGGCCTGGCATTGGCTCTTTCCTGGGCCATCCAGGTCTGCAGTTCCTCCTGATCAGAAGAAGAGCAGCCCGAGACGGCCAGGCAGGCCGTCAGCATCAGCAAGCCGCTGAAACGCATGTGTCTCATTTCTTCTTGCCCTTCCCGGCAGCCGCGCGCTGCGCCTGCACTTCGTCGGCATCCAGGTAGCGGAAGGTCCGTGCCGTCGCCTCCATGCTCAGGACCTCGCTTCCGTCCTTGCCCACGGGCACGATCGACAGATTGTTCAAGGTCACGATGCGCGACAGGTAGGCCACATCGGAGGCGAATGATCCGATGTCGTGAAAGCGCCCGGTCACCTTCAAAGCAATGGGCAGCTCGGCGTAGTACTCCTTGACCACCATCGCGCCAGGCCGGAAGGTTTCAAACTGCAGGCTTCGGCCCAGTCCTGCCTGATTGATATCAGAGAGCAGGGCCGCCATTTCCGCCTTGCTGGGCAACTGCTTTTCCAGCTGCGTCACATACTGCTGGACCTGTTCTCGCTGCTTCTTCAGGCCATCCAGGCTGACGGCCTTGGACAGCTTCTGACTGAAGTCCTGGCGCAGCGTGACCTCGGTATTGCGCTCCTGCTCCAGGGTGTCTTCGTAGTCCATGATCAGCACATACCAAAGCACGGCCGCCACGGCCAGCGCAATGGCCACGCACAACAGCGCCTGCGGCAGCACAGGCCACCGCGACGGGTCATTGGGATCGAGGCCACGGAACTGGCGCTGGATGTTCTCCTGCAGTGCGGAGAAGTCGATGTCTTTCTTTTTCTTCTTGGCCATCACTGGGGTTTTCCTGGGTTGGCCGGCGTCGAAAGGTTCTTTTCCGCCACGCTGGCGCGCGTCAGTAGAAAGCGCAGATTGAACGCAGCAGCGCGGCGCTGGTCCTTGGGCGTGACATTGACCGTCTTGGCCACGATTTCCACCAGTTCAGGCTTTGAAATCCAGGGTGTCCCCTCCGAGAGATTGCGCAGCATTTCAGACACCCGCTCATTGGACTGCGCCGTACCTTGCATGGTCACGACCAGACCATCCTGCCTGATGCTGGTGATATAGACGCCATCGGGCAACTGGGCCACCAGCTCGTTGAGCATGTGCACCGGAAGATTGCGATCGGACTGCAGATCTTCCACGGCCTTCTGCCGAGCGCGCAGGGCCGTGATTTCATCCTCCAGCCCGGCAATTTCCTTGATCTGGGACTCCAGCACGGTAATCTCGGCACGCAGCATGCTGTTCTTTGCCTGCTGGTCCTCAATCATCATCTGGTACCACCAGTACACCACGCCAATGATCAAAAGCCCCACCAGGGCAGACAAGACCATGGTGGCCTGGAATGCTTCCTTGCGGCGCTTTCGTGTTGCTTCTCTGTGAGGAAGCAGATTGATCAGGATCACGAGACAAACCTCCGCATGGCCAGTCCGCAGGCGGTCAGGTAGGCAGGGGCCTCTCGCGACATGCGCTTGAGGCGCACGCCGCTGCCGACTTCCATTCCATCAAAGGGATTGGCAAGGCTGCAGGCAAAACCCGTTTGCTGCGTGATGGCCTCGGACAGGCCGGAAAGTGGGGCCGAGCCGCCGGCCAGCAGGATGTGGTCTATGCGGTTGTGGGGCGTACTGGTGAAAAAGAACTGCAGTGCGCGCGACACTTCCTGCGTCATGCTTTGCACAAAGGGCTTGAGCACGGCGGAGGCGTAGTCCTCCGGAAGTTCGCCGCTGCGCTTCTTGGACTCGGCCTCTTCGAGCGAGAAACCATATTGGCGCGCAATCAGTTGCGTCAGCTGTGCGCCGCCAAAAGCCTGGTCCCGGTCATACAGCACCTCGTCGTCGCGCAGGATCTGCATGCTGGTCGTCATGGCGCCCAACTCGAACAAGGCGACAAGGGCGTTGTTGCCCTGATTGGGCAGGCGCTCGATCAGCCGTGCAGCCGCCATGCGGGAGGCGTGGGGCTCGATGTCGATGACCATCGGCTTGAGGCCGGCCGCCTCGGCCAGGCCCTGGCGGTCCTGGACCTTCTCGCGGCGCGATGCGGCAATGAGCACGTCCACGTCGCCGGGTGAATTCGATGACGGGCCTATGACACAGAAGTCCAGACTCACTTCATCGAGCGAGAAAGGAATGTACTGATTGGCCTCGGATTCGACCTGGACCTCCAATTCCTGCTCGCTCATGCCGTCCGGCAGCGAAATCTTCTTGGTGATCACGGCCGAGGCCGGCAAGGCCATGGCCACGTTCTTGGTCCGCGTGCCGCTTTTTTTGACCAGTCGCCGCACAGCCTCTGCCACTTCGTCGAACTTTTCGATGTTGCCGTCCGTGATCCATCCCCGCTCCAGCGGTTCGATGGCACAGCGCTCCAGCAACAGCTCGCCCGACTTGGCACGAGACAGCTCAACGAGCTTGGCGCTCGAAGAACTGATGTCGATGCCTAGCAAAGGTGCGGGCTGGCGACTGAATAAGGATCCCATAGCAATCAACTTGCCCTCCCTCTTCTTGTGTATGTAAAGAACGCAACAAACCTTCACATATAGGTTGAATGCTATCAGCAAGACTGCGCGCAACTCACCATGCCTGCCGGAGCACGCTTGGCGGTAGTGGCCAAAAACAGACATTGTTGCGGGCCATCAAATGCGACATGAATGCACCCCTGCTTGCATGTCGGCCTGCACGCCTGGCTTAGGATGCGGGGCTTGCGGCCATGCTGGCAACCGTGTGCAGCCGTCTCCTACCGACCTTCTGGGGCACGCATTTTTATAATGCGGCACTCCTCAGCACTCCCTGCGACATGCCGTCTTCAGACTCCCGAGAACCCCAGGCTGCAAAGCCTCGCTCCGCCCCATCCAAGCCCATGCACTGGTTTCCCAAGGCCTTGCTATGGCTGGCGGGCATTGCCGTTGCCGGCGCGCTGGCCTTGATGCTGACCGTGGCCGTGGCCCTGGCCATGGCCTATCCCAACCTGCCCGACGTGTCCGAGCTGGCCGACTACCGGCCCAAGCTGCCGCTGCGCGTGTACTCCAGCGAAGGCGCGCTGCTGGGTGAATTCGGCGAGGAGCGGCGCACGCTGACCCCCATCCAGGACATCCCCAAGGTGATGACCGACGCCGTGCTCGCCATTGAAGACACGCGCTTTTTCGAGCATGGCGGCGTGGACTACAAGGGCATGGCCCGCGCCGCGCTGGCCAATCTGGGCCGCGTGAAAAGCCAGGGCGCATCGACTATCACCATGCAGGTGGCGCGCAATGTCTATCTCTCTTCCGAGAAAACGTTTACACGCAAAATTTACGAAGTCTTACTGACTTTTAAGCTAGAGCATCTGTTGAGCAAAAACCAGATTCTCGAGATCTACATGAACCAGATTTATCTGGGAAATCGGGCCTATGGCTTTGCTGCTGCCTGCGAAGCCTATTTCGGCAAGCCGCTGAAGGACATCACGGTTGCCGAGGCGGCCATGCTGGCAGGCCTGCCCAAGGCGCCATCGGCCTACAACCCGATCAGCAACCCCAAGCGCGCCCGCTCGCGCCAGCTCTACATCATCGAGCGCATGGAGGAAAACGGCTTCATCACCTCCGCCCAGGCCACTGAAGCCAAGGCCGAGCCGCTGAAGATCCGCACGGGCTCCTTCAACACCCGCGTGCATGCCGAATACGTGGCCGAGATGGCACGCCAGCTGATCTTTGCCCAGTACGGCAACGAAGCCTATACGCGCGGACTGAACGTCTACACCACCATCAATGCCGGCGAACAGGAAGCCGCCTACGCGGCGCTGCGCCGCGGCATCATGGACTACGAGCGCCGCCAGAAATACCGCGGCCCCGAGAAGTTCGTGGCCCTGCCGGC
Source organism: Delftia deserti (assembly GCF_042653485.1). Taxonomy (NCBI): domain Bacteria; kingdom Pseudomonadati; phylum Pseudomonadota; class Betaproteobacteria; order Burkholderiales; family Comamonadaceae; genus Delftia; species Delftia deserti. The sequence goes on along the minus strand of NZ_JBHSIH010000001.1, from coordinate 5,066,296 downwards.
CGACGCCGAGGATCGCGAAGACGCCATCGACGACACCCTGGCCAATCACCCCGACAACGGTGATGTGCTCGCCGCCGTGGTGCTGGATGCCAATCCGCGCAAGATCCTGGCGGCACGCGCCGACGGCGAGCAGATAGAGATCACGGGCGAGGGCCTGAAGCCCGCCGAATCGGGCCTGAACCCGAAGGCACCGCCCAACATCAAGATCCGTCCCGGCGCCGTGATCCGCGTGGTCAAGACGCCCAAGAACACCTGGGAAATCACGCAGCTGCCCGAGGTGGAAGGCGCCTTCGTGGCCCTGGTCCCCCAGACGGGCGCCTTGCGCGCACTGATCGGCGGCTTCGACTTCCAGAAGAACAAGTTCAACCACGTGACCCAGGCCTGGCGCCAGCCCGGCTCGGCCTTCAAGCCGTTCATCTACTCTGCGGCCCTGGAAAAAGGCTTCTCGCCCTCCACCATGATCAATGACGCGCCGCTGTTCTTCAGCGCCGGCGTGACGGGTGGCCAGCCGTGGGAGCCCAAGAACTACGACAGCCGCTACGACGGGCCGATGACCATGCGCACGGGCTTGAACAAGTCCAAGAACATGATCTCCATCCGCCTGCTGCAGGCCGTGGGGCCCAAGCAGGGCCAGGAGTGGGTCACGCGCTTCGGCTTTGATGCCGCCAAGCATCCGGCCTACCTGACCATGGCGCTGGGTGCCGGAGCGGTCACGCCGCTGCAGTTGGCCGCCGGCTACTCCGTGTTCGCCAATGGCGGCCACCGCGTCAATCCCTGGCTGATTTCCCGCGTCACCGATCACAAGGGCCGCATCCTGTCCGAATTCACGCCGCCCCCGGTGCAGGAACTGCCCCAGGCCATCGACGCACGCAACGCCTTCATCATGGACAGCCTGCTGCAGGACGTGGCGCGCGTGGGCACGGCAGCGCGCGCGCAGTCCACGCTCAAGCGTCCCGACCTGTATGGCAAGACGGGCACGACCAACGACTCGGTGGATGCCTGGTTCGCGGGCTTCCAGCCCACGCTGGCCGCCGTCTCCTGGATCGGCTACGACACGCCGCGCAACCTGGGCAGCCGCGAGACGGGCGGCGGCCTGAGCCTGCCTATCTGGATCGGCTTCATGCAGCATGCCCTCAAGGGCGTGCCGGTGGCAGAGATGCCAGTGCCCCCTGGCGTCGTGAACATGGGCGGCGAGTGGTACTACGAGGAAAACGCGCGCAACGGCGGCGTCAGCAGCCTGGGCATGGACAGCGCTTCCACGGGCGGCGCTGCAGGCGCCACGCCCCCGCCCGCCACCGAGGAGCGCAACCGCATCCTCGACCTCTTCCGCAACTGACCGCCACACAAGCGGTTGAGCACGCAAGAAAGCCCGGCCATGCCGGGCTTTCTTCATGGAGCCTGCCGATAACGGCGGATCAGCGTGCCGAGAACTGCAGCGCCAGACCCGACTGCTCGGTGGCGTAGCGGCTCAGGTTGGCGAAGAACTCGCCCGCGCCCTTGGTATCGAGCCAGGCGCCCTGCGCCGCGTCGTAGCGGTAGTGAAAGCCGCCGGCCTTGGCCGCCAGCCAGATCTCGTGCAGCGGTTTTTGCTGGTTGATCACGATCTGGCTGCGGTTGGCAAAGACCAGGGTCACCATGCCACCCACGCGCTGGGCATCGAGGTCGGCATCGGTTTCATCGTTGATGCGATCGCAGTCCTGCTCCACGGCCAGCAGCAGTCGTTCGGCAAGGTCCAGAAATTCTTGGTCGGTCATTACAATTCGCTTATGTTGAAAGCCTCGCAAATTCTAGTCAGGTGCATTGCCCTTGGCGCCTGTGCGGCGTCCCTGGCCGCCTGCGGCCAGAAAGGCCCGCTGTTTCTGCCCAGCTCGCCTGCGGCCAGCCACCGCGCCACGCTGCCGCAGACCCTGGGCATTTCCAGCCCGGCCGAGCGTGCAACGCCCGCGCCTGCACCCATCACCTTGCCCGCGGGTCCGTCGAGTGCCGCCGTCGAGGAAAGCTCGACCCCCACCGGTACAAGGGATTCCCGCAAGCAGCAGGCCGACTGAGTCGGCGGCCGCGCGGCGGCTTGATGCACATCAACACCGCTGCCAGGCATGGCGCTTAGAGTGACTTTCTCTTGTCCCTCGACAACCCGCCATGCCCGTAGAGCTCTACCGAGACAAAAACCACGCCTGCCTGATGTTCACCGACCTCATCGAGGAAGATGGACAGGCCATACAGGCCAATCAGTTCCTCATCGTCGATGACGACACGGGCGCCATCATCGATCCGGGCGGCAATCTCGCATTCAACGAGCTGTTCATGGGCATGTCGCGGCATTTCGCGCCGCACAAGCTGTCCTATCTGATTGCTTCCCACGCCGATCCAGACATCATTGCCTCGCTGGACCGCTGGATGACCAGCACCAAGGCACAGCTGGTGATCTCGCGCATCTGGGAGCGCTTCGCGCCCCACTTCACCAAGGTCGGCAAGACCGAGAACCGCGTGATCGGCGTGCCGGACGCCGGTGGCCGGCTGCCGCTGGGTCGCCATGAACTGCACCTGCTGCCGGCCCACTTCCTGCATGCCGAAGGCAACTTCCACTTCTACGACCCGGTCAGCCGCATCCTCTTCACGGGCGACCTGGGCGTGTCCCTGATGAACGGCATCGAGGCGCAGGTGCCCGTGACCGACCTCGTGCCGCACATCGCGCGCATGGAAGGCTTTCACCGCCGCTACATGGTCTCCAACAAGATCCTTCGGCTGTGGGTGCAGATGGCGCGCCAGCTGCCCATCGACATGATCGTGCCCCAGCACGGCGCGCCCATCATGGGCGCCAAGGCGATTGCCGACCTGTTCAATTGGCTCGAAGGCCTGCAGTGCGGCATCGACCTGTTCGACCAGCGCAACTACCAGCTGCCCATGGCGGACATCGACCCCGTGACCCGCCAGCTGCGCCCTGCCCTGCGCGCCGTGGCCGGCTAGCTTCTGGCGCGCCGGCGGCGCAGTGCATGGACCACGCGCCAGGCCAGCAGCAGCGCAAGAATGGCCGCGTACACGGCGACCTCGGCAAAGTTGTTCTTGCCCGCGCGCATCCAGAAGAAGTGCAACAGGGCCAGCGGCGCGACGGCATAGATACAGCGGTGCAGCCATTGCCAGCGCCTGCCACCCATGGCGCGCATGACACGGTGCGGCGAAGTCACCGCCAGTGCGGTCAGCAAGAGCAGCGCCGCAAAGCCCACCAGGATGAATGGCCGCTTCGGGATGTCGAGCACGATCTCGCCCCAGTCCAGCCCCATGTCGAACCATGCATAGCACAACAGGTGCAGCAGGGCGTAGAAGAACACATACAGGCCCAGCATGCGCCTGAAGCGCGCCAGTGCCGTCAGTCCCAGCGCCTGGCGCAGCGGTGTCACGGCCAGCACCACGCACAGAAAGCGCAAGGTCCAGTCACCGGTGGAGCGCAGCAAGGCCTCGGCCGGATTGGCGCCAAGAGTGTTCAGGATGGCTCCAGCCAGCAGCCACGCAAACGGCAGCAGGCACACAAGAAACACCAGCGGCTTGGCCGTCCGGCGCAGCAAAAAACGCTGCACCGCCGTCATTGCATGGGCCACATCAATAGAACTTCTTGAGGTCCATGCCCGCGTAGAGCTGGCCCACCTGGGCTTCGTAGCCGTTGAACAGCTGCGTCTTGCGCTTCTTGGCGAAAAGGCCGTCTTCGCCAATGCGCCGCTCCGTGGCCTGGCTCCAGCGCGGGTGCGGCACGTCGGGGTTCACATTGGAATAAAAGCCGTACTCGTTGCGCGCCGCCTTGTTCCAGGCCGTGCCCGGCTCCTTGTCGGTCAGGCGGATGGCGACGATGCTCTTGGCGCTCTTGAAGCCGTACTTCCACGGCACGACCAGCCGCACGGGCGCGCCATTCTGGTTGGGCAGCACTTCGCCATACATGCCAAAGGCCAGCAGCGTCAGCGGGTGCATGGCTTCATCAAGGCGCAGCCCCTCGGTATAAGGCCAGTCCAGCACGCCGCTGCGCAGGCCCGGCATCTGCGCCTTGTCGGCCAGGGTCACGAATTCCACGTACCTGGCACTGCCCAGCGGCTGCACCTTGCGCAGCAGCTCGGCCAGGGAATAGCCCACCCAGGGAATCACCATGGACCAGCCCTCCACGCAGCGCAGCCGATAGATGCGTTCTTCCTGCGGCGCGAGCTTGAGCAGCGCATCCAGGTCCAGCGTCTGCGGCTGCTGGACCAGGCCCTCGATCTTCACCGTCCAGGGGCGGGTCTTGAGCGTGTGGGCGTTCTTGGCGGGATCGTCCTTGTCCAGCCCGAATTCGTAGAAGTTGTTGTACTGGGACACATCGGCATAGGCCGTGACACGGTCCATGGTGTTTGCGCCCACGACCTGGGAAGGCACGGAGGCCAGCGCCGCCAGCTTGCCGGGGCGCTGCACGCCCGCCGCCCAGCCGGGCAAGGCCGCGCCGGCCGAGCCTGCGGCCAGGTACTGCAGCCAGGCACGGCGCTTGAGGTAGCCTGCCCGGGGCGTGATCTCGCTGCCTTGCGGGTGTTGGAAGCCGTTGTCGTGGGAACGGATCAGCATGGGAATCTCCTGGTGTGCCGGCGGGCACGAGGCGCCATTGCTGGCGATATGGCGATTGGGAGCCTCGCAGGCGCGCGCAAGTTCCCTGCGGCACCTATGCGATCGTGCACGAAAAAGCGGCATGCGCCTGAACGCATGCCGCTACCCTTGTCTTGCCACTGTCACTGCCACTGCAGCGGCTCAAAGCTCGCCGTAGCTGTGCAGCCCCGAAAGGAACATGTTCACCCCCAGGAAGGCGAAGGTGGTGATGGCCAGCCCACCCAGCGCCCACCAGGCGGACACCGTGCCGCGCAGGCCCTTGACCAGGCGCATGTGCAGCCAGGCCGCGTAGTTGAGCCAGACGATCAGCGCCCAGGTTTCCTTGGGGTCCCAGCTCCAGTAGCCACCCCAGGCCTCGGCCGCCCACAGCGCGCCCAGCACGGTGGCGATGGTGAAGAAGGCAAAGCCCACGGCGATGGATTTGTACATCACATCATCCAGCAGCTCGAAGCTGGGCAGGCGCTCGGCGATGCGCTTGCGCGCCAGCAGGATGCCGGCCACGATCAGCGCCGAGATGCCGAAGTAGACCATCCAGTAGCTGCCGCCGTTCTGGGTCGCACCCTGGCGGAAGACGATGGGCTCGAAGCACAGCACCACACCCAGCATCCACAGCGGCGCGAGCTTGTACCAACGGGTCTCCGTGGCCTGCTGCTTGATCAGGTAGGCAAAGGAGACCATGGCTGCCAGCGCAAAGGTGCCATAGCCGATGAAGTTGGCCGGCACGTGCAGCTTCATCCACCAGCTCTTGAGCGCCGGCACCAGCGGCTGGATCTCGTGCGCCTCGCGCACCAGCGTGTACCACAGCAAAAAGCCCACGGCCGCGCTGACCACCAGCATCACGAAGCCGCCCAGGGCGCGCGTGTCGTAGTGCTGTTCGTAATAGAGATAGAAAAGCGCCGTCATCCAGCAGAACATGACGAACACTTCATAGAGATTGCTGACCGGGATGTGGCCTACATCGGGGCCGATCAGGTAGCTCTCGTACCAGCGCACCATGGTGCCCACCAGCGCCAGCGTCACGGCCAGCCACGCCAGGCGCGAGCCCAGCAGCGACAGCGCCGTGCCCTCGCCCCGCGCAAACATGCCGATCCAGTAGAAGACGGTGCTCATGAAGAACACCATGCTCATCCAGAGGATGGCCGACTGGCTGGACAGGAAGTACTTGAGGCCGAACACCGTGTCCGATCGCGCCAGTTGCGCCCCTTCAGGCCCCTGGTAGAGCCCGATGGCCAGCAGCGACAGCCCGGCCACCACCAGCATCAGCCCGCGCAGCGGGCGCCAGAACCAGCCCAGCCAGATGGCCGAGGGAATGGTGCCGACCAGGATGCACTTTTCGTAGACATCCATGTACTCGCCATAGCGCTGCAGCGCATACAGCAGTCCCGCCGCCACCAGGGCCGCGAACACCCAGTCGAACCAGTTGCGGCGGGCGAAGAAGCCCTCGTTGAGCGTCAAAGTCGTCGTGGTAGTGGCGGTGTTCATGCGGAACCTCCGGGAGATTTCTTGTGGATGGGCTCGGCGCCTATCAGCTTGCCGGCCAGCATGGCGAATTCTCTATCACCATCGAGTGTCTTGCGATTGGTGGACAAGGCCATTTCGGCATGGCTTTCCCCATCGCGGGGCGTGAGCCAGATCCAGAGGCGGCGGTCGCGCACGTACAGCATGCAGAACACGCCGATGATGAGGAACAGGCAGCCCAGATACACCACGTTCTTGCCCGGGGCGCGCGCCACCTGGAAGACGCTGGCCTGCACCTGCTTGAAGTCCTGCAGCATGAAGACCATGGGCATGGGGTAGAACTGCGCATCGCTGAGCGAGAATACGGCCTGGGTCATGAAGGACTGCGTCTGCTCGCTGGGCTCCAGCGGCGCCTGGCCTGCCTGCGTGCGCACGATCTGGGCCAGCTCGAACAGCACGCCGTTGAGAATGCGCACCAGCACCTCGCCCGCACGTTCGCGCTCGGCCGCAGGCACATTGCTTTCCATGAAGTCCGAGATGGCCTGCAGCCCGCCCAGCGGCTTGCCGTCCGGCCCCTTCTTGTCGGTCTGGCCCGCGAATAGTTCCAGCGCCTTGGTGGCCGACTGCGCCAGCGCGCCACTGAGTTCGGCACGCGAGGCGTCGATGGCCTTGGCCACATAGGCCTTGGCCGCCTGCTCGCGCAGCCGGGGGTCCTGCAGCGCGCTGCGCAGGCGCAGGAAGGTGTCCATCTCGCTTTCGGGATCGGCGGGAATGCGCAGGTAGCGCATGGCATCGGCCTGGTTGTCGCGCACGCCCAGCAGGAACACGCGCTGGCCGTCGCCCGTGTCCACGGGCAGCATGTAGTTCTGGAACTCGCGCGCCTGGCCCGAGGCATCGCGCAGCTTGTAGCGAATGCTGGGGCCGATGTTGCGCAGCTCCTTCTTGGTCACGGTCTTGTGGGCCGCGCCCAGGCGCTCGTCGATGGCCTGCTTCAGGTCCACCTTGCGCACATCGGTGCCGCTGCCATTGGCCCCGCCGCCACCGCCGAAGTTCTCCACGTTGATGGTGCGCAGTTCGGCAAACTCCAGCGTCACTGTCTCGTCCTTGCCGTCCGGGAGCTTGCGCACGAACTGGTCCGATCCGCCGATCACGCCCTCGACATCAAAGGGCTTGGCTCCCGCCTCCAGCGGCACGGCGCGCAGCTTCACCGACGAGCCGCCGTCGTCAAAGCTGGACTGGTAGATCTCGATGCCACGGTAGCTGGCCGGGTGATTGACCTCAATGCGCTTTTCCAGCTTCTCGCCCGTGGCCTTGTCGTGGATGACGACCTCGCTGGCAAACAGCTTGGGCATGCCCGTGGAGTAGTACTCCACGATGAATTTCTTGAGTTCCACCGCAAAGGGCAGCTCCTGCAGCAGCACGCCGTCGGACTGCGACAGGATGGCCGTGCCTGCCGTGCCGCCCTCGGTCACCAGCAGGTTGCCTCGGAAGGTGGGGTTGCGCTCGCTCAGCCGGTGCTGCTCGGACACCTCGGAGATCAGGCCACCGCCGGTATAAGGTGTTTTGCCTCCCAGCCACATCTGCGCGCGCACGATGAGGTCGCCATCGAACAGCCCGCCCAGGCAGATCAGCACGATGGCGCTGTGGGCTGCGATATAGCCCAGCTTGTGGGCCGCGCCCGCCTTGGCCGCCAGCATCCAGCCCGTGCCGGGACCGGCCGCCGTGTCGCGCTGCTGCAGCCGCACCTTCCAGCCGCCCGAAACCAGCTGCTGGCCCAGGCGCCTGGCAGCCTCTTCCGTGCTGCCGGGCACCACGTTCTGCGCACGGTGGCCGAATGCCTTGAGGCTTTGTTCGCGAACGTTTTCCTTGTAGCTGCGCAGATCCGCCAGGTACTTGGGCGCATGGCGTGCCACGCACAGCGAGGTGCTGATCACCAGAAAGGCCAGGATCAGCAGGAACCACCAGGCGCTGTAGACCGCATTGAGCTTGAGCGCGAGGAACAGCTGGGCCCAGAAAGGCCCGAACTGGTTGACGTAGTTGCCCACCGGCTCATGCTGCTTGAGCACGGTGCCGATCACCGAGGCAATGCAGATGACCGTCAGCAGCGAGATCGCGAAGCGCATCGATGCCAGCAGCTCCAGGGTCGCGCGCGCGGCCTGCGGGCGGGAGGGAGCAAGAGCGGCACCGGAAGAGTTGTCTGACATGAAGAACGAAAAGCCAAAACCCGAATGAAAAAAGCGGGACCATCTGCATTCATGCGATGGACCCGCCTGGCTTGGGGTGTCTATAAAGCAATAGGTTCCCGGTGATTACCCTGGGAACCGCGTCGGCCCCGGGATCGCATCAACGCAGGCCAGCGATGTAGTCTGCCACGGCCTTGATTTCGCGATCGTTAAGCTTGGCAGCAACCTGCGTCATCTGAATGCTATTGCCGCGCTTGCCGTCACGGAAGGCCGTGAGCTGGGTCGTGGTGTAGTCGGCATGCTGGCCCGCCAGGCGCGGGTACTGGGCCGGAATGCCGGCGCCGTTGGGGCTGTGGCAGCCCGCGCAGGCGGCAATGTTGCGCTCCTGGATGCCGCCGCGGTAGATGCGCTCGCCCATGGCCACCAGGTCCTTGTCCTTGGCAAAGCCGTCCTTGGGCTTTTGCGTGTGCAGCCAGGCGGCGATGTTCTTCATGTCAGGCTCGCTGAGCATGCTGGCAAAGCCCTTCATCACAGGGTCCTTGCGCTTGTCGTCCTTGAACTCCAGCAACTGCTTGACCAGGTACTCGGGATGCTGGCCGGCCAGCTTGGGCTGCAGCGGGATGGTGGAATTGCCGTCGGCTGCATGGCATGCCGCGCAGACTGCGGTGTAGCTGGCCTCGCCCTTCGCCAGGTCGGCCTTGGCCGCCTTCGGCTGTGCCGGGGCAGCAGGTGCCTCGCCAGCGGAGAAAGCGGGAAAGGCGGGGGCTGCAGCAAGAATGGCAGCCGTCAGCAAAGAGGCAAGCAACTTCATATCGAGGGCGTGGTTCTGTTGTTGAAAGCGCAAAATTCGGCGGATTCTACAATGGGGTCCCCTGTGATTGATATCGTCAGGAACCCTGGTTTCGCCCCTGCGCACAGAGGAAAACACATTCCTTGATCGTGGTCACGAACTGGCCACGGATCCGGTGCGGAACATGTGTTTTTCACAGCCCAGCATATCGATCTGTGCCAGCGCGGCAATAAGGGCTCTACCCATGTGGCGCGCAATACCACACCGCTTTCTTCCCGAATTCCAGGCCCCTCGCCCGCCTCAGCCCGCGCCGAAGCGGCTTTCGGCCTGCCTGCGGAATTCCGAGGGTGTCATCCCCTTGATTTCCAGAAAGCGCCGGTTGAAGTTGGCCAGATTGCTGAAGCCGACCTGAAAACAGATATCGGCGATGAAGCAATCGGTCTGCATGAGCAGATGGCAGGCACTGTTGATGCGCACGCGGCTGACAAAGTCGGTGAAGCTGTTGCCTGTGGCGCGGCGAAAGAAACGGCTGAAGCGGCTTTCGCTCATGCCCAGTTCGGCCGCCACGTCCGCCAGGCTCAGCGGCTCGTTCACGCGCGCCATGATGCGGTTGACCACCTCGTTGATCTGGTCCACCTGCGCCTCGGCCTGCACACCCTGCATCTGCACCGCCGACAGCAGCCGGTAGTCCGTGCATTCGGAAAGATCGCACAGCAGATCACAAAAGGCCGCGAAGCGGCGCATGCCGCGCGCACCCCGGACCGCCTCCCAGTGAATGCGAGCTGCCTCGGCCATGTCGAAGAACTCGATACCGTGGCGCGCGCGGTCCAGCAGTTGCAGCACCTCGCGCATCTCGGGAATCTGCTCGGCCGCACGGGCAATGGGATCGTGGTTGAACAGGATGACGAGATCGCGCTCGGGCGCGCCGGCCTCGGGCACGTCGAACGATATCCAGTTGTGCGGCAGGCGCGGGCCGCAGAGCACGAGGTGGCCCGGCTCGAACGGCCCTATCCAGTCCCCCACGAAGGCGCGGCCCGAGGTGTGGGTGATGAGGTGCAGCTCATACTCGTCATGGAAATGCCAGCGCACCAGCGGGCTCGGAAAACCATGCGCCAGGCAGCGCACCAGGCCACTGCCGTCCACGTCTTCATAGCCCAGGGCGGGCGTGCGGACAAAATCGCGCTCCAGCTCGGGGTGGCGCTGGCGGGGCGGGCGGCGGCGTGTGCTGGGCATGGCAGTCAATCAATCAGGGACGATGGAGACGGGCACAAAGAGCATGGCATCACCGGCTGCCACTACGCCCTGTCCTGCTGCGCTTGCGCAGCATCCAGGCCCGCAAGCGCAGCATCCAGCTCCGCACGCCAGGGCGGCTGGGCGCCGGCGCGCGTGCAGTTGAGCGCGGCAGCCGTGGCCGCAAAGCGCAGCACCTCGCGCCACGCGGCATCGGGCAGGGACTGCAACTGCTGCGCCTGCTCCACGCCACGCTCGAGCAGTGCCACGGACAGTGCCGCGCCAAAGGTGTCGCCCGCGCCGATGGTGTCCGCCAGCGGCACCACAGGCGGGCGCACCGACAGCGGCGCGTGGCCTGCGCGCAGCAAGGTGGCGCCCTCGGCGCCCTGCGTGAGCACCACGGCCCTGGGCCCCCGCGACAACCAGCTACCGGCAGCCTCCAGCACCGGCTGACCAGGCGCGATGAAGGCCGCATCCTCGTCGCTGAGCTTGATCAGGTCGGCCAGCGCCAGCCAGTCAAGGCAGTCGCGCCGGAAGGCCTGCGCATCGCGGATCAGCGAGGGGCGCACATTGGGGTCGAAGACGATGAGGCGCCGACCGCGCTGCGCGGCCACCAGATCCAGGATGCGCGGCCCGGCCGGCGCATGCAGCAGCGCGATGGAGCCGAATTGCAGGATGCGGCATTCGTCCGGCAACTTCGGCAGCTCGGCAGGCGACCACAGCGTGTCGGCCGTGCCCTGCATGTAGAAGGCATAGCGGTTGGTGTGTTCGCCGCGCTCCACAAAGGCCAGCGTGCTGGGCGCGCTGCAGCGCTGCACCAGGCGCATGTCCACGCCGTTGCCCTGCAGGTGCGCGAACAGGCGCTCGCCAAAGAGATCCTCCGAGAGCTGCGAGACAAGGCCCGTGGCCTGTCCCAGCCGCGCCGCCGCAATGGCGCCATTGGCGGGCGCCCCGCCCTCATGGCCCTGGAAGGCCAGGCCACCCGTGGCGGTGAAGTCGATCAGGGCCTCGCCCACGATGGCTATGCGCATGTCAGCTCCGCCTTGTGCATCTTCAGCTCCTGTCCACAAATGCCCGTACCCGCTCCATGGCCCGGCGCACCGACTCCACCAGCTGCGGATGGCCTGCCACCTCGCCCCACAGCTGCGGCTCGGCGCACAGCGAGGCCACGGGATCGGGCGCCGCGCAGATGGCATGCGCCACCGCCGGGTCCATGGCCTGGTCCTGGTACGCATAGGGCAGTGTGCCCTGGTGCCAGCGCTGCAAGAAGGCCAGGAACAGCGCTGGCAGCATGGCCACGGCATCGATGGCGGCGTTGTGCGCCAGCCGCTCGCGCAGCGTGGGCGCGATGAAGCCGGGGATCTTGGCAAACCCATCGGCCGCCACCCGCTGGTTGGTGTCGCGCAGGGCCGCATTGCCAAAGCGCTCCAGCACCGTATCACGGTAGGCCGGCAGGTCCAGCGGGCCGGGCCGGCCCGGTGCGCAAAGGCAGGCAATCACATCCCGGGTCACATAGTCCCAGGCCATCTGGCGTATCGCGGGCACGGCGCAGCCTTCGTGGATATGCTCCAGGCCCGCCAGCGTGCCGGCCCAGGCGATGCAGCTATGGCTGGCGTTGAGGATGCGGATCTTGGCCTCTTCATAAGGCGCCACCGAGGGCACCAGCTCAACGCCCACGGTCTCCCAGGCGGGGCGCCCGGCAATGAAGCGGTCCTCGATCACCCATTGCGTAAAGCGCTCGGCCATCACTGCTGCCCCATCGTCGCGGCCGGTGGCGGCCAGCACGCGCGCACGCAGCTGCGGTGGTGGGCGGGGAGTGATGCGATCGACCATGGCGTTGGGGCAGCTGGTGTGCCGCTGTGCCCAGTCGGCCAGCTCATGCAGCTGCGCCTGGCGCATGAAGGCCAGCAGGCCGGCGCGCAGGCGGTCGCCGTTGTGGCGCAGGTTGTCGCAGCTCAGCAGCGTGACGGGGCCGGCATCCGTGGCACGGCGCACCTGCAGGATGGCGCAGAGCACGCCATAAATGGTGCTCCCTGCCTCGCCACGGTGCGCGCGCTCCAGGTCCTGCGCCAGATCGGGATGCGCAGCGTCGAGCACCCCCTGGCCATCCAGGCAGTAGCCGGCCTCGGTGACCGTGAAGGAGATGATGCGGGTGGCCGGCCGGGCGCCCCGCTCCACGACGGCGGCCAGCCCGGGCGCGTACGGAATCACCTCGCTCAAGGCATCCAGCCACTGGTAGCGCACCGTGCCGTTGGGCGCAACCGTCTCCAGCGTGTAGGCCCCGCCCTGCCGCACCAGGGCGTCCAGCGTCTGCGCCATGTCAGGGCGCAGGTTGGCGCCCACCAGCGCCCACTGCGTGTCGCCCGCGTCCATCAACCGCTGCTGGTAGGCAGCCTGGTGCGCGCGATGAAAAGAGCCCAGTCCCAGGTGCAGCACCGTGGGGCGGGAGAGGGAGGGTGCAGTCGCGTTCATGGTGTCCCGGACAAAGGGATGGGAGAGACGGAAAGAAGAGGGCAGCGCGCGGCCGCCAGGCTCATCAGGCAGCCAGCGCACGGCCATCGCGGTCGAACAGATGGAGCATGCAGCCCGGGTCGAGGGACACCCTCACCCCATCGCCCACGGCCAGCGGCATGCGCTCGGTCTGGCGCGCCACCAGCGGCACGCCCGCCACGTCCACATGGACCAGCGTGTCGGCACCCAAGGCTTCGATCAGGTCCACGCGCCCCTGGACGCCAGCACCGTCACCGTGGCCTGCTTCGGCCCGGGACAGGCGCAGCGCCTCGGTGCGTATGCCCAGCGTGCCGTCCGGCGGCAAGCGCCCGTGCGCGCTGGCAGACAGGCCCGGCACGGCATGGGCCGCCAGCAGGTTCATCGGCGGCATGCCGATGAACTGCGCGACAAAGCGGTTGGCCGGGCGGTCATAGAGCTGCAGCGCAGAGCCCACCTGCTCGATGGCGCCGTCGCGCATCACCACCACGCGGTCGGCCAGGGTCATGGCCTCCACCTGGTCGTGCGTCACATAGATGGTGGTGGCGCCCAATGCGCGGTGCAGCTTGAGGATTTCCACGCGCGTGTTGCCGCGCAGCGCCGCATCCAGGTTGGACAGCGGCTCGTCGAACAGGAAGACCTTGGGCTCGCGCACGATGGCGCGGCCGATGGCCACGCGCTGGCGCTGCCCGCCCGACAGCTCGCCCGGGCGGCGCTCCAGGCAGGCCGTGAGATCGAGCGTTTCCGCGGCCCGGCCGACCTTGCGCAATATCTCCTTGCGCGGCACGCCCGCCAGGCGCAGCGCAAAGGACATGTTGTCGTACACGCTCATGTGCGGGTACAGCGCATAGCTCTGGAACACCATGGCCAGATCGCGCTGGCCCGAGGGCATGTGCGTGATGTCGTGCCCATCGAGCCGCAGGCGGCCCGCGCTGACGGACTCCAGCCCCGCGATCAGGCGCAGCAGCGTGGATTTTCCGCAGCCCGAGGGGCCGACGAAGACGATGAACTCGCCGCGCTCGATGGCGAGGTCCACGCCACGGATGATGTGCGCCTCGCCAAAGCTCTTGCGCATGTCTTGCAGTTGCAGATAGGCCATGGTTTTCTTGGTTTGAAGAGCGGCTACTTGACGGCGCCGAAGGTCATGCCCTGCACCAGCTGCTTCTGGCTGAACCAGCCGAACACCACGATGGGCGCGATGGCCAGCAGCGATGCCGCCGAGAGCCGGGCCCAGAACAGCCCCTCGGGGCTGGAGTAGGAGGCGATCAGCGTGGCCAGCGTGCCGGCGCGCGCACTGCTGAGGTTGAGCGACCAGAAGGTCTCGTTCCAGCTCAGCACCAGACACAGCAGGCCCGTGGAGGCAATGCCGCCCAGCGCCAGCGGCAGCACCACATGGCGGAACTCGGCCCACAGGCCGGCGCCATCCATGCGCGCGGCTTCGAGGATCTCGTGCGGAATATCCTTGAACGCGCTGTAGAGCATCCACACCATGATGGGCAGGTTGGACAGCGTGAAGACCACGGTCAGCACCGTGAGCGTGTCCAGCAGGCCGGCGCCCTGGGCCAGCACGTAGATGGGCAGCAATGCGCCCACGGCGGGCATCATCTTGGTGGACAGCATCCACATCAGCACATCGCGTGTGCGCCGCGTGCGAAAGAAGGCCATCGAATAGGCGGCAGGCACGGCGATGGCCAGGCCCGCCAGGGTGGACCCCAGGCTGGTGACCAGGGAATTGCGCGCGTGCAGCAGGTAGTTGCTGCGCTGCTGCACCTCGCCGAAGTTGTCCAGCGTGGGCTCGAACACGAACAGCGGAGGCACGGCAATGGCCTGCAGCTCGGTCTTGAACGCGGTCAGGAACAGCCAGCCCAGCGGAAAGAACAGCAGCAGCGCCAGCGACCAGGCCGCGGCGGCACGCAAGACGGTGGAAAGTGAAGCGGCCGTCATGCGTTCAGTCCAGGCTCTTGCCGACGATGCGGATCAGGAAGATGGCAACGATGTTGGCCAGCACCACGGCGAACAATGCCCCCGCCGAGGCCACGCCCACGTCGAAATGCATCAGCGACTGCTTGTAGATGAGATAGGTGAGGTTGGTGCTCTCGTTGCCCGGGCCGCCCGCCGTGGTGATGGCGATCTCCGCAAACACGCCCAGCAGGAAGATCATCTCGATCATCACCACCACCGCCATCGGGCGGGCCAGATGGGGCAGCGTGAGGTGGTGGAAACGCTGCAGGGCATTGGCGCCGTCCATGCGCGCCGCCTCCATCTGCTCGCGGTCAAGCGACTGCAGCGAGGTGATGAAGATCAGGCAGGCAAAAGGCAGCCACTGCCAGGACACCATGATGATCACGGACAGCAGCGGCACCTCGGTCAGCCAGTCCACAGGCTCCAGGCCCAGCGCCCTGCACAGGCTGGCCAGCACGCCGTAGATGGGATTCATCATCATGTGCTTCCACAGCAGCGCGTTGACGGCGGGCATCACGAAGAAGGGCGAGATCAGCAGCACGCGCACCATGCCCCGCCCCGGAAATGGCTCGTTGACCAGCAGCGCAAGCAGCACGCCCAGCACCACGGTGATCGACACCACGCCGGCCAGGAAAACCAGGGTCTGGCGCACGGCGGGCACGAAGTCCGGGTCGGTGACGAAGAACTCGTAGTTGCGCAGGCCCACGAAGGGGTGGCCGCCCGGCTGCAAGAGGTTGTAGTCGACGAACGAGAAATACACCGTCATCAGCAGCGGCACCAGCATCCAGCACAGCAGCACGGCCACGGCGGGAGCCATGAGCGCGCGGGGCAGCAGGCGCGTCATGGGCACGGGGCTTGGTCGAAGCATCGGGGCAGCCATCACTTGTAGTAGCCGCTTTTCCTCATCTCGCGGTCCGCCAGGGTCTGCGAGGTCTTGAGCGCCTGCTCCACCGTGGCCTTGCCCGACAGCGCCGCACTGACTTGCTGTCCCACGGCAATGCCTATGGCCTGGAACTCGGGGATGGCCACGTACTGCACGCCGATGTAGGGCGAGCGTGGCTCGGTCGCATCGCTCAGGCTCACGCTGTCGATGGCGTGTTTTTCGGCGCCGGCAAAGTCCGCGACCTTCTGGAACTCGGCACTCGCATAGGTGGACTGCCGCGTACCCGTGGGAACGGCTCGCCAGCCATGCTCGCGCGCCACCAGCTGCACGTACTCCTTGGAAGTGGCCCATTTGATGAAGGCCTGGGCCGCATCCACCTTCCTGGAGCCGGCGGGAATGGCCAGGTTCCAGGTCCACAGCCAGGTCGCCCCCTTGGGCGTGGAGGCCACGGGAGCGGCCGCATACGCCACCTTGCCGGCCACCTTGGACTGCCGTGGATCGCCCACGAACGAGGCCGCAATGCTGGCATCGACCCAGGCTGCGCACTTGCCCTCGTTGAACAGCGCCAGATTCTCGTTGAAGCTGTTGGCCGATGCGCCGGGCGGCCCGTAGGCCTTCAGCAGTTCCACATAGAAACCCACGGCCTTCTTCCAGGCCGGGGTGCCCAGCTGCGGCTTCCATCGCATGTCGAACCACTGGCCTCCGTGGGTGTTGACCATGGTGGTGACCAGGGCCATGTTGTCGCCCCAGCCCGGCTTGCCGCGCAGGCAGATGCCATAGACGCCAGCCTTGGGATCATGGACCTTGGCGGCAAATTCCCGCACCTGCTCCCAGCTCGGCTGCGCAGGCATGGTGAAGCCCGCCTTTTCGGCCAGATCACGGCGGTACATGAGCATCGATGCCTCGCCATAGAACGGCAGGGCGTGGAGCCTGCCCTCGTACGACAGGCCCTTGCGGATGGAGGGCAGCAAATCGTCTGCGTCATAGGCGGCATCGGTGGCAATCGGCAACAGCCAGCCATTCCTCGACCAGATCGGCACCTCGTACAGGCCCACCGTCATCACATCGAACTGGCCGCCCTTGGTGGCGATGTCGGTGGTCACGCGCTGGCGCAGCGTGCCTTCTTCCAGCGTGACCCATTTGAGCGTGATGCCGGGGTGGGCCTGCTCGAAGCGGGCAGAGAGTTTCTGCATCTCGATCATGTGGCCGTTGTTCACGGTCGCGATCACGAGTTCGGTGTCGGCCTGTGCGCCTGTGACCGATGCGGCCACGGCCAGCGCCGCGCCCGCCCTGATCAAGCTGTGCATGTCTGTCTCCTTCTTGCCTGGTCGTTTTGAAATGCCGGATCACCGCGCCTCCCGTCCCGGCAGCGGATGGACCATTGTGGCAACGGCCCCCTTCCCGGACTGGTACGCCAGACCTGCACCCCAATACTTTTATGCACAGGCGAGGCGGCAATATCCCGTAGCAGGTGCATCAAACCATCTGCCAGCAGGACGGCGCCTCCTCGCCCTCTAGAATCGGGCCGTCCATTCCCCCCGGAGCAGACCATGGCCGTGCAGCGCATTCCCGTCCCGCCGAGTGCCCTCGGCGAGTCACCCTTCTGGCATCCGCTGGAGCGCAGGCTCTATTGGTGCGACATCCAGGGCCTGCGCATCCATTCCTGGGATCCGGCCAGCGGCCTGCACCGCAGCTGGGCCACGCCCAGCGAGCCGGGCTGCTGCGCACCCACGGACCAGGGCCGCATCGTCGTGGGGCTGCGCGACGGCTTCGGCCTGCTGGACACCGCCACGGGCCACACCGCCATGATTGCCCTCCTGGAACATGACCCGCGCCAGTTCCGCCTCAATGACGGGCGCTGCGACCGTGCGGGCCGCTTGTGGGCCGGCTCCTTGTTCTCGCCCAAGACGGGGCCCGATGCCGCGCTGTGGTGCCTGCGCGCTGACGGCTCCGGCGGCTACGCCGTGCAACGCATGGCCGGCGACTGCACCACCGCCAACGGCCTGGCCTTCAGCCCCGATGACCGATCCATGTATTGGGCCGACACGCCGGCCCACCGCATCGACCGCTTCGCCTTCGACCTGGACTCCGGTACGCTGGGCACGCGCTCGCTCTGGAAGGCCTTTGCCCCCAGGACCGACGGCCGGCTGTACGGAGGCCGCCCCGACGGCGCCAGCGTCGACGCCCGGGGCAACTACTGGGTCGCCATGTACGAAGGCGGCTGCGTGCTGCAGCTGAGCCCCGAGGGCGAGGTGCTGCAGCGCCTGGACACGCCCGTGCACTGCCCCACCATGGTCTGCTTCGGAGGCGAGGACCTGCGCACGCTGTACATCACATCGGCCGGCCACGGACGGCCCGAGCAGGAACATGCGGCCGAGGTGCCCGCGGGCGCGCTGATGCAATGCCGCGTGGACGTGCCGGGGCTGCCGGTGAACTTCTTCAGGCAAGCTGCAGCACGCCAGCCACGCTAGCCGCGTCATCAATCAAATACTCGGCGCAAGCCCGCCGGCCGGGGGGTGCAATGCAGGAGCCCCGGGTATTGCCGAGCCTGGAGCTCGGGGGAAACCATGAATCCATTCTTGCCTAACCACGGCCAAAATCATTCCATCAATAGAATGACCTATTGATGATCATATTCCTGGTGCATGGCCTCTCACCCGCGTTGCGAGAACAAGAGGCGACCCGCGCCCAGGCACTTCGTCAGCCACGTTGCGCCAAGACAGGCGCATCCCGCCTGGATCGACTCATCAAGGGGAGGAAGCCCATGAAAACCATCGACTCCAGTTGCCACGCAGGTTCCGCAACGATGCGGCGACCAGTGCCTGGCGTGGCGCTGCCATGGCGGTTTTCTGCTCTGGCGGCGCTGGCGCTGTGCATGCCATTCGCGGCGGCATCCGGCCAGGACTATCCCAACAAGCCGATCCGCATCATCATCGGCTTCGCGCCAGGCTCCAGTGGCGATGTACAGGTTCGGCTGGTCGCCCGCAAGCTCACCGAGGCCTGGGGGCAACCCATCATCATCGAGTCCAAGCCAGGGGCAAGCGGCAGCATCGCTGCGGGAATGCTCGTGCGCGCCGCACCCGATGGCTACACGCTGCTCTACTTTCCCGCAGCGCTGGCCGTCAACCCCAGCCTGTTCCCGAAACTCCCGTATGACCTCGCCAGGGATTTCAGTCCCGTCGCGCTGCTCAGCAAATTTCCCCTGGTGATGGCCGTCACCAGCACCCTGCCCGCTAGAAGCGTCGCCGAGGTCATACGCCTGGCGAAGGCGAAGCCCGGCAGCCTGAGCTATGCATCCCTGGGCAACGCAAGCCCGCCGCACCTGGCAGGGGAGCTCTTCAACCAGATCGCCGAGGTGAAGCTGGTCCATGTGCCCTACAAAGGCTCCGGACTTGCGCAAAGCGACCTGATCTCCGGACACGTGCAGGTCATGTTCGACACGGCGGTGGCCACGACTCCGCATGCGGCAGCCGGCCGGACCCGCGCATTGGCGGTCACCACCAGGCAGCGCTCCTCCCTGCTGCCAGAGTTGCCAACGCTGCACGAGTCCGGCATCCCTGGATACGACCTCTATGGCTGGGGTGGAATCGTGGCTCCGGCAGGAGTCGCCCCTGAGATCATCAGCAAGTTGAATACGGAGATAGCAAAGGCCCTCGGTGACCCGGGCGTTGCGCATCGCCTCGCATCGCTCGGGGCCGAGACTGCCGTCATGAGCCCCCTGGAATTCGGTGCCTTCATCCAGGACGAGGCGGCGAAATGGAAGGACCTGGTGCTCAGAACCGGCGCCAGGCTGGATTGAAGAGCCATCATGACCGACAGACGCATGAAACTTCACACGCTGGGGACGGGAGGGCCGCGCCTCGATGCCGAGCGATCCTCTTCTTGCCACATCCTGGAAACAGGGGGCCAGTACCTGATTTTCGACATCGGCCGGGGCGCCATTCAGCGCATCGCGCAAAAGAGGCTGCCGATCGCAAGCCTGGGCCCCTTGTTTATTTCACACCATCACGTTGACCACATCGGCGAATTCGCCAACTACCTCATCACCAGTTGGATCGAAGGGCGCCGCGCACCGCTGTGCGTCTATGGACCACCGGGCACCGCCGCCATCGTCGACATCCTCATGGCTTCGGTGTACGACCGCGACATCGCCTTCCGCACCCAGGGGGAAAAGGCCTTTGGCCCTTTCGTGGGCGCGCAGGTTATCGAATTGCGAGGCGGAGAGGTGGTCGAAGGCGATGGCTGGCGCGTGAGGTGTGCGGAAGTCGAGCACGGACACAAGCTGCCTTTCAGCAACGTCTTCCGAAGAGGATGGATCTGCCACGCCTACCGCGTCGAATGCGAGGGAAAGGTTTTTTCATACAGTGGGGATGCGGTGATGTGCGATGCACTCGCAGGCATCGCCGAAAACGCCGATCTGCACCTGCAATGCTGTTACATGCCACGCTCCGCGTTCACGCGCAGCACGCACCTTCAGGACGTCAGCCGGTATACGCTGGCATGTTCGGATACCGCCGGCAAGATCGCTGCCCGGGCGGCCGTGAAGCAGCTGGTCCTGACGCACTTCAAGCGGCTATCGGTCGAAGAGCTGCTCGAGATCGAACGGGATGTTCGTGCCGATTTTTCCGGGCCGGTCCACTTGTCACGCGATCTGTCCGAGTACGATTTCTAGAGCGTGTCATGCACTTTCCAGGCGGACGTACGGGCCTTGCGGCTTCTCGGCCCGCATCCGCAGCAGCAACCCTGCGGTCGATGCGTCCAGACCCGCCATGTTGCCGCTGGCCAGGCGCGGCTGCAGGTCGCGCGCCAGCAGCTTGCCCAGCTCCACCCCCCACTGGTCGAAGCTGTTGAGGCCCCACAGCGCACCCGCCACGAACACGCGGTGCTCCTGCAAGGCGATCAGCGCACCCAGCGCCGCCGGAGTGAGCGCATCCAGCAGTACGAAGGTGCTGGGCCGGTTGCCCGGGAAGTGGCGGTGGCCATCATCGCAGGAACGCCCCTGCATCAAGGCCTGGGCCTGGGCCAGGGCGTTGGCCAGCAGTTGCTCGTGGTGGCCCTGCAGGCCGTGCGAGGGCCGCTGCACGGCGATGATCTCCAGCGGCACGATGTCCATACCCTGGTGCAGCATCTGGAAGAAGGCATGCTGCCCATCCGTACCAGGCTCGCCCCAGAGCACGGGGGCCGAGCCCAGTGCCAGCGGCCGGCCCTGGCGGTCCACGCGCTTGCCGTTGCTCTCCATCTCCAGTTGCTGCAGATAGGCCGGTAGGCGCCGCAGGCCTGCATGGTAGGGCGCGATGCAGCGGCTGCCAAAGCCCAGCAGATTGCGGTTCCAGATGTCGAGCAGCGCCAGGCGCACGGGCAGGTTGGCCTGCAGCGGTGCCGTGCGGAAGTGGTGGTCCATGGCATGCGCGCCGGCCAGCAGGTCGCGGAATGCCGCGGCTCCCACGGCGACGGCCACGGGCAGCCCGATCGCCGACCACAGCGAATAGCGCCCGCCCACCCAGTCCCAGAAGCCGAAAGTGGTGGTGATGCCCATCTGAGCCGCCGCCGAGGCATTGGTGGTCAGTGCCACGAAATGCCTTGCCACATCCGCTCCACCGCTGCGTGCCTGGAACCATTGCAGTGCGCTGCGCGCATTGGTCAGCGTCTCCTGCGTGCTGAACACCTTGGAGGCCACGATGAACAGCGTGCTGCGTGGCTGCAGCCCATCGAGCACCGATTGCAGCTCATGCCCATCCACGTTGGAGACGAAGTGCATGCGCCGCCGTGCGTCGCACATTCCCTGCAACGCCTGCACGGCCATCTGCGGCCCCAGGCCCGATCCGCCGATGCCCATGCACACCACATCGGTGATGCCGGCATCGGCCCTCACGCGCTCGGCATAGGCCAGCATGGCATCCAGCGTTTCGTGCACCTGGCCCAGGGCCCATGCCAGCCCCGGCGGCGCATCGCCACGCGGGCAGCGCAGCAGCGCGTGCAGCACGGCGCGGCCCTCGCTGCCGTTGACGTGCTCGCCGGCGAACATGGCATCGCGCTGCTGCTCCACTGCACACTCGCGCGCCAGGCGCAACAGCAGCGCCTCGGCCGGTGCATCCCAGAGGTTCTTGGACAGGTCTGCAAAACAGTGTGGCGCCTCCTGGCTGAAGTGCGCGAACCGGCCGGGATCATCGGCAAAGGCCTGGCGCAGATCGAAGCCCTTGCGCAGGGCCAAGGCATGTTGGTGCAGCGCAGGCCAGACAGTGGCATGGTCGCAGCGCGGGGGCTGGGGAATGACGGACAGCATGGGATGAAAGTAATCTGATTACCAAATCGACAACACATCTCTGGAACAAGACCTCAATACCTTCCTATAATTTATCCGATTCTTCAAAATTTTGGTAACCAAGTTACCAAAAATAGATGCACCAACTTGTGGAGACAGCATGGGTTTCGATCTGGTTTTGTTCGGTGGCACGGGTGATCTCGCATGGCGCAAGCTGATGCCCGCGCTGTTCCAGGCGTTCCGCCACGGCACCCTCCCCGAGGGGGGACGCATCCTGTGCGTGGGTCGCGATGATCTGGGTGACGACCAGTACCGCGCGCTCATCCAGGGCCGCTTCGAAAAGGTGGAACTGTCCAAGCGCCCCAGTCCAGAGGAGTTCTCGCGTTTCGCGGCCCTGCTGCACTACCTGCGCATGGACCTGTCGCAACCCGCCGACTACGAGCGCCTGGCCACGGCGCTGAACACGCGCGGCGCCGAGACGGTGGTGATGTACCTGGCCACTGCGCCCAGCCTGTTCACCACGGTCTGCGAGCAGATCGCCGCCGTGGGGCTGAATGGCCCGCAGACGCGCGTGGTGCTGGAAAAGCCGCTGGGCCACGACCTGGCCTCCAACCAGGCCATCAACGCCTCGCTGCGCAAGGTCCTGCGCGAAGAGCAGGTGTTTCGCATAGACCACTACCTGGGCAAGCCCTCGGTCCAGAACCTGCTGGCCCTGCGCTTCGGCAACGCACTATTCGAGCCGCTGTGGCGGCGCGAGACCATTGCCAACATCCAGATCACCATTGCCGAGGAACTGGGCGTGGAAAGCCGTGGCGCCTTCTACGACCAGACCGGCGCGCTGCGCGACATGGTGCAAAACCATGCCCTGCAACTGCTGTGCGCCATCGGCATGGAGCCGCCCATCAACGCCTCGGCCCACGCCATCCGCGACGAAAAGCTCAAGGTGCTGCAGTCGCTCAAGCCCTGGACGCCGGAAGCGCTGGGCCAGCATGTGGTGCGCGGCCAGTATCTGGCCGGCGCCAGCCAGGGCCAGCCCGTGCCCGCCTACCAGCAAGAGAAAGGCGTGGCGGCCGGCAGCCAGACCGAGACCTTCGTCGCCCTGCGCACCGAGATCTGCAACTGGCGCTGGGCCGGCGTGCCCTTCTACATCCGCACCGGCAAGCGGCTGGCAGGACGGGATGCGCGCATCGTCGTGAACTTCCGGCCCGTGCCCCATCCCATCTTCCGCTCGCCCCTGTCCGAAGCCAACCGGCTGGTCATCAACCTGCAGCCCAAGGACGGCCTGGAGCTGCACCTGCTGGCCCAGGGCGCCACCCAGCAGCAGGCCGAGCCTTCGCTGGCCCCCGTGCACCTGAACCTGGACTTCGACCAGCGCTTCGGCGCCAAGCGCGTGGGCGCCTACGAACGCCTGCTGCTGGACGTGATCGCCGGGCGGCTGAACCTGTTCGTGCGCAGCGACGAGCAGGAACAGGCCTGGCGCTGGGTGGAACCCATACTGCAGCACTGGCGCAACGATCTCTCGGGGCCGCGCGGCTATGCGGCTGGCAGTTGGGGGCCCAGCGCGGCCAGCGCGATGATTGCGCGGGATGGGTTTTGCTGGAGCGAGGAGGTTTAGGCACCCCCTGAGGCGCTTCGCGCCTTCCCCCTCTCTACTCGCTACGCGAGGGAGGGGGACGACGCCCTCGCCGCGAGGCGGCTCTTGCTCGGCGTCTCTCGCCTGACAGCGCCAGCTTCCTGCGCCGCGCCTGCATATGGGCCCACGCAGTTGGCATATGGCCCGTGAGAAACGCTGAATCATGGGGGAACCTACAATGAGGCCCCGAGAGACTGACCACACCATGAATCCTGCTGCGCCGGCTGCCGATGCCGCCCCCACCTCCTCCCTGATCGATCCCAAGCTCGCCATGGGATGGATGCACACGACACGCTTTTTGACGACGGCTGCGCAACTGCACCATCTTCCCAAGGTCGATGTGCCCGAGATCGCGTTCGTGGGCCGCTCCAATGCCGGCAAGTCCACCTGCATCAACACGCTGACGCAGCAAAAGCAGCTGGCCTTCGCCTCGAAGAAGCCCGGCCGCACGCAGCACATCAACCTGTTCTCCCTGGGCAAGCAGGGCGTGACCGATGCCGTGCTGGCCGATCTGCCCGGCTACGGCTACGCCGCCGTGTCGCGCACGGACAAGCAGCGCTGGCAGCGCGTGATGCTGAACTATCTGGTCAGCCGCGAGAGCCTGACGGGCATCGTGCTGCTGTGCGATCCGCGACTGGGCCTGACCGAACTCGACGAAGCCTTGCTCGATGCCCTGCGCCCGCGCGTGCAGGAGGGCCTGAAGTTCCTCGTGCTGCTGACCAAGGCCGACAAGCTCACGCGCGCCGAGCAGGCCAAGGTGCTGTCCATCACGCGGCTCAATGCCGGCGGTGGCGAGGTGCGCATGTTCTCCGCGCTGAAGAAGCAAGGTGTGGACGAGGTGGCCCAGCTGCTGTGGCACTGGAGCCATCCCGAAGGGCTGGCCCAGCCGGCCGCCGCTGCACCGCAGGCGGACGTCGCAGCCGCGACGCCCGGCGAGAGCGACAGCCCCCAAGATTAGCGCCCGGAGGCGCTCGTGTAGCCAGCGCCCCGCAAGGAGCGCAACATGGTGACCACCTGCATTCGTGAGCTGCCTCACGGCATCCATCTGCACTGCCGCGTCAGCGGCGAACCCGGCCGGCCGCTGCTGCTGTTCCTGCACGGCTTTCCCGAGGGCAGCTTCATCTGGGAAGGCATGCTGGAGCAGTTCGGCACGCAATGGCGTTGCGTCGCCCCCGATCTGCGGGGCTTTGGCCATTCCAGCCAGCCGGCCGGCGTGGAGCAGTACAAGGCCAAGCACCTGCTGCAGGATCTGGCGGCGCTGATCGCCATCGAAAGCCCTGGCGCCCCAGCCGCCTGCGTGATCGCCCACGACTGGGGCGGTGCCCTGGCCTGGGGTCTGGCCAATCGCCATCCCGGGTTGATGCAGCGGCTGATGATCCTCAACGCCCCACATCCAGGCGCCTTTCTGCGCGAGTTGCTGGACAACCCCGTGCAGCAGGCTGCAAGCCAGTACATGCATTTCCTGCGCCGCCCCGACGCGCCCGCCCTGCTGGCCGACAACGGCTGGCAGCGCATGCTGGGATTTTTCCGCACACCGCAGGGCGAGTTGCCCGGATGGCTCACGCCGCAGTTGCAGCAGCGCTACCGCGAGCACTGGGACCTGGGCGTGCAAGGCTCCTGCCACTACTACGGCGCCAGTCCCCTGGTGCCGCCCCGGCCCGAAGATCCGGCCTCAGCCGACGCACTGCGCAACCTGAGGCTGCCGCCCGAGATGCTGGACATCGGCGTGCCCACGCATGTGCTCTGGGGCGACAGCGACCCGGCGCTGCAGCCTGCCCTGGTCGAAGGTCTGGAGCCGTGGGTACCGCGCCTGACGGTGCAGCACCTGGCAGGCACTTCGCACTGGGTCGTGCACGAGCAGCCCGATGCGGTGCGGCAAGCGCTGGAGCAGTTCCTGTCCCGCCCCGTTCAGTAGACCGAGGGCTCGCCCTCGGGCCGGGTCTTGAAGCGCCTGTGCACCCAGTAGTACTGGTCGGGCATGGTGCGAATCGCCGCTTCCAGCTCACGGTTCATGCGTGCCGTGTCGGCCTCGGCATCGTCGGTGGGAAAGTCCGTCCAGGCCGGCGTGATCTCGGCCACGTAGCCCGTGGGCGTCATGCGCGTATACATGCCCAGCACCTTGGCCCGGCCCAGGCGTGCAAAGCGCGACAGCGAGGGGATGGTGGCCGCGTTCACGCCGAAGAAGGGCACGAAGACCGAGTCGTTGCGGCCGAAGTCCATGTCGGGCAGCAGGTACAGCAGCCCGCCCTTGCGCAGGCTGGAGATGATGGGCTTGACCCCGTCGGCGCGGTTGAGCATGCGCACGTCGCCAAAGCGCTGGCGCCCCGACATGAACCACTCATCGACCGCAGGGTCCGGGTGGGTGGAAAAGATCGAGGTGAAGGGCCGCGTGGTGTGCAGCGGCAGCGCCAGGCCACCCGCGTCCATGCTGTAGAAATGCGGCGCGAACAGGATGGTGGGCGTATCGCCATCGAGCTCATGCACGGCGCCCTGCAGCTTCACGCGCTCGGCCACCACCTCGCGCGGCGCGGCCCACAGCCAGCTGCGGTCCAGCCAGGTCTGGCAAAAGACGATGAAGTTGCTGCGCGCCAGCTCCACGCGCTGCGCCTCGGTCAGCTCGGGAAAGCACAGCGCAAGATTGCGCAGCGCCACCTTGCGGCGCGGCGCCGCCAGCACGAACAGCACACGCCCCAGAAACGCACCCAGACCCCGCAGCCACGGCAGCGGCATCCAGGCCAGCGACCGCATCAGCCACACGCCGATGCGCCCGCTCATGCACCCACCTCGCCGGCAGCTGCTTCACGGCGCGGCTGCTTGTAGCGCGCATAGCCCCACAGGTACTGCTGCGGACATTGGCGGATGGTGTGTTCCATCGCCTCGTTGATCTGCTGCACCGCAGCTTCCAGATTCTCGGACAAGGGCACGGGCAACTCCTCAAGATACAGCGCATAGCCCCGCCCCCAGGACAAGCGCTCACAACGGGCCACGATCACCGCGGCCCCCGTCTGCAACGCCAGGCGCGCCGCCAGCGTCATCGTATAGGCATCGCGGCCGAAGAACGGCGACCAGACGCCCTGCCCCTCGGGCGGGACCTGGTCGGGCAGCAGCCCCACGGCCGTGCCCTTGCGCAGCGCCTTGATCATCTGCCGCACGCCGGCCAGCGTGGTCGGCACGGCCTGCACGCCGGGCCGGTTGCGCGCCGTCTCCATGACGCGGGCCAGCCAGGGCTGGCGCGCGGGGCGGTAGAGAATGGTGATCTCGCCATGCTCGGCCGACCATTGCCGCGCCGCCTGCTGCACAGACAGCTCGAAACAGCCCAGGTGCGGCGTCAGAAAGATGATGCCGCGCCCGGCCGCGTAGGCCCGGCGCACGCATTCCTCGTTGTGCATCTCGCAGCTCGGCTGCCTGCCCATCCACATGCGCGGCAGCTCCGCCACCATGCGCCCCGCATGCCCCACGGCCGGCGCCACGGCGCCGAGACCGTAGCCGGCCTGCCGGGCGTTGGCCAGAAATCGGCGCCGGTACGTGGTGGAAGCAGCGAACGCCACCCAGCCCATGAGCGCGCCAAGGGGGTGCAATAGCCACAAAGGCAGTGCAGCAAACAGTCGGAACAGGGATGGCATTAAAATGATGGGTGTCGCTGAGTTAACTGAGCAACTTGCAGAGCGACGTTAAACAATTTCTGCTAAAGCGTTCGCCAGAGCTCCTGCAGCTTGGGCAGCGCCCAGCAAAAAAGCTGCAACCAAGGAGTTTATTCATATGGCGAACGACTTTCTTTTCACCTCGGAATCCGTCTCTGAAGGCCATCCGGACAAGGTGGCTGACCAGATCTCTGACGCGATCCTGGACGCCATTTTCGCCCAAGACCCGTACAGTCGCGTGGCGGCCGAGACGCTGACCAACACGGGCCTGGTGGTTTTGGCAGGTGAGATCACCACCGGCGCAAACGTCGACTACATCCAGGTCGCACGCGACACCATCAAGCGCATCGGCTACGACAACACCGACTACGGCATCGACTACAAGGGCTGCGCTGTGCTCGTGGCCTACGACAAGCAAAGCCAGGACATCGCCCAGGGCGTGGACAAGGCCAGCGATGACGAGCTCAACACCGGCGCCGGCGACCAGGGCCTGATGTTCGGCTACGCCTGCGACGAGACGCCCGAGCTGATGCCCGCGCCGATCTACTACGCGCACCGCCTCGTCGAGCGCCAGGCCCAGCTGCGCAAGGACGGCCGCCTGCCCTTCCTGCGCCCCGATGCCAAGAGCCAGGTGACCATGCGCTACTTGGACGGCAAGCCCCACAGCATCGACACCGTGGTGCTGTCCACCCAGCACAGCCCCGACCAGTCGGAAACCGCCACGAAGATGAAGGCCAGCTTCACCGAAGCCATCATCGAGGAAATCATCAAGCCCGTGCTGCCCTCCGAGTGGCTGCAGGACACCAAGTACCTGATCAACCCCACGGGCCGCTTCGTTGTCGGCGGTCCCCAGGGCGATTGCGGCCTGACCGGCCGCAAGATCATCGTTGACACCTACGGCGGTGCCTGCCCCCATGGCGGCGGCGCCTTCAGCGGCAAGGACCCGACCAAGGTGGACCGCAGCGCCGCCTACGCCGCGCGCTACGTGGCCAAGAACATCGTGGCCGCCGGCCTGGCGCGCCAGTGCCAGATCCAGGTGGCCTACGCCATCGGCGTGGCACGCCCGATGAACATCACGGTCTACACCGAAGGCACGGGCGTCATCCCCGACGCCGAGATCGCCAAGCTGGTGGCCGCCCACTTCGACCTGCGCCCCAAGGGCATCATCCAGATGCTGGACCTGCTGCGCCCCATCTACAGCAAGACCGCCGCCTACGGCCACTTCGGCCGTGAAGAACCCGAGTTCACCTGGGAGCGCACCGACAAGGCAGCCGTGCTGCGCGCCGCGGCCGGCCTGTAAGCCAGCCGCAGGGGGCTTCACGCCCCCGCATCAGGCACACAAGACCCCATGCCGCGCGAATCGCGGCATGGGGTCTTTTCCATTGCGCGCCTTCTCACAATGCTCCCGGCTCACGAGGGCATGCCACCAACTCTCGGCTGTTAAACTGCCAGCGCTTTTCCCAGAGCGAGGCCATCTCCGTGGCCGATCCATTCGAAGTTCGCCACGTCCGAGAGAAGACAAGAAGCAATGGCAGCCTCCTCCAAAGCCATCTACTGGTTCAGCACTCTTTTGTTGATCTCGGTACTGGCCGTCTATCTTCCAGGCCTGAGCAATGGCCTGCTGTTCGACGATATGCGCCTGACGGATGGCACCATTTTCGGAAGCTATGGCAGCCTGCTGCAATTCAAGCAGCGAACCTTGTCATATGGCAGCTTTGTCTGGATCGAGCAGGTCTTTGGAGCCGGCTGGTGGAAGCAGCGTGCCTTCAATGTCGCCCTGCATCTGGCCACGGTGGCGGCCCTGTATGCACTGTTCAAGGCCTTGATCGCACATACGCGCTTTCCCCAAGACATGGAGGAGCAGCCCCATTTCCCGGCATCCCGCGATGCGGCCTTGCATCTGGGACTGGTACTTTTCGCCCTCAACCCCGTTGCCGTCTATGCCGTCGCCTATCTCATCCAGCGCTCCATCGTCATGGCGACGCTGTTTGCCGTGCTGGCGTGCTGGTCCTTCGTACGAGGCCTTCAGAGCGGACGGGTCGCATGGCATGCGGCGGCCCTGGTGTGCTATCTGCTCGCCGTGCTTTCCAAGGAGCATGCCTTCCTGACCGTCGCGATGGTCGTCCCGCTCTACCT
The DNA here is from genome assembly GCF_042653485.1 of Delftia deserti. NCBI lineage: Bacteria > Pseudomonadati > Pseudomonadota > Betaproteobacteria > Burkholderiales > Comamonadaceae > Delftia > Delftia deserti. The sequence continues at coordinate 5,037,014 of NZ_JBHSIH010000001.1, read as the reverse complement.
CTTCATCCGCCGCCCAGGCCTGAAACCCGCCCTGGCCATCATCGGTGCAACCTTGCTGCTGCTGGCCATTGCCTCGGCAGCGGTCTTCCATTTCTTCGGCCAACTGGTAGGCCAGATCTTTGACGAGCAATCCCTGGGCTATGCGCGGCAGCTGGAAGCACTGCACCCCGGCATCACCTCCAGGATCTACCCACTGAGCATTTTGAACGAGGCAGCCCTGTTCTTTGCCTATGGCTTTCTGTGGGCCGTTCCCTATGTGAGCTGGATGTCCGTCGATCTGCGACCGGCATTTCCCCTGGGCCTGGGCTCTGCCTGGCATCTTGCAGGCGCATTGGGCTATCTGGCTTTGCTGGCCTGCTCAGTCTGGGCCTTGCTCAAACGCCCGGGCGTCATGGGCCTGGTGGCCCTCTGTCTTCTGTTTCCGCTGCTCTGGTATGCCACTGAATTCGCGACGGTCTGGCTGCAGGATCCCTTCGTGCTCTATCGCAGCTACCTGTGGGCCATCGCCATCCCGGGATTGGTGGCCATTGCACTGACGGGGGTCAAGCCTCGCACCATCTATATCGCAGGCATCTTCATCGGCATTGTGTTTGGGGCCCTGTCTTTTGAGCGGGTGCTGTCCCTGCAGGACGCCGGCACTTCCTGGGCGGATGCCGCCGAAAAGATCGACAAGAAAGCCCCGGCCAATGCCGTGGGCCGTGGCCGCGCCTTTCTCAACCTGGGTACCGCGCACGCAGACAAAGGCATGCTGGACCAGGCCGTACAGGATTTCGCCACAGCCAATGCCCTGGGGGACCTGGGCGGCAATGCACTGTTCAACATGGGGGCCATTCTTTCCCAGCAAAGGAAGTTCACCGAAGCCTTGAATGCCTTTGATGCAGCGCAGTCCAAGGGCTTCAAGGGACAGGCTTTGCACTATCAGAAGGCCGAGGCCATGATGGCCATGGGCCAGTTGCGTCCCGCATTCGAAGCCTACTCGCTCGCGCTGAATGAGCCTTCCGAGGACAGCGACAACGCCAGGCAGATGGAGCAGGCCACGCGCCTCAAGCGCGCGGAGGTCGCCATAGGCCTTCAGCAATACGCCATCGCCGCCGATGACTTCCGCCGTCTGCTGCAGGCATCGCCGAACGCTCCCCGCCCGACCGTGGGACTGGGGCTGGCCCTTGTGGGCCAGGGCGACAGCGCGCAGGCCAAACAGTTGCTGGACGCCCTGATCTCCCGCAGCCCCAGCGCGCCGGCCTACTATGGCCGGGCCATGGCCCACCGCGGTCTGGGCCATCTGCCCGAGGCGCTCAAGGATCTGGATCAGGCCATTCGCCTGGAGCCACAGAATCCGCAGTATCGACAGATCCGCAATCAACTGAGCCCGGCGCCCGCAGCGAAGTAGGCAGCCCGCACGATGGCGCTACGCATCCTCCACGTCGGCAAATTCTTTCCTCCCTACCGGGGCGGAATGGAAGTCTTTCTCGCCGACCTGGTCCATGAGCAGCGGCGACAGGGCATAGATGCCCATGCCCTGGTCCATGGCGATCCACTGCCGGATGATCCCTCCTGGCTGGAACGCGTCCCCGTCCAGTTCAACCTGGTCTATGCGCCGATGGCCATCGGCTTTCGGCGCGCGCTGGGCCGCGCCATCGAACGCGTCCAACCCGACGTGCTGCACCTGCACCTGCCCAACAATTCAGCGTTGTGGGCGCTCACGCTGCCGATAGCCAGGCGTGTGCCCTGGGTGATCCACTGGCACTCGGATGTGGTGGTGTCCAACATCAAATGGTCGGTGGCCCTGGCCTACATGCTGTACCGCCCTTTCGAACAGGCCCTGCTGGAGCGGGCCCAACAGGTATTCGCCACTTCGCCGCCCTATCTCGAGGCCAGCAACGCCCTGCGCGCCTGGCGTGGCAAATGTGAGATCGTCCCGCTGGGCCTGGACCTTCGAAATATTCCTCCTCCTGCGGCGCTGTCACCCGGCCAGGGCTGGCGCTCAGAAACGAGACTGCGCCTGCTCTCCATAGGCCGGCTCACTTACTACAAGGGTTTTGAAACACTGATCCGTGCCGTGTCGACCATGCCTGGCGTGGAGTTGCTGATCGCGGGCGAAGGCGAGCTGCGCACATCGCTGGAGGCACTGATCCGCCAATGCACCCCCGAAGGCAGACCCACACCCGTGCGACTGACGGGTGCCGTCTCCGACGGGGAAAAACATGCGCTGTTCGCCAGCTGCGATATCTTTTGCCTTGCTTCACGCGAACGCACGGAAGCTTTCGGCATCGTCTTACTGGAGGCCATGCTGCATGGCAAGCCCTGTCTTGTCACCGACCTCCCAGGCTCGGGCATGCCCTGGGTGGTTGCGCATGCTCACGCCGGCCTGCATGTTCCCTTCGAGGACCAGGATGCGTGGCGCAGCAGCATCGCGCGCCTTCAGCACAATACCGCCCTGCGACAGCGGCTGGGCCAGTCGGGGCACAAGGCCTTGCACCGTTTCTTCAGCATCGGCCCCTGCGAGCAAAGCGTGGCACGCCACTATCGCAGCCTGGCACCGGATACCCGCCCTGCCAAGCCACGCCAGGATCTGCTGGTCGTCATCTCCACACGCAACAATGAAACCGAGATCGGGCATCTGATACGCCGTGTACATGCGCTGGTGAAGGCCTCGGTTCTGGTCGTGGACAACCGCAGCACCGATGCGACCTGCCATGAAGCAGAAGAATGCGGGGCCAGGGTGCTGCGCCCATTGCTGGCCATGACCAATTGGGGCAGTTTGCAGACCGGACTGCGCTATGCGCAGACCCACGGCTTCCAGACCGTCGTCACCATCGACGCCGAAGGCCTATATGAAGTCGAGGAGCTGCCCGCCCTGCTGGCGCAGCGTGAACAGGCAGACATGGTCGTTGCCTATTTTTCCGAGCGCAACAGCCTGGTACGACGCATCGCGTGGCAGTGGTTTCGATGGCTGACCGGCTTTGGCCTGCGGGACTTCGTTTCCGGCTTCCGCCTATACAACCGACAGGCCCTGGAGACGGCAACCTCCACGCAAGCCACGATGCTGGACTACCAGGACATAGGAACCTTGCTGCTCATGCGCCGGCAAGGCCTGCGGATAGCAGAAGTGGCCCTGCCATTGCATACGGCAAGAGTGAATCGTTCCAAGATCTTCAGATCATGGGGCAATGCCGTCCGCTATGCCGCAGTCTCTTCCCTGTTGAGCATTGCCCATGGCAGAGCCTGGCAAAGACCGCTTCGCCCGCCACGCTAGCCGTCACACCAGTTGCGCGACCCGGGCGTAGATGCCTACCGTACGCTCTGCGCACTTCTCCCAGGAAAACTGCGCGGATCGCGCCAGCCCCAGCGCCCTGGCCTGCTCTTGCCATCTTTCATCAGCAAGACAGACCTCCAGGCCATGCGAGATCTCCTCCAGATCGAGAGGATCCACCAACCAAGCCGCGCCACCCGCGACTTCCGGCATGCAGGACACCCTGGATGTCAGCACCGGCGTACCACTGGCCAAGGCTTCGACAATGGGCAGGCCAAAGCCCTCATAGAGCGATGGATAGGCCATCAATCGTGCACCCGCATACAAGGCAGGGAGCCAGGATTGGTCAACGTAGGAAATATAGCGTGCCCACCCTTGCGCCTGCGCCTTCTCAATGCATGCATGAATGGAATCTGAATTCCATCCTCTGGCCCCGGCAATCACCAATGGCCAATCGCTTCTCATTCTCTCCGGCAGCATTCCATAGGCCTGAACGAGGCGCTCCACATTTTTTCTAGGCTCCACGGTCCCCACAAAAAGGCTATATTCCCCAGCCCTCAGGCCCAAGGCCGTCATGGCCGGCTCCAGCATTTTTGAGGAGTGAGGAAAAAAATCACTCCCTGCGGCCAAATGAATGGCCGTGACTTGCTCCGGCGGCATCAAGCCGTGTGCCAGGACTTCCTGCCGGACTGTTTCGGATACGGTGATGACATGGTTGGTCCGTGCCAGACTGTCACCCAGGGCCATATTCATATATTCCACCCGAGCCCGTGGGTGGAACTGTGGGCATATGATGTGAGAAAGATCATGAACGGTACTCACCGTCCTTCCCTTGAAGGGAGGAACGATATAGTTGGGAGAATGATAAACAGATTTTTCGTTACCACGCAGTCGCCATTCAAAAATCGCAGGTGCCAATCTCTCATAGACACGCACGGCTATCCGGCTTCCTGCAAGCCTGTCGCGCAAAGCCGCCTTCTTCCTGTTGAGAGAGATGGACACATGGTCCGATGTCTCCATCGCACCCAAGGGGTCACTGACCCAACGCCCAGAGGAAAAATAGCGCAACCTCTCGATATCCTCATGGCATCTCACCCGCCTTGCCAGCTCGTAGGTATACCGACCGATACCAGTCAACGGAGGGCGAAGGGCATCAGCCGCAAATATAACGTCGAGCTTCATGCACATATCCCATTGAGCAAAGCCGCTGCTCCTGGGAGATAAACAGCGGCATCATCGGGCCCCATTTCCATGGCATCCAGCATCTTTCTACAAAATTTTCTGCAACAGTCTTTTGCATTCAACAGCCCGACGACTCCAGGAATGGTCCTGAATGAGAGACTCCTTTCTACACTCCATCAGCTTTCCCGGGTCATTCATCCATTGCTGGCACATATGGCGCAGCACCCTTTCTATTTCCTGATGGCTGTTCTTCACAACAATCCCCGCACCCGTGCTCTCGATCAATTCCGCACCGGGATCGGAACCTTCTCCAGTCTGGATATGCAGTATTGGTCTTTTTGAACCGAGATACTCATAGACCTTCCCTGGGATCTGATAACTCTGCACATTACCAATATTCACAAGCACATCTGCCTGTCGCTGCAATTCAAGGCATTCAAAATGACTTCTTTGGCCCAGGAATTTCACACCGTCCACACCATGAAACAGGTCTTCAAATGCAGAATTATTGCCAGCAACAATAAAAGATATATCCAGATCCTTCATCAGTGAAAGCGCCTTTGCCAGCTCGACCGGGTTTCTGAAATCTCTGTAAAAATTACCCGTGAACACAAGAAGGAACCGGCGACCACCTGGACGCTCAATGACATCCGTCTGCCCGGATGGAAAACCCTGCGGTAGCACGGATATTTTTTCCCCAATGCCCTCACCATGTCTCTGCTTCAGCAGATTCGAAACGCTGTCGGCTGTTACCCAAATGGACGTGGCGCAAGAGACCACTTTTCTCTCGGCCATCGAGTCCACTGCACGCCTCCAGCGCGGCGAATAGGGAGTCAGCAGGGGATCACCCAAGTCCACGACCCAAGGAATATTGAAGCGACGAGCATGAGATCCGACAAATATATCAACTGCCGGTTCATGGGAGCTTATCACCACATCAAAATTTTCCGTCCTCAGCAAATTCCTCATTTTTCGAAGGGCGAACGGATACCACTCAGATCTGACATCAGGGTACAGGACGGCATCCAGAACCGATCGCACCAACCGATAGGCACGAAAAGCCCATGAAGTATGAGATGATTTTATCCCAGTGACATCTTCAGGCCTTCCAGGCTTTTTCCTCGCAAGCCTTTGACTCAACCCAATGAATGGCCCAGGCCAAACGCGATGAATGGTTATCCGCCCATCAAGATCCATTGGAAATGCATGCTCAGCAGATATGTCCGGGCATATGACATGAACATCCAGCCCCAAATTGGCCAGCTCATTGGATAGATAAAACCATCTCAGAGCCTGGGCAGCCAATATTGGCGGAAATTCATATGCAACAAGCAGAATCTTCACAGAATCTGCTCTCTTAAAACGCAAACTATTCTTGCAGCGGCCTTCCCATCACCATACGGAGAAGCACCTCTCGCCATCTCCTTATATGCCATTCCATCCTGCAGCAGTCGTTGCGTCTGTTGCACGATGAATTCAGTATCTGCCCCCACCAACTTCACGACACCTTCAGAAATTGCCTCAGGACGCTCTGTTTCCTCACGCAGCACGAGCACCGGCTTTCCCAATGCAGGCGCTTCTTCCTGGACGCCTCCTGAATCGGTCAGAATCAGATAGGATCTCTTCATTGCCGCGACAAAAGGCGCATAATCCAATGGCTCACAAAGCATGAAATTTGACTCATCCTTCAGGAACTCATGGGCTACACCCTTGACATTGGGGTTTGGATGCACCGGGTAAAGAAACTGAACATCTGGATTCTGGCGTGCAAGGGTTTTCAATGCCTGGCAGATGCGACGCAATGGCTCCCCAAAATTCCCCCTGCGATGCGAGGTAACCAGGACCAGGCGCTTTTCCGGATCCATGGGTACGCCAATTTCCAGATCCTTTGCAGCGGCCATCAGCAAAGCATCGATGACGGTGTTGCCTGTCACAGTGATACTGCTGTCTGCCATTCCATCCCTGAGGAGATTCTGGCGTGAACCTTGCGTAGGCGCAAAATGCCAGCGCGCAAGCTTTCCCGCAATCACACGATTTGCCTCTTCCGGAAATGGATTCTGTACATCCCATGTCCGCAGCCCTGCCTCGACGTGGCCTATTGGTATTCTGCGATAGAAACAGGCAAGGGAAACTGCCATCACAGTCGTAGTATCTCCTTGCACCAGTACGGCATCAGGATCTTCAGACTCCAGCACCTCATCCATCTGAAGGAGCAGACGCCCTGTCAATTCCGCCAATGTCTGATTCGGTCTCATGATATTCATATCGATATCTGGCTTGATATCGAAAAAATCAAGAACCTGATCCAGCATCTGGCGATGCTGGGCGGTGGCTAGCACTCGCACCTCGACCCAAGGCTCATTTCTTAGTGCGCGGATCACCGGCGCCATCTTGATTGCCTCTGGACGAGTACCAACGACGCAGCATATTTTTTTTCGACTCGAGCGCATGCAGCAATCCCCTTTTGGGAGTAATAGTGTCTCGCGACAATGAATAAAAATCCTTGACGGAATCCCAACTGGTGCACTCTCGACCCGCGCGAAGAACGACAACGAACTCACCAAACTGGTGGCTCATCCTGGCCTCCAGAACATCGAAATCAATCAATCCCATCGCGCACAGCGGGGCAAACACCTTGGTTATCACATCTTCGAACTGGAAAACATGGGAATGAACACCTGGATGCCATCCATCAAGTGCTTTCCTCAAAGAATCAATACTCAATCTCTCTTCAGCAACATTCTCCGCATTGATATAACCCTTGTCGTACAACATCGCCGATTCCAAGGCATGAAATGCCTTCGCAGGAAATTCCGGCTGCAAGTGCTGAAATATCAGATAAGCCAGACTTGTGTCACTACGGAATTTGTCGAAACTATAGCGCTTGTCCGGCAGGACAATCATGCAGTGACCACCATGCTTTAGGAGTTTTCGCAATGTCTGGAAATAACCGACAAAACCGACTACATGTTCAGCTACATGGGCTGCGATGATCATGTCGAACTCGTCAGTGACCACATTGCAATAATTCTCATCCTTGCAGACATAGTCCACATGGATCACTGAATCCGGATTTTCCCCAATGCGGATTGCATGCTGTCTCAGCTCGTCGGTATCGTAGCAATCAAGTGTTTTCAAATCAGCCTCTGCTTTTCCGAGCGTTGGCCTGATAAATGGTCCTATTTCCAGAGCGGAGATGGGATGATTCAGATAAGGGAGAATAACCTCTCGCCTGAACTCCTCAAGGCTCCCATACCCCCCATCCATCCTTCCGGTGCCTTGCATGTGCATTCCATTTACTCCTGCCAGATAAAAATATTCAGCCTGATCTAGGCATCCAATCGGGAGCGAAGATCGGATGCACCGGCCAGGAACATCTCCCTCATTGCCCGCACCACTTGTTTGTTCTTTTTTTGCATCATTCCCCTGGAGACTCTATCGGGGAAAAATCCCGCCTCGAACTCATTCTCTGTCACATACGCATACCCCAATTCGAGAAAATCCCCCAGCATGGGAGAGCGAACGATGGGGATCAAGCCAATCTCCATATACTCGTAGAGTTTGGTTGGGCAGGCCACCCTATTCACAGCGGAGTCATCACGAAGCACCAGGCCAAAGTCATGATTCATATACTCCTGAACCAAATTTTCCTTTGGGCAAAATTTGAATTTCGGTTTCCTTGGCAGCGGCTTCTTTTTTGCATCTTTCTCGATTGCCTTCCAATCCTGTGAAAGAAATTGAAAATCAGCCACGCCATGAGCCACGGCAGCAAGCTCCAGCATGGCGTCTACATTCTGCCAAACCTGTATACCTCCCGCATATACGACCCGGACGGGGAGTTCACTTTCGCCCTTGGGATCACCCACGTTGGCTGGAAAATGCATTTCCTCAACGATCGGCAAGACAATCACCTTTGGATTGATCAGCGGATACTTCTCCCGATAGTGCTTTTGCATGGCACGTGTCACCATCACGCAGGCTTTTGCCTTTCGGAGAACCTCCTGCTCAATGGCTTCGTATTTTTCTACCAGTTCAGGACGCCCAAGCATCACCTCCTCTTCCGGAACGATTCCATGAAAATCAACAATGCACTTCCCGGAGTCCAACCACGGCACAATGAACTCGGCAAGGTGAATGGTATGTATATATACAGTATTCACCGATTCATAAATACTGTCCAAGACCCCCTTGTAGTCGGGACTGCCTGGTGAAATGCAGATCTCCCACGCGTTCTCTTCCACCTTGGAAAAACTGGCTTCCGAGGAATTGTTTTGCGATATATGTATATAGAGTCGTGCACGCTGCTTGATAATCTCGTCCACAGTGCCAATCCGGCTCATCCAGCCCTCTTTCACCCTCTTTCTCGATGGAAATGGCGCGACTATTGCGATCTCTATATCTTCAAACATATTCACGAGATTTTCTCATCGATTGCAGCAGGCCAATGTACTTCCCAACCGTGCTGTCGATCGAGTATTCGGAAAATTGTTCGGCCGCATTCAGAGCCTTCCCCAGATACTCAGGGTATTCATCCAATACCTTCAATGTGGCTTCAGCAAGCGAATCAACCACAGAGTCGGGCATCGTTGTCAGGAATCCGTCCACATTCCTGATATCAAGCTCCTTCTGGGAAAGCGCACAGCCCTGTGCGATATGAACATGCCCATAAGCCTTCTGCAACTCCTGCGCGGCACCTGTCGCGGACAGAATTGCGGGAAGGCCAAAGAAGGACAATTCAAGCGTGGCGATGCTAAAGCCTTCCAAGACGGAAGGAAGAATGCCAACATGGGCCGATGCCATCAGCTTGGACAGATCACGCCTGGACAGTGCGCCAGCAAGCGTGACAGACCCGGAGATCCCCAATCGTTCGACGTCTTCATTCAATTTTGAAAAAATATCCGGATAACCATCCATGGATCCCGCCATCACAAGTCGTGCATCTGGATATTTTTGCTTTATCCGGGCAAACGATTTCACAATCAGCCTATGGTTCTTCTGCGGGTGAAGATTTGCAATATGCAGCAACACAGGAGCACTTCTTGTCTCCAGCCTGTTCTTTCGCAGCAAATCCAAAGGAGGCCGAATCAGATCCAGATTATTCAGTCCATTGTTTATCAGCGACACCCTTGCAGCATCGATGCCCAACTCCTCCGTGGAGAATTTTTCAACAAATCCGGATACTGCAATGAAATGATCAATATCATTTCTACGCATATCCGCGATAGCCCTGCTTCCTCTTTGCCAATAATATGCATTGTGAATCACTTCAAGCACGGGAATGCCAGCTACCCGGAATGAATCCAGAGAAAAGTAGCAATGATGGGTAATAGCTACCGTATTGACGGACTTGGCTATGGCTGATCTCAGAGCTTCTGTGTTCTGGTGCAGTTCCATGACGTCGATGCCGTGCGATCTCGCTTCTGCAGCACTTCGCCCGCCATCCTTTGCCACCAGAATCTTGCATTGAATTCCGGCTTGACGAAAATTCAGACACAGGTCAATCACGACTCGCTCGACACCACCATCATGAAATGCATCGACAAGCATTATCACCTGCTGCGTCGAGCCGGCTGAACGCGCCTTGTCCGAATCAAGATTCACGAACCCAATCGATGCCTCAGACGGAGCCTTCCCCTCCGGAGGCTTGACATGTGGCTCGGGCCTACTTGCCTGGGAAATAGACAGCTTATCCCGCAAAAACCCAAATGTATGCCGAATGGCCCCTCCCAGGCCCAGCTCAGACCTGACTTCAGCAAACTGGCTATAGCGCCATAGTACATTTTTAACGACCCGCTCCAACCTTCCTTCCTTGCCCCCTTCCGCCGTTCGCAGGTTGAATACACCGGCCATTCTCTCGACCTCGAACTTCTTGCGGTCATTCAAAAGTCGATTTGAATATTCATAGTATTCATTACCCCAATTCTTGTAATGAATGATCTGTCGCTCAAAAAAGCCAGTTGATTCCCTGAAGAGCAAGTGTGACGACAGATCTGCCTTGTCCAACGCAGACAGGAGATATGCAGCTCGGGCTGCCTTGTCAAAAAGTTGAGACATCTCTGCCAGACCGAATGGCAAAGGCCCCGACTGTTCGCCTGTGATGTTTACCCATGATCCGGACGAAAGGCGCTGGCACTCGTCGATCGAGCGCAACAGATACTGTTTTGCAGCAGGCAGATCACGTTTTTGGAGAGCAAATCTTGCCAGACAGAACAATGCATCCAATGTCTTGTTTCCAAGTATCGGGCTGTAGAGCAATACATCTATCTTGGCGCATTCCGAGTAAAAGAAAGATGCATCGCCAGTTCGACCCTGCTTTCGGGCCAACTCCCCTGCGGCGAACAGCAAAGATACTTGCCAACGAATCTGATGGGCCGTTGGCAGCGAAATTGAGGCATATCTGCGAACGTCCTCCTCAAGGTCCTTGACCGTGGTTTCCAGTATCTCTGGCTGCTCGATATGAAAATAGATTCGACCACACAGGGCCGCACCATAATCCACCGACTCAGGATCGTAAGAGGCCAGGACACGTTCTTGCATGTCTGCAAGTCGATCCTTGGAGCCCATGCGCATGCCGATCGTTACCATCCCCTTCAACAGCCAGGGATTCTGATAGTCACGCGCAAAGGCTGCCACATTGAAACCTGGGTCTTCTGGCAATCTCCATGCTGTTTCTTCGTATGGAATGCCTTTACCCTCAAGAGGATCAGCCATCCCCAGCAAAAGCACCCACTCAGACTCTTGCTCAGGTGTTGCATCGGCCGGAACATTGACCCACTTGCGGCTTCCATTTGGACATTTGAGCGCACCTCCTGCTGTTTGCAGGAACCCTTGCTCCAGCAGAAAGAACTGCCCTACCTCAGCAACCAGGCGGTCCCAGGTATAGACATGAAAATGATGCGGATTGGGGTCCTTGCCCGTTTCATCAACCCAGTTGTTTGGAGCGCAGACCATGACCCTTCCTGAAGGTTTGAGCACGCGCTTCAATTCCCGAAGGTATGCCATCGGTTCTGGAACATGCTCGATCGTCTCGAAAGCAGCAATAAAGTCAATGCTATTGTCAGGAATGGAGCTCAGCGCCTGGGCATCGCCGCACCTGAAATCCACCCCCCCCAGCTGCCCATAGTTGGCTTGCGCATAGGCAATTCCGAAATCACTGAGGTCCACGCCAATGACTGATCTGGCTTTGGATACGTTATAGAGAATATGGCTCCCATAACCCAATCCACATGCCACATCAAGGACCTGGTCTCCAGGGCGGATGAAATCGCATGCCTTGTAATAGCGAATGCAGTGGGCATCGGACCTTCTTCCAGTCACCCGCAGCATGTCATTGTGAAGCATTTTTTCTTCTTCAAGCACGGAGAGATCGAACTCCACTAGTGCCTTGGCCGGTATTTTTTCCAGAGTGACAAATACCTGCCACCCATCCTTATTAAGCGCTTCGTAATCGTTGATGCAATAGTAAAGAGGATGCTTCCGGAACCCAGCCTCGAAACACCGATCCTCCCACCAGGCGCGCCCCTCGATTGTCAGATGCCAATGGCCATCACGGTCTGGTGTGGTTGCTATCTGCAGGAAAACATAACGCGAAGAAACACGATACATCTCACGCAGCGCTGCCGGAACATCTTCCGGAGCCAGGTGTTCAAGACAATCTGTCGAAACAACAGCATTGAAATGTTCATCAGGAAATGGAATCGACAGGACCGAACCTTCGAAAAATCGATTCTTCCATCGTGCATTTGCACGCTCCACCACGACAGATGAAATATCCATGCCTACCGCATCGATATCCAGCGAAAGAAGCTCTTCAATCAGATATCCCTCTCCACAGCCGATATCAATGGCAGATCCATATCCACAGGTTTCTGCAATCAATCGGGCTGTTTTTTTCAGATCACTGCTGCGCTCGCCGACTCGATCAGAACGCTGCCAATAGCCATCATAGAGAGTCTTGTAGTCAAGTTCATTCTTGCTCTGCATCATCCCACCTCGCCGTCATGCACAAATCTGTCAGTCCACCAAAAAAATACTCATTCTTACGCATCAACACCTGGAAGAAAGCAGCCTCGTCCTTCCAATGGAGAATCCGCTGCGCCCCATAGTCCGGACTCTCTTCATGAGATATCGCCGCCTGGATTTCATAAAGATTCGTCCCTAATCGGCAATCAAATTCCAGCCATACGACAAACTTTTCATCAGCGTTGAATCGTCTATTCCAAAATATCAGCTCATCCGAGCCGCTTGCCATGATTCGCATATCTTGATTCAAGGTCCCCCAGGAATATATCTTTATCCCCTCACGATTGCGAACCCTTACGGCAACATTCAGATTCGTTGCTTCAATCCTGGAAAGGCACTCCATCCGAACACGAATAAGATCTCCCGGATAGAACACGCTCCCCGGATTTCCATCGCTATCAAACAGCGTCGTTGTCAATATCTCGACGCCACCATCTCCAAACGACAGATCATCTGTTGGCTCAGACGGGGACCCCTGCTCGACTCCATTTCCCGACAGAAACGCACCAGATGATGAATCAATGGAATCCGCCCCCACCCTGGAAGTCTTCAACTGAATATCTTTCATCGCCTGAATGAAGTAGGCAGACTCTTCCTCATGCATCAGCCTTCTGTAATCCAGCAGCACCTGGGATGAAGCGCCAGAAGAGACACATGTTCCTCTTTTGAGCAGGATTGCCCGCTCCGTCAGCGTTCGCACTGCCTCCTGATCATGTGAGACAAAGAGCAAGGTAACGCCATCTGCGCGCAGTTTTTCGATACGACGAAAGCAGCGCTTTTGGAAAAGTGCGTCCCCTACAGCAAGCGCCTCATCGACAATCAGAATATCTGGCTCAAGCTGCACTTGAACGGCGAAAGCCAGGCGCACCAGCATCCCGCTGGAGTAGGTTTTGACCTGCTGGTCCAGAAATCCGCCTATATCCGCAAATGCCGCAATACTATCGAACCGTGCATTGACCTCGTCGCGGCTCATCCCCAGCATCAGGGCATTCAAATACACATTTTCTCGGCCCGTGAACTCCGGGTTGAACCCTGATCCAAGCTCAAGCAGTGCCGCAACCCGCCCGAATGTTTCAACAGTTCCCCGCGTCGGATCAAGCGTTCCTGTAATAATTTGAAGCAGTGTGCTTTTTCCACCGCCATTGCGCCCCACAATACCGAACGCCTCGCCCTTCCTGACTTCAAAATCAATGTCCCTGAGAGCCCAGAATTCACGATAGTAATTCCTCTGCGGCATGCCTGCAATTTTCTGCAGCCTGGGGAGGACTATTTGCTTCAACCTGTCACGAGGCTGGTCATAGATTTGATAGCACTTGCTCAGCCCATCAACCTTGATCGCAATATCAGATGACATCGGCAAAGCCTTTCCGCATCTTCTGAAACCAGGCAAATCCGGCCCAGGCGATCGCGGCTGCGACACACATCTGCAATGTCCAATTCAACCAATCAACCCCACGACCCCAGATCATTGCACCCCGAGCCTGCTCCAGAATATCTGCAAGTGGATTCAAACGGACGATGGCCTGATATTTTTCAGGCAGCGTGGAAACCGGGTAGAAAACAGGAGACAGAAACATTATCACCGTGGTGATCACCCCCACGACATGCACGATATCACGCAGATAGACACTCAACGATGCCAGTATCCACGAAAAACCCATAATCAGAAGAATCAAAGGAAGAAGAATGATTGGCAGATACAGCATGCTCAGCGGAGGAATTCCAAAAAATATGAGATAAAAAGCCATCCAGACAGATACACTGATAATAAAATGAAAAAAAGCAGTACCCAGTGCAACGAGAGGCAGCACTTCCAGCGGAAATATTATTTTCTTGACATAATTGACGTTATTGACGACCAACAATGGCGCACGCCCTATGCATTCGGAAAATATATTGAAAACCATCAAGCCAGAAAACAGAATCATTGCAAATTCCGTTTTCGAGTCAGTCCCTCCAGACCAGCGCGCCTTGAAGACCACGCTGAACACGAATGTATAGACAATCAACATCAGCAGCGGGTTGAAGAAAGACCACAACAAGCCCAGCGTTGCACCTCGATAGCGGCCAAATATATCCCTCTCTATCAAGCTGAATATCAAGCTGCGATTGACGGCAATAGATTTAATTAGCTCCAGCGGCGACACCGATCGAGCAGCATGAGGATTCATCCGATATCCTTTGTATTATTCTTCATCAATCTCCGGCCATCCATTTCGATGGTCGTCAGCCCCGGCCGTAGAAATCATCAAAACGCACGATGTCATCCTCGCCCAGATAATCGCCGGACTGCACTTCAATGATTTCCAATGGCTCCAGACCTGGATTTCTCAATCGATGGAGATGCCGTACGGGGATATAGGTAGATTCGTTTTCACGCAGTTGAAAGCTGCGCTCGCCATGCGTGACCTCGGCCATGCCCTTGACCACGACCCAGTGCTCTGCCCGATGCTGGTGCATCTGCAGACTCAGGCTGGCGCCGGGGTTGACGACGATGCGCTTCACCTGGAATCGCTCACCACCATCGATGCGGTCGTACCAGCCCCAAGGGCGGTGCACCTTGCGATGCGATGAAGCCATCTGGCGGTTTTGCGCCTTCAATTCGGCAACGACTTTCTTGACATCCTGTGTTCGGCGTTTGTCCGCCACCAAGACGGCATCGGCTGTTTCAACCACGATAATGTTGTCCAGGCCCACCGTGGCGACAAGGCAGGTCTCCGAGAACAACAAGCTGTTTTGGGTATCGATCGCCAGGGTCTGACCGGCATGGGCATTGCCTCGGGCATCGTGAGGCAGCACCTCCCACAAGGCGTCCCAGGCGCCGAGGTCGGACCAGTCTGCATCCAGGGGCACCACATGGGCTGGAATTCCCAAGTCCAGGCGGCCCGGCAGATGCTCCATGACTGCATAGTCGATCGAGTCGGAAGGGCAATCGCTGAAAGCATCGCCTTGAGGTCGGATGAAGTCCAGATCGCGGCTGCTGTGCTCGACGGCAGTCTGGCATGCCCGCAGCATCTGCGGCTGCAGCGCGGCCATGGCCTTGAGCCATTGTCCTGCCCGGACCATGAACAACCCGCTGTTCCACAGGTAATTGCCACTTTCCAGATAGGCCCGGGCCACATCCAGACTGGGCTTCTCTTCAAAGCGCCGGATGGCAAAAGCGTCGAAGCCTTCCACTGCCAGGGACTTCTGGATATAGCCATACCCTGTCTCCGGTCGATCCGCCACGACACCGAAAGTCACCATGGACCCCTGCCGAGCCAGTTGCCAGGCAGTGTTCAGGGCGTGGTGAAGCCGCTCCAGGTCACGGATGACATGGTCGGCCGGCATGGCAAGCAGAACATCGTCTGCATCGGCCACCAGGGCGGCGAGTGTCAGTGCGGGCGCCGTATTGCGCCCCACGGGCTCCAGCACGACCCTGGCCCCATGCAAGCCAGCCTCCTGCAATTGCTGGGCCGCCAAGAATCGATGCTCGCTATTGCACACCACGATCGGCGAGGCCCTTGGAATGTGGGGCGCCAGACCGTCGAGCCGCCTGACGGTGTCCTGCAACAGAGAAATGCCCGCCCCTGTCACTGCAAGAAACTGCTTGGGATAGGCTTCGCGCGAAAGAGGCCACAGGCGGGTACCGGAGCCGCCGCACAAGATGACGGGAAGCAGGGCGGATGTCATGGGGTCGGGGGTTCGGTCGGGGCCTGGATGAGGTCCGCAGCATCCGCCTCGAGCATCGCGAGCCGCTGATTGAGCCGCCGCACATCGCGCTCGATGCGGGTGTTGACCATATCGGCATGCAAGGCCTTGATCAACAAGACGATGCAGGCCAGCAGCAGCAGCATGGCGGGCGGATAGCTGATGCCAAGCGCCGTTGCCAGACGGTTGATCATCCCCGGCCAGACCCCCAGCACGACGGCTGCCGCGGCAACCAGCACCCAGAAAAGGCCATGCATGAGATACAGATGATCGCGGCGAATAAGGTACAGGATCAGCGCAGCCAATCCCACACCCATGAAAGTCGTTGTTATCTGAAGGGATACCATGGTGATAATCAAAACCTACCGAAAGTAGCCAATCGCGCCGCAAGACTGGGCAAATGACGGCCTGAAACGCTCCAATCGCCCACGGAATACGTAAAACTCCCCATTGTAGGTTCCGCATCATGTGCTGCCGGCTGCCAGCCCCTGCTGCACCATCCCTTTCTTTGACAGGGTCGCGCCCCTTTGTTTTCGCCAGCGCAAGCCTGACCACACCGGGCAGAGGGTAACGGCCTGGACTGTTGCCGCACTACACTGAAGCCTTGATTCTCGGCACGCTCCAAAGCGCTTGCTTGCGAGTAACCACTCATGCCATCTCCCACCCTCCACCTCCTGCTCATAGACCCCCAGAACGATTTCTGCGATCTGCCTGACGACTGGTGCCCCGGCCGCCAACGCCCCAGCCTGCCCGTGGCTGGCGCCCATGCCGACATGCAGCGGCTGGGCGGATGGATTCGGCGCGAGGCAGCGAAGGTGGACGCCATCACGGTGACGCTGGACTCGCACCAGCGCTACGACATCGCCCACCCTGCCTTCTGGCAGCAGGGCGATGGCGGCGATGTGGCGCCGTTCACCGCGATCACGGCGGCACAGGTGCGGGCGGGCGTGTTCCGGCCGCGCAACGCCGAGGCGCTGCAGCGCAGCCTGGACTATCTGGATGCACTCGAAGCGAGCAGCCGCTACACGCTGATGGTCTGGCCCGTGCACTGCGAAGTGGGCAGTTGGGGCCACGGTATCCATGCCGATGTGCTGGCGGCCTGTGGCGACTGGCAGCAGCAGCGCCAGCGCGCCGTATGCAACGTTTTCAAGGGGCTCAATCCCTGGACCGAGCATTACAGCGCCCTGCAGGCCGAGGTGCCGGACACTGCCGATCCGGCGACCCTGCTGAACACCGGTTTGCTGGAGCGGCTGGACCGTGCCGGACTGCTGGTGGTCGCGGGCGAGGCGAGCAGCCACTGCGTGCGCTCCACGGTCGAGCATCTGGTCGAGCACCTTCCCCATCCCGAGCGCATCGTGCTGATGCACGACGCCATGAGCCCGGTGCCGGGCTTCGAGTCCGCGCACCATGATTTCCTGGCAGCCATGCAGGCCCGCGGATTGCGGCTGGCCTCCAGCCAGGAACTCCACCTGTAGGGGCCGGACCGCCTTCACGCGCGCAGCCTCCTTTCCTGTTTCCCCAGCATCGCACCATGGCTCCCATCATCACCAGCCTGCTCGACACCGATCTCTACAAATTCACGATGTGGCAGGCCATGCTGCACCGCAATCCCCAGACCGAGGCCGAATACGAATTCGTCTGCCGCACGAAGACGGCCTTCCCGCTGGCCGAGCTGCTGCCCGAGGTGGAGCGCGAGCTGGACGCCCTGTGCGCGCTGCGCTTCACGCCCGAAGACCTGGCCTACCTGGGCGGGCTGCGCTTCATGAAGAGCGACTTCATCGACTTTCTGCGCATCTTCCAGTTCCAGCGCGCCTTCATCCGTGCCTGGGCCGATGGCGACACCCTGCACATCGAGGCCAAGGGCCCCCAGGTCCATGTGATGGGCTTCGAGATCTATGTGCTGGCCATCGTCAACGAGCTGTATTTCCGGCGCTTCGACGCGGAGGCGGCGCTGGCCGAAGGCCGCAGGCGCCTGGCCGGCAAGATCGAGCGCCTGCGCCACCTGGCCTGCGAGGCCAGGCTGCGCAATCCCTTCGAGCTGTTCGACTTCGGCGTGCGCCGGCGCTTCTCGGGCGCCTGGCAGCGCGAGGTGGTCCAGGCCTTTGCCACGCAGACGGCGCAGTGGTTCAAGGGCACGTCCAACGTGCTGCTGGCGCGCGACTTCGGCATCGTGCCCATAGGCACCATGGCCCATGAGTACCTGCAGAGCTACCAGGCCCAGGGCGTGCGCCTGCGCGACTTCCAGATCGCCGCGCTGGAGGACTGGGTGCAGGAGTACCGGGGCGACCTGGGCGTGGCCCTGACCGACACCGTGGGCATGGATGCCTTCCTGGCCGATTTCGACATGTACTTCGCCAAGCTCTTCGACGGGCTGCGGCACGACTCGGGCGACCCGTATGCCTGGGGCGAGAAGGCCATCGCCCACTACCAGAAGCTGCGCATAGACCCCCAGGCCAAGCGCCTGGTGTTCTCCGACGGGCTGGACCTGGACACGGCCCTGGCCCTGTACCAGCGCTTTGCCGACCGCATACAGCTGGGCTTCGGCATCGGCACGCGGCTGACCAACGACATGGGGCTGGAGACCATCAACATCGTGATGAAGCTCACCCACGCCAACGGCCAGCCCGTGGCCAAGATCTCGGACTCGCCGGGCAAGACGCTGTGCAACGACGAAACCTATCTGGCCTATCTGCGCCAGGTCTTCGGCCTGGCCCAGCCTGTCGCCGTCTGACACCGCCTGACACCGCCAAGGCTCCATTCATGCTGCGCATCACCATTGCCCAACTCAACCCCACCGTCGGCGACATCGCCGGCAACGTGGCCCGCATGGCCGAGGCCGCTGCCCGCGCCGCGCACGCGCAGGCCGACCTGCTGGTCTTTCCCGAGCTGTCGCTGTGCGGCTACTACCCTGGCGACCTGCTGGACGAGCCCGCCTTTCGCGAGCGCCTGGAGCAAGGCTTGCAGCAGCTGCTGCAGGCCACGCGCCAGTGGCCGCAATTGCACTGGGTCATCGGCGCACCCACGCGCGCCAGCGGGCCCGGCAAGCCGCTGCACAACAGCCTGCTGGTGCTCAAGGACGGCGCCGTGCGCCTGCGCTACGACAAGCAGCTGCTGCCCACCTACAACATCTTCGACGAGCGCCGCCACTTCGAGCCCGGCCCCGACGCGGCCAAGGTGCTGCGCATAGGCCAGGCCCAGGTGGGCTTTCTGGTGTGCGAGGACGGCTGGAACGACGCCGGGGCCGACTACGCCACCAACCCCTTCGCGCGCATGGCCGACGCCGCCCCCGACCTGGTGGTCAGCATCAACGCCAGCCCCAGCCACCTGGGCAAGCGCGAGCAGCGCCACGAGATCTTCGGCCAGGCGGCCACGCGCCACGGCCTGCCCATCCTCTACGTGAACCAGATCGGCGGCCAGGACCAGATCGTGTTCGACGGCGCCTCGTTCGCGGTGGAGCCCGGGCGCGGCGTGGTCTTCGAGGCCGAGCGCTTTGTCGAAGACCTGCGCACGCTGCAGTTCGACGACGGACGCTTCCTCGACGCAGCCGGCCAGCCCTGCATGAGCGTGACGGCCGCAGGCCTGCCCACCATGGAGTTCTACCGCCGCCAGATCGTGCTGGGCCTGCGCGACTATGCGCGCCGCTGCGGCTTCACGCGCGCCGTCGTCGGCAGCTCGGGCGGCATAGACAGCGCGCTGACCCTGGCCCTGGCGGCCGAGGCCCTGGGCGCGGACAACGTGGTGGCCGTCACCATGCCCTCGCGCTTTTCGTCGAGCGGCTCGGTCGATGACTCGGTGATCCTGTGCCGCAACCTGGGCATCACGCTGCACGAGCACCCGATACGCGAACTGGTCGACGGCTATGCGCGACAGTTCGAGGCCAGCTTCGGCCAGCCGCTGCAGGGCCTGCCGCTGGAGAACCTGCAGGCACGCATCCGCGGCACCACGCTGATGGAGTACTCCAACGCCTTCGGCCACCTGCTGCTGACCACGGGCAACAAGTCCGAGATCTCGGTGGGCTACTGCACGCTGTATGGCGACACCAACGGCGGCCTGGGCCTGCTGGGCGATCTGTACAAGACCGAGGTCTTCGAGCTGTCTCGCCACATCAACCACAGTGCGGGCCGAGAGCTGATTCCCCAGGCCATCATCGACAAGCCGCCGTCGGCCGAGCTGGCGCCCGACCAGAAGGACGAGGACAGCCTGCCGCCCTATGCGGTGCTGGACGAAATCCTCAAATACGCCATCGAGGGCCGGCACCTGTCCACCGCCGAATACGGCACGGCCGAGCGCTTTGTGACCCAACTGCTGGGCCAGCCCGGCGGGGCCGAACTGGTTGAGCGCGTCAAGCGCATGATCTTCCGCAGCGAGTACAAGCGCCGGCAGGCCCCGCCCATACTGCGCGTGCGCCCGCGCGCCTTCGGCACGGGGCGCCAGATGCCCATTGCCGCCCACTACGAATGAAGCCAGAGTGAAGCCACCGAGCCTGTTTATGCAAGAGACTGCCGCCATGGACGCCCCCACCGAAACCCCGGCCACCAGCGAGCGCGTGCACACCGCCGTGCTGATCGGGCGCTTGCAGCCGCTGCACAACGGCCACATGGCACTGCTGCGCGCGGCGCTGGAGCGTGCCGAGCAGATCGTCGTCGTGCTGGGCAGCGCCTGGCAGGCGCCCAACCCCAAGAACCCCTTCAGCTGGCAGGAGCGCGCGCAGATGCTGCGCGAGGCGCTGCCGCCGGCCGATGCGGCCCGCCTGCACTGCGTGCCCGTGCGCGACTACTACAACGAGCCGCTGTGGGTACAGGCCGTGCAGCAGGCCGTGCAATCCTGCGTGCCCGAAGGCGCCAGCGTGGCCCTGGTCGGCCATTTCAAGGACGCGACCAGCGGCTACCTGGCGCGCTTTCCGCGCTGGCAGCTGATCAGCCTGCCGCGCCTGGGCCAGTTCGACGCCACGCCGCTGCGCGACATCTACTTCGGCGAATCCGGCGTGGACTTCGAAGCCCTGGCCGCCCAGGTTCCGCCCGCCACCCTGCAGTTCCTGCGCCAATGGGCCACCACGCCCGCCCATGCGCAGATGTGCGAGGAATGGCGCATGCTGGCCCGGTACCGCCAGGCCTGGGCTGCGGCGCCCTACCCGCCCGTCTTCGTGACCGTGGACGCACTGCTGCGCTGCCGCGTGCCGCACGAAGACGCGCAACAGGACCACATCCTGCTGATACGCCGCGGCCATGCCCCGGGCCTGGGCCTGTGGGCGCTGCCGGGCGGCTTCCTGGAGCCGCGCGACACGCTGTGGCAGTCCTGCCTGCGCGAGTTGCGCGAGGAGACCTGCTCCACGCTCAGCGAGGCCGACCTGCAGGCCGCCCTGCAGTCCGTGCAGGTCTTCGACCACCCCGACCGCAGCCTGCGCGGGCGCACCATCACCCATGTGCATTACCTGGACCTGGGCGTGCTGCCCTCGCTGCCGCCCGTGCAGGGCGGCGACGATGCGGCACTGGCGCGCTGGGTGGCCGTCTGCGACCTGCCCGCCATGGAGAGCGCGTTCTTCGAGGACCACTTCCAGATCCTGCGCCAGTTCCTGCCCCTTCCGGTGCAACAGCCCCTGGCGGACACGGGCGCGAAAATCGGCTAAAACCGGAGATTACGGCGCCATCTTGCGCCGCAATACCGTTTTTCCGGGCTTCCCGTGCTCCCCCGCGTTTGAATGACTACCACCCTACAGATCCGACCCGCCACCCCCGATGACGCCGAGCTCATCGTCCGCTTCGTGCGCGAACTCGCCGTCTATGAAAAAGCCGAGCATGAAGTCCTGGCCACGCCAGAGCATGTGAAGCGCACCCTGTTCAGCGACAACCCCGCCGTCTTCGGCCTGATCTGCCTGCATGGCGACCAGCCCGTGGGCTTTGCGGTCTACTTCTTCAATTACTCGACCTGGCAGGGCCGCCACGGCCTGTACCTCGAAGACCTCTACGTCACGCCCGAGGCGCGCGGCCTGGGCGCGGGCACGGCGCTGCTGCGCCGCCTGGCGCAGATCGCCGTCGAGAAGGACTGCGGCCGATTCGAGTGGAGCGTGCTCGACTGGAACCTGCCCTCCATCGAGTTCTACGACCGCCTGGGCGCCCTGCCCCAGACCGAGTGGATCCGCTACCGCGTGACGGGCGACACCCTGCTGGAGATGGCGCGCGAGCCGGGCTGAGGCCGGCCCCCTTTGTCTGCCTACTCGGGCTCCACGCCCTGGCGCACGGCCTGCTCGACCACCTCGCGCGTCAGCGTGGGCACGAAGGTCTCGATGAAGGCATAGGCATAGCCGCGCAGCCAGGCGCCCTTGCGCAGGCCCAGCCGCGTGGTGTTGACCTCGAACAGGTGGCCGGCGTCCAGCGTGCGCAGGCCCTGGTCGCGTTCGGCATCCAGCGCCACCGAGGCGACGATGCCCACGCCCATGTCCAGCTCCACATAGGTCTTGATCACGTCGGCGTCCATGGCCGTCAGCACCACGTCGGGCTCCAGGCCCTCGCGCGCAAAGGCCTCGTCGATGTGGGCGCGGCCCGTATAGCCCTGCTCGTAGGTGATGATGGGAAAGCGCGAAAGCGCCTCCAGCGTCAGCGCCTGCTGCGACTGCAGCAGCGGGTGGCCGGGCGGCACGACCACGCCGTGCGTCCAGCGGTAGCAGGGCAGCGCGACCAGGCCTTCATAGCCGGCCAGCGCCTCGGTGGCCACGCCGATGTCGGCCTCGCCGCTGCGCAGCATCTGCGCCACCTGCTCGGGCGAGCCCTGGTGCAGGTGCAGGCGCACCTGCGGATAGCGCTGGCGGAAGTCGCGCACCACATGGGGCAGCGCATAGCGGGCCTGGGAGTGGGTGGCGGCAATCGACAGCCGGCCTTGCTCGCTGGCGCTGAAGTCGGCGCCCACGCGGCGCAGGTTGTCGGCCTCCAGCATCAGGCGCTCGACGATGGGCAGCAGCGCCTCGCCGGGCGGCGTCAGCCCGGTCAGCCGCTTGCCCGCGCGGATGAAGATCTCCACGCCCAGCTCCTCCTCCAGTTCGCGGATCTGCCGGCTCACGCCGGGCTGGGAGGTGTGCAGCGTGTGGGCCACCTCGGTCAGGCTGTAGCCGCGGCGCACGGTTTCGCGCACATAGCGCAGTTGCTGGAAGTTCATGGGCAAGGCTCCGCCCGGAGCCGGTGCGGCCCGGGCCTGTGGAAGGCAAAAGCAGAAAGGAAAGAGAGAGGGGGACGGCCAGAGGCTTTCAGGCCGAACAGGCCACGGCCGGCTCGTCCGGGGCATCGGCCGCTGCCTCGCGGGGCAGCTCCAGCAGCTCGATCAGATTGCCTGCGGGGTCGCGCGCATAGCAGCGCCGGCCCTCGCTCACGGGCGCCACCTCCAGCGCCAGGCCGCCGTGCACCAGCAACTGCTGGCGCAGCGCATCCACGTCGCTGACCGTCAGCGCCAGGTGCACCAGGTTGCCCGCCGCGCGCTCGGTGCCGCCGGACTGCCCCTTGTAGGGCACCAGATCGATGCGCTGCCCGCCGGCCAGAAAGCTCAGGCCCGGACGCCCGGCAACGGTCAGGGCAGACAGGCCCAGCACTTCGCCATAAAAGCGCTCCATGGCCGCCTGGGCGCGCGCCGGGAAGGACAGCTGGACATGGTGGACGCCACAGACGATGGCCACGCCCGGCTTCATGGCAGTGCGGCCGGCAAGAGGGGAAGGCCAGGCGGGGCGTGTGGTGTGGGTCATCGAAGCGTCTCGGAAAAGAATCAGCAGCCCGAATGCTGCTGCAGGCCATTGTCGAGACAAGTCGAAAAAACCAAAAATAATAAAAATTCAGTCTGTTATTTCCAAATCATCTCAAGAGATCGAACGCCGGTGGTCGGCACGGCGCGCCAGCCACTCGCCGCCGAACTGCAGCACCGACACCAGGGCCACCAGGATGACGATGACCTCGAACATCACGCGCGTCTCATAGCGCTCGTAGCCGTAGCGGATGGCCAGGTCGCCCAGGCCGCCCGCCCCCACGGCGCCCGCCATGGCCGAGGCATTGACCATGGCGATCACGCTCACGGTCATGCCGCCGATCAGGCCCGGCAGCGCCTCGGGCAGCAGCACCTGGCGCACGATCTGCGGGCGGCGCAGGCCCATGGCGCGCGCCGCCTCCACCAGGCCTGCGTCCACCTCGCCCAAGCTGACCTGGGCGATGCGCGCAAAGAACGGGATCAGGTTGGCCGACAGTGGCACCACCGCCGCCCAGGTGCCCAGCGTGGTGCCGACGATGGCGCGCGTCACCGGCAGCAGGGCCACCAGCAGGATGATGAAGGGAATGGCCCGGCCGATGTTCACCGCCGCCGACAGCCCCCGGTACAGCCGCGGCCTGGCGTACAGCCCGCCCGGCGCCGTGGTGTGCAGCACGATGGCCAGCCCCAGCCCGGCAACGATGGCGATCAGCGAGGACGCGCCCGCCATCAGCAGGGTTTCCAGAAAGGCCTGCAGGTATTTATCGAGCGGGGGCAGGGACATGGCCAAGCAGTTGCAGTGAATCGGCGCCCAGCGCCTGTTGAAGGGAAGACAGCGCGGTCGGCGAGAGCGGGGAGAGTGGCGACGGCAGATCCTGCACCGGCACGCCCACCAGCAGGCGGCCCTGCGAACGCCCGCGCATGCAGTCCAGCCCGCCCTGCAGCAAGCGCGCACGCGGGCCCAGCACCTGGAGCTGCGCCAGCGGCAGGCCCTGCTGGCTGCCGCCGTCGGCCCATCCGATGGCCAGCACGGCGACGGCCTCCGGGCCATCGGCCTCTGCCACCAGTTCCAGGTCGGCCGCCAAGGCCTGCCGCAGCGGCCGCAGCAGCGCACGCGCAGCCTCCGAGCGCGGTGCCGCAAACAGCTTCCAGACCTCGCCGATCTCCTGCAGCCGGCCCTGGTCCAGCACCAGCACGCGGTCGCAGACCTCGCGGATCACGGCCATGTCGTGCGTGATGAGCACGATGGTCAGCCGCAGCTTGCGGTTGATCTCGCGCAGCAGCTCCAGGATGGACTGCGTGGTCTCGGGGTCCAGGGCCGAGGTGGCCTCGTCGCACAGCAGGATTTCGGGCTCGTGCACCAGCGCGCGCGCAATGCCCACGCGCTGCTTTTGCCCGCCCGAGAGCTGGGCCGGATAGGCGCCGCTCTTGTCCGCCAGCCCCACCAGGGCCAGCAGTTCGTCCACCCGCGCGCGCACGAGCGCGGGCCGCCAGCCCGCGGCCTGCAGCGGCAGGGCCACGTTCTCGTACACCGTGCGCGAGGACAGGAGGTTGAAGTGCTGGAAGATCATGCCGATGCGCCGGCGCAGCGCCACCAGCGCGTCCTCGTCCAGCGTGGCGACATCGGTGCCGTCCACCAGCACGCGGCCGCTGCTGGGCCGCTCCAGCGCATTGATGGTGCGCAGCAGCGTGGATTTGCCGGCGCCGCTGCGGCCGATGATGCCGAACACCTCGGCACGCGCCACCTCGAAGCTCAGCGCCTGCAGCGCGTGCACGGGCTCGCCCGCGCTCCTTCCCGTGCCCGTGCCCGGGTAGTGCTTGCGCACGCCCTCGAAGACGATGTGCGGCCGCTGCAGCGCATCGATTGCATGGGGCTCGCCGGCCGCCGCCTGTTCCACCTTCATTGCCTTACACGCCTCAGAAGGCCGGCAGCACCGAGCCCTGGTACCTGCTCACGATGAACTGGCGCACGGGCTCGGACTGGTAGGCGCGCAGCAGGGCCGCGACCCAGGGTGCTGCCCGGTCGCGCTCGTGCACGGCAATGATGTTCACGTAGGGATTGCGCTCGCGCCTTTCGACGGCAATGCCATCACGCGTAGCGATGAGCCCGGCCTGGTAGGCAAAGCTGTTGACGATGGCCGAGGCATCGAGATCGTCCAGCGAGCGCGCCAGCACCACCGAGGCCGCCTCCACCAGCTGCACCTTCTTCTGGTAGCTGGCGATGTCGGCCAGGCCCGCCGTGCCCTTGAAGGGGTCGAAGCCCTCGCGCAGCTTCAGGATGCCCTGGTCCTGCAGCACCACCAGCGCGCGCGTCTGGTTGCTGGGATCGTTGGGAATGCCCAGGCGCGCGCCAGCGGGCAGGTCGGCCAGGCGTTTGTGCTTTTTCGAATAGAAGGCGATGGGCGAGATGTAGGTGTCGCCCGCCGCCACCAGCCGGTAGCCGCGCTGCTGGTTCTGGTCGCGCAGGAACGGCACATGCTGGAAGGAGTTGGCCTCGATGTCGCCGTTGTTCAGCGCCTCGTTGGGGCTGGCCGCGCCGCTGATGACCACGGGCTTGACCTGCAGCCCCTGCTCGCGTGCCACGCGGGTCACCACCTCCCAGATTTCCTCGTCCACGCCGCCGCGCACGCCCACGCGCAGCGGGCCGGCCTGCGCGGCCCGGATGGCGCCTGACATCGCCGCCACCGAGGCCCCCGCCGCCAGTCCCCGCAGAAATACTCGCTTGTCCATCGCACAGTCCTTTCAAGAATCAACAGGCACCCATCAACAGGCACCCATCAACAGGAATCGATCAATAGGCACCGGGGTGCAACTCACGGCCAGCGGCGCGGGCCTGGGCCTGCAGGCGGGCGTAATGCTCGGGATAGAAGCGCTGGGCCACATCCAGGTGGGAGCGCACGCGGCCCTTGAGCGCGTTCTCGCCCACATGGCTGAACAGCGGGTTGTCCGGGTCGCTCTGCGGCCCCGTGGCCAGCACGGCCAGCTCGGGCGGCAGGGTCAGAAGCGGGACCTGGCCCAGGTCCAGGCGCGGCGCCAGGAAGTAGGCAATGGAGTAGCGCTGCACGCCCGCGCGCGGCACCAGCACGCGATGCACGTTGGCGCGCAGATAGCCGTTGGTGGCCAGCTCCAGCATCTCGCCGATGTTGATGACGAAGGCCCCGTCGCGCGGCGGCACATCGACCCAGCCGGCTGGCGTCTCCACCTGCAACCCGCCCACCTCGTCCTGCAGCAGCAGGGTCAGCAGGCCGCCGTCCTTGTGTGCGCCCACGCCCTGGCCTGCTGCGCCCAGCTCGCTGCCCGGGTAGTGGATGATCTTGATGCGATGCGCAGGCAGGCCGCTGACCAGGGCGTCCAGCGCGCCCTCGGGCAGCTGCAGCGCGGCCACGAAGTGGCGCAGCAGCTCCAGCGCCACGCCATGCGCTGCCGCCTGCCAGGCCAGCACCTCCTCGCGGAACCCGGGCAAGGCCTGCGGCCACTGGTTGGGGCCTTGCAGCCCCTTCCAGTCCGGCACGCCGGGGCCTGCGGGAATCTCGGGCGATTCCTCCCCCAGGTCGATCTGCTCGCGCTGGTCGGGCCGCTGGCGCGTGATCTCCATGCCCACGGCCGTATAGCCCCGGAAGTGCCGCGTGTTGGCAATGGCCAGCGCCTGCTTGTCGGCCAGCGGCTGCGCAAAGAATTCGCGCGCGCGCCGCTGTATGCCCTGCCATGCGTCCCGGCCTATGCCGTGCCCTTCCAGGTAGAAGAAGCCGGTGTCGCGCGCCGTGCGCGCCAGCTGGCGCAGCGCCTGGGCCTGCGTGGCCGGGTCGCGCAGGGCCTGCAGGTCGATGACGGGCAGGGTCGGGGTTGCCGCTGTGGCGGCCGGCGCTTCGAGGGTGGATGCTGTCAAGGTGCTCATGCTGTGCTGCCAGGGAAGGGGGGAAGGAAGGGGCGCTCAGGCCGCCAGGCGCTGATCACGGTCTTGCTCGTGGTCTTGCTCGCGGTTTTGTTCGCGGTCTTGCTCGCGTTCGGCAGCCAACACCGCATGGCCCTGCGCCTGCTCCAGCGCCTGCGCCAGATCGGCCAGCAGGTCCTGCGGATGCTCTATGCCGATGGACAGGCGCACCAGCCCGGGCGCAATGCCCACGCGCGCCAGTTCCTCGTCGCTGAGCAGGCTGTGCGTGGTCTCGGCAGGAATGGCGGCCAGCGACTTGCTGTCGCCGATGTTGACCAGGCGCAGGAACAGGCGCAGCGCGTCATAGAAGGCACGCGCCGCCTGCCGGCCTCCGCGCAGCTCGAAGCCCAGCAGCGCCGGCACATGCCCGCCGCGCAGCTGGCGCAGCGCCAGGGCGTGGTCGGCGTGGCCGCTCTGGCTGGCGTGGTGTATGCGCTCCACCAGCGGATGGCGCTGCAGGAAATCGATCACGGCCAGCGTGTTGCGGCTGGCGCGCTCCTGGCGCAGGCCCAGCGTCTCCAGGCCCTGCAGCAGCAGGAAGGCGCTGTGCGGCGCCAGCGCCGCGCCGCAGTTGCGCAGCAGCACGGCACGGGCCCGCGCGATGAAGGCCCGGTCGGGAAATTTCTCGGTGAAGACAAAGCCCTGGTAGGCCGGCTCGGGCGCGCTGAACTGCGGATAGCGCCCCGCGTGCGCCACCCAGTCGAAGCGGCCGCTGTCCACGATCAGTCCACCCAGCACATTGCCGTGTCCGCCGATGGCCTTGGTGGCCGAGTGCACGACGATGTCGGCGCCCCAGTCGAAGGGCCGCAGCAGCAGCGGCGAAGCCACGGTGTTGTCCACCACCAGGGCCACGCCCGCCGCATGGCTGATGTCGGCCAGCTGGCGCAGGTCGGCAATGCCGCCCGACGGGTTGCCCACGGACTCCACGAACACGGCCTTGGTGCGCGGCCCTATCGCCCGTTGCAACGCCTGGAAATCATCCTTGGCCACGGCTGTGCTCTGCACGCCGCGCGAGGCCAGCACGTGGGCGATGAAGTTGTGCGTGCCGCCATACAGCTGCGAGGCCACGACCACATGGTCGCCCGCGCTGGCCAGCGTAGCCAGCGCCACGTCGATGGCGGCCATGCCCGAGGCCAGGGCCAGCGCGGCCACGCCGCCTTCGAGAGCCGCAATGCGCTGCTCCAGCACCGCCAGCGTGGGGTTGGCCGTGCGCGAGTACACATCGCCCTCCTCCACCAGGCCGAACAGGTTGGCGCCGTGCTGGGCGCTGTCGAATACGAAGGAGGTGCTCTGGTAGATGGGCACGGCCGCGCTGCGCTGCTGTTCTCGCCCCCGATAGCCGGCGTGCAGTGCCTGGGTGTCCTGCTGCCACAGCGCATCGCTGGCTGCGTCGTGCGGGGCGGACTCGGTGCCGGTGGCTGAGGTCATGCATGGACTCCGTATGAGTGGTCGATGCAGCCCATTATTCGAAGCCCGCACCCTGCGCACTACGAAGAAAAACGCGTTCGCTTATTCGGTTTGCGCATGTCGCCGGGCCGCGCCCTTCCTAGTTGCCACGCACATATGGATGCGCGTTTTGCGTCGTTGGAAACACGGCACTCAGCGGCCAGCATCGGCAGTCCCGAAACTGCTTTGGAGGGAGTTCCATGACCCGCAAGACCCAGACCGATACCACCCAGGACAGCCGCTGCGCCGCTGGCAATGCTTGCGAGGCGACCGAGCCTTCGCTCTCGCGCCGCACCCTGATCCGCGCCGGCGCCGCCGCCGGCGCGCTGGGATCGGCCGCCTGGTTCAGCGGCCGCGCCGGGGCGCAGCCGCGCCAGAAGATCACCTTTGCCTGGAGCCAGGCCAGCTTCTGCCATTCGCCCATTCCCGTGGCGCTGGAGCGCGGCTTTTTCGAGCGCAACGGCCTGGACGTGGAACTGCTGAACTGGGGCGGTTCGGCCGACCAGTTGCTGGAGGCGCTGGCCACGGGCAAGGCCGATGCGGGCGCGGGCCTGATCCACCGCTGGATCAAGCCGCTGGAGGCGGGGCTGGATGTCAAGCTCATCGGCAGCGTGCACGGCGGCTGCCTGCGCCTGGTCGGCCTGAAGTCGGCCGGCGTCACGCTGGACCCCAGGACGCTCAAGGGCAAGACCATCGGCGTGGCCGACCTCAACAGCCCGGCCAAGCAGTTCTATTCCATCCACCTGGCCAAGCGCGGCCTGGACGTGGACAAGGACATCGAATGGCGCGTCTACCCGGCCGACCTGCTGGACGTCGCCGCGAAAAAAGGCGAGATCCAGGCCATTGCCGACGGCGACCCGAATCTCTACCTGATCGAAAAGCGCAACCCCGGCACCTTCCTCGAACTGGGCAACAGCGCCAAGAACGAGTACGCCGAAAGCATTTGCTGCGTGATCGGCGCAGGCGCGAAATTCGCCCGGGCCAACAAGCCCGCTGCGGCCAGCGTGGTGCGCGCGCTGACCCAGGCCTCGGACTACATCGCCGAGAACCCCAACGAAACGGCGAAGATCTTTGCCAGGTACTCACCCAAGGTGCCCGTCGAGGACCTGCAGCGCCTGCTGGCCGAGCTGACCTTCAAGCACCATCCGCACGGCAAGCCGCTGCGCGACGAGGTCCAGGCCTTTGCGGCCGATTTCCGCACGGCCGGCGTGCTCAAGAAGCAGACCGACCCTGGCCGCTTTGCCAGCCACATCACGCTGGACGTCCTCGCATGAGCACCGCAAGACCACGCTGGCGCCTGGGCGCCACGGATGCCCCACCCGGCCTGGAGCGGGAACAGGCGCAGGGCACGCGCAAGGCAGGCCCCTGGCGCACCGGCCTGCTGGCCGCCGCCGCCTGGGCCGGCCTGGGCATGCTGACCCTGTTGTGGCCCAACAAGGAGATCGGCTTCAGCGAATGGGCATTCACGCAGGAATTCGGCATTGCCGCCCTGGTCGTGGCCCTTTTGCTGCTGGCCTCGGCCGCGCTGCCTGTGCGACCCGTACGGGCAGCACGGCGCATCGACCGCTGGCTGCGCCCGGCCGGTGCCTGGCTGGTGGCGGCGCCGCTGCTGCTGGCGCTGTGGGAGACGCTGACGGCCAAGCTCGGCGCGCTGCCGCCGCCGTTCTTCGCTCCACCGCAAAGCCTGATCGACGTGGTCCATGAGGACTGGCAGCGCCTGGGCCTGTCCACGCTGTATTCGCTGCGGCTGCTGCTCAACGGCATCGTGTTCGGCGCCGTGATCGGGTTTCTGACGGGCGTGTGGATAGGCTGGTCGCGCATCGCGGGCTACTGGGTGCATCCGCTGCTGCGCTTCCTGGGGCCGGTGCCGGCCTCGGCCCTGCTGCCGCTGGCCTTTTTCTTCGCGCCGTCGAGCTACTCGGCAGCCGTGTTCCTGGTGGCGCTGGCCACGTTCTTTCCGGTGGCCGTGCTGACCTGGTCGGGCGTGGCATCGGTCAGCAAGAGCTACTACGACGTGGCGCGCACGCTGGGCGCATCGCCCTGGTTCCTGGTGCTGCGCGTGGCCATCCCGGCCGCCCTGCCCCAGGTCTTCGTGGGCCTGTTCATGGGGCTGGGCGCCTCGTTCTCGGTGCTGATCACGGCCGAGATGATGGGCGTGAAGGCCGGCCTGGGCTGGTATCTGCAGTGGGCCCAGGGCTGGGCAGCCTACGCCAACATGTACACGGCGCTGCTGGTCATGGCCGTGCTGTGCTCGGGCCTGATCACGCTGCTGTTCACCGTGCGCGACCGCACGCTGTCGTGGCAGAAGGGAACCGTCAAATGGTGATTGCCGCAGAACACGCCGCCAACGCCGCAGCCACGCCCGCCATCGCCGGGGCGGCCCTAGCCGGCGCGGCCATCGATGTGCAGGCCGTCAGCCACTGGTTCGGCCAGGGGCAGGGCGCGCTGCAGGTGCTCGACGAGGTCAGCCTGCAGGTGCGGCCCGGCGAGTTCGTCGCCCTGCTGGGCCCCAGCGGCTGCGGCAAGTCCACGCTGCTGCGCCTGGTGGCCGGGCTGGACGCGCCCACGGCCGGCGCCGTGGCGCAGGACGGCACGGCCATCACCGAGCCCGATCCCTCGCGCATCGTCGTCTTCCAGGACCCCACGCTGTTTCCCTGGCGCACGGTGCGCGGCAACGTGGCCCTGGGCCTGCAGGCACGCGGCCTGCTGGACAGCCAGGCCCACCGCATCGACGAGGCCCTGCGCCTGGTGGGACTGGAGGATTTCGCGGACAGCCATCCCCACCAGCTGTCGGGCGGCATGGCCCAGCGCGCGGCCCTGGCGCGCGCCCTGGTCAACGACCCGCGCCTGCTGATCCTGGACGAGCCGCTGGGCAAGCTCGACTCGCTGACGCGGCTGGCCATGCAAAGCGAGATCCTCAAGATCTGGCAGCGCGCGGGCTTTTCCGTGCTGCTGGTCACGCACGATGTGGAGGAGGCCCTCTTTCTTGCCAACCGCGTGCTGGTCTTCAGCCAGCGGCCTGCCCGCATCGTGGCCGAGATCGATGTGGACCTGCCCTACCCGCGCCAGCGCGGCCACGCCCGCCTGTCCGAGCTGCGCCACGAGGCCCTGCGCCACCTGGGCCTGGACCAGACCTGGTAGCGCCCGCCTCCGATGCAACGCAGCGACTCCCCCGACTGGCTCAACCCCTTGATCGGCGCCATGCAGCAGGCCCAGGTCGGCCTGCTGCAGCTGCTGCACGGCCTGGGCCTGGCCGGCACGGTGGACGGCCAGCCTGCCTGGCCCTGGGCCCTGCGCCTGTCTGGCGAAAACCTGCTGATCGACCTGGGCCAGGCCCGGGGGCTGCTGTGGTCGCTGGCGGCCGTGGCCACCGCCATCGTTTTGCTGGTGCTGGCCCTGGCGCTGGCCCTGGTTCTGCGCCGCATCCGCCTGCCGGCCCTGGTGCTGACCGCGCTGGCCGCGCTCGCCCTGCTGCTGGCCCCCTGGCCGCGTGCCGACCTGATCCTGGTGCCCGCGCATGCCACCAGCTTCCACGCCTCGCCCACGGGCTTCAGCGTGGAGAGCATTGCGCGCGGCAGCGCGGTCTATGCCCGGCACTGCACAGCCTGCCACGGTGCCGATGGCCGGGGCCACGGCCCGCTGGCCGCCAGCCAGGCGGTCTGGCCCCCCAACTTCACCAGCCCGCTGCTGTGGCGCCGCGCCGATGGGGAATTGCTCTGGGCCATTCTTCATGACCGCCGTGCCGTGGAGTCTGGCGACGGCGCACGGGCACACGGCCAAGCCGACCGGCTGTCCAGCGACGACGCCTGGGCCCTGATCGACTTCATGAAGGCCCGCGCCGCAGGCCAGATGCTGCAGATCGCCGGCAGCTGGCCCTATCCCGTGGGCCTGCCCGACATGGCCGTGCAGTGCGCAGGCCAGCCCGCGCGCCGCCTGAGCACCTGGCAAAGCCGCCAGCAGCGGCTGAGGGTGGTGGCTGGCAGCGGCCCGGTGCAGGAAGACCCGCGCCTGGTCAGCCTGCAGCTGTCGCCCGATGGCGGCAACCGCACCGCCAGCGCACTGGACTGCACCGTCACCGACCCGCGCGCCTGGCAGGCCATGGCCCTGCTCAGCGGCTCGGAGCAGCTGCAGGGCATGCAATGGCTGGGCGACCGCAGCGGCTGGCTGCGCGCGCTATCGCGTCCGGGCGCACAGGGCTGGTCGGAGGACGACCTGGTCTGCCGCACGGACGCGCCCGCGAGGACGACGGTCGAGGCGACGACGGCCGCTGCGGCAACCGCCGGCCCGTCCGATGGCTCATCCGACGGCTCATCCGACGGCCTCGGGGCCCTGATCGCTCGCATGGATGCCGAGCCCGTGCGGTTCATCAAGGGTGGGTTTGTGCACTGAGGAATCAGGCATCCGCCGCCATGAGGCTGGCATAGGCGCCCTGGAGCGCGAGCAACTCCCGGTGGGTGCCCTGCTCCACGATGCGGCCGCCCTCCAGCAGGACCACGCGGTCGGCGCAGGCCAGCATGGCGGGCCGGTGGGCGATGAGCAGCACGGTACGGTGCTCGCGCAAGGCGTCCAGCGCGCGCAGCAGGGCTTGCTCGCTTTCGCTGTCGAGATGGGAGGAAGCCTCGTCCAGCACCAGCACGGGAGCACCGGTCAGCAGAGCGCGCGCCAGGGCGATGCGCTGGCGCTGGCCACCCGACAGCCGCATGCCTTGTTCGCCACAGCGCGTGGCATGGCCTTGCGGCAGCCCGCTGATGAAGCCATGGGCCTGCGCCAGCATGGCGGCCTGCCGTACCTCGTCATCGCTGGCGTCAGGCCGGCCCAGGCGGATGTTGTCGGCGATGGAGATGTCGAACAAATGCACCTCCTGGCGGACCACGGCAAGTTGCTGGCGCAACACGGCCAGCGGCAATTCACGGATGTCCATGCCGCCCATGCGCAGGCTGCCGGCGTCGGGCTCTCCCAGGCGTTGCAACAGCTGCACGCAGCTGCTTTTGCCGGCGCCGGACGCGCCGGCCAGGGCCACCATTTCGCCAGGCCGCAGGGACAGGTCCAGTCCGCGCAGCACGGGTATGCCGCCACGCTGCCAATGCACACCGCAGAAGTCCAGCGACGCCGTGGCCGGCGCCTCACGGGTTCCGCTGTCCACAATGCGCCGGGGCTGGCGCAGCAGTTGCACGATGCGGTCGCCACCAGCCTTCACATCGCCCAGCCTGCGCGCGGCCTGAGCCACTTCGGCCAGCGGCGCCAGAGCCATGCCGGCCAGTACCACCACGACCGGCAGCCAAGCGGCATCGATATGCCCCTGGTCCAGCAGCCAGGCGGCCACGGCAGCCATGGCCAGGGCCGACACGGCCGGCAACGGGTCCGCGGTGGCCAGTTGGCCCGCAGCAAGCGACGCATGCCTGCGCACCTGCGGGGACAGGGCGGCAGCCTTGGCACGCATGCGTGCCAGCCAGCGCGGGCCGGCCTCCAGCAGCGCCAGTTCACGCAGCCCGCGCAGGCCTTCCACCACATCGGCATTGAGTTCGCCCTGGGCCGCTGCCAGCGCCCTGGCCTGCCGCTGTGCCTTGCCGGCCAGCCACCAGGACACCAGCACCGGCAAGGCAACAAAGGGCAGCCAGGCCAGGGCGAGCAGCGGATGCAGCCAGGCCAGCAGGCCCAGCGCCGCCAGCGGCACGCACAGGGCGCCGGACAGCTCGCCCAGCATGTGGGCGTAGAAGTGCTCCATCAGCTCGGCATCGGCCGTGGCGGTGGCGGCGATGTCACCGCTGCGCTGCGGGCCGGCCGCATTGCCTGCGCCACGCTCCAGCCCGTCGTAGATGCCCAGCTGCAGTGTTTCTATCAACGCAAATGCCAGCGCATGGGAGGCATGGGTCTGCCACCATTGGCTGAGCGCGGCCACCAGCGCCGTCAAGGCCAATGCGCCCAGTGCCGGTTGCAGCGCAGTCCACGGCGCGCCCATGGCGGCCTGTCCGGCAATCCAGGCAGCCAGCACCCAGGCGCCGACCACGGTAGCCTGCGCCAGCGCGGCGGCCAGCAACGCCGCTGCCAGCAGGCGCTTGTGCGACGCCACCGGCGCCAGCAGGCCGGCCCAGCTGCGGGATTCATCGCGGATCATGCGACCTCCTCCGTCATCCTCTTGGCCCGAGACGCCTCCCAGAGCCGTGCATAGCGGCCGCCACGGCGCAGCAGATCATCGTGCGTGCCCTGTTCGGCCACCCGGCCGTCTTCCAATACCACGATGCGGTCCGCCTCGCGCGCCGTCTCCAGGCGGTGCGCGGCCATGACAAGAGTGCGGCGGCCCCGCAATGGCCGCAACACCTGCAGCAAGGCCTGCTCCGTGCGTGGATCTGCGCTGGATGTGGGCTCGTCCAGCAGCAGCACGGGCGCACGCCTGAGCAAGGCACGCGCCAGGGCCAGCCGCTGGCGCTGCCCGCCCGACAGGTGCGCGCCGAATTCGCCCACCTCGGTCTGCAGGCCTTGGGGCAGGCTGTCCACCAGATCGGCCAGTTGCACATCACGCAGGACAGCCTCGATGTCGCGGAGGCAGGCCTGGGGGCTGGCCATGCGCAGGTTGTCCTCCAGGCTGCCGCTGAACAGCAGCGTGTCCTGGGCGACCAGGGCGACCCTGGAGCGCAACTGCGCCAGGCTCAGCTCCCGCAGGTCCCGGCCGCCCAGGCAGACCATGCCGCGCCGGGGATCGGCGGCGCGCCACAGCAGCGACAGCAGCGTGGACTTGCCGACGCCCGAGGGCCCCACCAGCGCCACCCATTCACCATCGGCGATATCCAGGTCCAGTCCGTGCAGCACCTCGGGCCGCCCCGGCTCCTGCCCCTGGTCATGGGCAAAGCACACCCCGCGCAGCGAGATGCGGCCGTCTGCAGGAGCAGGTCCGGGCCGCTGCGGCTCAGGCACGGGCAGCGGCGCGTGCAACAGCGCGTCGATGGCATGCAGGCCGTCGCGCGCGGCCCAGGCCGCATGAAAGGCTTTCTCCAGCCGCTCCAGCGGCCTGAAGGCCTCGCGCGACAGCAGCAGCACGGCCAGCAGCGATGCCGCATCCAGCCGGCCCTGGCCCAGCTGCCAGCTGCCCCACCCCAGGACACTGGCCATGCCGGCCAGGCCAACGAAACGCGTCAGGCCGGTGCGCAGCAAGGTGGCGCGCAGCGTGTGCATGGACTCGGCACGCAGGCGGGCGGCCTGTTCGGCCAGACGCATGCGCCAGCGCGCCGAGGCGCCAAAGGCCCATAGCGTCTCCATGCCGCGCAGGCTGTCCAGCAGCTGCGCCCCAAAGGCAGCCAGGGCCGCCATGACGCCGCTGGCCCCGGGCATGTGCCGGCGCAGCCACAGCCGGTCCAGCAGCGGCTGCCCCAGCACGAACACGGCCAGCAGCAGCGCGCAGCCCGCGTCCACCCATGCCAGGGCGCCCAGCGCCAGCGCGCAGCCGAGCACGGCTCCCAGCAGGCTGGGAACATGGCGGCTGGCATGGACCTGCACGGCATCGACAGCTGCAACCAGCGTGGCCTGCAGCTCGCCCGTGGGGCGGGCCGCCGCCCAGGCCGGCCCCAGGCGCATCAACCGGGCCAGCAGGCGTTCGCGCAGCACGGCGCGCGTGCGCATGCCCACCTGCTGCGCCCACCACTCTTCCTGCCAGACCAGGACGCCGCGCAGCACCAGGGCCGCCAGACCGATCGCCAGCCAGGGATGCAGCGACGCCCCCTCCATGGCCTGGTCCAGCAGTCGAGCAAGGCACAGCGCGTGCACCACCAGCATGGCCTGGGCCAGCAGCCCGCAGGCCACCGTGGCCGCCAGCTGCGCGCGCGAGCGCGACACCATCCAACGTTCGAGCGAGGTGCTCATGACGGCTCCTGCCCACGGCCGCCCAGCGCGTGCCTCACGGCGACCAGACGCCGGCCGTTGACCGTTTCCACGACGGCCTGCACGCGGTAGACCTCGTGCAGCAGGGCGCTGTCCACCACCTCGACAGGGCTGCCGGCACGCACCACGCGGCCCTGGTCCAGCACCATGATCCGGTCTGCCCAGCCCATGGCCAGGTTGATGTCGTGCAGCACGGCCAGCACCACCAGTTGCCGCTCGTGCGCGATCTCGGTCACCACGTCCAGCACGCGGTGCTGGTGGTAGAGGTCCAGGGCGCTGGTCGGCTCGTCGAGCAGCAGCAGGCGCGGACGGCGCACCAGGGCCTGGGCCAGACCCACCATCTGGCGCTGGCCACCCGACAACGCAGCCAGCGGCCGGTCGGCCAGGGCCGTCAGCTCCAGGCGCTGCAGCACCTGCTCCACGGCGGTCTCGGCCTCATGCGTGCCGGCCAGCGGCCAGCCACGGGCCGCCTGTGCGGGCTCGCCGGCCATGGCCGCGCTGAGCACGGACTCGAACACCGCCAGTCGCGAGCGTTCGGGCAGGCTTTGCGGTACATAGACCACCTGGCGCGCGCGCTGCAGCGGCGGCTGGGAAGACAGCAGCGCCGTGCCCAGGCGCACCTCGCCGCGCATGCGCTGCAAGCCTGCAATGCCGCGCAGCAGCGTGGATTTGCCTGCACCATTGGGCCCCACCAGCGCATTGACCGAACCCGCAGCCAAGGGCCCCAGAGTGGCACCGCGCAGCACGGGTGCTGCGCCATAGCCCATGTGAACATCGCTGACATGCAGCGCGTTGCGGAATGGCATGCTCAGCGCTCCTGCCGGCCCGTGCGGGCAACGATGGCCATGAAAAAGGGAATGCCCACCAGCGAGGTCACGATGCCCACGGGCACCAGCACGCCCTCGATCAGCGTCTTGCTGGCCACCGAGGCCATGGACAGGATCAGTGCCCCCGCCAGCGCCGAGGCCGGCAGCAGCACGCGGTGGTCGTCGCCCACCAGCATGCGCGCGATGTGCGGTGCGATCAGCCCCACGAATCCTATGGTGCCCACGAAGGAGACGGCCACGCCCGACAGCAGGCTGATGCGCAGCAGCGCCCAGCCTCTCAGCGCCGTGACCGGCACGCCCAGGCTGCGCGCGCGGTCCTCGCCCAGCGTGAGCGCGGTCAGCGACCAGCTCTGGCTCCAGGACCAGGGCAGGCACAGCGCCAGCACGGCGGCCATGACGGCAACCCGGTCCCAGGAGGCGCGTGCCAGGCTGCCCAGGGTCCAGAAGACCAGCTGCTGCAAGGTGTTCTGGTCGGCCACGAACTGCAGCAGTGCCACCAGGGCGTTGAAGCTGAACACCAGGGCGATGCCGAACAGCACCAGGCTTTGCACGCCAAATCCGCGCCACATGGCCAGCCCGTACAGCAGGCCCACCGACAGCAGCGCGAAGAGGAAGGCGTTGAGAGACACCACGTACTGCGCGGGCACGCCCGGCACGCCCAGTCCCAGCACGATGGCCAGGGCCGCGCCAAAGGCGGCGGCCGCCGACACGCCCAGCGTGAACGGGCTGGCCAGCGCATTGGCCAGCACGGTCTGCATTTCCGCGCCAGCCAGCGCCAGCGCCGCACCCACCAGCACGGCCATCAGCGCATAGGGCAGGCGCACGTTCCAGACGATGACGGCCTCCACGCGCGACACGCTGCCCGGATCGCCCAGCACCTGCCACAGCCGTGCCAGCCCCATGCCCGACGGGCCGGTGGCCACATCCAGTGCCAGGCTGGCCAGCAGCGCCAGGGCCAGCAGCGCCAGCACCAGCCCGTGGCGGGCATGGCGGCGGCGGTAGCGCTGCGCGGCACCGGCCGCTGCAGCGCCCGTCTCTGCCGCCACGGCACTGGCCTCCATGGCCGCGCTCATCGGCCGGCCCCGGAAGGCAGGTCGGTCAGCAGCACGCCGGTCATCGGAATCGGCATGAAGCGCTCGTACAGCTCACGCCGCGTGCGCAGCGGGTCGATGTCGGCAAAGAGTTCGGGATGCAGCCACTTGGCCAGCGCCTCGACGGCAATCACATGCTCGGGCGAGTCGTAGAAGATGTGCCACAGGCCGTGCACGCGCCCCTTTCGGACGGCGGACAGCTCGCGCGTTTGGGCACGCTGAGCCACCGTCGCCAGGCTGGCCTGCGCCTGGGCAGGCGTGGCCTGGTAGCCCAGCGTCACGCCGCCCTGGCCACTGGCGAAGACGCCCGTGGCCACATAGACGGCAGGATCGCGCGACAGCACATATTCGAGGTTCAGCGTACCGATGGGACCGGGAATGCGGCCGGCGCCGATGTTGTCGCCGCCGGCCAGCTCCACCATTTCCCCGAAATTGCCCTTGCCCGGCGAGCCGCAGCAGTCGCGCAGGCCGGCCAGCATGTCGATGAAGATGGCGGGCCGCTGGAATCCGTCCTTCCTGCGCGCCGCCGCGACACGCTGGCGCACGCGCTCGATGCGCTGCTCGTAGAAGGCGATGAAGTCCTCGGCGCGCTGCTGGCGGCCCAGCACCTGGCCCATCAGGCGCAGGCTGGGCACGGTATGGGTCAGCGGATGCTGGCTGAAATCCACAAAGACCACGGGCACGCCCGCCGCCTGCAGCTGGCGCACGGCCTGGCTGTCGGGCGCGGGCCCGTGACCACCCGAGACGGCCATGAAGGCCACGTCGGGACGCACGGCCAGGGCCTGTTCCACGTTGAAACTTTCGGGCGTGGCGCCGCCTACCAGCGGCAGTTTCTCCATGGCAGGAAAGGCCTTGGAGAAAGCTGCATAGCCCTGGGTATCGAGCAGGCGGAAATCCCCCTGCCAACCCGCCACGCGCTCCACCGCCTGCCGGCCTTCCAGCAGGGCCATGGTGTAGACCATGCGTCCCTCGCCCAGCAGCACGCGCTGCACGCGGTCCGGCACCTGCACGCTGCGCCCCGCCATGTCCGTCACGGTCAAGGCCTGGGCCAGCCCGCTCCAAAGCGCCAGCGCCGCCACCGCAGCGCGCAACCCGCGCCGCATTCCTGTCCGTATTTGCATCTGTTTTCTTCTCTCAGTCGTTACCGGCATACCCAATGCAACCGGCGCGCCCCAAAGCCTGGGACAGCAAGCAAGGGCCTGAGCCGGCCGCAACGCCCCGCAGCAAGGCTGCCGTCCCTCTCAGGGGGACGCCGCAAAGCGGCTCAGGGGGTCAAAACCGGCCGCGCAAGCTCACCTGCACATTGCGCGGCTCGCCATAGACATTGCCGAAGTTGGCCGGCCCGAATCCGCCGCTGCCCAGGCGCGTGTAGTAGCTGCGGTCGAACAGGTTGCTGACGTTCAGCGCCGCACTCCACTGCGGGCTGATGCGGTAGCCCACGCGCAGGCTGGCCGTGGCGTAGCCGCCCTGGGTGGCTCGAACCAGGGGCTTGCCGCCCTCGCTGTAGGTGCCGCTCTGGACGTTGATGCCGCCGCCCACATCCCAGGCGTTGAGCGCGCCCGGCAGCCGGTATGTGGTCCACAGCCGCAGCAGATGCCGGGGACTGAAGGTCCTGAAGGACTGGCCCTGATAGCTGGGGTCGCGCTTGTATTCGCTGGTGTTGTAGGTGTAGCCGGCCATGGCCTGCCAGCCCGGGGCGATCTGTCCCGCCAGCTCGGCGTCGAAGCCCTGGCTCTGCACCTTGCCCTGCGCGGCGTAGCAGCAGCTGTCCACGATGACGGGCGACACGGCCACGGCGCGGTTGCTCTCCACGATGCGGAAGGCCGCCAGCGCCACCTGCAGCCGGCCATCGTCGAGCGAGCCCTTGATGCCGGCCTCGTAGTTGGCGCCGACCACGGGCGGCAGTCCGCCGCCATCCTCGCCCCGGTAGTTGCTCTGCACGCGGAAGATGTCGGCATAGCTGGTGTAGAGCGACCAGCGGGAGTCCAGATCGAAGACCAGGCCCGCATAGGGCGTGAAGCGGCCGTCCTGCCGGTAGTCGGCCGTCTGCGCGCCCGTGCGCTGGTTGACGGAGTCGGTGCGCCACCAGCTCCAGCGACCGCCCAGCAGCAGGGTCAGCGGATCGGCCAGCTTCAGCCGCGCGGCGCCATAGATGCCGTACTGGCGCGTGCGCGATCGCGAGTCCGATGTCCACTGCACGGCGCCCGGATCGGCGTAGGCGGCCGGGTCGAAGTCGAACACATTGACGGGAATGCCGCCAAAGCCCGGAAGGCTGCCGCCTTGCGAGCGCGCGTCGCGGTCGTACCAGTTGGCGCCCAGCACCACCTCGTGGCGCCGGCCCCAGGCCTGCCAGGCCCCGCTGAGCATGGCGTCCAGCGACAGCTGTTCGTTGTCGTAGTCATTGGCGCCGCCCATCAGGCGGGGACCCAGGCCCGTGGCGCGGTCCACCGCGCCCGAGACATAGGCGTACTTGAGCGCGCTGGACTCGCGGTCGGAGACCGCCGCCAGCTTGAGCTGCCAGTCGGCATTGATGGAATGGCTGAGGTCGGCGAAGACCTGGGTGGTCTCGAAGTCCCAGTGCGTCCAGGGCGTGCTCAGGAAGGTGCTGCGTGCCAGCCCCAGGTCGCCGCCGTCGGCGTAGCGCGGCACGCCCATCATGGGCGGCACCCAGTCGCGCCTCTGGTGGCCGGCGCCCAAGGAGACGGTGGTGGCCGATCCCAGGTCGGCCTCGACGATGCCGTACAGCGAATCGCGCCGGCTGCTGGCATAGCGCACATGGGAGTCGCGCTGGTCGTGCGCGGCCGCCAGGCGGGCACGCACCGACCCATCGGCGTTCAGCGGGGTGCTGTAGTCGATCTCGGCACGGGCCGCATTCCAGGAGCCCAGGCCCAGCGAGCCCGTGAAGCGCCGGTCGCCCGTGGGGCGCTTGCGCACCAGATTGATCACGCCGCCGGGCTGGCCCGCGCCATTGAACAGGCCCGCAGCGCCACGCAGCGTCTCCACATGGTCGAACATCACCATGTCAGGCTGGCTCCAGGAAGCGCCGCCTGTCTGCACGGGAAGGCCGTCGTACTGGAAGTACTCGATGGGATAGCCGCGCGCATAGAAGGCCGGAATGACGCCCGTGCCCGACAGGTCCACCGTCACGCCGGGGGTCTGCGCCATGATCTCGTCCAGCGTGTGCAGGTTCTGGTCCTCGATCTGCTGGCGCGTGATGACGGATACCGAATGCGGCGTCTCCCTGAGCGTGGCAGGCAGCCTGGTTCCCACCGAGACGCCCGGGGCCGCGTAGCCACCCGTCAGCTCGGTGGGCCGGTCCTTGACCGCCTGGCCCGTGACCTGCACCTCGGGCAGCTTGTCCTCGGCCGCCCGGGCCAGGGCGCACTGGCCCAGGACGCAGACGGCCAGCGCGATCGATGTGATGGAGAAACGGGGCGGGCCGGCATCCCGGTCCGCAGAATCTGGCTGCGACATTCAACCCTCTCGAAGCAAATGAAAATCAATTGCATTCGACTGTAGGCAAGAGGCAGGCTCGCCGCTTTCGCTGGCCGGAGTTTGGCTTTCGCCAGCCGGCAACGGCGAAGAGCGTCGGCTCAGCGCAGCAGCTCGCTGGGTGCGATGCCGAAGCGTCTGCGAAAGGCCGTCGAGAAATGCGCAATGCTGTAGCCCACCTCCAGCGCCACCTGCGTGACCGAGCAGCCGCCCGAAGTGAGCAGGCCGTAGGCCTGCTCCAGCCTGTGCTGCTGCAGGTGCTCGAACACGCTCATGCCGAACAGCTGGCGAAAGCCGGCCGTGAGCTTGCGCTCGTTGATGCCCACCGCGCGCGCCAGCTCGGCCAGCGATAGCGGATCCTGGAAATGTGCCGTGGCCACCTCGCGCGCATGCCAAAGCCGCTCCACATCGGCGCGCGACAGCGCGGCGCCAGCCCCCTGCGCGCCCGCCGCCGGCAGGCACTGCTGGAGCACGGCAGCCGACAGTTCCAGGCTCTTGGCATTGAGGAACAGATCACGCATGGGCCCCTGATAGGGGCAGACCAGAATCTGTGTGGCCAGCGCACGCGCCGTGGCCGACAGCCCCTGGCGCAATACCAGCAGATCGTTGTCGTTGAAGCAGTGGTGGCCGCTGCGCGCTATGAGATCCAGCCCGAAGCCCTGACGCTCCGCCGCCTCGGCATCGAAGCCTATGCGCACATAGCGCTGAAGGCTGTGGGATTCATAGCGGTCCAGTCCCTCATGCAGGCCCGTGGCCAGCACCAGGTAGACCCCGGCATCGGACACCTCCATCAGACGGCCGTTGACCCCGGCCTGCACCTTGCTGTTGAGGGCCACGATGATCTGCAGGCCCTGGAACACCGGCGCGCGGACCTCCACAGGCTCCTGCGTCATGCGGCAGCCGGCCGCCAGGCACAGCTGGTTGTCGAATCTGGAATTCCACTGGAACACGTTGCACATCTATGAATGAGAATTATTCTCAAATCATACGTTCAACAGCCAAGACCTTGTACCGCCTCGTCAATCCTCCAGCGGCGGCCACTGGCGCGCGGTGTGCACCAGGGCCAGCAACCAGATCGTCGTGCCATCGATCTCATAGACAAGGCGATAGCTTTCATGGGGGATCAGCTCGCGCGTGCCGGCAATCCTGCCCGCTTTGCCCATCTTGGGATACGCGGCCAACCGGGCGGCTGCGTCGCTGAAAAGCAGGTCCATGCGCAAGGCTGCGCGAGGATTGTCAGCTGCGATGTAGTCCCAGATATCGGCGCGATCCTGCTGCGCCTGCGGCGTCCAGATGACTTTCACGCACGGTCTGCCGCAACCTGACTGCGCCGGGCAGCGAACTCGGCCTCGACTTCCTCATTCGAGCGGCCAAGTCCAGCGCGCATGGAGGCGCGTCCCGCCTCGACCTTGCGCTGCAGATAGCCGTCATATTCACGGGCCTTGCGGCGCTGCTCAATGTAGTCGCGCATCAACTCCCGCATGACCTGGGATGCGGGCCGGTCCTCGCCTGCGGCTTCGGCCATGAAGTCTTTGCGCAGCTCGGCTTCCAGTTTCATGGTGAAAACAGCTTCCTTGGGCATGATTGACTCCTGCGAAGATACCAACAAAGTATATACATCGTCAGTACCAAGTACTCCAGAGACTC
The DNA here is from genome assembly GCF_042653485.1 of Delftia deserti. Taxonomy (NCBI): domain Bacteria; kingdom Pseudomonadati; phylum Pseudomonadota; class Betaproteobacteria; order Burkholderiales; family Comamonadaceae; genus Delftia; species Delftia deserti. The sequence goes on along the minus strand of NZ_JBHSIH010000001.1, from coordinate 4,992,845 downwards.
AACCGCTTCACCCCATTCGCAACTTGCACTTGCCAATGCATCAATCAAATCAGGACTAGTTGCAAGCAAGGCCTCTTTCTATATTCGCGCCTCGACGGCGCCCGGCTTCCATGGGCCGCAGCTGCGCACGACACTACCGCGGGGACCCCACCCCTGCCTGACTGACCCACAACAAGGAGAGACTGCGATGACCGATCTCACCATCAACGGCAAGACCGTTTCCATGGACCTGGACCCCGAGACGCCCATTCTGTGGGCCCTGCGCGACACGCTGGAGATGACCGGCACCAAGTTCGGCTGCGGCGCGGCGCTGTGCGGCGCCTGCACGGTGCACATGAACGGCCAGGCCATACGTTCCTGCGTGACGCCGATCTCGGCGGCCGCGGGCCAGAAGATCACCACCATCGAGGCCATGACCTCGGGCTCCGACCGCGTGGGCACCGCCGTGCGCGATGCCTGGGTGCGCCACGACGTGGCCCAGTGCGGCTACTGCCAGAGCGGGCAGATCATGAGCGCCACGGCCTTCCTCAAGTCCCTGCCCAAGGGCAAGAAGCCCAGCGGCGAGGAGATAGACGCGGCCATGGCCGGCAACATCTGCCGCTGTGGAACCTATGCGCGCATCCGCACGGCCGTGGCCGATGCCGCGCGCACCCTGGGCTGAATGGAGAACGCCGCATGCTGACCACCTTCAACCCCGCCGAACTGCCGCGCGCCCTGCAGCACATCCTGGACCGTGACGAGGCCACTGCTGCCATCGCCGACACGCCGACCCTTGCACAGATCCCCCGCCGCAGCTTCCTCAAGATCGCCGGTGCCGGTTCGCTGGCCCTGGGCGTGTTTCCCGCCATGGCGCAGGCGCCGGGCAAGGGTGCGGCCGCCGGCCTCAAGCCCACCGAGCAGCCCGCCTCCTTCGTGGAGATCTCGCCCAGCGGCGAAGTCACCGTGGCCATCAACCGCCTGGAATTCGGCCAGGGCGTGCACACCGCCCTGCCCCTGGTGCTGGCCGAGGAGCTGGACGCCGACTGGAGCAAGGTCCGCGCCCGCCTGGGCGGCAACGATGCAGCCTACGCCGATCCGCGCTACGGCATCCAGATGACGGGCGGCTCCACCGCCCTCAAGCACAGCTACACCCAGTACCGCGAGCTGGGCGCCCGTGCACGCGCCATGCTGGTGGCCGCCGCCGCCGCGCAGTGGAAGGTGGACGCCGCCACGCTGCGCACGCGCGAGGGCTTCGTGCTCGGCCCCAACGGCAAGAAGCTGTCGTATGGCGAGCTGGCCCAGGCCGCCATGGCCCAGCCCGTGCCGGCCACCGTCGTGCTGAAGAATCCCAAGGACTTCCGCCTGATCGGCAAGCCCACGGGCCGCATCGACGCCCGGGCCAAGAGCAGCGGCCAGCAGAGCTTCGGCATCGACATGCACCTGCCGGGCCAGCTGACGGCGGTGATTGCACACCCGCCCGTGTTCAAGGCACAGCTGGCCTCGCTGGACGACGCTGCGGCGCGTGCCGTGCCCGGCGTCAAGGCCGTGCTGCGCGTGCCCGTGGACGGTGGCGGCGAAGGCGTGGCCGTGATCGCCACCGGCTACTGGCCAGCGCGCAAGGGCCGCGAGGCGCTGAAGGCGCAATGGAACACCGACGCCGTGGAGAAGGTGGACAGCGAACGCCAGCTGGCCCAGTACCGCGAACTGGCCGCGCAGCCCGGCGCACGCCACTTCGACGCCGATATCTCGGCGCTGGACAAGGCGCCGCGCCATATCGAGGCCGAGTTCAGCTTCCCCTACCTGGCCCATGCGCCCATGGAGCCGCTCAACTGCACGGTGCAGATGGGCGAGACCGGCGAGGCGGGAGCCGACCTCTACCTGGGCACGCAGTTCGCGGGCGTGGACGGCATGGCCGCCGCGCGCGTGCTGGGCCTCAAGCCCGAGCAGGTGCGCGTGCACGTGCAGATGGCCGGCGGCGGCTTTGGCCGCCGGGGCGTGGGCACCAGCGACTATGTGGTCGAGGCCTGCCAGGTGGCGCTGGCCGCGCGCCGCGCCGGCCTGAACGCCCCCGTGCGCATGGTCTGGAGCCGCGAGGACGACATCAAGGGCGGCTACTACCGCCCCATGCACCTGCACCGCGCCAGGATCGGCTTCGACGAACGCGGCAAGGTGCTGGCCTGGGACCACGCCATCGTGGGCCAGTCCATCACCGCGGGCACCATGTTCGAGGGCGGCATGATCAAGAACGGCATCGACGCCACGGCCGTGGAGGGCATGCGCGAGCCCTATCCGCTGCCCATGCGCCTGACCGTGCACCACCCCAAGGTCAACGTGCCCGTGCTGTGGTGGCGCAGCGTGGGATCGACCCACACGGCCTTCGTCATGGAAACGCTGATCGACGAGATCGCGCGCAGCAGCCGCCAGGACCCCGTGGCCTACCGCATGCAGATGTTCGGCGACAAGCACCCGCGCCATCGCCTGGCCCTGCAGCTGGCCGTGGACAAGAGCGGCTACGGCAAGCGCCAGCTGCGCGCGGGCCGCGCCTGGGGCGTGGCCGTGCACGAGTCCTTCGACACGGTGGTGGCCTATGTGGTGGAGGCCTCGGTCAAGGACGGCCGCCCGGTGCTGCACAAGGCCACGGCCGGCGTGCACTGCAACCTGGCCGTGAACCCGCGCACCATCGAGGCGCAGGTGCAGGGCGCGGCGCTGATGGGCCTGTCCATGTGCCTGCCCGGCGCGGCGATCACGCTCAAGGACGGCGTGGTGGAGCAGAGCAACTTCGGCGACTTCGCCGTGCCGCGCATCACCGACATGCCCGAGATCGCCGTCCACGTCGTGCCCAGCGCCGAGCCGCCCACGGGCATGGGCGAGCCCGGCCTGCCGCCGCTGGCCCCGGCCTTCGCCAACGCCGTGGCGCAGCTCACGGGCAAGCCCGTGCGCAAGCTGCCGTTCGATCTGGCCTGAGCACGGTCAGCGGCCGGCGACGGCGGCAGCGGCAGCGGCAGCGGCTCCCGCTGCGGCTGCCGTCGCCAGCTCCTCTGCGGACAGCAGATAGTCCGGGCAGGCCTGCAGCCGCTGCACGGCCAGGTCGATGAAGGCACGCACGCGCCGGGGCAGCGCGTCGCGGCTGCCGTAGTAGACATGCAGGCCGATGTGCTCGCTGACATGCGCCAGCAGCACGGGCACCAGGCGCCCCGCGCGGATATGCGCGGCCGCGCAGATGTTGGACAGCTGGCCCAGCACCTGGCCGGCCAGCACGGCATGCAGCTCCAGCTCGGCATCGTTGGTGGACAGGGCCGGCTGCAGGTAGCGGTGCGTGAGCTCGCCATCGACCGGCAGGTACCAGGGCATCACCGTGTCCGTGGCCGCATGGCGGAACATGCTGCAGCGGTGAGCGGCCAGTTCGTCCAGCGACCGGGGCACGCCATGGCGCTGCAGGTACTGCGGCGCCGCGCAGACGATGAGCTGCACGGGAAACAGCCGCCGCCCGATCACGCTTTCATCGGGCGAGGCGCCGATGCGAAACCCCGCATCGACCCGGTCCAGCACCCAGTTGCCTATGCCGTCGTCCAGCCGCACATCGGGGACGATGCCCGGGTGCAGGCGGCAGAACTCATCGAGCAGCGGCATCAGCACGGGCGCAAAGCAGGACTTGGGGCCCACGATGCGCAACGGCCCCGCAATGCCCTCGCGGCTGTCGCGTGCCAGGTTCAGTGCGCGGTCCAGCGCGGCCAGCGCCGGCTGGGTGTCCTGCAGGAAACGCTGGCCCTCCTCGGTCAGCGCCAGGCTGCGCGTGGTCCGGTGCAGCAGGCGCACGCCCAGGTGCTGCTCCAGATGGGCCACGGCCTGGCTGGCGGCCTGGGGGCTCACGCCCTGGGACAGCGCCGCCTGGCGCAGGCTGCCCAGCTCGACCGCCTTGGCAAAGGTGGCGATGGCACGCAGTTCATTGATGGGCATGGTGCGGAAATCCGGTATTCGTGGGCTGACAGTGCCGGAGTATCGGGCCTTTGCGCATGCCCCGGATCGGCATGACGCAGGAGCTAGCGCCCCTGGCGCGCCAGCCACACGCCGCCCGCGGTCAAGGCCATGCCCGCCAGCGCCAGGCCGCCCAGCGTCTCGCCGAACATGGCCCAGGCGATCAGGGCCGTGGCCGGCGGCGTCAGGTAGAACAGGCTGGCCACGTGCACGGCGCCGCCGCGGCGTATCAGCAGGTTGAGCAGGCTGACCGCGCCCACGGACAGCACCAGCACCAGCCAGCCCAGCGCGAACAGGAATTCGCCGCTCCAGCGCACCTGCATGGTTTCCGTGGCCAGGGCCAGCGCCCCCGTCGCCACCAGGCAGGGCAGGTACTGGATCACCGAGCCCGTACGCAGATCAAACGAGGGGCAGAACCGCTTCTGGTACAGCGTGCCGGCCGTGATGCCGGCCAGCGCCACCACGGCCGGCACCAGCATGGCCAGCAGGGCATGGACAGGCACCGAGGCGATCTTGCCCGCCACCACCAGGGCCACGCCCGTGAAGCCCAGCGCCAGCCCGGCCCACTGCCGAGGCCGCACGGACTCGCCCAGCAAGGTGCCGGCCACCAGGGCCGTGATCAGCGGCTGCAGCCCCACCACCAGGGCCGTCACGCCCGAAGGCAGGCCATGGGCGATGGCCGTGAACACGCCGGCCAGGTACACGCCATGCACGAAAAGCCCTGACACGCCAATGTGCAGCCACTGGCGCGCCGACCGTGGCCAGGGCGCGCGCAGCACCAGGGCCACCGCCGCCATCAGTACCAGGACGATGGCATAGCGCAGCGTCAGAAAGGTCAGCGGCTCCACATAGGGCAGGCCGAACTTGGCGCCGATGAAGCCCGTGCTCCACAGCAGCACGAACAGCCAGGGAAGCAAGGCGGCCGCCAAGGCGGGCGGCGAGGTTTTTTGGGTCATGGAGCGGATGCGGAGAAAGGCGGAGGCAGGGATGGGGGCGGCGCCAGTGTGTCATGCCCCGTGCGCCAGGGGCTGCGCGTGGCAAACCCCCGCACCAGGCAGTCGCGCAGCGCCGTCATGGCCGCGCTGCTGAACGCCGCCGAGGGCCGCACGAAGTAGATGCCCGAGGCGCCATCCAGGCGCCATTGCGGCAGCACCCGCACCAGCCGGCCTGCGGCCATGTGCTCGCTCATCAGCCAGTCGCCGCCCGCCAGAATGCCCACGCCCATGACGGCGGCCGTGAGCAGGGCCTCGCTGTCATTGCTGACCATGGGGCCGCGCACCAGCACGGTGTGCCGGGCCTGGCCCTGCGGCACATCGCCCGATGCGCCACCGTGCACCAGCTCCCATTGCGGAAACGATTGCAGCCCCGTGAAGCCCAGGCAGCGGTGCGCCGCCAGGTCCTCGGGGTGCACCGGCGTGCCGTGGGCCTGCAGATAGGCGGGCGCGGCGCCCAGGATGCGCTGGTGCCCGCCCAGCCGCAGCGCCACGAGACGGCTGTCCGCCAGCCGGCCTATGCGCACCGCCGCGTCGAAGCGTTCGCCCACGATGTCCACGAAGCGGTCCGCGTACTCCACCTCCAGCACGATCTGCGGATGCGCCAGCGCAAACTCCGCCAGCAGCGGGCTGAGCCAGCGCCGCCCCATGGCGGCCGGCAGCGACAGCCGCAGCCGGCCCCGGGCCTGCGAGGCGCCCTGGGCGGCCTCCTTCTGGGCATCGGCAATCAGGCCGGCCGCCTGGCGCACCTTGTCCACCAGGCGCAGGCCCTCGTCGGTCAGGTGCAGATGGCGTGTGCTGCGCTCCACCAGCCGCACGCCCAGCCGGGCCTCCAGCGCGTTCAGGCGTTTGGACAGCACGGACGGATGGCGCAGCAAGGCCCGCCCCGCCGCAGCGAAGGAGCCTTGTTCATGCAGCGCCACCAGGGCCGCCAGTTCATCGGCGTGCTGGCTGTCCAGAAGGTTCATGGGGTCAGGATGATCGCACCTTGGGAGCGTCCCTGCTCCAGATCGCCATGCGCCTGCGCCACCTCCGCCAGCGCATACCGGCGCCAGACACCTGGCACGATGATGCCGGCCGCCACGGCGGCCAGCACGTCCCGTGCGCGCTCCTGGTACTCGGCCGCCGTGGCCGTGTGCGCGGCCAGCGAAGGGCGCGTGAGGAACAGCGAGCCCTTGGCATTGAGCGTGGCCACCGAGATGGGATCGGGCAGGCCGGAGGTCGCCCCGAAGGACACCAGCAGGCCGCGCGGGCGCAGGCAGTCCAGCGAGGCGCCCAGCGTCGTGCGGCCGATGGGGTCGTAGACCACGTCGGCCTTCAGGCCCCCGGTGGCCTGCAGCACCTGGCCCGGCAGCGTGGCCGCGTCGAACACGAAGACCTCGTCGCAGCCGGCCGCCCGCGCGCGCTCCACGCTGGCCGCCTTGGACACCACGCCGATCACCAGAGCGCCCAGGTGCCTGGCCCAGGCGCACATCAACTGGCCCAGCGCACCGGCGGCGCCATAGATCACGATGCGGCTGCCGGGGCCTACGGCATGGGTGGTCTTGAGCAGGTACTGCGCCGTGATGCCCTTGAACAGCACGGCCGCCGCCGCGTCGTCCGCCAGCGCATCGGGCAGCTTCACCAGGCGCTCGGCCGGATACAGGCGGGCGCTGGCATAGGCGCCCAGCGGCCCCGTGGCATAGGCCACGCGCTCGCCCACGGCCACATTCGTCACGCCCTCGCCCACGGCGGCCACCCGCCCCGCGCCCTCCAGCCCCAGGCCCGAGGGAAAGGCGATGGCGACAGCGCCCTTGCGCTGGCTCACGTCCAGCGGATTCACGCCGATGGCGGTCTGCTCCAGCCAGACCTGGCCGGGGCCGGGCGCCTGCACCTCGACCGGCTCCAGGCGCATGGCGTCGGGAGTGCCTGCGGCGTCCATGCGGACCTTGATCAATGGCTTCATCTCGCTGCTCCGTGAAATGGGTGCAGCGTAGAAGATTCGATTGAAGGCAGCAATGCTGCAGCATGCAGTTCACTGCTGCACCAGGTGCAGCAATTGGCTCAGCAGACCGCGTCAGTTCTTGCCGCATGCCGCGCGGCATGCTCCAGATCCGCAATGGGCGCCAGCATGCCCGGATCGAAGGCGGCCAGCGGCAACCCGGCGCGCACGCGTAGCGGCCAGTCGGCATGCGTGAGTGCACCACGGCCCAGGGACACGAAATCGGCCTCGCCCCGCGCCAGCATGCCTGCTGCCTGCGCGGGCTCCTGCAGTGAGCCATTGGCGAGCACGGGTACCGCGCGTTGCGCCAGCTGCGCACGGGCCAGCGCGGCCAGGCTTGGGCCAGTGTCGTCAAAGGCCGGCTTCCATGCCACGAACTCCGTCGTGTGCAGGTAGTCGATGGGCTGGGCGCCCAGCGTGGCAAACAGCTCGGCTGCCTGCTGCGCACCGCCTGCCCATTTGTGGCCGAAGTCATTGACCTTGCCCTGGGAGATGCGCACGCCGAGCACGAAGTCCGCGCCCACCGCGCGCCGCACGGCCAAGACGAGGCGGTTGGGCACGGTGATGGAGCCCAGGCGCAGGGACTCGAACAGAACGGCCGCATCCATGTCAGCGGGCCTGGCCATCGCGCACGGCTGCAATGGCCTCGATCTCGATCATGGCCGCCGGGTCGTACAGCGCCTGGATCTGGGCAATCGTGTCGGCCGGATAGGGGGCTCCGAAGAACTCGCGGCGCAGGGCGACCACCTCGTCGAAGTGGCCCATGTCGGTGACGAAGATGGTGACCTTGATCACGTCCTTCAGGCTGGAGCCGCCCGCCTCCAGCGCGCGGCGCAGATTGGCAAACGCCTGCCGGCCCTGGGCCAGGAAGCCGCCCGGCACGATGCGGCCATCGTCTCCGGCGCCGGCCTGGCCGGAGATGAACAGCAGCTCGCCAAAGCGAATGCCTTGCGACAGCAAAAACGGCTCGTAGGGATCGGGTTGCGTGGTGACACGGTGCAGCATGGTTTCATTTCCTTCATCCATCCCCGGCAGGATCGCGCTTGGGGCATGGGTGGACGATAGGGAAGCCGGATGATTGCGACAAAGGTTCATTTGTCAGGCATAAGATGAGTTTTCCTCACCCCATTCCTCTCCCGACCCTTGCATCCTCCAGCCCTCATGCAACGCAACCAGCTGCCACTTTCCGCACTGCGCGCCTTCGAGGCCGCCGCCCGCCTGGGCAGCTTCAAGCAGGCCGCCGACGACCTGGCCGTGACACCCACGGCCATCAGCCACCAGATCCGCGCGCTGGAGGAACAGCTGGGCCTGGCGCTGTTCGATCGCCAGGTACGCAAGGTGGTGCTGACCGAGGCCGGCGCCCAGCTCTATCCGGTGCTGCGCGACGGTTTCGACGCCTTTGCCGCCACGCTGGAGCGCCTGCTGCAAAAGCGCCTGCGCGCCCAGGTCAGCATCTCGGCCACCAATGCGTTCACCGTGAAATGGCTGGTGCCGCGCATGGCCAGCTTCCGCGCGATGCACCCGGAGGTGGACCTGCAACTGCAGGCCTCGGACGATGTGGTGGACCTGCGCTCCCATGCCGTCGATATCGCCGTGCGCTACGGGCGCGGCCCCTATCCGGGCCTGGTGGCCGAGCCCCTGTTCAGCGACCGCTTTGCACCCGTGGCCAATCCCCGTCTGGGCGTGCTGGGTCCGGCCGACCTGGCCCGCCTGCCGCTGATCCGCTTTGACTGGAAGACGGCGCACGCCAGCAATCCCACCTGGGAGCGCTGGTTTGACGAGGCAGGCCTGGCCTGGAATTCACCGGCGGGGCAACTGCGCTTTTCCGACGAGGGCCATGCCATCCAGGCGGCCATTGCCGGTCATGGCATTGCCCTGGTGAGCCTGGCCCTGGTGGCCGAGGACATTGCGGCCGGCCACCTGGTGCAACCCTTCGGCCCCTCGATCACCGGCCATACCTACCATCTGGCCGTGGGCGAGCAACGGGAGCCGGGCCCCCATGTGCGCGCCGTCATGGACTGGCTCAGAAGCCAGTCCATGGCCGTGCCATAGCCGTGCCATAGCCGTACCGTAGCCGCCCTCAGTAGCCCCGCGCCGCGTCCACCGCCTGCGGCAGCTCGCCGCCGGCGCGCCAGCGCCGGATGTTGCCCGCCACGATGGCCGATGCCGTCGCGCGGTCCGTGGGTGCCGAGATGTGGGGCAACACGGTCACGGCGGGGTGCGCCCACTGCCAGGACGCTTCGGGCAGGGGCTCCTGCTCGAACACGTCCAGCACGGCATGGGCCAGGCGGCCGCCGTCCAGGGCGGCGCGCAGCGCGGCATCGTCCACGATGGGGCCGCGCGCGAAGTTGATCAGCGAGGCATGGGCAGGCAGCGCGGCCAGCGCCTGCGCGCCGACGATGCCGCGCGTCTGCGGCGTGAGCGGCAGCAGGCATACGAGGATGTCGGTATGCGCCAGCATGGCAGGCAGCTCGGCATCACCCGCATGGCATTGCACGCCCTCGATGTGCCTGGGCGTGCGGCTCCAGCCGCGCACCTGGAATCCCGCCGACAGCAGCCGCTGCGCGGCGGCCTTGCCCAGTGCGCCCAGGCCCAGCAGCGATACCGTCCTGTCCTGCGCGCGCACGCCGTCATGCGCCAGCCATTGGCGCGCGGCCTGCTGGCGGGCATAGCGCGGCATGTCGCGGTGCAGGTACAGGGTCCAGGCCAGCACGGCCTCGGCCATGGTGTCGGCCAGTTGCGGGTCCACCAGGCGGACGATGCGCAGGTCGGTCTCGCCCAGGTCGGCCACCAGGCGCTCCACGCCGGCCCAGACGCTGTGCACCCATTGCAGGCGCGGCAGCGTGCGCAGGTCGGCAGGCTGGGGATTTGCGACGATGGCGACCTCGCAGGCCGCGCGCTGGTCCGCATCCAGCGCATCGAGCGCCACCACGCGCTCCTCTGGCAGGGCGGCCTGCAGGGCCTGCAGCCAGGCCTGGGCTGCCGGGTAGCCGGGTGCGCAGACGAAGGGGAGCGGGGGGAGCGAGGCGCGCGGAGACAGCGAACCGCTCATTTGGCGAAGACCTTGTCCAGGTCGGCGAAGCCCTTGACCTCGATGGGATTGCCGCTGGGGTCGCGGAAGAACATGGTGGCCTGCTCGCCGGGCTCGCCCTCGAAGCGGATGCCGGGCTGCAGCACGAAATCCACCACGCCGCCCGACAGCCGCGCGGCCAGGGCCTTCCAGTCGTCCATGGCCATCACCAGGCCCAGGTGGGGCATGGGCACCATGTGGTCGCCCACGCGGCCGGTGTTCGTGACCGGGAAGGGCTCGCCCAGGTGCAGCGAGATCTGGTGGCCGAAGAAGTCGAAGTCCACCCAGGTCTCGGTGCTGCGGCCTTCCTGGCAGCCGAGCAGCGTGCCGTAGAAGGCGCGCGCTTCGTCCAGATCGCGGACATGGTAGGCAAGGTGGAAGCTGGTGCGCATGGCTGATCCTTTGGTTGTTGTGGTGCAGGCAGGTTCGCAGGCCGTGGCCTGCCGTGGGTGGCGCGAGCCTAGCAGAGGCTTTTCAAAAGTGATAGCGTTGATTTCTTTGCAATCCCCAAGGAAATCTTTTGGAGACCCGCTATCTCAAGAGCCTGATCGCCGTGGTGGACAGCGGCTCCATCGCCGATGCGGCGCGCGCCGAGCACCTGACCGCCGCCGCCGTGGGCCAGCGCGTGCAGGCGCTGGAGCGCGAACTGGGCTTTGCCCTGCTCTCGCGCAGCGGCCATGCGGCCCGCCCCACCCAGGCCTGCGTGGCCCTGCTGCCGCGCGCGCGGCGCCTGGTGCGCGAGGCCGCGCTGCTGGGCAGCGATGCCAGCGCCGATGGGCTGGCCGGCACGCTGCGCATCGGCGCCATCTCGACCGCGCTCACCGGCATGCTGCCGGCCGCGCTGCGCAAGCTCACGCAGGCGGCGCCACAGTGCCGGCCCGTCATCGTGCCGGGCACCTCGCGCGCGCTGTTCCAGATGCTGCAGGCCGGCGAGCTCGATGCCGCCGTCATCGTGGCGCCCCCTTTTGAACTGCCCAAGGCGCTGCGCAGCGTGCAGCTGCGCAGCGAGCCGCTGGTGCTGCTGGCCCCGCCCCAGGCACGCGGCCGGCCGGCCGCGCTGCTGCGCAGCCTGCCCTACATACGCTACGACCCCGATGCCTGGGGTGGCCGCCATGCGGCCGACTGGCTGGCCGACCAGGGGCTGGAGCCTGCGGTGCTGTGCGACCTGGACGCGCTGGAGGCCATTGCCATGCTGGCCGCCGACGGCATGGGCGTGGGCCTGGTGCCGCACTGGACGGGCCTGGAGCGCTTCATGGGCGACTGCCGCATGCTGCCCATCGCGGGCGCCGCCTATGAGCGCGCCATCTGGCTGGTGACCAGCGCCGAGCCCGACCTGCCGCGCATGGCCGAGCTGCTGGAGGGCGCACTCGCGTAGGTTGCGGCTTCCGTTCTCAATCCGCCTGCACGTAGCCCGTGACGCGGATCATTTCGCGGTACTTGGCGATCTCGCGCGCATAGGCGGCCGCCGCATCGTCCAGGCCCATGGGCTTGGCGACGTCACGGCCGTCGGCCTCCAGCCTGGCGATGACCTGCGGGTCCAGCAGGGCCTGGCCGATGGCTTGGTTCAGGCGCTGCTTGACATCCTGCGGCGTGCCGCGCTTGACGAAGTAGCCCGCCAGGCTGGCGTACTCGAAATCGCGCAGCGCCGGCACTTCGGTGATGCTGGGCAAGGCCGACAGCACGGCAGGCCGGCGGCGATTTTCAGGAGCGAGCGGCGTGTGGGCAAGGCAAGTGGATTCATGGAAGTGCCAGGCAGTGGCTTGAGGGGGAAGGCGGGAATCAGGCGCGCCCTACCACCGGGCGTTGGGCAGGCGCGCAATGGTGTGGAGCACCGCCAGGCCGCGCGGGACGGCGCATGCGCCGCCAGGCCGTGCGCGCGCTGCGGCCCGAAGCCCGTGCGGGCCATGCGGGCGAACAGGGCTGGCAATGCGTGACGCTGCGCGAGGAGCGCCGCATCGAGGAGGCGCCCGAAGCCTACAAGCCCATCGGCCCGGTCATCGAGTCGCAGGAGGCCGCCGGCCTGATCCACGCCGCCGTGAAGCTCAGGCCCTGGATCACCTTCAAGGCCTGAGCACCGGCAGGCGCCTCACTGCAGCCGCAAGCCGTCCGCCGCACGGTCCTGGGCCAGCTTGCGGTACAGCGTCTGGCGGCTGATGCCCAGCATGCGCGCGGCCTGGGTGACATTGCCCCGGCAGTTCTCCAGCGCCTGCCGCACGGCCGAGCGCGAGAGTTCATCCAGGCTCTGCGGCGCAGCGTCGAGCCGGGGGCCGCTGCGGGCGGTCTGCGCCAGCTCGGCCTGGAAGTCGTCGGGCAGATGCTGCCACTGCAGGCAGTCCTCATGGGGATCGAGCATGGCGCAGGCCGTTCTCAGCACGCTGGCGCACTGGCGCAGATTGCCGGGCCAGCCATGGCCGGCCAGCTGCGCCAGCAGGGCCGGTGCCATGCGCAGCGGGCGGGCGGGTTCGATGTCGGCCAGCATGCGCGCGGCCAGCGCCTCGAAGTCGCCGCGCTCGCGCAGCGGCGGCAGCTCCACGGCCAGGCCGTTGATGCGGTAGTACAGGTCGGCACGAAAACGCCCCTGGTCGGCCTCCTCGCGCAGCCTGCGGTTGGAGGCGCTGACCAGCGCGAAATCCACGGCAACGGGCTCGCCGCCGCCCAGCGGCACCACCTGCCGCTCCTGCAGCACGCGCAGCAGCCGGGTCTGCAGCGCCAGCGGCATGTCGCCGATCTCGTCCAGGAACAGGGTGCCGCCGTGCGCCTGGCGCAGCAGGCCCGCCTGTCCTTCGCGCCGCCCGCCCGTGAAGGCGCCCTGGCGGTAGCCGAACAGCTCGGCCTCGATCAGCGACTCGGGCATGGCCGCGCAGTTGATGGCCACGAAGGGGCCGTCGCGGCGCGGCCCGCTGTCGTGGGCCGCGCGCGCAAACCATTCCTTGCCCACGCCGGACTCGCCCTGGATGAGCAGCGCAATCGGCTTGCCCAGCACGCGCCGCGCCTTGTCGGCCGCCGCGCGCCAGCGCGCATCGCCCGTGTCCAGCCGCGCCAGCGCATCGCGCGCCGGCTGCTGCGGCTCCTGTTGCTGTTGCTCGGCAACCCGCTCCACGACCGAGGACCGTACCGTGCGCCGGTCCGGCACCAGCTGGCCGAACAGCGCCGTGCCGTCATGGCGCCGCAGCGGCTGGGCCGCATCGGGCTGGCGGTGCTGGCGTGACAGCAGCTCCTCCAGGCCGGCGTCCAGCACCTGCTCCAGCGACACGCTGCCCAGCTGCGCCCGCGACAGGCGCAGCAAGGCCAGCGCGGCGCGGTTGGCGCCCACCAGCCATCCGTCCGCGGAGATCAGCGCAATGCCTTCGGCCACCGTGCCAATGCCTTCGGGCCGCGCGTGCAGGTGCAGGCGGATGTGGCGCTGGCCATCGCAGGCCATGAGGCGGTTTTCGATCATGCGGGCCGCCGTGCCGACCAGGCCCAGCGTGTGCGGGCTGCCCCGGCCATGTTCGCTGGAGATGTCCAGGATGCCCAGCAGCTGGCCCGTGCTCGACAGGATGGGCGCGGCCGCGCAGGTGAGAAAGCCGTTGCGCTCCAGGAAATGCTCGCCGCCCTGGATTTCGATGGAGTCCATCTCGGCCAGTGCCGTGCCGATGGCATTGGTGCCGCGCTGCGCCTCATGCCAGGACGCACCGCTGGCCAGGGCCACGCGCTCTGCCTTGCCCAGAAAGAAGGGGTCGCCGCAGGTATCCACCAGGGTGCCGCAGGGGCCGGCCAGCACCACCACGCTCTGGCTGCCGCGCACCTGCTCGGACAGGTATTCCATGACGGGCCGTGAATGCGCCAGCAGCGCATGGTGGCGGCTGCGCAGCACGCCCAGCGCGTGCTGCTCCAGGTTGTCGGCGGCGCCCAGGCGCCCGGTGGGACGCAGTCCCTGCTCGATGCAACGCTGCCACGAGCGCGCCAGGCGCTCGTCCACCAGGCCGCTGGGGCACAGGCCTGACTCCATCAGGCTGTGACGGGCCTGGCGCAAGGCCACAAGGGAAGCTCTCGATTGCATGCTGTCTCCTGCTCGGGCGTCATTGCGCCGCGTTGCAGACCAGTATGCGGGGCCGGCGGGCACCGGGCAAGCCAAGTGGCAGGCCAGGCGCCCGACTGTTCCATTTCTGGACAGTTGTCCTGTTGCGGAACGTCACGGCACAGGGCGAACGCGCACGGGAATACCCGCAGCAGCCACGTCCCGCATGCCTTTGCGGGCACCTGCCCTGCGGCCTGCAGGCTGGCACGGCTTTTGAATCATGTCTGCCGTCCGGCCATGGCCGGATATCCCGATCCACACCCGATCACGACAGACCCATAAGCATCCTCAGGAGACAAGCAGCATGACCGTCTACGCAGCACCCGGCGCCGCTGGCGCCAAGATCGCCTACAAGGCCCGCTACGACAACTTCATCGGCGGCAGGTTCGTACCTCCGGTCAAGGAGCAGTACTTCGACGTGGTCACCCCCATCAGCGGCAAGGTCTACACCCGCGCCGCGCGCTCCACGGCCGAAGACATCGAACTGGCGCTGGACGCCGCCCATGCCGCCAGCGACGCCTGGGGCCGCACCAGCGCGGCCGAGCGTGCGAACGTCCTGCTGAAGATCGCCGACCGCATCGAAGCCAACCTGGAGCTGCTCGCCTATGCCGAGACCGTGGACAACGGCAAGGCCATCCGCGAGACGCTGAATGCCGACATCCCGCTGACCGTGGACCATTTCCGCTATTTCGCGGGCTGCGTGCGCGCCCAGGAAGGTGCGCTCAGCCATATCGACGAGACCACGGTGGCCTATCACATCCAGGAGCCGCTGGGCGTGGTGGGCCAGATCATTCCCTGGAACTTCCCCATCCTCATGGCGGCCTGGAAGCTGGCGCCCGCGCTGGGCGCAGGCAACTGCGTGGTGCTCAAGCCGGCCGAGTCCACGCCCATCAGCATCCTGATCCTGGCCGAGCTCATTGCCGACCTGCTGCCGCCCGGCGTGCTCAACATCGTCAACGGCTTCGGCCGCGAGGCCGGCATGCCGCTGGCCACCAGCAAGCGCATCGCCAAGATCGCCTTCACGGGCTCCACCTCCACGGGCCGCGTGATCGCCCAGGCCGCGGCCAACAACCTGATCCCGGCCACGCTGGAGCTGGGCGGCAAGTCGCCCAACATCTTCTTCGCCGATGTGATGGACAAGGACGATGCCTTCCTCGACAAGGCCGTCGAAGGACTGGTGCTGTTCGCCTTCAACCAGGGCGAGGTCTGCACCTGCCCCAGCCGCGCGCTGATCCAGGAAAGCATCTACGACCGCTTCATGGAGCGCGTGCTCCAGCGCGTGGCCGCCATCCGGCATGCCAACCCCCTGGACACCGACAGCATGATGGGCGCGCAGGCGTCCAAGGAGCAGCTCACCAAGATCCTGTCGTACCTGGACCTGGGCAAGCAGGAAGGCGCCGAGGTGCTGGCCGGCGGCGGCCAGGCCCATCTGGGCGGCGACCTGGAAGGCGGCTACTACGTGCAGCCCACGCTGTTCAAGGGCCACAACAAGATGCGCATCTTCCAGGAGGAAATCTTCGGCCCCGTGCTGGCCGTGACCACCTTCAAGGACGAGGCCGAGGCCCTGGCCATTGCCAACGACACGCTCTACGGCCTGGGCGCCGGCGTGTGGAGCCGCAACGGCAACGTGGCCTACCGCATGGGCCGCGCCATCAAGGCCGGGCGCGTGTGGACCAACTGCTACCACGCCTATCCGGCGCACGCGGCCTTCGGCGGCTACAAGGAATCAGGCATCGGCCGCGAGACCCACAAGATGATGCTGGACCACTACCAGCAGACCAAGAACCTGCTGGTCAGCTACAGCGAGAACAAGCTGGGCTTCTTCTGAAGTTCTTCCCAGGTGAATGCGGCCGGCGGCGCACAGCGCGGCCGGCCGCCCAGGAAAGGACCAACCCATGGTTGACAAAGTGACTGCCACCGACGCCGCCCTGGCGCTGATCGCCGACCTGCAGGCGCAGCACGGGCCGGTGTTCTTCCACCAGTCCGGGGGCTGCTGCGACAACAGTGCCGCCAACTGCTACCTGCCCGGCGAGCTGACGATAGGCGCCCAGGACGTGCTGCTGGGCCAGGTGGGCGGCGCGCCCTTCTACATCGGCAAGTCGCAGTATGAATACTGGAAGCACACCCAGCTCATCCTGGACGTGATCGAGGGCCAGGGCGGCACCTTCTCGCTGGAGGGCAGCACGGGCAAGGCCTTCCACACACGCTCCAGGCTGTTCACGGACGAGGAATACGCCGAGATCCTGGCCAGCGAGGGCAACGGCCCCTGACAGGGGCCGCGCGGCGGGCTACTTTCCGGTCAGCCGCTTGACCGCGGCCTCGGTCTGGCGCACATGCTCGTCCGGGTCCGAGCCCATGTGCACGAAGCGGACCTTGCCGTCCTGCCCGATCACGTAGGAAATTCGGTCGGCGCGCTGGGGGTCGGCGGCGGCCGAGGCGTCGTAGGCGCGGATGGTCTGCGCCTGCGGGTCCGATGCCACGGCGAACTGGTCGCGGCAGGCCTCGGTGGAAAAGCGCTTGAGCGTATCGATGTCGTCATGCGACATGCCCACCACCGTGGCACCCATGGCCGCGAAACGCGGCGTGGCCTCGGCAAAGGCATGGGCTTCCATGGTGCAGCCCTGCGTGAAGGCCTTGGGGAAGAAATACAGCACCACCGGCCCCTTCCTGAGCGTGGCGGCCATGTCGAAATCGAAGGCCTTGCCCGCCACCGCAGCCGGCGTGGTGAAGCGCGGCGCTTTGTCGCCCACCTTGAGCGCGGCCTGGGCCAGCGGCGACAGCAGCAGCGCCGCCAGCAGGGGAGCGGCGGCACGCGCGCAGCGGCGGCCCAGGGATGCGCGTGGGTGGATGGAATCGCCGCAGCGGATGTCGGACATGCATGGCCTCCTGAGCCTGGAACGGGATGCCCCATTGTGGCCAATCGGCCAAAGCCCTGGGCACGTGTGCCGTGGATCAGCGCCGTGCTTCGCCGGGCCTGATCCTGAACCAGATCGAGTACATGGCGGGCAGAAAGACCAGCGTCAGCACCGTGCCGGCGAGCGTGCCACCGATCAGCGTATAGGCCAGCGTCCCCCAGAACACCGATTGGGTCAGCGGGATGAAGGCCAGGATCGCCGCCAGCGCGGTCAGGATCACGGGCCGGGCGCGCTGGACGGTGGCCTCCACCACCGCCTGGAACGGCTCAAGCCCCTCCTGCTCGTTGTGCTGGATCTGCCCGATCAGGATCAGCGTATTGCGCATCAGGATGCCCGACAGCGCGATCAGCCCCACCAGTGCATTGATGCCGAAGGGCTGCTGAAAGACGATGAGCGTCGGCACCACGCCGATCAATCCCAGGGGGCTTGTCAGGAACACCATGACCATGGCCGATATCGACCGCACCTGCAAGATGATGATGATCAGCGTGATGGCGATCATGATCGGGAACAGGGGCAGCATGGCCGCCATGGCCTTGCCGGATTCCTCGATGGAGCCGGCCTCGTCGATGCGGTAGCCCGCAGGCAACGCCTTCCTGATGGGCTCCAGCTGCCGGGTGAGGGCCGCCGACACATCGGGCGGCTGCAGGCTGTCATCGATGTCTCCGCGGACCGTGATGGTGGGCATGCGGTCGCGGCGGCGCATGACGGGCTCCTCCATCTGCACGGTGACCTCGCCCAGTTGCGACAGCGGTATGCGCTGGCCAGTGGCGTTGGTGAGCGTGAAGTCGCCGACCCTGGCCACATCGTGGCGGGTGCCGCCCGCAGAACGCGCCATCACCTGCACGGTGCGGATGTCCTCGCGCACGGTGGTCACGGGCACGCCGCTGAGCAGGAACTGCAGCTGCTGCGCGACCGCCGCGGAGGTCAGTCCCATGGCCTGCAGCCGGTCCTGGTCCAGGGTGAAGCGCATGACGGGGGTGCGCACGCCCCAGTCGGAGTTCACGGTCCGCATCATCGGGCTGTCGTGCAGCACCTGGTGCACCTGGCCGGCAATGTCGCGCAGCCGCTCCGGGTCGGGGCCGGAGACGCGATATGCCACGGGGAACGGGGAGTACGGCCCGAACACGATCTGCGATGCGCGCACCTGCGCCTGCGGAGCCAGTCCCTGGGAGATGGCCTCGCGCAGCCTGAGCTTGAGTGCGTCGCGCTGCTCCTGGTTGGCGGTGCGCACGACGATCTTGGCGAACGACGGGTCGGGCAGCTCAGGGGAGATGGCCAGAAAAAAGCGCGGTGCGCCCTGGCCGATATAGGCGGTCACGATCTCCGATTCGGGCTGCTGCAGCAGCCAGGCTTCCACCGTGCGGGTGGTCTCGCTCGTCTGGCCGATGGAGGTGCCGTAGGGCATCTGCACCTCGACCATCACCTCGGGCCGGTCGGAGATGGGAAAGAACTGCTTCTTCACGATGGACATGCCCAGCACGGAAGCCACCATGAGCCCGCCCACGACTGCGGCCACCAGCGCCTTGCGGGCGATCACCTTGCCCAGCACGCGCCGCAGGCGCTCGTAGCGGGGCGTGCCATACATCGCCGCATGTCCGCCTTCGACCTTCTTGAGAGGGGGCAGCATCTTCACGCCGAGATAGGGCGTGAACACCACGGCCACCACCCAGGACACGATGAGCGCGATGCCGACGATCCAGAACATGTTGCTGGTGTACTCGCCTGCAGAGGAGCGGGCGAACCCGTTGGGCATGAAGCCCACCGCCGTCACCAGCGTCCCGGACAGCATGGGCGCCGCGGTATGGCTCCAGGCGTAGGCGGACGCGGCCACGCGGTCGTAGCCCTCCTCCATCTTCACCACCATCATCTCGATGGCGATGATGGCGTCGTCCACCAGCAGGCCCAGCGCAAGGATCAGCGAGCCGAGCGTGATGCGGTCGAAATTCTTTCCCGTGGCGGCCATGATGATGAACACGGCCGCCAGCGTCAGCGGCACGGCCGCAGCCACCACCACGCCAACGCGCCAGCCCATGCTGGCGAAGCACACCACCAGCACGACCAGCAGCGCGGCCAGGAACTTGAGCATGAACTCATCGACGGCGGCGCTGATGTTCGCGGCCTGGTCCGTCACCTTGCTCAGGCCGATGCCCAGCGGCATGTCTGCGTTGATGGCGCCCACTTCCCTGTCCAGCGCCTTGCCCAGGTCCAGCCCGTTCCAGCCGTCGCGCATGACGATGCCCAGCAGCAAGGCCGGCTCCGCACCGTTGCGGATGATGAAGGTCGAGGGGTCTTCGTAGCCGCGCTGGACGGTGGCGATGTCGGACAGCCTGACCGTGCGGCCCTGGGCCACGATGGGCGTGTCGCGGATCTTCTGCAGCGCGTCGAACGCCCCATCGATGCGGATGAACACCTGCGGTCCCTGGGTCTCCACCGACCCGGCAGGGGTGAGAGCGTTCTGGTTGTTCAATGCCGCGAAGACGTCCTGCGGGCTGATGCCCAGCGTGGCCAGGCGCTCGTGCGAGAACTCCACGTAGATCCGCTCGGATTGCTCGCCGACGATGTTGACCTTCTTGACGCCCGGCACATGCAAAAGACGCTGGCGCAAGGCTTCGGCGTCGCGCACCAGTGCCCTGGGCTCTACGCCGCGCGCCTTGAGGGCGTAGATCGCAAAGGTCACGTCGGCGTACTCGTCGTTCACCATAGGGCCGATCACGCCCGCCGGCAGGTTGCGGGCTTCGTCACCGAGCTTCTTGCGTGCCTGGTAGAACTCCTCCTGCACCTCGCCGGGGGGCGTGGAGTCGAGCAGGGTCAGTGTGGTAAAGGCCAGCCCCGGTCTGACGAAGGTTTCGGTGCGGTCGTACCAGCGCAGCTCCTGCAGGCGCTTTTCCAGCTTCTCTGCCACCTGGTCCTGCATTTCCTGCGGGGTGGCGCCAGGCCAGGCCGTGATGATCGTCATGACCTTGACGGTGAAGGCCGGATCTTCCGCCCGGCCCAGCTTCAGGAAGGCAAAGACACCCGTCAGCGAAATCAGCAGGATCAGGAACAACGTGATGGAACGCTCACGGACGGCAAGCGCCGATAGGTTGAAACGGCCTTCACTCACGGGACGCTCCCGTGGACACTGAGGGCGCAGGGGACACAGTGGACATTGGTCCAGCTGAAGGCGCCGGCACCTCGCTGCCCAGTCGCACCTGCGCGCCCTCGCTCAACAAATGCGCACCGAGCGCGACGATCCGCGCCCCCAGGCCGAGCGCACCCACCACCTGGGCATTGCCGTCCTGCACCTGAACCACGGTGACGGGCTGGCGCCTCACCTGATCGCCCTGCACCACCCAGACAGCAGCCCCCTTGCCCTCATCGAGGATGGCGCCGATGGGGACCTGCATGGTTGCCTTGCCCGCTGTCGATGTAGCTGTTGCTGTCGATGTCGATGCCCCGCCGATCCTGAGCGTGACCGTGCTGCCCAGCGGGGCGCTTGCCGTCGCGCCGGCGTCCAGCACATAGCGGGCCTCAAAGGTACGGGTGGCCCGGTCCGCCACATCGGACAGCTGGCGCAGTCTGGCGGGGATGACCACATCCTCCCTGCCGAACAGGCGGGCCTGGGCCGCCGAGCCCAGCGCGGGCCGCAGTGTTTCGGGCAACTGTACGACCGCTTCGCGCCTGCCGGCATGGGCGAGGCGCACGACCACCTGGCCGGCACTGACGACCTGGCCAGGCTCGGCAAGTGTTTCCATCACGATGCCATCGGCATCGGCCAGCAGTTCGGCGTAGCGGCTGGCGTTGATCGCCACTGCGGCCTGCGCTTCGGCTGCCCTGAGCTGGGCGCGGGCGGCATCTGCGGCCGCCTTGATCTGTTCATGGGCCAAGGCCGAAACGGCACCCGTTCCCTGCAGGTCACGGTAGCGCTGCTCCTCGTCGCTGGCCTGCTGGGCACGTGCCCTGGCGGCTGCGACGGCCTCCTGCTGGGCATTGGCGGCCAGCTTCAGGTCCACCGGGTCGAGGCGCAGCAAGGCCTGGCCCCGCCTGACCGTCTGGCCTGTATCCACCAGGCGCTCCAGCACCTTGCCGGCCACGCGAAATCCAAGATCGCCCTGCACCCTGGCCGCGATGGTGCCGGTGAAGACGCGCTCGGAAGAATTGCCTGGCGCTACCAGGGTGGTGCGAACGAGGGGTGGCTGGGTGCGCGGATCTGGCGGCGGGCTTTTGCCGCAGGCCGCGAGTGCAAGTGACAGTGTGCCGACAGCGGCGATGGACAGATGGCGGTGCCGAAGCATGAGGGGTCCCGATCAATGAGCAGGACCCGATTCTGTGATTAGTGACCATTTATGTCAATGGTCACAATTGCGGGCTTTAGGGCGACAGGCTTCTCAACACCAATCCGGCCAGTTGCGCGGGCGCCTCATCCGCATGGTCGAGGCTGTGCTGCAGCATCACCGGGTTCAGATAGGGGAGCATGACCAGGAAGATGGCGCGCCCGGTTTCATCCAGCGGCGTCTTGCGCTCGAAGTCGCCCCGCTGGCGCCCGGCATCGAGTATCTGCAGCAGCAGCTGATGCATGCGTTCTTCATAGGCCTGCGCTGCCTGCCAGCGCTCGGCCGACGCCGAAATGGCGATCTCGTACAGCTTGCGGTCTTCGGAAAAAAGCCGCAGCGTGGCAGCGACGATCGCCTTGAACAGGCGCCGCAGCTGTTCGGGAGGCGCATCCGTGCTGGCGACGGCCTGGCGGATCTCCGCCTCCATCTCCATCAGGCAGTTGGAACAGATCATCTCGCCGATGACCTGCTTGGACTCGAAGAACTTGTAGATGTAGGCCTTGGAAAAGCCGATGGCCTTGGCAAGGTCGGACACCGTGGTTTTCTCGTAGCCGTAGCGGCTGAAATGCTCTTTCGCCGCAATCACGATCTGTTGCCGGACATCGTGTTCGACCGGGCCGCGCGCAGAGGTCGGATAGACGTTGGTGGTGCTCATGCGGCCTAGCTTACTCCAACAAAAAAATACTATGCAAGTGACCATTATGGAATATAGTCACAGCGTCACCACGCTTCTGACTGTTGAACATGCCGCGTCTTGCCGCCCCCGTCTTTCTGATGCTCGCCAGCCTCTGTGCAGGATGTGCGGTAGGCCCTGACTACCAGCCGCCCGCCACGGCCCTGCCCCAGGCCTACATGGGCGGCCGCGTTCTGGGTGAGGGCAAGCCGCCTTCGCCGGCCTCCTCCACGGACCTTGCGGCCTGGTGGGCAGCCTTTGGCGATGCGCAAATGGCGCACCTCGTCACGGCGGCACTGCAGCAGAACCTGGATGTTGCCCAGGCCGCTGGCCGCGTGCTTCAGGCACGCGCCGGGCTGGATGCGGCGGCAGCCGCGTTGCTGCCGTCGGCCCAGATCTCGGCGCAGACAGCCAGGAGCTATCAGTCGGTCGAAACTCCGCTGGGCCGGGTCCTCGACTCCATGCCGGGGTTCGATCGCTACGGCAGCGCCCAGGAGGCCAACCTCGGGGCCAGTTGGGAGCTTGATCTCTTCGGCGGCCTGCGCAGGGCCAGGCAGGCCTCCCTGGCCGAGTACCAGGCATCGGAAGCCGGCGCCACTGCCGTGCGGCTCGCGGTGGCCGCCCAGACTGCGGACACCTATATCCAGGTTCGCGGCCTGCAGGCGCGGCTGGCAGTGGCACGCTCGCAAGTGCAAACCCAGCAGCAACTGCGCTCCATCGTCGAACTGCGTTGGGGCAAGGGCTTGGCACCCGAGCTTCAGCTGCGCCAGGTCGAGGGAGCGCTCGCACGGGCACAAGCCACCGTCCCGCCGCTGGAAAATGCGCTCGAAGCCGCCCTCAACGCCATGGACGTGATGCTGGCCACGGCACCCGGCACGCACCGGACCGAACTGGCCGATCCCCGCCCGGTCCCCGTATTGCCAACCCTTTCCCTGGCAGAGGCGCCCGGCGATCTGCTGCGGCGACGCCCGGACCTCATCGCGGCGGAGCGGCGCCTGGCAGCGTCGAACGCACGCATCGGCGTGGCGATCGCCGAGTACTACCCGAAGCTGTCGATCAGCGGCCTGATCGGCAGCGCAACCTCCATCTCCGCGGGCAATCTCTTCGGGGCCGGCGCGTCGCAGGCAACCCTTGTGGGCGGCCTGCGCTGGCGGCTGTTCGACTTCGGACGCATCAACGCCCAGATCCAACAGGCGCAGGCACAGGAGGCGGAAAGCCTTGCCGCCTACCGGCAGTCGGTACTGCGCGCCACGGAAGAGGTGGAGAACGCCCTGGTATCGCGGGACAAGCGGCAGGAGCTGATGGCCGTGCTCGCCAGGGGTGCGGAGGCACTCACGCGGGCCCGGCAGGCCGCGGGCGCCGCCTACGACAAGGGCGTGGTCAGCCTGATCGAGGTGCTGCAGGCGGATGAAAGCCTGCTGGGCGTGCTGGATGCACAGGCGCAGGCCCGGACGGAGTCGGCGCGATCGACGGTCGCGATCTTCAAGGCGCTGGGCGGCGGCTGGACGCCGGAGCCTTCCAGGGCATTGGCAGCCGCCAGCCACGGTCTTCCCGCCAGCGTTGCCCCCTGAACCTGCCACTTCCCGAAAGGAGCCCCCTTTCCACACAGCAAAGAAACCGAACACCCCTGCGGGACGCGCGGCCCAGGCGACCTGCCCAAGCAGGCGGCCCAAGCCATGGCCCGGCTCCACCCACCCCCATCTGTCAAACCATGTCAAACACAACCCCCTCCCCCACCGCTGCTGCAGGCGCACTCGTCCTGAAGTCGGCGCTTGCCGCCATCGCTTTCTCTACCTGCTTCGCTGCCTATTCGAAGCCGCAAGATGCCTCGACAGCACCATCGGGCGCAGCGCTGTCCCGCGCCGAAGTCATCGCCGATCTCGCACTCTGGCGCCGCGCCGGATTGGACCGCCATGCGGAGATATCGATCTCCTACGGAGTCGAAACGCAGGAATATCGGGCCGCATACCAGGAGTACCTGCGCCTTCGCAACAGCGAGGCGTTTCAGGCGGAGGTCCGCAAGGCGTTGAGTCGGTAAGGCGGAGCCCGTCCCCGCCCAGGCCATCGCGGCAGTGGCCGACTGCCCCGCTGGCTCGGGACGTGGCCCGGGGCTTTGCCTACAGGCCCAGGTCGGACAGACCGGGGTGGTCATCGGGGCGACGGCCCAGCGGCCAGTGGAACTTGCGCTCCGACTCCTGGATGGGCATGTCGTTGATGCATGCGAAGCGCCGGCGCATGAGACCGTCGGCCTCGAACTCCCAGTTCTCGTTGCCGTACGACCGGAACCAGTTCCCGGCATCGTCGTGCCACTCATAGGCATAGCGGACTGCGATCCGGTTTTCTCCGTACAGCCAAAGCTCCTTGATCAGCCGGTAGTCCAGCTCCTTCTTCCACTTTCTCTCAAGAAGGGCCTGGGCCTCGGCGCGGCTGTTGGCGAACTCCGCCCGGTTGCGCCATTTCGTGTCGAGGGTATAGGCCATCGCGACCTTGGCCGCATCGCGTGTGTTCCACCCATCCTCGGCCAGACGGACCTTTTGGACGGCGCTTGCGAGAGAGAAAGGGGGCAGGGGTGGGCGAGTTTCCATGATGTGACCTTTTGAAGAGATGTAGAACGATCTGTCTACATGCGCCACTCTAACGAATGTGGAACGATCTGTCTACAATGTCTTCATGAAAACTTCCGAGCCTTCCTTCGAGTCATTGCCGCCCCGCGAGCGCATCCTGGTGGCAGCCCATGGCCTCTTCTACGCAGAGGGCATCCGGGCCACGGGCGTGGACCGGATCATCGAGCGGTCGTCGGTCAGCAAAGTCACCTTCTACCGCCAGTACGCCAGCAAGGACGACCTGATCCGGGCGTACCTCGACTACCGCCATGAGCGGTGGATTTCCTGGTTCCAGGCCAGCCTGGCGCAGGCGCCCGCCGGGGGCTCGCCAGCGTTGGATGCGCTGTCCAGCACCCTCAGGAACTGGTTCGGCCAGCCCGACTTCCGGGGCTGCGCCTTTCTCAATGCCGCTGCCGAACTGGGCTCGTCCGACCATGAGATCCTGGCAACGGTCCGGCGGCACAAGCAGGAAATGTCGTCCGTGCTGGATCGCCTGTTCGGTGGCCATCCCGTATCCGTGGGCGCCGCGCTCACCCTGATGGCGGATGGCGCCATCGTCCATGCGCAGATGGGTCAGCCGATCGATGAAGTCATGGAGAACTTCAAGGCAGCGGCCGAGGGGGTGGTGAGCCGCCCCGGGTCTTGAGGGGGCTCAGGCATCCGGGGCACATGGGGCCGATACATCTGCAGCAAAGGGCATCGGACACGGGACACGTGTGCGGTGCCGTTGCGCAAGTTCCGCACCGGGCCTCGTTACTCCCCTGCCAGCGCAACGACAGGATCGAGCCTTGCCGCCTGCCGGGCCGGCATGAAGCCGAACACCAGGCCCGTCGCCACCGCACAGCCGAAGGCCAGCAGCATGGCTCTCACCGAGAAGACCAGTTCGCTGCCCCAGACGATGAGACCTGCCCCGATGGCCACCCCCGCCACGATGCCGGCGGTTGCGCCGACCATGGTCACCAGCACGGCCTCGGTGAGGAACTGTCGCTGGATGTCCGTTTGGCGCGCCCCGGTCGCCATGCGGATGCCAATCTCGCGCGTGCGCTCCTTCACCGCCATGAGCATGACGTTCATCACGCCGATGCCGCCTACCAGCAGGGACACGGCGGCGATCAGGCTGAGCATCGTCGTCATCGAATCCTGGGCCTGGGCCTGCGCCTGCAAACGCGCGGCCGCGTTGGCGACGAAGAAATCCTCGCGCCCGTGGCGCAAGCGCAGCAACGCCTCGATGGCCGCCTGCGCCGGCAGCACGCTCGGCGAATCCCGTGCCTGGACCACCGTGTAGTGCGGATCGAAGCTGCGACCGTTCGGAAAAACGCGCAGGATGCCCGAGCGGTAGGGCACCACCACCAGGTCGTCTTGCGAACTGCCGCCATCGCCGGCGCCCTTGGCCGCCATGACGCCGACCACCTGGAACGGTGTATTGCCGATGAGAAGCTGCCTGCCCAGCGGCGATTCATCTTCGAAGAACCGCTCGCGCACCTTCTGCCCGATCACGACCACCGGCGCCAGCTGTTCGTCCTCCGCCTCGGTAAAGAACCGGCCTTCTGCCACCGGCCAGTGATGGATGGACGGCCATGCATGGGTGGCCGCGATGGTGTCCGCCTGCCAGGCCAGGTTGCCATGTCGCAGCATGGCCGGGTCGCGCGCCACGGGCATGGCGTGCGCCACTTCCGGCAGCATCTCTATCTCCTCGAGGTCGGCCAGGGTCGTCACGCCCTGCGGACCACCCTGCGGTGGCGGGCGGTTGTTGATGTACATGACGGTCGAGCCCATCGCGCCCAATCGCGCGACCACATCCTCGCGCGCTCCCATGCCCACGGCCAGCATCACGATGACCGAGGCCACGCCGATGACGATGCCCAGCAAGGTCAGTGCGGTGCGCGAGCGGTGGATGCGCATGGAGCGCCAGGCCGATCGCAGCGCCTCGCGCAGGTCCGACAGCAGCGGCGTGCCAGGCTCAAGCCGCGCCCCTTCCGCGCCGGGCGCGGGGATGGCGGCGAGCGCGAGGTCTGACGCGGCCTGGCCTGACGCGGCTCGGCCTTCCCGGACGTCGCCGACGATGCGCCCGTCGCGGATCTCCACGACGCGCCGGGCCTGTGCCGCCACCTCGCGGTCGTGGGTGATCAGGATGATGGTGTGGCCGGCATCCGCCAGCTCGTGCAGCAGCGCCATGACCTCGGCGCCGCTTTGGCTGTCCAGCGCGCCCGTGGGCTCGTCGGCCAGGATGATGCGCCCGCCATTCATCAGCGCCCGGGCGATGGAGACGCGCTGCTGCTGCTGCCCTCCGGACAGCTGGTTGGGTCGCAGGTGCAGCTTGCCGGCAAGCCCCAGGCGTCCCAGCAGCGCGCCTGCACGTTCTGCGCGCTCGGCCCCGGTCTTGCCGGCGTAGATCGCCGGCATCTCCACGTTCTCCTGCGCGGAGTCGGTGGCGATCAGGTGGTAGCCCTGGAA
Source organism: Delftia deserti (assembly GCF_042653485.1). NCBI lineage: Bacteria > Pseudomonadati > Pseudomonadota > Betaproteobacteria > Burkholderiales > Comamonadaceae > Delftia > Delftia deserti. The sequence continues at coordinate 4,965,827 of NZ_JBHSIH010000001.1, read as the reverse complement.
CACGAAGCCGAAGGCCTCGCGTCTAAGCCAGGCCAGCTCGTCGGCGACCAGGTCGGCCACGTCACGGCCGTTGAAGCGGTACGTGCCTTGATTCGGCCGGTCCAGGCAGCCCAGCAGGTTCATCAGCGTGGACTTGCCCGAGCCGGACTGGCCGACGATGGCGACGAATTCCCCGGCATGGATGGCCAGGTCGATGCCGTGCAGCACCTCCACCACGGGGCGCCCCGTGGCGGCGCCGCCATAGCGCTTGCGGATGCCCCGCAGTTCGATCAGCGGGGTCACCACCGCAATCTCCTGGGGCCCGCGGCCGGGGCCGCCTCACCGGTGATGATCCGGTCCCCTTCGGCCAGCCCCTCCAGCACCTCCGCCTGAAGGCGGTCCCTCACGCCCAGACGCACACGGCGGACTTCCACGACCTGGTCGGGTGACCGCTCGGCAAGCAGGCGGACCTCGTGCGTCTTGTCGGCGTGGAGGTCGCTGGCGGTCTTGAAGGCGGCCAGCGGGGCGACAAGCACCCCCTGGGCCGCCGCAGCCACCACGGTAGCTTGGGCCGTCATCTGCGGCATCAGGGCACCGTCGGGATTGTCCACGTCGAACAGCACGGTGTACTGCACGGCCTTCATGGCGGGCGCCGCAGCAGCGCCGCTGCCACCGGCGGCACCGGCACCGGATTGCACGGGCGGGGCCGGCAGCACCTGCCGCACCTTGCCGCTCCATCGGCGCCTGTCCCCTCCGAGCGTGGTGAAGTAGGCGGCCTGGCCCACCTTGACATGGCGGATATCGGCCTCGGACACCTCAGTCCACACCGTCATCCGCGAGAGGTCGGCAATGCGCAGCACCGCGGGCGTCTGGTAGGTGGCGTTCAGCGTCTGGCCTTCCTTGACGTCGATGCCTGTCACCACGCCTTCAATGGGCGCGTAGATGCGCGTGTAGCCCAGCCGCGCCTCGTCGGCGCGCAGACTGGCCGCCGTCTGGCGAATCGTGGCCTCGTACTGCGCCACCTTGGCCCGCGCCGAGCGCCGCATGGCGGCGGCCGTCTGCACGTCCTCCAGCCGGGTGGCTCCATCACGCGCCATCTGCTGCTGGCGGCTGTACTGCTGGCCGGCCAGCTCCGCCTGGGCCTGTGCGTCGTCCAGCTGGGCACGCAGGCTGGCAATCCGGGCCCGTCCGGCCTCCACGGTGGCCGCCAGCACGCTGGCGTCGATCTCGGCCAGCAACTGGCCCTTGCGCACCGTATCGCCCGGCTGCACGTGGATATGGGTGATCTGGCCTGATACCTGGGCGCCAACGTCCACCGAACGCACGGGTTGCAAGGTGCCGATGGCCGCGACGCTCGATTCGATGTTGCCGCGGCCGACCGTGGCCGTCTGCCATCGCGGCGATGAATCCGGTCGCAGCAGGAGCCAACCCGCGGCAGCGGCCACCGGAATCAGGATCGCCAGGGCGAGCCTGCCCGCGCCGGGCCGCCACCGGCGCTGCGTGGAGTGCGGCGGCATCACCGGGCAGCCTCGCAACTCGATGTGGCGGTACGGCGCATGTCGTCGTGCTTTCCGTCCCGCCGGTCAGTAGTCATAGCGCAGGGTCACCGCGAAGCTGCGCGGCGTGCCGGCGAAGACGCCGCCGTAGTTGTTGTTGGTCGGGATGGTCTGGTAGTAGTGCTTGTCCAGTGCGTTGCGAACGTTCACCTGCAGCCGCAGGCGGCTGGTGAACTGGTAACCCGCATGCAGGTTCAGCAGCGTGTAGCCGCCCTGCTGGATGCGAAACCCGGCACCGTCGTGCGACATGGCGCTCTGTGCCTGCACGCTGCCGCCCACACGCCACCGTCCTCCGGGCAGGCGGTAGTCGGTGGACAGCTTGAAGACCTTGCGCGGCAGGGTGGTGTTGTAGTGCTTGCCCGCATTGGGGCCGGCCACGTACTTCGGGTCGCTGAAGGTGAAGCCGGCGGCAACGTTCCAGCCTGGTGCGGGCGAGCCCGTGACCTCCAGGTCGATGCCACGGTTGCGTACCTTGGCGCCCTCTGTGTAGCAGCGGGCGCCGCCACTGAGCCCGCAGGTCGAGGCCATGCTCAGGGCCACCGGCAGGTTCAGCTGGTCGGTCTGGAACACGGCCAGCGCAGTCTGCAGGCGGCCGTCGAAGAGCTGGCTCTTCACACCGGCTTCGTAGTTCTTGCCCTTCACCGGGTCGAGCAGGCCGCTCGGGCTGTAGTACTGCTGGATCGAATAGATGTCGGTGTAGCTGGCGTAGAGCGCATGCGCAGGGCTCAGGTCATGGACCACGCCCGCATACGGGATGAACTGCCGGCCGGAGTCGAACGAGGCGGTGGTGTACGGGCTGCGGGAGGAATAGTCCGACCAGCTCAACCGGCTGCCGACGATGAAGCTCAGCGCCTCTGTGGCACGCAGGCGGGTGGCGATGGAAGCGCCTTTCTCGTTGCGCTCCAGCGCATAGACGGAGGGCGTGCTGCTGAAGCCCGGCACCCGGATCGAGGAGAAGTCGAAGCCGGTGACGTCTATCGTCTGCGAGCCCCGGGGCGCGTAGATGTCGTAGTCGAAGTTGTCCCTGCGGGTGCTCAGGCCCAGCATGAGCTGGTGCTGGCGGCCGAACAGGGTGTAGGGGCCTGTGGCATGCAGGTCTAAGGCGAACTGCTTGTCGGTGTACTCCGCGTCCACCCAGGTCAGGGCATGGCTGTCGCCCGAGATCCGTGCGGGGTAATTGGCAACGAAGCTGGCCTTGGAACGCACCGCGTTGAAGGCGGCGGCCAGGCTCCAGCCGTTGCCCAGGCGGTGCTTCACGTCGCCGAAGACGGTGTAGTTGTCCCGGTTCAGGTGCGCGTCGGGGCCTGCTTGCGAGGCCGAGCGGTCCAGGGGGTAGAACGAGCCATCTTCCCGCGTGTTGAAGCCGCCCCAGTCGTAGCCCTGGTGGTTGTCGCGCTGCGCGCTGAAGCCGAGGCTGGCCGTCGTGGCGGCGCCCAGGTCGGTCTCCACGATGGCGTAGAGCATCCGGTTGTCGGCCTCGGCGCCCTGCCTGAAGCTGTTGGCCTGGTTGTTGAGCAGCACGGCGCGGCCGCGCACGGTGCCTTGGGCATTGAGCGGGCCGGATACGTCGAACTGCGCCCGGTAGTCCGCCCAGGAGCCGGCGCCGACCTCGGCACTCATCTGGAACTCGCGCGTCGGCCGCTTGCGCACCAGGTTGATGACGGCCGACGGGTTGCCCGAGCCCTGGAGCAGGCCGTTGGCGCCGCGCACCACCTCCACCCGGTCGTAGATCGCCATGTTGTTGAGCGACATGGCGTCGGCCGAAAAGCTCTCGGCCATGCTGGTGGACAGGCCATCGATCTGCAGGTCCGTGACCTGGAAGCCCCTGGAATAGAAGTACGAGCGCTCGGTGCCCAGCTGGCTGTAGGTGACACCCACAAGGGCATCGGTCACGTCGTCGAGCGACTGCATGTTGGCATCGCGCATCTGCTGCTGCGTCACCACGCTGACCGATTGCGGCGTCTCGCGGATGGACAGGTCCAGTTTGGTGGCAGTGCGCACCCGGTCCGCGGTGTAGGAGCCGGTGCCTTCGGTCGCTCCATTGGCATCGGCTTGCGCCGTCACCGTCACTTCCGCCAAAGTCACCTTGGAAGCCGCAGCCGCTGCTGTCTGGATGGTGAAGGTGCCGGGCTGCGTGCTGACGGCGACCAAGCCCGTTCCAGCCAGCAGTCTGGCCAAGGCTTCGCGTGCACTGAGATTGCCGCTGACTGCTGCGCCTTGGCGCCCTTCGACCAGCCCGTCATCAAAGAGCACCTGCGCTTGCGTCTGGCGGCCAAATGCCTTGAGGGCTTCGAGCAGGGGCTGGGCCGCAATGTGAAAGGGCTGGCGAGCTTCCATGGCGGCGGCGGGCTGGGCCAGCGCCTCGCCGGGGCTGACGGCCATCACGGCTACCGCTGCCGACACGAGCACCGCCACCAGGCTGGGCCGCAGCACAGGGCCGCACTCCTGTGTACGGACAGGCCGCGCACGGTGCGCGGCCAGCTTCCCATTGTTGTTCTCGAAACGTTCCCTCGACTGACCTTGGTACATGATCTGTAGCTCCTGGATTCCTTGTGCGTACGACGACGGCAGGCCCAGGGCAGGAAGGCGGGTACGCCCGCTTGCCAGATCAGGCGGGGGCGTAAAAGAGACAGCCAACTGCGCGGGGATGCCGCTTGCTTGCGACCGTTGGCTGGGAATCAATCAGAAAGCGGTGATTGCTCATTTCCGTGGCTGGCAGCCCGGGGCGCAGAAATTCCTCGCCCCTACCCATGAAGAAGCAGGAAAAGGCGAAACCAGAGAACCCGGCAACATGAAACAATTTGTATCTCAACGAGAACCGATCAGCCAGCCACCCTCGGCGCGCCGCTGCACGCGCACGCTGGCTACGCTGGGCAGGGCCAGGAGGAAGCGTTCCGGCTCCTCCAGCGCAAGCAGGCCCGAAACAGTCACGGCCTGGAGCGCAGGGCTCTCTATCTCCACCGGCTGGCCGAGGTAGCGCGACAGTTCATCCGCCACATGCCGAAGCGGGGCGCGCTTGAAGTAGATCTGCCCGGTCCGCCATTGCGCAACCTCTTGCGTTGCCACTGACAGGCTGCGGCGGCGCCCGCTGGCGGGATCGATGGCCACACCCGCGCCCGGGCCCATGGCGAGCACGGGGGCTTCGGGATGGGTCTTTGAGCGCACCTCGACGCGCCCTTCCTGCACCTGCACCACGAATTCCGGCGGGGCTGCCCGCACATTGAATGCGGTGCCGACGACGCGCACCTGGCTGCCGCCGCTGTCCACGGTGAAGGGCTTGCCGGCATCCGCCGCGACCTGGAAAAAGGCCTCGCCCTGGTCGAGTACGGTTTCGCGCCGGCGGGGGTAGTAGCGCACCTGAAGGCGGCTGTTGGCATTGAGCGCCACCTGCGTTCCATCGGGCAGGTCGATGCGGCGAAGTTCGCCGGGAGCGGTGGCGATATCGACCGCATAGCTGGCGGTGTTGTCCCAGCGATGCCAGCCGTACCCGGCGACGACCACGGCGAACAGTGCTGCGGCGAAGGCCGATGCCATGGCGGGTCTGCGCGGCCGGTCCTCGGCCCCTGCAGCACTGCGTGGCTGCGGCGCCGGCCTGCCGGCGCGCGGCGCTTCGCGGGCGGTGGCCGCTGGCGGGTTGCGCCCGTAGACGGCCGGGAACATGGCCTTGAGCTGCTCCGCTTCACGCCAGGCGCGGCCGACACCGTCCATGGCCTCGCGATGGGCCGGGTCCTGCGCCAGCCACTCGTCGAGAGCGCGCTCGTCCGCACCCGACCAGCCGGGCTGCTGGCGACGCACATACCACTCGCCCGCGCGATGGTTGAGCCCAAGCACCTGCTCGGGCGGAAGGTCCTGCAACCGGGAATGGCCTGGCTCTGCGCTCATGCTCTTTTGCCCTGCGCCGGTGGGGCGGCGCATTCGTCGTCGTTGTCTTCTTCGGCGTCCAGTGTGCCCTGCAGGGCCTGCAGGCGCCTCATCTGGGTGGCACTTGCGAACAAGATGCGCGTCTCGCAATAGCCGACGGCCCGGCCCAGGTGCTTCACCACCATCCGTGTACTGATCCCCATGCAATCGGCGGTTTCCTCAACGGTGAGCCCCTCGATCCGTTGAAGAATGAAGGCTTCGCGCTGCCGTGGCGGCAGTTCCTGGATCGCCTCGTGCAGCCGCGTCAGCCGCTGGCGGCTCTCGGCTTGACGCTCGGTGTCTCCGAAGCCCTCGGCAGAGATGGCAAGCAGCTCCTGCTGGCAGTCGTCATACGGAACACTCTGGAGCCCGTGCGCCTCCGGGCCCTTTTCCCAGTCTCGCGCCGCCACGCTGCGCACGGTCTGCCGCAGATAGGGCTGCTCCTGCCCGGGCTCGAGATTCCTGCCCGTGGCGGCCACCCGCGCGAACACTTCCTGCGCCGCGTCCTCGACCGCTGCGGTGGTTCGAAAGTGTCGGCGCAACATGCGCATCACAGGCGTGCGCCAACGCGTATAGAGCGCAACCAGGGGAGCCTCTGGAGTCTGGCGCCCAGGTATCGGCTCACCCCGCGCTGCGGAGACCGGATTGCGTTTCATCCCCTAGCCTTTGCGCCCGGGAGGAATGCAGCAGCCGACCGTGAACCTGCAAGGGCACTGCATTCGTCAGTGATGAAAGTGTGGAGGTGAGGCACAACGCGCAGATGGGCAACCGATCCGTGGCGCCGGGGGTCCCACGCATCGGATGGACAACGACGGGGAGGGGCGCCCAGGCCATGTGCGCAGATCGAATGAATTAATGAATGAGATTCATTCCCATTCTAGCGCCTGGACATCCTGCAACCGGGACTCTGGCCCCCAGCGGCGCGCCGCAGGAGCTCCATCGGCGCGGGCTCCGCAGATGCCACGTCTTGCCACGTCTCGCCATGGTGCTGGCCGAGCGCTCAGCCAACATCCACCAAGAATCCCTGGCGCAAAAAGCATGTGGGGCGTCGCTGCACACTGCGGCACATCCGACCCTACCCCTTGAAACCTGGCCGAATTGCCTTATTATTAGCACTCGTTGGGCATGAGTGCTAACAGTCCTCTGTTCCACATTGCTTCGAATGCCGGCCCGCCGGGCCGGCAAGTCTTTGTTTCAACTTTGTTGATGATTTAGGAGTTGGTATGAACCTGCGTCCCCTGCACGATCGCGTGATCGTGAAGCGCCTCGAGAACGAAACCAAGACGGCTTCGGGCATCGTGATCCCCGAGAACGCCGCCGAGAAGCCCGACCAGGGCGAAGTGCTGGCAGTGGGCCCCGGCAAGAAGAACGACAAGGGCGAAGTGATCGCTCTGAACGTGAAGGTCGGCGACCGCGTTCTGTTCGGCAAGTACAGCGGCCAGACCGTCAAGGTCCATGGCGACGAACTGCTGGTGATGAAGGAAGACGACCTGTTCGCAGTCGTCGAAAAGTAATCCGCGCTTCGAAACCGCACTTTCCAACTGAATCCGGAGAATTGAAATGGCAGCAAAAGACGTAGTTTTCGGCGGCGAAGCACGCGCCCGCATGGTTGAAGGCGTGAACATCCTGGCCAACGCGGTCAAGGTCACGCTGGGCCCCAAGGGCCGCAACGTGGTGCTGGAGCGCTCCTTCGGCGCCCCCACCGTGACCAAGGACGGTGTCTCGGTCGCCAAGGAAATCGAACTCAAGGACAAGCTGCAGAACATGGGCGCCCAGCTCGTGAAGGAAGTGGCCTCCAAGACCAACGACATCGCCGGTGACGGCACGACCACCGCCACCGTGCTGGCACAGGCCATCGTCCGCGAAGGCACCAAGTACGTGGCCGCCGGCCTGAACCCCATGGACCTGAAGCGCGGCATCGACAAGGCTGTCGCCGCCCTGGTGGAAGAGCTGAAGAAGCAATCCAAGGCCACCACCACCTCCAAGGAAATCGCCCAGGTCGGCTCGATCTCCGCCAACTCCGACGAATCCGTGGGCAGCATCATTGCCGAAGCCATGGACAAGGTCGGCAAGGAAGGCGTGATCACCGTTGAAGAAGGCAAGTCGCTGGCCAACGAACTCGACGTCGTCGAGGGCATGCAGTTCGACCGCGGCTACCTGTCGCCCTACTTCATCAACAACCCTGAAAAGCAGGTTGCCCTGCTGGACAACCCCTTCGTGCTGCTGTTCGACAAGAAGATCAGCAACATCCGTGACCTGCTGCCCACGCTGGAAGCCGTGGCAAAGGCCGGCCGTCCCCTGCTGATCATTGCAGAAGACGTCGAAGGCGAAGCCCTGGCAACGCTGGTGGTGAACACCATCCGCGGCATCCTGAAGGTTGTGGCTGTCAAGGCTCCTGGCTTCGGCGACCGCCGCAAGGCCATGCTGGAAGACATCGCCATCCTGACGGGCGGCAAGGTCATCGCTGAAGAAGTGGGCCTGGCGCTGGACAAGGTGACCCTGGAAGACCTGGGCCAGGCAGTGCGCATCGAAATCGGCAAGGAAAACACCACCATCATCGACGGTGCTGGCCAAGCTGCTGAAATCGAAGCCCGCGTCAAGCAGATCCGCATCCAGATCGAAGAAGCCACCAGCGACTACGACCGCGAAAAGCTGCAAGAGCGCGTGGCCAAGCTGGCTGGCGGCGTTGCCGTGATCAAGGTTGGCGCTGCCACCGAAGTCGAGATGAAGGAAAAGAAGGCCCGCGTTGAAGACGCCCTGCACGCTACCCGCGCTGCTGTGGAAGAAGGCATCGTGGCCGGCGGCGGCGTGGCTCTGCTGCGCGCCAAGCAAGCCGTGGGCGACCTGAAGACCGGCGATGCCGAGCAAGACGCCGGCATCAAGCTGATCATGAAGGCCATCGAAGCGCCCCTGCGCGAAATCGTGGCCAACGCCGGTGGCGAGCCCTCGGTGGTGGTCAACGCCGTGCTGAACGGCTCGGGCAACTACGGCTTCAACGCTGCCAACGACACCTACGGCGACATGCTGGAAATGGGTATTCTGGACCCGACCAAGGTGACGCGTACGGCCCTGCAGAACGCCGCTTCCGTGGCATCGCTGCTGCTGACGACCGAAGCCATGATCGCCGAGTCTCCCAAGGCTGAAGGCGGCCCTGCCATGCCCGACATGGGCGGCATGGGTGGCATGGGCGGCATGGGCATGTAATTGCCCGCCGCAACCGGGCAGGCCTTGCGCCATGCCCGGTTTGCCCAGCAAGACAAAGGCCGCCCTCGGGCGGCCTTTGTCATTGCACGAACGCTTTTGCCGATGTCTTTCAGGACACGGCCTGGCCCCAGGCCCGGCCCAGGCGCGCCACGGCCTCGGTGATCTGGGGCACGGTGGGCGCCGCATACGACAGGCGCATGCACAGGCCGGCCTTGTCTGCCGCATCGGCCGGGAAGAAGGCCTTGCCCGGCACATAGAGCACGCCCTGCTCCACCGCTGCCGTGAACAGCGCACGGGCCAGGGCCTGGGAGTCGCCCGCAAGCCGCTGCGGCGGCAGCAGCCGGGCCCAGACGAACATGCCCCCCGCAGGCCGCACGAAGCGGATCTGATCGCCCAGCGCCGACTGCGTGCCAGAGCACAGCGCATCCATGCGCGCCGCGTACTCGGCGCAGGCCTGGGCCAGTTGGGGCGCATAGCGGCCCGAGCGCAGATAGTGCGCGGCGATCATCTGCGCCAGCGGCGAGGTGCACAGGTCGGCCGTCTGCTTGGCGATGGTGCAGCGGCGCAGCAGCTGGGCGTCGGCCAGCATCCAGCCGATGCGCAGCGCAGGCGCCACGGTCTTGGACAGGCTGGACAGGTAGACCACGGGATTGGCCTGGGCGCCGCACAGCGCCAGGCCCGTTTCGTAGATCGACGGTTCGCGCTGGCCGCTGAAGCGCAGCTCGCCATAGGGGTCGTCCTCGACGATGACAAAGCCATGCTCGCGTGCCAGCTCCACCAGCGCCGTGCGCCGCGCCGCGGGCAGCAGGGTGCCGCCCGGGTTGGAGAAGTTGGGCACGGTGTAGAGCAGCTTGGGGCGGCGTGCCTGGGGCCACTGCGCCAGCAGGCGGGCCAGGGCCTCGGTGTCCAGGCCCTGCTCGTCCGTGGGCACGGCAACGACCTGTGCCTGGGCCAGCTTCAGGGTCTGCAGCGTGGCCGGGTAGGCGGGCACCTCGACCAGCACCGGATCGCCGGGCTCGACCAGCACCTTGACCAGCAGGTCGAAGGCCTGCTGCGAGCCCGTGGTCACGATCATGTCGGCCGGCGTGCAGGCAATGCCGCGCGTGGCGCACAGCGCGGCCAGGGCTTCGCGCAGCGCAAGCTGGCCCTCGCTGGCGCCGTACTGCAGGCTGGTGGCGGCATCCTGCTGCAGCGCGGCCACGGCGGCCTGCTGCAAACCTTCGGCATCGAACAGGCTGGGCGATGGATAGCCTCCGGCCAGCGAGAGCATGCCGGGACGGCTCAGGTAGGGAAACAGCTCGCGGATCGGCGAGCCTTCGGGCTGTGCGAACAGCGGGTTGAACAGATGGGCGGTGGGCGACGACGCGCCCTGGTCTGCGGTGCTCATGAAGGCCTCCGGCAAATGGCAAAAACAAAGGGGCGCACGCGCAGGCCTGGCGCCTGTGCATGCGCCCCGGGGAAGGGGATCGACGGTGGCGGGCTCAGCCAGGGTCGGCGCTTATGCGGCGACCTTGGTGGCCTGGCCGCGCAGCGCGCTGCGCAGCTGGTCGATGGATCGCTGCTGGGCCTGCTCGTACAGCGCGATCTCGTCATGCACGCGGGCACCCAGGTCGGCCTCGAAGGCCTGCTGGGCCGCATGGGCCGCGTACTGCTTTTGCTCTTCGCCGCCCAGGTTGGACTGGAAGATGCCGGCCGCGCTCACGGGCAGGAAGTCTTCGTAGACGATGGGCTCGGCCTGGGCCAGGCCGCGGGTGACCAGCGCGTCCAGGTCGGACGCTGCGGCCGCTGCGGCCGCTGCGGCCTCGCCTGCGGCCAGGGCGGCGCCCTCGTCGCTCAGCGTGAAGCGGTAGAAGGCCAGGTCTTGCCGGCGCAGTTGCTCATGGGTGTCGGGGAAAGCCTCGAAGACCTGGGCCAGGCGGCTGCCGTAGTCGGGTGCGGCACTGCCCGCGCTGCCCATGTCGCGCACCTGGGCCAGCAGCTGGTCGTAGAGCGCGCGGCCCTTGCGCGTGAGCGCCACGCCGCGCTGCTCGATCTCGCCGAAGCGCGCCGTGTGCGAGCCCGCGCCCGTGGCATCGCCCGCAAAACGCACGATTTCCTTGAGCGCCTTGAAGCTGGTCTGGCGCAGCAGGATGGGGCAGGCGCGGCGCGGCGGGCCTTCGACCACGTCCTTGGCGTCCATGCCGCGCTCGGGCATGGCGGCCTGGGCCGCGTCGATGTCCAGGGTGCGCGGCGTCAGGTGGTTGATGTGCGGGCCCTTGAAGCAGACCACGTCGGCGATCAGGCGGTGGGCCTTGTGCAGCGCGTCGTAGGTGGCGCCGTCCACGGTGGACTCGCTATGCCAGCGGAAGGTCTCCAGCGCCTCGCGCACGAATGCGTCGGCATCGGCGTCGGCCAGGCCGCCATGGGCTTCGGCCTGGGCGATCAGCGCCAGCGCGCGTTCGGTGAAGATGCTGCGTTGCGCCAGGATGGCGCCGGCCTGGGCCCGCAGCGCCTGGTCGGCAATCAGGTCCAGGCGCAGCAGCGAGGTGAAGACGCGGAAAGGGTTGGCCAGCAGCGCCGCATCGCCCACGGGGCGGAAGGCCGTGGAGTGCACGGGCACGCCGGCCACCGACAGGTCGTAATAGCCCACGGGCTCCATGCCCATGATGGCGAACAGGCGGCGCAGCATGGACAGCTCGGCGGCCGTGCCCACGCGGATGGCGCCGTGGCGCTCCACGCCCAGGCGGGCAAGCTCGCCGCTGCGCTGCATCCGGGCCAGCAGCGCAGGCTCGGCCTGCAGCGTGCGCTGGTTGATGTCGGCCACGAGTTCGATCAGCGTGCCGTACTGTGGCACTTCATCGCGGTACATCTCGGACATGGCGCTGGAAAACCGTGCGCGGATCTCGTCGGAGGGCACGAAGGTGTGGGCAGGCGTAGAGGACATGGTGCTCGTGGGGACTGAAGTTGGAGCCACAGGGCAGCCCTGCGGCGGGGTGGATTCCTGGCACGCATGCTAGGTCTGCGCCTTGAGCCTGGTCAAACGATAATCAGGCCCATAGGTCATTCCCAAACAGAATGCCCCCTCCCACGATTGCCCCACCGCCCTCCGCCATGCTGCTGTCCCGCCGTTTCCTGCCCCCCATGTCCCTGCTGTGCGCCTTCGAGGCGGCGGCCCGGCACCAGAGCTTCACGGCAGCCGCGGCCGAGCTGCACCTGACGCAAAGCGCCGTCAGCCGCCAGATCCGCGCACTGGAGGAGCGGCTGGAGGCGGAACTCTTTGTGCGCGAGCGCCAGACCGTGCGGCTCAGTCCGGCCGGCCAGGCCTATGCCCAGGAGATACGCGGCGCGCTGATGCGCATCTCCACCGCCACGCTGGGCTTTCGGGCCAACCCGCGCGGCGGCAGCCTGAACCTGGCCATCCTGCCCACCTTCGGCACGCGCTGGCTGGCGCCGCGCCTGCCGCAGTTCTTCAGCGCCCACCCGGGCATCACCATCAACCTGACGACGCGACTGTCCCAGTTCGACTTCCAGCTCGAAGCCGTGGACGCCGCCATCCATTTCGGCCTGCCGCACTGGCCGGGCGCCGAGCTGGCCTTTCTGATGAGCGAGACCGTGGTGCCTGCCTGCAGCCCCGCCCTGCTGGCCCAGCATCGCTTTGCCCAGCCCCAGGACCTGCTGCAGGCGCCGCTGCTGCACCTGGCCTCGCGCCCCGATGCCTGGCAGCGCTGGCTGTCCGTGCACCATGCGCCCATGGCCGAGGGCCAGGGCATGCTGTTCGACCAGTTCGCCACCGCCGCCCAGGCCGCCATCGCCGGCGTGGGCGTGGCCTTGCTGCCGCGCTTTCTGATCGAGCGCGAACTGGCCCAGGGCGATCTGGTGCGTGCCCTGCCCCATCTGCCCGAGATGGAAAGCGCCGAGCGCTACTACCTGGCCTGGCCCACGAGCCGCGGCAACTACCCGCCGCTGCAAAGCCTGCGCGAGTGGCTGCAGCAGGCGGCCCAGGATTTCATGCGGGACGGCCCGCAGCCCTGACGCCCGCAGCGCCTGCCACCAGCGCCTGCAGCGCGGCCACCGGCAGCTGCCCGGCCAGGCCGATGGCCACGATGGCGGGCACCTGCTGCTGCTGCACGGGCGCTGATGCGGCACGCAGCCGGCCGCTGCGCCCGGCAAACTGAAGCTCGCTCCACTGGCCCGCCCCGGTCTGCACCACGCCCTTGAGCCGCAGCACGCCAGCCGGCATGGCCTGCAGCCACGCCTGCAGGGCCGTCTCGGACAGCATCCCGGGCGGCTGGCAGGACCAGGTCTCGAATTGCCGGCCATGCATGGGGCGCGCAGTGCTGGCACCCCATGAAACCTCCCGCACGCCACGCAGCAGGGCTGCGCCGCTGAGCAGTTCCACGGGCACCCGGGCTTCGTGCACATCGCAGCGTTGCGCGGCTGGCGCGTGGCTGGCTATCCAGCCGTGCACGCGCTCCAGGGTCCGGGCATCGGCCAGATCGGTCTTGTTGACGATGACCAGATCGGCCCTGGCCACCTGGCACTGCAGCGTGTCGGCCAGCAGCGGATCGGCCGCCTGCCCGGGCAGGGCAGCGGCATCGACGACCACGATGACGCCGTCCAGCGCCAATGCGGGATCAGCCAGGCCCAATTGGGCAATGCGCCAGGGGTCGGAGACGCCGCTGGCCTCGACCACCACGGCGTCGAAGCGCTCGCGCTGCTGCAGCACGCCGATCAGGGCCATGGAGAGGTCGTCACCGATCTGGCAGCACACGCAGCCATTGGTCAGCGCGATGGTGTCGCCGCTGTGGGCCTTGATCAGGCCGGCATCGATGTTGAGCGCACCGAAGTCGTTGACCAGCACGGCCAGCCGCTGGCCATCCGCATGGCGCAGCCAGTGGTTGAGCAGCGTGGTCTTGCCGGCGCCCAGGAAGCCGCCGATGACCGTGAACGGCAGCCGCTGTCCCATGTCATGCCGCCTTGAAGACGCGCCCCGACAGCACCGTGCCCCAGACCCTGAGGTCCTTGAGCACCATGGGGTCCAGGGACAGCGGATCGTCTTCCAGCACGCAGAAGTCAGCGCGCTTGCCGCATTCGATGCTGCCGATCTCGTGGTCCATCTTCAGTGTCCAAGCCGCGCCCAGCGTGACGGCATGCAGGGCCTGGGCCACGGTCAGGCGCTCGGCCGCGCCCAGCACGCGGCCCTTGGGCGTGATCCGGTGGACCGCGCACCAGGCGGTGAACAGCGGCCCCAGCGGCGTGACGGGCGCATCCGAATGGATGGCCAGCGGCACGCCGGCGGCCAGCGCGCTGGCGCAGGCATCGAGCCGCATGGCCCGGTCCGGCCCCATGGTCATCTCGTAGTGCTGGTCGCCCCAGTACCAGAGGTGGTTGGCGAACAGGTTGGCGCACAGGCCCAGCGCCGCCATGCGGCGAAACAGCGGCGCATCGATCATCTGGCCATGCTGCAGCGTATGGCGGTGGTCGGGCCGGGGCGCGCGGGCCAGCACGCGGCCTATGGCGTCGATGGCGGTTTCGCTGGCCTCGTCGCCATTGGTGTGCGTATGGATGAGCAGGCCTGCGCGGTGGTAGGTCTCGAAATCGGCCTCGTACTGCGCGGGCGCGGTGACCCAGATGCCGTTGGGCGCGCCGTTGTAGTGACCGGGCCAGCGCAGGCGCGCCGAAAAGCCCTGGATGGAGCCGTCCAGCATCATCTTGACCAGGCCGTAGCGCAGCCGGTCGGTGTTGCGCGCCATGAGCGCGCGCACATGCTCGGCGCCTGCCTGGGCGCCATGCGTGCCGTGGAAGGCCTGGAAGGCCGGCAGGATGCGGATGGGCACCTGGTCATCGGCCAGCGCGGCCTCCAGCACGCGGCAGTCCTGCTCGCCCAGCCGGTTGACCAGGTCGGTGGCCGTGGTCACGCCCTGGCGGCAGGCCAGGCGTGCGAAGGAGCGCACGCCGGCCTCGGTCATGGGCGCCAGCAGCCCGGCCTCGCCGATCTTGCGCAGCACCAGGAACATGGCGGCCGGTTCCTGCAGCTCGCCCGTGGGCTCGCCGGCCAGGGCGTGGCCGGGTGCGAAGCGCACCACGCCCTCGACCTCGTTGTCGCGCGTGATCTCGGCCAGGCGCAGCATGGCGCTGTTGACGTTCATCAGATGGCCGTTGGCGTGCGAGATGACGACGGGACGACCTGCGGCGGCCCGGTCCAGGTGCTCCACCGTCATGCGCTCGCCGCCAAAGTAGATGGGATCGAACCCCCAGGCGATCAGCGGCTGGCCGGTCGGCAGGCCCTGCGCATCCATGCGCGCCGCCACCTCGGCCAGGCGGTCCACCACGGCATCCATGGAGCGCAGGCCGGGCCAGGTCTTTCCGTCGGGGTCGCGCCGGTCGAACCAGCCCGTGTATGTCCAGTCCCACATGCTGCCTTCCTTGAGATGGCAGTGGCCCTCGACCAGCCCGGGCAGCAGCACCTGGTCCGCAAAGCGCTCGTCGATGCGGCACTCGCCCCAGGCCGTGCAGCGCGCCAGGTCCCCGACCGCGAGGATGCGCCCGTCGCGCACGGCCACATGCGTGGCCTCGGGCTGCATGGGGTTCATGGTGATGATCTTGCGGGCGACGTAGACGGTGATGCTCATGGTGGCGGGTACTCCGGATTCAAAGGGCCAGCGGCGCGCGCGGCACGCCATCGATGTGGTCCACGCGGATGCAGCGCACCCAGTGGCCGGGTGCGGCTTCGCGCAGCGGTGGCGCCTCGGCCGAGCACGCAGGCACGGCCACGGGGCAGCGCCCTGCGAAGCGGCAGCCTGCAGGCGGGTCGATGGGACTGGGCGGATCGCCGGCCAGCCGTATGCGCCGCGCCGCGCGCTCGCGCCCGCCGCGCACCGTGGGCACGGCCGACATCAGGGCCACGCTGTAGGGGTGCAGCGGCCGCGCGAAGAAGGCCTGGCGCGGTGCGCGCTCCACGATCTGGCCCAGGTACATGACGGCGATGTCGTCGCAGATGTGCTCGACCACGGCCATGTCGTGCGAGATGAACAGGTAGCTCAGGCCCAGCTCGCGCTGCAGCCGCGCCAGCAGGTTGAGGATCTGGGCGCGGATGGCGATGTCCAGTGCCGACACGGGTTCGTCGCACACCACCAGTTCGGGCCGCGTGGCCAGGGCGCGCGCGATGTTGATGCGCTGGCGCTGGCCGCCCGAGAACTGGTGCGGGAACAGCTGGCGCTGTTCGGGCCGCAGGCCGACCTGGGTGAACAGCTCGGCCACGCGCGCCTCGCGCTCGGCCGGCGTGCCCACGTCCATCAGGTCCAGTGGAGCGCGCACCGCATCGCCCGCGCGCTGGCGAGGATTCAGCGAGGAAAACGGGTCCTGGAACACGATCTGCATGCGCCGCCTCGCCTGGCGCAGGGCCTCGCCCGACAGGCCGCCCAGGTCGGTATCGCCCAGCTGCATGCGGCCCGTCGTCACGGGCGCCAGGCGCATCACGGCCAGCGCCGTGGTCGTCTTGCCCGAGCCCGACTCGCCCACCACGGCCAGCGTGCTGCCGCGCCGCAGGCTGAAGGACACGCCGTCCACGGCCTTGACCACCTCGGGGCTGCCGAACAGGCCCTTGCCCGCGCGCGGAAAGTGGACCTTGAGGTCATCGACCTGCAGCAGTGTGTCGTCCATGCGTGCGTTCATGCCAGGGCCTCCGTCTTGACCCGGATGTGCGGGGCGCAGGCATGCAGCCAGCAGGCCACGCCGTGGGATGGGTCCTCCAGCGCGACCAGCGGCGGCGCCTCGCTGGCGCAGCGCGGCTGGGCCTCGCGGCAGCGCGCGCGGAAGGCGCAGCCGCTGCCCAGCTCCCAGATCGAGGGCACGACGCCCGGGATTTCCGGCAACTCGCAGCGATCCGCCGCCTGGCTGCTGCCCAGCTCGGGCAGGCAGGCGATCAGGCCGCGCGTGTACGGATGGGCGGGCGCCGACAGCACCTGCTCGCAGCGGCCCTGCTCGATCACGCGGCCCGCATACATGACCATGACGCGGTCGGCCATCTCGGCCACGGCCCCCATGTCGTGCGTGATCAGCACGATGGCCGTGCCCTTTTCGCGCTGCAGCGCGCGCAGCAGGTCGAAGATCTGGGCCTGCACGGTCACATCCAGCGCCGTGGTGGGCTCGTCGGCGATCAGGATGTCGGGCCGGCAGGCCAGGGCCATGGCGATCATCACGCGCTGGCGCATGCCGCCGGACAACTGGTGCGGGTACTCGTGCACGCGCCGCTCGGGCGCAGGGATGCCGACCTGCCGGAGCATCTCCACGGCGCGCTGGCGCGCGGCGGCCGCATCCAGTCCGGCGTGCAGGCGCAGCGGCTCGGCGATCTGCTCGCCCACGGTGAGCACCGGATTCAGCGAGGTCATCGGCTCCTGGAAGATCATGGAGATGCGGTTGCCGCGCACCTGGCGCATGCGGGCCTCGCCGGCGGCCACCAGGTCCTCGCCCTGGAAGCGCACCTGTCCGCCCGTGATGCGGCCCGGAGGCGAGGGAATGAGGCGCAGCAGCGCCAGCGCCGTCATGCTCTTGCCACAGCCGGACTCGCCGACCACGCACAGCGTCTCGCCCGCGCGCAGATCGAAATCCACGCCGTTGAGCACCATGGCCTGGCCGCGCCGGCCCTGGAAGGCCACGCGCAGGCCGCTGACTTGCAGCAGGGGGGTGTCGGTATCCATCAGCGCTCCCTCAGCTTGGGGTTGAGTGCATCGTTGAGGCCATCGCCGATCAGGCTGACGGCCAGCACGGTGACGAAGATGGCGGCGCCGGGAAAGGCCACGGCCCACCAGCAGGACAGCAGGTACTGGCGGGCCGATCCGATCATCAGGCCCCAGCTCATCTGGTTGGGGTCCCCCAGGCCCAGAAAGGACAGGCCGGCCTCGAACAGGATGGCCGCGCCCACGGCCAGCGTGGCCGACACCACCAGCGGCGGCAGCGCATTGGGCAGGATCACCTTCCAGATGATGCGGCCGTGGCGCGCGCCGATGGCGCTTTCCGCGCGCACGAATTCAAGCTGGCGGATGCGCATGAACTCGGCCCGCGTGAGCCGCGCCGTGGCCGGCCAGCTGACGCTGCCGATGGCCAGCGTGACCGTCACCAGCGAGGGAGAGAACAGCGTGACCACCACCATGGCGAACAGCAGTGCGGGCAGCACCTGGAAGAACTCGGTCACGCGCATCAGCAGCGCATCGACGCGGCCGCCGTAGTAGCCGGCCATCGCTCCCAGCGTCACGCCGATGCACACCGACAGCAAAGCCGCGAAGGCGCCCACCAGCAGCGTGGCGCGGCCGCCGTGGATGATGCCGGTGAGCACGTCGCGCCCCAGCTGGTCGCTGCCCAGCCAGGCCTCCTCGCTGAACGGCGGGCTCAGCGGCATGGTGCGGATCTCGAACGGGTCCGCAGGCCAGATCCAGGGGCCGGCGATGGCCACCAGCAGCACGATGAGCAGCATGGCCATGCCGGCAATGGCCGAGGGGTTGCGCAGGAACATGCGCAGCGCTTCGCGCGCCGGGTGCTCGGCATGGGCTGCGGCCTGCGGCGCGGCGACGGTCGGCACGGACACGGAAGGTGGTGTGATGGCATTCATGGACTCAGGCCGCCTTGATGCGGGGATCGATCAGCCGGTAGCACAGGTCGGTGACGAGGTTCATCACGACCACGACGATGGAGGAGAACAGCAGCACGCCCAGGATGGTCGGGTAGTCGCGCCGCAGCACCGAGTCGAAGGCCAGCCGGCCCAGGCCCGGCCAGTTGAAGACCGTCTCCACGATGATGGCGCCGGCCATGACGTTGCCGAACTGCAGGCCCAGCATGGTCACCACGGGCAGCAGCGCGTTGCGCAGCGCATGGCGGTAGAGCACCACATGCTCGGCCAGTCCCTTGGCGCGCGCCGTGCGGATGTAGTCGGCGCCCAGCACGTCCAGCATGGACGAGCGCGACAGCCGGCTGTACTGCGCCAGGTAGACCAGGGCCAGCGTCAGCGCGGGCAGCACCAGGTGCCGGGCCACGTCCAGCAGGTCGGCAAGGCCCGCGCCGCCCGCGGCATCGGCCGAGCGCATGCCCGACACCGGCAGCACGGGCCACCAGGAGGCAAACGCCAGCACCAGCAGCATGCCGGTCCAGAACACGGGCGCCGCAAAGCCCACCAGGGACAGCACGGTGATGCACTGCGACAGCAGGCCGTTGGGCCGGCGCGAGGACAGCACGCCCAGCAGGGTGCCCACCACGAAGGCCGTGAGCACGGCGGCCAGCACCAGCAGCAAGGTGGCAGGCACGCGCTCGGCAATCATCTGCGCCACCGGCAGGTTGAAGAAGTAGGAATGGCCCAGATCCCCGCTGGCCACGCGCGCCAGGTAGATGCCCAGTTGCACGGGCAGCGGCCGGTCCAGCCCGTAGCGTGTGCGCAGCTCGGCCATGAGCTCGGGCTCCATGCCGCCGCTGGCGCCGGCAATGGTCTCCACGGGATCGCCGGGCGCCGCATGCACCAGCATGAAGTTCAGCACCACCACGGCCAGCACCAGCGCCAGGCCCTGCAGCAGCCGCTTGAGGAGTGTGCGGAGAAAAGCCATGGACTGCACCTCCCCGACTACTTCAGAAAGATCTCGTCATAGGGCGAGGCCGGCCCCCAGATCGTGGTCGGCAGGTTGCCCACGTTCTTGCGCGCGGCCGTGTGGTAGGGCGAGTTGTTGATGAAGATCACCGGCAGCTCGTCGGTCACGGTCTTCTGGAAGGCCGCATAGAGCTTCTTGCGCTCGGCCGTGTCCAGCGTGCTGCTGGCCGTGTTCAGCAGCTCGTCCACCTTGGGATTGCGGTAGGACTGGGTGTTGGTCCAGACCACGGGCTTGATGTTGGTGGACAGGTAGCTGCGGTGCACGCCGATGACCGGGTCGCCCCAGTTGAAGACGATGTCCATGGACAGGTCGAAGTCGTGCGTGGCCAGGCGCCGGGCCCAGGCCGGGAAGTCGGCCGAGGCGCGTACCTCGACGGCGATGCCCACCTTCTTGAGCTGGGCGCGCACGTACTCGGCCACGTTCTTTTGCTGCTCGTCCGAGCCGGGCAGGTAGTCGATGGTGATCTTGAAGCGCTCTCCGTTGGCTCCGGGCTTGAGGCCGGCCTCGTCCAGCAGGGCCGCCGACTTCCTGAGGTCCAGCGGATAGCGCACCAGGTCGGCCGAGGCAAACGGGCTGGCCGCCACGATGGGGCCGTCGGCCACGCTGGCGAAGCCGCCCATCAGCGCCTTGGTGATGAAGTTCTTGTCGATGGCATGCGCAATGGCCTTGCGCACGCGCACATCGTCCAGCGGCTTCCTGTCGGTGTTGATGGCCAGCCAGTTGATCGAGCCTATGCCCTCGAAGCCCTTGCCGGCCAGCGTGACCTGGGGATTGGTGGACAGGCGCTTCAGGTCGATGGAGGCCTGCAGGTAGGGCACCATCTGCACGTCGCCGCGCTCCAGGCTCAGCAGCAGGCTGGAGGAGTCGGGCACGATGTTGAAGACCAGCTTGTCCAGGTAGGGACGGCCCGGCAGGAAGAACTTGTCGAAGCGCTCCATCACGATGCGCTGGCCCGCGCGGAACTCGGTCAGCTTGAACGGCCCCGAGCCCACCACGTCGGCGCTGTTGCGCGCATGGGTCTTGAGGTCGGCACCATCGCCATAGATGTGCCTGGGCAGTATGGGCGCCAGCGCCGGGCTCATGGCCAGCAGGATGGCCGGATGCGGCGCATTCATGCGGATGATGGCCGTGTACGGGTCGGGCGTGTCCACCTTCTCCACGGGCCCCAGCATGGTCTGGAACGGGTGGTTGGCCTTGATGGCCATGATGGAGAAGGCCACGTCGGCCGAGGTGATGGGCTTGCCGTCGTGGAACACGGCATTCCTGCGCAGGTTCAGGGTCAGCGACTTGCCGTCCTCGGCGAGCTTCCAGGACTCGGCCAGGTAGGGCTGGGGCTTCCACTGGTCGTCGAAGCGCAGCGGGCTGGCGAACAGCTGGGTGGAAGGCATGGCCGTGGCAATGCCCGATTGCACGGCGCCGTTCAGGTGCCGTGGCACCTGGGTGCTGCCCACGACCAGGGTGCCGCCGCGCGCGGGTTCCTGGGCACGCAGCGGTGGGGCGGCCAGGCCCGCCAGCGCGCTGGCCAGTGCCAGGGCGCCCAGGACGCGGCGTCGGAAAGTGATGGTGCGCATGGACTTCTCCCTCGTTGATTCACTAGGTCGCGCAGATCGCGGCCTTGCGTTTCAGAATACGCAGGAAGCGCCCGCAGCGTATGGGCCACAGTCGCCCAAAAGTAGGAGCCAGAAGCCCAGTGTTTACCCGCATCGAAGGACCCATGCCTTTACTTGGCCGTACCCGGCCCGCAACATGGCGCGGACTTTGCGTTCGTTTCCGATGACGACTTGCGCAAGAAGGAACGAAACCAGCGGTTTGCCCTATGGCGCAGCGCTTTGTCACATCCTGTTTGCGTAAGTCCTGCCGATATCGCTCCCGACTGCCTCCGTTGCTCCATGAGTTCTCCCTCCCCTGCAGATCCCCGCCATCAATGGTCCCACCTGTTCGTGCTGCCCGAGCAACCCGCCCTTGCCCTCAAGGACAGGCTGCGCCTGGCTCTGGTCCAGCCCATCCTGGAAGGCCGCCTGCCGCCCGGCGCCTCCATGCCGCCCTCGCGCGAACTGTCGCGCCTGCTGGCGCTGTCGCGCAATACCGTGACGGCGGTCTACCAGCAACTGGTCGATGAAGGCTTTCTGCAGGCCCGCCCGCGCAGCGGCGTGTTCGTGGCGCCCGATTCGCGCCTGGCCGGCGTGGACGAGGCCCTGCCCGCGCCCGCCGCAGGCCCTGGCGCGCCCGCCCCCGACTGGTCGGCGCGGGTGCTGCGCTCGCTGACGGACAGGCACACGCTGTCCAAGCCGCAGCAGTGGCGCGAGTACCCCTACCCCTTCGTCTACGGCATGCACGATCCCGCGCTGTTTCCCACCGAAGGCTTCCGGGAATGCTGCACGCGCAGCCTTGCGCGCGCCCAGCTGCCGCACTGGACGCCGGACTTCGAGACCGACGACGTTCCCGACCTGATCGAGCAGATCCGCCTGCGCCTGCTGCCCCGGCGCGGCGTGTTCGCGCTCAAGGAAGAGATCCTGGTCACCGTGGGCGCGCAGCAGGCCTTCTACCTGCTGGCCGATGCGCTGCTGGACCCCTCGCAGCGCCTGGGCTTCGAGGAGCCCGGCCACCCGCATGCGCGCAACACTTTTTCGCTGCGCCGCCCGCGCTGGGTGCCCGTGGCCGTGGACGAGGAAGGCGTGGTGGTCGATGGCCTGCCGCCGCTGGACTACCTGTTCGTCACGCCCTCGCACCAGAGCCCCACCACCGTGACGCTGAGCCTGCAGCGGCGCGAACAGCTGCTGCGCCGCGCCGAGCAGGGCGATTTCGTGATCATCGAGGACGACTACGAGGCCGAGAACCTCTACCAGGGCACGCCCATGCCCGCGCTCAAGAGCCTGGACCAGGGCGGGCGCGTGATCTATGTGGGGTCGCTGTCCAAGAGCCTGTCGCCTGCGCTGCGGCTGGGCTATATCGTTGCGCCGCGCGCGCTGATCGACGAGTTGCGCGTGCTGCGCCATGCCATGGTGCGCCACCCCAGCACCTTCCTGCAGCATGCCTATGCGCTGTTCCTGTCGCTGGGCCACCATGAGGCCCATGCGCGCCGCGTGAACCAGGCCATGCTGGAGCGCGTGGCGCAGGTGGACCGCTCGCTGCGCGCGCACCTGCCGGATTTCATCTTCCGCCAGCCCCAGGGCGGCGCATCGCTGTGGGTGCAGGCACCGGCCTGGCTGGACGCCGATGCGCTGGCCGCCGTGGCGCGCCGCCACGGCGTGCTGATCGAGGCAGGCAGCGCGTTCTTTGCGACGCCGCGCCAGCCCTGCCCCTTTTTCCGGCTGCGCCTGTCTTCCATTGCCACCGATCAGATCGATGCAGGCATTGCAGCGCTGGCACGGGCGGTGGCCGAACTGGACCGGCCGCGCTGACCGGGCCCGGGCTCGTGGTCACTGCTGCGCGTAGGACTCCAGCGGCTTGTCGTTGGGCTTTTGCAGCAGTTGCTTGAGCAGGTCGCTCATGGGCAGGTTCAGCGGGGCATTCTTGGGCGGGATGGGCTGCACGAACCACTTGTCGTAGATCTTCGCCACTTCGCCCGAGGCCATCATGCCCACCAGCACATCGTCCACGGCCTTCTTGAAGGCGGGGTCATCGCGGCGGAACAGGATGGCGATGGGCTCGGAGCCCAGCACCTCGCCCACGATCTTGAAGCCTGCAGGGTTCTTGGAGTTGGCGATGACGCCGGCCAGCAGGTTGTCGTCCAGCACGAAGGCATCGGCACGGCCCGATTCGAGCATCAGAAAGCTCTCGAAATGGTCCTTGCCCAGCGAGGTGGGCAGGTTCACGCCATTGTCGCGCCCGTACTTGCGCAGCAGCTGCACGGCAGTCGTGCCGGCCGAGGCCGCCACGGGCTTGCCGTCGAGCTGCTTGAAGGAGGTGATGCCCGAGTCGGCACGCACGGCCATGCGCACCTGGCTCACGTAGGTGGTCACGGCAAAGGCCACCTGCTTTTGGCGCGCAAGGTTGTTCGTGGTCGGGCCGCAGCCGATGTCCACGGTACCGTTCTGCACCAGGGGCATGGTGTTCTGCGAGGTCAGCGCCATGTACTCGATCTTGGCCTTGGGCACGATCTGGGCCAGCACCTTCTCGCACAGCTCCACGTGGTAGCCCACGTACTTCTGCGTGGTGCCGAAGGCATAGGCCATGGGCGCCGAGCTTTCGCGCACACCCATCACCACCTTGCCTGTGCTCTGGATCTTGTCCAGCGTGCCGGCCGCATCCTGCGCATGGGCAGCGCCGGAAGCAGCCACCACACATGCCATCGCCACATGGGCCAGTACGAATCGCATCGAGGGTCTCCTTGGATAGTTGTTGCAGGTCCGAAGGCGCGTTGCGCCTCCACCCTGCCGTGCCGCCGTCACCGGCTGCCTCCAGGCAGGGCCGCCGTCAAGGCGATTGCATCAACTATCGAGCAATCAGGCGCCTGTGCATAACGATGAAATGGAAGAAGGTCATGCTCCACCCACATGACCTCGCACCCGCCTGGTGCGCTGCAGCAACCCTCTGCCCGGGCACCGGGGCTAGCCGGCCGATCCTGCCGCAAGCCGGTGCATGAGGCCCTGCGTCGAGGCATCGACGCCCTGCCAGTCACCGCTGTCCTGGCGCGCATGCAGCTGGCGCGCCAGGTGCTTGCCCAGCTCCACGCCCCACTGGTCGAAGCTGTTGATGCCCCACACCGCACCGGCCGAGAAGACACGGTGCTCGTACAGTGCGATCAGGGCGCCCAGCGATGCCGGATCGAGCTGCTGCAGCAGCAGGAAGCTGCTGGGCCGGTTGCCCGCGCAATGGCGCTCTGCACCCTCGCCGTGGCGCCCCTCCATCAGGGCCTGGGCCTGGGCAATGGCGTTGACGACCAGGCTCTGGTGGTGTGCGCCCAGGTATTTGCCGCCGTCGCGCAGCGCGATGAACTCCACGGGAATCACGTCCTGGCCCTGATGCAGCATCTGGAAGAAGGCATGCTGGCCATTGGTGCCGGGCTCTCCCCAGATCACGGGCGCCGTGCGCACGGGCAGTGTCTGCCCGTCGCGCGTCACGCCCTTGCCGTTGCTCTCCATCTCCAGCTGCTGCAGGTAGGCGGTCAGCCGCCGCAGGCCATGGCTGTAGGGGGCGATGCAGCGGCTGGAGAAGCCGCAGAAATCGCGGTACCAGACGTCCAGCAGGCCCAGGCGCAGCGGCAGATTGCCTTCCACGCCCGATGAGAAGAAATGCGCGTCCATGGCATGGGCGCCACCCAGCAGCGCACGGAACTGCGCCGCGCCAATGGCAATGGCCACGGGCAGGCCGATGGCCGACCACAGCGAAAAACGGCCGCCCACCCAGTCCCAGAATCCCAGCGTGCGGCGGATGCCGAAGTCGGCTGCGGCCCGCACATTGGTGGTGAGCGCCACGAAGTGCCGGTCGATGGAGCACGCGGCCTGCGGGTCCTCGCTGCCGCCCTGCTCCAGGAACCACCGGCGCGCCGAGTGCGCGTTGAGCATGGTCTCGGCCGTGGTGAAGGATTTGGAGGCGATCAGGAACAGCGTGCTGCGCGGGCGCACGCGGCGCAGCACATGACCGAGCTCATGGCCATCGACGTTGGAGACGAAATGGAAATTCTTGCCCGCATCGACCCAGTCCTCCAGCGCATTGACCACCACTTCGGGGCCCAGGTGCGAGCCGCCGATGCCGATGTTCACGATGTCGGTGATGCCCTCGTCGCCGCGCACCTGCTCGGCCAGGGCCAGCATGGCGTCCAGCGTCTCATGCACCTGGTCCAGCGCCTCGTGCATGGCAGGCTGCCACTGCTGCACGGTGGCGCAGTGGCGCAGCTGTCCGCCATCGCGCGGCATGCGCAGCAGCCAGTGCATGACGGCGCGGCCTTCGGTGCAGTTGACGGGCTCGCCGGCCAGCATGGCCTCACGCTGGGCCAGCACGCCGGCCTGCTGTGCCAGGTCGCGCAGCAGCGCCTCGGTGGCCTCGGTCCAGAGGTTCTTGGACAGGTCGGCAAAGACATGCGGGGCCTGCTGGCTCAGCGCCTCCAGGCGGCCTGCGTCCGCGGCAAAGGCCTGGCGCAGATCCAGGGACCGGATGTCTTCGTTGAAATGGCGTTCAAGTGCCGACCAGGCCGGCAAGGTATTGCACAAAACGGGCAAGATCTTCATCCAATCAGTCTGCGGCCTGCTGCATCAATGCTTCGAGCTTGCGCGTGTCGGCAGCGAAGGCGCGTATGCCTTCGGCCAGCTTCTCGGTGGCCATGGCGTCCTCGTTGAGGGCCAGGCGGAAGCCGGCCTCGTCGTAGTGCACGGGATCGAGTTCCAGGGTCCGCGCGGCCTCGGGGTCCAGGGCGCGCGACAGGGGCGCATCGCTGGCGCCCAGCTGGGCCAGCAGTTCGGGGGCGATGGTCAGCAGATCGCAGCCCGCCAGCGCCACGATCTGGCCCGTGTTGCGAAAGCTCGCCCCCATGACCTCGGTGGCGATGCCGAAGTGCTTGTAGTGCTCGTAGATGGCGCGCACGGAACGTACGCCGGGGTCGTTGGCGCCGGCCATCGCGGCCTCGTCCCACTGGGCGCCGGCCTGCTTCTTGTACCAGTCGTAGATGCGGCCCACGAAGGGCGAGATCAGCTGCACCTTGGCCTGGCCGCAGGCCACGGCCTGGGAGAACGAGAACAGCAGGGTGAGGTTGGTGTGGATGCCGCGCAGCTCCAGCTGGCGCGCGGCCTCGATGCCTTCCCAGGTGGAGGCGATCTTGATGAGCACGCGGTCGATGTGCACGCCTTCGGCCTGGTACAGCTCGATCAGGCGCTCGGCACGCGCCACGGTGGCCGAGGTATTGAAGGACAGGCGCGCATCGACTTCGGTGGAGACGCGGCCCGGAATGGTGTTCAGGATCTCGCAGCCGAAGCGCACCAGCATGCGGTCCATGACCTCGTCGAGGCTGCGGCCCTTGTACTGGGCCACGGTGGCACGCATCAGCGGTGCGTACTCGGGCTTTTGCACCGCCTTGAGGATGAGCGAGGGATTGGTGGTCGCATCCCGTGGCTGGAACTGGGCCAGCTGGTGGAAGTCGCCGGTATCGGCCACCACGGTCGTGTACTGTCGAAGCGCGTCAAGCTGGTTCATGGAACATCCTTTGGGCGGGAACCTGGCGAGGGGCGGCATCGCACCAGGGCGGTGCGGTTGTACCGGCAAATCCTCCGAGTGTATGCGCCCGCATGGTTTGCATCGGCGTCAGGAAAGTAAGCGAAGGCTGCCGCTCATGCAAAATGCGCGCTGGACCTGCCTTGCGGCAACCGCTTCCCTTCACCCATAGAACAACGCCCACCGCCTAATGCTGGACCGCATCACCGCCTCGCTGCCCTCGCTTGCTCCCGCCGAACAACGCGTGGCCCGCCTGGTGCTGGCCGATCCTCGGGCCTTCGCACGACAGCCGGTGCGCGAACTGGCCGAGCGCGCCCATGTCAGCAAGCCGACGGTGGTGCGCTTTTGCCGCAGCATGGGCTACGACGGCCTGGCCGACTTCAAGCTCAAGCTGGCCGGCAGCGTGAGCGAGGGCGTGCCCTTCATCCACCGCAGCGTGGACACCGACGACAAGACCAGCGACGTGATGGTCAAGGTGGTGGACAACGCCGTGGCCGCCTTCCTGCAATACCGCAATGCCGCCAGCACCACGGCCATAGAGCAGGCGGCGCAGGCCATCGCCTCGACCTGGCAGACGGGCCGGCGCATCGAGTTCTACGGTGCGGGCAACTCGGGCATCGTGGCGCAGGACGCGCAGCACAAGTTCTTTCGCCTGGGCGTGACCAGCCTGGCCACCAGCGACGGCCACATGCAGGTGATGAGCGCCACCCTGCTGGGGCCCGGCGACTGCGCGGTGATCATCTCCAACTCGGGCCGCACGCGCGACCTGATGGACGCGGCCGACATCGCGCGCAAGAACGGCGCCACCACGATTGCCATCACCGCCAGCGGCTCGCCCCTGGCCTCGGCCTGCCACATCCATCTGGCCGCCGACCACCCCGAGGGCTACGACCGCTACAGCCCCATGGTGTCGCGCCTGCTGCACCTGCTGGTCATCGACGTGCTGGCCACCTGCGTGGCGCTGCGCATCGGCCCGGCCCTGCAGCCTGCGCTGGAGCAGATGAAGAACAACCTGCGGGCCAAGCGCTACACGTAGCACCGGCCCCCAGCCCACCCGCCTCGTTCAGCCCTGCCAGCGCCTGAGCACCAGCGAGGCGTTGACGCCACCAAAGCCGAAACCGTTGACCAGGGCATGCTCCATGGCCCAGGGCCTGGCCGCGCCGGCGATCAGGTCCAGCCCCTGGGCCAGGGGATCGGGCTCCACGAGATTGCGCGTGGCCGGCGCCATCTGGTCGCGCAGCGCCAGCACCGTGAAGATGGCCGCCACCGCGCCCGCCGCGCCCAGCAGATGGCCCGTGGCCGACTTGGTGGAGCTGATCGCCACGCCGCTTCCCTCGCCGAACAGGGAGCGCATGGCCGCCAGCTCGCCCCGGTCGCCCACGGGCGTGGAGGTCGCATGGGCATTGAGGTACTGCAGCTGATCCGGCGCCAGCCCGGCCATGGCAAGCGCCTGTGCCATGCTGCGGCGCGCGCCGTCGCCATCCTCCGGGCCCGAGGTGATGTGATAGGCATCGGCGCTGGTGCCGTAGCCCACCACTTCCGCCAGCGGCACGGCACCGCGCGCCAGCGCATGGTCCAGTCCCTCCAGCACCAGGGCGCCCGCGCCCTCGCCCATCACAAAGCCGTCGCGGCCCGTGTCGAAGGGGCGCGAGGCCTCCTCGGGCCGGTCGTTGTATCCCGTGGAAAGGGCCTTGGCCGCCGCGAATGCGCCCAGGCTCACGCGGTCGATGGCTGCCTCGGCGCCGCCGCACAGCGCCACATCGGCCTCGCCCGAACGGATCATGCGCAGGCCGTCGCCCACCGCCTGAACGCTGGCCGCGCAGGCCGTGACGGGGGCGCCCAGCGGGCCCTTGAGTCCATGCCGTATCGACACATGCCCGGCCGCGAGATTGACCAGGAAAGACGGCACGGTGAAGGGCGACAGGCGCGACACCCCCCGGCTGTCCGTGGTGCGCACGGCCTGGGCAATGGCGCCAAAGCCGCCGATGCCCGAGGCAATGATGCAGGCCGTGCGCGTGCGCTCCTGCTCGCTGGCAGGCTGCCAGCCGGCCTGGGCCAGGGCCTGGTCCGAAGCGTCCAGCGCCAGCGGAATGAAGCGGTCCATCTTGCGCTGGTCCTTGGGCGAGACCACGGCATCGATGTCCCAGCCGCCTTCCGGGTCCCGGGCCAGGTCGGGCACCTGGCCTGCCACCTGGCCCGGCACATCGGGCGCCAGATCCTCGGGCAGCCGGCTCAGGCCCGATGCGCCGGACAGCAGGCGCCGCCAGGCCAATTCAGTGCCCCGCCCCAGCGGCGAGACCATGCCCATGCCCGTGATGACCACGCGGCGGGGCAGGTGGGCCGCAGTATGGGCCGTATGGGATGTATGCGCTGTATGGACCGTACTCATGAGCCGCTCCTGGCACACCGTGCGGAGGTCGGAGCGTGCCCAGGCAGCAGGCTGCGCAGAAGTGAACAGGCATTCATCGGTTCTTCCCTGTAGAGTGCACAGCCCCTGCAGAACATGGCGCACAGGCCATGGCAAGGGCTGATTTATGATGATGTCCGTCATCATAAACGTGTTTTGATAACGACCACAATCATTGGATAGCGCACATGAAAGTCACGAAAGCCCAGGCCGCGCAGAACCGGCAGGACATCCTCGAAGCCGCCGCACGGCTGTACCGCGAGCACGGGCTGGACGGCGTCGGCGTGGCCGAGGTGACGCGCGGCGCGGGGCTCACGCACGGCGGGCTCTATCGCCACTTCGAATCCAAGGATGCGCTGGTGCGCGAGGCCTGCGCACGCGCCTTCGACTGGTCCATCGCGCCGCTGGACGGCCTGCAGGGTGAACAGGCCGGCAGCCTTGCCGCGCGCGTGCAGTCCTATCTGTCGCCGCAGCACCGCGACAGCCCCGGCGAGGGCTGCCCCGCTGCGGCGCTGGCCGTGGACGTGGCCCGGGCAGGCGGCGATCTTTCAGCGGTGTTCGCCGAAGGGGTGGAACGCAACATCGGCAGATTTGCGCGCGTGATCGGCACACTTGGCGACGATCAGGCACCCGATGCCACACAGCGCGCCCAGGCCATGGCCATGCTCAGCAGCATGGTGGGCGCCCTGGTCCTGGCACGCGCCACGGTCGCGGCCAATCCAGGCTTGTCCGACGAGATTCTGAAAACGGTGCAGGCCCACCTTCTTGCGCCCGAGGGCCAGGCCCGTTGACCCGCTCCGCCTGCGCTATACGTCCTGCGAATGCAGCGGCATGGCCTGCTCGATCAGGCTGGCGTGCAAGGCCGCGCCCAGTGGCAACACGTCGTCGTTGAAGTCATACCGGCTGCTGTGCAGCGGCACCCCGGGCTGGGCGCCCGTGGATTGCCCCAGGCGCAGGTAGGCACCGGGCTTGTGCTGCAGCATGAACGAGAAGTCCTCGGCGCCCATGCTGGGCTCCAGCTGCCGGTCCAGGTTCTCCACCCCCACCAGCGTCTGGGCCACATCGGCAGCAAAGGCGGCCTCCGCGGGGGAGTTGATGGTGGCGGGATAGATGCGCTCGTAGTTGACCTTGGCCGTGGCCCCCAGCCCCAGCGCCACCGCGCTGCACAACTCCTGCAGGCGCTGCTCGACACGGTCCTGCACGGCGGGGTCGAAGGTCCGCACGGTTCCCACCAGCGTTGCCGTGCCCGGCATCACGCTGAAGGCGCCCAGGTCCCCGGCCTGCACGGCGCACAGGCTGATGACGGCACTGTCGATGGCGCGCACATTGCGCGAGACGATGCTCTGCACCGCCGTGGTGATGTGCGCGGCCGCCAGCACCACGTCCACCGTCTGGTAGGGATGCGCACCATGGCCGCCGCGCCCCGTGATCTCGATGGTGATGCGGTCGGCAGCCGCCATCATCGCGCCCATGTTGATCCCCACCGTGCCCGCACGCATTGGCGGGCCCATTTAGTTTTGCTTACCTTTACTTCATTTTTAAAACTGTCGAAAATTACCATCTGCGAATCATTTCCGCTCGTCGTCGTCCTCTCCCAACCACCACCCTATATCCCCCACCCCACCAACTCCCAACCCACCCACACCCATCCAACACCCAACCCCTAAACTCTATCAACCCACCCCCCCCCCTCCCATTAACACCAAAAACCCCCCACCCCACACCCACCCACCCCCACACCCCCACCCCCATCCCACCCAACCCCCCCAAACCCCACTTCCTCCCCTTTCCCACACCCCCCCCCCCCCCCCCACCACCCCCCCCCCAAACCCCCACCCACCCCCACAACCCCACACCCACCCTTCACCCCTTCCCCCCACCCCCTAATAATCCCCCCTACCAATAATCAACCAACCCTCCCTCCCCCCATACTCCCTACCACCCCCCATCCTCCTCTCCTCCTATCCTCTATACCCACTCCACCCCCTACCTTCATTCCAACCCCCCAACACCCTTTCCCTCCCCCTCCCTACCCACTCACCTTTATTACCATTTCTCACCATTCCCCTTCCCCTCCCCTCCCCATCCCAATACACCCCCCCTCTATTCAACCCACATCCAATTAACCAAACTCCAACTAATTCCCCATCTCCAACCCAATAACTCCTTCACCAACTCCCTCCCCTCCCCCCCCTACATCCCAACTACCTTAAACCCCCCCCCACACCACTTCCACCCCTCCTTATTCCCCAACCTAATTACTCTAATCCTCTATCACCTCTCCCCCTCATTCTCCTTCTCCCCCCCCTCGATAATCCTATCTCTATTTTTTGCTCCAAATTTCTACCCTCAAACCCTCCCCTCTTCCCCCTCTTCTGGTCTTGGTGTGGTCCAGGGCCACATAGGCATCGGTACGCTTGGAGAAGGCGTAGTCGACCACCGCCACCAGGAAGTCTGCCTTGCCATTGAAATTACCCGTGCCCGAGCCCGACTGCTTGGCATGGTAGTAATGCGCGCCCACATTGATCTGGGGCGTGATCTGGTAGCCGAAGCCCATCTTGTACATCTGGCGCTTGTTGGCGTCGCCGGCCACGAAGCCGCCGTTGGACGAGCCCGTCCAGAAGGAATTGAGGATGGCCTGGTCGAATCCACCGCCTGCGGTTGCCGCCGGGTATGCGTCCTTGCGCTTGTTCAGGCCGTAGCCCAGGTTGACGTACCAGGGACCCACGCGGTAGGAGCCGCCCAGGGTATAGGCATCGACCTTGGTGCCGGCCGGCAGCGTGGTGCCCAGGTAGCCGGCGCCTGCGGAAATGCCGCTTTGGGAGTAGCGCAGATAGCCGCCGGCCGTCTTGATGGCGCCACCAGGGCTCACGGCGGCACCGACCTTGTCGAAGGTGTTGTTCTCGTCGAACGAATACTGCAGGGCGCCGCGCACGGGGCCGAACTCGGCCAGGTACTTGACCATGTTGCTGGCGCGCGCCCCCATGGACATGCCGATTTCAGGCTTGTAGGCCTCCATGTACGGCGAGTATGGGAAAGATGCATAGGTGGAGGTCACCAGGTCGAACAGCATGTTGTACTGGCGGCCCAGGGTGACCTGGCCAAAGCTCTTGCTGCGCAGGCCCACCCAGGATTGCTGGAAATAGCTGGCCGCGGCCTGCTCGCCGGTATCGGTGAGGAAACGGGCTTCCAGGTTGGCAATGGCTGCCAGACCGCCGCCCAGGTCCTCGGTGATGTTGATGCCCCAGCGGCTCTGCGACATGCCGCCGCCGATCATCTGGGTCTTGCCGCTCTTGGTCGGACCTTCATTGGTGGTGTGCCGCACACCGGCATCGACGATGCCGTACAACTGCACGCTGCTTTGCTGGGCGAATGCTGCCAAGGGTGCCGTTGCTGCCAACACCGCCAGTGCCACGCTCTTTTTCACGAATGAAGAATTCATTGTGTTGTCTCTCTCTTGTTAACGATTGGTTGGTGGAAATTTCATTCTAGAAACGCTTTTCCCGCCTCGTCACCGTTGGCACAAGCACAACACAGGTCTTTCCCTAGCACAAAACAAAAGAGCCAGTCCGAAGACTGGCTCTTTTTTGCTTCAAATGGCAACTGGCTTACGCCAGCCGTTCATTAGAAAGCGTGGCGGATGCCGACTTGCACGCCAGTCTGGCTTTCGCCAGGACGCACGGAGTAGGCAGTAGCGCCTTCGCTGTAGGAACCCAGACCCTTGGCGCCCAGACCCAGAGTGGAACCATCCTTGTTCTTCAGGAACGCCAGGTTGCCGTACAGAGCGGTGCGCTTGGACAGGTTGTGGACGTAGCCCAGAGTGATCTGGTGAGCCTTGGAGTCGATGTTCTTTTGGTCGTACAGAGCATACTGCAGCTTGACTTCGCCCACGCCGCCCACGGGAGCGGAAGCGCCCAGCATGTAGGAGTTGGTCTTGATGTCAGCGCCGACGTCACGCTTGAACTTGGTCTGCTGCAGCAGGCCGGTCAGCTTGGCAACGCCGAAGTTGTACGAAGCGCCCAGGGTCATTTCGTCACGGTCAGCAGCGATCAGGCCAACGGCAGTCTTTTGTTGTGCCAGGGCCAGGCTCACGCTCAGGGGGCCGTTGTCGTATGCAACATAGCCGCCGACGTAACGGCCAACGTTGTTAGCGGAACCAGCAGCACGCTTTTCGTCGAAAGCGTAGCCGATACCAGCGTTGAAGCCGCCGAAGTTGGGGGTGTAGTAAGACACCAGGTTGTTGGCGCGGATACCGTTGTCGTCGGAGTTCACACCGCCGGCCCAGTTACGGAAGCCCATGAACTGGCCGATACCGGTGGCGCTGAACAGGTCGTAGGAGGTCAGCTTCTGGAAGCTGGGCACTTGGTCGCGGCCCAGGCGCACTTCACCGAAGTTGCCCGACAGGCTCACGGTCGAACGACGCTTGAAGTCAAAGCCATTGCCATTGCCGGTATCGCCGAAGATTTCGCCTTCCAGCCAGAAGCCGGCCTTCAGACCACCACCCAGGTCTTCCGTGCCGCGCAGGCCCAGACGGCTGGTTGCGTTGCCGCTGGTGCCCAGACCGTAGCGGCTGTCGCCTGCTTGATCCTTGTTCACGTAGGCGATGCCGGTGTCCACGATACCGAACAGGGTCACGGAAGATTGAGCCATTGCGGCGCCGGAAGCAGCCAGCACTGCCAGGGCAATCAGAGATTTTTTCATTACGAGTTACTCCAAGGTTTAGAAGGGCGCCGGTCGTGAGGAAGAGAGGCTTGGCCTGATGCTCCACCGGTTTCCCGCGCCAACCTCCTGGTGGGGAAGTTAGGGCCTATTGCACCAGACCACCGCTGCCCATGCAAAGAAATTCACCCACAAACGGGCATTACCCCCCGTTTTTCGTTGCACTGCCGCAACAAACCTGCAGACCAACACAATCAGGCCCAACCCGAACATCGCGCCGGCCTTGTTGCGCTTGCACAAAGAGAGGGCATGGCGTCCTGGTGTACCGTTCAGACCCTGAATTTGCCAAGACTTTCCGCTCAAGGGACCGCCCATGGACAAGATACTGACTGCCGCCGATGCGGCGCTTCGCACCCTGTTTGCACAGCCTTCCGCCGCCGAGCGCTCGCCCGCCACCGGCATCGCGGAGGGTGAGCTGACCGAGGCACAGCGCCGCCTGTCGGGCGCCTTGATGCGCGTCAATCATGTCGGAGAGGTCTGCGCCCAGGCGCTGTACAACGCCCAGGCCATGGTGACGCGCGACATGGTGCTGCGCGAGCACCTGCTGGAGGCGGCGCGCGAGGAGACCGACCACCTGGCGTGGACCCGCGACCGGCTCAACGCCCTGGGCGACCGGCCCAGCCTGCTGAACCCGCTGTGGTTTGCCGGCGCCTTCGCCATCGGTGTGGTGGCCGCCAAGATCAGCGATGCGGCCAGCCTGGGTTTTGTGGTGGAGACGGAGGAGCAGGTGTCCGCCCATCTGGAAAGCCATCTGGACCTGTTGCCCGAGCAAGACCGCGCCTCGCTGGCCGTGGTGGCCCGCATGAAGGATGACGAGGAACGCCATGCCGCCGCAGCGCGCGAAGCCGGCGCCCTGGAATTGCCCCCCCCCGCCCGCGCCTTGATGCGCCTGGCGGCCAAGGTGATGACGACAACCGCCCACCGCATCTGAATCTTCAAGAACAATTGAAACGGCATTCCAGCGCAAAAAAGCGGGCCCTGCCCGCTTTCTTCATTTCAGGAGGGCCGCACCTAGGCGCAAGCCCGGCCATCGGCCGACATCAGGCCTCGACGATGTCGAATCCCGTGGTGATCTCGGCCGTCTTGCCCAGCATGATGGTGGCCGAGCAGTATTTGTCATGGCTCATGGCGATGGCGCGCTCCACCGCGCCCATTGGCAGGCCCGTACCGCTGACGGTGAACTGCATGTGGATCCTGGTGAACACCTTGGGGTCCGCATCGGCGCGCTCCGAAGTGAGCTTGACGCTGCAGCCTTTGACGGCATGCCTGCCGCGCTTGAGGATCAGCACCACGTCGTAGGCCGTGCAGCCGCCTGCACCGGCCAGCAGCATCTCCATGGGGCGGGGTGCCTGGTTCTGCCCCCCGTTGGCGGGATTGGCCGCATCCGGTGCCCCATCCATATTGACCACATGGCCGCTGCCCGTTTCCGCCACGAAGCCCATGCCCGAGCGCATGCCGGTCGTGCCGCCTGTCCAACTCACTGTGCATTCCATTGTCGCGTCCTCAAAAAACTGTTGCTATTTTGCATCAACTACACAAAAACCCTGATTTTGTTGCAACGCAGCACTTGTCGTGCATACAATGCACCCAAGCGTTATCTGAAGGGTTAACCCGGACACTCCTCCAGATGGACTGCAGATTGTGAACCAACTTCGCTCTGCATCGCACCAGTTGTCTCCTCCACCTCCTCTATTGGTGGATTCAGCCCCCGGCTTTGCGGCCTGGGGCTTTTTTTTGGTTTCGTCGCTCCCGGCCCGTGCAGGAGGCTGCACTGCAGCATGATTCACAAGCGCCTATGATGGCCGCCTGACACCGACGGGCCGCCTCCCGGCCTGCTGCTCTCCAGCCTTTCGCCGACGATGAACCACCCCCTGACCCCTGCCGACTACCTGACCAAGATCCTTACCGCGCGCGTTTATGACGTGGCCGTGGAGTCAGACCTGGAGCCCGCCAAGGCGCTGAGCCGCCGCCTGCACAACAAGGTGCTGCTCAAGCGCGAGGACCAGCAGCCGGTATTCAGCTTCAAATTGCGCGGCGCCTATAACAAGATGGCGCACCTGTCGGCCGAGCAGCTGGAAAAGGGCGTGATCTGCGCCTCGGCCGGCAACCATGCGCAAGGCGTGGCCCTGGGTGCACGCAAGCTCGGCTGCCGTGCCGTGATCGTGATGCCGACCACCACGCCCCAGGTCAAGATCGATGCGGTGCAGGCACTGGGCGGCGAGGTGGAACTGGCCGGTGAAAGCTATTCCGACGCCTACAAGCACGCCGTCAGGCTGCAAAAGGAAAAGGGCCTGACCTTTGTGCACCCCTTCGACGATCCCTACGTGATCGCCGGCCAGGGCACGATTGCCATGGAAATGCTGAGCCAGCTGCAAAAGCTGGGCAGCCCGCGCCTGGACGCGGTCTTTGTCGCCATCGGCGGCGGCGGCCTGATCTCGGGCGTGGCCAACTACATCAAGGCCGTGCGCCCTGACGTGAAGGTGATCGGCGTACACACCAAGGATTCGGACGCCATGCTGCAGTCCGTGCGTGCCGGCCATCGCGTGGAACTGGCCGACGTGGGCCTGTTCGCCGACGGCACGGCCGTCAAGCTGGTGGGCGAGGAAACCTTCCGCATCGCCCAGGGCCTGGTGGACGACTATGTGGTGGTCGATACCGACGCCGTCTGTGCCGCGATCAAGGACATCTTCGTGGACACGCGCTCCATCGTCGAGCCGTCCGGCGCCCTGGCCGTGGCGGCCATCAAGCAGTACGTTGCCAAGCACAAGACCAAGGGCGAGACCTATGCCGCCATCCTGTGCGGCGCCAACATGAACTTCGACCGGCTGCGCTTCGTGGCCGAGCGGGCCGAGGTGGGCGAGGAGCGCGAGGCCCTGTTCGCCGTGACCATCCCCGAGGAGCGCGGCAGCTTCAAGCGTTTTTGCGAAGCGGTGGGCAAGCTGCCCGGCGGCCCGCGCAACGTGACTGAATTCAACTACCGCATCAGCCACGAGAACAAGGCCCATGTCTTCGTGGGCCTGACCACGGCGGCACGCGGCGAGTCCGAGAAGATCGCCAGGAACTTCGAGAAGCAGGGCTTCGAGGCGCTGGACCTGACCTTCGACGACATGGCCAAGGAACATCTGCGCCACATGGTCGGCGGCCATTCGCCGCTGGCGCAGGAAGAGCGCCTGCTGCGCTTCGTCTTCCCCGAGCGCCCCGGTGCACTGTTCAAGTTCCTCAGCCTGATGGCGCCGACCTGGAACATCTCGCTGTTCCACTACCGCAACCAGGGCGCCGACTACGGCCGCATCCTGGTCGGCATGCAGGTGCCGGCCAAGGATGGCAAGAAATTCGACGCCTTCCTGAGCAATCTTGGCTACCCGTGGGTCGAGGAAACCGCCAACCCGGCCTACCAGCTTTTCCTCAAGTGACGGTCCTGGCTGGCCGGCACTGACACGCCCATGCAGCCGCTTCGCCACTTTGTCCTGGCCGTCCAGTTCTTCAGCCGCATCCCGGTCACGGGGCGGCTGGCCGCCTGGGCTGGCTGGAGCCCCCAGCTGCAGCACGCCAGCGTTGCCCATCTGCCCGGCGTCGGATGGCTGGTGGGCGCATGGGGTGCAGCGTGCCTGGCGGCAACGGGCTGGCTGCTGGCGCCCAGCCCCTGGATGCCACTGGTTGCCGCCGTTCTTTCCACCGTTGCCACGCTGTGGCTGACCGGCGGGCTGCACGAAGACGGATTGGCCGATGTGGCCGACGGCCTGGGCGGCCTTGTCCCGCCCGAGCGCGCGCTGGAAATCATGAAGGACTCGCGCCTGGGAGCCTACGGCGCCATGGCCCTGGTGATGGCGCTGCTGGCCAAGCTATCCCTGGTCGCGCTGCTGGTCGGCGTCCACCTGCAA
This sequence comes from Delftia deserti, assembly GCF_042653485.1. Lineage (NCBI taxonomy): Bacteria > Pseudomonadati > Pseudomonadota > Betaproteobacteria > Burkholderiales > Comamonadaceae > Delftia > Delftia deserti. Next base: position 4,928,425 of record NZ_JBHSIH010000001.1, on the reverse strand, counting down.
TGGGCGGCCTTGCTGCTGTGCAGCATCCATGTGCTTTCGCGCATGGCGCCGCTGGCCCTGATGCAATGCCTTCCCTATGTGGGCCAGGCCGCCCACTCCAAGGCCTTGCACGCCGCAGGTCGGCCATTGGCTGCCAGGGACCTGGTCGCGGCAACCCTCTGGTGCCTGCCCGCCCTGGCGCTGACAGGCTGGCTGGCGGGCCCGCCGCTCGTCATCGGCGTAGCCCTGCCCGGCGCCCTGGTCACGGCCGCCATGGTGCACTGGCTGCGCCGCCGGCTGGGCGGCATGACGGGTGATTGCCTGGGCGCCGCCCAGCAGGTCTGTGAACTGGCCATGCTGCTGGGCGCCGCCGCTGTGCTGATGCGCATGCAATGAACGCTTTGCCCATCCCGCGCCTTTGGCTGGTACGCCATGCCCGACCCTTGGTGGCGCCCGGCATCTGCTATGGCCGGCTCGACATGGAGGCCGACGCCCAGGCCACGGCCGATGCGGCGCAGGCCCTGCATCTCGCCCTGCCTGCGGATTGCCTGCTAGTGCATTCGCCGCTGCGTAGATGCCGTCAATTGGCACAGGCCCTGCAGGCACTGCGGCCCGGCCTGGCATCGGCGGCGGACAGCCGCCTGCTGGAGATGGACTTCGGCGAGTGGGAAGGCCAGCCCTGGGATGCGCTGGACCGCAGTGCCATCGACGCCTGGGCGGCAGACCTTGCCGGGCACACGCCGGGCCGGGGGGAGTCCCTGGCGACCATGCTGCGCAGGGTGGATGAGGCCTTGCTGCAGGCGAGCAGGGGTTCGGAGGGCGAGGGCGCCGCACGCGACACCGTCTGGATCACCCATGCCGGCGTGGCGCGCTGCGTGCAATGGCTGATGCGCGAAGGCAATGCCCTGCCCCAGGCAGACCGATGGACGCTGCCCGCGCCTGACTTTGGCGGCTGGCTGGTGCTGGACCTGCCGTTGCCGCGCTGACCGGGATCAGCGCTTGTCGGGCAGGGGAATCTGCAGCGTGATGGAAGCCGGGCCATCGACCCTGGGACCCAGGCGCGCCTCGCGGCCCGACACCGACTGCAGCACCACGCCGTCTTCCACGGCGCGCCCCACGCGGAAGGGCTTGGCCGGCTGGTTGCCCACGGCGATGACCGCCGCGCCGCCGCCGCTGTCGCGCCCGGCCAGCACGCCGACCAGCGCATAGCGCGAGACCACAGGCGCTGCAGCGGGGGCGACGGCGCCCTGCGCGGCTGCCACCCCTCCCAGCGCCTGCGCCAGCGCAGGCGCATCGACCTGCAAGGGCTCGGCGGGCGCGGGTGGCACGGGCGCTCCCGCGCCGCCGTTGCCCAGGCGCATGGCCCAGAAAGCCACGACGCCGGCAGCCAACAGCCAGAGCACGAATGTGGCCGCCTTGACATGCCAGGTCCGGGCCTGGCCGCGGTTCAATGAAAGTGTCACCATCGCGCGATTATGATGGAGCGATATGTCCAATTTGCTGCACCGTTCCATGACCAGCCTTCCCCGCCGTCCGTTGCCTGCCCTGCGCACTGCCGTCCAGCGCGGCTTCACGCTGATCGAGCTGATGGTGGTCCTGGTCATCATCGGCGTGCTGGCGGCCCTGATCGTGCCCAATGTGCTGGACCGCGCCGACGATGCACGCGTCACGGCTGCACGCACCGACATCACCAACATCTCCCAGGCGCTCAAGCTCTATCGCCTGGACAACCAGCGCTATCCCACGGCGGAGCAGGGCCTGCAGGCCCTGATCGTCCGCCCCACGAGCGGACCGCTGCCCAACAACTGGAAGCCCTACCTGGAAAAGCTGCCCAACGACCCCTGGGGCCGTCCCTACCAGTACCTGAATCCGGGCATCAAGGGCCCCATCGACATCATGTCCTTTGGCGCCGACGGCCAGGCCGGCGGAGAGGGCAAGGATGCCGACATCGGCAGCTGGCAATAAGTCGATGGCCCGGGCGACGGCCCGCAGGGGCCGCGCCGCATCGCACCACAGGCCCGCGCTCCCGGCGGGCCTGCCTGCTCTCATGCCCCGCCAGACCGCTCCCTCCTCCCTGCCCCCCCCTTCGCGCGGCTTCACCCTGCTGGAGTTGATGGTCGTCATCAGCATCATGGCGATTGCCGCCGCAGGCGTGAGCCTGTCGCTGCGCGACAGCGGACAGGCACAGCTGGAACGCGAGGCCGAACGCCTGGCCGCGCTGCTGGAGTCTGCCCGCGCCCAGGCCCGTGCCAACGGCGTGCCCGTGCGCTGGCGGCCCATGCCGCAGGGCTTTCGCTTCGAGGGCCTGCCGGCCAGCGCGCAATTGCCCTCACAGTGGCTGCAGCCCGGTGTGCAGGCACAGCCGGCCACGCCGCTGGTACTGGGCCCCGAGCCGCTGATTCCGCCCCAGTCCGTCACGCTCACGCTGCGCGACTCCACCAGCCCCCCGCTGCGCGTGGCCACGGATGGACTGCGGCCCTTTGCCGTGCAGTCCCTGCCATGACAGCCATTCACGGACCGCGTCGAAGACACGGTGCCCCCAAGCGCCCGGCACGCGGCTTCACGCTGATTGAGGTGCTGGTGGCCCTGGGCATCGTGGGCATTGCGCTCATGGCCGGTCTGCAGGCCACATCGGCCCTGACACTCAACGCCGAGCGCCAGTCCGAGGTGCTGCTGGCCCAGCTGTGCGCGCAAAACGAGCTGGTGCGCATGCGCCTGTCGCGCCAGATGCCACCCGTGGGCGACAACAGCGTGCCCTGCGAGCAGGGCGGCCGGCAACTGCAGGTCCGGCTCAGCGTGCGGCCCACGCCCAATCCCAGCTTCCGCCGCGTCGATGCCCTGGTGGTCACGGCAGAGCATCCCGTGCTGCGCGTATCCACCATCGTGGGACGCTTCTGAATGCGCTTGCATCACCCCTCCCGCACGCACGGCTTCACCCTGGTGGAGCTGATGGTGGCCATCGCCGTCATGGCCCTGCTGGCCCTGGTGAGCTGGCGCGGGCTGGACAGCATGGTGCGCTCGCAGGAGACCATTCGTGCCCGCAACGAGCAGCAGATGGTGCTGCAGACCGTCATCGCCCAATGGAATGCCGACCTCGAAGCGCTGATGCCGCTTGAAAACACGCAGGTCATCGACTGGGACGGCCAGGTGCTGCGCATGACCCGCAAGAGCAGCGCCGTCGTGGACGACGGCGCCGTGGTCGTCGCCTGGGCGCGCCGCCAGACGGCCGGGCGCGACCAGTGGCTGCGCTGGCAGTCGCCGCCGCTGCGCACGCGCGCGCAGTGGCGCGATGCCTGGAACCAGGGATCGCAATGGGGGCGCAACCCCTCGGACGACCAGCGCCGGCGCGAAACCGTGCTGATGCCCCTGGACCAATGGCGCCTGTACTACTACCGCGACAACGCCTGGAGCAATCCGCAGTCCAGCGGCTCGGACAACGGCACGGGCACGGTCAACCCGCCGTCCGGCGGCACCAACAGCAGCGCGCAGCTGCCCACGATTCCCGACGGCATCCGCGTCGAACTGACCCTGCCGCCCGACAGCGCCATCCCTGGCCGCGTCACCATGGACTGGGTCAACCCCTTGCGCTCCAACAGCCGATCATGATCCGCGCATCCCGCCCCCTGCCCGGCCGCCGCAGCCACCGTGGCGTGGCCCTGCTGGCCGCCATGCTCACCGTCACGCTGGTCGCCACGTTTGCCGCCACCGCGCTGTGGCAGCAGTGGCGCAGCGTGGAGGTCGAGACCGCCGAGCGCAACCGCATGCAGGCCGCCTGGATCCTGCTGGGCGCGCTGGACTGGTCGCGCGTGGTGCTGGCCGAGGATGCACGCACCAGCCTGCAGGTGGACCATCTGGCCGAACCCTGGGCCGTGCCGCTGCAGGAGGCGCGCCTGTCCACCTTTCTGGCGGCGCAGAACAACGTCAGCCAGGTCGATGACGGCATGGCCGACATGCAGGACGCCTTTCTCTCGGGCCAGATCATCGACCTGCAGTCGCGCCTGAACCTGCGCAACCTGCTGGGCGCGCCCGACAGGCCCGAAACCCTGCGCCCGCTGTCCCGTCTGCTGGAGCGCCTGAACCTGCCCCCTGCCTATGCCACGCAGATCGTCCAGGCCCTGCGCGCGGCCGCCACCCCTGGCGAGGGCTCGCAGTTCCTGATGCCGCGCACGCTGGGCCAGTTCGGCTGGCTGGGCCTGCCGCCCGAGGTCGTCGCGCGCCTGGAACCCTATATCACCCTGCTGCCAGAGAACACGCCCGTCAACCTCAACACCGCCAGCGCCGAAGTCATCTGGGCCAGCGTGGAGGACCTGACCTGGTCCCAGGCCAGCCAACTGGTGCAGCTGCGCGCATCGCGCCCGCTGCGCAGCCTGGCCGATGCCTCCAACGCGCTGGGCCTGCCGCAGAAATTCGAAGGACAGAACCTGTCGGTGGCCACCAGCTTCTTCGAGGCGCGTGGCCGCATGCGCCTGGGCGAGATCATGGCCAGCGAACGCTCCATGTTGCGTCGCAGCAACATGACAGTCACTACCATCTGGCGTGAGAGGGGGGACTGGGGATTGCCCGAAGCTCCCGCGCCATGACAGATGGCTGTCACACTCGCCCCCTACAATGCCCGCTTCCGCCCATGAGCACCTTGATTCTTCATCTGCCTGCGGGCCCCGCTGGCGAATACGCCTACGCACTCAGCAGTGACGGCCTGCGCGCCGACCGGCATGGCCACGCCGCCGCAGGCCTGCTGCCCGATCCTGGCCGTACTGGCCAGACGGTTGCCGTGGTGCCGCACCAGGCCTTGTCCTGGCATCTGGTCAGCCTCCCCCATGGCGTGCCTACGGGAAGCCGGCGTGGACATGTGCGCCTGCGCGCCGTGCTCGACGGGCTGCTGGAAGAGCGCCTGCTCGACGAGCCCTCCCAACTGCACCTGGCCCTGCAGCCACAGGCACGCGCAGGCGAGCCCTGCTGGGTTGCCGCCTGCAACAAGGCCTGGCTCCATGCCCACCTGCAGGCCCTGGAATCCGCAGGGCGGCCCGTGGGCCGCATCGTGCCGGAATGTCCGCCCCAGGCCACACCCCAGCTCTGGGCCGTGGGCTCGCCCGAATCGGCCTGGCTGCTGGCCACCGGCCTGAGCACCGCCCCGCAGGGCCTGGACTCGCTGGCCTGCCTGCCGCTGCGCAGCGACAGTGCCGACCCCGCCCTCCTGGCCGCACTGCTGCAGGCCGTGCCCCCCGACACCCCGGTCCAGGCCGACCCGGCGCTGGCCCGCGCCGCCGAGGCCCTGCAGCGCCCCGTCAGCCTGCTGACGGATGCCCAGCGCGGCCTGGCAGCCCGCGCCCAGGCCTGGGACCTGGCACAGTTCGACCTCGACCTGGGCGGCGGCAGCCGCACCCGTCGGCGCATGCTCGACGGCTGGCAGAGCTTTCTGCGCGCGCCGCAATGGAAGGCAGCGCGCTGGGGCGCCGTACTCGCCCTGCTGGCCCAGGTGGCCGGCCTCAATGCCTGGGCCTGGACCGAGAACCGCGCCATCGCGGCCAAGCAGGTCCAGGTGCGCTCCACGCTGGCCACCAGCTTCCCCCGCGTGCCCGTCATCGTTGACGCGCCCGTTCAAATGCAGCGCGAAGTCGCCATGCTGCGCCAGACCGCCGGCGCGCTGACGCAGGGCGACCTGGAGCCCATGCTGGCCGCCGCATCCCGGGCCCTGCCCGCTGGCCAGTTGCCCCAGGCCATGGACTACCAGGACCGGCAGCTGCGCCTCAAGGGCGTCTCGCTGGAGGCCGAGGCACTGGAGCAGGCACAACAACATCTGGCTGGCAGCGGCCTGCGACTGCAGCGCGACGGCGCCGACCTGCTGCTTGCCCCGGAGGCCCGGCCATGAACATGCGCACATCCCGCCAAAGCCTGGCAACACTGCGCGCGCGCTGGAATGCCCTGGCGCCGCGTGAACAGAACATGACGCTGCTGGCCGGTGGCGTGGTGGCCCTGGCCCTGCTGTGGTGGGTAGCCCTGGCCCCCGCGCTGCACAGCCTGCGCACCGCGCCCGAACGCCACGCCCAGGCCGACCGCCAGTTGCGCCAGATGCAGCTGCTGCAGGCCGAGGCCGAACAGCTGCGCGGCAACGCACGCCCCGTGGTCGGCGATGCCAAGGCGTTGCTGCAAAGCTCGCTGTCCGCCGAACTGGGCGCCTCCGCCCAGTTGAACTGGATGGGCGACCGCGCACAGATCACGCTCAAGGCCGCACCCGCCGCCGCGCTGGCGCGCTGGCTGGCCCAGGTCCGCAGCAACACCCATGCCGTTCCGGCCGAGATGAAGCTGGCCCGCAGCGCATCCCCCAGCGCTGCCTCCGGCGCCGCAGGCGCTGCCGATGCCGTGCGCTGGGATGGCAGCCTGGTGCTGGACCTGCCCGCCGATCCGTCGCGGGCGCCTTGAGCATGCAACGCAAGTCCCGCTCCCAGCCGTCCCTGCGCGCACCGCGCGGCTGGGCGCTGGCCGGTGCCCTGTGTGGCCTGGTGGCCACCACCGTCGTCTGGGCACCCGCCGCCTGGCTGGCGCGCGGCGTGGATTCGGCCACGCAGGGCCAGGTGCTGCTGCAGCAGCCGCGCGGCACGCTGTGGAACGGCTCGGCGTCCCTGGTCTTCACCGGAGGCGCGGGCAGCCGCGACCGCGCGGCCCTGCCCACACGGCTGGAATGGACGCTGCGCCCCCGCCTGGACGGCGCCCGCATACAACTGCGCAGCGAATGCTGCACACCCGCGCCCGTGGTGCTGGACCTGCTGCCCCGCTGGCAGGGCCTGAGCGCCGTGGTGCATGACAGCGACACGCGCTGGCCCGCCTCGCTGCTGTCCGGTCTGGGCACGCCCTGGAACACGGTGGACCTGCAAGGCCAGCTGCGGCTGGCCACGCAGGCCCTGCAGCTGCAACTGCTGTGGCAATCGGGCCGCTGGCGCAGCGAGGGCAGCACGCGCCTGGAGGCGCTGGCCGTATCCTCACGCCTGTCACCGCTGCGCCCGCTGGGCAGCTACCGGCTGGACGTTCTCGGGGGCGACAGTCCGCAACTGCAGCTCAGTACCCTGACCGGCGACCTGCGCCTGAGCGGCCAGGGCCAATGGGTGGGCCAGCGGCTGCATTTCCAGGGCGAGGCCTCGGCCAGCCCGGAGCGCGAAACCGCGCTGTCCAACCTGCTCAACATTCTGGGACGGCGCCAGGGGCCCCGGTCCATCATTTCCTTTGGTTGATCCATGACTCAGCAGCACACGACCCCGTTCTGGCGCAACACCCTGCACACGCTGGCCGTCAGCGCCATGCTGGCCTGCACCGCTGGCACCGCCCAGGCCCAGCAGACCAATGCACCGGCCGGCGCCACGCCCAGCCTGCGCCCCGGCGAGCCTGTGACACTGAATTTCTCGGGCGCCGACATCGAGGCCGTCTCGCGCGCCATCGGCGCCATCACCAACCGCAACGTGGTGGTCGATCCGCGCGTCAAGGGCCAGATCACGCTGCTGACCGACAGGCCCGTGCCGCCTGCCACCGCCTACCAGCAGTTCCTGGCCGCGCTGCGCCTGCAGGGCTTCACCATTGTCGAATCGGCCGGCCTGTACAAGGTCATCCCCGAAGCCGACGCCAAGCTGCAGGCCAGCGAAGTGGCCGTGGGCGCGAGCCGCAGCAGCGCCGGCAGCCAGATCGTCACCCAGATCTTCAAGCTCAACTACGAGAACGCGGCCAACCTGGTTCCGGTGCTGCGCCCGCTGATCAGCCCCAACAACACCATCAACGTCAACCCGGGCAACAACTCGCTGGTCATCACCGACTACGCAGACAACCTGCAGCGCATCTCGCGCATCGTGGCGACCATGGATGTGTCCAACGCCACCGATGTCGAAATCATTCCCCTGCGCCATGCCGTGGCCACCGACATGGTGGCCCTGGTCTCGCGCCTGATCGAAGGCGGCACGGCCAGCCCCGGCGGCCTCGCCGTGACCGCCGGCGGCGCCAATATTCCGGGCCAGAGCGACAACGCCTTCAAGACCTCGCTGATGGCCGAGCCGCGCAGCAACTCCATCGTGCTGCGCGCGGCCAACCCCGCACGCCTGGCCCAGGTGCGCTCGCTGATCGCGCGGCTGGACCAGCCCGCCATGAACGGCGGCGGCGACCAGGGCAACATCCATGTGGTCTATCTGAAGAACGCCGACGCCGTGGCGCTGGCCACCACCTTGCGCGCGGCCATCGGCGCCCAGGCCACGGCCGCCGGCACCGCCGGCCAGCCCGGCGCGGGCGGCGCAATGGCGCAGGGCAGCGGCGGCATGTCGTCCCCCCCCACCTCGCAGCCCGTGGTCTCGCGTGACTCCAGCGGCACGGCCTCCATGGGAATGGGTTCTTCCTCGGGCCTGGGCAGCAGTGGCGGCGGGGGAGCCCTGGGCGTGGCCCAGCAGCCCTCCACGGGCGGCATGATCCAGGCCGACCCCTCGACCAACTCGCTGATCATCACGGCCCCGCCGCCGGTCTACCGCCAGCTGCGCGCCGTGATCGACAAGCTCGACGGCCGCCGCGCCCAGGTGCTGATCGAAAGCCTGATCGTCGAAATCAAGGACAACCGCCTGGCCCAGTTCGGCATCCAGTGGCAGGCCATGCTCAGCAACAACGGCCGCGTGATCGGCACCCTGGGCACGAACTCCAATGTGGCGGGCGCCAACATCCTGAACCTGCTTGGCCTGGTCAAGGAGGGAGGCATCGACGGCAGCGCCATCACGGGCGACACATTGACCAGTCTGAGAGGCACCAACCTGGGCTTCACGCAGCGCGTCAACGGCAAGGACACGCTGGGCTTCCTGGCCAACTTCCTGCAAAACAGCGGCGACGCCAACATCCTGTCCACGCCCAACCTGATGACGCTGGACAACGAGGAGGCGCGCATCATCGTGGGCCAGAACGTGCCCATGGTCACGGGCTCCTACGCCAGCAATTCCACGGGCGGCACGGTCAACCCCTTCACCACGGTGGAGCGCAAGGACGTGGGCCTGATGCTGCGCGTGCGCCCGCAGATCAACGAGAACGGCACGGTGAAGCTGGCCGTGTTCCAGGAGGTCTCCTCGGTGGACGAGTCCACGCGCAAGGACAGCAACGGCCTGACCACCAACAAGCGCTCCATCGAATCCAACGTGCTGGTCGAGGACGGCAACATCGTCGTGCTCGGCGGCCTGATCGACGACAACTACTCCCAGGCCGAGGACCGCGTGCCTTTGCTGGGCGACATTCCCGTCGTGGGCAACCTGTTCCGCAACACCAACCGAAAGCGCAACAAGACCAATCTGATGGTCTTCCTGCGCCCCGTGGTGATGCGCGATGCGAGTGCGACCAACCAGGTCTCGTCCGAGCGCTACGAAGCCATTCGCGCGCAGCAGCAGAGCCTGCAGCCCGAGCCCAGCGCCCTGCTGCGCTCGGTCAATGCCGCACCCGTGCTGCCCACGCTGACGCCGCAGCACGATCCCGGCTCGTTCACCAACCCGGCCGCCATCGTCAACGTGCCGGGCGCCAGGCCGGAGCTGATCGACTTCACCCAGCCGCAGCCCGCAGCGCCCGCCCCCGTGCCGGCCGCCCCCGGCGCGCTCTGAGGCAGGAGGGCCCATGCGCTATCCCCTGCCCTATGCGTTCGCGCGCACCAGCCAGCTGCTGATCGAGGACGACGGCCACGAGCCCCTGCTCTGGCACGGCCCCTCGCCCGACTGGCAGGCCCTGTCCGAGGTCCAGCGCAAGCATGCGGTGCAGCGCTGGCAGATGCTGGACGCGGGCATGCTGGCCCACCGCATCAGCGCCGCCTACTCGCAGGGCGAGTCCAGCGCCGCCCTGGTGGTCAGCGAGGTCGAGTCCGACGCCGACCTCTCGCGCATGATGCAGGAGCTGCCCGCCGTCGAGGACTTGCTGGAGACTGCAGACGATGCGCCCATCATCCGCATGCTCAACGCCCTGCTCACGCAGGCCGCGCGCGACGGCGCCAGCGACATCCACATCGAGCCCTACGAGCGCCACTCCAGCGTACGCTTTCGCGTGGACGGCGACCTGCGCGAGGTCGTGCAGCCCAACCGGGCCCTGCACGCGGCGCTGATCTCGCGCCTGAAGATCATGGCCGACCTGGACATCGCCGAAAAGCGCCTGCCCCAGGACGGCCGCATCAGCCTGCGCCTGGGCACGCGCGCCATCGACGTGCGCGTCTCCACCCTGCCCAGCGCCCACGGCGAGCGCGCCGTGCTGCGCCTGCTGGACAAGAGCGAGAGCAAGCTCAGCCTGGAGGCCGTGGGCATGCAGGGCGAGACGCTGAGGCGGTTCACCCACATGACGGCCCAGCCCCACGGCATCGTGCTGGTCACCGGCCCCACGGGCTCGGGCAAGACCACCACGCTGTACGCGGCGCTGTCGCGCATGGACGCCAGCCGCAGCAACATCATGACGGTGGAGGATCCCATCGAGTACGAGCTGGCCGGCGTGGGACAGACCCAGGTCAACGCCAAGATCGAGTTGACCTTCGCCAAGGCCCTGCGCGCCATCCTGCGCCAGGACCCGGACGTGATCATGATCGGTGAAATCCGCGACTTCGAGACCGCGCAGATCGCCATCCAGGCTTCGCTGACGGGCCACCTGGTGCTGGCCACGCTGCACACCAACGACGCCTCCAGCGCCGTTACCCGCCTGATCGACATGGGCGTGGAGCCGTTCCTGCTGTCCTCCTCCCTGCTGGGCGTGCTGGCACAGCGCCTGGTGCGCAAGATCGACACCACCGAACCCAGCGGCTACCGGGGGCGTACCGGCATCTTCGAGATGCTGGTGGTGGACGACACCATCCGCGCGCAGATCCACCGCCAGGCCAGCGAGGCCGAGATCCGCGACACCGCGCTGGCCTCGGGCATGCGCCTGATGCGCGACGATGGCGAGCGACTGGTGCGCGAGGGCATCACCACGCCCGAGGAAGTGCTGCGCGTCACGCGCGACTAGGCCCAGGGACACACATCCGGCCCCCCCGGACAGACGCCCGGGACAGACGCCAACGCCAGACCCTGCGCAGCACGGGGCATCCCCGTTTGCCACAATGGTCGGCATGTTGGAATCCCTACGCGCCTGGAGCGCTCCCTATGGCGGCGACCTGTTCCTGTGGGTCGCCACGCTGAGCCTGATCAGCTACATCGCCCTGTGGTGGTTCAAGTCCCGGCTGTCCACCAGCCAGCTGCGCCGCGTCATCCGCCTGTCGGCGCTGGTGGCGCTGCCGCTGTCCTGGCTGGCCATCCAGCAGGGCGAGAACCATCTGGCTGCGGCCATCCTCCCCCTGGTCTGGTGCGTGGTGCTGGGCATCACCTGCGCGCGGGAAATGTCCAGAAGAAACTGAGTGCGCGAACGCACACCAGGAATGCCCTGGCGCGGCAAGGCCCGCGCCGCCCCCACCCACCGTGAACTGGAAGTTGGAACCTGCCATGACATCATTCAATGAAGTCCGTCTGTCCATGCTCGACCTCGTGGCCGTGCGCGAAGGCGGCACCGTCGCCGAGGCCCTGGACATTGCGCTGGCCACGGCCCGCAAGGCCGAGGAACTGGGATTCGAGCGCTACTGGCTGGCCGAGCACCACAACATGCCCGGCATCGCCAGCTCGGCCACGGCCGTGCTGATCGGCCACATCGCAGGCGGCACCTCGAAGATCCGCGTGGGCTCGGGCGGCATCATGCTGCCCAACCATGCCCCCCTGGTGGTGGCCGAGGCCTTCGGCACGCTGGCCGAGCTGTACCCGGGCCGCATCGACCTGGGCCTGGGCCGCGCGCCCGGCACCGATGGCGCCACCATGCGCGCCCTGCGCCGTGACCGGGTCGAGACCGAGGAAGACTTCCCGCGCGACGTGATGGAGCTGCAGCGCCTGCTGGGTCCGGCCACGCCCGATCAAAAGCTGGTGGCCACGCCGGGCGCAGGCACCAATGTGCCGATCTGGCTGCTGGGCTCCAGCCTGTTCTCGGCCCAGCTGGCCGCCCACCTGGGCCTGCCCTACGCCTTTGCCTCGCACTTCGCGCCGCGCATGCTCTACCAGGCCGTGCAGCTGTACCGCAGCCTGTTCAAGCCGTCGGCCCAACTGGCCAAACCCTATGTGATCGTCGGCGCCCCCGTGATCGCGGCGCCCACCGATGACGAGGCCGAGTACCTGGCCAGCAGCACCTACCAGCGCGTGCTGGGCATCATCACGGGCCGGCGCGGACTGCTGCCGCGCCCCATCGAGAACTATGCGGCCCAGCTCGGCGAGCAGGAGCGCCGCGCCATCGGCGACTTCCTGGCCGTGGCCTCCATCGGCGGCCCGGACAAGGTGCGCTCGCGCCTGCAAAAGCTGCAGGCCGACACCGAGGCGGACGAGCTGATCCTGGTCAGCGACGTGTATGACCGCGATCTGCGCCTGCGCTCGTTGGAGATCACGGCCCAGGCCCTGGGCCGCTGAAGGCATGAGCCGCTCCGCCCGGCTGCTGCAACTGATCGACCTGCTGCGCCGCGCGCGCCTGCCCCAGGCCGGGCCCGTGCTGGCCCGGCAGCTGGAGGTGAGCCTGCGCACCCTCTACCGCGACATCGCCACCCTGCGCGAGCAGGGTGCCGCGATTGCGGGCGACCCGGGCGTGGGCTACGAGATGCGGCCCGGCTTTCTGCTGCCGCCGCTGATGTTCACGCCCGATGAGCTGGAAGCCCTGCTGCTGGGCGCGCGCTGGGCCAGCCGCCAGGCCGACCCCGAGCTCGCCCAGGCCGCCACCGCCGCCCTGGACCGCATACGCAGCGCGCTGCCGCTGGAGCTGCGCATCGAGGTGGACACCAGCGGCCTGCTGGTGCCGCCCATCTGCCACGAATCCGTGACCGAGCCCTGGCAGACCGCGCTGCGCCTGGCCATAAGGCGCCAGCACCGGGTGCTGCTGCACTACACGGATGAGAAGGGCCAGCCGACCGAGCGCCAGATCTGGCCTTTTGCCATGGCTTTCTTCGATCAGCGGCGCATTCTTGCGGCCTGGTGCGAACTGCGCCAGGACTTTCGCCATTTCCGCGCCGACCGCGTGCGCTCCGTCACCGATTTGCACGAGCGCTATCCCGACCATCGCAGCGGCCTGATCGAACGCTGGTCGCGGCAAATGGGCTACACGGTCCGCTGACACCACTGCTGACAAAAACTGTCAGCATGGCCTCCTACAGTCGCTCCCATGGCCTTCTCGCCATGCATTCAAACCACTGGGAGCCTTCATGAACGACTCGATCAAGCCTCTGCGCTTTTACTTCCACCCCCGCTCGCGCGCCGTCATCACGCGCTGGATGCTGGAGGAATGTGGCGCCCGCTATGAGCCCGTGCGGCTGGAATACGGCAGCACCATGAAGTCCGCCGACTACCTGGCCATCAACCCCATGGGCAAGGTCCCCGCCCTGGTGCATGGTGATACGGTGATCACCGAACTGGCCGCCATCCTTGCCTATCTGGCCGACATCTTCCCCGAACGGCGGCTCGCACCGGCCGTGGACGGCCCGCTGCGCGGCGTCTACCACCGCTGGATGTTCTTCCTGGCCGGCCCCGTCGAGGCCGTGATGACTGCAAAGAGCCAGGGCCACCTGGAGCAGCAGACGGCCGACCAGGCCATGTCAGCCGGCTATGGCCGCTATGACGACGTGGTGCAGACGCTGCGCCAGGCCGTGGCCGGCAGGCGCTACCTGTGCGGCGACCAGTTCACCGCGGCCGACGTGCTCATGGCCAGCTACCTGCGCTGGGGCACGATGATGAAGCTGCTGCCCGCGCTGCCCGAATTCAGCGACTACGGCCAGCCGCTGATGGAACGCCCGGCCTCGCTGCGCTCCATCCAGCTCAACGAAGCGGACCTCGCGGCCCAGCCGGCATAGGGGCCAGGCAGGGGCTGCCGCCAGCCGCGGCGGCGGCCTCGCCATCCAGCCGTCACCGGCAGCGGCTACCATCGGGGGTTGGATCGCCGCCTGGCGTTTCCTGAACGCCATCCCTTCCCCAGCCCTTCCCGACTCCCGCCGCGCATGCCTGCCTTTTCCTTCGAAGCCCTGGATGCCCAAGGTCAGACCCGCAAGGGCACGATCGAAGCCGACAATGCGCGCGCCGCGCGCAGCCAGCTGCGGGCCCAGGCCCTGGTGCCCATGGCCGTGGAGATCGTGGCCTCGGGCTCTGCATCCGGCCCGCAGGGCGGCGCCTCGCGCTGGCTGACCCGTCCCGTACTCGGCTCCACAGGGCTCACCGTGTGGACGCGCCAGATGGCGGGGCTGGTGGCCTCGGGACTCCCCATAGAGCGCGCCCTGGCCGCCCTGTCCGAAGAAGCCGACGACCCGCGCCAGCACCACCTCGTGGCCGCGCTGCGCGCCGAGGTCAACGCAGGCTCCACCTTTGCCCGCGCCCTGGCCCAGCACCCGCGCGAGTTCTCCGACATCTACTGCGCCGTGATCGGCGCCGGCGAGGCCAGCGGCAGCCTGGGCCCGGTGCTGGAGCGGCTGGCCGATGACCTGGAATCGCGCCAGGCCCTGCAGTCCAAGCTCATCGGCGCCGCCCTGTACCCGGCCATCGTGACTCTGGTGGCCATCGTCATCGTGCTGTTCCTGGTCAGTTACGTGGTGCCCCAGGTGGCCAGCGTGTTCGCCGGCACCAAGCGCGCCCTGCCCTGGCTCACCGTGGCCATGCTGGCACTCAGCGACTTTGTGCGCAGCTATGGCTGGGCCGCGCTGGTCGCCCTGGTGCTGGGCGCCGTGGGCTTCCGGCTGTCCATGAAGAACCCCGCGCTGCGCGAGCGCTTCGACGCCTGGTGGCTGCGCCTGCCGCTGATCGGCCGGCTGGCGCGCAACTACAACGCGGCACGCTTTGCCGGCACGCTGGCCATGCTGGCGGGCGCAGGCGTGCCCATCCTCAAGGCCTTGCAGGCTGCCGCAGAGACCCTGGGCAACCGCGCGCTGCGCGCCGACGCCATGGATGCGCTGGCCCTGGTGCGCGAGGGCGCGCCGCTGGCCTCGGCCCTGGCGCAGAAAAAGCGCTTCCCGGGCCTGATCTCCATGTTTGCCCGCCTGGGCGAGCAGACCGGCCAGTTGCCCGTGATGCTGCAGCGCGCCGCCAACCAGCTGTCCACCGAGGTGCAGCGCCGCGCCATGCACCTGGCCACCATCCTGGAGCCGCTGCTGATCGTGGCCATGGGCATGGTCGTGGCCCTGATCGTGCTGGCCGTGCTCATGCCCATCATCCAGCTCAACCAGTTCGTCAAATAGCGAAAAGCGCCAAGCCATGCCCGTGACACTGCAAGACAAGCTGGTCGTCGCCATCTCTTCGCGGGCGCTGTTCGACTTCGAGGAGGAGAACCGGCTGTTCGACGCCGGTGACGAGCAGGCCTACATGCGCCGCCAGCTGGACCTGGTGCACCAGCCTGCCCGCCCGGGCATCGCCTTCCCGCTGGTGCGCAAGCTGCTGGCCTTCAATACGCCCGAAGTGCAGCGCGTGGAGGTGATGATGCTGTCGCGCAACGACCCGGCCAGCGGCATGCGCGTGTTCGCCTCGGCCAAGGCGGCCGACATGCACATAGAGCGCGGCGTGTTCACGCGCGGGCGCGATCCGTTTTCCTACCTGCGGCCGCTGGGCGCCCACCTGTTTCTCTCGGCCAACGAGGTCGATGTGCGCAGGGCGCTGTCCATCGGCTTTCCTGCCGCGCGCGTGATGGTCGATTCCACGCCCGCAGGCGACCGCTACCCGCAGGAGGTGCGCATCGCCTTCGACGGCGATGCCGTGCTGTTCTCCGACGAGGCCGAACGCGTCTACCAGCAAGGCGGGCTGCCGGCCTTTCTGCGCCACGAGGTGTCCCATGCCGCCACGCCGCTGGCGGAGGGGCCGTTCAAGCCGCTGCTGGTGGCGCTTCACCGGCTGCAGCAGCAGGCGGACTCGTCCCAGACCATGCGCATTCGCACGGCCCTGGTGACGGCGCGCAGCGCACCGGCGCACGAGCGCGCCATCCGCACGCTGCTGGAATGGGGCATCGCGGTGGACGAGGCCATGTTCCTCGGCGGCCTGGAAAAGGGCCCGTTCCTGCGCGAGTTCGAGCCGGACTTCTTCTTCGACGACCAGACCGGCCACGTCAACTCGGCCGCGCGCCATGTGCCGGCAGGCCACGTGAGCAGCGGCATCTCCAATCCGGACGCCGATCCGCCGAAGTAAACAATTGCAAAGGGCGGGCCGGCCGTGCTTGCAAATGCCGGTTCCGTGCCCAAATAAAGCCCATGCATTTTCCCCTCATGAACCGCTCTGCCCTGCTGCGCCGGCCACCGCTGCTGCAGGCCGCCGTCGTGGTGCTGCTGACCAGCGCCTTCATGCTGCCCGCCGCGCGCGCGCAGGCGGCAGAAAACGCAGCCACCGAGCAGGCAACGGCCAGCCCGGCGCCGCTGACCAAGGGGGAGATCAAGGCCCAGCGCGAATTCAAGATGCTGGACTTCAACAAGGACGGCAAGCTCAGCCGCGCCGAAGTGGCGCTGTTCCCGCGCCTGTCGGCGGCCTTCGACGAGGCCGATACCGACAGGGACGGCTACGTCTCCTATGCGGAGGTGCAGGCCTTTGCCGTCAAGTACCGCGCCGAGCGCGACAAGGCAAAGGCCAAGGCGCGGGCCGAAGAAGCAAAGGCCGCCGAGCTTGCGGCGGCCGCGCCCGCTGCCAGGGACAAGAAGGAAGGCGAAGGCTCAAAGGACTGAGCCTTCTTGCCGCGCCCCTGACACTCAAAGTCCGCCGGTACGCTTGACCTTGGGTTCCGAATAGGTCAACGGTTCGTCGCGCACCTGCATCTTGTTGCGTGCCACATCGTCGGCCTTGCTGACCTCCTGGGCCTGCTCCACGGCCATGGCGCTGGCACGCCACATCGACTGGATGAACTCGATGAGCTGCTTGGAGATCGGCTCCTTGGGCGGCTCCTCGACCTCTTCCTTCTGCTTGATCTCCTCGGCCAGCGTCCAGTCGCGGTTTTCCTGGTCCACCACGGACGGTTTTTCAGGATCTCGCACCACCCGGCCCTCGCCGATGCGGTCCGTGGATTCGACGGCGTTGGTGGCGTTCACAGGGCGCACGGGCACCGCGCCCGACGCACCGGTGGAGTACAGATCGGCGCTTTGCGGGCGCCACGGTATGGGTGATCGGTCAACAGGTGGAATTGGCATGGCTCGACCCTCTTGCTGGATGTGTGCTGTGGGCGGGAATTTCCCGCCGTCGCCTCATCATCGACAGAAGCTGAAAGAACTGAAGCGCTTTTTTTGAAAGACGCTTCGGCCTGCCTCAAACCAAGGGTAAACCCCTTGCTCACCCCGACCAGGCTCTAGAGGAAACGCTCCAGCAGCTTGCGCGAGGTGCGGTCCAGCGCCGTGCTATCGGGCACGCTGAACTGCACGCCGTCCTGGCTGGTGATCATCAGATGCGTGCGGCCCGACAGGCGCCGGATGTCCTCCTCGGCCTTGAGCACGAGCTGCACGGGGCCCCGGTCGGTCTCCAGGTCCCAGGTGCTGGGCGTGGAAAAGCCGGACACCTTGTGGATGCGCTGGATGACGGGCACGAACTCGCGCACGGCCAGGTCTTCCTCGATCAGCGTGCGGGCCTGCGCCGGCAGGTGGTCCATGTGGTCCACCCACAGCGCCTCCTTGCCATCGACGGAGACCAGGGACAGGCCTTGCAGCGGCGCGGCAATGGGAAAGGCGCGCACGGGCACCACGGATTCGTGGCGCGTGCCGTCGGCCAGGATCAGCACCAGGCGGCCATGGGCGTTGCGCTCCATGCGCACACCGCTCAGATCGGCGCCGGCAGCGGAATGTTGGGCGTTGGACATGGCTTACTCCTCGATGGTGGTTGCGGCCAGGGTCAGGCCTGCGGCCTGGGCATCCTCTTCGGCGCGCCGCGCCTGGGCCTGGTACAGGCGCCAGTAGGCGCCCTGCTTTTCCATCAGCTCGTCGTGCGGGCCCACTTCCACGATCTCGCCCCGGTCCATGACCACGAGGCGGTCGGCCTTGCGCAGCGTGGACAGGCGGTGGGCAATGGCAATCGTCGTGCGTCCCTGCACCAGGTTGTCCAGCGCCTTCTGGATCTCCTTCTCGGTCTCGGTATCCACGGCCGAGGTGGCCTCGTCCAGGATCAGGATGCGCGGATCGATCAGCAGTGCGCGCGCAATGGAGATGCGCTGGCGCTCGCCGCCCGACAGGCCCTGGCCGCGTTCGCCCACCAGGGAGTCGTAGCCGTGCGGCAGGCGCAGGATGAATTCATGGGCATGGGCCGCACGCGCCGCCGCCACGATTTCCTCGCGCGTGGCGTCGGGCTTGCCGTAGGCGATGTTCTCGGCAATGGTGCCGAAGAACAGGAAGGGCTCCTGCAGCACCAGGCCGATGTTGCTGCGGAAGTCCGAGACCTTGAGCCTGCGGATGTCCACGCCGTCGAGCTGGATGGAGCCCTCGCTCACGTCATAGAAGCGGCTGATCAGGTTGACCAGGGTGCTCTTGCCCGAGCCGCTGTGGCCCACCAGGCCGATCATTTCACCCGGGCGAATCTGCAGATCCAGGTTCTTGATCACGGCGCGGCTGCCGTAGCGGAAGCTCAGGTTGTCCAGCGTGATGGCGCCTTGCACGCGCGGCAGCTTGACCGGGTTGACCGGGTCGGGCACGTTGCTCACGTGGTCCAGGATGTCGAAGATGCGCTTGGCGCCGGCTGCCGCCTTCTGCGTGACCGAGACGATGCGACTCATCGAGTCCAGGCGGCTGTAGAAGCGGCCGATGTAGGCGATGAAGGCCGTCAGGATACCGACCGTGATCTGGCCACCGGCCACCAGCCAGATGCCGAAGCCCCAGACCACGAGCAGGCCGATCTCGGTCAGCAGCGTCACCGTGGGCGTGAACAGCGACCAGGTCTTGTTGACCTTGTCGTTGGCCTGCAGGTTGACCAGGTTGGCCTGGGCAAAGCGATCGGCCTCGCGCTTTTCCTGGGCGAAGGCCTTGACCACGCGGATGCCGGGAATGGTGTCGGCCAGCACATTGGTCACTTCGGACCAGACGCGGTCGATCTTCTCGAAGCCCGTGCGCAGGCGGTCGCGCACCAGATGGATCATCCAGGCGATGAAGGGCAGCGGCACCAGGGTGACCAGGGCCAGCCACGGATTGATGGAGAACAGGATGACCGAGGTCATCACGATCATCAGCACGTCGGTGGCGAAATCCAGTGCATTCAAGGATAGAAACAAATTGATGCGATCTGTTTCCGCCCCGATGCGCGCCATCAGGTCGCCCGTGCGCTTGCTGCCGTAGTAGTCCAGCGACAGCGTCAACAGGTGGTTGTAGGTGGTGGTGCGCAAATCAGACCCTATGCGCTCGGACACCTTGGCCAGCACGAAGGTGCGCGCCCAGCCCAGGCCCCAGGCCACCAGCGCCGCCGCAAGCAGCCCGCTCAGGTAGAAGACCACGAGGCTGCTGTCGATCTGCTGCCCGTTCTGGAACGGGATCAGGATCTTGTCCACGATGGGAATGGTCAGGTAGGGCGCCACCAGGGTGGCGCCCGTGGAGGCCAGCGTCAGCAGAAAGCCCAGCAGCAGCTGGTGCCGGTAGGGGTGGGCGAAGCGCCACAGGCGCAGCAGCACCCAGGTGGAGGTCTGCGGGCCCTGCTGGCGCGCGCAGGCCGGGCATTCGTCGGCCTCGGGCGGCAGCTCGGCCTGGCAGGCCGGGCAGCGGGGCACGTCGTCCTCGGGCGCGGCAAAGTCCTCGCCGCGCGCCAGGCGCTCGCGCTCATGGTCGAACTGCTGCAGCAGGCGCAGCACGGCCGCCTGGTGGCGCAGCGTGAAGCGCCACAGCGCCAGCCGGGCGGCCGGGCCGTGCAGCTCGAGGTTGCCCACGCCGCCGTGGTCCAGCGTGCGCAGATTCTGATCAATGGATAGTGCCCACTCACTCCACTCTTGATCCGCAGGATCACAGGCGAGGAGCCGCTGGTTGGTCAGCACAACCCAGCCTTCGCCGAAGCGCATGTCGAGGGTCAGGTCAACCGGGACGAGGGCCAGCACGTTTTCATTGGAAGCGAGCCTGGCTCGCAGCCCAGCCCCGCGGGGGCTGGCAAGGAAGGCCGAAACGTCCACAGAATGGTGTTCTTGCATGTTGAGTTGTTTTTCCCGCCCCTGGCGGCTCCTGGTGTCATGCGGGCAACCGCAGCTCCCCGGTGGATATCCCGCGCTTTGCACGGCATACCCTGCTCAACGCGCCAGCCCTGGTTTAGGCTGACAGCACTGCGCATGGGCTTTCTGGGCGCACAATCCTCTCCCATTCTCCGGCGATCCGCACCCGGGTCGTCGCTCACGCTTACCCGTTGATCGACATGGCGAAATTCAAAGACATCCAACTCTTGCGCACCACCTACCTGCGTGGACCCAGCGTCTGGACCTACCGTCCCGTGCTGGAGGTCTGGCTGGATCTTGGTGAGCTGGAGGACTATCCCTCGAACAAGCTTGCCGGTTTCAACGAGCGCCTGACGGCCTGGCTGCCCGACCTGATCGAGCACCACTGCGGCGTGGGCGAGCGCGGCGGCTTCATCCAGCGCCTGGAAGGCGGCACCTGGTGCGGCCATGTGCTGGAGCACATCATCATCGAGCTGCTGAACCTGGCGGGCATGCCGGCCGAGTTCGGCCAGACGCGGGAGATTTCCCAGCGCGGCATCTACCGCATGGTCTTCCGCTGCCCCGAGGAAACCGTGGCGCGCACGGCCCTGGCCTACGGCCACCGGCTGATCATGGCCGCCATCAACGACGAGTCCTTCGACCTGAAGGCCGCCGTCAAGGCCATCAAGACCGAGATCAACGACCGCTACCTGGGCCCGAGCACGGGCTGCATCGTCGATGCGGCCGGCGAGCGCCGCATTCCCCACATCCGCCTCAATGACGGCAACCTCGTGCAGCTCGGCTATGGCGCCGCGCAGCGCCGCATCTGGACCGCCGAGAGCGACCAGACCAGCGCCATCGCCGAGGGCATTGCCCAGGACAAGGACTTCACCAAGCGCCTGCTGGCCGCCTGCGGCGTGCCCGTGCCCGAAGGCCAGATCGTCAACAGCCCCGAAGAAGCCTGGGAAGTGGCACAGGACATCGGCTTTCCCGTCACCGTCAAGCCCTCGGACGGCAACCACGCACGCGGCGTGACGCTGGACCTGCGCGACGAGGCCGACATCAAGGCCGCATTTGCCCTGGCCCAGCCCGAAGGCTCGGACGTCATCGTCGAGCGCTTCATCGACGGCACCGAGCACCGCATCCTGGTCGTGGGCGGCAAGGTGGTTGCCGCCTGCCGTGGCGAGACCGTGAGCGTGGCCGGCAACGGCAAGTCCACGGTGCGCGAGCTGGTCGCCGTGGTCAACCAGGACCCGCGCCGCGGCCCCGAGCAGGAATACCCGCTGGACTGGATCAACCTCGAAGCCCCGGCCGTGAAGCTGGAACTCAAGCGCCAGAACGTCACGCCCGACACCATTCCCGCCCAGGGCGCCAGCGTGCTGCTGCAGCGCAACGGCAACATGGCCATCGACTGCACCGACGAAGTCCACCCCGAAGTGGCCTACATGGCCACGCTGGCCGCCAAGATCGTGGGCCTGGACATCGCGGGCATGGACATGATCCTGCAGGACGTCTCGCGCCCCATGAAGGAGCAGGGCGGCGCCATCCTCGAAGTCAACGCCGGCCCCGGCCTGCTGATGCACCTGAAGCCCACCAGCGGCGCACCGCGCCCCGTGGGCATGGCCATTGCCGACCATCTGTTCCCGCGCACCGAAGAAGGCACGGCCGCCGGCCGCATTCCCCTGGTCGGCATTGCCGGCACGCGAAACAACGGTTTCACGGCCCGCCTCGTCGGCTGGCTGCTGCAGTTGTCGGGCAAGCTCACGGGCGTGGCCAGCAGCGAGGGCA
This sequence comes from Delftia deserti, assembly GCF_042653485.1. Taxonomy (NCBI): domain Bacteria; kingdom Pseudomonadati; phylum Pseudomonadota; class Betaproteobacteria; order Burkholderiales; family Comamonadaceae; genus Delftia; species Delftia deserti. Next base: position 4,906,534 of record NZ_JBHSIH010000001.1, on the reverse strand, counting down.
TGTTCCTGTCCAACCGCCAGACCCAGAAGACCAACACCGCCAACTGGGCAGGCGCCCATCGTCTGTTGACCAACCGCCTGGCCCAGGCCGCCGTCATCCAGACCACGGCCCGCTCCATCCTGGAGGAAGGCCTGGCCTACGACCGCTGCCTGGTCGGCGTGGTCACCGACATGGATGGCTTCGAGCAGCTGCCCGACCATGACGTGCACGAGCAGTCGCAGATGACGCGCGTGATGCGCACCCAGATCGACGTGGTGCTGGACGAGGGCGCGGGCGTCCTCAATGCCGACATCGAGCAGGTGGCCGACCTGGCCCGCCTGTGCGACGGCGAGGTGCTGTTCTATTCGATGCAGGCAGACAGCCCCGTGGTCGCGGCCCACCGTTCCGAGAGCGAAGGCCGCGCCGTCTTCGTGCGCGGCAACCAGGTGATCCTGGCCACGGGCGCTGCAGAGCGCGTGCTGGGCACGCTGGACGCACTGAGCCTGCCCGGCGGCCTGCGCCCGGACACGCCGGCCCTGCTGGCCGCCATTGCCGCCGCGTGGTCCATGGACATTGCCCCCGACCTCATCGTCGCCGGCATCAAGACCTTCGACTACACGCCGGCCGCCGCAGCCACCGCCGCCTGAGCCCGACCCCACGATGACATGCAGGCAGGCCCGGCGACGCGGGCCTGCCCTCCGAAAGAAGACACTATGCAGATCACCCGCATCCGAGCCCTGCGCGGCCCCAATCTCTGGACCCGCAGCACCGCCATCGAAGCCATCGTGCAATGCGAGCCCGGCGAGTGCGACTACTCGGCCCTGCCCGGCTTCGAGGACCGGCTGCGCGCGCGCTTTCCCAAGATCGGCACGCTGCAGCCGCACGGCGCCGACCAGCGCCTGTCGCTGGCCCAGGTGCTGGAAGTCGCGGCCCTGTCGCTGCAGGCCCAGGCCGGCTGCCCGGTGACCTTCAGCCGCACGCATGAAACCGTGGAGACCGGCACCTACCAGGTGGTGGTGGAGTACACCGAAGAGGCCGTCGGCCGCCTGGCCATGGAGCAGGCCGGCGAACTGCTGCAGTCGGCCCTGGCCGATACGCCCTTCGACGCCGACAAGGTGGTGGCCCAGCTGCGCGAACTCGACGAGGACGAGCGCATCGGCCCCTCCACCGGCTCCATCGTCGATGCGGCCGTGGCGCGTGGCATTCCCATCCGCCGCCTGACCTCGGGCTCGCTGGTACAGCTGGGCTGGGGCTCCAAGGCGCGCCGCATCCAGGCCGCCGAGCTGGACCAGACCAGCGCCGTGGCCGAGTCCATCGCCCAGGACAAGGACCTGACCAAGCGCCTGCTGCACGCCGCCGGCGTGCCCGTGCCGCTGGGCCGCCCCGTCAAGGACGTGGAAGAAGCCTGGCTCGTGGCCCAGGAGGTGGGCCTGCCCGTGGTGGTCAAGCCCCAGGACGGCAACCAGGGCAAGGGCGTGGTGGTCAACATCACCACGCACGAGCAGCTCAAGGCCGCCTTCGCCACCGCCTCGGAATTCGGCGACGACATCATGGTCGAGCGCTTCCTGCCCGGCCATGACTTCCGCCTGCTGGTGGTCGGCGGCCAGCTGGTGGCCGCTGCGCGCCGCGAGCCGCCCCAGGTGCTGGGCGACGGCCAGCACACCATCCGCGAGCTGGTGGACATCGTCAACCAGGACCCGCGCCGCGGCTCGGGCCACGGCACGGCGCTGACCAAGATCCGCCTGGACGACATCGCCATCGCGCGCATCGCCACCGAAGGGCTCACGCCCGAATCCGTGCCGGCCCAGGGCCAGCGCGTGGTGCTGCGCAACAACGCCAACCTGTCCACCGGCGGCAGCGCCACCGATGTGACGGACGACGTGCACCCCGACATCGCCGCGCGCGCCGTGGAGGCCGCCCAGACCATCGGCCTGCACATCTGCGGCGTGGACGTGGTCTGCGAGACCATGCTGCGCCCGCTGGAGGAGCAAAACGGCGGCATCGTCGAAGTCAACGCCGCACCGGGCCTGCGCATGCACCTGGCGCCCTCCTTCGGCAAGCCGCGCAACGTGGGCGTGCCCATGGTCGATGAGCTGTTCGCACCGGGCCAGGATGGCCGCATCCCGCTGGTGGCCGTCACCGGCACCAACGGCAAGACCACGACCACGCGCCTGATCGCCCATCTGTTCACCTCGCATGGCTGGCGCACGGCCATGACGAACACGGACGGCGTCTACGTCAACGGCCGCCAGATCGACAGCGGCGACTGCTCGGGCCCGCGCAGCGCGCGCAACGCCCTGGCCCACCCCGAGACCGACGCTGCCGTGCTCGAATGCGCACGCGGCGGCATCCTGCGCGAAGGCCTGGGCTTCGACCGCTGCCAGGTGGCCGTGGTCACCAACGTGGGCGCGGGCGACCACCTGGGCCTGAACTTCATCACCACGGTGGAAGACGTGGCCGTGCTCAAGCGCGTCATCGTGCAGAACGTGGCCGCCGACGGCTATGCCGTGCTCAACGCCGCCGACCCGCTGGTCGCGGCCATGGCCTCCACCTCGCCGGGCAAGGTCATCTATTTCGCGGCCGACCGCCACCACCCCGTGATGGCCACGCACCGTGCCCAGGGCAATCGCGTGGTCTACGTGGACGGCGACAGCATCGTCGCGGCCGAAAGCTCGTGGCGCGAGACCATCGCGCTGCGCGAGATCCCCATCACGCGCAACGGCACCATCAGCTTCCAGGTGGAGAACGTCATGGCATCCATCGCGGCCGCCTGGGGCGTGGGCATGCCCTGGCAGACCATCCGCCGTGGCCTGGCCGGCTTCGTCAACGACAGCGACAACGCACCGGGCCGCTTCAACGTCATGGACTACCGTGGCGCCACGCTGATCGCCGACTACGGTCACAACCCAGACGCCATCCGCGCCCTGGTCCAGGCCGTGGACGCCATGCCGGCACAGCGCCGCAGCGTGGTCATCAGCGGCGCGGGCGACCGCCGCGACCAGGACATCACCGAGCAGACCCAGATCCTGGGCCGCGCCTTCGACGACGTCATCCTCTACCAGGATGCCTGCCAGCGCGGCCGCGCCGACGGCGAAGTGCTGGCCCTGCTGCAGCAAGGCCTGCAAGGCGCACCGCGCACCGACTACGTGACCCAGATCCAGGGTGAGTTCAACGCCATCGACCACGCGCTGGCGCGGCTGACCCCGGGCGACCTGTGCCTGGTGCTGGTGGACCAGGTGGAAGAGGCCTTGGAGCATCTTCGCCGCCATGTGGCGGGTGAAAACACCCCCTGAGGCGCTTTGCGCCTTCCCCCTCTCTCGCTTCGCGGGAGGGGGCATACGGGCCACCGACGACACCCTCGGGGCGGGGCGGCCCTTCCTCGGTGTCCCTGAGTTGGGCCGCGCCACTCTCGTACGCAACGCCATGATTGAACCCAGTATGAAGTATTTCCCGCGAGGCCGGGCCTTGCTCACGGCCGCTCTGGCCACGCTGCTGCTGGGCGCCTGTGGCGCCCGGGCCGAGCAGGTCGGCGCCGTGGACACGGTGTTCAAGTTCATAGGCCCGGACCACAAGATCGTGGTCGATGCCTATGACGACCCCAAGGTGGCTGGCGTGACCTGCTATGTCTCGCGTGCCAAGACCGGCGGCATCAAGGGCGGGCTGGGCCTGGCCGAGGACCGTGCCGAGGCATCGATCACCTGCCACCAGACCGGCGCCATCCAGATCCCCGCGCCGCTCAGGCAGCAGGAAGAGGTGTTCAGCGAACGCATCTCCCTGCTGTTCAAGCGCCTGCGCGTGGTGCGCATGGTCGATGCGCAGCGCAACACCCTGGTCTACATGACCTATTCGGACCGCGTGATCGAAGGCTCGCCGCAGAACAGCGTCACGGCCGTGCCCGTGCCGCGCAGCACGCCCATCCCGTTGGGCAAGTAGCGTGCACGGCGCGCATCGGCCCCATCCGGCCAGGGCCTCTGGCGCCCGTCTCAATACTCTGCCTTCTCCTGCAGGCAAGCACTGAGCGTTTCCGGACCCTTGTCCGCAGCCCGGGCAAGCTCGCGCATCCACTTGCGCCAGATGATCTCCGGCTTGTCCGCAGGAACGGAAATCTCTTCGTGAGGTCCACCGATGGAACGAGGCACGTGGGATGCCACCAAAGGCAGGTCCTGGGTCAGCACGATGGACTGCAGCGCCAGATGCTCCTGGTCCGGTGACGCATCGTTCGTGTGGCACGTGAACCAATAGCTGCGGCAGTTTTCCGCGTCGATCGGAGTCGGATGCATGAAGATCTGCGTTGACCGGGTCTCGGACCACTTGAAGAACAGCACCACGGTGAACGGCATGATCAAGTGGTAGGCGCCCGGGCCAAGCATCACCGACTCGGGACCCGAGGGCGGCCCGTAGGTCGCGTCGCCAGGATTGAAGGCGAGGAATGTATCGACATTGAACTCCAGGCGTCCCTCGAGCTGCGTGATCGGGTAGGGCTTGAAGCGCGTGTGCGGCGGGCCGCCGAGCGTTCCCTGGTGACCGAAGGCGAAGTGGGTCACATCGATGAAGTTCGCGACCCGGCGGCCCGATGAGCAAGGCCAGAGATAGGGTTCGCCAGGGATGCAGGTCATCTCGGGGTCATCCCACGCGGGAAAATGCGGAATCGAGGTATCCGCTCCGGGCTTCAGGCGGACCCAGATCAAGTCGTACTTGACCTGGCAGTCATAGCCCTGCAGTTTTGCACGTGCGGGAATCGGATCGCCTTCGCCCAGCGACGGGATGTCCACGCACTTGCCTTTCGAGTCGAAGCACCATCCGTGATAGCGGCAACGCAGGTTGTCCCCTTCGATCCAGCCCATCCCCAGCGAGGCGCCGCGATGCGGGCACTTGTCGTCGAAGGCCTGGATCTGCCCGCCCATTTCGGCCACAACGATGCGCTGGCCCAGCAAAACGGTGGACATCGGCCCCTTGCCGCTATGAGTGTGGCCGCGGAACTCCTTGACAGTCGCGACGGGGTGCCAGAAATATTTCCATGACTCTGCCGTGGTGCCGAGGTCGTAACTCGTTGCCGGGCTGTCGCTGGACTGCAGCGTTCGGTACTGCGGCGGCTGAACAGGTGTGCCGGGCTGGATGTTGTCCGAGGAGCCCAACCATTCCGGGCGGTGATAGGGCAGTTTGTCGCTGAGCCAGTTTTGGGCCATGGTGGTCTCCTGCAAGGGGCTTGGGCCTTGCTTTTCAGTAAAGATCAACTTCGATGTCGTCGCGGTAGATCACGATGCATTGCGTGGGACAGCTTCTGGCCGCCTTCTTCAGCACGTCCAGGGGCACCTCGTCGGCACGCCGCATCACTCCCGCGAAACCGTCGTTCAACAGTTCAAATGCCTGCGGAGCCAGGTTTACGCACATCTTCGAGCCACAGCAGGTGGCCTGGTCCAGTTCAACTCTCAAGGTGCTCATCTGTCGTGTCCTTCGCCAGGTTGCTGGTTGCAAAGTTATGCCGATTGCGACCATCGGCGGCGCCACGCAGCCGCTCGACGAAGCGCGACAGCGCCGGGTGGTCCAGATAGGCGATGTTCAGGCGTATCCAGGCACGATCGCCGGACCGGCAGGAGAAGGCCGATCCGGCTTTCACGGCGAGACCGCTGGCGCTTGCGGCCTCGCTGATCCGTGCCTCGTCGGCTGCGCCCACCCCATCCGGCGAAGGCAATACGGCCGAAATGAAAATGCCACCCGTCGGCTGCGCCAAAGGCCTCATGCCCAGCCTGTGCAGGCGCTCCGTCCCCGAGGTCAGGCAAGTGCCGATCCGGGCCTGAAGCCGCGCCACCATTCGCCGGTACTCGCTCGAACCCAGAATCTGGCAAACAATCCGCTCCTCCAGTCGCGTGCCTGCGAAGCCCGTCGCGACTTTGCTGTCCACCAGCTTCGAGATCAGCGTCGGCGACGCAAAGATGAAGCCCACCCGCAGCAGCGGAGACAGCGTCGTCGTCGTGCTGTCCACCCGTACAACCCGCTTCAACCCATCCATTGCCGCCAGACAAGGCTGCCCCGGTTCGCCCATTGCACGGTACATGTCGCTTTCCACGACAAGCAGATCGAAGCGTTCGGCCAATGCCAGCAGGCGGTGCAACTGCAAGGGGGAAAGCGTGGTGCCCAGCGGGTTCTGGTAAACCGTCTGGATGAACAGCAGCCTGGGCGTGGCACGCAGGCAATCCGCACAAAGCGCATCAATATCCAGTCCCTCGGCGCCTCGATGCACGGGCACCGGAATGCAGCCATGCCGAAGAATCAAGGCCCGCAAAGTGGGGCTGCCGGGATCTTCCATGCCCACACGATCGCCTGGCCGACACAGCGTGCGCAGCAACAGGTCCCAGGCATGCGTCGCGCCGGCGGTCACCATGACCTGGTGCTCGTCGACGGCGACCAGGCTGGCTCCCAGCCGCTGGGCCATGAGGCGCCTCAACTCGGGCAGGCCCAACGGATTGCCCGCGCTCAGCAGCCGATCCGGATGCACCCGCAGCGCCCGGCGGGCAGCATCCTGTATCCAGCCATCGCCATACCAATCGGATGGCAGGTGGCTGCCCGACACAGGAATCCCGGCCTGTGGCGCGACGCGTCCCGGTGAATACGCCCGGAGCAGGCAGCCGTGTTCCAGGCCTGCGGCACTCCCGTGCGACGCACCGGTCTTGTGCAGACGCGACACGAAATAGCCGGCGCCGCGCCTTGCATAAAGCAGGCCAGAGGCGACCAGCCGCTCATTTGCCTCCAGCACCGTGAACGTGCTGACCTGCAGCCTTCTTGCAAGACAACGCACCGAGGGGATCTTCTCACCGGGCCTCAGGATGCCCGCGTCGATCGAGCGTTCGACGGACTCCACGATCTGCGAAACCAGGCTTGCAGGCGCGGCGCGGTCAACGCGGATGGCACCCGGCCATATCGACCGATCACATTCGATGACATCATGGGACATATTCTTCTCGCTGTGGACCAACAATGGGAATACATTCAATTCAAGACATGCCGCAAAAGCGGCACAAGCAAGATTGAATATCTCCTCACCTTGAAAAAATATCCAGGCAAAGATACATATTGATCAATGCAAACCATTCTAGGCAACAAAACTCAAGACCCGAAACCTTCTAAACCAATTGCAAAGCAAATCAACCAATGAATGAAGCACCATCAACGAAAGTTGATAATAAATTCCGTGCAAACCCTCTTCTCTGAAAATAGGGCGTGCCATGCACATTTACGCGCGGATAGCTGTCGTACGCAATACTCTGTGCATCTCATGTCGGTCCGGCCGCACTGTCTTTCTCCAGGCGGCTCCAGAACTTGAAAATAACCTTTTCTCTTTCACACCTGGGGGGCAGGAAAAATGAGAAGCTCTCAACTCTCGGCAGACCCTGAATTGCTGCACATCGTGGCGATGAGCGCGAATGATGGCATTTGGGACTGGAATATCGTCGATTCAACCGTGTATTACTCAAGCCGTTGGCTGGAACTCGTAGGAGAGCATGCCGAGGCCGGTCCGTCGCATATCAATACATTTCTCAGCCGCCTGCATGACCAGGACCGGCCTCGAGTCATCGACTCGATCGACGCCTACCTCAATGGGCGCGCCGAAGAATACCGGGTCGAGTTCCGTCTCAAGCACCACGACGGCGGCTGGCGCTGGATACTTTCCCGTGGAGCCGTCCTGCGGGATGCGCAAGGCCGGGCGGTCCGTCTGGCGGGGACTCACACCGACATCACGGACCGGGTCCTGAATGCAGAGCGGCTCGAGGCTCTGGTCGCCCAGCGAACGCGTGAATTGGAGGCAGCGAGGGATCGTGCGCAATCCAATGCGGCCGCGACGGCCAAATTCCTGGCCTCGACAAGCCATGACATCAGTCAGCCCCTGCAGGCCGCCGTGCTGCTGATCGGCACACTGCGCCAGGAGGTGCATACCTTTGCCGGCCACGAGATGCTGCAGGCAGTCGAGCATTCGATGCAGGCCTGCATGGAACTGCTGGAGAGCCTGCTGGAGTTCAGCCGCCTCGACGCCGGGGCGCTGCGCCCGCACATTGCCGCAGTCCATGCGGGAGAGGTCATCGCCGCGGTGGCCACGCAATTGCAGGCGCAGGCCCTGCGCCGGGGCATACAACTGCGTGTCGTCCCCAATCGCCAGCTTGTCTCCACCGATCCCCGGTTGCTCGGGCGCATATTGCGCAATCTTGTCTCCAACGCGTTGAAGTACACGTCGAGCGGCAAGGTGCTCATCGGCTGCAGGCGCAAGGGCACGCGCCTGCGAATCGAGGTCTGGGATACAGGCCGCGGCATTCCCGCCAATCAGCTCAAGCAGATCTTTCGCGAGTTCGTGCGCTTGCCCGATGGCCGCGACTCCTTCTCGCCCGGACTGGGACTCGGGCTTGCAATCGTGCGACGCCTCGCAAAACTGCTGGGACACACCGTAACGGTGAGATCGACACCAGGGCGCGGATCGGTGTTTTCCATCGAGGTACAAGTGGTCGACAAGTCCGGGAGAGGCAAAGCCTCGGCCAGGAGCGAAGCGAGGCCGCGCCTGCCCGCCTTGCTGCCGCCACGGCGTGTAGCGCTGCTGGAGGACGACCCGGACATCGCCGACGGGCTTGCGCGGACGCTGCAGGCCTGCGGCTGGCAGGTCTGGCATGGAACCACACTGCCCGAACTGCTGCAGCGGCTCGGCGACGTCATTCCGGAGTTGGTGATTGCGGACTGGCATATCAACGGGCCTATGGATGGCTTCGACGCCTACGACGAGCTCGAGCGCCGGTTCGGCCCCCTGCCCGGCCTGATGCTGACCGGCCACTACGATGCGTCCGAGTTGGCAACGAGGAATGGCGCGCGCCGCAAGGTGCTCTTCAAGCCCGTCATGCCGGCGGCACTGCACGCCGTGCTGCACAGCCTGTCGGCGTCAGGGCAGGGTTCGGAAACGCCGGGCCCTTGACAGCAGGCCAGCATTTTCTGCCGCGCGCAGCAATTGCACGCGATTGACCACGCCAAAGCGGCGCATGATTGCGGCCACATGGGCCTTGACCGTTCCCTCGCTCACGGACAGATCGAAGGCGATGCGCTTGTTTGGGTGCCCCTGCACAAGCAGATCGAAGACTTGCTGCTGACGTGGCGACAGGCTTAGCTGCGGCGCGATTTCGTCCTGGCCAGGAGGCTGCGCAAGCAGGTGCCGCGGCAGGAAAACGCCTCCAGCGCATACCACTCGAACGGCATCCTGAAGCATCTCGGCCGGCGCCCCCTTGTGAACATAGCCTGACGCGCCGTTCGCCAGGCAGCCATAGACGTCGTCCTGCTCGGCAGATGCGGACAGCACCAGGATCGGGGTTTTGCGCAGGCGCTCGCGAAGAATCTGAAGCCCGACGGGCCCGTTCATCCCAGGCATGTTCAGATCGATCACGGCGATGTCTGCGTCGGGATGCGCCTCGATGAGCGAGACAAGGGAGGGAAAGTCACAGGCCGCATGGATCTGCGCGCCCCCCGTCAATGCGTCCAGCGTCAGCTCCAGGCCGACGCGGAAGATGACGTGATCGTCGGCAACCAGAATCTTCATGGGGGTATTTGTACGTAGCGTCCCATGGTGCCGCACTCACCCCGCTCTGCCAAGCGGTAGTGGCCCTAGAGCGTGCCATGCACTTTTACATGCCCGCGAAGGCCGGCCAGCTACAACAAAGGAAGGTCTGCGGACGCGGCCCGGCGCACGACGAAAGGCCGCAATTTCGCGAATTGCCGGGGAGCATTCACTGCAATGGCTCCGACAGTCAGGCCATTTTCCACAAACGCGCCGACAAAGGGCCGTTGCTGCGGCGATCCGAGCAGATGGACCAGATCTGCCGACACCGTCCGTCCGATCGACTGGATTCTGCAACCGTACTGGTCTGACCAGAAATACGGCGCAGTTTCAAAGGCCTGATGGCCCTCTTTTCCTGCCAGCAGGTTCAGTGCGGCAAGACGCCCCTGGTCGCCGGCTGTCGTCCATTGCTCGCCGCGCACGCGCTCGCCAAGCCAAGTGTTGACGCACGATGCGACATCGCCCGCCGCATAAACGCCCTCGCAGCCGGTCCAGAGAAACTCGTCGCACAGCAAGCCGTTGCCGACAGACAATCCGGATCCGGCAAGCCACTCGACGTTGGGCACTGCGCCTATGCCCACGACTACCACGTCCGCCGGCAGCGTTGCGCCGTCCGTCAGCTCCACGCCGATGACTCGTTCATGACCGAGGATGCGGGAGACCTCGACGCCACAGCGCAGCACCGATCCGTGCTCGCCGTGCAGTTGGCCGAGCGCCATGCCCAGGCCTTCTCCGAAAACCCGCCGCAGGGGGCTTGCAGCAGCTTCCAGCACCGTCACCTCGACACCGAGTGCCCTGGCGCTGGCCGCAACCTCGGCGCCGATAAATCCGGCCCCCATTACGACCAGTTGCATGCCGGGCTGAAGCGCAGCTTTCAGCGCCAGAGAGTCCTCGATCGAGCGAATGACGAAGACGCCCCGCTTTTGCATCCCGCTCTCCAGTCGGCGGGCCCGCGCGCCGCAGGCGATGATCAGGCCGTCATATTGCAAATGGCCTTTTGCGCCATGCGGTCCTTTTGCGTGCATCACTCGCCGGGCGACGGGATCCAGCCCCGTTGCGGCCGAGCCAAGAATCAGTTCTATGCCCTGCCCGTCGTACCAGGCCTGGGGGTGATAGGACAGCGCCGCCGCGCCCACATCGCCCTTGAGCAGTTCCTTGGACAGCGGTGGACGGTCGTACGGCAAATGCGCCTCCGCGCCCAGCATGACCAGCCCGCCATCGAAGCCCTGCTTGCGCAGGGTTTCCGCCGCGCGCAATCCCGCCAGGCTCGCACCCACGATCACGATGCGCTTCTTGCCCATGGTCACGCACCGATGAAAGCGTTCAGGCTCTGCATGGACGAGGCGGCGGCCATTTCCGCCCCCAGGCCCCTTGCCGCGAATTGATGCCATCGCCAAGTGGGCCGGCTGGCCACCGTGGCCACGATGTCCTGGAACGTCAGGCGCGGGGCATGCGCCGGCTTGCGGGCGTGATGGGACAAGATGGTTCTCCTTCTGGGCCTGCTGCGGCATGTCGTTGGGGCCGAATCCCTGGAGGGAGCAACTGCAGGACCGGGGCGACAGGTCCGCGCGAATGCCGGCCCAGAGGCTCGTGCGCCCACTGTGGCACAGCGCAGACCGTGCGAACATGCACAGTTGACGGCCTATCCCGACCACACGTGCCGGAGCATTCCCCCAGACAGTCGGCCCGGATCGTCTGGCGCACAGGCCGGGCTCCTTCCGGTGGATGCGGCAGTCGCCACCCACCCCATCCGGTTCCCCCTCGGACTCATGTTTCGCACCGAGGTCACGAACGGGTTCTGGGAGTGGATCCCTGCCCCTCCAAGAGGCGCAACCACCATGGCTTTTATGCAGCGCCTCGGGCCTGCCGCACATGGCAGGCCTGCACAAAGGCCGCCAGCGCCGGCGAGCGGCGCTTGCCCGCCCGCTGCACCAGCGAGAAATCCCGCCACATGCGCGGCAGCGTGGTCGGCAGCACGGCCAGTTCTCCCGAGGCGACCAGGGCCTGCACCAGCACGCGCGACAGGCAGCTGATGCCCAGGCCCTGGGCCACGCAGCGCGCTATCGCCTCGGAGCTGCCCAGCGTGGCGGCGGCCGGCAACTGGTGCAGATGCGGCAGCAGCGCATGCTCGACCATCTCGCGCGTGCCCGAGCCGGGCTCGCGCAGCAGCCAGCGCGCACCACGCAAGGCGGCCACGCCCAGCGGGCGCTGGCCCGCGTCCTGCACCAGCGGGTCCTGCGCCGCGGCCACGATGACCAGTTCGTCACGCATCCAGGGCTCGACCTCCAGCCCGGGCCAGTGGCTGGTGCCCTCGATCAGGCCCAGGTCCACGTCCAGCGATTCCACGGCCTGGCCCACCTCGCGCGTGTTGGCGATCTGCAGGTCCACGCTCAGGTGCGGATGGCTGCGCGCCAGGTGCGCGAGCACGGCCGGCAGCGCATAGGTGCCTATGGTGGTGCTGGCTGCCACGCGCAGTCGCACGGGCAGGCTGGCGGCCCGCACCGAAAACGCCTGCTCTATGCCCCTGGCCTGCTCCAGCAGCGCCAGCGCCTCGGGCAACAGGGCCCGCCCGGCATCGTTGAGCGCCAGCCGCCGGCCCACGCGCTCGAACAGCTGGGCGCCCATGGCCTGCTCCAGCTGCTGCAGCGCGGCGCTGGTGGCCGACTGCGACAGTGCCACGGCATCGGCCGCAGCCACGGTGGAGCCCGCCTGGGCGACGGCGCAGAAGATTTCGAGTTGGCGCAGGGTGAGGTGCAGCATCGCGTGCAGTCTGAACGAGGCATCAACCTGTTTTCCCGGTTGGTGCTACAAAAACTATTCGTTATACGAATATAGCCAAGAAATCTAAAGTGCCTCCCATGCACCGCGCTCCTGACGCGGCGCGCAGGCACCATGAACACCACATCCCTCCCACGCCCCTCCCATCCGTCCGGCTGGCTTCGCCAGTTGACCGAGCTTGCGCCCGGCCTGCTGCTGGCCGGCGCCATTGCCGCGGCCGCCACCTGGGGCGCGCGCCAGCCCCTGCTGGCCGGCTCGGGCCTGAGCGCGCTGACGCTGGCCATCTGCATCGGCCTGGTCATCGGCAACACCGTCTATCCGCGCCTGGCGCCCGGCTGCCATGCCGGCGTGGGCCTGGCCAAGCAGCGCCTGCTGCGTGCGGGCATCGTGCTCTACGGCCTGCGGCTGACCTTCCAGGACATAGGCCATGTGGGCATGGCCGGCGTGGTGGTCGATGCCCTGGTGCTGGGCAGCACCTTTTTGCTGGCGCAGTGGCTGGGCCGCCGCGTCTTCGGGCTGGATGCGCGCACCACCGTGCTGATCGGCGCGGGCAGCTCCATCTGCGGCGCGGCTGCCGTGCTGGCCACCGAACCCGTGATCAAGGGCCGCGCCGAAGACGTGGCCGTGGCCGTGGCCACCGTCGTGGTCTTCGGCACCGTGGGAACCTTCCTCTATCCCGCACTGTTCCACTGGAACGCCGCCCACGGCTGGCTGGACATGTCGCCCGCCCAGTACGGCCTGTACGTGGGCTCCACCGTGCACGAGGTGGCCCAGGTCGTGGCCGCCGGCGAAGCCATTGCCCCCGAAGCCGCCGACGTGGCCGTGATCTCCAAGATGGTGCGCGTGATGATGCTGGCCCCCTTCCTGCTGCTGCTGTCCATGGCGGTGGCGCGCGGCAACCGCAGCAGCCAGGTGAGCGACGGCCAGCCGCGCCGCATCACCATTCCCTGGTTCGCGCTGGGCTTCGTCGCCATGGCCGGCGTGAACTCGCTGGGCGTGCTGCCTGCCGCCGTGGTGCAGGTGGGCGTGCAGCTGGACAACGCCCTGCTGGCCGTGGCCATGGCGGCCCTGGGCCTGACCACCCATGTCCGCGCCGTGCGTGCCGCAGGCACGAAGCCCCTGCTGCTGGCCGCCTTGCTGTTCGCATGGCTGCTGGTGGCGGGCCTGCTCTTCAACCGCTGGGTGCCCGGCCTGCTCTGAAGCCGTCCGCATCCATCGACCGGCCCTGCGAAGCATCGTCTTGCAGGGCCTTTTTCATGGACTGCCTGCCTTTCGAAACAAGGGAATACCCTTGGTATAAATGCAGGCACAATTAATTTGCAATGCAAATTAATTGAACTACAAAGATAATCGGGGAATGTCCTTTGCCTCTGCCCCTCCCCGCGCCCGCCTCGGCTTTCTCATGGTCACCCTGGTACGCCAGTGGCGCCGCCAGGTCGAGGAGCAACTGCTGGCCGACGGCCTCACCGATGCCACCTGGGCGCCGCTGATCCACCTGCGCGCCTGGGGCGACGGCGTCACGCAAAAGGAACTGGCCGAGCGCGTGGGCCTGGACGGCTCCAGCCTGGTGCGCCTGCTCGACATTCTTGAGGGCCACGGCTGGGTGGAGCGCCGCGCCGACCCTGGCGACCGGCGCAGCAAGCGCATCTTCCTGACCGATGAAGGCAACCGCGCCGTGGACCGCGTGCGCGCCACCATGCTGCAGGCCGAGCTGGCCATGCTGCAGGACCTGGACGATGCCGAGGTCGAGGCCATGCTGTCCGGCATGGCCAAGATCCAGGCGCGCATGGCCGCGCTGCGTACCGAGGGCACGCCATGAGCGCCCTCCACGATGCCTATGGCCGCCTGCTGCAGGCCTCGGCCCGCTGGGGCTTCGACCCCGTGCGCCTGCGCCAGCACCTGCGCACGGCCTTTGCTGCCTGCCTGGCTCTGCTGGCTGCCTGGCAGCTGGGGCTGGAGCATCCGCAGTGGGCCGCCATGGCCACCTGGGCCGCGTCCCAGCCGCTGCGCGGGCAACTGCTAGAGAAAAGCTTTTTCCGGGTCGCAGGCACCGTGGCCGGCACGGCCGTGGGCGTGGGCCTGGTGCTGCTGGCCCAGGGAAACCTGCTGTGGCTGGTGCTGGGCCTGGCCGTGTGGCTGGGCCTGTGCGCGGGCGTGGGCAATCTGCAGCGCAGCTTCGTGGCCTACGGCACCATGCTGGCCGGCTATTCGGCAGCCATGGTGGCGCTACTGGACTTCGCCCATCCCGAACAGGTCTTCGCGCTGGGCTGGGACCGGCTGTTCACGGCGCTGACCGGCGTGTTCGCAGCCCTGCTCGTGGGCTGGCTGTTCACGCCCAAGGGCAGCGGCATTCCCGGCAATGCCGAGGTGCGCCAGCTGTTCGCGCAACTCCTGCGCGATCTGGCCGGCAGCCTGCAGGCGCGCGGCCGTGCGTCCCTGGGCTCGCAGGAGATCGCCGCCCGCCTGCTGGCCATGGCCGTGATCGAGGAGGGGCTGGACCCGCACGCCGCAGGATCGCAGCGCTCGCGCGAGGCCGTGCACGCGCTGCGCCGGCTCATGAATGCCCAGATCTCGGCCCTGCTGTGGCTGCGCGATGCCCCGTCGCAGGAGCCCCCTTCGGCCTTTGGCGAGGCGCAGGCCATGGCCGCCGCGCAGGCACTGCGCGAAGCCGCCCTGGCACTGGAGACGCGCGTGCAGTTGCACGAGGCCGCGGCGGCCCTGGTGCGCGCACGCGAGGCGGCCATGGCCTGGCCCGGCGCAGCCGACATGCTGGCCCCGATGGGCTTTGCGCTGCAGGCCCACCTGGCCGCCACCCATGACGTGACCCTGCCGCCCGGCCACCGCGCGCGCCAATGGCCGGTGGTGCTGCACAGCGACTGGCTGGGCGCACGCCGCGCCATGCTGCGCGCCAGCGCGGCCATCGCCATCGTGGGCCTGCTGTGGGTGGCCACGGGCTGGAGCGGCGGCGCCTACATGCTGCTGGGCATGTCCATCATGCTGACCGTGTTCTCGGGCTTCGAGAACCCTTCGGCCACCATGCGCCATGTGACCCTGGGCCAGGCCCTGGGCGTGCTGGTGGCCCTGGCCTGCCAGTGGCTGGTCTGGCCGTTCGCCAGCAGCCAGGCGGGCATGGTCTGGCTGATGCTGCCCTTCGTCTTCGTGGGTGCGCTGCTGTTTTCCCACCAGCGCACCATGCTGTCGGGCTACGACTGCAACATGGTGCTGCTGCTCCTGCTGCAGCCCCACTTTCCGCAGACGGCCAGCTTCGGCCATGCGCTGGCCCTGGGGCTGGCCGTGGTGTCCGGGCCGCTGGCCGGCTGGGCCGCCTACCGCTTCATCCTGCCGGTCACGCTGCAGGGGCGGCTGCAGGGCCTGCGCTCCATGATGGTCCACGAGCTGCAGGACATGGCCGCCACGCCCGGCCATGCGCGCGATGGCCGCATCTGGCGCGCACGCCTGTACCACCGGCTGCTGCGCCTGGTGCGCATGTCGGAGCAGGCCGCAGGGCAACTGGGCGCGCAGGCGGCCGAGTGCGGCCTGGCCGCCCTGCATGTGGGCCGCGCCATCCAGGCGCTGCACCAGCTGTCCGAGGAAGCTGCGCTTGGCGACGGCACGGCCCGCGCCGTGCGCGCCGCGCTGCTGCGCCTGCAGCGGCTGCAGCAGTCGCCCGGCCAGTGCCCGCCGCTTTTGCACGCTCTGGCGCAGCGCGTGGCGGAACGCCATCCCGGCCAGGCCCGCCAGCTGCGCCAGGCAGCGCATGAGATCGCGCAGCACGAAGCCTTCTTCCGCAACGCCGGCTGAATCGCCGGCCCATGCCAGAATGGCCGAGTCCCAGGCTGGCAGCGCCCCACGCTCCCTGTCCCCCTGTTGCGAGGAAAGCATCCATGTCGTGGAGCGACACCACCATCCACTCACAGCGCCTGGCGCTGCGCCCCTTCACTGCCGCCGATGCCGATGAGGCCTTTGCCTGCATCACGCCCACGCTGACGCGCTACCTGTCCTTCGAGCCGGCGTCGACGCCTGCCGAGTTCGAAGCGGTCTGGCGTGGATGGCTGCGGGAGATCGCGGCCGGCACGGACTTCAACTTCACGCTGCGCGAGCGCACGTCAGGCCGCTTCACCGGCTTGCTGGGCCTGCACCGCGCACGCGATGCCGAACCCGAACTGGGCATCTGGATACGCGAGGACGCGCATGGCCGGGGCTACGGCCGCGAAGCCGTGGCCGCGCTGGCCGCATGGGCCGTGGAGACCTTCGCCCCGCAGTCCTTCAGCTACCCGGTCGCCGAGGCCAACACGGCCAGCCGGCGCATCGCCGAAGGATTGGGCGGGATCGTCGTGGAGCAGCAGCAGCGGCCCAAGTACGCGTCCGTCGTCTACCGGCTACCCGCGCGCAAGCCGCACCCATGAAAAACGGCCCCTTTCAGGGGCCGTTCATCGTTCAACCGGCCATGATCACACGGCGGCAATGGACACGGCCTTGGAGACCAGGTAGGCCTCCAGCGCCTCGGGGCCGCCTTCGGAGCCGTAGCCCGAGTCCTTGATGCCGCCGAACGGCATCTCGGCCGAGGCCACGGCCGGCTGGTTGATCCACAGCATGCCGGCCTCGACCTGCTGGGCCAGCTGGTGGGCCGTCTTGATGGAGCGTGTGAACGCATAGGCAGCCAGGCCGTAGGACAGGCGGTTGGCCTCGGCGATGGCATCGCCCAGATCGTCAAAGCCGCGGATGGCGGCCACGGGGCCGAAGGGCTCCTGGTTGAAAATTTCGGCGCTCAACGGCACGTCGCCCAGCACCGTGGGTGCGAAGAAGTTGCCCGCGCCACCCAGCGAGGCACCGCCCGTGAGCAGCTTGGCGCCCTGCTTTTGCGCATCCTCGATCAGATGGGACAAGGCCGTGACGCGGCGCGGATTGGCCAGCGGGCCCATTTGCGTGCCCTGCACCAGGCCATCGCCGACCTTGAGGCCTTCGGCATGCGCGACCATGGCGCGCGTGAATTCCTCGCGCACGCTGTTGTGCACCAGAAAGCGCGTGGGCGAGATGCAGACCTGGCCCGCGTTGCGGAACTTGGACGCGCCTGCGGCCTTCACGGCCAGGGCCACGTCGGCATCCTCGGCCACGATGACCGGCGCGTGGCCGCCCAGCTCCATGGTCGAGCGCTTCATATGCTGGCCGGCCAGCGCCGCCAGTTGCTTGCCCACTGCGGTGGAGCCGGTGAACGTGACCTTGCGGATCACGGGATGGGCGATCAGGTAGGAGGAAATCTGGGCCGGATCACCGAACACCAGGCCCACCACGCCGGCCGGCACGCCGGCATCGACGAAGCACTTGAACAGGGCGGCGGGTGCGGCCGGGGTTTCCTCGGGCGCCTTGCACAGGAAGGAGCAGCCCGTGGCCAGCGCCGCGCCGATCTTGCGCACGATCTGGTTGACGGGGAAGTTCCAGGGCGTGAAGGCGGCCACGGGGCCCACGGGCTCCTTGATCACCAGCTGCTGTACCTCGGGGCGGCGCGAGGGCACGATGCGGCCGTACACGCGCAGCGCCTCGTCGGCAAACCATTCGATGATGCCCACGCCGGCCAGGATCTCGCCCTTGGCCTCGGCCACGGGCTTGCCCTGCTCCTGTGTCAGGAGCGCGGCGATCTCGTCGGCGCGCTCCTTGAGCAGGGCGGCGGCACGGCGCATGGCGGCGCCACGCTCATGGGCGGAGACATTGCGCCAGACCTCGAAGCCGCGCTGCGCGGCGGCCAGCGCACGGTCCAGGTCGGCCACGTCGGCATGGGCCACATGGCCGATGACTTCTCCGCTGGCCGGGTTGCGCACGGGAATCTTCCTGCCGCTGGCGGCGTCCTGCCATTGGCCGTCGATCAGGAGTTGGGTGTCGGAGTAGGAGTGGCTCATGCTGGATCAGGTCCTTGGTGGATGGCGGTGGGCACGCGCGCAGGCAGGCCGGCGCAAAAGAAAACGGAGCGAGAGCGGGGCAAGGCAGGCGCGGTCATGCGGTGTCCGCGCCCGGCTGCCGCTGCAGCGCAGCGACCATTCTAGGAAGGGCCGGACGGCCCTGCGGTCATTGGGCTGTCACGCACACAACACCTAAAATGCCCGGGTCTCGCAATATCCACCAATCCGTTGAGAGGGAGCTCATGACCGATCTTTTCGACACCACTGCGCGCAGGGGTTTGCGCAGTGTCGCGCTGGCGCTCGCCCTGGCGGGCAGCCTGGGGCTGGCCTGGGGGCAGGCTCCGGCCAGCGACGCGCCGCAGTACATACCCCGCATGAGCGTGGACTCGCGCGTCCAGCCGCAGGACACGCCCCGGGAGTTCCTGGCTTCGCGCAGCCAGGCTGCAGCCACCGAGGTCACGCCGCTGCGCGTGGAGCTGGGCGCATGGAAGGAATACCGCGCCGCATCGGCACCGGCAGCAGGTGGCGCAATGCAGGTGGGCGCCCAGCGGCTGAGTGAGCAAACGGCCACGGTGGACGCATTGGCATCGCAACTGCAATGGAGCACCACCGCCTCCGGCGCACGTGTGGCGGCCGTCAGCGTGCGCTCGGAAGGCGCCTATGGCATACGCCTGGGCGTGGAAATGAACCAGTTGCCCGGCAACGCGCTGCTGCGCGTCTATGCGCAGCAAGACCGCGCAGGCGCCTACGAGATCGCCGGCCAGCGCATTCTGCAGGTTCTGCAGGCCAACCTGGACGCGGGCGACACAGGTAACGACGGCCGCACCTGGTGGACTCCCGACACGGGCGGCGACGAGGTGACGCTGGAGATCGAACTGCCCCCGGGCGTCCCGGCCGACACGCTGCGCATCGCCATCCCGCGTGTGATGCATGTGCATGAGAACCTCTCGCTGCCGCTGGAAGGCGAGATGCAGTTCTCGGCACAGCTCAACGAATCCCTGCCCTGCCAACTGGATTCCACCTGCTACGACGCATACAGCTCGCAACGCAACGCCGTGGCCCGCATGCTCTACATCAAGGACGGGATGGGCTATGTCTGCTCGGGCACCCTGCTCAACGACACGGCAAGCTCCGGCACCCCCTACTTCGTCACGGCCAACCATTGCATCAGCAGCCAGACCGTGGCTTCCACGCTGGAAACCTCGTGGTTCTATCGCACGCCCTCGTGCAACAGCCGCACGCTGTCATCTGGGAACAAGGTTCTGCGCAACGGCGCAACCTTGCTCTACGCAACGGCAACCTATGACGGCGCCCTGATGCGCCTCAACGACACGCCTCCCGCTGGCGCGGTCTTCTCCGGCTGGACCACGCAGACGCTGACGAGCGGTGCCAGCGTCGTGGGCATACACCATCCACGTGGCGACCTGCAAAAGATCAGCTTCGGCACGGCCTATGGCTCGGTCGCATGCGAGCCGTCGAGTGAAGGCACGATGCGTTGCTCCAACGACAGCAAGGGCAACGGCGGCTTCAACCTTGTGATCTGGGACCAGGGGCTGACGCAGCCGGGCAGCAGTGGCTCGGGCCTGTTCCTGCAGGGACGGCTGGCGGGCACGCTCTATGGGGGTGACGACCAAACCTGCTCTGCATCTGGCGGCACCTCGATCTACGGACGCTTCGACCTGCTGTACCCCGCCCTCCAGAAATGGCTGGCAGCCAGTGCGACCACGGCGCGCAGCCCTGTATACCGCTTCTACAACGCGCTCACGGGCGCCCACTTCTACACAGGCAGTGTTGCCGAGCGCGACTACGTGATCGCCAAGCTCCCGGAGTTTCAATACGAGAACGTGGCTTTCTATGCCTCTGCCCAGCCCCAGCAAGGCCTGAGCCCGGTCTTTCGCTTCTACAACCAGGATTCGGGAGCGCACTACTACACCATCAGTGAAAGCGTTCGCGACTACGTCCACCAGACCTTTGCCCGTTTCATCTACGAAGGCCCGACCTGGTATGCACAAAAGAATGCCGTCGCAGGCAGCGTGCCCGTCTACCAGTTCTACAACATGGATTCGGATGCTCACTTCTACACGGCCAGCGCCATCGAACGCGACTATGTGATTGCCACATTTGCCCGCTTCCGTAATGAAGGCATCGCCTACTACGTCTGGCCATCGCAATAAGCCCAACACTGGCTGGCCCGGCGCACTGCACCGCAGTGCCTCCCCAAGAAGAAGGCCCCGCAGTGCGGGGCCTTCTTCTTGGGGCAACAGCCATCACCCCACCAGCACCAGCCCCGGCGGCAGGCTGTCTCCAAAGCTGCGCTTCGCGTCCTGCTCATCCATCCGCTGCACCTGCTCGACCAGGGCCATCCAGCGCTGCGGCGCACCTGCCGCGCGCAGGCGCTCCAGCACAACAGAGCGCTGCGCATCGGACAGGTCCAGCGTACGGTCGCCCGTCATGCGGGCCATCTGCACGGCGGCGAACATGGCGGTTTCGTTGCGGCGCCAGTCCTGGGCCAGGGTGGCGTCCAGGAACTCCTGCGCAGCCTCGGGCGGCATGACGCGGTGGGCATTGGCGGCCAGCGGCATGCGCGCGGCCAGGCGGCCTATGGCCCACCAGGTCTGCACGGATTCGCCAGGGTGCTTCAGCCGCTGCAGCATCCACCGGCCCATTTCCTGGCGGTACTGCCAGGGTACGGCCTCCATGGCGGCGAACAGGCGCAGCATGTCGTCGTAGCTGCCATGGGCGGACTTGCCCTGGCTGCGCTGCGTGGCCTGCTGCACCGCCTTTTGCATGTGGCCGGCAACCTCTTCCAGCAGCTCCATCTGCCGGGCCTCGTCCAGGCCCGCGGCCACGCGGCGCCAGAAGACCCACCATTCGGTGCGGTTGGCCGCCTCGCCGCCATGGCCCAGGCCCTGGCCATGCAGTTGCCAGACCTGCTGCATGCGCCAGCCGTCCAGCTCGGCGCCCACGCCGGGGCGCAGGCACCAGCCTGCCAGGTTCAGCCAGACGCGCTCGTGCTCGGCCGTGCGGCGGCGGCGCCTGGCGCGGGCCAGCAAGGCGTCGAACAGTGCGCGCAGCAGCGGCAGATCCCAGTCCTCGCGCGGGCCCAGCCGTCGCTCCAGCGACTGGCGCAGCTGGCGGACCTCCTTGGCCGTCACCTCCTGGGCCTGGCTGCCGAAGATGCGCTCGATCAGGGCCACGGCGTCGGCCAGCCGGTCCTTCCGGGCAGAAAGTTCGCCGGTGTCCTGCGCATCTGCGGCCAGCGCACCGCGCACGCTGAACGGCAGCAGCCACTGGCGCTGCGCATCGTCGGCGGCCACGCAGCGCACCTCCAGCGTGCCGACCTCGGACATGCAGGCCTGCAGTTGCACTTCCACCTGGGCCTTGTCCCGGCCCTCGGGCGCAGGCAGCACGGTGGACAGGGAGGGCAGCTCGACCCAGCCCTCGCCGTCGAGCGCCGCGATGCGGCCGGCCTGCGCAGGCGCCGCCGCCTGGCTGTTGGCCACCAGCGAAAAGCGCACGGCCTGGCCCAGGCGCAGCGCAAAGCGCCGGCCGGAGAGCACGATGCGCACGCCCTCCTCCGTGCCGCGCGGCAGCAGGCAGATGCCCTGTGGTGCGGCACCCGCCTTCTCGGGCAGGACCAGCCAGTAGCTGCGCGGCGAGCCACCGCCGATGCGCGGTACCAGCGCTGGCGCAGCCGCTGGCGCGGATGGGGAGTCTGGCGATCCGGGCAGGTCCGCAGGCGGCCGGCTGTGCAGGTGCATGGCCAGGCCATGCGCCGCCGCACCGCGCGCCACGGCCCAGTCGGGATGCGGGTTGTGCAGCAGGCGCAGCGGCTGGCCGCGCCAGGCCTGCAGTTGCGCCAGCAGCCGCTCGGCCAGCGCATGGGCGTGGAAGACGCCGCCATTGAGCAGGACCGCATCGGGCAGTTCCCCTGCCGCGTGCTGCGCCAGGAACTGCGCCAGGTGCCGCGTGATCGCCGCATCGGCAGGATATGGGAGCCCCAGGCCGCGCAAAGCGCCCTGGCGCCGGGTGGGCAGATCCTGCAGGCCGACCAGCGGCATGAAGCCTTCGACCACGGCCTCGCGCACCTCGTCGCGGCGCAGCGTGGCCGTGCGCGTCTGCGCCAGCAGCTTCGATCCGCTGCCCAGCAGGGTCACGGCCACGGACTCGGGCGCATCGCTGGCCAGCAACTGTTCCTTGGCCGTGCGGCAGCGCTGCACCAGTTGGGCGAACCGTGCGGCGGGCAGGCGCTCGCCGGGCGGGGCGAACTGCGGCTCCAGCCGATGGGCCAGCGCCAGGTCCATGTTGTCGCCGCCCAGCATCAGGTGCTCGCCCACGGCCGTGCGTGTCAGCACGGGCAGGCCTCCAGCTTCACCGGGCTGCACGCGGATCAGGGTCAGGTCGGTGGTGCCGCCGCCCACATCCACCACCAGCACCAGGCGGCTGTGCGCCAGCTCGGTCGCCAGATGCTCGCCCTGCAGCACCAGCCAGTCGTGGAAGGCGGCCTTGGGTTCCTCCAGCAATTGCACCGCAGGCAGGCAGGCCAGCTGCGCGGCCTCCAGCGTCAGTGCGCGCGCGCCTTCGTCGAACGAGGCCGGCACGGTCAGCACGACCAGCTGGTCCCGCAGCGGAGCGCCGGGGTGCGTGCGGTCCCAGGCCTGGCGCACATGGTCCAGGTAGCTGGCCGAGGCCTGCAGCGGAGACAGCCGGGCCACCTCTTCGGGCGCGCCCCAGGGCAGGATGGCCGCCGTGCGGTCCACGCCCGCATGCGACAGCCAGCTCTTGGCGCTGGCCACCAGGCGCGACGGTACGGCCGCGCCCAGGTCACGCGCCCAGCGGCCATTGACGGCGGGCGCTTGCGCATCGGCGCCCAGTGCCGCCCAGGGCTGCTGCCAGGCATCGCCCAGCTCGCCGGGCGCCGCCTGGTAGCGCGCCGAGGGCAGCAGCACCTGGGCCGCGACCTCGCTGGCCGAGACACGCTGCGCCACGGGCAGCAAGGCGATGTCGGCCGCCGTGCCGCCCACGGGCACATGCGCCACCACGGTGTGGCTGGTGCCCAGGTCTATGCCCACGACGTGGGCTGCGCCGGACGCGAGAGCGGCAGAGGCGGAAGGTTCGGAGGCGGCGGTATCAGGCATATCGGCAGTCATACAGGGCACGGTGCGCGGCCCGGACCGGGCCTGCCGCCGGGGCGGGCTACGCTACATCGGCCCGCACGTCGAACTCCACCTTCCAGCGTTCTTCGCCACCCACGGGCACGGCGTTGAGTTCCAGCGTGCCGATGTCGGTCACGCGCGCATGCAGGGTGACGGGCACGATCTCGCCGGGCGCACGGCCTTCGGCGGGCAGGTGGGCCTCGATCTCCTGCAGCTCGACCAGTTCCTCGGGACCCCAGAAGTCCAGCACGGTGCCGACCTGGTCGGCCCGGCGCACGGAGGAGCCGAAGAAGCGCAGGCGCACGGGCTCGCCCACGACCAGGCCGAATTCCTGCGTGTCCAGCGCCACCTCGGTGCCCTCTTCCATGCCGAAGGGCGCCAGGCACAGGGCCGAGATGGGCGGCTCCATGCCGGGGATGGCGGGCATGTTGCTTTCCACGCCCACGTAATAGCTCTGCGCCGTGCCGCCACGGATGCGCACGCCACGGCCCGCAGCCGCCACATGGCCGAAGTAGGCGGCGCCGCGTGCCACGGCCAGGTCCAGGTTGGCGCCATCCAGCAGGCGCGCGGGTTGCGCGCCCTCGCCGGCCAGCCAGCCGTTGACGACTTCCAGGATGCGCTGCTCGATCTGCGGCGCCTTGAGCACGCCGCCATTGAACAGGATGGCCGAGGGATGCAGGAAGGACGCGCCCTCGGGCTGCGTGCCCTTGAGGCCTTCGATCTGCTCGGTGGCGCCGGCCTGGCGCGAGAGGAAGGCCGCCAGGTGGCGCGTGACGGCCGCGTCCTGCGCATAGGGCAGGCCCAGCTGGGTCAGCGCGGCGCGCGCGCGGGTCTGGGGCTTGTCGGAGACGGCTGCGCGCGGGAAGAAACCTTCCACCAGCATCTGCAGCACCTCGTCACGCGTGACCTCGGTGCGGATGCTGCCGCCGATGAGCTTGCTGCCCCGGCTGGGCACGACCACGGGCACGGACTGCAGAGTGGCATCGGCCAGCAGTTGCTCCTTGGCCTGGCGGCAGCCATGGGCCAGGGCGCGGGTCTGCCAGGCGTCGAGCTGCCTGCCCTCCTGGGCCAGCTTGCGGGCCACGCCGTAGGCCAGGGCCAGGTCCATGTTGTCGCCGCCCAGCAGGATGTGCTCGCCCACGGCCACGCGCTGCAGTTCCAGGCCGCCGTCCTTTTCCAGCACGGCGATCAGCGACAGGTCGGTAGTGCCGCCGCCCACGTCCACGACGAGGATGATCTCGCCGCTTTGCACCTGCTTGCGCCACTGGCCGCCGCTGGCCTGGATCCAGCTGTACAGCGCAGCCTGGGGTTCCTCCAGCAGCGTGAGCTTCTGGAAGCCCGCGGCGCGGCAGGCCTCGGCCGTCAGCTCGCGCGCGGCCGGGTCGAACGAGGCGGGAATGGTCACCGTCACGTCCTGGGCATCGAACGGCGCCTCGGGATGGGCCTGCTCCCAGGCCCAGCGCAGGTGCGACAGGTAGCGGATGGAGGCGGTCAGCGGCGAGACGCGATGCACCTCCTCGGGCGCATCGGCCGGCAGCAGGGGCGAGCGGCGGTCCACGCCCGGATGGCACAGCCAGCTCTTGGCGCTGGAGACAAGCCGGATCGGCGTGGCCGCGCCGCGCGATCGCGCGAACTCGCCCACCACGAAGTCCTGGCTGGCGCCCCAGGGCAGGGCCATGTCGGCGGCTGTCAGCTCGCTTTCATGCGGCAGGTACAGGAAGGACGGCAGCAGCGGGCGTGCCTCCACGCTGGAGGGGCCGGTGAGCTGGGGAATGTCCAGCACGCCCTGCTCCACCTTCTCGCCATCGCTGGCCTGGCGGTCCACATAGGAGAGCGCGCAATGCGTGGTGCCCAGGTCGATGCCTATGCTGTAGCGCGCCTGGGAGGATTGACGGGACTGGTCCATGCTCACAGCTCCACCTCGGCCTGGGCCACGATGGCGGCAGCCTTGTGATCGGTGAGCTGGGGCAGGCGCACATCGTCCACGCGCCAGCCGCGGTGGCCCAGCGTGCCCGTGAAGGGTGCCTGGCCGACCACGTTGCCCGTCAGGCGCACGGCGGCGGCATCAAAGCCTGCGGCCAGCGTGACGCGGCTGCCTTCGGCCTCGGCACGCACGGGGGCGATGCTGAAATGCTCGCGCAGCACCTTGCGGCAGCCTTCGTGCACCACGCGCGCGGCGGCGCCGATCTCGGCGTCGGCGTAGCCGGCCACGTCTTCCTGCACGAAGTCCACGAAGCGGGCCTCGCGCTGCAGCAGGCCCAGCAGCTGCAGGGCGGCTGTGCCAGCGGGTGCGGCCGGCTCCACGATGGTCTTTTCGACGATCTTCTCTACCGGCACCTCGACGCGCTTTTCAACCACTTTCTCGACCACCTTCTCGACCGGCACCTCGACGCGGACCTCGACGATCCGGTCCACGGGCACCTCCACGCGCACCTCCTTGGGTGCGGGCGGCGACACGTCGGCGGCCAGCGGCTCGCCGTCGCGCAGGCGGGACACATCGGCGGCCAGGCGGCCGTTGCCGAGGATGGCGAAGAAACTGCCGATCGCGATGGCGATGCGGCTCAGGAACGAGGGGGGAGTCTTGGAATTCATGGGCTTCTCTTGGCGAGAGGACCCTGCCGGGCCGATCGCCGCGCAGCAGGGCAACCGGGCGCCGATGGTCCTCCACCGGGCGCCCGCAGGGTCCGTGATGTTACCCAAAGCAACGAAGCCCCGTCCTGTACACGGCCCCATGCCCCCGTGCGCAAATGGCCTCGCGGCATAATCGCGGCTGCTCCTGCCCCTGTCCATGGCCCATACACGCCTTTTCCGCCACGCCCCGACCCGCTGCACCGCCTTGCGCGCGCAGCGGCCCCAGCGCGTGCACGGTGTGCCCACGGCCTTCATCAGCCTGTGCGGCTTCACGGCCCTGCTTTCCGCCGCCGTGCGGAAAGCCTGAGGTCCACCCCCAGCTTCCCGCACGGCCCCCGCAGCGAATCCCGCATGCGAAGCGCATGCCAGGAGCTGCCGGCCCACGCCCCGCATCTCCCTGGCCTGCACGCCTTTTCGGCCGCGCCGCCGCATGGCGCAGCCGCCCTGACCCCGGAGCCGATGATGGACATGGAACTCTCCCAAAACTTTCTGCGCGCCAAAAGCCCCTGCGCGGCGGGCTTTCGCTGGTTCGTGCGCAACCGCCATGACGGCAACGACTACCAGCGCGTGCTCGATGCCCTGGTGGGCGATGGCCGCGTCGAGGACGCGCGCTGGCTCATGAACCAGTTCGGCCCCACCGACGCCGTGCTGGAGGTCGATCACCTGGAGGCCGATGCCCTGGTCTTCGCGGGCAGCGTCGTCGTGCATGGCGAGCTGCGCGTGCCCGGCCTGCTGGCCGTGGGCCGCACGCTGCAGGCCGGCGCCGGCATCCACGCGGGCCGCATCGAGGCCGGCCAGGACCTGCACAGCGGAGGCGCCATCTTCTGCAGCGGGCCGCTGCAGGCCGGTGGCCTGGTCAAGGCCGCCTGGAGCGTGGACGTGCACGAGGAACTGCGCGCCGAGGACGTGCGCGCGGGCTGGGAGCTGCGCTGCGGCGCCGACCTGCGCCTGGCCGGCGGCGCCCAGGCCGGCCAGGACATCGAGGTGCAGGGCGCCATCCGCTGCGGCAAGGGCCTGCGCGCGGGCGGCAGCATCCGCGCCAGCGGCCTGATCGAGCTGGGCCACGGCCTGTACGCCGGCGCCGACGTGGAAGGCGGCAGCCACATCGAGGTGGACTGGGGCATGCGTGCGCTGGGCGACATCCGTGCGGCCTGCAGCATCCGCGCGGGCGAGACCCTGCACGCCGAAGGCGAGATCGCGGCCGGCCCCGGCTACGGCATCTATGCGGGCATGAACGTGCAGCAGGATGCCTGGCCGTCCTGTGCCTGGGTGCATGCGGCGCAGCGGCCCCCAGCCCTGCTCAGCGGCTGGTGGGAAGAAGCAGCGGCACCGGCCTGATGCCCGCAGGGACACGCCGGCCTGCGCCCCCGCAGCGCAGCGCCGCGATGCAAAATACCCGCTTCGCCGCCGCCCGGGCGGCTCCAAGGAATCCCACATCGTGTTCACCGGCATCATCCAGGCCGTGGCAAGCATTGCCGCGCTGCGCGACCAGAACGGCCTGCGCACCTTCACCCTCGACTTTCCCGAAGGCTTCTGCCAGGACCTGGCCATCGGCGCCAGCGTCTCCACCGACGGCGTGTGCCTGACGGTGACCGAGATCCTCTCGCCCACGCGCGCCACCTTCGACGTGATGCTGCAAAGCCTGAACATCACCACGCTGGGCGGCTATGCCGTGGGCGGGCACGTCAATGTGGAGCGCGCGGCAAAAGATGGCGCCGAGATCGGCGGCCATCCGCTGTCGGGCCATGTGGACTTCACCTCGCCCGTGCTGGAAGTGGCCTCCAGCGACACCAACCACCGCATCCGCTTCGGCATTCCCGAGGGCTTTCGCCACTACGTGTTCGCCAAGGGCTACATCGCCATCAACGGCGCCAGCCTCACGGTGTCCGAGGTGGACCGCCAGGCGGGCTGGTTCGAGGTCTGGCTGATCCCCGAGACGCGCCGCATGACCGTGTTCGAGTCCAAGGGCGTGGGCGACCTGCTCAATGTGGAGATCGACCGCAGCACCCAGGTCGTGGTGGACACGGTGCGCGAGACCGTGCAGCAAAGCCTGGGCCGCCTGCAGCCCGTGCTCGAGGCCCTGCTGAAAGAAAAAGGCCTGAGCCTGGACGACTTCATCGACGTCCCCAAGCTGCCCGGCTAACTGCCTTCGTCGTTCAACGCCCTGCCGCCAGCGGCGGACTGAAACGCCGCAGGCGCAGCGCGTTGCTGAGCACGAAGACGCTGGACAGCGCCATGGCCCCGGCCGCGAACACGGGCGACAGCAGCGTGCCGTTGACGGGGTACAGCAGGCCGGCGGCCACGGGGATCAAGGCCACGTTGTAGGCAAAGGCCCAGAACAGGTTCTGGCGGATATTGGCCATGGTGGCCTTGGACAGCGCGATCGCATTGGGCACGCCGCCCAGGTCGCCCGACATCAGCACCACATCGGCCGCCTCGATGGCGATGTCCGTGCCCGTGCCTATGGCCAGGCCCACATCGGCCTCGGCCAGGGCCGGCGCGTCGTTGATGCCGTCGCCCACATAGGCCAGCGTGCCGTGCTCGGCCTTCAGGCGCTTGACGGCATCGACCTTGCCGCCGGGCAGCACCTCGGCCACCACCTCGTCGATACCCAGCTGGCGCGCGATGGCCTCGGCCGTGAGGCGGTTGTCGCCCGTGATCATGGCCACCTTCAGGCCCAGGGCATGCAGGGCGGCAATGGCGGCCGGCGTGCTGTCCTTGATCGGGTCTGCCACGGCGATCATGGCGGCCAGGCGGCCGTCCACGGCGGCATACAGCGGGGTCTTGCCTTCGTCGCCGAAACGCATGGCATCGGCGGCCAGGCCGTCGACGGACAGGCCCAGCTCGCGCATGAAGCGGTCGGCACCGATCTCCACGCGCACGCCCTCCACCTGGGCGCGCACGCCAAAGCCTGTCACCGATTCAAAGCGATCCACGGCACCCAGCGGCAGATCCTCGGCCTTGGCAGCATCCACGATGGCGCGCGCAATCGGGTGCTCGGAGCGGTCTTCCACGGCCGCCACCAGCGCCAGCACGCGGCTGCGCTCGCCCTCGAAGCCCGGGGCCAGCACCAGGTCGGTCAGCTCGGGGCGGCCGCGCGTCAGCGTGCCCGTCTTGTCCACGGCCACCACGCGGGCGTCCTTGAGGGTCTGCAGCGCCTCGCCCTTGCGCAGCAGCACGCCCATCTGCGCGGCCCGGCCCGTGCCGACCATGATGGAGGTGGGCGTGGCCAGGCCCATGGCGCAGGGGCAGGCGATGATGAGCACGGCCACGGCATTGACCAGCGCAAAGCTCAGCGCGGGCGACGGCCCCCAGGCCAGCCAGGCGCCGAAGGTGAGCAGGGCCACGGCCATCACGGCCGGCACGAACCACATGGTGACCTGGTCCACCAGCGCCTGTATGGGCAGCTTGGAGCCCTGGGCCTGCTCGACCATGCGGATGATCTGCGCCAGCAGCGTGTCCGCGCCCACCTTGGTGGCGCGAAAGGCCAGCGCGCCGTTCTGGTTCACCGTGCCGCCGACCAGTTCGGCACCTGCGGTTTTCTCGACCGGCACGGGCTCGCCGCTGATCATGGATTCATCGACGAAGCTGCTGCCCTCGATGACTTCGCCATCGACGGGAATGCGCTCGCCGGGCCGCACCTCGATGGTGTCGCCCGCACGCACGGCGGCGATCGCCACTTCCTGCACGCCGCCGTCCTTGCGCACGCGCGCCGTCTTGGCCTGCAGGCGCACCAGGCGGCGGATGGCCTCCGAGGTATTGCCCTTGGCGCGCGCCTCCATGAAGCGGCCCAGCAGGATCAGCGCCACGATCACGGCCGCCGCCTCGTAGTACACATTCACCGTGCCGGCAGGCAGCCACTGCGGCACGAAGGTGGCCACCAGCGAATAGGCAAACGCCGCCGAGGTGCCCACGGCCACCAGCGAATTCATGTCGGGCGCGCCGCGCAGCAGCGCGGGAATGCCCTTCTGGAAGAAGCGCAGGCCCGGCCCGAACAGCACGATGGCCGACAGCAGGCACTGCAGGTACCAGCTGTTCTGGGTGCCGATGGCCTGCCCCACCCAGTGGTGGAAGGCCGGCACCATGTGGCCGCCCATCTCCAGCACGAACACCGGCAGCGCGAACACCGTGGCCACGACCAGCGAGCGCTTGAGCGAGGCCCGCTCGCGCGCCTGGCGCTGCTCCGTGCCATCCTCGGCCGGCGACTGCGCGGCGGCGCCCTCACTGGCCGGGTTCGCGCTGGCGCCCAGCGGCCGCGCTTCGTAGCCTGCCTTCTGTACCGCGGCCACCAGGGCCGCCATGTCCACGCTGCCCGCCAGCGTCACCAGCGCACGTTCGGTGGCCAGGTTCACGCTGGCCGATTGCACGCCCTCCACCTTTTTCAGCGCGCGCTCCACGCGGCCCACGCAGGAGGCGCAGGTCATGCCCTCCACCTCCAGTTCCACGCTGGACTGGGGCACCTCGTAGCCGGCCTTCTCGATGGCTGCAATGGCGGCCGGCAGGTCGGCCGCGCCCTCGAAGCGGATGCTGGCCTTTTCGGTGGCCAGGTTGACCACGGCCTCCTGCACGCCCGGCAGCTTCTTGAGCGCGCGCTCCACACGCCCCACGCAGGAGGCGCAGGTCATGCCCTGAACGGGCAGGTCTATGGCCATGCCGGCCTTGGTCGATGCATTCATTGCCTGACTCCTTTGTTCTCGCATGCAGGCACTTTAGAGATTGCCACCATGTCAAGGTCAAGCCCCCTGCAAGGCGATTTCATCGCCGTGTCATCAGCCTTGCCCAGCATCGGCGGCCGTGACAAACCGATACAGAGAGAACCCGTTCATGTCCTTGACCTCCCATCGCCCCGCCCTGCGCCCGCTGGCCGTGGCCCTGGCTGCCTCCGCCCTGATCGCCGGTTGCGGCGGCTCCGGCAACGACACGCCCGCAGGCCAGCCGCTGGAGCTGCGCATTCTGCACATCAACGATCACCACTCCACGCTGGAGTCCAAGAGCAAGACCCTGCAGCTGGACGCCGGCACGGGCAAGGCCGAAGCCGTGGCCGTGGACGCCGCAGGCTTTGCGCGCGTGACCCAGGCCATCGAGGAGCTGGCCGCGCAGTCGCCCAACGTGCTCAAGCTGCACGCCGGCGACGCGCTCACCGGCACGCTGTACTTCAACCGTGCAGGCGCCGACGGCGAGGCCGATGCCGCACTCATGAACACCGTCTGCTTTGACGCCTTCACGCTGGGCAACCACGAGTTCGACAAGGGCGACAGCGGCCTCAAGTCCTTCCTGGACCGCCTGCGCACAGGCAGCTGCAAGACGCCCGTGCTCAGCGCCAACGTGCGCTTTGGCGCCAACTCGGCCCTGAACGCGGCCAAGGCGCCCGGCTATGTGAACCCCTCCACCGTGGTGGAGCGCGGCGGCCAGAAGATCGGCATCGTCGGCCTGACCATTGCGGGCAAGACCAAGGCATCGTCCAGCCCCGATGCCGACACCACCTTCGAGGACGAGGCCACGGCGGCCCAGCGCGAAATCGACGCGCTGCGCGCCAAGGGCATCAACAAGATCATCGTCATGAGCCATGTGGGCTATGAGTACGACCGCCAGATCGTGCCCAAGCTCAGCGGCGTGGACGTGGTCGTGGGCGGCGACTCGCACACCCTGCTCGGCCCCGACGTGCTCAACACCACGGGCGTGGGCACGCCCGGCGGCGCCTACCCCACGCGCCTGGCCGACAAGGACGGCAGCCCCGTCTGCGTGGTCCAGGCCTGGGAGTACGCCCAGGTCGTCGGCGACCTCAAGGTCCAGTTCGACGCCGACGGCCGCGTCACCCAGTGCACGGGCACGCCCCATGTGCTGATCGGCGACAGCTTCACCATCGCCGGCAAGGCCGTCACCGATGCGCAAAAGACCGCCCTCAAGGCCAGCGCCGCCGCCACCGGCGTGCTGCGCGTGACCACGCCCTCGGCCAAGGCCACGGCCGCGCTGCAGCCCTTCAAGGACAAGGTTGCCCAGTTCAACCTCAAGCAGGTCGCCACCGTGCCCCAGGAACTGTGCTCGCGCCGCGTGCCCGGCGGCGTCGGCACCATGAACTACAGCCAGTCCAGCGCCGCCTGCAATGCCGAAGGCAGCGTCAGCGTGCGCGGCGGCGACATCCAGCAGCTCGTGGCCCAGGCCTACCTGGAAGAAGCCAACCGCCACTACGGCGGTGCCGACATCACCCTGCAAAGCGGCGGCGGCGTGCGCATCCCGCTGCTGGGCCAGACCACGGCCGCCCAGGTCATCCAGGTCCTACCCTTCGGCAACAAGCTGTTCCGCCTGGACATCACCGGCACGGAAGTCAAGGGCATGCTCGAGGACGGCCTGCAGGCCGTCTACGGCCCCAGCGGCACGACCGGCCCCTACCCCTACACGGGCGGCCTGCGCTTTGACGTGAATGCGGCAGCGGCGGCCGGCCAGCGTGTGTCGGGCATCGAGGTGTATGACAACGCGAGCAAGACGTGGAAGCCGCTGGATACGGCGCGCACCTACAAGCTGTTCGTGCTGAGCTTCAATGCCACGGGTGGCGATGGCTACAAGACGCTGGCGGCCGTGCCTGATGCGCGCCGTCTGGACATTGGCGTGCTCGATTCCGATGTGTTCTTCAACTACATCGAGAGGCAGCCGGTGGATGCGGTGTCCGGCCTGCCGCTGCTGTCGCGGCTGCCGGTGGATCTGTACAGCACGCGTAGTTTTCAGGGTGGGCGCTGAGTCTTCCTGATGGGTTCAGGGATCTGTTTTGATCCCTGCCGGGGGGTTGTTTTTCGAGGCCGGGTCTCGGCCCGGCGGCCGACCTACCTTCTTTTGCTTCGCCAAAAGAACGTAGGCCAAGAAAAGGCGACCCGGATGTCCGCGACCCCTTCGCTTCGCTGCGGGGCAACCTGCGTCGTGGCGGTTGCGGGGTTCGCTGCGGAACTCGCTTTGCGCTTCGCGCGCCGCTCAGACAACCGCAGCGAGTCAGATCACGAAGCAGTCCTGTCCTTCGGCAGGACTGCAACCCCGCAACCACCACGCCGCAGGCGCTGACATACGGGGAGGTGGTGCGGGCCTTCGCTTCGCTCGGCCCCATTGAAAAAAACAGCCGAGCGTAGCGATGGCGCGTCGGCTGTTTTGCATTTTTGGCTGTTGGCTGTTGGCTGTTCCCCAGCCCCCCCATCCCGCCCAACGCAGGTCGCCCGCAGCGAAGCGAAGGGTCGTGGACAGTGCGGGGCGCGCTTCTTTGCCTACTTTCTTATGGCCGGCACTCCGGTCGCGCGATAAGAAAGTAGGTCGGCCGCCGGGCCGAAACCCGGCTCCTGCCCCCAGAGGCACGACAAAATCAAAAACAGGTCAAACAGAAATCAGCCAATCCGAGCAATCACAGCCCCCAGCACCTGCGCCTTCCCCGCCTCGGCCACCAAAGCCACCACCCCACTGCGATGCGCCGTCACCTGCATCTCCATCTTCATGGCCTCCATGACGGCAATCACATCGCCTTCCTGGACGGTATCGCCATCCGCCACCTTCCACGCATGCAGATTGCCGGCAATGGGTGAGGTGACGGCAGCAGGGTCCACGGCAGATTCGGCAGCGGGCGCGGCAGCCACGCCGCCGCCAGCCGAAGCCAGCCCCTGCAGCAGTACGGCCGGCAGGCCCAGCGACACGCGGCGCCCGTCGATCTCGACCGCGCAGCGCACCAGGCTGGCGTCGGGCAGCGGCTCGGCGCGCACGGCGGCGGCCAGGGGCTCGGCGAAGTCGGATTCGATCCAGCGCGTGTGGACCTTGAAGCCGTCGTGGCCCACGAAGTCGGCATGGCCGATGACGGCGCGGTGGAAGGGCAGCACGGAAGACAGGCCTTCGATGCGGAACTCGGCCAGGGCGCGGCGGGCGCGGGCCAGGGCCTGTTCACGCGTGGCGCCGCTGACGATGAGCTTGGCCATCAGCGAGTCGAAGCTGCCGGGCACGACCGAGCCGGTCTGCACGCCCGTGTCCAGGCGCACGCCGGGGCCCGAGGGCGGATCGAAGCGCACCACGGGCCCGGGCGTAGGCAGGAAGCCGCGTCCCACGTCTTCGGCGTTGATGCGGAATTCGATGGAGTGGCCCAGCGGCGCCGGGGTTTCGGTGATGGACAGCGGCAGGCCGTCGGCCACGCGCAGCTGCTCGATCACCAGGTCCACGCCCGTGGTCTGCTCGGTCACGGGGTGCTCGACCTGCAGGCGCGTGTTGACTTCGAGGAAGGAGATGGCACCTGTCTGGCTCAGCAGGAATTCCACCGTGCCCGCGCTGACGTAGCCGGCCGCCGCGCAGATGTCGCGCGCCGAGCTGTGGATGCGGGCGCGCTGCTCGTCGCTGAGGAAGGGCGCCGGGGCCTCTTCCACCAGCTTCTGGTTGCGCCGCTGCAGCGAGCAGTCGCGCGTGCCCAGCACGACCACGTTGCCATGGGTGTCGGCCAGCACCTGGGCCTCGATATGGCGGGGGCGGTCCAGGAATTGCTCGACGAAGCATTCGCCGCGGCCGAAGGCGGTGACGGCCTCGCGCACGGCCGAGTGAAAGAGTTCCTCCACCTCGTCCATGCGCCACGCGATCTTCATGCCGCGCCCGCCGCCGCCGAAGGCGGCCTTGATGATGATGGGCAGGCCGTGCTGCTGGGCAAAGGCCAGCACTTCGCCGGCATCCTTGACGGGGTCGGGCGTGCCGGCCACCAGGGGAGCGCCGACCTGCAGGGCGATCTTGCGCGCCTCGACCTTGTCGCCCAGCTTGGCGATGGTCTCGGGCGTGGGGCCGATCCAGCGCAGGCCCGCATCCAGCACGGCGCGCGCAAAGGCTTCGCTTTCGGACAGGAAGCCGTAGCCGGGGTGCACGGCGTCGGCGCCGCTCTTGTGCGCGATGGCGATGAGCTTGGCGATGTTCAGGTAGGTGTCGGCCGGGCGCTCGCCGTCCAGGCCATAGGCCTCGTCGGCCATGCGCACGTGCAGGGCGTCGATGTCGGCATCGGCGTAGACGGCCACGGACTTCACGCCGTAGTCGGTGCAGGCGCGGGCGATGCGGACAGCGATCTCGCCACGGTTGGCAATCAGGACTTTTTTCATGATCTGCTTCTTTCAGTTGCTGGGAGCGCCCTGCGGCGCTCCACCACGTTCAATTCGTCGATTCCCCGGCGCCGGGCGTGTACTCCTCGAAGGCGCGGATGGGGTTGAAGCGGATCCAGGCGCCCACGGGAATCTGGCCGGCCAGATCGAGGTGGTGCGGCGCCACGCAGCCGATGACGGGATAGCCGCCCGTCAGCGGATGGTCGGCCAGGAACAGCACGGGCTGGCCGCTGGGGGGCACCTGGATGGCGCCCAGCGGCGTGCCTTCGCTGGGCAGCTCGCCGGCCACGGCGCGCGCCAGGGGCTGCTCGCCCGCCACGCGCAGGCCCACGCGGTTGGACTGCGGCGTGACCTGCCAGCGCTGCGCGGCCAGCAGGGCCACGGCCTCGGGCGTGAACCAGTCGGTGCGCGGACCCAGCTCCACGTCCAGCACCACGTCCTGCCCGGTGGTGGGCAGGGACTCGGGCGGCAGCTCGGGTGCGGCCACGGCCTTGCGGTCTGCAGGCCGCACGGGCAGGACCTGGCCCACGGTCAGGGCGGCTGGGCCGACATTCGCCAGGGTGTCGGTGCAGGCACTGCCCAGCACGGGCGTGACGGCAAAGCCGCCGCGCACGGCCACATAGCAGCGCGCGCCGGCCACGGGCTGGCCCACGGTCAACTGGTCGCCATCGGCCAGGGCCACGGCCTGGTAGCGCGGCACGCTCCAGCGCTGGCCAGCCCCGGTGGTCACGGTCAGGGGCGCATCGGCGCCCGTGATGGCGACCACGGTCTCGCCCTGGCTTTGCAGCGACAGGCCACCGCCCACGGTCTCCAGCACGGCCAGGTCGCTGGCATTGCCGACCAGGCGGTTGGCAGCCTTGAAGGCGGCCTGGTCCATGGCGCCCGAGGCCGAGACGCCCTGCCCGGCCTGGCCCAGCCGGCCACGGTCCTGGAACAGCGTCATCAAGCCCGTGGCCTTGACGCGCAGCGCGTTGCCTCCATGCGGCGCGGCCTGCGCCACGGCGGGCGCGGGCGCGTCATCCACCTGGACCATGCCGGCCGCATCGACAAAGCGCACGCGGTAGCCGGGCTGCAGCAGCGCAGGCAGCTCGCGCGACAAATCCCACATGCGGGCCGAGGTGCGGCCTATCAGTTGCCAGCCGCCCGGGCTGGCCTGGGGATAGACGGCGCTGAAGCTGCCGCCCAGCGCCACCGAGCCGGCCGGCACGCGCGTGCGCGGCGTGGTGCGGCGCGGCACGTTGAAGATCGGATCGCCCCCGCTGAGGTAGGCAAAGCCGGGCGCAAAGCCCGTGAAGGCCACGGCGTACTCGCTGCCCGTGTGGCGGCGCACGACTTCCTCGGGCGTGATGCCCAGCAGCTGCGCTACATCGGCCAGGTCCTCGCCGTCGTAGTGCACGGGAATCTCGACCAGCACATTGCTGCGCTCGGCACGCTGGTCCAGGTTGCGCGCGGCAATGCGGCGCACCAGCTCGGCCACGCCCAGCCTGGCGGGAGCGAACTGCACGAGCACGGTGCGCGCGGCAGGCACCAGTTCCTGCACGCCATCGATGGGCTCGCGCTGCAGCGAGCCCAGCAGGGCCAGGGTTTCATCCAGATCGGCCAGCTCCACCATCAGGGCCTGGCGGTTGACGGGTAGAAAGCGCATGGCCGCTCCTCAACCTGCGAAGGAGGAGATACGCACCCCCTCCTGCTCGAAACGCTCGCGCAGATGGCGTGCGATGGCCACGGCGCCGGGGCTGTCGCCATGCACGCAGATGGAGTCGGCGGCAATGCGCACGCGGCTGCCGTCCACGGCCTCGACCACGCCTTCGCGCACCAGCATGAGCATGCGCGCGGCGATCTGGTCCACGTCGTGGAGTACGGCGCCTGGGTCGCGGCGCGAAACCAGGGTGCCTTCGGGCGTGTAGCCCCGGTCGGCAAAGGCCTCGGCCACCACGGTCAGGCCTGCGTCGCGCGCCCAGTCGATCAGGGGCGAGCCGGCCAGAGCCACCAGCACCAGGCTGGGATCGATCGCCCGCATGGCCGTGATGACGTCGGTGGCCTGGCGCCTGTCGTGGGCGATGGTGTTGTACAGCGCGCCGTGCGGCTTGACGTAGCGCACCTCGGTGCCCGCCACGCGGGCCAGGCCCTGCAGCGCGCCGATCTGGTAGATGACGCCGGCCACCAGGTCGGCGCTGGCCACGTCCATGTTGCGCCGGCCGAAGCCGACCAGGTCGGGATAGGACACATGGGCGCCGACAATGGCGCCGCGCTCGCGGGCGGCCTTGAGCGTTTCCAGGATGCCTGCCGGGTCGCCGGCATGGAATCCGCAGGCCACGTTGGCACTGCTGACGATATCGAGCATGGCGGCATCGTCGCCCATGCGCCATCCGCCCAGGCTCTCGCCAAGATCACTGTTCAGGTCAATTTTCATCGTTCTCTCCTCGCCGGTCTCGGTGCACGGGGTTCAGTGCAGCTGCCCGGCGTTTTCCTTCAGATCCTGGGTCACGGTCAGGGCCGTGCGAATGGTCTCGCGCACGGCCTCCACCTGGTCGGCCAGGGACATGCTGGGCATGCCCGGCTTGCGCGCTGCCTGTTCGGGCAGGGCCGGCACGTGGATGAAGCCGCCACGCGCGCCCGGCGCAGCCTTGCCCTGGGCCAGCCAGTGCATGAGCGCGAAAAACACGTGGTTGCAGACAAAGGTGCCCGCCGTGTTGGACACGGAAGACGGAATGCCGCGCGCACGCAGGTTGTGCACCACGGCCTTGATGGGCAGCGTGCTGAAGTAGGCCGCCGGCGCCCCGGCGATGACGGGCGTGTCCACGGGCTGGTATGCCGCGTGGTCGGGGATGCGGGCATCGTCCAGGTTGATGGCCACGCGCTCGGGCGTGAAGTCGAGGCGCCCGCCCGCCAGGCCCAGGCCGATGACCAGCACCGGCTGCAGCTGCGCCAGCGCCTCTTCCAGCTGGCGCAGCGACTCGCCGAACACGCAGCGCAGCTGCAGGCCGTGGACGGTGGCGCCGGCCACGGTCTGGCCATGCAAGGCACGCGCCACCTCCCACGAGGGATTGACAGGGTCCTGCTCGAACGGCTCGAAGCCGGTCACCAGGATGCGCGGGGAAGTGGAATCGGTCATGGCAGGGGTCCGTTCCTCAACGGAACATCAGGAAGTACAGCAGGAAGACATTGGCCGTCAGCAGGGCCAGGGCCGTGGGCACCTGGGCTCGGATCACGGCATTCTTGTCGATCTCCAGCAGCGCGGCGGGCACCAGGTTGAAGTTGGCCGCCATGGGCGTCAGCAGCGTGCCGCAGTAGCCCGAGAGCATGCCGATGGCCGCCATCACGGCCGGGTCGCCATGGTAGACGCCGACCAGGATGGGCACGCCCACGCCGCCCGTCATCACCGGGAAGGCGGCAAAGCCGTTGCCCATGACCACGGTGAACAGCGCCATGCCCAGCACGTAGACGGCCACGGCCACGAAGCGGATGTCCATGTTGATATAGGTGGTGGTCACATAGGCCACGGCCTTGCCCACGCCGGCGTCCGAGAACACCAGGCCCAGCATGCCCAGCATCTGGGGCAGGACCAGGGCCCAGCCCAGCGCATCGGTCAGGCGGCGCGATTCGCGCATGCCCTGGGCCGGCGTCTCGCGGGTCAGCCAGCAGGCCAGGCCCAGGGCCAGCACGCAGCCCACGCCCAGGCTCACCAGCGTGGTGGCCTTGGGGTCCAGCAGGGGCGTGCCGCCGAAGACCAGGTGCGAGGCGCTCAGCGTGCCGACCATGGTGATCAGCGGAATCGCCAGGGCGGGTGCGAACAGCTTGTTGCCCAGGCGCTTGGCGCTGGCCAGGTAGTCGGCATCGCTGCGCGGCGCATGGCGGCCGCTGCCCACGCCGCCGAAGCCGGCGATCAGGGCCATGGCCACGGCGATCACGCCCACGACCACGGGCGACAGTTCATTGCCCACCAGGAAGACGGCCGCGTACAGCGCCCAGAACAGGCCGCTGGACCAGCGCTTGGGGTT
The DNA here is from genome assembly GCF_042653485.1 of Delftia deserti. NCBI lineage: Bacteria > Pseudomonadati > Pseudomonadota > Betaproteobacteria > Burkholderiales > Comamonadaceae > Delftia > Delftia deserti. The sequence goes on along the minus strand of NZ_JBHSIH010000001.1, from coordinate 4,867,420 downwards.
GCTGGCATCGCGCAGCGTCATCACGGCCGTGACGGCCAGGACGAAGCCGACCAGGTAGTACAGGTGTTGGATGGTCAGCGTCATTTCAGGCTCCCTTGGCTTGGGTGGCGTTGGCGTTGGCTGCGTCGGCTTCGACACCGGCCTTGTACTGGGCCAGTTCGCGCTCCAGCATGCGGTCCAGGCGGCGCAGGCGCCAGGCATGGATCACGAAGGCGCAGATGGCCGTGGGAATGCCCCACAGCGCGACGTGGATGGGCTCGACCTCGATGCCGGCTTCCTTCAGGAAGGTGGTCATCAGCACGATGGCGCCGAAGGCCACGAAGATGTCCTCTCCGAAGAACAGGCCCACGTTGTCCGTGGCGGCCGAGTAGGCGCGCAGCTTGTCGCGCACCTTGGCGGGCAGGATGCCGTAGCGCGACTGGGTCGCACCTTCGGCCATGGGCGCCAGCAGCGGGCGCACCATCTGCGGATGTCCGCCCAGGCTGGTCAGGCCCACGGCGGCCGTCAGCTGGCGTGCGGCCAGGTAGACGATGAGCAGGCGGCCCGCGGTGGCCGACTTGATGGAACTGATCCAGTTCTGCGCGTGCTGGCGCAGGCCATGGCGCTCCAGCAGGCCGATCACGGCCAGCGGCAGCAGGATGATCAGCGGCAGGTTGCGCGTCTTGATGAAGCCCGTGCCTATGGTGGCGAGCACCTTGTCGACGGGGAAGCCCGCCGCCAGTGCCGTGCCGATGGCCGTGACGATCACGACCAGCATGGGATTGAAGCGCAGCACGAAGCCCGCAACGATGATGGCCACTCCGATAAGCGGCCAGAGATTGACGTCAGTCAGCATGTTGATTCCCCCTTCACACCCCGGCGCGCGGCGGCCGTCAAGCCGCCCCGCAGGCTCAACCCGGTGGCGTGGAGTGCGCTGCCAACCTGGTTTTGTTCAACAAAACAAAGAATTTGTCTTACAGAAACGAATTGTGATTAAGACAATCAGCGCATGCTGATAGTACAAACCCGCATATCCATGCCCAAGGAATGAGCACACCGGGAGTTTTCAAAAGCCAAAAACTATCGAATATTGAACATCCATAGGATGCATGAACACAACAATGCCCCTGCCCCGGTATCGCCGGTGACGAGGCCGCCTCCTACAATGGGCCGCCCTCCCGGCCTGCGGCGCACGCGTGGCAGTCGGCGTGAATGGCACCTTCCTGCTCCCATCCCCTTTGTCCGAGCTCTGAATCCATGCAACGCCGTCAACTTGTCTCCCTGCTTCCCCGTGCTGCAGCCATCGCAGCGGTTCCCGCGCTGGCGCCAGCCTTCGTGCGCAATGCCTTCGCCGATGAGGCAGGCCTGTCCGCCAAGACCATCACCATCGGCTGCTCGGCCGCCATGAGCGGCCCGCTGGCCGGGTTCGGTGCCGACATCAAGCTGGGCACGGAAGCGGCCATGGCGCAGATCAACGCGCGCGGCGGCATCCAGGGGCGCACGCTGCAGCTGCAGATGGTCGACGACGGCTACGTGCCCCAGCGCACGGCCGACAACGTGCGGCAGATGCTCTCCAAGGGCACGGCCTTCGCCCTGCTGTCCTGCGTTGGCACGCCCAACAATGCCGCCGTCATCCCGCTGATCGAGGAAGCCGGCGTTCCCTATGTGGCGCCCTTCACGGGTGCCTCGTCGCTGCGCAAGGGGACGCGCAACGTCTTCCATGTGCGCGCCAGCTACACCACCGAGGTCCGCCGCCTGGTCCAGCGCCTTGCAGGCATGGGGCTCAAGGGCATCGGCATCGTCTACCTGGACAACGCCTACGGCCGCGAAATGCTGGAGGACGCCACGCGCGCCATGGAGGCCGAGAAGATGGCCCCCGCCGTGCAGGCGGCCATCGCCACCGATGGCAAGAATCTGGCCGACGTGTTGAACAAAGTGGACGCAGCCCACCCCTCGGCCGTGCTGCTGGCCACGGCCGGCACGGTGTCGGTCGATCTGGTGCGCGGCCTGCGCAAGAGCGCGCCCGGCGTGCTGCTCACCGGCCTGAGCGTGACCCTGCCCAACGACAGCCTCAAGCCGCTGGGCGAGGACGCCCGCGGCATTGCCCTGACCATGGTCGTTCCCGCGCCGCACCAGGCCAAGATGCAGGTGGTGCGCGACTACCAGGCCGCCATGCGCGCCCACGGACAGCAGGAGTTCTCGCTGGGCACGCTGGAAGCCTATGTGAACACGCGCGTGCTGGCCGAGGGCCTGGAGCGCGCAGGCCGCGACCCCAGCCAAGCCAGGCTGCGCTCGGCGCTGGCCGGCATCCGCAACTGGGACATGGGCGGCTTCGTCATCGACTACAGCGGCCAGACGCCCCATGTCGGCTCCAGCTTCATCGACCTGGGCGTGCTGGGCGCCAGCGGACGCTTCATCGGCTGAGCCCGCGGCTTGTCCGGGACGGCCCCGCCCCTGGCTACACTGCGTTCTGGCCTTTGCACAGCAACTCCACCATGACCCGCAGCACCGAGATCCTGAACCTGACCGACCGCGTGACCGAGCAATTGCGCAGCAAGCTGATCGACGGCGCTTGGGAGCCCGGGCAAAAGCTGTCGGAGACCACGCTCAGCGAAAGCCTGCAGATCTCGCGCAACACGCTGCGCGAGGCCTTCCGGCTGCTGACCAAGGAGGGGTTGCTGGTGCACGAGCCCAACAAGGGCGTGTCGGTGGCGGCGCCCAGCATCGCCTCCATCATCGACATCTACCGCGTGCGCCGCATGGTGGAGTGCCAGGCGCTGGCCCAGGCCTATCCCATGCACCCGGCACGCAGCCTGATGCGCGAAGCCGTGGAGGCGGCCCAGCGCCACCGCGAAGCCCAGGACTGGTCGGGCGTGGGCACGGCCAACATGAGTTTTCACAAGGCCGTGGTGCAGCTGGCCGACAGCGAGCGCCTGGACACCATGTTCGAGCATCTGCTGGCCGAGCTGCGGCTGGCCTTCGGCCTGCTGCGCGACCCGCACTTCCTGCATGCCCCCTATGTGGACATGAATGCGCGCATCCTGCAGCAATTCGAGGACGGCAAGCCGGCCGAGGCCGCTGCCGCGCTCAATGACTACCTGGTGCATTCGGAGCGGTTGATCCTGGCCGCCTACGCCCGACGCCTGGCTGAAAAGGGCATCAAGGTGTGAGACAAAGACACCCCCTGAGCGGCTGACGCCGCTTCCCCCTCTCTACTCGCTTCGCGAGGGAGGGGGACGACACCCTCGGGGCGGGGCGGCGCGGCCGGCGTAGGCCCTTCCTCGGTGTCCCTGGCTTTTCGGGCGCGCCGGCTTCATGGGCTATGGGTAACGCACAGCGCCAGGGATCACTGGCTCGTGCTCAACGCGAGGCCTTGCGCCGCGCGTCCAGGCTCCAGCGCGCCACGGGCGCCAGCATCAGCTGCACGAATCCCCCGGCGATCGCCAGGTTCTTCAGGAACTGCACCAGCTGGCCCTTGTCGCCGAACTGGTTGTGGAACATCAGCGCCGACATGACGCTGAACACGGCCATCACGGCCGCGGCCTCGCGGGTGCGCCAGCCCAGCAGCAGGGCCGTGGCCACGCCCAGCTCCACCACCAGCGCCATGGCATACGACAGCATGGGCAGCGGCAGGCCCGCCTTGGCGATATAGGCCATGGTGCCCTCCGGCCCCATCAGCTTGCCGATGCCGCTGTAGATGAACAGCAGGCTCAGCAGCACCCGGGCCAGCAGCGGTGCGAAGTCGGCCCAGGGCGATGCTGCGGCGTGGGCAGCGCGATGCGTGGCGGCGCGCGTCATCGCATCAGCCCGGGACACGGCCGGAACCCTGGCCTTCGGCCGCCTTCACCGAGCCGCCCAGGCGCTGCACTTCGGCCAGGTACTCGGGGCCGCTGCGCATGCGCTGGTACCGGGCCAGGCGCTGCTGGTAGTCGGCATCCCAGTGGTTCACGTCGGACTCGCGGTAGACATTGAGGCCGGCGCGGTTCCACAGGGCCAGGTCGGCCTGAACCTCGGCGCGCGACAGCGCCGGGCCGGAGGCGACGGGCTCGGCGCCGAACCAGGTTTCTGCAGATACCGTGGCGGCCGGTGCGGCCGGTGCGGCCGAGGCCATGCCCGACCACAAGGCGGAGGAAAGGGCGGCGATGGCGAAGAGGGTCTTTGCGTTCTTCATGGCGAATCCTTTGTCAAATCCTGCAGCGCGTGATTGCGTTCTGCATGGCTGCAGTCTCGTCTTCGCCGGCCTGCGCGTCAGTGCCTAAACGCACAGCTTTGCGCAAACTCTCCTGCTCCCGCGCTCACCGTCCACGCCCACCATCCACGTCCACCACCCACGCTCATGGCCACTGCAGGCCGGGCCGCGCCACATGCAGGGCCGGCAAGGGCTCGGAGCGCCCGCGCACCTGCACCTGCCGGACTTCGCCCAGGCCGTCGGCCACGCCCGCGCGGCGCGCCACCTCCAGCGACAGCACCAGCCGCGCCTGGGCGCTCTTGGTGTATTCCTGCAGGCGGCTGGCCGTGTTGACCACCTCGCCCACGGCCGTGAAGGTGGTGGCGTGTTCGAATCCCACGCGCCCCACGGCGGCTCGCCCCGCGTGCAGGCCCATGCCGAAATCGACGCTCTGCCCGAACTGCGCCTCGAAGGTGTGGCTCCATTCCTGCATGCGCCGGTCGATGAGGGCGCTGGCCTGCACGGCCTGGCGGCAGGCCGTGTCCAGGTCGGTGTCCAGGCCGAAGATGGCCATCACGCTGTCGCCGATGAACTGGTTGGCCATGCCGCCGCTGTCGTGCACGGCCTGGCCCACGCGCTCGAAATACTGGTCCAGCACCCAGGACAGGTCCACGGGCCATTGCCGCTCGGCCAGGCCCGACCAGCGGCGCAGGTCCACGAACAGGATGGCCACCTCGCGCACCTGGCGGACCTCGCGCTGCTCATCGCCCCGCCCGGCCTGGGCGGCTGCCGGCGAGCGGAACAGCGGCGCCACCTGCACATCGCCCGTGGGCCGCAGCTGGCAGGCCAGCCGCACGTCCTGCGGCGCGCCCACGCGCTCCAGCGTGAGGCGCTCGTCCCGCCCCGGCACGGGCAGGTGGGCAGGCGGGCCGGACACGCGCACCCGGCAGGTGGAGCAGCGCGCCCTGCCGCCGCACAGCGACAAATGGGCAATGCCATGCTCGCGGCTGGCCTCGAGCACGCTCATGCCCTGGGCCACCTGCACGGTGCGGCCCGGATAGTGCAGCAGCACCTGGCGGGCGCCGCGCAGGCGCATGCGCCGCCACAGCCAGGGGCCGGCCAGCAGCGCGGCCAGGCAGGCCAGCCAGCCCTGGCGCAGCCCGGTCGTCAGCGCGCGCAGCCACTGCGATGCCTCGGGCGAGGGGCCGGCCGGCGCTGGCAGGCCGGCCGCCGCGATCTCGCGCGCCATGGAGACGATGCCCAGCGCCGCCAGCACGGGCAGCAGCACGGCGGCCGTGAGCAGCAGCGGCTGCCAGCGCCGCCACCAGCCCCGCGCACGCAGGGCCATGTGCAAGCCCATGCAGCCATGGGTCCAGGCAGCCGTCATCAGCAGCAGCTGGATGGCCATGCCGGACGGATTCCAGGAAGAACGCACGATGCGCGCATACGAGGGGTCCACGCCCCAGGCCTCCTGCGCCAGCCGCGTGGCCGGCACGTGCAGGGCCAGCAGCAGCGGAAGGCCCAGGCCCAGCAGCAGCCGCACGGCCTCCAGCGCCGGCATGCGCAGGCTGCGCCGCCGCGCGAGCGCCTGCAGCGCCAGCCCCATGTGCACGGCCAGCGCGCCGTAGAGCAGCAGGCTGCCGGGCAGGGATCGCCACGCGCCGTGGACCAGCTCGCGCACGGCCTCGGCCGTGCCCAGCGAGACCAGGCCCAGGGCGTGATTGGACAGGTGCAGGGCCGCATAGGTCCACAGCACCAGGCCGGTGGACCAGTGGAGGCTGCGCAGGGACGGCAGAGCCGGCAAAGCCGGACGAGGGACACGGGCCATGGAAAGCGATGATGCGCCCGACGGCGGAAGAAGACAGGAGAAGACCGGAAGAACGGCAGCTTGAAGGAACTTAGGCCGGGCCTGGCCGATCCAGAATCTTTGTACCTTACGCCCGCTATTGGTTCCATGGCCCACCCCACCCAGCCCTCCAGTTTCGCCCTGCGCGGCATCGCCCTGTTCGAGGGCCTGGGCAGCGCCAGCCTGGACCGCATCGCCGCCGACTGCGAATGGCGCCCGCTGCAGGCCCGCCAGCCCGTGTTCAGCCGCTGCTCCACGGGCAGCGACGTGTTCTTCCTGGTCAGCGGGCGCGTGCGCATCACCACCTATTCGCCGGGCGGGCGCGAGGTCAGCTTCCGCGACTACGGGCCCGGCGAGCACTTCGGCGACCTGGCGGCCATCGACGGCCAGGCCCGCTCCACCGATGTGGTCACCCTGGAGTCCTCGCTGCTGGCCAGCCTCTCGCGCCAGGACTTCCTGGCCCTGCTGGCGCGCGAGCCCGCCATCGCCCTGCGCATGATGGAAGGCCTGGCCGGCCTGGTGCGCCGGCTGACCGACCGCGTCATGGAACTGAGCACCCTGGGCGTGCCCACGCGCCTGCACATGGAGCTGCTGCGCCTGGCGCGGGAGGCGGGCGTCTCGCCCGAGCACACGGCCCTCATCAGCCCCGTGCCCTCGCACTCGGTGCTGGCCAGCAAGATCAGCACCAACCGCGAGCAGGTCACGCGCGAGCTGGGCGCCCTCACCCGGCGCGGCCTGCTGCGCAAGGAGGGGCGCCAGGCGCTGCTGGTGACCGATGTGCGCGCGCTGCAGGCGCTGATAGCGCAGGAAAGCTAGGCGGACTCCATTCGCCAGCCCTGCGGCGACCACACCAGGCGGTCGGTCAGACCGATGGCCTGCAGAAAATCCTCGTCATGCGAGACCACGACCAGCGTGCCGGCATAGCCGCGCAGCATGGCCTCCAGCGCCTGCAGGGAAGGCAGGTCCAGGTGGTTGCAGGGCTCGTCCAGCAGGAGCAGGGGCGCGGGCGGCTCGGCATGCAGCGCGCAGGCCAGGGCGGCCTTGAGCTGCTCGCCGCCGCTGAGCCGGCCCGCAGGCTGCTCCACCTGCCGGGCCGCCAGCCCGAGCCAGGCCAGGCGCGTGCGCAACACATCCACGGGGGTGCCGGGGCAGGCGTCCTGCAACTGCTCCATCACCGTGCGCCCGGGCTGCAACAGGGACAGGCGCTGGTCCAGGTAGGCACAGGCCTGCATGCGGCGCACCTCGCCCGCCTGGGGCGCAAGACGGCCCGACAGCACATCGAGCAGGCGCGTCTTGCCGCAGCCGTTGGGACCGGTCACGGCCAGGCGCTGGCCGCCGTACAGGGAAAGGTTCAGGCGCGGCCCCGTGGAAAACGAAAACGGCAGCAGCACATCGTCCAGCAGCGCCACCACGTCGCAGGGAGCGCCAGCCGGTGGCGGCACATGCATGCGGATGCCGGCCTGCAGGTCGATCTGGCGCGCCGCCTCGCGCACGCGCTGGTCCAGCTCCTCGCGCATGTCTGCATGCTGGCGGCGCAGCCGGCCGGCCGACGCCTCGCTGCGCTCCTTTTGCCGGTCCAGCAGAATGCGCGCCTGGTTGGCCTCCTGGCCCTGGCGGCGGCCGCGCGCCTCGCGGCGCTGCTGGCGCTCCTGCTGCTCGCGCAACTGCTGCGTTTCGCGGCGGCGCTCCAGCTTGCGCTGCTCCAGCAGTTGCGCCGCCGAGGCCATCTCGCGCGCCTTGGCCTCGGCGTAGAAGGCGTAGCCGCCGCCGTAGCTGCGAAGCCCCTGCGGCGACAGCTCCACGATGCGGTCCATGCCCTGCAGCAAACTGCGGTCATGGCTGACCACGACCAGGCCACTGGGCCAGCGCTGCAGTTGCGCGGCCAGGGCCTGGCGGCTTTCACGGTCCAGGTGGTTGCTGGGCTCGTCCAGCACCAGGTGGTCGGCGCCCGACAGCAGCGCGCCCGCAAGGGCCACGCGCATGGCCTCGCCGCCGCTGAGGGCGTGGCCCGGCGTATCGGCACGCAGATGGCCCAGGCCCGCCAGCTCCAGCTGGGCCTGCAGGCGCTGGCGCAAATCCCAGCGGTCGGCCAGCCGCTCGAAGTCCCGGGCATCGCAGCTGCCGCCCTCGATGCGCGCCAGCGCATCCAGCGCGGGCTGCAGCCCGGCCAGCGCCGCCACCGAAGGCTGGTCATGCCAGTCCGTGCGCTGGGCAACATATAGCACCTGCCCCGAGCGCAGGCAGCGGCCCTGCGAAGGCGCCTCCAGCCCGGCCAGGATGCGCGCCAGCCGCGACTTGCCCACGCCGTTGCGCCCCACCAGGCCGGTGCGGCGGTGGTCCAGGGTTTCGGAAAGATCGGAGAAAAGGCGGCTGCCATCGGGCAGCACGCAGGAAACGCCGTCGAGCGTGATCGTGGTATTCGTCATATCGCAGTTCATGGATGCCAACGCAGTTCCTTGCCGCTTTGCATGCATTGCGCGTGCGGCGGGCAGGGTCGGGAAAAGCGGGCCGCTGGGACAGCGGCAGCATCAATGGCGCATGGGACGAATACCTCCTGCAATGGCGAACGAAACCGCCATTATAAAAATCATGGGCCGTTCGTGCCGGCCGCCACGTCACCGGCGCCGCGTGCAAAGGCGCCAGCCTCCGCCGCTGGCGGCGCGGAGCCGGTGGAGCCGGCCTGCCGGGCCGGGTTCGCTGGCGCCGGCGGCGTACAGGGGTTCAGGGACTGTGCCGGCGGGCGGCCCTGAAAGCACAGGGCGTTGAGCGCGATCCAGAGAGGCATGGTTCAGGTTCCGGGGTCGGCAGCAGGCGGCGGCCGGCGCGCGCTGCCGCGCGGCCCGGCGATGCGCCGCTGCCATTCAAGGACGAAGACGAAGAAGACGGGCACGAAGAAGACGGCCAGCACCGTGCCGCTGACCATTCCGCCGAACACGCCCGTGCCGATGGCGTGCTGGGTCTCGGCGCTGGCGCCCGATGCCAGCATCAGCGGCACCACGCCCAGCGCAAAGGCCAGCGAGGTCATGAGGATGGGCCGCAGCCGCAGGCGAGCGGCCTTGATGGCGGCTTCGCGCAGGTCCTGGCCTTCCTCGCGCAGCTGCTTGGCGAATTCCACGATCAGGATGGCGTTCTTGGCCGACAGGCCGATGATGGTGATCAGGCCCACCTTGAAGAACACATCGTTGGGCATGCCGCGCAGCAGCACGGCCGCCACGGCGCCCAGCAGGCCCAGGGGCACGACCAGCATCACCGACAGCGGGATGGACCAGCTCTCGTACAGCGCGGCCAGCACCAGGAAGACCACCAGCATGGACAGGGCCATGAGCAGGGGCGCCTGCGCGGCCGACTGGCGCTCCTGCAGCGACTGGCCGGTCCAGGCCACGGCAAAGCCGGGCGGCAGCTGGGCCACCAGCCGCTCCATCTCGGCCATGGCCGCGCCGCTGGAGATGCCGGGCGCAGGCGTGCCCGAGATGCGCGATGCCAGGAAGCCCTGGTAGCGCACCAGCTGCAGCGGCGTCTCCGACCACACGGGCGTGGCGAACTCGGCCAGCGGCACCATGGCGCCCGCGGCATTGCGCACGTTCAGCCTGAGCACATCATCGACCTGCATGCGCGCAGGCGCGTCGGCCTGCACGATGACCTGCTGCATGCGTCCGGCATTGGGAAAGTCGTTCACGTACAGCGAGCCCATGGCCGTGGACAGCGTCTCGCTGATGGCGGCAAATCCCACGCCCAGCGCCTGGGCCTTCTGGCGGTCGATCTCCAGCCTCACGCTGGTGCCCGATGGCAGGCTGTCCTGGTAGGCCGAGCCCAGCACGCTGCTGCCGCCTGCCAGCGCCAGCAACTGATCGGTGGCCGACTTGAGGGCGGCATGGCCCTGGCCCGTGCGGTCCTGCAGGTACATGGTGAAGCCCGAGGAGGTGCCCAGCTCGTCGATGGCCGGTGGCTGCAGCACCATGATGGCGCCCTCGGGCGCGTGTTCCATGGCCTTTTGCGCGAGCGAGACTTCCTCGCCTGCCGTGGCACCGTCGCGCTGGTCCCAGTCCTTGAGCGTGGTGAAGGCCATGGCCGCGTTCGGGCCCGAGCCCGCGAAGCTGAAGCCCAGCACCGAGATGCTGGAGGCAATGCCGGGGCGCTGCGCCACATGCTCCTCATAGCGCTTGACGATGTCCAGCGTGCGCTCGGCCGTGGCATCGGCCGGCAGCTGGATGGACGCCATGAAGTAGCCCTGGTCCTCCTCGGGCAGAAAGGCCGAGGGCAGCTGGCGCAGCGCAAACACCAGGATGGCCACGATGGCCGCGAACAGCAGCATCATGCGGCCCGTGCGCCGGACCAGGCCCGTGACATGGGCCTCGTAGCGGTTCGTCAGCCGCTCGAAGCCGCGGTTGAACCAGCCGAAGAAGCCCTTCTTCTCGTGGTGGCCTGCCGCCACCGGCTTGAGCAAGGTGGCGCACAGCGCCGGCGTCAGGCTCAGGGCCAGGAAGGCCGAGAACAGAATGGACACCGCCATGGACAGCGTGAACTGCTGGTAGATCACGCCCACCGAGCCGCTGGCGAAGGCCATGGGAATGAACACCGCCGTCAGCACCAGGGTGATGCCGATGATGGCGCCCGTGATCTCCTTCATGGCCTTGAGCGTGGCCTCGCGCGGGGACAGGCCCTCCTCGGCCATCAGGCGCTCCACGTTCTCCACCACCACGATGGCGTCGTCCACGATGATGCCGATGGCCAGCACCATGCCGAACATGGTCAGCACGTTGATGGAAAAGCCCGCCACCAGCATCACGGCGAAGGTACCCAGCAGCGCCACGGGCGCCACGATGGCCGGGATCAGCGTGTAGCGCAGGTTCTGCAGGAACAGGTACATCACCAGGAAGACCAGCACCATGGCCTCGACCAGGGTCTGCACCACCTTCTCGATGGAGATCTTGACGAAGGGCGCGGTATTGAACGAGATGGTGTGCTCCATGCCCTGCGGCAGGATGGAGGCCAGCTCGGCCATGCGCTTTTGCACGGCGGCGGCCGTGCGCACGGCGTTGGCGCCCGGCGACAACTGCACGGCGGCGCTGGTGGCGGGCTTGCCGTCCTCGCGGTTGGAGAAGGCATAGGACTGCGCGCCCAGCTCCACGCGCGCCACGTCGCCCAGCACCAGGCGGGAGCCGTCGGCATGGGCGCGCAGCACGATGGCCGCGAACTGCTCGGGCGAAGTCAGCTGGCCCTGCACGGTGAGCGGCGTGGTCACGCGCTGGCCCGGTGCGATGGGCGCATCTCCCACGCGGCCCGGGGCGATCTGCATGTTCTGCTGCTGGATGGCCTGGGTCAGGTCGCCCATGGACAGCCCGTAGGAGATCAGCTTGGCCGGATCGACCCAGACGCGCATGGCACGCTCGGTGCCGAACAGCTGCACGCGGCCCACGCCCTCGATGCGCCGCAGCTCCTCGACGATATTGCGCGCCATGTAGTCGTTGAGCGCCAGCTCGTCGAACTCGCCGCCCGGCGAGACAAGGCCCACCAGCAGCAGAAAGCTCGACGTGGCCGACTCCACCTGCAGGCCGTTCTGGCGCACCGCCTGCGGCAGCCGCGGCTCCACGGCCTTGATGCGGTTTTGCACATCCACCTGGGCCAGCTCGGGGTTGGTGCCGGGCTTGAAGGTGGCCTTGATCTCGGCCGAGCCCGAGGTGTCCACCGAGGACTCGAAGTACAGCAGGTGGCGGACGCTGGACAGCTCGCGCTCAATCAGCGAGACCACGGAGTCATTGAGCGTCTTGGGCGTGGCGCCCGGGTAGGTGGCATACAGGCTCACCGTGGGCGGCGCCACCGTGGGATAGCGCGAGATCGGCAATTGCGGAATGGCGAGCACGCCCAGCAGCACGATGAACAACGCGATGACCCAGGCAAAGACGGGCCGGTGAATGAAGAACTGTGGCATGGACGCGAGGTCTGGTTTTCAATGCACGCCAGGGCGCGCTGCGGAAAAAAACACGGCGCCTGGCGCCGATGCATCTGATGGGGCATCCGGATGCAGATCCAGATTGCCAGGAGGCATGGGGATGGAGGAAACTCCTGCCGGTGCGGCTTCGGCCTGCGGCGTGTTGCCGCCAGGGCCATTCATCCATGGAGCCGCTGCAAAGCTAACAGCTCTCCCACCCGCTCATACGGCATTGCCGCTGTGACTTCATATTCAGGGATTTGTTTCGCATGCCGGCCAGTTGCGGCGGCACAGGGAAACAGCTTGCGTTCTTTCGATGGCATTTCGGCCCGGAAAATGTGGAAGAACGATGGAGATGAAGACAGGCCCCGCCGCGACCCAAAATGGCTTCTATCATTGCCCAGCCCTTGCCTTTCCAGCCATCGACATCGCTCATCCTCGTCGCCGAGGACGAGCCCGAGATCGCAGACATCCTGTGCGCCTACCTGGCCCGCAGCGACCTGCGCACCGTGCATGCCGCCGATGGCCAGCAGGCCCTTGAACTGCACCACCACTTGAAACCCGATCTCGTACTTCTCGACGTGCAGATGCCACGCCTCGACGGCTGGCAGGTGCTGTCCGAAATCCGCCGGCGCGGCGACACGCCCGTCATCATGCTCACCGCTCTCAACCAGGACGTGGACAAGCTCATCGGACTGCGCATGGGCGCGGACGACTACGTGGGCAAGCCCTTCAACGCGGCCGAGGTCGTGGCGCGCGTGCAGGCCGTGCTGCGCCGCTCCAGTCAGGCCCGGCGCCGCGACACGCAACTGCTGCAGGCCGGCCCTTTCCGCGTGGACCTGGACAGCCGCGAGGTCAGCGTGCAGGTGCAGGGCGCCACGCATGTGCCCGATCTCACCGTGACCGAATTCAACCTGCTGGCCAGCCTGGTGCGCTCGCCCCGGCGCGTGTTCAGCCGCGCCGAGCTGCTGCTCGGCTGCCTGCCCGAAGGCCACACGCTGGAGCGCACGGTGGACAGCCACATCAGCAAGCTGCGCAAGAAACTCGAAGGCCTGGGCCTGCAGGGCATGCCCGACAGCGTGCGCAGCGTGGGCTACCGGCTGGGGATGGATCCATGAGCGCAGTGCCGTGCCTCCCCAAACCAGCTCGCCCCCGCCTGGCGGGACAGGCCGCAGGCCGAAGGGTGCTGTCATGAGCACAGCGGCGGGCCTGCGCCGGCAGGTGGTGCTGACCATGTCGGCCGTCACGCTGGCCGTGGTGGTGCTGTGCGTGCTGGGTTCGTACGCCTTCTATGCGCTGCTGCTGACCTTTCACCCGGCCAGCGTCTCCGACGGCTGGATGCCCTCCAGCGTGGAGCTGGCCTGGGTGCTGCTGACCCTGGTCATCGCCCTGCTGATCGCCATCTTCGTGGCCACGCGGCTGTCGCGGCGCATCCTGCCCTCGCTGGACTCGGTGGCCATCAGCCTGCGCCAGCTGGCCGAGGGCGACCTGTCGGCGCGCGCCAGCACGGACGACAGCGCGCTGCACGAGGCCGCGCAACTGGTGCACGACTTCAACAGCCTGGCCCGGCGCCTGGAGGGCATGGCGCAGGAGCGCGCCTTCTGGAGCGCGGCCATCGCCCATGAGCTGCGCACGCCCGTGACCATCCTCAGCGGGCGGCTGCAAGGCCTGTCCGACGGCGTCTTCCTGCCCAGCAAGGACATGCTGGCCAGCCTGATGACCCAGGTCGAGGGGCTGACCCGCCTGATCGACGACCTGCGCCTGCTGGGCCTGCAGGAGAACGGCCACCTGCAACTGCAGCTGCGCCAGACCTGCCTGGCGGGCGAGGTGCGCTCGGTGGCCCTGGCCGTGGGACCGGCGCTGGAGCAGGCAGGCCTGCAGCTGGCAATGGAACTCGATGACCAGCCCGTGGTCTGCGACCCCGTGCGCATACGCCAGGCCCTGCTGGCGCTGCTGGAAAACGCCATGCAGTACGCGCAGCCGGGCCCGCTGCTGGTGGCCACGCGCGTGCGCCAGGGCCTGTGCACCGTGCGCGTGGAAGACAGCGGCCCCGGCGTGGCGGCCGACCTTGCGCCGCGCATCTTCGACGCCTTCCAGCGCGGCGACAGCGCCCGCAGCCGAAGGAATGCCAGCGTGGGGGCAGGCAACGGCAGCGGACTGGGCCTGGCCGTGGTGCAGGCCATTGCCCAGGCCCACGGCGGGCGGGCTCAGTGCCTGCCGGGCGAGCGTGGCGGCGCGCTGTTCGAGCTGAGCTGGCCGGCCTGATCCGGCCAGGCCCGCACGGATCAGTGCGCGCCCTGCGGGCTGCTCTCCCCGAAATCATCGGCCAGCACATGCCGCGCACCCCAGGCGGCGGCCAGCGCGCCGGCCCGGCCCAGGCGCACGCGGCCTGATTCAAAGTCCACGATGCCTGCCTCCTGCGCCGCCGCAGGCCGCGCAGGCCGCTCGCGCGTGCGGCCGTCGGTGAGCAGCCACAGCCAGCCCTGGCAGGAGGCGTCTGCGCCGCAATGGCGCTGCAGCAACTGGCCCGCCTGCTCCACGGCCGCCTGCAGCGGCGTGCCGCCGCCCCCGCCAATGGGAGCGATCCAGTCGTCATTCCAGGCCGCGGCCTTGCGCGGCGGCAGGCGCAATTGCACGCGCGTGCCCGCAAAGCAGATCAGCGCCACCTGCTCGCGGCGGCGGTAGGCCTCTTCCATCAGCGACAGCAGCACGCCCTTGGCACGCGCCAGTGCGCCACTGCCGGCCATGGAGGCCGAGCAATCGAGCACAAAGCAATGCAGCCGCGTGGCCTGCGGCGGCTCGCGCCGGCGCTGCAGATGTTCGGGCGCCAGCGCCTGGGCACCGCGCGCGGCCAGCGTGCGCGGCCAGTCCCAGCTGCCGGTGGCCTGCCCGCCTTGCGACTGAGCCAGCCGGGGCTGGCCTGCCGCCTGCTGGCCCGCCCTCGCATCCCTTGCCCGTGGCGTGGGGCCGCGAGGGCTCAGGCTTTTTTTATGGCGGGCGCTCCCGCCTTTGCGGCCTCGCGGGCCAGCAATGAGGGCACGGCGACACGCAGCAGGCCCACGGGCTCGGGCGGCATGGCGCCCCAGTCAGTCTCGGATGGCGGGCTGTCGCTTGCACCGTTGGCCGTGGATTCTGCAGGCGGCCGGCTTTGTGCCGGCGACTGCGAAGGCGGATTCGATGGCGCTTGCTCTGGTGATTGCTGCTGCTGCGGCTGTGGCTGCTGCGCCCCCGGCTTGCGGCGGTGCACCAGCACCAGCTCGGCCACGGCCTGCACATGGGCGGGCGCCACATCGGCATCGCCCAGCCAGGCGGCCCAGGCGCGGGCGGCACGCAGCAGCACCAGGTCGGCGCGCAGGCCGTCCACCTGGGCGGCAATGCACAGCGTGCCGGCGGCCTGCAGCACCGCGTCGGACCAGGGCAGCGCGCCGGCCGGCTGCAGCCGCTCGCGCGCCGTGCGCAGCTGGGCGGCCAGCGCGGCCTGGGCGTCTGCATGCCGGGCGCGGAAGGCCGCGGGATCGGCATCGAACATCAGGCGCGCGCGCACGATGGCCTGGCGCTGGGCCGCATCCTCCACATTGGCCAGGCGCACGCACAGGCCCAGGCGGTCCAGCAGCTGCGGGCGCAGCTGGCCTTCCTCGGGGTTCATGGTGCCCACCAGCACGAAGCGCGCCGCGTGGCGGTGCGAGATGCCGTCGCGCTCGACCACGTTGACGCCGCTGGCGGCGGCATCCAGCAGCACATCGACCAGGGCATCGGGCAGCAGGTTGATCTCGTCCACATAGAGCACGCCGCCATGGGCGCGCGCCAGCAGGCCGGGCGCGAATTCGAGTGCATGGCCGGCCATGGCCCGGCCCAGGTCCAGCGAGCCGGCCAGATGCTCCAGCGAGGCCCCCAGCGGCAGCGTGACGAAGGGTGCGGCATCGATAAGCTCGGCCAGCGCACGCGCGGCCGTGGACTTGGCCGTGCCGCGCGGCCCCTCGATCAGCACGCCGCCCAGTTGCGGGTCGATGGCGGCCAGCAGCAGCGCCTGGCACAGCAGGGGCTGGCCCGCGATGGCGGCAAAGGGAAACAACGGCGGCAGCGCAGGCTGTGCACCGGCGCCCAGGTCAGGGGTGGCGGTCATCCGCGCAATCCTTCGAGGTGGTTTTCATGTTCCAGCAGCAGGTCTTCCAGCTGCTGGCGATAGTTGCCGGGCTGCTCCCACAGGCCGCGCTGCATGGCTTCGAGCAGGCGCTCCAGCATGTCGCGCAGGGCCTGCGGATTGTGCTGCACGAGAAAGTCGCGCGTGGCCGCATCCAGCACATAGGCGTCGGCCACCAAGGCGTACTGGTGGTCGCCCACCTGCTGCGTGGTGGCGTCGAAGCCGAAAAGATAGTCCACCGTGGCCGCCATCTCGAAGGCGCCCTTGTAGCCGTGGCGCTTGGCACCGTCCATCCACTTGGGATTGGTGACGCGCGAGCGCACCACGCGCGCAATCTCCTCCTTGAGCGAGCGCACGCGCGGCTGGGCCGGGTTGGCATGGTCGCCGTGGTAGAGCGCGGGCTGGCGGCCCGACAGATGGCGCACGGCCGAGGCCATGCCGCCCTGGAACTGGAAGTAGTCGCCCGAGTCGAGGATGTCGTGCTCGCGGCTGTCCTGGTTGTGGGCCACCACGTCGAGCTCGCCCAGGCGGCGGCGCAGCGCATCTCCTGCGGGCACGCCCTCGGCGTCCTGGCCGTAGGCGTGCTGGCTCCAGCCCAGGTAGGCCTGGGCCAGGTCGGCATCGCCCTGCCAGTCGCCGCTCTGGAACAGTCCGCCCAGGCCCGATCCATAGTGGCCGGGCGGCGCGCCGAACACGCGCCAGCCGGCCTGCCGGCGGGCCTGCACGGCGTCCATGCCCTGCGACTGCAGCTGCTCGGCCTCGGCCAGGATGCGCGCGCGTATGGGGTTGTCCTCGGCGTCCTCGTCCAGCGCGGCCACGGCCTGCACGGCCGCGTCGAACATCTGCACGGCACCCGGGAAGGCGTCGCGGAAAAAGCCCGAGATGCGCAGCGTCACATCCACGCGCGGCCGGCCCATGCCCACGCGCGGCACCACCTCGAAGTCCACCACGCGCTGGCTGCCGGGCGCCCATTTGGGGCGCACCCCGATCAGCGCAAAGGCCTGGGCGATGTCGTCGCCACCCGTGCGCATGGTGGCCGTGCCCCAGACCGACAGGCCCAGGGTGCGCGGGTACTCGCCATGCTCCTGCAGATAGCGCTCCAGCAGCCTGAGCGTGGCCTGCTGGCCCAGCTCCCAGGCAGCCTGGGTGGGAATGGCGCGCGTGTCCAGCGTGTAGAAATTGCGCCCCGTGGGCAGCACGTCGGGCCGCCCGCGCGAGGGCGATCCGCTGGGCCCGGGCGGCACGAAGCGGCCCTGCAGGCCGCGCAGCAGCTGGCGCAGTTCCTCGCCGCCGCAGGCATCCAGCGCGGGCGCCAGCACGGCATGCACCTGTTCCAGCGCGGCCCGGGTCTGCGGCCAGTCATGGGCTTCGGTCTCGCCCTCCAGCAACTGCTGCGCCAGCAGCTCCAGGCGCTCGCGCGTGTCGCCTTCATGGCGCCAGGGCTCGTCGCTCACGGCCTGCAGGGCGGCGGGGCGCGCGCCGGTCCAGGGGCGTGCAGGCTCCATGCGCAGCGGGTCGAACCCGGGGCTGTCCAGCAGGTCGGCGGCCAGCGCCTGTATCAGGCCCTGGCCTTCGTCCGACGGGAAGCGCGCCAGCGCCAGCAGCGTGTCGCGGCGCTGGCGGCCCTGCGGCGATGCACCGAAGACATGCAGGCCGTCGCGGATCTGGGTTTCCTTGAGCTCGCACAGGTAGGCGTCTATGCGTTCGAGCACGGCATCGTCGTCCTGGGCGGCACCGGGCGCCAGGTCCAGCTCCTGGTCCAGGTGCTGGCGGCGCACGATGTCCAGGATCTGGCGGCGCAGCAGCGCGCCGCGCCGCGCATCGACCAGCAACGCGTCGTAGTACTCGTCCACCAGGCGCTCCAGGTCCTGTAGCGGGCCGTGGTTTTCGGCGCGCGTCAGCGGCGGCATCAGGTGGTCGATGATCACGGCCTGGCTGCGGCGCTTGGCCTGGGCGCCTTCGCCGGGATCGTTGACGATGAAGGGGTACAGGTGCGGCAGCGGCCCGAGGATGGCATCGGGCCAGCACGCGCCCGACAGCGCCAGGCTCTTGCCCGGCAGCCATTCGAGGTTGCCGTGCTTGCCCACATGCACCATGGCGTCCACGGCAAAGCGGTCGCGCAGCCAGAAATAGAAGGCCAGGTAGCTGTGGGGCGGCACCAGCTCGGCATCGTGGTAGCTCGCATAGTCCTGGGCGCCCAGTCCCGTGCCTCCCAATGCACGCGCCGGTTGTATGCCCACGAAGACATGGCCCAGGCGCAGGCCCGCGATCATGAAGCGGCCCTGGCGCAGCAGCGGGTCGGCCTCGGGCGCGCCCCAGCGCGCAGTAATGGCGTCGGCCATGCCGTCCGGCAGCGCGGCCAGGCGCGCCAGGTACTCGTCCAGCGCATAGCTTTGCCAGGCCGGGCGCAGCGGCCACTGGGCGGGGTCGTTGGCAATGCCCTGCTGCAGCAGGTGCATCAGCGCCTGGCCATCGGCGGGCAGCTGCGCGGGGTCGCCCAGCTCATGCCCTTCGGCGGCCAGGCGCTGCACGATGGCGATCACCGAGGCCGGCGTATCCAGCCCCACGCCGCTGCCGATGCGGCCCTCGCTGCCCGGGTAGTTGGCCAGTACCAGGGCCAGGCGCTTGTCGCGCGCGGGCAGGCTGCGCAGGCGGCACCAGCGCCAGGCCAGGTCGGCCACGAAGTCCACGCGGTCGGGCTCGGGCTGGTAGGCCACCACGTCGGCCTGGGTGAAGGCGCAGCGGTGGGACAGGCCCTTGAAGCTGATGGCACGCGTGATGATGCGGCCATCCATCTCGGGCAGCACCACCTGCATGGCGATGTCGCGCGGGCGCAGGCCCTGGCTGTCGGCCCACCAGTCCTCGCGGTTGCCGCCGCTGGCGATCACCTGCAGCACGGGCGCATCGCCGGCCAGGGCCGTGCCCGATTCCAGCGCCGAGAACGCCGTGGTGTTGAGCACCAGCTGCACGGCATGGTCTTCGCAGAGCTGGCGCAGCGTGGCCAGGCACAGCGGGTCCTTGAGCGAGTCCAGCGCCACGGGCAGCGGGTTCATGCCGCGCTGCTGCAGCGACAGGGCCATGGCGTCGAAGGCCGCCGTATTGCCCGCCAGCAGGTGGGAGCGGTAGAACACCAGGGCCACGGTGGGTGCGCCGGGCGTCCAGGCGCGCTGCAGGTCGTCGATGCCGGCCACGTCATGGGCCTGCAGCCGGACAGGGTTGGGGGCCTTCTCGAACAGCGCAGGCGGCACGTGCACGGCCGCCTGCGGCAGGGTGCGCGGCGGCAGCGGCGCATCGCCCCGGTCCAGCCCGTGGTAGACGGTGGCCTTGAGGAATTCGCGCGCATTGGCCGCGCCGCCCGAACGCAGGTACTGCCACAGCTGGCGGCAGGCGGCGGCCGGCAGCGTGCTGCGCGCCAGCAGGTGCGGGTCTTCCTGCAGGTCACCCGAGAACATGGCCAGGCGCTGCCCCTTGCGGCGCGCCAGCGAGCCGATCTGCTCGATGCCGTAGGGCCAGGCCGATTCCGAGCCCAGGTGGTCCACGATGACCACGCGCGCATGGCGCAGCACCTCGTCCACATACAGGTCCAGCGAGGCCGGCTGGCGCAGGTACAGCAGATTGGCCAGCCGCACCGAAGGGAAGTCCGCCGACGCCCCGGCCAGCGCGGCCACGGCCGAGGACAGCAGGGCCAGCGTGGTGTCGGCCGAGCTCAGGATGACGATGTCGGCCGGCGTCTGGTCGAGGCGGGTGACGATGCTCTCGTCCTCGACGAAGCCGCCGGGGCGCGTGGACAGCAGGTGCATGGAACAGGTTTCAGTGCGGAATCGGAAGGTCAGGCGGCCACATTCTCCAGGCCCTTGCGCAGCGCTGCTTCGTCAAGGTCTTGCCCGATGAACACCAGACGCGTGCCGCGCTGCTCGCCCTCGCGCCAGGCACGGTCGAAGTGGTGGTCGAAGCGGCGGCCCACGCCCTGCAGCAGCCAGCGCATGGGCTTGCCCGGGATGTCGGCAAAGCCCTTGACGCGCAGGATGCTGTGCTGCTCCACCAGCGTCTCCAGCGCGGCCAGCAGGCGGTCGCGGTCCACGGCGGGCAGGTCGATCACGTAGGAGTCGAAGTCGTCGTGGTCATGGTCCTCGTCGTGGTCATGGTGGCTCACGCGCTGGTCGATGGTGGTCTCGGCCGCCTTGGCCAGGCCCAGCACCACGTCCAGCGGCAGGCGGCCCTGGGACGATTGCACGATCTTGACCTCGGGCGGCAGCTCCTCGCGCACCAGTGCGGTCACGCGCGCCAGGGCCTCGGCATCGGCCAGGTCGGTCTTGTTGAGCACCACCAGGTCGGCCGCGCCCAGCTGGTCCTCGAACAGTTCGTGCAGCGGCGATTCATGGTCCAGGTTGGGGTCGGCGCGGCGCAGCTCGTCCACGGCCTGGGGATTGGCGGCGAACTGGCCGCTGGCGGCCGCTGGCGTGTCCACCACGGTGACCACCGCGTCCACGGTGAACACGTTGGCGATCTCGGGCCACTGGAAGGCCTGGACCAGGGGCTTGGGCAGGGCCAGGCCCGAGGTCTCGATGATCACGGCATCGATCTGGTCGCGGCGCTCGGCCAGCGCGCGCATCACGGGGAAGAACTCCTCCTGCACCGTGCAGCACATGCAGCCGTTGGCCAGCTCATACAGCGCGCCTTCGCGCTCGTTGCCCTCGTCGTCGCAGCCGATGCCGCAGCCCTTGAGGATCTCGCCGTCGATGCCCAGCTCGCCGAACTCGTTGACGATGACCGCGATGCGTCGGCCATCGGCGTTGTCCAGGATGTGGCGCAGCAGCGTGGTCTTGCCGCTGCCCAGGAAGCCGGTGACGATGGTGGCGGGAATCTTGGCGGTTTGCATGGGATGGTCTCCAGAAAAAAAGAGGAAGTCAGACGGTGGCGAAAGGCAAGGCGCTGCGCAATGAAGGGAGAACCTCCTGCGCAAACAGTTCCATGCCGGCGAGGGCCTGGGCATCGCTCCACAGGCCGTTGGCGTTGAAGACGCAGCGCAGCTGGCCAATGCCCGTGCGCTCGCGCAAGGCGGTGATCTGCGCATGGCACTGCCCGGGCGTGCCATGGATGAATTGCTCGGCCAGCACGCGCGGCACATCGATGGGCGGCACCTGGTCGGCCGGCACGCCGCGCTTGCCCGCGAAGTACACGCGGCGCTGGTACAGCTGCGGCCACAGCGTGGCCAGCCGGGCCTGCACGGCGGCCTCATCGGCACCGATGCAGACATAGCGCGCCAGCGATGAGCGCGCGCGCAGCGCGGCGGCATCGCGCCCGCGCTCCTGCGCGGCAGCCTCCAGGCGCTCCAGCTGCATGCCTTCGGGCGGCTCCAGGCTCAGCAGCAGGGGCAGATTCTGATCGACGGCAAAGCCCAGGGTCTCGGCCGTGGAGCCGGCCACATACAAGGGAGGATGCGGGCGCTGCACGGTCGAAGGCAGGGCGGGCCGGTCCTCGAAGCTCCACGGCCCCTGCCCCGCTGCGATGGGCCTGCCGGACAGCGCCTCCACCAGGATGCGGCAGGACTGCTCGAAGCGCTCGCGCGTGCTGTCCGCATCGATCTGCAGGGCGCGCAGCGCGGCCGGTTCCGTGCCCCGCCCTATGCCCACGTCGATGCGGCCCGCGCTTTGCAGGTCCAGCTGGGCAATCTCCTCGGCCAGCATCAGCGGATGGTGCAGCGGCAGCACCAGCACCGAGGTGCCCACGCGCAGCCGCTCGGTGCGCGCCAGCACGGCGGCGGCCAGCAGCAGGGGCGAGGGATAGGGCCAGGCGGTATCAGGCACGCGGAATTCGTTGAACCACACGCCTTCGAAACCCAGGCGCTCGGCGCGCTCGAACAGCGCCAGGAATTCACGGTGCCCGCCGCGCGTGGCGTCGCGCGTCCAGCCGGCCAGATCGATGCGCATGGGGTCAGTTCTCCTGTTTCAGCCGCGCGCGCAGCAAGGTTTGCGGGGGTGCGTCGATGCGCTCGAAATCCACGCCGAAGACGGCATCCAGCCCAGGCGCATGCAGCAGCTCGGCAGGGGCCCCATCGAGCGCAATGCGCCCCTGGTCCAGCACGATGACGCGCCCGAAGTGCGCCAGCGCCAGGTCCAGGTCATGCATGACCACCAGCACCAGCCGCTCGCGCCCGCGCTGCGCCAGCGCCTGCACCAGGGCCAGGCGGTGGCGCACGTCCAGCGCGGCGCCGGGCTCGTCGGCCAGCAGCACGGGCGGGTCGGTGGCCAGCACGGTGGCCAGCAGCGCACGCGCCTGCTCGCCGCCGGACAGCGTGGACCAGCGCCTGCGCGTGAAATCCTGCAGCCCGGCGCCGGCAATGGCCGCCTCGACATCACCCCGGCCCGCCAGCCTCATGTGCATGAGCTCGGACAGCGTCAGGTCCCAGTGCGGCGCAAAGCGCTGCGGCATGTAGCCCACGCGGCGTGCACGCTCGGCCACGGGCAGGGTTGCAATGTCTTGCCCGTCCAGCAGCACGCTGCCGGATGCAGGCGCCTGCAGCCCCGCCAGCAGGGACAGCAGGCTGGACTTGCCTGCGCCATTGGGTCCGACCAGGGCCACGGCGCCGCAAGCGGGCAGCTGCAGCGAGACGGCATCGAGCACGCTGCGGCCACGGCGGCGCAGCGTGAGGGACCGGGCCTTCAGGCATGGCACAGCGTCGTCCATGGCTTGATCGTTCATGCGGACCTCAGCCTGCGCGCCAGCAGCACGATGAAGAAGGGCCCGCCCGCCACGGCCGTGACCAGGCCCAGCGGGATCTCGGCCGGCGGCAGCACGCTGCGCGCAATGGCGTCGGCCAGCGTGACGATGATGGCGCCCGTGAGCGCCGACGCCGGCAGGGCCGCGCGGTGCAGCGGGCCCGCCATCCAGCGCGCGATGTGCGGCGCAGCCAGCCCCACGAAGGCCACCAACCCGCCATAGGCCACGGCCACGGCCACCACCAGCGAGCCGGCCAGCACGGCCAGCGGCGTGAAGCGCGCCACGTCCAGGCCGAAGCCCTGGGCCGCATCGGCACCCAGGCCCAGCAGGTCCAGTCCGCGCGCCAGCGCCATGGCCCCGGCCAGGCAGGCCAGTGAGGCGCCGGCCAGCAGGCCCAGCCCGCTCCAGGACGGCGTCTGTATGCCGCCCAGCACCCAGCTGAGCACCACCTGCAGGCTCACCGTCTCATCGGACAGCGCCAGCATCAGGAACGAGCGCAGCGCGCCCAGCACGGCCGCCAGCGCCACGCCGGCCAGCAGCATGCCGGCCGCATCGGTGGCACCGGCCACGCGCGAGACGGCCAGCACCAGCACGGTCGATCCCCAGGCGCCCGCAAAGGCCAGCACGGGCAGCGTCCATGCCTGGGGCAGGCCGAACAATAAATGCATGGGAACCAGCAAGGCGACAGTCGCCCCCAGCGCCGCGCCGCCCGAGGCGCCCAGCAGATAGGGCTCGGCCAGCGGATTGCGGAACACACCCTGGAAGATGGCGCCCGACAGGCCCAGCAGCGCGCCCACCAGGGCGGCCGCCAGCACGCGCGGCACGCGCCACTGCAGCAGCAGCCGGCTGCGCAGGCTGTCTTCGCCGCCCAGCGCGGCCAGCAGGTCGGCCGGGCTGGCCCATTGGTGGCCCGCGCAGGCGGCCAGCAACAGGCTGGCCAGCAGCAGCAGGACCGCACCGGCCCAGGGGCGCCACGCGGGTGGATATGAAAGGAAATTCATGCGGCCTCCCCGGCCCAGGCCGCAGGGTGCAGCCAGCGCGAGAGTTTTTCCACGCCGCCAAAGGTGCGCGGCCCGGGAATCAGGAACTCGGCACGCGCCACCGTGGTGGCCCGGCCGCCGCGCACGGCGCGCAGGTCGCGCCAGCCGCGCTGGCCGATCAGGTCCTGCATGGCCTCCTGGGTGCCTGCGAACAGCAGCACGTCGGGGTCGGCGGCCAGCACGGCCTCGGGCGAGACCTGGGGCACGGTGCCCAGGCCGTCCAGCGCGAACGAAGCGCCCGCGCGCACCATGGCCTCGCCCGTATAGGTGCCCGGCCGGGCCGCCAGCAGCATGCCGTTGCCCAGCCGGCCCGTGACCATGAGGGCACGCGGCCGGGGCTGGCCGGCCACCTGCCGGTCCACGCGCAGCAGCCGCGCTTCCTGCGCCGTGGCCAGCGCCTGGCCGCGCGCCTGCACGCCCGTGGCGCGGGCCACCAGGCGCAGGTTGTCCATCACCTCGGCCAGCGAGCGGCTGAGCAGCACCATCACCGGCACGCCGATGCGCTCCATGGGATCGACCAGCTGGTGCGCCGCCTGGCGCGCGGGCGTGACGATGACCAGGTCCGGCTGGCGCGCCACCACGGCGTCCACCGAGAACCCCAGCCGCCCGCCCACCTTGGGAATGCGCTCCACGCCCGGCGGAAAGCGCGTGAAATCCTCCACGCCCACCACGCGGTCCAGCAGGCCCAGCGCGGCCACCAGCTCGGTGTTGGAGGCAAAGATGGAGACGATGCGCTGCGGCGGCGCGGCAATCTCCACGCGCCGGCCCAGCGCATCCTGCAGCACCACCGGCCCGCCTGCAGCGACGGTGTCGGCCCAGGCCGCGGGCAGGCCGCAGGCCAGGGCCGCCGCCGCGCCCTGGCGCAGCAACTGGCGGCGCGTGGTGCTGGATTGCCTCATGCCATGGTCCTCAAAACTCCGCCTGCAGGCCGACCATGAGTTCGCGGCCCGCCATCGACGTTCCGCAGCCGCCGTTCTGGTACGCCGGGTTGGCGATGCAGGGCGCACGGTCCAGCGCGATGAAGATGGGATGGCGGTTCAGGTCGAACAGGTTGTTGACGGCCGCGAACAGCTTGACGCCCGGCGACACGCGGTAGTCGGCGCGCAGGTTCCAGATGGTGAAGGCGCCCTTGCGGTGGATGAAGGTGCTGCTGGGCTCGCCCTGCGGGATGAGCAGCGCCTCTTCCGTGTCGTACCACATGGGACCGCGCAGCAGCGTGGACAGCTGCAGGCTCCAGTCGCCCTGCAGCCGCCCGCTGCCGCGCCCGTAGCGCACGCCGGCCGAGGCCTCGTAGCGGTACATGCGCTGCACCTTGTCGGTATTGGCGGAGGCGGCCGAGCCCTTGTCCCGCATGCTGAAGTGGTAGTAGCCGCCAGCCCAGGCCTTGAGCTGGTGGCCCGTCAGGTCCAGCGCCCGCGCCAGGTCCATGTCGGCCTGCATTTCCAGGCCGCGCGCCACGATGTCGGCCGCGTTGTTGGCGTAGTCCGAGGTGTTGGTCGTGGCCCCGCGCGAGACGGTGATGATGCGGTCGCTGATGGTGTTCTGGAACAGGGCCGCATCCACGCGCCAGCCGGGCTGCTGCAGCGCGGCGCCGACCTCGATCTGGCGGCTGGTCTCGGGCTTGAGGTTGGGGTTGCCGAAGGTGCGGCCACCGCCGACGGCCGTGAAGTCCGAGGCCAGCTCGGTGGCCGTGGGCGCGCGGAAACCCGTGGAGGCCGCGGCGCGCAGCGTGAGCCGGTCCGTGGCCTTCCAGGTGGCGCCGGCCGACCAGGTGTGGTTGTCGTAGTCGCGCGTGCTGGCCTGGGCCAGGGCCAGGTTGGGCGTATCGTCGAAACGCGTCGTGCCCCAGGTCTTGCGCAGGCCGGCACGCAGGGTCAGGCGATCATCAAGCAGGGTCTGCGCGTCCTCGAAGTACAGCGCATGCACCTGCTCGGTCTGGTTGTTGTCGTAGGGCGCGACCTGGCCCGCGGGGCCGCCCGGCATGGCCACGCGCAGGCGGTCGGAGCGCAGCTTGCTGCGCTCCCAGTCAAAGCCCATCAGCAGGTCATTGGTCTGGCTGACACGCAGGCGCGGCTGAAAGCGCAGGCCCGTGGCGTCCAGCTGGCGGTGGTTGTAGTCGCGCGCCGTGCCGGGCACGGCGCTGTTGCCCGAGCGGATCACGGGCGATGCCCAGTTGAACTCATCGGTATCGACCAGGCTGTAGAGGTGGGTCGTCCAGCTCAGGCGCTGGCCGGGCAGTGCGCCCTCGTAGGTCAGGTCCAGCGAGCGGTTGCTGCGGTTGTCGCGGCTGTGGATATTGGCGCCCGATCCGCGAAAGCCCGCGTTGTAGATGCCGTCCGTGCGCAGCTGCAGCTCCACGCGGTGCAGCTCGTGCAGCTGCCAGCCCAGGGCGCCGCTGGCGCCGCGCCGCTTCCAGCCCGTGTTCTCCATGCGCGTGCCGCCATCGCCCGACTCGTAGTCGCCGCGCCCGCCTGCGCTCACGCCGAAGTACCAGTCGAAGCGGTCATTGGCGCCGGCCGTCTGCGCATCGGTGCGCCACAGGTCCCATGAACCGGCCTGGACCTGGGCGCGCGTGCCAGGCGCCGTAGCTCCGTTCTTCATGATGATGTTGACCACCCCGCCCATGGCCTGGCTGCCGTAGATCACCGAGGACGGGCCGCGCACGATCTCGATGCGCTCCACATCCGAGGGGCTGAGCTTGGACAGGTTGGCCGTGCCCGCGCGCCGGCCGTTGACCAGCACCAGCACCTGGCTGCGGAAGTCGCGCCCCTGGCCGTCGGTGGAGGCGCCGCGCAGGTTCATCGAGGTCTGGGCCGCCGTCCATTCGCTGAGAAAGCCCACGGCGTTCTCGGCCAGCAGGTCGGTGACCGAGCGCGCGCTGGAGCGCTCTATGGCCTCGCGGTCGATGGTCTGCGTGGTGCCCGCGATGCGGCTGCGCGCCTCGGGCCGCGCGGTGGCGGTCACGAAGACCGCATCCAGCGCATCGTCGGCGGAGTCCGTGGATCGCCCGGAAGCCGGCTCCTGCGCGGCGCCGGCCGCTGCAGCGCAGCTGGCCAGCAGGACGGCGGCCGCTGCGGGCCGCAGGCTGGAGACAAGAGGAAGAACAGAGAGAAGGCCGGAGGAATCGGCGGCCGAAGAAGCGAAGCGCATGCGTTGAACCCAACTGCCCCACTCACCCGCGGGGCCTATCGTCTGAACCACGCCGCACAGCGCGCACGCCGGAGCCGGCCACGGCAGCGCAGGCTGGGGCCGGACCGGACAGGCGCACTCCCGCGGCGTCCGAAAGCAATGCAGAAGGCCGGTATCCGGGCTTGCGGAACGCTGCGGCGCGCATCATGGGCGCGCTGCGGCAGGCATCCCCGCCTTCCCATGCCCGAGGAGGACACAGTGGCTTGCGGCGCGTGACCCGTGGGTGGCGCGCCAGCGTGGGGAGTTGTATTCCGCTGACCGTTGCGGGGGCAGCGCAGGCATT
Organism: Delftia deserti; assembly: GCF_042653485.1. Lineage (NCBI taxonomy): Bacteria > Pseudomonadati > Pseudomonadota > Betaproteobacteria > Burkholderiales > Comamonadaceae > Delftia > Delftia deserti. The sequence continues at coordinate 4,840,125 of NZ_JBHSIH010000001.1, read as the reverse complement.
GCGAGCGGCCATCTCGATGGCATCGCGCACCTGCTTCCCGTTGAACCCCTGGCCGGCGAACGGCATGGGGCACCTTCAGCAACAGCGCACCGCCACGGCCCAGGGACCGCGCCGGCGCGCCAGCGGCGGATTATCGCTGATGGCGCCCAGCCCAGAAGCCCGGCACGCGGGCCAGCGCCCGCAGCGCGCGGCGGCTGCTGCGCGCGCTGGTGGCCAGGCGGGCCTGCAGGTAGCCGGCGGCGAACCAGGCGCGCGGGTCCGTGCCGGCCTCGGCATGGAAATGCGCGGCCGCCACGGCCATGTCGTTGTGCAGCCCCAGCGCGTCCTGGGCGGGCACCAGCGCCTCGGCAAAGCGCCGGCCCTTTTTGCCGGGCCACATTCCGGGCGCGAATTCCTGCGCAAAGTCCGCCAGGTAGCGCAGGCGCTTGAGCCGCTTGCGCACGCGGTGCTGCTGCGCCAGCGGCAGGCGGTCGAAGTGCCGGCCATCGCGCAGCACCTGGCGGTGCAGGCGCTGCAGGCGCCGCACCAGGTACTTGCGCGTGCCTGCGGCAGACAGGCTGGCCAGGCCGGGCTGCCGCTTTCCTGCGGGTGCCTGCGCCAGCGCATGGATCTCGGCCAGCGTCTGCAGGAACTGCGGCTCGCGCACCGCGGCGGCCGCGTCGGCCTGCCCGGCAGCTGGCACGGTCCATTCGCACAGGGGCGCATGGGCGTCCTGCAGCAGCGGCCGCACCACGTCGGCCAGGGTGCCGGCGTCGCGCAGCGTGCCAAGCTGCGCAAAGGCCCGGGCCAGGGGCTCATCCCATTCGGCGCGCATGCCGGGCGCCAGCCCCGCGCATTCGCGCAGCACGGTGCGCAGGCGCCGCAGGGCCACGCGCAGCTGGTGGATGGTCTCGGCATCGCTGCCACCGCCCTCCAAAACCGCCAGATGCGACTGCGCCTGGGCCAGGGCAGCAGTCAGCGCCGCACGCACAAAGCCGGCCGCATCGGGCCGGTCAGGGTGCTGCTTCGCAGGGGTGGACATGGTCAGGCAAGGAGATGTGGACGTTGCCGACGATTGTGGGCGCAGCCCCGCGCCAGGGTCAATCCGGGTTCAATCCGGGTTCAATCCGGGCGCACTCCGGGCTCAATCGGCGCCATTCCCGCTCAGGCTGTGCAGCACGGGCCGGGCAATGCGCACATAGTCGGCCGAGTCCAGCACGATGGAGCGGTCCAGCCGGCCCGCGTTGAAGGCGATCTCGCCAAAGCGCTCGACCAGGGCCGGGTCCACCACCAGGCGCACCTGCGGGTTGAAGGAGAACGGCGGCACCGATCCCATCACGCAGCCCGTGGCGGCCCGGGCCTCCTCGGGCGAGGCCAGCGTGGCCTTGCGCACGCCCACGGCCTGGGCCAGGCGCTTGAAGTCCAGCTTGCGGTCGCCGGGCAGCACGGCAAGAAACAGCTGCGCGCTGTCTGCCGCGTCGCGGCTCTTGCAGAGCATGGCCTTGGCGCCCTGGCCGGGCGCCGTGCCCCGGATTTCGGCGACCAGGTCGGAGCGGCCTTCGGCCGGATGTTCCAGCACGCGAAAACGCGCGCCCTGGGATTGCAGCAGGTCTACAAGGGTGTCGAACATGGTGGAAAGCACAAAGAAGTCATCTGGGTTTTGACATTTTGTCCAATTAAAAACAAAATGTCCAATATGAACGAACGAACCCCCGAACAGCGCCAGCTGCTGGAGCAGGTGGCCCAGATCGCCGAAGGCCTGGGCCAGACCTTCGCCCCGTTCTGCGAGGTGGTGGTGCATGACCTGCTCGACCCTTCCCATGCGGTGCTGGCCATCCACAACAACCTGTCGGGCCGCGAGGTCGGCCAGGGCGCGACGGAGCTGGGACTGGCGCGCATCCTGGACCCCGGCTTCGAACAGGTCATCGCCAACTATCCCAACCAGTTCGCCGACGGCCGCCAGGCCAAGAGCACGTCCATCGGCATACGCGATTCCGAGGGCCGCTACATCGCCGCCCTGTGCATGAATGTGGACCTGACGATGTTCCAGGGCTTCCAGGGCATGCTCAACCGCTTTGCCGCCGTCAGCGGCGACACCCCGGCGCGCGAAATGCTGGACCCCACGGGCGCCGGCGCAGGCGCCGACACGGTGCGCGCCCGCATCGACCAGTTCGCGGCCCGCCTGGCGACCACGCCGCGCGCCCTCAAGCCCGAGGAGCGCCGCGCCCTGGTCCGCGAACTCAAGGGCGCCGGCCTGCTCGATGTGCGCCGCTCCATGGAGACCATTGCCGCCCACCTGGGCGTGTCGCGCGCCACGGTCTACAGCTACGCCAAGTAGGCCACTCCCGATCCACATCTCTTTCTCCGCTACCGATGACAAGCCTTCTTCCCACCTATGACGACGTGGCCGCGGCGGCCCGGCGCATCCAGGGCCATGCCCACCGCACGCCCGTGCTCACCTCGCGCACGCTGGACGAGGCGCTGGGCGCCCGCGTCTTTCTGAAGTGCGAGAACCTGCAGCGCATGGGCGCCTTCAAGTTCCGCGGTGCCTTCAACGCCCTGTCGCGCTTCAGCCCCGCGCAGCGCAAGGCCGGCGTGGTGGCCTTTTCCTCGGGCAACCATGCCCAGGCCATCGCCCTGGCCGCGCGGCTGCTGGAGATTCCCGCCACCATCGTCATGCCGCACGACGCGCCCGCCGCCAAGGTGGCGGCCACCAAGGGCTATGGCGGCCAGGTGGTGGTCTACGACCGCTATACCGAAGACCGCGAGCAGGTCGGCCGCGACCTGGCCGAGCGCCACGGCCTGACCCTGATCCCGCCCTACGACCATGCCGACGTGCTGGCCGGCCAGGGCACGGCCGCCAAGGAACTGTTCGAGGAAACCGGCCCGCTGGACGCCCTGTTCGTGCCGCTGGGCGGCGGCGGCCTGCTGTCGGGCACCGCCCTGTCCACGCGCGCGCTCAGCCCCGACTGCGCGCTCTACGGCGTGGAGCCCGAGGCCGGCAACGACGGCCAGCAGTCGCTGCGCGCGGGCCGCATCGTCCACATCGAAACGCCCAGGACCATTGCCGACGGCGCCCAGACCCAGCACCTGGGCGGCATCACCTTCCCCATCATCCAGCGCGACGTGACCGACATCCTCACCGCCAGCGATGCCGAACTGGTCGATGCCATGGGCTTCCTGGCCACGCGCATGAAGCTCGTGGCCGAGCCCACCGGCTGCCTGGGACTGGCCGCCGCGCGCCACAGGGGCGAAGAGCTGCACGGCTGCCGCGTGGGCATCATCCTGAGCGGCGGCAACGTGGACATGCAGCGCTTTTGCAGCCTGCTGGGCAACTGAAGCGCCTGAAGCACCTGAAGCGCCTGACCGATTGCCGGCTCAGCCCCTGGGACTGAAGGTACGCGGGAACACCACGGGCGCGCTGCGGTTGGCCAGCCGATAGCCCATGGCGGGGCGGCGTGACGTGCCCTCCACCTGGCCGGCCTCCACCAGAAAGCCGGCCGCCATCATGCGCGTGCGAAAACCGCTCTTGTCCACCGGGCGGCCCAGCACCACCTCGTAGGCCTGCTGCAGCTGCGGCAGCGTGAAGGGCTCGGGCAGCAGAAAGGCCGGCAGCGAGGTGTATTCCACCTTGCCCCGCAGCCGCTCCACCGCTGCGCGCAGGATCTCGCCGTGGTCGAAGGCCAGCGCAGGCTCGCGCAACAGTTCATCGACGGCAAACCACGACACATCGGCCGCATTCGCGCCCTTGGCCAGGATCAGGTCGTGCCCCGGGATCAGCGCGAAATACACATGCGTGGCCGACCAGCCACGCGGGTCGCGCGCCGCGCCGCCCCAGCTTCCCAACTGCTCCAGGTAGGGGCTGTCCACGCCCGTCTTGTCCAGCAGCTTGCGCCGCGCGCAGGCCAGCAGGTCTGCGTCCTGCCCCACATCCACAAAGCCGCCAGGCAGCGCCCACAGCCCCGGAAACGGCTCGCTGCCCGCCGTGGGGCGCTGCACCAGCAGCACCTGCAGGGCATCGTCGGCCACCGTGAAGATGACCACGTCCACCGTGGTGAACGGGCGCGGGAAGTCCAGCGCGCCCTGCTGGGATGGGGAGTTTTTTTCGGCCATGGGATGGATTGTGCTTGACGTGCAGGATTTTAAGTTGCACTATGCAACCCATACGAGTTGTACAGAACAACTTAAAGGAGAAGCACCATGTTCGGCATCCGTTTCATCAAGTCCCAACCCACGGTCCACCTCATGCAGTTCCGCGCCGGCAAGGTGGTGCGCGAGGGTGCGGGCCAGTCCTTCTTCTACTACGCGCCCACCACCACCCTGGTCGCCGTGCCCGTGGGCAGCCAGGACTGCCACTTCATGCTGGAGCTGGTCACGGCCGACTTCCAGAGCGTCACGGTGCAGGGCCAGGTCACCTACCGCATCAGCACACCGCGCCAGACCGCCACGCTGATGGACTTCTCCCTGGCGCGCGACGGCCAGAAATACATGTCCGAAGACCCGCAGCGCCTGGGCGACCGCGTGACCATGCAGGCCGAGGTCATCATCCAGCAGGCCGTGCAGGCGCTGGAGCTCAAGCAGGCACTGCGCTCCTCGGCACTCATTGCGCGCACGGCCCAGCAGGAGCTGGCCGCCCAGCCCGAGATCGCGGCCCTGGGGCTGGAGATCCTGGGCGTCTCGGTCATGGCCGTCAAACCCACGCCCGACATCGCCCGCGCCCTGGAAGCCGAGGCGCGCGAATCCAACCTCAAGGCCGCCGATGACGCCGTCTATGCCCGCCGCATGGCCGCCGTGGAAAACGAGCGCGCCATCCGCCAGAACGAGCTCGATACCGATGTGGCCGTGGAGAGGAAAAAGCGCCAGATCCGCGACGCCCAGCTGGAAGCCAAGGCCGCCCAGATGCGCAAGGAAAACGAGCTGCGCGCCGAACAGATGTCCGCCGACGTGGCGCTGGAGACCAGCCGCCGCGACTTCGTCGAAGGCCAGGCCGCCAACAGCCGCACCCTGGCCGAGGCCGAGGCCTACCGCGTGGGCGCCGTCATGCAGGCCCTGGAGAAGGCCGACCCGCGCATCGTGCAATCGCTGGCCGCCGTGGGCATGCAGCCGGGCCAGCTCATCGCCCAGGCCTTTGGCGGCATTGCCGAGAAGGCCGAGCGCATAGGCCAGCTCAATGTCTCGCCCGAGCTGCTGCAGTCGCTCATGGGTGCCGGTGCAGGCCATGCAGCCGCCGTGCCCGATCCCGAACCCGCAAGGAGCCGCCGTGAACGCCAATGAACGCAAGACCGTGCTGGTGGTGCGGCGCACGCGGCTCGATGAGCTGGTGGCCAGGTACCACACGCTGTCCCAGGCGCGCTTCTACATCGAGCACCTGGGTGCCGACTTCGGCGACTACCTGCGCGAAAGCGCCGCCTACGCCGCCGCCCTCCAGGCCGTGGTGCAGGCGCTGGAGGCCAGAGGCCGCTACCAGATCGTGGACCGCGCCCTGGTGCCCAACTTCGTCTTCGGCGCCGACGACATCGTGGTGGCGCTGGGCCAGGACGGCATGGTGGCCAACACCATGAAATACCTGGACGGCCAGCCGCTCATCGGCGTCAACCCGGAGCCCGCGCGCTGGGACGGCCTGCTGCTGCCCTTCGCCCCCGCCGACCTGGCCGCCCTGCTGGGCGACGTGGCAGCGGGCCGCCGCCCCACGCGCGCCGTCACCCTGGCCGAGGCGCGCCTGAGCGACGGCCAGGTGCTGCGCGCCGCCAACGACCTGTTCATCGGCCCGCGCAGCCATACCTCGGCCCTGTACGACATCGCACTGGGCGAGCGGCAGGAGTCCCAGTCGTCCTCCGGCCTCATCGTCGCCACGGGACTGGGCTCGTCGGCCTGGATCAAGAGCATCGTCACGGGTTCCCTGGGCATTGCCCGCGCCGTGCGCGGCGCGTCCACCGACTTCGACTACCAGCCCTTCGCCTGGGATGCGCCACGCCTGGACTTCGCCGTGCGCGAGCCCTTTCCCAGCCGCTCTTCCACGGCCGAACTGGTCTACGGCCAGGTCACCGCCGGCCAGCCGCTGACCCTGCGCTCGCGCATGCCCGACCATGGCGTCATCTTCTCGGACGGCATGGAGGCCGACTACCTGCAGTTCACGGCGGGCATGCAGGCCACCATCGGCCTGTCGGACCGGCAGGGCTGCCTGGTGGTGTGATGGACCGGCACCTGCAGCAATCTGCCGCCCGGCCATCGGCCCTCACGCACTGGACCATGGCCGGTTCGGCGGCCCGGACTTCATCTTGACAGCGGGGCATGGGCGGCCCTGCCCCTGCCCTGACCCAGGCCATGACTCACTATCAGACCAGCCTGATTGCACCGCCCCCATCTTCGACATAGATTAAAGAATCTTCAAGGGCCATCCATCAAATCACTCGATATCCCTTGTTCTTTTCTTGATCCATCCTGAATGAATCAGGGCAACACAGCCACCGCCTCCAGTGTTTACGAAAAATCATTCAACAGCAATGGGATTCATCGGGAACATGCCTCTTTCTTTCAAGCGCCCATCCTTGTCGCATGCAAGCCGGCTTGCATTGCTCATCGGACTTGCAGCGGCCATGATGAACAGCAATGCCCTTGCCGTGGGTGTATTTTCCCCCGAAACCGCCAGCATCTCGATTCCCGTAGAAATAACAGTACCGGGAAATTCACCCACGGGATCGACACTCTGGAAATCCGTGCCACTCCTTCTGAGCCTGCGCGCTGAGCGAAACCTCAATGACCCGAGCGCTATCTTGGGCGCCGAAATATTCGCCAATATTCAATCTGGAACCAAGGCATCTGGATTCCCTGACGTCTACGCAACCAATGTTCCCGGCTTGGGAGTCCGCTGGTGGGGAAAATGGCGGGGCCGCAATTTCCCCAATGGAATAGCCATGCCGATCACCACCAACTCAGAAAACAACGCAGGTGCTCTAGGTTGGGACTGGGGGGACAGCCCACGCACCCAGGAGGTCTGGATCGAGCTGGTGAAGACCGGCAACATTGGGGCGGGCCAGATATCGGGCCTGAGAATGAACGCCCACTTGCAGTTCCTATGCCGCCCCTGTAACCCGGCGACTATCAGCCTGGCCGGCAGCACCAGGGTGGTGACCGGCCCCTCATGCACGGTCGCCAACTCGGCCGTCTCCGTGCCCATGGGCATTGTGACCACCTCACGATTCACGGGCATCCATTCCACGACCCGCTCCCAGAGTTTCGACATCACCCTTGACTGCAAGGGCGGCGCGCCCGACAGCAAGCTGCGACCCCACGTCACGCTCACCGATGCCAACGACAGCAGCAACCAGGGCACCATCCTGACCTTGAGCAAGGCCACGACCGGCGGCAAGCCGGTGGCCACCGGAATAGGCATACAGATACTGAAGGATGGCATCCCGCTGGCATATGGACCGGACTCCAGCGCACCCGGCAATACCAACCAGTGGAGTGCGGGCACCATCGCCCAGGGCGTTGCCCAATTCAAGATCCCCCTGACCGCAAACTACGTGCAGACCGCTGAGTCAGTCACGACAGGGCAGGCCAACGGCAGGGCCACCTTCACGCTGAACTACCAGTGAACAGCGCCCCCAGCCTTCAGGGGCGCCTGGCGTGAAGTCCCGAAGAAGCCATCCATCCAAGCATTCGATGCTCCTTGTATCCTGGATCCGTCTTCAATCACGAAAATAATAGAAACACCAATCCTCGGTATTTCAGAAAATCATCTTTCAACCCTGGAAAGCATCAGGAACATGCATCTTTCTTCCAAGCGCCCATTCTTGTCGCATGTCAACCGGCTTGTATTGCTCATCGGACTTGCAGCGGCAATGATGAACAGCAATGCCCTTGCCGGGGGTATATTTTCCCCCGCCAGCTCCAGTATTTCAATGCCTGAGGAAATAACAGTACCCGGAAACTATGCCGACGGATCGACGATATGGAAGTCTTCGGCACTCGTATTGACGCTTACAACACGGTCACTCGGCTCCGTAAACAATGTTAAAATAGCCGAAGTACATGCCAGCATTCAGTCCGGGACCAAAACGCCTGGATACGAGGATGTCTACAGCACCAATATTCCCGGCCTGGGAATCCGCTGGTGGGGGACATGGCGTGGACCCAATTTCCGCAACGGGATAAGCAAGCCCATCACCAATCGCATAGACAGCAGTCCGGGCGCACTGGGTTTCGCCTGGAATGTCGATTCATACCCCCAGGACATCTGGATCGAGCTGGTGAAAACCGGCAGCATTGCCGCCGGTGGCGGCCCGCTATCGGGCTCCGGGATGAACGCCCATCTGCGATTCCAGTGTCCCTTGTGTACACCAGCAGACGTCTACCTGGCCGGCAGCACCAGGGTGGTGACCGGCCCCTCATGCACGGTCGCCAACTCGGCCGTCTCCGTGCCCTTGGGCGCTGTGCCCATCCAGCGATTCACGGGCATCCAAGCCGCATCCATCCCCCAGCAATTCGACATCGTCCTGAACTGCAAGGGCGGCGCGCCCGACAGCGTGCTGCGCCCCCACGTCACGCTCACCGATGCCAACGACACCAGCAACCAGGGCACCATCCTGACCTTGAGCAAGACCACGACCGGCGGCAAGCCGGTGGCCACCGGACTAGGCATACAGATACTGAAGGATGGCGTCCCGCTGGCATATGGACCGGACTCCAGCGCAACCGGCAATACCAACCAGTGGAGTGCGGGCACCATCGCCCAGGGCGTTGCCCAATTCAAGATCCCGCTGACTGCCAAGTACGTGCAGACCGCTGCGGCAGTCACCATGGGGCAGGCCAACGGCAGGGCCACCTTCACGCTGAACTACCAGTGAACAGCGTCCCCGCCCTCAGGGCTTCTTGTCCAGCTGCATCTCCCAGGACTTGAGCTGCTTGGCGCGGGCGCGGGCGAAGTCGCTCCAGCAGTTGGTGCGCGCATCATCCTTGGCAAAGCTGGCCGAGTTGAATTCGGCCAGGAACTCGCAGGCACTGCGCGCGTACTGCACCCAGTTTCTCTGGGCCACTTCCAGCTCTTCCGACGCCTGGGGCATGCGGGCCTTGAGCTTGAGCGACAGCGATACGTAGGCGGCCTTGACCATGGCCACGTTCTGCTCGTGCAGGCAGCTGCGCACCTCGGCCATGCTGGTGGAGTTTTCCTCGCAATTGCCTGAACTCGTGGGATTGGCGGCCAGGGCCACGGGGCTGGCGCACAGCAGGGCCGCGCAGGCAAGGGGGGCGAGTAGGGACGCTAGGGCTTGGTGCATGGAAGAGGGCTCGCTGGGAGGGGCCGGTGGGCGCAGCACCCCGGCCGTCGCGATTACACCATCGACCTGCCCTGCCGCGGGCCCACATTCCCCTGGTGATCACCCTGATGCAGCGACGCAAAGTGCATAAACATGCTCCCAAAGCTTTGTTGCCGTGGGTCAAGGGCGGCCAGAAGATGCGGGCGTACGCATCTTTCGTTCGTCCCGACCGCCCCGCTCCCGCCATGCACACAAGCCCCACCCTGCGCCGCCAGCCCCGCGCCACCCTTTCCGCATCCCTGACCTTCATCGCCGCCGCGCTGGCCCTGGCCTGCACCCAGGCCCGGGCCGATGCCACGCTGGACAAGATCAAGCAGCGCGGCAAGGTCACCATTGGCGTGCTGGTCAATGGCGGGCCCTTCGGCTCCATCGACCCGTCCACCCAGCAGCTGGTGGGCTGGAACCCCGAGCTGGCACGCGCCCTGGCCAAGGGCCTGGGCGTGGAGGCCGAGCTGGTCCAGGTGCAGACCGCCACGCGCGTGCAGTTCCTGCAGGCCGGCAAGGTGGACTTGCTGATCGCCTCCATGGAGCTGAACCCCGACCGTGCCGAGACCCTGGGCTATGCGCCCACGCCCTTCTACCGCGTGGGCGGCATTGCCGCCGTGCGCAAGGGCAGCGGCATTGCCAGGTGGGAAGACCTGCGCGGCAAGCCGGTGTGCGTGTCCCAGGGCAGCAGCTTTGCCAAGCCGCTGGCCAGCGAGTACGGCGCCCAGGTGCATGGCTACAAGAGCTCGTCGGACTCGCTGCTGGCGCTCAAGGGCGGCAACTGCGTGGCCGCCGTGCATGACAGCACGCTGATCCACCCGCTGCTGCGCAGCAACCCCGAATGGGCGCAGTACTCGGCCCCCATCGCCACCGAGGTGCTGCCCGCGCCCTCCGTGGTCTGGACCCGCAAGGGCGAGGCCGACACCATCGCCGCCGTGGACAAGGTGGTGCAGGACTGGCACCGCACGGGCTGGCTGATCGCCGCCGAAAAGCGCGTGGGCATAGAGCCGGCCAACCCGCTGCTGCCCGAGCTGCAGGCCAAGTTCAAGTCCGCCAGCTGAACGCCGGCCGCCACGGCGGTCCAACCCTATTTTTTTTGACCACCCAGGCCCAGGCCCCGCAAGACGGGGCGGGGCCTTCCGTTCCCTGATGGATTCACGCATGCCCCGCCTTCTTCCCCCCCTTGCCGCCGCCCTGGCCCTGCTGCTGGGCGCCGGTGCCGCCCACGCCGACGCCACGCTGGACAAGATCAAGCAGCGCGGCAAGTTGTCCGTGGGCATCGACGGTGCCAGCCCGCCGTTCGGCGTGCTGGACCCCGCCACCGGCAAGACCGGCGGCTACCAGACCGAGCTGGCCGCCGACATCGCGCGCCGCCTGGGCGTACCGCTGGAGACGGTTCCCGTGACGGCCTCCACGCGCGTGCAGTTCCTGCAAAGCGGCAAGGTGGACCTGCTGATCGCCAACATCCAGTGGACGCAGGAGCGCAGCGAGATCCTCTCGTTCGCGCCCACGCCCTATGACCTCATCGGCGGCGGCGCCCTGGTGGCCAAGGCCAGCGGCATCAAGCGCTGGGAAGACCTGCGCGGCAAGGTGGCCTGCGTGTCGCAGGGCAGCAACTTCGCCAAGCCCCTGGCCGAGAGCTATGGCGCCGTGGTCAAGGGCCTGCGCGGCATTCCCGAGTCGCTGCTGGCGCTCAAGGGCGGCACCTGCGCGGCGTCGGTCCATATCCAGCCCGCGCTCTATGAAAAGCTCACCGGCCCGAATGCAGCCGAGTGGAAGGACTTCGAGCTGGGCACGCAGGACCAGTTGATTCCCTCGCCCACCGTGGTGTGGACGCGCCGCGGCGAGGCCGACACCCAGGCCTTTGTGGACAAGGCCATCCAGGACTGGCACCGCACGGGCTTTCTGCTCAAGGTGGCCCGCGCCAGCGGCGTGCCCGACACCTGGATCGCCGAGCGCCACGAGCGCGCGCTCAAGGGCCAGTTCGACCGCGCGCCCTACGACTTCGCGGTGTATGCGGCAGCGCAGGCACAAGTGCAGGCGACGCAGGCAACCCAGGCCGCCGCCAAGGGAGCCAGGCCATGAAGCCGGTCCGCACCGCACTGGCGGCCCTGCTCGCCCTCACGGCCCTGGCAGCCCATGCCGACGCCACGCTGGACCGCATCAGGCAGCGCGGCAAGATCGTGGTGGGGGTGATGCTTTCGGGGCCGCCGTTCGGCACCATCGACCCCGTCACGCAAAGGCACGTGGGCTACAACGTGCAGCTGTCCGAAGGCGTGGCCAAGGGCCTGGGCGTGGGGGTGGAGACCGTGCAGGTCCAGCCGTCCAACCGCGTGCAGTTCCTGCAGCAGGGCAAGGTGGACATCCTGATAGCCAACATGCAGTGGACGCAGGAGCGCAGCGAGATCCTGTCCTTCGTGCCCACGCCGTTCGAGGAAGTCGGCGGCGCAGCCATCGCCAAGAAGGGCAGCGGCGTGCGCCAGTGGGACGACCTGCGCGGCAAGCCCGTGTGCGTGTCGCAGGGCAGCAATTTCACCAAGCCGCTGGCCGATCAATACGGCGCCCAGATCAAGGCCTTCCGGGGCCAGCCCGAGTCGCTGCTGGCCCTCAAGGGCGGCAACTGCGCGGCCGCCGTGCATGTCAGCCCCACGCTGCGCGAACTCGTGGCCGGCAATGCGGACTGGAAGGACTACGAGATCGTCTCGCCCGCCGACATCATTCCCTCGCCCTCGGTGATCTGGCTGCGCAAGGGCGAGTCCGACACGCAGGCGGCCATCGACCGCATCGTGCAGGACTGGCACCGCACGGGCTGGCTGATCGAGGTGGAGCAGCGCAACGGCATGACGCCCACGCCGCTGCTGCACCAGCTGCACGACAAGTTCAGGAAGGCGCCCGCATGAGCACCCGCACCAGCACCAGCGGCCACATCACCGGCCCCGCCGACCTGATCACCGCGCTGCGCCAGGCCCTGGGCGACGCCCATGTGCTCACGGGGGCCGATGCGGCCGGCTACCTGACCGACCAGCATGGCCGCCTCACGGGCCAGGCCCTGGCCGTGGCACGGCCCGCCGACACGGCCCAGGTGGCGCAGCTGGTGCGCCTGTGCCGCGCCCACCGCACGCCCATCGTGGCCCAGGGCGGCAACACCGGGCTGATGGGCGGCGCCACGCCCGATGCCTCGGGCCATGCCGTGCTGCTGTCGCTGGCGCGCCTGAACCGCGTGCGCGCCATCGACACCGACAACGACACCCTGACCGTGGAGGCCGGCGCCGTGCTGGCCCATGTGCAGCAGGCGGCGCGCGATGCGGACCGGCTGTTTCCCCTGAGCCTGGGATCCGAGGGCAGTTGCACCATTGGCGGCAACCTGTCCACCAACGCAGGCGGCACCCAGGTGCTGCGCTACGGCAACGCGCGCGAGCTGGTGCTGGGCCTGGAAGTGGTGACGGCCGAGGGCGAGATCTGGGACGGCCTGCGCGGGCTGCGCAAGGACAACACCGGCTATGCGCTGCGCGACCTGTACGTGGGCAGCGAAGGCACGCTGGGCATCATCACGGCGGCCACGCTGCGCCTGCATCCGCTGCCCCGCGCCCAGCACACGGCCCTGCTGGCCTTTGGCTGCATACGCGATGCGGTGGCCTTCCTCAGCCAGGCGCGGGCGGGCTTCGGCGCCAGCCTGACGGCGTTCGAGCTGATGTCGGACACGGCCCTGGGCCTGATAGCCCGCCATGTGCCCGAGCAGCCGATACCGCTGGCGCTCAACGCGCCCTGGTTTGCGCTGATCGAGCTGTCCGACAGCGAGGGCGAGGACCATGCGCGCCAGCGCTTCGAGTGCGTGGTGGGCCAGGCCTTCGAGGACGGCCTGGTCACCGATGCCGCCATTGCCGAGAGCCTGCAGCAAAGCCGGGCCCTGTGGCGGCTGCGCGACCAGGCCCTGGGCGAGGCCCAGCGGCGCGACGGCGGCAACATCAAGCACGACGTGTCGGTGCCCATCTCGCGCATCCCCGACTTTCTTGCGGCCACGGCCGCGCTGCTGCAGGCGCGCTTTGGCGCCGTGCGGCCCGTGGCCTTCGGGCACCTGGGCGACGGCAACCTGCACTACAACGTGTCGCACGCGCCGGACAGCACGCCCGCGCAACTGTTCGCCCAGGAAGACGCCATCCACGAGGTGGTGCACGACAGCGTGCACGCCCACGGCGGCTCCATCAGCGCCGAGCACGGCGTGGGCCAGACCAAGCGCGACCTGCTGCCCCGCTACAAAAGCGCCGTGGAGCTGCAGCTCATGCGGCGTCTCAAGCAGGCCTTCGACCCGCTGGGCCTGCTCAACCCCGGCAAGGTGCTGCAGCCCCTGACGGACGATTTGCCGCAGGACTTGCCGCAGGTCTCTCCAGCGCCAGCCGCCGCATTCCAGGAAGGCCCCACGCCATGACCACGCCCTTTCCCCTTTCGCAGCGCGTGCAGCGCGTCAGGCTCTCGCCCAATGCCGCAGCCAGCGCGCGGGCCACGGCCCTGGCCCGCCAGGGCCGCGACATCATTGCGCTGACCACGGGCGAGCCCGATTTCGACACGCCCGAGCCCATCAAGCAGGCCGCCATCGCGGCCCTGGCCCGTGGCGAAACCAAGTACACGCCCACGCCCGGCACGGCCGCGCTGCGCCAGGCCATCAGCGCCAAGTACCGGCGCGAGAACGGGCTGGACTTCGAGGCCGGGCAGATCATCGTCAGCAACGGCGGCAAGCAGGTGATCTACAACGCGCTGGCGGCCACGCTGGACGCGGGTGACGAGGTCATCGTGCCCGCGCCGTACTGGCCTTCGTTTCCCGACATCGTGCGCGTGAACGACGGCACGCCGGTCATCGTGGACTGCGGCATTGAGCAGGGCTTCAAGCTCACGCCGGCCGCGCTGCAGGCCGCCATCACGCCGCGCACGCGCTGGCTGGTGCTGAACACGCCGGGCAACCCCTCGGGCGCCGTCTACAGCCGCGAGGAACTGGCCGCGCTGGCCCAGGTGCTGCGCCAGCACCCGCAGGTGCTGGTGCTGCTGGACGAGCTGTACGAGCACATCTGGTTCACGCCCCAGGCCCCCGCGCACTGGCTGGCGGTGGCCCCCGACCTGCGCGAGCGCACGCTGCTGGTCAACGGCGTCTCCAAGACCTATGCCATGACCGGCTGGCGCATCGGCTGGGGCGCAGGCCCGGCCGCGCTGGTGCAGGCCATGGTGGTGATCCAGTCGCAGGCCTCGTCAGGCCCCAATTCCGTGGCCCAGGCCGCAGCCACGGCGGCGCTGCAGTCGCCCGACCAGAGCTTTGTGCAGCAGGCCCGCAACGCCTATGCGCGGCGCGCGCAACGGGTCACCCAGGCGCTGGCCCAGGTGCCGGGCCTGGCCCTGCTGCCGCCAGGCGGATCGTTCTTTGCCTTTGTGCACTGCGGCGCGCTGATAGGCCACCTGCGCCCGGACGGCCAGCCCATCGCCAGCGACACCGACCTGACCGAATGGCTGCTGGAGTCCGAAGGCGTGGCTGCCGTGGATGGCGGGGCCTACGGCCTGTCGCCGTACTTCCGCATCTCCACGGCCGCCAGCGACGAGCTGCTGGCCGAGGCCACGGCCCGCATCGCACGCGCCGTGGCCGCGCTGAAAGACCCCGCTGCGCAAGCGCATGCACAGCCGGCCGCCCTGGAGGCCGTGCCATGAACGACAGCCTGCTTGCCCAGGGCGTGCAAGCGCTCAAGGGCCTGGGCCTGAACTACGCCTTCGTGCTGGACGTGGCCGAGCGCCAGGCCTTTGTGCGCGGCATGTTCGTGACCGTGCAGCTGGCCCTGCTGACCATTGCCGGCAGCCTGGCGGCCGGCGTGGCGCTGGCGGCGGCCCTGACCTCGGGCCGCGCCTGGCTGGCACGGCCTGCGCGCGCCTTTGTGGAGGTCACGCGCAACACGCCCACGCTGGTGCAGCTGTACTGCGCCTTCCTGGTGCTCAACATGCTGATCACCCAGCAGCTGCGCGACTGGGGCGCGGGCAACAACCCGCTCACGCCCTTTGTCTGGGTGGTGATCGTGGTCTCGCTGCACAAGGGCGTGTTCCATGCCGAGGCGCTGCGCGCCGGCATCGAGGCCGTGCCCGCCACCACGCTGGAGGCGGCGCGCTCGCTGGGCTTTTCGCAGCGCCAGCTGCTGGTGCGCGTGCAGCTGCCGCTGGCCGTGCGCTTTGCCCTGCCCTCGCTGACCAACAACCTGGTGGATCTGGTGAAGATGACGGCCGTGGCCTCGGCCATTGCCGTGGGCGACGTGACCTACGAGTCCATCATGATCTGGTCGCAGCGCGACAACGTGCTGGAGCTGCTGCTGCTCATCCTGCTGTGGTTCGGCCTGCTGACCTGGCTGGTCAGCCTGGCGGGCCGCTGGCTGGAACAACACCTGAGGATGCCCGGCTATGGCCAATGAAGCCACCCTGAACCCCGGCGCCGCGCCCCGCCCCCTGCCCGCCGCCCTGCTGCGCGCGGCGCGCAGCCCCTGGCTGATGGCAGGCGCCGCGCTGCTGGCCCTGTGCGCCTGCTGGGCCGCCACGGACAGCGCCCCGCCCGCCTTCGTGCACCTGTGGAAATGGCTGCCTGCGCTGCTGCGCGGCCTCCTGGTCAACATCGAGATCAGCGTGCTGGCGGTGGCCATCGGCACCGTGGCCGGCCTGGTGCTGGGCGCCCTGTCGCTGTCGCCCACGCCGGCCGTGCGCACGGGCGTGCGCTGGTATGTGCAGCTGTTTCGCAATGCGCCCATCCTGGTGCTCATCTACTTCACCACCTATGTGTTCCCGTTCGAGCTGAAGCTGGTGGGCTGGACCTTTCCGTTCCCCGACTGGGTCAAGGTGGTGCTGGGCCTGGCCCTGCCCACCAGCGCCAACGTGGCCGAGATCTTCCGGGGCGCCATCCAGTCCATTCCCAGCGCGCAGTGGGAGGCGGCCCAGTCGCTGGCCTTTCGCCGCAGCGAGATCTTCCGCCTCATCGTGCTGCCGCAGTGCGTGCGCCGCATGCTGCCGCCGTGGATGAACCTCTACGCCAGCATCACCATGAGCACCTCGCTGGCCTCGCTGGTGGGCGTGCACGACGTGGTGGACACCGCCCAGATCGCCAGCAACACCGTGGCACGCACGGACTTCACCATCCTTGTGTACTTCACGCTGCTCGCGCTTTTCTTTGCCTATTGCTATCCCATTGCGCGCGCCACGCGCAGCCTGGAGCGACGCCATGAACGCCACTGACTCCTTTCTCTCCCAACTCGCCACGGCCGATGCCCCCGCAGGCACGGCGCCCGCACTGGTCCACCTGCAGGATGTGCACCTGTCCTTTGGCGACAACCAGGTGCTCCAAGGCATCGACGTGCAGGTGCGGCGCGGCGAGGCGGTGACCATCATCGGGCCCTCGGGCTCGGGCAAGTCCACCATCCTGCGCTGCATCACCGGCCTGCTGCGGCCCCAGCGCGGCGCCATCTCGGTGGCGGGCACGCGCGTGGACCAGCTGCGCACCGAGGCCGAGCTGATCGCCCTGCGCAAGCGCGTGGGCTTCGTCTTCCAGCAGTACAACCTGTTCCCCCATCTGTCGGTGCTGGAGAACCTGGTCATCGCCCCCACGCGCGTGGTCGGCCGCGACCGCGCCACGGCCGAGCGCGAGGCCCGCGCCCTGCTGCAGAAGGTGCGCCTGGACCACAAGGAATCCGCCTACCCCGGCGAGCTGTCCGGCGGCCAGCAGCAGCGCGTGGCCATTGCGCGCGCCCTGGCCATGCGGCCCGAGCTGATCCTGTTCGACGAAGTGACCTCGGCCCTGGACCCCGAGACCGTGGGCGAGGTGCTGACCGTGATCCGCGACCTGGTCAGGGACGGCATGACCTGCGTGCTGGTCACGCACGAGATGCGCTTTGCCGAAGAGGTCAGCGACCAGGTGTATTTCACCGAGGCCGGCCGCATCGTCGAGCACGGCCCGGCCGCCCAGATCTTCGGCAGCCCGCGCAGCGAGCGCACGCGCGAATTCCTGCAGCGCGCCCTGGGCGATGGCGCCCGGCCCAGGCCTGGGCCAGCCGCCCCGGCCACAACGCCGCTGCCCTTCAACAGCCTGCGCTTTGCCCTTTGATCCCCCACCTCCAGGAGCACATCCCCATGACCGCAGAAACAACGACTGAAACCCCGGCCGGCACAGGCGCAGATACAGGCACCCATACAGACGCCGCCGCCCGGCGCCGCCAGGCCGTGGACGCCGCCCTGGCCGACGTGCGCCAGCTGCTGCAGGCCGGCGCGCCCGAGCGCAGCACCCTGTCGGCCATCACCGCACGCCTGGAGCAGCTGGCCGCGCACAAGGCCTTGTTCAGCCGCGCGGACTTTCCCCCGCCCGCGCAGACCGAAGGCGTGGGCGCCTCCACGCGCTACCGCCTCAACCCGGCCGATGGCGATGCGGGCCTGGCCCTGTACCTGAACTCCATCAACCCCGGCAAGACCACGGCGCCGCACAACCACACGACCTGGGCCGTGATCGTTGCCGTCGAAGGCCAGGAGCTCAACCGCCTCTACGAACGCACGGACGACCGCAGCGACCCCGCACGCGCCAGCATCCACCTGGCGCGCGAATTCACCGTGCAGCCGGGCGCCTCCATCGCCTTCCTGCCCGATGACATCCACAGCATTGCCGTCGTGGGCGAGCAGCCCACGCTGCACTTCCATCTCTACGGCCAGCCGCTGGAAACCCTGAGCGGCCGCGTGGCCATCGACCCCGACACCGGCGAAGTCAAGAACTACAACGCCGCCTACCTGCGTCCCAGCGAGGCCGTGGCATGAGCACCCCCCAAGACAAGCACCGCCCCCTGGGCCCGTCGACCCGCCTGCTGCACGCAGGCACGCCGCCGCTGCAGGGCGGCTCCGGCCCCGTCAACGTGCCCGTGGTGCGCACCAGCACCGTGCGCTTTGCCGACAGCGCCGCCTACGCCGACCTGCACCACCGCCGCGAGGCCGGCGAGCGCGTGGCCTCCTACGGCCGCCACGGCCTGGACACGCACCGCGCGCTGGAGGACGCCGTGGTCGCGCTGGAGGGCGGGCACCGCGCCTTCCTCACGCCCTCGGGCCTGTCCGCCATCACCCTGGTGCTGATCGCCCTGCTCTCGCCCGGCGACCATGCGCTGGTGGCCGACAGCGTCTACTCTCCCGTGCGCCGCGTGGACGCCACCTTGCTGCAGCGCCTGGGCATCACGCTGGAGTACTTCTCGCCCTCGCGCGACGATCTGGCCGGCAAAATCCGCCCCAACACCCGCCTGGTCTACCTGGAATCGCCCAGCTCCCTGCTCTACGAGGTGCTGGACCTGCCCGCCCTGGCTGCCGTGGCGCGCCAGCACGGCATTCCCGTGGCCACCGACAACACCTGGAGCGGCGGCTGGTTCTACCAGCCCCTGGAGCACGGCGCCAACCTGTCCATCCAGGCCGCGACCAAGTACATCGCCGGCCACTCCGACGTGATGCAGGGCATCGTCATCACCGACGGCCCCGCGCTGTCGAAGAAGATCTCCACCGCCTACGAGGCCCTGGGCCTGACCATAGGCGCCGACGACGCCTACCTGGCACTGCGCGGCCTGCGCACCCTGCCCGTGCGCCTGGCCCAGCACCAGCGCCACGCCACCGAAATCGCCCAGTGGCTGGAGCATCAGCCCCAGGTCGGCCGCGTCTTCTACCCAGCCCTGCCCTCCGACCCCGGCCATGCGCTGTGGAAGCGGGACTTCAGCGGGGCGAGCGGGCTGGTGTCATTCGCGTTTGCCGAAGGGGTGGACCCCGGTGCCGGCGCCGTGTTCGTCGACTCGTTGCGGCAGTTTGCGCAGGGGGCTTCCTGGGGCGGCTACGAGAGCCTGGCGCTGGTGGCGCAGCCTGAGCGGTTGCGGGAGCACAGTGTGTGGACGGGGACTGCGCCTGTGGTGCGGCTGCATGTGGGGCTGGAGGATCCTTTGGATCTGATTGCGGATCTGGAGAGGGGGTTTGGGGGGGGTGGTGGAGCGGTTCAGGCTGGCTGCCTGAGATTTTTTGGGCTTTGCTGCGTGCGCTGCGTTTGCTGCGTTTGCTGCGTGTTGCTGCGTTTGCTGCGTGTTGCTGCGTGTTGCTGCGTGTTGCTGCGCTTGCTGGTTCTGACCCTGCCGGGGGGTTTCTTTTCGAGGCCGGGTCTCGGCCCGGCGGCCGACTGCCCTTTCTTGATTCGCCAAGAAAGGTCAGATCAAAGAAGGCGACCCGAATGTCCGCGACCCCTTCGCTTCGCTGCGGGGCAACCTGCGTCGTGGCGATTGCGGGGTTCGCCGTGAAACTCTCTTCGCGCTACGCGCTACGTTCAAACATCACGGCGAGTCAGATCACGAAGCAGTCCTGTCCTTCGGCAGGACTGCAACCCCGCAACCACCACGCCGCAGGCGCTGACATACGGGGGAGTTTTTTCGGGCCGTCGCTTCGCTCGGCCCCATTGAAAAAACAGCCGAGCGCAGCGATGGCGCGTCGGCTGTTTTTGCATTTTTGGCGCTTGGCTGTTGGCTGTTGGCTGTTGGCTGTTGGCTGTTGGCTGTTGGCTGTTCCCCAGCCTCCCCCCTTCTGCCCACGCCTGCGTTGGGCGGGATGCGGGGTGGCAAGCCTGCCGAAGGACAGGCTTGCTTCGTTGTCTAGCTCGCCGTGATGTTTGAGTGAAGCGCGCAGCGCGTAACGAGTTTCACGGCGCACCCCGCATCCCGCCCAACGCAGGTCGCCCGCAGCGAAGCGAAGGGTCGTGGGCAGTGCGGGGCGCGCTTCTTTGCTTCCTTTCTTATCGCGCGATAAGAAAGGGAGTCGGCTGCCGGGCCGAGACCCGGCCTCGAAAAACAACCACCCGGCAGGGACAAAAAAAGCAACTCAGACAGGCACCAGCCGAATCTCAGCAGCCCACCCATCCCTCTCCAACTGCCCCACCAACCCAAGTTCCCAATCCAGATAAGCCCGAAACCCCGCATCCCTCAACCCCAGGTCCCGATGCGCATAAGGGCTGTACCACTGGTCATCATCCCCCGTCAGCACATCCGCATCCCCCTGCCCCAGCGGCAGACCCGCAGCAGCCCAGGCAGAAGTGCCGCCCACGACGGAACGCACATCGCGCCCCGTGCGCGCCGCCAGTTCGGCTGCCACGCTGCGCGCCAGAACGCCGTCCGGCGAGGTGAGCACCACGACCTGGGCCGGCGGCAGGGCCTGCACGAAGGCAGGTAGACGGTCAGGCACGGCAAAGCGCGCACCGGCGATGTGCTGCTTCTCGAAGGCGGGCCGGCTGTCCACGTCGAAGACGATGGCGCGGCCTTCGCCCAGCAGTTCCTGTGTCTGCTGCACGGACAGCTGGGGCGCAGGCGCGTGGGAGGCGAGCACGCGCACGGGCTCGGCACCGGTTTCCAGGGTGGCCAGCGCGGGCGGCACGAAGGTGAAGACTTCCCAGCCCAGCTGGGCCAGCCAGGCGCCGGTGGTGAGGGCGCGCACGCCGTCCCAGTCGGCCAGCACGATGCGTGCGCCGCGCGTGGCGGCGTATTCGTCGGTGGCCTGCACGAGCTGGCCGCCCGGCGCCCAGCGCCAGCCGGGCAGGTGGCCGGCCTGGTATTCCTCGCGGGTGCGCACGTCGAAGCGGTAGAGCGTGCGTTCGGTGGCTTCGGACTCGAAGCGGGCCAGTTCGGCCGCGTCGATGGATTGCACGCCCGCGCGCTGTGCCACGCTGGCTGCGCGTTCGCGGGCGGTGGCCAGGGCGACGGCGCCGGGCTCGGGCAGCGGGGTGCGGCGGCCATGGGCCAGCCTGCGGCCGGTGAGCAGCCAGTCCATGGTGCCGTTGCGCAGCGAGACGACCTGGTTGGGGATGCCGGCATCGATCAGGGTCTGCGCGCCCACGATGGAGCGCGTGCGGCCCGCGCAGTTGACGACGACCAGGGTTTGCGGGTCCGGGGCGATTTCGCCGATGCGGTAGACCAGTTCGGCGCCCGGTACGCTCAGTGCAAACGGCAGGCTGAAGGCCGCGAATTCCTCGGGCGTGCGGCTGTCGACGACGACGATGTTGTCGCCGCGCTGCACGCGCGCTCCCAGCTCGTCCGAGGTGATCCAGGGCGTGTGCTTTTCATGCTCGATGACTTCGCCGAAGGCCTTGCTGGGCACGTTGGTGCCGCTGAAGATTTCCAGCCCCTGGGCTGCCCAGCCTTCGGTGCCGCCTTCGAGCACGGAGACGTTGGGCCAGCCCAGGCGCACGAGCTTGGCGGCGGCTTCATGGGCCAGCGTGCCGTCGCCATCCACCAGCACGATGCGCGTGCCCCGGCGCGGCACCAGGCGGTCGATGAGCTGCTCCAGCCGCCAGGCCGGGGCGGGCGCCGCGAACAGGATGTGGCGGTGCGCGAAGACGCCGGCCTCGCGCACGTCGAGCACGGCGATTTCCTCGCCATCGGCCAGGGCCTGCCGGAGCGCGGCGGGCGTGACCAGCGCATGGCGAATCGACTTGGGCGGGCCGAAGGTGCGGAAGCTGCCGCCCTCCAGGCTCTCGAAGACCACGCGATCGGGCATGCGCTCCAGGCCGCGCCCGTAGAAGTGCAGGTGCAGGCCGGGCTCCTCGCCGATCAGCTCGATGGTGTGTACGTCGGTGGGCGTGAGCACCACCGAGGTTCCGCTGCCCACATCGACGCTGCGCCCCACCGCCAGGGTGTCGCGCAGCGGGTCGTCGGTCTTGCCGCGCGTGAAGAACACGTTGCGCTCCACGCCTTCGACGCCCGCGATGATGGCCCAGGTGGTGTGGTCATGCGGTGGCTGGGACTTGCCCGGCAGGCCGGTGGACAGGTACAGCGCATAGCGCCCGCCCAGGTCTTCGCTGAGGCGGTAGACCTGGGCCGGGTTGCTGGCCGAGACGGGAAAGTGCGCATGCGGGAACAGTTCGCGCTGCAGGCCCAGCGCCTCCAGCTCGCGGGCCACGGCCTGCAGTTGCTCGGGCGTGGCCCGCTCGGGATCGGGGAGCAGGCGCCGGGCCGTGGCGATGAAGCCGGTGATGGCGGCTGCGCGGCGGCTGGCCACGTCGCTGCCGCTGAAGTCGATGGAGAGATGGGTCTGTGTCATGGGAGTGCCTGGGAGGACGTTCGCGGGAGGACACGACGTTAGGCCTCTCCCGCCCCGGCGCCAACGACGCATTGCGGATATGGATATGAGCTTTGGGCACTGCGCGCGCATGCGTGGGGCAAGCGTGACGCACGTTGTGCGGCAGCCGCATATGCATAGCCGCAATGCTTAGTTCACGCCGCGCCAGGAGCCTCCCAGACTGCGGGCATCGACTCTCCGCACTCCGGCACTCCCATGATCCGCACCCCGTCTGCGCTGCGCGCACTGCTGCTTCCCCTGTTCTCCGCCCTGGCCCTGCACGCGCCGGCGGCCCTGGCCTCGGCCGACAGCTTTCCGAACAAGCCGGTGCGCATCATCGTGCCCGTGGCGCCCGGGGGCAGCGCCGACAAGCTCACGCGCACGCTGGCCGACAAGCTGGCCGCGCTGTGGGGCCAGTCGGTGGTGGTGGAGAACGTGGCCGGGGCCAGCGGCACCATCGGCGCGGCCAAGGTGGCCAAGGCGGCGCCCGACGGCTACACGCTGCTGCAGCAGGGCGAGGGCCTCACGCTCAACGGCCTGCTGTTCGCCCAGTTGCCCTACGACACGCAAAAGGCCTTCACGCCCATCATCAAGGCCGTGGTCAATCCGCAGGTGCTGGTGGTCAACCCCGGCACGGGCCTGAACACGCTGGGCGACTACCTGGCCCGCGCCAAGGCCAAGCCGCAAAGCATCAGCCTGGGCCTGCCCGGCAATGGCGGCATTGCCCATGTGGCGCATGAAATCCTCACGCAGGAGACGGGCGCCAAGGTCAACTACATCCCCTACCCGGGCGGTGGCCCCGCCTCGCTGGACGTGCTGGGCGGCCATACCGACGCCACGCTGATCACGCTGGCCGCCGTGACCGAGTACGTGCGCGCCGGCAAGCTGCGCGCCCTGGCAGTGACCACGCCCTACCGCTCCGACGCCCTGCCCCAGGTGCCCACCATGGCCGAGGCCGGCGTGCCCGGCTTCTCGGTGGAGAGCTGGCAGGGCTACTTCGCGCCGGCCGGCACGCCCGCGCCCATCGTCGCCAAGATCAACCGCGACCTGCAGACCGTGCTGCAGGCGCCCGATGTGCGCGCCCAGCTGGAGCACATGGGCTTCAAGGTGGCGGGCGGCTCCCCGGCCGACCTGGGCCAGAGCCTGCAAAGCGAGCGCCCGCGCTACGCCCGCGCGATCCAGTCGGCGGGGCTGTCGCTGCGCTGAGATGCAGGCAGGTCCTCAGAGGGGGGAGGGGCGATTGTCCAGGCGCCATTTCTCGCCCTCGGGCGTGCCCGGCACGGGCGGGCGCAGGCCCTGGATGCTCCAGAGGCTGAAGGGCGTTTCGTCCACATGCATCTCCCAGCGCAGGCCCCGGTCGGCGATGAAGGGGGACAGCTGCCGCCGCACGCCTTCGAGGAACCGTGTCTTGGTCTCCTCGTCGCGTATCTGCCGCGCGATGTGGTCCACGGAGATGCGCACGAAATCATCCGCAGGCTCGCCGCCGATGAAGAACGAAGTGCGCGCGACGGCCTCGAACACCACGCCGACGTAAAAGCGCGGCAGGTCGCCGTAGACGGCCGTGATGCGCTGGGCAATGGCCTGTTTGTCTTCATCGCTGAAGGCGTTTTCGGGGTGGTAGATTTTCCACAGGGGCATGGTTTTCTCCGGGTGCAAGAGGGGCGGATGAAGAATAGGGGTCCGGTGCTCAGGAAGCCGCGGCCTCGGCAACTGCGTAGCGCGCCGCGGGCGTGCCGCCCTGCATGAGCGCCGAGACCAGGCGGGCGCGCGACGCGTCGAAGTCCTGCCAGGCGGCCATGTCCTGCAGCGTGGGAAAGCAGATGGCCTCGCCCTGGTCCAGCGCGGCCAGGGCCGTGTCCACCAGGGTCTCGGGCGACATGAACAGGTGCTCGGGAAACGGCGCGGGCTTGCCGCCGAAGAACTCGGAGCGCACCAGGCTGGGCATCACCGCCTGCACCATGACGCCGCTGGAGGCCAGCTCCGCCTGCAGCGAGCGCGTGAAGTTCAGCACATAGGCCTTGGAGGCGCCGTAGCCGGCGGCGCCCGGCACGGGCATGGCGGCCAGGATGGAGCCGATATTGATCAGCGTGCCCCGCCCGCACGTGGCGAACAGCCGCGCTGCCGCCAGCGACAGCCGCGTCAGCGCATGGATGTTGACCATGACCATGCGATCGACCTCGCCTGCATCCACCTGGGCGGCCGGGCCCAGGGCTCCCAGGCCTGCGCAGTTCACCAGCATGCGGATGTCACGCTCGCCCGACAGCAGCGCCGCCACGCGCTGCAGGCCGGCGGCGTCGGCCAGGTCGGCGGCCACCACCTCGACCTCGCGGCCGTGCGCGCTGCGCAGGCGCTGCGCCAGCGCCTGCAGCCGGTCTTCTCGGCGGGCCACCAGAATCAGGCCATGGCCCCTGGCGGCCAGGCGGTCGGCGTAGACGGCGCCAATGCCGGAAGAGGCGCCAGTGACGATGGCGGTGCCTTGATGCGTGCTCATGAAGGAAGTCCTTGCTTGAAAAGCCGTGGTTGATAGTGGCTCCAAATATAAACTCCAATCATTAGAGTTACAAGCACGCAATCCACCTTTGCGGGCCGGGCTTGCGTTTTGCTGAGACACTCCAGGCCTGCGACAACCGCGAACACACAAGGGAAACCCCATGCGATCCAAGAGCTTCGAGGGCATGGCCTGCTCGATCGCCACCGCGCTGGAGGCCATAGGCGACCGCTGGGCCATGCTGGTGCTGCGCGACCTGATGCTGGGCCTGACCCGCTATGACGACCTGAGAAAGTCCACGGACATCACCAATGCCACCCTGACCGACCGCCTGCGCCACCTGGAGCAGACCGGCCTGGTCGAGCGCCGCCTCTACCAAAGCGGCCCGGACCGCTACGAGTACCTGCTCACGCCCAAGGGCCGCGACCTGTCCCTGGTGATCCAGGCGCTGGCCCAGGTCGGCGACCGGTGGCGCCTGCAGCAAGAGGCCCAGCCGCCCATGCGCTTTGTGCGTGCGCATTCGGGCACGCCCCTGCGGCTGGCGCTGGTGGAGGAGGAATCGGGCCAGAGCGTGCCCTTTTCCGAGCTGCGCGTGGAGGCCGGCCCCGGCGCGGACGACCTGACGCGCTGGCGGCTGTCCAAGCTGGCCGCGCAGGCCAGGACGCCGGCAGCGGCCCCCGGCGCGGATTGAGGCCGGCCATGGCCGCGCCCATACCCGGCAAGCGCCCGCAACGCGCCCTGACCTACCGCCGCCACTGCGCGCTGGGCGGCGTGGAAATCCTCAGCGGCCATGCGGTGCAGCACCGCTATCCGCGCCACTTCCACGACACCATGGGCATTGCCGTCATCCACGGCGGGCGCGAGCTGTGCTGGAGCCGGGGCGCCGAGCGCGAGTTCACGGGTGGCGATATCGCGCTGTTCAACGCGGGCGAGATCCACGACGGGCGCCCGGGCGGCGAGCAGGGCTGGACCTACGACATGCTGCATGTCGAGCCCGCCCGCATGCACGCGCTGCTGGGCGTGCGCGATGGCTGGTTCGACGCCGTCAGCCTGCGCGACCCGCAGACCCGGGCCTGCGCCCGGCAGTTGCTGCACGGCCCGCAGGACGGCCTGGCCGCCGACGAGGCCCTGCTGGCGCTGCTGCGCCGCGTGGTGCACAGCCCCGGCCGGCCGCATGCGCCCGATGGCGCCAGCGCGGCGCTGCTGCGCGAGTTCATCGATGCCCATGCGGACCAGGAGCTGGGCGCCGCGCGGCTGGCCGCCGTCTGCGGGCTCAGTCCCGAGCACGCCATCCGCAGCTTCAGCCGCCGCTACGGCATCACGCCCCATGCCTACCACCAGGCCCGCCGCGCCGAAAGCGCCCGCGGCCTGCTGCGCGGCACGCTGGCGCTGAGCGAGGTGGCACTGTCGCTGGGCTTCTACGACCAGAGCCATTTCTCCAACTGGTTCCGCCGCGCGCACGGCGTGGCGCCTTCGCAGTACCGCCAGGCCATGCGGCCCTGAGCAGCCTTGAGCGGCCCGGCCTGATCAATTCCGTCCAAGACCGCGCGCTGCGGCCTGCCTAAGCTGCCACTCCTCGACAGACAGGAGTGGTGGATGAAGACCCGGACCGTTGGATTTTTCGTCTTTGATGGCGTGGTGCTACTGGAGTTTGCAGGGCCTTTGCAGGTGTTCGACGTGGCCGCGCGCGTGGCCGTGCGGCGCGGGCTGGCGGCCTCGCCCCCGTTTCAGCCCGTGGTGATCAGCCGCAGCGGCGCCGCCGTGCGCACGCGCGAGGGCGTGGGCATCCAGGCGCAGGCCAGCCTGCAGGACCATCCCGCGCTGGACCTGGTGATCGTGGCCGGCGGCGCGCTGCAGGCCGAGCTGGCCGCACCCGAGGTCGCCGCCTGGCTGCGGCAGGTGGCCGGCAGCAGCGAGGTGACGGGCTCCGTCTGCGTAGGCTCCTTCCTGCTGGGGCGGGCAGGGCTCCTGGACCAGCGCGAGGCCACCACGCACTTCGAGGACACGGAAGACCTGCGCGCCATTGCGCCGGCCGCCCGCGTGAGCGCAGACAGGCTGTGGATCGATGAGGGTGCCATCGTCACCTCGGGCGGGTTTGCGGCAGGCATCGACATGGCCCTGCACCTGGTGGAACGCCTGCTGGGCGCGGAGATCGCGGCCGAGACGGCGCGCCAGCTCGAATACCGGCGGCGCAATGCCGCCGACCGGCCAGCGTGACGGAGCCATGCGCATGAACGGCAAGACAAGCTACCTGGCGCTGCTGGCCGTGGGCGGGCTGATCCTGAGCCTATCCGGCGTGGCCGTGGCTTTCAGCAGCATGGGCACCAGCGCCATGGGCTTTTACCGCATGCTGCTGGGCGGCCTGGGGCTGGCCGGCTTTGCCCTGTGGCGGGGCCTGCGCTGGCGCATGACGCGCCAGGCCCTGCTGTACGCCTGCCTGGCCGGCGCCGCGCTGGCGCTGGACCTGTACTGGTGGCACAAGAGCATACGCATGGTGGGGCCGGGCCTGGGCGCCATACTGACCAACTGCCAGTCGTTCTTTCTGGCGGGGCTGGCCTGGGCGGTGTTCCGCGAACGGATCACGGTCGTCTACTTCGTGGCGCTGGTGCTGGCGGCCACCGGCATCCTCATGGTGTCGGGCGCGGGCCTGCCGGTGGCCGCAGGCCCGGATTCGGCGTCCGAACACTGGCTGGGCGTGGCCCTGGGCCTGGCCTC
Source organism: Delftia deserti (assembly GCF_042653485.1). Classification (NCBI taxonomy): domain Bacteria; kingdom Pseudomonadati; phylum Pseudomonadota; class Betaproteobacteria; order Burkholderiales; family Comamonadaceae; genus Delftia; species Delftia deserti. The sequence goes on along the minus strand of NZ_JBHSIH010000001.1, from coordinate 4,812,531 downwards.
GGCGGCGGCCTATGCGCTGTGCGTGGTCTTCATCAAGAAGGGGCAGACCCCGCCGCATGCCACGCATCCGGCCGTCAACATGGCCGTGCTGTGCGCCGCCGCAGCGCCCTGCCTGCTGGCGGCAGCGTGGCTGGAGGGCGAGTCGCTGGCCATTGCCGGCGCGGCCGATTTCGGCACGCTGCTGCTGTATGGCCTGCTGGTGCAGGGCGTGGCCTGGCTCATGGTGAGCACGGCCGTGCCGCATGTGAAGGCCTCGCTGGCCGGCCTCATCCTGCTGGCCGAGCCCATAGGCACCTATGCCATCGACGTGCTGTTCTTCACCGCCCGGCCCACGCCGATGGCGCTGGCCGGCATGGCGCTGACGCTGGCAGCCATCTATGCGGGATCGACCTATGGCGGTGCGCCCTCCGGCGGAGCGCCCTCCGGCGGCGCGCCCGCAAGGCGCATGGCGAAGGCGCAAGGCTCCGGCCACTGACCATGGCGGCCAGCGGCCGGCCCGCTGGCCTGCTGCGCCGCTCACTTGGGCAGCAGCACCTTGTCGATCACGTGGATCACTCCGTTGGACTGGTAGACGTCGGGGATGGTCACCGTGGCCGTGCCGCCCTTTTCATCGGTCAGCATGATCCTGGAGCCGCTGGACTTGGCCACCAGCGTGCCGCCGCTGACGGTCTTGATGCTGGCCATGCCCTTGCCGTCCTTGATCATCTTGGACAGCGCGGCCGCACCCCACTTGCCGGCCACCACGTGGTAGGTCAGCACGGTGGTCAGCGTGCCCTTGTTCTCGGGCTTGAGCAGGGTGTCCACCGTGCCTGCGGGCAGGGCCTCGAAGGCGGCATTGGTGGGCGCGAACACGGTGAACGGACCCGGGCCCTTGAGCGTATCGACCAGGCCCGCCGCCTTGACGGCTGCGACCAGGGTGGTGTGGTCCTTGGAGTTGACGGCGTTGTCGATGATGTCCTTGGACGGCAGCATGGGTGCGCCGCCCACCATCACATCGGCCATGGCGGCCACGGAGGCAGCCGACATCACGATGGCCAGGCCGAACGAGGCCAGCTTGCGGGTGTTTTGAATCGAGACCATGGAATGCTCCTAGCGGGTTGATGACAAGCCGAACGATTACGGCTGATCTGGATACGCAGCGGGGCGGGGTCTGGATTCAAGAAAAGCGGACACCGCCGCGCGGCCATGCCGTTTGTTTAGACGTTTTGCTTCTTTAAAACCCAGTTTTCATTCGTTGTTGCCCGTTGGCGAAGTTCTTAGATTGGTGCCTATAGCCACCAACCGCGAAACCTCCGCAAGGACGACGACATGACAGCCCCCACTTTGGAAACCGCCTTGCCCCAGGCTCTGGAAGAGGCGCAGGAACACGCCCGCGCACAGGGGCTGGGCCACGCAGGCGGCGTGCGCCCGCCCGTGGCCTGGGCGCTGGTGCAGGCCGGCCAGGCCGTGCTGGTCGATGTGCGCACGGCCGAGGAACGCAAGTTCGTCGGCCAGGTGCAGGGCACCCTGCACGTGCCCTGGGCCACGGGCACGGCGCTGACGCGCAACCCGCGCTTTGCCCGCGAGCTGGAAGCGCGCCTGGCACCGCACGGCGGCAAGGAGGCCGTGGCCCTGCTGCTGTGCCGAAGCGGCAAGCGCTCGGTGCTGGCGGCCCAGGCGGCCGCGCAGGCCGGTTTCGCCCATGTGTTCAACGTGCTCGAAGGTTTCGAGGGCGAGATCGATGCCTTGCAGCAGCGCGGCAAGAGCGATGGCTGGCGCTTCAACGGCCTGCCCTGGATTCAAGACTGAAGGAGCACGCAGATGGCCAGTTTCGACATTGCCGGACTCACCCAGAACCTGCATGCGGCGCGCCGCGAATGGCGCGAGGCGCACGGCCGCACCCAGGAGCCCGGGGCGCGCGAGTTTCCCTCGCGCGATGCGCTTGCCACCCTTATCGACCAGCTCAAGGCAGCCCTGTTCCCCATGCGCCTGGGGCCGCACGACCTGCGCCAGGAGAGCGAGGACATCTTCGTGGCCCACCAGCTGGACTCGGCCCTGCACGCGCTGCTGGGCCAGATACGGCTGGAGCTGCGGCTGTCCGCGCCCCACACGGCAGCGGGCGCCGACGCCATGGCGCTGGACATCGCACGCGCCTTTGCCGAGGCCCTGCCCCAGATCCGCCGCCTGCTGGACAGCGATGTGCTGGCCGCCTTCCAGGGCGATCCCGCCGCGCGCAGCGTGGACGAGGTGCTGCTGTGCTACCCGGGCGTGCTGGCCATGATCCATCACCGCCTGGCCCACCAGCTGTACCTGCTGGAGCAGCCGCTGCTGGCGCGCATCGTGGCCGAGCTGGCCCATGCGCAGACGGGCATCGACATCCATCCGGGCGCGAAGATCGGGCGGGGCTTTTTCATGGACCACGGCACGGGCGTGGTGATCGGAGAGACCGCCGTGATCGGTGAACGCGTACGGCTGTACCAGGCCGTCACCCTGGGCGCCAAGCGCTTTCCCACCGATGAGCACGGCCATCTGCGCAAGGGCCTGGCGCGCCATCCGGTGGTGGAGGACGACGTGGTCATCTACGCGGGCGCCACCATCCTGGGCCGCGTCACGCTGGGGCGTGGCGCGGTCATCGGCGGCAATGTCTGGGTGACCGAGGACGTGCCGCCCGGCGCCCATGTCACCCAGGCCCATGCGCGCGAGCACGCGCAGCAGCCCCGGGAGGTGGCCCTATGAGCACCCGGCTTGTCACCAGCTTCGGCATTGCCGTGCGCCAGGCGCGCGAGGCCCATGGCTGGTCGCAGGAGCGGCTGGCCGAGCACTCGGACCTGAACCGCTCCTACGTGGGCGAGATAGAGCGCGGCCGCGTCATCGCCTCGCTGCTGACCGTGGAGAAGCTGGCCGTCTCGCTGGGCGTGCAGCCCTCGGCCCTGGTGATGCGCGGCGAAACCGTGGCCCACGACCAGCTGGTGCGCGGCCTGCGCTTGGCGGCTATAGCATGTTGAAGACATGTGCGCGGGCCGGGACACTGGCCCTGTTTCCTTCCTTCCCCTTCCCTTTTTCCTGAACTGATCACGGAGTCTGCACATGTCGGCAACAGTGGGCGGCACGACCGCGCTAGGCGACAACGCCGCGCGGCAACTGGCCAACGCAACCAAAACCGTTCCCCAGCTTTCGACCATCAGCCCGCGCTGGCTGACGCACCTGCTGCAATGGTCGCCGGTGGAGGCCGGCATCTACCGCCTCAACCGCGTCAAGAACCCGGAGGCCATCAAGGTCACCTGCACGGCCAAGCAGGAAGACAACCAGCTGCCGCGCACCTATGTGGACTACGAGGAGCAGCCGCGCGAGTACTTCCTCAACGCCGTCTCCACCATCCTGGATGTGCACACGCGCATCTCCGACCTCTACAGCAGCCCGCATGACCAGATCAAGGAACAGCTGCGCCTGACCATCGAGACCATCAAGGAGAACCAGGAAAGCGAGCTGATCAACAACCCCGACTACGGCCTGCTGGCCCAGGTCACGGACGAGCAGCGCATCTTCCCGCTGACCGGCGCGCCCACGCCCGACGACCTGGACGAGCTACTGACCAAGGTCTGGAAGGAACCCGCCTTCTTCCTGACCCATCCGCTGGCCATTGCCGCCTTCGGCCGCGAGGCCACGCGCCGCGGCACGCCGCCGCCCACGGTCAGCCTGTTCGGCTCACAGTTCATCACCTGGCGCGGCATTCCGCTGATCCCCTCGGACAAGGTGCCCGTGGCCGATGGCAAGAGCAAGATCCTGCTGCTGCGCGTGGGCGACAAGCGCCAGGGCGTGGTCGGCCTGTACCAGCCCGGCCTGCCGGGCGAGCAGAGCCCGGGCCTGTCGGTGCGCTTCATGGGCATCAACAACCATGCCATCGCGTCCTACCTGATCTCGCTGTACTGCTCGCTGGCCGTGCTCACGCCCGACGCGCTGGCCGTGCTCGACGATGTCGAGATCGGCAAGTACCACGACTATCCCGACACCTACAAGTAAAGAGGCCGGGCGTTGACCGTGTCTGCAATCACCTCCATGGCGCCCCAGGCGCCCTTCGACCCCGAGGCGCTGGCGCGCATGGCCAACGCCCTGTTCTCCGCCGCACCGGGATCGGCTCCTGCCCTGCCGGGTCTTCCGGGTCTTCCGGGTCTTCCGGGTCTTCCCGGCCTGCCTGCCGGCGTGCAGGCGCCCGTGAACGTGGCGCCGCCCGGCTCGCCGCTGGCCAGCCCCGCAGGCCTGGGCCCCGGCGTGCCGGGCACGCCCATCCCGCAGGGCCAGGCGCCGGGCAGCAACCTGCTGCCGGCATCGCCCGCGCCGCTGGCCTCGCTGGCCCACCGCGCGCCCGCGCTGCTGCCCCATGCCCAGGCAGGCAACGGCGTGCCCGACCATGTCGTGAGCGCCCTGCCCGCCTACGAGCCGCGCCTGGGATCGCAGGTGCTGGGCGTGCCCCAGCGCCAGGGCGATCCGCTGGATGCGTTGGCCGCGCTCCCGTTCACGGCACCTGCGGCACCCGCCGTGCCGCGCATCGGCGTGCCCACCGAAGGGCCCGGCATTGCGTCCACCGTGCCTTCGGCCGAGCCGCGCTTTTACTTTGTCGATCCCGTGGTGCTGCCCGCCGGCTACACCACGCCGGCCCATCCGCTGCAGCGCCAGCAGGCTTCGCACGGGGCAAGGCATGGAGCGGCCGGCGTGCAGGCGCCCTTCGACGTGCATGCCGTGCGCCGGGACTTTCCCATACTGTCCGAGCGCGTCAACGGCCGCCCGCTGGCCTGGCTGGACAACGCGGCCACCACGCACAAGCCGCGCGCGGTGATAGAGCGCATCCGCCATTTCTACGAACACGAGAACTCCAACATCCACCGCGCAGCCCATGAACTCGCTGCCCGCGCCACCGACGCCTACGAGGGCGCGCGCGAGCGCGTGCGCCGCTTCATCAACGCGCCCGACGTGAACGAGGTCATCTTCGTGCGCGGCACCACCGAGGCCATCAACCTGGTGGCCAAGAGCTGGGGCTGGCAGCATGTGGGCGAGGGCGACGAGATCATCGTCTCCCACCTGGAGCACCACGCCAACATCGTGCCCTGGCAGCAGCTGGCGGCCGCCAAGGGCGCGAAGATCCGCGTGATCCCGGTGGACGACTCGGGCCAGGTGCTGATCGATGAATACCGCAGGCTGCTGAACCCGCGTACGAAGATCGTCTCCGTCACCCAGGTCTCCAACGCGCTGGGCACGGTCGTGCCCGTGCAGCAGATCGTGGAGCTGGCCCACCAGGCGGGCGCCCGGGCCCTGGTCGATGGCGCGCAGTCGGTCTCGCACATGGCCGTGGACGTGCAGGCCATCGGTGCGGACTTCTTCGTGTTCTCGGGCCACAAGGTCTTCGGTCCCACGGGCATCGGCGTGGTCTGGGGACGGCGCGAGGTGCTGGAGGACATGCCGCCCTGGCAGGGCGGCGGCAACATGATTGCCGACGTGACCTTCGAGAAAACCGTCTACCAGCCCCTGCCCAACACCTTCGAGGCCGGCACCGGCAACATTGCCGACGCCGTGGGCCTGGGCGCCGCCATCGACTACGTGCAGGCCCTGGGCATGGAGCGCATCGCGCGCTACGAGCACGATCTGCTGCAGTACGGCACGCAGGCGCTGGCGCCCATCCCCGGCCTGCGCCTGATCGGCACGGCGGCCGACAAGGCCAGCGTGCTGTCCTTCGTGCTCAAGGGCTGGACCACGGCCGAGGTGGGCGAGGCACTCAACGCCGAAGGCATCGCCGTGCGCACCGGCCACCACTGCGCCCAGCCAATCCTGCGGCGCTTCGGCGTGGAGACCACCGTGCGGCCCTCGCTGGCCTTCTACAACACCACCGAGGAAATCGACCGGCTGGCGGCCGTGGTGCAGGGGCTGGCAGCGCGAAGAAGAGGCTGAGAGAAGGGGCTGAGACCGGGCCTTCCCTTGCTCCAGCCCGATCCAGCCCGCACCAGAGCGCACCAGCCCCTCCTACTCCGCCCGCGCCCCCGACACCCGCACCTGCTCGGCCGCCACCGGCATCTGCTCGCGCACGAAGCGCCAGAACGCGTCCACGCCCATGGGCTGGACGGGCAGCGAGCCCTGCTCGACGAACTGCTTTTGCACCTCGGGATTGCGCAGCGCCGTGGCCAGTGCGCCGTTCAGGCGCTCCAGCGCCGCGCGCGGCGTGCCGGCCGGAGCGACCAGGCCGTACCAGGAGTCGGTGTAGAAGCCCTTGACGCCTGCTTCCTCGAACGTCGGCACCTCGGGCAGGGCCGGCAGGCGCTGGCGCGAGGCCACGGCCAGGGCGCGCAGCTTGCCCGAGCGGATGAAGGGGATGGCGCCCGTGGTGAGCACGAAGTCCACGCGGCCCGCCATCAGGTCGGTCATGGCCGGGGCCGTGCCCTTGTAGGGGATGTGGGTGACGTCCACGCCCGTGAGCTGCTTGAAGCTGGCGCCGGCCAGGTGCTGGCTGGAGCCCACGCCGCCCGAGCCGTAGTTGAGCTGGCCCGGCCTGGCGCGCGCCGCCTCCAGCAGATCGTTGACCGAGCGCAGCGGCGAGGCCACGGGCACCAGCAGCACGCTGGGCGAGGTGGTGATCATGCCGATGGGCGCGAAGTCCTTGAGCGGATCGTGGTTCAGCTTGGCGTAGAGAGCGGAGTTCAGGCCGTGCGAGGCCACGGTGGCCAGCATGATGGTGTTGCCATCGGGCCTTGCGCGGGCCGCCGCGTCGCTGCCCAGGTTGCCGCCCGCGCCGGCCCGGTTGTCGATGGTGATGGGCTGGCCCAGGGCCTCGCTCATGCGCGTGGCCGCCAGCCGCGCCACGTTGTCGGAGGGGCCGCCCGCAGGCCAGCCCACGATGAGGGTGATGGGGCCTTGCGCCAGGGCCGGCAGGGCCAGGGCGCACAGGGCCAGCGCAGCCAGGCTGCGGCGCGGCAGACAGTGCATGGCGGTCGTCCTTGTGAATTCAAAGGTTGGCATGGGCATGGCCTTCAGGGCTTGCCGTCCTGCCAGGGCATTTCGGTCCAGAGCTTGCGAAAGCCGGCCTCGGTGCGCTCCAGCTCGGCCGCGTAGGCGGGCGGCGCCAGGTAGCGCAGCGGCGCGTACATGGCCTCGGCCTGCTGCCTGAACTGCGGGTCGGCCGCGATGGCGGCCACGGCATCGACCAGCTTTTTGCGCACGCCTTCGGGCAAGCCCTTGGGCGCGGCCAGGCCGCGCAGGGAGGCCAGCTCGATATCGATGCCCTGCTCCTTGAACGTAGGCACCTGGGGCGCCAGCGAGCTGCGCGCGGCCGACATCTGGCCCAGCAGGCGGATGGGAGTGCCGCCCTTCTGGTAGGCCAGCACCTCGCCCACGTTGATGGCGCCGATGGTGATCTGCTGGCCCGTGGCGGCGGCGCGCACCTCGCCCGCGCCCTTGTAGGGCACATGGGTGAGCTGCGTTCCGGTGGCCTTGGCGAAGAGCAGCATGGCGAGGTGGTCGTCCGAGCCCGTGCCCGTGGTGCCCACGGTCACGGCGCCGGGGTTGGCCCGGGCGTAGGCGGCCAGGCCCGCCAGCGTGGTGATGGCGTTGCTGTTGTGGATGGCAAAGCCGCCCGGGTCGTCCACCAGGTTGCCCAGCAGGTCGTACTGGCTCCAGTGGAAGCTGCTCTTGCGCTCGATGGGGATGGTCAGCACGTTGGGCGTGTTGATGAAGCCGATGGTGTAGCCATCCGGCCTGGCCCGCGCCAGTTCGCCAAAGCCGATGCCGCCGCCCGCGCCGGGGCGGTTGAGCACGACCACGCTGCCGCCCAGCTTCTTTTCCAGATGGCGGGCCAGCAGCCGCGCCACCAGATCGGTGCCGCCGCCGGGCCCGTAGGCCACGATCATCTCGATGTTGCGCGAGGGATAGGGGGCCTCGCCCTGAGTCTGGGCCTGGGACAGGGCCGGCAGCGCCATGCAGGCGGCGGCCAGGCCTGCGCACAATGCGCGCCTTGCTTGCTGTGTCATCTTTGTCTCCTCGGTAGCCCTTTGTAGAGGCCTGCGGGCTTTGCTTGTGGTTGCTGGACAGGGATCAACGGGACGGGAACAGGGTCCGGGCGATGCGCTCGCGCGCATGCGGCCAGACCTCGGGATTGACCAGGCGCGCGGGCCGCTGGCCGTCGGCCAGCAGTTGCACGATCTGGGTGGCGGCCAGCTCGGCGTTGTTGCGCCGGGCCTCGTGCGTGACGCCGGCGGTGTGGAAGGTGGCCACCACCTGGGGCAGGGCCAGCAGCGGATGGGAGGCGGGCGGCGGCTCCTGGTCCCAGACATCCAGCCCCGCGCCCGCCAGGTGGCCGCTGGCCAGGGCGGCGTGCAGGGCGGCCTCGTCATGGATGCCGCCGCGCGCCGTGCTCACGAAAACGGCGCCCGGCTTCATGGCCGCAAAGGCAGCGGCGTCCATCAGCCCCAGCGTGGAGGCATCGCGCGGGCAGTGCAGGGAGACGATGTCCGCGCGCTGCAGCAGCTCGTCGAAGCCGACGGCCTCGGCCCCGCGCGCCGCCAGGCCGGCCGCGTCGTAGGCCGGGTCGCAGCCGATCACCTGCATGCCGAAGGCCCGGCCCAGGGCCGCGACGCGGCTGCCGGCCTCGCCCACGCCCACCAGGCCCAGGGTGCGGCCGCGCAGCTCGTGGCCCATGACGTCTTCCCGGCTGAAGCCCCGGCCCGGTGAGCGCAGCAGGCGGTCGGATTCGTTGATGCGGCGCAGCACGGACAGCATCAGCCCGATGGCCATCTCGGCCACCGAATCCGCATTGCCGCCCGACTGGTTCATCACGGCCACGCCGGCGCGCGTGCAGGCCTCGATATCGATGGTGTCGCAGCCCGAGCCGCTGGAGGACACGGCCAGCAGATCAGGGCAGCGCGCCAGCAGGTCCGCCGTGGCGAACCAGTGGCGCGGCAGCTCGTCCTTGGCGGCCGTGATCTGGTAGACCCGGGCGCCGGCAAGGGCCTGCCAGGCGGCGGCATCGTCGCCCTCGCGCCGGCAGGTGACCAGTTGCACGTCAGGCGCGGCCGAGACGATGCGGTCGAAGGCCGCATCCAGCCAGTAGTCGAAGCGGACAACGCGATGGTCCATCACAGCACCCCCTTGGCGGCCAGCGTGCGCGCCACCCAGGAGCGGTCGGCGCGGCCTGCGGCAATGGCGGCGAGCACGTCGGCCTCGTCGCGCTGTATGGCCTCCACGCGGTCGGCAATGGCGGCGGCCTCGGCGGCGGGCACGGCCAGCAGGCCGTCGCCGTCGCCCAGGATCAGGTCGCCGGGGTGGACGACCATGCCGTCGATGCTGACGGGCACATGCAGCTCGCCGGGTCCGTCCTTGTAGGGGCCACGGTGCGAGACGCCGCGCGCATACACGGGCAGGCCGTGCTGGCCGATGGTGTCGCTGTCGCGGATCAGCCCGTCGATGACGATGCCGGCCGCGCCGCGCGCCATCATCAGCGCCAGCATGATCTCGCCGATGATGGCGTTGGGCCCGGCGCCGCCCGCGTCCACCACGATCACGTCGCCGGGGCCGCAGATGTCGATGGCCTGGTGCACCATCAGGTTGTCGCCGGGCCGCGTGCGCACGGTCAGCGCACGGCCCGCCAGCGGCCCCTGGCGGCGATGGAAGGGCCGCAGCGCCGAGGTGCCCGTGGTGCGGCTCATGGCGTCGCTGACATTGGCGACCGGAAAGCCGCGGTAGCGCTGCAGCAGCGCATCGCCAAGGGCGGCCTCGGGCCGGGCGTGGATATGGAATCCGGGAATCTTGCTCACTGCTGTGTCTCCGTCTGTGTCTGTTGTCTGTGTCTGTTGTCTGTGTCGATACCGTTGTCTTGCCGCTCAGAACGCATCCCAGGCCTGCGCGTGGCGCACGCAGGCCGGCGTGACCTGGTCCAGGCGCGTGGCGCCCAGCATGGCCATGTCGCGCAGCACCTCCTCGCGCAGCAGGGCCATGGCGTGGGTCACGCCCGCCGGTCCGGCCACCGAGGCCGCGTAGTTGAAGGGCCGGCCCACGAAGACGCAGCGCGCGCCCAGGGCCAGGGCCTTGAGCACGTCGGTGCCCCGGCGCACGCCGCTGTCCAGCATCACCGGCAGGCCGGGCACGGCGCGCACGATGCCGGGCAGCACGCGCAGCGGTGCCACGGCGCCGTCGAGCTGGCGCCCGCCGTGGTTGGAGACGATGAGGCCGTCGGCGCCATGGTCGCGCGCCAGCACGGCGTCTGCGGCCGAAAGAATGCCCTTGACCACCAGTTGCCCCTGCCAGCGCCGGCGGATGGCGGCCAGATGCGGCCAGGCCAGGTGGGAGCGGTCCGAGAAATCGCGCATCACGCTGGCCGACAGGATGGGCGCGCCCCGGTGCGCATAGTTGTTCTCGAAATGCGGCATGCCGTGGCGCCACAGGGTCTTGAGAAAGCTGCCGAACAGCCAGCGCGGATGGCTGATGCCCTGCCAGGCCAGGCCCGGTCCGGGCCGCAGCGGCGTGGAGAAGCCGGCGCGCACATTGTTCTCGCGGTTGGCGGCCACGGGCGTGTCCACGGTGATCACCAGGGTCTGCACGCCGGCGGCGGCCACGCGGTCCAGCAGCGCATCGATCTGGCCCTGGTCGCCCGGCAGGTAGGCCTGGAACCAGGTGTGGGGCGCGGCCGCCATCACCTCCTCCAGCCGGATCAGCGAGGAGCCGCTCATGATGGCCGGCACGCCCGCCTGCTGTGCAGCCCGGGCCAGCACCAGGTCGCCCCGGTAGGCCGACAGCGCGGCAATGCCCATGGGCGCCACACCGAAGGGCGCGCCGTAGCGGCGCCCGAACAGCTCGAAGGAGGGATCGCGCTGCGCCACGCCCACCAGCGCGCGCGGCACGAAGGCCAGCTCGGCAAAGGCGCGGCGGTTGTCCGCCAGCGAGGCGTTGTCCTCCACCGCGCCGCTGATGTAGGCATGGATGGGGCGCGGCAGGTGCCGCCGCGCCAGCCGCTCGAAATCATCGAGCGACAGCACCTGGCGCAGGCGGCGCGGCGGCCGGGCCGAGGCTGGCGCGGCGGCTGCGGGAGCGGTGGCGGAGGGGACGGTGTTGGCAGGCATTGCCGGCCAATGTAGAAGGGCCCAATCGCAAAGAAAAGCGAAATAAATAGGAATCGATATTTCGATTTTGGAAGAATGTCGCCATGACCCTCAAACAGCTCGAAGCCTTCTACTGGGCTGCCACCTGCCTGAACTTCAGCGTGGCCGCCGACCGCGTGCACCTGTCGGTCTCATCGCTGTCCAAGCGCATTGCGGAGCTGGAGGCCTCGCTGGGCGTGCAGCTGTTCGACCGCAGCGGCCGCGCCGCCGAACTCACGCCCCAGGGCGAGCAGTTGCTGCCGCGCATCCGCGAGCTGCTGCACGGCGCCGCCGAGCTGCGCGAGGCGGCAGGCCGCAGCGTGGGCCTGCAGGGCCGCTGCCGCATCGGCTTTGGCGAACTCAGCGGCCTGACCTGGCTGCCCCGGCTGGTGCAGAAGGTGGCCGAGCTGCACCCCGACCTGCAGCTGGAGCCCCACACCGACATCGGCCAGGTGCTGGAGCAGCGCATCGTCGATGGCGAGCTGGACTGCGTGGTCATCGCCGGGCCATCGTCGCGCAGCAGCCTGGCCTTCGAGCAGGTCGCCCAGGTGCGCTTCGTCTGGGCCGCCAGCGACGAGTTCATCGCCCGCGCCGGCACCGGCCTGCCCCGGCGCCTGGTGCGCGAGCAACTGCTGATCGCCCTGCCCACCGGCTCGGGCGCCACGCGCACGCTGGACGACTGGCTGGGCCGCCACGGCCTGGCCGTGGAGCGGCGCCTTTCCTGCAACAGCTGGGGCGCCGTGGTGGGCATGGTGGTGGACGGCCTGGGCTTCACCTACATGCCCGAGCAATGGGCCCTGGCCCTGCAGCAACGCGGCCGCCTGCGCGTGCTGGACGGCAGCGCCGAAGCCGCAAAGCACAGCGCGCTGGCCCCGCTGACCTACACCGTGCAATGGCGCCGCGACGATGCCCGGCCGCTGATCACGGAGATGCGCGAGATCATCCGCAGCGTGATCGATTTCCCGGCGCCGCGCTGTTTGAGTTGAGCTTGCACCCTGGAGCGCCCATGCCTTTGACCCGCACGCAGCAGCCACGGATGGAGCTGCTGGACAATCGAGCCCATGACCACCGCGCCGATTCCAGATTCCGCCGACCCCATGCCCCAGCCGCCCGAGCAGCCCGACCTGGACGCCTGCTGCGGCAATGGCTGCGATCCCTGCATCTTCGACAGCTATGACCTGGCCATGGATGAATACCGCCAGGCGCTGCGTGCCTGGAAGGCGCGCCAGGAGATTGCGGCCGGGGGCCAGGGATAGCTGCAGGGGCTGGCGCGATCAGTCCACGCGGGCGATCAGGTCCAGCTCCACGGCCGCGCCCTTGGGCAGCTGCAGCACGCCCACCGAGGTTCGGCTGTGCGCACCCACGGGGCCCAGCACCCGGGCGATGAGGTCGGAGGCGCCGTCGGCCACTTCGCTTTGCTGGGTGAAATCGGGCGCCGAGCGCACATAGACCGTGATCCGTGCAATGGCGCGCACGGCATCGAGCGAGCCGGCCGCGCGCTGCACGAAGGCCAGGGCGCGCATGGCGCAGACGGCGGCGGCCGTTCTGGCCGATGCCAGGTCGATCCCGGCGCCGACCGTCCCCACGTAGAGCACTTCATCGCCCACGCGGGGAATCTGCCCGCTGACGAACAGCTGCTGGCCATCGCGCACCACGGGCGCGTAGTTGCCGCCGATCTTGATCTCGCCGTCGAAGCGGTGGCCCAGTTCAAGGGCTGCCTGGGCGAAGCGTTGGTCTGCTGTCATGCTGCGTCATCCGTAAGGGGAAAACGCCAGTCTATGCGCTGCACCTGCTTCAGCGCACGCCATCCGCCAGGGAGCGCGGCACGCGCACCGGCATGGCCAGCAGGATCTGGGCATTGCCCTTGCCCAACGGGTCAAAGCGCGGTGAGGCCGGGCCGCCGCCGGCCAGGGCCTGTTCGATCACCAGGTTCATGGATGCCGTGCCCGGCAGCCAGTAGCGCCGCACGGGGCCCCGGGCCAGGTGGGAAAACCAGGCCAGCACGGCCTCGGGCGTGAGCCGGGCCCACAGCAGCGGCAGCCATTCGGGGCGGCGCGCGATGACGCCGATGTTGGCGATGTCGCCCTTGTCGCCGCTGCGCGCCCAGGCAAGGCGTATCAGCGGCAGTTCCACCTGTTCCTCGTGCGGATCGACCCAGGACGGAGGCTGCGCAGGCGGACTTGCAGGCCCTGTGTTCAGCACGGATGGCCCGCCGGTGCGCACCGCCACGCCGGTCTGCGCGCCTTCCATGCGCACGCAGACGGGAACCAGGGCCTTGTCGAGCAAAAAGGAAAAGGGCTTGATCAGCGGCGAGGGAGAGGGCCTGCCCAGCGACGGCCCCGTGGTGCCCGGCGACCACGAGGTGCCGGCCGGAGCGATCTCGCGCGCAAAGATCTCCAGGGCCTGTTTCTGCGCATGGTCGGCGACGATGCGCACCAGTACCTCGCGGCTGCAGGCCTGCATGCCGCCTGCCCCCTGAGGGCCGGCCAGGGTGCCGGCGCCCAGCAGCTCCACGGCCGTGCGCGTGAAGGGCGGCAGGCCGGCTGCATGCAGGATGCGCCCGGTGCGCTCTATGACGGCCTCACCCGTGCGCCGTGCCTTGGCCGCCGCGTCCAGGCCGATGAGGGCCAGCAGGCCCGCGCAGCGGTATCCGTCGAGCTGCGTGGCCGATACCTTGTAGCTGCCCGTGGGCGCACGGCCCCGCGCGCCGCTCACGCGCACCCGTTGGGCATCCATCTGTTCGATGCGCACCTGGCGGAAGTCGCAGCACACGTCGGGCAGCAGGTAGGCGCCGGGGTCGCCTATCTCGTAGAGCATCTGCTCGGCCACGCAGGCGCTGTCGATCAGGCCGCCCGTGCCCGGCGGCTTGGTGAGTTCGAAGCTGCCGTCGGCAGCGCACTCCACGACGGGATAGCCGATGCCGGGCCAGTCCGGCACGCGCTGCCAGTCGGTGAAGAGGCCGCCCGTGGCCTGACAGCCGCATTCGATGATGTGGCCTGCCAGGCTGCCGCCCGCGAGGCGGTCATGGTCGGTATCGCTCCAGCCGAATTCGTGCATGAGCACGCCCAGGGTCACGGCGCTGTCCACGCAGCGCCCCGTGATCACGATGTCGGCGCCCTGCGCCAGCGCCCGTGCCACGGGTGTGGCGCCCAGATAGGCGTTGGCGCTGAGCACCTGCTCCGGCAGCGGCTCCCCCGTGAACATGTCGCGCACGCCCTGCTCCCGCATCGCGGGCAGCAGTGCCGCCACGTTGTCGCCCTCGACCACGGCGATGCGCGGGCGCAGTCCCATCGACTCGGCCAGCACCTGCAGCGCGTCGGCGCAGCCCTGGGGGTGGATGCCGCCGGCGTTGGACACCACCTTGATGCCGCGGCGCAGGACCTCGGGCAGCACCTGGGCCATGGCGCTGTCCACGAAGTCGGTCGCATAGCCCATGGCAGGATTCCTGGCCCGGGCCGCGGCCAGGATGGCCATGGTGGTCTCGGCCAGGTAGTCGAACACCAGGTAGTCGATGCCGCCCGAGTCCACGAGCTGGGGCGCGCCCACTTTGCTGTCACCCCAGAACCCCGAGGCGCCGCCGATGCGCACGGTCTTTTGCCCATTCATTTGCTGTCTCCCCATGCCGCTTCAGATGCCCAGCTGGCGCGCGGCCAGGTCCTTCATGATTTCCTCGGAGCCGCCGCCGATCATCATGACCTTGACCTCGCGGTAGATGCGCTCGCTGCGCGTGCCGCGCATGAAGCCCATGCCGCCGAGGATCTGCACCGCCTGGTCGGCGCACAGCTGCATGGCGCGCGTGGCCATGACCTTGGCCAGGCAGGTGCGCGCCACCAGCTCATGGGCCAGGCCCTGCCCTTCGCGCAGCCGCCAGGCCAGTTCATAGACCATGGCGCGCGCGGCCTCGATCTGCAGGTACATGTCCATGAGCTTGTGGCGTATGACCTGGCGCTCGGACAGCGGCGCACCGAAGGTGCTGCGCCCGCGCGCCCAGTCCAGGGCCTCGCGCAGGCAGGTTTCGGCATAGGCGCAGGCGCTGGCCGACATGACCAGCCGCTCGCTGTTGAAGTTGTTCATGAAGACCTTGAAGCCCGCGTTCTCCTCGCCGATCAGCTGCGAGACAGGTACACGCACCTGGTCGAAGCGCAGGTGGGCGGTGTCCGAGGCCCACCATCCCATCTTGCGCAGTTCGGTGCGTTCCAGGCCCGGGCTGTCGCCGGCGATGAGCAGGGCCGAGATGCCGCCCGGCCCCTTGTTGCCGGGCTCGGTGCGCACCGCCACGGTGAACCAGTCGGCGCGCATGCCCGAGGTGATGAAGGTCTTTTCTCCGTTGACGACGTAGTGATCTCCGTCGCGCACGGCCGTGGTCCTGAGTGCAGCCACGTCGGAGCCGCCGCCAGGCTCGGTGACGGCCAGCGCCGAGATCTGCTCGCCGCGCAGCACGCCGGGGATGACGCGCCGCTTCAAGGCCTCGCTGCCCCAGTGCAGCACGGGCGGCAGACCGATGATGTGCGAGGTCAGCGAGGCCGACAGCCCGCCGCAGCCCGCACGCGCCAGCTCCTCGGCCACGACGAACTGGTGGAACACGTCGGCCTCGGTGCCGCCCAGCGCCTCGGGGTAGCCCAGGCCCAGGGCGCCCAGCGCGGCCATGCGGCCGTACAGCGAACGCGGGAAGCTGCCGGCCTCGTCCCAGGCGTTGACGAAGGGCGCGATCTCGCGGTCCACGAAATCGCGCAGGCTGCGCCGGAAGGCTTCATGCCCGGGCGAGAAATAGTGGGGCAGTGGCGGGGAGTCGAACATGCAAGGGCTCCGATATCTCGGTTTTCAACAGGGCTGCGCGTCATCCACACCGCATGAAACTGGCGCGCCCAAGGACAGGGGACAGCAAGGAAGGGCCGCCCCGCACCGAGGCTGGCGTCCCCCTCCCTTGCGAAGCAAGTACGGAGGCGCCGTGCCACGAGGAGAAGGCGCAAAGCGACCCAGGGGGCGTCTCATGCATTTTTTGGAAAGATGCCCATGAACTTGCACAGCACCTGCAGCATCACTTCGTCGGCGCCCGCGCCTATCGAGGTCAGCCGCCCATCGCGGAAGAAGCGCGAGACCGGGCTTTCCATCACATAGCCCATGCCGCCCCAGAACTGCAGGCAGCCGTCGGCCACCTCGCGCACCAGGCGGCCGACCTTGAGCTTGGCCATGGTGGCCACGCGCGTGGCGTCCTCGCCGCGCACCACCATCTCCACGCCCTGCCAGGCCAGGGCCCGCACGGCCGCGACATCGGCCTGCAGCTCGGCCAGCCGGAAATGCACCCATTGGTTGTCCAGCAGCGGCCGGCCGAAGACCTGGCGGCCGCGCGTGTAATCGATGGTCTGGTCGATGGCGCGCTGCGCCATGGCCGTGGCGTTGAGCGCGCCCCACAGACGTTCGGACTGGAACTGCTCCATCTGATAGATGAATCCCATGCCCTCCTCGCCGATGCAGTGGCGCAGGGGCACGCGTACGTCATCGAAATAGAGCTGCGCCGTGTCCGAGGAGTCCATGCCGATCTTGCGGATCTTGCGCGCCACGCTGATGCCGCGCGCCTTCATGGGCACGATGATCAGCGACTTGTTCCTGTGGACGGGGCCATCCGAGGTATTGGCCAGCAGGCAGCAGAAGTCGGCCTGCGTGCCATTGGTGATCCACATCTTGCCGCCGTTGATCACGTAGTCGCCGCCGTCGCGGCGCGCCGTGGTCCTGATGGCGGCCACGTCCGAGCCACCGCCGACCTCGGACACGCCGATGCAGCCCACCCGCTCGCCCCGGATGGCCGGAGCCAGGAACTCGGCGCGCAGCTCGGCGCTGCCGCGCTGGGCCAGGGCCGGCGTGCACATGTCGGTCTGCACGCCGATGGCCATGGGAATGCCGCCGCAGTCGATGTCCGCGATGGCCTCGGCCAGCACGGCGGCGTAGGAGTAGTCCAGGCCCAGTCCGCCATCCTCCACGGGCTTGTTCAGCCCCAGCAGCCCCAGGCGCCCCATCTGGCCGAAGACCTGGTGGGCCGGGAAGATTTCTTCGGCCTCCCAGGCGTCCACATGGGGATTGACCTCCTGCGCCACCCAGCGCCGGACGGTGTCGCGTATCTGTTCATGTTCAGGTGTCAGTTGCATGGTTTGTCTCCTCCTGGGGTCCAGAGTTCTGTCTAGCGGCCCGTGAAGGCGGTGGGGCGCTTTTCGGCGAAGGCGGCCAGACCCTCGCGGGCGTCCTCGGTCTGAGCCAGCAGCGCGATCTGGCTTTCCGTGAAGGCGATGGACTGCTCGAAGGACATGGCGGCGATGGCGCGCATGGCGTACTTGCCACGCCGGATGGCCGTGGGCGACTTGTCTGCCAGGCGCGCAAGCAGCCAGCCGGTCTTGTCGTCGAGTTCCGCCGATGGGACAACGTGGTTGACCAGGCCGTGGCGCAGCGCCTCCTGCGCGTCGAAGGGCTCGCCGCACAGCGCCCATTCGCGCAGCACGCGCGGGGGCACCAGGTCCTTCAGCAGGCTCATCACCTGCATGGGAAACACGCCCACCCTGACCTCGGGCAGGCCGAACTGCGCATGCTCTGCCGCCACGGCCATGTCGGCCATGCAGGCCAGGCCCATGCCGCCGGCCATGCAGGCGCCGTTGATGCGCGCGATGATGGGCAGGCGTGTGTCATGGGCCTCGCGCAGCAGGTCGGCGTAGTCCAGCGTGGGCGTGGCGAAGTCGAAGCGAAAGGCCTGGCCTGGCTGCAGATCGGCGCCCGCACAAAAAGCCGTGTCGCCACTGCCCGTGAGCACGATGGCGCGCACATCGGCATCGGCCTGCGCCTGCCGCAAGCCCTGGCGCAGGCCGGCCAGCACGCCGGCGTTGAGCGCATTGCGCCGCTCGGGCCGGTGGATGGTGATCCAGAAGGCCGTGCCGCGCTTGTCGAGCAGCACTTCGCTGGCTTCGCTCATGACCGGCCCCCCTGTTCCACCGGCACCTGCACCGGCTCCGCAGCCGCAGTGATCTCCAGCACCAGGCGTCCCGCACCCAACTGCTCCCCCACGGCCGCATGCACGGCCGCCACCACGCCGCCCACGCCCGCCGCGTGTACATGCTCCATCTTCATCGCCTCGACCACCAGCACGGACTGTCCGGCCTGCACCGTGTCGCCCACGGCCACAGGCAACGCGACCACGCGGCCGGTCAGGGACGCGCGGACCTTGCCATCGCCGCCGGCCGTACCGGCGCGCATGGCAGGTTCATGACTGCGGTCCTCGGCCGCATGGGGGGCGCCGTCCAGGTGCAGCCAGAGGTGGTTGCCTTCGCGCTCCCAGGCGACGGCCTCGGTGACATCGTTCAACGTGAAGCGCGCATGGCCCCGGGCAGGAGCGTCCTCCACGCGCAGCAGGGAGACAGCGCCGTCCTCTTGCATCTCGAACAGGCACGGTGCCGTGCGGCGTATGCGGGTCCTGCGCGCCTGGCCGTCGAAGACCCAGCGCATGGCCACGGGATGGCGGTGGGCCAGGCCCGCCGCGTCGCCCATCAGCCCGCCCCCGGGCATGGTGGAGGCGGTTTCCAGCAGCAGCCAGCAGGCCACGGCGCGGGCACGGGCCAGCCGGGCTTCATCGTCCTCCTGCAGCAAGGCCTGGCCCTGCTCGGCGATGAAGGCCGTGGTGGCGCCGCCCGCGAGGAACTGACGGTGACCCAGGCAGCGCGACAGAAAGGCCTGGTTGGTCGCCAGGCCCAGCGCCACCAGATCGCCCAGCGCGCGGCGCAGCCGTCGTGCGGCCTCGTCGCGCGTGGCGCCGTGGACGATGATCTTGGCGATCATGGAGTCGTAGTAGGGCGGAACCTCCATGCCCGAGGCCAGCCCATGCTCCACGCGCACGCCAGGTGGCGGCTCCCAGCGGTGCAAGGTTCCGCTTTGCGGCATGAAGCCGCTGGCAGGGTCCTCGGCGCACAGCCGCACCTCGATGGCATGGCCTGCAAAGCGGATGGCGTCCTGGGCTGCGGGCAGCGGCTCGCCGGCCGCCACGCGCAACTGCCACTCCACAAGGTCCAGGCCCGTGACGGCTTCGGTGACCGGATGCTCGACCTGCAGCCGCGTGTTCATCTCCATGAAGAAGAAGCCGCCCTGTGCGTCCAGCAGAAACTCCAGGGTGCCTGCGCCTTCGTAGCCGATGGCGCGCGCGGCCGCCACGGCCGTGGCGCCCATGCGCTCGCGCAGCGCGGCATCGACGGCGGGCGAAGGCGCCTCTTCGATCAGCTTCTGGTGGCGGCGCTGCACCGAGCAGTCGCGCTCGCCCAGATGCACCACGTTGCCGTGGCGGTCGGCGAAGACCTGAATCTCCACATGGCGCGGGCTGGCGATGGCCTGCTCCAGGATCACGGTGGCATCGCCGAAGGCATGCAAGGCCTCGGACTGGGCGCTGGCCAGCGCCTCGGCGAACTGCGCAGCCTGCGCCACCAGGCGCATGCCGCGCCCGCCGCCCCCGGCCGTGGCCTTGATCATGACCGGATAGCCGATGCGCTGCGCCTCGGCGGCCAGGCGCGGCTGCGACTGGTCCTCGCCCTGGTAGCCGGGAATGCAGGGCACGCCCGCCTCCATCATCAGGCGCTTGGCACCGGCCTTGTCGCCCATGGCGCGCATGGCCTCGGGCGACGGTCCGACGAAGACCAGGCCCGCCGCGCGGCAGGCCTTGGCGAAGTCTGCGTTCTCGGCCAGGAAGCCGTAGCCCGGATGCACGGCGTCGGCACCCGTGGCGCGTGCGGCCTCGATGATGCGGTCTGCGCACAGGTAGGACTGGGCGGGCAGCGGTGCGCCGATGCAGACGGCCTGGTCGGCCGCCAGCACATGGGCG
The DNA here is from genome assembly GCF_042653485.1 of Delftia deserti. Taxonomy (NCBI): domain Bacteria; kingdom Pseudomonadati; phylum Pseudomonadota; class Betaproteobacteria; order Burkholderiales; family Comamonadaceae; genus Delftia; species Delftia deserti. Next base: position 4,792,596 of record NZ_JBHSIH010000001.1, on the reverse strand, counting down.
GCCCGTGCGTCGGCGCTGGAATGGACGGCCACCGTACGGTAGCCCATGGCCCGGGCCGTGCGCATGACGCGCAGGGCGATCTCGCCCCGGTTGGCGACCAGGAGGGTGTGAAAGGGTGTGGCTTGCGGCATGGCGGGAAGGGGCTAGGACTCAGGGACGTGCGACGGAGAACTGCATCGCCTGCGGCTCGCGGGCCTGGGCCTCGCGGCAGATGGCCAGCACATTGGCCAGCACGGCGCGCGTGTCGCGCGGGTCGATCACGCCGTCGTCCAGCAGCCGTGCGCTGGTGGTGAAAACGCTCATCTGGCTGTCGAATCGCTCGATGATCTGGCGCTCCAGCGCATCCAGCCTGGCAGCATCGACCTCGCCCTTGCGGCGCATGCCGGCCTCGGTGACGATGCGCATGGTGCGCGCCGCCTGCTCCCCCCCCATGACAGCCGTCCTGGCATTGGGCCAGCTGAAGCAAAAGCGCGGATGAAAGCCTCGCCCGCACATGCCGTAGTTGCCCGCGCCGAAGGAGGCGCCGCAGTAGATGGTGATCTGGGGCACGGTGGCGTTGGTCACGGCCTGGATCATCTTGGAGCCGTGCTTGATGATGCCGCCCTCCTCGTAGGCACGCCCCACCATGAAGCCGGTGGTGTTGTTGAGGTACAGCAGCGGTGTGCGCGCCTGGCAGCAGGCCTGGATGAAGTGCGTGGCCTTGGTGGCGCCGTCGGCATCGATGGGGCCGTTGTTGGTGATCACGCCCACGGCCCAGCCCTCGATGCGCAGGGTGCCGCAGACCGTGGCGCTGCCGTAGTTCCGGCCGAACTCCAGGAACTCCGAGCCATCGGCGATGCGTGCGATCACCTGCTTCATGTCCACGGGCCGCTTGTAGTCGGCAGGCATGATGCCCAGCAATTCCTCGGCGTCATAGCGCGGCGGCCTGAAGGAGCGCCGCACCGTGGCCGGGTCGGCACCGCGGTCCCAGTCGATCTGGCCCAGGATGGAGCGCGCAATGCGCAGCGCGTCGCGGTCGTCCTCGGCCAGGTAGTCGCCCAGACCCGAGACCGAGGTATGCATGACGGCACCACCGAGTTCCTCCTCGGTGGCCACCTCGCCCGTGGCTGCCAGCAGCAGCGGCGGCCCCGCGAGGAAGGCGCGCGAGCGGTCGCGCACCATGATGATGTAGTCCGACAGCCCCGTCTGGTAGGCGCCGCCGGCCGTGGACGATCCGTGCGTGACCGTCACCACCGGCAGGCCCGCAGCCGACAGCCGCGCGAGATTGCGGAAGGTGCTGCCGCCGTGGATGAAGTCCTCCACGCGGTAGGCCATGAGGTTGGCACCCGCGCTTTCCACCAGCTGCACATAGGGCAGCCTGTTTTCCAGCGCCAGCTCCTGCATGCGCAGGGTCTTTTCCAGGCCCATGGGCTGCAGCGCACCCGCATCGATGCCGCAGTCGGAGGCCTTGACCAGGCAGCGCACGCCGTTCACATGACCGATGCCGGCGATGATGCCGCCGCCGGGCACGCTGCGCTCCGGGTCGGGTGTGTCCATGCAGTAGCCGGCCAGCGTGCCCAGCTCCAGGAAGGGCATGCCAGGGTCCAGCAGCAGGGACAGTCGCTCGCGCGGCAGCAGCTGGCCGCGCTTTTCGAGGCGTTCGCGCGCGGCCTCGGATTTTCCGACGGTGCGCTGCTCCAGCGCACGCACGCGTTCGAGCTGGCCCAGCGTGGCCGCACGGTTGGCCTGGTAGCTTTCGCTGCCCGTGGCGATGGTGGATTCGATCAATGGCATCTGGACCTTCTTGCAATCCCCGCGCGGCGCCGGCCGCGTGCTCCGGGTATGGCATTCAGTCTAGGAACCGTCCGGCCCGCTGTATTGCGGCAACCTGCTGACCCGGCCTTCGTTCGCTTCAGCAGGATTGCGCAAGCCGCAGGCCACCAAAGCTGGGAGCATGCGGGCAAATCCCGGACGACGCACCAAGGAGACGCAACGATGCCCGCCACCGCCCCCTGCACCCAGGAACAGATGGGAGGCCAGCCCTCGCAGCCACCGGCCATCGGCATGGCGCAGTGGATGCGCGGGCGCGCGCTGCGCTCCGGACCGCGCCCGGCGCTGAGCTTCGAGGGCCTGACCTGGAGCTATGGCCAACTGCAGTCGCAGATAGAGCGCGCGGCGGCCGTGCTGGCGCAGGGCGGGCTGCGCCCCGGCATGCGCGTGGCCTACCTGGGGCTCAACCATCCGATGTTCCTGGTCACCATGTTCGCCGCATCGCAACTGGGCGCCATCTTCGTGCCGCTGAACTTCCGGCTGGCGGAGCCCGAGCTGCACTACATCGTCAACGACGCGGGCGTGCATACGCTGGTGGTGGCCGCCTCCCACCACGAGACCATCGCCGGCATCCGCGAGGGCCTGTGCTGCGCCCGCTACTGGAATGCCGAAGGCGAGGCCCGGGACAGCGCCCTGTGGCCGGACCTGGCGCAGGCCATGCGCGGCACGGCGCCCATGGCGCAGGCACCCGCCGCGCCGCTGAACGACGACGTGGCCCTGATCATGTACACCTCGGGCACCACCGGCCGACCCAAGGGCACCCTGCTGACCTGCGGCAATTTCTGGTGGAACCATGTGGGCGAGCTCTACAGCATCGACGTGCTGGCGACGGACCGGCTGCTGGTCTTCGCGCCCATCTTCCATATCGGCGGCCTCAATGTGCTGACGCTGACCACCCTGCTCAAGGGCGGCCATGTGGTGCTGCACCGCAGCTTCGATGCCGAACGTGCCCTGCACGACATCGCGGCCCATGGAATCACCACGGTGTTCGCGGTGCCGGCCATGCTGCTGTTCATCAGCCAGTCGCCGCAGTTTGCCGCGGCCGACCTGTCCTCGCTGCGCCTCATCGTCTGCGGCGGAGCGCCCTGCCCGGAACCGCTGCTGCGCGCCTACGGCGCCCGCGGCATAGGCGTGCAGCAGGGCTACGGACTGACGGAGACCGCAGCCCTGGTCACGGTGCTGGCCGAGGAATACGCGCTGGACAAGCTGGGCTCGGTGGGACACGCAGCGCTGCTGACCCAGGTGCGGCTCATCGATCCGGCAGGCGAAGAGATGCACGCACCCGGCGAGCGCGGTGAGATCTGCGTGCGCGGCCCCAATGTGGCGCGCGGCTACTGGAGGCAGCCCGAGGCCACGCGCCAGGCCTTCTCGCCCGAGGGCTGGTTCCGCACGGGCGACGTGGGCTACCGCGATGCGGACGGCTTCCTGTACGTCTGCGACCGCGTCAAGGACATGATCATCACGGGCGGCGAGAACGTCTATCCGGCCGAAGTCGAAAGCGTGCTGGCCGGCCACCCGGCCATTGCCGAGGTCGCCGTCGTCGGCGCGCCCGACCCACGCTGGGGCGAGGCCGTGGTGGCCGTGCTGGCCCTCAAGCCCGGCCAGTCACTGGAGCTGGAGCAGCTGCAGGCCTTCGCTTCCGCGCGGCTGGCCCGCTACAAGACGCCGCGCCGGCTGCACCTGGTGCAGGCGCTGCCGCGCAATCCCACGGGCAAGATCCTCAAGTACCAGCTGCGGGAGGCGCTGAAGGTGCAGACCTGAGCGGCGGCCGGCTGCACGCACCACCGCCTTCCTCCTGCGCCCCTCACAAGGGGCGCGCTCTTTCATCGCCCTGCATCAACGGTCAACGGCTGGCCGGCCGCACCGGTCTGCGTATACCCCGATAAAAAACCAATCAGTTGCTTTCTAAAATGCCATCCAGGAGCCTGGCCGCCAGCGCCGCGCTCCACGGCGCCTTCCCGTTGGTTTGCACTGCCCTCAGGGCAGCCCGTCACGACAACGATCTCCCAGGAGACCCCGCCATGCCGCCCCAGCCTTTACGCCCGGAAATCACGCTGCCGCATTCTCTGCCCCAGGAGCCCCGGGTCATGTGGCTCAATGCGGACCGCGCTGTCTACAGCGGCCTGCTGGGCCAGCCGCGCGAACGCTGCCTGGGCGGCCACGCGGTGTATTTCTCGCTGCGCGGATCGCACCGCGTGCGCCTGGGCGACGGTGCCTGGGAGCACAGCCGGCTGTCCATCGTGCCGGCGCATGCGCGCCATGGCATCGAGGCCAGCGAACGCACCATCTGCAATCTGCTGATCGAGGCCGAAACCGTGGACACGCAGCGCCTGCCATCCGAGCTGCTGGGTGCCGGCGGTGCCGTGCATGACGCGGCGCTGCTGCAGCGCATGCACGACGGCCTGTCCTGCCTGCTGCCCCAGCTGCAGCTGCACGAGCCGGGCCATGGCGTCAGCACGGCCGAGTTCGACCGCATTTTCTTCGGCGAACCCCTGCCGGCACCGGCCCGCGATGCGCGCGTGCAGACCATCATCGACCGGATCAAGGCCGAGCCCGGCAGCCCCGCGTCCGCACTGCGCTGTGCCAGCGACATCTGCCTGTCCGAGTCGCGCTTCCTGCACCTGTTCAGCCAGGAGGCCGGCGTGCCCTTTCGCCGCTTCAAGACCTGGAAGCGCGCCCGCGCCTTCCTCAGCTACGTGACCCAGGACATGAAGCTCACCGACGTGGCCCTGGACGCCGGCTACCCGGACGCCACGCATTTCAGCCACTCGATACGGCAGGTCTACGGGCTGACGCCGAAGTCGATCTTCGCGGGCAGCCGCAGGCTGGCGGTGTTTGCGGGAGCGGGAGGCTGAGGTGCAAGTCCCTATGGCGATTCCTGCCAGGGATTGAGCAGGGGCACGCCGGTCATGGCATAGCCGCCCGTGTCGCGGCTCACCATGGTCATTCCATGGTGCAGGGCCGTGGCAGCAATGATGAGGTCGGGCTGGGAAAAGGTATGCCCCATCTTGCGACCCTCGTGCACCAGCAACCGCCATCGGAACATGACATCCTCGCTGACGCCCAGCACGCGGTTCTCGAACATGGGCCGCAAGCTCAGTTGCAGCCAATCCATGAGCACGGCTCGCTTGTGGACGTCGTCAATCAGCTCGATGCCAAAGCGTATTTCCGCGAAAGTCACGGCACTGACGAAAAGGCTTTCGAATGGCTGGGCACGCAGGAAGGCCAGCACCTTGGCCTCGGGGCGAGGACGCCGCAGCTCCGAGAGGATGTTCGTGTCGAGCAGGTAGCCTTTCACAGCTCCACATCCCGCACGGGAGCGGCCTCGGATGATGCCGCCGCCAGGTCGATATCCCTCCAGGGAGATGCCTGCATGACGTCGATCAGCGCCTGGCCCGTGCGCGCGCCCTGCAGGCGGCGAAAGTCTTGCGCCGTGATGACGACGACTTCATCGCGGCCGTGCACGGTGACGTGCTGCGGCCCCTCGCTGTGAACGCGCCGCACCAGTTCACTGAAGCGCGCCTTTGCGTCTTGCAGCAACCAATGCCCCGGCTGCGGCGCCGGCCGGCTGGACGTGGCTTTGTTCATGGATGAAGATCTGGTCATGCTGACCAGATTATCACGGTGCAGATAGGGCGGCAAGCCGTGCGGCATCACGCCCGTGGCCCCAGCACCCAATCCACCAGCCGATCCGCCACGGCCTGCGGCGACAGCGGGCCTTCGGGCCGGTACCAGGAATAGACGGAGTGCAGCGCGCCCAGGAAGAAGTAGCACTCCATCTTCTCGGCCCGGCCGGCAAGGCCTGCATCGTGCAGGCCCTGCAGCGCGCGCGTCCACAGCTGCTCGTAGCGGCGGCGCAGGTCCACGATGGCGGCGCGGTTGGCGCCTTCCAGGTGGCGCCATTCGTCCACCACCAGCGGCGCCATGCCGATGCGGTCCTCCAGCAGGTGGGCCAGGTGCTCGCGCGCCAGCGCGCGGAAGTACGCGGCCGGCGCCATGCTGCGCGCATCGATGGCCTCCAGCACCTGCAGGCAGGCGCGCAGGCCATGCTCCACGCCGGCGAACAGCAGGTCCTGCTTGCTGGCGAAGTGGTAGAAGGGGCTGCCCGACTGCATGTGGGCGGCGGCGGCGATGTCACGCATGGAGGTGCCGTTGAAGCCCTTTTCACGGAACAGGCGCGCCGCCGCGATGACCAGTTCCTCGCGCCGGTTGTCGCTGTGGATCTCGCTCTTGCGCGGGCGGGCCATGGCGGCGGGTCAGGAAAAGCGCGAGAAGTCCGGCGCGCGCTTGGCAAGGAAGGCCGAGCAGGCTTCCTGGACCTCGGCGCCGGCGAAGCGGGTCTCCAGCGCCTGGCATTCATCGCGCCAGGCCCGGGCATAGGCAGGCTCCACGGCGCGGCGCAGCAGCCGCTTGGTGGAGCGCAGCGCAGCCGGCGGCAGGGCCGCCAGCGCGGCGGCCGTCTCCTGCGCGCGCCGCTCGGCCTCGGGCGCCGGCAGCGCCTCGCTGGCCAGGCCCGCACGCACGGCAGTGGCTGCATCGAAGGGCCGGGCCAGCAGCAGCAGTTCGGTGGCCAGGCGACGGCCCGCATGCTGGGCCAGCAGCACGGTCGATCCCAGCTCGGGCACGATGCCGATGCGAGTGAAGGGGAACTGGAAGCTGGTGCCCTCCTCGGCATAGACGAAGTCGCAGTGCAGCAGGATGGTCGCTCCGCCGCCGATGGCCGCGCCATGCACACAGGCCACGATGGGCTTGGCAAAGCCTTCCAGCGTCTGCAGGCAGCGCGCCAGGCCCGTGTCCATTGCGCCGCCTTCGGGAAAGGGACCGTTCAGAAAGGCCTGCAGATCACCGCCGCTGCTGAAGGACTTGCCTTCGGCCGAAAGCAGCAGGCAGCGCACCTGCGGGTTGGCGGTGGCGTCATGCAGCACCGCATCCAGGTCGGCGAACCATTCGTCGCGCATGAGGTTGTGGGCGCCGGGCGCGCCGAAGCGCAGGTGCAGAATATGCCCGTCCAGCCGGGTGCGGAAGGTGCTCATGTGTGGATGCTCCTGCGTCATTTGGCGTAGCCGGAGACCACCTTCCAGCGCCCGTCCACGACCTGCGACAGCCGCGACTCGTCGCTGCCCAGGCGCTTTTGTGCGCTGAACGAGATCATGGGAAAGCCGAACATGTCGGGCTCGAAGCGCATGGAGTCCATGGCCTGGATGAAGCTGTCGGTGCTCAGGCCCTTGCCGGCCTTGTTCGCGGCCTGGGCGAAGTGGTCCACGATGACGTAGCCATAGACCGAGAAGACATTGGGATCGTCGCCAAACCGCGTCTTGTACTTGTTGGCCCACAGACGCAGCGGCCCCGAGGCATCGTCCAGGTAGGGGTGCTGGGCCGTCATGGTGGTGAGCAGGCCCTCGACGGCCTTGCCGCCCAGCCGTGTAACCACCTCGGTGTACGAGGCCGAGGTCGACAGGAAGGTGGGCTCGAAGCCGCTTTTGCGCGACTCGGCCATCACGCCCACCGTCTCGCGGATGGTCGTACCCAGGATGACGAAGTCGCAGGAGGCCGCCTTGAGCCGCGCCACCTGCGAGGAAAAGTCGGTGGCACCGCGCTTGTAGGTGGTCTTCTCGGCCAGTTCCCTGCCCCCCGCCTTGAGGCCGGCCTCGGCGCCGCGCAGCACCTCCAGGCCGAAGTCATCGTCCTGGTAGACCACGCAGGCCTTCTTCGCGCCCTTGTCGGCCACCAGCTTCGGTGCGGCCAGGCGAACCTGGTCGTAGTAGGTGGCAGCAAAGGAGTACTTGAGCCGGTGCAGCGGCTCGTACATCTCGCGCGCCGCCGTCAGCGGGTAGAAGTTGATGATGTTCTTCTCGAACTGCACCGGCATGGCCGCCATGTTCTGGGCCGTGCCCAGGTGGCCGGCCACGAGGAAGACCTTGTCGCGGTTGACCAGCTTTTGCGCGGCCAGCACGGCCTTCTTGGGGTCGTAGCCGTCGTCCTCCACGATCAGGCGCAGCTTGCGCCCGTGGATGCCGCCCTGCTCGTTGACCTCGTCCAGCCGCATCAGCATGCCGTTGCGCGCGGGCTTGCCCATGGCCGCCACGGGGCCGGACAGGTCGAGGATGGAGCCCAGCAGGATCTCCGTGGGCGTGACGCCCTGCTGCTGGGCGTGGGCCGAGCCCGAAGCCAGGGGCCCCAGGGCTCCCAGCGACACCAGGGCCGCTGCGTGGATGCTTTTCATGTCCGTCTCCTTCGCTTGTGGTGGATGGCTGCCGGTTCAGGCGTACATCGCCTCGATCTGCGCCGCGTACTTGGCCTGCACCAGGCGGCGCTTGAGCTTCATGGTGGGCGTCAGCTCCTCGTCCTCGGCCGTGAGCTGGGTCTCCAGCAGATAGAACTTCTTGACCTGCTCCACGCGCGCGAAGCGGGTGTTGACGCGGTCGATCTCCGACTGCACCAGGGCCTGCACCTCGGGCGTGCGCGTGAGGCTGGCGTAGTTGGAGAACGGCACATCGCGCTCCTGCGCATACTTTTCCACGTTCTCCTGGTCGATCATGAGGATCGCGGTCAGGTAGGGGCGTTTGTCGCCTATGACCACGGCGTCGGTGATGTAGGGACTGAACTTGAGTTCGTTCTCCCACTCGCTGGGCGCCACGTTCTTGCCGCCGGCCGTGATCAGGATGTCCTTCATGCGCTCGGTGATGCGCAGGTAGCCCTGGGCGTCCACCGTCCCCACGTCGCCGGTGCGCAGCCAGCCGTCCTCGCTGAAGCTCTCGGCCGTCTTGGCCTCCTGGTTCAGATAGCCCATGAACACATTGGCGCCTCGCACCTGGATCTCGCCAGTGGCCGGGTCCACGCGCACCTGGTTGTAGCCGGCCGCGGGGCCTATGGAGCCTGGCACGATGCGGCCCGGCGGCATGCAGGTGGAGGCGCCGCAGGTCTCGGTCATGCCCCAGACCTCGAGCATGGGCACGCCCAGCGCCAGATACCAGCGCACCAGGTCCGGCGAGATGGGCGCGGCGCCCGTGATCAGGTAACGCGCCCTGTCTATGCCGATGGATTTGCGCACATTGCCCAGCACCGCCCAGCGCGCCAGCGTGAAGGCCACACGAAGGCCTGCTCCCACGGGACGGCCAGCCAGCACGGCATCGGCCACGCGCGTGCCCACGCCCAGGGCCCAGGCATAGCCGGCGCGCTGCAGCGCCGTGGCCTCGCGCAAGGCCAGGGTCACGGCCGAGTAGTATTTTTCCCAGACGCGCGGCACGCCCGCGCAGACCGTGGGCGCGATCTCGCGCATGTTCTCGGGCACGGTCTCGGGGTTCTCCACGAAGTTCAGCCGCGCGCCCGTGTACAGCGAGAAGTACTCGCCGCCCACGCGCTCGGCGATATGGCACAGCGGCAGAAAGCACATGCACTCATCACTCTCGTGGCGCGGCAGGATGGTGTTGTAGCCACGCACGGTATGCACCAGCCCCTGGTGCGAATGCATGGCGCCCTTGGGCTTGCCCGTGGTGCCCGAGGTGTAGACCAGAATGGCCAGGTCCCCGGGCCGCACGGCGGCCGTGCGCCGGGCCACGGCATCGGGCTCGCCAGCCAGGTGGCTGCGGCCCAGGGCGCGCAGTTGCTCCAGGCTGATCACGCCTGCATCCTGAAGGCCACGCAGGCCCTTCATGTCGAAGACCACGATCTTGCGCAGTGCGGGCAGGCGGCCGCGCACCTCCAGCGCCTTGTCCAGCTGCTCGTCGTTCTCCACGAACAGCAAGGCGGTGGCCGAGTCCTCGCACAGATACTCGACCTGACTGGCTGCGTCGGTGGGATAGATGCCATTGGCCACGCCCCCGCAGGACAGCACGGCCAGGTCGGTCAGCACCCATTCGATGACGGTGTTGGACAGGATGGAGACGGTCTCGCCGGGTGCCAGTCCCAGCGCCAGCAGGCCGCCCGCGATCTCGCGCACAGCCTCGCCCACCTCTTGCCAGGTATGGCTGCGCCAGATGCCCAGCTCCTTTTGCCGCAGCCAGACACGGTCGCCGCGCAGGGCCACGGCATTCCAGAACAGGGCGGCAACGGTCTCGCCGTCCAGCACGCTGTGCGGCTGGGGCTCTATGCGGTGCAGGTTCCACAGGCTGGGCATGTTCCTATTCCCCCGGCTAGCGCCAGCTCTTGCGTTTTTTCCAGCGGCGCTCGCCGCGCACGCCGCCATCGCGCAGGCCCAGGTAGAACTCCTTGATGTCGTCCTTCTCGCGCAGGCGCTCGCAGCTGTCCTCCATCACGATGCGGCCGTTTTCCAGCACGAAGCCGTGGTCGGCCGCATTCAGCGCCATGCTGGCGTTCTGCTCCACCAGCAAGATGGTGGTGCCGCGTTCGCGGTTGATGCGCACCACGATCTCGAAGATCTCGCGCGTGAGCCGCGGCGACAGGCCCAGGCTGGGCTCGTCCAGCAGGATCATCTTCGGCGCGGCCATGATGGCGCGGCCGATGGCCAGCATCTGCTGCTGGCCGCCCGACAGCAGACCGGCCTGCTGGCGCAGGCGCTCGCGCAGCACCGGGAAATAGCCCAGCACCGTCTCCATGTCGCGCGCCACGCCATCGCGATCGCCGCGCGTGTAGGCCCCCATGAGCAGGTTGTCGTGTACGTTCAGCAGCGGGAAGACCTCGCGCCCCTCGGGAACATGGACCAGGCCCTGGCGCACGATGGCTGCCGGATCGCATGCCGTGACGTCCCGGCCCAGGAAGTGCACTTGCCCCTTGCGCGGATCGATGATGCCCGAGATGGTCTTCAGAATGGTGGTCTTGCCCGCGCCATTGGAGCCCAGCACGGTGGCGATCTCGCCCTCGTGCACCTGCAGGCTGACGCCGCGTATCGCCTTGACCGGACCATAGGAAGACTCGATGTTCTGCAGGCCCAGCACGCAGGGCATGGCCTCGCGCCGAGACGCGGATTGAGCCAGGGGCATCGGCAGTGCACTCATGCGGCGCTCCTCCTGAGCGAGGCCACGTCGTCGGCCGTGCCCAGATAGGCCTCGGCCACTGCGGGATGGGACTGCACCTCGTGCGGCAGGCCCAGGGTCAGCACCTCGCCCTGGCTCATGGCCAGCACGCGGCTGCTCACGCGCGAGACCAGGGACATGTCGTGCTCCACCATCAGCACCGTCACGCCCAGCTCCTGCTGTATGTCCTGTATCCAGAAGGCCATGTCGTCGGTCTCCTCCACGTTCAGCCCCGAGGACGGCTCGTCCAGCAGCAGCAGGCGCGGGCTCGTGCACAGCGCACGCGCCAGCTCCACCACCTTGCGCACGCCATAGGGCAGGCCCGCCACCATCGCGTCGCGGTGGTGCTGCAGGTCAAGCAGTTCGATCACCTGCTCCACCTCGGCACGCGCGGCCACCTCGGCACGGCGCGTGGCCGGCGTGAACAGCAGGTCGCCCCACAGGCCGCTGCGCCGATGGCGGTGCCGCCCCACCAGCAGGTTCTGCAGCACGGTGGCATGCTCGAACAGCTCGATGTTCTGGAAGGTGCGTGCTATGCCCAGTGCCGCAATGCGGTGGGCTGCCATCCGCGTCAGCGGCTGGCCGTCGAAATGGATGCTGCCCGAGCCGGGCTCGTAGATGCGGCTGATCAGGTTGAACACCGTGGTCTTGCCCGCACCATTGGGGCCGATCAGCGTGAACACCTCGCCGCGCCGCACATCGAAGCTCACGCCGTTGACGGCGCGCACGCCGCCGAAGCGCACGCCCAGATCGCGCACCGACAGCAGGGGAGTGTCATGGTCCATGCCGCATCCCTCCTAGCGCAGGCGGTCCGATTTCTGGAAGGTCTTCTGCCGCCGGAACATGCCCTTGCGGTAGAACGGGAAGACCTGCAGATAGCTGCGGATCTTGAGCCAGCGCCCGTACATGCCTGCGGGCTCCAGCAGCACGAAGGCGATCAGCACCGCGCCGTAGATGAAGGACTTGAGCCCCGGCGCCTGGCCGATGGCCTCGGGCAGCAAATCCTTGACGGCAGCGATCCCCTGGGGCAGCGCGATGATGAACAGCGCGCCCAGAAAGGCCCCGTGGATGGACCCCAGTCCGCCGATGACCACCATCAGCAGCAGGTCTATGGACTGCACGATGTTGAACTGGTCGGGCGACAGAAAGCGGATCTGATGCGCATACAAGGCCCCGCCCACGCCCGCCAGCGCGGCCGAGAACGCGAAGGCCGTGGTCTTGTAGGCCGCCACATGGATGCCCATGCTGCGCGCAGATACTTCCGAATCGCGAATGGCCACGAAGGCGCGGCCTGTGGGGGAGCGCAGCAGGTTCAGGCAGGCCAGCGTGGCCAGCACCGCCACGGCCAGGCATACGAAGTAGAAAGACTCGGCCGTATCCGCCTTCCAGCCGAAGGCCTGCACCACGCCCACGGACTTGCCCGCGTTGCCGCCCGTCACGCTCTCCCAGCGCGCGAACACCTCCTCGACAATGAAGCCGAAGGCCAGCGTGGCAATGCCCAGGTAGATGCCCTTGACGCGCAGCGCGGGCAGCCCCACCACCACGCCCACGGCCGCCGCCAGTGCACCGCTGACGGCCAGGGCCAGCGGCGCCGGCCAGCCCAGCCCGGTGAAAAAGGCCTGCGCATAGGCCCCCACGCCGAAGAAGGCGGCCTGGCCCATGGAAAACAGGCCCGTGTAGCCGGCCAGCACCATCAGCCCCAGGCCCACCACCGCATAGATCAGCACAAAGGTCAGCTGCGCCAGCAGGTATTCGGACAGCAGCGCGGGCGCGGCCAGCAGGGCCAGCACCAGCAGCCCGTACCAGAACGCCTGGCCGCCGTGGCGCACCAGCCGGATGTCCTGTGCGTAATCGGTCTTGAAGATGAAGCGCATTGCGTATGTATTCCCTTCAGACCTTCTTGCGCAGCGCTTCGCCGAACAGGCCGTTGGGCATGACCACCAGCACCAGCAGCACCGCCACGTAGGCGGCAATGTCCTTGAAGCCCTCAGGCAGGTAAAAGCCCGACAGCGACTCCACCACGCCGATGACCAGCCCGCCCACGATGGCCCCCGGCACGCTGCCGAAACCGCCGATCACCGCCGCCGGAAAAGCCTTGAGCCCCACCAGGCCCATATTGGCGTGCACGAAAGTGATCGGCGCCAGCAGCAGCCCTGCAATGGCGGCCACGGCCGCCGCCAGGCCCCAGACCAGGGTATTGAGCCGGCGCACGGGAATGCCCATGTAGTAGGCCGCCAACTGGTTCTGCGAGGCCGCCTGCATGGCGATGCCCAGCGTGCTGAACCGAAAGCCTGCATAGAGCACGGCGCACAGCACGCCGGTGGCCGCGATCACCACCAGGTGCTCGGCATTGAGCACCAGCCCCGCCACTTTCAGCGCCGTATCGCGGTAGGGCACGGCCAGGGCAAGCGTTTCCGTACCGATGGAGGGAAGCATGGTGATGGCGCCCCGGCACACATAGCCGATGCCGATGGTCAGCATCACCACCGAGAACGCCGGCTGACCCAGGATGGGGCGGATCAGCGCCACCTCCAGCAGCAGGCCGCACAGCGCCATGGAGACCACGGCCAGCAGCGCCGCTGCCCAGAACGGCAGGCCCAGCACCGACATGAACAGAAAGCCGGCAAAGGCGCCCAGCATCATCAGCTCGCCCTGGGCGAAGGTCACCGTCTCCGTGGCCTTGTAGATCAGCACGAAGCCCAGCGCGATCAGGCCGTAGATGCAGCCCTGCGCCACTCCGCTGATCAGCAACTGAAGCAACTGCACCCGCGCCTCCGTCCCCTGCACCGATGCGCGGCCATATGGCGCATCCCGGTGCCGCGATTGTGGGCAGTCAGGGCTTGCGGGCGCTTGCGGGAACCTGCTGCTTCATGGGGGAGGTTTCCCGCATCTTGCGACGGTTACCGGGTTGCCCCCGGGGCCTCATGCACGGCATCCGGACGGATGGCGGCCACCTTGAGCAAGGTTTTGGCGGCACCGGAGGGCTCGCGCCGCCCTTGCTCCCAGTCCTGGCTCATTCATCGGCATGGCCAAACTCCTTTGCAATCTGGCGCAGGACATGCGCCGGCATGTTCTCGGTGGCGCCCTTGCCGACCCGCACGCCGCCACTCTTGCCTTTGCCAACTGCTCCCCATCGCAGCTTGCGGCCCCCACCTGAGCCGGGGACGACGCTCCCAGCCTCCGGGTTGCCGGCGACATGGGCCATGACTCAGCTGCCCGTGGATGCGTAGTGCCTGACCCCCAGCCTCCAGGCGCGGGACGACAGCCACAGGAAGGCAAAGCCCGCCAGCGGCGAGACCCAGCCCAGCCAGGCCGGTGCGCCCAGCGGGTCGGGCTTGCCCAGCACGGCCAGCGCCGGGTAGTAGGCCACGCAGGCCAGCGGCACGGCGAAGGTCAGCAGGCGGCGGAACCACTGCGCGTACAGGGCCAGGGGGTACTGGGCGGCCTCGACGCTGCCGTAGCTCAGCACATTGGCCGCTTCCAGGCTTTCCACGGTCCAGAACGACAGCGCGCCCTGCAGCACCAGGATGGCCAGGAACAGCGCCACGCCACCCGCCACGGCGAACAGCGCCACGGCCACGGCCTGGGGCGTCCACACCACGGCGCCCTGGGCCGTGGCAAAGACCAGCACCAGCAGGCCCTGCAGCAGGCGGCCCAGGCGGCTGATGCGCACGTCATGGCCCATGAGCTGCAGCCATACGGGGCGCGGGCGCAGCAGCAGGCGGTCGAAGGCGCCGGTGCGCAGGAACTGCGTGCCCAGCACGTCAAAGCCCCGGCCCAGCGCATCGGCCAGGGCGAACATGCAGTTCACCAGGCCATAGAACACGGCCACTTCGCCGATGCGCCAGCCCTGCACCTCGCCAAACCGGTGGAACAGCGCCCAGACGGCGATGACCTCGATGCCCGTGACCAGGAACTGGCCCAGGGTCAGCATCAGCGCCGAGGCCGGGTAGCGCGCCTGCCCGCCCAGCGAGGCCAGCGCCAGGCGCAGGAACATGGACAGCGATCCTTTTTCCCTGGCCATGGCGCTCACCCGCCCTGCACTTCGAGGCCGCGCATGGTGCGCGCCATGGCCGTGCGGCCCAGGGCCACGATCACGGCGATCCACAGGGCTTGCAGCGCCAGGCAGGCCAGCGCCTGCGCACCGGCCATCTGCCCGAAATAGATGCGCGCAGGAATGTCCATCACGCCCGCCAGCGGTTGCAGCAGCAGCGCGGTCTGCCAGGCGTCGGGCATCAGCGCCAGCGGCAGCAGGTTGCCCGACAGCACGATGACCACGGGCGCTGCCAGCGTGTTGATGCCTTTTTCATTGAGCGCAGCGGCGGCGGCAATGTTCAGCAGCATGACCAGTGCCGTGGACAGCAGCAGCGCCAGCAGCATGGAGGCGGCAAAGCCCAGGCCTGCGGCCCAGCCCGCCGGCGGCTGCCAGCCCCAGGCGCCCAGCCCCATCAGCGGCAGGGCCAGCCCTGCAAATGCCACCATCAGCGCCACGCGCGGCAGCACGCGCGCGGCGATCCAGCCGGCCGAGCGCACGAACCACAGCGCATAGGCATCCACGGGCCGCAGCCGGTCATAGGCGATGGAGCCCGTGCGCACGGCCAGGGCCACGTCGGGGTCGCCGCTCCAGGGCAGCAGCGCGAACAGGCCCTGCGCCACCCAGGTGTAGGTGATGGCGTGCTCCAGCGAAATCGGCGCGCCGGCCGATGCCGAGGCGCTGCCATAGAACGCCGCCAGCACCATGGTCTTGATGGCGCCCCACCAGCACTGCGTGGCAAAGCCCGCGTAGGCGGCCGTGCGGTACTGCAGCATCAGCAGGAAGCGCGAGGCGAAGGCGGCCTTGTAGGGGCGCAGCAGGTGTTGCAGGCGGTGGCGCGGTCCCATGGCGCTCAGACCTCCGAGGCACCATGCATGGCGTAGAAGCGGGCGATCACGGCCTCGATGGCCATGTCCTGACCCTCGCCCTCGCCCTCGACCGTGCCGTCGCGCTGCGCCGCCACGACCCGGGCCCGCAGCGCATCGACCGCGCAGTCGGCCAGCACGCGGCCATGGCCGATGACGATGACGCGCCGCGCCAGCGCCTCGATGTCGTGCATGTCGTGCGTGGTCAGCAGCACCGTGGTGCCGCGCTCGCGGTTGGCGCGCAGCACGAACTCGCGCACGGCCAGCTTGGAGGGTGCGTCCAGGCCGATGGTGGGCTCGTCCAGGAACAGGATCTCGGGCTCGTGCAGCAGGGCGGCGGCAATCTCGGCGCGCATGCGCTGGCCCAGGGACAGCTGGCGCACAGGCTGGTCCAGCAGCCGCTCCAGGCTCAGCATGGCCACCAGCTCGTCGCGGGTGCGCGCAAAGCGCAGCGGATCGACACGGTACAGGTCGCGCAGCAGGTTGAAGCCGTCGCCCACAGGCAGGTCCCACCACAGCTGCGAGCGCTGGCCGAAGACCACGCCGATGCGGCCCACATGGCGCTGGCGGTCGGCGAAGGGGTCGCGCCCGTCCACCTCCACGCGCCCGCCATCGGGCCGCAGGATGCCCGACAGGATCTTGATGGTGGTGGACTTGCCCGCGCCGTTGGGGCCGATGAAGCCCAGCAGCTCGCCACGCTCCAGCGCGAACGACACGCCCTGCAGCGCCTGCACCGTGCGGTGGCGCGGACGCACCAGCGCGCGCAGCGCGCCCATCACGCCGGGGTCGCGCTCATGGATGCGGTAGGTCTTGCGGAGGTCGTTGACGAGGATCTGGGGCATGGCGCTGGGCGCGGAGGTGGACGCAGAGGTGGGCGCAGAGGGGGCGCAGAGGGGGCGCGATTCTACACAGGACCGGGCTTTGCTATCCTGCGCGCAAATTCGCGGATGCAAACCCGCCTTGCCGCACGCACAAAGGAATCGACAACATGGCAGCTGAAGGCAATGCAAGCCAGCTCGTAGGAATCGTCACGCTGCTGGGGGCCGCCGTGGTGGCCGTGCCGCTGTTCAAGCGGCTGGGCCTGGGCGCCGTGCTCGGCTACCTGGCCGCCGGCCTGGCCATAGGCCCCTACGGGCTGGGCCTGGTGACGGACGCGCAGACCATCTTGCACGTGGCCGAGCTGGGCGTGGTGATGTTCCTGTTCGTCATCGGGCTGGAGATGAAGCCTTCGCACCTGTGGGATTTGCGCGGCCAGATCTTCGGGCTGGGCAGCCTGCAGGTGGTGGTGTGCGCGCTGCTGCTCACGGGCGTGGGCATGGCCTTCGGCTTTCCGTGGCAGGTGGCCTTCGTGAGCGGGGCTGGCTTCGTGCTGACCTCCACGGCCATCGTCATGCAGGTGCTGGCCGAACGCGGCGACATCCTGGCGCCGCGCGGCCAGCGCATCGTCTCCATCCTGCTGTTCGAGGACCTGCTCATCGTGCCGCTGCTGGCCGCCGTGGCTTTTCTGGCACCCGCCGATGCGGCGCCCGTGGCGGCGTCGCCGCTGTGGCAGCGCGCAGGCCTGGCCCTGCTGTCGCTGGGCGCGCTGGTGGGCGCGGGCCTGTGGCTGCTGAACCCGCTGTTCCGCATCCTGGCCAGGGCCAAGGCGCGCGAGGTGATGACGGCCGCCGCCCTGCTGGTGGTGCTGGGCGCCGCTCTGCTGATGGAGATGGGCGGCCTGTCCATGGCCATGGGCGCCTTCGTGGCGGGCGTGCTGCTGTCCGAGTCCTCGTTCCGCCACCAGCTCGAAGCCGATGTGGAGCCCTTCCGCGGCCTGCTGCTGGGCCTGTTCTTCCTGGGCGTGGGCATGGCGCTGAACCTGGAGGTGGTGGCGCTGAACTGGCGCATCGTGGGCATGGGCGTGGTGGCGCTGATGCTGGGCAAGGCGCTGTGCATCTACGCCGTGGCCCGCGTGGCGCGCAGCAGCCATGCCGATGCGCTGGACCGCGCCATCCTCATGGCCCAGGGCGGGGAGTTCGCCTTCGTGCTGTTTGCCGAGGCGCTCAAGCTCGGCGTGCTCGACGCCGAGGTGCATGCCAACATGACGGCCATCGTCGTGCTGTCCATGGCCATCACGCCGCTGGTGGTGGTGCTGCACAAGCGCCTGGCCGGCGCCCAGGCCGTGTCGCTGGACGGCGTGGAGGCGCCGCAGGACCTGCGCGGCAACGTGCTGGTCATCGGCTTCGGCCGCGTGGGCCAGATCGCCAGCCAGGGGCCGCTGGCCCGTGGCGCCAAGCTGTCCATCATCGACAACGACCCCGACGTGATCCGCAACGCCGAGCCCTACGGCTTCAAGGTCTATTTCGGCGACGGCGCGCGCGCCGACATCCTGCATGCTGCCGGCGCCAGCCACGCCAGCGCCATCCTGGTCTGCGTGGACAGCAAGGCCGCCGCCACGCGCATCGTGGAGAACGTGCGCCACGAATGCCCGCATGCCCGCCTCATCGTGCGCGCCTATGACCGCGAGCACGCGCTGGAGCTGATCCAGAAGGACGCCGACCATGTCGTGCGCGAGAGCTTCGAGTCCGCCCTGCTCATGGGCCGCCATGCCGTGCTGGCACTGGGCGCCACCGAGGACGAGGCCCAGACGCTGGAGGCCGAAGTGCGCGGCCGCGATACCGAGCGCTTTGCACTGGAGACCGCCGGCGGCAACTTTGCGGGCCGCGCCCTGCTGCTGGGCAATATCGAGCGCATCGATCCGCCCCGGCACGACAAGCCCACCGCCAGGGACTGAGCGCGCAAGGGCTGCAGGGGCCGCAGGCCCCGCTCAATGCCGCTGGTTGATCTGTATGAGATTGCCGCAGGTGTCGTCGAACACGGCAATCGTGACCGGCCCCAGATGCGTCGGCGGCTTGGTGAAGCGCACGCCGGCCGCGCTCAGGCGCTCGTACTCGGCCTGCACGTTGTCCACGCCGAAGAAGGTGGCCGGCACGCCGTCGGCATGCAGGGCGGTCTTGAACGGCCTGGCGGCCGGGTGCATGTCGGGCTCCAGCAGCAGCTCCACGCCATCGGCATCGCCGGGCGATGTCAGGGTGAGCCAGCGCGCGTCGCCGCCCATGGGAATGTCGTGCTTGAGGACGAAGCCGAGCACATCGCGGTAGAAGGCCAGGGCCTTGTCCTGGTCGTCGACGAGCACGCTGGTGATGACGATCTTCATGGAATGCTCCTTGTGTCGCGCGCGAGGCGACCGGCGGGGACCATGGTAGCGGGCCGGCCTTTCATCGTGCTGAGTGCTGCAGCAGCACCAGCCCGTCCCCGCGCAAGCAAAGAGGGCCGCCGGAGCGTGGACGTCAGTCAATCGTTGCTCCCGACAGCTTGACCCGCTTCTGGTCCTCGACCAGCCTGGACTGAAAGCAGGCCGGCGCCGACCGCCAATCAACGACGCGATGCCCAGCGCAGGCCTGGGCGCCTGGGGCAGTCTGGAGGGAGGCCACTCGGCAGTATCGAGGCACAATCGCGGCTTTGCGCCATGACCATGTTTTCATCCCTAAAAGCAGCGACCCAGGGACGACTTGGCGTGGACACCGAAGGCAAATGAAATGAAAAATGCAACAGGTATCTTGATTGCCCTGATTCTGACGGCTTGTGGTGGCGGAGGCGGAGGCGGCACCGAGAATCCACCTCCCGTGGTCAATCCAAACCCCGAGCCCGGCAATGGCGGCAATGGCACGCTGACATTCGACCCTCCCCGGCTGGAGGCTACCGTCATGCAGGCAGAGTCGCTGACGCTGCAAGTCGTCGGCACCGCCTCCTCCAGCATCCAGGAACAATTGAATCTGCGGCTGGAAGTCACGGCTGACTTCTCTCCCGAAGTGGCGTTGGAGCAGTTGGGCGCCCGCCAGTATCGGGCCCGACTCAAGATCTCCGAGAGCGCCGCCAGCGGCACGCGCTCCGGCTTCATCAACGTATCCCTGTGCCGCGATGCCCCCGCCGTCTGCGCCTCACCCTATCCAGGATCGCCCTGGAAACTGCCCTACCAACTCAACATCATCTCGACTGCAGATAATCTGAAGCCGCTGAGCAAGCTCGATGGCGCCTCGACCTGGTCCAATTTCCAGGGCAATGCGGGGCACACAGGCTATGTCGCGACGAGCAAGTGGCTTGATCCCGCGAACTTCAGCCTGCGCTGGATGCGGTCCAAGTCCACGGGAGCTGATGGCTCCAGCAGTGAAATGCTGACCACCGGTTCGCACGTGGTCTTCAACAGCAGCTCAGGCGCTGACCAGGCCATCGTGGCGCTGAACGAGGCCGACGGCAACGTCGCCTGGACACGGCCTCTGCCCTTTTTCGGTAATCCGGTGCTTGTCGCCGGCCATGTCGTGGCCCAGGTGCGGTCGTTCCAATCGTCACTGAAGACTCTGGATGCCGCTACCGGAGCCATCGTGGCAGAGGAAAAGCCGGTGACAACCGGCCGTGAATCCAGCCTCTGGCTTACCGGAGATGCCGATTCCGTCTATGTTGGCGAGCAGCAGCGCCGTGTGGATGCCGCGACCGCCACGGTGCGCTGGATGGAGCCTGAGCTTCCCATCTTCTATCAAGGCGAGCGCGTGGACGCCGTCGATGCCCAGCATGTCTATTCGATGCAGAAAAATGTCTCGGCTCAAGCGGAAGCCAGCTTGGTGATCAAGCGGCGCGAGGACGGCGGTCGGGCCATCGTGCTGGACGATCCCCAGAACATCCCGTACGCCTTCACGGAGAAAGCCCCCAGCACCACGGTGCTGGATGGCGCTGACCGGGTACTCGCCGCGCGCTACGGCTACAGCGAAATCACGATCAGCAGCTTTTCAATCTCACAGAAAAAGCGCCTGTGGACCATGAAGAAGAACTTCCTCAGCGTCCCGATCGTGGCCAACGGAGTGGTTTATCTGGTCTTCGATCCGTTCAGATCAGGCGAGCCAAGGCAATTGCACGCCTATGCGGGCGATAGCGGAGCTCTGCTGTGGTCCATGCCGCTGACGGGCGACAACAATCCCATCAACATCAACGGCCTCACCTACCAAGTCGTTGCCGTCAACAACCTGATTTTCATATCCAATCTGTCAGCCGAAAAGGGCAACTACACCCACGCAGTGGACCCAGCGACCCGCAAGATAGTCTGGCAGTTGCCGGCCAGCGGACGCCTGGCCGTATCCGACAACGGCCTGCTCTACATCGCCAGACCCAACAAGAGCCTGCTGGCCATCAATCTGCAGTGAGGTAAAGGTGAACCTACAGCGCCGAACAGGCGGACGCTGCAGGGAGCAAAGCGGTGGGCCATGCAGTGAATGCCCGGGAAACGACAACCCCTGTTGAGGCTTGCACCCTCTACAACATCGGCCACCGCATGGCTCAGACCCGGCACACACTTGGCAGGCCCGCTATTTCAGCAGGAAGGTGACGGGCACGCGCGTCCACATGCTGTCCGGCACGCCGTCGCGCGTGCCGGGGACAAAGCGCCACGTCCGCACGGCGTCCAGCGCCTCCTGGTCGAGCAGAGGATAGCCGCTGCTGTCTGCCACATCCACGGCCAGTGCCTTTCCGCTGGCGCCCACCAGAACCCGCAGCACCACCTTGCCTTCCTGCTCCAGCCGCCTGGCTTCCTTGGGATAGGCCGGCATCTTGTTCTCGCTGGCCTGCCTGTCAGGCACAGGCTGCACCACGCCTGCCGCAGCCGGTCCGCCGGCCAGCAGGCCCAGGGTCAATGCAAGGATGGCGCAGCGCATGCGGGACATTCGGAAGGCTCCTGGATGGGGGCGGGATGTCAGTCGTGGACTGGTGCGGGCCCGGATCATGGCATGCCCTCCACCCGCCACCAGCGCGGCAGCAGCGCCTGCACCTCGCCGCGCCGATAGCGGTCGTCGATGAGAAAGACCACGCCGCGGTCGTGCTCGCTGCGGATGACGCGGCCCGCGGCCTGGACCACCTTGCGCAGGCCCGGGTAGAGGTAGCTGTAGTCATAGCCCTTGTCCGCGCCGAACTGGCGGTCCATGGCGCGCTTCATCTCTTCGTTGACGGGATTGACCTGGGGCAGGCCCAGCGTGGCCACGAAGGCGCCGATCAGGCGCTCGCCGGGCAGGTCCACGCCTTCGGAGAACGCGCCGCCCAGCACGGCGAAGCCCACGCCCTGCCCGGCCTCGGTGAAGCGGGCCAGGAAGGCCGCGCGGCCCTCCTCGTCCATGGACGGGGTCTGCAGCCAGACCGGCAGCCCGGGATGGGCGCGCTGCAGGCATTCGGCCACGCGCTGCAGGTAGTCGAAGCTGCTGAAAAAGCACAGGTAGTTGCCGGGCCGGCGCGCGTACTGCGCGGCCACGAGGTCGGCGATGGGCCGCAGCGAGCGGTCGCGGTCCCGGTAGCGCGTGGAGATGTGGCCGGCCACCTGCACATCGAGCTGGTCGGCCTGGAAGGGCGAGTCGGCCTCCAGCCAGTGCGTGGCTTCGGGCAGGCCCAGGATGTCGCGGTAGAAATGCGGCGGGCTCAGCGTGCCCGAGAACAGCACCGAGGCATGCGCCGCCGCATGGCGCGCCGCCAGGTGGGGCGCGGGCACCACGCAGCGTATGCACAGCACGGAAGCCGGCGCGCGACGGGAGCCTGAGCGCCCGGGCAGCAGATGGACATCGAACAGCGCATGGCCGCCGAACTGCTCGGCCAGCGCCATGAACTGCAGCGCCTCCCAGTAGAAATCCAGCACCGGGTCGCCGGGCAGCATGGGGCTGTCGGCATTGGCGTCGGCGATGGCGGCCACGGCGCGCTGCACGGCGCCCAGCAGGCCTGCGGGCACTTCCTCATGGGCCTGGTAGCTGGCGGTCTGTTCCCTGTTCAGCGCACTCCAGCTGCGGCCGAGCCGGTCCAGTGCCTTGCGCACCGCTCCGGTGGCCGCCTTGCGGGCCGCGGCCAGGGCGAGCTGCGACAGCTCGGCCGTGTACATGCGGCGCGCGCGCTCCAGCAGGTTGTGGGCCTCGTCCACCAGCACGCCCACCTTCCATTGCTGGGCCTGGGTGAGCGCGTACAGCATGGCGGCGCTGTCGTATAAATAGTGGTAGTCGGCCACGACCACGTCGCTCCAGCGCACCAGTTCCTGGGCCAGGTAGTAGGGGCAGATCTCGTGCGCCAGGGCGACGGCGCGCACGGCGGGCGGGTCCCAGGGGGCCTGCTGCAGCGCGGCGGCGCGCGCGGCGGGCAGCCGGTCGAAGAAGCCGCGCGCCAGCGGGCAGGAGTCGCCGTGGCAGGCCTTGTCGGGGTGCTCGCAGGCCTTGTCGCGCGCCAGGATGGCGAGTACGCGCAACCGAGCGGTCGGCGCAGCCGGTTCCTCCGGCGGTGTCTGGTGCTGCTCGGCGATCTGCCGGTTCACGCTGGCCAGCGCCTGCAGTGCCAGAGCGTGGCCCGTGCCCTTGGCCGTCAGGAAGAACAGGCGGTCCAGGCCCTGGTCCGGCATGGCCTTGAGCATGGGGAAGATGGTGCCCAGCGTCTTGCCGATACCCGTGGGCGCCTGCGCCATCAGGCACTGGCCGCCCTGCTGCGCACGCGCCACTCGGTAGACGGCCACGGCCAGCTCACGCTGGCCCGCGCGAAAGCCCTGCATGGGAAAGCGCAGCGCGGCCAGCGCCGCCTCGCGCGCCGCGCGGTGGTCGGCCTCGCTGCGCGCCCAGTCCAGGAACAGCGCGCACTGCTGCTCGAAGAAGGCGCGCAGCGTGGCCGCGTCTTCCTCCTGCACCAGCACGGTTTCCTCCGAGTTGCCCACGTTGAAATACACCAGGGCCACGCGCAGCCGCTGCAGGCCGCGCGCCTGGCACAGCAGATGGGCGTAGATGCGCGCCTGGGCCCAGTGCAGTGCCCGGTGGTGGGCGCGCACGCCCTCGATCTGGCCACGGTAGGTCTTGATTTCCTCCAGCTGGCCGGCCTGGGCATCGAAGCCGTCGGCACGGCCGCGCACGCGCAGGTCGCGGTATTCACCGGCAAGGCTGATCTCGGTCTCGTAGTCCTTGCCCCTGCGCGATTGCACCAGGCTGTGGCCGGCCATGCCCTCCAGCGCGCTGGGCGCGGGCGTGAAGCGCAGGTCCAGGTCGCCCGCGCGCGCCGTGAACTCGCACAGCGCGCGCACGGCCACGGTGTAGCTCACGCGGCCTCTCCCAGCGGCTGGCCGCGCCACTGGACATGGCACACGCGCACGGGAATGCCGTGCTCGGCGCAGTACTGCAGCCAGCGGATCTGGTTGTCCTGCAGCTTGTCTCCGGGGGCCTTGGCCTCGACCAGTTCGTAGCGTCGCTCGGCCGGCCAGAAGCGCACCAGATCGGGCAAGCCCGTGCGGTTGGCCTGCACGTCGCGCAGCAGCCGCGCAAAGAACAGCTTGAGGTGGGCGGCCGGAATGCAGTCCAGGGCCAGCTCCAGCAGCGGCGCGCTCAGCGTGCCCCAGAACACGAAGGGCGACTGCAGGCCCTGCTTGTCGGCATGGCGCTGCACGATGACCTCGCGCCAGCTGCCATCGTCCAGATGCGCCAGACATTCCTCGAACAAGGCTGCGCGGCGCTGCGCGAAGTCGGGCGCGGACAGGTCGGCCGGGCCGCTCTGGAACGGGTGGAAGAAGGCGCCCGGCAGCGGCGCGAAGATGGCCGGCCAGCACAGCAGGCCGAACAGGGAGTTGATGAGCGCGTTCTCCACGTAGAACACGGGCGCATCCTCGCTGTGCCAATGGTCGCGCAGCACGTATTCGACCGATGCGGGCCGCGCCGGCAGCTCCAGCTCCACGTCCATGCGCATCTGCGCCACCACGGGCGCCAGCGCCGCCGCACGCCCGCGCGCGCCCTGCCCCAGGCTGCGGCGCAGGCGCGGCAGCATGCGCGCCACGCGCTGCAGTTCCTCGTCGCTTTCGGGCTGGGCCTGGGCGGCCTGGGCCAGCGCCATGGCATCGGCAAAGCGCTCCATGCGCTCGTACACGCGCATGCGCCGGTGGCGCGCGCCGGGGTAGCGGCTTTGCGCATAGGCCTGCTCGGCACGCTCCCAGTCCTGCATGCGCTCGCAGGCCTGGCCTATGCGCAGCAGCACCTTGGCGCGGCGCTGCTCCAGCCAGGCATTGCCGCTGGCGCAGCCGGCCAGCTGCTGCAGCAGCGCATCGATCTCCACGCCCTCATCCAGCGCCGCGCGGCAGGCCTGCAGGGCCAAGTAGCCATCGACGTCGCTGCGCGACTGGAACGCGCGCGAGGCGGCGTCAAAGGCCACGGCCTCGTAGCGGAACACGCCCAGGTCGGCCAGCACGAATTCCGACCAGTCCTGGTAGAGGTTGCCGAAGAACATCAGTCGAAAGCGCTCGCACAGCGCACCCACCATTACGCGCCAGGCGGCCTGGCCGGCTCCGACGCCCCGGGGCTGCCATTGCGCATAGGGCCTGGGCGCCTCATGCAGGGGCTGCAGGGCCTGCAACAGCTCGGCCTTGCGAAGGCCCGCGTGAACGGGTTCGCCTGCGAACAGCTGCAGCAGCTCGGGCTTGGTGTGCAGCGCAAACAGCTCCTCCAGCGCCATGGGGTGGCCCGCGTCCAGCCAGCCCAGCTCCAGCAGGGGCGCGGCCGCGTCGGCAATGGCGGGAATCTCTTCGTACACCAGCTTGCCGGCCCGAAACCACGGCCCGCGCCGCATCAGCAAACGCACCATCAGCGCCCGCGAGGGCTGGGGCAATTGCGTGAAACGGGTGAGGAATTCCTGCTCGGGCGCGTCCAGCAGATCGCCGTAACGCTGGCCGATCCAGTCCAGCGCGCGCTGGAAGTTGTGCAGGTAGTAGAAACGGTGGGGAGGGAGCATGGGCCTGGCAGATCGGGCAGCCAGGCCGCTCGAAAACTGTATCTTTATACAGTCATCATATCAAACCCGGTAGTGCTCACTTCGCACAACGGACTTGCCCCGGGCAGGCTCATCCGGCCAGGAAGCCGCCATCGGTCGCCAGGCAGTGCCCGACCACAAAGGCCGCCTCGTCCGACATCAGCCAGACGACGGCCGTGGCCACCTCCTGCGGATGGCCCATGCGCCGCAGCGGCAGGCTCGCCGCCACGGCATGCATGTCGGCAATGCCCGAGCCCAGCATCATGTCCGTGACCACGCGGCCAGGGGCAACGGCATTGATGCGGATGCCACGCGGCGCGTACTCCATGGCGGCGGCGCGGGTCAGCGACAGGGCAGCAGCCTTGGAGGCGCCGTACAGCGACAGGCCCGGGTTGGGATTGCGTATGCCGCTGACGCTGGTGTTGTTCACGATGGTGCCGCCGCCCGTTGCCAGCATGGCCGCCAGTTCATGGCGCATGGCGTGGAAGACCGCACGCACATTCGTATCGAAGACCTGGGAAAAGACCGCGTCATCCTGCTCGGCCAGCGCGGCGCGCCGCTCCTGGAAGCCCGCATTGTTGAAGGCCGCGTCCAGCCGCCCGAAGCGCGCCACGGCCTGCTCCACCACCGCCGCCATGTCCTCCTGCCGCGTTGCATCGCAGGCCAGGAAAAGGCCGTCTGCCCCTCGCTGCCGGACTTCCTGCTCCAGCTCCAGGCCCAGCTCACGGCGGCGCCCCGTGACCACCACGGCGGCGGCGCCCTCCTCGGCCATGCGCAGGGCGGTAGCCCGGCCTATGCCGCTGGTGGCGCCCACCACCAGGCAGACACGCCCCCGAAGTCGCCCCGATGGTGCAAGGGCCGGCAGGGGGCCGGCCAGTTCCAACTGACGCTGCTGCATGTCCATGGCGATGTTCCTTCGCAATTTGGTTGCATGGTACAACCAATAGATTAAAAACACCATGCGGGCAAAGCCGGCGCCATCCCGCGCGGCTCACTTGCAGGGATGCGCCATTGGATGCAAACTTGCTTCAACATTGATGCAATGAGGTCTGCCATGAGAACCACGGTCACCATCGACGACGCCTTGTACGAGGAAGCGCTGGAGCTGGCGGAGCCAGAAATGGACAAGGCCGACCTGTTTCGCGAAGCCATCAAGACTTTCGTGAGAGTGCAGGCGGCCAAGCGTCTGGCCGCGCTGGGAGGCTCCGCACCGGACATGCGGGAGATTCCCCGTCGCCCACAGGGCATCGAGCCATGAATCCCGTTCTGGTCGATACCTCGGTCTGGATCGATCACTTCAGGCAGGGCAATCCTCACCTGGCGCAGTTGCTGCAGCAAGACATGGCGCTCATGCATCCCCTGGTGCTGGGTGAACTGGCTTGCGGCACGCCACCGGCACGCGCACGCACGCTCGCGGACCTTCAGCGGCTCAAGCCTGCCCGACAGGCCAGCATGCGCGAAGTGCTGGCCTTGATAGAGCGCGAGCAACTCTTTGGTCTGGGCTGCGGTCTGGTGGACATCACGCTCCTGGCCTCGGCACTCATATCTTCAGGTGCCAGCCTGTGGTCGCGGGACAAGCGCCTGCACGCGCTGGCCCAGCGGTTTGGCATTGCCTACCGGAGCGTCTTGCCGTAGGGCCGGTTTCCCTGCTTCTCGAAGAGCTGGCCCCGCGCACGGCGCTCGCGCGGGTTCGCACAAGCGCGCGACACGCGCTAGAAATCCGGCCTGCGCATCCTCGACAAGGCGTCCTGCCGATTGATAGCTCCCAGCTTGCGGTAGATGTTTTCCAGGTGCCGCTTCACCGTGCCTGCACGCAACTCCAGCATGGTGGCGATTTCTGCGTTGGTGTTGCCGTTGGCGACCCATTGCAGCACTTCACGTTCGCGCGGGCTCAGCACGTCGGCAGCCGGCGAGCACGGTGAGAGCGCCTGCCATGCCGCCTGGCTGATCCGCTGCTGCCGGCTCAGACGCCGCCACTGCGCCTGCGCATGCGGCCCCAGCAAGGTCAGCGCCATGCGCTCCGCAGCCGTGTAGCCGCGCGAGGCGCGTGTGACATTGAGGGTCAGCATCGCGCCGTGGCCCAGGTCCACGTCCAGCGCAAGTCCGTCCTGCTGACCCACCTGGGAGTAGGCCTGGGCATAGAGCGCCGTCCGTTGCCATTGCCCGCGAGTCAGCAGGTCGGAAATGCTGGCGGCCTGCGTCTGGCGCTGCCGATACAAGGGGTTGTCGGCCAGATGCCGGTGCACCGCAGCGTTGACTTCGGAGGAAATGGCCCGCACCGGATCGTAGGCCGTGTAGCCGCGGACTTCTGCAATGCCGGAGAAATCCACCACCCGTATGTCACCCGGCACCACCAGGCGCAGCGCGTGCAGCAAATGCGTGGCCAGCGCGTGCAGATCGGGCGCGCCGTGCACCGCGAGGATGGCCTGATTGAGTTGCCCCAGTTGCTGCGTTGACAGGGTCATGTCGCGAAATCCAATGGCGTGCTCGAAGTGCTGGCGATAGGTGGGCCGGCCGGGCCCGCATTTTCAGGCCTGCGATGTGCCGCCGGCACATTTTCACGATCTTCGCAGAAAGCTAAGGTCACGCGGTCCGCAATAGCAGCGCGCGGGTCTGCCCGGGACACGCAGCGCAACGGGAGGAACCGTGCACGCTTTTCTTCACAGACCCCTTCGGCGCCTCTGGCACCTGGCAGTGCCTGGCGCGCTGTGCAGCCTGCTGGCACTCAATGGCCAGGCCGCGACCATCGTCGTCAATACCACGGACAACACGCCCGGTGCAGCGGACTGCAGCCTGCGTGAGGCATTGACCAGTGCCCAGATGGATGACGGCAGCTGGGGCAACGGCGCATGCGTATCGGGCAATGGCGCGGACACCATCGTGTTCGACCCGGCCGTCTTTCCCGCTGGCAGCCTCACCGCCATTGCATTGGCAGGCAACCCCATCGACCTCAGCTTCACCACCTCGGACATCACGATCGACGGGGACCAGCGCGTGGTCCTCGATGCGGGCAATGCCTCCCGCCTGGTGTCGGCCCAGGGCAGCGGTGTCCAGCTTACGCTGCGCGGCCTGACACTGCGCGGCGGGCAGACCGCCGCCGGTGAAGACGGCGGCGCCATCTACCTGGACAACGGCGTCACCCTGCGCCTGGAGCGCAGCGTGGTGCAGGACAGCACGGCCGGCATCAACGGCGGGGGACTGTACAGCCGCGACAGCACGGTGACCATCGTGGACAGTGTGTTCAGCGGCAACCAGGCAGGGGGACAGGGCGGAGCCATCT
This sequence comes from Delftia deserti, assembly GCF_042653485.1. Lineage (NCBI taxonomy): Bacteria > Pseudomonadati > Pseudomonadota > Betaproteobacteria > Burkholderiales > Comamonadaceae > Delftia > Delftia deserti. The sequence goes on along the minus strand of NZ_JBHSIH010000001.1, from coordinate 4,763,811 downwards.
ACGGCACGGGCAGCGGCTCGCTGACGGTGGAGCGCAGCCGCCTGTCCGGCAACACGGCCCGGACGCTGGGAGGGGGCCTGCGCAGCGGGGTGCCGACCACCATGACCGACAGCACCGTCACCGGCAACGCGCTGGCGTCTCCGGGCTCGGGTGCCGGCGTCTCGTTCACGCTCAACCGCCCCCGCACACTCCAAGGCAACCAGATCACGAACAACGCGCCCGGCAACAACTGTGGCGGCGAAACGTTCACGGGGACGGGCAACCGCTACTGGCCGGCCAGCGATACCAGTTGCCCGGCGGCGGCAGGAGCCATTGCCAAAGCGCCGCAGGCCATCACCTTCACCACGGCACCGCCGGCCGGCGCGCGGGTGGGGGATACCTATGACGTGGCCGCCGTCGGAGGCGCCTCGGGAAACCCCGTCACGTTCGCCGTGGATGCCTTGACCGCGACGATCTGCAGCGCCTCCGGCAGCACCATCCGCTTCCAGGCCGCAGGGACATGCACGATCAACGCCAGCCAGCTCGGCGATGCGGACCATGAAGCGGCTCCCCAGGCGATGCAGATGGCGGCGGTGGGTCAAGGCCCCTCCCGTGTCACGCTGACCTCCAGCGCCAATCCCTCGCGTTCCGGACAGTCGCTGTCCTTCACCGTGGCGGTCGCACCCGATGTCTCCCCGGGTGCTGCCGCCGTTCCCACGGGAACGGTCGAAATCCTGGCTGGCGGCCTGTCGCTGGGCACGGCGGGCTTGTCCAATGCCAGGGCCATCCTCGCCTCCACCCAACTGACGGTGGCCGGCCCGCATGCCATCGTTGCCCGGTACGGCGGCGATGGGAACTATCTCGCCGCGGATAGCGGCGCATGGACCCAAACCGTGGAGCCCGCCCCCCCGGCCACAGCCACCCCCGTGCCCGCGCTGGGCCCCTGGGAGGTGCTGCTGTGCGCCGTGCTGACGGGATTGGCGGGACTGCGGCTGGGCCGCGTGCGCGGCACCTGATGCGGCACCTGATGCCGCCGTCTGCCCGCAGGCCTCAGGCCGAATGCATCCAGCGCTGGTGCAGCCAGCGCGCCGCATGGTCCAGCGCATAGCCCAGGGCGCCGATCAGCACCACGGCGGCCATCAGCTCCGAATACGCGAGGCGGTCGCGCGTGTCGAGGATGAAGTAGCCCAGGCCGGCCGATACGCCCAGCATTTCCGCAGGCACCAGCACGATCCAGATGATGCCGATGGCCAGGCGCACGCCGGTGAGGATCTGGGCCGTGATGCCGGGCAGCACCACGCGCAGAACGGTCTCGGTGCGCGTGGCCGACAGGCTGCGCGCCAGCAGCAGCCAGTTGCGGTCCAGCTGGGCCACGCCGGCCGCCGTGCTCAGCAAGATGGGCCAGACGGCAGCGAAGGCCAGCAGGAAGTACACGGGCGCGTCGCCCACGCCCAGCACCATCACGGCAATGGGCATCCACGACAGCGGCGAGATCATGCGCAGGAACTGGAACACGGGCGAGAACGCCTGCGAGAACCCGCGCGACAGGCCCACCAGCACGCCCAGCGGCACGCCGACCACGAAGGCCAGCAGCAGGCCCACGGCCACGCGCTGCAGGCTCAGCAGGGTGTGCATCCAGATGTCGGCGCCTGTCAGCAGCTGGCCCAGCGCCTGCAGGGAAGGCCAGGGCGCAAAGGCCGCAGCCACGGGCGTGCTGCGCGCCAGCAGCGCGCCGCCCACCCACCACAGGGCCAGGACCAGGGCCGCGCCCAGCAGCGGCAATCCGATACGTCGCAACACCTGGATCACACCACGATGGTTTCGCGGCGCGAGAAATCGGCCGGAATGCCGAAGACCTGCGGGCCGCCCACGGCCTGGATGGCCTTGCGCACGAAGCGGTCGTCCACCAGGTCGGTGGCCGCAAACCTGGGCTCCAGCTTGTCGAGGAAGCGCGTGTCGCCCTCAACCTTGGTGGCCTTGATGGCGCGCACCAGCTGCTCGGTGTACGAGGGATAGGGATAGGGCTGGAAGTCGATGCGCCGCTGGTGCCAGCCCTTGTTGACGACCACGCCGCTGGCCTCGTAGCTGGCGTAGTCGGTGGCGGCCAGCACCTTGGACAGCGTCTGCTGCGGATGGGGCGTGTAGCGGCGCTCGCCCGTGCTCGACAGCAGGCGCGCGGCGGCCAGGCGGTTGTCGCGCGTCCACAGCTGGGCCTTGACCACGGCATTGGTCACGCGCTGCGCCCATTCGGGCTTGTCGGCGATGTCGCGCTCGGCCAGGAAGGTGACGCAGCAGGCATGGTCCTTCCAGACATCGCCCGAGAAGCGCAGCATCTTGCCCACGCCCGCGATCTCGGCGGCGGCATTGAAGGGCTCGGCCACGATGAAGCCCGCAATCGACTTGCCGGCCAGGGCCGAGACCATTTCGGCCGGCGCCAGCACGACGAGGTTGACCTCGTTGGCCGCAATGGCGCCGCCGCGCGCGCGGGTCACGGCCGTGAGGCCGGCCTTGCGCAGCACGTCCTGCAGCAGGATGTTGTGGATGGAGTACCAGAACGGGATCGCCACGGTCTTGCCGCCCAGGTCCTGCACCTTCTGGATCTCGGGCAGCACGGTCAGGCCCGAGCCGTTGACGTGGTTCCAGGCCACGATCTTGGCGGGGAACTTGGCGCCGTAGCGCACCCACAGCGTGGAGGGCGTGAGCAGGTGGATGACGTTGACCTGGCCCGAGACGAAGGCCTCGACGATCTGGGCCCAGGAGCGGAACAGGCGCGGCGCCTCGGCCTTGAGGCCTTCGGCCTCGAACAGGCCGTTGCCGTGGGCCACGAGCAGCGGCGTGGCGTCGGTGATGGGCAGGTAGCCGATCTTCACGGGCTGGTCATCGCCCTTGAAGGCCTGGGCGCGCGCATCGCCTGCGGCCAGCAGCGGCGCGGCCACCGAGGCCGTGGCCAATGCGCCCAGGCGCAGCATGTCGCGCCGCGTGAGGCCGCAGCCGCAGTCCGACGAGGCACAGATGTGGGTGTAGGAAGGGTGGTCCTGGAAGCTCATGCGAAAGACCTTTCAGAAGAGCATGGTTGAAGTCGAAGAAATGGCGGATCGGCAGGCAAGCGGGCAGGCGAGGGAGATCAGGCCTGGGCCGCATGGCGCACGCCGTGCAGGGCCGAGAGGATGTCCAGCCGCAGCGCGGTCACGGCGGCGGCCTGGTCCTCTCGCGGGCGCGCTATGTCCACGCGCCATTCGCGCACGATGTGGCCGGGCCGTCCGCCCATCAGCAGGATGCGGTCGCCCACGAGGATGGCCTCGTCGATGTCATGCGTGACCAGCAGCGCGGCCGTGTGCCAGCGGTGGACCACGTCCACCATCAGCTCCTGCATCTCGGCGCGCGTGATGGCGTCCAGGGCCGAGAACGGCTCGTCGGCCAGCAGCAGCTGCGGCTCGCGTGCCAGGGCACGCGCCAGGGCCACGCGCTGGGCCATGCCGCCCGACAGCTGCGAGGGGTAGAGCGCGCCGCTGCCGCCCAGGCCCACGGCCTGCAGCGCCTGCTCCACGCGCTGGCGGCGGGCCTCGGCCTCCAGCTTCGGCTGGCGCTCGAAGTCCAGGCCGAAGCCCACGTTGCGCCGCGCGTCCAGCCAGGGCAGCAGGCTGGGCTGCTGGAACACGAAGCCCGCGCGCGGGTGCGGCGCGGTCAGCGGCTGGCCGAGGAACTGGAGCTCGCCCCGGCTCCAGGCGCCGCCGTCCGGCGACTCCAGGCCGCCGAGCACGCGCAGCAGCGAGGACTTGCCGCAGCCGCTGCCGCCGAGCAGGCAGACGATCTCGCGCGGGGCAATGCTCAGGGAGATGTCCTCGAACACGGCCTTGCCGGGCGCATAGCCAAAGCCCGCGCCGCGTGCCTGCAGCACGGGCGCGGGAGCGTCAGGGGAGAAAGCTTCCGTCTGGGTCATGAACTGGTGGTTGCCAGGGCCGCGCCAGCCAGCGCGCCCTGTAGCTGCGTGACGCTGGGCGTCACGATGGGGATGAAGGCCGCCTCGCGCCAACGGCGCGCAAATCCCAGCGGCTGGTCGCGATGATAAGCGCGCCCGCCGCTGGCGTGCAGCTCCAGCTGCAGGGACTGCTGCACGATGTCGTTCAATTCCAGGCGCAGGCGGAACAGGGCTTGAGGTCGGTCAAGAAAACGCCCGTCGGACAGGCCGGCATGCAGCGTGGCCGTGGCCAGTTCCAGCGCGTGGCGCTGCTGCTGCAGCGGGCCGCCCAGCACATCGCGCCCGGCGCCGGCACGGGCCGAGGCCGCCGCCAGCGAGGCGCGCGCCAGGCCGATGCACAGCCCCAGCTGCAGGCCCATGAAGGCGGGCCGCACGCGCGGCAGGAAATGGTTGGCGTCGGCATGGATCACATCGGCCGGACCGATCTGCAGCCCCTCGATGGACAGCGCCGCCGTATGGCTGCCGCGCAGCGCGATCAGGTCCAGGTCGGCGCTGCGCTGCAGGCCCGCCGCATCGCCGGGCAGCGCGGCCACGAAGGGCTTTGCACCGTCGCTGCGCGAGACGGCAACGGCCACCACGAAGCGACCCGGCGGCACCAGGTTGGTGGCCCAGGGCACGCGCCCGCGCAGTGCAAGGCCGTCCGCGTTGCCGGAGCCGGCGTCCCCTGCAGTACCGGCAGGAGCGACGGGTGCGGCCTCGACCTGCAGGGCCTCGATGCCGCCCAGGTACTTCATGGCGTTGGACAGGCCCGTGGCGCCCGCCTGCGTGCCCTGCAGCAGGCCCGGCAGCCAGCGCTGGCGCAGCGCCGCGTTGGGCGACTGCAGCAGGTATTCGACAAAGGCGCGCTGCGCCCAGAACACGAAGCCCGCCGTCAGCGAATGCCCGGCCACGCCGGCAATGGCCTCCAGCGCATCGCCCAGGCTGCCGCCCTGCCCGCCCTCGGCCACGGGCACGCCCAGGCCGAACAGGCCGTGCTGCGCCAGCCGGGGCAGCACTTCGTGCGCATGCGCGGGGCCTTCGTCCAGGGAGTCGGCATGGGCGTCCAGCCACTGCCGCAGCGAATCAGCCAGCATGTGCGTTCTCCTGCGGTTGTCGGAACTGTTCGGGCAGATAGGGCTGCAGCTGCGGGTTGACGGGGCTTTGCGCCAGGCTGTTGGCAAAGTTGCACAGCGTGGCCAGGCTGATGCCCAGCACCACCTCCAGCGCCTGCTGCTCGCTCAGGCCGGCCGCATGGAAGGCAGCCAGGGCCTCGTCGGCGACGGCGCCGCGCGTGGCGATCACGGCTTCGGCAAAGCGGCGCACGGCGTCCAGGCGCGGCTGGCCCGTGTCGCGGCCGTCCTGCAGCGCCACCACCTCGGCCTGGCTCAGGCCGGCCTGCTTGAAGGCCAGCTTGGTGTGGCCGGCCACGCAGAAGTCGCAGCCATGGATGCGCGCGGCCGTGATCTGCACCACCTCGCGCTCGGCCAGCGTGAGCTGGGCGCGCGCGTTGATCTGGCCCACGGTCACATAGGTCTCCAGCGCCTGGGGCGAGTTGGCCAGGATGGCGATCAGGTTGGGCAGGAATCCGTTGCCGGCCAGGGCGCGCTCCACGAAGGGGCGGCTGGCTTCAGGGGCGGTTTGCGGGGTGTGCAGGGTCAGGCGTGCCATGGTGCTTTGCAGGAATGAAGGAATGCCTTCATGATCGGCCGCGCCCCCCTTGCCATCAATGCCGCCGCGTCGCGGATTTATGCCCGAACGTGTCAACCCGCAGGCGGATGCGGCGGGCCCGGATGGCGGCTCAGCAGCAGCGCGCCTGCGCGCGCTGCCAGGCGCCGGGCTGCTCGCCCATCACGCGCTTGAAGGCGCGCGAGAAAGCCGCATAGGACTCGTAGCCCACGGCCTCGGCCACCTGGCCTATCGCCTCGCCCTGGGCCAGGCGACGTGCCGCCAGCTGCATGCGCAGCAGCAGCAGGAACTGCTGGGGCGGCTGGCCGCAGGCCTCGGCGAACTGCCGGAAGAACGTGGCGCGCGACAGGCACACGCGCGCGGCCATGTCGGCCACGCTCCAGTTGCGGGCCGGGTCGCGCAGCAGCTCGGCCACCAGCGGCGCAAAGCCCGGCCGGCGCAGCAGGCTCCAGATGCCGCGCGCCCGCGCATCGCCATGCGCCAGCCGGCGCAGGCCGTAGAAGAACAGCAGGCCCACCAGCCGGTCCATCACGGCCGAGGGCTCGGTGCCCGTGCGCAGCGCCTCGGCGCGCATCAGGTCGAACAGCATGGAGGCGCCGCTCATCGCATGGTCGTCGCCGCGCAGCACCAGGTGGTCGGGGAAGGCATCGACCAGCAGGCCGCGCATGGGTCCCTCGAAGGTGAAGAAGCCGCAGGCCAGCGCCGTCTCTCCTATGCCGGCATCGCCCGTGGCGGGACGCATGGCCTGCGGGGCGCAGGCCATGTCCGGGTCGGCATAGGGCGAGATGAAATGCGGCACATCGCGCGAAAGGAACACGCCGTCGCGCGGCTGCAGCTCCACCGAGGGCTGGCCCGGCAGGTGCAGCCAGCAGCGCCCGTCCAGGATCAAGTGAAAGCTGGCCCGCGCGCGCCCTGCCGTGGAAGCCCGCCAGCGCCCGCAGTACTGCCCCACATGGAACACGCTGGCGCGCCATTGCAGGCCGTTGAGCAGGCCGTCGATGACGCGATCGACCTGCGCTTCGGCCGCGCTGTCGGGGACTGGGTCGGGTAGCACGGTGGTACAGGCAAGGCAGTGGAGGGAATGCGGCCGGCCAGTATCGCCACGACGCAGGCGCGGGGGAACGAATCTTTGGGCATATGCTTGTGCCGCAATCGATATCTGGATCTGCATCCAAGTCCGCCCGGCCCGGCCTTGGCCCGATCGTGCCTCAGCGCTGGAAGCCAGAAGGCGGCACCCCGAAATGCCTTTTGAACATGGCCGTGAACGCGCTCTGGCTGGCGTAGCCGCAATCGAGGGCGATGTCGATGATGCGCTCGCCCGCCGCAATGCGGCCCAGCGCGAACATCAGCCGCGCCTGCTCGCGCCACTGGGCGAAGGGCATGCCGGTTTCCTTCACGAACAGGCGCTGCAGCGTCTTGGCGCTCACGCCCAGGCGCTGCGCCCAGTGTTCGGCGGTGGCGGTGTCGGCAGGCTCGCGCATCAGGGCCTCGCAGACCTGGCGCAGCCGCGCGTCGGCGGACAGGGGCAGGTGCAGGGGCAGCACCTCGGCGGCGCGCAGCTCATCGACCAGCAGGTGCATCAGGCGCTCGTCGCGGCTGCCTTCGGCATAGTCCAGCGGCACGCCGACGGCAGCCACCACCAGCTCGCGCAGCAGGGGCGACACATTGACCACGCAGGTGCGCGCGGGCAGGTCCGCAAAGGCCGAGGCGTCGATGTAGGCCGTGCGCATCTTCACGTCGCCCGACATGCGCACATCGTGCTCGGCGCCGGCCTCTATCCACAGCCCCCGGTTGGGCGGCACCAGCCAGGAGCCGGAATGCAGCTGCACCGACATCACGCCTTCGATCGCATACAGCAGCTGGCCGCGCGGGTGGGAGTGCCAGCCCGTGCTGGTGCCATGCGCCCAGTTGGCCTCCATGGCGGCCATGGGGCGCCCGGTCTGGTGGTACTTGAGGTATATGCGCGGCAGTTCTGCGGCCATGGGGCTTCCCATCCTGTGCGGTTCTATGCGGCTCTATGCGGCTCTATGCGGCTCTCTGTCCCGATCTCGACAATTGAAGTCAGTATAGAGAGAGACAGACGGGCACCAAACGCCTATCTTCGGTCCCACGGCCCATTGACCTTCGTCAACGCCGGACCCTGATCGTGCCGCCCTGCGGGGCTCTTTCCTCCATGACAAGCAACACCACCACTCTTGGCGCCCCGGGCGAGCTGGGCGCGCCTGCAACGCATGCCCATCCGGCGCCCGCCCATCCAGCACCCGGCCATGCCGCGCAGGGCTTTTTGCTGCGCATCGTCGGCGCCGCCGCCTTCGCCCACCTGCTCAACGACCTGATCCAGGCCGTGCTGCCGGCCGTCTATCCCATGCTCAAGACGGAGTTCTCGCTGAGCTTCGCGCAGATCGGCTGGATATCCCTGGTCTACCAGGTCACGGCCTCGCTGCTGCAGCCCTGGATCGGCCTGTACACCGACAAGCATCCCAAGCCCTACCTGCTGCCGCTGGGCATGGTGGTGACGCTGGTGGGCGTGGGCCTGCTGGCCCTGTCCACCAGCTACCCGATGCTGCTGGCCGCCGCGTCGCTGATCGGCGTGGGCTCGTCCACCTTCCACCCCGAGGCCTCGCGCGTGGCGCGGCTGGCCTCGGGCGGGCGCTTCGGCACGGCGCAATCGACCTTCCAGGTGGGCGGCAACACGGGCTCGGCCATCGGCCCGCTGATGGTGGCGGCCATCGTCATTCCGTTCGGCCAGCATGCGATCGCCTGGTTCATGCTGGTGGCGCTGCTGGCCATCTGGGTGCTGCTGCGCATCACGCACTGGCGCCTGCACCACGCGCCGGCCAAGGTGGTGGCGGCCGGCCAGCACGCGCTGACGGCGCTGAACCGCTCGCAGGTCATACGCGCGGTGACCGTGATCTGCGTGCTGATGTTCGCCAAGTTCGTCTACATCGCGGCCTTTGCCAACTACTTCACCTTCTATCTGATCGAGCGCTTTGCCCTGCCCGTGCAGCAGTCGCAGCTGTACCTGTTCGCCTTCCTGGCGGCCGTGGCGGCGGGCACCTTCGCGGGCGGCCCGGTGGGCGACCGCATAGGGCGCAAGGCCGTGATCTGGGTGTCCTTCCTGGGCGTGGCGCCGTTTGCACTGCTGCTGCCGCATGCCGACCTGTTCTGGACGGCCGTGCTGTCCATCGTCATCGGACTGGTCATGTCCTCGGCCTTTGCGGCGCTGGTGGTCTACGCCCAGGAGGCCGTGCCCGGCCGCGTGGGCCTGGTCTCGGGGCTGATGTTCGGCCTCATGTTCGGCATCGGCGGCCTGGGGGCTGCCGGCATGGGCAACCTGGCCGACACCCACGGCATCGTCTGGGTGTACAGCCTGGTGGCCTACCTGCCGCTGCTGGGGCTGGCGACGGCCTTTCTGCCGGAGACGCGGGCCCGGCGGCGCTGAGGCGCTGCCTCAATCCGGCTGTATGCCCGCCTGCCGGATCACGGCGGACCAGCGCGCCACCTCCTCGGCGATCTGGGCTCGCGCCTCGTCGGGCGTGGTGAAGGTGGGCATGGCGCCCTGGGCGACCAGGGCGTCCTTCACTTCCTGCTGCCCCATCGCCTCCCTGAGCGCGCCACTGAGCCGGGCGACGACGGGCGCGGGCGTGCCCGCAGGCGCCAGCAGGCCGAACATCGACGTCACCTCGAAGCCTGACAGCCCGGCCTCGGCCGTGGTGGGAATGTCGGCAATGGAGGACACGCGCTGCGCCGTGGTCACGGCCAGGGCGCGCAGGCGCCCGCCCTTGATGAAGCCCTGCGTGGCGGGCAGGGTGTCGAACACCACATCCACCTGGCTGCCCATCAGATCATTGAGCGCCGGCGTGCTGCCCTTGTAGGGCACGTGGGTCAGCGACACGCCCGCCTGCCGCTTGAACAGCTCGGCCGCCAGATGCTGCGGCGAGCCATTGCCCGAGGAGCCGTAGTTCAGCCCGCCCGGCCGGCTTTTGGCCAGGGCGATGAACTCGCCCAGGCTGGCCGCCTTCACCGCCGGGCCCACGGTCACCACCAGCGGCACGCGGCCCACCACGCCAATGGGCGCAAAGCTCTTGTCCATGGTGAAGCCTGCCGTGGACGCCATGAGCACGCTGTTGATGGAATGGCTGGTCAGCGCGCCCAGCAGCAGGGTGTAGCCGTCGGCCTTTTCCCTGGCCACGGCGGCGGCGCCCAGGTTGCCGGCCGCGCCCGCGCGGTTCTCCACCACCACGGGCTGGCCCAGCGCCAGCGAGAGCCTTTGCCCCACCACGCGCCCGATCACGTCGGTGGCGCCGCCGGGCGTGTAGGGAATGACGAGCTTGATGGGCCGGGCCGGATAACCAGCGTCGGCTGCGGCACTGGCTGCGGTGGGCAACGCCAGGCCTGCGCCCAGGGTCAGCAGTGCGGCGCCCAGCAGGGCGCGCCGGTTGGGCGGATGAGAGCGGTGTGCGGCGGTCATGGATGTCTCCTTGTCTTGTGTCGGAAAAACATGTCCGGCACGCAGACCGGACACGGCCGCATGGTTGGTCAATTAGATTATTAATAATATAGGTGATAACGCCGATGATAATTTGAGGGCAGCGCCGCTATCCTGCCGTCAACGCAAGGCAGTGCCTGCCTTCGCTCCCCACTCCAGACCCACGGACCGCCGCCATGACCGACCCCAAGACGCCCTCCCCGGCCCACGACATCACCCCCGCCGACGCCGAAAGCGGCATATCGAAGGGCCTGACCAACTACGGCGACCGGGGCTTTTCGCTGTTCCTGCGCAAGGCCTTCATCAAGGGCGCGGGCTATACGGACTCGGCGCTGCAGCGCCCCGTCATCGGCATTGCCAACACGGGCAGCAGCTACAACCCCTGCCACGGCAACGCGCCCCAGCTGATCGAGGCCGTCAAGCGCGGCGTCATGCTGGCGGGCGGCCTGCCCATGGACTTCCCCACCATCTCGGTGCACGAAAGCTTCTCGGCGCCGACCAGCATGTACCTGCGCAACCTCATGTCCATGGACACCGAGGAGATGATCCGCGCCCAGCCCATGGATGCCGTCGTGCTCATCGGCGGCTGCGACAAGACGGTGCCGGCCCAGTTGATGGGCGCGGCCTCGGCCGGCATCCCGGCCATCCAGCTGATCACCGGGTCGATGCTCACCGGCTCGCACCGCAGCGAGCGCGTGGGCGCCTGCACGGACTGCCGCCGCTACTGGGGCAAGTTCCGCGCCGAAGAGATCGACGCCGAAGAGATCGCCGACGTGAACAACCAGTTGGTGGCCAGCGTGGGCACCTGCTCGGTCATGGGCACGGCCAGCACCATGGCCTGCATTGCCGAGGCGCTGGGCATGACGGTGCCGGGCGGCGCCTCGCCCCCCGCCGTCACGGCCGACCGCATCCGCATCGCCGAACAGACAGGCACCGAGGCCGTGCGCATGGCGCGCGAGCGCCTGACCATCGACAAAATCCTCACGCCCGCCGCCTTCGAGAACGCCATGCGCGTGCTGCTGGCCATTGGCGGCTCCACCAACGGCATCGTGCACCTGGCCGCCATCGCGGGGCGCATGGGCTATGACATCGACCTCAAGGCCCTGGACCGCATGGGCCGCGACACGCCCGTGCTGCTGGACCTCAAGCCCTCGGGCGATCACTACATGGAGGACTTCCACCACGCGGGCGGCATGGCCACGCTGCTGCGCGAGCTCAAGCCCCTGCTGAACCTGGACGCCCTCACCGTCACCGGCCGCACGCTGGGCGAAGAGATCGATCGCGCCGGCCCCGGCTTTGCGCAGGACGTGGTGCGCCCGCGCTCCAACCCCATCTACCCGCAGGGCGGCATCGCCGTGCTGCAGGGCAACCTGGCGCCGGGCGGCGCCATCATCAAGCAGTCGGCCGCCCATCCCCGGCTCATGGAGCACGAAGGCCGCGCCGTGGTCTTCGAGAACGCGGCCGACCTGGCCCACCGCATCGACAGCGACGATCTGGACGTGACGGCCGACGACATCCTCGTGCTCAAGAACATAGGCCCCAAGGGCGCGCCCGGCATGCCCGAGGCGGGCTACATCCCCATCCCGCGCAAGCTGGCGCGGGCCGGCGTCAAGGACATCGTGCGCATCTCCGACGGGCGCATGAGCGGCACGGCCTTCGGCACCATCGTGCTGCACGTCACGCCCGAGTCGGCCGTGGGCGGCCCGCTGGCCCATGTGCACAACGGCGACCGCATCACGCTGTCGGTGGCGCGGCGCGAGCTCACGCTGCAGGTCAGCGACGAGGAACTGGCCCGCCGCGCCCGGCTCCACCCGGTGACCGAGCCCACGGCCGAGCGCGGCTACCGCAAGCTCTTTCTCACCACCGTGAACCAGGCCGACCAGGGCGTGGACTTCGACTTCCTGCGCTGCGCCACCGAACGCGGCACCATTCCCGGCCCGCGCGAATAGTCCATGCCAGGCAGCGCGGCACGCCCGGCATGCCCAGTGAGGGCCATCAGTTCGGACAAAATGGCGTTTTTGTCCCAACCGCCTGTCTTGATGGTCGCTGCCGCCTCACTGCCGATTTCCCTGGATGCCGAACCCGCCCCCGCAGCCGACGCCCTGGGCGCCATGGTGGCCGCACTGGAAGAGGACGTGGTCTTCGGCCGGCTGCACCCGCGCGAGCGCCTGGTCGAAGACGACCTCATGGCCCGCTTCGACGTAAAGCGCCACATCGCCCGCGAGGCCCTGGCCGCGCTGGACCGCATGGGCCTCATCGAGCGCCGCAAGAACGTGGGCGCCCTGGTGCGCTCGTTCTCCACCCAGGAAGTGCAGGAACTGTACGAGCTGCGCGGCATGCTCGAAGTCGAGGCTGCCCGCAAGATCCCCCTGCCCGTGCCGGCCGAGAGGCTCGAACGCCTGACCTCCATCCAGCAGCAGCACGACGCCGCCGTGGCCGAAGGCAACGCGCGCCTGGTGTTCCGCATCAACCTGGCCTTTCACCAGGAACTGTTTGCGCTGGCGGGCAACGACACGCTGCACAAGGCCATCACCGAATACGCGCGCCAGACGCACCCCATCCGCTTCGCCTCCCTGGTCTCGGCCGACTACCGCGAGCGCGCACGCCAGGAACACTGGCAAATGATCGAAGCCCTGCGCGCCCAGGACCGCGACGCCCTGGTGCGCCTGTGCGCCGAGCACCTGCTGCCCTCGCGCGATGCCTATCTGAATGCGCAGTTGCAGCGGTTGTAGGCGAAGCCGTTAGCCACAAGGGCACCGCAGCCCCTCAGTCCCGCGCAGCCCCCAGCCTCCCCCGGTACGCTGCAGGCGTCTCCCCGAACGTGCGCCGGAACAGCCCGATGAAGGCGCTGGCCGTGGCGTAGCCCAGGTCCAGCGCGATGTTCGTCACCGGCGCGCCGGCGGCCAGCATCTCCAGCGAGCGCATCAGCCGCGCGCGCTGGCGCCAGGCGGTGAAGCTGAAGCCGGTCTCCGAGACAAAGCGCCGGCTCAGCGTGCGCGAGCTGACGGCGGCCCAGCGTGCCCAGGCCTCCAGGTCGCGGTCATCGGCCGGGTCGGCGATCAGCGCGCGGGCGATGCGCTGCAGGCGCGGGTCGGCGGGCAGGGGCAGGCCCAGGGGCTCCACGGGCAGGGTGCGGATCTCGTCCAGGATCACCGCCATCACATGGGTGCGGGCCTGGTCCGCCGAAGGGCCGGGTTGCACGGGCTGCATTGTGGGCACGCCTTGCTGCCATCCCCAGCCGGCGGCGCGCAGCACGGCCTCGCGCAGCAGGCCCGAGGTGCGGATGGCGCAGGGCCGCTGCGGCAGGTCGGCGCAGGCCGGCTCCGCCACATAGACGCTCCAGCCGTGGAAGGGACCATGGGAGCGGCCCGAATGCAGCTGGTGCGGCGGCAGCCAAACGGCATGGATGGCGGGCACCACCCAGACCGCGTCCTCCACGCCCACCGACAGCAGCCCGCGCAGCGAGCCGAACAGCTGGCCGCGCGCGTGCCGGTGCGGCTCGGAGGCCAGCTCCTCGTCCTGGTTGCCCACGGCCGCGATCAGCACGGGGCCATCGGCACGGTTCACATGGCTGACGAGTTCAAGAATGGCATCGGGCATGGCGTCTTTGAGCTATTTGTTGGCTGATCCAGTCTACAGCCGCCAACGCCTTTGTTCTTACGCTTGTGCCATGCACACCGACAACACCGCCCTTGCAGAGCCGCCAGGCCCGGCCATCGACCTGGATTCGCTCTACGCCGCCCCGGCAGAAAGAATCCAGAAGGCCGTGCGCGACCGCCTGTCCGACTTCCACGAGGCCTATCTGCGCCAGGCCAGCTTCTTTTGCCTGGCCACGGCCGGCGAACGCGGCCTGGATGCCTCGCCGCGCGGCGGGCCGCCCGGCTTTGTGCAGGTGCTGGACGAGCGCACCGTGGCCTTTGCCGACTGGCCCGGCAACAACCGCATCGAATCCCTGCGCAACCTGCAGGCCGATGACCGCCTGGCCATGCTCTTCCTGTTCCCGGGGCTGGACATCTTCCTGCGCATCAACGGGCGCGGCCGCATCTCCACCGACCCCCATCTGCTGCAGGAGCTGAGCGAAGGCAGGGGCACGCCCAAGACCGCCACCGTGGTCCTGGTCGACGAGGTGCTGCTGCACTGCGGCAAGGCCATCCACCGCTCCGGCCTCTGGAACCCGTCCAGCCAGCTGGACCGCACCGCCCTGCCCACCGTGGGCCAGATGATGGCCGCCCTCACGCAGTTGGCCGATGCCACGGCGCCCGCCATGGATGCCGCGCAACAGGAACAGGCCAACGCCCACTACGCCCATGCGGTCAGGCACGACCTGTACTGATGCCCTGCTTTTTCCCAGGAACCATGACATGCTGATCGATACCTCCCGCTTTCCCCTGGTCTACCTGCGCGAACCCGAAGCGCAGGCACCTGCAGACGCAGGCAACGGCAATGACGCATCGGCCGAGGCCCAGATCGAATCCCTGCTCGACCTGGGCCGGCACTTCGTGCTGCTCACCGACCACCTGCCCGGCGACCACCCCGAGGAAAGCCACGAAGAACGCAAGCAGCGCGCCCTGTTCTTCAAGCGCAACCGCGAACGCATGCGCCAGCTGTGCCGGGGCATGGTCGTCATCACGGGCGACCGCGCCGTGCCCACCGCCCTGCGCCTGGCCGTGCAAGGCATGGGCAAGGCGCTGGGCATGCGGGTTGCGTTCGTGCAGGGGGAGGATGAGGCGCAGGTCTGCTCGTGGGAGCTGCTGGCCAGCGCCTGAGCAGGCGCCGGTCCCCTCGGCGCGCACCTGGCCCGGTGCACGCTGCACGCTGCGGCGCTAAGCCGCCGAATTCCGCAAGGCCTGCGCCACGCGCGCCTCATCGGCTGCCTTCGCGGCCTCGCGCAGCCGCCGTTGGGCCAGATTGCGGTATGTGCTGCCTGCCGAGATCGCCTTGCTTCTGGAGCAGTCGCCCGTGAACAGGGCGCTATGGCGAATCATCTTCAAGGCCTCGGCCACCACGTCCAGCCGCTGGCAGCCCTCCGGCGTCTCCAGCCACTTCAAGGCCATCTGCGCCGTGGCCGTGATCTCGGCGCAGCCCTCATCCACCAGCTTGTGGATCTCGGAGATATCGCGCGTCAGCCGCTCAATCCTGGCGGCCGAGGTCTTGGCCTGTTCCTTGGTCTGCTTCATGGCTGCGCCCTCCGTGCGAAGTGGCGCAAAGAGTGCTCCAGTTGAAGGGGTGACAAGGTATGGAAAAGACCGGCCGAAGTGACTGCGGTCATGAAAAAGCCTGCGATACCAGTGAACTGGGCGCAGACCAAGGGGTGAGAAACGGTGATCATCGTTCCGTGCTCCGGTAAGGGACAGAACTCGCTTTCGGGGAGGCTCAACCGCTGTGTATTGGTGTTCTTACGCACCAGCCCCGGAACAGGGGGCCGACCGGATGATAGGCAAGTTTCCACAGCCGGCACAAGCGCAGCTTCGGCAGCGATGCGCTGGCAGGGATGTGGGCACAAACAGACACATCTCCCTACAAGCTCCATACGGGGGAGTCGCATCGATAAAATTATTGGGAATCATTCTCATCCCGCATTCTCATCCCGTTTTCTCCATGCACTCCCCCCTCCACACGCTGACCCCGATCGCCGGGGCCCTGGCCCTTCTTTTGTCTGCTGGCGCCGCATGGGCCCAACCTGCCCCTTCCACGGCAACGGCCGCGCCCGAGCTGGGCACCGTCACCGTGGAGGCCAGCGCCGATGCGTCGGCTGAAGGCCTGTCCAGGCCCTACGCGGGCGGCCAGGTGGCGCGCGGCGGGCGGGCCGGGATTCTGGGCACGCGCGACAACATGGAGACGCCGTTCTCCATCACCAGCTACACCAACGAGCTGATCCAGGACCGCCAGGCCAAGAGCGTGGGCGATGTGCTGCAGAACGATCCTTCCGTGCGCGTGGCGCGCGGCTTCGGCAATTTCCAGGAGTCCTACTTCGTGCGCGGCTTCGTGCTGGGCTCGGACGACGTGGCCTACAACGGCCTGTATGCCCTGCTGCCGCGCCAGTACATCGCCACCGAGCTGTTCGAGCGCGTGGAGCTGCTGCGCGGCGCATCGGCCTTTCTGATGGGCGCCAGCCCCAATGGTGGCGGGCTGGGCGGCAACATCAACCTGCTGCCCAAGCGCGCGGGCACTGATCCGCTGTCGCGCGTGACGGCGGGCATTGCCAGCGGCGGCCAGGCCTTCGTGGCGGCCGACGTGAGCCGGCGCTTCGGCCCCGACCAGGCCACGGGCATCCGCCTCAATGCCGCGCACCGGGGCGGCGATACGGCCATCGACCAGGAAAGCTCCAAGCTCGATCTGTTGTCCGTGGGCATGGACTGGCGCAGCCGCAATGTGCGCCTGTCGGGCGACATCGGCTGGCAGGACAACCGCCTCAAGCGCACGCGCACCAACGTCACGCCGGGCGCAGGGCTGGCGGCCATTCCTTCGGCGCCCGATGCTTCCTCCAACTGGGCCCAGCCCTGGACCTATTCCGACGAGCGCGACCTGTTCGGCACGCTGCGCGGCGAATGGGACATCAACAGCAACGTGACGGCCTGGGCCGCCTACGGCCTGCGCCGCAGCTCCGAGAACAACTCGCTGGCCAACATCACGCTGGCGGCGGCCGGCAATGGCGCAGCCACCACCAGCCGCTTCGACAACGCCCGCAAGGACCGCGTGAGCACGGGCGAGCTGGGCGTGCGCGCACGCCTGAACACGGGCAGCGTGGGCCATGAGATCGTGGCCAGCTATTCGGCCTTCGACCTCAAGGTCTACAACGCCTATGGCATGAGCACCGGCGGGGGCAGCAACACGCTGGCCACCAATCTCTACGACCCGCGCTACTACGCGATCACGCCGCTCAACTACCTGGGCAACGACCTGTCCAACCCCGCCTACAACCGGGGCACGCGCCTGAACAGCTTTGCGCTGGGCGACACGCTGTCGCTGATGGACGGCCGCATGCTGGTGACGGCCGGCGTGCGCCGCCAGACGATAGAGACCGACTCGGTGAGCTACCGCCTCGTCAGCAACGGCGCGGTCACCAGCCAGGGCGGCGTGCGCACGGCCTACGACCAGAGCCGCACCAGCCCGGTGCTGGGCGCGGTGTTCAAGCTCACGCCCCAGGTATCGCTGTACGGCAACTACATCGAGGGACTGGCCCAGGGCGACACGGCGCCGGCCAAGTCGGGCGACACCATCATCGCCAACGCGGGCCAGCAGATGTCGCCCTACGTGACCAAGCAAAAGGAAGTGGGCGTCAAGTACGACGGCGGCAAGCTGGGCGGCGGCCTGGCCTTCTTCTCCACCGACAAGCCGCGCTCGCTGATCGACGGCAACCTGTTCACCTCGGCCGGCAAGGACCGCCACCAGGGCGTGGAATTCAACGTCTTCGGCGAACCCATGCGCGGCCTGCGCCTGCTGGGCGGCGCCACCTGGCTGGACGCCAGGCAGCAAAGCACGGGCCGCGCCACCACCGACGGCAAGCGCGTCATCGGCGTGCCGCGCTTCCAGGCCACGGCGGGCGTGGAGTGGGATGTGCCGGGCATCAACGGCCTGGCGCTGGACGGCCGCCTGGTGCACACCGGCGCCAGCTACGCCAACGACGTCAACACCCTGCGCGTGGCCGGATGGAACCGCCTGGACCTGGGCGTGCGCTACATGACCGAAGTGCAGGGCAAGCTGCTCACGCTGCGCCTGCGCGTGGACAACGCGACGGACCGCAACTACTGGGCCTCCGTGGGCGGCTACCCGGGTTCGGGCTACCTGACGGTGGGCGGTCCGCGCACGTTCTCGCTGAGTGCGAGTGTGGATTTCTAATGGCATGCGTGCATGGCCAGACGAGGCCATGCACGCACGTGACTGCCTATCGGGAGTTGGCGAGTGCCTCGCAAGCCTCACTGGCTGCGTTCGTGATGTTTGCCATGTTCACGTAGCACGGACATCAGGAAAAAGCGAACAAAGCCGGAATGCCAGGCTTAAGGCCGCCGCCCACCCTCAAGTCTCGCGCGGCTTGGTATCCGGCTCCGCGTCAGCCTGCGGGGGCGGCGCACTGACCACGTGCGGCAGCATCACGAGGATGACGATGGCCAGCAGCGTGGCCAGCAGCGCGATGGCCTCGCGCCCCAGGCCGCAGGCCACGCCGATGGCGGCCGTCATCCAGATGCCGGCGGCCGTGGTCAGGCCCTGCACCTGTTCCTCGGAGTGGCGCTTGATGATGGCGCCCGCGCCCAGGAAGCCCACGCCGGCCACCACGCCCTGGATCACGCGGCTCATGTCGGCAATGCCCATGCCGCCGCGCTCGGGCACCAGCACGAACAGCGCCGCGCCCATGGCCACCAGCATGTGGGTGCGCAGGCCGGCGGCCTTGCCCTTGTGTTCTCGCTCGTAGCCGACGATGCCGCCCAGCAGGGCCGCCAGCAGCAGGCGCACCATGACGCGCGTGACCTCGGCCGCATCGGGCAGGCTGGAGAATTCCTCGGCCAGGGTGCTGGTCACTTCCTCCCACATGGCGCGTTCCTTTCCTCGGGTTGTGCGTCAGGACTCAGGAAGCGAGCATGGCGTGGCGTGCAGCGCGCCCAGGCCATCGCCCTTCGCCATTGCCTGTCAGCCAAGCGCGCCTGGCTCAGGCGCCTGCGGGCTTGTCCTGGTCCCTGGGCGGTGCAGCCGGCTGCGCCGTGCTGGCGGGCTCGGGCTCCGGCGTTGGCGCTGGAGCCGGTGCAGGTACTGGCCCAGAAGCAGGCACCAGACTCAGCATGTGCTGGGCCAGCGTCTCGTACAGCGGCCGGGCCAGCATGCGCGAGACCAGGCTGGCCAGCATGGCCGCCGCCATCAGGCTGAGCACCATGGAGTGGCCGTCCACCATCTCCATCACGATGATGAAGGCCGTCAGCGGCGCCTGCGTCACGGCGGCCAGGAAGGCGGCCATGCCCATGGCGATGAGTGCGGGCGCGATGTCTGCGCCCATGAGGCTGGCCACGTTGTGGCCCACGCCCGCGCCGATGGACAGCGAGGGCGCGAAGATGCCGCCCGGCACGCCCACCCAGGCCGACAGCCAGGTGGCGATGAACTTGAGCGTGACGTAGAACGAGGGCACGTCGGCCTGGCCCGCCAGCATGTGCTTGACGGCCTCCGAGCCCGCGCCGAAGGTGGCGCCGCCCGTGACCATGCCGATGACGGCAATCACCAGCGCGATCGCCGCCGCGAAGCGGATGGGAAAGCGCGCACGCAGCTGGTTGAGCCGCTCGGGCGTGCGGGTCAGCGAAGCGGCCAGCAGCTTGGCGAAGAGGCCGCCCAGCACGCCGCAGGCCAGGGTCACGCACAGGCCGGGCAGCAGCGCGTCCCAGGTCAGGTGGGGCACCTGGATGCGCCCGAAATAGCTGAGGTTGCCGAAGGCCGACACGCCCATCAGGCCGGCCAGCACGATGGCCGCGATGATCAGGCCGCTGGAGCGCGACTCCAGCTTGCGCGACAGCTCCTCGATGGCGAAGACCACGCCCGCCAGCGGCGCGTTGAAGGCCGCCGCAATGCCGGCCGCGCCGCCGGCCACCAGCAGCGCATGGTGGCTGATGCCCGAATGCGGCCCGAACCAGCGCCGCGCATGGTGCATGACACCGGCGGCCACCTGCACCGAAGGCCCCTCGCGCCCGATCGACAGCCCCGCCGCAAAGCCCGCGCTGGCCAGCGCCATCTTGGCGAAGGACAACCACAGCGACACGAAGCGCCCGCGCTGCGCGGGGTCCAGCGCCGGGTCCAGCGTGGCGATCACCTGCGGAATGCCCGACCCCGCCGCGCCCGGCGCCCAGCGCCGCGTGAGCCACACGGCGCCCGCCGTGACGGCAGGCATCCACAGCAGCACGGCCCAGCCGCCCTGCCAGTGGTAGATGCTCTCGAAGAGTTCAAAGCCCGCATCGGCCATCAGCGTGAAGGCCACCACGCACAGCCCGGCGGCGGCCGCATAGGCCAGCACGATGGTGCGGTCCAGCCAGCGCCTGCCGTCCCGGAATTCCTGGTTCAGGTTGTGGAGGAAGTCGGGTTCTTGCTGCATCGCGTGAAGAGATCGCGTAAGGAAATCGCGTGAAGGAGTCGCGTCCAAGGACCGCGAAAGAGGCTGGGCGAAAGCCGTTCATTGTGCCCAAGCTGACCTGCCGCGTATGTCGCCGGCGGCAATGCCTACTTCGCCGCTGCGTTGATGGCCAGGCGCCTCAGCCGCGCCAGCGCAGCGCATCGACCACCAGCGAGAACGCGGGCGAGGGCTGCCTGCGGCTGGGGTAGTACAGGTGGTGGCCGTCGAATCTTGGGCACCAGTCCTCCAACACGCGCTGCAGCTGGCCGCTCTGGATCCAGGGCATGACCTCGTCCTCGGGCAGCAGCGTGATGCCCAGCCCGGCCAGGGACGCATCGATCTGGGGCTGGGTGGTGTTGAAGATCAGCGGCCCGTCCACGCGCACATTCATCTTGCGGCCCCGGCGCTCGAACTCCCACACATACAGGCCGCCCGAGGTCACCATGCGCTGGTTGATGCAGCGGTGCGCCATCAGGTCCTGCGGATTCTTCGGAATGCCGTGCTCCGCGAAATACCCGGGCGAGGACACCACGGCCATGCGCAGCGGCGGGCCGATGGGCACGGCGATCATGTCCTTGTCGATGGTGCTGCCCAGGCGCACGCCGGCGTCGAAGCGCTCGGCCACGATGTCGCGGAATCCGTAGTACACGTCGAATTCCATGCAGATGTCCGGATAGGCGAGCAGCAGCGGCGCCAGCCGGGGCAGCAGGGTGCTTTGCAGCATGTAGTCGCCGCAGGTGATGCGCACCGTGCCGCCGGGCTTGTCGCGCAGCGCGGTCAGAGCGTCGAGTTCGGCCTCAATCTCGTCGAAGCGGTGGCCTATGGCCTGCATCAGCCGCTCGCCCGCCGCCGTGGGCGAGACGCTGCGCGTGGTGCGCGTGAGCAGGCGGATCTGCAGCCGCTCCTCCAGCGCGCGCACGGTCTGGCTCAGCGCCGACTGGGTGACGCCCAGCGCAGCCGCCGCGCGCGTGAAGCTGCCCTCGCGCGCCACGGTGACGAAGGCCAGCAGGTCATTGAGGTTGCGTCTTGCCATGCCCGCAAGCCTAGCGCCATCCATTGATTAGCTGTGCTGATAAGCCCATTAAGCATTGATTAGCTAGTCAGCAGGGCAGGCGGCGGCAAGAATGCCCGCATCCCTTTCCACACCCACCAGGCCTCCCACGAGGAACATCCCATGACCGTCAAAGCCTATGGAGCCCATGCGGGCGACCTGCCCCTGCAATCCCTGGACATCACGCGCCGCGCACCGGGCGCCCACGATGTGCAGATCGAGATCGCCTTCTGCGGCGTCTGCCACTCCGACATCCACCAGGTACGCTCGGAATGGGCAGGCACGCTCTACCCCTGCGTGCCGGGCCACGAGATCGTGGGCCGCGTCTCGGCCGTGGGCGCCCATGTGTCGGGCGTGAAGGCCGGCGATCTGGTCGGCGTGGGCTGCATCGTGGACAGCTGCCGCCATTGCGCGGACTGCGACGAGGGCCTGGAGAACTATTGCGACCACATGGTCGGCACCTACAACGGCCCCACGCCCGATGCGCCCGGCCACACGCTGGGCGGCTACGCGCAGAGCATCGTCGTGCATGAGCGCTATGTGCTGCACATCCGCCACCCCGAGGAACAGCTGGCCGCCGCGGCGCCGCTGCTGTGCGCGGGCATCACCACCTGGTCGCCGCTGCGCCACTGGGGCGTGGGGCCGGGCCACAAGGTGGGCGTGGTGGGCATTGGCGGCCTGGGCCACATGGGCATCAAGCTGGCCCACGCCATGGGCGCGCATGTGGTGGCCTTCACCACCTCCGAGTCCAAGCGTGAGGCGGCGCGCACCCTGGGTGCCGACGAAGTGGTGGTCTCGCGCAACGCGGCCGAGATGGCGGCGCACGCCAAGAGCCTGGACTTCATCCTCAACACCGTGGCCGCGCCGCATGACCTGGATGCCTTCTTCACCCTGCTCAAGCGCGACGGCACCATGGCCCTGGTGGGCGCGCCGGCCACGCCCCATCCCTCGCCCCAGGTATTCAACCTGATCATGAAGCGCCGCAGCCTGGCCGGCTCCATGATCGGCGGCATTCCCGAAACGCAGGAGATGCTGGATTTCTGCGCCCAGCACGGCATCGTGGCCGATATCGAGATGATCCGCGCCGACGAGATCAACGCCGCCTACGAACGCATGCTGCGGGGCGATGTGAAGTACCGCTTCGTGATCGACAACGCCACGCTGGCGGCCTGAGGCTGCAGCCCGGAAGGCAGGCCGGCGCCCCGGTCTGTCTAGGGCGCCGCCGTCCAGGGATTGATGGTCTGCAGCCCACCGGCCTCGAACGGACTGGTGTCGCGCGTTGCCACCATCAGCCCATGCGCCATGGCGGTGGCCGCGATATAGCCATCGGCCTTGGCGATGGCCTTGCCCTGCGTCTTCGCGCTCGCCATCAGGTCGGCATAGGCCTTTGCCGCGCCCAGGTCAAAGGCCAGGACACGGCCGGCGAAGGCCGGCAAAACCTCATGCTCCAGTCGCTCCTGGTAGATCGTGCGACGCCTTCCCTCAGGCATCGCTGCAATGCCGTAGCGCAGTTCTGCCACGGTGACGGCAGACAGATGAAGCGTTTCAATGGCCTGGGCGTCCATCCAGGCAAGCACTCTGGCGTCGGGCGCAAGCCTCCAGAGTTCCGAGATCACATTGGTATCGATGACGATCATTCGAATTGCATGGGCTCGGCCGGCGTCCTGTCGCGAAGGCGGTTGAATTCCTCGGCTTCGGAGTCGGTCAGTCCTCCTGCCTCGCGGGCAATGGCCGCCAGCATGGAGCCGAGCCTGACACGCTCTGCCGGCCGGACGGCGGCTTCCAGAATGTCGCGGATTTCCGCCTCCGTGCTGCGGCCATGGTGGGCAGCACGTACCCGCAAGGCCCGGTGCACGGCATCGGGCAGGTTTCTCACAGTCACATTGGCCATTGCGCAGCCTTTCGCAGAGTTCGCTAGCAATGATATCAATTCGATGACTTAGATATCAAACCCACCATTCGCATGACCATGCCTGCGTTGTGCCGCTCTGCAGTCAACTGCCGCGCCGCAGCAGGTAGATGTCCATGATCCACCCATGCCGCTGGCGCGCTGCGGCGCGGGCCTGCACGATGCGCGGGGCGGCCTCGGCCAGCGGGCCGCTGTCCAGCATCTGGCGGTCCATGCCCAGGTAGGCGCCCCACCAGATGTGCAGGCCGTGGGAGGGCAGCTCGATGAAGCTGCACTGGCCCGTCCAGCATGACCACGAAGGGTTGCCCGATGTGGTTGAGCTCAATCGCATGGGCCAAGCCAATCTCTCACCTATGTGCAGGGGCTTGAAAGTCCTAAATAAGCGCATGCGCGGTTAATCTCGGCTTTCAACAACCGCTGAGAAAAAGAAGGAGGGAGTGGCTATGCCTTATCGGCTTCGGCGTGTCATCGCCGTGAATATCGTCGCAGCCAAGACAGGACAGCCATCCAGTCTGATTGCCGAACTTGATGTGCTAGGCAAAACGATGGCCGTTGGCATCAATGGTGTGGGAAAGACTACTTTTCTTCGCACCATTCCCCTGTTCTATGGTGCACTGCCCAAGGAGATCCTCAAAGGCACCCACCGGGGATCGATGATCGCGTATACGCTGCCGACATCTTCCAGTGCCATCGTCTATGAGTATGAACGCACCAGCGAGGAGGATCTACGCTGCGCGGTGATGTACCGCCGCCCCAATGAAGACGAGGCCGTGTTCTATATCATGCGCAGCGGCTACGAGGAGCGATTCTTCGTTGATGAAAACGAGGAGTTCATGGATGCACCCAGCTTCAAAGCGCGCGCAGAAGCAGCAGGCATATGGGTGAGTCAGGCGCTGCGCCTGAACCAGTACCGCAGCATCATCTTGCGAGAAAAGCCGATGACCAAGAATGGAGCCAAATTGCGCGAGATGGCTCTGGAACATTCGTTGGGCCCACGCACTCTGTACAACCTCGGACCCATAGCCGCAGCCATCAGCACTGAAAAAATCAATTTCGACGACCTCAAACGCATCGTGGTTGATCGGGTTTCGGAGGATTCGGGCCAAGCGGGAGGCAGCGGCATACTGGCCCAAAAGCCGATACGCGAAGAAGTCAAACGCTGGCTGGAGACGCGCGAGCACATGGCCGCCATCCTTGCGCGCAAGATGGAGGCAGAGAAGCTCATGCAGAGAGTCACAAGCCTGCGCAGCCGTCACATGGAACTGTGCAGCCTTCATGTGGCAGTCAAGGCGACCATAGAACGTTGCCAACGGCACCAGCAGGAATTGACCCAGGTGCTGCAGTCGCTGCAGGAGTCCGCGCGGGCCAGTGAACAGGAGTGGAACGCTCAGTTGGCCCGAACGCAGGAAGAACTAGCCAAGTTGCGATCCACGCAAACCGATCTCGATGACGAAATTGATCGGATCGAAAAACAAAAAGCCCATTTCAACCGGATCGGCATCGAAGCACTACAGGAGCTGGCCTTGCGCAAGCCCGTGCTGCTCAAGCAACTGGACATTGTCAATCGGCAATTGGACGATATGGGAGATACCGCCAGGAATGCCCAGGAACGTGCCGAGCACCAGATCCGAACTGTAGAAAAGGCGGGCAACCAAGCACTGATGGAGCTTGTTCAAAGCCAGGCCGAGGCCCGCGAGACTAACAAGGATGCGCTGGAACGACTACGTCTTGAGGAGACCAACGCGCGATCACAGCTTCAGGCTCCTATCGAGCTCCAGGAACTGAATCTTTCTCTCCAGGAGCTTCTGCGTACCAAAGGAGGGTTGGAAAACCAGTTGAAGTCCCCCCAGGCAAAACAGGAGACGCTGGAGGCTTCTGAACAAGCTGAAGACGAGCTGGACCGCAGCGACAAGAATGTGCGCGACAAGGAAGCCTCGGCCAGATCAGCTCAAAAGGCACAGGCCGACGCCCAGCACACCGCTCAGCAAACCAGTCAGGCTCTGGAGCAGTTGAAGGCGACCATTGACCGCGCACATGACAGGCTGCAAGAGCTGCAGGCACAACTGACTCCCGAAGAAGGCTCTTTGCTGGCCTTTCTGCGCAAACACGATGAAGCCGGGTGGGCGGATGCTGCTCGCGTGCTGGCGCCTGAATTGACCCGCCGAACCGATCTTGCGCCTGACATACTGGACGATGCCAGTGCTACGGGTGGACGGGTCACCATAGGTCCGCTTTCGCTGGACATCCACGCCCTGCCGGTGCCAGGCTGGGTCCACGAGCCTGAAATCCAGCAGGAGATAGCCACCCAGCAGGCATCGCTTCAGGAGATGCGCAACAAACTCACCGACGTGCAGGACGCAGCCAACAAGAAGGCCAAGGCGCTCAAGGATGCAGACGGCGAACTATCGGCCACACTGGCACAGTTGGAGCTGGCGCGCAAGACCCGTGAGAAGGCAGGAGCGCGTCGCGAAACGCTGCGCAACCAGATTAAGAAGGAACGCCAGGCCAGCACGCAGACAACGCGTGAGGCACTGCACGAGCAGCAGGCCAAGATCGAGGCGACCGAAGAACGCATCTCCGAACTGACGCAAGCCATGGCAATGCGCAAGAATGAGCTGCAGAAAGAATTCGACGACCGGCGCACGGCCATAGAAGACACATTGCGGCATGTCCTGGACATGGCACGCCAGACCGAAAATGAGCTGCGACAGCAAATGTCCAATGAGAAAGCAAGCATTCAGAACGCGCTGGACCGTGAGCTGCAAGGTCAGGGCATAGATGCCAGCCGTATGCAGCAATTAAAGGAACAATGCCATCAGTTGGAGGACAAGCTCAGGCGCATCAGTGCAGCGCAAGGCGATCTGCATGCGTGGGCCGAGTTCAGCAGCCAACGCCTTCCGACTCTGCCAAGCAAGATACGAGAGCGGGATGCGAAATGCGGGCAGATTCAGGAGCTTGGCATACACCGATCCCAGCTGGAAAATCAGTTACACGCACAACACGAAGAAATCCGAAGACGGTCCGACGCATTGATCCATCAGCGCCAGGATGCTGAGAGCGGCGCGCGGCTTTTGTCCGAGCTGCGGGAAGGCAGCCTTGCAAACTTCATGGACTATGTTGCCGCGCCTCAGGAGGAGTTCCAGCCCGAGGATTTGCGAAGACAGGTCAACGAAACGCTTTCGCGGCTGAGCACTGAAAGCACCGAAATGCAGACACAGTGCCGCAGCCTGCGCAACGAATTACTGCGTTACGACAACCAGGTGGCCGACTGGCTGCGCCTGAAGGAAAAGGACTTGCCGGACCCTCAGATCGTTCTTTCGCACCAGTATGAATGGAACAAGGCGGAAATCGTCTGCCAATGGTTTGAGCCTGCCGAACATGGCCAATTGCTGGCCCAGCTCAACAAGGAGAAGATTTCCATCTTCATGGCGGCTGGCGGCTTCGTCGATGCCTTGAAGGCCTTTGACCGTAACGTAGGCGCTTTCAACCGCAACCTCAAGAAGGCGTTGACCCAGATTCCGACGTTCCACAGCATCGGCGAACTGGATGTCAACATTAGTTCCGGTGTCGGCAAGCTGGCCTATCTGCGGATACTGGAGTCCATACGCGACCGCCACCGCGCTCTGTCCGGCACCGTGGTCAGTCTGATTGCAGACGACCGAGAGTTGCCGAGCGAGGATGACACACGGTTGATGCGCGACTACCGGGGCATTCTCCAGGCAGATGGCGGCTATTCGATCAATTTGCGTGAGCAGGTGGAACTCGAATGCTCGCTTCGCGAGAACAGTAAACGCCACGTGGTACGCAACTCCAGCGAATTCGCTGCAATTTCATCCACAGGCCTGACTGCGCTGATCACCTCCCTTTTTCTCATGGGCTTCGTGCAGATGATCCGAGACGGCGAGGCGGTGCCGGCCATCACATGGCCCAGCGACGAGATTGCGCGCCTGGATGCCCAGAACGTTGCGAGCTTCCTCAAGACACTGGACGAGTGTGGCATCCACGTCGTATGCGCAGCACCCAACGCGGACCCAACGCTGGCTCGCCACTTTGACCGCATCTCAAGCTTTGAGGCCGACGGCTCAGTCGCCACAGCCCAATTGCCAGGGGCGACGACATGAGCACACGGTATCTGAGTTCTGCACTCAAAGCACTGGCTGCGGGTGAATTCATCTGCAGCCTGCGCTACCCGGAAGAATTCGAGGCCCTGGAAGACCCGGCAGGCCGCTTGGGGGCCGAGCAATGGCTGCAGGGCATAGGCTATAGGCTGGCCCAGCTCGGTGAGGATGGTGCCTACTTTATGGCCCATGCCATCCTCACGGCAGAGCTGCGTGCCCAACTGCGCGAAGAGATGCGCGCCGTGCGCAGCCGGTTGCAGCCCGTGGTGAGCATCATGGAAGCCATACGCAAGACGCAAGGCCGTGCTCCACGTGTGCATGCTGGCGATATGCTTTATGTGACAGAGATCGCGGAGGCAGCGCGTGCATCGTCCATGCTGGAAACGCAGATCATGGAGATGCGAGAGGTCAGCGGACTGAAAGCCACAGACAAACTAGTCACGCGCATACAGCGCATGCTCGAGGAGTTGGAGCGCGAAGGCTATGTGCACGAGACCAATCCCACGGCTGGCGGCTATCGCATCACGGGAAGAATCGATTACCTCTACCAACTCATCGACTACATCTCCATCCATGCACCGCAACTGGCCGAAGACGGCCTCAAGGATCAGATAGAACAACCAGATGCCCAGACGGCCTTGGGCTTGGCGAGTCCGTCCGATCGACCATTTGGCTCCGTGCTGAATCCCAGTGGAGACACACCGTGACCGCGCCCGTCAAAGATGCCCTGTCCACGCTCAACCGCCATGCAGGACTGGTGGCCGACGCACTGAAGGCACCGCTGGACGTGCGCGACGGTGTCCCGCTGCGATCGATCATGGACCTGCGACATGCCAGCGCCGTCCGGCCCACGGCCGAGGAAGGCTATCGCTTGCACCCACGGCTCCGCGAGTACCTCTTCGACCATCTGCAGCACTACCCTGCCTATCAGAGTCTCTCGGAGATCGGCTCCCACATCACGACGATGAACGCTCTGTGGCGCCAGGTCGAGGAAATGCGAGGCCTGGGCGACCTCGACAGCACCACGGAACTGCAGGATCGACTGCAGGACACGATCTATGACATCGTGGACAACATGCGGCGCAACCTACAGCAACTGCAAACACTGCTGTCCACTCGCTATGGCAACGTGCGCTCGCTAGAAGCCAAAAAAAGCCAAAACCGCTGGTACCAGCAACAAAGCACACAACTCATACACCATCTGGGCCTGCTGGCACACTCCGCTGCCCGCGTGGAGCAGGCGGCCACTGCCTTTGGCATGTACGAGTTCGCCCAATTCCTCCGCCGCAATCTGCTCGCTCTGGTCCTGGACTGGCAGCAATCGATGACGGAGATGCAGAACCTTCTGACGCGGGAGATCTTCCAGACCCACCGCATCGAAAAGCATCATCGCCAACTCGCCCGCATGGACATGCTGCTGCGTCAGCAACCGGGCTGGACGGGCGTGGATATCGATCTGGATGGAGCATTGCCGGACTTCCTTCTAGCCACCCGGCTGCCTGCCATCCGACCCCACATCGAGCCAGAAGATGCGGATGCGGAGATCCATGCACTAATCGTGGACACTGCCTCGGCCCTCCCCCCTCTGCAAACCTCTCAAGCGCCACAGGAGGAACGCAGATACAAGCGCCGGAAAATCGATTCCTCACCGCCTGCGCTGACTCCAGCCATCCTGGCGTCAGAACGCTTGCGGCTGCACGTATTGGCCTGCACCGAGGGCGTCAGCCTTGTGGACTGGCGTTGCAGCGATGCCGATGCGATGAGCATGCAATCCTGCGTCTGGCTCTGCTTCGCCATGCAGTACCTGCGTATGCAGGGCATCAGAGTGACCGTGGTGCGCAATCCTCCACGCCCAGGGGAGCGCTGGAGCCACACCTTTGGCGACGCCATTGCAAGCGGACCTGCAAGAATCTGGGCAAAGGCCACGCTCCCATGAACCAGCGCGACATCGAATTTCTGCGCCGTCTCATCCACGACCGTGCTCTGACACGCTCGCGCGGAGTGTCATCCGAAGCAATGGCCACAGAACACCATGTGGGCATGCTGAAGGGACGGCTTGTCGTCTATGCCGAGTCCGACTTCGCGCGGGCGGTCAATCTGCTGAAATCCCGGGGGATCGCACTGGAGGTGCCAGCCAGCTACAGCCGCGGCGAAGCGCCCACTGGCCAATCCGAAAAGCACAGAGCCAAAGCGGTCACAGAGCGCTATGTTGCGGTACGCACCCTGCACATGGAGCAGAGCATCCTGCCCAGCAGCGGGTTCCTCGCCACGGACTGGCAGGAAGTCTGCGACTGGGACTTCGATGTCTTGCTGGTTATCGAGAACCTGGAAACGCTCATCAGGCTGCAGGAATACCTTTGGCTGAACCAGTATGTGAAAGGCCGGCGCGCATTGGCTTTGTTCCGTGGAACGGTGGGGATGTTCAGTACAGCCGCTGCGGCCGATCTCATCCACACCGACGCACGACCCACGCTGGCCTTCTACGACTTTGATCCCAAAGGCCTTGCCATGGCGGCGTCACTTCCACGCCGCGAAGCAATGTGCCTTCCCACTCTTGCCTTGCTGGAGCAGTACACGAAGGCCCAATCCCGCCGAAACCTCTTCAGCCAATCCGCACAGAGCGTGCAGGCACAACTGGACGCAGAGTCCGATCCGCAAATCCAGGCAGCTTGGCGTCTGCTGCAGCGACTCAACATGGGACTGGATCAGGAGCACTTCCCATCCACATTGCAACAGCCGTCGAGCGCCGTCAGGCAAGCCTGAATACCCAGGCAGTACCACGGCGCCTCAGCCGCCGCGCCGCAGCAGGTAGATGTCCATGATCCACCCATGCCGCTCGCGCGCTGCGGCGCGGGCCTGCACGATGCGCGGGGCGGCCTCGGCCAGCGGGCCGCTGTCCAGCATCTGGCGGTCCATGCCCAGGTAGGCGCCCCACCAGATGGACAGATCCGCAGACTCGGGGCCGGCCAGCAGCTCGGTGAAGCTGCACTGGCCGTCCAGCATCACCACGGCCGTGTCCACGCCCGGTGGCCAGCCCTGCTCGCGCAGCTGGCGGCCCGTGGTCACCACGAAGGGCTGGCCTATGCCGTTGAGCGCAATCGCATGCGCGGCGCACAGCACCTGCATGGAGCTGATGCCCGCCACCACGCGCACGCTGTGCGGCGCCGGCTGCATGCGCGCCGCGATGCGCAGCGTGCTGTCGTACAGCGCCGGGTCGCCCCAGACCAGCAGGGCCACGCGCAGGGGCTGGCCCGCCGTGCGCAGCGGCAGCCCGCCCTCCATGGCGCGGGCGATGGCCGCCTGCCAGCAGCGCGTGATGGCCGCATGCCATTCATCGACCTGGGCCAGGTAGTCATCGCCCGTGGACCGGCGCACGGGCATGTCGAAGCCTTCGATGCGCGTGCCGGAGGAGGCGAGCACGGCATCGCACAGGTCGCGGCGCAGGGCGGCGAGTTCGGCCTTGTCCTCGCCCTTGTGCGGCAGCAGGATCAGGTCGGCGGCCTGCATGGCGGCCTGGGCTTCGCGCGTGAGGTGGTCGGGGTTGCCCGTGCCTATGCCGATCAGGCTCAGCGCCACGGGCGGCAGGGCCGCGCTCATGGGGCGGGGTTCCCGAGGGGCACGTCGATCACGGTGTCCCTCAAGGTATCCCTCGCGGTATCCAGCGCGGCATTCGCATGCACATCGGTGGCGGGAAAGCGCGGCTCGGTGCCCAGCGGTCGGTAGCGGCGGTCGTAGTCGGCCGCGTAGAGGCGGCTTTCGCCGAAGTCCTCGGCCTGCAGGCTGCGCCCCACCAGGATCAGGGCCGTGCGCTCCATGTGGGTGGCCACGGCCTCGGTCAGGCTGCCGACCGTGGTGCGCACCACGGTTTCATCGGGCCAGCTGGCGCGCCAGACGATGGCCACGGGGCAGTCGGCGCCGTAGTGCGGCAGCAGCTCGGACTGCACCTTGGCGGCCACATGGATGGACAGATGGATGGCCAGCACGGCGCCCGTGGCCGCGAAGGCGGCCAGGTTTTCGCCCTCGGGCATGGCCGTGGCGCGGCCCGAAGTGCGCGTCAGCACCACGGACTGGCACAGGCCGGGCAGGGTCAGCTCCGCGCCCAGCGTGGCGGCGGCGGCCGCGAACGAGGGCACGCCGGGCGTGACGGTGCAGGCAATGCCGGCCTCGCGCAGGCGGCGCAGTTGCTCGCCCATGGCCGACCAGACGGACAGGTCGCCCGAGTGCAGGCGCGCCACGTCTTCGCCACGCGCCTCGGCGGCCTGGATCTCGGCCACGATGTCGTCCAGGCTCATGGATGCGGTGTTGACGATGCGCGCGCCCGGCGGGCAGTGCGCCAGCAGCTCGCGCGGTATCAGCGAGCCTGCGTACAGGCAGACCGGGCAGGCCGCCATGAGGTCGCGCCCGCGCACGGTGATCAGGTCGGCGGCGCCGGGGCCGGCGCCGATGAAATGCACGGTCATGCCGTTGCTCCTTGGTTCTTGGCCTGGCTGGCGTGGGCCAGGCAACAGTTCAGAGGTCCGCCCTGGCCCACGGCCAGGGCCAGGGTGGCGCTGCCATCGTCCGCCACCAGGCGGGTCACGCTCAGGGCGGAGTGCGGGCCTGCGGCGGCCAGCGCCGCCGCCTCGGCCACGCTGCCCGTGCCATAGCGCGCCAGCATGCGCGGCGACTGCGTGACCACGGGCTGCCCAGGCAGTTGCCCTGGCGGCACGCGCACCAGAACGGCCGTGGGCACGACAGCCGCCATCCAGGCGGCCAGCGCCGGGTGGCCGGCCTTGGTGTCCAGCACGGCCACGGCGCAGATGGGCTGGGGCGCGCAGGCGCTTGCGTCTGCGCTTTCCGGCAGCTGCGCCTGAGCCCGCTGCCACAGCGCCTGCAGCGCATGGGGCAGTGCGTCCGTGTGCAGGCCCAGGCCCAGCACGCCGCAGCGGTGGGGGATGGCTTGGTCCGGATTCACCGCTGCCAGCTCCATTGCACCAGCGGCCGCGCAGCCTTCCAGCTGCGCATGCGGCCCAGCGGCTCGGCGCTGGAAATCTCCAGCCGCAGCAGCTGGCCGCCGTGCTCGGCCTGCAGTTGCACCAGCAGGGCCTCGGTCTCCAGCGTCACGGCGTTGACGACCAGGCGGCAGCCCGCGGGCATGAGGCCCTGCAGGCATTCGAACAGGACTGCGTCAAAGCCCCCGCCCACGAACACGGCCTGGGGCCGGGCCAGCGCCTGCAGCCCGGCCAGCGCCTCGGGCGCCACGCCCTGCACCACGCGCAGGCGCGCCTGCAGTCCGAAGCGCCGGGCGTTGAGGCGGATGTTGTCCGCGCGTGCCGCATGCTGCTCCAGACTGATGGCCGAACCACCGGCCAGGCACCACTCCACGGCCACCGAGCCCGAGCCGCCGCCCACATCCCACAGGCATTCGCCGTGGCGCGGCGCCAGGGCCGCCAGGGTCAGCGCGCGGGCCGGGGCCTTGGTGATCTGGCCGTCATTGGCATACCAGTGGTTGGGGCGGCCCGGCACCAGCGGCAAGGCCGCGCCGCCCTGGGCAAGCACGGCCACGGCCACGGGCGCGCGGGCAGGGTCGGCGGCCAGGGCAGGGGCGGCCTCGGCGGCGCGCCATGCGCGGCGGCGCTCGCGCGGGCCACCCACGGATTCCATGGCCTCCAGGCGGCTGTCGCCCCAGCCTTCCTGCACCAGCCAGTCCGCCAATGCGGCCACGGCGGCGCCATCGCGCAGCAGCAGCAGCGACTGGCGGCCTGGCGACAGGTGCGGCAGCAGCTGCTCCACGTGGCCGGCGTGCAGGCCCAGGCAGACCGTGTCTTCCAGCTTCCAGCCCAGGCGGGACGCCAGCAGCGAAAATGTCGAGGGTTGGGCGTGGCAGCGCCACTCCTGCGGCGCCAGATGCGCCGCCAGGCTGCCGCCCGCCCCGAACCAGAACGGATCGCCCGACGCCAGCACCACCGTGGGCCGGCCACGGCAGGCCAGCACGGGCGCCACGTCAAAGGGCAGGGGCCAGGGCCGTCCACGCTCGCCGGCACCGGCCAGCGCCAGGTGGCGCGGCCCGCCAAAAACGGCCTCGGCCGCGTCCAGCGCGCGCAGCGCGGCGGGCGCGAGGCCGTCCAGGCCGTCTTCGTTCAGGCCCACCAATGTCAACCAGGGATCAGTCATGCCCCATGTTCTCCTGCTCGGCGGCACCAGCGGCGCCAGCCAGCTGGCCCAGGCCCTGCATCGCGCCGGCATCGCCGCCGTGTTCTCGTATGCGGGCGTCACGCAGTCGCCCTTGGCCCAGCCCCTGCCCACGCGCGTGGGCGGGTTTGGCGGTGCCCAGGGCCTGGCGCAGTTCCTGCGCGGGCAGGCCATCAGCCATGTAGTCGATGCCACCCACCCGTTCGCCGCGCAGATGAGCCGCAATGCCTGCGAGGCCTGCACCGCCACCGGCACGCCGCTGCTGGCGCTGGAGCGCGAGCCCTGGCAGGCCAGTGCCGGCGACGCCTGGATCGACGTGCCCGACATGCAAGCCGCCGCTGCCGCCCTGCCCCAGGCAGCCGCCCGGGTGTTTCTGGCCGTGGGCCGCAAGCAGCTTGCGGCCTTCGCGGGCCGGCCGCAGCACCACTACCTGCTGCGCCTGGTCGATGCGCCCGAGCCGGGCAGCCTGCCCCTGCCCCACACCACGGTGGTGCTGGGGCGCGGGCCTTTCAGCGCGGCCGATGACGAGGCCCTGCTGCGCACGCATGGCATGCAATGGCTGGTGGCCAAGAACGCAGGCGGCGAGGCCACGCGCGGCAAGCTCGATGCCGCACGCGCCCTGGGCCTGCCCGTGGTGATGGTGCAGCGCCCGGCGCTGCCGCAGCGCCAGCGCACCGGGTCGGTGGCTGCGGTGCTGCACTGGATTGCTCATGGCGTGCTGCCGACGGCGCCGACAGCACCACCAGCGCCGCCATCCATGCCGTAGTGGCGTGGCGTGTAGACCCAGCGGCCCACGCGGCGCGTGGCGCTGTTGCCTACCAGGACGACGGTGCGCATGTCGGCCATCTCGGGGGTGGCCTCGGCCAGCGTGCATACGCGCAATTGCTCCTCGGGCGTGGACACGGCCCGCGCAAACACAATTAGGCGCTGCGGCTCGCAGCGGGTGCGCAGCAGCTCCAGCAGGCGCACAAAGCCTTCGGGCCGGCTCTTGGAGCGCGGGTTGTAGAAGGCCATGGCGAAGTCGGCCTCGGCCGCCAGTTCCACGCGCCGCGCGATCACCGGCCAGGGCTTGAGGTTGTCCGAGAGATTGATGCAGCAAAAGTCATGGCCCAGCGGCGCACCGGCGCGCGCGGCGGCGGCCAGCATGGCGGTGATGCCGGGCAGCACCTGGATATCGAGCGCCTGCCAGGCGGCGGCCTGCACCGCATCGGCGGATTCCAGGGCCTCGAACACGGCCGACGCCATGGCGAACACGCCCGGGTCGCCCGAGGACACCACGACCACCTGCCGCCCCTGCGCGGCCAGCGCCAGCGCCTGGCGCGCGCGCTCCAGCTCCACGCGGTTGTCGGAGGCATGCCAGGCCACGGCCTGGCCTTGACCCGCCTGCGCCAGCAGGGCCTGCGCGCGGGACACATAGGGCAGGTAGCCGACCACATCGTCGGCCGCGTGCAAGGCGGCTGCGGCTTCGGGCGTGATCTGGTCCAGTGCGCCCGGGCCCAGCCCCACCACCGTCAGGCGGCCGGCGCTCACCATGCGGCCTCCGGCCGGCGGCCCTGGCCGTGCACGAGCACGATGGCGAAATAGGGGCAGGCGTCGTCGGACACATCGCCCAGGCGCGCGACCTGCTCGCTGTCCGTGGTGCCGTTCTGCACCAGCCAGGCGGCGTCAAGCCGGCCCGTGCGCTGCAGTGCGCGGCGGATGCGCGGCAGGTTGCGGCCGACCTTCATGACGACCAGGGCCTCGGCCGTCTGCATGCGGCGCACCAGCTCGTCTTCGGACAGGGTGCCGGTCATCACGCTGAGCACGTCGTCGCCCCAGGTGATGGGCTCGCCCGTGGCGTGCCAGCAGCCCACCATGCCGGGGATGCCGGGCACCACGTCCAGCGGCACCTGGCCACGTTCGCGCAGCCGGGTGTAGAGATGCATGAAGGAGCCGTAGAGGAAGGGGTCGCCCTCGCAGAGCACCACCACCTGCCCGGTCCGCGCCAGCGCTTCCAGGCGCAGGCACCAGTCGTCGTAGAAGCGCGCCAGCAGGTCCACATAGGCGGGGCTGTCCACGGGCAGCTCGGTGGTGACCGGGTACTCCATGGCGTGCTCGGCGGCGCCTTCGGCCAGCAGGCCGGCCACCAGCTGGCGCGCCTTGCCGGGCCGGCCCTTCTTGCGGAAGAACGCCACCTGGCGCGCGCCGCGCACCAGGCGGTCGGCCTTGACGCTCATGAGTTCGGGGTCGCCCGGGCCCAGGCCCACGCAGACAATGCCGGGCCCGCCCTGGCCGGGACGCGGCTGCCTACTCGACATGGCTGGCCAGTGCGTTGATGGCGGCCACGGTGATGGCCGAGCCGCCCAGGCGGCCGTGCACGGCCATGCAGGGCACGGGCAGGTCCTGCATCAGCGCCTGCTTGGATTCCATGGCGCCCACGAAGCCCACGGGGCAGCCGATGATGGCGGCCGGCCGGGGGCAGGCCGGGTCCTGCAGCATGTTGAGCAGGTGGAACAGGGCCGTGGGCGCATTGCCGATGGCCACCACGGCCCCGGCCAGGTGCGGGCGCCACAGCTCCAGCGCGGCGGCGCTGCGCGTGTTGCCCATGTCACGGGCCAGCGCGGGCACGCGCTCGTCCGGCAGCGTGCAGATGATGGGGTTGGCAGCGGGCAGGCGCGAGCGCGTGATGCCCTCGCTGACCATGCGCACGTCGCACAGCACGGGCGCGCCGTTTTGCAGGGCCTGCGCGGCAGCCTCGGCCATGCCGGGGGAGAAGGCCACATGCGGGGCCAGCTCCACCAGGCCGGCGGCGTGGATCATGCGCACCACCACCCGTTCCTCGACAGGCGTGAAGCGTTCCAGCGCCGCCTCGCGGCGGATGGTGGCAAAGGACTGCCGGTAGATCTCGGCGCCATCGGTTTCGTAGCGGTGCAGCATTATTCTTTTGAAAACAGCAATCCCGGATTGTCTCGCACCGAGGCCAGGGTCCGCTGCTCCTGCGCCCTATCCCCGGCACGGCCGTGGCGCACTACGGAATAGACAGGGCCTTCGCCCTCGTCTTCACCTTCGGCCCGCAGCACCACCGTGGCCGGCGCCTGCCGCGCGCAGCCCTTGGCGCATCCTGTCACATGCAGGTGCGCACCGTGCGGCACCTGCGGCGCCAGCTCCAGCGCCAGGGCCTGCGTGGGCCCCTGCGCCTGGCTGCAGCCCGGCGCCCCTGTGCAGGCGGATACGCGCAGGCGCCGGTCATGGGCGTGGGTGATCCAGTCAGTGGCGTTGTCCAGCCCTGCAGCCACCCACCAGCGGGGCAGGGCGGCGCCAGCTTCCGCGTCTTCGTCTTCGTCTTCGTCTTCCACCAGCAGCATGCGCCAGGGCGTCACACGCAAAAAGGCCTGCTCAGGCAAGGCGCGCACCAGCCGCGCCAGCGCCACGGCCGGCAAGCGGCCCAGCGGTGCGCCCAGCAGCCAGCCCACGCCGGGCATGGCACCGGGCGCCGGTCCTTCGCCGTGGACCGGGGTTTCTGTCTCCACCCAGTCCAGTCCGGGGGGCGGCTGCAGTTGCGCTGCCACGGCGGCCATGCGTCCGGGCCGCAAGCCCTGGGCGCGGCGAAGGGCGGCCTGACCGGCAAACCAGCGCGCCAGCGCCAGGCCTGCAGCCACGGCCTGGTCCGCGTCGGCCGCAGCCAGCGCGTGGTTGCGTCCGTCAGGCTGCACCAGCCAGCCGGTGGCTGTGCGCTGCAGGCGGATATCGGCGGACACGCCGGCCAGCCGGCCCGGCGCACCTTCCACCGACCAGCCGAACTTGGCGGGCAGGCCGGCCAGGTCCTCGGCCGCATCCAGCGCCTGCTGCAGGGCCTGGCCCAGCGCATGGACGGCTTCCTGCGGCCGGCACAGCGGGTCGACCACCAGGTTGCGGCGGCGCTCACGGCCCGCATCGGCATCGAGCAGGCCCACGGCCGCCAGGGCGCGCAGCACGGCGGCGTGCCGCCCGGGCGCAATGTCGCGCAACTGCACATTGGCGCGGCTGGACAGCTCCAGCACGCCGTTGCCATGCACCCGGGCCAGCCGCGCCAGCCGCCGCGCCTGGGCCACCGTCAGGCGTCCCAGCGGCGGACGCACGCGCAGCACCAGCCCATCGCCGGAGGCCATGGGCTGCCAGGCGCCGGGGCACCAGCCTTGGATGTGGGGAGAGGTATGCATGGGGTCGGGGCCCCGACTGTAGCGCCGGCGCACCCGGCATCCCAGGTGCAAGACCCGCATGCGTTCATGCAATGCGGGCTTTCTTGATCCAGCCCGCATGGGAAGCGGGCTGGTGACGCTTGGCCCTGCCTAGCCTAAATCTGTAGCTTCAAGTTGAAATTTAACAATTTATCCAAGGGATTTATCAAATTAATCATTTATTTTTGATAAAAACTGATAAGCAACACATTCATCTGGAAAGCGCTATGAATCTCAGCTCCTGGACCGTCAAAACCAAGCTCTATGCGGCCTTCACCGCCCTGGCCCTGCTGGCCACGCTGATTTCCGCATCGGCACTGCAGGCGCTCAACGAAGCGAACCGCAACCTGACCCAGTACGTGGAAGGAGTCAACGCCCGGGCGCAATTGGCTGACCAGGTGCGCTCGGCCGTGGACCGGCGGGCCGTCGCGGCGCGCAACCTGGTGCTGGTCACCACGCCCGCCGATGTGCAACTGGAAACCGCAGCGGTCAACGCCGCCCATGCCGATGTCAAGGCCCGGCTGGACCAGCTCAAGGCCCTGGTGGCCGCGCCAGGGGCGGGCGAGGACGCCCGCGCCCTGGTCGCCCGCATCGAACAGGTCGAGCAGCGCTACGGCCCGGTGGCCATGGACATCGTCTCGCTGACGCTGCGCCAGGAAAAGGAGGCCGCCATCGCCAAGATGAACAGCGAATGCCGGCCCCTGCTGGCCCAGCTGATTGCCGCCTCCCGGGAGTACGGCGAGCTGACACGCCGGCACGCCAGGGACATGATTGCGCACGCCACCCAGTCCTATGTGGAGCACCGCAACATGCTGATCGGCGTGAGCACCGTGGCCTTTGTGCTGGCGCTGCTCATGGGCCGGCTGATCGCACGCGGCCTGACACGCGCGCTGGGGGCAGAGCCTGCCCAGCTCGGTGAAGTCGCCCGCCAGATCGCCGACGGCAACCTCGACCCCGGACTGGTTCGCAGCGAAGCGCCCGCAGGCAGCGTGCAGGCCTCGCTCAACGCCATGCACCAGAGCCTGGCCAGCGTGGTCAGCGATGTGCGCGACAACGCCGACAGCGTGGCCATGGCCAGCGAGGAAATCGCCAAGGGCAATGCCGACCTGAGCCGGCGCACGGAGCAACAGGCCAGCGCGCTGCAGCAGACGGCGGCCTCCATGGACGAGCTGTCCTCCACCGTGCAGCAGAACGCGGACAACGCACGCCAGGTCAACCAGCTCGCGCGCGGCGCCAGCCAGGTCGCGGCCAAGGGCGGCACCGTGGTGCAGGAGGTGGTGGGCGCCATGCAGGACATCCATGCCAGCTCGCGCCAGATCGGCGACATCGTGGGCGTGATCGACTCCATCGCCTTCCAGACCAACATCCTCGCCCTCAATGCCGCCGTCGAGGCCGCGCGCGCCGGCGAGCAGGGCAAGGGCTTTGCCGTGGTGGCCGCCGAAGTGCGCACCCTGGCCCAGCGCAGCGCGCAGGCGGCCCGAGAGATCAAGCAGCTCATCACTGACAGCGCCACGCGCGTCAGCCAGGGTGCGGAGCTGGCCGACCAGGCCGGCACCACCATGGCCGAGGTGCTGCAATCCATACAGCGCGTGACCGACCTCATGGGAGAGATCAGCAACGCCAGCGACGAGCAAAGCACCGGCGTGGCCCAGGTCGGGCAGGCCCTGAGCCAGATGGACCAGGTCACGCAGCAAAACGCCGCCCTGGTGGAGGAAAGCGCGGCGGCGGCCTCCAGCCTCAAGTCCCAGGCCCAGCGCCTGGTGCAGGCCGTGGCCATCTTCCGCCTGGGCCATCAGGGCACTGTGCCCCAGCAGCCGGGTTTTCAGGCGCCGCCACCGGCGTCCGTGCCCATGCGCGCGGCCACGGCATCTGCGCTGGCGCCGGCCAAGCCTGCGCCTGCACAACCCTCAGCCGGTGCGCGCCCTGCACGACCTGTACGCCTCGCTGCGGCCAAACCGTCTGCCGAATCGCAGGACTGGACCAGCTTCTGAGGCCGGGAATCCGCACGCATGCGCCGCTACCGCTCCTGCACCGCGCCCCTGGACAAGGCTGCGCAGGTGCGCGAACTGGAAGAGTTCTTCCGCGGGCGAAACCCCATCGACCTCGCTGCGGCCGACTGGCACACGCGCATGGAGCAAGGACTGACCGCCGAGGAAGAAGCCGAATTCACCGAATGGCTGGCAGCCAGCACGGCGCACGAGGCCGCCTTGCGCCACCTGGGCCAGAGCCTGGCGGCAGCGCGGCCGATCCCCCCCGAACAGGTGGCACGCCTGCGCGCGGAGCAGGCACGCCGGCGCTCGCAGTCGGCGCCTCACGCACACCCGGAACCGGCCGCGCAGCGCCCGTCCTCCGAAGAGCGCCAAGGCTGGCGCTGGTCCCACCTGCTGCCGCGCCCTGCCCTGGCGGCCCTGTGCTGCACGGCGGCCCTGGCCGTGGGCGTGGGCTGGACCCGGTGGCAGCAGCAGCCCACCTTCACCAGCAGCCACCTGACCCCAAGCGGCCAGGCCAAGACCATCACCTTGCCCGACGGCACCGCACTGTCCCTGGACGCCGATACCCAGGCGCAGGTGGCCCTGTACCGCGACCGGCGCGAGGTGCGCATCACGCAAGGGCAGATCCTGTTCGCCGTGGCGCCCGACAGCGCCAGGCCCTTCCATGTGCTGGCCGGCCCGGCGCGCGTCACCGTGGTCGGGACGCGGTTTTCCGTGCGCTATCGCGCCACCGGCATGGAGGCGGGCAGCGTGCAGGTGGCCGTGCAGGAAGGCCATGTGCGCGTGGCCGGTGCGCAAGGCGCGGCAAAGCCTGCCGACCTGGTCGCGGGCCAGGTCCTGAGCGTGTCGCCTGCAGGCGTGCTCGGTCCGGTGGCGGCTGTGGCGCCCGGCAGCATTGCGCTGTGGCGCAAGGGACTGGTCCGCTTCGAGAACACGCCCCTGGCCGATGCCCTGGCCGAGCTGGAGCGCTACGGGCCGACCGGCCTGGTGGTGCACGACCCGGCCGTGGCGGCCCTGCGCATTGGCGGCAGCTAACAGAGCAGCACCTGCCGCTTGCTATTCCTGGCAAAGCACATCCACCAATGCGAATCACTCTCAGTACAATCGCTGCTGTTTTCCGCCAGCCTTGGCCCGGCACCTGCTCCGGGCCGCTGGCGAACCGCCGCGCGCCGTGCCTCCTTCCTTGCCGACCTCCGCCAGCCTGATTGCCGCCTGGGCCCTGCCCCAGGGGGCTGCGCCATGGCCTGGTGATGCGGGGTTGCAGCGGTGAAGCACGATCCCTTCGCCGCCGCCCAGGGAGGCATGGCACCGCCCTCCGCCCTGGCCACGCTGTACGCGCGCTGGCGCCAGCCGCTGGTGCGGCTGCTGCAGGGGCGGCTGGGCAGCCGCGCGCAGGCCGAGGACACGGCACAGCAGGTGTTTGCGCAGATGGCCGCATCGGGCCGCCTGCCCGAAGAGGGCAAGGAGCAGGCCTATCTGAGCCGCGCGGCCAGCAACCTGGCCGTGGACCAATGGCGCAGGCTGGGTGCGGAGCAGGCCATCGACATGGTGCCGGCCGAGGACTGCGGCGACGAGCTGCAGGCCCTGCCCGCCGATGACCGCCACGATCCCGCGCGCCAGGCCCAGAACCGCCAGTACCTGGCCCGGCTGGACGATGCGCTGGGCGAGCTGCCCGAGCGCCAGCGCGAGGCGTTCACGCTGCACGTCATGGAAGGATTCACGCAGGAGGAAGTGGCGCAGCGCATGGACATCTCGCTGCGCATGGTGTCCAGGCATGTGAGCCGGGCCTATGCCTACTGCGAGCTGCGCCTGCAATACGGCAGCATGGAGCAGATGCAGCGCCTGCTCGCCGACGCTGCACCACCTTCCGAAC
Source organism: Delftia deserti (assembly GCF_042653485.1). Taxonomy (NCBI): domain Bacteria; kingdom Pseudomonadati; phylum Pseudomonadota; class Betaproteobacteria; order Burkholderiales; family Comamonadaceae; genus Delftia; species Delftia deserti. The sequence goes on along the minus strand of NZ_JBHSIH010000001.1, from coordinate 4,722,306 downwards.
ACGCTCCAGGACGCGGCCCCACGCCATGAACAAGACACCGCCCCCAGGAATGGCGCCAGACACGCTGGTGGACCTGCACGAGACTGCTGCCGAGTGGTTCACGCGCCGCCAGACGGCGGGCTGGACGGGCGCGGACGAACGCGCGCTGGACGCCTGGCTGCAGGCCGACCCCTTTCACCGCGAGATCTTCGACAGCATGGGCCGCACGCGCCAGCTGTTCGGCCAGTTGCAGCAGCAACGGCTGCAGGCGCATGGCAAGCCTGCGGTCGAGCCCGCACGGCCGCGGCCGCATCCCGCCGCAGCAGTTGCTGCTGCCCGCCCGCCCGGTCCGGGCCGCTGGCGAGCCGCCTTCGCCACGGCGGGCGTCGCCCTGTGCTGCGCCCTGCTGGTGGGCGGCTGGCATGCCTGGGACAACACCGCGCGCTACACGCTGGAGATGGCGACCGGCCCCGGCGAGCGGCGCGAGGTGGACTTGCCCGACGGCAGCCATGTGGCCGTGAATTTCAGCAGCACGCTGCAGGTGCGCTACTACCCGCGCCGCCGCGAGGTGGTGCTGGACAGCGGCGAGGCCTTCTTCGACGTGGCGCCGGATGCATCGCGGCCCTTCACCGTGGACTCGGGCCGCAGCCGCGTGAAGGTGGTGGGCACGGCCTTCAACGTGCGGGCTGCGCCGCCGCGCCTGGTGGTCAAGGTGCTGCGCGGCAAGGTGGAGGTGCGCGCCGACCGCGATGGAGCGGATGCGCCGGTACTGCTGCTGGGCGCCGCCAGCGGCGTGGCCATCGACCCCGCCACGGGCGTCCACCACGCCGTGGCTGCGCCGGCGGACACGGTGGGCGACTGGCGCACGGGGCAGCTGCGCTTTCGGCGCACACCGCTGGCCGAGGTGGCGCAGGAGCTGTCCCGCTACCTGGGCCAGCCCGTGGTGCTGGCCTCCGAAGACCTGGGCAACCTGCCCGTGTCGGCCTTTTTCTCCACGGCTTCGCCCGAGCCCTTCATCGAGCTGCTGCCCGACCTCATTGCGGTGCGCGTGCGCAGGCAGGCATCGGGCGGATGGCTGATTGCCAAGCGCTGAACGGCTGACCGGCCGATCGTCCGGCTGGAATCAGCTTTCTTACATATTGTTTCAAATAAAGAAGGCGGCACGGGTTCGTGTTCTTCCCGAAAACCGCGTCTTGAACAGGTAGGGACCGGATTTTCCGGGCACTCCCTCGGCTGCCAGCCAGCAGGGCCGAAGCAGGACTTCGCCCCCCAGCCAACGGCCGCAAACGCGGTGCGCCGCGCGCGCAGACTGGCGGCCTTGGCCTTGCGGCTGAAGCCGGCATGCACTGGTGGGCATGCCCGGCAAGGGCCTGGGCCTGCGCGCACGGCGCGATGGGGCGCATTGGCGCCGTGCAGACAGGACGCAGGATTCAAACGTGAAGCGGGCAAAACAACTGAGGGGAGCCCTGATGGGCCAGGTGGCGACGGCGCAGGTGCGCAGCGACCGTGCAGGAGCAGAGGTGGGAACGGCACGCCAGGGCGCCATGGCGCTGCTGGTGGCTGGAGCCGTGGCGGCCACGGCAGTGCCTGCGGCATCGCACGCACAGGAGAAGCATGCGGAGACCCAGGCGCAGACACAGGCGCAGGAGGCGCGTGCCCAACGGCTGCCGTTCGACATTGCGGCCCAGCCGCTGGCCACGGCGCTGGGCGCGTTCGGCCAGCAGTCCGGGCAGCAGGTGCTGTTCGACGAGGCCGACCTGGCCGGGCGCAGCGCCCAGGCCGTCAAGGGCCGGTTCACGCCGCGCCAGGCGCTGGAGCAGTTGCTGGGTGGCTCTGGCATGGCCGTCGCCACCGAGCGCAGCGGCGGCTTCACGCTGAAACCCGCGCCCCGCCCCGCTGCCGGCGCGCAGACACTGGGCGAGGTCCACGTGACCGCGCAGGCCCTGCGCAGCGCGGCCACCGAAGGCACGGGGGCCTATGCGGCGCGCGCCGTGAGCATCGGCAAGAGCGAGCAGGCGCTCAAGGACACGCCGCAGTCCGTCAGCGTGGTGACCGACCAGCTCATGAAGGAGCAGAACATCACCTCGGTCTACGAGGCCCTGGCCAGCACCACCGGCATCACGCTGCTGCAAAGCCCGCAGGGCGGCAAGTACATCTATTCGCGCGGCTTCGACGTGACGGGCATGCAGTACGACGGCATTCCAGTGGAGCGCCTGTACGGACGCGCCAGCAACTACGCAGGCAGCTCGGTCATCTACGACCGCGTGGAAGTGCTGCGCGGCGCCACCGGCCTGGTGCAGGGCGGCGGCGACCCCAGCGGCGCCGTCAACCTGGTGCGCAAGCGGCCGCTGGCCGAGCCGGGCGTCAGCGTCATGGCCAGGGCAGGCTCCTGGGACCGCTATGGCGCGCAGATCGATGCCAGCGGCTCGCTGAACCAGGAAGGTACGCTGCGCGGCCGCGCCGTGCTGGACCGGCAGGACGAGCACTCCTTCATCGACTACGTGAACAGCCGCAACACCACGCTGTACGGCACGCTGGATTACCGGCTGTCGGCCGACACGCAGGTGAGCGTGGGCGCCAGCATCGAGAGCATGAAGGGCAGGCCCTTCATCTCGGGCCTGCCGCGCTATGCCACGGGCGGCGACATCGGGCTGCCGCGCTCCACCTTCCTGGGGGCCGACTGGAACCGCCAGAACAACAGCAACAAGGCCCTGTATGCGGACCTGTCGCACCAGTTCAACGACCGCTGGCGCGCCAAGGTCTCGGCCATCCATGTGCGCGAAGAGCTGGACATGAAGTACGCGGCCTCGCTGCGCTCGGTCAATCCCTCCACCATGCTGGGCGGCAGCATTGCGGCCATGACCCAGGCGCGCATGAATGCCTCCGGCCTGGACGCCCACGTGACGGGCGACATCGATGCCTTCGGCCGCCAGCACGAGCTGGTGCTGGGCGCCACCTACAGCCGCTCGCACGCCAACCCCACCTACAACGCGTTGACGGCGGCCAGCCCCATCGATGTGACGGCGCCCAACGCCCACATCCCCGAACCCAGCGACGCCGCCCTGGCCGCCGTGTTCAACGAAGAGCGCAGGGCCATGGTGCAGCAGGCCGGCGTCTACGGTGCGCTGCGCCTGCAGGTCAGCGATCCGCTCAAGCTGGTGGTGGGCGGGCGCCTGAGCAACTACAAGAGCGACTGGGACACCTATCTGCGCAGCGCCGGTGTTCCCAGCTTCAACACGACCCACCAGGGCAATACCCGGTTCATGCCGTTTGCGGGCGCCATCTACACCCTCAGTCCGCAGTGGAACGCCTATGCCAGCTACGCCAGCATCTTCAAGCCCCAGACGCTGCTGAACGCGGCCGGCGAGAACCTCAAGCCCATCATGGGCGACACCTACGAGGTCGGCCTCAAGGGCGAGCTGATGGACGGCAGGCTGAACACCTCGCTGGCGCTGTACCGCGTGAACCAGAACCACCGCGCGCAGGAAGACCTGACCACCAGCCCCACCTGCCGCGACGGCTACTACTGCTACACCGACACCGGCAAGGTCACCAGCCAGGGGCTGGATGCCGAGATCAGCGGCGAGCTGGCGCGCGGCTGGAAGCTGTTCACGGGCTATACCTACAACAGCAACAAGTACGCCCAGGACCTGAACAACCAGGGCAAGAGCTTCAACACCTACACGCCGCGCCACCTGCTGCGCGTCTGGACCACCTACCAGCTGCCCGGTGAATGGAATGCCTTCACCATCGGCGGCGGCGTGAATGCGCAAAGCTCCAACTACCGCCAGGTGGGCGCCGTGGCCGTCCATGCGCCCGGCCGCGCGGTCTGGAGCAGCCATGTGCGATACCGCATCAACCGACAGTGGGAGGCGTCGCTGAACTTCAACAACATGTTCGACAAGACCTACTACGTCTCCGTGGGCAACCTGCTCAACAGCAGCCACTACGGCGATCCGCGCAATGTGATGCTGACGCTGCGCGGCTCGTTCTGACGGTCGGCCAGGGGGAAGCGGCGGGCGGGTTGTGCAGGCAGGCTGTGCGGGCAATAGACTAGCCACCCTGCGAAACCCGCTGCCCCCTATTCACCCGATTCAAGGAGTTCCCATGCATCTTCAACGCACCGTCCTTTTTGCAGGCATGGCGGCCAGCCTGTTTCTGGCGGCGGGACGGGCGACGGCCGCAGAAGGCCCTGCCGCGGCCCAGGCGCCACAGGCCAAGGCCCAGGCCGCCAAGCCGGCAGGCGACACCGTGCAGGCGCAACTGCAGGCATCCACCTGGGTGCCCGACGGCAAGGCCGATGCGCCGCGCGTGATCTATACCTTCACCGACCCCAACTGCAAGTACTGCCACAAGTTCTGGGAGGCCGCGCGTCCCTGGGTGGACGCAGGCAAGGTGCAGCTGCGCCACATCCTGGTGGGCGTCATCCGCGACGACAGCCCCGCCAAGGCCGCCGCCATCCTGCAGGCCCCGGACCGCGCGGCCGCACTGATGGAGCACGAGAAGAAGGCCGCCCAGGGCGGCATCGCGCCCGCCTTCAGCGTCAGCCCCGATGTGCGCAAGGCATTGGATGCCCACCACAAGCTGATGCTGTCGCTGGGCTTTCGCGGAACGCCGGGCATCGTGGTGATCGACGGCCAGGGCGGCACCAAGAGCTACGGCGGCATGCCGCGTGAGGCCGCCTTGCCCGAGGTGTTCGGCCCGCTGTGAGGCGGCGGCGCCGTCCAGCTGCCGCCCAGCACGCGGAACAGCTGGGCCAGCGCCAGCTGCCGCTGGGTCACGGTATCGACGTAGGCGCTTTCATTGGCGAAGGCGCTGCGCTGGGCATCGAGGTAGCGCAGGGAATCATCCACGCCCGCCTGGTAGCGGGCCTGCGCCAGCCGCAGGCTTTCGCGGCTGCTGTCGCGCAGCGCCAGGCGCGCGGCTTCCTCGCGGCGCAGCGTGTCGGTGGCGGCCAGGGCGTCGGCCACTTCGCGGAAGGCGGTCTGGATGGCCAGCTCGTAGGCGGCCACGGCCCTGTCCTTGCGCAGCACGGCCAGGTCGAGGTGGGCGCGGTTGCGCCCCCCGTCGAAGAGTGGCAGCGTGACCTGGGGAGTGAACGACCAGGCGCGCTGGCCCGGGCGGAACAGGTCGGACAGATCGGCGCTGGACGATCCCAGGAAGCCGGTGAGCGAGATGCGCGGGAAGAAGGCCGCGCGCGCCGCGCCAATGTCTGCGCTGCGCGCGCGCAGCCGGTGCTCGGCCGCCTGGATGTCCGGGCGGTGGACGAGCAGTTCGGACGGCGTTCCGGCCGACAGCTCCTGCAGCAGCACGGGTGCCTGGGCGGGTTGTTCCGAAAGCTGTGCGGACAGGTCGTCCACGCCCGTCAGCAGCAGCAGGGCGTTGCCGGTCTGGAGCAGCTCGCGTTCGCTGCGTTCCACATCGGCACGTGCCTGGGCGGCCAGGCCCAGGGCATCCTGGTGGTCAAGCGCCGTGGCCGTGCCCGCCTGGCGCCGCTGCGCGGTCAGGCGCAGCGAGGCTTCACGGCTTTGCAGCGTGCGCTGCGCCAGTTGCAGGCGGCGCAGGGCCCCGTCGCGGGACAGGTAGGCCTGCACCACTTCGGCACCCAGGCTGATGCGGGCCGCGCGCGCGGCCTCTTCGGTGGCCAGGTACTCGCCCAGGGCGGCTTCGGACAGGTTGCGCACGCGGCCGAACAGGTCCAGCTCGAAGGCGGCCAGCCCCAGGCCGGCCTGCCAGTTGCCCTGCACCTGCGGCTGGCCCGTGGCATTCATGTCGCCCGGCAGGCGCTGGCGCGTGCCGCCGCCCTGCAGGCCCACGCCCGGCAGCCGGTCGGCGCGCTGCACCTGGTACAGGGCGCGTGCCGCCTCCACGTCGAGCAGGGTCTGGCGCAGGTCGCGGTTGTGGGCCTGGGCCAGGTCCACCAGCTGGCGCAGCTGGCGGTCGGCGATGAAGCTGTTCCAGTCCAGCGTGGCCGCCGACGAGGACAGCACGGGCGCGGCATCCTGTTGCGGCCACTGCGTGGGAATGGGCGCCTGCGGACGCTGGTGGACCGGGGCGAGGGAGCAGCCCGCCAGCACCAGGCTGGCGGCCAGCGCACACAGGGCGCGTGGGAAGAAGTGCAGGGACATGGCGCTTACTCCGTGGGGATTGCCGGGGCCTGCAGGGCAGGCGGGGTGCCGGCCGGCGCCTTGCGCCGCAGCAGGGACAGCACCCAGACGAAGAAGACGGGGACGAAGACCACCCCCAGCAGCGTGGCCGACAGCATGCCGCCGATCACGCCGAAGCCGATGGCGGCCTGGCTGGAGGCGCCCGCGCCCGAGGCCAGCGCCAGCGGCACCACGCCCAGGATGAAGGCCAGCGAGGTCATGACGATGGGCCGAAAGCGCAGCCGCGCCGCCTGCAGCGCGGCCTGCGCCAGGCTGTGCCCCTGCGCATGCAGGTCCCTGGCGAACTCCACGATCAGGATGGCGTTCTTGGCCGCCAGGCCGATGATGGTGATCAGGCCCACCTTGAAGTACACGTCGTTGGACAGGCCCACGGCCGAGGTGGCCAGCACCGATCCCAGCGCGCCTATGGGCACGATCAGCATCACGGCGGCGGGAATGCTCCAGCTCTCGTACAGGGCCACCAGCAGCAGGAACACCACCACGATGGCCAGCGCGAACAGCTTGGGCGCCTGGGCACCGGCGGCTTTTTCCTGGAAGGACAGGGCCGTCCACTCGTAGCCTATGCCGCGCGGCATCTCGGCCATGATGCGTTCCAGCTCGGCCATGGCCTCGCCCGTGGTGTGGCCGGGCCTGGCGTCGCCCGAGATGCGGAAGGCCGGATAGCCGTTGTAGCGCGAGATCTGCACCGGCCCGCTTTCCCAGCGCACCGAGGCAAAGGCCGACAGCGGCACCTGCTGCCCGCTGGCGTTGGGCACGTGCAGGCGCAGGATGTCCTCGGGCCGCGCGCGGGCCTGCGCATCGGCCTGCACCACCACGCGCTGCAGGCGGCCGGCGTTGGGGAACTCGTTGATCACGGCCGAGCCGTAGGCCGTGGACAGGGCCGTGTTGATGGCGCTGAAATCCACGCCCTGGGCCTGCGCCTTGCGCCGGTCGATGTCCAGCCGCAGCTGGGGCGCATCCTCCAGGTTTTCCATCATGGCGTAGGCAATGATGGGCGAGGCATTGGCCTTGGCCAGCAGCTGGTCGCGCGCAGCGATCAGCGCCTCGCGGCCCAGGTTGGCGCGATCCTGCAGGCGCAGCGCAAAGCCGCCGGAGTTGCCCAGGCCGTCGATGGGCGGCGGGTCCACGGCCATGACGGTGCCGTCGGACAGGCGGGCAAAGCGCTGGTTGAAGGCCTGCACCTCGTCCCACGACGCCTGCCCGGCGCCGCGCACCGACCAGTCCTTGAGCGTGACGAAGGCCAGGGCCGCGTTCTGCCCCATGCCCGAGAAGCTGTAGCCCATCAGGAACTCGGCCTGGGCCGTGGCGGGGCGGCTCCGAACATAGTCCTCCATGTCCTTGACCATGGCCTTGGTGCGCTCCGTGGTGGCGCCCGGCGGCAGCTGCACGCCGACGATGTAATAGCCCATGTCCTCGTAGGGCACGAAGGATTCGGGCATGCGCGTGTACGCAACGCCCAGCCCGGCCACGATGGCGGCATACACCAGCATGCAGCGCCCGGCGCGGCGCACCAGCCGCTGGTTGAGCAGGTCGAAGCGCTCGGTCAGCGCCGCGAAGCGGCGGTTGAACCAGCCGAAGAAGCCCTTGCGCTCGGCGTGGTGGTCCTTGGCAACGGGCTTGAGCAGCGTGGCGCACAGCGCCGGCGTGAAGGTCAGCGCCAGCAGGCCCGAGAACAGGATGGACACGGCCAGCGACAGCGAGAACTGCCGGTAGATCACGCCCACCGATCCGCTCATGAAGGCCAGCGGCAGGAACACCGCCACCAGCACCAGGGTGATGCCGACGATGGCGCCCGAGACCTGCTGCATGGCCTTGACCGTGGCGGCCAGCGGCGGCAGCCCCTCCTCGGCCATGAGGCGCTCCACGTTCTCCACCACCACGATGGCGTCGTCCACCAGGATGCCGATGGCCAGCACCATGCCGAACATGGTCATCATGTTCACCGAAAAGCCCAGCGCATACATCACGCCCAGGGTGCCGGCCAGGCACACGGGCACGACGATGGTGGGAATCAGCGTGTAGCGCAGGTTCTGCAGGAACAGCCACATCACCAGGAACACCAGCGCCACGGCCTCCACCAGGGTCTGGATGACCTTGCCGATGGCCACTTCCACGAAGCGCGAGGTGTCATAGGGCACGGCGTACTGGATGCCGGCAGGGAAGTTCTGCGACAGCTCGGCCAGGCGCGCCTTGACGGCCTTGGCCGTCTGCATGGCGTTGGCGCCGGGCGCCAGCTGCACGGCGGCGGCCACGCCCTGGCGGCCGTCCTCGCGCGAGGAAAAGCTGTAGTCCAGCTGGCCGACCTCCAGCCGCGCCACATCGGCCAGGCGCACGGCCGAGCCATCGGCCCTGGCACGCAACACGATCTGTCCGAACTCCTCGGGCGAGGCCAGCGTGCCCTTGACGGCGATGGTGGCGCTCAGCTCCTGGCCGGGCCCCGCGGGCGAGGCGCCAAAGCTGCCGGCCGGCACCTGCGCGTTCTGGGCGGCGATGGCCGCGTTCACGTCGGCCACCGACAGGCCGTAGCCCAGCAGCTTGCCCGGATCGACCCACACGCGCATGGCCACATCGGCCGCGAAGAACTGCACCTTGCCCACGCCGGGCACGCGGCGGATCTCGTTGTTGATGTTGCGCACGGCGTAGTCGGACAGGGCCACCTCGCTGTTGCCGCTGCCGCCGCTGCCGTCCTTGTAGGTCAGCGAGTAGATCATCAGGAAGTTGGCGCTGGCCTGCTCGACCTGCAGGCCCATCTGCATCACGGACGCGGGCAGGCGCGCCTCGGCCTTCTTGATGCGGTTTTGCACCTCCACCTGGGCCAGCGCGGGCTCGGTGCCCGGGGCGAAGGTGGCCGTGATCTCGGCCAGGCCCGTGGAGCCGCTGGAGGAGTCGAAGTACAGCAGCCCCTTGGTGCCGTTGAGTTCCTCCTCGATGACGCTGGTCACCGACTCCATCACCGTGGTGGCGGAGGCGCCCGGGTAGTTGGCGGTGATCGAGATCTGCGGCGGCGCCACGTTGGGAAACTGGGAGACGGGCAGCGCCGGTATCGCCAGCAGCCCGGCGAGCATGATGAAGATGGCCACCACCCAGGCGAAGTTGGGGCGGTTGATGAAGAACTTGGACATGGTCTATTCCTTGGGCAGGCGCCGGCTCAGTCGCTGGACGTGGCGGAGCTGCCGGAGGCGCTGAAGGTGCCGGACAGCCCCGCCGTAGGGGAGGCCGCGGCATCGGAAAGGGCCGTGACCTGAACCCGCGCCCCGGGCTGCAGGCCCGCCATGCGGCCCACCACCACGCGCTCGCCGCCCTTGAGGCCTGCGCTGATCTGCCACTGCGCGCCATGCATGGCGGCGGTCTGCACGGGGCGCATCTGCAGCGTGTCCTGGCCGTCCACCACCAGCACGTGGGCCTGCCCGTCGGTGCTGCGCTGCACGGCCCGCTGCGGCACCAGGATGGCAGCAGGGTCCACGCCCTGGCCCACGGTCACGCGCACATACATGCCGGGCAGCAGCATGCCGTCGCGGTTGTCGAAGCGCCCGCGCAGCGCCATCTGGCCCGTGCCGCGGTCCACCGTCACATCCGAGAACAGCAGCCGCCCCGTGCGCTGCACGCCCGTGCCGTCCACCTTCAGGGAGACCGGCGTGCCGCCCTTGCCAGCCGTCTGTGCCAGGCGGCCCTCGGCCAGGGCCACGCGCAGGCGCTGGGCTTCGGCCACGGGCTGCTGGAAGTCGGCATAGACCGGGTCGAGCTGCTGGACCAGCGCCATGGGCGTGGCCTCGCCCTGGCCCACCAGGGCGCCCTCGGTGACCAGTGCACGGCCGATGCGGCCCGCGATCGGCGCCCTGACCGTGGCGTATTCCAGGTTCAGTGCGGCCGCCTGCACCTCGGCATGGGCGGACTGCCGCGCGGCCTGGGCCGCCTGCAGGCGGGCCTGCATGGCCTCGACGTCCTGGCGGCTGACCGCCTCCTGCGCCACCAGCGGCGCGTTGCGGCCGACCACGGCACGCGCATCGAGCAGGGCCGCCTCGGCGCTGGCCAGCTGGCCCTGGGCGCGGGACAGGGCGGCGCGCAGGGGCGCCGGGTCGATCTGGAACAGCACCTGGCCGGCCCGGACATCGGCACCTTCCTCGAAATGGCGGCGCAGCACGATGCCGGCCACCCGCGCACGCACCTCGGCCACGCGCACGGGCTCGATGCGGCCCGGCAGATCGCTGGACAGGGCCAGCGGCGCGGGCTGCACGGTGACGGCCTGCACCACGGGCAGCGCATCACCCGCCGCGGCCGGAGCCTCGTTGCGGCCGCAGCCCGCCGCCAGGACGGCCAGCACCAGGGCCGCCAGCGGCAGGCCACGTCGCTTGTTCAGACGCATGCTCATGTTCACAACCTGATTGATTCGATACGAAGGCCGCGATGGTACATATCAGAATCAAATGAGTCAACATCGATTCATTTGATACTTTAAAACATCAACAGATAAAATCCCTGCACTTTCCAAGGAGGCATGACAAGCGATGACGAGCACCAAGCAAGAGGACGAAGGCAAGCTGCTGGGCGCACTGGCACTGGCGCTGCTGGACGATCCCAAGGCCAATCTGCAGGAGCTGGCACGCGCCATCGGCATCAGCAAGGCCACGCTCTACCGCTTCTGCCCCACGCGCGACCAGCTCATCGACCGGCTCATAGGGCATGCGGCCGACACCCTGTCGCGCGCCATGCACGCGGCCGAACTGGAGCGCCACGCGCCGCTGGAGGCGCTGCGCCGCCTCACCGCCCACTGCCAGGACCACCAGACGCTGCTGCTGTTCCTGATGTATTTCTGGCGCTCCGACATCTCGGTGGTCGGCCAGATAGAGAGCGAATGGGTGGCGGCCATGGATGCCTTTTTCCTGCGCGGCCAGCAGGCCGGCGTGTTCCGCATCGACATCACGGCAGCGGCCATGACCGAGCTGTGGCTTTCCATGGCCGTGGGCCTGCTGGATGCGGAACGGCGCGGCCGTGTTGCGCGGGCCAGCGTGGCGGCCGTGATGGAGCAGTCCTTCCTGCACGGCGCCCTGCAGCCCGGCGCACCGGCCGCGTAGCACGCCGGCCCGTTGGGAACTGGCCCACAATGTGCGCGATCTGCGCCAGCGGAGCTGGCCCGGCCGGCATTGCGCGTCCTGATGCCCGCCCCATAACCGGAACTGGAAGAACAGCCATGAACCCCTTGAGCAACAACAAACGGATCGAAGAGTTGAGCACGCAGGCCATCACGGCGTTTGACATGGAAACGCGCTTTCGCACGCTGGCTGCCAGTGGCGATGCTAAGCAGGCACTGGACATACTGGCACGCCTGGACAGCCAGGATCCGCGTTGAGGCCGAGGCTGCATGCTCGAACGCACCCACCTCGCCATCGTCCGTGAAGTCGAAAAACAGGGCTCGCTGACGGCGGCGGCCGGCGTGCTGTGCGTGACGCAGTCGGCGTTGAGCCACAGCATGAAGAAGCTGGAGCAGCAGCTGGGCACGGACATCTGGCTGCGCGAAGGCCGCAGCCTGCGCCTGACGCAGGCCGGCCAGTACCTGCTGGCCGTGGCCCAGCGCGTGCTGCCCCAGCTGGACCTGGCCGAGGAGCGGCTGCGCCAGTTCGCCCAGGGCGAGCGCGGCGCGCTGCGCATCGGCATGGAGTGCCATCCCTGCTACCAGTGGTTGCTCAAGATCGTCGCGCCCTATCTGGCGAGCTGGCCCGATGTGGATGTGGATGTGAAGCAGAAATTCCAGTTCGGCGGCATCGGCGCCCTGTTCGGCTACGAGATCGACCTGCTGGTCACGCCCGATCCACTGTTCAAGACGGGCCTGGAGTTCGTGCCCGTGTTCGACTACGAGCAGGTGCTGGTGGTCTCCAGCGCGCATGCGCTGGCAGGGGCCGATTTCGTGGAGGCCGCCCAGCTCGCGCCCGAGGTGCTGATCACCTATCCCGTGCCCATGGACCGGCTGGACATCTACAACCAGTTCCTCATGCCGGCCGGCATCACGCCGCGCCGCCAGAAGGCCATAGAGACCACGGACATCATGATGCAGATGGTGGCCAGCGGCCGGGGCGTGGCGGCCCTGCCGCGCTGGCTGGTGCAGGAGTACGCGGGCAGGCTGGACGTGGTTCCCGTGCGCCTGGGCGCCAAGGGCATCGCCAAGCAGATCTTCCTGGGCGCACGCGTGGCGGACCTGCAGACCGACTATCTGCAGGCCTTCATCGAGCTGGCGCGCCAGCCGCTGGCCGCTGGCACGCCCCCAGCTCAGGCCGCCTGAGCCTGCGCCAGGAAGTCCTGCGCAAAGCGCTGCAGCACCCCGCCGGCCTCGTACACCGACACCTCCTCGGCCGTGTCCAGCCGGCAGGTCACGGGCACGCGCAGCGTCTGGCCGTTGCGGCGTTCGATCACCAGCGTGAGTTGGGTGCCCGGCGTACGCTCGCCTTCCACCCCATAGACTTCCGTGCCGTCCAGCCCCAGGGTTCTGCGGTCGGTGCCCGGCAGGAACTGCAGCGGCAGCACGCCCATGCCTATGAGGTTGGTGCGGTGGATGCGCTCGAAGCCTTCGGCCACCACGGCCTCGACTCCGGCCAGCCGCACTCCCTTGGCCGCCCAGTCGCGCGAGCTGCCCTGGCCGTAGTCGGCGCCCGCGATGATGATCAGCGGCTGGCGGCGGTTCAGGTAGGTTTCCATGGCCTCCCACATGCGCACCACGCGGCCTTCTGGCTCGATGCGCGCCAGCGATCCCTTGTGCTGCACGCCGTCGATGACGGCCATCTCGTTGACCAGCTGCGGGTTGGCGAAGGTGGCGCGCATGGCGGTGAGGTGGTCGCCGCGGTGGGTGGCGTAGGAGTTGAAGTCCTCCTCGGGCAGGCCCATGCGCGCCAGGTATTCGCCCGCCGCGCTGTCGGCCAGGATGGCGTTGGAGGGCGACAGGTGGTCGGTGGTGATGTTGTCGGGCAGCAGGGCCAGCGGCCGCATGTTGCGCAGCGTGCGCGGGAAGGCCGCCAGCGCGCCCACGCCTTCGGTGTCCCAGTACGGCGGGCGGCGTATGTAGGTGGACTGGGGGCGCCAGTCGTACTGGGGCGAGGCCTTGTCACCATCGTCCTTGCGGATGGCGAACATGGGTTCGTAGACGGCGCGGAACTGCGCAGGTTTGACCGCTTGTTCAACGATGGCGTCGATCTCCTCGTCGGTGGGCCACAGGTCCTTCAGGCGGATCTCCCGGCCGTCCACCACGCCCAGCCCGTCCTGCTCGATGTCGAAGCGCACCGTGCCCGCCAGCGCATAGGCCACGACCAGCGGCGGCGAGGCCAGGAAGGCCTGTTTGGCCTGGGGATGGATGCGCCCGTCGAAGTTGCGGTTGCCCGAGAGCACGGCCGTGGCGTAGAGGTCGCGCTCGACGATCTCCTGCTGGATGGCGGGGTCCAGCGCGCCGCTCATGCCGTTGCAGGTGGTGCAGGCAAAGGCGACGATGCCAAAGCCCAGCTGCTCCAGCTCGCTGAGCAGGCCGGCCTCCTTCAGATACAGCTCCACGGCCTTGGAGCCCGGCGCCAGCGAGGATTTGACCCAGGGCTTGCGCGCCAGGCCCAGACGATTGGCATTGCGCGCCAGCAAGGCGGCGGCGATGACATTGCGCGGGTTGCTGGTGTTGGTGCAGCTGGTGATGGCCGCGATGATGACGGCCCCATCGGGCATCAGGCCCTGCGCCTCCTGGGCGCGGGCGGCCTGCAGTTTTGCGGCATCGGCAATGCCGCGCTCGGCCAGGGCCGAGGTGGGCAGGCGCCGGTGCGGATTCGAGGGGCCGGCCATGTTGCGCACCACGGTGGACAGGTCGAACTGCAGCACGCGCTCGTACTCCACCCCGGCCAGGGTGTCGCTCCACAGGCCTGCGGTGCGCGCATAGGCCTCGACCAGGCGCACCTGGGCCTCGTCGCGGCCGGTCAGGCGCAGGTAGGCCAGCGTCTGGTCGTCAATGGAGAACATGGCCGCCGTGGCGCCGTATTCGGGGCACATGTTGGAGATGGTGGCGCGGTCGCCGATGCTCAGGCTGTCGGCGCCCTCGCCAAAGAATTCCACATAGGCGCCCACCACCTTTTGCTGGCGCAGGAATTCGGTCAGGGCCAGCACGATGTCGGTGGCCGTGATGCCCGCCTGGCGCCGGCCCGTGAGGCGCACGCCCACGATGTCGGGCAGGCGCATCCAGCAGGCACGGCCCAGCATGACGTTCTCGGCCTCCAGCCCGCCCACGCCCACGGCGATCACGCCCAGGGCATCGACATGGGGCGTGTGCGAGTCGGTGCCGACGCAGGTGTCCGGGAAGGCCAGGCCATCCTGCACGGTGACCACGGGGGACATCTTCTCCAGATTGATCTGGTGCATGATCCCGTTCCCTGCAGGGATCACATCCACGTTGGCAAAGGCCTTCTTCGTCCACTCGATGAAGTGGAAGCGGTCCTCGTTGCGGCGGTCCTCGATGGCGCGGTTCTTCGCAAAGGCGTCGGGATCGAAGCCGCCGCACTCCACGGCCAGCGAGTGGTCCACGATGAGCTGCACGGGCACGACGGGGTTGACCTGGGCGGGGTCGCCGCCTTCGGCCGCGATGGCATCGCGCAGGCCGGCCAGGTCCACCAGGGCGGTCTGGCCCAGGATGTCGTGGCAGACCACGCGCACGGGGAACCAGGGGAAGTCGATGTCGCGGCGGCGCTCGATCAGCTGCAGCAGGTAGCCGTCCAGCTGCTCGGGATCGGCGCGGCGCACGAGGTTTTCGGCATGGACGCGGGCGGTGTAGGGCAGACGAGCCCAGGCACCGGGCGAGAGGGCATCGACGGCGGCACGGGCGTCGATGTAGTGCAGCTTGGTGCCGGGCAGGGGTTTCTTGTGGTCGTTGTTCATGGGGCGGATGCAATGCGGGCGGGCCTGCAGCCCGCCCGCCAGGTTCAGGACAGCGGCGGCTCAGGCGCGCGCATCGAGGGGCACGAACTTCTGGTCATCCGGCCCCGTGTAGTTGGCGCTGGGGCGGATGATCTTGTTGTCCTGGCGCTGCTCGATCACATGCGCGGCCCAGCCGCTGGTGCGCGCGATCACGAACAGCGGCGTGAACATGGCCGTGGGCACGCCCATCATGTGGTAGCTGACGGCACTGAACCAGTCCAGGTTGGGGAACATCTTCTTGACCTCCCACATCACCGCTTCCAGCCGGTCGGCAATGTCGTACATGCGGGTGGTTCCGGCCTCGTCGGACAGGCGCTTGGCCACGCCCTTGATGACCACGTTGCGCGGGTCGCTGACGGTGTAGACCGGGTGGCCGAAGCCGATCACCACTTCCTTGGCATCGACGCGGCGGCGGATGTCGGCCTCGGCCTCGTCGGGCGTGTCGTAGCGCTTCTGGATCTCGAAGGCCACCTCGTTGGCGCCGCCATGCTTGGGGCCGCGCAGCGCGCCGATGGCGCCCGCGATGGACGAATACATATCGCTGCCCGTGCCCGCGATCACGCGCG
Organism: Delftia deserti; assembly: GCF_042653485.1. Classification (NCBI taxonomy): domain Bacteria; kingdom Pseudomonadati; phylum Pseudomonadota; class Betaproteobacteria; order Burkholderiales; family Comamonadaceae; genus Delftia; species Delftia deserti. Next base: position 4,706,666 of record NZ_JBHSIH010000001.1, on the reverse strand, counting down.
CCGTGAAGGTGGAGGCGTTGAACTCATGCTCGGCATACAGGTTGAGCGAGGTGTGCATGGCGCGCACCCAGCCTTCGGACGGCCGGTGGCCGTGCAGCAGGTGCAGGAAGTGGCCGCCGATGGAGTCGTCATCGGTCTCCACCTCGATGCGCCGGCCCGAATTGCTCCAGTGGTACCAGTACAGCAGCATGGAGCCCAGGCTGGCCATGAGCCGGTCGGCAATGTCGCGGGCACCCGCCAGGTTGTGGTCGTCCTTTTCGGGCAGCACGCAGCCCAGGGCCGAGACGCCGGTGCGCATCACATCCATGGGGTGGGCGCCGGCAGGCAGCTGCTCCAGCGCCTGCCTGACGCTGGCCGGCAGGCCGCGCAGCGCCTGCAATTTGGTCTTGTAGGCCTGCAGTTCGGGGCGCGTGGGCAGCTTGCCATGCACCAGCAGATGGGCGATTTCCTCGAACTCGCAGACCTCGGCAATGTCCAGGATGTCGTAGCCGCGATAGTGCAGGTCGTTGCCCGAACGGCCCACGGTGCACAGCGCCGTGTTGCCGGCGGTCACGCCCGACAGGGCGACGGACTTCTTGGGCTTGAATGCGGACGCAGATGGCGCGTCGATGGTCGTGATACTCATGGAAGGGTCTCCTGGTTCAGATAGGAATGGGCAATGGCGGCAGGAAGGCCGTTGTGATCGACAGCCACCATCTCGAACAGGCCCTTGAGCACGTCCTCGCAGGCAATGCCGGGCGCCCGGGCCGAGGCGGTGACGCAGACCGTCATCGAGCTGCGCCCCACGCGGCTGACCCAGCCGCGCAGGACGATTTCATGGCCCACGGGCACGGGCGCCAGGAAGTCGATGCCGGTGACGCCGGCCATCACCACCTCGCGCTGCGCCAGGCTGCGCGCTGCCAGAAAGGCGGTCTTGGCCATGAGCTGCAGGCCCTGGCCTGCGAACAGCGTGCCGTGGTGGTTGGCCAGCGCGGGCAATACCAGTTCGCGCAACTCGGCGGTTCCAGTAGGTGTTGTCATGCTTCGCAATCTACGCAAAATAGCGGCTCAGCCATAGGACTGAAAAGGCGAATTCTTGCGAAACGAATCCCACGATATTGCGAATTCTGCGAATAACAGCCACCCGAGGAAACAGCCATGAAGAAGACATTCATGGGCGTCAAGCTGCGCAAACTGCGCGCGGAGCACGGCCTGTCCCAGATCGCCCTGGCCCACGCGCTGGGCCTGTCGCCCAGCTACCTGAACCAGCTGGAGCAGAACCAGCGGCCGCTGACGGTGTCGGTGCTGCTCAAGCTCAACCGCGCGCTGGGCGTGGACATACAGCAGTTCTCGGAGGACGAGGAAGCACGCCTGGTCGCCGGCCTGCGCGAAGCCCTGGCCGATGCGCCCGAATCCATCGCCCTGCCCGAGCTGCAGGAAGTGGCCGCGCAAATGCCGGCCCTGGGACGGGCGGTGATGGCGCTGCACCGCCGCCATCTCGAAGCCATGGAGCGCATCGAGAGCATGTCGCTCCGCCTGGGCGATGACCGCTCGGACGGATCGGCCCGGTTGTCGGCCCCGCGCACCATGCCGTTCGAGGCCGTGCGCGATTTCTTCTTCGCGCACCAGAACTATTTCGACGAGGTGGACCGCGCGGCCCAGGCGCTGGCGCACGAGGCCCGCGCCGACCCCGGCCATCTGGCGGACTGGCTGGCGCGCAGGCTGGAGCAGCGCCATGGCGTCCAGGTGCAGCGCTCCGAGGATTCACGGGAAAGCCAGCGCCGCTTCGATCCGGCCACACGCGTGCTCATGCTGTCCTCTGCGCTGGAGCCTGCGCAGCAGGCCTTTCAGCTGGGCACCCAGCTGGCGCTGCTGGAGATCGGCGCCCTGCTGGACCGGCTGATCGCCACCGCCGCCTTCCAGGGCGACCCGGCTTCAAGCAAGCTCGCCCGCGTGGGCCTGGCCAACTACTTTGCGGGCGCGCTGCTGCTGCCCTACGACCTGTTCCTGGAGGCGGCCGAGCAGCTGCGCTACGACATCGACCTGCTGGGCCAGCGCTTTGGCGTGGGCTTTGAAACCGTCTGCCACCGTCTGAGCACGCTGCAGCGGCCCGGCGCACCCGGCGTGCCCTTCTTCTTCGTGCGCGTGGACCGCGCGGGCAATATCTCCAAGCGCCAGTCGGCCACGCATTTCCACTTCAGCCGCACGGGCGGCACCTGCCCTCTGTGGACGGTGTACGAGGCCTTCGGCCAGCCCGACCAGGTGCTGCGCCAGCTGGCCAGCATGCCCGACGGGCGGCGCTACCTGTGGATTGCGCGCTCGGTCACGCGCGGGCAGCGCGGCTACGGCTCGCCGCGCAAGACCTTCTCCATCGGCCTGGGCTGCGACATACGCCATGCCGCGCGCCTGGTCTATGCCAAGGGGCTGGACCTGGGCGACCCGGAATCGGCGACGCCCATCGGCATGGGCTGCAAGGTCTGCGAACGCGACCAGTGCACGCAGCGCGCCTTTCCCTACGTGGGAAAGGCGCTGCATGTGGATGAGAACGCCAGCCGCTTTGCGCCCTATGGCGTGGGCGGCTGACGATTCCGTGGCCCGCGCGGTGCGCGGGATGCGCGGTCAGACTGCGCTGCGGTAACGGTCGCGCAGGTCGCGCACTTCATCGTGGTTGCGCTGGGCACCCTGGGCCTGGCGCTCCACCATCACGCGGATGGCCGGTGGCAGCGGCTGCTTGAGCGCCTTGCGGTACTGGGCCACGGCGGAATCCTCGCCGCGCTCGCATTCCTCCAGCACCGCCTTGTCGTCCTGCGAGGTCAGCGCCGTCTTCACCGACACCCAGCCCCGGTGCAGCGCGCCGGCCACCGTGCCGCCCGATGCGGGCTCGCGGCCCAGCCTGCGGATCTCGGCCTCCAGCTCCAGCGCGGCGGCGCCGCACTCTGCGCTGTGGCGCAGGAACAGGGTCTTGAGGTCCGGCGAGTCGGCGTTCTCGGAGGAGGTGCGAAAACCGTACTCGCCATCGCGGCAGGATTCAAGCAGGTCGTTGAGCACGTCCACCACATCGTCGTTGTCGATATCGCCCGTATAGGCGGGGGCGACGATGGTGCCCGTCTCGTCACGGACATCACGGCTGCCTGCGCGCGCCCAGGCGGCGCGTGCTGCGGGCCGGGCCTGGTCCCAGTCCAGATGGCTGGCGCCACGGCGGGTGGTCCATTCGCGCTCCCACTCGGACTCGAAGGCATCGAAGTCGGCATCGCGGCGTGCGGCGGCAGCGTTCCAGCCCAGCTCGTAGGCGGGGCGGTATTCCTCGTAGCTGCGGCCAGCCACGTAATAGGGCTCGCTCTGGTAGGCATCGCGCCAGTAGGCATCTTCGACCGTGGGGTTCACGGCCTCGGCCGCACCCTTGCCGGCCAGCCCGCCGACCACGGCGCCGGCCACGCCACCCACGGCAGCGCCGATGGGGCCACCCATTGCGCCGAATGCAGCGCCGGTGACGGCGCCGCCTGCTGCGCCTATGCCGGTGCCCACCGGGTGCGCGCCAGGTGCGTCGGACAGCGGGTCACGGTTTGCGGGGTTCGATTGCGTCATGGAATGTGCTCCTTGGCAGTTGAAAGTGATTCCTATGCTGATGGCCGCCGCGGCCGTCCGGCGTGCGCGCTTGCGGCCATGTGCCGTAGGAACGCAGCGCCCGGGCCTTGCGGACATCGCGCCAGTCCCCTGTGGCCATTTTTCGCACCCCGGCACAGGGCACATACAGGGCAATCGGCGTGCCTGCCGGCCATGTTCCGGAAGGGGCATCTTGTCGTTCCTGCGCTTTCGGCGTGGTCCCACGACGGCCTTGCGCAAGCGGGGAGAGCATGGCCAAGGCGCACCCTGCGGGCGCCCATGAATGAAAGGACAACGCCATGAAAGACAAGACCACCCCTGCTGCCCGGCCCTCTGCACAAAAGCAGTCCAAGCCATCGGGCGACGGCCGCACCAAGCTGCCCGGCCAGGTAGGCAAGGCGCCGCATGCACCCGGCGAATCGGGCGAGCCCGAGCAGGGCCTGCGCCTGCCGCATGAGCGTGACCAGAGCATCGACGCCACCAGCGATGCACCCGACCCCGTGATGCGCCAGGCCCATGACGACATCGCCTCCGGCCAGGTGGACACCGACATGCGCCAGACACCGGGCCTGGACGCCGAGCAGCGCAAGAAGCTGGTGCGCAGGCAGCCTTGAACCGGCCCCCATTCCGAACACATCCATCCATGCAAACCACAAGTTCAACATCACGCCGCAGCACCCCGGGCGACGCCCTGGGCTCCATGCCCGAGACAAGCAGCGCCTCGTACGCGGACCATTCGCGGCTGCTGTCGGCCTTCGATCATTTCGCCAGCAAGGTGACGCGCTGGGCCGGTACGCCCATGGCCTTTTGCGTGGCCCTGATCTGTGTGGCCGTGTGGGCCGTGGCGGGCCCGATGTTCCACTTCTCGGAGAACTGGCAACTGGTCATCAATACGGGCACGACCATCGTGACCTTTCTGATGGTGTTCCTCATCCAGCAAAGCCAGAACAAGGACAGCGTGGCCCTGCACCTGAAGCTCAACGAGCTGCTGGCAGCCAACAAGATTGCCAGCAACCGCATGATCGGCATCGAGGGGCTGGACGAGGAGCAGCTGCAGCAAGTGGCGGCCTTCTACGTCAACCTGGCCGCCCGCGCGCGCGAAAGCGGAGCCTGCAAGGAATGCCACTCCATCGACGAGGACGACCCGGCACGGCCCGGCAACTGAGGCGCCTGCCCTCCTTCAGAGAGAAAAACCATGCCCGACATTCCCGACTGGCTTCAGTGGCCTGCCTTCCTGGCCTCCATCCTTGGCGCATGGTGGGTGGGCTCGCGTTCTGCGCAACGGCGCAACGTGGGCTTCTGGATTCTGATGCTCAGCAATGTGCTGTGGGCACTGTGGGGATGGTCCACGGGTGCCTGGGCGCTGGTGACGCTGCAGGCCTGCCTGGCGGTGACCAATGTCCGCGGCTCCCTCAAGGCCGAGCGCTGAACGCGCCATGCAGGCCGCCTCCATCCTGATGGGCCGGTGCTGGCGCATGGCCGATCCGCGCACAAGCCCTCGGCTGACGGTCGGTGAACCCGGCACTCGGTACCGTGGTCTCTCCATGGAAACACCCCGACTCCCCGCCCGCAGTTCCGCCCTGTTCCTCGACTTCGACGGCACGCTTGTGCCGCTGGCCGAGACCCCGGACGCCATCGCGCCAGACCCTGCCCTGATCCCGATGCTGGCCAGGCTGCAGAGCCTGCTGGGAGGGGCGCTTGCCATCGTCACGGGTCGGCAGGTCGAGGCGCTGGACCACTTTCTGGCGCCGCTGCATCTGCCCGCCGCCTGCGAGCATGGCCTGCAGCGGCGGGATGCCTGCGGCCGCCTGCACCCGCAGGCATCGGCCATGCCAGGGACCGTTCTGCAGCTGTGCAATGCCCTGGCGGCTGCCCATCCCCGCCTGCTGGTGGAGCACAAGCGCTCCTCGGTGGCACTGCACTACCGGCGCGCGCCAGAGCTGGCGGCGCTGTGCCTGGACACGTTGAGCCGCGCACTGCGGCACCTGCCCGGGCTGGAGTTGCTGCACGGCAAATGCGTGCTGGAGGTCAGGCCCGCGGGCGTGGACAAGGGCCGCGCCATTGCGGCCTTTCTGCGCGAAGAGCCGTTCGCCGGCCGCACCCCCGTGTTTGCCGGTGACGATGTCACGGACGAGAGCGGCTTTGCCGTGGTACAGGCGCACGGCGGCATGGCGATCAAGGTGGGCGAAGGCGCAAGCAGGGCCCGCCACCGGCTGGGCAGCCCGCAGGCCGTGCATGCCTGGCTGCAGTCCGCATGCATGCACCTGGCTGCACAGACCTGCGCGGAGGCCCTGCCATGAGCCGGCTGGTGGTGATCTCCAACCGCGTGGCCGACCCGGCCAAGGCAGCCGCAGGCGGCCTGGCCGTGGCCATGGGCGATGCGTTGCGGCAGACCGGCGGCCTATGGTTCGGCTGGAGCGGCATGGTCACCGATGGCAGCGCCGCGCCCCCTGCCGGGCATGTGCACCGGATCCAGGCAGGCAAGGTCACGCTGGCCACGGTGGACCTGGACCGTGCGGACCACGACAGCTACTACGCGGGCTACAGCAATGGCGTGCTGTGGCCCGTCTTCCATGGCCGGCTGGACCTGGCGAACTTCGACACGGGCCTTGCGGCCGGCTACCGCCGCGTGAACCAGTTGCTCGCACGCAGGCTGCTCCCCCTGCTGGCAGAGGACGACATCCTCTGGGTGCATGACTACCACCTGATCCCCCTGGCGGCCGAGCTGCGCGCCCTGGGCTGCCGCCAGCGCATCGGTTTTTTCCTGCACATCCCGCTGCCGCCACCGACCCTGCTGGCGGCCATCCCCGAGCATGAGTGGCTGATGCGCTGCCTGTTTGCCTATGACCTGGTGGGCCTGCAGACACGCCAGGACGTGCAGCACTTCGAGCGCTATGTCTGCGAGGAGGCGGGCGGCCAGGCCCTGGGCGACGGCTCGTTCCGAGCCCATGGCCAGCGCCTGGTCTGCCGCGACTTCCCCATAGGAATCGATGTGGAGGGCTTCGCGGCGCTTGCACAGGCCGGTGCCTCGCGCGACATGTACGAACGCATGAAGCACGAATACGCCCAGCGCCGCCTGCTGCTGGGCATAGACCGGCTCGACTACTCCAAGGGCCTGCCCCAGCGCCTGCGCGCCTTCCGCGAACTGCTGGCGCGCCATCCCGCCAACCGGCGCAGCGCCACGCTGATCCAGATCGGATCGCCCACGCGCGAGGGCCTGGACGCCTATGCGGGCATACGGCGCGAGATCGAGTCGCTGTGCGGCGCCATCAATGGCGACTACGGCGAGCTGGACTGGATGCCCGTGCGCTACATCCACCAGACGCTGCCGCGCGACAGCATTCCCGGCCTGTGCCGTGCGGCAGCCGTGGGCCTGGTCACGCCGCTGCGCGACGGCATGAACCTGGTGGCCAAGGAATACGTGGCGGCCCAGGACCCGGCCGACCCGGGCGTGCTGGTGCTGTCGCGCTTTGCGGGCGCGGCCGAGCAATTGCACGAGGCGCTGCTGGTCAATCCCTATGACGTGCATGGCACGGCCGCCGTGGTGCAGCAGGCCCTGCACATGCCGCTGCACGAACGGCGCCAGCGCCACCGGCGGCTGCTGCAGCGCATCCGCGAGCAGGACGTGCACTGGTGGCGCAAGGCCTTTCTGTCCGCATTGAAGGAGGCCAGGCCGCAGGAACGCCGAGACAGGGATTGGAGCAAGGAAAGAGACGACGGCTTCGGCATCCCCGTGCCGTCGATGAAGCAGCAACGCCCGCCACTGGGCCTGGTGCTGCCCGCCTGCCCGGCGGAGGCCCTGGCCCTGGACGCCAGCCGATCGGTGGTCTCCGACAGGTAATGGCCTCCTGCTCCTGCGGCGGCGGCCTCGGCAAGCCGGCACGATGGCAACGCCCGGCCCGCCCCCCTTCACTACCGGGCTGCACATGGCACACAAGGAAAGGTGAGCGGTGATGGTCCAGCAAAACAACGAGCACGCCCAGGCGTGGACGGACAGCGAGACGCTGGCCCGGGCCCTGCACGGCCATGAGGAACTGTCCCCCTCGGACCAGCTGGCCCTGCTGGTGGCCCAGGGCGCCGACCGCCTGCCCTTGCCGGGCCGTGGCCACACGCTGCAGCGCTGGAGGGCGCTGGCCGAAGTTGCCGCCCACAGCCTGGGCCTGGCCAAGCTCTACGAAGGCCATACCGATGCCCTGGCCATCCTGTACGAACTGCAGGCCGACCTGGCCACCGAGGGACTGCGCTGGGCCGTCTGGTGCGCCGAGCCACCGGGCGAGCGCGTGCAGGCCACGGCGGCCTCTCCCGACGCCACGCAACGGACGACGCTGCAGGCAGGCTCGGCGGTTCGCCTGTCCGGCCACAAGCCCTGGTGTTCCGGTGCCCGCGCGGTGGACCGCGCCCTGGTCAGCGGCTGGCTGGCAGACGGCCAGCGCTGCCTGATCGCCGTCACCATGGACCAGCCCGGCATACGCAGGGACGACAGCCACTGGCAGGCCGTGGGCATGGCCGCCAGCGCCAGCGCCGATGTGCACTTCGACGGCGCCACCGGCGTGCTGGTCGGGGCACCGGGCCAGTACCTGAGCCGGCCCGGCTTTCACCACGGCGGCGCGGGAGTGGCCGCCTGCTGGCATGGTGCCGCCGCCCGCATTGCCAGCCATCTGCTGCAGGCCGTCACCCAGGGCGGGGACCCGCATCGCCTGGCCCACCTGGGCGCGCTGGACGTGGCCCTGGGCAGCGCGGCCAGCCTGCTGCGCGAAGCTGCGGCAGACATCGATGCCAGGCCCTCGGACCCCTGCCTGCTGGCCGTGAGCCGCGCCCGGCTGGCCGTGGAAGCCGCTGCCGAAGACGTGCTGCGGCGCGTGCCGCGCGCCATCGGCCCGGGGCCGCTGTGCAAGAACAAAAGCCTGGCCCGGCTGATGGCCGACCTGCCCGTTTTCATCCGCCAAAGCCATGCCGAGCGCGACCAGGCGGCGCTGGGCCGCCTGCTGGCCGAGATGGAACAGGCAACGGTGTCGACACCCGCATCGGCACCAGGTGCAGGAGCCCCCGCATGGACGCTGTGAAGCCCCGCCTGATCGAAGGCCAGGGCACGCCCGAGTCGCGCTGGCAGGCCTGGTTCGCACAGCGCCAGCCCGTGCCGCTGGCACTGGACGAGCTGCTGCAGGGCCGGCGTCGCATCGTCATCGTGGCACCGCACCCCGATGACGAAATCCTGGGCTGCGCCAGCCTGCTGCGCCGCTGCGCGCAACAGGGCCTGCCCTGCCTCGTCATTTCCGTGACCGATGGCGGCGCCAGCCATCCCGGCTCCACGCTGTGGCCGCCGCAGCGGCTGGCCCGTGCGCGCGTGCAGGAGAGCAACCAGGCGCTGGCCCTGCTCGCGCCTGCAGCGCAGGTGACCCGCCTGGGCCTGCCCGACGGCCATATCGCCGACCACGCAGCGCAGCTGCTGCAGCGGCTGCAGGCCTTGCTGCGGCCTTCGGACGCGCTGCTGTGCACCTGGCGCGAAGACGGTCACCCGGACCACGAGGCCACCGGCCAGGCCTGCGCCACGGCGGCCGCGCGCACGGGCTGCCGGCTTGTCGAATTGCCCATCTGGGCCTGGCACTGGGCCGAGCCCGGCGACACGCGCGTGCCCTGGCACCGCGCCGCCGCCATTGCACTGGCGCCGCAGGAGCTGGCGCTCAAGCGCCAGGCCCTGTCTTGCTTTCGCAGCCAGTTGCTGCCCGACCCGTCCACGGGCCGCGACGCCATCCTCCCTTCCTGGGCCACGCAACGCCTGCTGCGCCCGTTCGAAGTGGTGTTCCTATGAGCAGCGCCAGACAGCATTTCGACCAGATGTACCAGGCCGACCCCGACCCCTGGCAGGTTGCATCGCGCTGGTACGAGCGGCGCAAGCGCGACCTGCTGCTGGCCGCCCTGCCCCGCGAGCGCTATGCCCACGGCTTCGAGCCCGGCTGCGGCAATGGCGAAACCACGCAGCGGCTGCTGCAGCGCTGCGAGCGGCTGTGCGCCGTCGATTTCTCGGCCAGGGCCGTGGACCTGTGCCGCGAGCGGATGGCTCCTGAGGACAGTGCGCGCCTGGACCTGCAGGCCCTTCCCCTGCCCTGGCAATGGCCCCAGGTGCCGGCCGCGCCGCAGGCCGGCTTCGACCTCATCGTGGTCTCGGAACTGGCCTATTACTTCGACGATGCGGCACTGGCGCATTTCAACCGCCAGTGCCTGGCCTCGCTGCAAGGCGGCGGCCACTGGCTCATGTGCCACTGGCGGCATGACGCGCACGACCGCCTGCAGACCACGCAGGCCCTGCATGACAGCGTGGCGGCCCATGCGCAGCTGCGCCTGCTGCTCAGCCACTGCGAGCCGGATTTCCAGCTGGACATCTGGCAGAAGAACCCTTGAAAGGACTGAAAAATGATCGGCGTGTGCATCCCTGCCCATGACGAGGAAGACCTCATAGGCCGCTGCCTGGACAGCGTGTTTTGCGCGGCGGCCCACGCCGACCTGCAGGGCGAGACCGTGGCCGTCGTCGTCGTGCTGGACAGTTGCCAGGACGCCACCGAATCGGCCGTGCGCCGCTGGCCCGCCATCCCGTTGCCGATTGCCGCGCGCAACGTGGGCAAGGCGCGGGCCCTGGGGTCGGAGTACCTGTTGCTGCTGGGCGCCCGCTGGCTGGCCTTCACGGATGCCGACACCACGGTCTCGCCGAGCTGGCTGGCCGACCAGCTGGCGCTGCAGGCCGACGTGGTCTGCGGCACGGTGGCAGTGCCCGACTGGTCTGCCCACGGCGCCCACGCGGGTGCGGCCCGGCGGCACTTCGAGTCCACCTACATGGACCGCGACGGCCACCGCCATGTGCATGGCGCCAACCTGGGCATCTCGGCCTGGCACTACCGCCATGTCGGAGGCTTCGAGGCGCGCCGCTGCGGCGAGGACCAGGACCTGGTGGACCGCCTGGCGGCCAGCGGCGCCCGCATCGCCTGGTCCGCACGGCCGCGCGTGATGACCAGCGGGCGCGCCTACTCGCGCGTGGCCGACGGCTTTGCCGGGGCGCTGCGCAAGGGGTGGGCCGAGGCCCCAGAGCCACAGCCACTGCCACAGCCGCTTGCACTGCCACTTGCACAGCCACAGACTCCGGCAGAAGACGCCATGCTGCCTGCAGCCCTCACGGACGCCATGGCGCAGGGGGCACCGACTTCGGCCCTGCGCGTCCCGGCCATCGGTTGATCCGATGACCGGGGCGCTCCACCCTCGACGTCAGCCCTTGTCTTCGCGATAGCAATCCCTCAGGAAAACCGGCAGATCATTGGCCGGCGGCACGAAGGGCACCTGGTACATCATGTCGCTCACGAAGCCACGGTGGTAGCTGCCGTGGTTGACCACATGCAGCACGATCTGCTCGCGCGACATGGCGCCCTGCCCGCCGCCCACGAACTCGAAATGCACGACCTTCGCCAGTTCCTCGTCCGGGCACGCATCGACGAACTCCACATACCAGCGGTCCATTGCCTGCACGGACTCCCACAGCGCCTGCAGCGTGGGCGTGTGGTCGGTGTTGCGCATGGTGTAGCCATGCTTGCGGCCCTGCAGGTGGTGCCTGAAGATGTCGTCCACCACATGGACGTGGTTCAGCGTGCGCACCATGTTGCCGAAGCTCGTGGGCCGCTGCTTCAGGGCCTCTCCTTCGGGCAGCTCCATCACGCTCTTGAAGGTCAGCCCGTTGGCCCAGGCCTTGTAGCGCACCAGCATTTTCAGGTTGGCCCTGGCCGATGAGGCAGGAGCACAGGGGTTTGCGTCGGTGGTTGTCATTCGTGGGTTCTTTCAGTGTTGATCGAAGGGGGAGCGGCCCGATCGGCACCAGTGTCGGCGCGATGGACCACATGGACCTTGTTGCCATCGGGATCGCGCAGATAGGCGCCGTAGTAGCCGGCCCCGTAATGCGGGCGCGGGCCGGGCGCCCCCTCGTCACTGCCGCCCTGCGCCAGCCCTGCGGCATGGGCCAGGTCCACCGCAGCCGGCGATGGCGCCAGAAAGGCCACCATGCCGCCATTGCCCGCCGTGGCCGCCGTGCCATTGAAGGGGCTGTAGACATAAAAGCGCGGCAGGGCTGCCTGCGGCGTGATCCAGCAAAGCGCGGCAGGGCCGCCATCGGGCACCACCCAGCGGCGCCGCAGCCCCAGCGGGCACAGCACCGCGTCATAAAAGCGGCCGGCCCGCTCCAGATCGCGGCTGCCGACGGTCACATGGCTGAACATGGGTACTCCAGGAAAAGGCCCGGCCTGGGCAACCCCGTGAACGTTACGCTATTGAAAAATGAAATAGTGTCACGGCACACTAAATTTTTCGCACCAAGAACATGCTTGCGCGCTCACCCTGGACGCCCCGCCTGGCCGCTCTGCAAGCCAGTGCCGCAGAGCGGCTGGCCCATGCCCTGGGCGATGACATCATCGAAGGCCGCCTGGCCGGTGGCGATCGCCTGCCCGCCCATCGCGACCTGGCGGACACATTGCAGATCGGCCTGGGCTCGGTGACCAAGGCCTACGCGCTGCTGGAGCGCCGGGGCCTGACGCGCAGCGTCAAGGGCCGGGGCACCTTCGTGGCATCACAGCAGGCACAGGCCGGCGAGGACATCGACCTGTCTTCCAACGCACCGCCGGCCGCCATCAGTGCGCGCGTCCTGGCTCGTACGCTGACCGGGATTGCGCGCAGCATCGATGCCGATCATTTCAACTTCTATGCCCCGCCCCAGGGCCACCTGGAGCATCGGCGCGTGCTCGTGCGCTGGCTGCAGACGCTGGGGCTGGGCACGGAGCCCGGCCGCATGGTGCTGACCAGCAGCGCGCGCCAGGCCCTGTCCCTGGCCTTCGATCTGGTCTGCCAGCCGCAGGGTCGACTGCTGACCGAGCGCCTCACCTATCCCGGCGCCATGGCCCTGGCCCGGCGCAAGGGGTATTCCATGCAGGGCCTGGCGATCGACGCGCAGGGCATGCTGCCGCAGGCACTGGCCGATGCGCTGCACGGCATTCCGGCGGGCCATGGCAAGGTGGTCTACCTCACCCCCACGCTGCACAACCCGACCACGGCCACCATGGGCGCGGAGCGCAGGCAGGCGATCGTGGACATCTGCCGCAGCGCAGGCGCCTGGATCATCGAGGACGGCGTGTATGCCGCCTGCTTGCCCGATCACGCGCGCCTTGCGCACCTGGCGACCCTGGCGCCCGAAATCACGCTGCATGTGAACGGGCTGTCCAAGTCCCTGGGACCGGGGCTGCAGGTGGGCATGCTCTCGCTGCCCGCTTCGCTGTGCGGCGCTGCTGTGCAGCTTGTGCAGGAGCTGTCCATGGCGCCTTCGACCCTCTCCTGCGCCGTGATCGATGAATGGCTGTCGCACGGCGTGGTCGCTTCCCTGCAGGCCGACCTGCGCCATGAGGCACAGCGGCGCTGCCGGCTGGCCGTATCACACCTCGCCTCGCACCTGGGTGGCAGCGGCCTGGTGCTGCACCCCGAGGCCTACAACGCCTGGCTGCCCATGGAGCGCGAAGCCGCCGACCGCCTGGTATCGGCCGCAGCGGCGCTGGGTCTGAGGCTGACCGATCCGGGCTCGCTCATGGTGGACCCGCAGGAGCAGGCCAGCGGGCTGCGCATCTGCCTGGGTGCGCCGCGCTTCAACGCGCTGGACGGTGCCCTGGCGCAGTTGGCCCGGCTGCTTACTGCGGCGCCCTGAGTTTGTGCTGCAGCGCCCTGGCCACGGCGCCCAGCACGGGGACCTTGGCGAAGATCTCCTCCACCGGGTCCCAGAAATCCCGGTGCGTCGCCACCAGCCCGTCGCCATCGAACTGCAGGAAGCTGGTGCCGCCGATGTGCATGGGCTGGCCGGATGCCCGCACAAAGCCCAGCTCCCACAGCAAAAAGCCGCCGTCCCCCTGCACCGCGCCGTGGCTGACGGCAAAGCGGGGCCGGTCCAGTTGCTCGAACATGTGGGAAAACACGCGCTCGATCGCAGCGTGGCCGCGCACCTCGTTGAACGGGTCCTTGAACAGGGCCTGCTCGGCATACAGCGACAGCAGCGCCGGCAGGTTGTCGCGGCGCAGGGCCTCGTAGGCCTGGGCCAAGCGGGCCAGTCGCGGATCGGATATGCCGCTGCTCATGGGTTTCATGCTCCGGTGAAGCGGCGGACCGCAGAGAAATACCAGGCGTCTGGCAGGCAGCGCAGCAGGCGCACCCAGCGCGTGAAGCGGCGCGGGAAATTCATCTCGAAACGCCCCTGCGCCCAGCCCTGCAGCATATGCCGGGCCGCCTCGTCGGCGCCGATCAGGGCCGGCATGCTGAAGCTGTTTTGCGCCGTCAGCGGCGTATCGACAAAGCCGGGATTGATGATGGACACGCCCAGGCCCAGGCCATGCAGGTCCAGATAGAGGTTTTCCGCCAGGTTGTTGAGCGCCGCCTTGGTGGGGCCGTAGGCCAGGGACATGGGCAGTCCCCGGTAGCCGGCCACCGAGCCGACCAGGGCCAGATGGCCCCGGCCAGCCTGGAGCAGCATGGGCAGCGCGGCATCGAGCAGGTGCAGCACGCCGCCATAGTTCACGGCCAGGTGGTGCTGCATCTCGGCCAGGTCGAACTCGGTGGCGCGCAGGGGCCGGTAGTGGCCTGCGCAGTAGAGGATCAGGTCGGGCGCCCCGCCCGCGTGGGCCAGCACGGCCTGGGCGGCCGCATCCACGGCAGCGGCATCGGTCACATCCAGCGGCAGGGCCAGGCAGCCCTCGCGGCCGCGCACGAAGTCCTGCAGCGCGCCGCCATGCCGTGCGGAGACGATCACCCGGGCGCCCTGCCCGTGCAGCGCCTCGGCCGTGGCACGCCCTATGCCCGAGGAGGCGCCCACCACCCATGCCGAGCGACCCTTCCAGTCAGCCAGCAGCGGGTTCAGCCCGCGCGAGAACAGCGGCATGGCCATCACTCCTTGACAAAGGACAGCGTCACATCGCCCAGGTGCACGCCGAGCTTGCTCATGGCCGTGCGGTTGAGCAGGGTGCGCCCGTCCATGAGGTACATCCAGTCATCCATGTGGACGTTCCAGACCCGCCCATTCACGGGCAGGGCCAGCACATAGCTCCAGCGGAAGGCATTGCCCGCGCCCTGGCCCTGGGCCTCGCCCACCACGTCGTCGGCCCGGCCGCTGTAGCGGCCGTCGCCCAGGTGGCGGATATGCCAGACCCGCTCCTGCGTGCTGCCGTCGCTGTAGACGAAGTGCTCCTCCAGGGAGCCCTCGTCGCCATTCCAGCGGCCCGTCATGCGCACGGTGAACCGCTTGACCACCTTGCCCGATCGGTCCGTGAACATGCCGTGCGCCGTCAGCGGCCCGTTGAAATACTGGCGCAGGTCCAGCTGCGGCTGCTCCTTGGCGTAGTCCTGGACCGAAGGCCCGGCGCAGCCCGCCAGGGACAGTGCCAATGCCGCCCCCAGGCAGGCGCGCCGCAGCGGCGAAAACGAAGCGCAGTGGGTGATGTGGCTCATGTGTGCCTCCAGGAAGAATGCAATCGCTCGGCGCGCCAAAGCAGCAGCGCCGCCGCCAGCTTGAGCAGGCAGGGCAGCCCGCCATAGGCCCAGGCCAGCGCCTGCAGCCCGGCCGGGTCGGTGCCGCCGCTGCGGTAGCCCGCGGCGGACAGCAGGGGCAGGGCCAGGCCTGCGGCCAAGGCCAGGTTGAGCTTGGTGGCGCAGGTCCACCAGCCCAGGTAGCGGCCCTCGCCCCGGCCGCCCTGGCCGGACTCGTGGATCACGCCCGTGAGCAGTGCGCCCGGCAAGGCCAGGTCCGCGCCCAGGGCCAGCCCGCTGGCCAGGCAGATCAAGGCAAAGGCCATGCCGTCGCCCGCGCCCAGCCAGGGCGTGAAGCCGAAGGCCAGCACGCTGGCCAGCATGCCCGCGCGCCAGCTGGGCGCCAGGCCCCAGCGCGAGACGGCCTTCACCCACAGCGGCAGGCCCAGGGCCGCCGCGCCAAAAAAGCACAGCAGCAGCAGGGGCTGCAGTGCAGGCGCCTGCAGCCTGTCGGCCACGAAGAAGGGCAGCAAGGTGGCGGGAACGGCCGCGGCCACGCCATTGAGCATGAAGATGGCCAGCAGCCGGCGAAACGCGGCATCCGCCCACGGCGAGGCGGCAGGGGCCAGGGCCGCCGAGGCCGGGCCAGCCGGTTGCGGCACGAGGGGGACGGGGAGCACAGGGGCCACGGGCGCCCGGAGCCGGTACAGCCCCATCAGCCCCAGCGCCAGGCCCAGAGCCAGCACGGCGCCGGTGGCGTCAAGGCCCATCACGGCCGGCAGAACGCTGGCCAGCAGCACGCCCGCCAGCGTGGCGCCCTCGCGCCAGGCCGTCACACGGGCACGCCAGGCGGGCTGGCCGCCCCAGCGGGTGCCCCAGGCCTGGTGGAGGATGGTGACGAAGCTGTAGGCCAGCGTGCACACCAGCAGGCTGCCGGCCAGCCAGCCCAGCATGGCGGCCTCGGAGCCGCGCGGCGGATGCCATAGCGCCCCGAAACCCAGCGCCATCAGCAGGCTGCCCAGCGCAGCCGCCCGCCAGGCCGGCCGCACACCCTGGCGCAGCAGCCTGTCGGCCTGGCGGCCAATGGCCGGATCGACCACGGCGTCGAGTGCCCGCGTGGCCAGCAGCACGGCGCCCAGCCCGGCCAGCGGCGCGCCCGCCACGCTGGCGTAGTGGTAGGGCAGGTTCACATACAGGGGCAGGGACACGAAGGCCAGCGGCGCGGCAAGCCCGCCATAGGCCAGCCCTGTGCGCCAGGGCAGCACGGGGGCAGGAGCGGGGGCTGTGACGGAGGTCATGGCGTGCTCCGCTGGCGCTCAGCCCTGGCCCAGCAGCGAGGTGCGCATGGCAGGCGCCGAGGTCTGCGGCGCCAGCCAGATGCCGAAGAACAGGCGCGCATAGTCGGCGTCGCGCAACTGCGCCGTCTGCCGGCCGTTGTGGAAAAAGCGCACATCGCCCTGGCCGTCGTTCAGGCCCAGCAGCCGGTCCTTGACCACCACATCGGGAAAGGCCTGCTTCATCAGGTCCAGCCATTGGCGGGCCTGCTCTTCGGTGAAGGCGCCGACCCTGCGCATTTCGGCGATGGAGCGTTCGGCAATGGCCGCGCCTTCGAGCTTGCGGTCGTAGACCAGCTCCAGCGCAAACGGGTGGCGGGCGTAGTCCTCGGGCAGCAATCCGGGCGCGGCCCACAGCCGAGCCTCATAGACACGCAGGCCGAAAAAGCGCAGCACGGCCGTGCCCATCAGGCGCGCAGACGGCAGGGCGCTGCGCAGTTCGAACGGAGGTTCGGCAGTCGGGGGCATGGCGTGCAAGGCGTTGGACATGGTGATCAATGAAGGGGCAAGGACGCAGGCGGCGCCCCAGGCCAGGGCCTGGCGGCGGGGTGAGCGGCGTCCGCGGGGTTGCGGGGCCGTCATCATGGCAGGGGCTTGCGCAGCGTGAACTGGACGACATCGGTGTTGCCGGTGTCGAAGGCCGCCTCGCAGTAGGCCAGGTAGAAGGTCCAGATGCGTACGAAGCGTTCGTCAAAGCCCTGGGCACGCACGGCCTCCAGGCGCTCCTCGAAGGACTGGCGCCAGCGCCTGAGCGTCTCCGCATAGTCGCGGCCAAAGGCCATGCGGCCTTCCACCACCAGGCCGGCGCGCCGCGCCTCCTGCTCGAAGGCGGGGATGCTGGGCAGCAGCCCGCCCGGGAAGATGTACTGCTGGATGAAGTCGGTGGAGCGCAGATAGCGGGCGAACAGATCCTCGCGCAGCGTGATGGTCTGTATGCAGGCCAGCCCCCCCGGCTTGAGGCAGTCGCGCAGCGTCTGGAAGTAGCCGCGCCAGTATTCGCGGCCCACGGCCTCGAACATCTCGATGGAGACGATGGCATCGAAGGGCTCGCCCGCATGGCGCGCGGGCAGGTCTCGGTAGTCCTGGTAGCGCAGCTCCACCGCGTCGGCCAGGCCCGCCTGCTGCATGCGCTGCTGCCCCCAGACCAGTTGCTCGCGCGACAGGGTCACGCCCGTGACCCGGGCGCCGAACTCCTGCGCCGCCGCCTCGGCCAGCCCACCCCAGCCGCAGCCGATTTCCAGCAGGCGCTGGCCTGGCTGCAGCCGCACCTCGTCCAGCGTGCGCCTGAGCTTGGCCTGCTGGGCTTGCTGGAGGTCCGCGTTGCGCAGCGCTTGGCCCGTGCGGCCCTGGAACCAGGCCGCGCTGTAGCTCATGCCGGGGTCCAGCCACAGGCGGTAGAAGTCATTGCCCAGGTCGTAGTGGGCATGGATGTTCCTGGCACTGCCGGCCCGCGTATTGCGTTGCAGCAGATGGCGCAGGCGGTAGCCCAGCCGGCCCCACCAGCTGCCATAGACCAGGCTTTGCACATGGTCGCGGTTGACCATGCACAGCCGCAGCAGGGCGGCCAGGTCGGGGCTGTCCCACTCGCCGGCGATATAGCCTTCGGCCAGCCCGATGTCGCCCGATTTGAGCGTGCGCTCCAGCGCCTGCCAGTCGTGCAGCACGCAATGCGCATCGGCGGCACCCGACGGTGGGCGGGGCAGGTGCAGCAGGCGGCCATCGGGCTGCTCCAGGTCCAGCTGCCCGTGGGGCAGGCGTTCGAGCAGGTTCAGCACACGGCGCGCCCGTGCAGGCGTGCGGCGCGGCGCTGCCGCGGAGGGGCTCAGCAGGGGAGCGGCGGTAGTGTTCATCGTGTGACGAAGCGCTTGGGCTCGGAGGGTTTGCCATGGAAAGGCACGCGCTTGGCCCAAAGGCGCAGCGCATGCCAGTGGATGCGGGCGACCACGCCCAGCGTCATCAGGGGAGTGCCGAAGAAGGCGCGGCGCACGGCGGCGCCGTCGAGCGGGTGCAGCACGCCGCCCACGCTGGTCTGCAGCAGCGGGCCGTCCTCGTCGTGCAGGTCCACGCGCGCCAGGGTGCGGTCTTCGCCGCGCTCGAAGCGGAAGCGGTACTCGCCGCGCACCTCGCAGAACGGCGAGACATGGAACTGCTTGCGCGCCACCTGCTCGCGGCCCCAGTCCAGGTCCGGCCCCGCCAGCAGGTAGGCATGGCGCTCGCCAAAGGTGTTGTTGACCTCGGCCAGCACGGCGGCCAGCGAGCCGTCGGCGCGGTGCGCATACCAGAAGCTCACGGGCTTGAACACGTAGCCCAGCACGCGCGGGAAGGTGTGCAGCCAGACCTCGCCATCGGCGTCGGCTATGCCTTCGCTGTGCAGCAACTGCTCGAACCAGGCCAGTGCGTCGCAGCCGCCATCGCCGTGGTCGCTGTCATGAAAGCTCAGCCAGCCCAGCCGGTTGCGCCGCAGCGCGGCGTCCGGCTGCGTGCGCAGGCTGCGCAGCGGCAGCATCAGAAAGTAGCCGGGATAGCGGAAGGCATGCTCGACAGGCCGCAGGCGGCGGTGCCAGACATGGCCGAAGCCGATGAGGGGGCGGGCCGTCATGCGACCCCCTCGAAGGCCGCGCTGGCGGGCAGGACGGGCAAGGCCGGCAGGGCACGCAGCAGGCCATCGGCCGCGTCCAGGCCCGAGCGCAGGCCGTCTTCGTGAAAGCCGTAGCCGCACCATGCGCCGCAGAACCAGGTCCGGCGCTGGCCCTGCACGCCGGCCACGCGACCCTGGGCCTCGATGGCCGCCAGGTCGAACACCGGGTGGCTGTACTCGATGCGCGCATGGACCTGGCCTTCATCGATGGGGCGCACCGGGTTCAGCGAAACCATCACGGGCTGCTGCCACGGCAGGGGCTGCAGGCGGTTGAGCAGGTAGTGCAGGCAGACGCCGGCCTGGTCCCGCCCCGGGTCGGCCGCACGTTCGTAGTTCCAGGCGGCCCAGGCCGCCTGCCTGCGCGGCAGCACGCTGGCATCGGTGTGCAGAACGGCCTGGTTGGGCTGGTAGCGGATGGCGCCCAGCACGCTGCGCTCCTGTGGCGTGGCATCGCTGCCGAGCAGGCGCAGGGCCTGGTCGCTGTGGCAGGCCAGCACCACGGCGTCGAACGGCTCCGTGCCGTTCGCCGTCTGCAGCAGCGCGCCGTGCGCGGCGCGGCGCAGGCCCAGCACGGGCGCATTCAGGCGCGCCTCGTGGCGGCCGTCCTTCAGCAGCGCGGCCACCATGCGCCGCACGTACTGGCGCGAGCCGCCGCGCACCGTGTGCCACTGCGGCCGGTCCGTGACCTGGATCAGGCCGTGGTTGTGGCAAAAGCGGATCAGCGTGGCCACGGGAAAGCGCAGCATCTGGTCGGTGGGGCAGGACCAGATGCAACCCATCATGGGCAGCAGGTAGTCCTGGCGGAAGGCGGCGCCAAAGCCGTGGTCGTCCAGAAAATCGCCGATGGCGCTGCGCAGCCGCGCTTCATCGCCTTCCTGGGCGATGCGCGTGGCCAGGCGGTTGAAGCGCAGGATCTCGGCCAGCATCTTCAGAAAGCGCGGGCGCAGCAGATTGCCCCGCTGCGCGAACACGCCGCCCAGCGAACTGCCGCTCCATTCCAGGCCCGCGCGGCCATCGGCCTGGGGCACCTGCACGGAAAACGACATCTCGGCGGCAGCCGTGGGCACCTGCAGTTGCTCGAACAAACGCGTCAGCAGCGGATAGGTGCGGTGGTTGAAGACCAGAAAGCCGGTGTCCACGCCCTGGCTCACGCCGCCCAGCGTCAGGTCCACCGTGTTGGCGTGCCCCCCGAAATGGCCGCCCGCCTCCAGCAAGGTCACGGCAGGCCCGCCCGGCGCCGCGGCCAGGCGGCTCGCTGCGGCCAGCCCCGCAATCCCCGAACCGATGACAGCAATGCGATGCATGGAGGTGCCCTTCTTGGTTGAACAGCCCGACTAGACCACAAAGACCAAATCTTGAACTGATGAGTTCAAACTATAAACCAAACATACCTGCTTTGCACTATTTGGTATCAGATATGACCTGCGAGGTCTAAAATATCGCTATGACTAGCCGCTCCTCCATCAAAGAACAGATACAGCGCGTGCGCGAGCAGGCCATCGTGGCGGCCGTCAACCGGCTGCTGGCCACCAAGGGCTACGACGCCATGACGGTGGACGAGGTCGCGGCCGAGGCGGGCATGGCCAAGGCCAGCCTGTACAAGCTGTTCACCTCCAAGGAAGAACTGGCGGGCGCCGCCATGGTGGGCGTGCTGGACCGCGCCCTGGCCTTTGTGGACGGCCTGCGCGACACGGCGGCCCAGGCCGCCGAGGCCGGCACGCCGGTGCGCCCGCTGGACCAGCTCAAGGCCGTGACGTGCTGGGCCATGCAGACCCAGCTGGAAGGCGAAATGCCCTCCCTGCCGGCGCAGAACTCCAACCTCAGCGCCTCCCTGCAATCCAACGATGCCTACATGGACCGGCTGATCGCCCTGAGCAACCGCCTGAGCATCTGGATCACCGAGGCCCAGACCAGCGGCCAGCTCCAGCCCACGCTGCCGGCCGAGCTGGTGCTCTACACGCTGTTCGCGCGGGCCTGCGATCCGGTGGTGGCCCTGCTCAAGGAATCGGGCCAGTACACGCACGCGCAAATCATCGACTGGGTCACGGGCACGACCTTCGACGGGCTGGCGGGAGCTGGTTGACACTCCCGGCGGAGCAATCGCTGCGACATGGCCGACCTCGCCCTCGAAACGCCTCCATGTCCCTCTGGGCTCCCCCTTGAGAGCCAGTCATATGGGACGACGGTGGACAGACGGCTGTCGAATGCACTGCTGGAACGCCGCCAATTGGAATTGGCCTGACAGCCCTGCCTTCACCGCCTGGGAGAAGCCACGCCGGCATTCTGGGGCACCTGCCTCCCTGCTTTTGCGCTGCTACACGGCGGCGCACCACGGTGCGCCTGGCTCTTCTCATGCGCAAGCTTCCCAGCCGGGTGCTCTTGTATAGTTGCGGGCTGGCGGCGACAGCAAGACCCGCGCCGTGCGAGATTGTCCTGCCGGGCCTTGTGTTTTCCTGCGCCGAAACTTCGCAATGCAGCCTCCGGCCAACGCCCTGCCCAGTACTACCTTTGACACGTGCCAGACCCTCTCGGCAGACCGCTTCGAGGCCTGGCGCGCCAGCATTTCCGTGCTGTTCGATGTGGCTCCGGTGGAACACCACACAGCCTCTGGCGACAGTTTCCATGCCTCGGTACATGCCACCCATCTGGGCCAGTTGCTGCTGGGCGACCTGCGCTTTGGCGCGCAACGCTTCTCACGCAACAAGGCACGCGCTGCCCGCGACGGTCTGGACCACTATCTGGTTCAGTGGTACCGCAGCGGCAGCTTCGTCGGCCAGCATGATGGCAGCAGCGAGCTACAGGTAAACGCCGGCGATGTGGTCGTCTTCGACATGGCACGCACCCAGCAGACCCTGGTTGAACACTCACATGTGCTCTCGCTGATCGTGCCACGCAGGCTGGGCGATGCAGCCTTCGGCACCCATGGTGCAGACCTGCATGGAACCGTGCTGGCTTCAGGCAGCATCTTCGCAGGACTCCTGGCAGATCATCTGGACGCGCTGCACAGGCGCCTGCCTACCATCGCTCTGTTGCAGGCCGACGATGTGGTGCATGCCACCACCCAGATGCTGGCCGCCTGCCTGCGTCCGAGCCAGCGCACCTTGGCCGAGGCCCGCAACGAAGTGCATGCCGCCACGCTGGAGCGCATCCAGCGCCATATCGCCCAGAACCTGGCCGCACCGCTCACCCCCGAGATACTGTGCGGACGCTTCGGCATTTCGCGCCACCGGCTCTACCACCTCTTCGAGCCACTGGGCGGAGTGATGCGCTACGTGCAGCAGCGCCGCCTGCAGCGGGCCTTCCACACGCTGTCCAACCCGACCTGCAGACGTCTGCGCATTGCGGATGTGGCCACACGCCTGGGCTTTGCCAGCGAAGCGCACTTCAGCCGCGCGTTCCGTGCCGCCTTCGGCCACACGCCCAGCGATGTACGCGCCATGGCTGAAGCGGCTGATGCCGTGCGCATCAATCCCCCACCCGGCACCACGACCGCATCGGCGGAATATGCCGACTGGCTGCTCGGGCTCATGGCCTGAGCGAGGGATGGCCGGCCACGAGAGCGTGCAGGTCCAGCGGGCCCATGGGCGCGGCACATGGTCTCGGCATTTGTCAGGCCATCGGGCTGCGACAGCAGAAATGCCATCCGCGCCCTGGCCGGCAGCCGCTGCAGCATGGCCATGAATCGCAGCACGGATCCTGCAGCCAATGCAAATGAGAATCCATATCAACTGGATAAAATGCCGGGAGTTCTTTGACGCACAAGAGGAAAGGCCCGGCACGTGCATCCATCCACCGACAGTGGCGCCAGCCAGGCTCTGGGCAGCATGTACGCGCAGCACAACCATTGGCTGGTCGCATGGCTGCAGCGCAGGCTGGGCAACCGCTGCGATGCGGCCGACCTGGCCCAGGACACGTTCACGCGCATCTGGGCCAGCGCCAGGACACAGGCCATCGAGGACATCCAGGAGCCCCGCGCCTACCTGACGACGGTGGCCCGGCGGCTGCTGGTCAACCATCTGGAGCGCCGCTCGCTGGAGCAGGCCTACCTGGCATCCCTGTACCTTCTGCCCCCGGCCACCGTGCTGTCCGTGGAGGCGCGGGCCATGCTGCTGGAGACGCTGCAGGAACTCGACGCGCTGCTGGACGCCCTGCCCGCCAAGGTGCGCACGGCCTTTCTCATGTCACAGCTCGAAGGCATGTCCTACGAGGACATTGCCGCCCACATGCAACTGAGCGTGCGCACCGTGACGCGCTACATGGCCCAGGGCTTCCGGCAATGCCTGCTGGCGATGCTGGAGCGCTGAGCATGCAGGCCGCGGACGCACGCATCCTGGACGAGGCCGCCCGCTGGCTGGCCCGCAGGCACGCCTCGGACTTCAGCGCCGCCGAGCAGGCCGAGCTGGCACGCTGGCGCAGCCAGAGCAGCCGGCATGAACACATCTGGCAATGCGCCGAGCAGCTCAAGGGCCACTTGAACACCGTCCCCGCCGCCGTCGGCATGGCCACGCTCAACCGCGCGCGTCCCTCGGCCGCACGGCGCCAGTTGCTGCGCTCGGCGGTGCTGGCCCTGGCCACGCCTGCGCTGGGCTGGCTGGCCTGGCGCCACCTGCCCTGGCAGGACTGGACGGCCGACTACCGCACGGCCAGGGGCGAGCGCCGCGCGGTCACGCTGGCCGACGGCAGCCGCGTGCAGCTGAACACGGCCTCGGCCATCAGCGTGCGCATGGAGGGCACGGCGCGGCGCATCCGCCAGCATGCGGGGGAAATCCTGGTCGAGACCGCGCATGCCCCGCCCTACGCCTCCCAGCCTTTCATGGTGCAGACAGACGACGGCCAGATGCAGGCCCTGGGCACGCGCTTCATCGTGCGCAAGCTGGAGCACGGCACGGCGCTGGCCGTGCTGGAGGGCGCAGTGCGCGTCACGCCGGCAGCATCGGCCACGGCCGTGGTGGTGCATGCGGGCGAGCAACTGCATTTCGATGGCCATGGCGCCAGCGCCACCCGCCCGGTGGCGGCGCGGGACTCGGCCTGGACGCTGGGCGTGCTCTATGCCGAGAACCTGCGGCTGCAGGACTTCCTGGCCGAGCTGTCGCGCTACCGCGAAGGCATTCTGCGGTGCGACGACGATGTCGCCGACCTGCGCGTCTCCGGCACGTACCAGTTGCAAGACACCGACCGCATCCTGGCCCTGCTGGCCCAGACCCTGCCGGTGCGCGTGCACGAGCGCAGCCGGTACTGGGTGACGGTGGCGCGGCGCTGATTTGGATTTTTTCTGCCAGGGCTGTCCGGTTTTTCACTCTCGCCTGTCAAGGGGTGTGAAAAGCACTTTCATCGACCGCCCAGAGGACAGAACACCATGCATTCCCCTTCTTCCACCGTCGGACCACGCGACAGCCTGCGCGCCACCGCCTTGGCGGCCCTGGCCGTCAGCACCTCGCTGCTGCTGCACGCGCTGCCAGTCCAGGCGGCCGAGCCGACCGCCAGCGCCGCTGCCCGGAGCTACCAGATCCAGCCGGGTCCGCTGGGCCCGGCGCTGATGGCCTTTGCCGCACAGGCAGGCGTGAACCTGGGCATGGACCTGCAGCAGCTCGGCGGCATGGAGACACGCGGCCTGTCCGGCACGTTCTCCGTGGAGGACGGCTTTGCGCAGCTGCTGAACACTTCTGGCTGGACAGCGCGCCGCGTGGGTGCGGGCAACTACGCGCTGGAGAAGCTGCCTGCGGCGGCCCTCCAGGCGCCGTCCGCTGCAGCGGCCGTGCCCGCAGCACCGGCCGCAGCCCCGGCCGCTGCCCAAGCCGCAGCAGAGGCCACGGAACTTGCCGCCATCACGGTGACCGCGCGCACGCAGAACAACCTGGTCGCGCCCTCGCGGCAAGTGACGATTCTGGAAGGCCAGGAGGTGGAGCAGTTGCGCCAGGGCTCGGACAGCCTGGCCACCATGCTCAGCAAGGTGGTGCCTGGCATGGCGGACTCCAGCCACACCATCACCGACTACGGCCAGACGCTGCGAGGCCGCAACATGCTGGTCCTGGTGGACGGCGTTCCGCTGAACACCAACCGCGACTCGTCCAGGAACCTGGCCAACATCAACCCGGCCGACATCGAGCAGATCGAGGTGCTGCGCGGCAGCAGCGCCATCTACGGCAGCGGTGCGGCGGGCGGCATTGTCTCCATCCGCACCAAGCGGCCCTCGGGCGAGACGCGGGCCGAGACCATCGTCACCGGCTCGGCTCCCCTGTCCCGCCTGCGCGGCGCGGGGCTGGGTGGGGAGGTGCAGCACTACCTGTCCGGCGGCGGCGAAGTGGTCGACTACTCGGTGAGCCTGGGCGCAAAGCACATGGGCGGCGCCTTCGACGCCAAGGGCAACCGCATTGCGCCCGAGCCCAGCCAGGGCGACCTGTTCGACTCCAGCATCTACAACGCGTCGGCCAAGATCGGCTTCAAGCTCGACGCCGACCAGCGCCTGCAATTGACCGCCAGCCACTACAGCGCGGCCCAGGATACGGACTACGCCTCCGACCCGTCGGTGGCGCGGCTGCCGGCCGGAACGGCGGCGGCCCGCCCCATCAAGGGCCTGGTGCTGGCCGACCAGAACCAGATCAGGAACACCCTGCTGGGACTGGACTACGAGAACCGCAACTTCGCGGGAAGCACGCTGGCCGCCCAGCTCTACTACCGTGACTTCTTCACCCGGTTTGCGCCCTTCGACGCCCGCGCCGTGCCGGTGCGGGGCGCCAATGTCGATCAGTCCATGCAGAACTCCGAGGTCTTTGGCGGGCGCCTGACGCTGAAGACGCCGCTGGGCACCAGCAAGAAAAGCCTGCTGATCTGGGGTGCGGACTTCCACCAGGAGCGCACCGACATGCCCATCGACATCTTCGACCCCAGGGCCTATGACGCCAGCGGCGGCCTGATCTTCAACAAGACCGGCCGCCTGATCTACATGCCCCCGGTCACCACGCGCAGCATCGGCGCCTTCGCCCAGCTGCAGCACCAGTTCAGCGACCAATGGTCGGCCGAAGGCGGGCTGCGCTACGACCGCGCCCAGGCCAGCTTCAACGACTTCACGCCGCTGTCGCAATCGCGGGTGCCCAACCCCCAGTCCGTGAATGGCGGCACCGTCCAGTACAACGCCTGGACCTACAACCTGGGCACGGTCTTCACGCCGGTGAAGGGCCAGGAGTTCTATGCCTCGTACAGCCAGGGCTTCGAGCTGCCGGACATCGGCGTGGTGGTGCGCAATGCCACGCCAGCCTTCAACCTGGGCAACTCCAACCTGCAGGCGGTCAAGACCAACACCTATGAAATGGGCTGGCGCGGCAAGTTCTCCAACGTGATGGCCAATCTCAGCGTCTTCCAGTCGCGCTCCGACCTGGGCGCCGTGCAAAGCTTCAACAACGGCCTGTCCCTGTTGCGCACCCGCGAGAAGATCCACGGCATCGAAGGCGGCCTGGACTACTTCAGCGATGACGACCACTGGAGCGCGGGCGGCAGCTTCACCTGGATGAAGGGCCGCGAGCTGCCGCAGGCCGCCAGCGGCTACCAGGACATGACGGGCTTTCGCATCCCGCCGCTCAAGCTGACGGCCTATGTGGAGTACCGGCCCGATGCCCGCTGGAGCCACCGCCTGCAGGCAACCTCGTATGCTGCCAAGGACTACCGCCTGGACGGCAAGACCGGCTTTGGCCGCTATGACACGCGGGGCTACACCACGGTGGACCTGATCAGCCAGTGGAAGATCGACCCCAAGAACCGCGTGTCCCTGGGCGTGGAAAACCTGTTCAACCGCCAGTACTTCCCGCTCTACAGCCAGCTGCTGCGCAGCAACAACAACACCAGCCGCCTGCCAGCGGCCGGCACGGTGCTGAAGATCAGCTACGCGCACACCTGGTGACCCGCGGGCAGGCACCGATCGCCGGGGCCTGCCAATACCCACCCGTGCAGCCCGGACGACCCCTGGATAAAATGAGAACCAATCGCATTAAGTCATTGATATCAGGGGATTCATCTTTGCGGTTGTGGGGGTCAGCATGTCATCCGGCGAATTCGCGCTGCACAACGAGGTCCAGTCGCTCTATCGTGACCATCACCGATGGCTGCGCGATTGGCTGCGCGGAAAACTGGGCTGTTCCCACCATGCCGCCGACCTGGCCCACGACACCTTCGTGCGCCTGCTCGGCCGCAAGGAGCGGGCGGAACCGGTGGACCCCCGCGCCTACCTGACCACCATCGCCCACGGCCTGGTGGTGGACTTTCACCGACGCCGGGCGCTGGAGCGGGCCTACCTGGAGTCGCTGGCGGCCCTGCCCGAGCCGCAGGCGCCCTCGCCCGAGGCGCGGGCCATCGTGCTGGAGGCCCTGGTGGCCATCGACGCCATGCTCGACGGCATGAAGCCCGCCGTGCGCCAGGCCTTCATCCTCTCGCAGCTCGAAGGCCTGACCTATGCGCAGATCGCCGCCCGGCTGCAGGTGACGGTACGCACCGTCAACAACTACATGCTCAAGGCGCTGGAGCACTGCTACCTCATCGTGGCAGACGGCGCATGACGGCCTTGCCCTCGAACAGCGACAGCGCCCTGGACGCGGCTGCACATTCGCCCACCCACACCACCACCCCAGCCCAGGCACAGGCTCGCATCCGCCAGGAAGCGATCGCCTGGTACGCGCGCCTGTGCTCCGGCGATGCCACCGACGCCGACCGTGCCGCCTGGCAGCGCTGGCATGAGGCCCACCCCGAGCACCAGCGCGCATGGCGGCATTTCGACGCCCTGCAGTCCATGCTGCAGCGCGTGCCGGGCCACCTGGCCGCCTCCACGCTGCAGGCCAGCCGGCGCAGCCGCCGCCGGGTGCTGCGCGGCATCGGCGCACTGGTGGGCAGCGGGGCCGTGGCAGGCCTGTCATGGCAGCTGGCCGGCGGGCAGGGCGGGGTGCGCTCCTGGCTGGCCGACTACCGCACCGGCACGGGCGAGCGGCGCACCATCACGCTGGCCGACGGTTCCGAGCTGACGCTGAACACCCGGACCTCGGTGGACGTGTCCATGGAACCCGTGCGCCGGCTGCTGGTGCTGCGCGAGGGCGAGATCCTGGTGCAGACCGCCCATTCCCTCGCCGGGCCCGGCGCGGGCGCCAAGGATGGCCGCCCGTTCATGGTGCACACGCCGCAGGGCCGCATCCTGGCGCTGGGCACGCGCTTCACCGTGCGCAGCAAGGGCGGCGAGGGCGGTGACACCGTGGTGAGCGTGCTGCAGGACGCCGTGGAAATCCAGCCCCTGCAGGACGCCAGCCGCAGCCTGCGGCTGCAGGCCGGCCAGCAGGCCAGCTTCAGCCGCAACGGCATGCTGCCCGCCCAGGCCGCCGACCCGGCCCTGGTCAGCTGGGTGGGCGGCAGCCTCATCGTGGACGGCTGGCGGCTGGACGACGTGGTGCGCGAACTCGCACGCTACCGGCCCGGCCGCCTGGCCTGCGACCCGGCCGTGGCCGACCTGCGCGTGTCCGGCGTGTTTCCCCTGGCCGACACGGACAAGGCGCTGGCCGTCATCACCCGCGCCTTCCCGGTGCGCGCGGCCGGCCTGTCGCGCTACTGGCTGACCCTGGTGCCCGTCTAGGGCCAGCCCAGGGTCAGCCATTTCCCCATGCCGCACAAAAAACTTCGCGGCCAATTTTCATCTTTTGCGATCTCGTTCGGCTCCCTTCATGAAAGCCCTTGTCTCACCGCTGTTCATGGCCAGGAAACCCGAATGCAAACGCCCTTCACACCGACACCCGCCCGCGCGGCGCTGACCTGCCTGCTGGCTGCGGCGGTGGCATGTGCGGCCCCCGGCCATGCGGCCGAGCCCCTGGCGCAGACCCGCCAGGCCGCCAGGGCCCATGAGATCGGGGCCGGCCCGCTGGCCTCGGTGCTGGGCCAGTTTGCGGCGGCCGCAGGCGTGGCCCTGTCCTATGACCCGGCCAGCACGCGCCAGCGGCAGTCGGGCGGCCTGCGCGGCAGCTATACCGTGGGCGCGGGCTTTGCGGCCATCCTGGCGGGCTCCGGGCTGGAGGCGGTGGAAGGCGGCGCGGGTGAATTCATCGTGCGCAAGGCGGCCATGCCCGCAACGGCCGGCGCTGCAGCGGCCGACGCCACCGAGCTGCCCGCCGTGCGCGTCGTGGCCCGGGCGGCCCCTGCCCCGGTCGATGCCGACGAGCGCTACCAGCCCACGCCCGATGCCTCCAGCCTGCGCACCACGGCGCCCATGCTGGAGATCCCGCAGGTGGTCAACGTGGTGCCGGCCCAGGTGATCCGCGACCAGCGCCCGCGCAACCTGGACGAGGCGCTGGCCAATGTCAGCGGCGTCACCCAGGGCAACACCCTGGCCAGCACGCAGGACACCATCATGAAGCGCGGCTTCGGCACCAACCGCGACGGCTCCGTCATGCACAACGGCATGCCCCTGGTGCAGGGGCGCGGCATGAACGCCGCCGCCGAGAGCGTGGAAGTGATCAAGGGCCCGTCCTCGCTGCTGTACGGCCTCATGGACCCGGGCGGCGTGATCAACGTGGTCAGCAAGAAGCCGCAGCTGCGCCAGCGCACGGCGCTGTCGCTGCAGGGCTCGGGCCATGCGGGCGGGCGCAACGGCACGGGTGTCACGCTGGACACCACCGGCCCCATCGGTGAGAACGGTCTGGCCTACCGCCTGGTCGTCGACCATGTGGACGAGGACTACTGGCGCAACTTCGGCCAGCACCGCGAGACGCTGGTGGCGCCGTCGCTGGCCTGGTATGGCGACGACACGCAGGCCGTGCTCTGGTACGAATACCGCAAGTACCTGACGCCCTTCGATCGCGGCACGGCGCTGGACCCGGTCACCCGGCGCCCGCTGGACCTTCCGGCCACGCGCCGCCTGGACGAGCCCTTCAACCAGATGACGGGCGAGACCCACCTGGCCCAGCTCTCCGTGGACCACCGCCTGGGCAGCGGCTGGGCCGCCCACCTGAACCTGAGCTACAACCGCGAGATCTACGACGCCAACCAGCTGCGCGTGAACGGCGTGAACACCGTGCGCGGCACCCTGCAGCGCAGCAACGACGCCACGCACGGCGCACTCAGCACCGACAGCTATGGCTCGGCCTATGTGGACGGCAGCGTGCAGCTGGCCGGCCTGCGCCATGACCTGCAGTTCGGCGCCGATGCCGAGTACCGGCTGATCTACCGCTCCGACCTGCTGCGCCAGGCCGTCACCTCCACCTTCAGCTACACCAACCCCGTCTATGGGCTGGAGCAGCCCTCGGCCACCGTCTCGGCCAGCGACAGCGACCAGAGGGACCAGCTGCACAACCAGTCGCTGTTCCTGCAGGACGCCATCCACCTGGGCGAGCGCTGGGTGCTGACCACCGGCCTGCGCTACCAGACTTGGCGCCAGACCGCCGGCCGGGGCCGCCCGTTCAAGGCCAACACCCAGGCCGACGGCACGGCCTGGCTGCCGCGCGCCGGCCTGGTCTACCAACTGGCCAACGGCCTGTCGCTCTACGGCAATTACTCGCAGTCGCTCAGGCCCGCCTCCACCATCGCGCCGCTGGCCAGCGGCACCGTGATCGACTCGGGCGTGGCGCCCGAGGAGGCCCGGTCCTGGGAAGCCGGCGCCAAGCTGGACCTGCCAGGGCAGCTCACCGGCACGCTGGCGCTGTTCGACATCCGCAAGAAGAACGTGCTGGTCTCGCAGTTCAACGACGCCACCAAGCTGACCGACTGGCGCACCTCGGGCGCGGCGCGATCGCGCGGGCTGGAGGTGGATGTGGCCGGCGAGCTGGGCCGCCACTGGAGCGCCATCGCGGCCTTTGCCTATGTGGATGCCAAGACCACGCAGGACCCGCTCTACCAGGGCAACCAGCTGTGGAACGTGGCGCGGCAGACGGCCTCGCTGTCGGCCGTGTACGACTTCGGCCAGGTCCTGGGCGGTGTGCTGGGCAATGTGCTGGGCGAGGGCCGGCTGCGCGTGGGCGGCGGCCTGCAGTACGTGGGCAGGCGGCCCGGCGACTCGGCCAACTCCTTCTGGCTGCCGGGCTATACCGTGGCCCATGCCTTTGCCACGTATGACACGCGAATCAACGGCTACAGGACGCGCTTTCAGCTCAACGTGAAGAACCTGCTCGACCGCACCTACTACCCGTCGAGCGCCAACACCTACTTCATCTCGATGGGCGACGCGCGCCAGGTGCTGCTGCGCGCCACGGTCGAGTTCTGAGCGGGCGCCAGCCCCGCCCCTGGTCTTTCCTTTTTCTGTGTCTGTCCCGGCCCGCAGCCGCATGCGATGCCGCGCACCACGCATCACCTCCATGAACTTATCTCCGCCGCTTATCGCCTCGCCGAACGCCCCGCCAAACGCTTTTTTCCTCTATTGACTGGCCATTGCGCATGCCTTCCTCCTTCCACACCCTCCCCCCCATTGCCGGCATGCCCCGTTCCTGCCTGTGCCTTGCCCTGGCCGCCATCCCCGTGATGGCCTTCTCCCAGGCCGCCGACGCACCGTCCACGCAACTGGAAACCGTGCAGATCCAGGCAGAGAAGCAGCAGAACAACGAAGACAACTTCGTCGCCCGCAAAACCACGGGCGTGCTGCGTTCCGATGCGCCGCTGTTCGAGACCGCGCAGTCCATCAGCGTGGTCACCCAGCGGCAGATCGAGGAAAAACAGGTCAGGTCCGTGGCCGAGGCGCTGGAGAGCGTGGCCGGCGTGGCGTCCGGCTCGTACGGCCGGCGCGGCTGGGATGACTTCATCATCCGCGGCCAGATCTCCAGCGCGCAAACCTATGTGGACGGCCTGCGGGCGCAGACCTCCACCAACGTGCTGCGCTCCGAGGACATCTTCGGCATCGGCTCCATCGAAGTGGTCAAGGGCCCCACCTCGGTGGGCTTCGGCCTGGCCCTGCCGGGCGGCCTGGTCAACCTGACCACCAAGCGCCCGCAGGCCGAGTCGTTCTCGCGCGCCGGCATCAGCGTGGGCAGCCATGGATTGAAGGAGGCGAACTTCGACCTGAACTACTCGCCCGACGGAAGCCGCAAGGGCGCCTTTCGCATCGTGGGCCGCGCATCCGACCAGAACGATCCCACGGACTACGTCTACTTCAAGAACCAGTACCTGGCGGGCTCGTACAACTTCGACCTGGATGGCAGGAACGAACTGTCCGTCATCGCCAGCTACCAGCACCGCAACTACATCCGCAACCAGGGCATTCCGCAGAACTACGAAAAGTACGGGCGCAATGTCTTCATAGGCGAGCCCGACCGCAGCTACGAGGTGGACTCCTACCGCCTGGGCGCCAACTACGCGCACTACTTCGACAACGAATGGGTGTTCCGCCAGAACTTCGCGCTCACCAAGGGCAGCAGCCTGAGCAACTCGGTCTTTGCGGCGGCCAATGCCAGGTTCCCCCTGGTCGCGCGCCAGATCAACTACCAGGACAAGCAGGACGTCAACATCGCCCTGGACAACTACCTGCAGCGCAACTTCAAGTTTGATCGCGTGGACTACGAGCTGACCGCCGGCATCGACATGATGCGAGAGCGCAGCGACTACTACCAGCGCGTGGACAACATCAACCCCTTCAACGCCGACAACCCGGTCTATGGCGTCACCTCCATCCGGCCAGGCAAGCCCTCGCACAACCTGACCTACAGCCAGTACGCGGGCCTGTACCTGCGCAACACCATCAAGATCGACGAGAAATGGATCGTCGGCCTGAATGGCCGCCATGACTGGACGCGCGTGGAAATCCAGGACAGGCTGGCCGGCGGCTCCGTCAGCAACAGCAACACCGCCTTCACGGGCAGCGCCTCGCTGATGTACCAGGCCAGCGAGTTCCTGGCACCCTACGTCAGCTACTCCACCTCCTTCATGCCCGTGACGGATGCCGGCATCAACGGCACGCTGCTCAATCCCGAAGAGGGCAAGCAGACCGAACTGGGCGTGAAATTCCAGGCCCTGGACCGGCGCGTGCAAGGCTATCTGGCGGTGTATGACCTGCGGCGCAAGAACGTCACCGAGAACGACGCCACCCTGGGCTACGCCGTCCAGACCGGCGAGCAGACCACCAAGGGCTTCGAAGCGGAAGTCGCCGCCTCGCTGACGCGGCAATGGAATGTCTCGGCCGCCTACAGCTACATTCCCTCGGCCCGGACCTCCCAAAGCCTGACGGCCAGCGAAATCGGCAAGCGCACCAACCATGTGCCCAAGAACGCGGGCTCCGTCTTCACGCAGTACTACTTCAACCCCGACCGCCTGGGCTGGAACATGGGCGCAGGCCTGCGCATGCAGGGCGCCCGCACGGCGCAGCGCGGCACGGCCTTCGTCAACCTTGCCAGGTACACCCTGCTCGACCTGAACCTGGGGTATGAAGCGAAGTCATGGGGCCTGAGCCTGGCCATCAAGAACCTGCTGGACAAGGACTACGTCCAGGGCACCACGCCGAACGCGCAGCTGATCAGCTTCGGCAGCCCGCGCACGCTGATGGTGAGTGCCAGGTTCAAGTACTGAGGCTGGCTGGCTCCTTCAAGCATGCGAGCCTTTCAGCAAAGGTGCGCAACCCGGCCTGGCGGAACTGGTAGCTGGGCGTCCTCAGGTGCGAACGCTGGCTCAGCACCGGTTGGCCGCCCTCCGGCGTGAGTTGCCGGCGACAACGTGGCCGCTCCAAGGGTGCCACGGCCTGAGCCGGTGGCCCTGCGGCGATCCCGGCCAGAGGTAGGCCCTCGACACGGAAAAGCCGCCCGAAGGCGGCCGGTTCCAGGGAGCATTGCACCAGCGCTGGCTGCGATCAATCAGCGTTGCTGTGGCTGGCGCAAAGGCTGCCCTTGTTGGCGGACGTTCGCCTTGCACTGCATCTGGCTGTAGTTCCTGTCCGTGATGGGTTGCCCCATCTGCATGGGAACATGGACCGGATGCTGCGGGCCTCTCGTGGGAAGAAGCTGTTTCATGGTTCCATCCTCACGTCAAACGGAACGCCGCCCAGCCCGTCAGCGGGACTGATTGGGCTGCTGCTGGCCTGGCTGGTTCTGGCCAGGTTGCTTGTGCTGGGGGTTGTCCTGCTGCTGCTGTCCCGGGTTTTTCTGGTTCGGGTTCTGCTGCTGCGGGTTGTTTTGCTGCTGCTGTTGCTGGTCGTTTTGCTGAGCCATGGGTATCTCCTTCACATGGTGGTCAAAGAGGCGCGTCAAACGAAGCGCCCGACTGCAGCGCAGATATGCACTGCGCTGGTAACCAGTGTGGGACCAGACATGCGGCTCAGCCGTAGGACCGGCCAGAGCGTGCGCAGCCCCATGTTGCGATACCGCAGGTAGGCCGGCCGCCGGGTGTCCGACGGACATTTCGCACAGGGGCAACGAAGGAACAGGGCAGGTCACGACCTGCGCCCTTATTCTTGATAAATAAAGTTAGAAACTGAGATCCAGCATTCATGCGGCCTTCGCGCGTCCGCGACGGCCGGCGGGCCTAACTAATGTCGGAAACTCAGACAGACATCCGCCATTCACAGCCCCACATGCTGTCCCGAGAGAAAATCGCACAGAGGATGGATGGCACAACTTCATGCCGAGTTTAAGAAACGCAACCATCGGCGAAGCTCCCCGCCACGGCCACCTGACCAGCGTTAGACATGAGGCATTCCAGTTTTGCAGTCGCCTGCGGCTAGGAGTCTGCGGCAAACCTGCCTCAACCGGCTCGAGCTCGTTTCGCCTGCTACGGCATCTGTGTTGCCAGTAACGGGCTACCGATGGCCAAGCAGGTTGCGAGAGAGGGGTGATCGACCGTGGGCGAGTCTTTCGGTAGAACGCATGCGACACACCGGCCATGAATGGAAAAATCAACCCGATGTCCGACATGACCCAGTTTCGACAGCGCGTACAGAATCTGATCAGCGGCTTCCTTGGTGCCTTCGCTAGCCTCCGGCAAGTTGAAGTGCCGACGGCATGCATCGCACTCGAAACGTAGCAAAGACATGCCCGGCTGGGCAGACCGTAGGCTGAAACGCCATGTCCGATCCACATCGTCACTGCGCTTTTCCAGCACCTCGGCTGCAACCAGGCGCTCCAGCCACCGGTATAACGTCACCCGATTGACGCACACGCCGCGCTGCGCCAACGCTTGCTCGAACTCTGTGTGCGTCAGCGCTAGCTCAGGCTGTTCCAACAAGAGCGCCAGCATAGCAGCGGCGGACGGTTTGTACCGCACTCCCGCTCGCGCCAGAAGATCATTCGCGGGAGTGACGATGCGTTTCGATCGTTTGGCCATCATAAAGATTTTAATAGGGCGACTAATCGCAAGAGCACTGTTGATCCATAAACGTCTGATTAAAATTCGATATCCAGAGATCTCATACGCCCCATCAAATAATTTCCTCAATCATTAAATTGCATTGGATATCAATATTTATCTTCAATGACTCCACCTTAATGAAAGATAGCCTGGGCAATCAAGAATTGAGTTCTGTCATTTCCCCTAGACCTTTAAGGCACTTGTCATGCCTTGACGCATACCGCAGGAAGGCGCATTCTTTTTTTCATATCTATAGAAAAAATTAGGCTCCGAGACTATAAAAATCTCGCCACCAGGTGCCAAAGCAAGGCCCTCAGCCTGTGGAATTGTGCGCTTCAGGCCGTTGAATCCAGTCCACAGCGGTAAAATACCCAAAGGCCGTCCCTCAGGGCTGTACTCGGTCAGCATTGACGATTCATCACTCAACAGAAAATAATTCCCTGAAACCCTGTCTTTTTCAATTGAAGCGAGATCACTAATGAACAGGCCTGACCAACCGGATGCCTGCCATTCATGTATCTCACCTGTAGGCGGAGAAGAAAACCTTTCTTGATCGATCATCTGAATACGGATCGGCCACTTTTCAAACCCTACCAAGACATGCCTGTCTTCTCTGTCCCAGGCCAGTGCCTCTACCCCCAAATTGGGATGAATTCGACCGGCGGAAAGTACCAAGCCGTTGCCTGCGTCCACGCCATCTTTTTTGTCTTCAGGTATCTCTATATAGTGCA
This sequence comes from Delftia deserti, assembly GCF_042653485.1. Taxonomy (NCBI): domain Bacteria; kingdom Pseudomonadati; phylum Pseudomonadota; class Betaproteobacteria; order Burkholderiales; family Comamonadaceae; genus Delftia; species Delftia deserti. The sequence goes on along the minus strand of NZ_JBHSIH010000001.1, from coordinate 4,670,577 downwards.
GCACTCCCGTGCGCTCGTCGGATATTAAATATAATTCATCACTTATATAAGCAATTCCTTCTACGTCAGAGACACCATGAATAGGCATGCTACGCAACACTTCTCCATCGGTGCTAAGTTCAATCACGCGAGCAGGCGTATTCACAGTGGCGTACAACGTTCCACTGGCTGTGTTGTAGGTCAATCCAGATAGATTTCTTGACACTCCCTCAATTCTTTTCGCTTGCACAGCGGCCTGATAGCCTGATAGCCTGATAGCCATAGGGACACACGGCAGGCTTCCGGGGTCAACCAGGCTATCTGAAACCAGTTATAGGCGAGCGATGGAAGGCGAAAATAGAACATCGACGCCACCATGAATACCAGCATCGATGCATTCAGGCATTTCTTCCATTTTTGACGAGCATACTTGCTCACGACTGAATCCATTCCGAACTAAGACGTGCTGGTGCAAGATAGTATCTTTTAAAAATCTCTGTCGCAGTGAGGGCAACCATCGCCAGGGAAAACAAGCAATGAATAGCAATGGTTGCACCGCAGATGCTGACCACATTTTCCACAAGCCAATTTTCTATAGGAATTGGGATGCTTGCATTTTGGACAGGCGTAGCCAACTTCACCATAGTAGTCTGACGATTCATTTCTCAAGATCTTTAAACCCCTTATTTTTTCAAAGAAAACTACAGAGGTTTTTACCCTTTTGACTGCTTTAGAAATTACTGCTCTTAGCATAACAACTCCAGAATTTCGCCATCAAATTCTCCCCGATTTTACGAACTAATCTCATGCCGCAGCTTAGTGTTCTCCAAGCAACAAGATAACGGAAAAAATCATGAATACACCGGAAGCCATCCATAAAAACTGCCCCATGGATTCCTTGGGACTCTTCTGAATTTTCAGTCTAGGAACGATATCCGCCAGCGCGACATAGGTGAAAGAGCTCGATGCCAAAGCCAGCAGCAAAGGGAGCCACGGGTCAAGTACGCCCGACAGGGCATAGGCGACGAGTCCACCGACAATGGTGAAGGCGCCGGCGCATGCCACTTTGGCTGTCGAACGAATTGCGCTATTGCCAAATTGCCGAACCACGGACAGGTCACCGATGTGATGCGGTATTTCGTGGAGCATGACCGCGGTAGTGGCTGTCATGCCTAACTGCGGGTCGATCAGAAAGGCCGAGGCGATCAGCACGCCATCGGCAAATGCATGAATGCCATCGGCGAAAATCAAGCTCCAAACGCCTGTATGTTTGCTATTTTTCGCGTGTTCAGGCTTGCATCGCATTTTTTCGCTCCCATGCTCGTGGGCGTGATGCCATAACTCAAGGCGTTCAAGCACGATCCATACGACAAGGCCAACCAGAAAAACGGTGAAGATCGTCCGACTGCTGAACGCGCCTTCCAACGCCTCGGGCATGAGGTTAAGGAACGCGGTGGACAGCAGTGCGCCGGCGGCAAAACTCAGCATTCTTTCCGCATTTCTGGAGAATCTTGAGCGCAAAATGCCGTCGGCTATCAGCACACTCCCCACCCCCGCCAGGAATGTGCCCATAAAAATGGCTGGAAATAGATTCATCGTTAAAGCCCCCCGTTACAGGGGGCAATGGATTACATACGTTTCAGAGAACCATATTCACCGGCGGTACGCAGTTTCATGGTGACTGCCGTTTGACCACGATTCCTCCAGTACCAGCCATGACTGCCTTTGAAAGCGGCTGTGAGGGTGCCCTTATCAGACGGCACGCCCTTGCCTTTTTCATAGCTGACAGAGCGGCCTGGCGCATCGCCATGGGCATCGAAATTAACGCCGCCACCCTCGGCAATCCAGTGGTAGGAGGCTTTGGCGCCTTGGTCCATGTTGAGCTTGTATTCGACGCCCTCGCCAGGCTGTAGCGTGAAGGTGACCTCATCCTTCCAGACAGGCTGGGACGGCTCCTGCTGCGCACTCACGGCGGCAGCGGTGTCGTGGTTATGGGCGTACCGATCCGTTGCAGCCGAAGCCGTGACAGCAGGGGCGGCGGGGACCACGGGCTGCGGCGCCGCAGCTTCGGCCTTGGCCACATCCTGCTGGCGATCTGCCTCGGCCTCTTGCGCCAGTTGATTTTTGATCTTGCCCATGTCCGTCAATTTGAGAACGCGGCCAATGCCGGTAGGATCGATCGCATATTCAGCAGGCAAAACGACGGTGACCAGGATGGCGACTGCAGTAATTGCAGCAATGACGGTCGATTTCACGAGTTGTTGGCTCGAAGGCAATTCGGTGATGGTAGGGACGGTATTCATAGTAATCAAACAGGGGTTGCAACAAAAAGGCCGACGGCTTGGTAGCCAAAAAGAATGAAGCCAGCCGACATCATGGCGACATTCACGGTGTAGGCATGCTTGGAAAAAGCCTGAGTTCTTCTCCAAAAACCCATTGCAATCAGAATTGCACCCAATGCCAGTAGTTGCCCCATTTCGACGCCAACGTTGAAGGACAACAGGTTCGGCACCAGTCCATCTCTGGACATGTCGTATTCCTGGATCTTGGTGGCAAGACCAAATCCGTGGCAAAGACCGAAGATCAAGGTCGCCACCTTGGTGTTGGGTTGGAATCCGAGCCACTGCCTCAAAGCGCCCAGATTGTCGAGTGCCTTATAGACCACGGACAGGCCGATGATGGCATCGATGAAGTAGCTGCTGACGCCAATGTCAAAGTAGACGCCGAGCAGCATCGTGGTGGAATGTCCGATGGCGAACAGGCTGACATACAGGCCAACATCTTTCAGCCTGTATAGATAGAAGATCACGCCAAACAGGAAAAGGATGTGGTCATAGCCCGTCACCATATGCTTGGCGCCCAGGTAGGTAAAAGGCATGATGTTCACGCCAGATATCTCCTGGATGTAACCCTTGTCTCCTTCGGTGACCGCGTGCGCCCACACCTCGGCAGGCATGGCGAGCAATGAGAATATGGCGATTAAAAATAGAAAGGCAAACAGCGGCCTTTCCTTTGCAGAACGCAAAAGCGAATAATTCAAAATTTTCCCCTACAAGTTTGATTTAATTATGCATATGAATGCACGAATCTAGGTCATACCCAGAACTTTGGGGGGCGTTCCAGTCTGTCGGCGGCTAAATCGTAGTGATGCCTGGATGCTATGGCGTAGTGCGCAAAAAGCAGCGCACGATGCCGCCATATGGGAACGACAAACGGATACGGTGTTTCGTGCGAATGGTCGCTGGCACTATGTTGGGTGCTTTTTTGCTCTTTTTCCGCCACCGAAGATGAATCGTCCACATGATCATCGTCAACTGGACTTTGATGCAAATGCAAGACATGACTACCAATCGGAGAATCATCCTGCATCATCGAAAAGAGAATCAGCCCATGGGACGCAAAAGATCCCAAGGTAGACATCATCATCCCAAGGAAAACCAGGATGATCGCGATCCATTTCAAGGGCCGGCCTTCTCGCGGATATTTTGCAAAATTCCCTGGCACGGAGCGAACCAATTCTTCAAGAAACAGAGGATTTCCAGCGAAAGGAAGTTTTCTTATATCCACGACGAGATACGAGATGCGCGGAATATCGCTCAGTGAGCGTCGGGCCAGCGTGGATGCAGATCGTCAATGGCAAACACATGACTGTGCTTGCGCTTTCCAAGCGGCATGCCTTCCTTCAGATGCTGGTCCCATGCCGGATCCTCCGGATGCTCATGCCCGATCTCATCTTCGTCGTCTTGCGGCCACAGCTTCCACGCGAGCGCCACGCCGATGACGGTGACAACGGCCAGCGCAGCGAAGGCAGCGGGCATGCCAAATCTGGCGCCCAGTTGGCCCGCCAGGGGATAGGTGATCAGCCAGCAGGCATGCGACAGCGAAAACTGCGCGGCGAATACCGCGGGACGGTCTTCGGCCGCGGCCGAGCGCCGCAGCAGTCGCCCACTGGGCGTGAGCGTCATGGAGTAGCCATGGCCGATGATGAACCACAGCATGAGGAATGCGGGCCATTCGTAGCCTGCCCCCATGGTGGAGACCAGCAGTCCGGCCAACAGGCCGGCGCCCATGAGGCTTGCGCCGAAAAGCATGGCGGGCCGGTCGGGCCGCTTTTCCAGGATCTTTGGCAGCCACAGTGCCATCAGCATCGATCCCCCGCCAAAGGCTGCCAGCGCGAACGGTACATCGGTGCTCGGCCGCTGAAGTTTGCTCTGGACATAGACCACGGTGTTGACGATCACCATGGCGCTGGCCGCTGCCGCAGCCAGATTCAGGGCGAGCAGGCCGCGCAAGCGTGGCGTGCGCAGATAGATGGACATCCCTCGGAAGGTTTTGGCGTAGATGCCGCCACGCACAACCACCGCCTTGGCCTGGGGCAGCGTGACCGATACCACCAAGATGGCCGAACAGAGAAAGCCCACCACGGTGCCGGCGAAAAGCCCGTGGAAGGAAATCACGGTCAGCAGCGCCGCGGCGAGCATCGGGCTCAGCAGGCTTTCCATGTCATAGGCCAGCCGGGACAGGGAGAGCGCGCGCGTGTAGTCCTTTTCTTCGGGCAGGACGTCCGGAATCGTCGCCTGGAACGTGGGGGTGAAGGCTGCCGAAGCGGACTGCAATAGGAAGATGAGGAGGTAGACCTGCCACACCTCGCTGACGAAGGGCAGTGAAACCGCCACCGCTGCGCGCACCAAGTCCATCGCGACCAGGAAGGCGCGCCGCGGCAGACGGTTGGCGAAAGCACCCACGACCGGCGCGATGCCCACATAGGCCACCATCTTGATGGCCAGCGCAGTGCCCAGAACGCTGCCCGCATTGGGGCCGGCGATGTCATAGGCGAGCAAACCCAGCGCCACGGTCGCGAGCCCGGTTCCGACCAGCGCAATGACTTGCGCCAGGAACAGGTGGCGGTAGGTACGGTTGGCTAATACTTCCAGCATCAGTGGCTCCTCAAGGGGATACAGCGTCTCTTGGTGGCATCACCCGGTTACAGCGAAGCCGGGACCGGCGAAGCCTGCGGCTGTTCACGCTCGCGCCTTCTCAGCACCATGCCGCAAACCGCCGGCAGCACAAACAGCGTCAGTATGGTCGCCGTGATCAAGCCGCCAATCACCACAGTGGCCAGCGGACGTTGCACTTCAGCCCCCGTCCCTGTACCGATCGCCATGGGCACGAAGCCCAGTGATGCAACCAGTGCCGTCATGAGCACCGGGCGCACGCGTTCCATCGCCCCTTCGATGACGGCCACATTGGCACTCAACCCCTCTTCCAGGCGCGATCGAATGGCGGAGATCAGCACCAGGCCGTTCAACACCGCGACGCCCGAGACCGCGATGAACCCCACCGACGCCGAAATGGAGAACGGGATGCCACGCAGGGCCAGGGCGAAGACGCCGCCAGCCAAGGCCAGGGGGACGGCTGTCAGCACCGTGGCGGTCAGCGCGACGTTGCCGATCGCCATGTACAGCGCCGCGGCAATCAGCACGAAGCAGGCAGGCACGATGATGGCCAGGCGCTTGGTGGCCGCTTGCAGGTTCTGGAACTGCCCGCCCCACTCGATCCAGGATCCGGAAGGCAGTTTGACTTCCTGTGCGATCCGGGCTGCGGCGTCGTCGACAAAGCTGCCCAGATCACGACCGACAACGTTGGCTTCCACATAGATGCGCCGCTTGCCGTTGTCGCGGCTGACTTCGTTCAGTCCTTGGGTGAATCGGAACTGCACCAGTTGGCGCAGCGGCACCGAGGCACGCGGCTGACCGGAGACCTCGGGCAACATCACGGGCAGCGCGCCCAGCACGTCGAGATTGCCGCGCTGCTCGCCCGGCAGGCGCACGACGATATCGAAGCGGCGGTCCCCTTCGAAGACCTGGCCCGCAGGCTTGCCTGCCAGCGCGGTGGCGACGGTATCGGCGACTTCCTTGACCGTCAGGCCGTAGCGCGCAATGGCCGCACGATCAAAGCTGATATCGAAGGTCGGAAAGCCGGTGGTCTGGGCCACGCGCACGTCCGAGGAGCCCGGCGTCTTGCGCAGCACCGACGCCACGCGCTGAGCGCTGGCGGCAAGCTGATCGAGATCTTCGCCGTAGATCTTGACGGCCACGTCGCTGCGCACGCCGCCGATGAGCTCGTTGAAGCGCATCTCGATGGGCTGTGTCACGTCGTAGTTGTTGCCGACAAGAAACGCCGTTTTCTCGCGGATGCGCTCCACCACCTGCTCCTTGGTCGTCACGCCTTCGGGCCATTCATCCTTGGGTTTGAGGATGATGTAGTTGTCCGACGCATTGGGCGGCATCGGATCGGCCGCCAGGCTGGCCGTACCGGCCTTGGAGTACACGGTCTTGACTTCCGGCAGGCTCAGCACGGCGCGCTCCAGCGGCAGATCGATGGCCGCCGACTGCTCGATGGAGGTCGATGGAATACGGACCGACGACAGGTTCAGGTTTTGCTCATCGAGCGTGGGCATGAACTCGCGGCCCACGAAGGTGAAGGCAAATGCGGCCAGGGCCAGTACCGCGACGCCAGCGCCCACGAAAGGCATGGGGTTCTGAACGGCCCGTGTGAGCAGAGGGCGATAGCGCTGCTTGGTGGCAACGATGATCTTGACTTCCTTCTCCGCGATCTCCTTGCGCAGCAGCACGGCGATCATCGCGGGCACGAAGGTCAGCGACAGCACGAAGGCGGAAGCCAGGGCCAGCATGAGCGTGATCACCATGGGCGAGAACATCTTGCCCTCCACGCCCTGGAAGGTCAGACAAGGCAGAAACACCAGGAAAATCACCAACTGGCCATAGACGGTCGGCTTGACCATTTCCTTCGATGAGGCGATGACCTCATCCAGGCGCTCCGACAAGGTCAGCAGCCGTCCCTCCTGCTGCTGCCTGTGGGCCAACCGGCGCAATGCGTTCTCCACGATGATGACGGCGCCGTCGATGATCAGGCCGAAATCCAGCGCACCCAGGCTCATCAGATTGCCGGAGATGTGCAAGGAGTTCATGCCGATCGCGCTGAACAGCAGGGACAGGGGAATGACCATGGCGGCAATCACCGCAGCACGCCAGTTGCCCAGCAAGGCGAACAGGATGACGACCACCAGCACGGCGCCCTCGGTCAGATTGCGCGCCACCGTGGTCACGGTCGCCACAACGAGCTGAGAACGGTCCAGGGTCGGGACAATGACCACGCCCGGCGGCATGGTCTTGGAAATCTCCTTGAGCTTGTCTCCCACGGCCTGCGCCACGGTACGGCTGTTCGCGCCCACCAGCATGAGGGCACTGCCCACCACGGTTTCCTGACCATCGCGGCTGGCTGCACCGGTGCGCAGTTCGCCGCCCACGCTGACCTTGGCCACCTGCCCGATGGTGACAGGAACCCCCTGGCGCTGTGCCACCACGGCGCGTGCGATCTCATCGACGGTGCGTATGCGCGCATCGGCACGCACCAGGTAGGACTCGCCCGAGCGCTGGATGTAGTTGGCCCCCACCGAGAGGTTGGCGTCCTCCAGCGCACGGTTCACATCGGCATAGGAAATGCCGAAGGCAGCCAGCTTGGCCGCGTCCGGCTCCACCAGGAACTCCTTGACATAGCCGCCCAGCGAGTCCACATCGGCCACGCCTGTTGTGGTGCGCAACTGGGGCCTGACGATCCAGTCCTGCACCGTGCGCAAGTACGCGAGCTTGGAGACGCGATCCTTGAGCCTCTCGCCTTCGTCGGTGAGGAAGCTGCCATCACTTTGCCAGCCCGGTTCGCCGTCCTTGGCGGTGGCGCCCTTGCCTTCGGGATGCTCGAACTCCACGCTGTAGTGGAACACCTCGCCCAGGCCGGTGGACACCGGCCCCATGCGCGGCTCAGCGCCATCGGGCAGGCTGGCCCGCGCCTGAGCCAAGCGCTCGGACACCTGCTGCCGCATGAAATACAGATCGGCATCTTCCTTGAAGATGGCCGTGACCTGACTGAAGCCATTGCGGGAAAAAGACCGTGTGCGTTCGACACCATTGAGGCCCGCCAACGCGGTCTCGATGGGATAGGTCACACGCTTTTCGACTTCCACGGGGCTCAGCGTGGGCACGACCGTGTTGATCTGAACCTGCTTGTTCGTGATGTCCGGCGTCACGTCGATCGGCAGCAGGTTGAGCTGCCAGCCACCGAACACCGCCAGCACCAAGGTCAGAAACAGCACCAACCAGCGCTGCCTGACCGATGCGGAGAGGATTGCGTTGATCATTCGTCGTCTCCGGCGTTCTTCTTGGCCTGCGCCTTGACCAGGAATGCATTGCGCGTGGCAACACGGTCACCGGCTGCTGCGCCTGAAATCACCTGGGCCACGCCGCCGCTACGCGCGCCGATCAGCACGGGCTGGGCACGAAAGCCCTGGTCCGTCTTGACGAACAGCACATCGCGCCCATCCAGATTCTGGACCGCGCTTTCTGGCACGGTCAGGCCGGAAGATCCTCCATTGCGGGCATGCAGCCTGACTTGAACGCCCTCGCCCACCACCAGGGCCACCTTGGGCTCGCTGGGCGTCAGCACGACCGTGGCCGCGCGCGAGGCGTTGCTCGCGGTGGGCGTGATGGAACGCACGATGGCGGCAATGGGGTTGCCACTGGAAGGGATGATGGTGGCCAGCTCGCCGACGGCAATGCGCCCGGCCTCGGCCGGCGTCACAGCGGCCTCGATCTGTAGCGCACCGGGAGCGGCCACGCGAAACAGCTCGGTGTTGGGCGCCACATAGGCCCCGACCACCGCATTCACCGCGGTGACACTGCCGGAAATCGGGCTCACCACGGCAACGGCACGCCCATCCTCCGAGACCTGGGCGGCGCGCGCCACGGAGCTCGCACGCTGCGACTCGGCCTCGGCCACATCCAGCCCCGCTTTGGCGGCGTCCATGTCCTGGCGGGGCGTCACGCCCTGCTGGAAGAGTTCGAGTTCGCGCGCATAGGATTTGCGGGCCAGATCGGCCTTGGCCTGGGCGACGCGACGGTCCGCCGCCATGGTTGTAGCGTCCAGACTATCGACGGTCGCGAGCACGTCGCCTGCCTTCACCGCATCGCCCAACCGCCGTGCCACGCGCTGAATCGTTCCGGTCGCGCGCGCCACCAGAACGGCCTCGCCGCCTGGCGCCGCCGTCACGGTGGCCGGAGCGAGAATCTCCAGGGCCACATCGCCAGGCGTGATCGCTTCCACTGTGATGCCCGCGGCCTGAAGATAGTCATCCGGTATTTGAACCACGCCAGCGGGTGCATCCGACGCGGGAGCAGGGGTCGGCGCCGAGGCAATCGCAGCGGCAGGCGCGACCGCGGGCGCAGACTTTCCGATCTGGGCTGCGCCAAAGCCGATTGCGGCGGCGGCACTGGCGACTCCAGCGACCAGCAGCCAGGGGGTAGTACGACGGTTCTCAGTCATTTGATTTCTTCTCCGAAGGCCAGGCGCCCTTCCGCCTGCGCCATTGCCGACAATGCGCGTACGCGCGCCAGACGCGCGCCAATGGTGGATCCGCGTGCCTCCGACAGGGCGCGGCGGATCACGAGCAGTTCCACCAGGGAGGTTTTGCCCGCTTCGTAGCCAACGCGGCCGAGCCGATATGCTTCATTCGCCGCGGCCTCGCCCGTCGATGCCGCCGTCAACCGCTGGTCGGCCGCCTGCACTTGCGCCAACGCCGTGCGCAGATTGGCCTGAGCCAGCAAGCGAGCTTCCTCCAGCCGGGACTCGGCGGCGATGACGCGCTGCTGGGCGGCAGAAATGCCGCCCGCATTGCGATCGAGCAGAGGAATCGTTGCGCTGACGCCCACGACATAACCGCTTTGGCTGGACCAGGCATAACGCCGCACGCCCGCACTGATACCGATTTCAGGCACCCACCTTTTTTGCTCGACGGTGACTTGTGCCTGAAGCGCATCGCGCTCCGCACGGGCGGTGACCACCGAGGGTGCCTCCTGTACCGACGAGGCAGGACTGTCGTTGGCCGCGTTCAGCAGCGTGCCGCTGACCCCTGAGTAGGCGATGTCCGATCCGACGAGCGCGGACAGGCGCTCCAACGCCTGGGTGAGGTCGGCCGCGCTCGCTTGCGTATTCGCCTGCGCGGCCGCCACGCTCGCCTGGGCCTGCGCCAACCTCAGTTGCGCTTCCTTGCCCGCTTTCACCTGGGCCTGTGCCACACCCAGATCGTCTTTGGCACGCGCCAGATCGTCCTGTGCCAGTTGCCGTAGTGCCTGGGCCGCTTCCACCGAGGCATAGGCCACGGCAAGGCCCGCGGCAAAATCGACCTGGGCCTGGTGACTGCGGGTCTGCGCCAATCCGAGATTGCGCTCGCCGGCCTCGATGCGAGCGGCCCGCTTGCCAAACACTTCCAGGGGCTGGGTAACGGTGTAGGTACTTTGGCGCTGGCTTTGGCCGCCGCTGGCCGGTGCGCCCAGATTTTCAAAGAGCGTGTCCACTCGCGGGTTGAGCAAGGCCCTGGACTGTTGCGCATCCGCTGCGGCAGCGCCGACATTGGCTTGTTGCTCCATCAGCGCAGGCGCTTGTGACAGTGCCTGTGCCAATAACTGTGCATAGACCGGCGCGTCAGCCGCGTTCGCATGGGTAACGCTCAACATGGCCACGCCAAGCGCCACGATGGCGCGTCGATAGGGGAGAACGGGAATGATGGCGAGCCTCCTTTCAGGCAGTCGGCACTCCAGCGTTTGTGGAGGAGTCAACTAGGAATACGGCGCTGCCCGCATCTCCCCCTCGTTCTCAGACAAAAAAAATTTACGACAAAGATGTGCCGTCCCTGTGCCGCCTTCCACGCGCCCAGAACGAGATCGGCTCAGGCGCTGCTACCGCGCGAAATCAGCAGGGTCAGCTTGCTGCGCGCCCGAGTGAGGCGGCCTTCAAGCGCCTTGAGGGTGATGCCCAGGGCGGCTGCGGCCTCGGGCTGGGTGAGTCCCACAATACCGGTCAGGACGATGGCCTCTCGCTGGTCACGCGGCAGCAGAGAGAGTGTCTGGGTCACTTTGGCCAGTTCCCTGCGGGCGGCCGTTGCGCGCTCCGGGCCAGGCGCGGGATCCGTTTGCTCGGGCGTGTCCGGGCTGAGCAGATCCAACGCGCCGAACAGGAAATTGCGCACCTTGCGGAAGCGGTACAGATCCCGCATCTTGTTCATGGCGATGCCGAAAAGCCAGGCGCGAAAAAGACGGGATTCATCGTAGTCGCCCAGGGCCTTCCACACAGCCACAAAAGTCTCCTGAGTCACGTCATCGATGTCGGTGTCAGGAATGCCAAAGCTGCGCGCGGCCTGTGTCACCGCTGCGCCATAACGGTCAACGAGTACCTTGAAGGCACGCTGATCGCCTTGCGCCGCGCGCTTGGCCAACACAGCGTCCGAATCCGAGGCAATCACTGCGAACCACGCCGAAGCGCTTCCACCAACACGTTGTCGTACGCCGGCCGATGCTCGGGCTTGAGTCCGGCCCGCATCTCGAAAACGTGCACGAGCGTGGCGCGCTGCAGATCTCCAGCGGCTTTCTCCACTTCACGAATGGCGGACTCGACCTCCGGCGACCAGGAGGGATTTTTGGAGATCGCTTCGGCCAACTGGCCATTCGCGGCGCGCAAGCGCTTTTCTATCTCCTGGCGCCGCTCCGCGAATGCCTGCTCTTTGGTCTCCAGGATTTGCTTTTCATTGGCGTCCAGGGGGACAGCGCGATGCAGCATCTCATGGAGGTCCGTCTCGGGTCGCGGCGCATTGTGCCGAACCATGACAATCGCCCCGGCCACCAGGACGCCGAACAGAGCCCCAGCAATCGTCGCCAACGCAAAACGTCGTAGTCGATGGGCCATCATTCCCCCACGAGCAAGCCGAACGGCGAGGCCGCCGGCGGTGCAGAAATCCAGGTGGCCACGGGCTGCTCCCATGCCTTGGCGGCAATCGAGTCCAACCCGGCGAGGGCCACTATCGCGGCAACGGCGGCGCACAACATGGCCAACCGGGCATCGTGTCTGGCCAGTGCCAAAGCTGAGGACGCGGGCGAGGTGCTCGCGCTGATCCGCTGCAAGACCTTGTCGCTATTGACAGGTGCATCGGCATTTTTGGTCAGGTTGGCTGCATCTGCGAGCCACTTGTCTATGTCCACCATGGCAGACCTCCTTTGGAGCTGTTCATCTCTCTATACGGCTGCGAAGCAATTTCCCCTCGGAAAATATGCAAATCTCTGCCAAAAGCTTAAGCGGCGTTGTCCTTGGCCGCCAGTCGCCTTGCCGGAGGACTGCAGCACGAAATACAAGACGTGTAAAGCTTGGGGGCACGTCCCCGCTTTCCCGAGCGCCTGGACTACACTGCGCCGCAATATGTTTCGCCGCCTGATCGTGCTTGTCCGAGTATGCTGCCTTTGCTGGCAGTCCTTGGACTTTGCGGGAGCCGGCGTCGCTTCGAGACATTGCAGCACGCCAGCTGTGTCATCGGAGATTGGATCGGCTTTTACAACAACCGCCGGCCTCAACAGAGGCTAGCCCTGAAGACCTCCACTGAAGCATTCGCATTAGCGGCCTGACCTGTGCAGGTTCTGCTTGGTCAATACACGGCTGGGCAAGCACCGGTGGGTGGTGGAGAGGACGCACAGCTGGTTTGCAGGCTTTGGCAAACTGAGAATCCGCTTTGAACGACGGCGGGATATCCACGAAGCACCGCTGAAATTGGCGGGAGCGATCATCTGCGCACGCTTCGTAGATCAGTGGTGTTAGCCAGTCTGAGTGGCGCGCGCACCTCGCCGCTCAATGAGTCTATGGGTTTCTCAAGGCAGAGCAAGCCAGCACCTATCTCGTCAGTCCCAGACCGATGACTGAATCAGAAGTAGGTGATCGCCGCGACTACTGTGTCCATCAAGTGCTATCGTAGAACACGAGAAGGCTGAGATGCCTTCGCGGACGCGACCCGGCGACGGAACACCTAAAAATTTAGGGGGAAACTTCTCGTGAAACTAAAAACTGAGTAGTCCACGATTTCAAAACTATGCTGCTCGAGCTACGCCAAGTGCTTGCTGTACCTCGCGTCGAAGTTCAAGACTCGAGGAGATTCGGCACCCACACTCAGCCGCAGGTGCCTTGATGTGGGCTTGAGCCATGTGCATAACACGCTCTAGAAAAACTATCAACGTAGGAATAAAGAAAAGGATAGCTCGGAATGAATACTTCACACATTCACACAAAAATAGATCAAGATGATCTTGAAGTCTATGATGATGGAGATTTGACGGACCTTCTTGGAGAACTCCGAGTCTTACTCCCTAGCTCACAGCTTCTTTCAGCATTTTTGATAACGGTACCCTTCATGCCGGGATTCAACGCCATCGCATATACTGAAAAATGGGTCTTCTTAGCGACATTTCTTTTGGCAGTGACGAGCCTAGTATTACTAAGCGCAACTGCCGTACAGCATCGATTGATACGACCGCTGATTGACAGACCTCGTTTTAAAACATTTGCATCACGCCAAATTCTGGCAGGTGCTGTAACGCTTGCGATCGCACTAATATCAGGCACACAGCTTGTTCTATCCACCATCTTTGGCCATTTCGTTGGTAGCTTAGCTGCGGCACTGATTGCGACCCTAATCTTCACGCTATGGTGGTGGCTGCCGCGTCGCTGGAAAGCGACTGAGAAATTATGATCAAACTCCAGATTTCATGTTACGGAAGATAGCTCACTATGCAGAAAAACTGATTTAGCAAGAATTATATGATTGTGTGTTCTTTGTCGAATTCCAGCTATTTCACAATTATAAACCACTAATTCAACTGCACCAATTGGAACACAAATCCCATTCTTCTGAAGTTTGTTCTTTTATCGTGACCTCTCCAACTGTGCTATCTTAGGCAATCTATGATTATTTTCACCTTCCGGTATCAAATCTAATGCATACAACACCACGGGGGAATAGATCTCCTCACAGAGCTATAGATGTGACCAGGTATGATGTGCTTGGGGATTCGAGCCTGGATATCAGAGCGACTTGACCGATGCCGGCGTGCAGTTTGTGCCAGTTGTAATGGTACGGCCAGCACGCCAGAACGTCGGTCCGCTCAGCTGAGGTCTGGTACGTCCACCCATAGAGCCCACTCGAGCAGCGCGAACTGGATGAATCGTTCAGCCTTGTGGCTGGTTCGATCTGGCGAACTTGAGTTGTACGCCCAAAGCCTTGTAAGCAGCAGCAATCGCCTTTGACGGGAAAGCTGCACCGTTGTCAACCAGCAAGCGTTTAACGCTCATTCCCAACCCAGCGCGGCACGCCATCGCATTGTGCAGGAGCGCTGGCTTCATGCTTCTTCTCGCCGGGATGCATGGTGGTGAAGGCTATGCCTGCATGGTCATCAATAGTCACAAAAAGCATCGCCCACATGCACTTTCAACCGAGTCACGCCGGTAGCAGTCCACTCAATGACTTACCTGACGATGCAGCCGAGCTTCTTGGTGTCGATTGCAGTATGTCCCCGCGTTCATCCTGCTCGCAGCACTTCACCGTTAAAGAAACAACAACTTGGCTTTAACTCAATGCGCCCACTTATTTTTCCCGCATAAAATTAAAAGCAGGAATGCAGATTATGCATTCATGTACAAAGATATCACGCCAATGCATCTGCAGTACACATTAAAATTGCTACTCAGATTCAAACTAAGGTTGACAAGATCCAATTGCAAAAAATTGCAAGTTAATGATGCATTATTCTTTTTATCTAATAATCTTCAGACATCTCGTCAAACTTACCTTTCACATGGCGAATCTCCAGGATATAGCCCGATCCTCGTTGAGTATGAAGTAGTTTGATATCATAAGGATCATCAAGCTTTCTACGCAACCTTCGCACTGCTACGTCCACCATGTTTTTAGTAAAATTGCCGTCTCTATTCAAAACCTGTGCCGCCAGAGACTCCCGAGACAAAAGCTGACCAGAGCGCCGCATAAATGCCAACAGCAATGAAAATTCACCTTTGGTTAAATCAAGCCTCTTGCCCTTTCGTTCTGCACGCTGCTTAGAAAGATCAAGAATAAGATCTCCTAAATAATAGCACTCCTTGTTATTGAACTCAAGAAGCAATCGGCTCTTCAGCTGTTCAATTCTTTTTATGAAACTCTCACTGTGGTCTGAGATTGATGGATCTATTTTCACCCCATTATCGAAGAACACTTCTCGATCCTTGCCATCTTTAATTTTTGTTAGGATCATCATTGGAAGATATTTATCCGTATTAATTTTTGCGAACAATTTAAATTTTTCCAGGAGAATTTTATTCTCATAAAAAAGTATTAAATTTATCTCATTTTTAATAGCATGACGGAGTCCAGAGTGATAGTCACTGAACTCGTCGAAAATATAGCCAAGCGCGCGCAAGGTATCTCGCAAATAATGCGAAACTCCTGCCGGAGGCCTAATTACAAGCATGCGCATTGTGAGATGGACAAATTATTAAAAGACCTCTTTAATAATCTCTTTTTGCACCTTCGCCCATTTTGTCCCCAATCGAATAGCTTCTCTTTGTTGAGATGAAACGGAAGAAAAGAAAAACCTCTCTTGGATATGTAATTTTTGGAGTAGGCGCCTTAGCTGAAGAGATCTTGCTCGAAGAGATCCCTCTAATATGATATTTTCCGGTGATTTAGAAGAAAACAGATTGGCCGCAATTTCCAAGCAGGTCATTGCATACTCAGTAGTTGCTGGAATCACTCTAGGCTCAGCCAACTTACCTTTTGCAACTTGAGTATTCTTCTCAAGCACGATACCCCACGGTCGAATCGTAGCGTTTATGTTCATTGAAAGTGCTTCAAGCTTTGTTAGGCCAAATGCACGCGCTAAGCGCAGTCTCATCGCCAAGAGAGGTGCAATTTCTTGTATTTCTGATATGGCACTTTGGGCTTCATCTTCTGGACCAAAGACAGGCAAGACGAAGGAGCATAGAAGCGATCGTGCCAGAGGATCACCTTTATTTGCTGCAGAGTGCAGCATTTTCATCCCAGACTCCATGGAGTCTATCTCCACAGACTCCCTAAGAATCATCACGCCTAGGCAACGCTCTGCCTCCGCAATTCCGTGTTTGGCGGCCTTCTCCAGACAAAATCTAGCCATAGTGGGATTAGCAACCGAACTACGGTAGTCTGAGCAAATTCGAAAGAGGTGCAGCCATGCCATAGATACACCAGAATCTCCAGATCTCAGTAGCAATGCAACTGACTTTCTCAAGTTTTGGCTTCTGACAAGACGCTTTGCGGGCAAATGTCCACATGGGTAGCCCGCCAGAGATCTCCCGAGAATATGGCAGGCCTTGAGATCGCCCACGGCAGAGCATCGTTCTAAGCTTTGCTCAATTAAATCAGCTGGCAAATGTCCTAAATCGTGTTTAAATGTCTCCGCATAGGCGACTATGTCGCATATGAGCTGATGCAAAGTCATGTTTAGTGGCACGAAGCAGCTATGGGATGAAAGGACCGACAGAATCTGAATGCACCTATCCGGCTGTCTTCCATTTAAAGCCGATCTTGCTTCACTGGCGATTATGGAAGAAACGTCAGTAGGATGTATAATCCTAAGCGCATGTAAGGAACTTAGTAGCTTGCCTACAGAAATTTTCTGATGGCTTGTGTCAGTGCTATCAAGCAATTGAGTTGTACAGCGCTGTAGCCAAACTTTCCCCATTTCTGCTTCACAGCGCAAGAAGTGCCACGCGGAAAGCTTGAGCCGCGCAATCTCATCATTTTCTGCTGCATTCTTTAGTGCAAAAATCAAGTCTTCTTTGACTATTTCTTTTAAAGAGAGATGAGTAGACAATGAGATAGATGCTCTTTGCTGGGCCTTAGGGAACGCGGATTTTAGATATGAAACACCTATAGAAATATTCTTAGAAATTCCAGGTGAGCCTGTTAAGTATGCTTCCCCCAGCTTCAAACATGCTTCTATATCTCCTGTTTTAGCAAGCTGTCTCAGCTGCAGATCCTCGCGCCGCATCACACTCCCCCGGGTTAGCTATTAATCAAGGAACCTAATTCCGATTCCTACTAGATCAAAGACGTTAGCAAACTAATCCCGGCAACTTCCAACCAAAAAAATGACATATTTGCAATATTCGTGCAAACAATATGTGGTGACTATAAGGACATAGGCCTCGAAAGCTCGGATTGTTGGTGGCATGGTTCGTGAAATCTAGAAATCAGCGAATTTGACTTGCGCAACCTTACTCATTCCTTTTCATCCAGCGATATTTTTGCGCGCGACGTTTACGATTTCTGCTGATGCCCGAAGCAGGCATCAATCAACAGTTTTCTTAAGGAAATGATCATGAACTTCAAACACATAGTCGCGCTGTCCCTGGCAGGCGTGGCTGCCGGTGCCAGCGCCCAATCTTCCGTCGAACTGTTCGGTATCGTTGACGTGAACACGCGTTACGTGAACAACAGCAACCTTCCCAGCAACCTGACCATGAACAACAGTGGTCTCGCGTCTGGTCGTTGGGGACTGCGCGGTGTTGAGGATCTGGGCGGTGGCTTGAAAGCGGGTTTCTGGCTTGAATCTGACATTGCTGCTGATACCGGTACGTTCAGTTCGACTGGTAAGTTCTTCCAGCGTCGATCGACAATTAGCTTGATGGGCAATTTTGGTGAAGTTCGTCTCGGACGCGATTTCTCGCCTGCTTCCCAAAATGCGACCAAGTACGACCCGTTTAACGTGATTGGTTTGGCCGGTTCAAACGTTACTAGCCGCATGCCTGGTGCGTTTGCGTCCTACTATCGTCATGACAACGCTATCCAGTACTTCTCACCCAAGTGGAACGGTTTGCAGGCTGAGGCGATGTATGCCATGGATGAAGACCCGTTGACCAGCGTTGGCCGCCATATCGCGGGTCGTTTGGCCTATGACAATGGTCCTCTGAGCATGTCCGTTTCGTATGGCGCGACCGATGTCAACGCCTCGGGCGCAAAGCTCAAGCAATACGGTGCGGCCGCTTCCTACAACTTTGGAGTGGCAACCCTGATGGGCTACTTCCAGCGTGATGATTTGCCCTATGGTATGTATGGCTCGCGTGCTGTAGGGTCTGAGGACCGCTGGCAAATTGGCGTCACTGTTCCCGTTGGCAAGGACTACATTCGTGCCAACTATGTGCGTACAGACTCGCGCGGAGGCCCGGCCGCCTATAACGGTAGCGACGCCAACAAGTTCGCTATTGGCTACGTGCACAACATGTCACGCCGCACTGCGCTGTACGGCACGATTGCACGTGTCACCAACAAGGGCGGCGCAAACTTTAGCCTGGTGGGTGGAGCTGCTGGACTGGCCGCTGGCGGTAGCTCCACGGGTGCAGAAGTGGGCATCCGCCACTCCTTCTGATAGGAAATTGAGATTGGCTTTCTGAACTATGACGAAAACGTAACCATTCAGCCGGTCAATTAAAATATTGCCTAGCCTATAGTAATTGCCATGAGGTGTTCGCCTCATGGCAATTTTTTTGAAAGGAACCGTAATGAAATTTGCACTGCCGTTCACTACCGCTGTCCTGCTGCTTGTTGCGGGCCAAGCTAACGCGGACTACTTTCCTACAGGGAAGTCGTACTACGGCTATGAAGTCCAGTCTACGAGCTACAGAACAATTGATCTTTCCCAGAAAGGTCCAATAAATATAACCTGTGGTGAAATCATCCAATTCATAAGCAACGGAAAGACTCTGATCTGGAAGGCGGACTCCATCTATCATACTGAAGTCCCTATAGCCAAGTTTGCACCTGTTGGATTTGATCCGCAAGGACGATCAATTTTCGTCTCTCAGAATGAATATGAGTTCGGTGGATAATTAATTCTCAATTTAAAAGCCCCACTATTATGTGGGCTTTTTTTATTTATCGATCCATATATTTTTAAAAATTAATGTGCACCAAATAATAGTGCAGAAAATTATAGCCACAAATACTGCAGCGCTTCCAAGGTCCTTTGCTTTTCTGGATAGCTCATTTTCTTCTTGGCCAAATCTATCTATGGCTGACTCAATGGCCGAATTCAATATTTCAACTATCAATACTAGAAAAACACCGGAAAGAAGAAATAATATCTCAAGCAATCCATTGCCAACTACTATTGATAAAGGGATCAAAACCAGGGCCAGCATCGCCTCAAGTCTGAATGCGGGTTCTTCCCAAGCATCTTTTAAGCCGCTCCATGAATAGCTTGTTGCGTAAAATATGCGAGAAAGTCCTCTTCGTGATTTTTGGTGATTAACAAAGATTTGGGGACTAGTTGATTTATCCAACACGATATTGAGTCTTTAGTGAAAATACTATGTATGTCAGCGCTGAGATGTACCAGCAAATGGCTAGCGCCCATAAATCATGGGATATGAAGTGGGCGCCTCGAAGTTGCTGAGTCAAACCAAAGATCAACCCCAGAGTAATGCCTATCGCAAGTCCTCGCCATCTAAACAAAGGCTTGGACATTAAGAAAAAAAAGTATAGACCAATCCAAGCGTATCCGGCACTAGCATGTCCAGCAGGGAAACAATTTCCTCTCCCAATGCTTGATGGCCGATGTTCAAACAAACCCACAAATGGTCGATCTCCTCCAAATTCAGCAAGGCTCCAAGGGCAGTCCATGTTGGTAACTGTCTTTAAGATCCCAATAGAAAAGACACATAGCAATACAGAACTACTCAGATAGATCAGAGGAAGTCTCCAAGTCCGAAAAGAAGAACCAACTTTGAAAAATGAAGAGCAAACTATTGCTATAAGTATTAGGAGAGCTGTCAAACTAACATTCTTCCCTCCTTTATGGAGTATCTTAGCTGCAATCCAATGATCTGTCAGGCGCCATTCGTAACCTTGATATTTGTAGATTTTTGTTGTCAGCCAAAAATCTCCGCCAGCAATCATCAATATGTAAGATATTGCTATTATTGGAAGGATTGGAAAAACCATGTGAGTGAGAAAAAATGGCTTACTGAAACCAAATCCTTTCTCATTCATTTTTTTTATTGAACCCATGAAAGATGGGCCCCATCTACACGAGGCCAATACAAAAAATAAGAGATTTTAGTCTTATCTGATCAAAATGCAGGCTGCTTTTTTTTGTATGCCAGAAGCCTCAACGCATTGAATACAACTAGTAAAGTCGAGCCTTCATGCACTGCTACAGCGGCTCCGATACTGAGGCCCATAATAGTCGCCGGCACTAAAACTGCCACTATGCCAAGGCTGACAAAGACATTCTGACGGATCACTGATCTTGTATGCCGACTCAGACCCACTGCAAAAGGCAAATGCCTGAGATCATCTGCCATAAGGGCAACATCAGCAGTTTCCAGCGCAACATCAGAACCAGCTGCTCCCATCGCAATTCCAACAGTAGAGTTGGCCATAGCGGGGGCATCATTCACCCCGTCGCCAACCATTGCCACCTTGGTTTTCTTCTTAAGATCTCGTATGGCTTTGACTTTGTCTTCAGGCATCAGATCGCCCCAGGCCTCATCCAGACCAACTTCCTGAGCAACTGCATCGGCGACTTTTTGATGATCACCGGATATCATTATCATCCGCGTTATACCCAGGCTCCGCAGTGCCTTCAACGCCTCTTTAGCACCAGCTCTCGGGGTGTCGAGTAATCCAATGGCCCCCAGATCTCTGTCTCCAAATCGGACAAACATCGTTGTACGACCAGATTCTCTCAGATTGTCAATGATTTGCTGTGATTCAGCGCTTAGTTTGGGGATGTCTTCAATACCGAACATCTCGGATTTACCAATCCAGACAGGTTCAGCATTAATGCTTGCTTTTACGCCGCGGCCAATAAGATTTTCAAGATCGCTAGCTACTAGATTCCGCTGATTCACTAACTTCTCGCCAGCGTCTTTCACAATTGCAGCAGCCAGCGGATGGTCGCTAAGGGACTCTACCGCTACAGCTACTTGCAAAAGCTCTTCCTGTGTAATACCTTTCGCTGGCACGATATCAGTTATGCGTGGACGTCCTTCGGTCAATGTTCCGGTTTTATCGAATGCAATCGCATTGAGAGATCCCAACTCTTCTAAGGGGGCTCCACCCTTTATCAAAACACCACCTCGTGCTGCACGAGCTATACCTGATAGCACTGCACTGGGTGTAGCAATGGCGAGTGCACAGGGGCTTGCTGCAACCAATACTGCCATAGCGCGGTAAAAGCTATCACGAAATGGCTCATCAATGACAACCCATGCAAACAGGAGCGCAAAGGCAAGTATCAGAACGGCTGGAACAAATATTCTTTCGAATTTTTCGGTGAAGCGTTGAGTTGGAGATTTGAGTGTCTCGGCCTCACTGACCATTTTCACGACTCGAGCAAGAGCCGAGTCCGCAGATTTTCTGGTCACCTCAATTTCGATACCTCCAGCACCATTGATTGTGCCAGCGAACACCTTTGACTCCGAATTAATGGCATCAGGATTTAATCTAGCCTTCTCCGCATCTTCCACGGCCTTCTTATCTACGGGAATACTTTCCCCAGTGACAGGCGCCTGGTTAACTGCGGAATTTCCTCGGACGATAAAGCCGTCAGCGGCAATCCGCTCATTTGGCTTCATGAGAACCAAGTCTCCTACAACCAGCTCTTCAACTGCAACTTCTAGTACTTGACCATCTCTCCGGACTGTTGCACTGTTGGGCGCTAGCTCGGCAAGTGCTTCAATGGCTCGCTTTGCACGTCCCATCGCGTAGTGCTCAAGAGCGTGACCTAAACTGAATAAAAATAGGAGTAGGGAACCCTCTGCCCATGAGCCCAGCGCCGCGGCTCCTCCGGCGGCCACTAGCATGAGTGTATCAATTTCAAACCGCTTGAGCCGAAGATTCTCCAGTGCCTCTCTGAGAGTAAAGTATCCACCGAAGAAATATGCTAGAACGTAAATTCCGATTGGAAACCAAGCCGGCAAGGAGGGGAGAAATTTCTCAATCGCTACGCCAAGTGCAAGAAGCACCCCGCAGGTGATAGCGAATACCATCTCTGCATTTTTCCCCAGAATTCCTCCCCCGTGATCATGGCCATGATCATTTTCATTTTTGGATTGCGGACGTTCTTTCCTGAACCCCGAATTACCTAACTCAGGTTGAGTGGGATTAATATTTAAATCTCGGAGAGCATCCAGAATATCAACTTCTTTTATTTTATTCTTGTCAAAATCCACATGAACTTGGCCAGTCGGGCTCACCTGCGCCTCTATAACTCCACTTAGACCAAGAAGCTTAGTCTCTACAGTGCGGGCTTTTCTGGCATGGTTTATACCTTCAAATTCTATAAGAAAGTGTCCCCAGCGGTCGGATATCCTGGATCCTGCTGCCTCAACTAGCTCTCTAATACGAATCAGTGGTAATTTTTCTGAATCATAGTGAATGCACAATTTAGGCCATTCGCCATCTTTGCCAGCATCCAGATGGACCTTCTCGACACCATCCCTACTTTGAATATCACTTAGTAAGCGTCTCACCAAAAGGTCATCGCTTGTTGAAATAGATGATAGAACTACCGGTATGTCTAGACGAAGTTTTTTTTTCATGATATTTAATCGACAACAGGAGATAGCTATACCTTTATCGCAGCGTGCCAGTTGACTTGGCAAGCGTCAACTTAAAGATTTTCTCTTCCACATTGCGCGCAAAATTTTGCGCCTGCAACTAAATTTGCGTCGCATCCACGACATACTAAGGAAACTCCACACTGGCCACAAAATCTGCTTGTTGCGGAGTTTGGTGTTCGGCATGTTGGGCATGCATATCCCACTTCGCCGTAACTACCTCTTTTAAGGTATCCACTGGAATTTTTGTGATGTCCATCATTTTTACGGTGATGTCCTTTTCCGAATAACCAGCTGCTGAATCCCATGATAAGCTTCCTAATTTGTTAAGATCCGTGTCTAGACAAGTTTGGATAACATTTCTCCGATTTCCATATACTCATCCACAGCTTGTTTCATTGCCAACTCCGTGCGTATTGCGTTGTCAATGAAACTAGCACGCTCCTGATCTAAATCCACCGTGTTTTTATCGAGAGAGTTCTGTGAGGCCGGGCGGTAGGCGACTTCAGTGTCGTATATGGACTTCAACTCTGAGCTTGGGATATGCCCCTTTTTCGTCTCCTTAACCGACAACATGTTGGCAGAACTTCTTTCAAGCGCTGCCTTGAAGTCCAAGTCTTTTGCTTGATACCCAGGTGTGTCCGCATTGGCAATATTGCTTGCAATTAGTGCGAGCCTTTGCGTTCTGATTCGCAATGCTATGTCTTCAAAACGAACTTCGCTCATTTCATACCCCTTTTCTAATCTTCCTTCGAAGATTTGTTGAAATGTTGTGCTTTGAGGTTGACAAACTATGAATAAATATGATATCCGCCATTAGCGCCTAAGTTGATTACAAATTTGTCATGCTGTCGTCAGTTCTCACTTGTGCAAGAAGCAGCTATGTCTAGAGTCTTATCGTAGACATTCGTCTGCACATCCAGCAGACCTAAGACTGTGTGAAAGTAGTTATCGTGGCTTATTTTGATGTTGAGATTTTTGCTTTTCAAGCACGCTAAACTTGTACCGCTTGAGATTTCCATTGGCTTTGATACCCACATTACCCATGGTATGTTTTTCTGCCCTTTCGGTGCAAAAGAATATGGAAGCCCGTGCAGATAAATATTATTTTCACCTAATGATTCTCCGTGATCGGATACGTACATGAGTGCAGTTGGCGCAGCGGGAAATGAGTTCTTCAGCCAATCTATGGCGTTGTTAATAAAGTAGTCCGTCTCGATGATGCTGTTGTCGTAAGCGTTCACGACTTCTTGTTGCGTACAACTTTGGAGCGCTGCCGACTCGCATTCGGGTTTAAATGTCTTTCTTGAGAGACTAGACCTTTTGTAATATGCAGGCCCATGACTTCCCATTTGATGAAGTACGATTACTTTTCCTTTCCCGTTTTTCATCGATGAAGATGACTGAATGCGATCCTTGAGGCCAACCAGCATGGCAGAGTCCTGGCAGACGCCATCTTTTTCGCAAAGCGGATTGCTTGGCTCATATCTGTAGTATTCGGTCGCAACCCTAGCGCAAACTCCTTTGCAACCAGACTGGTTGTCCAACCAGTAAACCGAAAGCCCAGCCTTAGCCAGGACATCCAGCATGTTTTCGTGGTTTACTTTCCTTGATGCATAGTCTTCTCGATCTAAGTGAGAAAACATACAGGGCAACGACTCAGCGGTACTGGTGCCGCAAGACCATGCGTTCTTTGAGGAGAAGATGTCAGCTCGCTTCGATAGCAGTGGCGTTGTATTCCTCTCATAGCCATTGATTCCGAAGTTTTCGGCTCTTGCTGTTTCTCCAACTATGAGTAGCAATATTGGTTCTTCGCCATTGACTAGCTCGTTAGTTTGTATTTTTGCATCTTGACCGATTTTTTCTATTTTTAAGCTTCTTCTATCCAGAGGGTTTGTAGCCACCTTTATTGTTGAGTAAAATGTATTCAAAGGACTAATTTGGTACCTCATTTTCGTATGATTTCTCATTGTCGACGAGAAAGGTTGATAAATGAGGAAAATGCACACTAAAGCCAAGGCAAGTCCTAGGAATGCCAATAGTACAGATGTAAATATTGCCTTGATTGCAGTCGTCTTTTTTACGCCGGCCAGAATAATCAAGAATATGGGGATTATTGAAAATCCAAGTACCGTTACCAGTAATTCGTAGCTTAGAAGATCAATTGCTTCTCCGATATCAGTTTGCAATGTATTTCGTATCATTCCAGGATCTATTACGATCCCGTAGCTCAGCATGAAGTAGCTAGTGATGGAATTTACAAGTATTGCCCCAACCAATACTGGCTTAAGTAGTGGCCCCAAAGCAAATATTGAAAGAAGAGAGATGTTTAGCGCAGCAACTGCAACTAAAAATCCTATAAAAAATGTTACCCCAATTTCCTCTTGCAACTGGAGCAGAGTCTTCCACAGGGGGATGTTCCCCACAGTTGCAAGCCAAACACCAGTCGCAATAATCAAGACTGCTGGGCTAACTGTTAGATTGGATGAAATCTTTCGAAGCAAGCTTCGATTTTTATTTAACATGACTAGCTCTTCTTATTGAGCCAAATACAAAAAATCCCATATCCAAAGAACTACGTTCTAAAGATATGGGATTATCATTTTCACTATTACAACGAATCTATCCATTGGCTAGAGCATGCCCGCTGATCACGCAGCTCCGATTCGTCATCCACAACTTATTTCAACCACCCATTGCGCGTTGACGTGCATCACGCTGTTCTGGAGTCTCCTTAAGCAATTCGTTAATGACTTCTTGACGGGTCTTTCCGGCATTTGCTTGCTTGGAGGACGCTGGATAAGCGCCAGTATTGAATCGATTGCTTCCGCCCTCGCGAGCGGCCGTACCTGCCTCAGCTTTAACTTGTTCCCGGGTCTTTTGTGAGTTGAAGTGCTCGGGGTAGGTTTTCACGCCTGCTTCATTGTTCGCGGGATGCTGATAGCTTTCGGCTGCGGCTATGCCAGGAAGAATGAATGCGGTCGAAGCGACCAATGCAGCGATAGAGGATGCAATGTTAAGACGACGGTGCTTCATTTCGAGATCCTTTCAAGAGATTTTGAATTTCTATTCGTGGCTTTGTTGGACCCGAGTAGATGGCTCTACTATAGAAAAGCTGCCCCCACAGGACGCACACATTGCCATGACAATGCTGTAATCTAATTGACATAAAAAGGGCCATGGCTTTTGGCCATGGCCTGAAAAGCGATCACGGTCCCAAGTTACGCGATCGCCACCTCACCCGAGGACGATGCCCCATCCTCGGGATTCTGTTGAACGTCGCCTTCCGAAGGGTCGTTCCTGTGGATGAGCCTGTACAGCAGGGGCAGGACGAGCAGTGTCAGCATCGTGGAGGAGAGGATGCCGCCTATGACTACTGTTGCAAGGGGACGCTGCACTTCCGCTCCTGTGCCTGTGGCGATAGCCATAGGTACGAAGCCTAGCGAAGCTACCAAAGCCGTCATAAGGACTGGGCGTAGTCGTGTGAGCGCCCCTTCCGTTACGGCGTCTGGCACGCTCTTGCCTTCCTCACGCAACGTCCGGAAGTAAGAGATCATCACCAAGCCATTGAGCACAGCGACCCCTGACAGAGCAATGAATCCTACAGCGGCAGTAATGGACAGTGGTATGTCTCGCAGCCACAACGCCAAGATGCCGCCCGTGAGCGCGAACGGGATACCTGTAAACACGATGAGCCCGTCTCGAGCATTGCCGAACATTGCGAAGAGCAAGACGAAGACCATCAGCAGAGCGACAGGTACCACAATCATGAGACGTTGACGCGCCGACTCTAAGTTTTCGAATGTTCCGCCCCAGCGGGTCCAGTATCCCGCTGGTAGCTGAAGGCTTTCGAGGCGTTGCTCAGCTTCGTTCACGAAGGAGCCGATGTCACGTCCACGTACGTTTGCACTGACGACGATACGGCGTTTACCATCTTCTCGGCTGACTTGATTTGGGCCAGGAGCCGTCTCAAAAGTCGCGACTGAGGACAGCGGCACGAACCCCACCCGGCCATCTGCTCCCTTTGGCAACGCAATCGGAAGTCGGCTCAGAGCCTCCACATCATTGCGAATGTCCTCGGGCAAGCGAACCTGGATGTCGAAGCGCTTGTCCCCTTCGAAAACAATCCCCGCTTCTCCGCCCCCCAGCGCAACACTGATGGTGTCTTGCACATCCCCCATGTTGAGGCCGTAGCGTGAAGCTTTTTCGCGATCGATTTGCACTGTGAGCATCGGCAGGCCTGTCGTCTGCTCAATTTTCACTTCTGACGCGCCCTGGATTTGCTGAAGCATGCCAGCCACAGTTTGTGCGTTCTTCTCCAGTACGGACATGTCATCACCGAAAATCTTTACGGCTACGTCGCTACGCACGCCAGAAATCAGTTCGTTAAAACGGAGTTGGATCGGCTGGGAAAACTCGTAGTTGTTGCCTGGCACGCTGTCTGCGGTCTTTTGAATCGCAGCCAATAAATCGTCGCGAGAACGCGAAGGATCGGGCCATTGATCCTTGGGCTTTAGCATGATGTAGCCGTCCGAGATGTTGGGCGGCATAGGATCTGACGCAATCTCGGCGGTACCGGTACGTGCGAACACACGGTCAATTTCAGGAAACTCCTTCTTCAAGGTGTTCTCGATCTGGATCTGCATCTCCAGCGACTGTGTGAGGCTGGTGCCAGGAATGCGAAGTGCTTGGATCGCAAAGTCGCCTTCATTGAGGTTGGGAGCGAATTCACTACCTAGGCGTGTCGCCAGCAGCAGGCTAAGGACCACCGCTACACAAGCGGTTGTCAGAACTACTGCAGGGGCTGCCATGACTCTTGCCAGGATGGGCGAGTAAGAACGGCGTGCCCAACTCATGATGCGGTTTTCTTTTTCCGCTACTTTGTCGCCCATGAACAGGGCAACCGCAGCCGGAATGAAGGTGATCGACAGCAGCATGGCTCCGGCCAAGGCGATGACCACGGTCAGTGCCATGGGGTGGAACATCTTTCCTTCCACACCGGTGAGCGCAAAGATGGGTAGATAGACCACCATGATGATCAGCTGACCGAACAGCAGGGGCCGTCGAGCTTCCTTTGCCGCAGCAAATACCTCATGGAAACGCTCACTGCGAGTGAGCGGGCGGCCGCGTGCCTCCTGCGCATGGGCCAAGCGCCTCACACAGTTCTCCACAATCACGACTGCACCGTCAATGATGATGCCGAAGTCCAATGCCCCCAAGCTCATGAGGTTGGCGCTGACCTTGTAGTACACCATGCCTGTGAACGTGAAAAGCATGGACAGCGGGATGATCATTGCTGTGATCAACGCGGCGCGAAGGTTGCCCAGGAACAGGAAGAGGATCACCACCACCAAGGTGGCGCCCTCGATCAGGTTTTTCTTGACCGTGGCGATAGCTTTGTCGACCAGGTTGGTGCGGTCGTAAACAGTGACAGCTTTGACACCTTCGGGCAGGTTGCGGTTGATCTCCCGCATGCGTATATCGACCGCCTGGGATACCTTTCGGCTGTTCTCGCCAATCAGCATGAACACTGTACCAAGCACGACCTCGCGGCCATTGTCAGTCGCAGCACCGGTACGCAGTTCACGTCCTAGGCCTACTTCAGCCAAGTCTCGGATGCGTATCGGTTGCCCCTGAGCAGACCCAACGATGACTTCGCGAATGTCCGCTATTCCCTTGACCTGACCAGGCGCTCGTATCAGATATTGCTCACCTTGGCGCTCGATGTAGCCCGCACCGACGTTTGCGTTGTTACGCTGAAGCGCGGCCACGATATCGGCGAGTGTGAACCCGTAAGCTGAAAGCTTGGCAGGCGACGGTGCGACCAGGTATTCCTTCGCGTAGCCGCCGATAGAGTTGATCTCGGTCACGCCAGGCACATTACGCAACTGGGGCTTGATCACCCAGTCTTGAATCTCGCGCAGATCCATGGGCGTGTATGGCGAACCGTCAGGCTTCTTAGCGCCTTCCTCCGCTTCCACGGTCCACAGGTAGATTTCTCCCAAACCTGTTGAGATCGGCCCTAACGTTGGCGTTACGCCATCAGGCAGGTTTTCGCGGGCCTGCTGCATGCGTTCGTTGACCAACTGGCGTGCGAAGTAGATGTCGGTGCCGTCCTTAAACACCACGGTGACCTGGGACAGGCCGTAGCGCGATAGCGAGCGCGTCTGCTCCAGATTTGGGAGCCCTGCCATCACAGTTTCTATGGGGTAGGTGACACGCTGTTCAGTTTCGAGCGGAGAATATCCAGGCGCCTGGGTGTTGATCTGCACCTGGACATTGGTGATGTCGGGCACAGCGTCGATTGCTAGGCGCTGATAGCTAAACACGCCTAGCGCGGCCATGCCAAACACGGCAAGCAGTACGAGCCAACGCTGCTCGATGGCGAAGCGGATGATGCGTTCAAACATGAAGGTCTCCGATCCCCGCCTCAGTGAGCATGCTCTGCGGTGGCTTTGCCAAGCTCTGCCTTCAGCAGAAAACTGCCTTCAGCCACATACGCTTGATCCGGCTTGAGGCCTTCAAGAATCTCGGTGTTTTTCGTGTCCGAGCGACCGACACGGACGGGCTGAGCCCGGAATCCACCTTCGACCGGAACGAACACGACAGTTTGCTGGTTCTCAATACGCTGAATCGCTGTCGACACTACTGTGAGCGCTGCATCTTGGGATGATGCGGTGACCTCCACGTTCACAAACAGGCCTGGACGCCATGCACCATCCGGGTTAGGCAAAGTGATGCGGGCGGGGGCCGTTCGCGTGTCTTGACCAATGAGTGCGCCAACGTAGGAAACCTCGCCGGTCGCTGTCGATTCGAAAGCCGTTGCACGAACCGTCGCCTTTTCCCCTACACGAACTGATGGCATGTCTGGGGCGGAGACTCGCATCTCGGCCCAGACGGAGCGGAGGTCGGAAATCGTGAAAACCTGCGTTGTGTCCAGGACAGCCTCACCGATAGAAAGATGCTTTTCCACGATGACGCCATCGAACGGCGCTCGTAGCTCGAACCGGTTGAGCCCAGCAGCAGAGCCAGCTCCCGCCCCGGTTGCTGCCAACTTCTGCTCGGCGTTGGAGACAGCGATCTCAGCCTCGCGTAGTACCTGCTGCGCTTGCAGATAGTCTTGCTCTGCGGAAACTTTTTCTTCCCAGAGTTGCTTCTCGCGTTGATAGGTGGTGCGCGCCAGTGCTAGGCGCTTCTGAGCGCCAAGCAACTCGCTTCGTTGTTCTGACACGGCGACACTGCTCAGTACAGCCAAGAGTTGGCCCTTTTTTACGCTTTGCCCAAGATTGGCCGGCACACTTTCGGCAACGCCCGCGACGCGAGGGACAACGTGTGCCGTCCGGTCTTCATTGAAGCGGATTTCACCTGGCAGTTGAAGCAAGCTGCGCACGGTCGCTGGCCCAGCTTGAGCCACTTTTACCCCGGCGACCTTGATACGCTGCGCGTCCATGGGAATCACGCCTTCATCGTCATCGTGACCAGCCTCTGCAGCAGGCTTGGCAGAGGCTTTGTTTTCGCCACTTTCCTCATGATGCTCACCGTCGGCATGGCCGTCCTCATCCTTGTGAGCCTTTGTTGCCTTCTCACCATGGTGCTCTTGGTCGGCATGACTTGCCGCTTCACCATGGCCGTGACCTTTTTCCTGGGATTGAGCTGCTTTTTCGCCCGCAGGCGGGGGGCTCGAAGAGCCGTTTCGAAGAATTAAAGTCGCTGCCAGGACCCCTACGGATAGGATGCTCACAATTGCGATAACTGTGCTGCGCTTAGAACTTGGAGAAGAGTTCGTGTTCATGTTTGAGGCTCAGAGGTTTACTGGTCAGCTTGTGTACCGAGCAGGCGCTCGAGATCTGCGACGGCACTGTGGGTGGACAGCAGCTGGCTTAGGTACTGGCTACGTGCGTCGAACCACGTGCGCTGTGCATCTAGTACGTCGAGGTAGCTAAACTTCCCGAGTGAAAAGCCCTTCACTGCGGCTTCATAAGCCGTCTGGGCCGTGGGCAGGACTTGGGTTGAAAGTTGCTGTGCAAGACGACGGCTAGTCTCCAGCTGTTCACGCGCCTGGAAGAGATTCGTCTGCATCTGAACGCGCAACGCTTGAAGCTTCTCTTCAGCCTGATCCGCGAGGCGCAGCGCCTGTATCTGGTTGCCCCGGTTGGTGTCCAGCACCGGCAGTGGGATCGAAACCCCCAGTACCAATTGATTCCGTCCAACCTCTTGGGCCCGCTTAACGCCTAAGCTCACGGTGGGGTCCGGCATGCGCTTGGCACGTTCCAGATCTGCGGACGCACGGCTTTGCTCCAGGAACGAGCGCGCTTGCCTGATGGCAGGCGATTCCTCCAGCCGCATCAACAAGTCTGGGGCCGCAGGAGCTTCGGGGGCGATATCGAACGTGCCAAGCGCTGGACCGAATGCAAAGCCTTGTCCGCCCAGAAGTGCCTGCATTTGTTGGCGAGCGACTCTCAGGTCTGACTCGGCCTTACCCAGTTCAAGCTCGGCTCCAGACTCTGCCACCTTTGCGCGGCTTTCTTCCAATGGGGCGACCTTGCCTGCAGCAACGCGTTTGGTCGCGGCCTCGCGCGCATTTCTCACAATTTCCAATGTCTGTTTTGCAACAGTCACGCGCTCCTGGGCCGCCAAGAGGCTGTAGAAAGTCGCCCTCACGTCAGCACGGATGTTGGCGCGGGTAGCTGCCAGCTCGGCTTGTGCAACGTCGCGTCCCCGTTCAGCAATGCGCATCCGAGCATCGCGCTTGCCTCCAACCTCTATCAGCTGGTTCCACTGCACAGTTGATGTCTTGGTACGACTGCGGGTATCTTCTTGCAAGTAAGACAGCTCAGGGTTAGGGCGAGCTTTGCTCTGGAGCACGGCGCCGTCGCTGGCCGACAGGCCGAACTCAGCCGCGCGAAGGCTTGGATGAGTCGCGAGGGCCTTCTCGACCGCGACAGCGAGAGTCAGGGACGGGGGCGCCTCACTTGACGCTGTGGTGGGGCCGCTTGAGCTCGTGGGGACGGCGTGGGCCAAACCCGCTCCAGCCAACATGCTGACTAGCAAGGTTTGGCAAAGGCTTGTGCGAAGCCTACTCTTGCCACGTAAGGTTACCAAGTTCATGTATGAAACTCCTGCCCGGCAAAGCCCATGTGCCTGTCGGTCGCTGTAGTGCCCTGAAATATTTATGCGCAAGCGCATGTGGTGGGCGAAGGGCACTATAGGGGACGCTATCCGGCTGCATCCTGATAATAAGATGACAAATTTATCATCCAAGCGCCAGGATCTTAGGATCAAAATCCGCCCCATGAGAATCCTAATAATTGAGGATGATGGGAAGTTGGTGGACCAGCTTGCTCGCGGCTTGGTTGACGAAGGCTTCTCCGTTGACTCAGCCTCCGATGGGATTACCGGACTCAATAAAGCAGCTACCATAGAATATGATTTGATCATTCTAGATGGAATGCTTCCTGGAATAGACGGATTGGCGGTCCTAACTGCTCTTCGCCAATCCAAACAGACATCCGTTTTAATGCTTACTGCAAGATCGTCTGTTGAAGATCGGGTTACTGGCTTGAAATGTGGTGCAGATGACTATATGGTCAAGCCTTTTGCTTTTTCCGAACTGGTTGCACGCGTGAGGGCGCTACTCAGAAGATCCCCTGTCTTCAACAAGCCGTCAGCTGAACCAACAATTTTGAGAATTCATGATTTGGAGATAGATCTTGCAAGGCAGCGGGCTTTTAGAGCAGGTAAAAGGCTTGATTTAACTGCCAAGGAATTTAGTCTATTGATACTTTTAACCAGAAGGCAGGGTGAGATTATCTCGCGCTCCGAACTCGCGTCACAAGTTTGGTCAATGAATTTTGACTCTGAGACGAATGTGGTTGAAGTGGCAATTCGAAGACTTAGGCTAAAAATAGATGAACCATTTGACAAAATATTGCTGCATACGGTTCGAGGAATGGGCTATATTATGGAATCAAGATGAAAAATAACAAAAAAAAGAATAAAGCAACTCGTCCTTTATCCACTCGCCTGTCGATTTCCCTTGCTTTTCAAACTATTCTTGGACTAGGCATTGTTTGCATTACCGTCTATCTGGTAATCGCTCAAACACTATCTGCC
Source organism: Delftia deserti (assembly GCF_042653485.1). Taxonomy (NCBI): domain Bacteria; kingdom Pseudomonadati; phylum Pseudomonadota; class Betaproteobacteria; order Burkholderiales; family Comamonadaceae; genus Delftia; species Delftia deserti. Next base: position 4,637,946 of record NZ_JBHSIH010000001.1, on the reverse strand, counting down.
AAACAGGCTGACGCGCTTGATCACAAGCAGATCGCTTTAGAGCGCATGTTAAATGAAAGTAAATCACAAGTAGACTCAGAGTCTTTGCAAGGAACCCTGCTGGATTTTCTGAGCGGACATGACGATCTGTCCCTGCTAGTCAGAAAAGATGAAAAAAATGGGGAAGCTTTATTTGATCTTGTTAGACATCATAAAAACACCATCAAAAGAGAGTTCTTCGCCAAGCTTCAAAAATTCGATGGGATGTCTCAAAGTGTTGTGGTTACACTGATATTAGACAGAAGTCCCGACGATTTGATATTGCGGCATTTGGCATGGACCTTGGGTATTGCCGCTATCGCAAGTACACTAATTGTTTCGATATCGAGTGTCTGGCTGGTCAAGAAGGGTTTATCACCGATAAAATTTCTGATAACTCAGGTGCGGCAAGTCTCGGCACAGAACCTAATACATAGGCTGGATGATAGCCAGCAACCACAAGAACTTCGACCGCTTATAGGTCAAATCAATGATCTTCTAGATAGGCTATCGGTTGCTTACAAACAAATGGAATCATTCAATGCCGATGTTGCGCATGAGTTGAATACTCCACTTTCTACTTTGATAAGTAGCTCAGAGCTAGCGCTCAGGAAACGCAGAACCTCCGAAGAGCTTATTGATGTCCTATCTTCTAACCTGGAAGATTTACACAGAATGGCCAATATCGTTGCTGATATGCTATTTCTTTCGAATGCCGACCGCGGCAATGGGGCGCGGCTTATAAAAATCTGCAGCCTCGCAGATCTAGCGAGAGAGGTTATAGACTTTCACGAAGCTGCAATTATGGAGGCTGGCTTAGAAGTGGAAGTGCATGGTGATGCCAGTGGCGTATTTGATGCAAGTTTAGTACGTCGTGCTCTCTCGAATTTATTAGGGAATGCCACACGATATGCCAATATGGGAGGGAAAATATTGGTGGATATTCGAAGACATGAGAATTTATCAGAATCCACCGAAATAAAAACCTCTATTATTGAGTTGACTGTGACAAATGAAGGCAAAACTATACACCCAGAGCACCTACCTAGACTATTTGATAGATTCTACAGAGCAGACTCTTCGCGGTCATATGCAAATAAAAATCACGGATTGGGTTTGGCAATTGTTTCAGCCATCGCTAGGCTTCACATGGGAAGTGTTTTTGCAAGGTCCGAAAATGGCGTTACGAGTATCGGCTTGATATTTCCTCAGAATTCATAGATAGTTGTATAGTTGCCTTTGCCACTTTATTGAGTGAGCGCCATTTTTTCGGTTTGTCAGTGAAAAAATTTTGGAAAATAATCCATAGTAAGATGGAAAAATCAGGGGTGGTGGCTGCGCTGCTCCTGATATCAACTTTTTTCGTCTCCCTGTTAGGACAAGACAGCCTCAGAGCCGCAAAATCTTTTTTCCTATACCTTCCTTTCGGTATTTTTATCTTCTGGGGCTTGAAGAAGAAAGATATCGGTTGTTTTTCCAGAGTATTTGTTTGGATTGCAACATCAATCTTCTACATTGATGGCATCGTTCGATATTTTCTGAAGGAGGCATATGGAGCCTCTCCGGAGAGCTCCCTTGTACTGGAGGCAGCGGCAAACACAAATATCCGCGAAAGTGCTGAATATCTTTTTGCAAATTCAGTACGTTTCTTGATACTAGGCTCTGGTCTATTGGCTCTAATGCTTTTCTCAGGAAAACTTCTGATGATCGCGCGCGCTGATGCAACGAACTCATCTCGGCTATTATCGGGATTCATTCTTCTTCTTATGCTAGTTAGTGTGGTTGCACATCTTAGTAAGCCGTGGAGACGATTGCACCCAGTGTTTTTTTGGCAGGATTGGTATAAATCTGTATCTGTGGTGAAGAGCAATTGGAAAACCCAAGCATCTTCTCGTGAAGATCAACTCTTTCGAGCAAATGCAATATCTCCAAAAATAGATCGCAAAGGTGGATCGGTTGTCGTCCTAGTAATTGCCGATAGCATTAACCGCGACAACATGGGAGTCTACGGGTATAAGAGAAATACAACTCCAATATTGTCTTTGAGGCGAAAGGAACTAGGACGTGATATGGTGATATTCCGTGATGCTTGGTCTTTGGATGCAAGCACAGTTCCTGCGTTTGAAAGTATGTTCTCGCTGCAAGGCGCTAATGGTGAACAGTCTGTTCATCTGATGGCGATGGCTCGATCCGCTGGATATAAAATTTGGTGGGTGAGCAATCATGATGATGTGGCTATTGAGTCGCGTCATGCAGCTTATGCAGACACAGTTGAAATGGTCAATCGGACCCCTGGGCGTTCATCCTCCTCATTAGACGGAGAAGTTCTTGAGGGCCTGGAAATGGCCCTAAATGATTCTGCTGAAAAAAAATTCATAGTCGTTCATTTGCTAGGCGCGCATCCTCACTACGCCCTCAGATATCCAAAGAATGAAAACCCATTCTCCCAAACAATGGATGACATTGACTATGAGATGCAAGAAAAGAAAAGGTCGTTTTGGGTTAAGGGATTCAGGGAACAGTACGATTCAGCAATTCTTTATCATGACTCTGTAGTATCCAAAACTCTGGATCTCACTAGATTTGCAGGCAAATCGCCCTATCGCGCATGGATTTATCTTTCGGACCATGGTCAAGAAGTTGGGCATCTGCTTGACAAGGCCGGCCACAGTCCAACTACAGAATCCGGATATCGCATTCCAGCCATGATCTGGCGCAATGATATTGGCAGTGAAGGAGAGATGGGTGCTGGTGAGAGAAAGTTCAGATCTGACTGGATGGCGTGGGCGGTGGCCGATCTTTTGTCTCTACAGTGGAAAAATAAGAATACTAACTTAAGCATTTTATCCGATAATTATCAATGGACCCCCCCTCAATACAACTTCAAACTAACATACAAATAGTAAAACAACCTACCTACAGGGTCATGCAAAATAGGACTTGAATAGGCAAATGTTTGGTATCAATTCTTGAAATTGGTTTATTTTTAAGGATGGTCTTGGGGCTGGCCAAGCTGGCTGGCTTCTACTCCCAAGCTAAACCGCATGCCAGCGCAACAGTACCGCAAGTACGCAACCTAGCATCATCAAAATATCATAAAATTTCTGCGTTGCTATCACATAGATTAGGTGAAATCCATGACAGTTGATTACAAGGCGCTTCTCCAGCAGAAAGCTGAGCTTGAAGCTAAGATCGCCCAGGCTTTGGCCGCAGAGAAGGCTGGTGTTCTAGCCCGAGTTCGAAGCCTAGTTGCAGACTACAAGCTGTCGGCCGAGGATGTGTTCGGTGGCTCCAAGCGCAAAATGGGGACGGGTACGCCGAAGTACCGGGATCCGGCCACTGGCTCTACTTGGACAGGCCGAGGTAAGCCGCCAACATGGATTAAGGGCATAGCAGACAGATCTTCTTTCGAGATCTGAGCTACTTGAATTCCGACGTAACCTCGGGGTGCTCATGACATTCCCCCCTATGCTCAAAGGATAGGCGGGGCTTGTCTACCGGACCAGGGGCAGTCTACGCACCTTAACAAGGTGTCTTTGAAACCAGCAGCAGCCCACAACGTGGATTTTGGGCAAGAATCGCGACGACTATCTCATCTTCGAGCGCCCTACATCAGAGGGCCCCTTCCTGGCGGAAATGGCAACCGCAGCAGATCCTTAGCCGCAACTGAGGAACTCCCAACTGGGTTGGAACAACGGCAACCGCGAAGCTTGCCGCAGCCAACCCAGATGTGCCTCCAACGGCCCGTGGCAGCTTGCCAGTACACCCTTCTTGCGTACGGCATCTGCTTGGCCCCCGAACAACGAAACTACTGACGGGTTGGCACTTGAGCTGTTAAGTGCCCCTTCAGGTACCGTGCCTGTACCCGTGCCATGAAGTTGCCCAGCGGAAGCTCCAGGGCCTCTGAGAGCCTGTACAGCACGCTCAACGTGGGCTGTTTGCGCGCGACTTCAATCAAGCTGATGTAGGGCCGATCGAGGTTGCATCGTCCAGCCAAATCCTCCTGAGTCAATCCCAGCTCCCGACGACGAGCCTTCAACTCCAGGGCAAGCGCCTCCATGAGTGGTTGGTTCGTGCTCGGGCGCATCGAGTGACTGTGTCAGGTATGTATACTTTAGACACGTGTCTATAGACAGCAAAATCAACATCCATGCGGCCATGCGCACCGCAACCACTCCGGGCTGAGCGAACCTAGGGAGAGGAGCTCCTAGTTGCGTCGAGGCGAATCCATCCGATATCAAACAATTTTTTGAATATGACAATGAAGGCGGAAACATGGCGAGAAATAACTCTAACCGATCAATTATTGGAATGTGGACCGTCAAATGCGAATTCTGAATTCAGGATCTTTTCGTATCTAGATTTTCGAAATGCAGGTCGACTTCACAATGTAGCAATCATGGCAGATCTAGAGGGGAAATTAAAGAAACTACTGGGCGTTGACAGCTGTACGATGCATCTCATTCTAGGAAAAAATGCAATCAATGGAGATGCCTATAATCTATTAATTGCACTCGGTATCTCAGGCAAATTTATCTACGCAGTCGATCCACAACGAATAGGCATAATTTCAGAAATTGAAGCGTCTCGCAGAGACTTTAGATCAGCCACGTTGCGAAAATACTTAGGAATTCTGATTGGGCTGGTGGGAATTCCATTGATCCTGGTGATTTTCGGCAGTGTGATGGTTGTGGCAGGATTTTTCACGTGGCGCTCGGCTGAGCAACAACGAAAGGCACTAGCCTCAAAAATTGAACTACTGAAATTGCATAAAAAAGTGATTGATAGCCTTTCCGAGGCTCGCTTGCTCTAAGCGAAACCACCTTGCGATTCCTCATTATTGAGTAGAAGCTCAATAGACCCATGGTATCGGTCACTAGCTTGTATGGAGGATTGATATTAAATAGAATCAGTGGATGCTTCTTTGATGCAGATCGATAAAATGAGCAACAAACGCATTGTTTTGTCTTCCAAATTTCTACGCGCTTGGATTCATGAATCAGCACTTGAAGATGATTTCAATTATTTGCGCGGATTGTGCACAGAGAATTCAATAGACGATCTATGGTGCCGTCAGCTTTTACAAGCGCCGACGATGATGCACATCTGCCTAGCTTATTCTGGGTTACATACTAGGGTGCTATCCAATATATCAGAAAGAATGAACATAACGGAAGAACAGATTAAATCATCGCTAAGGTTAGACAAAAATAAGATCTCCAATATAGAATCACCAAGCCCCATATCGGATAATGAAAGAATAATAAAACTCTGTTGCTTAATAGGTAGAGCAAGGCTGATAGTTGAAGAATCCGGTATAGTAGAAGAATTTAATGCTGCGGCATGGGTTGGGAGCTGGCTATACTCCTCATGCCCGGCTCTTGCGGGCGAGCAACCCGCACACCTCCTGAGCACCTTAGAAGGTATCGGATACCTCACCCTGAATGTCGAGATAATGCAAAGCGGAGCTTATTTCTGAAAAGTCTTCGTTTAGTCTGCGTTAATACATGACCAGCGACAATCACCTCAAGCAGGACCGTCAGAGTCTGATGCTCCACATCGAAGCCGTAAAGCTGCTTGATGCCGAACCTGCTTTAGCTAACATAGCCCTAGCTACGCTTATACGCTGGGACGAGCATGTGTCTCCTCGCTCAAAGCCTTTGCGCGAACAATGGTTCCGAATAATCAAGAACAAGGACTGGGCTCTTGCGCTCGAAGAGTCAGAGCGCGGCAATCAACTTCGCCAAGCCTCACCTCTTACAACTCTTTTACCTCAGGCCGTACGCCTAGAAATTATTCGATCTCTTAGAACAAAAAGCAGTCATTGATGCATTTCCATGCATTGCAAGAAGTAGAGACTCTGGCGTTTTCACTATCAAGTTGACAGACAACAGGAAATGCTTGCCAAGCATTTTGATACAGCAGCACCGTTGTGAATTTATCGCCCCCCCATAGGATGCTTTGTTGCAGCTCCTTGTTACCGATCGTTGAGCTTGCTCTGGCGATGATCTAAGTCTTTGGTGCGGAAAAATTTCCTACCGCATTAGTCACTACCACATAAAAATATCTCAAACCTATAGATTTCGATTTAGGCACTTGATAGCTCAAAAGCTATGTAACGGATCGTCGCCATGGAATTTTTTACCAAGCAACTATCACTATATTCTTTTTAGCCAACCTCATACACTCGCCCGCTCTGTATTTTTCAACCTCTCCCTAAGCATCCGAAAAACAAGATCAAAAACGATATTTTTCCGTTGATCAGATAACAGCAAAAAAATATCACATCAGACTAAACCAAGTAAGTTCTCAGCAAAGAACCAGCCATAGTTTTTTTTGGAATCTCAATAGACACACTTGCCGTAGGCTAGTACTATTCATCTAGATTCCTAATCTGTGCGCTATTAATGTCATCTCTGCATCACAATCTTCCGAGGCGCATGCTCGACGGAAAACCTGTTGCGATTACGCGCGAAGACTTTCATCGCGCTGGAGTGACAGTGTCAGACTGGGCAAAACAACATGGGTTCAGTCCGCGCCTCACATATGAGGTACTAAGAGGTGGGCGAAAATGTTTGCGAGGTCAAAGTGCACTCATCGCGGAGGCCTTGGGTATGAAATAGACCAATCTTTAAGATCGATAGAATTATTGATTCCATGCAATAAAAAAGTCGGCCTCGGGTTGCACCCCGAAGCCGACTTACCCCGAGAAGCTTGTCCTCAGAGGCATCCAACACCTCAAATTTATCCGCCCTTGAGCGGAGGGTCAAGTCTTCGTTTGTGCAGTTTCATGGACAGCCCAGCGGGCGTCCAACTGTAAAAAGCCTTGGAGACGTGAGATGACCTACGCACCTTCTGCTGCCTAGCCAGCACCTACACCCCATCAATCAAACATCCCAACGCTACTGCAAGCGTGGGAGCTTAGACCGCGCAATTCGATTTATGTCACCACGAACACTAGGGCGGCCGGGGAGAACCTCGACCGCCTAGGGAGAACACTCGTGCGAACAGAAAAGCGTTTTACTCCCACAGTCCTCGAACGATTCTCCAAAGAGGGGCGAGGAACCGGCACCTATGCTGACTACACGCCGTGGCATAGGGTTTCGCGAGGAGATCCATCAAGCATAGGGCGCTCACATCTGATCGTCTGGCGAGATCGTCAGCGCGAACTATTAAGTGACCAAGAATGGAGCGGGTTGAATTTTGCGGGCTTGGTGCCAAACCTCGTCGATCTTACTGAACAGTTTCCGCTAAGCCAGGATAGCTCATCGCATGAGCTTTCGCGTTGGCATGTGGGTTTCGAGACAAATCAATTTCCTGGAACACGCGAAATCGCAGAGATGCTAGGAATCAGACATCCACAACTGTCCAGTGGCGACCAGAGTCGCCACTGGACAAGCACAACCGACCTCCTGTTAGTTCTACAAAGTGAACGTGGTTTGCTGGAGTTACTCGCCATTTCCTGTAAACCATCTGAAATTATTAGCACCCGCTCTAAAGAACTACTTATGCTGGAGAAGACATATTGGGCCCAGCGAGGCGTTTCTTGGCTACTTATTACGCCGAACCAATATGATGCGAACGTGAGCTTAACACTTCGCAGGACCTCTCCATGGGGCTATGCCGACCCCGCCAGCCAAGCGGAAATAGATATTGCATGCCAAGTCGTACGATCCGAGCCCTGGCTTCCATTTTCGGATGTTATACAAAGCATAACGTCTCATTTAGGGGGGGGAAACCATATCTATAGCGCGCAAAGGGCACTATGGCAGGCAGTTTGGCGGGGTTTTTTACCAATTGACCTCCGCAGAAGCTGGAGGCCCCACCATCCTCTCGCTTCTGTTTCCCGAGAGATATTTTCTTCTTTCAATCCCATCTTGGCACGGAGGTCTGCATGCATTTAATACATAACCAAGTTTACAAACTGACAACAGATGCCAATGGACTGGCGGCAGGAATTTATCGAATAATCGCAGATGACATCAGAACTGATACAACCTATTGCGTACAGATTAAATCTGAATCAACGCATGCAAGGCCGAAAGGTGGGCGACCTCGTATTGGAGCACTGAAGCAGACAAAGCGCTATACGTCCACTCATTTAGTAGGATCCTTATACAAAGTGCTCCGCAAAGATCTTCTCGAGCTTATAGCTAGTCACGAGCTGATTCTTCTTAGTCTAGATTTACCAGGAATTTATTATAAAAAAATTGAGAAGCCTAGAGCACTCAAAGATTTTGAGAGGCGCTGTCAAATTATGGAGCAATTCATTGACTATGAAAATCTCAAAGAAAGCATTTTGATCTATGGCAATCTTGCGAACTTGGTGAAACAAGCGATGCAGAAGCACAAGGTAAGTGCCTCATACGTTTATAAGCTGTGGTCGATTCTATGCATTTTTGGCCTCACCAAAACCAGCCTTCGTACCCGTTTTGACAAATGCGGCGCACCAGGCATAAGGCGTGAACTTTCTCCAAATAATATTAGAAAGAAAGCAGGTAGAAAAACCGACTCTCAACGATTATCCTATAAATTGTTCGGTTGTTGGGGTGAATCAATACAACCAGGAATGAGTACCATCTGGAGATTTAAAATAATTTCCGCAGATAAGCTCATTCCGACACCTAAACCACCGATGACAGAGCGCTACACACGCATCATAGCAGATCAATTCAGCAATGCAATGCGAATTGATGACAATGGCAATATAGTAGCAGTTGAACTAAAAAAAGGTCAGTATCCGAACTATGCACAAGTAAAGCGAGTGCTCACCAGTGGAATTGGGGATATCGAGCTGATACGCGAAAAAACCACTAAAGGACATTTTCAAAGAAATCTTCGAGGATTAACTGGAGTTTCATGGGAGGGATCCGAGGGACCAGGACAAATCTATGCAATAGACTCGACGATAGGCGACGTATATCTTAGATCTTCGATAAATCCCTCCTGGATTATTGGCCGACCAATCGTATATGTGATCGTAGACGTTTTTTCTACGGCTGTTGTTGGATTTTATGTTTGTCTCACCGGCCCAAGTTGGGACACGGCCCAAGTGAGCCTCTTCAACTCAGTCGCACCTTCCGCTCTTTTAAGTGATTTGTGGGGATATGAAATGAGGCAGTCGCTTTATCCCACACCAACGCTTCCTGCAAGATTACTCTGTGATCGAGGAGAGTACCTTTCTCTTCGTGCGAAGGCAACAGGCATGGCTCTTAAAACCACGCTCAGCTATACACCACCGTTTCGCCCAGACTTAAAAGGAGTCGTAGAAGTGATGCATCGCATCATGAAAAACGTTCAATATCACTTCCTACCAGGCGCAATGGATGCTCGGCGTCGGGAATATGATCTTCGCCGATCGAACCCCGCGGCTGCAATAATGTCAGTGCGCCAGTACATGCATTTTTTACACGAATGCTTTTATGTCTACAATCTATCCGCAGACCGTAGCAAGCGCTTGGACGCACATATGATTGCAGATGGTGTTTTCCCCAGCCCTGCCGGACTGTGGCACTGGGGCCATGCGATGGGAGTCGGCTTCTCACGCGCGCAATCACAGGCCGAAGTAATTACCCAACTTTTACCTGATGACACAGCGCGAGTAACGCGAAATGGCATCATATTTCGCACCAATGTCTATAGCGCACCAATCATAGAAGAAAAACAGTGGAGCACTCGCGCACGCTCAGTAAAAGGCAGCTGGGATATCCCGATTAATTATTATCCAGGATCTGTCTCTCGAATCTGGACATCTCATGAATCCGAAAAAGGCATGATTGATCTATCTATCTCAGATCACACTCGGGCTGACCCGTCCCTTACTCATGATGAAGTCATAGATACATTTACCTATCAAAAGCTCAAGGCGGCGGATATAGCGCATAGACGCGTAGAGGAAGCACTCCTTGGCTATCGCCGTAAAGAGCTCATTCGCCATCATGCCTTTGAAGAGACACGCGCCGCCCGTCAACGAACCAAAGGACTCACCCCCTCGATACGTGAAGCACGTGCTCTTGAAATTGATTTCGCGAGTCAATCGATGACTGGTGAGGTCAAAGGCTCCTCTCAAGCGCGTGCTCAGTCCAAGTCAAATTACGACACGATGATGAATGACTTGCTTGCAATCATGAATAAGGATTCGCAAAATGCCTAAGCAGACCCCCATGCCCGCCATCATTCACGATCCTTATGCCGGAAACAAACTGATTGAGCAGCTAGGAATCATACGATCTCGGCAAGAAATCGCCAAACTCTTGCTAAACCTCCCACCTCGGCCTCCCAAGGATATTGGATCTATTCCACGTCACATCCGGCTGCATATGCTGATGACAGTACGAGATATGCACATACCCAGCATGGAGGAGTTGCAGTTGTATGAAACGATGGACATAATGATCCGGCAAAACTATGACCACATTCATCCATCATCATCAAGCACGTGGAGCAGGATTAGTGGAGAGGATCCTCACTACAAGCCTCCGGTTAATGTACCAACCTATGGCGCGGCAGTTGTTGGTGTTTCCGGTTCTGGAAAAACTCAGGCCATAAGTAGATGCCTAAATACATACCCCCAGATCATCCAGCATTCCTCATTCTTTCGGATGGTCAATGGGCTGCAGCAGGTAGTTTGGCTGTCTCTTAACGTCCCCGCCAGTGGAAAAGCCAATGAACTTGCTGCCACCCTCATGACCGCATGGAAAAGAGCAACGGGCAGCACACGCTTCGACAAGACTCTCTCTGGCAACTGGAGCGATGGCCCGAGGATGTTGGACGAGTGGCGCCAGGTCGCGTCGAGTCACTTCCTCGGTTTCCTGCACTTGGATGAGGTTCAAAATTTCTTCAAACTATCGAGCCTCGATCAACGTAGAAAACGCAAAGCGGGAGATCCACATCCGGAGCTTAGAATCATCGAAGACCAATCGCTCAAGTGGATTCTCTCCGCTCTGAACGAGTGGCAAATTCCGTTGCTCGTTTCAGGCACGCCAGACGGCATTGGAGCACTCACCAAACGTCTTAGCAACGCAGAGCGCATTGTCACATCTGGTCATCACGCATTTAAGCACTTTTGGGGTGAAAACGATTCAACGTTCCGAAAACACTTTTTACCAACACTCGCGCTTTACCAATTCGTAGCTCAACCACTGCCCGTCACAAAGGAGTTGGAGGATACTATCCTCAATATAACTGCGGGTGTGCAACGTTTGATTATCGCCTTATGGATCGCTGCGCATCGGGTGGCCTTCGAACGAAGCGACGACGATATTCGCATTACGGACTTCCAGATCGCTGCAGAAAGCTATCTCGCCCCTATTAGTCCCGCCATAGCCGCACTGCGCAGCAATGATCCAGAGCGCCTAGCATTATACGAAGATCTTTCATCTCGAGATCACAGCTTCTGGGCTCAGTTCTGGAGTAAGGTTTCTCAGGTATAAAATATTTTTCAATTGATTGCCGCCTCGTTCTGTATTGAAGGCAGCTGACCTTTCGCTTGGCGCGCCCGTGGTCTGATGCTAATCTTCGGACTCATTCGCTCAAGGGCGATTGCCATCTTAGGGCCGCACCGACGCATTAGCGCATCAAAGCGCGTCTCGGTCATACCGGAGGTTTCAAGACAAGAGGTATAGGAAAGCTTGTCTAAATAGTACGCTTTCAATGCAATGACTGCTCCAACGTCCGATGTCTCATCCCACTCCGGTAAGTTTGGTAAACCGAGATCACACAGGGCTTTTCGTACGGTATGAAGAGGCAACCCCAGCAGCTGTGCGACCACTGAATGCCCGCCCTTCGCGGCTACATACTGGTCAAATAGCTCATGCGCGTCTGGAATATTTGGTTTCTCGAACCGTGACCGCCACAATGGCAGCACTTTCCCATTGCTGGCTTCAGCCAATGCACATACTGCTTGGTCTGCGCTCTCAAACAGCATCGACAGCACCAGCAAGTAGGCAATTACGGACGAGGCAGATTTTCGTAGATAAAGGGTTCCATCCACTTGGTGGAGGTAAGTTCCTGGAGATTTTTTGACCACTTCGTGAAACACGGTGCTCAGCCACTGTTCTGGAAATAGCTCCTTGATCCGGTCACTGATCAACGCACCTTTTTTCGAGCAAGCGTTGGCCTTGAAACCCTGCGCGCTCCCCATATCGCGGAGAAGTGGAGTAATGAGGGCAACATCGAGAGGAGAAGTCCGATCATAGAGCGCGGTAGCCAGATCTAAGAACCGCTCCACCTGAACATTGCGAATGGCAGGCGTCACCCAGTCCAGGGGTATTTTCCCTAACTTCCCACCATATTCGGCAGGGGAAGTAAGGAAGGGATCCGCTCCGGCAGCAAAGCTCAGCGGTTCCTCGTGTTTGGGACACCACAGCTGGCCTGGAGTCTGCAAGTCTCGGCGCCAATAGCTCGTCCCGTGAAAATACATATCTGCCCTCACACATTCCTCGCAGAAGAAGGCCGCCGGATACTTTCGCAAGGTGCCACTGACGTATAGCAGACTTGTGCGCTCAGCAGCGCCATGCACAAGCGTTGGAAGATAGGAGGTAATCCCCCGGCGAAGCGGCATGGTCGTGTGACGCTGCGCAAAGTGCTCGGTAGTCATTCCCGCCATCCGGCTTAGAAGCTCGTGCGTTGTGACTTCACGGCGTGTCTTCCCTTCCTTACCAAAGTGCCCGGCCATCGCTTCGACCATGTCCTTTGGGGAACGGTAACCATTGATCCGCATGATCCGTCCCAGATAGCCGCGATCCATTTCTTCCGGCAAAGGTGCTGGTTGAACAAGCATGTTCATGGGCTGTCTCCGTTCATGGTCAAGTAGGTCTGAAAATCGCCAACGACCGAATCACCGCCGCGAGAGCCTTGGCATGTGAAGCGGAGCCATCCCATGTGGCTTGAAGTGCCTCAATCAGTTCCCGATTGCCGCGCACAGCATCTGCACTGATGCCGCCCTCGAACCGTTCAACGAAAAGACAAACCTCTTCAAACAGTCGGGAAGCCCTGATGCCCTCCCCTTTGAGGATGCGACTGACCTGCGATTGACTGGCCCCAACATGAGCAGCGATGTCGGCTTGGGCGATTCCATGCGCCGTGCAGATGCGTCGCGCGTTGGCTGCGCGTACTCTCACTTCCGTTTCCATCATGCATTAAGCATACATTAATACATATATGCATATCAAGTTCAAAACGCGAGTGCAATTGGGTTGACTCAGCGCAAAAGGTCCTGAGATGGCACGTGTGCAGTCATTGCCGCCTGGATGGCCTCAAGGGTGCGGGGCAGCCGGTGCAAAGCAGCCTGCTTTGCTCGGAGATCAGGTATTTGCTGGCACAACTGCCAAAATTGGATACGCCGCACGCCCCGCTCCTCCATGAGACGCAGCGCTGCTTCACGGACCAAGCCGCTTAGTCGTTCGTCTCTAGCTGCCCAGTCAACCGGGAGGGACCTTGAACGCTGGGGAAGAGGCGCCGGCTTGTGAGCATCCAACCAGGCGCGGTCGTTTCGATAGAGCCAGGTGTAGGTGCGCGTGTCCATTTGGCGCATCCATTTAATCCCGAGACTTCCCGATAACTGCAACAGCTGGAGCCATCGTGCTCGCGACTGGGATCTCGCTTGTTCTCTTCGCGCCTCAGACCAGTCTGCATGCAGAGTTACGTCGCTGAGCAGCAATCGAGTGATGGTCCCGACTGAGACACCCGCTCGAAATGCCACTTGCTCTTTGTCATTCCCGCGGCGCAAGTCACGGCTTGCGCCGGCACGGACATCTGTAGACAGCTTCTGTGGGCGGCGTGAAATCGCTATTCCAGCCTTTGCAGCCCACACGAGCGCTGTATGCGTATCGACACCAACCAAGCCTGCAGCTCTGCGCACAGATTGCCCCTCCTGCTGAATGAGACTGCAGAGGTGGGTAACTCGGGGGTCAACAACGGGCACTGTGGCCGGAACACCCTCATGAGTGGGCGGGTGGTTGTTGAGACTCTCAGATTTCAGTGCGACGTCAAAGCGTTGGACATCGCCAAACAGCCAATGGATAAGCAGTAGGTGCCTCAGTGGGTGGGTGCCACATCGGGGAGGTCTCAGCAATCGGCCTAACTGTGTCGCCATAGCTACTCCATCTTCCGCCAGCGCGGCAAACTCCGGAATGCACCTCAGCGGCTTGCAGTAGTCGAGGAAGGCCGCCGCGATCTGAGCCGTACGCAAGCTGGCAACACCAGCAGTCCATCCACGCAGCCGTAGTTCTTGACGGTAGACCTCGTGCAGTTCTCTCCACAACAAAGGCTGGTGTACCGCTGCTTGGACAAGGGCCTCAATGAGTTCTGCAAGGCTCAGTAACACGCAAGACGAGGCGGTCTCGCCGGTCACCAAACTGGCAGGATTCAATTCACTCCAGTGAGGCAAAAGCCATTGAAAACGCTTTACCCCATTGGCTTTGAGGGTTGATAGCAACAGTTGTTGTTTATGTGTCGTGCACATCCATACACCTGGGAACTGGTGCTTCAGATGCCAATAGGCCCACCCGGTCTCGCGGATGTCCTGCTCCATGCATTGGGAACAGGCTTTTAGCGGATGGTTAGCGCGAAATCGGCTTGTGAGGATGCCAAGGCGCAGCTTCAAATAGGCTACGCTGTTACTGGACATGCACGCTACTGCGTTTTCAGTCTCACTTTGTGGAACGAAGGCTGCGTAGAATTTAAGTAGAGTCCGCTCTCTCGCAACGGAATTTACGTCGCCAAGCAAACCGTTTGTGCGCTGCGCGAAGGCACCAAGACTATTGGATAAATCATGATGGGTACCGGCACGTGCACGGCCGAAGATCAGTTGGCATGTTTGAGCAGATGTGACGTGTCCCCACAACTGGTGATGACGGCTAACAAGACTGAACAGTGTCTCGTCAGGCAGCCAGCACAGGAGCTGATACTCGGAAAATAGGCTGTCCACTTCTGGCATTTCAATAGAGTATTCCGAAAGAAGTCGCTACACAAGGAATCGCTCATCTGGACGTTACAAAGAGCTGCCGCTAGCTTCACCGGACGCCTACCCTACTGAATCGCCCCGGGTTCCGCGGAGGCCAGTTGGTTTAAGTCAGACGGTCGCGGCCTGACCAGCGCGTTGTCGATGGTAGTTGGCTTCGAACTCGGCAGGCGGGACGTAGCCCAGCGGCCCCATCAGCCGATGATGGTTGAACCAGGCCACCCATTGCAGCGTCGCCAGTTCCACCGCCTGTTTGGTCTTCCACGGCCCACGCCGGTGAATGACCTCGGCCTTGTAGAGCCCGTTGATGGTCTCGGCCAGCGCGTTGTCATAGCTGTCGTCCTTGGAGCCCACTGAGGGCTCGATGCCGGCTTCGGCCAAGCGTTCGCTGTAGCGGATGGACAGGTATTGCGACCCCCTGTCAGAGTGGTGCGTCAGCTGCCGTCGTCAGACGGCTTGCGGTCGTACAGCGCCTGCTCCAGCGCGTCGAGCACGAACTCGGTGTGCATCGAGCGGCTCTGCCGCCAGCCCACGATGCGCCGGCTGAACACGTCCACCACGAATGCCACGTAGACCCAGCCCTGCCAGGTCGAGACGTAGGTGAAGTCAGAGACCCAGAGCTGTTTGGGCCGCTCGGCACGGAACTGCCGATTGACCCGGTCCAGCGGGCATGGCACCTTGGAATCAGCAATGGCGGTCCGCACCGCCTTGCCGCGGCGCACGCCCTGCAGCCCGAGTTGGCGCATCAGCCGCTCGACGGTGCACGTGCCACCGCAACACCTTCGCGGTTGAGTTGACGCCAGACCTTCTCGGCGCCATAGACTTGGTGGTTGGCCTGCCAGACGCGCTGCACCTGCGGCAGCAGCTGTGTATCGCGCTGGGCTCGCAACGAGCGCAAGGCCGGGCTGCGCTGGCACGCGGCGTGGCGCCAGTACGCCGATGGGGCGATCTGCAAGACGCGGCAGATCGACTCGACCCCAAGCTGCTGGCGGTACTGGTCGACGAATGCCTTCAGGATTTGATGCGGCGCAGGAAGGCCTGCCCGTCGAGTTCCGCCTGGGCAAAAAACGCGCTGGCCAGCTTCAGAATCTCGTTGGCCTTGCGTAGTTCGCGCACCTCTCGTTCCAGCTCCTTGATGCGCTGCGCCTCCGCCGTGCTAACGCCATCACTCTGGCCGGCATCGACCTCGTGCTGCTTCACCCAAGTGTGCAAGGTCTGCGGCACGCAGCCGATCTTGTCAGCGATGGACTCGATGGCCGCCCATTGCGACGGATGCTCCGCCCGGTGCTCCTGCACCATGCGCACGGCGCGCTCACGCACCTCAGGCGAAAACTTCGGGGACTTCTTCATAGCTCCATTCTCCAGAGTTGGAGCCTCCTCGAAACCCGGGGCGATTCACCATTTCCTCTGAACGGCGCTAGATCTAAGACGCTTGAGCTGCCCCGACGGCAGGGCTCGTCAAAGCTCAGTCAAACAATGTTGTTTGCTTAAGTGGCGCTCCCAAGGTGCTCTCGATGACCTTGAGTTGCTGAAGTCGAATCAAGAGTGCCTGCAAGCTAACTTTGAGCTCTTGGGCCAAGCTCTGCATCTGATCTTCATCAGAAATATCCCGAACCAAAGCTTCTGCAGCGATCACAGGCGCAGGCATCAGCAACGCAGCGGCAAACATGTTTGCCTCACGCTCCTCCTGGGGCGTGGTCGTTGCTCCAACAGCGGTGTAAGCGAACGATGAAGCTTCACCAACGCGTTGGTATATGCGCAGGTCCTTATCTACGATCATCCTGTCACCTGTATCGTGGAGGATCAGGTGGCCGAACTCGTGGCCAATCGTGAAACGCTGCCGGACCTCGGGGTGCTCTTGATTAACAAAGATGTGCCGCTCGTGACCGCGCACGACAAGCGCACCTGACACATCCGCTTCCATCTTCTCCCAATGAATTTCTGCATTGCAGAAATGCGCGATCTTCGATAGATCGACCGGCGTACTAGTCACACGCGCACCTCGCAGAAGCTCCTGCGCGCGCTGTTCAATAGTCTTTACTGTGTGAGACATGTGCCCCTCAAGTCGGTGCCAAGACGCGTGCGATGGCGCTTCCCAACAATGGACTGCCAGCAGAACTCAGCTCAGCCATGAGCGACGGTCCGTCAATCTCGGACTTTTGGTGTTCGGAAACCGCCTCTCGCTGTAGCGCCTCCAGCAGGCTAGCGACGTTGACATCAAGAGCCTCACAGATGCGCAGCAAAACATGAAGTGGAACCTTCTGCGTACCCTTCTCAATGTTGGTGATCGAAGTACGCTCCAAACCGACCTGCTGAGCCAACTTGGCCTGCGTCAGCTCAGCAAGCAACCGGCGAGAACGAATGTTCTCACCCAAGGCAACGTACAGACCGCTCTCTTCAATCACGTCAACGGCTCCTCTGGAACAAAATCTAGTCAATACAAGCGGCCATGTCAACCGCGCTGACATGTCAACAAGGGGCACATGACAAGGAATGTGCTCCCCGTTGACACATGCGGGCGCAACCCTATAATGTCAACCGAGAGCACATGCGATGGCATGCGTGACTAGTACTGACATGGAGGGTGAGATGAACGCAGCAAAATGAAACAAGGGGTCAAACCAGTGAAGGTTGACCCCCTGAGTGAACTCACGCGATCGCGCTCGTTCGGTGTGGAAGCCAAGAGTGTCGTGCTGAGCGCATGAGGTTGTCAACTTTTCATTGGAAAACTGCAGGGCGATGTGGGAATTTCCCACATCACTAGAAGAAGTTTTTTAAAGAAAAGGAACCAAAATGGTTTCGCATGAAGATACCCGCCCCGGCCAGGGGCAACAAATCCATGTCTGCGGCCTTGACCTGGAACTGCGTACCGTCCACCTTGACGATGGAACTCCTACAGGGACGCAGATCGCGCTTGCAGCCGGATTCAATCCTGAACCTCAGGTTTGCGTCCTTCAGTGGTTGGATCATGGTGTTGAGGACATTAGCCCGACCGAGGTAGCTCGCCTCAAAAATGGTGAGAACCGGTTCATCGTCTGCGAAAGCGATGCCCTGCTGCGGCTGACGGTCGATGGCCTGCGATACGACTGGCCAGCCTCCAGCGTTCCGGTAAAGATCTTGCGCAAGCTAGCAAACTTGCCTCCATCTAAGAGCTTCTACCTTTCGCTCGAGCGCGAGGAAGATCGCTTGCTGGACGATGATGAAATTGTGCAGTTGGGAGCGGCTGGGGTAGAACAGCTCTTCACCCGCTGGGTGTTGAAAATCCAGGATGACTTCTTCGGTTTCCGGACTTCGACTGTGAAAGTCCGTGATGCGCTGGCTGTCGCAGGCATCAACCTCGACAAAGGGTGGCAGATCTTTTTGAAGGTGAAAGACCAGCCCAAACGGGCCTTGACCCTGGACGACGACATCGACTTGACCACACCCGGAATCGAGAAGCTGCGGGTTTCACCCAATGAGATCAACAATGGGGAAGGCGTGCATCTGCTGCGCCAGTTTCGGCTCCCGGAGGGTGATGAACTCCATCTCAACAC
Organism: Delftia deserti; assembly: GCF_042653485.1. NCBI lineage: Bacteria > Pseudomonadati > Pseudomonadota > Betaproteobacteria > Burkholderiales > Comamonadaceae > Delftia > Delftia deserti. The sequence continues at coordinate 4,619,433 of NZ_JBHSIH010000001.1, read as the reverse complement.
CCACTACCCAGGTTGGCAAGCGGTGGTTCAAGGGGAAACCCGTTGGGTCATCCTGCCTCAATATCAGCTGCCTGAAGGGTACTCGCCTTCCGTGGTGCAGTTGGCGCTGAACATTCCTCAAACATACCCCATGTCTGAGGTCGACATGTTTTATCTGTTTCCGCAAGCGACGCTCTCTAGCGGAGCTGGGATACCGGCAACCGAAGCGCGTGTCGTGGTCTCGGGGATGCAATTTCAACGCTGGTCCCGTCACCGTGGCGGCGCTTCTCAGTGGCGCCCTGGCGTCGACAACTTGATCACGCATCTTGCACTCGTTGAAACATCTTTGCTGAAGGAGGTCCAGCAATGATGCCGGCCTCGTGTCTAACGTTGACGCATGAGGTGTATGAGCGCGCGCGCAAGCACCTTTTTCCAGGCGACGGACTCGAGGCCGCAGCGATTCTGGTTTGCTCCAGAGTCGCCGGAAATCGAACACGCCTTCTTGCACACGACATCGTCCTTGTACCCCACTCACAATGTCAGCGCCATGCTGACTTCCTTAAGTGGCCTGGCGTCGCCGTCGAAGCTGCGATCGATAAAGCTGAGCCAACTGGTGACAGTTTGATTCTCTTGCACTCACATCCAGGAGGGTTTTTTGGCTTTTCTCAATTGGACGATAGTAGTGATCAAGAAGTCATTCCCTGCCTGCATCACGCAATAGAAACTTTGCACGGCTCAGCAATTATGGTTCCCACAGGTGCAATCCTTGGGCGAATTTACTCCAAAGCCATGGAGTGCCACATAATCGATGTAGTGACGATGGCCCATCACGACTTAAATTTCTGGTGGGCTGATGGTCAGTTTGCAAAGCGTCCCATGGCCTTTACCGCCGAATCTCGTGACGAGTTGGGAAGACTGTCAGCATGCGTGGTTGGGGTTTCGGGCACAGGATCGATCGTTGCAGAGCAGCTTGCCCGGCTAGGTTTTGGTCAGATTATCTTGGTAGACTTTGATCGTGTAGAGCAGAAAAATCTGAACCGCATACTGAATTCAACGGAATCTGATGCCGGCTTGAATGTACTCAAAGTGGATTCCATGCGACGTGCTATCGACTCATACAGGGGGGCAGACGTTGCCCTGCCTGTTCCTGAAAATATCATCTCGCGTACGGCAGTCATCAAGGCTTGTCAGGCCGACGTTTTATTCAGCTGCGTCGACTCTCAGGAAGGCCGGCAAATCGTAGACTTGATTGCAGCATTTTTCCTGTTGCCGGCCTTCGATGTGGGCGTAACCATACCGACGCGATCAGGGAAAAAGGGGCTGAGCATCTTTGATGTATGTGCTCGCGTGGACTATGTTTGGCCAGGAGCCCCCATGCTCTATGAGCGCGGAGTATATACGCAGCAAGGAATTCGAGGGGAGTACTTAAAAAGAACGGATGCCGCTCAATACAAATCGCAACTTGATGAGGGATATATTCCTGGCGCAAATGAAGAAGCTCCTTCAGTAATTTCGCTAAATATGAGGGCAGCAGCGGATGCTGTGCTTGAGTTCATTGCCCGCGCATACCCATTCCGTCATGATGGAAATAGTGGCCATGCCCGCCGAAAATTATCTCTTGCGGCGACTGAAGAAGATTTCTTTGGCGAGGAATATTTTCCTTCGCATCCCTTCCATTTTCTAGGCAAAGGAGCACAAGAACCCTTGCTTGGCATACCGGCGCTTTCTACGGAAACCACGGAATGAAAAAATATTTAGGGTTGAAATCCTTCATACGTAATTCTGCGCAAAGATTAACAAAGGCATTTTCCAAGTGGTGGGGCCGATTTTGGGCAAGTCCACCAGCCGGAAGACGCCTGATAGTGGTGTCAGGCGATAGTTTGCCGAAGGAATTGCCGGAAAGAGACCTCGTGCTAGCACGAGATGAAGGTGAAGATTGGTGTATTGGAATGAAGTGCCCGTGCGGCTGTAGTAGATCTCTTGAGCTCCTCCTAATCCCTGAGGCACGCCCACGCTGGGAACTGACGGTTGATGCTCAAGGCCGTCCAAGCTTGCATCCATCTATTTGGCTTAAGGATGGATGTAAATCTCATTTCTGGATTAAAGAAGGAAAAGTAGAGTGGTGTGAAAGTTCGTCAAGTGTCTCTTCATTAAATTGAAGTATTGCTTGTTCGAAGAATATATGTGCGATTAAATAGTCGAAGCATTCCAATTTAATATTTAAAGGAGCGTCTCCATGGGGAAAAATAGTAAGCAAACCTCGCCTAAAGTGGCATCCCTTGCTGCGAAAACTCTTCAAAGCCCGTCCTCAAGTGGAATTCAGAAGACCATGGCAGCATCTGCGCTACGTCAATCGGGAGGCTCTGCGCAGACTGGAGGGAAAACTGAAGGCAAAGCATCCGCAGCGCTGGACAACTCTCGCTCTTCGTCAACGACAAAAATACTTGCTGCCTCGGTTCTATCTCAGTCCAATCGCAAACGCTGAGCTGGACTGCCCTCTGGTCCAGCAGACAAGCTCCGCCAATCCTTGGAGTGGACTGCCCCTGGTCTGGTAGACAAACCCCAGCCTCAAGCCGAGGCGCGTTCAAACGCCTCGGGACTGATGCCGCCAAGATGGCTGTGGCGGCGCGTGTGGCATGGCGTGCTGGCATTAGGGGAGCACTGCGGACTGCACCGCATTAAGCGGCTGATGCGTGAACGGGCACTTCCTGCACGGCCTCGTCGCCGAGGCCTGCCCAAAGACCTTGGCGAGCGCAGCGCCTTCGCCGACAACGTGCTTGACAGCCAGTTCCAGGCAGATGCGCCAAGCCGCAATTGGGTGGGTCGTTTTAGCGATGCGGCCTGGCGTGCCAAGTTCGGTAGCATGCAACCCAGCGAAGCCACGCGGCTGCACGAGATAGAGGGCGAGAACGCCAAGCTCAAGAAAATACGAGCCGCGGCCCGCTTGCACATTGAAGCGTTGAAGGTGGGCTTCGAGGTAAAGCGCTGACCATGCAGACCAGACGCGAGGCCGCTGCCAAGAGGGTTCAGGAACTGAACATCAGCGAGCGCAGCGCCTTTCGCTATGCGGATAGTCCAGAACGAACAGCCAGAATCCGCGCCGCACGAACAATTGCGCGGCCAAGCTGAGCACGCGCATCGTCGAATTGGCGCTGGGCACTGACACTTTGGCTAACAGTGCATCCAATAACTGTTGACCTTGGAGGGACAGCAGGTGAACTACAAGCGGGTGTGGCGCCTGTACAAGCTGGCGAACCTATCGGTGCCGCAAGCGACGCAAGGCCAAGCGTCCCCGGGCGAGCTTTAGCCCTCGATAAGCAACCGTCATGGCATTGACAACTGATGGGCGACGAGTACGTCGTGCACTTGCTGGACCGAGCCGCGCACTTCCGACGCTAACACCTGACCATCCGCACCGATCAGGGGCCGGGGTTCACCAGCCGGGCTTTCATGGCGTTGGCGGTGGGACTGGACGCGCGGCACATGATCAACGATGCAGTCCAGAACGCCTGCATCGAGAGCTTCAACCGTATGTTCCACGACAAGTGTCTGAACGAGCTATGGTTCGAGACGCCGGTGCAGGCTCGCGACGAGACGGCCAGACGGCAGCGCAGCTACAGCAAGGTACGACTTCACCGCTTACCGCGCCGGCACCAGTCGGCACATATGAACGTGCGATCTGCAAGCAACAGCTTGCTCCACCCTAATCCTGGATCAGGCCTTCTGTCGGCTACGGAAATAATTACCAGATATTTGTCGGTAAACCGACATATCGTGTTCTGAAGCAGCCTGAGGCGTCGGCATCGCCCCGCCCTTCGATGTAGCCTCTTTCTTCTTCACCGAACAGGAAAGAGCCTGCGTCTGCACACTGACATCTACGAACAGCCGCAGGGGCAACTGCTCAGGTCTATCGTGTAACTTTGGCATTGTTTTCCTCACTAGCAAGAAGACTTGGAAGCTCAAGGTTCTTGGTCTCAATTTCTGCAACCACAACCTCCTCCAGCCGAGGAATCGCCTTGAGGCTCACTTGGGTTAGGGGCATGGCCTCCGTTCGGCTTGGCAATTTTAGCATGCCGGCCTCCTTCCGACCTCTCCCTTCAAACATTTCGATGAAGCGCCGCGGCGCGATGCCATCGTACTGCCGTAGCTGAACCTTACCATGCGCCTCGGAAGATTCCGTCAACGCATCTTCATGAAGCCTAGTCGCCAAACTCTTTCGATATGGCTCAATATAGTGAATTTCAGAAATACCTGCTGCAACTAAGTGGCGAGCACATGAGTGGCATGGGTAGGTAGTTACGAAAATCTTGCCTTGTACCACTCGATCACCTGAAATACGACTTGCAGCAAGAATTGCGTGCATCTCGGCGTGAACAGCTCGTGAAAATTCTATTAAATCTTTCACGCGAGTATCACCCAATATTGTCTGTACAGCCTTGTCCGTTACGTCTTTAGACAGAACACCTCCTTCTACCAGGCTTTCAACGACTTTACGCGCAATAGAATCCTTCTCCCTATCGTTATGACATGGTGAGCCAACTTGAGAAAAGCAACGATGATCTTCTTGGGCGCTCTCAACAAGCAAACGCATAGAAAGGGGCTTCATTCCATAAAGCCCTCCACCGCTTTGAGGCACATCATTCCAACCAACGGCCAGAAGCTCACCCGTAGCGCTAGTCACAGCAGCCCCAACCTGCCTAGAAAGGCAAGCCGAGTTACGCGCTGCCGATGTAGCTGCATACATCGCCGTTTCTTCTGCAGTGGGGGTGATAACAACAGTCCTAAAAATTAAATCAAAGAATCGTCGTACACGCTCATTAATCTGCGCAATAGCCTTTGCCTCAGATGGCCCAACAACTGCGTGATCAACACGAAGAAAGAAATCACACTGGGGAAACGTGTTTCTAACAGATTGACCGTGATCGAATTCCTCTCCCGAATCTATGTCAATTAGCCTCGTTATTTCATCATGCTTCAGTTTTCCAGGCTTTGCCAAATTCGCCACACGTAATTCCAAAGGAGAAAATACTCCTACAGCAAAAAGGGCGTCACCATATATCAACCTCAGCAAATCAAGTTCAGCAGAATTCTTTACAGAGTCAATTACATGACAAATTCTCTGCTGCTTAATTTTTTCATTATCAACCTTCTCAGATTCCGCGGCTACATCTTCAAAAGCACCAAAATGCTGTGCACGATCCGCTCCTATTTTTGCAATGGCAAGCTTTGCAAGAACATCGTGACCAAAATTTTGCCGCAACCCATCACCAATTTTTATCAACGACTGTATTTCATCAAACTTAGTATCAGCATCTAGCGCGATATTAACTTTCTTCGCATTCAATCGAATCAAGTCGCTTAAACGAACAATTTCCGTTTGATATTCAAACTCAGCAAGTGTGTTCTTTATTTGCATTGCCGATTGATGCAAAGGAGATCCTATCGGTCCACATAATGCAATAACCAACTCTGGCGTTAGGCTACTAATGGCCTCCCCAGTTGAATCAATCGAAGAGGCGTACGACCTCTGCAACTTAGTTTCTGACAACAATGCGGACATAAGTGTTACCAATCAATTGAGCTGCATATGGCAAAAATCATTTGCACATGTCAACATTTCAAAGATTTTTCAAAAGTTCAATTTTTTACGAAATCTGACAACCAGAGCTTATAAAGCGACTTTAACCTTTACATACAATTCAAGGACACCTACATCCACGACTAGACAACACAGCATGCTTGCGCTATTAGTCATACCATGCTGTACCTTCAGTTGGCGGGCATTCGGGCTGAACTACTCAGCTTCGCGTTGATCTACGGACTAATGTAGTACCGTTTGAAGTATTGGCTAAGCGCTAGATGTCCAGTCCAATAGTTGGATGGTGCAGATGAAATCTAAAGCGGCTTGGATCTTTTGCCCACGCCTCGCAAATTGCCCGGAATGGTGTCTTCCACCTGAGCGCCCTCAAGTGCTTTCCGAAGTTGTAGCTTTGAACGAAGGCCTGGACATGCTCCCGTAACTGCTCCACTCCCTGGTACTCGTAGGCCTTGATCGTGAATTTCTTGATGGTCCGGTTCATGCGCTCGACCATGCCGTTCGTCCAGGGGCGGTACGGCTTGGTCTGCCTTTTCTCGACACCATTGAAATCGCAAAATGCGCTCGAAGATGTGACCGATCCCAGCGTCGTTTCTTCAAGCTTTCCGTGCCTTCGTGGCAGTTGCGTTGCGGGTTGTCGGCTGATTCCGTGACGCTACAGGCATCGATGCAAGGCGCTACGGGGTTGCCCCATGAGATCGTCCACCGACAGATGCCCTTGCTTGCGCAACGCACTCACCAAGTATTCTTGCTCTTGGGAAAGATGCTGGCTTGCTCTGTCCCGAGGACCCACGAGCTCATCGAGCACCGAAGTGAGCGCATGCCACTTGACCGCGGTCTTGGGGGTTGATGCCCTAGAGCTTCGCCGAGGACCGATGGGAGCCGGTCGCTAGCTGGAGTTCTGCGCGGATACGAGGCGCCGCGCGATCGCCGCCATGCAGGCGGACTGCCATAGTGCTTTCTCCTGTTCCAGGCTGAAGAGTGCACCATGACTTCCTGGGACCGTACATCTTTTCGGAGGACGGGTGACCAGCTCCTCTCAGCCTCTTGCAGCATTGCTGCATGTAAGCCTGCTCAGACCGAAAGAACCTCTCATCACATTAAAAAAAGAGCGCCAAAAATGTGCGCTCTTTTCTATAGCAACAAGCTCAAAACTGCTGAATTTACCTCCGCATATCCAAGTCATCTTCATCCGTCGAATTCGAGTTTACGACTTTACCGTTACAAACGATTACGGCGCGAAGATGCATGGATGCTGCAGGCTTGTTTACAACTTTAATTGCGTGTTTACGACTTTAATTACCCAGAATAGCCCTGCTGCCCCCTACCCTCTGCCTCACTCCACCGTCACGCTCTTGGCCAGGTTGCGCGGCTTGTCCACGTCGGTGCCGCGTGCGCAGGCCGTGTGGTAGGCCAGCAGCTGCAGCGGGACCACGTGCAGGATGGGGCTGAGCGCGCCGTAGTTCTCGGGCATGCGGATGACGTGCATGCCTTCGCTGCTTTCGATGTTGGTCTTGGCATCGGCCAGCACGTAGAGCACGCCGCCGCGCGCGCGCACTTCCTGCATGTTGCTCTTGAGCTTTTCCAGCAGCTCGTCATTGGGCGCCACCGTGACCACGGGCATGGCGCTGTCCACCAGGGCCAGCGGGCCGTGCTTGAGCTCGCCCGCCGGATAGGCCTCGGCGTGGATGTAGCTGATTTCCTTGAGCTTGAGCGCGCCTTCCAGCGCAATCGGGTAGTGGATGCCACGGCCCAGGAAGAGCGCATTCTCGCGCTTGGCGAAGTCCTCGGACCAGCTGATGACCTGGGGCTCCAGCGCCAGCACGGACTGCAGGGCCACGGGCAGGTGGCGCATGGCGGCCAGGTACTGCTGCTCCCTTTCCTCGCTCAGCCGCCCTTGGGACTGGGCCAGGGCCAGGGTCAGCAGGAACAGGCCCGCCAGCTGGGTGGTGAAGGCCTTGGTGGAGGCCACGCCGATCTCCACTCCGGCGCGTGTGATGTAGGCCAGCTCGCACTCGCGCACCATGGCGCTGGTGGCCACGTTGCAGACGGTCAGCGTGTGCTTCATGCCCAGGCCCTGGGCGTGGCGCAGCGCGGCCAGGGTGTCGGCGGTCTCGCCCGACTGGCTGATGGTGACGACCAGGGTCTTGGGATGGGGAACGCTGGTGCGGTAGCGGTACTCGCTGGCCACTTCCACGCTGCAGGGCAGGCCGGCCAGCGATTCGATCCAGTACTTGGCCGTGCAGCCGCTGTAGTAGCTGGTGCCGCAGGCCAGGATGAGCACGCGGTCGATTTCCTTGAACACGCGCCAGGCCGAGGTGCCGGCCTTGCCGTCCGAGCCCGCGCCGTCGAACAGCTCGGGCACGATGGCCTGCACGCCTTCCAGCGTGTCGGCAATGGCGCGCGGCTGCTCGAAGATTTCCTTTTGCATGTAGTGGCGGTAGGGGCCCAGCTCGGCCGCGCCGCTGTGGGCGTGCACGGTGCGCACGGGGCGCTGCTCGGGCGCCAGGCGCTCGCCGCCCTTGCCCACCAGCCAGTAGCGGCCGGGCTGCAGATCCACGATGTCGCCCTCTTCCAGGTAGACGATCTGGTCGGTCACGCCGGCCAGGGCCATGGCATCGCTGGCCAGGAAATGCTCGGCGCCCTCCTGGCCCACGCCCAGGATCAGCGGCGAGCCGGCGCGCGAGCCGACCACGCGCTGCGGTTCGTCCTTGTGCATGACGGCGATGGCGAAGGCGCCATGCAGCCGCTGCGTGGCGGCCTGGACGGCATCGAACAGATCACCGCCGTAGAGGCTGTCCACCAGGTGGGCGATGACCTCGGTATCGGTCTGGCTGGCGAAGACATAGCCCTTGGACTGCAGCTCGGCGCGCAGGGCTTCGTAGTTTTCGATGATGCCGTTGTGCACCAGGGCCACGCGGGCCGGCTGGTCGGCGTCGGCCACGGGCGAGACACCAGGGCCGTGGCTGAAATGCGGATGGGCGTTGCGCACGGCCGGCTCGCCATGCGTGGCCCAGCGGGTATGGGCAATGCCGGTGTGGCCGATGACCTTGTCCTGCTGCACCTGGGCCATGAGTTCGGCCACGCGCGCCGTGGAACGGGCGCGCTGCAGGCCCTGGCTGTGCACGCCCTGGGCGTCCAGCGCCTGCACGGCCACGCCGCAGGAGTCATAGCCGCGATATTCCAGGCGCTGCAGGCCCTGGACGAGAACGGGGACGATATCGCGGAAGGAAACCGCTGCGACGACGCCACACATGGACAAGCTCCTTGTTTCGAGATGACGACGGATGCTACGCAGGTTGAAAAGAAATTTCTCGCCAGATTTCCTTATCTATTGAACTAATATTTCACCATCAAGCAGTCAAGAAATATTATTTCAATCAGAACAATTAAATGAACCAAAATTCCATGCAACTGGACGCTACAGACCTGCAGCTTCTGCAGCTGCTGCAAGAAGACTGCAGCCGCAGCAACCAGGCCCTGGCCGCGCTGCTGCAGCTGTCGCCGCCCACCTGCCTGCGCCGCGTGCGGCGGTTGCAGGAGACCGGGCTGATCGAGCGGCAGGTGGCCATCCTGCAGCCGCAACGCCTGGCCGCCGCCCTGGGCCACGGGCTGCAGGCCATTGTGGAAGTCTCGCTGGACCGCCAGGACAGTGATTCGCTGGACAGCTTCGAGCGCCGCGCCGTGGCGCTGGACGCCGTGCAGCAGTGCTGGCGCGTGTCGGCCGGGCCTGATTTCATCCTCGTGGTGGCCGCGCCCGACATGCCCGCCTACCTGGAATTGAGCCGCGCGCTATTCACGGGCGACGCCAACGTGCGCAATGTCAAGAGTTTTTTCAGCGTCAAGCGCGCCAAGTTTTCCACCGCCATGCCGCTGCCATCCGCAAATCCCGGAACAGCCGCCGAATGAGGCCAGGAGCCTTGATTTTGTGAGTATTTGTGCTCATCAGAAAGCTACGCTGCATCGGGGCCGCGTAGGACAAGAGGCCTGCAATGTGTCCCGAACGCCAACTTTGGGCAACGTTAAACTTTAAGGCGTTGCGCACGCACGGGGACAATGATACAAATTGATGCAACAACACTTTCTGACGCGCTAGGCAATCGGCGCGCACTCGGCTCGCACCGCCATGTCCTTGCGCCAGCGCATCCATCGCCGAACCTACCCCTTGCGCGTCTCCAGCATGGCATTGGGCGGCCTCGTCGTGGGCACGGCCATGACCGAGATGGGCGCCAGCACGGCGGTCTGGGGCTTTGTGCTGGTGAGCGCCCTGGTCTGGCCGCACATCGCCTTTTTGCACGCCCGCCACAGCCGTGACAGCCACCGCGCCGAACACGCCAATCTGCAGATAGACGCGCTGATCATAGGCAGCTGGATTCCCGTGATGCATTTCTGCGCATTGCCCAGCATTGCGCTGCTGGCCATCAGCATTGCCGACCGCAACCACACGGCCACGCGCGACGGCTGGCTGCAATCGCTGGTGGCCACCTTGCTGGCCGCCGCGCTGGTGGCCCTGCTGCTGCGGCCCGTGCCCGACTGGGAGGCCAGCCTGGCCGTGCAGCTGAGCATGCTGCCCCTGCTCCTGCTGCACAGCGTGTTCTCCAGCTGGTCCACGCGCCAGCTGGTGCGCAAGCTGGCGCGCCAGAACGTGAAGCTGCAGGTGCTCAGCCGCATCGACCCGCTGACCACGCTGTACAGCCGGGACTACTGGTGGCAAAAGGCCCGCGCCGCGCTGCGCGACTACCGGCAGACGCAGGCCTCGGCCTGCCTGCTGATCGTGGACATAGACCACTTCAAGCGCATCAACGACAGCTTCGGCCACACCGTGGGCGACGAAGTGCTGCAGGCCATAGGCCTGACCATCCGGCACTGCCTGCGCTCGCACGACGCGGCGGGCCGCTATGGCGGTGACGAGTTCGCCGTGCTGTGCATGCACACCCAGCTGGACGACGCCTATGCGGTGGCGCTGCGCATACGCAACCAGTTGAGCCAGTTGCGCGTGCGCGAGCATCCCCAGCTGCGCGTGAGCGCGAGCATTGGCGTGGCGGCGGCGGACCCGAGCTTTCTGTCGGTCAAGGACTGGATCAATGCGGCCGACAGCGCGCTCTACAGCGCCAAGGATGCCGGGCGCGACCAGGTGATCCCCGCCGCGCCGCTGATGGCCGGCAGCGCGCCTGCCCGAGCGGGAACAGGCTCGGACGCAGACCCCGATACAGGCTCCGACACGGGCCCGGACACCAGGGACTCCCGCCCCACGCACCAGCCCGAGCCGGACGACACGCTGATCTGAGGGCAGGCTCCAGCGGCAGGCGGTCTCAGAGCCCGCGATCGGCGCGCCGCACTTCGCCGCCGGGCCAGTTCAGGCAGACGCAGCAGCCGCCCGCAGGCGTGGCGCGGATGGTGGCCTCGCCGCCGTGGCGGCGCATCACGCCGCGCACCAGGGCCAGGCCCGTGCCCAGGCCGGGGAACTCGGATTCGCGGTGCATGCGCTGGAAGATGCCGAACAGCGCTCCCGCACGCGAGGGGTCGAACCCCACGCCGTTGTCCGTCACGCTGAGCGTGATGCCGCCGTCGGCATGGCGCTCCACATCGATGGCAATGCGCGGCTGGTCCACGGGCCGGGTGAACTTGACGGCGTTGTCCAGCAGCGCCTCCAGCACCTGGCGCAGCAGGGCCGCGTCGGCACGCACGGCGGGACTTTGCTGCGGCAGGCTCCATTGCAGCCGCGACGCCGCGCCGCAGGCAGCCCAGCGCGGCTGCGCGAGCACCGCCGTGCGCGCCTGCTCCAGCAGCTCCTGCAAGGCGACGGGCTGCCACTGCATGGGCGTGCGCGCGGCGCGCGACAGGGCCAGCAGGCCGTCGAGCATGCCGCCCATGCGGCGCGCCGACTGGTCCATGGTCTGCAGGAAGCCGCGCGCCTCCTGCAGCTCCTGCGGCGAAGGCGCGGCCTGCGACAGCAGCTCATCGACCAGGGGGCCGAAGGACAGCACATGGCGCAGCGGCGCGCGCAGGTCGTGCGACACCGCATGCAGCCATTCCTGCTGGGCGGCGCGCAGGGCCTGCAGCTCCTGCTCGCGCTGGGCCAGGCGCTCCAGCGCATCCTGCAAGGTGCGAGGAGGCCCCTGCAGATCCGCAGCGGGGTCGGGGGGCGGATGGGGTGCGAAAGGTTCCGTCATGGCATGGACAGGGTCAGGAGATTCGGCAAATCGGCGTACCCCGTACGGGACCCGCCGGCGATGCGGGCCCTCGAGCCCACGTGTCTCGGAAGTCTCAGGACTTGGGCAGCTTGACCGGGCGCTTCCAGCTGGTGATGCTCACCTGCCTGCCCCGCGATACCGTGAGCACGCCGGGCTCGGTGCTCTTGGTGACCGTGGAGCCGCCGCCCACCGTGCCGCCCGCGCCAATGGTGACGGGAGCCACCAGCACGCAGTTGCTGCCGATGTGCACGTCGGCCTCGATCACCGTGCGGTGCTTGTTCACGCCGTCGTAGTTGGCCGTGATGGAGCCGGCGCCGTAGTTGACGCGCTCGCCCACCGTGGCATCGCCCAGGTAGGCCAGGTGGTTGGCCTTGGCGCCATCGGCCAGCACGGAGTTCTTGACCTCGACGAAGTTGCCGATGTGCACTTCGCGGCCCAGCTGCGCGCCGGGGCGCAGGCGTGCAAAGGGGCCCACCAGGGCGCCCTCGCCCACGCTGACGCCGGCCTTCTCGCCATCGACATGGGTGTACGGATGGATGACGGCGCCCGCCGCAATCGTGGCGTTGGCAATGCTGCAATAGGCGCCGATGCGCGCGCCTTCTCCAATCTCCACATGGCCGCCGAAGATGCAGCCCACGTCGATCTCCACATCCTGCCCGCAGGCCAGGCGTGCCGCGCGGCCCGTGCGCGGGTCGTCGCGCAGGTCAAAGCGCGCGGGGTCGGCCAGGCGCACGCCCTGCTCCATCAGCGCGCGGGCCTGGGCGCCCTGGTGGGCGCGCTCCAGCTCGGCCAGTTGCAGCGGGCTGTTGACGCCCGCCACCTGCACCGGGTCGGCAATGCAGTGCGCGACCACGGGCACGCCGTCGGCCACGGCCATGGCGACCACGTCGGTCAGGTAGTACTCGCCCTGGGCATTGTCATTGGTCAGGCGGGCCAGCCAGCCGGCCAGGTGGCGGGCCGGCACGGCCATGATGCCGCTGTAGATTTCCTGGATGGCGCGTTCTGCGTCATTGGCATCCTTTTGCTCGACGATGCGCTGCACCGTGCCGTCTTCGCCGCGCACGATGCGGCCGTAGCCCGTGGGATCGGGCAGGCGCACGGTCAGCAGCGCCAGCCGCCGGCCATCGGCCGCATCGACCAGGGCGCGCAGGGTGTCGGCCTGCGTCAGCGGCACATCGCCCGAGAGCACGATGACCATGCCATCGCCCGCCAGCGCGGGCACGGCCTGCTGCACCGCGTGGCCCGTGCCCAGCTGCGGCTCCTGGCGCACGAACTTCAGCGCCATGGAGCCGCCCTGGCAGGCCGCCGCCATGGCGGGCTCCACCTGGTCCGCGCCGTGGCCCGTGACCACCACGGCCGAGCGCGCATCCAGCTGCGCCGCCGTGGACAGCACATGGCCCAGCAACGGGCGCCCCGCCAGGCGCTGCAGGACTTTGGGAAGGCGGCTTTTCATGCGCGTGCCCTTGCCCGCGGCCATGATGACGAGATCCAGAGGTGCTGTCATAGGTGATTCATCCAAAACGCCAGAACCTGTGCCGGCAACGCCGCCGATTATCTGCCCGCCAAGGGCTGCGGCCGGTCACACGATTGACGTATGCTGGCGGCGCCATGCCCCATGCCACCACTGCACCCGTTCCCCTGCTGCGCACACGCGCCATCGGAGCCGGCCATCTGCGTGCCTTCCTGGCCGTGGCCCGGCACCTGAATTTCCGCGCGGCCGCCGACGAGCTGTCGCTGACGCAGTCGGCCGTGAGCCGCCAGATCCAGTCGCTGGAGGATGAAGTCGGCGTGCCGCTGTTCCTGCGCCACACGCGCGCCGTGGAGCTGACGGGGGCCGGCGCCCAGCTGCTGCGCTCGGTGGCGCCCGCGCTGGAGCAGATCGACGCCTCGGTGCGCCAGATCCGCCAGACCGTGGGCCGCAAGAGCGTGGCCATCACCACCTGGGCCAGCTTTGCCGCCATGTGGCTGATCCCGCGCCTGGAGTCCTTCCAGCGCGCCTGGCCCGATATCGACATCCGCATCGACACCAGCGACACCGTGATGGACCTGGACACCACCGACGTGGACCTGGCCCTGCGCTACGGCCGCGCGGGCGATGGCTGGCCCCAGGCGCAGCGCCTGTTCGGCGAGCAACTGGCCGTGGTGGCCAGCCCGCGCCTGCTGGCCGGCGGCCCGCCGCTCAGGACGCCGGCCGATGCCGCGCGCTACACGCTGATCGAGACCGGCGACGCCCACCGCATGCCCCAGCTGGAATGGCTGGGCTGGCAGCGCTGGTTCGGCGTGCAGGGCTGCGACCAGCTGCAGCCGCCGCGCTGGCTGTACTTCAACTACGCCCACCAGATCGTGCAGGCCGCCCTGGCCGGACAGGGCCTGGCGATTGCGCGGCTGCCGCTGGTGGCCGATGCGCTGGCGGCTGGCGACCTGGTCGAGGTGCTGCCCGCGCACCGGCTGGAATCGCCGCTGGCCTACTGGCTGATCGTGGGCCCGCGCAGCGCCGCGCGTCCCGAGGTGGCCGCCTTCTGCCGGTGGCTGCAGGAGCAGGCCGAGGTCACGCGCGAAACCGTCGAGTCGCCCCCGGCATGACTGTGCAGCCGGGCGCATGGCCCGGTGCGGGCCTCAGCCCAGCGTCACGCGTGCAAACTTGCGCTTGCCCACCTGCACCACATAGGTGCCGGCTTCGAGCTTGAGGCCCCGGTCGCTGATGGCCGTGCCGTCCACGCGCACGCCGCCGCCGTCGATCAGGCGGTTGGCCTCGCTGGTCGAGGGCGCCAGGTTGGCCTGCTTGAGCAGGGCACCGATGCCCAGCGGCGCGCCCGACAGGCTGACCTCGTCGATCTGGTCGGGAATGCCGCCCTTGCTGCGGTTGTTGAAATCCTGCTCGGCCGCATCGGCCAGCGCCGCGCTGTGAAAGCGCGCCGTGATCTCCTTGGCCAGCAGCACCTTGGCGTCCTTGGGATTGCGCCCGCCTTCCACCTCGGCCTTGAGCGCGGCGATCTCGGCCAGGCTCTTGAACGACAGCAGGGTGTACCAGTTCCACATCAGCGTGTCCGAGATGCTCAGCACCTTGGCGAACATGGTGTTGGCGTCCTCGGTGATGCCGATGTAGTTGTTCTTGGACTTGGACATCTTGTGCTCGCCGTCCAGGCCCACCAGCAGCGGCATGGTGAGCACGCACTGCGTGTCCTGCCCGTATTCCTGCTGCAGATGGCGGCCCATGAGCAGGTTGAACTTCTGGTCCGTACCGCCCATCTCCAGGTCGGCGCGCAGCGCCACCGAGTCATAGCCCTGCAGCAGCGGGTAGAGGAACTCGTGCAGGCTGATGGAGCTGCCCTCGGTGAAGCGCTGGTGGAAGTCGTTGCGCTCCATCATGCGGGCCACGGTGTACTTGGCCGACAGCTCGATCATGCCGCGCGCGCCCAGCTTGTCGCACCACTCGCTGTTGTAGCGCACCTCGGTGCGGGCAGGGTCCAGCACCTTGGCGGCCTGGGTGTAGTAGGTCTCGGCGTTGACCTTGATCTGCTCAGCCGTCAGCGGCGGGCGCGTGCTGTTGCGGCCCGAAGGATCGCCGATCAGGGTGGTGAAGTCGCCGATCAGGAAGATCACCTGGTGGCCCAGGTCCTGCAGCTGGCGCATCTTGTTGAGCACCACGGTGTGGCCCAGATGGATGTCGGGCGCCGTCGGGTCCAGGCCCAGCTTGATGCGCAGCGGCACGCCGGTGGCCTCGGAACGGGCCAGCTTTTGCACCCAGTCCGCCTGAGGCAGCAGCTCATCCACGCCGCGCAGGGTGGTTTCAAGCGCTTGGCTTACACCGTCGGTGACCGGGTATGTTGTAACAGCAGATTGATTCATAAGGGTTTTTCGCCAGGCCGCGTAGGACTGCGTCGGTATACTCCGGGGATTTTCCCGCTGCGGCGAATTCTAGACGCCCGCCTATCCGCACCGCAGAGCGCGGACTTGTTGCCCGTCTGGAGAGCGTATCCCGCCGCTGCGATGCTGTCCGGCCCCCGCAGGGCCGGATGCGCGCAACCCAAGGATCTGATGTTGTGAAATATGGCTTGAACCATGCCAGCGGTGCTCTTGTTGCGCGGCTGACCTCCGTGATCCAGCAACACCCCAAGCGTGTCACCGCGGCACTGGCAGCCATCTTGCTCACGGGCGGCGGCGGTGCCTTCGCCGTGGCCAACCTGGGACCCGATCCGGCCGACCTGCCGGTGCGCATGCTCTCCACGCCCGTGGAATCGCTGGCAGAGGGCCAGACCCTGGCCGAGCTGACCGACAGCGTGCAGGGCATCTCCCTGTACCGTTCCGAATACACGCACGGCAGCGACACGGCCGAAACCCTGCTCCAGCGCCTGGGCGTGGCCGATCCGGCCGCCGCCGCCTTCATGCGCGGCAACGACCAGGTTCGCCAGCATGTGCTGGGCCGCGCCGGCCGCCTGGTGACGGCCGAGACCACGCCCGACCACCAGCTGTCGCAGCTGACCGTGCGCTGGGCACCCGACGAGGACGGCAGCTTCCGCCGCCTCGTGGTCGAGCGCAGGAACAATGAACTGAGCACCCGCATCGAGACGGGCAAGCTGACGGCCTCGCCGCGCCTGGCCGGCGGCATCATCCGCAGCTCGCTGTTCGCCGCCACCGACGCGGCCTCCATCCCCGATGCCGTGGCCATGCAGATGGCCGACATCTTCCAGGGCGACGTGGACTTCCGCCGCAGCCTGCGCAAGGGCGACCGCTTCTCCGTGGTCTACGAATCGCTGGAAGCCGATGGCGAGCCGCTGCGCGCAGGCCGCGTGCTCAGCGCCGAATTCCACAACAACGGCAAGGTCGTGCAGGCGCTGTGGTTCCAGGACGAAGGCAAGGCCAAGGGCGACTACTACACCATGGACGGCAAGAGCCGCCGCCAGGCCTACCTGACCTCGCCCGTGGAGTTCTCGCGCATCAGCAGCGGCTTTGCCATGCGCATGCACCCCATCCACAAGACCTGGCGCGCCCACCTGGGCACGGACTTCGCCGCTGCCACGGGCACCAAGGTGCGTACCGTGGGAGACGGCACCGTCTCCTTCGCGGGCGTGCAGAACGGCTATGGCAACGTGATCTTCGTGGACCACGCCAACAACCACACCACGGTCTACGCCCACCTGAGCCACATCGGCGTCACGCGCGGCCAGCGCGTGGAGCAGGGCGACATCATCGGCAATGTGGGCTCCACGGGCTGGGCCACCGGCCCGCACCTGCACTTCGAGTTCCGCGTCAACGGCGAGCACCGCGATCCCATGACCATCGTCCAGGCCACCGATGCCGCCCGCCCCGTCTCCAAGGCCGGCCGCGCCGCCTTCGACAAGATGGCCTCGCAGATGCGCATCGAGCTGCAGGCATCGAACGAAGCACTGGCCCTGGCCAGCGAACGCTGAGCCACCGCGCTCCCATCCCGCAAAGGCTGCCCTGGCAGCCTTTGTTGTTTCAGGCGCATCCTTTTGTGATCGCGGGCCCCAGGCCGCAGGGCTACCATTGCCGGCATGAACCAGCCCATCCCCTCCCCCATCGCCCACCGCTACTGCATAGGCCTGATGTCCGGCACCTCGCTTGACGGGGTGGACGGCGTGCTTGTGGACTTTGCCGAAGGCACGCAGGTGCTGTGGCATGCCAGCCGGGGGTTCGACGCCGCGCTGCGCGCCGAGCTGCTGGCCCTCAACACCCCCGATGGCCGCGACGAGCTGCACCGCGCGGCGCTGGCGGCCAATGCGCTGGCGCGCAGCTATGCCGAGGTGGCGCGGGAACTGCTGCAGGCCACGGGCCTGGCGCCCGCGCAGATCGCCGCCATTGGCGCCCACGGCCAGACCGTGCGCCACCGGCCGCAGATGTTCGACGGCACGGGCTACACCTTGCAGCTCAACGGCCCGGCCCTGCTGGCCGAGCTCAGCGGCGTTGCCGTGGTGGCCGACCTGCGCAGCCGCGACGTGGCCGCAGGCGGCCAGGGCGCGCCGCTGGTGCCCGCCTTCCACCAGGGCGTGTTCGGCCGGCCCGGCGAGACGGTGCTGGTGCTCAACATCGGCGGCATTGCCAATCTCAGCGTGCTGGCGGGCGATGGCACGGTGCTGGGCTTCGACTGCGGCCCCGGCAATGCGCTGATGGACGGATGGTGCCAGGCGCACACGGGCCAGCCCTATGACGACGGCGGCCAATGGGCGGCCACGGGCCAGGTGCTGCCCGCCCTGCTCGACCGCCTGCTGGCCGAGCCTTTCCTGCAGCAGCCGCCGCCCAAGAGCACGGGGCGCGACCTGTTCCACGCCGACTGGCTGGCCGGCCATCTTTCCGCCAGTGCAGCCAGCGCCGCCGATGCCCGCCCTGCCGACGTGCAGGCCACGCTCACCGAATTCACGGCCCGCGCCTGCGCCGGTGCCGTGCAGCGCTTCGGGCATGGCGGCGGCGAGCTGCTGGTCTGCGGCGGCGGCGCCTTCAACACGCAACTGATGCAGCGCATCGCCGCCCTGCTGCCCGGCGTGGCCGTGGACACCACGGCCGCGCGCGGCCTGCCGCCTCAGCAGGTGGAGGCCGCCGCCTTCGCCTGGCTGGCGCGCCAGGCCCTGCTGGGTTTGCCGGGCAACCTGCCCGCCGTGACGGGCGCACGCGGCCCGCGCATCCTGGGCGCCATCCACCCCGCATAAAAAAACCATGCAAGGCATCCGCCAAGCATGGGCCCACCAAACATCTTGCCTGAGCCCAAAGCCTATGAAACTGGCGCGGCCCAAAAGCAGGGACGCCGAGCAAGAGCCGCCTCGCGGCGAAGGCGTCGTCCCCCTCCCGCGAAGCGAGAGAGGGCGCCGTGCATACGGGGGAAGGCGCGTAAGCGCCTCAGGGGGTGCTATCCGCCTATATAGACGAACTTGAAGAGGAAGACGCCGCCGATCAGCCACACCATCCAGTGCACTTCCTTGGCGCGGCCCGTGAACAGCTTGAGCACGGCATAGGTGATGAAGCCGAAGGCCAGGCCATTGGCCACCGAGTAGGTGAAAGGCATGAGCAGGGCCGTGACGGCAGCAGGGATGGCCTCGGTGGTCTCGCCCCATTCGATCTCGGTCAGCTCCTTGAGCATCAGGCAGGCCACGAAGAACAGCGCGGGCGCCGTGGCGTAGCCGGGCACCACGCCGGCCAGCGGCGACAGGAACAGGCAGCACAGGAAGAGCACGGCCACGGTCAGCGCCGTCAGGCCCGTGCGGCCACCGGCCTGCACGCCGGCCGCGCTTTCCACGTACGCCGTGGTGCTGGAGGTGCCCAGCAGCGAGCCTGCGAAGATGGCGCCGCTGTCGGCCAGCAGCGAACGGTTGAAGCGGCCCATGCGGCTGGGCACCAGCAGGCCCGCGCGCTTGGCCACGCCCATCAGCGTGCCCGTGGCATCGAACAGCTCGACCAGGAAGAACACCAGCACCACGTTGAGGATGCCGCCCGTCAGCGCGGACTTGATGTCCAGCTGCAGGAAGGTGGGCGCAATGGAGGGCGGCGCCGAGAACACGCCGTGGAACTCGTTGCCTGCGAAGAAGAACGAGGCCACGGTGACCGCGACGATGCCGATCAGGATGGCGCCCGGCACCTTCAGGCGGTCCAGCACCACGATGATCAGAAAGCCCAGCGAGGCCAGGATGACTTCGGGCTTGTGCAGGTCGCCCAGCGTCACGAAGGTGGCCGGCGATGCGGCGACGATGCCCGCGCTCTTGAGCGCGATCAGCGCCAGGAACAGGCCGATGCCCACGGTGATCGCTATGCGTATGGACTGCGGTATGCCCTTGATGATCAGCTCCCGCAGGCCGAACAGCGTCACCAGCAGGAACAGGCAGCCGGAGACGAAGACCGCGCCCAGCGCGGCCTGCCAGGTGAAGCCCATGTGCAGCACCACCACGTAGGCGAAATAGGCGTTCAGGCCCATGCCCGGCGCCAGCGCGATGGGATAGTTGGCGTACAGCGCCATGATGGTCGTGCCCAGCGCCGCGATCAGGCAGGTGGCCACGAAGACGGCCCCCTTGGGCATCCCCGCATCCCCCAGGATCGAGGGATTGACGAAGATGATGTAGGCCATCGTCAGAAAGGTCGTCAGGCCCGCGACCAGCTCGGTTCTTACATTGGTGCCGTGCTCACTGAGCTTGAACACCCGTTCCATCCAGTTCATCGCATTGTCTCCGTGTTGTTTTCGCATGCGGGGCGCAACGGTTGTGAAAGCGCCCAGGGTTGAGCACCGGCTGTCCAGGCCGGCACAAGGCATGGCACCCTGCCGGGCGGCCATGGACCTGGTGGCGCGCATCGCTGCGCGCGGATTCAAGGAATGGGGGGGGCGGCGCCGGTCCGCTCAGCTCCCGGCGGCCTGCACGGCCTCGATGGCGCGCAGGATGGATTCCGGCGTGGCCGGCGATTGCAGCGGCGGGTTGCTGCGGTGCCCGCCCGCGGCCGAGACGGCATCGCGGATGGCGAAGAACACCGAGAAGGGCAGCAGCAGCGGCGGCTCGCCCACGGCCTTGCTGCGGTGGATGGAGTCCTCGAAGTTGTCGCCCTCGAACAACCGCACGTTGAACACGGGCGGGCAGTCATTGGCCGTCGGGATCTTGTAGGTGCTCGGGGCGTGCGTGGTGAGCTTGCCGCTTTGCGGGTGCCAGACCAGCTCTTCCGTGGTCAGCCAGCCCATGCCCTGGATGAAGGCGCCCTCGACCTGGCCCACGTCCACGGCCGGGTTCAGCGAGCGGCCCACGTCGTGCAGCACGTCGGCGCGCAGCAGCTTGAACTCGCCGGTCAGCGTGTCCACCACCACCTCGCTCACGGCCGCGCCGTAGGCGTAGTAGAAGAAGGGACGGCCCTGCATGGTGTCCTTGTTCCACGACAGGCCGGGCGTGGCATAGAAGCCGTCGGACCACAGCTGCACGCGCTCGATGTAGGCCTCGCCCACCACGGCCTTGAAATCCAGTACCTTGCCGTTGACGTGGACCTGGTCGTTGGCGAAGCGCACGTCCTCCGCGCGGCCGCCATGGCGCTCGGCGGCGCAGGCGGCCAGGCGTTCGCGGATCTGGCGCGCCGCGTCCTGAGCGGCCTTGCCGTTGAGGTCGGCCCCCGTCGATGCCGCCGTGGCCGAGGTGTTGGCCACCTTGGTGGTGTCGGTGGCCGTGACGCGCACGCGCCCGAAGCCCACGCCCAGCTCGTGCGCCACGACCTGGGCCACCTTGGTGTTCAGGCCCTGGCCCATCTCGGTGCCGCCATGGTTCACGAGGATGGAGCCGTCGTTGTAGACATGGACCAGGGCGCCGGCCTGGTTGAAGTGCTTGACGTTGAAGGAGATGCCGAACTTCAGCGGCGTCAGCGACAGGCCGCGCTTGAGCACGGGGCTGGCCGCGTTGAATTCGGCGATGGCATCGCGGCGCGCGCGGTAGTCGCTGCAGGTCTCCAGCTCGGCCACCAGCTCGTGGATCACGTTGTCGGTCACGACCTGGCTGTAGGGCGTGACGTTGCGCTCGGTCTTGCCGTAGAAGTTGGCGCGGCGCACATCGAGCGCATCGCGCCCCAGCTCGCGCGCCACCGTCTCCATGATGTTCTCGATGGCGATCGCGCCCTGCGGGCCGCCGAAGCCGCGGAACGCCGTATTGCTCTGCGTATTGGTCTTGCCGGAGTAGCCGTGCATGGACACATCGGGCAGCCAGTACGTGTTGTCGAAGTGGCACAGCGCACGCGTCATCACGGGGCCGGACAGGTCGGCCGAGTGGCCGGCGCGCGAGACCATGGAGATCTCGGCGCCGAGGATGCGACCCTCGTCGTCGTAGCCCACCTCGTACTCGTACCAGAAGCAGTGGCGGCGGCCCGTGATCATGAAGTCGTCATCGCGGTCCAGGCGCAGCTTGACGGGGCGGCGCAACCGCGTCGCGGCCACCGAGGCCACGCAGGCGAACAGGGCCGACTGCGACTCCTTGCCGCCGAAGCCGCCGCCCATGCGGCGGCACTCCACATGCACGGCGTGCGAGGCCACGCCCAGCGCATGGGCCACCAGGTGCTGCATCTCGCTGGGGTGCTGGGTGGAGCAGTACAGGTGGACGGCGCCGTCCTCCTTGGGAATGGCGTAGCTGATCTGGCCTTCCAGGTAGAACTGCTCCTGGCCGCCCACGTAGAACGATGACTTCAGGCGGTGCGGCGCCTCGTCCATGGCGCGGCGCGCGCCGCCTTCGTTCGTGCTGCGCGCCAGGTGCATGGGCGGCAGCACGTACTGGCCCAGCTCATGCGCCTGCTGGGGCGTGAGCACGGGCGGCTCGGCCGCGATGTCGGCCGCCGCCTTGGCCTGGGCCGCAGCCAGGCGCGCAGCCTCGCGGCTTTCGGCGATCACCGCGAACAGCGGCTGGCCCAGGTAGCGGATTTCGCCGCTGCACAGGATGGGGTCGTCGTGGATGATGGAGCCGCAGTCGTTGACGCCGGGAATGTCCTCGCCCGTGAGCACGGCCACCACGCCGGGCATGGCGCGGATGGCATCGAGCCTGAGCGCATTGAGCCGGCCATTGGCCACGGGCGACAGGCCCAGCGCACAGTGCAGCGTGCCGTCCAGCTCGGGCAGGTCGTCGATGTAGGCGGCCTCGCCGGCCACATGCAGATGGGCAGACTCATGCGGGCGGCTGATGCCCACGCGCTGGCCCTGGGTGTGGGCACCGGCCTCGGCGCGCTCGTCCACGCGGAAGGCGGTGTTCTTCAGGTAATGCGCAAAGGCCTCGGACGAGTGCAGCAGGGAGGGATCGATGGGGCGGTTCATTTCAGGCTCCTTGGTGCACTGCGTGGGGCATCACGCTCCAGACGCTGGTGGCCTGCAGCGGCAGCGGCTGTTGCGGACGTGTCTCCAGCCACAGGCGCTGCAGCAGGTTCTGCGCCACCTTGAGCCGGTAGTCGGCGCTGGCGCGCATGTCGGACATGGGCTTGAAGTCCTGGGCCAGCGCGGCCTGGGCGGCCTTCACTGCGGCCTGG
Source organism: Delftia deserti (assembly GCF_042653485.1). NCBI lineage: Bacteria > Pseudomonadati > Pseudomonadota > Betaproteobacteria > Burkholderiales > Comamonadaceae > Delftia > Delftia deserti. The sequence goes on along the minus strand of NZ_JBHSIH010000001.1, from coordinate 4,596,690 downwards.
TCCCAGGGCTGGCCCACGATGGCCGCCTCCGCCAGGGCCGCACGCCTGACCACGGCAGCCATGCCGCCAAAGGCCAGGCGGGCGGACTTCACCACCTCGCCGTCCAGCTCGATGGCCAGCCCCGCGCACAGCGCCGAGATGTCGCAGTCGAAGCGCTTGCTGATCTTGTAGGCCCGGGTCTGGCGCCGTGCAGCGTCCAGCGGCACGGCCAGGGCCTGCACGAACTCGCCCGGTTCCAGCTGGTTCTTCATGTAGTCCAGATAGAAGTCATGCAGCGGCATGCGGCGCACGCGCGCGCCCTTGCGCAGCTCGATCTGCGCGTCCAGCGCCATCAGCACGGGCGGGGAGTCGCCAATGGGCGAGCCATTGGCCACGTTGCCGCCCATGGTGCCTGCATGGCGGATGGGCACGGAGGCAAAGCGCAGCCACACATCGGTCAGCCCCTCGAAGCGCTGCGACAGCGCCGACCAGGCCGACTCCAGCGAGGCACCGGCGCCTATGTACAGCTCGCCGCCGTCCAGGCTGCCCGCGCCGTGGCGCTCCTCGACGCGCTTCATCTCGGCCACGTCGCCCACATAGACGATGTCGCCCAGGTCGCGGAACTGCTTGGTCACCCACAGCCCCACATCGGTGGAGCCTGCCAGCAGCCGCGCGCGGGGCTTGGCCTCGCACACGGCGGCCAGCTCGTCCAGCGTGCGCGGAGCGTGGAAGCTGTCCACACGGCCGCCCTGGGCGGCGTTGGGCGCGGCGTAGTCCAAGCCGGCATCCTGCGCACGCAGGCCCTGCAGTGCCTGCACCACGGGTTCGGTGGCCATGCGCGTGGCGGGCAGGTCGAACATGCGCTGGCCTGCGTCCAGGATGGGACGGTAGCCCGTGCAGCGGCACAGATTGCCCGACAGCTCGTCGGCCAGCTGCTGGCGCGAGGGACGCGTGCCGGCCTGCTGGTGGTGCTCGTAGGCCGACCACAGCGACATCACGAAGCCCGGCGTGCAAAAGCCGCACTGCGAGCCGTGACAGTCCACCAGCGCCTGCTGCACGGGGTGCAGTTCGGCACCGCCTGCGGGCTTGCCGGTGGCACAGCCCTGCTTGCCGGCGCACTGGCCCTTGACGTCCTCCACCGTGAACAGCGCCTTGCCGTGCAGCGTGGGCAGGAACTGGATGCAGGCATTGACCGTCTGCAGCTGCAGGCCGCCCACGGCGTCGGGCGCGCCGTCTTCGGCCAGCTCGGCGATGACCACGGTGCAGGCGCCGCAGTCACCTTCGTTGCAGCCCTCCTTGGTGCCGGTGCAGCGCGCGTCGCCGCGCAGCCAGTCCAGCACCGAGCGCGTGGGATGCGGCCCCTGTACCTCGACGATCTGGCCGCGGTGATAGAAGCGGATGGGTTGGGAACTGGGGCTCTGGCTCATGCTCGTGGGGGCAACTGCTGGTGCGTGGACTGTTCGGATCACGACTTACGCAAATTCCGAGGAAGAAAGCCGCTGGCCCTGTGGCGATGGCGTGTTTGCGTTCCTGCTTGCGTAAGTCCTGCGGATGTACCCGAGATTAAGTCCAGCCCCGCCCGAACGCATAAGACGGCCTCGATATTTCCTATGCGGGCTGCCATATATCCTTGCCAAAAACAAGGGTAAACCCGCAACAAAAGTGCGGATTGCAGCGGCTCAGGGTTCAAAAGCTATGCACAGCCCTCACTCGTGCTCGGCCGGCACCAAAGGCTTGGGCCGCACATCCTCATCGTCGCCCAGCTGCGAGAAGATCATGGTCGAGGCCAGCGTCACCGCGCCCATGCAGACGAAGGTGGCGCGGAAGGCATTGAGGGTGTGCTGCGGCGTGTCGCCGCCGAACCATTCGCTGAAACCGGCCAGCACCGCACCTGCGGCGGCCACGCCCATGCCCATGGCCAGCATCTGCACCATGGACAGCAGGCTGTTGCCGCTGCTGGCGTTGCCGGCATCGAGGTCCTTGAGCGTGACGGTGTTCATGGCCGTGAACTGCATGGAGTTGGTGGCGCCGAAGATCAGCAGCTGGACGATGACCACCCACAGCGGCAGCGCCGTGGAGACCGTGCCGAAGCTGGCGATCATCAGCGACAGCACCAGGGTGTTGCCCATGAGCACGCGTCGGTAGCCGATGCGCTGGATGAGCGTGGTGGTCTGGCGCTTCATGGCCATGCTGGCCAGCACCGTGGGCAGCATCATCATGCCGGCCTGCAGCGGAGAGAAACCCAGGCAGACCTGCAGCACCAGCGGGATCAGGAAGGGCATGCAGGAGCTGCCCAGGCGCGAGAACAGGTTGCCCAGCAGGCCCACGCGCAGGCTGCGCACGGCGAACAGCTCGGGGGCGAACAGCGGGTCGGGCCGGCGCAGCGCGTGCAGCCAGTAGGCGGCCAGGCTGGCCAGGCCGAAGATCAGCAGCACGAAGACCATGGCGCCGTGGATGCCCTTGCCCGACATGCTGTCCAGCGCCAGCGACACGGCCACCATGCCAAAGGCCAGCAGCGCATAGCCCACGCCGTCGAAGCGCTTGACGGCAAAGCGGTCTCCCACCGGCATGAAGCGCAGCGTGGCGGCCAGGCCGATCAGGCCCACGGGCACGTTGACCAGGAAGATCCAGTGCCAGCTCACGTACTCCACCATCCAGCCGCCCAGCGTGGGGCCGATCAGCGGCCCGACCAGGCCGGGGATGGCCACGAAGCTCATGGCCTTGAGGAACTGCTCGCGCGGAAAGGCGCGCAGCACGGCCAGCCGCCCCACGGGCATGAGCAGCGCCCCGCCCATGCCCTGCAGCACGCGCGCGGCCACCATCAGCTGCAGGTTGGGCGCAATCGCGCACATCACCGAGCCCAGCACGAACAGCGCAATCGCCCACAGGTAGACACGCCGCGTGCCGAAGCGGTCGGCCATCCAGCCCGAGGCCGGGATCAGCATGGCCATGGTCAGCGAGTAGGCGACGATGACCGACTGCATGCGCAGCGGGCTCTCGCCCAGGGCCTCGGCCATGGTGGGCAGCGCGGTGTTGACGATGGTGCCGTCCAGCGTCTGCATGAAAAAGCCGATGGCCACAAGCCACAGCAGCACCGAACGCGAGGAGGATGTGGTGGAGGCGGAAGCGCCTTTGTCTTCAGGAATCATGGCAAGGCAGGAAGGGCGCAGGCGTTAAAAAACCGCCTGCGCATTGCTGCGCGGCGGTTGGTGGCGTGTTGTGCGGCGGGCTGCTGCGGGCCCCACTGCAGCGCGGCCGACAAGGCTTATACCGAGAAGCTCGATCCGCAGCCGCAGGTGGTGGAGGCGTTGGGGTTCTTGATCACGAACTGCGCGCCCTGCAGGTCTTCCTTGTAGTCGATCTCGGCACCCACCAGGTACTGGTAGCTCATGGCGTCGATCAGCAGCGACACGCCATTCTTGGTCATGGTCGTGTCGTCGTCGTTGGTGATCTCGTCGAAGGTGAAGCCGTACTGGAAGCCCGAGCATCCGCCACCCTGCACGAACACGCGCAGCTTCAGGTCGGGGTTGCCTTCCTCGGCGATCAGATCGGCCACCTTGGCAGCTGCGCTGTCGGTGAAGACGATCGGGGTGGGCATTTCGGCGGTGGTGGTTTCGGTGATTTCTGCGACGGCGCTCATGGGGATACTCCGAAGTTCTCAATTGGCCCGAATGGTACAGCAAAGGGCTCGGGAATTCCCGGGGCCGCCGGCTTGACGACAGTGCAAGTGGGGGCATTGGCCACCGACGGCGAAGATGAATGCGAAGGGTTTGCATCGCCCAGAAAAAAACCGCCGGCAAAGGCGGTTTTTTTCTGGGGAAAGCCCCGGGGGACTTTCCTGCAGTGCCAGCGGATTAACGCTTGGAGAACTGCTTGGCGCGGCGTGCGGAGCGCAGGCCGACCTTCTTACGTTCGACTTCACGAGCGTCACGCGTCACGAAGCCGGCTTGGCTCAGGACGGGCTTGAGCGCTGCGTCATAGTCGATCAGGGCGCGGGTGATGCCGTGGCGGGTAGCGCCGGCCTGGCCGGATTCACCACCACCGTGGACGTTCACTTGAATGTCGAAAGCTTCCAGGTTGCTCGTCAGAGCCAGGGGCTGCTTTGCGATCATGATCGAGGTTTCGCGGCCGAAGTATTCCTGAATGTCCTTGCCATTCACGGTAATCTTGCCGGAGCCCTTCTTCAGGAACACGCGTGCGACGCTGGATTTGCGACGGCCGGTGCCATTGTTCCAATCACCAATCATCTAGGTCTCCTTAGATTTCCAGAGCCTTGGGCTGCTGGGCGGTGTGGGGATGCTCAGCACCGCCGTACACCTTGAGCTTCTTGATCATTGCGTAGCCCAGGGGACCCTTGGGCAGCATGCCCTTGACGGCCTTTTCCAGAGCGCGGCCGGGGAACTTGGCCTGCATGTCGCGGAAGTTGGTGGCAGTGATGCCGCCGGGGAAACCAGAGTGGCGGTAGTACACCTTGTCCAGGTTCTTGGTGCCGGTGACCTTGAGCTTGGAGGCGTTGATGATGACGATGAAGTCGCCGGTGTCAACGTGAGGTGTGTAAATGGCTTTGTGCTTGCCGCGCAGACGGAGTGCCACTTCGCTGGCGACACGTCCGAGCACCTTATCGGTGGCGTCAATCACAAACCACTCGTGTTGCACCTCAGCGGGCTTTGCGCTGAATGTAGACATGAGTTTTCTCTTTCAAGAAAGGTTTGGCGGGTCCTTTTCCGCGGTCGGCGCTTCTTCAAAAAGGAAGCCTCTTAGGCGGGGATGTAAACTTCGCCGCGGGACCCTAAAATCGCTGCGAAGCCCTCCATTATACAAAAACGGCAGGCCTTCGCCATCCCCCTTGCGCCGCCCTGGCTTCAGCGCCGGCCCCCATCCTTCAGCCGCCACGGACAACCACCCGGCAGCGCGGCTGGTTACCATACGCCTATGTTCAGTTACCGCCACGCCTTCCATGCAGGCAACCATGCCGATGTGCTCAAGCACACCGTGCTGATCGCCACCCTGCAATACCTCCTCCAGAAGGATGCCGCCCTCACGGTGCTGGACACGCACGCCGGCGCCGGCCTGTACCGACTGGACGGCGACTACGCCAACAAGAGCGGCGAGTCCGCCGACGGCATCCTGCGCCTGGCCCAGGCCAAGGAGGCCGAGCTGGCCCCGGTGCTGCAGGCCTACCTGGCCACGGTGCGCTCCTTCAACCAGGGCGCGCAGCTGCGCAACTACCCGGGCTCGCCCTTCATCATCCAGTCCCTGCTGCGCGTGCAGGAGCGCGACAAGCTCAAGGTCTTCGAGCTGCACCCCACCGACATGCGCTCGCTGGCGGGCAACATTGCCCAGCTCGAAGCGGGCCGCCAGGTGGCCGTGCTGCATGAGGACGGCTTCGAGGGCATCAAGAAATTCCTGCCGCCACCGTCGCGCCGCGCCCTGGTGCTGTGCGACCCCAGCTACGAGCTCAAGAGCGACTACGCCAAGGTGCTGGACATGGCGGCCGACAGTCTCAAACGCTTTGCCACAGGCACCTATGCGGTCTGGTATCCGATCATCCCGCGCCCCGAGGCGCACGATCTGCCGCGCCGCCTGAAGACCATGACCACCAAGGCCGGCAAGAGCTGGCTGCACGTGGAGCTCACGGTCAAGAGCAACAAGACCTCGGAGCGCGGCGGCCTGCCGGCCAGCGGCATGTTCCTGATCAATCCGCCGTTCAATCTCAAGGAACAGCTCAAGCCGGCCATGCCGCAGCTGGTCAAGCTGCTCGGTCAGGACGAGAACGCGGCCTTCACGCTCGAATCCGGCGGCTGAACGCGGCTCAGCGCGAGCTCGATGCGGCAGAGGCCACTGCCGTGGCCGAGGCTGCGGCAGGCGCAGCGGCCTTCGCCACCGGCCTGGCGGCAGGGGCGGCACGGCTGGCCACGGCCGTGCGTGCATTGGGCCTGGGCGCGGGTGCCTTGGCCTGCACACGCGGCCGGACCGGGGCCTTTGCCTGAACCTGGGTCCGCGCCTGTGTTTGTGCCTGTGCCTTGGCCTGCTGCGTCTTCTTGAGGGACTCGGCCTTCCTGGCCGTGACCAGGGTTTCGGGGCACTCTTCCTCGCCTTCGTCGAGCTGCCACAGCTCCACGGGCTTGATGCCCAGGCCGACCATGCCCAGCTCCTGCGCAGCAGCCTGGCTCAGGTCGATCACGCGGCCGGGAGCGAACGGGCCTCGGTCATTGATGCGCACCACCACCGTCCTGCCTGTCGCGGCGCTGCGCACGCAGACACGGCTGCCGAAGGCGAAGCTGCGGTGCGCAGCCGTCAGTTCTTCCTTGTCGAAACGCTCGCCGCTGGCCGTCAGCCTGCCATGCAGGCCCGGGCCGTACCAGGATGCCAGGCCTTGCTGGTCGCTGTCGCGCGACGGCACAAGGGCGAAGTCGGGATTGGAACTGTCTTCGGGCGAGGCCGGCTCGGAGGGCTTGGCATCCGAGGATTTGCTGGCCGGCTGCGCGGCCCGCGAAGTGCGGCCACCGCGCTTGCCGGCCGAGGGCACGGCCGCTGGCGTCTGGCCCTCGGCCACGGTTGCGGCCCCTGCCGCACCCGCCATCAAGGCACCGGACTCGGCATCGGTTTCGGCCACGGGAGCCGGTGCGCAGCCAGCCAGGGTGGCGGTGATGGCACACATGGCCAGCCAGCGCCAATGCAGGCGTCGAAAATTACGATCCATGGGCAAAAACCTCCAGGGAACGCCTGACCGTTCCCAAGTTCTAGAGGGCCGCCCGGGGCCGGCGCAGTGGCTGCGCGCTCAAAGGCCCAATCGATCGCAGATTTCCAGCGTGGCGACGCTCTGGTTCATCGTATAGAAGTGCAGCCCGGGAGCGCCCTGGCTGCGCAACTGCTCGCATAGACGGGACACGACATCGAGGCCGAAGGCGCGAATGGACGCCGTGTCATCTCCGTAAGCCTGCAGACGCAGGCGGATCCAGCGCGGGATCTCGGCGCCGCAGGCGTCCGAGAAGCGCATCAGCTGCGTAGAGCTGGTGATGGGCATGATGCCGGGAACAACCGGTGCATCAAGCCCCATGCCGCGCGCCGCATCAACGAAACGGCAGTAGGCGTCGGCATTGTAGAAATATTGGGTGATCGCGGAATCCGCGCCAGCGCGCACTTTAGCCGCAAACGCTTCCAGATCGGAATGTGGGGATTTCGCCTGCGGATGGACCTCGGGATAGGCTGCCACCTCGATGTGGAACCAGTCGCCGAACTCGCGGCGGATGAATTCCACGAGGTCGCTGGCGTACTGGAATTCACCGCCCAGGCCGTAGCCGCTGGGCAGGTCGCCGCGCAGCGCGACGATGCGGCGCACGCCCATGGCCTTGAGCTCCTGCAGCTCGGCACGCACCTTGTCGTGCGTGGCGCCCACGCAGGAGAAATGCGATGCTGCGCTGACGCCTTCGCTCTGGATGTCACGCACCATGTTGAAGGTGCCGGCCTGTGTGGAGCCGCCCGCGCCATAGGTGACGGAGCAGAACTGGGGCTTGCGCGCATAGAGGTTCTTGCGCACCTGCACATGCTTGGCCGCGCCTTCGGGCGTCTTGGTCGGGAAGAATTCGAAGCTGATCGGAAAGCTCATGTAAGACTCACTGCTCAGTGTTTCATTCGTTGCGTTTGCGCAGCTTGGCGCGCCCCGGTCCGGGCACGCCGAACTCGGTGCTGGTGTCGATCACACGCTCGTTGCGCTGCTCGCGCAGCACGGTGCGGGACACGCGCTTGGGCGCGGCCGGCTTAGGCGCGGCTTTCACGGCCGAACGGGGCTCGTCGTCGTCCTGCGTTTCAGGCTGTGCAGGCTCCTTCACCACGGCCGCCTGCTGGGCATGCACGAAGAATTCGCGGTTGCCGTCACCGCCTTCGATGGCCGACTCCATCCAGCCCTTGACCTCCAGGCCCAGCTCGCCCAGGCAGGTGCGGATGCGCTGCTCCACCTCGGTGAACAGGGCCGCATCGCGCACGATGCCGCCCTTGCCGACCTGGCCCGGCTGCAGTTCGAACTGCGGCTTGACCAGCATCAGCAGCTGGCCATGCGGCTTGAGCAGGCGCGTGACGGCCGGCAGCACCAGGGTCAGCGAGATGAAGGACAGATCGCCCGTGACGAAGTCGAACTGCGGCGTGATGTCCACGTCGGCAAACTCCGCGCGGCGGCGGCGCTGCGTGGCCACCGTGCCTTCTTCCCGGGCCTTGCCCTTGGCCGCGCGCTCGGCCTTGAAGGCCTCGATCTCTTTTTCCTTGGCGTCGTCGCTGTCGTCGTAGTCTTCATCGACCAGACCGCCGTTGCGCATCCAGGCATAGGGCGCCACGGGCTGGGTGTCGTTGTCGTCGGGATCTTCTTCCCAGCGTTCGGACAGCACTTCCTCGCAGGACTCCTGCAGGCCCTCGGCCGTCACCGCGCGGGCGTTGACGCCCTCGACGCAGATCACGCGCACATCCGAGCGCAGCCGGTCATGCAACTGGCCATGGCCCACGTCCACGCCGATGACCTGGGCGGCGCCCGCCTGCAGCAGGCAGTCGGTGAAACCGCCCGTGCTCTGGCCCACGTCAAGGCAGCGCAGGCCCTGCACCGACAGCTTGGTGGCCGCCAGCGCGCCTTCCAGCTTCAGCCCGCCGCGCGAGATGAACCGGGCCTCGGCCCCGTCCAGCAACTGCAGCTCGGCCCCCGCAGGAATCTCGTCGCCGTTCTTGGCAACCTTCTTCCAAGGCGTCAGCGGCGTCATGCGCCATTGCACGCCACCCGCAATCAGCCGCTGCGCCTGCGAGCGCGTGGCCGCATGGCCGGCTTCCACCAAAAATACATCTGCGCGCATAGCGTCGTTCCCAGGAAATCTCTAAACCAATGACGCCAAGCGGCGTCGCACCCCACAACTGGCAGGGCCCAACTCAGGGACACCGAGCAAGGGCCGCCCCGCCGCGAGGGTGTCGTCCCCCTCCCTTGCGAAGCAAGTAGAGAGGGGGAAGCGGCGCAAGCCGCTCAGGGGGTGCTTAGTAGCGATAAGTTTCGGGCTTGTAGGGACCCTGCTTGCTCACGCCGATATAGGCAGCCTGGCCGTCCGTCAGTTCGGTCAGCATGGCGCCGACCTTCTTCAGGTGCAGGCGGGCGACCTTCTCGTCCAGGATCTTGGGCAGCACGTAGACCTTGCCGACCTCGTAGGCATCGGGCTTGGTGAACAGCTCGATCTGGGCGATGGTCTGGTTGGCGAACGAGGCGCTCATCACGAAGCTGGGGTGGCCGGTGGCGCAGCCCAGGTTCACCAGGCGGCCCTTGGCCAGCAGGATGATCTTCTTGCCGTCAGGGAAGGTGATGTGGTCCACCTGGGGCTTGATTTCTTCCCACTGGTACTGCTCGATGGAGGCGACGTCGATCTCGTTGTCGAAGTGGCCGATGTTGCAGACGATGGCTTCGTTCTTCATGGCCACCATGTGCTCGTGGCGGATGATGTCGCGGTTGCCGGTGGTGGTCACGAAGATGTCGGCCTTGTCGGCTGCCCACTCCATGGTCACGACCTTGTAGCCTTCCATGGCCGCCTGCAGGGCGTTGATGGGATCGATCTCGGTGACCCAGACCTGGGCCGACAGCGCGCGCAGCGCCTGGGCGCAGCCCTTGCCCACGTCGCCGTAGCCGGCCACCACGGCAACCTTGCCGGCGATCATCACGTCGGTGGCGCGCTTGATGCCGTCCACCAGAGATTCGCGGCAGCCGTAGAGGTTGTCGAACTTGCTCTTGGTGACGGAGTCGTTGACGTTGATGGCACGGAACTTCAGCGTGCCCTTGGCCGACATCTCGTTGAGGCGGTGCACGCCGGTCGTGGTCTCTTCGGTCACGCCGATGATGTGGGCGCTCTTGCGCGTGTACCAGGTGGGGTCCTGGGCCAGCTTGGCGCGGATGGCGGCGAAGGCGATCTTCTCTTCTTCGGAGGCGGGGTTGTCCAGCACGGACAGGTCCTTTTCGGCGCGCATGCCCAGGTGCAGCAGCATGGTGGCGTCGCCGCCGTCGTCCAGGATCATGTTCGGGCCTTCGCCTTCGGTGCCGGCGGCGCCGAATTCAAAGATGCGGTGGGTGTAGTCCCAGTAGTCGGCCAGCGATTCACCCTTGATGGCGAACACGGGCGTGCCCGTGGCGGCGATGGCGGCGGCGGCATGGTCCTGCGTCGAGAAGATGTTGCACGACGCCCAGCGCACTTCGGCGCCCAGGGCCTTGAGCGTCTCGATCAGCACGGCCGTCTGGATGGTCATGTGCAGCGAGCCGGTGATGCGCGCGCCCTTGAGGGGCTGGGCAGCGGCGAATTCCTCGCGCGTGGCCATCAGGCCGGGCATTTCGGTTTCGGCGATCAGGATTTCCTTGCGGCCCCAGGCGGCAAGGGAAATGTCAGCGATGGCCGTGTCGGCGGAAACGGGACGAACAGCAGCGTTCATGGTTTTCTCCAAAAGATGAATGAAAAACCACGTTCTGCGGGAGACGAAAAAAAGCTCACCGCACAGAAAGCGTGGGCGAGCGTCGTTGCAGGTATGACTCCGAGCCTCGCGACCACGCCTGATGTGTGGGGGCCGCTGCAACGCTCCTCGGAGAGGCGCTGATTATACCGATCCCGGGGATGCCTCACCGCCCAGCCCCACAAGCCGGTAGCCCACCTGCAGCTCGGTCACCAGGTGGCGCGGCTGGGCCGGCTCGTCCTCGATCTTCTGGCGCAGATTGGCCATGTGCACGCGCAGGTAATGGGCACGGCCCAGGTACTCGGGGCCCCAGACCTGCAGCAGCAGCTGGCGGTGGGTGAGCACCCGGCCCTGGGCGGCGATCAGGGCCGCCAGCAGGCGGAATTCGATGGGCGTGAGGTGCACCGGCTGGCCTGCACGCCGCACCTCGTGCGTGGCCAGGTCCACCTGCACCGGGCCGAAGTGCACCTGGCTGGAGGCGCCTGCGCCGCCCGCGGGCCCCAGCTGCTGACGCCGCCGCAGCATCACGCGCAGCCGGGCCAGCAGCTCGGGCACGCCGAAGGGCTTGACCAGGTAGTCGTCGGCGCCGGCGTCCAGCGCGGCCACCTTCTCGTCCTCGCGCTCGCGCGCAGAAAGCACGAGCACGGGCACGGAGGACCATCCGCGCAGCTCGGTGAGGACCTGCTTGCCGTCGGCATCCGGCAGGCCCAGGTCGAGGATGACCAGGTCGGGCTGGCGGCTCGCCGCCTCGATCAGGCCCCGGCGCGCGCTGTCTGCCTCGAAGACCTGCCAGCCTTCGTCTTCCAGCACCAGGCGCACGAAGCGGCGGATGCCGGGGTCGTCCTCGATCATCAGGATGCGGTTGACAGGCGTGCTCATGGGAGGCTTTCGTGCATGGCGGGACTCTAATCCAGCGCAGGCTGCTCGGGCACGGGAAAGCGCAGCGTGAAGACGGTGCCTGGGCCGGGCCGCGCGGCGGCAGCCTCGATGCGCCCGCCATGCGCCTCGACAATGCTGCGCACCAGTGCGAGGCCCAGGCCTATGCCCGAGACGGTGGACTCGGCCGTGCCGCGCGTGAAGGGCTCGAACAGCGTCTCCACCGGCAGGTGGGACGGCAGGCCCGGCCCGCCGTCGCGCACGGACAGCAGCAGTTCGCCATCCTGCACGCGCGCACTGATGGCCAGCGGCGTGCCGGCCGGCGTGTACTTGGCGGCGTTGTCCAGCAGATTGACCAGCACGCGCTCCATGAGCAGGGCATCGAGCTGCAGCAGCGGCAGGCTGGCGGGCACGTCGGTGCTCACGGGATGCTGGCCCAGGCGCGCGCGCATCTGGCGCAGCGCGCTGCCGACCACTTCGTCCAGCGGCAGCCATTCGCGCTGCAGGTGCACGCCGCCTTGCTGCAGGCGCGCCATGTCCAGCAGGTTCTCCACCAGGCGCTGCATGGCCTGCGCCTGGATGCGGACCTGCTCCAGCATGTCGGCCGCGCCGCCCGGCGGCACATGGCGCTGCGCGGCCTCGGCCGCGCCCAGGATGGTGGTCAGCGGGGTGCGCAGGTCGTGCGAGACGGCCGACAGCAGGGTGTTGCGCATGCGTTCGCCCTCCATGGCGATCTGGGTCTGCTGGGCCACGGCCACGAAGTGCTGGCGCTCCAGCGCCAGCGCCACCTGGCTGGCGCAGGCCTCCAGCAGGCGCTGCTCCTCGGGCACCTCCAGGCGCTGCGGCGCACGCAGCTGCAGCACCAGCACGCCGCGCATGCGCACGGGTGCGGCCAGCGGCACATAGCGGGCCGGTGCGGCCGGCAGCGTGTCCGTGCCCTGGCCGGCCTGCTGGCCGTGGTCCATGGCCCAACGCGCAATGCTGTCGTCCATGGGGCAGGGGCCGCCGCCCGCGGGCCGCAGGCGCTCGTCGGCATCGGGCAGCAGCAGTCCGGCCTGGGCGTCGAACACGCCCGAGACCGTGCGCAGCGCGATCTCCACCACCTGCTCCTGCGTGAGCGCGCCCGACAGGTCGCGCGCCAGCCGTGCCAGGGCGCCCGCGCGGCGCTCGCGCTCGGCCGCCACGCGCGCCTCATGCCGCAGCCGCGCCATGAGCTGGCCGCAGACCAGGGCCACGCCCAGCATCAGCACGAAGGTGAACAGGTACTGCGTGTCGTTGACATGGAAGGAGCCGCGCGGCGGCACGAAGAAGTAGTCGAAGCACAGTACCGACAGCAACGCGGCCCAGGCACCGGGGCCCCGCCCCCAGCGCAGCGAAGACAGCACGACGATGAGCAGGAACAGCATGACCACGTTGGCCGGGTCGAAGACGCGCAGCAGCTGCTCGGCCAGCACCGTGGCGGCCAGGCAGGCCAGGGTGACGCCGGCATAGCCCTTCCACGGCAGCGGTGCGCGCCGCAGCAGCGCGGAAGTTGCGGCAGGAGGGGCCTCGGTCCGGGCCGCACTGGAGCCGCCGGAGAGCACCAGCACATCGATATCGGGATGCAGGTGCGTGATGCGGTCGGGCAGGCTGCGCGTCCACCAGCGCCAGGGCGACCAGGCCGGGCGTGGCGGCTGGGCCAGCACCAGGCGGCTGGCGTTGCGCTCGCGCGCGAAGGCGACCAGGGCCTCGGCCACATCGGCGCCCGGCAGCGTGGCCGTCTCGGCGCCTAGGCGAGCGGCCAGGGCCAGGGTCTTGAGCACGGCGGCCTGCACGCTGCGCGGGCGGTGCTGGCGCTGGGGGGCGTCCACGTAGACCACCATCCAGTCCGCATCGAGCCGGCGCACCATGCGCGCGACCTGGCGCACCAGCGCATCGTCCCCTGCGCGGCCGGCCACCGCCACCAGCAGGCGCTCGCGTGCAGGCCAGACCGCGCCTATGGAGCGCTCGCGCCGGTAGTCGCGCATATCCTCGTCCACGCGGTCGGCCGTGCGGCGCAGCGCCAGTTCGCGCAGCGCCAGCAGGTTGCCACGGCGAAAGAAATTGCGCGAGGCCCGCTCGGCCTGCTCCAGCATGTAGACCTTGCCGTCCTTCAACCGGCGCAGCAGCTCGTCGGGCGAGATATCGACGACGATGACCTCGTCGGCATCGTCGAAGACCTGGTCGGGCACGGTCTCGCGCACCGTGATGCCCACGATGCCGCCCACCACGTCGTTCAGGCTTTCCAGGTGCTGCACGTTGATCGTGGTCCAGACATCGATGCCCGCGTCCAGCAGTTCCTGCACGTCCTGCCAGCGCTTGGGATGGCGCGAGCCTGGCGCATTGCTGTGCGCCAGCTCATCGAGCAGCAGCACGCGCGGACGGCGCGCGAGCGCCGCATCCAGGTCGAACTCGCGCAGCGTCCGCCCCTGGTGCGGCAGCTCGCGCAGCGGCAGTTGCTCCAGGCCATGCAGTTGCTGCGCCGTTTCCTTGCGGCCATGGGTTTCCACGAGTCCCACCAGAACCTCGCGGCCCCCCTGGCGTTCGCGCTGGGCGGCGGCCAGCATGGCGTAGGTCTTGCCCACGCCTGCATTCGATCCGAAGTAGATGCGCAGCTTGCCCCTGCCCGCCTGCGCCTGCTCATGGCGCAGGCGCGCGACCAGGGCGTCGGGATCGGGGCGCGGCAGGCCGGGCGAAGCCGGGTCGGCAGAGGGCGAAATGGGCATGGTTCTCAGCCTAGCACCAGGGCGTGCTCAAACACCAGAAGGACGCCTAGAACGCAGCCGACAGCGACAGCACCCAGCCGCTGCGCCCCAGGCTTTGCATCTGGCCCGCCGCGTTGGCTGCGCGGTAGTAGCGCGTGTCGGCCGAGGTGCCGGCCCAGGCCAGCGTGGCCGTCCATGGGCCCCAGCTGCGGGCCAGCGAGACGCGCCAGTCGGCATACGACAGTGCGCTGTAGTTGCGCACCTGCGTGTGGCCGGCATGCAGGCCCAGCACGGCCCAGTCGCCCAGCGGGTGCTGGTAGTTCAGGTCCAGATAACTGCTGCCGCGTGAGCTGCCGCTGCCGGGAAGTGCCTCGGCAAAGGCCGTGGCCGCCGTGCTGTCGCGCAGCCCGAAGTAAGGCGTGAGCGCCAGCGACCATTTGGCGCTGAAGCCGCCGTTGGTGACGCCCAGATAGGCCTCGGTGGTGTCGTAGCGCACGCCGCCGCTGCCATCCCCGCGGGGCACGCGCGCGCCGGGGTAGTTGTAGTGCAGCAGGCCGATGTCACCCGTCCAGCCCGCCGGCAATTCGGTGCGCCAGCCGCCGTACAGGTCCAGCTCCAGTGCGCGGCCGTCCAGATAGCTGTGCCGCGACACGCTGGAGCCGGACACGCCCAGGTAGGCGCCGCGCGGCAGCGACAGCTCCAGCCCGCCCTGCAGCGCCGGCCCCATCCAGCTTTGCGAGATGCCACGGAAACGGTAGTCGCTGAGCAGCGCCACGCTGCCGGTGAGCGCGTAGGCGGGTGCGGGCGATTCCTGGGCAGCGGCGCTGGCAGCGCTGACGGGGGAGGTCTCGGCCTGCGCATGGCAGGATGCGGCCGCCAGCGACAACAGTGCAGCCAGTGAAACACGGGGGAAGAAACGGGGGACGGCACAAGCGGTCGTCATGGAAGAAACGGATTTCATCTTGGTTTTTTGTACAGAGAAAGCAAGGCGGTGCCTGCCCGGCCGGGCAGGCTTGCCGCCAAAGATCAGGCCAGGCCCAGAGCCACCAGCAGCATGTCGATCAGCTTGATGCCGATGAAGGGAACGACCAGGCCCCCCAGTCCGTAGACCAGCAGGTTGCGCCGCAGCAGGGCCGAGGCGCCGATGGCGTGGTAGGGAACGCCACGCAAGGCCAGCGGAATCAGCACGATGATGATCAGCGCGTTGAAGATCACGGCGCTCAGGATGGCCGAGCCCGGGCTGGCCAGTCCCATGACATTGAGCGCCGACAGCTGCGGATACGTGCCCACGAAGGCGGCCGGGATGATGGCGAAGTACTTGGCCACGTCGTTGGCCACGCTGAAGGTGGTCAGCGCGCCGCGCGTCATCAGCATCTGCTTGCCGGTCTCCACGACCTCGATGAGCTTGGTCGGGTTGCTGTCCAGGTCCACCATGTTGCCGGCTTCCTTGGCCGCCTGGGTGCCGCTGTTCATGGCCACGGCCACATCGGCCTGGGCCAGTGCGGGCGCGTCATTGGTGCCGTCGCCGGTCATGGCCACCAGGCGGCCTGCGGCCTGGTGTTCGCGGATCAGGCGCAGCTTGTCCTCGGGCGTGGCTTCGGCCAGGTAGTCGTCCACGCCGGCCTCGGCCGCAATGGCCGCCGCCGTGAGCGGGTTGTCGCCCGTGATCATCACGGTCTTGATGCCCATGCGGCGCAGCTCGGCAAAGCGTTCGCGTATGCCGTGCTTGACCACGTCCTTGAGCTCGATCACGCCCAGTACGCGGGCACCGTCGGCCACGACCAGCGGCGTGCTGCCGCGCCGCGACACATCCTCCACCACCTTGAGCATGGCGGGCGGGAACTGGCCGCCCAGGGATTCGACGTGACGGCGCACGGCATCGGCCGCGCCCTTGCGCAGGCTGCGCGTGGCGCCGTCCGGCTGGGGCATGTCCACGCCGCTCATGCGCGTCTGGGCCGTGAAGGGCACGAAGACCGCATGCAGCGTGGCCAGGTCGCGCTCGCGCAGGCCATGCATCTCCTTGGCCAGCACGACCACGCTGCGGCCTTCAGGCGTCTCGTCGGCCAGCGAGGCCAGCTGCGCCGCATCCACCAGCTGCGCGGCCGTCACGCCGGGCGCGGGCAGGAACTCGCTGGCCTGGCGGTTGCCCAGCGTGATGGTGCCGGTCTTGTCCAGCAGCAGCACGTCCACGTCGCCGGCCGCCTCCACGGCGCGGCCCGAGGTGGCGATCACGTTGGCCTGCATCATGCGGCTCATGCCCGCCACGCCGATGGCCGACAGCAGGCCGCCGATGGTGGTCGGGATCAGGCACACCAGCAGGGCCACCAGCACCGTCAGGCCCACGACCTGGCCGCTGCCCGTCAGCTCCACCGCAAAGGACGAATAGGGCCGCAGCGTGACGATGACCAGCAGGAACAGCAGCGTCAGCCCGACCAGCAAAATGGTCAGCGCCAGCTCGTTGGGCGTCTTGTGGCGGCGGGCCGACTCCACCATGGAGATCATGCGGTCGAGGAAGGACTCGCCGGGATTGACGGTGATCTGCACCACCAGCCAGTCCGACAGCACGCGCGTGCCGCCCGTGACCGACGAGAAGTCGCCTCCGGCCTCGCGGATCACGGGGGCCGATTCGCCGGTGATGGCGCTCTCGTCCACCGAGGCCACGCCCTCGATCACGGTGCCGTCCAGCGGCACGGTGTCGCCAGCCTCCACCAGCACCCACATGCCCGAACGCAGTTCTTCGGCACCCACGGGATGCCAGCGGCTCTGGTAGTTGGCCTGCTCCAGCTTCTTGGCGACGGTGCTGCGCTTCATGCTGCGCAGGCTGGCGGCCTGGGCGCGGCTGCGCCCCTCGGCCAGCGCCTCCGCAAAGTTGGCGAACAGCACGGTGAACCACAGCCAAAGCGCAATCGCCAGGATGAAGCCCGCAGGCGCCTCGCCTTCGCCCGCCAGGGCCTGGGCCCAGAGCAGGCTGGTGAAGATGGCGCCCAGGTAGACCACGAACATCACCGGGTTGCGCCATTGCGCGCTGGGTGCCAGCTTGCGGATGGAGTCACCCAGCGCCTGGCGCACCAGCGAAGGATCGAACAGGGACAAGGCAGTTTTGCGCGACATGGCTTACTCCTTGGCGGCATGGACTGCCGCAGGCTGCAGCGTCGCGGCCGAGAGATCGTCCAGCGCCAGGTTCATCTGCAGCACGTTCACGCGCGGCTCGCCCAGCAGGCCCAGCACGCGCGGCTGCACCTGCTGGCGCAGCAGTTCCTGGACCTTGGCCACGGGCAGCTGGCGCTCGCGGGCCACGCGCGGCAGTTGCAGCTGGGCATTGGCCACCGAGATGTGCGGATCCAGGCCGGAGGCCGAGGCCGTCACGGCATCCACAGGCACCGCGGCATCTGCAGCCAGGCCATTGAGTTCGCGGTAGGCGGCCACGCGCGCCGCCACGGACTCCTTGAGCGCCGCATGGGTCGGCCCCTGGTTGGTGGCAGCCGACAGCGCAGCGTTGTAGGGCGCGGCCACCGTGGCGTCGGCCTTGTCGGGATCGGGCGCCGTGGTGGCGCTGGGCCGGCCCTGGAAATAGCGCGGCGAGGCGAACTCCTGCCCGATCAGGGCCGAGCCCACGACCGAGCCCTGGCGCGTGACCAGGCTGCCATTGGCGGTCTTGGGAAACGCAGCCTGGGCCACGAGCGTGGTGACCAGCGGATAGGCCAGGCCCGTGACCACGGCGACGAACAGCGCCGACCGCAGGCTGGGGCCGAACAGCGAGCGCAGCCCGCCAGGAGCGGCCTGCGCTTGGGCCTGCGCATCAGCGCGCAGCACCGGCAAGGGGCCGGAAGTATGTGTTTGAACTTGCATCTCGAAACCTCCGCCGCACGGCCCTGCCAAGGCAGAACCGGCGGCCAAGAAAAAAACGGGCTCAGGTGACTCAGGGGTTCAGGGGTAGACCTGTCCTGACAGCATCTGCAGCTGCT
Source organism: Delftia deserti (assembly GCF_042653485.1). Classification (NCBI taxonomy): domain Bacteria; kingdom Pseudomonadati; phylum Pseudomonadota; class Betaproteobacteria; order Burkholderiales; family Comamonadaceae; genus Delftia; species Delftia deserti. The sequence continues at coordinate 4,578,689 of NZ_JBHSIH010000001.1, read as the reverse complement.
CGACCACGGGCCCCAGGGCCAGCGAAGGCAGGAAGGTCAGCCCGCCGACCACGACCACCACGAAGACCAGCAGCCCCATGAACAGCGGCGTGGCCGTCGGGAAGGTGCCCGGGCCCGCAGGCACGGTGGGCTTGGCAGCCAGGCTGCCGGCCAGGGCCAGCATGGGCAGCAGCGTCAGATACCGGCCGGCCAGCATGGCCAGGCCGATGGTGGTGTTGAAGAACGGCGTGTTCGCGTTCAGGCCCGCAAAGGCGGAGCCGTTGTTGGCCGTGCCCGAGGCATAGGCGTAGAGCACTTCCGAGAAGCCGTGCGGCCCCCGGTTGGACAGGCTGGCCAGCGTGTCGGGCCAGACCGCCGCCAGCGCCGTGAAGCCCAGGACGGAGAGGGGGTGCGCCATCACGGCCAGCATCACCAGCTTGATCTCGCGCGCCTCGATCTTCTTGCCCAGGAACTCGGGCGTGCGGCCAATCATCATGCCGGCCAGGAAGACCGTGAGGATGGCGTACTGCAGCAGGTTGATCAGGCCCACGCCATCACCGCCGAACACGCAGTTGAGCATCATCTGCGCCAGCGGCACCAGCCCGCCCATCGGCGTCAGCGAGTCATGCATGGCATTGACCGATCCCGTGGTCGCGGCCGTGGTCGTGGCCACGAACAGCGCCGTGTCGGCGATGCCGAAGCGCAGCTCCTTGCCCTCCATGTTGCCGCCCGGCTGGGTGGCGCTGACCTGCTGGTCGGCACCTGCTGCCGTGAGCAGCGGATTGCCGGCCTGCTCGGCCGTGAACACCAGCGAGATAAAACCCACGAACATCACCAGGCAGGCGCCGAACAGCACCCAGCCCTGGCGGCGGCGCAGCAGCATGGAGCCGAAGGCATAGGTCATGGCCGAGGGAATCAGCAGCATGCCAAGGATGTGGATGGCATTGGTCAGCGGCGTGGGGTTCTCGAACGGATGGGCTGCGTTCATGCCGAAGAAGCCGCCGCCGTTCGTGCCGATGTGCTTGATGCTCTCCAGGCTGGCCACAGGGCCCAGCAGGATCTGCTGGCGCGCGCCCTCCAGCGTCGTCGCCCAGACCTGGCCATCCAGTGCCTGCGGCACGCCCTGCCACACATAGACCAGGGCCACCACGAAACTCAGCGGCAGCATCACGCGCCACAGCACGCGCACATAGTCCACCCAGTAATTGCCCAGGTCCGATGCACTGGAGCGCGCCAGGCCGCGAATGAAGCCCGCCGCGGCGACCACGCCCGTGGTCGCGCCCGCGAACATCATGAAGGTGATGGCCACCATCTGCGTGGCGTTGGACAGGCTGCTCTCGCCCGAATACGCCTGCCAGTTGGTATTGGTCACAAAGGACGCGGCCGTGTTGAAGGCCAGGTCCGGCGTCTGCGCCGCATTGCCCAGCGCATTCAGCGGCAGCCAGCCCTGCACGCGCAGCAGCGCATAGCCCAGCAGCAGCATGGCGCCGTTGGACAGCAGCAGCGCCAGCCCGTAGCGCTGCCAGCCCATGCGCTCGGCCGGGCTCACGCCCAGGGCGCGAAAGCTCAGCCGCTCGATCCAGGCATGGTGCTCACTCGTGAAGCAGCGTGCCAGCCACTGCCCCATGGGCACGGCCAGCGCCGTCATCACCAGCAGCACCAGTGCAAATTCCATCCAGGTCAACCACATGGCGGTCTCCTTTCAGGCAGTCAAATCCGGCCCAGCGCCGCCACGAAGGCCAGCAGGCCTCCGAAGCAGCCCAGGCTCAGGGCGATAAAGATCAGGTCTTGCATCTGCGCCACCTCAGAACTGCTCGGGCCGCAGCAAGGCGTATCCCAGGTAGACAAACACAGCCAGAGCGCCCAGGGCGCCCAGCCATCCGGTGATTTCGGTCAGGGTCATAGGAATTTCTCCCGCATCGGCACCGCTTGGCGGCACCTGTTGTTGCGATGGGGAAAACTCTAGGGCCGGGGCTGTCAAGGATGGGTTGAGATTGGCAGGGGCCGTATCAAGACGGCATCAAGAAGGTCAGCGGCTCCGCCGCTGACCGCACTGCCACAACCCAAGGACCTGGGCGCATCGTCGACGGCCCATGAACAGCAGATCCATCTCCGCCACCGGCCCGCCGCCTTCCGCCGCCGCGCCTGCTCAGGCCTGCCTTGAAGGCAATGGGGAGCGCCGTGCCTTCCTGGCCAGCGCCGGCCTGCTCGTGCTGGTCTATCTGGGATGGCTGCTGGTCTTCTGGCCCGGCGTGCTGGGCGAAGACAGTTCGGCCATCCTCCAGGAAGTGGACAGGCCCGAGCACTTTCGTTCTGGCAAGAGCGCCTTCTGGTACTACTTCGTGCGCTGGACTTATGGTGTCACCCACAGGGTAGAGGTGCCCGTTGCCATCCTGCTGCTGCTGTGCGCCCTCTTCTTTGCGCGCATGTTGGCCTGGTACTGGGCGCGCGGGCACCGCCTGCTTTGCGTCGTGCTGCTGGTCTTCGTCTGCGCGGCGCCCCACATGGTCTATTTCATGGCCACGCTGTATCCAGACGCCATCTTCGCCGTGGCCTCCTGCGCCTTGCTGTTCGAGCTTTGGTGGATTTGCAGCCAGAAACGACACAGCCGGGCCAGCCTGGCCCTCATAGCGCTGGCACTGCCGTTTGCGGTTTTCGTGCGCGCCAACGGCGCCCTTTTTCTGGCACCGGCCGTGGTTGCGATCTTTCTGGTCCACCGCAAAAGCCGCTTGCCGCTGTGCGCCATCATCGGCCTGTGGTGTGCGCTGGCCTACACGGGCACGAAGATGCACAAGCCCGCACCGCAAAGCGCCATGGATTCACTCGTGCTCTTCGAAACGGTCAAGCTGCTGCAGCCCAGGGCCATGAACGATCTCTGGCAAAAGCAGCCTCTCATGAACGACCCCTGGGTGCTGCAGGCGCCCAAGCTGTCGGCACGCACTTTGGAGATCCTGGAAGGCCATGCCCCGCGCCAGCTTATGCTCGCCTACTCGGACCCGGCCTACTGGGACATGCTGGTGTTCCATCCGCAGGGGCCTCAGCTCTTCGGCCTGACCGAAGACCGGCGCAAGGAACTAGCGCATGAATTCCTGCGCTACAACCTCTGGCACAACCTGCCCGATGTGGCGGCCAGCCGCGTCAACGTGCTGCTGTCTGCCGCCCTGGCCCAAGGCGGATTCCCGGCGCTCGACTATGCCCGCCATGTGATCAGGCGTACCCAGGCGCAATCGCAAATGCGGATCTTCAGGCTGGATTCATCGGAAACGGCCCTGCGCGGCCTGCTTCGCCAAAGCCATGCCTGGCGCTGGCTGCTATGGACGCCCTGGCTGGGCTTCACGCTGCTGGCCATGGTCCTGTGGCATGGCGTGCGCCAAAAGAACGTGCCAGCCTTGCTGATCAGCGTGCCGCCAGCCATTCACCTGACCGCCATTGCGGTCTTCGCCACGGCCGGCGAATATCGATACCTGTTGCCATTCTTCGTTCTCACACCCGCTCTGTTGGCTGTGCTCATATCGCGCCCAGGCATCTCCAAAGCAAATGCTGCAACGACCGTATCGCCGAAGTCATTGGAGGATTCCTCCCGGAACACACTTCAGGCACACGCTCTGTAAAATGCGCCGGTTCGCCGCGGCCGTCCGCCGGTACGCGCGCCCTGTCTATTGCCATCTCCTGGATTCCCCCTTGACTTACGCCCTGGAAACCCGGCGCCGCCGGACTTTTGCCATCATTTCCCACCCCGACGCGGGCAAGACCACGCTGACCGAAAAGCTGCTGCTGTTCTCGGGCGCGATCCAGATCGCGGGCGCCGTCAAGGGCCGCAAGGCCAGCCGCCATGCCACCTCCGACTGGATGGAAATCGAAAAGCAGCGCGGCATCTCGGTGGCCAGCTCGGTCATGCAGATGAGTTACCGCGACCACGTGGTCAACCTGCTCGACACGCCCGGCCACAAGGACTTCTCGGAAGACACCTACCGCGTGCTCACGGCCGTGGACTCGGCCCTGATGGTCATCGACGCCGCCAACGGCGTGGAATCGCAGACCCGCCGCCTGATCGAGGTCTGCCGCCAGCGCGACACGCCCATCATCACCTTCGTCAACAAGATGGACCGCGAAGTGCGCGATCCCCTGGACATCCTCGACGAAGTGGAGCGCGAACTGGGCATGCCCTGCTGCCCCGTCACCTGGCCCGTGGGCCAGGGCCGGCAGTTCGGCGGCATCATCAACCTGCTCACCCAGACCATGACGGTGTTCCAGCCCGGCAGCGAGCGCCGCCCGCAGGACTTCGAGGCCATCCCCCTGGCCGAGGTCGACAAGCTGCGCGCGCGCTTCGGCCAGTCCTTCGACGATGCGCTGGAAAGCATGGAACTGGCCCAGGGCGCCTCGGCCCCCTGGGACCACGAGGCCTTCCTGGCAGGCAAGCTCACACCGGTCTTCTTCGGCTCCGGCGTGAACAACTTCGGTGTCATGGAAGTGCTGGATGCCGTGGTCGACATGTCGCCCCCGCCCGGCCCCCGCAAAAGCTCGCTGCTGGTCAACAAGCAGCCTGTGGAAAAGATCATCCAGCCCGAGGACGAAGGCTTCTCCGGCGTGGTCTTCAAGGTCCAGGCCAACATGGACGCCAACCACCGCGACCGCATCGCCTTCGTGCGCGTGGCCTCGGGCAAGTACACGCCCGGCATGAAGATGAAGGTCCAGCGCACTGCCAAGGAGCTGCGCCCCACCTCGGTCGTGACCTTCATGAGCCAGCGCCGCGAAGCCGTGGAAGAAGCCTATGCGGGCGACATCATCGGCTTCACCACGCATGGCGGCGTGCAGCTGGGCGACACCATCACCGACGGCACCAATCTCCAGTTCACGGGCCTGCCCTTCTTCGCCCCGGAAATGTTCATGACCGTGGTGCTCAAGAACCCGCTGCGCACCAAGCAGCTGCAGCAGGGCCTGATGCAACTGGGCGAGGAAGGCGCCATCCAGGTCTTCAAGCCCGAGGCTGGCGGCAACATGCTGCTGGGCGCCGTGGGCCAGCTGCAATTCGAAGTTGTCCAGCACCGCCTGAACGCCGAATACGACTGCGACATCCGCCTGGAAGGTTGCCAGTACACGGGCGCACGCTGGATCACGGCAGACACCCCGGCCGAGCTGCGCGAATTCGAGAACGCCTACCCGCTGCGCATGGCGCGCGATGCGGCCGATACGCTGGCCTATCTGTGCACGTCACCCTATGACGTGCGATTGGCGCAGGAGCGGTTTCCCAAGATTCACTTCCATCCGCTGCGCGAGCATGCGGGGTTGGCTTTGCAAAAGGGATAAGGCGCCAAACGCCTTCTGCAGTGCATGCGGATCAGTACCCTGATCCGCATGCATCTTCACGGCTTGCGGGAATTATTCACGGCAAACCAGTTCAGGCCTCGGAACTCTCCCAACCAGTTCAGCGAGGGGTTTTTACGCAATCCCTGGGCATGCTGAGCCAGGACAGCCACCCTGTCGGCTCCTGATTTTGCGAAATTGAAATTCAATGGGTGTATATGAACGTGCACCTGGTCTATTGTCGGCGAAAAGACATAGTATCCATCGCTTTCCTGCACGTCAGAATCAACATAAAACCCCAAATGTTGATATCTGTTGACGACAGACCATTTATCCGATGGCAGGCCCATCTCCTCCCAGAACCTCTCATGGGGATAATAAAAAACGCCGTTAGCAATAGGTACCCCGGCAGCAGCCAATGTCAGCGCGCCAATTCCATCACCATTGAGCAGCAAAGTGCGCAGCCTTTTTTCTGGCTGCTGGCCATTCGTGACATAGGACAAATTACCCTGAGCAAGCTCAATATCTCTAGGTGCCTTAGAAAATGGATTGAAGGCAAAGGTTGTGAGCAAATGCACAATAGTCAGTAGCCATACCCCTTCAGCCACTCTTCCTCTCAACATCCACCAGCAGATGACAGCGCCAGAACCAGCCATCGCGACAGTATAAACAATGCTGCCCCCTGGCATTATATTTCTCGGCGTATATGACATCGCCATTGCTATAAGAATGGCGCTCGCCAAGGCCACTGCTCCAGGGATGGCCCAATTCCCGATCACCTTCAGTCTTTTTGTTTTTTGCTCACCATCCAACACATACCCACCAGCCATCATAGCCATTGCCATAATTCCAGCCAGCCCAATACCTACGTCCATGCGCACCGTCGGCATATTCCCCCACAAGGAATATTTAGCCAACCACACAGGAAAACCGATGAAACAATAGATCCAGTAAATAAAGACGAAGGCAGCCGCAGCGACAATCATCCAAGACCTCTGTGCAGAACTCCGGAAATTTCTTAAGAAAAAGGCTATTAACAATAAAGGCAACAGGAAAAATGAGCTAGCTGATGACGGATCTGTTTTGGGACCGGGCATGCTAAGTACCGTTTCCACGTTGGTGTAGCCTCTCAGATGCCACCACCACTGCAAGTCCCCGCCCGGCATTGCACCTCTCTTGCCGGGGTATTCCGTAGCCTGCATCAACGCGACTGCCTCATGCGTATCAAGCCACCAGCTACCGACAATAACAACCACCACGCACAAGGAAGCGGCACAGCCCGCCCACTGCGCCATTGACCAACGCAGCTGGGCACGCTGATCCACGCACCAGCCAATGCCAGCCAGCAACAGAATACTTCCAATGACAATAACCCAGGTGGGATAAAGCACAAGGAACCAACCACTTACAGCCCACCCCAGAGCGAGGCCGAGCAGCACTGCCTTCCAAACGCTAGCGACTGTCAGTAACCTGCAGGCAACCACGAAGGCGATAGCAGGGAACATCGTTGCATACAGCGGCCAATTGGACCATGCAGCCGCATACGGTGCCACACAAAAAGACAATGCCAACCCAAAGTTCAGCCCTCGCTGATTTTTTCGAATCAAATTCAACATCAGCCATACGGAAAGCAATCCTCCCCAAAAAGGAAGTTGCCACTGCCAGCTCATGGCTTGCCGCAAGGGCAAAAAGAAATAGCCCCAGGTCGCAGGACGAGCCAGGGCCGCCAACTGGTAGATTGGCACACCTGTCATGCCAATTACCCCCATATTTTGACCGTTCAGGCCTATATTGGTATTTACGACAGGGAATTTTGGCTCGTGATGGATTTGTGCCAATACATTTGGCATCAATACTCCCCACTCATCCCCACGGATGGGGCGCAAACTGAACAATCTCTCATTGCTACCTTTTGAATCCAAGATGCTTGCTCCATGCGGACTCTGCAACAACAAGCCCACTGAGCTGCCCGTAATTCCAGCACCGACCAAAAGGGTGAAAGAACCGATAATCAGAATATATACGCCCCGCCCTCTGAAGCTTGAAATACCCCTCCTCAAGCCCCGCAAACTCTGCAGTTTCTTAGATCCAAGCAATGCTACCGCGCAAAGCAAAATACCCAACGTCCACCAATGTCGTGGTCGTATGCTTTCAATAACGATAACTGGTGGCCCTGAAAAAGCACTCTGCAAGGTGGCCTTGTCCCCATCCGCTTGGTAGATAGCCTCCAGGACTACTGGATGCACGCCAGCGGGCAGGACTTTCGACAAAGAAACTTCCCAGGAAAATCCAACGCCTGTCTGGCCTCCCATCGCAGGGTTGGTGGCAGACACATCCTCTCTTTCAATCCATTTGGCATTATTATTTTCAAATTTCTCGCCGGATACGGATAGCCTGAGCAAAGGAGGATTTAATCCTTTCTCCCCTGCAAGCACCCACCCAGAGACAGTCAGTTGGCGGCTATCTGGCTCATAACTCCAATGTTCCAATGCTCCATATATCTTAGGATGCGAATTATCTGCAGCCTTCCCGATCCACGGGAAAGAGACGCAAAGCAGCAGAAAAATCAATCGAAAAACCATCATTGACATACCACACCCGGCAACTCGATCATTCGCAGAAAATTTTGCATTTTTTTGATTGAGAAACAACAGATTCATAAAACCTGAGATCCTACTCGGCAGGACTGCCCTTTACGGCAAACCAGTGAAACCTCCTGGATGCCCCGAGCCAAATCAAAGAGGAATTCAAATTTAGCCCACCGGCCTCATCTGCGAGGACAACAACCCGGTCGGCGCCTGTCTTATTGAAATCGAAGTCTTTTGGATTCACCAATACCCTAATGTAGTCCACTGCAGGCGCCGAAACTGTATATCCCTCCCCCACATTTACCGTCTCATCCACATAGAACCCGAGATGTTGATAGCGATTGACAATCGGCCACTTTGATTCCGGGAGCCCCATTTTCTCCCAGAACTCCTTATGCGGGTAATAAAGAACCCCATTTTCCACCGGATAGCCCATACCTGCCAGCATCAAGGGCCCCACGCCATCCCCATTCAGAGCCAATGTCCGCAAGCGTTTATTTTCATCATGAGGATCTTTCAAAAACTGAAGATTTCCATCCGCAAGAATCACATCTTTAGGCGCCTTCGTCACCGGATTAAAAGCCAACGTTGCCAACAAATTGACGATAACCAACATGGCCACGCCTGCAGCCATTCGTCTCCTCATAATCCACCAGCAGATCGCTGCTCCGGAAAGCGTCATGGCCAGCGTATATACCCAGCTTCCACTTGGCGTAAAATCCTTGGGGATTCTCATCAAGGTCCATGCAATCAATCCCGCACTTGAAATTGCCACCACCCCAGGAATCAGCCACTTTTGGAAAATGGAAACACTTTTACCATTACCGTCTTTATCTACCGTCGCCACGGCCCCACCGGCAACCAGAGCCATCAACACAGAAAAAGCCAACCCCATTCCCAAATCGATACGGGCAGTCGGCATATTGCCCCAAAGCGAATACTTGGCCAGCCATATTGGGAAACCTGAAAAACTGAAAATCCAGTAGCAAACCATGAATGCTGCGCATGCCGCCACAGACCAGCGATATTTTGTGGATCGCATCAGATGCACAGCACACAACGCGACCATAAGTATTGGCAATATGAAGTATGAACTGATTTCTGATTGATTTGTCTCAGGGCCTGGAGAGCGGACAACAGTGTCTGCATTGGAATACCCTCGGAGATGCCACCACCATGCAAGATCCCCGCCTGGCATTGAGCCACGCTTGCCAGGATATTCCGTTGCCTGCATGAGTGCCACGGCATCGCGAGTATCCAACCACCAGCTACCAAGAAGTGCCGACGCAACTGCCAGCGCAGCAAAAATACCTAACAGCTGCGCCCAGCCCCAGCGCAGCTCACTGCGCTGATCAAAACCCCAGCCCACAGCAAGAAGCAGTAGGAAACTACCGCCAATGATGATCCAGGGCGGATACAAAACCAATGCCCAGCAAGCAAGCAGCCAACCAAGTATCGCACCCATAAGAGCCGTCTTCCATGGGCTCTCAATTTTCATTATCTTGAATGACAGTACAAAGGCCAATGCAGGAAACATTGCTGCATACAATGGCCAGTTTGACCAAGCCGCGGCATACGGCGCCACGCAGAATGCAAATGCCAACCCGAAGTTCAATCCTTTTCTGTCAGGACGCAGGAGATTTAGCAGAAACCATATGGACAGCAACCCTCCCCAGAATGGCATTTGCCATTGCCAACTCAATGCCTGGCGCATGGGGAGAAAGAAATAGCCCCAGGTTGCGGGCCGAGCCAACGCAGCCCATTGCTTGACAGGTGCACCCGTCATGCCGATGACACCCATATTCTGTCCGTTGGGACCAATATTCGAGTTCACCACAGGAAATGGTGGTTCGTGGTGGATTTGAGCCAGCACATTAGGCATCAGCACACTCCACTCATCCGCACGTATGGAGCGCAGGCTGAACAGCTTGGCATCGCTGCCTTTGGCATCCAGCATGCTCTGGCCGTAAGGGCTATGAATCAAGAGGCCGATTGAACTGCCCGTAACCCCTATGGCCACCAATGCGGCCCATAATCCAGCGATGACCAGATAGGCCCGCCGCTCTTGCAGCCACTTCCCAAGCCGCTGCCCGCGCGATGGTTTGCTGAACTGAATGCAGGCAAGAGCCACAAGCACTATGCCGAGAACCCACCAGTGGCGACCTCGCACCTTCTCCACAACGATCATCGGTGTAGAGGCTGACAATAGCGCTGCTGGTTTTTCATCACCATATATGGCATCCAGTTTGATGGGATATACACCGCCAGGAAGGTCTTTCGACAGACTGACCGTCCAGCGGAATCCCAGGCCAATCTGCCCACCCGTGAGGGGGTTGTCGGAAGAAACGTCAGGCCGTTTTTCCCATGGAATTTCCTGGGCCTGGAATTGCGACTCCGCAACAGCCAGCTTGATGGTAGGGGGTGATTTACCATCCTTGCCACCCAGCACCCACCCACGAAGCGTCAACTCTCCCGTTCCCTTGTTGTAGGACCAGTGTTCCAGCACACCAGGCAGCGTGGCCTTTGCTTCTTGTGCATGGACAAACCAGGGGGCTACTAGTAGCAGCCATATCAAAAGCAATCGTTTCATGGAGGTTAGGTAATTTTCGGCCATCGATCTTCGCAGACTTTGCACATTGATCTGCACAAAAATTCGGCGCCATTGTAAGAACAGGCCTACACCTCAGGAGGAGGCCCCAAAACACAAACTGACAATGATGAACGACCGCCCGGTAGATCGCACGGAATAGCGATGCATACCCGGAGCATCTTCGAGGTCGGGTGAACAGCTGCCACGCCGCTTGCGGCTTGCGGCTTGCGGCTTGCCAGGCCGCAGATCCAACGGCGATCCCCGGGTCTGCATTACAGTCTCCTTTTTGCTCGAGACCTGCGGCATCAAGCAGGCGAAGTCCACGAGTCATCCCGGAACAGATCTTCCCCCTCTGAACATGACCCCCCTCCTCACCAGCATCACCATCCTGTGCGTTCTGGGCATCTCGCTAGGCCAGATGCTCTTCAAGAAGGCTGCCCTGTCCATGCCTGAGGCTGCAAACTGGCAGCACTGGGTCTTCAACGGCTGGCTCATCACAGCCCTCGCCCTCTATGGAATCACCACGTTGGTATGGATATGGGTGCTGCGCCACGCCCCCCTCCACCTGGCCTATCCGTTCATGGGCTTGGCCTTCCTGATCGTTCCCTGTCTGGGCTGGCTTTTCTTAGGCGAGCCTATCCGCATGACCACCCTCATCGGCGGTGCGCTGATACTGGCGGGAATCACAATTACCGCTCATGCACCCTGAGATCCCGTAAATAGATGGCACCGACTCCGTGGGGACCATTCAATCCCCAGTCGTTCCATCAGATACCTCGAATTCACAAATATCCGCTCCGCATTGAGCAAAAAAATGAGAGCAAACAAAACGTTTTCTGCATTCTTTTTTACACTGGCACTGGTCTATGGTGGCTGGCTCCTGATATTTTGGCCCGGAATTCTGGGAGAAGACAGCATTGCCATTTTAAAGCATGTGATGGCTCCGGAGATACATCACTCAGGAAAGCCCGCTTTCTGGTTTTATTTCATCCAACTTCTCTACGAGAAGATGCAACTGGTTGAAATACCCATACTGTTCATGCTCTTCATAAGCACGCTGATTCAGGCGCGAATTCTTTCCTGGTGCTGGAATCAGGGACTGCATAAAACGGCCGGTTTTCTTCTTGTTTTCGTCAGTCTTGCTCCGCATCTGGTATTTTTTTCCAGTTCCTTGTACCCTGACGGAATTTATTCCATTGCAGTCATCGGATTGCTTTTCGAGATTTGGCTTGGCGCGAAAAACAGAAGACTCTCGGGCTTTGCCTTGCTCATGATCTTCACTACCCTGCCTTTTGCTTCATTTGCACGGCCCAATGGAATTATATTTCTAGCTCCAGCAGTCTTCTTGCTCTTTCTGCTTGATCGCAGAAGTCGCAACCTCCTGGTCGCCATCCTAGTGACATGGTGCGGCCTGATGATTGCGGGAACAAATGCACGCTTCTTTTATAGCCACGGGAGCATTTTCCCACTGGCAATCCATGAAACGATCAACTTCCTTCAGCCCAGGGCCATGGACTTGGCGCGAGACAAGCCAAGAATATCTCCAGAAACGATGGAGGCACTTGCGAAGCACCGACCGTTGGAAGTATATATCAAGAATTATGATCCAGATTACTGGGACACCTTGACGTTCAAGGCTGATGGTCCGCAGGTGATGAAAATGGAAAAGGCAGAGCGCAGGATCATCATCAAGGAATTCTTCCGCTACAACCTATGGCAGAATTTCCCCAAGTTCCTTGGCAGCCGCCTCAATATATTCATGACAAGTGCATTAGCAGATGGAGGCTTTCCCAGCCTTACCTACGCGAAACACGTACTACAAATCACTGGCTCTCAGTCGACTTACCGGAAGTTCCAGCTACACACATCGGAAAATTTTGCCACAGAGATATTCAATTTCAGTTACCAGCATCGCTGGATTCTTTGGACACCTTTTCTTGGAATTGCACTTCTTTTCTGGGCGGTAAGGGTGGGTCTGCAGGAAAATGACAAAGCGCTTCTTCTTGTCGCAATACCAATGCTGGCACAACTGGGCGGTATATTCACATTCTCGATTGCCAGTGAATATCGCTATCTCTTGCCATTTTTCCTACTTCCGCTGATTCTGCTACCTATCTTTTTGAGCCGAAGAGCCATGCCCGGGCAGAATAACCCGCAGAGACAATCGACACCCGAGCAACTAGGCTATCCTCGCGCGTCGGCCGAGGCCGGAGTTCCATGACTGAAGACGCACTCACGAGACACCCCATGCGCATTGCCGTCGCCATCCCCTGCTACAAGGTCATCCAGCATGTGCTCGGTGTCATCAACGCCATCGGCCCCGAGGTCGAGGCCATTTATGCCGTGGACGACGCCTGCCCTGCTGGCAGCGGACGCTTCATCGAAGAGCACAACACTGACCCACGCGTGCGCGTGCTCTACAACCCCGAGAACCGAGGCGTGGGCGGTGCCATCGTCACGGCCTACAAGGCGGCGATTGCCGACGGCATGGACATCGTGGTGAAGATCGACGGCGACGGACAGATGGACCCCTCGCTGCTGCCGCTGTTCGTGCGCCCCCTTCTGCGCCACCAGGCCGACTACACCAAGGGCAACCGCTTCTACCGGCCCGAGTCGGTACAGGACATGCCGCCGGTACGCCTGTTCGGCAATGCCGTGCTGTCCTTCATGACCAAGCTCAGCTGCGGCTACTGGAACGTGATGGACCCCACCAACGGCTACACCGCCGTGCGCACCTGCGTGCTGGCCGAGCTGCCGCTGGACAAGCTGGAAAGCCGGTATTTCTTCGAGACCGACATGCTGTTCCGCCTGAACACCGTGCGCGCCGTCGTCAAGGATGTGCCCATGGATTCGGTCTATGCCGATGAGGAGTCCAACCTCAGGATCGGCAAGGTGCTGCCTGAGTTTCTGCGCAAGCATGCCTCGCGCCTGTGGCGGCGCTATGTCTACAACTACCTGGTGCGCGACTTCAACGTGGGAACGCTCTATAGCCTGAGCGGTACGTTGCTTGTGCTGCTGGGCACCCTCTTCGGACTCTGGCGCTGGATCGTCAGCAGCAGCAGCAGTCATCCCGCCACCAGCGGGACTGTCATGCTGGCGGCGCTGCCCGTCATCATCGGCATTCAGTGCCTGATCGCCTTTCTGCACTACGACGTGAGCAGCGTGCCCACCGAGCCGGTCAGCCTGTCTCTCGAAGACGAGGCGGTCGCCTGATCACTCCAAACCTTGTTGCTGCAATCAGCCCCCGCAAGCCCACCCATGCCCCAAGTGTCTCGCCACCCCCTCCGTTCACAAGCAGCCGCGCTGATCGCGACAGGCTTCGCGCTGGCTTCGCTGGCTGCCAGCGCGCAGGCGCCCGCTGCCGTGCCGCGCAGCCAGCCCCTGGTCATCGCACCCACCGTGGAGGGCATGCTCCTGTGCGATGAAGCCGTTGCCGACACCAGGATCAAGTCCATGGACGAGGCCTATGCCTTCTGCCAGCAGCGCAAGCTGGACGGCTCCGCTGCCGTCAACCGCCTGCTGGACACGCTGGAGCCAGGAGGCCCCAAGGGCAATGTGCAGATCGGCTACACCGCCACCCTGCAACTGCTGGGGCTGTACCAGCGCACGGCCAAGGGCTGGGAAATCGACGAAGCCAAGGTGGACAGCTTCCTGAACGTCATCCGCAAGGTGCAGCGTCCGGTCGTGCTCTATTTCTCGGCAGACCATTTCGACTCGGTCGGCCCCATTGCCGCCGAACTGGCCAAGGACCCCGTCAACCTGATGCAACTGAAAGACGGCAAGCCCCTGGAACTGGGCTATTTCGGCTACCGCATCCTGCCCTACACGCTCTCGACGGATGCTTCGGTTCCCGTCAACCACTACCGCTTCAAGGCCCTCGAGCACATGGCCAGGAAGATCCGGGAACTGCCCAAGCCTGTGCAGGACCGCATCATTGCCTACACGTTGCCGGGCGAGCTGCACCACATGTTTCCGGACTTCGAGAACGGCATGGGTGCCTATCAGGACATCCGTGTCACCGACTACAGCCCGGGCTCGGTCGCAGGCTTTCGCCAATGGCTTCGCACCAAGTACAAGGACATTGCCCAGTTCAAGGCCCAGACCGGACTGGACTACACATCGTTCGATGCCATTCCTGCACCGTCCAAGGACATCCGCAAGGAGAAGCTCAACGGTTTCGGCGAACACTACGATGCCTTCGCCGACGGCACGCTTCCCGTCGCCGGCTGGCTCTGGGATCCTGAGAAAGCCATCGAGCGGCTGGAACTGTACGTGGACGGCAAGCTGGTCGGCCCCATGGCCAGCGGCCTCAACCGCCTGGATGTCTACCGCGCGGTAGACAACATCACCAGTCCCAATACGGGCTTCCGGCACAACCTCGACTTCAGCCAGATGTCCGCGGGCAAGCATGTGGTGCAGGTCGTGGCCGAATCGGGGGGCAGGAAGTACCAGCTGGCCAACATCGACTTCAACATCGTGCCGCGCGACCAGGGCAAGGTCGTCAACAACATGGGGCCCAAACGCCTGGGCTGGCTGCCGCCCATTGCCATGCTGCGGCTCAAGGGGGTGCGTTCCTGGCTGGACATGCCTGGCTCCGGTAAGGACGTCTACTACAACCCCTTGGCCCGCGACTGGAACCACTACCGCGAATCGCAGGTGTATGCACAGCTTGCGGTGTTCCACGAGCGCGCCATTGCAGCCGGCCTGCCCGCCGCCAAGCTCTACTCCCACCAGATCATTCCCGATGTGAACCCCTCGTGGAATCCGCAGCTGTTCGCCTCCACCCAGACCCTGGACGGCAAGGCCCCCTGGCAACAGGGACTGAACATGTACGGCGGTGCCACCAACAGCGACTGGCTGCGCGGCTTCATGAAGCAGCACCAGATCGGCAGCGGCTACGGCGCGCCCGAGTTCAATCCGCAGCAATGGAAACTCGACGGGACACATCTTGCGGCACTCAAGGCCCACTACGATGCGGGCGCCAGCTTCATCAGCCCCTACTACTTCTCGGTGATCAACCAGCGCTTCAAGGGCGCAGCCGAACACGGCGTCAACCGCATGGAACTGGCCCCCGACAACCCCAAGGACGGCTCCGACAAGTTCTACAAGGCCATCGTCGAATTCGCCAGGCAGTAGGATGGAGCCCTTGCGTGCACGGCCCGTGCGCGCAAACGCTGCCCTTTTACAAGCCGCCCCGGGCGGCTTTTTGCATTTTGACGACCGTGCCTACCACTCTCCAGCCGCTGTCCCTCTGGACACCTCCCGCATCGCCGCTCGGCATCCTCACCGACATCGACGACACCCTGACCACCGAGGGCGTGGTGCCGGGCCATGTGGTTGATGCCATCGCCCGGCTCAAGCAGTCCGGCCTGCGCGTGGTACCGATCACGGGCAGGCCCGTGGGCTGGAGCGAGCCCTTTGCCCAGGCCTGGCCCGTGGATGCCATCGTCGCCGAGAACGGCGCCGTGGCACTGCGGCGCAATGCGCAGGGCGGGCTGGACAAGCTCTACCAGCAGGACGAGGCCACACGCGCCGCCAACTACGCGCGCATGCAGCAGGTGCTGGCCGAGATAGAGGCCACCGTGCCCGGGGCGCTGCGCGCCACCGACTCGGCGGGCCGCGAATGCGACATTGCCGTGGACCACAGCGAATTCACCCAGATGCCCCAGCAGGACATTGACCGCTGCGTGGCCATCATGAAGGCGGCGGGCATGAACGCCACCGTCAGCTCCATCCACATCAACGGCTGGTTTGGCGCGCACAACAAGCTCGAAGGCGCGCGCTGGATCCTGCGCACACTGTTCGACATCGACCTTGACGCCACGCTGGACCGCTGGATCTACATCGGCGACTCCACCAACGACCAGCTGATGTTCGAGCACATGCCCCACAGCCTGGGCGTGGCCAACATCGCGCGCTTCGTGCCCCAGCTCAAGCACTTGCCTCGCCATGTCACCCAGGCCGAGCGTGGAGACGGCTTTGCCGAAATGGCGCAGTACCTGCTGACCCAGCGCCCCTGATTCTCGGGGCCGAGGACCGGCGCAGTCCTTGCAGGCCCTCGCCCTCGCCCCTCCCATCAGCCCATCCTGATCTGCGAGACCCGCGCCCCCCGCAGACAGCACCGCCCTCAGCACAGCCAACCGCCCGGCGCAGGCGGGCTGTGCACCCTCCGCTCCCTCCATTTGCTCCCTCCATTCGGCAGAGCAGCTCTAGGACTATTCCTAGATCAAGGTTCAATTATCAGAATGCGCCCTATTTCATATAGCGGCGCTGCACACCTAGAATCCACCACATACCCAAAGAACAGGCGTTTGTTTCGCCTTTTTCTTTGAAAAATCCTCTCCTGCATTCCATCCGCGCCATTGGGCACTGGTGTCTTTGAACAATTCAACTTCAAACATGCCAGAGAAAAAAACTCGCCCCCTCTCCAACACCCCTCTCCAACACCCCTCTCCACCCCCCTCTCCACCCCCCTCTCCACCCCCCTCCCCAACACCCCTCATCCGAACAATTCCCCCATATCGGCGACGCCACCTATTCCAGCATTATCGCGACCCCTGCCATTCCTTGACATGCCGACAGTTACCAACCATTGGATTGATGAGGTGAACATGGAACACTGATGATTTATTAACAACTCAACCATCCACACAGTCTCATATTCCATCAGCGCATTCATCGCCGCTGGAATTCATTTATCTCTTCAACTGAGGGAATACCCATGAAAAAGATCGCATTGCTGACATCGGTTGCCGGCCTGGTCATGATGGCCATGAACACCGCTCAAGCAGCAGACGGCACCATCAACTTCACGGGCGAGGTGGTCAACACCACCTGCAAGGTGGACACCACGATCGACGGCGCAGCCAAGGACGGCGTGAAGCTGCCCAACGTGGCGAACAACCAGTTGGCCACCGTGGGCGCCACGGTCGGCCGCCAGGCGTTCGCGCTGGAGCTCAGTGGCTGTGAGCTGGCCGCCGACGCCAACGCCTCGACGCCTGTCTCCAAGGTCGCCGTGTTCTTCGAAGCCGGCCCCAACGTGGACCTGGTCACAGGCATGCTCAATCCCGCAGCTGCCAGCGGTGCTGGTGGGCCCACCGTGGCCTCCGGTGTCCAGATCGCCATCGTGGATCCAAGCAACAACGAGCGCCTGAGGATCGGTTCCGCCCAATCGCGCTTTGTGGACATCGACAACAAGGTCGGAGGCACGGGCCGGGCCGTCATCCGCTTCGCCTCTGAATACGTGGCCACCGGCCCCGTGACCGCAGGCCGTACCGACACCTCGGTGACCTACTCGCTGGTCTATCAGTAATCACCGACTTCAGGCATATCGGCCGCCTTGCGGTGGTCGATATGCCGTGTCCTCTGCTTTCCTGACATGGGCCCGGCCCCATTCTTTCGCTCAAAACCCAGAGAGTTCTCCGATGCTGACGATCAAACGTTCATATGGACTTGCTGCCATCCTGTTGTCCCTTCTTCTTGGAACGGCGGCACAGGCCAGCGTGACATTGACGGGCACGCGCATCATCTTCCACGGTGGCGAGAAGGAAGCCACCATCCAGCTCACCAACGAAGGCAGCAAGCCGGCCCTGGTGCAGACCTGGCTGGACAAGGGCAACAACCAGGAATCGCCTGAGAATATTGACGTTCCCTTCGTCATCATGCCCACCATCATGCGCATCGAGGCGGGCAAGAGCCAGACGTTGCGCATCATCTATTCAGGCGAAGCACTGCCTGCGGACAAGGAATCCCTGTTTTGGCTCAACGTACTGGACGTCCCGCCCAAGGCGGAAATGGAAGGCGACTCCAACAATCTCCAGTTCGCCTTTCGCACCCGCGTCAAGCTCATGTACCGGCCCGGCAATCTGCCCGGCAATGCCCAGGAAGCCCCTGCCCAGCTTCAATGGTCGGCAGGCGTTGACGCCAAAAACCAGCCTGTGTTGAAAGCACGCAATCCCAGCGCCTTCGTGGTCAATGTGGCTGGCGTTGAAGTGCAGCTCGACGGCAAATCCTTCGAGGCAGGCGTTGGGCCCGTTCTTCCCGGCCAGGTGGCCACCTTCCCAATCAAGGAACCTGCGGGCGCCAATATGGCTGGCGTGGCAGGTGCCACGGTGATGTTCAGCAGCATCAATGATTGGGGCGCCAGTCTCAACCACGAAGCAAGGATTGGCAATTCCGCCCAATAAAAAGGGCAATTCGAACACAACCAAGCGAATCCCCCGTCCTCTCCGGTCTGATTATCTAGTGCCACTGCATTTTCAGCCCGGCCAGCACACCGATACCCAGCGTTAATACCCAGCGAAACTGCATCAGTCTCTTTACCGGGACTGGTACATCGGCCTTGGCCGTTCACTTTGCATCGGGCGCACAGCATTAGGAGATAAGCAAATGATCAGGCCAGTCTTTCCAGATTCAGAAAAGGGGATCAAAAGCCGGCATGCAATGCAAGGACAAGGAAAAATACCGGGGCCAGGGCAAGGCCCTGCCGGGCACTTCAAGCTGAAGCCCGGCCATGCGCTGCTGCTCTCCGTGCTGGTCTGCTGGCAGTCCGAGGCCCAGCAGGGCCAGCAGGTAAAGGAAGTCACGACCACCACGTCCACCGGCCAGTGGCAGCCCACGCCGGCTGCCGTCGAATTCGACCCCAGCTTTCTGTACGCCGGCCAGCAGACCATTGACGTCTCGCGCTACTCGCGCGCCAACGTGGTCACGGCAGGCAACTACAACCCGGACATCTACATCAACGGCAACTGGGTTGGCCGCAGCGAAGTGCAGTTCAAGGCCCCTGCCGGCTCGCAGGATGCGCTGCCCTGCCTGGACAAAGCACTGCTGGAGAAGGTGGGCATCGACCTCTCGCGCCTGCCGCCCGAGGCCACCTTGAAGCTGGCTGCCGACGGTGGCTGCAACCGTCTGGACCAGATCGTTGCGGGCGCCTTCACCAGTTTCGACTTCGGCAAGCAGCGACTGGACCTGAGCGTGCCCCAGGCCTCGCTGCGCCGCTCGGTGCGCGGCTATGTCAGCCCGGACCAATGGAGCGCCGGCGTGCCTGTCGGCCTGCTCGGCTACCAGTTCAACACCTACCACGGGCGCTCCAGCAACGCAGAAAACACCACGCAGAGCTACCTGGGCCTGAATGGCGGCGTCAACATCGACCGCTGGCATTTGCGGCACAACGGCTCCTTCAGCTGGGCGGACACCGGAGGGCGCAACTACCAGAACATTTCCACCTACGCGCAGCGCGACATTGCCGACTGGTCTTCCCAGCTCATACTGGGCGACACCTACACGGGTGGCGACCTGATGGACTCCACCTCGTTTCGCGGCATACGCTTGAACAGTGACGACCGCATGCTGCCCGACTCCCAGCGCGGTTACGCGCCCGTGGTGCGCGGCGTGGCCAACACCAATGCCCGTGTCACCATCACGCAGAACGGCATCAAGCTCTACGAAACCACGGTGGCGCCCGGCGCCTTCGTCATCAACGACCTCTATCCCACGGGCTACGGCGGCGACCTGCAGGTCAGCATCACCGAGGCCGATGGCGCAGTGCGCAGCTTTGCCGTGCCCTACGCAGCCGTACCGCTGTCGCTGCGCGAGGGGCAGGACCGATACAGCCTCACGGCGGGCGTGGTACGCCACCTGCCCAATACCTCGCCGCTGTTCTCGCAGGCGACCTGGCAGCACGGCTTCACCAACATGCTGACCGGCTACGGCGGCGTGTCCGTGGCCAAGGGCCATATCTCGCCCATGATTGGCGCGGCGCTCACCACGCCCTGGGGTGCCTTTGGCGCCGACATGACGCACGCCTCCACCCGTATTCCCAATGACGGCTCCTTTTCCGGACAGAGCCTGCGCGCCAGCTACGCCAAGTCCTTTGTGCAGACCGGCACCCATGTGGCCATTGCCGCCTATCGCTACTCCACCAACGGATTCTTCGGCCTCAACGATGCCATGCGCGCGCGGGATCAGGCCGATCTGATACGGCCCTCAACGGACCTGTACCGGCCGCGCAACCGTGCCTCCCTGGTCATGGGCCAGCAGTTCGGACCCGGGGGAGGCAGCCTCAGCCTCACGGCGTCCACTGCCAAGTACTGGAACCGCCAGGGCTCCAACGTCGACTACGCCATTGGCTACAGCAACTCCTTCCGCAACATCTCCTACAACCTCTCTGCAGCGCGCCAGCGCGATGCCTGGGGGCAGTCCAACACGTTCCTGCACGTGGGCCTGTCGATTCCGCTCAGCATGGAGCGCGGCATGATGCTCTCCACCAATACCAACCGCGACTCGCACGGCCGCGTGCAGGCCCAGGCCAACCTGTCCGGGCTGCTGGGCGACGACAACGCCATCTCCTACGGCCTCAGCGCCAACCACAACACCGGTGGCATGAATGTCAGCAGCGGCAGCAGTACCAGTGCCAGCGCCAACGCCACCTACCGCGCATCGCAGACCGAACTCAGCGGCAGCGTCAGCGCCAGCAGCGGCTACCAGCAGTTCTCGGTGGGCGCGCGTGGCGCCATCGTGGCCCACCCGGGCGGCGTGACGCTGTCGCAATCGGTGTCCGACACCTTTGCCATCGTGGAGGCCAAGAACGCGGAAGGCGCGCGCATCAACAACGCGCCCGGCGTGAAGGTGGACAGCCGGGGCTATGCCGTCGTCCCGTATCTGACGCCGTTCTCGATGAACGAGGTCTCCATCGACCCCAAGGGACTGTCGACGGACGTGGAGCTCCAGGAAACCAGCCAGCACGTCGCGCCACTGGCCGGCGCCGTGCCTCTGCTGGTATTCAAGACGGCCTACGGCCGCTCGGCCGTGATCCGTGCGCGGCAGGCCGGCAACCTGCCCGTGCCCTTTGGCGCCAGCGTACTGGACATGGACGGCAAGGAATTGGGCGTGATCGGCCAGGCTGGCAAGCTGCTGGCGCGCGGGCTGTCCGACCAGGGCGAGCTGCAGGTGCAGTGGAAGACCGACACCGGCATGGTGGGCTGCAACCTCTCCTATACCCTGCCTGAAAGAAAGCGCAGCACCACCTACCAGCCGCCGCAAAGCCTGGAGCTGCCCTGCGTGGCAAGCAACAAGCTGCTGCCTGCGGCCACCGACGTGGCATCGGCCCCGCCGGGCAAGACCGCCGCAACCGCCAATGCCAGGACAGCCGTGGCCGGCGCCCCTGCCTCCAACGCTGCGTCGGCCGTGGCGCTGGCCGGCATGACCCAGGAACGCACGGCAGCACCGGCCACGGCAGTCGCCAGCGCCCCGGCAGTCACCACGGCGGCAGTGCAGCCCGCTCGTGCCATACAGGCGAGCGACAGCCAGCAGGCACTGAAGCTGGAGCGCGACCTGAACGGACTGCGCATGAGCGTCAAGATCAGCGCCTTGCCCACCACGGCGCCAGTCACCAGCAACGCGGGCAGAACTCCCGTGGCGGCAGGGCACGACACAGGCACCGGCGAGCACAAGCCACCGCAGCGCACCCTGCGGGCTGACCGTCCGCTGGCCATCCTGCAGCCCAGCCTGAAGATCAGTGCCTTGAAGGCGGCCGACAAGACCTGAGTCTGAAGCGAACCCTCTTGCCAAGAAAGGGTTCGCTCGCGCCGGCCCAGGAAACGCGGCAGGGCGCGGCAACGGACAAGCAATCCGATAGCACCCTTATGCGCGCCAGCGACCCGCAGCACTACATGGCCGTACCGCACACAACGCATCCTTGCAGTCATTGACTCGTGCTGCCACGCCTGCTTGCTGTTTTACAGCAGCAACCGGCGGCTTGGCTGCGCGGCAGATTGAAAAAAGCAAGGTCGGCGCACGTCCATGTGCACTTTAAATCGGCAGACGGCGTTCTCGATTCCGCTGCAGGGACGCACCGTGCAGACTGAAGACGGGGCCGTACCCGGAAACGCCAACGCTTCCGCAGAGTTCACCATCCATTGCCAGTAAGCGCAGGCGCTGGAGTCATCCAGGGGAAGATCCTGGAGGCTGGAGGGCTGCCGGCTCGGACGGGCTCATTTGGACGCAGCTTGCCTGGGAAAACACAAAGGGTTTACCCCCTATCAAAAAAGGTGCAACCCATGTGAAATCACGCCAAATCCGGTTGCACCCAGCCATCGGAAGAGCACTTCCTCTTTCCAATCCATTATGTCCACCACCGTAGGCATCAAAGTCGACGACGCCTTGCGCGAGCGCATCCGCGTCGCAGCCCAGCAGATCGGGCGCACACCGCACTGGTTGATCAAACAGGCCGTCGTCCAGTACGTCGATGCGCTGGAGCGCGGCGCAACCACCATCCGGCTTGCAGGCGCAGGCGACAGCCCGGGCGATGTCGCGATCGAAGAGGCGCAACCCAACTCCGGCCAAGAGGTGCAACCTTTTCTGGAATTCGCCCAATCCATCCTGCCGCAGACGCCGTTGCGCGCTGCCATCACGGCAGCCTGGCACCGGCCCGAGCCCGAGTGCCTGCCGGTGCTGCTGCCGCTGGCACGCGCCCAGGATGCCCAGCAGGCCGACAAGGTGCGCGAGCTGGCGACCCGGCTGGTGCAGGGCCTGCGCGATGCGCCGGCCGGCAGCGGCGTGGCGGCGCTGGTCCAGGAGTTCTCGCTGTCCAGCCAGGAAGGCGTGGCGCTGATGTGCCTGGCCGAGGCGCTGCTGCGCATTCCCGACCGTGCCACGCGCGATGCGCTGATCCGCGACAAGATCAGCAAGGGCGACTGGCGTGCCCATGTGGGCCGCTCGCCCTCGCTGTTCGTCAACGCCGCGGCCTGGGGCCTGGTGCTGACGGGCAAGCTCACGTCCACGAGCAGCGAGAAGAACCTGTCGTCGGCGCTGACGCGCGTGATCGGCAAGGGCGGCGAGCCGCTGATCCGCCAGGGCGTGCACCGCGCCATGAAGCTGATGGGCGAGCAGTTCGTGACGGGCCAGGACATTGCCGAGGCACTGGCCAACAGCCGTGCCTATGAAAAGCAGGGCTTTCGCTACAGCTACGACATGCTGGGCGAGGCGGCCGCCACCGATTCCGACGCACAGCGCTACCTGCAGGCCTACGAGCAGGCCATCCACGCGATTGGCGCGGCCTCCAACGGGCGCGGCATCTTCGAGGGGCCGGGCATTTCCATCAAGCTGTCGGCCCTGCACCCGCGCTACAGCCGCGCGCAGTACGAGCGCGTGATGGCCGAGCTGCTGCCGCGCGTGCTGCAGCTGGCCGAGCTGGCCAAGCAGTACGACATCGGCATGAACATCGACGCCGAAGAGGCCGACCGGCTGGAGCTGTCGCTGGACCTGCTGGAGGCCTTGTGTGCCGCGCCTTCGCTCAAGGGCTGGAACGGCATAGGCTTTGTGGTCCAGGCCTACCAGAAGCGCTGCCCGCAGGTGCTGGACTACCTGGTGGACCTGGCCCGCCGCAGCCGCCGCCGCCTGATGGTGCGCCTGGTCAAGGGCGCCTACTGGGACAGCGAGATCAAGCGCGCCCAGGAAGGCGGCCAGGCCGGCTACCCCGTCTATACGCGCAAGGTCTATACCGATGTGAGCTACCTGGCCTGCGCGCGCAAGCTGCTGGATGCGCCCGATGCCATCTACCCCCAGTTCGCCACGCACAACGCGCAGACCCTGGCCAGCATCTACCACCTGGCCCAGGCCGTGGGCGGCAGCTACTACAGCGGCCAGTACGAGTTCCAGTGCC
Source organism: Delftia deserti (assembly GCF_042653485.1). Taxonomy (NCBI): domain Bacteria; kingdom Pseudomonadati; phylum Pseudomonadota; class Betaproteobacteria; order Burkholderiales; family Comamonadaceae; genus Delftia; species Delftia deserti. Next base: position 4,554,568 of record NZ_JBHSIH010000001.1, on the reverse strand, counting down.
TGCACGGCATGGGCGAGCCGCTGTACGCACAGGTGACGGGCCCGGCCTCCGAAGGCAAGCTGGCCCGCCCCTGCCGCATCTATGCGCCCGTGGGCAGCCATGAGACGCTGCTGGCCTACCTGGTGCGCCGCCTGCTGGAGAACGGTGCCAACACCTCGTTCGTGAACCGCATCGGCGATGCCTCCGTGCCGGTCTCCGACCTGGTGGCCGACCCGGTGGATGAGGTGATGAAGATCGCGCGCCATGAAGGCCGGCTGGGCGCTCCCCACCCGCGCATTGCGCTGCCGGCCGATCTGTTCGCGCAGCAGGGTGACAAGGCAGGGCAGGCACGCGCCAACTCCCAGGGCCTGAACCTGGCGCACGAGCAGCAACTGGCCTCGCTGGCCGCCGCGCTGCTGCACAGCACGCGCCAGACCTATCTGGCCGCCCCCGCAGATGCCGACCTGCCTGCCGACCCGGCGCGTACCGAAGGCTGGCAGCCCATGCGCAACCCGGCCGAGCTGTCCGACATCGTGGGCTGGGTGCGCGAGGCCACGGCGGCCGAAGCCGAAGCCGCCGCCGCGCGCGCCGCGCAGGCCGCGCCCATCTGGGCCGGAACACCGCCCGCCGCCCGTGCCGACGCGCTGGCCCGCGCCGCCGACCTGCTGGAGCAACGCAGCCAGCCGCTGATGGGCCTGATCATGCGAGAGGCAGGCAAGACCCTTGCCAACGCCGTGGCCGAGGTCCGCGAGGCCGTGGACTTCCTGCGCTACTACGGCGCCCAGGCGGCCGCGCATTTCGACAACGCCGCGCAGCGCCCTCTGGGCGTGGTGCTGGCCATCAGTCCCTGGAATTTCCCCCTGGCCATCTTCTGCGGACAGGTGGCTGCGGCCCTGGCCGCCGGCAACACGGTGCTGGCCAAGCCTGCCGAGCAGACACCGCTGACGGCCGCCGCCATGGTGGCCCTGCTGCACGAGGCTGGCGTGCCACGCGACGCGCTGCAACTGGTGCCGGGCACGGGCGAGACCGTGGGCGCGGCCCTGGTGGCCCATGCCCAGGTGGCGGGCGTGATGTTCACGGGTTCCACCGAGGTGGCGCGCCTGATTGCACGCCAGCTGTCCAGCCGCCTGTCGCCTGCGGGCCGCACCATTCCGCTGATTGCCGAGACCGGCGGCCAGAACGCCATGGTGGTGGACTCCTCGGCCCTGGCCGAGCAGGTGGTGGCCGATGTGCTGGCCTCGGCCTTCGATTCGGCCGGCCAGCGCTGCTCTGCCCTGCGCCTGCTGTGCCTGCAGGACGATGTGGCCGACCGCACGCTGACCATGCTGCGCGATGCGCTGCAGGAGTGGAACCTGGGCAACCCCGACCGCCTGAGCACCGATGTGGGCCCCGTGATCGACGATGCGGCGCGCCGCCAGATCGAGCAGCACATAGAGCAGATGGCCGCAGCGGGCCAGAAGGTCACGCGCGTGGAACGCAAGGACGGCGTGCTCAATGGCCACTACGTGGCCCCGGCCCTCATCGAGATCGACAGCACCACGCGCCTGCAGCGCGAGGTCTTCGGCCCCGTGCTGCATGTGATCCGCTTCAGGCGCGAGCAGCTGGACGCGCTGGTCGATGGCATCAATGCCACCGGCTACGGCCTGACCTTCGGCGTGCACAGCCGCATCGACGAGACCATTGCCCACCTCACCCAGCGCGTGCATGCGGGCAACATCTATGTGAACCGCAATGTGATCGGCGCCATGGTGGGCGTGCAGCCCTTTGGCGGCATGGGCCTGTCCGGCACGGGGCCCAAGGCCGGCGGCCCGCTGTACCTGCACCGGCTGGTGCAGGGGCCTGCCAGCGCGGCGCTGTCGGTCTTTGCAAGGGTGGAGTCGCCCGCCCAGGCGCCGCTGCAATTGCTGGGCCTGCTGCGCGAGACGCTGTCCAAGGCTCCGCCCCAGGACATGTCCGCCGATGAGCAGGTGCAGGCCCTGGCCGCCTGCGACGCGGCAGCCTCCGCATCGCGCCTGGACGCGGCCATGCTGCTGCCCGGCCCCACGGGCGAATCCAACCGCTACCGCCTGCTGCCGCGCGGCCCCGTCTGGGCATTGCCGCGCACGCCGCTGGGCCTGGTGGCCCAGGTGGCGGCGGCCCTGGCCAGCGGCAACGCCTGCCATGCCGTGCTGCCCGGCGCCCAGGCCGGCACCGACCACGGATGCGCCGCCACCTGGCAGACGCTGCGCGCGGCCGCTGGCGACGCCGGCGTGCCGTGGCTGCACAGCGCCAGCGCCGACTCCCTGGCCGATGCGGCAGCGCCCATGGCCGCCCTGCTGTTCGAGGGCGACGGCGACGCCCTGCTGCAGGTCTGCGCCCAGGTCGCCGCGCGCGATGGCGCCCTGGTGCGCGTGGAAAGCCGCAACAGCGACGAGCTGCATGCGGGCCGCCGCTATGACCTGGCCGCGCTGTTCCACGAGCAATCCATCAGCACCAATACCGCCGCCGCAGGCGGCAATGCACAGCTCATGACCATGGCTTGAACGGCCGGGGCCGGCACAACCGGCCCCTGGCAAGCGCCCCGCACCACCCGAAAAAACACGACCAACGCAGGACACTTCAATGCAATTCAACTGGAACGACCCGACGGCGATCATGTTCGCCATCTACCTGGTCGCCATGCTCGGCATCGGCGCCATCGGCTACTTCAGCACCAAGAATCTTTCCGACTACATCCTGGGCGGCCGCAGCCTGGGCAGCTTCGTGACGGCGCTGTCGGCCGGCGCCTCGGACATGAGCGGCTGGCTGCTGATGGGCCTGCCAGGCGCCATCTACCTGTCCGGCCTGTCGGAAGCCTGGATCGCCATCGGCCTGATCCTGGGCGCCTACCTGAACTGGCGCCTGGTGGCGGCGCGGCTGCGCCTGTACACCGAGCGCGCCGGCAATGCGCTGACCCTGCCCGACTACCTGGCCAATCGCTTCGAGGACCACTCCAACGTGCTGCGCATCGTGACGGCCGTGGTGATCCTGGTGTTCTTCACGCTGTACTGCGCCTCGGGCGTGGTGGCGGGCGCGCGCCTGTTCGAGAACATGTTCGGCATGCCCTACAGCACGGCCCTGTGGGTGGGCGCGCTGTGCACCATCGCCTATGTGTTCATCGGCGGCTTCCTGGCCGTGAGCTGGACGGACACCATCCAGGCCTCGATGATGATCACGGCGCTGATCCTGGCGCCCGTGATCGCCTGGCTGGCCGTGCAGGGCCATCTGCAGCCGGGCCAGGACCTGCACGCCATCGTGGCGGCAGAGAAGTTCGACCTATTCCGTGGCGCCAGCTTCGTGGGCGTGGTCTCGCTGCTGGCCTGGGGCCTGGGCTACTTCGGCCAGCCGCACATCCTGGTGCGCTTCATGGCGGCATCGTCGGTGCAGACCATTCCCTCGGCCCGCCGCATCAGCATGACCTGGATGATCCTGTGCCTGGCCGGCGCCGTGGCCGTGGGCTTCATCGGCATCCCCTACTTCGCGGCCAACCCCGGTGGCGCCGCTGCCGTGAACGCCAATGCCGAGACGGTGTTCATGGAGATCACCAAGCAGCTGTTCAACCCCTGGATCTCGGGTGCGCTGCTGGCGGCCATCCTGGCGGCCGTGATGAGCACGCTGTCGTGCCAGCTGCTGGTGTGCTCCAGCGCGCTGACCGAGGACATCTACCGCACCTTCCTGCGCAAGAACGCCAGCCAGATCGAACTGGTCTGGATAGGCCGCGCCATGGTGCTGCTGGTGGCGCTGATCGCCATCGCCATCGCCAGCAACCCCGACTCCAAGGTGCTGGGCATGGTCAGCTATGCCTGGGCCGGCTTCGGCGCCGCCTTCGGCCCGGTGATCATCCTGTCGCTGTTCTGGCGCCGCATGACGCGCGGCGGCGCGCTGGCAGGCATCATCACCGGCGCCGTGACCGTGCTGGTGTGGAAGCAGTTCGGCTGGCTGGGCCTGTACGAGATCATCCCCGGCTTCATCCTGGCCTGGCTGGCCACGGTGGTCGTCAGCCGCATGGGCCCTGCGCCTTCGCAAAGCATCCTGAAGGCGCATGCGGCGGTGGAGAGCGAGTTCGAGCGGATCGGGGCACGCTGAGTGGCAATGAGCTGACCCGCTCCGCCTGAAACCGACGCCCGATGAAGCTTGCGCGCATCGGGCGTTTGTCATTTCAGCACCTATGGCATCGCCAAATCAGATGCACCTCAACGCACATGACGAGCGCTTTGTACGTGGTCGCCACAAGGGGAGTGGTCACTACAATCCATGGGCTCTTTTTTTTCATCGCCGGGCCGCCCCAGGATGAAAAGCGGCCCCCTGCGGGGGCCGCAGACCTTGCCCTGCAAGGGGAGCGCGGGGGCCATTTTTCAACACACAACAAGTGAGACTGCCGCTATGCAAATGATCCGCCGCACCCTTCTTTCGACCTGCGTGGCCGCCATGGCGGCTGCTTCGGCTGGCGCCGTACTGGCCCAGACCAAGGAGGTCAAGGTGGGCTACGCCCTGGCCGTGAATTCGCACTACGGTGCGGCGGCCCAGGCCTGGGCCGATGCGGTGGAAAAGGGCACGAACGGCGCCTACAAGTTCAAGCAGTTCCCCGCGTCCGCGCTGGGCGGCGAGCGCGAGCTGATCGAGGGCCTGCAGCTGGGCACGGTGGAGGCGGCCATCGTCTCCACGGGGGCCATCAGCAACTTCGTGCCCGATGTGGGCGTGGTGGACATTCCCTTCCTGTTCCGCGACACGCAGCATGCGCGCGCCGTGCTGGACGGCGCCTTCGGCCAGGAGCTGCTGGCCAAGTTCAGCAAGCGCGGCCTGGTCGCGCTGGCCTGGGGCGAGCAGGGCTTTCGCCACCTGTCCAACAACAAGCACGCCGTCAACGGCGTGGCCGATCTCAAGGGCCTGAAGATCCGCGTGACCGAGAACCCCGTGCACATCACGGCCTTCCGCACGCTGGGCGCATCGCCCACGCCCATGTCCTGGCCCGAGGTGATCGGTGCGCTGCAGCAGGGCACGATCGATGGCCAGGAGAACCCGATCTCGGTGCTGGCCTCGGCCAAGCTGTGGCAGGTGCAAAAGCACCTGACGCTGACGGCCCATGTGTACGCGCCCATGGCCCTGCTGGTGTCTCCCTCGTTCTGGGGCAGCTTGAACGACAGCCAGAAGGCGGCCTTCACGCAGGGCGCCAAGTCGGGCGCCATCGCTTCGCGCGTGTTCGTGGACACGGTGGAGAAGAAGGGCGTGGAAGAGGCCAAGAGCCATGGCATGCAGGTGGTGGAGAAGGTGGACCAGGCCGCCTTCCGCACCGCGCTGGAGCCGGCCTACAAGGAATACGCGAAGAAGTTCGGCCAGAAGACGCTGGACACCATCGCCAACGCCAAGTAATCCCCTGACGCATTGCGGGCTGCGGCCCGCAATGCAGGGCGCCCCGCTGCGGGCAACACCTGTGGCCCCGCACGGCGCCTGCGCCGATGATCTGACATCCGGCGGCAGCCCGGCCCTTGCGCCACTCCCCTCCTGCTCTCGCCCACTCCTATGCTCAACCGAATCGAACGCGCCCTTGTGGCCTGCAACCGCTGGCTGCTGATCGTGCTGCTGCTGGCCATGGCCTGCATCGTGTTTGCCAATGTGGTGCTGCGCTACACCACGGGCGACTCCATTGTCTGGGCCGAGGAAGTGGCCCGGCACATGATGATCTGGGTCACCTTCCTGGGCGCGGGCCTGGTGCTGCGCTTCGGCGGCCATGTGGCCATCGACAACCTGCACCGCTCGGTGGGCACGCGCAAGGCGCAATGGCTTCGCCGCCTCGTGGTGCTGGGCGTGGGCCTGTTCTGCGCGGTGATGGCGGTGGCCTCGTCGCAGTATGTCTGGGCCACGCGCTTCCAGACCACGGCGGCCACGGACATTCCGATCTCCTTCGTCTACGCGGCCATGCCCGTGGGCTTCGTGCTGATGCTGGTGCATCTGCTGTTCATTGCGCGCGGCTATATCGCAGACGGCTCCTTCGCCGAATCGGACGAGATGGATGCCGACGCAGCCGCATCCATATGACCCCCCTGAGTCGCTGCGCGCCTTCCCCCAGGGGACGACACCCTCGCTGCGGGGCGGCCCTTGCTTGGTGTCTCCTGCCTTGGAGCATGTCAGTTCCATCGCTCTGCCATGAATAACTGATTCGAACGCACATCATGGGTATCACGCTTTTCATCGCCATCATCGTCCTGCTCACGCTGGGCTTTCCGGTGGCCTTCGCGCTGGCGATCTCCGCCGCGCTGGCCGTCTTCGTGGGGGGCCGCTATCCGCAGCTCATCGTGTTCAAGGAGATGTTCACGGGCATAGACAGCTTTCCGCTGATGGCCGTGCCCTTCTTCATCCTGGCGGCCGAGCTGATGTCGGGCGGTGCGCTCACGCATGTGCTGCTGCGCTTTGCAGCGCAGTTCGTGGGCCATCTGCGTGGCGGCCTGGGCTATGCCAATGTGCTGTCGCTGACGCTGTTCTCGGGCATTTCGGGCTCGGCCCTGGCCGATGCGGCCGGCCCCGGCTCGATGATGGTCAAGATGATGGACAAGGCCGGCTACGCGCGCTCCTACGCGGCGGCGCTGACGGCCAGCACGGCCATCGTGGGGCCCATCATTCCGCCGTCGGTGAGCATGATCATCTACGCGCTGCAGGATGAGAACGTCTCCGTGGGCGGCCTGTTCATGGCCGGCTTCATCCCCGGCATCCTGATCGCGCTGGCCATGGCCGCCGTGAACTGGTGGGTGTGCAGGAAGCGCGACTACCGCTCCACCGAGCCACGTCCTGACGGCCGCACGATGTGGATCAACAGCTTCAAGGCGATTCCCGCGCTGATGCTGATCGTGCTCATCGTGGTGGGCATCCGCTTCGGCATCTTCACGCCCACCGAGGCATCGGTGGTGGCCGTGTTCTATGCCCTGGTCTGCGGCAAGTGGGTGTACCGCACGCTGCAGTGGTCGGCGCTGCCGGGCATTGCGGCGCGCTCGGCCATGCTCACGGCCTCGGTGCTGCTGGTGATGGCGACTTCGGCCGCCTTTGCCTGGGTGCTGACGGTGGAGGGCATTCCGCAGTACCTGTCCGAGCTGATCGTGAGCTGGCAGCTGTCGCCCACCCTGTTCCTGATCGCGGTGAACATCCTGCTGCTGGTGTTCGGCATCTTCATGGAGCCGCTGCCCGGCGTGATGATCCTGGTGCCCATCCTGGCGCCCATTGCGTTCAGCCTGGGCATCGATCCCACGCACTTCGCCATGGTGGTGATCGTGAACCTGACGCTGGGCATGATCACGCCGCCCGTGGGCGGGCTGCTGTTCGTGACCTCGGTGGCCACGCGCGTGTCCATCACCGATCTCACGCGCGAGATGCCGCTGTTCCTGCTGGCCCACTTCGTGGTGCTGTGCCTGCTGACCTTCATCCCCGCGCTATCCACCTGGCTGCCGCATACGCTGGGCTTCCAGTGACGACAAGGGCCTCCGAGTGAGGCCCTTTTTTTTGCCGCCGGGCCGCCCCAAGGCAAAAAGCGGCCCCCTTGGGGGGGCAGCGGACCTTGCGCAGCAAGGGTAGCGTGGGGGCCTTATTTCTGGGGTGCCCAGCGCCTCAGAAGAGCAGGCCGGCCATGCGCTGGGCCGTTTCCTTCAGGTGCGGCAGGCCCTCCAGCGCCTGCGCCAGCGGCATACGCGCCTCGGGCGCATGCACGGCCAGCGTGGCGCGGCACTGGCCCTTGGCGTCGCGCACGGGCACGGCCACGGCGATCATGCCGCGCATGAATTCCTCGCGATCGCAGGAGTGGCCTTCGCACACGATGCGCGCGCACTCCTGCGCCAGCGCCTCGGGTGTGGTCAGCGTGTTGGCCGTGCAGGCGGTGAGTTCCACGCTGTCCAGAATGGCGGCGCGCCGGGCCGCCGGCATATGGGCCAGGAACAGCTTGCCGCTAGCCGTGGCGTGGATGGGCACCATCGATCCGGCCTCCAGCTGGATGCGCAGCGGCCAGTGGGTCTCGACACGGTCCAGGTAGCGCACGCGCGTGCCGTCCAGCACGGTGAGGTTGCAGGTCTCGCCCAGACGGGCCACCAGCTGGGACAGCAGCTCATGGCGCAGGGCCTGGCGCGGGTCGGCTTGCAGGGCGCGCACAGCCAGGCTCAGCAGCTTGGGGCCCGGGGAGAAGCTTCGGTCGCCCTCATGGCGCAGCAGCCACTGCCGCGCCTCCAGGTGGGCGCACAGGCGCGAGGCCGTGGCCTTGGGCAGGTTGAGCGCGGCTGCGATGTCCATGAGCCCCGGCGGGGCCTCGGCCTGGGTCACGAAATCGAGCACGGCCAGGGAGCGATCGGAGACCGAGTTCGCTTCGTCCTGCCGTGCAGGGGTGGGGTCCGGGGCAGCGCTGGCAAGGGATGGCGGCATGGGGCGGTGTCGTGTCGTGTGGAAGGCCGGAAACGCTTTCGATCATGCCTGATCGCCAGGAGCCGGCAAGGGTTTGCGCGGGGTTGCGGTCCAGCACAGCAGCGAATAAGTTTCACCCAAAGGAACAAATAGTTCCTTTTAAAGAAACTCAAAAAGGAGCCACTGCATGCCGGACCCCATCGACAGCTATGACTACGTGATCGTGGGAGCAGGCTCTGCCGGCTGCGTGCTGGCCGCGCGCCTGTCCGAGGACCCGGCCACGCGGGTGCTGCTGCTGGAGGCCGGCCCGCCGGACCGCTCGCCCTGGATCCACCTGCCCATCGGCTACGGCAAGACCATGTGGAGCCCCGTCTACAACTGGAAGTTCGAGACCGACCCGGACCCCAACATGAACGGCCGGCGCATCTACTGGCCGCGCGGCCGCACGCTGGGCGGCAGCAGTTCGATCAATGGCCTGATCTATGTGCGCGGCCAGCGCCAGGACTACGACCACTGGGCGGCGCTGGGCAATGCGGGCTGGTCGTATGAGGAGGTGCTGCCCTACTTTGTGAAGTCCGAAGGCAATGCGCGCGGCGCCTTCCCGGGCCATGGCGCGTACGGGCCGCTCAAGGTCTCGGACATCGGCGCACAGCATCCGCTGATCGAGGCCTTCATTGCCGGTGCAGGCCAGGTCGGCGTGCCCCGCACCGAGGACTTCAACGGCCGCGACCAGGAAGGCGCGGGCTACTACCAGCTCACCACCCACAAGGGCCTGCGCTGCAGCACGGCCAAGGCCTATCTGGGCGAGGCCCGGCGCCGCCCCAATCTGCGCATAGAGACCGACGCCATGGCCACGCAGCTGGTAGTGCGCGGCCGGCGCGCCACCGGCATCCGCTACCGGCAAGGCGGGCAGGAGCGCCAGGCCCGGGCGCAGGCCGAGGTGATTCTGTCGGCAGGCGCCATCCAGTCGCCGCAGCTGCTGCAACTGTCGGGCATAGGCCCGGCCGCGCTGTCGCAGTCCCTGGGGATTCCCGTGGTGCACGATCTGCCGGGCGTGGGCGAGAACCTGCAGGACCATCTTCAGATCCGCCTGGGCTACGAATGCAGCCAGCCCATCACCACCAATGACCAGCTCAATTCCTGGATGGGCAGGACGCGGCTGGGGCTGGAGTGGCTGCTGTTCCGCTCGGGCGCGCTGGCCGTGGGCATCAACCAGGGCGGCTGCTTCATGCGTGCGCTCAGGGACGAGCAAGGCCGGCCCGTGGCCGCCACGCCCGACATCCAGTTCCACGTCTCCACGCTGTCGGCCGACATGGCAGGCGGCCAGGTCCATCCGTACTCGGGCTTCACCATGTCGGTCTGCCAGCTGCGGCCCGAGTCACGCGGGCAGTTGCGCATCCGCTCGCGCGATGCCTTCGAGCCGCCTTCCATCCAGCCCAACTACCTGGCCACCGACCTGGACCGCCGCACCAACGTGGCGGCCGTGCGCGCGGCACGCGCCATTGCCGACACGCCGGCCATGCGCCCCTTCGTGAAGCGCGAGGTCAAGCCCGGCCCCGATGCGCACAGCGATGCGCAACTGCTGGAGTTCTGCCGCAACCACGGCGCCACCATCTTCCACCCCAGCGGCACCTGCCGCATGGGCAGCGACGCCCTGGCCGTGGTCGATGCGCGGCTGCGCGTGCACGGCATGGCCGGCCTGCGCGTGGTCGATTGCTCGGTCATGCCCACCCTGGTCTCGGGCAACACCAACGCGCCCGTGGTGATGATGGCCGAGAAGGCCGCCGACATGGTTCGCGAAGACAGGCACGGAGAGACAGGGCAGCTCAAGGTCGCATGACTGCCCGTTCCTGCATCCCGGCAATGCGACAGACAACCAGGAGACAGCATGACGACGGCAACCGATCCCAGGGTCATCCGCAAGGTGGTGACCTCCGCGCTCATCGGCGCAACCATCGAGTGGTATGACTTCTTCCTGTACGGCGTGGTCGCCGGCATCGTGTTCAGCAAGCTGTACTTTCCCAGCGACGATCCGCTGATCTCCACCCTGCTGGCCTACACCACCTTTGCCGTGGGCTTCGTCACACGGCCGCTGGGCGGGGTGATCTTCGGGCACTTCGGCGACCGCGTGGGGCGCAAGAGCATCCTGGTGGTCACGCTGATGATCATGGGCGTGTCCACCTTCCTGATCGGCCTGCTGCCCACGCATGCGCAGATCGGCGTGGCCGCCCCCATCCTGCTGCTGCTGTTGCGCGTGGCCCAGGGCATAGGCCTGGGCGGCGAATGGGGCGGCGCCGTGCTCATGGCCTACGAATACGCGCCCAAGGAAAAGCGGGGCTTCTACGCCTCCCTGCCGCAGGTGGGCCTGGCCATCGGCCTGTTCATGGCCTCGGGCGTGGTGGCCCTGCTGTCCTGGCTGTGCACCGAGGAGCAATTCATGGCCTGGGGCTGGCGCGTCGCCTTCCTGATCTCGGGACTCATGGTGGCCGTGGGCATGTACATCCGCCTGCATGTGAAGGAGACGCCCGAATTCGCGGCCGTCAAGGCACGCAATGCCGAGACCGCCATTCCCTTCATGGACATGATGCGGCGCTATCCGGGCAATGTGCTCAAGGGCATGGGCGCACGCTATATCGACGGCGTTTTCTTCAACGTCTTCGGCGTGTTCTCGATCAGCTACCTGACCTCCACCCTGCAGATCAGCCGCACCGACGCCTTGATCGGCGTGATGGTCGCCGCCGTGGTGATGTGCTTCACGATTCCGCTGTTCGGCCGCCTGTCCGACCGCCTTGGCCGCAGCCGCGTGTATCTGTGGGGATCGCTGATCACCGCCATCTCGGCCTTCCCCGCCTTCTGGCTCATGGCCCACAGCGGCGGCAATGTGCTGCTGATCTGGATCGCCATCGTCGTGCCCTTCGGCATTCTCTACGCGGCGGTCTACGGTCCCGAAGCCGCCCTGTTCTGCGACCTGTTCGACGCCAAGGTACGCTACACCGGCATTTCCTTCGTCTACCAGTTCTCGGGCATCTTCGCGTCCGGCATCACGCCCATCATTGCGACGGCGCTGGTCAAGACGGCCGGTGGCAGCCCGTGGCTGGTGTGCCTGTATGTGGTGTTTGCGGGCGCGGTATCAGCGTGGTGCGCATGGGCCATCGGGCGGGATGGAAGCAGGCAGGACAGCTTTGCCAACATGAAACCCTTGGCCAGATAGTCACACACTCTTGCGCCGGTTCATATTGCACCGTAGCTCCACAAGACCAAGAGCAAAGCTGCCCAACAGGCAGCTTTCTGCATTGGCCAGCGGAGTGCAGCCACCGGCCCGCCGTAGAGCCGTCTTGGTTTAGGATGGCGCCTGCCCGCATGGCAGAAGATTTCTGCAGATTCATGCCCCATATCGCAACCGCATGTCAGTCAGGCATGCACTTTCAGGTATCACCTTGGCTGCATGATCTATAAAAACATACAAATACTGCGCTTCATTGCCGCCTTTCTCGTGGTTCTGCACCACACGCTTCCGCCCAATGTGCATCCGGCCCACTACGCCAACATCCCGGCGTGGATCACCGAGATTTCCGTCTATGGTTTCGCTGGTGTCGATATCTTCTTCGTCATCAGCGGCTTCATCATGGCCGAGACCACGCGCCCTATGCGGCCCGGAGCTGGCACTGCATCCAGCTTTGTCTTCCGGCGCTTTTTGAGAATCTACAGCGGCTACTGGCCCGCCTTCCTGCTGGTGCTTTTTCTCAGCGTCTGGCTTGGCATCTTCAACGGGCCCGAAATCAGCCGCTGGAAGTCATTTCTGCTGCTGCCCCAGGAGTTCTATCTGCTCAATGTCTCCTGGACGCTGACCTATGAGCTTTATTTCTATCTACTGATTGGTGCCATGCTCTGCTTCACACGAAAGCAGGCCGTTCCGGTATTTCTTGCGTTGCTGGCAACATTTGTGATGATCGTAGCCGTGCAATTCAATCTGGGGGTTTATCGATCGGCAACGCCCAGGGAAAACAATTTCCTCTTGAATGTTTTTCTGACATCTCCACTGATCATTGAATTCATTGTCGGCTTTCTGCTGAGCGAGTGGATTCAAAGAAAGCCTCGGCAGTCGATTGCAGCATGGTCCATATTCACCGCCATTGCACTGTGCGCGAGCATCTGGGCACAGAAATACGGCGGTTTCCTGGGTGTCGGCATGGCCGCATTTCTCTACTATCCGGAACGGGTGATGCTGTTTGGCAGCGCGTCCGTGGGGCTGGTGGCGCTGGCCGCATTGCTGCCGTCGTCCGGTAGCCCGTTGAGCCGCTTCTTCTGCAGGCTGGGCGATGCCTCCTATGCGCTGTACCTGCTGCACATTCCCTTGATGGTGATTCTCTACGGCCTGCTTTTCCCCAAGATTCCGGGCCTGCTGTGGATAGGGGGCGGAAAGCTATCGCTGCTGGTGTATCTGGTGTCAGTCGTGGTCTGCTCCTTGCTCTACTTCAAGTTCATCGAGAATCCGCTGCATAAAATCTCGAGAAAAGCGTCTGACAGGTTGCTGCGCAGCGCTGTATCCCCCAAGAAATGCACCGTTTGAGATGCTTCGCCATCTGGATCTATCGATCGATCACTTCAGAAGTGCATCCATGCCCTGCGACCTTCCAAGAGATCTCCCGAAACTGGCGGATTTCGTTGAAAATCCACCCCCTGCAAAATCATTCAAAGATCTCACCATTCACTCATAAAGAGAGACTCATGTTCAAGAAATTACTGGCTACGGCCACCTTGCTGGGCTGCGGCCTGGCGCACGCGTTCATGCCCAGCAATGGCACCTGGGTCGTGACTTCGGAGCTTGATGGCAAACCCGGGCGCGGGCTGGCCATCGACGCACAGAACGGCACGCTGGTCATGCAAATGTATGCCTATGAGAGCAATGGCCAGCCCAGCTTCTACATGACCTCAGGTGCACTGAGCAACAACCGCTTTTCTGCGCCGCTGATGCGCTACAAGGGCGGTCGCCACCTGGGCAGCGGCCCGCTTTCGGGGTCCGAGGACCGCAATATGGGCCAGGTCAGCATGCGCTTCACCAGCGGCGTTTCGGGATTCATCACGCTTCCCGGCGAGCAGGAGGTGGAGATTTCGCGTTTCAACTTCGGTTATCCCGCGGTGGCGTCCAGCTTGCGGGGCATCTGGGCGTTGACTTCCTTCGGTAGCGAAGGCGTTTTCTCCGAAGTCGTGAATATGCAGCTGCAGACACCCGCCACGGCGAACGGAAATGGCCTGATGGAAACGGCAGACCGGCTGTTTGGCTGCGAACACCAGATCCGGGGCAATCTGGAAGGCGGCGTGCTGTGCGTGAAGATCACCAGATCTGGCCAGTTGCTGCGCTCCTACTACTTCGTCTACAGCGTGAACGAGGGTGAAGGCAGTTCCCGCACCAACGGAACCCGCCCCGAACAGGTATTGGTGGCCAAGCGCCTGATTGACCCGAAGGGCGTGGGCACAGGCATCGTCTACGCGGCCGATGCACCTGTGGACCCTGTTCCTACCGTGCTGCACGACATCATCGAGAACCTGTCCTTCAACGCCGCCCCGCCGACCGCCGAGCAGGAGTGACGCCCCCGCTGCCGGCTACACCTCAGGGCAGCGCCGGCAGCTGCTCCGCATGCCGCAGGTCCACATGCGCCTGCAGGAAGTCGAGCACGGCACGCGTGCGCGGGGGCAGGCGGTCGGGCTTGCCCAGGTAGACGGCGTGTATGGGCTCCAGGTCGCCCGTGTTGAATTCCTCCAGCACGGGCACCAGCCGGCCGGCGAGCACGTCGGCCCAGGCGTGGTACAGCGACAGGCGGGCCAGGCCCGTGCCGTGCAGCGCCAGTTCGCGCATCACATCGCCGTCGTTGACGCGCACCACCTCCCCGATATCGACGGCCACGCGCTGGCCGTCCACCAGAAACGGCCAGTGCGGTATGGCGCGCTGGTAGCTCCAGCCCAGGCGCACATGGTGGCCCAGTTCGTCTGGATGCAGGGGCCTGCCCATGCGGGCCAGGTACTCCGGTGAGGCCAGGATGACCTGCCGCGTGCGGCCCAGCAGCCGCGCGACCATGTCCGAGGGAGGAAGCTGCCCCCAGCGCACGGCGATGTCCGTGCCGGCCTCGACCAGGTCCACGATCTGGTCCGTGAAGCTCAGTTCCAGGCTCAGCCCGGGATGGCGCTGCAGCAATTGCGGCACCAGGGGCACGAGCAGCATTTTTCCGGTCGATGAGCTGGTGTTGATGCGCACCAGGCCGCGTGGTTCGCTGCGCACGGCCACGCAGGCCTCCAGTTCCTCCAGGTCGGCCAGCACGCGCTTGCCGCGCTCGAACAGCTGACAGCCTTCGGGCGTGAGATGCAGGCGCCGCGTGCTGCGCTGCAGCAGCTGCACGCCCAGGCGCGCCTCCAGCCGCGACATGCTCTTGCTGACGGCCGAGGGCGAGATGCCCAGGTGGCGCGCAGCGGCCGAGAGGCTGCCGCGCTCGGCCACCAGGATCAGCATTTCCAGCTCGGCAAAGCGGTTGGCATCGGCGTTGCCTGTATCGGTGGCCGTGGGTGGGGCAAGTGCGGGCATGGCGTCTCCTGAAAGAGGTCATCTATTCCACACAGGAACAGATCCGTTTCCATTATTCCATCTACACAAAGGTATGTTGCAGTGCGACATTACTGGACATCACACCAAGGATCACAAGGAATCCGTCCATGCCTCTTTCCCTACTCGCCCTGGCGGCCGGTGCCTTCGGCATCGGCACCACGGAATTCATCATCATGGGCCTGCTGACCCAGGTCAGCCAGGATCTTCACATCAGCATTCCCACGGCGGGCTCGCTGATTTCGGGCTACGCCATCGGCGTGGCCGTGGGCGCGCCCGTGCTCACGCTGCTGACGCGCCAATGGCCGCGCAAGCGCCTGCTGCTGGCGCTGATGCTGATCTTCATCGCCGGCAACCTGGCCGCCGCATTTGCGCCCAGCTATGAATGGCTGATGTCGGCACGCGTGCTGACCTCGCTGACCCACGGCACCTTCTTCGGCGTGGGCGCCGTGGTGGCCACGGGACTGGTGCCCGCGGACAAGAAGGCCTCGGCGATTGCGCTGATGTTCTCGGGCCTGACCCTGGCGACCCTGCTGGGCGTGCCTGCCGGTGCCTGGATCGGCCAGATGTTCGGCTGGCGCAGCGCCTTCCTGGCCGTCGCCGCGATCGGCGTGCTGGCCTTGGCCATCCTTGCCGCCTTCGTGCCGCGCGACCAGGGCCGCCCCGAGGTCACGCCGCTGGCGCAGGAGCTGGCCGTGCTGGGCAACGGCCAGGTCTGGCTGGGACTGGGCATCACGGCCTTCGGCTTTGCGGGCGTGTTTGCGCTCTACACCTATGTGGAGCCGCTGCTGACCCAGGTGACCCACATGGGCGACAGCCTGGTGGCACTGACCCTGCTGCTGTTCGGCGCGGGCCTGGCCGCAGGCAATCTGCTGGGCGGCAAGCTGGCCGACCGGGGCGTGATGCGCGCCCTGGTGTGGAGCATCGCTGCGCTGATGGTGGTGCTGGCGGCAGGCCGCTGGGCCTTCGGGAACCAGGCCGTGGCCATGGCCTATGTGATCGTGCTGGGCGTCGTGGCCTTCGCCACGGTGACTCCCATGCAGATGCGCGTGCTGGACCAGGCCGGCCCCCAGGGCGCGAACCTGGTCTCCAGCCTGAACATTGCGGCCTTCAACCTGGGCAACGCCCTGGGTGCCTGGGTCGGCGGCCTGGCCCTGGCCGGTGGCCTGGGCCTGGTCAACCTGGGCTGGGCCGCCGCCGCGCTGACGGCCGTGGGCCTGGTGCTGGTCTTCTGGAGCAGCCGCCTGTCCGCAGGCTCCGCACGCAGCGCAGGCGTGGCCTGCGCCTGAGGCTCAACGGGCCAGCACGGGCTTGAGCGCCTTGCCCGTGTGCGTGCCCGCAGCCACCAGATCCTCGGGCGTGCCGGCCGCAATGATGCGGCCGCCGTCCTTTCCGCCTTCGGGGCCGAGGTCGATGATCCAGTCGGCCTCGGCGATCACGTCCAGGTCATGCTCGATGACGACCACGCTGTGGCCCGCATCCACCAGGCGGTGCAGCACGCGGATGAGCTTGTCCACATCGGCCATGTGCAGGCCCACCGTGGGTTCGTCCAGCACATAGAGTGTGTGCGGCGCCTTGTTGCCGCGCCGGGTCACGTCGTCGCGCACCTTGGTCAGCTCGGTGACGAGCTTGATGCGCTGGGCCTCGCCGCCCGACAGCGTGGGCGAGGGCTGGCCCAGCGTGAGATAGCCCAGTCCCACGTCCTTGAGCAGCTGCAGCGGGTGGGCGATGCCGGGCATGCTGGCGAAGAACTCGACGGCCTCGTCCACCTCCATCTGCAGCACGTCGCCAATGCTCTTGCCGCGCCAGGAGACGGCCAGGGTCTCGGGATTGAAGCGCGCGCCGTGGCAGACCTCGCAGGGCACCTTCACGTCGGGCAGGAAGCTCATCTCGATGGTGCGCATGCCCTGGCCCTCGCAGGCCGGGCAGCGGCCTTCGCCGGTGTTGAACGAGAAGCGGCCGGCCGCATAGCCGCGGGCCTTGGCCTCCAGCGTTTCGGCGTAGAGCTTGCGGATGGTGTCCCAGAAGCCGATGTAGGTGGCCGGGCAGCTGCGCGGGGTCTTGCCGATGGGTGTCTGGTCGACCTCGAGCACGCGGTCAATGCCCTCGAAGCCCTGCAGGCCCTTGCAGCCGGACAGCGGCGGCGCCTTGCCGGCGTCCATGGCATCGCGCCCGGCCTTGGTGGCGCGCTGGCCCACCCAGGCGGCCACATTGGCCAGCATCACGTCGCGCGCCAGCGTGGACTTGCCCGAACCGCTGACGCCGGTGACGGCCACCAGGCGCTTGAGCGGCACGCGCGCATCCACGTTCTGCAGGTTGTGCAAGTGGGCGCCGCGCACGGTCAGCCAGCCCAGTGCGTCGGACGCGGGCTCGGCCACCGCTTCGGCAGCGGCAGGCGCGGCCTTCTTTTTGGATTTGGATACCTTGACAGGCGCGGGCTCCGGCACGGGTTCGGCCACTGCTGCAAGCTCGGCGGCGGCCTGCGGCGGCTGGCCTTCGCCCACCCAGCGGCGCGGCTGGAACGGGTGGCGCATGGCGTGCAGCAGGTAGCGGCCCGTGATGGAGTCCTCGGCCGCCATGATGTCGGCCGCCGTGCCCTGGGCCACCAGGCGGCCGCCGCGAATGCCGGCGCTGGGGCCGATGTCGATGATGTGGTCGGCGCGGCGGATGGTGTCTTCGTCATGCTCGACCACGACCAGGGTGTTGCCCTTGTCGCCCAGCTTGTGCAGGGCGTTGAGCAGTATCTGGTTGTCGCGCGCATGCAGGCCGATGGTGGGTTCGTCCAGCACATAGCACACGCCCTGCAGGTTGCTGCCCAGTTGCGCGGCCAGGCGGATGCGCTGGGCCTCGCCGCCCGACAGCGTGGGCGCACCACGGTCCAGCGTCAGGTAGCCCAGGCCCACTTCCTCCAGGAATTCGAGCCGGCTCTGGATCTCGGGGACGAGGTCGCGCGCGATGTCGGACTCGCGTCCGGACAGAGCCAGCGCCTGCACCCATTGGCGCACGTCGTTGACCGACAGCTGGGCGATCTCGGCAATGCCCACGCCATGGAAGCGCACGGCGCGCGCCGTGGCATTCAGGCGTGTGCCCTGGCAGGTGGGGCAGGTGACTTCGGCCAGGTCCTCGATTTCCTGGCCTTCGAACTTGACCTCGCGGCCCCGGTTGTCCTCGGCCATCTGCGTGTCGTCGTAGACCTTGCGCTGGTCCTTGGTGAGCTTGACGCCCGTGCCCACGCAGTCGGGGCACCAGCCGTGCTTGCTGTTGTAGGAGAACAGGCGCGGGTCCAGCTCGGCATAGCTGGTGGCGCAGACCGGGCAGGCGCGCTGGGTGGAGAACACCTGCAGGCTGCCGATGCCGGCCGTGCTCCGGCCGCCGGCCATGGCATCGGCCAGGTTGTCCAGGCCCGACAGCACATGCAGCACGCCCTTGCCTGTTTCCAGCGCCTGCGCCAGGTGCGCGCGCAGTTCGCGCTCATTGGCCGCCGTGACGGTGACGCTGGCCACGGGCAGTTCGATGGTGTGCTCCTTGAAGCGGTCGATGCGCGGGAATCCCGTGGTGGGCAGGAACTCGCCGTCCACGCGCAGATGCGTGTAGCCGCGCGGCCGTGCCCAGTCGGCCAGCTCGGTGTAGACGCCCTTGCGGTTGACCACCAGCGGCGCCAGCAGGCCGATGGTCTGGCCCCGGAACTGCGTGAGCAATTGGGCCGCGATGCTTTCTGCCGTCTGCGGCTGCACGGCGGCGCCGTCGTGGATGCAGTGCTGCGTGCCCAGCTTGACGTAGAGCAGGCGCAGGAAGTGCCAGACCTCGGTGGTCGTGCCCACGGTGGACTTGCGCCCGCCGCGCGACAGGCGCTGCTCGATGGCCACCGTGGGCGGAATGCCGTAGACCGCATCCACCTCGGGCCGTCCCGCAGGCTGGACGATGGAGCGCGCATAGGCGTTGAGCGACTCCAGGTAGCGGCGCTGGCCTTCGTTGAACAGGATGTCGAAGGCCAGCGTGGACTTGCCCGAACCCGAGACGCCCGTCACCACGTTGAACTTGCCGCGCGGGATCTCCACCGACAGCTGCTTGAGGTTGTGCTCCTTGGCGTTGACGATCTCGATGGCATTCCTGGCAGCCGCCCCCGACATGGCATGCGCCTTGCGCTGGCTCTTGTAGAGCATGGGGGCGACCTCGCGCACGGCCTCGCCGCCCACGCCCATGGCCAGGTCGTACTCGCGCAGCGCCTGGGCCGTGTGCGAGCCAGGAATCTGGCGCACTTCCTCGGGCGTGCCCTGGGCCACGATGGCGCCACCGCCGTCGCCGCCTTCGGGGCCGAGGTCGATCAGCCAGTCGCTGGCACGGATCACGTCGAGGTTGTGCTCGATGACGATCAGCGAGTGCCCGGCCTCCAGCAGCTTGCGCAGCGCGCGCATGAGCTTGGCGATGTCATCGAAGTGCAGGCCCGTGGTGGGCTCGTCGAACAGGAACAATGTGCCTTTCTTGGCCAGCGCCTGCTTCGACTTGGCCTGGGCCTTGGCCGCTTCGGCCAGGAAGCCCGCGAGCTTGAGGCGCTGGGCCTCGCCGCCCGACAGCGTGGGCACGGGCTGGCCCAGCTTCACGTATTCAAGGCCCACATCGACGATGGGCTGCAGGGCGCGGATGACCTCGCGGTCCTGGGCGAACAGCAGGGCCGCCTCGGCCACGGTGAGTTCCAGCACATCGGCCACGTTGAGCTTGCGCGGCTGCAGCTCGCCGGCCGCGTGGCGCTCGATCGTGACTTCCAGGATCTCGGGGCGGTAGCGCGTGCCGTTGCAGTCGGGGCAGCGCAGGTAGACGTCGGAGAGGAACTGCATCTCCACATGCTCGAAGCCCGAGCCGCCGCAGGTGGGGCAGCGGCCGTCTCCGCTGTTGAAGCTGAACTTGGCGGCCGTGTAGCCGCGCTGGCGCGACAGCGGCGCAATGGCGAACAGCTCGCGGATGGAGTCCCAGGCGCCCACGTAGCTGGCCGGGTTGGAGCGCGCCGTCTTGCCGATGGGCGACTGGTCCACGAACATCACGTCGCTCAGGTGGTCGGCGCCCAGCAGGCGCTCGAAGGCGCCGGCCGCATCCGTGGGCTTGCCGAAGTGGCGCATCAGCGCGGGCACCAGCACGTCCTGGATCAGGGTGGACTTGCCCGA
Organism: Delftia deserti; assembly: GCF_042653485.1. Taxonomy (NCBI): domain Bacteria; kingdom Pseudomonadati; phylum Pseudomonadota; class Betaproteobacteria; order Burkholderiales; family Comamonadaceae; genus Delftia; species Delftia deserti. The sequence continues at coordinate 4,534,444 of NZ_JBHSIH010000001.1, read as the reverse complement.
GCCGCTGACGCCGGTGATGGTGACCAGGCGCTGCAGCGGAAAGTCCACGTCGATGCTGCGCAGGTTGTGCTCGCGTGCGCCTTCGAGGATGAGGCGCGGCGTGGACTCGGTCACCATGCGCTTGAGGCCGAAGCCCACCTGCTTGCGCCCGCCCAGGTAGGCGCCGGTCAGCGTGTCGGCATGGCGCAGGTCCTCGGGCGTGCCGTCGAACACGATCTGGCCGCCGCGCGCGCCGGGGCCGGGGCCCATGTCGATCATGCGGTCGGCCGCGAACATCACGGCCGGGTCGTGCTCGACCACGACCAGGGTGTTGCCCGCATCGCGCAGGCGCTGCATGGCCTCGGTGATGCGTTCCATGTCGCGCGGGTGCAGGCCGATGCTGGGCTCGTCGAGCACGAACAGGGTGTTCACCAGCGAGGTGCCCAGGGCCGTGGTCAGGTTGATGCGCTGCACCTCGCCGCCCGACAGCGTGCGGCTCTGGCGGTCCAGCGTGAGGTAGCCGATGCCCACGTCGCACAGGTACTGCACGCGCGCCATGATTTCGGCGTGCAGCATCTTGAGCGCCTGGGCCTCGCCGTCATGCAAGGGGGCGTCGGCAGCCGGCGCCAGCTGCTGAAAGAAGTCGCGCAGCCGCACCAGGGGCAGCTGCATCAGGTCGTGCAGGCACAGGCCCGGCAGCGCGTCCAGCTGCTCGCGGCTCCAGGCCACGCCCTTCGGCATGAAGCGGCGGTAGCGGCCTTCGTCGCCGGGCGGCAGCACGGCATCGGCGGCCTGCTTGCCGCCCAGGCGCCACAGCAGGCTTTCGGTCTTCAGGCGCGCGCCGCCGCAGGTGGGGCATTCGGTATAGCTGCGGTACTTGGACAGCAGCACCCGGATGTGCATCTTGTAGGCCTTGCTCTCCAGGTATTCGAAGAAGCGCTTGATGCCGTACCAGGTCTGGGTCCACTTGCCATTCCAGTTGGGCGAGCCGTCCAGCACCCAGCTTTTCTGCGCGTCGGTGAGCTTGGCCCAGGCCGTGTCACGCGGGATGCCTTCGGCCTCGGCGTGGCGCATCAGGTCGTCCTGGATCTCTTTCCAGGCCGGCGTCTGCACGGGCTTGATGGCGCCCGTGCGCAGGGTGAGCTTGTCGTTGGGGATGACCAGCCCCCAGTCCACGCCGATCACGCGGCCAAAGCCCCGGCAGGCCTCGCAGGCGCCCACGGCGGAGTTGAAGGAGAACAGCGAGGGAATCGGCTCCTGGTAGCTCAGGCCGCTTTCGGGACAGTGCAGTCCCAGCGAGAACTTCCACAACTGGGGCTCGGCGGGCTGGTCACCTGCGGCTTCCACGGCGGACCCAGGCAGCACATAAACCGTCATGTGGCCGCTGCCGCGCTTGAGCGCGACCTCGATGGCCTCGTAGACACGGGCCCGCTCCACATTGCCCAGGCGGAAGCGGTCGGCCACCACATCCAGCAGCTTGACCTTGAGCGGCGCCGCCGCCTTGGCCTTCTTGCCCTTGGCGTCTGCGGCAGGCTCCACGGTGCCGGCCTTCTCGGCCTCGCGCTCGGCCTGGACCTTGGTGAAGCCGCTGGCCGACAGCCATTGCTCCACTTCGGCAGCCGTGGTGTTGGCGGGCAGTTCCACGGGAAAGGTGATGGCGATGCGCGGATCGCCGGCCTGCCGGCAACGCTCGGCCAGTTCCTCCAGCACGCTGTCGGCCGTGTCGTGGCGCACGGGCACGGCGGTGTCGCGGTCGAACAGCTGGGCCGCACGCGCGAACAGCAGCTTCAGGTGGTCGTTGAGTTCGGTCATCGTGCCCACGGTGGAGCGCGAGTTGCGGACGGGATTGGTCTGGTCGATGGCGATGGCCGGCGGCACCCCCTCCACACGGTCCACGGCCGGCTTGTCCATGCGGTCCAGGAACTGGCGCGCATAGGCCGAGAAGGTCTCGACATAGCGGCGCTGGCCTTCGGCATACAGGGTATCGAACACCAGGCTGGACTTGCCCGAGCCGCTGGGCCCCGTGACCACGGTCAGCTCGCCGGTACGGATGTCGAGATCCAGGTTCTGGAGATTGTGCTGGCGTGCGCCGCGAATTCGAATCAGACCGTGCGTCATGGATGTTGTGTGGTCAGTGGGAGCCAAACATTCTAGGCAGTCCATGCGTCAGGCATCAGACGTTTCCCAATACCTGTATTTTCATACAGGTTAAACAAAAAGACGCACCCTCAACGCATCCGCGCGACCATAAAAAAACCCCGGAACCAGTCCGGGGCTCGTGCCTCTTGCCGAGGACTTACTTGGCCATCTGCACGGAGGCAGGCATGGCCTGCCCGTCCGGCACGCCCTTCACCTGGGTGACGGCCAGCAGCGAGACGACGACAAAGGCCAGGCAACCGGCCGCGATGATCCTCATGGTTTTTCCTTGATCAGGCTGTGAAAAGACGGGCCCAGACAAAAAGGCCCCGCACCTTTCGGTACGAGGCCTGATGGCAGGCAGATACTGATTGGAACAGACCTGCTTTGCTCGCGGCTTACGCCGCGCGGCGATCAGAATGCGTGACGCACGCCGACGGCGAAGGACGAGAAGTCCGCGCCCTTCACGCCGGTCATGTAGTTGGCGCCGGCCTTGTTGTCCACCTTGGTGTAGTAGCCGTAGACCTTGGTGCGCTTGCTCAGGTTGTAGTTGTAGCCCAGGGTCCACTGGTTGGCGCCGGAGTCGGCAATGTTGCTCCACTTGTTGGCGTGGCCCAGGTTCACGTGGAACTCGGAAGCGCCCAGGGTGTACATGCCCGACAGACGGAAGTTGTTGCGCGTGCCGCGGATCTGCTCGTCGTTGCGCTGGTAGTAGCCACCGACCACGAACTGGCCGAAGGTGTAGGCAGCGCGGAAGGCGGCCTGCTTGTCTTCGTCCACCTGGCTGTAGCCGGCGCCCAGGGCCAGGGGGCCCACGTCGTAGTTGACGGCCAGGTCATAGCCGTTCTTGCGGGCGGGCGTGGCCTTCTCGTGCATGGAGACCGAGCCTTCGACCGTCAGGCCACCGATGTTGGGGGTGGTGTAGGAGATCTTGTTGGCAGTGCCCAGGCCGCTGGCGAACCAGACGGGGTCGAAGTACAGCGCGTCGGACGAGGTACCCGTGTCATGGTTGTGCATGCTCACGTAGTCGGCCGTGGCGAAGTACGAACCGGGGAAGAAGTTGCCCATGCGGATCTTGCCGAAGCTGCCCGACAGGTTCACTTCGCTCTGGCGGCCGAAGGTCAGCGCGCCCGTGGAGGAGGAACCCATGCCGGTGTCGGAAGCGAAGCCGCTTTCCAGCACGAAGCCGGCCTTCAGGCCGCCGCCCAGGTCTTCGACGCCGCGCATGCCCCAACGCGAGGAGTTGTTCTCCATCTTGTTGACGCTTTCGTCACCGATCTTCTGGCGCTCGATCGTGGTGTTGATACGGCCATAGATCGTGACGCTGCTTTGCGCCATCACGGTGGTGGAACCCAGCACGGCCAGCACGGCCAGGGCAACGCGGTTCATCTTGATCATCTCGGCATCTCCTTGGGATTGTTGAGTGGGTATTCTTGAAATCTCAGGGCCGACTCCGGCTCTAGATCAGTGCCATTTGCGGCTGCTGCGAATTCTAGGTGCGGGCATGTCAAAAAATGTACGGCCGCCTCTGAAAATGCGCGATCTGATGCTTTGCTGCCACAGCCATGACATGGAAAACCAGTAGAAGCGCCATAAGAAAAAGCCCACGGCAAACCGCCATGGGCTTTCATCAATGCAGAGCAAAAAACTCCGGCCGATAACACGCACATCGCATGAACCCGGCGCGGCCCAAAGCCAGGGACACCAAGCAAGGGCCTACGCCGGCCGCGCCGCCCCGCCGCGAGGGTGGCGTCCCCCTCCCTTGCGAAGCAAGCAGAGAGGGGGAAGCGGCGTAAGCCGCTCAGGGGGTGCCTTCACTCAATCATTCGCGTAGATATCCACATCCTTGGTCTCGCGCAGGAACAGCGTTCCGATGATGGCCGTGACGCCTGCAATGACGATGGGATACCAGAGGCCGCTGTACATGTTGCCGGTCTGGGCCACGATGGCGAACGACATGGTGGGCAGCAGGCCGCCGAACCAGCCATTGCCGATGTGATACGGCAGGCTCATGGAGGTATAGCGGATGCGCGTGGGGAACAGCTCCACCAGCATGGCGGCGATGGGGCCGTAGACCATGGTCACGAGGATGACCAGGTAGGTCAGGATGAGGACCATCATCACCTTGTTCATCTTCGCGGGGTCGGCCTTGGTGGGATAGCCGTCCTCGGCCAGCACCTTGGCCACGGTCTTCTTGAACTCGGCGTCCTTGGCCTTGGCTTCCTCGGGGCTCAGGCCCTTGATGGAGAACGAGGGGATCTCGGTGCTGCCGATGCGGATGAAGGCCGTCTTGCCGGGCGCTGCGTCCTCGGAGTCATAGCTGACCGAGCCTGCGGCCAGCAGCTGCTTGGCCACGTCGCAGGAGCTGGTGAACTTGGAGGTACCCGTGGGATTGAACTGGAACGAGCATTCCTTGGGGTCGGCGACAATGACCACCTTGTTCTTGGCCTGGGCCGCGGCCAGGTCGGGGTTGGCCGCTTCGGTCAGCGCCTTGAACACGGGGAAGTAGGTCACCACGGCCAGCACGCAGCCCAGCATGATGATGGGCTTGCGGCCTATCTTGTCCGACAGCGAACCGAAGATCACGAAGAACGGCGTGCCGATGATCAGCGCCGCCGCGATCATGAGGTTGGCCGTCACCGCATCGACCTTGAGCTGCTGCGTCAGGAAGAACAGCGCATAGAACTGCCCCGTGTACCAGACCACGGCCTGGCCGGCGGTCAGGCCGATCAGCGCCAGGATCACGATCTTGAGGTTGCGCCATTGGCCGAAGGACTCGGTCAGCGGGGACTTGGAGACCTTGCCCTCGGCCTTCATCTTCTGGAAGGCCGGCGATTCGGACAGCGTCATGCGGATCCACACCGAGATGCCCAGCAGCACGATGGACAGCAGGAAGGGGATGCGCCAGCCCCAGTCCGCAAAGGCCTGCTCGCCGATGGAGGTGCGCACGCCCAGGATCACCAGCAGCGACAGGAACAGGCCCAGCGTTGCCGTGGTCTGTATCCACGAGGTGTAGGCGCCGCGCTTGCCGTGCGGCGCATGCTCGGCCACATAGGTGGCCGCACCGCCGTACTCGCCGCCCAGGGCCAGGCCCTGCAGCATGCGCAGGCCGATGAGGATCACCGGCGCCGCCACGCCGATGCTGGCGTAGGTGGGCAGGATGCCGACGATGAAGGTCGACAGGCCCATGATCAGGATGGTCACGAGGAAGGTGTACTTGCGCCCGATCATGTCGCCCAGCCGCCCGAACACCAGTGCGCCGAAGGGCCGCACGATGAAGCCGGCCGCGAAGGCCAGCAGCGCGAAGATGAAGGCCGATCCCGCATCGAGTCCGCTGAAGAACTGCTTGGCGATGATGGCCGCCAGCGATCCGTAGAGATAGAAGTCGTACCACTCGAATACCGTGCCTAGCGACGAGGCAAAGATCACCTTGCGTTCTTCCGGAGTCATGGGCCGCGGGGTCGCCTTGACCCCCGCGCCTTGCGATGCGTTGATAGCCATGTCTGTCTCCTTGATTTATTGAATATTTAGCGGGCTTGCCATAGGCCCGCCGATTCACTATCCGCCTGCCTGCTGACGCGAATCTGACTCGCCTCTTACAGAAATTGACGGCGAACTGAACGTTTTCTTACTAACTCAGCAGCAACCCTGAGGCCGTCTTTTTCCATGTGAAAAGCACCGTAAAAACCCTGGCAAACCATGCTGCACTGCGTAAGCACTCGGTCAGAAGCGCTTTCCAGAATGCGCCGCAAGGCTGCAGATCCATGGAGCTGCCGCCGCGATTCCAACTTCAGGAGACAAACCATGACCGATCCGGTGGTAGACAAAATACAGCGCCATCCCAAATACCAGGAGCTGCGGTCCAGACGCAATCGCCTGGGCCTTTTTCTGACGCTGCTGATGCTGGTCGTTTATTACGGCTATATCTCGCTGATTGCCTTCGACAAATCCTTTCTGGCCCAGCCCATTGGCGCGGGCGTGACCTCGCTGGGCATTCCGATTGCCATGGGCGTGATCGTCTTCTCGGTGATCGTCACCGGCCTCTACGTGCGCCGCGCCAATGGCGAATACGACAAGCTCACCCAGGACATCCTGAAGGACGCCACGAAATGAAGAATTCCGCACAACGCATGCTGCTGGCGCCCGCCGTGGCGCTGGCCCTGACGGGGCCCGTGCTGGCCGCCGGCGGCGATGTCGGCGTGGCCGCCAAGCAGGCCACCAACTGGACCGCCATCATTCTCTTCACGGCCTTCGTCGTGGCCACGCTGTGGATCACCAAGTGGGCTGCAGGCCGCACCAAGTCGGCCGCCGATTTCTACACGGCCGGCGGCGGCATCACGGGCTTTCAGAACGGCCTGGCGATTGCGGGCGATTACATGTCGGCCGCCTCCTTCCTGGGCATCTCGGCATCGGTCATGGCCAGCGGCTATGACGGCCTGATCTACTCCATCGGCTTCCTGGTGGGCTGGCCCATCCTGACCTTCCTGCTGGCCGAGCGCCTGCGCAACCTGGGCAAGTTCACCTTTGCCGACGTGGCCGGCTACCGCTTCGCCCAGGCGCCGTTCCGCGCCTTCGCGGCCAGCGGCACGCTGGTGGTGGTGGCCTTCTACCTGATCGCGCAGATGGTGGGCGCGGGCCAGCTGATCAAGCTGCTGTTCGGCCTGGACTACTGGATCGCCGTGGTGCTGGTGGGCGGCCTGATGATGATCTACGTGCTGTTCGGCGGCATGACGGCCACGACCTGGGTGCAGATCATCAAGGCCTGCATGCTGCTGGCCGGCGTGACCTTCATGGGCTTCATGGTGCTGGCCAAGTACGGCTTCAGCCCCGAGGCGCTGTTCGCCGAAGGCGTGCGCGTGCGCTCCGAGATCGCCGCCAACAACGGCGCCGATCCCTCGGCCGCCGCCAAGGCAGGCCTGGCCATCATGGGCCCGGGCGGCTTCATCAAGGACCCGATCTCGGCCATCAGCTTCGGCATGGCGCTGATGTTCGGCACGCTGGGCCTGCCCCACATCCTGATGCGCTTCTTCACCGTGCCAGACGCAAAGGAAGCGCGCAAGAGCGTGTTCTGGGCCACGACCTGGATCGGCTACTTCTACGTGCTGATCTTCATCATCGGCTTCGGCGCCATCACCCTGGTGCTGACCAACCCCGAGATGGCCGATACGGTCAAGGGCGTGATCCACGGCGGCGCGGGCACGGCCAACATGGCGGCCGTGCTGGTGGCCAAGAGCGTGGGCGGCGACGTGTTCTACGGCTTCATCTCGGCCGTGGCCTTCGCCACCATCCTGGCCGTGGTCGCGGGGCTGACGCTGTCGGGCGCCTCGGCCGTGTCGCATGACCTCTACGCCACGGTGTTCAAGAAGGGCAAGGCCGACAGCGCCGCCGAACTGCGCGTCTCGCGCATCACCACGCTGACGCTGGGCGCCATCGCCGTGCTGCTGGGCATCGTGTTCGAGAAGCAGAACATCGCCTTCATGGTGTCGCTGGCCTTCGCGGTCGCGGCCTCGGCCAACTTCCCCCCGCTGTTGCTGTCGGTGCTGTGGAAGGACTGCACCACCAAGGGCGCGGTGATCGGCGGCTTCATGGGCCTGATCTCCTCCGTGGGCCTGACCGTGGTCTCGCCCCCGGTGTGGGAGGCCACGCTGGGCAACCCCGCAGGCTCGGCCTGGTTCCCCTACGCCTCGCCCGCGCTGTTCTCCATGACCATCGGCTTCGTGGGCGTGTGGCTGTTCTCGGTGCTCGACAAGAGCGCCCAGGCCGCCAAGGAACGCGCCATCTTCCCCGCGCAGCAGGTGCGCTCGGAAACAGGCCTCGGCGCCTCGGGTGCTTCGGGCCACTGAGCCACCGAGCCCCTCGGGCACCCACCATGCAAAGCCGGGCCCAGCGCCCGGCTTTTTCGTTGGCGGGGCAGCAGCCGCCCTCAGGTGGATCGGCTGGAGAAGGCGCCTGATCGGATATGCGATGGCCGGCGCCGTCCAGGCCTCTAGACTTGCGGGGTCTGCGCAGCTTCGCCTGTGCAGCACCGCTTCCCTCTTCAACGCACAGGACAGATCCGACATGCAACTCATCAGCCAAAGCTTCCAGGACGGCCAGGCGATTCCCGGCGAATTCGCGTTCGCGGTGCCCGATGCGGCCTCGCACGTGGCGCTGTCGTCCAACCGCAACCCGCACCTGGCCTGGAGCGGCGCGCCCGCAGGCACGCAGTGCTTCGCCGTGGTCTGCCATGATCCCGACGTGCCCAGCCGCGGCGACGATGTGAACCAGGAAGGCCGCGAAGTGCCGGCCAGCCTGCCGCGCGTGGACTTCTACCACTGGCTGCTGCTGGACATTCCGGCCACCACCACCGAGATCGCGGCAGGTGCCCAGTCCGAGGGCGTCACGCCACGCGGCAAGAGAGGCCCGGCCGCCCCCGGCGGCCTGCGCCACGGCATCAACGACTACACGGGCTGGTTCGCGGGCGACGAGCAGATGAAGGGCGACTACTACGGCTACGACGGCCCCTGCCCCCCGTGGAACGACAGCATCGTCCACCACTACGTCTTCACCGTCTATGCGCTGGCCACGCCCACGCTGGCGGTCTCCGGCGAACTGACCGGCGCCAATGTGCGCGCGGCGCTGGACGCAGCCCAGGTGCTGGGCAAGGCCAGCATCACCGGCCTGTACAGCCTGAACCCTTCAGTCTCCGTCGCTTGAGCGCATGCCCTCGCGGGTGCCTTCAGGCACCCTGATTTCCACCCCCCAGCCTGCGCAGCTTGATGAAGGCCAGCGCCGCCATCACGGCGTCGTTGAGCGCGTCGTGGGCCTCGCGCTGCGGCAGGCCCAGGTCGGCCATCAGCGTGGCAAAGCGCAGGTCGATCTCGGGCGCCTGCTGCTGCCAGGGCAGCAGTTGCCGGAAGCGGTGGTCGTAGTAGAGGGCCGAGACCTCGATGCGCTCGTTGGGCAGGCCCGTGCCCAGCCAGGGGCGCAGCACGCGCTCGATCATGGCCACGTCGAATTCCAGGTAGTAGCCGACCAGCGGGCGGCTGCCGATGAAGCGCAGCAGCTGCGCCAGCGCGTCCTCGATGGCCAGGCCCCGGGCCAGGTCCCGCTCGCGCAGGCGGTGGATGCGCACGCTGTCGCCGGGCACGCTGCGCGAGGGGCGCACCAGCAGTTCCAGGCGCTCGCTGGACAGGATGCGCTCGCCCACGATGCGCACGGCGCCGATGGAGATGATCTGGTCGCAGCGCACATCCAGGCCCGTGGTCTCGCAGTCCAGCGCCACCCATTCGCCGGGCGGCGGCGCGTCGAAGAGAAAGGCATAGGCGGGGTCCGCCAGCCTGCGCCGCTGCCGGTTGCGCCGCAGGCCCGCCACCCAGCGCTGCAAGGGCGCCGCGCTCATACCGCGTCCAGCCGCAGGCGCTGGCGCAGCAGTTCGCGGAAGCGCCGCACCACGGCCAGCGTGTCCTTGAGCAGGTCGCGCTCCAGGCTGCTCAGGCGGGCCGGGTCCACATGGCCGGTGACGGGGCGGCCCAGGTCGATCTCGGCCAGTCCCGCCTGCAGGCGCAGGCCCATGAGGAAATGCAGGCCCTGGAGCAGCTCCTGGCCCTGGGCGCCGTCGAGCACGCCCTTGTCCACCAGGGCCGCGATGCGCTCGGCCGTGCCGGTGGCGGCGATGCGCTGGGACAGCGCCAGGCTGCGCACGCCATGCACGATGGGGAAGATGCCGGCCTTCTTGAGGTGCACGGGCGCACCCTCGCCGCCGCGGCCCAGCAGCCGCTCCCACCAGCTGCCCGGCTCGTGCGCGAAGGCATCGACGGCCGAGGCGAAGCGCGCCACCTGGGCATCGCTGTCCAGGGCCAGCGCCATCAGGTCGCGCCGCACCGTGGCCAGCAGCGCGGCATCGCCGGCCACGGCATGGGCGTCCAGGAAGATCGCCAGGTGCATGAGGCCCTCGGGGCCGGGCAGGATCAGCCATTCGCGCACCTGCCTGCCGAAGCTGGCCACCGTGCCGCGCCATTGCGGGTTGCTGAGCATGATGCCGCCCGGGCATTCGGGGTAGCCGAAGCGCTGCAGCTGCGCGGAAAAGCGCGCGCAGATGGCATCGAGATCATCGGGCGGCACATAGCCGTCGCGCAGCAGCAGGCCGTTGTCCTGGTCGGTCTTGAGCAATTGCTCGCCGCGCCCCTCGCTGCCCATGACGAAGAGGCAGCTGTGGGCCACCAGGTCCAGCGGCGCCAGCATCTGCCAGGCACGCTCGAACAGGCGTGCATTGAGCTGCTGCACCAGCCGCGCCATCAGGGCCACCCGCGTGCCGCCCCGGTGCAGGGCGGCCACCAGGCGCGTGATCTGGGCGGCGGCCTGCTCCAGCGCCTGCAGGTCGGCGGCCTGCTCGATCTGCACGGTGATCAGGTGGGAGTGGTTGGCCAGGAAGCTGAACAGGTCCAGCGCCTCCAGGATGCCCAGCACCTGGCCCTGTGCATCCAGCACGGCCAGCCGGTGCACGCGCGCGCGCAGCAGCACGACCAGGGCATCGCCCAGCTGGTCGTCGGCGCGCACGGTGAACACGGGCTGGCTGGCGAACTCGCCCACGGCCAGCCGGTCCAGCGCGCGGCCGTCAAGGATGGCGCGCTGCAGCGTGGTGCCCGTGAAGATGCCCAGGCCGCCCTGCGGCAGTCCCGAGACCAGCACGCTGGTCGTGCGCTCGGCATGGAACAGGCGCACCACGGAGACGATGTCGGTGGCCGCATCCACCACATGGGCGGCACGCAGATAGGCCTGGTCCACACGCGCCAGCGTCAGCGACTGCAATTCGTGCCGGTCGGCGCGCTGGGCCAATGTGCCCAGCTTGTGGCCCAGGTCGGAGAACAGCAGTGCGCCAAAGGCCGTGTTGCGCGCGATCAGCTCGCCCACGGTTTCGCGCGCAAGCTGGTAGGCGATGAGTTCCTCGGCCACGGTGAAGCGGCTGCCCGTGCGGCCGGCCACCAGGGCGCGGCCGTCGAAGCTGTCGTCGGGGCCGTAGCTGGCCAGCACCTCGTCGCCCTCGGTCTGCACCACATGGCCCTTGATGATGACGAAGAGGTGGGTGGGCGCCGAGCCCGCGTCCAGCACCACGGCGCCCTCGGGGAAGTAGGCGATGTCCACGCCATCGCGCACCAGCGCCTGTTCGTCGGGCGTGAGGCAGTCGAAGGGAGAGGCGGCGAAGTTGAAGGCGTTGGGCATGGGGCAGGGCCGTTGTTCCAGCCCCGCCATTCAAACCTTCAGGCCTTGCTCCACGCTTGCAGCCGCGTCCCAGCCGCTGTCGAACCAGCTGTCGCCTTCCAGGTAGGCGCGCAGCATGGGCAGGCTGTCCAGGCCCCAGAAGAGGCGGCCGTCGACCTCCCAGGCCGGCACGCCGAACAGGCCTTGCGCGGCCGCGGCCTCGGTGTTCTCGCGCAGCAGGCGCCTGGCGTTGTCCGCCGCATCCGTGCGCAGCTGCGGCGCCAGCGTGGCGCGCAGTGCATCGAGCCGCGCAGGGTCCAGCGCGTCGGCGCCGCCCAGCCAGACATGGCGCAGCACGGCGTCCGCCACAAAGCGGTTGATGGTGCCGTCGTCGCTGCACTCCAGCGCCAGGCGCAGCAGCGGCAGCGGGTTGAACGGGTGGCGGGCCGGCATGTCCAGCCCCACGCCCGTGGCATGGCCCAGCCAGCTCACATGGCGGTAGGTCCATTCGCGCTTGCCCGCGATGCCGGCCGGTCCCGGGTTGGCGTGGCGCTGCAGCAGCGCGCCCAGCAGCACGGGGCGGTACTGCATGTGGTGGCTGATGCCCTGCAGCGCCTGCGGCAGTTGCGCGAACGCCAGCCAGGCATAGGGCGAGATGAAGTCGAGATGGAAGGTGATCTGCTTCATGGCGGGTGCGTCGTGATGGGGATCTAGGGAGCGGTGGCCGCGATGCCTGCGCGCTCCAGCAGCGCGTTCCAGATCGCCAGGCGCTGCGGCGCATCGGACTTGGACCAGGCGCGGATCTCGTCGATGGTGCGAAAGCACCCTTCGCAATGGCTGCGGTCGGGCGTCATGCGGCAGACCGAGATGCAGGGCGAGAGCACGGGTTCCTCTTCGGCACGCGCAGCGTATGCGGCGCGGGCCTTCTGGGCCAGCATTTCCTTGGGGTCCATCATGCCGACACCTCCTGCACCACGTCGGCCCAGGGCGCGCCGGCCAGCAGCTGCAGCGCGGCCGGCGTGGCCGCGAACACCGCGTGCGGATGGCCGGCGGCCGCCCAGACGGTGTCGAAACGCTGCAGTTCCCTGTCCACCAGGGTCACGGGCGTGTTGGCATGGGCCACGGGGCTGACGCCGCCGATGGAAAAGCCCGTCTGTGCCTTGACGAAATCGGCGTCGGCACGGCCCACGGGGCCGACCAGGGCCGCGACTTTCTTCTCATCCACGCGGCGGTCGCCCGAGGCCACGACCAGCACGGCCACGCCGTCGCTGCGGCGGCGGAAGATGATGCTCTTGGCCACCTGGCCCACGAGGATGCCCAGCTGGTCGGCCGCTTCCTGGGCCGTGCGCGCGGCGCCGTCCAGCATGCGCGGTCCGTCGCCGTGGCCGGCCTGCTGCAGGAAGGCCGCCACGCGCTGCACGCCTTCGGGAAGATGGTGGAGTTCAGATCCGCACATGCTCACACCGCCTCGCATGCAGCCGCGCTGGCGCGCTTGGTGAGCAGTGCCTTGGCCACGCGCGACTGCGTGGGGCGGCCCAGGTGGTCGCTGATGAACTGGCCGGCGTCAATCAGCTTGTCCAGGTCGATGCCCGTCTCTATGCCCATGCCCTGCAGCATGTAGACCACGTCCTCGGTGGCCACATTGCCCGTGGCGCCCTTGGCGTAGGGGCAGCCGCCCAGGCCTGCCACCGAGGTGTCGAACTGCCACACGCCCAGCGACAGGGCAGCCAGCGTGTTGGACACGGCCTGGCCGTAGGTGTCGTGGAAGTGGCCCGAGACATCGTCGATGGCGAAGTGCTGCAGCGTGGCCTCGATGGCCTTGCGCACCTTGACGGGCGTGCCCACGCCGATGGTGTCGGCCACGCCCACATGCTGCACGCCGATGCCCTTCATGAGACCGGCCAGGTAGGCCACGCGCTCGGGGGCGATCTCGCCTTCGTAGGGGCAGCCCACGGTGCAGCTCATGGCGCCGCGCACGTAGATGCCCTGGGCGCGCGCGGCCTCGGCCACGGGAGCGAAGCGTTCGATGCTTTCGGCAATGGAGCAGTTGATGTTCTTCTGGCTGAAGGCCTCGCTGGCCGCGCCGAAGACCACGATCTCGTCGGGCCACAGTTCGCGCGGCGCCGACAGCGCGGCCTCCAGGCCCTTCATGTTGGGCGTGAGCACGCTGTAGCGCACGCCGGGGCGGCGGACGATGCCGGCCATGACTTCGGCGTTGTCGGCCATCTGCGGCACCCATTTGGGGCTGACGTAGCTGGTGACCTCGATTTCCTTGAGGCCGGCTTCCTGCAGGCGGTGCACCAGCTCGATCTTGACGGCGGCGGGCACGGGCTGTTTTTCATTCTGCAGGCCGTCGCGGGGGCCTACATCGACGAGTTTGACGCGGGAAGGAATGCTCATGGGGTGTTCTCACCGGGATGACGGGTACGGCCCCTATTGTCCAGGCTTGCAGGTCCGGGCACCACCCCATATCCTGCCGGGCCATGCACAACGGCTGCCAGCGCCCCCTTCAGCCCGGCAGGGCCGCCATTTCCTCGCGCAGCATCTCCACCATGCGCGCGGCAGCCGGCGACAGGCGGCGGCCGCTCAGGCGCACCAGGCCGATGGGGCGGCGCAGCACCGGTCGTGCCAGCGGGCATGGAGATGTGGGGCGGATGGGCCACGTCGGCCCAGCCCAGATCGCCGCGCCAGCGTGCGCGAGACGGCCGACTGCGACAGGTGCATCTGCCGCGCCGTGCGCCGAAGGCTCAGCGAATCAGCGAATCGGCGAATCGGCCAGCGCCAGGAAGACATCGACCTCGCAGGCCGACCAATTGATCTTCATCGCCGATCAGCTTATCGAAAAATGCGTCTTTACCGTTCAATGACGGCTGCCTAGACTGCGCCTCAAATCCATGAAATCAGCAGGAGACAGCATGCACAGCAATTCGCCGCGCAACGCGCGCACGGTGGTCGTCGGGGGAGGCACCATGGGTGCCGATGTGGCCGTGGTCCTGGCCCGGGGCGGCGCCAGCGTGACCGTGGTCGATCCCGGCGCGGCACGGCGCGAGCTGCTGCTGCAGCACATTGCCATCGAGCTGGCCACGGCCGGCTTCGCCCGGTGCGCGCCCCAGGTCTCGGTCTGCGCGGCGCTGGAGGATGTGGCCTGGGACGGCGTGGCCCTGGTGGTGGAATGCATTACCGAGCGGCTGGATGCCAAGCAGGCGCTGTTCGCCGAACTGCAGGCGCATGCGCCGGCCGACGCCGTGCTGGCCAGCAACAGCTCGGGCTTTCCCATCAGCGCCATCGCCAGCGGCCTGCCCACGGCGCAGCGCATGCTGGGCCTGCACTTCTTCATGCCCGCCCACCTGGTGCCACTGGTGGAAGTGGTGCTGGGCGAGCGCAGCGATCCGGCCCAGGGCCAGTGGCTGCACGGCTTCATGCGCGGCTGCGGCAGCGTGCCGGTGCTGGTGAGGAAGGACAAGCCCGGCTTTCTGGCCAACCGCATGCAGCATGCGCTGTCGCGCGAGGCCTTCGCCCTCATCGACGAGGGCATTGCCTCGCCCGAGGATGTGGATGCCGCCGTGCGCTTCGGCTTCGGCTTCCGCTTCCTGGCGGCCGGCCCCGTGCTGCAGCGCGACCATGCGGGCATCGAGGTGCATTGCGCGGCGGCCGCCACCATGTACCCCACGCTGTCCAACACCGATGTACCGGCCCAGGCCCTGCGCGAGCGCGTGGCGCGTGGCGATCTGGGCATGAAGACCGGCAAGGGCTTCTTCGACTGGCCCGAGGACCGCCGCCTGGCCGAGCGTGCCCGCTATGACGCGCTGCTGCGCCAGGGCCTGGCGCTGCTGGCCGGCGAGCTGCCGGTGCCGGGGCGCGAGGAAGGCTCGTCATGAGCACGTCCCTCAATAGCCGCGCCGCAGGTCCACGCGGCCGCTCACCGGCTCGCCCCGGCTCAGCGCCGCGACCTTGCCCACGATCTGCTCCACGCTATCGCGCGCCAGGGTGCGTGCCGAAGTGTGGGGCGTGAGCGTGATGCGCGGATGCCGCCAGAAGGCATGGCCGTCGGGCAGCGGCTCGGTGCGGAACACGTCGAGCAACGCGCCGGACACATGGCCCCCGTCGATGGCGGCGATGAGGTCCTCGTCCGCCACATGGCCGCCGCGTCCCACGTTGATGACATAGGCGCCCGGCTGCAGCAGGGCCAGGCTGCGCGCGTCGATGATGCTGTCGGTCTCGGGGGTCAGCGGCAGCAGGTTGACAAGGATGCGGGTGGCGCGCAGAAAGGCGTCGAAGTCCTGCGGACCGCAGAAGCCCCGCACGCCGTCGATGGCATGCGGCGTACGGCTCCAGCCGTTGACGGGGAAATCGAACACCGTCAGCGCGCGCGCCACGCGCTCGCCCATGCGGCCCAGCCCCATGACGCCCACGGGGAAGTCCACGCGCCGGGGATTGGGCCGGTGCTGCCACAGGCCGGCGGCCATGTCGGCCTCGTAGCCGTCCAGGCCCCGGAAGAAGCGGATCACGGCCTGGCAGACATATTCGGCCATCTGCACGGCCATGCCGGCGTCCTCCAGGCGGTAGACGGGCAGCCCGGCCGGCAGGCGCAGCGGCAGCAGCGCATCGACGCCAGCGCCGATGTTGAACAGGGCCTTGAGTCCCGGCTGCTCGTCGATGAAGCGCTGGGGCGGCGCCCAGACCAGGGCGTAGTCGGCCTGCGGCGCGCCCGGCGACCAGATGTCCACCTCGGCGCCCGGCAGGGCCGCGCGCAGTCCTTGCAGCCAGGCGTCGGGCCTGGTGTCTTCGCAGCAGAAAGTCACTCGCATAGGTGGCCAAGCCTAACGGCCTGGCGACGCCCACGCGCGACTTTTGCGCAAAACTGTCTTGCGTGCGGGCTCAGCTTTCCAGGCGCAGCAGCTCGGAGCCTTCGGTCACCTGGTCGCCGGGCGCATACAGCAGCTCGGCCACCACGCCGTCGCCGGGCGCGGCGATGGTGTGCTCCATCTTCATGGCCTCCATCACGGCCAGCGGCTGGCCCTTGCTGACCTTGTCGCCGGCCTTGACGGCAAAGGAGACCACCTTGCCCGGCATGGGCGCCGTCAGGCGGCCGCCTTCGGACTGCACCTCGCCCGCATGGGCCAGCGGATCGGCCAGGCCCAGCACGGCTGCGCCCTGGGGGGCGAACACATGGCATTGCTCGCCCAGCACATGGACCTGGGCGCGCAGGCGCTGGCCCGCGAATTGCACGTCGAAGGCGCCGTCCCCGGCCTGTTGCCAGGACAGCAGGCCCTCGGCGAGGGACTCGCCCTCGCCCACGGCCAGTTGCAGCGCGCCGTCATGCAGGTAGCGCAGGCGCGCGGGCACCGCGGCCTCGCCCTGGCGGAAGTCCCAGCGCCGCTCGGCCACGCCGTGCGAGCGCCAGCCGTCGCGGCGGCTGAAGGGGTCGGCGGTTTCCTGCGCGCGCTCGGCCTGCAGCACCTGGGCCACGGCGGCGGCCACGGCCTGGGCCTGCGGCAGGCGCTGCTGGTGGAACAGATGCTGCTTCTCGCGCTCGATCAGCGCCGTGTCCAATTTGGCGGTTGCAAAGGCATCGCTGGCGATGACCTGGCGCAGGAACTGCACATTGGTGGCCAGGCCCACGATGCGTGTCTCGGCCAGGGCGGCATCAAGCCGCGCCAGCGCCTGTTCGCGCGTGTCGCCATGCACGATGAGCTTGGCGATCATGGAGTCGTAGAAGGGGCTGATGGCATCGCCCTCGCGCACGCCATCGTCCACGCGCACGTCGCCGACACGGAAGCTGGCGCAGTCGGGCTTGCGGTAGACATGCAGGGTGCCGGTGGCGGGCAGGAAGCCGTTGTCGGGGTTCTCTGCGCAGATGCGCGCCTCGATGGCGTGGCCGGTGATGCGCAGCTCGTCCTGGCGCTTGGGCAGGGGCAGGCCGCTGGCCACGCGCAGTTGCCAGTCCACCAGGTCCTCGCCCGTGATGGCCTCGGTCACCGGGTGCTCGACCTGCAGGCGGGTGTTCATCTCCATGAAGTAGAACTTCATGGCCTCGGGCTGGTCGTAGCCGCCGGGCTGCTCGACGATGAACTCCACCGTGCCCGCGCCCACGTAGTTCACGGCCTGGGCGGCGGCCACGGCGGCCTCGCCCATCTTCTGGCGCAGCGCAGGCGTCATGCCGGGCGCTGGGGACTCCTCCAGCACCTTCTGGTGGCGGCGCTGCACCGAGCAGTCGCGCTCGAACAGGTAGACGCAGTTGCCCTGGGTGTCGCCAAAGACCTGGATCTCGATGTGGCGCGGGCGCAGCACGTATTTCTCGACCAGCACGGCGTCGTCGCCGAAGCTGTTGATGGCCTCGCGCTGGCAGCTGGCCAGGGCTGCGGCAAAGTCCTCGCTGCGCTCGACCAGGCGCATGCCCTTGCCGCCGCCGCCGGCACTGGCCTTGATCAGCACCGGGTAGCCGATGCGGTCGGCCTCGCGCTGCAGCAGCTGCGGGTCCTGGTCGGCCCCGTGGTAGCCGGGCACCAGGGGCACGCCGGCCTTTTCCATGAGTTGCTTGGAGGCCGCCTTCAGGCCCATGGCGCGAATGGCCGAGGGCGGCGGGCCGATGAAGACCAGGCCGGCATCGGCGCAGGCCTGGGCGAACTCCTCGTTCTCGCTGAGAAAGCCGTAGCCGGGGTGGATGGCCTGGGCTCCCGTGGCCTTGGCGGCCTCCAGGATGCGCTCCCAGCGCAGATAGCTGTCCTTGGGGGCGCTGCCGCCGATGTGCACGGCCTCGTCGCAGGCCTGCACATGCTTGGCGCGGGCATCGGCGTCCGAGTACACGGCCACGGTGCGCACGCCCATGCGGCGGGCGGAAGCCGCGACGCGGCAGGCGATTTCACCGCGGTTGGCGATCAGGATCTTCTTGAACATGCGTTATCTCCAGTGTTTTCTCTGCAGCCCCGGTCATTCGGCGACCGGCGGCTATGGTTTTTGATTCATCGCGGGAGACCCGCCCAACAGCGAGCGCAGGCGCTGCACCACGGCCTTGAGAAAGCGCCACAGTGCCCAGGTCAGCAGCCACAGCGCGATGACCACGACCAGCAGCACGACGCCGAAGGCCAGCGGATGCGAGAGCGCCAGCCAGATCGCGCCCACCGAGGCACCGTCCTCCACTAGGCTCGCGCCCACGTTGGAAAACGGCTCGGGCGAGGTGTTGATGGCCGCGCGCGCCGTGCTCTTGGCCACCTGGCTGGACAGGGCCAGCGAGCCGCCCATCAGGGCCGCCATGGTGGCCATGGTCGCGCTGTCGGCGCCGAAGACGCCGGCCGCCAGCGCCGCGCCCGCCGGGATGCGGATCACGCTTTGCAGCAGGTCCCAGACCGAGTCCACGCCGGGGATCTTGTCGGCGAAGAACTCCACGAACAGCAGCGCGCCGCTGGCGAACAGCAGGGCCGGATGCTCCAGCACATGCAACCCGCCCGGCAGCGCCACCCAGCCCAGCGCGCCCAGCAGCCCGGTCACGAAGACCACGGCGTAGAGCCGAAAGCCGCTGGCCCAGCCCAGCGCCGCCGCCAACGCCAGCAGGCCGGCCATGTCCATGCCGCTGGCGGCCTGGCCCACGCGCTCGGCCACTTCGCCGGCCGCCTCGCTGACCGTGTGGTGCACGGCCGGGCCCGGGTACAGGCCCACGGACTGCAGCCACTGGACGAGGGAGTCGGTCAGGGTGCTCATGGCGTTGGCTCGGTGGAGGGCAGCCTGCGCGTATCAGGCCAGCCAGGCCGGCTTGCGCTTTTGCAGGAAGGCCTGCACGCCCTCCTTGCCTTCGGCGCTGGCGCGGATGTCGGCAATGCCTTCGACGGTGGCGGCGATCAGCTGTTCGTTGATCTCGCGCTCGGCCACCTCGATCACCAGGCGCTTGCAGGCGCGGGCGGCCTCGGGGCCGGCGCTGACCAGGTGCTTGAGCAGGCCGTCCACGGCATTGTCCAGCTCGTCTGCCGCCACCACGCGGTGCACGAAGCCGATGCGCAGCGCCTCGGCCGCGTCGAAGCGTTCGCCGGTCAGGAAGTAGCGGTGGGCGGCGCGCGCGCCCATGGCACGGATCACGTAGGGGCTGATGGTGGCGGGGATCAGGCCGATCTTCACCTCGGACAGGCAAAAGCCCGCGCCCTCGGCGGCCACGGCCATGTCGCAGGCAGCGACCAGGCCCATGCCGCCCGCATAGACATCGCCCTGCACGCGCGCGATGGTGGGCTGCGGGCATTCGTAGATCACGCGCAGCATCTCGGCCAGCAGGCCGGCGTCCTCGCGGTTCTCGTCGCGCGAGTAGTCGGCCATGCGGCGCATCCAGTTGAGGTTGGCGCCTGCGCAAAAGGCCGGGCCCTCGGCGGCCAGCACCACGGCGCGCACGTCGCTGCGCTTGCCCACGGTGTGGAAGGCGTGGGTGATGTCGGCGATGACCTCGTCGCTGAAGGCGTTGCGCACTTCGGGCTGGGTCAGCGTGATGGTGGCCAGGGGGCCCTGGAATTCGAGGGTCAGTGCGGTGGTTTTCATGGAGTACCTCGCTGCAAGGAAAGAGGGGCCGCCGTCACATGCGGAACACGCCGAAGCGCGTGTCCGCTATGGGCGCGTTGCGCGTGGCCGCCAGGCCCAGCGCCAGCACGCGGCGCGTGTCGGCGGGGTCGATGACGCCATCGTCCCACAGGCGCGCCGTCGCGTAATAGGGGTGGCCCTGATCCTCGTACTGCTGGCGGATGGGGGCCTTGAAGGCCTCTTCCTCCTCGGCCGTCCACTGGCCGCCCTTGGCCTCGATGCCGTCGCGCTTGACGGTGGCCAGCACGCTGGCCGCCTGCTCGCCGCCCATGACCGAGATGCGCGCGTTGGGCCACATCCACAGGAAGCGCGGCGAGTAGGCGCGGCCGCACATGCCGTAGTTGCCCGCGCCGAAGGAGCCGCCGATGATGATGGTGAACTTCGGCACAGCCGCCGTGGCCACGGCCGTGACCAGCTTGGCGCCGTGGCGGGCAATGCCCTCGTTCTCGTACTTGCGGCCCACCATGAAGCCCGTGATGTTCTGCAGGAAGACCAGCGGGATCTTGCGCTGGCAGCACAGCTCGATGAAGTGCGCGCCCTTGACGGCCGATTCGCTGAACAGGATGCCGTTGTTGGCGATGATGCCCACCTGCATGCCCTCGATGCGCGCAAAGCCGCAGACCAGGGTGGCGCCGAAGCGCGCCTTGAACTCGTCGAAGCGGCTGCCGTCCACCACGCGGGCGATGATCTCGCGCACGTCGAAGGGCTTGCGCGTGTCCACGGGGATCACGCCGTACAGCTCGCCGCCGTCGAACAGCGGCGCCTCGGGCGGCAGGTCGCCGGCCGCCGGCTGCTTGCCATGGTTGAGGTTGGCCACGGACTGGCGCGCCAGCGCCAGCGCATGGGTGTCGTTGTGGGCCAGGTGGTCGGCCACGCCCGACAGGCGCGTGTGCACGTCGCCGCCGCCCAGGTCCTCGGCGCTGACCACCTCGCCCGTGGCGGCCTTCACCAGCGGCGGGCCGCCCAGGAAGATGGTGCCCTGGTTCTTGACGATGATGGACTCGTCGCTCATGGCCGGCACATAGGCGCCGCCTGCCGTGCACGAGCCCATGACCACAGCGATCTGGGCAATGCCCTCGGCGCTCATGTTGGCCTGGTTGAAGAAGATGCGGCCGAAGTGCTCGCGGTCGGGAAACACATCGTCCTGGTTGGGCAGGTTGGCGCCACCCGAGTCCACCAGGTAGATGCAGGGCAGCCGGTTCTGCGCGGCGATCTCCTGGGCGCGCAGGTGCTTCTTCACCGTCATCGGGTAGTAGGTGCCGCCCTTCACCGTGGCGTCGTTGCACACGATCATGCAGTCCACGCCGCTGACGCGGCCGATGCCGGCGATCAGGCCCGCGCCGGGCGCGTCGTTGCGGTACATGTTGAGCGCGGCCAGCGGCGCGATCTCCAGGAAGGGCGTGCCCGGGTCCAGCAGCATGGCCACGCGATCGCGCGGCAGCAGCTTGCCGCGCGCCACGTGCTTGGCGCGCGCGGCCTCGCCGCCGCCCTCGGCGACCTTGGCCACCTGGGCCTGCAGGTCTTCGACCACGGCGCGCATGGCGGCGGCATTGGCCAGGAAGTCCGCCGAACGCGGATTGAGTTGGGTGCCCAGAATGCTCATGTGTGGCCTCTTCTTGTGTTTGCCCGATGCGGGCGCTTGGTTTTTTCGAATGTGCTGCAAAGAACGGCGGCCCGGGCTGGGGAAAATGCCGTATGCACACCGTTGAAATCGTCTTGCTCGTTTTGCTGCTGGGGGCACTGACCGGCATTGCCGCGCGCTATGTGCGCGCCATCCCGCTGCCGCTGATACAGATCGCCCTGGGAGCGCTGATCGCCTGGCCGCAAAAGGGCCTGCACATCGCCTTCGATCCCGAGCTGTTCCTGCTGCTGTTCATTCCGCCGCTGCTGTTTGCCGACGGCTGGCGCATCCCCAAGCGCGAGTTCTTCTCGCTGTACCGCCCCATCCTGCGCCTGGCGCTGGGCCTGGTGCTGTTCACGGTAGTGGGGCTGGGCTGGCTGATCCACTGGCTGGTGCCCGGCATGCCGCTGACCGTGGCCTTCGCGCTGGCCGCCGTGGTCTCGCCCACCGATGCCGTGGCCGTCTCGGCCATCACGCGCAACCTGGGCATGCCCGAGAAGACCATGCACATCCTCGAAGGAGAGTCCCTGCTCAACGATGCCTCGGGCCTGGTGGCGCTGAAGTTCGCCATTGCCGCCACGCTGACCGGCCTGTTCTCGTGGACCGAAGTGGCCAAGGAATTCATGTGGATGGCCCTGGGCGGCCTGGGCGTGGGCACGCTGATCGGCTGGGGCTTTTCCTATGCGCGCAGCACCATCACGCGCCGCCTGGGCGACGTGGCTGCCACGCAGATGGTGCTGCTGCTGATCCTGCTGCCCTTCGCCGCCTACATCGTGGGCGAAAAGATCGGCGTGTCGGGCATCCTGTCGGCCGTGGCCGCAGGCATTGCCACCAACTTCGCCGACCTGGAGCGCAGCAGCTACATCAGCGAGCGGCTGCAGACCGAGGGCACCTGGAGCATGGTCGAGGCCTCGTTCAACGGCGCCATCTTCCTGCTGCTGGGCCTGCAGCTGCCCTCCATCATCGGCGTGACCCTGCACGATGCGGGCAGCGAATGGTGGGTGCTGGTGGGCTATGTGGTGATCATCTCCAGCGCACTGCTGCTGATGCGCTGGATCTGGCTGACCCTGGGCGTGCAGCGCAGCCTGGCACGCGCCCACTTCCAGGGCAAGATGGCCGAGCGCCCTTCGCACCTGCTGAACCTGGCCACCACCATGGCCGGCATACGCGGCGCCGTGACGCTGGCCGGCGCGTTGTCCGTGCCCATGCTGCTGAACAACGGCCAGCCCTTTCCGGGCCGCGAGATGCTGGTCTTCCTGGCCACCGGCACCATCTTGTTCACCCTGGTGCTGGGCAGCATCGCACTGCCGCTGATCCTGCGCCGCATGCCCCAGCCCGGCGAATCGCCCACGGTGCGCGAGGAACGCCTGGCGCGCGTGGCCGCCTGCCAGTCCGCCATTGGCGGGCTGACGCTCAGCGAGGAAGAGATCCAGGGCCATACGCCCGAATGGGTGGCCATGCACCAGGAGGTCATGGGCCACCTGACGCAGGAGTACCGCAACCGCGTCCAGCTGCTGGACGACGGCAGCGGCACGGCCTCCAGCATCGAGATCCAGCGCGAGGCGCCCGAAGTCGTGCGCCAGCGCAAGCTGCGCTACCTGCTGGAGATCGAGCTGCGGCTGCGCTGCATCCACCAGGAGCGCGACGCGCTCTACGCCGAGCGCCAGGCCCACCGCATCAACGACGAGTCGCTGCGCCGCCTGGTCAGCGAGCTGGACATGCAGGAGGTCTCGCTGCGCAAGCGCCTGGTCGTGGCGCGCCGCGCTGCAGCCTCGGCCGGGGCCGCGCCCGAGGGCGGCACGCACTAGGCGGCACGCGGTGGACAGCTGGCGGCAGCGCATGAAAGCAGCCTTCAGGCGGTCCTGGCCGGGCGCAGATCCAGCATGGCGATCATCTCGTCGCGGATCTTGAACTTCTGGATCTTGCCGGTCACCGTCATCGGGAAGGCCTCGACGAAGCGGATGTAGCGCGGCACCTTGTAGTGGGCGATCTGGCCCTTGCAGAAGTCGCGCACGCTGTCCTCGGTCAGCGTCTGGCCGGGCTTGACGATGATCCAGGCGCACAGCTCCTCGCCATAGCGCACGTCGGGCACGCCGACCACCTGCACGTCCTGCACCTGCGGGTGGCGGTAGAGGAATTCCTCGATCTCGCGCGGGTAGATGTTCTCGCCGCCGCGGATCACCATGTCCTTGATGCGGCCGACGATGTTCACATAGCCCTGTTCGTCCATGGTGGCCAGGTCGCCCGTGTGCATCCAGGCCTCGTCGTCGATGGCCTCGCGCGTGCGGGCCTCGTCCCCCCAGTAGCCGTGCATGACCGAGTAGCCGCGCGTGCACAGCTCGCCCGAGGCGCCGGGCGCCACCACCTCGCCCGTGGCCGGGTCGACGATCTTCACCTCCAGGTGCGGCTGCACCTTGCCCACGGTGGACACGCGGCGCTCCAGCGGCGTGTCGGCATCGCTCTGGCAGCTGACGGGGCTGGTCTCGGTCATGCCGTAGGCGATGGTGATCTCGGACAGGTGCATGTCGCTGACCACGCGCTTCATCACCTCGATGGGGCAGGGCGAGCCGGCCATGATGCCGGTGCGCAGCGTGCTCAGGTCGAACTCCTTGAAGCGCGGGTGGTCCAGCTCGGCGATGAACATCGTGGGCACGCCGTGCAGGCCCGTGCAGCGCTCGGCCTGTACGGTCTCCAGCACCAGCAGCGGATCGAATCCGTCATTCGGATAGACGATGGCCGAGCCATGCGTGAAGCAGGCCAGGTTGCCCAGCACCATGCCGAAGCAGTGGTACAGCGGCACGGGAATGCACAGCCGGTCCTCGGGCGTCAGCCGCATGCACTCGCCGATGAAAAAGCCGTTGTTCAGGATGTTGCGGTGGGTCAGCGTGGCGCCCTTGGGAAAGCCCGTCGTGCCGCTGGTGAACTGGATGTTGATGGGGTCGTTGTTCTTGAGCGTGGCGGCCACGGCGTCGATGCGCGCATCCTGCGCATCGCCGCGCGCCAGCAGGCTGGAAAAGCGCAGCATGCCGGGCTGCTCTTCGCCCTGCCCTGCGACGTCGATCCAGACCACGCTGCGCAGCTGGGGCAGGCGCGCGCAATGCAGGCGGCCGGGCTCGGCCGTGGCCAGCTCGGGGGCCAGTTCGCGCAGCATGCCCAGGTAGTCGCTGGTCTTGAACTGCGCCATGGTCACCAGGGCCTTGCAGCCGACCTTGTTGAGCGCGTACTCCACCTCGGAGGTGCGGTAGGCCGGATTGATGTTGACCAGCACCAGGCCGACCTGGGCCGTGGCCAACTGCATCAGCACCCATTCGGCGTTGTTGTGCGACCAGATGCCGATGCGGTCGCCCTTGTCCAGCCCCAGGCCCAGCAGCGCGCTGGCCAGGCGGCGCGCCTCGGTGTGCAGGCCGGCATAGCTGTAGCGCAGGCCCTGGTGGCGGCTGACCAGGGCATCGCGCCCGGGTTGGCGGGCCGCCATGTCGGCAAAGAAATCGCCGATGGTCTGCTCGATCAGCGGCACATCGGTGCGGCCTTGGGCATGGCTGGAAGCGAGCGGGGCGTTCTGGGCGGGCATGCGTTGTCTCCTGTGTCGTCGGCGGCGCCTGGGACGGGCAAATGCAGTGGCCTGCCCCGTCACGGCAGCTATTGCGTGGCAGCATAAGGGCCAACCCCGAGCAGAACAGGCCACGAAGGTTGCAATAATTGCCAGCATGTTCACCCCCTCGCTGGTCAAGACCCCCCTGCCCCAGGCGGCCGCCACCATGGCCTCCGCACACCCTGCAGTCACGCCCATGGCCTTTGTGCAGGCCATTATGCTGGCCTACGAACGCCGGGGCATCAGCGCCCTGTCCGCCCTGGAGAAGGCACAAATCGCGCCAGACTCCGTCAAAGAGCGCAACGAGTGCATCACGGCGCTGCAGATGGAGGCACTGTCCGATGCCGCCATGCGCGAACTCGACGACGAGGCCCTGGGCTGGTTCTCGCGCCGCCTGCCCTGGGGCAGCTACGGCATGCTGGCACGCGCCAGCATGGGCAGCGAGCAGCTGGGCCTGGCGCTGGCGCGCTGGTGCCGCCACCATGGCCTGCTGGCCGACGACATCCGCCTCACGCTGACGCAGGAAGACGGCGTTGCCACGCTGGCCATCGAGGAGCTGTCCACGCTGGGCGCCATGCGCGAGTTCTGCCTGCTGTCGGTGCTGCGCAATATCCACGGCCTGGCCAGCTGGTTCATCGATGAGCCGCTGCCGCTGCGGCGCGCCTGCTTTCCCTTCGATCCCCCGCCGCATGCGGGCGTGTATGCGCTGCTGTTCCCGCCGGGCGAGGTGGAGTTTGGCGCGGCCCGGGCCTGCCTCGAGTTCGACGCGCGTTTTCTGGATATGCCGCTGACGCGCGACGAGCCTGCGCTGCAGCGCATGCTGCAGCGCGCCCTGCCGCTGCAGGTGCGCCCCTACCGGCGCGAGCGCCAGCTGATGCAGCGCGTGCGCCAGCTGCTGGCGGCCGACGCCGAATGCCTGCAGACGGCCGACACGCTGGCGCGCCAGCTGCACCTGTCCCAGCGCAGCCTGCACCGCCAGCTCAAGGAAGAAGGCGCCTCGCTGCAGGCCCTCAAGGACGAGGTGCGGCGCGAGCGCGCCATCGGCCTGCTGCTGCGCACCAGCCGCCCCATCAAGCGCATCGCCCAGTCCTGCGGGTTTCTCAACGACAAGAGCTTCATCCGCGCCTTCCGGCTGTGGACGGGGCTGTCGCCTTCCGAGTTCCGCAAGAGCGCGCGAGCCCGGCCCGAATGAGGGCCGCGTGCATCCTGGCGCGATTTGCATCCTGCGCGACAGCCGCCGTCCGCGCATCTGGCCTAGGCTTTGCACATGCACCACCTCCACCACTGCGTCAGCGCGCGCTCCTTCCGCGCGCTGTGGATGCTCGAAGAGCTGCAGCTGCCCTACACGCTGCACATGCTGCCGTTTCCGCCGCGCGTGCGGCAGCGCAGCTACCTTGAACTCAACCCGCTGGGCACGGTGCCGCTGCTGCGCCACGGCGAGGCCAGGCTGACCGAGTCGGCCGCCATCTGCGAATACCTGGCCGCCCTGCACCCCGGGGCCGGCCTGTCCGTGCAGCCGCAGGAGGCGGACTTCGCGGCCTACCTCAACTGGCTGCACATGAGCGATGCCACGCTGACCTTCCCGCAGACCCTGGTGCTGCGCTATGCGCACTTCGAGCCGGCAGAGCGGCGCCAGCCCCAGGTGGCCCAGGACTACCAGCGCTGGTTCCTCGCGCGGCTGCGCGCCGTGGAGCAGGACGTGCAACAGCGCGACTGGCTCACGGCAGGCCGCTTCACCGCTGCCGACGTGGCCGTGGGCTATGCGCTGATGCTGTCGGCCCACCTGGAGATGGAAGCCCAGTGGGGACCGGCCACCCAGGCCTACTGGACGCGCCTGCAGCAGCGGCCCGCCTTCCAGCGCGCATTGCTGGCCGAGCAGCAGGCCGCGCAGGCCCAGGGCGTGGAGGCCCGGCCTTCGCCCCGGTTGCGGGACTGAAGGCGGGACCGGGGCTCAGGCCCGTGACGGGAGAATGGCCCGCAGCATGGCGGGCAGTTCGCCCATGTCGCCGAACACGCAGCTGGCGCCGGCTTCGAGCAGTTGCTCGGCCGATGCGTGGCCCTGGTCGGCCGGGAAGTAGCCCCAGACCGTGGCGCCTGCGGCCACGCCTGCGGTGACGCCCGTCACCGTATCCTCAATGACCAGGCAGTTGGCAGGCGCCACGCCCAGGGCCGCCGCTGCGGCCAGGTACACATCGGGAAAGGGCTTGCTGCGCGGCAGCTCATGGCCGCTGAAGACGCGGCCCTCGAAATACGGGGCCATGCCGACCTGGGCCAGCTGCATCTCCACCTTGGCGCGGTCCGCGCCCGAGGCGCAGGCGATGCGGCCAGCGCACAGCGCATGGGATTCGCTGACGGCGGACAGCGCGCCGTCAATGGCCACCAGCTCGGCGCGCAGCGCGGCGTTGCGGCGCTCGTAGAAGGCGGCCATCCATGCGTCGGTCAGCGGCTTGCCGGTGCGCGCCTCGATCAGCGCGGCCTGGCTGCGCACGGTCTTGCCGATGAATTCGCGCAGGCATTCCTCGGTGCTGATGGGCCAGCCCGATTCATTGAGCATGGTGCACAGCACGCGGTTGGTGATGGATTCACTGTCGACGAGCACGCCGTCACAGTCGAAGAGCACGGCCTCGAAAGCAGTCATGAATGGATTCTCGAAACAAACTGAGCAAGGGCGCCCTGGGCGCCCTTGCTGCGGAAAATGGCCGGATTATGCGCCGGCCGCGCATGCCTGTGCCCTGCTCAGGGGAAGGAGGCACCGGCCAGCGGATGCACCATGCGGCGGACGTTGCGCACCGAGATGGAATGGAACTGGCCATCGTCGGTGACCACATCGCCGAAGGCGAAAAAGCCTTCGGCCGCGTTGCGGTTGAACTGCTCCAGGCGCTGCGCGAGGCTGGCGTTGTTGGACACGGATTCGAGGCGGTACTCGATGGCGCCCTGCTGGTCGCCGCTCTTTTCGTACAGCTGCACGCCTTCGGTATTGCCGCGCAGCACCAGGGCGCCGCGCAGCAGGTGGCCCTTGGCCCCCATCTCGTCCAGGCGCTGCTTCAGCGCCGTGCCGTTGGCCATGCCGAAGGGCGCGGCCAGGGCGAAGACCGCGTACTCGAAGGCCGGTGCCTTGGAGTCCTTGACGTAGAGGTTGAACATCTCGTCGCCCGAGATCAGCGGGCCCATGTAGCGGAAACCCCGGCCGCTCATCTCGGCCAGTTGCTGCGTGAAGCCGGACGTGTCCAGCGCACCCACGGCGGGGCGCGTCTCGTAGCTGTAGGTGGCGGCGGCGCTGCTGCTGCGCACATAGAGGTTGCGCAGGTCCTGCGTGCTGCCGGGGAACGCCATGCCCGACTTGTACAGGTAGCCCTGCGCACCCTGCGCATTGAGCTGGGCCACCAGGGCCGAGACGCCCGCCACGTCGGCCACCATGCGGTAGTCCAGGCGCGTGCCGGTGTGGGCCGTGTCGGTAACGTAGAAGTCACCGATGGGAACGGGGAAGGTCGTGCCGCCCGAGGCCAGGCTGTAGGTGAAGGCATAGCCTTGCGCCCCCAGCGTGTTCATGGCGGACAGGGCCGCGTCGAAGTTTTCGGCAGCCGTCTCCATGCGGTACTGGCCGGTCACCGGGGTCGTCGTGCCGCCGCCAGGGTTGCCGGGCGTGCCGGGGTTGCCAGGATTTCCGCCATTGCCGGGATCTCCGCCGCCCGGTTCTCCCAATCCACCACCACCACCGCCGCCGCCACAGGCGGCCAGGGTTCCCAGAAGCATCAATGCCGCACTGCGGCGCGTGAGCTGTACCATCTTCATGACTATCTCCCCTTCTCGTTGAATACATGCCCGTTCCATGCGGAATCTCAGGGCATCGGCGGCGATTTTGGGGAGTTGGCCGACATCCGGTCACCCCCCGGCCGGGGGGTAATCGTTACGATGTGCGCAAGGTGTATCCGGGCGCGCCCTGGCGCTCCAGCCCTTTCGACATGCCTTCGCGCGGACCATGCACAGCCATCGCCTCCTGACCGATTCCTCCTGTCTCCAATCGGGCCGCTATGCCCTGGTGATCGACGACCACCCGCTGACTGCCATGGGCGTGTCCGAGTTCCTGAAACAATTCGGCCTGTCCGAAGTCCATGCCGTGGCCGATGCGGGCGAAGGCCTGCAGTGCATGGCCGGCAGGGGATCGCCGCATCTGGCCATCGTGGATTTCTGGCTGGGTGCCAGCGCGGGCACGGACGTGGTGCGCGAAATCCGCACGCTGGCGCCCGCCTGCCGCGTGCTCATGACCAGCGGCGACACGCATGGCGCGATTGCCCTGAAGGCACGCGCGGCGGGGGCCCATGGCTTTGTGCTCAAGTCCCAGCCGCCGCAGGTGCTGCAGCAGGCCGTGGCGGCCCTGCTGCGCGGCGAGACCTGGTTCCCCGCCGCCCCGCTGGCGCCACAGGCGCCGGGCGGCGCCCATGCCATCCGCATGACGGCGGCCGAGCTGGGCCTCACCCCGCGCCAGGCCCAGGTGCTGGATCTGGTGCTGCGCGGCCTGCCCAATCCCAGCATTGCGCAGTTGCTGCATCTATCGCCGCACACGGTCAAGGAGCATGTGGCCGGCGCCCTGCAGCGCCTGGGCGTGCACAGCCGCATCGACGCCATCACGCGCATGCAGGGCATTGCGCTGGAGCTGCCGCCTTCCGTCCCGCCGACCGATACGGTTCAGGCGCCGGCCACGGCCAGTCTGCGCTGAAGCAGGGCCAGCAGCGCCAGCGGGTCCACGGGCTTGCGCAGCAGCAGATAGCCCAGTTCCTGCGCCTCCTGCTCCAGCGCCGGCGACGGCTCGCCGCTGAGCAGGGCGCCCGCCGCCTGCGGCGCTTGCGCCAGCACGTTCTGCAGCAGCGCAAAGCCGTTCTCGCCCCGGGCCCGATGGTGGTCGCACAGCACGAAATCGGGATGCTGCCCCGCCGCCAGCCAGTCGGCCACCTCGCGGCCCGTGGCGGCCACATCCACCTGCAGCCCCCAATCGCGCAGCAGGCCGGCCAGGGCCCGCGCCACCTGCGCATCGTCATCGACCACCCAGCACCGGCCCTGGAGCAGGGGCGACCGGGCCTGCGCCTGCGCCTGCGCCTGCGATCCTTCGGACGGTCCCTCGGACTGCTGCAAGGCCGCCTGCACATTCAGGCTGGACGGCAGTTGCAGCCAGAAGCAGGAACCCCGCCCCGGCGTGGACAGCAGGCCGTGCTCCACGCCCATGCGGCGCGCCGCTGCGGCCACCACGGCCAGGCCCAGGCCCTGGCTGCTCACGCCGGGCAGGTGGTCGGCCGCAGGCTGGGCCGCGCGCCGGGCCGCCTGGCCTGAGCGCGCGCGAAAGTGCGGTGCGAAGACATGGGGCCGGTCTTCAGCCGCAATGCCCAGGCCCGTGTCCCAGACCTCGATGCGCCAGCCCCCGCCGTGCACGCGGGCGGCCAGCAGCACGCCGCCGCGCTGGGTGTAGCGCAGGGCGTTGTGCAGCAGGTTGAACACCATCTGGCGCAGCAGGGCCTCGTCGGCACGCACCAGGCTGTCCATGCCGCGCGCCACGCGCCAGCGCAGCACCAGCCCGCGCTGGCGTGCCTCGGCCGCGAACAGGCGCGTGGCATCGCCCAGCAGAATGCGCAGGTCCATCACCTGGGCGCGCAGCTCCCAGGTGCCGTTCTCCAGCCGCGACAGGTCCAGCAGGTCGTTGCACATGGTGCCCAGCGACTGGGCGCAGGCCTGGGCATCGTCAAGCACGCCTGCCAGTGCGCCGTCGGCATTGCGCTGGCGGGCGGTTTCCACCAGCAGGCCCAGCGCGTGCAGCGGCTGGCGCAGGTCATGGCTGGCGGCCGAGAGGAAGCGGCTCTTGGCCTCCAGCGCCTGTTCGGCCTGCTCCTTGGCCGCCAGGTAGCGCTCGGCCAGCAGCTGGCGGTCACGCTCCTGCGCCCATTGCTGCAGCATGAGCTGGCGCGCCCCCCAGGCATGGCGCGCGATGGTGGCGCCATACAGCATGAGCAGCGGCAGCAGGTACAGGCCCCTGTTCGGGAAGTACCAGACAACGGCCAGCAGCATGGCGCCGTACAGCACGCCGAAGAAGCGCTTGAATACGGCAGAGGCCGGCGCCAGGAAGGTGGCGGCCGAGGCCACGACGCCGCACAGCACCAGGTAGATGAAAAGCCGGAACTCATGGCCGCTGCCGTGGGTCAGCGGTATCGCCAGCGCCCAGGAACCGGCGTTGAGCAGGGCCATGCGGCCCATCACGCGTTCCCAGCGCTGCAGCCGCGCTGGCAACTCGGCCGATGGCACGGCAGCTCCCAGGTCCCGGCGCAACTGGCGCCGCAAACCGACAAAGACGCAGGCCATGAGCGCCATGCCCAGCCACCACAGCAGCAGCGGCACCTGGAAGGCGCCCGTTTCGTGCCGCTGCAGCCAGACCACGATGCCGGGGATGATGAGGGCCGCCGCCTCGGACGAGCCCCGCGATGCGATGGACAGCAGCAGCCGCTGGCGCTGCTGCAATTTCCACAGCGGCTCCGCAGGGCCGCCGCCGTGTTCAGAACTGGTCGCCATCCACGTAGAGCCAGCGCCCGGCTTCGCGCACGAAACGGCTGCGCTCATGCAGGCGCACGGCGCGGCCGCCCACGCGGTAGCGCGCGACGAACTCCACCTCGGCGCGGTCATCGCCGGTGCTTCGGAAGTCCTTGACGGCCAGCCCCAGCCAGCGTGCCGAAGGCTCGAAGTCCAGCGTGGCGGGCCGCTGGCTGGCGTGCCAGGTGGCCAGCAGATAGGCGGCGTCCTCGCGCACGAAGGCGCTGTAGCGCGAGCGCATCAACGCCTGGGCATCGGGCGCGGGGCAGTCGTCGAAATGGTCCAGATAGCGGCCGCAGCAGGCATCGAAGGCCAGGGGACGGCCCTTGGCATCGTGCTGGCCGCAGGGACAGGCCGGGGAGGTGGCGGCAGCGCTCATAGCGGCTGGCCCTGCGGAACTTGCGGAACTTGGGGAATTTGGTAGAGGACGGCGCGGGAGCAGGAATGCATGTCAGTCACGGCCGCCTTGCTGCGACCGGGTTCTTGATGGAGGACAGGCGGGCCATGATACTGACCGCGGGCCCTCGGGCCTGTAAGGAGAGCCCATGTTTTCAATGTCGGTCCCGTGGTGGGAGTTCGTGGTGCGCGGCGTGGCCGTCTACCTGTTCTTGCTGGTGTTCCTTCGGCTGACGGGGCGGCGCCAGACGGGGCAGTACGCGCCCTTTGACCTGGTGCTGCTGCTCATCCTGTCGAATGCGGTGCAGAACTCCATGAATGCCGGGGACAACTCGCTGATCGGCGGCATGGTCTCGGCCTCCACGCTGATCCTGTGCCATCTGCTGCTGTCCTGGCTGACCTTCCGCTTTCCCGCGCTGGAGCGGCTCATCGACGGCAAGGCCAAGGCCCTGATCAGGGACGGACACCTGAACAAGGATCTGATGCGCCAGGAACGCATCACGCGCGACGATATCGAGGCCGCGCTGCGTGCGGGCGGCTGCCTGCACCTCAGAGAGGTGGAGCGCGCCACGCTGGAGACCGACGGCAGCATCACCGTCGTCCTGCGCCGCCGCGACAGCGAGAACGACGGCGATCCGCCGGTCTGACCCCCGGCCCGGCAGGCCCTGTCAGTCGAGCTGCTCCAGGAAGCGCTCGATGGCCAGGTTCACGGGCTGCGGATGCGTGAGGTTGGCCGCATGGCCGGCACCCGGCACCTCCACCCACTGCGCCCTGGGCAAGGCCTTGGCCATGGCGCGTGCACGGTCGGGCGTGATGGCGGAGTCGTCCGTGCCATGGATGACCAGGGCCGGCACATGGATGTCGGGCAGGCGCGGGCTGATGTCATCGCGCTGGGCCAGCGCCAGAAAGCTCTGCCCCAGGTTGATGGGCGTGGCCTTCTTCCATTTGGCACGCCAGGCCGCCGCGCCGCTCCAGCCCTGGCCCAGTATGGTGCGCTCCACCGTGGTCGCCATGTCGTCGCTGAGGCCATGCTCCATCCAGGCGCGCAGCAGGGCTTCGTGGTGGGGCATCTGCTCGGGGTCTTCCAGCATGGCCTGGGTGTCGATCAGCACCAGCGCGCGCACGATCTCGGGGTGGATGAGCGCACAGCGCAGCGACAGGTAGCCGCCCTGCGACATGCCGACCAGCACCGCGCGCTCCACGCCCAGGTGCTCGAGCAGGGCGGCCAGGTCGTCGGCCGAGTCGTAGTAGTCGAAGGGTGCGCACTGCTCGGGGTCTGCCGTCTGGCCATGGCCGCGCTCGTCCCAGCTGATGCAGCGAAAGCGCCCCTGCAGTGCCTGGACCTGGGGGGCGAACATGGTGTGGTCCATGAGCAGCCCGTGCGAAAACACCAGGACCGGGCCTCTCCCGCCCGTGTCCTCGTAGTACAGGTTCTGGCCGTTGACGGAAGCGATGGGCATGTCGGGATCTCCTGCGAAGGTGGTCACAAACCTGCCGGAAACGGCCGCCCGCCTCTCCCGGGCGCCTTCCCGGCGACGCTCCATGCTAAGCCCTGCGGGTGTCAGGGCCATCCGGCCCGACCCGCAGCGTGGGGAATTGGCCTCAGGCCAGGGCGCGCTGGATGAGAATTTTCTGCACGTCGCTCGTGCCTTCGTAGATCTGGCAGACGCGCACATCGCGGTAGATGCGCTCGACGGGAAAATCGTTGACCACGCCATAGCCGCCCAGGGTCTGGATGGCGGCGCTGCACACGCGCTCGGCCATTTCGCTGGCAAAGAGCTTGGCCATGGCTGCTTCCTTGAGGCAGGGCAGGCCGGCATCGCGCAGGCTGGCCGCATGCCAGATCAGCTGGCGCGCGGCCTCGATCTGCGTGGCGCAGTCGGCCAGGCGAAAGCCCACGGCCTGGTGGTTGAAGATGGGCTGGCCGAAGCTCTCGCGCTCCTTGGAGTACTGCAGCGCGCAATCGAAGGCCGCACGCGCCATGCCCACGCTCTGCGCGGCAATGCCGATGCGCCCGCCTTCCAGCGCCGACAGCGCAATCCTGTAGCCCTCGCCCTCGGCGCCGATGAGGTTGGCCGCGGGGATGCGGCAGCCCTCGAACTGGATCTGGGCCGTGTCCGAACTGTGCTGGCCCAGCTTGTCCTCCAGCCGCAGCACCTGGTAGCCGGGTGCGGAGGTCGGAACGATGAAGGCGCTCATGCCGCGCTTGCCAGCAGCCTTGTCGGTGACGGCGATGACGATGGCCACGTCGCCGTTCTTGCCGCTGGTGATGAACTGCTTGACGCCGTTGATCACGTAGTCGCTGCCGTCGCGCGTGGCCGTGGTGCGCAGCGCCGAGGCATCCGAGCCCACATGCGGCTCGGTCAGGCAGAAGGCGCCCAGCATCTCGCCGCGCGCCAGCGGAGCCAGCCATTGCTGCTTTTGCGCCTCGCTGCCATAGCGCATGAGGATGGCGTTGACGGGGCAGTTGGTCACGCTGATCACCGTGCTGGTGCCGCCGTCGCCGGCTGCGATTTCCTCCAGCACCAGGGCCAGGCTCAGGTAGTCGAGGCCGGCGCCGCCGTACTCCTCGGGCACGCAGATGCCGTAGGCGCCCAGCGCCGCCAGGCCCTGGTGCACGTTCTTGGGAAAGTGGTGTTCCTTGTCCCAGCGTGCGGCATGGGGCGTGATTTCGGTGCGCACGAAGTCGCGCACCGCATCACGGATCATTTCCTGGTCTGCGTTGAGCAGCATGTCTTGTCTCCTGATTCTTGTTTCGTTGTTCGTTGTCCGTTGCGCTGGCCGGATCTACCGTCGGATCTACCAGGCGATGCGCTGCCCGTCATGCCGCAGCATGCGGCCCCGGTCGGCCGGCGTGACGCCGGCCAGCGTGCGCACCAGGCCCTGCACGCTTTGCTCGACGGTGAAGGTGGCGGCCGCGCCACCCATGTCGGTCTGCACCCAGCCCGGGTCCAGCGCGACCACGGTGGCACCGGGCCATTGCGGCTGGGCGCTGGCCACGACCATGTTGAGCGCGGCCTTGCTGACGCGGTAGAGCCAGGCGTCGGATTCGGCGTCGGCCAGCAGCGACATCTGGCTGGAGAACAGGCCGAACACGCCGCCCGCCGCCTCGACCAGCGGCGCCACCTGGGGCAGCACCTGCATGGCGCCCAGCACATTGGTGTGCATGACGCGGTCGAACTGCTCGCGCGTGGGCGGCGTGGCCGAGCTGTGGGCATCCCACACCCCGGCCACGTACAGCGCCAGCTCGATCTTCTCGCCGTCGAGCTGCCAGGCCAGGCCGCTGACGCTGGCCGGGTCGGCCACATCCACCAGCAGCACCTTGGCGCCCGTGGCCTCGACGCGCTCGCGGTCGGCCTCGCTGCGCACCGTGGCGACCACGCTGCGGCCCTGGGCCGCATAGGCCTCTACCAAGGCAAAACCAAGCCCGCGCGAGGCTCCCAACACCAGAGTGACTGCCATGTCTTTCGACCTTTCAAATGGAATGCGGTCAGCGGCCCTGCTCGCCCGCGATCTGCTTTTCGTAGCGCTCGACCATGGCCTCCTGCGTCTCGGTGGGCGCAGGCAGGCCGATCTGCTGGTGGACCATCTGGTTCACCGAGGGCATGACGTTGCGCGGCACCTGGGACTCGGGCTTCCAGAGCCGGGCACGCATGAGTGCCTTGGCGCAGTGCAGATAGGCCTCCTGCACCTGGATCTCCAGAACGATCTTGGGCCGGAAGCCTTCGCTGGCGAACAGCGCCGTGTAGTGGGCCTCGTCGCGCAGCTTGGCCACGCCGTTGACGCGCAGGGTCTCGTCGAAACCCGGCACCATGAACAGCAGGCCGATGCGCGGATCGGCGATCAGGTTGCTGAAGCTGTCCAGGCGGTTGTTGCCGCCCGAATCGGGAATCAGCAGCGTCTGGTTGTCGGGCGCCTTGATGAAGCCCGGCTTGCCGCCGCGCGGCGAGGCATCCATCATCGCGCCCGCCCCGCCCCCCGTGGCCACGATGCACAGCGGCGACAGCGCGATGAAGCGCAGGCAGTGCCGGTCCAGGTCCACCTGCTGCTTGAGCAAGGCCCTCTCGGCCGGCATGGCATACAGGCTGCGCAACTGTTCTTCGCTGGTGATCATGGTGTGGAGGGCTCGATGAGGCAGGCAGGCGATGCGCCCGAAGGACCCGAGCTTAGACGAGTTCTATCGCCATTGCGGTGCCTTCACCGCCACCTATGCACAAGGTCGCCAGGCCGCGCTTGCCGCCACGCGCCTGCAGGGCGTGCAGCAGCGTGACCAGGATGCGCGCACCGCTGGCGCCGATGGGGTGGCCCAGCGCACAGGCGCCGCCGTTGACGTTGACCTTGTCGCGCGGCACGCCCAGCTCGGCCATCAGGGCCATGGGCACGACGGCAAAGGCTTCGTTGACTTCCCACAGGTCCACGTCCGCCGCCGTCCAGCCGGCCTTCTTGAGGGCCTTCTGCGTGGCGCCCACGGGTGCCGTGGTGAACCATTCCGGCTCCTGGGCATGCGTGGCATGGGCGACGATGCGCGCCAGCGGCTTGCAGCCCAGTTCCTTGGCCGTGGACTCGCGCATCAGCACCAGGGCGGCGGCGCCGTCGTTGATGCTGGAGCTCGAGGCGGCCGTGATCGTGCCGTCCTTCTTGAAGGCGGGCTTGAGGCTGGCGATCTTGTCCAGCTTGGCCTTGGCCGGGCCTTCGTCGATGCTGACCGTGACGTCGCCCTTGCGCGTGGAGACGGTGACGGGCGTGATCTCGGCAGCGAAGGCGCCGCTTTCCGTGGCGGCCTGGGCGCGCTTGACGCTTTCGATGGCGTAGGCGTCCTGCTGCTCGCGCGTGAAGTGGTACTTGGCAGCGCAGTCCTCGCCAAAAGTGCCCATGGAGCGGCCAGGCTCGTAGGCGTCTTCCAGGCCGTCGAGCATCATGTGGTCATAGACCTTGTCGTGGCCCATGCGATAGCCGCCACGGCCCTTCTTGAGCAGATAGGGCGCATTGGTCATGCTTTCCATGCCGCCCGAGACCACCACATCGCGGCTGCCTGCGACCAGCTGGTCGTGCGCCAGGATGGTGGCCTCCATGCCGGCGCCGCACATCTTGGACAGGGTCACGGCGCCCGTGCTGCGCGGCAGGCCGCCCTTGAAGCCGGCCTGGCGGGCGGGCGCCTGGCCCTGGCCCGCCATCAGGCAGTTGCCGAACAGCACCTCGTCCACTTTCTCGGGCGCAACCCCCGCGCGCTGCACGGCCGCCTTGATGGCGGCGCCGCCCAGATCATGGGCCGCGAGGTCGGCGAAGTCGCCCTGGAAGGCGCCCATGGGGGTGCGGGCTGCGCCGACGATGACGATGGGGTCTTGCATGCTTGTCTCCTGGGTTGTCGTGATGGTGAAAGAAAGGGAAAACGGGTCAGGCCAGCCAGCGGCTGCGCTCGTAGGGGAAGACATCGTGGACATGGCCTTCGCGGATGCGCTGCTGGTGCGCCTGCCAGAAGGCGGGGTCGAGCAGGTCGGCATGGTGGCGCATGAAGACTTCGCGCACGGCCGGGTTGCCCAGCAGAAAGGGCGCGAAGGTTTCCGGGAACACATCGCGCGGGCCCACGGGGTACCAGACCTCGCCGCTGAGCTCGTCCTCCTCGTTGCGCGGCGCGGGCACCTGGCGGAAATTGCAGTCGGTCAGGTATTCGATCTCGTCGTAGTCGTAGAACACCACCTTGCCGCCGCGCGTGATGCCGAAGTTCTTCCACAGCATGTCGCCCGGGAAGATGTTGGCCGCGACCAGGTCCTTGATGGCATTGCCGTACTCGATCACGGCGCTCTCCAGGCGCTGCCGCGGTGCCGGCAGGTCCAGCCCGTCATCGAAGCACTCCTGCAGCAGCATGTTCAGCGGCACCATGCGCCGCTCTATGTAGAGGTGGGAGATGATGACCTCCTGCCGGCCATCGCCGTCGCGGTCGCTGATCTCGACCTGGCTGGGCGCATGCTCCAGGATCTCGGCGATCAGCGCATCCGAAAAGCGCTCGCGCGGGAAGGCGACCAGGCTGTACTCCAGCGTGTCGGCCATGCGCCCCACGCGGTCGTGCTGCTTGACCAGGCGGTACTTGGCCTTGACCTGCTCGCGCGTGATCTCCTTGGGCGCGGCGAAGCGGTCCTTGATGAGCTTGAACACATAGGGAAAACTGGGCAGGTCGAACACCAGCATGACCATGCCCTTGATGCCGGGTGCGATGCGGAACTGGTCGCGCGAATGGCGCAGGTGGTGCAGGAAGTCGCGGTAGAACAGCGTCTTGCCCTGCTTGGCCAGGCCCAGGGCGTTGTACAGCTCGGCGCGCGGCTTGCGCGGCATCAGGCTGCGCAGGAACTGCACGTAGGCGCTGGGCACGTCGGTATCGACCATGAAGTAGGCGCGCGCAAAGCTGAACAGGCCGTGGAAGTCCTTCTCGCCGAACAGGGCCGCATGCAGCACCAGCCGGCCGTTGTCGCCGTGCAGGATGGGCACGGCCCAGGACAGCTCGGCAAAGCCGTTGATGATCTTGCCGACGATGTAGGCGCCCTTGTTGCGGAAAAACAGGCTGGACAGCACCTGGATCTGGAAGTTGGCGTACAGGCGCATGGCCTGCAGCTGCGGCTCCAGGCGCTCGGCCAGGCGGGCGATGTCGCGCTCCAGGTCCTCGAAGGGGCGCTGCAGCGCGAATTGCTCCACGACTTCGCGCAGCGTCTGCGGCAGCGTCTCGCGCGTGGGGTAGAAGGCCAGGTAGGCCGGGCGCGCAGCCGGCTCCTGGTTCTCTATGTATTCCGTGCTGACGGCGGGCCGCACGAAGATGAAGTCGTTGTGGAAATGCGTGCGGTGCAGGATCTTGGTGGTGACCGAGTTGAAGAAGGTCTCGGCCAGCTCCGGCTGCAGGTGGTTGACCATGAGCCCGATGTAGTGGCGCTTGATCTGCTGCCAGACCGGCATGGGCTGGGCGCCCGCCGCAAATTCCTTTTCCAGCCGGCGCACGCATTCGCGCACGCGCAGGTCGTAGAACTCGATGCGCTCGCGCTGGGCACGCTGCTGGCCCAGCCAGTCGGCGGTTTCGAAGCGGTGCTTGGCCCGGGCGGATTCGGCGCGGAACAGGCGGTAATGGCGGTTGAAGCCATCCATCATCGCCCGCGCGATGTCGTGGGCAAGCAAGGTGTCCTGGGCAGGCATCGGCATGAAGTCTCCCGGGGTCCCGCCTGCCATGGCCGCTCAGTCGCGCTGGCGGCTGGCGACCAGCTCGACAGCCTCGGCATGGATGTTGGCGATGCCGCCGACACCGGGCACGGTCATCTGCAGATTGGTGATCAGGCCGTCCTTGAGGCCATAGCACCAGCCGTGCAGCGTGACCTTCTGGCCGCGTGCCCAGGCATCCTGCATCACCGTGCTCTGCGCCACGTTGATCACCTGCTCGATGGCATTGAGCTCGCACAGCGCGTCATGGCGCCATTGCGGGGACAGGCTGGCCAGCAGCGCCTGGTGCTTGTCGCGCACATCCTTCACATGGCGGATCCAGTTGTCGGCCAGGCCCACGCGCACATCCTCCAGTGCCGCCAGCACGCCGCCGCAGCCGTAGTGGCCCACGACCATCAGGTGCTCGACCTTGAGCTGGTCCACCGCGTACTGGATGGTGGACAGGCAGTTCAGGTCGCTGGGCACGACCACGTTGGCCACGTTGCGGTGCACGAACACCTCGCCAGGCTCCAGGCCCGTGATCTGGTTCGCAGGGACGCGGCTGTCGGAACAGCCGATCCACATGTAGCGGGGCTTTTGCTGCGACAACAGCCCGGTGAAGAAACCGGGCCGGTCACGCTCCATCTGCCGGGCCCATTCGCGGTTGTGGACAAACAGTTCTTCGATGGAGGTTGTGCTCATAAGCAATCCTTTTGTTGGGTCAAACTCAAGAACGGCGCGGCAGGCGGGTGCAGGATCAGCAGGTCTCTGCGAACAGCTCGCGGCCGATCAGCATGCGACGGATCTCGCTGGTGCCGGCGCCGATCTCGTAGAGTTTCGCATCCCGCCAGAGGCGACCCAGTGGGTATTCGTTGATATACCCATTACCTCCATAGATTTGAACGCCTTCGCCGGCCATCCATGTCGCCTTCTCGGCGCACCACAAAATGACGCTGGCGCAGTCCTTGCGGACCTGGCGAACATGCTCCGTTCCCAGCAGATCGAGGTTTTTGGCGACCGTATAGGCAAAGGAGCGACCCGCTTGCAGCACGGTGTACATGTCGGCCACCTTGCCCTGGATGAGCTGGAACTCGCCAATGCTCTGGCCGAACTGCTTGCGGTCATGGATGTAGGGCACGACGTTGTCCATCACCGACTGCATGATGCCCAGCGGCCCGCCGGTCAGCACGGCACGCTCGTAGTCCAGGCCGCTCATCAGCACCTTGGCGCCGTTGTTCAGCCCGCCCAGCACGTTCTCGGCCGGCACCTCGACGTTCTCGAACACCAGCTCGCCCGTGTGGCTGCCACGCATGCCCAGCTTGTCCAGCTTCTGGGCAATGGAAAATCCCTTCATGCCCTTCTCGATCAGGAAGGCGGTCACGCCGCGGGCGTTCAGCTCGGGCTCGGTCTTGGCGTACACCACCAGGGTGTCGGCATCGGGACCATTGGTGATCCACATCTTGGTGCCGTTGAGCAGGAAGTAGCCGCCCTTGTCCTCGGCCTTGAGCTTCATGCTGATCACGTCCGAGCCGGCGCCGGGCTCGCTCATGGCCAGCGCGCCCACATGCTCGCCGCTGATCAGCTTGGGCAGGTACTTGGCCTTTTGCGCCTCGTTGCCGTTGCGGTTGATCTGGTTCACGCAAAGATTGCTGTGCGCGCCATAGGACAGGCCCACCGAGGCACTGGCACGCGAGATTTCCTCCATCGCCACCATGTGGGCCAGGTAGCCCATGTCGGCGCCGCCGTACTGCTCGGACACGGTGATGCCCAGCACGCCCAGATCGCCAAACTTGCGCCACAGGTCCATGGGGAACTGGTCGTCGCGGTCGATCTCGCCGGCGCGCGGTGCAATCTCGGCCTGTGCGAACTCGCGCACGGCATCGCGCAGCGCGTCGATGTCCTCGCCCAGTTGGAAGTTCAGGCCCGGCAGGTTGGAAAGGCTCATCTCGTGTCTCCTGTGGAAATTTGGTGAAAGAACGCCGCCCGGCTCAGTCGGCCAGATCGCGGCCCTGCACGCACATCAGCGTGCAACCCATGGTGGCAATCAGTTTTTCGCGGCCTTCGTCGATGGCATAGGCGCGCCCCTCGGTCACGATGATCGTGCGGCCCGGCTTGATCACCCGGCCTTCCATGCGAAAGCGCTGGCCCTTGGCGGGGGCCAGCAGATTGATCTTGAATTCGATGGTGAGCACGGCAGCATCGGCCGGCATCAGGGTCAGCCCTGCATAGCCGCAGGCGGAATCCAACGCCGTGGAAACCATGCCGGCATGCAAAAAGCCATGCTGCTGCGTCAGCCCTGGCGCCCAGTCCAGACAGACATCGACAGCTCCGGGCTCCAGCAGGAACAGCTCGGCGCCCAGGGTGTGCATCGCGCCCTGGCGTGCAAAACTGTCTCGCACACGGCGGGCAAAGTCGCTGTTGGCAGGTTCCAGTCGGAGCGTGGTCAAGACAGGCCTCACAAATTACGTTTACGTAAACGTCAATTATGAGGCATTTTTCCCATCCAGGTGTTTCAACAGAGTGCGGGCCTCGGATTCCTGCTCCCGCACCTCGGCCAGGTTGGCCTGCAGATCGGCCAGGCGGTCCTCGAGCTGGCGGCGGTGCACAGCCAGCACTTCCAGGAATTTGCGCAGTTGCACGCCCGTGTCGCGGGGGCTGTCGTAGAGATCGATGATCTCCTTGGCCTCGTTCAGAGACAGCCCCAGGCGCTTCGCGCGCAAGGTCAGGCGCAATCGGGTGCGATCACGCGGACTGTAGACACGGTTGCGCCCGCCAGGCCCGGCACGCTCGGGCTCAAGCAAGCCCATGTCCTCATAGAAGCGGATGGCCCGGGTCGTGAGATCGAACTCCTTGGCAAGATCGCTGATGGTGTAGGTAGTCGACATGGCTGGAGAGTCCGCCGGCATCCACAGCCGGCGGCCATGGGAATGCGACGTTGACGTTAACGTCAATGCTAGCGGAATTAGCTGCAGGAAACTGCGCCGGATGTCGCATCCGGGTGCCGAGAAAGAAGCCATGCAGGCATAAAAAAAGAGAGCGCGTCAGCGCTCTCTTTTTTTGGGATGTCCTTTTTGGATGTTCGTTTTGGCTGTCCGTTTTGGCGGTTCAGCCTGTTTCCCCGTTCCCTACAGCCCAATGCAAAAAACCCCGTAGCTTTGGGCTACGGGGTTTCTTGGGCTGTAAGAGCCTGACGATGACCTACTTTCACACGGGAACCCGCACTATCATCGGCGCAAAGTCGTTTCACTGTCCTGTTCGGGATGGGAAGGAGTGGTACCAACTTGCTATGGTCATCAGGCATAACTTGTTGTCATGCTGCTCACCGAGCAACACAACGAATTCATAGAGTCTGTAATCAGCTTTGTATTTTGACTGCGCCTTACTTGGCATAACCACCTTGATGATCAACGTCATCAAAGTTATAGGGTCAAGCCTCACGAGCAATTAGTACTGGTTAGCTTAACGCATTACTGCGCTTCCACACCCAGCCTATCAACGTCCTGGTCTTGAACGACTCTTCAGGGGGCTCAAGGCCCCGGCAGATCTCATCTTGAAACGAGTTTCCCGCTTAGATGCTTTCAGCGGTTATCTCTTCCACACTTAGCTACTCGGCAATGCCACTGGCGTGACAACCGATACACCAGAGGTGTGTCCACTCCGGTCCTCTCGTACTAGGAGCAGGCTTCCTCAAATCTGCAGCGCCCACGGAAGATAGGGACCAAACTGTCTCACGACGTTTTAAACCCAGCTCACGTACCTCTTTAAATGGCGAACAGCCATACCCTTGGGACCGACTACAGCCCCAGGATGAGATGAGCCGACATCGAGGTGCCAAACACCGCCGTCGATATGAACTCTTGGGCGGTATCAGCCTGTTATCCCCAGAGTACCTTTTATCCGTTGAGCGATGGCCCTTCCATACAGAACCACCGGATCACTATGTCCTGCTTTCGCATCTGCTCGACTTGTCAGTCTCGCAGTTAAGCACGCTTATGCCATTGCACTATCGTCACGATGTCCGACCGTAACTAGCGTACCTTCGAACTCCTCCGTTACGCTTTGGGAGGAGACCGC
This sequence comes from Delftia deserti, assembly GCF_042653485.1. Classification (NCBI taxonomy): domain Bacteria; kingdom Pseudomonadati; phylum Pseudomonadota; class Betaproteobacteria; order Burkholderiales; family Comamonadaceae; genus Delftia; species Delftia deserti. The sequence continues at coordinate 4,491,164 of NZ_JBHSIH010000001.1, read as the reverse complement.
CCCAGTCAAACTGCCTACCATGCACTGTCCCCGATCCCGATAAGGGACCTGGGTTAGAACCTCAAACGCACCAGGGTGGTATTTCAACGTCGGCTCCATGAGAACTAGCGTCCTCACTTCAAAGCCTCCCACCTATCCTACACAGATCCGTTCAAAATCCAATACAAAGCTACAGTAAAGGTTCATGGGGTCTTTCCGTCTTTCCGCGGGGAGATTGCATCATCACAAACATTTCAACTTCGCTGAGTCTCTGGAGGAGACAGTGTGGCCATCGTTACGCCATTCGTGCAGGTCGGAACTTACCCGACAAGGAATTTCGCTACCTTAGGACCGTTATAGTTACGGCCGCCGTTTACTGGGACTTCAATCAAGAGCTTGCACCCCATCATTTAATCTTCCAGCACCGGGCAGGCGTCACACCCTATACGTCCACTTTCGTGTTTGCAGAGTGCTGTGTTTTTATTAAACAGTCGCAGCCACCGATTTTTTGCAACCGCTTTGGGCTCCCTTTGTTCAAGTTCACCTACTTGCGGCATACCTTCTCCCGAAGTTACGGTATCAATTTGCCGAGTTCCTTCTCCAGAGTTCTCTCAAGCGCCTTAGAATACTCATCTCGCGCACCAGTGTCGGTTTGCGGTACGGTCGTGTGTAGCTGAAGCTTAGTGGCTTTTCCTGGAAGCAGGGTATCACTCACTTCGTCTGCAAGCAGACTCGTTATCACCCCTCATCTAAGCCCGGCGGATTTGCCTACCAGGCACGACTACAGGCTTGAACCAACATATCCAACAGTTGGCTGAGCTAACCTTCTCCGTCCCCACATCGCACTACACATCGGTACAGGAATATTGACCTGTTTCCCATCAGCTACGCATCTCTGCCTCGCCTTAGGGGCCGACTCACCCTACGCCGATGAACGTTGCGTAGGAAACCTTGCGCTTACGGCGAGGGGGCTTTTCACCCCCTTTAACGCTACTCATGTCAGCATTCGCACTTCTGATACCTCCAGCACCCGTTACCAGGCACCTTCACAGGCTTACAGAACGCTCTCCTACCACTTGCAATAAATTGCAAATCCGCAGCTTCGGTAACTGGCTTAGCCCCGTTACATCTTCCGCGCAGGACGACTCGATCAGTGAGCTATTACGCTTTCTTTAAATGATGGCT
>NZ_JBHSIH010000001.1:3710000-4480000 GCF_042653485.1 Delftia deserti | reverse complement strand
CTGGACCTGGATGCCATCCAGTGGCTGGAGGAGCTGCTGCTGAATTTCAAGGGCAGCGTGGTGACCATTACCCACGACCGCTCCTTCCTGGACCGCGTCTCCACGCGCATCGTTGAGCTGGATCGTGGAACGCTGCGCTCCTATCCCGGCAATTTCGTTCAGTACCAGCAAACCAAGGAAGATCAGCTGGCCCAGGAAGCCGTGATCAACGCCAAGGCCGACAAGCTGCTGGCCCAGGAGGAGGTGTGGATCCGCAAGGGCGTGGAAGCACGCCGCACGCGCAGCCAGAGCCGCATCGGCCGATTGGAGCAGTTGCGGGCCAACCGCGCTGCCCGCCGCGATGTGCTGGGCGGGGTGAAGATGGACATTGCCTCGGGCCGGGGCGATGGCTACCAGGGCAAGATCGTGGCCGAGCTGACCGATGTGGCCAAGTCCTTTGGCGACAAGCAGATCGTCTCGCATTTCAGCGCCACCATCCTGCGCGGTGACAAGGTGGGACTGATCGGGCCCAACGGTGCCGGCAAGACGACGCTGCTCAAGATGATTCTGGGCGAACTGGCGCCTGACAGCGGAAACGTGCGGCTGGGAGCGAATCTGCAGGTGGCGTACTTCGACCAGATGCGGCACCAGATCAATATGGATGCCACGCTGGAGGATTTCATCAGCCCTGGCAGCGAGTGGATAGAGATCGGCAGCCAGAAAAAGCACGTGAAGAGCTATCTGTCGGACTTCCTGTTCTCTCCGGCACGCGCTCACTCTCCCGTGCGTTCACTGTCCGGCGGCGAGCGCAACCGCCTGCTGCTGGCACGCCTGTTTGCCCGTCCCGCGAATGTGCTGGTTCTGGACGAGCCGACCAACGACCTCGATATCGAGACGCTGGAGATGCTGGAAGACCTGCTGCAGAACTACGACGGCACGGTGTTCCTGGTCAGCCATGACCGCAGTTTCCTGGACAACGTGGTCACCAGCACCATTGCCTGGGAAGGGCCGGGCAAGTGGCGCGAATACGAAGGCGGCGTGCAGGACTGGCTGGACCAGTCGCGCCGCAGCCAGGATCTGGCCGAGGCTGCACAGCCCAAGCCTGCCAAGGAAGAGGCCAAGCCGACGGCGGTGCGCAGCGACAGCAAGCCCAAGCGCAAGCTCAGCTACAAGGAGCAGCGCGAGCTAGATCAGTTGCCCGAGACCATTGCATCGCTGGAGGCGGAACAGAAATCCATTCGCGAGGCCCTGGCCGACGGCTCTCTGTATGCCAACGACAACTCCCGCGCCGTTCAGTTGCACCAGCGCGATGGCGAGATCGATGAGCAGCTGATGGAGGCGCTGGAGCGCTGGAGCGCCTTGTCCGAGTAAGCACCGTATTGGACTGAAAAAAAAGAGCGCGATGCGCTCTTTTTTCATGGAGGCCGCCAGAGCCGGCCGTTCCGTTCAGATGCGGTGGTGCACCTGGTCAGAACCTATGCGCAGCTTGCCCAGCAAGGCGGTGGCGATCTGGTTGAGTGGCAGCACTTCGTCGGCGGCGCCGTGGGCGATGGCCTCGCGCGGCATGCCGAAGACGATGCAGCTGGCCTCGTCCTGCACGAAGTTGTAGCTGCCTGCATCGCGCATTTCGCGCATGGCGACCGCACCATCGGCGCCCATGCCGGTGAGCATGATGCCGTAGGCGTTGCGGCCCGCGCAGGCGGCCACCGACTTGAACAGCACTTCGACCGAAGGCTTGTGGCGATTCACCGGCGGGCTGTCGTCGACCACGGCGACATAGTTGGCGCCGCTGCGCTGCACGGAGAAATGCTTGCCACCCGGGGCGATATAGGCATGACCGGGCAGCAGGCGCTCGCCGTGCTGCGCTTCCTTCACGGTCATCTGGCACAGGCTGTTGAGCCGGGCCGCGAAGCTGGTGGTGAAGCCCGGCGGCATGTGCTGGGTGATGACGATGGCCGGACAGTCGGCCGGCAGATGGGTAAGCACTTCGCGGATGGCCTCGGTGCCGCCCGTGGAGGCGCCGATGGCAACCAGTTTTTCCGTGGAAAGCCGCCCCAGCAGCGACGCCGGTGCAGCCTGGCGCGGCACGGCCGAACCTGCAGAGGAAGCGACCGGCGCTGCCGCGCTGCCTGCGGCAGAGGCTGCACTGCGGGGAGCGACCGGCAGACGCCGTACCTGGGCCACGGCAGCAACGCGGATCTTGTCCACGATCTGCGCGGCCAGTTCCTGCAGGCCGTTGGAGACACCCACGCGCGGCTTGGCCACGAAGTCGATGGCGCCCAGCTCCAGTGCACGCATGGTGACCTCGGCGCCGCGTTCGGTCAGCGTGGAGATCATGACGACCGGCATGGGCCGCAGGCGCATGAGCCTGCCCAGGAAGTCGATGCCGTCCATGCGCGGCATTTCCACATCGAGCGTGATCACGTCGGGATTCATCTCGCGAATCATTTCGCGTGCGATCAGCGGGTCATTGGCCGAGCCGATGCATTCCATGTCGTGCTGGCGATTGATGATCTCGGACAGCAGACTGCGCACCAGCGCAGAGTCGTCCACCACGATCACCCTGATTTTCCTGTCCATTCCTTTGAACCTTCCTCAAAACAGGTCGACCGAGCCGCCTGCCGTATTGCGTGCCACGACGGCTGCATTGCCGCGCGTGAATTCCTGCTGTACCAGCTCCTCCGGATGGGCATGGGCCAGGCGCTTGACCATGGCCTTGCCGCTGGCGGGGAAGAACACCACCTTGCGGGGGTAGATGTCCAGCACATCCTCCGAGACGATGGGGATGCGCTCGGTCTGCAAGTACTGCGTGACGAAGGCGGTATTGCGTTCGCCCACGTTCATGGTGGTGAAGTTGTGCATCACCTGCCCGCCGCCGAAGATCTTGGCCTGCAGCGACTCGCGACGGGCACCGAGCTTGAGCATTTCGTTGATCAGCAGCTCCATGGCGTACGAGCCGTAGCGGCCCGATGCGTCGGCCGAGTCGCCGTCGGGCAGCATGAAATGGTTCATGCCTCCCACGCGCATGGCACGGTCCCAGAGACAGGCCGAAATGCACGAGCCCAGCACGGTGACCAGGATCACGTCCTCGCTGGAGACGAAGTACTCGCCCGGCAGGACCTTGACTGCGTTGTGCTGGAAATGCGGGTCGTAGTAGAAGAACGAAGCCTCGCCGGGGTAGCGCTGCTGTCGCTTGAGCTGCTCCAGCGAGGAACGCGGCACCGGGTCGCCCGGCGCCGGATAGTCGGCAGCGGTATAGCTGTTGATGCGCGGCATGCGGCGACGCTCCGAGGGCGCTGGCTGCGGTGCGAAGGCGGGGCGGTCTCCGATCATGGGCGCACCCCCTGGCGTGCGGCAGGACCTGCGTCAGCGGCGCTCATAGACGGTCTTCCCCTTGAGCGTGAACAGATCGCGCGACTCACTGAAGTTCTCGGCATGCCCGACGAACAACAGGCCACCGGGCTTCATCACGCGGTGGATGCGCTCCAGCACGCGGCGCTGCGTGGCCGCGTCGAAGTAGATCATCACGTTGCGGCAGAAGACTACGTCGAAGGGGTCGCGGAACGGCCAGTCGTCACGGATCAGGTTGACGTTGAGAAACTCCACCAGGCGGCGCAGCTCGGGCTTGACGCGCACCAGGCCCGCATTGCCGGCCTTGCCCCGCAGGAAGAAGCGGTGCAGGCGCTCGGCGCTCATGCCCTTGATGCTTTCGGCGCGGTAGACGCCGGCCGATGCCGTATCCAGCACGCGCGAGTCGATGTCGCTGGCCTGCAGCTGAAAGCTGGGCGTGGCACCCAGCACTTCCAGCGCCGTCATGACGATGGAGTAAGGCTCTTCCCCGGTCGAGGCCGCATTGCACCAGACCTTCCAGGCCGTACCGGCCGGCTTGCTGCGCAGATGCTGGGCAAAGATTTCGAAATGGTGCTGCTCGCGAAAGAACGCCGTGAGATTGGTGGTCAGCGCGTTCACGAACTCCTGCCACTCCACGCCGTCGGACTGCGACTCCAGCCAGTCCAGGTAGGAGGCAAAACTGTCGTAGCCTGTCTCGCGCAGGCGCCGCGACAGGCGGCTGTAGACCATGGCGTGCTTGCCATCGTGCAGGCTGATGCCGGCCCGCTGGTAGATCAGCGCCTGCACACGGGCAAAGTCCCGTGACGACCATTCGAATTCGCGCCCCTGGGCCAGGGGCCCGTTGGCTGCCCCGTCGTCGTCGGCGGAGCGCGCGGCCAGTGCCGCATTGGAAGAACCGGATCGCATGAGGGCGCTCAGTGCAAGGACGGGTCTCAGTCGGCCGAAGCGACCAGGCCCATGTCCACGTTGTTCATGAGCTTTTCGATGTCCAGCAGGATGAGCATGCGCTCGCCCACGGAACCCAGGCCCAGAATGCAGCCGCTGTCGATGGCGCTTTCGATGTCCGGCGCGGGGCGCACGGCATCGGCCGCCAGTTCCATCACGTCGCTGACCGAGTCCACCACGATGCCCACGACGCGGTTGCGCAGGTTCAGGATGATGACGACGGTGAAGCTGTTGTATTCCACCTGGGAGCAGTTGAACTTCAGCCGCATGTCCACGATGGGCACGATGGTGCCGCGCAGATTGACCACGCCCTTGATGAATTCGGGCGCATTGGCGATGCGGGTCGGCGGCTCGTAGCCGCGGATTTCCTGCACCTTCAGGATGTCGATGCCGTATTCCTCCTGGTCCAGGCGGAAGGTCAGGTACTCGCGCGCGCCGGTGGCGACGCCTTCTGCGGTCTTAGCGATCACGCTCATTGCTCAGCTCCTCAACTGTCGGGCCCGCGCCGTGGTGGCGAAGGCCATGGTTTCTTGGCGGCGCGCAGGCAGTGCCTGCGGCGCCGTCGATTGGGGTCAGGTAGGTATCCCTGTCCCGTTCAGTGGCGTGCACGACGCACCAGCGCGCCGGTGTCCAGAATCAGCGCCACCGTGCCATCGCCCAGGATGGTGGCACCCGAAACGTTGGGCACCTTGCGGTAGTTCGATTCAAGGTTCTTGACCACCACCTGGTGCTGGCCCAGCAGCTCGTCGACCAGCAGGGCCACGCGGCTGCCGTCGGACTCGACCACCACCATGATGTTGCTGGACTGGCTGGTGTCGCTGCGCGGCACGCGGAAGGTCTTTTCCAGCGCGAACACGGGCATGTACTCGTCTCGCACCTTGACCAGCTGCGTGCCGTTGGCCACGGTGTTCACGTCTTCGGCCTTGACCAGGAAGGACTCGACCACCGAGGACAGCGGCAGGATGTAGACCTCGTCGCTGACGCCGACCGACATGCCATCCATGATGGCGAGGGTCAGTGGCAGGCGAACGGCCACGCGCATGCCCTTGCCCTGGTTGGACTCGATCTCGACCGAGCCGCCCAGCGCCGCGATATTGCGCTTGACCACGTCCATGCCCACGCCGCGCCCGGACACGTCGGTGACCACATCGGCCGTGGAGAAGCCCGGAGCGAAGATCAGTTGCCAGACCTCCTGATCGGGCATGTTGTCCGAGACATCCATGCCGCGTTCGCGGGCCTTCTGGAGAATCCGCTCGCGGTTCATGCCGCGCCCGTCGTCGCGCACCTCGATGACGATGGAGCCGCCCTGATGGGAGGCTGCCAGCGTCAGCGTGCCGTGCTCGGACTTGCCGGCCGCCAGGCGGTCCTCGGGCATTTCGATGCCGTGGTCCACGCTGTTGCGCACCAGATGGGTCAGCGGATCGGTGATCTTTTCGACCAATCCCTTGTCCAGCTCCGTGGCCTCGCCCAGCGTGATCAGGTCGATCTTCTTGCCCAGCTTGCCGGCCAGGTCGCGCAGCATGCGCGGGAAACGGCTGAACACGGTGGACATGGGAATCATGCGGATGGACATCACCGATTCCTGCAGATCGCGCGTATTGCGATCCAGGTCGGCCAGGCCGGCCAGCAGTTGCTGGTAGGCCGAGGCGTCCAGTCCATGGCTGTTCTGCGCCAGCATGGCCTGGGTGATGACCAGTTCGCCCACCAGGTTGATGAGCTGGTCGACCTTGGAGACCGACACGCGGATGCTGGTGGACTCCATCTGCGCCTGCTGCGCCTGGGCTGCCGTCTTGGCAGCGGGCTTGGCCACGGCGCCGGCCGGGTGGATGGCAAGCGCGCCATCGGCCACGGGCATGCCCGGCGAGCCGTTGAAGAAACCATAGGCTTCGTCGGCCGGGGGGATGGCTGCCGAGGCCAGGGCGGCGTCGGGGTCGTGCGCATGCTCTTCAGCGGCCGGGGCTTGCGCCGCCACCGCTGCGGGTGCTGCCTCGGCAGAGGCTCCGGCCGCCGTGATGCGGACCTGCTCCTTGGCCACGTGGAAGGCGAACAGATCAAGCAGGTCGTCGTCGGTGGACGAGGTCTGCACGTCAAAGAGGCGGCTTTGCGGCTGATCGCAGGCCAGGTCCTCGATGCGTCCCAGGCCGGGAATGTCGCGGAACAGCTCCTTGATGGCCTCGGCCATCTCCAGGCGCTCCAGCGGACCGATCAGGATATGCAGCGAACGTCCGCCGCTGCCGGGTGCCGTGCCGACGGCGCCGCCCGAGACAGGTGCGGCAGCAACCGGGGCCGGAGCCTGTGCCGGCGCAGCCACAGGGGCTGGAGCTGGGGTTGGTGCGGGAGCCGGCGCTGCCGCTGCAGGTACGGCGCCGCGGCCTTCCGCCAGCGTCTCGATGCGGGCCACCAGATCCGTGGTGGACAGGGCCTCGCCCTCGTTGCCGGCCTGGTGGCGCGCCAGCAGGCTGCGGCTGGCATCGGCCGACTCCAGCAGCACATCGACCATTTCCGGAATCGGTGTGATCTCGTGCCGGCGCAGCCGGTCGAGCAGCGACTCCATGCGGTGTGTCAGCTCGGTCACGTCGGCAAAGCCGAAGGTGGCCGCCCCGCCCTTGATCGAGTGCGCGCATCGGAAGATGCCGTTGAGTTCCTCGTCGTTGGCCGCCGACAGATCCAGATTCAGCAGCATCTGCTCCATCTGGTCGAGGTTCTCGGCCGCTTCTTCGAAGAAGATTTGATAGAACTGGCTCAGGTCGAAGTCCGCGCCCGCTCCTGCCCCATCCTGGTGTAGATCCGCCATCTTTGGTCCTGCTGTTTCCTGTTGCCCGTACTTATCGGCTCAACGCATTACTTTCTGAATGACTTCGATCAAACGGTTTGGATCGAAGGGCTTGACCAGCCAGCCCGTGGCGCCCGCGGCGCGTCCGGCCTGCTTCATCTGGTCGCTGGATTCGGTGGTGAGAATGAGAATGGGCGTGTTCTGGAACTTCGGGTTTTCACGCAGCTTGCGCGTCAGGCCGATGCCATCCAGACGCGGCATATTCTGGTCGGCCAGCACCAGATCGACTTGTTCGAGCTGTGCCTTTTCGAGCGCATCCACGCCGTCCACCGCCTCCACAACGCGAAATCCCGCCCCTGCGAGGGTGAACGCCACCATCTTTCGCATCGAGGGGGAATCATCAACAGCCAGAATCGATCGCATGTATAGCTCCAACAGACGGGCAATAAAAGGTAGAGGAGTGCATGGTCAGCGGTCAGAACAGCTCGACCGAGCCAGCATCCATCTCGCTTTGCGTGACGGGATTGGGCCGGTCGGGTATCGCCGGCAGGCCCAGGGAATCGTCCTCCCCTTCGTCCACGCCCATGGTGGCTGCGGCCAACTGGAACGCGCAGCCTTGCAAAATCTTCGTAATATGGGCGATCAACTGGGAGGACATGTCGTGAAACTGCAACTCGGTCACCGCCAGACGCAGCGTGGACCGCGCGGCGTCCAACTCGGGCAAGGCGCCTAGCGCCTCACCGGCCAGCTGGCCGTGGGTCTCGTCGAAACGGTCCAGCAGGTTCTGCGTTGCATGATTGAGAAGGCCTTCCAGGCGCTGCAGATCGCGCATCGCCACCAGCAAGGCATCCTGCAGGTCTGCGGCCACCATGACGGGCATGGGGACAGCAGGCTCGCCCGAAGGCTTGTGCATTGACTGCATTGTTACTCCACCACCAGCGTTTCAGCCCAATGTTCGCCATGCTCTGCAGCATGGCCAGCCCTTGTCAATCGTCCCCAGGAATGCGGCGCATCCCTTGATGTACACGACCACCTGTATTTATGTTCCAAAATGTATCTCATGATAGCGCCCCCGGGGATGCCAGACCACCGCACAAGCCCTTGCGCATACTGCACATCGAGGATTCGGCGGCCGACCAGGCGCTGGCGCGGCTGAGCCTGCTGCGCGGTGGACTGGTCTGCGAGATTGTGGCGGTCGACCTGCTCGATGATGCCGCTGCCGCGCTGCAGAGCCAGGCATTCGATCTCATCCTGGCCGACTACCACCTGCCCGGCTTCACGGCGCTGGACGCCTGGGAGCTGGTGCGCCGCCAGCCCGGGCATCCGCCCTTTGTGCTGCTGTCCGGCGCCATCGGCGAGTCGGCCGCCGTGGACGTGATGCGCGAGGGCATCAGCGACTACCTGCTCAAGGACCACATCACGCGCCTGCCCCATGTGGTCTCGCATGCGTTGGAAGTGCACGAGGCCCGCCTGGCGCGCCGCCGCGCGGCGGCCGAACTGGCGGCGTCCGAGCGGCGCCTGGCCGACCTGACCGAGCACCTGCAGACCTCCACCGAACGTGAGCGCGCCAGCATTGCCCGCGAGATCCACGATGACATCGGCGGTTCGCTGACCTCGGTGAAGTTCGACGTGGCCTGGATTGCGCGCAATGCGCCCGAGGGCGGACTGCGCGAGCATGCGCTGGCCGCGCTGGAAATGCTGGAGCATGCGCTGGGTGCAAGCCAGCGCATCATGATGAACCTGCGCCCGCCCGTGCTGGACCAGGGACTGGTGGCCGCCGTGCAATGGCTGGCCGAGAATTTCGAGCGCCGCACGGGCGTGCCCACCCGGGTGCGCAGCAGCCGTGAGAGCATGGATATCGCGCCCGACATCCAGGTCGTGGCCTACCGCACGGCCCAGGAGGCGCTGACCAACGTCGGCAAATATGCCCAGGCGCGCCATGTGGACATCGATCTCTCGGACCGCGAAGGCTTTCTCACGCTGGAGGTGACGGACGACGGCGTGGGCCTGGCCGAAGGCGCGCGCGACAAGCCCGAATCCTTCGGGTTGCGCGGTCTGGGCGAGCGTGCGCGCACCGTTCAGGGCTGGCTGGATGTCAGCAGTCAAGCCGGACGCGGAACCTCGGTCATCGTCTCCATTCCGCTGGACGATGGCGGCGCTTGCCCTAATATCCCGGGCAATGAATGCTGAACGCCATGGCGGCGTGACCCTTTTTCCAGGAGGCCGACTTTGATCCACGTGGTGCTGTGCGACGACCATGCGGTGCTGCGCCGGGGCATACGTGACACCCTGGCCGAGGCAGTGGACATCAGCGTCACCGCCGAAGCAGGCAGCTATGCCGAGCTGCGGGAACAGCTGCGCACCGCCACCTGCGACGTGCTGCTGCTGGACATCAACATGCCCGGCCGCAGCGGCCTGGAAGCCCTGGCCAGCGTGCGCGAAACCCATCCGCTGATCAAGGTGCTCATGGTCTCCATGTACCCCGAGGATCAGTACGCGCTGCGCTGCCTGAAGGCAGGCGCGCAGGGCTACGCCAACAAGGCAGGCGACCCGGTGCTGCTGATCGAGGCGGTGCGCACCGTGGCCACGGGGCGCAAGTACCTGACGTCCGAAGTGGCCCAGATGCTGGCCGACAGCCTGGCCCAGCCCGCACCCCAGGTGCCGCATGAAAGCCTGTCCGAGCGCGAGCTGCAGACGCTGATCAAGATCGCGGCCGGCCAGCGGCTGACCGACATCGCCACCGAGCTGATGCTCAGCCCCAAGACCGTCAGCGTCTACCGTGCGCGCGTGCTGGAAAAACTGCAGATGAGCAGCAATGCCGAACTCACGGCCTATGCCATCCACAACCAGCTGATCTGAGGCTTTTGCGGCCGACAGGCCTGTAAATCTGTTGTTTTTCACAACTGCTTACATTTAAGTGCCAAATACCGCAATGCCGCGCTGCAGCAAGGCGACCAGGGGCTGCTCGAGCAGCGGCAGCGTGGCCATCAATCCCGTCAGGCCCACGGTGAGCGTGACCGGAAAACCCACGGCATAGATGTTCATCTGCGGTGCCACGCGCGAAATGATGCCCAGCACCAGGTTCACGAACAGCAGCATGGCGACCATGGGCAGGGCGATCCAGAAGGCGCTGGCGAAGACCGCCGCCCCCATCTCGTGCAGCCGCATCTGGTTGATGGCCTGCAGGAAGCTGCCGTCCACAGGAAACGCCTCGTAGCTCTTGAGCACGGCCATCAGCACCAGCAGGTGCCCGTTGATGACGATGAACAGCAGCGTGGAAATCTGGACCATGAAGCGCGCCACCGCACTGAGCTGGGCATTCGTCGTCGGATCGAAGAAGCTGGCGAAATTCAGGCCCATCTGCAGGCCGACCACCTCGCCCGCGACCTCCACGGCGGCAAACACCAGGCGCACGGCAAAGCCCACGGCCAGCCCCACGCCGACCTGCTGTATCAGCGTGCCCAGCGCCTGCGGCGAGTTGATGCCGATCACGGGCTGGTCGCCCAGCACGGGCTGCGCACACACCGCGACCAGAAAGGCCAGGCCGATCTTCAGCCGCATGGGAATGACGCGCTGCGAGAACACGGGGGCCACGGAGAACATGGCCAGCACGCGCAGAAACGGCCAGAGAACGGGCGACAGCCACGCCACCAGTTGGGCTTCGCTGAAGGTGATCACGGCGGCGATTCCTGCATGCTGCGAAGGGCTCAGCCCACCGCCTGCGGAATGGTCTCTATGGTGCGGCGGATGAAGTCCACCAGCGTGCTCAGCATCCACGGGCCCGCAATGGCAAACACCAGCACGGCGGAGATCAGCTTGGGCACGAAGGCCAGCGTGGCCTCATGCACCTGGGTCACCGCCTGGAAGACGCTGACGGCCAGGCCCACGGCCAGCACCACGCCCAGCACGGGCATGGAGATCATGAGCAGCAAGGTCAGTGCCTCGCGGCCGAAGGTGAGCACGTATTGGGACGTCATGGAAGGGTTTCCAAAAAAGAGCGGGGCTAGACGGCGAAGCTGGCGGCCAGCGAGCCTATGAGCAGGTTCCAGCCATCGGCCAGCACAAAGAGCATGAGCTTGAACGGCAGGGCCACCAGCACGGGCGACAGCATCATCATGCCCAGGGACATCAGGATCGAGGACACGACCATGTCGATGACCAGGAAGGGGATGAAGATCATGAAGCCGATCTGGAACGCGGTCTTCAGCTCGCTGGTCACGAAGGCGGGCACCAGCACGCGCAGCGGTGCGGTCTCGCTGGTGACGCCTGCATCGAGCTTGGCCAGCCGTGCGAACAGCGCAAAATCCGACTGGCGCGTCTGCTTGAGCATGAAGTCGCGCATGGGCGCCTCGGCCTTCTCGACGGCCTGCTCGAAGGTCACGGCATTCGTGGTGTAGGGCACATAGGCCTCCTGGTACACGCGGTCCAGGGTCGGGCCCATGACGAACAGCGTCAGGAACAGCGACAGGCCGATGATCACCTGGTTGGGCGGCGCCGACTGCGTGCCCAGCGCCTGGCGCATCAGCGACAGCACGATGACGATGCGGGTGAAGCCCGTCATCATCAGCAGGATGGCCGGCAGGAAGGACAGCGCCGTAAAGAACAGCAGGGTCTGGATGGGCACCGAAAAGCTGGTGCCACCGCTGCCCTGGCCGATGACCAGCGGAAGGCTGGCGGGCGCGCCCTGTGCCCAGGAGGCCAGGGGCGTGGCGCAGCACAGCGCCAGCGCTGCGGCACCAGCGGCCTGGCTCAGCGTGCGCGCCGGGCGCTTGCAGGAATATTCAGACATTCGCACCGTCCGCAGGCAGGCTGCGCGCTTGCGCCATCGCAGCCGAAAAATCAGCAGGGGCCGGGGCCTGCAGCACATGCAGGCACTGGATGCTCTGCGCCGTGACGCCCAGCACCAGACGCACGGTCTGCGCGCCCTCGCCCACTTCCACCGTCACCACCCGCTGCTGCGGGCCCACGCCCACGGCGCCCAGCACCCGCGACTGCAGGCCGGCGGCACCGCGCAGCGCAGCCGTGCGCTGCTGGAAGCGGCGCAGCAGCCAGGGCAGAGCGGCCATGGCCGTGACCAGGGCCACCACCGTGAGCAGGGTCGGCCACAGCGGGCCCATGCCGGCGCTCTCAGCCACGGCTGACCCGGCGCAGGCGCTCGGACGGCGTGACCACGTCGGTCAGGCGGATACCGAACTTGTCGTTGACCACCACCACCTCGCCCTGGGCGATCAGGTAGCCGTTGACCAGCACGTCCATGGGCTCGCCGGCCAGTGCGTCGAGTTCGACCACCGAGCCCTGGGCCAGTTGCAGGATGTACTTGATCGGCACCTTGGTGCGGCCCAGCTCCACCGACAGCTGCACCGGGATGTCCAGCACCATGTTGATGTCGTTGACCGGCACATCGCCGCCACCGGCGTAGGGACGCACGGGCTCGCCCGTCAGCGGGCCGCCCTGCTCCTCTTCCAGCTTGGCGTCGCGCTCGCGCTGCTCGTCCAATGCCTCTGCCCAGCCCGAGAACGGATCATCGCCAGCGGGCTTTTGCGTATCTTCAGTTGCCATTGTTTTCTCCCATCCAGCCAGCGTCGGCGCCACGCAGGCAGTGCTCGACGCGGATTGCGTACTTGTCGTTGTGAGTGCCGTACTGGCACTCGAAAATCGGAACGCCGCCAATGGAGGCACGGATCAGCGGCTCGCGGTCGAGCTCGATGAAATCGCCGGGGCGCATGGCCAGCAGTTGCTCCACCGTGGCGTCGGCACGCGCCAGTTCGGCCACCAGGGTCACCTCGGCGGCCTGGATCTCGCGCTTGAGCACCTTGACCCAGCGGCGGTCCACTTCGATGGAGTCGCCCTGCGTGGAGGAGTACAGGACATCACGGATGGGCTCCAGCGTCGCATAGGGCATGCAGATGTGGATGGAACCCGAGATGTCGCCGATCTCCAGCTGGAAGGCCGTGGACACGACGATTTCGCTGGGCGTGGCGATGTTGGCGAACTGCGGCTGCATCTCCGAACGCTGGTAGCCCAGCTCCAGCGGATAGATGCCGTGCCAGGCCTTCTTGTATTCCTCGCAGATCACGTTGACCAGGCGGTTGATCACGCGCTGCTCGGTGTGCGAGAAGTCTCGCCCTTCGATACGCGTCTGCAGCCGGCCCGTGCCGCCGTACAGCGTATCGATGACACCGAACACCAGCGAGGGGTCGCAGACCACCAGACCGCTGCCGCGCAGCGGGCGGATGGCGACGATGTTGAAGTTGGTGGGCACCACCAGCTCGCGCAGGAAGGCGCTGTAGCGCTGCACCGACACCGTGCCCACGGACACTTCGGGGCTGCGGCGGATGAAGTTGAACAGGCCGATGCGGAAGTTGCGGGCAAAGCGCTCGTTGACGATTTCCATCGTCGGCATGCGCCCGCGCACGATGCGCTCCTGGCTGGAGATGTCGTACTGGCGGATGATGCCCGCCTCGACCTCCTCGGTCGTGGATTTCTGGCTCTCGCCGGTCACGCCCTCCAAAAGGGCATCGACTTCTTCCTGGGAGAGAAACGAATCGCTCATGGCGCCTGGCCTCCCCGGTTACTGGATGATGAAGCTGGAGAAGAGCACGCGGCGCACCGGGTTCTTGCTAGCAGAGGAGCGGCGGCGCTCGCCGTCTTCGTCCTCGGCGTCCTCGTCGCGGCTGCGCTTCTTGGCCTTGGCCTGGTTGCCGTAGCCCAGCGGGGCCGACACTTCGTTGAGCACGTCGGCGGCCAGGCGCTCCTTGCCTTCGCGCTCCAGCAGTTCCTCGGCCGTGCGCTGGGACACCAGCATCAGGATGCCGTTGCGGATGCTGGGCAGGTATTGCTTGACCGTGGTGGCCGTCTTCTCGTCGGCCAGCTCCAGCGTGATGCCGATCTGCACGAAGCGGTCGCCGCCCGTATCGGACAGATTGACCACCAGGTTGTCCAGCGGCAGGAAGGTGGGCACGGTAACGGCCGCCTTGCTGGCGCTGCCCTCTTCCTCATCGCCGCTGCTGTGGCGCTTGGACAGCAGGATGAAGGCAGCGGCCGCGCCTATGGCCAGGACGGCAATGATGACGATCAGCACGATCAGCTTCTTGCCCTTGGCCGGGGCGGGAGCTGCATTGTTGGCGGCATTGGGTGTGGCAGACACTGGAATTCCTCTGGGTGAGCGGGACCGCCACGCGCTCGCGCTTCATGCGCGGCGCCATGACGCAGCAGGCCCATGGCAGGAATTATTCGGCGATTGGACCCCGGACCATGGCCTGAATAAGCGCATGAAACCCCGGTTTCTCGCTGGCTTGATGGCCTTCAAGCGCAACAGGCCGGGCAGCTTGTCGCCACCCGGCCTGTCCTGAAAGCCCTGGAACGGCGCATGCGCCGCCCCGCAAGAAGCGCAGGAAGAATCAGACGAACAGATCCACCCCGCCCGCCGCCGCGCGGCCACCACCGGCCTGTGCGGCACCATTGCCGCCCGTGACGCCGGCGGCATCGACCATGGCGCTCACGCGGCCCTGGCGCGCCTGGGCGTCCGCCCCCTGTCTTGCCGAATCACCGCTGCCGGACTGCCCGCCCGCATCCACGCTGACGCCGGCCAGTTGCAGGCCCTGGGCCTGCAGCAGCTCGCGCAGCTGGTCGGCACCATTGCCCAGCCAGTCACGCGCCTGGGCTTCGCTGGCGCCAAAGCGCACATGGGCCTCGTTGCCCTGCAGGCTGACCTGCACCTGGATGGCCCGGCCCTCATGCTCCACGGACAGCGAGGCGTTCTGGTTCTTGTTGTGGACCCAGAAGGCCACCTGCTCGGACACCTGCTGCTCGCGCTCGGTGGAGTTGCCCGGCTGGGCCTGGGCGTCGGGCTGGGCGAAGGCCGCGCCATTTTGGCCGGCCGCCTGCTGGCCCAGGGATTGGCCAGCATGCGCCGCGCCCACGGCAGCCGCAACGCCGTGCAGTCCGTTCGCCGCCGACTCCGTGGAGGCGGTGCCGCCCTCCCGGGCTCGCTCGAACAGGCCGCGCCATTCCTCGGGCCGCACTGCGGCCATGCCGTTGAGCGCAATGCCCGACGCCAGAGCCACGTCCTGCCGCACACCGGCCGCCAGGGCCTGGGGCGTTTGTTCATGCGTGGCCTGGGCGGTAGTTGCCGTGCGTGCGGCGGCGGCCGTCAGTGCCGCATCGGACTGCACGGCGGCCAGCACATCGGCGGCCTGGGTCTGTGCCTGGGTGCTGCGCGCAGCGCCATCGGCCAGTGCCCCGGCTGCATTGGGGTCCGCAGCGGCAGCCAGGGCCGCAGCATTGGCGCTGGCCGTGGCCAGCGCCGTGCCTGCGGCATCACCGGCTGCGGACTGCGGTGCCAGGAAGGCCGCGTGCGCCACGGCGCCCTGCTCCTGGCGCAGGGCCATCATGGCGGCGCTGCCCCGGCCGGACAGCCAGTCGCCCGCCACGCCCTGCAGCATGTCGCGGTCACCCTTGCCGTCCAGATGGGCGGTCTGCCCGACCAGACTGAGCCAGGGCGCCTGGCCGTTGGCAGCCAGCGCCATGGCATCGGCCTGCGCCGAGGTGGTCATATCGGTCGGCTCCGCCTGCGGTTGCAGCGGCAGTTGCGGCTGCTGCAGCAGGCCCTGCGCCAGGCCGGGATCGGCCAGCAGGTCTGCGGCATCCTTCAGGCCGTCCTTGGCTGCGCCCTTGAGGCTGGACAGCGCGGAAAGAGCGGCACTGCCGTCCTCGCCCAAGGCCTGGCCCAGGGCTCCCGAGGCCAGCGCCGGCAATCCGCCAATGCCGTCCATCGCTGCCAGCAACGAAGAAAAGCCTGCGGCCTGGTCGTTGGAGGGCGGCTGCGTGCCGCGCGCGGAGCGAGCGCCTTCCATGGCGCGCTGCATGGCGCTGCGCGCATCGGCGCGCTGTTCGATCTGGTTGGTGGACATGCGTCAAGCCTCCTGGAATGTCAGCCCGAAGCTGCGGCGGAAAAACTGGATGGCCGCACGTTCATCGGTCTCCTTTTGCTCGCGGCGCATCTGGCCCAGCGCCAGATCGCGGCGGCGCACCTCGACGACCTTGCGCAGGCTGCTGACCCGCAGCTCGCAGGCCATCAAGGCCTTTTGCGCGGCCTCCAGGCGGATGGCCAGGTCGGCAAGCACCCGCGTCTGCAGGCCGATGGCGTGCTGCAGGCGGTCCATGAACTGGTACTGGTGGAACATGACCTCGGGCTGCACGGACTGGTTTTCCTGCGCACCCCAGCGCGTCTGCATTTCCTGCACATAGTGCTGCAGCTGCTCCATTTGCGCCTGCGCGGCCTGCTGCGAGCGCTGGCGCTCCTGCACCGCCTGGCGCGCCTCGTCACGCTTGCGCGACGCGGCATCGATGGCCACCATCAAGGCATTCAAGGACGACATACCGGGTTTTCCTCCCTGTGTTCGTTATCGCGTTGGTCGCGTTTTGGCAGTGCCGCGTCGCCGCGTCACTGCCCACCGAGTGCGGCAGCCATGCCCGAGATGCTCTCGTCCATGGAAGCCGACTCGAACATGCTTTGCTGCAGAAAGGCCGCCATGGCCGGCTGCAGGCGTATCGCCTCATCCATCTGCGGGTCCGAGCCCGCCATGTAGGCGCCGACCTGGACCAGGTCCCGCCCCTTCTGGTAGCGCGAATAGACAGCGCGAAAGCGCCGTGCCAGCTCGAAGTGCTCGCGCGAGACCACGTTGTGCATCACGCGCGAGGCCGATTGCTCGATATCGATGGCCGGGTAGTGGCCCGACTCGGCCAGCGCCCGCGACAGCACGACGTGGCCGTCCAGAATGGCGCGCGCCGCGTCGGCAATAGGGTCCTGCTGGTCATCGCCTTCGGACAGCACGGTGTAGAAGGCCGTGATCGAGCCCACGCCGTTGAGGCCGTTGCCGCTGCGCTCGACCAGGGCGGGCAGCTTGGCAAAGCACGACGGCGGATAGCCCTTGGTGGCCGGCGGCTCGCCAATGGCCAGGGCGATCTCGCGCTGGGCCATGGCATAGCGGGTGAGCGAGTCCATGAGCAGCAGCACATGCTGGCCCTTGTCGCGGAAATGCTCGGCAATGGCCGTGGCATAGGCGGCGCCCTGCATGCGCAGCAGCGGCGGCGCATCGGCCGGCGCGGCGACGACCACGGCGCGGCTGCGATCCTGGGCGCCGAGGATGTCCTCGACGAATTCCTTGACCTCGCGGCCGCGTTCGCCGATCAGGCCGACCACGATCACGTCCGCCTGGGTGTAGCGCGCCATCATGCCCAGCAGCACGGACTTGCCCACGCCCGAGCCAGCGAACAGGCCCAGACGCTGGCCCCGGCCCACGGTGAGCAGGGCGTTGAGCGAGCGCACGCCGGTGTCCAGCGTCTCGCGCACCGGGTCGCGGTCCATGGCATTGATGGGGTTGCGGTCCAGCAGATCGGCGCTCACGTCGGCCAGCGGGCCGCCATGGTCCAGGGGCTGGCCCTGCGAATCCACGACACGGCCCAGCAGGCCGCTGCCAATGGGCAGGCGCAGCACGCCGGCCGCCAGGGACACGGGCGGCTCGACACCGTCGCCAAAGCGCAGCGGTGCGACAAAGGGTTCGGCCGGCGTCACGATGGCGCCGCTGGACAGGCCCTGGATGTCGCCCGCAGGCATGAGAAACGCACGCTCGCCGGCAAAGCCGACGACCTCGGCCAGCACCGGGTCCTGGCCCTGCTGGCGTATCCAGCACTGCGAGCCCACGGGCACCTGCAGGCCCGTGGCCTCCAGCACCAGGCCGGTCAGGCGCGTGAGCGTGCCGTGGGTTTCCAGGGGAATGTCGCCCTGCAGGCGGGCACGGGCATTGGACAGCAGTTGCTGCCAGGGCCTGGCGGCAGGCTCGGGGGTCAGTTTGGCGGCGTCGGCCAGCGGGGCGTCAACCGGCATCGCGTTCTCCGTCATACCAGGTGGAGACCAGGCCCAGCGCTGCCACGGCACGGCGCCAGCGCTTGTCCATGCCGGCATCGACCTGGGCGCCGCCCGATTCCACGCGCACATCGCCCTGGGCCACGGAGGCGTCGCTGATCCACTGCACCTTGGACTGGGCGCCATGCTCGGCGCGCAGCGCCTCGTCCAGCACGGCGAAGTCGGCGGGGTTCAGGCGCACGGTGGCGGCGCGGCCGTCGGCGGCCAGCATGTCCAGCGCCTCGCGCACCACGGGCAACAGGGCCTGGGGCTGGCTGCGCAGCTCCTGGCGGACCACCTGGCGCGCAATGTCGCAGGCCAGGTTGAGCAGTTCCTGCGCTGCATCCGTCTGCAGCTGCTTGAAGCCGGCCTCCAGGCCGGACAGCAGTGCGTCCACGCGCTGCGCCGTCTCGCGGCCCGTGCCGGAGACGTAGTCATCCATGTGTTGCTGCCACTGCTGCTGGGCTTGCTGGCGGCCCTGCTCCAGGCCCTCGGCATGGCCTTCGGCGCGTGCCTGCTCCAGCAGGGCATGCAGTTGTTCCTCATCCACTGCGGGGGCGGTGGAGGCCGGGGCGACCGGCGTGCCGGCTTCGACATCCAGCACCATGGAGTCGGCCTCCAGCCGGGGCGCATCGGAGCGGCCGGGCAGCGAAAGGCTGTGAAAGCCAGACGAGGAGGTGGGCGCGGCCTGCGTGCCTGGAGCACCCTGTATGTCGGGCAGGCCCGCCAGGCCGGGCAGGCTTTGCAGGCCGCCCATGTGGTCCACGGCGCCGAAGCGCCACTGCACCACCTGGCGCTCGTCGATCTCCTCGGAGGGGATGAAGCGCGAGTTCATGCCGTTAGACATAGCTGTCTTCCGCACCGCTGCCGATGGTGATCTGGCCTTCTTCGGCCAGGCGACGCACCACCTTCAGGATTTCCTTTTGCTGCGCTTCCACTTCGGACAGGCGCATCGGGCCGCGGCCTTCCAGGTCCTCGCGCAGCGACTCGGCGGCACGCATGGACATGTTGGCCAGAATCTTGTCGCGCACTTCCATCGAGCCGCCCTTGAGCGCGATGATCAGCGTCTCGGACACCACCTCGCGCAGCACCAGCTGCACAGAGCGGTCGTCCAGCTTGACCAGGTCGTCGAACACGAACATCTTGTCCATGATCTTCTGGGCCAGGTCCGGGTCGTAGTTGCGGATGGTGTCCAGCACGGCCACGTCGGCATTGCCGCCGAGGTTGTTGATCATCTCGGCCGCCGTCTTGACGCCGCCCAGCGAGGTCTTGCGGATCTTGTCGCCGCCGGCCAGCACCTGGAACAGCACCTCGTTGAGGTCCTTGAGCGCGGTCGGCTGAATGCCTTCCAGCGTGGCAACGCGCAGCATGACTTCGCTGCGAAAACGCTCGGGCAGCTGCATCAGGACGGCAGCGGCCTGCTCGTGCTCCAGGTGCACGAGGATGGCGGCCACGATCTGCGGATGCTCGCCGCGCAGCAGTTCGGCCACGGACAGCGGGTCCATCCACTTGAGGCTTTCGATGCCGGAGACATCGCCGCCCTGCAGGATGCGGTCGATCAGCAGCGCCGCCTTGTCGTCGCCCAGGGCGCGCTTGAGCACCGAGCGCACATAGCCGCTGGCGTCGTCCACCAGCAGGCTTTGCGCGGCTGCGTCATCGGCAAAGCGGTTGATGACGAAGTCCACCTTCTCGCGCGAGACACCGCGCATGTGCGCAATGGTCTCGCCGAGCTTTTGCACTTCCTTCGGGGTGAGGTGCTTGAACACCTCGGCCGCTTCCTCCTCGCCCAGGGAGACCAGCAAGATGGCGGCGTCGTTCAGGCCTCGTTCGTCCATATCTCAGCAATCCGTGTTTTGAGAGGCTCAGGTGGCCTCGCCGTTGATCCAGGTCTTGACGATGTTGGCCACCGCGATCGGGTTCTGCTTGGCCAGTTGGCGCGCCTGCTCCAGGCGCACTTGCTCCTGCGTGGGCGAAAGATCGACAGCGGGTGCAGCCAGCGCCGGACGGTCCAGCTGCTCGCCTTCGATGGCATTGAGCTGCCCGCCCACGGCCACCGTCTTGCGGCCCTTCATCATGGGTCGCACCAGGCCCAGCAGCAGGACGGCGCCGAACAGGGCCAGGCCGATGGGCACGCCCAGGCTGCGGGCCATGGCCAGCACTTCGGGCTGGCGCCACAGCGGCAGCTCGGCCGGCACTTCGTCCTGCACAAAGGGGGTGCTGACCAGGTTGACCGAGTCGCCGCGCTCGGCGCTGTAGCCCACGGTCTCGCGCACCAGGGTCAGCAGTTGCGCCTGCTGCGCTGCCGTCAGGCCGCGTGCAGCGGCAGCGACGGTGGCTGCATCGGTTGCCGCCCCGGCAGCACCGGCAGCAGCCGGCGCAGCAGCAGCCACCAGGGGCGCATTGATGACCACGGCGGCCGTCAGGCGCTTGATGCTGCCCGTGCTGCCGCGTGTGTGGCGCACGGTCTTGTCCACTTCGTAATTGGTGATGGACTCGCGCTTGCTGGCAGAGCGGGCGGCGTTCTGGCCGTCGGCCGCCTGGGGCGCGGGATTGGCACCGTTGACGGGCGCGGAAGCGTTCTGGGGCGGCTGGTTGCTGGTGGCGCCGGGAATGCCGGTGGGCTGGGGCGGCTTTTGCTCGCCTGTGCTCTCCACCACCTGCTGGCTGCGCACCACGCCCGCGTCGGAGGACTGGTTGGGGCGGTGCTGCTCCGAAGTCGATTCGGTCTGGCTGAAATCCATCTCGGCCGAGACCTGGGCCTTCACATTGTTCTTGCCGACCACAGGCTCCAGGATCTCCAGGATGCGGCGCACGTACTGCTGCTCGATCTGCTGGGTGTAGTTCAGCTGCTGCATGTCCACGGCGTTGGCGTTGCCGTCGGGCGACTGCGACAGCAGCTTGCCCGAGTCATCGAGGATGCTCACGGCCGTGGGCGCCATCTCGGGCACGCTGGAGGCCACCAGGTGCACGATGCCCGCGATCTGCGTGCGGTCCAGCACGCGGCCCGGGTACAGGCTCAGCAGCACCGAGGCCGAGGGCTTTTGCTGCTCGCGGAAAAAGCCGTTCTGATTGGGCAGGGCCAGGTGCACGCGTGCGCTTTGCACGGCGGCCAGGGCCTGGATGGAACGTGTCAGCTCGCCTTCGAGGCCACGCTGGAAATTGAGGCGTTCCTGGAACTGGGTGATGCCGAACTTGCTGTTCTCCATCAGCTCGAAACCCGTCACCGAACCCTTGGGCAGGCCCTGGGTGGCCAGCTTCAGGCGCACATCGTGCACGCGGTCGGACGGGATGAGGATGGCACCGCCGCCTTCGGTATAACGGTAAGGCACGTTCATCTGCGACAGCTGGGCGACGATGGCGCCGCCATCCTTGTCGCTCAGGTTGGAGAACAGCACCTTGTAGTCCGGCTGGCGGTAGAACATGGCCGCCGCACCCAGGGCGACGACCAGCAGCACGGCGATCGCGCCCCAACGCAGGCGCGCGCCACGGTCCATGGCCGTCCAGCGCTGCTGCAAGGCAGGCTGGGGCACGGGAGTGGCTTGAGGGACAGGGATTTCAGCGACAGCAGACATCTTGGTTCCAGGTGTTCGAGCCCTGCACACACAGGACCCTAGCGTGCTGTCGATTATTCGAAGTCCGAGGCCTCACATTCGCCCGATAAGCGCGCCGTTTGGCCGTCTATTTGCCGCGATGCGAAAACCCTGCCGCCCTACGATCTCGTCATCTTGCTAACTCCGATGGAATGTGTCATGGACCTTCGCATCCCCAGTACCACCTCTCCCCTGTACGGCACCCAGCTCCCCAAAGGCGTGGGCGCAGGCGACGCATCGACCAAAGTGGCGGCTGGCGGCTTCAGCCAGGCCCTTCAAGGCGCGCTGCAGTCCGTCAGTTCGGCCCAGAACAACTCCAGCCAGCTGCAGCGTGAGGTGCAGCTGGAGAACCCGGCCGTCAGCCTCGAAGAAACCATGATCGCCATGCAAAAGGCGCAGATCGGCTTCCAGGCCACGATGCAGGTGCGCAACCGGCTCGTGCAGGCCTATACCGATGTGATGAACATGCAGGTGTGAGGGCATCCGGCCCCGGCCGGACCCTCTTTGCCCCCTCGATCGCAAACCGCAGACCGAACGGGATTTGCGCGCGCCATTGCGATTGCATTGCGATTGCATTGCCATTGCCATTGCCATTGCCATTGCACGGCAGCGTCATTTCCGCGCATTTCGGATCTTGCCGTCTTCAGGGTCCTTGCTTCGTTTTCCCCGGACCGGGCCTCGGGCCGTCCTTCATGACTGGGCGCACTTCTTGCGCACGGCCATCACGCATTTCCCTGCCTCCCCCTGCTTGACCGAGCGCAGCCTCATCCAGCGCATGGATGGGTACGCCCGAGCCGCAGTCGCGCCTGCACCCGCTGCGCAGATTCATCCAACCGAATCCAAGCCTGGAAAAGACAAAACCCTCGGACACGGATGCCGGAGGGTTGAGCAGAACGAAGAGAGAGAGAGAGAGAGAGAGAAAAAAAGGATGCGGCTTCAGCTGGCCGAGTGGTAGATGCGCGCCTTGCCCGGTCCGGCATGGGGGTGTCCATACAGGTCGCGTCCATACGTGGCCTGGTCCGAAGTCTGGGGAATCAGCGCCGCCGCCTGGCTCTGGGCCACCACCGCCATGCGCGCCAGCTGGTCGCGCTGCATGGCCATCTGCTCGCCCAGCGCCTGGGCGCGTTCGCGCAGCTCCTGCGTCCAGTCGGCCGCGCTGAAGCGCCGGGCCAGTTCGGAGAACGCCGCCATGGCATCGCGCAACCGGGTGCTGGACTGCTCCAGCGCGACCGCATCCTTCGATTGCAGCGAGGCGGACACCATCCGGACCACCGCGTCCAGGGAATCGAGCATCTCGCCGAGAGTCATGGGACAGGCCTTGCTGAGAAAGAAAGCGCGCGCACGCGCCGAAAGGAAGGGATCGAACCCGCGCTCAGACGCGCGAGTGCGAGAGGAATTCTTCGGAGTTGGCCAGCAGCTTGTCGGCCACGGCGTCGGCGTTCACGCGGAAGGTGCCGTTGGCAATGGCTTCGCGGATTTCCTTGACGCGGTTGGCATCGAAGTCGGCCGTGGCGCGACCAGATTGGTCCAGTGCGCGGGCCGAGGTCGAGAACGACACGGGAACACCGGCCGCCTTGGCAGGCTGGGCCTGGGCGGAGGATTCCTCGGTGGCAATGGTGCTGGCTGTCTTGGGCTGCTTGGCGGCGGCCTGGGAGGCAGCGGCGGGCAGTTCCGGTTTTTGACCTATCTTCATCTTGATTCTCCAATCGCCCTGGCGGCGTGAGGCGCTGTGCCTAGCTTTCGACTGCCTGGAACAAAACTTGAGGTTTTTTTACTGGACCAGCACCACGCCCTCGGGATTCACCACCCCGGAGATGAGCCGGCCATTATCCATGCGAACCCGCACGGTCTGGCCTTCGCCGGCTGCCGACATGGCCTTGCCCGACGATGTGACGGAAAAACCACCACCGTTGACCAGCACACGCACTTCAGCACCCACGGCAAACAGCGCCGGCGTACGCAGCATGTTCTGGCGCAGCGCCTGGCCTGCGGCCAGCGGGCGGGAGGCCACCAGGCCTACCCAGTCCTGCTGGTTGGCATAGACGGCGGCCGATTCCTCGGCCCAGTCCACTTCGGCCTGGACGGCATCGTCGGCCGACAGCGGGCGACCCGCCGTCACGCCGTTTTGCAGCACCCAGGCCGGGCCCCAGGCCTTGACCGTGATGGGCAGGAACACATTCCAGGCCACGGCGCCCTGCAGGCAGCGCAGACCCAGGCGGGTACGACCCCACAGGCGCGAGCCTGCGGGCAAATAGGGTTCGACCTTGGCGCAGGCGGCCAGGCGCAGGCGGGGATCGAGCTGGCCCATCTGCACTTCCATGCGCAGGGGCAAGGCGCCCGCGCCGGCCATGCCTTGCTGCAGGGCCTCGTCGGCAAAGCGCTGGCCTATCTGGCTGAGCTGGGCTGCACCGTCAGGTGCGTTCTGCGCCAGGGCAGGGCCGGCCAGCGACGCTCCAGCGGCAAGCGCAGCGCATGCGGCGGCGCGAGCGAGGGCTCGGACGGCGGATGGCGAATGGGCGGTGCTGAAGTTCGGCATGGCTGTGGCTCCTGACTTGCTCCGGACTCCCGTCAGGATGGGTGGGATACCTGGAGCGATGCCAGCAAATATAGGGCGAGTGCTCTTTTCCGAAGCGCCGAACTGCGCAGGCAAACGCGCTTTCTTCGCGCTTTAGCGATCGGGGGCGATTTCCATAATCGACGCATGCCGCAGTCCGTGGGCTGCCGCCATTTCGTCAACCGATCACCGCAAACCCCAGAGGGCGAGGCCGACATGCTCGACAAGATGACTGAACGACTGGATTTCCAGAGCAAGGCGCTGGTGCTGCGCGCCGAGCGCCAGCGTGCAATCGCCAGCAACATCGCCAATGCCGACACGCCGGGCTATGTGGCACGCGACTTCAATTTCCGCGAGGCGCTGACGGCCGTTACCTCCGGCCCCTCGCCCATGACGCTGGCCAGCGTCAGCCAGGGGGGCCACATTCCCCTGCCTGCCGCCGCCTCGGGGCAGAGCGCGCAAAGCCATCTCGGCTACTCGGTGCAGGCCCAGACCAACATGGACAACAACACCGTGGACCTGGACCGCGAACGCGCCAACTTCGTCGATAACGCCGTGCGCTACGAAGCCACGCTGCGCTTTCTGAACGGCCAGGCCAAGACCATGCTGTCGGCCATCCAGGGCCAGTAAGCCGGCGCCACAGACCACAGGAGCTTTCCCATGTCCATGTTCTCCATCTTCAGCATCTCCGGCAGTGCCGTCAGCGCCCAATCCCAGCGCCTGAACGTCGTGGCCTCGAACCTGGCCAACGTCGATGCCGTGGCCGGCCCCGACGGAAAGGCCTACCAGGCGCGCCAGGTGGTCTTCCAGACCGTGGCCATGGGCGAGGAAGGCTCCTCGGGCGTGCGCGTCAGCGCCATCAGCCAGGACAACACGCCGGGCCGCCGCATCCACGACCCCCAGCACCCGCTGGCCGATGCCGAAGGCTATGTGACGCACTCCAACGTCAGCGCCGTGGACGAGATGGTCAACATGATCTCGGCCTCGCGCTCCTACCAGAACAACGTCGAGGTCATGAACACGACCAAGTCGCTGCTGCTCAAAACCCTGCAGATGGGCCAGTGAACCCCATCCGCACCACTTTCCAGGAGCCACTCCCATGATCTATGGCGCAGGCAGCGTCGCCAGCACGGCCGACATCAACAACAAGACCGCCACGAGCAATTCGACCACCGACCCCGCGGCGGCGCAGGACCGTTTCCTGAAGCTGCTGGTGGCGCAGTTGAACAATCAGGATCCCATGAATCCCATGGACAACGCGCAGATGACCTCGCAGATGGCGCAGATCAACACCGTCACCGGCATCCAGCAGCTGAACAAGACCATGGAAAGCATGGCCGGCCAGTTCACCGCCATGCAGGTGCTGCAAGGCACGCAGATGATCGGCCGCACCGTGCTGACCGAGGGCAATACGCTGGGCGTGGGCAAGGAAAAATCCTATACGGCCGCCTTCGACCTCGAAGGCCCGGCTGCCGATGTCAAGGTGCAGATCACCACGGCCGGTGGCGAGCTGGTGGACACCGTCGAGCTGGGCAGCGGCACCGCAGGCCGCAACTACTTCACCTGGGACGGCAGCAAGTACACGGGCGACGCCAGCCAGCTGCGCTACACGGTGCAGGCCACGAATGCCGACAAGGCCGTGGCCTCGACCACGCTGTCGCCCCACGCGGTGCTCGCCACAGGCACCACCGACGGCAAGCTGACGCTGGAGCTGGACGACGGCACCAACGTCGCCTACGCCTCCGTCAAGGCCGTGTACTGACCACCGCACCAACCACCCAAACCATCGCAGGAGCACACCATGGGATTCCAACAAGGCCTCTCGGGTCTGAACGCCGCCAGCAAGAACCTGGACGTGATCGGCCACAACATCGCCAACGCCAACACCACGGGCTTCAAGTCCTCGCGTGCCGAGTTCGCCGAGGCCGTGGCCAGCGCCGTGGGTTCGGCCAGCGGCCAGAACAGCGGCATCGGCGTCAATGTGGCCGCCGTGACCCAGCAGTTCCGCCAGGGCCCGATCACCACCACGGGCAACAATCTGGACGTGGCCATCAACGGCAACGGCTTCTTCGTGGTGCGCCAGCCCGATGGCAGCACGGCCTATACGCGCGCCGGCAACTTCGGCCTGGACAAGCAGGGCAACCTGAAGACCGTGCAGGGCGACAACGTCATGGGCTACCCCGTGGACGCCACCACGGGCAAGGTGCTGGCCGGCGGCCAGCCCGTGCCCATGGTCTTTCCTTCGGGCCAGCCGATCGCTGCCAAGTCTACGACCAAGATCGATGTATCGCTGAACCTGGATGCGCGCGCCACGGTGGCTGCAGGCGATGCCACCAAAACGCCACCGATCCCTGCCACTCCACGCGCCACCTATGGCACATCGGTCAATGTCTATGACAGCCAAGGCGTGGCCACACCTGTGCAGATGTACTTCGAGAAGGGCGCGGCCCCCAATACCTGGGTGGTCTATGACGGCCTTGATGACCCGACTGCAACGCCGCCCAAGACGGCCAAGGTGCTGGCAACGCTGAACTTTGACGCCGCAGGCAAACTCAACACAGTCACGCCCAACCCCGCTGTTGCCACCATCCAGACCAACAATCCCAATTCGCCAACCCCGGGCACCGTCAGTGTGACGCTGGACTTTTCCAACGTCTCCCAGTTCGGAACCAAGTTCGCGGTCAGCAGCCTCAAGCAGGACGGCTACACGGCGGGCGCGCTCACCGGCATCAATGTCGGCAACGATGGCTCCATCGTGGCCACCTACTCCAACGGCGTGACGCGCACCGAGGGCCAGCTGGCCCTGGCCGCCTTCACCAACACCCAGGGCCTGGGCGCCGTGGGAGACAACAAGTGGGTGGAAACCGCCGATTCGGGCCCGGCGCTGAACGGCACGGCCGAGTCGGGCACCTTCGGCTCGCTGCGCTCGGGCGCGCTGGAAGACTCCAACGTGGACCTGACCGCCGAGTTGGTGAACATGATGACCGCGCAGCGCGCCTACCAGGCCAATGCCCAGACCATCAAGACCCAGGACCAGGTCTTCTCGACCCTGGTAAACCTGCGCTGATAGCCAAGAACTGAGTCAGGAGAACCGGCATGGACCGCATCATCTACACCTCCATGACGGGCGCCAACGCAGCGGCGCAGCGTCAGTCCGTGCTGGCCCACAACCTGGCCAATGCCGGCACCAACGGCTTCCGGGCCGAAATGTCCACCTTCCGCTCCGTGCCCCTGCAGGGCAGCGGTGCGGGCACGCGCGTGTTTGCGCTGGAGGCGACCTCCGGCTACGTGGACACGCCCGGCCCCACCCAGCGCACGGGGCGTGCACTGGACGCCATGGCCATGGGCCGCGCCTGGTTCGCCGTCCAGGGCCTGGATGGCCAGGAGGCCTACACACGCAATGGCGTGTTCGAGGTCTCTCCCGAGGGTCAGCTGGTCAACAGCAACGGCCAGGCCGTGCTGTCCGACGGCGGCGGCCCCATCGACATTCCGCCCGAGTCCACGATCTCGCTGGGCTCGGATGGCACGCTGACCGCCAAGACCGGCAACCAGCTGCCCGTGGCCGTGGGCCGCGTCAAGCTGGCCACGCCGCCCGAGGACGCCGCGCTGGTGCGCGGCAATGACGGCCTGTTCCGCACGGGCGACGGCGATCCGCTGCCCAACGACGAGAACGCACGCCTGCTGTCCGGCGCCATCGAAGGCTCGAACGTGAACTCGGTGGAGACCATGGTCGGCATGATTGCCGCCGCCCGCCAGTTCGAGACCCAGATGCGCCTGCTGCAGACGGCAGAAACCAATGACAAAAGTGCCAGCCAGCTGCTGAGCATGAACGGCTGAAAGCACTGAAAAGGAAACGCCATGATCAATTCGCTGTTCATCTCCAAGACCGGCATGGAAGCCCAGCAGACACAGCTGGACGTGATTTCCCATAACCTGGCCAACGTCTCGACCACGGGCTACAAGCGCGCCAGCGCGGTGTTCGAGGACCTGATCTACCAGAACCTGCGCCAGTCCGGCTCGCAGACGACCGAGCAGAACCAGTTGCCTACCGGTTTGCACCTGGGCCTGGGCGTGCGCACGGTGGCCACCTCGCGCAATTTCCTGCAGGGCGCCCTGCAGCAGTCCAACAATGCGCTGGACGTGGCCATCGACGGCAACGGCTTCTTCCAGGTCAACATGCCCGACGGCACCACGGCCTATACCCGTGACGGCTCCTTCCAGGTCGATGCACAGGGCCAGCTGGTGACTGCCAGCGGCATGCCCATCGCCAACGGCGTCACCATTCCCCAGGGCGCGACCAAGGTGTCGATCAGCCCCGAGGGCGTGGTCAGCGTGACCATGGCCGGCCAGGCCGCGCCCCAGCAGGTCGGCAATATCGCCATGAGCCAGTTCATCAACCCGGCAGGCCTGGAGCCGCGCGGCCAGAACCTGTTCACCGAGACCGCTTCCTCGGGCCAGCCCCAGCAGGGCCAGCCCGGCGTCAACGGCATGGGCATGATCAAGCAGGGCTACCTGGAAGGCTCGAACGTGAACGTGGTGCAGGAGCTGGTGACCATGATCCAGACCCAGCGCGCCTACGAAATGAATTCCAAGGCCATCACGACTTCGGACCAGATGCTGGCCAAGCTGGCGCAGCTGTAATCGATCTCTCCCCCTGAGCGGCTTCGCCGCTTCCCCCTCTCTCGCTGCGCGGGAGGGGGACGACACCCTCGGTGCGGGGCGGCCCTTCCTCGGTGTCCCTGGGCTGGGACATGCCAGTTCTCGAGGGTGGGGTCTGCATGCGCAGCCATGAACCATTGAACCCGGGAACATCGCCATGACCCAACGAATCTTCTCCCTTTCCGCGACGGGCACGTGCCTGGCGCTGGCGGCCGTGCTGTCGGGCTGCACGACACTCAATGACCCGCCGCCGGTGGACATGCCGTCCACTGCGCCTCCCGTGCTGATGCCGGCCGCGCCCGTGGCGGGCAGCCCTACGGGCAGCCTGTTCAATGCCGCCAGCTACCGTCCCGGTTTCGAGAACCGGCGCGCGCGCCTGGTGGGGGACATGGTGACGGTGCAGATCGTTGAGCGCGTGACGGCCAGCCAGAAGTCGGATTCGGGGCTCAAGCGGTCCAACAAGACCACGGCGGGGATTTCTGCGCTGCCGCTGTTCTCGGGCAATGCGCTGGCCAATCTCAAGGACCGCTCCAACATCGGGTTCAACAACAACAACGACTACACGGGCTCTGGCTCGACGTCGAGCGACAACACGTTCACGGGTGCCATCAGCACGACGGTGGTCGATGTGCTGCCCAATGGCCATCTGGTGATCGCCGGAGAAAAGCAGATCGGCGTGAACCACAACGTGGATGTGCTGCGCTTCACGGGCACGGTGGACCCGCGCACGATGCAGCCCGGCAGCCTGGTCGCCTCGACCCAGGTGGCCAATGTGCGCGTGGAATCGCGCAGCCGCGGACAGGCCGGTGAAGCGCAGTCAATTGGCTGGTTGTCCCGGTTCTTTTTGAACGTTATGCCGTTCTGATTCTCCGGAGAATGGACAGCATGAAAGTACTGTCCATGCTCCTGACATTGCGCCAAGCGCAGCGCCCCTTCTGGGTTGCAGCAGCCCTCGGCGCCAGCATGCTGACCCTGCCGGCGCATGCAACACGCATCAAGGAGGTCGCTGCCATACAGGGCGTGCGCAGCAACCAGTTGACCGGCTACGGTCTGGTGGTCGGCCTCGACGGCACGGGCGACCAGACCACCCAGATGCCCTACACCAAGCAGGCACTGGCCAATTACCTGGAGCAGATGGGCATCTCGCTGCCCGCCACAGGCAACGCGGGCCAGCTGCAGCTCAAGAACGTGGCGGCCGTGATCGTCACCGCCGAGCTGCCGGCCTTTGCCCAGCCGGGCCAGGCCATCGACGTGGTGGTCTCCTCCGTGGGCAATGCCAAGTCGCTCAAGGGCGGCACCCTGGTGGCCACGCCGCTGCGCGGTGCCGATGGCGAGATCTATGCGCTGGCCCAGGGCAACCTCGTGGTCGGCGGCGCCGGCGCCTCGGCCGGCGGCTCCAAGGTACAGATCAATCACCTGAGCGCAGGCCGCGTGCCGCAGGGCGCCCAGGTCGAGCGCGCCGTGCCCACCCCGATCAATGAAGGCGACAGCATCACGCTGGGCCTGAACGCCACAGATTTCCAGACCGCCGACAAGGTGGTGCGCGCCATCAATCAGCGCATGGGCCAGGGCGTGGCACAGGCGCTGGACGGCCGCACCGTGCGTGTGTCCGCGCCCCAGGACCCGGGATCGCGCGTGCGCATGATCGCCGAGATCCAGGAGATGCCGATCGAGACCTCCAAGCCCTCGGCCAAGGTCGTGATCAACGCACGCACGGGCTCCATCGTGCTCAACCAGGCCGTGACCCTGGGCCCCTGCGCCATCGCCCATGGCAACCTGGCCATCACCATCAGCACCACGCCGGTGATCAGCCAGCCAGGCGCCTTCTCGCAGGGCCAGACCGTGGTGGCCCAGAAGTCGGACATCCAGATCAAGCAGGAGCCCGGCAACATCATCAACATGCCCGGCTCCCCGCAGCTCACCGACGTGGTGCGCGCACTCAACACGCTGGGCGCCACGCCCCAGGACCTGCTGGCCATCCTGCAGGCCATCAAGGCCGCAGGCGCTCTCAACGCCGAACTGGAGGTGATATGAGCATCGCACTTCCCAATGGATCGCAGACTGCGGCCAGCAATGCGCTGGCGGCCGACGCCCGGTCCCTCAACGCACTCAAATTCGCAGCCGGCGAGAACAGCCCGCAGGCCGCGAAGGAAACCGCCAAACAGCTGGAATCGCTGTTCATGCGCGAGATGATCAAGAGCATGCGCGAGGCCACCATGAAGTCCGGCCTGCTGGACAGCGCACAGGGCAACCTGAGTACCGACATGCTGGACCAGCAGCTGTCGGTGGCCATGTCGGGCCAGCCCGGCGGCCTGTCCGACGCCATCACGCGCCAGCTGGCCCGCACCATGGGCTCGGAAGCCGCCGAGGATGCCGAGATCTCCGTGCCCTCCACGCTGAGCATGAGCCGCATCGCCTGGCGCAGCACGGCCGGCAGCGCCAATGGCACCACAGCTGCCTGGAGCGGCACCCGCACCAGCGCGGCCCAGTCCGTCAACGCCTACGCGCCCGCGCCCAAGGGTCGTGACAACTTCGTGTCCCACCACGGCGACGCCGCGGCCCGCGTGGCGCAGGAGAGCGGCATTCCGGCCGCCTTCATGCTGGGCCAGGCCGGCCACGAGACCGGCTGGGGCAAGAGCGAGATCAAGAATGCCGATGGCAGCAACGCCCACAACCTGTTCGGCATCAAGGCCGGCAAGGGCTGGACGGGCAAGGTCGCCGAGGTCACGACCACCGAGTACATCGACGGCGTGGCGCGCAAGGTCACGGCCAAGTTCCGCGCCTATGGCTCCTACGAGGAATCCTTCCGCGACTACGCGCGCCTGATCACCGGCAATCCGCGCTACGAGAAGGCCATGGGCAAGACCGACTCGGCCCTGGCCTATGCGACCGAGCTGCAGAAAGCCGGCTATGCCACCGATCCCGAATACGCCAGCAAGCTCAGCCGCGCCATCCAAAGCGCCGTGCAGAGCGCGGCACGTGCCCAAGCCTAACCAGAGAACACGTCATGAGCCTTTTGAACGTCGGGTCCCGCGCACTGATGGCGAACCAGATCGCCCTGCAGACCACAGGCCACAACATCGCCAACGTCAACACGGCCGGCTACTCGCGCCAAAGCGTGGCCTTCCAGACATCGCCGGGCCAGAACATGGGCAGCGGCTACATCGGCAATGGCGTGGATGTGAACACCATCCTGCGCAACTTCAACGAGCTGCTGAACCGCCAGGCGGCCACGGCCAGCGCCGTGTCGGCGGCCGATTCGGCGCGCGCCACCTCGCTGGCGCAGATGCAGGAAGTGTTCGGCGGCGGCAAGAGCGGCCTGGGCGCGGCCATCACCGACATGATGAATTCGTTCGGCGATGTAGCCGGTGCGCCCACCGACCCGTCGGCGCGCCAGGTGGTGCTCACGCGCATGAACGAGCTGGCGGCGCGCTTTCGCTCGGCATCGGCCCAGCTGGACGAGCTGGACTACAGCGCCAAGCAGCAGATGGGCAACGATGTGACCGTGGTCAACAGCCTGGCGGGCCAGGTGGCCACGCTCAATGCGCAGATCAGCCGCTCCATCGCCTCGGGCCAGACGCCCAACGACCTGCTGGACCAGCGCGACCAGCTGGTGCGCGACATCAACAAATACGTGCAGACCAGCCAGATCCCTGCGGACGACGGCAGCATCAGCCTGTTCGTGGGAGGCAGCCAGCCGCTGGTGCTGGGACCCAATTCCGCACAGCTCACGCTCAAGGAGGCCACCGAGTTCCCGGGCAGCGGCAAGATGGCCCTGTACTTCCAGCAGCCCGGCGGCCAGAACGTGGAACTCACGCCTTCCATGCTGGGTGGCGGCGAGATCGCCGGCCTGCTGCAGTTCCAGGGCAGCGACCTGACCGAGGGCCGCAACCTGCTGGGCCGCATGGCCCTGGCCATTGGCGACACGCTGAACAAGCAAAACAACCTCGGCCTGACGCTGTCGGGCCAAAGCGGCAGCAACCTGTTCAAGCTGTCCATGGTCAGCAATGGCTCGACCACGGGCGCGCAGTGGGCAGGTGCCAACACGCCGACGACCACGGTGGTCGACTCCAGCCAGCTCAAGACCTCCGACTACCAGATCGTGTTCGGCAGCACGGCGCCGGCTGGCAAGGTCATCCGCCTGTCGGATGGCAAGGTGACGGACTTCACCGACATGGCCGACCTGAGCACCAAGGAAATCGACGGCCTGCGCTTCGACCTCAAGGCCGAAGGCGCGACGGGCAACACCGTGCTGTTCCGCCCCGTGGCGGCGGGCGCCCACGACATCCAGGCCGCCGTGCACTCGCCCAATGACCTGGCCGTGGGCAATCCCGTCACGGCCAGCATTGAATCCAAGGGCGAGGCCACCCTGAAAATGGTCTCGCTCCAGGCCAACTCGGGGCTGGTACTGCCCCCCCTGGGAACACCGGGCAACAAGGGCGGTGTGGCATTGAGCTTCGTTCCTGGACCGCCCACAGGCTATACCGTCACAGGCACCAGCACACCTCCCAAAGGAGCGCCTACGCCCTATACGCCAGGAACCACCGTAGTGCCCTACACCTCCGGCCAGTCCATCGAGATCGACGGTTGGTCCGTCACGCTGACAGGCACGCCCCATGATGGCGACGTGGTCCGCATCGGCAATGCACTGGATCCCCAGTACAGCAATGCCTACCAACGCGACGCCGGCAACGCCAGCTCCTTCCTGGCATTGCGCGACTCCAAGTTGTTCGATGGCTCAACCACGCTGAGCGACGGTTTTTCCACCGCCATGGCCCAGGTCGGCACCCGCACCCAGAGCGCGCAGTACGCGGCCAAGCTGTCCGAGACCATTGCCAAGAACCTGGAGGCGGACCGCACGGCCGTCTCGGGCGTGAACCTCGACGAAGAGGCCGCCAAGCTGCTGCAGTACCAGCAGTCCTACCAGGCCTCGGCCAAGATGCTGCAGGTCGCGCAAAGCATTTTCGACAGCGTTCTGCAGACCGTAGGCCGCTGATCACCGGACAGGAGCATTCCACCATGAGCATCTCCCGCATTGGCACGGCCAACATGTACGACAGCACCATCAACAACCTGAACTCGCGTCAGACGAGTCTGGTGGACCTGATGGAAAAGACCACCTCCGGCAAGCGCGTGGTGCGCGCCAGCGACGACCCCGTGGCCGCCGCCCAGGCCGAACGCGCGCTCACGCGCATCTCCCGCTCTGAGAACGACCAGCGTGTGCTGGGCCTGCAGCGCGATGTGATCGCCCAGGGCGAATCCAAGCTGGGCACGGCCCAGGATGCGCTCAAGGACTTCCGCGACCTGATACTGCAGGCCGGCAATGGCTCCTATGACCAGAAGGCACGCGATGCACTGGTGCAGCAACTGGAAAGCCTGCGCAACCAGGTGCTGGGCTATGCCAATGCAAAGGACTCCAACGGCCTGCCCATCTTCCGGGGGCTGGGCAGCCAGGACAATCCGGTGCTCAGCGCCACCCCTGGCGCGGTTTCTCAGTTGCAGCCAGGCCAGAGCACCGGTAACGACAACGGCCTGCCTTCCTCGCTGGACGGGTTCTCCACCTGGATGAACATTCCCACGGGCAATGGCGTGTTCAGCGTCTCTCGCCAGTCGCCCACGGGCAGTTCGGCCTATGCCGATCTCGGCGCGGTGACGAATCCCAGCCTATTGACTAGCAACACCTATACGATCAAGTTCGCCAAGAACGCGACGACCGGCGAGATGGAGTACACGATTGACTCCAGCGCCTCGGGTGCGACCAATCCTGTGGTGTCTGCCACGGCCTTCAAGCCGGGCGACAGCATTTCCATCGACGGCATGTCCGTCAAGATCTCGGGCACCCCGGGCGTGGGCGACAACTTCACACTGGCACCCAGCCAGCGCACCGACCTTTTCAGCGTCCTTGACGGCGTGATCTCCGCCGTCAAGGACGGCGCAACCGACCCTGGCGCCATGCAACAAATGCTCTCGCGCGGCCTCAATGAACTGGACTCTGGCATGAGCCGCGTCCAGGCCATGCGTAGCTTTGCTGGCGACCAACTCAACCGCGCGGACAGGCTCGAAGACGACATGAAGGATCAGGCGACGCTACAAGAGGGCGCGCGTTCGCGGGCCGAAGACATCGATATGATCAAGGCCCTTTCCGATGTGGACATGCAGAAGGTGGGCATGCAGGCTGCCTTGCAGTCCTATGCCTCGATCCAGAAACTGTCACTGTTCAACTTCATCAACTGATAGCCACCCGCGCATGCATTCATGGTCCAGTCCGTCCTGAGCTCTTTGACCCTCGGCTATAGGCCGCTCTGGAACCAGGCTCGCCGTCTGGCGGGCGTGCAGCTCTATCTTCACGAGGAGCCCGGCGTCCAGGCCGACGTGGCCCACCTGCTGCGCATACTGCGCGAGACCTGGGGCACGCAGTCGCCGCCGGTACTGCTGTCGCCCCAGTCGCGTCAGGTGCTGTGCGACCTGCTGGAAAACGCCTCCAAGGGCAGCCCCTGGATCGAGGTGCGTGGCGACTGGCTGCAGGACTCCGCCATCTACGACCTGGTGCGCCAGGCGCATGCGCGCGGCCTCATGCTGGTGTGGCGCGGGCCGCTGTCCGATGTGCCCGACGCCCAGGCCGCCCACTGGTTTGCCAGCAGCCTGCTGCACCTGCCGCCCGAAGGCGCTTCGGGCATGCCCAACCAGACAGCGCTTGCGCTGCAACAGGCCACGCAGGCAGCCCAGGCACCGACCAAGCTCCAGGCCCTGAAGCAGGCCGCCAGGCCTGCACCCGCCCTGCCGCCCCTGCAACTGCTGGGCGGCCAGATGTACGAGGGGCTGGACAGCCTGGCCCTGACCGATCTGTGCCTGGACAGCTTCCATGCGGGCGCCATCGCCGGCTGGCCCGTGGCCGATACGCTGCATGCCCAGCGCCATCACGCCGCCCTGCCCAGCCGCGACACCGTGCTCGCACTGATGCGCGCCGTCGATGCAGAGCAATCGCTGGAAGCCTTCGAGCAGATCCTGGGCGAGGACCCCATCCTGGCCTACCGCTTCATGCTCTACACCAACTCCGCAGCCCTGGGCCTGCGGGGCAATGTGGACTCGCTGCGCCGCGGCCTGGTGATGCTGGGCTATGGCACGCTGCAGCGCTGGCTGTCCGACCAGCTGCCCCACGCCTGTACCGAGCCCAGCCTGGTGCCCGTGCGCACCGCCATCCGGCTGCGCGCCAGCCTGACCGAGCGACTGATCGAGGCCGGCATCAGCCACGACCTGCAGCGCGAGGTCTATCTGCTGGGCCTGTTCTCGCAGCTGGACCAGCTGCTGGGCGAACCCCTGCCCACCGCGCTGCGCCGCGTGCCGCTGTCCGAACGCATCTTCGACGCCGCCGTGACCCGTACCGGCCCCTACGCGCCGGCACTGGTGATGGCCATTGCGCTGGAGTCCGACGACCCCGCACCGATTCGCCAGCTCCGTGAGGAGCACGCCTTCGAGATCGAGGACGTGAACCGCATCCTGCTGCGCATGCTCAGCGAGCTGCAGGTGCAGCCCGCGCCTGCGGCCTGATCCACGAGAACCATGGTGGCTTCTGCCATCCGCAGATTCCGCGCATGAAAAAACCGCCTGATGTTCAGGCGGTTTTTTCATGGGCGGCAGGAAGGCTGCGGATGCAGCTCCTGCCGATCTGCCCTGCTCAATGCATGGCGTGGGGCTGGCCGTCGAACATGTGCTCGAACTGTGCCAGCCAGGGCTCGGCCAGCGTGCGGATCTGGGCATCATTGCGCAGGATGCGCTGCATGATTCGCGCCTTCTCCTTGCGCTGATCGGGCGCCAGCGGCTCGTCATGCGACTTGAGCCGCAGCTGCTCGATCAGCACGGCACAAGTGCCCTCGTAGCGCGTCACTCCCTCCCAATCCTTGTTCTGTGCGGCCTGCAGCATCTTGGCGCTGCTGTCTTCTATGGCCCGGTAAAAGTCAATCAATGTCAGCTCCATTTCTAGGTCCCGGCAACGGCTGGTGTATTGGAGATATCGCTCCAGCCTTGCGCGATCGGTGCCAGCACGTCCTGGACCGATTGCAGCAACTGCACATCGTTGCGCAGATTGGCGAATGTCAGTTGCGTGATGCTGTAGTCATAAACCGTGATCAGGTTCTGGGCCAATTCCCCGCCCTGATCAACATCTACGGCTGCCTTAAGGCCTTCTTCAAGGATGCGCACCGCCTTGCCGATCTGGATGCCTTTTTCTTCAATACTGCCGCGCTGCATGGCGCCCTTAGCCGCATTCAGAGATGCATCCAGGGCATTGAACAGCAGCTGAATCAGCATATGCGGGGAGGCTCCATTCACAACCGACTGAACACCTACCTGGTTGTAGGCGCTAGCCCCACGGCGGTTGAACATCGAATTCATTCCAGCGTTCCTTGATGTCTTGTTGCCATGATTTTCGGCATCCCGGCGAGAAACTGAAGCCTCGCCTTGCATGCTGGACAAGCCTGGTACGCAGGCCCGTCTCAACCATAAGGCCCGCGGCTTATCTGTTCCACTGGCTTACTTGTTGAGACAGGTAAGAGCTAAGCACCGAGCTCGATCCCATCTTCTTGTCCAACGCTGCGTACTGTGCACGCATGCGCTGTTCAAAGGCTTCGGCGCGCTCGTTGACGCGGTCCTGGGCCTTGGTGTTGTCCTTCTTGAGCTGCTGCAGGCCCTTGGTCTTGGCATCAAACACCCCTGTGTCGAATTCCAGGACCTTGTCGGCGTACTCCTTCATCCGCAGGGCCAGGCCCTTTGTCTCGGGCTTGTCGGGCTCGCCTTCCGCAGCAAAGACCTGCGCCAACTTGCTGGGATCCTTTAGAACCGCTTCCAGATTGGACTTGTCCTTGGCCAGCGTACCAAAGGCCAGCTTGCCACCCTTGCCCAACTGTATGCCCAGGTCCGACAGGTTGATGCCACCGATCTGAGAGGCAAGCACTTCGCGCAGACCATTGGTCATGCCGACCATGGTGGAGTCACCCTGCATGACGCCGGCGGTCTTGCTCTCGGCATCGTACTTGGTGGACGCCACGAGCTTGTCGCTGATGGCGTTGTAGGCATCCATGAAGGCCTGGATGTTCTTCTTCATGCCTTCGGTGTCGGAGACGACAGTCAGCAGTGTGGGTTCTCCGGTCTTGGTGGCCTGATTGACCGTGAAGCTCAAACCGGGGATGGTGTCCTTGAACTCGTTAGTCGCCGATTCCACCTTGATGCCGTTGACCGTGGCCTTGGCATTCTGGGCCAGTTGAACTACGCCACCATTGCTCGTATCACCATTGGCCGCCTGCCCCGCATAGGCCAGGGAAGACAGATTGGCATCCGCGCCCGTCACCTCGACGGTGAACTGGGCATCCGCGCCGGAATTCTTTGAACGCATGAGCAGCCGCTCGCCGTTCGCATCCTTGATCACGGAGGCGACCACGCCACTGTCACCCTGCTTGGCATTGATGGCCGCTACCACCTTGTCCATGGTCATCGATTCGCTGATCTGGACCTCGGTGGTCTTTCCACCCATGGTGAACTTCAGCGTGCCGGGCCCGAAGTTCGAGGCAGCGGCAAAGCTCTTCGATGCCAGCGACTGGTTGCGCGCCACCTGGTCCACATCGATCTGTGTACTGCCCGGCATCGCGCTGCCGGTCACGCTCACGGAAACCGACGTGTTCGACGCCGTCGCCGTCGTCAGCGCCCAGGCATCCTTGTCGGCGAGCTTTCGGGCCGAGTCGGACAAGGTCGACATGAGCGATTTGATGCTGCCGACCGTCGAGATCTTGGTGTCAAGGGAAGATGCAGCCGTCTGCAACTGCACCAGAGGCTGCTTTTGCAGCGTCACCAATTGCGAAATCATCGATTCCACATTCAGGCCGCTGCCAATTCCCGCTGCTGTCAATGCCATAACGTACTCCTTTTTAGTGCTACGGGCCTAGAGCCTGTGCTGCGCCAGCGCACAAGGCTCCCAGGGCGCGCGCAAGCCGCACGTCATGCAAGGAGCCCCACCACCAATGCTTCGGCATGCCGACCCCAGACTTGAGGCCATGCCGCCGCTTTTTTTCACGTTTCTTTACTGGATCAACTTGAGTACCGACTGGGGCAGCTGATTGGCCTGGGCCACCATCGCCGTGCCGGCCTGCTGCAGGATCTGCGTGCGGCTCAGGTTGGCGGTTTCGGCGGCGAAGTCCGCATCCATGATGCGCGAGCGCGAGGCAGCCGTATTTTCCGCTGCGACCTGCAGGTTGGCAATCACGGCTTCGAAGCGGTTCTGGGCTGCGCCGAAGGTGGCTCGGGTGTTGTTGACCTGGTCCAGGGCCTTGTCGATCGCGTCCATCGAATTGCGTGCGGCTGCGGCATTGGTGCTGCCATCGGCCAATGACCCAAGCGCTCCATTCAGCGTCGCAACCGAACCGGCCGCAGTGGTCACGCCCAGGCCCCCACTTGTGGTTGCTGCAGCCAGGTTCACAGCATCCAACTGGATCTGATTGTCAGATCCGGTATTCGCACCGACCTGGAATACGGCGGCAGCACTGGTGTTCAGCAGTTGGCGGCCATTGAACTGCGTGCTGGAGACCACGCGTGCGATTTCCTGTGCCAGCTGCTTGTACTCCTTGTCCAACGAAGTTCGGTCATTGCATCCGTTGGTATCGTTGGCTGCCTGCACGGCCAGCTCACGCATGCGCTGGAGATTTTCACCGATCTTGCTCAATGCGCCTTCGGCCGTCTGCGCCATGGAAATGCCGTCATTGGCATTGCGCATGGCCACATTCATGCCTCGCACCTGGGCGTTCATGCGCTCGGCGATCGCCAGACCCGCCGCATCATCCTTTGCACTGTTCACACGCAGACCCGAGGACAGGCGCTGCATGGTGGTGGACAGTGAGGACTGCGATGTGTTGAGGTTGCGTTGCGCGTTCAGCGAAATGAGATTGGTATTGATGGTGGATGCCATGTGGCAACTCCTCGTTAGGCATGGACAATGGCTAGCCGCTCCGTGACCATAGGCCACCGAACGTCAGACAGCACGCCAGACACCGCCTAGCTCCGCCAATCTGATGCCATGCATTGTCCCGACGAGGCATGAGCCCAAAGCAGCGATAAAAACGGGCATCCCCCCCCAATTCGCGTCATTCCACCGCTCCCGCCTGGTTACTCTAGGTGCGCACTTTCACCTCCCGCGCCCAGACGCGCTCAACACATGACCCGAACCCTTTTGCACGTTGGATGTGGCCCGCAGCGCAAGTCCTCCACCTCCCCCGGCTTCCAGAGCGATGACTGGCAGGAACTGCGCCTGGACATTGATGCACGCGTGGAGCCAGACCTCATCGGCACGATGACGAACATGTCCGCCGTGGCGGATGCCTCCATTGATGCCATCTACTCCAGCCACAACATCGAACACCTGTATCCGCACGAAGTTCCGCTTGCCCTTGCCGAGTTCCGGCGCGTACTCAAACCCGATGGTTTCGCCATCATCACCTGTCCCGACCTGCAGTCGGTCTGCGCACTGGTGGCGAAGGGCCAACTGACCGACCCGGCCTATATTTCGCCGGCCGGTCCCATCAGCCCGCTGGACATCCTATATGGCCTGCGCACCTCCATGGCCCAGGGCAATCTCTACATGTCGCACCGCTGCGGCTTCACGGACAAGACCATGAACGACACCTTGCGCGCCGCAGGCTTTCCGATCGTGGCGTCCGTGGCACGTCCCGAGTCCTATGACATCTGGGCCATCGCCAGCAACAGCCCGCGCGACGAGGATGAGATCCGAGCGCTCGCCAGCCAGTACTTCCGCCTGTAACACTGGCGCCCATGCAAAAAGCCCGGCCAGGCCGGGCTTTTTGCATTTTCGGCATGCCGCAGCGGTGCGGCCTGCCTTCTTCAGCGCAGCAGCGCCAGCACGCCCTGGGGCAACTGGTTGGCCTGGGCCACCATGGCGGTGCCGGCCTGTTGCAGGATCTGGGCGCGGCTCAGGTTCGAGGTTTCACCGGCGAAGTCGGCATCCATGATCCGGCCACGGGCTGCGGCGGTGTTCTCCGATGCCACCTGCAGGTTGGCGATCGTGGCTTCGAAGCGGTTTTGCGCCGCGCCGTAGTCGGCGCGCATGCCGTTGATGTTGTCCAGCGCCGTGTCGATGGCAGTGACCTGGGCCAGAGCTGCGGATTCGACCGTGCCCAGCGTGGCGGTGGAAGCGCTCAGGCTGGTCAGGCTGGTGGCCGAATTCACGGTCACGGCGATCTGATTGTCCGCTGCGGTGTTCGCACCCACCTGGAAGGTGAAGTTTGCGTTGGCGTTCAGCAGCTTCTTGCCGTTGAACTCCGTGTTGTCGGTAATGCGGCCGATTTCA
The DNA here is from genome assembly GCF_042653485.1 of Delftia deserti. Classification (NCBI taxonomy): domain Bacteria; kingdom Pseudomonadati; phylum Pseudomonadota; class Betaproteobacteria; order Burkholderiales; family Comamonadaceae; genus Delftia; species Delftia deserti. Next base: position 4,438,897 of record NZ_JBHSIH010000001.1, on the reverse strand, counting down.
GCGGCCAGCGCCTTGTATTCCTTGTCCAGGGCCGTGCGATCCTTGGTGCCGTTGGTGCCGTTGGCCGCTTGCACACCCAGTTCGCGCATGCGCTGCAGGTTTTCGGTGATCTTGCCCAGCGCACCTTCAGCCGTCTGGGCCAGCGAGATGCCGTCGTTGGCATTGCGTGCCGCCACATTCATGCCCTTGACCTGGGCATTCATGCGCTCTGCAATCGCCAGGCCTGCCGCGTCGTCCTTGGCGCTGTTCACACGCAGGCCGGAAGACAGACGCTGCATGGTGGTGGACAGCAGGCCCTGGGTGGTGCTCAGATTGCGCTGGGCATTGAGCGATTGCATGTTGGTGTTGATGGTCATGGCCATGGTGGCAGCTCCTCAGTTAAATCTGTATGAAACCAGGGTCACCGCAACCGGCGTCCCGCATTTTGCGAGACGGGCGGCGTCAACCCTATCAACCTACCATCAGCGGCTTGCATCATTCCAGATATCGCAAGAGCTGCTGGAGGGGCTCAGGATGTTTCATCCATCTGCTGACTGGGTTTTCGGCGCAGCCTGATACGACTTGAGACCTTTTTATGCGTTTGCATGTATCTCGCCCGACCTGAAACCCAGTGGGCCGACGCTGCAATGGCGATGCGACAGGACGCGGATCCGATGACATGCGAACCCAAGGTTTCTTGCGGGCTGCCAATGAGAAAAGGCAGCGTGCTCGCACACGCTGCCTTGGCCAGAAGGAGGCAATAGCAGCCGCCACTGCAATACGGTTCAACCTCCTGCCGGCGGACGCAGGGGTACTGCGATCAGCGCAGCAGAGCCAGCACGCCCTGGGGCAGCTGGTTGGCCTGGGCCACCATGGCGGTGCCGGCCTGTTGCAGGATCTGGGCACGGCTCAGGTTCGAGGTTTCACCGGCGAAGTCGGCATCCATGATGCGGCCACGGGCTGCGGCGGTGTTCTCCGATGCCACCTGCAGGTTGGCGATCGTGGCTTCGAAGCGGTTTTGCGCCGCGCCGTAGTCGGCACGGATGCCGTTGACGTTGTCCAGGGCCGTGTCGATGGCGGCCATCTGTGTACGGGCGGCGGCTTCATCGACACCCAGGGTGGCCGTGGAAGCATTCAGGCCCGTCAGCGTCGGAGCCGATGCGACCACCGCGATCTGGTTGTCAGCAGCCGTGTTCGCACCCACCTGGAAGGTGAAGGTTGCCGCGGCATTGAGCAGCTTCTTGCCGTTGAATTCCGTGTTGTCGGTGATGCGACCGATTTCTGCGGCCAGCGCCTTGAACTCCTTGTCCAGGGCCGTGCGGTCCTTGGAGCCGTTGGTGCCGTTGGCCGATTGCACGGCCAGTTCACGCATGCGCTGCAGGTTTTCGGTGACCTTGCCCAGGGCGCCTTCAGCCGTCTGGGCCAGCGAGATGCCGTCGTTGGCATTGCGCGCCGCCACGTTCATGCCCTTGACCTGGGCGTTCATGCGCTCGGCGATGGCCAGGCCGGCTGCATCGTCCTTGGCGCTGTTCACACGCAGGCCGGAAGACAGGCGCTGCATGGTGGTGGACAGCAGGCCCTGGGTGGTGCTCAGATTGCGCTGGGCATTGAGCGATTGCATGTTGGTGTTGATGGTCATGGCCATGGCGGCAACTCCTCAGTGAAATCCGTATGAAACCCGGGCGGCCATCACACTTCGACGTGATGCTGGCGACACCGGCCCAATCAAAACCGCCTGGGGCTTAGCCTTTTGGCGGAACTCAAGATGTTTTGTTCCATCTGCTGAGTGGGTTTTCGACGGGTCCCGGGAGGACTTGAGGTTTTTTTTGGATTTTTTCTGCCACTACCGACCACGGTCGCTGCTGCACCGCAGCATGGATCCATGAATCGCTGCCGGCCTGCCGCCAGACCGGCAGATCAGAGCCCGAGAGAGGGCAATGGATCCATCTGCAGATCGTCGTAGCTCACCCGCAGGTCGGCGGCCTCCTGGCCATGGCACCAACGCTCCCACGCCCGGCGCAGGCCCAGGGCCACGGACTGGGCCACGATATCGGCCTGGCGCAACTCCAGTGGCCCCAAGGCTTCACGCAATGCCCCGCGCACCTGCGCCAGCCTCGGCAGATTGTCCGACCAATATGCCGCCAGCCGAAGCAGGCCATCGACATCCCTGGCCGCGAAATCGTCCGCCAGGCCGACACGGGCCATGACTTCTGCGGACTGGCGTCCACACAGCAGCTCACCCATCAGCGTCAGGGTGGGAACCCCCATCCACAGCGCATGGTTGGTGACCACGCCTCCGGTGAAGGGGAAGGTGTCCAGGCAGATGTCGATGTCATGGTGGGCCTTCAGATAGCCGTCGAAATCCGTGCGCGCGGCGAATCGCACGCGCTGCAGATCGATGCCGGCGTCTTGCAGCCACTCAAGCAGATGGGGCGGAGGTCCCGAGGGTTCGCAGGCACCAATCACCAGTTTCGCCGTCGGCAAGGATTCAAGCACCAGCCCCCAGACCTGCACCACTTCCCGATTGACCTTGACGAGCCGATTGAACGACCCGAACGTCAGATGGCCATTGCGCAATGCGGGCAATGGCGCCACCGGCTCGGCATGGATGCCGCCGTCGAACACGTAGGCCAGCGGCACGCGCAGAATATTTTCGGTCAGTTGCTCCCTGATGGCCTGCCCATCCAGGAGCTGGTCGCTGAGAATGATGTAGTCCATGGTGTCCAGGCCCGTTCCCCCCGGATTGCCGATCCAGGTCAGTTGCACAGGCGCGGGCCGGCGTGCGAAGACTTCGAGCCGGTGCCCCTTGGTATGGCCGCTGAGGTCGATCAGAATGTCGATGCCATCGTCGTGCACCATTTTTGCCAGCGCATCGTCAGGCATGTCCTGGACACCGCGCCATTGCGGGAGCAGCTCCATGAACTCCCGGGTGACCTCGTCGTAGAGATCGTTGTTGCAATACGCGATGCACTCCAGATCCTTGCGTTTTGCGAGCTCGCGCATGGTCGGCAGGAAGAACTTGGCCGCGGCGTGGCCCCGCAGATCCGCGGACACGAGTCCGATGCGCAGCACTTTTCCGGGATCTCTCTCGTTTTGGTGCTCTGGAGGGATGCGGCTGCCATGCAGGCGCCGCATCAGTTGGCCGAAAGCGCGGCAAGATTGCCCCACCTGCGCCGCACTCGCATGGGGAGAATGCAATTGCGTCAACAGGCGTGCACTGTGCCCTCCCATGCTGTTCGGATGCTTGAGCAGCATCTCGTCATAGCTGGCCATCGCCTGCCCGACATCGCCACGCCGGCCCCAGTACAAGGCCTGTATGTACATCAGGTCGTGATCGCCGGGAAGATGCCGCAAAGAGTTCTCCAGAGCCGCGGCCAGCCCCGCCAAATCCAGTCGCTCCAGCAGGACCAGGCAGCGCAGACGATGGCCGCGCGGATTGTCGGGGGTCTCCTGCAGCATGGTTTCAAGCACTTCCAGCGCCTGGTCCCAACGCTCCTGGGCGTACAGCACATAGGCCAGGTCGGAGCGCGCGAGCATGCGCTCGGCTTCATTGCCGCACAACGCCAGGGCACGCTGCAGCACCGTTTCGCGCTCGGCCAGCCTGGCGCCATCGCCGGCCAGGGCCAGGCTCAGTCCCACCAGGGCAAGGAACATGTCGGGCTCCAACTGCAGCGCCTGGCGGTAGGCCATCTCTGCCTGCAGATTCCAGCCCAGCTTGCGCATCCAGTCGCCACAGGCCAGATACATCTTCGCATTCAGCGCTTGCTGCGGCAGCATGGCCAGGAACTGGCCGCACAGCTGGGTCTGCTTGCCTGCATACAGCGCGTTGACCAGATGCATCTGCATCATGGCCTGGGTATCGGAGTCAGGGGCCAGCAGCATGGCCTGGACCAACCGTGGGTAGGACTCCTCGACCCGGCCCTGGGCCAGCAGGGCATGGCCGAGGAGCTCATGGGCCTTGCAGGAATCGGGCCGCAGCGCGACAGCCCGTCGCAGCGCGGGCTCGGCCTGCACGGGTGCCTTGCGCTCCAGATGGATCTCGCCGGCCAGCATGAACATGTCCGCATCCTCGGGCAACTGGGCGATGGCCCGGTCGGCGGCCTCCAGTGCGGCGGCATGCGCCCCGCGTTCGAGTTCCATGTTGATCTTGGCCTGCCACAGCAGCGGGCTGCGGCCATGGGCTCGCAGTGCCTTGGCAAGCAGCTCGTCTGCCTGATGGAAGTCGCGGGCCTGCAGCAACCGTGTCAACGACTTCAGCAGTTGCGCCGGTACAGGCTGCGCTTCAGGCCGGAGCGCGGCAGAGGCTGGCGGCACATCCAGGCTTGCAGCCTGCGCCTCCAGGAACTCGACGGCCTCCAGGCCCTGGGTCAGCGCGATGTCCTTTTCCAGCTGTTCCAGCGCGATCTGCTGCATGCCCCTGGTCCGCGCCAGCTCGATCAGCGAGCGTGCCATGTCGACCAGCCCCTCGCGGATCAGCATGTTGATGTAGGTGCGCCAGTAGGAGAAAGCCCGGGGCTGCTCCCCGATCGCCGCCTCCAGGAACGGCAATGCCTCGCTGCTTCGCAGCATGTGCTGGCCCAGCAGCAGCCCCATGCCATACAGCGCCTGATGGTCTGCCGGCTCCTGCCTCAGGGCCTGGGCGTAGGCCTGCCGGGCGGCTTCGAATTTCCACTGGTCATGCAGCTTCAGCGCCTGCTGCAAATGGTTGGCATCGGTCATCGGATTTCAGAATGTGGTCAAGCACAGGCAGGCTCCTGCCCCGTGCAAATGGCGGTATCGTGCCCCGAAAAGCCTGGATGCAGAGCGCGGATGAGCGCCGCCGACGCCCTGCTGTTCGCACCATCCGCCCACGGCCATGCCGGCCCCTGCTCAGGTGGAAAAATGCTTTCTCAGCCAACCGATCTCATGGTCCCAGCTGAACGGCTGCTTTTGCTGGAGAAGATGGACCCGGGGATACCAAGGGGTCTCGCCGCCCCGGATCCTCCAGCGCCAGTTGGGAAGGCAAGGAATCAGCGCATGGGTCTCCACCCCCATGGCCCCCGCCAGGTGCAGGGCGGTGTTGTCGATGGTCAGCACGCCATCGCACTGGGCGATCAGGGCGGACATGCCCGCCATGTCCGAAAAGCAGTCCACCGGGTCGATCAGCTCGAACCCTGCCTTTCTGATGATCTCGATGTCCTGCGCGGGTGCCAGGTACTGCAGGTTGACCAGGCCATGGCGCTCGGCGTCGAACGCGGCAAGCAGGCTGTCCATGGCAATGGAGCGCTGCGGCCCGCTTTCCTCATTCATGCTCAGCCAGCTGATGCCCACATACTTGCGCCCCTTCTGCCGGGCCCAGGCGGCCTGCTCGCAGAGCACAGGCTCCATGACCTGGGAGCGCAACTGCGGCTCGTTGACCTGGGCGTGGAAAAGACGGAGCAACCCACCCAGGGGCAGTTGGGCATCGAAATGCTTCAGCGCATCCTTTGCAGTGCCCCTTGGAATAAACCGCAAGCTGGGGAAATTTCTTTCATAGAGCGCCAGCAGGCGCCTATCGCATTCGATACAGAAGTCGCAGCCGTAGGTCTTCAGGAGCCCGAAGAACCGGGAAAACATGATCTCATCCCCAAGACCTTGCTCCGCCCATATCAACACCCTCTTCCCGCTGTCCTCCCCACTCCACTCAGCCAGGCGTCCAAAGGTGTGCACAGCCTCCTCGTCCAGCCTGTTGACATAGTTGCTGGATCCCTTTTCCAGATCACCCGATGACAGCTGAGCCAGTGACAGATGGAAGGCGGACTTTCGTCCGCCGCCATGGTCCACAGATTTCTGATAGAACTGGGTGCTTTGCTCGAAATTCATCTGCTCGTCAAGAATCCTTCCCATGTAAAACAGACTTGCAGCATGGTCCGGATCCAGCTCCAGCGTCGATTTCAAGGCCATCTCGGCGATATCGAACCTCCTGAATCGTGCGCAGTACATGGCGAGAGCATGATAGATCTTCGGCACTTCGGGATGCTGTGCAATCAAAGCTATATGCTGCTCCACGACCCTGTCAAAGCTCTGCGTTCCGGCAATTTTCAAGAGATGATCAAAACTTTCCGCCAGCATCGTCATTTTGCAAAATCCAGGATGGTGATTTCATTACCAAGCTGGTAGTCCAGCTCAAAAGCCTCTTTATTGGGAATGTTCTGATAGTCCAGCAGCTTGAATCCGCAGGCATTGGCCTCACGGACATACCCCGCCAGATCACGATAGATGCAGCCATCCTGGCGAACATGGTTCCAGCGCGCATCCATGATGCCCACGATGCTGAAAGCAGCCTGGGGCAGCTGTGCCAGCAGTTGGCCGAGCTGCGCCTGATTCAATCGGCCCAGGGACTGCACGGGCAGCACGATGTGGGCATCGCCAGCAACGGCAAGCGCATCGCGCCAATGTGCGGCCTGATGCAATACCCGCTGCGTTCCCACTTCGACGAACTGCCATCCCGCTGCATCGACCCATTGCAACTCGGCTACCTGCCGAGCCGCAAAGCGGTTACCAACGAACTCCGCCACGGACCAGCCACAAGGCTCCTGCGCAGGAGCAAACGCCAACTTTGCAGCGACCTGCCGGCAGGCCACGGTGCCGTGCTCATGAAACCCCGGACGCAGCTCAAGAGGAGACAGCAGATAGTTGCTGGCGTTCACCATCTCGAAGACTCGGTGGATGCGGTAGCCGCTTTGCCCTGTCCAGGCAAAAAAGCGTCCCTTGAGCCGATTCGCCACCTCGACCATGATCATCGGGCGATCGCGTTCGATCAGCTTGCGGGCACCCGCGAGCACATCGAGCTCCATCCCCTCCACATCGATCTTCAGCAAGTCAACCTGCGCATCCGGCAAAAGAGCGTCCAGGCTGTTGATTTCGATATCCCCCTGGCCCTGCTCCCTGATCCGGCTCGCACCCTGATTGGACAGATCGAAATGCTCCAGCTGCGCCCGCCCCGGGGCGCTTCCGATGGCCGTGGTGTCCACCAGATAACGGGAAGGATCGATGCCATTGATCTCGAAGTTGCGCTGCAACTGCATGGCCGTGCTTTGCACGGGCTCGAAGCAGTGCACCATGGCCGCATCCGCAATGCAGCTCCAGAACAGCGCATGGTTGCCTATATTGCTCCCCACGTCGATCACGCGGGGATTCATAGGAAGGAGATAGAGCGTCTCGATCAACTCCTTGGTCTCGAAGAATATCTCATGGGCCAGATAGTTCTGAATGTGATCCAGGGGATTGCTGAGCTGGAACTTGGCCACTCGCCCCGCCAGCGGCACATCCACCAGCACCTCATTGTCCAGGCAGAACTGCGTGAAGACCTGATTCACGGCAAGACGCCAATCCTCACTCGATGCGGAACGCGGGCCCGTGGAACTTTGTCCGCGCACATTGAAGAACAGCGGCTGCCCGATCTTCGTGCAGCAATGGCGGCCCCAGATCTGCAGGTAGTACTTGAAGTCCTCGCCGCAATCCATTTCTTCATCGAATGGATTTTCCATGGCAACCGCTGTCCGGACAAAGTGCCCCATTTGCAGGGTGAGGAAGGGATCGTTCTTCAGTATTTGCTCGATATCCGATATCGGAGCAATCTGGTCCGGCCTGCGCAGCGTATGCTGTCCATCAGGACTTGATTCATGGATCTCGCCCCACACCGCATCATGGCCCGGCAAGAATCCGGCGACCGCCTCAAAGGCTTGCGGGTGCATCAGGTCATCTGCATCGAGAAAGAAGATCCAGTCCGCCGCCATGCGCCCGGCCTGCCCGACAGCCAGGTTGCGGGCCCGGGACCGCCCCAGCCCGCCGGAGTCATCCTGGCAAAGGACCTCCACGACATCGAACGCGCCCATGCCGTGTCCCACGGCCTGTTGCACGGAAGCCTTGGCACGCAAGGCCAGCTTTTCGTGCCCGGGGCCGACCGGAATCACCACGCAGCATCTCATTTTTTAAATCATCCCGTCTTCGTTTTTCACAGCGCAAACGCACCTGGACAGGGGCCTGTTCGGCTGTCCTCCACCAACGTGTAGCACCAGAGGATCCTGCGAAACGCTCCACCATCGCCTCGGGCTTGAGCAAGCACAGCGTACAAATGCCTTGATCCTGCGACCAAACCGAACGCGGCAAATGCCGGATAAGCAGGAGAAACACCCACCACCTCCCCACCACCTCCCAAAAGCCCACGCCGAGCGGGGTGCGATATCCGTGCACCTCCAGCGCTGCAAGGACTGACACAGACGGGGACACCCGCACAAGCAGCAGGGGAACTGACGCGACTTTCGCAGTCAGTTTCATCGTTCACGACCCCAGTGCCTCTGCGAAAATTCATCAGGCTCCGTGCCTTCATAGAGCATGCACAAGGCAAACTGCTCTTCAAGAATCTACTGCTTGCCCAAGCGTGTAACCACACTCAGGAATCGTACTCGTGCCCAACATTGACCAATTCATCGAAAGCTTTCAGACCGCCGTGGACTTCCAGGAGGCCGTGGAAGTCACGCCCGAGACCGAACTCAGGAGCCTGCCCGAGTGGGATTCACTGGCCGCCCTGGGCGTAATCGTCATGTTCGACGTCGAGTTCGGCAAGACCATCACCGGCGACGATCTCAAGAACTGCACGACCATCAGCGACCTCCACAAACTGTTGGGCTGATCACCATGGCGCGATCCACGTTACATAATGTCCGTCTTGCGGGAGTCGCCAGTTGCGTGCCCAGGAATGTGCTCGACAATCTTCTCGATTGCCCTCCCGCGCAGCGCTCCGAGCGCGAACGACTGGTCCGCAACATCGGAATTCAGACACGTCGTATATGCCCACAGTGGCAATGCTTCTCTGACCTGGCAGCCACGGCGACGGAGAAGCTGCTTGACGAGCTGCAGTGGAATCGCGATGAGATCGATGCCCTGATTGTCGTTACACAGTCTCCTGACTACCTGATTCCCTCCACCGCCATCATCCTTCAGGATCGGCTGGGCCTGCCTCAGACTGCGATCGCGTTCGATGTGAACCTCGGCTGCTCTGGCTATCCATTCGGCTTGCATCTGCTGGGAAGCATGATCGCCGCGGGTGGCGTAAAAAAAGGACTTTTGTTGGTCGGGGACAAGTCTGCCAATATCAACGACCCTCTCTTCTCCGATGCTGGTACGGCTACGGCCTTGGAGTTTGACCCGGATGCCAGCCCGATGTACTTCGATCTCAACAGCGACGGCAGCGGCTATAAGGCGATCATGAAGCCGGTAGGCGGGCATCGCGAGCCTTTTGCAGCCTATCACTGCATACCCCAGCGCACCGACGATGGAAAGCTCCAGCTGCCTACCGATCTCGTTCTGGATGGTCCTGCTGTCCTGAGCTTTTCGACACAGCGCATACCACCTGCGGTAGTCAACACCTTGGAATATGCTGGCCTGGAAAAAGATGAGATCGACTATTTTGTTTTTCACCAGGCAAACCGAATGATCAACGAGACCATACGGAAAAAACTCGCGCTGCCCGTTGAAAAAGTCCCCAGCACGCTTGCAAACTATGGCAACACCAGCGGTGCAACCCTGCCTGTGACAATGACCCATTGCCTGCATGAGGTCCTGCCCCGGAAACATCACAAAGTCCTGTTAAGTGGCTTCGGAATCGGCTTGTCCTGGGGGACTTGCATTGTCGATATTGACGGCGCTTGCTTTCCTTCCATGCTGGAGGCATGAATATGAGCTCACCAATCACCAACCCCTTTTCGCTGGACGGTAAGCATATCCTTGTCACCGGAGCCAGCTCGGGAATAGGGCAATCCATCGCGCTTTCTGCAGCGCACATGGGAGCCACCATCACGGCGCTTGGACGGGATACGGCGCGCCTGGATGAGACGCTGGCCAGCCTGCGGGCCATCTCGGCCTCAGACCATCGCACCATCAGCGCCGACCTGACCCAAGAGGAAGGTGTGGAGACAGTCTTTAAGGCATTGACAACCCCTTTGAACGGAGTTGTCCATGCTGCAGGTATTTCTCGCCTGTCACCCTTCCGTCAAATGACACTTGCGCACTTGAGAGAGGTGCAGTCAATCAACGTCGAAGCCCCTCTTTTGTTGACACAGGGTATTCTTCGCCGCAACCTGATTGCACCAGCTGGATCCATTCTTTTCATATCATCCATTGCTGCCCATATTGGTGTACCTGGTGTGGGAGCCTATTCAGGCAGCAAAGCCGCCTTGATAGCGGCCACGCGCTGCCTGGCAATGGAAGTGGCGAAAAGAAAAATTCGATCCAACTGCCTGTCACCTTCGCTGGTGGCGACCCCTCTCTTCGACCTCGCCATGCAGACGGCAGGCTCGGACTCTATGGCCAAGCAAGAAGCCAATCATCCGCTCGGCTTCGGAAAACCAGAGGACGTGGCGAACGCCGCGATCTTCATGCTCTCCGATGCCAGCCGATGGATCACTGGAACCACCTTGGTCATGGATGGCGGCCTGACCATCAGCTGATTTTCCTCATGGATATGCAACCTGCTGACATGCGCCGTTCACTTCTAATTGTTGGGGCAGGCGGTTTCGGACGTGAAGTTCTGAGTTACATCGAGGATGACAACCCACTTTTCAAAGTCAAAGGGTTTCTGGACAGTCGTTCCCATGCACTCGACGCGACACCACGTGACGTGCCCATCATCGATAGTCCATTGAATTACACACCGGCGTCCAACGACGTTTTTCTGGCGGCACTGGGTGATCCGCATCAACGCTTCAAATACACGGAAGCACTGCGCAATGTCCACAATGCAGATTTTGCCACCGTCGTACATCCTCGCGCCCACATCAATCGTCACGCCCATTTACGACATGGCTGCATCATTACGCCGCACGTAGGAATTTCGGTCGATGTGCAGATCGGAGAATTCTCTCACATCCAAGAATACACCGTCATAGGCCATGATGCTCAAATAGGCAGTTGGTGCCAAATCAACAGTCATTGCACGATCGCCGGAGGTGCCCGCATTGGTGATTTCGTCACCATTCATCCCAACAGCGTCATCACCAGCAGAGCCGTTATTGGTGATGGAGTCACGGTTGGCCCTGGCAGCGTTGTCATTGGAAAGATACCCGCAGGCATTACCGTGCTTGGCAATCCGGCGCGACGATTCTCCTTCCGTTGAATTGAACATACTGAATCATGCTCAAAGCAGGCCAGTCTCCAGTAATTTCCAGAAACCGACAACATTTCATGCCCATTGCGCAGGCACATTTTTCAGCCAGAAGAAAGTCCACGTCAAATGCATTTCTCATGCCATGATGCCTGGGCGGATCAAGAATTTTCATGACGCCCGGTAGAAAAGCGTGTGTAGCGTCAACATCATGCGATTCATCCAGACTACTGGAACCCACCCCCAATAGATCATTGCAATGCAGTTTTTCTTGACATTGCACAGTTCTTTGATACTTTCCCACGAACACATCTCTGTCTGCATCAGAATAATTGCTACATCTTCGGTGCCATCCTGTACGCAATATATTTCACAGGCAGGTTTCTTTTGGAAAGTCCCGCATGAATACCTCCACTGAATCTCTTTCTTACCGCATACATCCACGGGCTTACTGGTCTCCCGAGCAGCGCACCCAGGAATTACTCCATCTTTTCCCCCATGTCTGGTTATTTGCCGGATTAATGCTGGAATTACAGGAAAAAATGCATTACGGAGTGCGCCTGGGGGAGACCGAACTGCTCCTGCAGCGCGACGCACAAGGCAATCCACGCGCTTTCCTCAATGTCTGCAGCCATCGCCACGCCAAGCTATGTGAACCGGGTCTGCACAAAGGCCCCGTGCGTTGCCCCTACCATAGCTGGGTATTTGATCGCCAAGGCATCCCCACTGGTATTCCGCAAAAAAAAGCATTTCCCATGGTGATGGCCGACCCTGAAAAGTTTCGCCTAAAAGAGTTCCCCTGCGCGGCCGTGGGCCAATTCATCTTCGTACGACTCTCCCCTCAGGGCCCATCTTTGCAGGAATACCTGGGAAATCAATACGATTTTCTTGAGCATGCGAGTTTAGGCATGAATGGTGTACTGGATGAATTTCAAGAGGATGTGGCGGCCAACTGGAAAATAGTTATTGAGAATTCACTGGAGGGCTATCATATCCCTGCAGTACACAACCGTACTTTCGGACAGATAGATGGCATGAGTCGTGAAGAGCAGGCTCCCACCTTTTTTCTGGATGATCCTTTGCATAGCCACCTGGAGCATTCGGCGAATTCCGACTGGGTGACCCGCTTCGCCCGCATGGGCAAAAAGATAGGGCAGTGGCCATGGCGCTTCGAGCATTACACACATCATTTGATCTTCCCCAACCTCACCGTCACATCGTTCATGGGCTACAGCTTCCATATACAGCGCTTCGACCCTATTTCCACCAATCGTACGCATGTGCACTCACGCACTCTGGGCGTCCATTTCACCAATGCAACCGAGGTAGGATGCAAGATGATGGAGCGCATCCACGCCGATGGTCATTCTTTTACCCGGAAGGTATTTATAGAGGATGGCGATATCTGTGGGAAAATACAGAAAGGCGTCGAGCAAGCAACCCAGTATGCAGTTCTTGGCCAGGGAATAGAAGACCGTGTGGCTCATTTTCAAAAATCCTATCAATCCCTTATGACCAGAGAGCCCACCAAATACAGCCATACTGAAAATAACTAGATCAAAAATCACCATGTCGATATGCGAAATCAAAATCTCCAACATCTCATATTGATATAAATTTCCCTCGAAAATCAATCCTACCCTCAAGCCATGATCTACGGTCTTATTCCAATAGGTGGCCAAGGAAGCCGACTAGGCTTACCCTACTCCAAAGAGATGCTTCCGCAAAAGAACTATGGATTCTACAATCCTGTATCCAACCATCTCGTGCAGAAAATGCTGTTTGCCGGAGCGGAAAAGATCGTTTTCATACATGGGAAAAACTTCAAACAGGATGTCACTTCATTCTATTCAGATGACCAGAAATTTCTCCACATAGAACAAAAAGAACTTGGATTTGCACAAATCCTGAGAGATTTTTACATCAATGTTCGACCGCAAGATAACGATCAGTGCCTATTTGGCTTGCCAGACAGCATCTTCGATGGCAATCCCTATATGGAGATGCTGGGTCACCCTGGAATATGCGCGGGGCTGTTCACGACCTCCGACGGAACCAAGGTAGATCGTCTGACATTATGCGGAACGAGATTTGAAGTCAAATCACCGAAAACCGACAATAATTCGGACCGCTTCTGGGGCGTCATAAAATTTGACGGAAGAAATCTGAGGCAGTTTCATGAAGACGATATCTTCAAGAAAACCCAGGAAATTGGGGAGATCATAAATATCTACGGCTTCAGTCGAACACATGAGAACAACTATATCGACATCGGAACCTGGGAAAATTACAACAAATATCTCTCCAAGACGAGTATTTCCACAGACTGCGAAATAGAAAAGAAATACATAGCCAACGATGTGGATGAGGGTTCCTTTATTGAGATATTCTCAAAAAACAAGGAATTCACGTACGAACACGTCAATTCCGCAGACTACTATTTCTCACCAACCAATGAGAAAATAGAATTCATCAGATATCGAGAGCAACCACCAGGTGCAACTTTTCCTTCTGATATAACGATCAAGGACTCCAATCCAAACTCCTTGAATCGCTTTGAGCTGGTCGTCCAGCTGGCCCAGGGAACAAAAACGCAGTCGGTACTGACCTTCCTCAATCTCGTTGCATCTCACTTCGATTTCAAGATACAAAAGAACTGCCACATCTTTACATCAAATGAGGCCGTTCTCGTGCTGTACAGCTTCACTGTACGCAACAAAACGATCAAGCTGATCGAAATTGAACTGTTGCAAGCGGATTTCAATATCCTTGCAAAATTCGAAAATCTGCTCAGCAGCCTTAATGGCTTCAGTGTAGCCAACCACGTAAACAAATCGAAGTACAAAATGGTCAAAGAGATGATTCATGACGCCTCACAATGAAGCCAATCCCGGGGACTATGCAGAAACGGTTCTCATGCCTGGAGATCCTTTACGCGCTGCATACATCGCTCAGAATTTTTTCGAGAACCCGAAACAGGTCAATGGCATAAGAAATTGCCTGGGATTCACTGGGCACTACAAGGGTCATCGGATATCAACCCAGGCATCTGGAATGGGGCAACCCAGCCTTGGCATATATGCAACCGAGCTATTTGATATTTACGGCGTAAAGCAAATCATCCGCATAGGCACTTGCGGAAGCTTTCAGCCAGAAATTTCAATCGGCGACCTGATAGTACCCATGAGTGCATCCAGCGATAGCCATCTTGGCATCAATGGCTGCCATATCTCTCCCTGCTGCAGTCATGAATTGCTGAACAAGTTTATGCTCGCAGCCTCCAACTACCCCTATCGCATTCACGCAGGATCTTTTTTCGCCTCCGACAATTTTTACAATATCCAACCGGATTGGTGGCATATATATAGAGATGCAAATATACTTGGCGTCGACATGGAAACCTATTACCTCTATTTGCTGGCCATGATTCGAAAACGCCACGCGCTCACCGTCAATATAGTCGCCGATAATTTCAACAATGAAGAGAAAATGAGTACGCAGTCACGCGTCAAGCTATCAAGGCAATCCGTGCAAATAGTTCTTGATGCGCTGTTCCCTGTTTAAAATCACCTAAAATGGCAATACTTCATGGCGGGCTATCAAGAATAGCCATCAGATATCCGAACATCGATGCAGACAACATAAAAATTGTCGCCTGGGGAGCAGGACAGCTCTTCAGAGACCTCTATCCACTAGCGGGGATAACTGCAGAATATACGATTTGCCCAACCTCAGAAAATCAAGGGAAGATCATTCATGATCTGGAAGTGAAGTCCCCTGAATTTCTAAAAGAAAACGAGGATCCTGAAAATATTCTCATCTTAATATTTTCTGCATCCTTTGTTGAAGTAACACATCAGATCGGGAATCTCGGAAAATTCCGCTCAATCCCCGCAATAGAATATGGGATGCAAAGCAATGATATTGTCGATGAGCTCTTGCTACTTCAGAAAAACATTCATCTGGTTCCCCCCAGAAAGGAACACTTTTCCGAAATAGGATTCTTTACTCAAGGCCCTATATTCCCATTTACAGAGCTTGCACTTGCATACCAGAGATACCACTACCCCAATGACTACCATTGCTTCGCCACGGATGCTGGACAGTCGCCAGAAGCACTAAGCAGGTGCGCAAGATGGGTCGATGAGATCATCGAGGTCCCTCTGCCCGAGTTCCCGGGCCCTCTTCGACGAAACTACATGATCCGTACTGCCAGGGCAGGTGCTGAGAATATACAAAGAAAAGGCATAAAATACTCCGTCAGGCTGAGAAGCGGCAATGTTGCGATTGGCAATGTAAGAAAATACATCCAAAACACATTCGGCCATCATGGAAACTACCATCCCGGCAGAATTGGTTTTCACATGGGGTGGACCATGCGAAACATACCATTTCAAATATCGGAAGCATTCATGATAGCGAGAGCCGATGAGATGGCCATGCTGTGGAGCATTGATGAGGACCAGCGTCAGGACAACGATCCCAGCCTCTCATTTTCACCAGAGATGCATTTTTCGGAGCTTGCGCGATCAACGAACGAGAATTATGTATGGTCCAACTATGCCAAGAAGATTGGCCTGCCTCACTCAACAATTGAAGACCACCTTCAATTCATGAGAGAAAAATTGGTTCCCCTGGAACCAGAGCTGACTACATATTCCCTGAAATACACCCCACTCTTTGGCATGGAATTTGATAGCAACATCAATCCCGACAAGGATTGGTGGGACAATCTGGTCAACAACTCAGGCCATACAAACCATAGGGTTCTTGAAATAATCAAGAGAAACACCAGCATGGCCGAATACTATGCCAGAAAAGCAGGCTAACACTCTCCCGAGCATTCTATCCATGCCCGTCGAGCAGCATGCCTTATCAGCTCCTTCTGATTGAGGTTCATGCCCAGGAAAAATGGCAGCCCCAGCAAAGTCCGCGCCAATGAGCGAGCGCAGTCCGTATTCAGCGTAATGACAGACGACATTAATGCAGGCATATCTTGCAACAACGGCTGGTACCAGCGCCGGACCATGATCCTGTCTTGATTGCAGCAACGCTCAAGCGCGACCCGGAATCTCTCGCTTGGCAAGCGGACGCACAATAACGAAGGGGCTTGCAGCCCGCCTGCCACCCCAGGCATCTGCCATGTCAATCGCTGATCACAGGCCTCATCCAGTGCATTGACAAGCTCTGACTGAAGCAATCGTCGTTGATATGCATGGTCTTTCCATATCTGCAGCGATGCAAGACAAATAGCTGCATGATATTCGCTGAGTTTGGCGTTAGATCCTACGCTGGCCAAAGCGCCCACCGGCAGGCCCGAGGCTGGATCCAGGTTGATCCCGAAGTTTGACAGCTGGCGCACGCGGGCAGCCAGGCCAGGTCGGGTGGATACAACCAGTCCTCCCTCACCTGCCGGTAAACTCTTGGTGGCATGCATGCTGAAAACCAGTGTCCCCTGCGCACCCTGCAACCACTGGCTGCCATATGCCGCAGCCGCATCAACGACCACAGGCAGCCCCGTCTCCTGCTCAAACAGTTGCCATGCCTGCATATCATGGGGCATGCCAAAAGTCGCAACAGGCAGTACTGCATCGATATGCGTCTCCGTACAGGCTGCTCTGGCGATCTCGGGCGTGAGCATCCAGGTATTCGAATCCACATCCGCCAGCACTGGTATGTGACCTGCTCGCACCACGGCGGTGGCAGTCGCCACAAAGGTGAATGCCGGCAGGAGTACGCGGGAGCCACGAGGCATATCCAGTGCCGACAGCACCAGCTCCAAGCCAAGCGTCGCATTGGTCACAGTGGTCAGTTCATCCACAGGAATGGCAAAGAGCTGCGCAAACTCTGCCTCCAATTCACGCACAAGCGGACCAAAGTTCGAATAGTGCCGAGCCGCATGCATTCGCTCCAGCCAAGGCATCAGCACTTGCGGGGATGGCATATCGGGCACCAGCAGCGGCACCCAGTCGGAACCTGTGATGTCTCCGCTCATGCGAGCGCGTCCGCATCCACCAGCAGGGCCTCGAGGTCAGCAGTGACCGCGAGCGTGTGCCTGCTGCCGCGCAACCAGTTGAGCCACATGATGCGAAATGACTTTTCCAACTCCTGTGTACGGGCTGGATAGTCCATGAGCACGCTGCGCTCCAGACTGGGGCGCGCAGTCAGCCGGTAGTGCCGGAGGCGATCCACGTCATCCATGAGCCGCAGCGCGGTCCGGGTATAGCCGTCTATGCTGCAAGCCACATCCTCCCCGAACCCCAGGCCCTGCAGTGCGCGTGCAGTAGACGCATCCACGGCCCTCTCCGCGTCCAGTGCCACGATAGGCAGCCCCATCCATAGTGCATGCAGCGTCGTCGTCCCCCCCGAGACCGGCGATGTATCCAGCGCCACGTCGGCGATGTGGCCCAGCTCCATGAAGCGGTCCAGCGGCTGCTCGTGCATGACCGAGACCCGGTCCAGCGGCATGCCTGCCGCCTCCACGCGCGGCTGCATGTGGGCCTGCGCCGCATCCGGGTCTTGCTCCTTGACCATGATGATCAGACGCGCGTCCTGGCGCTCCTGAAGAATGCGCGCCCAGACTGCCAGCATCTCGTCTGTCAGCTTGGCTGAGTTGTTCAGGGAAATCAGCGTGGGATAGCCGTTGCGAACCATCGGCGGCTCTTCGCACAGCGGCGAATACTCCGGAGGGGCATAGCTGGCCATGCAGGCAAGCTGGAACAGGCTTTCCGAGTAATAGGGCGCATGACCGGCCGGTGCGATGCCTGCATCGACCAGCCGGTAGTCCATCGCCTTCATCCCCAGCGTGTGCATATAGCCCAGCCAGGTCACCTGTACGGGCGCCGCACGGCGCGCGAAGACCGCCAGGCGCTGGCCCATGGTGAATCCCGACAGGTCCACCAGCACGTCGATGCCGTCCGCGCGGATCTGTTCGTAGAGCTGGTCGTCGGATTGATCGACCGCATCGTGCCAATGCGGTACCAGGGCACGCAGCTTCTCAGTCATCTGGTCGGGGCGGCCGCTGGAATAGACGTGAATCTCGACGTTTTCCGGATTGTGGTGGGTCAGCACGGGTTGCATGAAAAAGGCTACCGAGTGCTGGCGAAAGTCCGCCGTCACATAGCCGACCTTGAGCTTCTTGCGCGGATTGCGGTCACGCGGCGGCAGGGGCCTGGCATCGCGTGTCAGCGGGTCGGCAAAGCGCCGCCCCCAGTCGCACGCCACTTCCAGTGACTTCAGCGGATCGCTGCTGGTGTGAGCGTGGATGTAGGCACGCGTCATCCAATGCTGGTTGACATGCTTGGCATGGCGGCAGGCATCATCGATCAGACCACAGGCTTGCTTCTTGCGGCCTGTGTTGAACATGGCCAACGCCAGCAGGCGCTGCGCATCAGGCATGCGAGGCTCAATCTCCAGAGCGGCCTGCAGCGCTTCGATGGCCTGAGGCCAGATGTTCATGCGCACATAGACGAAACCGACATGCAGCCAGACCTTGGAGTTGCGCTCCCCTGTTGCCAGCAACCTCGCCAGGCCCGAGAGGGCTTCGAGGAACTGGGCGCGATCAATCATTGCCCGGATGTTGGCCAGTTCGCTGTCGAGGTCGGAAAGCCGCGGTGTGGGGGTGGCGAGGATTGAAGATGGCATGGCGGTGGAACGAGGCAGGCAGCAAGTCGTACAGCTTGCGCGCGCTATGACACAAAGGATAAAGCTGTGCCTACTATCCTCGCACGGGCCGCATTCAATCCACCATTAAGCACACCCCTCGCAAGACACAAGCAGGGACTGCTTCACGGGCCTTTTCCGACTTTCAAGGCATGGCGTAGCCTGTATGCCCGGGCGTCGGGACTCTCAAGTATCGATATCCGTGGCCGATAGCTTGACAAGCCATGGATTCGTCGATGGCCGCCACCCCGCCACGGCCCAGTGTCAAAACAAGCGCGCATTTCCAAGCCAGTTCCGACTTTTCCATCGGGACACCTCTGACAGAATCCACTCCCATGCTTGTCATCATCGGATACATCGTCGCCTTCGGTTGCATCTTCGGCACCTATGTGCTGCACGGGGGCAACGTCCAGGTCATTCTCAAGGCCCTGCCCTTCGAGATGGTGACCATCGGCGGTGGCGCCATCGGCGCCTTCATCGTGTGCAACCAGCCCAAGGTGCTCAAGGCCACGGCCAAGGCCATCCCCGGCGTGATGAAGAGTTCGCGCTACACCAAGGCCCGCTTCATGGAGCTGATGGCCCTGCTGTACGAGATTCTGCAAAAGGCCCGCAAGGAGGGCCTGATGTCCATCGAAAGCGATGTGGAGTCTCCCAACGAGTCGCCCATCTTCACCAAGTACCCCGAGCTGCTGGCCGACCACCATGTGGTGGAGTTCCTGACCGACTACCTGCGCATGATGGTGTCGGGCAACCTCAACTCCCACGAGATCGAGTCGCTGATGGACAGCGAGATCGAGGCGCATCACGCCGAAGCGCATGCCCCGGTCAATGCGTTGACCCGCCTGGCCGGCGCCCTGCCCGCCTTCGGGATTATTGCGGCCGTGCTGGGTGTGGTGAACACCATGGGCTCGGTGGGCCAGCCGCCTTCCGTGCTGGGCGGCATGATCGCCTCGGCCCTGGTCGGTACCTTCCTGGGCATTTTGCTGGCCTATGCGCTGGTGGAGCCCATGGCCGGCTTGGTGGAGCAGCGCGCCCAGGATGCCGCCAAGGAACTGGAGTGCATCAAGACCACCTTGCTGGCAAGCATGCAGGGCTACAACCCCGCCACGGCCATCGAGTTCGGCCGCAAGGTGCTGTTCTCCACCGAACGTCCCGGGTTCCTGGAACTGGAAACCCACGTCAAGGGCAAGAAGTAATCCTGCGTCCAGCAGCGTCAAGCCATGGCAGAGAAAAAGCTACAGCCGATCATCATCAAGCGCGTCAAGAAGACTGCGCATGCGCCCCACGGCGGCGCCTGGAAGATCGCCTACGCCGACTTCGTGACCGCGATGATGGCCTTCTTCCTGCTGATGTGGCTGCTGGGCTCCACGGCCAAGGGCGAGCTGCAGGGCATTGCGGCGTATTTTTCCTCGCCGCTGAAGGTGGCGATGGCCGGCGGGGATGGCGCGGGCAACAGCTCCAGCGTGATTCCCGGCGGCGGCAACGACCTGGCCAAGGTGCACGGCCAGGTGCGGCGCTCGGAGGCGGCGGACAGCTCCAACCGGCGTACCAGCGTCGATGCGGGCCGCGCCGATCAGGCCCAGGTGGATTCCAACCGCATCAAGGCGCTCAAGGCCAAGGTGGACGCCATGATCACCAGCAATGCGCGCCTCAACGAATTCCGCTCGCAGATCCGCACCGACGTCACGCCTGACGGCCTGCAGATCCAGATCGTGGACGAGCAAAACCGCCCCATGTTCGACAGCGGCAGCGCCCTGGTCAAACCGTATATGCGCGACATCCTGCGCGAAGTGGGCGCAGCCCTGGCGGGCGCGGAAAACCGCATCAGCCTGTCCGGCCACACCGATGCCGCCCCCTACGGCAATGCCGACCGCGGCTACAGCAACTGGGAGCTGTCATCCGACCGGGCCAACGCCTCGCGCCGCGAGCTGGTGGCCGCCGGCATGCCGCTGAACCAGCTGGCACGCATCACGGGCCTGGCCAGCAGCGATCTGCTGCTGCCCGACGATCCGCGCGCACCCCAGAACCGGCGCATCACCATTACCGTGCTCACGCAGGAGGCCGAAAAGCGCCTGCTGGGCCACCGTGGGCCCGTGACACGCAACGCTTTGCCGCCGTCATTGGCCGGCGGCAATGGCGGCACCGCGAATGCAGCCACGGCCGAACCCACGGCCGGCGAGACCGCTGCGCAGCCCGCCGCCACCGCGCCCGCAGCCGCCCCCTCGGCGCCCGCGTCACCTGATCGTGTAACAAATTAAGGTTTGCGCCCGATGCTGCCGAAAAGCAGGAAAATTCCCACATTACGCCAAGAAGGTTTCATATTGTTACCATCGCGGCGGATTCTTACCAGTACCGAGCACCTACCGACCGAAAGGGCCTCACGTGGCTAATGCCCTGCGTTTTTTGATCGTTGACGACTTCTCCACCATGCGGCGCATCGTGCGCAATCTGCTCAAGGAGAGCGGCTTTCCCGAAGCCGATGAAGCCGAAGACGGCGTCGTGGCACTGCACAAGCTGCGCAACAGCAAGTTCGATTTCGTGGTGACGGACATCAACATGCCCAACATGAACGGCTTCCAGCTGCTCACCGAAATCAAGCAGGACGACAAACTCAAGCACCTTCCCGTGCTGATGGTGACGGCCGAGGCACGCAAGGAGGACATCGTGGCAGCGGCCCAGGGCGGCGCGGCAGGCTACATCGTCAAGCCCTTCACCAAGGCCACGCTGGAAGAGAAAGTCAACCTGATCCTCAAAAAGCTGGGCCTGTAGGGCACGCGCCATGAGCAACCCGGATGTCCCCGACAGCGTCCACTACAAGGTAGGCGTTCTCACGCGCCAGCTGCATGACTCGCTCAACGAGTTGGGCTATGCGGACCGATTGCGCGGCAGCATGGGAGAGCTGCCGGATGCGCAAAGCCGCCTTTCCTACATTGCGCGGCTGACCGGAGAGGCCGCGGAGAAGGTCCTCAACCGTGTCGAGCTGGCCAAGAGCCAGCAGGACCGGCTGGCCGAGCGCGTGCGCGCCATGAGGGCACAGATGGTCGAGGACCCCGTGGCGGCCGTGGCCAAGGGCCGGGTGATGAACTTCCTGGAGGAAGTCGAGCAGGGCACGCAGCAGGCCGACGAGCACCTCACCGAGATCATGATGTCCCAGGACTTCCACGATCTCACGGGCCAGGTCATCGCCCGCGTGGTCTCGCTGGCCGCCGATCTGGAGGACCAGCTGGTGCAGTTGCTCATCCAGACCTCGCCCAACCCGCAGCAGACGGCGCTGGAGCCCCTGGAAAAACCCAAGGAGCACCTCGCCGGCCCCGTGGTCGATCCCGAGAAGACGCCCGACGTGGTGACTTCGCAGTCCCAGGTGGACGATCTCCTGGCCAGCCTGGGATTCTGATCACCCCGGGGGGCGCCCGGCGCCTCCCCTCTCATTGCAGGGAAGCCTCTTTCGCTTGGGCGCAAGGGGCTGACTGCCATCTTCGCGGCGCCCTTGCACCATGCGGCTGCCGCTCCTCCCCTTGTGCAGACAGCACATAAGCGCCGCTTGAGCCCCGCTTATCGGGGCTTCGCCTGCCTGGCTTGTTCCGACAATGACGCAAATCCTTCCGTCATTGCGCCATGGACTCCAGCCAAGACAAAAGCCTTCCCGCCACCGAACGCAAACTGCAGAAAACGCGTTCTGACGGCCAGGGTGCGCGCTCCCGGGACCTGTCCCACCTGGCCATTCTGGGCACGGGTGCGCTGATGATGCTGATGGGCGCCGAGCCCCTGATCCAGCACATGCGCATGGCACTGGCCCAGCAACTGGTGTTCGACGCACACACGGCCAAGACGCCGGCCCTGATGATGGAGCGCATGCTGTCCATGGGCAGCCTGGGCCTGAAGATTTCCCTGGTCGTTGCCGCCGTGACCACCGGTGCGGCCCTGGTGTCGGGCATGCTGGCCGGCGGCTGGATCCTGAGCCTCAAGCCCATACAGCCGCAGTTCAACCGCCTCAATCCGCTGTCGGGCCTGACCAATCTGTTTTCCAAGCAGCAGATGGTCACCGTGGCGAAGATGGTGGTGATGACGGCCATCCTCGCCTTCGTGGCCTGGAAGTTCATGAGCAGCCATCTCGCCGAGATCGCCGCCATCTCCTCCCAGCCTTCGGCCATGGCGCTGACCATGACCGGCCAGTGGCTGGCCAGCGGCGTGGCCCTGCTGTTGCTGGTGGTATTCCTGATGGCCGTGATCGACGTGCCGCTGCAGGCCTACCTGTTCAAGTCGCGCCTGAAGATGAGCCACGAGGAAGTCAAGCAGGAGCACAAGGAGTCCGACGGCAACCCGCAGATCAAGAGCAAGATCCGCCAGAAGCAGCGCGAGATCGCCGACCGCGCCAGCGTCAACGCCGTGCCGCGCGCCGACTTCGTGGTCACCAACCCCACGCACTATGCCGTGGCGCTGCGCTACGACGAAAAGACCATGGCCGCCCCGCAGGTCATCGCCAAGGGCACGGACCTGGTGGCGCTGAAGATCCGCGAAGTCGCGGGCGCCCACAAGATACCGGTGCTCGAATCCCCGATGCTGGCGCGCGCCCTGTACGCGCACGCCGACCTGGACCAGGCCATTCCCGCCGCGCTGTACACGGCCGTGGCCCAGGTCCTGGCCTATGTCTACCGCCTGAAGGCCGCACTGCGCGGCGAAGGCCCCATGCCTGGCGATCTCGGCGAACCCGTCGTGCCCGCCGAACTCGATCCGCACCAGGGCCGCCGCGCGCCAGGCGCCGCCGCGACCACTGAAGGTACTGCTCCATGACGACGAATCCGCTCCAATCCCTGCAATCGATGTGGTCGAGCGAGAACGCCAAGTTCGCTCAGGGCCTGATGGCGCCGCTGCTGGTGGTGGCCATCCTGGCGCTGATGGTGCTGCCCATTCCGCCGTGGCTGCTGGACACCTTCTTCACGCTGAACATCGCCGTGGCGCTGATGGTGATGATGGTGGCGGCCTACATGATCCGGCCGCTGGACTTCGCGGCCTTCCCGTCGGTGCTGCTGCTGACCACGCTGATGCGCCTGTCGCTGAACGTGGCCTCCACCCGCGTGGTGCTGCTGGAGGGCCACACCGGCCCCGGCGCGGCCGGCGCGGTGATCGAGGCCTTCGGCCACTTCCTGATCGGAGGCAACTTCGCCGTCGGCCTGATCGTGTTCGCCATCCTGGTGGTGATCAACTTCGTGGTGATCACCAAGGGTGCCGAGCGTATCGCCGAAGTCTCGGCCCGCTTCACCCTGGACGCCATGCCCGGCAAGCAGATGGCCGTGGACGCCGACCTGAACGCCGGCCTGATCGACGAAAAGGAAGCCAAGCGCCGCCGCGCCGAGGTGCAGGAAGAGGCCAATTTCTTCGGCTCCATGGACGGTGCCAGCAAGTTCGTGCGCGGCGACGCGGTCGCCGGCATCCTGATCCTGGTGATCAACATCATCGGCGGCTTCGCCATCGGCATGATCCAGCACGGCCTGTCGGCCGGCCAGGCCGCCGACAGCTACATCCTGCTGGCCGTGGGCGATGCGCTGGTCGCGCAGATCCCCGGCCTGCTGATCTCGGTGGCCGCGGCCATGGTGATCTCGCGCGTGGGCAAGGAAACCGACATGGGCCAGCAGATCGCGCAGCAGCTGTTCATGTCGCCCAAGGTACTGGGCATCACGGCCGGCGTGCTGGGCCTGCTGGGCGTCATTCCGGGCATGCCGCACGTCGTTTTCCTGTGCACGGGCGCGCTGCTGGGCTGGCTGGCCTGGATGCTCTCGCGCCGCCAGCAGGAGCGCGCCTCCCAGCAGGCCCAGGCGCCCGCACCCGTGGCCGCGCCCAGCGACGGCGAAGCCACCTGGGACGACCTGCAGCCCGTGGACCTGCTGGGCCTGGAGCTGGGCTACCGCCTGATCACCCTGGTGGACAAGGGCCGCCAGGGCGACCTGCTGACCCGCATCAAGGGCGTGCGCCGCAAGTTCGCCCAGGAAGTGGGCTTCCTGCCCCCGGCCGTGCATGTGCGCGACAACCTGGAGCTCAAGCCCAGCGCCTACCGCATCACCCTGCGCGGCGTGATGGTGGGCGAGGGCGAGGCCTTCCCCGGCATGTTCCTGGCCATCAATCCGGGCGGCATCAGCACCCCGCTGATCGGCACCCAGACCACCGACCCGGCCTTCGGCCTGCCCGCCCACTGGATCGACGAACGCCAGAAGGAAGCGGCACAAATGGCAGGCTTTACCGTGGTTGATTCGGAAACCGTGATGGCCACCCATTTGTCACACTTGATGCAAGTGCATGCAGCCAAGCTGATCAGCCGTACCGAGACGCAGCAGTTGGTGGAGCATGTGGCCAAACTGGCTCCCAAGCTGATCGAAGAAGTCATTCCGAAAATGGTGTCCATCACGACGTTCCAGAAAGTGCTCCAGCTGCTGCTGGAGGACTCGGTGCACGTGCGTGACATCCGCACCATCATCGAGACGCTGGCCGAGCACTCCTCGACCACGCAGGACCCTGCCGAGCTGGCCCGCCGCGTGCGCATTGCGCTGTCGCCTTCCATCGTCCAGCAGATCTACGGCCCGACCCGCGAGCTGAACGTCATCGCCATCGAGCCCGGACTCGAACGCCTGCTGGTGCAGGCGCTGTCCAACCCCGGCTCCCCCTCACTGGATCCCGGCGTGGCCGAGATCCTCACCCAGAAGGCGGCCGACATGGCCAACCAGCAAGAAGAGCTGGGCCTGCCTGCCTGCCTGCTGGTACCCGATTCCATCCGCAATTCCATTGCCCGCCTGGTGCGTCGCGTGGCGCCGCGTCTGCAGGTTCTCGCCCACAGCGAGATTCCCGAAACGCACACCATCCGCATCGGCTCGATTCTTAAAGGTGCATCCGCATGAACATCAAACGCTTCTACGCCCCCACCTCCCGCGAGGCCCTGGCCAAGGCGCGCATGGCTTTCGGAGCGGGCACCCTGATCCTTTCCAACCGCAACACGCCCGATGGTGTGGAGGTCATGGCCACGGCCGAGGACACGCTGGAGCACAGCAAGGCCGCTGCCAGCAGCACGCCGCTGCAGCAGGCCATCGAGCGCCGCTCCGCAGAGGAAACCACGGGCCTGCGCCCGCAGGTGCAGGCTCAGTTGATCCAGGCGCGGACCCAGCCGCGCACGGCGCAGCCGGCACTGCAGACCGCGCAGGCGGCTCCATCGCGTGCTTCCCAGGCAACGTCGTCGGCGATTGCACAGGCCATCTCGCAGGCAGCCTCGCTGTCGGCAGACGGTGCCGAGCCGGCCGGCCTGCGCCAAAGCGTGCAGGAAGACACCGAACAGCTGGCCATGAGCACCCTGTCCTTCCAGGACTATGTGCGCGAACGCATGCTGCGCCGCCGCCATGAGGCCGGCGTTGACGAGCCGCTGCCCAGCTTTGCCCAGCGCCGCAGCCTGGGCGACGCCCTGCGCGAAGCACCGGCCTCCGCGCCCATGGCGGCACAGCAGCCGTTCAAGGCACAGCCCGCGCCTTCCGTGGCCCGCCACAACCCGCTGCGCGCCAGCGCCGAAGCGCCATTGCGCGAGCCCCTGCGCAGCGAGCCCGCACCGACCATGGCCTCCCAGGCACTGCGCGATGAGCTGCAGTCCGTGCGCGACCTGATCGAAGAGCGCTTCAACACCCTGACCTGGTTGGGCCAGACGCGCCAGAACCCCATCCACGCCAACCTCACGCACAAGCTGATCCGCGCGGGCTACTCCCCCGTGCTGGCCCGCGCCCTGGTCGAGCACATGCCCCAGGACCTGTCTGCCGGCGATGCCGTGCGCTGGCTGATGCAGGTGCTGGAACGCAATCTGCGCACCGACGCCGACCAGGCACCGCTGTACGAGCAAGGCGGCGTCTTCGCCCTGGTGGGCTCCACCGGCGTGGGCAAGACCACGACCACGGCCAAGCTGGCCGCCCTGTGCGCAGCCAAGTACGGCGCCGCCAGCGTCGGCCTGATCACCCTGGACACCTACCGCGTCGGCGCCCACGACCAGTTGCGCTCCTATGGCCGCATGCTGGGCGTGGTGGCCCACCTGGCCCATGACCGCGCCGCGCTGCAGGACCTGCTGGGCCTGCTGGCCAACAAGCAGCTGGTGCTGATCGACACCACGGGCGTGGCCCCGCGCGATCCGCGCAAGGACGAGATCCTCGACCTGCTGGACCTGCCCGGCATCCAGAAACTGCTGGCCGTGAACGCGGCCGGCCAGGGCGATGCGCTGGACGATGTGATGCAGGCCTTCAAGGCGCGCGGCTCCAGCCAGGCCATCCTCACCAAGGTGGACGAGGCCGTGAAGCTCGGCCCCTCGGTGGACACGCTGATCCGCCACCAGATGCAGCTGCGCGGCGTGACCAACGGCCAGCGCGTGCCCGAAGACTGGGAACGCGCCGATGCGCAGCAACTGGTCTCCGCCTCCATGCGCGCCGCCACCCGCTCGGCCTTCGATCCCAAGGCACTGGACCTGGACTTCTTCTTCACACCGTCCAGCCCCAGCACGGAAGGCGAGATCCACCATGCTTGAAACCTTCCCCCAGTTGCACCAGGGCCTGGGCCTGCACGGCCAGCCCGGCGCCGCCGCCCCCATGGGCCTGCGCGTGCTGGCCATGCTGCGCGATACGGCCACCGACCCGCAGGGCCAGGCCGAACAATCCCTGCTGTGGCCGGTCTGCGCCAGCCTGCAGCGCCTGGGCCTGCCCGTCCTCGTGCTGGATGCCGGCCAGGGCGAGGCCGCCGACGCGCCGGGCCTGGCGCAGCTGCTGCAGCAAAGCGCCTGGCAGGCCCGTACCGGCCTGCACCCCGATCCCCGCCACAGCTCGGTGGCCGTGCTGCCCGCCCGCCAGGGGCTGGAGCTGCTGCCCCAGCAGGCGCGCCAGGCCGGCATGACGCCCATGCAGTGGCTGCAGCGCCACGTGCGCGGCTACGCCATCGTCATGCTGTATGCCAATGCCGACACGCTGGCCAGCAACCTGGCCGGCCAGGCCGTGCACCCGCTGATGGTGCTGCCCGAACAAGGCACCCGCGTGCTGGGCTGCTACCGCCAGCTCAAGCAGCTGGCCATGCATGCCGGCCTGCGCTGCCTGCTGGCGCCGCTGCTGCCCAACCCTGACGACCTGGGCGTGACCAGCTACGATTGGCGCCGTGGACAGACAGGCGCCCGCAGCCAGGCCGAGGACGCGCAACAGATGCAGTCCCAGATCGACGCGCTGATGCGCTGCGCGCAGCGCCACCTGGGCCATGCGCCGGGGCTGCTGCCCGTGCGCCTGCACCATGCACCGGACTTGCAGCGCCTGGCGCTGCAACTGCTCAACCATGCGGGCAGCGTGTTGCCACATGGCGGCCAGGATCTGGCCGCCGGCTTCGCGCCGCTGCCCGCATCCCATGCCTGGAGCCACTGACCGCCATGTACACCGCCAAAGGCCAACTCGACCGCGATGCACTGATCCGTCGGCATGTACCCCTGGTACGCCGGATCGCGCTGCACATGATCGCCAAGCTGCCTCCCAATGTGGAGCTTGATGATCTGATACAGGTCGGAATGATCGGCCTGGCCGAAGCCCTGTCCCGCTTCGAGAGCGAGCAGGGCGTGCAATTCGAGACCTTCGCCAGCCAGCGCATCCGTGGCGCCATGCTCGATGAGCTGCGCGAAGGCGACTGGATGAGCCGCAGCTCCCGCAAGAGCCAAAAGGACATAGAGCACGCGCTGCACCGCCTGGAGCAGCGCCTGGGGCGCACGCCGCTGGAATCCGAGATCGCCGACGAGCTGGGCATGGACCTGGACGACTACCAGTCGCTGCTGGGCAAGGTGCGCGGCACGCAGCTGGTGTATCTGGAGGACATGTCGGGCGGCGACGAGGGCGAGGACTTCCTCGAACGCCACGTGGCCGACAGCGGCGCCGATCCCTTTGCCCTGCTGCGCGACCATCGCCTGCGCGTGGCCCTGGTCGAAGCCATCAAGGCCCTGCCCGAGCGCGAGCAGTACATCATGGGCATGTACTACGAGCACGACATGAACCTCAAGGAAATCGCCGCCGTGCTCGGCGTGACCGAATCGCGCGTGTGCCAGCTGCACAGCCAGGCGATCGCGCGTCTTCGCACGAAGATGCGGGCGCATTGACTGGGGGCACCCCCTGATGAGGCGCTGACGCGCCTTCCCCCTCTCTACCCGCTGCGCGGGGGAGGGGGACGACAGCCTCGCTGCGGGGCTGCTGTCTCTCGTTTTGGGGCGCGCCGGGTTTTGGCGCTGCTGGTCTGATCTATGTTTGCGGATCGATGCCGCCTTCCCAGCCTTCCGCCCCCTTTTCCCTCTCCCATTCCCTTTTCTATGCGCTGCCGCGCATGGCCTGGACTTCGCGCTCGAAGATGCGCCAGAAGGCGGGCTCCTGCGTGGTGGCGAAGTTGATGCGCATGCAGGTGCTGGGCTGGCGGCCGGCGTGGAACATGGTGCCGGGGGCGATGAAGTAGCCGGCGTCCAGCAGGCGCTGGGCCAGGGTTTCGGTATCCACGCCGGTGTCCACCCAGCCGAACATGCCGGCCGGCTCGGCCGCGAAGCGGGCGCCGGCCTGCTGGGCCAGTGCCACGCTGCGCATGCGGGCCTGGGCCAGGTGCTGGCGCAGGCGCTCGGCATGGCGGCGCAGCTGGCCCTGGTCCATGCAGTGGGCCAGGGCGCGTTCCATCAGCGAGGGGGTGGTGAGCGTGGACAGCAGCTTGGTGTCCACCAGGCGCTCCACCAGGGCGGGCGGGGGCGCCAGGTAGCCCACGCGCCAGTTGGGCGCCAGCAGTTTGGCGAAGCCGCTCACATAGATGCTGTGGCTGAGCCGGTCCAGCACGGTCATGCGCGCGGCGTGGTCGGGAGCGATCTCGCCATAGGTATCGTCCTCCACCACGTAGAAGCCGAATCGCCGCGCCAGCTGCAGCACCTCGTGGGCGCTGGCCGGTGACAGGCTGTAGCCGGTGGGGTTGTGCAGCACGCTCACGCTGACGTAGAGCTTGGGTGCGCAGCTTTCGCAGTAGCGCTGCATCACGGCCAGGTCCGGCCCGTCGGGGCCGCGCGGCACGGGCAGCACGCGCATGCCCAGCGATGCCAGGCGCGCGAATTCCACGGCCCAGCCGGGTTCCTCCACCATCACCGGGTCGCCCGGCTGCAGCAGGGCGCGGCTGACCACGTCCAGCCCATGCGTTGCGCCCATGGTGGTGATGATGTGCTGCGGCGCCGCCGCAATGCCCAGGCGCGCCAGGCGCCGCGACAGCGCCTCGCGCAGGCCGATGTCGCCCAGCGGGTCGCCGTAGCCCACGCAGGAGTCGTGCAGGGACTTGCCCGAGCAGGCCTTGCGCATGGCCGCCGCCAGGAAGCCGGCCTCCAGCCACTCGGCCGGCAGCACGCCCGCACCGGGCTGCGGCCTGCCGCCCACGCTCTGGTGGAACATGCCGCGCACCAGCATGGAGGCATTGATGCGCGTGCCCTTGGGCACGCCAGGGGCCTCCTCGGCGGGGATGGCCCGGGCCTGTTCGGGCTGCAGCAGCGGCGCATCCTGCACGAAGTCGCGCACGAAGAAGCCGCTTTGCGGCCGTGCCTCGACCAGGCCCTGGGCCTGCAGCAGGTCATAGGCGGCCACCACCGTGTGCGTGCTCACGCCCTGCTGGCGCGCGCATTCGCGCACCGAAGGCAGGCGTGCGCCCGCAGGCAGCAGCCGCATGCGGATGCGCTCTCCCAGGCGCTCGGCCAGCTGGGTGCTCAGGGTCTGCGGCGCCAGCCGCGAGAGGGGAACGGTCATGCGGAAACGGGTGTGAACGGCTGCAAACGGCTGCGAAGGGGTCACCAGAAAGTCACTGTATCGGGATAGGCACCAATACAGAACATGCAATTGAGGGTTCAACTGTATTGGCACTGTACAGGTCTTGCACCTATATTTCATGCATTCGTGCTGCGGAGAAGGCCTGCCGGGCCCTCCTCCCCAACAGCCCCTGCCGCCTGTATGGAGACCTTCGGGGCCACCGCCTCATGCCACCGTCCGAACTCACCGCCTTGCTGCTGCTCGCCGCTTCCATGAGCTTCAGCCCCGGTCCCAACACCACGCTGTCCACGGCCCTGGCCGCCAACCACGGCCTGCGCCCGGCGCTGCGCTTCGTCCTGGCCGTGCCCGTGGGCTGGTGCGTGCTGCTGGTACTGAGCACGGCCGGCGTGGGCGCGGCCATTGTCGCGGCGCCGCTGATGCTGTGGCTGGTCAAGGCCGCCGGCATCGGCTACCTGCTGTGGATGGCCTGGCGCCTGAGCCGCAGCGCGCAGATGGCTTCGCTGCAATCGCCGCAGCAGCTGCAGGTGGGCTTCTGGCAGGGCGTGGGACTGCAATTCGTGAACATCAAGGCCTGGCTGCTGGCGCTGGCCATCGTCGCCGGCTGGCTGGCGGGGCGCGAGGACCTGACCGAGCGCCTGACCGTGGTGCTGCCCGTCATGGCCGCCTATGCCTTTTTCAGCAATCTGCTGTATGCCTGCGTGGGCGCCCTGCTGCGCCACTGGCTGGCCCAGGGACGCAGGCTGCTGTGGTTCAACCGTGCCATGGCGACCATGCTGGCGCTGACGGCGATGTGGATGGTGGCCGCATGAGGGTCCTCCACCCACGCCCAGGCAAAGGCCGTACTGGCCTGCCCAGCTATTGAAGGGAGGATGCGCAGACCCTTCACGGCCGCGACAAAATACCCTCATTGCCGGCGCAAGAGCGGGCGCGCCATCCGCACTCCGCTCTTCACATGCGGCCGGCCCGTGCCCCACGACGGCATGGCAATCCATACCAGTCCGCCCGCATGGCGGGCACCGCAAGACCTAGAACTGTTTTTTTATGACGACCTGGACGCTGGCAGACCGTGCTGCCAAGATGAACCCCTCCGCCATCCGCGAAATCCTCAAGCTCACCGACCGTCCCGGCATCATCAGCATGGCGGGCGGCCTGCCCTCGCCGCTGGCCTTTCCGCTGGACGAGTTCACCCAGGCCTGCCAGACCGTGATGCAGCGCGATGGCGCCTCGGCCCTGCAGTACGCCACCAGCGAGGGCTTCGCCCCCCTGCGCCAGGCCGTGGCCGACTTCCTGCCCTGGGAAGTGGACCCCGACCAGGTGCTGATCACCACGGGCTCGCAGCAGGCGCTGGACCTGATTGGCAAGGTCTTCCTGGACCGTGGCAGC
Source organism: Delftia deserti (assembly GCF_042653485.1). Classification (NCBI taxonomy): domain Bacteria; kingdom Pseudomonadati; phylum Pseudomonadota; class Betaproteobacteria; order Burkholderiales; family Comamonadaceae; genus Delftia; species Delftia deserti. Next base: position 4,406,941 of record NZ_JBHSIH010000001.1, on the reverse strand, counting down.
CGCATGCTGGTCGAAAAGCCTACCTACCTGGGCGCTCTGCAGGCCTTTGCACCGCAGGAACCGATTCCCGTGGGCGTGGACAGCGATGACGACGGCATCCTCGTCGAGGACTTCGCCGCCAAGGCCGGCACCGGCGCCGACAAGGCCCGCCTGGCCTACGTGCTGCCCAACTTCCAGAACCCCACCGGCCGCACCATGGCCGAGGCACGCCGCCAGGCCCTGGTGGACAAGGCGCGCGAACTCAACATCCCGCTGATCGAGGACAACCCCTACGGCGACCTGTGGTTCGAGCAGGCCCCTGCCCTGCCGCTGGCCGCGCGCAACCCGGAAGGCGTGATCTACCTGGGCTCCTTCTCCAAGGTGCTGGCCCCGGGCCTGCGCATCGGCTTCCTGGTCGCGCCCAAGTCCGTCTACAACAAGCTGCTGCAGGCCAAGCAGGCGGCCGACCTGCACACGCCGGGCTTCAACCAGCGCGTGGTCTCCGAGGTCATCAAGGACGGCTTCCTGGACCGCCATGTGCCCACCATCCGCGCCATGTACAAGCGCCAGCGCGACGCCATGCTGGCCGCGCTGGAACGCGAAATGGCCGGCCTGGACGTGCAGTGGACCCGTCCCGTGGGCGGCATGTTCCTGTGGGTTCGCCTGCCCCAGGGCATGGATGCGCAAAAGCTGCTGCCCGCCGCCGTGGAACGCGGCACGGCCTTCGTGCCAGGCGCGCCGTTCTATGCGGACGAGCCCCAGGCCAACACGCTGCGCCTGTCCTACGTGACGGTGTCGGCCGAGCAGATCGACAAGGGCATCGCCGCCCTGGCCGACGCCATCCGCTCCACGATGTAAACCACCCCCTGAGCGGCTAGCGCCGCTTCCCCCTCTCTACTTGCTTCGCAAGGGAGGGGGACGACGCCCTCGCCGCGAGGCGGCTCTTGCTCGGCGTCCCTGGTGTTTGGGCCAGTTACCTGCTTGGGCCAGGGGGAAGCCGACACGCAGTCGAACCAAAGTCCGGCTTGCTGTCGGCTTTTCCATCCTCCCTTCCATCTGCCCATTGCCATGACACCTGCATACGTCTCCCGCCAGCGCCCCTTCATGACCGTGGATGTGTTCACGGCACGGCCCTACCTGGGCAATCCGCTGGCCGTCGTGCTCGACGCCACCGGGTTGACCGATGCGCAGATGCAGTCCTTCGCGGCCTGGACCAATCTGTCCGAGACCACCTTCGTGCTGCCACCCACCGAGGCCGGCCGCGCTGCAGGCGCCGACTACCGCGTGCGCATCTTCACGCCGGGCGGCGAGCTGCCCTTTGCCGGCCATCCCACGCTGGGCAGCTGCCACGCCTGGCTGGCGCAGGGCGGCGTGCCTCAGCAGGCCCGGCGCATCGTGCAGGAATGCGCCAAGGGGCTGATCGGCATCGTGCGCCAGGACGGGCGCCTGGCCTTTCAGGCACCGTCCACCGACATCGGCGACGTGGAGCCCGGCCTGCTGGATGACGTGGCGGCCGCGCTGGGCGCAGAACGCGGCCAGATCCTGCGTGCGGCCTGGCTGGACAACGGCCCGCGCTGGATGGGCGTGCTCTTCGAGCACCCCGACCAGGTGCTGGCGCTGGAGCCTGACCATGCAAGGCTCAAGGCGCTGAACACCAAGGTGGGCGCCTGCGCGTTGTACGAAAGCGCGCAAGATGCACCGGCACTGATCGGCCGCAGCAGCCGCGAGGCCCGCGCCTTTGCCACGGGCCAGCGGCCAGCCGCAGCCGAGACGGATGCCGCCCCCCGCCTGGAAGTGCGCGGCTTCGCCAGCCCCGTCGGCGTCACCGAAGACCCCGTCACCGGCAGCCTCAACGCCAGCCTGGCCCTGTGGCTGCGCGGCGAAGGCCTGCTGCGTGCGCCCTACATCGCCAGCCAGGGCTGCTGCGTGGGGCGCGACGGTCGCGTGCATGTCAGCGAGGACGCGCAGGGCGCGCTGTGGATAGGCGGCCATGTCGTGGAATGCGTGAGCGGCCAGGTGCTGTTGTAGGGCCTGCCGGGTTGCCGGAATCTGTCGCCAAGGCGGCAGCCAGTCGCCCGCAGGACAAACGCCGGCGCCGGCGCTGGCCACAATCCGCGCCATGGGAACCCTCTATCTTGTGCGCCATGGCCAGGCCTCGTTTGGTGCCGAAGACTACGACCAGCTCAGCGAGCGCGGCACGGCGCAGTCGCAAAGGCTGGGTGCCTACTGGCGAGAGCGCGGCCTGCGCTTCGACGCTGTCTACACGGGCACGCTGCGCCGCCATGCGCAGACGCTGGCCGGCATCGCCGACGGCCTGGGCAGCCTGCCTGCCGAGCAGCACCGCACCCAAGCGCTTGCAGGCCTCGATGAATACGACAGCGGCGCGCTGCTGCAGGCCATCCATCCGGCGCCCCTGCCCAAGCCCGATACGCCCGAGCTGTACCGCCACCACTTCCGCCTGCTGTGCGATGCCCTGGCCCAGTGGATGGCCGGCACCATCAGCCCCAAAGGCATGCCCAGCTGGGATGATTTCTCGGGCGGCGTGCGCCAGGTGCTGGAGCGCGTGCGCCACGAGCATGCCGACGAAAACGTGCTCCTGGTCAGCAGCGGCGGCCCCATCTCCACGGCCGTGGGCCATGTGCTGGGCACCTCGCCCGAGGTCACCATTGCGCTGAACATGCGCATCCGCAACAGCGCCGTGACCGAGTTCACCACCAGCCCCAAGCGCCTGATGCTGCAGACCTTCAACACGCTCAACCACCTGGACACGGACGAGCACCGCAGCTGGATCACCCACGCCTGAGCCGCCCCCGGCAACGCTGTCACACAGCTATCGCGCCAGGGCATAGCAGCCAGAACACGGGCGCTCTGGGCCGGCCTGCGCTTTTGCGCCAAACTCGCCGGCCAGGAGACAAAAGACCCATGAACAAACGCCGTTTCACGCGCAGCGCACTGGCCTGCGCGACCCTGCTGCTGGCCGCCATCACCAGCCAGGCCCAACCCCTCTCGAACAAGCCCATCCGCATCGTCGTGCCCTTTGGCGCGGGCGGCGTGGCCGACGTCACCTCGCGCGTCGTCGCGCAAAAGCTGGCCTCGCAACTGGGCCAGCCCGTCATCATCGACAACAAGCCCAGCGCAGGCGGCATCGTCGCCGCCGACACCGTGGCCAAGTCCGCGCCCGACGGGCACACGCTGTTCCTCATGTCCAACGGCAGTGCCGTCACCGTGGGGCTGTTCAACCAGCTGCCCTTCGACATGGTCAAGGACTTCACGCCGATTTCCACCCTGGGCTACTTCGACATCGGCGTGCTCACCGCCAGCGACTCGCGCTTCAAGAACCTGGGCGAGCTGGTGGCCTGGGCCAAGGCCAACCCCGGCAAGCTCAACATCGGCAGCATCGCCATCGGCAGCACCCAGCATCTGGCAGCCGAACTGTTCAAGACCACGGCCGGCATCGACGCCCAGATCGTGCCCTTCAACGGCACCCCTGCCGTGGTCACGGCCCTGCGCGGCAGGCAGATCGACGCGGCCGTGGAAATCCTCACGCCCATCATGGGCCAGATCAACTCCAAGGCCGTCAACCTGCTGGCCATCACCGGCGACAAGCGCTCGGCCCTGCTGCCCGGCGTGCCCACGGCCCAGGAGTCAGGCGTCAAGGGCTTCGTCGCCTCCTCCTGGAACGCCCTGGCCGCCCCCGCCAAGACCCCCCCGGAAATCATCGCCCGCCTGAACAAGGAAATCGCCGCCGCCGTGAACTCCCCCGAAGTCACGCAGAAACTGCGCGAAATGAACGTCCAGGCCCAGTCCAGCACGCCCGAGCAGACCGCGCAATTGCTGCAGTCGGAAATCAAGCGCTGGGGCGACGTGATCGTCCAGGCCAAGATCCCCAAGCAATAAAGGAATAGGCCGAGCGAAGCAAAGGCCCGAGCAAACTCCCCGCAGCCGCCACGACGCAGGTGGCCCCGCAGCGCAGCGAAGGGGTCGCGGACATTCGGGCGCATTTCTTTGCCTACTTTCTTGCTGCGCGGCAAGAAAGTAGGTCGGCCGCCGGGCCGACTCCCGGCCTCGCAAAACCACCACCCGGCAGGGTCCAAAAACGCCCCCGCAACAAACCTACAACGGCTCCGGCGCCCGCCCCACAGTATCCGCAGGCAGCGCAACCATCTCGGACAACAACCGCACCAGCCCCCGAGCCGAAGCCTCCACCATCAAGGCCCCCCGCTCGGCCGTAGCCCCCGCAGCATTCCCCACCGCCCCGCAAACGTTGTAGTCCTCGATGGCCCAGCCCATCTTCGCGCTTCGCCCATTGCCCAGCAAGGCATGCCGCCGCGCCCTATCCTCCGAAGTGGAATGGAAGTCCCGCGCATGCTCCATGCGCACGGTCGCAGGCGCCAGGTGCAGCATCATCGACGTCTCGACCTCGCCGCCATGGATGCCGAAGCGGTGCTCGTGTGCACTGAACTGCGCATTGGCCGCATCGTCCACCAGGCCGAACCAGCTGCTGCTATAGACCAGCAGGCCATGGCGCATGCGCAGCTCGCGCGCCACGATGTCCATCACGCTGACCTGTCCGCCATGGCCATTGAGCAGCAGCAGCCGGCGCACGCCGGCGCGTGCCACGCAGGCGCCCAGCTCGGTCCACAGCGCGATCACCGTGGCGGGCGACAGCGTCAGCGTGCCTGCAAACGATTGGTGCTCCACGCTGAAGCCGATGTTCTGCGGGGGAAGAAAGAGCACGGGCAGCTCGGCCGGCAGCAGCGGCAGGGTCGCATCGATCACGCCCTGCAGCAGGCGGGCGTCGACGGACATCGGCAGGTGCGGGCCGTGCTGCTCCACGGCGGCCACGGGCAGCACCGCCACGGTTTCCGCGGCAAGCCCCGTCTGGGCCAGCGCGAAATCGCGCGCCGATACTTCGGCCCACCAGCGCGATGGCCAGGTACCGAGGGACGTGTGTGGAGGCGGGGAGCTTGGCATGGCCATGATCTTAGCCCCCGCCCCGCGTCTCATTCGACCTTGAAGTTGGATTCCCTGACGATGCGTTTCCAGCGCTCGTTGTCCGACTCGATCAGCCGCGCGAACTCCTCGGGCGTTCCCCGGCGCGGCACATAGCTGTAGCTGCGCAGCTTGGCCAGCACGTCGGGCATCTGCATGACCTTGTCCATCTGCTGCGCGAGCTGGGCCACGATGTCGCGGGGCGTGCCCTTGGGCGCCAGCAGGCCCGACCAGGAGCTGAAGCCCATGCCGTCCACGCCGGCCTCCTTGATGGTGGGCACCTGGGGAAAGACTTCGGCGCGCTGGGGCAGCAGCACGGCCAGGGCCTTGACCTTGCCCGTGCGGATCATCTCCACCGAGGTGAAGGAGTCGAACGAGAAATCCACCTCGCCCGCCACCACGGCCTGCATCTGCGGCGCCGTGCCCTTGTACTGGGCGTTGACGATACCCGGCGCGCCAATCACCTTCTTGAACTGCTCGGTGATCAGCGAAATCATGCTGCTGCCCGAGGACACGCTCAACGGCTTGCCCTGTTTGGCCATGGCGACCAGCTCCTGCAGGCTGTTCACGGGCAGGTCCTTGCGTGCGATGAGGACGAAGCCCACGTCGCACAGATGGCTGATGGGCTCGAAGCTGGACAGCGCCTCGTAGCTGGTCTTGTAGAGCACGGGGCTCAGCGTCTGCGCGCCTGCCGTGTTCATCAGCAGGGTGTAGCCGTCGGGCGCGGCGCGGGCGGCCAGTTCCGTGCCGATGACACCGTTGGCGCCGCCCTTGTTGTCCACCACGAAGGACTGGCCGGTCAGCTCCCCGAGCTTTTGCATGGCCAGCCTTGCCACCACGTCGGTGGTGCCGCCTGCGGGAAAGGGCACGATCACGCGCACGGACTTGTCGGGATAGGCAGCGGCCGCGCTTGCGTGCTGCGGCAGTCCCCAGGCTGCGGCCGCTGCCGCGCCGGCGGCCAGGAAGTGGCGGCGAGATGTCTCCTGCATGGCTTGTCTCCTTGTGTTGCTCTATCCCGGATGGGTGGCCGGTCCATGATGGGCAGCGGACCCTTCGCCTGTCCAATACCAAGCGCCTATGCAACGATATCTTTTGCCAATCGTCTTGTGAAAACGCACAAAGGATTCCATGGCGCAGGCCGCTACCATCGCCGCCTGTAGCCAGGGGAACCAAAGATCACGCCCCGGGCTCCCATAGTCCGCCATGCCACTCCAAACGCCTCCTCGCCACACCGCACCCCAGCGCCTCGCCTTCTGGCTTCTCGCCCTCCTCCTGGCCGCCACCGGCCTGCTGGCCTCCCATGCCGGCGCGCAGATCCGCCTGAAGACCGGCAGCGGCCCGGCAGCGGCCGTGGACACGCCACGCGTGCGGGCCGAGCTCGTGGCCCAGGCACCCGAAGGCGTTCAGCCCGGACAGACGCTGTGGCTGGGCCTGCTGATCACCCACCAGCCCGAATGGCATACCTACTGGAAGAACGCCGGTGACTCCGGCCTGGCCACCGAGCTGAACTGGCAGCTGCCTGCAGGCCTGACGGCGGGCGAGATCCAGTGGCCCGTGCCCGAGGCGCTGCGCGTGGGCCCTCTGCTCAACTACGGCTATGAGGGCCAGGTGCTGCTGCCGGTGCCCGTGCAGGTGGCCGCCGACTTCAAGCCGCCCGCCTCCGGCATGCTGGACCTGCGCCTGCATGCGAACTGGCTGGTCTGCCGCGTGGAGTGCATTCCCGAGGAAGGCGATTTCCAGCTGCAACTGCCCGTGCAGGGCAGCACGGCAGGCCAGGGTCAGGCCTTCATCCAGGCCTGGGCGCTCAAGCCCCAGGCACTGCCTGCACCGGCCCAGGCCAAGGTGGTGCCGGCCAGCCAGCCAGCAGCAGAAGGCAGTACGCCCGACGAGCGCGTGCAGCTGCGCATCGAGGGTCTGCCGGAAGCCCTGCAGGGCCGCACGCTGGACTTCTATCCTGAATCACCGGACACCTTCCGCCATGCAGCCGAGCTGGGCAAGGACTGGCAGCAGCGCTGGGATGGTGCGGCCTGGGTGGCCGAGCTGCCCCTGTCCGACATGCGCGGCGAGACCCCGGCCAGGCTGCCCGTGGTCCTGGCCCTGCCGCCTGCCGAGCGCGCCGCAGCGCTGGAGCAGGGCCAGCCCGTGGCCTGGCGCGCCGAAGCCCCGGTCGAGGGCCGCTGGACGGCCGCCGCCATGGCCAGCGTTTCCCCCGCGCTGGCCGCCGCCCTGGCTGCCAATCAGGCTGCCGCACCGGCCGCCAGCGCCACCAGCCTGTGGATGGCCTTGCTCGGTGGCCTGGTGGGTGGACTGATCCTCAATCTCATGCCCTGCGTCTTCCCGGTGCTGGCCATCAAGATCCTGGGCTTTGCACGACATGGCCAGGACCGCCGCGCCCAGCGGCTGGGAGGGCTGGCCTATACGGCGGGCGTGGTCCTGTCCTTCCTGGCCCTGGGCGGACTGCTGCTGGCGCTGCGCGCGGCAGGCGAGCAGCTGGGCTGGGGGTTTCAGCTGCAGTCGCCGGCCATCGTGGCCCTGCTGGCGGCCCTGTTCACGCTGCTGGGGCTGAACCTGGCCGGCCTGTTCGAATTCGGCTCCATGCTGCCCGGCCGCTGGGCTGCGGCCCATGCGCGGCATCCGGTGGCCGATGCCTTTCTGTCGGGCGTGCTGGCCGTGGCCATTGCCTCGCCCTGCACGGCGCCGTTCATGGGTGCCTCGCTGGGCTTTGCCATCGACATGCCGGCCTTGCAGGCGCTGACGGTGTTTGTCGCCCTGGGCCTGGGCATGGCCCTGCCCTATCTGCTGGCCAGCTTCGTTCCCGCCGTGGTGCGCTGGCTGCCGCGCCCGGGCGCCTGGATGGATACCTTCCGCCGCGCCATGGCCTTTCCCATGTTCGCCACCGTGGTCTGGCTGGTCTGGGTGCTGGGACACCAAAGCGGCATCGACGCCGCCACCGCGCTGCTGGCCCTGCTGCTGGCCTTCAGCGCCCTGGTCTGGACGCTGACGCTCAAGGGCCGCACGCGGGCCGTGCTGGCCACGCTGGCCGTGGCGCTGGGGGGCGCGCTGCTGGTCACCACCGCCCCCCTGATCGCCACACCTGCCCAGGCGGAGGGCACGGGCACGGCGTCCGCTGCAGGCGAGCGCTGGCAGCCCTGGTCGGCCGCCCGCGTGGCCGAGCTGCAGGCGGCGGGCAAGCCCGTGTTCGTGGACTACACGGCCGCCTGGTGCGTGACCTGCCAGGTCAACAAGCGCACCACGCTCAACCATGAGGAGGTGCTGGCCGCCTTCGAGCAGCACGGCGTGACCCTGCTGCGCGCCGACTGGACGCGGCGCGACCCGGCCATCACCGCCGCGCTGCAGCAACTGGGCCGCAGCGGCGTGCCCGTCTATGTGCTGCATGCGCCGGGCAAGCCGCCGGTGGTGCTCAGCGAGCTGCTATCGAAGAACGAGGTACTGGGGGCCTTGGCCGCGCTTTGACGGCACGCCCTCCTGGGACAAACCCCGATTTTGGGTAGGTCCCAGGCCTACATTTGTTGCAGCGCACGCCGTCCTAGACTGGATGCATCCGGGGAATACCGCAATCCGAACGCTAGGCGCCGCGGCTGCCGCCCGACTCCGGAGACCCGCCCGCGCGGCAACTGCCCGCCCTGCACGACACAGGAGGTGGGCCATGCATGCACTGATCACCCATTCGCACCCTTCGGGGGTGCACCATCGTTCACGCGGCAAGGGATTGCTGCTGGCGCTGGGGCTTGCCAGCCTGGCCGTGGCGGGGATCGTTCTGCCCTTTGTCTGGGACCTGCTGGGCTTCGTCAACGGATTGCCCAAGATGGGATGGCTGCAGTCCATCCTGGCGGTCTCGCCGGTGTTCAGCTGGCTGATGATGTTCGCCTGGGGCCTGGCCGTTCCCGTGGCGCTGATCTATGCGCTGTACCACCCGCAGACCCATCCCTGGGGCAATGCCGCCATGGTGGCGGGCGCCATGTTCATCGCCGTCACCTGGTACGTGCACATGCCCGCCGCATCGCAATGCACGGCGATGTACCCGCAGACCGGCATGGCCTGCTCGGTGCTGCAATGGGGCTTCAGCATGAGCCTGGGCGTGGCAACGGCGGCCTATGTGTTCCTGGTCTTCATGATTGCGCTGTCCTCGCTGGGGCTGCTGGCCGAATGCGTTGCGCGCAATGAGCCGCCCAGGCCCTGAATCCGCAGGGTCTTGCGCAAGAGTCCCGGCCGCCGATTTTTCGCCGCCGGGCCGCCCCAAGGCAAAAAGCGGCCCCCTCGGGGGCAGCGGACCTTGCGCAGCAAAGGGAGCGTGGGGGGTTCTTTTATAATGGCGGCTGGGTGTCCAGACCGCATGGGGCGGCAGGACAGGTGTTGATAGCGCAGGTCGGGCCGCCTGCGCACCGGGGCCGCAAGGCCCCTTTGCTGCTTTGCACATGAACACCTACACGACCCCGCGGCCGTCCGGCCCGCGCACGCCCCTTTTCCTGTCTTTCGCCGACCGCGTCGGCGCCTTCCTGTCCCGCTGGTCCCATGCCGAGGCCGCGGGCGGCATCGTGCTGCTGCTGGCAGCGGCCGCCGCCCTGCTCTGGGCGAACTCCGGCTGGGCCGGCTCCTATGAGGCGCTGTGGCACACGCCCCTGAGCCTGGGCCTGGGCCCGTGGCAGTTGTCGCAGTCCCTGCATTTCTGGGTCAACGATGCGCTGATGAGCGTGTTCTTTCTCGTGGTCGGCATGGAGATACGCCGCGAGATGCATTCCGGCGCACTGGCCCAGCCGCGCCAGGCGCTGCTGCCCGTGATGGCCGCGCTGGGCGGCGTGGTGGCGCCGGCCCTGATCTTCCTGGCCTTCAATGCCGCGCCGCCGCTGCGCAACGGCTGGGCCGTGCCCACGGCCACCGACATCGCCTTTGCCATGGGCGTGCTGGCCCTGCTGGGCCGGGGCCTGCCGCCCGCGCTGCGCGTGTTCCTGCTGGCGCTGGCCATCATCGACGACCTGGTGGCCGTGCTCATCATTGCGCTGTTCTATTCGGGCGGGCTGCAGTGGAGCCAGCTGCTGGTGGCCGCCGCCGGCCTGGCCGGCGTGTTCCTGCTGCAGTCGCTGGGCGTGCGCCGCGCCTGGGCCTATGTGCTGCCGGGCGCCGTGCTCTGGTGGGGCATCTGGCAGACCGGCGCCCATCCCACGCTGGCCGGCGTGGTGCTGGGCCTGGTGACACCCGTGCACGCGCTGGCAGGCCGCGAAAGCGCCGCGCCCGTGGAGCGCGTGCAGGCGGACCTGCATCCCTGGGTGGCCTTTGGCGTGATGCCGCTGTTTGCGCTGGCCAATGCCGGCGTGCCGCTGCAGGGCGCGGGCACCGCTGGCATCGATGTGGCGGGCGCATCGGCCGTGATGTGGGGCGTGGCCCTGGCCCTGGTGCTGGGCAAGCCGCTGGGCGTGCTGCTCAGCTGCTGGCTGGCCGTGCGCCTGCGGATGTGCGCGCTGCCGCCGGGCATGGGCTGGAGCGACACACTGCTGGCCGGCCTGCTGGCAGGCATTGGCTTCACCATGGCCATCTTCATCGCCACGCTGGCCTTTGACAGCGAGGCCCTGCTCAATGCCGCCAAGCTGGGGGTGCTGATGGCCTCGGCCACGGCCGCCGTGCTGGGGCTGGGCTGGGGGATGGTGCTGCGCCGCCGCCATGCTGCAGACGCGACAGCCCTGCCCGCCTGAGCTGCATGCACTGCGTACACTGCGGCGCATGAGCGATACAGCAACAGACTCCCGCCTGCGCGACATCCTCGTGCAGTGCCGCACCCTGGCCGTGGTCGGCCTGTCGCCGCAGCCCGAGCGGCCCAGCCACCAGGCCTCGCAGTACATGCAGCGCCATGGCTACCGCATCGTTCCCGTGAACCCCGTGGTGGCGCGCGAGGGCGGCCGCATCCTGGGCGAGCCCGTCCATGCCAGCCTGGCCGACGCTGCGGCCGCGCTGGCCGCCCAGGGCCTGCGCATCGACATGGTCGATTGCTTCCGAAAGAGCGAGGACATCCCGCCGCTGGCCGCCGAGGCCGTTGCCGTCGGCGCACGCTGCCTGTGGCTGCAACTGGGCGTGGTCAACGATGCCGCCCTGGAGCAGGCCCGTGCCGCAGGCCTGTGGACCGTGCAGGACCGCTGCGTGAAGATCGAGCACCAGCGTCTGCTGGCCGATGCGGCGCCCGCCGCACAGCAGCCCGGCATTGGCCCGGCGATGACCCAGGAAAGTAGTCCATGAAAAAGGCCGCAGCCTGCGAACAGGCTGCGGCCTCGAATTGGCGTGGACCAAGGCCCGGTCAGTCCGGTGCAGGTTACCTGCCTCCGTCCGGGTGTCTGCTTCAGCCCACATCCAGCATCATGCACGGTCTTTGTGACAGCCCTGTGATGCACATCACGGTCCGGCTCATTGCACAAGAAGCCGGATCCGCCCTCTCTTCCCGGAATGTCCCCCATATCGCCGCGCCGGCCTCAGCCGCGCCGCGTGAACAGGCGCAGGTAGCGCGAAGGCAGGTCCTGCATGCGCATCATGATGGGCAGGTCGGCCGTGTTGAAGTCGCTGTCCCAGGCCGGCGCGCCCAGCACCTTGGCGCCCGTGCGCAGATAGCCCTGGATCAGCGCGGGCGGCTCCACGCTCATGCCGCTGGTACTGACCGAGGCCAGCTCCTCGGGCAGGGCCACGCGGGGACGCACCTGCAGCTCAGGCTCGGCCAGATGGGTCTGGCGCAGTTGCTGCCAGACGCGCGCCGGTCCCTCGCCATGGGCCAGGCCCGGGTACTGCATGGGAATGCTGGCGCAGCCGACCATGGCGTCGAGCTGGTTGCGCTGCATGAATTCGGCCAGTGCGCCCCATAGCGCCAGGATCACGCCGCCCTGGCGGTGCGATGCATGCACGCAGCTGCGGCCCAGCTCCACCATGCGCGGGCGCCAGGCGTGCAGCGGGGCGAGGTCGAATTCCTGGTCGGAGTACAGGCCGCCGGCGCGCAGCGCCTGGGTGGGCGTCAGCAGGCGGTAGGTGCCGATGACCACGCCCCGGTCGGCATCGCAGACCATGAGGTGCTCGCAGAAGTCGTCGAAGGCGTCGATGTCGTGTCCGGCCAGCGGCGTCTGCAGCACGGCGCCCATCTCGGCGGCGAACACCGCATGGCGCAGACGCTGCACCTGTCGCACTTCGTCAAGGTGCCGGGCCCAGCGCACGTCCAGCCGCAGGGGTTTGTCTGCGGCCTGGGGTGGCTTGAGAAGCGCGGAAAGCGGGGGCTTGGCGACGTCGATCGCCGCGTTGCGAAGGGTGTCAAGAACGTCCATATGCCCGCCTTCCTCGTCATGTTGGACGCAGTCGGTGGCCTGCCTGTGCCACTCGGTTTGCCTGCGTGCCGCCATTGTGGAAAGCCGCCATGAAAGTCCCGCGACGGTTGCGTTACAGCAACATGTCACACCGCACTGCAATGGTGCACTGCAGCAAATGCCTCTATGACAGGTGTTGCGCGCAAGTTGGTGCACGCCACCCCAGGGTTGGCATGTCGTCAAAAATGAAACAAATTGTGCGTTAATGACAGGGCCGCATGCCCGGCCATCGCGGCTTGCGGAGTCCTCAGTCTTCCCTTGCCGCGCCATGCTCCAGACCCTTCGCTCCAAGATCCTTGCCATCAGCACAGCCACCGTGGTCGGCGCCCTTGCCATCACGGGGGCTGCCACGTACCACATCGTTCGCGGCAGTACGTTCCAGACCATCGAACAGGACCTGGACGCCATCACCGCAGGCAACACCATGGCCATCGACCAGTGGGTGGCCGCCAAGGCACGCGCCGTCAGTGCCGCCGCCGCCGTGATCGAGCATGGCGACCCGCAGGGCTTTGCCGCCCACATGGGCCAGGCCAGCGGCTTCCCCATCACCACGGTGGGCTGGCAGGACAAGACCTTCAAGTCCACCACCAGCACCCCGCCGGACTACGACCCCACGGCCCGCCCCTGGTACAAGAGCGCCGTGCAGGCCGGCAAGCTGACGCTGACCAAGCCCTATGGCGACTCCACCACGGGCGTGCCCTATGTGGCCTTCGTGGCTCCCATGCTGCGCGGCGGCGCGTTGCAGGGCGTGATCAGCGGCGCCGTGCCGCTGGAGGGCGTGCGCGAGGTGGTCTCGGCCATCCGCCCCACGCCCGGCAGCCTGGGCTTCGTGGTCAGCCGTGACGGCCAGGTGCTGGCGCATGCCGATGCCAAGCTGCTGCTCAAGCCCACCTCCGACATCTCCGAGCTGCTGACGCCGGCCGCGTTGACCGCGCTGGCCAGCGCCACGGCGCCCCTGGAAGTGAGCCTGGGCGGCAGCGCCAAGCTGCTCAAGGCCCGCCCGGTGCAGGGCACGGACTGGCTGCTGGTGGTGGCGCTGGACAAGGCCGAGGCCACGACCGGCCTGCAAAGCGTGCTCAAGACGCTGGCCATTGCCATCGTGCTGCTGGCCTGCCTGGCAACCGCCGTGGCGGCGGCGCTGACGGCACAGTCCTTCCGGCGCCTGTCTCAGGTGCGCGACGCCATGGACAAGATCGGCTCGGGCGGCGGCGACCTGACGCAGCGCCTGCCGGTGTCGGGCGATGACGAAGTGGCGCAGATCGCCTCGTCCTTCAACGGCTTCGTCGAGCAGATCGGCACCGTGCTCAAGGATGTGCGCAACGGCGTGGAGTCCATGAAGACCGCCACCGACGAGATCAAGCTGGGCAATCTGGACCTGTCCAACCGCACCGAGTCCTCGGCCAGCAGCCTGCAGCAGACCTCGGCCTCGCTGTCGCAGCTGACGGCCAATGTGCGCCAGTCGGCCGAGGCGGCCGCCATGGCCACGCGCCTGGCCCAGTCGGCCAGCAGCTCGGCCACCAAGGGCGGCGACGTGGTGGGCAGCGCCGTGAGCACCATGGACGACATCTCCAAGGCCTCGTCCAAGATCGGCGAGATCATCGGCGTCATCGACGCCATCGCCTTCCAGACCAACATCCTGGCGCTCAATGCCGCAGTCGAGGCAGCCCGCGCGGGTGAGCAGGGCCGGGGCTTTGCCGTGGTGGCGGCAGAAGTGCGCAGCCTGGCCCACCGCAGCGCGGCGGCCGCCAAGGAGATCAAGACCCTGATCGACGCCTCGGGCGCCAGCGTGGCCATGGGCACGGAGCGCGTGCGCGCCGCCGGCCAGACCATGGGCGAGATCGTGGACGGCATCCAGCGCGTCTCCCAGATCATTGTCGAGATCAACGGAGCCATGACCGAGCAGAGCGTGGGCATCGGCCAGATCAACCAGGCCGTGGCCGACATGGACCGCGCCACGCAGCAGAACGCCGCGCTGGTGGAGGAGTCCACCGCCGCATCATCCGTGCTCAACGAGCAGGCCCACCATCTGTCGCGCACGGTGGCCGGCTTCACGCTGGAAGGGCGTGCGCCTGCCCGGGATCAGCTGCTGCTCACGCACTGAGCCTTAACCAAGCGCCACTGAACCCCACCGGGGGCCGTGCGCTCAGGCCTGGGCCGGCGCTCCCAGGCGCTGGGACAGGCTGCGCGCCTGGGCCTGCAGCAGCCGGGCCGGCCGGCCTTGCAGGTCCAGGTCCAGCGTGGCCGAAGGGCCGATGGCGGCAATGGCCAGCACCAGCTGGCCAAAGCCGTCGAACACCGGCACGGCCAGCGCGCTCACGCCTGACAGCAGCTGGTTCTCGACCCGGCTCAGGCGGCTGGCACGGATGGCGGCCAGCTCCTGCGCGAAGGCCGGCTCCTCCAGGCTGTGGCCTTCCGCGTCCAGCAGCGGCGCAATGCGCCCGGGCTCGCCGAAGGCCGCAAAGATCTTGCCCGTGGCCGTATGGCGCAGCGATGCGGGCGTGCCGTGGCGCATGGCCACGTAGACATGGGTGGGCCCCTCTTCCACGCGAATGATGGTGGGCCCCTGGCCGCTCCACATGGCAATCGACACCGTGCTGCCCACCTCCTGCGCCAGCGCGGGCAGCTCGGCAATCGCCAGGCGCACGGGATCGGCCTGCTGCAGGCTGATCAGCCCCATCTGTATGGCCAGCGGCCCCAGGCCGTAGTGGCCGCTGGCGCGGTCCTGCTCCATCAGGCCCAGCTTGCAAAAGCTCACCAGGTAGGGGTGGGCCTTGGCCGCCGTCATGCCGGCCTCGCGCGCCAGATCCTTCAGCGCCATGCGCCGGCCTGTGCGCGCCAGCGCCTTGAGCAACTGGCCGCCGACCTCCACGCTCTGGATGCCGCGCGGGCCGCGCGTGGGCTCGTCATCGGCGCTGTCGGAGGGGAAGACGGGGTCGTTCGGGGAGGAGGCGGCATCGGACATGGCAGGCATTGTGAAGGCTGGAACCCGGAGTTTGTGGCCCCGAGGGTTTTTCACTATGTCAAATGAATTGTTCAATGTTGAATTTTTCCCTAGCATTCAGGCATTCGATAAAAACAAATGCATTTGTCCATCTCAAAAGCAGGATACCCATGACCACCAAGACCTTTGCCTCCGCCGCCGACCTCGAAATCAAGCAGGTCAGCTTCGACAAGCTCTCCGAGCACGCCTACGCCTACACGGCCGAAGGCGACCCCAACACCGGCATCATCATTGGCGACGACGCCGTGATGGTGATCGACACCCAGGCCACGCCCGTCATGGCCCAGGACGTGATCCGCCGCATCCGCGAGGTCACCGACAAGCCCATCAAGTACGTGACGCTGTCGCACTACCACGCGGTGCGCGTGCTGGGCGCCTCGGCCTTCTTTGCGGAAGGCGCCGAACACATCATTGCCAGCCAGGACACCTACGACCTGATCGTGGAACGCGGCGAGCAGGACAAGGCCAGCGAGATCGGCCGCTTCCCGCGCCTGTTCCAGAACGTGGAAAGCGTGCCCGACGGCATGACCTGGCCCACCCTGACCTTCACCGGCAAGATGACGCTGTGGCTGGGCAAGCTGGAAGTGCAGATCCTGCAGCTGGGCCGAGGCCACACCAAGGGCGACACCGTGGTCTGGCTGCCCCAGGACAAGGTGCTGTTCAGCGGCGACCTGGTGGAGTTCGGCGCCACGCCCTATGCGGGCGACGCCTACTTCCAGGACTGGCCGCACACGCTGGACGCCATTGCCGCCCTGCAGCCCGAAAAGCTCGTGCCCGGCCGGGGCGCCGCGCTGCAGACGCCGGCCGAGGTGCAGGCCGGCCTGGCCGGCACGCGCGACTTCATCAGCGACCTGTGGACCGAGGTCAAGGCCGGCGCCGACGCCCAGCAGGACCTGCGCAAGGTCTACGAGGCCGCCTTCGCCAAGCTGCAGCCCAAGTACGGCCAGTGGGTGATCTTCAACCACTGCATGCCCTTCGATGTGACCCGCGCCTATGACGAGGCATCGGGCCACGCCGACCCGCGCATCTGGACCGCCGAGCGCGACCGCCAGATGTGGCTGGCGCTCGAAGGCTGATGCACGGCGGCGTCCGGGCCTGAACACCGGCACGCCCGCCCATCGCACCCGTCCGTGAACCGGCGCCCTGGCGCGCCGGCGGGGATGGCTGCGCCCTTTTTTCCACACTGCCCACGCCAGAGGACGAACACCATGTCCCACCCCGCCATCTCCCTGCAAGCGCTGCGCGGCAGCGGCGCAGACATACAGTCCATCCACATTCCCTACGAGCGCCATGCCGACCAGGACGCCGGTGCGGACACGCCCGCCCGGCATCCCGTGGTCATCGTCGGCGCCGGCCCCGTGGGCCTGTCGCTGGCCATCGACCTGGCGCAGCGCGGCCAGCGCGTGGTGCTGCTGGACAACGACTGCCGGCTGTCCACGGGCTCGCGCGCCATCTGCTTTTCCAAGCGCACGCTGGAGATCTGGGACCGCCTGGGCGTGGGCCAGGCCATGGTGGACAAGGGCGTGTCCTGGAACCTGGGCAAGGTCTTCTTCAAGGACCAGCCGCTGTACCGCTTCGACCTGCTGCCCGAGGACGGCCATGAGCGCCCGGCCTTCATCAACCTGCAGCAGTACTACGCCGAGGCCTACCTGGTCGAGCGCGCCCTGCAGCTGCCGCTGATCGACCTGCGCTGGCACAGCAAGGTCACGGCGCTGCAGCCGCAGGCCGAGGGTGCGCTGCTGACCGTGGAGACGCCAGACGGCAGCTACCGCATCGATGCGCAATGGGTCCTGGCCTGCGACGGCTCGCGCTCGCCGCTGCGCGGCCTGCTGGGCCAGGAAAGCCATGGCCGCATCTTCCGCGACCGCTTCCTGATCGCCGACGTGAAGATGCACGCCGAATTCCCCACCGAGCGCTGGTTCTGGTTCGACCCGCCCTTCCACCCGGGCCAGAGCGTGCTGCTGCACCGCCAGCCCGACGATGTCTGGCGCATCGACTTCCAGCTGGGCTGGGACGCCGATCCCGAGGAAGAGAAAAAGCCCGAGAACATCGTGCCGCGCATCCGCGCCCTGCTGGGCAAGGACGCGCCCTTCGAGCTGGAATGGGCCAGCGTCTACACCTTCGCCTGCCTGCGCATGGACCGCTTCGTCCATGGCCGCGTGGTCTTCGCGGGCGACAGCGCCCACGGCGTCTCGCCGTTTGGCGCACGCGGCGCCAACAGCGGCGTGCAGGATGCCGAGAACCTGGCCTGGAAGCTGGACCGCGTGCTGCGCGGCCAGGCCGATGCCTCGCTGATCGCCACCTACGGCGCCGAGCGCGAATACGCGGCCGACGAGAACATCCGCAACTCCACGCGCGCCACCGACTTCATCACGCCCAAGAGCGAGATCAGCCGCCTGTTCCGCGACGCCGTGCTGGACCTGGCGCGCGACCATGAATTCGCGCGCCGCATCGTCAACAGCGGGCGGCTGTCCGTGCCGGCCACGCTGCATGGCTCGGCGCTCAACACGCCCGACACCGACACCTTCGACGGAACGCAGCTGCCCGGCGCCGTGCTGGCCGATGCGCCCATGCGCCGGCCCGGCGCAGACGGCACGGCCTGGCTGCTGCGCGCACTGGGACCGGACTTCACGCTGCTGCACTTCGGCCCCACGCCCGCCTGGGCGCAGGCGCTGCCCGGCGTGCTCAACCTGTCCATCGCGGCCGAGGGCGAGGCCCATGCGCACGGCGCCGACCTCATCGATGCGCGCGGCCTGGCGGCCCAACGCCTGGATGCGCGCCCCGGCACCAGCTACCTGCTTCGGCCTGACCAGCATGTCTGCGCGCGCTGGCGCCGCCCCGACGAGGCCGGCGTGCGCGCCGCTCTCCAAAGAGCCTCCCCCTGAGTCGCTTCGCGCCTTCCCCCGTTGCACGGCGCCCTCTCTCGCTACGCGGGAGGGGGACGACAGCCTCGCTGCGGGGCGGCCCTTGCTCGCTGTCCCTGGTGGAGGCCCCACCAAAGGATTCCCTCATTTTTGTCAGGAGACCGCCATGCTGCTGTCCACCCACCCCAACCTGCAGGCCTGCGACGATTTCTACGAAGCCCTGATCGCCACCCACCAGGGGCTCGATACCGCGCAAAGCCATGCCCTCAATGCCCGCCTCGTGCTGCTGCTGGCTAACCACATCGGCCACCAGGGCACCTTGCTGCATGCGCTCGAACTGGCCCGCGCCAGCGCAGGACTTGCCCCTGCCGGCGCGGACCCGGCCGAGCGCGGCGCCGTGACGCCGGTCGCCCCGGTGCACGCGGCCGCCTGAAGCCGCGCGCCGCCGCCCGTGCGGCGGCCTGCCATCCCCACAAAGGCGCCCGCCTCACACCTTGGACATCTCACAAGGGCGCCGCATACAACATGGAGACAAGGATGCAACGCAAGCAGTTTCTGGCCGCACTGGCCTGCTCGGGCCTGGCCCTGGCCGCAGGGCCTGCCGCCCTGGCACAGGACAAGCCCCTGGAATGGGTCGTGGGCTATGCGGCCGGCGGCGGCTCGGACGTGGTCGCCCGCGTCATCGCCGAAGCCATGGGCCGCAACATGGAGCGGGTCATCGTCATCAACAACAAGCCCGGCGCGGGCACCAACATCGCGGCCGAGTACAGCGCCCGTTCGCGCGACTACGGCAACCTCATGTTCACGGCCGACTTCGCCACGCTGGCGGCCAACCCCTTCCTGTTCAGCAAGCTCAACTACAACGCCGAGCGCGACTTCAAGCCCGTGGGCATGCTGGTGCGCTTTCCCATGCTGCTGGTGGTCAACAACGAGGTGCCCGCCACCAACCTCGCCGAATTCCTGGCCTGGGCCAAACAGCAAAAGACCGGCGTGAGCTGGGGCTCGGCCGGACTGGGCAGCCCCCACCACCTGGTGGGCGAACTGTTCCGCGAACAGGCGGGCATCAGCAACATGACCCATGTGCCCTACCGCGGGGCGGCCCCTGCCGTGCAGGACGTGGTCGGCGGCCAGATCCCTGCCATGTGGGCCGACAGCGCCACCATCATTCCCTTCCTGAGCGAGAAAAAGCTCAAGGCCATCGGCGTGGCCAGCCCCGCCCGCGTGGACGTTCTGCCCCAGGTCGCCACGCTGCAGGAGCAGGGTCTGAAAGGTTTCGAGGGCTATGCCTGGCAGGGCATCGTCGTGCCCACGGGCAGCTCGGCCGACGTGGTCAAGAAGTTCAGCCAGTCGCTGCAGCAGGCCCTGGCCGACACCCGCACCAAGGCACGCCTGGCCGCCATGGGCGTGGAGCCCATGCCCGGCAGCGCCGAGCAGATGGGCCAGTTCGTGCGCGCCGAGCGCAGCAAGTGGGGTCGCGTGATCGCGGCGAACAATATCAAGCTGGATTGAGTGCGGCCTTTGGCAGGCCGGGCTTTCCTGTGCCTGGCAATGGCCGCCCTCTCGCAGCAGCTTCTGGCAAAGCTGCTGCGAGGTTTTCAGCTGACTGGCACTTGATCTCACGGCAGCAGGCCCAGTGCCAGCCATGCCAGCGGCGGCAAACCCGCAAGGCCGGCATTCCTTCGAGGAAACCGGCCCAAGACGCCTCACAACGTCCGTCGAAGCGACCCCGTGCGAATCTCATACACACGCACCTTTCCATCACCGCAAGTCACCGCCACCTGATCGCCCATGACATTGGCGGCCACCGCGCCCTTGTAGCCACTGCATCCGATGTTGCGCTTGAGACTGCCGGTACGGATCTCAAAGACTTTGACGATGTTGTTTTCAATTTTGGCCGCGTACATGAAAGCTCCTTTGCAGAATAACTTGGCAAAGGCAGCGTAACCAGCAGCTGCGACAGCATGTGTCGCAGCCAATTCCTGGTTGGCAGGCAGTTGCAGCATGCTTGGCTGGCTGGAGGCTTTCGGGACAGCCTCAGCTCATGGCGTTAGCGATGCTTGGCACCTGCCGGAACCTTCTAAACCGTCGACCTGCGACACACTTTGTCGCATGCTCCCGCATGATCTGCGCATTCCTGGGAATCTTCGGAACCTATTGAAAATCGTGCCTGAAATCGCCTGGCGCAAGTTGTAACCATGAGAAACTGAATCCATGCCGCAGCGCCCAGATACTCTAGAAACTGTACGACTTGCTGTGGAGCTGCTGCGCCGCATTCCACGTGGGCGCAAGATCACCACGGGCCAGTTGCATCAACAGCTCCAGGATGCGGGAATAGAGCGCAACCTGCGCACTATCCAGCGCCAACTGGAAATGCTCTCCACCCACTTCGACATCGAACGCGATGACCGCAGCAAGCCCCACGGGTATCGCTGGAAGGAAAATGCGCACAGCCTGGCAGTGCCCCATATCACCCCCCAGGAATCGCTGCTGCTGCAACTGGCCGAGGAACAACTCAGGCATCTATTGCCCACGCGGCTCATGCAGTCCATGGATGGCTTTTTCACGCAGGCCCGGCGCAACCTCAGCAATGCGCCCGATACCGCGCTGGAACGCCAATGGCCGCACAAAGTGCGTGTGGTCGCCACCAGCCAGCCGTTGCTGCCCCCGGCCATCGCTCCCGGCGTGCTGGAAGCAGTCAGCGAAGCCCTCTACGCCAACTGCTGGCTGGAGTTGGACTACCGCAATGCCACGGGCACCTGCAAATCCGTCAAGGTCATGCCCCTGGGCCTGGCCCAGCAAGGCCCGCGCCTGTACCTGGTCTGCCGCTACGACGGCTTCGACAACGAGCGCAGCCTCGCGCTGCACCGCATCCAGAAAGCCCAGGCCTCCACCCTCACCTTCGAACGCCCGGATGATTTCGATTTGCAGGAATATGACGAAGATGGGCGCTTCGGCTTTGGCGAAGGACAGCGGATAGCACTGTCTTTCCATATTGAAAAAGGAGCGGGCTTTCATCTGCGTGAAACGCCGCTATCCCGGGATCAGAAGATTCGTGAGATAGATGAGGACTGGATGGAGATCAAGGCAACTGTCGTTGACAGCGCAATGCTGGAATGGTGGCTGCGAGGATTTGGAGATTCAGTCCATCAAGTGAAACGTAGAAAGATCAGAAGACATATCACTTCAACCCCTTCAATGAGCTCAATTCAATAGAATGCAAGCACCTTTCAGTTCTCTTCAGGAATTTTTCAGCGGCTGGCAAGAGATTGGCCGTTATGAAGAAAAATCCAGCTTCACGGAAAATCTGGCCCATTTTTTTCAGCAATTCAGCGCTCACCATCAGAAAGAGGAAGAAAACACACCTGAGCCACTAGCCACATCAAAAACCATTGATGTACAAAGGCTGGCTGAATTCTTCACTGCGATCGAAAAGCCGCTGGAAGCATCGCGCCACAGTGCCATTGCCTTCGACCCTTGGCGTGTCATTGCACTGGGCCGCAATGAGGTGCGCGTGGTCAGCATTCTTTCCTGGCTTCTCGATCCAGGCGGAAGCCACGGCTACGGACCTGCGCTGCAGCAAGGATTGCTGAGCCATATCAATCGTCAGATTCCTGCCTTTCCCACCCACTCCAGAAATCGCTGCCTGGTACGCTCCGAAATCAACCTCAATGGCGAAAGTGGCAACCGGGTGGACATCGAGATCGACGCGGAGAATTTTCACCTGGTCATCGAGGCAAAAATCGATGCGCTTGAACAGCCCAGGCAAGTGGAGCGCTACTGCGAGCAAGCCAAAAAGCGCACTACCCGGCAGGGCTGCCCTTGGGCTCTCATCTATCTGACACCCACTGGCAGAAAGCCTTCTCATGAAGACGAAAATCTTCTCTGCCTGTCCTGGTACCAGCTGAGCCGCATATTGCAGGAAAGTATGAAAAATCACCAGAACAGCAGAGACAATGATCTGCTGGCGATACAGGGCAATGCCGATTTTTTTGTCAAAACCTATCTCAACCACATCTGTTCATTTTAGCCAAAGGAAAAAAGATGTCTGAAAGCAAATTGTCCGGGGAATTCATTCTCAAGAATTTCCAGATTTTCAATGATGCAATTCACTTCTTTGAAAATTCCATTCATCCAAAGATATTGAATGGAATCGATAATTGCATCGAAGAATTCTCACAGGAAAACGACTGGGAAGGAGATTTCCAGCTGGAAGAAAACAGTGAAAACTGGCTGCGCCCCAAAAATTGGGAAACCGACGATGGCCTTGAGGCATGGTTTGAGATAAGTTCCACCGAGCCTGACGATGATGATGGAAACTATTGGGAATCCCTGTTCTGCAAAAAATCCAGAAACAAACACGAGGCAGGCTTCTTCTTCTATGTAGAGACCAGGCATTTCGGTGGAAAGCGCGCATGGAATGCCAGCTTCAAAGCAATCCCTGAAGAAACAAAGTCCAGCCTGAAAGAAATCGGCTTCAAACAGTTCGAAGACTATTTCTTCCTCCCCATCGAACTCAACAGCGATGAATTGGCAAAAAGCTGGCGACTGGCGGCAGACCCCTTCACTCCCGACGATGAATGCTTTACCCCACTGCGTGCCACGCTCGAAAAGCTGAAGCAAGCCGTTCCAATATTCGACTCCATCATGGAAAGTGCGCTGGTGTCCAAAAAGGCTTAAAAAGACAGCCGCAAGCCATTTCACATGAAGGCTTGCGGTTCTTCAATAAAAATCACCTGCACCATTCACATCGGCATGTCTGAAGCTGAAAATTTCGAACTGGGAACACGGATCAAGGTCATCGGCATCGGTAGTGGTGGCAGCCATGCCATCAACCACCTGATCGAATGTGGAATGCGGGGCGTGGAATTCATCTGCACCCACAGCGGCGCGCAAGCGCTGCCGAGCAGCCGCGCACACCGCACGATCGAACTGTGCCGCGCGCCCGTGGAGCATGTCCATGCCGCGCTCGCAGGCACGGACTTGCTGTTCATCACGGCCGGCCGGGGCGGCGGCGCCGACCTCGAAGCCGCTGTCGCAATTGCGCGTGCCGCCCGGGAAATGGACATTCTGACCGTCGGACTGGCGGCTACGCCCCGTGAAGACACCGCACTGGCGAAGCTGGAGGCCCATGTGGACTCGCTGATCGTCACCCACGACGGTGCTCTGCACGGCATGCTCAAGACCGTCGTGAGTGAGATTGCCGCCATCCTCAACGAGTACGGCCACGTGAATGTAGACTTTACAGACGTGAGCACCGTCATGCGCGGGCCAGGCAGGGCCATGGCTGGCTCGGCCCAGGCCAGTGGACCGCACCGCGCCCGGATCGCTGCAGAGCATGCCGTTGAGGGCTTGGACCTGTCAGACGCCAAGGCATTGCTGGTGCTGGTCACGGCTGCCAAAGGCAGCCTCAAGCTGTCCGAATCGCGCCAGGCCATGGCCGCCATCAATGCCGGCAGCTCGCCCAGTGCGCATGTCATCTTTGGAGCGGCCTTCGATGAATCGCTGGGCGACAGTATTCGCGTGACCGTAGTGGCTACCGGAGTAGCCCGCCAGCAGCATTAATTCCATCTCGTCAAACAAAAGAAGCAAAAATGCAATCTGCAGAATTAATTCAATCAGAATTGAATTCTATTTATGAAGAATTCAAAAATCAGACGGTTTTCCCTGCAGCTATTGCTGAAAACTCATCCCCACCTTTGCTTCTGAGTGTTCCTGAGAAATGGGTAAAGTCCACTGACAGAGTCCTGATCATCGGGCAAGAGACACAGGGCTGGGATTTTGACCCAGGCGATTATTTCCCTGATCTGAAGTCCTCCATCAAGAATTTTTCGGATTTTCAGAAAATACACAACAGTGTCCCGGCAATGACCGCAGGATATCGCTCCTTCGAATTCGCAAGGCATCAACCCGCAAACTACAACAGTCCCTTTTGGCGCGCTTATCGCAGCGTGCGCTCCCAATTTGACGAGCAAGAGGATGGCTATGAAACATCCGTGCTCTGGACCAATCTTTTCAGAATTGACCTGAATGGAACAAGTGTAGTCAGGAACGGCCGTGCGGAAGATATATCCCGCATACGTGAAGCCGGTACCAAACTGCTGCTTGACGAGATAAATTTGCTCAACCCTACAGCAACGATATTCTTCACAGGACCGAATTACAATGAGCATCTTTACGCCCATTTCCCAGACATCAGAATCTGTGATTTCCTAGATCATGACCCGCAAAAAACTGCCATTCTGGAACACCCCTTACTTCCACCCCATTCTTTCAGAACATACCACCCCGGATACCTTTCCAGAAGCGGTCAACTGGGAATAATTCAAGATATTATCAACATAATAAAACAATAGATTTTATATATTAATCCGCGTATTGACATGACTCTGAGCGGGAAGGAAAAATACCTTCCAATGTGCACAAAGGCCAGCGCCATTCTCCAAAGCCTTTCATGCCTTTAAGGAATCAGTTCTGTGGGCTGCACACTACTCCCATCCGCTGCAAGGAGCTGCGGTTTGGCTTGGATGCGGCTTCCTACAGTTGCCCTATGAGAGAGCGTCCAGCGATGGATGCCCTTGCTTGCATAAAGCGCTTGCCGGCTTGTCTGACGTTTTGGAGACGATGCTGGCCTACACTGCCACGAAGGCCACGGGCTCGACAAGCAGAAAATTCCAAGAACTCATACAAAAATCAGAAAATTCTTAGCTAATCCTCCGCAACTTTCAGACTGCGCCGCATTGCCCTCCTTGCTGGCAGATCATTAAATCTGTTCCGCCACCGACGCGGCGCGGCTTGAGGCAAATCGTTCTCACAAGGCCATACACCTGCGGGACAGGTGAATTTCAGCATTCCGCTCTGGGCCCGCTACGTGCAGACCGAAGCCGCCCCTTCACCAGGCACCGCGAACGCCAACGCCACGTTCACCATGAGCTACCAGTAGGCGGCCCGTGGCCTGGCTGCCGCTCAGGCGGCGGCCTCCGCACTGCGCCCCATCCCCAGATAGGTATCGATGATGCGCCGGTCATGCAGCAGCTCCCTGGCCGCGCCGCTGAGGGCCACGGCGCCCATTTCCAGCACATAGGCACGGTCGGCCACCTTGAGGGCGGCGCGCGCGTTCTGCTCGACCAGCAGCACCGAGACGCCGTGGTCGCGCAGGCCGGCCACGACCTGCAGCACCTCGCGCACGATCAGCGGCGCCAGGCCCAGCGAGGGCTCGTCCAGCAGCAGCAGGCGCGGGCGTGCCATCAGCGCGCGGCCGATGGCCAGCATCTGGCGCTCGCCGCCCGACAGGGTGGAGGCCATCTGCGGGCGCCGCTCCCTCAGGCGCGGGAAGATGGCAAAGACCTCGTCCATGCGCTGCGCCTGGTCGCGCAGGCCCCGGCGCCAGCGCGAGAAGCCGCCCAGCAGCAGGTTGTCCTCCACCGACATCTCGCCGAACAGCTCGCGCTTTTCGGGCACCAGGGCCACGCCGTTGGCCACCATGACCTCGACGCCGGGGCGTGCGATGCGCTTGCCGTCCAGATGGATCGCGCCGCGCGAGGGCAGCAGGCCCATGGCGGCCGACAGCAGCGTGGTCTTGCCCGCGCCGTTGGGGCCGATGACGGTGACGATCTCGCCGCTGCGCACATCCAGATCCACCTGGTGCACGGCCTCCACGGGACCGTAGGACACGCTCAGGCCCTTGAGCTGCAAAAGGGTGTCGCTCATGCCGTCTCTCCGGTTGCCTCGTCGTCATCGCCGCCGCCCAGGTAGGCATCCAGCACGCGCTGGTTGACCTGGATCTGGGCCGGCGTGCCTTCGGCGATCACGGTGCCGAACTCCAGCACCGTGATGCGGTCCGCAAGATTCATGACGAACTCCATGTCGTGCTCCACGACGAGAATGCCCAGCCCCTCGGCGCGCAGCTGGCGCAGCAGGTCGGCCAGGGCCTGTTTTTCCAGGTGGCGCAGACCGGCGGCCGGCTCGTCCAGCAGCAGGGCCGCGGGCTGGCCGGCCAGGGCGCGCGCGATCTCCACGATGCGCTGCTGGCCCAGGGCGAGCGAGGCGGCCGGCACGTCGGCGAAGGCGCCCAGGCCGCAGCGCTCGATCTGGCGGCGCGCCTCGGCCAGCACCGAGGCCTCCTCGGCCCGGTCCAGGCGCAGCATGGAGGCCAGCCAGCCCCGGTGCGCACGCCGGTGCGCGCCCACGGCCACGTTCTCCAGCACGCTGCGCTGGCCCAGCAGGCGCACATGCTGGAAGGTGCGGCCCAGGCCCAGGGCGGCGAAGCGGCGCGAGGGCGCATCGTTCATGGCCTGGTCCATGAAGCGCACCTGGCCCTCGGTGGGCGAGTCCACGCCCGAGATCATGTTGAAGAAGGTGCTCTTGCCCGCGCCGTTGGGGCCGATCAGCGCATGCACCTCGCCGGCCTTGAGCGTCATGGCCACATCGTTGTTGGCCACCAGGCCGCCAAAGCGCTTGGTCACATGCTCGGCCGCCAGCAGCACCTGGCCCGCCGCAGGCAGCGCGCGCTGCGCCAGCGGCGCCGCGTCCGCCAGCTTCAGATCGGACACGGGCCGGCGCACCCAGCGTGCCGTGAGCGCCTGCAGCGTGGGCCACAGGCCTTCTGCAAAGCGCTGCAGCACCAGCACCATCAGCAGGCCGAAGACGATGACCTCGAAGTTGCCGCTGGTGCCCAGCAGGGCCGGCAATATGTCCTGCAGCTTTTGCTTGACCAGGGTGATCAGCGTGGCGCCCAGCACCGCGCCCCACAGGTGGCCTGCGCCGCCGACCACGGCCATGAACAGGTACTCGATGCCCACGTTCAGGTTGAAGGGCGCCGGGCTCACGAAGCGCTGCATGTGGGCGTAGAGCCAGCCCGACAGCGTGGCCAGCAGGGCCGCCAGCACGAAGAGCTTGACGCGATAGTGCGCCGTGTCGATGCCCATGGACTCGGCCATGACACGGCCGCCGCGCAGCGCGCGGATGGCCCGGCCCTCGCGCGAGTCCAGCAGGTTGTGCAGCAGCCACAGCGCCACCAGCAGCACGGCCCAGATCACCACGCCCATGGCGCGCGGCGAGGCCAGCGAGACGCCGCCGATCACCAGCGGCGCAATGCCCGTGATGCCGGTCTGCCCGCCCAGGAATTCCATGTTGCCGAACAGGTAGTACAGGCTCAGTCCCCAGGCGATGGTGCACAGCGGCAGGTAGTGGCCCTGCAGCTTGACCGTGACTGCGCCCAGCAGCCAGGCCACGACGAAGGTGATGAGCAGGCCCAGCGCCAGGCCCACCCAGGGCAGGCCCGCCGCGCCCACCAGGCCGCCCAGCGCGGCCACCGAGGCAGGCGCCGTGCAGACCCAGGCCGTGGCATAGGCGCCGATGCCCACGAAGGCCGCCTGGCCGAACGAGGTCATGCCGCCCACGCCGGTCAGCATCACCAGGCCTGCGGCCACCATGGCGAACAGGCCGATATAGCTGAGGATGACGACGGTGAAATCGGGCAGGAAGCCCCAGGACGCGGCCAGCAGCGCAATGGCCGCCACCGTGAGCACGCGCGTGCTGATGCCGCCCGAGGCGGCCTTGGCAGGCGCCGCGGCCTGCGAGGAAACGGGGGCGCTCATTCTTCTTCCTCCACATGGTGGCTATTGCGCGATCGCCACCACAGCACCGGGATGATCAGCGTGAACACCAGCACCTCCTTGTAGGCACTGGCCCAGAACGACGAGAAGGCCTCCAGCAGCCCGACCAGCAGCGCGCCGGCCAGGGCCAGCGGGTAGCTGGCCAGCCCGCCCACGATGGCGGCCACGAAGCCCTTGAGGCCGATCAGAAAGCCGGTGTCGTAGTACACCGTGGTCAGCGGCGCGATCAGCAGGCCGGAGATGGCGCCGATCAGCGCGGCCAGCGCAAAGCTCACGTCGCCGGCCATGGCCGTGGGAATGCCCATGAGGCGTGCGCCCACGCGGTTGATGGCCGTGGCGCGCAGCGCCTTGCCGATCATGGAGCGCTCGAAGAACACGAACAGCAGGGCCACCAGCACCAGGGTCACGCCCACCACCACCAGGGACTGGCCCGAGATCGTGATGTCGCCCAGGCGCAGCTGCGCCTCGGAAAACGCGGGGGTGCGCGAGCCTTCGGCACCGAAGAACAGCAGCCCCAGGCCGACCAGCACGCCATGCATGGCCACCGAGACGATGAGCAGCATCAGCACCGAGGCATGGGCCAGCGGCCGGTAGGCCAGGCGGTACAGCAGCGGCCCCATGGGCGTGATCAGCACCAGGGTGGCCAGCGCCTGCAGCATCAGCGAGGACGGGCGCAGCCCCCAGGCCAGGGCCACGGCAATGGCCGGCAGCGCCAGGCACCACAGGAAGGTGGCGGGCCAGCTCACCTGGCTGCCCGCGCGCCAGCGCAGCAGGTCCACCACCAGCACGGCGGCGGCCAGGGCCAGCAGCAGCCACAGCGTGGTGGGCACGCGGCCGGCCTGCATCATGGCCAGGGTGAGCGCGCCGAAGGCGACGAACTCGCCCTGCGGAATGAAGATGATGCGGGTGACCGAGAACACCAGCACCAGGGCCAGCGCCATCAGGCCGTAGACGGCGCCGTTGACGATGCCGTCCTGCCCCAGCAGCAGGGCGATTTGCAGATCCATGATCGACTTTCGAGCAGGCGCGGCCGAGCGCCACAGCGGCCGCCGCCAGGTGCGGCAGCCGCTGCGGCCTCAGGCCCGCAGGTTCAGGGCTGGTACTTCCAGGTGCCGTTCTCGATCTTGACCATGACGGCCGCGCGCTGGTCCAGGCCCAGGTGGTCGGTGGGCGTCATGTTGAAGATGCCGTGGGCGCCGGCCACGTCCTTGGTCTGCTCCAGCGCATCGCGCAGGGCCGCGCGGAACTCGGCCGTGCCGGGCTGGGCCTTCTTGAGCGCGGCGGGAATCGCGGCTTCCAGCACGCGGCCCGCATCCCAGGAATGCGCACCAAAGGTCGATGCCGTGCCCTTGCCGTTGGCGGCCTCGTAGGCTTCCACGTAGGAGACGGCGGACTTCTTGACCGGGTTGCTGTCGGGCAGCTGGTGGGCCACCAGCACGGGGCCGGCGGGCAGCAGCGTGCCTTCCACATCCTTGCCGCCCACGCGCAGGAAGTCGGCATTGGCCACGCCGTGGGTCTGGTAGATCTTGCCCTGGTAGCCGCGCTCCTTGAGCGATTTCTGCGGCAGCGCGGCCGGCGTGCCCGAGCCTGCGATCAGCACCGCATCGGGCTTGGCGGACATGAGCTTGAGCGTCTGGCCCGTGACCGAGGTGTCGCTGCGCGAATAGGCCTCGGTGGCGGTGAGCTTGATGCCCTTGGCCTCGGCCACCTTGCGGAACTCCTGCAGCCAGCTTTCGCCATAGGCGTCGTTGAAGCCGATGTAGCCCACGGTCTTGATGCCGGCCTTGGCCATGTGCTCGCCGATGGCGGCGGCCATCATGGCGTCGTGCTGGGGCGTCTTGAAGACCCAGAATTTCTTGGCATCCACGGGCTCGACGATCTTGGCCGAGGCCGCCAGCGTGATCATGGGCGTCTTCGCCTCGGAGACCACGTCCACCATGGCCAGGGAGTTGGGCGTGATGCTGGAGCCCAGGATGACATCGACCTTGCTCTCGCTGATCAGCTTGCGCGTGTTGGCCACGGCCGCCGTGGTGTCGGAGGCATCGTCCAGGATGATGTAGTTGACCTTCTGGCCCGCCACCGTGCGCGGCATCAGCGCCACGGTGTTCTTCTCGGGAATGCCCAGGGAGGCCGCCGGTCCGGTGGCCGAGACCACCACGCCCACATTGATGTCGGCCAGGGCCGAGCCCCAGACCGTGGCCAGGGTCGCGGCCAGCAGGCCCAGTTTCGTCAAACGCTTCATGTCTGTCTCCTTGTGTTGGATGGGGCGTGGCACCTTCAGGCGCCACAATTTACCGTGGTAACTATTTTTTTGCCAGCGGTTTGATGCCCGGGTTTGCCTGGGGTCTGCACAGCCGGCAGGCCTGCCAGGAACAGGTCGGCCACCACGGGCGCCATGGCCTCGTGGTCCAGCGAGCCGTCGGGCCGCAGCCAGGTGAACATCCAGTTCATCATCCCGAACAGCAGCATCGCCAGCGCCTTGGAAAGGCCCGCGCCATCGGCGTCCGGCCGCAGCTGGGCCACCGCCTGGGCAAAGGTCTCGACCACGGCGCGCTCCTTGTCCAGCACGCGCTGGCGGTCGTCGTCCTGCAGGAAGCGCACGTCCTCGGTGAGCACGCGGTGGGCATGGCGGGCATGGGCGTATTCCTGCACGAAGCGCTCGATCAGCATGCGCAGCCGCGGCTCGGGCGGCAGGTCCATGGACTGCACCTCGTCCACCAGGGACTGCAGTCGCGTCATGTGGCCGTCGGTGATGTCCACCAGCAGCGCGTACTTGTCGCGGAAATAGTGGTAGATGGTGGGCTTGGACAGGCCGCAGGCCTGGGCCACCTCGTTCATCGAAGTGCCGGGGTAGCCGCTGCGCGCGAACAGCGCGGCGGCATGGCCCAGGATCAGTTCGCGCTGGTCGTCGTATCCGGAAGATCGGCCTCGGGCCATGGGACTCCTGTGCGCGCTCAGCGGCTGCGGTGGTCGATCACACGGCGGGCCTTGCCCACCAGGGTGCGCTCTATGGAATCGGGCCGCAGCACCTCGACCTCGGCGTTCACGCCGACCAGGGTCTTGATGCGCTGCTGCACCCACTGGGCCAAAGCGTCGGTGTCGCCCTGCGTACCCGGCTGCATCTCGCAGCGCACGGCCAGCCGGTCCAGG
Organism: Delftia deserti; assembly: GCF_042653485.1. Taxonomy (NCBI): domain Bacteria; kingdom Pseudomonadati; phylum Pseudomonadota; class Betaproteobacteria; order Burkholderiales; family Comamonadaceae; genus Delftia; species Delftia deserti. The sequence goes on along the minus strand of NZ_JBHSIH010000001.1, from coordinate 4,375,992 downwards.
TTGCCGTCGCGCGTGACCACCAGCTGGTACTGGCCCGACAGTTGGGCGTTCTGCAGCACGATCTCCTCGACCTGCGTGGGAAACAGGTTCACGCCGCGGATGATGAGCATGTCGTCGCTGCGACCCACGATCTTGCCCATGCGCCGGAAGCTGCGCGAAGTCGGCGCCAGCAGCCGCGTCAAATCCCGCGTGCGGTAACGAATGATGGGCATGGCTTCCTTGGACAGCGACGTGAAGACCAGCTCGCCCTCGCTGCCGTCGGGCAGCACCTCGCCCGTGTCCGGGTCGATGATCTCCGGGTAGAAATGGTCCTCCCAGATCACCGGCCCGTCCTTGCTTTCCACGCATTCGCTGGCCACGCCCGGGCCCATGACCTCCGACAGGCCGTAGATGTCCACGGCGTCCAGCCCCGCCTTGCCCTCGATCTCGCGGCGCATGGCCTCGGTCCAGGGCTCGGCGCCGAAGATGCCGATCTTGAGCGAGCTCTCGCGCGGGTCCAGGCCCTGGCGCTGCATCTCCTCCACGATCACCTGCATGTAGCTGGGCGTGACCATGATGATGTCGGGCCGGAAGTCCTGGATCAGCTGCACCTGCTTTTCGGTCTGCCCGCCCGACATGGGCACCACCGTGCAGCCCGCGCGCTCGGCTCCGTAGTGCGCGCCCAGGCCGCCCGTGAACAGGCCGTAGCCGTAGGCCACATGCACCATGTCGCCGGGCCGCCCGCCCGCCGCGCGGATGGAGCGCGCCACCAGGTTCGCCCAGTTGTCGATGTCATTCAACGTGTAGCCCACGACCGTGGGCTTGCCCGTGGTGCCCGAGGAGGCATGCACGCGCGCCACCTTCTGGCGCGGCACGGCGAACATGCCGAACGGGTAGTTCTCGCGCAGGTCCTTCTTGGTGGTGAAGGGAAAGCGGGCCAGGTCGGACAGCGTGCGCAGATCGGACGGATGCACGCCCTTTTCGTCGAAGGCGCGGCGGTAGTGGGGCACGTTGTCGTAGGCGTGCTGCAGCGACCAGCGCAGGCGCAGCAGCTGCAGCGAGGCGATCTCGTCGCGGCTGGCGGTTTCGAGGGGGTCGAGTTCGCCGGGGGCGGGGCGCTGCAGGGACATGGCGGACCTCTTCAGGCGGGCTCTGCCAGGCCGGGCACGGTGGGCCGGCCCTTGAAGCTGTGCGAGCGGCCACGGAACAGCGCGATCACTTCCTGGCGCTGGTTGATGACTTGCACGTCATAGACGCCGGTGCGGCCTGCGCGCGAGACTTCGCGGGCCTGGGCCGTGAGCACGTCGCCGGGCCGGCCGGGCGCGACGAAGTCCACGCTCAGGCCCGAGGCCACCGTCATCTCGTTGCGCGCATTGCAGGCATAGGCAAAGGCCGTGTCGGCCAGCGCCGTGATGAAGCCGCCGTGGCAGATGTCGAAGCCGTTGAGCATGTCGTCGCGCACGGCCATCTCCATGCACGCCGCGCCGGGGGCGATGTCCGTAATGCGCAGGCCCAGGCCTTGCGCTGCGCGGTCGCGCGCCAGCATGCCGTCGCGCACCTGTTCGGCCAGGCGCTGTGCGGCTTCGTCCGGGGTGTGGGTGTCTTGCATGGCGCCGCTCCTCAACGATCCGAGAACACGGCAGCCCGCTTGCCCAGGAAGGCGGCCACGCCCTCCTGGTAGTCGTGGGCCGCGCCCAGCTGGCCCTGCTGGCGCGCCTCGCGCGTGAGCGCATGTTCGTAGTCCAGCAGCTGGGCCGAGTCCATGGCCTCCCGCGTGCGCGCCAGGGCCCGCACGGGCATGGCGGCCAGGCGCTGGGCCAGGGCCTGGGCCTCGCTGCGCAAATCGGCATCCTCCACGCAGCGCCAGATCAGGCCGATGCGTTCGGCCTCGGCCGCGGGCAGCTTGTCGCCCAGCAGGGCCAGCCCCAGGGCGCGCGCACGGCCCACCAGGCGCGGCAGCAGCCAGGTGCCGCCGCAGTCGGGCACCAGGCCGATCTTGGCAAAGGCCTGGATGAAGCTGGCCGAGCGCGCAGCCAGTACCAGGTCGCAGGCCAGCGCGATATTGGCGCCAGCACCTGCGGCCACGCCATTGACGGCGGCCACCACGGGCACGGGCATGGACTTGAGCCGCAGGCACAGCGGCTGGTAGCGGCGCTCGATCAGGTCGCCCAGGTTCTGGTCGGGCGCGGCCTCGGGGTCGGACAGATCCTGGCCCGCGCAAAAGCCGCGCCCCGCGCCCGTGAGCACCACGCAGCGCACCGAGGCGTCGCCGGCGGCCTGCTCCAGGGCCGAAAGCAGCTGCTCGTGCAGTTGCGCGTTGAAGCTGTTGAGCGCGTCGGGGCGGTTCAGCACCAGGGTGCGGACGGCGTCGTGCTGCTCAACCAGAACCAGCGATGGGGGCATGAAAGTCTCCGTGGCCTGTCTGCCGTCTTTATGCGGCAGATCAAACATAATTTACCGAATGGTCGGTAAATGTTAGTCGCCAGACCCTTGCCACGACAAGCGCCCAGGCACCGAGGAAACCCTAGGCCCCATGAAAAATGACCCCCACGCTGCCCTTGCTGCGCAAGGTCCGCTGCCCCCCGAGGGGGCGTTTTTCATCTTGGGGCGGCCCGGCGATGAAAAAAGGCCCGCACGGGCCATTTTTCTTGAAGATTCAGGGCTTGAAACCCGAGCGCTGCACCACCGGCGTCCACTGCGCGCGGTAGGCCTTGAGCATCTCGGCCGTCTGCGCGCTGCTGCTGGAGACCGGGGTCAGCCGGCTGGCCTCGAATTTCTGGCGCGTGTCGGGCTCCTTCATGATCTCCTGCACCATGCGCGACAGGCGCTCGGCAATGTCGGGCGCCATGCTCTGCGGCGCGAACAAGGTGTTCCAGCCCATGCCCGACAGGTTCAGCCCCGATTCCTTGAGCGTGGGAATGTCCGGCGCCATGGTGCTGCGGCGCTCGCCCGACACGGCCAGCACGCGGATCTTGCCGGCCTCGTGCTGGGGCAGCAGCACGTCGAAGGTGTCGATGGCCAGCGGCACCTGGCCGCCCACCAGGTCGGTCAGCAGCGGGGCCGAGCCCTTGTAGCCCACGGTTTCGGTCTGCACCTTGGCGGCCTCGCCCAGCATCAGCGAGAAGAAGTGCGGCAGGCTGCCCGTGGCCGGCACGCCCACGTTGGCCTGCTGCGGATTGGCGCGCAGCCAGGCCAGCAGGTGCGACAGCTGCCTGACGGGCACGGCACTGGCCACGGCCACGCCGAATTCATAGCGGTTGACCTCGCTGACCGGGCGGAAGTCCTTGTCGGGGTCGTAGCCCGAGTCGGGGAACACCAGGGGCGCCACCAGCATCACCGCCGGGTTGGCCAGCAGCAGCGCGGGCTGGGAGGCCGGCGCGTTCTTCACATACTGGGCCGACAGGCGGCCGCCCGCGCCGGGCTTGTTCTCCACCACCACGGGCGAGCCCACGCGCGCCTGCAGCTTGTCGGCCACGATGCGCGCCACGCGGTCGGTGGCGCCGCCGGGCGGGTAGCCCACGACGATGCGCAGCGGCGCCTTGCCCGGAAACAGCGGCTCGGCCGCCGTGGCGCTTCCAGCCAGCCAGCTGGTGGCCGAAACAGCCGGGGCCAGGGCCAGGATCTGGGTCAGGGTTCTTCGCTGCATCGCAAACTCTCTCCTTGCATGGACGGATTCCCGTGCGGAACGCACGCCGCACAATGTAGCGGCCAGCCAAAGCCCGCAGCGGCCCTGGTTGACAAGGGTTAACCCGAGGCAAGACGCCCTGCGCTGCTCGGGCATCGCGACAGCCCGGCGAAGCCGTCTCGGCGACAATCGCCCACCATGAGCTTCGCCCCCCTGACCAACGACACCTTCCTGCGCGCCTGCCGGCGCCAGGCCACCGACTACACGCCGCTGTGGCTGATGCGCCAGGCGGGCCGCTATCTCCCTGAATACAAGGCCACGCGCGCCCGGGCCGGCAGCTTCATGGGCCTGGCCACCAACGTGGACTACGCCACCGAGGTCACGCTGCAGCCTCTGGAGCGCTTCCCGCTGGACGCGGCCATCCTGTTCTCCGACATCCTGACCGTGCCCGACGCCATGGGACTGGGCCTGTCCTTTGCCGAAGGCGAAGGCCCGCGCTTCGCCAAGGTGGTGCGCGACGAGGCCGCCGTGGCCGAGCTGGCCGTGCCCGACATGGACAAGCTGCGCTATGTGTTCGACGCCGTGACCAGCATCCGCCGCGCGCTCGATGGCCGCGTGCCGCTGATCGGTTTCTCGGGCAGCCCCTGGACCCTGGCCTGCTACATGGTCGAGGGCAAGGGCAGCGACGACTACCGCCTGGTCAAGAGCCTGATGTATGCGCGCCCCGACCTGATGCACCGCATCCTGTCCGTCAACGCCGACAGCGTGGCCGCCTACCTCAACGCCCAGATCGACGCGGGCGCCCAGGCCGTGATGGTGTTCGACAGCTGGGGCGGCGTGCTGGCCGACGGCGCCTTCCAGGAATTCAGCCTGGCCTACACGAAGCGCGTGCTGGCCGGACTCAAGCGCACGGGCGTCGATGGGCAGGACGTGCCGCGCATCGTCTTCACCAAGGGCGGCGGCATCTGGCTGCCCGACATGAAGGACCTGGACTGCGAGGTGCTGGGCCTGGACTGGACGGCCAACCTGGCCCGCGCCCGCGCCATCGTCGGCGGCGAGGTGGGCGGACCCGGCAAGGCGCTGCAGGGCAATATCGATCCGAATGTGCTGTTCGCTCCTCCCGAGCGCATTGCCGAGCAGGTCGGCACCGTACTGGCCAGCTTCGGCAAGCCCCATGCCGACCGCAGCACCACGGGCCCCACGCACATCTTCAACCTGGGCCACGGCATCAGCCAGTTCACCCCGCCCGAGCATGTGGCGGCCCTGGTCGAGGCCGTGCACAGCCAGTCGCGCGCGCTGCGCCAGCCCTGAGCACGGGGCCGTCCAGGACCGCTGAGGCCTCTTCTAGTCGCACCGGCCTTCACGCGGACGGCGGCGCGCGAAGAAAGCCCCCAGTGCACCCATGGCGGTGCCGGCGAGCAACAGCCCTGCACCGTCAAGCGCAGGCACTGGTGCGGGCCCCGCGCCGGACGGCACCGGCGGCCGTACGGCACATCGGTGCGAGAGGCTGATGTCGTCGAGGGCCAGGTCGGCACCCAAACCGCTGGTATTGAGCGCTTCGCGCAAGCGTATGCCCTGGCTGGCTCCGGTGGCCTTGAAGCTGAAGCTCACCTGCTGCCAGGGAAGGTCTGGCGCATCGTCGTCGGTGACATTGGCCAGCACGGGGCTGGCCTGCTGCGCCACGGCCCCCGCCGCATCCAGCAATTCCACCGTCATCCGTGGCGAGTTCACATGGTAGGCACTGGCCAGCCACAGGCTCACCGTGTACTCCTGCCCGATGGTCAGGTTCGTCAATTGATTGGAGTACATCACCGCCCGGCTGCCGTTGGCGATGATGTCGAACAGCAGAAAGTAGCCATCGCGCGGCGCCTGGCCCATGGAACTGTGGTCGCCGCCCTGACTGGGCCACCACCCTGCGCGGGCCGCGTTCGGAGTCACGGCCTGCCACCACTCGCCGACGGCGCCCGGGTTGACCTGCCCTATGCCGGCCGCACCGGGCATGTGGATGCTGCCGCGGCCTCCATGGGCCGAGGCGCTGGAGAAGTCCAGCGTCGAGGTGCCGCATGGCACCGCAGCGATCTGCGCCTGTGAAAGAGTGCTCCCGAAGCACAGCACCCACGCGGCCCAACGGGCCGGACGGTTCCAGGGGCGTATCGATTGCCTTCGTTGCATGTGTATTCCCCTCCAGTGGGATGCCTGGGAGGGAAGACGTCGACGCGCCCGTCCGATCCTTCCCGGTTACCGCCTTGTCGCTGGCCACGATGGGCAGCCAAGTCTTTCTGGAAGGGATGCTAATCTTAATAGTCAAAATAAATCGCCAATCAAAATCAATTGACATTAATTAACAGACAACATCGAAGGCTGACGAAAACAGGGGTGGCATGCCAAGTTGCCCACAGGAATGCCCATGCGCCTGTCCACTGTGGCGGCCGGCTGTCAAAACGCCCGAATCCAGACGAAAGGCGCGGCGCACTGCGGCTTGACAGATGCCCACAAACCATCTTATGCACAGGAGCGCCAGGGCGTCGGCGGCTCCGCCTCACTTGTCGTCCGCTCTCTAATTTCGGCGACATATAGATATAAGTCTTTGTTTTTGAAGAAATTTTTTGATAGCACCACTTGCAGTGAAACCACGGCAACAAGGCCTCCAAACAGAGGGACTGCTGATAGCGCCGGATAATCCCCACAAAGTTATCCACAGAAATTGGTGATCTACCCAGAAACCCGTATCCAGCCGCCGCCACATCTGGTGTAAAGCTCCGTATCAGGGCTCGGCATACCCCCGGCGGCGCCGGTACGGATGTGCAGCGCCGGCGCACCGGCGCGGCCGAAAGGCTTATGCTTGACGGCTTTGCCGCAGGCACCCGGGCGCGCACCGCACCTTGCGCCGGCCCGGGTCACCCGCCTTTTTCCCTCGCATGTCCCTCCCCCCGCATACCGTCCATGTCGCCGTGCACACGCCGGCACACAGCGCCGTTGGCGAGCTGCTGAGCTATGCCAGCGGGCAGCCGCTGGAGCCCGGCACCCTGGTGCGCGTGCCACTGGGTCGCCGGGATCTGCTGGGCGTGGTCTGGGATGCGCCGCCCCGCCCCCCCGCCATGCCCGAAGGCGTGGAGCTGCGCCCCATCGGCGCCGTGCTGCAGGGCATTGCGCCGCTGCCGCCCGCCTGGCGCCGGCTGGTGGCCTTCGCCGCCTACTACTACCAGCGCAGCGTGGGCGAAATCGCCGTGACGGCCCTGCCCCCGCAACTGCGCGAGATGACGGCCGAGCAGCTGGCGCGCCGGCTCAGGCCGTCCAAGGCCGCAACGAAGAAAGCGGCCAAGGCGGAACAGGCGCCTGGCACCGCGCCTGCATCGGCCCCGGCCGCCGCAGATATTCCCCCCATCGTCCTCAGCGCCGAGCAGGCCGACGTCTTCACGCAGATCGCCGCCCACCCCGGCCCCTTTCTGCTCTTCGGCAGCACGGGCAGCGGCAAGACCGAGGTCTATCTGAGAGCCACCCAGGCCGCGCTGGATGCCGACCCCGGCGCCCAGGTGCTGGTGATGGTGCCCGAGATCAACCTCACGCCCCAGCTGGAGCAGCGCTTCACGGAGCGCTTCGCGCCGCAGTACGGCGCCGCCTGCGTGGTCAGCATGCACAGCGCAATGACCAACCCCCAGCGGCTCAAGAGCTGGCTGGCCGCGCACACCGGCGTGGCGCGCATCGTGCTGGGCACGCGCATGTCGGTCTTCGCCAGCCTGCCGGGCCTGTCGCTCATCGTGGTGGACGAGGAGCACGACGCCAGCTACAAGCAGCAGGAAGGCGCACGCTACTCGGCGCGCGACCTGGCCATCTGGCGCGCGCGCGATACCGGCGCCAAGGTCATCCTGGGCAGTGCCACGCCGTCGCTGGAGAGCTGGCATGCCAGCCGCCCGCCCAATGCCGACGAGCCGCAGGGCGGCCGCTACCTGCGCCTGCACATGCCCAGCCGCATCGGCGCGGCCGCCCTGCCGCGCGTGCGCCTGGTGGACATGGGCCAGCAGCCGCGCAAGGCCGTGTTCTCGCCGCCGCTGATCGATGCCATCACCGAGCGCGTGCAACGCGGCGAGCAAAGCCTGGTGCTGCTCAACCGCCGCGGCTTCGCGCCCGTGCTGTTCTGTGCCGACTGCGGCTGGAAAAGCGACTGCCCGCACTGCAGCGCCCACCAGGTCTTCCACAAGGCCGACCGTACGCTGCGCTGCCACCACTGCGGCTACACCCAGCGCGTGCCCATGGCATGCCCCGGCTGCGGCAATCCCGACATCCTGCCGCTGGGCAAGGGCACGGAGCAGCTGGAAGAGGAACTGGCCCGCCTGCTGCGCAATGTGCAACGCCCCGACCGCGAGCCGGCCCGCGTGGCGCGCATCGATGCCGATACCACGCGCGCCAAGGGCGCGCTGGAGGAGCAGCTGGCGCAGATGCATTCGGGCGACATCGATGTGCTCGTGGGCACGCAGATGGTGGCCAAGGGCCATGACTTCCGGCGCATCACCCTGGTAGCCGCCGTGCAGCCCGACAGCGCCCTGTTCTCCAGCGACTACCGAGCGCCCGAGCGCCTGTTCAGCCTGCTGATGCAGGCCGCCGGCCGCGCAGGGCGCGACGCGCAGTACGTGGCCGACCAGGCCAGCCATCCGGAGATGTGGATACAGACCCATGATCCGGCCAACCCCGTCTACACGGCGCTGCGCGCCCACGACTACACGGCCTTCGCGGCACGCCAGTTGCGCGAGCGGCGCGATGCCGGCATGCCGCCCTTCGCCTTCCAGGCCATCGTGCGCGCCGACGCGCGCACCCAGGAAGCCGCCCAGGCCTTCCTGGCCGCTGCGGCCGAGGCCGCCCGCCAGGCCGGCCTGCCCCATGTGGACGATGTCTTTCTCTACCCGCCCATTCCCATGTCCGTGCAGCGCGTGGCCAATGTGGAGCGCGCGCAGATGCTGATCGAGTCGGCCCAGCGGCCCGCCCTGCTGCGCTTTCTCTGGGCCTGGCAGGCGCACCTGCACTGGATCAGGGCACAGCCCGGGCACCGCGCCCTGGTGCGCTGGCTGGTGGACGTGGACCCGCTGGCCATCTGAGCGTGGCACGGCCCCGGAACAGCTCCAGAAAATCTCAAGCCTTTCAATCTCAAGCCTTTCACGCCTTTGGCGCAATCCCGTAAAGCGTTCACCGCTCCTTTTTCGGAAGCGCTTTTAGCGCATTCGCTGAGCAGCTCCCATCGGGATTTGCGCTGATGCAGGCGGGGCATGTTTATTGCATCGTGCCGCATTCAGCCCACAAGGCTGGATCATTCAATGCCTTTCCAGGAGCGATACATGCCGTTCACCCCCTTCCGTATGACCTTGATGGCCGTCGCGCTTGCGCTGGCAGGCTGCGCGTCCCAACCCGGCGCCAGCCAGGCCCCCGCAGCCGCTGCGCCCGCCACGGCGACCGCCCCTGCACCCGCTCCCGCCGCCCAGGCCGGCAAGCCCAACGTGGTCGTCCTGGCCACGGGCGGCACCATTGCCGGCGCGGGTGCCAGCGCCGTCAACAGCGCCACCTACACGGCCGCCAAGGTGCCCGTGGACAAGCTGCTGGCCGGCCTGCCCGAGCTGAGCAACCTCGCCAACGTGTCCGGCGAGCAGGTCTTCCAGATCGCCTCCGAAAGCTTCACCAACAAGGAACTGCTGACGCTGGCCCGCCGCGTCAACGAGCTGGCCAAGCAACCCGGCGTGGACGGCATCGTCGTGACCCACGGCACGGACACGCTGGAGGAAACCGGCTACTTCCTGAACCTGGTGGTGCCCACCGACAAGCCCATCGTCATGGTCGGCTCCATGCGCCCCGGCACGGCCATCTCGGCCGACGGCGCGCTGAACCTGCTGGGCGCCGTGGCCACGGCCGCGTCCAAGGACTCGGCGGGCAAGGGCGTGCTGGTCAGCATGAACGACAACATCGACTCCGCGCGCGATGTCGCCAAGCTCACCAACATCAAGACCAATGCATTCGCCAGCCAGTGGGGCCCGCTGGGCATGGTGGTCGAGGGCAAGACCTACTGGTTCCGCGCCCCCGTCAAGCGCCACACCAAGGGCAGCGAGTTCAACATCGAGCAGATCACCGACCTGCCCGCCGTGGACATCGTCTATGGCTACGGCAACGTGCCCGCCACGGCCATCGACGCGCTGGGCAAGGCCGGCGTCAAGGCCATCGTGCATGCAGGCACGGGCAATGGCTCGGTGGCCGACCGCATCGTGCCCAAGCTCAATGAACTGCGCCAAAAGGGCGTGGTCATCGTGCGCAGCTCGCGCGTGCCGGCCGGCTTCGTGCTGCGCAATGCCGAGCAGCCCGATGACAAGTACGACTGGGTCGTCGCCCATGACCTGAACCCGCAGAAGGCGCGCCTGCTGGCCGCCGTGGCCCTGACCAAGACGCAGGACACGAAGCAGCTGCAGCGCATCTTCTGGGAATACTGATAGGCACCCCCTGAGGCGCTTGCGCGCCTTCCCCCCGTGGCACGGCGCCTCTCTACCCGCTTCGCGGGGGAGGGGGACGACAGCCTCGCTGCGGGGCGGCCCTTGCTTGCTGTCCCTTGCTTTGGGCCTCGTCGGTTTTTTGCGCTGCGCCCACATGGCCCGGTCCATTTTTGGCCGGGCCTTTTCTATTACCGCTTCTTAGTTCGATGTGAACAGCGGGGTCAGGGGGCCTTGGGCGATGTGGCAGTGCGCCTGTTCGAGGGCCTGGGCGAAGGCGTCGGAGCGCAGGTAGGCGTATTCGACGGCGCGCTGGGCGCCTATGGCGTCGCCCTGGACGGGGACGGTGGCGGGGTGGCACATCATGAGGCTGCCGGGCTGCAGCTGCGCCAGCCATTGGGCCATGTGGCGACCATAGCCTTCGGGCGTGGGCTGGTCGAAGGCGTAGACGCCGCCGAAGCCGTGGTTGAGCGGAACGCCCTGGCGGCGCAGGCGGCGGGTGGTGGTCCAGCCGCCCAGCAGGGCGATGATGGCGGCCTTGGGGTCGCGCCAGAGCTGGCCGGCCGGGGTGGTGGAGCGGACCCAGGGCAGGTCGTCGGCGTTGTCGCCATAGCGCTGGCGCAATTCCTGCACCAGCGCGGCGCGCACGCCGGGGAGCTGGTGCACGTGCTGGTGGCCGTCGATGAAGTCGGGAGCCATGCCCAGCGCGTCCTCGAAGGCGTCGAGCTGGCGGCGCCAGGCGTCGCGCATGGCGCCGCCGCCGAGTGCGCCGGCATAGGCGCGCGCAATCACGGCACCGATGCCGGCGACTGGCTGCAGGCCGTGGCCCTCGGTCAGGTTGAAGTGCAGGCCCAGCGACAGGCGCGGGCGCAGCGCAGGCAGGCGCCTGGCGGCCTGCCTCCAGTGCGGCGAGGTGGTCATGCAGCTGGTGGCCGACAGCCGGCCCTGCAGCGTGAGCTGCTCCACGGCTTCATCGACCAGGGGGTGCAGCGCATAGTCGTCGGCGCACAGGACGACGGTTCTGGCCAAGGCCTTCTCTCCGTTTTTGGCAGGTAGGGTGTTCATGAGGATTCCTTGCGGCCGGGGGCCGCAAAGGCCCAGAACTTGGCGAAGACGAAGGTGCCCACCGCCACCAGCACCAGCACCAGGGCCAGGCTCCAGAAATAGTGCCAGTGCAGCCAGTGCAGGGCCACCCAGTACAGCAGCTCGTTGGCCACGAAGGAGGCGCAGGCCACGGCGAAGTACTTGCCGGCCACGGCCCAGCCTTGCGCCCCGGCCTGCACGAAGGTGAACAGCGCGTGGCCGTTGTAGCTGACCACGAAGGCCACGAGAAAGGCCAGCACGTTGGCATGCAGCGGCGCCATGCCCACCCGTTGCACCAGCAGGGCGACCACGGCCAGGTGCGTGGCGGCCGCGCAGCCCCCTACCAGCACGAACTGCAGCGCCTGCGGCAGGCGGCGCAGCTGTGCGATCACATCGTGCATGGCTAGTCCCGTGGCGCCAGCGGGCTGCGGTCTTCGTCGCGCGCCAGCAGGTAGGTGGGGCGGCGCTTGACCTCGTCGTAGATGCGGCCGATGTACTCTCCCAGGATGCCGATGGACATCAGCTGCACGCCCGAAAACAGCATGATGCTGGCCGCCAGCGTGGGCCAGCCGTCCAGCGGGTTGCCGAAGATCAGCGTCTCCATGGTGATCCACAGGCCGTAGAGCAGGGCTGCCAGCGAGATGATCCCGCCCACCACGCTCCACACGCGCAGCGGCAAGGTGGTGAACGAGGTCAGCCCCAGCAGGGCCAGCGAGCCCAGGCGCCGGAAATTGAAGCTGGACGCGCCGGCCGTGCGGTCGGCTGGCACGAACGGCAGGGCCGCGGCCTTGAAGCCCACCCAGGCGTACAGGCCCTTCATGAAGCGGTGGCTCTCGGGCAGGGCCTTGAGCGCGTCGGCCACGCAGCGGTCCAGCCAGCGGAAGTCGCCGGCATTGGGCGGGATCTTCACCAGGTTGCCGGCATTCATGAGCCGGTAGAACAGGTTGGTGCCCACGCGCTTGGCGCCGCTTTCGGCGCCCCGGTCGGCGATCACGCCATAGACCATGTCATAGCCGGACTGCCACAGCTCGCACATCTGGGGCAGCATCTGCAGCGGATGCTGGAAGTCGGCGTCGATCAGCACCACGGCGTTGCCGCGCGCATGGTCTATGCCTGCCGACAGCGCCGCCTCCTTGCCGAAGTTGCGCGACAACGCCAGATAGCGCACGGGCAGTTCCTGTGCCATGCGCAGCGCGATCTCGTGCGTGGCGTCACGGCTGCCGTCGTTGACGACGATCAGCTCGTAGTCGGGCGTCAGCGTGCGCACCGTCGCGTCCAGGGCGCGCAGGAACGCCTCCAGGTTGCCCTCTTCATTGTGGGCTGGCACCACGCAGCTCAGCCGCAGCGGGGGGCGCGGCAGCATCCCCTTGGGAGCGGCCGGAGCAATGTCAGCATGCAATTCGGTCATAGGCCAGCATTGTCAGCGGGCTGGCTGCCCGCGCGCGGCAACACGTCAAAAACCGCATAGGCATAGGGACCGGGCCGAGGAAAACGCCAGCCCGAGCGTTGCACCGTGAGCACACGCGCCTCCTGCGGCAGGCCCAGCTTCGCCAGCCAGGCCTGCGCCTGCTGCTCGCAATCGCGCGATTTCGCGGTCGGGCCGGGCTCGCTGGCCACCGGGCCGCGCGGACACAGCAGCAGCCCGGGCTGCTGGCGCCAGTCCGGCAGCGCCAGCACGCGCGCATATTCGCTGTCGGGCAGGCCGGGAATGGTGCGCAGATGGGGCTGGGCATAGAAAGACAGCATGGCGTTTTCCGCCCAGTCGCCGCCCACCCACTGCAGCGGCTGCTGCGGGTGGCGCTGGTTCCAGGACAGCACGATGGCCTGCGCCGCATCGGCCGCAGGGCGGTAGTAGTCGGAGCCGCTCTTGCGCGCATTGCCCCAGCCCACGGCCAGCCCTATCACCAGCACCACGGCCATGCTCGGCCACCAGGCGCGGCGCAGCGCGGCCTGCGCGGCCTGCGTCACGGCAGGCGCCTCGGCATCCAGGTTGCGCAGCCACAGCAGCACGAAGGCATAGCCGATGGGAATGGCCCAGGGCGTGGACAGCTCCACCACGCCGGTGGCGCCAAAGCCCAGCGTCGCCAGCCAGGGCATGAGGGCCAGCCAGAACAAGGTGTCGCCGCGCCCCTGCCAGCACCAGCTGCGGCGCAGGAAACGCGCGCTCCAGCGCAGCCAGCCGCCGCCTTGCTGGCGGGCCTGCATGAAGCCATACACCAGGCACACGGCCAGCCAGGCCGGCAGCCAGTAGAAGATGGGCGCCAGCGCAAAGCGCAGCACATAGCCCCACACCACCTGCCCGCCGCCCTGGTCCATGGCATAGCCCAACGTCACCCACTGGTGGTGGGCAATCCAAGCCAGATGCGGCGCCAGCGCCAGGCCAAAGGCGGCCAGTGCCACGTAGGGCCGGGGTGTGAGCAGCCACTGGCGCCCTTCACGCACCAGGAAGATGGGCAGCAGGAAGCCGGCCAGGAACACGCCGCTGTAGTACTTGCTGAGCATGCAGGCGGCCGACACCACGCCCAGGGCCACGCTGAAGGCCATGCCGCGCGCGCCCTTTTCCTGCCAGCTGGCCAGCAGCAGGGCTGCCGCCCAGGGCCACAGGGACAGCAGCTGGCTGTTGGCGTTGAACTTGCCGGCCAGCGTCGTATACGGAAAGCACCACAGCAACAGGGCCGCGCCCAGCGGCGCCAGGCGCGCCAGCCCCAGGCGCCTGCCCAGCACGTAGACGCCCCAGATGCCCACGCCCACATTGGCATAGGACAGCAGGCGATAAAAGCCGTCGTTCTGCGGGAACACCATGAACCACAGGCCGACCACCCAGGCGAAGAACGGCGGATGCTTGTGCGTGCCCAGCTGCAGCGGCTGGGCCCAGGCATAGTTCTCCAGCATGTCGTGGTAGCCGTCCAGATTGCCATTGGCCAGCCAGGACACCAGGGCCCAGAGCAGGCAGGCCAGCGTCACCATCCACAGCAGGGCCGCGCCCGAGGGAGTGCCTGCCGGGGCAGCAGAGGAAGAGGATTTCATGCGATCCCGCCGGGGTGGTGAAAAAACATGGGCGCGATTGTAGAGAGCGCCGGGCCTCTCAGGTCATCAGCGCCACGGCGCCCGAGAAGCTCAGGAAGGCCAGCACCGTGGACACCAGGATGATGCGGGCCACGCGCCCGCCGTGCGCCCCGAAGCGCTCGGTCAGCAGCGAGACATTGCTGGCGCTGGGCAGCGCGGCCAGCAACACCAGGGCCACGAAGGCCTCCTCACCGAGCGGCAGGCCCAGCGCCATGGCAGCACGGGCCACGGCCCAGACCAGCAGCGGGTGGACCAGCAGCTTGGCCAGCGCAATGGGCACGTAGTCGCGCGCAGCCACGCGCTCGTGGCTGTTCATCTGCGAGCGCGCCAGCACGGCGCCAATGGTGAACAACGCCACGGGCGAGGCCGCGCCCGCCAGCATGGCCACGGTGCGGTCGATGGGACCGGGCAGCGTCCAGCCTGCCGCCGAGGCCACGCCACCCAGCACGATGGCCCAGGGCATGGGATTGGCGGCCATGCCGGCAAACGCCCTGCGCAGCGCCACGGACACGCCATGCCCGCCCGGCAGCCCCAGGCGCGACAGCGCAATGCACAGCGAGGTGGTCACCACCATGTCGATGGCCATGGTGACGATGACCGGCCCGGCCGCACGCTCGCCCAGCAGCGCCACCAGCATGGGCACACCCATGAAGCCGGTGTTGGGAAAGGCCGCCACCAGCGCGCCAAAGGCCGCATCGTTCCAGCCCACGCGCCGCACGGTCAGCGCCACGGTGGCGCCCACCATCAGCAGCGCGCACAGCAGGTAGACCACGGAGACGCCCACGTCCAGCAGCTGGGCAATCGGCGTCTGCGCGCCAAAGCGGAACAGCATGCAGGGCAGCGCGAAATACAGCACGAAGGCGTTGAGCCCCGGTATCGCCGCCTGCGGCAGCACGCCACGCCAGGTGGCCGCAAAGCCGCAGGCCACAAGCGCGAAGAAGGGAAAGGTGATCAGCAGGACGGACAGCACGCGGCGATTCTGGCAGCAAGCCGGTGCCGCTGCTGCATGCCCGTGGCACCCCGGAGACGCAGGGCGAAAAAAAGCCACCACGCTCCCATTGCCCCGCAAGGTCCGCCGCCTCCAGGGGGAGCCGCTTTTTGCCTCTGGGCGGCCCGGCGACAAAAAAACCTGCCGCAATGCGCTTGCGGCAGGCTGGAGCTCGGGGGGCGCGCGCTTACAGCGCCAGTTCCTTCTCGATGTCCTGCACCTTGCGGCGGGCCAGCGCCAGGTTGGAGCGGCTCTTGTCCAGCACCAGGTAGAAGAACACGCCTTCATGCGAGGCCACGGGCCGGATGATGTGGTACTGGTGCGTCAGGGTGATCAGGATGTCGTCGATGGCATCGTCGAGCTTGAGCATGCGCATGGTCTTGAGCTTGGCGCGCACCACCTCGGTGTTGCCGGCGGCGGCAAGCTCCATGTCGAGGCCGGAGCCCGCGCTGCCCATGAGCATGCCGCTGGTGCTGTCCACCAGGGCCGCGCACAGAGCGCCATCGACGCCCAGCAGGCTGTTCAGAGAATCATGTATCGAAGCCATATGCCACCTTTTTTGAAATCAAGGGTGGGCGGGACGGAGGATCCGCCACGCCCGTTCCTCGGGGAAGAAAAATGCATAGCGGACAGGATCAGGTACCGGCCATCTCGGAGGCCAGTTCGCCAGCCGCCCACAGCGCGCGCCCCAGCAAGGCGCTCTGGTCGACCACCATGCACAGGATGGCCGGATGGCTGCCGCCCACGGCCTGGAACAGCACCGTGCCCAGTTCGGTCTCGAAGGTCAGGCGCCGGCAGGACTTGTGGCCGATCTCGGTGGCCACGGCCCTGGCCATGGCCATGAGCGAGCCCGCCATGGCCGACAGGCGCTCCGTCGGCAGTTCGCTCCTGACCCGCAGGGAAGTGATTTCGAAGCCGTCAGGCGTGCACAGCAAGGCGATGTGCACGCCCTCCAGGGGCGCCACCACGCGGCGGAGCACATCGTTGCCAGCTTCGATCAGAGAGGGAGGAATCCGGGGAAGCGTTGGTGTCTTCATGCCTGACTTTGCAAGGAAAGCAAGGAAACGAGCACCCCCAGCGCATCCAGCAACTGCTGCCGGTCACGGGGGTCCGCCTGGATGACAGGCACTATACCGTGGCCTCTGTCCGCCAAGGCGCTGCTGAATGCTTCCTGCTGTTGCTCGCTGGCATCGCGGCAACTGACCACCACCACCAGGGGCTCGGATTCCAGGGAGGCGATCTCGGCCAGGCAGCGCGCCGCGTAGTCCAGTGCCTGGGCATCGCCGACATCCACCATCAGCAGCACGCCCACCGAGGCATTGAGCACCCAGCGGCGCACGAAGTCGAAGCGTTCCTGCCCCGGGCTGCCCACCAGTTGCAGCCGCTCTCCCCCGCCCAGGTCGATCTGGCCGAACTCGGCACCCACCGTGGTGAATTCCTTGGAATGGGCGGCCTGGTCCAGATTGGGCACATCCGCCGCCGCCATCAACGCGCCACACAGGCTGCGCAGCGCCGTGGTCTTGCCTATGCCCATGGGCCCCACCAGGCTCACCCGTACCAACCCCGCAGCAGGCTGCGCGCTCATCCACAGGCTCATGCCACTCCTCCACGCCGTATCCAGCCGGCCAGCTTCTGCACCCACTGGCGCGGCAGCCCGGCCACCGTGGCAGGCGCCTGTGCGCGGCCGCGGCCCAGCGGCGGGAGATCGTCTTCGCGCGCAGGCCGCAGGCTGCACTCCAGCAGGCTGCGCAGCCGGGGGTGGCGCAGCAGTTGGGCCACGGCGCTGGCCTGCATGCCGCTGTGCTCGCACAGCAGGGCCACTTCCATGGGGCCACGGCACAGCATGGCCAGGGCCCTCAGGCATTCGGAGCTGTTCCACGGCGCTGGCAGCGCCACCCAGGCCTTGAGCTGGAAGCGGTAGCGGCAGTCCTCGTCCTGCTGGGACAACTCGTCCAGCGCACGCGCCAGGGTCTGGGAGGACGCCACCTGCTGGCGCACCGTCCAGTCCATGAGGAAGACCGCCGCCCGGTCCAGCATGTCGATCAGGTCGGACAGCGTGAAGTCCAAGTCCAGGTAGGTGGCCCATCGCTGGGGCGTGCGCCCCAGGTGCTGGCCCTGGGGCACGCCGCCCACATAGACCACGCAGGGCATCCACACGGCGGCTTCGGGCACGGGCAGGCTGCCATCGACGACCAGCACCTGGGCGCTGACCAGAGGCACCTGGCGCCAGCCCCGCAGCGACTTGCGCGAGGCCACGGAGAACAATGCCTCGAAGCGCTGCCTGAGTACGGGGGACCACAGTTCGGCAGCCAGGCCGATCTCCTCCTTCGCTCGAGTCATCTTCACCACCTCACCGGAGAGAAACGGGACATAGGAAAAACGTATTCACCACGGAAATTCCATTGGCTCACGCTAATATTGTCGATAGTTTTTACACATTGCTCACAAAAAACAATGTGAATTTTTATTCCGATGGTGTTAGGCCACACATCCGTGCACCGGCCCCTCACAGGGATTGGTAGCCGTTTTCCAGGGGTGCTTACATATGGCAGGGCGGCCCCGGTGCCCGAAGCGGTATGCTCCCGCTTCCCTCACTTTCACGCCTTTCCCCGCGCAACGCATCCATGTCCGCAGGACTCAATCTGGCCCAGCTCCAGGCCGTCCACTACACCGAAGGCCCCTGCCTGGTCCTGGCCGGCGCGGGCTCGGGCAAGACACGCGTGATCACGCACAAGATCGGGCGCCTGATCGAGATGGGCATGGCGCCGCGCCGCATCGCCGCCATCACCTTCACCAACAAGGCCGCGGCCGAAATGCGCGAGCGCGCGGCCGGCCTCATCGGCCGGCAGGCCAAGGACGTGCTGGTCTGCACCTTCCACGCCCTGGGCGTGCGCATGGTGCGCGAGGACGGCCATGTGCTGGGCCTCAAGCCCCAGTTCAGCATCCTGGACGCCGACGACGTGACGGGCATCCTCAAGGACTGCTCGGGTGGCACCACCGACCTGGCCACGGCACGCCAGTGGCAGTGGACCATCAGCAACTGGAAGAACGCCGGCTGGGACAGCCGCAAGGCCCTGGCCATGGCCCAGGACGACAACGAGCGCAGCACGGCGCTGATCATGCAGCGCTACGAAGAGCGCCTGACCGCCTACCAGAGCGTGGACTTCGACGATCTGATCGGCATGCCCATGCGCCTGCTCAAGAACCATATCGAGGTGCGCGAGAAATGGCAGCGCCTGCTGGGCCACGTGCTGGTGGACGAATACCAGGACACCAACGCCACGCAGTACGAACTGCTCAAGATGCTGGTGGGCAGCCGCGCCCACTTCACTGCCGTGGGCGACGACGACCAGAGCATCTACGGCTGGCGCGGCGCCACGCTGGACAACCTCAAGAAGCTGCCGGTGGAGTTCCCGCAGCTCAAGGTGATCAAGCTGGAGCAGAACTACCGCTCCACCTCGGCCATCCTGCGCGCTGCCAACAACGTCATCCAGCCCAACCCCAAGCTCTATCCGAAGACACTGTTCTCGGAGCTGGGCGAGGGCGAGCCCGTGCGCATCGTGGACTGCGACACCGAGGAGCACGAGGCCGAGCGCGCCGTCGCCCGCATCCAGAGCCTGCGCGCGGCCAGCAACCCGCCGCCGGACTGGAAGGATTTCGCCATCCTCTACCGCGCCAACCACCAGGCCAAGCCCTTCGAGAAGGCACTGCGCAAGGCCAGCATTCCCTACAAGGTCTCGGGCGGCACCAGCTTCTTCGACCGCGCCGAGATCAAGGACCTGTGCGCCTGGTTCCGGCTGTGGATCAACAACGACGACGACCCCGCCTTCCTGCGCGCCATCGGCACGCCCAAGCGCGGCATAGGCCACACCACGCTGGGCAAGCTGGGCGAGTTTTCCTCGCAGCACAAGCTCAGCATGTTCGGCGCCCTGTTCGCCCACATGCTGGAAGCGGCCCTGCCCAAGAAGGCGCATGACAGCCTGCTGGAGTTCGGCCGCTACATCAACGACCTCGAATACCGCGCCCGCCACACGCTGGGCGCCGAGCAGTCGCGCGGCTTCATGCTCGACTGGCTCAAGGAGATCGGCTACGAGCAGTACCTCTACGACAGCGAGGACAGCGAATCGGTCGCCGCCGCGCGCTGGAGCAACGTGCTGGAGTTCTGCGACTGGATGGCCCAGCGCGCCGGCGGCCAGATCGAGGATGCGGCGGGCACGACCACGCACACCGAGGTCAAGAGCCTGCTGGAAGTGGCGCGCAACATCGCCCTGCTGTCCACCATCAGCGAGCGCGAGAAGGAGCAGGACATGGTCATCCTGTCCACCCTGCACGCCTCCAAGGGCCTGGAATGGCCGCATGTGATGCTGGTCGGCGTGACCGAGGGAATGCTGCCCTTCAAGCTCGACGACGACAACGGCCGCCAGCAGAAGGTCAGCGACGAAACCGCCCAGCGCCTGCAGGAAGAGCGCCGCCTCATGTACGTGGGCATCACGCGCGCCCGGCGATCGCTGGCCGTGAGCTGGACCAAGCGCCGCAAGAAGGGGCGCGAGATGGTCTCCACCCTGCCCAGCCGCTTCATCAAGGAAATGGGCCTGGACGCTGCCACCTCGCGCGAGGACCCGCGCGAGAAGCTGCGCCAGCTGCGCGCCGAGTTCGCGCTCAAGGCGCAGCAGTCCACGCCCGCCGACTCCTGATCCCAGAAAGACACCGCATGCGTTTTTACCGCCCCGTTCTCAGCCTGGCGCTGGTGGCCGCGACCGCCGCCTGCTCCAGCACAGCCCTGCAGACCACCGCCCCGGCCACTGCTCAGGCCGCGCCCAAGGCCGCCCGCGCTTCCGCCACCCTGCCACACGCCCCATGCCCCGGGGACGAGGAGATGAAGGACAGCCAGCTGCAGGGCGAATGGACGGGAACCGTAGAAGGCCAGTCCCAGCCCGTGCGCCTGCAGCTGGGACCGCACCCCCAGTGGAAGGGCAACGTCAAGGGCACGATCGCGCGCGGCGCAGACACCCGGCCCATGGTCGGCGACGTGGCCGATGACCACATCACGCTGGAAGAAAGCGCCGACGGCAAGCGCATCACCGCCACCTGGCTGGGCGATGTCGTCGAAGGCAGCTGCGCCCGCGAGATCCGCGGCAACTTCATCGAGGGCGACGATGCGGCGCCCCGGCCCTTCGTGCTGCGCAAGCTGGCACCCTGAATGGCCGTGGCCTGCTCGCAAGCCCTCTTTCCCTCCCCTTTTTCGCTCTCCCCTTCACTGGACCCAAGCCATGACGACTCCTACACACCTGGATCGCCGCAAGCGCCTGCGCCGCACGCCGAACACCCTGCAGTGGGCCCTGGCCATGGGGCTGGGCGCCACGCCCTGGCTCGGCGCCCAGGCGCAGGCCGCGCCCCGCCCCCTGTCCGAGGACGCATGGCGCCAGTGCGCCGCCACCACGGACAACCAGTCCCGCCTGGCCTGCTTCGACACCTGGGCACAGCAGCAGCAGCCGCTGACCGCGCCGCCGGCCACCGGCTGGAGTGCTCCGGCCGCCAGCGCTGCAGCCGATCCTGGCGGCCTGCCCGCGCCCGCGCCCGTGGTGACGGCCGACAGCGGCCAGGGCCTGGCCCTGCCCACCACCCCCACCAACGGCGGCTGCCGCGACCCGCGCTACAGCGAACTGTCGCGCTACTTCGAACTGGAACCGGGCAGCGACTGCGGCACCTTCAGCTTCCGCGGCTACCGGCCCATGTCCGTGTCCGTGGTGACGGCCGACCATGTCAACCGGCAGCCCACCACGCCAGGCAAGGATCCTGCGCAGTCGCAGCCCTACAAGACCGAGGAAATGCGCGTGCAGCTGTCGGTGCGCACCAAGGTCGCCCAGGGCCTGCTGACCAGCAGCACCTCGGCGGGCAAGGACTCGCTGTGGGTCGGCTACACCCAGCAGTCGTACTGGCAGCTGTTCAGCCCCGCCATCTCGCGGCCCTTCCGCAACACGGACCACGAGCCCGAGATCTTCTACGTCTACCCCACCGATGCCCGGCTGCCCTTCGGCTGGCGCTGGCGCTACAGCGGCGTGGGCCTGGTGCACCAGTCCAACGGCCAGAGCGATCCGCTGTCGCGCAGCTGGAACCGCTGGTATCTGATGACCGGCTTCGAGCTGGACAACCGCTGGCAGCTGCACGCCAAGGCCTGGCAGCGCATCCGCGAAAGCGCCGAGCACGACGACAACCCGCGCATCCAGGACTACATAGGCCGGGGCGAGGTGAAACTGGGCTGGAACGTCAATCCGCAGAACTATCTGGGCTTCACGGCACGCGGCTCGCTGGGCCAGGGGCGCGGCTCCGGCCGCATCGAATGGCTGCGCACCCTAGGCGAAGGATGGAACGGTGGCAAGAGCAATTTGCGCCTGCATGTCCAGCTTTTCAGCGGATACGGTGACAGCCTGATCGATTACAACTACAAGCGCACCGTGCTCAGCGTGGGCTTCAGTCTTCTGGACTTCTAGAAGACCGGCCTCGCGGGGCACGCTTTGCCGCTTGCCCTTCGCCGGGAAGCCCCCGCCCCGCCGGCTGCATTGCCAGCGGCCGGGGCCATGCGTCAGAATGCACCGATGCCCCGGGCCTTTTCAGGCAGGCCCGGAAACCCGCCCCAGAACGAACCGCGGAGGTCCGCCATGGATTTGCAATACCAGCTCAAGGCCGGCAGCTACTGCCTGTACGACATGCGCGAGACGCCCAGTGCCATCACGGGCGAGCGCCGCTGCCGGCTCAGGACCGAGCTGGTGGCCATTGCCTTCGACCTGGTCACGGGCCAGGTCCATGAGCATGGCTCGCCCACGCGCATCCATGCCTGGGCGCTGTGCATGCGCAGGCGGCTGCGCGCGGCCGGCGACTGGGACCAGGCCGACAGCATCGTCGTGGTCTCCGGCCCCCTGCCGGTGGACGAGATCAACAAATGCCTGGGCATACGCGGCTACTGCCGCCGCATGTTCCAGCGCCTGGCCAGCCTGCCGCACGGCAAGCTGCAACCCCACGCGCATGCGCACGCTCATGGTGCCTACGGCGCCCATGCGGGCCGGCACCAGTCCCATCAGGGCCAGCAACGGCGGGCCGCCTGAAAGCCCGCGCTCGCGGAACCACCTCACTCGGGACCGAGGTCCTCTTCCCCCTCTTCATCGCGCGGCTCGGCATGCTTGACGATGGTCACCGGCAGCCGGCTGTTGCGCGCCACCTCGCGCGAGACCGAGCCGATCAGCACGCGCCGCAGGCCGCCCTGGCCCAGTGCGCCGATGATGATCTGCTCGCAGCCCGTGCTCTCGGCAATGTCGGCCAGCGCGGCGGCGGGCTCGCCCAGGCCGATCTCCACCTCGTAGGAAATGCCGGCCGCCCGCACCAGGGCCACGGCCGGCGCCACCAGGTGCATGCCGGCGTCCACGCTGGCGGCGGCGATCATGTCCGAGTCCTGCGTGGCCAGCTCGAACAGCGAGGCCTCCTGCTGCACATGGGCCAGCACGAAATGGGCCTGCAAACCCTGGCGCACCAGCGAAATCGCGTGGTGCACGGCGTCCAGCGAGGGCTCGGACCCATCGACGGCAATCATGATCTTCAGCATGCGGACCTCCTTCTTCTGATGAATGGCGAATCACGGTCCGTTCCAGTGTAGACCCCGCCAGGCCATGCCGGACTGGCGCTGGGGGCAGTCCCGGCCCGTCCCACACGCTCACGCGGCCATCTGGGACAATGGAGGGCTATGCTGCAATTCGACCTGCTCAAGACCGATCCCTCCAGCCACGCACGCCGCGGCCAGCTCACGCTCAACCACGGCGTGGTGCAGACACCCATCTTCATGCCCGTGGGCACCTATGGCACCGTCAAGGGAGTGATGCCGCGCAGCCTGCAGGAGATGGGCGCGCAGATCATCCTGGGCAATACCTTCCACCTGTGGATGCGCCCGGGGCTGGACATCATGCAGAGCTTCGGCGGCCTGCACGGCTTCGAGAAGTGGGACAAGCCCATCCTCACCGACTCGGGCGGATTCCAGGTCTGGAGCCTGGGCGCCATGCGCAAGATCACCGAGGAAGGCGTGCACTTCGCCAGCCCGGTCAACGGCGACAAGCTGTTCATGTCGCCCGAAGTCAGCATGCAGATCCAGACCGTGCTGAACTCGGACATCGTCATGCAGCTGGACGAATGCACGCCCTACGAGACCAACGGCCACAAGACCACCGAGGCCGAGGCACGCAAGAGCATGGAGATGAGCCGCCGCTGGGCCAAGCGCTCCAGCGACGAGTTCCAGCGCCTGGGCAACCCCAATGCGCTGTTCGGCATCGTGCAGGGCGGCATGTACGAGAACCTGCGCGAGGAATCGCTGCAGGCCCTGGTCGAGATGGACTTCCCCGGCTACGCCGTGGGCGGCGTCTCGGTGGGCGAGCCCAAGGACGAAATGCTGGCCATCATGGCCCACACGCCCCACCGCCTGCCGGCCCACAAGCCGCGCTACCTGATGGGCGTGGGCACGCCCGAGGACCTGGTGCAGGGCGTGGCCGACGGCGTGGACATGTTCGACTGCGTCATGCCCACGCGCAATGCGCGCAACGGCACCATCTTCACGCGCTATGGCGACCTGAAGATCCGCAATGCGCGCCACAAGACCGACCACCAGCCGCTGGACCCCAGCTGCACCTGCCATGCCTGCGCAGGCACCAGCGGCGTGAGCTGGGAGCAAGGCGGGCGCGACGGCTTCTCGCGCGCCTACCTGCACCACCTGGACCGCTGCGGCGAGATGCTGGGCCCCATGCTCACCACCATCCACAACCTGCATTACTACCTGAACCTGATGCAGGAAGTGCGCAATGCGCTGGAGGCGGGCAACTTCACTGAAATGCGCGCACGCTTCAAGGCCGAGCGCGCCCGGGGCGTCTGACGCCCCTCAGCCGATCGTTCAGGTCACTCAGGTGGCCAGGGTCGCTCAGGTCGCCAGGTCCTTGAGCGACCAGGACACGCCGGTCTCGAAGCCGGCGCGCATCTCGTCAGCCACGCGCTCCAGCTCGTCCAGAAACAGCCGCATGGCGGCTGCCTTGGTGTAGCCGATGCGCTGGTACAGGCAGCCGGGCAACTGCGCACCGGCGTCGTGCAGGGGCCGCCAGAGCAGGCGGCCGGCCGCCACATCCTCGGCCACGTTGTCGGGCACCAGGAATCCCAGGGCCGTGCTGCCGGCCACCAGGCGCCGCACCATGGGCACGGAGCTGGTCTCCACCAGCGGCCGCTGCTGGTGCAGGGCCGCGCTGTCCATCTGCTCCAGCATGCTGCGCAGCTCCATGCCCGGCGCCATCAGGATCAGCGGATAGTCCACGCAATCGCGCAGACGCAGCAGGCGCGGCTCGGTGGCCAGCGGATGGCCGGGGGCCATCACCGCGCCCAGCGGCTGGGGCCAGGCGCGCACCTCCTGCACGCCGGGCGGCGGCGGGCGGCGCAGGCAATAGGCCACATCGATCTCGCCCTGCGCCACGCCGCGCAGCAATTCTTCGCCCGTGCCCGATCGCACGCTGAAGGTGATGCCCGGATAGCGCCCGTGCAGGCTGGCGATCACCAGGGGCAGCAGGTACTCGGCCGTGGCATGGGACACGCCCACGCGCACATGGCCCCGGCGCAGGGCGCGCAGGTCCTCCACCTGGGCCAGCGCGTTGTCGAAGTCACGCTGGCTGCGCCGCACGGCCGCCAGCATCAGCTCCCCGGCCGTTGTCAGCTGCATGCCGCGCGGCAGGCGGTCGAACAGCGGCACGCCGACCTGGGCCTCCAGATTGAGGATTTGCTGGTTCACGGCGGCCGCCGTCAGGTGCAGCGTGACGGCGGCCTTGCGCACCGAGCCACGACGCGCCACCTCGTCAAAACAGCGAAAGGCCTGGGAGATTGCGGGCATGGCGCGGAGTGTAAATTTTTATCTGACACCTCATCCAAAACAAACAGCTATTCCTGACGCTTCCGACTGCCTAGAGTGGCACTCATTCCCGGCCTCCCTTGAAAGCAGCCCATGGCAAGCACCGTAGACCAAGTCACCCAGCGCCGACGCGGCGTCGGACTCATCGCCCACGACACCGCCCTCTCGGCCGGCGGCTACACCCTGATCGCGCCGCAGACGGCCGACGGCCATGTCTACCTGGTGGACATCGAAGGCCGCGTGGTCCATGAATGGAAGCTGCCCGTGCGCGCGGGCCGGCACGCCGTGATCCTGCCCAACGGCAACCTGGGCTACAACGGCAACCACCCACGCTCGCCCGATCGCTATGCGCCGTGGTCCATGTGGCATGGCGGTGATTTCTACGAGGTCACGCCGCAGGGCGAGATCGTCTGGCGCCACGAGGACCCGGACCACCACCATGACGCGCAGTGGCTGCCCGACGGCCACCTGCTCTATGCCGCCTGCGCACCCGTGCCTGCGGGCTTTGCCGAGCGCGTGCCCGGCGGCACCGCGCACGGGCCCGGCGAAACGATGTACGGCGACGTGATCCGCGAAGTGGACCGCAGCGGCCGCCTGGTCTGGGAGTGGAAGGCCTGTGAGCACCTGGCGCCCGAGGACTTCCCGATTCACCCGGGCTTCGGCCGCTACCACTGGCCGCTGGTCAACGGCCTGGGCACGAGGGCCGACGGCAGCGTGCTCATGAGCCTGCGCACCACCTCCGGCATCATCGCCGTGGACAAGGCCAGCGGCGCGGTGACGCTGCACATTCCGCCCTCCGTGGTCTCGCACCAGCATGCGCCCGTGGCGCTGGACAACGGCCATATCCTGGCCTTCGACAATGGCAACTTCCGCGAAGGCGCCCACGTGGCCTTCTCGCGCGTGGTCGAGATCGATCCTGCCGATCACCGCGTGGTCTGGAGCTACCAGGACGAGATGGTCAACGCCTTCTACACCGCCTTCATGGGCAATGCCCAGCGCCTGTGGAACGGCAACACCCACATCACCGAATCGGCCACAGGCCGGCTCTTCGAAGTCACGCCTGCGGGGGAAGTGGTCTGGGAATACATCCTGCCCTGGTTCGCCGAGTACCCCGATGCCGCGGCACGCCGCACCGGCCCCGGACGGCTCAACAGCGTGTTCCAGACCTGGCGCTACCACGCGGACCAGCTGCCCTGGCTGGGCGCCGCCGGGAGGCTGGCATGAGCCTCAACCGCAGGCAACTGGCGGCCTGGATGCTGGGCACGCCCTGGCTGTCACCGGCAGCCCGAGCGTCCACGGCTGCCGCCGACGCCTGGCCTGGCCAGCCGCTGACCGTGGTCGTGCCCTTTTCGCCGGGTGGCAGCGTGGACGTGGCCGCGCGCCTGGTCATGCCGCGCCTGGCCGAGCGGCTGCGCCAACCCGTGGTCATAGAAAACACCGTGGGCGCCTCGGGCACCATCGCCACCCAGCGGGTGATCAAGGCCCGGCCGGACGGGCATACCGCGCTGTTCGGCGTGGCCAGCTGCGTGCTCATCGCGCCGCTGGTGTCGCCAGAGCGCTTCCGGTATGACGGCCTCAGGGAACTGCTGCCCGTGGCGCCCGTGGCCTCTTCGGCCTTCGTGCTGGCAGGCCGCCCCGACCTGCCGGCCACCACGGCGGCCGAGCTGGTGCAGCTGTCGCGCCAGCAGCCGGGCCGGCTGACCGTGGGCACCGATGGCGTGGGCACCAGCCTGCACCTGACCGCAGAAATGCTCCAGCAACAGGCCGGCCTGTCTTGGACGCATGTGCCCTACAAATCCGGCCCGCAGGCGCTGACCGAGCTGGCGGGCGGGCAGATCGACCTGGCCGTGCTGCCCGTGGCCCTGGTCCAATCCTTCGTGCGCGAGGGCAAGCTGCGTGGCCTGGGGGTGACTTCGCGCCAGCGGGCCGCCACCTTGCCGCACACTCCCAGCCTGTCGGACACGGCGGTCTGGCAGGCGTTCGATGTCGAAGCCTGGCAAGGCCTGCTGCTGCCGGCCCGCACCGATGCCCGCATTGCCGAGCGCCTGGCCCGCGAGACCGCCGCCGTGCTGGCCGAGCCGGATCTGGTGCGCAAGCTCGCCGAGGCCGGCTTCAAGCCCATGGCCATGGAGCAAGGCCGGTTCATTGCCCACCTGGAGCGGGAGAGAAAGCTGCTGGAGGCCACGGTGCAGGCTGCCCGCATCCACGGCACGGGCTGATGCGGCCGGCGTGGCCGCGGTGCAGCGCCGGTGCGGCCCCGGTGCCGCCGATACCGCTGGAGCAGCCGGCCAGGCCCTACTGCATGGAGCCGGGCACGGAAAATGAGAAGCGAGCCATCTGCACCAGGGTCCGGCCCCGGGTCAACAGGTAGGAATGCGAGGGGGACAGCGCGCGCGGATGCAGCCTGAAGAAGGCCTTGCCGCCCCAGCGCTGGCCAACCATCTCGAACTCCGAGCCTTCCAGGCGGCAGCCCACCTGCAGGCCGGGCGCAGGCTCATGGGTGAGGGAAGACAGCTGCGACAGGCGCAGCATCGCATCGGGCTCGGGCAACACGGTGCTTTCGGCACTGCCATCGACATGCTCCACATGCACGGACCGGCCCGCCAGGGCATTGCGCGGATAAACCATCTCCAGCCCCGCCCGTCCACCGTGCAGGCCGTGCTGAAAGTCACCTTCAACGCCGCCCCGGGCGCGCGCCCAGGCCGTGAAATCCAAACCACGCGCCGAACCCACGATGCGCACGCGCCAGGCCAGGTCCAGGCCCTCGCAGTCCACCGCCGTTTCGTAGGAAACCTCGAAGCGGCCGGATTCCTCGCGCAGGCTCAGCTCGCCGTTGCCATGCACGCACCGGTCCGCCTGCTCATCACGCACCACAAAGGCAAGAGAACGCAGGATCTCCACGCCCCCGTAGCGGACCCTGCGCAGGCCGCCATCGGCCAGTTCAGCGCTGAGCGGGCCGGCCTGCAGCTGGCGGTTGCTGGACGACAAATGCCCGTTCCAGCCTTGCACGGAGCCCGCGATGCCGGTGGTGGCCGCAGGCCCGTTTGCAGCGATGTTTCCGGCAATGACCCCGGAAGTTTCAGCGATCCATTGATCCATATGCGCACCCCAAGCCCGTCCTGGGCATGGGTGCCGATGCTATGGACGATCGATGCGGATGAATAACGATGTTTTCTGGCACTCGTCGTGAGCTGCACTCACAAGCCGTCAGGCCGGCGAGCCGCTCGCCGTGCCTGTTGCGGCTCCAGCACGGTGCAGTTGCGGCCCTGGGCCTTGCCACGGTACAGCGCAGCATCGGCACGGGCAATGGTCGCCTCCACCGACTCCCCTGCGCGGTACTGCGCGGCACCCAGCGTGCAGGTGACGCGGGCGCCCTCGCCCAGGGTCTGCGCCCACGGGGCTTCGGCAATGCGCAGGCGCAGGCGCTCCAGCAGTTCGCTGGCCTGGGCCAGGTCGGTGTCGGGCAGAACCAGCAGGAATTCCTCACCACCATAGCGGCCCACTCCATCGGCGCTGCGCAGCTGCGACTTCAGCAGCGTGCCGAAGGCGCGCAGCACGCGGTCGCCGCCCTCGTGGCCGAAGCTGTCGTTGATGCGCTTGAAGTGGTCTATGTCCAGCAGCGCCACGCACAGCACCGTGCCACGGTCGTGGGCGGCGGTGCGCACCTCGTGCAGACGCTCGATCACGCCCCGGCGGTTGCTGACGCCGGTCAGGTCGTCATGGCGCAGCAGGGCCTCGATCTGTGCCAGCGCCGTGGCCAGCTTGTCATTGGCGATGCCCAGCCGGTACTGCATGCTGCGAAAGAAGGTGGCCTGCACGCTGCAGCGCACCACGGCACCGAGCACCACGCCAAAGGCCAGCAACTGGCCTGCAGCCGTATCCGTGGTCATGCGCATCAACGGCCCACGCCAGAGAATGATGGCCGCCACGGCGATGAGCGTGCCTATCCAGGTCAGCCAGAAGCTGGTGCGGCTGCGCGCGAGGAAACCGTCGGCGCTGAAGGCGATCAGCATCACCATGGACTGGAACGCCAGCGCAGGCGCGGCCATGACCATGCCCAGCACGCCGATGATGGACACCAGCTGGTGCGTGAGGAACATGCCGGGATCGCGCAGCCTGTGGCACCAGTCGCTGGCATAGGCCCAGGTGATGAAGCCCATGCCCGCCGCCACCCACAGGCCATAGCCCAGCACCACGGCCCAGGGCGCATAGCCGGCCCAGGCATGGCCCAGGAACAGCAGCAGCGCATAGATATGGCTGACCAGCACGGAGATGTGCAGTTGCCAGGTGCGGCGTTTCCAGCGCTCCAGGTGCAGCGCTTCGTCCACCAACGGCGACGCCGGCTTCGGCCCCCACAGGAGACGGTCCGGGAAATTCCGAGAAATGGAGGAAAGCACGGGCATGCGATGAAGCGCGGCGGGGCCGGCGGCCCTCATGGGCGCCCATTGTGACCGCATCCGGGAAATCCCGGGGATTGCATCCTTCTCGCCTAGGAAGTCCGCGGCGGCCGCACGTCCTCGGCCACCACGATCTGGTTGCGCCCGCAGGCGCGGCCGTGCGCGAGGGCCGCTTCGGCACGCTGCACCAGCCGCTCCGAGGTTTCGCCCGCCTGGAACTCCGCCACGGCCAGGGTCAGGGTCAGCGGGTCCTTGTCGGGGTCGGGTATGGGCTTCTCGCTCCAGTGCTGCTGGCGCACGCCCTCGCGCACGCGCTGCAGCGCCCAGACGGCCTGGACGGAGGCGGTATCCGGCATCACCAGCATGAAGGTGTCATCACGGTAGCGGCCTATGCCGTCCACCGTGCGCAGGTGCGTGACCAGCAGGCCGCTGAGCATGAGCAGCACCCGGTCCTGCAGCGATGGCCCCTTGTGCGCCGGGTGCACGCCCACGCGCTCCACCCAGGGGTCCAGTTCCAGCAGCACCACGCAAAACGGTTCGGGCTTGCGCGCATGGCGCTCGCGCAGGCCATCGACGACATCCATCAATCGCGAGTAATTGGCCACGCCGGTCAGCGTGTCGCGCCCCGTGGGCAGTTGCAGCGCGCCCACGCGGGTCTGCAGCTGCTGCACATCGTCGGCCAGCTGGCCGCAGTAGCTGGACAGCTGCGCCAGTTCCTCGGTGTACTGGCGCTGCATGCGGCTCAGTGCCTGCCACAGGGCCAGCGCATGCACGGCCAGCGGCAGCAGCACGCTGGCCAGCCACAGAATGCGCACGGCGACCGAGCCGGGTGCCATCTGCGGCATGGGCCTGGCCACCACCACGGCACAGAGCATGGCCAGCATGGCGCACAGCAGCACGATCTGGCCCGCAGGCAAGTGCAGCGCCTGCTCGCGCTCGCCATCCCAGGGCAGCCAGGCGACGGCGGCCAGCCACAGCAGGGCAGAGGCCCAGGCCAGGGAGGGCTGCCAGGCCGCCAGCAGCAAGGCCATCGTGGCCTGTATCCAGCCGTGGCCGCGCAGCGTCCGGGTCAGCGGCAGGCCGGCTGCATGGCAGCGCCAGACCCAGGCCATGCCGACCAGGGCCGAGAGCGCGGCATAGGCCACCCAGGCTTTCCATGACGAAGGGCCGGCGAGCACGTGGCCGGCCAGCAGGGCAGCCCCCACGGCCCAGGCCGCCAGGGGAAGAAGATGGGCGGACGCGCCGGCCGGTGGGTGGGCGGGTTGCTCCGGCGTGTGTTGTGGGGGATCCGGCAGCTGGCGTGACATGGCATCCTCGCTGAAGACATCTGCGCCCCGGCCGAGCGCGCAAGCCATGGTGTACCACAACCCCGCGCAGCTTCAAGGGTCTTGCCGGCCCCGGCCGACACCGCCACGGCCGCCGCCAGGGCCGCTTCAGGCGGGGGTCAGGCGGGCTCAGCCAGACTCAACCCGGTGCCGGCCCGGCCTCCTGCACGGGAGGCACGGCAGACGTGGAAGGCAGCACGGCTCCCGGCTTCCTGCGGTTGCCATCGGCCTGCGTGCCGCAGCTGTGGCAAAAGTGCACAAAGGCGCTCTTGCGGGTATTGCAACTGCCGCAGCGGTCGAACAGGCCTATGCCGCAGTGGGGGCAGAAATCGATGGCGCCGTCCTTCAGGTCCACGGGGCGCTCGCAGCCCGGGCATACGCCCTTGGCCAGGCGGGCCAGGGCCACGTCGTAGCCCAGTTCCTGGCGCCGCTGCGTCTCGGGCAGTGACTCCTGCTGCTTTTGCCGCTCCAGGTAGCGGTTCAGGCCCAGAATGGCCGCGCGCCCCAACAGCACCGTCACCACGATGCCGACCACATAGCGCACGTAGCCGCCGTAGTCGGGCAGGTAGGGCACGAGTTCGACGAAAAAGGCGAACAGCGCAAAGAAGATGAAGCCCCAGACAAAGGGCCACCAGGTGCTCTTGCGTTGTTTGGCGAACAGCCAGCCGGCCACCAGCAGCAGGGGCAGGGTCAGCGCCAGGCGGTAGAGGAAGACGCGCAGCTCGATGGCGCGCATCTCCTTGCGCCAGGCCTCCATGGCACCGTCGCGCAGGCCGTCCCACTGGCGGTTGGCCGCGTCCAGGCGCTGGCGTGCCTGCAGGCTGGCGTCCTGCAGCCGCTCCACGGAGGCGCGTGCGGTGTTCTCTTCCTGCTTGATGGCATCCAGCGCCTGGGTGCGCGACAGCAGCTCGCTGTCCTGCTCGGGCCGGGCCGTGGCGCGGCGCGTGGCCACCCAGTTGTCGAAGATCTCGCGCGCCGAGCGGTAGCGCGACTGCGCGGCCTGGTATTTGAGGCGTGCGTTCTGCAGCGCCGTCTCCGCCTTGTCGTGATCGGCATCGGCGGCCTTGATCTCGGCCTTGACGGGCTCGGCCGCGGCGGGCGCGATGAAGTCCTCCACCGTGCGCGGCGACTCGACCTGGGGCAGGTCCCCCACCACCAGGCCGCCCAGGCCGATGAGGAACGAGGCGAACACCACCGCCACCAGCCACAGGCCTCGGCGGAACCATTTCTCGGGCAGACGCAAGGCCTTGCTCATGGGGAAACTCCTGTTTCAGTGGCCTGCGGCCAAGGAAGACCGCAGGCGGAGGAAAAGCCGGTCCGGCTCAGGGCAGCACGCGTACCGGACCCGCCAGCTGGCTGCGCTGCAGCCACTGCGTCACCGATTCCACGGTCACGGTCTCTATGCGGCTGGCATAGCGCTTGTCGTTGGGATGGTCGTCGAAGGCGATGTTGGCAGCCGTCACGCGCCCGCCCAGCCGCGACAGCGCGCGAATCACCAGCACACCAGGCTCGTAGCCCTTGAACTGCAGCCAGGCCTGGGCCTGCTCGCGCCGCTGCACCGTGGCCGGCTCCATGGCGGCGGCCAGGGTTTCGGTGGCCCACTGGTTGGACTGCTGGTAGCGCTGGCCCCAGGCATAGCTGACCATGCTGTAGGGCTCGTGCTGCAGGCGCAGCACGGTCTGGGGCTGGGTCAGGAAGGTCCACAGCGCCTGCTGCACGGCGGGCGTGGGCACCTGAACACCGGCCTCGTAGCGCCACAGGTCGTCCAGGAAGAACTCGCCCAGGCCCTGGCGGTAGACATGGCCGCCGGCCGTGCCGCATTCGTTGAGCTTGTGCGCCACGCGCCAGGGGCCTTCGGGGGTCCTGTAGGCCCAGCCGTAGTGCGAGTAGTGCAGGTCGTACTTGCCCAGGTCCTGGCCCACGCGCGCCAGCAGCACGACGCGGGTGCCGTTCTTCGCATATTCGGCGTCCAGCGCCTGGGATGTGCGCTGGGCCAGGTCCAGCCCCTTTTGCAGGGACTGGGGCGTGAGGGGCTTGTCCTCGCAGCTGCGCCCTGCATGGGCCGTGCCCAGCACGGCGGCCAGCAGCAGCACCAGGCAGGCGGCACGGGCCACAGGGGAAGGAGAAAGAGGCGGTTTCATGGCAGACATCACAGGCGTTCGTTGTGCAGCAGGGCCTTGCCCATCTCGTTGGGAATGAAGGCCAGCACCTTGCCGGCCGCCGAGATGACAACGCCTGCGCCGATCACGCTGCAGGTCAGCACCGTGCCCACGGCATAGGCCGAAGCGGAGGCGCCCCGCCCCACCACTTCCACGCTGGCCTGGGCGCCGTCGGAGGCACGCTCCAGCAGATAGACCGTGCCCGTGGCCGAGGCCTGCACCGCCTTCACGGTCAGCACCGCGCCGCCCACCGACAGCGCGGCCGGCAAGGCCACCACGGCGCCAGCGGCCGTCGAAGCCACCGAAGCCGTGCCCACCACGGAGGCCACGGGCAGCATGGACAGCGCCACCGAGGCCTCGCTTTGCGCATGGGCAGGCGCCATGGCCAGGGCTGCGCACAGCGCGCCAGCGGCCAGCAGGGCACGCGGCAGGCGCGCGAAAACGGATTGGTTGACCATCATTGCTTGGACTCCTGGAAATGCGGGGGAAGGGGTGGACATCACTCGGCATCGGCCGGTTGCGCGGCCTCGCGGCGGCCCTGCATGCGGGCCTGCGCCAGGTCGGCCTCGTGGCGGTCGCGCAGCATCTTGGCCAGCGTGAAGGCGGTGGTGATGAGGTAGAGCCAGCTCACGCCCAGGAAGGCCTTGTAGGTCACGTTGATGTCCATGCTCACCAGCCCCCAGCCGGTCAGCGCCATGGACACGGCAAAGCCGCCCCAGACCACCAGCTTCCACATGGGCGTGTCGCCTGCGCTGCGGCTGCCGCCCTCGTTGTCCCGCACGAACTTGGCCAGCACGAAGGCGGCCGAGAGGCAGAACACATAGCCCATCACCATGAAGGCCTGCTCCAGCTGCTCGCCGGGCAGCCAGGCCAGGCCGATGGCGCACAGCGAGACCGCAATGCCGAACGACACCCACACCTGCAGTTGCCAGGCCCGGGTATCACGCTGAACGACGATGGGAGAAGAGGACATTTGCCGAGGTGCCCCTCAAGGGCGTTGGTTGAACACGGGACGCATGGTGCCCAGACGTAACTTGCGTGTCTGCATTCAACCGTAACAGTGGCCAGGCGCAGGCCATCGAGTATCTTAAAACGGTACTTTTCAAGTTTTTGACTGTTGTTTACTCCCCAAAAAGTTCCTGCATGCGACACCAGCACACAGGACATCGGGCACGGCACCTGGGCGACAGGAACCCTGCGGCGCGCCACAGACAATGCGCCCAACCCGGCTGCAGTGCAGCGGGCAATCGCACGTTCGCCACGCTGATTGATGGAGATCTCCCATGACCAAACCCTTCGACCTCGTCGTCCACGGCGCCACCGGCTTCACGGGCCGGCTGGTGGTGGAGTACCTTCTCAGGCGCTACCCCGCAGGCAGCGGCCTGCGCTGGGCCATGGGCGGGCGCAATGCCGCCAAGCTCGCGGCCGTGCGCGACGAGCTGGGCGCGCCCGCCGATACCCCGCTGGTGGTGACCGACACCGGCAATCCCGCAAGCCTGCAGGCGCTGATGGAGCAGACCCGCCTGGTGCTGACCACGGTCGGCCCCTATCAGCTCTACGGAAACGAACTCGTGGCCGCCTGCGCCAGCGCCGGGGTGGACTATGTGGACCTGTGCGGCGAGCCAGCGTGGATGCGCCAGATGATCGATGCCCACGAGGCCGCAGCCCGGGCCAGCGGCGCGCGCATCGTGTTCTCCTGCGGCTTCGATTCCATTCCCTTCGACCTGGGCGTGTTCATGCTGCAGCGAGAGATGCAGGCCCGCTTCGGCCAGCCCGCCCAGCGCGTGCGGGGCCGGGTGCGCAAGATGAAGGGCACGTTCTCGGGCGGCACGGCAGCCAGCCTCAAGGCCACCATGGCGGCGGCCGCCGCCCAGCCGGGCGTGCTGGAGCTGCTGCGCAATCCGTTCTCGCTCGCGCCGGGCTTCGAAGGCCCGCGCCAACCGTCCGGCAGCAAGCCCATGGTGGACGAGGTGCTGGGCCTGTGGGTGGCACCCTTCGTGATGGCGGCCATCAACACGCGCAACGTGCACCGCTCCAACTTTCTGCTGGGCCATGCCTATGGCGCCGACTTTGTCTACGACGAGATGATGGTCACAGGCGCGGGCGAAAAGGGCGAGGCCCTGGCCAACGCCGTGGCGGCCGACAAGTCGCTGGGCGCAGACGACGGCCCCAAGCCTGGCGAGGGGCCATCGCGCGAAGAGCGTGAATCGGGCTTCTACGACGTGCTCTTCATCGGCGCCGATGCAGCGGGAAACAGCCTGCGCGTGGGCGTCAAGGGCGACCGCGATCCGGGCTACGGCTCCACGTCCAAGATGATCACCGAGGCAGCCGTCTGCCTGCTGCAGGACGCCCCGGACACGCCCGGCGGCATCTGGACCACGGCGCCCGCCATGGGCAACGCGCTCATCGCCAGGCTCAAGGCCAATGCCGGCCTGAGCTTCACGGTAGAGGAACAGAACCCCTCTTAAGCCGCCAGCAGCCGCTGCACACGCTCGCGCAGCAGCGCGGGCTGCACCTCGGCCTGGGCCATGGGCTGGCCCACGTTCAGGCCCACACGGTTGAACAGGCCACGGCGGAAGGGCCGCACCATGGCGCCGCCCTGCTCGATACGGCTGAAGTACGAACCCCAGAGATTGGTCAGCGCCATGGGGACCACGGGCACCTGCAGGCCATCGGCCTGGGCGCGCTCGATGATCTTCATGATGCCGCCACGGAACTCCTGCAGCTGCCCGTCGCGCGTGATGCCGCCCTCGGGGAAGATGGCCAGCAGGTCGCCCTCGCGCAGCACCTGGGCGGCGCGCTCGAACGCAGCCTCGTAGGTGGCGGGATCTTCCTTCTGGGGCGCGACGGGGATGGCCTTGGCTAGGCGGAACAGCCAGCCCAGCACGGGCACGCGGAAGATGCGGTGGTCCATCAGAAAGTAGATGGGCCGGGGGCTGGCGGCCATGAGCAGCACGGCATCGACAAAGCTCACATGGTTGCAGGCCAGGATGGCCGCGCCGGTGGCCGGAATGTGCTCGTCGCCCTGCACCTTGAAGCGGTAGACGAAGCGCGAGGCCACCCAGGCCACGAAGCGCAGCAGGTACTCGGGCACCAGCAAAAAGATGTAGGCCGCCACCACGGCATTGGCAATGCCCGTGATCAGGAATACCTGGGGAATGCTGAAGCCCGCCGCCAGCAGCGCGCCGGCCAGCACGCTGGAGGCGATCATGAACAGCGCGTTGAGGATGTTGTTGGCCGCGATGATGCGCGCGCGGTGCGTGGGCTGGCTGCGCATCTGGATCAGCGCGTACATGGGCACGCTGTAGATGCCGGCCGACAGGGCCAGCATGCCCAGGTCGGCCATCACACGCCAGTGCGCGGGCTCGGCAAAGAAGGCACCCACGCCCATCAGCTCGGAGGCCGGCAGCGCGCGCGAGGCAAAGAACAGGTCCACGGCGAACACGCTCATGCCGATGGCGCCCAGCGGCACCAGGCCGATCTCCACATGGCGGCGGCTGAACACCTCGCACAGCAGCGAGCCCGTGCCGATACCCACAGAGAACACCACCAGCAGCAGCGAGGCCACATGCTCGTCACCATGCAGCACCTCCTTGGCAAAGCTGGGGAACTGGGCGAGGAACACGGCGCCGAAGAACCACATCCAGCTGATGCCCAGCAGCGAGCGGAACACGGCGGGCTGCTCGCGGGCCAGTTGCAGGTTGCGCCAGGTTTCGGTGAAGGGGTTCCAGTTGATGACCAGGTGCGGGTCGGTGGCCGGTGCATTGGGGATGAACTGCGCAAAGATCCGCCCGATCACCGCCAGCGCCAGGCAGGCCACGGCCACCTGCATATGGCCCACCTCGGGCACGGCCACCAGCAGGCCGCCTGCCACGTTGCCCAGCAGGATGGCCACGAAGGTGCCCATCTCCACCATGCCGTTGCCGCCCGTCAGCTCGCGCTCGCTGAGCACCTGGGGCAGGTAGGCGAATTTCACGGGGCCGAACAGCGTGGAGTGCAGGCCCATCAGGAAGACGCAGCCCAGCAGCAAAGGCACATTGGCCTGGATGAAGCCCCAGGCGGCCAGCGCCATGATGGCGATCTCCAGGTTCTTGACCAGGCGGAACATGCGCGTCTTGTCCCACTTGTCCGTCAGCTGGCCCGAGGTGGCCGAGAACAGCAGAAACGGCAGGATGAACAACGCCCCGATCACCAGCCCCGCCATGGCCGAAGGCAGCCAGGAGACGCTGAGCTGGTAGGTCACCATCACGGTGAGCGCGAACTTGAACAGGTTGTCGTTGGCCGCCCCCGAGAACTGGGTCCAGAAGAACGGCGCAAAGCGCCGCTGGCCCAGCAGGGCGAACTGGTTGGGGTGCTCGTGCGCGGCCGATGGCACGGCGCCGGCCGTTGCGGCGGGGGCAGACGGGCTGCCGGTCTCTTGCTGAAACATCTTGTCTTCCCTCAACGGTTGGTGGCGCTGCCATGGCCGCACGCATCGGCGCACATTGTGCCCGTACTGCCCATGCGCGCCGTTCCGGCCGCACGCAGCGCGGTGATCACGGGCAGGGCGGCGGCCGCCGCCACCACATGCTTGAGGCTGTGGCCGGACACCAGCCCGGCCGTGGCCTCGAAGACGGCCGCATCGCCCCACTCCAGCAGCTTGGCCGCGCCATACCAGGCGATCACCACGCCCAGGCGCAGCGCCAGCGCGCCATGGCGCGGCGCCACGCAGGCCAGGCCCAGCACCGCCAGCATGCCGCCGCCCTGCACCAGCGCCCAGGGCAGCAGGTTGCCGCCATGCAGCCAGACCAGCACCGAGGCCACGGCGGCGAGCAGCATGGCCACCGCGGCGCGCACGGCCACGCGGTCGGCAATGCGCGATTGCAGCGCCAGCCCCAGCATGCCGGCAAAGGCCATGGACATGCCCAGCCGGTCGCCGGCCAGGGTGGCATCGTGAGGTGCCCAGTGGTAGACGGACGAGCCTATGGCCGAACACGCCAGCCCCGTGAAGAACAGCGCGGCCAGCCAGCGCAGGGCCGGCGCCAGCGCCTGGCTACGCCGGTCCAGCAGCAGGCGCGCACCCGCCACGGCGGCCCAGGCAAAGCCCAGGTTGCTGAGCACATCCAGCGCATGGGGCAGCGCCCCCCAGGCACGCTGATCGGCAAACGCGTGAAAGTCCTGCGGCTGCGGCAAGGCGGGGCCAAGCCAGGCGGCCAGCAGCAGCAGGGCAGCGCCCCAGTACAGCGCGCGCAGGGCGGCGGCCGGTGAAATCGATACGGATGGCATGTGTTGCTCCTCGTGGAAAGTGGGGCGGAGTGTGGCGAGACACCGGCCCCTCCAGCATCGTTTTTCTGCACCCGCCGCGCAAACCAGCACCTCGGGTATCGATAATCGCTACCCATGAGCACCACTGCCGACCTCGTCATCGCCCTCAAGAAGGAACTCAAGGCCGCCCAGATGACCTATGCGGACCTGGCGCGCGCCCTGGGCATGGCCGAGTCCAGCGTCAAGCGCATGCTGGCCAAGGGCGACATGCCGCTGTCGCGCATCGATGCCATCTGCCGCGCGCTGAGCCTGGACTTCGCCGACCTGGCCCGCCGCGTGGCCGACAGCCAGCCGCTGCTGCAGGAGATGACGCCCGAGCAGGAGAACGCCGTGGTCGCCGACCGCAAGCTGCTGCTGATGGCCATCTGCGTGCTCAGCCAGTGGACGCTGGAGCAGATCGTGGCCACCTACCGCATGACCGAGGCCGAAGGCATCCGCTACCTGGCCCAGCTGGACCGCATCGGCATCATCGAGCTGCGCCCCGGCAACCGCTACCGGCTGCGCCTGGCCAAGACCTTCCGCTGGCGCGCGCGCGGGCCGGTGATGGAGTACTTCCGAGAGAACGCCGTGCTCGACTATTTCGGCGGCGGCTTCGACCAGCCGGGCGAAGGCATGCTGATGGTGCACGGCTCCATCGGCCGGCATCTGGCGCCCAGCTTCGTGGAACGCATACAGCGGCTGGCCCATGACTTTTCCCAGCAGCACCTGCAGGACCAGCGCCTGCCGCCGGGCCAGCGCGAGGGCTACACCCTGGTGCTGGCCATGCGCAGCTGGGAATTCACGGCGTTCACGGCGCTTCGAAGAGGCACTGTCTGACGGCGGCTGCAGGACGGCAGCCTGCGCTGCAGCGCCTGGCAACAAGGCTTCACCAAGGCGATACACAAGATTGCAAGACTTCGCGGCGCGGCAACCCGGGATTGACGATGGACCTGCACCATGCAGTCATGGATTTCTTTCACCAGGACTCCAGCCCGATGAACCAAGGACAAGGAGCCGCCATGATTTCCCTTCGCACACCGCTGATCGCCGCCACCCTGGCCCTGGCCGGATGGGCCGGCACCGCGCAGGCCCAGGCCAACGTGACCTATGCGGCGCCGGGCACCGCCATCTCGGTCCAGTTCGGCGCGCCGCCTCCCATGCGCTACGAGGCCGTTCCGGCACCGCGCCGCGGCTATGTCTGGGCACCCGGCTACTGGCGCCCGCAGGGCCACCGCCATGCCTGGGTGGCCGGCCACTGGGTCAAGGCGCGTCCCGGCTATGTGTACCGCCAGCCCGTGTGGTCGCAGCACGGTGGCCGCTGGGGCTACGCACCCGGCCGCTGGGACCGTGACCGCGACGGCGTGCCGGACCGCCATGACCGCCGCCCCAACAACCCCTACCGCCATTGATGGGCGCTTGCGCCCGGCATGAAGCCCGCCCCATCGGCGGGCTTTTTGCTGGCAGCGCCGGGCATGCCCACACTGGCTTCATACCAACATATGCATATAAAAGTGGCTCATTAAGTTCCCAGGAAAATATGGGAATTGATTCACCGGATACCCCTGCACACCATGCGCCCCTCGCTTTTCCGCTCCTGGATTCCCGCCGCCGCCGCCGCGGCCCTGGCCGTCTTCGGCTCCACCGCAGCGGTGGCAGCCGATTCGGCGGCTTCGTGGCCGCACCAGCCCGTGACCATGATCCTGGGCTTCCCGGCAGGCTCGGGCGTGGACGTGATCGCGCGCGGCGTGCAGGAGCCACTGTCCCAGCGCCTGGGCCAGCCCCTGATCATTGACTACAAGTCGGGAGCGGCCGGCAACATCGCCAGCGAGATCGTGGCGCGCGCCAAGCCGGACGGCTACACGCTGGCCTTCGGCACGGCCGCCACGCACGGCAGCAATGCCGCGCTGTACAAGAAGCTGCCCTTCGATGTGGAAACCGACTTCGTGCCGGTGGCGCCGCTGATCGATGTGTCCAACGTGCTGACCATCAATCCCAACGTGATCAACGTCAAGAACCTCAAGGAGTTCGTGGACGAGATCAAGGCCAACCCCGGCAAGTACAACTACGCCTCCACCGGCAACGGCGCAGGCACGCACATGGCCTTTGCCGAGTTCAATGCGCGCCTGGGCCTGAACATGGTCCACGTGCCCTACAAGGGTGGCCCCGAGGCCATCACCTCGGTGCTGCGCGGCGAGACCTGCTGCATCATGAACCAGGTCCAGACCGTGCTGCCTCACTACAAGAGCGGCAAGGTGCGCCTGCTGGGCGTGACCACGGCCAAGCCCGTGGAAGTCATCAGGGAAGTGCCCACCATCGCCTCCAGCGGCCTGGCCGGCACCAAGGGCTTCGACAGCTCGATCTGGTTCGGCATCTTCGCGCCCAAGGGCACGGACCCGGCCATCGTGGCCAAGCTCAGCCAGGCCGTGCGCGAGGTGCTGGAGCTGCCCGAGGTGCGTGCACGCTTCGAGTCCCAGGGCAATGCCATCCGCATCGAGACGCCCGAGCAGTTCAAGAAAACCGTGCACAGCGACCGCCTGAAGTGGGCACAGGTGGTCAAAGACGCGAAAATCAGCATCGATTGATGCCGTGCGCGCCCGCAGGCCCTGCCCCGCTGGCGCGCCTTTCCTCGTGAGTTCCTGGTGAGTCTATGTCCCTGACCGAACCGGCAGCCCCGGCCCCTGCGGGCCTGGCTGCCCTTGAAGAACGCCTGCGCGACGACCTCGTCGCCCTGGGCTGGCCTGCCAAGGCCTGGATCCCTCCCTCCACCCGCGACGGCCAGCCCGTGCACGATGTCCTGGTCATCGGCGCCGGCCAGGCCGGCCTGGCCCTGTCGGCCGCGCTGTCCCAGCTGGGCATCGCGGCCGTTTTGCTGGACAAGGCCCCGCTGGACTTCGAAGGCCCCTGGGCCACGACGGCGCGCATGGAAACCCTGCGCTCGCCCAAGGAGCTGACAGGCCCTGCGCTGGGCCTGCCCTCGCTGACCTTCCGCGCCTGGTTCATCGCCCAATGGGGCCGCGAAGCCTGGGCCGCGCTGGACAAGATCCCGCGCCTGCAGTGGATGGACTACCTGCGCTGGTACCGCCGCGTGATGCGCTGCGACGTGCGCAACGGCCACCAGGTCACGGCCATCCGCCCGCAGGCCGACGGCACGGTCGAGGTCGATGTGACGGCCGATGGCGCCTCGCGCACCTGGCTGGCACGCCGCGTGGTGCTGGCCACGGGCCGCGACGGCCTGGGCGGCCCGCAGATCCCCGCCTTCATGCAGGGCGTGGACCGCAGCCGCTGGGCGCACTCCTCCGACGTGCTCGACTACGGCCGCCTGGCCGGCCTGCATGTGGGCGTGGTGGGCGCGGGCTCGTCGGCCATGGACAGCGCGGCCACCGCGCTGGAGAACGGCGCCGCCAGCGTGGACCTGCTGGTGCGCCGCAGCGACCTGCCACGCATCAACAAATCCAAGGGCTCAGGCACGCCCGGCCTCACGCACGGCCAGTTCCTGCTGCCCGACGCCTGGAAATGGCGCATACGCCACTACATCAACGTGCAGCAGGTGCCACCTCCGCACGGCAGCACGCTGCGCGTCTCGCGCCATGCCAACGCCCACTTCAACCTGGGCTGCGCCGTGCAGAAGGTGGAGCAGGACGGAGACCGGCTGCGCGTGGACACGCCGCGCGGCGTGTTCGTGCTGGACTTCCTGATCGTCTCCACCGGCTTTGCCATCGACTGGCGCCAGCGCCCCGAGTTCGCCGACCTGGCGCCCCATGTGCGCATCTGGAGCGACCGCTTCGTGCCCGAGGCGGGTGCCGAGGACCAGGAGCTGTCGGACTCGCCCGACCTGGGCCCGCTGTTCGAGTTCCAGGAAAAGACGCCCGGCGCCCTGCCCGGCCTGGACCATGTGCACTGCTTTTGCTATCCGGCCGCGCTGTCGCACGGCACGGTGTCGGGCGATATCCCCGCCATCAGCGACGGCGCGCGCAAGCTGGCCCAGGGCCTGGCCTCGCTGTTCTACCGCGAGGACCTGGAACACCACTACGCCCAGCTGCAGTCCTATTCCGAGCCCGAGCTCGACGGCGGCGAATGGACGCCCGCCGACCCCGAAGCCCGCGTGCGGGCCCTGGCAGACAAGACCTGAGACACCCATGACCACCGCCAACGACACCATCGACCGCCTGGCCGGCCTGACCGACCAGTCCCCCGTTTTCGCCACGCGCCGCCAGCGCGACAAGGTGGCCATTGCCACCCAGGCCTGCGAGGACCTGCTGCTGGGCGACGGCCTGGCCGACAGCCTGTCCCGCGCCGAGCGCCTGGTGCTGGCCAGCGAGCAATGCCGCGTCAGCGGCGTGCAGGCCCTGGCCGACGAATACCGCCAGCGTGCCGAATCCCTGGGCGATGCCCTGACGCCCGCGCTGCGCACCGTGCTGGCCCAGCCCGGCGCCCAGACCGGCAACGCCCGCCTGGATGCGGCCCTGCACTTCGTGCGCACCCTGGCCCTGCACCCCGCCGAAAGCGACCGCGCCGCCCTGCTGGCCATGCCCGAGTCCGGCCTGTCCATCGACGACACCGTGCTGGTGGCCCAGCTGGTGGGCTTCATCGCCTACCAGTTGCGCCTGTTCGCGGGCGTGCAAGCCATGGACGCGCTGGGCGGCCAGGCCAGCGCACCGGCTGCCGAAGCCGCCTCCGCACCCTTCGTGCACCCCGCCAACCTGCCGCCACCGGGCGAGCCGCTGCGCCGCAACGGCTACACCAGCGAAAC
This sequence comes from Delftia deserti, assembly GCF_042653485.1. NCBI lineage: Bacteria > Pseudomonadati > Pseudomonadota > Betaproteobacteria > Burkholderiales > Comamonadaceae > Delftia > Delftia deserti. Next base: position 4,332,954 of record NZ_JBHSIH010000001.1, on the reverse strand, counting down.
GCTGGACTGGACGTCATGGCTGCCCGTGCTCGACCCCGCCACGGCCACGGCCGAGCAGCAGGCCGTGCTGGACCTGAGCCACCCCAAGGCGCGCACGTCGGACTTCTACCTGCTGCTGGCCCGCCAGCCGCGCGTGCTGTCGGAGCGCTCGCAGGCCTTCAACGCCATCATGTATGCACCGGGCGGCCTGTCGCGCGCCGAGCGCGAGGTGGCGGCCACGGCCGTGTCGCGCTCCAACGGCTGCGTGTACTGCGCATCGGTCCACGCCCAGCGCTTCGAGCAATTGGCCAAGCGCAACGACGTGATGGCCCAGATGTTCGACGACCCCGACACGGCCGGCACCAATGCGCGCGAACGCGCCATCATCCAGTCCTCGCTGGCCCTGACGCGCGCGCCGGGCAGCTTTGGCGCCGCCCAGCTGCAGCCGCTGCGCGATGCCGGCCTCACGGACCAGGAAATCCTGGACATGCTGCATTCGGCCGCGCTGTTCGGCTGGGCGAACCGGTTGATGCTCAATCTCGGGAAGGAGAGGTACATCACCCCCTGAGGCGCTTACGCGCCTTCCCCCTCTCTCGCTACGCGGGAGGGGGACGACACCCTCGCGGCGGGGCGGCCCTTGCTCGGTGTCCCTGACTTGGGCCGCGCCAGTTTCATGCGCTGTGCATTAAGACGCGGCGCTTCACCTCAGTACACATCCCTGCGGTAACGGCCTTCGACGATCAGGTCTTCGACGGCGGTAGCGCCCAGAATGTCGGACAGCGCGGCATCGACGCCTGCGGCCATGCCGTCGGCGCTGCCGCAGACGTAGAGCACGGCGCCGTCGGCGATCCAGTCGCGCAGGGGTTCGGCGGCTTCGCGCAGGGCGTCCTGCACGTAGCGGCGCCGGGCCTGGTCGCGGGAGTAGATGAAGTCGGCGCGCTGCAGCTTGCCTGCGGCCAGCCAGCCGGAGACCTCGGCCTCGCAGTACCCGTCATGGGCCCGCTGACGTTCGCCGAACAGCAGCCAGTTGCGGTGGCGGCCTGCGTGCATGCGCGCCAGCAGGTGGCCGCGCAGGCCGGCATAGCCGGAGCCGTTGCCGATGAAGATGGCCGGCGCATCGGGCTCGGCACCTGCCTCGTCGCGCGGCTCGAAGGCGCGGTTTTCCACCAGTCTCATGGCCACGGACGTGCCCTGGGCCGCATGCGCCGTCAGCCAGCCCGACGCCACGCCCAGGCCGCCGTCATGGCGGGCCTGGCGCACCAGCAGCCGCACATGGCCGTCCTGCGGCAGCGAGGCGACCGAGTAGCTGCGCGGCAGCAGCGGCAGCAGCGCATCGGCCACGGCCTGGGGCGCGGTGCCGGGGGCGATGTCGCCCGGGGCCGGCAGCACGCTGGCGGCCAGTGCCTCGCCCAGCATGCAGGTCTGCTGGCGCCATTGCACGGGGGCCGAGCCGTCGCATTCCTGGGCAGCCAGCCAGGCCTGCACGGTGGCTGCGCCATGGCGTGGCAGCACCTCGGCCAGCGCACCAGCCCGCCACAGCGGGGCCACGCCTTCGGGCGGTGCCAAGTCCAGCACATAAAGCCCTGCGCCCTGGCTGCCCGCGTTGCACAGGCTGCGCGCCTGCAGCGGCCAGGCAGCAAAGGCCGTGGCGTCGGCAAGCGGCTCCGCCGAAGACGCAGGCAGGGCATCGCACACGGGCAGCACGGCGCCGAAATGCCCTGCCAGCGCCTGCTGCCAGGCATGCCAGGCCTGGGGTTCCTCGCCATCCATCTCGATCAGCGGAAACACGGGCTGTGCGCCCAGGCGGCGCAGTTGGTGGTCCAGCGCATGGCCAAAGCCGCAGAAGGCCGCGTACTGCCGGTCGCCCAGCGCCAGCAGGCCGTATTGCAGATGCGGCAGGGCCGAGCCCGAGGCCGCGCCCAGCAGGCGCGCAAAGCGGCGCGCGGCATCCGGCGGATCACCTTCGCCGAAGGTGCTGGCCACGAAGAGCACGCGCCGATGGTGGCGCAGCTGCTCGGCATCCAGCCTCGCCACGGATTGCAGGCTGGCCGCCATGCCTGCGCCGCGCAGCACAGCCACGGTGGCCACGGCCAGGTGCTCGGCACGGCCGGCCTGGCTGGCGAAGGCGACCAGCACGGTGTCCTGGCCCGCAGGCGCGGACGGTGGCGGGTCCTCCAGCAGCGCCTGGCGCTCCTTGGCCAGGGCGCGCGCCTTGCGCCGGCGGTCCAGGTAGAGCATCCAGCCCGTGATGGCGAACAGGGGCATGATCAGCGAGGCCAGCGTCATGAAGATGCGCCCCGGCATGCCGAAATAGGTGCCCATGTGCAGCGGGTAGATGGCGCCCACGGCGCGGCGGCCCGTGGGCAGGTCGGCATAGCGCTCGTCGCGCTGCACGGCGCCGTCGGGCAGCAAGGCCATCTGGTTGCGCGCGCGCTCATGGGCGGCGTCGGCATCCAGCCAGCTGATCTGCAGGGGCTGGCCCGCACGCTCGGGCAGACGCAGCTGGGCGAACTGCCAGCCATGGGCGATGCGCTCGAAGGCGGCCCAGCCGGGCGCGATGTCGATGGGCTGCTGCACGCCAGCCGGCTCAGGCCGGCCGCCACCGGGTTTCGAGGACGGCGCCGCGGGAGCGGCCACGCGCGGCGGCACGCCGGCCCAGCCGTCCACCGTGCTGCGCACCACGCCAAAGGCCCAGTACATGCCAGTGCAGGTGAACACCACATAGGCCACCAGGGCCCAGGTGCCCGCCACCGAGTGCAGGCCCCAGAGGAAGGAGCGGCCCTTGAGCGCCGGGTCGAAGCTCAGCCAGGTGCGCCATGACAGCGGCCGGCGCGGCCAGCGCAGGTACAGGCCCGACAGCGACAGCATCAGCAACAGGCCGGCCAGCGTGCCCGTGATGGGCTTGCCGTCATCGCGCGACAGCAGCAGCCAGCGGTGCAGGCGCTCCACCCATTCGAAGAACTCCGTGCCGTGCTGCTCGGGCAGCTGGGCGCCCGTGTAGGGATTGACAAAGACCGTCTGGCCCCGGCGCTGGCCGGCCGGCGGCTTGAAGGCCACCTGGGCCGAGCGGCCGGGCTCGGCAAAGACGGTGATGCGCTGGACCACGCGCTGCTCGCCGGCCTCGCGCAGCGCCTGCGCAATCTGTGGCGGCGCCAGCGGCGCGGCATCGCGCGCGGGCACGGTTGCCGTGCCGGGGTTCATCCAGCCCAGGATTTCCTCGTGGAAGGAGAACACCGCGCCCGACAGCCCGATGACGATGAGCACCGTGCCGGCCGTGATGCCGAAGAACCAGTGCAGCTGGAACCAGATTTTCTTGAAAGTCATGGGGGCGGACGAAGGCAGTCAGATGTCCATCGGTGCGCAACGGAGCATCAGTACGGAGCGGTGCATGGGAGGCGGGCAGAGGGTAGCTGGCAGCAGGCAGTGGTCGTGCATGGCGGCCGTTCGCCAGCCCCGGGCGGCGTCGGCCGGGGCCAGGGAGGGAAGGCGCCATCAGCGCGAAATTCTAAATTGTTCTCATTTACCGCATGTTGCGCGCAGGCGATAGGCCCGCAGGCCGACCTGGGGTTTACGCCTAGCGGCAGCGGCACGGGCCGCCCCCTAGAATCGCCATCAGCAGGAGAGCAGGCGGGCGCCACGGTGCCGGCCTCACCGAAGGCGCAAACTCCCATACACGCTCAGGTTCCGTACTGCAAACTCATCATGCCGTCTGGAGAGCCGCCGCGCGCAAGGCGCGGCGCACCGAAGGAGCAAGCCCCGTCCCCATGGACGGCGGTGAATCTCTCAGGTACCAAGGACAGGGGGAGCGGCAGCTGCGTCACGACGGACGCCGGCTGCTTGCTATTAAATCCATAGCTACCAGCTTCCGCGTGACCGGCACATGCCTTTGAAAGGGCATTGTCATGCGCGTCATCGTTCTCGGAGCCGGCCTGATCGGCACCGCCTCGGCCTACTATCTGCAATCCCTGGGTCACGAAGTGACCGTCATAGACCGCCAGGCTGCGCCCGGCGCCGAAACCAGCTTTGCCAACGGCGGGCAGATCTCGGTCAGCCATGCGGAGCCCTGGGCCAACCCAGGCGCACCGCTGAAGCTGCTCGGTTGGCTGGGCCGGCAGGACGCACCGCTGCTGTTTCGCCTGCGTGCCGACATGCGCCAGTGGCTCTGGGGCCTGTCCTTCCTGCGCAACTGCACGCCCGCGCGCACGCGCCACAACATCCAGCAGATCGTGCGCCTGGGCACCTACAGCCGCGAGGCGCTGCAGCAGCTGCGGTCGGACACCGGCATCCAGTACGAGCAGCGCATGCAAGGCATCCTGCACTTCTACACGAACGCCCGCGAGTTCGAGGGCGCGCTCAAGCCCACCGAGCAGATGCAGGCCCTGGGCTGCGACCGCCGCCTGATCGATGCCGACGAAGCCGTGCGCCTGGAGCCGGCCCTGGCCCATGTGCGCGGGCAGATAGCGGGCGCCACCTATACGGCCGAGGATGAATCAGGCGACGCCAACCTCTTCACACGCGAGCTGGCGCGCATCGCTGCCGCCACGGGCGTGCAATTCCGCCATAGCCACCATGTGACGGCGCTGCGCACCACGGGCGCGGGCGCCAGCCGCCATATCGACCATGTGGAGATGACCAATGCCGAGGGCCGCTACGAACGCATCCAGGCAGACGCCTATGTGCTGGCCATGGGCTCGTTCAGCCCGCTGCTGGCCCAGCCGCTGGGGCTGCGCCTGCCCATCTATCCGGCCAAGGGCTACTCCGTGACCCTGCCGGTACTGGACCCCGCCAAGGCCTATCAGGTCAGTCTCACGGACGACGAGTTCAAGCTGGTGTTCTCGCGCTATACGGGCGCTCAGGGCGACCGGCTGCGCATCGCGGGCACGGCGGAGTTCAACGGCTACGACCGCAACCTGGACCCCGTGCGCTGCGAGGCCATCGTGCGGCGGGTGCAGCAGCTGTTCCCCGGCGCCGGCGATGCCGAACGCGCGCAATTTTGGAGCGGCCTGCGCCCCGCCACGCCCAGCAATGTGCCGCTGATCGGACGCTCGCCCATCGCCAACCTGTTCCTGAACACCGGCCACGGCACGCTGGGCTGGACCCATGCCTGCGGCTCCGGCATGGCGCTCGCCGACCTGGTCAGCGGCAGACAGCCGGCCGTGGATTTCGATTTTCTGGGAGCTGCAGTCATGGACCCGGATCGCAGCGCAGGCACGGTGCGCCCGCGCGCGGTCTGAGGTGCAGACGGTGTGTACCGTGTGTACGGCGTGTACGACGCCTAAGCAGTGAACACCGTCAACACTCCGGCGAAGCGGTGCAGGCGGGCGTCCATGATCTCGGCTTCGGCGACGAAGCCGATCAATGGCACATCGCCCAGTGCGTGGCGCAGGGTGCGCAACTCGGCATCGGGTCCGCCGAACAGGCCACCGCCGCGCCCCCGGCAACTGATGTAGATGGCGCCCCGGATGCGGGGCTGTGTCTCGCCTTCCGGAACTGGTTCTTCAGGCTCCGCCGCATCGCGCAATGCGGCGCCCAGTTGCAGCAGTTCCTGGCGCGCCACCTGGGCCTGGCGGCGGCAGAAGATCACCGAGTGCCCGGCCTCCACGGCCGAGGACAGGGCCACGCCCTGGCGCAGCGGGTCCAGGCCGACCAGGGTCAGTACCTGGGCCTCTTCGGTCAACACGCCGTGGGCCAGGCCCCGGCCCGGCGGCGCAATGGCCGCCAGCGTGGTGCGTACCGTGGTCAGCGCGGGCTGCCAGTCGCTGCCTTCCAGCTCCACGCCCAGCAGTTGCAGCAGGCGCTGCAGGGCCGGATCGCCATCGAGCCCGGTGACCAGGGCGCCACGCGCCTCGGTGATCTCCAGCCCCTCGCCCAGCGGCACACAGCCCTGGGCCATGCCCGTGATGCAGGGCACGCCCGCACCGAAGGCCACGCCTGAAAAGCCTCCGCTAAAAATGCCGCGCGCATCCGCATGCTGCGCATGCAGGTCCTCGGTACGGCAGGCGATCTGCACGCCCTCCACGCCATCGTCCCCGTCATCGCCCACGCCGCCGAACAGCAGGCCGGACTCGGTGCGCTCGGACAGCTCGTACAGCAGCTCGGCCAGCTCGGGCTGGCCACCTCCGGCATGGACCAGGGCCGAATGGGCCGTGAAGCCGGCCTCGCCGCCAGGCGCATGCAGGGGCGCCAGGCCCGAATACAGGCGGTAGTGGGCAGCCGGTACATCGAGCAGCATCACCGCGAGCGCGGAGCCGGACAGGTATTCATGCGACATGGCCAGTACGCTGCCGGCCGAGCAGCCGGCCCAGTCCGCCACATGGGGCAGGGCCCTGGCCAGATGCTGCAGCAGCGGCCGTGCGCAGGCGGCATGCGCATGGGACAGGTACACCAGTCCCAGACGGGGCCGCTGCGCGTGGCCGGGCCCGGCCATCTGCGAGCGCAGTTGCTGCAGCACCGCGTCGGCCGCGGTGCGCCAGTCGGAATGGCTGGCATGGCCTACAGGAAACAACGACATACCAACCTTCCTTCTAGCCCTGCCAGCGCCCGGCTTGCGGGGGGCTCGGGCCTAGAGCGTGTTATGCACTAGACCATCCATGGGTGCCACCGTGCCGCTCAGCGCGGTGGCCGACTCTTGACCGGCGCCTTGCCTGCGGCCGGAGCCTTGGCTGCTGTCTTTGCGCTGGTCTTTGCCGCCGTCTTCCTGGCCGCTGCCTTGGCTGGCGCCTTGGAGGGAGCCTTGGCTGGTGCTTTCGCAGGCGCCTTGGCGGCCTCGGCCGGAGCCTTGCCCGCCGGTGCAGCCGCCGCCTTGCCTGCCTGCGCAGCAAAGGCGCCCGCCTGGGCCGTCATGCGGTCCATGGCGGCCTTGGCGATGTCGCCGGCCATGCCGGTGGCGCGCTGTGCGGCAGCCACGGCCTCGGGGGCCATGGGCTCGGCCATGGCCTTGGCGGCGATCTGCTGGAATTGCTGGGTCAGTGCGCCCCACCATTGCATGGCCTGACCCATGGCGGCGGCCTGGGCCGGCTCGTCCTTGGGCGCAGAAGCCTCAGGGCCGGAGGCCTTGCTGCCGGCATCCGCGGATGCAGCGGCCGCAGCAGCTGCAGGCGGCTCGGCAGGGGGCTGTGCGGGCGCGGCCTGCGGCTTTTCCTGCTTGCCGGCCTTGCCGGCGGAGGACATGGGCCAGTCCGAGTGGTCGGACTGCCCCGCGCTGGCGGCGCCTTTGCCCGCAGTGGCTGCAGCGGTGGCGGCTGCAGCGGCGGGGAACTGGAAGGCCTGCGCCAGTTCGCCCATGCTGACGTTCATGCCCTGCAGGGTGGACAGCGTCATGCGCTGCACTTCCAGGGCCTGGATGGTGGCGGCCAGCGCCTTGCCATTTTGATCCAGCCAGAACTGCACGGCCTTGAGTTCGGTGATGCGCTTGTCCACCTCCTCGATGCTCACCGTGGGCGCCACCCATTCGGGCAGGCGCCCCAGGGGCCGGGCGGTGGCCGATCCCGCGCTCTGGGCCAGGCCCTGCAGGAAGTCGAAACCGGGGATGAACTTGCCGAAACCGAAGGAGGACGCGTCACTCATGGCAGCACTCGCTAGGACTGGGTTGGAAGAGCATGCCGGCGAAGGATGCCGGCCATGCTCCCAGCTTAACCCAGGCACACGCCAAGTCCACGGCAAGTCATGCGCATGCGGCTGCGCACAAACCCGGTGCAATGGCGCTGGCTCAGTGCGAATGGCCTGCGTGGCCGCCGCCGTGGCCCGCTGCCGGGGCAGCCGCCGCGCCGGGCGCCATCGCGCGCACGGGGACCTGCAGGCTCAGGCGCGAGGTTTCGCCCTTGGCATCCTTGAACACCAGGGTGATGGGCACCTGGCTGTCCTTGAGCAGCGGGCTCTTGAGCTGCTGCAGCATGACGTGGTAGCCGCCGGGCTTCAGATCCACGGCCACGCCCTTGGGCAGGTCCAGGCCGTCGATGGCGCGCATGCGCATCACATCGCCTTCCATCTTCATTTCATGCACCTCGGCCACGCCGGCTGCGGGCGATTCCACGCCCACCAGGCGCAGCGGCTCCTCGGCCGTCAGGCGCATGAAGGCGCCCGTGGCCTGCTGGCCCGGCACGCTGGCACGCGCCCAGGCGGCGTCGGCCTTGACATGGGCGGCATCGGCATGGGCATGGGCCAGGCCCATGGACAGGGAGGCGGCGATCAGGAAAGGGGTGGTCCATTGACGCAGTGTCATCACGGTTTCTCCAGAAATTTCAATTCATTGCAGCACGGTCTTCGTGCATTGCAAAAAGGGTTGGCCAGGCGAAAGAGGCGGGGATTGAATCCGGGAGTCACCGGGGCGGTGCGCGGGCCTGGGGCAAGGCCGGCATGGCCACGCTGTGGACGGAGGCCGGGTACGCCAGTGGCTGCGCATCTGCCGCCAGCGGCGCCGGGACCGCCATGCACAGGCCCGGTGGCGGCGCCAGCGGGGGCAGGCACAGCGGGCAGTCGATGCCGTGGCTGCCGGCCAGGGCATTGTCCTGACCGGCCGGCGATGGCACCCAGACCGATTCGCCAGCGGCCGAGCACAGGCGCTCCCAGCCCGAGGCGCGCGCCAGCGGCGCAAACGCCGATGCCAGCGCCACGCACAACCACAGCCCCAGCACCCAGCGGGCGCAGGCAGCCAAGGTGGAGGGCAGGCGAAGCGGCATGGCGCCATTCTAGGGGTCTGCCCCAGTCGTCATCTCCGGGACCGCGCCATGCCCTGCCCGCCCCTACCATCGCAGGCGCGCACCCTCGCCTTCACCACAAACAACCCAAGGAGACACCCATGCTCACCCTGTGCGGATTCGCGGCCAGCAACTACTACAACAAGGTCAAGCTGGCCCTGCTGGAAAAGCAGCTGCCCTTCAACGAGGAACTGGACTGGCTGGGCGAGACCGACACGGCGCTGTCGCCGCTGGGCAAGGTGCCGTACCTGCGCATCGACGACGGCCGTGGCCTGTGCGAATCGGCCGCCATGGTCGAGTACGTGGAGACGCTGTCGCCCTCGCCGGCCCTGCTGCCGGCCGACGCCTTCGAGGCCGCCAAGGTGCGCGAGCTGTGCGTGTACCTGGACCTGCACCTGGAACTGGTGGCGCGCATCCTCTACCCGCAGGCCTTCTTCGGCGGCCAGGTCAGCGACTCCACCCGGGAGCGCACGCTGGCCCAGCTCGACAAGAACGTGGCGGCCTTCGCAAGACTGGCGCGTTTTTCCCCCTTTGTGGCAGGCGACAGCTTCACGCTGGCCGACTGCTGCGCCATCGTCCATCTGCCCCTGGTCAGCGCGGCCAGCAAGATCGTTGGCGGCCGCGACGTGCTGGCCGACCTGCCCGTGCGCGAGTACCTGGCACGCATGGCCGAGCGGCCCACGGTGCAGCAGGTCAATGCCGACCGCAAGACCAATACGGCGCTGATGATGTCCCGCTACGCCAGCGACAAGACCCCGGCCTGAGCCACCGCCCTGTCCGCCTCATTCCTGCAGCCAGCGCAGCAGCCCGCTGGCGCGCTGCGTGGGGCTGCCAACGGCCGAGGCCAGCAGGCCAGGCACCTCGGAGAACAGTGAGAAGGCCTGGCGGGCGCGCGTGATGCCGGTGTAGACCAGCTCGCGCCCCAGCACGCTGCCGCCGCGCGAGGGCAGCACCAGGGCCGTGTGCTCGAACTCCGAGCCCTGGCTTTTGTGCACCGTCATGGCAAAGGCAGTCTCCACATGGGCCATGCGGCTGACGCCGACCGAGCGCAGTTCGTCGCCCTGCAGGAAGTAGACGCGCAGCAGTTGCCCTGGCTGCCCCTGGTGCACTCCCGGCAGCGCAATGCCGATGTCGCCGTTGAACACGCCCAGCTGCGCATCGTTGCGCGTGACCATGACGGGCCGGCCCGCATACCATTCGCCGCCGCGGCGGATCACGCCCTGCGCATCCAGGGCCTGTTCCACCGCCCGGTTGAGGCCGGACACGCCCCAGTCCCCCTCGCGCACGGCGCACAGCAGCCGGAAGCGCTCGAAGGCCTGCAACACATCGACCACCCAGGCCCGGTGCACACCCGGGTCGGCACAGGCCGCATCCGGCCGGCCCTGCAGGGCCTGGGCATAGAGGGCATAGCTGGCCAGGCCGCCGCGCCCGCGCACGGCCAGTTCGGTCACGGCCTGCACGCCGCCGCCCTGGCGTTCCCAGAGTTCGGAGTGCGTACCGCCTTGCGTGCCGGCATCGAGCAAGGCCTGGGCCTGCGCGGCGTGGCCGGCATTCACGGCACGTGCCAGCTGGCCGATGGGGCCGCCGAAGCGCCGACTTTCGCGCAGCATGACGGTGTGTTGCGCCAGCGCAGGCGCACGGTCGCCTGCCGGCGCCGCGAACTGCGGCGGCAACTGCTGGCCCGCCACGCGCAGCGCGTAGTCCAGCGTGTCGGGCAGATAGCGCCCGGCCTGGGCATCGCGGCACAGGTCGCCCAGCACGGCGCCCGCCTCCACCGAGGCCAGCTGGTCCTTGTCGCCCAGCAGCACCAGGCGGGCGCCGGCCGGCAGCGCCTCCAGCAGCGCCGCCATCATCTCCAGGTGGACCATGGAGGCCTCATCGACGATGAGCACGTCCACGTCCAGTTGCCGGCCCGCATGGAATCCCCAGTGCCGCGTATCGGGACGCGCGCCCAGCATGGAGTGCAGGGTGCGGGCCGCACCCATGCGCTGCACCAGGGCGGCCAGGTCGATCTCGCCCGCCATGCTTTCCTGCAGCTGCAGCAAGGCCCCGTCGATCGATTGCTTCAGGCGCGCGGCGGCCTTGCCCGTGGGAGCGGCCAGGGCCACGCGCAACTGGCTGGCATCGGATGCCGTGGCAAACAGCAGGGCCAGCAGCCGCGCGGCGGTATAGGTCTTGCCGGTGCCGGGGCCGCCCGTGATCACCGACAGCCGGCCGCGCAGCGCCAGGGCGCAGGCCAGCTTCTGCCAGTCCACGGTGCCGCCGTCCGCCGCAGGCGGAAACAGCTGGTCCAGCCAGCGCCGGGCCTGGGCTTCGTCCAGTGGTTGTCCCGCCACGGCCTGTGCCGCCGTGCGCTGGATGACGTGGGTGGCCACGGCGCGCTCGTAGCCCCAGTAGCGGCGCAGGTACAGCAGCGGCGCGGGGCCGTCGGCACCGGCCAGCACCAGGGGCTGGCCGAGGTCTTCGCCGCCTTCCCGCCCATCTACCGGCTCCCCGTGCTTGCCATGCACCACGCGCACCACGGCGCTGGCGCTCAACGCCGCAATCCAGCCGGACAGGTGCGCGGGCAGCATCTGCCACAGGGCCTGCTGCGCGGGCAGCGCCTCGGCCGGCCAGGCCAGCACGTCGTTGGGGTTGCCGGCCAGCGGCGCCAGGGGCAGGCAGCTGTGGCCGCGCCCCTCCATCTGCGCCAGCAGCGCGGCCGCCACCAGCAAGGCGGGCCCGGCCTGCGCATCCTGCCCGGCGACGAAGGAGGCCAGCGCCGCATCCAGCCGGCGCAGCAGGCCCGCGTCGGCCCAGCGGCGCAGCAGGGCCAGCACCTCGTCGGTGCTCGGCGATACGTCGCCCGGCGATACGTCGCCCGGCGGATCGTCGCCCGGCGGTTTGCCGCCCAGCCGTTCATCGAACAGGTCCAGCGTGTCCGTATCGACGGTGCGCGAACGGGAGCGTGGGCTCATGGCAGTTCCTCCGCGTTGGCGCGGCCGGGACCGAGCAGTTCATCGAGCGCATCAAGCAAAGGCAGCTCGGGCGCCATGGCATGCATGCCGCCGGCCGGGCCATCGATGCCGCGCAGAAAGTAGTACAGCGCGCCGCCCAGCTGGTGCTGCGGCTCGTAGGCGTCGCCCAGCCGGCTGCGCAGCAGGCGGTGCAGGGCCAGCAGGTAGAGGGCGGCCTGGACGTCGTAGCGGTGGTGGAGCATGGCACGTGCCAGGGCTTCCTGGCCGTAGGCGGCACCGTCCGGCCCCAGGTGGTTGCTTTTGTAGTCGAGCACCCAGTAGCGGCCCTCGTGGCAGAACACCAGGTCGGCAAAGCCCATCAGCATGCCGTGCAGCGAGCGCTGGGGCAGCGCGGGCCGCTCCTGCCCCGGCAGGATGAAGCGCCGGCACAGCTGGTCGATGCGCTCGGCCGGCAGTTGGCGGGCGGGCAGCCAGAATTCCATCTCGGACAGTTGCGGGCCCAGCGTGGCCAGCGTGACATCGAGTGGCGCCAGCGGCTGGTGGACCACGGCCGTGAGCCAGGCCAGCAGGTCGCGCGCCTGCTCGCCGCGGCCCGCACGCTCGCAGCGGCGCACCAGGCGATCGGCGAGCGCACCCTGTCCGTCCACGGGCAGCGCAAAGTCTTCACCACCCAGCCATTCGAGCTGGTCATGCACGAAGTTGCCGACCACGGGCCCGCGCAGAAAGCGGTGCCAGACCGCAGGCCCGCCGGCCGGTCCATCCTGCAGGGACTGCAGGCCCGCCAGGCCGGCGATGTCCGCCCGTTCCGGCGATGGGGGCGGCTCCAGCGCCTGCTCATCCTCGGCCGGGCGCTGCACGGCCACGGGTAGCACGGGCAGGCTGGGCGCGGCCATGGCGCGCACCAGGGCCGAGAAGCTGCCGATGCCCCAGCGGGTGTCGAAGCGCGCGTCGTAGGCCGGGGCATCGTGCAGCGGCGTGGCAGCGTCCGGCGGCTGCCAGCGCGTGCGCTGCAGCGGCCCGGCGTCCAGGTCGCGCCAGGCCATGTGCGGGTCTTCGCCGCACAGCTGCTGCAGGCCGTCGCGCCAGCCCTGGGCCGAGCGCGGCTCGGTGCCGCCCAGCAGGTAGCCGGCTGCGCCCTGCTCGTTCACGCAGGCCTTGCCGTTGCCGCGCTTGAGCGGGGCCAGGCCCAGCCACAGCGCATGGCGCGGGCGGGTAAGCGCCACGTAGAACAGGCGCAGATCCTCGCGCAGCCTCTCGCGGTCGGCCTGGGCCAGATCCTCGTCACTGAAGTCCAGCAGCAGCCTGCGGGCCGGGGCGGCATCGTCTTCCCCCCCATCCTGCGCGGACAGGGTCAGGAAGGGCGTCCTGGCCCGCTCCATGGGGCGGAAGCTGCCTGCAAACGGCAGGCAGACCAGCGGGTACTCCAGGCCCTTGCTCTTGTGCACGGTGACGATCTTGACCAGATCGGCGTCGCTTTCCAGCCGCACCACCTGTTCTTCGCTGCCGCTGCCCGGCGCCTCGATCTGCGTGGCGAGCCAGCGGATCAGGGCCTGCTCTCCCTCCAGCTGGGCGCTGGCGGTCTGCAGCAACTCGGCCAGGTGCAGGTAGTTGGTCAGGCGCCGCTCGCCGCCCAGGGCCGGGTCCTGCAGCCAGCGTGCGGGCAGGTCCAGGCGGTACAGGGTCTGGCGCAGCATGGCCAGCACGCCCAGGCGCAGCCAGATGCCGTGCAGCTCGCGCATTTGCTCGCTGCGTGCGTCAAAGGCTTCTTCGTCGGCGGCCAGCCAGGCCAGTTCGTCCAGCGACAGGCCGATGAGCCGCGTGGCCAGGCCTGCGCGCACGGCCTGGGCGTCCAGCGGCGCGGCGACGGCGCGCAGCCAGTACAGCAGGTCATGGGCCTCGTCGCTGGCAAACACCGAATCCTGGTCCGACAGGTAGACCGAGGCCACGGCGCGTGCCTGCAGTTCGCGGCGCACGGTGGCCGCCTCGCGGCCCGTGCGCACCAGCACGGCGATGTCGGCGGGCCGCAGGCGCACAAAGCCGCCATCGGGCTGCACAAAGCCGGCCTGCGGATCGGCCAGCCACTGCACGATCTGCTCGGCGCAATGGGCAGCAAAGCGCCGCCGCACCTCGTCGGCCGACAAGGGCAGGGGGATGCCGGTGTCCTCGTCACGGCCCGCACTCCAGGCCACGGTGAGGGCGGGCATGGTGCCGTCGCGCGTGTGCAGCAGCTCGCGCCGGCCCTGGGCCGCCACGGGCTCGAATGGCAGCGGGTTGTGGCTGCCGCGCCGGAACATGAAGGCGCCCTCGCCCGGGCGTTGTTCGGCCTGCGCGAACCAGCGGTTGACGGCACCCACCAGCGCCTGGGTGGAGCGGTAGTTGGTGCCCAGCACGTAGTGGCGACCCTCGGTGGCGCGGCGCGCCTGCAGGTAGCTGTGGATGTCGGCGCCGCGAAAGCCGTAGATGGACTGCTTGGGGTCGCCGATCAGCAGCAGGGCGCTGTGCGGGTCGTTGGCCGCCGTGCGATAGATCTGGTCGAACAGGCGGTACTGCAGCGGCGAGGTGTCCTGGAATTCATCGATCAGCGCCACCGGGTACTGGGCCAGGATGCGCTCGCGCAGCACAGCGCCGTTGTCGCCGGCCAGGGCCGTGTCCAGGCGCTGCAGCATGTCGGCAAAGCCGAAGCTGCCGGCCTGGCGCTTGAGGTGGGCCAGCCGCTGCGCCACGCGCGCGGCCGCATGCAGGCGCACGGCCACGCTGACGGGCGGCAGTTGCTCCAGCTGCAGCAGCAGCGCCTGCAGCTCGGCCAGCTCCAGCGGCATGAGCACATCGCCGGTCGATCCCTTGAAGGCCTCGGCCAGGCCTTCGGGGCTGAGGCGGTGGCGCGCGGCCTCGGTCAGCGCCAGCGGGCTGTCCAGCGGCGCGCGCGACCAGTCGGCCAGGGCGGCCAGCCAGCCGGTGTAGCGCGCGGGCTGCAGCTTGCGCTTGTCCCACAGCGCGCCATGGCCGTCGAGCTGTCCATCCAGCCACCGCTGCAGGCGCTGCGCCTTGTCGTCCCAGCCGGCCGCCAGGGCCAGCAGGCGGCTGCGGCGCTGCTCCATGGCGCGCTGCAGGCAGTCGGCCAGGCTGCCCTCGCCCGCGCCAGGCACGGGTGGCTCGCGCAGCAGGGCGCGCATGTCATCGACCAGGGCGCCGACGTGGGGCCAGATCTTCAGGGCCTCGTCCAGCAGTTCGTCGGACAGCGGATAGCACTGCTGGCGCCAGTAGTCCTGCGCGGCCTCGGTCTGGCGCTGGCTTTCGTCGGGCTCCAGCGTTTCGTCGAAGAGGTTGCCGCTGTCGAAGGCATGCTCGCGCAGCATGCGCTGGCACCAGGCGTCTATGGTGTGGATGGCAGCGTCATCCATGCATTCGGCTGCCATGGCCAGGCGCCAGGCCGCGCGTTCGCGTGCCGCACCTTCAGGGTAGGCCTCGCGCAGCGCGTGCAGGAAGGCGTCGTGGGGCGCGGGCTCGGCCTCGCCACGAAAGCACTGCACGGCCTCGATCAGGCGCTTGCGTATGCGGTCGGACAGCTCGCGCGTGGCCGCGCGCGTGAAGGTCATGACGAGGATGTCGGGTGGCATCAGCGGGCGCTCGAAGGCCGTGCTGCTGATGCCGTCCAGGCTGCCCTCGCCATGCCCCAGCACCAGGCGCAGGTAGAGCGCGGCGATGGTCCAGGTCTTGCCGGTGCCGGCGCTGGCCTCGATCAGGCGGCTGCCCCACAGCGGGAAGCGCTGCGCGTCGAGCACATGGCTGGTCACGGCTCCGATCATTTCTTCGCTCGCGCTCATTGCGCATCCCCCTGGTGCGGCAGGACCTGCACCTGCGCGGCCACCCAGTCGAGCAGCGGCGCGTGGGCGGCATGGGCCAGGGCCTCGAAACGGCCATCGGCACTCAGGCGTTCGAAGTCCGGGTAGCAGCGCGCCCAGGACGGGTCCTCGCCTTCGCCGCCGACCAGATGGCCTCCTTCATAGGCCTGCTGGGCCGCCGCGGGAAAGCCTTCGGCCATGGCCAGGCCGCTGCGCAGCGGCAGGGGCAGCGGGCCGTCCTGGCCTTCACGCCACAAGGCCATCAACTCACCCAGCCGGACCAGCGCCTCGGACGGCTCCATGGGCAGCACCTGGACCACAGCGTCGCGCGCCACCACGCGCAGCTGGGCCCGCGAGCCGCTGGCGGACAGCGCCAGGCTGCGCAGGTAGACCGGCATGAGCTTGTCGGCATGGGGCAGTCCCTTGGCGTTGAGCAGGTTGCGCGGGTCCAGCAGCAGCCAGCACTGTGCGTCGTCCGCATCGGGGGACTCTTCGGTTTCGCAGGACTGGCGCAGCCCGTCGATCCAGTCGTCGAACACCAGGCCGTCCCGCTCGATCAGCAGCCGCCTGCGCGGCGCGGGATGGGCGTACAGGGCCAGTTGCTGGCGCCATTCGCGCAGCGAAGGCGTGACCGAGGACTGCAGCGCCCGCGCGCCGCGCTCGCCCAGCCCCGCCAGCGGCAGCCGCCCCGAGCGCGTGAGGCGCGCGACGGCCGCACGCACGCTGTCTTCCATGGCCTGGGCCACCTGCCCGGGCTCGGACAGGCCGGCCGCCACCTGCTGCTGCAGCTGCTGCACCAGCAGGTATTCGGTCAGGCCGTCGAGCTGGAACAGCTCCTCGTCCACGACCGGGTTGTCCTCCTGCTCGAAGCGCACCTGCAGGCGCTGGCGCAGGTAGGCGCGCGCCGGATGGCGCAGGAAATCGGTGAGCCGGGCCAGCGTCAGCGGCGCCGATGCGTCGGGCACAAAAGGCGGGCGCGGTTGCCCGGGCAATGCAGGCGGCTCGCTCGCACCATCGGGCTGTGCATGCGCTGCCCGCCATTCGCGCGCATAGGTGGTCCAGGGCGAACCCTCTTCGAAATAGCGGCGGCTGAACGGCTGCAGCAGGTGCTGCTGCGTACGCTGCGCCAGCAGCGACTGGCCGCCTTCGCCGCGCCAGCCGGCCTCCAGGTAGTCGCGCAGCTGGGAGACCAGGACCGAGGGCGGCTGCTCGCTGTTGTCGCGCACATGGTGGCCGGTCCAGCTGATGTAGAGCGCGCGGCGTGCGGACAGCAGGGCTTCGAGCATGAGCTGGCGGTCATCGTCGCGGCGCGCGCGGTCGCCGGGGCGCTGCTGGCCGGGCAGCGCCATCAGGTCGAAGTCGCTGCGCGTGGCGCGGCGCGGATAGTCGCCATCGTTCATGCCCAGCAGGCAGACCACCTCGAAGGGAATGGCGCGCATGGGCATCAGCGTGCAAAAGGTCACGCCACCGGCCCGAAAGCGCTGCGACAGCGAGGGCTGCTCCAGCGCCTGCATCCAGGCCTCCTGGGCCACGCCCAGTTCCACGGCATCCGCATAGCCGGCCTGCTCGCAGGCGCGCTGCCAGGCCGTGAGGGCTGCGTCCAGCGCGGCCAGCATGGCCTCGTCCTCATCGTCCTGCGCCTCGAAAAAATCCTGCAGCAGCGCGCGAAAGCGCTGCGCCCAGGCCTCGGGCGTGGCGGACTGCTCGGCCGCGCGCCACCAGGCCAGCATGCGATCCAGCAGCGCGGCCAGCACGCCGGCCAGCTCGGCCGACAGGCCGCCCACTTCGTCATAGGGTTCGATGCCACCAAAGGCCTGGCCGTCCTGCGCCACGCCGCTGGCATAGCCCAGCAGCATGCGCTGCAGGCCGAACCAGGCGCTGTTGTGTTCGCCACAGGCCTGCAGGCCCAGGGCGCCACGCTGCGGCGCATTGAGTCCCCAGCGGATGCCGGCTCCGGCCATCCAGCGCGTGAGCTGGGGCAGGTCGTCGGCCGCCAGCCCCATGCGCGCGGCAATGGCCGGCACATCGAGCAGGTCGCACAGCTCGCTGAGCCGGCAGCGCTGCTGCGGCAGGCGCAGCAGCCATTGCAGGGCCACGGCCAGCGGGCTGCTGGCGCGCGCACCCAGGTCGGCGATGTCAAAGGGAATGTGGCGCGGGTCATGCCGGCCGTACTGGCCGAACACGGCGCGTATGGAGGGTGCGGCGGTCTCTATGGACGGCAGCATGACCACCACATCACGCGGCGCCAGCGGCACCTGCCCTGGCTGGGCAGGATCCTGGGGCCGGGCCAGCATCTGCAGCAGCTGGTCGTGCAGCACCTCCAGCTCGCGCACCACGCTGTGGGCGCTGTGAAAGACGATGGAACGGTCGGCCCGTGCCACCTCCAGCGGCGGGTGCTCGGCCAGCGGCACCAGGTCGCGGATGCGCTGCTGCACCTGGGCCAGCAGCGGCGCGGTGCGCAGGTCCTCGGCATCGGTTTCGTCGAACAGGTCCACGCGCGGCATCTGCAGCTGCGCTGCGGCACCCGTGGTGTCGAAGGCGTCGAGCTGGCGCACATAGTCGCGGCTTTGCCGGCCCCAGGCGGCCAGCAGCGGATGGGCGTGGGCGTGCATGGCCTCCAGTGGCAGCTGCGCCAGATCACGCCCTCCGCGCAGCGGCTGGCGGCGCCGCGCCATGCGCAGCAGCTCGCGCCCGTCGATGGCGTCGGCCCAGTGAAAGCGGCAGGGATTGGGCACGGCCAGCAGGACCTGGCTGTGGCTTGCAATGGCGGCCAGGAATTCCAGCAGGCTCAGCGGCAACTGGCTGATGCCGAACACCACCACGCGGCGCGCCAGCGGCGCGGCCGGCGCCTCGCCCGACTGCAGCGCGGCCAGCACCCTGCCCTGCAGGCGCGCGCGCGTGGCGCCGCGCTGGTCCTCATCCAGCTCGGCCAGCACGGCGCGCCACAGGCGCGGCTGCCACAGCTGGCCTTCCGGCACCGCGGTGTCGGCCGCATCGGGGCGCAAAGGCATGGGCAGCAGGTCGCTCCCGGCCTCCCAGGCATCCAGCCAGTCGGCGCGGTAGATCTGGTATTGGTCGAAAAGGTCAGCCAGGCGCTGGGCCAATTGCAGCAGCCGCTCGGGCTCGCCGGGGCGCAGAAAGCCTGCAATGGGGGCGAAGGCCGGGTCATGCAGGCACTGCGGCAGCAGGCGCATCAGCCGCCACGTCATGGGCGTCTTGTCCAGCGGCGATTCCCGCGGCACGGCCTGGCGGCCCAGCACCTGGCGGTAGCTGCGCCACACAAAGCGCGCGGGCAGTTCCACGCGCGCGGCGGCGCACACGCCCAGCTGCTCGGCCATGCGCATCTTGAACCACTCGGCCATGCCGTTGCTCTGCACCAGCACCACCTCGGGCTCCAGCACATCCAGCGGGTGCGCAGCCAGCCATGCCAGCACCGTGTCGGCCAGCACCTCCGTCTGATTCCCGTGCAGGGCGATCAAGCCCGGCTGCCAATGCAATGCCACCTCTGCGCCCCCGTGCTCCAAGCCATGCAAGCAGCGAGCTTAACGCGGCCAGGGCCTGCCTGCAGGCTGTTTACCAGTGCAGGTAGAACATGGCCTTGGCCAGCAGCGCGATGGCCAGCACATGGAAGAACACGCTCAGGTGCAGGCGGTGCGAGCGGCGCCCGCCCAGCACACCGTGCCGGCGCCACCACATGGCCGCCAGAAAATGCCCGAACACGCTGAACGCCAGCATGATCTTGAGCGCCAGCAGCAGGCCGAAGCTGCTGGCCAGCGGAGCGGCAAAGGCGGCAGCCAGCGCAGCGCGGTGCTGCCAGGCCAGACCCAGCCCCGCGCCGTACAGCACCATCAGCACCCAGGGCATGACGGCCACTGCGCGGTCGCCCAGCGCCTGCTCGGTGGCGCGCGCCACGGCGGCGGGCAGGTGGCGACGCGCCCCGGCCAGCAGCACGACTTCGAAGAACACCGTGCCGGCAAAGGCAATGGCCGCCAGCAGGTGCAGGGTCAGCAACAGTCCGTAGCTCATGCGCGGCTCCTGTGCGACAGCGGTAGGGGCAGGGACAGAGGAAGGGATGCGGAAGCCGGCAGCAGATCGGCCAGCGTGAAGCCGTCCAGATGGGCCATGAAGCTGTCCAGCGCCCCGCCCAGCACGCCGGCCAGCCGGCAGTCCTGCGCAAGCGTGCAGGCCGGCGGGCTGGTGCCCGTGAAGCATTCGACGATGGCAAGGTCCGGCTCCATGCCGCGCACCACGTCGCCCAGGCCGATGTCGGCCGGCGCATGGGCCAGGCGCATGCCGCCGCCCTTGCCGCGCACGGTGACGATCCAGCCGCGCAGCGCCAGCTGGTGCGTGACCTTCATGAGGTGGGCTTCGGAGATGGCATGGGCCTGGGCGATCTCGGCAATCGTGCACAGCCGCCCGGGGTGGCGCGCCACATGCATGAGCAGGCGCAGCGCGTAGTCGGTCATCAGGGTCAGGCGCATGGCAGGTCTGCTCTCATGCCTGCCGGTCGGCACGCGGGCGCACCAGCAGGGGGGCGAAACGCCACAGGTACAGCGCAAAGGCCAGTACCCAGGCAGCGGCCGAGGCATGCAGCGCCGCCAGCGACAGCACCGTGGGCAGCAGGGCCGCCAGGCGCAGGACGACAGCGGCAATGACCAGGGCATAGGCGGCGACGATGCTGCGGTCGGTGCGCAGCGGCAGGCCCAGGTGGCCCATCGACGTCCGTGTGCACATGCCGATGATGAGCAGGGCAAAGCCGCCCGCACCGATCACATGCACGGGCCAGGCGGGGCGCAGCACCCATCCGGCTGCATGTGCGCCGGCCACCAGCAGACCCGCACCCAGCGCCGCGTGGCCCAGGTAGAGAATCCACAGCAGCGGCACGCGGCGCACGGCCTGGGGCTTCCAGGCCAGCACCTGCCACAGGGCGATCAGGCCCGCCACGGCCAGGCCGGCGGCCAGGCCCGGCCACCAGCCCGCCAGCAGGCAGGCGATGGCCACCACGCCAGCGGCCAGCTGCCACTGGCCGCTGGCCGTGTGCATGGGGATCTGCAGGCCGGACACAGCGCGCATGGCGAAGAAGGGGATCACGCGCCGCGCGATCAGCAGCGCAATCACGGCCATGCACAGCAGGCCTGCGTTGAAGCGCTGCATGAGCGCGCCGTAGTCGCCTTGCCAGATGGACCACAGGTACAGCGCATCGGCCACGCCCAGGCCCGCCAGCAGCAGGGGCAGCCCGTAGTTGCGCCGGCTGCGCGCCACCTGGATGGCACGGCCCAGCGCCAGCGCGGCCCAGCAGAAGAAGGCCGTCTCGCACAGCGCGGCGACCGCAAAGGCCTGCGGCCCCGGCAGCAAGAAGCCTGCGCGGGCCACCAGCCACAGCAGGCACAGCGCGCCCAATGCCCGGCCCTGCAGGGGGTTGCGCCCTGTCCAGTTGCTGCCTGCCGTGAACAGAAAGCCCACGGCAATGGTGGCCACGAAGGCCCACAGCATCTCGTGCGCATGCCAGAACACGCCGGGCATGCGCCCCGCGATCCACTGCGGCGCATGGACCCACAGCGCCACCGACAGTGCAGCCCAAAGGCAGCCCAGCAGGTACAGCGGCCGGAATCCCAGCTCCAGGAAAGCCTTCCATTGCGGAGCCTCCCGGGTTCGCAGGGGTTCCTCCAGTTCCAGCCATTGCGCCATGATGTCCACTCCTTCCGGCCCGCCGTGCGCCTGCATAAGATGTATTCAGCGTACATCTTCAGGCGCGCGGGCGGGGCCGCTGCGGCACCACCTTCTGACCCACATCAAGCAGGAGCCAAGCATGGCACTCGAACACGCAAAGCCACTGGATGTCATCGCCCTGCACGCCCGCGACGGCATGCACATCAGCACCAGCCTGATCAGGACCCCGCAGCTGCAGCTGCTTCGGCTGGTGCTGCCGCCCGGCCATGCACTGCCGCGCCACCAGGTGCCGGGCGAGGCCACCATCCATTGCCTGGCGGGCGAAGCCGGCATCGCCACGCGCGTGGCCAGCCTGCGGCTGGTGGCCGGCTCGGTGGTGCTGGTGCCCGCTGGCGAGCCCCATGACGTGCACGCCCGGGGCGAACAGGGCTGCGTGCTGCTGGTGACCGTGACAATGCAGCCGCCCCCCGCCTGAGTGACTGGAGCATGTGGCCCGGGCGTCCTGAACAACGGCAGGCTTTTCAGCAGCACAAAGAAAAACGGACTGCTTCTTGCGAAGCAGTCCGTAATTTTTTACTGAATTTGGTGGCCTGGGACGGAATCGAACCGCCGACACAAGGATTTTCAATCCTCTGCTCTACCGACTGAGCTACCGGGCCGAGAACTAGATTATATGCAGGATTTTTTGGCCCAAAAACGAAAAAGCCAAAATTCCTTCAAAAAGTCTATCCGCGCTTGTTGCGGCCCAGGTCCACGCCCAGCTGGCGCAGCTTGCGGTACAGGTGGGTGCGCTCCAGGCCGGTCTTCTCGGCCACGCGTGTCATGGAGCCGCCTTCGCGTGCCAGGTGGAATTCGAAGTAGGCCTTCTCGAAGCCGTCGCGCGCCTCGCGCAGCGGGCGGTCCAGGTCGAACCCCTGGTGTGCATGCGGCACGTTGTTGTCCACCGGCACGCGGCTGGCCGCAGGCGCGACCACGGCCGCAGTGTCCGGCTCGACCACCGCCACGGGTGCTGCAGCCGGTGCCTGGCTGGCGGCGTTGCGCGCCAGGCCCTGCTCCACGGCCTTGAGCAGCTTTTGCATGGTGATGGGCTTTTCGAGGAAGGACAGCGCGCCGATGCGCGTGGCCTCCACGGCCGTCTCGATGGTGGCGTGGCCGCTCATCATGATCACGGGCATGGTCAGCAGGCCTGCCGAGGCCCATTCCTTGAGCAGCGATACGCCATCGGTGTCGGGCATCCAGATGTCGAGAAGCACGAGGTCGTAGGTGTTGGAGGCGCGCGCCGAGCGTGCCTGACCGGCGTTCTCGGCCACGTCCACACTATGACCTTCGTCGTTGAGGATTTCCGACAACAAATCCCGGATCCCCAGTTCGTCGTCGACCACCAGTATGTTTGCCATGTGTCTTAAGCCTATGTGCTGAGGCGCGGGGCGTCAGGCCTATCCTGTGCGCTCAGGCGCAAATGATAGCGACACTTGTGCGCCTTGAATCACCCCGTCATCCACCCTGTTGCCCAGGTCGATGCGGGCGCCATGCTCGTCTGCGATTTTCTTGACCACGGCCAGGCCCAGGCCGGTGCCTCGCACCTTGGTCGTGACGTAGGGCTCGAAGGCCCGTTGAAGGATGTTGGCGGCAAAGCCCGTGCCGCTGTCACTGATGCTCAGGCGCACGCGGCGCGTGGACTCGTTCCAGCGCGTCTCTAGGGTCACGGGGCCGGGGGGCTGGCCGCTTTCCTGCGCGCGCTGGGCCGTGGCGTCCTGGGCGTTCTGCAAAAGATTGTGAATGACCTGGCGCAGCTGCTGGCCATCGCCGGAAATCGGCGGGCACTGCGGGTCCAGCGCGCAGTCCACGCGCACTTCGGCATTCTCTTCCCCATACAGCTGGAGCACATCGGTGACCAGCGCGTTGAGGTCCAGCGACTGCAGGTTGGCGGCGGGAAGGCGCGCGTAGTCACGGAATTCATCGACCAGGCGCTTCATGGCGCCGACCTGATCGACGATGGTCTTGACGGACTTGGCCAGCAGCGCCTGGTCAGCCGGCTGCAGCTTGTCGGTCAGCCGCATGGCCATGCGCTCGGCCGACAGCTGGATGGGCGTGAGCGGGTTCTTGATCTCGTGGGCCACGCGGCGCGCCACCTCGCCCCAGGCCTGGGCACGCTGGGCCGAGACGATTTCCGAGATGTCGTCGAAGACCAGCAGGCGCTGCGCATCGGGCAGTTCCGCACCGCGCATGACCAGGGTGGTGGTGTGCTGGATGACGCCGCCATCGGTGGAGGCATGCAGCTCATGCACCAGTTGCCAGCGATCGCGCCCCTGCTCGCCCAGGAAGAGCGCGAACTGCTCCTGCACGACTTCGCCGAACTGCTCCAGCCCCGGCACCTGGGACAGCAGCCGGCCTTCATGGACCGCCATGGGCGCGCGCAATATGCGCGTGGCGCCGGGATTGCTCAGCACGATGGCGCCCCGCGCGTCCAGCACGATGACGCCCGAGGTGAGGTTGTCGAGGATGGTCTGCAGGTTGCCGCGCGCCGCATCGAGCTGGCCCATGCTGCGGTTGGCTTCGGCGCGGGCGTCGGCCAGTTGCTGGGTCATCAGCGCAAAGGAGCGCGTGAGCCCGCCGATCTCGTCGCGCGTCTGCAGCGCGGGCTTGGGCCGCAGGTCGCCACGCGCCACGTCGCGCATGCCCTGGGCCAGCAGCAGCAGCGGCCGGGCCAACTGGTTGCCCAGCACGATGGCCAGCACCACGGCGCCGAACACGGCCAGGAACAGGCTGAGCGTGAGCGTGCCTATGTACATGCGCTGCAGGCCCGCGCGTGCCAGCGCGCGTTCCTGGTATTCGCGGTTGGCGGCCTGCACTGCCAGGGCATTGGTCACCAGGGCCTGCGGCAGCGCGATGGTGGCCTGCAGGTAGCGCGGCTCGGCCAGCAGGCCCACGCTGGGGTTGGGCACCAGGGCCAGGGTGCGGACCTGGGCGCCGGGCGCGGTGGCACCGGGCTGGGCCGTGCCGTCGTCGTCCAGGCCTTCGATGCTGGCCACGGCGCGCTGCTCGCGCAGCGAGCGCAGCATTTGCGCGCTGGGGCGTTCGGGCTGCAGGTTGAACCGCGACTGGCCTGCGCTGGCCACCGCGCGCAAGCCAGCCAGCTCGCCACTGCGCGGCACCGACGCCGGACCCACGACGGCGATTTCGGAGGCGCTCCACAACACGACATCGGTGGCACCCAACTGGTCGCGCACGCGCTCCAGGATCAGTGCCGCGCCCGCGTCGGAGACCTGGGTCAGCTGGGCGCCTGCGGTGCGCGTGTTGTTGGCCATGTCATTGGCCACGGTCTCCAGCGTGGCACTGGCCAGGCTGACGCCTGCCGACAGCGCGCCCTCGACCTGCACGTCGAACCAGCTTTCGATGGAGCGCGAGACGAACTGGTAGGAGACGATGTAGATCAGCAGGCCCGGCACCAGGCCCACCAGCGTGAAGATGCCGGCCAGCTTGAGCAGCAGGCGGCTGCCGAAGCGCCCGCGCTGCAGCCGTATGGCCAGGCGGATGCCGCCCCAGACCAGGATGGCCAGCAGCAGGCCGGCCACGACCACATTGGCGGCGAACAGCCAGTTGTAGTTGCGTTCGTAGTCCAGGCGGTTGTTGGTGGCCAGGGTGAGCAGGAACAGCAGCAGCACGCCGACCAGGCCCATGAGGCCGGCGCCCACGCCCACGGCCCAGCGCGTGCCGCGCGACAGGCCGGCCGAGGCCGGCAGGGCCCCGCGTTCGTCGTCGGCTGCGGCCCTGCTCATGGGGCGTCTTCCAGCATCTGGGTGCGCGACAGCTGCAGGTTCCAGCCCGAGCGGCCCAGCGCGCCGATCTGCAGCGGCCTTGGCAGTTGGGACAGGTCGATGCGAAAGCGCAGTTGCACCGATACGCCCGATTGCGTGGGCGCCGTATCCATGATCTTCCAGCGCGAGATGCGCTGCATGGAGGCCAGTGCATCGTCCAGGCTTTCGAAGGTCTGGCCCAGCGCCAGCCCCAGGCCGCTGCTGGAGAACGGAGTGCTGGAGATGTGCAGGCGCCAGCGGCGCGTCAGCGGCTGGTGGCTGAGGCGGTAGTGGCGGCTGGCGGTGGCCAGTTGCTGATCGGACCAGTACCAGCGCTCGCGCTGGATCTGGGCATCGGCCACGAAGTACATGGGAATGCCCTGGCGCAGCGCATCGTCGATCTGGTAGGGCAGCTCGAAATGGAGGTTGGCCGACAGCAGCAGGCCGTCGTCGGAGCGATCGAGCTGCATGGGGCCGATCTCGGCCGTCAGGGCATCGGCCCTGGCCTGCAGGCCCAGGCCCGCCAGCACGCCGGCCAGCAGCAGCGCCCCGGCCAGCCGCGCCAGCAGGCGCAGCCAGGCTGGCGACCAGGCCCGATGGGGGAGGTCAGCGCGTCTTTTGCAGCAAGGCGTAGAAGAAGCCGTCGTGGTCACCCAAAGCATTGTCAGCCAGCATGCCGGCTTTGTCGGCGTTGCCCGGGATTAAATGCCCCGGTGCCGCCAGGGTTCGCGCCTCACTGTTGCGTGTAACAAACGCTTGAACCTGTGCCTCGCCCTCCTCCCTGAAGACCGAACAGGTGCAGTAGAGCAGGCGTCCACCGGGCTGCAGCAGTGGCCACAGGGTGTCCAGCAGGCGCGCCTGGATCTCGGCCAGTTGGCGCACATCGCTTTCACGGCGCAGCCAGCGCACGTCGGGCTGGCGCCGCACGATGCCCGAGGCCGTGCAGGGTGCGTCCAGCAAGATGGCGTCGAACCGCTGGCCGCCGCATTGCGCATCGAACCACTGGTCGGGCCGGGATGCGTCGGCCACCACCACGCGGGCCTGCAAGTGCAGCCGCCCCAGCGTGTCTGCGATGCGCGCGGCACGCTCGGCATCTATCTCCAGCGCCGTGACCTCCAGGGTCTGCGGGGCGGCGTACTCCAGCAGGTGGGCCGTCTTGCCGCCCGGGGCGGCGCAGGCATCGAGCACACGCAGCGCGCGGCCGGCGGGCTGCTCCAGCCCCTGCAGCAGCAACGGTGCGGCCAGTTGCGCAGCCGCATCCTGCACCGAGGCCAGGCCCTCGTCGAAGCCCGGCAGGGACTGCACCGGCAGGGCCTGCTGCAGTTGCAGGCCGCTGTCCGCCACGGCAAGGGAAGGCACGTCCATGGCCTGCAGCGCCGCCTGGTAGGACTGGCGGTCCGTTTGCTGGCGGTTGACGCGCAGCGTCATCGGCGGCTGTTCATTGTTGGCCTGCAGGATGGCCTGCCAATGCACGGGATGGTCCTTGCGCAGGCGGGCAATCCACCAGGCGGGATGGTTCCAGACGGCCTGCGGCTGGTCGTCGGTGGCTGCGACCAGGGCATCGCGCTCGCGCAGAAAGCGACGCAGGCAGGCGTTGACGAAACCGGACTGGGCGCGCGTCGGCCCCTGCTTGGCCGCCTCCACCGTCTGGTTGACCAGGGTAAATGGGGGGTACGGCGCCCGGGATTCATCCCAGGCCAGGGCCAGGGCCGTGTTCAGCAATGCGCTGACGCGGGGTGGCGGATTGCGCGAGGCCAGCTGCCTTTGCAGCGCCTGGGCACGGCCCAACTGGCGCAGCACCTGGAACAGCAGCGCCTGGACGCCGGGGCGCAGCGGCTGCGCCACGCGCGCCAGCACACTGCGGCTGGACTGGCCTTCAAGCACGGACTGCAGGCATTGGGCGACGGCATCGAGCTGCTGCCACAGGGCCGGTCCTTGCGAGGGCGCCGCAGCGCGGCGCGGGGAAGAATGCGTGCGTTGGTTCATGTTCCACTTTCCTGTGCCTTGCTGGCCACAGGTTCGATCAGCAGGCTGCGCACCGGGCGAAAGCCCAGCAGCCAGGCCAGCAGCCTGGCCGGATATTGCGCGATGGCGGCGTTGTAGCGCTCGGCCGCGGCATTGAATTGCTGCAGTCCCAGGCGGTTGCGCACCTGGTGCTCGGTCCAGCGCTGCTGCCACGGCTGCATCGGATCGGGGTCCGGCGATGGGGCGTCTGGTGGCGCAGCACCGGTGACTGCGGCGCCGGCACCGGTATCAACGGCGACCTTGGTCATGGCCTGCCAGGCCACGTCCAGCGCCGAACAGGCGTGCTCCAGCGAGGCCAGCGCGGTCTCGCGCAGCGGCCGGCCACGGGCATCGACCAGGGCCGCCTGCAGCTGTGCGGCGGTCTGGTGCAGTGCGGCCTGTGCATGCACAAGGGCGGGACTTTGGCCTTCGGCCTTGGGCTGGGCCTCGAAGGCCTGCAGCATCGCATGCCACTGGCCCAGGTGGGCATCGAGCGCGCCGAACTGCTGCACGCAGCCGCTGCGCAGCCGGGCCAGCCGGCTGTATGCGCCAACGGCCCAGAACACGAGCAGGGCCAGCAGCATCCATTCAAGAGACAAGGACCACATCGTCTGCAATGGCCCGGCCGGAGGCTGGTCCGGCCGAACCCTGGTTATTCCCAAAAGAAAAACGCTCCCGCCTGCGCAGGGCAGGCCGGGAGCGTCGCGTCACTTCACGGGCTCGCTCTCGCTCGCCCGGGCGTGTCAGTCGGCAGAGCCGTCACCGGCGACAGCGATGGCACCGATGTCGTCCTCGGCCGTCACACCTGCCAGTTCGGCGGCTTCGGCGTCGGCGATGGCACGGCGCTCTGCGTCGTCCATGGCGTCCTTGGCCTTGCGTGCCTGATGGTAGGCCAGACCCGTACCAGCGGGGATCAGGCGACCCACGATGACGTTTTCCTTCAGGCCACGCAGCTCGTCGCGCTTGCCCATGATGGCAGCCTCGGTGAGCACGCGGGTCGTTTCCTGGAACGACGCGGCGGAGATGAAGGAGTCGGTCGACAGCGAGGCCTTGGTAATACCCAGCAGCACGTTGGAGTACGTGGCGGGGATCTTGCCTTCGCGCTGCAGGGCCTCGTTGGTATTGAGGATTTCCGAGCGCTCGACCTGCTCGCCAGCGATGTAGGTCGAATCGCCGGTGTTCTCGACCACGACGCGGCGCAGCATCTGGCGAACGATCACCTCGATGTGCTTGTCATTGATCTTCACACCCTGCAGGCGGTAGACGTCCTGCACTTCATCGACGATGTAGCGCGACAGCTCCTCGATGCCCAGCAGGCGCAGGATGTCCTGCGGATCGGCGGGGCCGTCGACGATGGACTCGCCCTTGTTGACCACCTGGCCTTCGTGCACCAGGATGTTCTTTTCCTTGGGCACGAGTTCTTCCCAGACCTTGCCATCCAGATCGGTGATCTGCATGCGCACCTTGCCCTTGGTTTCCTTGCCGAAGGAGATGGTGCCGGTCATCTCGGCCAGCGTGCCCTTGTCCTTGGGCGTACGGGCTTCGAACAGCTCGGCCACACGGGGCAGACCGCCGGTAATGTCGCGGGTCTTCTGGCCTTCGACAGGGATACGGGCCAGCACTTCGCCGGGGCCCACGTCCTGGCCGTCACGCACCTGGATCAGAGCGCCGACCTGGAAGCCGATCGTCACCGAGTGGTCGGTGCCGGGGATCTTGACTTCCTGGTTGTTGGCATCGATCAGCTTGACCTGGGGACGCACGACCTTGGCAGAGCCACGGCGCTTGGGATCGATCACCACCAGCGTGGACAGGCCGGTCACTTCATCGACCTGCTTGGCCACGGTCAGGCCCTCTTCCACATTCTCGAAGCGCACCTGGCCGGCGTACTCGGTAATGATGGGTCGGGTCAGCGGATCCCAGTTGGCCAGGATCAGACCGGCCTTGACCTGCTGGTCGGGCCTGACGGTCAGCACGGCACCATAAGGCACCTTGTGGCGCTCACGCTCGCGACCGTTGTCGCTGATGACGATTTCGCCCGAACGCGAAATCACGACCAGCTCACCCTTGGTGTTGCTGACGTAGCGCATCGTGCTGTTGAAGCTGATGGAGCCGTTGGACTTGGCTTCCACGCTCGATGCGATGGCAGCGCGCGAAGCGGCACCACCGATGTGGAAGGTACGCATCGTCAGCTGCGTGCCGGGCTCGCCGATGGACTGGGCGGCGATCACACCCACGGCTTCGCCGAGGTTGATCTGGCCGCCGCGGCCCAGGTCGCGGCCGTAGCACTTGGCGCACAGGCCGTAGCGGGTCTCGCAGTTCAGCGCCGTACGGACCTTGATCTCGTCCACGCCCTGCGATTCCAGCTCGTCGATCACGTCTTCGTTGAGCAGCGTGCCTGCGGACAGCAGGACAGCCAGCGTCTCGGGATGCACGACGTCCTCGGCCGTGGTGCGGCCCAGCACGCGGTCGCGCAGCGACTCGATCACTTCACCGCCTTCGACGATGGCGCGCATCAGTGCGCCATTGGTCGTGCCGCAATCGTCCTCGTTGACCACCAGATCCTGCGTCACGTCCACCAGGCGACGCGTCAGGTAGCCGGAGTTGGCCGTCTTCAACGCCGTGTCGGCCAGACCCTTTCGGGCGCCGTGGGTGGAGATGAAGTACTGCAGAACGTTCAGGCCTTCACGGAAGTTCGCCGTAATGGGCGTCTCGATGATGGAGCCGTCAGGCTTGGCCATCAGGCCACGCATGCCGGCCAGCTGGCGGATCTGCGCGGCCGAGCCGCGGGCGCCGGAGTCGGCCATCATGTAAATGGCGTTGAACGATTCCTGCTCGACTTCGTTGCCGTGGCGGTCGATGACCTTTTCCTTGGCCAGCTGGGCCATCATGACCTTGGAGACTTCGTCGCCGGCCTTGCCCCAGATGTCCACCACCTTGTTGTAGCGCTCGCCAGAGGTCACGAGACCGGAGACGTACTGCTGCTCGATCTCCTTCACCTCGGCTTCGGCACGGCCGATGATCTCGGCCTTTTGCGGCGGCACCAGCATGTCGCCGATGGCGATCGAGATACCGGCGTGCGTGGACAGGCGGAAGCCGTTTTGCAGCAGCTTGTCAGCGAAGACCACCGTGGCCTTGAGACCGCACTTGCGGAACGAGGCGTTGATGAGCTTGGAGATTTCCTTCTTCTTGAGCGCCTTGTTCATGTGGCTGAACGGCAGGCCCTTGGGAAGGATCTCGGACATCAGGGCGCGGCCCACGGTGGTTTCCACCAGGCCGGTCGAAGGCTCGAACTCGCCGGAGTCCTTGTTCTTGGTCCACTCGGTCAGACGCACGCTGATCTTGGCGGCCAGTTCGACCTGGTCGGAGTCCAGCGCGCGCTGCACTTCACCGATATCGGCGAAGATCATGCCTTCGCCCTTGCCGTTGATGCGCTCGCGCGTTGCGTGGTACAGACCCAGCACCACGTCCTGCGAAGGAACGATGGAGGGCTCGCCCGATGCGGGGAACAGCACGTTGTTGGAGGCCAGCATCAGCGTGCGGGCTTCCATCTGTGCTTCCACCGACAGCGGAACGTGGACAGCCATCTGGTCACCGTCGAAGTCGGCGTTGAAGGCCGCGCAGACGAGCGGGTGCAGCTGGATGGCCTTGCCTTCGATCAGGATGGGCTCGAAGGCCTGGATGCCCAGGCGGTGCAGCGTGGGAGCACGGTTCAGCATGACCGGGTGCTCCTTGATGACCTCTTCGAGGATGTCCCACACCACGGGCGTGCCGGATTCGACTTCCTTCTTCGCCGCCTTGATGGTGGTGGCGATGCCGCGCTGCTCGAGCTGCGCGAAGATGAAGGGCTTGAACAGTTCCAGCGCCATCAGCTTGGGCAGGCCGCACTGGTGCAGCTTGAGGTACGGACCCACCGTGATCACGGAACGGCCCGAGTAGTCCACGCGCTTGCCCAGCAAGTTCTGGCGGAAACGACCGCTCTTGCCCTTGATCATGTCGGCCAGCGACTTCAGGGCACGCTTGTTGGCGCCCGTCATGGCCTTGCCACGGCGGCCGTTGTCCAGCAGCGAGTCCACGGCTTCCTGCAGCATGCGCTTTTCGTTGCGCGCGATGATTTCCGGAGCCTTCAGCTCCAGCAGGCGGCGCAGACGCGAGTTGCGGTTGATGACGCGGCGGTACAGGTCGTTCAGGTCGGACGTTGCAAAGCGGCCGCCGTCCAGCGGCACCAGCGGACGCAGGTCCGGGGGCAGCACGGGCAGCACTTCCATGACCATCCAGCCCGGCTTGATGCCGGACTTCTTGAACGCTTCCAGCAGCTTCAGGCGCTTGGCGTTCTTCTTGACCTTGACTTCGGAGCCGGTCAGATCGCCGCGCAGACGCTCGGTCTCGACATCGATGTCGATGCCTTCGAGCAGGTCCTTGATGCCTTCGGCGCCCATCTTGGCTTCGAACTCGTCACCGTATTCGGTGCGCTTGGCCTCGTAATCGTCCTCGGTCATGATGCTGAACTTCTTCAGCGGGGTCATGCCGGGGTCGGTCACCACGTAGGCTTCGAAGTACAGCACGCGTTCGATGTCGCGCAGCGTCATGTCGAGCACCAGGCCCAGACGCGACGGCAGCGACTTCAGGAACCAGATGTGGGCGCAAGGCGCAGCCAGATCGATGTGGCCCATGCGCTCGCGGCGCACCTTGGTCTGGGTCACTTCGACGCCGCACTTCTCGCAGATCACACCGCGGTGCTTGAGGCGCTTGTACTTGCCGCACAGGCACTCGTAGTCCTTGATGGGGCCAAAGATCTTGGCGCAGAACAGACCATCGCGCTCGGGCTTGAACGTGCGGTAGTTGATGGTCTCGGGCTTCTTCACCTCGCCGAAGGACCAGGAACGGATCTTCTCGGGAGAAGCCAGACCGATCTTGATGGCATCGAAATGCTCATCAGGCGTGAATTGCTTGAACAGGTCGAGTAGAGATTTCATAAGACTCTTTCCCTTTTCAATATTTAAGAACGCTCAAGCTCGATGTCGAGGCCCAGGGAGCGGATTTCCTTGACCAGCACGTTGAACGACTCGGGCATGCCTGCCTCGATGGCGTGCTCGCCCTTGACGATGGATTCGTACACCTTGGTACGGCCCACCACGTCGTCGGACTTCACGGTCAGCATTTCCTGCAGCACATAGGCGGCGCCGTAAGCTTCCAGCGCCCACACTTCCATTTCCCCGAAACGCTGGCCACCGAACTGGGCCTTGCCGCCCAGCGGCTGCTGCGTCACCAGAGAGTACGGACCCGTGGAGCGGGCGTGCATCTTGTCGTCCACCAAGTGGTGCAGCTTCAGGTAATGCATGTAGCCGATGGTGGTCGGACGCTCGAAGCGGTCGCCGGTGCGGCCGTCATACAGGTAGGCCTGCGTGCGCGACTCGGTCAGCCCCTTGCGCTGGGCCAGCTCCTCCGGATATGCCAGATGCAGCATGTCCTGGATTTCCTGCTCGGAAGCGCCATCGAACACCGGCGTGGCAAACGGCACGCCCGTGGTCAGCGCCTGCGCCATGGACACGATCTCCTTGTCCTCGAGCTGCGTCAGGTCTTCCTTGCGGCCGCGCGAGTTGTAGATCTCTTCCATGAAGGAGCGGATCTCGGCAGCGCGGGCTTCCTGCTGCAGCATGTCGCCGATGCGCTGGCCCAGGCCCTTGCCGGCCCAGCCCAGATGCACTTCCAGCACCTGGCCGATGTTCATACGCGAAGGCACGCCCAGCGGGTTCAGCACGATGTCGGCAGTGGAGCCGTCGGCCATGTAGGGCATGTCCTCGACCGGAACGATCTTGGAGACCACGCCCTTGTTGCCGTGGCGGCCGGCCATCTTGTCGCCGGGTTGCAGGCGGCGCTTGACGGCCAGGTAGACCTTGACCATCTTGAGCACGCCAGCGGGCAGCTCGTCGCCCTGGGTGAGCTTCTTGCGCTTTTCTTCAAAAGCCAGGTCGAAGCTGTGGCGCGTCTGCTCCAGCGAGTTCTTGATGGACTCGAGCTGGGTGGCGACTTCGTCCTCTGCAGGACGGATGTCGAACCAGTGGAACTTCTCCACGCCGTCCAGGTACGCCTTGTCGATCTTGGCACCCTTGGCCAGCTTCTGCGGGCCGCCGTTGGCCACGCGGCCATTGAGCAGCTTTTCGATACGGTCGAAGGCGTCGGCCTCGACGATGCGCAGCTGGTCGTTCAGGTCCAGGCGGTAGCGCTTGAGCTCATCGTCGATGATCTGCTGGGCGCGCTTGTCACGCTGGATGCCTTCACGGGTGAAGACCTGCACGTCGATCACGGTGCCTTGCGAGCCCTGGTCCACGCGCAGCGAAGTGTCCTTCACGTCGGAAGCCTTCTCGCCGAAGATGGCGCGCAGCAGCTTCTCTTCAGGCGTCAGCGTGGTCTCGCCCTTGGGCGTGACCTTGCCGACCAGCACATCGCCGGGCTGCACTTCCGCACCCACGTAGATGATGCCGGACTCGTCCAGGCGGTTGAGCTGCTGCTCGGACAGGTTCGGGATGTCGCGCGTGATTTCCTCGGCACCGAGCTTGGTGTCGCGGGCCATCACCACGAGTTCTTCGATGTGGATCGAGGTGTAGCGGTCCTCGGCCACCACCCGCTCGTTGATCAGGATCGAATCCTCGAAGTTGTAGCCGTTCCAGGGCATGAACGCGATCAGCATGTTCTGACCGATGGCGATTTCGCCCAGGTCGGTCGATGCGCCGTCGGCCACCACATCACCCTTGGCCAGCTTGTCGCCACGCTTGACGATGGGACGCTGGTGGATGTTCGTGTTCTGGTTGGAACGCTGGTACTTGATGAGGTTGTAGATGTCCACGCCGACTTCGCCGGCCACGGCTTCAGCGTCGTTCACGCGGACCACGATGCGGGTTGCATCGACATAGTCCACGATACCGCCGCGGGTAGCCGTCACCACGGTGCCGGAGTCCACTGCCGCCACGCGCTCGATGCCCGTGCCCACCATGGGCTTTTCGGGACGCAGCACAGGCACGGCCTGACGCGACATGTTGGCGCCCATCAATGCGCGGTTCGCGTCATCGTGCTCCAGGAACGGAATCAGCGAGGCAGCCACCGACACGATCTGTGCGGGCGACACGTCCATGTACTGAACGCGCTCGGCCGACACCAGGGTCGAATCACCCTTTTCGCGGGCCGACACCAGGTCGCCGGTCAGGCGGCCTTCGGCATCCAGATCGGCATTGGCCTGGGCGATGATGTACTTGCCTTCCTCGATGGCCGACAGGTAGTCGATCTCCATCGTGACCTTGCCGTCCGCCACCCGGCGGTACGGCGTCTCGATGAAGCCATACTCGTTCAGGCGGGCGTACAGGGCCAGCGAGTTGATCAGGCCGATGTTCGGGCCTTCAGGCGTTTCGATGGGGCAGACGCGGCCGTAGTGGGTCACGTGCACGTCGCGCACTTCGAAGCCCGCACGCTCGCGGGTCAGACCGCCCGGGCCCAGGGCCGAGACGCGACGCTTGTGCGTGATTTCGGCCAGAGGGTTGGTCTGGTCCATGAACTGCGACAGCTGCGACGCACCGAAGAATTCCTTCAGGGCGGCCGAAATCGGCTTGCTGTTGATCAGGTCATGGGGCATCAGCGGCTCTTGCTCAGCCTGGCCCAGACGCTCCTTCACGGCCTTCTCGATACGTGCCAGGCCCGTGCGGTACTGGTTCTCGGCCAGTTCGCCCACGCAACGCACGCGGCGGTTGCCCAGGTGGTCGATATCGTCGACTTCGCCCTTGCCGTTGCGCAGATCCACCAGGATCTTGACCACGGCCAGGATGTCCTCGTTGGACAGCACCATGGGGCCGGTGGCGCCATCGCGGCCGACCTTGGCGTTGAACTTCATGCGGCCCACGCGCGACAGATCGTAGGTGTCGGCGTTGTAGAACAGGCGCTGGAACAGGGCCTGGACGGCGTCTTCGGTCGGCGGCTCGCCGGGGCGCATCATGCGGTAGATGGCCACGCGTGCGGCGAACTCGTCCACGGTTTCGTCGGTGCGCAGGGTCTGCGAGATGTAGGCGCCCTGGTCCAGCTCATTCGTGTAGATGCACTGCAGATCCTGGATGCCGGCGCTGCGCAGCTTCTTGAGCAGGGACTCGGTCAGCTCTTCGTTGGCCTTGGCGATGATCTCGCCCGTGTCCGGATCGACGATGTTCTTGGCGACCACGCGGCCGATCAGGAAATCTTCGGGGACGCTGATGAACTTGGTGCCCGACTGCTCCAGCTCACGCGTGTGGCGAGCGGTGACGCGCTTGTCCTTGGCGACCACGACCTTGCCCGACTTGTCGGTAATGTCGAAGCGCGCGACTTCGCCGCGCAGGCGCTCGGGGACGAACTCCATCTGCGCGCCCGAATCCATGAGGCGGAAGTTGTCGTTGACGAAGAAGTTGGCCAGGATCGATTCCGGCGTCAGGCCGATGGCCTTCAGCAGAATGGACACGGGCATCTTGCGGCGACGGTCGACGCGGAAGAACAGCAGGTCCTTGGGGTCGAACTCGAAGTCCAGCCACGAGCCGCGGTAAGGAATGATGCGTGCCGAGAACAGCAGCTTGCCCGAACTGTGGGTCTTGCCCTTGTCGTGCTCGAAGAACACGCCGGGCGAGCGGTGCAGCTGCGAGACGATGACGCGCTCGGTGCCATTGATGATGAACGAGCCCTTTTCGGTCATCAGGGGCACTTCGCCCATGTAGACCTCTTGCTCCTTGACTTCCTTGACCACCTTGGACTGCGAGGTCGAAGACTCACGGTCATAGATGATCAGCTGGACCTTGGCGCGCACGGCGGAGGCGAACGTCAGACCACGGGTCTGGCACTCGCGCACATCGAAAGCAGGCTTGGCGAGGTTGTACTCGACGAACTTCATCTCCACAAAACCGTTGTGGGAGACGATGGGGAAGGCGGAGTTGAAGGCCGCTTGCAGGCCTTCGATGGTGCGTTTTTTGGGGGCTACATCTGACTGCAAGAATGCGGTATATGCATCTTTTTGCATCTGCAGCAGGTAAGGCACTTCGAGCACGCTGTCGCGGCTCCCGAAGCTTTTGCGGATTCGCTTGCGTTCGGTGTAAGAATAGGCCATGAGATCTCCGGGCAAAGACATGAGTCCTGGGTCTGCGACGACTGCCCCACATGGAAAGCTCCCTGCGGGCTTGGCGGTTGGCCACTACCAACCATGGCTGACGGCGATGCGTTGCACATCGCCCGAACCAAGGCATCTTCTGCTGTCGGGTTGTCAGAAGACACTAAAAAACAGACTGTTCTGACTGCTTTTTAGTGTGCTCTATGGATCAGCGCTCCACAAGCGCCAAAGGCTGGAGGCCCTTTTTCGGAGCCTCCAGCCCTTGAGGGGACTGAATTACTTCAGTTCAGCCTTGGCACCGGCTTCCACCAGCTTCTTCACAGCGGCTTCAGCGTCAGCCTTGGCAACGCCTTCCTTGACGTTCTTGGGAGCGCCGTCGACCAGGTCCTTGGCTTCCTTCAGACCCAGGCCGGTGATTTCACGCACGGCCTTGATGACGGAAACCTTGTTCGCGCCGGCTTCGGTCAGCACAACGTTGAACTCGGTCTTTTCTTCTGCAGCAGCAGCGCCGCCAGCAGCGCCGCCAGCAGCGGGAGCAGCCATAGCGGCAGCGCTCACGCCAAACTTCTCTTCAATGGCCTTCACCAGGTCATTGAGTTCCAGGACCGTCATGCCGTCGAGCGCGGTCAGAAATGCGTCTTTATCGAATGCCATTTTGATTTCCTAACAATATTGGTTAACTGCCGCGCGCTCAGGCTGCGACTGCTTCGGCTGCCGGTTCTTCGGCAGAGCCTTCGCTCTTCTTTGCCGCCAGGGCGCCCAGCACAACGGCCGTACGCGAGATAGGCGACATCAGCAAGCCACACAGTTGTGCCAGCAGAACTTCCTTCGAGGGGATGTTCGCCAGTTGCTTCACACCGTTCACGTCCAGGGCCTTGCCTGCAAACGCACCACCGCGGATCACCAGCTTGTCGTTGGTTTTCGCGAAGTCGGCCACCACCTTGGCGGCGGCCACTGCGTCTTCAGAGAAGCCATAGATCAGAGGGCCGGTCATCTGGTCGGCGACAACGTCAAACTGGCTGCCAGCCACAGCACGGCGGGCCAGCGTGTTCTTCAACACGCTCAGGCTCACACCCTTGCTGCGAGCATCAGAACGCAGTTTGGTCATGTCGGCGACCGTGATGCCGCGGTATTCCGCGATCACAAGCGTTTGAGCTTTTGCGGCGAGGCTGGTCACTTCATTGATGACCGCTTCTTTCTCACTGCGATTAAGACTCAAGGTCTACTCCTTCAAATGCGCACTCGGGGCAAGCCCCTCATGCGCGCTCTTGTTGCAGCGACCAACTGTTTTGGAAATGCATCCATCTGCAGCGGGATCGCCATCTGCGTTGGCCCCGGGGGTTTAAGTGCCGCAAGGCACACCAACGGTCTTGGATGACCCGGCGCATCGCTGCACCGGCCCACCACTGAGGCACCCCGGAAGGTGTCTCAAGATTTCTTGGCTATCAGGCCGAGATGGTTTGCGTGTCGACGCGAACGCCCACACCCATGGTCGACGAAACAGCGACCTTGCGCAGGTACAGGCCCTTGCTCGAAGCGGGCTTGGACTTGTTCAGGGCGTCGATCAGCGCAGCCAGGTTGCCTTGCAGCTTCTCGTTGTCGAACGAGCGACGGCCGATGGTGGCGTGGATGATGCCGGCCTTGTCGACGCGGTATTGCACCTGACCAGCCTTGGCGTTCTTCACAGCCGTGGCCACATCGGGAGTCACCGTGCCAACCTTGGGGTTGGGCATCAGGCCGCGCGGGCCCAGGATCTGGCCCAGCGTACCGACGACGCGCATGGCGTCGGGGGCAGCGATGACCACGTCGAAGGGCATGTCGCCAGCCTTCACGCGGGCAGCCAGGTCGTCCATGCCGACCACGTCGGCGCCGGCAGCCTTGGCTTCTTCAGCCTTGGCGCCTTGGGCGAACACGGCCACGCGGGCAATCTTGCCGGTGCCATGGGGCAGCACGACAGCGCCGCGAACCACTTGGTCAGACTTCTTGGCGTCCACGCCCAGTTGCACGGCCACGTCGATGGATTCATCGAACTTGGCGGTGGCAGCGTCCTTCACCAGCGCGACTGCGTCAGCGAAAGCGTACAGCTTGGTGGACTCCACCTTGCCCTGGAGAGCCTTTTGCTTCTTGGTCAACTTGGCCATTTACACGCCCTCCACAATCACGCCCATCGAGCGAGCCGAACCAGCCAGCGTGCGCACGGCGGCGTCAACGTCAGCAGCGTTCATGTCCTTCAGCTTGGTGTTGGCGATCTCTTCCAGCTGAGCGCGGGTGATCTTGCCGACCTTGTTCTTCAGGGGGTTGGAAGAACCCTTGTCCAGCTTGATGGCCTTCTTGATCAGCACAGTCGCCGGAGGCGTCTTGATGATGAAGGTGAAGCTCTTGTCCGCGAAGGCCGTGATGACCACGGGCAGGGGCAGGCCGGGCTCGACACCTTGGGTCTGGGCGTTGAACGCCTTGCAGAATTCCATGATGTTGAGGCCGCGCTGACCCAGCGCAGGACCGATCGGAGGAGAGGGATTGGCCTTACCAGCTGGCACTTGCAGCTTGATGAAGCCGACGATTTTCTTCGCCATTGAATGCTCCTTGCGGGTATAGCGCCGTCGGCCCAACCAACAACAGTTGCAGCCGACAGCTCCCCGGGGGTTAAAAGACTCTTGTGAGAACGCCCTGCACCAAGCCTAAAAATGCAGAGCCAGAGATTGTAAGCGGTAACTCAGGTTTTTTCAACCTGGGCAAATTCAAGCTCGACCGGCGTGGAACGACCGAAGATCATCA
This sequence comes from Delftia deserti, assembly GCF_042653485.1. Taxonomy (NCBI): domain Bacteria; kingdom Pseudomonadati; phylum Pseudomonadota; class Betaproteobacteria; order Burkholderiales; family Comamonadaceae; genus Delftia; species Delftia deserti. The sequence continues at coordinate 4,294,125 of NZ_JBHSIH010000001.1, read as the reverse complement.
CGGAGACGCGCAGACGGCTTTTCTCGTAGTTGACCTCTTCGACGGAACCGTTGAAGTCCGTGAACGGACCTTCCTTGACACGCACCAGCTCGCCGGGCATGAACTCGACCTTGTGGCGCGGCTTTTCCGTGCCTTCCTGCATCTGGCTGACGATCTTGCGCACTTCCTCTTCGGAAATGGGCGCAGGACGGTTCTTGGCACCACCCACGAAACCCGTCACCTTGCTGGTGTGCTTGACCAGGTGCCAGGTATCGTCGTCCATGACCATCTCGACGAACACGTAGCCAGGGAACAGACGGCGCTCGGTGGTGCGGCGTTGGCCATTCTTCATTTCCACCACTTCTTCAGTGGGGACAAGAATGCGGCCGAACTTGGACTGCATGTCAGAGCGCGCGATGCGCTCGATGATGTTGCGCTCCACCGCCTTTTCCATGCCGGAGTAGGCATGGACGATGTACCAGCGCAGATCCGGATTGGCAGGCGCTGCCCCTCCGTCGTTCACACCTGTTTCGACAGCATCCATTACTTCCTCCAGCCCAAAATCAGGTCGTACAAGACCCACTCAAGCGTCTTGTCCGTGAACCACAGGAACAAGGCCATGATGACGACAAAGCCGAAGACGTACAAGGTCATCTGCATGGTTTCCTTGCGCGTCGGCCAGACGACCTTCTTGACTTCGCGCCAGGCATCCTGGGCAAAGCTCACGAAACGCTTGCCGGGCTCGGAAACAAGGAACGTGCCAGCAGCTGCAGCCAGGCCGACCAGCAGCACCAGCCACTGGACGATGGGCCCTTGCTTGCTCAGCAGATAGAAACCTGCGATCGCAGCAACGACTAAAGCCGCGACTGCGGCAAGCTTGGCTTTGTCAGCTCCGGAGCTGACCGTTTCAACCTGAGTAGTGGCCATAATCCATTTCTAATGCGCATCTTTTGCGCAACGCCAAGACACCGAAGCCCGCTTTGGGGCGGGCTCGTTGCGATTCCACCATCAGGTGGCAGGGGCAGTAGGAATCGAACCTACAACCTTCGGTTTTGGAGACCGACGCTCTGCCAATTGAGCTATACCCCTACGAATCAATTAGGCAATGATCTTGGCAACCACGCCAGCGCCCACGGTACGGCCACCTTCGCGGATAGCGAAGCGCAGACCTTCTTCCATGGCGATGGGGGCGATCAGCTTGACGGTGATCGACACGTTGTCGCCAGGCATCACCATTTCCTTGTCGGCGGGCAGCTCGATGGAGCCGGTCACGTCGGTCGTACGGAAATAGAACTGGGGACGGTAGTTGTTGAAGAACGGAGTGTGGCGACCACCTTCGTCCTTGGACAGCACGTACACCTCAGCCGTGAAGTGGGTGTGGGGCTTGATGGAGCCGGGCTTGCACAGCACTTGGCCGCGTTCCACGTCTTCACGCTTGGTGCCGCGCAGCAGCAGGCCCACGTTGTCGCCAGCCTGGCCTTGGTCCAGCAGCTTGCGGAACATTTCCACGCCGGTGACGATGGTCTTCTGGGTGTCGCGGATACCGACGATTTCGATTTCTTCGCCGACCTTGATGATGCCGCGCTCGATACGGCCAGTCACCACGGTGCCACGGCCAGAGATCGAGAACACGTCTTCCACGGGCATTGCGAAGGCACCGTCCACAGCGCGCTCGGGCGTGGGGATGTAGGAGTCCAGGGCTTCAGCCAGGCGCAGGATGGCGGGTTCGCCCTTGTCGGACTGGTCGCCTTCCAGGGCCAGCTTGGCCGAGCCGCGGATGATGGGGGTGTCGTCGCCGGGGAAGTCGTACTTGGCAAGCAGCTCGCGCACTTCCATTTCGACCAGTTCCAGCAGCTCTTCGTCGTCCACCATGTCGCACTTGTTCAGGAACACGATGATGTAGGGCACGCCCACCTGACGGGCCAGCAGGATGTGCTCGCGGGTCTGGGGCATGGGGCCGTCAGCGGCCGAGCACACCAGGATGGCGCCGTCCATTTGAGCAGCGCCGGTGATCATGTTCTTGACGTAGTCGGCGTGGCCGGGGCAGTCAACGTGAGCGTAGTGGCGACCTGCCGTTTCGTACTCGACGTGGGCGGTGTTGATCGTGATGCCGCGCGCCTTTTCTTCAGGTGCTGCGTCGATCTGGTCGTAAGCCTTGGCTTCGCCGCCGAACTTCTTGGACAGAACGGTAGCGATAGCAGCCGTCAGGGTCGTCTTGCCGTGGTCCACGTGACCGATGGTGCCAACGTTGACGTGCGGCTTGGTACGCTCGAATTTTGCTTTAGCCATTTTTCCGACTCCGAAAAAAATCTAAATCACTACAACAGGATTTGGCGCAACCCCATCTAGCGAGCGCACCAGAGATAATGGTGCCCATGGGCAGGATCGAACTGCCGACCTCTCCCTTACCAAGGGAGTGCTCTACCACTGAGCCACATGGGCCTTGAGGCTGCCGAAGCAATCTCAAAAAACTTTGCTCGCCAACTGGAGCGGGAGACGGGAATCGAACCCGCGTCATTAGCTTGGAAGGCTAGGGTTCTACCATTGAACTACTCCCGCACAGATTGACTGCACGTCGCCATCTTTTCAGATGACTTCTCTTCTTCACCATTACTGGTGGAGGGGACTGGATTCGAACCAGTGTAGGCGTAAGCCAACAGATTTACAGTCTGCCCCCTTTAGCCACTCGGGCACCCCTCCGAAGAGATTTGAATTCTAGCACCGTTTTTTTCGTCAGAAAAATTTCAGTGCATTTTTTTCTCAGGCCACCAAGGCGATCCAAGAAAAATTGTGGTGCGGCTGGCGGGGATCGAACCCACGACCCTTGGCTTCGGAGGCCAATACTCTATCCACTGAGCTACAGCCGCTCAGGGCATCGCTGCCCTGCACAAGCCGAGCATTGTCGCATGACTTTGCCCCGGCACGTCCAAGCCCCCAGGACCCGGCGCTATTGCACCTGCGGCACCGTGAAGCCCAGCCCTCGCAGACAGACATCCACCGCCTGCGCGCCCACCTGCTTGAGATCAAAGGCCCTGCCCAGCAGCCAGCTCTGCAGCAGGCCATCGAACATGGCGCACAGCGCTATCGATGCCTGGCGAGCCGGCATGGACATGGTCACTGCATGGCTTTCTGCGGCAGCGCGCAGGGCCAGCTCCAGTTGCGCGGAAAAAGAGTCCAGCGCGGCACGGTTGCGCTCCTGCACGGGCATGAGCTCACCCACGTACTCGACCTTGAGCAGCAGGATCTCGAAGACGCGCCGCGTGCTGTCGTCATCGGCGATGCGCCCGAAGACCACCCCCATCAGGCGCCGCACATATTCCAGTGCGTCGCACTCCGAATCGTCCTCGCAGTCGCTGTAGGCCGCCTGCTCCAGCGGGAGCGTGACGCGGTCCAGCATGGCGTAGAAGAGATCCAGCTTGTCCTTGAAATGCCAGTAGACCGCACCGCGCGTGGCGCCGGCCCGCTGGGCAATCTCGTTGAGCGAGGCCCGGGCAACACCCTGCTCGTAGAACACTTGCTCCGCAGCGTCCAGCAGACTGTTGCGCGTTGCAAACGCATCTTCTTTCGTTCGTCGTGCCAAGATGTATTTCCCTCCATCGTTGAGCCCGGCCATGCCACGCTACGCCATGCTTCGCGCCGCCTTGCAGCAACTGCGGTCATTATACATTCATGTATGTATGTATAATCCGCGACTTGCCCGTGGACACGGGCGTTCCGGATAGCGCTGACCGGAACGTCAACATCGTTATTTGATTCAGCACAAGGACCCATCATGCCCAGCACACGCAGCAATGTGTCAGCCGCTCCGTCCCCTTACAGCAGTCTGCGCCTCACCACCGTGGCCCTGGCCGTCACTGCCGCAATGGCCATGGCGGCCTGCGGGAAAAAGCCCGAAGAAAAAGCTGCCGCGCAGCAGCAGATGCCCGCCGTGCCTGTGGGCGTGGTGGTCGCCACGCCCGCCGATGTGGGCCTTGTGACCGAACTGCCCGGCCGCGTGGACGCACGCCGGGTGGCCCAGATCCGCGCCCGCAGCGCCGGCATCGTGCAGGAACGCCTGTTCCGGGAAGGCAGCGATGTGAAGGCCGGCCAGTTGCTGTACCGCATCGATCCCGCGCCCTACCAGGCCACGCTGCAAAGCGCCAAGGCCACGCAGGCCCGCGCCGAGGCCAACCAGGCCCAGGCACTGGCACAGCTGGAACGCTATCGCCCGCTGGTTGCCGCCAACGCCATCAGCAAGCAGGATTTCGTCAACGCCGAGGCGGCCTACAAGCAGGCCCAGGCCGATGTGGCGGTCGGCAAGGCGTCGGTGCGCACGGCCGAGATCAATCTGGGCTACACCAACGTCACGGCCCCCATCTCCGGCCGCATCGGCCAGTCGCTGGTGACAGAAGGCGCGCTGGTCGGCCAGGGCGAGGCGACTCCGCTGGCCGTGGTCCAGCAGATCAATCCTGTGTATGTGAATTTCACCCAGTCGTCCAGCGAGGCCTTCCGGCTGCGCCGCGCGATGGAGCAGGGCAAGCTCAAGAAGGCCGATGGCGCCGAGGCTGCCAGCGTCGAGGTGCGCCTTGACGACGGCACGGCCTATGAGCTCAAGGGCAAGCTGCTGTTCACCGACCTGACCGTGGACAGCTCCACCGGCCAGGTCACGCTGCGCGCCGAGGTGCCCAATCCCAAGGGATTGCTGCTGCCCGGCATGTATGTGCGTGTGCGCATGGAGCAGGCCCAGGCGTCCAACGCCATTGCCGTGCCCCAGCAGGCGGTGACACGCACCGAAACCGGCGACACCGTGAGCGTGGTCAGCGATGACGGCAAGATCACCAAGCGCCCGGTGAAGGTGACCACGGCCCAGAACAACCAGTGGCTGGTCAGCGAAGGCCTGCAGGCGGGCGAGAAGGTCATGGTCGACGGCTTCCAGAAGCTGCAGATGCTGCCGCCCGGCACGCCGGTCAAGCCCGTGCCCTGGCAGCCCGAGGCCGCAGGTGCCCAGAAGCCGGCCGGCGCGGCAGCGCCAGCCCCGCAAGCCGCAGCCGATGCCAAGCCTGCGGACCAGGCAGACAAGAAGTAATCAAGGGGCTCAGCAATGGCCAAGTTCTTTATCGACAGACCGATCTTTGCATGGGTCGTCGCGCTATTCATCATCGTCCTCGGTGTTATTGCGCTGACCAAGCTTCCGATCGCTCAATACCCCAAGGTGGCTCCTCCGGCCATCGTCATCAACACCGCCTATCCAGGCGCGTCCGCGAAGGTGCTCGAAGACAGCGTGCTGTCCGTGATCGAGCGCGAGATGAACGGCTCGCCCGGTCTGGTCTACATGGAGTCGGTGGCCCAGGCCGATGGCACGGGCAGCATCACCATCAGCTTCGAGGCCGGCACCAACGTGGACCTGGCGCAGGTGGACGTGCAAAACCGCCTCTCGCGCGCCACGCCACGCCTGCCTGCATCCGTGACGCAGCAGGGTGTGCGCGTGGACAAGGCGTCGTCCAACTTCCTGCTGTTCATCATGCTGTCGTCCGAGGACGCCAAGGCCTATGACACGGTGGCCCTGGGCGACTATGCCTCGCGCAACATCGTTCCCGAAATCCAGCGGGTGGCCGGCGTGGGCCAGGCCCAGCTGTTCGGTACCGAAAAGGCAATGCGCATCTGGTTCGATCCCGCCAAGCTGCAGGGCTACAAGCTCTCGGCCGAGGACGTGACGGCTGCCATCCGCAGCCAGAACGCCCAGGTGGCCAGCGGCGCCATCGGCGACCTGCCCAACATCACGGGCCAGAAGATCGCCGCCACGGTGACGGTGATGGGCCAGTTGTCCTCGATCGGCCAGTTCGAGAACATCGTGCTGCGCGCCAATGCCGATGGCTCCACCGTGCGCCTCAAGGACGTGGCCACCATCGAGATCGGCGGCCAGGCCTATGCGACATCCGCCCGCCTGAACGGCAAGGATGCCGTGGGTATCGGCGTCCAGCTGACGCCCAGCGGCAATGCGCTGGCCACGGCCAAGGCCGTGCATGCGCGCATGGAGGAGCTGCAGAAGTTCTTCCCCAAGGGCGTGAAGTACTCCATTCCCTACGACAGCTCCAAGTTCGTGAGCATCTCCATCGAGAAGGTCGCCCACACGCTGCTGGAAGCCATCGTGCTGGTGTTCCTGGTGATGTACCTGTTCCTGCAGAACTGGCGCTACACGCTGATCCCGACCATCGTGGTGCCCATTGCACTGCTGGGCACCTTCGCGGTCATGCAGGCCGTGGGCTTCTCGATCAACGTGCTGGCCATGTTCGGCATGGTGCTGGTCATCGGCATCGTGGTGGACGACGCCATCGTGGTGGTGGAGAACGTCGAGCGCATCATGAGCGAGGAAGGCCTGCCGCCACGTGAAGCCGCGATCAAGGCCATGGGCCAGATCTCGGGCGCCATCGTGGGCATTACGCTGGTGCTGATCGCGGTGTTCATACCGCTGGCCTTCTTCGCGGGGTCCACCGGCAATATCTACCGGCAGTTCTCCATCGTGATGGTGGCCTCCATCAGCTTCTCGGCCTTCATGGCGCTGACGCTGACGCCCGCGCTGTGCGCAACGCTGCTCAAGCCTGTGGAAGCCGGTCACAACCACGAGAAGAAAGGCTTCTTCGGCTGGTTCAACCGCACGTTCGCACGCTCGGCCAAGTCCTACGAAGGCTGGGTGGCCCGACTGCTCAAGCGCTCGGTGCTGATGATCGGCGTTTACCTGGCCGTGATCGCCGGTGCCGTGGTGGTGTTCCGTGGCCTGCCGACCTCGTTCCTGCCGACCGAGGACCAGGGCTACTTCATCGTCAACGTGCAGCTACCCCCTGGCGCCGCCAAGGAGCGCACGCTGGAGGTGATGAAGCAGGTGGAAGAAGCCGTGCTGCCGCAGCCCGAAGTGGCCAACATGGTCAGCGTGCTGGGCTTCAGCTTCTCCGGCCAGGGCCAGAACGCCGCCCTCGCCTTCGTGCCGCTCAAGGACTGGTCCGAGCGCAAGGGAGCGAACTCCACGGTGGACGCCATGACGGGCCGCATCATGGGCATGACGTCGGGCATCCGCGATGCCTTCGTGTTCGCCGTGAACCCGCCGCCCATTCCCGAACTGGGCAACGCCGTGGGCTTCTCGTTCCGCCTGCAGGACCGTGCCGGCCATGGCCACGACGCGCTGATCAACGCCCGCAACATGTTGCTGGGCATGGCCGGGCAGAGCAAGGTGCTGGCAGGTGTACGCCCCGATGGCCTGGAGGACGCTCCCCAGCTGCGCATCGAGATCGACCGCGACAAGGCCAACGCCCTGGGCGTGGACTTCACCTCGATCAATGCCACGCTGTCCACCGCGCTGGGCTCGTCCTATGTCAATGACTTCCCCAACCAGGGTCGTCTGCAGCGCGTGATCGTGCAAGCCGATGCTCCGGCCCGCATGCAGCCCGACGACCTGCTGCGCCTGAACGCGCGCAATGCCAAGGGCGACCCGGTGCCGCTGTCCACGTTCGCGACCACCAAGTGGGTCAAGGGCGCGCAGCAGACGGTGCGCTACAACGGCTACCCTGCCGTGCGCATCGAAGGCTCGGCCGCCCCGGGCTTCAGCTCGGGCGATGCCATGGACGAGATGGAAAAGCTGGCTGCCAAGCTGCCCGAAGGCTTCGGCTTCGAGTGGACCGGCCAGTCGCGTGAGGAAAAGCTGGCGGGCTCGCAAGCCATCTTCCTGTACGCCTTCGCCATCCTGGCCGTGTTCCTGTGCCTGGCCGCCCTGTACGAGAGCTGGTCGATTCCGCTGTCGGTGATTCTGGTCGTGCCGCTGGGTCTGCTGGGCGTGGTGCTTGCCACCTTGCTGCGCAACTACTCCAACGATGTGTACTTCCAGATCGGACTGGTGACGGTGATCGGCCTGTCGGCGAAGAACGCGATCCTGATCGTGGAATTCGCCAAGGACCTGCAGGCCGAAGGAAAGGGACTGATCGAGGCTGCGCTGGAAGCCGCCCACCTGCGGTTCCGCCCCATCATCATGACCTCGCTGGCCTTCGGCCTGGGCGTGGTGCCTCTGGTGATCGCCACGGGCGCCAGCTCGGCCAGCCAGCGTGCCATCGGCACCGGCGTGCTCGGAGGCATGATCACCGGCACCGTGCTGGCCGTGCTGTTCGTGCCCACCTTCTTCGTCGTGGTGCGCAAGCTGTTCAAGGGCAAGATCAAAACGCACAACCCGCCGTCCACTCCGGCCGGCAAGGAGGCCTTGAGCCATGATTAATCGCAGTACCCCGGTGGCCATCGCCACCGCCGTGCTCCTGGCGGGATGCTCGCTCATCCCCACCTACGAGCGCCCTGCCGCTCCGGTCGCGGCGCAGTACACCCGCGCGAACGCCACCGCTGCGGCGGAAGGCGGCACGGCTGCAGCGCAGCTGCCCTGGCAGGATTTCTTCCAGGACGCACGCCTGCAGCAGCTGGTTCGCACCGCGCTGGACAACAACCGTGACCTGCGCGTGGCCGCGCTCAACATCGAGCGCGCCCAGGCCCAGTACCGGATCACGCGCGCCGACCAGTTCCCGACGGTGGGTGCCGGCGTCAACGCCAGCCGCGCCCCGAACACCACGGGCTCGGGCACCAAGTACGTCAACAGCTACCAGGTGGGCCTGGCCGTCACCTCGTGGGAGCTGGACTTCTTCGGCCGCATCGGCAGCCTGAAGGAAGCCGCCCTGGCCCAGTACCTGGCGACCGAGGAAGCTCGCCGCGCCGCGCAGACCAGCCTGGTGGCCGCCGTGGCCAGCGGCTGGTATACGCTGCTGGCCGACGAGCAATTGCTGAAGATCTCGCGCGACACGCTGCAGACCCGTGAAGAGTCGATCAAGCTGACCAAGCTGCGTTTCGACACGGGCGTGGCGTCCGAGCTGGACTACCGCCAGGCCGTCTCGCTGACCGAGGCTGCGCGCGCCACGCTGGCGCAACAGCAGCGCCAGCGCGCCCTGGACGAGAACGCCCTGGTGCTGCTGCTGGGCCAGGCGCTGCCAGCGGACGTGCTCGCCAGCCTGGGCTCCAGCCAGGGACTGCGCGACACGGCCGACCTGCCCGCCGTGCCGGCCGGCCTGCCTTCGGACCTGCTCACGCAGCGCCCCGACATCCGTCAGGCCGAGCAGCAGCTGATCAGCACCAACGCCAACATCGGTGCCGCGCGTGCCGCCTTCTTCCCGCGCATCACGCTGACGGGGCAGTTCGGCACGGCCAGCAACGAGCTGTCGGGCCTGTTCAAGAGCGGCAGCTGGGGCTTCACCCTCGCGCCGTCCGCCCTCCTGCCCATCTTCGATGCGGGCCGCAATTCGGCCAATCTGGCTGCGGCCAAGGTCGAGCGCGAAGTGGCGATTGCCCAGTACGAGAAGTCCATCCAGAGCGCCTTCCGCGAGGTCTCCGACGCACTGGACAGCCAGGGCACGCTGCGTGACCAGATCATGGCCCAGCGCGCCCAGCTGGAAGCCGAGCAGGCACGCCTGAAGCTGTCCGACCTGCGCTACAGCAACGGCGTGGCCAGCTACCTGGACCTGCTCGATGCGCAGCGCACCCTGTTCGCGCTGGAGCAATCCACCGTGAGCGTGCGTCTGGCGCAGCTGCTCAACCAGATCGAGTTGTACAAGGCACTGGGCGGCGGCTGGACCGACAGGACGGCGACAGCAGCGGCAGCCACACCAGCGCCCGCGCAGTAAGACCCAAGGCCGGTATCTGCCGCGCCAACCGCACAGAGGTGTTCTCCGCAAGGTGAACACCTCTTTTTCATGGCGCGCGGAAAGCATTTGCCATTTGCTTGATCCATCTCATGGCATATGTGCGCCCCAGGTCAACCCGGGTCTGCGCGCAGTGTCTGCAAGAGGCCCGTCGATATAATTTGTTGTTGACTCACGCCCCCACAACACAAGAGGACTTCATGAGCGCAACCCACACCGAAGAAGCCCATACGGGCCCGATCAAGAACCCCAGGCAGCTGCTGATGGCGGTGTTTTTCTCGTTCGTGGTTCCGGTGTTCGTGATCATCGGCCTCGTGCAATACGTGAGCTCGGCCGACAAGGCCGGCGCCGGCGCTTCCCAGACCGAAATGGCCAAGGCCCAGCGGCTGCAGAAAATCGGCCTCGTGGAAATCAGGGATGCCAATCGCCCGCTGCGCTCGGGTGAAGAAGTCTTCAAGGGCCAATGCGCGGCCTGCCATGCCACAGGTGCCGCAGGTGCTCCCAAGTTCGCGGATGCCGCGGCCTGGGGCCCGCGCCTGGCACAAGGTCTGGAAGGCCTGGTGCACTCGGCCCTCAAGGGCAAGGGAGCGATGGCGCCCCAGGGCGGCGGCGATTTCAACGACACCGAAATTGCCCGTGGCGTGGTCTACATGGCCAATGCCGCAGGTGGCAAGTTCGAGGAGCCCAAGGCCCCGGCCGCAGAAGGCGCCGCAGCAGAAGGTGCAGCGGCACCCGCCAACTGAGCAAGGCCCAGGATGTCTGGCACCAACCGGCTTCGGCCGGTTTTTTCATGCCCGGGCCGGACTGCGCACAAAACCGTAGCGTTGCGGCAACGTCTGTGCCGGCACCTCTTCACAGGCAGGCAGCATGCCGGCGTCCAGCGCGGCAGCGGCATCGACCATGTCCTGCGTATGGACCAGGCCCAGGCCGGAGGGCATGGCCAGATACAGGCGCCCTGTCTCATCCATCAAAACCTCCTTGATGTCTGCGGCCTGCAGCTCTGCCCCTGTGTGGCTGTGCATCTGCAGGCGCTCGCCATCCCAGCGCAGCCGCCATATCCAGGGTGTGCTTTCCAGTTCCACATACACGCGCTGGGGACCATTCTGGAAAAACCACCGACCGTCGGGCTCGGCAAGATAGTTGCGGGCGATGAAGTCCGCCAGCTTTTCGTTGCGCACCTCCGCGCCCTTGGCTCCCGGGATGCCGCTGTCGAAAGCGCCGCAAGCCTGGGCCTCTTCATCGCGCAGATACCAGCGCCCGCGCTCGTCCAGCCCCAGCCAGCCGCTGCAGGCGGGCACATGGGGCCATTTGGCCATGGCCTGCTTCACGATATCGTCCATTGCATTCATCCTTGTTCGCTGTCTGCCAGCCATTGCGTGACGGCCTGCGGCATGGTCAGTACATGCCCTGGCCAATGTCCCTGTGCAAAACCCACATGACCGCCATGCGGCGGCTGCCACAGCGTAACCCGTGGGCCGACCTCGCCTGGCCCTGGCAGGCTGCATGCAGGGACAAAGGGATCGTCCAGCGCGTTGAGCAGCAGCGCGGGCACGGCAATGCTGGCCAGCACAGGCTTGGCTGCCGCCCGGCGCCAGTAGTCGTGCGCATCGAGAAAGCCATGCACGGGTGCCGTGAACGCGTCATCGAATTCCTTCAGATCGCGCGCGCGCACCGCAGCATCGCGGTCGAAGAGGCCGGGAAATTGCGCCCATTTGACCAGCGCCTTGGGCACCAGCGTGCGCAGGAACATGCGTGTGTAGATCCAGCGGTTCAGACCCTGCCCCAGCGCCATGCCACCAGCCGCCAGGTCCAGCGGCGCACTCACCGCCGCCAGGGCCTGGACCACCTCGGCCGCCTTGTCTGCCTGCAGACCGGCCCAGCGCGCAAGCGCATTGCCGCCCAGGGAAACGCCCACCACATGGAGCGGGCGGGAAGACCGTGCGCGCAGGCGGCGCAGTATCCAGTCCACCTCCTGCACATCGCCCGAGTGATAGGCGCGCGGCCCCCGGTTGACCTCACCGCTGCAGCCGCGAAAGTGCGGCACGGCCATGTGCCAGCCACGCTGCGCGGCCACCCAGGCCATGGCCTGGGCATAGTGGCTGTTCGACGAACCTTCAAGGCCATGGAAAAGCACCAGCCATGGCGCATCGGCAGGCAGGGTGGGAGCACCGCCGAAGGCGACATCGATGAAGTCGCCATCCGGCGTATCCCAGCGCTCCCAGCGCCAGGCGGGCACCGCCTGGCCCGCCGGCCGGCGGCGTGCGAACAGTGCCGGCCAGATGGTCTGGGCGTGCCCCCCGGGCAACCAGCGCGCCGCCGTGAATTCGTGCATAAAAGCCCTGTTAGCAGTCCTTGCCACACCGCTGCGCAATGGCCTTTGCCCTACAGGGCAGCAGGCCGGGCGCGCAGCACAATCGCCAGCATTGCGCATGCTTCGTGCGCGATACTGTTTTCCATTGTCGCTTTCAGGTTGCCATCTTATGAAACGTCTACTCGCCACGCTTGCCACCGTCCTGGCATTGACCGGCTGCGGCTACAACGATTTCCAACGCCTTGACGAACAGACCAAGTCGGCCTGGAGCGAGGTGCTCAACCAGTACCAGCGCCGTGCGGACCTGGTGCCCAACATCGTGGCCTCGGTCAAGGGCGAGGCCAATTTCGAGCAGGAAACCCTGACCAAGGTGGTGGAGGCACGCGCGAAGGCCACTTCCATCCAGGCCACGCCCGAGCTGGTCAACAATCCCGAGGCCTTCAACAAGTTCCAGCAGGCGCAGGGCGAGCTGTCCAGCGCCCTGTCGCGGCTGATGGTGGTGGCCGAGCGCTATCCCCAGCTGCAGGCCAACCAGGGCTTCCGCGACCTGCGCGTGACGCTGGAGGGCACGGAGAACCGCATCACCGTGGCGCGCAACCAGTACATCCAGGCCGTGCAGTCCTACAACGTGCTGGCGCGCAGCTTTCCGACCAATCTGACGGCCAAGGTCTTCAGCTACGAACCCAAGCCCAGCTTCAGCGTGCAGAACGAGGCCGAAATCTCCCGTCCGCCCACGGTGGACTTCGGCAACAAGTAAGCCGTGACCATGTCCCTGGTGCCACTGTGGCGCATGCTTTGCGCCCTTGTCCTGACCATGCTGCTGCTGCCCGGGAGCACGTTGGCGCAGGCGCCGCAGCCCGTGCCGGCCCTCTCGGCACGGCTCATCGACCAGACGGGCACGCTGTCGGCCAATGAGGCACGCGCCATTGAAGACAGGCTGCGTGGCATCGAACAGAAGTCGGGCTCGCAGGTCGTTGTGCTGATGGTGGCCTCCACCGCTCCCGAGGACATTGCCGCCTATGCCTGGCGCGTGGCCAGTGACTGGAAGATCGGCCGCCGCGACGTGGGCGACGGCCTGTTGGTGGTGATTGCCAAGAACGACAGGCGCATGCGCATGGAAGTGGCCCGCGCGCTGGAAGGCGCGATCCCCGACCTGGCGGCCGCGCGCATCATCGACCAGCAGATGGCACCACGCTTTCGCCAGGGGGACTATGCGGGCGGCATCACCGCTGCGCTGGACCAGGTGGCAGCGCGCATTGCGGGCGAGCAACTGCCGGCGCCCTCCTCCAGCCCCCAGTCTTCCAAAAGCCCGGACAGGGGCTTCGACATGGAAGACCTGATGCTGTTCTTCTTCTTCGGCGTGGCCGTGGTCGGCCCCATCCTGCGCTCGGTACTGGGCCGGCCACTGGCCTCCGTGCTGGCGGGGGCAGGCGCCGGCATTGCCGCCTATGTGGTGACGGCCAGCCTGCTCGTCGCCGCAGGAGCGGGAGTCGTCGCGCTGCTGTTCACCCTGCTGGGAAGCGGCCGCTCCGGCAGGGGTGGCGGCGGTGGATGGGGCGGTGGATGGGGCGGTGGTGGCGGCTTTGGCGGAGGCGGCGGCCGCAGCGGCGGCGGGGGCTTCAGCTCCGGCAGAGGCGGCAGTTTCGGGGGCGGCGGCGCCTCGGGGAGTTGGTGAGATGGCGGCTGCAATCACAGGCTTTGTACAGCGTCTGCTCCGGCTGCTGCGCCACCATTGGGCCGAAGGGCAGTTGCGCCGTGCACTCCCGCCTGAAAGCCTGGCGGAGCTGGAGCGCCTGATCACCATGAGCGAGCAGCGCCATACAGGCCAGATTCGCATCTGCGTCGAACCCGGACTGCCGCCCAGCTACCTGTGGCGCGACGCCACGCCGCGCGAGCGCGCCATCACGCTGTTCGGCAAGCTGCGCGTCTGGGATACCGAGCACAACAACGGTGCCCTGATCTACCTGCTGCTGGCCGACCACGCCATCGAAATCGTCGCCGACCGCGCCCTGGCGCGCACCCTGCCGGCGGAACAATGGCAAACGCTGATCAGCGACATGGGTGCCGCCTTTCAGGGCGGCCACTACGCCATGGGCATGACAGCAGCCCTGGAGCGCGTGAGCCTGCTGCTTGAAACCAACTTTCCGCGTGACCCGCTGCAGCCTGTGCACGATGGCAGCGACAATCTTCCCGATGCTGTCGTGATACAGCACCACTGAAAGGCAGGCACGCTGCGCAGGCCGGGCCGAGCCACCCCCTTCATCAAGCTATCGCGGGCACGGAGGCTGTGATAGCGTCACGCCATTTCATCAAGGAGCATCCACAACATGAAGAATACCCTGGCCCGCCTGGGCCTGCTGGCCGCCGTGCTGACACTGAGCGCCTGCGCAAGCCCCATCCTCGACGACTCGCAGGAATATGACTATGTGCTCAGCTGCAAGCTGCGCGAAGACGACCCCAAGCGCTGCGAGCAACAGATCCGCGCCCTGTGCCCCGTGCCCGCCAAGGCCGTGACGCACAAGTCGCGCACGGTCGATCCGAAGGACAATGCCGTGACCTACGTGTACCAGGCCCGCTGCGGCGACTGAGTCATGGGGCCGGCGACCGGGCTTGCAGCCTTTCGCATCAAAGAAAAAGCCGCCCGAGGGCGGCTTTCTTGCAGCTGGGACCCGAAGGGGGCTCAGCGCTTTTGGCGGAACTTGCGCAGGGCCGCGATCTGAGCGGCCATGACGGCCAGCTCGGACTGGGCACGCGCCAGATCGACTTCGCTCTTGGCGTTCTTCAGTGCTTCCTCGGCTTCGAGCTTGGCCTTCTCGGCCTTCTCGGCGTCCAGGTCGGCACCGCGGATGGCGGTGTCGGACAGCACGGTCACACAGTTGGGCTGCACTTCCAGGATGCCGCCGGCCACGAAGACGAACTCTTCGCTGCCGTCCGCCATCTCGATACGCACCGAGCCGGGCTTGATGCGCGTGATCAGCGGAGTGTGGCGGGGAAAAATGCCCAGTTCGCCGGATTCACCGGGCAGGGCGACAAAGCGCGCTTCACCGGAGAAGATGGACTCTTCGGCACTGACCACATCAACGTGGATGGTGTTCATCTTTGCTCCTCAGAAAAGGTAGGACTGGAACTTGGAACCGGCAGGGCCCAGATCGGGGACACCGAGCAAGGGCCGCCCCGCAGCGAGGGTGTCGTCCCCCTCCCCCGCGAAGCGGGTAGAGAGGGGGAAGCGACGCAGTCGCTCAGGGGGTGCCGCAGGCTCAAGCCGCCAGCTTCTTGGCCTTCTCGAAGGCTTCGTCGATGGTGCCGACCATGTAGAAGGCCTGCTCGGGCAGGTGATCGCACTCGCCAGCGCAGATCATCTTGAAACCGCGGATGGTTTCAGCCAGCGACACGTACTTGCCGGGAGCGCCAGTGAACACTTCGGCCACGTGGAAAGGCTGCGACAGGAAACGCTGGATCTTGCGGGCGCGGGCCACGGTCAGCTTGTCTTCGGGAGCCAGCTCGTCCATGCCCAGAATGGCGATGATGTCGCGCAGTTCCTTGTAGCGCTGCAGCGTGCCCTGCACTTCACGAGCCACCTTGTAGTGCTCTTCACCCACGACTTGGGGGTCCAGCTGGCGGCTGGTGGAGTCCAGCGGGTCGACGGCGGGGTAGATACCCAGCGAAGCGATGTCACGCGACAGCACCACGGTCGAGTCCAAGTGGGCGAACGTCGTGGCAGGCGAGGGGTCGGTCAAGTCATCGGCAGGCACGTAAACGGCCTGGATGGAAGTGATCGAACCGACCTTGGTCGAGGTGATGCGCTCTTGCAGGCGACCCATTTCCTCGGCCAGCGTGGGCTGGTAGCCCACGGCGGAAGGCATGCGACCCAGCAGGGCGGACACTTCGGTACCGGCCAGCGTGTAGCGGTAGATGTTGTCCACGAAGAACAGCACGTCCTTGCCTTCGTCACGGAAGGCTTCGGCCATGGTCAGGCCGGTCAGCGCCACACGCAGACGGTTGCCCGGGGGTTCGTTCATCTGACCGTAGACCATGGCCACCTTGGAGTCGTTCAGCGACTCCTGGTTGACCACGCCGGCGTCCGACATTTCGTGATAGAAGTCATTGCCTTCGCGGGTACGTTCACCCACACCGGCGAACACCGACAGACCACCGTGGCCCTTGGCGATGTTGTTGATGAGTTCCATCATGTTCACGGTCTTGCCCACGCCGGCGCCACCGAACAGACCCACCTTGCCGCCCTTGGCGAAGGGAGAGATCAGGTCGATCACCTTGATGCCGGTTTCCAGCAGTTCCTGCGAAGGCGACAGCTCGTCATAAGCCGGTGCCTTGCGGTGGATGGGGGCCGTCAGGGCCTGATCCACGGGACCACGTTCGTCGATGGGGTTGCCCAGCACGTCCATGATGCGACCCAGCGTCGCCTTGCCCACGGGCACGGTGATGGGGTTGCCGGTGTTGGACACCATCAGGCCGCGACGCAGACCGTCGGACGAACCCAGGGCGATGGTACGCACAACGCCGTCACCCAGCAGTTGCTGCACTTCCAGCGTCAGGGCCGAGCCGTCGAGCTTCAGGGCATCGAACACCTTGGGCATTGCGTTGCGGGGGAACTCGACGTCCACCACAGCGCCAATACATTGAACAATCTTGCCTTGCACTTGAGCCATTTTTTGCTCCAATTAGTTTGTCTGTTAAAGCCGTTTACACCGCAGCGGCGCCAGCCACGATTTCCGACAGTTCGGTCGTGATGGCTGCCTGACGCGTCTTGTTGTAGACGAGCTTCAACTCGCTGATGACGTTGCCGGCGTTGTCGGTAGCGGCCTTCATGGCCACCATGCGCGCCGATTGCTCGGACGCCATGTTTTCCGCGACAGCTTGGTAGACCAGGGACTCTGCGTAACGCACGAGCAGCTCGTCGATCACGGACTGCGCATCGGGTTCGTAGATGTAGTCCCAGCTATGGCCAGACGTCTTCTCGGCCTGCATGCTCTCGGACGACAGGGGCAGCAACTGCTCCACCACCGATTCCTGCTTCATGGTGTTGATGAACTTGGTGTAGCTCAGGTACACCGCGCTCAGCTTGCCCGCTGCGTACGCATCGAGCAGCACCTTCACAGGGCCGATCAGCTTTTCCAGATGGGGCGTATCGCCCAGACCCGTCGCGTGCGAAACCACCTTGGCGCCGACACGGTTCAGAAAGCCCAGACCCTTGTTGCCAATGGCCACTGCTTCTGCCGACACGCCTTGATCCTGCAGCTCCCGCAGCTTGGCCGTGACAGCACGCAACACGTTGGTGTTCATGCCGCCGCACAACCCCTTGTCCGTCGTCACAACGATGACGCCGGCAGTCTTTGCATCACCGTTCACTTGCATGAACGGGTGCACGTACTCGGGGTTGGCTTGGCCAAGATGGACTGCAATGTTGCGGATCTTTTCGCTGTACGGGCGTGCAGCCAGCATCCGTTCCTGCGCCTTGCGCATCTTGGATGCGGCCACCATTTCCATGGCTTTGGTGATCTTCTTGGTGTTTTCCACCGATTTGATCTTGCCGCGAATTTCCTTACCTGCTGCCATGATGGCTCCTCGTCCGGTTTAAGCGAACGACTTCTTGAACGCAACGATGGCGGCGTTCAATTCGGCTTCGGAATCCTTGTCCATGGCCTTGGAAGCGTTCAGCTTGTCGATCAGGGCGCCATGGCTGGTCTTCAGGAACTGGTGCAGACCAGACTCGAAAGCCAGCACTTGCTTGACCTGGATGTCGTCCATGTAGCCCTTGTTCACTGCGAACAGCGAAGCGCCCATCAAAGCGGTGGACAGGGGGCTGTACTGGGCCTGCTTGAGCAGTTCGGTCACGCGGGCGCCGCGGTCGAGCTGCTTGCGGGTGGCTTCGTCCAGGTCGGAGGCGAACTGCGCGAAGGCAGCCAGCTCACGGTACTGTGCCAGGTCGGTACGGATACCGCCGGATTGGCCCTTGACCAGCTTGGTCTGTGCAGCACCACCGACGCGCGACACCGAGATACCGGCGTTGATGGCGGGGCGGATACCGGCGTTGAACAGGCTGGTTTCCAGGAAGATCTGGCCGTCCGTGATCGAGATCACGTTCGTGGGCACGAAGGCCGACACGTCACCGGCCTGGGTTTCGATGATGGGCAGTGCCGTCAGCGAACCCGTCTTGCCCTTGACTTCACCCTTGGTGAAGGCTTCGACGTAGTCGGCATTCACGCGGGCTGCACGTTCGAGCAGGCGGCTGTGGAGATAGAACACGTCGCCGGGGAAGGCTTCGCGGCCCGGGGGACGGCGCAGCAGCAGCGAAACCTGGCGGTAGGCCACGGCTTGCTTGGACAGGTCGTCATAGACGATCAGGGCGTCTTCGCCGCGGTCGCGGAAGTACTCGCCCATCGTGCAGCCGGAGTAGGCCGACACGTACTGCATGGCAGCGGATTCGGAAGCGGTGGCAGCCACGACGATGGTGTATTCCATCGCGCCGGCCTGCTCCAGGGCACGCACCACGTTCTTGATCGAGGAAGCCTTCTGGCCGATCGCAACGTAGATGCAGGTAACGCCCTGACCCTTCTGGTTGATGATGGCGTCGATGGCCACGGCGGTCTTGCCGGTCTGGCGGTCGCCGATGATCAGTTCGCGCTGGCCACGGCCGACGGGCACCATCGAGTCGATGGACTTGATGCCAGTCTGCAGGGGCTGGTCCACGGACTGGCGTGCGATCACGCCGGGAGCGACCTTCTCGATCACGTCCGTCATCTTGGCGTTGATCGGACCCTTGCCGTCAATCGGCTGGCCCAGGGCGTTGACCACGCGGCCGATGAGTTCGGGGCCGACGGGCACTTCCAGAATGCGACCCGTGCACTTGACGGTGTCGCCTTCGGAGATGTGCTCGTACTCGCCCAGAATCACGGCGCCGACGGAGTCGCGCTCGAGGTTCAGCGCCAGGCCGAAGGAGGGCTGGCCATCCTTGCCTGCGGGGAATTCCAGCATTTCGCCTTGCATCACGTCCGACAGGCCGTGCACGCGCACGATACCGTCGGTCACCGAAACCACGGTGCCTTCGTTACGGATGTCGCTGCTGCCAGCCAGACCCTCGATGCGGCTCTTGATCAGTTCAGAAATTTCTGCGGGATTGAGTTGCATGACTCTTTCCTTCTTTAGCTTTGGTTAGCCGAGACCTCAGTCGCGTTGTTACGCAATGAGGGCCGCTTTCATTTGTTCCAGGCGGGCCTTGACGGAGGTGTCAAGAACTTCATCACCCACCACGACGCGGATGCCACCGATCAGGGACTGATCTTGCTGCACCGACAGGTTCAGCTTTCGGCCGAAACGCTTCTCCAGCGAAGTCCCGAGGGCAGCCAGTGCGGCAGCATCTATGGGAAAAGCGCTTTGAACCACGGCGTCGGACGAGCCACCGGCGCGGTTCACGAGGCTGCGAAACTGGGCCGCCACTTCTGGCAGGGCTTGCAGTCGGCCGTTTTCAATGATGACGCGCAGAAAGTTGCGAGCGGCATCAGGCAATGCCGAGCCGGCCACGCCGCTGATGACGTCGAACAGTTGTTCGTCGGTCACCTTGGGGTCGTCGGCCAGCTGGCGCAATTGCGGATTGGCGGCAATCGCCGCCAATTCCTCCGCCCAGGCAACAGTGCCGGACAGGTCAGCACCCTGCTGGGTGCTGGCCTTGAACAGGGCATCTGCGTAAGGACGGGCAATGGTGGCGAGTTCTGCCATGTTTGCTCTTCCTTACAGCTCGGTCTTCAGGCGGTTCAGCAGGTCGGCATGGACGCCGGCATCCACTTCCTTGCGCAGGATCTGCTCGGCGCCCTTGACGGCCAGCGCGGCCACTTGCTCGCGCAGGGCTTCACGGGCCTGGACTGTCTGCTGCTCGGCCTCGGCGCGGGCAGCAGCAACAATCTTGTTGCCTTCTTCGGAGGCACGGGCCTTGGCTTCTTCGATGATGGCCTGGGCACGGCGTTCGGCGTCCGCAAGCCGCGATGCCGTTTCGTTGCGCGTCTGGGCCAGTTCCTGCTCGACGCGCTTGTTGGCGGCGGCCAGGTCAGTCTTGGCCTTGTCGGCAGCAGCGAGGCCATCGGCGATTTTCAGAGCTCGTTCATCCAGCGCCTTCGCGATCGGGGGCCACACGAACTTCATCGTGAACAGCACCAGGATCAGGAAAACGATGGCCTGGACGAACAGGGTCGCGTTGATACTCACGGCAACACCTTTCTATCTAGGGCGTTGATCGGAGCTTAGGCCAGGACGAAGGGGTTGGCGAAAGCGAACAGCAGAGCGATAGCAACGCCGATCAGGAAGGCAGCGTCGATCAGACCGGCCAAGATGAACATCTTGGTTTGCAGTTCGTTGATCAGCTCAGGCTGACGTGCCGACGATTCCAGGAACTTGCCACCCATCAGGGCGATACCGATCGAAGCGCCGATAGCGCCCAGACCAACGATCAGACCACAAGCCAGAGCGACGAGACCGAGAATGTTTTCCATGATGACTCCTGAGATTAAAGAAAGAGAAAGGTTGAGAGGGAAAGGAAATGGTCAGTGGGCTTCATGTGCCTGGCCGAGATAGATCAGCGTCAGCATCATGAAAATGAAGGCCTGCAGGGTGATGATCAGAATGTGGAAGATCGCCCAGATAGAGCCTGCAATGATGTGCCCCAAGGGGAGCAACACACCGGAAAGCGACATGGCAGCCGCACCGCCCATCAGAGCGATCAGACAGAACACCAACTCACCAGCGTACATGTTGCCGAACAGTCGCATGCCATGCGAAACCGTCTTGGCGACATATTCAATGATCTGCATGGCCAGGTTGATAACACCCAGGATCAGTGCAAACACGGGATTCTTGCTGGTGCCGAACGGAGCGGTCACCAGTTCGTGGGCCCAGCCGCCCATGCCCTTGATCTTGACGCTGTAGTAGAAGCACAGGATCAGCACGGCCGAGGACAGGCCCAGCGTGGTCGAGAGGTCGGCCGTGGGAACGACCCGCAGGTAGGCGTGCGAGTCACCCTGGGCGCCTTGCCACAGCACTGGCAGCAGGTCCACGGGCAGCATGTCCATGGCGTTCATCATGAAGATCCAGACGAACACGGTGAGCGCCAGGGGAGCGATGAACTTGCGGCTCTGCGCGTTGTGGATGTTGGCCTTGGCCTGGTTGTCCACCATCTCGACCAGCAGCTCTACAGCCGCCTGGAAGCGGCCCGGAACGCCCGATGTGGCCTTGCGCGCGGCGAGCCACAGCACGAACAGGCTCAGCACGCCCAGCGTGGCGCTGACGACGATCGAGTCCAGGTTGATGACCGAAAAGTCGATGATCGACTTTTGCTTGATGTTCTGGAGGTGCTGCAGGTGGTGAACGATGTATTCACTTGCAGTAGGTGCGTGCGCGTCTGCGGCCATCGGTCAACTTCTCTTCAAATATCAATCGGTTTTTCGGACATTGGCTCGCACTATCAGCGCGACCCAATACGTTTTCATGACGATCACCAAGCCCGCCAGCAGCGCCAGCCAACTCAGCCCCGGGACCAGCTTGGGTGCAGCCGCCAGCATGGCAATGCACAGCACCAGCTTCACCAGTTCCCAGCCAAAAATTCCCACCATGGCGGCTGCCGCGCCGCCCGGCCTCTTGCGCACGACGGCGCGCGCAAACAGCGCAGCCGGCAGCACCACCGACAAGGCGCCATAGGCAGCCGACCATCCGACCTCGGCGCGCCCCGTCACCAGCCACGCGACCAGTGCCACCAGCACGCCAACCACCGCCTGGACCACCACGAAGCGCCACACAGACATCTGCGGGTTTCGCGTGCGCCACTCCTGAGCCTCCTCGGAGGTCAGGGGCTTGAAGTCGGAATCCTCGCCCTCAAGTTCCCTGTCAGCGTCTGTGTCGGCGGCGTAGTTTTTCATTGGGTTCTCGAAGGCCGCAGACCAGACAAGACTTTTTCACAAAGCCTCTGATTATAAGTAAAAACCCCTGCCGAACGATAGGGGTTGTTACGGGCATGCCCAAAACGGCGGCGGCAGCCTGGCTGTGTGGCAACAGGCCAACAACACCAGCCTCGCACCGCAGGCAGCTTGTTTGTTGTGTGTGGAGTTTTCGTGACCGGCGGCGCGGCAGCCCCAGGCTGCGACATGGCCGCGAACGATAGCGCACAATCGCCTCCAACGCCAAGCGATTAACCTTGATTCACCTATGACCGACGCCCCCACCCCCTCTCCCGCACCAGCAGCCGCGCCGGGCGCGGACCCGCGCAAGGACTCGTTGATCGAGTACCCGTCGCAGTTTCCCATCAAGGTCATGGGCATCAAGGCCGAGCATCTGGTGCACGAGATCACCCAGATCGCCCAGCGCTTCGACCCTGCCTTTGATGCCAGCACCATTGAATTGCGCCCCAGCAGCAGCGGAAAATACCTGGGCGTCACCGTCACCGTGACGGCGACCAGCCGCGAGCAACTCGACGATCTGTACCGCGCCTTCACCTCGCATCCGCTGGTGAAAGTGGTGCTGTGAGCACCCTCGGCGCGCAGCAGACGCCGTCGTTGGACCTGCGCCTGCTGGGCCGCACGGACTACGAGGCCACGGTGCAGGCCATGCAGGCATTCACGAGCGGCCGCGATGCCCGCACGCGCGACGAACTGTGGATCTGCGAGCACTCCCCGCATTTCACGCAAGGCCTTGCCGGGAAAAGTGACCACTTGCTGAGCCCCGGCAGCATTCCCGTGGTCGCAACCAACCGCGGCGGTCAGGTCACCTACCACGGCCCGGGCCAAGTGGTCGCCTATCCGTTGCTGGACCTGCAGCGCCTGGGCTACTTCGTCAAGGAATACGTGTTCCGCATCGAAGATGCGGTCATCCGCACGCTGGAGCATTTCGGCATCACCGGCCATCGCGTGGAAGGCGCCCCCGGCATCTACGTGCGCCTTGACGATCCTCGCAGCCACGCCATGCTGGCCCAGCGCCCGCAACTACGCGCACCCGGCTCGCCCGCGCCCCAGCCCGATTTTTCGGGGCTCGGCAAGATTGCGGCCCTGGGCATCAAGGTCAGCCGGCATTGCACCTATCACGGCGTTGCCCTGAATGCCGCCATGGACCTGGAACCCTACGAACGGATCAACCCTTGCGGCTATGCAGGACTGCAAACGGTGGACCTTTCTACAATCGGCGTTCAGACAACCTGGGACGAAGCCGCGCGCGTGCTGGGACGACAGTTGCAGCGCCGCCTAGCCCCCTGAATCCAGAACCATGACCACCAACACCGTCGTGCGCGAAGCGCAGTCCCAAGCCGAGTACAACCCGCTGGCCAAGCAGAAGGCGGCAGCGAAGCTTTCGCGCATCCCGATCAAGGTCGAGCATGGCGAGGCCCTCAAGAAGCCCGAGTGGATCCGCGTGAAGGCGGGCAGCCCCACCACGCGCTTCTACGAGATCAAGGACATCCTGCGCGCCAACAAGCTGCACACGGTCTGCGAGGAAGCCTCCTGCCCCAACATCGGCGAATGTTTCGGCAAGGGCACGGCGACCTTCATGATCATGGGCGACAAGTGCACGCGCCGCTGCCCGTTCTGCGATGTGGGCCACGGCCGCCCCGACCCGCTGGACACCAACGAGCCGCTCAATCTTGCAAAGACGATTGCCGAGCTGCGCCTGAAGTACGTGGTGATCACCAGCGTGGATCGCGACGACCTGCGCGACGGCGGCTCGGGCCACTTCGTGGAGTGCATCAAGAACATCCGCGAGCTCTCGCCGCTGACCCAGATCGAGATCCTGGTGCCCGACTTCCGTGGCCGCGACGACCGTGCGCTGGAAATCCTCAAGGCCGCACCTCCCGATGTGATGAACCACAACCTGGAGACCGCACCGCGCCTGTACAAGGAAGCGCGTCCCGGCTCGGACTACCAGTTCTCGCTGAACCTGCTCAAGAAGTTCAAGGCCTTGCACCCCAAGGTTCCCACCAAGAGCGGCATCATGGTCGGCCTGGGCGAGACCGACGAGGAAATCCTGCAGGTCATGCGCGACATGCGCGCGCATGACATCGACATGCTGACCATCGGCCAATACCTGGCACCCAGCAACAGCCACCTGCCGGTACGTCGCTACGTGCACCCCGACACCTTCAAGATGTTCGAGGAAGAAGCGTACAAGATGGGCTTCACGCATGCAGCCGTGGGCGCCATGGTGCGCTCGAGCTACCACGCGGACCAGCAGGCCCACGCCGCCGGCGTCTGAGCCGGCAACGGCCGCCCGCCTGCAGGGCGACCTTCTTCACGCACTTCGGGGATGGCCATTGCAGGCCATCCCCTTTTTCATGCCTGTAGGCATGGCATTCGGCTACGGGTTTCCACCCGAATACACATTCAGCAACAAACAAGCCATGCCATGTATCACCGGAATCTCGGTTGATCAATTCCCCGATCTCTTTATGATGCCGACTTTCCAAATGCTTTCTGCATTCAAGAAAATCCGAAATACCCAGGAATGCGGCTCATCGACATGAAATCCCGGATTTCAGTCGTTCGGGCGCCGCTCCATTGACAAAGGGAGAAATGCTTATGGCCAATGACGAGCAAAAGGACCGTGCAGCATTCGATGCCGCCATACAGGCACTGAAAGCAGAGGTTGCCAATGCCGGGGTACATCTCTCGCTGGACTCATCTGCACGCCTGGCCTATGCCCGACAGATTCAGGCCATGGCCAACGAGCTTCAGTTGCAGGCCACGAGTGGCCGTATCACCTGGGGCCAGGCTGCACAACAGGCCCAGGAGGCGCGCAATGTCATCATGGAGATCATCCGAGGCCGCAGCACCCCCGTGGGCAGAGCCATGGCGCAGCGCATCAAGAGCGAGGGAAAGACGCTCAATGAACTGATTGCCCGCAAGGCCCAGCAATTGCACGGCCCCAACGTGCGGTTCGATCGCCTCACGGCGGCCCAGCAAAACGCCGTGTATGGCGAAATCGTCAAATCCGCCGGCAAGTCCAATGCCGCCATCACCCAGAGAATGCGCATGCTCTCGCGGGCAGGACGCGGCCTCCTGGTCTTCTCCATCGCGGTATCGGTCTACACCATCGCCAACGCAGACAACAAGGTGGAGGCCGCCGGCAAGGAACTGGCCGTCACAGGTGCCGGGATCGGTGGAGGCATGGCAGGTGGTGCTCTGGCCGGGCTGGCCTGCGGGCCCGGGGCACCCGCCTGCGTGGTGGTCGGCGCATTTGTCGGCGGGGCACTGGCTGCCATAGGCGTCGAATTCCTCTGGTGAAACTTCAGGAGAACAGATGCACATCCTCTCCGACCGGCAGTTGTCACTGCAGCCCACCGCGTCCCATCCTGCAGGGCAGGTACCGCAAAGCCGCCTTGTGCTCAACGGGAATGCCACGGCCATCCTGGTGGACGGCACCATTCTCGAGGCGGCCTTTCAATGGAACAACCTCTACCTTCTGTTCACCACCGATGACACGCCCATGGAGGAGATGCTGCGGATCACGCTGCTCGACGCGAATCTGCAGGCAATCGACAAGGCCGTGATAGGCAGCATGTATTCCACGGGCAGCTTCTCGTTGCTGCCATCGGACGAACGATCGCTGGTGCGGTTTCGATTCATGGGAAATACGGACTGGAGTGTCGAAATCCTGCAGGAACCTGGATTCCGGCTGCCATTTCTTGGCGATCCGCGCGCCGTCACGCGACCCCTGGGGTTTTCGCGGCGCTTTGTCGTGCGAGGCCATCCTGAGCGGGAAAGCAACTGATGCCCAGGCAGTTGAAGGCAATAAAAAAGCAGGGCCAACGCGCACGCCCTGCTTGAATTGGATGCAATCGTGCCTTCCCTGATCCACGTAGAAAAAAAGCCTGGCTAACCGGCAGACCGCTGGCTGGCAAACCGACTTGCTGCAGGCTGAACAGGCCTGGCGAGTCGCCCCACGATGAAACTGAAAAAGCTTGCAGCTCGAATTCCCCACCAGAGAGCTTCTTGCTGCATTGGAGTGGATCATAACATAGAATGAGAATCAATCGCAACTGAAGTTGTGATTTTTTTGCTGCTTCAGCACTTGAATGACGTCATGGACTCAGCAGCGCTGCCGGGCTGTCTGAACGAAGGACTTCCTGCGCCCATGAGGCCAGCTTGCGTGTGTCGGCGCGCAGGATTTCCTGCTTGACGACCAGGATCTGCGCCGGATGCATGGAAAAGCTGCGCAGGCCCAGGCCGAGCAGCAGGCGCGTCATGCCCACATCGCCGGCAGTCTCCCCGCAGACACAGACGCTCTTGCCTTGCGCCCGTCCTTCGGCAATCACATCCGCCACCAGCTTGAGCACGGCGGGATGCAGGGGATCGTAGAGATGGGCCACGGTCTCGTCGGCGCGGTCGATGGCCAGCGTGTACTGGATCAGGTCGTTGGTGCCAATGGACAGGAAGTCGAAATAGCGCAGGAAGGTGCGCACGATCAGCGCTGCCGCAGGCACCTCGATCATGGCGCCCAGCTTGACGGGGCCGTGGGCCACGCCGCGGGCGTCAAGCTCGCTTTGCGCCAGCCGCACCTGGGCCAGGGTCTGCTCGATCTCGCTTTGGTGGGCCAGCATGGGGAACAGCAGATGGATCTGCCCGTGCGCCGCCGCACGCAGGATGGCGCGCAACTGGGTGCGGAACATGGCCGGATCGGCCAGGCTCCAGCGGATGGCGCGCAGACCCAGCGCGGGGTTCAGGTAGTAGTCCTTGGGCTGTGCCTTGTCCAGCGGCTTGTCGGCGCCCACGTCCAGCGTGCGTATGGTCACGGGCATGCCCTGCATTCCATCCACGGCTTCGCGGTAGGCGCGGTACTGCTCTTCCTCGCCGGGCAGGTTGCCGCCACGCCCCATGAACAGGAATTCCGTGCGGAACAGCCCCACGCCCACGGCACCTGCATGCACGGCCGCAGGCCCGTCGCCGGGCTGCTCGATATTGGCCAGCAATTCGATGCGCTCTCCGTCCAGCGTCAGCGCGGGCGTGTGGCGCAGGCGCGAGAGGCGCTCGCGCTCCAGCTCGTTCTGGCGCTGGCGAAAGCCATATTCGGCCAGGATGATGGGAGAAGGATCGACGATGACGACGCCTGCGTTGCCATCGATGATGATCCAGTCGTCCTGGCGGATCAGTTGGCCGGCCGCGCGCGCGCCGACCACGGCCGGGATGTCCATGCTGCGCGCCACGATGGCCGTGTGCGAGGTGCGTCCGCCCACGGCCGTGATGAAGCCGGCAAACAGCCGGCTCTTGAACTGCAGCATGTCCACCGGCGACAGGTCCTGCGCTACCAGGACCAGGGGCGCCTCGGTGACTTCGTCGAGCAGCAGCGGCTGTTGCGGCGCGCCCTCCCCCGTTGCATCGGCTCGCGCCAGCGCGGCAGGCGCGGGCACCGGGCTGGCCATGCCCTTCATGTAGCGCAGGATGCGCTCGACCACCTGCTCCAGGTCCGCCTTGCGCTCGCGCAGGTACTCGTCCTCCATCTCGTCGAACTGACGCGAGACGACCTCCAGCTGCGTGGTCAGCGCCCATTCGGCGTTGTAGAGGCGATCGGATATCCAGTGCTTGATGGCGGCGGCCAGGGCCTCGTCCTGCAAAAGCAGCAGGTGGACGTCGAGCAGGGCATCGAGCTCGCCCGGCGCATCCTTGGGCATTTCATCCTGCAGGCGACGCAGCTCGTCGATGACGGCGTTGCGTGCGCTGCGGGCGCGGTCGATTTCCGCATCCACCTGGTCGGGCCGGATGAAGTAGTGCACCACCTCCATGCGGCTGGAGGCCACCACCACCGCGCGACCTATCGCAATGCCCCGTGAAACGGCCAGTCCGTGGATTGCAAACGTCATTGCGCCTGTCCTTTGCCTGCTGCTGCGCAGGCCCCGGGCCGTCGCAATGCGGCAGCGTCCGGGCCCGGCGCGTGTTGCTCTTTTGCGCTCACCGTCTGCCAGCGCAGCGGAGGCCCATCACTGGCCTTCGCCAAATTTGTCGTTGATCAGGGCTGTCAGCGCATCCATGGCTTCCTGCTCCTGCGGTCCTTCGGTTTCCAGCAGCACCTCGGAGCCCATGCCGGCAGCCAGCATCATCACGCCCATGATGCTCTTGGCGTTGATGCGCCGCTCGCCCTTGCTCATCCAGACTTCGCAGGGAAAGCTGCCTGCAAGCTTGGTGAGCTTGGCGGAGGCGCGGGCATGCAGGCCCAGTTTATTGCTGATGGTTATAGGGGTCTTGATCATTGGATGGTCGCGGACTCTGGTTCTGGGGCGTGTTCACGCCCACCTGCATCACCCCATGGCTGCCTCCCGCCAAGGCACGCTCGGCCACGGCTTCCAGCGCCTCGTGGCGATAGCCTATGGAGCGCAGCAGCATGGGCAAGTTCACTCCGGCCACCAGCCGCCCGGCAGGCAACTGCGCCACAAGGCGCTGCGCCACGTTGCAGGGCGTCGCGCCAAAGAGGTCGGTCAGCACCAGCGTGGGCAGCGCCACCAGGCCGCCATGGTCCTCCAGCAACTGCTCGGCACGCATCAGGGTGGCCTCGGGCGGCTCCTGAGCGGGCACATCCAGGGCGAGGACGTCCTCGGCACTGTCGGCGAACACATGCAAGGCGCATTCGCGCAGTGCATGGGCCAAAGGTGCGTGGGTGAACAAAAGGATGCGCGTGGTCATGAAGTCACAGGGTTCGGAGTCGATTATGGCGTGCGCAGGCGCATGCAGGGCAACCTGCGCGCCTGCACTGCGTTCCATGCCACAGCTGCCTCCCGCATCCGTGGCTCCGAAACCTGTTGCCGTTGCTATTGCAGTTGCAGGCTGGCGAAGAAGTTGTTGGCCTCGTCTGTGCGAGGCTTGTCGCTGTAGATCACGGCATGGTAGAGGCGTGCGCCTGCCGGCTCCATTCGTGCAAACCACACGCCATGGGCGGTGAGCTTCCAGCCCTGGGGCCCCACGCCCTCAAACGTGGTCCGCAGCGACTGCGGCAGATTCAGGGCGCCTGCAGGCAGGAAAGGGCCATCTTCCTTGGAGCGCAGTTGCTTGGCGCCTGCCGGCGCCTGGCCCGGAGCACCCGGGTTCATCTGGCCGAGCACGGCTGCCTGCCAGTACGACAGCATCTCGGCGGCTCTGGAGGGCTCGCTGACCAGGAAGTGGGACACTGCGTAGGTTGACGCATCGGCGTCGCATCCCATCATGGACATCTGCACCGTGCCCATGCCCTGGCCCAGCTCCACCGGCCGTGTGGCGGATTGCGGATCGCAGGGCAAGAGCACGCGCAGTGGCGTGCCTTCGACGGCGACCTGCCGCCAATCCAGCCTGGGACTGCAGGCGGCCAGGGGCGCCAACACCAACAGCGCAGCGCCGAGCCGCAGGGCAAGAGCGCGGCTCCTTGCCTTCGAAAAGCTTTCCATCAATGTCATGCCGGCATTATCGGCATGGCCCGACCTGTCCGAGCCCCGAACTTTTGCCCTTGCCGTGCATCGAAGTGCGGTGCACGGCATGCGTGCAGGCCTTCGGGCGCAACTTTGGGCACAATCGTCGCTATGGCAAGCAAACATTGGATCGCAGGCGTGGTGATCGCCGCAGCCGCCGGCATGGGCGCATGGGTGTATTCGGGTGCCGGCCAGACGGCCGCGCCGCAGTCCACCTTCGTGCTGCTGGACGGCAGCAAGCAGACCACGGCCGACCTCAAGGGCAAGGTAACCCTGGTGAATTTCTGGGCCACCAGCTGCACCACCTGCGTGGCCGAGATGCCCGAGATCGTCGCCACCCACCAGAAATTCCAGAGCCAGGGCTTCGAGACCCTGGCCGTGGCCATGAGCTACGACCCGCCCAGCTATGTGGTGAACTTCGCCGATTCGCGCAAGCTGCCTTTCAAGGTTGCGCTGGACAACACCGGCGCCGTGGCCCGGGCCTGGGGCGATGTGCAACTGACTCCCACCACCTACATCGTCAACAAGCGCGGCGACATCGTGAAGCGCTACGTGGGAGCACCTGACTTCGCTGAGCTGCATCGGCTGATCGAGAAACTGCTGGCCGAGGCCTGATACGGCGCAGACCAGGGCACAAAAAAACCGGCATCACGCCGGTTTTTCGCATCTGCATGCCGATCAGCGGCTGCGGAAGCTGTCGTGGCAGGCCTTGCAGCTGGCTGCGGCCGGGCCGAAGGCGGCCTTGAGCTGGTCCAGGTTGCCGGACTTGGCCGCCGCCGCGAGCTTGGCCGTCTCGGCCTGCATCTTCTCAGACAGGTCCTGGAACTTGGCCTGCTCCTTCCAGATTTCAGGCTTGGCCTTTCCACCTTCCGTGCCCGCGCCGAACGCGGCCCAAGGCAGCTTGGCCATGAAGGCCACCACCTCGGCGTTTTCCTGGGCCGCCTTGGCATCGAAGGGGATCTTTCCGTTCGCCATGGCGCCCAGGCGCCCGAAGTGCTGGCCCAGCACGGCGAGCGCGCCCTGGCGGTACTTGATGGCGTCTTCGGACTTGGCGAACTGTGCGGACGCGGGCAGCGCCGTGGCGGCCAGCAGGGCGGCCAGCGCCCATGCAGAAACTTTCTTCATCGTGGTTTTCCTTTGGGAGTGTGGGGAAATCTGCCGGGCCAGTATCGCAGCGGCGTCTTGCCGATGCCGCTTTGATTGACCACGGCCAGGGTGCATTCCTGGTCATCGCAGGAATGCGGGGCGGCACAATGCCCTTATCCCCACCCCAGCTCTCATGCCATGGCACAAAAATCGACCGCACAAGGCGCCGCCAAGCACAAGGTCCGTATCTGGGACCTGCCCACCCGGCTGTTTCACTGGCTGCTGGCCGCAACCGTGATTGCCCTGGTCGTGACGGCCAAGCTGGGCGGCAATGCCATGAACTGGCATCTGCTGCTGGGCCATGCCATGCTGGCCCTGCTGCTGTTCCGCCTGCTCTGGGGCCTGCTGGGCGGCCGCTGGTCGCGCTTTGCCAGCTTCATGCATGCGCCTGCCACCGTGCTGCGCCATGTGCGGGGGCAAGGAACGGAGAGCGACAGCGCAGGCCACAGCCCGCTGGGCGCCCTGTCCGTGTTTGCCATGCTGGCCGTGCTGGTCGCCCAGGTTGGCAGCGGGTTGCTCAGCGATGACGAGATTGCGTTCTCCGGGCCGCTGGGCCGCTTTGTATCGGGCGACACCGTGGCACAGGCCACCGCCTACCACGCGCACTGGGGGCAGTATCTGCTGTACGCGCTGGTGGCCCTGCACCTGTTGGCCATCATGTTCTATGCCTGGCGCGGACGGGGTCTGGTACGCGCCATGGTGACGGGAGACAAGCACTTGCCCGAACCCCTGCCCTCTTCACGCGACACGGCAGCCAGCCGCCTGCTGGCATTGGTCCTGGCGTTTGTGGCGGGGGCCGCCGCATGGTGGGTACAGCAGCTGGGAGGTGCTTTCTGACGGCGTGGCCAGACGTTGCCAGCTTGCCGCTACACTGCGTTTTCCGTCGTTTTAGCCAAGTGCCCGTGGACAAGCCCGCTGTCGCCTTGCTGGCGCCGAATCCCCTGGAAGACATGGACGAAGTCCGCCAGATCTTCCAGGAGTACGCCGCAAGCCTGGATGTCGATCTGCAATTTCAAGATTTCGAGGCCGAGATCGCCGATCTGCCTGGCGACTATGCCTCGCCGCGCGGCCACATCCTGCTGGCCAAGGTCGATGGCGCCGTGGCCGGCTGCTGCGCCTTGCGCCCGCTGGACAACTGCGATTACGCCAACGCCGCCGAGATGAAGCGCCTGTTCGTGCGCAAGGCCTTTCGCGGTTTCGGCCTGGGCCGCCAGCTCGCCGAGGCCATGCTCGATGTGGCGCGTCAGGCAGGCTATGACCATGTGCTGCTGGACACGCTGGACGACATGGAATCGGCCCGCGCCCTCTACGCAGATCTGGGCTTCGAGGAAATCCCGCCCTACTATCACAACCCCGTCGCGGGGGCGCATTACCTCAAGGCCGATATCTTCTAGGGCCCGGCAGGAGCAGTCCCCTGAAATACAAAAAGGCATTGCACCTGGGTGCAATGCCTTTTTTCGCAAAAGCGCGCTGCCCAGGCCCGGCAGGCATGCAGCACGATCAGGATCAGGCCTTGGCCTGGCCCAGCAGGGTGGCAGCGTCGCTGACTTCGAACTTGCCAGGGCCTTCCACGTTCAGCGTGGCGACCTTGCCGTCCTTGACCAGCATGGAGTAGCGGTTGCTGCGCAGGCCCAGGCCCTTGCCGTTCAGGTCCAGCGTCAGGCCGGTGGCCTTGGCGAAGGCGGCATCGCCGTCGGCCAGCATGCGCACCTTGCCGTCGGTCTTCTGGTCGCGGGCCCACGCGCCCATCACGAAGGCGTCGTTGACCGACAGGCACCAGATCTCGTCCACGCCGGCAGCCTTGAAGGCTTCGGCCTGCTCCACGAAGCCGGGCACATGCTTGGCCGAGCAGGTGGGAGTGAATGCGCCGGGCACGGCGAAGACCGCGATGGTCTTGCCGGCAGCGGCTTCGGGCAGCTTCACGGGGTTGGGGCCGATGCTGCAGCCATTGCCTTCGACTTCCACGTATTCCATCAGGGTGGCAGCGGGCAGGGCATCTCCGACTTTGATCATCTCTATCTCCTTTGTGGTGCAAAACCGGGGGCCGCCGAAATGGCAGTCCCCAAACGAAAAAACGACCCACATTGTGGGTCGTTTCCTGTGGCCTTGCAGCCGGTGGGCCTGTGTAGGCTTACACCAGAGCAGCCTTTTGCACCAAGCGGGTAGCAACCCAGTTCTTGGTCTTGGACAGCGGGCGGCTTTCCGTGATTTCAACCACGTCGCCCAGCTTGTATTCACCTTGCTCGTCGTGAGCGTGGTACTTGCTGGACTTGATCATGATCTTGTCATAGATCGGGTGCTTGACGCGGCGTTCAACCATGACCGTCACGGTCTTGGCACGCTTGTCGCTGACCACCTTGCCAATCAAGGTGCGCTTGAGGGATTTTTTAGCTTCCGTCATGTCGGCTTCCTGATTACTTGGCGGCTTGCTTTTCAGCAAGGATGGTCTTGGCGCGGGCGATGTCACGGCGCGTGGTACGCAGCGTGTTCGTGTTACCCAGCTGTTGCGTAGCCTTTTGCATACGCAGGCCAAAGTGAGCCTTTTGCAGGGACTTCACTTCGGCTTCCAGGCCGGCAACGTCTTTTTGGCGGAGTTCAGCAGCTTTCGTCATGTTGTTCTCCTTAGGCACCAATTTGACGGGACACGAAGGTCGTACGCAGCGGCAGCTTTGCAGCGGCCAGGCGGAACGCTTCACGAGCCAGCTCTTCAGGGACGCCCACGATTTCGTAGAGCACCTTGCCGGGCTGGATTTCGGCCACGTAGTACTCGGGGTTGCCCTTACCGTTACCCATACGCACTTCTGCGGGCTTGGTAGAGATTGGCTTGTCCGGGAACACGCGGATCCAGATACGACCGCCACGCTTGACGTGACGCGAGATCGCGCGGCGAGCCGCTTCGATCTGGCGAGCCGTCAGGCGACCACGGTCAGTGGACTTCAGGCCGAAGTCACCGAAAGCAACGGAGTTACCACGCGTTGCGATACCGGTGTTGCGACCCTTTTGCTCCTTGCGGTATTTGCGGCGAGCAGGTTGCAGCATCTTTATTCTCCTTTACCGTCCGCTGCTGTAGCGGGCGCGTCAGTCTTGCGAACGCGCTTAACGGAATCAGCGCCAGCGCCGGCGGGCTTGTCGCTGCCGTCAGCAGGTGCTGCGTTAGCGCCTGCGGGGCGGCGGGCACCACGGCCAGCACCGTCACGACGACCATCGCCGCGACCATCACGGCGGGGGCCGCGAGGACGACGTTCTTCTTCGGGGCGGGGGGTCTCGGCTGCCGGCAGGTCGTTACGACCCAGCGTGTCACCCTTGTAGACCCAGACCTTCACACCGATCACACCGTAGGTCGTCTTGGCTTCGGAGAAGCCATAGTCGATGTCGGCGCGCAGTGTGTGAAGTGGCACGCGGCCTTCGCGATACCACTCGCAACGTGCAATTTCGATACCGTTCAGACGGCCCGAAGACATGATCTTGATGCCTTGGGCACCCAGACGCATGGCGTTTTGCATTGCACGCTTCATGGCGCGGCGGAACATGATGCGCTTTTCGAGCTGCTGGCAGATCGAATCGGCGATCAGCTTGGCATCGATTTCAGGCTTGCGCACTTCTTCGATGTTCACAGCCACGGGCACGCCCAGACGGGTCGCGAGTTCCTTCTTCAGGTTCTCGATGTCCTCGCCCTTCTTGCCGATCACGACACCAGGACGTGCCGAGAAGATCGTGATGCGGGCGTTCTTTGCAGGACGCTCGATCAGGATGCGCGACACGGCGGCATTCTTCAGCTTGGCCTTCAGGAACTCGCGCACCTTGATGTCTTCGGCCAGCATGCCGGCGAAGTCACGGTTGCTTGCGTACCAACGGCTGGCCCAGTTGCGGCTGACCGCCAGGCGGAAGCCGGTAGGATGGATTTTCTGTCCCATATTCTTCCCAGGCCTTTCAGTTGCCAACCGTCACGTACACGTGGCACGTGGGCTTGCTGATGCGATTGCCGCGGCCCTTTGCACGCGCGGTGAAGCGCTTGAGCGTGGTGCCTTGTTCGACGAAGATGGTCTTGACCTTCAGTTCGTCGATGTCGGCGCCGTCGTTGTGCTCGGCGTTGGCGATGGCGGACTCGAGCACCTTCTTGATGATCACGGCAGCTTTTTTCTGCGTGAACGTCAGGATGTTCAGGGCTTGGTCCACTTTCTTGCCGCGGATCAGGTCCGCGACCAGGCGACCCTTGTCCACAGACAGGCGGACGCCACGGAGAACAGCACGTGTTTCAGACATGTTCTATTCCTTACTTCTTGGCTTTTTTGTCCGCCGGGTGACCCTTGAAGGTACGGGTCAGCGCGAATTCGCCGAGCTTGTGGCCGACCATCTGGTCAGTCACATACACGGGCACGTGCTGCTTGCCGTTGTGCACGGCGATGGTCAGACCGATGAACTCGGGCAGAACCATGGAGCGACGCGACCAGGTCTTGACGGGCTTCTTGTCCTTGGTGGCGACGGCCTTCTCGGCCTTTGCCAGCAAGTGATGGTCAACAAACGGACCCTTTTTAAGAGAACGAGTCATTTGCTACCCTTTACTTCTTGCGACGCGACACAATCATCGACTGCGTGCGCTTGTTGTTACGGGTACGGTAGCCCTTCGTCAGGTTGCCCCATGGGTCAACAGCGTGACGACCTTCACCGGTCTTGCCTTCACCACCACCGTGCGGGTGATCGACAGGGTTCATCACCACGCCGCGAACGGTCGGGCGGATACCCATCCAGCGCTTCACACCGGCCTTGCCCAGACGGCGCAGGCTGTGCTCTTCGTTGGCGACTTCACCGATGGTCGCGCGGCATTCGATGTGCACCTTGCGCACTTCGCCGGAACGCATACGCACTTGGGCGTAGATGCCTTCACGGGCCAGCAGCGTAGCCGACGTACCTGCCGAACGGGCGATCTGCGCGCCAGCGCCGATCTTCAGTTCGATGCAGTGGATGGTCGAACCCACGGGGATGTTGCGGATCGGCAGGGTGTTGCCCACGCGGATCGGGGCTTCCGAGCCGCTGACGATCGTTGCGCCGACTTCCAGGTTGCGCGGAGCAATGATGTAGCGACGCTCGCCGTCGGCATAGCACACCAGAGCGATGTGGGCCGTACGGTTGGGGTCGTACTCAATGCGCTCGACCTTGGCGGGGATGCCGTCCTTGGTGCGCTTGAAGTCCACCACGCGATAGTGGTGCTTGTGGCCACCGCCCTTGTGACGGGTGGTGATGTGACCGTTGTTGTTACGGCCCGACTTCTGGTGCTGAGGCTCCAGCA
The DNA here is from genome assembly GCF_042653485.1 of Delftia deserti. Classification (NCBI taxonomy): domain Bacteria; kingdom Pseudomonadati; phylum Pseudomonadota; class Betaproteobacteria; order Burkholderiales; family Comamonadaceae; genus Delftia; species Delftia deserti. The sequence goes on along the minus strand of NZ_JBHSIH010000001.1, from coordinate 4,258,294 downwards.
GGGGGGCGAAACCTGCACCCTTGTGCAGATGGTCACGCGTGACCTTGACCGTGCCGCGTTGGCCGGGGGTCGTCGGTTTGAGCTTGATAACAGCCATGATTACGCAGCCTCCCCGGACAGGTTCAGCTCTTGACCGGGCTTGAGCATCACATAGGCCTTGCGAACGTGGTCGCGGCGGCCGGTGGTCTTGCCAAAGCGCTTGGTCTTGCCCTTGATGTTCACCACGGAGACACCAGCAACTTCCACCTTGAACATCAGTTCCACGGCGGCCTTGATTTCATGCTTGGTGGCGCTCTGCAGCACCTTGAACGTCACGGCGTTGGACTTCTCTGCAACCATGGTGGCCTTTTCGGACACGATGGGAGCAACCAACACCTGCATCAGACGACCTTCGTCAAACTTGAGCGTGCTCATTCGAACATCTCCTTGAGTTTGTCGATCGCACCCTTGGTGACGAGCACTTTCTTGTAGTGCACCAGCGACACGGGGTCGGCGTAGCGCGGCTCGACCACGAACACGTTCTTCAGATTGCGGGAAGCCAGGTACAGGTTCTCGTCGACTTCTTCAGCGATCACCATGACCGATTCCAGGTTCATGGCCTTGAACTTGTCGGCCAGCACCTTGGTCTTGGGGCTTTCGAGCTTGAGCGAGTCCACCACGGCCAGACGGCCTTCGCGGGCCAGCTGCGACAGGATGGCAACCATACCGGCGCGGTACATCTTCTTGTTGATCTTCTGCGTGAAGTTTTCTTCAGGCAGATTCGGGAAGATGCGGCCGCCGCCACGCCACAGAGGCGAGGAAGACATACCGGCACGAGCACGGCCGGTGCCCTTTTGCTTGAACGGCTTGGCAGTCGTGTGACGAACCTGCTCGCGGTCCTTCTGAGCGCGAGTGCCCTGGCGTGCGTTGGCACGGTAGGCGATCACGATCTGGTGGACGAGGTCTTCGTTGAATTCACGACCGAAAACAGTCTCGGGCGCATCGAACTTGGATGCGGCCTGGCCTTGTTCATTCAGGAGTTCGAGCTGCATTAGTTCGCTCCCTTGGAAGCTTTGGCCTTGATGGCGGGGCGCACCGTCACGAAGCCACCCTTGGAGCCCGGAACAGCGCCCTTGATCAAGAGCAGTTGGCGTGCTTCGTCAATGCGAACCACGTCGAGATTTTGGGTGGTGATGGTTTCATCGCCCATGTGACCGGTCATCTTCTTGCCCGGGAACACGCGACCTGGATCCTGGGCCATCGAGATGGAGCCGGGAACATTGTGCGAACGGCTGTTGCCGTGCGAGGCGCGCTGCGAGCGGAAGTTGTGACGCTTGATGGTGCCGGCGAAGCCCTTACCGATGGAAGTGCCTTGCACGTCCACCTTCTGGCCCACCGAGAACAGCTCGGCGACGGGCAGGACGGAGCCTGCGGCGTACTTGCCAGCGGTTTCTTCGGTCACGCGGAATTCACCCATCACTTCACCGGCTTCGACACCTGCCTTGGCAAGGTGGCCGGCTTCTGGCTTGGTCACGCGAGATGCCTTGCGCGAACCGAAAGTGACCTGCAGGGCCACGTAGCCATCGTTCTCTTGGGTTTTGACCTGAGTCACACGGTTGTTGGACACATCCACCACCGTGACGGGCACTGCGTCCCCGTCATCGGTGAACAGACGCATCATGCCCACCTTGCGACCCAGCAACCCGAGGGAGTTGCTCAGACTCATTTGTTTGCTCCAAAACTTCCGCCGCTGAAACTGCAATTGGCCCAGCGTTGCGCTCCCGCCCCAGATGTCCAAGGCCTTGCGCACGAAAGAAGGTTGATAAAACTTCGCTCAAGAAAGGCGAAGCCCCAAATTTTAACGCGAACTGCCTTTTCAAGCAAGTTCGCGTTAAATCAAAGCCCTTCAACGGCCCCGCAAGGGGCCCGTGAAGTTCTTATTGCAGCTTGATCTCGACGTCCACGCCTGCGGGCAGGTCCAGCTTCATCAGAGCGTCAACCGTCTTGTCAGTCGGGTCAACGATGTCCATCAGGCGCTGGTGGGTGCGGATTTCGAACTGGTCGCGGCTGGTCTTGTTGACGTGCGGCGAGCGCAGGATGTCGAAACGCTTCATGCGTGTCGGCAGGGGCACGGGACCCTTGACGATCGCGCCGGTGCGCTTGGCGGTGTCAACGATTTCAGCAGCCGACTGGTCGATCAGCTTGTAGTCAAACGCCTTCAGGCGGATGCGAATTTTTTGCTTGGACATTGTGTATTCCTAGTTTTCCAAGAATTACGCAATGATCTTTGCAACCACGCCAGCGCCCACGGTACGGCCACCTTCGCGGATAGCGAAGCGCAGACCTTCTTCCATGGCGATGGGGGCGATCAGCTTGACGGTGATCGACACGTTGTCGCCAGGCATCACCATTTCCTTGTCGGCGGGCAGCTCGATGGAGCCGGTCACGTCGGTCGTACGGAAATAGAACTGGGGACGGTAGTTGTTGAAGAACGGAGTGTGGCGACCACCTTCGTCCTTGGACAGCACGTACACCTCAGCCGTGAAGTGGGTGTGGGGCTTGATGGAGCCGGGCTTGCACAGCACTTGGCCGCGTTCCACGTCTTCACGCTTGGTGCCGCGCAGCAGCAGGCCCACGTTGTCGCCAGCCTGGCCTTGGTCCAGCAGCTTGCGGAACATTTCCACGCCGGTGACGATGGTCTTCTGGGTGTCGCGGATACCGACGATTTCGATTTCTTCGCCGACCTTGATGATGCCGCGCTCGATACGGCCAGTCACCACGGTGCCACGGCCAGAGATCGAGAACACGTCTTCCACGGGCATTGCGAAGGCACCGTCCACAGCGCGCTCGGGCGTGGGGATGTAGCTGTCCAGGGCTTCAGCCAGGCGCAGGATGGCGGGTTCGCCCTTGTCGGACTGGTCGCCTTCCAGGGCCAGCTTGGCCGAGCCGCGGATGATGGGGGTGTCGTCGCCGGGGAAGTCGTACTTGGCAAGCAGCTCGCGCACTTCCATTTCGACCAGTTCCAGCAGCTCTTCGTCGTCCACCATGTCGCACTTGTTCAGGAACACGATGATGTAGGGCACGCCCACCTGACGGGCCAGCAGGATGTGCTCGCGGGTCTGGGGCATGGGGCCGTCAGCGGCCGAGCACACCAGGATGGCGCCGTCCATTTGAGCAGCGCCGGTGATCATGTTCTTGACGTAGTCGGCGTGGCCGGGGCAGTCAACGTGAGCGTAGTGGCGACCGGCCGTTTCGTACTCGACGTGGGCGGTGTTGATCGTGATGCCGCGCGCCTTTTCTTCAGGTGCTGCGTCGATCTGGTCGTAAGCCTTGGCTTCGCCGCCGAACTTCTTGGACAGAACGGTAGCGATAGCAGCCGTCAGGGTCGTCTTGCCGTGGTCCACGTGACCGATGGTGCCAACGTTGACGTGCGGCTTGTTCCGCTGGAATTTTTCTTTTGCCATGATTTCTCCGAAAGAGCAAAACCTGTGTGATGTTTAAGGTCTGCACCCCATTGCTTGGTCGCCCCGCACAGGTGACAGGGCGGCATGGGATCGCAGACCGGCAAAAACCGCAGCACCCCGGCGCCAAAACGCCTGGGTGCTGCGATTCAAAAGCCTTCAATTATACAAAAAAGCTTACTTCGAGCGAGCAGCAACGATGGCTTCAGCCACGTTACGGGGAGCTTCGGCGTAGTGCTTGAACTCCATCGTGTACGTAGCGCGGCCTTGCGTCTGCGAACGCAGCGACGTGGCGTAGCCGAACATTTCGGACAGCGGCACTTCGGCCTTGATGGACTTGCCACCGCCGGCCATGTCGTCCATGCCCTGCACCATGCCGCGACGCGAGGACAGATCGCCCATCACGGTACCGGCGTAGTCTTCAGGCGTCTCGACTTCCACAGCCATCATGGGCTCCAGGATGACGGGGCTGGCCTTGCGGGCAGCTTCCTTGAAACCGAAGATGGCGGCCATCTTGAACGCCATTTCGTTCGAGTCCACATCGTGGTACGAACCAAAGGTCAGCGTGACCTTCACGTCCACGACGGGGTAGCCGGCCAGCACGCCGGAAGTCAGCGCTTCGATCACGCCCTTCTCGACTGCGGGGATGTATTCGCGAGGAACCACACCGCCCTTGATGGCGTCGACGAACTCGAAGCCCTTGCCGGCTTCCTGCGGCTCGACCGTGAACACCACGTGACCGTACTGGCCCTTGCCGCCGGACTGGCGAACGAACTTGCCGTCCACGTCCACGACCTTCTGGCGAATGGTTTCGCGGTAGGCAACCTGGGGCTTGCCCACGTTGGCTTCCACGTTGAATTCGCGCTTCATGCGGTCAACGATGATTTCCAGGTGCAGCTCGCCCATGCCGGCGATGATGGTCTGGCCCGATTCTTCGTCGGTACGCACGCGGAACGACGGATCTTCGGCAGCCAGGCGCGACAGGGCGATGCCCATCTTTTCCTGGTCGGTCTTGGACTTGGGTTCCACGGCCTGAGCAATCACGGGCTCGGGGAAGACCATGCGTTCCAGCACGATGGGAGCTTCAACGGCGCACAGCGTTTCGCCGGTCGTCACGTCCTTCAGGCCCACGCAGGCAGCGATGTCGCCGGCGCGGATTTCTTCGACTTCCACGCGCTCGTTGGCCATCATCTGCACGATACGGCCGATGCGCTCCTTCTTGCCCTTGACCGAGTTGAACACGGTGTCGCCCTTGGTCAGAACGCCCGAGTACACGCGCACGAAGGTCAGCTGACCGACGAACGGGTCGGTCATCAGCTTGAAGGCCAGTGCCGCGAACTTTTCACCGTCGTCGGCCTTGCGGCTGAGCTTGGTTTCTTCGTTTTCGGGATCGGTACCGGTGACGTCAGGGATGTCCACAGGCGCCGGCAGGTAGTCGATCACGGCGTCCAGCATGCGCTGCACACCCTTGTTCTTGAAAGCGGTACCGCACAGCATGGGCTGGATTTCGGTAGCCAGCGTACGAGCGCGCAGGCCGGCCTTCACTTCTGCCTCGGACAGGGTACCTTCTTCCAGGTACTTGTTCATCAGCTCTTCGCTGGCTTCAGCGGCGGCTTCCACGAGGTTTTCACGCCACTTGTTGGCGGTCTCCACCAGCTCGGCGGGGATGTCGTGGTATTCGAACTTCATGCCTTGCGAGGCTTCGTCCCAGATGATGGCCTTCATCTTGACGAGGTCGACCACGCCCTTGAAGTTGTCTTCGGCACCGATCGGGATCACGACGGGCACGGGGTTGGCCTTCAGGCGCAGCTTCATCTGCTCGACGACCTTGAAGAAGTTGGCGCCGGTACGGTCCATCTTGTTCACGAAGGCCAGACGGGGCACCTTGTACTTGTTGGCCTGGCGCCACACGGTTTCCGACTGGGGCTGCACGCCGCCCACGGCGCAGTACACCATGCAGGCGCCGTCCAGCACGCGCATGGAACGCTCCACCTCAATGGTGAAGTCCACGTGGCCGGGGGTGTCGATGATGTTGAAACGGTGCTCGGGGTAGGACAGGTCCATGCCCTTCCAGAAGCAGGTCACTGCAGCGGAAGTGATGGTGATGCCGCGCTCTTGCTCTTGCTCCATCCAGTCGGTCGTAGCAGCGCCGTCGTGCACTTCGCCCAGCTTGTGGGTCACACCGGTATAGAACAGGATACGTTCCGTGGTGGTGGTTTTGCCTGCGTCGATGTGGGCGGAGATACCGATGTTGCGGTAGCGCTCGATGGGGGTCTTGCGAGCCATGATGGATCCTTGATCGTATGGAGTGAGTCTCTGCCCGTTCCAGCCTCATGGTGCAGACGGACAGCAGTCTTATCTGGGGATGCTCCTAATCGAGACAAGGCCGCAGGCAAAAATGCATGCGGCCTGTCTGATCGGGAGCGAAGTGCTCTTAGAAGCGGAAGTGGCTGAACGCCTTGTTGGCTTCGGCCATGCGGTGCACTTCGTCACGGCGCTTCATGGCGCCGCCACGGCCTTCGGTGGCCTCGAGCAGTTCGTTGGCCAGGCGCTGGGCCATGGACTTCTCGCCGCGCTTGCGGGCGGCTTCCTTCAGCCAACGCATGGACAGGGCCAGGCGACGCACGGGGCGCACTTCGACGGGCACTTGGTAGTTGGCACCGCCAACACGGCGGGACTTCACTTCGACCATGGGCTTGACGTTGTTGATGGCAACAACGAAGGCTTCCAGCGGGTCTTTGTCAGGGTGCTTCTTTTGAATCAGGTCCAGGGCACCGTAGATGATGCGTTCTGCGACCGCCTTCTTGCCGCCTTCCATGATCACGTTCATGAACTTGGACAGCTCGACATTGCCGAACTTGGGATCCGGCAGGATTTCACGTTTGGGGACTTCGCGACGACGTGGCATTTTTTACCTCTATCTTGCTTCAGTTGGCATCTTTTCAGACACCGCGAGAGTCAACAGGACTCCCACTTACTCGACCCGCGCAAAACACTTGCGTTTGGGGTCACTACGCTGAATCTCGCGCCACGCGGGATACAGCACCTTCCTCGAAAAAACGCAGGGCTTACTTGGCCTTGGGCTTCTTCGCGCCGTACTTGGAACGGGATTGCTTGCGGTCCTTGACGCCTTGCAGGTCAAGGGAGCCACGCACGATGTGGTAACGCACACCGGGCAAGTCCTTCACACGGCCGCCGCGCACCAGCACAACGCTGTGCTCTTGCAGGTTGTGGCCTTCACCACCGATGTAGGAGATGACCTCGAAGCCGTTGGTCAGGCGCACCTTGGCAACCTTACGCAGAGCGGAGTTAGGCTTCTTGGGCGTCGTGGTGTACACACGGGTGCACACGCCGCGGCGCTGAGGGCAGTTTTCCATAGCAGGGCTCTTGGATTTGACAACTTCGACCGTGCGGCCCTGACGCACGAGTTGGTTAATGGTTGGCATTAATAAACGTCCCTAAACGTGAATTGCTTGCGAAAAGCGAAAACGTGAATCCCTTCGGAAATTCCGAAAAGCCCTCGACTGTACCAGCTTGCGGGAGATCGCACAACTGCACCCCCTTCAAGCCAGCACGCGAGGGCCTGGGCGACAGGCCCCGGGGCTTACTTGATCCAGAGGCGGATCGCATCCCAGGCACGACCGAAGAAGCCCGCCTGCTCCACGCCTTCCAGCGCCACCAGCGGCACTTCGGCCACGGTGTCGGCACCCATCTTGACCTTGAGCGTGCCCATGGCCTGGCCCTTGGTGAACGGGGCGATCAGCGGGTCCTGGCGCACGACTTCGGTGCTCAGCTTGCCGCCGCTGCCGGCCGGCACGGTGACCACGATGGGCGTGGTGCGGCCGATCTTGACGGTGTTCGCCTTGCCCTTCCAGACTTCGGGCGTGGCCACGGCCTGCTCGGCATCGAACAGCTTGACCGAATCGAAGGCCGCATAGCCCCAGTTCAGCAGCTTCTGGCTTTCATTGGCACGCGCGTTCTCGCTGGCAGCACCCAGCACGATGGAGATCAGGCGGCGGCTGCCCACGTTGGGCAGGTCGCGCTTGGCGGTGGCCACCAGGCAGTAGCCGGCGGCGGCCGTGTGGCCGGTCTTGAGGCCATCGACGGTCGGGTCGCGGAACAGCAGCGAGTTGCGGTTGGTGCCGTTGGAGGCCGGCGTGCCAGGATAGAAGTACTTCTTGGTCGAGTAGTAGTGCATGTACTCGGGGAAGTCCTGCATCAGGCGCTGGGCGAGGATGGACAGGTCGCGCGCCGTGGTCAGGTGGCCGGGCTCGGTCAGGCCCTCGGGATTCTTGTAGCTGGTGTTCTTCATGCCCAGCGCCTTGGCCTGCTCGTTCATGAGCCGCACGAAGTTCTCGGCCGAGCCGCCCACGCCTTCGGCCAGGGCCATGGTGGCGTCGTTGCCGGACTGCACGATCATGCCCTTGACCAGGTCATCGACCGGCACCTGCATCTTGGGGTCGATGAACATGCGCGAGCCGGGCATCTTCCAGGCGCGCTCGCTCACGGGCAGGCGCTGCTCCAGCGTGATCTTCTTGGCGCGCAGCGCGTCGAAGACCAGGTAGCCGGTCATCAGCTTGGTCAGCGAGGCCTGCTCGATGGGCGCGTCGATGTCCTTGGCGCCCAGCACCTGGTTGGCGGTGACATCGACCAGTAGATAGTTGCGCGCCGCGATCTCGGGCGGCTGGGGCGGGGTGATCTGCGCCAGCGCCAGGGCCGGCGCCATGGCGGCCGCCAGTGCCAGGACTCGCAGCGTGGAGGAAAGTGGCTTCATGAGGAAAACTCTCGCTAAAGGGCAGGGAATGCAGGAAAGGCGAAAACATGCCCGCCCGATGGGGCAGGCCTGTTGAGCAGCGGCGCGGGCCGCTAGGGGAGTGAGCGCAAATGGCGGACCACGAGGCTTTTGAGCAGCGGCAATTGTCCGTGAAAGAAATGACCACCCCCGGGCACGACGGTAACAGGCAGTATCTGCGGGCGCGCCCAGTCCATGACGGCAGACAGCGGCACCGTGTCATCGGCTTCGCCGTGCACCACCAGGGTCCGGTCATGGGCCTCGGGCGGGACAGGGGCCACGGTGAAGCGGCTGGCCGCCGTGCCCACCAGCACCGCCTTCTCCACCCTGCCCTCGTTCCAGAGTCCCGCCAGCACATGGCTGGTGACGAAGGCTCCGAAGGAGAAGCCGGCCAGCGCGATCGGTCCTTCGGGGGCGACCTGGCGGACCACGGACAGCATGTCCTGGGCCTCGCCGACGCCCGCATCGTGCTCGCCGGCACTGGCGCCCACGCCGCGGAAGTTGAATCGCACGGCCGTGTAGCCGCACTGCACGAAGGCACGCGCCAGGGTCTGCACCACCTTGTTGTCCATGGTGCCGCCGAACAGCGGATGGGGGTGGGCGATGATGGCCACGCCGCGCGGCGGTGCATCGGCGGCCGGCGCATCGCGCAGGGCCTCCACGGCCCCGGCAAGGCCGGTCAAGGTCAAACGTTCGGTCTGCGCATTCACAATCGCTATCCTAGTAGTAGCAGCCAATCCAAGCTGAAAAAGCACTGATGCCCGGAAAGGCCCAAAGTTCCAGCCGGTGCTCAGCGGCCCACGTCGGGCGGCAGCAGCAGGCGCTCCACGGGCTGGCCGTTCTTGAGGTGGGACTCGACGATCTCGTCGATGTCGGACTCGTCCACGAAGGTGTACCAGGTGCCTTCAGGGTAGACCACGGCCACGGGCGCGCCCGCGCAGCGGTCCAGGCAACCGGCCTTGTTCACGCGCACCTGGCCCTTGCCGGCCAGGCCCAGCTGCTTGACCTGCTTCTTGCAGTGGTCAAAGCCCGCCTTGGCGCCGTGCAGCGCACAGCAGTCCTCGCCGTTGGGCCTCTCGTTGAGGCAAAAGAAGATGTGGCGCGCATAGTAGTTGCCTGCGCCTTGCTGGCCGCTGTCGGCCCCGGGACGTGGGTGTTCGCTCATGGAGCGGATTCTAGGCCTGCGTCTGCTGCCCCGAAGGCGCCGGGGGCGCTGAAGGTGCGGGCGGCAGCGGCCCTGCATCGCGGCGCGCCACCCTGAGCAGCACATAGACCAGGGTGGCATAGGGCCACAGCCATCCCAGCCACTGGCCCAGCCCGTAGAAGCGGATGAAACGCCCCTGCTCCCAGGCCTGCAGCGTCTCGGAGAAATAGGCGCTGGTGGGCGCCTGGTTCAGGATGCTCAATTGCAGCACCAGCACCAGCATCAGCAGGGCTGCACAGGCGCGGCGCGACAGCGGCAGGGCCACCATGGCCAGGCCCAGGCCGCCCCATACGCCCATGCGCACGGGCAGATCCACCCATTCCCAGGCATGGGCAGGCCCCCAGCTCAGCGCGGCCGACAGCGCCGAGACCCCGATGCCGATCACGATGGCCGAGCCCGCCAGCACGGCACGCCGGCCCATGTGGCGCATCACGCAGTAGGCCAGCAGGCAGGGCACCCACAGGCCCAGCATCACGCACAGCATCTCGGTCACGGGCGACAGCGGCGTCAGCGCGGACTCGCGCAGCGGCAGCCACATGAGGAAGGGCGTGCCTTCGAGCATGTCCAGCAGCCCCTGCTCCAGCCGCTCCAGCACCTGGCCCAGGCCAAAGGGCACGGCGGCGGGAAAGAGCAGCGCCCAGGGCCACAGTGCCAGCAGCACCATGGCACCGCCGCCGTCCTCACCCAGCCAATGGGTGCGAAAGGCGCTCCAGCGCGCCAGGGCGCCCAGGCGCTCCAGCAGCAGCGCCACCAGCGCGCCCAGCAAGGTGCCGCCCGCATTGAGCACCAGATCCAGATTGGAGGGAACGCGCCGCGGCAGATAGATCTGCAGGAATTCCATGGACAGCGACAGCAGGGTACCGGCCAGCGCCGCCAGCGGCACGGCCGCGCGCGGGCTGCCGCTGCGCACCAGGGCCAGCGCCAGGAAAAAACCCAGCGGCGCGTAGCCGACGATGTTGGTGTTGACGTCGAACCAGGTCCAGTACGGCGGCGGGATCTTTGCCGTCAGGAACACCAGCGGGTCTATGCCCTGGGCACGCCAGCCGTCAAAGGGAAACAGGCTGGCGAAAACGATGAGCACCGCATAGACCAGTGCCAGCGGCCAGGCCGAAGTCCTTTGCACCACGCCCTGCCTCCCTCTTCGTTGGAACGGTTTCTCAGAAAGGTTTGACGACCACCAGGATGACGATGGCCACCAGCAACAGCACCGGCACCTCGTTGAAGATGCGGAACCAGCGGTGGCTGTGCTGGTCCCGGTTGTCGATCAGCTTGCGCAGCAGGCGCCCGCAGGCATGGTGGTAGCCGATGACCAGCAGCACGCCGGCCAGCTTGGCATGCATCCAGCCGTTGCCCGGCCCCTTGCCGATGCCGTAGCCCAGGTACAGCCACAGGCCCAGGCCCAATGCGGGCACGGCCAGCAGCGTGGTGAAGCGCAGCAGCTTGCGCGCCATGAGCAGCAGGCGCTCGCGCTCGGCCACCGAGCCGGGCGTGACCATGGCCACGTTGACGAAGATGCGAGGCAGATAGAACAGGCCCGCGAACCAGCTTGCCACGAAAACGATATGAAAGGCTTTGACCCACAGCATGCGGGCAGTGTACGTGCGTACAGGGGTGCGCCAGGCTGCGCAGGCGCAAAAGCCGAGTCCCGCGTGCCGGCGTCGTCGCCAGGGTTGCGGGGCCTGCGGCGGGAATGGGGCACAATTTTCGGCATGCATCTGTCCAGCCCCACCCCCTTCCCGCACAACCGCCCCCGCCGCCTGCGCCGCGACGCCTTCACGCGCAATCTGGTGCGCGAGAACGTGCTCACGGCCCACGACTTCATCTACCCCGTGTTCGTGCACGAAGGCACGAACCAGCGCGAGGCCGTGCCCTCCATGCCCGGCGTGGACCGCCTGAGCCTGGACCTGCTGCTGCCCGTGGCCGAGCAGTGCGTGCAGCTGGAGATCCCGTTCCTGGCGCTGTTCCCCGCCATCGAGTCCTCGCTGAAGACGCCCGACGGCAAGGAGGCGCTCAACCCCGACGGCCTGATCCCGCGCGTGGTGCGTGCGCTCAAGAAGGAGTTCCCGCAACTGGGCGTGATGACCGACGTGGCCCTGGATCCCTACACCAGCCACGGCCAGGACGGCATCCTCGACGAGTCCGGCTACATCATCAATGACGAGACCGTGCAGGTGCTGGTGGGCCAGGCCCTCACCCATGCCGAGGCCGGCGTGGACATGGTGGCGCCCAGCGACATGATGGACGGCCGCATCGGCGCCATCCGCGAGGCGCTGGAGGCCCACGGCCACATCCACACACGCATCATGGCCTACAGCGCCAAGTACGCCAGCGCCTTCTACGGCCCGTTCCGCGACGCCGTGGGCACGCGCGGCGCGCTGGGCAAGGCCGACAAGAACGTCTACCAGATGGACCCCGCCAACACCGACGAGGCCCTGCGCGAAGTCGCCCAGGACCTGGCCGAGGGTGCCGACATGGTCATGGTCAAGCCCGGCATGCCGTACCTGGACGTGGTGCGCCGCGTCAAGGACGAATTCGGCGTGCCCACCTTCGCCTACCAGGTCAGTGGCGAGTACGCCATGCTCAAGGCCGCCGCCGCCAACGGCTGGCTGGACCATGACCAGGTGATGATGGAATCGCTGCTGGCCTTCAAGCGCGCGGGTGCCGACGGCATCCTGACCTACTTCGCCATCGACGCCGCGCGCAAGCTGCGCGGCTGAGCGCATGCAGCCGGTGACGCCGCCCGCGGGAGCCGCTCCCGCCGCCAGGAACATGCGCATCTTCCACCTGCAGCCGGGCGGCGCCACCGAACTGGCCGCCCTGCCCGACCAGGCGCCCGCGCAGGGATTCGTCTGGATCTCCTGCACCCGTGCCACCTTGCAGGAGCGGCTGGCCGAGGTGCAGCGCACGCTGCAGCTGCTGTCGGGCCAGCAGCTGGTGGACCTGCATGTCTCGGACCTGCTCAACGCCCAGTTGCCCTCGCGCTACGACTACACCTCGCAGTACGACCTGCTGGTGTTTCGCCGCCTGGCCAGCGGGCAGGCACGTGCCGCCCCGCAAGCCGGCACGGCCTCTTCGCCTGCGGCGCAGGCGCTGCCCCCCTCACCTCCCGTGCGCCGCACAGGCCCGCCCGTGCTGCGCAACATCGACACCAGCCCCGTGGGCTTTGCCATGTTCGACCAGGTGCTGCTGTCCGTGCACCCCGAAGACTGCACCGTGCGCGACGCCTATGCCGCGCGGCTGCTGGCCGCCGTGCCCAATGATCCCCGCGAGGGACGGCTGAACCCCACCTCCGGCACGCGGCTGCCTGCCAGCCCGCCCGACCTCATGCTGCGCGTGGTCAACCTCATCGTGGACGGCTTCCTGGACCTGCGCCGCGAACTGTCGCGCCAGCTGGACCACTGGCAGACCGAGCTGCTGCGCCCACGCACGCGCTTTGCCAACTGGAGCGCCCTGCTGGACGCACGCCTGGCCCTGCACGAGCTGGATGAGGTCTGCGAAGACCAGCGCACCGCCGTGCAGGACTGGACGGACGCGCTGGAGACCTGGGCGCCTCCCGAGGGCGCGGCGGCGCTGCGCGAGCTGGACCTGCTCAAGGTGCGCAGCCGCGACGTGCTGGAACACATAGAGCGCGTGGTCCACCACGTGCGGCGGCTGGAGCAAAGCACCGAGACCGTGGTTCAGATGCATTTTTCCGTGCAGAGCAACCGCACCAACGACATCATGCGCACGCTCACCGCACTGACTGCCGTCTTCCTGCCGCTGAACCTGATTGCCGGCATCTTCGGCATGAACTTCGAGTTCATCCCCCTGGTGCACAAGCAGGACGGCTTCTGGTGGGCCATGGGCTCGATGATGGCGATTGCCGTGGGCCTGACCATGTTCTTCTGGCGCAAGCGCTACATGGCGCGCACGGCGCAGGACTAGCGCCACCGGGGCGAGGCCTCCGCCCCTGTCAGGCGCCCGCCCGCTCCAGCGGCATCCACAGCGTGAAGCGATTGCCGCCGGCCAGGGGCTCCCAGTCCAGCCGGGCCTGCAGCGCCAGCGCGCGCGTGCGCATGTTCGCCAGTCCCTTGCGGCCTTCGGTGGGTGCCTGGGCGCGATCGAAGGGGCGGCCGTCGTCCCCCACCAGCACCTGCACGCCGGCCCGGCCGTCCAGCAGGGCCTGGGCCGTGCGCACCCTGATCTCGCGCGCGCCGCTGTGCTTGATGATGTTGGTCAGCACCTCCTGCAGGATGCGCAGCACATGCAGGGCGGCCTGCGCGTCCAGCCACGGCAGCGCGGGCAGGTCGCTCACCTCCCAGTGCAGCCGCAGCCCCGCCCCTTCCAGGCGTGGCCCCAGCCGGTAGCGCAGCCCGGCCAGCAGCGCCAGCAGGTCGCAGTCCAGCGGCTCCAGCGAATCGATGGACAGCTTCAGGTCATCGATGCACTCCTGCAGCAGCTGCACCAGGTCCACCGTGCCGGCCTGGTTGAACTCCACCACGCGCAGCGCGCTCATCAGCGAAGAGCCCACGCCGTCGTGCATCTCGCGCATCAGACGCTGGCGCTCCTGCATCAGCGTCTGCTCGCGCTCCACGGCCAGCAGGCGCTCATGGGCCTGGGCCAGCTCCGCCTCCTGGGCCTTGAGCCGTTCCGCCAGATGCAGGTTGGCGTTCTCTGCCACGGCCAGCGCGCCGTTGTAGCGCCGGTAGGCCACCAGCAGGAACAGCGTGAACAGCCCCAGGTACACATAGGGCGTGAGGTAGATGCTCTCTATGCTGATCAGGTAGCTTTGCAGCGCCAGGTCATGGAAGCCGATGGGAAACGACAGCAGCATCCACACGGCCAGCATGGTGCTGCCGCCATCGCGCATGCGCCAGGCGCCCACCACGGCCATGCACAGCACCAGGATCTCCGGCGGCACCATCAGCAGCCGCAGCAGCGGCAGGATGGTCTCGTGCGCCGGCCCCCACAGCGGCACCGCCACCAGCAGCACCGTGCCCACATAGCCCTGCAGCACCCGGCCCAGCCATGGCCGGCGCCTGCGCTGCATCAGGCACAGGAAATGGAAGGCCGCCACCGTGGCGCCCATGAGGCCGGCCAGCGTCAGCCAGGAGAACCAGCCGTCCGACAGGGCCAGCCCCTCGCCGTCCACCATGAACTGCAGCGAGCCCAGCAACTGGCACAGCGACATCAGGAAGAACAGCAGGAACACCACATCCCCGCGCCGCCGCTGCAGCGTCCACAGCGCCAGCGCGAACAGGCCCAGCACCAGGTAGGAGCCCGCCGTGTAGACCACCAGATCGGCCTGGAGCAGGCTGCGCAGCCGCCAGGACAGGCGCAGCGACTCGGCCGGCCCCGCCCACAGGCTGGACAGCGCCCCGCCCACGCCCTGCTGGCTGGCCATGCGCACATGCACCTGCAGGGGGCGCCCGGGCTGCGCCAGCCCGCCCAGGTCCAGCCACACCGGCAGGTTGAAACTGTTCCACACCCGGCTGCCGCGCGTCTGCCAGGCCAGCTTCCCGTCCACATACACCGCCACCGTGCCCACCGTCTGCCAGCGCGGGATATACAGGCGCGCGCCCTGGGGCGTGGGCGCCAGCGCCCCGGGCGGCACCACGGCGCGGAACCAGCGCACCTCGGGCGGCGCCAGGGCCAGGTCGCCGCTGCCCGACACGGCCCTGTCTCCCGCATAGGGCAGATCCACCTCGCGCCAGGGCGTGGCCGCGCCCAGCACCGCATCGTCCGCCGCCTCCAGCGCCACGGGCGGCTCCCAGCGCTGGCTGGGCGACGCCCACAACTGCGCCTGGCGCAACTGCACCGGAACGCCTGCGGCATCGCCTCGCAGCCCGAACGCCCCCGCCAGCAGCATCGCCAGCGCCGCCAGCCCCGCGGACACCAGCAGGGCCCGCCGCTGGAGCGGCTGCCCGGTCAACCCCCTGCTGAGGCGGCGCTCATCTGCGCTCATCGCCGTCCCTCGGCCAGCCAGCCGTGCTGCAACGCCACATGCATCATCTGCGTGCGGCTGGACACCTGCAGCTTGCCGTAGATGCGCCGCACGAAGGTGCGCACCGTGTGGCGCGACACGCCCAGCTGGCGCGCCACCTCGTCCAGCGTATGGCCGCGCGCCACCAGGCGCAGCACCTCCAGCTCGCGCGTGGACAGCGCCTGCGCGGCGGCCTGCGGCTCCACAGGCCGTTCCAGCCCGGCCACCGCCCCGGCCCGCTGCTGGCGCAGCAGCAGCTTGCGCGCCACCATGGGATTGATGGGGCTGCCGCCCGCGTGCAGGCTGCGCACCTCCTCCAGCACCGCGTCGGCGGCCAGGTCCTTGAGCAGATAGCCCATGGCGCCGGCCTCGATGGCGGCCAGCACATGCTGCTCGTCGCCGAAGATGGTGCTGACCATCACCGCTGCCCCGGGATGGCGGGTGCGCACGGCAGCAATCACCTCCAGGCCGCTGCCATCGGGCAGGCCCAGGTCCACCAGCATCACGTCCATGGCGCCCGCCCCATCGGCACGACCGAGCTGGTGCAGGGCCTCCGCGCGGCTGGCTGCCGCCCAGCACAGGACCATGTCCTTCGCGGCATTGATCACGCCCACCAGGGCGTGGCGGCAGGCGGCATCGTCCTCCACCACGGCCACGCGGATGGGGGCGGGTGCAGCATTGCCGGCTCCGGCGGGGCTGGCTGGACTTTCTGGAGGGTCTGCGTGCATGGGCCAAAAGTTCTGCGGACCTGCCATGGCGGCAAGAGCTGCATGTTCACATGGATAGGGGTGCCTCGTCTTGTCGCCCGAAAGGGGGACATACAGGAAAGGCGCCAGTGGCTATGGTCGCCCAGGCCACCCGGCACCGACTTCAAGGTTCAAGGAGATAGACGATGGCCCTCCTGCCCATGCCCCGCACCGCGCAGGCCGGCATTACCGCCCTAACCCGCGCCATGTCCCGCGCCGTGCCCCGCGCCGTGCCCCACGCCCTGGCCCTGGCCGCCCTGCTGGGCGCCGCCCCGGGCGCACAGGCCGCGCCCGCCGGCAGCCAACTCACCTGCCATGCGGCCAGCGACGGCAGCGCCGCCGCCAGCGGCCTGGACTGGAGCAGCGCCACCACGCTGCAGGCCGCGCTGGGCAGCGGGGCCTGCAGCAGCATCCGGCTCAAGCAGGGCATCTACCGGCCCACGGCGGGCACGGACCGCAGCGCCAGCTTTGCCATCAACGCACCGGTGCACTTGCTGGGCGGCTACACCGGCAACAGCACCGCGCCCGAGGAACGCACCACCGACCCGCGCCTGACCGTGCTGTCCGGCGACATCGATGGCAATGACAGCAACCGCACGGGCGGCATCACGCCCGCCGCCACGGACATCCAGGGCGGCAACAGCTTCAACGTGGTGGTGATCGGCGGGCGGGGCAACAGCAGCAGCGGCGGCCCCTACACACGGGACAACACGCGGCTGGACACCCTCACCATCACGGCGGGCCAGTCCGGCGGCACCAACTACCACGGCGCCGGCCTGTACTGCAACGGCGCGGGAGCGGGCAGCGCCTGCAGCCCCACGCTGCTCAACGTGGTGTTCAGCGGCAACAAGGCCGAGTCCAATGCCGGCCAGGGCGGCGCCCTCTACAACCTTTCCGACAACGCCGGCACCGCCAGCCCCCTGATCCGCCAGTCCAGCTTCAGCGGCAACAGCGCAGCCATGGGCGGTGCCATCTATAGCGAAGGCTGGGGCAACGGCGCCAATGCCATGGAGATACGCCAGTCCCTGTTCGCCGGCAATTCGGCCAGCGCGGACGCAGGCGCCCTCTACCACCTGGTACACGACACGGCCAATGCCCTGCGCATCGAGGACGTCACCTTCACCGGCAACCGCGCAGGCCGCCATGGCGGCGCCCTGTACTACCGGACGGAGGGCTCCACGTTCACGGGCAGTTCGCTGGTCCGCTTCACCACCTTCGTCGGCAACCAGGCGGGCACCAGCCAGGCGGACGGCGCAGGCCACGCTCTGTACAACGATGCCGCATGGCCCACCGGGTATGCCAACCCTGTCGCCCTGGTCTCCAGCATTCTGTGGAACGCGACTGGCACGACGGGCCCGGAGATCTACAACAAGGACGGCAACAACCCGCTGGTGAGCCTGGACTACAGCATTCTCAGGACCGTCAGCACTGCCGGCCTGCCGCCTGGCGCCATCGACATCGACGACAGGGGCACCAATCTTTTCGACCAGGACCCCCTGCTGGCAAGCCTGCACAACAACGGCGGCGCCACGCCGAGCCTGCTGCCGGCCGCAGGCTCGCCGGCCGTGGACGCCGTACCGTCCTACTACTGCAACGGCCTCATCGACCAGCGCGGCCAGGTGCGCCCCCAGGGCGCGGGCTGCGACATGGGCGCGGTGGAACTGCAGGGTGCCGCAGCCTTGATCGTGCAGGTCAGCACGCCAGGCGGCAGCGTGACGGCCGGCGACCTGCCCGTGCCCCTGGACGGCGGCATCGTGCAATGCACGCAGCCTTCCGGCGGCGGCACACCGGCACAGTGCAGCGCCAGCTACCCCTCCGGCGCCCAGACCCTGGTCACGCTGACGGCCACGCCCGCGCCGGCCTACAGGTTCGCAGGCTGGGGCAATGACTGCAGCGGCAACGCCACCTCCTGCACCGTGACCATGGACCGGGCGCGCAACGTGCTGGCCATGTTCGTGCCCGACACCACGTACACGGGCGCCGGCCCCGGCGGCGCCGTCACCCTGGCCCTGGACAGCCCCAGCGGCGGCTGCGTGCTCGACGGCGCGCCCGCCTTCACGGCAGCCACCGGCAGCCTGCCCGCAGGGCACCGCTATCCCTGGGGACAGGCCAGCTTCCAGGCCATGTACTGCATGCCGGGCGAGAAGCTGGGCGTCACGCTCACGCTGCCCGAGGCCATTCCCGCCAATGCCCGGCTGTTCAAGTACCTGGACCAGCAATGGGTGCCCTGGCCCATCGACAGCCTGCAGGGCCGCACGCTGCGCTTTTCCGTCACCGACAACAACGGCAGCGCCACCGCCACCGCCACGGGCGACAGCAATCCCGCGCCGGGTGCCATCAGCGACCCCGTGCTGCTGGCCGTGCCGCTGGCGGGTCCTGCCGGCCCCACGGCCACGCCCGTGCCGGGCCTGGGCCTGCCCGCCCTGGCGCTGCTGGGCCTCTTGACCGCTGCAGGCGCGGCGCTGTCGCGAAGGGAGAGGAGTTCACGGAAAATCGGCGCTGGCACATCGCCACGCACCCCCAGGAGTTCCTCATGACCGCATCCGCAAGCCGGAGCCCGCTTTCACGCCGCAGCCTGCTGGCCGCCAGCGCAGCCACCGGCCTGGCCCTTTGCGAAAGCGCCCTGGCCGCTCCCGCCGCCCCCGGAAAAAGCACCGAAGCCGCCGTGCTCACCATCAGCGGCCCCGGTGTGCGCGGCAACCGGGGGCCGCTGGACCCGGTGGCCGATCTGCTGCTGAAAAACCATGGCCTGGCCTTCGACTCGGCCTGGACCACAGGGGCCGGTGCGCTGGAGCGCCTGCCCACGGTGGAGATCACGCCCCATATCGAATACGACGGCCAGCCCCACCGGCTGCGCGGCCCGCTGCTGGCCACCGTGCTGCAGGCGGCCGGCGTGGACAGCGCCGCCGCAGCGGCCAGGGGCCAGTGGATCACCCTGCAGGCCATCGACGGCTACCGCGCCCAGCTGCCGCTGGCCCAGGCCCTGCAATGGCGCATGCTGCTGGCCACGCACATGGACGGCCGGCGCCTGGGCCTGGGCGGCCTGGGCCCGCAATGGGCCATGTACGACGCCGACCGCATTGCCGATCTGGCAGGCAAGCCGCTCAAGGAACGCTTTGCGCAGGCGCCCTGGGGGCTGTACCACATGGGGCTGCACGCGCAGCAACCCCAGGGCTGAACCTGGCTTCAGAGCGCGGCAGGACGCGCATTTGGAGTAGCATTTCGCGATCGTCTCGGGGGAAACGGGCTTGGCGGCCCGAAACAACGTAGGCGCAGCAGCCGCACGCCTTTCCATGAGGCAGCGGCTTTTTTCATCTTCCCGGTGCTGCGCCGGGCACGGTTCCGTTTTGGCGGGGCTGTGCGGGACCTCCGCAAGGGGGTGCCGGTCCTACGTCCGGTCCGCCAACCTGCACAGTCCTGGCACCTCTCTTGGCGGAGTGGCGGCAGGCTCTTTATGTCACGTAGGAGCTGCCATGGCTGACATCACTCCATCCGGCGAAACAATCGCTGCCCCTCCCACTTCCACCCTATGCCCCCCAGGGAAGAGGCCAGTCTGTACTACCTCATTTCCGAATACGAGGTCTACCGAGTGCAGGACTGCATGCGGCAGATCGGGCTGGTAGTAGACCTGTGCTGCATGAGTGCACCTGGCCAACAGTTGAGCGACCTGGGCGGCCTGCTGAGTTTCCTGATCGCGCAGCAGCGCGCGCTGCGGGGCCCGCTGCAGACCGTGCAGGCGCGCAAGGCGACGCCGGGGCCGGCATGTGACCCGGACCCCGGGGGTTGATCAGGCCAGGTGCTGGTCGAAGAAGGCCAGCGTGCGGTCGCGCGCCTGCAGGGCGCTGGCCTCGTCGTAGGCGCTGCGCTGGTCGCAGTTGAAGCCGTGGTCGGCGTCGTACAGGTGCACCTGCACATGCTTTTGCGCCTGGGCGAAGGCCTGCACGGCGTCCACGGGAATGTGCGTATCGCGCCGGCCGAAGTGGGCGATGACGGGGCACAGCGGCTCGCGGCCCATCTCCAGCGGCGTGGTCATGCCGCCGCCGTAGTAGCAGGCCGCAGCCGACAGGCTGGGCAGGTTGCAGGCCGCGCGCCAGGCCCACAGGCCGCCCCAGCAAAAGCCCACGATGCCCACCTTGCCGCCGGGCACCAGCGTGGCAGCATGGGCGATGGCGGCCTCGATCTCGGGCAGCACGCCGGGCTGGGGCAGCGCCTCGGCGGCGGATTTCAGCGCCATGCCCTTGGCACGGTCGGCGTCGCCGTAGCCCAGGTCCACACCGGCCTCGACACGCGTGAACAGTGACGGCGCCACGGCCACATAGCCGCGGGCAGCCAGGCGGTCGGCCACGGCGCGGATATGGGCGTTGACGCCGAAGATCTCCTGCAGCACCACGACGGCGCCGCGCGCGGGCACATCGGGCCGCGCCACCCAGGCCGGCGAAGACGTGCCATCCAATGAAGTCAACTGCACAAAACTGCCCATGTCCGCGTTCCTTTCTGTCTGAGAACCTGTTGTGATTTCCCGGTGGGCGGACGCGCCCCGCAATGCTGTAATGGCGGCGGGCCGGCCCGTGCGGCAATTCTTTCACAGGAGACATTCGATGGAACGAAAAGTCGTGCGTACCGGCAAGGGCCGGGCACAGGTGGGCGGCGGCAACCTACAGGGAATGCGATGGACCTCAAACCGCTGATCACGCTGGTGGCCATCATCAACCCGCTGGCCATCGTCCCCTTCTTCATCCACTACACCGAGGGATTCAGCGCCCAGCAGCGCCAGCAGACCATTCGCACGGCGGCGCTGGCCTCGTTCTGCGTGATCGCGGCCTGCGCCATCATCGGGCTGCAGGTGCTGGACTTCTTCAACATCTCGCTGCAGAGCTTTCAGGTGGGCGGCGGCCTGCTGCTGCTGATCAGCGCCATGAACATGCTCAACGCCCGCCCGGCCGAGGAACGGCCCAACGCGCCCACGCTTGTCGCTGGCGCGGAAAAGGCCGCCATGGGCAACAGCATTGCCGTGGTGCCGCTGACGATTCCGCTGCTGACGGGGCCGGCCTCCATGTCCACCGTGGTGATCTACGCCGACCAGGCACGCACCATCTGGCAGCACCTGGCCCTGGTGGGCTATGGCGTGGTGGTGGCGCTGGTGGTGATGGTCTGTTTTTCGCTGGCCGACCCGATCGCCCGCGTGCTGGGCAAGACCGGCATCAACGTGATGACGCGGCTCATGGGCCTGATCCTCGCTGCCCTGGCCGTGGAGGTGATGGCGGGTGGACTGGTGAAGATCTTCCCCATCCTGGCCTCGCCCGCGATCATGCCCTGAGCGGGCTGGCTGATTGACGAGCTGGCTGATTGCGGGCCTGCCGGCTCAGGCCGGCACGGCCCGCGCGCGGTCGGCGCTGCCGTCGCAGGCACCGCCGCAGCCCGTGATGGGCTGCTCGGGCAAGGCCTCAGGGTGTGCCAGGGAGCCCGTGGCGGGATCGAAGCCCGCACTGCGCAAATGCAGGGCCAGCGCCGCATCCATGGTCTGCGCATGGTGCACGAACCAGGCCGCCAGCTCGCCCGCCATGCTGCGGATCACGGCCAGGTCCCCGGCCGCCGCCTTGTTCGCCCCCTCGCGCATCACCTGCAGCACCACCTTGTGCTGCAGGCTGTGGCAGTTGGTGCTGGTAAAGCGCGTGGACTGCATCCAGCGGTCTTCCTGGTCGAAATGCACCTGCGTATGCGCGATCAACTCATCCCAGCGCGTGCACAGCTGCGCATCATCGGCCGCCTCCACCTCGGCCAGCAGCAGCACGAACTCCTGGTGCACCTCGTCCATGGCGGGCAACTCCAATGCCAGCGCCCCGCTCCATTCCAGTACGGCCATACGCTTCTCCTGCCTTCATCATGAAAGCCTGCAGCTTAGGAACAGCACCGCCCAACCCGTTTGACCCACATCAGCCAACCCGAAAACAGCAAAGCCCCGCGAGCGGGGCTTGGTCAAGGCGGATAAAACTGGCGCGGCCAAAAGGCCAGGGGCACCGAGCAAGAGCCGCCTCGCGGCGAAAGTGCCATCCCCCTCCCTTGCGAAGCAAGTAGAGAGGGGGAAGGCGCGCAGCGCCTCAGGGGGTGCCTACCAGCTTACTGTCCAAACTTCCGCTTGGCATCAGCCACGCAGGTGTCCTTGGCGTCACCGCTCATGGTGTCGCAGCGGGCCTTGGCAGCCTTGTAGTCGGCTTCGCGGGTTTCCTCGGCAGCGTCCTTGCGGGTTTCGGCCACGTTGGCAGCCTTGGCTGCGGAGTTGGCAGCGGGCTCGGCCTGCGCCTTGTTCACCTTGGCGGCTTCGACGGCGCGTACATGGGCAGCCTTGGCATCCTTCACGCAGACATCCTTGGCGTCGCCCTTGAGGTCGTCGCACTTTTCCTTGGCGATGTCGTAGTCCGCATCAGCCTTGGCCTTGAGGGCCTTTTCGCTGTTCTTGGGCGAAGGATTGCGGCGCGATTCCAGTTCGGCCTTGGCCACGTTTTCCTGGCCCTTGGCCTGCTTCTCGCAGACGTCCTTGGCGTTGTCCTTCAGCGGCTTGCACTGTTCCTTGGCAGCCTTGTACTCGGCCTCGATCTGGTTCTTGGCGGCCGTGTGCTCGGCATTGGTCATGGCCATGGCGCCGGAGGCCATCAGGCCCAGGGCGACGGCGGACAGCATGTGGCGAAAGCGTTGCGGTGTTTGCATGATGGAACTCCTTGTATTTGTACTGAAGCGGCCCTTGGTGCCTGCGGCGGCGGGCCATTGGTGCGTGCCCTCAGGCACGCTGGCTGTCGGGGGAGCGGGTGGTGGCGCCGGCCAGGGCGTCCGTGCCACCCGCGGGGTCCACCCTCGTCAGTCTTCGAAGCGGAAGTCGGGGTTGCGCTTTTGCCAGTCGGTCAGCTGCTTTTCGGCAGCGTCGCGGGCCAGGCCCTGGCGCTCCTGCAGCTTGCCCAGGAATTGCTCGCGCTTGCCGGCGATCACGTCCAGATCGTCATCGGTGAGCTTGCCCCATTGCTCACGGATCTTGCCGGTGAATTGCTTCCAGTTGCCCTTGATGCGGTCTTCATTCATGGCTTGGTCCTTTCAGTGATGTTGAAGTCGTGCCGTGCAATCAGGCCTTGTTTTTTCAAAGCCACGATCTGCATCAGCGACGGTTCCACTGTAAAAAACCTGGGGGCTGCGCGCCGTAGTCTGGACCTAGTGTTGACGGTCGTCCCAGGGGCAGCCGAGACGGTGGGATCGGGACTACAGCCCCTGACGGACGCGCGGGAAGCGCTGGGTCAGGCGCCCGCCCAGGCGCCTCTGTGGTCCACCCCGCATATCGGCGCGTACGGCTCGCTGGGGTCCTTGCGCAAAAGGAAAGTGCAGAGAAATTCACCGCCCAGATAGACGGTATGAGGCAAGCAGCCAAAGACGGTGCAAGGTCTAATTTTTCTCCAGAGAGGGAAAATTATTGACTGCGTGGATTGAAGATGATTTGCGCAAGCAGCTGTTTGCAGCAGCGCCCGCAAATGGCATCTGGATTGGAGACTTGGCTGAGATTGATTCAGACCGGGAGATCATCCCTGTGCGATTCGCAGGGCTGGACTTCTGGTTTCTGTTCCTTTCGCCCCATGCGGAGACTGGCAACGATCCCGAGCTCCTGCTCACGATGCTGGACAACCTGGACGCAAAGGACTTCGCTCCTGCAGAGTTCTCTCGGCTGGTCAAGTTTTGCCGCGCCGACGCAGAAGCGGACCACTTCAAACCTGATGGCTGGTGTCTGCCGGAAGCTTTCCAGATCTTCCAGTTCGTGCAAACGCTTTGCAGCGTGATGGTGTTCTATCTCGATGAGATGCAGGAGATCGAACAGTTCTTTTATTTCCCGGCATCTCCTCGGCTGGAGCGCCTGTACAACAGGACCTTCAAAGCGCTATCGCAAAGGCTCGATGGAAGCCTCGTTGCTATACTTCATTCGACAGGAGCCTGCCATGCTTACCAAAGAACGTGCCGACATCAACACCGAAGTGCTCAGCCTGAAACAGGCCAGCATGTCGCGTGCGCTGATGGCTGCCCGCAAGGCAGTGAACACCGGCCTGCTCCGCACGCGTAGCAGCTCCAGCAAGGTGGCCTACACAAGGGAGTTGAGGGTCAAATCCTCCTGATTCAGGCGTAACTCAGGCGTAAGGCCTTCGCCCTGCCAAAGCCCAGCTCTGCTGGGCTTTTTGCTTGAAGGAGCGCGGTCAGGCTCACAAGCGCTGCAATCGCCCCGACGTGGCCTCGCCGAAGCGGCTCGAACCTGAGTCCACTCCACGAAGAAACAGCCGAACAGTGCAGTGCACCAATCGGCTGTTGTTGAGAGGGGAAGAAAGGGAAAACGGCGGGCTGGCGGCCAAAGCTACCGCTCAGTGCCCCTGCTGCCCCAGCCACGCATCGATCTGCGCAATGGCGGCATCGGCCGCCGTCGCCAGCGCCTTCGCGCCGCCTGCGGCATCGCCGGAGGCGGCAGGGCTGCGCACCTCGAACAGCTTCTGACCCAGCAGGCGGTCCACGGCACCGCTTTGCTCGACCAGGGTGGCGCGCAGGCGCACGACGCCGGCACTGGAGCCGGGCGCGTCGAAGACCTGGCTGAACTCTTCGATGTCCACGCGCAGCAGCGTGGGCACGGCACCCTGCAGGCGCGGCTGGGCCACGCTTTCGCTGCTGGCCAGCACGGGGCGCTGCAGGCCCAGCTGGCTGCGCAGGCGCTGTTGCAGCAGCAGGGCCGGAGGCTGGCTCCAGCGCGCCAGCTGGTAGGGGCGCAGTTCCTGGCCGTTGGCATAGGCCAGGCGGTAGAACATGGCGGTGCTGCCGTCGGACAGGGCGGGGGCCTCCACATCGGCCAGCGCCAGCGGCGTGCGTGCCTGCGGGGCGGCGGATGTTGCGGACTGCCCGGGCGCGGACAGCGGCGCCAGGCCGAAGTCATAGCGCGCAGGCTGGGCAGGGGGCTGCGGCAGGGCCGAGCAGCCGGCCAGCAGGATCAGGGCGGCGGCCAGTCCAGCGCTGGCCACGGCGGTCTTGCGAGATAGGGGCATGCGGATTCCTTGGGTCAGGGCTGGGTGGCTGCGGACGGGACGACGAAGCCGGGCTCGCCCGGCCCCGGGCGGGCCTGGCCCGGCCCGTAGATCACGGCCTGCGGGTTGTCGCTGAAGCGGCTGGCCGCCGTACCCATCTGGCGCGCGGCGCGCGAGACATCGTCGGCCGCGCGGTTGGCGTGCGGCACCGTGCTGCGCCCCAGCGAATCGGCCATGCGGGTCAGTGCGCGCGTGCTCTGGGCGATCTGCTCCAGCGGTCCGTCCTGCGCGTTCACCCGGCGCACGGTCTGCTGCAGCTCGGAGGCCACGGCGGCGGCTCCGTTGCTGGCCTTCTCCAGCGACTGCAGGGTGTTGTGGGCGTCGGCGGCGAGCTGCGGCACCTGGGTGGACAGCGTGCGGTCCAGGTTCTGCGTGAGCTGCTGCACGCCTGCGGCGGCGGCCGCAATGTTCTCCAGCGCCTGGCTCACGCGCTTTTGGTTGTCGGTGTCCAGCATGTCGCTGAGGCGGCGCGAGATTTCATCGGCGCGCTCCAGCAGCACCTGCCCCTGGTCGGCCAGCATGCTCAGCGGCGACGAGCGCAGCGGCAGGCGCGGCAGCCCGCTGGGGCCCGGCGGCAGCTGGGGCTGCGGCTGGTCCGCATCATCGAGCTGCACATGGGCCAGGCCCGTGACGCCCTGGTAGCCCAGCACGGCGAACGTGGTGGGCGTGATGGGCGTGTTCACGCCGATGGCGATGCGGATCAGCACATTGCCATTGGTCTGCGGATCGAACCCGATGCGCGTGACCTTGCCCACCGCCACGCCCTTGTAGCGCACGGCCGCCTGGGCCTGCAGGCCGCTGATGCCGTCCTTGGTGGACAGCTCGTACTCGTTGTACTGCCGCGTATCGCGCGTCAGCCAGATCGCCAGCCCCGCCAGCAGGGCCGCCACGACCAGCACGAAAATGCCGGCCGCCATGGCATGTGATTTGTTTTCCATATCAATGGTCCATAACGTTGAGCCCAGCAAAGCAAGGCATGGGGTCACAGCCCCAAGGGCCAGCACTCAGAGCGCAGCCTTCAAAACCGGCGCGCCCCAAGGCAAGGGACACCGAGCAAGGGCCGCCCCGCCGCGAGGGTGTCGTCCCCCCCCGCAAAGCGAGAGGGGGGAAGGCGCGAAGCGACTCAGGGGGGCTTCTCATACCGTGCTCATCGCGCGCCTGCCGCGCTCCCCCTGGAAGAAATGCTCGATGAACGGATGCTTGAACTCGGCCACCTCGCGCGGCGGGCCGCTGACCAGCACCTTCTTCTCGGCCAGCACGGCCACGCGCGAGGACAGGGCGAACAGCGTGTCCAGGTCGTGCGTGACCATGATGACGGTCAGGCCCAGCTCGGCACGCAGCTCGCGCAGCAGTTCGCAGAATTCGTCGGAGCTGGTGGGGTCCAGCCCGGCCGTGGGCTCGTCCAGCAGCAGCAGGGGCGGGTCCATGATCAGCGCCCGCGCCAGCGCCACGCGCTTGATCATGCCGCCCGAGAGATCGGCCGGCATGCGCGAGGCATGCTCGGGCTTGAGGCCCACCATCTGCAGCTTGACCAGGGCCGCGTCGCGCACCAGGTCGTCGGGCAGCGTGCCCTGCTCGCGCAGCGCGAAGGCCACGTTGTCCAGCACGCTGAAGGCCGAGTACAGCGCCCCATGCTGGAACAGCATGCCCACGCGGCTGGCGGCGCCCTCGCGGCCCATTTCGCTGGCCGGGCGGCCCAGCACTTCGACACGGCCCTTGGTGGGCTCCAGCAGCCCCAGCATCTGGCGCAGCAGCACGGTCTTGCCCGTGCCCGAGCCGCCGACGATGGACAGCATCTCGCCACGCTGCACATCCAGGTCCAGGTCCTGGTGCACGGCAAAGGCGTTCTCGCCTTCGCCGAACACGCTCCACAGCCCGGCAATGCGCACGATGGGCTCGTCGGCTGCGGGCGTGGGGGAGGTTTCGGTGTCCATGGCCATCAGATGCCTACGTCCTTGAACAAGATGGCGAAGATCGCATCCACCACGATGACCATGGTGATGGCCGTCACCACCGAGGCCGTCGTGCCCTTGCCCAGGCTCTGCGTATTGGGCTCCACGCGCAGGCCCCAGTGGCAGCCGATCAGGGCGATGAGGGCGCCGAAGACCACGGATTTGCCCATGGCGATCCAGAGGTTGCCGATCTTCACGGCGGCAGGCAGGGCCTCGGCGAAGTAGGCGCCCGTGACGCCCATGGTCAGGTCGGCCGCGAGCATGCCGCCGGCCAGCGCGGCCAGCGTGGTCCACAGCGAGACCAGGGGCATGGCGATGGCCAGCGCCAGCGCGCGCGGCAGCACCAGGCGAAAGCCGTGCGGTATGCCCATGACCTGCATGGCATCCAATTCCTCGGTCACGCGCATGACGCCGATCTGGGCGGTGATGGCCGAGCCCGTGCGGCCGGCCACCAAAATGGCCGCCAGCAGCGGACCCAGCTCGCGGATCAGCGAGATGCCCAGGATGTTGACGATAAAGGATTCAGCCCCGAACTGGCGCAGCTGCAGCGCCATCAGGTAGGCCAGCACCACGCCGATCAGAAAGCCCACCAGGGCCGTGATGGGCAGGGCCGTGGCGCCCATGGAGTAAAGATGGCCGGAGATGTCGCGCCAGGGCCCCCGGTGCGGCGCACGCGCAAAGCGCAGCAGGTCGATCAGCAACTGGCCGATGAGCCGCGTCATCTGCGCGAAATGGCCGCAGGCGTTGATCACCAGGCAGCCCAGGCTGTCGATGCGCTCCAGCAGGTTCGGGCGCGGGGGCGGCGGCGCAGGCTCCTTGGAGAAGCGGCCCACGCGCTCGAGCATGGCGCGCTGCGCATCGCTGGCCACGAGACGCGCGGGCAGGCGCCGGCCCCAGTGGTTCCACAGCAGCTGCGCACCCACGTGGTCCAGCCAGTCCAGCCCTTCGAGGTTCCAGCCCAGGTCATCGCCCTTGGCATCGGCCAGCTGCGCACGCAGCCTGCGCCATTGCGCCCGCCGGCCCAGCTCGGCCGCGCCCCAGGAGCCGGTCAGCAACGCCCACTGGCCGTCAGTGTCGCGGCGCAGGCTGCATTGGGGGGGATTGTTGAGGGCAGACAAGTGCGGAAAGTCCTTGGGGGTTGCGAAGGCGGGGCGCGCAGGCAGGGCCGGGCGGCATTGCAGCCAAGACCGCAGGATAACCGAGCGGCATGGGCCGCAGATTGCCTGGCAACGCCGTGCGCGCGACAGCTTTGCCCTACGCATGCAATTTTTATCAAAAAACCAGCGGAACTGCCATTGCTGCTGCATGCGATGCTGCAAAAAAAGGAGTCCAGCGCGCTTTCCCTCTCGACAGTGCGCATGCCGTCCGCACAATGGGTCGAAGCACCAACCCCGGCTCCCAAGGACGTTCCGGCCCGCAGCGGACGCCCGCCCATCTCCATGAGCAACACCACCTTCGACTACATCGTCATCGGCGCCGGCACGGCGGGCGCCCTCCTGGCCAATCGGCTTTCGCGCGATGGCCGCAGCCGCGTGCTGCTGATCGAGGCGGGCGCCAAGGACGACTACCACTGGATCCACATCCCCGTGGGCTACCTGTACTGCATCGGCAATCCGCGCACCGACTGGCTCTACCAGACCGAGCCCGACGCAGGGCTCAACGGCCGCAGCCTGCGCTATCCGCGCGGCAAGACGCTGGGCGGCTGCTCCAGCATCAACGGCATGATCTACATGCGCGGCCAGGCCCGCGACTACGACGGCTGGGCCGAGCTGACCGGCGACGACGCCTGGCGCTGGGACCAGGTGCTGCAGGCCTTCCGCCAGCATGAAAGCCATTGGCGGCTGGACGCCGGCGGCAACGCCGATGCGGGCTTTCGTGCCCTGCACGGCGGCACGGGCACAGGCGGCAGCGCCGAATGGCGCGTGGAGCGGCAGCGCCTGCGCTGGGACATCCTGGACGCCTTTGCCCAAGCCGCGCAGCAGGCCGGCATTCCGGCCACCGAGGACTTCAACGGCGGCAGCAACGAGGGGGTGGGCTACTTCGAGGTCAACCAGAAGGGCGGCCTGCGCTGGAACACCGCCAAGGCCTTCCTGCGGCCCACCTGCTATGGCCGCCCCAATTTCGAGCTGTGGACCCATGCCCAGGTCAGCCAGCTGCTGTTCGAGCCATTGCCCGCCGGCGGCCTGCGCTGCAGCGGCGCCCAGGTCTGGACCGGCTCGGAAATGGTCAACGTGCAGGCAAGCCAGGAGGTGCTGCTGTGCGCGGGCGCCGTCAACTCCCCGCAGATCCTGCAGCTGTCGGGCATCGGCCCGGGCGCGCTGCTGCAGAACCACGGCATTGCCGTGCGCCACGACCTGCCCGGCGTGGGCGAGAACCTGCAGGACCATCTGCAGATCCGCTCGGTCTACAAGATCAAGGGCGCGCGCACGCTGAACACCATGGCCAATTCGCTGTGGGGCAAGGCCGGCATCGGCCTGGAATACCTGCTGCGCCGCAGCGGGCCGATGAGCATGGCACCCTCCCAGCTGGGGGCCTTCACGCGCAGCAGCCCGCAGCAGGCGCACCCCAATATCCAGTACCACGTGCAGCCGCTGTCGCTGGACGCCTTCGGTGAGCCGCTGCACGGTTTTCCTGCCTTCACGGCCAGCGTCTGCAACCTCAATCCCACGAGCCGGGGCACGGTGCGCATCCACAGCGGGGACTTCCGCCAGGCGCCGGCCATTGCGCCGCACTACCTGTCCACACCCGAGGACCGGCAGGTGGCCGCCGACAGCCTGCGCGTGACGCGCCGCATCGTCGGCCAGAGCGCACTGGCGCGCTTCGCCCCCGAGGAATGGAAGCCCGGCGTGCAGTACCAGAGCGACGAGGATCTGGCACGCCTGGCAGGCGACATCGCCACCACCATCTTCCACCCCGTGGGCACGACGAAGATGGGCCGCGCCGACGACCCCATGGCCGTGCTGGACAGCCGCCTGCGCGTACGCGGCGTGCAGGGCCTGCGCGTGATCGACGCAGGCGCCATGCCGCGCATCACCAGCGGCAATACCAACAGCCCGACGCTGATGATGGCGGAGAAGGCCGCCGGCTGGATTCTTGCGGACCGGCAGGGGCAGACCGGGACAGGGACAGGGACAACGACCGCTGCGGCGGCACCAGCCGACGCAGCGGTGGCGATGACGGCCTGAGGAGCGGCAAGCCTGGGCGGGCCAGGGTTGTCGTGGGCCAAAGCGGATAGGCGAGGAATGAATGGTCGCCCTGGCGTCAAAGCCCCGGCGCCCGATGCTCACGGCCCTTTGCTGGTGCAATCCCGCACTTTTGCGGTAACTGCGGGAAATCCCCGATGCACCACCCAGGTGCGACCATTAAAGTCCACCCACTCTCGCGGCACCACAGTGCTGCACAAGAGGGGCCGAGGAGACAACTCGTACACAACCAGATCAACATTCATAAATAGCATCCCAAGATGCATTTCCCAGAGCGCCGGCAAGTCCGGCGCTTTTTTTATGCCTGCGGCCAGCCGGCTGCGGCACCTGGGCGGTGCGACAATCGCCGCCCTATGGAATGGATCATCGTCTCGCTGGCCTCGATGCTGGCCGGCTTCGTGGACGCCATCGTGGGCGGCGGGGGCCTCATCTTGCTGCCCGCGCTGTTCGCCACCTTCCCCACCGCACCGCCCGCCACGCTGCTGGGCACCAACAAGAGCGCCTCGGTCTGGGGCACGGCCATGTCCACCTGGCAGTACGGCCGCAAGGTGCAGTTGCCCTGGCGCGCAATGATGCCGGCGGCCTGCGTGGGCATGGCGGGCTCCTTTGCGGGCGCCTGGGCCGTCACGCAGATCTCCCCCGATTTCCTGCGCCGGCTGCTGCCGCTGGTGCTGCTGGGCGTGCTGGTCTACACGCTGGCGCGCAAGGACATGGGCCGCCACCACACGCCGCACTATTCGGGCCGCGCCGAGACGCTGATCGCCTGCGCCATCGGCCTGGTGATCGGCTTCTACGACGGCTTCTTCGGCCCCGGCACGGGCAGCTTCTTCGTGTTCCTGTTCGTGCGGCTGATGGGCTATGACTTCCTGAACGCATCGGCCTCGGCCAAGCTGCTGAACATGGCCACCAACCTGGCGGCGCTGGCGCTGTTCGCGCTCAAGGGCCATATCTGGTGGCACCTGGCCGTGCCCATGGCGGTGGCCAATGTGCTGGGCGCCATGCTGGGCACGCACATGGCCCTGCGCCATGGAACGGGCTTTGTGCGCGGCATTTTCATCGGCGTGGTGAGCCTGCTGATCCTCAAGACCGGCTACGACGCCTTCATCGCCTGAGCACAGGCCAGCGGCATTGGCAACACCTGCCATCGGCATTGGCGACGGCAACCTTCTATAATTGCCGACTTTTCGCCTTGAGCTGCGGCGGCTGGTGCATGTCGCACCCCTGCCAGCGGCCGTACCCGACCAGCCGACCAGCCGCAAAAAACCGGCCCCGCCGTCCATGGCCCATGCACCGATCCGTGCCTTGGCGCTTTCTTCAACCTGCGGCGCCGGGGTCAGGTCCTGAGCGACAGCCCTCCTGGAGCTTCCATGAAACGCATTACCGTCATCGTCGCCGCCGCGCTGGCCCTGTGGACCGCCGCAGGCGTTCAGGCCCGCCCCTTCGACGCCATCCAGAAGGAAGGCACGCTGCGCCTGGCCACCGAGGGCTATTACGCGCCCTTCGCCCATTTCGAGGGAAAGCAGCTGACCGGCTTCGAGGTCGAGCTGGCCCAGATGATGGCCGCCAAGATGGGCGTGAAGTACGAGTGGAAGACCATCAGCTTCGACGCCCTGCTCACCGGCCTGCAGCAGGACCGCTGGGATCTGGTGATCTCCTCGCACGGCATCACGCCCGAGCGCGAGAAGGCCGTGACCTTCACACAGCCCCACTACTGCTCTGGCGCCATCGTGGTGTCGCTGGACCCGGCCATCCGCTCGGCCAAGGACCTGGCGGGCAGGACGGTGTCGGTGCAGACCGGCTCCACCTATATGCAGTACATGGAGAAGACCATGCCCGGCATCAAGCGCCTGGTCAACTTCCCCACCAACGAGGCCGCGCGCAATGCGCTGCTGTCCAAGCGCGTGGACGCCTGGGTGACCGAACGCTTCATTGCCAAGGAACTGCAGCAAAAGAACCCCAATGCCCAGCTCAAGCAGGGCGAGTTGCTGCTGGTCGAGCGCATCGCCGCCGCCGTGGCCAAGGACAACAAGTCGCTGGCCGACGCCTGGAACAAGGCCTTCAAGGAAGCCCTGGCCGACGGCAGCTACGCCAAGCTGTCGCAGAAATACTTCCACGAAGACATCCGCTGCCCTGACTGAGGCCCCGGGCAGATCTGCCCGACCGGCGCCCACTTGCAGGGCGCCTTTTTGTTTCTAGCCCACCTATGCTTACCGTCCTCTGGCCCGCCCACTGGAGCCGCTCGCAGCGCAGCAACGCCACCCTGGTCACGGCCCTGCTGCTGATGGTGCTCGTGGTTTCGCTGCTGGGGCAGTTGCTGTCCCTGCTGCCCGAGCCCATAGGCTCCAACGCCGACACCTTCGCCGAAGGCGCGCGCACCACGCTGTATCTGACGCTGGCCAGCGGCGCCGCCGGCCTGGTGCTGGGCATCGCCGCCGCGCTGGCGCGCACCTCGCGCACGGCCGCCCTGCGCTGGGCTGCGGGCTTTTATGTCTGGGCGATCCGCGGCACGCCGCTGCTGGTGCAGATCCTGTTCATCTACTTCGCGCTGCCGGTGCTGATCCCGGGCCTGAACCTGCCCGACTTCGCCGCCGCCTGCATTGCACTGGCGCTGAACGTGGGCGCCTACAACGCCGAAGCCGTGCGTGCCGGCCTGCAGGCCGTGCCGCGCGGCCAGGCCGAGGCCGCACGCGCACTGGGCCTGCCGCGCAGCCGCGTCTTCATGGACGTGGTGTTCCCGCAGGCCTTCAAGATCTCGCTGCCGCCGCTGGTGAGCAACTTCGTGGCCCTGCTCAAGGATTCGTCGCTGGCGTACGCCATCGGCGTGGTGGAGCTGACCAATGTGGGCAACCGCATCCAGTCGGCCACCTTCCAGCCCGTGGAGACCCTGGTCACCGTGGGCGTGACCTACCTGGTGCTGACCACGCTGGTGACCCAGGTCACGGCTGCCGTGGAGTACCGCTTCGACGTGGAGGGCCGCCACAAATGAGCGCCGACAAGCTGGCACGGGGCATGCCCTACATCGTGGCCGAGAAGGTCACCAAGTCCTTCGGCAGCCACCAGGTGCTCAAGGGCGTTTCCACGCAGTTCTGCACAGGCGAGGTGACGGTGATCATCGGCGCCTCGGGCTCGGGCAAGTCCACGCTGCTGCGCGCCATCAACCGGCTGGAGCCGCACGACGGCGGGCGCATCACCATCGACGGCGTCGAAGTCACCGACAACGAAGCCACGCTGCAAAAGCAGCGCTGCGAAGTGGGCATGGTGTTCCAGCAGTTCAACCTGTTCGGCCACATGACGGTGCTGGACAACGTGACCCTGGCGCCGCGCCGCATCCACAAAACGCCGCGCGCCCAGGCCAATGCCAAGGCCATGGCCCTGCTGGAGCGCGTGGGCATGCAGGCCCATGCCCACAAGTACCCGTGGCAGCTGTCGGGCGGCCAGCAGCAGCGCGTGGCCATTGCCCGCGCCCTGGCCATGGAGCCGCAGGTGATGCTGTTCGACGAGCCCACCAGCGCGCTGGACCCGGAGATGGTCCAGGAAGTGCTGGACGTGATGCGCGAGCTGGCACGCGGCGGCATGACCATGATCGTGGTCACCCACGAAATGGGCTTCGCCCGCGAGGTCGCCGACCGCGTGATGTTCTTCGACCAGGGCTGCATCGCCCACGAGGCCCCGCCGGCCGAGTTCTTCGGCAACCCGGCCAGCGAGCGGATCGCGGCGTTCATCGGTCGCATGGGGCATTGAGGCCGGGGCCAGCGCACGCAGGCTGCTCAAGAAAACAAAGAGCCGGCAATGCCGGCTCTTTTGCTTTCTCAATCCTCCAGCTCGCCAGCAGACGGCGGCGGCAGCGCGGCGGGGCGGTTGGATGCCACGGGTGCCGATGCCTCGGGCGGCTCGTAGCGCGGCAGGCCGGGCAGGTTCACGGTTTCTGCGTCCAGCGTGATTTCGGAGACGCGGCGCGGGGCGCCTATGGGCACGCCGGCCTGGCCCTTGCGCATGGCGGCCATGTCCTCCAGGCTGGGGTAGCGGCCCAGCAGCCAGTAGTCGAACACGCGGCGTGCCAGCGGCGCGGCAGCGGCGGCGCCGAAGCCGGCGTTCTCCACGATGACGGCGACGGCAATGGTGGGGTTGTCGGCCGGCGCGTAGGCGATGTACAGCGAGTGGTCGCGCTGGAACTCGGACAGGCGCGAGGCGTTGTACTTCTCGTTCTGGCGCACGCCCACGGCCTGGGCCGTGCCGGTCTTGCCGGTGGAGGTGTAGGGTGCGTTGCCGAAGATGCCGCGCGAGGTGCCCTCCACCGTCACGGCGGCCACGGCGGCGCGCACGGCTTCCACGTTCTCGGGCTTGTAGCCCATGCTGGTGCCGGGGTCCTTGTTGATGGCCGAGAACTGCTGCGTCACGGCATCGACACGGCCCACGGCCAGGTGGGGCCGGTGCTTGACGCCCTTTGCCGCCAGCGTGGACATGGCGTTGGCCAGCTGCAGGATGGTGAAGTTGTTGTAGCCCTGGCCGATGCCCAGCGAGATGGTCTCGCCCGCGTACCACTTCTTCTGCTCGGGCCGCTTGTAGGTGTTGCGCTTCCACTCGGTGCTGGGCAGCACGCCGCGCGCCTCGCCGCGCACGTCGATGCCGGTGATCTGGCCGAAGCCCAGCGGCTTCATGTAGTCGTGGATCATGTCCACGCCCATGTCGTTGGCCAGCATGTAGTAGTACACGTTGGACGACTTGATGATGGAGCGGCGCAGATTGGTCGGCCCGTTGGGGTGGCCCGAGCGGAAGGTATGGCCGCCGAAGGTCCAGCTGCCGTTGTCCATGATGGTGGTGTCGGGACGGCGCTTGCCCGACTCCAGCGCGGCAATCGCCATGAAGGGCTTGTAGGTGGAGCCCGGCGGATAGGTGCCCCGCAGCGCGCGGTTGAGCAGCGGGCGGTTGATGGATTCGTTGAGCGCGGCCCAGCTTTCCTGGTCGATGCCATCGACGAAGAGATTCAGGTCGAAGGTCGGGCGGCTGACCATGGCCAGCAGCTCGCCGCTGCGCGGATCGATGGCCACCAGGGCGCCACGGCGGTCGCCGTACAGCTCCTCCACCATGCGCTGCAGCTTGATGTCCAGCGACAGCACCAGGCTGTCGCCCGGCGTGGCGGGGCGGCTGCCGAGCTTGCGCACGGCATGGCCGCCGGCCGAGGTTTCCATTTCTTCCCAGCCGGTCTGGCCGTGCAGGTCGGTTTCGTAGCTCTGCTCCACGCCCAGCTTGCCGATGACGTCGGTGCCCCGGTAGTTGGCGGCGTCGTCGGAGTCTTCCAGCGCCTCTTTCTCGCGCTGGTTGATGCGGCCGATGTAGCCGATGACGTGGCTGGCCGTGTCCTGCATGGGGTAGGTGCGGAACAGCCGTGCCTTGATGTCCACGCCCGGGAAGCGGTAGCGCTGCGCGGCGAAGCGCGCGACCTCGTCATCGGTCAGGCGCGTGCGGATGGGCAGGGAGTCGAAGCTGCGAGAGTCATCCACCAGGCGCTTGAACTTGCGCCGGTCGCGCGGCGTGATCTCGACGATCTCGGCCAGGCCGTCGATGGTCTCTTCAAGGTTGCCCGCGCGCGAGGGCATGATCTCCAGCGTATAGGCCGAGTAGTTGGTGGCCAGCACCACGCCGTTGCGGTCCAGGATCTGGCCCCGGTTGGGCACGATCGGCACCACGGCCGTGCGGTTGCTTTCGGCGCGCTCGGCCAGCTCCTCATGGCGCTGCACCTGCAGCACCAGCAGCCGCGCCACCACCAGCCCGAAGGCCAGCAGCACCACCACGCTCATCACCCATGCGCGCAGCCTGAAGCGCTGCAGCTCGGCTTCTGTATTGCGGATTTCCATCACGCGTCAAGCCTCACAGAGGACGGTTCTCGTCACTGTCCGGCGGTCGGCGCTGCGGCGCCAGCAGCAGGCCGCTGACCAGGGGCCACAGCAGGGCCTCGATCAGGGGGGCCACCACCACCAGCAGGCCGGGCACGATGCCGCCGGCCACCATGCGCAGCAGCACCTGCAGGCCATGCACCACGGCGAACAGCGGCAGCAGGTGCAGCGCCTGCACGGGCGTGGAGAACCAGGACAGGCGCCGGCCCATGGCGCCGGCCGCGAACACCAGCAGCGCATAGGCCAGCGCATGCTGGCCCAGCAGGGAGGAGCGGTCCACATCCATGCACAGGCCCAGCAAAAAGGCCACGCCCATGCCCACGCGCTGGGGCTGGTTCAGCGCCCAGAAGGCCAGCAGCACCATCAGCAGGTCGGGCTGCCAGGCCTGGCGGCCCAGCGGCAGCATGTTGAGTGCCAGCGCCGCCAGCAGGCTGACGACGATGAACAGGGGGTTGACCGGCAGCAGCAGCTGCTGGCCGCGCGGCATGATCATGCGGGCTCCTTCCTGGCGGAGGCGGGTGCGGCGGGAGCAGCGGGAGCAGCGGGTGCATCTGTCTTGCCGGCCTTGCCGCCGTCCCTGGAGGCTTCCTTGCCCTTGCCGTCCTTGGCCTTGTCTTTTTCCTTGCCCTTGTCTTTTTCCTTGCCCTTGCCGGCGCGCAGGGGTTCGGCGGCGCCTTCCGCCTCGGGATGGGTGGCGCGGTCCAGCGGCTTGAGCACCACCACGTGGCGCACGCCCTGGACACGGCCCACGGGCTCGCAGTAGATGCGCGAGAAGGCCGAGTCGGCGCGGCGCTCCACCGAGACCACCTTGGCCACGGGCAGGCCCGGCGGGTACAGGCCATCGACACCGCTGGTGGTCAGCAGGTCGCCTTCCTGGACATCGGCATTGCTGGGCATGAAGCGCAGCTCGATGCCGCCGGTGCGCAGCGGCGACGGATCGCCATAGGCCACGCTGCGCGCGCCGGTGCGCGGGTTGAAGACGGGAATGGCCTGGTCGCGGTCGATGAGCAGGGTGACTTCGGCACGCAGCGGATACACGCGCGTGACCTGGCCGACCACGCCCTTTTCATCGAGCACGGGCGAGCCCTGGTCGATGCCATCCACCTGGCCGCGGTCGATGACCACGCGGCGCGTATAGAGGTCGGGGCTGTCGTAGACCACCTCGGCAGCGGTGCCGGGCGTGGTGAGGCGATCGCGCAGCTGCAGCAGCTCGCGCAGGTGGTCGTTTTCCTGGATCAGCTCGTCGGCCAGCGATGCACGCTGGGCCATGGCCACCAGTTCCTTGCGCGCGGCCTGTTCGCGGGCCTGGGCATCGTCCAGCGAGCCCAGGTAGCGGCTGGCGTCGTGCACGGCCTGCACCGGCTTGAGCATCACCCATTGCACGGGGTACAGCACGGTGGCCACGGCCACGCGCACGGGATCGGTGATCCTGAAGCGCGCATCGGCCACCATCAGAAACAGCGCCAGAGCGCTGTACAGGGCCAGTTGCGAGACCCGCGAGGGCCGCCGCTTGAACAGCGAGGGCGCCGAGTGGTCCAGGGTATTGGGATTCATGCGGCCCTCCCGCGTGGCAGGGCCTGCCCTGCCGCACTTGCTGCAGCCTGGAGAGCACGGGCCGGTCCCGGTGCGAAGGAAGGCAGGGCAAGCATGCAGGTCACCACGGAAGGGAGAGGAAAATCGTTGCAGTCAGGCGGCTGCGGCCCCGGGCCCGCGACAACGGGCCCCGGCCTGCGCCGCATCAGTCGCTGGTGAAGATGCTGCCCTGGCGGTCCATGGTCTCCAGCGCCATGCCGCAGCCGCGCACCACGCAGGTCAGCGGCTCTTCGGCCACCAGCACGGGCAGGCCGGTTTCCTCGGCCAGCAGGCGGTCCAGGTCACGCAGCAGCGCGCCGCCGCCGGTGAGCATCATGCCGCGCTCGGCAATGTCGGCGCCCAGCTCGGGCGGTGTCTGCTCCAGCGCGTTCTTGACGGCGCTGACGATCTGGTTGAGCGGATCGGTCAGGGCTTCCAGCACCTCGTTGGACGAGATGGTGAAGCTGCGCGGCACGCCTTCGGAGAGGTTGCGGCCCTTGACTTCCATCTCCTTGACTTCGGAGCCGGGGAAGGCCGAGCCGATGTTCTTCTTGATGGACTCGGCCGTGGGCTCGCCGATCAGCATGCCGTAGTTGCGGCGGATGTAGCTGATGATGGCTTCGTCGAACTTGTCGCCGCCAACGCGCACGGAGCCCTTGTAGACCATGCCGCCCAGCGAGATCACGCCGACTTCGGTGGTGCCGCCACCGATGTCCACCACCATGGAGCCCGAAGCCTCGGACACCGGCAGGCCGGCGCCGATGCCGGCAGCCATGGGTTCCTCGATCAGGTAGACGGAGGTGGCGCCTGCCGCCTCGGCCGCGTCCTTGATGGCGCGGCGCTCGACCTGGGTGGAGCCGCAGGGCACGCAGATGATGATGCGCGGGCTGGGCGTGAGCACCGAGCGCGGATGCACCATCTTGATGAACTGCTTGATCATCTGCTCGGTGATGACGAAGTCGGCAATCACGCCGTCCTTCATCGGGCGGATGGCCTCGATGTTGCCGGGCACCTTGCCCAGCATGGCCTTGGCCTCGCGACCCACCGCCTGAATCACCTTCTTGCCGTGCGGCCCGCCTTCGTGGCGGATGGCGACAACGGAGGGTTCGTCCAGAACAATGCCCTTGTCGCGGGCGAAAATCAGGGTGTTGGCTGTGCCAAGATCAATGGCAAGGTCGGTGGAGAAATACCGACGGAAAGCTCCGAACATTACGAGAGTCCTCTCAGGCACGGCATGCTCGTCGGCCTGCCATCGCCGGGATGAAAGTTAGGGAGTCTGGATGGGGTTGGCTTTTCGCACAATGACCGGCTCGGAGAGGGTCTTGCGGCAAAGCCGAGATAATACCGTATCCCCTGTGAATAACTTGTACTGCCGGGGCTTGAAATACGGGTTTACATCCCGTTGCCCCCTTCAAAATTCCTATGGCACTGAACGCACAAGACATCGCACGCATCGCGAACCTCGCACGGCTCGAGCTCTCTTCCGCAGAGAGTGAGCGCATGCTAGGCCAGCTCAATGATTTTTTCGGCATCGTGGAGAAGATGCAGGCTGTGGATACTTCGGGCGTCAGCCCGCTGTCACATCCGGTCGCCGCCATCCAGGACATTGCCCTGCGTCTGCGCGAGGACATTGCCAGCGAGCCCGACCAGCGCGACGCCAACCAGCGCAGCGCCCCGGCCGTCGAGCGCGGCCTGTTCCTGGTCCCCAAGGTGATCGAGTAAGCGCCGCGCGTCCTCGTCACTGGCATCCGTCCCCGTTTTCCTCACCCCATACATGACCCAGCAAACCACTGATCTGCACACGCTCGGCGTGTCGGCCCTGTCGGCCCTGCTGCGCGAGCGCAAGCTCGGCGCCGTCGAAGCCGCCCAGCATTTCCTGGCCCGCGCCCAGGCGCACCAGAACCTGGGCGCCTTCGTCAGCATCGACGAAGAGGCCACCCTGGCCCAGGCCCGCGCTGCCGACGCCCTGATGGCCCAGGGCAAGGGCGGCCGCCTGGCTGGCGTGCCCATTGCGCACAAGGACATCTTCGTCACGCGCGACTTCCCGACCACGGCCTCCAGCAAGATGCTGGCCGGCTACCGCTCGCCCTTCGACGCCACCGTGGTGACGCGCCTGGCCGAGGCCGGCGCCGTGACGCTGGGCAAGCTCAACTGCGATGAATTCGCCATGGGCTCGGCCAACGAGAACTCGGCCATCGCGCCCGTGGGCTTCGACGCCCCTGCGCCCGTGCGCAACCCCTGGAACACGGACCGCGTGCCTGGCGGCTCCTCGGGCGGCTCGGCCGTGGCCGTGGCCGCAGGCCTGGCGCCCGCCGTCACCGGCACCGACACGGGCGGCTCCATCCGCCAGCCCGCATCGTTTTGCGGCATCACGGGCATCAAGCCCACCTATGGCCGCGCCAGCCGCTACGGCATGATCGCCTTCGCCTCCAGCCTGGACCAGGCCGGTCCCATGGGCAAGAGCGCCGAGGACTGCGCCCTGCTGCTGTCCGAGATGTGCGGCCCCGACCTGGACCGCGACTCCACCAGCCTGGACGTGCCGGCCGAGGACTTCACGGCCCACCTGAACGACGGCATCGAAGGCCTGCGCATCGGCATCCCCGCCGAGTTCTTCGGCGAAGGCCTGTCGGCCGACGTGCGCGCCGCCGTGGATGGCGCCCTCAAGGAATACGAGAAGCTGGGCGCCCGCCTGGTGCCCATCTCGCTGCCGCGCACCGAGCTGTCGATTCCCGTGTACTACATCCTGGCCCCGGCCGAGGCATCGTCCAACCTGTCGCGCTTCGACGGCGTGAAGTTCGGCCACCGCGCCAAGGACTACACGGACCTGGTGGACATGTACAAGAAGACACGCGCCGAGGGCTTCGGCGACGAGGTCAAGCGCCGCATCATGATCGGCGCCTATGTGCTGTCCGAGGGCTACTACGACGCCTACTACCTGCAGGCGCAGAAGATCCGCCGCATGATCGCCGACGATTTCCAGGCCGCCTTCCAGCAGTGCGACGTGATCGCCGGCCCCGCCGCGCCCACCGTGGCCTGGCAACTGGGCGGCAAGAGCGATCCCCTGGCCAACTACCTGGCCGACATCTTCACGCTGCCCGCATCGCTGGCCGGCCTGCCCGGCATGAGCGTGCCCGCAGGCTTTGGCGAGGCCGGCATGCCCGTGGGCCTGCAGCTGATCGGCAACTACTTCAAGGAAGGCCGGTTGCTCAACGCCGCCCACCGCTTCCAGCAGGCCACCGACTTCCACCTTCAAGCTCCGAAGGGCATCTGATCCCCCATGACCGCGAAACTCATCCAGGGCTATGAAGTCGTCATCGGCTTCGAGACCCACGCCCAGCTGGCCACCCAGTCCAAGATCTTCAGCCGCGCCAGCACCGCCTTCGGCGCCGAGCCCAACACCCAGGCCTGCGCCGTGGACATGGCGCTGCCCGGCACGCTGCCGGTGATGAACAAAAAGGCCGTCGAGTGCGCCATCCGGCTCGGCCTGGCGCTGGGCTCGCACATTGCGCCGCGCAGCATCTTCGCGCGCAAGAACTACTTCTACCCCGACCTGCCCAAGGGCTACCAGATCTCGCAGTTCGAGATTCCCGTGGTGCAGGGCGGCGAGGTGTCCTTCTTCCTCGGCGACGAGAAGAAGACCATCCGCCTGGTGCGCGCCCACCTGGAGGAAGATGCCGGCAAGTCGCTGCACGAGGACTTCATCGGCCAGTCGGGCATCGATCTGAACCGCGCCGGCACGCCGCTGCTGGAGATCGTGACCGAGCCCGACATCCGCAGCACGGAAGAAGCCGTGGCCTACGCCAAGACGCTGCACCAGATCGTGACCTGGATCGGCATCTGCGACGGCAACATGCAGGAAGGGAGCTTTCGCTGCGACGCCAACGTCTCCGTGCGCAAGCCCGGCCAGCCGCTGGGCACGCGCCGCGAGATCAAGAACCTGAACAGCTTCAAGAACATGCAGCTGGCCATCGACTACGAGATCCGCTGGCAGATCGAGGAAATCGAGGACGGCCGCCGCATCCAGCAGGCCACCGTGCTGTTCGATCCCGACACGGGCGAGACGCGCTCCATGCGCACCAAGGAAGATGCGGCCGACTACCGCTACTTCCCCGACCCGGACCTGCCGCCGCTGGTGGTCGCGCCCGAATGGGTGGAGCAGGTCAGGGCGGACATGCCCGAGCTGCCGCGCGCCATGGCCGCGCGCTTTGTCGAGCAGTACGCCCTGCCCGAGTACGACGCCACCACGCTGACGCAAAGCCAGGCCATGGCCGCCTACTTCGAGGACACGGCCCGGGCCTGCAATGCGCCCAAGCTGGCCAGCAACTGGATCATGGGCGAGATCTCGCGCCGCCTGAACACCGAGGAAATCGGCATGGAGGCCGCCAAGGTCTCCAGCGCCCAGCTGGCCGCGCTGATCGCGCGCATCCAGGACGGCACCATCTCCAACAATGCCGCCAGGCAGGTGTTCGAGGCGCTGTGGACGGGTGAGGGCCAGGACGTGGACGCCATCATCGAGGCCAAGGGCCTCAAGCAGATGAACGACACGGGCGCGCTGGAGAAGATCATCGACGAGGTGATCGCCGCCAACCCCGCCAACGTGGAGCAGTACCGCGCCGGCAAGGACAAGGCCTTCAACGCCCTGGTCGGCCAGGTCATGAAGGCCTCCAAGGGCAAGGCCAACCCTGGCCAGGTCAACGATCTGCTCAAGGCCAGGCTGGCCTGACCGCGCCCCGGTCCACCAGGCCCGCCCACCGTGGCGGGCTTTTTTTCGTGTGCACGCTCCGCGCCGGCTGTCCCGCACCGAACAGCGCCTGCGCCAGCATGTCTCCAGAATCCCTGCCATCGCACCTGAGGAGACAGCATGACCGCCAGCACCGACCGCCTGCACATCCCCGGCCTGCCCTGGGCCGACTCCCCTGAAGCCGTGGGCCTGGGCAGCGAACGCCTGGCGCGCCTGTCGGCCCGGCTGCAGCGCGGCGTGGACACCGGCGAGATCCCGGGCGCCGTGGCCCTGGTGGCGCGGCGCGGCAAGCTGGCCTACCTGGAGAGCTTCGGCCTGCTGGACCCCGAGGCCGGCACGGCCATGCGGCCCGATGCCATCTTCCGCATCGCCTCCATGAGCAAGCCCATCACCTCGCTGGCCATCATGATGCTGGCCGAGCAGGGGCGGCTGTCCATCATCGAGCCCGTGGAGCAGTACCTGCCCGAGCTGGCCGCGCTGCGCGTGGGCCTGGAGCGCGCGCCGCTGGCGCGGCCTATCACCCTGCAGGACCTGCTGCGCCACACCTCCGGCATTCCCTACGGATTCGCCGGCACCGAGCACCCCGTCAAGAAGATGTACCTGGATGCGGGCCTGTTCAGCGGCAAGTTCACCAATGCGCAGTTCATCACCAGGCTCGCGCAGCTGCCGCTGGTGGCCCAGCCCGGCGAGACCTGGGAATACGGCATGTCCACCGATGTGCTGGGCCGCGTGGTCGAGGTGGTCAGCGGCCAGACGCTGGCCGCCTTCGTGCGCGAGCACATCACCGGGCCGCTGGGCATGGCCGACACGGGCTTCCATGCACCCGACAGCGAGATCGCACGCGCCGCCCGGCCCCAGCCCGAAGGGCCGCAGAAGCAGATGCCGCCCATCCCCCCGGTCACGCGCGCCATGATGTTCGAGTCGGGCGGCGGCGGCATGGTCTCGACCATGGCCGACTATGCGCGGCTGTGCCTGTTCTGGTGCAACGGAGGCACGCTGGACGGCGTGCGCCTGGTCTCGCGCAAGACCGTGGAGCTGATGACCACCAACCACCTGCCCGCCAGCGTGCGCATGGGACCGGACATGGCGTATTTCGGCGCCCAGCTGCCCTCGCCCGAGGTGGGCCAGGGCTTCGGCCTGGGCTTTGCGGTGCGCACGGCGCCCGGCCTCAACCCGCTGCCGGGCAGCGTGGG
Organism: Delftia deserti; assembly: GCF_042653485.1. NCBI lineage: Bacteria > Pseudomonadati > Pseudomonadota > Betaproteobacteria > Burkholderiales > Comamonadaceae > Delftia > Delftia deserti. The sequence continues at coordinate 4,214,503 of NZ_JBHSIH010000001.1, read as the reverse complement.
CGATTTCTCGTGGAGCGGCATCTACGGCACCTTCTTCTGGGTGGATCCGAAGGAGGATTTGTTCGCCATCCTCATGATGCAGTCCATGGCTCAGCGCATTCCCTACCGCTGGGTGATGCGCGAGGGCGTGTACCAGTCCGTGGTGGACTGAATCTTCCAGGTTTGCACCAAGGCAGTGCAAAGCCCATGCTGCCAGCAAGAGCGGCGTCCCTTCCTAAAATGACGCGCTTTTGCAGCCCTCCCCCGGGGCTGCGCAGGCAAAGACAAAAAGACAACAAGGCAATGGGCTGGAACAGAAAAGCATGGGGGCCGGTGGTGCCACGCCCCGCGCCTGCGGACATGTGGCGCGTGGCCATGGGCTCCATCGTGGGCATGGGGATGGCCACGGCCCTGGTCTGGCTGGCGCATGCGGGCACCTGGGATCTTCCCCTGCGCCTGTTCGCGCCGCTGGGTGCCACGGCCGTCCTGCTGTTCGCCGTGCCCACCAGCCCGCTGGCCCAGCCCTGGTCCTGCGTGGTGGGCAATACGGTGTCGGCGCTCTGGGCCCTGTTCGTGCTGCAGTGGTGCCCGCCCCAGCTGGCACCTGCGCTGGCCGTGGGCGGCGCCATAGGCTGCATGCTGCTGACGCGCTCGCTGCACCCGCCAGGTGGCGCCATGGCCCTGCTGACGGTGCTCAACGCCAAGGCCTCGCTGGCCGCCGGCTGGATGCTGCCCTTCCTGCCCGTGGGTGCACTGACGATGGCCCTGGTGCTGGCAGCCACCGTGCTGCACCGCCTCACGGGCCGGCGCTACCCGCACCATGCCGACACGGCGCCCAAGGCAGCGTCCGCCGATGCGGCCCACCGCCATGCCTCGCGCCTGGGACTGTCCCATGCCGATCTGGAGGCGCTGCTGCTGCGCTTCGGCCAGGAAAACAACCTGGAAGCCGACGACCTGGCCGAGCTGCTGGCCGCCGCCGAGGAAACCGCCATCGAGCACCGGCTGGGCGGCGTGCGCTGCGCCCAGCTGATGACGCGCGATCCCGTGAGCTGCTCCATGGACGACGACGTGCACGCCGTGGCCGCACGCTTTCGCGCGCACCCGGCCAAGAGCCTGCCGGTGCTGGACGCCGATGGCGGCCTGGCCGGCACGGTCTCCCGCGCCGAGCTGTACGAGTGGCTGTGGATGAGCCCCGTGCGCCCGGCCGAATCTGCGGCAAAACCTTCCTTGTTGAACTGGCTGGGCCAGCGCCTGCCCGGCAAGAGCCGGGCCGTGCCCCGCCTGTCGGAGCTGCCCCAGCTGGTTCATGCGCCTGAACTCAGCGTGGACGAGGAAACGCCCGTGGGCCAGTTGCTGGATGCCCTGGCCCGGCACAGCGTGCCCTGCATTCCCGTGATGCGCGAAGGCCGGCTGACCGGCCTGATCACGCGCACGGATCTGATGCGGCTGCTGCTGCAGCCGGGCAGATAGGGCGACCCGGCAATGCGCCAGTTTCAGGAAGTGCGCCCAAGCGCAGCATCCTGAAACCTGGCCATCAGAACAGCACGCGGCAGCGGATGGTGCCGGGAACCTGGGTCAGTTTCTCGACCGCCAGGCCCGAGGACTGGGCCGCCAGGTCGATCACCACATAGCCCACCTTCTCGTCGGTGCGCAGGTACTGGCCGGCGATGTTGATGCCGTTCTCGGCAAACACCTGGTTGATGGCCGACAGCACGCCGGGCTGGTTGTGGTGCACGTGCAGGATGCGGTTCTGGCCGGGGTGGGCGGGCAGGGCCACTTCGGGGAAGTTCACCGCCGAGGTGGTGGTGCCGTTGTCGCTGTACTTGACCAGCTTCTCGGCCACTTCCAGGCCGATGTTGGCCTGGGCCTCCATGGTGGAGCCGCCCACGTGCGGGGTCAGGATGACGTTGTCCAGGCCGCGCAGGGGCGAGACGAATTCATCCTTGTTGCTGCGCGGCTCGGTGGGGAACACGTCGATGGCGGCGCCCAGCAGCTTGCCGGCCTTCAGGGCCTCGGCCAGCGGCTCGATCTCCACCACGGTGCCGCGCGAGGCATTGATCAGGATGGCGCCGGGCTTCATGGCCGCGATTTCCTTGGCGCCGATCATCCACTGCGTGGAGGGCAGCTCGGGCACGTGCAGGGTGACGATGTCGCTGCCGGCCAGCAGATCGGCCAGCGATGCGGCCTGGCGCGCGTTGCCCAAGGGCAGCTTGGTGGACACGTCATGGAAGAGCACTTGCATGCCCACCGACTCGGCCATCACCGACAGCTGGGTGCCGATGGAGCCGTAGCCCACGATGCCCAGCGTCTTGCCGCGGATTTCGTAGGAGTTCTCTGCGCTCTTGAGCCAGCCGCCGCGGTGGGCGGAGGCGTTCTTGGCAGGCACGCCGCGCAGCAGCAGGATGGCCTCGGCCAGCACCAGCTCGGCCACCGAGCGCGTGTTGGAGTAAGGCGCGTTGAAGACCACCACGCCACGCTCGCGCGCCGCGTCCAGGTCCACCTGGTTGGTGCCGATGCAAAAGCAGCCCACGGCCACGAGCTTTTGCGCGGCGGCGAACACGTCGGCCGTCAGCTGCGTGCGCGAACGGATGCCGACGAAATGCACATCGGCGATCTTGCGCTTGAGCTCCTCGCCTTCCAGCGCGCCCGTCACGGTCTCCACATTGGTGTAGCCCGCGTTGCGCAACACTTCGAGTGCGGAAGGATGGATGCCTTCGAGCAGCAGGAACTTGATCTTCGATTTATCCAGCGACGTTTTGGTCATGGGCGAGCCCTCTCTAGTCAGTCAGAAATCAGAGCGAGCATTACAGCGGATTCGGGAAGCCGCTACAGCCGGTAGGCCCAAAGCCTGCGCGCCCGCAAGCGGGAGAACCATGCGCCCTGCGGCCATGAACGCCCCGCCATCCGGCAGGCGCTCATTGCAGGACGGCGCATGCCACGGGAGCACATGCACACTTCGAGATTGGTGCGAAATGTAAAACATTGAGAACCGGTGCGCTCGTACGCGGCAGCCTTCCTAGAATTCGCGCGTCTGCGTCCGGCGCTTTCAAATCAATAGCAACAGAACAGGCCTGCAGGCGGGCCGGACGCGCCCTTGTTTTACGAACCAACCGAGGAATCCGATGATTACAAACATGCTGCGCAGGATCGAGGACCTGCTGGTGCAGGTGGTGCGCGTGGTGCTGCTGGTGTTCTCCCTGCTCGTGCTGGTGGGCATGGCACTGTGGACCTGGGAGAGCTTCAGGCCCGGCAAGGCCGAGGCACCCCAGGCCGTGGCCCAGGAATTGAACTGGAAGGACGCCAGGCCCGACCTGCAGTTCGTCGTGGACGAAACCAGCCGCGACCTGGGCGCGGGCGGCGGCGAACCCGCCATGGAAAAGCGCCTGGCCGATCCGGCGCTGCGCCCCGCCTTCCAGAAGGCCGACGCCCTGGTGCGCGCCTACGTGAACAAGGATCCTGCGCGGCGCGAGCGCACCGAGCGGGACAACCAGGCCCGGGGCCTGGCACCGCTGCACCCGCTGCTGCAAGGCGACGCCCTGCCGTCCGAGGCCGATGTGCAGCGCCGCATCCAGGAGCGCGGGCAGCGCGAAGGCGATGCCGGGGCCGTGGATGCGGCGGCCGACGCAGCGGCTGCCGCGGCTGCTTCCTCGGACGAGGAAGACGGCTGGATGGTCGAGCCCGTGGATACCGCCGCCGCCATCCATGAGCGTGCCCAGGCCGCCGAGCTGGAACACGGCAAGGGCGCCTATGCGGCCTATGTGCAGGGCCTGCCCGCCGCGCTGGAGCAGGTCTTCGGCGATGCCGCGCTGGAGCCGCGGCTGCAGGCGCAGACGGCCCAGCAGATCCTGTCCACCGTGCTGCTGAACTACACGCTGTCCCTGGACAATGCGGCGCGCGCACTGCGCGGCGAGGACAGCCCCGGCAGCAGCTCCTGGAAGGAGCGCTTCGGCGCCGTGGAGACGGCCTTCTGGAGCATGCTGATGTCATTCCTCGTGCTGGTGGTGATGGTGCTGGTCTTCATCCGCATGGAGCGCCACCTGCGCGTGATCAGCCAGCAGCATGGCCAGGCACCGCGCCAGCCCTGAGGCCTTGCGCTATCGTTGCCGCTTTCCTTTCTGCTTGCCGCCTATCCGCATGACACGCAACACCACTACTCCCATCCATCCGCAATTCCTGGGCCGCATGTCGCCGCGCGCCTTCAGGCCCGAGGCACTGAGCCAGGCCCAGATCGAGCAACTGGCCGACGCCGCGCGCTGGGCCCCTTCGGCCAGCAACAAGCAGCCCTGGCACTTTGCCTATGCGCTGCGCGGCGATGCGAACTGGCAGGCCTTCAGCACCATTCCCAACGAATTCAACCGCCGCTGGTGCCTGGAGGCGGGCGCGCTGATCGTGCTGATGTCCGACCGCCAGGCCTCGCCCGGCAAGCACAGCTTCGACGCGGGCTGCGCCTGGGGCTACCTGGCGCTGGAAGCCCACGCCATGGGCCTGGCCACGCACGCCATGGGCGGCTTCTCTGCCGAGGCCGCACGCGAGGTGCTGCGCCTGCCCGAGCACCTGGAGCCCGAGGTGGTGATCGCCGTGGGCTGGCGCGGCGACGCGGCCACCCTGCCCGACGACCTGCGCGAGCGCGAGGTGCCCTCGCCCCGCAAGCCGCTGGCCGAAGTGCTGAGCGCCGGCCCCATGGCCACCGGCGGCTGACGACGGGGTTCCAAGTCCTACGCCGCTTTGCGGGGATGCCCCGGATGGCCTGCCCAGGCCCCGGGGCTACACTGGTCCACAGGCCTGCGGCGCAGCAGGCGTCCATGACCCCAAGGAGTTGCCATGACCCCATCCACCAGCCCCAACCTCGACAAGCTGCGCAACATCGTCCAGAAGTTCGGCGCAAGCTCCTTCACCACGGACCAGGTGGCCAGCGAATACGACGACGCCCCGGCCACGGCGGAAAGCACCGAGCAATTCGACGCCCTGCTGCAGCGCCACGCGGCCGTGCTGGGCATCCATGCCGTACCCGGAAGCGGCGGCCAGGGCCACGGCGCCACCGTCTGGCAGCCCGCCTGAGCGCGCAGGCGGCGCAAAGCATGGCGCCGCTACACTCGCTGCGGCCGGCACGGTGCCGGCGCGCAGTTTCCTTTTGATGCCCTCACTCTCTCCCCATACCTGGCTGCAGCTGTCCGTGGCAGCCAGTGCCTTGCTGGTGCTCGCCTCCATCGGCTGGGTCTGGCACGGCACGCGCGCCCTGCCCGCGGATTCGCGCGATGGCCGCAGCGCCCGGCGCATGGCGGCCCTGTTCGCCCTGGGGGCGCTGGCCTGGCTGGCCTACGGCCTGTACACGGGCTATGCCGTGCTGTGGAAGGCGGACGCGCTGATGCTGTTCGCCCAGCAAGGCGCGCTGCTGCGCCTGCCGCTGCTGATCGGCGGACTGGCCTGGGTGGCCGCGCTGCTGGTCACGCGCGTGCTGCGCATGCTGGGCCGGGCCGGATCGGCATGAGCCGGCGCAGACCCCCGCGGTGCTGAGCGCTCAGGGCGCCGCCACCTCCTTGGGCAGCACATAGGCGCGCACGCTGTCCCCGGCCTTGGTTCCGGTCGAACCATGCCCACCCGCCGCCACCACCAGGTACTGGCGCTGGTCCGTGCCCAGGTAGGTCATGGGCGTGGCCTGGCCGCCAGCGGGCAGGCGGTCCTGCCAGAGCTGGCGGCCGCTGTCCACGTCATAGGCGCGCACATAGTTGTCCAATGCCCCTGAGTAGAAGGCCACGCCGCCCGCGGTCACCACCGGGCCGCCAATGCCGGGCACGCCCATGCGAAAGCCCAGCGGCAGCGGGCTCAGGTCGCGCGGCGTGCCGTTGCGGCGCTGCCAGACGATCTGGCCCGTGCGCAGGTCGGCACCCGCCACAAAGCCCCAGGGCGGCGCCTGGCAGGGAATGCCCAGCGGCGAGACAAAGGGCTTGAGCCGCACCGCAAACGGTGCGCCGAAGTTTTCGTTGAGCGCGGGCAGGCCGTCCTTGGGCGGGCCGCCGTCCTGCACCAGCAGCGAGGTATCGTCCGCGCGCGGCACCAGGGTGGAGACGAAGGCCAGCCGCGTGGGCGTGGCAAACACCACCTGCCGGCGCGGGTCCACGGCCACGCCGCCCCAGTTGAAGACGCCGAAATTGCCCGGATAGATCAGCGAGCCCTGCTCCGAGGGCGGCGTGAAGCGCCCCTCGTAGCGCAGGCGGCGAAAGGCCAGCCGGCACCACAGTTGCTCGAAGGGGCTGGCGCCCCACATGTCGCGCTCGGTCAGGGCCGGGGGGTTGAAGCTCAGCTGCGAATGCGGCTGCGTGGGCGCCGTGCGGTCGCCGCGTGCCGCGCCCTGCGGCGCAGCCACCTCGGTGACGGGCAGCAGCGGCTGGCCCGTGCGCCGGTCCAGCACGAACAGCTCGCCCTGCTTGGTGGGCTGCACCAGGGCGGGAACGCTGTGGCCGCCGATCTCCAGGTCGATCAGGCTGGGCTGCGAGGGCACGTCGTAGTCCCAGAGATCGTGGTGCACGGTCTGGAACACCCAGCGCACGGCGCCCGTGGCAATGTCCAGCGCCACCACCGAGGACGAATACTGCTCGGCCTCGGCGCTGCGCCGCCCGCCCCACTGGTCGGGCGGTGCATTGCCCATGGGCACGAAGACGAGGCCCAGCGTCTCGTCCACGCTGGAGATGGACCAGCTGTTGGGCGAGCTGGGCACATAGGTCTGCCCCGGGGGCAGCGGCGTGCTGTTGCCCGGCCGCCCCGGGTCCCAGGCCCACAGCAGCGCACCCGAGCGGATGTCGAACGCACGGATCACGCCCGAAGGCTCGCGCGTGGAATGGTTGTCCAGCACCGTGCCGCCCACGATGATGCGGTCGCGCGCCACCACCACCGGCGAGGTCGAGTAGTACGAGCCCGGCTTGCGCTCGGGCATGCCCTGCCAGAGGTCGATCTGGCCCTGCCCGCCCGCCACATTGCTGCAGGTCTGGCCATCTGCGGGATTGAGCGCGACCACCTTGCCGTCGGCCGTGGCCATGAACAGCTTGGCGGTGCAGCGGCCGTCATCGCCAGGGGCTGCAGAAGCAGAAGCCGAAGCCGTGGATGCGGCGGTGGGTGCAGGCATGGCCTGCGCACCGGACTTCCTTGCAGCCGGCGCCACCGCCGAATGCGTCTGCCCTGCCGCCGCATCGAACTGCGCGGCCGCCTGCGCCGAATGGTAGGACAGGCCCCGGCAGGTCAGATGCTGCAGCGCCAGCCCCTTGGGCATGGGCAGGTCGCGCCGCCACAGCTGCTTGCCCGTGGTGGCATCGAGTGCAATCACCGACTGGTGGGGCGTGCACAGGAACAGGCGCTCGCCGATCTTCAGCGGCGTGACCTCGAACGTGGTTTCTTCGGGATCGCCGGGTTTGCCGCGCACATCGCCCGTGCGGAACTCCCAGGCCAATTGCAGCAGCCTCACGTTGTGCGGGCCGATCTGGCGCAGCGGCGAATAGCGCTGGCCCGCTCCGGTGCGGCCATAGGCGTGCCATTCGCCATCGGGCACGGCATCGGTGGCATCGCCCTGCAGCACCGGCGGGCTGCGCAGGCCACCCGCATCGGAGGCCACCATGGACATGTTCTGCACGGCCGTGACCTGGCCGTCGGCCGGCAGGTCCGACGCGGCGGCGGCCGCGCCCGCAAACTGGCCCTGGGTTTCATGGGCATCGCGCTGCCGCCCGAATGACAGGCCCGCAAGAATGGCCGTGCCCAGCACCACCAGAGCCAGCGCCGCATGGGCCGGTGCCAGGCCCCGGTTCTGGCCCATGTCGGGCTCATGGCGCAGCGCACGCACCGACCAGGGCAGCACCAGCAGCAGGCCCATCAACCAGGGAACGCCCAGGCGACCCGCCAGCGGCCACCAGTCCAGCCCTATCTCCCAGACCGCCCACAGCGCGGTGCCCAGCAGCCACAGCGCAAACAGCCACAGCGCCATGGCCGAACGGCGCGCCACGCCCAGCCCCACGGCCAACAGCAGCACACCTGCCACCACGTAGTAGCCGCTGCCCCCGGCCCACAGCAGCTGGGCGCCTCCCCAGGCCAGCCAGGCACCGGCGGCCCACAGCCACAGCACCGTCAACCATCGCCATGCCGTCATGCATGCTCCCTTCTCGCGGCGGCCCGGCACCTGTGGCTGCAGCGCACACCAGCAGCCAGGCCCTGAGGGCCCGGGAAAATCCGTGGCCGGGAATGTAGTGACAGCCTAGACCGCCGCAATGGCAGCGCTTGCAGGACGAATCCGATTCACGCGCACCGGGCCTGCGGCAGGCCGTTCGCGCCAGACAGTAAAGACAGGGGGCAAGGGCCGCTCAGCGGCCCGTGGTAGCCGCAGCGGCGGCGGCCGCGCTCCACAGCGCACGCAGCGGCACGAGCTCGGCATCGAAGCGCTGGTTGATGCGGCTTTTTTCCTGCTCCTGCTGCTGGATGAAGCGCTGCTGCTCTTCCTGGCTGCTGCGGTTTTCATCGAGCTGGCGGCGCAGGGAAGCGGGGGCCTTGGACGGGTCCTTGCGGTAGAACTCCATCTCGCCATCGATCTTGACGCGCTGGGCCTGCAGCTCCTGTATGCGCTGGCGCGCCAGGTTGGCGACCTGGTCGGTCTGCGACAGGGCCTCGGCGCGTTCGGCGTCGTGCGTGGCCTGGTTGGGATAGCGCGCAACCAGCGCGCGCTCGCGCGAGCGCTCCTCGCGCACACGGCGCTGTTCGGCCTGCTCGCGGCGGCGCTGGGCATCGAGCTCGGCGCGCTCGTTGTCGGTCAGCGTGGGGCCGACGCGGCGAAGCTCCACTCCGGAGCTGCCTAGCACACGCTGGTCGCGGTCCACGCATTCGGCAATCGGGCGGTCTGCCGTCAGGCGCCGGCCCTTGGCGTCGGTGCATGCATAGATGCCGGCCGGCACGCCGGCATCCAGGGCGCAGGCAGGGCCAGCCGTGGCAACAGCCAGGGCGCACCACAGGAACCGTGCATGCAACGCCTTGTTCATCAAGCCCTTATTCCTTGTCGTTGACTCCGTAACGCTGGCGGTAGGCCAGCACGCGCTCATGGTGGCCGCTGCCCGCGCTGCCACCTTGAATCTCAAGATAAAGCAATAAGTCTGCCAGCTTCGCAATGGTGCAGACCTGCATGCCGAGCTGATTGCGTACGTACTGCACGGCGCTGTGGGGCACGTCCTGTCCATTCTCGGTGGCCATTTCCTGGCGGTCCAGCGCGATCGCCACGGCATGCGGCGTGGCGCCTGCGGCGCGGATGATGGCGATGGACTCGCGCGCTGCCGTGCCGGCGCTCATCACGTCGTCCACGATCAGCACGCGGCCCTTGAGGGGCGCGCCCACCAGGGTGCCGCCCTCGCCGTGGTCCTTGGCTTCCTTGCGGTTGTACGCAAAGGGCTTGTTCAGGCCCATGCGGGCCAGCTCCACGGCCACGGTGGCGGCCAGCGGGATGCCCTTGTAGGCGGGGCCGAAGATCATGTCGAACTCGATGCCGCTGGCTGCGATGGCTTTTGCATAGAATTCGGCGAGACGGCCCATCTTGCCGCCGTCATCGAACAGGCCGGCATTGAAGAAGTACGGGCTCATGCGCCCGGCCTTGGTCTTGAACTCGCCGAAACGCAGCACCCCTGCGTCAACGGCGAATTGCACAAATTCCTGCGCCAGACGGCCTGTGTCATCGGCCTGCAGATTACTCACCACCATGGATTCATCCTTGTTCAAATTGACCAGCCTCAACCTCAACGGCATCCGCTCGGCCTCGACCAAGGGCGTCGAAGCCTGGATCGAGGCCACTGCGCCGGATTGTATTTGCGTGCAGGAAATCAAGGCCCAGGCCGCCGACATGACTGGACGCTTCGAGCTGCTGGCCGGCCTGCGCGGCCACTTCCACTACGCCGAGAAGAAGGGCTACTCGGGCGTGGGCGTCTACAGCCGCCACGAGCCCAGCGATGTCGTGGTCGGCTTCGGCTCGCACGAGTTCGACGCCGAGGGCCGCTACGTGGAGGCGCGCTTCGACACGCCCGCGCGCAAGCTGTCCATCATCAGCGCCTACTTTCCCAGCGGCAGCTCGGGCGAACTGCGCCAGACGGCCAAGTTCCGCTTCCTGGCCGAAATGCACGAGCACCTGATGCGCATGAAGGGCGAGCGCGAGTTCATCCTGTGCGGCGACATCAACATCGCCCACCAGCAGATCGACCTCAAGAACTGGCGCAGCAACCAGAAAAACAGCGGTTTCACGCCCGAAGAGCGCGAGTGGATGACAAAGTTGTTACACAAAACTGATCCCACGGGCGGTCTTGTGGACGTTTATCGCCTGCTCCAGCCCGACACCACGGATGCCTGCTACACATGGTGGAGCAACCGCGGCCAGGCCTATGCCAACAACGTGGGATGGCGCCTGGACTACCACCTGGCCACCCCGGCCACCGCCGCACTGGCGCGCACCGAGCACATCTACAAGGATGTGAAGTTCTCGGACCATGCGCCGGTCACCATCGGCTATGACATGAAGGTGTGAGACGTTCAAGCAGGGCCTTGGGTCGCGGCGGTTTGACTCGTCGCGCTCTCATACAGACACTGTGCGCATGATCTTTATCTGAGGGTTCCGAGATGAAATCCATTGCTGTCTCCAGCGCCAAGCGGCCAATCCATCTCACGATCAATGCAGATCTGGTGACGCAGGCCAAGGCCTATACCGACAATCTCTCGGCCACCATGGAATCCCTGCTGGCCGAATACGTTGCCAGGCAGGAGGGCGCACAGCGTGAGCGCCAACGGCTTGCCGACGCCTGCGCCAGCGACTGGAACGCGGTCAACATCGCGGTGGGTTCGTTCGCAGACGAGCACTCGACGCTCTAGTGGCGCAATTCGACGTTCATCGCAACAAGGGAGCCTTGCGCGACTCGATTCCCTACGTCGTCGTGGTCCAGTCCTCGCTGTTTGACCGCTACCGCCGTCGCGTCGTGGTTCCACTGGTTCGGCAGAATCTGCTGCCGCGCGGCACTCCAACCGTGGGTGCGAGGATGAATCCTGTGTTTGTCATTGAAGGCGTGCCGGTCGTCCTGCATGCCCTGGACATGGTTTCAGTCGCCCTGGATCAATTGGGTGAAGTGGTGGCCTCACTGGAGCATGAAGGCCAAGCCATCGCCGATGCGCTGGACGAATTGCTGACCCGGTCCGGGGGCTGACCCAAGATCGTTTTCAAGGAGGCCAGGGCTTGGGCCCTGCCCTCCTCGGACTTCAGCCCGGGCGCACGCCTCACTCCAGCGCCTTGCCCATGTCCTCCACCACCTTCTTGGCGTCGCCGAAGACCATCATGGTCTTGTCCATGTAGAACAGCTCGTTGTCCAGGCCCGCATAGCCGGCCGCCATGGAGCGCTTGTTGACGATCACCGTCTTGGCCTTGTAGGCCTCCAGGATGGGCATGCCGTAGATGGGGCTGCCCTTGACGTGTGCGGCGGGGTTCACCACGTCGTTGGCGCCCAGGATGATGGCCACGTCGGCCTGGCCGAACTCGCTGTTGATGTCCTCCATCTCGAAGACCTGGTCGTAGGGGACCTCGGCCTCGGCCAGCAGCACGTTCATGTGGCCGGGCATGCGGCCGGCCACCGGGTGGATGGCGTACTTCACGGTCACGCCCCGTTCGGTGAGCTTGTCGGCCAGCTCCTTGACCGCGTGCTGGGCACGCGCCACGGCCAGGCCGTAGCCGGGCACGATGACCACGGTCTCGGCATTGCCCAGGACGAAGGCCGCATCGTCGGCGCTGCCGCTTTTCACGTTGCGCTGCTGCTGGGAGCCTGCCGCCGCGCTGGTGGCCTCGCCGCCGAAGCCGCCCAGGATCACGCTGAAGAACGAGCGGTTCATGGCCTTGCACATGATGTAGCTCAGGATGGCGCCCGAGCTGCCCACCAGCGAACCCGCAATGATCAGCATGCTGTTGTTCAGCGAGAAGCCGATGCCCGCCGCCGCCCAGCCCGAGTAGCTGTTGAGCATGGACACGACCACCGGCATGTCCGCGCCACCGATCGGAATGATCAGCAGCACGCCCAGCAGCAGTCCCAGGGCGATGACCAGCACGATGTCCATCCAGCTTTGGCTGTGCCAGAAGCCGAAGACGAAGAAGGCCGCTGCCAGCCCCAGCACGGCGTTGAGCGCATGCTGGCCCTTGAACTGCACGGGCGCGCCCTGGAACAGGCGGAACTTGTACTTGCCGCTGAGCTTGCCGAAGGCGATCACCGAGCCCGTGAAGGTCACGGCGCCGATGAAGGCGCCCAGCGCCAGCTCCACGCGGTTGCCGCCCGGGATGGCGCCGCCCTTGGCCGTGATGGCAAAGGCCCAGGGCTCGGCCACGGCGGCCACGGCGATGAACACCGCCGCCAGGCCGATCATGCTGTGCATGAAGGCCACCAGCTCGGGCATCTTGGTCATCTCCACGCGCTGGGCCATGACGGCGCCGGCCGTGCCGCCGACCAGCAGGCCCAGCAGCACCCAGCCCAGGCCCAGGGCGTTGCCGCCGGCCAGCTGCACGATGAGCGCCGCCGTGGTCAGCACGGCGATCACCATGCCGGCCATGCCGAACAGGTTGCCGCGTATGGAGGTGGTGGGATGCGACAGCCCCTTGAGCGCCTGGATGAAGCAGACGCTGGCCACCAGGTAGAGCAATGTGACGAGGTTCATGCTCATGACCGGCCCTCCGCCTTGGCGTCCTTGCCGTCCTTGGCCGGAGCGCTCTTGCGCTCCTTCTTGCGGAACATCTCCAGCATGCGCCGCGTGACCAGGAAGCCGCCGAAGACGTTGACCGCGGCCAGCGCCACGGCCAGCACGCCCATGGTCTTGCCCAGGCCCGTTTCCGTGAGCGCCGCCGCCAGCATGGCGCCGACGATGACGATGGCCGAGATGGCATTGGTCACCGCCATCAGCGGCGTGTGCAGCGCGGGCGTGACGGTCCACACCACGTGGTAGCCCACGTAGATGGCCAGCACGAAGATGATGAGATGGATGATGGTGGGGGATACGGCTTCCATGTCATTTCCTCCGCAGCTGGCCTTCATGGGCCATCAGGCACGCGGCCACGATGTCGTCCTCCATGTCCACATGCAGGGCGCCATCCTTGTTGATGATGAGCTTGAGAAAATCGAGCACATTGCGTGCATACAGCGCCGAGGCATCGGCCGCCACCAGGGCGGCCAGGTTGGTCAGTCCCACGATGGTCACGCCATGCGTGACCACGGTCATGCCGGCCTGGGTCAGCGGGCAGTTGCCGCCGCGCTCTGCCGCCAGGTCCACGATGACGGCGCCGGGCTTCATGGCCTGCACCATCTCGGCCGTGACCAGCACGGGCGCGGGCCGGCCCGGGATCAGCGCCGTGGTGATGACCACGTCGGCCTGGGCCACGCGCTTGGCCACCTCGGCCTTCTGGCGGTCCAGCCAGCCTTGCGGCATGGGGCGGGCGTAGCCGCCCACGCCTTCGGCGGCCTCCTTTTCCTCGGCGGTCTCGTAGGGCACGTCGATGAACTTGCCGCCCAGGGATTCGACCTGCTCGCGCACGCTGGGCCGCACATCGCTGGCCTCGATCACGGCGCCCAGGCGCTTGGCCGTGGCAATGGCCTGCAGGCCGGCCACGCCCACGCCCAGCACCACGACGCGCGCGGCCTTCACCGTGCCCGCCGCCGTCATCAGCATGGGAAAGAAGCGCTGGTACTGGTTGGCCGCGATCATCACGGCCTTGTAGCCGGCGATATTGGCCTGGCTGGACAGCACGTCCATGCTCTGCGCACGCGTGGTGCGCGGAGCCGCCTCCAGCGCATAGGCCGTGATGCCCGCATCGGCCAGGCGCTGCAGGCCTGCGGGCTGGAACGGGTCCAGCATGCCGACCAGCGTTGCGCCCTTGCGGATGCCGGGCAGCTCGTCCTCCGAAGGAATGCGGACCTTGAGCACCAGGTCGGCGCCCAGGGCGCCTGCCGCATCGACGATCTCGGCGCCCGCTGCCTCGTACAAGGCATCGGGCACGCTGGCCGCCACTCCCGCCCCCGCCTGCACGCGCAGCACATGGCCTTGCGCACGCAGCTTCTTGACGGTCTCGGGGGTCGCAGCCACCCGGGTTTCTCCTGCCATGGTCTCGGCAGGCACGCCAATCAACATACCGGTTCTCCCTCGCGTGATGCCGGTACCCGCCCTGCATTGCGCAGGTGGCGGCCCGGCCCATCCTCGAAAAAATCCTTGCGTGCCTGCATCGGGGGCAGGCTGGCTTGGCGGCACGGCTAGCTTGTAACACGGCGGCGTTGCCGCAGCCACGGGGTCTGCCCGCGAGGCTGTCTCCTGTCCGTCACAGGACCCTGCATTGCCAGGAGATGACAGCCACATTAAATGATCGCCATCCACGGCTCGGCGCACCGCTGCCGTGTCCCAATGCACCTTTGGATGACTGCAGCGGCGCAGCCGCGCAGTGCGAAGGAACGCACCATGGGACTCTTGCAAAGACTGTTCGGAAATCATTCGCGCGGCGGCCACCACGGCGGCGGCGCATACCGTGCCGCAGCCGTGGCGGCGGTCTGCCCCGGCTGCCGTGCATCCATTGCCGCCAGCTCGCGCTTTTGCCCGCAGTGCGGGGGCGCAGTGCTGCCGCAGGCCTGCAGGCGCTGCAACGCCAGCCATCCGGCCGGCGCGCGGTTCTGCGGTCAATGCGGCCAGCCGACCACCTGAGGGCGCAAGCGGTGCGGCCCTGCGCAGCCGGCAGCGCAAGGACCGGGAATAATGGGCGCTTTCGCCAGAAGAACCCCACGCCGCCCATGCTCCAGTACCACACCATCCCCGTCACCGCCTTCCAGCAGAACTGCTCGCTGGTCTGGTGCGACCAGACCATGGAAGCCGCCGTCATCGACCCGGGCGGCGACCTGGAGCAGATCGGCTGGGAGATCGAGCGCCTGGGCCTGGCGCTCAAGGCCATCTGGCTCACGCACGCCCACATAGACCACGCGGGCGGCACGCGCGAGCTGGCCGATGCACAGCAGCTGCCCATCATCGGCCCCCATCCCGGCGACCAGTTCTGGATCGATGCGCTGCCCCAGCAGGGCGCCATGTTCGGCTTCCCGCATTCGGACCCCTTCACGCCCACGCGCTGGCTGCACGATGGCGACACGGTGAGCATCGGCAAGGAAACGCTGCAGGTGCGCCACTGCCCCGGCCATACGCCCGGCCACGTGGTGTTCCATGCGCCGCAGATCGACCGCGCCTTCGTGGGCGACGTGCTGTTCGCGGGCAGCATAGGCCGCACCGACTTTCCCCAGGGCAACCACCAGCAGCTGATCGACAGCATCGTCCAGCGCCTGTGGCCCATGGGCGACCAGACCGTGTTCATCCCGGGCCACGGCCCCGAAAGCAGCTTCGGCCGCGAGCGCAAGAGCAACCCCTACGTGGGCGGGACCTGAGCCTGCAGCTGTCTCAGCCCAGCACCTCGATCCACCGATAGCCCAGACGCACGCTGCCGCCCGCCTGCAGCTTGCGCAGCTCCTCGTTCACGCGCTGGCGCGAGGCGCCCACCACATGCGACAGATCGCCCTGCGATATGCGCAGCAGGGTGCGGCCGCCGGGCAGGGGCTGGCCGTTCTCTGCCGCCAGAACCTGCAATGTGGCCCAGACCCGGGCATGCAGCGTGTCCTCCGAACTGATGAAGATGGTGTCCAGCAGCCCGTTCACGCGCAGGCTCAGCAGGCGCGCCACAGCCAGGCATGCCGCGGCATCGCGCTCCAGGAAGTCCAGCAGCGGCTGGCGCGGCAGCACCAGCACCTCGACATCGCCCACCAGGTCCACGGGCACGGGCGCATTGCCCAGCACCGAGCTGATGCCGGTGATCTCCCCGGCCTCCAGCCAGCGCGTCATGCGCTCGGTGCCGCCCACGGTGAAGGCCACGACACGAAAGCGCCCTGACAGCAGCACCAGCGCATGGTCGGCCGCATCGCCGCGCTTTTGCACGAACTGTCCATCGCGGTAGCGGCGCCTGGAGCCTATGGCCCGCAGCCCGCGTGCCGATGCGGCAGGCAATTCGGCCAGCAGGTCCACGCGATAGCGCTCGCTGCGCGCCTGCGCCAAAGAGGTGTTGGGGGAACCGAGCTTGGTGTTCACCCGCCCATTGTCCCTTTCGCGGCAATTGGCGCATAGCACCGTCCTTGTAATCGGCCCCATACCCACACGTATGGAGCCCGCCCCATGATCCGCACCACGCTCGCCCTGGTATCCGCCTTCGTGATCGCCCTGCTCTCGACCCAGGCAGCCCTGGCACAGACGCCCACGCTGCGTATCCAGGACTACCCCGGCATCGGCAATTTCCTGGTGCGCGTGGCCAACGCGCGGGCACTGTGCGAGAAGCACGGCATACGCTGCGAACTGCGCCCCATCCCGCAGGCGCCGCTGGCGCTGCAGACCTTGCTGGCCGGTGACCTCGAAGTGGCGTTTACGCCCCCCGAGGTGCTGCTTCAGGCGGTCAACAAGGGCGCCGACCTCAAGGTGATCGGCAGCGGCGCCAGCGCGCCGACGTTCTTCCTCATGGCCTCGTCGGCCCTGCCCACGCCGCATGCCGGCCAGGGCTATCCCGCCGTGATGCAGGACTTCAAGGGCCGGCGCATCGGCGTGACGGCGCGCGGCAGCGCGGCCGAATTCCAGCTCGTGAGCCTGCTCCAGGGTGCAGGCATGAAGGCGGACGATGTGACCATCGTCGCCGTGGGCTCGCCCAACACAGCCTTTCCGGCGATTGCGCAAAAGCAGGTCGATGGCCTGATGCTGTTCTCGCCCATGGACGGCTTTTGCGAGGTCAGCCAGGCCTGCCGCATCGTCGTCGATCCGCGCAGGGGCCAGGGTCCCGCCGATGTGGTGGACACCAACGGCGCCGGCGTGCTGCAGGTGGTGCGCGCAGACTTCCTGCGCAAGAACGCCCAGGCCGTGGAAGGCCTGCGGCGCGCCCTGAACGAGGCGGCCGACTATGCCCGCGAACCGGCCCATTTCGATGCCTTGCTCAAGGTCGCGCAGGACAGCTTCAGGATCAACACGCCCGGCGGCGACCGGATCCTGGAGGTGGCGCTGCGCAATGCCATTCCTTCCATGCAGTTCGCAGTGGACCCCAAGGCCCTGCAGCATGCCGCGCGCTACCTGCAGCGCACGGGGCAGATCGGCCGGCTGATCGACACCGCGCCCCTGCTGGCGCAGTGAAGGGGGAGTGCACCATGACTCCCAATGGATCGCAGCTGCCGCCGCCGCAGGCCATTGCCGCCGACGGCCTGCACCTGAGCTTCGACGGCCGCACGCAGGTGCTGGACAACATTGCGCTGCAGGTGGCCGAGGGCGAATTCGTCTCGCTGGTCGGGCCCAGCGGCTGCGGCAAGACCAGCCTGCTCAACCTCTGCGCAGGCCTGGTGGCCCACACGGGCGCCGGCACGCTGCGCGTGCTGGGCGAGGCACCGCGCCTGGGCAGTTCCCGCGTGGGCTACATGCTGGCGCGCGACAGCCTGCTGCCCTGGTGCACGGCGCTGGAGAACGCCGCCTTCGGCGCGCGCGTGCGCGGCGTCGGCACGGCCGACAGCACGGAGCGCGCACTGCGCATGCTGCAGGAGGTGGGCCTGGCCGACCATGCGCAGGCCCTGCCCAAGGCCTTGTCCCACGGCATGCGCCAGCGCACGGCGCTTGCGCGCACCTTTGCGCTGGACGCGCAGCTGCTGCTGATGGACGAGCCCTTCGGCGCCCTGGACGCGCAGACCAAGCTGCAGCTGCAGGACCTGCTGCTGCGCCTGTGCCAGCAGCACCGCCACAGCGTGCTGTTCGTGACCCACGACCTGGCCGAGGCCGTGGCCGTCTCCGACCGCGTGGTGGTGATGTCCTCGCGCCCGGGCCGCATCATCGCCGACCTGCCCATAGACCTGCCGCGCCCGCGCTCCATCCGCGACCTGCAGAAGTCGCCGCGTTTCCATGAACTCTATGCGGCCCTGTGGTCGCAGCTCGAATCGGGATGGGTGCACCATGAAGGCTGATCGTCTGCAATGGCTGGCGCTGCATGCGCTGTTCATCTGTCTCGTGCTGGGACTGGCCGAATGGGCCGCCGCGCGCCGCTGGCTGGACCCCACCTTCTTCGGCCAGCCCAGCGGCGTGGCCGCCTATCTCTGGAACCATGCGGGCACGGCCCGGTTCTGGTCCGACCTGGGCTGGACGCTGGCGGCCGTGGCCTGCTCCTTCGTGCTGGGCAGCGTGGCCGCCTTCGCCACGGGGCTGGCCTTCGTGCGCTGGCCGGCCATCGAACGCTTTGCAGAGCCCTACTTCAACGCGCTGAACGTGATGCCGCGCATCGCGCTGGCGCCGCTGTTCATCCTGTGGTTCGGGCTGGGGCTGGGCAGCAAGATCGCCGTGGGCTGCTCGCTGACCTTCTTCATCGTGCTGTCGGCCACGGTGGCAGGCATGCGGGGCGTCAGCCAGGACCATGTGACGCTGTGCCGCACCCTGGGCGCCAGCGCCGCCACCACCTTCTTCGAGGTCACGCTGCCCGGCGCCGTCCCGGTGATCTTCTCGGGCCTGCGCCTGGGATTGATCTATGCCCTGCTGGGCGTGGTGGGCACCGAGATCATCGCCAGCGAAAAGGGCCTGGGCCAGACCCTGGCCTACCTGGGCTCCACCTTCGACATCAATGGCGTCATGGCGCTGCTGCTGGTGCTGGCCCTGCTGGGCGTGGGCATGGTGCGCTTCATGTCCTGGGCCGAGAGGAGGCTGCTGCACTGGCAGTGAGCCCGCCAGCCCTCTCTCCCCACCTTCCTCCCCTCCCATCCGTTCCTTCAAGGAGTACCCCATGGCCAATGCCGCCCCCATGCAGCTGATCGACATCGACGCCCGCTACCACCACATCCGCCCCGTGCCGCGCATGCCCAACTTCGCGGCCTGGATCGAGGGCGTGGACCTGACCCGGCCCCTGTCCCCCGAGGTGCAGGCAGAACTGCGACAGGCCCTGTACGACTTCGAGGTCATCTTCTTCCGGCCCCAGGCCATCACGGCCGAGCAGCATGTGGCGCTGGCGCAGGTGTTCGGCCCGCTGTCCAAGGGCTCGTACTTCGAGCGCAAGAGCGGCATGCCCGACGTGGAGATGATCATCTCCGACAAGGACCGCCCGCCCGCCATAGACAACTGGCACACCGACATCAGCTGGAAGCAGCAGCCGCCGCTGGGCACCGTGATCCAGATCGTGACCACGCCGCCGGCCGGCGGCAACACCTGCTGGACCAGCACCAGCAAGGCCTATGACTGGCTCTCGCCCGGCATGCAGCAGTACCTGGAAGGCCTGCAGGCGGTCCATACCTGGGAGGAATCGGGCTTCCGGGAGTACCTGGGCCGCAAGGGCGAGGAGGCGCTGTTCGAGGCGCTGCGCCAGTTCAAGCCGGTGACCCATCCCGTGGTGCGCACCAACCCCGATTCAGGCCGCAAGTGCATCTTCGTCAATGCCGATTTCACGCGCCACATCACGGGCGTGGACCGGCACGAGGCGCGCGGCGTGCTCGCCTTCCTGCTGGACTGGCTGAAGAAGCCGGAGTTCATGGTGCATCATCAATGGGACGCGGGCGGCATCGCCATCTGGGACAACCGCAGCACGCAGCACTATGCTGTGGCCGACTACTGGCCCCACTACCGCGTGAACCAGCGCGTCACCTTCGACACCCCTTCCACCCAATGACAACGAGACACGGAGACAGCTTCATGAGCACGCAAGAGCACCTGCAGTTCTATATCGACGGCCAATGGGTTCCCCCGGCCGTGCCGCGCACGCTGGATGTGATCAATCCGTCCACCGAGGAGGTGGCGGCCCGCATCAGCATGGGCTCGGCCGCCGATGTCGATGCAGCCGTGGCCGCCGCACGCCGCGCGTTCGACGGCTTCTCGCAGACCACGCGCGACGAGCGGCTGGCCCTGCTGGACAAGGTGCTGGCGGTCTACATGCGCCGCATCGACGAGGTGGCGCAGACCATCTCGCTGGAGATGGGCGCGCCGCTGTGGCTGTCGCGCGCGGCCCAGGCCACGGTAGGCGCGGGGCACCTGAAGCAGACCCTGCAGGTGCTCAGGGAATTCGAGTTCGAGAGCGTGCGCGGCACCACCGGCATCGTGCATGAGCCCGTGGGCGTGGTGGGCATGATCACGCCCTGGAACTGGCCCATCAACCAGATCATGTGCAAGGTGGCACCGGCCCTGGCGGCGGGCTGCACCATGGTGCTCAAGCCCTCGGAGATCGCGCCGCTCAACGCCATCCTGGTGGCCGAGATCCTGCACGAAGCGGGCGTGCCGGCCGGCGTGTTCAACCTGGTCAACGGCGACGGCCCCTCGGTGGGCGAGGCCATGTCCGTGCACCCCGGCATCGACATGATGACCTTCACGGGCTCCACGCGCGCGGGCATCGCCGTGGCCAAGGCCTCGGCCGATACCGTCAAGCGCGTGACGCAGGAGCTGGGCGGCAAGTCGGCCAACATCGTGCTGGACGATGCCGACATCGAAAAGGCCGTGGCTCAGGGCGTGAACGCCTGCTTCACCAACTCCGGCCAGAGCTGCAACGCACCCACGCGCATGTTCGTGCCGCGCGCCCTGCATGCGCGCGCCGTGGCCGCCGCCAAGGCCGCTGCCGAGGGCATGAAGGTGGGCGATGCACTGGCCGACACCGGCGCCATGCACATGGGCCCTGTGGTCAGCGAGGCGCAGTTCCGCAAGATCCAGGGCCTGATCGAGGCCGGCATCGCCGAGGGCGCCACCCTGGTGGCCGGCGGCACGGGCCGCCCCGAGGGCCTTGCGCGCGGCTACTTCGTGCGGCCCACGGTGTTCGCCGATGTGCGCAACGACATGACCATTGCGCGCGAGGAGATCTTCGGCCCCGTGCTGGCCATCCTGCCCTACGACACGGAGGAGGAGGCCATCGCCCAGGCCAATGACACGCCCTACGGCCTGTCCGGCTACGTGCAGTCCGGCAGCCTGGAGCGCGCACGCCGTGTGGCCTCGCGCCTGCGCACCGGCATGGTCCACCTCAACGGCGCGGGGCCGGACTTCGGCGCGCCGTTCGGCGGCTACAAGCAGTCGGGCACGGGCCGGGAATGGGGCGAGCACGGCTTCAAGGAGTACCTTGAAGTCAAGGCCGTCATGGGCTACCAACCCAAGCAAAAAATCACCACCCCCTGAGTCGCTACGCGCCTTCCCCCCCGTGGCACGTCGCCTCTCTACTCGCTACGCGAGGGAGGGGGACGACACCCTCGGTGCGGGGCGGCGCGGCCGGCTTAGGCCCTTCCTCGGTGTCCCTGATCTTTGGCCGCGCCAGTTTCAAACACTGCACCCAAAAAGCTGCCCGGGTCTTAGCTTGCTGGCACGCCTACCCGCGCCGTGCGGCCTCGTAGAGGCCTTCCACGCGCGGGATGTTGCGCTCCAGTTCGCGGATGCGCTCGGGCCCTGCGGGGTGGGTGGACAGGAATTCCAGGCCACCACGGTCGCCCGTGGCCTGGCCCATCTTGCGCCACAGCGAGACCGAGGCCTGGGGGTTGTAGCCGGCGCGCGCGGCCAGTTCCAGGCCCACCAGATCGGCCTCGCTTTCGTCGCCCCGGCTGAATTTCAGCGACAGCAACTGGCCACCCAGGCGGGCCGCCGCATTGCCCAGGTCGCCCAGGCCCAGCAATTGGGCGCCCAGCGAGATGCCGATGCTGGTGGCCTGGTTCTTGGCCAGCTGTTCACGCGAGTGCTCGCGCAGCGCATGGGCCATTTCGTGACCCATGATCATGGCGATCTCGTCGTCGGTGAGCTGCAGCTGGTCGATGATGCCGGTGTAGAAGGCGATCTTGCCGCCCGGCATGCAAAAGGCATTGATCTCCTTGCTGCCGATCAGGTTGACCTCCCAGCGCCAGGAATTGGCGCGGGGATTCCATTGCGCGGTGTACGGGATCAGCCTCCTGGCGATGGAGCGCAACCGCTGCAGCTGCGGGTTGCTGTCGCCGGCCAGTGCGCCCTGGGCGCGGGCCTTGGCCAGCAGTTGCTGGTACTGGTCGGTGGCGGCGCCTTCCAGCGTCTCGGCCGGCACCAGCTTGCGCAGGCCCGAGGCACCGCCCACCTGCACCTGTGCCGCCACCGGTGCCGTGGCCAGGCCCATGGCCGCCGCGCTGCCGGCCAGCAAGAAACCGCGACGCGCGCGCCAGGGCGCGCAGGCACAGCCCCAGGCGGACGGGGCACAGGGCTCGGAAGAGAGATGGGATGGCTGCTGCATGCCGCCAAGTCTAGCGGCCATGCATGCCTGAAACATGCGGAGAACAGCGCATCGTGAAGAGCGGCGCCGGCCTACAAAGAGTCACGCCATCTGCGCGGCCATCACGGCCCGCTGCGCCCGCATCTCGGCGCCGATCACCAGCATCAGCCCGGCCAGCACGGCCAGCAGCCCCAGCCACGATTGCAGCGGCTGCCGCTCGCCCACGACCCACACCGCCAGCACGAAGGCCGCCACGGGCTCGATCAGGCTCAGCGTCACGCCCGTGGGTCCCGAGATGCTGCGCAGCCCGATGGAAAACAGCATGTGCGCCAGGCCCGACACCACCACGCCCAGGTAGACCACCACCAGCACGGCCGCCAGGCTCCACTGCGGCAGGCCGCTTTGCACCAGCGCAATCGGCACCGCCATGCAGGCCGCCCCGGTGAAGACATAGAAATTCACCACGCGCGGCGACATGTGGGTGACCAGGCGCTTGTTGATCAGCGCATAGCCCGCGTACGACAGCCCCGCCAGCAGGCACAGGGCCAGGCCGCTCCAGGACAGCGTGGCGCCGCCCCGTGCCATCACCATGGCCGCGCCTCCCGCCACGCTCACCAGCGTGCCGGCCCACCACAGGGCCGACAGGGGCGCGCGCAGCACCAGCGCCTGCATCAGCCCGGCCCAGATGGGGCCGCTGCCAATGGCCACGGCCGTGCCCACGGCCACGCCCGTGAGCGTCACGCCCTCGTAGAAAAAGATGCTGTAGCCGCCGATTCCCATGGAAGCCAGCACGAACCAGGCCGGACGCAGTCCCAGGTGCACCGGGTTGGGCAGCAGCGGCTGGACGGGTGCCCCGCCCTGCCCGGCCCGCCCGCGCAGCCTCCAATGGGAGACCGCCAGCAGCACGCCCAGAAACAGGCTGGAAACCGCCAGTTGCGCGGCGCCCACCCAGAACGGCGACAGCCCGCCTGCGCCCAGGCTTTGCGCCGTGCCCGTCGTGCCCCAGAGCACGGCGGCCACCGAAACGAAGGCGATGCCGACGGCGGAGGAAGAAGCGGAAGAATTGCGAACCATGGCGCCATGTTGCGCCTGGCGCGGCCGGGCATTTGTCGAGAAACGCTCGTAGTCCGGAGGACTGTGAACGGGCTAGCCGCGCAGTTGCCGCGCCGTCACGCCCCGGTCGCGCCGCAGCGCATAGGCCAGGGCGCTGGCCGAGGCATAGCCGCAGCGCAGCGCCGTGGCCTCCAGGGGCAGGCCCCGCGCCAGCCCGCGCTCGGCCGCATCCAGGCGCAGGCCGCGCAGCCAGGCCTGGGGCGGCTGGCCCGCCAGCTCCACGAAGCGCGCGTGAAAGCGCTGGGCGCTCATATGGCACAGGGCGGCCAGCCGGGCCGTGGGCCAGTCCTCGTGCAATGCGGCCTGTACGCTCGTGGTCAGTTGCTGCAGGTCCAGCCCCCGGCGCGCCAGCAGGCCGGGCGCCTGCAGCACCTGGGCCAGTTGCTCTGTGGCCGGGCCTTCCGACTCCCGGCCGCGCAGGGCGGGCGGCACGGAAAAGCGCCGCATCCGGTCCAGCCCCGGGCCGCTGGGCGCATCGATGACGAACACGCGCGAGCGCGGCGCCGCCAGGTAGCCGTGGCCCACGCCGGCGGGGATGAGCATGCCGCTGACGGCGTCCACAAAGGCGCTGCGCCCGCCCACCTCCAGCTCCATGCGGCCCTGCAGCGCATAGAGGATCTGCGCATGGCCGTGGGCATGGGCCTGGTGCTCGCCGCTGTAGCTGCGCACCGAGCTGTGCGGCGCGAAGGCGGTATCGGTGGCATCGGCCGCGCCGTCTTGCGCGGCGGCATCGCTGTGGAGGGAAGAGAGGGTGTAGGCCATGGCGGCATCCTGTGCCCGCGATGGTAGCGCGCGCCAGTCCGCGCCACCATGGGCCCGATAATGGCCGCAGCCTGCCGCAGCCCAACATGACCGAGCCGTCCACCACCACCTCCTCCGCCCCCTCCACCGCCACCGAAGCGCCCCGCCGCAGCTGGGCCCAGACCCTGCGCGTCTATGCCGAGCCGGCCAGCCTGCGCATGCTGGCCCTGGGTTTTTCGGCAGGCCTGCCGCTGCTGCTGGTGCTGGGCACGCTGTCGTTCTGGCTGCGCGAGGCCGGCGTGGACCGCACCACCATCGGCTACCTGAGCTGGGTGGGCCTGGCCTATGCCTTCAAGTGGGTCTGGTCGCCGCTGGTGGACCGCATGCCGCTGCCGCTGCTCACGCGCTGGCTGGGGCGGCGGCGCGGCTGGCTGCTGTTCGCGCAGATGCTCATCGTCGCCGGGCTGTGCGGCATGGCGTTCAACGATCCGCGTGTCTCGCTCACGCCGCTGGTGTGGTGCGCGCTGGCCGTGGCCTTCGGCTCGGCCACGCAGGACATTGCGCTGGATGCCTACCGCATCGAATCGGCCGACACCGAGCGCCAGGCCGCGCTGGCCGCCACCTACCAGACGGGCTACCGGCTGGCCATGATCTGGGCCGGCGCCGGCGTGCTGTGGCTGGCCGCTCGCGCCGAAGTCGCTGGCACGGCGGGCTACCAGAGCGGCGCCTGGCAGGTGGCCTACCTGGCCATGGCCGCCTCCATGGCCGTGGGCATGCTGACCGTGCTGCTCTCGCCGGAACCGGTGCCGCGCCCGCTGGCGCCTGCCCGCAACGCGGCAGAGTGGCTGCACAGCGCGCTGGTCGAGCCCTTTGCCGACTTCCTGGGCCGCTACCGCTGGCAGGCCCTGCTGGTGCTGGGCCTGATCGCCATCTACCGCATCAGCGACGTGGTCATGGGCATCATGGCCAACCCCTTCTACGTGGACATGGGCTTCACCAAGGACGAGGTGGCCGCCGTGACCAAGGTCTACGGCGTGATCATGACGCTGGCGGGCGCCTTCCTGGGCGGGGCGCTGGCCATGCGCTGGGGCGTGATGCGCGTGCTGATGCTGGGCGCCGCGCTGTCGGCCGCCACCAACTTGCTGTTCGCCTGGCTGGCCACGCGCGGCCATGACGTGAATGCGCTGGTCTGGGTGGTGAGCGCGGACAACCTGGCCGGCGGCATCGCCTCGGCGGCCTTCATCGCCTACCTGTCGGGGCTGACCAATGTGCAGTACTCGGCCACGCAGTACGCGCTGTTCAGCTCCATGATGCTGCTGGCGCCCAAATGGCTGGCCGGCTTCTCGGGCGCCTTTGTCGATGCGCATGGCTACGTGAGCTTCTTCCAGGCCACGGCCCTGCTGGGCCTGCCCGTGCTGGTGCTGATCGCGCTGGCCTCGCGCGTGCATGCGGTACGGCCCGCGCAACGCGGCAGTTGAGTGGCGGGCCGCAGGCTGCGCTGTTTTACCGAACTTTACGCAAGCGACAAGCACGGCTGACGGGGCGCTGCGAGCATCGTCGCAATACGACGCCAGGCCCCAGCATGAATACACTGCCCTCCATGAGTACGCACCATCTTCTGATGATCGAAGACGACACCCGCCTCGCGCAGATGGTGGGTGACTACCTGGGCAACAACGGCCTGCAGGTCACGCATATGGGCGACGCCCGCAGCGGCCTGGAGCAGCTGCAGCCCGCCGACGGCGTGGCCGGCGCCGACCTGCCCGACCTCGTCATCCTCGACCTCATGCTGCCCGACATGGACGGCCTGGAGGTCTGCCGGCGCATCCGCGCCCTGCCGGGCCCGGCAGCCCAGGTGCCGGTGCTGATGCTCACGGCCAAGGGCGACCCCATGGACCGCATCATCGGCCTGGAGATCGGCGCCGACGACTACCTGCCCAAGCCCTTCGAGCCGCGCGAGCTGCTGGCGCGCATCCGCGCCATCCTGCGCCGGCGCGGCGGCGGCGAGGGCACGGCCGCCAGCCAGCCGGCCACGGCGCTGCGCTTCGGCAGCCTGGAGATCGACCGCGACGCGCGCAGCGTCACCGTGGCGGGCCAGCCCTGCGAGCTGACCTCCTACCAGTTCGACCTGCTGGTCACGCTGGCCGAGCGCGCAGGCCGCGTGCTCACGCGCGACCAGATCATGGAGGCCGTGCGCGGCCGCGAGCTGGAGGCCTTCGACCGCTCCATCGACGTGCACATGGGCCGCATCCGCGCCGCCATCGAGGCCGACCCCAAGGCGCCAAAGCGCATCCTCACCGTCCGCGGCGTAGGCTACGTGTTCGCAAAACAGCAAGACTGACCGCTGCATGAAGCTGCTGTCCCTCTTCTCCCAGCGCCTGTACCTGCGCATCTGGCTGGCCGTGGTGGGCGGCGTGGCCGTGCTCACGCTGACGGTGGCCTGGGCCTGGCAGATCGCGGCCGAGCAGAACGCGCAGAGCGTGCAAAGCGCCAGCTCGCCGCCCTCGCGCGACGTCGCCATGCGCGATGCGGACGGCAAGGTCATCGCCCAGGGCCGCGCCCGGCGCCTGCCCGGACCGCCCGAGGAGGGGCTGCGCTTCGAGATCGAAGGCACGGATGGCCAGACCTACATGCTGCATATGGCGCCGCGCCCGCCACGCGGCGACCGTCCCCCGCACGACGGCGCCGCCGCCTTCTGGCTGCGCCCACCCTTCGGCTTTCTGTGGCTGCTGGGCCTGGTGGGCGTGGCCGTGGCCGTGGGCGTGTTCCCCATCATCCGCCGCCTGCTCAAGCGGCTGGAGAACCTGCAGCGCGGCGTCAAGCGCTTTGGCGAGGGCGACCTGTCGGTGCGCGTGCCCGAGCACGGCAGCGACGAGGTGGCCGACCTGGCCCACCAGTTCAACGCCGCCGCCGCGCGCATCGAGACCCTGGTGACCTCGCACAAATCGCTGCTGGCCAATGCCTCGCACGAGCTGCGCTCGCCGCTGACGCGCATCCGCATGGGCCTGGAATTCATGGGCGACGACCCGGCCAGCGCCCGCGCGCGCGCCGAGATCCAGCGCAACATCAGCGAGCTGGACCAGCTGGTGGACGAGATCCTGCTGGCCAGCCGGCTGGAGACCTATGAAGGCGACGTGGGCACGGTCGAGCCCGTGGACCTGATCGGCCTGGCCGCCGAGGAATGCGCACGCGTGGATGCCGACCTGGACCTGCGGTCCACCGACGCACTGGAAGTGCCCGGCATCTCCAAGCTGCTGCGCCGCGCCGTGCGCAACCTGCTGGAGAACGCGCGTCGCTACAGCCAGGGCGCCATCACGCTGGAGCTTTCGCGCCAGGACGCCATGGCCGAGATCCGCGTCTGCGACCACGGCCCCGGCGTGGCGCCGGCCCACCGCGAGCGCATCTTCGAGAAGTTCTTTCGCCTGCCCGGCGCCAGCGAGCGCTCGGGCGGCGTGGGCCTGGGCCTGGCCCTGGTGCGCTCCATCGCCCAGCGCCACGGCGGCAGCGTGCACTGCGAGGGCCGCGCCGACGGCCAGCCGGGCGCCTGCTTCGTGCTGCGGCTGCCGCTGGCCTGAACTGCCGCCTGCGGCTCAGCCCCGCAGGTAGCGGTCGGCGATGCTGCCGGGCACGTAGAGGCCGCGCTCCAGGTAGAAGTCCAGCTTCTTGCGGTCGGGGGCGCGCAGCTTGATCAGCGGCACGGGCGCCTGTTCGGCGCGCGAGAACATCAGGCGGACCTTGAGCGGGGTGCGGCCCCAGCGGCCAAGTACGTGCAGGAAGAAGGGGCCGTCCTCGGCCTTGGCCAGCCGCAGCCGATAGCTGCCACCGGCGCGCAGCACGCGCTGCATGGCCAGGTGCATGCTCAGGTAGGCGGGCATGTCTATGCCCTGGCGCAGCTGCTCGTACTCGCCGGCCTGCTGGAGCTGGGCGATGTAGGCCTCGCCCGTCTGCGGCAGGACCTGCTCCACATATTCCTTGTGCAGGGCCGCGATGAAGGCGCTGCCCGGGGGCGCGGCCATGAGCCAGTTCTCGACCACGGGCACCTGCGGGTCGCGGGTGTAGCGCTCCAGGTAGTAGGCGACCAGGTCGGCGCCGCTGCGCTGCTGCTGCTCCAGCAGCCAGTCCAGCGGCTCGGTGAGGATGGTGCTGGCGTCCAGCCAGATGCCGCCATGGCGGTGCAGCAGTTCCAGGCGCAGCCAGTCCGAACGCTTGGCCACGGGCAGCTGCTGCAGGTTGCCGGGCAGTTGCGGCACGTATTGCGGCAGCTGCGCGTCGTTGAGGATGCGCAGGCTGTAGCCGGGGTTCAGGCGGGCCCAGTTGTCGAAGCAGCGCTGTATGAGCAGGGGCACCGAGTCGCCATTCCAGTAGGCCCAGATGATGCGGGGAATGGGCGTGGAGACCGGCACGGGCGCTGCAGGCCCGATGTCATGGCTGCGGAAGTCGGGCGCGGGGCCCTGCTCCAGGCGGCGTGCGAAGGTGGCGTAGAAGCGGCGCATGCCGGCCGCCAGCCACAGCTCGCCACGGGTCTTCAGTTTCAGGCCGCTCATGCGTGGGCTCCCGGTGTTCCCAGCTGCTGCGCACGGCGCTCCCAGCTGCGCAGCTTCCATGCGCGCAGCCACCAGCCACGCCGCAGATAGGCCTGGCGCAGGGCCGGCAGGGACAGCGGGGAGATGCGGCCGAAGTCCGCCAGGAACTGCTGCGCCAGCGCCTGCCGCTGAGCTGGCGGCATGCCCTGCTGCCTGTCCAGAAAGCGCAGGGCGCCGATGAGGTTGCGCGCGGCCTGGTGCGCGAAGGCGAAGTGCAGGCGCCCGTCGTTGCGCAGCGCGTCGTCCTGCAGGCCTTGCACGGCCTGCGCCAGGGGCCACAGGGCCGCCGACTGGTCCGCCGCCTTGGCCGGCGTCATGGACGAGAGGATGGAGTCGGCACGCTGCCGGTAGGCCACCCAGGGCTGGGGGCAGTAATAGAAGCTGGCACAGCGCAGCGCCATCTGCGGCATGGTCATCATGTCTTCGAAGTAGCGGCCTGCGGGAAAGCGCAGGCCCGCATCCCACAGGCCGCGCCGCGAGATCTTGGACCAGGCATGCAGCTGGCCCGTGCGCAGCAGGCCCGCCAGCAGGGCGCCCCGGTCCTGCGAGCGCTGCAGCGTGGGGCCCTGGAAGCTGTGCCGGTGCGCCTCGCCACGCAGGCGGTGCTTGAGGCGCGGGGCCTCGCGCCAGACGGAGAAGTCGCAGAGCACGGTATCGGGCGCATGTTGTTCCACGATGGCCGACAGCCCGGCAATGGCGCCGGGCAGCAGCTTGTCGTCGGAGTCCAGAAACCACAGGTAGTCGCCCGTGGCCGCATCGATCATGGTGTTGCGCGCCGCGCTCAGGCCGGCGTTGCGCTCATGCTGCATGAGCTGCAGGCGGCCGGGCCAGCGCTGGTCCAGCTGCTGCATCAGGGCCCAGGAGCCATCGGTGGAGCAGTCGTCCAGCACCAGCACCTGCACGCCGGCATCGGCCTGGTCCATGACGGACTGCAGGCATTCCTCCAGGTAGGGCAGCACGTTGTAGACGGGCACCAGGATGCTGAGCCAGGTCACGGATGCTCCCCCTGCAGCAGGCGGGCGAACAGGTCTTCGTACTGGCCGGTCATGCGCTGCAGGCTGTAGTGCGACAGGGCTTCCTGCCGCGCGGTGGCGGCCATGCGCACGGCGGCCTCGTCATCCTGCAGCGCCTGCTGCAGGGCGTCGGCCAGCGATTCAGGGTCGGCGTGCGCGGCCAGCAGGCCGTTGTCGCCGGGCCGCACCACTTCCTGCACGCCCACCACGCGGCTGCCCACCACCACGCAGCCCGCCGCCATGCCTTCCAGCAGGGACAGGGGCATGCCCTCGTAGTGGGTGGACAGCACGCAGACGCGGTGCGCGCGCAGCAGGCCGGGCACGTCGTTGCACATGCCGATGAATTGCACCTGGTCCTGCAGGCCCAGTTCGGCGCTGAGGCGCTGCGCCGCCTGCTGGGCGCGCGCCTTGCCGCCGCCGGCCAGGGTCAGCGTGGGCTTGAGGCCGCGCTGTCGCAGCACGGCCAGCGCGCGCAGCAAGGTGGCATGGTCCTTTTGCCGCGCAAAGCGCGCGGCCATGACGATGTCCGGCCGGCGCTGCAGCAAGGGGGGTGGCTCCTGCAGATAGGGCTCGGGCCGGATGCCGTTGCTGATGGCCATGAGCTTGGCCGTAGGAAAGCCGCGGTTCTGCAGGCTCTGGCGCACGCCTTCGGAGCAGCCGACGATGGCGGCCGTGCGCTCGGTCAGCCACAGGGCCTGCGCCAGCCGCCAGCGCGTGTAGCGCTCGCGCGAGTTGTGTTCCACATGCACCAGGCAGGGCACGCCGGCCCACAGCGCGGCAAAGCGGCCCCAGAGGTGGTCGCTGAAACCATGGGCGACGACGATGTCCGGCCGGAAGTCCAGGCAGATGCGGCGCAGCTGCCAGACCGTGGCGGCATGGGACCAGCCGGCCACCACATCGACATCGATGCCGCCGTCGCGCAGTTTTTGCACGCGTTCATCGGAGGTATTGCGCTTGCGCCGCAGCACCAGCCGGGCGTCGAAGCGACCCGACGTGCGGTGCGCGGACACCAGGTCCACCGCCACCTGGGTGGCACCCGAGAAGCCGCCCGTCACGAAGTGCAGCACCCGGGGCCGGGCCGTGGTGGCGCGCTCCGTCACCGCACGGCTCCGCTGGCCCTCTCCAGGCCGTGCAGCGATGACCACAGGGCCACCACGAGGAAGACGAAGAAGACGATGCCGCTGTTGTGCACGAAAAACTGCTGTGACATGCCGAACGCCAGGTACATGGCTGGCATCAGGCTGCCCAGGATACGCAGCAGCAGGGCCTCGCGCCAGGGGGTGCTGTCCGCAGGCCACAGCGCCATGCGCCGCCGCGAGGGCCAGAACAGCCACAGCAGCGAGATGAACAGCGCCGCCTGCAGCAGCACGCCCGGCACGCCGAGCTTGACCCAGATGTCCAGGAAGTCGTTGTGGATGAAGTTGTATTCGCGGATGGACTGTCCATAGTCACCGGCGTCCACGCGCCGGTGCATCTCGTTCACATAGCCCTGCATGCCCCAGCCCAGCAGGGGCTTTTCGCCGATCATCTGCACGGCCAGCCGGTACTGCTCCAGCCGGGTGCCCAGCGAGGTGTTGGAGTTGCCGGACTGGAAGTAGGTGCTCACGTCCAGATAAACCTCATCCACGCGCTCGCTGACGCGCGGGATGAAGGCCATCACGGTAGCCAGCGCAACCAGCAATGCGGCGCAGCCCAGCAACAGCCGCCCGAAGTACTGCGGACGGTACATGCGCACCAGCACCATCAGCATGAAGAACATCGGCAACAGCGCCAGCCACCCGCCGCGCGAGCCCGACAACAGCGAAGCCAGCGCCCCCAGCGCGGCGGCCGCCAGCACCAGCAAACGCCAGAACACGGATCGCTGGTGCCAGAAGGACATGGCATAGATGCAGGAGAAGCAGCCCAGCAGCAAGGCCATGTTGCCCCACTGGATGGCATTGGTGTAGCCTGTGGCCCGCTCCATGCCCAGCACGCAGACCTGCCACAGGGCCATGAAGCCCGCCCCCGCGCTGCCCAGCGGGATACCCCACAGGAAGATCCGCGCCGTGGGCGGATAGCACATGGCGAACAGCAGGCTGACCGCGCCCAGGATGAATTTCACGGGCCGGTCGAACTGCCCGGTGCCCCCGTCCAGCACGGACAGGAAGTACCACATCACCGCCATGCCCAGGAACAGCGCGACCAGCAGCCAGGTGCCGGCGGACTGCCGGTACCTGACCCAGCGGGGCAGAAAACACAGGGCGCCCAGGACCATGAGGCCGGCGCCATAGGAATAGCCCGAGCGCAGCCACAAGGCCAGCCCGGGCACCAAAATGGCAGCCAGGGTCGTGAGGAGCCCTGGCAGCTTCGACTTGTCAAATCTCATCAAGACCGCAACTTTCTGCCCCAAAATGCGGGCATTCCGCTTTCCATCCGCTCATGAAAAAAATTCCTGCGGTCTTATTCAGGCTGCTCCATCGCTGGGCGGCGCCTTCCAAAATCGGCGCAGATTACACCATGCCTGCGCCCTTGCAACTGCCGCCATCGCCCCCGGCAGCCGATGGTCTTGCAGCGGAAATCCCGAAGACGATCTGGACGTACTGGAATCACCCGGAGCCCGATGCCTTCGTGCTGTCCTGCATCCAGAGCTGGCGTGTGAACTGCCCCGGATATGCAGTCCATCTGGTACATCCGGGGAACCGGGGTCAGCACGTTCCAGAAGAGGCGCTGCCCGAAAATTTCGCGCGATTATCCCCCACCAAGCAAGCTGACTGGATCCGCTTGTATCTGGTTGCACGCCATGGAGGCTTCTGGCTGGACGCCAGCATTTTGCTGACCCGCTCGCTGGACTGGATGCTGCCTGCCCGAGGCCCGGCCGAGTTCGTTGGCTTTTATCTGGAAGGCTTCACCCAGGACCCTGAATACCCAGTGATTGAAAACTGGCTGTTTGGCGCGCCAGCAGGTTCGTCCTTCGTGACAGCCTGGCAGCAGGAGTTCCACCAAGCGCTGGTCATTGAGGGCACGCAGAAGTACCTGGAACGTGCCCAGGCAGACCCGAGTTGGGAAGCCACTCGACAGGGGATCCCCGACCCAGACTACTTGCTGTGCCATATCGCGGCCCAGCAGGTGCTGCGCCGTCAGACCCATGGCCAACTGGTGCTGTACAAGGCCGAAGACACGGCCTTCATCTACCACCGAGCCCTCCGCTGGAAATGGTATTTGCTCTACCCGCAACTGTGCCTGGTGCCAGCGGCTGCCAGCGTTGCCCCTCTGGTC
The DNA here is from genome assembly GCF_042653485.1 of Delftia deserti. Classification (NCBI taxonomy): domain Bacteria; kingdom Pseudomonadati; phylum Pseudomonadota; class Betaproteobacteria; order Burkholderiales; family Comamonadaceae; genus Delftia; species Delftia deserti. The sequence goes on along the minus strand of NZ_JBHSIH010000001.1, from coordinate 4,181,573 downwards.
AAGCTGCGTGGAGGCGAACGCCGCCACTTTGCCGAGATGCAGGCACTGCACGGCGGTGCCGTTCCGGGCAGTCTTTGGGACCAGGCTTTGCAATTGCGGCCGGCAGCATCCTGAAACAAAAAAGGCGGGCCGAGGCCCGCTTTGTTCAATGCCCGCCTGCGAAGACTTCGCCGGCTTTCAGGCGGTACAGCGTGCCGCAGTAGGGGCACTTGGCTTCGCCGGTGTGGGCCACGTCCAGGTAGACCTTGGGATGGCTATTCCACAGCTTCATGTCGGCCTTGGGGCTGGGGCAGAACACGCCGCCCTGGGCGTTGAGGTCCTTGGCCGCCAGTTCGACGGTGGCATTCGTTGTCATGCTTGCTTATCTCTTTCGTGGGTCTCTAGGGATGTTCAGACCCGAGTCAGCCAATGGGCGTACTTGGGGTTGCGGCCGTTGACGATGTCAAAGAAGGCCTGCTGGATCTTCTCGGTGAGGGGGCCGCGGCTGCCCGCGCCGATCTCGATGCGGTCCACCTCGCGGATGGGCGTGACTTCGGCGGCCGTGCCGGTGAAGAAGACTTCATCGGCGATGTACAGCTCGTCGCGCGTGATGCGCTTTTGCACCACTTCCAGGCCCAGGTCCTTGCAGATGTGCATCACGGTGTTGCGCGTGATGCCGTTGAGCGCGCCGGCCGACAGGTCGGGCGTGTAGACCACGCCGTCCTTGATGACGAAGATGTTCTCGCCCGAGCCTTCGGAGACGAAGCCCGAGGCGTCCAGCAGGATGGCCTCGTCATAGCCGTCGTCCAGCGCCTCGGTGTTGGCCAGGATGGAGTTGGTGTAGTTGCTCACCGCCTTGGCCTGGCTCATGGTGATGTTCACATGGTGGCGCGTGAAGCTGGAGATCTTCACGCGGATGCCGCGCTGCATGCCTTCCTCGCCCAGGTAGGCGCCCCAGGCCCAGGCCGCCACCATCAGGTGGATGGTGTTGCCCTTGGGGGAGACGCCCAGCTTGCGGTCGCCGATCCAGGTCAGCGGGCGCAGGTAGCAGGACTCCAGCTGGTTGGCGCGCACGACCTCGACCTGGGCCTGGTTCACCGCTTCCTGGGTGAACGGGATCTGCATGCGCAGGATCTTGGCGCTGTTGAACAGGCGCTTGGTGTGGTCTTCCAGGCGGAAGATGGCCGTGCCCTGTTCGGACTTGTAGGCCCGGACGCCCTCGAATGCGCCACAGCCGTAGTGCAGCGTGTGGGTCAGCACATGGATCTTGGCATCGCGCCAGTCCACCAGCTGGCCATCCATCCAGATCTTGCCGTCACGGTCGGCCATCGAGGGAACAACGGGGCTCATAGGAACATCCTTGGGGTATTGAACAGAACACCAACCCGGCATTTTAGGGCGCAGGCGCTGCCTCGGGGGCCGCAGGTGCCGGCTCGGGCTCAGGCGTGGGGCGCACCAGGCTCCACTTCACGAGCCGGCCATGCATGAACTCGCAGGTCACGTGGGATTGCGTGCCGTCGGTCCAGCGGTAGATCTCGGGGTGCTGGCCTTCTTCGGACAGGCGCTCGCCCAGGGAGCGCGTCATGGCCACCACGTGCATCAGCGAGACCTTGGGCTTGAGCTTGACGTTGAGCATGACGGCGCTGCCCACATAGCCCATGGGCCGGCTGGAGGCCTTTTTCATGATGGACATCAGCCGCGTGAAATGCAGCAGCAGCCACATCATGATGCCGCCGCCCACGGCGACCACACCCATCCAGCCATAGGATTGGTGCGCAGCCACCAGCAGTACGAGCAGGCCCAGGGGAATCAGGATATTGCGCAAATTCATGGCGCCGATTGTCTTATGGAGGCGCCGCAGGGCCGCTGCGGACAGTGCGTATGCCCCCGCAATGCGCTCGGCAAGAGCGTCAGCCCATCCCTCGGACGATATTCATGGCCTCGTCCACGCGTTCGACGGCATGAACGGTCAGACCCGGGATGGCCTTCTTGGGCGCATTGGCCTTGGGTACCACGGCCATGGTGAAGCCCAGCTTGGCGGCTTCCTTCAGGCGCTCCTGGCCGCGCGGCGCGGGGCGCACTTCGCCGGCCAGGCCCACTTCGCCAAAGGCGAGGAATCCCTTGGGCAGGGCGCGGCCACGCAGGCTGGAGGTGATGGACAGCATGACGGCCAGGTCGGCCGCAGGCTCGCTGATGCGCACGCCGCCCACGGCGTTGACGAACACATCCTGGTCCGCGCAGGCCACGCCCGCGTGGCGGCTGAGCACGGCCAGCAGCATGGCCAGCCGGTCGCGGTCCAGGCCCACGGACAGGCGACGCGGCGCGGGGCCGCCCTGGTCGACCAGGGCCTGTATCTCCACCAGCATGGGGCGCGTGCCCTCCAGCGTGACCAGCACGCAGGAGCCGGGCACGGGCTCGCTGTGCTGGGACAGGAAGATGGCGCTGGGGTTGGTCACGCCCTTGAGGCCCTTCTCCGTCATGGCGAAGACGCCGATCTCGTTGACGGCGCCAAAGCGGTTCTTGATGGCGCGCACCAGGCGGAAGTTGCTGTGCGTGTCGCCCTCGAAGTAGAGCACCGTGTCCACCATGTGCTCGAGCACGCGCGGGCCGGCCAGTGCACCCTCCTTGGTCACGTGGCCGACCAGGATCACGGTGATGCCCGTGGTCTTGGCCGCGCGCGTGAGGTGGGCCGCGCATTCGCGCACCTGGGCCACCGAGCCCGGCGCCGAGGACAGCTGGTCCGAGTACACGGTCTGTATGGAGTCGATGACGACCACGGCCGGCTGGGTGGCCTCCATGGTGGCGAGGATCTTCTCCAGCTGGATCTCGGCCAGCACGTTGACCTGGCTGGCCTCCAGCCCCAGGCGGCGCGAGCGCAGCGCGACCTGGGCGCCGCTTTCCTCGCCCGTGACATACAGCGTGGGCAGGCCGACGCGGTGCAGCGCGTCCATGGCCTGCAGCAGCAGGGTGGACTTGCCGATGCCGGGATCGCCACCAATCAGCACCACGCCGCCTTCGACAATGCCGCCGCCCAGCACGCGGTCCAGCTCCTCGATGCCGCTGGGCGTGCGCGCCACGTCCTGGGCCTCGATGGCCGACAGCGGCATCACGGCCTGGACATTGGCCAGGCCCGCATAGCCCTGGGGCTGGCTGAGCCGGTTCTTGCCCGCGCTCGCAGGCTCGGCAACGGCCTCGATCAGCGAGTTCCAGGCCCCGCAGGCCGGGCATTTGCCCAGCCAGCGCGGGCTGGTGCCTCCGCAGGCATTGCAGATGAACGTGGTTTTGTCTTTGGCCATGGGGTGAGCACTATACCGAGCGGTGGCTGCCGCCCTGGCACGCATGTTTCGCGCCTATCGCAGTTGCGTGACGGAAAGATATCGGTTATAGTTCACTTCTTCGCTGCAGAAAATGCAGTGAAAACGAAATTACTGCGGATTACCGCGCGATGGAGCAGTCTGGTAGCTCGTTGGGCTCATAACCCAAAGGTCGGAGGTTCAAATCCTTCTCGCGCAACCACCACGAAAAAAAGCCCACTTCGGTGGGCTTTTTTTCGTCTGTGCTATCCGTTCTTTTCTCAAGGCAGGTCAGCTGGGATCGTTCAGGTCTTCATGGTGGTCGGCCGTGCCCTGCTTCCAGTAGGAAGCCACGCGCATGCGCTTGGGCGATGCGCCCTTGGCCAGCAGCAGGCGACGCAGCTCGGCCATGGCGCTGTGCTCGCCCGCCGCCCAGATATAGCCGTCGTCCTGGGGCAGCTCCAGCGCCTGCACGGCATCGGCCAGCGATTCGACCCAGTCGCAGTCCAGCCGGGCCGTGCTGCTCCACTGGCGGCGGTCGGCCGGGTTGCGCAGCTGCACGCGCACCACGGCACGGCTGCCGGCGGGCAGCTCGGCCAGGCGCCGCTCGATGGCGGGCATGGCGGTCTCGTCGCCGAACAGCCAATGCCATGGCAGGTTGGCCGAGATCACCAGGCTGCCGCGCGGCCCGGCCAGGCCCACCCACTGGCCCAGCGGTGCGGTCAGCGCCCATTCGGTGGCGGGGCCGGCATCGTGCAGCGCGAAATCCATGATGAGGTTCTGGCGCGCGGCGTCGTAGCGCAGCGGCGTGTAGTCGCGCAAGGTGGGGCGCTCGTCCTCCACGAAGGTCGGGCGGCCATCGAGCAGCACGGGAAGCGCGGGCAGTTCGCGCCCGGCCTGCGGCAGGATGAGCTTGACATGGTCATCGAAGCCGGCGCTCACGAAGTCCTCCAGATCGGGGCCGCCCAGGGTCAGGCGGACAAAGCCGGGGCTGGGCTGCTCGCGCGAGAGCAATTGCACATGGCGGGCGCGGAAGGGATGGCGGACACGCTGGACGACGGGGGCAGGTGTCAAGGCAGAGGTGGCTGGATTGGGCAAGTTCATTGGCGAAACGGCCTGTGACGGCCTAGAATGTTGATTTAGTCCACCAATTCTCTGCAATCCGTTGACTTTGTCAACGTATTTCCACACGACCCCAGCCATGAATGCCTCCCTGCCCGCCGATATCTTCGAGGCCATGCACGAGCTGCTGCACCTGTTCCGCTCGCGCATGCGCGAGGACATGGAGTCCATGGAGCCCGGGCTGACGCCCAACGAGGTGCGCGTGCTGATGTACGTGGGCCGGCACCCGGGCCGCACGCAAAGGGATCTGGTCGACCACAGCCACATGGACAAGGCCCAGCTTGCGCGCATGCTGGCGCAGCTGCAGGAGCAGGGATGGCTGGACCGCGAACCGGACGCCCGCGACCGCCGCGTGCGCTGCCTGAGCCTCAGCCCCCAGGGTCAGGCCCTGTTCGACCGGCTGCGCCAATCGCGCCAGGCGCTGGCGGCGCGGTTGCTCAAGGATTGGGAGCCCGCCGCGCAACGGCAGTTGATGGCGCTGCTGGAGCGGGCCAGGGACAGCGTGGAAGCCGCGCCCTGATCAATCGACGGTCTTGTTCACGCGCGGCGCGACGGCGCACATGAGTTCATAGCCCAGCGTGCCTGCGGCCTCGGCCACCTCGTCGATGGGCAGCACGGCGCCGTTGCCGGCGCGGCCCCACAGCGTGACCTCGCTGCCCATGCCGGCATCGGGCACGGGTGTCAGGTCCACGGCCAGCATGTCCATGCTCACGCGGCCCAGGGTGCGGGTGCGCACGCCGTTCACCAGCACGGGCGTGCCCGTGCCGCAGTGGCGTGGATAGCCGTCGGCATAGCCGCAGGCCACGGTGCCCAGGCGCAGGGGGCCGTCGGCCGTGAAGCGCGATCCATAGCCCACGCTCTGCCCCTCGGCCAGCTGCTGCACGCCGATGATGCGCGAGCTCAGCGTCTGCGTGGGCTGCAGGCCCCAGTGGGCCGCCGTGTGCTGCGGATAGTCGGGCGAGCTGCCGTACAGCACGATGCCGGGCCGCACCCAGTCGCAGCGCACCTGGGCATCGACGCCCTGGCGCAGCGTGGCGGCACTGTTGCCCACGCTGCGTTCGCCGGGCAGGTCGCGCGTGGCGTCGTGAAACCGCTGCAGTTGCGCGGAGATTCCCGTCTGACCAGCGCCTGCGTCGGCATCGCTGAAATGGGTCATGAACGAGATTTCCTCCACCTGGGGCAAGGCGTTCAGCCGGGCCCAGGCCGCGCGAAAACGCTCGGGCGTGAAGCCCAGGCGGTTCATGCCGGAGTTCATCTTGAGGAAGACGCGGTGGCCGTTCTGCGTCTTGTGCGCGGCCAGCCAGTCGATCTGGGCGTCGCAATGCACGGCGTGCCAGATGGACAGGCGCGAGCACAGCTCCAGGTCGCGCGGCTCGAACACGCCCTCCAGCAGCAGGATGGGGCCGCGCCAGCCCAGCTGGCGCACGCGCTCGGCCTCGGCCAGGTCCAGCATGGCGAAGCCGTCGGCGCCGCGCAGGGCCTCGAACACGTTTCCGATACCGTGGCCATAGGCGTTGGCTTTGACCACGGCCCACAATTTGGCATCGGGGACCGCCTGCCGCACCCGCTCCAGGTTGTGGCGAAGCGCGGCGGAATGGATGGTGGCAAGAATGGGACGCGGCATGGTTTTCACTCAGTCAGAAGCTTGGGATTCTGGCACTGCCGGCCGAAGGCCGCGTGATATAACCGCCAGTCACTTGCCACGGGGTCCTTATTTAACCGGTCAGCAGCCCTGCAGCTGGCCCCATCTGCCTATCCATGAAGCGCGGTTTCTACACCATCATGTCAGCGCAGTTCTTCAGCTCGCTGGCAGACAACGCCCTGTTCGTGACCGCCGTGGAACTGCTGCGCACCAATGGCGCCCCCGAGTGGCAGCGCGCCGCCCTGGTGCCCATGTTTGCGCTGTTCTACGTGATCCTGGCCCCCTTCGTCGGCGCCTTTGCCGACGCCCTGCCCAAGGGGCGGGTGATGTTCATCAGCAATGCGATCAAGATCGTGGGCTGCCTGATGATGCTGTTCGGCAACCACCCGCTGCTGGCCTACGCCGTGGTGGGCCTGGGCGCTGCCGCGTACTCGCCGGCCAAGTACGGCATCCTCACCGAGTTGCTGCCCGCCTCCCAGCTGGTCAAGGCCAATGGCTGGATCGAGGGGCTGACCATCACCTCCATCATCCTGGGCGTGCTCGTGGGCGGGCAGTTGCTGAGCCCGGGCATCTCGGCCCATCTGCTGGACTTTGACCTGCCCCTGCTGGACACGGGCGTGGACACGGCCGCCGAAGCGGCGATCGCCGTGCTGGTCGGCGTCTATGCACTGGCCGCCTGGTTCAACCTGCGCATTCCGCTGACCGACACCGTCCTGCGCCCGCTGCGCCAGGACCCCAGCAAGAGCCTGCTGGCCAATACCCTGGCCCTGCTGCCCGACTTCTGGACCTGCAGCCAGCGGCTGTGGGGGGACAAGCTGGGCCAGATCTCGCTGTCCACGACCACGCTGTTCTGGGGCGTATCGGGCAACCTGCGCTACATCGTGCTGGCCTGGGGCGCAGCGGCCCTGGGCTACGGCACCTCCCAGGCATCGGCCCTGGTGGGCGTGGTGGCCATCGGCACGGCGGCGGGGGCCATCCTCGCGTCCATGCGCATGCGGCTGGACAACGCCACGCGCGTGATTCCGCTGGGCATCACCATGGGCCTGCTGGTGATCGCCATGATCTTCATCAAGAGCGTGTGGGTGGCCATTCCCTTCCTGATCCTGCTGGGCGGACTGGGCGGCTTCCTGGTCGTGCCCATGAATGCGCTGCTGCAGCACCGCGGCCACAACCTCATGGGCGCGGGCCGCTCGATTGCCGTGCAGAACTTCAACGAGCAGGCCTGTATCCTGGCGCTGGGCGCCTTCTATGCGCTGTCCACCAAGTTCGGGCTGTCGGCTTTCGGCGCCATCACGGTGTTCGGTCTGGTGGTGGCCGGCATCATGTGGCTGATCGGCCGCTGGCACGTCAGCAATGTGCGCAACCATCCCGAGGAAGTCGAGCGCCTGCTGGCGATTGCTCGCAAGGATTGTCATTGAGACTGCCCCCTGAGGCGTTTCGCGCCTTCCCCCAGGGGGGGCGACACCCTCGCGGCGGGGCGGCGCGGCCGGCTCGGGCCCTGGCTCGGTGTCTCTCGCTTTGGGCCGTGCCAGTTTCATAGGGCGCTATCGATTGATAGGCCTGGTCCAAATGGTCTTCTCGTATTGTGTTCGGTGCGGGCTTTGCCTGGCCGGGCGCTTTTTCGTGGTTTTATGCATAGCCCCCTGCCCGTTCTCGCCCTGCTGTTCAACACCCTGGTCTGGGGCCTGGCCTGGTGGCCGTTCCGCGCCATGCACGATGCCGGCCTGCATCCGCTGTGGGCCACGGCGCTGATGTATGCCCTGGTGCTGGCAGGGCTGGTGGCGCTGCGCCCGGCCAGCCTGCGCCAGGCGCTGCAGTACCCGGCGCTGATCCTGCTGGGCGCCTGCGCGGGCAGCAACAACATCGCCTTCAACTGGGCCGTGACCATCGGCGATGTAGTGCGCGTGGTGCTGCTGTTCTATCTGATGCCGGCGTGGTCCGTGCTGCTGGCCTGGAAGATCCTGGGCGAGCGGCCCACGCCGGCCGCGCTGACGCGGCTGCTGCTGGCCTTTGGCGGGGTGGCGCTGGTGCTGGTGCCCGAGGGCACATTCAGCGGCGGCTCGCCCGGGCTGCTGCACGGTCTGTCGCTGGCCGATGGCCTGGCACTGTTTGGCGGCTTCACCTTTGCACTGACCAATGTGCTGCTGCGCCGCCTGCAGGCCGTGCCGGCGCAGGCGCGCATGCTGGCCATGTTCAGCGGCTGCATGGCCATGGGGCTGGCCAGCGCCTTCGCGGGCAGCAGCGTGGGGCTGGTGCCACCCATGCCTGCGCCGCAGGCCGGCTGGATGCTGATTGCCGTCGGACTGGCCGTGCTGCTGATGCTGGGCAACTGGGCGCTGCAGTTCGGCGCCGCGCGCCTGCCCGCCGGCGTGACCGCCGTGGTCATGCTGGCCGAGGTGGTGTTCGCCAGCGTCTCCTCGGTGTTGATTGCAGGCGAGGTGCTGACGCCGCGCACGCTGCTGGGCGGCGCCTGCATCATCGCGGCAGCGCTGCTGTCTGCACTGGCGCATGCACGGCGGCGTGGGGCTTGACGCCCTTCCCGTACTCACGCTGCGCAATCAGCCCGTGAGCTGCCCCGCCAGCAGCAGATAGCCCGGCAGCCAGCCCGTGAGCACGCCCTGCACAATGCACAGCGCGCCCGTCACGCGGCCGATGTTGCGGCCCAGGGCCAGCAGCACGAAGAACATGGCCCACAGCACGGCCCAGGCCGCCCAGTTGGCCGCCATCCACCAGTCGATGGCGGTGCGCGCGCCCAGCAGGGTGTCGATGGCCACGGGCACGGCCGTGATGGCCACGAACAGGCTGAACCAGCCCAGGCCCCGGCCATCGGCGCCCGTGAAGCGGTTGATGGCCACCCACAGGTAGGTGAAGGCGAACAGCAGGGTCAGCGCGCCGGTCTTGACCGAAGCCGCATCGGGCTCGGGCCCGAAGGCGGAGGCCAGGCCGATGATCAGCGAGACCAGGCCCGCGAACACGTTGATGACCCAGATCTCCCGGTCGGCAATGCGACCCAGCATCCACAGGCCGTTCAGGCACAGCACGGCGCCCACGTAGAACAACGACAAACCCAGCCACATCGCAAGTCTCCTTTTGCTTTTTGCTTTGAAGTGCCTTGCGCGCCGTGTTCATTTCCCGGAACGAGCGCGCACGGCAAGGCGCCGCCGCCCCGTGGCCGGGTGCGGCGGCGTCCGTGAAACAGTTCATCCCCGGGCCCGCCCCTGGTGGGCATCTGCGTGCTGGCGGAAGGGTCCGCTGCAGAGATGCCGCCTGTGATCCAGGGCAGGTGCACCGGCGCGGCCCTTGCCGGGCACGCGGCGGTGGAGTGTGCCGGCAGGCGGTGCTGCCGGTCTTTGGTGCCTCAGGCCGCCTGCGTCTGCAGGCGGCGGCGGGCGCGTTCCAGCTGCTGCGCCACCTGGCGCGGGTTCATGCCGTACATGTCGGCAAAGCCGGCTTCGGTGGTCTGGCCGCTGGCCTCGAAGGCGCGCAGCAGCGCCTCGTCGCGTGCGGTGCGCGCATCGGCCTCGGCCAGTGCCTCGGCCACCAGGGTGTTGGTGGCCTCGTCACGGCCTTGCACGCGCGCCGCGTAGTCGTCGCGCGACAGGCCCGATGCCTCGTAGGCCGCGATGATGCGGTTGCGCAGCTTGGGCGCCAGGTCTTCGGGCGAGCGGTGCTGCCGGCGACGGAAGACTTCGATCAGCGCATGGTGCACATGCTCGGGCGCCATGGCCTCGACCGACTGGCCCTGCAGGTCATGCCGGGCCTGGCCGCTGGCCACCACGGTGAGGTAGCGGCTCGAGCGCGTGTGCTGGGACAGGGCCAGCTTGAGCTGGTCGCGGTCAATGGCTTCAGGATGGGCGGCCAGCAGGTCTTCGAAGATGCCGCGCTTGAGCGGCAGCGGCTGCTCGCCGAACAGGTTCGGATGCCATTCGGCCAGTTGCGCCAGCAGCGGGTGCTGGGTGCGCCCGGGCCTGGAAGCGTTTGCCTCTGCGCTGGCGGCCGTGCCGGATGCGGCGTCGGCGGCAGGCCCGGTGGCCTTGCCCTTGTTGCGGCCACGTCCGCCACGGCGCGAGCGCTTGCGGCCCTGGCCATCGGCGCTGGCTGCAGCCTGCGGCTCGGTGCCGGCAGCGGCGTCCGCCGGCAGCGCGGCGCTCTGTTCTTGCGGTTCAGACACGGATTCAGTCATGGCGGAGCACGTGGGCTTGGAGAAAACGAAACCCCGCATCATGCCAGCATTGCAAAGGCTTGCGCGGGCATAGGCCCCACGGCGTCGCGCTGGAGGCACAGATGCGCAGTTGGCATGCGGGCGGACTCAGGCCAGCAGGGCCTCGTCCAGCACCTCGATCCAGTGGCGCACGGGCAGGTCCGTGCCGTTTTGCAGGTGGACGATGCAGCCCATGTTGGCCGAGAGGATGGCTGCGGGCCGCCGGGCATCGAAGCCTTCGGTCAGCGCACCGATCTTGCGGTCGCGCAACTGGTGCGAGAGTTCGGGCTGCAGCACCGAGTAGGTTCCCGCCGAGCCGCAGCACAGGTGCGACTCGGTGCGCGCCACGCGCAGCTCGAAGCCCAGCCTGGCCAGATGGGTTTCCACGCCGCCGCGCAGCTTTTGCCCGTGCTGCAGCGTGCAGGGCGGGTGGTAGGCCATGGGTGCGGCCGGCGCGCGCACCCTGCCCTGCAGGCGCTCGGCCAGCTCGGGCAGAAGCTCAGGCAGCAGCTCGCTCAGGTCGCGCGTGAGGGCGCTGATGCGGGCAGCCTTGTCCGCGTACTGCGCATCGTCCTTGAGCAGATGGCCGTATTCCTTGACGGTGACGCCGCAGCCCGAGGCATTCATGACAATGGCCTCCACCGCGCCGCTGTCCACCTGCGGCCACCAGGCGTCGATATTGGCGCGCATCTGCGCCTTGCCGCCTTCCTGGTCGTTGAGGTGGAATTTCACGGCGCCACAGCAACCGGCCTTGGGCGCGACCACGGTCTGTATGCCGGCCGCATCCAGCACGCGCGCGGTGGCGAAGTTGATGCGCGGCATCATGGCCGGCTGCACGCAACCGGCCAGCAGCAGCACCTTGCGCGCATGCTCGCGCACGGGCCAGGCGCCCGCATCCTGGGGCTGGGGCACTTTCTCGGCCAGGACTTCGGGCAGCAGGCCGCGCACGGCCTGCCCCAGCTTCAGGGCCGGGGCGAACAGCGGCGAGTCCAGCCCCTCCTTGAGCGCCCAGCGCTTGGCGCGCTCGCCGAAGGGGCGCGGCACCTGTTCCTCGACGATCTTGCGGCCTATGTCCACCAGGTGGCCGTACTGCACGCCGCTGGGGCAGGTGCTTTCGCAGTTGCGGCAGGTCAGGCAGCGGTCCAGGTGCTGCTGGGTGGCGCGCGTGGGCGTCTCGCCCTCCAGCACCTGCTTGATCAGGTAGATGCGGCCACGCGGCCCGTCCAGTTCATCGCCCAGCAATTGGTAGGTCGGGCAGGTGGCCGTGCAAAAGCCGCAGTGCACGCACTTGCGCAGAATGGCTTCGGCCTCCTGGCCCTCGGGCGTGGCGCGGTACTGGGGTGCGAGTTGGGTCTGCATGGTGGGGCTCTTGTTGTATGGGTATCGAGAAACGGTCAGGCACGGCAGCCGGACACGGCGGTCATGCGCGAGGCGCGGCTCGCCGGCCCAGCAGCAGCGGCAGCCGCGCACGGTCGGCCCACAGCGGCGGCAAGGACAGCAGGCACAACACCACGGCCAGCGGCACGACGAACACAAAGCCCAGGTGCCGGAAACCCAGCGCACCCGCAATGCCGCCCAGCAGGAACATGGACAGCAGCCCTGCGAACAACCGCAGCCGCACATGGTTGGCGTGGACGCGATGCTCGGGCGGGCTGCCATGGCGGTTCCAGTAGAGGGCTCGGCCCAGCTCCATGCCCAGGTCGGTGATCACGCCCGTCATGTGCGTGGTGCGGATCTGCGAGGACGACATCTTGGTCACGGTGGCGTTCTGCAATCCCATGATGAAGGACAGCAGCAGCACGGCCAGCGGCACGGCAAACGGCGTGGGCCAGGCCAGCATGGCCGCGCCCAGCAGGCCGAAGAGCAGCATCAGCGCGGCTTCCAGCAGCAGCGGCAGCGCATAGCTGCTGCGCAGCCGGTGGTGGCGCGCCCAGTTGACCAGCAGCGATGTCGCGGCCGCGCCGCACAGAAAGGCCAGCAGCGCGCCGCAGGCACTGAGCACCAGCGCCGTATTGCCCAGCACGAGGTTGTCGGCCAGCAGCGAGACAAATCCCGTCATGTGCGAGGTATAGGAGTGCACCAGCAAAAAGCCGCCCGCATTCACCGCCCCCGCGTTGAAGGCCAGCAGCAGGCCCAGCGTGCGGTTGCTGGCCACCGTGCGGTGCCGGTCCGTGAGCAGGTGCAGGTGGTGGCGCATGCGCATGGGCGGAGCCAGGCGTTGGCCCGGCCTACCAGGCGGCGGCCAGCCGGCCGCGGTTGAAGATGCCCGCAGGATCGAAGGCCTGCTTGAGCCGCGCATGCAGCGCGGCCGTGGCATCGGCCGCCTGGGCCTCGAAATCGGGCTCGGCGCCGGGCTGGCCTGCGGCCTCGGAGCGGAACACGGTGGCTGATCCGCCCGCTGCTTTTGCCAGCGCGCGCAGCGCATGGCCCAGCGCACGCGGCGCCTGTACCCAGCGCAGTGCGCCGTGCCATTCGATCAGCGGCCCCGTGCAGCCGTCTGGCAGCGCCAGGGCCGGAGCCGTCTGCGGCACGGACAGGCGCCACAGCGCATGGCCCGGTGCGCGTGCGGTGAACCAGGGCAGCTGCTGCTCGCGGCAGGCCTGCCAGTCGGCAGCAGCATGCACATGGTCCATGCGCTGCACACGCTCGCCACCCAGGCGCTCGCAGGCCGCCTGCACGGCGGCACGCGCACCGCGCAGGCGCAGGTACAGCACGCCCTGGGCTGCGCCCTCTTCCTGCAGCCAGCAACTGGCATTGAGCGGCAGCGGCTGCCCGCCCCAGGCATTGAGCCAGTCCAGCGCCTGCTGCTGGCTGCACGCGAAGCGCAGCGTGGCCTCGGCTGGCGCCACGGGCAGCACCTTGAGGCTGATTTCGGTGATCAGGCCCAGCGTGCCCCAGGAGCCCGCCATCAGCCGCGAGACGTCGTAACCCGCCACGTTCTTCATGACCTGCCCGCCGTAGCGCAGCAGCTCGCCCTGGCCGTTGATCATCTCCAGCCCCAGCACGAAGTCGCGCACGGCCCCCACGCTGGCGCGCGCCGGCCCGGACAGGCCGCAGGCCACCATGCCGCCCACGGTGGCATTGCGGCTGTCTCCATCGAAATGCGGAGGCTCGAAGGCCAGGCACTGGCCCTGTGCTGCGAGCAGGGCCTCGACCTCGGCCAGCGGCGTGCCGGCACGCACGGTCACGACCAGCTCGCTGGGCTCATAGCTGACCACGCCGGCCAGCGCCCGCGTGTCCAGCAGTTCGCCCTGCAGGGCCAGGCCGTGAAAATCCTTGGTGCCGCCGCCGCGTATGCGCAGCGGCGTGGCGTCGGCCGCCGCGGTGCGCACGCGCTCGGCGATCTGGATGAGTTGGCTTTGGGCTGAATCCATGGCCTGCATGGTAGCGGCTGGACCCTTTTTCGCCTCGGTGCACACCCGTGAATTTTTTGAACGCTGCGCTTGAAGTTCTGCGGGCGGTGCAAAACAGCAGGGACGAAAAGGCAAAGGCGCCATCTCTGCAGCGGCTCCAAAGCAAAAAAGGCCCCGGTGCAAGCACCGAGGCCAATCCGCAATGGAAATCCCTGGACACCGGTCAGCGGTAGTACGCCACCTCGCCGTGCGTGGTGATGTCCAGGCCCTGGCGTTCGGACTCTTCGCTGACGCGCAGGCCGACGACCAGGTCGCAGATCTTGTAGGAGATGCCAGCCACCACGCCGGACCAGACGATGGTCAGCAGCACGCTCTTGACCTGGACCCACACTTGATGGCCCATGTTGAAGTCTGCGGGCTCGATGCCGCCCAGGCTGGAGGCGCAGAACACGCCGGTCAGGATGGCACCCAGGATGCCGCCTACGCCGTGCACGCCGAACACGTCGCAGACGTCATCGACCTTGAGCAGCTTCTTGAGGCCGGACACACCCCACAGGCAGACGGGACCGGCGATCAGGCCCATGACGATGGCACCCATGGGGCCGACGAAGCCGGCCGCCGGGGTGATGACCACCAGGCCGCCCACGGCACCCGAGGCGGCACCCAGCATCGAGGCCTTGCCCTTGTGCAGGGCTTCGGCGGCCAGCCAGGAGATGGTGGCGGCGCCCGTGGCGACGATGGTGTTGATGAAGGCCAGGCCGGCAATGCCGTTGGCGGCACCTGCCGAGCCGGCATTGAAGCCGAACCAGCCCACCCACAGCAGCGAGGCACCGACCATGGTCAGCGTCAGGCTGTGCGGGGGCAGTGCTTCGCGGCCGAAGCCGATGCGCTTGCCCAGCATGTAGGAGCCCACCAGGCCGGCGATACCGGCGTTGATGTGCACCACGGTGCCGCCGGCGAAGTCCAGCGCGCCGTCCTTGCCCAGCAGGCCGCCACCCCAGACCATGTGGGCCATGGGGATGTAGCTGAAGGTGAACCACAGCACCGAGAACAGGATCACGGCCGAGAACTTGATGCGCTCGGCGAAGGCGCCGACGATCAGGGCCACGGTGATGGCGGCGAACGTGGACTGGAAGGCCACGAACACGTACTCGGGAATGGTCGGCAGCGCGCCGGACAGCGTGTCGGGAGCAATGCCCTTGAGGAAGATCTTGCCGAAGCCGCCGAAGAAGTTGCCTTCGCCCGCAAAGGTCAGCGAGTAGCCGTACACGGCCCACAGCAGCGTGATCAGCGAGAAGATCACGAACACCTGGCAGAGCACGGACAGCATGTTCTTCGTGCGCACCAGGCCGCCGTAGAACAGTGCCAGGCCCGGGATCACCATCAGGATCACCAGCATGGTCGAGGTCAGCATCCAGGCCGTGTCACCGGCGCTGAGTGCGGGGGCCGGTGCCTCGGCTGCGGCCGCGGCGGCGGGAGCTGCTGCAGCGGCCGCATCGGCAACGGCTGCAGCGGCGGCGGGCTCCTGTGCCAGGGCAGCGGCGCCTGCGGCCAGCAGGCCCAGCCCCAGGCCCATGGAAAGAAGTCGTTTGGTCATGGCAGTCTTTCGGGAAACGAGGGGTTGAAACTCACAGTGCGCTGTCGCCGGTCTCGCCGGTACGGATGCGGACGGCCTGCTCGATGGGCAGCACGAAGATCTTGCCGTCACCGATCTTGCCGGTGCGCGCAGCGGCCTCGATGGCATCGATCACCTGGTCCACCAGCGCGTCGGGCACGGCGGCCTCCAGGCGCAGCTTGGGCAGGAAATCGACCACGTATTCCGCGCCGCGATACAGCTCGGTATGGCCCTTTTGTCGGCCGAAGCCCTTGACTTCGGTCACGGTGATGCCCTGCACGCCGATGTCGGAGAGCGCCTCGCGCACCTCGTCGAGCTTGAAGGGCTTGATGATGGCGGTCACCAGTTTCATGATGCTTTGCTCCTCAGGTCCGGTTACAGGGTCTTGGTCAGCGTCACGATCAGGCGCGCCTTGTTGACGTCGCCAAAGTACGACTTCTTGTTAGCACCCGTCACGGCCGCGCCCAGCGACACGCCGTCGCCGAAATCGTAGGCGCCGCCCACGCTGTAGTCCATGTAGTTGGGCACGCCCAGGCCCTTGATGTCGCTGGCAAAGCGGGTGAAGCCCAGCGATGCCTTGACCGTCACCTTGGGCATCACTTCCTGGGTGAAGCCCAGCCACAGGTAGCCGGTGTTGCGACCCGACAGTCCCGAGCCGGCCTTCTCGCCGGCCCAGCCGAAGTAGTCCTTGGACACGGTGTGCGAGTACTTGGCCGTGAACGGTCCATAGGTGGCCGCGCCATACAGCTCGGTGGTGTTGCCGCTGGAATTGCCCGAGTACAGGTACTGCAGCGCGCCGAAGTCCAGGTCCACCTCGCCGGCCTTGAACTTGTAGCCGCCGTAGAAATCGGTTTCCAGCGAATTGCGGGGGAGCCAGTCCACGCTGGAGTTCCAGTTGCCGATGTACCAGCCGCTGTCGCCGAAGGTGTAGTCGAAACCGCCTTGCAGGGCAGGCTTGACAGCCTTGTTGCGTCCCGTGTCCTGGTCCTGTCCGCGGAACTTGTAGTTCGTCGTCAGGGACACATTGGCTGTGAGCTGGGCGTGGGCCCAGAGCGGAGCGATGGCGACACAGGCGATGGCGAGCGACTTGAGGCTGGCACGGGACATGGGATCCTCCGGTTTGAAAAATTTCGTGACAACCGGGTTAAGCACGGACCGTGCCAGTCTTTTGATGCCGGGGCGTGCGCCTTTCCGGCTCCCCAATGCGGCGCTGCAACACACAGCGATGCACCGGCTTTGTGCAAAAAATGTGCACCGATGCGGCGATAGCGGGCACTCACATGGCGCATCATCAAAAATGCACCAATATAGTGCATGTCACATTGCAATCCTGCTTGCTCTGCCCTAAGAGGCCCGGCATTGCTAGAACGCACTGTAAGCAGGGACTCTCAAAACGCCTGCATCGGGGTATTCCGATATCGATGATTTTCCAAATAAACACCACCTTGCATCCCAGATAAGGCAATTGCTTACATATCCAGGATATTTCCGACCCCTCATTTGATTGCCCTATGGCCATCGGCTTGTCTATGATCCCCGCTCACCAAGAGCAGGGAGGCCGCCCCAGGGCGGCGCGCACTATGACACGCAGAGTCACCATACACACGCCATTGGGCGAGCAGCTGCATTTCCGTGAATTGCGCGGCCAGGAAAACATCAGCCAGCTCTTCAGCCTCGATGTGGAAATGCTCAGCGAAAGCGAAAGCATCGATCCCAAGGCCCTATTGGGAAAAAAACGCCACCATAGAAATAGAAACCCAGGGCGGTGGCAGGCGCTACATCGACGGCATCGTCACCCGCTTCGGCATGCAGGGCCAGGACCATCGCCACTACGCCTACAAGGCCCGCCTGAGCCCCTGGCTGTGGCTGGCCACGCGCAGGAGCGACTTTCGCATCTTCCAGAACCAGACCGTGCCCGACATCATCGAGCAGGTATTGGGCGTCTATGGCCATCCCCTGCAAAAGAAACTCACGCGTGCGTATCGCAGCTGGGATTACTGCGTGCAATACAACGAAAGCGATTGCGACTTTGTCTCGCGATTGATGGAGCACGAAGGCATCTACTATTTCTTCGAGCACGCATCGGGCCAGCACACCCTGGTGCTGTGCGACGACATCATTGCTTCGCACAGCGCATTGCCCGGTGGCGAATCCATTCCCTTCTATCCCCCGGAAAAATCCGCCGCAGGCGATCAGGAAAACATCCACGCCTGGCAGCTGGAGCAGGAAATCAAATCGGGCCGCCATTACAGCGACGACTACGACTTCAAGAAACCCCGGGCCGACCTCACCCACCTGCGGCGCGACCCACCGGGCCACGCCCATGATGGCCACGAAATCTACGAATGGCCGGGCGGCTACACCCAGCTGAGCGACGGCGAGGACTACATCCGCGTGCGCCTGAAGGAAAGCCTCACGGGCCAAAGCCGGGTGCGGGGCCAGTCCTGCCACCGGGCGCTGGCCACGGGCTACACATTCAGCCTCTACAACTACCCGCGCGGGCGACGTGCTGCTGCACAAGGTCGCCACCGACTTCCTGATCAGCGGAGCGGCACGGCCCGTATCAGCTGGGGCCAGTAGCTGGGCAGCAGAAGTCACCATCAAGAGCCATGGCGCAACCCGCAAGCAAACCATGTTTCTGCATGGCGAGCGGCATTGGCAGTGGAGCATGCTCAAAGGCTGGCACCTGAGTGCACGGCCAAAGCGGCCCCGCGCAAATAAAAGGGCATCCATGGCTGACAAACACATAGCCAATCGCGAGTCCCAATGGGTTGCCATCAACAGCGAGCCCGACTGGTGCGAAGTGGGAGACGACGTCATCCCCTTCGACATCAGCCGTACGCTCGACCACGAACTGGCTCTCTACGCCAAGACAGTCTTTGCCAGGGGGGAGCCGATACTGATGCTGGACAGCATCGTTCAAGGCGTGGAGGGCGATGCTGGCAGCGGCGTGAGCTCCAGTGTTTCCGAAGGCGCGGGACATGTCTGGGCGAAGGAAGGCAGCCCCACGGTGTTTGCGGAAGGGCGTCCCGTCTCGCGGCATCTGGACCGGGTGTTCATGAACTGCAAGCGGTGAGGGGCGGACATGGACAAAGAAAAGCCCTCCGAACAGGTTTTGGCATCACCAACCCTGAATCCCAACTCAGGCAAGCCCACAGCCAGCCCGCGCGAGACAACCGCAGTGAGCCTGACCCCGAATGTGACCAACGCGCGGGTCTATACGCTGTACGTGCCTGGCACCTCGGCAAGGATCAGGGTTGCTGGAGATGAAGTAGCCGCACTGCTTCAAAAGCCCAAAGGGCATGTGAGTAAAGAAGAAATCACGGGACAGTTGGAAAAGCTGTCGCGCATGGATGCAGGAGGCAAGTCCCTACAAGGAGCGGAGTTCCTGAACAGGCAGAGTCTGTTCATGGCGGTTTTGACTCGGGGCGTGTCCGAAGGGTTGCTCACGCCGCAGGAAGTGACTTCGTATCGCGTGCTCAATCAGGCCGCCGTTGAGGCTATGGCGATGAGTGGAGGTGGGGCGCGAACTGGCGCAGTCGGCCTCGGCAAGGCGCAACAATTGCCAGCCACAACATCTCGTCATATCCCTCGCTCAGGGATTGCAGTGATGCGTCGCTCCAAGTGGAGTGTTCCAGAAAATGTAAGAGATAGAATCCCAAAATCATGGGGCGATAGCAAGCCTAACAAGAAAGGTGTTGGGGAGCGTTGGCAGGATCCAAATGATAAAGGCAATGGGGTGAGAGTGGATCAAGGAAATCCAATGAACTCGCAACCGGTGCAGCAAGTAGATCATGTGCTAGTCAGGAGCGGGGGAAAGGTTATAGGTCGAGATGGGAATCCGATAGTTGGATCAATCGAAAGTAATTTTGAAAAAGCGCATATACCATTGACTGACTATGTAAAGTAGAAAAAATGGAACTCTCCTAATTGAAATATCCAAACATGAGAGATGATTTATTGAATTATCTGTGCTCTCTTTCGGATAGAGAATATCAAATCAATTCCTGGGTCAATAAGATCCATCCGTCAGGAATTGAGTATGACTGCCTTGATTCTTCAATTCATTTCATATTCGATGACACCGATTTTGGCGACGCGCCAGAAAACTCAATAGGAGATATTATTTTAAATAAAGAAGAGGCTGATTCCATTGCCAAATTGGTTGTTTCAATAAATTATGTTTTTGAAAAATATGTAACCAATATGACGGATGATTTCTACATAGGAACACCAGAATGGGATGATGTCTTATCTTCTGCCAGCACTGCCTACAAATTGATAAATATTAACAACGGGATATACTGACCGATGCAATGAAGCAGCAGGGATTTGTTGTGGCCGATTTCAGGGGATTAAAAACATAGACACCAAGAGATGCACATACTGGATATCAACTGCAGTGGTGAATTGGTGATTAATTATATTGGTGCTGGTTGCCAGCGGTTGAATTAGGCGGCGGCTTCTTGAACATTGGAATGTCATCGACCGTCCCCGGTGGAAATAAGACCCATTGTGAAACTGGGTTAATCAAGTTACGGAGAATTCAGCTAAAAAAACACGTGATCATCTATACTCGCCCGCGAATGCGCATAATAGTATCCAGCCAAACATTTATTGAGCCTGAATATTTCATCCATGGATAGAGTTTAGGCCTCTATAGTGTGTTTTTGCATGCAATGAAGGTCTTGTTGATTTCTGAATTGTTTTGCCAATGGATAAATTCATTGTTATGGATCGGGTAGTGATTGAGTGCAATATTATCCACCTCTGGGATGCATTGCATTGATGATGCATAAATAAATAGCGAATTCATGAATAGCCGAATCCTTGACTTACCAATATCTCTCACCGAGCAGCTTGGCACCCAGAGTCGCCTGGAATGGCTGCTCCTCTTGCCTGAGCTGGAAAATGCTTCTTCAGACGCTATTTTCAAGCGAATGAACGAAGGAATTTATCATTTCAGTTCTGCAGCAAATGGATTGACACTTGCGCTGCAATGTCTGAATCCATCAGCTGCTGAAGATGATTTGAAATGGGGGGTGCAGAGTTTTACTTTGGATGCATATTCCTGGCAAGGCCCTTGGTTTCAAAACACCACGCCTAGAGACATTGAACCAGAGAGCTTGATGCAGTTGTTGAGTCCTTCTTCCGACGAAGTGATGCATATGCACCCCATGCTGTGTTTCCCCGTCAAAGGAAAGGGAGGGCAGACATGGGGCGTCGTGGCCACCTTCGATCAACAAAACAGACTGAGCACATTCAGCCTGGTGCATTCTGGAGACTGGCGCGAAGCGGCGCCTATTCCACAACCTGAGCAAGCCAGTGCAGTACCCGTTGAAACACCTGCGCGCAGATCATTGACTTGCCGTTCTGGAGCAAGAACACCCGAATCCGGTATCTGGGAAGGGCGGCTACCGGCTGGCCATCCCCAGGCTCAAATGCTGGCAGCGGCACCGCACAGGTTCATATTTAAACGTGCTGGTGATGAAATGGGTATCTTGGGTCTTGCCCCGTTTGATGAGGCAACTGTGGTTTGGACTTGGCTGAGAGACTAGTAACACTGATAACAGCGCAGCCAGGACCCGCTGCACAGCCGTTGCCACCTCGATCCCCTGCGGCACCGGCATGTCTTCAAAGCTAGACCCCTGGGGCAGGGTGCTGCAGGAGTACTACCCGCAAGGCATTCACCGGGCGATCCGGCTGCCGGGGCAGTACCATGACAGGGAAACGGGGCTGTATTACAACCTGCATCGGTATTACGATCCGGTGGATTGCTAGGCGAAGACAGTAACGGAGTAATGCTTTTTGATGAAGGCAACAACGACTTTCACAGTTACAACACGAGGAATTCTTGTAAAAAGAGTACAAGTGGCCGCACTCTTAAAAACGTACCCGAAGGACTAATGCGTTATCCAGCTCCAGGTGCAAAAGGGGAGACCATACAAAACGGCCGGCGCAGTTTCGCAATTCCTGTTGGCTCAATGAGCAATGTAGTTAATTCAGATCGTACAATGGTCGTTAACGTTACGGAAAATTCGCACCTACCCTACCCAGGAATAGTACGCCGTTGGGTCTCGGAAAGTGCAGCTGAGGTGACAGTGCATACGTTCGGGGAAGGTGTTGGCCCTATGGATGGGATAAACAGTGCACTTGCAGACACACTTTGGGGCCAAGTTGATAAAAATTTCTTCGAATATGCGAAAAGCTGCAAATGATTAAGTTAATACAGCCAAGCATCGTTTCATCTGTAGTCATTGGATTTCTCTTTACGAAATTAATGACGGATAAAGACTATGAATCGATTTATTTTTATTTCTTCTTATTCGTCTTTTTAACTTCATTGCCTATTAATATTTTGTTTCAATTATTTCTTGTGCATTTAAAAAACAAATACGGTATATTTTTCTACTTCTGTATCTCCGCAACTATTGGGGCACTTGCAGCCATCACAATTAAGAAATTATTTTTCAATTTATCTCTAGAAATTGATCTTCTTGATTTTTATTATCTTATATTTGGTTTTTTCGCCGGCATCATTTCGTCCATGATTTTTGTCATATTTGAAATAAGAAATAAACCAATTTGATGTGCCAGATGGAGCGATCCTATGCTCAGCGCCATCCACCACTACCACTGCGACCACCTGGCACGTCCCTGGTGCTAGCAACAGTCAATGTCGCCGGCAACCCACCAACATTGAAAGAAGCGCGATGTCTCTATAGATTGTTCTGCCATTGCACATGACCAGCCCGTTTTGCTGCCGCCTCGTGCCAGGATTTTGATAGATGTGTAATGCAGTGATAAACTTTAATTATAGAAAAATAAAAACCACATTTCATTTTCGATATGTGGTTTTGTTGACGGTATTTTTTATTTTTGGATGTACTGAATCAGCTGAAGGTGATTTGAAGATCAGTCATATTCATGAACACTCCATTGTTGATATCAATGACGGAAAAGTCTATATCCCAGATTTTTGTAAGCTGAGTTACTTGAACTACGACGATGATTTGGGCTTTGCAACGGTTATTTGTACCCGGGAATCAGCAGATCACCCAAGCGATTTAACTCTTCTTGATTTGAGAAGAAATAAAGAGAAAGAATCGATTGTCAAGCAGACCATGGGGCAGAGAAAAATGATAGACGCCCATGAATGTGGATATATTCTTTATCCAAATATGTCCTGCTATTTTAATGAGATGGGAATCTTGGCAAGTTCAGATGATATTGTTGTTTTGGAGCACTTTGTTAAATACCAAGCGGTAGCTGAAAGATTGAGGCGAGAAGCCAAAAAGTAGAATGATCGAATAAACAACGGAGCTTACGAAAATGATTGGCGCATTAATAGAAGGGTCCTCGATGAATCTTTTGAGAAATTGAGATCCGCTTGGGTAAAGACAGAGTAGAACAAGTGCTGGTTTCACCCAATTCAGAAATGTTGCTCTGGATTTTTTTAAGGCACATGGAAAAAAACGCCAAGTGCCACTCTTGAGGTTGTCGTCATCTGGGGAAATAAGCTTGTATGAAGAAATATACATATGCACTTGTGACGGTGTTTTTGTCAATCTATGCAGGTTATTGGCTTGGCATCTATAAAAACAATCAGTACACCATGGAGTATATGAACTCTTTGAATAATCAATATATTGCCATCAGGGCGGCCAATGGAATTCATGGGATCTCAAATATGAAAAAACACATGACAGATGAAAGTCTGTTAATTTGCGACATGAAGAACGAGGTTTTGCGACTTTCGGAAGATTGGACGAACTGTAAATCTGATAAGGCTTGCTCAATTGAGGTGGATGGTGGGTTCTTTTTAAAGATTGACGGAATCATATCTGATTTTAAAAATGAGACATGTGAGGCAGTGCAATCTGAAGTTCTCAATTAATCATTAGATGTTTTTGCGTTCCTGATAATTGACTGGTTATGGGGAACATTTTTTGCAATACAGGATGAAATACATATTCTGTGTATTTTCCATATTGATGGGCCTTTCTGCTTCGCATGCCAAAGAGGACTCAGCCGAAAAGCCAGAGTGTCTGGCTGGTGTAGACTCGGGGAAATTCTTCTAAAAGGCAGCGGAACTATTTATATCAACGCCAAAGACAGGTTGGTTAGAAGAGAAATTTCCGAGAATTTGGAAAATATCCAGATTCATCTGCTGTTGACTCAAAAAGAAATAGTCCTCTACTCCAGAAGCTTGCAGGGGAAAGATGTTCTTTTTGCGAACCAACCCACGCATGCCAGGGTGACCATGCGCACTCCGTATGAATCGCAGTCGTACAGTTGCCTTGCGGAAATTTATTATCAGCAACATGTTCAATGAATTTCTGAATAGCCGGCCCTGCGAAATTCCATCTGCCGCGCTGGTGATCCCGGCGGCGCGCATCTGGGGACGCGCAGCTGCTGATTCGAGGGCCATCGCAAGCACTGCCAGGAGCCAGATCAGGCGCAAGTAAAGCCTTTGAGGCCCATGCGCGCCATGGCACGCAGCAGGCACCGGAAGTTGAAGCGCGCTGCGCACAGCACCGCTTGCAGCGCATCGCCCGTCTGCCCCTTGGGCCAGCACCGGACCTTCCCGATGGCAGGCTCGGCTTGCCTGCGCTTGAGCCAGCGTCGCTGCTGATCGGTCAGGCTCTTGAACCTGCCCCGATGGATCATCTGGATGCCCGGATTGGCCGCATCCACGCCCAGGAACCCCAGCTCCACCACCGCCTGCTTCGGGCTGCCACCGGTGTCCTCGGTCGCCTCGATCTGTGCCCAGGGCAGCCGGCTGGCCAGCACCGCCAGCGGATGGCGCAGATCGATCATCTCGGCCAGGCGTGGGCGAAAGAAATCGACAGTGTCGGCAGGCTCGGGCATCAACAGAACTCCCGGAAATCAGCGTCTGATACAACGATTCTCGGGGGATCGCCAGCCTATGCGAACCAGCGAAAAACCAGTGTTCATGCGGGTTGCCGGAAATTTGCAGGGCCGACTTATTGCAACCGGCATCGGCATTACGATCCGATGGGGGGAGTTATGTGAATCAGGATACTATTGGTATCAGAGGGGGTGGCAATTGGTATGTTTATCCAGAGCCCAATGATTGGAACTGATCCGCTCGGGTTGGAGTATGTGGATGGCCCCTTGGGGATGGCAGATAGAGTCGCCAGCATCCCTTCTGGGGGATTATCAAGCACTGCCAATATGGCAGTCGGTGCGGGTGGAGGCTTTCAGGCACCTTTCGGATTTGGCATGGGTGCCGATTCCAGTATAGTGGTCGATTTCAGGTTAAATTCATGCTGGCATTCCGATATCTGCCATGCCCGTGGATTCGGATTATCCGGGCCAATCACGCACATTTTCAACTATATGCGCAAGGAATTAATTGTGAGAAAAATATACAACAATGAATACGGAATGTTATTCATGATAATAGGACTTTTAATGGCAATCGTCGGTGGGGTTTTGGCTTTTTTATGGTTGCCGCGTGGTGGTGCATTTATGGTAATAATTGGGTGGATCATAGGGGCAGCCGGATTGGTTGTTCATTTCGCGACTAATGCAAATGATATATTTGGTGGAAAATAGGCAAAGCGTGCAATCAATGGATCTCTAGAAATCCGTGACCTTCCAATCTTTGCATCTTAATTTATTGATTTATATGAATCCAATATTTCAAAGCAACAATTTTTGACGATGCCTTGAAGTTTGGTCTACCAAGAGCAATGGGGCATGTGGTTTCCAGCGATGATAATCATCGCCCGACCCACCCGACCTCAACGATAAAAACAGGGCTTTCTTCGCTCTACCTGATCTGATTAATCAGCACCAGCCACAGCGTGAACGTCATACTCTGAATGAGAGTCAACCGCTTCCGCTACCCCTACCCGCAGAAAGCCTCTATCACCTGCGACAGCTCCATCCGTATCGAAGACACGCCCACTGGCGCCACACCGACGTCAACCTCATTGGGGTATGGATGTGGACCCATCAAGGAAACAGCTGTCAGAAGTATGTTCACTCCCCGGCAGAACACTGCTCTGGATGTATTGCAAGGAACGACTGCTGCGCAAAGTATGATGAACTCCGGGGCGTCCATTTGCAAAAGATAGAAATCCATGAAAATAGATCATAAATCATCTTTAGTGCATTTTGAAAAAAATTCAGATATATACGCCGGACTTGCATCTATCCTGATGAATTTAATGCTGGTTATTAATTTATTCGAGAATGGTGTAAGTTTGTTATTTGGTTTTCTGTTTTATATTTTCTGTGGACTATATATATTTGGCGCGGGCTCAAAGGAACTAAGAAAGAAGAATAATAGAGGTTATTTTATTTTCTTTTCATCCTATCTTATTCCATATGTCTCCTCTGGTGTCTTTTTCTTATATTTTGCATTATTTAACAATACTTAAAACCCGCGAAGAATTCAAAATATAAATAAGCACGCAATGATAATTCTATTCAAGTAGTAGCAAAATATGCCTGCACCGCACGCTGGACGGTAGCTGCCGACACCTTGGCCCTGCTGTGGCTAGCAGCCCCAATGCGCCACGCATATGCATGCAATATATGCAGGTGCAGCTGCAGAGGAAAGGAAAATAACAGCAATAGCGCATCGCCATCCACCACTGCGGACACCTTGGCACGCCAATGCCCTGCCGAACCAGACCGGTCAGGTGGCCTGGGCCGCAAAGCTGGATCCCTGGCGCAATATGCTGCAGGAGTACAACCCGCAGGGCATCCACCAGGGGATCCGGCTGCCGGGGCAGCACCATGACAGGGAAATGGGGCTGTACCACAACCGGCATCGGTATTACGATCCGGTGGTGGGGACATGTCTTCAAAAGACTTGAATCTGCTTTCCGAAATTCTCCAAGGATCGCAAACACTTCAATACGGTTCAGAGGCCGAAAATGAGAATGATTGCAATTATATTTTACATGGCTTTATCAATGTTTGTTGCTTACAATTTATGCAGCCAGAAATACAAGATCATTGGCAATATATTTCAAATTGCAATGGTCCTGTCATTTACTTATGAGCATGGGTACAAGATATTCTTCAAGAACAACGAGAAAATGATATTTTATACGGCATATCTACTCCCATTGATAACAATTATTCTCCTGCAAATACATACCGCATTTGATTTGAAAAATATTCTCAATTAATCATAAATTACTTCAATAATCAATTGAAATGAGAATTACATCGAACCATTAGATTTCGAAGAGCGACATGATCACCCAAGCCTTGACGGGCATCCTGCCCGCCACCCTGTCTCTCTCCGCAGCCACTGCCACCTGCGCCGCACAGTGCCCGCTGATTCCCGATGGCAATGCCACTCTGGAAGAGTCCGAGAGGGTCGCACTGCTCAGCGAGTTCAAGTTCGAGGCCCTGGACAAGGAACTGGCCCGGAGGCACAAGAAGAATCTTTCCTCCGCAGGCGGGGACCAGTTGACCATGCGGGATCTGCTGGGACGGCAGCAACTGAGCCAGCAGGAGGAGAATGTGATGCATCAGAAAACAAGGCAGGCCCCAAGGCCTGCCTTGTTTTCTCGCCCGCAAACTGCGGGCACACAAAACCTCAAAACGTCGCCGAAGGCAGATCCTGCCGGCTGAACACCAGCGACACCTTGGCTTCTTCCGGGATGGGCGGCAATGACGCATCCCATTGCTGCCAGGCCGCGCGCAGTTCAGCCAGGCGCTGAGGCTCGCGGTCACGCAGGTTGGCGCGTTCGCGCGGGTCCTGGGCCACGTTGAAAAGGTATTCCACGCCTTCGATCTGCAGGTACTTCCAGTCGCCGCGCACCAGGGCGCGCTGGGCGCGGTGCTTCATGCGCCAGCACAGGTCGCGCTCGGGGTTCCAGGCGCCATCGTCCATGAGGGGCAGCAGGCTGATGCCGTCCAGCGGGTAGTCGGCGTGGCCGTCCACGCCGGCGGCGGCCAGGAAGGTGGCCGACCAGTCCATGGTGAGGTTGGGCGTGTCGCTGACGGCGCCTGCCGGCATGCGTCCAGGCCAGCGCGCCACCAGGGGCACGCGGATGCCGCCTTCGAGCAGGTCCATCTTCTGGCCGATGAAGGGCCAGTTGTTGGAGAAGCGTTCGCCGCCGTTGTCGCTGGTGAAGACGATGAGCGTGTTCTCGGCCATGCCCTTTTTTTCGAGCGCGTCCAGCACCCAGCCGATGCCTTCGTCCATGTGGTGGATCATGCGCTGGTAGGTCTCGATGGTGCCGCCGTCGGTGTGCTTGCCGAAGCCGCCGATGCGCCGCGACTCCTCCAGGTCGTCGCGCGTGAGCCAGGGCCAGTGGGGGGCGCTGTAGTGCAGGGACAGGTAGAAGGGTTTGTCGGCGCTCTGGCGCTCGACAAAGTCCACGGCGCGGCGGCTCAGCAGGTCGGTGAGGTAGCCCTCTTCCTCGTGCGGCTCCTCGTTGATCCAGAAATCGGGGCGGCCGCGCGGGTCGCAGTGGGCAAAGTAGTCGGCACCGCCTGCATGGAAGCCGTAGAACTCCTCGTAGCCCGACATGCGCGGGCCGAAATGCGGCGGGTAGCCCAGGTGCCATTTGCCGACCAGGGCGGTGGCGTAGCCGGCATCGCGCAGCAGCGAGGCCACGGTGGGATGGTCGGGCGGCAGGCCCAGCACCTTGTCGCCGTGGACGCTGGCGATCGGCTCCTCGGCCGCGCCGCGCAGGCGGTACTGCCAGCGGCCCGTGGCCAGGGCAAAGCGCGTGGGCGAACACACGGCCGAGTTGGAATAGCCACGCGTGAAGCGCATGCCCTGCGCGGCCATGGCGTCCAGGCGGGGCGAGACGTCGGTGGCGCGGCTGTGCGCGTCGCGCGCACCCGTGCAGCCGAGGTCGGCATAGCCGAGGTCATCGGCCAGGATGAAGATCAGATTGGGGCGCTGGGTTGCCATGGGAGCCAGGAGACAGTGGATGCGTTGGACAGGGAGTATCGCCAAAACGGCGATGCCTTCGGGGCTGATTCAGTCATTGGTCAGGTGGATGCGCTTGACCAGGGCGGCCCACTGCGCGGACTGTCCCTTGGCGCGCGCCTGGGCCTCGGCCACGGTGGAGCCGACCATCTCGATGTCCAGGGCCTTGGCGCGTTCCTTTTGCTCGGGCGCTCGGATGGCCTCGTTCATGGCATCCACAAAGCGCTTTTGCACCGCCGGCGGCACGCCCTTGGGTGCGGCCAGCAGGATCCAGAAGGTGCCGTCGAACTCGGGGAAGCCCGATTCGGCAATGGTGGGCAGCTCGGGCGCCAGCGCCGAGCGCGTCTTGCCCGAGGTGGCCAGGGCGACCAGCTTGCCGCTCTGGACCTGCGGCAAGACCGTGGGGCCGGCCAGGAAGCCGCAGTCCACCTGGCCGCCCAGCAGATCCTGCATGGCCGGCGCCGGTCCCTTGTAGGGCACATGGACCATCTTGGCGCCCGAGGTGGCCAGCAGCGATTCCATGACCAGGTGGCCCGGCGAGCCCGCGCCGCCCGAGGCATAGGTCAGCTCGCGCGTCTTGCTGGCGGCCACCATGTCCTTGACGGACTTGAAGCCCGTGCCCGGGCCGCAGACCAGGGTCTGCGAGAAGCGCGCGGCCACGACCAGGGTTTCCAGCGCATCGGCCTTGTAGCCCATGTTCTTGTAGACATGGGGGTTGACGGTGAGCACGGGGTCCATGGCCCACAGCCAGGTGTAGCCATCGGCGGCGGAGCGTGCGACCTCGGCCGCGCCGATGTTGCCGTTGGCGCCGGGCTTGTTGTCCACGACCACGGCCTGGCCCAGCGCGGCCTGCATGGCGGCGGCCACTGGGCGCAGAGAGATGTCGGAGGGGCCGGCCGGCGGATTGGGCACGACGATGCGCAGGGGCCTGGCCTTGGGCCATTCCTGGGCCAGGGCGGGCGCCGCGCACAGGCCGGCGGCGACCAAACTCAGGGCGGCACGTGCCAGGGCTGCGAGGGGGCTGGGCATACTTGTCTCCTTGTCGTTGTCTTGCGGCCAATGTACGCAGGCCGCAGACAATGCATCTAATCCATCATCCCTAGCGTAAACCCGAAACCGGCCCGCGAGTCCATGACCGACCTCCACCGCTGGCGCCACCCCGCCGTGCTCGACGACATGTTCCTCTACCACCTGGCGCGGCTGCAGGCGGCGGCCGGCAGCCGCGTGGTACGCCTGTGCGAGGGCGGCTACGGCATTACGCGGCGCGAGTGGCGCATGCTCTGCCTGCTGGCCGAGGCCGGGCAGCTGCAGCCCTCGCAGCTGGCCGAGCAGGCGCAGCTGGACCGCACGCGCACCTCGCGCGCGGTCACGGCGCTGCTGGCCAAGGGGCTGTTGTGGAAAGAAAGCCAGGTGGGCGATGCGCGCCGCGCGCTGCTGCGCCTGAGCGACACGGGCCGCGCCCTGCATGCCGAGCTGTTCCCGCAGGTGCAGGCCATCAACCGCGAGCTCATGGACGCCGTGCCCGAGTCCGAGCTGCAGGCCATGGCCAGCGCCTTTGCGCGCATCCGTACCCGGGCGCGGGAGCTGGAGGCCAGCAGCCCGCCGCCCAAGGCGCCGCGCAACCGCAGGAAGCCGGCTGTGCCCTGACGCCACGGTCCAGGAGGCCCCTCAACCCTGCAGATACACCACGTGCGTGTGCGTGTACTCGTACAGGCCGTGCTTGCCGTCGGCCCCGCCCACGCCGAACTTGCGCACGCCCGCATGGAAGCCCTGCATGGCCTCGAAGTTCTCGCGGTTGATGTAGGTCTCGCCGAAGTCGATCTCGCGCATGGCCTGCATGGCCTTGGACAGGTCGCGCGTGTACAGCGACGAGGTCAGCCCGTATTCGCAGTCGTTGGAGCGGGGAGTTTTTTCATGACTTTCCTTGCAGGCAATGAGAGGCCATCACGCCCGGTCGTCCGGAGCGCTGAAGGCGTGCTTTGGTGAAGGTGCGAGAGCGGCCGCGGCGTTGGTGCCGGCCGCGTCAGCGCGTCATGAAACAGGCGATGGGCTGTGCATGTCTTGTCTCCTGGATTGGGTCTGTTTTTTCTTGTCGCAGGGCCAATGTACGGCGCATGATCGATGCTCAACAAATCGAATTTCGGTCACATCCGATACCTTGCGCTTATGCCTGACAAGCCGCCCGAATCCGCCCCGCCCGTGCTGCACCGCAGCCTGCTCAACCGTCTGCGCTACAAGCACCTGAACATCTAAGTGCTCCGAGAGCATCTGCCTCCCCGCAGCAGTATCCGGCACACCCAGCCGCTTCATCTTTTGTAGCAACAAAAGGCTGCCAACTATTCGACCTCAAGACCTATCGCCTCAAAAAATTGCAGGAATTGATCGCTCATAGATTTACCTACCTGCAGAGTTCCATGAATTGAATAAATTGTTTGCTCAGCATCAAAATCAATAACCTCTGCATCATAGTCCCCTGTTTCCCAGCAGGTAATTCTCGAGACTGTTCCCTCCATATCTATATCAATGCGCGCTGACGGATTTTCAGTGGTTGCACTTTCCGTCAGTTTTATCTCCCTCATTTCTTTTGTTTTTCTGATTTTTATATGACGTGCCCAATCTATAAATATCATCAACGTCGACATGCAATCCCCGTCTTTAAGAAAGTTTAGTTGCGGAGTACGTGACATCTATTGCCAAATGCATTTTGGAGCCCTCCTCACGACAGTATGCCGAATCACTTGCTCACAAAATGCACACGAATAATAACTTCCCCGTCTGCAGCAGCCGCCGGAGAGTTCGAAACAAGCACGTTTGCATCCCCATGTTCATTATTGACAGTCTGAAGCGTCAAGAAGCAAAACTCGGTTGCTTATAGAATACTGGGCCATCAAAAAGTCATGAAAAATCCATAGCCTATCGACTGCAGAATGTCCCCCAAGGAATCCAATCTCTCTTATCCCAAACTGAGAAAGTACCGTCCAAACGTCCGTTCTGCATTACACGATTGATAAATCTCAGAATTTCCATTTCAGAACCGCCCATACTAGCACTTGAATAGCAGCTGAAGTCATTGTTTACCTCAACTGATTTAGTTCACAGCAAAAATAGGCCCCAACCACTAAACATTGAAACCTTTTTAATTAAGTAAGATATAATTCGATTAGTACTGCAACCAATAATAATCATTAAACATTTTGCAATAATCATCCCACAAACAACTAGTAACTCTCGTTCCAACAATTAAATTTTCCCAATAACTTTGCAAGACCCCCTCAACTGTTAACGGAGCAGCATCAAGTTCAGCCGATTTACTCACAACCAAATCATTGATACTTCTCCACAGATCGATCTTTTCATCAATATCCAAGTCAAAATCATTTTTCAATCCGTAAATCGCGTTGAATGGAAAAACTCTCAGAGAGCGTGATAGTCTGCTTTCCTCTAAAGCCAGAGACAAATCGGAATTCGCAGCCGCCACCATACTCCGCATATGAGCAGCAATGGCAGAATTTTTATTCTCTTTCAAAACTTCCTCAAAAGACTGAGAACCAACCGGCATGAGCACTGCGAAACGATACGCATCCCATACCGCTGCTTCCAGACGGCGACTTCCCTTTATGACTTTCGCAAAAATTCTGGCTGCTGCAGCATAATCCGCTATAGGAGGCATAAGTAGCACTATTCCACACAAGAGGCTTTCTGCTTCAGTGGTCTCTCCTGCGATTACTCTTGGTTCAAGAACTCTAACAATCTCCTGGCCATCGCGAGCGGAAATTGCTTTGCGCAGCTCATCGCAAGTCAATGACATATTGATCCGCCCGTTCCGAAGTGCCTTTAAATAAATTCATTGACTGCATCTCCCCTGTTCGTTGCCATCGACCGAGCCACACGCTGGGTGTTCATGTGCATCTACCCGGATCAAAGCGAGGACAGCAGCGTGGACTTCCTGAGCCGCCTGGAGCGGGCCGCACCCATGAAAATCGTCAGGCTACTCACGGATAACGGCAGCCAGTTCACGGATCGATTCAGGAACAAGAAACGACAGGCCGGCGGACTTCACAAGTTCGATGTGCGATGCAAAGCGCTGGGCATTGAGCATCGCCTATGCCCACCACGTCACCCGCAAACTAATGGCATGGTCGAGCGTTTCAACGGCAGGATCAGCGAAGTGCTTCATCAGCCGCGTTTTGCCTCGGCAGCCCAGTTGAAAGCCACGTTAATGAACTATGCGAAGACGTACAATCATCAGATCCCACGGCGGGCGCTCAATCACATCTCGCCTGTCCAGGCCTTGAAAGATTGGTACGTAAAAAGCCAGCATTATTCAAGAATCAGGTTTATAACCAGCCGGGACTTGACACTAACATAGCGAATTATTGCAATTCAGACTTGGGGCCCCTACCCATATTCC
Organism: Delftia deserti; assembly: GCF_042653485.1. Lineage (NCBI taxonomy): Bacteria > Pseudomonadati > Pseudomonadota > Betaproteobacteria > Burkholderiales > Comamonadaceae > Delftia > Delftia deserti. The sequence goes on along the minus strand of NZ_JBHSIH010000001.1, from coordinate 4,149,023 downwards.
TTGATTAACGCCTGCAAGAATCTTTTCCCGAAACCCTTCACCAAACTTTTATCTCTATCCGTTTTCATCTCAAGCCATGAAGCAATATCTTGGCAGCTGAAAAAATCATCGTCACAAACATTTACCGATCCATTAATAGCCAAAACCCCCATATCAACAGGACGACTCTGATAAGCAACCCAACGGTGAAGACTGTCCAATAAGATTATCCCACCATACTCCCCAGAATCACGCAAAGCTTTTCCAATACCAGATATTTCACCCCCCCATTCTATTTCTTTTTCTACAATACCCAACAACCTCCAATTTGCACTAGAAAAAACTTTGACACTCATATCCCCACCAAATTCAGCAAATATCAGACCCATAATAGCATTCAGCATTTCTTTAGAAGAGCCAATATCAGCGTCAAAGAACATATAGCTTCCAAATTTTTCAAGAAATATCTGTTCGGGAAGCTGTTTTCCTTCGACGAATACACTCATCAATTCTGATTCCTGGCTCTTCGTGGGCAATTTATTCTCCAACGAAACGTAATTTCGTAACAATGTTGTCATTAATCGACACCGATGCAGAAGGCACTCCTGATTTCGCTCCGGCAACTCCTCCCCCCGTTGACTGAGGATAGAATCTGTAGGTTTTATCTCCTGATATCATAATAGTTACGGTGCCATCTTTTGACATCGTCTTAGCATATCCGTTTGAAGCAAGATTCTCAATTGCTTGAGCCTGAGTTGAGCCAACATTCAACTGATGAGCACTATTTCTTGTGGCTTTTGCTTCGATAGAAATTTCTGTAAATGCGCCTGATCGCTTCGCAGCTAGCTCCCCTCCTTCTCGAAGGGACTTAATCCCCAACCCCGCAACACCGGGGATTCCAGGCAAAGCCGTTAAGATAACGTCGGCGGCAACACCAAGACCATCCACGGTTGCCGCAAGCCGATTTCCCGCATTGAAATTTTGGCGAAAGCTATCGATCCCTATGGCCAAGCTTAGAGCTTCCACAGCAGCCTCAGCATACCCCCCGTCAGGATCCTTGTATTTGACCGGATTGTTGTTCCCGTAGGCGAACCGATTGAAGCTGTGCAGATTTCCTTCCTGGAAATCCACGGGATCCACCCCCAGAAAACGCCCTACCTCGGGGTCGTAGTAGCGGGCGCCGAAGTACTGCAGGCCCGTTCCCGCGTCCTGCTCCTTGCCATGGAACCACTGCGTCTGCTGGCCAGTACCAGACTGCTGCAGCCAGCGTTCACCATAGGCCCGGTAGCTTTCCTTCCAGACCACGGCGCCATTGCTGTCCGTGGCCGCCAGCGGGCTGCCGCTGACATCGGTATGGATGTAGGTGACCGTTTCGGTGGCCGCACTGGCAGCGCTTGTCGCCCCCAACAGCGCACAGCCGAGCATCAGCGGCAGCGCGATCCGAAGCCAAAGGCCCCTGGCTCTGGACCGAAGCGCGCCAGGCCATTGCGACAGCGCCATCAGCGTCACGCTGAGCCATGCGTGCCACAGACCCTGTTTATCGTTTGAGTACATATTGCCTCCGAATAGCCTGGATGGCGCGGCACAGCACTGCGGTCGATACAACCGCCGCACCTGTGCAGCAACGGTGGATAGCGCAGCATTTGCCCATGCCGGCCTAAAGACGTGATTGCTATGGGAGCAGGCGCCTTGGGAATCGATCGCCCAGGCCCCGGCTCCGCCCAGATCAGGCGCGCTTGCGCGACATGCACATGCTGGCCGCCCCTACCAAGGTGGCCAGCAGGACCAGCCCCCCTTGCGACAGTGTCGGTATGCCGACTGGCTCGCCCGCAGCTTGCGCACGAACAAGAACGTCCCCACCGGTGGCAGCCGTCGGCAAGTTCGGAACAAGCATGTTTGCGCGTCCATACTCACCGGATGCGATGGCCACGGCCGTCGGGGGAACGCGCGCCGATGCCGCTCTCTCCAGGAGCGCCAATGGCTGCATGCCGCCATGCTCGAATCCACCTGATCGGCCATGAGGAGTGGCAGAGGGTTGGACCTCAAATGTGGAAGCTGGCCCCTTTCTCAGGGGAGCGCAGCCATGATTGCCATGGGCACTTGCCTTTTCGTTGGGGGCCATGCTCGGTCGGGGCCCGGGCAACTGTGCAGCTGCGTCCACCTGGCAGCCGCGACCAGAGAGGGTGCGGGACACGGGCTTGGCCGCCTGCGGTTTGATAGCCTGCAGCAGGGGCGCAGCCTCCAGCTTTTGCTCCGGCATCGGCCGGCTATGCGGCTCTGTGCCATCTTGCGGCGCGGCGGCCAGGGAGGCCAAGGGGCTCAAGGCCAGCAGCAGCCCCAGCCGGGGCAACCAGTTGACAGGCCGGCTACCGCGCGATGAATGGATATGCGTTGATGTCATGGCGTTTCTCCTCCTGTGCCCTCAGTCCACCACACGTCGCTGCGCCACTTGGCGACGACCCAGATAGATGTGTTCCTTGCGCTCCACGCCAGGTACCAGCGTCTGCAGCAACAGGCCTTGCTGGCCATGCAGGTACTGCGTCGTTCCCGCGGCATCGCTTGTCTGCACGCGCATGTTGTCCCCGTCGTAGGTGTGCGCAGTGGGCACGGCGGCCGTGCAGGCGATGCAGCGCAGGTTGTTGGCCCGGTCATGGCCAAATGTCAAGACTCCATCGTCCTTGACGTTACCGGCAGAGTCGTACTGGTATGCACGGCTTAGACCGCCGCCTGAAACACCTGTGAGCAGCCCCGAGGTTGCGGCATAGGAGTAGGTACGCAGCGATCCCGGTTGGGCCACATGGGTGATGTTCCCAAACCCGTCGTAGAAATACTCCCGGTATCCGCCTACGTCGTTGTCCAGTGTGAGTCGGTTGAGCTTGTCGTACTCGAAGTAGCGCGAATATGCGGAGTCCGCCGAATCGTTGATGCCGGTGAGATTGCCCACCGGGTCATACGCATAGGTACTGTCAATGAAACTGCTTCCGGCACGCGCCATCTTGAGGCCGGCAGGCCACTGGCGATCATTGACGCTCATGGTGGACACAACGCCGTTGGCATAGTGAAGCTCACTGGGCATGCCGTTGGGATGGTAGTGAACCTGGTTCACATAGGGCAGCACGGCACGGGCCCTGCCAAACGCATCCGGGCTGTACTGCACTTTGTGCCCCGAGGGATAGGTGATGCTGGCCAGTGCTTCGCTGGAGTTGTAGGTGTATGAGACCTGCTGGGTGGCGCCCCCCATCGCCAGCTCTTCTGCAATCAGATTGTCTCCGTCGTCGTAGTCGAATCCGCGCACGACACCGCCACCGCTGATGCCTGTCACAAGGTCGTTGCCGTTGTATGTGCGCGTGACACCAGATGCATTGGGAACGCCGGGCTGCTCGGAACTCGGGTACGTGATGCCTGTCAGGCGATTTCGGCCATCGTAGGCATAGGTTGTTGCGGGCTGGGTGCCTATGCTCTTGCTGGTCATGTTGCCCAGCGCGTCGCGTCCGAGCACCGTCGTGCCAGTTTCAGGATCAGCGCGTGGAACCAGGTAGTAGCGACTGTCGTAGCCGTAGGTTCGTGCCTTGCCTCCCATCGTGGCCGTCGTCATCTGCCCCAGCAGGTCACGGGTCATGGCCACGTCGTAGTCCACATACATGCCCTGGGCGGATATTTCCCCGGCAAGCGAGCGCACGGCGTGCTGCTCCTGCGGGTTGCCAAAAGCGCGGAACCACACGAGCGATGCCCGGTTCGTGGTGTCGTAGCGAAGCACCTGCAGGCTGTCGTAGAAGGTCTCCTCAATGACATTGGCGGAGTTGGTGCCCACGGGGTTGCCGTGCAGCGTCTGTACCACCCGCCCCAGTGTGTCATAGCGAAACCCCGTTCCCTTGGAGCTGTTCGGATAGGACTGGTAGAGGCGCCGCCCCAGCATGTCATAGCTGAAGTCGACCCAGATGGGCGTCTCCCCTGCCGCACTGACCTCGCGGCGCAGCTGGCGACCCAGCCCATCAAACGTGGCTTTGTCCGTCATCCCCCCTCGCTGCACCTGGCGGGTCGTAGCGCCCCAGGTGATCGAGATGGGGGTGCCGATGGGCTTTGTGATGGACGTCGGACGATTCAGCCCATCGTAGGTGTACGTTGTCGTTTTGCCGCGCCCGTTGGTGATCGATGTGACATTGCCCGCAGCATCGACGTTTCGTGAAATAGCCACGCCTTCTGGCTGCGACTCGCTGCGGGGGATGCCTCGCAGGTAGCTGTTGTACGTTGTCACCTGCCCCTTGGCATTGGTGGTGGTGTGTACGTCACCTGTGCTGTGATAGGTGAAGGAGGTCGGCACGCCGGCAACCGTTTGCGACTGCAGATTGCCGTTGCCATCGAACTGCCGCGTGGTGGCATGGGTCTGAGCCCCTACCGTCACCAACGCATTGCTCACCTGGCGCAACAACCACTTGCTTGTGTTGACGTTGTGGGTCAACTCGGTCTGCCGGGTGTAGGTCCGGTCATTGTTCGTTCCGGTTTCATCGATGAAGGAAGGATTTCCCCACTCGTCATGGCCGGACCTCGAGATCACAAACGTCTCGCCTGGCCGGAAGCGGTACTGTTCACGGACGATCGCCGCAGCAGGATAAAAGTAGCTGTTCGAGAAATAGTTGGCCACCACGTCCTGCTGCTCGGAGATCGGCACGGATGCGTAGCCGAAAAGCGTGTTTTCCGACTCGCTGACGCTGCCCATCAGCAGGCCCACGTCCGTCGGGACCACGCGCACGGAATGCACGCCCAAGTGGAAGTGCTCCGTCGCTTTGCCCAGCGGATCCGTCACGGTCGTCACATTCACCTGTGAGCGCACATCGGGCGGTACCCCATAGGTATAGGTGTATTGCGATCCATTGACCGTATAGGGCAGCTCGTCGGTCGCCACTTCATACGTCCAGTTCCATGTGCCGGACTTGCCATCTGGCGTATTGGTACTGGCGGTTTTGCTGGAGACAACGGTGCTGTTTCCGCTGCGTGTTGTTCCTGCCCTGAAATCCACATGGCTGTAGACATAGTCGATGGTGGCCCCGCCGGGGTACCCGATACGGCTCATCGAACCTGTGCCGGGCGTCCCTGTCCGGTAGGCGTACGTCCACGAAAGGCCATCGGGCCGCTGCACGCGATTCAGTTGCACATGCCCCGCCGATCCTGCACCCACCGTGTACTGCCATACCTGGTTGGACAAGGTGTCCGTGATGCTGGCCAAGGTCGATCCGCTGTATGCAAACGAGACGGAGCGTCCATCGCTGGTGGTGATCTGGCTCAGTGCATAGACGCCAATCGGCAAAAAGTTGTAGCTCAGGTTGAACCAGTTGCCATTGCGATCAACGATCCGCCCCGCATAGAACGTTCGCTGCAGGCTGCCCGGCTCGCCGAAAGAATGCCCCATCGCTGTCATTTCGTACGTGGTGCCATCGGGAGACTGCACATGCAAAAATCCACTGTGGCACTTGGCACGCCAGAAGTCCTTGGTAAGCCAGGTGGGCGTACTGGCACCGGCCTCGTAGTACTCATACAGGATCTGCCGGCTCCCGTCGGGCAACTCCAGCACGGGATTGGCCGCAGCCGAGGCCCAGGATGCAGAGCAGATGGCTTTGTTGGCCCCCCGGATCACCCTCCCCATATGCATGGTCCAGCCCAATCCAATGGGGCTGTACTCATAGCTTGCCCAGTTAGCGGGCGTCGCCAGAGGATCGTCAATGCTGTTGTAGCTTCTCCGAATGGCCAGATCCATACCGCCATTTCCAGGAAGGAGCAAGTCAGTGAAGTGGTACTGGAGCTTTCCTGTGAAGGTATTGATCAGCTCATTGGTGGACTGGGCTTCCACGCCCTGTGCGCGAGGCAGTCCCTTTTGTTGGAAAAAATCGGGAATGCTGGGAAGGCTGGTGTCATTGGACCCTTGCGCAAACGCACCTGACATACAGAAAAAAGGTGGCACAGCCAAGGAGCATGGCGGACTTGATCAACCGCCGTGTCTCCAAGACACGCCGATGGAGTGCAGCTACACCCTCAAAACGCCCGAAAACTCTCATTCGATTCAACATCTTTCCTCCCTGCGAAAGCATCAATGGCCTGCCAAGACAACATGGAATCGCACTGCGCCTTCTACAAAGACGTGAAGTATTGGCATGGGAATTAATTACATTCAAAGACAACACCACATCCAATTCGACATTCAAAGATCGAATTGGATGGCATGCGAATCAATGATGGAGTCTCCATAAACGATGGAGGTGCTGAGGACATGACTGTTTTTTTTGAATCTGGCCATGCGCCAAAGCATTGTTCCTCTTAAACCTGTACCAGCACGAATAACCACGACTCGAAGTCAGGAATTAAAACCAATGCGCCGGAAGATAGAGACGATAAATTGATAGCAACCGAATCCCTCGAGCCATTCATCTCCACGCATTGGCATGTCGCAAGTGATGTCTATCAAGAATTACGCTGGCACACCACTCTTTTCTTTGCAAATGAGATCATCTCTTCCTGGTAAGGAATGACAACGGATACGCCTTCTATTCCCGCTCTCGAAAGCGAATGATGAAGGCGAGTGATTGACTGGTCAGAAAACAAGTGTTTTCACAGAGGAGGCCGGTACCCGCACGATGCGGCAGTCGAGCAAGACTCATCCAGGAAAGATCAGGCTGTTCTGATTTTTGCGGCGCGGGCATCGGACTATTCTGAGATTGCCGCGATAGCGCCCCCACCCCACCGCACCCTGGCCATACTGGCCCACCGAGGCCGCAGCACCGCTGGCGGCCTCTTCCTTTGTGTCTGGCTTTGTGTCTGTCGTTTCTGCGAGGTGCCCATGGGTCTGGCCCTGGTTCAAAGTCGTGCGCTGCTGGGGCTGGCCGCCCCACGTGTCACCGTGGAAGTGCATCTGGCCAACGGCCTGCCGTCGTTCACGCTGGTGGGTCTGGCCGATGTCGAGGTCAAGGAAGCGCGTGAACGCGTGCGCTCGGCGCTGCTGAATTCCGGGCTGGAGTTCCCTAGCAACAAACGCATCATCGTCAACCTGGCACCCGCCGACCTGCCCAAGGATTCGGGGCGCTTCGACCTGCCGATTGCGCTGGGCATTCTTGCGGCCAGCGGGCAGATCAATGGCGATGCGCTGGCCGACTACGAATTCGCGGGCGAGCTGTCGCTGTCGGGCGCGCTGCGGCCCGTGCGCGGCGCGCTGGCCACGGCCCTGGCCCTGCACCGCCAGCAGGACGGCGCCCGCCTGGTCCTGCCACCGGGCAGCGCGCAGGAGGCGGCCTTCGTGCCATCGGCCCAGGTGTTCTGCGCGCACCACCTGCTGGACGTGGTGCGCCGCTTCATCACACGCTCGGCCAATGCCCTGGTGCAGGCGGAGCAGGAAACGGACGGTGCCGACGACACTGGCAACGGCGAGGATGCCGATGGCGCCCATGACATCGACAGCACCGACAGCACCGACGATCTGCCGGCAGCCAGCGATGCCCGGCCCTGCCCCGGCCCGGGCTGGCATGCGGTGCAGCCGCAGCCCGCCGTCGCCGTGCGCAGCAGCCTGGACCTGGCCGAGGTGCGCGGCCAGGCACAGGCGCGGCGCGCGCTGGAAATCGCTGCGGCCGGAGGCCACGGCCTGCTGCTGGTGGGGCCGCCGGGCTCGGGCAAGTCCATGCTGGCCCAGCGCTTTGCCGACCTGCTTCCGCCCATGAGCGATGACGAGGCGCTGGAGGCCGCCGCCATCGCCAGCCTGGCCGGCCGCTTCACGCCCGAGCGCTGGCGCCAGCGTCCCACGGCCAGCCCGCATCACACGGCCAGTGCCGTGGCCCTGGTCGGAGGAGGCTCGCCACCGCGCCCCGGCGAGATTTCGCAGTCCCACCACGGCGTACTCTTCCTCGATGAATTCCCCGAGTTCGCACGCAGCGCGCTGGAGGCGCTGCGCGAGCCGCTGGAGACCGGCCAGATCACCATCGCCAGAGCCGCCCAGCGCTGCGAATTCCCCGCGCGCTTTCAGCTCGTCGCGGCCATGAATCCCTGCCCCTGCGGCCATTGGGGGTCGACGGTGCAGCGCTGCCGCTGCACGCCCGACAAGGTGGCGCGCTACCAGGCGCGCATCAGCGGCCCGCTGCTGGACCGCATCGACCTGCATGTGGAAGTCGGCGCCCTGCCCCCGCAGGAGCTGCTGGCCGCGCGCTCGGGCGAAACCAGCGAGGCCGTGCGCGAGCGCGTGGTCCAGGCCCGCACGCTGGCCCTGCAGCGCCAGGGCAGCGCCAACCACCAGCTCCAGGGCCAGGCCCTGGACGACCACCTGGGCCTGTCGCCCGAGGCCCTGGCCTTCGCCCACAAGGCCGCCGCACGCCTGGGCTGGTCGGCCCGCAGCACCCACCGCGCGCTCAAGGTGGCGCGCACCATTGCCGACTTGGCCGGCAGCGCGGCAGTGGAGACCGGGCATGTGGCGGAGGCCATGCAGTATCGGAGGGTGTTGCGGTTGCCGTCATGAGCCGGCAGGCACCAGGCCTTGCGCATCGACAGCCGCAACCTCCTGGTCGATCCCCAGCACCTCCACGCACGCACGCAGCGCAGGCGACCAGCCCTGGCGCGCGGGCACGACGAACCAGGTTTCCACGCGGGCGACTTCCTGGGCGAGTGCGCCGGGCAGGGCCGTGATGTGCACGCCGAAGCGGTGCTGCTGGGCCTGGACCACGCTGCGCGGCAGCAGGCCGTAGCCCATGCCGGCGGCCACGCAGCCGAGGATGGCGTCCAGCGATCCCATTTCCATGATGCGTGCGGCCACGCCGCGCGCGGCCAGCAGCAGCTCGATGCGCTGGCGGTAGCTGCAGCCCTGGCGGAAGGCCAGGAAGGGCACGGCGCTGAGCTGGGCGGCATCGGGAAAGCGCGGCAGCGCGAAGGCGGTGACCAGGACCAGTTCCTCCTCGAAGACGCGCCAGCCCTGCAGGCGGGACTGGGGCGGCATGCCCGAGACGAAGGCGCAGTCCAGCCGCCCGGCAAGCGGGTCGGCCAGCAGCTCGGCCGTGGTGGCCGTGCGCAGCTCCAGGTCCAGGCCGGGCTGGGCCTGGTGCAGGCGCGCCAGCAGCGGCGGCAGGCGCAGCGCGGCCGTGGTTTCCATGGAGCCTATGCGCAGCGCGCCTGCGGCCCGGGCGCTGCCCTGCAGCAGGGCCAGCGCCTCGTCATGGTCGGCCAGCATGCGCCGCGCGTATTGCTCCAGCAGGCGGCCGGCAGGCGTGGCGTGCACGGGCGCGCTGCGCTCCAGCAGTTGCACGCCGGCCTCGTCCTCGAGCTTTTTCACATGGGCCGTCACGTTGGACTGCACGGTGTGCAGTTGCTGCGCGGCGGCGCCGAAGCTGCCGCTGTCGCAGACGGCCAGGAACATGCGCAGGGACTTCAGTTGCATCGCGGCTCCAGTGACATCCATCTTCAATCGAGATCGACGCCATCATTTTGAATCATTGGACATGATGGGCGGCAGCGCCTAATGTATGCCCATCCTCCCCGCATGGCGCCCACTCCCGTGATCCAACGCAACGAAACTTCCCTGCTGCTGACCGGCTTCATGGCCACGCTCAGCGGCGTCGGCCTGGCGCGCTTTGCCTACACGGCGCTGATGCCGCAGATGGTGCATGCCGGCTGGTTCAGCGGCGAGCAGGTGGCCTACCTGGGCGCGGCCAACCTGCTCGGCTATCTGATCGGGGCGCTGGCCGCCGCGCCGCTGGCCGAACGCCTGGGCGCGCTGCGCGTGCTGCTGTGGTGCTGGGTGGCCCTGGCGCTGAGCTTTGCGGCCTGCGCCTGGCCGCTGCCCATGCCCTGGTTTTTTGCCTGGCGCTGCATCTCGGGCATTGGCGGCGCCATCCTGATGGTGCTGGGCCCCTCGGTGGCCCTGGCGGCCACGCCCGTGCAGCGGCGCGCGGCGCTGGGGCCGCTGATGTTCTGCGGCATAGGTGCCGGCGCCCTGCTGTCGGCCACGCTGATACCGCTGCTGGCGCGCCAGAGCCTGGGCGCCGTCTGGTGGGCGCTGGCGGCGGTCTGCGCCTGGGCCGGCTGGCTGGGCTGGCGCCATGTGCGGCGGCTGCCGGTGCCTGCGCCCATCGCCATCACGCCCCATGCCCCACCTGCCCGTGCCGCCCCCCTGTGGACGCTGCCCGTGGTGCTGGTGATGCTGGCCTATATGACGGACGCCTTCGGCTTTGTGCCGCACACGGTGTTCTGGGTGGACTACCTGGCGCGCGAGCTGCAGTTGGGCGATGCCTACGCCTCCACGCAGTGGGCCGTGTTCGGCCTGGGCGCCATTGCCGGGCCGCTGGTGGCCTCGCTGTGCGCCACGCGCTTTGGCTGGTGGGGCACGACCACGGGCGCCTATGCGGTCAAGACCCTGGCCATTGCCATGCCGCTGTTCTGGGTGGGATTTGCGGGTCATGCGACCTCGTCCTTTCTGGTGGGCGCGCTGTCGCCGGGCATGGCGGCCATTACCTCGGGCTACCTGATGCAGCTGATCGGCCCCGTGCAGCACAAGCGCATGTGGGGCTATGCCACGGCGGCCTTTGCGCTGATGCAGGCCGTGTCGGGATATTTCATGGCCTGGAGCTATGCGGGCCTGGGCTCGTACCAGCGCCTGTTCGTCATCGGCAGCGTGTCGCTGCTGCTGGGCACGCTCATGATCGCCGCCAGCCGCGCCAGCGCGCGCCGGCAGGCCGCCGCATGAGTGCGTGGATTCGAGACAGGAAACAAGGAGTCGTATGAGCACCGCAAAGACCGCGTGGATGGCCCGACTGGGCATGCGCCATCCCATCATCCAGGCCCCCATGGCCGGCACATCCACGCCCGCGCTGGCGGCTGCCGTCACCGATGCGGGCGGCCTGGGCTCGCTGGGCATTGGCGCCAGCGGCACGGAGCAGGCGCGCCAGCAGATCGTGCAGACGCGCGCGCTGACCTCGGGCGCCTTCAACGTGAACCTGTTCTGCCACCGGCCGGCCCGGGCCGATGCGCAGCGCGAGGCCGCCTGGCTGACCCATCTGGCGCCCGAGTTCGCGCGCTTCGGCGCCAAGCCGCCCGCCACGCTCAACGAGATCTACGCCACCGCCGTCGGCAACGCGGCGCTGCAGGCCATGCTGCTGCAGGAGCGGCCTGCCGTGGTGAGCTTTCATTTCGGGCTGCCTGAGCAGGGCTTCATCGACGCGCTGCGCGCGGCCGGCATCGTGACCCTGGCCAGCGCCACGTCGCTGGACGAGGCGCGCCAGGTGGAGCAGGCCGGCGTCGATGCCATCGTGGCCCAGGGCGTGGAGGCCGGGGGGCACCGCGGCACGTTCGATCCCGCGCAGGACCGCATGATGGGCACCTTCGCCCTGGTGCGCGTGCTGGCGCGCAACACGACCCTGCCGGTGATCGCGGCCGGCGGCATCATGGACGGCGAAGGCATTGCGGCCGCGCTGGGCCTGGGCGCCTGTGCGGCGCAGCTGGGCACGGCCTTCATCCTCTGCCCTGAATCGTCCGCCAGCCCGGCCTACCGTGCCGAGCTGCGCAGCGAACGCGCCCACCACACAGGCATCACCGCCGCCATCTCGGGCCGGCCGGCGCGCGGCATGGTCAACCGGCTGCATGCGCTGGGCGCCAGCCATGGCCAGGCCCTGCCCGACTACCCGCGCGTCTACGACGCAGGCAAGGCCCTGCACCAGGCGGCCTCGGCCCAGGGCAGCTCCGACTACGCAGCCCACTGGGCCGGCCAGGGTGCGCCGCTGGCGCGCGAGATGCCGGCCGCCGCGCTGGTGCAGACGCTGGCCGGCGAACTGGCGCGCGCTCAGAGGGCCTGATCGCTCAGGCAGGCATGTCGAGCGCCGCCAGCCCCTGCTCCAGGTCGGCAATGAGGTCGCGCGGCGACTCCAGGCCGATGTGCAGGCGCACCACGGGCCCGCGCGCACTCCAGTCGGTGACGCTGCGCGCCTGCGCCATGTGCGCGGCCGTCGCCAGGCTCTCGTAGCCGCCCCAGGAGGCGCCGATGCCGAAGAGGCGCAGGCCGTCGATGAAGCGGTCCACGGCGGCCTCGGCGGTGCCGGGCTGCAGCTCCAGCGACACCAGGCCGTTGGTGCCCTGGCAGTCGCGCAGCCACAGCGCATGGCCGGGATGCGTGGGCAGCGCGGGGCAGAACACGGTGGCCACGGCCGGGTGCTGCTGCAGCCAGTGCGCCACCTCCAGCGCATGCGCCTCGTGCATCTGCAGCCGCGCGGCCAGCGAGCGCATGCCGCGCAGCACCAGCCAGGCATCGTCGGGGCTGACCGCCATGCCGAAGGCGTCGCAGCGCGCGGCCAGCGGCTCCCAGGCGGCCTCGGTGGTGGCCACGGTGCCCATCATCACGTCGGAGTGGCCCGACAGGTACTTGGTGGCCGCCATCACCGAGACATCGGCCCCCAGCGCCAGCGGCCGGTACTGGCAGCCCGACCCCCAGGTGTTGTCGGCCACGACCAGGGCGCCGCGCGCATGGGCCATGGCCGCCAGCGCGGGCAGGTCGCACATCTCGTAGACCAGGGAGCCCGGGCATTCGGCATAGACCATGCGGGTGTTGGGGCGCATGCGCGCCTGGGCGTCGCTGCCATCGGCCGCGAAGAAGTCGTACTCGATGCCGTAGGGCCGCAGCCATTGCACGGCCAGGTGGCGCACGGGCTGGTAGGCGCTGTCGGTCAGCAGCACATGGTCGCCGGGGCGCAGGTAGCTGAGCAGGGCCATGCCGATGGCCGCCAGGCCCGTGGGCAGCAGCCGCGTGCGGTGGGCGCCTTCCAGCTCGCTGACGGCGTCTTCCAGCGCAAAGCCGGTGGGCGTGCCGCGCGCGCCGTAGCTGAAGATGCGCTCGCCAGCGCGGCGCTCGCGCATCTCGCGCTGCTGTGCCGTGCTCTCGAACAGCACGGTGCTGGCGCGCACCAGGGGCGGGTTGACGGCCGTGCCGCCCGCATAGGCCGGGCGCTTGCCCGCATGCAGCAGCCGGGTCTGCAGGTCCAGCGCGGGGGCGCCAGAGGCCGATGATCCAGGCACGGGGGCGTGTTCGGCAGCCATCAGTCGATCTTCGCGCCCGAGAGCTTGACCACGCGCGACCAGCGCTCCATGTCCTGGCGCAGCTGGGCGGCAAAGGCCTCGGGCGTATTGGCCACGACTTCGCTGCCGCCATCGACGACCAGCTTGGTCACTTCCGGCAGTTGCAGGGTGCGCACGATGGCGTCGTGCAGATAGGCCACGCGCTCAGGCGGCGTGCCGGCGGGGGCGAAGAAGCCGTACCAGTCCTCGAAGCGCGCATTGCGCAGGCCCAGTTCCTCCAGCGTGGGCACCTTGCCGAACACGCCGATGCGGCGCGGGCTGGTGACGGCCAGTGCGCGCACCTGGCCCGCCTGGATCATGCCGGCCACGGACGAGGTGGAGGTGATCAGCACATCGACCTGCTGGCCCAGCAGATCGTTGATGGCCGGCCCCGCGCCCTTGTAGGGCACATGGGTCATGGGCACGCCGTTTTCCTTGGACAGCACCACGCCCACAAGGTGCGACAGCGTGCCGTTGCCGGGCGTGGCATAGGTGACGCGGCCCGGCTCGCCCTTGCTGCGCGCCACCAGGTCGGCAAAGCTCTTGAGGGGCGAGGCCGAGGCCACCACGATGGCCAGCGGCGCCGCGTTGATCTGCGTGATGGGCACGAAGTTCTTGAGCGGATCGAAGCCCGGCGCGCTGTAGAGCGCGGGGTTCACCGCCATCAGCGAGACCTGGCCCGTGAGCACGGTGTAGCCATCGGGCTTGGCCTCGGCCACGGCCTTGGCGCCGATGTTGCCGCCCGCACCGCCCCGGTTTTCCACCACGGAGGGCTGGCCCGTGGCCTCGGTCAGCCGCGTGGTGACCCAGCGTGTGCTGGCGTCGTTGCCGCCGCCCGGCGGGAAGGGCGAGATGAAGCGGATCGGCTGGGCCGGATAGCCGTTGCGCGCAGCCAGCGGCTCGGCCGTGGCCTGCGAGAGCATGGCCAGGGCCGCGAGGCCGGCGGCCAGCATCCTGGCCAGGGTGGGGATTGCGAACATGTCTTGTCTCCTGTCGGTATGTGATCTGATTTATGTCGCTCTACGACAAGTCAGCGATATATGGCGCTGCCTTTGCAACTGACGTGACTTTGGCCAGGGGCACCAAGCAAGGGCCGCCCCCGCAGCGAGGGTGCCGTCCCCCTCCCGCGCAGCGAGAGAGGGGGAAGCGGCGAAGCCGCTCAGGGGGAGCTTCATGCACTCGGCAGGCGGAAGGCGGCCAGTTCCTGCGCGTCCAGTTGGGGCACCAGGCCCGTCTCCCAGGCCAGGTAGCGGCGTGCCGCTTCCTTGTTGCCGTCGTGGCGGTCGTGCACGAAGAACAGGTAGTCGATGCACTCGACATCGGTGGGGCTGTCGGGCGTTGCCTCGACGGGCAGGCCGGCCTGCTGCCATGCGGCCAGGCCGCCTTCCAGCAGCAGCGGCGCGGCGCCTTGCAGCTCCAGTGCGGCCCATTGCGCCATGCCGGGCTCGTCGGCCACCAGCACGATCTGGCGCGTCTCGCCGGCAAGGTCTCTGGCAAGGCACGGGCGAATGGACCAGCGGGCCCCGGCGATGTGGCCTGCGCGGTACTTCATGCCCGCGCGCAGATCGACCACGGCCACCTCGCCCTGGCGCATGCGCTCGTGCAGGGCCTGCGCCGTGATGCCTGCCAGTGCGGGGACCTGGGGCGGCTGGGCCGGCGACAGGTCCAGGCCGCTTTGCAGGCCGCCCCGCAGCACGCAGGCGTCATGGCCGAGCTGGCGCAGCCAGCTGGCCACCACGGGGGCGCGCACGCCATCGCTGTCGAACAGCACCAGGCGCGCACCGCGCACGCCCACGTACTGGTCGCCGGCCTGCATGAGCTGGCCGCCGGGCGTGTGCTGGGCGCCGGGCAGCGAGCCGGCCTTGAATTCCTCGGGCGTGCGCACATCGCACAGGAACAGCGTGCGCTCCGCGTCACGGCTCCAGGCGCGCACGGTGTCGGCATCGACCTCGGGCACATCGAAGCGTTCGGCCAGGGCGCGGGCCTGGGCTTGCAGCGCGCTGCTGGCCGAGTCGTCGCCATAGCGGTGCGTGCCGCCGTGCTCCAGCGGCAGGTCGGCCAGGTACCAGCCCTGGGTGCCGTTCTCCAGCGCGTAGACGGGGTTGGGAATACCCAGGTTGATCAGCGTCTGCGCGCCGATGATGGAGCGCGTGCGGCCCGCGCAATTGACCACGATGGGCGTGGCCGCATCGGGCACCAGGCGGCTCACGCGCAGCGCCAGCTCGCCATTGGGGCAGCAGATGGCGCCGGGGATGTTCATCTTGTGGAACTCGGAGACGGGCCGGCCGTCCAGCACCACCAGGGGCAGGCCCGCCGCCTGGCGCGCCGCCAGCTGCTGGGCCGTGATGCGCGGCGTGCCATAGGCGTGTTCGGCCAGTTCGCCAAAGGTCTTGGAGGGCAGGTTCACGCCGGCGAACAGCGTGTAGCCCGCAGCGCTCCAGGCCTTGGCACCGCCTTCGAGCACGGCGACCTGGGTATAGCCCAGGGCTTGGAGGCGGCGCGCGGCACGCTCGGCCACGCCCGCGCTGGCATCGCCCTCGCCACCGTCGTAGGTGACGACGCGCACCTGCCTGCGCGGCACCAGGCGGGGCACATCCAGCTCCAGCCGGCTGTAGGGCAGGGGCGTGGCGTAGAACAGGTGCGACTCGCCGTACTGGCCGTGCTCGCGCACGTCGAGCAGCGCGATCTCCTGGCCGTCGTGCAGCCAGGATTTGAGGGTGTGGGCGTCAATGGATGCGGTCATTGCATGCGGTCCGGGAAAAAGATCGGCAAGGAATTTCGGGCAAAGCCGTGCCACGCGCGCCCCGTGGGGCGCGCTGCGGCATGGACAGTGAAAAGGCAGGAAGCGAAAGGCAGCGGCCGGAAGGCCGGGGCTCAGCGGCGCGTCTGCACGCCGATGGCCATGGTGTGGCAGGTGCCGGTGGCCAGGTCGTAGCTGGTGCGCTCGTTGAGCGTCTCCAGCGCGCGGCCGTACATGTGCAGGTGGCGGATGACCTGCTCGCCCTGGATCTCCACGGAGTGGATGTCCTCGGGCATGAGGGCGATGCCCTGGCCTGGTGCGACCACCACGAGTTCCGTCTCGCGCAGCGTGCCCTTGCCGGGGACGGAGCCGTCGTCGGTGCGCTCGTAGACGCGGTTGTGCTCCGTGCCTTCCACGGCGGCAATGCAGGCCCAGGTCGTGTGGTTGTGCGGCACGATGCGCTTGCCCGGGCGCATGACGTTGAGGTACAGCGCATAGCTCTGGTCGGCGTCCTCGGCGATCAGGTAGCGCGCCTGGTGCTCGCCCTGCTCGGGTGCAGCGTAGTCGGCCTGCTGCCAGAAGTCGCGGCGCGCGGCCAGGCCCAGCAGTTGCTGGAGCACGGCGTCCAGGCTGGCGCGCGTGGCCGCGTCCTCGCCAATGGCCTGCTTCATGTGGTCGATGGCCGCTGTCACGGCGGCGCTGCGCTGTTCGGTGATGGTGTTGGTGATGGTGTCCAAAGGGGGCTCCTTGTCGTCGTCGAAGTCCACTGTAGTGAGGCGCCCGGCCCGCAACAATCCACGCATGCCCAATAAATACTTCAATAAAATTGAAGTATGGAGACGCTTGACCTGGACCTGCTGCGCACCCTGGCCGCAATTGCCAGCCACGACAGCTTTGCCGCCGCCGCCGTGCAGATGGGGCGCACGCAATCGGCCATCACCCAGCAGATGCAGCGGCTGGAGGAGAAGATCGGCCACGCGCTGTTCGAGAAGCAGGGCCGGCAAAAACGCCTCACCGATCATGGCCAGCGCCTGCTGGGCTATGCGCGCCACATGCTGGCCATCCACGACGAGGCCCTGCGCAACCTGCAGCACCGCCAGGTGCAGGGCCTGGTGCGCATCGGCGCACCCCACGACGCGGCCGACAACATGCTTCCGCCCGTGCTGCAGGAGATCGCGCTGAACTTTCCCGGCATGCAGATCGACATCCATGTGGGGCGCAGCCCGTTCCTGATGGAGTCGCTCAGGCAGGGCGAGCTGGACCTGGCCATCTCCAACCGGGAGGATGAGGGCTTCGAGGGCTTTGCGCTGCGCTCCACGCCCACGGTGTGGCTGTGTGGCGCGGGCTACGCCCATGACCCGGGCAAGCCCGTGCCCCTGGTCATGGCCGACGGGCCCAGCATCTTCCGCCGCCTGGGCTGCGACGCGCTGGATGCGGCCGGCATCGCCTGGACGCCGCGCCACACCTGCACCAGCCTGGTGGGCATACGCGCGGCGCTGCGCGCCGGCCTGGGCGTGACGGCGCGCGGCGTGGAGCAGCTCGACCCGGGCCTGCGCGTGCTGGGCGCGGGCGACGGCATGCCGCCATTGCCGGACCTGGTCTATCGCCTGTACATCCGCAGCCACGTGATCAGCCCCGTCACGCGCCAGATCTTCGAGAACCTGCAGGCACGCATGCGGCTGCCGGCCGGCTGAGGGACGGCTGATGGACGGCTGGGGACGGCAGGCGTGCGGCTTGCCAGCGCTGCTTGTAATGGGACTTATTCTCAAATAACATCCGCGCCACCGCCGCCCCCTCTGTCGGCGTTTTTCGAGCCTTTCCAGGCCCCGTGCCATGCCATCTCCCACTCTTGCCCGCACCCATGACTGGTTCCGTGACTGGTTCCGTGACTACTGGCCGCTGATCTCCCGCATCCTCGCCGCGCTGTTTGGCGGCTACGCCGTGGCGGCGCTGGCCAGCGTGGCCGTGCTGGCCCTGCCCGCAGACCGCACGCAGGCGGCGATCTCGGGCACCTTGCTGAGCTTTGCCGTCTATGCGGGCGCGGTGATCTGGGTGTTTGCCGTGCGCAGCGCCTGGCGCGCCTGGGCCGGCCTGCTGGTCGCCGCCCTGGTGCTGGCGCCCGTCGCATGGTGGACCTGGGGCAAGGGGCTGGGCGCATGAACACGAACACCACGAACACCACGGACACCACGAACACGGCCGGCAAGCCCGCCAAGGCCGCGAAAGCCGCCAAGGCGCCCGGCATACGCCAGACCATGTCCGACCTGCACACCTGGGTCGGCCTGCTGCTGGGCTGGTTCCTCTACGCCATGTTCCTCACGGGCACGGTGAGCTATTTCAGGAACGAGATCACGCAGTGGATGCAGCCCGAGCAGCCGCACCAGAGCCAGGCGAGCGAGCCCGCGCTCGTGGCCCAGCGGATCGGCGACGCCATGGCGCATGTGGCGCCGCAAAGCCCGCAATGGCTGATCAACCTGCCCGATGCGCGCAGCACGGTGGCCACGGTGTTCTGGAGCCCGCCGCAGACCGAAAAGGGCGCCAGGCGCCGCTTCGAGAACGGCCGCTTCGACCCGGCCACCGGCACGCGCCTCGAAGGCCCGGTGCGCGAGACGCGCGGCGGCGAGTTCTTCTACCGCTTCCACTTCCAGTTCCACTACATGCCCGTGCTCTGGGGCCGCTATCTGGCGGGGCTGTGCGCCATGTTCATGCTGGTGGCCATCGTCAGCGGGGTGATCACGCACAAGAAGATCTTTGCCGACTTCTTCACCTTCCGCTGGGGCAAGGGCCAGCGCTCCTGGCTGGACGCGCACAACGCGCTGTCCGTGCTGGGCCTGCCCTTTCACCTGATGATCACGTACACCGGGCTGGTGACGCTGGCCTTGATGTACATGCCCTGGGCCAGCCTGGCTACCACCATGACGCCGGAGCAGCGCGTGGTGGCCGGCCAGCAGCTCAGTGCCTTTGTTCCCGCAGGCAAGCCCTCGGGCCAGGCCGCGCCCCTGGCACCGCTGGCCGACATGGTTCGCCAGGCCGAGCAGCGCTGGGGCGCGGGCCAGGTGGAACGCCTGAACGTCAACCTGCCCGGCGATGCCAATGCGCGCGTGACCGCCATCCGCGGCGAGAACGGCCGCGTCTCCATCAGCCCGCAGTTCATGATGTTCGACGGCGTCAGCGGCCAGCTGCTGCAGGCACAGGACAGCGTGGGCGCCGCCGCCGAGACGCGCGGCGTGCTCTATGCGCTGCACATGGGCCGCTTCGGCGACCTGCCCACGCGCTGGCTGTACTTCATCGTCAGCCTTGCGGGCACGGCCATGGTGGGAACGGGGCTGGTGCTGTGGAACGTGAAGCGGCGCAGCAAGCTGCCCGATCCGGAAAGGCCGCATTTCGGCTTCCGGCTCGTGGAACGGCTGAACATCGCCACCATCGCCGGCCTGTCCATCGGCATGGCCGGCATGCTCTGGGCCAACCGCCTGCTGCCGGTGGAGATGGCCCAGCGCGCCGAGTGGGAGGTGCACACCATGTTCATCGCCTGGGGCGCCACCCTGTTCTGGGCGCTGGGCCGGCCCGCCAAGCGGGCCTGGATCGAGTTGCTGTGGGCCGGCGCCGCCGCCCTGGCCCTGCTGCCCGTGCTCAACGCGCTGACCACGGATCGCGGCCTCTTGGCCAGCCTGCGCGCGGGCGACTGGGTGTTCGCCGGCATGGACCTCATGCTGCTGGCCCTGGCCGCACTGCATGCCCATCTGGCCCTGCGCACCCAGCGCCACCAGCCCAAGGCCAAACCGGTGCGCGCCGCCCGGCCCGCGCCCAAGGCAGCCGCCACTGCAGCAGCCGCCACGGCAGCGGCCGCCGCAGCGGAGACCAGCGCATGAGCATGGCCCACCTGTTCTGTCAGCTGCTGGCCCTGGGCGCCTTCGCCTGCCTGGCCCTGGCCATGGACCGCCACCAGAGCGACCTGTTCGGCAAGGAACTGCCACCCGCCCGCACCCGGCGCCTGCGCGCGGCCGGCTGGGTGCTGCTGGCGCTGTCGCTGTGGGCGGCGCTGCAGGTGGAGCCCTGGTCGCTGGGGCTGGTGTCCTGGTTCGGCCACATCGCGGCCGCAGCGGCCATCGTGCTGCTGTCCATGGTGGCGCGCGAGCGCCTGCGCTGACGACCCTCCCGGCGCCTTCAGAGGAACATGCCGCCCGAGGCCTCGATGCGCTGGCCCTGCACCCAGCCCATGCCGGGCTGCAGCAGGGCGGCCATCACGGGGCCGATGTCGTCGGGCTGGCCCACGCGGCCCAGTGCCGTCTGGCTGGCCAGGGCGGCGCCGACCTGTGCATCGTCGCGCACGCGGCCGCCGCCGAAGTCCGTGGCGATCGCGCCCGGCGCCACCGTGTTGACGCGGATGCCGCGCGCCCCCAGCTCGCGCGCCAGGTAGCGCGTCAGCACCTCCACCCCGCCCTTCATGGATGCATAGGCCGCATAGCCGGGCTGGGTGAAGCGCGTGAGGCCGCTGGACAGGTGGATGATGCTGCCGCCGTCGCGCAGCAGGGGCAGCAGGTGCTGGCTCAGGAAGAAAGGCGCCTTCAGGTGGATGGCGACCAGCTCGTCGAACTGCGCCTCGGTGGTGGTGGCGAATGGCGCGTTGATGCCGATGCCGGCGTTGTGCACCAGCGCATCGAGGCGGTCGGCCTGCCAGGTATCGGCCAGCGCCTGGCGCACGCGGGCCGCAAAGTCCGCAAAGCCCGCGCTGCGCGCCACGTCCAGCTGCAGCGCGGCGGCACGGCCGCCCAGCGCCTCGATGGCGGCCACGGCGGCCTGGGCCTCGTCGGCACGCTCGCGGTAGGTCAGCACCACGTCCAAGCCCTGGCGCGCCAGGTGCTCGGCCGTGTTGCGGCCCAGGCCGCGGCTGCCGCCCGTGACGAGGACGATGCGGCGGGCGGCAGGGGAAGAAGCGGTCGAAGGAGAAGCTGTCATGGCGGACCTCGTTAGGTGGTTTGCAATGACGGCGACTGTATTGAAGGTGGATTTTTGGATAAATTGGCTGCTTCTGATTTATTTGTTCACCCGATGCAAACAATCAAGCTTCTGGAGCAGATGCAGATCTTCAGCCGCGTGGCCGAGATGGCCAGCTTCACGCGCGCGGCCGACAGCATGGGCCTGCCCAAGGCCAGCGTCTCCCAGGCCGTGCAGCAGCTGGAGGCGCGGCTGGGCACGCGGCTGCTGCACCGGACCACGCGGCGCGTGCAGCTCACCCAGGACGGCCAGGCCTGCTACGAGCGCTGCCAGGACCTGCTGGCCGACGTGGACGAGTTCCAGGGCCAGTTCCAGCAGGCCGGCGATGCGCCGCTGCAGGGCAAGGTCCGGCTGGACATGACCACGGGCCTGGCGCGCCATGTGGTCATGCCGCTGCTGCCCCGATTGCTGCAAAGTCATCCCGCACTGCAGCTGGAACTGAGCTGCACCGAGCGCCGCGTGGACCTGGTGCGCGAAGGCTTCGACTGCGTGCTGCGCCTGGGCCCCGTGGACGAGCCCGGCCTGGTGGCACGCCCGCTGGGCCTGCTGGCGCTGGCCACCTGCGCCAGCCCCGGCTATGTGCAGGCCCACGGGCTGCCCGCCACGCTGCAGGATCTGGGCGGTCACCGGCTGGTGCACTACCAGCGCACGCTGGGCACGCGGCCGCTGGGCTTCGAATACGAGGAGGATGACCAGCCCCGGTACCTGACGATGGCGGGCGCGCTCACCGTGAACAATGCCGAGGCCTATCTCGCGGCCTGCCAGGCCGGCCTGGGGCTGATCCAGGTTCCGCGCCTGGCCGTGCAGCCGCTGCTGGAGACGGGTGCGCTGATCGAGGTGCTGCCCCGCCACCCGCCGCCGCCCATGCCGCTGTACCTGATCTACGCCCAGCGCCGCCAATTGCCGCGCCGCGTGCGCGTGCTCATGGATTGGCTGGCCGAAGCGGTCCTGCCCTGGACGCTTGGCGCTGGCCCGGCCGCAAAGCCCTAGCGAGAGCTGCAGGGATTCAGCCAGCTTCATTTTGCTTATCACTAATCCGTATCAAGACAAAGGTTCGTGCCTGCCCCTTTTGACGCCATTTACCGGACAATAGCGAGCTTGCCCCGGTCACCGGCCGCCACGAAGCAGCGGCAACGCGCCCAGCGCGTCTGCCCCCTGTGCTTCCCGCCACCGCGTGCCTGCATGGCACTGACCTCTCATTGCAACGTCCCGGCGGGCACTGCCTGCCCCGAATTCACCGTATTGCCAACATGAGTGCTTTTCTTGAAGAACGCGTGCTGTCCGTCCACCACTGGACCGACCGCCTTTTCTCCTTCACCACCACCCGTGATACCGCGCTGCGCTTTTCCAACGGCCATTTCACGATGATCGGGCTGAAGGTCGATGGCAAGAACCTGCTGCGTGCCTACTCCATCGCCAGCCCCAACTACGAGGAGCACCTCGAGTTCCTGTCGATCAAGGTGCCCGACGGTCCGCTGACCTCGCGCCTGCAGAACATCCAGGTCGGCGACACCATCCTCGTCGGCAAGAAGCCCACGGGCACGCTGCTGATCGACTACCTGCTGCCCGGCAAGAACCTGTACCTGATCGGCACCGGCACGGGCCTGGCCCCCTGGCTGGCCGTGGCCCGCGATCCCGAGACCTACGAGCGCTACGAGAAGGTCGTCGTCGTGCATGGCGTGCGCCATGCCAGCGAGCTGGCCTACCAGGAGCTGTTCGAGAAGGAACTGCCCGAGCATGAATTCCTCGGCGAGATCGTCAAGGACAAGCTGGTCTACTACCCCACCGTGACGCGCGAGCCCTTCCGCAACCAGGGCCGCATCTCCAACCAGATCACGGACGGCACCTTCCCGCAGAACATCGGCCTGCCCGAGCTCAATCCCGAGACCGATCGCGTCATGCTGTGCGGCAGCCCCGCCATGCTGAACGAACTCAAGGAGCTGCTGGAGCACCGAGGCTTCAAGGAAGGCAACACCACCACGCCCGGCGACTTCGTGGTCGAGCGCGCCTTCGTCGAGAAGTAAAGCCCACGACACCCCGTGGCGGGGCGGCTGCCGATAATCGGCGCATGCCGCCCTCCCGCACCCCGCCGCCCCAGCCCGGCGACGATGACCGCAACTTCATCGTCGCCCTGGCGCGCGGCCTTGATGTCCTGTCCTGCTTTCGCTCCGGCGAAAAGCTGCTGGGCAACCAGGACATCGCCAGGCGCTGCGCACTGCCCAGGTCCACGGTCTCGCGCCTCACGCACACGCTGACCACGCTGGGCTACCTCATCCATGTGCCCGAAGAGGGCAAATACCGCCTGGGCACAGCCACGCTGGCCCTGGGCAGCGCCATGCTCTCGCGCCTGGACGTGCGCCAGATCGCGCGCCCGCTGATGCAAAAGCTGGCCGCCACCACCGATGCCGAGGTGGCCCTGGCTGCACGCGACCGGCACAACATGGTCTATATCGAGCACTGCCCCAGCGCGCGCTTCATGCACCGCGACCTGGACATGGGCTCGCGCATCCCCCTGGCAACCACGGCCGTGGGCCGTGCCTGGCTGGCCGCCAGTCCCGCATCCGAGCGTCAGCGCGCGCTGGACTACCTGCAATCGCACGCCCCGGAGCAATGGGCCGCCGCCCAGGCCCAGCTGCCGCTGTGGCCGGAGGCAGGCAGCCAGCCCCAGCCCTGGCTGTCGTGCTCGTTCGGCGACTGGCAGCCCGAGGTCAACGCCATTGCGCTGGCCTTCTCGCCGGGGCGCGGCCTGCCGCTGATGGCCGTCAGCCTGGGCGGACCCTCGCGCTTCGTCACGGCCGATGCGCTGCGCCAGGACGGTGTGCCCGCGCTGCAGCGCATGGTGCGGCGGCTGCAGCAGGACATAGACAGGGCCTGAACGCCTGTCCCGCAGGTGCCCGCGCGGTACCGCGCAGTAGCCAAGACGACAGCGTGCACGGTGCAGGCGCCCTAGCATGCAGGTGTTGCTCAACCACCAAAGACCCAAGCCAGGAGACACACAGCATGAGCGTGAAAGCATTGTTCGACCTCACGGGCAAGACCGCCCTGATCACCGGAGGCTCGCGCGGCCTGGGCCTGCAGATGGCCGAGGCGCTGGGCGAGATGGGCGCCCGCCTCGCCATCACGGCGCGCAAGTCCGACGAGCTTGCCGAGGCCAAGGCCCACCTGCAGGGCCTGGGCTACCAGGTCGAGACCTTCGCCAACGACCTGCAGAAGTTCGACACCATCCCCGCCCTGGTCGATGACGTGCTGGCGCGCTGCGGCGACATCGACATCCTCGTCAACAACGCCGGCGCCACCTGGGGCGCCAAGGCCGAGGAATACCCGGACGAGGCCTGGAACAAGGTCATGAACCTCAACGTCTCCGCACCCTTCTTCCTCACCCGCGAAGTGGCCAGGCGCGTGATGATCCCCAAGGGCCGGGGCAACGTGATCATCACCGCCTCGGTCGCGGCCTTCAAGGGCACGCCGCCCGGCATGAACACCGTGGCCTACAACACCTCCAAGGCGGCCGCCGTGCACCTGGCGCGCACCCTGGCCTCGGAATGGGGCCACTACGGCATCCGCGTCAACTCCATCTGCCCGGGCTTTTTCCCCAGCAAGCTGGCCAACGGCCTCATCGACAAGCTCGGCGACCAGCTCATCGCCCGCGCCCCGCTGCGCCGCATCGGCGGCGAGGAGGACCTCAAGGGCGCCGTGGTCTACCTGGCGTCCGATGCGTCTCGGCACATGACGGGGCAGGCGTTGGTGCTGGATGGTGGAGCGAGCTTGTTGTAAACAACGCAGCCCTGCAATGAGAAAGGCCCCTGTACCGCGGTGCAGGGGCCTTTCTTACTTGAGCCGCTGCGCAGCGACTCAGCATGTCTTCTTCAAGCCTGCAGGGCAAAGGGCTCGATGGACTCCAGGTCGTCGCCTATGGCCTCGCGCGCGATATCGGCGTCGTACTGGCTTTGCAGATTCATCCAGAACTCCACGGACGTGCCAAAGAAGCGCGCCAGGCGCAGCGCCGTATCCGCGGTGATGGAGCGGCCGTTCTTGACGATGGCCGCGATGCGTGTCTGCGGGACATGGATGGCCTGGGCCAGGCGGTATTGCGTCAAGCCCATGGGCTCCAGGAATTCAGTGGCCAGGATTTCGCCTGGCGTGGGGAGGTTCAAAGGTTTGTTCATGGTCAGCACTCCTGCGCCAGATCCAGGATCAACGCTTTCGCTTCAGTGGTAATCGACGATCTCCAGCTCACTCGGGCCTTCATGGGTCCACACAAAGCACACGCGCCACTGATCATTGATGCGGATGCTGTGCTGCCCCTTGCGATCTCCGTGCAGCGCCTCCAGCCGGTTTCCGGGCGGGACCCTCAAGTCCTGAAGCACATGAGCGGCATGCAGCATCCGAAGCTTGCGCAGCGCGACCACTTCAATGCTGCTCCACCGACGCACCCGCCTCTGCTGGAACAGTTGCTCGGTGTCGGGGCACTTGAATGACCGGATCGTCATGGAGGCAAATAATAACGCGTCGCGTCAGTAACGTCAAACGTGAGTACCAGGCAACTGAGTCCACAAGAAAGCGCCTGGGCCAGATCAAGCTGGCACCAGGCGCTTTCGGTCGAAAAACTGAGCGGCGCTCTACTTGTTCGCCACCGTCATCACCGCCTCAATCTTGCCGTCGCGCACAGCGGCGCCGCGTTCCGTGGTCAACGTGCCGCCGCGCTCATCCACCCCCTTGACGCCGCCGGGGTTCACGTCGGGGCGCAGGGATTTGTAGGCTTCGTCCAGCTTGGCGTGGATGGCCTTGGTGTCCGAGGCCGAGCCGGCCAGCTGCATGGCCTTGACGGTGGCGTGCACGGCCGTGTAGTTCCACTGCGCCTCCGAGCCCGGGATGCGGCCCGGGTAGACCTTGCCGAAGCGTTCGACGAAGGCCTTGTTCTCGGGCTTGGTGTCCTCGGAGACGGGCATGACGCCGATGGCGCCTTCCAGCGGCGCATAGCCGCCGACCACGCGCGCCATTTCGTCGAGCTTGGCCTGGTCCATGACCACGAAGCCGCCCTTGAAGCCCAGCTCGCGCGCCTGCTTGACGACCAGTGCCGTGGGCTCGGAGGCACCGCCCACGAAGAGCACGTCGGGCTTCTCGGCCAGGGCCTTGCTCACGCCGCTGTAGAAATCGGTGGCGCGGTTGTAGCTCATGGCGTTCTCGGCCACCACGGTGCCGCCCAGCTTTTCCCAGCCGGGCTTGAAGGCGGCGACCCAGGCCTTGGCGTAGTCGTGGTCGGCGCCCACCAGGGCCACCTTCTTGCCGAAGCGGCCCATCACGTACTTGGAGAACGGGTCGATGTACGAGGTGAACTCGGGCGGGATGCGCAGGGTCAGCTTGTTGCCCCGGTTGGTGATCTGCGGCACCGAGCTGTAGGCCAGCACGATGAAGTTGCTGCGCTCGTTGGTGGTCTGCAGCGCGAAGATGCCGCCCGAATGCGGCACCAGGATGGCCGCCGTCTTGTGCTGCTGCACCAGGCGCTGGGCGTTGATCGCGGTCTCGGACGGGTTGTACTTGTCGTCCAGCGGAACGATCTCGATCCTGACCTTCTTGCCGCCGATCTCGGGCGCTGCGGCATTGATCTCGGAAACGGCCATCTGCATGCCGTCGAGCACGTTCTTGCCGTACTGGGCAGCGCCGCCCGACAGCGGGCCGGAGTAGCCGATCTTGACCACCTCCTGCGCCAGCGCAGGGCCGGCGGCGGCCACGGCGGCGCAGGCCAGGGCCAGCGTGCCCACCCTGCGGCGGGTCAATGGTGCGAATGCTGTCATGTCTGTCTCCTTGGATAGTGAAGAACGAATCGCTGCTGACGCAACGCATAAATCCGGCGCAGCCCAGACCAGGGACGCCGAGCAAGGGCCGCCCCGCAGCGAGGGCGTCGTCCCCCTCCCTCGCGAAGCGAGAGAGAGGGGGAAGCCGCGCAGCGGCTCAGGGGGTGCAGTGTCATGTCATGCACCGATGTAGGCTTTTCGGATGGAGTCGTCGGCCAGCAGCTCGGCCGGCCTGCCCTCGCGCACGATGCGGCCGCTTTCCATCACATAGGCGCGGTGCGCGATCTTCAGCGCCGCATAGGCGTTCTGCTCGGCCAGCAGCACGGTGGTGCCAGCGGCGTTGATGCGCTGTATGGCCTCGAACATCTGCTTGATGACCAGGGGCGCCAGGCCCAGCGAGGGCTCGTCCAGCAGCAGGGCCTGGGGCCGGCCCATCATGGCGCGGCCGATGGCCACCATCTGCTGCTGGCCGCCCGACAGCGAGCCGGCCGGGTCGTGCTGCTTCTCGCGCAGGATGGGAAACAGCTCCATCACCTCCTGCAGCGTCTTCTGGCTGGGGCCGGGGTCGCGGCGGTGCACGTAGGCGCCCAGCTGCAGGTTGCGCAGCACCGACATCTGGGGGAACAGCTTGCGCCCTTCGGGGCACTGCACCACGCCGGACTGCACGATGGCCGAGGGCTTGCTGCCGGCCAGCTCCCTGCCATTCCAGACGATGGAGCCGCCAGCGGCCTTGTGGATGCCGCTGGCCGTGAGGAACAGCGAACTCTTGCCCGCGCCGTTGGCGCCCAGCAGCACCACCAGCTCGCCGCGGTCGGCATGCAGGCTGACCCCGTCCAGCGCCAGGAAGCTGCCGTAGCGCAGCGACACGTTCTCAAACTTCAGCATGCTCGCTCCCCAGGTAGGCATCGATGACGGCGGGGTTGCGGCGTATTTCCTCGGGCGTGCCCTCGGCGATCTTCTCGCCGTAGCTGAGCACCAGGATCTTGTCGGCCAGACTCATGATCATGCCCATCTTGTGCTCGATCAGCGCCACCGTGATGCCGTGGCGCACCAGCTTGCGGATCAGCTCGGCCAGGCCCTCGGTCTCCTCGGGGTTGACGCCGCCGGCAGGCTCGTCGAGCAGCATGAGCTTGGGGTCGGTGGCCAGGGCCAGCGCGAAGGCCACGCGCTTGCGCTCCTCCTGCGTGATGTCGCCAGCAATGCGGCCGGCCACATGCGACAGGCCCACGAAGTCCAGCGCATCACGCGCCTTTTCGCGGCACACGCGCTCTTCCTCGCGCAGGCGGCTGGAGCCGCGCAGCACGTCCCATAGCCCTGAGCGCGTGCGCAGCCGGTGGCCCACGATGAGGTTGTCCAGCACCGTGGCGCGGTCGAACAGCGCCGTGGTCTGGAAGGTGCGCGCCACGCCCAGCTTCGCCACCTGGTCCGTGCGCAGCGAGGTCACGTCCTGGCCGTTGAAGGTGATGGTGCCCGAGGTGGGCTTGTGCACGCAGCTGATCAGGTTGAAGAACGTGGTCTTGCCCGCGCCGTTGGGACCGATGATGGCGTTGATGCGGCCTTCCTCGATCACGGTGCTGACATCGTTGACGGCGGCCAGCCCGCCGAACGTCTTGGTCAGGTGGTCAATCTTGAGCATGCGGCTTGCCCTCCTTGGCATTGCGGCGCGCGCGCCATGCAGTGAAGCTGCCCACCACGCCGTAGGGCATGAAGATCACCAGCATCACGAGAATCGGGCCGAAGACGATGAAGCGGTACTCCTGCAGGAACTGCAGGTACTGCGTGATCCAGGGCATGCCGATGGCGCCCAGCAGCGGCCCCAGCACCGTGCCCATGCCGCCGACCATGGCGAAGATCATCATGTCGAAGGTATGGTGCACGCCGGCCATGTCGGGACCGATGAAGCGCACGAAGCCTGCGTACAGGCCGCCGGCCACGCCCGCGTAGACCACGCTCAGCATGAAGGCCAGCACCTTGTTGCGCATGAGGTTGATGCCCAGGGCCTCGGCCAGCTCGTCGCTGTTGCGGATGGCCATGAAGGTGCGGCCCAGCAGCGACCGGACGATGCGCCGCATCACCCAGGCCGAGGCCACGAGGAAGGCCAGTACCAGGTAGTACAGCGCCAGCGGCGACTCGAAGCTCAGCGTGCCCAGGGCCTCGGGCGCGGGGATGCCCATGATGCCCACCGTGCCGTGGGTCAGGCCCTCCCACTTCTCGATCACGAGGAACATGATGTAGCCCACGCACAGCGTGAAGATCGAGAAGTAGTGCCCCTTCAGGCGCAGCGAGACGATGCCGATCAGGTAGCCCAGCACCGCGCACACCACGCCCGACATCACCAGCCCGCCCCAGAACGGCCAGCCATGGTCCACCGTGAGGATGCCCACGGTATAGGCGCCCGCGGCCATGAAGCCTGCGTGCGCGAGGTTGAGCTGGCCCGTGTAGCCCGTGATCAGGTTCAGGCCCAGCGTGGCGATGGCGAAGATGTAGGCCGTGCTCATCACCGTGAGGTGGTAGTCGTTGCCCGCCAGCCAGGGGAAGGCGATGCCGGCGGCCAGCAGCAGGCCCCAGGCAACGCGGGAGTCGATGAATCCGTTCATTCAATGACTCCTCTTGGCGAACAGGCCCTGCGGGCGCAGCGACAGGATCACCACCAGCAGCACGAAGGCGATGATGTCCTTGTAGTCGGTGGAGATGTAGTAGGCGCCGAAGCTCTCGGCAAAGCCGATGATCAGCCCGCCCAGCACGGCGCCCGGGATGCTGCCCATGCCGCCCAGGATGATGATCACGAAGGCCTTGGTGATGACCAGGTGGCCCATGGCCGGATAGACCAGGTTGATGGGCGCGTACAGCGTGGCCGCCACGGCCGCGAGCACGCCCGAGATGGCAAAGGTCAGCATGGATACGCGGTTGGCGTCGATGCCCACCATCGATGCGCCTTCGCGGTTCTGCGCCATGGCGATGATGGTCGCGCCCGTGATGGTGCGCGTCAGGAACAGGTGCAGGGCCACCATCAGCGCAAAGGCCGCGACTATGATCAGCAGGCGCTGCGCGGGCGCCGTGATGCCGCCCATCTCCACGATGGAGGTGTAGGGCGTGGGCATGCGCTGGAAGTCCGCGCCCCACAGCGCCTGGGCGCCCGCTTCCAGGAACAGCAGCAGCCCGATGGAGGCGATCTTGGGATGCAGGGGCGAGGCCTTGCGCAGCGGATGGAAGATCAGCCGCTCGCTGACGATGCCCAGCACCGCCACCGCGATGGCTGCGGTCAGCATGGCCGCCCAGTAGCCCCAGCTCCAGGCCACCATGGCCTGGAAGGCCACGAAGGCGCCGATCATGTAGAAGCCGCCGTGCGCGAAATTGGGCACGTGCAGGATGCCGTAGACCAGGGTCAGGCCCAGGGCCACCAGGCCGTAGATGCCGCCCAGGGTCAGGCCGTTGAGCACTTGCTGCAGAAAAACGTCCATTCAACGCCTCCTGCGGAAAGGCGCGGCTCGGCGCCCGGCCAGGGTCTGTGCTTGCATTGTCTTGTCTCCTTTGCATGGCCGGCCGGCGCGGCGCGACAACGCATGCGGCAGACAGGCAAGGCCAGCTTAGGAGGGGGGCGGCGCCACGATCAACCCGAAGATTCCGCACAGCGGAATTCACCTGGGAAACCCCGAGACCCTCAGGGCCCCGCCAGTAACCTAGATGACAGCCGCGCTCAGATTGACAGGGCCGGCAAGTTGGCGGGCAGGCCCTGCATGGAGCGCTGCGTGTGCTCGGCCACGAAGTCCAGGAAGCTGCGCACGCGCGCCGGCATGAACTTGCGCGTGGGCAAGGTGGCGTAGAGCGTGAAATGGCCCGTGGTCCATTCGGGCAGCACATGGCGCAGCCGGCCCGAACGCAGGTGGCGCGCGATCAGGTCCAGCGGCTGGGTGCTGATGCCCGCGCCGTCCAGCGTGGCACGCAGCAGCGTGCCGGTGTGGTTGGCCACCAGCACGGGCTGCACGGACACCTCGGCCTCGCCCGCGTTGCCATCGAGCCGGCGCAGGCGCAGCACGTCGGAGCGGCCCTGGGCGCGGCGGCGCAGCAGGCACTGGTGGCTCGCCAGATCCCCGGGCACGGCGGGCACGCCATGGGCGTCCAGGTACTCGGGCGAGGCGCAGGCCAGGCCGCAGGTGGTGACGATGGGGCGGGCCACCACGTTGCCGTCATAGCCCTCCTCGGCGTTGAGGAAGGTGATGTCGTACTCGCCCACGGCGGCCTCGCTGGCCGACTCCACGAAAACCTCGATGCAGATGCGCGGATGCAGGCGGTGGAAGTCCGCCACCAGCGGCGCCAGCACATGCTCGGCAAACACGGGCGGCGTGAGCACGCGCACGGCGCCCGACAGCTCCAGCGTGTGCGCCTGCGCCAGGCTGAAGGCATCCTCCACATCGGCCAGGATGCCGCGCACGCGCTCCAGATAGGCCTCGCCGGCCTCGGTCAGCGACACGCTGCGCGTGGTGCGCTGCAGCAGCCGCGTGCCCAGGTGCTGCTCCAGGTCGGCCACCAGGCGCGTGACCGTGGGCACGGACATGTCCAGGCGCCGCGCCGCCGCCGAAAACCCGGCCTCGTCGGCCACGGTCTGGAATACCCGCATGGTCTGCAATCTGTCCATCTCGTCCTTGGCCCCCGGCCTTGGTGCCAGGGGACTTTGCTGCATTGTTCCATTGCCCAAACGCCTGCGCCGCGGCTTTGCAGGCCGCGGCGCAGGCGTTCATCTTCGTCGAAATGCAGTAACTCAGCCCTTGCCGCCCGGAGTGTCCCCGGTGCCGGCCGC
The DNA here is from genome assembly GCF_042653485.1 of Delftia deserti. Lineage (NCBI taxonomy): Bacteria > Pseudomonadati > Pseudomonadota > Betaproteobacteria > Burkholderiales > Comamonadaceae > Delftia > Delftia deserti. Next base: position 4,117,654 of record NZ_JBHSIH010000001.1, on the reverse strand, counting down.
ATCGGCGGGCGGCGCCCAGCGGATGGGGTGGGTGAAGCGCACCTCGGCGTCGCTGAAGGCCTTGGCCGTGGCGGCCGACAGCAGCAGGATGGCCGACGAGAAATAGATCCACATCAACAGCACCACCAGCGAACCCGCCGCGCCATAGGCCGAGACCACGGCCGCCGTGGACAGGTACCAGGCCAGGGCCTGCTTGCCCAGCGTGAACAGCAGGGCACCGACGATGGCGCCGAAGATGAGATAGCGCAGCCGGGGCTTGGGGCCGCTGCCGATGCGCATCAGCCCCACGAAGAGCAGCACGGCAATGCCGAAGGACACGCATTCGTTGATCAGGCTGATCAGCGGCCCCAGCGGCTGCATCTGCAGCTTGGTGCCGGCCCAGTTGGTGATCAGCTGGATGGCCGTGGACAGGGCCATGGACACCAGCAGCAAGAAGCCCAGCGCCAGCACATAGGTCAGGCCGCGCAGCCGCAGCGCGGCCATGCGCCACCACACGGCCTTGGGCGGCGGTGGCTCGCCGTTCGAGGTCCAGAGCTTTTCCAGCGCGGACTGCAGCTCCACGAACACACCCGTGGCGCCCGACATCAGCAGGATGAAGCCGAACAGCGAGGCCAGCCGCCCCTCGTCGGGCCGCTGGGCGCTTTCCAGCGCGCCGCGCACCACCTGGGCACCGCGCTCGCCGATCACGTCCTGCACCTGGTCGATCAACTGGTGCTCCACATAGCTGCGGTCCACCCACCAGCCCAGCAGGCCGACCAGCAGCAGCAGCAGCGGCGCCAGGCTCAGGATGCCGTAGAAGGACATGGCGGCGCTCATGCGCAGGCCATCGGCGTCCAGCCACAGCTGCACGGCATTCCACATGGCGCGCAGCGGGTTCAGTTCCATCAGGCGCTGCAGGCGTGCGGACCAGGACGAGGCGGGGGGAGTTTCCGGGGTATCTGAGGGCATGGCCCCCATTGTGCGCAGCGGCGCACCAGCGCCCTGTCAGCCTGTGCCGACAGGGGCCTGTGCGCGTGGCTCAGGTCACGGGCGCCGGATTGAACAGCACCAGGGCGTTGTGCAGCTTCCACTGCTCGGCCCAGGTCTTCCTGCGGCCGCTGGCCACGTCCAGCATCAGGCGGAACATCTCCCAGCCCACGTCCTCGATGCTGGCCTGGCCTTCGGCGATGCGGCCCGCGTTCACGTCCATCAGGTCATGCCAGCGCCGCGCCAGGTCGCTGCGCGTGGCCACCTTGATCACGGGCACCTGGGCCAGGCCGTAGGGCGTGCCCCGGCCCGTGGTGAACACATGCAGGTTCATGCCAGCGGCCAGCTGCAGCGTGCCGCAGATGAAGTCGCTGGCCGGCGTGGCCGCATAGACCAGGCCGCTTTGGATGCCCCGGTCGGCCAGACGCTGGCCCGGCGACAGCACGCCGGTGATGGGCGCCGTGCCGCTCTTGATGATGGAGCCCATGGCCTTCTCGACAATGTTGGACAGGCCGCCCTTCTTGTTGCCCGGCGTGGTGTTGGCGCTGCGGTCCACGCGGCCCTTGTCCAGGTAGGCGTCGTACCAGGCCATCTCCTCGATCATGGCCTGGGCCACCTCGGGGCTGGAGGCGCGCGAGGTGAGCTGGTCGATGCCGTCGCGCACCTCGGTCACCTCGCTGAACATTACGGTGGCGCCTGCGCGCACCAGCAAATCGGTGCAAAAGCCGACGGCCGGATTGGCCGTGACGCCGCTGAACGCATCGCTGCCGCCGCACTGCACGCCCACCACCAGGGCGCTGGCCGGCACGGTCTCGCGCCGGCGCGCGTTCAGCCGCTCCAGATGCACCGTGGCACTGCCCATGATGGAGTCCACCATGGACATGAAGCCCAAATGCGCCTCGTCCTGCAGGCAGACCACGTCCAATGCAGGCTCGCGCTCATCGACGATGGGGAAGGACCCCGGCGGCAGCAGCCGCTCGGGCTGCAGCTTCTCGCAGCCCAGGCTCACCACCATCACCTCGCCGCCAAAATTCGGGTTGCGGCTGATGTTGCGCAGCGTGCGCTGCGGAATCTCGGCGCCCACGGCATCGATGGCCACGCCGCAGCCATAGCTGTGCTCCAGGCCCACCACATCGTCCACGTTCGGATAGCGCGGCAGCAGCTCGGCCTTGATGCGGCCCACCGCGAAATCCAGCACCCCGGCCACGCACTGCACCGTGGTGGTGATGGCCAAGATATTGCGCGTGCCCACCGTGCCATCGGCATTGCGGTAGCCCTCGAAGGTGTAGCCCGTCAGCGGCGGCAGCTCGGGCGGCTGCACCGTGGCGATCGGCAGCCCCTCAAGAGACAGCGCCCCCGGCATGCGCAGCAGCCGCTCATGCACCCAGCTGCCCGCGGCGATGGCCTGCAGCGCATAGCCGATCACCACGTTGTAGCGGCGCACCTCTCCGCCCTCGGCAATGTCCACCAGCGCCACCTTGTGCGCCTGCGGCACCTTGTCGACCAGCACCAGCCCCCCGGGCATCACCGTGCCCGCAGGCAACCCCCCATCATTGGCCACGATGGCCACGTTGTCGGCCGGATGCATGCGGATGGAAAGAGGAAGTGGGGTACTCATGGCAATGTCTCAATTTTCTAGTGGCCTGTCGCAATCGGAGTGCCGCCCTCGCAACCGTCACGTCCCAACTCAGGAACGCCGAGCAAGAGCCGCCTCGCGGCGGGGGCGCCCAGCCGAAGGCGTTGTCCCCCTCCGCGAAGCGAGAAGGGGGAAGGCGCGAAGCGCCTCAGGGGGTCATTCCACCTTTATTCCAGCAGCCTTGATCACCTTCCCCCACTTGACCACCTCGGCCTTCTGGTACTCGCCCAGCTCGGCCGGCGTCATCTGCGAGGGCAGCATGCCGAAGTTCTTCAGGCGCGCCTGCACCTCGGGCGTGGCGACGATCTTCATGATCTCCGCATGCAGCCGGTCCACGATGGGCCCCGGCGTGCCCGCGGGCGCGAACACGGCCTGCCACGATCCCATGTCGAAGCCCTTCTCGCCGGCCTCGGCGATGGTGGGCACATCGGGCAGCGATTCAAGGCGCCGCGAGCTGGTCACGGCGATGGGACGCAGCTTGCCGGCCTGCACATGGGGGCCGACGACCAGGGCGGTGTCGAACATCATGTCCACCTGGCCGCCGATCACGTCCTGCACGGCCGGGCCGCTGCCCTTGTAGGGCACGTGGGTGAACTTCACGCCCGTCTGGTAGCCCAGCAGCTCCAGCGCCATGTGGTTGGAGGTGCCGCTGCCCGGCGAGGCCGAGGTCAGTCCGCCCGCCGCTGCCTTGGCCTTGCTGGCGGCCAGCACGTCGGCCAGCGTCTTGTAGGGGCTGGAGGCCGGCACCACCAGCACCAGCGGGCCCGAGCCCAGCATGGCCACCGGCGTGAAGGACTTGACCGGGTCGTAATCCAGCTTGGCGTACAGGCTCACATTGATGGCGTGCGAGCTGATGGTGCCGCCCAGGATGGTGTAGCCATCGGCCGGTGCGCGCGCCGCAATGGCCGAGCCCACGCTGCCGCCCGCGCCGCCCTTGTTCTCGATCACCACGGGTGTGCCCAGGGCCTTGCTCAGCGGCTGGGCGATCACACGCGCCAGCGTATCGGTATTGCCGCCAGGCGGGAACGGCACCAGGTAGGTGATGGGCTTGCCCGTGGGCCAGTTGCCCTGCGCGGCGGCGGGCATGGCGGCCAGGGCCGTGCCCAGCAGCAGGGCGCTGGCGAGGGAATGTTGGATGAGTGTGCGGCGTTGCATGGTGCTTGTCTCCGGGAAGGGCTTGTCGTTGGAATGGTGTGAAAGCGGGTTCAGAAGCGGGGCTGGTGGCCGGTGAACGCGGGGTCGTACTTGCGCATCTGCCCCAGGTCGTCGCGGTTGCGGATGCCGCAGTACAGGTAGTTGTCGTGCAGGCGGGCCAGGGCCTCGCGGTCCAGCCGCACACCCAGGCCGGGCGCCGTGGGCACGCGCAGGCTGCCCTGCTCGAACTGCAGCCGGCCACCCTCGACGACTTCCTCGTCCTGCCAGGGGTAATGCGTGTCACAGGCATAGGTCAGCAGGGGCACGCTGGCGCACAGGTGCGTCATGGCCACCAGGCTGATGCCCAGGTGCGAGTTGCTGTGCATGGACAGGCCCAGGTCGAAGGTGCGGCACAGCGTGGACAGGCGCTGTGTGGCGCGCAGCCCGCCCCAGTAGTGGTGGTCGCTGAGCACGATCTTCACGGGGCAGCCCATGTCGGCATTGCGGCGGAACTCGGCAAAGTCCGTGACCACCATGTTGGTGGCCAGCGGCACATCGCCCTCGCGTGCCATTTCTCGCGCCACGGCCGCCATGCCGTCCAGGCCGGGCGCCGGGTCCTCGTAATACTCGAGCACGCCCTGCAGCTGCTGCACGATCTTCAGGCTGGTCTCCACCGTCCAGTTGCCATTGGGATCGATGCGCAGCGGCATGCCCGGAAAGGCATCGGCCAGCGCCAGGATGCCGGCCGCCTCCTGCTCGGGCGGCAGCGCGCCGGCCTTGAGCTTGATGCTCTGGAAGCCGTACTGCGCAATCATGCGCCGCGCCTGCTCCACCAACTGCTGCGGCGCCAGGGCCTCGCCCCAGGCGTCGGGCGAAGAATCTGGTCCATAGGGCCTGTCGATGTGCTCGGCGTACTTGTAGAACAGGTAGGCAGAGAACGGCACGCTGTCGCGCGCGGCGCCGCCCAGCAGGTCCACGATGGGGGCGCCCGCCATCTGGCCCTGCAGGTCCAGCATGGCGACCTCGAAGGCGCTGACCACCTTGGCCACGGTCTTGGACACATGCGTGCCCGGCGCCAGCGACACCTGCTGGCCCAGGAACTCCGACGCCGTCAGCGCAGGCGGCGCCACCAGGGCCGCGACGCGGACCTCCATCTCGTTGAGCGCCCAGGGCGACAGCCCCACCAGCGCGGGCGCGGCCTTGGCCAGCGCATCGAGCATGGGCTGGTCCCCGTAGCTTTCGTTGATGCCGACCAGGCCCGAGGCCGTCTCGATCTCGATGATGGAACGCAGCGCCCAGGGTTCGTGGATGCCGGCCGCATTGAGCAGCGGCGGATCGCGGAAGGCAATGGGCGTGATGCGTATATGGCGGATCGCGTGGATCGCGTGGGTGGTGCTCATCTGGAATGCGGGTTCAGGAGGATCAAAAAAACTCGATGGCGCGGACGTCTTGTGATACGTTGTCGTACAACTTGAAGCGATTATGATCAGCACCATGGAAAGTTCGGCAAAGGGATTTCCCGCATCACCCCCAACGATCGAGCTTCCCCTGCGAGGAAAGTCCGGTCGCAGCGGCCGCAACCTGGCCGCCCTGCTGTTCGACGAGTTCGCGAGCAAGATCCGCAACGGCCTGCTGGCCGAAGGCGAGAAGCTGCCCACGGAGTCGTCGCTGGTGCAGACCTACGAAGTCAGCCGCACCGTGGTGCGCGAGGCGCTGTCGCGCCTGCAGGCCTCGGGCCTGGTGGAGACGCGCCACGGCATAGGCACCTTCGTGCGCGCCGCCCAGCCCGCATCCACGCTGATGCTCAATGCCGACGAGCTGACGGCCGCCGTGGACGTGATGGCCGTGCTGGAGCTGCGCATCAGCCTGGAGACCGAAAGCGCCGGCCTGGCCGCGCTGCGCCGCAGCCCCGAGCAACTGCAGGGCATACGCATGGCGCTGCAGGCCTTCGAGATCGCCTTTGCGCGCGGCGAGGACACGGTGACCCATGACCTGGCCTTCCACACCCAGATCGCCGAGGCCACAGGCAACCGCTACTTCGGCGACATCCTGCGCCACTTCGGCGCCCAGCTGATTCCGCGCACGCGCATCGCCTCCATCCACCAGCCCCAGCGCGACCCCGACTACCTGCGCCGCGTCAACCGCGAGCATGAGGAAATCCTCGCCGCCATCGAGCGCCAGGATGCCGACTCGGCCCGCGCGGCCATGCGCATCCACCTGACCAACAGCCGCGAGCGCCTGCGCCTGGCGCAAAAGACCAGCGCCTCCTGAATACTCCCATGGGCCTTTCGGGGCCAATGGCCTTGCCACGGGAATTCAGACAACCAAGGGAAAACCCTTTATCACTGCTTGCAGATCTCGGTTGAAAATCGGCTTCAGTTGTACGACAACTGACAACATAAAACCCGGAGACAAGAGCATGACCCTGAGCCGAAAGCAGTTCCTGCGCGCCGCTGGCGCCACCGCCCTCGTGGCCACCGGCGCCGGTGCGCTGGCCCAGAACAACTGGCCCACGCGCCCGCTGCGCCTGGTGGTGCCCTACCCGCCGGGTGGCAGCTCGGACATCATTGCGCGCGCCATCGGCCCGCTGCTGTCGGCAGAACTCAAGCAGCCCGTGGTCATCGAGAACAAGCCCGGCGCCAACGGCAACCTGGGCGCCGACATGGTGGCCAAGGCCCAGCCCGACGGCCACACGCTGATGCTGTGCGACCTGGGTGCGCTGGCCATCTCGCCCTCGCTCTACACCAAGCTGTCCTTCGACCTGTCCCGGGACCTGCGCGGCACGGCCATGCTGGCCTACTCGCCCCACCTGCTGGTGGTCCATCCCTCGGTGCCGGCCAACAACCTGCAGGAGCTGGTGGCCCTGTCCAAGAAGGAAGACCTGAGCTTTGCCGTCACCGCCACGGGCAGCGCCCCGCACCTGGCCGGCGTGGAACTGGCGCGCGCCACGGGCGCCCGCTGGGAATACGTGCCCTACAAGGGCGGCGTGCAGTCCATCCAGGACACGGTGGCAGGCCAGACCCAGGTGCTGATGAACGGCATGCTGGCCACCTACCCCCATGTGCAAAGCGGCAAGCTCAAGCTGCTGGGCCTGTCCAAGGGCACGCGCATGCCGCTGGCCGCCAACGTGCCCACCATCGCCGAGCAGGGCGTGCCCGGCTTCGAGACCGGCACCTGGCAAGGCGTGGTCGTTCCGGCCAAGACGCCCGAGGCCGTGGTCCAGCGCCTGCATGAGGCCCTGATCACCGCCATCCGCTCGCCCGAGGTGCGCGCCCGCCTCACGGGCCAGGGCGCCGAGGTCGTGACCATGAACCCCGCCGAGACCGCGCGCTTCCTGACCACCGAGCGCCAGCGCTGGCAAAAAGTGGTTCAGACAGCCGGTTTGAAGCTCGACTGATTCCACCCTTTTTTCTTTCTTCCCCACCCTTGTTCCCGAGAGCACCATGACCCCCCAAGACCTCAAAGACGTGATGAGTTCCGGCCTGCTGTCCTTCCCCGTGACGGACTTCGACAGCAACGGCAACTTCAATGCCAAGGGCTATGCGGCCCGCCTCGAATGGCTGGCCCCCTACGGCGCCAGCGCGCTGTTCGCGGCAGGCGGCACGGGCGAGTACTTCTCGCTGTACGGCGAGGAATACGGCCAGATCATCAAGACCGCCGTGGACACCTGCCGCGGCAAGGTGCCCATCGTCGCGGGCGCCGGTGGTCCCACGCGCACGGCCATTGCCCATGCCCAGGAGGCGGAGCGCCTGGGTGCCCACGGCGTCCTGCTGCTGCCCCACTACCTGACCGAAGCCGGCCAGGAAGGCCTGATCGCCCATGTGGAGCAGGTCTGCAAGAGCGTGAAGTTCGGCGTCATCGTCTACAACCGCGACCGCACCCGCTTCACGCCAGAATCGCTGGCCATCCTGGCCGAGCGCTGCCCCAACCTGGTGGGCTTCAAGGACGGCATGGGCAACATCGAGACCATGTCCGCCATCTTCATGAAGATGGGCGACCGCTTCGCCTACCTGGGCGGCCTGCCCACGGCCGAGGTCTATGCGGCCGCCTACAAGGCCCTGGGCACGCCGGTGTACTCCTCGGCCGTCTTCAACTTCATCCCCAGGACGGCGATGGCGTTCTACGATGCCGTGCGCACCGACGACATGGCCACGCAGCACAAGCTGCTCAAGGAATTCTTCATGCCCTACCTGAAGATCCGCAACCGCGTCGAAGGCTACGGCGTGAGCATCATCAAGGCCGGCGCCAAGCTGGTCGGCCACGACGCAGGCCCCGTGCGCGCCCCGCTGACGGACCTCAAGCCCTCCGAGCTGGAAGAGCTCAAGGCCCTGATCGACAAGCTCGGCCCGCAATAAGCCACAAGACCGGACGCAGGGGCCAGTCCGGCCCTTGCGCCCCCCAGGAGACAAGAACATGAAGAAGATTCTGATCACGCTGGGTGCCGCACTGGCCCTCACGGCGCAGGCGGCCGGCAGCTTTCCGGACAAGGCCGTCAACATCATCGTGCCCTTCCCGGCCGGAGGCTCCACCGACACCGTGGCGCGCGCCATGGCCCTGAGCATGGGCGAGCAGCTGGGCAAGCCCTTCGTGGTGGAAAACCGCCCGGGCGCCACGGGCACCATCGGCGCAGGCGCCGTCAAGCGCGCACCGGCCGATGGCTACACGCTGCTGGTGGCCTCGCTGGGCCCTTTCGTGGTCACGCCGCACCTGGTCAAGAACGTGCCCTATGACGCAGGCAAGGACTTCGACTACATCACCATCCCCGTGCAGGCGCCCAACGTGCTCGTGGCCAGCCCCGCGCAGAAGGCCCGCACCGTGGCCGAGGTCATCGCCGCGCTCAAGGCCAACCCCGGCAAGATCAGTTTCGCGAGTTCGGGCAACGGCTCCTCGGACCATCTGTCGGCCGAGCTGTTCTGGCAGCAAAGCGGCACCGAAGGCATGCACGTTCCCTACAAGGGCGGCGCCCCGGCCATCACGGACCTGATCGGCGGCCAGGTGGACTTCTCGTTCCAGAACGTCAACGCCGTGCTGCCCCATCTGCGCAGCGGCAAGCTGCATGCGATCGCCGTGACCGGCAGCCAGCGCTCGCCCGTGCTGCCTGATGTGCCCACGCTGGCCGAGGCCGGCGTCAAGGGCGCCGAGGTCTACTCCTGGCAAGGCCTGGCCGCGCCCAAGGGACTGCCCGCCGATGTGAAGGCCAAGCTTGCCAAGGCCGCCATCGCCTCCGTGCAGCAGCCCGACATCCGCAAGCGCTTCGTGGAGCAGGGCCTGGAGATCGTGGGCAACACGCCCGAGGAATTCACGCGCTACCAGGCCCAGGAGTCGGAGCGCTGGAAGCAGCTGATCCAGACCCGAAAAATCACCGCTGATTGAAATGAGGCACCCCCTGAGTCGCTTCGCGCCTTCCCCCCGTGGCACGGCGCCTCTCTACTTGCTTCGCAAGGGAGGGGGACGACGCCCTCGGCTGGGCGCCCCCGCCGCGAGGCGGCTCTTGCTCGGCGTCCCTGATGTTGGAGTGCGCCAGTTTTGAACAGATCTTTCTACATTGAGCACAGGGGATAGCTGAGATAAATCCGGGTTGGCCTCTGGTCATCTCCGCAGGCCTGCCACCACGCAGGCCCTTTTCACCGGGGCTTCCAGCCCCTGCAAGTTCCAAGGATTCCAAGGCATGGCGACCTCCCGTCCACGCGTTCTCCAGTTCGGCAAGATGCCACTGCCCCAGCTCGATGCCGAGCTGGCTCAGGCCTATGAGGTAACGCTGCTGTCCGAGCAGCCTAATCGCGAGCGCTTTCTCGCCGAGCACGGCGCGCAGTTCGAATACCTGGTCACCTCGGCAGCCATGGGCGTGCCCGCGAGCGTGGTGCAGGCCCTGCCCAGGCTGCGCTTCGTGAGCAGCTTCGGCGTGGGCTTCGACGCGCTGGACCGCGAGTCCCTGCTGCGCCAGGGCGCCCGCGTGGGCTACACGCCCGGCGTGCTGGACGACTGCGTGGCCGACATGGCCTTCGCCCTGCTGCTGGATGCGGCGCGTGGCCTGAGCGAGTCCGACCGCTTCGTGCGCCGGGGCGACTGGAGCCGAGGCCGCTTCGGCATCCGCACGCGCGCCAGCGGCAAGCGCCTGGGCATCTTCGGCATGGGCCGCATCGGCTCCACCGTGGCGCGCCGCGCGGCCGGCTTCGACATGGAGGTGGCCTATCACAACCGCCGCCCGGTCGAGGGATCGCCCCACCTCTACCAGCCCTCGCTGCTCGAACTCGCACGCTGGAGCGACTTCCTCGTCATCACCGCCGCAGGCGGCGACGGCACGCAGCACCTGGTCAACGCCGAGGTGCTGGACGCGCTGGGCCCGCAGGGCTTTCTGATCAACGTGGCACGCGGCAGCGTGGTCGACGAGGCCGCACTGGTCCAGGCCCTGCAGCAGGGCCGCATCGCGGGCGCGGGCCTGGATGTGTTCGAGGACGAGCCACGCCCCCATGCCGAGCTGCTGTCGCAGGACAACGTGGTGCTTGCGCCCCACATCGCCAGCGGCACGCATGAAACCCGCCGCGCCATGGCCGACCTCGTGCTGCGCAACCTGGCGCAGTTCATCGCCACGGGCCGGCCCGAGGCCGAGGTGCCGTGGTCCGCCGCGCAGCAGGCGGCCACCGCCGCCGCATAGCCGTTTTTTCCCAGAGACCGATCCAAACGATCCAAGAGCACGCCATGTCCTCCACCCCGACCATCACCGAGATCGAAGTCATTCCCGTCGCCGGCCGCGACGGCATGCTCATGAACCTCAGCGGCGCGCATGCGCCCTACTTCACGCGCAACATCGTGCTCGTGCACGACAGCTCGGGCCACACCGGTGTGGGCGAGGTGCCTGGCGGCGAAGGCATACGCCAGGCGCTGGAGGACAGCAAGGCGCTGCTCATCGGCCAGTCCGTGGGCAACCACCTGAAGCTGCTGCAGAACCTGCAGCAGGCCCTGGCCGGGCGCGACACGGGCGGGCGCGGCCTGCAGACCTTCGATCTGCGCATTGCCGTGCATGCCGTCACCGCCGTGGAATCGGCCCTGCTGGACCTGCTGGGCCAGCACCTGGGCGTGCCCGTGGCGGCCCTGCTGGGCGAAGGCCAGCAGCGCGACCGCGTGGAGATGCTGGGCTACCTGTTCTTCACCGGCCCCACCGACAAGACCGACCTGCCCTACGTCCAGCCCGGCGAAGACCAAAGCGGCAGCGACGACTGGACGCAGGTGCGCCACATGACCGCCATGGACCCGGCCGCCATCGTGCGCCAGGCCGAGGCGGCGCATGCGCGCTACGGCTTCAACGACTTCAAGCTCAAGGGCGGCGTGCTGGCCGGCGAGCAGGAGGTGGAGGCCGTCACCGCGCTGGCCAGGCGCTTCCCGCAGGCGCGCGTCACGCTGGACCCCAACGGCGGCTGGCTGCTCAAGGACGCCATCCGCCTCATGCGCGACATGCACGGCGTGCTCGCCTATGCCGAAGACCCCTGCGGCGCCGAGAACGGTTTCTCGGGCCGCGAAGTCATGGCCGAATTCCGCCGCGCCACGGGCCTGCCCACGGCCACCAACATGATCGCCACCGACTGGCGCCAGATGGTGCACGCGCTGTCGCTGCAGTCCGTGGACATCCCGCTGGCCGACCCGCATTTCTGGACCATGGCCGGCTCCGTGCGCGTGGGCCAGACCTGCCGCGACTGGGGCCTGACCTGGGGATCGCACTCCAACAACCACTTCGACATCTCGCTGGCCATGTTCACCCACGTGGCCGCCGCCGTGCCCGGCAAGGTCACGGCCATCGACACGCACTGGATCTGGCAGGACGGCCAGTACCTCACCCAGAACCCGCTGCAGATCAAGGGCGGCTTCGTCGAGGTGCCCAAGACCCCGGGCCTGGGCGTCACCGTGGACCGCGCCGCGCTGCAGCGCGCCAACGCCCTGTACCTGGAGCACGGCCTGGGAGCGCGCAATGACGCCATGGCCATGCAATACCTGATCCCGGGCTGGACCTTCGACAACAAGCGCCCCTGCATGGTCCGCTGACCCCTTCCTTCCGTTACCCCTTTCCCGGAGCACCTCATGTCCCGCTACGACAACCTCATCAACGGCCAATGGAAGGCCGCCGACGGCTACAGCGCCAACACCAACCCCAGCGACCTGTCCGATGTGATCGGCGAGTACGCCCAGGGCAATGCCGCCGATGTGGAAGCCGCCATCGCCGCGGCGGCCGCGGCCTTTCCCGCCTGGAGCACCTCGGGCATCCAGGCCCGCCACGACGCCCTGGACAGGATCGGCAACGAAATCCTGGCCCGCAAGGAAGAGCTGGGCGACCTGCTGGCGCGCGAGGAAGGCAAGACCCGCCCCGAAGCCATTGGCGAAGTCGGCCGCGCAGGCCAGATCTTCAAGTTCTTCGCGGGTGAATGCCTGCGCCTGGCCGGCGAGACCCTGCCCTCCGTGCGCCCCGGCATCGGCGTGGAAATCACGCGCGAGCCCGTCGGCGTGGTGGGCCTGATCACGCCGTGGAACTTCCCCATCGCCATTCCCGCCTGGAAGATCGCCCCGGCCCTGGCCTTCGGCAACTGCGTGGTCCTGAAGCCCGCCGACCTCGTGCCCGGCAGCGCCTGGGCGCTGGCCGACATCATTCACCGCTCGGGCATTCCGGCCGGCGTCTTCAACCTCGTCATGGGCCCGGGCCGCGTCATCGGTGATGCCCTGGTGCGCCACAGCGACGTGGCCGCCATCAGCTTCACCGGCTCCGTCGGCGTGGGCAGCGGCATTGCCCGCGCCTGCGTGGAAAGCGGCAAGAAGGTGCAGCTGGAGATGGGCGGCAAGAACCCGCAGATCGTGCTGGACGACGCCGACCTCACCCAGGCCGTGGAGCTGTCCGCGCAAAGCGGCTTCTACTCCACGGGCCAGCGCTGCACGGCATCGAGCCGCCTCATCGTCACCGACAGGATCTACCCCGCCTTCATCGAGGCCCTGCAGGCCCGCATGGCCAGGATCAAGGTGGGCGACGCCCGCGCCGCAGGCACCGACATGGGCCCCGTGGTCAGCCAGGCCCAGCTGGAGCAGGACCTGAGCTACGTGGAAATCGCCAAGGCCGAAGGCGCCGTGCTGGCTGCGGGCGGCGCAGCCGCCGCCTGCCACACCGGCAGCGGCAACAAGGGCTACTACATGGCGCCCACCCTGTTCGTGGACACCCAGGCCGCCATGCGCATCAACCGCGAGGAAGTCTTCGGCCCCGTGGCCAGCGTCATCCGCGTCAAGGACTACGAAGAAGCCCTGGCCGTGGCCAACGACACGCCCTTCGGCCTGGCCGCAGGCATTGCCACCACCAGCCTCAAGCACGCCACCCACTTCAAGCGCCACAGCCAGGCCGGCATGGTCATGGTCAACCTGCCCACGGCCGGCGTGGACTACCACGTGCCGTTTGGCGGCCGCAAGGGCAGCAGCTACGGCCCGCGCGAGCAGGGCCGCTATGCGCAGGAGTTCTATACGACGGTGAAGACGGCGTATACGCTGGCCTGAAAAAGAGAGCAGGCCGAACCAAGCGAAGGCCCGCGACAATTGCCCGGATGAACGCACCCGCCGCGAAGCGGAGGGACTCGGGCATTCGGGCCGCCTTCTTCCGGACTCGAAAAACAGGCACCCGGCAGGATCAAAAACAAACCATCAGAAAAACAGCAGCTTCACCCAAGGCGCCAGCAAGACATTCAGAGCCCCCGCGATCATCATCACCAACGAGGCAACAACCGTCTGCACCTGCCCGAACTGCCGCGCCTTCGCCACGCCGCTTCCATGCGCCGCACCGCCCAGGATGGCCCCTGCGGCCAGCTTGCTGCGCACGCGCGGCAGCAGCCGCAGGATGGTCTCGCCCATGAGCATGCCGCTGACCCCGGTCAGCAGGACGAACAGGGCCGCCAGGTCGGTGGGGCCGCCCAGCACGCGTTCGGCCTCGATGGCGAAAGGCGTGGTCACCGAGCGCACGGCCAGGCCCTTTTGCAGGTCCACGGGCAGTCCGAAGGCCTGTGCGAACCAGATGGTGGTGGCAATGGACACGCCACTGGCCACGAGCACGCCGGTGGCGATCGACATCCAGTGCTTGCGCAGCAAGTGGCGGTTTTCGTGCAGGGGCAGCGCAAAGGCCACCGTGGTGGGGCCCAGCAGCCAGACCAGCCAGTGCGTCTGGGCGATGTACTGCGGGTAGCGCACATGGGTCAGCAGCGCCAGCGCGATCAGCACCATGGGCGTGGCGACGATGGGCATGAGCAGCGGATGGGGATGGCGGCGGTACACGCGCTTGTTGGCCGCATAGCAGGCCAGCGTGGCCAGCAGCGACAGCAGGCCTACGGCTTGGTCGGACATGGCGTTCACTCCTGCTCCCTGCGCAGCCCGGCGCGCGTGGAGCGGCGCCGGGCCAGCCACAGCTCCAGCCGGTAGACGCGGTCCACGGCCAGCGCCGTGGCGGCCATCACGCAGGCCGTGCTGGCCACGATGACGCCCAGGATGCGCAGGCCCTGGTGCTGGATCAGGTCGGTGTATTCGGTGACCACCAGCATGGCGGGCACGAAGAACAGCAGCATCTCGGCCAGCAGCCAGTGGGTGCCGCCCTGCAGCCAGCGCGCCTTGACCAGCCCGCTGAACAGGCCCGTGGCCAGCAGCGCGAAGCCGATCAGCCCGGCCGGCATGCCCCAGCCGAAATGCGCGCGAACGGCCTCCATGGACACCCAGATGGCGCTGAGCAGGCCCACCTGCAGCACGCCGCGCAGCAGCGGCCAGCCGCGTTGCAGCAGCGCCTGCGGACGCAGGGTGGGCAGGACGGAAATCTTTGACATGGCGCAATCCTAGGGTTTGCACCAAGATTCGTAAAATGAATAATCTTCATTTTTCCCATGCACAGAAGGAATTCCCATGGACCTGCGCGCACTGCGGTACTTCGTCGAGGTCGTGCGCTGCAATGGCTTCACGCGCGCGGCCGAGGCCTTGCACGTGACCCAGCCCACCATCAGCAAGATGGTGCGGGCGCTGGAGGATGAACTGGGCGGCCCGCTGCTGCTGCGCGAGGGGCGCGGCGTGCAGCTGACCGACGCGGGCCAGGTGGTCTATGCGCGCGGCCTGCAGGTGCTGGAGCAGTCGCGCCAGCTGCTGCAGGAGGTGGCCGAGGTCGATGGCATCGCGCGCGGCAGCCTCAGCGTGGGCATCATGCCCACGGCCGGGCACTACATGGCGCCCGTGATCGCGCGGTTCCAGCAACGGCACCCGGGCGTCCATCTGCATGTGCAGGAGCAGGGCGCGCGTGCCCAGCGCCAGCTGCTGCTGGACGGCCGGCTGGACATGGCGCTGGGCCTGCACGGCACGGGGCAGGAGGGCGGCGACCCCTCGGGCGATCCGGCCAGCGAAGGGCTGGAGTACTGCACCATCGCCCACCAGCGCACGCGCGTGGCCTTTGCCGCGCACGAGGTGCCCGACCCCGAGGCCCCGGTGCGCTGGAGCGAACTGGCGCAGCGGCCCTTCGTCTTCTACACCTCGGACTTCGCGCTGCACCAGGCCGTGCTGCAGCGCTGCGCGGCAGCCGGCTTCAGCCCCCAGGTGCGGTTGGAGACGCGCTACTGGGACTTCATCGGCGACCTGGTGGCCGAAGGCGTGGGCGTGGCCGTGATGTTCGAGCATGTGATCGCGCGCTTCGACCCGCAGCGCGTGTCCAGCCGCCCGCTGATGGGGCCTGAACTGCGCTGGGACGTGGTGCAGCTGTGGCGCAGCGGCTACCTGTCGCGTGCGGCGCGGGCCTGGCTGGAGTGCGTGCGGGCGGTCTATCCCCAGCCTCCGGCCTGAAGGCCCGACAATCCCCTGGTCCATGCAACCCAGAAAACGCCCCCCCTTGCGCGCGGCTGCCGGCCCTGCCCTGCGACCCCGCCCGGCCTTCGCCGACAGGCCCGACACCGGCCCCTCGCGCCTGCTGTGCTTCAACAAGCCTTACGGCGTGCTGAGCCAGTTCACGCCCGAGGGGCGCTGGCGCGGGCTCAAGGAGTTCATCGACGTCCCCGGCGTGCATGCGGCAGGCCGTCTCGACGCCGACAGCGAAGGACTGCTGCTGCTGACCAATGACGGGCCGCTGCAGGCGCGCATCGCCGATCCGCGCTTCAAGATGGAAAAGACCTACTGGGTACAGGTCGAGGGACTGCCCGACGAGGCCGCGCTGCAGGCGCTGCGCCAGGGCGTGCAGCTCAACGACGGCATGACGCTGCCCGCGCAGGCGCGCCGGCTGGAGCCACCGCCCGTGCTGTGGCAGCGCGACCCGCCCATCCGCGTGCGCCAGAACATTCCCGACTGCTGGATCGAACTGGTCATCCGCGAAGGCCGCAACCGCCAGGTGCGCCGCATGACGGCGGCCATTGGCCACCCCACGCTGCGGCTGGTGCGCGCAGCCATCGGGCCTTACACGCTGGACGGCCTGGAGCCCGGCCAGTGGAAGGACGTGGAGCCCGCCTAAGGCTCCGGATTTTCGGAAGGTGCCACAGCCTTCCAGCCCTGCAGGCCGAGCCACGGATGAAAGCGCCGCGCCTCGCCCACCTCCACGCGCTCGACGCTGCCGGCCAGCAGCGGCCACAGACGCTGCAATTGCGCCGAGCGCTGCTGCGCGCAGCGCCGCGCGCGGGCCAGCAGCTCGCTGCCCTGGCCCAGCAGGCGCGACAGTTCGCGCAGGCGTGGCGGCGGCAGGCATTGGGCGCTGGCCAGCATCAGCCAGGAAGGCGTCTGGCCCGCCTGGGCCGGGCCGCTGGCGGCGAACTGCTCCAGCAAAGCGACATGGGCACTGAGCAGGGGCGCGGGTGGCTTCTCGGCCAGCATGATCTCCAGCAGCCTGCCATCGAAGCGATAGCGGGCGGGCACCACGGAGTGCTCTACCGAGTTGCCGAAGCGCGTGGACTGGCGATGGCGGACGGCACGGCTGCCCTGCTCCAGCAAGGGCTGCAGCAGTTCGGCCAGGGCCTGCTCGCGCTGCGCCGTGGGCGCTTCGGCCAGCACGATGCGCAGCGGCACGGCCTCGTAGCCGCGCAGCTGGTCGCGCCAGGCCATCCAGCCCGCCGTGTCGGGGCCGCCCAGCAGCAGGGCGAGGAAGGCGCCCAGGCCGGCCAGGGCCGATCCGGTCCACCATGACACCGGCACAGGCTGCCGCCCGGCGATCAGCCAGCCCGTCAGCCAGACCAGCGCCCCCGCGCAGGTGGCCGCCAGCAGGCCCATGCCGAAGGCGAGGAAGGGCGCGCCATCGAGCCGGTCGGGCAGCAGCACCAGCATGGCCACGCAGGCCGCGCCGGCACACAGCGCAACGGCCCACCAGCCCGCCACGGGCAGGGTGCGCGCGGTGCGGCCCGTGTGGCCTGTGCGTGCCGTACGGCCAGCCAGGGCCAGCAGCAGCAGGGCCACCACCGCGCCCGCGGTCAGCGCAATGAACAGGGGCGCAAACACCCACAGCGCCAGCAGTCCGAGGACCGCCGATACCGCAAGCGACAGCGCCAGCATGCTCAGGCCTTCTTGAGGAACTCCGACTTGAGCAGCATGGAGCCCAGTTCGGTCTTGCAGTCCACGTTGTGGCCGTCGGCACCATCGACCAGGCGGATGCCCTTGATCTTGCTGCCCTTCTTGAGCACGGTGGACGAGCCCTTTACCTTGAGGTCCTTGACCAGGATCACCGCATCGCCATCGGCCAGCGCATTGCCGTTGGCGTCGCGCACGATGCCGTCGCCCGCGGCGGCTTCGCTGACCTCTTCATCGGCCTGCATGGGCCATTCGAAGGCGCAGTCGGGGCAGATGTAGCTGGCGGCGTCGGGATAGGTGTTTTCAAGGCCGCACTGGGGGCAGGCGGGAGTGGTCTGGGGCATGGGATTGAACAGATTCGGTGAAGACAAAGGGGCGCGGCGGGCGCGCCGTACCTGGCGATTGTCGCCCCTGCCCCCGCAGGCATGCCCCGGCAAACCCGAGCGGCCTGCTACGCTGCGCGCCACTCTTTGCTTTTTCCCATGGATACGCTGACCCCCTTGCGCGCCTTCCGGCGCATCGTAGAACTGGGCTCCATCGCCAAGGCGGCCGACGCTCTGGACCTGTCCTCGGCCGCGCTGAGCAAGCAGCTGCGCGCGCTCGAAGCCCATCTGGGCGCCGTGCTGCTGCAGCGCACCACGCGCCGCATGAGCCTGACCGACACGGGCCAGGCCTACTACGCAGAGTGCTGCAGGCTGCTCGATGAATTCGATGCGCTGGAGCAGTCGGTGCGCGCGCAGTCGCAGCAGGTGGCCGGTCGGCTGCGCGTGAATGCGCCGCTGTCGTTTGCGCTGAGCACGCTGTCGCCGCTGCTGGCGCGCTTCATGCAGCGCCATCCGCAGCTGCAGATCGACCTGTCCATGGAAGACCGGCTGGTGGATGCCGTAGGCCAGGGCTTCGATGTGTCCATCCGCCTGAGCGCGGAGCTGGCGGACTCCTCGCTGATCGCGCGGCGCCTGGCCTCGCTGTCACAGATGCTGTGCGCGGCCCCGTCCTATCTGCAGGCGCATGGCCGCCCGGCCAGTGCCGCCGGGCTGCGCGGCCATGCGCTGCTGAACTACAGCCTGGCGCATGCGCCCCGCGAAGCGGGCGAGAGCCCCCAGGCGCCGTCCGAGGCGCGCGCCAACGTCAACAACAGCCTGATGCTGCGCGACCTGCTGGTGGCGGGCCTGGGCATTGGCGCCCTGCCCTCGTTCCTGGCGCGGCCGGCGATTGCGGCAGGCCAGCTGGTCGCACTGGACCTTGCGGACCAGGCCGCGCAGGCCCGCCATGTCTACGCGGTCTATCCCACGCAGCGCCACCTGCTGCCCAAGGTGCGCGCCTTCGTGGACTTCCTGGCCGAGGAGCTGCCTGCCGCCATGGGCGAGGATTGTTGACGCCGCGTTAAGAGTTCCTCAAGCGCGCGCCCCTTACTGGCGCGAGGCCTGCGGCCTACGCTTGCCGTCCATCACAGCCATGAAGGACACAAGCATGACGCAATGCAATGATTTTTCCTGCGCCCTGCCCGCGCAGGATGCGGCGGCCCCCTCGCCGCAGCAGGCCCTGCAGGCGGCGCCTGCTGCGGCGCCCGCCGTCGCCCCCGCCATCGACTTCTTCCATGACGTGGTCTGCGGCTGGTGCTACGTCATGTCGCCACGCCTGCGCCAGGTGGCGCGCGAGCTGGGCCTGCGCGTGCGCCACCGCAGCTTCGTGCTGCAGGCCTCGCGCGCCGAGATGGTGGCGGCCTTCGGCTCCATGGAGCGCGCCAAGCAGGTCATCCTGGAGCACTGGCAGGCCTGCGCGGAGCATGACGACGAAGACCGCATCGACATCGAGGGCATGCGCCGCGAGGCCTTCGAGTACCCCAGCGGCATGGCCGGCGCACTGGCCTGCCAGGCGGCCCAGATCCTGGGCGGCGATGACGCGCACTGGGATCTGTTCGACGCCATCCAGCACGCCCACATGAGCGAGCACCGCAACATCGGCGACGCCGAAGTGCTGCTGGACATCGCCACGCGCACGGGCTTCGAGCGCAATGCCTTCGCGGGCTGCATGGAAGGCGCCCAGGCGCTGGAGCAGGTGCGCCAGGACCGCGCGCTGGCGCAGCGCATGGGCCTGCGCTCCATTCCCACGCTGATCGCGCCGGGCCTGCCGCCGCTGCAGACCCAGTCGCTGGCTGCGCTGCGCGAACGGCTGCACTTCCTGGCGGCCTGAGCGCCCCCGTCTTTGCTTTTTTCATCGGCGTTTTCCCGCCTTCCCTCGCGCGCGGCATGCGCGCCCTTTTTCAGCAGACCAAGGACTTTTCCCATGACTCTCCAACGCTTCGCTCGCCGCATGGCGCTGCACTCTCTCGTGATCGCCCTGGCCGCCGCCTTCGCAGGCACCGCGGCCCAGGCCCATGGCGGCCACGAGCCGCCGGCCGGCGCACGCCAGGACGTGGGGACCAGCGCCTGGGGGCCGGCCGACGAGATCGGCCGCCTGAACCTGATCACGCCGGCCTCGCGCGCGGCCATCCTGCAGCGCATCACGGGCGGGCAGGTCTATGACCTGGCCACCGAGTACTACGTGGGCATGCCCAGCTGGCAGGACGCGGGCGATCCGCACTACCAGTTCTGGATGACGCACACGCCGCGCGGCACCGTGGTGGACGACCCGATGAACGTGGGCAAGGACATGAACGCCACGCGCAGCTACACGGGCACGGCGTTTTCCATGTACAGCCATACGGGCACGCACATCGATGCGCTCAACCACTTCGGCATACGCGGCAGGATCTGGAACGGCTTCAGCGCCGACCAGCATCTGGGCGACCGGGGCTGGCAGCGCACGGGCATAGAGAAATTCCCGCCGCTGGTGGCGCGCGGCGTGCTGATCGACGTGGCGGCCGCCAAGGGCCTGGAGATGCTGCCCGACCAGTACCGCATCACGCGCCAGGACCTCAAGGATGCGCTGGCACGCCAGAAGGTGACGCTGCAGGAGGGCGACATCGTGCTGGTGCGCACGGGCCGCATGAAGCTCTACGGCCAGCCCCAGGCCTACATGGCCAAGCCGCCGGGCCTGGGCCTGGATGCCGCGCGCTTCCTGGTGGAGGAAGGCGGCGCCATGATCGTGGGCGCCGACAACCTGAGCCTGGAGACGTTCCCGTCCGAGGTGGACGACGACTACGTACCGCTGCACAGCTACCTGCTGGCGCAAAAGGGAGTGCCCATCATGGAGCTGGTGGCGCTGGACGATCTGTCGCGCGACAAGGTCTACGAGTTCGCCTTCATCGGCGGCCCGCTCAAGATCCGCGGCGGCGACGCCGCGCCGCTGCGGCCCATCGCCATCCCGGTGCGCTGAGCGGGGCAAGACGAGATTTCTTGAGTTTGACCTCGAAACTCCCGCGCCCCCAAGGCGAGGGACACCGAGCAAGGGCCTACGCCGGCCGCGCCGCCCCGCAGCAAGGGTGTCGCCGGCTGCCCGTACGCCCCCCTCCGAAGAGAGGGGGAAGGCGCGAAGCGACTCAGGGGGTGATCACAGACTCGTGCCCATTTTGCTGAGGAAGCGCTCGCAGGCGTCGAGCTGGGCCAGCTCGACGAACTCGTCGGGCTTGTGCGCCTGCTCGATGGAGCCGGGGCCGCAGACCACGGTGGGAATGCCGGCGTTGTGGAACAGGCCGGCCTCGGTGCCGTAGGCCACCTTGCGCTTTTCCTGGTCGGCGGTCAGCGCGCGCACCAGCTGGGTGATGGCGGCTTCCTCCGAGGCTTCCAGCGCAGGCGCGCTGGCACCGGTCTCGATCTCGATGCGCGCGTCGGCGAATTCGGCGCGCATGCGCGGCAGCAGTTCGTCGCGCACATAGGACTCGACCTGGGCATGGATGCCATCCACCGACATGCCGGGCAGGTTGCGGAATTCATAGGCGAATTCGCACAGCTCGGGGATGGTGTTGACCGCGATGCCACCCTGGATCTGGTTGGTGGTCATGGTGGTGAAGGGTACGTCGAAGAATTCGTCGTAGGGGCCGTGCGCCTTGAAGTGGTCGGCGATGTCCCGGATGCGACAGATCAGCCGCGCTGCGTATTCGATGGCATTGCTGCCGCGCGGCGTGAGCGACGAGTGCGCGGCCTTGCCGTGCACGCGGCAGCGGTAGAGGTTGATGCCCTTGTGCGCCACCACGACCTGCATGCTGGTGGGCTCGCCGACCACGCAGCCGTCGAAGCGCGCGCCCCCGGCCTTGAGCTGGTTGATCATCACGGGCGCGCCCGCGCAGCCGATTTCCTCGTCGTACGAGAAGGCCAGGTGCACGGGCCTGGCGCGCTGCGTGGCCAGGAATTCGGGCACCAGCGCCAGCGAGGCGGCGATGAAGCCCTTCATGTCGCAGCTGCCGCGCCCATAGAGGCGCCCGCCCTTTTCGGTGAGCGCAAAGGGGTTGGTGCTCCACTGCTGGCCATCGACCGGGACCACATCGGTATGGCCGGACAGCACGATGCCGCCCTGCGTTTCGCCATTGCTGGCCGGCAAAGTGGCGAAGAGATTGGCCTTGGCGCCGTCCGGAGAGTGGAACAATCGGGCACTCACGCCCAGCGTGGCCAACTCATCGCGTACACACTCGATCAGCGCCAGGTTGGAGTTGCGGCTGGTGGTGTCGAATGCGACCAGTGTTTCCAGCCAGTCGCGGGTGTTTTTCCAGGTAGTCATGTGGTTCCATCTGCGCCATGGCCTGCGCCGCCCCTTCGCGGACGACGCAGGCCATGGCATAGGCATTGCATATGGCGAAGCAGTGTACGCCCGGGTTGTGGCCCGGGCAGGCACGCCGCCCCATGCCCCGGGCGTGACTGCCGTCTTTTCAATCCCCTTTCGGAAATGGACCCTGCTTTGACCAAGCAAACCGTCTCGACCCGCAACATCGTGGCCGCCGTCATCGGCAACGCGCTGGAGTGGTATGACTTCCTGGTGTTCGCCTTCATGACACCCATCGTCGCCAAGCTGTTCTTTCCCAGCAATCCCGACAATCCGGACGACAACATCAACCGCATTCTGATGACCACGGCCGTGTTCGGCGTGGGCTTCTTCATGCGGCCCGTGGGCGGCATCCTGCTGGGCCTGTACGGGGACCGCAAGGGCCGCAAGGCGGCCATGGTGATGGTGACGGGCCTGATGGCGGTGGCGATCGCGCTGATCACGCTGGCGCCCACCTATGCGGCCGTGGGCATCCTGGCGCCGCTGTTCATCGTGCTGGCGCGGCTGCTGCAGGGCTTTGCGGCCGGCGGCGAGTTCGGCACGTCCACGGCACTGCTGATCGAGCTGGCACCGCCCGGCAAGCGCGGCTTCTATGGCTCCTGGCAGATGGCCGGCCAGATGCTGGCCCTGCTGATCGGCGCGGCCACGGGCACGCTGATCACCGAGATCTTCACCGAGGAGGAGCTGATGGCCTGGGCCTGGCGCGTGCCCTTCGCCGTGGGCCTGCTGATCGTTCCCGTGGCGCTGTACATCCGCCGCCATGTGGAGGAGCCCGAGGTCTTCAAGGAAATGCAGGCCGCTCAGGCCAGCGGCAAGGCGCGCCAGATCGGCATCATGGAGATGCTGCGCACGCATGCGCGCGAGACGCTGGTGGGCATGGGCCTGGTGGTCACGGCCACGGTGTCCATCTACATCACCTTCACCTACCTGGTGACCTATGCCACGGTGACGCTGAAGCTGCCCATGCGCGATGCCTTCATGGTGCAGATGGCCGGGGCCGCGCTGATGGTGGTGATCATGCCGTTCTTCGGCGCCCTGTCGGACCGCGTGGGCCGCCGCATGCTGACCATCGGCTCGCTGATCGGCTACCTGGTGGTGCTCTACCCGCTGTATGCCTGGCTGACCGACGGCCCCACGGTGCAGAAGCTGCTGATCACCCAGCTGGTGGTCTGCGTGTTCGTGGCCGTGTTCTTCGGCGTGTTCAGCACGGTGATGGCCGAGCTGTTCCCGCCCCAGGTGCGTTCGGCCGGCATGTCCATGGCCTACAACGTGGCGGTGATGATCTTCGGCGGCTTCGCGCAGTTCATCGTGACCTGGCTGATCCGCTCCACGGGCTCGCCCATGGCGCCGGCCTTCTATGTGATGTTCGGCGTGACGCTGGGCCTGTTCGCGGCCTTCTTCATCAAGGACCGCGCGCTGGAGCGCAACCTGCGCTGATCCCGGTGCGGTGCGCAAGGCACCGCGCCCGCGCATGCCCCGCATGCCCCGCCACGGGGCCTGCGCCCCGCCCGCGCACCCGCCTGTGCACCATGCGCGGGCATGCCGGCCACCCGCCCTGCACCACGGCGGGGAGGCCCGCCCGCATCGGCGGATTTCATGCAGAAAAAGTCAGGGCTGATGCTCTCTGGAGTGCCGCAAATCTGCAGGGAATACCCTCTGCTGGCACGCGTTTCGCTTGTCTACATTCTTGCATGCAAGTTGTAAATCCACTTGCATACAAGATTCCACAACTTGCGAAAGACGACTATGCGCCGCTTTGCCAGATCACTGTTCGGACAGGTGGTGATCGCACTCATCCTGGGTGTGCTCGCCGGAATATTGGCCCCTGAATGGGCCGTGAAGCTCAAGCCCCTGGGCGATGGCTTCATCAAGCTCATCAAGATGATCATCCCCGTGCTGGTGTTCTGCGTGGTGGTGCACGGCATCGCGGGCGCAGGCGACCTCAAGCGCGTGGGCCGGGTCGGCGTCAAGTCGCTGATCTACTTCGAGGTGCTGACCACCATCGCCCTGGTGCTGGGCCTGGTGCTGGCCTTCGTGTTCCAGCCCGGCGCGGGCATGAACGTGGACCCGAGCAAGCTCGACGCCTCGGCCATGAGCGCCTACGCCAGCAACGCCGACAAGCTGACCAGCGGCGGCACGGTGGACTTCCTGATGAAGCTCATCCCCACCACCGTGGTGCAGGCCTTTGCCACGGGCGACGTGCTGCAGGTGCTGCTGTTCGCCGTGCTGTTCGGCTGCGCGCTGACCATGCTGGGCGAGCGCGGCGCGCCCGTGCATGCGCTGATCGACACGCTGTCGAACGTGCTGTTCAAGATCATGGGCATCCTCATCAAGCTGGCCCCGCTGGGCGTGCTGGGTGCCATCGCCTTCACCGTGGGCCAGTACGGCATAGGCTCGCTCAAGCAGCTGGGCATGCTGGTGCTGCTGTTCTACGTGGCAGTGATCTTCTTCGTCTTCGTGGTGCTGGGGCTGGTGATGCGCTTTTCGGGCTTCAGCCTGATCAAGCTGCTGCGCTACCTGCGCGAGGAGTTGATGGTGGTCTTCGCCACCACCTCCTCGGACAGCGTGCTGCCCCAGATCATGGCCAAGCTGCGCAACATGGGCGTGCGCGACTCCACCGTGGGCCTGGTGATTCCCACGGGCTACTCGTTCAACCTGGACGCCTTCTCCATCTACATCACGCTGGCGGCCGTGTTCATCGCCCAGGCCACGAACACGCCCATCGGCATGGCCGACCTGCTGACCATCCTGGCGATTGCGCTGGTGACCTCCAAGGGCGCCCACGGCGTGCCGGGCTCGGCCATCGTGGTGCTGGCGGCCACGCTGCATGCGATTCCGGCCATCCCCGCCATCGGACTGGTGCTGGTGCTGTCGGTGGACTGGTTCATGGGCATTGCCCGCGCGCTGGGCAACCTGATCGGCAACTGCGTGGCCACCGTGGCCATCGCCGCCTGGGAAGGTGACATCGACCGCGAGCGCGCCCATGCCGTGCTCGAC
Source organism: Delftia deserti (assembly GCF_042653485.1). Lineage (NCBI taxonomy): Bacteria > Pseudomonadati > Pseudomonadota > Betaproteobacteria > Burkholderiales > Comamonadaceae > Delftia > Delftia deserti. The sequence goes on along the minus strand of NZ_JBHSIH010000001.1, from coordinate 4,092,696 downwards.
GGCCTAGCCGACAATCAGGGGCCCGACGCCGATCCCTCCGGCGCCACCGCCGTCCCCGCAACCGTGACTCCTGCCCACCCTGCAACGCAATGACACCTGTAAGCCCCCAGCACATCGCCGAACGCGTGGTCGAAGCCATCCTGGCCCAGAAACTGGCGCCCGGCGAGCGGCTGGGGGAGCAGGAGCTGGCCGACAACTTCGCGGTCAGCCGCACCATGGTGCGCGAGGCGCTGATGCAACTGCAGGCGCGCGGCTTCGTGCAGGTGCAGCCCCGGCGCGGCTGGTACGTGGTCCAGCCCTCGGCCGAGGAGGCGCAGGACGCCTTCGCGGCGCGCCGCATCATCGAGACCGGCATCCTGGGCGAAGCCGGCCGCCCGATGCAAAGCGTGATCGGCCAGCTGCGCCGCCACATCGCCCAGGAGCAGGACGCCATTGCCGGCGCCGACGCGGCCACGCGCGCCTTCCTGCTGGCCGACTTCCACGTCTGCCTGGCCGAGCAGATGGGCCACCGCCTGCTGGCGCTCACGCTGCGCGACCTCACGGCGCGCACCACGCTGGCGGCCACATTGTTCCAGTCCACGCACAGCGCCAGCCAGTCCTGCGCCGAGCACGAACGCATCGTCGAGGCGCTGGAGCGCGGCGACACCGAGGGCGCCAAGGCCCTGCTGCTGGAGCATATCGGCACGGTGGAACGCTCGCTGGAGATCCGCCCGCCCGAGGCGCAGGGCGCCAGCGACCGCCTGCGCGCCACGCTGGCGCCCCTGTTTGGGGGATAACCCTGTGTCGGAGGGTCGGCAAAATTCCACCGACCGTCGCTAAAACGCCAATCTGGGCCATGCGGGGCGCACTGTCATGGTGCCGACATGGCGGACTGAATACCCTGCTGGACTGGCGCATTGCGCGCCGTTCATCAACCCACCACTGCTTCGGATATGACCCAACGTCCTATGTCCTTTTCCCGCACTCCCCTGCTCGCGTCCCTGTGCGCGGCTGCAGTCCTCACGGCCTGCGGCGGTGACGGCGGCTCGTTCTACCTCACGCTCGACGGAAAGCAGCCCCAGGTGATCGCCCACCGCGGCTTCTCGGGCAAGTTCCCGGAGCAGACGCGCATGGCCTACGAGGCCGCCGCCGATGCAGGCGCGGACATGCTCGAACTCGACATGCACATGACGAAGGACTGCCAGCTGGTCGCCCGCCACAACGCCTGGCTCAGCGACAGCACCAACGTGGCCGACGTGGCCAAGACCAATGCCGAAGTGGCGCGCCGCCAGCGCACTGCGGCCGGCGTGCTGGTCAACGTGAAGTACCCCGCCGTGCCTGCCAACGGCCCCTCGCAATACCTGAGCGACCAGCTGGACGCCAACGATCCCAAGTCCGTGCTCAAGGCCCTGGTGGTCGATGGCGAGGACCACCGCAACGACTGGTCCATCAGCGACTTCACGCTGCAGGAGCTGCGCAGCTGGCTGGGCGGCACCATCCTGGACAACCGCAGCGAACGCCCCACCGAGTGGAACGGCAAGCTGCCCCTGATCAGCGCCCAGGACGTGCTGGACATCGCCGCCGCCAAGGGCAAGGCCCTGGGCCGCACCATCCCCGTCTACGCCGAGACCAAGAACCCGTACTGGAACAACCAGCAGGCGATCGCCAACGGCTGCGGCGCGCCCGGCTCGCGTCCCTTCGAGGACGCCGTGATCAAGCTGCTGGACCAGAACAAGCTCAATGCCAAGGACTCGGCCATCTACATCCAGAGCTTCGACCCGGCCAGCCTCAAGTACCTGCGCCAGGCCGGCATGAAGGCCAAGGGCGTGCAGCTGATCGACGGCAACGACTTCAGCCTGCGCGACGGCTCCATGGTCTACATCACCAACGATGAGTGGACCTTCATCAGCGGCCGCCCCTACAGCTGGACCCTGGCCGGCGATGCGCGCACCTTCGCCGCCATGCTCACGCCCGCGGGCCTTGCCGACATCAAGACCTATGCCGACGGCATCGGCCCCTGGAAGCCCCAGGTCCTGGCCCACTCCGTCGTGCCCTACAAGGACGGCGCCGGCCTCAAGGACGTGAACACCGTCAAGGACACGGGCCTGATCCGCGACGCCCACAAGGCCGGCCTGATCGTGCACAGCTTCACCTTCCGCAACGAGCCGGGCCGCCTGGCCGGCCTGTACAAGGGCGACCCCGTGCAGGAATACCTGGCCTACTACCGCCTGGGCATCGACGGCGTGTTCACCGACTTCACGGACACGGCCGTTGCGGCGCGCAAGGCGTACAACAAGGAAGTCGGGCTCTGAGGACCCATCCCGCCGACCCATGACAAGGCGCCTCGTGCGCCTTGTTTTTTGGGCACGGCATCGGGCATCCAACCGAACGGAGGCACACTTGTACGGCATGAACAGATACGCAATATCGGCCGCTCTCTTGGCTGGGTCCGCCTTTGCCGCCCATGCCGACCAGATAACGTTTCAGAACGATCTTTCAGCCTGCGTGTCGATCACGGCGACGAAGACTTCCACAGAGTCCAACGTGGTGTGGGCGAACACCCGTGTTCAACTGCGCAAATCGATTGGCGAGTGCGGATGCCTTTCGGCTCTGGCGACCTACACGAGCAGCGTGAACCGAGGGGGCGTCCGGCAGGAACTGCAGGAAGGCCTGATCGACCTGGGCAGCGGAGGGGAGAGAAAACTCGTCCTTGCGACCGACCCGGCCCTGGTCGCCAACAAGGAGGTGCGGGTTCGGCTGGCGTGCACCGGGCCCTTGTAGGGCGCCATTGCGCCACACAGTGGCATACCGCTAGCGCAGCAGATAGCGCTCCGCATAGATCTGCCGGGCGCGCCCCATATGGCGCAGGGCCAGGTCGCACAGCAAATTCCTGTCGCCAGCCTCCAGCGCCTCGACCATCAACGCATGCTCCTGCCGCGCCACGACCAGCGCCTCCTGGTCGGCAATCGCATAGGCGCGTGCGGGAAAGCTCAGCCAGTCGTGCAGGCGTATCGACTCTTCCAGATAAGGGTTGTCGCACAGGCCGTAGAACAATCGGTGGAAGGCCATGTTGGTGCGGTGGATGGCGATCAGGTCGCCGGACTCCACGGCCAGCGCATGTTCGTGCGCGGCATGGGCCACTGGCTCCAGGCGTTCTGGCGGCACCGGCAGTTGCATGGCCTGCACGGCCGCCGCGTGCAGCACGCTGCGCAGGTGGTAGAGGTCTTGCAGGCTTTGCGCGTCGAAGCGCCGTATGCGGGCTCCCAAATGGGGCGGCTTGACCACGACGCCCAGGCGCTGCAGCTCGGTCAGCGCGGCACGCACCACGTGGCGCTTGGCCTCGTAGTCTTCCATCAGGTGGTCTTCGATCAGCCGCGTGCGGGGCAGGATGCGGCCCCGGATGATGTCCGTCTCTATGGCGGCTATCACGGCCGCCACCTGCGCCGGCAGCGCCGCATGGGGAAAGGCGGCCTCTTTTTCCCGGCCTGATCGCTGTTGCTTGCTCATGTCTCTTGGTTCTTTCAGTCGGGGTGGCAAGTGCATGCAAGCCATGCTCCAGGCCTCGCCCGCCCTGCATCTTATTGATAGTTTCATCGCCTTTTTTGGCGACAACGTGCCCGTTGAGTTTCGCGCCGCGCACTCCTAGACTGCGCCCGAAAGTCAACCCAGGAACCCTCTCATGGCCTCCACGCACGCCGCCGAAATCATCAGCACCAATCCCGCCAACGGGCAGGAGATCGCCCGCATCGCCACCACCACGCCCGAGCAACTGGACGCTGCCGTCACGCGGGCCTGGCATGCCTTCCACCATTCTGGCTGGAAGTCGCTGCTGCCCCACAAGCGCGCCCTGGTGCTGCAGGCCATCGCCGACGGCCTGGCCGCCGAGAAGGAGTCTCTGGCACGGCTGCAGATGCAGGACAACGGCAAGCCGCTGGGCGAATGCCGGGGCATGGTGGAGTCGGCCATAGGCACCTTCCGCTACTACGCAGGCGTCTGCGAGACGCTGGAGACCGATGTGACGCCGGCTCGCGGCGACTATGTGTCCTTCACCGTGCTGGAGCCCTTTGGCGTGGTGGCAGCCATCACGCCGTGGAACTCGCCCATCATGAACGACGCCACCAAGGTCGCTCCCGCGCTGGCGGCCGGCAATGCGGTGATCCTCAAGCCCTCGGAAGATTCTCCGCTGCTGGCGCCCGAGCTGGCGCGCATCGCGCTGGCGGCCGGCCTGCCGCAGGACATGCTGCAGGTGGTGCAGGGCCGCGGGGCCGATGTGGGCGCCGCCCTGGTCGCGCATCCGGGCATCCGCATGATCTCGTTCACGGGCGGGACGACCTCAGGCAGGGCCATTGCCCGCGTGGCCGGCGACCGCCTGGTGCCCGCCGCGCTGGAGTTGGGCGGCAAGTCGCCGCACGTGGTGTTTGCCGACGCCAACCGCACGCATGCCGTGGCCGCCGTGGTGGCGGGCATCTTCGGCTCGGCAGGCCAGTCCTGCGTGGCGGGCTCGCGCCTGTTCATCGAGCAGGGCATCTATGACGAGGTGCTGGAGCAGGTGGTTGCGCGCGCCAAAGGCCTGCGCCTGGCACAGCCCGACGCCGAGGGTGTGGAGATGGGCCCGCTGGCCTCGTTCCACCACCGCGAGCGCGTGGCGGCCTTCGTGGAGCGTGCGCGCGCCGAGGGTGGCCGCGTGCTGTGCGGCGGCGCGGCGCCCACGGGCACGGACTTCGACGGCGGGGCCTTCTACCTGCCCACGGTGATCGACGGCCTGCCGGCCAGCGCCGCATCCTGCCAGGAAGAAGCCTTCGGCCCCGTGCTCGTGGCCCTGCCCTTCAAGGACGAGGCGGACCTCGTCGCCCAGGCCAACGGCACGGCCTTCGGCCTGGCCTGCGGCATCTGGACCGAGAACTTCCAGCGCGCCTGGCGCATGGGTCGTGCGCTGGAGGCCGGCTCGGTCTGGATCAACACCTACAAGCAGTCGGTGACCAGCACGCCCTTCGGCGGCTTCAAGAACAGCGGCATAGGCCGCGAAAAGGGCATAGACGGGCTGCGCCTGTACGCCCAGGTCAAGAGCATGTACTTCGGCCTGCACGCCCAGCCGTTGTCCGTGGCCAAGTGAAGCCCTTTCCCAACACAGCAGAGACAAGCACCATGAACCAGAACACTCGCGTCGCCATCTACGGCCTCGGCAATATGGGCTACCCGCTGGCCGAACGCATAGGCCGCCATTTCGCCACCCAGGTCTTCGACCTCGACGCCGCGCAACGGCAGCGCGCGCAGGACAGCTTCGGCGCCGCCGCCATCACCGGGCCCGAGGATGTATCCGCCACGCAGACCGTGGTGCTGTGCCTGCCCTCTCCCGCCATCTCGCTGTCCGTGCTCGCGCAGATCGCGCCCCGGCTGCCGCGCGGCGCCGTGGTGGTGGAGACCAGCACGGTCAATCCCGAGCACATCCATGCGCAGCACAAGCTGCTGGCGCCTTATGGAGTGGACCTGATCGACGCCTCCATCATGGCTGGCGTGGGCCAGATGGTGGCCGGCACGGCTGCGCTGGCCCTGGGCGGATCGCCCGAGGCGATTGCGCGCGTGCAGCCGGTGCTGGATGCCATTGCCAGCCGCCAGACCTGGTTCGGCGCGCTGGGCGCGGGCGCGGCGGCCAAGGTGATCAACAACGCCGTCGCCCATGCGGTGATGGTGGTCGTGGCCGAGGCCGGCGCCATGGCCACGGCCGCCGGCGTGCAGTGCGACAAGCTCATCGCCCTGCTGTCCGATGCGCAGATGGGCCTGCACCGGCCGCTGACCTACCGCTATGCCGAGCGCATCGTCCAGGGCGACTACGCGGGCGGCATGCCGCTGGATGCGGCGCGCAAGGATTCGGTGCTGGCCCTGCAATTGGCCCAGACGCTGGGCGTGCCGCTGTTCGCCATACAAGGCTCGCACAGCGTCTACGACATGGCCGCCGCCGCCGGCTACGGCCGCGAAGACTATGCCGCCGTGGCCAAGCTCTGGGCAGACTGGGGCTGCCCGGCCGTGCCATCCGACGCCGCCTGAAAGCCCTGCCAAGACCGCACCCGACACCCATTCCAACAAGGAGACATATGACCATCCGCAACCACCCCAACCGTCGCCACGCGCTGGGCCTGTGCCTCGCCACGCTGGCCCTGGCGGCCGCCCCTGCCCTGGCCGCCTGGCCCGAAAAACCCATCGAACTCGTCGTGGGCTTTGCAGCCGGCGGCGGCACGGACATCACGGCACGCACGCTGGCCGTGCACCTGGGCAAGCAGTTGGGCACCCAGGTCGTGGTGTCCAACAAGCTGGGCGCCTCGGGCGAGCTGGGCCTGGCCTATGTGGCCAAGGCCGCGCCCGACGGCCATGTGATCGGTATGACCAACATGCCGGGCCTCGTGACCCTGCCCATTGAGCGGCGCACGCAGTTCAGGCCGACGGACTTCACCTATATCGCCAACCTGGTGCGCGACCCCAGCGCCTTCAGCGTGCTGGCGGACAGCAAGTACAAAAACCTGGCCGACCTGATCGCGGACGCCAAGGCCCGGCCCGGCGAGATCAGCTACGGATCGACGGGCGTGGGCACCGACGACCACCTGGCCATGGTGCTGTTCGAGCGCCTGACGGGCACCCGGCTGAACCACGTGCCCTACAACGGCGCGGGCCCGCTGCGCACGGCCGTGCTGGGCGGCCATGTGACCATTGGCGGCATGAACCTGGGCGAGGTCATGCCCTTCGAGAGCAAGGTACGCATCCTGGCCCAGGCCAGCCCCGCGCGCTCCAGCCTGGCACCCAACGTGCCCAGCTTCAACGAGCAGAACGTGAAGCTGGTGTTCAATTCGGAGCGCGGCATCGTGGCACCGGCCGGCCTTCCCGCTGCGGTGCAGCAGCGACTGACCGAGGCCCTGCGCGCCATCGCGGCCGATCCCGAGTTCCACAAGCAGATGCGCCAGCAGTTCACCGAAATGGACTATGTGGAGGGCGCGGCCTGGAAGACCCGCCTGGACAAGGCCACGGCAGACTTCACCGCGCTGTGGAAGTCTGCGCCCTGGACTGACAAGTAGGCGTTCTTGCCGCTAACCGGCGGAAGCCCGGAACTCCGCATGGGCCGAAAAGGCGGATTCCGACAGCTGGATATCGGCACTGGTGATGCCGATCCTGCGCGCAGCTGCCTGCCATCCATCGACCACCGCCGCGACCTCGCCCAGTATCTGCCGGGCCTGGTTGCGGTCAAGTCCGTAGAACGACGCCGTGCCGAGAACCGTCTCCAGGCTGGGCCGGTTGTCGATGTCGTCGATGTTCAAGACATGCTCGGCCTTGTCGATGTTCGGATTGACATCGAACGCCGGGGCGAGGCACCACCCTGTCCTGCCCAGAACGAAGCCGTGATTGCGCAGGTGATCGTCGCGATTGCCAACGGCGACGTTGAACGCCACGCGCCGGAACAGCTGCGCCAGGTCGGAATCCGCATGCCCGGCATCGCCCTGGGACCGGATGAACTGGGCCAGTTCCAGATAGCTCGTACCTTCGCTGTGCGCCTTGCGCAGCAGCGTCATCGCCGAGGCATAGAACCGCCGCGCACCATGCGCACGGTCAAACCTTTGCACACAGAAGGTGTGCAAGCCATTGTTGAACTGGATCAGCTTCGCGGGCGGCACATCCACGCCGGCCTTTCGGGCCAGTTGGTGAACGACATACTCCCAGGCCCCGATGTCGCGGTCATCGTCGCGGGCGGGAAATTTGGCAATCCACAGCGAGCCATCGGCCTGCGTGAAGTTGGCCTTCGGCCTCGCCCCACCCAGAGAGGCGCCTGGCGCGACGAGCACGGCAAGCCACTTGCGCAGCGCGTCAAGGTCGTCAATACGCCGGCTGCTGAGCTGGTAGGCCACCGCCTCCAACTCGCGCAGGGTCGTCACCGGCGGCGCCGCCATCTTCTCGTCGCCAAGAAAGGTCTCCGTGCCCGGCCGACGAAAGCGCAGTGCGCCCTGACGCGTCTGGTCCTGTACGCCAATGAGGAAGTCCCAGGCATAGAGGGTGCGGGCAGGCCGCTGTTCGTCCTTGGCCTGCAGCGCCTCACGGCGCTTCATGAGCGTCTGGCCCCAGCGGTCGGGAGACGAGTCCAGGAAGATGCCGAAGTTGCCCAACTCGGGCTTTGGGAAAAAGGGATGCTCGTCCAGGGAAAGGTCCGGATCCAGAGCGAAGACACGAGGGTCCTTGAGCCAGTCGCGGTCGTAGTGAAAGCGGATCTGCCCACGGTCATGGGCCAGGGTGCCGACCTGGCAGGCAGGGCCGAGATCGTCGTCCAGCCAGACTTCCAGGGCGTTGTCCTGCTTGCTCATGCCGAATCTTCAGGCGTTGCGACCGATGCCGCTTTGGCCTTGCGGCGCTTTGCCACCGGCACGGGTTCCAGCGCCAGATCCTGCAGCTTGCGCCCCACCCGGTCGTCCGCCGCAAGCTGGCCGAGATCGCCTTCAAGTCCGAGCACGGCCAGTACCCGGACGTAGGACCCCAGCGTGGCACCGGGATCGCCGGACTCGACCTTGTACACCGTGGTCCTCGAAAGCCCCGCGCGCTGCGCCACCACCTCGTTGCTCAGCTTGCGCCTCTTGCGCGCAAGGCGCAGTCGCTCCCCGAGTTCGGAAAGCAGGCGCTGCTCCTGCGGAAAGACGACGGGCGGTTTGCGCGGCATTTCGCTATTAAAGCCGAAGACAAACGATTTTGTCCAAAATAGCGAAATATTAAACAACTGGTTGATGTCACCAGCCAGCGATCACCCCAGATTCGGCGCCAGCAGCCTGCGCAGCTCCTCGATGTCCATGCCCCGGCGCGCGGCCATGTCGGCGAGCTGGTCCTCGCCGATCTCGCCGACGTTGAAATAGACGGAGTCGGGGTGGCCGATGTAGAAGCCGCTGACGCTGGAGGCCGGGTTCATGGCCAGGCTCTCTGTCAGCGTCATGCCGATCTCGTCGGCCTTGAGCACGGCGAACAGGTCGGTCTTGGCGCTGTGGTCGGGGCAGGCCGGGTAGCCGGGCGCGGGGCGCACGCCCTTGTACTGTTCCTTGATCAGCGCTTCGTTGCTGAGGTCCTCGTCGGGCGCATAGCCCCACAGGTCCTTGCGCACGCGCTGGTGCAGGCATTCGGCGAAGGCCTCGGCCAGGCGATCGGCCAGGGCCTTGAACATGATGCCGGAGTAGTCGTCCAGCGCGTCCTGGAACTCCTTGTCCTTCTTCTCGGCGCCGATGCCGGCCGTGACGGCGAACAGGCCCGCATAGTCCTGGATGCCCGATTCCTTGGTGGCCACGAAGTCGGACAGGCAGCGGCTGGGGCGCATCACGGGCTGGCCATCCGGGCCTTCCACCATCTGCTTTTCGGTCTGCTGGCGCATGCCGTACCAGGTCATCAGGACCTGGCTGCGGGACTCGTCGGCATAGAACTCGATGTCGTCGCCCACGCGGTTGGCAGGGAACAGGCCGATGGCGCCGTTGGCCTGCAGCCAGCGGCCTTCGATGATTTTCTTGAGCATGGCCTGGCCGTCGGCCAGCACCTTGCGCGCCTCGACGCCGACGATCTCGTCGTCGAGGATGGCCGGATAGGGGCCGGCCAGGTCCCAGGTCTGGAAGAACGGGCCCCAGTCGATGTACTCGGCGATCTCGGCCAGGTCGAAGTTGCGGAACACGCGCCGGCCCAGGGCGCGCGGCGCCACGGGGGCCTGGGCGAAGTCCACGGGCGTGGCGTTGGCGCGGGCCTTTGCCAGCGGCCAAAGCGGTGTCTTCTTCTTGTTGGCGTGCTGGGTGCGCACCTTGTCGTAGTCGGCCTGGATCTCGGCCAGGTAGCTGCCCTTGTTCTCGCCCAGCAGGCTCTGGGCCACGCTGACGCTGCGCGAGGCATCGGGCACGTAGACCACGGGGCCTTCGTACTTGGGCGCGATCTTGACGGCGGTGTGCACGCGCGAGCAGGTGGCGCCGCCGATCAGCAGCGGAATCTTCTTGATGCGGAAGTAGTCGTCCTTGTGCATCTCGCCGGCGACGTACTGCATCTCTTCGAGGCTGGGCGTGATCAGGCCCGACAGGCCGATGATGTCCGCGCCCTCGGCCTTGGCCCGGGCCAGGATCTCATGGCAGGGCACCATCACGCCCATGTTGATGACCTCGAAGTTGTTGCACTGCAGGACCACGGTGACGATGTTCTTGCCGATGTCGTGCACGTCGCCCTTGACGGTGGCGATGACGATCTTGCCCTTGCTGGACACATCGAGGCCCGCCGCCTCCTGCTGGCGCTTTTCCTCTTCGATATAGGGCACGAGGTGGGCCACGGCCTGCTTCATCACGCGCGCCGACTTGACCACCTGGGGCAGGAACATCTTGCCGGCGCCGAACAGGTCGCCCACGATGTTCATGCCGTCCATGAGCGGGCCTTCGATCACGTGCAGCGGGCGGCCGCCGCCCTGCACCACGATCTGCTGGTAGGCCTCTTCGGTGTCGGCGACGATGAAGTCGGTGATGCCGTGCACCAGGGCGTGCGACAGGCGCTCGCCCACGGTCTTCGGGTTCTCGGGCGTGCCGCGCCATTCGAGCTTCTTGCTGTCGTCCTTGGCGGCGCCCTTGGCGGCGTCGGCAATCTCCAGCAGGCGTTCGGCGGCGTCAGGGCGGCGGTTGAGCACCACGTCTTCCACGCGCTCGCGCAGCTGGGGCTCCAGGTCGTCATAGACGCCGACCATGCCGGCGTTGACGATGCCCATGTCCATGCCTGCCGAGATGGCGTGGTACAGGAACACGGTGTGGATGGCCTCGCGCACGGGGTCGTTGCCGCGGAAGCTGAAGCTCACGTTGGAGACGCCGCCCGAGACCTTGGCGCCGGGCAGGTTGCGCTTGATCCAGCGCACGGCCTCGATGAAGTCCACGGCGTAGTTGTCGTGTTCCTCGATGCCGGTGGCCACGGCGAAGATGTTGGGGTCGAAGACGATGTCCTCGGGCGGGAAGCCCACCTCGTCCACCAGGATGCGGTAGGCGCGCTCGCAGATCTCGATCTTGCGCTGGTAGGTGTCGGCCTGGCCCTTCTCGTCGAAGGCCATGACCACGGCGGCCGCGCCGTAGCGCCTGATCAGCCGGGCCTGGCGCTTGAATTCATCCAGGCCTTCCTTCATGGAGATGGAGTTGACGATGCCCTTGCCCTGCAGGCAGCGCAGGCCGGCCTCGATGACTTCCCACTTGGAGCTGTCCACCATGACCGGCACCTTGGCGATGTCGGGCTCGGAGGCGATCAGGTTCAGGAAGCGCACCATGGCGGCCTTGCTGTCCAGCATGGCCTCGTCCATGTTCACGTCGATCACCTGGGCGCCGTTTTCCACCTGCTGGCGTGCCACGGACAGCGCTTCCTCGTACTGCTCGTTGAGGATCATGCGTGCAAAGGCCTTGGAGCCCGTGACGTTGGTGCGCTCGCCCACGTTGACGAACAGCGTGCCCTCGCCGATGGAGACAGGCTCCAGGCCCGACAGACGCATGGGAGGGGGAGTGAAAGAGGACGACATCAAGCTCACCTGCAAAAACGGCATGGCAACAGGTGAGCGTCGTTGGCACCGTGGGCGCGGTCCGGCCGGGAACCTGCACCTGGCCCAAGCCTGACGCGGCACGCGATCCGGTGTACGGATGGGCGGGTGCCGCGCTGCAACGCTCCTCGGGCCAAAGCCCGGGATTCTACGGCGGCTGGCGGCGGCCTGCAGTGCGGGTTTTACGCCCGCATTCGGGGCAGGCCTGCACAAAGCCATGCGGCACTGCACCAAAGCGCGGCAGCGCGGGCCGCCGGCGCCGCCTTCGAGGCGGATGGTCTATGCCCCATCGCCCCGGATTCTTTGCAGCGCCTGAGGACAACGCTCCTTTTTTTGCATCTGGCACGCAATTCGCTATCTGGTGGTTACGTGGTCTGACCAGTCAGGCCAAAACCCTCCACCCGCGCCCGCCCATGCAAAGCATTCCGATCTCGATGGCCCAGACGCTGCAGCAGCACATCCTGAGCGGCCACTACCCCGGCGGCAGCCAGCTGCCGCCGCAGCGCGAGCTGGCCCGGCAGCTGGGCATCAGCCGCGCTTCGCTGCGCGAGGCGCTGTCCATGCTGGAGGCCCTGGGCCTGGTCGAGATCCAGCCGGGCAAGGGCGTGCGCATCAACGGCCCGCACAGCGGCCGTGCACGCATGCACCGCGCCTATGCCACCCCGGCGCTAGGCACGCTGTCGCCGCGCCAGCTGATCGAGCTGCGCCTGGTGCTGGAGCCCGGCTGGGCCGCGCTGGCGGCCGTGCGCGCCGACGACAGCGGCCTGCGCCAGCTGCAATGGACCCAGTCCCAGCTGGCCCACGCCCTGGACCGCAGCGACCTGCTGGCCGCCGCCGACGCCGATCTGCAGTTCCACCTGCTGCTGGCCCAGCTGTCGGGCAACCCGGGCCTGGTGGCCATGGCGCGCCAGCTGGAGCTGGCCATCAGCCACAGCCTGCGCCTGCCCTTTGCCTGGAGCGGCGCCGACGACCAGCCCGTGCGCGAGCACGACGCCATCGTGCAGGCCGTCTGCGCAGGCGATGCGCCGGGTGCCGCGGGCGCCATGCGCGCCCACCTGCTGTCGGCCGCAAGGCGCAGCGGCATCGATCTCGACACACCGGACGACGCGACGGCGCCCGACGCAACGGCGCCCGACGCAACGGCGCCCGATACATCTGCGCCCGACCCTGACCCGCTTTCCTTTCGCCCCATCCCCCCTCCCGAAGGAGCTTTCGCATGACTTCCCCCCTGACACCCCGCCGCGCATTCATCCGCACCGCCCTGGCGGCCGCCACCCTGGCCGCAGCCGGCCTGGGCGGCGCAGCCCATGCCGACATGCTGGCCAACATCCAGAAGGCCGGCGTGCTGCGCGTGGCGATTCCGCAGGACTTCCCGCCCTTCGGCTCGCTGGGCACCGACCTGAAGCTGCAGGGCTATGACATCGACATGGCGGCCCTGGTGGCCCAGGAGCTGGGCGTGAAGGTGGAGCTGGTGCCCGTGACCAGCACCAACCGCATTCCCTTCCTGACCACGGGCAAGGCCGACATCGTCATCTCCAGCCTGGGCAAGAACGCCGAGCGCGCCAAGGTGATCGACTTCACCCAGGCCTATGCGCCCTTCCCCAAGAGCGTCTACGGCCCCAAGGACGTGAGCATCAAGGCCCCTGCCGACCTGGCCGGCAAGACCGTGGGCGTGACGCGCGGCTCCACCGAGGACCTGGCCCTCACGCAGGTGGCGCCGGCCTCGGCCACCATCAAGCGCTACGAGGACAACAACGCCACCGCGCAAAGCTATCTGACGGGCCAGGTGCAGCTGGTGACGCTGGGCAACATCGTGGCCAACGCCGTCAACGAGCGCACCAGGCTGCGCCAGCTGGACGCGAAGTTCGCGGTCGAGGACACGCCCTGCTACATCGGCGTGGCCAAGGGCGAGCCGGCGCTGCTGCAGAAGGTGGACGCCATCATCACCAAGCTCAAGGCCGACGGCCGCCTGACCAGCCTGTCCCAGCGCTGGATGAAGATGCCGCTGCCCGCCACCCTGTAACCGCTGCGCCCCTGCTCCCGGAAATCCTTCCATGGCCTATCAATTCGACTTCGGCGCCGTGTTCGACTACAGCGGCCTGCTGGCACAGGGCGCAGGCTTCACGCTGGCGCTGACGGCGGCCGGTGCCGTGCTGGGCGGCGCCATCGGCGTGGCCGGCGGCGTCAGCCGCGCCTGGCGCATTGCGCCGCTGCACTGGCTGTTCAAGGTGTACGTGGAGGGCATACGCAACACGCCCTTCCTGGTGCAGCTGATGTTCGTGTTCTTCGGCCTGCCTTCGCTGGGCGTGCAGATCAACGAATGGCAGGCCTGCCTGCTGACCACGGTGATCAACCTGGGCGCCTACATCACCGAGATCGTGCGCGCCGGCATCCAGGAGACGCCGCGCGGCCAGCTGGAAGCCGCTGGCGCGCTGGGCATGGGCCGCTGGGCGGTCTTCCGCCATGTGGTGCTGCGCCCTGCGCTGCAGCGGGTCTGGCCCTCGCTGAGCAGCCAGATCGTGATCGTGATGCTGGGCACCTCGGTGGTCTCGCAGATCGCCGCCCAGGACCTGACGTTTGCGGCCAACTTCATCCAGTCGCGCAACTTCCGCGCGTTCGAGACCTACCTGGTGGTGACGGCGGCGTACTTCTTGCTGGCCCTGGCACTGCGCCAGTTGCTGGCCTGGATAGGCCAGCGCTTCGTGGTGGGCCGCCGCACGCCGCGTGCAGCCCGGCCCGCTGCACCCGCTGCACCTGCGACCACTGCCGGAGACGCCGCATGATTGCCGACATTCCCCTGCTGCCCATCCTGGCCAAGCTGGCCGAGGGCCTGCTGGCCACGCTGGCGCTGTCGCTGCTGGCCTTCGTGCTGGGCGGCGCCACCGGATTGCTGGTGCTGTTCGCCCGCGTGGGCCGCAGCCAGAACCTGCGCCGCCTGGCCAAGGCCTATATCCAGGCCTTCCAGAACACGCCGCTGCTGATGCAGATGTTCATCGTGTTCTTCGGCTCGTCCATGGCCGGCCTGGACATCTCGCCCTGGACGGCGGCCGCCATCGGCCTGACGCTGTACACCAGCGCCTACCTGGCCGAGGTCTGGCGCGGCTGCGTGGAGTCCATCCCCAGCGGCCAGTGGGAAGCCTCGTCCAGCCTGGCCATGGGCTACCTGCAGCAGATGCGCCATGTGGTGCTGCCGCAGGCGCTGCGCCTGTCGATAGCGCCCACGGTCGGCTTCTCGGTGCAGATCATCAAGGGCACGGCCGTGGCCTCGATCATCGGCTTCAGCGAGCTGACCAAGCTCGGCTCCATGCTGGCCAACGCCACCTTCCAGCCCTTCCTCATCTACGGCCTGGTCGCCGCAGGCTACTTCCTGCTGTGCTGGCCCCTGTCCCTCTACGCATCCCATCTGGAGAAGAAACTCTATGCCGCTCGTTGATGTGCGCGCCGTTCACAAGCATTACGGCAACAACCATGTGCTCAAGGGCGTGGACCTGAGCGTGGACAGCGGCCAGGTGGTCGCCATCATCGGCCGCAGCGGCTCGGGCAAGAGCACGCTGCTGCGCTCCATCAACGGGCTGGAGGCCATCCAGTCCGGCCAGATCGTGGTGGACGACGCCGTGCTCAAGGGCTCTGAGGGCAGCGCGCCCTCGCCCGCCCAGCTGCGCGCGCTGCGCCTGAACGTGGGCATGGTGTTCCAGCAGTTCAACCTGTTCCCCCACCTGACGGCGGGCGAGAACGTGGCCCTGTCGCCCACCGTGGTCAAGGGCGTGAAAAAGCCCGAGGCGGCGGCGCTGGCGCGCCAGATGCTGGCCAAGGTCGGCCTGGGCGACAAGTACGACAGCTACCCCGACCAGCTCAGCGGCGGCCAGCAGCAGCGCGTGGCCATTGCACGCGCGCTGGCCATGCAGCCCAAGGTGCTGCTGTGCGACGAGATCACCTCGGCCCTGGACCCGGAGCTGGTCAACGAGGTGCTGGCCGTGGTCAAGCAGCTCGCCGCCGAGGGCATGACGCTGATCATGGTCACGCACGAGATGCGCTTTGCCCGCGACGTGGGCGACCAGCTGGTGTTCATGCACCAGGGCCTGATCCACGAAAGCGGCCCGGCCAAGCAGCTGTTCGCCAACCCGCAGACGCCGGAGCTGGCCGGCTTCATCGGCGCCGTGCACTGAGCGGTACGCCCAGGCAGGAAAAAGGCCCGCGTCGCGGGCCTTTTTGCATTGGTGCGGCGCAGGGGCCGCTGTCAGTGGCTGATCATCCAGGGCCGCTTGGTCGGGAAGGTCTTGGCGCCGTTGGGCGCCGTGACCGTGGAGCCGCGCTTGCTGGCGCCGCTGCAGCAGCCGCAGCCCGAAGGGTGGCGCATGCGCGCGTAGCTGCCCTCGGCCACATCGCGTGAGCGCCTGGGCTCGTGCCGGGCACGCTCGTTGGTGTCGTGGGCGCGGCGCTGCTCGGGGCTGGTGTAGGCCAGGCGCGGCGCGCTGACGAAGACGCGGGGCGATGCCGCCTCGCAGCTGGGGCAGGGCGCGGGCTCGTTGCGCTGCGAGAGGCTGCGCAGCGCGTCGAAGCCGCCGCATGCGGTGCAGTGGTAGTCATAGGTGGGCATGGGCGGCCTCTGGCGGATGGTGGATAGCGGGTGTCGTATGTCGGGCTTACTTGTCCTGGGCGATGGGCAGGTCCACCCCGCCCGTGATGATCTTCTGTGGACCCTCGGCCGTGGGATTGATGTCGAAGTCGAAGATCTCCGTGGGCAGCCACAGCGTGGCGCAGGCATTGGGCACGTCCACCACGCCGCTGATGTGGCCCTGCACGGGCGCCGTGCCCAGCAGCGAGTAGGCCTGGGCGCCGCTGTAGCCGAATTTCTTCAGGTACTCGATGGCGTTCAGGCAGGCCTGGCGGTAGGCCACGGTCACGTCCAGGTAGTGCTGCTTGCCCTTTTCGTCCACCGAGATGCCTTCGAAGATCAGGTAGTCCTTGTAGTTGGGCGTCATGGGGCTGGGCTTGAAGATGGGGTTCTTGATGCCGTACTTGGCCATGCCGCCCTTGATCAGCGAGACCTTCATGTGCACCCAGCCGGCCATCTCGATGGCGCCGCAGAAGGTGATCTCGCCATCGCCCTGGCTGAAGTGCAGGTCGCCCACGCTCAGGCCCGCGCCGTCCACGTAGACGGGGAAGAACACGCGCGAGCCGCGCGAGAGGTCCTTGATGTCGCAGTTGCCGCCGTGCTCGCGCGGCGGCACGGTGCGTGCGCCTTCGGCGGCGGCCTTGTCGCGCGCCTCGCCCTGCATCTGGCCCATGTGGGCGGTGCTGGCGTTGGGCGGGTTGGCCAGGCCGGGAATGCGGTCGGGGTCGGTGGCGATGAGGCCGGTCTCGCGCTCATTCCAGCTGGCCAGCATCTTGGGGTCGGGCAGGCAGCCGATCAGTCCCGGGTGGATGAGGCCGGCGAAGTTGACGCCGGGGATGTGGCGGCTCTTGGTGAACATGCCGTGGAAGTCCCAGATGGACTTCTGGGCCAGCGGGAAATGCTCGTCCAGGAAGCCGCCGCCATTCTGCTTGGAGAAAAAGCCGTTGAAGCCCCAGAGGCTGTCGTCGCGCGCGCCGATGTCCAGCAGGTCCACCACCAGCAGGTCGCCGGGCTGGGCACCCTTCACGCCCACGGGTCCGGACAGGAAGTGGACGGTGGACAGGTCCACGTCGCGCACGTCTTCGGCGCTGTCGTCGTTCTTGATGGCGCCGCCGGTCCAGTCATAGGTCTCCAGCTTGAACTCCGCGCCCGGCTCCACCCAGACCGCCATGGGGATGTCGGGATGCCAGCGGTTGTGCACCTGCGGGTTGTCGTAGGGGGACTGGTTGAGATCGACCTTGATCAGGGTTTCGGCCATGGTGTGCTCCTTGCGATGGCAGTGGAAAAAGAGAGGAACTCGGCGCCTGCATCGACCGCGGTGAATGAAACCGGCACGGCACAACCCAGGGACACCAAGGAAGGGCCGCCCCGCACCGAGGGTGTCGTCCCCCTCCCGCGTGCGAGAGAGGGGGAAGCGGCGCAGCCGCTCAGGGGGTGCTTCATACAGAGAGGTAGGACTTGATGCGCTGTTCATCCGTATCAGCACGGGCCGTCTCATGGACCAGGCGCCCGCCCTCGATGACGAACAGCCGGTCGGCCACATCCATGGCGAAGGAAAGCACCTGCTCGCTGACCACGATGGTGATGCGGCGCAGCTTGCGGATCTCGTTGAGCGCCTTGGCGATGTCCTTGATGATGGAAGGCTGTATGCCCTCGGTGGGCTCGTCCAGCAGCAGCACCTTGGGGTCGGTGACCAGGGCGCGCGCAATGGCCAGCTGCTGCTGCTGCCCGCCCGAGAGGTTGCCGCCCTTGCGCCGGCGCATGTCCCAGAGCACGGGGAACAGGGCGTAGATGTCGTCGGGCACCTGGCGCGTCTTCGCGTTCTCCAGGCCCGTCTGTATGTTCTCCTCCACGGTCAGCGTGGGGAAGATCATGCGGCCCTGGGGCACGTAGGCAATGCCCTTGGCCACGCGCCGGAAGCTCTCGTCCTTCGTGACGTCCTGGCCGGCCACGGTGATCTGGCCGCCCTTGGCGGGCATGACGCCCATCAGGCTTTTGAACAGCGTGGTCTTGCCCATGCCGTTGCGGCCCATGATGGCCACGGTTTCGTTCTCGCGGCCCTCGAAGCTGATGCCGTGCAGCGCCTCGCTCTGGCCATAGGCCACGTACAGATCCTTGACTTGCAGCATGTGAATTCCTTGTGCGTGCCTCAGTGGCCGAGGTAGACGTCGATGACCTTGGGGTCGGCCTGCACCTTGTCCATGGGACCCTCGGCGAGGATCTTTCCCTGGTGCATGACGGTGACCTTGTGCGCGATGCGCGCCACGAACTCCATGTCGTGCTCGATGACGATGACGGAGCGGTTCTTGCAGATGCGCTGCAGCAGCTCGGCCGTCAGTTCGCGCTCGCGGGCGCTCATGCCGGCGATGGGCTCGTCCAGCATCAGCAGCTCGGGCTCCTGCATGAGCAGCATGCCGATCTCCAGCCACTGCTTCTGGCCATGGCTGAGCAGGCCGGCCTCGGTGTCCAGGCGCTCGCCCAGGCCGATGTCGGCGGCCACGGCCTGCACGCGATCGCGCACCGCCTCCGTGCACTTGAAGGCCAGCGCGCCGAAGACCGAGCGGCCTTGCGGGTAGGAGACCTCCAGGTTCTGGAAGACCGACAGGTTCTCGTAGATGGACGGCGTCTGGAACTTGCGCCCGATCCCCAGGCGCACGCGCTTGTGCTCGGCCATGCGGGTGAGTTCCTCGTTCTTGAACTTGATGCTGCCGGCCGTGGCGCGGGTCTTGCCGCAGATCAGGTCCAGCAGCGTGGTCTTGCCCGCGCCGTTGGGGCCGATGATGACGCGCAGCTCGTTCCTGTCGATGTACAGGTTCAGCGCGTCGATGGCCTTGAAGCCGTCGAAGGAGACCGTCAGGTCTTCCACGGCCAGCGTGAAGTCGGTATTGCTCATGGTGTGCTCCCGCTGTGGTTCAGGCGCCCTGGCGGCCCATGCCTTCGGACAGGGCGGACGTGGGCTTGGTGGCGGCCGGGGCCGGGGCAGGTGCTGCCTGGGCTCCCTGCGCTGCGGCAGGTGCCGTGCCCTTGCGGCGGCTGTTCCACCACGGAACGATGCGGCTTTCCCACAGGCCGGCCAGCCCCATGGGGAAGGCCATGGTCACGCCGATGAACAGGCCTGCCATGAGGAACAGCCACAGGTCCGGGAAGCTCTCCGAGAAATAGGTCTTGCCCGCGTTGACCAGCAGCGTGCCGTACACGGCGCCCACCAGGCTCATGCGCCCGCCCACGGCGGCGTAGATGACCATCTCGATGGAGGGCACGATGCCCACGAAGCTGGGCGACATGAAGCCCACCTGCAGCGTGAACATGGCGCCGCCTATGCCCGACAGCGCAGCGGCCAGGCAGAACACGAAGACCTTGAAGTTGGCCACGTCGTAGCCGGAAAAGCGCACGCGGTCTTCCTTGTCGCGCATGGCCAGCAGCAGGGTGCCCACCTTGCCCGTCTGTATCCAGCGGCACAGCACGATGGCGCCGATCAGCAGGGCCACGCAGACGTAGTAGAGGATGTACTTGGCGCTGTCCGTGCGCGTGTCCCAGCCCCACAGCGTCTTGAGGTCGGTCATGCCGTTGACGCCGCCCGTGTAGCCCTGCTGGCCGATGATGAGCACGGTGACGATCAGCGCCACGGCCTGCGTGATGATGGCGAAGTACACCCCGCCCACGCGGCGCTTGAACATGGCGAAGCTGATGAGCCAGGCCAGCAGCGTGGGCACGGCGATGACGGCGGCCAGCGAGAACGGCAGGCTCTTGAAGGGCAGCCAGAACGAGGGCAGCTCGGTCAGCTGGTTCCAGTCCATGAAGTCGGGGATGCCGGGCGTGGACTGGATCTTGGTGCTGATGGGGTCGGACGCCTCCAGCTTCAGGAACATGGCCATGGCGTAGCCGCCCAGGCCGAAGAACACGCCCTGGCCCAGGCTGAGCACGCCGCCATAGCCCCAGACCATGACCAGGCCGATGGCGACGAAGGCATAGGTCAGGTACTTGCCGACCAGGTTGAGGCGGAAGATGTCCAGCGCCAGGGGCAGCACCACCGCCAGCAGGACGGTGAGCAGCACCAGGCTGGCGAGCTGGTAGCGCTGTATCCAGGCTTTGAGGGCTTGCATGGAATG
This sequence comes from Delftia deserti, assembly GCF_042653485.1. NCBI lineage: Bacteria > Pseudomonadati > Pseudomonadota > Betaproteobacteria > Burkholderiales > Comamonadaceae > Delftia > Delftia deserti. The sequence goes on along the minus strand of NZ_JBHSIH010000001.1, from coordinate 4,072,448 downwards.
ACTCCGGTGAACTCAGGGGAAATCGGGGGAACGCGGGGGAATTCGTGGACAGGGCCGGCGCCGGGATCAGCGCCGCACCTTGGACGCGAACAGGCCCTGGGGACGCAGCATCAGGATGAAGACGATCAGCGACAGCGTGATCACCTTGGCCATGGAGCCGGCCAGGAAGAACTCGGTGATGGACTGCGTCTGCGCAATGCCGAAGGCCGAGACCACGGTGCCCAGCAGGCTGGCCGCGCCGCCGAAGGTGACCACCAGGAAGGCGTCCACGATGTACAGCGAGCCCGAGGTGGGGCCGGTGGAGCCGATGGTGGTGAAGGCCGCGCCCGCCACGCCTGCGATGCCGCAGCCGATGGCAAAGGTCAGGCGGTCGGTCTTCTTGGTGTCGATGCCGATGGCATTGGCCATCACGCGGTTGCTGACCGTGGCACGCACGCGCAGGCCCCAGCGGCTCTTGTGCAGCGCGATCAGCACGCCGGCCGTGACCACCGCGGTCAGCGCCAGCACGAACAGGCCGTTGATGGGAATGTCCAGCCCCTCGGCCGGCGCCCACGAGCCCATCAGCCAGTCAGGCAGGGTGGGGCTGACTTCCTTGGGGCCGATGAAGGTGCGAAAGCACTGCTGCAGCGCCAGGCTCACGCCCCAGGTGGCCAGCAGCGTGTCCAGCGGGCGCTTGTAGAGGTGGCGGATCAGCCCCCACTCCACCAGCCAGCCGGCCGCGAAGGCGAACAGGAAGGCGGCCACGATGGCCAGCGGGAAGTAGTAGGGCATGAACTCGGGCGCGTGCTGCGCCGTGAGCGTGGAGCCCAGGTAGATGGTGTAGGCGCCGATGGTCATGAACTCGCCATGCGCCATGTTGATCACGCCCATCTGGCCAAAGATGATGGCCAGGCCCAGGCCCATCAGCAGCAGCACGGCGAACAGGCTCAGCCCCGCGAAGCCCTGCATCAGGCCGATGTTCATCATGTCGGAAAAACTCATGGTGCTGCTCCTGCGCGCAAGCCAATCGGGAAACGCAATCAATGCGACGAGCCGCCCCTGCCTGAAACTGGCAGAGCCCGACGCGGGAGACACCGAGGAAGGGCCGTCCCGCACCGAGGGTGTCGTCCCCCTCCCGCGTAGCGAGAGAGGGGGAAGCCGCGCAGCGGCTCAGGGGGTGCTTATTGATATCCCTTGGGGAAGGGATCGGGTTTGATGAGTTCAGGCGACTCCGAGACCACCTTGAACGTGCCGTCCGGCTGCCCCACGGCAATGCGCGACTTGCTCCACAGGTGGTGGTTGGCGTCCACCTTCACGTAGCCTTCGGGCGCGGTCTTGAGCTCCAGCCCCGGCGATGCGGCCACCACCTTGTCCACGTCGAAGCTCTTGGCCTTTTCCACGGCGGCCTTCCACAGCCAGGGGCCCAGGTAGCCGGCCTGGGTGACGTCGCCGATGACGGCATTGGGGCCGTACTTGGCCTTGAAGGCGGCCACGAACTTCTTGTTGTTCTCGTTGTCCAGCGTCTGGAAGTACTTCATCGAGGAGTAAAAACCCGTGAAGTTTTCGCCGCCCACGCCGGTCATCTCGTCCTCGGTCACCGACAGCGTGACCAGCAATTGCTTGTCACCCGTGATGCCTGCGGCCTTGAGCGCCTTGTAGAAGGCCACGTTGGAGCCGCCCACCACGGCCACGAAGATGCAGTCCGGCTTTTGCAGCTTGATCTTGTTGACCAGCGAGCCGAAGTTGGTGCTGCCCAGCGGGTAGTACTCCTCGCCAACGACCTTGCCCTTCTGGAAGTTCTCGATGTGCTTGCGCGCGATCTTCATCGAGGTGCGCGGCCAGATGTAGTCCGAGCCGATGAGGAAGAAGGTCTTGGCCTTCTTCTCGGCCTTGGCCCAGTCCAGGCTGTACAGGATCTGCTGCGTGGCTTCCTGGCCCGTGTAGATCACGTTCTTGGACTGCTCCAGGCCTTCGTAGAAGGTGGGGTAGTACAGCAGGCCGTTTTCCTTCTCGAACACGGGCAGCACGGCCTTGCGCGAGGCGCTGGTCCAGCAGCCGAAGACGGCGGCGCAGCGGTCGTTGATGAGCAGTTTCTTGGACTTCTCGGCGAAGGTGGGCCAGTCGGAGGCGCCGTCTTCCTTGATCACGCGGATCTTGCGGCCCAGGATGCCGCCCATGGCGTTGATCTGGTCGATGGCCAGTTGCTCGGCCTGGATGGAGCCGGTCTCGGAGATCGCCATGGTGCCCGTGGCCGAGTGCAGCTGGCCCACGACGACTTCGGTATCGGTCACGGCCAGCTTGGTGGTGTTGACCTGGGCCGTGGGCTGGGCGAAGGACCAGGCCGGCAGCCCGGCCACCGAGGCGGCGCCAAGCGCCTGCAGGACGCGGCGGCGGCCCATTTCCGTGCCGGGGGAACCAGGTGTGCGGGGGTCGGAGGGGTGGCTCATGGTGACTCTCCTGTAAGGATCGGTTGGGTGATCTGCAAGTGGCTGAAAACTGGCGTTGCGGTTACGGCTTGTTTCCGCGCTGGGTCCAAGATTAGGAAGAACCCTTGAAACCGCCCATACGTCAATTGACGTAGCCATCTGCGTACGCACCCCACGCACCCCTCTTGAAAGCCGCGCCAGCATTGGCCCCGCACGTTTCTTGCTAGACCTGGGAATGCACTCCGCACCCCCGCCCGACAGCCCCGCCAGCACCTCGCCCGCGCCGCAGACCATCTTCCGGTTCCGGCGCGAATACAACGCCTGGGTGGCCGACGAGACCATGGAGGACTACGCGCTGCGCTACACGCCGCGCAGCTTCCGGCGCTGGAGCGAGTTCCGCGTGGCCAACACGGCCTTCGGCTCGCTGTCCTTCCTGGCGCTGGAGGCCATCGGCGGCGCCATTGCGCTGAACTACGGCTTCGCCAACGCCATGTGGGCCATCGTCACCGTGGGGCTGGTGATCTTCCTGACGGGGCTGCCCATCGCCGTCTGCGCCGCGCGCTACGGGCTGGACATGGACCTGCTGACGCGGGGCGCGGGCTTCGGCTACCTGGGCTCGACCATCACCTCGCTGATCTACGCCGTCTTCACCTTCATCTTCTTCGCGCTGGAGGCGGCCATCATGGCGCTGGCCCTGCAGCTGGTGGTGGACTGGCCGCTGCAGTGGTGCTATGCGCTGTCGGCCCTGGTGGTGCTGCCGCTGGCCATGCGCGGCATCACGCTGATCTCGCGCCTGCAGGCCTGGACGCAGCCGCTGTGGCTGTTCCTGCTGGTGCTGCCCTTCGTGTGGATGGCGCTGTCCCAGCCCCGGCTGTACCGCGACTTCGCCAGCCTCACCGGCCTGCGCTCGGGCAGCAGCCAGTTCGATCCGCTGATGTTCGGCGCGGCGGCGGCCGTGATATTCGCGCTGGTGGTGCAGATCGGCGAGCAGGTGGACTTCCTGCGCTTTCTGCCGCCGCGCACCCGGGCCAACCGCCTGCGCTGGTGGGGCGCGGTGCTGGTGGCCGGTCCGGGCTGGGCCGTGATGGGCATGCTCAAGATGGCGGGCGGCGCGTTTCTCGCCTTCGCGGCCATGCAGCTGGAAGGGGTGGACGCCTCGCGCGCGGCCGAGCCAACGCAGATGTTCCTGGTGGGCTTCCAGCAGGTGCTGCAGGCCCTGGGCCTGCCGGGGCTGGCCGTGGCGGTGACCGTGGTCTTCGTGGTCATCTCGCAGGTCAAGATCAACGTGACCAATGCCTACGCGGGGTCGCTTGCCTGGTCCAACTTCTTCGCGCGCATCACGCGCAGCCATCCGGGGCGCGTGGTCTGGATGGTGTTCAACGTGGTCATCGCCACCTTGCTGATGACGCTGGGCGTGTTCGGCGCGCTGGAGAAGGTGCTGACCATCTACAGCAACGTGGCCATCGCCTGGGTGGGCGCGCTGGTGGCCGACCTGGTCATCAACAAGCCGCTGGGACTGAGCCCGCCGGGCATCGAGTTCCGCCGCGCCCATCTGTACGACTTCAATCCCGTGGGCCCGGGCGCCATGCTGCTGGCCGCCGCCGTGGCCTGCTGCGCCTATGCGGGCCTGCTGGGCGAGACGGCGGCCGCGTTCTCGCCCTTCATCGCGCTGGCGCTGTCCATGCTGCTGTCGCCGCTGCTGGCCTGGCTGACGGGCGGGCGCTACTACCTGGCGCGGCCCGCAGGCAACCTGTGGAAGCCCGGCGAGACCGTGCGCTGCGCCGTCTGCCAGAAGCATTTCGAGTCCGAGGACATGGCGCACTGCCCCGCCTACGGCGCGCCCATCTGCTCGCTGTGCTGCTCGCTGGAGTCGCGCTGCCATGACCGCTGCAAGACCGGCTCGCGCGCGGGCGAGCAGTTGCATGCGCTGGCCTCGGCCCTGCTGCCGCCGCGCTGGGCGACCAAGGTGAACTTCCGCGCGGGCCAGTACCTGGTGGTGATGCTGTCGCTGTGCGCGGTGACGGCCTTCATGGTGGGCGTGGTCTACATGCAGGAAAGCCTGCAGGCAGGCAGCGTCGATGGCGGCGCGCTGCGCATCCCCTTCCTCAAGGTCTTCGCGCTGCTGGCCCTGCTGTGCGCCGTGGCCGCCTGGTGGGTGGTGCTGAGCACGGGCAGCCGGCGCATGGCGCAGGACGAGTCCGAGCGCCAGAACCAGCTGCTGCTGCAGGAGATCGCCGCCCACAAGCGCACCGATGCCGAGCTGCAGGCCGCCAAGGACCATGCCGAGCAGGCCAGCCAGGCCAAGACCCGCTACGTGGCCGGCATGACGCACGAGCTGCGCTCGCCGCTCAACAGCCTGCTGGGCTATACGCAGATCCTGCTCAAGAGCCCGCAGGTCGATGGCTGGGTGCGCGAGACCCTGTCCACCATGCAGCACAGCGGCCAGCACCTGCGCGCGCTGATCGACGAATCGCTGGAGCTGGCCAGCATCGAGGCCGGCCGCCTGCGCCTGGACCTCGCCCCCCTGCCCCTGCCCGCGCTGATCGACGGCATCGAGGCCATGATGCGGCCCCAGGCCCAGGCCAGGGGGCTGCAGTTCTCGGTCGAGACGCTGGGCACCATGCCGCGCTGGGTGCGGGCCGATGCCAAGCGGCTGCGCCAGATCCTGATCAACCTGCTGTCCAACGCCGTGCGCTTCACCCAGCGCGGCGAGGTGCGGCTGCGCATGGATTTCCGGCCCCATGTCTCGCGCATCGAGGTCATCGATACCGGCATCGGGATCGAGCCGCAGGACATGGAGCGCATCTTCGTGCCCTTCGAGCGCGGCAGCGCGGGGCGGCGCGTCAGCGAGGCGGGCACGGGCCTGGGGCTGACCATCACCCATCTGCTGACCGAGCTGATGGGCGGGCAGCTCACCCTGAGCAGCACGCCCGGCGAGGGCAGCTGCTTCACCGTGCGCCTGTACCTGCCCGAGATGGCGCCCGACGCGTCCTGGGTCCCTCCGGGCGCCGCCGCCACGCTGCACACCGTCATCGGCTATCTGCCGCCCCGGCGCACCCTGCTGGTGGTGGACGACCAGCCGCTGCAGCGCCAGCTGCTGGCCGGCCTGCTGCTGCCGCTGGGCTTCGAGATCCGCGAGGCCGCCAGCGGCCGCGAGTGCCTGGAGATCGTGGAGCAAAGCCCGCCCGACCTGGTACTGCTGGACATCAGCATGGACGACCTGGACGGCTGGCAGACCGCCGCCCTGCTGCGCGCGCGCCGGGATGCGCAGCAGCTGCCCGTGGTCTTCGTCTCGGCCAACCTGTTCGACAACGACCCGCCGCGCCTGGCCGATGCGCGCTGCCAGGGCTTTGTCGCCAAGCCCGTGACCGAGTCCGAGCTGCTGCAGGTGCTCGAGCGCGTGCTGCGGCTGGAATGGGTGCATGACAACCGCCCGCTGCTGCTGCCGGCGCCGTGTGCAGAGCAGGCAGAGGCCAAGGCAGAGGAGGCGCCGGCAGCCGCCCCCTTCCCGCCCGATCTGCGTGAAGACCTGGCCCGGCTGGCGCGCTCGGGCCAGGCCACGGCCCTGCGCGAGCGCCTGCGCCAGGCTCGCCAGCAGGCGCCCGCGCATGCCGCGCTGCTCGATGCGCTGCAGGCCTGCGCGAACCGCTTCGACTTCGATGCGCTGGCGCGCATGCTGCCGCGGCCCGAGCCAGAGGATGAAGAAGACGAAGAAAGAGAGGAGACCGATGAATGAGAACCCGCAAAGGCCACAGATGACGACCGCCGACAGCAGCAGCCACCCCAGCCACCCCCCTCACAACGCCCACGTCATCCTTGTGGTGGACGACGCGCTGGACAGCCTGCGCATGCTGTGCGACGCGCTGGCCGCCGAAGGCTACGTGGTGCTCGCCGCCCGCGACGCCGACGAGGCCCTGCAGCGCTTCGCCCTCACCGTGCCCGACGGCGTGCTGCTGGACGCCGTCATGCCCGGCATGGACGGCTTCACGCTGTGCCGCACGCTCAAGGCCACGCCGGCCTGGGCCCATGTGCCCGTGGTGTTCATGACCGGCCTGTCGGACACGGACCAGATCATCCGCGGCTTTGCCAGCGGTGGCGTGGACTACGTGGTCAAGCCGCTGCGCATCCCTGAGGTGCTGGTGCGCCTGGCCACCCATGTGCGCAATGCCCGCGCCACGCGCCAGGCGCAGGAGGCCGTGGACGTGGCGGGGCTGGGCGTGGTGGTGCTCGACGGCCAGGGCCGCGTGGCCTGGCGCTCGCCCCAGGCATCGCGCTGGCTGGAGGAGGCCTTTGCGGACCAGCCCTTCCCGCTGGAGGCGGCCGGGGACTGGCTGGCCGGCGCCCGCCAGCCGGATCCGTCCGGCCAGGCGGATCAGGAGGGCCGGTCCGCTCCCCAGGATCTGGCGCTGGCCCTGGCCGATGGCCGCCAGCTGCTGGCGCGCCACATGGGCGCCAGCGGCCTGGGGGAGTCGATGGTGCTGCTCAGCCACGAGGCGCCGCAGACGCCTGCCGCGCGCCGGCTGCAGCAGGTGGCGCTCACCCCGCGCGAGACCGAGGTGCTGTCATGGCTGAGCAAGGGCAAGACCAACCGCGACATCGCCGACATCCTGGGCATGAGCCCGCGCACGGTGAACAAGCACCTGGAGCACATCTTCGAGAAACTCGGCGTGGAGACCCGCACGGCCGCCGCCGCCGTGGCCGGTCAGTTGCTGCAGGCCGGCTCGCCCTGAGCACGCGGTGCCACCGCAGCGGGCGCCGAGGCCGAGGCGGGCAGGCCGAACACATGGTCGAAGCACCAGTTGAAGACATAGGTGTAGACCAGGAAGAAGACCAGCAGGCCGGCCTCCATCACCGTGGCCTCCCACAGCGTGACGCCGAACCACCAGGCCATCAGCGGGATCAGCACCATGGCCAGACCGCCCTCGAAGCCCAGGGCGTGCACCACGCGGCGCATCACCGAGCGGCCCTTGACGCTCTGGCGCGCCTCCCACTGCTCGAACAGGTGGTTGAAGGTCAGGTTCCAGACGATGGCCAGCGTGGAGGCGGCAATCGCCATGCCGCCCGAATGCCCGGCGCTCTGGCCGATGGCCATGAACAGCAGGCTGGAGGCCGCGATGGCGATCAGTTCATACAGGGTCACGAAGACCACTTTGCGCTTGGGCCCCTGGAGGCCCTTTTTGTGTGTCTGCAAGGTCATAGGGGGCGCAGTTTATTTGTCCGCAATTGAACGTTAAAGTCAGATTCTTTCAATAAAACTGACAGATTCCCACCATGTCCTTCCCCGCCGACCAGGTGCCGCTGTTCCTTGCCGTGCTGGACCACGGCTCGTTTTCTGCCGCCGCACGCCGGCTGGGGCGCGTGCCCTCGGCCGTGAGCATGGCCATCGCCCAGCTGGAGGCCGAGCTGGACCTGCAGCTGTTCGACCGCAGCGGCCGCGAGCCCCGGCCCACGGCGGCGGCGCGCGCCCTCGAGCCCCAGGCCCGGCTGCTGGCCGCCCAGCTGCAGCAGCTCAACCACCAGGCGCTGGCCCTGCACCAGGGGCTGGAGGAGCGGCTGACCCTGGTGATCGCGCCCGAGCTGCTGTCCACGGCCTGGGCCGCGCCGCTGCAGCCGCTGGTCGAGGAATTCCCGGGGCTGGAGGTGGAAGTGCTGGTGGCCGCCCAGGTCGATGCGCTCAAGGAACTGCACTCGGGCCGCGCACATCTGGCCCTGGTCTTCGAGCGCCCGGCCATCGACGGACGCGAGGATTTCCAGGAGATGGGCCAGGAAACCATGGTCGCCGTGATGGCGGCCAGGCACCCGCTGGCCCGGCAACTGGGCGTGGACGGGCAGCAGCGCCTGGATGTGGGCCAGCTGGCCGGCGCGCGCCAGATCCTGCTGGCCAGCCGCGACCTGGCCCATACCGATCCGCGCTTCGTGTTCTCGCACCAGCTGTGGCGCACCGACAGCCATCTGGCGGCCCTGTCGCTGATCTCGGCAGGCCTGGGCTGGGGGTGGCTGCCCTTCAGCGTCGCCGAGCCGCTGCTGCAAACGGGCGCGCTGCTGCGCATTCCGCTGTGCAACATCAGCAACGGCACCCAGCTGTTCGTCGATTGGGTTTGGTCCAAGGAGCGTCCGCTGGGGCTGGCGGCGCGACGGTTCGTGGAGCAGCTGCAGATGCCGGTGCATCCGCTGCCAGACAGCGCCGCGGATCGCATCGGGTAGCATCTCACGCCATATCGGATCAAGAATCCACATCTCCAGCATCAGGTACACAAGAGGAAGGGAAAACATGTTCTTTGATCATCAGTACAGCAAGACCGCCATCGCACTGGCTCTGGGCGCCGTTCTGGCCGGTTGCGGCGGAGGAGGAGGCGGCGGCCCGTCCGGCCCGTCTACCCAGTTGACGGCCGCCTGCTCGGGCTCGGCCTGCGGCGCCGCCGATGCCACCACCTACTCGGGCCAGGGCGTGGGGGTCTGGAGCTACACCAACACCACGCAGGCCGAGCAGCAGATCCCCGTGGGCCTGACCAATCTGGGGAGCAAGCAGGTCACGCTGATCTACACCAACAACGGCGACGCCAGCGTGCCCATGCCCGCACTGACGCTGACACCGCCCGCGGCGACCACCGCCACGGCACAGAAAAGCCTCAGCGCCGCATCCGCAACGGGCAACCAGATTCCCGAGCGCATCCGCAACTTCAAGCCCCGCCTGACGGCAGCGGACACGCAGGCGCGGCCATCCATCAAGCAGCAGGCAGCGGCCATCCTGCCCGTGGGCAGCCAGCGCAGCTGGTTCGTGGAAACCGGCAGCTCGAAAATCGAAACCCGCCAGGCCACGCTCAGGCGCCAGGCCAGCGTGCCCACGCCCACCGGCACCCGCACCATCAACGTCTGGCTGGAAAACAGCGAGTACGACGCGGCCAAGGTCAGCGATGCCATGCTCGACACGCTGGTCCAGCGATTCACCAGCGGCTCCGACGCGGTCTATCCCCTGATCACGGGGCTGTCTGGCGAGCCCTGGGGAACGCACTCCTACAGCGACCTCATCGACCCCGACCAGCCCCTGGACATCGTGTTCGTGAATTTCGTGCCGGACCGCACCCCGTACGGGCTGCTGGGCTATTTCTGGTCGCTGAACAACTTCAAGGCAGACCCTGCAGATCCAGATGTCAAGTACAGCAACCAATCGCTGTCCTTCTACATGGACACGGAGACGCTGTACCTGGACCCTGCCGCCGGCATGACCAACCAGATCAGCACGCTGTCCCATGAGTTCGTCCACATGACGAACTTCTACCGCCGCAGCGTCCAGCTGCCCAAGCCGGGAACCGACTACGCGTTCGACACCTTCCTGGAGGAAATGAGCGCCATGATGGGCGAAGACATCGTGGCCCAGCGCGTCACACCGGGCTTCAACTCCATCGCCAGCGGACGCGTCCCCTCCTGGCTGTCCCGCTCGGGTTTCAACTGCGATCCCGCCGCCTGGAGCGCCGACACCGTCGCGCCCTGCTTCGGCTACGACGTCAACGGCAGCCTGGGCGCCTACCTGGTGCGCCAGTACGGCGTGGGCTTCTACAAGCAGCTGCTGAGCAACACCACGTCCACCGACTCGCTGCAGGTGCTGGGCAATGCCATACAGCAAGCCGGCGGTCCCACGCTGCCGGTCGCCATCCAGCGCTGGGGCGCCAACATCGCACTGCTGCCCGGCGATGTGCCCAGCGGCTATGGCTGGCCCGCGCGCACGGAGCAGGGCTTCACCCTGGCGGCGATCAACGGCAGCAGCCTGGCGTCTTCCCGGGTCCTGCCCACCACGGTGCCGGTGAACCTCAATGCGCGCGGCCATTTCCCCTTCCTGCGTCAGCCTGATGCGCAAGGCACCTACCAGGAACAGCTGCGTGTTCCGGCAGGCAGCACGCTGACAGCCGTCGTACGCTGAACGCCATGAACCACGCACACCCGACTGCCTCCGCCCGCGGCCTGCGCCGCAGTCTGCCGCTGCTGCTGGCCAGCGGCCTGGCCCTGCTGAGCGCCTGCTCGGCGCCGGCTTCGCCCGCCGCCAGCGCGGCTGCGCCAGCCTCGGGCGCGGCGTCCGAACCGGGCCAGCCCCTGACCCTGCAAGGCCGCCTGGTTCTGCGTGGCAATGCGCCCCATGAGCAGCCCGTGCTGCAGACCGCCTCCGGCGAGACCTGGCAGCTCAAGGGCCTGAGCGCCGAGCAGGTTGCGCAGTGGCAGCGGCAGAACGTGGAGGTCCGGGGCCAGCCCGGCCCCAGGCCCGCCGCTGGCGCCGCGCCTTCGATGGCGCCGCCGCAACTGCAGGTGCAATCCATTCGCGCCCAGCCCTGACCTTCCCCGCTCACCCACCGCTCAAGCCATGGACGCCTTCAACCCTTTCTCCAGCCGCGATGCGGCCGTGCAAAAGCTCTGGGAGCAATGGCAGCCGCGCTCGGCCAGGTCCGACAAGGACAAGGACAGGCCCATTGCCCTGGCCGACTTCGACCCTGGCGCCAAGCCCTTTTCCAATGGCAACGGCAAGGCCGAGGACAAGGTCGCCGTCGAGGCCCTGGCCGAGGAACTGGATGCGCTGCAGAACCTGCTGTACGCCGACCGCCGCTACAAGCTGCTCGTCGTGCTGCAGGGCACGGACACGGCGGGCAAGGACGGCACCATCCGTGGCGTCTTCGGCCGCATGAGTGCGCTGGGCGTGCACGCCGTGGGCTGGAAGGCCCCCACCGAGGCCGAGCGTGCCCATGACTATCTGTGGCGCATCCACCAGCAGGTGCCTGCCGCTGGCGAAATCACGGTCTTCAACCGCAGCCACTACGAGGACGTGCTGGTGCCCGTGGTCAACGGCTGGATCACGCCCGAGCAGCAGCGCCAGCGCTTTGCCCACATCAACGACTTCGAGCGCATGCTCAGCGAGACGGGCACCGTGGTCGTCAAGTTCCTGCTGCACATCGGCGCCGACGAGCAGCGCGCGCGCCTGCAGGAGCGCCTGGACGACCCGGCCAAGCACTGGAAGTTCGACGAGAACGACATGAAGGTGCGCACGCAGTGGAAGGACTACCAGCAGGCCTACGGCCAGCTGCTGGGCGCCACGCACACGCCCTGGGCGCCCTGGACCATCGTGCCCGCCGACTCCAAGACGCACCGCAACCTCATGATCGCCACCTTGCTGCGCGAGGTGATGCGCAACCTGGACCTGCGCTTTCCCGAGGGCGATCCGGCCCTCAAGGACTACAAGATCACCTGATCACTCGATGGCCTGCCTGAAGCCTCACAGCTGCAGGCGGGCCTCGGCGAGGCCGTCCAGCTCGGCCACCACCAGGTCACCGGCCTGGGCAAACGCCAGGCCATTCCACGTGCCCGTGGTCACCACCGTGCCTGCGGGCACGCTGCCATAGCGGCGCACCAGTTCCTGCAGCCAGCCGGCCAGCAGCCACAGCGGATCGCCCAGCGGATGCGTGCCGGTGAACGCCTGCAGCGGCGCCGCGCCCACGCGCAGCCGGCAGACCTGGGCAGACCAGTCCCGCGGCGACTCGCGTGGCAGCAGCCGCGAAGCGTCCTGCCACGGCCCCAGCACCAGGGCGCCATGGCACAGGCCGTCGGCGGCCAGCAGCAGCGGCGGCGCCTTCAGGTGCTGGCGCCAGCGCGTATCCACCACCTCGATGGCGGCCGTGATGCCGTCGATCAACTCCAGCCCCTCGCCGGGCTGCAGCGCGGCAGCCATCTCGGCCGTCACCTCGCGGCCCAGGCGCAGGGCGATCTCGGCCTCGATGCCGCGCAGGTGCAGCGGCGCGCCGCCAGCGACCGAGGGGCTGGCCCAGACGCCTTCTTCGGGCAGCGGCGCATGGGTCAGCGGGGCATCGCGGCGCGGCGCGCCAGACTTCCAATAGCCCGGAACGCGGCCCGGTCCCTGCTGGCTGCCGGCCACGCGCCAGCCCAGGGCGGGCGCCATGGCGGCCTGCACGGCCTGTGCATCTGCGGGCGTGCGCACCACATCGGCCCAATCGTCGGCGTCCAGCAATTCGCCGTTGTGGCGGGCCTGGAGCAGCGCATGGGCCAAGGCTGTGGGAGTGCGGGGCGTGTTCGTCATGGAGCGGCTTTCCTGGAGTGCATCGGTGGGTCTCAAGCGGCCTCGATTGTCCGCCGGACAAGGCGCTCCCAGGGTTATGCATTAAATGCATAAGGCTCTCGCTCATAAGGCGTTGGACAGCGCATAGCCCCGGGAATAAGCTCAAAACCCTCAGACAACTCTTGTGTGGAACCACCATGCAGCAACCCGCTTCGGCCGGCGTTACCAACCACGCCATCCCTTCCTACCTGCAGGCCGACCACCTCGGCCCCTGGGGCAACTACCTGCAGCAGGTCGATCGCGTCACGCCATACCTGGGCCACCTCGCCCGCTGGGTCGAAACCCTCAAGCGCCCCAAGCGCATCCTGATCGTCGATGTGCCGATCGAGCTGGACAACGGCACTATCGCCCACTACGAAGGCTACCGCGTTCAGCACAACCTGAGCCGCGGTCCCGGCAAGGGCGGCGTGCGCTTCCACCAGGATGTGACCCTGTCCGAAGTCATGGCCCTGTCGGCCTGGATGTCGGTCAAGAACGCGGCCGTCAACGTGCCCTACGGCGGCGCCAAGGGCGGCATCCGTGTCGATCCCAAGACGCTGTCGCGCGGTGAGCTGGAGCGCCTGACGCGCCGCTACACCAGCGAGATCGGCCTGCTGATCGGCCCCTCCAAGGACATCCCCGCGCCCGACGTCAACACCAATGGCCAGATCATGGCCTGGATGATGGACACGTACTCCATGAACACCGGCGCCACCGCCACCGGCGTGGTCACGGGCAAGCCCGTGGACCTGGGCGGCTCGCTGGGCCGCGTCGAGGCCACCGGCCGCGGCGTGTTCACCGTGGGCGTGGAAGCGGCCAAGCTGACCGGCCTGTCGGTCCAGGGCGCGCGCATCGCCGTGCAGGGCTTCGGCAACGTGGGCGGCACGGCAGGCAAGCTGTTCGCCGACGTGGGCGCCAAGGTCGTGGCCGTGCAGGACCACACCGGCACCATCCACAACGCCAATGGCCTGGATGTACCGGCCCTGCTGGCCCACGTGGCCGCCAAGGGCGGCGTGGGCGGCTTTGCCGGCGCCGAGGCCATGGACGCTGCCGACTTCTGGAGCGTGGACTGCGACATCCTGATCCCCGCCGCACTGGAAGGCCAGATCACCAAGGACAACGCCGGCAAGATCAAGGCCAAGATGGTGATCGAGGGCGCCAACGGCCCCACCACCACCGAGGCCGACGACATCCTGACCGAAAAGGGCGTGCTGGTGCTGCCCGACGTGCTGGCCAATGCCGGCGGCGTGACGGTGAGCTACTTCGAATGGGTGCAGGACTTCTCCAGCTTCTTCTGGAGCGAGGACGAGATCAACGCCCGCCTGGTGCGCATCATGCAGGACGCCTTCGCGGCCATCTGGCAGGTGGCCCAGCAGCACGGCGTGACGCTGCGCACCGCCACCTTCATCGTGGCCTGCCAGCGCATCCTGCATGCGCGCGAGATGCGGGGACTGTATCCTTGATCACCCCCTGAGGCGCTGACGCGCCTTCCCCCTCTCTACCCGCTCCGCGGGGGAGGGGGACGATGCCCTCGCCGCGAGGCGGCTCTTGCTCGGCATCTCCCGCTTGGGGCCGCGCCAGTTTTTGGCGCTGTGCACCACACGGTCAATGAAAGGCGCTTCGGCGCCTTTTTTCTTGTGGCCGCCTTTTCGGCAAGGGGTTAGCACGCGTTCCAGTGGGCCTAAGCGCGGGTTTCCGAATGGCGAAGCGGATCTCCAGTCAAACCCTGGTGCCCTGGGGCCCAGGGTTTTCTATCGTTGCGGGCAGTGAACTGGAGACTGCCCATGACCGTCCGCCGCAGCCTGCTGGCCTTGCTGGCCGCTTTGCCTTTTTTCTCCCTGGCTCCTGCCGCCGCGCTGGCGGCGGCCTGGCCTGAACGCCCCATCACCATCGTGGTGCCGGCCGCCGCTGGCGGCACCACGGACATTGCCGCGCGCGTGCTGGCCGAGAAGATGGGCAAGGACCTGGGCACCTCGGTGGTGGTGGAGAACAAGGGCGGGGGCGGCGGCAGCATCGGCACGGCCCAGGTGGCGCGCGCCAGGCCCGATGGCTACACGCTGCTCATGGGCAACATCGGCCCGGTGGCCATCAATTTCAGCCTGTACAAGCAGCTCAGCTACAAGGAAAGCGATCTGCGCGGCATCACCAATGTGATCTCGGTGCCCAACATCCTCGTGGTCCATGCGGATTCGCCCGTGCGCAGCGTGCGCGAGCTGGTGGAGCTGGCCAGGACCCGGCGCCTGAACGTGTCCACGTCGGGCGTGGGCCAGTCGCCGCACATGTCCTCGGAGATGTTCCGCCAGAAGGCCGGCATCGAGGTCACGCTCGTGCCCTTTCCCGGCGCCGCGCCTGCGGTCACGGCGCTGCTGGGCCAGCAGGTGGACTACATGATCGACAACCTGCCCAGCTCCATGCCGCACATCAGGAGCGGCAAGTTCCGCGCGCTGGCCATCACCAGCGCCACGCGCTCGGCCCAGTTGCCCGAGGTGCCCACCATGACCGAGGCCGGCGTGCCCATGCAGGTCACGGCCTGGTTCGGCCTGCTGGCACCGGCCGGCACGCCCGATGCCGTGGTCGGCCGCATCCAGGAATCTGCCCGGCGTGCCATGCAGACGGCCGAGGTGCGCCAGCGCTTTGCCGACCTGGGCGGCGTGCCCGGTGGCGAGACACCGGCGGAGTACGACGCCTTCATCGCCCAGGAACGCAAGAGCTGGGCCCAGATCGTCAAGGCCGCAGGCCTGTCGCTGGAATAGTTCTCCCCACTCGCCCCTCCCATGCAAGAAGACATCGCCTCCCTGCTGCGCCAGCCCTTTGGCTCGCTGCCCGAACTCGTCGCGCTGCAGGCCAGCCAGCGCCCCCGCCACACCGCACTTGCCATGGATGGCCGCAGCCTCGACTACGCCGCGCTGCGCCTGGGCATGGACCGCGTGGCCCTGCGCCTGCAACGCCAGGGCCTGGGCCCCGGCGACGTGCTGGCCATCTGCGCGGGCAGCTCGCCCGAGTACGTGCTGGCCTTCCTGGGTGCGTTGCGCGCGGGCGTGGCCGTGGCGCCGCTGGCCCCATCGGCCACGGCCGGCCACCTGAGCGCCATGCTGGACAACTGCGGCGCCCGGCTGGTGCTGCGCGACGCGGACACCGCCGCGCAATGGCCGCTGCAGGCCGGACAGGATCTGCAATGCGTGGCCCTGGACGGCGCTGTCGAAGCCGGCATGCCGTGGTCGCAATGGCTGGCTGCGGACGAAGCGGACCATGGCACGGCACCCACGCCCATCCATCCCCAGCCCGACTGGCCCTTCAACGTCATCTACTCCTCGGGCACCACGGGCGTGCCCAAGGGCATCGTCCAGTCCTGGGCCATGCGCTGGGCCCACGTGCAGCGCGCCATCCACAACGGCTACGGGCCCGATGCCGTCTCGCTGTGCGCCACGCCGCTGTACTCCAACACCACCCTGGTCGCGGCCCTGCCCACGCTGGGCCTGGGCGGCACCCTGGTGCTGATGCGCAAGTTCGACGCGGCGCATTACGTGGAACTGGCCGAGCGCCACCGCGCCACCCACACCATGCTCGTGCCCGTGCAGTACCAGCGGCTGATGCAGTGCCCGGGGTTCGACGGCGCCGACCTGAGCCGCCTGCAGCACAAGTTCTGCACCAGCGCACCGTTCCATCCCGCGCTCAAGGCCGAGGTGCTGCGCCGCTGGCCCGGCGCGCTGATCGAGTACTACGGCATGACCGAAGGCGGCGTGCGCTGCGAGCTGCACTGCCATGACTTCCCCGACAAGCTGCACACCGTGGGGAGGCCGGGGCCGGGCGCCGACATCCGCTTCATCGATGAGCAGGGCCGCGAACTGCCGCCCGGCGAGCAGGGCGAGATCGTGGGCCGCTCGGCCGGGATGATGAGCGGCTACCACCGCCTGCCCGACAAGACGCAGGAGGCCGAATGGTTCGATGCCCAGGGCCTGCGCTTCATCCGCAGCGGCGACGTGGGCCGCCTGGACGAGGACGGCTTCATCGTGCTGGGCGACCGCAAGAAGGACATGATCATCACGGGCGGCTTCAACGTCTACCCGAGCGACATCGAGTCCGTGCTGCTGCAGCACCCGCAGGTGGCCGAATGCGCAGTGATCGGCGTGCCCTCCGATGCATGGGGCGAGACCCCCGTGGCCTACGCCGTGGCGCGCCCGGATGCCACGCCCTCGGCCGCCGAGCTGCGCGAATGGCTCAACGCCCGCGTGGGCAAGACCCAGCGCGTGGCCGAGCTGCGGCTGGCCGCCAGCCTGCCGCGCAGCGAGATCGGCAAGGTGCTCAAGCGCGCGCTGCGCGAGCAGTACCAGGCCGGCGCCCTGTCCACTTCATGAAACGGAGTCCCCCCATGCCCATGTCCATGCCCATGCACCCACTCCCGCGCCGCCGCCTGCTGTCCTGCCTGGCCCTGGCGACCTGCGCCCTGCTGGCCCCGGCCGCCCATGCTGCCGAGGCCTGGCCTGCCAAGCCCATCCAGCTGGTCATTCCCTATCCACCCGGCGGCAGTGCCGACCTCCTGGGCCGCCCGCTGGCCGTGCAGCTGCAGCAGCAGCTGGGCCAGCCCGTGGTGCTGGAGTACAAGCCCGGCGCGGGCGGCACGCTGGCCTCGCAATACGTGGCGCGCGCCAGGCCCGATGGCTACACCGTGCTCATGGTGCTGGCCGCCCATGCCATCAACGACAGCCTCTATCCCAAGCTGCCCTACGACACCCGCCGCGACTTCGCGCCCGTGTCCCTGGTGGCCAACCTGCCCATGGTGGTCGCGGCCAGCAGCAAGCTGCCGGCAAAGAACATCCAGGATCTCATCCAGGCCGCCAAGGCCAACCCCGGCAAGCTCACCTTCGGCTCGGCGGGCAACGGCAACACGGGGCATCTTGCGGCCGAGTACTTCGGCTCCATGGCAGGCGTGCGCATGACCCATGTGCCCTACAAGGGCAGCGCGGGCGTGGTCAACGCCATGCTGGCCGGCGACATCGACCTGACCTTCGACAGCATCTCCACCTCCATGCCCCACATCCGCAGCGGGCGCATGCACGCGCTGGCCGTCACCAGCCCGCAGCGCTCGGCGCTGGCGCCCGAGGTGGCCACCATCCAGGAGCAGGGCATCGCAGGCTTCGACGTGACCGGCTGGTACGCCGTCATCGCGCCGGCCGGCACGCCCGCCGAAGCCACCCAGCGCCTGAGCCGCGAGATCGCCTCCGCCCTGCGCCAGCCCGCGCTGCAGGCCCAGCTGGCCGCCGGCGGCTACGAGCCCGTGGGCTCCACGCCCGAGGCGCTGCAAGCGCATATCGACAAGGAAATCACGCGCTGGGCCACTGTCGTCAAATCGACAGGTGCACGTGTGGATTGAAAGTCACCCCCCTGAGCGGCTGCGCCGCTTCCCCCGTGTGCACGGCGCCCTCTCTCGCTTCGCGGGAGGGGGACGGCACCCTCGGTGCGGGACGGCCCTTCCTCGGTGCCCCGGAGTCGGTACACGCCAGTCTCGAGCGCCGCGCCCAATGCGATGATCATGTCCATGAATACACCCATCAAAGACTACCCGGCCAACCCCTTCGAAGGCGAGGCGCCCGGCATCCTCTTCGGCCTGCCCATGCCCATGGCCCGCGCCATGAAGCTCAGCGGCGAACGCATCGGCGAGGACCACGCCCAGGTCCGCATGGGCTTTCAACCGGACCAGGCCAACAGCCGCGGCGACGTGCACGGCGGCGCCATCGCCTCGCTGCTGGACTGCGCACTGGCCTCGGCCTGCCGCTCGCACGACCCCACGGCCTTCGGCGTGGCCACCATCGATCTCACGCTGCACTATGTCTCGGCCGGCAGCGGCGACCTCATCGCCACCGCCCACTGCGAGCGGCGCGGCCGCTCCATCAGCTTCGCGCGCGGCGAAGTTCGCTCCGAGGACGGCACCCTGGTGGCCCTGGCCACCGGCACCTTCAAGCTGATGGCGCGTGGCGGGGCTCAGGCCTGAGTGATCACCTCTATCGCTGGCGCACGGCACGCCCCCAGGAAATACCGCCTCATCTGAAGCGGTATTTTTTGAAGACACTTATTGTTACCTCCCTGACAAGGACGAGAAAGATTCCACTATTCCCCCAAGAGCAATCTTGCCGTATGACTGCATTCCGGCAGGCTTGTACATACCCAAATGACTGGCAATTCACTCAAACAGGAATGATGGCTATTTCCCAGACATGCCTGGCCAGTCAATAATTGCCCTTCGACCCGGGGCTTACAGCCAGAATTCAACTGCCAGTGCATGTTGATTGAGCCAAGAACTCTCGCACTCAAGTCATCGCTTCATCATGAAAGGCAGAGATGGCAATGTACGGATTCTTGAGGGTTCACACAGACAGCAGAAAATCACCAGCCTTTGGCAATCCGGTGCCGTTCTGTTTTTGGAAATATCTTTCCAGCCCTATTTTCATTGTTTTTACTTTGATACTGGGCGTCTTTCCCCATGCCAACGCTGATACCCGGCTTGCCCGACCAGTTCCAGAATCCCAGCGGCTGATCATCGAGAACGATAATTTATCGGCGGACACGTTTTCATCCGCATGCCGGGGCGTGCCACCAGCGTTGATGCGCACCAGCAGGCGCGCCACCACATCGGTGGATCGGTGGGGTCGTCCTGCAGGGCACCTCCATAGGCGATCAGGCGCAACGTCCTGGCCGTGATCTCCTCGCGCGACAGCGGACAGCGTATTGCCCGGATCGCCCTTGGGCTCTTCCACGCGGCCGTGCAGCGTGGGGCCATCGGTGGTGAGCCCGGTGACCTTGCCGATCCAGCGCTGCGGGTAGGCGGCGTCGACCTCAGGTCAATCACACCATCATTCACAAGCATTGTTTCTATATGAAATATATGAAACAAATTATTCAATTCATGCGCTACATTCCGGGCGCCTTGCTTAGGAAGATAGGCCAAAGTCAGCGATGAATTGATTGCAATGCTAATCAAATAACCAGCTACAACCATTGCACGAATGCATTCAGCAGAGTCATAATCTTCATCCATCCAAAATAATCGCACCTCAAAAGAATCGATCAATGGAATCTTCTGGAGGTCGACACTATCGCGCTCCGCTCAAACTCGTATCATGAAAGATAGAAGATGGCAATAGATATGTTCTTGAAGGTATCTGGGGCTACAGGCGAATCACAGGACGCCCAGCACAAGGGATGGACGCATGCCACCTCATTCACCTGGGGTGCAGCCCAATCAAACAAGATGGCCTCCGGCGGAGGAGCAGGCGCAGGAAAAGTCTCATTCCACGATCTCAATATCGTAGCCATGATTGACAAATGCTACCCTGCGGTCCTCAAGCACTGCTCGACCGGCAAGCACATTGACCAAGTTGAAATCGACATGTGCAAAGCGGGTGGAGATCAAATGATCTTCGGCAAAATCACGTTATCCGACGTATTAGTGACATCCGTTTATGTCGATGGTATTGGAGCCAATGACATGGCAACTGTTCACTACACATTTCAGGCCGCGAAAATTAAAAATCAGTATTGGGAACAAAATAGCCATGGTGGCAAAGGTTCGGAAAGCCAAATGAGCTTCAACATCAAGGAAAATCGAGAGATCTAATAAATAAAATAATCAACAGCATATGATATCAAGCTACATAGGTATATGAGCACCATTCTCGTTTCATAGTAAAAATCGTTATCAGACCTACTAGATAATGCGGAGTAACCAATGCCAGAATTAAGCGGACCTGCTTGGGTCGGTCGGTTTCCAACAAGCACAAGCACAAACGATCTTTCAGGAAATTTCAGAAATAACGTCGATCGCTTCATTTCTGCGCTTGAAGCCGGTGGTGCTCGCGTTAGCATATCCGCCACTTTACGCCCTCCGGAAAGAGCATATCTGATGCATTACTCTTGGCGAGTTGCTCGAGAGAATCTGGCCCCTGATTCAGTACCAGCCTTGGCAGGAGTTGATATAGATTGGGTGCATACAAATGGCGCAGGAGAAACCGACATAAGTGTTTCACGCGTTGCCGCTCGACAAATGGTGGCTGGCTACGAAATCGTCTACAAACCGGCTCTCTCCTCGAATCACACTCTTGGTAGAGCAATTGACATGACGATCACCAACTACGTCGGCAAAACATTCAACGATGCGTCCAACAAAGCTACCAAGGTGAATTCAGCAGTTGATCTTCATACATTGGGTGCAACTTTCGGCGTGAAGAAGCTAGCTTCCGATCCACCACACTGGTCCGACAATGGCCACTAATTCCAATGCCCGCATCGCCTCTGTGCGAGTCCTCTCGTTCATCATCTATCTCACCTACACGGCCGCAGCACAAGCCAGTGCCTCCTTTCCCCCCATCAGCCTTCTCGACGCCCGCAAACCACAAGCCGCCATCGCAGTATCGGGCGGCTCCATAGCAGCCACGGGCCAGCAGCACTACTTTCGTCTGGCGCCTGAATCCAGCCAGACACCCGAATGCTGCGTCACCACAGGTCAACCGGCGGAAAGCAGCATCCTGCGCTACCAGGGCAAAACGGGCACGGAGGCTGTTGCAGCGGATGCACGTGCGGCGTTGTTCATGCCACCCGTCGCCGAGGGATTCATTGGCCTGCAACTGGCCGAGGGTGCGAGAGTCCGGGTGCTGGGTCCGCAGCGCCTGCTTGTCTGGTGGCCGGATCGGCCGGGGCTGACGCGGGTGGATCACTGCCTGTCCCGCGAAGGTCTGCATGTGCAGTGGCGTGAGCAGGTGGCAAGCGGAAGATGGGCAGGCGCGCAGCACTACTACCTGCCGCTGGGCATGGACGTGGAGCCCGACTGCGCCCCACCTGCCCGATAGCGCGCGCCGTGCCTTGCCCCCAGATCGCGGCGCGCACAAGGAAAGCGCATGCCGCGCTTTCCTTTTCACTCAAGCGGTCAGAGCCGCTTTTCCTTGGCCTCGATCAGCTTCTGCATCAGTTCGCAGACCTGCCTGGCCTGCTCCTGCGTGATGTCGATGTTCTCGATCACCGAGCGCTTGAACTTGATGCCGTTGACTGCGCCGCTGTTCTCGATGAAGCCCAGCGTCAGGGTGCGGTTCAGGAAGTAGATGACGGCGGCGATGCCCCAGCCGATCAGCATGACCACCAGGCCTGCAAAAAAGCTCTGGGCCATCATGGACCCGCCCATGAACAGCGACAGGGCACCGATGGCCAGCGCCGTCTTCCAGGGCTTGTGATAGCCGTAGTAGGTGGAGCAGATGCCCTGCAGGGGGATCAGGCGCGACTGGGTGCCCGACAGCGAGGCGCTGCTGAACTCCAGGCGCTCGCTGCCCACGCGGATGGTGGTGGTGGGATCGATGTTGACCTTGGACAGGATCCAGGCGACCAGACCGCCTTCGCGGCCTGTGATGGCAATGTGGTTGCCCTTGTCGTCCATGGGTTGCTCGCTGGCCTTCCAGGCCTTGATGACCAATGCACTCACGGTAATACCCCCTCTTGAATGTTTGAGAAACCACGGGCTGTCCCGTCATGGCATTGCACCACCGGGGCCGCCTGAGGAGGGGCGATTACAGCACAGGGCGTGGGTGCAGCCTCGGGCAGCCAGGGCCGCTGTGCGCCATCAACCGGGCTGCACCCCCGCCGCCTGCAGCAGCCGCCCCCAGACTGGCGCCTCCTGCGCCCAGGCCTTGCCGAAGCGCTGGGGCGTGTCGTCATCCACGGGCACGAAGCCGGCCGCGATGATGCGGGCCGTGCCTTCGCGGCTGGCCACGGCGCGGTTGGAGATCTCGCCCCATTGCCGCGTGAGGTCGGCCGGCAGGCCCCTGGGGCCGGCGATGGCCAGCCAGCCCGACAGTTCCATGGCCTCGTGGCGGTAGCCGGCCTCGGCAAAGGTGGGCACCTCGGGCAGCAGGGGCACGCGGCGCGTGCCGGTGACGGCCAGGGCGCGCAGCTTGCCTGCATCGATATGGGGCTTGAGCGTGAGCAGGCTGCCCATGCCGATGGGGATGCGTCCGCCCAGCATGTCCTGCACCATCAGCGCCTCGCCCCGGTAGGCCGCATGCGCCATGCCGGCACCGGCCATGTCGCTGAGCACGGCGCAGGCCAGGTGGCCGTGCGAGCCTATGCCGTAGGAGCCATACGAGAGCTTGCCCGCGTTGGCCTGGGCCCAGGCCATGAATTCGCGCAGGTGGGTGGCGGGCACGTCGGCCGTGACCACCAGGGCGATGGGCGCCATGCACACGCGCGACAGGGGCGTGAGGTCGGTCAGCGGGTCGTAGGCGGTCTTCTTGTAGAGGTATTTGTTGGTGAGCATGGTGGAGGTGGTGCCCAGCAGCAGGGTGAGCCCGTCGGGCGCGGAGCGGACCACCATCTCGCCGCCGATCAGTCCGGCCGCACCGGGCTTGTTGTCCACCACCACGGTCTGGCCCAGCTGCTGGGCCATGCGCTCGCCCAGGATGCGCGCAATCACGTCGGTGGCGCCGCCCGCCGCAAAGGGCACGACGATGCGCACGGGCCGCGTGGCAAAGCCGGCCTGCGCCAGCACGCTGGCGGGCCCTGCCGCCACGGCGCCGGCCGCCAGGGCCAGCGCCTGGCGCCGATTCAATCGGTCATCCAGTCGGTCATCAAATCGGTCCTTCAATTGGCCGTTGAATCCGCTGTTCGATGCCGTCCCCGAGATCACTGCCATCACACGCTCCTTTGCCTGGGTGCCACCATGGGCGGAGACACCGGATCAAGAAACCGCCGTCTCGAAATCAATCGAGTTGGCCAAGCGTATTCGAGGCAGATGGATTCACCATCAGGGAAATCATTGGACTGCTTGCACCAGAATCAGAAAACTCTTGATGAAAACCGGCCTTTCAGTCTCATTTTCATCAAGATCGTGCTGCAGGTCTCTGTTGCGCCCAGGCATGGCGCAGCAGCACCTGTTCGGCCTGCTTGAGCACGGGCGCATCGACCATGCGGCCGTCCAGCACGCAGACGCCGCCTCCGGCCTCGGCCAGGGCCTGGCGCAGGCGCTGCGCGTGGGCCACGGCCGCTGCATCGGGGTCGAAGACGGCGTGCAGGGGCTGGACCTGGGCCGGGTGGATGCACAGCTTGCCGCCAAAGCCCATGCGCCGCGCGCGTGCCGCGTCCTGGGCCAGCCGCTCGGGGTTGCGCGTGTCCACCGTCACGCCGTCCACGGCCGCGCCGATGCCGGCGCGGCGCGAGGCCAGGACCAGGGCCATGCGCATGGGCAGCAGTTCTTCCTCGCCCTGCTCGCAGGCCATGCCCGCATCGACCTGGAAGTCCAGGTGGCCGAAGGCCAGGCGCACCACCTGGGGGGCGGCGGCCAGGGCGTCGGCCGCGTCCAGGCCGGCCACGCTTTCGATGAGGGGCAGCACGGCTGCCCGTGCACCGGCAGCCTGGGCCACCGCATGCAGGGTCCGGGCGCGCTCGGCCTTGGAGACCATGGCGCCGGCCACGCCCTGCTCCACCAGCTGCGCCAGCGCGCGCAGGTCATCCGCATGCCAGGGCGTGCCTTCGGCGTTGATGCGCACCAGCAGGCGGGCACGGGCCGGGCCTTCGAGCGCACCCACGGCCTGGGCCAGCGCCTGGCGGGCGCCGTCCTTGTCGGCCGGGGCCACGGCGTCCTCCCAGTCGGCGATGACCATGTCGGCGCCGCTGTCCAGGGCCTTGCCCAGGCGCTCGGGCCGCGTGGCGGGGACGAAGAGAAAGGAAGTGGCCTGTCGCGCCAGATCGTGCATGCGGATGTCCTTGGGAGAGCGGTTTATTCGGCCGAGACGCCTGCGGCCTTGATGACCTTGTCCCAGCGCGCCACCTCGGCCTGCAGGTGGGTGCGCAGGCCTTCCGGCGTGGCCTTGTCGGGCGTGACCAGGTCGGAGCTGAGTTCGGCGATGCGCTTTTTGACGTTCTCGTCCTTGATGGCCACGTTCAGCGCCTTGTTGATGGCCATGACCACGTCCTTGGGCGTGCCCTTGGGCGCGTACATGCCGTGCCAGACCTTGACGTCGAAGCCCTTGAGGCCCTGCTCGTCCAGCGTGGGGATGTCGGGCAGCGAGGACAGGCGCCTGGGCGTGGTCACGCCGAAGACCTTGGCGCGCTGGCCGTCCTTGATCACGGGCACGGTCTGCGTGGTCTGGTCGCACAGCAGGTCCACCTGGCCGCCCATGAGGTCGTTCATGGCCGGGCCTGCGCCCTTGTAGGGCACGGTGGTGAGCTTGACGCCCGCCTGGTGCATGAACAGCATGCCGCACAGCTGGGAGACGGCGCCGATGCCGGCATTGGCCAGCGAGACCTTCTCCTGGTTCTTCTTCACGTAGTCCAGCAGCTCGGCAAAGTTGTTGGCCGGGAAGTCCTTGCGCGACAGCAGGGTCATGGGCACGTCCAGCACCTGGCCGATGTACTCGAAGTCCTTGAGCGGGTCATAGGGCAGCTTCTTGTACAGCGCAGGCGCCGTGGCCATGCCCATGTGGTGGATGAGGATGGTGTAGCCGTCGGCCTTGGCCTTGGCCACGCGGTTGGGCGCAATGGTGCCGCCCGCTCCCACGGTGTTCTCGACCAGCACGCTCTGGCCCAGCACCTGTCCCATGGGCACGGCCAGCAGGCGCGCCACCACATCGGTGGGGCCGCCAGCGCTGTAGGGCACGACGAGGACGACGGGCTTCTCGGGCCAGGCCGCGGCCAGGGCGCCGGTGGTCGTCCCGCCGGCGGCTAGGGCGCAGGCGGCGGCCGCTGCGTAAACGAGGCGGCGGCGGAAAGAAGTGGTGCGTTGCATGGTTTGTCTCCTGTGCACTTGGGTGGAAGCGGGAGGCGCTCTGTGGCGGCGCCTTTCCCATGGATTCGCCGGCCGGGGCCGGCGCGAAAACTCAGTCAAAAACTCAGTCAAGCAGGCGCTGCACGCGCGGCCAGTGCGCGATCTGCCACAGCCGCGCTACGGCGGCCTGTGCGGGGTCGTCCTGCAGGGCACCGCCATAGGCGATCAGGCGCAGCGCCTTGGCCGTGATCTCCTCGCGCGACAGCGTGTTGCCCGGATCGCCCTTGGGCTCCTCGACACGGCCGTGCAGCGTGCGGCCATCGGTGGTGAGCACGGTGACCTTGCCGATCCAGCGCTGCGGGTAGGCGGCATCGACCTCGGGGTCCAGCACCATGCCCACCTTCTCGCGCAGGGCCACGGTGGTGGCGGCCAGGTATTCGTTGTCGAACTCGTCCAGGCCCGCATGGCCGTGGCGTGCGGCCAGCGCCAGCACCGTGCCCATGGAGAACTTGCTCTGGTGCACCGTGCCGGGATCGACCACGGGGCCCAGCACGTCGATGGCGCCCTGGTGCACGTGGCAGGTGACCTGCGCCAGGTCGGCGGGGGCCAGGCCGTGGTCCTGCATGACCTGCAGCAGCGCGTCGGCGGCCGGGTGCGTGTGGCGGCAGGAGGCATGCCATTTGAACGAGGTCTCGGCCGTGGCCCAGCGCGTGCCGATGCCGTCCGTGAGGCGCGTGGGATCGGCGTCCGTGGACATGCCTGCCGCCAGGCCCTGCGGCCCGGTGAAGATGTCCTGCGCACCGGTGAATCCGTCCCGGGCCAGATAGGCCGACATCAGGCCCGCAGCGGCCGCATGCGCCGTGTGCAGCTGCTTGCTGTCGGCGCCCGTGCGCAGGAACTCCCACAGCCCTGCCGACTGCGTGCCGGCCGAGCCGAAGGCATGCTGCATCTGCGCGGGCGTGAGGCCCAGCAGCCGGCCCACGGCGGCCGCGGCGGCCAGGGTGCCGGCCGTGGCCGTGGTGTGGAAGATGCGGTAGTGGCTGCGGCCCAGGAACTCGCCCACACGGATGCCGACCTCGTAGCCGGCCACGCAGGCGGCCATGAGTTCGGCGCCGCTGGCGCCGATGCTCTGCGCCACGGCCAGCGCGGGCGGGAAGACCACGGCCGCGGGGTGGAAGACCGAGCCGTTGTGCACATCGTCCTGCTCGGCCACATGCGAGGCCGCGGCATTGGCCAGGGCCGCCATCATGGGCGAGGTGGTGTCGGCACTGCCCAGGATCTCGCTAGGCCCCTGCGCCGGCCCCTGGGACAGCGCAAAGCGCGTGATGCTCTGCACGGGACGCGCGCCCTGGCCTGCGAGCACGGAGCCGAACCAGTCCACCCAGAGGTCTTCGGCGCGCTGCTGCACGGCGGCGGGAACGTCGTCCCAGCGCAGCGAGGCAGCGAATTGGGCCAGCGGATGGATGCTCACTTGGGTGTCGTTTTTCATGGGTTGGATCTCCGGCGCATTCTTGGGCATGCGCCCTGGTTTCAGGGGGCGGTTTTTCCCGGGGGCGGGCACAGGGCGGCGATGCGCTCGGCGCTCCAGCCCAGCTCGGCCAGGATGGCGGCGCTGTGCTCGCCCACGGCGGGCACGGCCTCCATGCGGTAGTCGAAGGCGCTGTTGGCGCCGGGCGGCAGCAGGGCCTGCACGGGCCCGGCCGGCGTGTCCACGCTGCGCCAGCGCTGGCGTGCGGCCAGCTGCGGGTGGCTCCAGAGTCCGGCCATGTCGTTGACGCGCGCATTGGCAATGCCGGCCGCATCCAGCCGCTGCACCACCTGGGCGGCATCCAGCGCGTTGAACACGCCCAGGATCAGCGCGCGCAGCTCCTCGCGGTTGGCGTTGCGGCGCGCATTGCTGTCGAAGCGCGCATCCGCGGCCAGCGCGGGCTGCAGCAGCACCTGTTCGCAAAAGAGCTTCCACTCGCGTTCGTTTTGCAGGCCCAGCATCACCGTGCCACCATCACCCAGGTCCTTGCCGGCCTCGAACGGCCCATAGGGATAGATGCTGGCGTGCGAGGCGCCGGTGCGCGGCGGCGGCGGCGCGCCGTCGAAGGCGTAGTACATGGGGTAGCCCATCCACTCGCCCAGCGCCTCCAGCATGGACACGTCGATGTGGCTGCCCTCGCCCGTGCGCCCGCGCAGCAGCAGGGCCGACAGGATGTTGGTGTACGCATACATGCCGGCCGCGATGTCGGCCACCGAGATGCCGGCCTTGGACGGTACCTCGGGCGTGCCCGTGACCGAGAGAAAGCCCGCCTCGCTCTGGATCAGCAGGTCGTAGGCCTTCTTGTCGCGGTAGGGGCCGTCGGCGCCGTAGCCGCTGATGTCGCAGACGATGAGGCGCGGGAAGCGCTCGCGCAGAGCCGCATAGGACAGGCCCATGCGCGCGGCCGCGCCGGGCGCCAGGTTCTGCACCAGCACGTCTGCACCCTCCAGCAGCTGCAGCAGCGCCTGCATGGCCTCGTCCTGCTTGAGGTCCAGCGCCAGGCTCTGCTTGCTGCGGTTGATCCAGGTGAAGTGCGAGGACTGGCCCTGCACGCGCTGGTCATAGCCGCGCGCAAAGTCGCCGCTGCCGGGCCGCTCGACCTTGATCACGCGCGCGCCCAGGTCGGCCAGCTGGCGCGTGCAAAACGGTGCGGCCACCGCATGTTCCAGCGAGACGACGGTGGTGCCGTCAAGCGGCCGAAGACTTTGCTTTTTCATATTGAAAATCCATTGCACTTTGGCGCCGCCTGTGCAACTGGCACGGCCCAAGGCCAGGGACACCGAGGAAGGGCCGCCCCGCTCCGAGGGTGTCGTCCCCCTTTGGGGGAAGGCGCGTAGCGACTCAGGGGGTACTTCATTTCAGAACGAGCGGGGGAGACCGAGGATGTGCTCGGCCACGTAGGAATAGATCAGGTTCGTGGAGATCGGCGCCACCTGGTACAGGCGCGTCTCGCGGAACTTGCGCTCCACGTCGTATTCGCAGGCAAAGCCGAAGCCGCCGTGGAACTGGATGCAGGCATTGGCCGCCTCCCAGCTGGCCTTGGCCGCCAGGTACTTGGCCATGTTGGCCTGGGCGCCCATGGCCTGGTTGGCGTCGAACATCTCGCAGGCCTTCCAGCGCATGAGGTTGGCGGCCTCGACCTCGATGAAGGCATCGGCAATGGGGAACTGCACGCCCTGGTTCTGGCCGATGGGGCGGCCGAACACATTGCGGTCGCGCACGTAGTTGGTCACGCGGTCCAGGAACCAGTAGCCGTCGCCAATGCATTCGGCCGCAATCAGCGTGCGCTCGGCATTGAGGCCGTCGAGGATGTACTTGAAGCCCTTGCCTTCCTCGCCGATCAGGTTCTCCTCGGGGATTTCCAGGTTCTCGAAGAACAGTTCGTTGGTCTCGTGGTTGACCATGTTGGGGATGGGGCGCACGGTCAGGCCGCTCTTCTGGGCCTCGGCCAGGTCCACCATGAAGATGGACATGCCCTCGCTCTTTTTCTTCACCTCGGCCAGCGGCGTGGTGCGCGCCAGCAGGATCATCCAGTCGCTGTGCTGCACGCGGCTGATCCAGACCTTCTGGCCGTTGACCACGTAGCGGCCATCCTTCTTGACGGCGCTGGTCTTGATCTTGGTGGTGTCCGTGCCCGTGGTGGGCTCGGTCACGCCCATGGACTGCAGGCGCCATTCGCCCGAGGCGATGCGCGGCAGGTACTTCTCCTTTTGCGCCTG
Source organism: Delftia deserti (assembly GCF_042653485.1). Taxonomy (NCBI): domain Bacteria; kingdom Pseudomonadati; phylum Pseudomonadota; class Betaproteobacteria; order Burkholderiales; family Comamonadaceae; genus Delftia; species Delftia deserti. The sequence continues at coordinate 4,043,464 of NZ_JBHSIH010000001.1, read as the reverse complement.
CGAGCCGTGGCGCAGCAGCGTGCCCATGTTGTACATCTGGCCATGGCAGGCGCCCGAGTTGCCGCCGCAGCGGTTGATCTCTTCCATGATCACGCTGGCCTCGGTCAGGCCCAGGCCCGAGCCGCCGTACTCCTGCGGGATCAGCGCGGCCAGCCAGCCGGCCTTGGTCAGCGCGTCCACGAAGGTCTCGGGATAGGCGCGCTGCTCGTCGATCTTGCGGAAATACTCGTCGGGGAACTCGGCGCACAGCGCACGGATGGCGTCGCGGATTTCGGGGAAATTGTTGGAAAGCGTGTGTTCGATCATGGTGGTCTCAAGGCTTTATGGTCAGCGCCTTCACAGCGCGGAATGTGTTGAATACCAATTCAGTTATCGCAGCGGGAGCCAAAGCCGGCGCCGCCCAAAGCAAGGGACACCGAGGAAGGGCCGCCCCGCACCGAGGGTGTCGTCCCCCTCCCCCGCGAAGCGGGTAGAGAGGGGGAAGGCGCGAAGCGACTCAGGGGGAGACACTTGCCGTGCCGGTCATGGTCAGCCAGCCCTCGTGGTCTTGCGCCCAGAGTTCGACGGTCTTGCCGTCCGCAGAAGGCTTGCCGTGCACGCTGAAGGCATGCAGGTCGAAGGTGGGGCGCACGGCCTTGAACTCGAAGGACAGCACCTGCGCCTGGGGCAGCTCGCGGCGCAGCAGGTCCAGCAGCAGGGTGGCGATCAGCGGGCCGTGCACGATCAGGCCCGGATAGCCTTCGACACCTGTCACATAGCGGCGGTCGTAGTGGATGCGGTGGCCGTTGAAGGTCAGGGCCGAGTAGCGGAACAGCAGCACGTCGTCGGGAACGATGGTGCGCGACCAGGTTTGCTGGCCGTCCAGCGGCGGCTTCTGGGGCGTGGGCGCGGGATCGCCGGGCTGGGCAGCGGCGCGGTAGACGATGTCGTGCTCCTCGGTCAGCGCCAGGCCCTGGTCGTTGCTGTAGGCATGCTCGACCAGCACGAACAGCAGCTCGCCCGAGCGGCCGCTCTTGTGGCTGACCGAGCCGATGGTGGAGCGGCGCTGCACCTTCTGGCCCACCTGCAGCGCGTTGCCTGCCTCCCAGCGCAGGCGCCCGCCGGCCCACATGCGGCGCGGCAGCGGCACGGGCGGCAGAAAGCCGCCACGGCGCGGATGGCCGTCGGGGCCGATCTCGCTTTGGCGTGCATGGGGCAGGAAGTACATCCAGTGCCACAGCGGCGGCAGCGCCGTGCCGTCGGCGGGCTCAGGGTCTTCCCTGTCCAGCGTGGCCGACAGCGCGGCCACGGGCGCGGCCGTGATGCTGTCTGCCAGGGTTTCGCTGCGGCCCTGCCAGGACTGAAGGTGCGCCAGCGCGGCGGCGTCGAGGGTGTCGGTAGCTTGCTTGTCTGTCATGGCCGCCATGGTCGGTGCAAGCGCGGCGGCCCGCAATCCGCGTTTTCTTAAGCAAGCCTTTGGCCGCGCCGAAGGCTGGGCCGGCGCAGGTTGGCCGCCGCTGCTTTCATTCCCGCGAAGTCCGCCCTTGCGATTGCCGAATGGCGCGGCCCGGCGTTTGCCGGCATGCTTGGTTCCGACTTCTTTCCAACGAACACTGAACGGGGACGACAGGCCATGGCGCAGAAAATGATGCAGGACAAGGTAGTGGTGGTGACGGGTGCCGGCGGCGGCATCGGGCGCGACATGGCGCTGGCCATGGCGGCCGAGGGCGCCAAGGTGGTGGTCAACGACATCGGCACCTCCACCACGGGCGAGGGCACGGACGCCGGCCCGGCCCAGAAGGTGGTCGATGAGATCAAGGCCGCAGGCGGCCAGGCCGTGGCCAACACCGACAGCGTGGCCGAGGCCGCCAGCGCGGGCCGCATCGTGCAGTGCGCCGTGGACAGCTTCGGCCGCATCGACGGCGTGGTCAACAACGCCGGCATCCTGCGCGACCGGTTCTTCCACAAGATGAGCCTGGACGAGTGGGACGCCGTCATCAAGGTCCACCTGTACGGCAGCTACTACATGAGCCGCGCGGCCGCCAACCATTTCAAGGAGCAGGAAAGCGGCGCCTTCGTGCACATGACCTCGACCTCGGGCCTGATCGGCAACCTGGGCCAGGCCAACTACAGCGCGGCCAAGCTGGGGCTGACGGCCCTGTCCAAGTCCATCGCGCTGGACATGCAGAAGTTCAACGTGCGCTCCAACTGCATCGCGCCGTTCGCCTGGAGCCGCATGATCGGCTCCATCCCCACCGACACGCCCGAGCAGCAGGCGCGCGTGGCCAAGATCCAGCAGATGACGCCCAACAAGATCGCCCCGCTGGCCGTCTACCTGCTGTCCGACGCGGCCCGCGACGTGAACGCCCAGGTCTTCGCCGTGCGCAACAACGAGATCTTCGTCATGAGCCAGCCGCGCCCGCTGCGCTCGGTGCACCGCAGCGAGGGCTGGTCGCCCCAGTTCATTGCCGAGCACGGCATGCCGGCGCTCAAGGCATCGTTCGTGCCGCTGGACCGATCCGCCGACGTTTTCAGCTGGGATCCTGTTTGAACGACACCCCCTGAGGCGCTACGCGCCTTCCCCCTCTCCTGCGGGAGGGGGACGACACCCTCGGTGCGGGGCGGCCCTTCCTCGGTGTCCCTGAGTCGGGCCGCGCCAGTTGCGAGGGTTGAAGCGCGCCAGCGCAATCAACCACTGAGAGGAACCGTGATGGCCATCAGCTATCAGCACCTGAAACAGCGCCCCTTCGAGCCCGTGCGCCAGCACTATGGCGAGCGCGACACCATGCTCTATGCATTGAGCCTGGGCCTGGGCAGCGATCCGCTGTGCCCCGACGCCCTGCCCTTTTTCTACGAAGGGGCGCCCGGCGGGCTGCGCGCCCTGCCTTCGCAGGCCGTGGTGCTGGGCTACCCGGGCTTCTGGGCGCGCGAGGCCGATACGGGCATCGACTGGGTGAAGCTGCTGCATGGCGAGCAGCGCATGCGGCTGCACCGCCCGCTGCCGGCCAGCGCCGACGTGGTGGGCCACAACCGCATCACGCACCTGACGGACAAGGGCGAAGGCAAGGGCGCCATCATGGTCACCGAGCGGCGCCTGGAGACCGCCGGGGGCGAGCTGCTGGCCACCGTGCAGCAGGTCAGCTTTCTGCGCGGCGATGGCGGCTACAGCCTGCTGGACGGCGGCCAGCCCAGCGACGCGCCCCTGGCGCCGCTGCGCCCCACGCCGGAGGACCGCGCGCCCGACTTCACCGACGCCCAGGCCATACGCCCCGAGGCCGCGCTGCTGTACCGCCTGATGGGCGACTACAACCCGCTGCATGCCGACCCGGCCGTGGCGCGCAAGGCCGGCTTCGAGCGGCCCATCCTGCATGGCCTGGCCAGCTACGGCCTGGTGGCCCATGCCGTGCTGCGCCAATGCGGCGACCGCAATCCCGCGCGCCTGAAGGCGCTGGATGTGCGCTTCACCGCGCCCGTCTATCCCGGGGAGACCCTGGTCACCGAGATCTGGCGCACGCCCGATCAGCCCTGCCAGCTGCAGTTGCGCGCCCGCGTGCTGGAGCGCGACAAGATCGTCCTGAGCCACGGCTACGCCGAACTCGCCTGAATGGATCACCCCCTGAGTCGCTGTGCGCCTTCCCCCTCTCTCGCTTCGCGGGAGGGGGACGACACCCTCGCTGCGGGGCGGCCCTTGCTCGGTGTCCCTGGCTTGGGACATGCCGATTTGGACGCCTCGTCAAAGGTGCGCATAGGAGCAAGCAAGACATTCCAGCTTTTGATCTCAAAGAATCCAACCTCGGCACCATGACTACATCACCTGAAACCTCCCCCGTATTGACCTCCGTCCAGGACGGCATAGGCACGATCACGCTGAACCGGCCCGAGGCCCGCAACGCGCTCAACCAGGCCATGCGCCCGGCCCTGGCCGCCGCCGTGGCGCAGATGCGCGATGACGCGCAGGTCCACACCGTCATCCTCACGGGCGCGGGCGGCGCCTTCTGCTCGGGCGGCGACATCAGCCAGATGATGGATGCCAGCCAGGCCGGCCTGCCCTGGCGCCAGCGCATGCGCAGCCTGCACCAGTGGTTTCCCGAGCTGGTCAATCTCGAAAAACCCGTGATCGCCGCCGTGGACGGCCCGGCCTTCGGTGCGGGCCTGAGCCTGGCGCTGGCCGCCGACTTCGTGCTGTGCACGCGGCGCGCGAAGTTCTGCGCCGTGTTCGGCCGCATCGGCCTGGTACCCGACCTGGGCGCCATGCACATGCTGCCGCGCATCGTGGGCCTGCAAAAGGCCAAGGAGCTGGTCTTCACCGCGCGCACCGTGCAGGCCGAGGAAGCCAGGTCGCTGGGCATGGTCTACGACATCGTGGAAGACGGCGAGGCCCTGCAGGCCGCCGCCGTGGCGCTGGCGCGGCGCTTCGGCGAGGCATCCACGGCCGCCATCGGCATGGCCAAGACGGCCATGAACCAGGCCTTCGAGCTGGACGCACGCGCCATGGCCGAGCTGGAAGCCTATGCCCAGACGATGTGCCGTGGCTCGGACTACCACCAGGAGGCGGTGCAGCGCTTCAAGGACAAACAGCCCACGCGCTTCGACTGGGACCGCGCGCCATGAGCGTGCTGTCGCCGGACGCCCTGCAAGAAAGGCTGCAGGCCCTGATCCGCCCCGGCGACACGCTGTGGTGGGGCCAGGCCACGGCCGAGCCGCTGACGCTCACGCGCGCCGTGGTCGCGCACCGCCATGCACTGGCGCGGCACGGTGGCCAGGGCCAGGGCCGGCTGCGCGTCTTCGTGGGCATGGGCGCATCGGACACGCTGCAACCGGCGCATGCCGACGCCATCGACTTCTTCGGCTACGCGGCCGGCGGCCCCCACCGCGCGCTGGCCCAGGCCGGCGTGCTGGACATCCTGCCCAGCCACTACTCCCACCTGCCCGGCCTGATCGACGAGGGCCTGCTGCCTGCCGACGTGGTGCTGCTCCAGGTCTCGCCACCCGATGCACAAGGCCGCTACAGCCTGGGCCTGGTCCATGAATACCTGCCGGCCGCCATACGCAAGGCACGCGTGCTGATCGGCGAAGTCAACCCCGCCATTCCGTGGACGCACGGCAGCCTGCACCTGCAGGCCGGCGACTTCGCCCTGCTGCTCGATGCCGAACACCCTCCGCTGGACCAGGCGCGCAGCGCGCCCGGCCCTGCCGAGCAGGCCATTGCCGGCCATGTGGCCGCCCTCATCGAAGACGGTGCCACGCTGCAGGTGGGCGTGGGCAACCTGCCCGAGGCCGTACTCGCCGCCCTGCACGGCCACCGCGACCTGGGCCTGCACAGCGGCGCCGTGGGCGACGGCATTGCAGCCCTGGCCGAAGCCGGCGTGCTGACCCACGCGCGCAAGAGCCAGGACCGCGGCGTGGGCATCGGCGGCATCCTCATGGGGGGCGAATCGCTCAGGCGCTGGGCCCACCGCAACCCTGCCCTGCAACTGCGCGAGACGCGCTACACGCACGACCCCGAGGTGCTGGCCGCCAGCCACCGGCTGGCCGCCATCAATTCGGCAGTGGAGGTGGACCTCACGGGCCAGATCAATTCCGAGGTGGCGGGTGGCGTCTACGTGGGCGCCGTGGGGGGCGCCGTGGACTTCCTGCGCGGCGCCGCGCGCAGCCGCGGCGGCCTGCCCATCATCGCCCTGCCCGCCACGGCCAGGGGCGCCACGCGCATCGTCGCGCGGCTGTCCGGCCCCGTCAGCACGCCGCGCAGCGATGCCGGACTCATCGTCACCGAACACGGCGTGGCCGACCTGCGCGGCCAGACGCTGTCGCGCCGCGTGAAACGGCTGATCGACATCGCGGCACCGGAGCACCGCGCCGACCTGGAACAACAGGCACATACCCTGCTGCGCCAATGCGGCGCAGCCTTTTCCTGATCCACTGATTCCCAAGGAGACAACACCATGCGCAGAGCCGCCATCGTCACCCCCCTTCGCACGCCCGTGGGCACCTTCGGCGGCAGCCTGCGGCCGGTATCGGTCGAGGAACTGGCCGCCACCACGGTGCGCGCCGTGGTCGAGAAAAGCGGCATCGACCCTGCACGCATCGACGACGTGGTCTTCGCCCAGTCCTATGCCAGCAGCGAGACGCCTTGCGTGGGCCGCTGGGCCGCGCTGCAGGCCGGACTGCCGGTGACGGTGCCGGGCATGCAGCTGGACCGGCGCTGCGGCGGCGGCCTGCAGGCCGTGGCCACGGCGGCCATGATGGTGCAAAGCGGCGCCGCCGACGTGGTGATCGCGGGCGGCGTGGAGAGCATGAGCAACATCGAGTACTACAGCACCGACATGCGCTGGGGCGCGCGCTCGGGCAATGTGCGCTTCTACGACCGGCTGGACCGCGGCCGCGAGCGCTCCCAGCCCGTGGAACGCTTCGGCAAGATCTCGGGAATGATCGAGACCGCCGAGAACCTGGCGCGCGACTGGGGCATCAGCCGCGAGGCAGCCGACGCCTATGCCGTGCGCAGCCACCAGCGCGCCGCCGCCGCCTGGGAGGCGGGCCGCTTCGCCGACGAGATCGTCCCCGTCAAGGTGCCCCAGCGCAAGGGCGACCCCGTGCTGTTCACGCGCGACGAAGGCTTTCGCGCCGACGCCACCATCGACAGCATGGGCAAGCTGCGCGTGCTCATGCCCAATGGAACGGTCACGGCCGGCAACGCCAGCCAGCAGAATGACGCCAGCGCCGCCTGCCTGATCGTGGCCGAGGACAGGCTGGCCGAGCTGGGCCTCACCCCCATGGCCACCCTGGTGGGCTGGGCCGCCGCAGGCTGCGAGCCCTCGCACATGGGCATAGGCCCCGTGCCCGCCGTCAAGAAGCTGCTGGCCCGCCTGAACCTCACGCTGGACCAGATGGACCTGGTCGAACTCAACGAAGCCTTTGCCTGCCAGGTGCTGTCCGTGCTCAAGGGCTGGGAGTGGAACGACCAGGGCGCCATAGACCACAAGCTCAACGTCAACGGCTCCGGCATCTCCCTGGGCCACCCCATAGGCGCCACCGGCGTGCGCATCCTGGCCACCCTGCTGCACGAGCTGGAGCGCCGCAAGGGCCGCTATGGGCTGGAGACCATGTGCATAGGCGGCGGCCAGGGGATCGCGGCGGTGTTCGAGCGGGTGTGAGGAACCAGTCATGTCGACACGTCCAGTGAATCTGAGCCAGCAGCAACATCGAATCGTTGAAGCTCAGACCCAAGCGACCAAGCTGGAAGCGCTACGGCAAGCGGCTATGCGGGGGTGGGCGGATGTCGCCTCGGGTCACTACATTGATGTGCCGGATGAAGACTTTGACCTCTTTATCGCGGATCTGGGAAGGCAGGCAGCCAGCCGAATCAAGGCTGGTGCCTGACGGCAGCCTCCTCAATCCGCCCGCGCCCCCGAGGCCTTCACGATCTCTTCCCACTTGCGGGCTTCGGCCTGGATGTAGCGCGCGAACTCGGCGGGCGTGGAGCCCACGGGCTCGGCGCCCAGGCGGCGGTATTGCGCGGCGATCTGGGGTTCGGCAAGCACGCGGCGGGACTCGGTCCACAGTTTCTGCACCACGTCCTGGGGCGTGTTCTTCGGTGCCCACAGCCCGTACCAGGTGCTGGTGCGAAAGCCGGGCATGCCGGCCTCTTCCATGGTGGGCACATCGGGCAGGGAGGGCGAACGCCGCTCCGAGGTGACGGCCAGCGCACGCAGCCGGCCCGAGGCGATGAAGGGCATGGCCGAGGGCATGGAGTCGAACATGAGCTGGATCTGCCCGCCCATCAGGTCGGTCAGGGCCGGCGAGCTGCCCTTGTAGGGCACATGCTGCATCTGCGCACCGGTCTTCAAGCGGAACAACTCGCCCGACAGGTGCTGGGACGACGCATTGCCGGCCGAGCCGAAGTTCACCTGCCCCGGATGGGCCTTGGCCCAGGCGGCCAGTTCCTGCACATTGCGCACCGGCAGGCTGCTGCCCACGACCAGCACCAGGGGCACATCGACCAGCTGCGTGACCGGCTCGAAATCGCGGAAGGCGTCATAGGGCGCGCTGGCATAGACGTAGGGATTGATGACGTGGATGGAGGCGTTGACCAGCAGCGTGTAGCCGTCGGCCGGCGCCTTGGCCACCAGGGCCGCGCCGACCATGCCGCTGGCGCCGGCCTTGTTGTCCACCACCAGCGGCTGGCCCAGCGCCTCGCCCAGCCGCGTGGTGACCACGCGCCCGACCACGTCGGTAGGCCCGCCCGGTGGATAGGGCACGACGACGCGGATGGGCGCCTTGGGATAGCCCTGGGCCCCGGCGGATGGCTGCGCGCCTGCCGTTCTCCATGCGGCCAGCGCCGCAGCGGCGCCCAGCAGGGTGCGGCGGGAAAGCGCGGGGCCTGTGCGTTGCGTTGTCATACCTTGTCTCCTTGAATGGCGAGTGCGAGCTTGCCGGTCACGTTGCGGCCGTGCAGCGCGTGCAGCGCAGCCGGCAGTTCATGCATGGCGAAGACCTGGCTGACCTGGGGATGGATGCATCCCCGGGCAGCCCAGTCGAGCAGCGTGGCAATGACGGGCTGCAGCTGCGCCGCGAAGGCCTGGCGCTCATCGGCCGGCGTCCAGCCGATGTAGCGGCCGTAGAAGAAGCCGTGCAGCGTGAGGTTCTTGACCAGGGCCAGGTTCATGGGCACGGCGGGAATGGCGCCGCTGGCGAAGCCCACGCTCAGCAGTTGCGCGTTCTGCGCAGCGGCGCGCAGCGCCTGCAGCAGCAGATCGCCGCCCACGGGGTCGAAGACGACGGAGGCGCCCCGGCCCTGGGTGGTCTGCTTGACCTGTGCGGCCAGGTCCTGCGGCGCCACGGCCTGGTGGGCCCCACGGCGCAGCGCATCGGCGCGCTTGGCCTCGGTGCTGGCGCAGGCAATGACCTGCACGCCGGGCGTCTGCCGGGCCACTTCCACCGCCGCGGCGCCCACGCCGGACCCGGCGCCCAGCACCAGCACCACATCGCCTTCCTGCAGGCGCGCGCGCCAGTGCAGGGCCGTGTAGGCCGTGCCGTAGGACAGGGGAATGGGCAGGGCCTGCAGCCAGGGCATACCCGCAGGCAGGCGGTAGACGGTGGACGCATCCACCACCGTTTCCTGCGCAAAGGCACCCCAGTCGGCAATGAAGGCCACGGCATCGCCGGGCTGCAGGTGCTGCACCGCGCTGCCGCATTCCAGCACGCGCCCCACGCCTTCGGTGCCGGGCACGAAGGGTAGCGGCGGGCGTCGCTGGTAGCGGCCCTCGATCAGCAGGCCCGTGGCGTGGCTGACGTTGGCGTAGGCCACGGCAATCCGCGCTTGGTACGCGCCCAGGGGCTGGCCGGGCCGGTCCATGGTCTGCAGGCTGACCACCTCGTGCGGCGCGCCGAATTGATGGCAGACCAGGGCCTGCATGGAGGTGTCCGGGGAGGTGTCCGGAGAGGTGGGTGTGAACGTGGATGTGGAAGTGCTCATGCCATGACCTCCTGCGCGCACTGGTGCACCACGCCGCTGGCCATCCATTGCTCCATCTCCTGCGGCGTGCAGCCGGCCTCGGCCAGGATCTGGCGCGTGTGCTCGCCCGTGCGCGGCGCGGCGCCAAGGGATGCACCGCAGGCTGCTGCGTCTGCCGGCCAGGGTGATGCCGCATACAGCAGCGGCCCGAACCCGGGCTGCGCCAGCGTGGCGAACGATGCGCGGTGCACGGCCTGGGGATGCGCCACCACGTCGGCCAGCGTGCGCACGCCCGCATGCAGGGCGCCCTGCGCCGCCAGGCGCTGCTCCCAGTGGGCGCGCGGCTGCTGCGCCAGCAAGGCCTGCAGCCCGGCATGCAGGACATGGCGGTGGGCCATGCGGCCCGCATTGGAGGCAAAGCGCGCGTCCTGCAGCCAATGGTGCAGGTCCAGCGCGCGGCACAGCCGCTCGAACTGGTCGTTGTTCAGGGCCAGCACGGTGATGAAGCCATCGGCCGTGGCGAACACGCCGTTGGGGGCGCTCACGCCTTCGGCGGGCAGGCCGCCGCGCAGCGTGTCTTCGGCCAGCACCGTGGATTGCAGGGCGCAGCAGACCTCGAACAGGTTCAGCTCCACATGGCGCCCGCGCCCGCTGCGCGCCTTGCCCAGCAGGGCCGCCGTGCAGGCCTGTGCGGCGTAGACGCCGGCTGCGATGTCGGCCAGCAGCAGACCCACGCGCCGGGGCTGGCCCTGCGCGTCGCGGTTGCTGGTCATCAAGCCCGTGTCGGCCTGCATGACGGAGTCGGTGGCGGGCCGGTCGGCATACGGCCCCGTGGGTCCGTAGCCGCTGATGGAGACGTACACCGGGTCCAGGCCGGCCGCGCGCAGGCTGTCGTAGTCCACGCCCATGCGCTGCACGACCTGGGGGCGGAAGTTCTGCACCACGATGTCGGACTCGCGCGCCAGCCGCAGCAGCAGCGCACGCCCCTGGTCCTGGCGCGCATCGACGGCAATGCTGCGCTTGCCCGCGTTGTAGGTGGCAGACAGGCTGCTGTGCCCGTTGCGCGAGATGCCCACGTGGCGCGCCCAGTCGCCTTCGGGCGGATCGACCTTGATCACCTCGGCGCCCTGGCGCGACAGCAGGTGGGTGCAGTAGGGGCCGGCCACGCCCTGGCTCAGATCGAGCACACGGTAGTGCGCCAGCGGCGCCGGCGGCGCGGTTTGCAAAGCTTCTTGGTTCACGGTCTGCGGCCTTTCGCCATGGTTTCCTCCATGCTAGGGAGGCAGGGCTGGCGCCACAATCCTCGCCAGCAGGCCAGGCCTGGTGACTCCCGATCAACAATGGCCGGACCCGGCCTCGCAAAGAATGCCGAGATGGACCTGAACCTGTGCCGCGTCTTCATCGACATCGCCGAGGCCAAGAGCCTCACGCGGGCGGCCGAGCGCGGCGGCATGACGCGCTCCAACGTCTCGCGCCGGCTGCGTGCGCTGGAGACCGAGATGGGCACGCAGCTGCTGCGCCGCACCACGCGCAACGTGGAACTGACCCAGGCCGGCCAGCTGCTGTACCGGCGCTGCCTGGCCATGATGGAGGAGCTGCAGCGCGCCCGCGATGCCATCCACCAGTTGCGTTCCACCGTGAGCGGCGAGGTGGGCGTGCGCGTGCCCACCGGCTTCGGGCATTTCTATCTCAAGCCGCTGATCCTGGGCTTTTGCCGCGAGCATCCCGACATCCGCCTGCGCCTGCTGATCAACGACCAGATGGCCGACCTCGTGGCCTCCAAGGTCGATCTGGCAGTGCAGATCACCTCCGCGCCGCTGGACGATCTGGTGGCCACGCGGCTGTGCGATGTGCACTGGAACTTCGTGGCCACGCCCGCCTGCCTGCAGGCGCTGGAGCAGTCGCTGGGCCGGCCCCTGCGCGCGCCTGCCGACCTGCTGCAGGCCCGCCTCATCCTGCCGCTGGCCATGGGCGGCAGGCTGGCCTGGCTGGCCGGCAGCGGCGACGATGGCGTCGCTGCTGCCCTCGATGTGCTGCCCTCGCTGCAATCGGGCGACTACCGCCTGCTGTACGACGCCGTGCTGGACGGCCTGGGCCTGGCCCTGCTGCCCGACTATGTGACCTCGGCCGCGCTGGCCGGCGGCACCCTGGTGGCCGTGCTGGACCAGGTGGTGTTCTCCGGCCTGGGCAATGCCATGTACCTGGTGCGCATGCCCGACCGCCAGCCCACCATGGCGGCCCGCGCCTTCCAGCAGTTCCTGCGCGAGGCCATCGTCACCGCCGCACCCAGCTGGCAGGCGGGCGCCGAGGAGGCGGGCGCGGACCTGTCTTCCTAGGACGTCCTAACAGCCGGCAAACCCCGGCTTAGGCAAAAGCAGATTCCCAAGAAGCGCCGGCGTGCGCACCATTGCCTGCATGTCCGGCGCAGACCGGGCGCGCCGCCGTGCAGGCCATGGCAGCGCTTCATTCATCTTTTGCAGGAGACAGCACATGCCCGCCCAACACCGCCGCAAGGCCCTGGCCACCCTGGCCCATGCCCCGCTTCTGGCGTCCCTGGCGACCGCCCTAGCCACCCTGAGCACCCTGACCGCCCTCCCCGCCGCCGCGCAGGACGCGCAACCCGTGCGCCTCATCGTGGGCTACTCGGCCGGTGGCCCCGTGGACCAGGGCGCCCGCCTGCTCAGCGTGGCGCTGACCAAGGAACTGGGCGCCTCGGTGGTGGTGGAGAACAAGCCCGGCGCCAATGCCACCATGGCCGGCAGCGAGGTCGTGCGCGCCAGGCCCGATGGGCTGACGCTGTGGTTCGCGGCCAGCCCCACCATCACCATCAGCCCCAACGTGATGAGCAAGATGTCCTTCGACCCGGCCCGTGACCTCACGCCCGTGGCGCCCGTGCTCAGCTACTACAACGTGCTGGTGGTCAACAACAACGAGCCCTACAGGACCACGGCCGAGCTCGTGGCCTATGCCAAGGCCCATCCGCAAAAGCTCAACTACGGCTCGGCCGGCGTGGGCGGCTCCAACCACCTGGGCGCGCTGCTGTTCGCGCGGCGCAGCGGCATCGAGATGAACCACATTCCCTACAAGGGCAACGCACCGGCCATGACCGACGTGATCGGCGGCCAGCTGAGCATGATGCTGGACATCATCAGCACCGCCAGCACCTACATCCACAGCGGCAAGGTACGGGCCATCGCCGTCACCTCGCCGCAGCGCAATGCCTCCCTGCCCGACGTGCCCACCTTCGCGGAGTCCGGCATCGAAGGCCTCAAGGGCTTCGACGTGGGCGGCTGGTATGGCGTCTACGGGCCCAAGGGCATGTCGCCCGAACTCGTCGCCAGGCTCAACAAGTCCATCAACGCCGCCCTGGCACAGCCCGAGCTGCGCAAGCGCTTCAAGGAACTGGGCTACGAGGAGTGGACGGGATCGCCCCAGAAGCTGGCCGAGCGTGGCGGCAAGGAGCGTGCGATGTGGGCCACGGTGACGCAGGGGATCGTGGTGGACTAGCGGAAGCACCCCCTGAGGCGCTTCGCGCCTTTCCCCTCTCTTCGGAGGGGGACGACCCCCTCGCTGCGGCGGGCGGCGCGGCGCGGCCGGCGCAGGCCCTTGCTCGGCGTCCCTCGCATTGGGCCACGCCGGTTTTTGAGGGCCTTTGGCGAAGCAGGCCCTCATGGATCATCGAAATGAATCAACGAATACACCATCTTCTGGACCGCTGGCTGGCCGAGGCGCCGCAGCGGCCTTTCATCCATCTGCCGGATGGCGGCAGCCTGAGCTTCGCCGACATCGGCGTGCTGACGGACACGGCCGAGGCCGAGTTGCGCGCGCTCGACGTACGGCCTGGCGACCGCGTGCTCGTCGTGGCCGAGAACTGCCCCGAGCATGCGGCACTGATCCTGGCCTGCAGCCGGGTCGGAGCCTGGTCCTGCGGCGTGAATGCGCGCATGGCGCCTGGCGAGATCGATGCGTTCGCGGACAAGGCCGATGCACGCATCGTCTACTTCACCGCGGCGGCCTCGGACAGCGCCGGTGCCCATGCGCGGCGTTTTGCCGCGCGCGACTCGGCCCTGGCCGGCATGCAGCACAGCCCCGTGCGCGCGCAGGCCGTGGCCGAGGCGGGTGTGCTGCAAGGCGAAGTGGCGGCGCTGATCTTCACCTCGGGCACCACGGGAACGCCCAAGGGGGTGATGGTGGGGCATGACGCGCTGGCGCATTTCGCGCGCGTCTCGGCCGCATCGCGCGCCCTGGGGCCCGGGGACCGCAGCTATGCCTTCGTGCCCATGACCCACATCTTCGGCCTGGGCACGGTGCTGCTGGCTTCGCTGCATGCAGGCGCGCAGATGGTGATGCGCCCGCAATTCGATCCTGCCGACCTGCTGGACGCGTTGGCGCGCCACGGCATCTCCCAGCTGCAGGGCCCGCCCGCTCTCTATGCACGGCTGCTGGCCTACCTGCAGGAACAGGGCATTTCCCGACCCGAGGCGCCCGCGCTGCGCTATGTCTACACGGGTGCGGGCCCGCTGGACCTGACGCTCAAGAAGCGTGTGGAACAGGTGTTCGGCCAAGCCCTGCACCACGGCTACGGCCTGTCGGAGTACGCGGGTTCGGTACACCTGACGCGCATGGGCGAGCAGCGCCCCGATACCAGCGCCGGCTATGTCGTCGAAGGCGCCGAGGTTCAGGCCGTCGATGCGGCCACGGGCCAGCCCCTGCCCACCGGCCAGCGCGGGGAGCTGTGGATACGTGGACGCGGCCTGATGCAGGGCTACTTCCGCGACGCCGAGGCCACGGCGGCCGTGATGCGCGAAGGCGGCTGGTACGCCAGCGGCGACCTCGGCGAGTTCCAGGCCGATGGCGCGCTGTTCGTGGTCGGGCGGCTCAAGGAGATGATCATCCGATCGGGCTTCAACGTCTATCCGGCCGAGGTGGAGCGGGCCCTCAACGAGTTGCCCGGAATTCAGCGCAGTGCCGTGGTCGGCCGTGCCGAGCGCGACGGCAACGAGGAGGTCATCGCCTTCGTGGAGCTGAGCCCCGGCGCCGCGCTCGATGCCAAGGCAGCGCACGGCCACCTGCGCGAGCGGCTCGCACCCTACAAGCTGCCCGCCCACATCGTGGCCATGCCCGAGCTGCCCACCAGCCCCAACGGCAAGGTCCTCAAGCGCCTGCTGCAGGAACGGGCCCGGCATCTCTGATGCGCGCCCGCGGCCCTCGGGCGGCTCGCAGGCGGGCCGGCGGGATTGTCAATTTTTATACAAAACTATCGTATTGAAACAATCAATAGCTGAATAAAATTTCTGAATTGGACGCCCAAATCGCCGCTGGCTACAGTTCGATATCACTGTCTTGACAAGCATCAATTGCCGAAACGGCAAGACTTGCATGCCACGGACAGGCTTTCGTTCATAGCGACCAACCGTCCCTTTCACCCATGAAAAAACTGGTCCGGCTCCTCTGGAGCGGTGTGCTGCTCTGTGCGGCGGGCATCAGCCACGCTGCATGGCCCGACAAGCCGATCACCCTGGTCGTTCCCTTTCCTCCCGGCGGCGGCACGGACGTGGTGGGGCGCATCCTCGCCAAGGAACTGGGCAGCCGCCTGGGCGTGAGCGTTGTCGTGGAAAACCGGCCGGGTGCGGCCGGCAACATCGGCAGCAACCATGTCGCGAAATCCAGCCCCAATGGCTATACGCTGCTGATCGGCACCACGGCCCAGAGCATTTCCGCGGCGCTCTACCGGCGGTCAAGGTATGACTTCGTCAATGACCTGGAGGCCATCTCCACCATCAACGACGGCCCGCTGGTCCTGATCAGCCGGCCCGGCCTGAAGGTGTCTTCCGTCAAGGACCTGATCGACCTGGCGCGGAGCAGCCCAGGCAAGCTCTCCTATGCCACTCCGGGCTATGGCACCTCGGCCCACATGGCGGCCGAAGTCCTGAGCCTGGCCACCGGCATCAGGATGCTGCATGTCCCCTACCAGGGAGCTGCGCCGGTGCTCACCGACCTGATGGGAGGCCAGGTGGACATCACCTTCGACCTGCTGACCACCGCCAGGAGCTATGTGCAGGAAGGCAAGGTCAACCGCATCGGCGTGACCACGCGCGAGCGCTCGCCCCTGGTGCCCGACTGGCAGACCCTCAGCGAGCAAGGTCCCGAGAGCCTGCGCGACTTCAATGAAACCGCCTGGAACGTGCTCATGGCTCCCAAGGGCACGCCCACCGCCATCCTGCAAAAGCTCAATGCGCAGATGAAACAGATCCTGTCGGACGACAAGGTCCGGCAAAAATTCATGGACCTCGGCAGCCTTCCCCTCTGGAAGGACATGGCCGGCTCCAGGGCCTTCGTGATCGATGACGTCAACAAGTGGAGAAAAATCGTCCATGACGCAGGCATCGACAAGATCTGACATGCGTGCCGCCGCCAGGAAAGCTTCCTCCCCGGACCTGCTGCACCTGCAGGAGCTGCTGTCCGCATTCGGCCGGCATGGCCTGCATGTGCCCTTCGAGCGCCTGGAGCCGATCCTGCAGGAGTACCAATTGCTCAAGGAGCACCGCAGCCTCGTCAACGAGGTGGCCCACCAGCACGGGCCTTCGCACATCCAGACCATGATGGGCCGACCCACGCGACATGAACGCCAGTCCTGAACTCTCGATACGGCAGATGGCCGGCATGCTGCGGGCAGGAAAGGCCACATCGGAGACACTGACCCGTGCGGCCCTGGGACGCATCCGCGCCATGGACATAGACATCCATGCCTTCACCAACCTCGATGCCAGTGGCGCGATGGACTCGGCACGCGTCGCCGACGCGGCGCGCGCCGAGTGCGCCGACCTGCCGCTGCTGCATGGCATCCCGGTCGCCATCAAGGACGTCTACGATGTCGCGGGCCTGCCCACGACCTGCCACTCCTGGCTGAGCCTGGACTATGTGCCTGAGGAGGACGCCACCACCGTGCAGCGCCTGCGCCAGGCCGGCGCGGTCATCCTGGGCAAGCTGGCAACGCACGAGTTCGCCCTGGACGGCCCCGACTTCGACCTGCCCTTTCCCCCGGCCCGCAACCCCTGGAATCTGGCGCATATTCCCGGCGGCTCCTCGTCAGGGTCGGGTGCCGCGATCGCGGCCGGCTTCACGCGCCTGACGCTGGGCACCTGCACGGGAGGGTCCATCCGCATCCCGGCGGCCTGGTGCGGCGCCGTGGGGCTCAAGCCCACCTACGGCCGTGTGTCCAAGCACGGTGTGTTCCCGCTGGCCTGGACACTGGACCATTGCGGCCCGCTGACCCGCAGCGTGGAAGATGCGGCCATCGCGCTGCAGGTGCTGTCGGGATACGACCCCCTGGATCCCTCCAGCGCCGATGAACCCGTGGACGACTATGTCCGCGATCTGGACAAGGGCGTCTCGGGTCTGACCATCGGCATCCCCCAGGACTTCCTGCAGTCCTCGCCGCAGGCCTCGCCCGCCTTTCTTGCTGCCTTCGACCGCATCGCGGCGGTGCTGGCCGACGCAGGGGCAGGCATCGTCCATCCGGGCCTGCCCGGCAGCGAGGAGTTTCGGGCGACCGGGCACGTCATCCTCAGCGCCGAGAGCTTTGCCATCCACGCGCAAGACCTGCGCTCGCGCCCGCTGGACTTCAGCGCGCTGACGGCGGCCCGCCTGCTGCTGGGCGCCACGGTGACTTCGGAGGACTACCTGAACGCCCTGCGCGTGCGGCGCATGCTGGCGGCACGCGTCGATGCCGCGCTCTCGCGCTGCGATGTGCTGCTCACCCCCGTGACCCTGGACACGGCACCGCGTTTCGAATCGCCATCGCGCGTCCACTCCTTGCCGGTCCAGTCCTGTGCCTTCAACGTGACAGGCCATCCCGCGATCAGCGTGCCGGCAGGCCTTTCGCCCCAGGGCCTGCCCCTGGCCGTGCAGGTGGTGGGCCGCTACTTCGACGAGGCGCGCATCCTGCAGGTGGCTCGTGCCATCGAGCGGTTGAGCGGCTGGGAAAACCAGTTGCTGCCGGACTGATCGCCGCCATGCAATGCACCGGCGCCCCGCACCGCATGGGACAAGGTGCAGGGCCTAGATACCCAGGCCGATCTGGTCCGGCAGGTGCATGAGTCCTCCCTGCCTGAAGGCCATCACGGCCTCGCAGAAATGGATGCGCGCGGGCGTTCCGGGCTGTGCCAGATGGATGAACCCCAGGCTGATGCGAGCCGACTTGCCACCGGCTATGGGGCGCAGCACCACGTGGGGCGACAGCCGCATGGAGATGGCCGACATGTTGGAAGGCACCATCGCCAGGCCTATGCCCTCCTCCACCAGCCCCAGCACCGTCTGCACCTGCGCGGCCCGGTGCGTGGTGTTGGGCGCCAGCCCCTCCTCCTGGAACAGGGCGTCGATGACGGGCGCCAGGGCGCCCTGGACCTCGCCCGTGTAGTGGATGAAGCGGTAGTAGGTCATCTCCACCAGGGGAATTTCGTCCAGTGCGGCCAGCACATGGTGGCGCGGCAGGGCGACCAGCAGATGGTCGTCCTGGATGTGGGAGACCACCAGGTCGGGATCGTTGTCTATGGGAAAGCGAACCAGGCCCACATCGACATCCCCGCGTCTGACGCGCTCGATCAGCAAGGAGGTGGTGGCCTCCTCCAGCTCCAGCCGGACCTGGGGATGCTGGGCGCAGAAGCCGGCCAGCAGCTTGGGCATCAAGGTGCTGACCACCGAGCCCACGAAGCCGATCTTCAGTGTTCCGCTCTTGCCCGCCGCGGCCAGCCTGGCGTTGTCCCGGGCCTGCTGGACATGGAGCAGGGCCTTGCGCAGGTCGGCCATTGCCGCCTGGCCGGCCATGGTCAGATCGACACCCCGGCTGGTGCGCAGGAACAGCTGGCAGCCGAACTCTTCCTCCAGCTTGCGGATGGACGTGGACAGCGCAGGCTGACCCAGGTGCAGCTTTTGCGCCGCCACGCTGAAGCTTCGGGTTTCGCTGAGAACGAGGAATTGCCGAAGTTGTCTGAAATCCATGAAGCATTATGGTGGAGCGCCGCATGGCATGGCCGCATGCCGGGCGCCTCCGGGCCGCTGCCGGCAGGGGCATGGCGCGGGCTCAGTCTTCGCTGATCAGCTTGACGTCGCAATAGGCCAGCAAGCCCTCGCTGCCGCACTCCGACCCCCAGCCGCTTTCCTTGACACCGCCGAAGGGCGCCTCGGCCATGGACACGGACAGGCTGTTGATGCCCAGCATGCCGGTCTGCAGTCCGCGCGCCAGCTGCGCACGCGTGGCGCTGTGCTGGGTGAAGGCATAGCTGGCCAGGCCATAGGGAAGACGGTTGGCACGGTCGATGGCCTCCTGCACGCTGTCCACCCGGTTGATCAGGGCCAGCGGGCCGAAGGGCTCCTCGTTCATGGCGCGCGCCGTCTCGGGCACGCCGGTCAGCACCGTGGGCTGCCAGAAGAAGCCCGGCCCATCCATGGGCCGGCCCCCGCATTCCAGGCGCGCGCCGCGCTGCACCGCGTCGGTGATCAGGCCGTGCATGGCCTGCTGGCGGCGCGGGTTGGCCAGCGGGCCCAGGTTGCTGGCCTCGTCCAGGCCGTTGCCGGGCACCAGGCGCCGGGTGCGCTCCACGAAGGCCTGGACAAAGGCCTCGTAGACATCGGTGTGCACGTAAAAGCGCGTGGGCGCAATGCACACCTGGCCCGCGTTGCGGAACTTGCCGGCCACCAGCATCTCGGCGGCCTGCTGCACATCGGCGTCTGCGCAGACGATGGCCGGCGCATGGCCGCCCAGCTCCATGGTGGCACGCTTGAGTCCCTTGGCCGCCTGCTGAGCCAGCAGCTTGCCCACGGCCGTGGAGCCCGTGAACGAGAACTTGGCCACCACGGGGCTGTCCAGCAGGTAGGAAGAGACTTCGCCGGGCACGCCGAACACGGCATTGAGCACGCCGGGCGGCAGGCCCGCATCATGCAGGGCACGCACCAGGGCCAGGCCCGTGGCCGGTGTCTCTTCGGCCAGCTTGAGGATCAGCGTGCAGCCCGCCGCCAGTGCCCCGGCGATCTTGCGCGCAGGCGTGATGGCCGGGAAGTTCCAGGGCGTGAAGGCCGCGCACACGCCCACGGGCTCATGCAGCACGGTGATGCGCTGGGTGAGCGTGCGCCCGGGCACCACGCGGCCATAGTTGCGCCGGCCCTCTTCCGCATACCAGTCGAAGGTGTCGGCGCTGGCCAGCACTTCCAGCCGCGCCTCGCGCAGCGGCTTGCCCTGCTCCAGCGTCATGGTGCGGGCTATTGGGTCGGCCCGTTCGCGCACCAGTGCGGCGGCTGCGCGCAGCAGGCGCGATCGCTCCAGCGGCGCCGTGGCACGCCAGCCCGCAAAGGCCTGCTGCGCAGCCGCCAGCGCGGCATCCAGGTCGGCGCGCGTGGCGTGGGGCAGGCGCGCCAGGGGCAGGCCGGTGGCGGGATTCAGAACCTCTTCGGTGTGGCGCTCGCCTGCCGCCAGCCATTCGCCGGCGATGTAGAGCTGGGGCCGGGCGTAGGCCGGCGCGTCGGTGGATTCGATGGATGAGTGCGGCATCAGGCCTCCATGCGGATGATCTGGCGTATGGCCTCGCCACGCGCCAGGCGGTCGAAGCCCTCATTGATCTGGTCCAGCGTCAGGTGGCCGGTCACCAGCCGGTCCACCGGCAGCCTGCCGGCCGCATGCAGGGCCAGGTAGCGGTCGATGTCGCGGCGCGGCACGCAGCTGCCCATGTAGCAGCCCTTGAGCGTGCGCTCCTCTGCCACCAGGTGCCAGACCGGCAGGCTGATGGCCTGGGCGCTGGACGGCAGGCCCGCCGTCACGGTCTGGCCGCCGCGCCGCGTGATGCGGTAGGCCATCTCCAGTGCCTTGGCCGATCCCACCATCTCGAAGGCATGGTCCACGCCGCCGCCCGTCAGCTCGCGCACCTGCTTGACGGCATCCTCGTCGCCGGCATTGACGGTGTCGGTGGCGCCGAAATCGCGCGCCATGGCCAGCTTGTCCGCATTGAGATCCACGGCCACCACGCGGGCCGCGCCCGCCGCCGCCGCGCCCATCACCGAGGACAGGCCCACGCCGCCCAGCCCCACCACGGCCACGCTCTGGCCGGGGCTCACCCTGGCGGTATTGGCCACGGCGCCCACGCCGGTCATCACGGCGCAGCCGAACAGCGCGGCCAGCTCCAGCGGCACCGACTTGTCGATGCGGTGCACGCCGCGGCGCGAGAGCACGGCATGCTCGGCAAAGGCCGAGACGCCGACGAAGTGCGAGATGGGCTGGCCATTGCGCGACAGGCGCCTGGCGCCCGACAGCAGGGTGCCCGCCACGCCGGCCTGGCCTGCGGGCTCGCACAGCACGGGCCGGCCTTCGGCGCAGGGCTGGCAGTTGCCGCAGCCGGGCACGAAGAGCATGACCACGTGGTCGCCCACCGCCAGGTCGGTCACGCCCTCGCCGAGGGCCTGGATCACGCCTGCGGCCTCATGGCCGAGCACGATGGGCGTGTCGCGCGGACGGTCGCCGTTGATGATGGACAGGTCGGAGTGGCACACGCCTGCGGCGGCCACCTTGACCAGCACCTCGCCGGGGCCGGGCGGCGCCAGGTCCACTTCCCAGATCTCCAGCGGGCGGCTGTCGGCATAGGGCGCGGCTGCGCCCGTTCTCGTGAGTACGGCGGCGCGTGTCTTCATGATGTTCTCACCAGCTTGCAGCTGCTCTTGGACAGCGGGCGGAAGGCCTCGTCACCGGGGATGGCGGAGAGCACCTTGTAGTAGTCCCAGGGGTATCTGGATTCCTCGGGCTTCTTGATCTGCACCAGGTACATGTCGTGCACCATGCGGCCGTCCTCGCGCACCTTGCCGTTCTGGGCGAAGAAGTCCTCGATGGGCATCTGCTTGAGCTGGCGCGCCACCGCGTTGCCGTCGTCGCCCCTGGTGGCCTGCACGGCCTTGAGGTAGTGGGTGACGGCCGAGTAGGCGCCCGCATGGATCATCGAGGGCATCTTCTTCATCTTCTCGAAGAAGCGCCGCGACCAGGCGCGCGTGGCCTCGGTGCGGTCCCAGTAGAAGCCCGTGGTCAGCACCATGCCCTGGCCGTAGCGCAGGCCCAGCGCATGCACGTCGTTGATGAACAGCAGGTTGGGCACCAGGGTCTGCCTGGGCGCGATGCCGAACTCGTGCGCGGCCTTGATGGCGTTGACCGTGTCGCTGGTGGCATTGGCCAGGTTGATCACCGAGGCCTTGGAGGCCTGGGCCTGCAGCAGGAAGGACGAGAAATCGCTGGCGTTGAGCGGATGGAAGGTGGTGCCCACCAGCTTGCCGCCGCCTTCCTTGAGGAAGTCGGTCACGTTGGCCGTCATGGCCTTGCCGAAGGCATAGTCCACGCCCAGGATGAACCAGTCCTTCTTGCCCTGGGCCAGGATGCCGCGCACGGCGCCATTGGCCAGCGCATAGCTGTCGTAGGTGTAGTGGATGGCCGTGGGCGCGCAGTGCTCGTTGGTGAGGATGTCCGAGGCGCCGCCGGTGTTGATCACCATCTTGCCGCGCTCGCGCGCCAGGTTGTTGACGGCGATGGCGACGGCCGTGTTGTTGATGTCCACGATCAGGTCCACGCCGTCGCGGTCGAACCAGGTGCGCGCATGGGTGGCGCCCACGTCGGCCTTGTTCTGGTGGTCGGCCCAGACCACCTCGATCTTCCTGCCCAGCACCTGGCCGCCGAAGTCGGCCACGGCCATCTTCGCGGCCTCGACGGAGCCGCGCCCCGCCGTGTCCGCATACAGGCCCGACATGTCGCTGAGCACGCCGATGCGCACCACATCGTCCGATATCTGCTGCGCCTGCGCCGCCGCCGTCCACAGCAGGCCGGCGCCCAGCGCGCAGCCGGCAGCGCGCGCCTTGTCCAAGCCGCCTCGCATCAAGCCTTTCCACATATCCGTCTCCTTGTCTCGGGGTTGTTTTTCTGGATACCGAAGGCAAGCCTAAGCAGGCCATAGCGGCCCGCCTATGCGCGATTGCGAAAGGCGGGGTTGCAGCGCTGCGAAGCCGGGTTTGTCCCGACTCCGGCCCGCCGCCGCGCTCAGTCCGCCTGGATGCCGGCCACCTTGACCACCTGGGCCCATTTGCGCAGCTCGCTGCCCAGGCGCTCGCGCATCTGCTGCTGGGTGCCGGGGTCGGCCTCGGCGCCCGCCGTCAGCAGGCGCTGGCGCACGGCGGCATCGCGCAGCGCGGTGTTGAAGTCGGCGTTGATGCGCGCCAGCACGGCGGGCGGCGTGCGGGCCGGCGCAAACAGCGCGGCCCAGGAATAGGCCTCGTACTCGGGCAGGCCCGACTCGGCAATGGTGGGCACCTCGGGCAGCATGGCCGAGCGCTGGCGGCTGGCCACGCCCAGCACCTTGATGCGGCCGGACTTGATGTGCTGCAGCGCGCTGGGCGCATCGGCAAACATCAGCTGCACCTGGCCGCCCAGCAGGTCGTTCATGGCCGGCGCGCTGCCCTTGTAGGGAATGTGCTGCAGCTTGATGCCCGCATGCATGTTGAACAGCTCGCCCGCCAGGTGCGTGCCGCCGCCATTGCCCGAGGAGCCGAAGCTCAGGCCGTTGCCGGACTTGGCCAGCGCGATCAGCTCGCGCACATTGCTGGCGGGCACCGAGGGATGGGCCACCAGGAAGACCGGGAACATGGCGGCAAAGCTCACGGGCGCGAAGTCGCGCTCTATGTCGTAGGTCATCTTCGGCTGCAGCGCCGGGTTCACCGCATGGTGGATGGAGCCCACGAACAGCGTGTAGCCGTCGGCCGGCTCCTTGGCCGCAAGGGCCGCACCCACCATGCCGCCGGCGCCCGCGCGGTTATCCACCAGGTTGGGCTGCTGCCAGATCTCGCCCAGCTTCTGGGTGAAGGCGCGCGCCGTGGTGTCCACGGGGCCGCCGGGCGGGAAGGGCACGATGAAGCGCACGGGCCGCGTGGGCCAGGCATCGGCCGCAAACGCCGGCCGGACTGCGGGCAAGAGGCTGCCGGCAGCCAGCGCGCCACCGGCGGACAGCAGGCGGCGGCGGCGCGACGAAAAGGAAGACGGGGAAGAGGATGGGAAGGAAGACGGGGGCATGGCGAAACTCCGGGCAACGGGCGGCGGCTTGCCGCGCGGCCCATTCTGGGCAAGCCGACCTGCGCCGTGTTTCGCCAATATGGAAGGCGCGCTTCCAGCGCTCCCAAGCGGGGAAAACCCTGGGAGCGCGCCAGGCCAGGCGCCCCACGCCCCACGCCTCTAGTGGCTGATCATCCAGGGCCGCCGCGAGGGCGCGGACTTTGCGCCGCTGGGTGCCGTAACCGTGGCGCTGCGCCGCCCCGACCCGCAGCAGCCGCAGCCTGCCGGGTGCTTGAAGCGCGCATAGTCGCGCGAGCTGGCGGGCTCGTGGCGCGCTCGCTCGTTGGTGTCCATGGCGCGGCGCGTGCCGTCGGCCATCAGCGCCAGCCGGGGCGCTGCGGCCAGCACGCGCGCGGACGCCGTGCCGCAGCCGGGGCAGGCCGCTGGCTCGTCGCGCAGGCGCAGCGGCCGCAGGGCCTCGAAGCCGCCGCATTGCACGCAGTCATAGTCGTAGGTGGGCATGGGCGGGCTCCTTGGCGTCAGCGCAGGTCGGGGGACAGAGGCATGTCCACGCTGCCGTCGAACTGGACGACCGGCCCCGCCGCGTTGGGGTTGATGTCGAAGTCGAAGATGCCCGTGGGCAGCCACAGCGTGGCGCAGGAGTTGGGCACGTCCACCACGCCGCTGATATGGCCCTGCACGGGCGCCGTGCCCAGGATGGAATACGCCTGGGCGCCGCTGTAGCCGAATTTCTTCAGGTACTCGATGGCGTTCAGGCAGGCCTGGCGGTAGGCCACGTTGACATCCAGGTAGTGCTGCCTGCCGCTCTCGTCCACCGAGATGCCCTCGAAGATCAGGTAGTCGTCATAGCGCGGCGTGACGGGGCTGGGCTTGAAGATGGGGTTCTTGATGCCGTACTTGGCCATGCCGCCCTTGATGAGGCTGACCTTCATGTGCACCCAGCCGGCCATCTCGATGGCGCCGCAGAAGGTGATCTCGCCATCGCCCTGGCTGAAGTGCAGGTCGCCCACGCTCAGGCCCGCGCCGTCCACATAGACGGGGAAGAACACCTTGGCGCCGCGCGACAGATCCTTGATGTCGCAGTTGCCGCCGTGCTCGCGCGGCGGCACGGTGCGCGCGCCTTCTGCAGCGGCCTTGTCGCGGGCCTCGCCGCGCATCTGGCCCATGTGGGCCGTGCCGGCCGAGGGCGGGTTGGCCAGGCCGGGGACGCGTTCGGGGTCGGTGGCGATCAGGGCGCGCTCGCGCTCGTTCCACATCTCCAGCATGGGCCGGTCGGGCAGGCAGCCGATGAGGCCGGGGTGGATGAGGCCGGGAAAGTTCACGCCTGGTATGTGGCGCGAGCTGGTGAACATGCCCTTGAAGTCCCAGATCGATTTCTGGGCCGAGGGGAAATGGTCGGTCAGGAAGCCGCCGCCATTGTTTTTGGAGAAAAAGCCGTTGAAGCCCCAGAGGCTGTCGGGCTTGGCGCCGATGTCCAGCAGGTCCACCACCAGCAGGTCGCCGGGCTGGGCGCCCTTCACGCCCACGGGGCCGGACAGGTAGTGCACCGTGGTCAGGTCGATGTCGCGCACGTCGTCGGCGCTGTCGTCGTTCTTGATGAAGCCGCCGGTCCAGTCGTAGGTCTCCAGGATGAAGTCGTCGCCGGGCTGGACCCAGCAGGCCATGGGAATGTCCGGGTGCCAGCGGTTGTGGACCTTTTCGTTGTCGGTGGGCGGGCGGTTCAGGTCCACCTTGATCAGCGTATCCGTCATGTGCAAAAACCTCCTGGGTGGGTGGGGATCGACAGCGGAGAACGGGCCGGGTTGCGGCACGCCATCGCCGGCCTTGCTGTGGCGCCGCGCCGTGCCAACGCAGCGGCGCGCCCTCGGTGCGCCGGCAGGCGGCGCAGGGCGGGTATGAAGAAAAGGCCGGGAATGCATAAACACCATAGCAGCCGCGCCCGCCGGCCCGCCTAGGCAGCAACCCTGGGTTGACAGCCGGACGCCGGCGCTGGTGAAGCCACCCTTCCAGATTGGCGAATTGAAGCGGCCCCGCGATGCGGGCATGCTGGCGGACAGCCGCTGCGCCGCATGCCGGGCGCAGCGCCAAGAACACCGAGAACGGAAACACCGCCCATGCACCTGAGCGCACAGACCCACTACCAGGCCGAACTCGATGCCGGCCGCTTCTGCCTGCAGCAGTGCCCGCAATGCACGCGCCATGTCTTCACCCCGCGCGAGCTGTGCCCGCACTGCGGCGCCAGCCCGCTGCGCTGGGTACGCGCCAGCGGCCAGGGCACGGTCTACTCCACCAGCACCGTCGCGCGCAAGAGCGATGCCGGTGGCGACTACAACGTGGCCCTGATCGACCTGGACGAAGGCGTGCGCATGATGGGCCGCGTCGAAGGCATTGCGCCGGCCGACGTGCGCATAGGCCAGCGCGTGAGCGCCCATGTGGCGAGCAAGGACGGACGCGGCCTGGTGCTGTTCCAGCCCGCGCTTGGACAGGCGGCACAGGGATCGCAGGGAGGTGCAGCATGAGTACCCGCATCCCCCAATCCACCCTGGACGCCGCCGCCGTGAACCGCCCGCTGCGCGGGCGCGTGGCCATTGCCGGCGCCGCCACCTATGGCTGCGGCGAGGCGCCCGGCATGGACGACATGACCCTGCTGGTGCGCGCCGCCCATGCGGCCGTGGCCGATGCGGGCCTGACCATGCAGGACATCGACGGCCTGGCCACCTGCAGCGTCAACGCCAGCATGTGGACCATGCCCGTGATCGAGCACCTGGGCATCAACCCCACCTATGTGGACGGCACGATGATCGGCGGCAGCAGCTTCATCGCCCACCTGCTGCCCGCCATCCGCGCGCTGGAGGCCGGCCAGTGCAAGGCCGTGCTGGTGTGCTACGGCAGCGCCCAGCGCTCGGCCACCTTCGGCCGCAAGGAAGGCCAGGCGGCGCGGCGATTCCTGGACCCGCAGCCCTACGAGTTCCCCTACGAGCCCGTGCTGCCCGTGACCGCCTATGCGCTGGCGGCCGCGCGCCACATGCACGAGTTCGGCACCACGCGCGAGCAACTGGCCGAGGTGGCCGTGGCCGCGCGTGCCTGGGCCCAGCTCAATCCCGAAGCCTTCATGCGCGACCCTCTGACCATCGAGGACGTGCTCTCGGCCCGCCCCATCGCCAGCCCCTTGAGCGTGCGCGACTGCTGTCTGGTCACCGATGGCGCGGGCGCCCTGGTGCTGGTGCGCGGCGAGCGCGCCCGCGACCTGCCGCGCCCCCCCGTCTACGTGCTGGGCAATGCCACGGCGATCTGGAACCGCCAGATCTCCTGCATGCCCGACCTCACCACCACGGCCGCCGCGCAGTCGGGCGCCCAGGCCTTTGCCATGGCGGGGCTCACCGCGGCCGACATGGACATGGCCCAGCTCTACGACGCCTTCACCATCAACACCCTGCTGTTCCTGGAGGACCTGGGCTTTTGCGCCAAGGGCGAGGGCGGCGCCTTCGTGTCCAAGGGCGGTATCGCGCCCGGCGGGCGGCTGGCCGTGAACACCAACGGCGGCGGCCTGTCCTGCGTGCACCCGGGCATGTACGGCATCTTTGCGCTGATCGAGGCCGTGCGCCAGCTGCGCGGCGAGGCCGGCCAGCGCCAGCTGGGACGCCACCGCACGGCCGTGGTCCATGGCAATGGCGGCACCCTTTCCAGCCAGTCCACGGCTGTGCTGGGTACGGCCGAGGCGCTTTGATTCCGTAGAGAGAAGAAAGAACACCGCAATGATCCGCGACCAAGAAACCCTCGAAGCCCTGCTGGACAGCGTGCGCCGCTTTGTGCGCGAGCGCCTGGTGCCCGCCGAGAACGAAGTGGCCGAGACCGACGAGATTCCCGAGTCCATCGTGCAGGAGATGCGCGACCTGGGCCTGTTCGGCATGACCATCCCCGAGCAGTTCGGCGGGCTGGAACTGACCATGGAGGAAGAGGTGCGCGTGCTCTTCGAGCTGTGCCAGACCGCGCCGGCCTTCCGCTCGGTGATCGGCACGACCGTGGGCATAGGCTCGCAGGGCATCCTCATCGACGGCACGCCCGAACAGCAGGCCGCCTGGCTGCCCAAGCTGGCCACGGGCGAGATCATGGCCTCGTTCGCGCTGACCGAGCCCGAGGCGGGCTCGGACGCGGCCTCGCTGCGCACCACCGCCATCAGGGATGGGGACCACTACGTGGTCAACGGCAACAAGCGCTTCATCACCAATGCGCCGCATGCGGGCATGTTCACGCTGATGGCGCGCACCGACCCGGCCAACAAGGGCGCGGGCGGCGTCTCGGCCTTCATCGTGGATGCGAAGTCGCCGGGCATCAGCTTCGGCAAGAACGACGTGAAGATGGGCCAGAAGGGCGCGCACACCTGCGACGTGTTCTTCGACAACGTGCGCGTGCCGGCGGCCAACCTCATCGGCCTGAAGGAAGGCCAGGGCTTCAAGACCGCCATGAAGGTGCTGGACAAGGGCCGCATCCACATCGCGGCCGTGAGCGTGGGCGTGGCGCAGCGCATCCTGCGCGACGCGCTGAACTATGCGCTGGAGCGCAAGCAGTTCGGCCAGCCCATCTGCGAGTTCCAGCTGGTGCAGGCCATGCTGGCCGACAGCCAGGCCGAGCTGTATGCGGCCGAGTGCATGGTGATCGACGCCGCGCGCCGCCGCGACGAAGGCCGCAACGTCTCCACCGAGGCCTCGTGCTGCAAGATGTTCGCCACCGAGATGGTGGGCCGCGTGGCCGACCGCGCCGTGCAGATCCTGGGCGGCTCGGGCTACCTGGCCGAGTTCGGCATCGAGCGCTTCTACCGCGACGTGCGGCTGTTTCGCCTGTACGAAGGCACGACCCAGATCCAGCAGGTCATCATCGCGCGCAACATGGTGCGCGAGGCGCGCGCCGCATGAGCCGCATGAGCGCACCGGCCCCCGACCGCAATGCCTTCATGCGGCTGATCGGCGCCTCGCAGGTGCCTGCGCCGCCCGGCAAGGTCCATGTGCGCCTGCCCCACATGCGCGAGGAACTGCTCAACCAGCTGCCGGCCGCGCACGGCGGCGTGCTCATGACGCTGCTGGACTCCGTGATGTCGCGCGCTGCAGGCGAGTTGCCCGGTGCGCCATCGCAGACCGCCGTGACGGTGGAGATGAGCAGCCGCTTCCACCGCCCGGGCAAGGGCGCGCTGCTGGCCGAAGGCTGGGTGGTGCACGCCAGCCGCAGCCTGTGCAGCTGCGCGGCGCAGTTGCTCGATGAAGACGGAAAGCTGGTGGCCACGGCCACCGGCACCTTCAAGTACTGGCTGGCACCGACGGTATGAACACCCCCTGGGCGGCTACGCCGCTTCCCCCGTTGCACGGCGCCCTCTCTCGCTTCGCGGGAGGGGGACGACGCCCTCGCTGCGGGGCGGCGCGGCCGGCGTAGGCCCTTGCTCGGCGTCTCGCGCTTGGAACACGCCAGTTGCGTAGGCCGTGCGCAAGCACTGAATAGTTGAGTCCAAGCTACTCCAGCGTGAGCCGGCCCTGCGCGTCGGCCACCAGCAGCTCCACCAGTTCCTGGGCGAAGGACGGCAGGGCCTCCAGGCTGCGCACGCAGATCTGCATCTCGCGCACCGACCAGGCATCGGACAGCGGCACGATGGCGATGTCCATGGAATGCGCATGGCGGCTGGCGGCCGACTCGGGCAGCACGCCCACGCCCACGCCGGACTCGATCATGCGGCAGGCCGTCTCGAAGTTGCCCACCTGGATGCGCTGCTTGATGGGCCGGTGCAGCTGGTCGCTGGCCTGGCGCAGGAAGGCGTGTATGGCGCTGGATTCGTGCAGGCCCACATGGTCCAGGTCCAGCGTGTCGGCAAAGGCCATCTGCATCTCGCCATCGAGCGCATGGCCGCGCGGCACGACCAGCACCAGGCGGTCGCGGCGGTAGGGCAGGGTCTCCAGGTTCTCGGTGCGCACCAGGCCGGCGACGATGCCGATGTCGGTCTGCCCCTCGGTCACGGCACGCACGATGTCGTGCGACAGGCGCTCGCGCAGGTCGATGTTCACGTCGGGATTGCGGCGCAGGTAGTGGCGCAGCACGGGCGGCAGGAACTCGCCCAGCGAGGTGGTGTTGGCAAACACCCGCACATGGCCCTTGATGCCGCGCACGTACTCCTGCATGTCGCCGCGCAGGTGCTCGATCTGGCCCAGCACCATGCGCGCATGGGTGACGAAGGCCTGGCCCGGCGGCGTCAGCGTCACGCCCTGGCTGGTGCGGTACAGCAGCTTGGTGCCGATGCTCTCCTCCAGGTTCTTGATGCGCGTACTGGCCGCCGGCAGGGAGATGAAGGAAAGTTCCGCGCCACGCGTCATGCTGTTGGCGTCGGCGATGTGCACCATGAGGCGCAGATCCACAAGATCGAAATGCATGGCCATCCGGCATTGTAGAAAGCCGCAGGCCCCGGTACTGAGCCGCACGCGTCAGTACAAACCGCAGTGCCGGCCGGGCGCGAACGCGCGCTTTCACAAATGCGAAGCCGCAGCAGGCCCGCGCGCCGTAGCATGGGCCCATCTGCCCGGGATAGCCGCCTCAGCCCATGAACCACACCGAAACCCCCTCCCCCAGCCCCATCAACAACGCGGCCAACCAGACCGCAGGAGCGCTGGGCCATCTGCGCGTGCTCGACCTCTCGCGCGTGCTGGCCGGCCCCTGGTGCACCCAGAACCTGGCCGACATGGGGGCCGACGTGATCAAGATCGAAAAGCCCGGCGAGGGCGACGACACGCGCCACTGGGGCCCGCCCTTCTTCCCCGACGCGGCAGGCAACCCCTCGGACAACGCCGTGTACTTCGCGGCCTGCAACCGCAACAAGCGATCGGTCACCGTGGACATGGCCACGGCCGAGGGCCAGCAGCTGATCCGCGAGCTGGCCATGCAAAGCGATGTGGTGGTGGAGAACTTCAAGACCGGGGGCCTCAAGCGCTACGGCCTGGACTATGCCTCGCTGAGCGCCCTGAACCCGCGCCTGATCTACTGCTCGGTCACGGGCTTCGGCCAGACCGGGCCCTATGCGCCGCGCGCCGGCTACGACCTGCTGGTGCAGGCCATGAGCGGGCTCATGAGCATCACGGGCCGCGCCGACAGCGAGCCCGGCGGCGGCCCGCTGCGCGTGGGCGTGGCCGTGATCGACCTGTTCACCGGCATGTATGCGACCACGGCCATCCTGGGCGCCGTGGAGGCACGCCACCACACGGGGCGCGGCCAGCACATCGACATGGCCTTGCTGGACGTGGCCATGGCCGTGCTGGCCAACCAGGGCGCGGGCTTCCTGAACACCGGCCATGTGCCGGGCCGCCAGGGCAACACCCACCCCAGCGTCGTGCCCTACCAGGACTTCCCCACGGCCGACGGCCGCATGCTGCTGGCCATAGGCAACGACGGCCAGTTCGCGCGCTTTTGCGGGGCGGCCGGCGTGGACTGGGCGCGCGACGAGCGCTTTGCCACCAATTCCGCCCGCGTCATCCACCGCGACACGCTGATCCCGCTGATGGCAGATCTCACGCGCGGCCGGCCCACGGCCGAATGGATCTCGCTGCTGGAGGACAAGGCCGTGCCCTGCGGACCCATCAACCACATCGGCCAGGCATTCGACGATGCGCAGGTGCGCGCGCGCGGCCTGCGCGTGGAGCAGGAGCGCTACCCGGGTGCCATGCCGCCTGCCGGCGAGACCATCAACCGCGTGGTGACCACGGCCAGCCCGCTGCGCCTGTCGGACACGCCCACCACGCTGCGCCATGCGCCGCCCGCCCTGGGCCAGCACACGGACGAGGTGCTGCGCGAGCGCCTGGGCCTGGATGCGCAACAGCTGCAGGCCCTGCGCGGCAAGGGCGTGGTCTGAGCGACTGGCGACTGGCGACAGACACCGGGCGCCTTGATGCGCCGAAGTTTCCGATGCCTTGAAACCGGCCATCCGCAGGCGCGGATGGCTTTGCCACAGGCGTGCAAACGGCTTTTAGGACACGTCCTATCGAAAATCAGATGGCAGGCATTCTCATCATCAGACGGTGCGGAAATAATTCCCACCACAGATGCAGATAGCCACTTTTTCCCTGTCCGAAGTCCCTAGGACAACTACCCGCAATGCCGGCCGGCAGCGCACGGCAGCCGCCGCCGAACGCCTGGCTGCAGCGGGTGTCCGCATGCCAGACGGTGCTGGCGGATTGTTCGGAATCGTCTGCATCTTCCCCGCTGCTGCGGCATGCCCGCGAAGCGCCCGCCGCAGCGCAGGCGCACGGACAGGGACTGCGCCATGAGGCCTCGCGTCAAGGGCCGCATCTGCCGGACCTCGGGCTGGTTTCCTCCCTGAACGGGCACTGCAGCCCTCGTTTTCTCTTTCGCTGATACCCGTTCCACCTTGCCCTGCACGGCAGGCAAGGTGCGCCCTGCTGCACGCCTTTTTCCCCTTGCCGTTCAAGGGACATGCCTACAGGACTTCGCCATGCAAGCCTTTCGCAATCTCAAGATCTCCTCCAAGCTGCTGCTGGCCTTTGTGGCCGTCCTGGCATTGACCACCTTCGTGGGCCTTTATGCCGTGCTGCAGCTCAGCCGGATCAACCAGGCGTCCATCGACATCGCCACGCGCTGGATGCCTTCATCACGCATGTTGCTCGACATCCGCGCCACCACGGCCCGCTACCGCGTCAACGAGCTGCAGTACCTGATATCCACCAGCGACCAGGACATCGGTGCCTTCGACAGGATCATGGGCGAGCTGTGGAAGAAGACCCAGGCCCACTACGACAACTACGCCAGCTTTATCAGCACCGAGCAGGAAAAGGCCACCTACGACGAACTGGGCCGGCTGCGCACCGAGTATGCCAAGGAGCACGCCCTGGTCATGGCCCTGGCGCGCAACGGCCGCAAGGACGAAGCCCTCGTGCTGTCCCAGGGCGAATCGCTGGAACTGAGCCGACGCCTGTATGACCAGATCGACCGCATGGTGCAGATCGACCACGAAGGCGGGCAGCAGGCCAACGACCAAGCCAATGTCCTCTACCGCAGCGCGCGCGGCTGGGTGGTCGGCCTGCTGGGAGCCAGCATTTTGCTGGGGCTGGCGCTGGCGCTCACGCTGGCGCGCATCGTGGCGCGGCCATTGAACGAGGCGCTGGACGTGGCCCAGGCCGTGGCCGAAGGCGACCTGACGCACAGCATCCAGGCCACCACCACCGACGAAACAGGCCGGCTGCTGCACGCGCTGCACCGCATGGACCAGAGCCTCGTCCACATCGTCCGGCAGGTGCGCAACGGCACCGACTCGATCGCCACGGCCTCCAGCCAGATCGCCTCGGGCAACAATGATCTTTCGGCACGCACCGAGCGGCAGGCCAGCTCGCTGGAAGAAACCGCAGCCTCCATGGAGCAGCTCACCGTCACGGTGCGTCAGAACACCGACAACGCGCGCCAGGCCAACCAGCTGGCGGCCTCGGCCTCGGCCGTCGCCCGGCAGGGCGGCGAGGTGGTCTCCCAGGTGGTGGACACCATGGACGCCATCCATGCCTCCTCGCGCAAGATCGCCGACATCATCGGCGTGATCGACGCCATCGCCTTCCAGACCAACATCCTCGCGCTCAACGCTGCCGTCGAGGCGGCACGCGCGGGCGAGCAGGGCCGGGGCTTTGCCGTGGTGGCGGCCGAGGTGCGCGCCCTGGCGCGGCGCTGCGCCGATGCAGCCAAGGAGATCAAGCTCCTGATCGAGGACTCCAACGGCAAGGTCAGCACCGGGTCGGCCCTGGTCGCGCAGGCCGGGCAGACCATGCAGAACATCGTCAGCAGCGTGCGCAACGTGACCGACATCATGGGAGAGATCACGGCCGCCAGCGTCGAGCAGACGACAGGCCTGGAGCAGATCAACCAGGCCATCTCCCAGATGGACCAGGTCACCCAGCAGAACGCCGCCCTGGTCGAGCAAGCCGCCGCCGCCGCACAGTCCCTGCAGGAGCAGGCCTATAGCCTGCAGCAGGCCGTGAGCGTCTTCAAGCTGGAGCGCGGCCTGGAACTCACCGCCCTGCCCGCCACCCCCCAGCCCGCGCCGTCCCCCCGGTTCACTCGCCTGGCAGGGGTCGGCAACGCCGCCGCCCGGCCAGGCCGCCGGGAAGCGCACTGAAGCCGCCTTGGAGCGCGGGGGCGCGGTGATCAGAACGAATGGGCCATCCCGACGCCGAAAGCCGTGCGCGAGCTTTGGTTCTCGTAGCGCTGATGGCCCAGGCTGGTGTAGAGCATGGTGCGCTTGGACAGCGCGTACTCGGCGCCCAGCGACAGCATGTTGTTGGTATCGCGGTCCAGGCGCTGGCGCGCATAGCTGGCCTTGAGCGTGGTCGCGCCCATGCCGTAGGTGGCGCCCAGCGAGACCATGCGCGACTTGTCGGGCCCCGTGCCGGGCGTGCCCGACTTGCTGCGGTCATAGGCCAGCATCACCGCTGCCGTGCCGATGCGGTATTTGCCGCCCATGTACAGGTCGGTGTCGCCGCTGCCGTTGCGCTCATGCGCCAGCATGGCCGCCACCGCGCCCTGGTCGTAGTTGACCGACACCGAGCGCGCACGGCCCTGGCGACCCGGCGCCTCGGTGCGCTCGGGCGAGGCGCTCAGGTGCAGCGAGAAACCGCCGAACTTGGGCGAGTCGTAGAACACGCCGTTGGACATGCGGCCGTACTCGGGCGAGCCGTTGTTGCTGGCGCGGTCGGTCGGCGTCAGGTAGTGGGCCATGTGCCAGGCCGGCGAGGCGATGCGGTTGAAGTTGGACCAGGGATCGAACTGCCACTCCTGGCTCCACATGGCGCTGAGCGCACGGCCCAGGCGCAGATGGCCCCAGCTGCCCTGCAGGCCCACGGTGGACTCGTCATGCCAGAAGGGCTTCTTCGGATAGTCCTCGGTCAGGCCCGTGTCCAGATCGAAGCGCGTGCTCAGCCGGAAGGTGGCCTTCAGGCCGCCGCCCAGGTCCTCGATGCCGGCAATGGCCAGGTTGCTGCGCTGAATCGTCCCCAGCTTGCTGGTCTTGTCGAAATCCCGGAACACGCCCGCGTCCAGATAGCCACTGATGGTGACGTTGGAGCCGGTGGCAGTCGACTGGGCGGCCACGGGCAAGGCGGCGGCGATGGCGAGGGAGGCAAGGGTCAAGCGGGAAGTACAACGCATCCTGAACGGGTTCCTGGAAATGAAAAATGGCACAACACCGGCGCGGCCCTGGGGCATGCGCAAACGGCGACGGGGATTGCCACGACGGAGGTGGCTGGAACGGTGCGCAGCGGGCGGGTGGCCAGCGGCGACTTGGAGGCAGCCAGAATGCAGAACACAGCATGATCGCTGCACATTCATTGAACATCCCGGCCAAAGACGTCATCCGCGCAGATGGCGGGCAACAGGCGGCATTATGAAAGCTGGGGCCGGTGATGACCACGCCACCGTCAGGCCCGGTCAGTTTCGCAAGGCCGGTCTCAGCGGCTGCGCTCGGTGCGCGACACGTCCCAGAGCCGGTTCATCTCGCTGCAAAAGGGCTGGGCACAGGGCGCGCGGCCCTGGTACTGGCAGCCTTCGGTGGTACAGAAATGCGACTGGTGCTCGAAGGCCCGGCGCTCGCGCGGCAGCGCGCCCGAGGCCTGGGCCGCCGCCATGTGCAGCCAGGGATCGTTGCGCTGCTGCAGCATCTGCTGCACTTCCTGCGCGAACGCGGGCGACAGCGAAGCCACCGAGGCCAGCCCGGCCGGCGACGCCATGGCGCCACCGGGCTGGCGCAGCGGCTGCAGCTCCAGCAGCAGCAGGGCGCTGGTGCGCAGCGCATCGGCGCCACGCGGCTGCAGCACCACGGCTACCGGCCCCGAGGCCAGCGATTGCAGCGATGCATCCAGCGGCAGGCGCAGGCCCGGCTCCGTGGCCTGCGCGCCCGCCAAGGGCAGCGCAGCGCCCGCAGGCAGGGCCGCAGCCGCCGTGAAAGGGGCCGCACCCGGCGCGGAAGCCGATGCGGCCGCCAGCGCCATGGCCGCGCCCTGCGCCTGCGCCCAAGCCTGGGGCACCTGCAGGCTCAGCGTGAAGCCGCGCTCGCCCTGGGGCGTCAGCAGCGTGCCCTGCTGTACCCACCAGCTTTGCAGTGCGGGCAGGGTCTGGGTAGCACCGCCTGCAACACCTCCAGGCGCGCTGGCACCGGCCTGCGGCGCCAGCCCCGATCCGGCGAGCAGCGCATCCACCACCTTGGCCTTGGCGGCTGCCACGGCCAGCGTCACTGCGGCAGCAGAGGGCTGCAGGGAGGCTGCGGCCTGCAGTGCAGGCGAGGAAGACGCCGCCTGCGGCGCGGCGCCGGCCTGGGCAGAGGCCGATGTCCCCGTCTGCGGACTCTGGGATGACTGCGCTTGCCCTCCGGCCGGTGCTGTACCAGCTGTCGTGCCGGCGGCCAGCGCCTGCAGCAAGGCCGCCGAACCCGGCTGGGCTGCAAGCAGTTGCAGGGCCTGGCCCTGCTGGGTACCTACTTGGGCCAGCAAGGCCTCCAGCAGCCGGCCCAGCGCCTCGGACACGCCGCTGGCGGGCCACTGCGGCGCGGGCGCGCCGGGGCTGGACTGGACCTGGCGCGCCAGCTGGGCCACCAATTGCTCGAAGGCCTGCAGGCGCAGGCTTTGCAGCATCTCGGGCGACCAGCGCACGGCCGTGGCCGCTGGCAGCGTGACGGGAACGGAAGGTGACGCGGCAGCGGACGGTGCCTGTGGCGCCACCGGTGCGCCAGCGGCCGGGCCGGGCACAGGCATAGACACAGGCGCTGGCAGCGGCAGCCCTGCGGCTGGGGACGGGACGGGCGGCAGCGGCGAACTCATGTCAGAGGCTCCGCCCGGGCCATCAGGCCGATTCCGGGTAGAACAGGCGGCGCGTGGGCGTGCTGCCCACGGCCTTGGCGATGGCGCCGATGTGGTCCGGCGTGGTGCCGCAGCAACCGCCCACGATGTTGACCAGGCCTTCGGACGCGAATTCGTGCACCAGGCGGCTGGTGACCTCGGGCGTCTCGTCGAAGCCCGTGTCGCTCATGGGATTGGGCAGGCCGGCGTTGGGGTAGCAGCTGATGAAGGTCTCGGGCGCGGCCTTGTTCAGTTCCTGGACGTAGGGGCGCATCAGTGCCGCGCCCAGCGCGCAGTTCAGGCCGATGGACAGCGGGTTGGCATGGCGCACGCTGTGCCAGAAGGCCGTCACCGTCTGGCCCGACAGGATGCGGCCCGAGGCATCGGTCACCGTGCCGCTGATCATGATGGGCAGGCATTCGCCGCTTTGCTCGAAGGCCTCGTCCACCGCGAACAGCGCGGCCTTGGCATTGAGCGTGTCGAAGATGGTCTCGACCAGGATGACGTCGGCGCCACCCTCGATCAGCGCCAGCGTCTGCTCCAGGTAGGCCTGGCGCAGCTGCTCGAAATTCACGTTGCGCGCTCCCGGATCGTTCACGTCGGGGCTGATGCTGGCCGTCTTGGGCGTGGGGCCCAGGGCGCCGGCCACGTAGCGCGGATGGCCGGGCGTGCTGTACTTGTCGCAGGCCGCGCGGGCCAGCTGGGCGCTCTTGAGATTCATCTCGCGCGCCAGATCGGCCATGTGGTAGTCGTCCTGCGCGATGGTGGTCGCGCCGAAGGTGTTGGTCTCGATCAGGTCGGCGCCGGCCGCCAGGTACTTTTCATGGATGTCGCGGATCACGTCGGGACGGGTGAGCGACAGCAGCTCGTTGTTGCCCTTGACGTCATGCGGGAAGTCCTTGAAGCGGTCGCCCACGCTGCCGGGGCCCTTGTAGCCCTGGCCCCGGTACTGGGCCTCTCCCAGCTTGAAGCGCTGGATCATGGTGCCCATGGCGCCGTCAAGAATGACGAGGCGCTTGGCAAGGATGGCGGGAAGCTCTTTGGCGCGGGTGTACTGGGGCAGGCTCATGGGCAGCGATTGTAGGAACTCCGGGGCGGCCGTGCCGGGCACGAGGATTCCCCCAGAAAACCTGTCTGCGCCCCAAACAAGAGGCGCGACCTATGAAACTAGCGCACCCCCACGCCAGAGACACCGAGGAAGGGCCTATGCCGGCCGCGCCGCCCCGCACCGAGGGCGTCGTCCCCCTCCCGCGTAGCGAGAGAGGGGGAAGCGGCGCAGCCGCTCAGGGGGTGCTAACCATTTCAGCTGCAGACAGAGACGACTTGAGCCGGCTGGCGGCTCAGGCTCACATACACATGGCCCACGCCGCTGTCGAAATACGCCACCTCGTGGCGGCCCAGCTCCACCGATTCGCCGTTCTCGAACAGGATGCGCACCCGGCCCGAGAGCACCATCACGAACTCCTGGCCCGCATGGCGGATGGTTTCGGAGAACTCGCCGGCCTCGCGCGCATTGATCACGGCCACCAGGGGCTGCATCTTCTTGCCCGGGAAGGCGCCGCACAGCACGCTGTAGAGGTACTGGTCGGTCTCGTAGCGCTGCACGTCCTCGAAGCAGTCCTTGACCACGGTGGGCGTGTCGCCGGCCGCCTGCTGGGCGTCCCCGACCATGAACAGCCGTGTCATGTCGATGTCCAGCGCGTTGCCCAGCATGAGCACCTTCTCGTAACTCAGCGCGATCTGGCCGCGCTCGGCCTTGGAGATGGTGGACACGGCCAGCCCGCTGCTTTCGGCCACCTGCTGCAGCGTCAGGCCGCGCTCCTTGCGCGCCTTGCGCAGCTTGGCGCCCACTTCGTGCTTGCCCGCAGGCATGGCGGCGGCCGTGCGGGCGCCCGGCAGCACGGCGGTGAGGACCTGGTCTGGCGTGGGGAGAGGGCGGGGCCTGGGGCTGGATCTGGTGCGGGGGCTGGGCATGAAGCGGGCGATCGGTGCTGGCGACCGCCCGATTCTAGGGTCAGGCCCGGCCGTCAGGCACCGCGCAGGCCGGCCCCGGGCGCCTGCCTGCGGCCCATGCGCAGCCAGCCCACCAGCGCGCAGGCCATGAGGGCAAAGCCGATGTAGCCATAGACCGGGTAGACCATGCCCACCAGCGTGATGAAGCCCGCGAAGCTGCCGCCCAGGGCCAGCACGCCCGCCACGCCCGTGCCCCAGCGAAAACGCGGCGTGCCGGCCGGCAGGACGCGGGCCACGAAGGCATAGAGCATGCCCACGGCCGTGTTGAGGATCATGCCGAAGATGACCAGCGACATCAGATGCCCCAGCCAGGGCGAGATCTGCGTGGCCAGCGACAGCATGGGCATGGACAGGCCGCCCAGCGTATCCATGCGCCAGTACATCGCGGCCGCGATCATCAGCATCAGCAGGCCCAGCAGCAGCCCGCCCGCCACGCCGCCCCACAGCGCCACGCGGCGCGAGCTGGCCTGCCCGCCCATGATCACCAGGAAGGGCATGCCCGCCACCACGTTGTAGGAGACATAGAGCAGCGCCGCCACCAGCCAGTGGCCGGCGCCCCGGGGCTGGGCGGCGGCGGCGGCCTCCAGCGCGGCCATGTCGCCGTGGGGCGTCAGCAGCACGTAGCCGGCGACCACCACGGTCATGAACACCAGCAGCGGCGTGACGGCGCCGATGAAGGCGATCACCCGGCCCACGTCCAGGCAGACGATGAGCACCGTGGCGACGGTGGCCAGCACGCTGCCCCAGACCTCGGGCAGGCCCAGCCACTGGTGCAGCAGCGAGCCCGCGCCCGCCAGCATGACCACCGTGATGGCAAACAGGAAGAAGGTGATCAGCACATCGAACACCATGCCCACATGCCGGCCCAGCAGGGCCTGCACCACCTCCTTGTGCGAGCCGGCCTGCAGGCGCTGGCCCATGGTGGAGAACGCCATGGACAGGAAGACGAAGGCCAGGGCCGCCACCAGGCAGCCCGCCAGGCCGATGGCGCCAAAGCCCGCGAAGAACTGCAATATCTCCTGTCCCGAGGCGAAGCCCGCCCCGACGATGACGCCGACGAAGGCGCCGGCAATCCTGCTCACTTCCTTGAATGCACCCATGCCTGTCTCCTTGGATTGTTGTGTGTTGCGGGGGCTGAAAAGGTGAAAAAGGGATGACGGCTCAGGCAGCGAAGCGCGCCGGACTCAGCCGCAGGGCATCGACGCCTTGGGCCAGCAGCTCGGCGGGCAGCGGCTCGCGCATCAGCAGCGCGGCCGCGGCGGCCGAGGCGCCGGCTGCCGTCTGTATGCCGTAGCCGCCCTGCCCGGCCAGCCAGAAAAATCCCTCGCGCCGGGCATCCCAGCCGATCACGAAGTCGTCGTCGGGCGCAAAGCTGCGCAGCCCGGCCCAGACATGGCGCGGCCGGCGTATGCGCAGGCGGGTCAGTGTCTCGATGCGGTCTATGCCCATGGCCACGTCCAGCTCCTCAGCCACCACATCGTGCGCCGGCACGGGATCGGCATTGGCGGGCGAGCCCAGCAACTGGCCTGCATCGGGCTTGAAGTAGAAGCTCTCGTCCACGCCGATCACGGCAGGCCAGCCGTGGATGTCCTCGCCCTCGGGTGCGGCAAAGGTGAAGGCCGAGCGGCGCCGGGGCTCGATGCCCAGCGGCCGCGCGCCGCACAGCCGGGCCACGGCATCGGCCCAGGCGCCTGCGGCATTGACCACGGCGCGGGCACGGACCTGCGTGCCGTCCTGCAGCGCCAGCGTCCACAGGCCCTGGCCATCGCCATCCACCCCACGCTCGGCGCCGGACAGTTCGGCGCCGCAGCGCAGCCGCGCACCGGCACGCGCCATGCCGCGCAGAAAGCCCTGGTGCAGTTCGGCCACGTCGATGTCCATGGCATCCAGGTCATGCACGGCGCCCACGAGCAGGCTCTCCTGCAGGCAGGGCACCAGGGCGCAGGCCTGGCGCGCGTCGATGCGCTCGGCGCGCAGGCCGTCGCGGCGGTACATGGCCAGGGCCTCGTCCAGCTGGGACTCCTGGCCGGCCGTTCCTATGTAGAGCACGCTGCGCGGCTGCAGCAGCGCGTGCTCGCAAAAACCTTCGGGCGGCGCGCTGTAGAAGCCACGGCTGGCGCGTGTCAGCGCGCGTATCTGCGCGGTGCCGTAGCTCTCCATGAACATGGCGGCCGAGCGGCCCGTGGCGTGGTAGCCGGGCTGCGGCTCGCGTTCCAGCACCAGCACCGAGGCGCCGCCCCCGGCCAGCCG
The DNA here is from genome assembly GCF_042653485.1 of Delftia deserti. Taxonomy (NCBI): domain Bacteria; kingdom Pseudomonadati; phylum Pseudomonadota; class Betaproteobacteria; order Burkholderiales; family Comamonadaceae; genus Delftia; species Delftia deserti. The sequence goes on along the minus strand of NZ_JBHSIH010000001.1, from coordinate 4,002,831 downwards.
CCAGGCCACGGAGGCACCGGCCATGCCGCCACCGATCACGGCGAAATCCAGAACTTGGTTTTCCATCATTGATCACTCTTTTTTCCGATAAGAAAATTATCCGATAAGAAAAAAATGAGGCAAGCCCCTGGTCCTCGTGGTTTTCACCGGGGGCGCCGGACAAGAAAAAAGGGACGGCGCCTGGCCGTCCCTTGTGGCAATGCGCGCCGCGCGCTCAGGCCGGCGGCAGCTTTCCGTCCCAGCCACCGGCCAGGGCCTGGTACAGCGCCACGGCGGCGCGCAGGCCGCGCGCACGGCTGTCGGCGGCCGCGTCCTGGGCCGCATACAGGTCGCGCTGCGCATCCAGCACTTCGTACAGGCCCACGCTGCCCAGCTGGTAGCGGCGCTGCGCCAGTTGCTCGGCACGCTGGCGCTGCTCGGCGGCCTGGGCCAGGTGGGCGTCTTCGCTGCGCGTGCGCTGCAGGCGCACCAGGGCGTTCTCAGTGTCCTCCAGCGCCAGCAGCACGGTCTGCTGGTACTGGGCCAGCGCGGCCTGGGCGCCAGCCTCGCTGGCCGCGATGCGCGCCCGCACGCGGCCCACGTCGAGAAAGGACCAGTCCACGCCCAGGAACACGCTGCTGCGGGCGCTGGCGCCCTCGAACAGCGAGCCGCCGTGCAACGCCGTGCTGCCCAGCAGCCCGCCCAGCGACAGGCGCGGGAACAGGTCGGCCGTGGCCACGCCGATGCGTGCCGTGGCCGCATGCAGCCGTGCCTCGGCCACGGCCACGTCCGGGCGCCGGCGCAGCAGGCCGGCCGGCGTGCCGGGGTCGATGGCCGGCGGCAGCTGCGGCAGGGCGGCAGGCACATCCAGCGCGGCGATCAGCGCCTCGGGCACCTGGCCCGTGAGCACGGCCAGCCGGTGCTGTGCCATGGCGATCTGCGCCTGCAGCGCGGGAATGCGCGAGCGCGTGGCCTCCAGCTGGGCCTGGGCGCGCGCCAGGTCGAACTCGGTGCCGCTGCCGTGCGCCAGGCGCAGCTGCACCAGGCGCAGCGTGTCCTGCTGGTTGGCCGCGTTGGCCTGCGCCAAGGCCAGGCGCTGCTGCCAGCCGCGCAGGTCGGCGTAGCTGCCCGCCACCTGGGCCGCAATGGCCACCTGCAGGGCCGCCAGGTCGGCCGCATCGGCGCGCAGGTCGGCATGCCGCGCCTCGATGCTGCGCCGCACGCGGCCGAACACGTCGATCTCCCAGCTGGCCGACAGCCCGGCGGTGTAGCTGCGCTGGCTGCGCGGGCCATAGAAGGCCTCGCTCTCGCTGAGCTTTTGCTGCGTGGCCCGGCCCGACATCGTGACCGTGGGCAGCTGGTCGAAGCGGCTTTCGCGCAGCAGCGCCTGGGCACCGTCCAGCCGCGCCAGCGCCACCTGCAGGTCCTGGTTGTCGCCCAGCGCGCGCTCCACCAGCTGCGTCAGCTGCGGGTCCTGGAACTGGCGCCAGAAGGCGGCGTCGGGCTCGGCCTGCGGGGTGGCCGGTGCAGGCTCGGCCCGCGCGAACTGCGCCCCGGCCTGCGGCGCAGCAGGCGCCTTGAAGTCGGGGCCGACCGCGCAGCCGCCCACCAGGGCGGCGGATGCCAGCGCCAGCGCGTGGCGGCTCAGGGACTTGCGTATCTCAGGCATGTGGGGACTCCAGGGAAGCGGGCTGGGCAGGCCCGGTGGAATGCGCAGGCGCATGCCCCGTCAGCGCGCGGCCCGAAAGCCGGCGCAGCGTGACGTAGAACACCGGCGTGAGGAACAGGCCGAACAGGGTCACGCCCAGCATTCCCGAGAACACGGTCACGCCCGTGGCCGCGCGCACCTCGCTGCCCGCGCCGCCGCCGATGAGCAGGGGCACGGCCCCCGCGATGAAGGCGATCGAGGTCATGACGATGGGCCGCAGCCGCAGGCGGCAGGCCTGCAGCGCGGCATCGACGATGCCCACGCCGCGCAGCTCCAGCTCGCGCGCGAATTCCACGATCAGGATGGCGTTCTTGCAGGCCAGCCCCATCAGCACCACCAGTCCCACTTGCACGAAGACGTTGTTGTCGCCGCCGGCCAGCCAGACGCCGAACAGCGCCGCGCAGATGCACACGGGCACGATGAGGATCACGGCCAGCGGCAGCGTCCAGCTTTCGTAGAGCGCGGCCAGCACCAGGAAGACCAGCATCACGGCAATGGCGAAGACCACGGCCGCGGCGTTGCTCTGCTCCACCTGCTGGTAGCTCAGGTCGGTCCAGGCCAGCTCGATGCCGCGCGGCAGCGTGCGCTGCGCGATCTCCTGGAGCTTGGCCAGCACCTCGCCCGAGGACAGCACGCGCGGGTCGGAGTCGCCGATCAGATCGGCCGCCGGGAAGCCGTTGTAGCGCAGCACCGGGTCGGGGCCGAAGCTGGGCACCACGGTGACCATGGAACCTATGGGCACCATCTCGCCGCGTGCATTGCGCGTGCGCAGGCTGGCGATGTCCTCCACGGTCTGGCGGTGGTCCGCGTCGGCCTGCAGCATCACGCGCCAGACGCGGCCGAAGGCGTTGAAGTCGTTGACGTAGACCGATCCCAGGTAGGCCTGCAGCGTCTGGAACAGGTCGGTCAGTGCCACGCCCTGGGCCTTGGCCTTGGTGCGGTCCACCTTGACTTCCAGCTGCGGGATGTTGGACTGGTAGCTGCTGACCGGGTAAGTCATGCCCGGTGTCTTGGCGATCTCGGCCTGGAAGGCCTGCAGCGCCTGCTGCAGCGCCGCGTAGCCCAGGCCCGCGCGGTCCTGCAGGAACAGCGAGTAGCCCGAGCCGTTGCCCAGGCCCTGGATGGGCGGGGGCATCAGCGCATAGGCGAAGCCGCCCTCGATCTGCGAGAACTTCGCGCCCAGCTCGGCATTGATGGCCTCGGCGCTGCGCGTGCGCTCGCCGAAGGGCTTGAGCATGATGTAGGCGCTGGTCAGGTTGGGCGTGGTGGTGGACTGCAGCGCGTTGAAGCCCGCGAAGGCGGCGACCATGTCCACGCCTTCCACGCTTTTGGCGGCATCGACCATCTGGCGCGTGACCGCATCCGTGCGGTTCAGCGAAGCCCCTTCGGGCAGCTTGGCGCCGCCGAACAGGTACAGCTTGTCCTGCAGCGGGATGAAGCCGCCCGGCACGGCCTGGAACAGCACGGCCGTGCCCGCCAGCAGCGCCGCATAGACCGCGAACACCAGGCCCCGGCGGCGCAGCGAATGCCCCACCGAGTTCTGGTAGCCGTGGGCGCTGCGGTCGAAGAAGCGGTTGAAGGGTCGGAAGAGCCAGCCCAGGCTGCGGTCCAGCCCGCGCGCCAGCGGATCGCGCGGCGCGCCGCGCGGCTGCAGCAGCTTGGCCGCCAGCGCGGGCGACAGCGTCAGCGAGTTGATGGCCGAGATCACCGTGGAGATGGCGATCGTCACGGCGAACTGCTTGTAGAACTGACCCGTCACGCCGCTGAGAAAGGCCATGGGCACGAAGACCGCGCACAGCACCAGGGCGATGGCGATGATGGGGCCCGAGACCTCCTTCATCGCCAGGTGGGCCGCCTCCAGGGGCGTGTGCCCTTCCTCGATGTAGCGCTCCACGTTCTCCACCACCACGATGGCGTCGTCCACCACGATGCCGATGGCCAGCACCAGGCCGAACAGGGTCAGCGTGTTGATGGAGTAGCCCAGCAGGTACAGCCCCGCGAAGGTGCCGACGATGGACACGGGCACGGCCAGCAGCGGAATGATGGAGGCGCGCCAGGTCTGCAGGAAGACGATGACCACCAGCACCACCAGGATGACGGCCTCGATCAGCGTGCTCTGCACCGCCTTGATGGAGTCGCGCACGAAGACCGTGGGGTCCCAGACCGTCTCGAAGGCCACGCCCTCGGGCAGGTCCTGGGAGAGCTTGTCCATGGCCGCGTAGACCTGCTCGGCCACGCCCAGCGCATTGGCGCCGGGCGACAGGAAGATGCCCACGGCCGCCATGTTCTTCTTGTCGCTCCACGAGCGCAGCGTGTAGTCGCTGGCGCCCAGCTCGATGCGCGCCACGTCGGCCAGGCGCACGACCTGGCCGTCCGCGCCGCCCTTGAGCACGATGCTGCCGAATTCCTCGGGCGTCTTCAGCCGCCCGCGCACGTTGATGGACAGCAGCTTGTCCGCGCTCTGCGGACTGGGCTGCGCGCCCAACTGCCCGGCCGAGACCTGGATGTTCTGCTCGCGGATGGCGGCAATCACCTCGGGCGCCGTGAGCTGGCGCGCGGCCACCTTGTCCGGGTCCAGCCACACGCGCATGGCGTAGTCGCCCGCGCCGTAGATGCCCACGTCGCCAATGCCCGGAATGCGCGCCAGCACGTCCTTGATCTTGAGCGTGACGTAGTTGCGCAGGTACAGCGCGTCATGCTGGCCGTCCTGGGAGACCAGGCCCACGTACATCAGCGGCGTGGACGACTGCTTTTGCGTGGTCACGCCGAACTGGCGCACCTCCTCGGGCAGCCGGCTCTGGGCCTGGCTGACGCGGTTTTGCACGCGCACGGCGGCCGTGTCGGGATCGACGTCGGGGCGGAAAGTGGAGACCACCTGCAGGCTGCCGTCGGACGCCGCGACCGACTTCATGTACATCAGGCCTTCGACGCCGTTGATGGCCTCCTCCAGCGGCACGGCCACCGACTCGGCGACCTCCTTGGGATTGGCGCCCGGATAGGTGGCGCGCACCACCACGCTGGGCGGCACGACCTCGGGATACTCGCCCACGGGCAGCTGCGGAATCGCGACCAGCCCCACGGCGAACAGGATGATGGAGAGCACGACCGCGAAGATCGGCCGGTCTATGAAGAATTTGGAGAAGTCCATGCTGCTTCCCGGTTCACTGCGCGGCCACGGCCGACGCCTTGGCCACCGCCGCCTGCCCATCGCCGGGCGCTGGCTTGGGGCTGATCGGCATGCCGGGGTAGTAGATGCGTTGCAGGCCGCCGACCACGAGGCGGTCGCCCGCCGCCAGCCCCTTGTCCACCACGCGCCGGCCATCGACCATGCGGCCCAGCTCCAGGTCGCGGCGCTCGGCCTTGTTGCCCTCGCCCACCACATACACGTACTTGCGGTCCTGGTCGGTGAGCACGGCCTTGTCGTCGATCAGCAGCGTCTGCCGCTCACCGCCCAGGCCCTGCGCGTCTTGCAGTTGCACGCGCGCGAACAGGCCCGGCGTCAGCAGGCGGTCGGGATTGGGCAGGCGGGCGCGCATGCGCACCGTGCCCGTGCCCGCGTTGAGCTGGTTGTCGGTGAAGTCCAGGCTGCCCGCATGCGGAAAGCCTTCGTCGCCGGCCAGTCCCACACGCACGGGCCGCTGCGCGCCGGGCCGTCCCTTGGTGTCCTTGGCGGCCTGCTGCCGCAGGAAGCTGTGCTCGTCCGCATCGAAGTAGACATACACCGGGTCCTGCGAGACCACGGTGGTCAGCACGCTCTGGTCGGCCTGGGCCAGGTTGCCCACGGTGAGCAGGGCGCGGCCCGCGCGGCCGGAGACCGGCGCGCGCACCTCGGTGAAATCCAGGTTGAGCCGGGCTGCCGCCAGTGCGGCCTCGGCGGCGCGCACCTGGGCGGCGCTCTGGGCCAGGGCGCCGGCGCGCGTATCGGCCTCCTCGCGCGAGACGGCATGCTCGGCCACCAGCTGGCGGGCGCGCTGGTCCTGGGTGCGGGCCAGCGCGGCGCCTGCGCGCGTGCGCTCCAGCTCGGCCTCGGCGCTGGCCAGGGCCGCGCGGTAGGGCCGCTGGTCGATCACGAACAGCAGCTGGCCCTTCCTGACCTCCTGCCCCTCGCTGAAGGCAATGCGCTCGATATAGCCCGACACGCGCGGGCGCAGTTGGACCGACTCCACGGCATCGATGCGGCCGTTGAACTCGTCCCAGACACGCACGCTGGCCGGCACGACTTCGCTCACCAGCACCTCGGGCGCAGGCGGCGGACCGTCGCTGGCGTGGGCATCGCCCACGGCCTGCGGGCGGCAGCCGGCAAGCAGGGCCAGCGCCGCCAGGGCGCCTCCGAACAGGGCACGCCGCAACGGCGGCGGTGGAAGAACGGGCATGGATCGACTCTCCTTGAGGGGGATGGGCAAGGCCCTGCTGCCGGGGCTGCGGCGGGGCCGGAAAAAGGGGCAGGACCGCAGGCTCTGGAGGCCTTCCAGGCGGTTGCTCACAATGGGTTGCATTCTTCAAGTTCAAGTGAACTTGAAGTCAAGATCCGCGCGCAAAGACACCACGAAAATTGAGGACGGTTTGCCGGGGACATCGCTGGCCGGATCGGACAAGCGCAGCGGCAATTGACCAGGAACGACCTGAGAAGACCTGGACAGGCCCGGACAGACCCGGCCGGCCGCAGGCGCGCACAGACGGACACACGCGCGTTGCCGCACCTGCAGGACGCCACCACTACACTGCAAGGCCATCTGACCCAGGGTGGCGGCCAGGCATTGCCAGGTACCGCCAAAAAACGCCGACGAACGCCGACACCCTCCATGGAAAAGCACTGGATGCCTGCCGCATGAATCTGCTTGCTCACGCCACACTGTCCCGGCCACAGGGACGCAACGAACGCATCAGCACCGTGAGGGTGCTGGCCCTGGAGATGCCGGGCGGCGACACCACGGCCACCGCAGCGCGCCATGTCGTGACCTTGCAGGTCACGCAATTGAAGGCCGGCGTCGTCGCGCAGGTCGATGACAGCACGCTCACCCCCTTGCCCCAGGCGCTGGAGCCTGCACGCCAGCGCGCGCTGGCCTACCTGCGCCAGCGCCTGGGCGCGGGCGATGTGCTGCAGTCCCATGAGGGCTTTGCGGAGCTGGATGCTGAAGCAGGCCCGGCGCCCTCCCCCGGCCAGGCCCCGGGACAGGCCACGGTGCCGCCAGGCCTGCCGGAGTCGGCCCTGCAGGCCGGCGCCATTTCCGCCCTGTGCAAACGCCTGGACGGCAGCGCCTGGCGGCTGATGCCCTCGGGCCAGCAGGCCCGGTTGGTGTGGCGGCTGGCCGAGTATGCGGACCCCGGGCGCGGCGGCGCCGCCCAGCGCCTGCTGCATGCCCAGGTTCCACGCCTGGTGGCGCTGCTGGGCACGGGGGACGATCTACTCGACTACTGCCTGGCCTACCTCATCGGGCGCCTGGGCGATGGCGGCGCGGCAGTGGCCCTGCAGGCGCTGTCGCAACGCGGCACCAGCGAGGCCACGCGCGATCTGGCGCACCAGGCCTGGCTGGCCCTGCTGGAGCCGCAGGAACGCCAGGCGGCGCTGCAGGAGTACCAGGCGCAGTGGGCCGGGATCCCCCCGCAGGAAAACGGCCCGAAAGAGGACGGACCGCAGGCCGAACAGGCCTTCTTCCAGGCCCTTGGGCCACAGGCGCTGCTGGCGGCCGATGCGCTGGGCGCGCACGACGGCGCCGTCCACCAGCAGCTGCTGGCCTGGATGGAGCGCATCCCCTTCACGCGCGCCTGGTGGCCGGCCCTGCGGCGCATCCACAAGCGTGCCGAGTGGCGGCGCGACCACGCCCTGCTGGCCGTGCTGCATGCGCGCTTCGATGGCCCGCGCGACGAGGGTGCCGTCTTCAGCCGCGACACCTCGCTGTACCTGCGCCTGCGCGGCTGGCGCCAGCTGCGGCGCATGGCATCGGCCGACCACAGCGAAAGCGCCGCCCATGCCGCAGCCCTGCTCCAGGCCATGGACCGCTGCTGCGCGGGCCAGGCTGCCTCGCGCTCCGGCCGCCTGCCCGAATCGCGCTGGCTCATCGCCGCCAGGCTGCTGCTGCCGCGCTGGCCGCAACTGCATGCCTCGGCCCGCGCCCACACCTGGTACACCGACGAGCCGCTGGACCTGCAGCAGCTGCCTGCGCAGCGCGTCGAAGGGCTTTCGGCCATGTGGGACGCCCACCCCGGGCAACTGCTGCAACTGGTGGGCCGTTCGCAGTCCACGCTGCTGCTGTGGTCGCTCACGCGCGCCCTGCAGAACCAGAAGGCCTTTCTGGACGGCCTCGATGCAGCGGCCACCGCGCCGCTGCTGCACAAAACCTATGCACCGGCGGCTGCGCTGGGCCTTCGGATCGCGCAGCAGCGCATGGTCTCGCTGACCGACGATGCGGCACGCCGGCCCTGGCTGCTGGCGCTTGCGCAATGTGGCGACGGGCCTGCCGCCAGCTACCTGGGCGCCTGGCTGTCGCGTGACCGCGCAGGCGCCGCACGCGATGCCGAACTGGTGGCCGCCCTGCTGCTGTCACCGGCCGCCAGCTCGCGCACCCAGGGCCTGACCCTGCTGTTTTATGCCGATGGTGCAGCCGTGGCCCTGGCCTTGCTGGCGGCGCTGCCCACGCTGGAGGCCGAAAGCCCCGCGCTGGCCGATATCCGCGATGCCGTGCAGGCGCTGTTCGATGGCAACGGCCCGCTGGCCGCGCAGGCCGCCAGCGTCCCGGCCCCGCCGCTGCACCACCTGCTGGCGCACTCGGTGACGGCGCTGGTGGAAATGGCCACCGCCTGGCTGCTGGCACACCCGCAGGGCCTGCGGACCCTGCCGCCGGCGGCGCTGCGCGGGCTGCTGGAATCCGAGGAACCTGCGCGCATGGCCTGCGGCATCCGGCTCATGGGCAGCCTGGCCGACGATCTGCTGTGCGAGCAGGCCGCCATGCTGGCCGAATTCGCCGTATCACCGCATGCCGCCTTGCGCGCAGCGGCAGCGCCCCTGGTCGAGCGCCTGGCCGGCACTCCCCTGTACAACACGCGCTGCAACACCCAGATCGCCGAGCGCCTGCACGAAGTGCTGTTCCGCGCGGAAAAGGCCGAAGGCGTCCACGACGCGGCGCTGCGGCTGCTCACCGGCCCGCTGGCCGCCGTGGCCCCGGCCCGCGATGCCTCGGGCATCTGGCGCGCCCTGCAGGCCCAGGCCAAGGGCGCACAGCGCTACGGCGCCTGGGGCCTGAAGGCGCTGGACCTGCAGGCCTACACGCTGCGCCAGTGGTCCACGCTGGCGCGGCATGCCGATGCCGAGGTGCGCGCCTTGAGCCGCCAGAGCATCGATGCGCAGCTCACGCCCATGGACCGGACCCGGCCCGAGCAGGCCGAGCAACTGCTGCCGCTGGCCGACGCCCTGTTTGCCGACACGCAGCAGTACGCGCGCGACATGTTCGGCCAGCGGCTGCCGGACGGCGCCCTGTCGCCGCAGCTGCTGCTCGGCTGGGTCGATCACGCCCAGCCCTGGGTGCAGGCCCTGGGCCGCCAGCGGCTCGCGCAGCACATGAGCGCGCCCGAGGCCAGCCTCTTCCTCACGCGCCTGGCCCAGCATCCCGCCACCAGCGTGCAGCTGTTCGTCACGCAATGGCTGCTCGCCCTGCCCGACGAGCCCGCGCCGCAGCGCGCGGCGCGCCTGCAGGAGCTGCAGCCCTACTTCCTGGCCGTGCTCAGCCAGGTGCACCGCGCGCGCGCCAGCAAGACGCGCGTGCTGCATTTCCTGCGCAGCCAGGTGCAGGCGCCCGAGACCGCCGCCGTGGTGGCAGCCATCTTTGCGCGGCAGGTGGTCAGCGCCAGCCATGCCGACCAGCCCGACTATGTGGCCGGGCTGCGCGACATCGTGCAGCGCCATCCCCAGCTGGCGCAAAGCTTCATGCAGCCCCTGGCGGCGGAGCGGCGCGGCCAGGCCTCGTCTTCAACCTGAGCGCCGCAACAAGGCACGGAGTCGATCGGACATGGAATTTCGCTATCAGTACTACGGCAGCACGCAGGTCAACGACACGGCGGCCGAGCAGGCCTTCTCCTTCGCGCCCGACCTGCTGCGCCCACCCACGCGCTTCGACGGCCTGCTCAGGCGCGATGGCCCGGCCTACCTGCAGGTGCGCGAAGGGCTGTCCGCGCTGCACAGCGTGGTGGTCAGCGACCTGCGCACGCGCGGCCGCGACAAGACGGCCTACCGCGAATGGCTGCAGGAGCACGAAGCGCAAATGCTCGCCACCTTCATGGCCGACACCGGCGGCGCCCAGGCACGCGCCAAGGAAATCAGCGCCGAACTCAAGGACCTGCGCGAGACCCGCAACCAGGTGCTCTCCCCCTTCTACAAGGCCCAGCGCAAGTACTTCGACTGGCTGTTCGTGGCCAACCGCGATGCATGGTACGTGCTGGACCCCGTGATCACCGTGCACCCGGACCGGCTGCTGTTCGAGGCCTTCAGCCAGGACGAATCGAGCTACTGCGCGGTCAGCATCCGGCACGAGGCCTTCGAGCATGCGGGCGAGCGCATCTGCGGCACCACCAACATCGACTACTCGGCCAGCCTGTACGAGGAGTTCCAGAAGATCCGCAACTACCGGGACACGAGGCTGACGCTGGACCCGGCCGGCTTTGCCGTGCAGGTGGGCGGCGACCCCGCGCTGCGCGAGGAAAAGATCGACCTGCCCGACAGCTGGCTGCGCGGCTTCGTGCAGGTCTCCAGCGCCATGGCCCTGCCCGCCACCGTGCTGGAGCTGCACCCCATGGACCTGTTCAACATCTGCGCGCGGCTGCGTGCCCGGCGCGAGCGCCACGGCCCGCGCGCGCTGCGCTTCGAGCTGGCGCCGGCACAGCCGCCCACCGTGGTGTTCGAGCCCTGGGAGGAGCGCCTGGCCACCCGGCGCTCGCACGTCGTCAGCGATGCCATGGGCACGGGCGGCGGCACCATCCGCCTGTGGGGGCGCCGCCGCCTGCTCACGCTGGAGCGCCTGATCTCCCAGGCCACGCGCGTGCGCGTGCACCTGCTGGGCAGCGGCATGCCCAGCTTCTGGGTGATCGAGCTGGGCCTGGTCACGGTCACGCTGGGCCTGTCGGGCTGGAGCGCCAACGACTGGGCCGCCAGCGCGCGCTTTCACCTGATGGCGCCGCAGGCCGAGGTCACGCCTGCCCAGGTCGAGGCCGTGGGCCGGCAGCTGCAGTCGTGCTGGCAGGCCGGCGCGCAGGATCTGGCCCAGGCCACGGGCCTGTCCCCGGCCCAGGTGCACACGGCCATGACACGCTGGATGCAGGCCGGGCGCGCGGTCTACGACCTGGACGCCGGGCGCTACGCCTGGCGCGAATTGCTGCGCGAGCCGCTGACGGCGCAGCAATTGCAGCCCGCCAACCCCGAGCAAGACAAGGCGCTGGCCCTGGTGCGCGGCAAGGCCATTGCCCCGCCGCGCATCGACCGCAAGGACGGGTTCAGCCGCATCACCGGCCAGATCCCGCGCGCCGATGGCAAGCGCCTGTTCGACACCCAGCTCGAACTCGATGCCGATGAACGCCTGACCGATGCGCGCTGCAGCTGCAACCACTACCAGCAGTACCGGCTGCGCCAGGGCCCCTGCGAGCACATGATTGCGCTGCGCCTGGTGGCGCAGCCCCAGCTCGATGCCGCCCGCCAGCCGACCGGCCCGCAGATGAAGGCCGCAGGACAAGGAGAAATCGCGTGAACCGCTTCAATTGCTCTACACTGCCACGCGGAGCGACGCGCAGGCTCTTGCAACCCGGGTGGTGTTTCGCCACCCTTGTGAACTGCCGTTTCATGCACCACGGGCGCCGTTTTCACTGTGCCACCCCAGCGACGGTATGCGTTTTCCTGAGTGGCTTGCCACAAGCGAAACACGCATACCGTCGCGGGGTGGCGTCGAGCGAACAGCTCCCGTCCCGTGAGCCCTGCGGGCTCTTCGACGAGAAGCGCGTCGCTCCATTTCTTTGCCCGCCGCACAGCGGCCGGGCCCGCCTTGCAGGGGTGGCCGCATGAGCCAGCCGCAACCCACGCGCGCCGAGATCTACGAGCGCATCAAGGCATCGAGCAAACAGGAAGTCATCCTCGACGAGATGCAGCGCCTGGGCTTCTGGCCCAAGGGCGAGGGACAGCCGCAGCTGGCCGCCGCCCACATCCAGCGCGAGGGCGAGCTGCAGCGCGAACTGGCCGAGCTGCGCCAGCAGATCGCCGTGCGCCAGAACCCCGAGCGCGCATTGCGCCAGATGCGCAAGGAGCGCATGCAAAAGGCGCTGGCCCAGCGCGAGGAAACCAAACGCCGCCAGGCCCAGGAGCGCCACGACAAGGCGCTGGCCTGGCATGCCAGGCGGGCCACGCACGTGGGCTATCTGGGTCCCGGCGTCTCCGCTGCCCTGCAGGGACCGCAGGTCGGTGAGGCACAGCCTGCTGCCGGGCAACGCCGGCAGGCCGACCCGCAAAGGCTGGCCCGGCATGGCCTGCCGGAGCTTGCCGATGCGGCGCAGCTGGCCGATGCCATGGGCATCACCGTGGCCGAGCTGCGTTTCCTGGGCTTTCACCGCGAAGTGGCCCGCACCCACCACTACCACTCGTTCACCCTGCCCAAGAAGACCGGCGGCGAGCGGCTGATCTCCGCGCCCATGCCGCGCCTCAAGCGCGCGCAGTACTGGGTGCTGGACAACATCCTCGCCAAGGTGCCCGCGCATGGCGCCGCCCACGGCTTCCTGGCCGGCCGCTCCATCGTGAGCAATGCCGCGCCGCATGCGAGCCACGACGTGGTCATCAACCTGGACGTGAAGGACTTCTTTCCCAGCATTGCCTTCGGCCGCATCAAGGGCGTGTTCCGGCATCTGGGCTATGGCGAGGCCATGGCCACCCTCCTGGCCCTGCTGTGCAGCGAAAACCGCGCCCAGGCCTGGCAGGTGGATGGCGAGAAGCTCTTCGTCGGCGGCAAGGCGCGCGAGCGCGTGCTGCCCCAGGGCGCGCCCACCAGCCCCATGCTCACCAACCTGCTGTGCCGCCGCCTGGACCGCCGCCTGCTGGGCCTGGCCAGGCAGCTGGGCTTTGTGTACACGCGCTATGCGGACGACCTGACCTTCTCGGCCTCGGGCGAGGCCGCGCGCGACAACGTGGGCCGGCTGCTGGGCCGCGTGCGCTGGATACTGCGCGACGAAGGCTTCACGCCCCACCCCGACAAGGAGCGCGTGATGCGCAAGGGCCGCCGCCAGGAGGTCACCGGGCTGGTGGTGAACGCGGACAAGCCCGGCGTATCGCGCGAGACGCGCAGGCGCCTGCGGGCCGCCCTGCATCGCGCCACGCAGGCCAGCGCCGGCAAGCCGGCGCACTGGCAGGGGCAGGCAGCCCAGCCCTCGCAATTGCTGGGACTGGCGCAGTTCGTGTACCAGGTCGATCCCGTGCAGGGCGGGCCGCTGCTGGGCCAGGCCCGCCAGCTCACGCGCAGCCTCATCGACCGCGCCAACGATGCCCTGCTGCAGGCCAGCCGGCAGGACCGCGCGGCGGCGCGTGCGCAGGCGACCGCAAGCGCACAGTTCCGGCGTCTTGCCGCCAGCGGGCAGGCGCCTGCGCTGGCCAGCGGCAAGACCTGGTGGCAGCCGGCCGAGCCGGCGGCACCCGTGATCGAGAAGACCGACCAGCAGCGGCGCGAACAGCGGCTGCAAGAGCGCGAGGCCGCGCGCGCCCAGGCCGCGGCGGCCGCCCGGCCGGCCGTGGACACGCCGCAGCAGCAGCCCGCACAGGCGCCGGGCCCCGATGCACAGGCCCCCGGGCCATCGCCGATGCCCGGCCTGCTGGCCTACTGGGCGCAGATCGTGATCTGCTTCTTGCTGGGCACGGTGTTCCAGGCGCGCCTGATCACGCTGATCGGCATCGTGCTGGTCCTGCTCCTGCGCTACCGGCGCATACGGCGCTGGGATGTCTTCGCCGCTGCGATGGTGGTGGCCGTGCTGCTGGGCCTGGGGCTGCGGCTGTCGTGATGTTCGCGGGGCCGCAGGCCTCAGAGGCCTGCGGCCCCGCCCGCCACGGGCGCGCTGCGCAGCGCCAGGAAGCGGCGCGGCGAGGTGCCCACCGCCTTGCGGAACATGGTCACGAAGGCGGGTGCGCTCTCGTAGCCCAGAGCATCTGCCACGGTCTGTATGCGCAGCCCCTCGGACAGCTTTTGCAGTGCGGTGAGCACATGCAGCTGGCGGCGCCACTGGTTGACCGTGAGCCCGGTCTCGGCCAGGAACAGCCGCGTCATGCTGCGCTCGCTCATGCCGATGCGCTGGGCCCAATCGGCCAGACGTGCCTGCAGCTGCGGCTGCTCGCACAGGGCGTTGGTCATGCGGCGCAGGCGCCGGTCGTGCGGCAGGGGCAGGTGCAGTCCTTCGGGCTGCGCCGCCTGGATCTCGTCGAGCAGCACCTGCATGAGCCGGCCATCGCCGCTGTCGGGCTCGTAGTCCTGCGGCAGGCCCTGCACGCGGTCCAGCAGCGCACTGAGAAAGGGCGAGACGGCCAGCGCATGGCAGGGTCCGGGCACGGGGCGAACGGCCCCTGCCTCGACAAAGACCACGTAGCCGCTGGCCGCACCGCTGCAGCTGACGCGGTGCAGCGTGCCGCCCGGAATCCAGGCGGCGCTGCGCGGCGGCACCACGCAGACGCCCGCATCGGTCTCCAGCGTGATCAGCCCCGCATGGGTGACCATGAGCTGGCTCTTGCGGTGGGCATGGAAGTTCATCCCCCAGTCGCCGGGGCCCGACCGCATGGGCAGGACGATCACGGGACGGTCCACATGGTCGGGGTCCCACCTCTCGGGCAGGACTTTGAGCAGGGCGGAATCCACGGCATTCATGGTGTTTCTCTCAGTTCATGTCAATCGGTCATCAATCGGACCCGAGCAGCTCCCGTGCACGCTGCTGCGCCTCCTCGGGGGAGGCCACCAGCAGCATGGGATAGCCCCAGGCCTTGCCGAACATCTGTGCGAAGGCCTCGGCCTCGGCGCGCTTTTGCGCATCGGGCTCGGCGTGGACCAGGGCGCGCACCAGGCTTTTGAGCTCGGGGCGGCGGGCCTTCATCCACAGCACGACCTGCTTGCGCTCCTCGGGTGAGCGCTCCTCCTGGGACATGTCGCCGTCGCTGAAGAAGACAAAGGCCTGGCCGCGGGCCAGCAGGGCCGAGAAGTCCTCCAGCAAGCGGTCCACGGGCACGGCCTTGTCGCGCTCGTAGCCCATTCGGACCAGGGGAAAGCTGCTGCTGTCGATGTACATGGAAACCTCCGGCCAGTGCCATTCAATACAAATGAGACCCATTACTCTATGAATGAACGGCAGCTGCGTCATTGCAGCACTCGGCCAAAGAATTTCGCAGTCCGGCCAGGACGCTCGCATGGGCGGTACAGACCCGGTTGCCCTGTTCCTGCGCTTTCGCTCAGAATGGCCGCATTCTTCGAGTTCAAGTGAACTTGAAGTCAAGCCACGAAGGAAAGCCACCATGAAAACCGAGGATGATCCGCTGCTCAGCATCGGCGACGTGGCGCAGCGCAGCGGGGTCAAGGCCTCGGCGCTGCGCTTTTACGAGTCGCTGAACCTGATCGAGTCCGTGCGCAGCGCCAGCGGCCACCGGCGCTACCACCGCTCGTCGCTGCGGCGCATCGCCTTCGTGGTCTTCGCCCAGCGCATCGGCTTCACGCTGGAGGAGATCGCCGAGCAGCTGGCCAAGCTGCCCAGCCGCCATGTCCCCACGGGCGGGGACTGGCAGAAGATGTCGCGGGTCTGGAAGCAGCGGCTGGACGACCGCATAGGCGAGCTGCAGCGGCTCAGCGAGAGCCTGGACCAGTGCATTGGCTGCGGTTGCCTCTCGCTGCGCCACTGCGTGCTGCACAACCCCGGCGACCTGTGCGCACAGAATGGCCCCGGGCCGCGCCGCTGGCTGGGCGACCCTCCGCCCGTGGCCATGGGCGGGCCCTGCCCGGGCGGGCCTGCGCAGCACCCCGAAGACTGACTGAACCGGGGCCACACCTGCGTCAGGATCGACCGAACAGGTAGATCGAATCAACTATTTCCACGGATCAGCCGCTGTGCGGCGTTGTAGCCGCGGGTTTGGCCTCCCTGGTCGCTGCTTTCCTTGACCGTGTGTCCCTGCGGGGTGTACTGCACTTGGGTTTGCTCGGGCTGCGCTATTGCGTCGAAGGGCGGGAGTCTGGCGTCGCAGGTGAACTGGTCGTCTGCGTTGCGGCTCCACTGTCCCACCTGATGGCCACTGAAGGTGCAGTTGCGCACGGCGTCTTACTGGTATTGCTCCGTGGGCAGGCCAAGTCCTTGAGTGGCTGATCTGGCGCGGCCCTGGCTAAGCGGTTCATAGACGTACTCAGTTTAGCTCAGGTCGTTGCCGATCAACTTCGTTAATTTCTGAAAACGCCTCATTTACCCCGTTCAATCCGATTAATAGCGCATCCTTTACCGAATTACCATCAAACATTTCAAAATCAAACGATTCATCTGGAGTTGATATTTCTATCGTCATTTTATCCATCAATCTTCTCGACTCAGTCGAACCATATGTTGGAGCAGCCTCTATTTTTTCTCTTCTCATGATTCTTGGATAGAATTTCCCGTTACCTTTTCTTATGATTTGAATAGCTATTTTCACCGATCCAAATACTCCATCATCAGGCGTCTCAATATTAGGCAATTCATATGTAGACATCACTTCTGACAAATCATCAATAGACAACATATTTACCTCACTTCGTGACAATGGCGTTTATAACAGCCTCTGGGAACCCTGGAATTAGCATCTTTTTGTGCGTGCCTTGCACGCACCATCTTTAGATGTTCAGTCCCACAGTGAGATGGCGCAGATCGATCATCTCGGCCAGACGCGGGCGAAAGAAATCGGCGGTGTCGGCAGGCTCGGGCATCAACAAAACTCCCAGAAATCAGCGTCTGATACAACGATTCTCGGGGATCGCCAGCCTATGCGAACCAGCGAAAATCCAGTGTTCATGCGGGTTGGGGATTTGCAGGGCCGACTTGGTAAGCGGCGCGAACCGGCACGACTCCAAGATGTTCAAGAGGTGCGTGGACGCGATTCCTGCGATTGCAGGCTTGGGAGGGCGCCCCCGTAAAAGACCATCGAAGCTGCACGCCGACAAGGGCTATGACTACAAGCATTGCCGTGCGCACTTGAGACAACGGGGCATCGCCAGCCGCATTACCAGGCGAGGCGTTGAGAGCAGCGAGCGACTGGGCAAGCATCGCTGGGTGGTGGAGCGGACGCACGGCTGGTTTGAAGGCTTCGGCAAACTGCAAATCCGCTTTGAACTATGACTGGATAACCTCGAAACGCTGCTGAAATTGGCGACAGCGTTCATCTGCGCTCGCTTCGTGGATCGGTGGTATTAGCCACTCTTATTGAGTAAGAATTTACGCTTTACCGACCTCCATTCACCTTCTAAATATGCACTCGCAAAATCATTTCCATCGAGAGCCAGCATTTTTAGTTGATTTTCAATCTTCAGCAATTCTTCGATAGAAGAGTTTAAATTCAACCCGTTTATTTTAGTCAACAAATCATCTAGCGTTATTGCTCCAAATGCCTCTTCCTCAGAGCCTTGCAGCATATCAAAATATGCAATAACTTTCTTCCCTATCTCTCCATATAAATCATTGCGATCTTCGCCTTGCTCGTACTCAAGACTGGATATTACAAAACTGCCCCCTCCCTTCCTGCTGGCCATAAATAGCAGATTTCCATCTGACAGCCTAACTGTCAAGATTGGTAAAAGATTATCCTCCATACATCCTCCTGCATTCTTGATAACACTCTATGTATCTTTCATCTGATTCAGAAATGCACTTCCTAAATTTCTCCGCATATTTTTCGGTACCCCGACTTCCGTATATGGATGAATTATAGTGGCAGAATTTTCTTCTTGCTGAATCATCGAAATCACAATCCCTTTCGCACTTATCCCAATCAGAGGCTTTGCATTCACTGACAATTATATAAATGGGAATAAGCCACCAGGGACCTCTTGGAATCTTGATTTCCACCGGAAAGCCTGGATATGGAATACCTATACCTGAGGATGGAGCGAGACCAAGTGAGTCTTGAAATTTTAATGGTGATTGATTTGCATAAGAATATAGATTAACGCCATCATGGAGTCCAATTGGATCAACTTCAAGGTATCTTCCCAATATGACATATAGGCTTCTATAGAAATTAGAGTGATTACCTGACTCTGCATCCCAATACTGCCCAGGGAGTCTCAGATTTATCTCGTGCTTATTTTCCGATAGTATCCCTGTAATCCCAAATGCTTCTGCCCAAGCCTTCCACATCATTGCACCCTGTTTACTGCTGCTCAGCATCGGCGTTCCTAGATGATCCGTATGCAGATAGTGGACACTGGTGTTCTTGCTCGTCAATTGCGCATTGCTGACCTCCGCCTGCCAGATAGGGGCCGTGCTCCATAGCCCTTGCTGCGCTTTCTGGGGATCGAAGGCATACGCCCTTGTCATCTGCCCTTGCTCGTTGGCCTCGCCCAGCAGTCCCGTGTCGCTGTAGAAGAAGTAGGTGACCTTGGTGGTCTGGCCTTCCTTGACTTCTTTGGAAACGCGCCGCCCCAGGGGGTCGTAACGGTATTGGGCATCAATGTCTGGGGTGCTCTGGCCTGCCGCTGTGCTGGCATAGCGGATCAGCCGCTCCGCCGCGTTGTAGCTGTAGCTTCGTTCTCCTTTGTCACTGCTTTCCCTGGCTGTATGTCCCTGCGGCGTGTACTCGACCTGGGTTTGTATCGGCTGTGCCACCTTGTCGAAGGGCCGCAGGCGCGGGTAACTGGTGAGCTGGTTGTCAGCGTTGTAGCTCCACTGCCCCATTTGGTGGCCGCTGAAGACACGGTTGTGCACGGCGTCGTACTGGTATTGCTCGGTGGGCAGACCCAGGTCCTTGAGTGGCTGGTCTGGTGCAGCCTTGGTCAGCCTGTCCAGGTTGTCGTAGCCATACTCGGTGGTGCCCAGATCGCTGTCGATCTGAGTTATGTTGCCTGCCTTGTCGTACTGGTAGTAGCGACTGGCCAGTATCTGGGTGGTAGCGTTCTTGACCTCGATGGACAGCGGCCTTTGCAGGGAGTCCAGGCTCAAGGTCTTGGTGGCACCCGGTGTTTCTATGCGTGTGGCCGTGAGCCATTGGTAGTTGCCGTAGCGAATCTGGCTCTGGTCGGGCAGCGTGACCAGGCTCAGGCGGCCCTTGTCGTAGCGGTATTGGCCTGCGCTGCCGTCGGGGTAGGTGTGTCCAGCCAGTTGACCGTCGGCGTTGTAGCTTTGGCCCACCGTGAAACTGAAGCTTCCCGAGTTGTCTACCTTGCCGTAGGTGACCTTGTTCTGCGTGGTTCTTCCTTGAGCGTCCTTGTCGTAGATGGCACTGCTGATCAGGTTGTGCTGGCCGTCCTTTTGTTCGTAGGCTGTGAGCAGGCCGTCTGCGTCGTATTGGTAGCTGATCTGCTGGTCGGTTTCCTTGCCTTGGAGCCTGTGCTCTTCCTGCCCCATGCGGCCGGCCTTGTCATAGGCGTAGCTGCGGGTGTTGCCTCCAGCGTCCGTGCGTTGTGTCAGTTGGCCTGCGGCATCGTAGGCATACAGAATGGCGCCGCCCATGGGGCGGGTTTCCTTGATCAGGCGCCCTGCCTTGTCGTATTCAAATTTGTGGGTGTTGCCCTTGGCGTCGGTGAGGCTGGTGAGCTGGTCGTGGGCATTCCAGGTCTGCTTGGTGGCCTGGGCCATGGGGTCGATGGTTTTGACGAGGCGGCCCAGGCCGTCGTATTCATAGATGGTGGTGCGGCCTGCGGGGTCTATGGTGGCGACCCTCTGGCCCAGGCTGTCGTATTGCTGGTGCTGGGTGCGGGTTTGGTCCTGCGTCGAGGGATTGGCCAAGTGCTGAGTGACGGCGGTTTGCCGGCCGTTCTGGTCGTACTGGTAGGTTTCCTTGTACGTGGGGTACTGGGTGGCGATGAGCAGCCCGGCCTGCGGGCCGCCTTCTTCCCCATATTCGTAGGTGATGGTGTTGCCGGCTGCATCGATGCTGCTGGCGATGCGGCCCCGCGTGTCGTAGGTGGTCTTCGTGACAAGGCCGCTCGGGCTGGTGATGCTCAGGGGTAGGCCGGTGCTGTCGTAGGTGATGCGTGTGCCTGCGCCTTGGGTCTGGCCCGGGGCAATGGTTTCTATGACTCGACCTTGCGGGTCGTAGCGGGTTTGCTTTGTTCGGCCTGCTGCACTGGTGCTCTTCGTCCTTCGCCCTCTGGCGTCGTATTCGTGGCTTGTGGTCTGGTTCAGGGCATTGCTGGCCTGGGTCAGCCGGCCTGCTGCATCAAAGCCCAGCGTGGTGGTGTTGCCCAGGGCGTCGGTCTGCGTTGCAGGTAGACCCCTGGTGTCGTAGCTGGCCTGGCTGGTATGGCCCAGCGGGTCCGTGGCCTCGATCAGGCTGCCGTTGTTGTCGTAGCGGTAGGTGGTCGTTCTGCTGTCTTCGCCTGTGCCGTCGCCCGCGCCCGTGCTGCGGCTGGTCAGTTGCCCGTAGCTGTCGTACTGGTAGCGCGTGGTGCGTTGTTCGGGCCGGCCCAGGGCTTGTGTCCAGATGATGACGCGGCCTTTGTCGTCATGGCTCCAGGTGCTGGTGATGCCGCCCTGGTTGATGTGCTTTGTCCTGAGGCCGCGCACAGGCTCGTATTCGTATTGGTCGAGGCTGCCATCGGGGTGGGCGATGCGCAGCGGCTGGTAGTTGTAGTCGTAGCTGGTGGTGGTGGTCAGGCCCCGGGCGTCGATGGCGCGGGTCTGGTAGTTGCCGTCCCACAGGGTTTTGGCTGCGGGTTTGCCGTTGAAGGTTCTCTCCAGTTCGTTGCCTTCACGGTCGTAGAGGTAGACGGTGGTGTTGCCCCGGCAGTCCAGGTAGGTGACGAGGAATTGGCGTTTTTCTCGCAGGTACTGGTTCTTGCCGGTGGAGGCGCAGCCCTGGGCATCGAGTTTGCCGACACGGCCACCGCCCCAGAGGTTGGCCAGCTTGCTGGTGGTGCCGCTGGTGCCCGTGGGGTCCAGGACCTTGCCGGCGGCGCCCAGGGTGAGCAGCGGTGCGGGGGCAGGGATGCTTTGGCTGTACTGGACCGTTACCTGGGCGCCCAGGGGGTCGGTGCGGCTGGTGAGCTGGCCGTTGCCGTCGTAGGTGTAGCTCCAGCGCTGGCCCATGACGTCGGTGGCCTGGGTGAGCAGCTGGCCGTTCCATTGGTAGCTGACGCTGCGCCCGGCCCGGTCTTCGATGCGGGTGATGAGGCCATTGGTCAGGGTGGCCGTGTAGACGGTGCCGCCATGGTGGTCCAGGATGCGGGCCCGCGTGGCGCTGTCGTAGGCAAAGCGCACGTTGATGCCGTTGGTGTTGGCGTAGCCCAGGATGCGGCCCTGTGCGTCGTAGTCGATGCTGTTGCCCAGGCGGTCGTACCAGCGCCACTGTGCCAGGGGGTTCTGGGCACTGCCGCCTTCAGGAAGGCGTTTGATGAAGACGGGCGCGTTGTTCTTGCCCTTGGCGATGTAGAGGTCGGCCTGGCCGCTGCGCTCGTACAGGACACCCGCGCGCTCGATGAGCCGGGCGTCACGGCCCAGGGGGTCGAGTTCAAAGTTCAAAGGCGCCCAGGCCGGGTTGAGCCACCAGCGGCCCTGGCTCCAGCTGCGCACGATGTCCAGCGGGCCGCCCAGGACCTGTACGCGCAGGTCGAGGTGGGTTTCGGTGTATTCGCCGTTGATCCAGCGCACCTGGGGTTCGCTGGCCTGGGTGGTGAGGGAGTAGCCGGGGTCGCCCGGGCGGGTGAAGGCCGAGGGGTTGGCGTAGTCCTGGGCCTGGGCTGTTTGGGCCATGACCGTGATGACCAGGGCGGCGACGAATGCCGTGGATATGCGCGGGCCGGCGCAGCGCCAGCGATGCCTGTCGAGCATGGTGTTCCCTCTCCCTCATGTTTGCCTTGTATGGAAACTGCATTGCACGGTTTTGTGGCAATGGGAGGAAAGGGGTGCAGTCTGAAAATTAAGAGGACTGGTCTGATTTTTTGCCAAATGTGCCTGGATTGGCCCTTGAGGGTGGGCGGACCATTGGTCCGCATCCGTCTCTGCCCGCCTCTACGGGCAATCACAGCAAAGCCAGGTCAGGTCGGCTTGCGCACGAAGTCCAGCACCGCCTGCAGCATGCGCTGCAGCGTGGGCTGGATCTGTTCGGCGCGCTCGGGCAGGTAGTCGAAGGGCAGGGCTTCCTGCATGTAGCTGCACTGCGTCATCTCCAGCTGCACGGCGTGGATGCCGGCCTCGGGCTGGCCGTAGTGGCGCGTGATGTAGCCGCCCGTGAAGCGGCCGTTGAGTATGGCGGTGTGGCCCGGCGCGGTCTGCGCAATGGCCAGCAGATGCCCGGCCAGCTCCAGCGCACAGCTCGTGCCCTTGCCGGTGCCCAGGTTCAGGTCGGGCAGCTTGCCTTCGAAGAAGCGCGGCAGCACCGAGCGGATGGAGTGCGCATCCCACAGCGCCACGGTGCCGTGCACGGCCTTGAGGCGGTCCAGCTCGGCGCGCAGCTGTGCGTGGTACGGGCCCCAGATGGCTTCGCGGCGTGCGGCGATCTCGGCGTCTGCGGGCACATCGGCCGGGTCGGCGTACAGCGGCGTGTCGTCGAAGGTGTCCACGGGGCACAGGCCGGTGACGCTCTGGCCCGGGTAGAGGCTGGCGCCATCGGGCGGACGGTTCAGGTCCACCACATAGCGCGAATGCGTGGCCACGAGGATGGAGGCGCCCATGGCCTTGGCGAACTCGTACAGGCGCGGCAGGTGCCAGTCGGTGTCGGGCACGTGGCGGGCTTCCTCGGTCAGGCGCGCGGCGAGGTCGGGCGGCACATGGGTGCCCGCATGCGGCATGGAGATCAGCAGCGGCGCCGTGCCCTGGTGGAAGACGAAGGGAGGGGGAGCGGTATCGGTCATGGCGTGATTCTGGAACGTTTATGGCGGGTTTTGCGGGCCCATGGCATGCATGGGCCTCAGGATTGCAGGGTGGCCGTGCGCGCCGCGACAAAGCCATGGGCTGCCGCCTCGTGCAGCGCATGCCGGCCGGCCTGCACGCGGCGCTCGCCGCCCACCCACAGGCTGTGCAGGGCGCTGCTGCGGTGGCTGCCGAAGACATGGGCCGAGACCATGGCCTGCACCGGCAGGCCGGCCAGCGCCACATGGCCTGCGTCCAGCGCCAGGAAGTCGGCCTGCTGGCCCACGGCCAGCCCGGCCACGGGGCGGCCTGCGGCCTGGGCACCGCCCTGCACGGCAGCGGTCCACAGCGCGGTGCCCACCTGCGGGTCGGGGCCGGCCAGCACATTGCGCTGGCGCAGCGACAGGCGCTGGCTGTATTCGAGCATCAGCAGTTCCTCGGCCGCGTTGACGCAGGCATGGCTGTCCGAGCCCACGCCCCAGGCGCCGCCGTGGCCCAGCCATTTCGGCATGTCGAAGATGCCATCGCCCAGGTTGGCCTCGGTGGTGGGGCAGATGCCGGCCACGGCGCCGCTGCGCGCGGCGCCCGCGTATTCGTCAGGCGTCATGTGGGTGGCATGGACCAGGCACCAGCGCGCGTCCACGGGGGCATGCTCCAGCAGCCATTGCACGGGGCGCTGGCCGCTCCAGGCCAGGCAGTCGTCCACCTCCTGGGTCTGCTCGGCAATGTGGATGTGGATGGGCGCGCGCGCGTCCAGCGCCGTCAGGCCCTCCACGGCCACGCGCAGGCTGTCGGGCGGCACGGCGCGCAGCGAGTGCGGCGCCAGGCCCAGGGCCGCGCCTTGTGCGCGCGCCTCGGGCAGCAGGCGCCGCAGCAGGGCCAGCATGTTGTCCGTGCTGCGGATGAAGCGCGCCTGGTCGGCGCGCGGCGGCTTGCCGCCGAAGCCGCTGGTCTGGTAGAGCACGGGCAGCAGGGTGATGCCCATGCCGGCCTTGCGCGCGGCGCGCAGCAGGGCCAGGGACAGCGTGGCGTCGTCCGCGTAGGGCCGGCCATCCCGGTCGTGGTGCACGTAGTGGAATTCGCAGACCGAGGTGTAGCCGGCCTCCAGCATCTCCACGTACAGCCAGGTGGCGATGGCCTCCAGCGACTCGGGCGTGATGCGCGCGGCAAAGCGGTACATGAGGTCGCGCCAGCTCCAGAAGCTGTCCCGGGCCTCGGCGCGGTATTCGGTCAGGCCTGCAAAGGCGCGCTGGAAGGCATGCGAGTGCAGGTTGGGCATGCCGGGCAGCACGGGGCCGGGCGCGCGCGGCGCGCTGCCGGGCAGGGCGTCTGCCTGTACGGCCTGCAGGCTTCCTGCGCCATCCCAGCGCAGCAGTACATTGCGCGCCCAGCCCGTGGGCAGCAGCGCGTGCTCGGCGAACAGCGTGCGGCTGTCGGATGTCGGGTCGATGCCGCTCATTGCCCGGCCTCCAGGATCTCGGCCAGCGCGCGCACGAAGCGTGCGTTGTCGGCCTCGGTGCCCACGGAGACGCGGATGAAGTGCTCGAAGCCCGGCTCCTTCCAGGGCTTGACGATCAGGCCCCGGGCCAGCAATGCCTCGTTCACGGGACCGTTGGGGCGGCCGATGTCGATGAACAGGAAGTTGGCGGCCGCAGGTGCTATCCGGAGTGCGGGCAGTGCAGGCAGGGCGGCCAGCCGCTGCGCCAGCGCATCGCGCAGGCGCACGGTCTCGGCCACGCCGCGCTGCATGAAGTCCTCGTCGCCCCAGGCCGCCAGCGCCGCCGCCTGGGCCGCCTGGTTGACGTTGAAGGGCGTGCGCACGCGGTCCAGCAGTTGCACCAGGGCCGCGTCGCTGGCCAGGCCGTAGCCCACGCGCAGGCCTGCGAGGCCCCAGGCCTTGGAGAAGGTGCGCAGCACGATCCAGGGCATGGCGCGGCCGCGCAGCAGGGACAGCACGTCGGGGTAGCCGCCGGCGTGCAGGGCGTACTCGTAGTAGGCCTCGTCCACCACCAGCAAGGTGTGGTCCGGCGTGGCGTCCAGCAGGCGCACGAAATCCCCGGCCCTGAACATGCAGCCCACGGGATTGGAAGGATTGGCCAGCATGGCGAGCTTGGGGCCGCGCGCCAGCGCCTGGCACCAGGCATCGACATCGAAGCCCAGCGCGGGCGTCAGCTCCAGCAGCTCGACGCGGGCGCCCATCATGCGCGGGTAGATCTCGTGCAGGCCGAAGGCCGGGCGCTGGGTGAGCACGCGGTCGCCGGGCGAGAGAAACGCCTGGCAGAGCATCTGCAGGATGTCCTCGGAGCCGTTGCCAACGGCAATGGCCTCGGCCGGCACGCCGGTGCGCGCCGCGATGGCCGCGCGCAGCGCCGTGCATTGCGCATCGGGATAGGTGCCCACGTGCAGGGCCAGATCGGCCAGGGCGCGGGCCACGGCGGGGCTGGCGCCAAAGGGGTTCTCGTTGCTCGCCAGCCGCGCGATCTCGGTGACGCCGTAGCGCGCCCGCACGGCCTCGGAGGACAGGCCTGCGTTGTAGGGCGGCAGCGGCGGCACTTCGGGGCGTGCCAGGGTGTGGATCGCGTGGAGGGCGGGAGCGTTCATAGGTCGAATACCTTGCCGGGGTTGAACAGATGCAGAGGGTCCAGCGCCTGCTTGATGGCGCGCATCACGGCCAGTTCGGCCGGCGTGCGGCTGGCGCCGAGATAGGGCTTCTTGTGCAGGCCGATGCCGTGCTCGGCCGAGACGCTGCCGCCGAACTCGCCGACCAGGTGGTACAGCGCGGCCTCGACGCCTTCGCAATCGCCGTTGGCGGTGGCACCGTCCACCGAGACATGCAGGTTGCCGTCGCCCACATGGCCGAAGAACAGCGATTGGTGGCCGGGCCAGCGCGCGTCGAACGCGGCGCGGCAGGCATCGGCGAAGCGGCCGATGTCGGCCTGGGGCAGGCTGACGTCGAAGTTGACGGGCGGATGCATGTTCGTGTTGAGCTCGGCCGGCGCCTCGCGCAGCTTCCACAGCTGGCGCGCCTGTGCCACGGACTGGGCGATGACGGCATCGGCCACCTCGCCGGCCTCCATGGCCTCGCCCAGGGCTTCTTCCACGTCGGCGCGCAGCGCGGCCTCGTCCTTGCCGTCCACATCGATCAGGGCCAGCAGCGCATGCGCCTGGCCAAACGGCGGCTGCAGCTTCTGCCAGCGGATGGAGGCCTGGATGAAGCTGTCCCACATCAGCTCGAAGGCCGCCACGCCGTTGCCAAAGCGCGACTGCATGCGCGCGAGCACGGACAGCGCCGCATCGAAGTCCGGCACGGCCACCAGGGCGGTGGCGCGGGCCTGGGGCGCGGGGCGCAGGCGCAGCAGCACGCGTGTGACGATGCCCAGCGTGCCCTCCGAGCCGATGAAGAACTGCTTGAGGTCGTAGCCTGTGTTGTTCTTGAGCATGGGGCGCAGCATGGGCAGAACCGTGCCGTCGGCCAGCACCACCTCCAGGCCCAGCACCTGCTCGCGCATCATGCCGTGCTGCAGCACGCCGTTGCCGCCCGCATTGGTGGCCACGTTGCCGCCGATCTGGCAGCTGCCGCGCGCGCCCAGGTCCACGCCGAAGACCATGCCTGCGGCCACGGCCGCCTCCTGCACGGCCTGCAGCGTGGCGCCGGCCTGCACGGTCATCAGCGCGGTGCGCGCGTTCACGTCCTCGATGGCGTTCATGCGCTCCATGGAGACGGCCACGGCACCCGCCACGGGCACGGCCGCGCCCGCCAGGCCCGTGAGCCCGCCCTGGGGCACGACGGGCACGCGGTGGGCCGTGCACAGGCGCATGAGCGCGCTGACCTCATCGGTGCTGCGCGGGCGCACCAGGGCCAGCGGGCGCCGGGGCGGCGTGCCGCTCCAGTCGGTGTGGTAGCGCTCGGGCACATCGTCGCCGCGCTGCGCCACTTCGGCGCCCAGGGTGGAAATCAATTCATCGAGAAACGGTGCATGGGACATGGACAGGCTTTCAGTGGATCCCCTGCCCGCGGGTCCGCACGATACGGCCCTGGCGCACGATGCTGCAGTCCGGCCGGCTGCCGAACCAGTAGGCCAGCTCGGCCGCATGGCGCACGGGCCAGAGCACGAAGTTGGCGGGACGGCCGGCCGCGATCAGGCCATGCTCGTCCTGCAGGCCCAGGGCACGCGCGGCATGGCGGGTGATGCCCGCCAGGGCCTCGGGAACGGTCAGCCGGAACAGGGTGCAGGCCATGTTGGCCATGAGCAAAAGGCTCAGGCAGGGAGAAGTGCCCGGATTGTGATCGGTGGAGACGGCCATGGGAACGCCCGCGGCGCGCAGGCCCGCGATGGGCGGCATGTGGGTGTCGCGCAGCGCGTAGTAGGCGCCGGGCAGCAGCACGGCCACGGAACCCGCGCCGCGCATGGCGGCAATGCCGGATTCGGACAAGTGTTCGATGTGGTCGCAGGACAGCGCGCCATAGCGGGCCGCGAGGGCTGCCCCCTCCATGTTCGACAGCTGCTCGGCATGCAGCTTGACGGGCAGGCCCAGGCTGCGCGCCGTCTGGAAGACCTGCTCGGTCTCGGCCAGCGAGAAGGCGATGCGCTCGCAGAACACATCGACCGCATCGACCAGGCCCTCGGCCGCCAGCGCGGGCAGCATGGTGCCGGTCACCAGGTCGATGTACTCCTGGCTGCGGCCTGCGTACTCGGGCGGCAGCGCATGCGCGCCCAGGAAGGTGGTGCGCACGGTCACGCCCAGGGCCTGGCCCAGGCGCCGGGCCACGCGCAGCTGCTTGCGCTCGTGCTCCAGCGCCAGGCCATAGCCCGACTTGATCTCGATGGCGCAGACGCCCTCGTCCAGCAGCTGCTGCAGGCGCGGCAGGGCCTGGGCGAACAGTTCGTCCTCGCCGGCCTCGCGCGTGGCACGCACGCTGGAGACGATGCCGCCGCCGGCGCGTGCCACTTCCTCGTAGCTGGCGCCGTCCAGGCGCATGGCGAATTCGTTGGCGCGCTCGCCGCCATAGACCAGGTGGGTGTGGCAATCGACCAGGCCCGGCGTGGCCAGCATGCCCTGGCCGTCATGGCGCGGCAGGGACGCATATGCGGGCGGCAGGGCCTGCTGCGGCCCCACCCAGGCCACGCGGCCCTGCTGCACCACGATGCAGGCATCCTCCCCGTCCCCCATGGGCTGGCCGGCCTCGAACATGTCAGGCGCCAGGCGCAGGTTCTGCCAGCAGCCGTCGGCCGAAGAGGATGGAGCGAGTGCAGAAGCGGGTGCGTGGGGCTCGGTCATGGGGGTGATTCCTTGGATGTCGTGGGTCGTCAGCAGGCTTGCAGCAGCACCTGCACCAGCCGCGCGTCGTCGGTCTGCGGCACCAGCTGCTGCGGGTCGGGCTGCTGCGCGCTCCACCACAGGCCCTGGCCGGGGATGAGCGCAGCGCCATCCGCCTGCCAGTCGCCCTGCAGCACCATGCACAGGCCGGCGTCGGCGCGGCCGGCGTCGGCAGCGCTGTCCAGCACCTGAACCTGCGCCCGCCACCGGCCGCGCCGCGCCATCACGTTGAAGTCGGTGGAAGTGCCACCCAGCAGCGAGCAGCCCAGCGCCACATCGCCGCAGAAGGCAAACGGCTGCCAGCGCGCGTCCAGCACATGGTCGATGCCTTCGCCGCGCAGGTGCACGCCGTCGCCATCGAGCAGCATGATCTGCCGGTCCACGCCCGCAAAGGCCGAGAACGGCCCGGGCTGGGCGATGGTGGCCACGCTGATGCGCCAGCCAAAGGCATCCATGCCCGCACCCGGTGGCCAGCAGGCGATCTCGCGCGTGCTGCCGCCCCCGTTCTTCCAGGGGCTGGGAGCGATCTGGTTCAGGCTGAAGCGGTGAAGTGCCGTCATGAGCGCTTGTCCTTGTCTGTTCTGAGCGTTGCGTCGATCTAAGCGCCCACCAGCACGGGAAACAGCGCATGCTCCATGGGCGCGCCCGCGGGCAGCGTGTCGGCCAGGCCAGGGAAATCCGGCGAGGTCTTCCAGCGCCTGGGGGCATGGCGTATGTCGTCGCCCATGAAACGCACCGAGAACACGCGGCGCCGGTTCTGCCCCTCCACGCCGGCTGCCGCATGCAGGGTCAGCATGTGAAAGCAGACGAAGTCGCCAGGCTCTATGTCCCAGCCAAGAATCGGGAACCGCTCCCGCGCGGCTTCCACGTCGGGCAAATCCGCCAGGCTGCCTTCGGGAAACCAGCTGGCCTGGTTGTCCATGAAGGTGCGCGGCATCAGCCACGGCCCCAGGTGCGAGCCGGCAACGAACTCCAGCGTGGTGGGGCGCGAAACCGGGTCGACGGGGATCCACATGCTGATGTTCTGGCGCCCCTCGATGTTGTAGTAGGGCTGATCCTGGTGCCAGGGCGTGCGCTGGCGCGTGCCGGGCTCCTTGACCAGAAGGTGGTCGTGGTACAGCCGTACCGTGCGCGACCCCATGAGCCGCTGGGCCAGCTGGGCCAGCGGTGTCTCGAAGACAAAGCGCCGGTAGGCCGGGTTGTCCTGCCAGTTGCAGAAGTCCTCGAAGAAGCGCCCCGGATCGTCGGGCCGGCTGGCCACCTTGGCGCGCGGGCTGGGAGCGGCCAGGTTGGCCTCTATTCCCTCAGCCAGCAGTGCCACCTCGTCGCGCGTGAGCAGCTGCCGTATGCAGACCGCGCCATCGCGCTGGAAACGGGCGACCGTCTCGTCATCCACTTTCTGCTGCACGCGGCGTTGCAGGTCCTCCAGGCTGGGTAGCTGTGTCATGGCTTTTGTCTCCTTGGTTCATGGTTTGCGGGAACAGGCGATGCAGGGTGCAACGAAGGCGGTCAGGGCGGGGCATCCGGCCAGATGCGCGCCTCGCTCGACCGGAAGCGCGCAGCCATCCCTCAGCGGACCATGGGCAGATTCAGGCTGTGGCGCTTGGCAGCGGCCACGGCAATGTCGTAG
The DNA here is from genome assembly GCF_042653485.1 of Delftia deserti. Lineage (NCBI taxonomy): Bacteria > Pseudomonadati > Pseudomonadota > Betaproteobacteria > Burkholderiales > Comamonadaceae > Delftia > Delftia deserti. The sequence goes on along the minus strand of NZ_JBHSIH010000001.1, from coordinate 3,973,183 downwards.
CCCGCGTCCGCATGGCGCATCACGCCCGTGGCCGGGTCGTTCCAGAGCACGCGGCCCAGGCGGGCCGCAGCCTCGTCCGTGCCATCGGCCACGATGACCACGCCCGCATGCTGGGAGTAGCCCATGCCCACGCCGCCGCCGTGGTGCAGGCTGACCCAGGTGGCGCCGCCCGCGGTGTTGAGCAGGGCATTGAGCAGCGGCCAGTCGCTGACGGCGTCCGTGCCGTCCTTCATGGCTTCGGTCTCGCGGTTGGGGCTGGCCACGGAGCCGCAGTCCAGGTGGTCGCGGCCGATCACGATGGGGGCCTTGAGTTCGCCGTTCTTCACCATCTCGTTGAAGGCCAGGGCGGCCTTGTGGCGCTCGCCCAGGCCCAGCCAGCAGATGCGCGCGGGCAGGCCCTGGAAGCTGATGCGCTCGCGCGCCATGTCCAGCCAGCGGTGGGTGTGCTTGTTGTCGGGGAACAGTTCCTTGATCTTGGCGTCGGTCTTGTAGATGTCCTCGGGGTCGCCGGACAAGGCCACCCAGCGGAACGGGCCCTTGCCTTCGCAAAACAGCGGGCGGATGTAGGCAGGCACGAAGCCGGGGAAGTCGAAGGCATTCTTCACGCCCTGGTCCAGGGCCACCTGGCGGATGTTGTTGCCGTAGTCCACCGTGGGAATGCCCATGGCCTGGAAGTCCAGCATGGCCTGCACGTGCTGGGCGCAGCCCTGGGCGGCAGCGGCCTTGAGCTGGGCATGGCGCGACGGGTCGGCCGCGGCGGCACGCCACTCGTCCACGGTCCATCCCACGGGCAGGTAGCCGTTGATCAGGTCATGGGCCGAGGTCTGGTCGGTCACGATGTCGGGGCGGGCGCCACCGGCCTTTGCGCGGCGCACCAGCTCGGGCAGGATTTCGGCGGCATTGCCCAGCAGTCCGATGGAGATGGCCTCGCCCGCGGCCGTGTGCTGGGCGATGAGTTCCAGCGCGTGGTCGATGTCGCGCGCCTGCTTGTCCAGGTAGCGTGTGCGCAGGCGGAAGTCGATGCTGCTTTGCTGGCATTCGATGGCCAGCACGCAGGCGCCGGCCAGCACGCCGGCCAGCGGCTGGGCACCGCCCATGCCGCCCAGGCCTGCCGTGAGGATCCACTTGCCCGCGAGGTCGTTGTTGTAGTGCTGGCGGCCGGCCTCGACAAAGGTCTCGAACGTGCCCTGCACGATGCCCTGGGCGCCGATGTAGATCCAGCTGCCGGCCGTCATCTGGCCGTACATGAACAGGCCCTTGCGGTCCAGCTCGTTGAAGTGCTCCCAGTTGGCCCACTGGGGCACGAGGTTGGAGTTGGCCAGCAGCACGCGCGGTGCGTTCTCGTGCGTCTTGAACACGCCCACGGGCTTGCCCGACTGGATCAGCAGCGACTCGTCGGCCTCCAGCTTCTTGAGCGACTCCAGGATCTGGTCATAGCACTCCCAGTTGCGCGCCGCGCGGCCGATGCCGCCGTAGACCACCAGGGCCTTGGGGTTCTCGGCCACGTCGGGGTCCAGGTTGTTCTGCAGCATGCGGTAGGCGGCCTCGGCCAGCCAGTTCTTGCAGTGCAGTTCGCTGCCGCGCGGGGCGCGGATGACTCGGCTGGCGTCATAGCGGGGATTGTTGGCAGCCGTGGCAGCGTTGGCGTTGAGGATGGCGTCGTTGGCGTTCATGGCGATCTCCTGGATGCGGGGGGGGTGAGCGGTTGCGGGGTTCAGGCAGCCTGGTGGCTGGGCAGGTGGCGGACGATGGCCTGGGGCCAGTCCGTGGCAAGCGCCCACTGGCGCATGGTTTCGATGTCGGGTGCCAGATAGCGGTCACGGTCCAGGTGCGGAACCTGGCTGCGGATCAGCGCGTACTGCGCCTCGATCAGCTCGGAGCTGTTCAGGCTGCGGTCGAAGTCCATGCCCTGGGCGGCGGCCATGGCTTCCACGCCCACGATGACGGCGGTGTTGCGCGCCATCTCGCCCAGGCGCCGCGCGCCGTAGGTGGCCATGGAGACATGGTCTTCCTGGTTGGCCGAGGTGGGCAGGCTGGTGACGCTGCTGGGGTGGGCCAGGCACTGGTTCTCGGCAGCCAGCGCGGCAGCCGTGACCTGGGCGATCATGAAGCCCGAGTTCACGCCGCTGTCGGCAATCAGGAAGGCCGGCAGGCCCGACAGGCCGGTGTCCAGCAGCAGGGCCATGCGGCGCTCGGAGATGGCGCCGATCTCGGCCAGGGCCAGGGCGATGATGTCGGCCGCGAAGGCCACGGGCTCGGCGTGGAAGTTGCCGCCCGAGATCACGTCGCCGTTGTCGAAGACCAGCGGGTTGTCCGAGGCGGCATTTGCCTCGATCACCAGCACGCGGGCCGCATGGCCGAGGTTGTCCAGGCAGGCGCCCATGACCTGGGGCACGCAGCGGATGGAGTAGGGGTCCTGCACGCGGCCGCAGTGGGGATGCGAGGTGTCGATGGCGCTGCCGTCCAGCAGCTCGCGCACGGCGGCGGCCACGGCGATCTGGCCGAGCTGGCCGCGCGCTTCGTGGATGCGGGCGTCGAACGGCTTGACCGATCCCTTGATGGCCTCCAGCGTCAGGCAGCCCGCCACCAGGCCGGCGGCGAACACGCTCTCGCCCTGGAACAGGCCCACCAGGGCCAGGGCCGTGGACACCTGGGTGCCGTTGAGCAGGGCCAGCCCTTCCTTGGGGCCGAGCACGAAGGGCTCCAGGCCCACATGGCGCATGGCCTCGGTGCCGGACACCACCTGTCCATCGATCTTGGCCTGGCCTTCGCCGATCAGCACGCAGGCCAGGTGCGACAGCGGCGCCAGGTCGCCCGAGGCACCCACCGAGCCCTTGGCGGGAATCACGGGCAGCACATCGGCGTTGGCCAGGGCCAGCAGCGCATCGACCAGCTCGGGGCGCACGCCCGAGTGGCCGCGCGCCAGGCTCACGGCCTTGGTGGCCAGCACCAGGCGCACCACGGCGTCGGGCAGCGGGTCGCCCGTGCCCACGCTGTGCGACAGCACCAGATTGCGCTGCAGCTCTGCCAGGCGGTCATGGGCGATCTTGGTGGAGGCCAGCTTGCCGAAGCCGGTGTTGATGCCATAGACGACCTGGTCCTCATCCACGATGTGCTGCACATGGGCCTGGGCGGCGCGCATGCGCTCGTAGGCGGGCGCCGCCATGGACAGGCGCACGCCGCCATGCTGTATGGACCGCAGCTGGGCCAGGGTGACCTGGCCGGGCTGCAGCGTCAGCGCGGTGCCGGGACGGGAGGTGAGGCCGGGAGTCGTGATGGTGTTCATGGTGATGCCCTGTCGGTGTCTTGGAGGGTGTGCCGGGATGAATGTCTATGCCTGTCTATACAATATCAATCGAAGCAGAGCAGCGCAAGAGCGGGAACCCCGCTTTGGCGGCCTCAGCCGTCGTGCGATCCGCCGTCGGTGCGAAAGCGGCTGCCCAGCCGGTAGCGCATGCCCGGATGCACGCAGTGCACCCAGGTCACGGGCGTGCCCAGGTACCAGGTGCGGCGCGTCAGCGTCAGGCAGGGCTGGTCGGTCTCCATCTGCAGCCAGCGCGCCTGCTCGGGCGTGGGCAGCATGGCGTCCACCACATGCTCGATCTGGTCGAAGGGCACGTTGCGCACCAGGTACACCGAGGGCTGGATCAGCGAGAAGTCCTGCTCCATGAAGTCCGGCGCCATGCGCGGGTTCACATGGCGGTCTTCGAGCTGCACGGGCACGTCGTTCTCGAAATGCACGCCCTGCAGGTGGAACACCGAGCTGCCGGCGGGCAGTTGCAGCGAAGCCGCCGCCTCGGGCGAGGCCGACTCGCGGCGCACGCCGATCAGCTCGAAGCGGTGGTCATGGCCGCGCTGGCGGATTTCCTCGGCGATGTTGGCGATGCGCAGCAGCGTGGACTGCGGCTTCTCCTCGGCCACGAAGGAGCCCACGCCCGCCACCCGCACGATCACGCCCTGCTCGGCCAGCTCGCGCAGCGCGCGATTGGCCGTCATGCGGGCCACGCCGAACTCCTGCACCAGCTCCTGCTCGGACGGCACGCGCTCGCCCGCCGACAGCGAGCCGTCGGCGATCTTGCGCATCACATGGTCCTTGACCTGCTGGTACAGGGCCATGGGCACCTCCGCCGTCGTTGCGGAAAGTCGGGAAGCCGTGGAGCGGGAGGACATGGTGTGGGCAGTGGTCATGAAAACCCTCAGTGTGCAGCAGCCGCCAGTGACTCGGCGCGAATCTCTTCGGTCAGCCGGGCTTTCAGCTCCATGAATTCGGGCGAGGTCTTGACCGTGTAGTGGCGCGGATGCGGCAGGTTCACGGGGATGTCGGCTTTGATGCGGCCCGGGCGCGCGCTGAACACGGCCACGCGGTTGGCCATGAAGATGGACTCGTCAATGTCGTGCGTCACGAAGATCACGGTCTTGCGGTGCTTTTCCCAGATGCCCAGCAACAGCTCCTGCATGACCACGCGGGTCTGGTTGTCCAGTGCACCGAAGGGTTCGTCCAGCAGCAGGATCTTGGGGTCGTTGGCAAGCGCCCGTGCGATGGCCACGCGCTGCTGCATGCCGCCCGACAGCTGCTTGGGGAAATGCTGCTCGAAGCCGCGCAGCCCCACGCTGGCGATGAAGTGCTCGCTGATCTCCTTTTGCTGGGCTGCGGGCACGCCCTTCTCGCGCAGGCCGAAGCAGATGTTCTGGCGCACATTGAGCCAAGGAAACAGCGTGTAGCTCTGAAACACCACGCCACGGTCGGCACCCGGCCCTTCGACGCGCAGGCCGTCGAGCAGGATCTCGCCACCCGTCGGTGTCTCCAGGCCGGCCACCAGCCGCAGCAGCGTGGACTTGCCGCAGCCCGATGGGCCCAGCACGGTAATGAAATCGTTGTCGGCCACCTCCAGGCTGGTGGGCTGCAGGGCCGTGGTGGGGGACGCTCCACGGGCCGTGCCCTGGAAGACCTTGGTGACTTGGCGTATGGAAAGGCGGCTCATCGCATCAGGCTCCAGGGGAAAAGCAGTTGGTTGAGCTTCTTGAACAGCAGGTCCGATGTCAGGCCCACAAGGCCGATGATGACGATGCCGGCAATGATGTTGTCGGTGGCCATTAGCGCCTGGCTGTCCATGATCATGTGGCCTATGCCAGAGGCGGCGCCGATCAGTTCGGCAACCACGACATAGGTCCAGCCCAGTCCCAGCACCTGGCGCAGCGCCTCGGCGATTTCGGGGGCGGCCCCAGGCAACAGCACGCGCCGGATCACACTGGAGTCGGTGGAGCCCAGGGTGTAGGCGGCCTCGACCAGGTCACGACGCGCATTGCTGACGATCATCATCACCATCAGCGTGAGCTGGAAGAAGCAGCCGATGAAGATGATGGACAGCTTCTGCGCCTCGCCAATGCCTACCCACATGATCAGCAGCGGGATGAAGGCCGAGGCCGGCAGGTAGCGCGCAAACGAGACGAAGGGTTCGAACACGGCCTCGATGGGCTTGTAGGCGCCCATGGCGATGCCCAGCGGCACGGCGATCACGGCCGCCAGCAGGAAGCCGCCCATGACGCGCCACACCGTCATGCCCACGTCGTTCAGAAAACCGAATTCCGCGAACAATTTCCAGGCCGCCTTGAGCGCCTGCAGGGGCGAGGCCAGGAAATGCGGCGCGACAATGCCAGCCGCCGTCAGAAACGTCCAGAACAGCAGGAACAGCAGAAAGAAGCCCACGCCCAGGAACAGGCGTGTGCGGGGTTCGACCGGGTGCAGCAGCTTCATCTTGCGGGGTGCGTGAAGAGGGGGCGCGGCAGCAGGCGTTTCCGCCACCGCCTGCTTGTCTATGGAGCTGACGGAGGCCATGGTCACTTCCTCAGGAACTGGGTATCGAACAGGCTATCGAGGTTGGCTGGAATGGCCCGGATCACGCCAGTCTCCAGAAGCAGCGTGGACGCCTCCTTGTTGAAGGCCTGGATCTCGCCGTCGAAGAAGCGGATGTTGGCCTCACGGTCAGCCCACTTGATCTTGCTTTGCGAGGCTTCGAACTGCTCGGCCGTCTGCTTGACGTCGGCGCCCATGACAGCAAAGGACTTGGCCTTGTCCTTCTCGATCAGGTCCAGCGCCTCGAAGTAGCTTTCGGTCAGGCCCTTCGCAGCCTTGGGGTTGTCCTTGATGAATTTGGGCGTGCAGCCGAAGGTATCGAACACCATGGAGTACTGCTTGGAGTCGGCAATCAGCTTGCCCTTGTCGGGCTGGCTGCGCACCAGACCCAGGTAGGGCTCATAGGTCATGGCCGCATCCAGTCCGCTGTTGCCCGCAATCAGCGCGTTGGCCGCCTGGGCCGGCTCCAACGTCACCATCTTCACGTCCTTCAAGGTCATGCCGTGCTTCTTGAGAATCCAGGCCAGCGAGAAGTACGGATTGGTGCCGGGTGCGGACACGCCGATGGTCTTGCCCTTGAGGTCCTCTACCTTGTCGATGCCCGGCCGGGCCACGATGCCGTCGGCGCCCATGCCCTGGTCCATCTTGAACAGCTGGGTCGTGGCCACGCCGTTGGCGTTCCAGACGATCCAGGTTTCGGTCGAGGTGGCGGCGCACTGCACATCGCCCGAAGCAATCGCCAGATGGCGATCCTTCTGGGGAATCTTGCGGATGCTCACGTCAAGCCCGTGCTTCTTGAAGATGCCGGCCTCCTTGGCCAGCGTCAGCGGACCGAAGCCAGTCCAGCCGGACATGGCGATGGACACCTTGGTTTCCTGCGCCAGGACTGCTCCTGACAGGCCTGCGGCCAGCGATAGGCCCAGCACGGTTTTCTTCATCATGGACATGGAAATTTCCCTCAACGAGATTGACAGCACAAGCGCAGAGGCCCACCGCGGGCCGTCTGCTTCCACCAGGGTCCTAGGCCGCCTGCGCGCCTTCGCGCCAGACCACCGGAAACATCGGGTCATCGAACGGGTCGCCATCGCGCATGCTCAGGCCCTTGATGGGCGGCGACCCCTTGCCTCCACGGTCGGCGTAGACGGCGTCATCGCCCACCCAGCGGGCAGAGAACACGCGGCGCGCCACTGGAGAGCGGTTGCCGGGCGCGCCGTGCACGGTACGGAAGTTGAAGGCGATCACGTCGCCAGGCGCCATATCCCAGCCCGCAATGTCGAACTGGTCGCGCGCCGCATCGATGTCGGGTAGCGCGGCATAGTTGTCGTTTTCGTACAGGCGCGTGCCGTCAAAGCGCATGGGCCTGAAATCCTGGCCCCAGCGGTGCGATCCGCGCACGCACTCCATCACCACCGACCGCGCCACCGGGTCCAGCGGCGTCCAGAAGCTCACGCTCTGCCGGCCTTCCACGCAGTAGTAGGGCTGGTCCTGGTGCCAGGGCGTGACCGTGCTTCCACCCGGCTGCTTCACCAGGACATGGTCATGAAAGAAACGCGCCGAACGCGAGCGCATCAGCCGCGCGGCCAGGGCCCCGGCCGGTGAATGCAGCACGAAGTCGCTGAACTCGGGGATGCGCTGCCAGTTGCACAGGTCCTGGAAGAACGGGGCCGAGCCATCGGCCGGCACCACCGACCGCTCCATGGGGCCTGGATCGGCCATCAGGCGGCGCACGCCTTCGCGCAGTGGCTCCATCCATTCGGTAAATACCTGCCGGATCACGACGACCCCGTCGCGCTCGAATGCCGCAATATCCGCCTCGGATATCGGCATCTGTTCTACAACTGCCATGTCAAGCCTCCGATAGAACTGTCTATACATGTCCCAGCAAAGCAGGATGCGTGCCAGCCCGACCACGGGATCTGCCACACTGCTCACCGGGAGATGCATGCAGCTCCCTGAGCGAATTCACGCTTCATCTGGTGCGAAGATCACGGAGGCTGCACCGGATCCGTGCTGTCTTCATGCCCAACTTCGATGCAGCCGGACGCTAGAATCCTTCAGCTGCGCATACCTGTATATACATAACTTCCCTGTCCGGGAAATCGCGGAGAGGCGCCGTGCGCCGCCCGGATCAGTTCGCGCGGGCGAATAGCGAGCGCACCATGGGCAGCAGCGGCTGGACCAGCGGCGACGCCATCGCTCTGGGGAAAACCATCACCACCGACTGCCGCGCCACGGAGCCGCTCAGGCGGCGACAGGCCAGGCGCCTGCCGTCATGCGCCCTGTCCACCACGGGCCGCGTGGTCAGCAGCCCGACGCCCAGGCCGTTGGCCACCAGGGAGCGCGCCATCTCCAGCGACTCCGTCTCGAAGGCGATCTGCGGCGTGGCACCCGCGTCGCGAAACAGGGACAGGAAATACTCGCGGCTATGGGGCAGGCCGATCAGCACCAGCGGCGATCGCGCCAGCTCCGCCAGCCGCACCGTGGCCTTTTGCGACAGCGCATGGCCCCAGGGCAGCACCGCATAGGGCGCCAGATCTGCCACATGGGCCAGCTCCAGCCGCGGTCGGGCCAAGCCCAGGTCATATTGCAGCGCCACATCAAGCTCGCCGCGCTCAAGCTGACGCGTCAGGCTTTCGGTATTGCCATCGACCAGCTCAACCTCCACCTGCGGATGGCTCTTGCGCATCTGCGCCACGATGGCCGGTATCCAGCGGGGTCCCAGCGTGCTCAGGTATCCCAGGCGCAACAGGCCGGCCATGGTGGCCGTGCGTGGCCCCTGCAGCAGCTGAGCGCGTTCGATGAGCGCCTGCGCCTCGCGCTGCCGCGCGCTGCCCGCAGCGGTCAGGTCCATGCCCCGAGCATGGCGGCGCACGAACAAGACCTCGCCCCACAGCGTCTCCAGATCGGCGATGGCCTTGGAAATCGAGGGCTGCGAAACATGCAGGGCCTCGGCCGCGCGCACCGCACCGCCATAGCGCGCTGCCGCAAGAAAATACTCCAGCTGGCGCAGACTGATTTGAATCATCTTTTTGAATGCAATAGATCAGAAATGAATATTTTCCATTGATTCAATCGCGCGCCAGCATGCAGCCATACACCACCCGTCCAAGGCTGCATCCATGACCGACTCCACCGCCCCCACCGCCCGCCCGCTGGACGGCGTGCGCATCCTCGACTTCACGCGCGTGCTGGCCGGGCCGCTGTCCACGGCCCTGCTGGCGGACCTGGGCGCCGAGGTGGTCAAGATCGAGCCGCCGCAGGGCGACGACTACCGCGCCATCGGCCCCATGAGCAACGGCGAGAGCGCGCTGTTCACGGTGATGAACCGCAACAAGCAAAGCCTGGTGCTGGACCTCAAGCACCCCGATGCCGTGGCCCTGGTCCACGAGATGGCGGCCCGCGCCGACGTGGTGGTGGAGAACTTCCGCCCTGGCGTGGCTGATCGCCTGGGCATAGGCCCCGCGCAGCTGCGCGCACTCAATCCGCGCCTGGTCTATGTCAGCGTCTCGGGCTTCGGGCAGACCGGGCCGCTGGCCCACCGGCCGGCCTACGACATCATCGTGCAGGCCATGAGCGGCCTCATGGAGGCCACGGGCGAGCCCGATGGCGCGCCCACCGTGGTGGGCGAGGCCGTCAGCGACGTGGTGGCCGGCCTGTTCGCTTCCTGGGCCACGCTGGCCGCGCTGCTGCAGGCCCGCACCACCGGGCAGGGCCAGCAGGTGGACGTGGCCATGTTCGACACCACGCTGAGCTTTCTGGCCACCTCGGTGGCGCGCTACCTGTTCACGGGCCGGCCCGCACGCCGCGTGGGCAACCGCCATCCGCTGTCGGCCCCCTTCGGCGTGTACCGCGCGGGCGACGGCCACTTCGCGCTGGCCGTGCTCAACAACAAGCTGTTCGCCGCCGCCCTCCAGGCCATGGAACTGGGCGGGCTGGCAGGCGACCCGCGCTTTGCCAGCGACGAATCGCGCTCGGCCCACGAGCCCGCGCTGCGCGAGGCCATCGAGGCCTGGGCCGGCCGGCATGACGTGACGCAGGTGGTGGCCATGCTGGATGCGGCCGGCGTGCCCGCCGCACCCATCTGGAACATTGCCCAGGCGCTGGAATCGCCGCAGACCCAGGCACGGGGCCTGCTCAGCGCGGTGCAGGACGAGCGCCTGCCGGGCCTGCGCCTGCCCACCCAGCCCGTGCATTTCAGCGGCGCCGCGCCCAACCGCGCCGAGCGCGCACCGGCCCTGGGCGAGCACACCGATGCCCTGCTCTCGCAATGGCTGGGCCGGGGCGCCGAAGCCATTGCCGCGCTGCGCGCATCCGGTGCCCTGGGCACCGCAGGTGCAGCCCCCTCTTCCCCATCACACTGAGCGAACCTCCATGAACTTCCAACGACTGGGCACCACCGCCGACGACCAGGCCATTGCCGATGCCGTGGCCCGATTTGCCGACGACGCACTGGCGCCGCTGGCGCAGCGCATGGACGAGGAGGCGCTGTCCGCCACCTGCCATGTACCGGGACTGGCGGCCCTGGGCGTGATGGGCATGAACCTGCCCGAGGACCTGGGTGGCCCCGGTGTCACGCCCACGGCCATGCTGCTGTCCCTGGTGGCCATCTCGCGCGCCTGCGCTGCCACCTCGTCCATGATCGGCGCCCACTACCTTGGCACCGATGCCGTGCTGCTGGGTGGCGACGACGCGCAGCGCCAGCAGTGGCTGCCGCGCTGCGCCAGCGGCCAATGGCTGGCGGCCTTTGCGCTGACCGAGCCGCGCGGCGGCTCGCACCCGGCCGACATGCGCACGCGCGCCATGCGTGATGGCGATGGCTATGTGCTGACCGGCGTCAAGCACTTCATCTCCAACGCGGCCGAGGCACGCTTCATGGTGGTCTTCGCCAAGACCGACATGGAGGCCGGCGCGCGTGGCGTCAGCGCCTTCATCGTGCCGCGCGACCTGCCCGGCATCCAGGTCTCGGCCCCAGAAAAACTCATGGGCATCCGCGGCGGCCATGCCTTCGAGGTATCGCTGGACGGCGTGCGCGTGCCCGCCAGCCACCGGCTGGGCGCCGAGGGCACGGGCTTCAAGACGGCGATGAAGGTGCTGGACAACAGCCGTCTGGACGTGGCGGCCACCGCGCTGGGCGTGGCCGAGGCCGCCCTGGCCGCTGCCGCGCAATGGGCCAGCCAGCGCCTGGTGGGCGGCGAGCCGCTGGCCACGAAGCAGGGTATCCAATGGAAGCTGGCCGACATGAAACTGCGGCTGGAGGCCTCGTGGGCGCTGACGATGCAGGCCCTGGCCTTGCGCCAGGCCGGCCAGCCCTTCACCCAGCACTCGGCCATGGCCAAGCTGCATGCCTCGGAAATGGTGGGCTTCGTCACCGACGAGGCCCTGCAGATCCACGGCGGCTACGGCTACACACGCGAAATGCCGCTGGAGCGCCTGGTGCGCGATGCGCGCATCCTGCGCATCTACGAGGGCTCGTCCGAGGTGCAGCGCAGCATCATTGCGCGCGGGGTGCTGGGCCGCAGCTGAATGCAGCGGCGGGCGGCTAGGAGAAATCTGAAAATGACACCCTCGCGCCCGGAAAAGGCCGTTGATGCACAGCGGTCCAAACCCCAGGTCTTCCCTGGACCTTGCGAGGGGGCGCAAAATGGCGGCTGTTGCGGCCTTCGGGCCGCAGTGCATTTTTTGCGGGAAGCGCCCGCATCCCACCCCCTCCCGCGCCAGCCGCCTCTGCCGAAAGAAGTCCCCGTTGTCCGCCGCGCATTCCGTCCTGCAAGCCGTGTTCGGCTACGAACAATTCCGCGGTCCGCAGGAAGCCATCGTCTCGCACGTGGTCGCCGGCGGCGATGCGCTGGTGCTTATGCCCACGGGTGGCGGCAAGTCGCTGTGCTACCAGGTGCCGGCCATCGTGCGCCAGCAGCAGGGCCATGGCGTGGCGGTGGTGGTGTCGCCGCTGATCGCGCTCATGCACGACCAGGTCGGTGCGCTGCACGAGGCCGGCGTGAGCGCGGCCTACCTGAACTCCACGCTGTCCTATGACGAGACGCAGGAAGTCGAATGGCGCTTGCAAAGCGGCGACATCACCCTGTTGTATGCCGCGCCCGAGCGCCTGAACACGCCGCGCTTCCTGGGCCTGCTCGACGACCTGCATGCCCAGGGCAAGCTGTCGCTGTTCGCCATCGACGAGGCCCACTGCGTGAGCCAGTGGGGCCACGACTTCCGGCCCGAGTACCGCGCCCTGAGCGTGCTGCACGAGCGCTATGCGGGCGTGCCGCGCATCGCGCTCACGGCCACGGCCGATGCGCTGACGCGCGCCGACATCGTCGAGCGGCTGCAGCTGGAGAGCGCACGGCACTTCGTCAGCAGCTTCGACCGCCCCAACATCCGCTACCGCATCGCCGAGAAGAAGGATGTGGGCAACCAGCTGCTGCGCTTCATCGAGCGCGAGCACGAGGGCGAGGCCGGCGTGGTCTATTGCCAGTCGCGCAAGCGCGTGGAGGAACTGGCCCAGACGCTGAGCCAGGCCGGCGTGCCCGCCCTGCCCTACCACGCGGGCCTGCCCTTCGAGACGCGCCAGCTGCACCAGGACCGCTTCCTGCGCGAGGACGGCATCGTCATCGTCGCCACCATCGCCTTCGGCATGGGCATCAACAAGCCCGATGTGCGCTTCGTGGCCCATGTGGACATGCCCAAGAACATCGAGGGCTACTACCAGGAAACCGGCCGCGCGGGCCGCGACGGCCTGCCCGCCGATGCCTGGATGGCCTACGGCCTGTCCGACGTGGTCAACCAGCGCCGCATGATCGACGAAAGCCCGGCCGAGGACACCTTCAAGCAGGTCATGCGCGGCAAGCTCGATGCCCTGCTGGGCCTGGCCGAGGCCACGGACTGCCGCCGCGTGCGGCTGCTGGCCTACTTCGGCGAGCAGTACGGCCTGGGCGCACCGGGAGAAGACGCAGAGACGGACATTGAAGGCCGGCCGCTGCAGCGCGTGGCAAAGACCGCCTGCGGCAACTGCGACAACTGCATGGAGCCCCCGGCCCTGTGGGACGGCACGGACGCCGCGCGCAAGCTGCTGTCCACCATCTACCGCGTGCACGAGGCCAGCCAGCTGACCTTTGGCGCGGGCCACATCATGGACGTGCTGCGCGGCAAGGACACCGAGAAGGTGCGCCAGTACGGCCACGACAAGATCTCCACCTTCGGCCTGGGCAAGGACTACAGCGAGCCCCAGCTGCGCGGCGTGATGCGCCAGCTGCTGGCCACGGGCGCCCTGGGCCTGCACAAGATCACCAGCGAGAACAGCGGCCACAGCTTCGACACCCTGTGCCTGGCCGATGGCTCGCGCGACGTGCTGCGCGGCAATGTCCCCGTGCAGCTGCGCGAGGCCGTGGCCGCGCCGCGCACGCGCACCTCCAAGCGCGCCACCCAGCCCAACGCGGCCGCCGCCAGCCTGGGCCCCGATGCCCAGGTGCGCTTCATCAATCTCAAGGCCTGGCGCGCCGAGGTCGCGCGCGAGCACAACCTGCCGGCCTATGTGATCTTCCACGACGCCACGCTGGCGGCCATTGCCGAACGCAACCCGGCCTCGCTGGACGACCTGCAGGGCATCAGCGGCATGGGCGCCAAGAAGCTGGACGCCTATGGCGCCGAGGTGCTGCGGGTGGTGGCCACGGGTTGAGTGAGGTTCAGGGCGCCACCGTGATGCCGGCCGCTTGCGCACGGCGCGCAGGCCGCACGACGATCTCGACCTGCTGGTCCAGCGACACCAGCGCCTGCATCAGGCACTCCAGAGAGATGTTCTGCAGCTTGTAGCGCCGGACCTGGGAAATCTTGGGCTGCGTCATGCCCGTGATGCCTGCAGCCTCGGTCTGACTGAGCCCGCGCTTGTCCATCAGCTCGTTGAGCTTCATGGCCAGCACGGTTTTGGCTGACAGTTCCTGTGCGTCCTCGAAGCCCAGATCGACCAGCACATTGGCTGTTCCCTGCGAAGAATCCTGGCGATGCATCATGTTCTCCCGCCCGCTCCATAGCGGGCAGTACGGACTTCAATAGTCCCTAAGCAAAAAGAAGAGCCCGCATCAGCGGGCTCTCTTCATCACTGCGCCAGCACCCTGAACGTCAGCGTGTAGTTGTTGCCGTACTGCGGCGCGGCGGCGCCGGCGGGGGCGTCGGCGCGGTAGCGCACCAGAGCCAGGTAGATGCCGGACTTGGGCAGGGCGTAGGAGATGCGGCCCTCGCCATCGGTGGTCAGCACGTCCACGCTGTGCTGGCTGGCCAGGTCCATGGCCGAGCGGAAGATTTCCACCTTCTGCGCGGCCAGCGGCTTGCCGTCGTACTGCACGGTGAAGTCGAACTTCTCGCCCGCGAACAGGTCGACGGGGTGCGTGACGGGCACGATCTCCAGGCCCTTGCCTGAGGGCGCGAGCGCGGCCCGGCTGGGCTTGCCCACCGTGATGTAGGTCTCGGAGACCGACAGCGACTGGTAGTGGCTCAGCAGCCTGGCATCGGCCGGCGTGGGCGTGGCGGGATCACGCGCGGTCTCGACCTTGCCGTTGCGCTCCCACGAACGGAAGACGGCGCCCAGGCGCGGGCCGGTGCTGACGCGGTAGGTGCCCTTCTCGTCGGGCAGTTGGTGCTCGGCCACGGTGCGGGTCTTGAACTGGCGCACATCGGCCATGGGCGTGACCGAGCCGTCGGGCGCCATCACGGTGAAGCGCGTTTCGCCAAAAGCCACTTCGGGGATGAAGAACTTGTCGGCAAAGCTGGCATCCACGCTGATGACGGCCCGGGGCTGGGCCTCGAAGCTGGCGGGCAGCAGGTAGGGCGTATGGGCCTGGGCGGAGATGCACACGGCCGACAGCAGCGGCAGCCACCAGGCCGATCGCTTGGATGGGGTTTTGGCCATGTCCGCTCAGGGCTTCTTGACGTCGTTCTTGTCCACGACGCCATCGGCATTGACGTCGGCTTCCTTGAAGCTGCGTTCGGCGATGGCCATGTCTTCTTCCACGGTGTATTTGCCGTCGCGGTTCCTGTCCACGATGCCGAAGCGCACATGGGCCTGCTTCATGGACTGGGCATAGCGCTCGTCGGGCTGGCGGCCCGCGTATTGCTGCTTGAGGCGGGCCTCGAACTCGTCCACGTACTCCTTCTCGCTGAGCCAGCCGTCGCCATTGGTGTCGCCGGCCAGGAAGCGCTGCTTGCGCACGGTGTCGTACTCCTCGCGCGTGACCACGCCATCACGGTTGGCGTCGTAGCTGCCCATGAAGGCAGACTGGCCATGCCCGCCCGCAGGCTGGGCCGGGCCGCTGGCGGATGGTGCCGCGGGCGATGCGCAGGCGGTGAGCAGGGCCGCCAGGCCGGCAGCGGCCAGCATGCGGTGGGACAGAGAGAACTCGATCATGAAACGACTCCTGAAGTAGGCAGATACAGCGGCGGCTGCGATGGTGGTGGAGGCTTTCCGGCCGACACCGCCGCTGTAGGGAAGGCCGGCCGGCCCCTGGAGAAACTCCTCGGATCCGCGCCACGCGGCAAGTGAAGGTGGCGTGGGTGCAATGGCATGGTGCGCAGGGCGCTCAGAACGCAACGTTCATGGACACGGCGAAGGTGCGGCCCGGGTTGCTCAGCAGCTCGATGTCGCGGCGGTCGCGCGCCACGCCGGGCTGCAGGTTGCGGGTGCTGGAATAGTCCCAGTAGCGCTTGTCGCCCAGGTTGTAGATGCCGGCGTTCAGGCGCACGTTCCTTGCGACCTGCCAGTAGCCGGCCAGGTCGAAGATGGCATGGCCGGGCACGCGGAACAGCTCGGTGGTCGAGTCGGTCAGGCCGGTGCCCGCGTTCTGGTAGCTGTCGCGGTTGGTGGCCACGGCCTGCTTGCCCGCGACGAAGGTTCCGGTCAGGTTCAGGCCCCATTGCCGGGCCGGCGCGTCATAGCCCACGCCGACGATGGCCTTGCGCGGCAGCACGCTGTCCAGCGGCACATCCTTGTCGCCTGCGTAGTAGGACTTGGAGGTGCCGCGGCTGATGCCCAGCGCCCAGGTGGAGTACAGGCCCCTGGCTGCAGGCATCCACTGGCCGTGGTCCAGGCGCGCGCTGGCCTCGAATCCGTAGATCTTCGCGCTGTCGCGGTTCTCGGCCTGGTAGATGGTGCCGATGTGGGCGGGCACGTTGACGAACAGGTCGGGACGGCCCGCGCGCAGGTAGCGCGTGTAGGCGATGAAGTCGGAGTACCTGGTGTAGAAGACCGAGCTGTTGAAGGTCACGCCCGGCGTGGGCGAACCCTTGAGCCCGAAGTCGAGGGCATTGCTGCTTTCCTCCTTGAGGTTGGGATTGCCCACCAGCGCGTACTGGTTGCCGGCGTTGTAGTTGCTGGCCATGTTCCACGAGCCGAAGATCTCGCCGGCCGAGGGCGCGCGCCCGCTGCGCTTGAACTGGGCGTAGGCGCTGAACTTGGGCGTGAGGTCATAGACCAGGGCCAGGCTGGGGCTGAGGATGGTGTTGCCGCGCGTGCCGCCGTAGAGCTTCTGGACATCGGCGGCCGTGAGCACGCCCGAGACGAAGTTGTCCAGGTCGCGCGTCTTGAGCTCCACGCGGTCCACGCGCAGCGCGGGAATCAGGGCCAGGCGGCGGCCGCCGGCCTGGAAGCTGATCTCGTCCTGCAGGAAAGCGCCGTAGCGACGGGTGGTGGTGTCGGGCTGGGGCTTCATGTTGCCGGACACGGCCCAGGGGCGCTCCGTGTCCTGGGTCGAGGCGTTCACGCCAAAGCTCAGGCGGTGGCGCTCGATGCGCTTGTCGCCCGTGCTCGAGAAACCCCAGGTACGCGTCTCGTTGCCGGAGACGTTGTGCACCTTGGCGCCCGTGGCCAGCGTGGTGGTGTCGGTGACGTCGTTGGTGTCCGTGTTCTGGAAGTACAGCCGCGTGTCCAGCTGGTCCACCCAGGCGCCGGCAGGCGTCCACAGGTGCTGCAGCTGCAGCGTGTTGCGGCTGGTGTCGCTGTTCTGGCGCGAGCTTTCGGTGATGCTGGTGCTGGTGGCATCCCAGCCGTGGAAGGAGGTGTCGTTCTTGCGGCGGTACAGGTCGGCCGACAGCACCAGGCGCTGGGTGGGATCGATGCGCAGGCCGCCCTTGAGCAGCAGGGCGTTGGAGTTCCAGTCATCGGGATAGCTGTTGACGATGGCGCTGTGGTTGCGCGTCTCATGGCCGTCGCGGCGCGAATAGGCGATCAGGCCGTCGAGGTTGCCCGAGCGGCCTGCGGCCGTGAAGCTCTCGTTCCAGGAGCGGTCGGCCGTGTCGTGGCCGATCTTGCCGCCCAGGTAGGAGGTCTTGCCGCCCACCAGGTAGTCCTCGGGGGACTTGGTGCGAAAGCCCACCGCGCCGCCGATGCCGCCGGCCGCGCGCCGCGCCGTGGTGGTGCCGGAGTGGATGTCCACGCCCGAGAACATCTCGGGGTCGATGAAGTCACGGCCCACGCCGAAGGTGTTGGCACCGGCACGGCTCACATAGGGGCGCGTGGTGGCGTCGGGCATCTCGACGCCGTCCACATCCATGCCGATGCGGTTGCCCTCGATGCCGCGGATGTTGTAGCCCGTGGTTCCCGAGCGGTCGAAGCTGCTGCGGTTGCGGCTGGTGCCCGAGGCCGTGCCGGGCGCCGACACCAAGGGCTGGTAGCGCACCACGTCAGCCATGCTGCCGGCCTGCTCCAGCGCCGGTCCGCTGATGGTGGCCGATGCGCCGGGTGTGCGCTGCGCGGGCTCGGCCGTGTCGACCACGTCGACCTGGGGCAGGGCTTTCGCGGGCGCCTGGGCCATCAGCTGCGCCTGGTCGGCGGGTTCCTGGGCCTGGGCCCATGCGGCGGGCGAAGCCAGCCCGATGACGGCGGCCTGCACGGCCGCGGCCAGCAGGCTGCGATGCAAGGCCGGTGCGCGGGAGAGATGGAGGCAGGAGTTGCGGGAAAGGGGGTAAGAGGAGCAGGGTAAAGGAGAGGCAGCCATGGCGCGAATCAGGGAAAGAGGGTTGCTGGCTAGCTGCCGACCTGTCCGCGGAGCGCTCTTGCGAGACCATTGCTTCCCCCGTGTGTGATTCTTCCTGCTGGCTTTGCCCGATTCTCCCATCAATTGATAATGATTATCATTTGTTTTGTATCTTTTAAGTCACAGACACAATCTTCCTGCCCCGGCGCCTCCGCCCTCGCCGCTAGCGCCCCAACTCCTTGGCGCTGACACCCGCGATACCCCAGTTCTCCCGGGGCAGCTCGTGGATCCAGACGCGGATGTTCTCGCGCGGGGCGCCCACGGCCTCGTGCAGGGCCTCGGTGACTTTCTCGATCACGGCTTTCTTCTGGGCCTCGGTGCGGCCCTCGATCATGTGGATCTGTGCAAATGGCATGGCGTTCTCCGGTCGGTCGGCGGGTTCAATCGAGCTGGATGCCCAGCTTGCGGATCAGGGCGCCCCAGCGCTGGGTCTCGCTGCGCATGAAGTCGCCGAATTGCTGAGGGCTGCCGGCTTGCGGATCGGCGCCGATGTTCTCGAAGGCCTGCCGTGCCAAAGGCGTGGCCGAGCCCGTCTGCCAGGCCCCGGAGATCCGCTGGGCCAGTTCGCGCGGCAGGCGCGCGGGACCGATGAGGCCGAACCAGGTGACCACATCGAAGCCGGCAAACCCCTGCTCGGCCACGGTCGCCACCTGGGGCAAGGCGCGCGATCGGCGTGCCGAGGTCACGGCGATGACCTTCACCCGGCCCTCCCTGACATTGGGCAAGGTGGTGGTCAGCGAGCTCTCGAAGCTCAGCGGGATCGTGCCCGCCAGCAGGTCCTGGGCGATCTGGCTCGTTCCCTTGTAGGGCACATGGAGCATGGACACGCCCGCGATCGACTGGAAGTATTCGGCCGCCAGATGCGTGCTCGTGCCCAGGCCCGAGGTGCCATAGCTGAGTTTGCCGGGGTGGGCCTTGGCGTAGGCGATCAGGCCCGCGAGGTCATCGAACGGAGCGCCCGGGTGCGCCACGATGGCACAGGGCGTGTAGCCGGCCAGGGAGATGGGCGCCAGGTCGCGCTCCACCGAGTAGGGCAGCCGCGCATACAGCGATGGCGCAATGGCCAGACTGCTGATGGCCGACAGGCCGATGGTGTAGCCATCGGGCATGGCCTTGGCGACGGCATCCGTGCCGATGTTGCCGCCCGCGCCCGCCTTGTTCTCGACCACGATCTGCTGGCCCAGCCGTTCGCCCATCACCCGGGCCGCGGTGCGGCCGATGATGTCGGTGGGTCCCCCCGGCGGGAAGGGCACGATGAGCTTGACCGGGCGCACCGGCCATTCACCGGCCGCGCCGGACGCCGCCGCAGCCGGCGGCAGACCGGCACAGGCCAGGCCCGCGCCCAGCCCCGAGGACAGGAATTGTCTGCGTTGCATGGCGGGCACCCCTTCAGGCAAAGCGCAGCGAGACGCTGCCCAGGTGCTGCACGCGCAGCGTGACATGGTCGCCGGCCTGCACGGCCACGGCCTCGGTGATGCCGCCGGACAGCACCAGGCTGCCGGCCGGCAGGCTCTGGCCGCGCCGGCCCAGGTGGTTGACCAGCATGGCCACGGCGGCGGCCGGATGGCCGAGCACGGCGGCGCCCGCGCCCAGGGCCACGGGCTGGCCGTTCTTCTCCAGCACCACGCCCAGGGTGCGCAGGTCCAGGTCACGCACGGCGGCGCCCCGTCCGCCGACCGCGAAGCGCGCGGCCGAGGTGTTGTCGGCCACCACGCTCTTGAGGTCGAATCGGAAATCGCGGTAGCGGCTGTCGATGACCTCGATGCCGGGCAGCACCAGATCGCAGGCGGCCAGCACGCTGCCCACATGGCAGCCCGGTCCGCGCAGCTCGCTGCGCGTGACGAAGGCGATCTCGGGCTCGACCTTGGGGTGGATCAGCGAGGCCACGGGGATCTCGCTGCCTTCGGCCACGCTGTATTCATCGACCAGGAAGCCGAAGACCGGATCGCTCACGCCCATCTGGCGCATCTTGGCGTGCGAGGTCAGGCCGGCCTTGTAGCCGATGACGCGCGCGCCGCGCCCGATCTTGCGGGCCAGGATGCGGTCCTGGATGGCGTAGGCGTCGTCCCAGCCCATGCCCGGGTATTCGTCGGTGATCTTGGGCGTGTCGCGCGCCTGCTGCTGGCAGGTTTCCAGGTGCTCGGCGAGCGCGGCGATGGTGTGTTCGTCAAGTGCCATGCTGGCTCTCCTCGTCAGGCCGCGCGGGCCAGGGGTTGCGCGGCCAGCAGGCCGCGTTCGCGCGCCATGGTCAGCGCGGTGTCCTCGATCATGTCTTCCTGGCCGCCCACCATGCCGCGCCGACCCAGTTCCACGAGCAGCTCGCGCGCGGGCACGCCGTACTTCTTCTCGGCGCGCTTGGCGAACAGCAGGAAGCTGCCGTACACGCCCGCATAGCCCAGCGTGAGCGCGTCACGGTCCACGCGGATGGGGAAGTCCATCAGCGGCACGACCAGGTCCTCGGCCACGTCCTGGATCTTCCAGACATCGACGCCGGTCTCGATTCCCATGCGGTCGCAGACGGCCACCAGCACCTCCATGGGCGTGTTGCCCGCGCCGGCGCCAAGGCCGGCGGCCGCCGCGTCGATGCGGTTGGCGCCCGCCTCGACGGCGGCGATGGAGTTGGCCACGCCCATGGCCAGGTTGTGGTGGCCGTGAAAGCCCAGCTCGGTCTCGGGCCGCAGCGCATCGCGCACGGCGGCGATGCGCTCGCGCACCTGTTCGGGCAGCAGGTAGCCGGCCGAGTCGGTGACGTAGACGCAGTGGGCACCATAGCTTTCCATCAGCCGCGCCTGCGCCACCAGGCCTTCGGCGCTGTTCATGTGGGCCATCATCAGAAAGCCCACGGTGTCCATGCCCAGGGCGCGCGCCTTGGCGATGTGCTGCTCGCTGACGTCGGCCTCGGTGCAGTGCGTGGCCACGCGCAGCGTGGACACGCCCAGGCCGTGGGCCATCAGCAGGTGGTCCACGGTGCCGATGCCGGGCAACAGCAGCGCGGAGACCCTGGCCTGCTTCATCAGCGGGATGACGGCGCCCAGGTACTCCTCGTCGCTGTGCGCGGGAAAGCCGTAGTTGACCGAGGCGCCGCCCAGGCCGTCGCCGTGCGTGACCTCGATCAGCGGCACGCCGGCCGCGTCCAGGCCCTGGGCCACGCTCTTCATCTGCTCCAGCGTCATCAGGTGGCGCTTGGGGTGCATGCCGTCGCGCAGCGTCATGTCGTGGACGGTGATCCTGCGGCCCTGGAGGCCGCGCGCGCCCGTCGTCTTGTCTGTCGTCTTGTCTGTGGTCATGGGGGTTGTCTCCTTCAGGCGGCCACGGCCTGGAGTTGCAGGTGGCCGGCCAGCATTTCCTCGGCGAACATCTCGGCCGTGCGCGCGGCGGCGGCGGTCATGATGTCCAGGTTGCCCGCGTACCTGGGCAGGTAGTCGCCCAGGCCCTCGACTTCGAGGAAGACCGAGACGCGCCGGCCATCGAACACCGGCCCGTTGACCAGGCGGTAGCCGGGTACGTACTTGCGCACCTCGGCCAGCATGTCGTGGATGGAGGCGGTGATGGCCGCCTGGTCGGGCTCCTCCTCGGTCAGGCAGTGCACGGTGTCGCGCATGATCAGTGGCGGGTCGGCGGGGTTGATGACGATGATGGCCTTGCCCTTGCCGGCGCCGCCCACCTGCTCCACGGCAGCGGCCGTGGTGCGCGTGAACTCGTCGATGTTGCGCCGCGTGCCCGGCCCCACCGAGCGGCTGGACACGGTGGCGACGATCTCGCCATAGGCTACGGCCTGCACGCGGCTGACCGCCGCGACCATGGGGATGGTGGCCTGGCCGCCGCAGGTGACCATGTTGACGTTCATCGCACGCCCGCCCAGGTGCTGGCCCAGGTTGACGGGTGGCACGCAGAACGGGCCGATGGCCGCGGGCGTGAGATCGATCATCAGCGCGCCCTGTTCGTTGACCTTGCGCGAGTTCTCGGCATGCACGTAGGCGCTGGTGGCATCGAAGACGATCTGCACGCCGTCGGCGCGCATGTGCGGCACCAGGCCGTCCACGCCGTCGGCCGTGGTCTTCAGGCCCATCTCGCGCGCACGCTGCAGGCCGTCGGAGGCCGGGTCTATGCCCACCATCCACACGGGCTCCAGCACCGCGCTGCGCTGCAGCTTGGCCAGCAGGTCGGTGCCGATGTTGCCGGGCCCGATCAGGGCGCAGCGGATCTTGTTCCGGTTCATGGGAGTTCTCCTTGTTCTTCAGATGAAGCGGACCGAGCAGCCGCCGATGCCGCCGATGGTCACGCGCAGGTCGTCGCCGGCCTGTACCGGCACCATGGCCGCCAGCGAGCCCGAGAGCACGACCTCGCCCGCCTCCAGCGCAATGCCCAGGGCGCCCAGCGTGTTGGCCAGCCAGGCCACGGCATTGGCCGGATGGCCCAGGGCGGCGGCGCCCGCGCCCGTGGCGACGATCTCGCCGTTCTTCTCCAGCACCATGCCGCAGGTGGCCAGGTCCACGTCGCGCGGATCGACCAGGCGGTCGCCGAGCACGAAGACGCCGCAGCTGGCGTTGTCGGCCACGGTGTCCTCGATGCGGATCTTCCAGTCGCGTATGCGCGAATCGACGATCTCGAAACAGGCCATCACGCCTTCGGTGGCGGCCAGCACGTCGGCGGCGGTGACGCCCGGGCCCTTGAGCGCGCGCTTGAGCACGAAGGCGATCTCGCCCTCGGCCTTGGGCTGGATCAGCGTGGCGGCGGGCACGGCCTGGCCCTCGTTGAAGACCATGCCGTCGGTGAGCCAGCCGAAGTCGGGCTGGAACACGCCCAACATGTCCATCACGGCTTTGGAGGTCACGCCGATCTTCTTGCCCACCACGCGCTCGCCCGCCGTCAGGCGCCGCGCCAGCATGCGCTGCTGGATGGCGTAGGCGTCGGCGATGGTGATCTCGGGATGGCGCTCGCTCAGTGGAGCGATGGCGCGGCGTTCGTGCAGGGCGGCGTAAAGCTCGTCGCCCAGGGTGTGTTGCAGTTCGGGTTTCATGGGGTCACCGTGCAAGGGCAAGGGGTTCATCGGGCCGGGCCTCGGCCAGGAAGTCGCCGACCAGCCGCGCGAAGCGCGCGGCATGCTCGATCTGCGTCCAGTGGCCGCAGCGGCCGTAGACATGCAGCTGGGCGCGCGGAATCCAGTCGGCCAGCGTGTGGGCATTGGCCAGCGGAATCACGCGGTCCTCCCGGCCATGGATGACCAGGGTTTCATGGGGCAGGCGGCGGATGTCGTCCTCGCGGCTGGCCAGCGCATCGACCCAGCGCTGGCGTGGCGCGGGGAACATGGCCGCATAGGACTCCTGCACGCCCGGCCGGATGCTGGCGGCATGGCGCAGGCGCGCGAGTTCGTCGTTCACCAGACCCCGGTCGAAGGCGAAGATGTCCAGCAGCCCGCGCATGGCCTCCAGCGAGGGCTGGTATCCCCAGACCGCATCCAGCCCCGGCGTGAGGGCGAAGGGCAGGCCCGCGCTGCCCATCAGCACCAGGCGCCGCACGCGGGCCGGATGGCGTATCGCCAGCGCCAGAGCCAGGGCACCACCGAAGGAGTTGCCCACGAGGTCGGCGCGCTCGATCTGCAAGGCATCGAGCAGGCCCACGGCCTGGTCCACCCAGGCCTGCATGCCAAAGGCTCCGCCCGCCGGCCGTGCGCTGTAGCCGAAGCCCGCCATGTCCGGCGCGACCACGCGTGCGTTGCCGGCCAGCGCAGGCATCACCAGCCGCCAGTTGGCCCAGGCCGAGACGCCCGGACCCGAGCCATGGATCAGCAGCACCGGATCGCCCTGGCCATGGTCGTGGTAGTTGGTGCGCAGGCCATCCACCTCGATGCAGCGGCCGAGTTCGGGGTTTTCAGAGCTTGACGCAGACATTCTTCAGCTCCGTGTAGAACTCCAGCGAATGCACGCCGCCTTCGCGGCCTATGCCCGACTGCTTGGCGCCGCCGAAGGGCGTGCGCAGGTCGCGCAGGAACCAGCTGTTGACCCAGCAGATGCCCACCTGCATGCGGGCGGCGACGCGGTGGGCGCGCGCCAGGTCGCGTGTCCAGACGGCGCAGGCCAGTCCGTAGTCGTTGTCGTTGGCCAGGGCCAGCACCTCGTCCTCGCGGTCGAAGGCGGCGATATGGCAGCAGGGGCCGAAGATCTCCTCCTTGATGACGCGCGCCGTCTCGGGCAGGCCGGTCCAGATCGTGGGCTGCACCCAGGCACCGCCCGCCAGGCGCGCGCCCATGTCGGGCACGCCGCCGCCGGTGACCACGGTGGCGCCCTCCTGCCTGGCCAGCGCGTAGTACGACAGCACCTTGTCCTGGTGTTCGCGGCTGATCAGCGGGCCCAGCTTCGTGTCCGCGTCCTCGGGCAGGCCGATCTTCCAGCCCTCGACCTGGCGCTTGAGCTCGGCCACGAAGCGCTCGAACAGGGGACGTTCCACATAGATGCGCTCCGTGCCCAGGCAGACCTGGCCGCTGTTGACGAAGGCCGAGCGCAGCGTGCCCTCGATGGCCGCGTCGAAGTCGCAGTCGGCGAAGACGATGGCCGCGTTCTTGCCGCCCATCTCCAGGCTCACGGGGCGCGCGCCCTTGGCGGCGGCGCGCATGATGGCCTCGCCCGTGCGCGTCTCGCCCGTGAAGGTGATGGCGTCGACACCGGGGTGCGTGGTCATGAACTCGCCGGCCGAATCGGGGCCGAAGCCATGGACCACGTTGTAGACGCCGGGCGGGATGCCGGCCTCGTTCATGACCTCGCCCAGCAGGGCGGCCGTCTGCGGAGACTCCTCCGAGGGCTTGACCACCACGGTGTTGCCGCAGGCCAGCGCCGGGCCGACCTTCCAGGTCATGAGCAGCAGCGGCAGGTTCCAGGGACAGATCACGCCGACCACGCCCACGGGGCCGCGCTGGCCGTAGTTGATGGCACCGCGCCCGTCGGGCGTGGCCATCTCGAAGAACTCGGTGGGCACGTTCTTGACCACGTCGGCGAAGATCTTGAAGTTGGCCGCACCGCGCGGGATGTCGATGTGGCTGGCCACGCTGCGCGGCTTGCCCGTGTCCGCGCATTCGGCGGCCAGGAACTCCTCGAAGCGGCGGTTGATGCCGTCGGCCACGGCGTGCAGCCTCTGCACGCGCTCGTCCACGCCCATGCGGCCCCAGGGCCCTTGCAGCGCGGCGCGCGCGGCGGCCACGGCGGCATCGACCTGGGCGCGGTCGGCCTCGTGGACCTGGGCGATGGCCTCGCCCGTGAGTGGCGAATGCTTGTCGAAGCGGCGCGCCGATTCGGCGTAGGCGCCATTGATGAAGTTGCGTATCTGTTTCATGGTGATCCGTTGCAGTCGTCGTTGTGTGTCAGGCGTCCAGGCCCAGGGCCCGCAGGCCGGCGTGCGCGATGGCCTCGTCCTGGGCCTCGCTGCCGCCGGACACGCCGATGCCGCCCAGGCGCGCCCCCGAGGCCACGATGGGCAGGCCGCCGCCGAAGGCCACGAAGCGCGGGCGCAGCACCAGGCCCTGGCGCACGGCCTCGGAGTGCGAGGCCAGGGCCTGGGTCCAGTCGCCCGTGGCCAGGCCGAAGCTGGCGGCCGTGTAGGCCTTGTCGGTGGCGATGTCCATGGAGTGCAGCGGCGCGCCGGCCATGCGCGCGAAGGCCACGGTCAGGCCACCCGCATCGACCACGGCCACGTTGGCGCGCACGCCCAGCTCGGTGGCATGCTGCACGGCGGCCTGCGTGGCGCGCAGGGCGGCGGGCGCGTCGATGACGGGCTGGAGCGCGGCCAGGGCGGCGATCGTGGCGGCCTGCGGGGCCTGGGAAATCTCCCGGGTCTGGGTCATGCGCGCCTCCATCAGAAGGCCTTGACCAGGGTCAGGCGCAGCAGTGAACCCTTGGGCAGGGCGCCCGTGCCGGCCTCGGCGCGCACCTCCTTGTAGAAGGCGCCCTTGAGGAACAGGCCCGCGCCCGGCACCGGATAGACCAGCTCGGCCCCCAGCGCGTGGCGCGAGGCGCGGTCGGTGCTCGCGCCCGGGCCGCTGTCATCGCTGAACTGCCACTGGCTGTAGCCCACCAGGCCCACCTGCCAGGCGCCGAAGGACCGGCCCAGGCCCCATTCCAGCGTGGCCTGGTTGCCGGGGCGCATGCCGGCCGCGTTGCGGCCGTTGCGCTCCAGGCGCAGCAGGGCCGATCCCGAGACGGTCCTGGCGCCATCGAAGTAGTACGTCAGCCCGCCCGTGAGCATGGTGCTCTTGAAGCCCTTGCCCGGCGAGGCCGGATGGCCCGTGCCGGCAGAGTCCAGCCAGACGCCGGCGGCCGCCACCGCATCCCACTGCGGGCCATGCCAGCCCAGCACCAGTGGCCCCAGGTAGACGTCACCGACGCCCGAGCGCGTGTCCGAGATGCCGGCCGCGTTCACCGTGAGCGAGGTGCGCATCACGGGCACGATGGCCTCCATGCCGTAGTCGGCCCCCAGCAGCTTTCGTCCGGTGATCCAGACGAAGCGGTTGGCCAGCGCCGTGACCGTGCCCCGGTTGTGCCCGGGCAGGTTGCTGCTGGTGCCGGGCGCGCGGAAGTCGTCCATCTGGTAGTTGACGAGGTAGCCCAGGTAGTAGGCGCCGGGCGGCGGCACGCTGGCGCCCTGCAGGCCTTCCACGCCGGGCACGTAATGGCCTTCGGCCCGGGCCGCCGGGGCGGCGAGTGCGCCGAGCGCGGCCAGCAGCGACAGCAGGGCCGGCGCGGTGTGTCCCATGTTCTTGTTCATCGGGGGCTCTCCGGTGCGCGGGCTCAGGTGTAGACCTCGGTGAACGAGGGCACGAGATCGCCGGTGTGATAGAAGATGCCGCTGCCCAGCTGGTCCTCGGTCCAGGTGGTCACGGGCCGGTCGCGCTGGGCCAGGTAGCCCAGGCCTGCGAAGGTCTCGTTGCGGTTGCCGCTGGGGTCGAAGAAATAGATGGTCTCGCCGCGCGTGATGCCGTGGCGCGTGGGCGCCACGTCGATGCGCACCTTGTTCTTGGCCATCACGTCGGCCGACTTGAGCACGTCGTGCCAGGAGTCCAGGAAGTAGGCGATGTGATGCAGCCCGCTGCGCGCGCCGCCCACGAAGGCGATGTCGTGCGGCGTGGTGGTGCAGGCCATCCAGGTGGCGGCCTGCACGGCGCCACCGGGACCGGCCACGACCTGTTCGGTCAGGAAGAAATCCAGGCACTCACGCATGAAGCGGGTGTTTTGCTCCACGGTGTTGATGCCGGCCTCGGGGTTGAGCTCGCACATCAGCAGGGCGTGGTCCAGCCAGTGCGCGCCCGCGCCGCGGATGTCGTCGGGCCAGGGGTCGGGGTTGGTCGATCCCACGTCCGTGCCCACGCATTCCTTCATGGCATACAGGCGCATCTCGTGGCCGCTGGGCAGGTGGAACTTCAGCATGCGCCCCGTGGCGGGCAGGCTGCCCTCGGCCAGCATCTCGGTCTTCACGCCCCAGGCCTCGATGCGCTGGCGCAGGCTGTCCAGGTCCTCGTCCCGCTCGACCTTGTAGGCCAGGTGGTTGAGCCCGGCCTGGTCCGAGGGCGTGAGGATCAGCGAGTACTTGTCCCACTCGTCCCAGCACTTGAGATAGAGGTTGCCGGTCTTGTCCTGCATCACGGTCTTCAGGCCCAGCACCTTCTCGTAGTGGTGCACGGCGGCGGCCATGTCCATCACCTTCAGGCTTGCGTGGCCTATGCGTAGTACGCCCATGTCATGTCTCCTTGGTTGCTTGTGTCGTGGTGAAAGAGGCGGGCGCTGCACCGGCGTCCGCCCGGGGTGGGGAAATCGTTGGGCAGGCAGGTCTGGCAAAGGGCTTGGCCAGCCGCTCGCAGATCTGCAGGCGCACGGCGGCCACGGGTGCGGCGCGGCAGGCCAGCGTGTAGCCCTGCTGCTCTTCCTCGGCGCTCACGTGGGCGCGGCTGACGGGGCCCAGGGCGCGCACGCCGCCCTCGACGATGCGCACCTTGCACACGCCGCAGCCGCCGTTGACGCAGCCCACGGGAATGCCTTTTCGGCCCAGGCGCAACATGCCCCTGAGCAGGCTTTCATCGAGGGCGCAGGCATAGCGCTCGGCGGTCTGCTCGACCTGCACGTCCACGGTGGCACGGGGGCTGATCCACATGGCGCTCTCCGTTCAGACGCGCTTGAACAGCGGGCTGCGCGCGCCCTGGGCATCGGCAGCCGAGAGGAATTTCTCGGTGTAGATGTCGCGTTCGAACAGCCGGCCCTGCATCAGCGTGGCGATGCAGGCCTCGACCATGGGCGGCGGCCCGCACAGATAGGCCTTGCTGCCCGCGAAGTTGCCGCCGAAGTGGGCCTGCGCGGCCTCATGCACGAAGCCCAGGGCGCCGCGCCAGTCCGTGCCGGCATCGGCCGCCCCGCCCGAGATGGCGGGGACGTAGGTGAACTGCGGATGGCGCTCGGCCAGCGCGCGGAATTCCTCGTCGTAGTACAGCTCGGCGCGGCTGCGCTGGCCGTAGACCAGGGTGATGGGCTGCTCGCAGCCGCGCTCCAGCAGCTCCTGGATCATGGCGCGCGGGCTGGACAGGCCAGAGCCGCCGGCCATGAAGACCAGGGGCTGGCGCGCCGAGTGGCGCACGAAGAAACGCCCGTAGGGGCCGGCCAGCTGCAGCCGCTCGCCCTCCTGCAGCGATGCATGCAGCCAGGTGGTGCCGGCACCGCCGGGCACATGGCGCACGTTGATCTCGATGTCCCGGGCCGTGCCGTCGGCGCCGGATGGCGCGTTGGCGATGGAGAAGGCGCGCGGCGCGTCCAGGCCCGGAATGCGGACCTGCACGTACTGCCCTGCCTGGTAGGCGATGGGCGTGTCCAGCCGCAGGTGGATGGCCTTGATGGTGGGCGTCAGCTGCACGGTGCGCAGCACGGTGGCGCCGAAGTCGCGCACGGGGATGACGCGGGCGTCGGGCTCGTCCTCGATGTCGGCCTCGATGGTGGCGTCGGACTGCAGCGTGGCGCAGCAGGCCAGGGTCATGCCGTCGTCGCGCTCCATGTCCATCAGCGCGAAGGGGTTGGCCGCGCCATGGTCCACCTCGCCCTCGCAGACCTGGACCTTGCAGGTGCCGCACAGGCCGTGGCCGCAGGCATGGGGGATGTAGATGCCCTGCCGCAGCGCGGCATCGAGCAGGGTCTGGCCGTCCTCCACCTCGATGGTGGCGCCCAGGGGTTGCAGCGTCAGTTGGTAGCTCATGGTCGTGGGGCCGGCAGGCGCGCGCAGCGCCTGCCGTGCGGGCTCGTCGATGGGGTCTAGCTGTGCGATCCGGCGATGCCGGTCAGGCCCGGCGTGCGAAAGCGGATCACGTCCTTGTGGTCCAGGCCGTTGGCGGCCAGGCCCAGGGCCGGGTCGGGCACGAAGGGCCGGCCCGACTTCAGCCACTGGACGGCGCTCCAGTCGATGCGGCCGAAGTCCGGATGGGCCCCGTAGATGCCGGGCAGCACGTCGCTGGCCAGCGCGCCGAAGGGGGTGTCGGCCGGCAGCGGCAGGCAGACGGGCGAGCAGAACATCAGGTGGTCGTCCCAGGCGATGTACAGCAAGGGGGCCGGAAAGTTCTCGCGCCGGTCGGCGGCCTCGAAGGCATAGGGGTACAGGGCGGTGACGCTCATGGCGCAGCTCCTTCGCCGGCCGTGGCCCCTGTCTGCCCGCCCGCGCCGGGCGGCGCATTGCCGCGCCAGGCCGCAAAGTGGCGCTGGTCCTCGGAGCCCTCGAAGTCGAAGTTGTCGCGCCCCGCGTTCAGGCCATACCAGTCGAGCACGGCGGCCAGCGGATCGAAGCCGGGCCGGCCGGGGTCGGCATCGGGCTTGAAACAGCGGCCCTGGTAGATCTGGTGCACGGGCAGCCAGGACTGCACGTATTTCTCTGGCTCGTGGTCGAAGATGTGCTTGCAGCCGTCGCTGCAGAAATGGTACTTGTCGCCCTGGTAGTCGGACTCGCGGTAGCAGATGCGCGTGGCGTCGCCGGGCTCGGTGAAGCCCATGGGAATCTGGCAGGTGGTGCACAGCATGGGCAGGGTCTTGTTGTAGAAGCGCCGGCCGGCCTGCTGTTCGGCGCGGTAATGCTCCAGGCGCGGGCGGTAGTGGCGATCGAAGCTGTCGGGGTATTGCGCGGCCAGCCAGTCCATCTCCTGCGGTTCGGGCACCCAGGTGTGGAAGGGTGCGGCGGCGCCGTAGTTGTAGAAGATGTTCCAGGCCTGGTGGCTGATGTGGTGCTTGCCCTCGCAGGCCTCTTTCCAGCCCATGGGCTCGCGGATGCCGTAGCGCGCCAGGTCGCGGAACAGGGCGCCGCCGTTTTCCTCGGCATACATCTCCCAGGCCTGCTTCCAGCTCATCACGCGTTTGGGCAGCATGTAGTCCTGCATCATGGCCACCAGGGTCAGCAGGCGGTAGCCGCGCCAGAACCACTTGTCGATCCAGCGCTGCACGATGGGCACGTTGGCCGGGTCCTGCTCCAGCATGAACTTGATGCACTCGATGCCCAGCGTCATGTGGCGCGACTCGTCGCTCTGCGCCGAGAAGCCGAAGGTCACCGTGGACAGGTCGCCGTTGTGCGCCGCGCCCGACATGAAGGGCACGAACAGCAGGTTGGTCAGCACATATTCGAACGAGAAGCTCACGGCCGTGAGGAACTCGAAGGGGCCGGCCGTCATCGCGTCCTCGAAGAAGGACTTGGGCACGGACAGGTACCAGACGCGGTCGTACCACTGCGATGCGTTGTGCATGCCGTTGAAGTACTTGTTGTAGTGGCTCAGCGCATGCGTCTCTGTCTGGAAATGGCGCAGCTCGTCGATGGACTGCATCTGCGCGGCCACGCGCGCGCCGGCCCCCGTGAAATGCCGGCCCACGTGGGCGAAGCCCCGGTGCGCGCCGTACTCCAGCGGCGTCACGCCCTGGAGGAACAGCTTGAGCGCGTTGACGTAGCGCGCGTCGGTCACGCCCAGCTGGCCGTTGTTCTGGGCGAAGGCCTCGATCACGGCGTAGAGCTTGCGCTCCTTCTCGCCCTGGTACTTCCAGTAGGCATCCATGGTCAGGCGGAAGGGGTCCTCCCAGCGGTCCCAGTCGTGGATCCTGATGCCCTCGTAGCGGTCGTAGGGGAAGACCTTGTCCATGGGCTGGTAGGTCGTGTCCCAGGCCAGGCCGCGCGTCATGGCGGTGTAGCGCTCCTTGAGGCCCAGCTTCTTCTTGATCACGGGTGCGTCCATGATGTCTCCTTGTCGTGTTGCTTGTGGTGTTGCCTGGCGGGCGGGGCGCGGCTCAGCGGCCCCAGCTCAGGGAGAACTCTTCGTCGTCCTCGTTGACGTGGCCCGACAGCGTCACCAGGTTGATCTGGATCTGCTGCAGGTCGAAGGGCTGGCCCGTGAGGGCCTCGATGCTGGCGCGCCGGATGACCAGGCGCCCGGGGCAGTCGATCTTCACGAGGCCGGGCGTATGGGCCGCCGTGGCCTGGGGGTTGTCGGCCAACACGGCCTCGACCACGGGGCGCGATTCCTCGTTGTCCTGGAAGGCGATGAAGACCCTGGAGACTGGGGCGGTGGCGGCGGTTGCGCTTGTCGTCATGGCGTGCTCCCCTTCAGATATCCAGGCCGGCCTTGCGGGCGCGGGCGTCCAGGGCCTGGCGCACTTCGGACAGCGCGGCCTGCGCGTCCTCCCCCAGGGCCATCGCGGCCACGGGTGCCAGCGCGGTCTGCGCCTGGTCCACATGGGCCAGGTACCAGCGCGACAGCAGGGCGCGGTTGGCACCGGACTCGGCGGCCGCCACCTTGGCCACGGCATCGATCCAGCGGGCCGACTCGGCATGCCACTCGGGCATGAAGGCCGTGAGCATGGACACGGCCGTGCCGCCGTGCAGCGCCAGCGGCCCGTCCACGAAGCGGCCGTAGATCAGCGGGTACAGCAGGCCGTCCAGCGCCAGGTTCTGGGCAATGAACAGCTCGATGGGGTCCTGCAGCACCAGCAGGTCCTCGACCAGGCGGCGCAGCGGCTGCCAGGCGGGGTCCTGCAGCCAGTCGTTCCTGCCGGCCTCCAGCACGCCGGGCTCGTCCATGGCCAGGCCCAGCCGCGTCAGGTACTGGGCCACGCCCAGCTGGTCCATGGCGTGGAACATGGCCGGCGCCGTGAAGGCCGTGCCATAGCCGCGCGAGCACATGCTGCAGTTGTTCATGTTGCCGCCCCAGGCCACGTGGCGCAGCGGCATCAGCACGGCACAGGCATGGGCACGCTGTGCATCGGCCATGCGCGCGGCCAGGCCGCGCGACTCGACGAACTGGTAGTTGGCCTCCATGGCCTCCTGCTGGCGCGCACGGGCCATGGTCCAGGTGGCGTAGTAGAACTGGCGCGGATCGCGCAGCGCATACCAGTCGGCCATGCGGATGGCCGTGCGGCCGGCGTCGAACAACTCCAGGCCCTGCTCCCAGGTCGGGCGGTAGTGGAAGTTTTCCTTGGGCTGGGCGCCCAGCATGGCCTCCAGATAGCGCGACGCGGGCTTGTCCCCCGTGTGCGCCGCGACGCGGTCGAAGGTATGGCGCAGCGGCTGTATCTCGCGCGCCTGCAGCTCGATGTTCATGGGCTTGTCTCCTGTGGGGTTCGTCGGGATTCGGGATGCGCTCACAGCACCGTGGCGCCCTGCCTGCGGCAGAAGTCCTGGAAATCGGGCTCGGCCATGGTCAGCTCCACCACCAGCTCGGGCCAGCCCACGGAGAACTCGAACTCCACGAAACCGTTGGCGCGCCGCTGCAGCACGCGCACCGAGCGGCGCGAGAGATCGCAGGCGGGCAGGTCGACAGTGGCGGTGGCGGTGCGGGTCGGGGTATCCATGGCGGGCTCCAGGCGAGGTCTTTGCCGGCCGGTGTTTGCACGGGCCGTGCCAGGCTGGCCCAATGGCGCAGAAATATCGATAAATACAGGGTTAGCCCCTAGATTTCAGACCACTCTCCGGCCCTGGAAAGGCGCCAATCCAGGGCAAACCCTTGGATGTCCGCGCCGCGCCCGCCTGCCATTGCGCAGTGCAGCATGATGAAATGGTGAATCCGGGACCCCGCATGTGCGCAATTGATCACCTGCCGGCCGGCACCGGGCGCGGGTGAATCCGCATTGGCAGGAAAAGTCGTTTTATCGATAGTTCAACCATGCCCACATCCGTCCCACCCCTGCCATCCGATGCCGACCTGCGCAGCCTCGTGCGCTTTTCCACCGAGGACGGGCTGATCTGGCTTTCGGGCCAGCGCATGCTGCTGCTGCACCTGGCCTCGCTGAGCGCGCTGCGCCGCGAAATGATGGAGACCATGGGCTCGGCCCATACGCGCCGGCTGCTGATGCGGGCCGGCTATGCCTCGGGCGAGCGCGATGCGCAGCTGGCGCGCCAGATCCGGCCCGATGCCAGCCTGTTCGACATGTTCGCCGTGGGCCCGCAGCTGCACCGGCTCGAAGGCGCGGTACGCGCCACGCCCGAGGTCTTCGAGATCGACGAGGCCGCGGGCCGCCTGCGCTGCGTGGTGCGCTGGGACCACAGCTGGGAGGCCGAGATGCACGGGCGCGAATGGGGCCCGCAGGAGGCGCCCGTGTGCTGGATGCTGCTGGGCTATGCCTCGGGCTATACCAGCGCCTTCTTTCGCCGGCCCGCGCTGTTCAAGGAAGTGCAGTGCGCGGCCTGCGGCCACGCGCACTGCCTGATCGAGGGGCGCTTCGTGCAGGAATGGCCCGATGGCGAGCTGCTGGAGCGCGACTACGCGCCCGAGTCCATGCTGGTGCGCATGGAGGAGCTGCAGTCGCAGGTGGAGGCGCTGCGCACGGGCCTGCAGCCCAGCGACGAGCAGGGTCCGCTGCTGGGCCGCTCGCGCGCCTTCCAGGGCGCCGTGGAGCTGCTGCGCAAGGCCGCGCCCACCCAGGTCACGGTGCTGCTCACGGGAGAGACCGGCGTGGGCAAGGAGCGCTTCGCGCGCGCGCTGCACGCCATGAGTCCGCGCGCTGGCAAGCCCTTCGTGGCCGTCAACTGCGCGGCGCTGCCGGCCGAGCTGATCGAAAGCGAACTGTTCGGTGCCGAGAAAGGCGCCTACACGGGCGCGGGAGCCGCGCGCATGGGCCGCTTCGAACGCGCCCATGGCGGCACGCTGATGCTCGATGAACTGGGAGAGCTGCCGCTGCCGGCCCAGGCCAAGCTGCTGCGCGTGCTGCAAAGCGGCGAGGTCGAGCGCCTGGGTGGCACGCAGGCACGCAAGGTCGATGTGCGCGTGATCGCCGCGACCAACGTGGACCTGGAACAGGCCGTCGAGCAAGGACGCTTTCGGCGCGACCTGCTGTACCGGCTCAACGTCTATCCCATCCGCATCCCCGCGCTGCGCGAGCGCGCCGACGACATCGCGCTGCTGGCCATGCATCTGCTGCACAAGTTCTCGGCACTGCACGGCAAGCCCGTGTCCGGGCTCAGTGACCGTGCCCTGGCCGCGCTGCGCGGCCACAGCTGGCCCGGCAACGTGCGCGAACTGGAGAACCTCATGGAGCGCGGCCTGATCCTGACGCCGCCCGGCGAGCTGATCGATGTGGGGGCACTGTTCCCGCAATGGAGCAACGCGGGGCATAGCGGTATCGATGCGCAGGGCTACCTGGCGCAAGGGCCCGGTGCCGAGGGCATGGCCGACGCCTCGGGCCTGTACGACGCCATGCTGGGCCAGGGCCTGCACCTGGAAGCACTGGAGGACGGCCTGCTGCAGGAGGCGGTGCGCCGCGCCGGCGGCAACCTCGCGGCTGCGGCGCGCGCGCTGGGCATGACCCGGCCGCAGCTGAGCTACCGGCTGTCGCGCATTCGCGAACGCACCAAGGAGTGAGCCCATGGCCAAGCGACCCTTCATCCAGCGCCTGCTGATGGCCGATGCGGACGGCGGCGGCGAAGCCTCGCGCACGCTGACCGAGCAGGCCTACGCCGAGCTGCGCGCCGACATCATCGAAGGCCGGCTCGTGCCCGGCAGCAAGCTGCGCATCGAGCACCTGCGCCAGACCTATGGCGTGGGAGCGGGGACGCTGCGCGAGGCGCTGACGCGCCTGGTCAGCGACGCCCTGGTCACGGCCGAGGGGCAGCGCGGCTTTCGTGTCTCGCCCATTGCCATCGATGACCTGGAGGACCTCACGCGGCTGCGCGTGCACATAGAGACCCAGGCCCTGCGCGACTCCATACGCCATGGCGGCGAGGACTGGCGCGCCCGGCTGCGCGCCAGCTACGAGGAGCTGTCTTCGCTGGAGCAGCCGCTGTCGCGCGCCCAGCGCCGCTCCTGGGAGATGATGAACCTGCGCTTCCACGAGGCCCTGCTGGCCGGCCAGCCCTCGCCCTGGACGCAGAAGGTGCTGCGACTGCTGGCCCGCCATGGCGAGCGCTACCGCTGCTACGCCATGGACCTGCCCGGCATGACGCGCGACGTGCATGCCGAGCACACCGAGATTTTCGAACTGGCCATGGCCGGCCAGGAGGCGCGCGCGGCCCTGGCGCTGGAGGCGCATATCTGCGCCACGCCCCACGAGCTGCTCAAGGCCTTGCGCGAGGGGCGCGTGCGACTGCCCGGCACGGGCGGCGCAGCGCCATCCGGCGGGCAGGCCGCGGGCTTGGACTGAGCACGCCCACGCCCTCCTCCACAAATCCCACACAAAGGCTCGACAGCCCGGCAAGATTGCCCGCCCACACTGCGGCAGCTGAATCTACGGAGCCCTTCTGCTGTGACCAATAACGCCCAACTTCTGGCCGACGAAGCCAAGTACTGCTCGTTCGGGGATACCGTCCACTACGTCAACCCGCCCAAGATTTTCTCGGGCTGCGAAGGCAGCTACATGTACGACGAGGCCGGCACGCCCTACCTCGATCTGCAGATGTGGTATTCGGCCGTGAACTTCGGCTACAAGAACAAGCGCCTCGAGCAGAAGATGATCGAGCAGCTGCAGACCCTGCCCCAGGTCGCCAGCCAGTACCTGCACCCGACCAAGATCGAGCTGGCCAAGTTCATCGCCCAGGATGCGGAGCGCAAGTGGGGCCATGCAGGCCGCGTGCACTTCAACGTGGGAGGCGCCCAGGCCATCGAGGACTCGCTCAAGGTCGTGCGCAATGCCAGCGGCGGCAAGAGCCTGATGTTCGCCTTCGAGGGTGGCTACCACGGCCGCACGCTGGGCGCCTCCAGCATCACCTCCAGCTACCGCTACCGCCGCCGCTACGGCCACTTCGGCGACCGCGCGCAGTTCATTCCCTTCCCCTACCCGTTCCGCCGCCCCAAGGGCATGACGTCCGAGGAGTATGCGGACTCCATCGTCCGGGAATTCGCGCGCAAGTTCGAGAACGAGTACCACGCCATCTGGGACCCCAAGACCAACCAGTGCGAGTACGCGGCCTTCTACGTGGAACCCATCCAGGGCACGGGCGGCTACGTCGTGCCGCCGCCCAACTTCTTCAAGGGCCTCAAGAAGGTGCTGGACGACCACGGCGTGCTGATGGTGGTCGATGAAATCCAGATGGGCTTTTGGCGCACCGGCACGCTGTGGTCGGTGGAGAACTTCGGCGTCAAGCCCGACGTGCTGGTCTTCGCCAAGGCGCTGACCAACGGCCTCAACGCCCTGTCGGGCCTGTGGGCGCGCGAGGAGCTGATCAACCCCACCATCTTCCCGCCGGGATCGACCCACTCCACCTTCGCCTCCAACCCGCTGGGCACGGCTCTGGGCCTGGAAGTCATGAAGATGACCCACGAGATGGACTTCGGCCGCCAGGTGCGCGAATCGGGCGCCTACTTCCTCGAAGGCCTCAAGGAGCTGCAAAAGCGCCACAAGGAAATCGGCGACGTGGACGGCCTGGGCCTGGCGCTGCGCGCCGAGATCTGCACCGAGGACGGCTTCACGCCCAACAAGGCGCTGCTGGACAAGATGGTGGACATCGGCCTCGAAGGCGGCCTGGAATACCAGGGCCAGAAACGCGGCCTGGTGCTGGACGTGGGCGGCTACTACAAGAACGTGATCACCTTCGCGCCCTCGCTGATGATCTCGCGCCCCGAGATCGACGAAGCCATGGTCCTGCTGGACCAGTTGCTCACGAAAGCCAAGGCGGCCTGAAGGCGCGATGCCCGCAGAGCGCCTGCACAACCAGCTCGAACCCCCAGGCCTGCTCGCGCAGTTCGCGGCCCATCCTCCCGAGGGCTTCGCACTGCTGCAGGACTGGCCGGCGCCGGCCTTCACGGCGCCCTTCGATCTTCTGACCACGGCGGACGACGCGCTCAAGGCGCGTCTTTTGTCGTTGCCCGGTGGCGGCTGGCTGTCGCGCCGGCTGCGCCTGTCCACCGACTTCGTGGGCACCACGGTCAGCGAGTACGCCGTGCTGCCCATGGGCACCCCTGCCGCCCAGCAGGCTGCCGCGCTGCGTGCGCGCGCAGGCCGGCGCATGCTGACCATCGTCAAGGACCTGCCCCAGGATTCCCCGCTGCTGCCGGACGCCGACAACGCCCATGCACGGACGCTGGCGCTGGCGCTGGCCGATGCGGGCTTCATCCTGGTCGAGGGCCAGGCCCTGGCCCATGTGCCCATCGACTTCTCCAGCCTGGACGAATACCTTGCACGCCTGTCCAGGAGCCGCCGCCAGAACCTGCGCCGCAAGCTCAGGAGCCGCGCGCAGCTGCAGGTGCAGCGCATCCCCACGGGCGCGGCCTTTGCCGATGACGCCCGGGTCGATGCCTACTACGCGCTGTTCGATGCGGTGTATGCGCAAAGCGAGATCCACTTCGACAGGCTCACGCGCGATTTCTTCGCGGCCCTGCTGCGCGATGCGGGCAACGGCGGCACCGTGTTCGAGTACCGCGCGCTGCAGGACGACGGCACGCCCGGCGCGCTGCTGGGCTGGAACCTGTGCTTCGAGCACGGCGGCAAGCTGATCGACAAGTACATCGGCCTGTCCTACCCGGCCGCGCGCGAGGCCAATCTCTATTTCGTGAGCTGGATGGTCAACCTTGAATACGCCATCGAACGCGGCCTGAGCCACTACGTGGCCGGCTGGACCGACCCCGAGGTCAAGGCCCAGCTGGGCGCCAGCTTCACCTTCACGCAGCATGCGGTCTTCATCCGCAATCCGCTGCTGCGCGCACTGGGCCGGCGCTTTGCCGGCCACTTCGAAAGCGATCGCCAATGGAGCGAACAGAACTGAATGCCCAGCCCGTGGTGCTGGATGTGGATGGCTCGGTGGGCTCCTTGCCCGGCGAGCTGCGCCTGCCGCTGCAGCACTGGCAGGAGCAGGTGCGCTTCGGCTGCGGCCTGCGCCGCTTTGCGCAGTTCCGCGCGGCCCTCGACGCGCAACTGCCCGCCGCGCATGGCACGGCCCTCATGGGCAGTGGCGACTTCCACCACCTGAGCTGGCCGCTGATCGAGCGCTGCATCACCGCCCAGGCCCTGTCCGCGGGCCGGCCGCTGCGCGTGGTCGTGCTGGACAACCACCCCGACAACATGCGCTTTCCCTGGGGCGTGCACTGCGGCTCCTGGGTGCGGCGCGTGGCCTTGCATCCGGCCGTCTCGCATGTGCATGTGGCCGGCATCACCTCCGGCGACATCGGCCGCGCGCACGCCTGGGAGAACTACCTCACGCCGCTGCGCGCCGGCCGCCTGAGCTACTGGAGCGCGGGCGTGGACACGGGCTGGGCGCGCCGCCTGGGCGTGGATGCCGCCTTTCGCGGCTTTGCCAGCGTGGCGGATCTGTCGCGCACGCTGGCGCGCATGCTGCGCGAGCAAGCCCAGCCCACCTACCTGAGCATCGACAAGGACGTGTTCGCGCCCGAGGTGGTGCGCACCAACTGGGACCAGGGCCGCATGCAGGAAGGCGAGGCCCTGGACATCATCGGCGCGCTGGCCGGCCAGATCGTGGGCAGCGACATCACGGGCGATGTGTCCTCCTGGCGCTACACGACCTGGTGGAAGCGCTGGATGAGTGCCGGAGACGGCCAGGACACGCAGATCGACGCACAGACGCTGGCCACCTGGCAACTGGGCCAGCATGCCTTCAACGAACGGCTGGTGGAGCGTCTGCAGCAGGCCAGTTGAGGAGCCGGGGCCGCGGCGTCAGACGGCCGCCCGCGCTGTGGCGCTTTCCAGTACATCGACCAGATCGCCAAAGCGCGCGTCGTCGAACCACAGGCTGTTGCCCACGGCCACCAGGCGCCGTGCCCAGTCACGCCCCTGGTCCACCACGTCCTGGCGCGCCAGGCCCAGCACATGGTCGTAGCGGCCATAGTCGGGCAGCACATGGACGAAGGGCAGCGACAAACCCCAGCCCCTCCCCCATTGCGCACGCAGCAGCGCATCGCGCGTCGCCGCATCGCGCAGGCGCAGCAGCAGCACGGGCCAGACGCCTTGCGCACCCGGCACGGTGTCACCCACCATCTCGACCCCGTCGATGGCCGACAGCCAGGCGCTGCGCTCATGGGCCTGGCGCTGCAGTTGCTGCTGGAAATCCGCCAGCCGCGCCAGCGCGCGCCGGCCCACGCGGCGGCGCCAGGCGCCCAGCTCATGGCGGGGAATGGCGTCGTCGAAATCATCGCCGGCGGCCTGCACCCAGTCGCTGCGCGACAGCGCATCGCGCAGGGGACGGCCATAGGCCAGGTCCAGCCCGGCGGGGCGGTACAGCGCCGCATAGCCCAGCAGCTCCAGGCTGCGGCGCAACTCCCAGCCCCGGTCCTGGCGCACGCTGGCCGCATGTGTCTCGCGCAGCGCCTCGCGCAGCGCAGGCTCGCGTGCCAGCAGCACGCCGCCCTCGAAGGTGGTCAGGCCCTTGCCCACGGCCAGGCTGTAGAAGCCCACATCGCCCTGCCAGCCCAGGGGCTCGCCGCGCAGGCGGGCGCCCAGGGCCTGGGCCGCGTCCTCCACCACCCAGGCGCCCACGGCGCGCGCGCAGTCCACGGCCGTGGCCACGTCGGCCACGCGGCCGCACAGATGCGTGGGCAGCACGGCCAGCGTGCGTTCGCTGCACAGCGCGCGCAGGCGGGCGCTGTCCATGTCCAGTGTGTGGGACTGCAGATCGCACAGGCGCAGCTGCAGGCCGCAGTGCGCCACGGCCAGGGCCACCAGCGGGCAGGTATAGGCGGGGGCGATGACTTCGCTGCGGCCCGGCGCCAGGCGGCGCAGGGTCTGCAGCGCCACCATCAGCGCCGAGGTGCCCGAGCATTCCAGCTGCACGGCGGGCACGCCCAGCCATTGCGCCAGCGCCGTCGCCAGGTCCGCGTCGCCCCAGGGCAGCAGGTCGGCCGCGCGCAGCGGCAGGCCCGCCGTGGGCGGCAGCACGCGTTCAGCCACGGTGCGTGCCGTGCTCGGCCGAGGCCGCCAGATGCGCGGCGCCCGCGCTGGCCGAGCCCGCGCCCGGATTGCCGCCCGCATGGCCCGGCGTGTCATCGTCTGCGCCGGGCCCCTCGGCCTCCTGCGTCTCGCTGACGGCCAGGCAGGCGATGCCGGCCACGATGAACAGGCAGCCGATGATCTGGGGCATGCCTATGCGCTCGTCGAACAGCCAGTACGACAGTGCCAGCACGGAAAGAATCTCCAGGTGCGATGCCGCGAAGGCCGGGCCGATGGGCGCGCGCTTGAGCAGGGTCATCCACGAGAAAAAGGCGCCGATGTAGCCCACGAAGGCGCCATAGATCCAGGGCTGGCCGAACACGCGCGCCAGCCAGGCCGTGGAGAACTCCAGCGGCAGCGCCGCATTGCCGGCCTGCTTGAAGCTCAGCTGGGCCAGCGTGTCGAAGGCCATGAGCACCAGAAAGCCAATGAAATAAAAGCGCTTCATACCGGTATTTCAGTTCCTTGATGCTCGCTCTGCACGCATCGCGTGGGACTGCCGCGGCGCATGCGCGGGACGCCGAGCAAGAGCCGCCTCGCAGCGAAGGTGTCGTCCCCCTCCCAGGGGGAAGCGGCGCAGCCGCTCAGGGGGTATTCCATCTTCAATGCAGGCCCACGATGGCGACGCCTATGGACACGAGGACAATTCCGGCGACCCGCATGGGTGCCAGCTTCTCGGCAAACAGCAGCCGGCCCGCGATCATGATGGCCACGATGTTGATGGAGCCCAGCAGCACGCCTTCGGACAGCGGCACCAGCGAGAGAAAGGCCAGCCACAGCACGAACTCGGCCACATAGCAGCCCACGCCCAGCCACAGCCAGGGCCTGGAGGCCATGAAGCGCCAGCGCGCCAGGCCGTCGAGTTCACCGGGCTGGCTGGCGGCGGCCTTGAAGGCCAGCTGGCCCCCGCTGTCCACCAGCACGTTCAGCACCCACAGCGTGATGACCAGCGGCGACAGATCACTGCCCATGCCGCGCGGCCTCCGCATCCCGCACCTCGCGGGGGGCGGCACCGCTGGCGATGCGCGCCACGAATTCGGTGGTGCGCGCGATCACGGTGCGGCGGTCGCGGTCGATGGTGACCATGTGGTAGCTGTTGTCCAGCAGCACCAGCTCGACATGGGCCTGGCTGGCGCCGTGCACGATGTCATGGGCGTTGGCCACCGACGAGATGTCGTCGTTGCGCGCATGGATGACCAGGCAGGGCGAGCGCAGCTGGGGCAGGCGCGCCAGCACATGGGCCGAGAGGCGGCGCAGCTCGATGATGGACCACCAGGGATTGCCCGGCAGGCCGGCCGCCGCGCTGTCGCCCGAATGCATTTGCTCGACCACGCGCGCGCGCAGGGCCTCGTCCTTGATGCCGTAGGGCGGCTGCTCCATGAACACGCTGTGGCGGCCAATGCCCAGCGCGCGGAACAGCGGCAGCAAAAAGGCCAGGCGCGTGTAGAAGGGGATGCTCCAGCCGTCGTAGCGGAAGGTGGTGGACAGGGCGCAGACGCCGTCCACCTTGTCGGGGTGGCGCTGGGCCACGGCCAGGGAGAGCACGGCGCCCATGGACAGGCCGCCGACCACCACATGGTCCATGTGCTGCGACAGCCGCTGCAGGCCGGCCTCCACGCTGGCCAGCCAGTCGGTCCAGCGCGTGTCGACCAGATCTTCCATGCTGCCGCAATGGCCGGCCAGCTGGACCGCATAGACGGTGAAGCCCTGCTTGTTCAGCCCCTTGGCCAGCAGGCGCATCTCGGCCGGCGTGCCCGTGAGCCCGTGCACCAGCAGCACGCCGGTGCGCGCGGCAGCGCCCGTGCCGGGCATGACGAATTCATGCTCGGTCACGCAGACGCTGTCCAGCCCCGTGGCAGCAGCCTGCTCGCTGTGCTGAACCAAGGAGAGCCCATCACTCAAATTCATGTCAATTTTCCATGACGCTGCGCGTCGCCCTCTGACCATGAAACTGGCGTGCCCTGAGGCCAGAGACACCAAGGAAGGGCCTTGGCCGGCCGCGCCGCCCCGCACCGAAGGTGTCGTCCCCCTTGGGGGGCGCCGTGCAACGGGAAGGCGCGAAGCGACTCAGGGGGTGGTATGTCATGCCAGCGCCTCCAGGCTCAGGACCACCTTGTCGAGCAGGGCCGTGGCCTGCTCGAAATGCTCGAAGGGCGCATGGGCGATGCCCCGGCTTTCGCAGTGGGCGATGAGCTTGTACTTGGCCAGCACGAAGTCGGCCCGGCCCGAGACGCAGAAGTCCGAGGTGCTGTCGCCCACGTAGAGCACGCGGCCGTGCAGGGCCTGCTGCTCGGCCAGGCGCTCGCACTTGCAGTTGCCGCTGGCGCGCGCGCACTGCGCGCTGGCCCAGGGAGAGTCCAGGCGCCAGCTGCGCTCGCCGGTCTGCACCAGGCGGTTGGCGATGACCTGCAGATGGCCCAGGCCATGGCGCTCCAGCACATGGCGTATGGCGTAGTCGATGCCGTCGCTGACCACCTGCACCACCATGCCGAGGGCCTGGGCGGCCGCCACGAAGCCGGCAAAGCCGGGGTCGATCTCGATGGTGTCCAGGTGGGCGCGCAGCCCGGCCTCGTCCATGTCCAGCAGCGCGACCTGGCCCTTCATGCATTCGCGCGAGCCGATCTCGCCGCGCTCCCAGGCGTCCTCCAGCTCCTGCCAGCCGGGCTTGCCGAAGCGGTTGAGCAGGGTGTCGGTCACGTCCAGCAGGCTGATCGTGCCGTCGAAATCGCTTTGCACCATCCAGCCGGGGGCGGCGGTGTCCAGGTACAGGGGAATGCGCTTATTCATGAAAAAGCACCCTTACGTTCTGGCCCACGCGCACGGCGGCGGCGGGGGCCTGGTCGAAAACCAGCACACAGTCGATGACGCGCACCGGCCCGCGCTGCTGGTCGTCCTGCAGCCGCGCCGTGCCGTAGACGGGGCTGATGCGCAGCACACGTGCCGAGGGCAGTTGCTGCTGCGCGGCGCCATCGGCGTCCAGCGTCACCGTGGCCCGCATGCCTTCGCGCACGGCGGCGGCGAAGCTTTCGTTGATTTCGGCGCGAACCTGCAGCGGGCGCTGCGGCAGCAGCACCACGGCCGGCGTGCCGGGCACGGCCTGGCTGCCCGCATGGGTGGCCAGGCGCACCACGGTGCCGGCCTCGGGCGCGCGCAGTTCCTGGCGCTTGTGCTGGGCGCGCAATTGTTCGAGCTTGCGCTGTGCCACCTGGGCCTCGGCCGCGGCCACGTCGATCTCGGCCTGGGCATCGCGCAGCGCCTGCGCGGCCTCGTCCACGTTCTGTGCATCGGCGGCGCCCTCGCGCGCTGCGGCCTGCCAGCGCGACAGGGTCTGCTTGAGCTGGGGCAGGCGCGCGGCGCGCGCCTTCTGGCGCGCCTTGGCCAGCTGGGCCTCGGACTCGGCCACGGCCAGGTCGGCCTGGCCGGTATCGTCGGCCAGCCTCAGCAGCAACTGGCCCCGCTGCACGGACTGGCCTTCCTTGACGGACAGCTGCTGCACCACGCCGGCAACGGCGGGCGACAGGTCAAGCAGGCCGCCTTCGACCTCGATCTTGCCGCGCGCCACGGCCACGGCCGCCGGGCCGTTTTGCTGCGCCTTGGCGCTGACCTGAGCGGCGTTGGCGGCAGCGTCGTGCGAAGGACCGCAGCCCGCCAGCAGCGCGGCGGCGGCCAGCGCCGCAGCCAGACCGGCAGTGGAAGCGGCAAAGCCGCTCATTGGGTACTTCATTCTTTTTCCTTCAACGGAGAGGTCTGGCGCCAGTCGCTGCGGATGGCGCCGTCCTCCATGCCGAGCACGCGGTCGGCATGGCGCACCAGGCGTGGGTCATGGCTCACGCACAGCACGGTCGTGCCATGGTTGCGCGCCGCGCGGTGCAGGATGTCGATGACGCGCTGGCCGCTTTCGGCATCCAGCGCACTCGTGGGTTCGTCGGCAAACAGCAGCTGAGGCGCCTTGGCCATGGCGCGGGCGATGGCCACGCGCTGCTTTTCGCCGCCCGACAGTTCGGCCGGGCGCATGTGGGCGCGGTGGGACAGGCCGACCTCGTCCAGCGCCTGCTGCGCGCGGCGCAGGGCCTCGTCGCTGCGCAGGCCCATGTAGCCCAGGGGCAGCTGTACCTGCTCGATGGCCGTCAGCGCCGGGAACAGGTTGAAGCCCTGGAAGACGAAGCCCGTGTGGCGCAGGCGGAATTTCTCCAGCGCCCGCGTGCCCAGCTTGCCCAGGTCCTCGCCCAGCGCCATGGCGTGGCCGCTGTCGGGCGCCTGCAGGCCCGACATCAGCGACAGCAGCGTGCTCTTGCCGCAGCCCGAGGGCCCGGAGATCAGGCTCAGCTCGCTCGGGTACAGCGACACCGAAAGGCCTTGCAGCACCTGCACGCTGACCATGCCCGACAGAAAGGACTTGCACAGGCGCACGGCCTCCAGGCTGGGTGCCGTGCGGGGCGCCGCCGTGGGCGCGGG
Organism: Delftia deserti; assembly: GCF_042653485.1. Taxonomy (NCBI): domain Bacteria; kingdom Pseudomonadati; phylum Pseudomonadota; class Betaproteobacteria; order Burkholderiales; family Comamonadaceae; genus Delftia; species Delftia deserti. The sequence continues at coordinate 3,928,502 of NZ_JBHSIH010000001.1, read as the reverse complement.
GGAGTGGGCATTCATCACGTTCATGGCGTCTGGCCGTCTTCAGCGCAGCAGCGTGGCCGGGTCGGCGCGCAGCAGGCTGCGCATGGCGCCCAGGCCCGACAGCAGGGACAGCACGGCCACCAGCACGGCGCAGGCCAGCACGGCCGATGCGTTCAGCGCCACGGGCACGCGGTAGGCCATGGCCAGGGCCAGCAATACGGCGCTGGCCAGCGCGGCCATCACAAAGCCCAGGCCGCCGATCCAGCAGGCCTGCTCGACCACCACGCGGCCCAATGCCGCGCGGCTCACGCCCAGCGCGTTGAGCACGGCGTACTCGCGCGAGGAAGCGGCCACCACGGCCTTGAGCGACTGGCTGGTGACCACCGAGCCCACCAGGCAGACGATGACGGCCATGAACAGCACGCCCGCGCCGGCACCCGTGTCGAACATCCAGTAGCGCTGCGAGCGCCGCGCGAATTCCCTGGCCGTCCATGCCTCGTAGGGGCCGAAGCTGGGCGTGGGCTGGTTCAGGCGCTGCTTCACGGCCTTGGCCGAGGCGCCCTGGCGCACACGCGCCACGAAATAGGTGCTGCCCTGGCCGGGGTCGCCCGCAATCCCGCGGGCCGTGGCCAGCGAGGCCAATACGTTCACGCCGCCCAGGCCACGCAGGCCGTCCACGGCGGCCACCACTTGCACGCGGTGGTTGTTGACCCAGGCCACACCGCCTTCGTTGGTGCCCAGCGTCTGCAGGTCGGCCCGGTCCACGATCACGGCGCCGGGCTCGCGCAGGCGCTGGCGCTGCCAGGGCTGGAGCACGTGGGAAAACAGCATGGAGGCGTCATCGGTGGCAATGCCCGACAGGTAGACCGACACGCCGCCGCCGTGCTCGCTCGCCGCGCCGCCGGCCGCCGAGTCCGAGCGCCAGTCGCCATCCACCCAGACATAGGGCTCGACCGCTGCGACATCGGGGTCCATGCGCAGGCGCATGTCCACGTCGCGGCCGATGGTGCGGCCGAAGTTCACGCTCTGCGTGCCCGGGTAGCCGATCCACAGGTCGGCCGAGGAAGCCGTCACATACAGCGCGGCCGAGCCGAAGATGCCCAGCACCAGCGCGGCCTGCATGGCCAGCAGCACGCCGGAGAAGCCCACGGCGAAGACGGAGGGAATGAAGCGGCGCCACTCGTGCACCAGCGTCTTGCGTGCCAGGGCGATCATGAGGGCGCCCCTTCTGCCCGTGAGGCCCGCGGCGCCATGCCGCTGTCGGCATCGTCCTTGTCCTCGGCCGGCAGCGGCGCGCCACCCAGGGCCTTGTACAGCGCCACGTAGGCCAGCGCATGGGCGGCCAGGGCCGTGGTCTGCTCGCTGCGCGCCTGCAGCGCGGCGCGCCGGGGCGCCAGGCCGCCGAATTCGCTGGCCAGGCCCAGCTTCAGGCGCTGGTCCTGCACGCGCTCGCGTTCGGCCAGCACCTGCTGGGTGGACTGCAGCGAGGCGATGCGCTCGCGCTGGGCGTCCAGCGCGGCCAGCGCGGACTCGACCTCGGCCACGCCGTCGAGCACGCTTTGGCGGTAGGCCTGGACGGCGGCCTGCAGCGCCAGCTCGCTGGCGTCGGCCTGCGAGCGGCGGCGGCCCCAGTCGAACAGGGGAATGTCGATCTGCGGCCCGAAGGTGGGTGCGTTGTCCTGCGTGGTGCGAAAGTTCTGGGTGATGTTGAACGAGTACAGCAGCGAGCCACCGAGCACGAAGCGCGGGTACAGCGCCGCATGCGCAATGCCCTGCTCGGCTGCAGCACGCTCCACGGCAGCCTGCGCCACCTGGATGTCGGGGCGCGTGCGCAGCAGGTCGGCCGGCAGGGCGGCCACGCCCAGTGCCTGGGCACCGGGCAGCGGGGCCTTCGCATCGGCCTGCAGCCACTGCGCCTCGGGCCGCGTGCGGCCCAGCAAGGCGGCCAGCATGTGGGCGCTGCGGGCCTGGGTTTCGCGCAGGCTGGCACGCAACGCCGCGCTCTGGCCGGCCTGCAGTTGCAGCTGGTGCACGGACTCTGCCGTGCCCAGGCGCTGCTGCTGGCGCACCTGGGCCAGTTGCAGGGCACGCGCATCCAGCAGTGCCTGCTCGTCGATCAGGGCGCGCTGGCGCTGGGCCATGCGGATGTCCAGATAGCGGTGGACCACATCGGCCACCAGGGCCACGCGGGCCGCCTGCAGGCGGCCCCGTGCGTCAAGCACGGAGGCGGCGGCATTGCGCTCGCCGGCCTCGCGGGCGCCGAACAGGCCCAGGTCCCAGCTCACGTCGATGCTGGCGTGGAAATACGAGTCGATGGCCGCAATGTCCTGCAGCGTGCGCGCACCGGCCGTCAGCACGGGCTGGAAGGCCGATCCGGCCGTGCCGGCCAGCAGGCGCTGCTGGCGCAGCCGCGACTGTGCCTGGGCCAGGTCCAGGTTGGCGGCCAGCGCCTCGTCCACCAGGGCGTCGAGCGCCGCATCGTCCCAGGCCTTCCACCAGCCCTGCAGGTCGGGCGCGGCGGCGGCCCCTGCGGCCGGCACGGGCTGCGTCCACTGGCCCGGGACCGTGCCGTCCAGCTGCGCAGGCGGCGGCGAGGAGCAGCCGCCCAGCGCCAGGACGGCACCCAGGCACAGGCAGGAAAAGCGGTGCGTCGCGGCGGCAGCAGTGTTCACAGGGTGGGCAGGGGCAGTCGGAAAGAAGGGTGGAGGGAGCCGGCGGGCCCGGGGGACCATGCCTCCAGGAATGTCCATTGGACGCGGCCAAGCTTGCGGCAGGTTGCAGGCTTTATGGAGGGAATATGGAGACATGCGCGGCAGCGGGCATCACCCCATAATGCGCTTTTGAAGCCGCCTGCGGCGGTCTGAGGCAACGCCGCAGGCCCGCAGCGACCGGCCCCGGTGCCTGCCATGAATACGTCCACCCAGCCCGCCACCACCCCCCTCGTGCTCGTCGTCGAAGACGAGCCCGCCATCGCCAGCATCCTGACGGCCTATCTCGAGCGGGATGGGCTGCGTTCGCGCATGGCCTCGGACGGACAGGAGGCGCTGCAGCTGTTCCGCCAGCTGCGGCCCGACCTGGTGCTGCTGGACATCCACCTCCCCGGCATGGACGGCATCGACGTGCTGCGCGCCATCCGCGACGACAGCCAGACGCCCGTGATCATGGTCACGGCCCTGGCCGACGATGTGGACAAGCTGCTGGCCCTGCGCCTGGGCGCCGACGACTATGTGGTCAAGCCCTTCAACCCGCCCGAGGTCGTGGCCCGCGTGCGCGCCGTGCTGCGCCGCACCCAGGCGCGCAAGAACCCGGCGCCCGCGCCCATCCGCGTGGGCCCCATCGAGATCGATGCCGAGGCGCACAGCGCCGTGGTCTACGACAACGAGGGCCGCGCCCTGCCGCTGCCCCTGACGCTGACCGAGTTCCGCCTGCTGGCCTGCCTGGCGGCCCAGCCCCGGCGCTGCTTCTCGCGCTCCCACCTGATCGAGCACTGCCTGCCCGAGAGCGATGCGCTGGAGCGCGTCATCGACTCCCACCTGTCCAAGCTGCGCCGCAAGCTGCAGCTGGCCGGCCAGGAAGGCCTGATCGAGACCGTGCGCGGCATCGGCTACCGGCTATGGCCCTGGGACTGAGGCCCAACCGCATCTGGGTGCGCTTCGGCCTGTGGATCACGGCCACCGTGCTCAGCACCATTGCCCTGCTGGCCATCGGCGTGCTGGTGTTCTCGGAGATCCAGTACCGCGATTTCTACAGCAGCCTGCCGCCGGCCGTGCAGATCGAGCTGGACGAACTCAACGCCCAGTCGCTGGAAGACAGCCCGCGCGCCATGCAGATCTACGGCCAGTACTGGACGGGCGATCTGCTGTTCGGCGAGAAATGGTCCCTGGTCATCGGCCTGCTGGTGTGCCTGCCCTTCGGGCTGGCCGTGGGCTTCTGGGTCTCGCGCCTGGTAACGCGGCCCCTGGCGTCCATGGTCGAGGTGGCCAAGCGCGTGGAGCTGGGCGACTTCAGCGCGCGCGCCCTGCCCGGCAAGGCGCATGGCGAGATGGCCGAGATGGTGGTGGCCTTCAACCGCATGATCGATTCGCTGGAGACGCTGGAGACCGAGCGCCGCGCCACGGCGGCCTCGATCTCGCACGAGCTGCGCACGCCGCTGACCGTGCTGCAGGCGCGCCTGCATGCCATCTGCGACGGCGTCATCGCCGCAGACGACACCGAGCTGAACACGCTGCTGTCCCAGGTCGAGCACCTGGGCCGGCTGGTGGGCGACCTGCACACGCTGTCCATGGCCGATGCCGGCCAGCTGTCGCTGCAAAAGCAGCGCCTGGACCTGGCCGAACTCGTGGCCGAGACGCTGGATCACCTGCACCCCCAGCTCCAGCAGCATGGCATGCAGCTGGAGATGCACCTGCCCGCGCCCAGTGACATCGGCATGGCCGACATCCGTGCCGACGCCGACCGCATGCGCCAGATCCTCTCCAACCTCGTCAGCAACGCCATCCGCCATGCGGCCAGCGGCGCATGGCTGGGCGTGGCGCTGACGGTGGAATCCGATATCGAAGGCCACGCCTGGGCCGTGCTGCGCATCAGCGATGCAGGCCCCGGCCTGCCCAGCGAGCTGCGCGCCCACCCCTTCCAGCGTTTTGCCCAGGTGCCCGGCAAGCGCCGCCGCGAGGGCTCGGGCCTGGGCCTGTCCATCGTCAAGGCACTGACCGTGTCCCAGGGCGGCAGCGTGCAGGCCGACGACTCCGAGCAGGGCGGCGCCCGCTTCACGCTGCGCTTTCCGCGTGTCTGATCCTGCGACTCGACAGGGCCGCTGAAGGCCGCTGGAACCGCTACGCGGACGGAGCCTGCGCCTCGCGCAGCAGCGCATGGATGGCCCAGCCCAGCGGCGCGCGCAGCTGCGGCAGCGTCTGCTGCGGCCCCAGGGCCAGCAGCGACTGCGACACCCAGCCATAGGTCAGCGTGTGCAGCAGCCGTGCCAGGGGCTGGGCCGGCTCGGGCAGTGGCGGATCGCAGTCCTGCAGCGCCATGGCCCATAGCTGCACATAGGCCTGGTAGTGGCGACGAAAGGGCTCGGGCGCGGACACCTTGCGCTCCAGCATGAACAGCACGGCCCACATCGGCGCCTCGCGCGCAATGCCATCGACCAGGGTGTCCAGCAGGCGGTCCACGCGCGTGGCCAGCGGCATGCCGGCACTGTCCTGCAGCGTTTGCAGCCCCTGGGCGTGCAGGGCCTGCACCTGGCGGTGGATGCACATGGCCGCCAGCGTGTCCATGTTGCCGAAGTATTCATAGAAGGTGCCCAGGCCCACGCCGGCCACGGCGGCTACCTCGCGCACCGTGGTGCGCTCGTAGCCCTGCTCGATCACAAGCCGAACAAAGGCGTCCTGCAGCGCCTGCGACGTGGCCTGCGCGCGCGATTGCAGGGGGCGGCGCCGCACTTTGGGCGGCTGCGGCTGCTGCCTTGAAACCCGAACACCTTTGCTGGGCATTTTTCCTAGACTTTTGCGTTGAGACCAATGATCACGGAGACACGCATGAGCAACGGCCAGACATTGCAGAGCTGGGACACGCACGAGGTCCTGAACCAGTTCGACGAATACACCGATTTCAACCTGCTGGAGGCCGACCCCGCCCTGGCCGAGGCCCTGCAGCGCAGCGGCGCCGCACGCCACATCCCTTCGCTGTCGCGCTATGCGCAGCAGCTGGGCGAGCGCGCCACCTGGGAACTGGCCGAGCAGGCCAACCGCCACACGCCCGAGCTGCACCGCTTCGACGCGCGCGGCCGCATCATCGACGCCGTGGAGTTCCACCCGAGCTGGCACACGCTGCTGGGACTATACCGGCAGCAGGGGCTGATCTCCCTGCCCTTCGAGGACAGCAGCGCGGGCCGCTGGAGCGCCTGGGCCGCAGGCTTTTACCTGCACGGCCAGGTCGAACAGGGCACGCTGTGCCCGGCCACCATGACCACGGCAGCCATCCCGCTGCTGCAAAAGGAACCGGCGCTGTGGAAGCAGCTGCAGGGCAAGCTGTTCAGCCACGAATACGATCCGCGCGACCTGCCCGTGGCCGACAAGGCATCGATGTGGCTGGGCATGGGCATGACCGAGAAGCAGGGCGGCTCCGACGTGCGCGCCAACACCACGGTGGCCATGCCGGTGCACGCCGGCGGGCGCGGCGGCGAGTACCTGCTGCGCGGTCACAAGTGGTTCTTCTCGGCACCCATGTGCGATGCCCACCTGGTGGTGGCGCGCATGGGGGAAGGCGGTGGCCAGGCCTGCTTCTACGTACCGCGCTGGCGCCCGGACGGCAGCAGGAATGCCGTGCGCGTGCAGCGCCTGAAGGACAAGGTCGGCAACCGCAGCAACTCCAGCAGCGAGGTGGAGTTCGAGGACGCCTGGGGCATCCTGATGGGCGAGGAAGGCCGGGGCATTCCCACCATCATCGAGATGGCCACCTACACCCGCCTGAACTGCGTGCTGGGCAGCGCCGCCATCCTGCGCTCGGCCACGGTGCAGGCCCTGGCCTATGCGCGCCGGCGCAGCGTCTTCGGCAAGCTGCTGGCCGAGCAGCCGCTGATGCGCACCGTGCTGGCCGACCTGGCGCTGGAGAGCGAGGCCGCGCTGCAGATCGCCATGCGCCTGGCCCGGGCCTACGAGAACGACAGCGGCAGCGATGGCGGCAGTGGCGACCCGCTGGAGCGCGCCTGGAAACGCATCATGACGCCGGCCGCCAAGTTCTGGGTCTGCAAGCGCGGCGTGGAGCTGACGGGCGAGGCCATGGAGGTGCTGGGCGGCAACGGCTACGTGGACACGGGCGTGATGGCGCGCCTGTTCCGCGAGGCGCCCGTGAACTCGATCTGGGAAGGCTCGGGCAACGTCATGTGCCTGGACGTGCTGCGCGCCATCTCGCGCGAGCCCGACGGCGCGCAGCTGCTGCTGCAGGACCTGATCGACACGGCAGCGGGCGAGCCCGTGCTGCTGCAGCAGGCGCAATCGCTGGCGCGGCGCCTGTCCGGACCGCCTGACCAGCTCGAGGCCCAGGCACGCCGCCTGGTGCAGGACCTGGTATTGCTGGCCCAGGCCTGCCTGCTGCGCCGCCATGCGCCGCCCGCCATGGCCGATGGCTTCATCGCCACGCGCCTGGGGGCGCAGCAAGGCGCCATGGTGGCGGGCGCCTTCGATCCCGCAGGGCTGGACATCGCCGCCATCCTGCAACGCGCATTGCCGGCCTGAAGCGGCGGCAGGAACCCCGACAGAAAAACCACAAGGAGACAAGACATGAACCTGCTCGACGCCTTCGACAGCGCCGTGCGCAAGACGCCCGCCAAGGCCTTTGTGCGCGACCGGGGCGCCTCCATCAGCTATGCAGACATGCAGCGGCGCTCGCAGCGCGCTGCCGCCGTGCTACAGGCCCAGGGCGTGGGCCGGGGCGATACCGTGGCGCTGATGTGCCTGAACACGCCGGGCTTCGTCGAGGCCCTGTTCGGCGCCTGGCGCCTGGGTGCCGCGCTGGTGCCCGTCAACCACAAGCTGCAGGCGCCCGAACTGCAGTACATCCTCGACCACGCGCAGTGCAAGGCCCTGGTGTTTGACGCCGCACTCGCGCCCGTGGTCGCGGCCGCGCCGCACCCCTGCGCCCGCCTTGTGACCGAGGCGCAAGAGGCCGTCCCGGGTGTCCAGGACTGGGACACGCTGGTGGCGGCCGCCAGGCCCATGGAAGGCACGCGGCCCGCCGATGGCGACATCGCCCAGGTGCTCTACACCTCGGGCACCACGGGCCGGCCCAAGGGCTGCCTGCTGAGCCACCGCGCCGTCACGCTGGCGGCGATCACGGCCGCGCTGGGCCTGTCCATCACGCGCGAGGAACGCACGCTGATGGCCATGCCCATCTGGCATTCCTCGCCGCTCAACAACTGGTTCGGCGGCACGCTGTACATGGGCGGCACCGTGGTGCTGCTGCGCGAGTACCACCCGCAGCATTTCCTGCAGGCCGTGCAGGACGAGGGCGTGACGCTGTACTTCGGCGCCCCCGTCTCCTACTTCGCGCCGCTGCAGATGCTGCCCGACTTTGCCCGCTACGACCTGAGCAGCGTGCGCGCCTGGGTCTACGGCGGCGGCCCCATCGGCGCCGAGATGGCGCGCAAGCTGGCCACGGCCTACCGCAGCGACCGCTTCTACCAGGTCTACGGCATGACCGAGACCGGCCCCACGGGCACCACGCTCTACCCCGAGGAGCAGGTGGAGCGCGCCGGCTCCATCGGCCGCGTGGCCCTGCCCGGCGTGGACATGCGCGTGGTGCGCGACGACGGTGCGGATGCCGGCCCCGGCGACACCGGCGAGATCTGGCTGCGCACCGGCAGCGTGATGGACGGCTACCTGCACGACGCCCAGGCCACGGCTGCCGCCTTCGCACCGGGCGGCTGGTACCGCACGGGCGATCTTGCCCGCCTGGACGACGCGGGCTATCTCTTCATCGTGGACCGGACCAAGGACATGGTCATCACGGGTGGCGAGAACGTGTATTCCAAGGAGGTGGAGGACGCGCTGTCGGCCCATCCCCAAGTCGCCGATGTCGCCGTCGTGGGCCGGCCACACGCCGAATGGGGCGAGACCGTCATCGCCCACGTGGTGCCGCGCGGCGAGACCGCCCCCGATGCCGAGGCACTGCAGCAGTTCCTGGCCGACAGGCTGGCGCGCTACAAGATCCCGCGTGAATTCGTCTTTGCGGCCAGCCTGCCGCGCACGCCCACAGGCAAGCTGCAGAAGTTTCTGCTGCGTCAGGAGCGCAGCGCCACCTGAGGCGCCGGCCCCCTGCGTGGCCTACTTCACGGTCTACTTCGTGGCCTACTTCGCGGCCTTGAAATCCGACTCGCTCATGCCGCGCCGCCAATAGGCCACGACCAGCTGCTCGTGCTTTTCCAGCCCGCGCTCCTCGCGCGCCCACTGGCGCACGGCCTGGGCGGTGTCGAACTCGCCAGCGGCCCAGACGAAGCGGCTGGCGGGATGACCGGCCAACAAATCCGGCCAGCGCACGGCGCGCAGCGCGTCGATCAGCAGCGTGGTGGTGCCGGCCTCGGCAGCGCCACGGTGCAGCCAGTGCCATTGCAGGCCTGCGGGCGCCTGCACGGGCTGCTCGTCCTGCGGGCCCTGGACCTCGGCAAACACATGGCCGCGCGTGTGCGCGGGCAGGGCGGCCGCGATGCGCAGCATGGCCGGCAGGCCGGTGTCGTCGCCGGCCAGCAGCATCCAGTCGGCCGGGGTGGCCGTGCGCCCGCCGGGGCCGGTCATGCCGATGCGCTGGCCCGGCTGGGCGCGCGCGGCCCAGGCCGACCCGGGGCCGGCGTCCTCGTGCAGCACGAAGTCCACATCCATCCAACCATTGGCGCCGCCCGCCTCGCTGTCCACGCCATCCACACCCATCGCACGCATGGTGTACGTGCGCATGTCCAGACGCCTGTCGCCCTCGGGCAGGCGCAGCAGGCCGCTGGCCGACAGCGTGGGCCACTCGGGCTCGGCCACGCCCGGCTGCGGAAACAGCAGCTTGACGTGGATGTTGCTGTCCTGCGCATAGCGTGCCATGTCGTCACAGGCAAAGCGCACGCGGCGCATGTGCGGCGTGAGGTCGCGCACGGCCAGCACCTGCAGCTCGCGGAAGGCCGGGGGACGAAGCATTGCGGCGCCGTCGCCGTCCCAGGCCAGCGCGGCATCGGCGGCGCCCGTGGCCCCCAGCAGCAGGTGGGCCAGCATGAGCTTCATGTCCTGCAGCAGCTCCACGCCGGGCGCTGCCACCTCGGCATGGATCTGTCCGTCCTCCAGCCACAGCTGGCCCCGTCCGCCTTCGTAGGCCGCCACCCAGCGTGCACCTTCACGGCGCACGGCGATGTCGTGTTCCAGCATGTGTTCGACCACGGCGGCCATAGCCTCGTCGGCGCGCTCCGAGCGCACCGAGGTGCGTGCCTGCAGCAATGTCATTCGGGGTTTTCCTTTCGTTCGATGGATTGCAGCACCGCCCGATGGCTGCGTGGTTTGTGCCAGCTTCGCCGACGTTTGCGCCACGCGCCAAGGCCCGCGGCACACGCCCTCAGAGCCGGGCACGCACCAGCTTGGGAGAGATGCCGAAGCGCCGCTTGAAGGCGGTGGAGAAATTGGCTGCGCTGGTGTAGCCGGCCGCATGCGCGACCTCGGACACATTGCAGCCGGTCTGCTCCAGCGCGGCCCAGGCGCGCTCCAGCCGCTGTTCGCGCCGGTATTCGTCGATGCTCGAGCCATAGGCGTGGCGGAACTGGCGCTGCAGCGCGCTGGCGCTCAGGCCCACCTCGCGCGCGATCTCGGCCAGCGTGCGGCAGCCGTCGCCGCCGCTGTCCAGCAAGGCCTTGAGCCGCGCCATGCGCCGGTGCTCGCGTACGCCCAGCACGCCCGGCACGGTCTGCGCCGGGTCGGGCTCGACCACGTCGAGGGCCTGCAGGGCTTCATGCACCAGCTCCAGCGTGCGGCTGGCCAGCAGCAGGGGCGCCGAGCCCTCGCGCGCCAGCTGGATGATCTGCTCGGCCACCGCCACGGCACGCGGCGAGGGCTGCCAGGGCTGTATGGCCAGCACCTGCTGCTCCATCCAGTGGCGCAGCATGGCGGGCGCCGCCCTCGGCAGGGACTGGGCGGCGAACCATTGCGGCTGCACGGTGATGCTGAGCTTGCGCTCGAACTTGCCGCGCCGCCAGTGGCGCGTGAACAGGTCGCCGGGCCGCGAATGGATGACGGCACCGCAGGCCTGCGCATGCGCGCCGGCGGGGCTGGAGGGTGCCACCTGCAGCTGCAGGCCCTGGTTGCCGAAGGCCACGTCCACGCAGCCTTCCAGCAGCACGACCAGGTGCAGGCCCGGCACGGCCGGAGAGCGCGTGCTCATGGTGCGCAGATCGCGCGCCTCCACGCCATGCAGCCAGAGCCCGGGCTGGACCTGCCAGGCCTGCAGGTGCCCGGCCAGCAGCGCGTCCTGGGCCGTGACCTCGGCATCGAGGATGCGGTAGTCGGGCCCGGTGAAATCGCAGGCACGCAGCGTGCCCCGCCCCAGCCAGCGCGGCGGGCGTGCGGGGGGTTGGACAGAGGAGGAAGCCATGGCCAGCCGGAGCGTTGCGCGCCCCACAGACAAGAATGATTCTTATTTTAAGGCACGCAAGGCTGCGGGCGCCGGCCGCGTCTGTACACCCCGCAGGCGATGAGACATAAAATGCGATTCATTCGCATTTGACACTCCGAGGTGCCTCGCATGCCCGCCGTTCCCCCTGCCGCCACCGACACGGTGCAGACCCTGTACCTACAGCACCATGGCTGGCTGGTGGCACGCCTGCGCCGCAAACTCGGCTGCGGCTGGGATGCGGCCGATCTGGCGCAGAACACCTTCGTGCGCGTGCTTGCGGCACGCGACCTGCCGCTGGACCGTTTGGCCGAGCCGCGCGCCTACCTGACCACCATCGCGCAGCGGCTGCTGTCCAACCACCTGCGCAGGCGCCAGATCGAACGCGCCTACCTCGATGCCTTGGCCCTGCTGCCCGAGCCCGTGACGCCGCCACCCGAAGCCCGGCTGATGGTGCTGGAGACACTGGTCGCCATCGACCGGCTGCTCGATGGCCTGCCCGTGGTGGCGCGCAAGGCCTTCCTGCTGTGGCGCCTGGAGGAGCTGACGCAGGAGGAGATCGCGGACCAACTGGGTCTCTCGCGCACCAGCGTGCGCCGCCATCTGGCCGCAGCTGCCACACGCTGCTACTTCGGCCTGGCGGATTGATGGCAGACCCCGCTGCAGCCCCCATACCGCCCGAGGTGGCCCGGCAGGCCGTGCACTGGCTGCTGGAACTGGGCCTGGAGCCCGGTCCAGGGACCGAACAGTTGCACCGCCAATGGCAGATCTGGCTGGCAGCCGATCCCCTGCATGCGCAGGCCTGGCAGCGCATTGCCGGCATCGACGGCCAGTTGCGGGGCCTGCCGCCCGCCGTGGCACTGCAGACACTGGCCGCACGCGGCATGGGCCGGCGCCATGCGGTGCGGCTGGCCGTGCTGCTGGCGGGGGGCGCAGGCGGCTTGCTTGCCGCGCGGTACACCGCACCGGGCGAGCGGGCCTGGCAGCAATGGGCCGCCGACCTGTCCACCGCCACCGGCCAGCGCCGCGAGGCCGTGCTGGCCGATGGCACCCGCCTCATGCTCAACACGGCCTCGGCCGTGGACTTGCGCTATTCGGAAAGCGAGCGCCTGATCGTGCTGCGCGCAGGCGAAATCCTGGTGCAGAGCGCGTCCGACACTGCCCACCGCCCCCTGCGCGTGCGCACGGCCGAGGGCACGGTACGCGCCATCGGCACGCGCTTCACGGTGCGCCAGCATGAGGGCGCCACCGCCGTGGCCGTGCTGCAGGGCGCGGTGGAGCTGCAGCCCCTGCATGGCACGGCAGCCGCAAGCCGCCTGTCGGCCGGGGAACAGGGCCGCTTCACCGGCACCCGGACCAGCCCCGCCACCCCGCTGCCCGACAGCGCCGGCGCCTGGAGCGAAGGCATGCTGGTGGCCGACGACATGCCGCTGGAGGACTTCATCGCCGAATTGGCCCGCCACCGGCCCGGCCTGTTGCGCTGCACGCCCGAGGCAGGCCGGCTGCGCGTCTCCGGCGCCTATCCCCTGGCCGACACCGACCGCGTGCTCGCCGCACTCACGCACACGCTGCCCGTGCAGGTGCGCAGCCGCACCGGCTGGTGGGTGACGGTGGAGCTCAGCGACTGAAAGCGCTATCCCCTCAGGAGCGCCATCGCCAGCGCAGACGGCAGACAGCGCGCCATCCCTCCAATTTCCTTCAAAAAAAGCGGCCATTTGTGCCGCCGTGCGTGTCAAGCCCCTCAGACGCACTGCGCCGCGCGCGCCGTGCCGCATCTGCCACCGACCATCCGAGGGAACCGACGCATGAACCGCCAACCATCCAACCGACCATCCATCCCGCGCCGCACCGCCTGGGCCGCGCACCTGCTGTGTGCCGGCCTGGCCGTCTGGACCGCCACGGCCTTGCCGAAGGCCCTGGCCCAGACGGCCGCCGCCGGGGCGGCACGCAGCCATGCCATTGCGCCGGGCCCGCTGGCCGCGGCCCTCAACCGGCTGGGCCGGGAGTCCGGCATGCTGATCAGCTTCACGCCCGAGATGGTGGCCGGCCTGCAGAGCCCGGGCGCCAGCGGCAGCCTCACCCCCGTCCAGGCGCTCGATGCGCTGCTGGCAGGCACCGGCCTGCAGGCACGCCCCCAGGGAGATGGCAGCATGACGCTGCAACGCATCCCCCAGGCCTCCGCGCCCGTCCCGGGCGCCACCCTGCCCCAGGTGCAGGTGACCGCCTCCGCGCCCGTCAGCAGCCTGACCGAAGGGACCGGGCTGTATGCGGCCCGCAGCACCGCGGCCGCCACGGGGCTGGCGCTGGCGCCCCGGGAGACGCCGCAATCGCTGGAAGTGGTCACGCGCCAGCGCATGGACGACCAGGCGCTGCGCTCCCTGGCCGATGTGTTGCGCACCACCACCGGCGTATCCGAGAGCGCCTATGACAGCGAGCGCTCATCCTTCAGCTACCGCGGTTTCAGCGTGGACAACTACCTCTACGACGGGGTGGCCACCGCGTTCGAATCGCCCTACTCTGCCGGAGAGGGCGAGTTGGACGCCATCCTCTATGACCGGGTGGAGGTCGTGCGTGGCGCCACCGGGCTGCTCACGGGGGCGGGCAATCCCGGCGGTTCGGTGAATCTCGTGCGCAAGCGCGCCGGCAGCCGCACGCTGACCGGCTCCGTGGCGGCCACGCTTGGCTCATGGAGCCACTACCGCAGCGATGCCGACCTGTCCGCGCCACTGAGTGCCGACGGCCGCATCCGGGGCCGCATCGTGGGCTCGGTGCAGCGCAGCGACACCTTCATGGAGCGCCAGAAGAAAAACAAATCCCTGCTCTATGCCACCGTCGAGGCCGACCTCACGCCGCAGACCCTGTTGCGCGTGGGCATGGACCACCAGAGCAACCGTCCCCGCGCCTCTTCCTGGGGCGGGCTGCCGATCTGGTTCACCAACGGCCAGCCCATCGACTGGAAACGCTCCACCAATCTCGCTCCCGACTGGGCGCGCTGGCAGACCACCACCCAGACCCAGTTCGCCGTGCTGGAGCACCAGTGGGACAGCGGCTGGAAAACGCACCTGGGCTACACGCACAGCAAGCAGTCCTATGACGCACCGCTGGCCATGGCCCTGGGCAGCATCGACCCGCAGACCTGGCAGTCCGGCAGCGGCACGCCCTACATCTTCCGCTACACAGGCCACCGCGAGCAGCATGCGCTGGATGCCAAGACCGAAGGCAGCTTCGAGTGGCTGGGCCGCGAGCATGAACTGGTGCTCGGCGCCACGGCCTCGCGCCAGAGGCAGTTCATCATGGGCACGCCGGCCGCGCAGAGCGCCTCCTACGAAGACAGCATGCTGGACTGGAACGGCTCCTACCCCGAACCGACCTGGGGCGAGTCCTATGTGGAGTCCGATATGGCCACGCGGCAAACCGGCGCCTACGCGGCCGTGCGCCTGTCCCTGGCCGAACCGCTGAAAGTCATCCTCGGCAGCCGCTACTCGGTCTGGGACAGGAATACGCAGGACCGCTTCACGCAGTTCACGCCCTATGCAGGCGTGGTGCTGGAGCTGGGCCATGGCCTGTCGGCCTATGCCAGCCACACCGACATCTTCCAGCCGCAAAGCCAGATGGACCGCCGGGGCCGCTATCTGGACCCCGTGATCGGCAAGAGCCGCGAAATCGGCCTCAAGGGAGCCTTCCTGGAGCAGCGCCTGCAGGCCAGCGCCGCCGTGTTCGACATCCTGCAGGACAACCTGGCCCAGGTGGACACCAGCGCCACCACGCCCGACGGGCTGGCCCAGGCCTACTACGGCGCCAAAGGCGCCAGAAGCAAGGGCTTCGAGGCCGAGATCGCCGGCGAGATACGGCCCGGCTGGCAGGCCAAGCTCGGCTACACGCGCTACGACATCAAGGACGCGCAAGGCACGCCGCTGAGCACCACGCTGCCGCGCAACATCCTCGACCTCTTCACCACATTCAAGCCCGGCGGCCCGCAGGCCAGGCTCACGCTGGGAGCGGGACTGCGCCGCCAGGGCAGCATCTGGGGCCTGGCCTGGGGTGCGGACGCCAGCGGCACCGTGCTCCAGCGGCGCAGCGAACAGGGCAGCTACACCCTGGTGAACCTGATGGCGCGCTACGAGTTCGATGAGCGCACCGCGCTGCAGTTGAACATCCACAATGCCTTCGACCGCAAATACCTGAGCCAGGTGAACTTCTACAGCACCAAGTCGTATGGGCCACCGCGCAACCTGCTGGTGACCCTCACCCACAAGTTCTGAAGGGCTGCCCGCAGGCGCTCCGCCGTGCGCCACAATGCGTGATGCTCAGCCTCCAAGACATCCAGAACGCCGCCGGCCGCCTGCGCGGCGCCGTGCTCGAAACGCCCTGCGTGGAATCGCGCACGCTGTCCCAGATCACGGGAGCGCAGGTCTATCTCAAGTTCGAGAACCTGCAGTTCACGGCCTCGTTCAAGGAACGCGGCGCCCTCAACAAGCTGGCCCAGCTCTCGCCCGAGGAGCGCGCACGCGGCGTGGTCGCCATGAGCGCCGGCAACCATGCCCAGGGCGTGGCCTACCACGCGCAGCGCCTGGGCGTGCGTGCCGTCATCGTCATGCCGCGCTTCACGCCGGGCGTGAAGGTGGAGCGCACGCGCGGCTTCGGCGCCGAGATCGTGCTGCACGGCGACTCCCTGGCCGAGGCGCGCCAGCATGCCTACACGCTGGCCGAGCAGCAGGGCCTGTGCTTCGTCCACCCCTATGACGACGAGCAGATCGCGGCCGGCCAGGGCACGCTGGCGCTGGAGATGCTGGCCGAGCAGCCCGACCTGGACCAGCTCATCGTGGCCATTGGCGGCGGCGGCCTGATCGCGGGCGTGGCCACGGCGGCCAAGGGGCTGAACCCGGGCATCGAGGTCATCGGCGTGCAGACCCAGCGCTTTCCGTCCATGTTCAATGCCGTGCGACAGGCCGGGCTGCCCATGGGCACCTCGACCATCGCCGAGGGCATTGCCGTCACCCAGCCCGGCGCGATCACGCAGGAAGTCGTGTCACGCCTGGTGGACGACATGCTGCTGGTCGATGAAGGCGACATCGAGCAGGCCGTGCTCATGCTGCTGGAGATCGAGAAGACCCTGGTCGAGGGCGCGGGCGCCGCAGGCCTGGCCGCACTGCTGCGCCACCCGCAGCACTTCGCGGGCAAGAAGGTGGGGCTGATCCTGTCGGGCGGCAACATCGACCCGCTGCTGCTGGCGGCCATCATCGGGCGCGGCATGGTGCGCTCCGGGCGGCTGGCGCGCATCAAGGTCAGTGCGCGCGACGTGCCCGGCGTGCTGGCGCGCATCACGGCCACGGTGGCGGCGGCGGGTGCCAATATCGAGGAAGTCCACCACCAGCGGGCCTTCACCATGCTGGCCGCGCAAAGCGTGGAGATCGAGCTGGTGCTGCAGACGCGCAACAAGGCCCATATCGACGAGGTCATTGCCGCCCTTCAGGCCGAGGGCATGCAGGTCAACGCCGTCTAGAGCCCTAGCAGGCCCCTGGCCCTTGTGTCATGGCTTTCCCCGAAGGCGCTGGCGGGCAGGCCTGCCTAGAATGGGGCATCCCCATTGGCAGCCAGGAGCTTTTGCATGTCGCATGATCCCGCAGCGAACCACGGCGAGCAGTCGCCCCCCGAAGACGCCACCGAGGCCATCGTCCCCTACATGCCCGTCATCCTGCCCCTGGCGGGCGCCGTGATGATGTTCCTGCTGGCCTTCATCGCCGTCAACATGGCCTGATCCGGCCTCTTCGCCCACTGCACCGAGCCCCGCTTTGCGGGGCTTTTTGTTTGCCTATGCAATAGGCAGACAGACAAAGTATCTTGCATATTTCAATGCATAGAATGCATAGTTTTTGCCATTCGTTTGCTGACAAATTCGTGACCGCTCCCTAGAATCGAATCCCCAGCCGGTGCGCCGCCAGCTTCCGCCAGCGCCGCCTCGCCGCCCCGAGAAGAGCTTCCTTCGCGCGCCGACTGAACGAGAGCCCGTTTCTCAAAGTTGGCGCGGCAACAGGCGCGTCCCCTTTGAAAAACTGGTTTTTTCAATTGAAGGAAGCTCCGCGATGAACGCACCCGTCATGCAAGGCCTGAACATCCAGGCCCCTGCCTACGTCAAGAACAGCCGACTGATCGCCTGGGTGGCCGAGATGGCCGCACTGTGCAAGCCCGCCCGGATCCACTGGTGCGACGGCTCCCAGGAAGAGTACGAGCAGCTGTGCCAGCAGCTCGTCGATGCCGGCACCTTCAAGAAGCTCGATCCCGTCAAGCGCCCCGGCAGCTACCTGGCCTGGTCCGACCCGTCCGACGTGGCGCGCGTCGAGGACCGCACCTACATCTGCTCGGCCAACAAGGAAGACGCGGGCCCGACCAACAACTGGATGGCCCCGAACGAGATGCGCGCCACGCTGCAGCCGCTGTTCGACGGCTGCATGGCCGGCCGCACCATGTATGTGGTGCCCTTCTCCATGGGCCCGCTGGGCTCGCCCATCGCCCACGTGGGCGTGGAGCTGTCCGACAGCGCCTATGTGGCCGTCAACATGAAGATCATGACCCGCATGGGCCGTGCCGTGTATGACGTGATCGGCGTGGAAGGCGAGTTCGTTCCCTGCGTGCACACCGTGGGCGCGCCCCTGGCCGAAGGCGAGAAGGACCAGACCAGCTGGCCCTGCAACAAGACCAAGTACATCGTCCACTACCCCGAGACGCGCGAGATCTGGAGCTATGGCTCGGGCTACGGCGGCAACGCCCTGCTGGGCAAGAAGTGCTTTGCGCTGCGCATCGCCTCCACCATGGGCCGCGACCAGGGCTGGCTGGCCGAGCACATGCTCATCCTGGGCGTGACCAACCCCCAGGGCAAGAAGTACCACGTGGCTGCGGCCTTCCCCAGCGCCTGCGGCAAGACCAACTTCTCGATGCTGGTGCCGCCCAAGGTCTTCGAAGGCTGGAAGGTCACCACCATCGGCGACGACATCGCCTGGATCAAGCCCCAGGCCGACGGCTCGCTGCGCGCCATCAACCCCGAAGCCGGCTACTTCGGCGTGGCCCCGGGCACGAACTACCACACCAACCCCAACTGCATGGCCAGCCTCGACAAGAACGTGATCTTCACGAACGTCGCGCTGACCGATGACAACGACGTGTGGTGGGAAGGCATGGACAAGGACACCGGCAAGCAGCCCGATCACCTGATCGACTGGCAAGGCAAGGACTGGACGCCCCAGATCGCCCGCGAGACCGGCGCCAAGGCCGCCCACCCCAACGCCCGCTTCACCGTGGCCGCGACCAACAACCCCGCGCTGGACGAAGCCTGGGACGATCCCAAGGGCGTGAAGATCGACGCCATCATCTTCGGCGGCCGCCGCTCCACCACCGTGCCGCTGGTGACCGAGGCCCGCAACTGGACCGAAGGCGTCTACATGGCCGCCACCATGGGTTCGGAAACCACGGCCGCCGCCTTCGGCGCCCAGGGCGTGGTGCGCCGCGACCCCTTCGCCATGCTGCCGTTTGCCGGCTACAACATGAGCGACTACTTCCAGCACTGGCTCACGCTGGGCGCCAAGATCGAAGGCCAGGGCGCGGCCCTGCCCAAGATCTTCACCACCAACTGGTTCCGCAAGAACGCCGACGGCAAGTTCGTCTGGCCCGGCTACGGCGAGAACATGCGCGTGCTGAAGTGGATGATCGACCGCCTCGAAGGCCAGGCACAGGGCGAGCAGACCGCCTTCGGCATTGCGCCCCAGTATGCCGAGATCAACTGGACCGGCCTGGACTTCTCCGCCGAGCAGTTCGCCAGCGTGACCAGCATCGACAAGGCCGCCTGGGCCGAGGAAATGCAACTGCACACCGAGCACTTCGACAAGCTGGCCCACAAGCTGCCTCAAGAGCTGCTGGTGACCAAGGCCGAACTGGAAAAGCGCTTGGGGACATAAAGCTCCCCCTGAGCGGCTACGCCGCTTCCCCCTCTCGCTTCGCGGGAGGACTGCACCCTTGGTGCCCCTTGCTTTGGGCAGCGCCAGTTTCATGGACTGTGGAAGATGCACAGAACAATGAATCCCTGAGTAGCTCTCGACCCATAGAGAAAGCCTCGCAGTGCGAGGCTTTTTTTGTGGCGTTTCAACGACGCCCCCCAGACAACAAAAAAGCCGCGCCTTGTGGGCAGCGGCTTTTTTGGAGGAGCGCCGAAAGGCGCCCCAGGCAGAGATCAGTTGCCTTGACGATCCATGGCTCGGGCCAGGTCGGCCATCAGGCGGGCGTCCTGCAGGGCGGCATTCCAGATGCGCTCGTCGGCAGCGGCCTGCTGGCGGCTCTCGGTCCAGGCGCGGTAGCCGGCGCGGGCCGTCAGGGCAGCGCGGCGGGCGGGAGCGGAGAACAGGGCCAGGCCCATGAAGGCGGCAACCCACAGCACCACCCAGGCGCCCAGCATGTGGCCGTCGGTCCAGTTGTGGGCGACCTCGTTGACCACCACCATCAGCGCGGCCACCAGGGCAGCGAGCAGCAGGGCGCTGGCGCCACGCTTGCCGGAGAAACGCTTGGCAGCGCTCTTGCGGTCATCGGCGGCTTGATAGACATGCACCACACCAGGGTGCTCGACACAGTAGGAGTTGTAAATGAAGTTGCTCATGGCAGATAAACCCAGTTAAATAGCCGCTTTTGACGGCGTGGCGGGCGACTGGGTGTAACTATAGGGTTTACCCTAGAGTTCTTCAAATTTATATCTTGAATCTGTAGCATTCACAACAGTGATGACTCAGCCCTTGCTGTCGCTGCCATGTCCGCCCTGAACTTCCGCACACTGGATCTGAACCTGCTGCGCGTCTTCGACGAGGTGATGGCCGAGCGCAGCCTGACGCGGGCGGCCCACAAGCTGGCCATCACCCAGCCGGCCGTGAGCAACGCCCTGCGTCGCCTTCGCGAGGCACTGGGCGACGAGCTCCTGGTGCGCCAGGGCCAGGGCGTGGAGCCCACGCCGCGCGCACTGGCGCTGTGGCCCGTGATCCGCGAGGCACTGCAGCAGCTGCAGGACACGCTGATACCGGGCGAATTCCACCCATCCACCGCCACCGCCACCTTTGTGCTGGCCATGGCCGACGCCACGGCCGCCACGCTGATCCCGCCCATGTTCAGCCTGCTGGAGCGCGAGGCGCCCGGCATCGGCATCCGCGTGCTGCCGCTGACCACGCGCGACCCGCGCGGCCTGCTGGAGGCCGGCGAGGCCGACATGGCCGTGGGCTACTTCCCCGCCGCGCTGGCCGACCTGACGGCGCGCGCGCAGTCGGGCGCCCTGGTGGCCTTCGACAGCCGGCGCCTGTATGAAGGCGAGTACCTGTGCGTGATGCGCCAGGGCCATCCGCTGGCCGATGTGCCGCTGACGCTGGACAACTACTGCGCGGCGCGCCACATGCTGGTGAGCTTTTCGGGCCGCTCCTTCGGCTTCATCGACGAGGCCCTGGCCTCGCTGGGCCGCACGCGCCAGGTGGTGCTCACCGTCAACCAGTTCTTCACGGCCGGGCGCGTGGTCATGAACTCCAACCTGCTGACCATCCTGCCGCGCCACTTCGTGCCCGTGACCGGCATGGCCGACAAGCTGGTGCTGCGCGAGCTGCCCTTCGACGTGCAGCCCGTGCACGTGGATGCGCTGTGGCGCCGGCGCGGCCAGCACCCGCTGGCCTACGACTGGCTGCTGCGCACGCTCACGCGCTCGGCCGAAGCCACCTTCCCGCACACCTGAGAACGTGTTGCGGGAGCGCACGCGAGCGCAGGTTCTACACTTGGCCGCATGAAGATCCAGCTGCTGTCCGACCTGCACCTCGAGGCCCATCCGCATTTCATCGCCGAGCCCGCACCCGATGCCGACGTGCTGGTGCTGGCCGGCGACATAGGCTCCTACCAGAGCGGCAGCCTGCTGCAAGGCGAGCACTTCGGGCTGGAGCGTTTCTCTCCCCTGCCCCAGTACGCGGGCTGGCCCTGCCCCGTGATCTTCGTGCCGGGCAACCATGAGTACGACATGCAGGACTTCGACGCCGCCCATGCCCGCCTGCGCGCCGCCTGCGAGCGCATGGGCATGGTCTGGCTGGAGCGCGAGACCGCCGTGCTGGGCGGCGTGCGCTTCGTGGGCACCACGCTGTGGAGCGACTACGACGCCATGTCCATGCACGAAGGCGTGAGCGACCTGACCCGGCTGCTGAAGCTGCGCGAGAAGGCCTTCCGCGCCGCCAACTTCTATCTGCACAAGACCGGCGGCACGCGCGGCGGCGAGCCTTTCCTGGCCGAGCCCATGCGCGAGCAGTCGCTGGTCTGCCAGCAATGGCTGCGCCAGGCGCTGGCGCGGCCTTTCGATGGCCCCACGGTGGCCGTCACGCACTTCGCACCCAGCCTGCGCAGCGCCGATCCGCGCTATGGCCTGGTGCCCGGCACGGCAGGCTTCTGCAATGTGCTCGACGACCTGCTGCCCTTTGCCGATCTGTGGCTGCACGGCCACCTGCATTCGCCCAGCGACTATGTGGCCGAGGGCCTGCGCGACGATGGCAGCGCCTGGCGCTGCCGCGTGGTGGCCAACCCGCTGGGCTATGCACGCAAGGGCGAGCAGGAGGGCTTTTCCCCCCGCTCTACCATCGAGTTGCCGGTGCGCGTGACCTCGGGGGCGGCAGAGGTGGCAGATGCGCCGGCCCGCGCTTGACCTGGATCAAGCACTCCATCCCGGCTTGGGCTTAGTCTCGGGCCATACCAAAGGAGGACTTTCATGAATATCCTGCTCGCAGTCGATGGCAGCCCCTACACCCAGAAGATGCTGGCCTACCTGACCTCGCATCCCGAGATCCTGGGCTCCGCCCACAGCTACAGCGCCATCACCGTCCAGCCCCAGCTGCCGGCGCGCGCGCGCGCCGCCCTGGGCAAGGAGGTGGTGGACGAGTACTACGCCGAGGAATCGACCAAGGTGCTGGACCCCGTGTGCAGCTACCTGGCCGAACACGGCGTGCAGGCCACGCGCCTGAGCAAGGTGGGCCCGATCGCCGACTCCATCATCAAGGCCGCCGAGGAAGGCAAGTTCGACCTGCTGGTCATGGGCACGCATGGCCATGGCGCGCTGGGCCGCCTGGTCATGGGCTCGGTCAGCACCCAGGTGCTGGCCGGCAGCCAGGTGCCGGTGCTGCTGATCCGCTGATCCGCTGATCCACTGCACCGTGGACATGCGGCGCCCATAACCAAAAAAAGCAAAGCGCGGGCTTCACGGCGCAATGAACCAAAGACGGCTCCCCGGCGGGAGCCGTCTTTTTTTGCATGGCAGCTTGCCGCCACCGTGCATGGCCTGCCGTCACCGGGCTGTCACAGCCGCCTTCTACAGTCGCGCGATTTGTCACACAGGGGATGGCGAGCATGCGCACGAATACTTTGGATTGGCGGCACAAGGCGATTGCAACGGCCTGCCTGGCCCTGTGTGGCGCAGCATGGTCCGCACCGTTCACCCCGGGCAACCTGGTGGCCTACCGCGTGGGCACGGGCACAGGCGCGCTGCCCGTGTTCCTGGATGAGTACCGCGTGGACGGCACGCTGGTGCAATCGCTGCCGCTGTCAGGCGGTGCAGCGCCGCTGACGGCCAGCAGCAAGGGCTCGGAAGGCCTGCTCAACCGCTCGGACAATGGCCTGTGCCTGGTGGTCCCCGGCTATGCCGTGGCCACCGGCGGTACCGAGCCCAACGGCGTCACGGCAGCGGCGGCCCCGCGCGCCGTGGCCGTGGTGGGGTTCGACCCCGACGTGAAAAGCCTGCGCCCGCTCGGCATCACCGCCTTCAGCGAGGACACCATACGCTCAGCGGCCAGCAGCGACTGCGGCGCCGTCTGGGCCAGCGGCAAGGGCAAGGTTGCCGCCAACAACGGCGTCTGGCACGTGGCTGCCGACGGCACGGGCATCTCCCAACTGAACAGCAGCAATGTCCAGGGCCTGGCGGTCGCCGGCGGCCGGTTGATCGCCGCCATCAACGGCGGCTCGCTCAACCAGATCGGCACGAATTTGCCGACCACGGGCATCCAGACGGCCCAGCCCCTGGCGGGCCTGACGGCAGCCACCTACCGCGGCATCGCCTTCCTGCAACTCGATGGCGGCCCCGCCCTGGCGAACACCGTCTATGTGGCGGACAACGACACAGGCGCCCTCCGGAAATTCCGCCTCTCGATGGACGGCACCAGCTGGCAGCCCGCAGGCTCCATTGCCGGCCTGTCCAAGATCCACGGCCTGGCCGCCTTCGACACCGGCGGCGGCAATGTGATCCTGATGGCCACCGACACCACGGGCCGTCTGTACCGCGCATTCGATCACGGCGGCTACGCCGGCACGCTGTCGGGCACGGCCGAGTCCATCGCCACGCCGCAGGGCGGCGTGTTCTATGGCGTGGCCTGGGCGCCGCTGGAGACCGTGCCGGCGACCGTGCCTGCCGCCCCCTCCAACCTGGTGGCCACCCCTGCCGGCAACCGCGTGACGGTCGCCTGGGACGCCGTGCCGGGCGCCGCCTACTACGTGATGGAGCTGTCGCAGGACAGCTTTGCATCGGTAGCCTCCACGGCCGTGGCCCTGGGCAACAGCCAGGCGCTGGAAGGCCTGCAGCCCGGCAGCTATACGCTGCGCGTGCGCGCCGTCAACGGCCTCGGCGGAAGCACGGCTGCAGTGAGCGTGCCCTTCATGGCCTCGGCCCCGCCGACGGCCTCGCTGCCCGAACTGACCGCGTTCTCCGGCGTGGTCGGCGACGCCAACGACCCGCTGGCCTCGGCAGGCATCGGCTTCACGGTGCAGGATGCGGGGGGCGCTGGCGGCGTGCAGGTCACTGCGCGTTCGAGCAACCAGGCCGTGCTGGCCGACGCCGGCCTGGCCGCATCCAACCAGGCCGGAAACGCCGTGCTCAGGATCACGCCCACCGGCGTGGGCTATGCCGACATCACCGTCACGCTGACCAACGCGGGCGGCGCCTCCGTCAGCCGCACCATCAAGTACGCGGCCTCGGCCAACACCGCAGCCAACACCAGCCCGCGCTGGCTGGCCGGGCGCTCGGACGCATCGACGGCCATCGTCATCGATGCCGCCACCATGCTGGTGGGCGACGACGAGGCGCCCGCCCAGGATGCCTCGGGCAATGCGCTGCCGGCCGGCAACTCCTTCTCGGCCTATGGCCCGGCCGGCGGGCTGCCCATCAAGCCGCTGATGCTGGACAGGACCGCCCTGGGCCTGGCCGATGCCGCCGCCTGCACCGGCGTCGGCCTCACGGGCCTGGACAGCTGCAAGAGCGACGAGGAAATGGACATCGAGGCCAGCTTTGCCCTGGGCAGCCGCGTGTACGTGGCGGGCTCGCACTCCAACAACAAGAGCGGCAAGTCGCGCACCGACCGCTGGCGCCTGGCCGCGATGGATGTGACCGGCTCCGGCGCCTCCACGGCGCTGACCGCCAGTGGCTACTACCGCTGGCTGCGCGAGGACCTGCGCAGCTGGGACGCGGCCGCGCATGACGGCCTTGCCGCCAACTACCTGGGCCTGGTGGCCAGCTCGGACGGCGGCGCCACCAAGGCGCCCGAGGCCGAGACGATGAGCGGCTTTTCCATCGAGGGCATGTCCACCAGCCCCGACGACTCCGCCGCCTGGCTGGGCTTTCGCGCGCCGCTGGTGCCGGCACCGGGCGCGCCCGCCGCCACGGCCGACGACGCCACGGGCCGCACGCATGCGCTGATCGTGCCCGTGACCAACTTCGCGGCCCTGCCTGCGGCCGATGGCGGCAGCAAGGGCAGCGCGTCCATGGGCCAGCCGATCCGCCTGGACCTGGGCGGCCGCGGCATCCGCGAAATCCGCAAGAACGCGGCCGGCGAGTACCTGATCATTGCCGGCCCCTCGGCCAGCGCCACGGGCACAGCGCCGCGCAACTTCCAGCTCTATTCCTGGGATGGCCGCGTGAACGGCGCAGGCCTGGCCCTGAACCTGCGTCCGCGCGCTGCCGACCTGGCCGCCATTACCGTGCCCAATACCGCCTGCTCGGCCGAAGGCATAGGCGCCATGCCGGCCAGCCTGGACGCAGGCGGCAGCGTGGACATCATCAGCGACTGCGGCGATGCCGATTTCTACGGCGATGGCACCGTGGCCAAGGACCTGCCCCATGCCGCCTGGAAAAAGGCGCGCCTGGACAGCCTGGCGGTGCCCGCCCTGTCCACCGTGGCCCTGTCCGCCCAGGCCGTGGACCAGACATCGGCCGTGGTCCAGGCCACGCCCGGCGTGGGCGGCAGCCTGCGCGCCGTGGCCCTGCCGGCCAACGCACCCGTCCCCAGCTGGGAACAGGTCATGGCCGGCCTGGACGCCGCCGGCCTGCCGGCCCCTGCCAGCAACACGGTCAGCACCGCGGCCAATACCGCTGCCACGCTGTCCTTCGCCGGACTGGACCCTGCCGTGAGCTACCACGTGCATGCGGTCAATCTGCCGGCCTCGGGCACGGCCAGCGCGCCGGCTGTGCTGGCCCTGAGCAAGCCCGTGCCCATCGGCACGCAGATCGGCACGGGCAGCCACACGGCGAGCGTGCGCAACGGCACGGGCAATGTGGGTGCAGACCAATGGCAGTTCGCCTCGAACTCGGCAGGCTTTCAGCCCGCGCCCTCGCAAAGCCCGCTGCCGGGCAACCTGCGCCTGCCCTACGGCAGCCTGAGCTTCGTGCTCATGGGCGGCACGCCGGGCTCCACGGCCACCCTCCGCATGGACCTGCCTGAAGCCGCACCCTCCCAGGCCACGCTCTGGAAGTACGGCCCCACGGCCGCCACGCCCACGGCGCACTGGTATGAGCTGGCCCCCTCGGCCTACCGCTTCGCACTCGATCGCCGCTCGGTGAGCTTCGACATCGCCGACGGGCAGACGGGCGACAGCGACCTGACCGTCAACGGCGTCATCGTGGACCCCGTGGCGGTGGCCGCGCCTGCGGCCCTGCCGTCCGGCGCCACGGCCACTCCCGTGCCCGGCCTGTCCACGCTGGCCCAGGCGCTGCTGGCGCTGGCCCTGGGCGGCATGGCCGCACTGCGCCGCCGCCGCGGCTGACGCCCGCGCGCCTTCTGTACCAGCCGCACCGGCAGCACCCGGTGTCCCCTTCAAGCCCCTGCACGGTTCGCCGCGCAGGGGCTTTTTGCTGCGGCCTGGGAAAACCCTGAATCCCCCGTGTTGACGGGGCTTGTTGCAAAAACAATAATTACCACGTTAACTAAATCCACACCATGCAGATTCAGCCCTTTCTCCTGGATGACGGCCTTGCGCTGGGCACGGTCTACGGCACGCTGCTCAACGAGCGCGCCACCGTGCAGCGCCTGTCGCCGCAGTTCGACAGCGCGCCCTACAAGGCCGCTCCGCGCGCCCCCGTGCTCTACCTCAAGCCGCGCAACACCTGGGCGCGCGATGGCGCTGCGGTGGCCGTGCCGGCCGATCCCGGCGAGGTCCGCGTCGATGCCAGCATCGGCCTGGTGATCGGCCGCAGCGCCACGCGCGTCAGCGAAGCAACGGCCCTGGACCATGTGGCCGGCTGGCTGATCGCCAGCGACCTCACGCTGCCGCATGAGAACTACTACCGCCCCGCCATCCGCCAGCGCTGCCGCGACGGTTTCTGCCCGCTGGGCACGCTGGTGCGCGGCGCAGGCTTCGATGCGCAAGCGGCAGAACTCACGGTGTCCATCAATGGTGAACAGGTCTGGCAGCGCGGTTTTGCCGACCTGGTGCGCCCGCCCGCAAGGCTGCTGGCCGACGTGACCGAATTCATGACGCTGTCGCCCGGCGACGTGCTGCTGCTGGGCCCGGGCGAAGGCGCGCCGCTGGCGCGGCCCGGAGACCGCGTGGTCATCGAGGTGCCCGGCCTGGGCCGGCTCGCGCATTCGGTGGTGGCAGAACAGGGAGCAGCAGCATGAAGCACGGACGCGTCATCTTCGAAGGCCAGACGCTGCAGGTCACCGAAGGCCCGCACGGACAGGTGCAGTTGCCCGATGGCCGCCTGGTGGCGGAGACCGCCGTGCAGTGGCTGCCGCCGCTGCAGTTCGGCACGGTCTTCGCGCTGGGCCTGAACTATGCGGACCATGCCAGGGAAATCGCCTTCAACAAGGCGCCCGAGGAACCACTGGTCTTCCTCAAGGGCGCGAACACGCTGAACGGCCACCACGGCCGCACGTACCGCCCCGCCGACGTAGCCTACATGCACTTCGAGTGCGAGCTGGGCGTGGTCATCGGCAAGACCTGCCGCGACGTGCGCCGCGAAGACGCCTACGGCGTGGTCGCCGGCTACTGCACGGCCAACGACTACGCCATACGCGACTACCTGGAGAACTTCTACCGGCCCAACCTGCGCGTGAAGAACCGCGACGGCGCCACGCCCGTGGGCCCGTGGTTGGTCGATGCAGCCGATGTGCCCGACCCCATGAACCTGCGCCTGCGCAGCTGGGTCAACGGCGAGCTCAAGCAGGACGGCAACACGCGCGATATGGTGCATGACATCCCCTCGCTGATCGCCCATCTGTCGGGCTTCATGACGCTCAACCCCGGCGATCTCATCCTCACCGGCACACCCGACGGCGTGGCCGACTCCCGCGTGGGAGACGAGATCGTCACCGAGATCGAAGGCCTGGGCCGCCTGGTCAACACCATCGTCGGCGACGCGCCGGCCGCCTACTGAACCCCACCGCACACGCCAAGGAATCCCCATGCGCATTGACCACCTGATCGACGGCAAGGCCGTCGCCGGCAAGGACTATTTCGAGACCGTGAACCCCGCCACCCAGGAGGTGCTGGCCGAGGTTGCCGCAGGCGGCGAGGCCGAGGTACAGGCAGCCGTTGCCGCCGCGAAGAACGCCTTCCCGAAATGGGCCAACACGCCCGCCACCGAACGCGCCAGGCTCGTGCGCAAGCTGGGCGACCTGATCGCCCGCCATGTGCCCGAGATCGCTCAGACCGAGACCAACGACTGCGGCCAGGTCATCGCCCAGACCGGCAAGCAGCTGGTGCCGCGCGCGGCCGACAACTTCTACTACTTTGCCGAGATGTGCACGCGCGTGGACGGCCACACCTATCCCACGCCCACGCACCTGAACTACACCCTGTTCCACCCCGTGGGCGTGTGCGCGCTGATCTCGCCCTGGAACGTGCCCTTCATGACGGCCACCTGGAAGGTGGCGCCCTGCCTGGCCTTCGGCAACACGGCCGTGCTCAAGATGAGCGAGCTGTCGCCCATGACGGCCGCGCGCCTGGGCGAGCTGGCGCTGGAGGCCGGCATTCCGCCCGGCGTGCTCAACCTGGTGCACGGCTACGGCAAGGACGCGGGCGAGCCCCTGGTGCGCCACCGCGATGTGCGCGCCGTCTCGTTCACGGGCTCGACCCAGACCGGCAACCGCATCGTGCAGGCCGCCGGCCTCAAGAAATTCAGCATGGAGCTGGGCGGCAAGAGCCCCTTCGTGATCTTCGACGACGCCGACTTCGAGCGCGCGCTGGATGCGGCCGTGTTCATGATCTTCTCCAACAACGGCGAGCGCTGCACGGCCGGCAGCCGCATCCTGGTGCAAAAGGGCATCTACGCGAAATTCGTCGAGCGCTTCGTGGAGCGCGCAAAGAGGATCACCGTGGGCGACCCGCTGGACGAGTCCACCATCGTCGGTCCCATGATCAGCGCCAGCCACCTGGCCAAGGTGCGCCACTACATCGAGCTGGGCCGCAAGGAAGGCGCCAGCATGCTGTGCGGCGGCCTGGACGCGCCGGTGCTGCCCGAGCGCGTGCGCAAGGGCAACTACGTGCTGCCCACGGTGTTTGCCGACGTGGACAACCGCATGCAGATCGCCCAGGACGAGATCTTCGGCCCCGTGGCCTGCATCATCCCCTTCAGCGACGAGGCCGAGGCCGTGCGCCTGGCCAACGACATCCAGTACGGCCTGTCCAGCTACGTCTGGACCGAGAGCGTGGGCCGCGCCCACCGCGTGGCCGCCGCCATCGAGGCCGGCATGTGCTTCGTCAACAGCCAGAACGTGCGCGACCTGCGCCAGCCCTTCGGCGGCACCAAGGCCTCGGGCACGGGCCGCGAGGGCGGCAGCTGGAGCTACGAGGTCTTCTGCGAGCCCAAGAACGTGGCCGTGTCGCTGGGATCGCACCATATTCCGCACTGGGGCGTCTGAACGGGCGACCAGCGACAACGACAAAGAGAACCGAGGAGACAAGACATGCAACGCCGCCATTTCCTGCAATCCGCCGCTGCCAGCACGGCCGCAGCGCTGATGCTCCCGGGCCTTTCCCAGGCCCAGCCCGGTAGCCCGGCCGGCACCTGGCCTGCAAAACCGCTGCGCATCATCGTGCCCTTCACGCCGGGCGGCACCACCGACCTGGTGGCGCGCCTGGTGGGCACCGAGCTGGGCAAGTCCCTGGGCCAGCCTGTGATCGTGGAGAACAAGCCCGGCGCGGGCACGGTGATCGGCGTGGACTATGTGTCCAAGCAGCCGGCCGACGGCTACACCCTGGTGTGCGTGGCCAACAGCTTCACGGCCAACAAGACGCTGGTGAAGAACCTGCCCTACGACACCACGCGCGACCTCAAGCCCGTGGCGCTGATGGGCCTGTCCGAGCATGTGCTGGCCACCCACCCGGGCAGCGGACTGAAGACGCTGGCGGACCTGCGCAGCCGCGCCCGGGCCAAGCCCGGCGAGCTCAGCTATGCCTCGTTCGGCAACGGCACCTCGGCCCATCTTTCGGGCGCGCTGCTGTGCCAGGAGATGGGCATCGAGATGGTCCACATCCCCTACAAGGGCCAGGGCCCGGCGCTGGCCGACCTGCTGGGCGGCCAGGTGGACGTGATGTTCGGCAACTGGCCCGAGTTCCGTGGCCATGTGCAAAGCGGCAAGCTGGTGGCACTGGGCATGGCCACGCGCCAGCGCTCGCAGTTCGCGCCCCAGGTGCCCACGCTGGCCGAGCAGGGCGTGGCGCTGGAATCCAACTCCTGGCAGGGGCTGCTGGCGCCCGGCGCCACGCCCGATGCGCTGGTGCAGCGCATCAACGCCGCCGTGGTCAAGGCCCTGGCCGAGCCCGCCGTGGTGGACGCCTTCGCGCGCGGCGGCATCGTATCGCAGGCCGGCACGGCGCAGCAGTTCGCGGCCTTCGTCACCAGCGAAATCGCCAAGTACGAAGCCATCATCCGCCGCGCCAACATCACGCTGGGCTGAGGCCGACACCGGGAGCCGCCATGAGCCTGTACACCATGCAGAAATTCCTGTTCCAGCTCAACCGCGAGCCCGTAGTGCAGCGGCGCTTTGCCGAGGACCGCGCCGCGCTGCTGGCCGAGTACGCGCTGGAGCCCGAGGAGTACGAAGCCATGTTCCATGGCGACATCGGCAAGCTCTACGTGCTGGGCTGCAACGGCCAGCTGCTCATGCACTTCGCGCCGCTGCTGGGCATGCCCTGGGCCGACTACCTGCAGGCCATGCGCGATGGCGTGCAAAAGCACGGACCGGTGCGCGCGGGCGTCTACGCCATGACCACCGGGCCCAACGAAAAGATCGCAGGAGTTTGAGATGAGTCTGGTATTTGCAGGCGTTTGCAGCCACGCGCCCGGCATCACGGGCCGCGCACACCTGGCCGATCCGGCCACCAGGGATGCCTTCCATGCCGCCTTCCGCGACATGGGCGCACGGCTGGAGGCGGCGCGGCCCGATGCCGTGATCGTCATCGCGGCCGAGCACTTCGCCAACTTCTTCATGAACAACATGCCGGCCTATGCCATCGGCATGGCCGACCAGTACGAGGGCCCCATCGAGGACCCGGCCTGGCTGGGCATAGAGCGCCACCGCATCCCCGGCAATGCCGAACTGTCGCGGCGCCTGATCACCGAGGTCATGCAGACCGTGGACGTGGCCTTTGCCGAGGAGTGGAAGTTCGACCACGGCATCATGGTGCCGCTGCACTTTCTGACGCCGGCCTATGACAAGGACATCATCCCCGTCAACATCAACTGCCAGGGCCCGCCGCTGACGCCGCTGCACCGCGCCTGGGCCTTTGGCGAGGCCCTGCGCCGCGCCTGCGACAAGGCGCCCGAGCGCATCGCCATCGTGGGCACGGGCGGCATCTCGCACTGGCCGGCCACGCCCGACTCGGGCAAGGTCAACTGGGAGTGGGACCAGCAGTTCATGGACCGCTGGTGCCGCAACGACCGGGACGCGCTGCTGTCGTACACCGACGCCGAGACCTACCGCGACGGCGGCCAGGGCGGCTTCGAGATCCGCAGCTTCATCGCCGTGGCCGCCGCCGCGCGCGGCGCGGGCCAGGTGCTGTACTGCCAGCCCATTCCCATCTTCGCCGTGAGCTGCACGGCCGCCACCATGGAGGTGGCCTGAATGCCGCACGTGGTCATCCTCTACACGGCCAGCCTGGACGCGCACACCGACATGACGCAGCTGTGCCGCGCACTGGCGGACACCATGCTCACCGTGCGTGCCGAAGACGGCGCCCAGGTCTTTCCCACGGGCGGCACGCGCGTGCTGGCCTACCCCGCGCCGCACAGCGCCGTGGCCGATGGCGGGGCTGCGGGCCGTGCGGCCGGCGGCGATGGCCACTACGGCTTCATCTACATCAACCTGCGCATGGGCCGCGGCCGCTCGGCCGCCGTGCAGCAGCAGGCCGGCAACGCCCTGCTGGCCTGCGCGCGCCGCCATCTGCAGCCGCTGTTCGCGCAGCGCCACCTGGGCCTGACCGTGCAGGTCGATGAAAGCCCGGGCCAGGTCTACGACGGCAAGCACAGCACACTCCACCCTCTCTTTTCCAGGCCTTGAAATGTTTTCCCAAGAACTGTTGACCCAACTGGCCCAGGAGCTCGACCGCAGCGAGAAGACGCGCGTGCAGGTCGAGCATTTCTCCAAGCGCTTTCCCGGCATGACCGTGGAGGATGGCTACCGCGTCTCGCGCGAATGGGTGCGCCTGCAGATCGCGGCGGGCCGCAAGGTGATCGGCCACAAGATCGGCCTGACCTCGCGCGCCATGCAGATATCGAGCCAGATCGACGAGCCCGACTACGGCACCCTGCTCGACAGCATGCTCTACCGCTGCACGCCGGGCCAGGTGCTGGACATCCCGGCCGCCAACTTCATCGCGCCGCGCGTGGAGGTGGAGCTGGCCTTCGTGCTCAAGGCGCCGCTGCGCGGCCCGGGCCTGCCCGGCGGCAAGGAGATCACGCTGCAGGACGTGCTGGACGCCACCGACCACGTGACGCCGGCCATCGAGATCATCGATGCGCGCATCGAGCAGTTCGACCGCCACACCAAGGCCATGCGCAAGGTCTACGACACCATCAGCGACAACGCGGCCAATGCGGGCATCGTGGTCGGCGCCGGGCAGGCTGTTCCCGGGGTGCTTGACCTGCCCTGGTGCGGCGCCATACTGCGCTGCAACGGCGTGGTCGAGGAGACCGGCCTGGCTGCCGGCGTGCAGGGCCATCCCGCCATCGGCGTGGCCTGGCTGGCCAACAAGCTCGCGCCCTGGGGCGAGGCCCTGGAGGCCGGCCAGACCGTGCTGGCGGGCTCGTTCACGCGCCCCGTGGCCGCCCGGGCCGGCGACCTGTTCGATGCCGACTACGGCCCGCTGGGCCGGCTGCAGTTCCGTTTTGTCTAGGCGCCGTCGTCCCGACGCCTGCCCCGCCCTTATTGGAGATTTCCCATGCCGCTTGCCCTGCGCGACCCCAGCCTGCTCAAGAACCTCTGCCTGATCGACGGCCAATGGCTGGCCGCCGACGATGGCAGCCGCATCGACGTCCACAACCCCGCCACGGGCGAGGCCGTGGGCCATGTGCCCCGCATGGGCGAGGCCGAGACGCAGCGCGCCATCGCCGCCGCCGAGCGCGCCTTCGCCCTCTGGAAGCAGCAGACCGCCGAGGCCCGCGCGCGCCTGCTGCAGCGCTGGTTCGAGCTGATGATGGAGAACCAGGAGGACCTGGCCCTGATCATGACCAGCGAGCAGGGCAAGCCCCTGGCCGAGTCGCGCGGCGAGATCGCCTACGCGGCCTCCTACGTGCAGTGGTTTGCCGAGGAAGCGCGCCGCATCTACGGCTCCACCGTGCCCGCGCCCTGGGCCGACAAGCGCATCATCGTGACGAAGGAGCCCGTGGGGGTCTGCGCCGCGATCACGCCCTGGAACTTCCCGGCCGCCATGATCACGCGCAAGGTCGCGCCGGCCCTGGCGGCGGGCTGCACCATCATCGTCAAGCCCGCGCAGCAGACACCGCTGTCGGCCCTGGCCATGGCCGAGCTGGCCCAGCGCGCCGGCATTCCCGAAGGCGTGTTCAGCGTGATCACGGGCTCCTCGCGCGCCATCGGCGGCGTGCTCACGGCCAGCATGGCCGTGCGCAAGCTGACCTTCACGGGCTCCACCGAAGTGGGCCGCGTGCTGGCCGAGCAATGCGCGCCCACGCTCAAGAAGATGTCGCTGGAGCTGGGCGGCAATGCGCCCTTCATCGTCTTCGACGACGCGGACCTGGATGCCGCCGTCGAGGGCGCCATGGCGTCCAAGTACCGCAACACCGGCCAGACCTGCGTGTGCGCCAACCGCCTGCTGGTGCAGGACGGCGTGTACGACGCCTTCATGGCCAGGCTCAAGGTCGCCGTGCAGGCCCTCAAGGTGGGCAACGGCCTGGAGGCCGGCGTGGGCCAGGGCCCGCTGATCGACCAGGCCGCCGTGGACAAGGTCGAGGAACTGGTGGCCGATGCCGTGAAGAACGGCGCCGAGGTCGTGCTGGGCGGCAAGCGCCATGCGCTGGGCGGCACCTTCTACGAGCCCACCATCCTGGCCAACGCCACGGACCGCATGCGCATCGCCAGGGAAGAGGTCTTCGGCCCCGTGGCGCCCGTGTTCCGCTTCAAGACCGAGGAAGAGGCCATCCGCATGGCCAACGACACCGAGTACGGCCTGGCCGCCTACTTCTACGCCCGCGACGTGGGCCGCGTGTGGCGCGTGGGCGAGGCGCTGGAGTACGGCATGGTGGGCATCAACAGCGGCATCATCAGCACGGCCGTGGCGCCGTTTGGCGGCGTCAAGCAGTCGGGCATGGGCCGCGAGGGCGGCGCCGCCGGCATAGAGGAATACCTGAGCACCAAGTACCTGTGCATGGGCCACTGAGGCCCGGACAATCACACCATGCAGACACCTGTGAACCGCTTCAAGGCCGCCATTGCGGCCGACCAACCCCAGATCGGCCTGTGGCTCGGCCTGGCCGACGCCTATTCGGCGGAAATCTGCGCGGGCGCCGGCTTCGACTGGCTCCTGATCGACGGCGAGCATTCGCCCAACGACACGCGCACCCTGCTGGCGCAGCTGCAGGCCATCGCGGCCTATCCCGACAGCCATGCCATTGCCCGCGTGCCCATGGGACACGGCGAGGTCGGCGAGATGCTGATCAAGCAGTACCTGGACATCGGCGTGCAGACCCTGCTCGTGCCCATGGTGGACACGGCCGAGCAGGCCGCACGCATCGTGCGCGCCGCGCGCTATCCGCAGGCCGACGGCCAGGGCGGCATCCGCGGCATGGGCGGCGCGCGCGCCTCGGCCTGGGGCCGGCGCGCCAACTACGCCCATGAAGCCAACGCCCAGGTTTGCGTGCTGGTGCAGGTGGAGACGCGCCAGGCGCTGGCCCACCTGGACGCCATTGCCGCCACCGAGGGCGTGGACGGCGTCTTCATCGGCCCGGCCGACCTGTCGGCCTCCATGGGCCACATCGGCAACCCCGGCCATCCCGAGGTGCAGGAGGCGATTGCCGACGCCATCGCGCGCATACGCCGCGCGGGCAAGGCGCCCGGCATCCTCACGCCCAACGAGGCCCTGGCGCGCAAGTACCTGGAGCTGGGCTGCACCTTCACGGCCGTGGGCCTGGACACCAGCGTGCTGGTGCAGGCCACCAGCGCCCTGGCTGCGCGCTTCAAGCAGGCAGCGGCCCCCGCGCCGAAAAGCCAGACCTATTGAGGCCCCGGCCTGACAAGGCGCCCGCAACGCCGCTCCGGGGAGGGAGCGGCGGCTGCATAGAATCCAGCCGACAGATGCTGCCGAACATGCCCCAGACCACGCCCTCTTTTGCCCCCGAGCCGCTGCGCGCCTTCTCGCGGTCCCTGCCCATGGCGCTGCTGCGCGCCCGCGAATCGGTCATGGTGCGCTTTCGGCCCATGCTGCGCGCCCATGGCCTGACCGAACAGCAGTGGCGCGTGCTGCGCGCCATGGCGGCAGTCACGCACAGGCTGCGGCCCATGGAACTGTCGCAGGCCACCTACATCAGCATGCCCAGCCTCTCGCGCCTGCTCAAGACCCTGGAAGGCCGGCAGCTGGTGGAGCGATCGCGCCACGCCAGCGACATGCGCGGCGCGGAGTTCGAGCTCACGGCGGCCGGCCACGCCATCGTGGCCGAGATCGCGCCGCACTCCTCCGAGACCTATGCCGAGATCGAGCGCCTGGTCGGCCATGACGAGATCGAGCAGCTCTACGCCCTGCTCGACCAGGTCGTGCAGCGCCTGGGCGCGGCCGACGGCAGCCAGGCCGAGGAATAGCCGCCCCGGCACGCCGGTCGGGCACTGCCGGGCACAATCGCCCCATGCCGCAGCCGATTGCCGTCATCGACTTTGAAACCACGGGCATGGCGCCCGCCCAGGGCGCGCGTGCCACCGAGGTCGCCATCGTGCTGATCGAGGGCGGCAAGGTGGTGGACCGCTTCCAGAGCCTGATGCGCACGGGCGCCTGGATACCGCCCTTCATCACGCGGCTGACCGGCATCACCAATGCCATGGTCGCAGCCGCCCCGCCCGCCGAGGAGGTGATGCGCGATGCCGCCCGCTTCGTGGGCAGCGCGCCCATGGTGGCGCACAACGCGGCCTTCGACAGCAAGTTCTGGCAGTCCGAGCTGGCCCTGGCCGGCGAGGCCGCGCCCCAGCCCTTTGCCTGCACCGTGCTGCTGTCGCGCCGAATCTACCCCGAGGCGCCCAGCCACAGCCTGAGTCGGCTCACCGCCCACCTGGGCCTGCCCGTGGCCGAGCGTGCCCACCGGGCGCTGGCCGATGCCGAGATGGCCGCCGCCCTGCTGGCGCGCATGCAGCAGGACCTGTGCCGGCGCCATGCGCTGGCCTGGCCCGAGCATGCCCTGCTGATGCAGCTGCAGCGCTGCACACGGGCCCGCATGACGGCCTGGCTGAAAGAAAACGCCGCGCCCGCCCAGATGAGCATGGCGCTGTGAGCCGGCATCGTGCACGCAAGGCAAAGACCTCCCTGGCAGAGTCCCCATCGGCCGCTTCTGCCGGCATCCGCACCCATAATGCAAGGTTGCTGCCCGGCTTCGGGCGCCCGTCCCAAACGCTGCAGCCCTGCTGCGGCCTTGCTGCCGCCTGGTTCTTGCACCCGTGAATTCCGCACTGCCTCCTGCCGCCATGGCCGCCCTGCCTTCCCAGTCCCCGTTCTCGTCGCGCGAGTTCCGCGACGCGCTGGGCCAGTTCGCCACGGGCGTGACCATCGTCACCGCACGCAGCCCGCAGGGCCATCCGGTGGGCGTCACGGTGAGCTCGTTCAACTCCGTCTCGCTCACGCCGCCGCTGGTGCTGTGGAGCATGGCGCTGTCGGCGGCCTCGTTGCCCGTGTTCCAGCATTGCTCGCACTACGCCATCCACGTGCTGTCGGCCTCGCAAAAGCCCCTGGCCGAATTGTTCGCGCGCAAGGGCGTGGACCGCTTCGCCAACACCGCCTGGCGCAGTTCGGCACAAGGCGTGCCGCTGCTTTCCGAAGCCACCACCGTCTTCGAGTGCCGCAACCGCCATCGCCATGAAGAAGGCGACCATGTGATCTTCATCGGCGAGGTCGAGCAGTGCAGCCACCAGGCCGGCCACACGCCCCTGCTCTACCACGCAGGCCGCATGCACACGGGCGGACTGGGCTGACACCAGGCCAGCCCCTCGGTGCTGATCGCCGACCTGCTGGCGGCGAACGCGAACCCTCAGTCGAACTCGACCTCGGTGGCCACCACCATCGCGCCATCGGACGAGAGCCGGCCCTTGACCTCCACCACGCGCCCCACGGCAATTTGGGCGGCGCTGCCATCCTCGAAGCGCGCATTGCGATAGTCCACGCGCACGCCGCGCAGCTCGAAGATGCCGGCCAGGCTGTCGACAGCGGTGATGCGGCCCTCGATCTCGAAGCCATCGTCACTGTCCAGCCGCAGCTTGCGTTCGACCTCGGAGGCGCGAAGCACCCCGTCCTGGAACACACCCTCGACCTCGACCAGGTCGCCCACGGCAAGCCCTGCGGGCAGGCGTGTGGCGCTGCCCGCGTCCACGCTCAGGCCGTCCACGACGAAGCGGGTCGGCGAGTCCATGCGGGTGATATGGCCGGTGACGTCGGCCTCCACGCCCGCATGTTCGGGCAGCGTGGGGCGCTGCACCGACAGTGCGGTGGCCACCCACAGGCCGGCGGCATCGGGCTGGCGCGCCAGGCGCAGGCTGACCACGTCGCCGGCAGCCAGCGCGGCGGCAACCTGCACGCCGCTCCAGTTGACGACGGCCTCGCCGATGCGCAGGGTGCGGCGCGACGTGTCAACGGCATCGACAGGCGCGCGCAGGCGCCAGGGCTCGTCGGCGTCGTCCTCGATCTCGACGCGGCTGGCAAGAATACGGCCCTGTGCGTCGCGCAGGCCGTGGATTTCCAGCACACGGCCGACCTGCAGCGCCGCTGCGCGGCCGTCCTCGAACACCGTGGCCGCATCGACGATCACGGTCTGGCCCAGTACGGTCAGCCGGTCGCCCACGACCGCGCTCAGCGGACCTTCCAGGTCGCTGCGCACAAGAATCTGGCGGGCCATGGCGCGCGCCACGCCATCGCTGCCGGTGGTCACGGGGCCGGCCGTGACATTGACCGCCATGCCCAGCTTGAGCGCATCGCTGACCAGCAGGACGCCATCGCCATCGGTGATCCGGGCCTGGCGCTCGTCATACCGTACCCCATTGACCAGGATGGAGCCGAAGCCGTCAATGGTGCCCGACGCATAGCTGGCGCTGGGAGTGACCGGCGTGGGGGCGGGCTTGTCAGCCCCGCCGCCGCCACCGCCGCAGGCGGCCAGCAGCACGGACAGCGAGAGCGCACCGGCGCCCAGGGCCCGGTGCAATGGCGGGGCAGAGCGGGAAAAGCGAAGAGAATGCATGGTGTTCGATGCCAGAAAGAAACAGATGAAAAGGCACCGCGGCGAGGCCGTCGGTGCAACCGCCTGCAGTGTCAGCAAAGGCTTCTAAACCGCACATGAATGGCGCGTTCATGCACTGTTTAAGAACGTGGACATAAGATTCGTGGCCGTGAAATTCCGCCTCGCAATTGCTGCCTTGCTGGCCTTGTCGCTGGCATCCGCCTCTGCCGCCCCGCCAGCGGAGCATGAAAGCGTGCGCCGCGAGGTGCAGTCAAAGCGCCTGCGGCCATTGGCGGAAATCCTCCAGGACGTGCAGCAGCGCCACAAAGGGCGCGTCATCGACATCGAACTCGAGCGCGGGTCCGACGGCCGGCGCTGGTACGAAATCAAGCTCGCCAATGGCCAGCGCACGGAGATCTATGTCGATGCAGTCACGGGGCAGGACATCCCCCGGCCGGGCGCGACCACCGCCATGCTGATACCCATGTCCGCCGTGGTGGCAGCCGTCACCCGTTTGCATCCCGGCACCGTGCTGCAGGTCGAACTGGAGGAAACACGCGGCCCCAGGCCGTACTACGAGATCCAGCTGCTCACGCGCGAAGGCCGTGAGCAGTTGCTGCGTGCCGACGCCCAGACAGGCCGCATCCTGGTGGAGCCTCCCCTGAACCGGGAGCAGGCCGCCACGCTGCAACCGCTGCCTCGCATTCTTGAGGAGCTGGAGCGCAAGTACCAGGCCCGCGCCACAGAGGCCGAGCTCAAGTTCGACCCCCGGCAGCGCGCCTACTATGAGATCGAGTTGCAGTTGAGCGCCGGCCGCAGTATCGAAGTGCATGTGGATGCGTACAGCGGCCAGCCCATCGAAGAGGACGGACTGCGCTGATGCGGGTGCTCATCGTCGAAGACGACGCCGATCTTGCTGCAGGCCTGCAGGCCATCCTGCAGGAGGCCGGCATGCTGGCCGAGTGCTGCGCGGACGGCCGCCTCGCCCAGGAACTGGGCAGCGTCGAACACTATGACGCCGCCTTGCTGGACCTGGGACTGCCAGGACAGGACGGCGTATCGGTGCTGCGCCACTGGCGCGAGCAGGGCCGCTCCTTCCCCGTGCTGGTGCTCACGGCTCGCAACCGCTGGAGCGACAAGCTCACGGCCTTCCAGGCCGGCGCAGACGACTACCTGACCAAGCCCTTTCTGCACGAGGAGGTCGTCACGCGGCTGCGCGTGCTGCACCGGCGCGCAGCAGGCAGCAGCCGGCCCCTGCTGCAGATAGGCCCGCTGGCCTACGACACCATGGCAGACCGCTTCACGCTCGAAGGACGGCCGCTTGCGCTGACCGCGCAGGAGCAACGCATCCTGAGCTTTCTGGCCAACCGGCATGGACAGCTCGTCAGCCGCGCCGACATCAGCGAGCATGTCTACGCACGCGACCTGGACCCGGACTCCAACACCGTGGACGTGCTGGTCGGCCGCATCCGCCGCAAACTGTACCCGCATGGCCTGATCCATACCGAGCGGGGACGGGGCTTTCGCCTGCAGCAGGCCAACGGCGACCATGCGTCCTAGGCACTGGGGCCTGTCGGAGCGCCTGCTGGCACTGAGCCTGGTGGCCACGCTGGCCTGCGGCACGGCCGCCAGCTGGGTGCTGCGCGAGCAGTTGCACGAGGCGGTGCTGCGCAGCTTCAAGGCCGGCCTGCAGGACCGCGCCGAGCGGTTGCAGGCCGAGCTGCAGTCCCCGGCCGCCCTGACCGGACAGGGCACGCGGCTCAATCGTGGCGAGTTCGGCCGTATCTTCTCGGGCTGGTACTGGACGCTGGAGCAGGACGGACGGCTGCAGCAGTCGCGCTCGGTCTGGGACGACAGCCTGGACCTGGACGACGCCCGTCCCTGGCACCCGCACAAGAGCGGCGAGACGCTGCTGTCGTTGCGCGGGCCGCAGGGGCGCGAACTGCTGGGCCTGCGCCGCAGCTTCGATGTCGCGGGCCGGCCCGTACAGTTGCATGTCTTCGGCCCGCTGGACGGTACGCGCCAGGAATGGCGCCGCATCGACCGCATCCTGCTGGTCACCGAGCTGGGACTGGTCGCCGCGCTGCTACTGTGCACTGTGGCGCTGGTGCGCCTGGGATTGCAGCCGCTGCGCAGCCTGCAGCAGGCGCTGCAGGACATGGAAGACGGCACGCGCACGCAGTTGGGGCGGCACTTCGGCCCCGACCTGGACCCGATTGCCGAGGCCGTGGACCAGGTGCTGCAGCGCAATGCCCAGGTCGTGGAGCGCGCACGCCACCAGGCAGCCGATCTGAGCCACGCGCTCAAGAAGCCTCTGGCCGTGCTCGGCATACAGGCACGCGACCATCAGGTGGATGGCCCATGGCTGCGTGACCAGGTACAGGCCATGTCCCACACCATCGACCGCCATCTGGCGCGTTTCGCCAGCGGCGCCGGCAGCGCCGGCAGCGTGGCACTGGACGAGGTGCTGGCGCGGCTGCTGGATGCCATGCGCCAGATCCACGCCCAGCGGCGCCTGTCCTGGTCCATCCAGACGCCCACGCCGCTGCCCGGCCATGGGCTGCGCTGGCGCGGCGCTGCCTCGGACCTGGAGGAGATGGCGGGAAACCTGCTGGACAACGCCGGCAAGTGGGCGCGCAGCCGCGTCACGCTGGTCGTGCGCCAGGATGGCACGACGACGCTGCTGCAGATCGATGACGACGGCCCAGGCCTGGCGCCGCAGCATCTCGCGCAGGCCATGGAGCGCGGTGTCCGCTTCGACGAACAGGCCCAGGGCCACGGCCTGGGCCTGGCCATCGTGCGCGACATCGCGGAGACCTATGGTGGATCGCTGGAGATGGGACCGAGCCCGCTGGGCGGGTTGCGCTGCACGCTGCACCTGGGCTGAGCACGGCGCCGGGCGACGTTTAACGCGAGGCGTCGGGCAGCTCGATCTTGACTTCGAGCACTTCGAGGTTTTCCTGGCGCTCCAGGTGCACCTTGATGTCGTTGACGTCGATGTCCACGTACTTGGAGATCACCGCCATCAGCTCCTTTTGCAGCGCAGGCAGGTAGTCGGGACCGCCGCCATTGCCGCCCACGCGTTCGCGCGCGAGGATGATCTGCAGGCGCTCCTTGGCCACCGAGGCCGTCTTCTTCTTTTCTCCGAGCAGGAAAGAGAGCATGGACATGGCCGCTTACCTCCCCCCGAACATGCGTTTGAAGAAGCCGGGCTTTTGCGCTTCGGTGAAGCGCATGGGCTTTTCCTCGCCCAGGAAGCGTGCCACCACGTCCTGGTAGGCCTCGGCCACGTCCGAGCCCTGCATGTGCACGGCGGGAATGCCCTGGTTGGAGGCCTGCAGCACGGTTTCGGACTCGGGCACGACGCCGATCAGCTCGATGCGCAGGATGTCCTGTATGTCCTCCAGCGACAGCATCTGGCCGTCCTGCACGCGATTGGGGTTGTAGCGCGTGATCAGCAGGTGCTCCTTGACGCTCTCGCCCGCGATGGCGCGCGCGGTCTTGGAGCTGAGCATGCCCAGGATGCGGTCGGAGTCGCGCACCGAGGAGACTTCGGGGTTGGTCACGACCAGGGCCTCGTCGGCAAAGTGCATGGCGATCAGGGCGCCGCTTTCGATGCCGGCCGGCGAGTCGCAGATGATGTACTCGAAGTCCATGCCCGACAGGTCGTCCAGGATCTTCTTGACGCCGTCCTGCGTCAGCGCATCCTTGTCACGCGTCTGGGAGGCGGCCAGCACGAAGAGGTTGTCGCACTGCTTGTCCTTGATCAGGGCCTGGTTGAGGTTGGCCTCGCCCTGGATGACGTTGATCAGGTCGTAGACCACGCGGCGCTCGCAGCCCATGATCAGGTCCAGGTTGCGCAGGCCCACGTCGAAATCGATGACGGCGGTCTTGTGCCCGCGCAATGCGAGGCCCGATGCGAAGCTGGCGCTGGTGGTGGTCTTGCCCACGCCACCCTTGCCGGAGGTCACGACGACTATTTTGGCCATGTTTGCACGGTTCCTTAAAGACTGGAGAGCAAAGAAGAGGGGTCCGGTGTCATACCGGCTCGATGAGGATTTTCTCGCCGTCGAGACGCACCTTGGCGGGCCTGGCAGCCACGTCCGCCGGGAGATCGGTCTCGATTGTGCGATAGATGCCGGCAATCGACAGCAGCTGTGCTTCCATGCAGGTGCTGAAGATGCGCGCCTCGGTGTTGCCGCGTGCCCCGGCGATGGCCCTGCCGCGCAGCGGCGCGTAGACATGGACGTTGCCGTCGGCGATGACTTCGGCGCCATAGCTGACCATGGCCAGCACCACGATGTCGGTGCCGCGCGCATAGACGCGCTGGCCCGAGCGCAGCGGCTTGTCCACGATGAGGGCGTCGGCCTGGGGAGCAGGCACCTCGCGCACCACCTCGATCTCGCGCACGACTTCCTGGATCTCGATCTCGGGCACGGTGGGCCGCACGGGGGCTGCCTCGGGCGCGGGCGCCAGTCCTGCGGCACGCGCCGCCTCCATCTGGGCCGGGCTGCCGCCGCGCACGGCCACGGGCACGGTGTGGTGGGAGCGCAGCGCCTGGACGAGCACGGCGAAGTCGATGGCCTGTTCGGCCTCGCGCACATGGGCCAGGTCGATCAGTACGGGGTCGTTGTCGAAGAAATCCGGGTCGTCGGCCAGGCGCTGGGCCAGGTCGGCCACGAGCACGCTGACATCGGTGTCCCGCAGGGCCACGGCCACCACGGGCAGCTGCGCGCTCTTGAGGTCGAAGCTGGGGCGGGCAGTACTCGTCGTTTCAACGGCCATGGGACTGGGAGTGCGGTGGATGGGAGAGTTGCCTCTCGACGCGCAAAGTGTACTGTGTGCGCAGTACATGGGCGCCCACTCCCGCCGGGAGGCCGGCACCGGGGAGTGTCCATTTGTGTTGTGTCACATACGGCCCATGCCCCCGTGGCGGGGGCCGGGCGGGCCCGGTCACTGAAACCGGGGCTTACGCTTCTCCACGAAGGCCATCACGGCCTCGCGGTGGTCGGCGGTCTTGTGGGCCAGGGCCTGGTAGCCGGCGGACAGCTCCAGCAGCGATTCCAGCGTGCTGTGCTCGCCCTCGCGCAAGAGGCGCTTGGTCATGCGCATCACGGCGCCGGGGTTGGCGGCGATCTTGTCGGCCAGCACGCGCGCCGTGGGCAGCAGCTGGTCGGCGGGCACGACACGGCTGACCAGGCCGCAGGCCAGGGCCTGCTGCGCGTCGATGGCCTCGCCCGTGAACGCCATCTCGGCCGCCTTGGCGCGGCCCACGGCGCGCGGCAGCAGCCAGGCGCCGCCGTCCCCGGGGACGATGCCCACGCGCACGAAGCTCTCGGCAAAGGTGGCCGTCTCGCTGGCGATGCGGATGTCGCACATGCAGGTCAGGTCCAGCCCGGCGCCGATGGCCGGGCCGTTGACGGCGCAGATCAAGGGCACGTCCAGCTGGTTGAGCGCGCGCGGTATGCGCTGTATGCCCTGGCGGTATTCCTCGCGGATGGCGTCGGGCGTGAGCGCGTCGTCGAAGAAGCGCTGCATGTCCTTGACGTTGCCGCCCGAGCTGAAGATGGGGCCGGCACCCGTGAGGATCACGGCCTTGACCGAGGCATCGCGCCGGATCTCGTCGCAGACCTGCACGAATTCCTCCACGGCCGTGTTGCCCGTGAGCGCATTGCGCGTCTCGGGCTGGTTCATGGTGAGGGTGAGGATGGCGCCGTCGCGCGCGATGTTCAGAAAGGGCATGGATGGGGTTCCTTCGAGAGCCTGTCAGGCGGTGAGATCGGCGGTGATATCGGTGGTGGAGCGGATCAGATCCAGGGTGCTGCCCGCGTGGCCATGGACCAGCGCGGCACCCGCCACGCCATGCCAGTACGACTCGGAGCCGGCCGTCTGGCGCCAGGCATGCAGGCGGCGCGTGAGCAGTTGCAGGTCGTATTCCTCGGTGAAGCCCATGGCGCCGTGGATGGCGTGGGCCGCCTCGGCCACGGCCAGCGCGGCCTGGCTGCAGCGCGCCTTGGCCACGGCCACGCGCAGCCGCTCGGGGAAGATGCCCTGCCCCGCGCAGCCCAGCCGGGCCGCCATGCGCGCGGCGAAGACATGCTCGCTCATCACCGCCAGCTGGTGCTGGATGGCCTGGAACTTGCCGATGGGGCGGCCGAACTGCTGGCGGTCGTTCGCATACTGCAGCGTGCGCTGGAACACCTCCATGAGCGCGCCCGCCAGCTGCGCTGCCACCAGGCCGGCCTGCAGCGTGCGCAGGTCCAGCCCACCCGGCAGGGCGATATCGGGAGCAGGCGCCGCGCGGACCTGGTCGGCGCTCCA
The DNA here is from genome assembly GCF_042653485.1 of Delftia deserti. Lineage (NCBI taxonomy): Bacteria > Pseudomonadati > Pseudomonadota > Betaproteobacteria > Burkholderiales > Comamonadaceae > Delftia > Delftia deserti. The sequence continues at coordinate 3,883,903 of NZ_JBHSIH010000001.1, read as the reverse complement.
GCGCAGGTTCACGTCCAGGCAGAAGGCCGCCGGCTCGGACTGCGCCTGCGCCACGGGCAGCAGGCTACAGCCCTGGGCGTGCTGCACCAGCACGCTGTCCGTGACCGCGCCCAGGCGCACGGGTGCGCAGTGCAGGCTGCCATCCGGCTGGAGCAGGCCTTGTGCCAACGCAGTGGCCCCTGGTGGACGCTCCGCCCCCGCGCCCGCCAGCAGCGCGCGCGCCAGCATGGTCTCGCCCAGCGGCACGGGCAGCGCATGAGCGCCGGCCTGCGACCAGACATCGAACAGCTGCGCCAGCGCCAACCCCGCGCCGCCCGCATCCTCAGGCACCAGGGCATCGGCAAAGCCGGCCTGCTCCAGCGATTGCCACAGCGCCCGGGGCGAGCCCCCGGCCTCGATGGCGCGCACCCGCGCGGGCGTGCACTCGCCCTGCAGCAGCTGGCGTGCGGCGTCGGCAAACAAATCGTCTTCCATGTCTCTCTCCATTCATGACACATGACGCCAGGCCTTGGGCGTTCCGTTTGAAACTGGCGCACCTTTAACACCAGGGACACCGAGGAAGGGCCTACGCCGGCCGCGCCGCCCCGCACCGAGGGTGTCGCCCCCCCCCGCGAAGCGAGAGGGGGCGCCGTGCAACGGGAAGACGCGCAGCGGCTCAGGGGGCGCTTCGTGTCAACGAAGCCCCAAACCTCGGGCGATCATTCCGCGCAGGATGTCGCGCGTGCCGCCGCGCAGCGAATACGAAGGCGCAACCTCCGTCACGTAGTTGAGGGTGCGCAGCAGCTCCAGCGGAACCTCGGACGCCTCGCGTGCGAACAGGTCGTCGGCGATGGCGGCGGGAATGGACTGCTCCAGCGTCGTGCCCAGCTCCTTGACCAGGGCCGCCTCGACGATGGGGCTTTCGCCGCGCACCAGCTTGTCCTGCACGGCCACCGACATGGCGCGCAGCGGGGCCAGCTCGGTGAACACGCGGCCGGCCAGGCGCAGCGCGCCTTCGCTGCGCTCGCCCGTTGCACGCAGCCAGGCCAGCCATTCGTCGAACAGCACGATGCTGGAGAACAGCCGCTCGGGCCCGCTTCGCTCGAAGGCCAGCTCGGCCGTGACCTGCTCCCAGCCCTGGCCTTCCTGGCCGATCAGGGCGTCGGGCGGCAGCTGCACGTTGTCGAAGAAGACTTCGCAGAAATGGCTGTCGCCCGAGAGGTCGGTGATGGGCCGCACGGTCACGCCCGGCAGCGACAGGTCCACGATGACCTGGGACAGCCCCTTGTGCCGGTCATCCGCCTCGCCCGAGGTGCGCACCAGGGCGATCATGTAGTGGCAGTGGTGGGCGTTGGTGGTCCAGATCTTCTGGCCGCTGAGCACGAAGCCCTTGTCGTTCGGCACGGCGCGCGTCTTCACGCTGGCCAGGTCCGAGCCCGCGCCCGGCTCGCTCATGCCGATGCAAAAGAAGGCCTCGCCCCGGCAGATGCGCGGCAGGTAGAACCGCTTTTGCGCCTCGGTGCCGTACTTGAGGATCAGCGGGCCGCTCTGGCGGTCGGCAATCCAGTGCGAGCCCACGGGCGCGCCACAGGCCAGGTATTCCTCCACCAGCACATAGCGCGTGAAGGCGCTGCGCCCGCCGCCGCCGTACTCGCGCGGCAGGGTGACGCCGATCCAGCCCTTTTCGCCCAGCTGCCGGCTCAGTTCGGCGCTGTAGCCGCCCCAGGAGCGCGCACGCACATGGGGCGGCAGGCCGCTTATGGCCTGGGCGAGGAAGGCACGCACCTCGGCGCGCAGGGCTTCGTCCTCGGCAGGGATGCGGGTCAGGGCAAGGGAATCAAGCACGCTCATTGCAGGGCTCCATGGTTGGACCCCACTCTAGGCAGCCGGTCTGTCGCAGTCCAATATTAAAAACCGAGCCACTGATACCGTTTGAATATCAGGCAGCCTGTGCCTTGGCATGCTGCGCCGCAAAGCCCACATACCAGTCCAGGCAGCCCGGGTTGGCCATGGCCTCCTTGTTGACCACCTTGTCCAGCGGCTGGCCCAGCATCAGCTTCTTGATGGGCAGCTCCTGCTTCTTGCCGCTGAGCGTGCGCGGGATTTCGGCCACCTGCACGATCTCGTCGGGCACGAAGCGCGGCGACAGGGCCTGGCGGATGGCGCCCTGCAGGCGCGCGCGCAGGGCGTCGTCCAGATCCACGCCCGGGCGCAGCACCACGAACAGCGGCATGTAGCTTTCGCGGCCCAGGTATTCGAGGTCCACGACCATGGAGTCCAGCACTTCGGGCAGGGCCTCGACGGCGCTGTAGATCTCGCTGGTGCCCATGCGCAGTCCGTGGCGGTTGATGGTGGCGTCGCTGCGGCCGTAGATGATGCAGCCGCCCTCCGGGAGGATGCGTATCCAGTCGCCGTGGCGCCAGACCGGGCCCATGGAGGCGGGGCCGTCGCCGCCGCCGGGCGCGCGGCCATGGCCGGCCGGGTACATGTCGAAGTAGCTGGACAGGTAGCGCTTGCCGTCCGCATCGCCCCACAGGTACAGGGGCATGGAGGGGATGGGCTGGGTGCAGACCAGCTCGCCCACCTCGTCGATGACGGGCTGGCCCTGCTCGTTCCAGGCCTCGACGGCCGCGCCCAGCTGGCGGCATTGCATGATGCCGGGCTGCTGGGGCAGCTCGCGGTGGCCGCCGATGAAGGCGCCCGCGAAGTCGGTGCCGCCGGAAATATTGTTCCACCAGATGTCAGGCCGCCCCATGCCTGCGAACTGCGCCGTACCCCAGCTTTGCACCTCGGGCGACAGCGGCGAGCCCGTGGTGCCCAGGCTGCGGATGCGCGACAGGTCGCCGCACTGCGCCAGCTCCACGCCGGCCTTCATGCAGTTGGCGTAGAAGGCCGCGCCCGAGCCGAAGCTGGTCACGCCGGTCTCGGCCGCGAAGCGCCACAGCACGCCCCAGTCGGGCCTGTCCTTGCTGCCGCCGGGGCTGCCGTCGAAGATCACGCAGGTGGTGCCGCCCAGCAGGCCCGAGACCTGGGCGTTCCACATCACCCAGCCCGTGGAACTGTACCAGTGGTAGCGCTCGCCCCAGCTGTTGGGGTGGTAGCTGCAGCCCACGTCGTTGTGCAGGGCCTTGAGCTGCAGGGCCACCAGCACCATGCCGCCATGGCCGTGGACGATGGGCTTGGGCAGGCCGGTGGTGCCGCTGGAGTAGACGATCCACAGCGGGTGGTCGAAGGGCAGCCATTCGGGCTCGAAGGCCGCCGTGGCCGCGTCGTCGCGGGCCATGACCTGGCCGTAGTCGGCGGCATCGGCCAGCCTGGCCTCCAGGTCCAGGTTGGGCACCAGCACCACATGCTCCACGCTGGGCAGGCCTGCGCGCAGCTCCGCCAGCACGGCCATGCGGTCGATGCCGCGCCCGGCGTAGTGCACGCCATCGACGGCGATCAGCGCCTTGGGCGCGATCTGGCGGAAGCGGTCCAGCACCGCGTTGGTGCCCATGTCGGGCGCGCAGATACTCCAGACGGCGCCCAGGCTGGCCGTGGCCAGCAGGGCGACCATGGCCTCGGGGATGTTGGGCAGGTAGGCAGCCACGCGGTCGCCGCGGCCCACGCCCTGGGCCTTCAGGTGCAGGGCCAGGGCGGCGACCTGCCGGCGCAGGTCGGGCCAGGACAGTTCGCGGTGGCGGCCCGTCTCGTTGCGGCTGACCACGGCGGGCATGCCGGCCGCATGGGCGGCATCCACATGGCGCAGCGCCTGGCGCGTGTAATTGATCTGGGCCCCCGGAAACCACTGGGCGCCGGGCATGGTGTTGCGCTCCAGCACGGCCGTGTGCGGCGTGGGCGACTGCAGCGCGTTGTAGTCCCAGATGCTTTGCCAGAAGGCGTCCAGGTCGGTCACCGACCAGCGCCACAGCGCGTCGTAGCTGTCGAACTGCAGGCCGTGGCGCTCGCGCAGCCAGTCCTGGTACAGGCGGATCTGGGGGATGAAGGCAGGGGTGTGGCTCATGACCGGCCACGGTACGCGCGCGCTGCCCGCGAGCCCAGACGGGAAAGCCACTAGCCTGGCACCTGGGCGACAAAGTCTGTGGACCGGATCACGTATCTGCGCACAAACACTAGGAAAAAATTTCCGCTCGCCCCTACCTGCCAGAAAACAAATGCCTCTAATATCGCGCCAATTTTTTACAAGGAGCGATGCCACATGGGCCTTTTCCAATGGACGGAGAAATCCGCCGACCAGCTGCAACGGGGAGGTGTGATCGGCCCCGATGAGCGCCTGCCCTGGCCCCAGACCGGGCTGATGGGCATACAGCACGTGATCGCCATGTTCGGCTCCACCGTGCTCGCGCCCATCCTCATGGGCTTCGATCCCAACGTGGCCGTGCTCATGAGCGGCATCGGCACGCTGATCTTCTTCCTGATCACGGGCGGCAAGGTGCCCAGCTACCTGGGTTCGTCCTTTGCCTTCATCGGCGTGGTGATCGCAGCCACGGCCTATGGCGGCAAGGGCGCCAACGGCAACATCGGCGTGGCACTGGGCGGCATCATTGCCTGCGGCGCGGTCTATGCGCTGATCGGCCTGGTGGTGCAGATGGTGGGCACGCGCTGGATCGAGCGCTTCATGCCGCCCGTGGTCACGGGCGCCGTGGTGGCCGTGATCGGGCTGAATCTGGCGGCCATCCCCGTCAAGAACATGGCGGCCAACAACTTCGAGTCGTGGATGCAGGCCCTGACCTTCGTCTGCGTGGGCCTGGTGGCCGTGTTCACGCGCGGCATGGTGCAGCGCCTGCTGATCCTGGTGGGCCTGATCGCCGCCAGCCTGCTGTACGGCCTGTTCACCAATGTGCTGGGCATGGGCAAGCCCGTGGACCTGTCGGGCGTGGTCAACGCCGCCTGGTTCGGCCTGCCCCAGTTCCACGCGCCCGTGTTCAGCGGCCCGGCCATGGTGCTCATCGTGCCCGTGGTCATCATCCTGGTGGCCGAGAACCTGGGCCACATCAAGGCCGTGACCGCCATGACGGGCAAGAACCTGGACCAGTACATGGGCCGGGCCTTCATCGGCGACGGCGTGGCCACCATGGTCAGCGGCGCGGCCGGCGGCACTGGCGTGACCACCTATGCCGAGAACATCGGCGTGATGGCCGCCACGCGCATCTACTCGACGGCCGTGTTCTTCGTGGCCGCCGTCCTGGCCGTGCTGCTGGGCTTCTCGCCCAAGTTCGGCGCGCTGATCCAGGCGATCCCGCTGCCCGTGATGGGCGGCGTGTCCATCGTGGTGTTCGGCCTGATCGCCGTGGCCGGCGCCAAGATCTGGGTGGACAACCGCGTGGACTTCTCGCAGAACAAGAACCTGATCGTGGCGGCCATCACCCTGATCCTGGGCACGGGCGACTTCACGCTCAAGTTCGGCGACTTCGCGCTGGGCGGCATCGGGACCGCGACTTTCGGCGCCATCATCCTGTACGCGCTGCTGGATCACGCACGCGACGATCAGCCACTGATTCATTGAATGTGAGCACGCGCAAACATTCTTTGAACCTTTGACTGCGCGGCAGGGCCTTTACGGGGAAACCCGAGGGCCGCTGCCAGCGCTGCTACCATCGGTTTCCGGAGATATACCGCCCTTGCGTTCTTGCATGGGGCGGTTTTTTTTAGGCTTGCAAGCCAGCGCTGCGGCATGTTGCCGGCTGGCGCGAGCCGTCAGCCGGAGCCATAGATGTCCCTCGCAGACCGCGTACGTTTCCCAGAATTCCTTTCGCGCACCATGACGGCCGAGCAGGCCGCCGCCCTGATCCCCCACGGCGTCAACGTCGGCATGAGCGGGTTCACGGGCGCGGGCTACCCCAAGGCCCTGCCCCAGGCCATCGCCCGGCACGCCAAGAGCGAACACGCGGCCGGCCGGCCCTACAAGATCAATGTCTGGACCGGCGCCTCCACGGCGGCCGAGATGGACGGCGCGCTGGCCGAGGCCGACGCCCTTGGCCAGCGCCTGCCCTTCAACACCGACCCGACCTGCCGCGCCAGGATCAATGCCGGCGAGATCGACTTCATCGACATGCACCTGTCCCACGTGGCCCAGCATGCGTGGTTCGGCTTCCTGGGCCCCATGAGCGTGGCCGTGGTCGAGGTGCTGGGCGTGACCGAGGACGGGCGCCTCATCCCCTCCACCGCCGTGGGCAACAACAAGACCTGGCTGGAGATCGCCGACAAGGTGATCCTGGAGGTCAACACCAAGCCGCCGGCCAAGATGGAAGGCATGCACGATATCTATTACGGCACGGCCATCCCGCCGCGCCGCGTGCCCATCGCCCTGACCCATGCCGATGACCGCATCGGCGAGCCCTACCTGCGCGTGGACCCGGCCAAGGTGGTCGCCGTGGTCGAGACCCATAAGGGCGACCGCGACAACGTCTTCGCCCAGCCCGACGCCAACTCCAACCTGATCGCCGCGTCCATCATCGACTTCCTCGCGCACGAGATGAAAATGGGCCGCCTGCCCAAGGAGATGCTGCCCATCCAGTCGGGCGTGGGCAACGTGGCCAACGCCGTGCTGGCCGGCCTGCTGACGGGTCCGTTCGAGAACCTGCTGGGCTTCACCGAGGTGCTGCAGGACGGCATGCTGGACCTGCTGCGCGCAGGCAAGATGGCCAAGGCCTCGGCCACCTCGATCTCGCTGTCCGGCAGCGCCTACAGGGACTTCGAGGAGAACATCGACTTCTACCGCGAGCGCATCATCCTGCGCCCCCAGGAGATCAGCAACCACCCCGAGCTGGTGCGCCGGCTGGGCGTGATCGCCATGAACTCCATGATCGAGGCCGACATCTACGGCAACATCAACTCCACCCACGTCATGGGCACGGGGATGATGAACGGCATCGGCGGCTCGGGCGACTTCGCGCGCAACGGCTACCTGTCCTTCTTCGTCACGCCCTCGGTGGCCAAGGGCGGCAAGATCAGCTGCATCGTGCCCATGTGCTCGCACGTGGACCATACCGAGCACGACACGCAGATCATCGTCACCGAGCAGGGCCTGGCCGACCTGCGCGGCCTGTCGCCGCGCAAGCGCGCCCAGGTCATCATCGACCGCTGCGCCCATCCCGACTTCCGCCCCCAGCTGCAGGACTACTTCGACCGCGCCCAGCACCAGGGCGCCCTGCACACGCCCCACATCCTGGGCGAGGCGCTGAGTTGGCACCAGCGCTTCGTGGAAACGGGCGACATGCGCGCCTGAAGCGCGCAAGCGCGCCAGCGGCAGTCTCCTGGGCTACAGGCAGCCATCGGCATGGCTGCCCGGACTGGCGTAGCATGCAAGGACGGCCCACGGGGCCGTCTTTTTCGTTGCACCCACAGGACTTCTCCCATGCCGATCTGGAAGCGCAGCTTCACCCTTGAAGACATCACCTCGCTGAGCGCCGACACGGCCGTCTCGCACCTGGGCATCGAGTTCACCGAGATCGGTGACGACTTCCTGCGCGGCCGCGTGCACGTGGACCAGCGCACCTGCCAGCCCTACGGCATCCTGCACGGCGGCGTGAACGTGGTGCTGGCCGAAACCCTGGGCTCGGTGGCGGCAGCCTGCTCCATCCCCGAAGGCTGGCGCAGCGTCGGCCTGAACGTCTCGGCCAACCATGTGCGCGCCGCGCGCCAGGGCTGGGTCACGGGCACGGCCCGCCCCGTGCACCTGGGCCAGACCACCCATGTCTGGGCCATCGAACTGCACGACGAAACCGGCCGCCTGACCTGCACCTGCAGCCTGACCATGGCGCTGCTGCCGCCCACGCATGCGCAGAACGTCAAGCTCGCGGCGCAGCCGCCGGTGGCGGCACAGCCCTGATCAAACCCCCAGCAACTCCGACAGGCGCTGCGGCTGCGTCAGCAGTTCCCGCGAATCGGCCTGCAGCGCCAGCCGGCCCTTGGCCATGACCACGGCGCGGTCGGTGTGGGACAGGACCTTTTTGTAGTCGCGGTCCACGATCAGGGTGGAGATGCCGGTGCTGCGGATGGCGGCGATCACGCGCCAGATTTCGGCGACGACCAGGGGGGCCAGGCCTTCGGTGGCTTCGTCGAGGATGAGCAGGCGCGGGTGCGTCATCAGCGCGCGGCCTATGGACAGCATCTGCTGCTCCCCGCCCGAGAGCTGGTCGCCGCCGTTGGCCAGGCGCTCCGCGAGCCGGGGGAAGGTGTCGAGCACGCGCTCCAGCGTCCAGTGGCGCTCTCCCTGCAGGCCGGGGCGGGCGCTCATGACCAGGTTCTCGCGCACGCTGAGGTTGGGGAAGATGCCGCGCCCCTCTGGCACATAGCCAATGCCCAGCCGCGCCATGCGCTCGGGCGGCGCGCCCGTGCAGTCGCGGCCATCGGCACGCAGGCGGCCGGAGCGTGCCGGAACATAGCCCATGAGCGTGCGGATCAGCGTGGTCTTGCCCATGCCGTTGCGCCCCAGCAGGCCCACGGCCTGGCCCGCGCCCAGCGCCAGGCTCACACCCTGCAGGATGTGGCTGTCGCCGTAGTAGGTATGCAGCTCGTCGATGACGAACATGGGCTCAGTCATGGTCTTCTCCCAAGTAGGCTGTACGCACGACCGGATCGACACGGATCTGCGCAGGCGTGCCCGTGGCCACCACGCAGCCGTTGACCATCACGGTGATGCGGTCGGCGATGCGGAACACGGCGTCCATGTCGTGCTCGACCAGCAGCACGGCATGGCCGCGCTTGAGCTCCTGCAGCAGGGCCAGCATGCGCTCGGTCTCCTCGGCGCCCATGCCGGCCAGCGGTTCGTCCAGCAGCAGCACGCGCGGGCCGGTGGCCAGGCACATGGCCACTTCCAGCTGGCGCTTGGCGCCGTGGCTCAGCGTGCCGGCCACGGCCTGGGCCTGCCCGGCCAGGCCAGCCTGCGCCAGGGCCGCATGGGCCTGGCGCAGGCTGGCCGCGCAGCGCTGGGCGGACAGGCCCAGCTGCCAGGGCCTGAGCGCCATCTGCGCCTGGGCCGCGAGCCGGCAGTTCTCCAGTGCCGAGAACTCGGGAAAGATGGTGGTGCGCTGGTAGCTGCGGCCCACGCCGGCACGCGCGCGCCGGGGCTGGGGCATGCGCGTGACGTCCTGGCCCGCGAGCGCGATGCGCCCCGCGCTGGCCGCCAGTTCGCCCGAGAGCATGTTGACCAGGGTGGACTTGCCCGCGCCGTTGGTGCCGATCACGGCATGGACCTCGCCCTCGTGCAGATCCAGGTCCACGCCGCCAACCGCCGTGAGCCCGCCGAAGCGGCGCGTGAGGCCGCGCACCGAAAGCAGTGCCGCATCAGCCATGTCCGGCCTCCTTGTGGTGGACCTCGTTGCGTACTCCAGCGCGTTGCCGAGCAAGGCCCGCCAGCCCGATCAGCCCCATCAATCCTTTCGGCAGCAGGGCCACGAGCACGATGATGGCCAGGCCCAGGCTCAGCTGCCAGTGATCGGCCATGGGGCCGACGATGGCATGCGTGGACAGCACCTCCTTGAGCGCGATGAAGGCCACCGTGCCCAGCACGGCGCCGCGCAGCGAGCCCAGGCCCCCGAGGATGACCATCAGCAGCACCTCGCCCGAGTGGTGCCAGGACAGCAGCTCGGGGTTGACCACGGCATCGCGCACCGCCAGCAGAAAGCCCGCCACGCCGGCCAGCATGCCGGCCAGCACGAAGGCCGCGAGCTTGTACCCGTAGGTGGTGAAGCCGGCCGCGCGCATGCGCTGTTCGTTGACGCGTATGCCCGCCAGCGCCGCGCCGAAGCGCGACTGGCGCAGCCCGGCCAGGAAGGCATAGACCAGCACCAGGGCGGCCAGCACCACGTAGTACTGCACGCGCGGGATTTCCATGTCGATGGCGCCCAGCGCGGGCCGGGCCATCAGGTAGATGCCATCGCTGCCGCCGCCGATGCCCGTGTCGTGGACCACGAAGTAGGCCATCTGTGCGAAGGCCAGCGTCACCATGATGAAGTAGATGCCGCGCGTGCGCAGGCTCAGCAGGCCCACCAGCAGCGCATAGCCGCCCGAGGCCAGCAGCGCCCAGCCCAGCATGGCCGGCAGGCTGCCGCCCTCGTTGCCTGCGGACAGCACGGCGGCATAGGCGCCCAGGCCCATGAAGGCCGCATGCCCCAGGCTCACCAGGCCCGTGCCGCCCACCAGCAGCTGCAGGCTGAGCGCGAAGATGGCCAGGATCATGGTCTTGACCACCAGGCCCGACAGATAGTCCGACCACCAGGGGCCGGCCAGCGCCAGCAGCGCCACGCAGGCCAGCGGCACGGCGCAGGCCTGCCATCGGCAGGCGCGCTGCGGCATCTCTGCGGGCTGCACAGGCTGCAGGGGCTGCACGGCAGCTGCCAGCAGGGCAGGAGAAGGATTGGATACGGCCATTGTTCAGCTCCTTTGCCCCATCAGGCCCTGGGGCCGCCACACCAGCACCACCGCCATCAGCAGGTAGACGCTCATGCCGCTGAGCTCCTGGAAGAACAGCTTGCCGAAGGTATCGACAAAGCCCACCAGCAGCGAGGCCAGCAGCGCACCCGTGATCGAGCCGATGCCGCCGATCACCACCACCACGAAGCAGATGATGAGCACGTTGCCGCCCATGCCCGGATAGACCGAACTCATGGGCGCGGCGATCATGCCTGCCAGTGCCGCCAGCGCCACGCCGATGGCGAAGACGATGCGGTACAGGCGCTTCACGTCGATGCCCAGGCCGCGCACCATGTCGCGGTTGCTGGCGCCCGCGCGCACCATCATTCCCAGGCGCGTGCGGTTGACCACCCAGTACAGCGCCAGCGCCACCAGCAGGCACACGCCCGAGGCGAACAGCCGGTACCACGGATAGCTCATGAGCCCGCCCAGCGAGAAGCTGCCCGACAGCCAGCCGGGCAGCGGCACGCCATGCACGTCGTTGCCCGCCAGCAGCGAGCGCAGCTCCTCGAACACCAGGATCAGCCCGAAGGTCATCAGCACCTGCTGCAGGTGCTCGCGCTCGTAGAGGTAGCTGAAGAAGGCCCACTCCAGCGCATAGCCCAGCACCACGGTCAGCGCCACGCCGGCCAGCAGCATGGTGATGAAGTGCTGGCCCAGCAGCGGGGACAGCGCAAAGGCCATGTAGGCGCCGATCATGTAGAAGCTGCCATGGGCCAGGTTGATCACGCCCATGATCCCGAAGATCAGCGTCAGGCCCGAGGCCAGCAGGAACAGCAGCAGCCCGTACTGGACGGCGTTCAGGCACTGCACGAGAAAGGTGGCAAGGTCCATGGCGATGTCCGTATGCGTCCGTATATGAGTGCGCCCCGCGCCTCACATGCGGCAGCCGCGGCCGGTATCGCCCAGGGCCTTGATGGCCACGCCCATGCGCTGGTTCTCCTTGCCCACGACCTTGCGCAGGTACATGTCCTGCACGGGGTTGTGCGACTTGCTGATGGTGAAGTCGCCACGCGGGCTGGGGATGGTGGCCTTCTCGATGGCCTGGCGGAACTCGGCCTTCTTCGCGATGTCGCCGCCCGCCGCCTTCAGGCCCACGCCCAGCATCTGGGCGGCGTCGTAGCCCTGCACGGCATACACATCGGGCATCAACTTGTAGGCCTGGGCATAGGCGGAGCGAAAGCGCCGGTCGCGCTCCGTGCCCAGCTCGTCGGCGTAGTGCAGCGTGGTCAGCACGCCCTGGGCGGCCTCGCCCTGGGCCTCCAGCGTGCCATCGGTCAGAAAGCCCGAGCCGTACAGCGGGATGGTCTTGTGCAGGCCGGCCGCATGGTAGTCCTTGACGAACTTGACGGCGCCCGCGCCCGCGAAGAAGGCAAACACCGCATCGGGCCTGGCGGCCGCGATCTCGGTCAGCAGGGCCTGGAACTCCACGTTGGGAAAGGGCACGGTGAGCTGCTTGCTGACCTTGCCGCCCTCCTTCTCGAAGCCTTCCTTGAAGGCATTGGTCATCTCCTCGCCGGCCGCGTATTTCCAGGTGATGGTCATGGCGGTTTTCCTGCCCTCCTGCCTGGCCGCCACCACGCCCATGGGATAGGAGGACTGCCAGTTGGAGAAGGACGAACGGAAGATGTTGGGCGCGCACATGGCGCCCGTGACCGCATCGGCGCCTGCATTGGGCACGATGAGCACGGTGCCGCTTTCCTTGGCCGCGCGCGCCATGGCCATGGCCACGCCCGAATGCACGGTGCCCACCAGCACATCGACCTTGTCGCGCTTGATCAGGCGGTTGACGTTGTCCGTGGCCTTGGCCGGATCGGACTCGTCATCGACCTTGAAGAACTCGATCTCGCGCCCGCCCAGCCTGCCGCCCTGCTCGTTCACGAACATGCGAAAGCCGTTCTCTATGGCCGAGCCCAGCGCCGCATAGGTGCCGCTGTAGGGCAGCATGAAGCCGACCTTGATCCTGTCCTGCGCATATGCGCCGCAGGACAGGGAGGCCGTCAGGGCGAGGACGGCCCAGTGTTTGCGATCGGTGTTCATGCGTGTCTCCTTGTGGTGGATGGGTCTTGCTTTTGCCAGGGGAATCGGAAGGGGCCGTTCAGCCGACGCTGGCCTCGCGCTCACGGAGCCTGAAACGCTGGATCTTTCCGGTGGCGGTCTTGGGAAGTTCGTCCACGAACTCGATGAAGCGCGGGTACTTGTAGGCGGCCAGACGCTGCTTCACGAAGGCCTTGAGTTCGGCCTCGGTGGCGCTGCAGCCGTCCTTGAGCACGACGAAGGACTTGGTCTTGAGCAGGCCGTCGGCGTCGGTCTTGCCGATCACGGCGGCCTCCAGCACGGCCGGGTGCTGCATCAGCGTGGCCTCGACCTCGAAGGGCGAGACATAGATGCCGCTGACCTTGAGCATGTCGTCGCTGCGGCCGGCATAGGTGTAGTAGCCATCGGCGTCGCGCACGTACTTGTCGCCGCTCTTGAGCCAGCCGCCCTGGAAGGTCTCGCGCGTCTTGTCGCGGTTGCCCCAGTACATGAGGGCGGCGCTGGGCCCCTGGATGAACAGGTCGCCCACCTCGCCATCGGCCACCGGGCGGCCGTCCTCGCCGCGCAGCTCCACGCGGTAGCCGTCCACGGGCTTGCCCGTGGTGCCGTAGCGGATGTCGCCGGGCCGGTTGGACAGGAAGATGTGCAGCATCTCGGTGGAGCCGATGCCGTCCACGATGTCGGCGCCGAAATGCGCCTTGAAGCGCTGGGCGATCTCGGCCGGCAGCGCCTCGCCGGCCGAGGAGCACATGCGCAGGCTGACCTGCTCGCGCGCGGGCAGCAGGGGCGAGGCCAGCATGCCCGCAAAGCCCGTGGGCGCACCGAAGAACACCGTGGGCCGGTGCTGCACCCAGCGCGCGAAGGTGGCCTCGGGCGTGGGCCGCTCGGCCATCAGCAGCACGGTGGCGCCCACGCTCAGCGGAAAGCTCAGGGCATTGCCCAGGCCGTAGGCGAAGTAGAGCTTGGCGGCGGAAAAGCAGATGTCGCCCTCGCCCAGGCCCAGCACCGGGCCGCCATAGAGTTCGGCCGTCCAGTACGGATTGGCATGCGTGTGGACCGCGCCCTTGGGCTTGCCCGTGGAGCCCGAGGAATACAGCCAGAAGCCCGGGTCATCGCCCAGCGTGGGCGCCGGTGCGGGCAGCGGCGGCTGCGCCGCCAGCCAGGGCTGCAGCGGCGCAAAGCCTGCGGCGCGCGCCGCCGCTTCGTCGCCGGCCACCCAGACATGGCGCACCTCGTTGGGCGCCCGGTCCAGCGCCTGGCGCAGCAGGGGCAGCAGCACATCGCAGGTCAGCACGGCCTGGGCGCGGCTGTGGCCCAGCATGTAGGCGTAGTCGTCGGCCGTGAGCAAGGTGTTCACCGCCACCGGCACCACGCCCGCATACAGCGCGCCCAGAAAGGCCACGGCCCATTCATGGCGGTCGTGCATGAGCAGCAGCACGCGCTCCTCGCGGTGGATGCCCGCCGCCAGCAGGCCGCTGGCCATGCGCTGCGCCTGCTGCTGCAGCTGGCCGTAGCTCAGCGTGCCGTGGTCGTCGATGTAGGCGATCTTGCCGGGCCGATCCCGGTTGAGCGCGAACAGGTGCGCGGCGAAATTGAAGGGCTGGGTGAAGTCGATCATCGGGGTCTCCTTCGACATCGGGCATCCGGCCCGACTTGTGATCTTCCGCGCAACATGCAATATTGTGCGTGCAACACAAAGATAGTTAGAACACAATCCAACGTCAAGCACTATATTGCATGGCTGGTGTTAACCCCGACTGTTTATCATTCACGCCCTCTTCAAGGAAACTCTATGGACCAGTTCGAGACGGCAGCCCAGTCCGCCGGGGCGGCGGATTCCCTCTCAGAAGCCCCCAGGAACCTGGTGCTGCAGGCGCTGGGCGAGCGTGTGCGCAGCCTGCGCTCGCGCCGGGGCATGACGCGGCGCGCCCTGGCGGCGGCGGCCGATGTCTCGGAGCGCCACCTGGCCAACCTCGAATACGGCACGGGCAATGTGTCGGTGCTGGTGCTGCACCATATTGCACAAGCCCTGCAATGCTCCATGGCCGAGCTGCTGGGCGACGTGACCACCACCAGCGCCGAATGGCTGCTGATCCGCGAGCTGCTCGAAGGCCGCAACGAAGAGGACCTGCGCCGCGTGCGCCTGGCCGCGGGCGAGCTGCTGGGCACGGCGCCCAGCGACCGCCAGCGCCACACGCGCATCGCCCTGATCGGCCTGCGCGGCGCGGGCAAGTCCACGCTGGGCCGCATGCTGGCCGAGCAGCTGGGCGTGCCCTTCCTCGAACTCAACCAGGAAATCGAGCGCATTGCCGGCTGCAGCGTGCGCGCCATCCACGACCTGTACGGTGCCAACGCCTACCGTCGCTACGAGCGCCGCGCGCTGGAGGAGGCCGTGCAGATCTACAGCGACGTGGTCATCGCCACGCCGGGCGGCATCGTCTCCGACCCGGCCACCTTCAACGAGCTGCTGTCGCACTGCACCACGGTCTGGCTCAAGGCCCAGCCCGAGGAGCACATGGCCCGCGTCGTGGCCCAGGGCGACACCCGCCCCATGGCCGCCAATCCCGAGGCCATGGACGATCTGCGCAGCATCCTCGAAGGCCGCGCCGGCTTCTACGCCAAGGCCGACCATGTGGTGGATACCAGCGGCCAGACGCTGGAGCAGAGCTTCGATCAGTTGAAGGCACTGTTCCTGCCCGCACGCTGAGACGGCGGCAGCAACCCACGGCATCCAGGCCCCAGGCCTGGATTTTTTTCGCCTGTACTGGCTGGTGTTTACCCTGGATATGGCCAAAACACGCACTATCGTGCGTGTTGTTGCGTGCATTTTCTGGATGAATCTGCATAATTGTGCCTGCACCGTATCTGCGACTGCACTATTTTTCATCCAAGAGGCCGTCCATGCACCCGTCCAGCCCCACTGTCGATTACCGCACCGAGCCCGCCCAGTACCGCCACTGGTCGTTCACCGTCGAGGGCGCCATCGCCCGCATGCAGCTGAACATCGCCGAGGACGGCGGCATACGGCCCGGCTACAAGCTCAAGCTCAACAGCTACGACCTGGGCGTGGACATCGAGCTGCACGACGCGCTCAACCGCATCCGCTTCGAGCATCCGCAGGTGCGCACCGTCATCGTCACCAGCGGGCGCGACCGCATCTTCTGCTCGGGCGCCAACATCTTCATGCTGGGCGTGTCCAGCCATGCCTGGAAGGTGAACTTCTGCAAGTTCACGAACGAGACGCGCAACGGCATCGAGGACAGCTCGCGCCATTCGGGCCTGAAGTTCCTGGCCGCCGTCAACGGGGCCTGCGCGGGCGGCGGCTACGAGCTGGCCCTGGCCTGCGACGACATCGTGCTGATCGACGACCGCTCCTCCTCCGTCTCCCTGCCCGAGGTGCCGCTGCTGGGCGTGCTGCCCGGCACGGGCGGCCTGACCCGCGTGACCGACAAGCGCCATGTGCGCCATGACCTGGCCGACATCTTCTGCACCAGCGTCGAAGGCGTGCGCGGCCAGCGCGCCGTGGACTGGCGCCTGGTCGATGCCGTGGCCAAGCCCGCGCAGTTCGAGGCCGTGGTGGCCGAGCGCGCGCAGCGCCTGGCCGAGGGCAGCACGCGCCCCGCCAGCGCGCAGGGCATCACGCTCACGCGCCTGGAACGCGAGGCCACGGACGACGCGCTGCACTACCGCCATGTCAGCGTGCAGATCGACCGCGCGCGCCGCAGCGCCACGCTGACCGTGAAGGCGCCCACGCTTGGGCAAGGCCCGCAGCCCGCCACCCTCGAAGCCATCGAGCAGGCCGGCGACGCCTGGTGGCCGCTGGCCATGGGCCGCGAGCTGGACGACGCCATCCTGCACCTGCGCACCAACGAGCTGGACGTGGGCACCTGGCTGCTCAAGACCGAAGGCGATGCCGCCGCCGTGCTGGCCGCAGACGCAGCCCTGCTGGCCCACCAGGACCACTGGCTGGCGCGCGAGACGCTGGGCCTGCTGCGCCGCAGCTTTGCGCGGCTGGATGTGTCCTCGCGCACGCTGTTCGCGCTGATCGAGCCCGGCTCCTGCTTCGTGGGCATGCTGGCCGAGCTGGCCTTCGCGGCCGACCGCGCCTACATGCTGGTGCTGCCCGATGACACCGGGCGCGCCCCGCGCATCCAGCTGGACGAATTCAATTTCGGCCTGCTGCCCCTGGTCAACGACCAGTCGCGCCTGCAGCGCCGCTTCTACGAGGAGGCCGCGCCGCTGGAGGCCGCGCGCGCCGCCACGGGCCGCGCGCTGGACGGCGACCAGGCCCTGGCCCTGGGGCTGGTCACGGCCGCGCCCGACGACATCGACTGGGACGACGAGATCCGCATCGCCATGGAAGAGCGCGCCGCCATGTCGCCCGATGCGCTCACGGGCCTGGAGGCCAACCTGCGCTTTGCCAGCCGCGAGAACATGGTCACGCGCATCTTCGGGCGCCTGTCGGCCTGGCAGAACTGGATCTTCAACCGCCCCAATGCCGTGGGCGACAAGGGCGCTCTCAAGCTCTACGGCACGGGCCAGAAGGCCGGCTTCGACTTCAACCGCGTCTGACCGCAGGCACGCCCCGAAACATCCACGGAGACCCCACCATGAGCGCCATCAACTACAGCGAGAAGATCCCCAACAACGTCAACCTCGGCGAAGACCGCACCCTGCAGCGCGCGCTGGAGAGCTGGCAGCCCAACTTCCTGAACTGGTGGGGCGACGTGGGCCCCGAAGGCTCCACCGACTACGACGTCTACCTGCGCACCGCCATCAGCGTGGACCCCCAGGGCTGGGCCCAGTTCGGCCACGTGAAGATGCGCGACTACCGCTGGGGCATCTTCCTGAACCCGGCCGAGGCCGACCGCAAGGTGCACTTCGGCGACCACGCGGGCGAGAAGGCCTGGCAGGACGTGCCTGGCGAGCACCGCGCCAACCTGCGCCGCATCATCGTCACCCAGGGCGATACCGAGCCCGCCTCGGTGGAGCAGCAGCGCCACCTGGGCCTGACCGCGCCGTCCATGTACGACCTGCGCAACCTGTTCCAGGTCAACGTGGAGGAAGGCCGCCACCTGTGGGCCATGGTCTACCTGCTGCACAAGCATTTCGGCCGCGACGGCCGCGAGGAGGCCGAGGCCCTGCTGGAGCGCCAGTCGGGCGACGAGAACAACCCGCGCATCCTGGGCGCCTTCAACGAGAAGACGCCCGACTGGCTGTCCTTCTTCATGTTCACCTACTTCACCGACCGCGACGGCAAGTTCCAGCTGGCGGCGCTGGCCGAGAGCGCCTTCGACCCGCTGGCGCGCACCACCAAGTTCATGCTGACCGAGGAGGCGCACCACATGTTCGTGGGCGAGTCCGGCGTCTCGCGCGTGCTGCAGCGCACCTGCCAGGTCATGAACGAGCTGCGCACCGACGACGTGGGCCGCCTGCGCGCGGCCGGCGTGATCGACCTGCCCACGCTGCAGCGCTACCTGAACTTCCACTACAGCGTGACCATCGACCTGTTCGGCGCCGACCAGTCCAGCAATGCCGCCACCTTCTACAGCAGCGGCCTCAAGGGCCGCTACGAGGAAGGCAAGCGCGCGGACGACCACCGCCTGCACGACCAGCACTACAAGGTGCTGGAGGTCGTGGACGGCAGGCTGCAGGAAAAGGAAGTGCCCATGCTCAACGCGCTCAACGAGGTGCTGCGCGACGACTACATCAAGGACTCCAACGCGGGCGTGGGCCGCTGGAACAAGGTCATGGAAAAGGCCGGCATCGACTTCCGCCTCACGGTGCCGCACAAGGCCTTCAACCGCCAGATCGGCGCGCTGGCCGGCGTGCGCATGAGCCCCGACGGCCGCGTGGTCAGCGAGCAGGAATGGCGCATGCGCGAGGGCGAATGGCTGCCCTCGGACGCCGACCGCGCCTTCGTCGCCTCGCTCATGGGCCGCTGCGTGGAGCCGGGCCAGTTCGCGGGCTGGATCGCGCCGCCGGTCATGGGCATCAACCGCCAGCCCGTGGATTTCGAATACGTGCGCTTCAACTGAAGCGCCGCGCCAGCAGGGAGTCGCCCATGACAGTCGCCTTGGTAGAACACGGCATCCTCACGCAGCACCTGATCGACCCGGAGATCTGCATTCGCTGCAACACCTGCGAGGCCACCTGCCCCGTGGGCGCCATCACGCACGATGACCGCAACTACGTGGTCCTGGCCGAGCAGTGCAACGGCTGCATGGACTGCATCTCGCCCTGCCCCACGGGCGCCATCGACAACTGGCGCAAGGTGCCGCTGGCGCGCGCCTATCCCGTGGCCGAGCAGCTGCTCTGGGACGAGCTGCCCGAGGAGCTGCCGCCTGAGGCGCTGGTCCAGGCACAGGTTCAGGCACGGACCCAGGCACAGGACGCAGCGGACGCGCCCGCCGCCGAGGACCTGAGCCAGGCCCAGGCCGTGATCGCGGCGGCCGCCACGCGCGGTGCGGATGCGGCCCGGCCCGATGACCAGGCCGATACCCAGGTGTTGCGCAGCGCCAGCTACGGCGCCACCGTGCCGCCCTGGTCGGCCGCCCATCCGTACACCAACCTGCATGGCCCCAGGAGCCCCGTCACGGCCACCGTGGTCGGCAACCTCAACTGCACGGAGGCGGGATTCGACAGCGAGACCCACCACATCGTGCTGGACTTCGGCAGCCAGCCGTTCCCCGTGCTCGAAGGCCAGTCCATCGCCGTCATCGCGCCCGGCACCGATGCCCAGGGCCGCCCGCATGTGGCGCGCCAGTACTCGGTGGCCAGTGCGCGCAATGGCGAGCGGCCCGGCTACAACAACCTGGCGCTGACCGTGAAACGCGTCACCCAGGACCACCAGGGCCGCCCCGTGCGCGGCGTGGCCAGCAACTACCTGTGCGATGCGCGCATCGGCGACAGGGTCCAGGTCATAGGCCCGTTCGGCCAGTCGTTCCTGATGCCCAACCATCCCCGATCGCACATCGTGATGATCTGCACGGGCACGGGCAGCGCCCCCATGCGCGCCATGACCGAATGGCGCAGGCGGCTGCGCAAGGGCGGCAGGTTCGAGGGCGGCAAGCTCATGCTGTTCTTTGGCGCACGCACGCCGCAGGAGCTGCCCTACTTCGGCCCGCTGCAAAGCCTGCCGCGCGACTTCATCGACAACAACCTGGCCTTCTCGCGCGTAGCCGGCCAGCCCCGGCGCTACGTGCAGGACCTGCTGCGCGAACGTGCGGCCGACCTCGCCGCCCTGCTGCGCGACGACAACGCGCACTTCTACGTCTGCGGGCTCAATAGCATGGAGGAAGGCGTGGTGCTGGCACTGCGCGACGTGGCGCAGCAATCGGGACTGGACTGGGAGCAGGTCGGCGCGCGCCTCAAGCGCGAAGGCCGGCTGCATCTGGAGACTTATTGAAACACCCCCTGAGTCGCTTCGCGCCTTCCCCCCGAAGGGGGACGACACCCTCGGTGCGGGGCGGCCCTTCCTCGGTGTCCCTGAGTTGAGCCGCGCCAGGTTCCTAGGCAGTTATTGAATGGCGCGCAACACCTTGAAAAACTAATGCGCTGGAGTTCGGACCTGTCCATAGGCATCGCCGGCCAGGGCCTGGGCCAGTATCCAGGCCGGGTCCACCAGCTCGGCACCGCGCGCCAGCGGCGACTGCGGCAGGGCCAGCGGGATCTCGGTGCAGCCCATGATCACGGGCACATCGCCATGGCGCTGCAGCAGCGGCGCCAGCACCTCGCCGAAGCAGCGCGCAGCCAGGTCCATGTCGCCCTGCTTGACGCCGTCGTAGATGCCCTGCATGAGCCGCGCGCGGCCCTGCGCGTCGGGCTGCAGCGCGGTGATGCCGCACTCCCTCAGCGCCGCGTCGTAGAGCCCGCTGTCATAGGTGCCCTGCGTGGCCAGCACGATGGCCTGTTGCGCGCCGCCGGCCTGCAGGTGCAGGGCAGCCTGGCGCGCGATGTGCAGCACATGCAGCTGCGGAAACAGCGCCTGCAGCTGCCCATGCCAGGCATGGGCCGTGTTGCAGGCCAGGGCCACGCTGCGCACGCCCAGCGCCGCCATGCGGCCCACGCCCTGCAGCAGGTGCTGGGCCGGCCCCGTGGGCGACTGCGGGTCCGCGCGCAGCGCCGCGCTGCGGTCGGGCATGGGCAGCTGCACCAGCCAGTGCTCGGGATAGGCCTGGTCATGCACGGGCAGGCCCTGCTGCTGCAGGTGCGCCGTGCAGGCCTGCACGAACAGGCGCACGAAATCCGCGCCTGCGGCCGGGCCCATGCCCCCGAGAATGCCCACCGCGCGCGGGGGCTGAAGCTGCTGCTGCATGCTGCGATCCGAAATCAAAAAGCGGGTTTGTCGCTGAGGTCCTGCAGGTTTTTCTGCAATTGCTCGCTCATCGGCAGGCCCAGGGCCACGTTCCTCGGGGCAATGGGCTGCATGAACCACTTGTCATACAGCCTGGCGAACGCGCCCGACTTCATCATGTCGCCGATCACGCCATCGACCAGCTGCTTGAACTGGGGATCGTCCTTGCGCAGCATGCAGGCATAGGGCTCGACCTGCAGCGAGTCGGCCACCACCTCGAAGTCGCCGGGGTTCTTGGCCGTGGGGATCAGGCCGAAGAGCAGGATGTCGTCCATGCCGAAGGCCGCGGCGCGGTCGTTCTCCACCAGCAGGAAGCCGTCCGCATGGTCCTTGGCCATGACGATGTTCATGCCCCAGGCCTTGTCGGCATTGGCCTTGCGCAGCACCTGCAGGTTGGTGGTTCCCGTGGTGATGGCCACGGTCTTGTCCTTGAGGTCGGCGTAGTTTTTGATGCCCGAACTCTTCTTCACCAGCAGCCGCGTGCCCGTGTAGAAATGGTTGATGGCAAAGGCCACCTCCTTGCCGCGCACCGTGTTGTTGGTGGTCGAGCCGCATTCCAGGTCGATGGTGCCGTTGGCCAGCAGCGGCATGCGGTTCTGCGAGGTCACGGCCTGCCACTGCACCTTCAGATCGGGCCGGTTCACCGCCTTCTTCACGGCCTCGGCCACGGCCTGGGACATCTCCACCGTCATGCCGATGGGCTTGCCGTTGTCCAGGTAGCTGAAGGGCACGGAGGACTCGCGGTAGGCCAGCGTGATGCGGCCGCTGTCGCGCACCTTGGCCAGCGTGTCGGCATGGGCCGCAGCCAGGCCTCCCAGGGCCAGGGCCGCGCACAGCGCGGTGGTGTGAAGTTGCATGCTTGTCTCCTCGTCTTTGGTGGATGTGCGGCCAGTGTAGGAAGGGCGGCGGCCTTTGCGGAATGACAATATCGGGCCGGTCCATGCCCGCCGGTTATGGGCTGGCCGCCTGCCCGCAGCAGCAGCCCCCGGCCATAACCTGCATGCATACCCCCTGTGCCAAATGCCATGGCGCAGCCTGCCGCGCGCGGCCTACAGTGCGGCTGCATGGAGAAACGATCAATGCATGTCTGCATCGTGGGCGCCGGCATCGTCGGCCTGGCAACGGCCTGGGCGCTGCAGCAGGCCGGCCACCGCATCACCGTGCTGGACCGCGCACCGGGCCCCGCCCAGGGCGCCAGCGGCGGCAATGGCGCGCAGCTGAGCTATTCCTACGTGCAGCCGCTGGCCGATCCCGGCATCTGGAAGATGCTGCCCCGCCTGCTGCTGGAAAAGGATTCGCCGCTGGCCTTCCGCCTGCGCGCCGACCCCGCGCAATGGGCCTGGGGGCTGCGCTTTCTGGGCGCCTGCAATGCCCATGCCTCGGCCGAAGGCACGCGCGCCCTGCTGGCCCTGGCCGCCGAAAGCCGCCGGGCCTTCGAGTCGCTCCAGGCCGACGAAGCACTGGCCTGCGACCTGCACACGCCGGGCAAGCTGGTGCTCTACCCCACCCAGCAGGCGCTGGATGCCGCCGCGCAGCAGGTGGCACTGCAGGCGGGCCTGGGCGGCGCGCCGCAGCGCATCGTCAACGCCGCCGAAGTGGCGCGCATCGAACCCGCGCTCGCCGGCTACGCCCAGCGCATTGCAGGCGCCGTGCACACGCCCAGCGAAGCCGCCGCCGACTGCCGCCTGCTGTGCGAACAACTGGCCGCCCGGCTCACCGCACGCGGCGCCGAACTGCGCTACGGCGTGGAGCTGCAGGGCTTCGAGCGCGAAGGCGACGCCATCACCGGCCTGCGCACCGCCGCAGGCCCGCTGCCGCTGCGCGCCGACCACTACGTGCTGGCCAGCGGCTGGGAAAGCGCGGTGCACGCGCGCCAGCTGGGCCTGAGCATTCCCGTCTATCCGCTCAAGGGCTACAGCATCACCGCCGATGCCGCAGCGCGGCTGCCGCACGCCGCGCCCCGGGTCAGCGTCACCGACACCGCACGCAAGGTCGTCTTCGCACGCATCGGCGAACGCCTGCGCGTGGCCGGCATGGTGGAGATCGTGGGCCGGGACACGCGCACCGACCCGCGCCGCATCGCCAGCCTGCGCCGCTCCACGCAGGAGGTCTTCGCCGACCTGCCGCTGGACGGCAACCTCCACCCCTGGACCGGCATGCGACCCGCCACACCCACCGGCTTGCCCCTCACCGGCCGCCAGCGCGGCGGTCCGCGCAACCTGTGGCTGCAGACAGGGCACGGCGCGCTGGGGCTGACGCTGGCGTTCGGGTCGGCGCAGAGGCTGGTGGGGCAGATGGAGGCGGACGATCTGTAGAACCCGGTCCCGCAGCCACCTATGTCATGTCGCCGCTCAATCTCCGTACGAGTTGCCAGTCGTCCTTGGACCAGCCATGTCGGGCATCCACCGACATGGCTGCGGCGCCAATCAAGGCAAGCCAACCGCTGGCCTCCACACTTCGCAACGGCTCCCATGCCGGCCGCTGGGCTATTTGCTGCCAATCCGAACCATGGCAACCAGTGCACTTTGTCAGCGTGTCATCAGGCCGGAGTGGTTCGACCGTGACCGTCCCGGGTGGCACTTCGCCCCAATCAGCGATGAGGGTCTCCAAGGAACCTGTTGGAGGCATACCTCCTCGACCCAGAATCCACTTGATCAAGCGCTCCCATAGCTAGACATCGGGAGGTTGATTGCGTGAATCGACATTTTTTGCTTTGGCCCAGGCATCGTGAGACATCGGATTGATGTAGGCCACCAAAATGCATCTACTGGATCCTGCTTGACAGATGGTCACTGTATCTCCGGGCTTCCACTGTCCAATCGACAAGGACGAGTTGACCGTCTCCAGGATGAATCGAGCAATCTCGGTGTTGTTCCACCCGCGCGGATCTTCCTGGGTGTCGGAGACGCCACGCCAACTCGCTGCGATGAGTA
The DNA here is from genome assembly GCF_042653485.1 of Delftia deserti. Classification (NCBI taxonomy): domain Bacteria; kingdom Pseudomonadati; phylum Pseudomonadota; class Betaproteobacteria; order Burkholderiales; family Comamonadaceae; genus Delftia; species Delftia deserti. The sequence goes on along the minus strand of NZ_JBHSIH010000001.1, from coordinate 3,860,182 downwards.
ACGCGGCAAGCGCGATGATGATCATAGAGCGCCACGTTTGGGGCAGGCGCGGTGACAACGAAGTTATTTGGCTAGCCACCACAGCATCTCCTCAGCAACTCCTGGGCCATATCCCTCGCGCGTTGACGGCCCTCAGGCGGCACTCGTTGGTCGATGCTCTGAAGCAGGTTTGCTTGCGATGACACATTGCCTTTGGCCTTGGCGTCGGCATAGACATATGCCCACACCTCGGCAGGCTGCGGCTCCCCCCATGTGGGGTTACTTCTGATGGAGGCCATCGAGATCAGCGCATCGACATAGCCTTGGTCGATCAAGGCGTTGAGGTATATCAGGGTGGTGCGCCGATACTCGGCGAGGCGCTCTGGATCCGTTCTCGCATGCTCCAGACCCCGGGTCCAGTAGGCTCCGCCATAGTCCATCATGCTCTGAGGATCTCCCTGCACCGCGAGCCGGGCCGTCCACTCATCGGCCCTTGTGTATGCGTCCATCGGGAGTTGTCCGCAGCCAGGGCGCGCACTGGCCCTCTGCTCCCGAGCCAGCCGTTGCGCCATTGCGTGCCCCTTGGGGTCGGAATCCGGCGGAACCAGCAGCGCCATGCGCTCATAGAGGGACGCCATCCAGCAAGGCTCCAATGCCTTGTGGAGTTTGGCGACTTCGCCGGCCTGGTCCAGCGTGACCTCGCTGCGGGCAAGCCGGTTGTACAGAATCTCCGCCGATGCATCCACGACAACGGCAGGAAACGCCTTGGCTCTAGGTGCCGTGGGGGGCGCCACCGGCACGGGCGCCGGTACGGAAGCGATCGCCGGTGGAGCGGGAGTTTCAGGTGCTGGCGCAGCAGGCCCGGAAGCTTGCGCAGGTGGCTTGGTTGCGCTCACCTGTGCATGCCTGACCTCAGGCGCTGGTTCGGCAAAAAAGATGAGCGCCAGCCCACCGGCAAAGGCAAGAGCAGCACATGCCCAGGCAACTATCTGCCAGCGCGGACGCAAAGCTACTGAATTTCTCATGCCCCTCCTTCATGACGATGCAGTCGTCAGATCCCGGGCAATGATTGTGAATAATTCTCATTAACAAATCAATCGATCATGAGAATCCAGTTGAATTTGGCAATCGATCGTGCCAATGACCACGGCGCACCAGCCGCAGTCCAGCAGGCATGCCTGTATGAACGGCCTCAGCCAGCCAGCAACTCGCGCAAGGCCTTGCGCATTTCCTCGGTCATTGCCCGCGCCAGCACCGACCCCGGCCGCTGGGGCAGGCTGAGCGCATTGACACCCACCGTGATGCGCGGCAGCAGGGGCACGACATGGACCTTGCGGCGGTCGGCGGCCAGGGCGGTGCAGCCGTCCATGATGGCGGCGCCCAGGCCGTACTCGGCCATGGACAGGGCCGCGTGGTAGGTCTGCACGGTGACCACGGGCGACAGGCCCACGCCGTGCTCGCGGCAGGCCTGGCCCAGGCGCATGCCCAGCGGGTCGCGCGCATCGAGCGCGACCACGGGCAGCTCGGCCAGGTCCTTGAGTTCCATGCCCTCTTCACGGATGCGCGAAGGTGGCAGCAGGCCCTTGGGCAGCACGCAGAACATGTCCACTTCGGCCAGCAGCTCATGCTCCAGCGCGGGCTGGCCCACGGAGCTGATGACGAAGCCCACGTCGGCCTCCTGCAGCAGCAGGGCCGAGACCACCTGGGGCGTGTGCAGCGCCTGCACATGGACCTGCACCTGCGGGTGGCGGCGCCGAAATCCGGCCACGGCGCGCGGCAGCACCTCGCGGCTGAGCGCGAAGACGGTGAGCACGGTCAGCCGGTCCGCTGCCTGGCCATGGCGCAGGTTGTCGGCCAGGCGCTGCACCTCGTCGAGCTGCTCGAACAGCTTCTCGATGTGGGGGAACAGCGCCAGCGCCTCATTGGTCGGCGTGAGCCGCCCGCGTGCGCGCTGGAACAGCGCAAAGCCCAGCTGCAGCTCCGCGTGCTGCAGGGTGCGGCTGACGGCCGGCTGGGTGATGTTGATCAGCCGTGCGGCAGCGCTGACGCTGCCGGTCTGCATGACGGCATTGAAGACCTCGATGTGGCGCAGGCGCATGGGCCGTCCTAAACGCGGGATTGGCGCGGGATTAGCGCAGGTTCAGCGCGGGTTCACTCTTCGGCGGACTGCGCGCGGGCCAGCCGCTCGCTTTTCCAGTACACGTCGTCGCCGCCATCCATGCGGTTGAGCACGCGCGCCAGCACGAACAGCAGGTCCGACAGGCGGTTCAGGTACTGGCGCGGCGCGGGCCGCATGGCCTCGCCCTGCTCCAGCGCCACGACCATGCGCTCGGCGCGGCGCGCCACCGTGCGGCAGACATGGGCCTGGGAAGCGGCGCGGCTGCCGGCCGGCAGGATGAATTCCTGCAGCCGGGGCAGCTGCGCGTTGTAGTGGGCCAGCGCCTCGTCGAGCTGCAGCAGGGCCTCGTCCTTGAGCAGCTCGTAGCCGGGAATGGACAGCTCGCCACCCAGGTTGAACAGCTGGTGCTGCACATCGACCAGCAGCTCGCGCACGTCGTCGGGCAGGGCCTCGCACAGCAGCAGGCCGATGTGGGAATTGAGCTCGTCCACATCGCCCATGGCGTGCGGCCGGCCGCTGTTCTTGGAGACACGCGTGTTGTCGCCCAGGCCCGTGCTGCCGTCGTCTCCGGTGCGCGTGGCGATCTGTGTCAAACGGTTGCCCATGGGCATTCTCCTTGGCGATGTGGGGGGAAATCCGGGCCGGTAACGGCCCATCACCTGATTGTGCGTTACAGCCGGCACGCAAATGTTGTAGCAGGCAACAGCCGGCAAAAGTGCTGGCCGTGTTGCGCTGCAGCAGGTGGAATGCAGTCATGTTCCACGTTCGACAAGGAGTTCGACACATGACCTCTCAACTGCGCAAAGTCTCCGGTTTTGAAATCCGCAGCGTGATGTTGTTCGCGGCCATCTCCCTGGGCAGTGTTGGTGCGATGGCCCAGGAATTGGGTCCCGGCAATGGTCCAGCGACAGGTGTCAGGGCTGCGCCCGGGCCGGCAGCAACCAGCCCCAGCGCCCCCGCCAATGATGTCCAGGCCGCCTTCGACCGCGCCGACACCAACCGGGACGGCAAGCTGAGCAAGAAGGAAGCCGAGGCGCTGCCTGCCGTGAGCAGCAATTTCGCCCAGATCGATGCCGACAAGAACGGCTCGCTGTCCAGGGATGAATTCAGCAAGGCGGTCCAGCCGCGTTGATGCTGAGGCGCATGGCGGCAACCACTCACACGAGGGCGGCAGGGCCGGTGGTATTCTTTCCAGTTCCCCTGGAGAACACCGATGAACGCCCCTGTCGCCCCCGTCCGCCTGCAGCCTGATTTCGTTCAGCGCAGCATCCCCGAAGCCTTCCTCCAAGCCCTGGCCCAGCGTTTCGGCGCCCAGTGCTCCACGGCTTTGGCGGTGCGCGAACAGCACGGCCGTGACGAGGGCGCCATCCAGGCCCCCCCGCCTGCGGCCGTGGTCTTTGCCGAGAGCACGCAGGACGTGCAGGACGCGCTGAGGCTGGCCGACCAGCATGCCGTGCCCGTGATTCCCTATGGTGCCGGCTCCTCGCTCGAAGGCCATCTGCTGGCTGTCGAAGGCGGCATCAGCCTGGACCTGAGCCGCATGAACCGCATCCTCTCGGTCAACACCGAGGACCTCACGGTCACCGTGCAGCCCGGCATCACGCGCAAGCAGCTCAACGATGCCATCAAGGACACGGGCTTCTTCTTTCCCATCGATCCCGGCGCCGATGCCTCCATCGGCGGCATGACGGCCACGCGCGCCAGCGGCACCAATGCCGTGCGCTACGGCACCATGCGCGAGAACGTGCTGGCGCTGGAAGTGGTGACCGCCTGCGGCGACATCATCCGCACCGGCACGCGCGCCAAGAAAAGCAGCGCGGGCTACGACCTCACGCGCCTGATCGTGGGCAGCGAGGGCACGCTGGGCGTGGCCACCGAGATCACGGTGCGCCTGTACCCGCTGCCCGAGGCCGTGAGCGCGGCCATCTGCTCCTTCCCCAGCATCGAGGCCGCCGTGCGCACGGTGATCCAGACCATCCAGATGGGCGTGCCGATCGCGCGCGTGGAGCTGGTGGACGTGAACTCGGTGCGCATGGTCAATGCCTACAGCAAGCTCACGCTGCGCGAGGAGCCCATGCTGCTGATGGAGTTCCACGGCTCGCCCACGGGCGTGAAGGAGCAGGCCGAGATGGTGCAGGACATTGCGGGCGAGTTCGGCGGCAACGCCTTCGAATGGGCCGAGCGTCCCGAGGACCGCACGCGATTGTTCACGGCCCGCCACAACGCCTATTTCGCGGCCGTCTCCAGCCGCCCCGGCTGCCGCTGCATCACCACCGATGCCTGCGTGCCCATCAGCCGCCTGGCCGATGCGCTGCTGGACTCGGTGCGCGAGGCCGACGACAGCGGCATCCCCTACTTCATCGTCGGCCACGTGGGCGACGGCAACTTCCACTTCGGCTACCTGATCGACCCGGCCGACGAGGACGAGCGCTCGCGCGCCGAGCAGCTCAACCACCAGCTGGTGTCGCGCTCCATTGCGCTGGGCGGCACCTGCACGGGCGAGCATGGCGTGGGCATCCACAAGATGGATTTCCTGCGCGAGGAAGCCGGCGACGGCGCGGTGCAGATGATGCGCTCCATCAAGCAGGCGCTGGACCCGAAGAACATCCTGAACCCCGGCAAGATCTTCAGCCTCTGAGTCCTTCCACCGCGGCCTTCTCGCGCAGGAAGTCGATCAGCGTGGTGATGGCCCGCGTCTGGTAGTGGGACGGCATGTACAGCAGGTACTGGCGCGTGGCCAGAAAGTCCAGGCTGCCCGGCGGCAGCGGCAGGCGCTCAAGCGCGCCGCTGGCCAACTCGGCCGCCACCATGTAGCGCGGCACCACGGCCACGCCCAGGCCCTGCAGCACGGCATCGCGCAGGAAATGGAAGTTGGGCGACATCAGGCGCGGGCGTATGCGCAGTTCGGTGGGCCGCGCGCCGTTCATGCCGGCCGTGCGCAGCTTCTGGCCCGTGAGCGCCGAGGTGATCAGCGGCACGCGCTTGAGCGCCAGCAGCGAGTCAGGCTGCCCATGCTGCGCCAGGAACTGCGGCGTGGCGCAGGCCTCGTAGAGCACATCGCCGAGCTTGCAGGCCACCAGGCTTTCAGGCGGCTCGGTCATCACGCGCACGGCGAAATCCACGGCGCCCTGCATCAGGTCCTCGATGTCGTTGTCGAAGATCACCTCCAGCGTGATGCCCGGATGCATGCGCATGAACTCCGTCAGCCAGCCCGACATCTGCAGCTGGCCGTAGCCGCTGGGCACGCTCAGCCGCACGGTGCCCTGCAGGCTCTGGCCCAGGCTGTCCACCGACTCGTCCGCCGCCATGGCTTCCTGGCGTATCGCGCGGCCATGGGCGTACAGGCGCAGGCCCAGCTCGGTGGGCTCGACCTGGCGCGTGGTGCGGCGCAGCAGCTGCTGGCCGATCTGTCGCTCGAACTGGTTGAGCCGGTGGCTGACGTTGGCACGGCTCATGCCCAGGCGCACGGCGGCGCGGCTCAGGTTGCCGGCTTCGATGATGTCCACCAGCAGGGACAGTCCGCCCAGATCCATTGTCAAACCTCAGTACACACAATGTCCATTTTTTAGCACGATTGTCAAAATCCATAAACAAATGAAGAATGCGGGCCTGCCCGGGCTCTGGCCCGACGCGGTTTTCGTGGTTCGACAAGGTTTCGCATGAGTGCTCTTTCCTCTTCCCTGCCGCTGGACGGCGTGCGCGTCCTGGATCTTTCGCGCGTGCTGGCCGGTCCCATGTGCGCCATGGCGCTGGCCGACCTGGGCGCTGATGTCGTCAAGGTCGAGCACCCGGGCCGCGGCGACGACACGCGCGACTGGGGCGTGCGCGTGGGCCAGCGCAACACCTCCTACTTCAACAGCGCCAACCGCAACAAGCGCTCGGTCACGCTGGACCTGCAGGCCGAAGAGGGCCTGCGCATCGCACGCGAGCTGGCGGCCGACAGCGATGTGGTCATCCAGAACTTCAAGGTCGGCGGCGCCGAGAAGCTGGGGCTGGGCTACGAGCAGCTGTCGGCACTGAACCCGCGCCTGGTGTACTGCTCCATCTCGGGCTACTCGCGCAGCGGCCCCGAGGCCACGCGGCCCGGCTACGACCTGGTGGTGCAGGGCGAGTCCGGCATCATGGCCATGAACGGCGAGCAGGGCCAGGGCCCGCTGAAGTTCGGCGTGGCCGCCGTGGACATGTTCACGGGCATGTACTCGGCCCAGGCCATCCTGGCCGCGCTCTACGAGCGCGAGCGCAGCGGGCGCGGCCGCCATGTGCAGATGGCCCTGTACGACTGCGGCCTGATGATCACCAGCTACTACGGCATGGAGGCCCTGCTCAAGGCCGGCGACCCGCCCAAGTTCGGCAACGCCCATCCGTCCATCGTGCCCTACGGCGTGTTCGAGGCGGCCGACGGCCCGCTGGTCATCACCGTGGGCAACAACGGCCAGTTCCAGCGCTTTTGCACCGACGTCATCGCCAAGCCCGAGTGGGCCGCCGACGAGCGCTTTGCCACCAATACCGCACGCTCGGCCAACCGCGAGCTGCTGATGCCGCTGGTGCAGGCCGAGTTGCTGCGCTTCACGCGCGCCCAGCTGCTCGAATGCCTGACAGCCGCGCAGATCCCCTGCGGCGAGGTGCTGGGCCTGTTCGAGGCCCTGAACTCGCAGCGCACGGCCGATGCCGGCCTGCTGCACCGCTTCGAGGACAGCGAGGCCGGCAGCCAGTCCGTGCTGGCCCCGCCCTATGCGCTGGATGGCCAGCGCCTGCCCGTGCGCCGACCGCCGCCCCACCAGGGCGAACACACCGACGAGGTGCTGCAGCAGCGCCTGGGCCTGGACGAGCAGGCCCGCGCCGCGCTGCGCGCCAGAAACATCATCTGAGAGCGCGCAGACGTTCCCAACCAGACCGCTCCACGGCTCTCATTTCCACCCCTTCCCGATTGAGGAGACATATGACTTCCACCCCCTTCCAGGCCTCGCGCCGCCAGATCCTGTCCGCCGCCTGCGCCACCGCCATCGCCACGCTGGCACCCGCCGCCCGGGCCCAGGGCCAGTGGCCCGACAAGCTGATCAAGCTGACCGTGGCCTTCCCGCCCGGCGGCCCCACCGACACGGCCGCGCGCATCGTCGCCCAGCGCCTGACCGAGCGCCTGGGCCAGACCATCGTCATCGACAACCGCCCCGGCGCCTCGGGCTCGGTGGGCACGGCGGCCTTCATCAAGTCGCAGCCCGACGGCTACTCGCTGTCCATGTTCGGCATGCCCGCCCTGCTGGCGCCCATGCTGTTCAACAACAACCTGTACGACGTGCGCAAGGACTTCCTGCCCGTGGCCACGGTCTATGACCTGCCCATGGCCATCGTCATCAACCCGCGCGAGCTGCCGGACGTGACCAACCTGCAGCAGCTGATCGAGCATGCCAGGAAGGCCAAGCCGGCGCTGAACTACACCAGCTCGGGCACGGGCAGCTTCGGCCACCTGTCCATGGAGCAGCTCAAGGACCTGGGCGGCTTCGACATGCAGCACGTGCCGTATCGCGGCAGCGCGCCGGCCGTGACCGACCTGATCGGCGGCCAGATCGCCGTGATGTTCGCCGACGTGGTCGCGGCCCTGCCCCACATCCAGGCGGGCAAGCTGCGCGCCATTGCCGTCAGCTCGCAAAAGGCCAAGCAGCTGCTGCCGAACGTGAAGTCGGTGGCCGAGCAGGGCTTCCCCGGCTTCGACGCCGACACCTGGGGCGGCCTGATCGCCCCGCTGAACACGCCGCCTGCCGTGGTCCAGCGCCTGAACCAGGAGCTCAAGCTCATCCTGGCCGAGCCCGAGCTGCAAAAGAAGATGCTGGCCGCAGGCGCCATCGCCACCTACCAGGACGGCGCGGCCATGAAGGCGCGCCTGAATGCCGACTTCACGCGCTGGAGCAAGATCGCCAAGGACAAGAACATCTCTTCGCAGTAAAGAACACAGAGCGCCCCACGATGCGCCTTCAGGGCATGCCGCAAGGCATGCCCTTTTTTGCGTCCGCAAATGCTCGGCGCCTGCTGTTCGCTCCCGTATGGCCGCGCCCGTAGCGAAGCGCAGGGGTCGCGGACGTCCGGGTCGCCTTCTTTGACCTGACCTTTCTCGGCGAATCAAGAAAGGGCAGTCGGCCGCCGGGCCGAGACCCGGCCTCGAAAAACAACCTCCCGGCAGGGTCAGAAAAAGCGACCCAAGCCACCGTCTGGCTTTGGCTTAACGCAGGATTGCAGCCTGATAGCCGACCCTTACTTGGAGAGATCCATGATCATGCGCGTGGCCAGGTACAGGCGGGGCACGATGGTGTTCAACTGTACGTACTCCGCATCATTGGAGTGCGCGCCGTAGCCGCTCAGGCCAAAGCCCTCGATGACGGCACCCTTGGCCTTGAGCGCCGCAAAGGCCGCGTCGGTGCCGCCGCCCGTGGCCTTTTCCATCACGCTCATCTTCAGGCCCAGCTCATCGCTGTAGATGGTCTGCGCCTGCCTGGCCAGGCTGCGCGAGGCCTCGTTGGCCTCCAGCGGCGGGCGGCGCACTTCGAACTTGAGCTGCACCTTGCTGGCGTCCAGCAGCTTGTGGCCCACCTTGGCCTGCATGGCCTGCTCCAGCGCCGTGAAGTCGGCCACGCGCAGCGCGCGGGCGTCGGCCTGGGCCGTGGCCTCGGCGGGAATGACGTTGCGGTTGGTGCCGGCCTTGGCCACGGTCCAGTTGAGCTTGAGGCCGGTCTCGGGCTTGGACAGGTCCTTCATCTGCAGCAGCTGGTGCGACAGCTCGTACAGCGCGTTGACGCCGTCCTCGGGCTTGGCGCCTGCGTGCGAGGCCTTGCCCTCGACCTTGAGGTAGGCCGCGCCGATGCCGCTGGTGGCCAGGCGCACCCCGCCGTCGGTGCCCCCGCCTTCGAACGAGAAGACCGCATCCTGCTCGGCGCCCATGCGCGTGATGGTGCTGCGCGCGCCGGGCGAGCTGATTTCCTCGTCGCTGTTCATCAGCACGGTCAGCGTGCCGTAGTTGTCGAAGCCCATCTGGCGCAGCATGGCCACGGTGTGCAGGATCAGGGCCACGCCCTGCTTGTCGTCGGCAATGCCCAGGCCGTAGGCGCGCTCGCCATCGATGCGAAACGGCTGGTCCTTGAGCATGCCGCGCAGGTAGACCGTGTCCATGTGGGCGATCAGCATGATGCGGCTGGTGCCCTTGCCCTTGAACTCGGCATGCACCATGGGGCCGATCTTCTCGGGCGTGTCGCCCAGCCGGTAGACGTCGGTGGGCTGCAGGATCTCCACCTTGCCGCCCTGCTCGCGCAGCTTGCCGGCCACGTAGTTGGCGATCTGCTCCACGCCCTCCATGTCCTTGCTGCCCGACTCGATGTGCACCAGGTCGCGCAGTGTGTCCAGCAAGGGCTGCTGGTGCTTTTGCGCCAGCGCCTGGATATCGGCCTTGGGCGCGGCCAGGGCACTGCCGGACAGGCCGGCCACGGCCAGCGCCAGCGCCAGCGGGGCGCTGCGGAACATGAGGGAAAGCGGTGCAAAGGCGGAACGCATGGACAGGTCTCCTGTGTTGAAAAAGTTGTGCCTGCACGATAGCAGGCGCCGCGCAGGGCGCACGCAATTGCCGTGCCTGCCTTGTCCGTCTCACAGCCCAAAGCAAAGGCCCCGCAAGCCTTGGCCTGCGGGGCCTTTGGGGAGCGTGACCCGGGATCAGCCTGCGCTCAGAGCCATGCCGCTTTTCCGGCTCACGCCATCGCCCACGACCACGGCCGACACGACGCTCAGTACCAGGGCAATGGCCGATCCGTAGAACACGCCGTGGCTCATGCCGTGGTCCAGCATGTAGCCGAACACGGGGGCTGCAAGGCAAAAGCCCAGGTCCAGCCCCGAATACACCGTGCCATAGACGCGGCCCGTGGCGCCGGGGGGCGCGGCGCGCTTGATCAGCATGTCGCGCGAGGGGCCGGCCAGGCCCGTGCCCAGGCCCGCCATGGAGGCCACGCCCACGGCCACCATCGCCGGCAGCCAGCCCGTGCCGACCAGGAACAGCGCCACGCCCGAACCCAGCATGCAGATCGAGATCACCTTCTCCAGCCGCTTGACGCGGCCCACCAGGAAACCGCCCGCCACCATGCCGGCCGCGCCGCAGAGCATGTAGCCCGTGACGATGAGCGCCGTCACGCTCAGCGGCAGGCCGTACATGGACTGCATGGCAGGGCTGGCGAAGCTCTGGATGGCACTGAGTGCGCAGGTGCTCCAGAAGAAGAACGAGAAGCACAGCCAGACCGAGGGCAGCTTCAGGAAGGCCATGGGATGCTCCTGCGGCACGGCCGCAGCCGTGCGCGAAGCCACTGGCGCATGGGCATCGGCCGCGCGGTCGTCCAGGGCCTTGCGGTTGAACACCATGATGGCAAGGACCGTCGCCGCCAGCACCGCGCCGCACAGGCAGGCCAGCCGCCAGGACCCCGTGGCCGTGGTGATGCCCGCCATGAACAGCGGCGCCAGCGCCCAGCCGATATTGCCCGACAGGCCGTGCACCGAGAACGCATGGCCGATGCGCTTGGCCGACACGCGCTTGTTGAGGATGGTGAAGTCCACCGGGTGGAAGGGCGCATTGCCCAGGCCCGCGAAGAAGGCCGCCAGCAGCAGCATTCCATAGCCCTGTGCAAGGCTGGCGACCACGCCCGCCACGGTGAAGCTGCCCAGCGCCGCAAACAGAATGGGGCGCGCGCCGAAGCGGTCCACCGCAAAGCCGGCCATGGCCTGGCCCACGCCGGAGACCACGAAGAACAGCGACACCATCACGCTGAGTTCGGCATAGCTGTAGCCGAACTCGGCGATCAGCCATGGAAACAGCGGCGGCAGCAGCAGGTGAAAGAAATGCGAGGAACCATGCGCCAGGCCGATCAGGCCGATGGTGCGCACATCGCTGCGCAGCGGGTCCGGAGCCACGGCGTCCGGCATGGAAGAAGAAGAGGCGGTCATGGGCCGCATCTTAGGCAGCAGCGTTTCGTCTTGTATGCGATAGTCTGCCAACTTCTGTCGCAAACATGCCAAAGCCTGTCTCCACGCCCGGCACCCCTGCCCACACCCTTGCCGACACTTCTGCCGACACCCTGCCCAGCGCCTGCCCCGCAGCCGCACTGCGGTCGGCACGCAAGGCCCGGCCGATGGAGCCGGTCGAGGCCCTGCATCCGCACCTGTTCGTGCCCACGCCCCAGCGCCCCGTGCGCGCCAAGCAGCACCGTCTGTCGGCACGCACGCGCGTCATACCGCACAGCCACAGCTGGGCACAGATCGCCATCTCGCTGGACGGCGTGCTGCACCTGTCGGCCCCCCAGGGCACGCTGATCGCCCCACCCTCCAAGGCCGTATGGATTCCGCCCGGCCTGGTCCACGCCGTGGCCATGGTCGAGGAAGCCGATCTCGTCTCCATCTACGTGCTGCAGGACGATCCGGCCCAGGGGCCCGTGCTGCCGGATCACCCTTACTGCGGCGTGGCCTGCAACCCGCAGGACTGGGCGCGCTGCCGCGTGCTGGAGGTCTCGCCGCTGATGCGCGAGCTGATCACGGCCCTGCCCAAGCAAAGCGATGACCAGCCCGCACCCGACGCCGCCACGCTGCAGCGCGAACACTATCTGAGCGCCCTGCTGCTGGAGGAGCTGCGCCGCGCCAGCGAAGTCCACCTTGGCGTGAACATGCCCCAGGACAAGCGGCTGCGCATGCTCTGCGAGGCCGTGGTGGCCGACCCCACCCAGCACGAGAGCCTGGCCGACTGGGCGGCAGACACCGGCGCCAGCCCGCGCACCGTGGCCCGGCTGTTCCAGCAGCAGCTGGGCTGCAGCTTCACCGCCTGGCGCCAGCAAGTGGTGCTGGCCCATGGCCTGAGCCTGGCCGCGCGCGGCCTTCCCATACAGCAGATCGCCGCCGAGCTGGGCTACAGCCCCAGCGCCTTCAGCGCCATGGTGCACCGCACGGTGGGCATGCCCCCTGCCCGGTTCTTCGGGCAGCAGGCGGGCGCGGCGGCCCACAGGGCCGGAACAGGCGCTGTATCCCGGCCGCCCATGGACCATCAGAGGGCCATCGTCTCTTCGCGATAGCTGAGCCGATATAGGGTTTGCCGGTCGGCAGGCCATGGAATGCAGCGGCGCCCGGCGTGCTCTTATGCCGCATGATCTCCACCGCCGAGTCGCGCTACAACCAGTGGGTGCGCGAGCACTACCGATTCCTGCTGCGCAGCGCCTGGGCGCTGACCGGCTCGCGCGCGCTGGCCGAGGACGTGGTGCAGGACTGCTTCACCAGCGCCTGGCGCTTTCGCCACCAGCTGCGCGAGGCCGCGATGGCGCGGGCCTGGCTGTTCCAGATCATGCGCCGCCATGCCTTCCGCCACCTTGCGCCATCGGCCCATCTGGTCAGCGATGACGAGGCGCTGGACCAGCATCCCGCCCCCTCGCCTTCGGCGCTGGACGACCGGCTCGACGTGGTCAAGGCGCTGGCGCGCATCGCGCCCATCCACCGCGAGGTGCTGGTGCTCTATTACTTCGACGACATGCCCACGGCCCAGATGGCCGAGGCCCTGGACATTGCGCCGGGCACGGTGCTGTCGCGCCTGTCGCGCGCCCGCGATGCGCTGAAGGCGGCGCTGGAGCAGGCCGCCCCGGCGCCTGCCCCAGAGACTGCCAGCGTGATCCCGCTGCGCCCCACCCCGCTGCGCCCCACCCGATACCAAGGCTTGAAATGACTGCCCCGGACACGACCGACGAATCGGCCTTCGACCTGCGCGCACGCGCCGAACTGGCCCTGGCCTTCGACCCCGGACCACACGGCGGGCCGCCCGCCCATCTGCTGCGCCACACGCCCTGGCATGCGCGCAGCGGCGTGCGCCGGCTGATTGCCGCGCTGCTGGTGGGCAGCTCGGCCGCCACGGCCGTGTTTGCCATGCGCCCGCCCGAGCTGGTGCGCGCCGCCATCGAGCACGAGTACTACGAGCGCACGCTGCGCGGCAGCTTCATGCCCGAGGCCGAGGTCGCCCACCGCCTGGACCTGCCTGCCGGCGAGAAGCTGCCCGGCTACACCCAGCTGATGCGGCCCTGCGATATCGACGGCACGCGCGCCTACCACCTGACCACCTTCTTCGAGAAGGGCGGCATCGTTACCGTGCTGGCCTTCGACCAGCCCCAGCGCCTGCCGGATGGCCAGGGCTGGTGGGCCAACATGCACTGGCAGGTCGTTCGCTCGCGCGAAGGCCGGCCGCTGGTGCTCGTGGCCCAGAAGAAACAGGCCCTGGCCGTGGCCAGCAGGGCCCTGGGCAGCCCTGCCCCATGACACGACCCCTGACAACCACCACGAGGAGACAACCATGAACCACTTGCCCACCTCCCCCGCGCGCCGCAGCCTGCTGGCCGGCAGCGCCAGCGCACTGGCCGCCGCAGGCCTGGCCGGCCTGCACCAGGGCGCATCGGCCCAGGCACCGGCCGCCAAACCCCTGCCCGGCTACGCGGGCTGGAAGAAGGCCGATGCCCTCATCGTCCACAGCTCCACCACCATAGAGACGCGGCGCGGCGCCTTCGGCACCAGCGTGATCACGCCCAGCGACCAGCTCTATGTGCGCAACAACCTGCCCACGCCGCCCGAATCCATCGTGGCCGACCGCGATGCCTGGCAGCTGCAGGTGGAGGGCGTGCGCCAGCCCCGCAGCCTCAGCGTGCGCGAGCTCAAGTCCCTGGGCCTGGAGACCGTGGCCATGGTGCTGCAGTGCTCGGGCAATGGCCGGGCCTTCTTTCCCAGCAAGCCCAGCGGCACGGCCTGGACCGTGGGCGCTGCCGGCTGCGTGGTCTGGAGCGGCGTGCCCGTGCGCGAGGTGGTCAAGGCCCTGGGCGGCGTGGCCGATGGCGGCCTCTACATGACCGGCACGGGCGGTGAGGTACTGCCCGCAGGGCTGGACCCCAAGAGCGTCATCGTCGAGCGCTCGGTGCCGCTGTCGGCCATGGAAGACGCCCTGCTGGCCTGGGAGATGAACGGCGAGCCCGTGCCGCTGGCCCATGGCGGGCCGCTGCGCCTGATCGTGCCCGGCTACACCGGCGTGAACAACATCAAGTACATCCGGCAACTGGCCTTCACGCCGCGCGAGAGCGAGGCCCACATCATGTCCCACGGCTACCGCATCTCGCCGCCCGGCAGCAAGGGCGACCCGAGCCAGCCTTCGGTGCAGGAGATGAGCGTCAAGTCCTGGATCAACTCGCCCCTGCCCGAGGACGGCGGGCAGGCCGCCGGCCTGGTGCAGATCCACGGCGTGGCCTTTGGCGGCATGGACGCCGTCAAGGGCGTGGAGGTGTCCACGGACGGCGGCAAGAGCTGGCAGGCCGCACGCCTGGTCGGCCCCGACCTGGGCAGGTACGCCTGGCGCCAGTTCGTGCTGCAGGCGCGCCTGCCCAAGGGCACGCATGTGCTGGCCAGCCGCGCCACCGACGCGCGCGGCCGGGTCCAGCCCGAGATGCGTGGCGAGAACCAGAGTGGCTACAACAACACCAGCTGGGCCGACCACGCCGTGACCGTCACCGTGGCCTGAGCACGGCCCGCGCGCCCATCCCGCCCCCCTTCCCGTCACCTCCCGCACACGGCGCCAGACCGTGGCGGGCCCGTACCCCCATTGCCATGTTCACGATGAAACACCTGATCCACACCGCCCTGCTGGGCAGCGCTTTGCTCGGCAGCGCCCTGCTGTCCGGCCCCGCCTTTGCCAATGAAGCGGCCCAGATGGCCCTGGGCAAGAAGCTGTTCGCCACGGCCACGCCCGCCTGCGCGCTGTGCCACACGCTCAAGGACGCGGGTGCCGAGGGCGCCATCGGCCCCGTGCTCGACGAGCTGCAGCCCGACGCCGCGCGCGTGGCGCGCGCACTGCGCGACGGCATAGGCGCCATGCCCTCGTTCAAGGCCACGCTCAGCGAGGCCGATATCGCCGCGCTGTCGCTCTATGTGAGCAAGGCCAGCGCAAAGAAGTAGGCGGCACGGCCCCTCACCGGCGTTCCTGCAGTTCCCGCAGTGCCTTTTCGTAGTGCGTTTCCTCGGGCTCGGGCACATGCACCACGGCCTCACCGGCACCGCCCAGCGGCATGCGGTAGACCCAGAGGCTGTGGCGGCCCGGGCCCTGGCGCTGCCAGGAGGGCTCCACACCGGGCAGCGCAAAGTCCAGGCTGACCAGCCAGGCGCCCTCGGGCAGTTCCGTGGCGGCCTTGACGGCCGCACGGCCCATGCTTTCGGGGCGCTGGAACAGGTAGACCATCTGGTAGCCGCTCCAGTCGGCCAGCCAGATATCGGCGCGGCGCACGCGGGCCCAGGGGCAGCGCAGCGCACACAGCCAGCGCAGCGGCCAGCTCCACTCCATGCCATGGAGCCGCGCCTGCGGGTACTGGCCGCGCAGCGCGCGCAGGCCGTCACCCAGGCCGCAGCCGGCATCCAGCACGGCCGCGCCATCGGGCAGCGGCGCGGCATCGGCCAGGCCTTGCAGCGCATCGGTCGGCGTGGGAAACAGCGGCGCATCGCGCCAGGCGTTGAGCGGGTAGACCAGGGTGAGCAGGCCCAGCGCCGCCAGCCACAGCCAGGGGCTGATGGCGGCCAGGCCGCCCGGCCCCCACAGCATCAGGCAGGACAGCGGAAAGCCCGCCGCCACGGCCAGGCGCCGCCACCAGGGCGTGGCCAGCAGGCTGGCGAGCACGCCCAAAAAACAGGCCGCCAGCCAGGCGGCCAGCGGCCCTAGGGTCGATTGCAGCGCGGCGTAGACAAGCCAGGCGCCCGCCCAGGCAAGAAGGGCCGGGGCCGGCCAGGGAAGGCGCCGCATGTCAGAGCCTCATTACGCGACGCGCCTCCCACAGCCCATGAAACGAGCGCGACCTATGAGCCCGAAACGCCCCAAACCAGGAACAGCGAGCAAGGGCCGCCCCGCAGCGAGGCTGTCGCCGGCCGCCCGTATGCCCCCCTCCCGCAGGAGAGGGGGAAGGCGCGAAGCGACTCAGGGGGTGCTGCATCTCATTGCTGTTGCAGTGCTTGCGAGGTGGCACGGTCGAGGCGGCCGGTCTGCGGCAGGCTCTGGTCGCGCTGGAACTCGCGCAGGGCGTTCTGGGTGTTCTTGCCCATGGCGCCGTCAGGCGTGCCGGCGGTATAGCCCAGGGCATTGAGCTTTTGCTGGGCAGCGCGCAGCGACATGCCGGCGGCATTGGCGCCCGGAGCCGATGTCTGCGACGGTGCGGCACCGCCGTCCACGCCCAGGCGTCCACCGCCGCCCAGGCCCTGGCCCTTCACGGTCTGCGCCTTGTAGTTGCGCAGCGAGCGAACCATCTGGTTGTAGGCGTCCATGAAGGCGGCGGCGATCACCTTGCCCTCGGCCGTGCGCGTGTAGCCACCCAGCGAGGCGCCGGCGGAGCCGCCGAACAGCGCGCCCATGCCGCCCCAATCGGTCTTGGAGGACGAGCCCTCGGAAGCCGAGACCTGCACGCCCGAGCGGTTGTCCACCAGGGCCAGCATGACCGAGGCCTCGCGGGTCTTGGTGGCTGCCGCCAGCGCGCCGAAGATGCCGCCTGCGCGGCCGCCGATGGCGCCACCCATGCCACCGGCATCGCTCTGGTTGAAGATCACTTCGGGGGACAGGCCGTAGTCGGAGGCCACCATCTGGCCCTTGCCCAGGTTGCTGCCGCCACGCATCTCGCCCGAGTCCATCAGCGCGCGCTCGCGTGCCATGGCGCCCATGCCGGCCGCTCCGCGTTCCACGACGATGAAGCAGTTGGACTGCTGGATCATCAGGCGCAGCAGCTGCGAGGTGGGGGGCAGGCGGTACTGCTGGGTGAGGATGGTGTACCAGCCCGCGGTCTGGTTCTCGACCAGGGAGATGGTGCCCAGCGAGGAGTCGCAGCGCTCCAGCTCGGTATTGGCGTTCTCGGCGCTGGCACCGCCTGCGGCGCCGGTGGCCACGGTCTTGGCTTCGGGCGAACCCATGCGCATGTCGGTGGTTGCGCAGCCAGTCAGCGCCACGGCAGCGATGGCGGTCAGGGCAAGATACTTCTTCACGTTGTAATCCTCTCGGGTCTGGTCTAGGTGAATCAGCGCCAGGGCGATGGGCGTCCACGGCCTGGCGGCGTCGCCAGCCATCGATTACACACAATTACCCCGCATGACAGCGCGCAAATATACCGGGATTCACCCTTGCGAAAAAGCGCTGCTTTGCTGGAGAACGACAGATGACAGACGGTTACAAGCTGTTGTCATCACTCGGGGGCATCACCGCGCAAACGTTCGATCAGCCCGTTGAGCGCATCGAGCGAGCCGAACTGGATCGCCACTTCGCCCATTTCCTGCAGCTTGCCGCCACGGCGCACGGACTTCTTGATGCGCACTTCGACATCGGCCATGAGCAGGTCGGACAGCTCCTCTTCCACGCGCTTGATGTCGCGCGACTTGCCGTCCTTCTTGGACTTCTGGCGCACCAGGCTGAAGTCGGCACCGATCTTCTTGACCAGGGCCTCGGCCTCGCGCACCGACAGCTTCTTGGCCGCGATCTGGTTGCCGGCCGTGATCTGGGCTGCGCGGTCCAGCGACAGCAGGGCGCGCGCATGGCCCATGTCGATGTCGCCGGCCATGAGCATGGTCTGCACCGGATCGGCCAGGTTGAGCAGGCGCAGGATGTTGGTGGCCGCGCTGCGCGAGCGGCCCACGGCCTGGGCCGCCTGCTCGTGCGTGAGGCCGAATTCCTTGACCAGGCGCGACAGGCCCTGGGCCTCTTCCAGCGGGTTCAGGTCCTCGCGCTGGATGTTCTCGATCAGCGCCATGGCGGCGGCGGCCTCGTCTGGCACCTCGCGCACCAGCACCGGCACCTCGGCCAGGCCGGCGATGCGGGCCGCACGGAAGCGCCGCTCGCCCGCGATGATTTCGTACTTGCCGGCGTGCTCGCCCTTGGCCAGGCGGCGCACCAGGATGGGCTGCATGATGCCCTGGGCCTTGATGCTTTCGGCCAGCTCGTAGAGCGCGCCCTCGTCCATGTGGGTGCGCGGCTGGTACTGGCCGGGCACCATGACGTCGAGCTGCAGGATGCTGGGCAGGCCGGTCTCGGCCACCGGTCCGCCGCCCTCTTCCTTGTCGTGGACCTTGGGTCCGAGCAGGGCTTCCAGCCCGCGTCCCAGTCCCTTGGGTTTCTTGGTCACCATGGTGTTGTCCTTGTCAAAGCGATGCCAGCAGCGCGTGTCCGCGGTCCCAGTCGCCCAGCCCGCTGGCCGTGTTGAGATGGCCCGAAGGCCCTGCGTCGACGAAGCGTGCGCCCCAGGCATAGGCCATGGCTTGCACGCGCTGGGCGCTGCAGTAAATGTCGTTGTCGCTACCGACCACGATGGAGGCAAACGGCAGGCGCTGCATCATCACCGGCGACCAGCCCGGCAATTGCTCGCGCAGCTGGGGCTGCTCGGTATCGCCGGGGGCGACCAGCAGCGCGCCGCGCACCTTGCGGGCGGCCAGCGGCGAATGCGCGGCCCACCAGGCCACGAGGATGCAGCCCAGGCTGTGCGCCACCAGCACCACCGGGCGCGGGGCGTCGAGCACCGTCTCCTGCAGCCTGACGCTCCAGTCGCCGCGCAGCGGGCGGTCCCAGTCGTTTTGCTCCAGGCGGCGGTAGCCGTGGCGCTGCTCCCAGCGGCTTTGCCAGTGATCGGCGTCCGAGTTCTGCCAGCCGGGCAGCAGCCAGACGTCCTCGGCGGCCCACCCGGTCGGCACGCCCTGCCCTGCCGCTTCATGTGAACCTTGCATGGCTACATCTTCTTGATGCGGCGCACCATCTCGTGCGCGAAATCGATGAAGGCCTTGCTGCCCTTGGCGCCCGGGTCGAAGACCACGCCGGGCACGCCATAGCTGGGTGCCTCGGCCAGGCGCACGTTGCGCGGGATCACGGTGTCGAAGACCTTGTCGCCGAAGTGCTCCTTGAGCTGGTCGCTGACCTGCTGCTGCAGCGTGGTGCGCGGATCGAACATCACGCGCAGCAGGCCGATGATCTGCAGGTCGGGGTTCATGTTGGCGTGCACCTGCTTGATGGTGTTGACCAGGTCGGTCAGGCCTTCGAGCGCGAAGTACTCGCACTGCATGGGCACGACCACGCCATGGGCCGCGCACAGGCCGTTCAAGGTGAGCATGGACAGGCTGGGCGGGCAGTCCACCAGCACGAAGTCGTAGTCGGCATCGGCTGCCTTGAGGGCGCCCTTCAGGCGCTCGTTGCGGCGCTCCAGGGTGACCAGCTCGATCTCGGCGCCGCTGAGTTCGCGGTTGGCGCCCAGCACGTCGTAGCCCACGGCCTCGGAGCGCACAGCGGCTTCCTTGACGCTGGCGTTCTCCAGCAGCACGTCGTAGACCGACAACTCCAGCGCGCGCTTGTCCACGCCCGAGCCCATGGTGGCATTGCCCTGCGGGTCCAGGTCGATCAGCAGCACGCGCTGGCCGACCTTGGCCAGGCCCGCTGCAAGGTTGACGGCGGTGGTGGTCTTGCCGACCCCGCCCTTTTGATTGGCGACACAGAAGATTTTGGCCATGGTATTTACACGCTTATTTGGCGATGGCCAGCTTGAGGCCAAAACCGATCAGGAACACGCCCGCAGTCTTTTCGAGAACCCGGGAAACCGCAGGATTGGCGCGCATGCGCTCGGCCAGATGCGCGGTGAGCAGCACCACGATCAGGCAGTAGAGAAAGGTCAGCACGGCCACCGTGGCCGCCATCACCGCGAACGTGAGCAGGCCCTGGTGGCTTGCAGGGTCCACGAACAGCGGGAAGAAGGCCATGTAGAACACGATGGACTTGGGGTTCATCAGGGTGATCAGGCCGGCCTGGCGAAAGTAGTGGCGCGGCTCGATGTGCAGCACGGGCTTATCGCCGGGCCTGGCGGTGAGCATCCTGAAACCCAGCCAGCCCAGGTAGGCGGCGCCCAGCCACTGCACGGCATGGAAGGCCGCGGGATAGGAGGCCAGCAGCGCGGCCACGCCCGCCACCGCCAGCCAGATCAGCACCTGGTCGGCTGCCAGCACGCCGGCGCAGGCCGCCATTCCGGCACGTATGCCGCCCTTGCCGGTGGAGGTGATCAGCGCCAGATTGCCCGGCCCCGGAATCAGCAGGAACAGAAGAATGGCAACAACGAATGCGCTGAAATCGGAGATGCCGAACATGCTGACCCCTGAGCTATGAAAGCTGGGAGTTTATGCGAGGGCCATGGCCAGCGCATGGGGAACATGGCCCCGCCGCAACGCGGCAGTGTGCCATTCGGTAAAAAATCAGGCGGCAACGCGCAGCCAGAGGATGCAGCGCTCGGCATCCAGGCCCGGCACCTTCAATGGTTCCACGTGAAACACCTGCACGTCGGCAGGCAGCGCGGCGATTTCATCGTCGGGGTGCTTGCCCTTCATGGCCAGCCAGGTGCCGCCCTCCTCCAGCGACTGGTGCGACCAGCCGGTGAAGTCCACCAGCGAGGCAAAGGCGCGGCAGCTGATCAGCGGATAGCGCGTGGTCAGCTGCTCCACACGGCTGTGGATGCCGCGCAGGTTGGGCAGGCGCAGCGTGGCCGCCGCCTGCTGGATGAAGGCGGCCTTCTTGCCCACCGTGTCCACGCAGTGCACGTCGATCTGCGGGCAGCAGACGGCAAAGACCACGCCGGGCAGGCCGCCGCCCGAGCCCACGTCCAGCATGGCGGTGCGGCCTGCGCGCGCAGGCATCTGTGCCAGATGGCGCTGCAGCGCCGGCACGGCAGCAAGGCTGTCGAGCAGGTGATGGGTCAGCATCTCCTGCGGATCACGCACGGCCGTGAGGTTGTAGACCTTGTTCCACTTGCCCAGCAGGGCCTGGAATTCCATCAGCGTATCGACCTGGGCGGGGGAAAGCTCCAGGCCCAGCGCCCGCAGGCCGGCTTCGAGAGGGATGCGCAGATCCTGGCTCATGCGGAGATCTCCTCGCCCTGCGCGTCGGCAGCGAAACCACGGAAGCCGCCCTTCTTCAGGTGGACCATGAGCAACGAGATCGCAGCGGGCGTCACACCCGACATGCGCGACGCCTGACCCAGCGTCTCGGGCCTGTGCTTTTGCAGCGACTGGCGCACCTCGAAGGACAGGGCCGGCACCTGCATATAGTCCAGTTCGGCCGGCAGGCGCAGGTTCTCGAAGTGGGCGGCGCGCTGCACCTCGTCCTTCTGGCGGTCGATGTAGCCTGCGTACTTGGCCGCGATCTCCACCTGCTCGACCACGGCGCCGCTGAGATCGCCCAGCACCTCGGGCTGCACATCGGCCGAGGCATAGCGGCCCTCGTTCAGGCTCATCAGCTTGCCATAGCCCACATCGGGGCGGCGCAGCAGGTCGAACAGGTTGTACTCGCGCTCGATGGACTTGCCCAGCACACGCTCCGATTCCTCGGGCGCGACGATGCGCGGATTGACCCAGGTGGACTTCAGGCGCTCTGTTTCACGTGAAACAGCATCGCGCTTGCGGCTGAAGGCGTCCCAGCGCGCATCGTCGACCAGGCCCATGGCGCGGCCGGCCTCGGTCAGGCGCATGTCGGCGTTGTCCTCGCGCAGCTGCAGCCGGAACTCGGCGCGGCTGGTGAACATGCGGTAGGGCTCGGTCACGCCCTTGGTGATCAGGTCATCGACCAGCACGCCCAGGTAGGCCTCGTCGCGGCGCGGCAGCCAGGCTTCCTGGCCGCGGCACTGCAGCGCGGCGTTGAGGCCGGCGAACAGGCCCTGGGCCGCCGCTTCCTCGTAGCCGGTCGTGCCGTTGATCTGGCCGGCGAAGAACAGGCCCTGGATCTGGCGCGTCTCGAAGCTGCTCTTGAGCGAGCGCGGATCGAAGTAGTCGTACTCGATGGCGTAGCCGGGGCGCAGGATGTGCGCGTTCTCCAGCCCCTTCATGCTGCGCACCAGTGCGTACTGGATGTCGAAGGGCAGGCTGGTGGAGATGCCGTTGGGATAGAACTCGTTGGTGGTCAGGCCTTCGGGCTCAAGGAAGATCTGGTGGCTATCCTTGTCGGCAAAGCGGTTGATCTTGTCCTCGACGCTGGGGCAGTAGCGCGGGCCCACGCCCTCGATCTTGCCCGTGAACATGGGGCTGCGGTCAAAGCCGCTGCGGATGATGTCGTGCGTGCGCTCGTTGGTGTGGGTGATCCAGCAAGGCATCTGGCGCGGGTGCATGGCCGCATTGCCGATGAAGCTGAACACGGGCAGCACGCCTTCGTTGACACCGCCGGGCATGCCGTCGCCGGGCTGCTCCTCGCACTGCGAGAAATCGATGCTGCGGCCATCCAGGCGCGGCGGCGTGCCGGTCTTCAGGCGCCCCTGGGGCAGTTGCAGCTCCTTGAGCCGCGACGACAGGCTGACGGCCGGCGGATCGCCTGCGCGGCCTGCCGCGTAGTTGTTCAGGCCCACGTGGATCTTGCCGTCCAGGAAGGTGCCCGCCGTGAGCACCACGGTGCGGCTGCGAAAGCGCACGCCCACCTGGGTGACGGCGCCCACCACGCGGTCGCCCTCGACCATGAGGTCATCCACCGCCTGCTGGAACAGCCACAGGTTGGGCTGGTTCTCCAGCATGTCGCGGATGGCGGCCTTGTAGAGAATGCGGTCGGCCTGGGCGCGCGTGGCACGCACGGCCGGGCCCTTGGAGCTGTTGAGGATGCGGAACTGTATGCCGCCGATATCGGTGGCCAGCGCCATGGCGCCGCCCAGCGCATCCACTTCCTTGACCAGATGGCCCTTGCCGATCCCGCCGATGCTGGGATTGCAGCTCATCTGGCCCAGGGTCTCGATGTTGTGGCTCAGCAGCAGCGTCCTGCAGCCCATGCGCGCAGCGGCCAGCGCGGCCTCGGTGCCGGCGTGGCCGCCACCGACCACGATCACATCAAATTCCTGTGGGTACAACATGCTTATCACTCCGGGGGCCTGCCCGGCCCAAGCCCCCGACACGGAGCACTCACGCTCCGGCGCTCATGGCAGGTGGCCCTCGTTCATGTGGCGAGGGGAACCCAGCGGGGAACCCGCGATTTTCCCACCTTTGCCGCACCAATGCCTTGCGAGGGGTCGGCCGGCCCCGCCACTGCACCGCCACTGCACCGCCACTGGGCCAGCACTGCGCCGGTGTTCCACGTGAAACAGTGCGGCGGACACAGCGTGCGCACCGCAGGATGCTGCGCGGCGCCGCCCGCAGCGCGCCCCGCTTGCAAGAAACATGTGCAGGGCCTGTGATGCAATGGCGGCCATGCAGATCCTCATCTTCGCGGGCAGTACCCGCCAACAATCGCACAACCGGCGCCTGGCCGCCGCCGCCGCCGACATGGCGCGCGAACTGGGCGCCCAGCCCACGCTGCTGGAGCTGTCGGACTTCGACATCCCCATGTACAACGCCGACCTGGAGGCCAGCGGCACGCCGCCCGACGTGCTGCGCTTCAAGGCCGCGCTGCACAGCCACCCGGCCTGGCTGATCTGCTCGCCCGAGTACAACGGCAGCTACCCTGCCCTGCTCAAGAACGCCATCGACTGGGCCTCCAGCCCCGTGGCCGGCGACGCCGTCTGGTCCGATGGCACCCTGCCCTTTCGCGGCAAGGTCGTGGGCATGGCCAGCGCCTCGCCCGGCGGCCTGGGCGGCCTGCGCGCCCAGTCGCACCTGGCGCCGCTGCTGCTGAACCTGCAGTGCTGGCTGGCGCCCGTGAGCCACGCCGTGGGGCAGGCCGGCCAGGCATTCGACGACGCCGGCCGCCTGCAGCGCCCCCAGGACCAGCTGGGCATGAAGGCCGTGCTGGAACAGGTGCTCTGGGCTGCACAGCGCCTGTCGGCCTGAACCCTGCCGCCAGCGCGGTCCCGTCATGCGCAGCCCCTTCACATGGGGTTAGCATGGGCGCTTGTCTTTCTTACCCTGATCGGAAGCCATCCACCATGAAGCTCTACTACAGCCCTGGCGCCTGCTCTCTGTCTCCCCACATCGTCCTGCACGAGGCAGGCCTGGCCTACGAGCCGGTCCTGGCCAGCACCAAGACGCACAAGCTGCAGGACGGCACGGACTACTACGGCATCAACCCGCTGGGCTATGTTCCCTTCCTCGTGCTCGACGACGGCGACACGCTGCATGAAGGCCCGGCCATCGTCCAGTACCTGGCCGATCTGGTCCCCGAGAAGAAGCTGGCGCCTGCCAACGGCACCATGGCCCGCTACCACCTGCAAGAGTGGCTGAACTTCATCGGCACCGAGCTGCACAAGGGCTTCGGCCCCCTGTTCAACCCCGCCACGCCCGACGACTACAAGCCCGTGGTGCGCCAGCGCGTGCTGGATCGCCTCAAGTGGGTGGACGGCGAGCTCAATGGCCGCGACTACCTGATGGGCGAGCAGTTCACCGTGGCCGACGCCTACCTGTTCACCGTGACGGGCTGGGCCCAGTTCGTGGGAGTGGACATCTCCGAGCTGACCAACCTCCTGGCCTACCGCGAGCGCGTGCTGGCCCGCCCTGCCGTGCAGGCCGCGATGAAGGCCGAAGGCCTGCTCAAGTAAGCTGCGCCGAGCCTGCTCTCGGCGCCCCAGGGGGCCGGCTGGCGTGGACCAGCCGGCCCCTTATCTTTTGCGCGTGCGGATGCGCTGCTCTATCTGGGCCGCCGCAGCGCGCACCTGCTGGGCGATGCGCCGCACGCGCGCCGCCGTCATGCGCTGGGTCAGCGCGGCCACGCTGACCGCCCCCATGGCCTGGCCCATGCTGTCGCAAAAATGCGCGCCCACGGCCGTCACGCCCAGGCTCACCCGGTTCTGGATCACGGCCACGCCTGCGCGGGCCGTTTCCTCGCAGGCCAGGCGCAGTCCCGCATCGGTGAGCTTGCCAAAGGCCGGCAGGGCAGGCGCCACGCGCTCGATGATGGCCTCGCGCTCCTCGGGCGCAATGGCGGCCAGCACGGCCAGCCCCCCGGCGCCCACGCCCAGCGGGCGCCGGCTGCCGACCTGCAGCACCAGCGTGCGTATGGGAAAGTCACCTTCGAGCCGGTGCAGGCACACGGCCTCGAATCCGCTGCGCACCACCAGGTAGGCCGTGTCCTCGGTTTCACGTGCCAGCGCCGCCATGGCCGGCTCGCACAGGTCGCGTATGTCGTGCAGCATCGACCCGGCCAGGCCCAGCTCGAAGGCCAGCGGACCCAGCCGGTAGCGGTGGGTCTGGGCGTCGTGCACCACCAGGCGCTCGGCAATCAGCTGCTTGAGGATGCGGTGGGCAGAAGGGTGGGGCACGCCGGATTTTTCGGCCAGTTCGCTGAGCGGGCAACCGCGCACGCCCCCGGTCGCCAGCAGCTTGAGAAAGGCCACGCCCCGCTTGAGGGAGCCGGCATCGGACGATGAGGTCATGTTCGTTTATCGGACAACTGAGTGGCGCCGCCGGGCGATTTGAAAACAATCGGAATGGCCGATCAACCACGGCCCGGCCAGGGCACGGCAAGGCCGGGCGCCACGGATTTCCGAATGATGCAACTCTCCCATCCGCCATTGCAAGACAGAATCGCCGTCGTCACCGGCGCCAGCAGCGGCATAGGCGCCGCCACGGCGCGGGCCCTGGCCAGCGAAGGCGCCACCGTCGTGATCGGCTACCACCAGGGCCACGACCGCGCCCAGGCACTGCGCGAGGAACTGCCGGGCCGCCACCACACGCTGCAGCTGTCGCTGCAAGACGAGGCCAGCCACGCCACCGCCGCCCAGTGGCTGCAGCAGCACCTGGGCCGGGTGGACCTGCTGGTCAACTGCGCGGGCTTCACCGAGCGCATCGCGCACGCGCAGATCGATGCGCTGGAGCCGGCTCTGTTCAACCGCATCCTGTGCGCCAACGTGGGCGGCACCTATGCCGTGACGCGGGCCCTGCTGCCGCTGCTGCGCGCCTCGCAGGATGCCGCCGTGGTCAACGTGTCCTCGGTCTCCGCCTTCACGGGCCTGGGCAGCAACATGGCCTATTGCGCCGCCAAGGCCGCGCTGGACACGCTGACGGTGTCCATGGCGCGCGCCTTCGGCCCGGTGCGCTTTCTCTGCGTCTCGCCCGCCGCCGTGGACACCGGTTTCGTGGGTGGCCGCAGCCGCCAGGAGCTGGAGAAAAAGGCCGCGCACACGCCGCTGGGCCGCGTGGTCGAGCCCGGCGATGTGGCGCAGGCCATCCTCGCCTGCGCCACGCATCTGCGCACGGCCACGGGCACGCGCATCGTGATCGACGGCGGCCACAGCCTCGGTTGAAAGAAGGCACGTCATGCTCGTCGAACAACGCACCTACACCGCCCACCCCGGCAAGTGGCGGGACTACCTGGCGCTCTACCAGGCCGAGGGCCTGGAGCTGCAGCAGCGCATTCTGGGCCGCATGGTCGGCTACTACACCAGCGACTCGGGGCCACTCAACCAGATCGTCCACCTGTGGGCCTATACGGACCTGAACGAGCGCGCCGAGCGCCGCGCCCGCCTGCTGGCCGAGCCACGCTGGCAGGCCTATGTGGCGCGCATGCTGCCGCTGCTGCAAAGCCAGGAATCGAAGTTCCTGGTCCCGGCCCCCTTCTTCCAGCCCCGGTGGAGCGGCTGCCAGGAGCCGCTCCACGGCGCCACGGGCCCCGCCTCCGCTTCCGGCCCCCTTTCCACCGACTGACAGGAGACATCCATGCTGTGCAAAAAGCTTCACCACGCCGCCTACCGCTGCAAGGACGCGGCCGAGACCGTGCGCTTCTATACCGAGGTGCTGGGCCTGCGCTTCACCCACGCCATGGGCGAGGACCATGTGCCCTCCACGGGCCAGTACAGCCCGCACATCCACATCTTTTTCGAGATGGAGGACGGCAGCTCCATCGCCTTCTTCGAGTGCCCCAGGGACCCGGGCCAGATGAAGGACATGGAGTCGCCGGGCTGGATACAGCACTTCGCCTTCGAGGTCGCCGACGTGGACACCGTGCTGCGCGCCCGCCAGGACCTGCTGGACCGGGGCATTGAGGTGGAGGGTCCCACCAACCACGACGACTTCATCACCTCCATCTACTTCTTCGACCCTTCGGGCCACCGCCTGGAGCTGACCGCGCGCACGGCCGACGCGGCGCGCCACCAGGTCTTCGAACAGGAGGCCATGCAGGTGCTGGCCCTGTGGAACGAGACCCACGACTGGTCGCAGCGCGAAAAGCTCTACGGCGCCCAGACCGGCTACGCACGCGCGGACCGCTAGCCGCAACGCCAGCGAGGCCTGCCAGGCCAGCCGCAAGCCAAGCCACTGGACACAGCCACAGCGCGCAATACAAAAAAGGAGACATGACATGACTGCCATCACCCGACGCACGGCCCTGCTTGCAGGCGCCGCCTCACTCGCCCTGCCCACGGCCCGGGCCCAGGGCGGTTTTCCCAACCGGCCCATTCAATTGATCCACGGCTTTGGCGCGGGCGGCAACGCCGACGTGGTGGCCCGGCTCGTGGCCCAGAAGCTGCAGGAATCGCTCAGACAGCCCGTGGTGGTGGAGATCAAGAGCGGCGCGGGCGGCTCCATTGCCAGCAACTTCGTGGCCAAGGCGGCGCCGGACGGCTACAGCCTGGTCATGCTCACGGGCGCGCACACCGTGTCGGCCGCGCTGCGCAAATCGCTGCCCTACGACGCGGTCAAGGACTTCGCCTTTGTCTCCACCGTCTCGTCCTTTCCCTTCGTGGTGGCCGTGCGCGCCGAGCATCCCGCCAGGACCCTCGCCGATCTGCTGGCCATGGCCCGCAAGGAACCGGGCCGCATCACCTTCACCTCGGTGGGCGTGGGCTCCACCCAGCACATGGCCGGCGAGCTGCTGGGCTCCACGGCCAAGGTACAGCTGCTGCACGTGCCCTACCGGGGCGGCGGCGCGCCCGTGCAGGCCGTGATAGCGGGCGATGTGGACGTGCTCAGCGACACGCTGACCGTGGCCATGCCGCACATCAAGTCGGGCCGGCTGCGCGCCCTGGCCGTCACCAGCGCCCAGGCCTGGCCCACCCTGCCCGAGGTGCCGCCGGCCTCGGCCGTGCTGCCCGGCTTCGAGGTGCGCTCCTGGCTGGGCCTGGCCGCGCCCGCAGGCACGCCCGCCGACGTGGTGCAAAGGCTGGCCGCCGAAACCCACAAGGCCCTGAAGGAGCCCGACCTGCTCCAGGCCCTGGCCAGCGCCGGCAGCGCGGCCACGCCGTGCAGCCCCGAGGAGATGCGTGGCATGGTGGGCGCCGAGATCGCGCGCTGGCGCGGCGTCATCCAGCAGGTCGGCATTCCGCTGCAGGCCTGACGCCATGGACATCATCGGCCTGTGCGGCAGCCTGCGCCGCCATTCCCTGAACCGCCTGCTGCTGGAGCTGGCGGGCGAATGCCTGCCACCCCAGGCCACGATGCAGGTCTGCGACTGGCGCGCGCTGCCGCCGCTGGATGCCGACCTGCTGGCCACGGGCATGCCCGCATCCGTGCACCAGTTGCGCGAGCGCATCCGCCGTGCCGACGCCGTGGTGCTGGCCACGCCCGAGTACAACTTCTCCATTCCAGGCATGTTCAAGAATGCGCTGGACTGGATCTCGCGTGGCGACGACCAACCCTTTCGGCACAAGCCCGTGGCCCTTGTCTCGGCCTCGCCCGGCCCGCTGGGCGGGGCGCGCGTGCAGTACGAACTGCGCAAGGTACTGCAGTGCATGGAAGCCGACGTGCTGGCCCGGCCCGAGGTCTTCGTGGGCCAGGCGGCACAGAAATTCGACAGCCAGGGCCTGTGCACCGATGCCGCCACGCGCAGCTTCGTGACGGCGCAGATGCAGGCGCTGGGGCGACTCGTGGCACAGCACCGTCGCCTGCACGACAGCGCGCAAATCCCTGGCCTGCACGATTGATTCCATGGGCGTAATCTGTGCCGTACGCCGCGCCGCCCGCACGGGTGGCGCTTTTGCTTCACGCACAGAAAGCCCCGTTGCATGACCTCTCTGTTCGAACCCATACAGGCCGGCGAGCTGCGCCTGCCCAACCGCGTCGCCATGGCGCCCCTGACGCGCAACCGCGCGCCCCAGGCCTTGCCCAACGACATCATGGTCACCTACTACGCCCAGCGTGCCAGCGCCGGCCTGCTGATCAGCGAAGGCACGGCCATCAGCCACCAGGGCCAGGGCTATGCCCATGTGCCGGGCCTGTACGGCAGCGAGCAGCTCGACGGCTGGAAGCGCGTGACCGACGCCGTGCACAAGGAGGGCGGGCGCATCGTCACCCAGCTGTGGCATGTGGGCCGGGTCTCGCACACCTCGCTGCAGCCCGAAGGCCAGGCGCCCGTGGGGCCGTCCCCGGTAGCGGCCAGATCCAAGACCTATGTGATCGACGAGGACTCGGGCAAGGGCCAGTTCGTGCCCACCTCCGCGCCGCGCGCGCTTGCCCAGCAGGAGCTTCCCGCCATCGTCCACAGCTTCGCCGTGGCCGCGCGCAATGCCGTGGAGACGGCCGGCTTCGACGGCGTGGAGCTGCACGGCGCCAACGGCTATCTGCTGGACCAGTTCCTCAAGACCGGCGCCAACCAGCGCAGCGACGACTACGGCGGCAGCATCGAGAACCGCGCCCGCCTGCTGCTCGAATGCACGCGCGCCGCCGCCGATGCCGTGGGCGGCGGCCGCGTGGGCATCCGCCTGTCGCCCGTGACGCCGGCCAACGACATCGCCGATGCCGACCCCCAGCCGCTGTTCGAATACGTGGTTCGCCAGCTGGCGCCGCTGGGCCTGGCCTACATCCACATCATCGAAGGCTCCACCGGCGGCCCGCGTGAACTGCCGGACCGGCCCTTCGACTACGCGGCCCTCAAATCCGCCTACCGCCAGGCCGGTGGCCAGGGCGCCTGGATGGTCAACAACGGCTATGACCGCGCCATGGCCCTGCGCGCCGTGGAGAACGGCCACGCCGATATCGTGGCCTTCGGCAAGGCCTTCATCTCCAACCCCGACCTGGTCCACCGTCTGCGCGACGACCTGCCGCTGAACCCCTGGAACTCCAGCCTGTTCTACGGCGGCGGCGCCGAGGGCTACACCGACTACCCGTTCGCGCGCCAGGCCTGATTTGCGGCGCTGCAAAGCAAAAAGCCCGCAGGCATGGCCTGCGGGCTTTTTCGTTCGGACGATTCACGGGGTCACGTGAAACAGGGCCGCTGGCCCCTGCCTTCTCAGGCGTGTTCCAGCAACTGGGTCTCGCGGGCCGAAGCCAGCGGGGCGCGGCCGGCAGCCGGGGCCAGGCCGGGCTTGCCCTGGCCGGGACGGCCATAGGAAGCATGCGAGCCCATGGACGCCACGGCCGCACCGGCAATGCGGAACTGGCCCACCACCTGCGCCAGGCGCGCGGCCTGCTCGCGCAGCGACTCGGCGGCGGCGGCCGATTCCTCGACCAGGGCCGCATTCTGCTGCGTCATGCGGTCGATATCGCCCACGGCCTGGTTGACCTGGCCGATGCCGCCCGACTGCTCGCTGGAAGCGGCCGTGATCTCGCCGATGATGTCGCCCACGCGCTGCACGCTGTCCACGATCTCCTTCATGGTCTTGCCCGCATCCTCCACCTGGCGCACGCCCACGTCCACGGCCTGCACGCTGGTCTGGATCAGCGCCTTGATCTCGCTGGCCGCCTGGGCCGAGCGCTGGGCCAGGGATCGCACCTCGGCCGCCACCACGGCAAAGCCGCGGCCCTGCTCGCCGGCGCGCGCCGCTTCCACGGCGGCGTTCAGCGCCAGGATGTTGGTCTGGAAGGCGATGGAGTCGATCAGGCCGATGATGTCGCCGATCTTGCGGCTGGAGGTCGTGATCTCCTGCATGCTGACCACGGCCTGGGCCACCACGTCGCCACCGCGCGTGGCCGTGGTCGAGGCAGAGGCCGCCAGCTGGTTGGCCAGTTGCGAGGACGATGCCGTCTGCTGCACCGTGGCCGTGAGCTGGGACAGCGAGGCCACGGTCTCCTGCACATTGCTGGCCGTCTGCTCGGTGCGCGAGGACAGGTCCTGGTTGCCAGTGGCGATCTCCTGGCTGGCCGTGGCGATGTTGCCGCTGGCGTCGCGCACCTGGGTCACCATGGAGCCCAGGCTCTGCTGCATCTGGTCCAGCGCGCGCTGCAGGTCGGCCACCTCGTCCTTGCCCTCCACCTTCACGCTCTGCGACAGATCGCCCTGGGCGATGGTCAGCGCCGTCTGGCGCGCCTGCACCAGGGGGCGGCAGATGGACAGCATGTTCATCAGCGTCAGCGGCACCACCACCAGCACCGTGAGCACCACGGCAGCCACGAAGATCCACTGCGTCTGCTCGGCCACGCCCTGCTCCTCGGCGGCCATGGCATCGACCTGCTGGCGCAGCAGCTGGTCGAGCTGGGCGATCAGCTTCTCGACCTCGGCCACCTCGGCCATGGCCTTGCCGCTCATGCGGTTGGCCGTGGTGGCCGTGTCGTAGCCGCCGGCCTCCAGCTGGCGCGCAATGTGCTCGAACTGCTGGCGGTAGCGGTCCACGCGATCGGAGATGCCGCTGACGATGGCATCGTCGGCCGGGTCCTCATCCTTCAGAAAGCGCTGGGCCACGGATTTCACGCGGTCGATGGCGGCCAGCCACTGGGTGTGGGCCTTGCGCACCTCTTCGGTACGCTCGTACTGGATGATCATGTCCTTTTCATGGGCGCGCACGGCGCCGAGTTCGGCGCGCAACTCCACCATGTAGCCCATCTTGGCGTACGAGGTATGCATGAACTGCTGGCTCATGCCATGGATGCGGAACATGCCCAGCATCCCCGCTCCGCCCAGCAGACCCAGCAGCACCAGCACCATGGCGATGGCACCCAGCATCCGCGTGCGGATCGTGAAAGCCCGCATCATTCCCAACAAGTTCATGACCGTTTTCCTCTCTGTCAGTCAGGGCGCCTGCACGGTCTCCATATGCCCGGCGCCAACGTAAATACAAATTGTTGCAGTTTGTCAGATGATCGCCAATGGTCTATGACGGTTTTTGCATATTCCGGGCTCTTTTCAATGTATCGGTCATTGGGCCGAATCATTGAGCCGGGCCGGCCCGCATGCTTTGGGCCAAATCAACCCATTCCCGGCCAGACGCTTGACCTTGCCATGGTGTTAGGGTTCAACATGCCATCCATGGCTTGCGCCACTTCGGCGCGCCCCAACCAGGAGCGAGAGATGCAACATGTTTTCACCGTGCAGGGCATGACCTGCGGCCACTGCGAACGCGCCGTCACCCAGGCCGTGCAGGGCGTCGATGACCAGGCCCAGGTAAAAATCGATCGCGCAGCCCAGCGCGTGGAAGTCGACAGCAGCGCCAGCCGCGAGGCACTGGGCGCCGCCATTGCCGAAGAAGGCTACAAGGTCGCCTGAGAGACACCTCAAAGACACCCGCAGGCATCCGAAAGGCACGCACCATGTCCGCCCACCCCGCACAGCACTGGCCCGTCTCCATCGGCGAGGCCGCGCGCCGCGCCGGTGTCTCGGCGCGCATGGTGCGCCACTACGAAGCCCAGGGCCTGCTGCCGCCCATGCACCGCACGGACGGCGGCTACCGCCAGTACGCCGAGTCCGACGTGCACGCCCTGCGCTTCATCCGCCGCGCCCGCGACCTCGGTTTCTCCATGGACGAGATCGCCACCCTGCTGGGCCTGTGGCAGGACAAGAGCCGCGCCAGCAGCCAGGTCAAGGACATCGCCCAGCGCCACATCGACGCACTGACCGAACGCATCGCCGCCATGCAGGCCATGCAGCGCACGCTCAAGACCCTGGTGCACTGCTGCCACGGCGACGACCGGCCGGACTGCCCGATATTGGATGATCTGGCGGCGCAGGAGAGTGCGGCGCCGTAGCGTGTCTCACGGCAGGGAAAGGCGCTTCAGGCGCCCGCCTTCGCACGCTTTGCAGGCTTGCCCACCTTGGGTGGCTTGGATAACTTGGGCGTATCGAGAACATCCGCCCTGCGCAACACCCCCCCCATCAAGGTATCAATGCACTGCTGCGCCACTTCCTCGGCCGAGTACTGGCCGCCGGGCTGGTACCAGCGGCCTATCCAGCTCAGCGCGCCGGCAATCACGAAGGCGGTCATCTTGGGGTCGCAGGGGGCGAGCGAGCCCTCCTGCACGCCGGCGGCCACCAGGCGCCGGAAGGCCTGGTCTATCGCGGCCTTCTGGCGGCGCAGTTCGCGGCGGCTGTCGGGGGGGACCTGTTCGTCGCCGACACGGATCAGGCACATGCCGAAGTCCATGGTGACGATGCGCGCATAGACCTGCATGCAGGCGCGCAGCTGGTCCACGGCCTGGCCGCCTGCGCGGCGCGAGGCCTCGATGCCTTCCAGCGTCATGGCCAGGCCCTGGTTCACGCACTGCAGCAGGATCTCGTCCTTGTTCTTGACGTAGTAGTACAGCGTGGGCTTGCTCACGCCCAGCCGTGCGGCGATGTCGTCCAGCGAGGTGGCGGAGAAGCCGCGCTCGTTGAACAGCTGCGCGGCGGCCTGCAGCACGGCCTGGCGCTTGGCCTCGCGCTGCTGCTCGCGGTCGGGCGTGCCGCTCCAGGGCGAGTCCACGGCGGGGGCCGCACGGCCTTTGCGGGTGCCGGGGCTGGGGCTGGGTCGGGTCTCGGTTTCAGGGCTCGATGGCTTCATGGCGGCGGGCGCACCGGGGAAATCACCGATGCTGCATGCGGTGGGCGACAACCAGAATCTACTCCAAAGTAAACAGCCTACGCATCAGTAGGCTCCTGCCCGGCTCGACGAACCAATGCACGAGAGCGCCATGGAGACACACCCCGACGGCGGCCGATCCGCCCCCTTGCTGCAGGTCGATGGCGTCACGCTCGCCTTTGGCGGCGTGAAGGCGCTGTCGGGCGTGGGCTTCGATGTGCAGCCCGGCTCGATCACGGCGGTGATCGGTCCCAACGGCGCGGGCAAGACATCGCTGTTCAACACCATCTCGGGCTTTTACCGGCCCACGGGCGGCTCCATCCGCTTCCAGGGCGAGGACATCACGCGCGTGCCGGCGCCGCGCCGTGCGCGGCTGGGCCTGGGGCGCAGCTTCCAGAACATCGCGCTGTTCCGGGGCATGACGGTGCTGGACAACATCAAGCTGGGCCGCCACGCCCACCTGCGCACCCATGTGCTCGACGCCCTGCTCTACCTGGGCCGCGCGCGCCGCGAGGAGGCCGAACTGCGCCGCGACATCGAGGAACGCATCATCGATTTCCTGGAGATAGACCACATCCGCCATGCGCCCGTGGCCGCCCTGTCCTACGGCCTGCAAAAGCGCGTGGAGATGGCGCGCGCCCTGGCCATGCAGCCGCGCATCCTGATGCTGGACGAGCCCGTGGCCGGCATGAACCGCGAGGAGACCGAGGACATGGCGCGCTTCATCCTCGACGTGCGCGCCGAATGGGGCGTGACCGTGCTCATGGTGGAGCACGACATGGGCATGGTCATGGACCTGTCCGACCATGTGGTGGTGCTCAACTTCGGCCAGGTCATCGCCCAGGGCACGCCCGCCGTGGTGCAGGCCGATCCCGAGGTGAACCGCGCCTACCTGGGCGCGGGCGACGTGGGCGAGCTGCGCCAGCGGTTGCGCGGCGCAGCCGCACGGCCAGCGTCCACCGGGCACCTGTCCGCCATGGCGCAGAGGGCCGCATGATGGACTGGGCCTACCTGTTCGAGATCGCCCTCACGGGCCTGGCCGCAGGCGGCCTGTATGCGCTGGCCGCGCTGGCCTTCGTGGTGGTCTACAAGGCCACGCGCGTGGTCAACATCGCCATCGGCGAGCTGCTGATGGTGGGCGCCTACCTGTTCTTCACCTTCGCGGCCATGTTCGCGCTGCCGCTGTGGCTGGCCATTCCCGCCGCCGTGCTGGGCACGGGGCTGCTGGGCGCGCTGATCGAGCGCACCATGATCCGGCCGCTGCTGGGCGAGCCGCCGATCTCGGTGTTCATGGTCACCGTGGGCCTGGCCTCGGTGCTGGTGGGCCTGGTGGAGCTGATCTGGACGGCCGACCAGCGCCGCCTGCCCGAGTTCATGCCCACGCAGCCCGTGATGATCGGCGAGGCCTTTCTCGCGCCCAAGGTGGCCTGGGGCGCAGCCGTGGCCGTGGTCTTCATCGCGGCCGTGCTGCTGGTGTTCCGCTACTGGCGCGGCGGCGTGGCCCTGCGCGCCACGGCCAGCGACCAGGCAGCGGCCTATTCGGTGGGCATCAATGTGCCGCGCGTGTTCTCGCTGGCCTGGGTGGTGTCGGCCATGATCGCGGCGGTCTCGGGAATCATCGTCGGCTCCATCGGCGGCATCTCGTCGAGCATGGGCGTGTTCGGCCTGTCGGTGCTGGTGGTCGTCATCGTGGGCGGGCTGGACAGCGTGCTGGGCGCCCTGGTCGGCGGGCTGTTCATCGGCCTGGTGGAGGCGCTGGCCGGCGCCTACCTGGGCGGCGAGTACAAGCTGCTGGCCACCTTCATCGTGCTGGTCGTGGTGCTGATGCTCAGGCCCTACGGCCTGTTCGGCACGCACGAGATCGAGCGGCTCTAGACAGCTTCAGAAAGACGGCAGCATGCGCATAGGCACCCTCAAGGAAAGCTACATCGCCGATGCGGCGCTGTTCGACTCCCGCACGCAACGCACCTGGCTGGCCGTGGCCGGCGCGCTGCTGCTGCTGTTTCCCTTCATGGCCAGCGACTACTGGCTGTACCTGGCCTGCCTGGTCAGCATCAACGTGGCCGGCGCCACGGGGCTGAACATCCTCACCGGCTACACGGGCCTGGTGAGCCTGGGCCAGGCCGCCTTCATGGGCCTGGGCGCCTATACGGTGGCCATACTGCAGGCGCGCTGGGGCACGCCCGTGCTGTTCAACCTGCTGGCGGGCGGCTTCGTGGCCATGCTGGGCGGCATCGTGGTGGGCCTGCCCTCGCTGCGCGTCAAGGGCCTGTACCTGGCGATTGCCACCATCGCGGCCTCGTTCATCGCCCATTTCCTGTTCGCCAACCTCAAGCTCACGGGCGGCACGGCGGGCCTGACGCTGCAGCCGGCCACGGTGTTCGGCGTGGCGCTGGACACCTCGTTCCGGCTGTACTGGGTGATCGTGCCCGTCACGCTGCTGATGCTGCTGGGCGCGGCCAACCTGTTTCGCACGCGCATAGGCCGCGCCTTCATCGCCATCCGCGACCGCGACATCTCGGCCGAGGTGCTGGGCATACCGCTGCTGCGCTACAAGCTGCTGTCGTTCGGGCTGTCCTCGTTCTACGCGGGCGTGGCGGGCGGGCTGTGGGCGTACTTCTTTCGCGTGGTCACGCCCGAGAGCTTTCCCCTCTTGATGTCCATCTTCTTTCTGGCGGCCATCATCGTCGGCGGCATGGGCTCCATCCTGGGCGGCATCCTGGGCGCGGTCTTCATGACCATGGTCCCGGAGCTGCTCAAGCTCATCGTGGACCTGCTGCCCGGCGGCTCCGAGCTGGCCGTCTTCCTGTCGCCCGTGCGCACCATGGTGTTCGGGCTGCTGATCATCGTCTTTCTGGTCTTCGAGCCGCAGGGGCTCGCACAAATGTGGCGGCGCCTGCGCCGCTTCTTCCACCTGTGGCCCTTCCGCAATTGAGGCGGCGCCGCGCACGACAAGCTAAAGGAGACAAGCAATGCAGCAACACCCGACCTCCTCGCGCCGCCGCAGCCTGCTGCTGGCGGCAGGCGCCAGCCTGGCCGCACCGCTGGCCGCCCGCGCCCAGGCTGGCGGCGAAGACATCGTGATCGGCGGCTCCATCCCCATGACGGGCGTGTTCGCCTTCGCCGGCGTGGGCATCAATGCCGGCATGGGCGACTACGTGAAGATGGTCAACGAGGCAGGCGGCATCAAGGGCCGCAAGATCCGCTACGTGCCCGAGGACACGGGCTACAAGGTCGATGTCTCGGTGGCCGCGTTCAAGAAGATCACCAGCCAGAACAAGGTCAACCTCTACTACGGCGACTCCACGGGCTTTTCCAAGACCATCAACCCGGAGCTGGACCGCAACGGCGCCATCCTCATGGCGGGCGCCTCCTTCGCCACCGAGCTCAACAACCCGGCCAAGTACCCGAACCAGTTCCTCGTGGGGCCCGACTACACGGAGATGTTCGGCATCCTGCTCAAGCACATCGCCAAGGAA
The DNA here is from genome assembly GCF_042653485.1 of Delftia deserti. NCBI lineage: Bacteria > Pseudomonadati > Pseudomonadota > Betaproteobacteria > Burkholderiales > Comamonadaceae > Delftia > Delftia deserti. The sequence continues at coordinate 3,822,989 of NZ_JBHSIH010000001.1, read as the reverse complement.
AAGCCGGGCGCCAAGGTGGCCTTCGTCTACTCCGACTCCGAATTCGGCCGCGACCCCATCGAGGCCAGCGAGGCGGCCGCCAAGAAGCTGGGCCTGAACGTGGTGGCCAGGCTGATGACACCGCCCGGCAGCGTGGACGTGTCCACCGAAGTCATCAAGCTGCGCCGCGCCGCGCCCGACTACACCATCTTCCACGGCTACATCCTCGCGCCCATTCCCGAGTTCATCCAGCAGGGCAAGCAGATGGGCATGACCAGCCAATGGATGGGCACCTTCTGGACCATGGACAGCTCCACCGTCATGAAGATGGGCGAGGCCGGCGACGGCTTCATGGGCGTCATGCCCTACCGCTACTACTACGACACCTCGGCCAAGGCGCCCATGCTGGACAAGATCCGCGCGCTGCGCCCCGAGTACCAGAGCACGGCCTATATCCAGGGCTTCCTGGCGGCCATGCTGTTCGTGGAATCGGCCAGGCGCTGCCTGGACGCGGGCAAGCCGCTCACCGGCCCCAACCTCAAGGCCGCGCTCAATTCCATCAAGGACTTCGACACGGGCGGACTGATCGGCGTGCCCATCACCATCAAGGGCAATTCGATTCCCGTGGGCCGCGTCTACAAGGCGGACATGAAGGCGCAGAAGATGCTCCCAGCGTCCGACTGGATAGCGCTTTGATGAAACGCATCCCCCTGAGCTGCTTCGCCGCTTCCCCCTTCTCTCGCACCGCTTCGCGTTGCGGGAAGGGGGACGGCACCCTCGCGGCGGGGCGGCCCTTGCTTGGTGCCCCGCGCCTGATGCACGCCATAACCAACGTCGCGGGCTCCACATGCGCAGTGAAATTTTGAAGGCAACCCCAACCAACGCAGAGACTGCAAGCGTCCTCGAAATCAACAACATCGAGGTCATCTACAACAAGGTCGTGCAGGCCCTGCGGGGCCTGTCGCTGGCCGTGCCGCGCGGCCAGATCGTGGCCCTGCTGGGCAGCAACGGCGCGGGCAAGAGCACCACGCTCAAGGCCGTCTCGGGGCTGCTGGCGCTGGAGGACGGCCTGCTGGCCAGCGGCAGCGTGCGCTACAACGGCCAGTCCACCGCGCAGTACGCGCCCCAGCAACTGGTGCGACTGGGGCTGTCGCATGTGATGGAGGGCCGGCGCGTGTTCGAGGACCTCACGGTGGAGGAAAACCTCGTGGCCGCCACCTACGCGCTCACGGGCCGCAATCAAGTCAAGCCCGACTTCGACCTGGTCTACAGCTACTTCCCGCGCCTGCATGAGCGACGCAAAGGCCTGGCCGGCTATCTGTCGGGCGGCGAGCAGCAGATGCTGGCCATTGGCCGCGCGCTGATCGCCGAGCCCCAGCTCATGCTGCTGGACGAGCCCTCGCTGGGCCTGGCGCCGAAGCTGGTGGAGGACATCTTCACCATCATCGCGCGCATCAATGCCGAGCGCGGCACCTCCATGCTGCTGGTCGAGCAGAACGCCACCGTGGCCCTGGCCGTGGCGCACAGCGGCTACATCATGGAGAACGGCAAGATCGTCATCGACGGGCCGGCCGAACACCTGGCCCAGGACGCCGACGTGCGCGAGTTCTACCTGGGCATGGGTGGCAGCGGCGAGGCAAAAAGTTTTCGCGACCTGAAGCACTACAAGCGCCGCAAGCGCTGGTTGTCCTAGCCTGGGAGCGCACATGCAAGCCCTTCCCGAACTCACCCTGCCCCAGATGCTGGCCGAACGCGCGCGCAGCGATGCCCAGCGCGTGGCCATACGGCAAAAGGACTTCGGCATCTGGAAGCCCACCAGCTGGGCGCGCTACCACGAGCGTGCCAGCCACTTCGGGCTGGGCCTGGCGCAGCTGGGCCTGCCGCCAGGCGGCCACATGGGCGTGATCTCCGAGAACCGCATCGAGTGGGTGCTGGCCCAGATGGGCGCAGGCCTGATCGGCGCCATCACCGTGGGCGTGTACCCCACCAGCCCCACGCCCGAGGTCGCCTATGTGGCGGGCCATGCCGATGTGGACATCATGGTCTGCGAGGACCAGGAGCAGACCGACAAGCTGCTGGCCGCCCTGCCCCAGCTGCCGCGCCTGAAGAAGATCATCGTCATGGAGACCAAGGGCCTGCGCAGCTTCGCGCCGGAGGTCCGCGCCCTGATCGCCACCTTCGACGAGGTCGAGCGCCTGGGCGCCCAGGCTGCCCAGGCCGCCGGCCGCGCCCTCATCGAACAGGCGCTGGCACGCCAGACGCTGGATGACGTGGGGCTGATGATCTACACCTCGGGCTCCACCGGCAAGCCCAAGGGCGCCATGATCACCTACCGCAACATCCGCGGCGTGGTGCCCGGCATTGCCGAGCGGCTGGGGCTGGACGGCGGCACGCGCCACCTGTCCTACCTGCCGCTGTGCCACGTGGCCGAGCAGATGCTGACCAGCTTCGTGCCGGTCTACCTGGGCTCGCAGGTGCACTTCGGCGAGTCCATCCGCACGGTGCAGGAAGACCTGCGCGAAGTCGCGCCCAACATGTTCCTGGGCGTGCCGCGCATCTGGGAGAAGCTGCACGCGGCCATCAGCATCAAGATGCAGGAGACCGGGCCGCTGCGCCGCGCGCTCTACCGGCGCGCCATGGCGGCCTGCGCGCCGCTGGCCGAAAAGCCCCGCAGGCAGTGGAGCCTGGCCGAGCGTCTGGCCTGGGCGGCCAGCTACTGGAGCGTGCTGCGCGCGCTGCAGAACTTCATCGGCCTGCGCGAGGCGCGCGTGGCGCTCACCGGCGCCGCGCCCATACCGCCAGACGTGGTCCGCTTTTTCCGCACGCTGGGCGTGCCGCTGATCGAGGTCTATGGCCTGACCGAATCCACGGGCATGGTCACGGGCCACCGGCTGGACGACGTGTCCGTGGGCACCGTGGGCGTGGCCACCGAAGGCGTGCAGTGGCGCATCGCCAGCCACGGCGGCCATCCCGGTGACGAGGGCGACGGCAGCGGCGAGCTCCAGATCAAGGGCGACATGGTCTTCGCGGGCTACTACAAGAACCCCGAGGCCACGGCGCAAAGCCTGCAGGACGGCTGGCTGCACACGGGCGACGTGGTGCGCGTGCAGGACGGCCAGCTGCGCATCGTGGACCGCCTCAAGGACATCATGATCACCGCCGGCGGCAAAAACCTCACGCCCTCGGAGATCGAGAACACCATGAAGGCCAGCCCCTTCATCAAGGAGTGCATCGTCGTCGCCGAGGGCCGCAAGTTCGTGGGCGCGCTGGTGCAGATCGACTACGAGACCGTGGGCCAATGGGCCCAGGCGCGGCGCATCCCCTTCACGCATTTCCGCTCCCTGGCCGAGATGGCCGAGGTGCGCGCGCTGATCGATGCCGAGATCGCGCAGGGCAATGCGCGCCTGGCCCAGGTCTCGCATGTGCGGCGCTTCCATCTGCTGACCAAGGAGCTGGACCACGACGATGGCGAAGTCACGGCCACGATGAAGGTGCGACGCTCGTCCATCTACAAGACCTACGCCGCCGAAATCGACGCCCTGTACCACTGACCCGCTCCCATGACCGACACGCAAGACACCCCGCTGCGGCTGCAGCGCGAAGGCGCCATCGCCACGCTGACCTTCCACCGCCCCGCCGCCCTCAACGCCATCGACGTGCCCATGGCACTGGCACTGCGCGATGCCGTGCGCGCCCTGGCCCAGGACCGCGCGCTGCGCTGCGTGGTGCTGGAAGGCGCAGGCCGCGCCTTCATGGCGGGCGGCGACCTGGACACGCTGGCCGCCGACCCCGTGCGCGGCGCGGCCGAGCTGCTGGCGCCGCTCAACGAGGCCGTGGCGCTGCTGGGCCAGCTCGATGCGCCCGTCATCGCCAAGGTGCATGGCGCGGCGGCAGGCGCAGGCCTGTCGCTGATGCTGCAGGCCGACTTCGTCTACGCGGCCGAGGGCACGCGCTTCAACCTGGCCTACATCAACCTGGGCGCCAGCTGCGACGTGGGAGCCTCCTGGGCGCTGCCGCGCATCGTGGGCCTGCGCAACGCGCTGGAGATCGCCATGCTGGGCGAGACCCTGGACTGCGCCCAAGCGCAGCGCCTGAGCCTCATCAACCGCGTCCTGCCGCCCTCCGAACTCGACGCCGCCGTGCAGCAGCTGGCCCAGCGCCTGGCCGCCGGCCCCACGGTGGCGCTGGGCCATATGCGCCGCCTCATGCGCGCCGGCCTGGACCGCAGCCTGCGCGAGCAGCTGGCCGCCGAGGCCTGCGCCTTCGATGCCTGTGCGCGCACGGCCGACCTGCCGCGCGGCATTGCGGCGTTCCACGCCAAGCAGGCGCCGCAATTCGAGGGACGTTGACCTCCCGCCCGGAACTGACGCCGAGGCGGCTGCGCTGCCTGCCGCCTGCCCGGCACAATGCACTCCATCCCCGTGTTCATCGCTTCGAGGAGCTTCACCATGACCCCACGCGACGTCTTCGTCGTCGGCACTGCGCGCACCGCCATCGGCACCTTCGGCGGCAGCCTCAAGGACGTACCCAACACCCAGCTGGCCACCACGGCCGTCAAGGCCGCCATCGAGCGCGCGGGCCTGGCGCCCGACGCCGTCGGCCACGTGGTCATGGGCAATGTGATCCCCACCGATACCAAGGACGCCTACCTCTCGCGCGTGGCCGCCATCGATGCGGGCTGCCCCATCGAGACGCCGGCCTTCAACGTCAACCGGCTGTGCGGCTCCGGCCTGCAGGCCATCGTCTCTGCCGCCCAGGCCATTGCGCTGGGCGACTGCGACGTGGCCATCGGCGGCGGCAGCGAGTCCATGAGCCGCGGGCCCTACTTCGACCAGGCCGCCCGCTGGGGCGCGCGCATGGGCGACGCCAAGAGCATCGACTACATGCTGGGCATCCTGCACGACCCCTGGCAGAAGATGCACATGGGCATCACGGCCGAAAACGTGGCCGAGCGCTACCACATCAGCCGCGAAATGCAGGATGAACTGGCGGCAGCCAGCCACCAGCGCGCGGCCGCTGCCATTGCGGCCGGCCACTTCAAGGAGCAGATCGTTGCCGTGGAGATCGCCACGCGCAAGGGCGTCGTGGTCTTCGACACCGACGAGCATGTGCGCGCCAGCACCACCATCGAATTGCTGTCCACCATGAAGCCCGCGTTCCGCAAGGACGGCGGCAGCGTGACGGCCGGCAATGCCTCGGGCATCAACGACGGCGCCGCCGCCGTGGCCCTGGCCGCAGGCGATCGCGTGGCGGCCCTGGGACTGAAGCCCCTGGCGCGCCTGGTGGGCTACGCCCATGCCGGCGTGGACCCCGCCTACATGGGCATAGGCCCCGTGCCGGCCACGCAGAAGGTGCTGCAGCGCACGGGCCTGAAGATTGCAGACATGGACGTGATCGAGGCCAACGAGGCCTTCGCGGCCCAGGCCTGCGCCGTGATCCAGCAGCTGGGCATGGACCCGGCCAAGGTCAATCCCAACGGCTCGGGCATATCGCTGGGCCACCCCGTGGGTGCCACGGGCGCCATCATCACCACCAAGGCCATCGCCGAGCTGCAGCGCACGGGCGGCCGCTATGCGCTGGTGACCATGTGCATTGGTGGCGGCCAAGGGATCTCGGCCATCTTTGAAAGAGTCTGAGCGCCGCCTGGGCGTGGCGATGTTTCACATGAAACATCGCCACCGCAGCCGCCTGCCGGCCTAGAACGGCGCTTCTTCAGGCGCCGTATCCACGGGCGCCAGGGCCGGCCCCGTCAACGCACCACGGCCCGAGGCCGCTGCACGCGGTGCCGCTGGTGCCGCTTGTGTCGCTGCGGGAGTCTGGGCAGCGGGCGTCTGCAGCGATGCCGGCAGATCCTGGCCCAGGCCCGTGCGCCCTTCCCCGCCCAGCGCCTCGATCAGATCGGGGATGAGCCGGGACAGCTCGCCCGTGGCAATCGCCACATCGGCATCGAAGCCGCCGTCGTCTTGCGACTGGCCTTCCATCACGGCATCGAGCAGCGCGATCTTGCGGATCTGCAGACCCTCGGTCAGCACGAAGCTCACGCGGTCATCCCAGGTCAGCGCCAGGCGCGTGGGCAGCTTGCCGTGCTCGATGTGCTGGCGCACCTCGTCGATGTCCAGCGGATGGCGCGCATAGCGCACCACCGCCTTGGATTCGTCGGCCGCCTTGAGCTCGCATTCACGGTCAATCGAGAAGCCGGCCGGGCTTTCCTGCGTGGTCAGCCAGTGCGCCATGGCGGCCTGGGCGCTGGTCTGCGTATCGACCAGGGCCAGCGCAAAGCCTGTGAGGCCCTCCACCAGCGAGCTGACCACCTCGTCGGCGCGCGCCTGGCTGCCGGTGTCCAGCACCAGTGTGCGGGCCTGGGGGTCCAGCCAGACCCACATGGCGCCCTGCTTGGTGAAGGCCATGGGCAGCAGGTCCAGCTTGGCCTCGTCCTTGAGTTCCTTCTTTTCCTTCTTGCCGGGCTTGCGACCTTCGGTGGCCTCGATGTGGGCAGCCTTTTCGTTGACGCGGCGGTTGAGCACGCTGGCCGGCAGCATCTTGGCCTCGGTCATGAAGCGCATCACCCACTGATTGGCCACGGACTCGGCCAGCGGGCCATGGGGCTCGCCGCGCGGCGGTACCCAGCCAGCGCTGCGCTCCTGCGTGGCGCCGCACTCGGCAAACGGGCTCTTGCCCAGGGCTTCTTCAAGCTGCTGCAAATCGCCCTGCCAGCTCTCGGCAATGCGATAGACGATCATGTTTTTGAACATAGCGAACCTTTGCTCGGACGGACTGCGGCCGTGCCGCAAGAGGGTGTGCAACACCGGGCTGCGCCGCCTCCATCCAGAGGGAGAAAACAGAAAAAACAGCAGGGGCGCCATGCCTTGGCGCCCCGCCCGGTCATTGTGCATGCCTGGCACCGGACGGCGCTGCACAAGCTTGTCAATTCTTTACAAGCCATGCGCAAAACCTCACTGCCCCGATACATCGGACGACCACACTTCAATCATCCGCTGCACAGGGCTCGCCAAGTGCCTTGACGGCGGCCTTCAGTCACCCTCTCCAGAAAGGATTTTGGAATGACCACCACCTTCCGCCGCACCCTCGCCAGCGCCGCAGCTGCCACCGCCTTGCTGGCCTCGTTCGCCCTGCCCTCGTACGCCCAGACCGCCGCGCCGGCAGCACCGGCTGCAGCCACCACGCCCAAGCCCGAACGTCCCATGCACAAGCCTGGCGAACGCCGAGAGCACATGCAGCAGCGCATCGCCAAGCTCAAGGCCGACCTCAAGCTCACGCCGGCCCAGGAGACCGCATGGAACACCTATGCGGCCACCTTCAAGCCCGGCGAGCGTCCCCAGCGCATGGAGCGCGAGGACTTCGCCAAGCTGACCACGCCCCAGCGCATCGACAAGATGCGTGAAATGCGCGCCCAGCGCGCGGCCGATGCCGATCGCCGCGGCGAAGCCACCAAGGCCTTCTACGCCCAGCTGGACGCCAGCCAGCAAAAGACCTTCGATGCCGCCACGCTGCACAAGGGCCACCCCGGCCACCACGGCATGGACCACGGCCCGCGCCATGACCACAAGAGCGGCCAGGCCCGCCCTGCCCCGGCACCCGCCCAGTAAGCAGCCACCTGGCCTGCCCGCCACCAGCGGGCAGCCGGATTGCTTGCGCCAGCCCTTGCACGGACGCCTTGTCAGGCGGCCGACAGTGCAAGGGCTTTTTTGCTGACTCCCCGATCTTCCCCGGACTGCCTAGAGTGGAACAGGCACAGCATTGTGTGCTGCCCCGGAGAAGATCATGGCCCCCAAAAACACTCAAACGACGCCATCCAGCTGCCAGAACCACGCAACGGCGCGCAAACATCCACCAGGACGTTCAGGGCGACCAGAGCGACCAGGACGAACCGGAAGTTTTGCCGCCGTGCTGCTGGCCGGTGCAGCGGCCGTCCTGCCCCTGGCGGCGCAGGCGCAGTCCACGCCGGAATCCTCCCCCTCCATATACCTGCAATACGGCGCGGCCGAGCACAGTGCCGACAGCTGGACCGTGGGCGTCACCGTGCCCTGGCGCAACTGGCGCCATGCGCTGTGGGGCGGCCAGCTCAGCGGCTACTGGGATGTCTGGGGCGCCCGCTGGTCGGCACCGCTGGAGGGGCGCGATCGCGGCACCTGGGTCATCGGCGTGAATCCCACCGTGCGCTGGCGCGCCAGCAACGGGCAGTCGCCGTGGTTTGCAGAAACCGGCGTGGGCCTGAGCTGGGCGCTGAACCGTCGCTACGTCACGGACGAGAAGGAATTCCCCACGCGCTACAACTTCGCCACCCATATCGGCGTGGGCTACCTGTTTGGCAGCCAGGGCCAGCATGAGCTGGTGCTGCGGCTGGAGCACCATTCCAACGCAGGCATCAAGAAACCCAATCCCGGCGAAAACTTCCTGCAGCTGCGCTACGCCCACCATTTCTGATCACGGTTGCGGATCCCGGCAAGACCACCTTCGAGGTGGTCTTTTTTTGTCCGCAGCCGCCCTGTGGAAAAACCTGGGCATAAAAATCTCGTAAATCCCTGTTTATCCACAAGGAGGATGCGCCATGGAAAGTTGTGCCCAAAACGGGTGCAGCAGCGACGCAGCATCCACCACAGGGTTTGAAGTGTCTTAAGTTGTTGATTTTTATAAGACAAATTCAGTTATCAACAATTAAGCACTTCACTTACTACTACTACTAATTAAAAAATAAGAGAGATAGGAATAACAGCCAAGGACGGTTTTTCACAGCGGCAAGACCGTTCTGGATAAAAAAAGGCAGCCGGTCCGTCAGGAAAAACGGCCTGTCAACAGGTCACAGCACTGCCAGACCATGTGCTCATCCATGTCTGGCAAGTCTTGTTTTCACCTTGGTAAACAAAAAAATCCTTTTAGATCAACAACTTGAAGTTCAATAAAGGAAAAAATTCACCTCGCACAAAACTGTGGATAGATGAAGACCAACTCAACAGTTATCCACAGAAAAAATCGAAACAGGCAAACTATCCCCGTTCGGGAGACACCGGGAACAGGGCTTTGATCACATGTTTTTCAATCGGGCAAGACATTGTTTTTTTTGAGGAATAGTGAGTTATCCACAGAGATGTCATGCCTCTACTACTACGACTATTCTTTATAAGAGGATCAAAGAACAACCGAAGGCGAAGTCACGCGGGAAGCGAAGGCCGAACGGTTTTTCAAAAAAAACAGACGTGCCAGGTTGTCTGGAGCCTGGGCATGTCCAGACGAGGGACTGCTCCAGCGAAATTGGCGCGCCTGTGTTCAAAAAAATTCCGGATCAGCTCGCGCGGCATGGCCGTATGCACGAAGACAAGACTTCCTCGCGGCCTCGCAGGAACGCTGTGGAACGGGCGCTTTTCCACAACGGGCTGTGCACTGGACGTGGAAGACTTCAGGAAAACGCGGCCTGCCAGGCGGACGCAAGCGGATGCGCCAGAGCCAGTGTTCGGCCATTCAAAAAAATTCAACCCCTTGTTGCCAGCCTGCAAGAGGACGGCGCATCCAGATCAGGAGCAGCAGATCCAGTCCAGGCAAGGGCAATCACGAAAAGTGATGGCTGCTGGCGCACCAGGGCAAGAGGACGTGAATCAGCCCGAGCGCTTCAGCGGCCTGCAGAGGACCGTGGAGGCATGGCAGCTGTCAGGCCCTGGGTTGCCCACGCCAGCGCGTCCTGGGCGTTCTGCTGGCCCGTTGGCGGGGTATGGCGGGTATGGCCGGGCCGGGGAGCAGGCACGGTCTGCGAGATCCAGCGGTATCCCGCGGGATCCGGGACCGTGCTGCAGAGGGCATGTAGGGAGATGCGGGAGCCGGGAAATACGGTTGCCCACAGGCTGTGTGCAAGTGGCCTGTGGGCAATCGGCAAGCTCGCTGATCGAAAAAATCAGCCGTGATCAATGACTTGCGTATGCAAGGGAATGCAGTGGCGACAGGGCTCGGCCTGTTTTTCGCATGCTTTCCACAGGGTCCGGCTCAGCGTGCCGGGCGGCGCTGCAAGGCAAAGGGCGGCAGGCCCTTGAGCAGCTGCTGGCCATAGCTGGTGTTCACCAGGCGCCGGTCATAGCAATACACATGGGCCTGGTCTTCCTCGGTGCGTATGGCGCGGCCCACCCACTGGGCCAGGCGGATCGCCGTGGCCGGCACCACCAGCTCATTGAAGGGGTTGCGGCCGCTGCTGCGCAGCCATTCGGCCCGGGCCTCGCCCACGGGGTCATCGGGCGGGGCAAAGGGCAGCTTGGTGATGAACAGGGACTCGCACAGCGCGCCGGGCAGGTCCAGGCCCTCGCCGAAGGACTGCATGCCGAAGATGATGGAGGGCTCGCCCATCTCCACGGCATCGCGGTGGCGGGCCAGCAGCAGGGCGCGGGGCATGGCCGTCTGCACCAGCACCTGCGAGCGCATGGCCGTGGACAGCGCATCCACCGCCAGGCGCATCTGCTCGCGCGAGGTGAACAGCACCAGGGCGCCGGCCTGCACGCGGGACAGGTCGCCCAGCAGCGCGTCCACCATCTCCTGGGTGAAGCGGGCGGCCTCCTTGGGGTCGGCCACGGTTTCGCGCGCCACCAGGGTGCCCTGGCGCGCGTAGTCGAAGGGGCTGGGCACTTCCAGCGTGGTCACGGCCGCATCGTCGTGCAGGCCTGCCTCGCGCAAAAAGAAGTCGAATTGTCCACAGCTGGTCAAGGTAGCCGACGTGAGCACGGCACCGCGCACCTGGGACCACAGATGGTGGCGCAGCGTGGCACCGGGCAGGATGGGGCTGGCATGGGCCTTGACCACGATGTACTCGCCATCTGTCTCCAACGTGAACCATTTGGCATTGGGAACGCGGCTACTGTCGTCATCCTGCGCTGGCTGCTGCATCAGCAGCTGGGCCGTGTCATAGACGGATTCCAGGCGGGGAGCCAGTGCGCCAACCTGTGCATAAGCTGTAGACAGCCTGCGTGCTTCCTCTGGATTGTCCTTGATGGCGGCGCGCAGTGCCTTGGAGATGGCGCGCAGCGCATCCAGAAAGCTGTTGGCATGGTGGGCTGCCTTGCCCAGAGGCTCCAGCAGGGGCTCGGGCAGCATGCCGCGCGGTGCGCGCACCCGGGCCGGCCCCCAGCTGTCCTTTTGCGACTTGAGCGTGTCGCCGTACAACTCCATCACCAGGCGCGCCAGTTCCTGCAGCTGCTGGCGCAGCTGGCTGGCATGGCTGGGCAGGTCGGCCAGTTCCTCCACTTCGACCAAGGTGTTCACGCGCAGGGCGCGGCTGGTCAGCTTGTCTATCCAGCCCAGGCGGCTCAGGTCCATCTCGCCGGCGAATTGGCCCAGCGCCGTGGCGGGTAGATGGTGGGCTTCGTCCAGCACCAGCAGGCAGTTGTCCAGTTCGGGCAGCAGCCGCGCGCCCAGGGAGGACAGCAGCAGATCGTGGTTGGCCACGATGACCTGGGCGGCCACCAGGTCCTTGCGGCGCTCGTAGTAGACGCAGTTGCTGAAGGCCGGGCAGTGCTTGCCGGTGCAGGACGAGGATTCGGCCGCCACGGGGCTCCAGGCCTCGGCCTCGGGAGGGGTTTCCAGAGAGTCGCGGTCGCCGTCCCAGGCCTGGGACGCCAGCGCGTTGGCCATGCTTTTGTAGAACTGCATGCGCGCCTCCAGCTCCTGGGCCGGGCGTGCCACGCGGCTTTGGGCCTGCGCCTTTTCTTCGGCGAACAGATCGTCCAGATCCTCGTCCTGGGCCTCGCCGGTGCTGGCCAGCCGCTCCAGCTTGAGCTTGCAGACAAAGCGGCCCCGCCCCTTGGCCAGCGCGAATTTGAAGGGCTGCTCCAGCTGCCGGGCCAGCGCGGGCAGATCCTTGTTCACCAGCTGTTCCTGCAGGGCGACGGTGGCCGTGGAAATCAGCACCCGGGTGCCGCGCGCCAGCGCCATCGAAATGGCGGGAATGCTGTACGCCAGCGATTTGCCCACCCCCGTTCCGGCCTGCACCACGGCAATGGACCGGGTGGGCTCCGGTGCGCCCTCATCGATTTTTCCCAGCTGGGCCTGGCTGAAGGTCTGCGCGATCTGGGCCGCCATTTTTCGCTGCCCCTCACGATTTCGGAACCCTGGGATGGCCCCGACCACGTCATCAAAGGATTTCAGGGCCTGTTCAGCCCATTTTTTTTCATGCATTTCGGCGTGTTTTGACCAAATGGATCATCTTGGTCCACCTGTTTATAAAGATTCGTACAGTGATATGTATTAAATAAGATGCGAAATCTTATGAAATACAGCGCACAAAGCGCGTTTTTCGTATGCCGTACAGCCTACAAGCTGCCCGTCATATGGATCACTGAACCCGCCAATCGCATGTGTGCACAGGTGGGTATCGGTCACCGGGATGGACATCTGTCCACCGGCTGTTCCTGGATTGTTCCCATGGCCGTTGATGGCCATGCGCGTGGCCGCATCCACAGTCTTGCCCACAGCGGCCAGGGCGTTCGGCCTGTGATCAATCCTGTGTGCATGTTGTTGGCATGCTTGTGGATTGATTGGGTGATTGTCGCCATTCACCGTTGATTTGCAACGGATTTTTCATGGGTTCAGGTTCCCCGCGATTTCCAGAGGATGGTGGAAGTTGTCACCACTGTGGAAAACAGGGCCTGTGCAGATCTTTGGCTTTGCGGATGGTGCTTTTCCCCGGGATATCCACAGGTCTGTGGCCGCCGTGGCCTGGCCTTGGTCCATCGCCAGGCGGCAGGTCAGCGGCGGCACAGCGGATCGCGCTGGATCTCGAAAAAGCGCAGACGATCCCTGCCAGGGCTCAGCCCCGGGCGCCGGCCCAGGTACGCGAATGTCTTACCAAACGGTAATGAAGGCTTCACGCACGCAGGAAGATGCGTTTTCTAGCATCTGTTTCATCTCAGGAGACAAGGGTCGGCTCGCTGCAGTCCCTGCGCTCCAGGCATGGATTGAAGGGGCAAGAATGATCAAGACATTTGCGGGCCTGCCCAAGGCAGCCCGGTTTCCGGCGGCATCGGCATGCGCTGTCATCGCCGTGGCCTGCCTTGTGGCGGGCTGCGATGCATCCAAGGCATCGGCACAGAACGAACCTGCCGCGCAGGCGCCTGCGCCGGCCGGCGTGGTGCGGGTAAAGCCCGAGTCGCTGAAGATGCTGGACATCGCCGTGGTGGCCGATCCGCAGGGCACGCAAATGGCCTGGGCGCCCGCGCGCGTGGCCTTTGCCGAGGACCGCGTGGCCACTGTCTCGGTGCCGCTGGCCGCGCGCGTGGTGTCGGTTCGTGCCCATGTGGGTGACATCGTCAAGGCCGGCGACGAGCTGGCCACCCTGGTCAGCCCCGAGGCGCTGCGCGTGCGCTACGAGGTGGAAGCTGCCCGCAGCGCGCATGACGTGGCAACCGTGGAAGTGCGGCGCCAGCAGACCATGGTGGACAAGGGCGTGGGCGTGGAAGTGGATCTGCGTGCGGCCCAGGCCAAGCTGCGCGAGTCGGCCCAGGAGCTGGCGCGTGCCCAGGGCACGTCGGCGCTGCTGGGGCAAGGCGGTGGCGACCGGCTGGTGCTGCGTGCGCCGCGCGCCGGCGTGGTGGCCGAGCGCAAGGCCGTGGTCGGCGCCTCGGTCGAGCCCAGCGGCGAGCTGTTCCTGATCGGCGATCCCGCCGCCATGAACGTGGTGGCCGATGTCTTTGAAAGCGATCTGCCCGGCATCCGCCTGGGCAGTGCCGTGCAGGTCGATGTGCCGCAGTTGCCCAAGCCCCTGACCGGCACGGTGCGCCACCTGGGCGCCACGCTGGACAAGGAGTCGCGCCGCGCCTCCGTCATCGTGCAGCTCGATGCGCAAAACCCCGTGCTGCGTTCCGGCATGCAGGCGCGCGTGGGCCTGCAGGTCTCCAACGAGCACGAGATGCTGATCCCCGTGACGGCCGTGCTCATCAAGGATGAAAGCCGCAGCATCGTCTTCGTGCAGACCGGCGAGCAGCAGTTCGAGGCCCGCACCGTGGTGCTGGGCCGGCCCTCGCGCGGCATGGTGCCCGTGGTGTCGGGCCTGAAGTCGGGTGAAAAGATCGTCGTGCGCGGTGGCCTGCTGCTCGACGGCGCAGCCAGCCAGCTGCTCTGATCGCGGCCAGGAGACTCATCAATGCTGCGTTCCCTGATAGCGTTTGTGGTGCACCGGCGGCTCGTCGCCCTGTGTGCCACCCTGATCATCGCCATCTATGGCGTGTACTCATACCTGCACACGGCCATCGAGGCCTATCCCGATGTGACCAATGTGCAGGTCGGCGTGATTGCCCAGGCGCCGGGCCTGGCCCCCGAGGAGGTGGAGCGCCAGATCACCCAGCCGCTGGAGCGCGAGCTCAACGGCACGCCGGGCCTGGTGTCGCTGCGCTCGGAGAGCTACTTCGGCCTGGCCATGATCAACCTCGTCTTCAATGACGATGCCGACAGCTTCCATGCGCGCGCCGAGGTGTCGCAGCGCCTGCCCCAGGCCAATCTGCCCGATGGCGTCACGCCCGAGATGGCGCCCGACTACACGCCGCTGGGCAAGATCTTCTACTACCGCCTTAAGAGCGACCGCCACACGCTGGCGCAGCTGCGCACCGAGCAGGAATGGCGCGTGGTGCGCACCCTCAAGCAGGTGCAGGGCGTGGCCGACGTGGTCAGCATCGGCGGCTTCGTCAAGGAGTACCACGTCGAGGTGGATCCCGAGAAGCTGTATGCGCTGGGCCTGTCGCTGGAAGACGTGAGCGATGCCCTGTCCAAGTCCAACCGCAACGTGGGCGGCGGCCTGATGCGCCGTGGCGAGCAGTCGCTGATCATCCGCGGCATCGGCCTGCTGCGCACGCCGCAGGAGATCCAGGGCGTGGTCGTGGCCATGCGCGGCAGCGCGCCCGTGACCATCGGCGACGTGGCGCGCGTGGTGCAGTCGCACACGCCGCGCCAGGGCTCGGTGGGCATGGACGATGCCGACGACGTGGTCCAGGGCATCGTGCTGCTCAAGCGCGGCGAGAACCCCTCGGTGGTGCTGGACCAGATCCATGCCAAGGTGGCCGCGCTCAATGACGGCGGCCTGCCCGAGGGCATGCACATGGAGACCAACTACGACCGCTCCGACCTGGTCGGCCACACGCTGGGCACGGTGCAGCACAACCTGCTGTTCGGCGCCACGCTGATCGTGGGCGTGCTGTGGCTGTTCCTGCGCAGCCTGCGCGGCTCGCTGATCGTGGCCACGGTGATCCCGCTGTCGCTGCTGGTGGCCTTCATCGGCCTGCACCTGCTGGGCATGCCGGCCAACCTGATCTCCATGGGCGCCATCGACTTCGGCATCATGGTGGACGGTGCCGTGGTGCTGGCCGAGAACATCATCCGCAACGCCCGCCTGCGCAAGCCGCAGACGCAGGCGGACATGCGCCACATCATCATCGACTCGGCCGTGGCCGTGGCCAAGCCCACGCTGTTCGCCATGGCCATCGTGATCGCGGCGCTGATCCCCGTGTTCTCGCTCGAAAGCATCGAGGGCCGCATCTTCCGTCCGCTGGCCATGACCTACAGCTTCGCGCTGCTGGGCGCCCTGGTCTTCGCCATGGGCCTGGTGCCGGCACTGTGCGCGCTGTTCCTCAAGCCCCAGCACGTGATGGTGGAAGAGCCCAAGATCTTCGACCGCGCTCACCACGGCTACCAGCACTGGATTGCCAAGGTGCTGGACGCAGGCCGCCGCCGCGCCATGATCGTCGTCGCCTCGCTGGCCATCCTGGTGGCGGCCGGCCTGTCGGCCGCCTGGCTGGGCACGGAATTCCTGCCCGAGCTCGATGAAGGCGATGCCTACGTGCTGGTGCAGATGCCGGCATCGATCTCGCTGGAAAAGGGCCAGGAAGTGCTGCGCGACGTGCGCCTGCGCCTGAAGACCTTCCCCGAGGTGATCACCGTCACCACCGAGCAGGGCCGGCCCGAGTCCGGCACCGACAACGAGACGCTGAACCTGGCCAAGGTGCTGGTTCGCCTGAAGGGCCACGGCGAGTGGCGCAAGGGCCTGACCAAGCCCCAGCTCATCGAGCAGATGCGCGCCACGCTGAGCGAGATTCCGGGCGTGTCGTTCAACTTCGCCCAGCCCATCCGCGACAGCGTCGAGGAATCGACGTCCGGCGCGCGCGGCCAGGTGGTGCTCAAGGTCTTCGGCCCCGACATTCCGCAGCTGCGCTCCATCCTGCAGCAGACCGTGGACCTGGTGAAGGACATCGATGGCGTGGTCGACCTGGGCCTGTACCGCGATGCGCCTGCACCCCAGGTCCACGTGGAGTTCGACCGCCAGTCGCTGGCGCGCCAGGGCATTGCCATGGAGACCGCGCAAAAGACGCTGGAGGCGGCGCTGGCCGGCAACATCTCCACCACGCTCTGGGAGGGCGAGTACCCCGTGCCCGTGCGCGTGCGCCTGCCCTATGTGGACCGCATGGACGAGGAGCGCATCCGCAACATCGCCATCCCCCTGCCCAACGGAGGCTCGGTGCCGCTGCATTCGGTGGGCCAGGTGGCCATCAAGATCGGCAACTCCTCCATCTTCCGCGAAGGCAATGCGCGCTACATGGCGCTCAAGTTCAACGTGGAAGGCCGCGACATCGGCTCCGTGGTCAAGGACACGCTGGCCACGTTCAAGAAGAACGTGAAGATCCCCGAGGGCTACCAGGCCGTCTGGGGCGGCGAGTGGGAGAACCAGCAGCGCGCGGCCGCACGCCTGAAGATCGTGGTGCCGCTGTCGCTGATCATCGTCTACGCCCTGCTGTTCGGCGCGCTGGGCCAGGCGCGCAGCGCCGGCATCATCTTGCTGTGCGCGCCCTTCACCATGGTGGGCGGCATCGCGGCCCTGCACTTTGCGGGCATCGAGCTGTCCATCAGCGCGGCCATCGGCTTCATCGCGCTGCTGGGACAGGTGGCGCTGGCCGGCCTGCTGGTGATCTCGGCCGTGGAGGAATTGCGACGGCAGGGCATGCCCATGATGCAGGCCCTGGTCGAGGGCGCTGCAGAACGCATGCGCTCCATCGTGCTCGTGGCGCTGCTGGCGTTGCTGGGCCTGCTGCCCATGGCGCTGTCCACGGGCGTGGGCAGCGAGACGCAAAAGCCCTTCGCCTCCGTGATCGTGGGCGGCATGGTGGTGCTGCCCCTGGTGGCCCTGGTGCTGCTGCCCGTGCTCTATGCGCTGCTGGGCCCCAAGAACATGTTGACGCAGGAAGAACTCGATGAAAAAGAGTGATAGCCCCCTGAGCGGCTTCGCCGCTTCCCCCTCTCGCTTCGCGGGGGGGACGACGCCCTCGCCGCGAGGCGGCTCTTGCTCGGCGTCCCTGGCTTTTGGTCGCGCCGGTTTTGCAGGCAGCGCCCGTTATCGGGCCCTGTTTGTGGCTGTGGCGCTGTGCTGGGGGGCGGGTTCTGCGCTTGCGCAGCAGGCTGTGCCCGCTGTGCCGGCCATCACTGCGGCGCCTGCCTCCGAGGTGGCTCCGGCGGCTGCGCCGCAGCAGCCGGTGGGGATGCAGGAGTATCTGCAGATGGTGGTGCGCAACCAGCCCCAGCTGGCGGCGCAGCGGCTGCAGATCGGGATTGCGCAGGCGGACAGCCGCACGGCGGCGGCGTTTCCCAATCCCACGGCGTCGTACAGCAGCAAGCCGGGCGAGAAGCAGTGGGGCATCGAGCAGCCGCTGCCCATCTTCGGCCAGCGGCGTTTGCGCATGGAGAACGCGCGCAAGGGCGAGACGGCGGCGCGTGCCAATGTCGAGGTGGCCGTGGCCACCACGCTCAACGATGCAGCCACGGCCTTCATCGACCTGCTGATGACGCAGCAGCGCCTGAAGGTCTGGGAAGAGGCGCAGGAGTCGCTGAACGGCGCAGGCAATATCGTGCGCGGCCAGATCGAGGCCGGTGCGCGCAGCCGCTATGACGGCGCCCGCCTGAGCCTGCAGCAGGCCCAGATGGCCATGCAGGTCAGCCAGGCCCAGTCGGACTGGCAGGACGCCGCCTCGCACGCCGCCGCCCTGGCCGCCCTGCCCCAATGGGCGCCGCGCGCCACGGGCAGCCTGCAGGCCGTGCCCGTGGGCCAGCTGCTGCACGAGCAGGAGCTCTGGGAGGCCGCGCGCCAGCGCCTGCCGGCCCTGGTGGCCGCCCAGGCCGAGCTGGACCAGTTGCGCCACAAGGTCGAGCTGGAACGCCGCGAAGCCCTGCCCACGCCCAGCGTGAGCGTGGCGCGCGTGCGCAACCGCCTTGACGGCAACTACAACCAGATCGGCGTGTCGGTGGAGCTGCCGCTGTTCGACCGCCGCGAAGGCCCGATCGCGCGTGCCCAGGTGGAGGCCGAACAGGCCCAGCTGCGCTACGACGCCGCGCTGATCGAGGCGCGTACCGAGCTGCAGCGCGCCATCAAGCAGCTCAAGCTGCGCCGCGATGCCGTGCGCGCCTACGAAAAGCAGGGCCTGGCGCAGATCGCGCCGCTCAACCAGATGGCCCAGGACGCCTACAAGCTGGGCCAGGGCTCCATCCTGGAGCTGATCGATTCGCTGGGATCGATCAACGAGCACCGCCTGGAGCACCTGGACCTGGTCAAGGAAATGATGCTGGCCGAGTGGCAGGTGCGCGTGGCCAGCGGCGATCTGCCGATGTGGGCAGCGCCCTGAGGCGCTTCACGCCCTTCCCCTCCTGCTGTGCGGGAGGGGCGGTCGGACCCTGGGTGGCACCCCGCGGTGTGCCTGGTCCGGATCACGCCAGTTTCATGCGGTGCGATGCCGCGCAGCGCAGCCCAAGGCTGAAAAGAGGTGGTCAACATGCCGGCACCCCCACCGATCTCGGCGGAGTCTGGCGCGCCGTATAGTGTCTGCCTCAGTTTCGAGTCAGGCCCTGCCGCCCGCATGTACCGCTATCTCATTATCGAAGACGACGCGCTGAACGCGCGCTACATCGCCGAAGGCCTGCGCCAGCAGGGCGCGCAGGTGGCGGTGTGCAGCGATGGTGTGCAGGGCATCGCCATGGCCGTGGGCGAGAGCTGGGACGTGATCATCCTCGACCGCATGCTGCCCAACGGCTTCGACGGCCTGCAGATCCTGCAGACGCTGCGCTCCATGGGCAAGCAGACGCCGGTGCTGGTGCTCAGCGCCCTGTCGGCCACGGACGAGCGCGTGCGCGGCCTCAAGGCCGGCTGCGACGACTACCTGACCAAGCCCTTTGCCTTCTCCGAGCTCTCGGCGCGCCTGGAGGCCCTGGTGCGCCGCGCCCAGATCCCGGCCCCTGCGCGCGAGATGCGCCTGGCCGACCTGCGGCTGAACCTGCTCACGCGCAGCGCCGAGCGTGCGGGCCAGCCGCTGGCCCTGCAGCCGCGCGAGTTCCGCCTGCTGGCCTTTCTGATGCAGCATGCGCACCAGATCGTCACGCGCACCATGCTGCTGGAGTCGGTGTGGGACTACCGGTTCGACCCGCAGACCAATGTCATCGACGTGCACATCAGCCGCCTGCGCGGCAAGGTGGACAAGGGCTTCGAGCCTGCGCTGATCCACACCGTGCGCGGCGTGGGCTACAGCCTGTCGGACCGGCCGCAGGACCTGCCGCAGGTGGCCTGACCCCATGTCGCTGGCCAAGCCCTGGAGCTCCACGGCCTTCCGGCTGGCGCTGACCTACGGCGTGCTGCTGGTGCTGACCATGTCCATCGTGCTGTCGGTGTTCTACGTGCAGACCGTGGGCGTGCTGCGCATGCGCATGGACCGGCAGGCCGAGAACCACATGCGCCGCCTGGTCGAGCACCGCGACAAGTACGGCGAGCCCGCGCTGGAGGCCGAGATCCAGCAGACCCTGCTGGACGGCGTCAACACCGATACCGAAATCCTCATCCTCATGGATGGCGAGGGCAACCCCATCATCGGCAATGCCGACGTGGTGCCGGCGCGCCGGCTCACCGAGATGGGCGTGCGCGACCTCAAGGTGCGGCGCAATGGCAAGATCATCGCCGGCCGCGTGGCCGTGGCCCAGCTGTCCGACGGCAAGCTGCTGGCCGTGGGCAGCGACATGCAGGTGCAAAGCGATGTGGAGGAGCTGTTCGGCCGCGCCAGCCTGCTGGCCGGCCTGGTGGCCCTGGGCATGGCCGTGCTGGGCGCCGGGGCCTTCCGGCGCGTGGTGGAAGAGCGTGCCGCCGACATCCGCAGCACCATGGCGCGCGTGGCCACGGGCGACCTGCGCCAGCGCATTCCGGTCACGCGCCGCGACGATGAGTTCACGCTGCTCAACCGCGACATCAACACCATGCTGGACCGGCTGGAGCTGTTGATGGACGGCATACGCCATGTCTCCAACACCATCGCCCACAACCTGCGCACGCCGCTGACGCGCATCCTGCTGCGCCTGCGCAATGCCCAGCAGGCCACGCCCGAGGAAAAGAACGAGACGCTGGCACTGGTGGCCCAGGAAGTGGCCGAACTGGGCGTGGTCTTCGACAAGCTGCTGCAGATTGCCGAAGTGGAAAGCGGCGCCAGCCGCAAGAACTTCGCGCCCGTGGACCTGCGTGCCCTGCTGGTCGACGTGGTGGAGTTCTACGAACCGCTGGTCGAGGACGCAGGCGGCGTGCTGCGCCTGGAGGTCGAGGGCATGCCCATGGCGCTGGGCGACGGCGACCTGCTGGCCAGCGCCGTGGCCAACCTCGTGGACAACGCCATCAAGTACGGATCACTGCCCGACAGCGACCACGGCGCCGACATGCTGCTGCGCGCGGGCGTGGCCCACGAGCACGGCATAGACGGCGGCGCCTGGGGCGTGGAAATCATCGTGCAGGACCGCGGCCCCGGCGTGGACGCGCAGACGCGCGAGAAGATGAGCACCCGCTTTTACCGCGCCGAATCGGACCGCGAAGGCTATGGCCTGGGCCTGGCCAGCGTGCTGGCCATCGTGCAGCTGCACGGCGGCAAGCTGGGCTTCGAGAACATGCATCCGGGCCTGCAGGCAAGGATCTGGCTGCCCGGGTTGCCCACGGCCTGAAGCCGTTTCAGCGGTCCTTGTGACCGTAGGCGCAAAAGCCGGGCTTGGGCCCCTTCTTGGGGTGCAGGCGACAGGTTTCGGGCCGCTTGTCGTATACCGTGCAGCGCCGCGACTTGGCATCCAGGAAATTGCAGTCCCCGCTGGCGCGCCGCGCCATGGTGAAGATGTTGTGCTTGGGGTTGTAGTGGTCGATCAGCCGCATCTTCATCAGCCGCTTGGCGATGAGCTTGGGCTCCACGTTGTCCACCTCGAACGGATCCACCAGTTCCAGCCGCACCAGATCGGGCAGCTGCACCTCCAGCGGCATGGTGCAGCAGTTGGCCGCACAGCTGTCGCACATGCCGGGCTTGTATTTGCTCCAGGAGTCGAGGCGGTCGACGTCGACGATGCTGATGGGGGATCTCATGGTGGGGGATGGGCGTGTGCAGGGCCGCTATTTTTCGCCAGAAAGCCCGGCGGCGGTTGCCGCGCCGGCGTAGCCAAGCGACGGGGCGGGTCTTTGGGGGACGCTGCCCCTGCATCCATCCCCTGGCCTTCAGGCCGGCCGCTTCCTCAACAGGTATTTCTGAAACCCGTCGGACACCCGCTCGTCGCGCTGGTTCAGCACCTCGGTGGCCAGGGTCAGCACGCCCGTGGTGTTGCCGGGCTTGAGCTCGGACACCGTCAGCGTGCAGTACAGCGTGTCGCCCACATAGACAGGGGCCAGGAAGCGGCTGCCCTGCTCCAGAAAGCCCTTGAGCGATTCCTCGACCATGTGCGGGAACAGGCCGGCGCCCGCCGCCGTCTGTATGGCCACCTGGTAGCCGTGGGCCAGCATATGGGGCATGCCGCGCGCACGGCAGTACTCCACGTCGTAGTGCACGGGATGGTTGTCGCCGCTGGCCAGCTGGAAGGCGGCGAACAGGGCATCGGTCATGGTGCGCGAGGGCAGGGCGAAGACCTCGCCCAGCGCGAAGTCTTCAAAGTAGCGCTGGGCGCACAGGGATGGGTGGCGTGGCATGGCGACTCTCCTCAGTTCGCGCTCATGTGGGCGGCGCGGGCGACCTTGCCCCATTTGTCCAGCTCCTGCTTGAGGAAGGCGGCCAGCGCCTGGGGGCGCGGCTGTTTTTCCAGCACCAGGCCCATGTCGTAGGCCTTTTTCTGCAGCCCGGCATCGTCCACCGTGGCCTGCAGGCTGGACTGCAGGCGGGCGATCAGTGCTGGCGGCGTGCCTGCGGGGGCGAACACGGCGTTCCAGGTATAGGCCTCGTAGCCGGGCACCTGCTCGGCGATGGCCGGGGTGTCGGGCGTCTGCGGCAGGCGCTGGGCCATGGTGGTGGCCAGCAGGCGCACCGTGCCCGCCTTGACCTGGGCCAGGCCCGTGGGGGCGCTGTCCAGCATGAAGGCCAGGTGCCCGCCGATGAGGTCCTGTATGGCTGGCGCACTGCCCCGGTAGGGCACATGCTGGGCCCGGGTGCCCGCCATCAGGTTCAGCAACTCCGCGCCCAGGTGCGGAGCGCTGCCCACGCCCGCCGATGCATAGCTGACCTGGCCGGGCCGCGCCCGCAGATAGGCCAGGAAATCCGGCAGGCTCTGCACGGGCAGCCGCTTGTCCACCACCAGCACCAGTGGCGCCCTGGCGAGCAATCCCACGGGCGCGAAGTCTTCCTCCGTGCGGTAGCCCAGCTTGTCGTGGATGTAGGGATTGACGGCATGCGCCACCGTGGTCAGCAGCAGGGTGTAGCCGTCAGGGGCTGCCTTGGCAACCGCCTCCGTGCCGACCAGGGTGCCGGCACCCGTGCGGTTCTCGATCACCACGGGCGTGCCCAGCTTCTGGCTCCAGACATCGGCCATGGCGCGGCCGAAGGTGTCGGTGGGGCCGCCTGCCGCATAGGGAATCACCAGCTTGATGGGGCGCGCAGGATAGTCCTGCGCCCCGGCCGCGCCGGCGGCCAGAAGCAGTGCGGTGAGCAGGGTTTGGCGTCTTGCCGTCTTGAAGTCCATAATTTTCTCCGTTGTCTCCTGGCGCCGACTATAGAAATGCGCTGCCAATGCGGCCAGTCGAATCATTGATAGGGCGGTTAGAAACCGTCTAACACCAAGGAAATGCCCCCGGCGGGCATGCAACGGATGCGATATGAATTGACGGATCTCAGGGTTTTCCTTGCCATTGCCCAGGCCAAAAGCCTCAGCGCAGGCGCGGCTGAAATGCATTTGACGGCGCCATCGGCCAGCTACCGGCTCAAGAATCTGGAGCAGGCCATGGGTGCATCGTTGTTTGAAAGAACGTCCAAAGGCATGGTGCTGACCCCGGCGGGAATGACGGTCAAGAAATACGCCGATTCCATTTTCGGCAGCGTGGACCGCTTGCACGGAGAAATGCAAAGACACATCAACGGAATATCGGGACATATCCGCGTCTTTGCCAACAGCAGCACGCTGACGGGAATCGCGCCCGTGCTCAGCCGCTATCTGGCCCATTATCCGAACGTCAATGTGGACCTGGAGGAGCGCCTGAGCGAAGACACGGTGCGCGCCGTGCTCGACGGCAGTGCCGATGTGGGCCTGGTGGCCGGCCAGATCGATCTGCACGGCCTGCATGCCATCACCTATGGCCACGATGAACTGGTGTTTGTGGTGCCCGCTGGCCACCCCTTGGCCGCCAGCAGCAGGGTGCCGCTGGAAACCGCGCTGACCTACGATCTGGTCTCGATCGGCCGCAAGACCAGCAACTTCCTCTACCTCCAAGGCATGGCGTCCAGGCTGGGCATGAATCCCAGGGTACGTGTGCACGCACCTACGTTCGAGGCCGTGCTGCAGTGCGTGCAGGAAGGCGTGGGCATTGCGCTGGTGCCACGCTCCATTGCCCGGCCGGCGCTGCAGGCGCGCAGGCTGGCTGCCGTGGGCCTGGACGAGGCCTGGGCGCAGCGCGAGCAGAAGGTGGTCACGCGCGAACCCGAAACCCTGCCCGCCTATGCCCGCGATTTCGTGGCCTATGTGGCGGCCCAGCCTTTGCCCGAGGAAGGCGCCGTGCAGGAATCCCTGCCTTAGAAGATTTGGAATTCCGCTTAGAAAATGCCGACTGGCTGGGTGATGGTCGCACTTCTAGAATGCGGCGAATCGAATATTCGCCTCGTTCAAGAAAATGCAGACACGCCCATTGGATGGTTTGACGGTATTGGCCATGGAACACGCCGTGGCAGGGCCTTTTGCCAGCCGGCAACTGGCGGACCTGGGTGCCAGGGTCATCAAGCTGGAACGATTGCCCGATGGGGATTTTGCACGGGGCTATGACGACAAGGTCCATGGTGAATCATCCTTTTTTGTCTGGGCCAATCGGGGAAAGCAGAGCCTGGCTGCGGATATCAAGACCGCCGAGGGGCAGCATGTCGTCGGGAAAATACTGGAAAACGCCGATATCCTGATCCAGAACCTGGCACCGGGTGCCATGCAGAGAATGGGCATGGATTTCGGCAGCCTGCATGAGAAATATCCGCGTCTCATCGTCTGCGATATATCGGGCTATGGCGAAGGCGGCCCGCTCAGCGACAAAAAGGCCTACGACCTGCTGATCCAGGCGGCAGCCGGCCTGATCTCGGTCACGGGCACGCCTGATCAGCCCGCGCGCGTGGGCATTTCCATCGCCGATATCGCGGCCGGCATGTATGCCTACTCGGGCATTTTGTCCGCCCTGCTGCAGCGTGCCCGCACCGGCCGGGGCCTGCGCGTGGAGGTGTCCATGCTGGAGGCGCTGGCCGAATGGATGTCCTACCCGCTGAACTTCGCCCATTACGGCGGCACGGCGCCTGCGCGCAGCGGGCTGACCCATCCTTCCATCGCGCCCTATGGCCAGTACACGGCCGGTGACGGCCGGAGCCTGATCTTCGGCCTGCAGAACGACCGCGAATGGCACAGCTTCTGCACCCATGTGCTGCAGCAGCCCGCGCTGGCGCAGGACGCGTGCTTTGCCACCAACCTGCAGCGCGTGGCGCACCGTGCGGAACTCGATGCGGTGATCGCATCGGTGCTGGCCCACCTGAGCCGCGAACAGGCCATGCAGCGCCTGGATGCAGGCGGCATCGCCAACGCGCCGCTCAACGACATGCACGCGGTCTGGAACCATCCCCAACTGCAGGCGCGCCAACGCTGGCGCGAAGTCGCCACGCCCGCCGGCTGCATCCAGGCCCTGCTGCCCCCGGCCACGCTGTCGGATGCCGAAGCCGCCATGGGCGCCGTGCCCGCGCTGGGCGAGCACACGCAGGCGCTGTGGGAGGAGTTTGGCGGGCAGGCTCGAGGCCGGCAAGAGTGATGCCCGATGGGTCCAGGCGGGCGATGGTGGTTGAACTACGCAACCCATTCGAGCGTGGCGAACTCGACCGCTTCCTTGGTTGTCATCGGCTCTCTTGAGAGGGATGAAGAGGGTAGCGCTCAGGCCGAGAGCGCTGCGCGCAAGCGCTCGATGCTTCGCCGCCGCTCGGCGCGCGCTTCGAGCGCCTGCGCCATATCGACTTCGACAAAGCGCGCCTTGTGGTTTGGCTGCATCTGGGCGATGAGATCCATGTCGGCGCTGATGACGGTGCCGACCATCGCGTAGCCGCCGCCCGAGACCGCGTCGCGGTGCAGGATGATCGGTTCGCGTCCGCCTGGCACCTGGATGGAACCGTATGGGTAGCCCGCATCGACGATGTTCGACGGGTCGTCGCCCGCGCCGAATGGCGGCGTGCGCTCGTGGAACTTCAGCGGCGTGCCGTTCTTGTAGCGGTAGCCGATGCGGTCGGCCTCGGAACCGACGGTCCAGGTGTCGGCGAAGAAGCTCTGCACCGACACCTCCTGCAGTCGGTGGAAATAGATGCCCGGCAGCACACGCAGGACCACTTCCTTGTCGAGCACCGGCAGCAATGCGGCCTCCACCGTGCGACCCGCGCGGGCGGTGGCGGACGGTACTCCCACGGGCAGTCTGTCGCCGGCCAGCAGCTTGCGGCCATTGAGGCCGCCGAATGCGCCCAGGCCATAGGTCGAGCGGCTGCCCAGCACCACCGGCACGTCGATGCCGCCGGCCACGGCGATGCACATGCGCGCGCCGAGCTTCATGAAGTCGAAGCCGAGCCTGTCGCCGGCCTGCACCGCGAATGCGGTATTGCGTGGCACCTCATTGCCGTTGAGCTTGATCTTCGCGTCGGCGCCGGTCACGGCCACCAGCGCGGGCGCGTCGAACTGCAGCTCGGGCCCGAGCAGCGTGCTTTCGATGACGGCCGCACCTTCGTCGTTGCCGACCAGCAGGTTTGCGAGCACCAGGCTTTGCTGGTCGAGCGCACCCGACAGCGGAATACCCAGGTGGTAGTAGCCGGGGCGGCCGGCGTCCTGCACGCTGGTCGCGAGGCCGGGCTTGAGCACTTCAATCGCCATGGAGCACTTTCAGGAGCTGTTGGTTGTAGCCGCCCGGGTCGGCCAGGAAATCGTTGAGCGAGAACGACACTGGCGCGATGCGCAGCGCGTAGGTGCCGGCCTCGACCTGCGCGATCTGGCGGTCGTACTCGGCGCGGTCAATGGGCTTGTACTTGACGATGTCGCCGGGCTGGAAGAACACCATCAGCTCCTTCAGGTAGGACAGCCGTTGCGCCGGGTCGAAGATGGGCGCGGGCGTGACACCGAACATCTGGTAGCCGCCCGCCCCACGCACCGAGTAGATGCAGCTGAAGCAACCGCCATGGCCCAGCGTGAGCCTGGGCGTGTCGGTGCGCGGGCTCAGGTACTTGGGCACCTGGATCTGGCGCTGGCGCTCGACCATCTGGAAGAGAAAGGGCAGGCCGGCCACGAAGCCGACCATCGACACGAACCAGGGCGCCGACGAGTGCGCCTCGATGAAGGCCTCGACCGAGACGTGGCCGTTGATGCGCGCCGCGTACTCGATGTCGGTGCCCGACGGGTCCTGGTGCCGCTCGCGAAAGCGCATCAGCGTCTCGTGCGTCCACGGGTCGTTGTAGAGCACGGGAATCTCGACGATGCGCGTCTGCATCTGCAGGTCGGCATCGCCCAGGCCCGCTTCGATGTCTTTGAGCATGGCCAGCAGTGCGTCGGGCGCGATCGCATCGGGATCGAAGCGCACGAGGTAGGCGGCGTTGGCGGGACAGATCTCGGTCACGCCCGTGATCTCGCCCGCCTGTGCGCGGCGGCGCAGCTCGTTGCAGATGGCCATGCCTTTGAAGAATGCGGGCAGCGACATCTCTTCGCTGATCTCGACGAACAGGTGCTCGTCGCCGCCGAAGCTGTAGCGGGCCTGGGTGGGGAGGGTGCTGGCAGCGGTCATGCGGTCACCTCCGCAAGTGGGGCGGGTGCGTCGGCCAGCGGATTCACCGCCAGCCAGGTTTCGAGAAAGCCCGTGTGGAATGCGGCCTGCGCCACGCCCGCGTCCTCGCACAGTGCGCGGTGCAACGGGATCGTGGTGTGGATGCCTTCGACCTGCAGCTCGTCGAGCGCGCGCCGCATGCGGGCCAGCGCACCGGCGCGATCGGTGTCGTGCACGATCAGCTTGCCCAGCAGCGAGTCGTAGTACGCCGGCACGGTGCAGCCGGGGAACAGCATGGTGTCGAAGCGCACGCCGGGGCCGCCCGGCACCACGAGCTGCGACACGAGGCCCGGGCTTGGCATGAAGTTCTTCGCGGCGTTCTCGGCGTTGATGCGCACCTCGATGGCCGCGCCGGTCAGCCGGATGTCTTCCTGCTGCAGGCGCAGCGGCTGGCCCAGCGCGATGCGCAGCATCTCCTTCACGAGGTCGATGCCGGTGATCATCTCGGTGATGGGGTGCTCGACCTGGATGCGCGTGTTCATCTCGATGAAGAAGAACTCGCGCGTGTCGTCGTCGTACAGGTATTCGAGCGTGCCCGCGCCGCGGTAGGCCACGGCATGGGCCAGCCGCAGCGCCGATTCGCACAGCGCCGCGCGCGTGGCCTCGCTGATGGCGGCCGAGGGCGCTTCTTCCCACACTTTCTGGCGGCGTCGCTGCAGCGAGCATTCGCGCTCGAAGCAGTGAACCACGCGCTGGCCGTCGCCCAGGATCTGCACCTCGATGTGGCGCGCCTGGCGGATGAAGCGTTCGAGGTATACCTCGCCGTTGCCGAAAGCGGCCTGCGCTTCCGCCGTGGCGGTGGCGAACTGCTGGCGCAGCTCGGCTTCGTCGTGCGCCACGCGAATGCCGCGCCCGCCCCCGCCGGCCGAGGCCTTGATCATGATGGGGTAGCCGATGCCCTTTGCCAGCGCGACGGCGCTGTCGGCGTCTGTCACCACGCCCGCGCTGCCGGGCACGGTGGGCACACCGGCCTTCATGGCTGCGGCGCGCGCGGCGGCCTTGTCGCCCATGGTGCGGATCGCGTGCGGCGTCGGGCCGACGAACACCAGGCCCGCGGCCTCGATGCGCTCGGCGAACGCGGCGTTCTCCGACAGGAAACCGTAGCCCGGATGCACGGCGCCGGCGCCGCTGTCGGCTGCCGCTTCAAGAATGGCGTCTACGCTCAGATAGCTCTTGGTGGCATGCGCCGGGCCAATGCGCACGGCTTCGTCGGCCATGCGCACCGCGAGGCTTTGCGCGTCGGCGTCGCTGTAGACGGCGACGGTCTTGAGGCCCAGTTCCTTCGCGGCGCGGATGATGCGCACCGCGATCTCGCCGCGGTTGGCGATGAGCAGTTTGTCGAATGCGGCGGTCATGGTCCGGGGCCTCACGCCGTTTCGATGACGGCCAGCGCTTGGCCAGGATCGACGGGTTCGCCGTTCTCCACGGCAAAGCCCCGCAGCCGTCCGGCCACGTCGGCCGTGACTTCGCTGAACTGCTTCATCACCTCGACCAGGCCGATCACATCGCCCACGGCCACGGTGTCGCCTTCGGCCTTGAACGGCGGCGCGTCAGGCGCCGAACGGCGGTAGAAGGTGCCCGGCAGCGGGCTCAGGACTTCATGGGTAGCGGGCATCGATGCACTCCTGGAAACGGGAACAAGAACGAAAGCGGGAAGAACGGAAAAGCTCAAGGCTGCGCCGGCGCAGCTGCATCGGCAAAACCTGCAACTTCGATGCCGTGCTCGGCCAGTGCGCGGCGCGTGGCCTTCACGAGCGCCAGCGCGCCGGGCGTGTCGCTGTGGATGCACACCGAGTCGAAGCCGATCGCCACGTCCTGGCCTTCGACCGTGCGCACCACGCCTTCGGTGCAGGCGCGCAGCACCTTGGCGGCCACGGCCTCGGGTTCGAGCGCGCCGACGCGGCGGGTGAAGACGATGGAGCCGCTCAGGTCGTAGTCGCGGTCGGCATAGAACTCGCGCGCCACGGGCTGGCCCAATTCGCACGCCACCTGGAAGGTGACGGACGATTCCATGCAGAACAGGCGCAGCGTCGGTTCGATCTGCTGCAGGGCCGTGACGAGTGCGCGCGACAGCGTCTCGTCGCGCGCCGCATGCATGTAGAGCGCGCCGTGCGGCTTGATGTGCTGCAGCGTCATGCCGGCCAGCCGCGCGAATTCGCGCAGCGCGCCGAGCTGGTAGACCATGTCGTTCACCAGCTCGTCGGCCGGTGCATCGATATGGCGGCGCCCGAAGCCCACGAGGTCGCGAAAGCCCGGGTGCGCGCCGATGCCCACGCCGTTTTCCCGGGCCAACAACACCGTCTTGCGCATGATGTTCGGATCACCCGCATGAAAGCCTGTGGCGATATTGGCCGAACTGATCAACGGCATCAATTGCTGGTCCACACCATCGCCGATGGTCCATGGACCAAAGCTCTCGCCCATGTCGGAGTTCAGATCAATCAGCGTCTTCTTCACTTTTTTGCCTTTTGTTGTTGGCACGGCCCGATGGCGGCAATGCGGGACAAGGTGAAGATTAGTGAGCTGAAAATCGGCTGAAAAGCATTATTTACAGGCGATGCGATATCTGAAAAACAGATACGCCGACTGCCTGCAATGAGCGCTACCCTGTAGATCAGTGAATCCTCGGTATCGGATTTGCACGCGCTGGCATGTAATTTTTGAGAGATAAGTAAATACCCCAGGAAGACCGCACCATGTCTCTCACCCTTCGCCAGCTCAAGTACTTCACGGCGGTGGCCGAAGTGGGTCGCATCTCACATGCGGCACTGCAACTCAACATCTCGCAATCGGCGGTGACCACGGCAGTCCGGGAGCTGGAGGAAATGCTGGGGCAGCAGCTGTTTGAGCGACAGCCTCATGGCGTGGAACTGACCCGGGCCGGACGGCGTTTTCTGAGCCATGCCTATGCCGTGCTCTCGGCTGCAGACGAGGCGATCCGCATGCCGCATGAGGGAGTGAATGTCGAGGGGACGCTGACCATTGCCGCCACCTACACGGTGCTCGGCTACTTCTTGCCCCATCACCTTCAGCGTTTCGAGCAATTGCATCCGCAGATCAAGGTCAAGGTGCACGAAGTAGTGCGTGAAGCCATTGAGGAGGGGCTGATCACGCAGCAATACGACATGGGCGTACTGCTCACCTCCAATGTGGTGCTGCGCGAGCTGTCGCTCGAGACATTCTTTGGCTCGCAACGCCGACTGTGGGTGCCGGCCAAGCATGCGCTGCTCGAAAAGGCGGAAGTCACGCTGGCCGATGTGGCGGCCGAGCCCTACATCCTGCTCACCGTGGACGAGGCTGCGGGCACTGCATTGAAATATTGGAGCAAGACGCCGTACCAGCCTCGGATCAGGCTGCGCACGAGCTCTGTAGAAGCAGTGCGCAGCACCGTGGCGAATGGCCTTGGCGTGACCGTTCTCTCGGATATGGTTTACCGACCTTGGTCGCTGGAGGGAAAGCGCATTGAAACCATCAGTCTGCGCGACGCCGTGCCTACGATGAACATCGGGCTTGGGTGGAAGCAAGGCATCGAATTTTCCCCAGCGATGTCGGCGTTTCGCGACTACTTTAGGCAGTTGTTTCTCGAGCCGGTCGTGCATCAAGGCAGAAGGAGGCCCGGCGGTTGATGTCGTTGGTCGGACATGCTCCGAATTTCTCGCGCATGCGAATGCATCAATTGAAGAATGCGGGCGATGCTTGGGGAAGGTCTGCATCAATCGCCTGACGACCTGCTTGGCATCGACGTGGAGCACTGAGACGATACGCAGCCTGAAGCAGCACAGCCTGGGCTTGGGACAGACAGCCCAAGCGAACGCGGCGCGGGGTGTTCCTGGACGAGATGGAGAAGGTCGCGACTTGGGCCGACCTTGTGATCCTGGTGTCGCCCTTTTTGCCGCAGGGCAAGCGCGGCCGCCCCCTGTTCCCGTGCGAGACCATGTTGCGCATCCACTTCATGCAACAGTGGTTCGCGCTGGGCGACCCAGCGATGGAGGAAGCGTTGCACGACCTGCCGGTGTTCGCGAGCTCGCAGGGCTCGAAGGCTGGGACGAGCGGCTGCCCGACCCGGGTTATCAGTGATGCGGGCTGCTCGATTGCCGCTGCCGTGCTACGGCGCAAACCATGCCAGCTGGCGCCGCTGTACCGATTCGGCGGTTTCGCCCACAAGCTCTTCATAGACCTGTGGCGCGGTGGCGCCTTCGGTGTTGATGAACAGCACGCTCGCGTCGGGGTGCAGGCCTGCCCTGGCGGACAGCGCGCAGTCGCCGCGCAGCACCTCCAGTGCCGCCAGGCCGGCCGTGCCGGATTCCCCGGCAACGATGGGAATGTCGGGGCCGCCCCGGGCCAGGGTGCGCATTGCCGCCACGGCCTGGTCATCCTCGATGGTCATGAAGTGATCGACACTGGGTGCCAGGAAGCGCCAGGCCAGGGGCGAGGTGTCGCCGCAGGCCAGCCCCGCCATCACAGAATCGACCGTGCCCGTGGCCTTGGCGGCATGTCCCTTCATGGCGCTTTGCAGCAGGCAGTCGGCCTGCGCGGGCTCGACGACGATGAAGCATGGCCGTTGCGCGCCATGGAGTTCCCACAGGTAGCTGGCCAGCCCGGCCGCCATGCCGCCCACCCCCGCCTGCAGGAAGACATGGGTGAAGGCGCCGGCTTCATCGGCGCGAGCCCCGGTCTGCTCGGCGATCTCGGCCGCGATGGTGCCGTAGCCCTGCATCACGTCGCGGGGGATGTCCTCGTAGCCTTCGTAGGAGGTGTCGGAGATGACCTGCCAGCCATGTGCCTGGGCCAGTCGCTCGGCCTCCCGCACCGACGCGTCGTAGTTGCCCGGGACGCGGATGATCTTCGCCCCGAAGTCGGCGATGGCCTTTTCGCGCTCCAGGCTCACCTGTGCGTGCAGGACGATGGCACATCGGCACCCCGCGTCGCGGGCCGCAGCCGCCAGGCTGCGGCCATGGTTGCCATCCGTGGCGCTGACCACGGTGTAGTGCTGCAGCAACTGCGCGTATCGGCCGCTCAGCACCAGGCCCGGCTCCAGCCCGGGATGCAGGCGCACAACCTGGCGCACGAGGGCGACGGACGCGCCCAGCGCCTTGAAGCTGCCCAGGCGGGAGCGCAGCGATTCATCCTTGACGCACATGCGTGCCACGCCCAGCCGCCGGGCCAGCGCGGGCAGCTCGTGCAAGGGTGTGGCCCCGGGTGTGAGGCCGGGCCAGGCGGCCAGCCAGCGGCGGCTTTCCTGGGCGCGCTCGATGCTCATGATCGCGCGAAGTTCGGCGGGGTAAGGCGCGCGCACGGCGCGCGGGTTGGCGTACAGCATGCAGTGTTCCCTCGAAAGGCATGGATGGAGTGCGGGCGTTGGCGGGACAAGGAGGCGGGTTCAGTCGGCCTGGATGCCCGCTTCGCGCACGACCTTCTCCCATTTGGCGGATTCGCCGCGGATGAAGCTGCCAAACGCGTCCGGACCCATGCGCGTGTAGTTCAGCCCCTGGGCCGCCAGTATGGAATGGGCGCTGGGGGACTGCAGGGTCTTGTCAACCTGCGCGGCCAGCATCTGCCGCACCGCCAGCGGCGTGCCCGCGGGCGCCAGCAGCCCGGTCCAGTTCCTCACTTCCACGCCCTGCACGCCCGCTTCGGCAAAGGTGGGGATCTGGGGCAGGGCGGCGGTGCGCACCGTCCCCATCGTGGCCAGGGCGATCAGTTGTCCGCCGCGGATGAAGGGCAGGGCGGGCTGTGCCGTCGCGAAGGACATCGAGACCTGGCCGCCCACCACGTCGGTGATGGCCGGGACATTGCCCTTGTAGGGCACATGCGTGATCGACGTGCCGGTCACCGCCTTGAACAGCTCGCCAGCCAGATGCCCGGTGGTCCCCGTTCCGCCCGATGCGAAAGTCAGCCCGCCCGGCTTTTCCCTCGCACGCGCGATCAGCTCCTTGACCGAGCCCACGTGCAGGGACGGGTGGACCACCAGCACGGTCTCGGCATCGGCGACGAAGGCCACCGGGGTGAAGTCCCTGTCCGCGCGATAGGGCATGCGCTTGTAGATCAGGGGGTTGATGACCTGCGTGCCGATGGTGCCCATGACCAGCACATGGCCGTCGGGCGCGCTCTTGGCCACGGCATCGGCACCGATGTTGCCTCCCGCGCCGGGGCGATTCTCGACCACCACCGGCTGGCCGAAGGCCGTGGTCATGTCCGTGGCGACGAGCCGAGCCAGTGCGTCCGAATAGCCTCCGGCCGGAAACGGCACCACGATCTTCATGGGCCGGGCGGGGAACCTGGCGGCGGGCTCTGCGGCCAGGGATGCAGCGGGCAGTGCGGCCACCGCGAGCACCGCACCTGCCAGGGTGGCGCAATGTCTGGAGAAGATGGTCTTCATGGTGTGCTCCTGCGTGTCTCAGAAGGCCATCTCGGTCAGCGGGACCACGCGCACGCCCTGGCGCTCCAGCTCGGAGCGCACCTGGGTGGCCAGCGCCAGCGCCGTGGGCTCGTCGCCATGCGTGCAGAACGAGCGCAGGGCCGACGGCAGGCGCTTGCCGGAAGGGGTGATGATGGCCTGCTCTTCGACGAAGCGCAGTACCTGGCGTGCGGCCACCTGCGCATCGACGATCACCGCATGGGGTTCGGTGCGCGGCGTCATCAGGCCGGATTCCGTATAGGTCCGGTCGACATAGGCTTCCTCGGCGACCTTCAGGCCCTGCGCATGGCCCGCCTTGACCATCTCGGAGCAGGCATTGGCCACGAAGATCAGCTCTCGGTCCGCCGCGCGTATGCCCCGGGCGATGGCCGTGGCGATCTCCGCGTCATGGTGCGCCATGTTGTTGAGCGCGCCATGCGGCTTGACGTGCGTTACCCGGGCTCCTTGGGCGCTGGCGATGGCCTGCAGGGCGCCGATCTGGTAGGTGACCATGTACTCCAGGTCGCTGGCATTCATGCGGATCTGCCGGCGGCCGAAGCCCCAGATGTCGTTGAAGCCCGGATGCGCGCCGATCGACGCGCCGTGCGCCAGCGCCAGCCTCACGGTCTGCACCATGACCGTGGCATCTCCCGCGTGGAATCCGCAGGCGATGTTGGCCGATCGGATCACCTTCATCAGCTCGGCGTCGTTGCCGATCCGGTACTTGCCGAAGCTCTCGCCCATGTCGGCATTGAGATTGATGTATGG
Source organism: Delftia deserti (assembly GCF_042653485.1). Classification (NCBI taxonomy): domain Bacteria; kingdom Pseudomonadati; phylum Pseudomonadota; class Betaproteobacteria; order Burkholderiales; family Comamonadaceae; genus Delftia; species Delftia deserti. Next base: position 3,788,535 of record NZ_JBHSIH010000001.1, on the reverse strand, counting down.
CTGCATCGGGGGCTCCTGGGTTCCGGTAGGGGGCAGAGCCAATGTACGAACCGGCAGAAACTGTGTCCAATGCATTTGTGGACTCTCAGATGTTGCAGGCAATGCATAAGCGGAGGTGGACATGCTGGATCTGAAGGCACTGCGGTGCTTCGTCGTCGTGGCCGAGCGGCTCAGCGTTTCCCGGGCCGCACCAGTGCTGCACATCAGCCAGTCGGCACTGTCGCGCCAGATACAGGGGCTCGAAGAAGTGCTCGGCGTGTCGCTGTTCGACCGGATCGGCAAGCGGCTGGTATTGACGGCCGAGGGCGATGACCTGCTGCCGCGTGCTGCCAGCCTGGTCGATCAGGCCCTGGACCTGTCCACTCGCCTGCGGTCCATGGCGCGCGGCGAAGCGGGGCTGCTGAGGATAGGTGCGACGCCGCAGACGATCGAAGGCCTGCTCTCGCCGGTCCTGGTGTCCCTGCGGGCCAGGTACCCGGCCATAGAGACATCACTGGTCGAAGGATCGAACGACTTTCTTCTGGAGCAGTTGCAGACGGGCGCGGCCCACGTGGCCATCGCCGCGCTGCCGCAGCAGCATTCGTTCGAGAGCCAGGCGCTGTTCATGGGCTACCTGCACGCCGTCGTCCCCGAGTGCCAGACCTTCACCAGCGGCAAGAGCGCCGAGGTCGGCGCCCTCGCCGACCAGCCCCTGCTGCTGCTGCGCAAAGGCTTCATGACGCGCAAGGTGTTCGACCGTGCCTGCGCGCAGGCGGGCATGCGCCCGCGCGTCATCCTGGAAAGCGACAGCACCCAGACCCTGCTGGCGCTGGCCAATGCCGGCTACGGCATTGCCATCGTCTCTTCCGCGGCTCTGCGCCACCGCCTGGCCATGGAAGGCAGCCGCCTTGTCGCGCTGACGCTGGACGGCCAGGCGCTGGGCCAGATGATCTCGGCGGTCTGGGACCCCGCGCGTGCGCGGTCCGCTGTTCTTGAGCCGTTTCTGAGGGAGCTGGCGGAGCATGCTGTGCCGGGGATCAGTTGTTGCCGTTCAGGCAGCCCGCCAGTACTGCCATAGAGCAAGCGGCGGCCTGAGTTGCGGACGTTTTGACCCATCCTCAGGCTTGAGCGCGTCGCTGGTCGGTTGCCAGGAACATGGCGCCCCAAGGATCAATGCCAACGCGGCGCGGCTCGAAGAACGCTCCACGCCCTGCACCTTCCAGCCGCAGCAGTGCTCGGCATGCAGGCCGGTAGGCCTGCCGTCGCCCTCCACGCCCAGCGCCTGGGTATCACACGTCGATATTCCCGGCCCGCAGCGCATTCGCCTCGATGAAGTCCCGGCGCGGCTCCACTTCGTCGCCCATGAGCATGGTGAACACGCGGTCGGCCTCGATGGCGTCGCCGATCTGCACCTGCAGCAGGCTGCGCACGGTGGGGTCCATGGTGGTTTCCCACAGCTGCTCGGGGTTCATTTCGCCCAGGCCCTTGTAGCGCTGGCGGGCCGTGGTGCGTTCGGCTTCGTGCAGCAGCCATTGCATGGCCTGGCGGAAGTCGCCGGCCTTGTCGCTCTTGGCCTTTTCGCCCTCGCCACGCGTGACCTTGGCGCCTTCGCCCAGCAGGCCGTTGAAGTTCTGGGCTTCGTCGGCCAGCGCGGCGTAGTCGTGGCTGCGCACGAACTCCTGGGTGAGGATGGAGCTCTTGATGTTGCCGTGGTGATGGCGGCTGATGCGCAGCACGGGCTTTTCGGAGACCGGATCGATTTCGGCCGTGACCTCGGCGGGCACGCCCGTGGTGGTCAACTCGCGCAGCTTGGCCTCCAGGATGGGGGCGCAGGCCTGGGCCGCCTCGATGCTGTCCAGCGTGATCTGCACGCCGTCGGCGATGGCGCGCAGGGCCTCGGCATCCATGAAGTTGGACAGGCGGTCGATGACGGTCTCGGCGGCCAGGTGCATGTTGGCCAGCTTGGCCAGTTCCTCTCCGTCCAGCGTGCGCGGGTTGGCACCGCCGGTGCTGACGCTGGCGTTCATCAGCGCGATGCGCAGCAGGTACTGGTTGAGCGCGGGGCCGTCCTTGATGTACAGCTCTTCCTTGCCGTTCTTGACCTTGTACAGCGGCGGCTGGGCGATGTAGATGTGGCCGCGCTCGACCAGGTCCGGCATCTGGCGGTAGAAGAAGGTCAGCAGCAGGGTGCGGATGTGGGCGCCGTCCACGTCCGCGTCGGTCATGATGATGATGCGGTGGTAGCGCAGCTTGTTGGGGTCGAAGTCGTCGCTGCCGCTCTTGCCCGATTCGGCCGTGGCCTTGCCGATGCCGGTGCCCAGGGCCGTGATCAGGGTGACGATTTCGTTGCTGGTCAGCAGCTTTTCGTAGCGGGCCTTTTCCACGTTCAGGATCTTGCCGCGCAGCGGCAGGATGGCCTGGAACTTGCGGTCGCGCCCTTGCTTGGCCGAGCCGCCGGCGGAGTCACCCTCGACGATGTAGATCTCGCACAGCGCCGGGTCCTTTTCCTGGCAGTCGGCCAGCTTGCCGGGCAGGCCCATGCCGTCGAGCACGCCCTTGCGGCGCGTCATCTCGCGGGCCTTGCGCGCGGCCTCGCGGGCACGCGCGGCATCGACGATCTTGCTGCACAGGATCTTGGCGTCGTTGGGCTTTTCCTCCAGGTAGTCGGTCAGCGCCTTGGCGACGATGTCCTCCACGGGCGCGCGCACTTCGCTGGAGACCAGCTTGTCCTTGGTCTGGCTGCTGAACTTGGGCTCGGGCACCTTCACGGAGAGCACGCAGCACAGGCCTTCGCGCATGTCGTCGCCGCTGACCTCGACCTTGGCCTTCTTGGCCAGTTCGTTCTGCTCGATGTACTTGCCGATGACGCGCGTCATGGCGGCGCGCAGGCCCGTCAGGTGGGTGCCGCCGTCGCGCTGCGGGATGTTGTTGGTGAAGCACAGCACCTGTTCGGCATAGCTGTCGTTCCACTGCATGGCGACTTCGACGCCGATCTCGGTGCCGGGGATGCCGCCGTAGCTTTCCGCGGGGCGGTTGCCGTTGGCGTGGAAGGCCGTGGGATGCAGCACCTTCTTGTTGGCGTTGATGAACTGCACGAAGCCCATGACGCCACCGGCGCCGGAGAAGTCGTCTTCGCGGCCGTCGCGCTCGTCCTTGAGGCGGATGCGCACGCCGTTGTTCAGGAAGGACAGTTCGCGCAGGCGCTTGGCCAGGATCTCGTAGCGGAACTCATGGTTCTGCGTGAAGATTTCCGTGTCGGGCAGGAAGTGGACCTTGGTGCCGCGCTTGTCGCTCTTGCCGACCACGCGCATGGGAGAGACCTCGACGCCGTCCACGATCTCGATCGGGCGGTTCTGCACGTGGCCGCGCGAGAAGTCGATTTCGTAGACCTCGCCGTCGCGGCGCACGTTGAGCTTGAGCCAGATGGACAGCGCGTTCACGCAGGACACGCCCACGCCGTGCAGGCCGCCCGAGACCTTGTAGCTGTTCTGGTTGAACTTGCCGCCTGCGTGCAGTTCGGTGAGGGCGATCTCGGCCGCCGAGCGCTTGGGCTCGTGCTTGTCGTCCATCTTCACGCGCGTGGGGATGCCGCGGCCGTTGTCGATGACGGACAGGGAGCCATCGGCATGGATGGTGACCAGGATGTCGTCGCAGTAGCCGGCCAGGGCTTCGTCGATGGAGTTGTCCACCACTTCGAAGACCAGGTGGTGCAGGCCCGTGCCATCGGAGGTATCGCCGATGTACATGCCGGGGCGCTTGCGCACGGCCTCCAGGCCTTCGAGGATCTGGATCGCACCTTCGCCATAGCCGCTGGAGTCTGAGCCTTCGGGGGCAATGGTCTGGTTTTCTGGCTTGTTCTCGTCGGTCATGGAAGGCCCTGGGGTAGTTCCGTCGGAAGCTGTCGCTTCGCTTGAAAATGTTCGATTCGGCCGCTGGCGCGGTGCGTAGGGACGCGCGCTGCGGGCTACGAGTCGGGTAGGGTGGTTGCGCACCTTGCACCGGCTTGTGCCACCGGGCGGCGGGTGCAGGGGCTGCGCAATGTGTCAGGCATCGGTGTCGTGTGGCGCGCGGTCAGATGCGCATGGGCATCACGACGTACTTGAAGCTGTCGTTCTCGGGGATGGTCAGCAGGGCCGAGCTGTTGCCGTCCTGCAGGTCGATCCTGATCATGTCCTGGCTCATGTTGGACAGGGCGTCGATCAGGTAGGTGACGTTGAAGCCGATCTCGATGGTGTCGCCACCGTAGTCGATGTCCAGCTCGTCCATGGCCTCTTCCTGCTCGGCGTTGTTGGAGGCCACGCGCAAGGTGCCGGGCTCCACCGTCAGGCGCACGCCCTTGAACTTGTCGCTGGTCATGATGGCCGTGCGCTGCAGGCTGGCCAGCAGCGGGGCGCGGCCCAGGGTCACGCTGTTGGTGTGGTTGCGCGGGATGACACGGTTGTAGTCGGGGAACTTGCCCTCGACCAGCTTGGTCACGAACTCCATGCCGCCAAAGGTGAACTTGGCCTGGTTGTTGGCGAACTGCATCTCGATGTGGGGCTGGTTCTCGCCGCCGGCATCCGACAGCAGGCGCTGCAGCTCCAGCACGGTCTTGCGCGGCAGGATCACTTCCTGCTTGGGCACTTCCACGTCCAGCTGGCTGCTTGCGAACGCCAGGCGGTGGCCGTCGGTGGCCACCAGGGACAGCTGCTTGCCCTCGGCCACGAACAGGATGCCGTTGAGGTAGTAGCGGATGTCCTGCACGGCCATGGCGAAGGAGACCTGGCCCAGCAGGTCCTTGAGCACCTTCTGCGGCACGCTGAAGGAAGGGCCGAAGGCCGCAGCCTCCTGCACCAGCGGGAAGTCCTCGGCCGGCAGGGTCTGCAGCGTGAAGCGGCTCTTGCCGCCCTTGAGCACCATCTTGGCCTGCTGGGTCTCCAGGCTCACGGTCTGGTCGCCGGGCATGGTCTTGAGGATGTCGATCAGCTTGCGCGCGCCCACGGTGGTGGTGAAGTCGCCGGTGTCGCCGCCGAGCTCGGCGGTGGTGCGGATCTGGATTTCCAGGTCGCTGGTGGTCAGCTGCAATGCGTTGCCGGTCTTCTTGATCAGCACGTTGGCCAGGATGGGCAGCGTGTGGCGGCGTTCGACGATGCCGGACACCGATTGCAGGACCGCGAGAACTTTGTCTTGTGTGGCTTTCAGGACGATCATGTCAACCTCTGATTTAAGGATGCGGGTCTCGGTAGGAGCGGCGGCTCACAAATGAGCCCCCTCTTGCCGCTCGAATCCCCCATTTTGCCGCGTACATACGACCTGAACGGGGGAGTTTTCATCAACCTTTGAGAGTTTGCTCCAGCACGTGCAGCTGCTGGTTCAGCTCGGTCAGTTGCTGGCGTTCGCCGGCGATCTTGCGCACCGCGTGCAGCACGGTGGTGTGGTCGCGCCCGCCGAACAGCTCGCCGATCTCGGGCAGGCTCTTCTGGGTCAATTCCTTGGCCAGGTACATGGCAATCTGGCGCGGCCGTGCGATGCTGGCCGGGCGCTTCTTGCTGTACATGTCGGCCACCTTGATCTTGTAGTAATCGGCCACCGTCTTCTGGATGTTCTCCACACTGATCTGGCGGTTCTGGATGGACAGCAGATCACGCAGGGCCTCGCGGGCCAGCTGGATGGAGACTTCCTTCTGGTTGAAGCGCGAATAGGCCAGGATCTTGCGCAGCGCGCCTTCGAGCTCGCGCACGTTGGAGCGCACGTTCTTGGCCACGAAGAAGGCGACTTCCTCGGGCATCTCGGCGTTCTCGGCGCGGGCCTTGTTGATCAGGATGGCCACGCGCATCTCCAGCTCGGGCGGCTCGATGGCCACCGTCAGCCCGGAGTCGAAGCGCGATACCAGCCGCTCGTGGATGTTCGCCAGACCCTTGGGATAGGTGTCCGAGGTCATCACGATGTGGCTCTTCTTGGCCAGCAGCGCCTCGAAGGCGTTGAAGAACTCCTCCTGCGTGCGGTCCTTGTTGGCGAAGAACTGCACGTCGTCGATCAGCAGCAGATCCAGCGAGTGGTAGCGCTCCTTGAATTCGTCAAAGGTGCGGCGCTGGTAGGCCTTGACCACATCCGAGACGAACTGCTCGGCATGGATGTAGAGAACTTTGGCGTCGGGCTTGTCGGCCAGCAGCTTGTTGCCCACGGCATGCACCAGGTGGGTCTTGCCCAGGCCCACGCCGCCGTAGATGAACAGCGGGTTGTACAGGTGTCCGGGCGAGCCCGCCACATGCATGGCGGCCGAGCGTGCCATGCGGTTGGCCGTACCTTCCACCAGGGTCTCGAAGGTCAGCGCGGCGTTCAGGCGCGTGCGAAAGACGGGCGCTGCCGCGTCTTCGCTGGTGACCGTGGGCACCGAGGTGACAATGGTTTCCGGCGGGGCCGAGCGCTCGCTGGTGGAGGGGCGGACGTAAGTCCGCACAACGCTTTCCCGCTGAGCGAGTGCCAACTCAAGCGTCACCGGCTGGCCATAGAGCGACTCCAGCATGGCCGAGATGCGGCCTGCATATTGGGCGCGGATCCAGTCGAGCTTGAAGCGGTTGGCCACGTAGACGGTGACTTTGGAGAAGTCTTCGGCGACGTGCGCGGTCAGGGGCTTGATCCAGGTGTTGAACTGCTGTTCGGGCATTTCCTGCCCCAGTTGCTCAACGCAGACTTGCCACAGGCCCTGGCCTGCATCGTTCGTAGGTTCCTCTGTCATTGTCGAAGTCTAGTTGTGGATAGGAGGAACTGTTGCGAGGCTGCCATTGTAGCTTTTGCGGAAGTTATCCACAAAATATCAGGAGCTTGTCCTCTGCCTTGTCGCAAAATGGGCAGGCATCCTTCGGGTTCGAAGGGCATTGCATCAAGCGGGCAACGCTGTGATAATCGCGGGTTTCCCTGAATGTGTTCAGGGTGATATGTCCCGCCCGTCTGCATCGGGTCTGCATGCTGCCGCTGGCGGCCTTGGGCGAAACCTCTCGGGGTTGCGCCTTGGGCTGCACATGGCAAGTGCATCGTGCAGATTTTTGGCAGGTGGCCTGGCGGTTTGCCTTTGTGGCGGCTGCTGGCTGCACTGCGTGTAGCGTGCCGGATACGGGACCGGTGCAAAACTGAACCTTCTCTAGGAACCAACATGAAACGTACTTACCAACCCTCCAAGACCCGTCGCGCCCGCACCCACGGCTTTCTGGTCCGCATGAAGACCAAGGGCGGCCGCGCCGTGATCAACGCTCGCCGCGCCAAGGGCCGCAAGCGTCTGGCCGTCTAAGGCCAGCCATTGCTGGGCGGTTTGCTCGCTGCACTGAACCCCTGAACGGGGTGCTGGCATGCAACGGCTGAAAACACGTCCGCAGTTTCAGGCCGCCATGGCTGCCGGTACGGTATCGCGTACCGCGCATTTCGCCCTGCACCGTCTCGTTCTGACGGAGCAGGGCGGCGCCATGGCGCCACCGGCAGGGCCCGGGTCGCAAGACCCGCAGGCCCTGTTCGGCGTTGGCGCCGTGCGCCAGGATGCCTGGCTGGGCGCCATGGTGCCCAAGCGCTGGGCGCGCCGCTCGGTGACGCGACACACCATCAAGCGGCAGATCTATGCCGTGGGCAGCGAGCATGAGAACCTGATGCTCCAAGGCGCCCATGTGGTGCGGCTGCGCTCGGGCTTTGACCGGCGCCAGTTCGTGAGCGCCACTTCTGATGTGCTCCGGCAGGCCGTGCGCGCCGAGCTGCAGCAGTTGTTCGCCTATGCCGCGAAACGCCTGTCGCAGCCTGCGCCCGGGCTGCCGCAGCCCGCACAGGAACGCGCCGCAGCCGCTGGCGAGAGCATCGGGGTCGCGCCATGATGCAGCGGCTGCTGATGGCGCTGGTGCGCGGCTATCGGCTGATGCTCAGTCCCTGGCTGGGCTCGGCCTGCCGCTTCACTCCCACCTGCTCGGCCTATTCCCTTGAAGCGTTGGAGCAACACGGCGCTGCGGTAGGCTCCTACCTGACGCTGCGCCGCCTGGCGCGCTGTCATCCGTGGTGTGACGGGGGGGCATGACCCTGTGCCAGAGCAAAAGCCCAGGCTGTTCACCAGCCTGACGGCTGCGCCCGAAAACACCCAACCTTCCTCACCTAAGAAGTCTTCATGAACGATATTCGCCGCACCATCCTGTGGGTGATATTTGGCTTTTCGCTGGTCTTGCTATGGGACAAATGGCAAGTGCACAGCGGCAAGAAGGCCACTTTCTTCCCCGCGCCTGCCGTCGCCACGGCCCCGGCACCTGAAACGGGCAAGGCGCCCGGCGATGCCAGCGTGCCCTCGGCGGCGGCTGCGGCAACGGCCGGTGCCGGCGAGGTGCCTGGCGGTGCTGCCGCCGCGCCCGAGGCAGCCCCGCGCCAGAACGTCACGATCAGCACCGACGTTCTGCGCCTGACCTTCGACAGCCAGGGCGGCACGCTGCGCCATGCCGAGTTGCTGAAATACGCCGACTCCGCCCACAAGGACAAGCCGGTCGTGCTGTTCGACGAGAGCGTGCACCGCGTGTACCTGGGCCAGTCGGGCCTGATCGGCGGTGGTTTCCCCACGCACAAGACGACCATGACCGCGCTGCCCGGCGCACGCGAGCTCAAGGACGGCGAGGACCAGATGGAGCTGCGCTTCGAGTCGCCCGACATGGGTGGCGTGAAGCTGGTCAAGATCTGGACGCTCAAGCGCGGCGCCTATGACATCGGCGTGCGCCATGAAGTGGTGAACACCGGCACGGCCGCCGTGAGCCCGCAGCTGTACCTGCAGCTGGTGCGCGACGGCAACAAGCCTGAGGGCGAAGAGTCCACCATGTACTCCACCTTCACCGGTCCGGCCGTCTACACCGACGAGAAGAAGTACCAGAAGGTCGAGTTCAAGGACATCGAGAGCGGCAAGGCCAGTGTCGAGAAGTCTTCCTCGGGCGGCTACGTGGCCATGGTCCAGCATTACTTCGCCAGCGCCTGGCTGCTGGCCGAGGGCGTCCAGCGCGAGAACTTCCTGCGCAAGGTGGACAACAACCTCTACGCCGTCGGCATGATCACGCCCGTGGGCACCATCGAGCCCGGCCAGAGCAAGAGCGTGGAAGCGCGCCTGTTCGCCGGTCCCCAGATCGAAAAGCGCCTGGAATCGCTGGCGCCCGGGCTGGAGCTGGTCAAGGACTATGGCTGGCTGACCATCCTGGCCAAGCCGCTGTACTGGCTGCTGGACAAGCTGCACGGCTTCCTGGGCAACTGGGGCTGGTCCATCGTGGCCCTGGTGCTGCTGCTGAAGATCGCCTTCTACTGGCTCAATGCCAAGGCCTACTCCTCGATGGCCAAGATGAAGGCCATCAACCCGCGCATCATGGAAATGCGTGAGCGCCTCAAGGACAAGCCCCAGCAGATGCAGCAGGAGATGATGCGCATCTACCGCGAGGAAAAGGTCAACCCCATGGGCGGCTGCCTGCCCATCATCATCCAGATCCCGGTGTTCATCGCGCTGTACTGGGTGCTGCTGTCCAGCGTGGAAATCCGCAACGCGCCGTGGATCGGCTGGATCACCGACCTGTCGGCCAAGGACCCGCTGTTCATCCTGCCCGTGCTGATGACCCTGTCCTCGCTGCTGCAGACCGCGCTGAACCCCGCTCCGCCGGACCCGATGCAGGCCAAGATGATGTGGATCATGCCCCTGGTCTTCAGCGTGATGTTCTTCTTCTTCCCGGCCGGCCTGGTGCTGTACTGGCTGACGAACAACATCCTGTCCATCGCCCAGCAGTGGATCATCAACACCCGCATGGGCGTGCCGCCGCAGTTCAACCTGCCCAAATTCGGCAAGTCCACGCCAGCCAAGTAAGCCTGCACAGGCCCTGGCTCCAAAGCCCGCTTCGGCGGGCTTTTTCATGGGCGGCCTATCATCGGCGGCCTGAAATCCCTCCCAAGAAAGCTCCATCCATGCTGCCCCGCCACAACGACCCCATCGCCGCCATCGCCACCGCCCCGGGGCGGGGTGCCGTGGGCATCGTGCGTGTGTCCGGCAAGGGCGTGGCGCCGCTGGTGCGGGCGCTGTGCGGGCGCGACCTCAAGCCGCGCGAGGCCACCTATCTGCCGTTTCGCGATGCCCAGGGCGGCCCCATCGACCACGGCCTGGCCCTGTTCTTCCCGGCGCCGCACAGCTATACCGGCGAGGATGTGCTGGAGTTGCAGGCCCACGGCGGCCCCGTCGTTCTGCAACTGCTGCTGGCGCGCTGCCTGGAGGCTGCGCAAGCCTCGGCAGAAGGCCATCGCAGCGTGCTGCCTGGCCTGCGCCTGGCCCAGCCAGGTGAATTCACCGAGCGTGCCTTTCTCAACGACAAGATCGACCTGGCCCAGGCCGAGGCCATTGCCGACCTGATCGACGCCAGCACCGAGGCGGCCGCGCGCAGTGCGAGCCGTTCGCTGTCGGGCGCTTTTTCCGAGGAAATCCATGGCCTGCGCGACGCGCTGGTGCACCTGCGCATGCTGGTCGAGGCCACGCTGGACTTTCCCGAGGAAGAGATCGACTTCCTGCAAAAGGCCGATGCCAGCGGCCAGCTCACGCGGCTGCGCGGCAAGCTGGACCAGGTGCTGTCGCGCGCCCACCAGGGCGCGCTGTTGCGCGAAGGCATCAAGGTCGTGATCGCGGGCCAGCCCAATGCGGGCAAGAGCTCGCTGCTCAACGCGCTGGCCGGAGCGGAGCTGGCCATCGTCACCCCGATTGCCGGCACCACGCGCGACAAGGTGCAGCAGACCATCCAGATCGAGGGCGTGCCGCTGCATGTGATCGACACGGCGGGCCTTCGCGAGAGCAGCGACGAGGTCGAGCGCATCGGCATCGCGCGCGCCTGGGACGAGATCGCCGCGGCCGATGCCGTGCTCTTCCTGCACGACCTCACACGCATGGGCGAGGGCGACTACCTGGCGGCCGATGCCGCCATTGCCGAAACCCTGGCCCAGAAGCTGCCGCGCCAGGTGCCCGTCATCGATGTCTGGAACAAGACCGATCGCGCGGAACCTGCCCGGATGCAGGCGCATGGCGGCCGTGAAGGCAGCGTGGCACTGTCGGCACGCACGGGCGAGGGCCTGGATGCCTTGCGCCGGCGCCTGCTCGACGTGGCCGGCTGGCAGTCCGCCCCTGAAGGTCTGTATCTGGCGCGTGCGCGCCATGTGGAGGCACTGCAGGCCGTGGCCGCCCACCTGCAGGAGGCCGAGCTGCAACTGGCGGCCCAGGCCGCCCACCTGGACTTGCTGGCCGAGGAACTGCGCCTGGCCCAGGTCTCGCTGAACTCCATCACCGGGGAATTCAGCTCCGACGATCTGCTGGGCGTGATCTTTTCCAGCTTCTGCATCGGCAAGTGAATGCAGTGCCGGTGCAGCCCGGCACGCTTGCACGGATGGTGATGCAGCGGCAGTATTTATCTTTTGCTACAAAATTTGCCGACGAAAACCCGGGCACCGGCATTGGCGTGTCCGCTGCTGTCGCTTAGCATGCGGCGTGCCGCAGCGACCCTCGTCGCTGCCTGCCGCCGGGCGTAGCCCTGGCGCGGGTGCGCGGCCCCCTTCGAACCGGATCCGCCATGTCTTCTTCCTCCCACAATGATTTGCGGCCACTGGCCCAGGCCATGTCGTCGGCCGTGGCTGTCGATGGTGTGCAGAACGCGCTGACCTTGGAGCAGTGGGATCTGTTGGCGCCTTACCTGATGCCCGTCATGCTGGCTGCAGGCGAGCTGTTGTTTGCCGAAGGTTCGCTGGACCGCAATCTGTACTTCGTGGAGTCCGGCAGCCTCAGCGTGCACTACCAGGATACGAAGGAACGCATCCGCCTGGCCATCGTCGGCCCGGGCTCCATCCTGGGCGAGGGCGCCTTCTTCGCGCACCGCGCGCGCCATGCCACCGTGCAGGCGGCCGCGCCGGGACGGCTGTGGTGCCTGACGGCCATGCGCTTCGCCGAACTCAGCAATCGCCAGCCCGGTGTGGCGCTGGCCCTGGTCATGGCGGCCGGCCAGGTGCTTGCCCGCCGTGCGGTGGACAGCCGCCGCCGGGTGGCCAGCACCTGAACTGCATCCGGACAGCACTTCAGAGGGCTCCCAGCGGGGCCGGGGCAGATTACAGACCGGGCTTTGCTTTGCGACAAATTGATACAGCGGTTTTTGCAACACCTGTGCTCAAAATGTCGCCAAGTTGCAGGCACAATGCCGCGAGTTTGTGACTATTCGTGACAATGAGAGCCCCCATGTCTGTGTTCAACTGGTTTTCCCGCAAGCCTCAGCCAGATCAAGGCCGTGGTTCGCCTGGAGACGATGGCCAGGCCAGTTCCGTGGCACGTCGTGATGCGGGGTCCGGCGGGCGCCGCAGCGAGCGTTCCGAGCGCCGTGAGCAGCTCTACGGTGTGGTGCGCGATGTCATGGTGCGTGCCGGTGTGTTGTCGGCCAGCTACAAGTTCAAGGTGCTCTCGCTGGACAACGTGGGCCAGCGCTTCGTGGTGATGATGGACTTGGCGCGGGCCTATGCCAGCGAAACCGCGCGGCTCAGCGAGATCGAGGCCATGCTGGCCCAGGCCGCCAAGGCCCGCATGGGCGCGGTCGTGACGGCCGTGTACTGGCGGGTCAGCGACCAGAACGCTGCAGCCCAGGCCCAAGCCCAGGTGCATTCCGCGGCGACGCGCGCCCCGCGCCCCGCCTCGCCCATGGCCGTCCCGGTGGCGGCCGCGATGGAAGCAGCAGCGCCACAGCGCCGCAGGCAGGACATGGCGCCGTTCGAGCCCATAGACGATCAGGAAATGGCGGCATTCAAGCTGGCCGTGGCAGCCATGCCCTCGGCGCGCCGTGGCACGGGATCTGCAGCTGCCGTTGGCGTGCGCCGCTCCGGCCCCTTGCTCGGGCCAGGTGCAGGCGATCGCGGTGCGGACTTTCCCAACAGCACGCTGGACCACCTGGACCTGGGTGTCACCCAGTACGGCGAACTGCGCTGATCGGGCCGCTGCCTGGCTCAGTGGCCGGCGAAATCCACCAGCGTGAACAGCGGCAGTCCACTATCGCGCAGCAAGGTGGAGCCGCCCAGCTCGGGCAGATCCACAATGGCCGCGCCCTCGATCACGGTGGCGCCGAGTTTCTCCAGCAATCTCTTGCCGGCCATCATGGTTCCGCCGGTGGCGATCAGGTCGTCGATCAGCAGCACGCGGTCGCCCGCCTTGACGGCGTCGGTGTGCAGCTCCACGGTGGCACTGCCGTACTCGAGTTCATAGGTTTCCTCCACCGTGGTGAAGGGCAGCTTGCCCTTTTTGCGGATGGGCACAAATCCCACACCCAATTCGTGGGCCACCACGGCGCCCAGGATGAAGCCGCGTGCATCGAGCCCGGCCACCACATCGGGGCGCATGCCGCGCTGCATGTAGCGGTGCACGAAGGCGTCGGTCATCACGCGAAACACCTGCGGGTCCTGCAGCAGCGGCGTGATGTCGCGGAACTGCACGCCGGGCGCCGGCCAGTCGGGAACGGTGCGTATGTGGGTGCGCAGGTAGTCGTTGACGCTGGGGGTGGTATGCATGGCGCTGGATCGGGGGCTGGAGAAGACGGGCCAGTGTACCCAGGCGCCTGATGGCGACCGCCGCCGCCGGATGGCCAGACCGCCTAAAATCATCCAGATGAATTCTGATGCTGCCACCCTGGATGCGCTGGACACGCCCCGTGCCCTGCGCCTGGCCCGCGACACCCTGGGCATCGAGGCCGATGCCCTTCAAGCCATGTCGCAGCGCCTCGATGGCGTGTTCGGCGAAGTGGTGCAGCGCATCCTGCGGCTGTCCGGCCGCGTCGTCGTGATGGGCATGGGCAAGAGCGGCCATGTCGGGCGCAAGGTGGCTGCCACCCTGGCTTCCACGGGCACGCCTGCGTTCTTCGTGCATCCGGCCGAGGCCAGCCATGGCGATCTGGGCATGGTGACCGGCATCGACCTGGTGCTGGCGCTGTCCAACAGCGGCGAGGCCGACGAGCTCGCCGCGCTGCTGCCCGCCATCAAGCGCCAGGGCATCGCGCTGGTGGCCATGACCGGCGGCGCGCAATCCACGCTGGCCCGCCATGCCGACTGGGTGCTGGACACCCGTGTCGAGCGCGAGGCCTGCCCCCTGAACCTGGCGCCAACGGCCAGCACCACGGCGCAAATGGCCATGGGCGATGCCCTGGCCGTGGCCTTGCTCGATGCGCGCGGCTTTGGCGCCGAGGACTTTGCGCGCTCCCATCCGGGCGGCGCGCTGGGCCGCAAGCTGCTGACCCATGTGCGCGATGTCATGCGCAGCGGCAACGAGCTGCCGAAGGTCGGGACCGATGCCAGCTTTGTCGAACTGATGCGCGAGATGAGCGCCAAGGGCCTGGGCTGCTCGGCCATCGTCGATGCGGCAGGCGTGCTGCAAGGCATCTTCACCGACGGAGACCTGCGCCGCCGCGTGGAGGCCGGCACCGACCTGCGCGCACTGCAGGCTGGCGATGTCATGCACAAGGGGCCCCGCACCATCGCCGAAGACGCGCTGGCCGTGGACGCCGCCAGCATGATGGAGGAGCACGGCATCACCGCGGTGCTGGTGGCCGATGCGCAGCGCCAGCTGCGCGGCGTGGTCCATATCCGCGACCTGATGCGCGCCAAGGTGATCTGATGGCACGCGCTCCCTTGACGCCCGTGCAGAACTGGGACGCACAACTGCTGCTGCTGGCACAGGATGTGCGGGTGGCCTTCTTCGATGTCGATGGCGTGCTCACCGATGGCGGCCTGCTGTTCTCTGGCGAGGGCGAGGTGCTCAAGCGCTTCAACACGCTGGACGGCCATGGCCTGAAACTGCTGCAAAAGGCCGGCATCACGCCCGCCGTGGTGACGGGCCGCGACTCGCCGGCCCTGCGCCTGCGGTTGAGCAATCTGGGCGTCACGCATGCGCGCTTTGGCACGGAAGACAAGGTGCCTGCCGCCGAGGCCATTCTGGGCGAGCTGGGCCTGCAGTGGCACCAGGCGGCAGCCATGGGCGACGACTGGCCCGACCTGCCCGTGATGCGGCGCTGCGCCTTTGCCTGCGCGCCGGCCAACGCCCATGACGAGGTGCTGGCCGTGGCCGACTGGATCACGCCGCGCAGCGGTGGTGAAGGGGCGGTGCGCCAGCTGTGCGACCTGCTGCTGGCCGCGCGTGGCGCCTATGCCGGGCTGCTGGCGGAATACGCATCATGATCCAGGCCTGGCGCCGCGTCGGTGACCGGCTTTCCCTGTACCTGCCCGTGCTGCTGATGGGCCTGCTGGCGCTGGGCACTTGGTGGCTGGTGCGCAATGCTCCGCAGCCCGTGGCCAGCGGCACCGAAAAGGCCGTGGCGCACGAGCCCGACTACTTCATGAAGGATTTCTCGATCAAGAGCTTCGACGCCACGGGGCGCCTCAAGAGCCAGATCGAGGGCAGCGTGGGCCGCCACTATCCGGATACCGACACCCTCGAAATCGACAATGTGCGCATGTTCGCAGTCTCGCCTGAAGGCCGCATCACGCGCGGCAGCGCCAAGCGGGCGCTGAGCAATGCCGATGGTTCCGAGGTGCAGATGTTCGGCAATGCCGTCGTCACGCGCGAGCCATTTGTGACGGCAGGTAAACAGCCGCAACCGCAGTTGCAATTCCAGGGCGAATTCCTGCACGCCTGGCCCAACGAGGAAAGAGTGAGCTCCAACCAGCCCGTGGTGCTGACCCGTGGCAAGGACCGTTTCACGGCCGACAGCATGCAGTACAGCAACCTGGATCTGGTGATGAAGCTGCAGGGCCGCGTGCGCGGCACCCTGCAGCCGTCCAGGACCCGGTAAGGCGCCAGCGCCAGCGCAGGCCTGCCGATGGAGAACAAGCCATGACGACATCCTCGCGCAGCCCGGCGCCCCTGGCCTTCATCACCGGTGCATCCAGCGGCATAGGCCAGGCCCTGGCCTGGCATGCCTACCAGCAAGGCTGGTCGCTGGCACTGGTTGCGCGGCGTGGCGACGTGATGGCGCAATGGGCTGAGCAGCAGGGCCTGGCAGCGTCGCGCTTTGCCATCTACGAGGCCGATGTGGCCGTGCCCGACAGCATCATCGCTGCCGCCCGGCGCTGCGAGCAGCAGCAGGGCCTGCCCGATGTCGTGATTGCCAATGCCGGCGTCAGCTGGGGCGTGGACACCTCGATGCGCGAGGATATCGACACCATGCAGCAGGTGCTGGCCGTCAACACCATGGGCGTGGCGGCCAGCTTCCATCCCTTTATCGCGCCCATGGTGCGGCGTGGCAGCGGGCAGTTGGTCGGTATCGCCAGTGTGGCCGGGCTGCGCGGCCTGCCGGGACACGGTGCTTATTGCGCCAGCAAGGCTGCAGTCATTGCCTATTGCGAAAGCCTTCGCGGTGAATTGCGCAGTAGTGGCGTAAAAGTCACTACATTGCTTCCTGGTTATGTGGATACACCCCTCACACGCGGTAACCGGTATGGCATGCCATTCCTATTGCAGCCCCATGAGTTTGCGGCGAGGGCCTGGAGCTCCATTGATGCCGGGCGCAGCCTGGCCATCATCCCCTGGCAAATGGCATGGGTCGGACGTTTGATGAAAATTCTGCCCAACCCCTTGTTTGACCGGCTGCTTGTAGGACGAAAGCGCAAACATCGTCATTCTAAAAATCCCTGAAGTTCATCGTGCCCGGGGAATATGTTTATGCATAAACTTGCACTCGCAAAAAGGCTCCCTGAAGGAGCCTTTTCTTGTTTGGGGGAGCATGGAGACCGGGGGCCTCATTCTCCGTTGTTATTGTTGTTTCCCCAGCCGCCGCCACGGCCGCCATTGCGGGGGCCGGAGCCATAGGGACTGCGGAAACCACCATCGCCACGGCCGCCGTAGCCGCCGCCTCCACCGCCGTCACCACGGCCATAGCCACCGCCGCCGCCGCCATCGCTGCGTCCGTAGCCTCCGCCATCACCGCGGCCACCGCCACCGTAGCCACCGCCGCCGCCATCACCACGGCCATAGCCGCCGCCACCAAAGCCGCCCGAGCGCGGTGGACGAGGCTCCATGGGGCGCGCTTCGTTCACCACGAGGCTGCGCCCGCCCAATGGTTGGCCATTCATGCCCTGAACGGCTGCCTGTGCCTCGGCATCGCTGCCCATTTCGACAAACCCGAATCCCTTGGAGCGGCCTGTGTCGCGTTCCATCATGACCCGGGCGCTGGTGACAGCGCCGAACTGGCTGAATGCCTGCTCCAAGTCGTTGTCACGCACACCATAGGGAAGGTTGCCGACGTAAAGCTTATTGCCCATCAAAAACTCCTCAACTCCTCAATGCTCACTGGTTTGCGCTCGGCTTCAGGACGCACAGACATCAGGTTCTTTGTATACAAGAGCCT
Source organism: Delftia deserti (assembly GCF_042653485.1). Classification (NCBI taxonomy): domain Bacteria; kingdom Pseudomonadati; phylum Pseudomonadota; class Betaproteobacteria; order Burkholderiales; family Comamonadaceae; genus Delftia; species Delftia deserti. The sequence goes on along the minus strand of NZ_JBHSIH010000001.1, from coordinate 3,771,190 downwards.
GTCCAACCTTCCTAAACACATAGCGTTCGAACGGGTCTGCCCGAAACCAAATTATGAAGCACAAAAATCAAAAAGATAAATGCTCGAAAACACAAGCTGATAACGTTTGGCAACAAAAAAGGGGCCCGAAGGCCCCATTTTTTTGCTAACGCAAGCTCTAAGCGAGTGCTTAGTAGCTGTTGCGACGGCCGCCGCCACCGCCGTAGCCGCCATCACGGTTGCCGCCGCCGAAGCCGCCGCCACCGCCGCCACCACCAAAGCCGCCGCCGAAGCCGCCGCTACGGGGAGCGCGGGGCTCCATCGGACGGGCTTCGTTGACCACCAGGTCACGGCCGCCGCGGTTTTGGCCGTGCAGGCCTTGGATAGCAGCTTGTGCTTCGGCATCGCTGCCCATTTCGACGAAGCCGAAACCCTTGGAACGGCCGGTGTCGCGCTCCATCATCACTTTGGCGCTGTTGACGGCGCCGAATTCGCTGAAGGCTTGCTCCAGATCGCTGTCACGGAAGGTGTACGGCAGGTTGCCGACGTAAAGCTTGTTGCCCATGGAGGACTCCTGAAAAAACTGGAAAACGCGATGGAGCCCTAGGGAGTCAACACGGGATGACAACGTTAGAGACGCAAACGCACTCGCCCTCATTGAGCCGAAGCCCGAACGAAAGCCTGCCCATTATGTGGCAGAAGTTTTCGCACGTTATTACTGTTTCGCAAAAATTCGTCGTGCCCGCCACAGAATGCCCCTGGGAGTAACCCTGAAATTGCGGCAACGCATAAGCAAGTGCCGTGGCGGCAGTGGTGGCCGGCATGCGGATCGGGGTGCTGCTATGATCGCTGGCTCAGTCTTTGGGGAGTAGATCGTTCGGCTCAGCAGCCGGATGCATGCGTCAACAAACTTGGGCCTTCGCTGGCCTATGGCGCATGCGGCGCGCAGTGCAATGCTGCGTGTGACCGGTCGAGACCATTGACCGCGCACCGATCCAAAGGCCGGAGTCGGAGCGTGGTCAATGCGTGCTCTATCCGGCCGGATAAATCCCCACACCATGGAAGCCTTCCTGATTTCAACCTCCGTCGTCGCCCTTGCCGAGATGGGGGACAAGACCCAGCTGCTGTCGCTGGTGCTCGCCGCGCGTTTTCGCAAACCCTGGCCCATCGTTGCGGGCATTTTCGTGGCCACGCTGGTCAACCATGCGCTGGCCGGTGCCGTGGGCGCCTGGATCACCAGCTACCTGGGCGAGAACGCCATGCGCTGGATCCTGGGCCTGTCCTTCATCGCCATGGCGATCTGGATGCTGATCCCCGACAAGCTCGACGAGGACGAGGTCTCCGGGCATTCGCGCTGGGGCGTCTTCGGCACCACGCTGGTGGCCTTCTTCCTGGCAGAGATGGGTGACAAGACGCAGATCGCCACCGTGATGCTGGCGGCCAAGTACAACGCCTACCTGTGGGTGGTGGCCGGCACGACGCTGGGGATGATGCTGGCCAACGCGCCTGTGGTGTGGCTGGGCGACAAGCTGGTCAAGCGCGTGCCCATACGCCTGGTGCATGTGGTGTCGGCCGTGATCTTCCTGGTGCTGGGCGTGCTGGCCCTGTTCCTTCCGGGGACGGGTGTTTTGGCATAATGAGCCTTCATGCGCCGATTTGCTTCTGCTTGCGGGCGCTTTATAAATCCTGCTAAAGACGACACCAGAGAACCCGGCCTCGTTTTTAGCGATGCCGGGTTTTTTCATGTCCTTCATCGCCACACCACAAACCATGCACTTCGACGAGCCCCTGCCGCTGCAGGGCGGCGGCTCGATCCGGGACTACGACCTCGCCTACGAGACCTACGGGCAGCTCAATGCCGACCGCAGCAACGCGGTGCTGGTCTGCCATGCGCTCAATGCCTCCCACCATGTGGCAGGCGTCTACGAGGGCCAGGACAAGAGCGAGGGCTGGTGGGACAACATGATCGGCCCGGGCAAGCCCGTGGATACGAACCGGTTCTTCGTGATCGGCGTGAACAACCTGGGCTCGTGCTTCGGCTCGACCGGCCCCATGCACGCGCATCCCGACACCGGCAAGATCTATGGCGCCGACTTCCCCGTGGTCACGGTGGAGGACTGGGTGGACGCCCAGGCCCGGCTGCTGGACCGGCTGGGCATTGACCAGCTGGCCGCCGTGCTGGGCGGCAGCCTGGGCGGCATGCAGGCGCTGTCGTGGTCGCTGCGCCACCCTGACCGCATGCGCCACGCCGTGGTCGTGGCCAGCGCGCCCAACCTCAATGCCGAGAACATCGCCTTCAACGAGGTGGCGCGCCGCGCCATCGTCACCGACCCGGATTTCCACGGCGGGCATTTCTACGAGCACGGCGTGGTGCCGGCGCGGGGCCTGCGCATCGCCCGCATGATCGGTCACATCACCTACCTCAGCGACGACGTGATGAACCAGAAGTTCGGCCGCCAGCTGAGGGAAGGGCTGGACCTGAAGTACAGCACGCAGGACGTGGAGTTCCAGATCGAGAGCTACCTGCGCTACCAGGGCGAGAAGTTCAGCAGCTACTTCGACGCCAACACCTACCTGCTGATCACGCGTGCGCTCGATTATTTCGACCCGGCGCGCGCGCATGGCGGCGACCTGACCCGGGCGCTGTCCGTGGCCAAGGCCGGCTTCCTGCTGGTGAGCTTCACCACCGACTGGCGCTTTGCCCCCGCGCGCAGCCGCGAGCTGGTCAAGTCGCTGCTGGAGAACAACCGCGACGTCAGCTACGCCGAGATCGACGCGCCCCACGGCCATGACGCCTTCCTGCTCGACGACCCCCGCTACATGAACGTGATGCGCTCCTACTTCGACGGCATCGCCCAGGAAACCACGACAGCCGCCAAGGAGGCCGCATGACCGAGCTGAACACCATGCAGGCGATTGCGCGCCTGATCCCCAAGGGCTCGCGCGTGCTCGACCTGGGCTGCGGCGATGGCGCCCTGCTGTCGCACCTGCAGCGCGAGCGCGGCTGCACCGGCTACGGCGTGGAGCTGGACGACGCCAACGTGCTGGCCTGCGTGCGCCGGGGCGTGAACGTGCTGCAGCTGAACCTGGAGGACGGCCTGGCCATCTTCCAGGACAACAGCTTCGACGTGGTGCTGCAGATCGATACGCTGCAGCATCTGCGCAATGCCGAGACCATGCTGCAGGAGACGGCGCGCATAGGCCGCGCGGGCATCGTCGCCTTCCCCAACTTCGCGCATTGGCCCAACCGCCTGTCCGTGCTGCGCGGGCGCATGCCGGTGACGCGGCGCCTGCCCTACCAGTGGTATGACACGCCCAATATCCGCGTGGGCACCTACAAGGACTTCGAGGTGCTGGCCACCCGCAACCGGCTGCGCATCCTGGACTCCTTCGGCCTGCAGGATGGCCGCAGCGTGCGCACCCTGCCCAATCTCATGGCGGGCACGGCCGTCTTCCATTTCGAGCACGCCTGAGCGGCGCGAGGCCATGTCCGTGTCATCGCCGGGGCGCACAATCGGCCGACCCCGGATTCAGGAGACCGACATGAACCGCTTCCCACGCCGCCGCGCGCTGGGCCTGGCCGGCGCGGCCGCCGGCCTGCTGCTGGCAGGCTGCGCCACGCCGCAGACCACCAATTCCCCATCGCAGGCCGCTGACTGGCCGCCGCGGCCCGCGCTGATCGCGCACCGCGGCGCGTCGGCGCTGCGCCCCGAGCACACGCTGGAGGCCTACCGCGAGGCCATACGCGCGGGCGCCGACTTCATCGAGCCCGACCTGGTCATCACGCGCGATGGCGTGCTGGTGGCGCGGCATGAGAACGCCATCGCCATCCTGGCGGCCGACGGCAGCCTCAAGGAGGCCACGACCAATGTGGCCGACCGCCCCGAATTCGCGACGCGCAAGACCACCAAAACCATCGACGGGCAGGCCATCACGGGCTGGTTCGTGGAGGATTTCACGCTGGCCGAGCTGAAGACGCTGCGCGCGCGTGAGCGCATTCCTGCGATCCGCCCGGCGAATGTGCAGTTCAATGACCGTTTCGAGGTGCCCACGCTGCAGGAGGTCATCGACCTGGCCCGATCCGAAAGCGCACGCACGAGCCGCACCATAGGCATCTATCCCGAGACCAAGCATCCGAGCTACTTCCAGTCCATCGGCCTGCCGCTGGAGCCCGTGCTGCTCAAGCTGCTCGCGGACAACGGCTGGAACCATGCACAGGCGCCGGTGTTCGTGCAGTCCTTCGAGGTCGAGAACCTGCGCTGGATCCGTGCGCGCAGCAGCCTGCGCCTGGTGCAGTTGCTGGCGCCCAAGGGCAAGCCCTATGACAGCGCGGCACGCGGCACGGGGCCTGGCTATGCCGACATGATCACGCCCGCAGGCCTGGCCGAGATTGCGCGCTACGCCAACGGCATAGGGCCGAGCAAGAGCATGGTGATCCCCGTGGTGCAGGGCGCGAATGCCGCGCCCACTGCGCTGGTGGCCGATGCCCATCGCGCAGGGCTGCTGGTCCATCCCTGGACGCTGCGGCCCGAGAACGCCTTCCTGCCCCTGAGCCTGAAATCGCCGCCCGCACAGGACGGCACCCGGCGCGGCAATGCACGGGCCGACATGGACGATTTCCTGCGCACCGGCATCGACGGCATCTTCACCGACGATCCGTCGGTGGGGCGCGCGGCCATCGATGACCTGCTCAAACCGAAGCCTTGAGACGGCGCGCCGCCGCGCGCCGGCCTGCTGCCTGCGCCTGCTCCAGCCACTGCTGGCGGCGTGCGGCATCGGCGCCGAGCACGGGCCCGAAACTGTGTATGCGTACCGGCCGGATGCCGCTGAATTCCAGGATGGCGCGGCGCATCTGGTGGTGGCCCGGCATGTGCGCCACCCAGCGGTAGTACCAGGGCGGTGAATCCATGCTCACCAGCAGGTCGGCCGTGCGGCCGGCCAACAGCCGGTCCCACAGCATCGAGCCCTTGCGGTACTTGAAGGCGAAGCCCGGCAGAAAGATGCGGTCGATGAAGCCTTTGAGCAAGGCCGGCAGGCCGCCCCACCAGGTCGGATAGGCCCATGCCAGGTGGCTGGCCCAGAGGATGTCGGCCTGGGCCCGCTGCAGGTCAGGCTCCAGGGGCTGGTCCTGGCGGTAGCCGGCATGCAGCAGCGGGTCGAAGTCCAGCTCGCCCAGGCGCAGCAGGCGTACCTCGGCGCCGCTGTCGCGTGCGCCCTGGGCGTAGGCATCGGCAAGGCCGGCGCACAGGCTGCTGGGCGACGGGTGGCCGAGGATGATCAGGATGCGCTGGGGATGATGGGGGGGCGTGGTGCTTGGAGACATGGCACCCATGTTCGCCTTGCCCCAAGGGGCAGGGTCAAGTCCCTGGATCAAGCCAAGGCGGTTTCGCAGGCGCGTTCTCTGGCATCTGCCGGCTCCAGGCGGCATTCGAGCAGTTCACGCTCCAGTGCCGCCAACTGGGACTGCTGCGCCTGGAGGCGCCGGATGTCCGCCTGAACCTGGATGCTGCGCTCGCGCAGCAGCCGGGCCAGGGCTTCCCAGCTTGTGGCCTCATGGATGCGGTGCAGGCCGTGCAGCTCGTCCAGCCGAAAGCCCAGTCCCAGCGCCTGGCGTATGCGCTGCACAAGCACCAGGTCCTGCTCGCCATAGACACGGTAGCTGCCTGCCCGTGCCACGGCGCCGAGCAGGCCCCGTGATTCATAGAGCCGGACGGCCTTGGGCGAGCAGCCGGCGCGTCGGGCGAGTTCTCCGATATACATGGCGCGATCGTAGTCGTTGGCGACGGGGTATCCGGGGTCCGTGCCGCCTTGGCGCACAATGACCGGATCGCGGCGCTGGCTTCGCTCGAACGGTGCGCCGACCCATGACACGAGGACCCGCCATGAACGCACGCACTCCTTCACAACTGCTGCAGCCCGCAGCCGCGCTGGACCAGATCGGCCGCTCCTGGGACGAGCGCATCGTCCCGGCGCTGACCGAGTACATCGCCATTCCCGCCAAATCGCCCATGTTCGCGCCCGACTGGGAGCAGCAAGGCCACCTGGAGACCGTGCTGCGCAATGCGGCCGACTGGGTGCTGGCGCAGAAGGTGGCCGGCCTGACGCTGGAGATCGTGCGCCAGCCGGGCCGCACGCCGGTGCTGTTCTTCGAAGTGGAAGGCACGCAGGACAAGGCGGCCTCCAGCCCCACGGTGCTGATGTACGGCCACCTGGACAAGCAGCCCGAGTTCGACGGCTGGCGCAGCGACCTGGGCCCGTGGACGCCCAAGTACGAGAACGGCAAGCTCTATGGCCGTGGCGGCGCCGACGACGGCTATGCGGTCTACGCCAGCATCGCGGCCGTGCAGGAGCTCAAGCGCCAGGGCGTGCCGCACCCGCGCATCCTGGGCCTGATCGAGACCTGCGAGGAAAGCGGCTCGCGCGACCTGCTGCCCTATGTCGATGCCCTGCGTCCGCGCCTGGGCGATGTGGGCCTGGTGATCTGCCTGGACAGCGGCGCCGGCAACTACGACCAGCTGTGGCTGACCACCAGCCTGCGCGGCATGGCCAGCGGCACGCTGAAGGTGGAAATCCTCACCGAGGGCGTGCATTCGGGCGATGCCTCGGGCGTCGTGCCGTCGTCCTTCCGCATCCTGCGCCAGGTGCTGGACCGGCTGGAGGACAGCAAGACCGGGCGCCTGCTGCCCGCCAGCTTCCATTGCGAGGTTCCGGCCGAGCGCATGGCCCAGATGCGCGCCACGGCAGCCATCCTGGGCGAGGAAACCTATGCCCGCTTCCCCTGGGCGCACTACGACTGCGGCGGCTCCACGCTGTTCGCCCTGCCCACCACCACCGACCCGGTCCAGGCCCTGGTCAAGCGCACCTGGGAGCCCACGTTGAGCGTGACCGGCGCCGAGGGCCTGCCCGCCCTGCAGGACGCCGGCAACGTGCTGCGCCCGTATACCGCCTTCAAGCTCAGCCTGCGCCTGCCGCCCCTGGTCGATGCCGCCGCCTGCGTGCAGGAGATGAAGGTGCTGCTGGAGGACAACGCGCCCTACCAGGCCCGTGTGACCTGGCAGGGCCTGTCGGGCGCCAGCGGCTGGAATGCGCCGGCCATGGACGGCTGGTTCGAGGACGCGCTCAACGCGGCAAGCCAGGCGCATTTCGGCGCCTCCTGCGGCTACATCGGCCAGGGCGGCACGATTCCGCTGATGAACATGCTCAGCCAGGGCTTTCCCAAGGCCCAGATGATGGTCTGCGGCGTGCTCGGTCCCAAGAGCAATGCCCACGGTCCCAATGAGTTCCTGCACGTGCCCTATGCCAAGAAGCTCACGGCCGCCGTGGCCCAGGTGATCGCCGCCATGGCCTGCGCGCAGGCAGCCGCCGAGGCGGGCGCTGCGGGCGTGGCGTGATGGCAGTGCCGGCCCCCGTCCCGGGACCCGCCTCGCAAGGCCAGCTCACGCGCCTTGCGTCCGGCGACGGTGCCGAGCTGTCACTGCGCGACTGGCCCGTGGACGAGGGCCAGGCGCGCGCCACCGTGCTGCTGGTGCACGGCCTGGGCGAGCACATAGGCCGCTATGAGGCGCTGGCCCGGCGCCTCAATGCCTGGGGCTATGCGGTGCGCGGCTACGACCAATACGGCCATGGGCGCTCGGCAGGGCCGCGCGGCGGCTTGACGGCCGATGGCCGGCTGCTGGATGACCTTGCGGCCGTGGTCGATGCCACGCGTGCCCAGCAGCCCGCTGGCCAGCCGCTGGTGCTGCTGGGCCACAGCCTGGGCGGCCTGGTGGCTGCGCTGTTCGTGGCCCGGGCCATCCGGCCTGTCGATGCGCTGGTGCTGTCCTCGCCGGCCTTCGACGTGGGTTTGTCGCCCATCCAGAAGCTGCTCGTGGGCACGCTGCCGCGCCTGGTGCCCGACCTGCGCGTGTCCAACGGCCTGCAGATTCCCTATCTCTCGCATGACGCGGCGGTCTGTGATGCCTACCGTGCCGATCCGCTGTGCCATGACCGCATCAGCGCACGGCTGGCGCGCTTTCTGGCGCAGGGCGGGCCGCAGGTGCTGGCCCGTGCGGGCGGCTGGAGTGTACCCAGCCTGCTGCTGTGGGCGGGGGACGACAGGCTGGTGGCGCCGGCCGGCAGCCAGGCCTTTTCCGACCGCGCGCCGCCGGCCGTGGTACAGGCGCAGTGCTTTGACGGCGCCTACCACGAGCTGTTCAACGAGCGCGATGACTTCGCCGCGCCCGTGTTCGCGCGGCTGCGCGACTGGCTGGGCCGCTTCAGCCCAGCGTGAGCGCCGCCAGCGCAGCCAGGGGCGCGGTTTCCGCGCGCAGCACGCGCGGCCCCAGCGTGACGGGCACAAAGCTCTGGGCGCGGGCCAGGGCCTCCTCGGCAGGCGACAGGCCGCCCTCGGGGCCGGAGAGAAAGACCACGGGTGCATCCTCGGCCGTGGCATCCAGGATCTCACCCAGCGGCCGCGTGCCCTCGCCCAGCGACAGCAGCAGGCGCAGCGTGCCGGGCGGCAGCTGTTTCGCACCGCCATCCAGCCAGTCCTCCAGGTCTGCAGGGGTGTGCAGCGGGGGAACGCGGTTGCGCGTGCACTGCTCGCAGGCCGATACGGCCACGGCCTGCCAGTGGGCGAGTTTTTTCTCGGCGCGCTCGCCCTTGAGCTTGAGCACGCTGCGCTCGGCCACCAGCGGGGTGATGCTGGCGGCGCCCAGCTCGGCCGCCTTCTCCACCAGCCAGTCCATGCGTTCGTTGGCCGTGATGCCTGCCAGCAGGTGCACGGGGCGCAGGGGCTCGCGTTCCACGGCGTGGTGCGCGCCTATGCGCACGGCCACGTCGCTGCGGCCCATGCGCAGGACCGTGGCCTCGAACTCGCCGCCGCTGAAGCCTTCGCCGGCGCGGCCTTCGAAGAGGGTGATGCCGTCGCCGGGCTGCAGGCGCAGCACCTGCACATGGCGTGCCGCGCCGGGCGGCAGGTCGATGTCGGCGCCGCTGCGCAGCGCAATGGGGCAGTGAAAGCGTGGCATGGCGTATCCGTTCTCAGACGCGCCCGTAGGCCCAGCCGACCTGGGGCTGGATGTTTTCGATCTGGTCCACCAGGCGCAGCAGCGGCGTCAGCTCGCGGTAGCGGCTGCAGGTGGAGCGGATGTAGTGGATGAAGCGCGGCGCGTCGGCCAGGTAGCGGGGCTTGCCGTCGCGCAGCGTCAGCCGCGCGAAGATGCCGGCCACCTTGAGGTGGCGCTGCAGGCCCATCCACTCCACGCCCCGGTAGAACTCGCCGAAATCGTCGCCCCAGCCGCTTTGGCTGCGCGCGCCGACCAATCCCGACTTGCGCGCCTTTTCCCAGTAACGCACGGTAATGTCGATGACAAAGTCCTCTTCCCAGCTGATGAAGGCATCGCGCAGCAGGCTGGCGATGTCATAGGTCACCGGACCATAGACCGCATCCTGGAAGTCCAGCACGCCCAGCGGACCGCTGGCGGTCACGGGCTGCATGAGATTGCGCGTCATGAAGTCGCGGTGCACGAAGACGCTGGGCGCGGCCAGGTTGTGGGCCACGATCTGGTCGAAGGCCTTGGCCAGCGTGGCCTGCTGCTTGTCGTCGAGCACGGTCTCGCGGTGGCGCGCGATGTACCAGTCGGGGAACAGCTGCAGCTCGCGGCGCAGCAGGGCGTCGTCATACGCGGGCAGCACGTCGGGGCGAGAGGCGGTCTGCCAGGCCAGCAGGACCTCCAGCGCCGAGCGGTACCAGGCTTCCGCGTCCTGGGGCTTTTCCGGGTCCAGCGCCTCGATGACGGTGTGGCCGCCCAGGTCGGACAGCAGCATGAAACCGTGCACCGCATCCCAGTCCAGGATCTGCGGCACGGCCAGCCCGGCCGAGGCCATCAGCGCCTGCACCTTGGCGAAGGGCGCGCAATCTTCCTTGTCCGGCGGGGCATCCATGACGATGAGGCTGGCGCCCGCGCTGGTGTCCAGGCGCAGATAGCGGCGAAAGCTGGCATCGGCCGAGGCAGGACGCAGGGTTTCGGGGCGCAGCGCGTGGCGGGCGGACAGCGGGGCCAGCCAGGCGTCGAAGGCGGCGTGGCGGGCGGGGTCGGCCCAGACAACGCCGGCCGTGGGGGTGTTTGGATGGCTCATGGATAATCGCGATTCTACAAACCGCCACCCCGGCGAATGCCCGGCGGTGATGCTAGGCTTGCGCCTTTGTCCACCCGCCGCTGTTGACCACCGTGTACCTCCGACCGCCGCTCCCCGATCCGCTGGCTGCCCGCGCGCCCGCGCGCCCCGCTGTACGCCCGCTGGCCTGGCTTGTGGCTCTCGCATGGGCCGGTGGCTCGACGATGGCCCAGGCCCAGCCCGCTGCAGCCGACGAAGGCATGCTGCAGCAAGTCCGCCCGCTGCGCCCCAGCACGCTGATGCAGGAAACCTATCCCGAGGCGGTGCGCTCCCAGCAGCCCGTCTATGTGCGCGGCGACGCGCTCAGCGGCCAGCCGGACATCAACTCGGTGGTCGAGGGCAATGCCGAACTGCGCCGTGGCGACACCATGATCCGCGCCGACCGGCTTGAATACCAGGTGCCCGACGACCGCGTCAATGCCTCGGGCGCGGTGCACATCAACCAGGCCGGCAACGTCTACGAGGGCACGCAGCTGGACCTGGAGGTCGATGCCTTCAAGGGCTTTTTCGACAACGCCGGCTATCGCTTCCTGGCCAATGGCGCCTACGGCAAATCCTCGCGCGTGGACTTCATCGACCGCGACCATGCCGTGGTCCACGATGCCACCTATACCACCTGCCAGCGCGACGACGAGGCCAGCTGGGAGCCGGCCTGGATGCTGCGCGCCCGGACCCTGCACATCGATATGGCCGAGGAAGTGGGCGTGGCCGAGGGTGCGGCCCTGCAGTTCAAGGGCGTGACCGTGCTGCCCGTGCCGCGCATGAGCTTTCCGCTGTCGGACAAGCGCAAGTCGGGCCTGCTGCCTCCCACCATGGGCCTGGACAAGCTCAGCGGCATCGAATACACGCAGCCCTACTACTGGAACCTTGCGCCCAACCGCGACATGACCCTGTATCCCTCGGTCATGAGCAAGCGTGGCGTCAACCTGGGCGCCCAGTTCCGCTATCTGGAGCCCACCTATTCGGGCGAGGCCTATGCGGCCTACATGCCCGGCGACCGCCAGCGTGACCGGGACCGCTGGGCCTACTCGCTGCAGCACCGGGGCGTCATTGATTCGCCCATCGGTGGCCTGGGCCTGAACATGAACCTCAACCGCGTCAGCGACGACAACTACTGGCGCGACTTCCCGCTGGCGGCCAAAACGCTGCGCGAGCGCCTGCTGCCCAACGATGTGAACCTGTCCTGGGCGCGTGGCGACAACGTGCTGACCCTGCGCACCCTGTACTGGCAGACCATGCAGGATGTGACGGCGCCCATTGCCCCGCCCTACGGCATGAAGCCGCAACTGCAATGGCGCTACACGCCGCTGGACCTGCCGCACGGCCTGGACTTCAGCTTCGTGGCCGACACCACGCGCTTCGAGATCGACAAGCCGCTGGCCGGCATGACCTACAACAATGGCCAGCGCAGCTACATGCTGGCCCAGGTGAGCCGCCCCTTCCTGTCGCCAGGCGCCTTCATCACGCCCAAGATCCAGTTGCACACCAGCAACTACCAGGTGGACAGCCTGATGAGCAACGGCAGCCGCAATGCCTCGCGCACGCTGCCCACGGTCAGCGTGGACAGCGGCCTGGTGTTCGAGCGCGACACCACGCTGTTCGGTCGCCAGCTGCTGCAGACCTTCGAGCCGCGCGCCTTCTACACCTACACGCCCTACCGCGACCAGAGCTTTCTGCCGCTGTACGACACGGCGCGCAACGACTTCAACTTCGCAAGCATCTACTCCGAGAACGACTACAACGGCCAGGACCGCATTGCCGACAACCACCTGCTGACCCTGGGCGCGACCACGCGCCTGATCGACGGGGCCACGGGTGCGGAAAAGGCGCGCTTCGGCATTGCGCAGCGCGTGCGCTTCTCCGACCAGAAGGTCATCCTGCCCGGCGAGGTGCCTGCAACCAGCCGGCTGTCCGACGTGCTGCTGGGCGCGGCCATCAACTGGACCGATGCCTGGTCCACCGAAGGCACGACCCAGTACAACCGCGACCTCAACCGCTCGGTGCGCACGACGTTCGGCGCGCGCTACAGCCCCAGCTCGTATCGCACGGTGAACGTGGCCTACCGTACCCAGTACGACACCGTGGCGCGTACCGACGCCAGCAAGCTGGTCGATGTGGGTTGGCAATGGCCCATCAACGACCTGTGGGGCGACAAGGGGCGCGACCTGGGTGCCGGCCGTGGCCAGGGCGGCGGGCGCTGGTACACGGTGGGCCGGCTGAACTACAGTCTGAAGGATCGCAAGCTCGTCGATACCGTGGTCGGGCTGGAGTACGACGGCTGCTGCTGGATTGGCCGCGTGGTGCTGGAGCGCCTGCAAAGCTCCATCACCCAGTCCAACACCCGGCTGCTGTTCCAGATCGAGTTCGTCGGCTTCTCGCGGCTGAGCCTGGGTGCAGACCCGCAGCGCAGCCTCAAGCAGAATGTGCCGCGCTACCAGTACCTGCGCGAGTCCGTGACGCCTCCCAGCCGCTTCACCAATTACGATTAGAGCCAAGGCTCCAAACACGCTTTTTGCAAGGCATCTCTCCCATGCGTTTTCTTTCCCAGACCCATTGCTGCGCAGCTGCCGCTGTGGCGCTGGCCTTGCTGGCCACCACAGCCCAGGCGCAAGGCCTGCGTGTTCCGGGCCAGTCCAGGGCGCCCCAGGCCGGCGATGCCTCCGTCTCGCGTGCGCTGGACGCCACCAACCTGCCCTCGTCGCGCGATCGCGGCGCCAAGGCCGGCGTGCGTTCGGCCGACTACATCGTTGCCGTGGTCAACTCCGAGCCGGTGACCAACAACGAGGTGCGTGCCCGCATGGCGCGCGTGGCGCAGAACATCGCCGAGCAGGGCGGCCAGATGCCGCCCGAGGCGCTGCTGGCCCGCGAGGTGCTGGAGCGCCTGATCGTCGAAAAGGCCCAGCTGCAGGAAGCCAAGGACACGGGCCTGCGCGTGGATGACTACGCCGTGGACCAGGCGCTGACCAATGTGGCACGGCAAAACGGCCTGGACAAGGCCGGCCTGCAGTCCCGCCTGCGGGCCGAAGGCGTGAACGAAAAGCAGTTCCGCGAAGAGCTGCGCCGCCAGATCACGCTGCAACGACTGCGCGAGCGCGACGTGGACGGCCGCGTGCGCGTCACCGAAGCCGACATCGACCGCTACCTGGCTGAGCAGCGCAGCGGCGGTGCCGACAAGGCACCGGCCGCCGTGAACCTGGGCCACATCCTGATTTCCGTGCCCGAGAACGCCAGCCCTGCCGAAGTGGCCGAGCGCGAGGCCCGCGCCAAGCAGGCCGCCGAGGCCGCCCGCACGCAAGGCGACTTCCTGGCCGTGGTCAAGGAGTTCTCCGATGTGCCCGACGGCCAGGGTGGCGGCGCCATGGGCATGCGCCCCCTGGACCGCTATCCCGAGCTGTTCACCAAGGCCGTGGGCCAGACGCCGCAGGGCGGCATCATCGGTCCCTTCCGCTCGGGCGCGGGCTTTCACGTGCTCAAGGTGCTGGAGAAGTCGCAGGCCGGCATGCCGTCCGTGGTCACGCAAAACCATGCGCGCCACATCCTGCTGCGCATTGGCGACCAGATGACCGAGGCCGATGCCGCCAAGCGCCTGGCCGACTACAAGCGCCGCGTGGACAGCGGCCAGGCCAGCTTCGAATCGCTGGCCCGCGAGTTCTCGCAGGACGGCAGCGCGCGCAACGGCGGCGACCTGGGCTGGGCCTCGCCCGGCCAGTTCGTGCCCGAGTTCGAGCAGGTGCTCGATGCGCTGCAGCCCGGCCAGGTCAGCGACCCGCTGGTCTCGCGCTTCGGTGTGCACCTGATCCAGCTCATCGAGCGCCGCCAGGCTGCGCTGACGCCGCGCGAGCAGCGCGACATGGTGCGCAACGTGGTGCGCGAGCGCAAGCTCGAAACCGACTACCAGACCTGGCTTCAGGAGCTGCGTGGCCGCGCCTACGTCGAGTACCGCGAGCCTCCGCAATAAGACACCCCCCGAGCAGCTGCGGCTGCGGCAGTCCACAATGGAAGGCGGTGCCATGGCGCACCGCCTTGCTTTTTCTATGAAACACATTCCTCGCAAACGCTTCGGCCAGAACTTCCTGACCGATGACGGCATCATCGACGGCATCGTGCGCGCCATCGACCCCCGGCCGGGCCAGCCCATGGTCGAGATCGGGCCGGGCCTGATGGCCCTGACCCAGCCCCTGGTCGAACGCCTGGGCCGGCTCACCGTGATCGAGCTGGACCGCGACCTGGCCGTTCGCCTGCGCCTGCACGAGCAACTCGACGTGGTCGAGTCCGACGTGCTCAAGGTGGACTTCCGTGCCATTGCCGCGCGCCTGGGCGTGCCCAAGCTGCGCATTGCGGGCAACCTGCCCTACAACATCTCCAGCCCCATCCTCTTTCACCTGCTCGAACAGGTGGACGTGGTCGAGGACCAGCATTTCATGCTGCAAAAGGAAGTCATAGATCGCATGGTGGCCTCTCCGGCCACGGCCGCCTATGGGCGGCTGACGGTCATGCTGCAGTGGCGCTATGCGATGGAGAGCGTGCTGTACGTGCCGCCCGAGAGCTTCAATCCGCCGCCCAAGGTGGACAGCGCCGTCGTGCGCATGGTCCCGCGCGAGGCGCCGGCGGCCCTGGATGCCAGGCTGCTGGAGGAGATGGTGCAGGTGGCCTTCAGCCAGCGGCGCAAGATCCTGCGCAACACGCTGGGGCGCTGGCTGGAAGCCAAGGGCTTTGACGGGGAATTCGACCTGCAGCGCCGCGCCGAGGAGGTGCCGGTGTCCGAATACGAGGCACTCGCCGCCCGGTTCACGCGCGCCTAGGCACAGGGGCCCAGCGGCCTGCAGCGCCTGCAAGCGCCCATGGGGCGCTGTGCAATCAATGTCCTGCCCTTACAGGAACGAGTAGAAGCAGCGGAACGGAATCTTGCGCTCGGCCCAGTATTCGGCCGCGTCGCGGAAGCTGTCCAGCAGCTGCTCGCGCACTTCCTTGTCGAACTTGGGCGTGGTCGGGATCTGGTCGAGCACGAGCACAAAGCCCGGCTGCGGGCCGGCCTTGTGGATGGGGTCGGTCAGGCAGTCGTAGAGCGCGTCGAAGTTCTTGCCGAAATGCGCGGGAAAGAAGAACTGCGTGGCCAGCAGCTCCAGGATGTCGGCCTTGGTCTGCGCATGGGCCAGGTTGGCATACAGAAAATGGCACCCCAGCGTCTCGGCCGCCTGTTGCAGATCCTCCACCCTGTAGGCGCGGATCGACTGCACGATGTTGGCGCGCACGTTCCGCAAAGGGGTGTCCGGGATCTTACGAAGTGGTGCATCCATCTCCGTGGCTCTTTCTCTAACGTGGATGTGGCCTGCGGGGACGGGCTCATGGCCTTCGGCGTCCCTTGGCTGTGGATGAAATGCAGACCCCTGCCAGCGCACTGCGTCGGACACGGAGGGTCGAACTGGCTGTAGAGACTGGGTCGAGGTCATTCGATGATCTTGCGAAAGCTGCTGTAGTGGTCGCTGGTGTAGTAGCAGGCATCGGGCCGCTGGGGCTCTCCGCCGCAGACGATGCGGCGGGCTCCACGATCACGCGAACCGGGCGTGCGCACCGTGTACTCACGGTAATAGCCGCGCGACTGGCGCGGCAGGATGCGCTCGCGGTTGCCGAACACCGTGCCGTCCTTGTCGTGGGCAAAAGGCCCGCCGCGCAGGATCAGCGTATACGTGGAACGGCCTTCGCGCGGCAACTCGGACAGGGCGACGGTGGCCACGGCCGCCGTCGCTTCCACGCTCTCGGGCGCCGAGCGGCGCGCATCAGCGAGCGAGGGCGACAGCACAAAGGCGGCCCCGACGATGAGCGCTAGACCGGACTGGTACGCCTTGGCGGCGGCTGCCTTCAGCATCAACTACACCTTTCAGAAATCCAGGGAAGCCCTGAAATCTCGACCCGCTAGTGTGACGGAACACCCCTCAAAATGCAAGTTCTGCCCAAAAAACAGGCAGCTTGACCAAGGAAATGTCTGGGGATTGAACAGTGAGCAGGCAACTCTGCGCCTGAGTTGCCTTCTATTCAATGCAAATGCCGCCCGTTGCCTCAAAAACGCGCGCGGCCAAAACGAGGGACACCGAGCAAGGGCCGCCCCGCAGCGAGGGTGTCGTCCCCCTCCCGCGAAGCGAGAGAGGGGGAAGCGGCGAAGCCGCTCAGGGGGTGCTTACCGATTAGCGTTAGCGTCCGCCACCGTCAGCGCCGTCATGTTGACGATGCGGCGCACCGTCGTGCTCGGCGTGAGGATGTGCACGGGACGGGCGGCGCCCAGCAGCACGGGGCCGATGGCGATGCCGCCGCCAGCGGCCTGCTTGAGCAGGTTGTAGCTGATGTTGGCCGCGTCGATGTTGGGCATGACCAGCAGGTTGGCGTTGCCCAGCAGCGTGCTGTTGGGCATGAGCTGGGCGCGGGCCTTGCCGTCCAGGGCCACGTCGCCGTGCATCTCGCCGTCCACCTCCAGCCACGGGGCCTGCTCACGCAGCAGCTCCAGGGTCTGGCGCATCTTGACGGCGCTGGGCTGGTTGCTGGAGCCGTAGTTGGAGTGCGACAGCAGGGCGGCCTTGGGCTTGACGCCGAAGCGCATCATTTCCTCGGCGGCCATGATGGTGATCTCGGCCAGCTGCTCGGCCGTGGGGTCGTAGTTGACGTGGGTGTCCACCAGGAAGACCTGACGATCGGGCAGCAGCAGGCCGTTCATGCAGGCATAGGTCTGCACGCCGGCGCGGCGGCCGATCACCTGGTCCACGTACTGCAGGTGGTGCGATGTCTGGCCCCAGGTGCCGGTGATCAGGCCATCGACTTCGCCCTTGTGCAGCAGCATGGAGCCGATCAGGGTCAGGCGGCGGCGCATCTCGATCCTGGCGATGGGCACGGTGATGCCCTTGCGCTCGGTCATGCGGTGGTAGGTCTGCCAGAAGTCGCGGTAGCGCTCGTCGTGCTCGACGTTGACCACGTCGTAGTCCACGCCTTCCTTCAGGCGCAGGCCGAACTTCTCGATGCGCTGGGCAATGATGGCCGGGCGGCCGATCAGCGTGGGGCGCGCAATGCGCTCGTCCACCACGATCTGCGTGGCGCGCAGGATGCGCTCTTCCTCGCCCTCGGCGTAGGCCACGCGCTTCTTGGCGGCCTTCTTGGCCGCGGCGAACAGCGGCTTCATCATGGTGCCCGAGGCGTAGACGAAGGTCTGCAGGTGGGCGCGGTAGGCATCCATGTCCTGGATCGGGCGCTGGGCCACGCCGCACTCGGCGGCGGCCTGGGCCACGGCCGATGCGATCTTCATCATCAGGCGCGGATCGAAGGGCTTGGGGATCAGGTACTCAGGGCCGAAAGTCAGTTGCTCGCCCACGTAGGCGGCCGCCACTTCCTCGCTCTGCTCGGCCTGGGCCAGCTCGGCGATGGCGTGGACGGTGGCGATTTCCATCTCGGTGGTGATGGTGGTCGCGCCGCAGTCCAGCGCACCACGGAAGATGTACGGGAAGCACAGGACGTTGTTGACCTGGTTGGGGTAGTCCGAGCGGCCCGTGGCGATGATGGCGTCGCTGCGCACGGCCTTGACGTCTTCGGGAACGATTTCGGGGTTGGGGTTGGCCAGTGCGAAGATCACCGGGCGCGCGGCCATCTTGACCACCATTTCCTGCTTGAGCACGCCGCCAGCGGACAGGCCCAGGAAGACGTCGGCGCCTTCGATGACCTGGCCCAGCGTGCGCAGCTCGGTGGCGCGCGCGAACTGGGCCTTGTCCTCGTCCATCAGCTCGGTACGGCCCTCGTAGACCACGCCGGCCAGGTCGGTGACGAACACGTTCTCGCGGCGCAGGCCGACCTTGAGCAGCAGGTTCAGGCAGGCCAGGGCGGCAGCGCCTGCGCCCGAGGCCACGAGACGGACCTCCTCGATCTTCTTGCCCGCGACCTTGAGCGCGTTGACCATGGCCGCTGCCACGGTGATGGCCGTGCCGTGCTGGTCATCGTGGAAGACGGGGATCTTCAGGCGGCGGCGCAGTTCGCGCTCCACGAAGAAGCACTCGGGTGCCTTGATGTCTTCCAGGTTGATGGCGCCGAAGGTGGGCTCCAGCGCGGCGATCACATCGACCAGCTTTTGCGGGTCCTTCTCGTTGATCTCGATGTCGAAGACGTCCACGCCCGCGAACTTCTTGAACAGGACGGCCTTGCCTTCCATCACCGGCTTGGAGGCCAGCGCGCCGATGTCACCCAGGCCCAGCACGGCCGTGCCGTTGGAGATCACGGCCACCAGGTTGCCGCGCGCCGTGTACTTGAAGGCGGCGGCCGGGTCCTTGACGATCTCTTCGCAGGGCGCTGCCACGCCGGGCGAGTAGGCCAGGGCCAGGTCATGCTGGTTGGCCATGGGCTTGGTCGGCACGATGGTCAGCTTGCCGGGCTTGGGAAACTCGTGGTATTCGAGTGCGGCACGGCGCAGCTGGGCACGTTTATCGGAAGGGGTCGGGGCCGTGTTGTCGGACATCAAGCGTCTCCAGCGAAGGCATGGCCAACGCACGCGCGGTACAGCCCGCGTGCCGTCGGCCGAGGTAGGGGGGAACCGATTGTAGGCCGACAGGCAATAGTCGGGCCCTGCTGTGAAACTGTTGTGATGCCTGGTTGCCCAATGCCCCGCAGCGGCGGCGGTCTTTGCTTGCGCGCCGCTGCAAAGCCGGGCAATCACATGGCGTCCGTCAGATGGCGTCCAGCGGAAACACCGGGCGGCTGACCCGGGCGAACGGAAAGCGCGAATAGTCCGAGGTGGTCACGCCGGGGCTGTCGCACTCGACCAGGCCGGCGGACAGCGGCACGAAGACGGGTCGGCAGTACATGCGCGACTTGAGCAGCACGAAGCGAAAGCGCGTCGGGTCCATGCCCACGCAGTGGAACACGCCCAGGTCCCAGGGCTCGTGCGTCTGCTCGGTGATCACGATCTGCGCTGCGCCCGTGTCCAGGCAGACCGTGCGGCCCATCTGGCAGCGCTGGCCCGTGTAGATGGGGCCGCTGACCGTGTAGGCGCCGTCGCTGACGGCGCGCACCGTGCCGCGCAGCCGCAGCGGCTGCTTGTGCAGGCCGATGCGCTCCAGCGATACCTTGTTGCCCAGCGCGATCTCCACCTCGGCGCCTTCGCCCGCCGCCGTGAGCGAGGCAACCGCTTCGGGGTCGCACAGCGGGCCCACGGCAATGCCTGACAGGCCCAGCTCCAGCGCGGTCTGCAGCACATCCATGGTGTCGCAGGTGCCGCCCGACATGCAGTTGTCCCCATGGTCGAGCAGCAGCACGGGGCGGTCGGCGCCTTCGGCCAGGGCCTGGGCGCGGCGCAGCGAATCGGCCAGCGGCTCGCTGCGGTAGACGTAGTCGGCCCGCCGCTGCCAGATCCGGGCGGCCAGCGCGTCCACGCTCGCCTGGGTGGCCGCGCGCTCGTCGGTCCTGCAGGTGGCGACCACGCTCACGCAGGGCGCGGCGATGTCGGCCAGCGAGAAGCCGCCGAACACCGAGACCGCCGGCAGGCCTTCCGCTTCCAGGGCGCGCGCTGCGTTCACGGCGTCCAGCATGGGGCCGTCCAGCGTGGTGCTGCGCAGCGTGTGGCTCATCAGCGGCAGGCGGTGCCAGCACACGGCGTAGCGCGCGCGGCCGGCCAGCATGTCCAGCAGCAGGCGGCCCGCGTGTTCGCCGGTCTCGTACATGTCGATGTGCGGATAGGTCTTGAAGCCGACCATCACGTCGGCATTGCCCACCATTTTTTCGGTGATGTTGCCGTGCAGGTCCAGCGCCACGCCGATGGGCACGCCGGGTGCGGCGGCGCGCACGCGTTCGAGCAGGTCGCCTTCGCCGTCGGCGCTGTTCTCGGCCACCATGGCGCCGTGCAGGTCCAGCAAGATGGCATCGCAGCCCGGTGCGGCCGCCACGATGCGGCGCGTGAGTTCGTCATAGGCGGCCGCATGCACGGGGCCGCTGGGGTTGGCCGTGGCCGACACGGGCGTGACCAGGGTGGCGCCCGTCGCCTCGGCCAGGTCGATGAAGGCGGCCATGGCCGTGCGCATCCCCTTGTTGGCGGCATGGGCCGCCTCGCCATAGGTGGGCGCAAACGCCGCCATGGGCGTGGGCACGGGCGAGAAGGTATTGGTCTCGTGGTTGAGCCGGGCGATCAGGATCTTCATGCCGGCACCCCGCTGTCCGCTGGCTGCACCACGCCCGCCGCCGCCAGCATGGCGCGCAGCAGCACGTTGCAGCCGGCCTCCAGGTGGGCGGGCTCGGCATCCTCGATCTCGTTGTGGCTGATGCCGTCGGCACAGGGCACGAAGATCATGGCCGCAGGCGCCACGCGCGCCAGGTAGACGGCATCGTGGCCCGCGCCGCTGACCACGTCCATGGCGCTGTAGCCCAGGTCGGCCGCATTGGCGCGTACGGCCTCCACCAGATGCGGCGTGAACGGCTGGGGCGGGAAGTAGACCACCTGCTCCACGTCGATGGACACGCCGCGCGTGGCCGCAATGCGCTCGCAGGCCGCGCGCATTGCGGCGTCCATGTCCAGCAACTGGCCGTCGTCCGGCGCGCGCAGGTCCACGCTGAGCGTGACGCTGCCCGGGATCACGTTGCGCGAGTTGGGAAACACCTGCAGCGACCCCACGGTGCCGCGTGCGTGCGGAAGGCGTTCCATGGCAATGCGGTTGACCTCGGCCACGAGGTCGCTGGCGGCCAGCAGGGCGTCGCGGCGCAGCTCCATGGGCGTGGGGCCGGCATGGGCCTCCATGCCCTGCACGCTGACGTCGTACCAGCGCTGGCCCAGCGCGGCGCTGACCACGCCGATCACGCGCTCATGGTTTTCCAGCACCGGGCCTTGCTCGATATGGGCTTCGAAATACGCGCCCACCGCAGGCGCCGGGCCGGCCGGCCCGGCATAGCCGATGGCGCGCAGCGCCTCGTCCACGCTCACGCCCTGGGCATCGCGCTGGGCCAGCGCATGCTCCAGCGTGAAGGCATTGACGAACACGCCCGAGCCCATCATCACGGGCACGAAGCGCGAGCCTTCCTCGTTGGTCCACACGGCCACCTCCACCGGGGCGCGCGTGCGCACGCCGCCATCGTTGAGCGTGCGCAGCACCTCCAGCCCGGCCAGCACGCCGTAGTTGCCGTCGAACTTGCCGCCCGTGGGCTGGGTGTCGATGTGGCTGCCCGTCATCACGGGCGGCAGCGCATCGTCCAGGCCTGCGCGGCGCGCGAAGATGTTGCCGATGGCATCGACGCGGATGCTGCAGCCGGCCTCGCGCGCCCACTGCACGAAGAGATCGCGCCCCTGGCGGTCCAGGTCCGTCAGCGCCAGGCGGCACACGCCGCCCTTGGGCGTGGCGCCTATGCGCGCCAGGTCCATCAGCGATTGCCACAGGCGGGCGCCGTCGGTGCGCAGCCCGGCCGCAACGGCGGTGGCTGCAAGAGGGGTACTGAGATCCATGAATGACTCCTGGGAATGCGAAAGGCGGTGGATCAGGCGATCCCTACACCGAGATACCGGTCCTTGATGGCGTCATCGGCCAGGAAAGCGGCATTGCCTGCCTCGTGCGCAATCGCACCCTGTTCGATGATGTAGTGGCGGTCGGCCAGCTGGGTGCAGACCTCCAGGTTCTGCTCCACCAGCAAGATCGCCACGCCCGCGGCCTTGATGGTCTTGAGCTGGGCCACGATCTCCTCCACGATCACGGGCGCCAGGCCCTCGACGGGCTCGTCCAGCATGAGCAGCCGCGGCGCGTTCATCAGGGCGCGGCCTATGGCCAGCATCTGCTGCTCGCCACCCGACAGCTGGCCGCCGCCGTTGCCGCGCCGCTCCTTGAGGCGCGGGAAGATGCGGTAGATGTCGGCCAGTTGCCAGGGCGAGCGTTTGCGCTGGCCCAGCAGCAGGTTCTCCTCCACCGTGAGCAGCTTGAAGATGCCGCGGTGCTCTGGCACCAGGCAGATGCCGCGCTGGGCCACCTGGTGCGTGGCCAGCCGGTGCACGGGTTCACCGCCGAAGCGGATCTGCCCCTGCGAGGGCTGCATCACCCCCGCGATGGACTTGAGCGTGGTGGTCTTGCCCGCGCCGTTGCGGCCCAGCAGCGTGACCAGTTCGCCGTCCTGCACCTGCAGCGACACGCCCTGCAGCACATGGCTCTTGCCGTAGTGGGCGTGTATGCCCTCGACCGAAAGCAGGGGACCGCTCATGCCTTTCCTCCCGTGATCATGTTGCCCAGGTAGGCGCTGCGCACGCGCTCGTCGGCGCGGATTTCGTGGGGCAGTCCTTCGGCCAGCACGCGGCCTTGCTGCATGACGGTGATGGTGTCGGAGATGTCCATGACGATGTTCATGTTGTGCTCGATGAGGACCACGGTGTGCTCGTCCCTGAGGCCCTGGATCAGGCGCTTCATCTCGTCCAGATCGTCGATGCCCATGCCCGAGGTCGGCTCGTCCAGGAAGATGGCCTTGGGCCGCGCGGCCAGGGCCATGCCCACCTCCAGCCGCCGCTGCTGGCCATGCGAGAGGTTGCCGGCCGGCGTGTCCGCGTGGCGCTCCAGGCCCAGGCGCGAGAGCACGCTGGCCACGGTATCGGCCAGGGCGCGAGCACCCACGGGCGCGTTCCAGCAGTCCAGCGCCCTGGCGGGCGCCACGCCCTGGGCGGCCAGGCGCAGGTTCTCGCGCACGGGCAGGGTCAGGAACAGGCTGGTGACCTGGAAGGACCGTGCCATGCCACGGCGCACGCGTCGGTGGTCGGGCTCGCGCGTCACGTCGTGGCCGTCGAACACGATGCGCCCGCCGCTCACGCTCTTGGTGCCCGTGAGCATGTGGAACAGCGTGGTCTTGCCCGCGCCGTTGGGGCCGATCACCGAGTGCACGGTGTGGGCGCGGACCTTGAGGTCCACGCCGCCCAGGGCGACGAACTTGTCGTAGCGTTTCTCGACGCCCACGGCTTCGAGCAGGATGGGAGATGCTGCGGCGCTCATGCCTGGCCTCCTTTGGTTCCTGCAGCGGCCGCCTCGGCATCTGCCGGCCCTTTGCGGCGCACCAGGGCCCACAGGCTCTCGCCCAGGCCCCACAGGCCGCGCTGCAGGCCCAGGCTCACGATCATCAGCACCACGCCCAGCAGCAGCAGCCAGCGCGGCCACAGGGTGGACAGCCAGTCGCCCAGCAGCACATAGAAGGCCGCGCCCAGCACCGAGGCCAGCAGGTTGCCCGTGCCGCCGATCACGGTCATCACCAGGATCATTTCGCTGGTGTGGTACTCGGCGTTGGACAGCGGGGCGATGCCCGTCATCATGGCGTGCAGCGCGCCGGCCAGGCCCGTCACGGCGCCCGAGATCACGAAGGCCTGCAGCTTGAGCAGCCTCAGGTCGTAGCCCACGGCGGCGGCGCGTTCCTCGTTGTCACGCACGGCCAGCAGGGTGCGGCCGAACATGGAGTCGCAGACGCGGCGCAGCAGCCAGAACACCACCAGAAAGAGCACGGCCACAAAGCCGTAGTACTGCCAGGGCGTGGCCAGCGGCCACAGCGTCTGGCCGGCCACCGCGAGGGCGGGGCGGGGCACATCGAGCAGGCCGTTGTCGCCGCCGGTGATGCCCGTGGCCGAGTAGGCCAGAAAATAGAACATCTGCGCAAACGCCAGGGTGAGCATCACGAAGTAGGTGCCGCGCTGGCGTATGGCCACCCAGCCGACGATGGCCGCGCCCACGGCGCCCATGGCCGTGGCGGCCAGCAGGGCCAGCGGCATGGGCAGGGGCCAGCGCGTCAGCAGCAGGGCGATGGTGTAGCTGCCCAGGCCGAAGAAGATGCCCTGCCCGAAGGACAGCAGCCCCGTGTAGCCCAGCAGCAGATTGCAGCCCATGGCCGCGAGGCCGAAGATCAGCACCTCGCTGGCCAGCGAGCCCGACTGCATGCACAGCGGCATGGCGACCACGATGGCCAGCGCGAGAAGGAGATGGGAATGCCTGGTCATGGTCTTCATCCTTTGCGGCCCAGCAGGCCATGGGGTCGCAACAGCAGCACGGCGGCCATGGCCACGTAGATCATCAGGCGCGCGCCCTCGGGCCACAGCGTGCTCATCACGCTTTG
This sequence comes from Delftia deserti, assembly GCF_042653485.1. Taxonomy (NCBI): domain Bacteria; kingdom Pseudomonadati; phylum Pseudomonadota; class Betaproteobacteria; order Burkholderiales; family Comamonadaceae; genus Delftia; species Delftia deserti. The sequence goes on along the minus strand of NZ_JBHSIH010000001.1, from coordinate 3,746,977 downwards.
CACGATGCCGATCAGCAGGCCGCCGACCAGGGCGCCGCCGAAGCTGCCCAGACCGCCCACTACCACGATCACGAAGGCCACGCCCAGCGCCTCCACGCCCATGAAGGGCTCGGCGCCGCGTATGGGCGCGGCCAGCACGCCGGCCAGCGCCGCCGTGGCCGCGCCCAGCGCGAACACCAGGCTGAAGATGCGCAGCACGTTCACGCCCAGCAGGGACACCATCTCGGTCGATTCGCTGCCTGCGCGCACCGCGCTGCCCAGCCGCGTGCCCTCCAGCAGCCACCACAGCAGCACGGCCAGCACGGCCGTGAAGCCGATCACGAACAGCCGGTACTTGGGATAGACGAAGCTGCCCCACATCACCACGCCCTGCAGCAGATCGGGCACGGCCACGCTGTCGCCCAGCGGGCCCCATTGCACGATCACCAGCTCCTGCACCACCAGGGCCAGGCCCACGGTGACGATGATGTGGAACTCATGCGCCTTGGCATACACATGGCGCAGCATGAGCTTTTCCACCAGCCAGCCCAGCGCGCCCACGGCCAGCGGCACCACGACCAGGGACAGCCAGAAGCTCATGCCCCAGCGCGTCATCTGGTAGCAGAAATAGGCGCCCAGCAGGTAGAAGGCGCCATGCGCGAAATTCACGAAACGCAGCAGGCCGAAAACGATGGACAGGCCCACGGCCAACAGGAAATACAGCATGCCTATGCCGATCCCGTTGATGGTCTGAAGCAGATAGATGCTCATACAGGGTCCGAAACGATGGACGAAGAAAGCGAAGTGCCCGTTGGCTCTGAAGCACGCCAGTCATGGTGCTGTACCTATGAAACTGGCGCGGCCTAAGTGAGGGACACCGAGGAAGGGCCGCCCCGCACCGAGGGTGTCGTCCCCCTCCCGCGAAGCGAGAGAGGGCGCCGTGCACACGGGGGAAGGCGCGCAGCGCCTCAGGGGGAGCCCTAAACCAGCTTGCAGCCGGTCTGATCGATGGGGAGGAAGGACTTGCCCGAACTCACCACATCCACGTAGTCGTCCTTGTTCTTCATCTTGGACTTGGCCTTGCCCTTGAGCAGGTAGTAGCTCTTGAGCACCTGGTGGTCGGCCTTGCGCACCTCTTCCTCGCCCGTCAGGCCCTGGTACTTCATGCCTTCCAGCGCGGCGACCACGGCCTTGGGGTCGGCCGTGCCGGCCTTGATGATGGCGTCGATCATCAGCTTGGTGCAGATGTAGTGGCCGGCCAGGCTGTAGTTGGGATTGGCCTTGAACTTGTCGTTGCAGCGCTGCACCAGGTCGCGGTTGAGCGGCGTGTCCACCGTGTGCCAGTACTGGGCGCCGAAGTACACGCCGTCGCACAGGTCGGCGCCCAGCGATTCGAACTGCTCCAGCCCCGAGGCCCAGGCGATCAGGATGGTCATGTTCTTGTTCATGCCGAAGCTGATGGCCTGGCGCAGCGTGTCCGACGACTGGGCGCCGAAGTTCAGCAGCAGCAGCACGTCGGGCTTGGCGGCCACGGCATTGGTCAGGTAGCCGCTGAACTCCTTTTCGGTCAGCGAGTGGTAGCTGTTGCCCACATGCTCGATGCCCTTTTCCTTGAAGATGTTCTTGGCCGCCGTCAGCAGGCCGTCGCCGAACACGTACTGCGGCGTGATGGTGTACCAGCGCTTGGCCTTGGGCAGGGATTCGACCAGCGGGCGCACGGTCTGCTCGATGGCGCCGAAGGTGGGCGCCGACCAGCGGAAGGTGGCGCTGTTGCAGTCCTTGCCCGTGATCTCGTCGGCGCCTGCGGTGGTGATGAAGATGCCGCCGGCCTTCTCGGCCTCCTTGCCCATGGCCAGCGCCTCCGACGACAGGATGCCGCCTGCGAAAAAGCGCGTGCCCTGCTGCTGCGAAGACTCCTGCAGCTTGCGCACGGCCGTGGCGGGCTTGCCCTCGGTGTCCAGCACGGTATAGGCCAGCGGCCGGCCCAGCGCCTTGCCGTACTGCTCGATGGCCAGCTTCATGCCCAGGTCCGCATACTTTCCGTTGGCCGCGAAGGCGCCCGACATGGGCACGGGGCAGGCGAACTGGATGCTGTCCTTGGACTGCGCCCAGACGCTGCGGCCCAGGCCCAGCGATGCGGGCAATGCGCCCAGTGCCGAGAGTTGCAGGAGGTGACGACGTTGCATGGGATCTCCGTGGTGGGGACTGAAGGCGCGGCGGCCCGGGTACGCTTTTCAGAGCAAGTTGCATGCCAGTCGGAATGGGTGCGTGCAGGCTCCTTGATTCATATTTATAGTGATAAATAGAAGAAATAGGGCGCGTGCTAACCCTAGGCGGGCACGGCCACGCGCCATGGCGGTGCATACTGCACCAAACCCGCATGCAGACTGGGCGCGGACACGATCCGGTGCCCTTCCGGAGAACACAGCAATGGATACACCCAAGTCGCCCTCCCTGGCAATCCGGCAGCTCAAGCGCCCGGATCTCGTGGCCCAGGAGATCAAGCGCCTGATCACCGAAAAGAACCTCAGCCCCGGCGACCGCCTGCCGCGCGAAAGCGAGCTGCAGGCACAGTTCCAGGTCAGCAAGGGCACGATCCGCGAGGCCCTCAAATCGCTGGAAGTGCAGGGGCTGATCACCATCTCCACCGGCCCTTCGGGCGGTGGCACGGTCGTCGAGGTGCCGCTGGACCGCACGCTGCAGTTCATGCAGAACTACCTGTTCTTCCAGGAGGTGACCATCGACGACATCTACACGGTGCGCCAGATGCTGGAGCCCGAGCTGGCGGCAGGCGCCGTGCCCCATCTGACCGAGGCGGATTTCGATGCGCTGGAGCACAGCATCGCCTGCTGCGACCCCACGCAAAGCAGCGAGGACCTGGTGAGCCAGCGGCGTGAGGACGTGAACTTCCACGACATCCTTGCAGCAGCCAATCCCAACCCCTTCCTGCGCTTCACCTGCGAGCTCATCAACGAGATGATTCGCCAGCTCATCGTCTTCGCCAACCGCACGCCCCAGTCCGAGCACCGGCGCTTTGGCGAGGCCAATGCCCGGATCCACCGCGACATCGTGCAGGCGGCGCGCGAACGGGATGCCGTGAAGGTGCATGCGCTGATGCAGCAGCACATGCGGGATGCGGCCAGCAGCGTCAAGCGCATGAAGGGCCGCATCCAGGGGCGGCTCATCCTCGATGCCGACAGCCTGCGCAGCCCGCGTCCGCAACGCGCCGTGCAGCCGGTGGAAAAGCCTGCGATGGCAGTGCCGAGGACTGCACCAAAAAAGGCAGCAGGGACGACACCCAGAACGGCAGCAAAGACGGCGCCAAAAACAACGGCAAGGCCGGCCGCAAAGACCACCGCAAAAGCCGTCGCAAAGACCAATGCAAAGCCCACTGCAAAGGCGGCTCCGAAGGCACCTCCGAAGGCGCTGCCCAAGCCACCCTCCGTGCGTGCCGCCGCCGCACGCAAGCGCGCGGCCTCCTGAACTGTCCCGCGCCGGTCATTGCCGCCCCGCGCCACGCGTTTCGCGCCGCCCGCTGCTGGTATGCTGCCGCGCGCTCGGCCTTCACGCATTCCACCCCCTCACGAGACAACAGCATGAGACAAACCCCTTTCGCATCCTCCCGCACCCCTGCCCTGTGGCGCGCCCTGGCCGGCGGCCTGGCGCTGGCGGCCACGCTGGCGGCGCCCCTCGCCCAGGCCCAGGGCGCAGGCAGCTATCCGTCCAAGACCATCCGCCTGGTCGTGCCCTTTGCGCCTGGCGGCTCCACCGACATCCTGGGCCGCCTGCTGGCGCAAAAGATGGGCGAGAGCATGCACACCACGGTGGTGGTGGACAACAAGCCCGGCGCCAACGGCACCATCGGCTGCGACCTGGTGGCCAAGGCGCCGGCCGACGGCTACACCGTGGTGCTGGGCGATGTGGGCTGCATGGCCATGGCCAAGGGCCTGTACACCAAGCTGCCCTATGACCCGCTGCGCGACTTCGCGCCCATCAGCCTGGTGGCACGCAGCCCGCTGGTGCTCACCGTGGGCGCGCAAAGCCCGTTCCACTCGCTCAAGGAGTTGACGGCGGCGGCCCAGGCCCAGCCCGGCAAGCTCAACTACCCCTCGTCGGGCACGGGCGGCCCCAACCACCTGGGCGCCGAGCTGTATGCCATGCAGGCCAAGGTCAAGATCGGCCACGTGCCCTACAAGGGCAGTGCGCCTTCCGTGGTGTCGCTGGCAGCCGGTGAGACCGACTTCGGCTTTCTCACGGCCGTGACGATTGCCGCGCAGCTCAAGGCCGGCAAGGTGCGTGCCCTGGCCGTGGCCCACAACGAGCGTCTGCAGTCCATGCCCGACGTGCCCACCATGTCCGAGGCCGGCCTCAAGGACTTCACGGCCGATGCCTGGTTCCTCGCGGCCGTGCCCGCAGGCACGCCCAAGCCCATCGTGGACAGGCTCTACGCCGAGATCGCCAAGGCCCTGCCCGCGCCCGAGGTCAAGGAAAAGCTGGACGCCATGGGCGTGCTGCCCTCGGGCCTCAAGCCCGATGCCTCGGCCCAGTTCCTGCGCGTGGAAGTGGACAAGTGGCGCGATGTGATCAAGAACGCGGGCATCACGCTGGACTGATTTCGCAGCCTTGCCGTTGCCATGTAAAAAGCCCCTGCGGCCTCACGGCCCAGGGGCTTTTCTCATATGCCGGAGATGCTCAGTGCGTTTCCGTCAGGGCATCGCCCAGGGCGCTGACCAGCCGCTCGATCTCGGCCTTCTCGCTGATGAAGGGCGGCGCGATCTGGATGGTGTCGCCGCCGTAGCGCACGTAAAAGCCCTTGTCCCAGCACTTCATGGCGATCTCGTAGGGACGGCGGGCCGGCTCGCCGGGCAGCGGCTCGATGGTGAAGCCCGCAGCCAGGCCGAAGTTGCGGATGTCGGCCACATGCTTTGCTCCCTTGAGGCTGTGCACGGCCTGCTCGAAGAACGGGGCCAGCGCGCGCACGCGGCCCGGGCCGTCCTCGCGCTGCAGCAGGTCCAGCGCGGCCACGCCCGCCGCGCAGGCGATGGGGTGGGCCGAGTAGGTATAGCCGTGCGGGAACTCCAGCATGTACTCGGGGCCGCCCGCTGCCATGAAGGTGTCGTAGATCTCCTTGCTGGCCACCACGGCGCCCAGGGGCTGGGCGCCATTGGTCACCTGCTTGGCGATGTTCATGATGTCGGGCGTGACGCCGAAGGCCTCGGCCCCGGTCATGGCGCCGCAGCGGCCGAAGCCCGTGATGACCTCGTCGAAGATCAGCAGGATGTTGTTCTGCGTGCAGATCTCGCGCAGGCGCTGCAAATAGCCGGCCGGCGGAATCACCACACCGGCCGAGCCCGAGAAGGGCTCGACGATGACGGCTGCGATGTTGCTGGCGTCATGCAGGGCGATCAGGTCCAGCAGCCTGTCGGCCAGCGCGCGGCCATCGGTGGCAGGCATGCCTTTGTGGAAGGACCCCAGCGCCGGCTGCGTGTGCGGCAGGTGGTCGGCCTCCACGCCCTGGCCGAAGGTCTTGCGATTGCCCACCATGCCGCCGACCGAGATGCCGCCGAAGTTCACGCCGTGGTAGCCCTTCTCGCGCCCGATCAGCCGGGTCTTGCCGCCCTGGCCCTTGGCGCGCCAGTAGGCGCGTGCCATCTTCAGCGCCGTGTCGGCCGCCTCCGAGCCCGAGCCCGTGAAGAACACATGGTCCAGGCCTGCAGGCGTCAGCTCCTTGATCTTGTTGGCCAGCGCGAACGAGGCCGGGTGGCCGAACTGGAAGGCCGGCGCATAGTCCAGCTGCTGGGCCGCGCGGCCGATGGCTTCGGCGATCTCGCGGCGGCCATGGCCCAGGCCCGAGCACCACAGGCCCGACAGGCCGTCGAAGATCTTGCGGCCGTCGGCATCGGTGTAGTAGGCGCCCTGGGCGCCGGTGATCATGCGCGGGCGCGCCTTGAACTCGCGGTTGCCGGTGAAGGGCATCCAGTGGGCGTCAAGCCAGGCGGCATCGGTGCGCGTGGCGGCTGCAGCGCCTTGTTCGGTGGGAACCAGGGTCATGGTGATCTCCTCGGGCCGGGAAAGAAAAAAAGGAACCGGCCCATTGTGATCGTGCCTTTTGATTTCTCGAAGTGCGTGATATCGAGGTTCACTTGCGGATTCCTGCAAGTGAGCAAGGGCTTGCCGATCCGGGCCCCGAGAGAGCGCATTGTGGGAATCCATGGCCGGCGCCGCCATGGTGCTCGCCTATAGTGGCTCCCCAGTAGTGGTGGCCAGTTCCGGCGGGCACCGGGAGGCGAAGGGCGATGGCGGATTTTTCGATGGACAGCACCCCGGGCCGCCCGGCTCGGGACGGGCGCGCACGGGCCGCGCTGGGCCAGCTGGGCGACATGGACCTGCGCCTGCTGCGCGTGTTCAAGGCCGTGGTCGAGTGCGGCGGCATGTCGGCTGCCGAGCTGGAGCTGAACATCGGCAGCTCCACGCTGAGTCGCCATATGAAGGACCTGGAGGAGCGCCTGGGCCTGACGCTGTGCCGGCGCGGGCGCGCGGGCTTCGCTCTCACGCCCGAAGGCCACCGCATCTACGAGGCCACCTTGCAACTGCTCGGTGGCGTGGAAGGCTTCCTGGGCCAGGTGGACGACATCCATGGCCGGCTGGCCGGCACGCTGGACGTGGCGCTGTTCGACAAGACCGTGGGCAACCCGCAGTCGCGCATTCCCGAGGCGATCGGCGTTTTGCACGACCAGGCGCCGCAGCTGCATCTGCGCCTGCATGTGGCCTCCATCCAGGCCATCGAGCGCGGGCTGATGGAGGGGCGCTGGCAGGTGGGCGTGCTGCCATCGGCACCCAGTTCGGGCGCGCTGGACAGTGCCCGGCTGTTTGGCGAGCGCATGCAGCTGTACTGCGCTCCCGGCCATCCGCTGCATGGCGCCGACCATGGCGCGCTGGACTGGGACAGCCTGGGTGCGCATGCCTTCGCAGGCCTGGGCTACCAGTCACCCAACATGGCGCTCAGCCACCAGGCCGGCCTGCAGCGCCAGGCCACGGGGTTCGATCAGGAGGCCATTGCCATGCTGGTGCGATCGGGCCGCTACCTGGGCTTTCTGCCCGATCACTATGCACGGGCCATGCAGGACCAGGGCCTGCTGCAGGCCGTGGCACCGCAACGCTTTTTCTATCTGTGCGATTTCTTCGCCGTCTGGCGCAATGCCGTGGCGCCTGGGCGTGCGGCCCGGGTATTCATTGACGCCTTGCTGGCCGTGCACCATGGATGAACGGGTTCATCACAGACTTGAAAAGAGGAAACCCACAGGTTTGAACTCAGGATGTGCACAGGCTTTTGCACAGTTTGCACCCAGGTTTTTGCAGCGTATGCGCTTGACAATGTTTGGCATTGTGGCCGGGGCCAGGGCTTCAGTCCGCCCCCATTGCGCCGAAATGCATGCATGGATTCCGTGTCGGCCCTGGGTCGCACGAGCAGCGCCTTGATACCAACGATTTCGCATTTCCCGGGTTCTTGCCACCATGCGCCGCCATATCCACCTCTCTTGCCGCCACGGCGGGGCCGGGCTTCAGCCCATGCCGCCATCGACCATCCTGGCCAGGGTCTCGGCCAGCCATTTCCCGAATGAGTCTGCGCCAAGCGGCTGCATGGGTGTTGGTATGGGCATGGTCATCTCCGTACTCCCGGCAGGTTCAGGCTGCAGCCGTGGGCGGCGCCATCACGGCGGCGGCATCGGTACGGCGGCGCAGGCCCCGTTCCCAGAGCTTTTCATGGAAGAAGAAGGCCACGGCCTGGACGGTGGGCTCCAGCAGGCTGAGCGTCAGCGCGGCCCAGAGGTTGCGGGTCACGGCATAGGCCACGGCCGCCGCCACGGTGACGTGGATGACGTAGTAGCTGGCGGTTTTCATCAGCGTGTGGCGATGGTGGTGCAAGGTCTGGCGGATGCGGGTCATGGGGCTTTCCTCGGGGCTTTTCTCGTGATGAGACTCCATGCTAGGCGTGATCAATAGCCAAGGCCAATCGAAAATGATTATCAAAGACATGAAGACTATCGATGGCGGGCAGGCAGGTGCCGTGGCCCTGTGCCATTCAGGGGGCGCGCCATGAATTGGGACGAGATCTTCGTGCTCGGGTGGGCACCCCATCCGCAGTGGTTCCAGTGGCTGCATCCGGGCCTGGTGGCGCTGTCGGTGGTGGTGGCCGTGGCCACGTCGATGATGGCCATGCAGATCGCGGGGCTGGCGCGCAATGCCGCCTCGCCCCGGATACGCCGCACCGGCGTGCTGACCGGCGCCTTCTGCCTGGGCGCGGGCATCTGGGCCATGCACTTCATCGGCATGCTCGCCTTTGTGCCCTGCACCTTCGGCGACTACGACCCCTGGATCACCGCGCTGTCCATGCTGCCCAGCATGCTGGCGTCCTGGCTGGCGCTGGCGCTGATGGTGCGGCCCCGGCTGTCCGTCCAGGCGCTGGTCGGCGGCGGCGTGCTCATGGGGCTGGGCATCGGCTCCATGCACTACATCGGCATGGCGGCGGCCCAGACCTGGAGCCTGATGCTCTACGACCCCTGGGGCGTGCTGCTGTCGGTGATCGTGGCCGCCACCATGGCCATGCTGTCGCTGTGGGTGCGCTTTCGGCTGGGCAACACGGGCCGCCTGTGGCCCACCCTGGTGGCCGGCACGGTCATGGGCCTGGCCATTTCCTGCATGCACTATGCAGGCCTGTACGCACTGCGCCTCAAGCCCGGGATCGATGCGCTGGCGCAGCAGGAGGCGCCCACGCATGCGCTGCTGGTGTTCTCCATCGTGGGCGTGGTGGTGCTGATCTTCGGCCTGGTGCTGGCGGTCAACATGACGCTGCGCTACCGCCAGATCTACCGGCAGGTCCAGCGCAGCGAGTCGCGCCTGCGCGCCGTGGTGGATACGGCCGTGGACGGCATCGTGATGATCGACGGGAGCGGCAGCATCGTCTCGTTCAACGGCGCGGCCGAGCGGCTGCTGGGCTGGACGGCGCAGGAGGTGCTGGGCCGCAGCGCCAGCCTGCTCATGCCTGCGTCGGGCTGCGATGGCGGGGGCGGTTCGCTGGAAAAGCAGCTGGCCGCGGGCTTTGCAGGCCTGCTCGGCTCCAGCCGCGATGTCCACGCCCTGCACAAGGACGGCACGCAGATCGCCGTGCGCCTGGCCGTGGGCCGGGTGGCGATTGCGGGCGATCCGCTGTTCGTGGGCTTTGTGACCGACATCCGCGAGCGCCGCCAGATGCTGCAGTCGCTGCGCCGCAGCGAGGAGCAGTACCGCACCCTGATCAACAACGTGCCCGGCACCACCTTCCGCTGCCTGTACGACGGCAAGTGGACGCCGCTGCTGCTCAGCCGCTCCATCAAGGAGCTGACCGGCTGGACGGAGCAGGACTTCACGGACGGACTCACGGGCTGGGACCGGCTCATCCATGCCGAGGACCGCGACCGGCTGGAGACTGCGGTCTCGCATTCGCTGTCACGGCGCCAGACCTACAACGCCGACTACCGCCTGCTGCACCGCGACGGCAGCACCCGCTGGGTGTCCGAGACCGGGCGCGGCGTCTTCAACGAGCACGACGAGCTGACCTGGATCGACGGCGTGATCATGGACCAGACGGCGGCGCGCGCGCGCAATGCCGAGTTCGAGGGCACGGTGCGCGCCATCGACCTGTCGCTGGCCACCATCGAGTACGACCTGCTGGGCCATGTGCTGCGTGCCAACCGCAATTTCCTGGACCTGTTCGGCTACCGGCTCGACGAGGTCGCGGGCCGCCACCACGGCATGTTCTGCGAGCCCGGCTATGCCCACACGCCCGAGCATGTGCAGTTCTGGCGCCGCCTGGCCGAGGGCGAGTTCCAGGCCGGCGAGTTCCTGCGCTGCGGGCGCGAGGGGCGGCGCATCTGGGTGCAGGCCACCTACAACCCCATACGCGACGCCGACGGCCGGCCCTACAAGATCGTCAAGCTGCTCACCGACATCAGCGCCCAGCGCAAGCTGGCCCAGGAGCTGGTGCTGGCCAAGGAGCATGCCGAGGCGGCCGCCGCCGCGCGCAGCACCTTCCTGGCCAACATGAGCCACGAAATCCGCACGCCCATGAACGCCATCATCGGCTTCACCGAGGCGCTGCGCGAGACCGCCCTGCAGCCCACGCAGGCGCGCTACCTGGACACGGTGCACTACGCGGCGCGCTCCATGCTGCGACTGCTCAACGACATCCTGGACACGGCCAAGCTCGACAAGGGCGCGGTGGAGCTGGAGATCGAGGATTTTTCGGTGCGCGAGCTGTGCCAGCAAATCCTGGCGTCGCTGCGCATCACGGCCGACCGCAAGGGCCTGGACCTGCGCCTGGACTACGACCCGCACACGCCGGCGGCCCTGCGCGGCGACGGCATGCGCGTGCAGCAGATCCTGGTGAACCTGCTGGGCAATGCCGTGAAGTTCACCGAGCGCGGCCATGTGCTGCTGCGCGTGCGCTACGAGCAGGGCGTGCTGCAGCTCGATGTGCATGACACGGGCATCGGTATCGCACCCGAGAAGATCCACCGCATCTTCGACCCCTTCGCCCAGGCCGATGCCTCGACCACGCGGCGCTTTGGCGGCACGGGCCTGGGCACGACCATATCGCGCCAGCTGGCCGAGCTCATGGGCGGCAGCATCCAGCTGCACAGCACGGTGGGCGTGGGCACGGTGTTCGAGGTGCGCCTGCCCTTGCCGGTGGGCGAGAGCCCGCTGTCCGAGCGCGGCGCCGTCAGCCGCGGCCTGCCGCCGCTGCACATCCTGGCCGTGGACGATGTGCCCGAGAACCTGGAGCTGCTGCAGATCAACTTCTCCAGCCAGAACCACCAGATGGTGCTGGCCCACGACGGCGCCGAGGCGCTGCGCTGCGTGCAGGCGCAGGAGCCGCCCTTCGACGTGGTACTGATGGACCTGCAGATGCCGGGCATGGACGGCCTGGCGGCGGCGCGTGCCATCCGTGTCTGGGAGCGGCAGCTGCAGCGCCGGCCCGTGCCCATCGTCGCGCTGTCGGCCAGCGTGCTGGAGAAGGACCGCAGCGATGCCACTGCCGCCGGCATGGACGGCTTTGCCTCCAAGCCGCTGGACATGGCGCGGCTGCAGGCCGAGATTGCGCGGCTGCTGTCGCTGCAGGTGGCGCTCAAGGAGGCCAGGCCGCCCGCGCCGGCCAGCGTCCAGGCGGGGCTGCCCGATGTCACGGTGGACTGGGCCTCGGGCATTGCGCTGTGGGGCCGGGTCGATCCGCTGGTGGCCGCCATTCGGCGCTTTCTGAACGAGCAGCTTGATCTGGCTGATCGCCTGCGCCGCGCCCTGCAGCGCCCGGGGGCCGAAGCCCTGGTGGGCCTGGCGCACCGCGTGCGCGGCGCGGCAGGCAACCTGGGGCTGCAGGCCGTGTACCGCCTGGCATCGCGCCTGGAAGGCCAGGCGCAGGATGGCGCCGCGCAGCCGCAGCTGCTTGCCCTCATCGACCAGTTGCAGCAGGCTCTGGATGCGGTGGCGCAGGAGCTGCGCCAGCGCCATCCGGCCGCCATGCCGGTGGCCGAGGTCGCGGGCCAGACGCTGCCCGGCGGCATGGCACCGGCGCCGCCCGTGGCCGATGCCGGGCCACAGGGCGGCGCGTCCTGCCTGCCGGCCGATGCCCGGCCCTGGCTGGAGCGCATCGTTGCCGCATTGCAAAGCGGGGAGCTGGACGGGCAGGCCATGCAGGCCCTGGTGCGCATGCTGACGGCCGATCAGCTGCAACCACTGCAGCAGGCACTGGATAATTTCGACTTCGAGCGTGCGCAGGAATGCGCCCAGCAGCTGCAGCAGCAACTGCCCTCGATCGATGGAGACAGAGCATGAATGCGCCCAATCTACTGGCAACGGACAAGCGCCCGCGCCTGCTGCTGGTCGATGACGACCCGACCAACCTGCATGTGCTGCGCCAGATCCTGGGCGAGGACTACCGGCTCTCGTTCGCCACGGACGGACGCAAGGCACTGCAGCTGGCACAGCACCAGCCGGACCTGATCCTGCTGGACATCATGATGCCCGAGCTGGACGGCTACGCCGTGTGCCGCCAGCTCAAGGCACAGGCCGACACCGCCCGCATCCCGGTGATCTTCATCACGGCCCTGTCGGACGGGCAGGACGAGGCGCTGGGCTTTGCCTCGGGCGCGGTGGACTACATCGTCAAGCCCGTGCGTGCGCCCGTGGTGCGCGCGCGGGTGCGCAACCACCTGTCGCTGGTCAAGCTCGACGAGCTGCGCAGCACGCGGCTGCAGATCGTGCAGCGCCTGGGCCGCGCGGCCGAGTACCGCGACAACGAAACCGGCATGCACGTGATCCGCATGAGCCACTACGCAAAGACGTTGGCGCTGGCGGCCGGCTGCACCGACGAATGGGCGGACGACCTGCTCAACGCCGCGCCCATGCACGACGTGGGCAAGATCGGCATCCCCGACGCCATCCTGCTCAAGAACGGCCCGCTGACGGCCGAGGAGTGGACGGTCATGCGCCGCCATCCGCAGATCGGCGCCGAGATCATCGGCGAGCACGACTCCCAGGTGCTGCAGATGGCCTACAGCATCGCGCTGACCCACCATGAAAAGTGGGACGGCACGGGCTACCCGCAGGGCCTGGCGGGCGAGGACATCCCGCTGGCCTCGCGCATCGTGGCCGTGGCCGACGTGTTCGACGCGCTCACCACGGAGCGCCCCTACAAGCACGCCTGGACCGTGGACGACGCCATGGAGCACATAGAGCAGCAGGCCGGCGCCCACTTCGACCCGCGCCTTGTGCCGCTGTTCATCGGCCTGCGCCCGCAGCTGGAAGACATACGCGAGCGCTGGAAGGATTGACTGCACCGGCAGCCCCGATTCCGGCAGGGCGTGCTGGGGCATGGGCCATCGCTTACCCTGGCGGGCCTGCCATCGGCGCTCAAATGACCTCTCCATGTCTTCTCCCCCGCCCCTCGCTGACCGCTTCCATGTCCGCGCACTGACCGCTGCCGACCTGTCCGATCTGCTGGGCATCCAGCTGGCCTGCTATGGCGCCGACTATGCCGAGAGCGGCGAGGTCTTTGCGCGGCGCCTGGCCAGCACGGCGAACTGCTCGCTGGCGCTGGAACAGGGCGGCCGGGTGCGCGCCTACCTCGCGGCCTACCGCAGCCGGATGGCCAAGATCACCCCGCTGCACGGTGACTTCGAAGCCGTGGAGCAGGCCGACACCCTCTACCTGCACGACATGGCCGTGCACCCCGAGGCCGCAGGCCAGGGCCTGGCGCGCGCGCTGCTGGCGCCGCTGTGGGAGCGGGCGCGCGCCGAGGGCCTGCGCCACACGGCCCTGGTCTCGGTGCAGGGCTCGCGCGGCTACTGGGAGCGCCATGGCTATGCCGTGCAGGCGCTGGCAAGCCCGCAGCAGCAGCAGCGGCTGGACAGCTACGGCGAAGGGGCCCTGTACATGATCAGGGTGCTCTAGGTTTGCCGGCGCGGCAGGCGCGGAAAAAACGTTTGTCCGGCCGGCGCGCCGCCTGGACAATCCTTGCCACCCCCACACCCGAGCGCGCCGCCATGCCCCTTTCCAGCCTGTTGCGTCTTCTCGCCCTTGCCGCCCTGTGGGGCGGCAGCTTCGTGCTGCTGCGCGTGGTCGTGCCCGCGCTGGGTGCCCTGCCCACGGCCTTCGTGCGGGTGCTGCTGGGCGCGGCAGGGCTGGCACTGCTGCTGGCCGTGCTGCGGCTGCGCCCGCGCTTCCAGGGCCTGCTGATGCCATCCATGGCGCTGGGCGTGGTGAATTCGGGCGTTCCCTTTCTCATGTATGCGCTGGCCGCGCGCAGCCTGCCGGCCGGCTACAGCGCCATCCTCAACGCCACCACGCCTCTGATGGGCGTGCTCCTGGGCGCCCTGGCCTTTGGCGAGCGCATCACGGCGGCGCGGGTGGCGGGTGTCTGCGTAGGCCTGGCCGGCGTGGCCGTCCTGGCCCAGGCCGGCCCGGTGGCGCTGACGGCCGAGGTGCTGCTGGGCATCGCGGCCTGCCTGGTGGCCACGGCCTGCTATGCAGCCGCGGGTTTTCTGACGCGGCGCTGGATCACCGCTGGCGGCGGGCTGGACAGCCGCATCGTTGCGCTGGGCAGCCAGTGCGGCGCGGTGCTGGTGCTGCTGCCCTTCCTGCTCTGGCAGTTGTGGCAGGAGCCACAGGCGCCCATGGCCTGGGTAGCCGTACCCCTGAAGGTCTGGCTTGCCATGCTGGTGCTGGGCCTGTTGTGCACGGCCCTGGCCTATGTGTTGTATTTCCGCCTGATCGCCGATGTGGGGCCGCTGAAGGCGCTGACAGTCACCTTCCTGATTCCGCTGTTCGGCGTGGCCTGGGGCTGGCTGCTGCTGGGTGAGCCCGCCACGCTGGCGCATGCGGGTGGCGGCGGGCTGATCGCGCTGGCGCTGTGGCTGGTGCTCAGGCCCGCGCCGCCGCTGGCCATGCCCAGGGAGCAGGGCAGCGGGGTCCGCTGATGGGGGTTTTGGCCGGGGACGGGCCGGCCGCCTCTGGTCATAATGCGCGCCATGCCCGATCGCTGGAAACCCAATGTCACTGTGGCGGCCATCATTGAGCGCGATGGCCGTTTTCTGCTGGTGGAAGAAGACACGGCCGATGGCGTGCGCTACAACACCCCTGCCGGCCATCTCGACCCCGCCGAGTCGCCCATCACCGCCTGTGTGCGCGAGGTCGATGAGGAGACCGCGCACGACTTCGTGCCCACGGCCCTGGTCGGTGTCTACCTGAACCGCTTCGTGCGCACGCGCACCGGCTCCGACATCACCTATCTGCGCTTTGCCTTCACGGGCGAGCTGGGCGACTTCCGGGCCGGCCAGCCTCTGGATGACGGCATCATCCGCACGGTCTGGATGACGCTGGGCGAGCTCAAGGCCTGCACCGCCCTGCACCGCAGCCCGCTGGTGATGCAAAGCATCGAGGACTACCTGGCCGGCCGCCGCTACCCGCTGGAGCTGATCCACACCGATCCCAGCGTGCTGCAGGCTCCGCTGTCCCACTGAGTCCATGCCGACCCTGTCTGTCACAAAACGCCGCGCTCGTGCGTCTTGATGGCATGCAGAGCCCCTCCGCCACCGATGCTCCCCTGGTGCTGTTCGAGCGCCACCGCCCGCGCCTGTTCGGCCTGGCCTACCGCATGCTCGGCCAGCGCGCCGATGCCGAAGACCTGGTCCAGGAAGCCTGGCTGCGCTGGCATGGCGCCGAGCGTGCCGGCATAGCGCAGCCCGAGGCCTGGCTGGTTTCCGTGACCACGCGCCTGGCCATAGACCGGCTGCGCCGCCTGCGCGCCGAGCGCGAGCACTACCAGGGCTTCTGGCTGCCCGAGCCCCTGGTCCAGCCTTGGGCCGAGGAGTCCGCGCCCTCGGCCGAAGACCTGCTGGAGCGTGCCCACGACGTGTCCACGGCCCTGATGTTCGTGCTCGAGCAGCTCACGCCCGACGAGCGCGCCGCCTTTTTGCTGCGCGAGATCTTCGATGCCGACTATGCCGAGGTGGCCCAGGCCCTGGGCCGCAGCGAGGCCGCCTGCCGCCAGCTGGTGCACCGCGCGCGCAGCCATGTACAGGCCGGCCGCCCGCGCTTTGCGGCGCCGCCCGAGGCCCATGCTGCATTGCTGCAGCGCTTTGCGCAGGCCGTGCAGGGCGGAAACTTCGCACAGATCCAGGCGCTGTTCGCGCCCGATGCCGAACTCATCAGCGACGGCGGCGGCAAGGTGCCCTCCTTCGGCCGCGTGCTGGAGACGGGCCGGCGCCTGGCCCTGCTGTACTTCGCCACCACGCGCCGCATGCGGCGCAACGGCCAGCGCCAGAGCCTGCATCTGGCGCGCGTCAACGGCCTGCCGGGCCTGCTGCGCTGCATCGACGGCGAACTGGAGTCCGTGCAGACGCTGCTGGTCGAGGGCGGCCTGATCCGTCGCATCTACACGCTGCGCAACCCCGACAAGCTGGCCGGCGTGGCCGTGCCGGCGCCATTGCCGTTCCCTGCAGGCCCTGCAGCTTAGTCAGATGGTCAGATGAACTGAAGATCGCGGGGCGTGACGCCCTCGAACACGCGCTGCAGCTGTGCCGGGCTCAATCCATACATGCGCTGGAACAGGCCGCCCAGCACGGCGCGGTACTCGTTGAGCACGGGATGGTCGCGGTTCTGGAACAGGTTTTTCTGGTTGACCTCGACCTGCTCGCCCACGATGCGCCCGCCCGCATGCGAGGACAGCCCGCCGCCCAGCAGCCAGTAGGTCGTGCCGTGGCCGTGGTCCGTGCCCTTGTTGCCGTTCTCGCGGAAGGTGCGGCCGAACTCGCTGATCACCACCACCACCGTATGCCGCCAGGCCTCGGGGCCTATCTCCTGGGCAAAGCCGGCCAGGCCCCGGCCCAGCTCGTCCAGCCGCCCGGCCAGCGCGCCCGTGGCGCCGCCCTGGGCCACGTGCGTGTCCCAGCCTCCCACATCGACGAAGCCCAGGTCGAAGCGCTCGCGCATCAGGGCCGCCATGCGCTGCGCCACCAGGGCAAAGCCGCGTGCGCTGATGGCATTGCGCCCGGCCTGGTCCATCTCTTCCTGCACGCTGCGCTGCACGGCATCACGCACGGCAAAGCCCTCCTGCACGGCCGGGCCCAGGGCGGTGCCCGCGTACATGGCGGCAATGGCCTGGCTGCGGCGATCGTCCAGGCCGCCCTTGCCCACGGATGCCAGCGCCATGTTGGCGGCCGGCAGGCTGCCGCGCAGCAGCAGCGGCAACTGCGGCGTGAAGGCCATGGGCGACACCGGGCCCCGCCCGTCCTGCCCCAGCACCTGGGCCAGCCGGTTCAGAAAGCCCGACTGGTAGCTGCGGCGCCCGTCCAGGTCCTGGCCCAGTTCGATGGAGTCCTGCGTCTCGAAATGGCTGCGCGACAGGTCGTGCGTGCCCGCAAACGGCACGAAGCAGGCCTGGCCGGCCTGGAACAGCGGATGGATGCTGTCCTCCAGCATCGGGTGCAGGCCCCAGCGGCCATCCAGCGCCAGCGCGCCACCGGCCTCGCCGGGACGGGGGATGGCGATGCTGGGGCGGGCCTCGTAGTAGAAGTCGCTGTGCGTGGGCACCAGCAGACTGTTGCAGTCATATGCGCCGCGCAGAAACACCAGCAGCAGGCGCGGCGTGGCCTGCTGGGGTGTGGCCGCCTGCAGCCGGCCCAGGTGGGCGGCAAAGGGCAGGGCCGATGCCATGGTCAGGAAGTGGCGTCGCTGCATGGAAAGTCTCCGGGGTTCAGCGGAACATCATCTCGGGCGCGGACAGGAAGTAGGTATTCCAGTCCGCCGGATTGCGGGCCTGGGCCAGTGCCGCCTGCGTGGCCTGGCTCCACAGCGGCAGGCGCTGGCGCACGCTGGCCCGTTCCGACAGCGTGGGGTAGGGCGGCTTCTCCAGCGCCTCCTTGGGGTCGGCGCGGAACAGCACGGCGCTGCGCGTGGCGATCTGGCGCGCCACCTCGAAGCGCGCCGCCATCTGGCCCGAGCTGGCCCAGTCGGACTGCATCTGCGGATAGCCGTCCGGCGTCTCGTGTGCGTAGAGGTTCTGGCCCAGCCGGTTGATCCAGCCCAGCACGGGCGCCACGTCGG
Organism: Delftia deserti; assembly: GCF_042653485.1. NCBI lineage: Bacteria > Pseudomonadati > Pseudomonadota > Betaproteobacteria > Burkholderiales > Comamonadaceae > Delftia > Delftia deserti. The sequence goes on along the minus strand of NZ_JBHSIH010000001.1, from coordinate 3,729,361 downwards.
CCGCCACGCGCTGCTCCACCGACAGCCGCGTGGCGGCCAGCACGTAGTGCAGCGGGTCGCGGAACTTGCGGCCAAAGCGCGCGGCCTCGGGATCGGTCAGCAATGCGGCCACGGTGGCCGCGATGTTGCCCCGGCTGCGCGTGAAGGCCTGTGCCGTGCGCTGCACCAGGGCCGGCGGCGGATCGTCGGCAATGAAGAACACCGCCAGCTTGCGCGCGATGAACTGCGCCGTGGCCGGCGAGGCGACGATGCGGTCCAGCGCCTCCTGGACCTCGGCCATGCCGCGTGCGTGCATGGGCTGGCCCAGGAAGGTCTTGGGGCCGTAGTCGTGCCGGTTGGGGTTGAACTCGAAGAAGCCCGAGCGCAGGTAGTCGCCCTGGCGCTCGGGGCGCATGCGTGGCGGCGGCGTGCCTGCCGGCTGCAGGCTGATGCCCACGCCAGTCAGGATGCGCGCCATCTCCTGCACATCGGCCTGGGTGTAGCCGCTGCCCACGCCCATGGTGTGCAGCTCCAGCAGTTCGCGCGCGTAGTTCTCGTTGATGCGGCCCGCCGCATTGCTGGCGTTGTCCAGGTAGCGCAGCATGGCCGGGTGGCGCAGCGAGGCTTCCAGCAGGCCGCGAAAGCTGCCCAGCGCATGCGGGCGTATGGCCTGCTCCTCGTAGTCGCCCACCCAGGCGCGGATATCGGACTTGCGCAGGCTGACGCTGAAATGGTTCATCCAGAACCAGGTCATCTGCTCCTGCAACTGCGCCGGCGAGTACAGGGCGCGAATCACGAAGCGCTTCTGGGCATCGTTGCCCAGCTGGTTCAGCGTGCGCTGGTAGGCCTGCTGCAGCGTGGCCTTCTCATCGGCCGATGCCGCCTCCTGCACGGCCTTGCGCTGGTCGCTCAGTTCCTGCAGTACCTGCTCCATGGGGCGCTGGCTGATGTCCAGCCCGTCAATGCGCTGCTGCGCCTGCGCGGGCAGCGGCTGAGGCCCCGGCTGCAGTTGCCGGGCCAGCCAGGCCTTGAGGCCCAGGCGCTGCAGCTGCGCATCCTCGCTGTCGTTGGCGCCCCAGGTCACGCGGTCCAGCCATTGCTGGCGCTGCGCGGCGGTGAGGGGCGCATCGGGCAGGGCCTGGAGTGCGGGCGTTGCGGAGGAGGGCGGCGCCTGCAGGGGCGCGCAGCCCGTGGCCAGGATGATGGCGCAGAACGTGAGAGCGATGGCGAACGGCGATGTGCGGCGCATGGTGTCTCGGTGGGTAGGGGGCATCCATTGGACGCCAGCATCCTCCGCCCATGTGCTTCGCCCTGTAAAGCGCCGGTAGCAAAAAGTAAAAGGCAAAAAAAAGCGGAGTGTGAAGCACTCCGCTTTTTCTGAGGAACCCGGCCTTACTTGCTTGCCCGGCTTGCGCACTCCGCGCAGTGTCCGTACAGCGCCATCGAATGGTCCTGGATCACCCAGCCCTTGGCCTTGGCGATCAGGTTCTGGCGCTTTTCGATATCGGGATCGTAGAACTCCTCGACCTTGCCGCAGCTGGTGCACACGAAGTGGTCGTGGTGCTGGCCTTCATTGAGTTCGTAGACGGCCTTGCCGCTCTCGAAATTGCTGCGGATGAGGATGCCGGCCTGCTCGAACTGCGTGAGCACGCGGTAGACCGTGGCCAGGCCGATGTCCGAGCGTTCGTCCAGCAGCACGCGGAACACGTCCTCGGCCGTCATGTGGCGTTGCGCGCCCGTCTGGAAGATCTCCAGGATCTTCAGGCGGGGAAGCGTGGCCTTCAGGCCGGTACTCTTGAGTTCGTCGATGTTCTTCATGTCTGGGTCTTTGGCAGAGACTGCCCGCTGGACTGCCACCATGGCAGGCGCGGGGCGGCGAACAAAATGGCCCTGGTGCCAGGGGCGTCGCATGATCGCAAGCCCTAGGGACCAGCCGCTACAATGATCCACGATCATATCCCTATGCTGATACCAATGCATGTTCAAGCCCGTTGCCGCACGAGTGCGGCCCTGATGCTGTCGATCGGGGTGGCGCTGGCAGGCTGCAGCAGCCTCGATGGCGCCGCGCACCGAGTCGCCAATGTCGTCACTCCCTACAAGGTCGAGGTCGTCCAAGGCAACTTCGTCTCCCGTGAACAGGTCGAGGCCCTGCAGCCCGGCATGAGCCGCCAGCAGGTGCGCGACATTCTCGGCACGCCGCTGGTCACCAGCGTATTCCACGCCGACCGCTGGGAATATGTGTTCACCATCAAGCGCCCCGGCGTCGATTCGCAGGTGCGCAAGCTGACCGTCTTCTTCAACGGCGACCTGTTCGCCCGCTCAGAAGGCGACGAGATGCCTACCGAGGCCGAATTCGTCGCCAGCCTGGGCTCCAAGAAGAAGCTGGGCAAGATTCCGCCGCTGCAAGCCAGCGAGGAGCAGCTGTCAAAGTTCCCGGTCGCCAAGCCCGTGGAGGAGCCCGTGGCCGCCGAGCCGCCACCCGCGGCGGCCAGCTACCCGCCACTGGAATCCGGCGCCCGTTGATATCGCCGCCCGCGCGCCGCAAGGCATGCGGGCGTTTTTCCGTGGATGAAGGCCGCCGCGGCGCCTGTCTGGCGCCCCTGTTGCCTGCTGTCCATGCATTGAGCTTGTGTATCCCTTTCCCGACATGAACGCCACGACCGCCACTTCCTCCAGCAACAACCAGCGCCTGCGCGTGGCCGTGGCCGGCGCCTCCGGCCGCATGGGCCGCATGCTGATCGAGGCCATCGCGCAAAGCGATGACCTTGCGCTGGCCGCCGCGCTGGACCGCGCCGACAGCCCTGCGCTGGGCACCGATCCCTCGGCCTTCCTCGGCCAGCCCAGCGGCATCGCCATCGAAAGCGATGTGCGTGCCGCGCTGTCCAAGGCCGATTGCCTGATCGACTTCACGCGCCCCGAAGGCACGATGGATCACCTGGCCATCTGCGCCGAGCTGGGCGTCAAGCTGGTCATCGGCACCACGGGCTTCAGCGACGAGCAAAAGGCCCGCATCGCCGAGTACGCCCAGCGCACGGCCGTGATGCTGTCGCCCAACATGAGCGTGGGCGTGAACGTCACCTTCAAGCTGCTGGAGATGGCGGCCAAGGCGCTGTCCAGCGGCTACGACATCGAAATCGTCGAGGCCCATCACCGCCACAAGGTCGATGCCCCCTCGGGCACGGCCCTCAAGATGGGCGAGGTCATCGCCGAAGCCCAGGGCACGAATCTGGCCGACCGCGCCGTCTACGAGCGCTTCGGCCACACCGGCGCGCGCGAGAACAACACCATCGGCTTTGCCACCGTGCGCGGCGGCGACATCATCGGCGACCACACGGTGCTGTTCGCGGGCACGGGCGAGCGCATCGAGATCTCGCACAAGTCCAGCAGCCGTGCCGGCTATGCGCAGGGCAGCCTGCGGGCGGCGCGCTTCCTGGCAGGCAAGGCAACGGGCCAGTACGACATGAACGATGTCCTGGGTCTGTGATGACACAGACCCAGGGCCGTAGCGCCGCGTACCTCTCTTTGGCCATACGGGCGAGATAAAGACCATGACCGGCCCACTCTGGCTCTGGTGGCAGCAAGGCGACGCCGTGGCGCGCGGCACGGCGCTGCTGCTGCTGGCGCTGTCGGTGGCCAGCTGGGTGGTCATCGTCTGGAAGATCTGGTTCATGGCCGCCAGCCGGCGCCGCGTTCCACAGGCCATTGCGGCCTTCTGGAGTGCGCCGGACCTGGCCACGGGCCAGGCCCGCATGGCCGAGGGCGATCGCCAGCAACTGGTGGCGCCCATGGCCGGGGCCGTGTCCCAGGTCCTCGCGCCCACGGGCGGCAGCGACATGGCGCTCTCGGGGCGCGCAGCGCGCTCCGTGCGCCTCACGCGCGGCCTGCGCCAGGCGCTGCAGTCGGCCAGCCACCAGCTTCAATGGGGCCAGACCCTGCTGGCCACCGTGGGCGCCACGGCGCCCTTCGTCGGCCTGCTGGGCACCGTCTGGGGCATTCACCACGCGCTGGCCACGCTGGCCGGCAGCGGACAGATCGGCATCGAGCAACTGGCCGGCCCTGTGGGCGAGGCCCTGGTGATGACGGCAGCCGGCCTGGCCGTGGCCCTGCCGGCCGTGCTGGCCTATAACCTGCTGGGCCGCGCCGCCGCCCAGATGGAAGCCCTGCTGGAAGGCTTTGCCCATGACCTGCAGGCCATGTTCGGCACCCAGCTGGCGGAGCCGGCGCAGCACGATGACGGCATGGCCGTCGCCGGCCTGCCGGCCGGCCCCATGGAAGCGCCCTGACCGGGCAGCTCACCAGGAGCGCACATGGCCTTTGGACGATTGAGCGGCAAGGAGGGCGCCCCCCAGCCCATGCACGCCATCAACGTCACCCCGCTGGTGGATGTGATGCTGGTGCTCGTCGTCATCTTCATCCTCGCGGCCCCCATGCTGGCTGCCTCGCTGCGCGTGCAATTGCCCCAGGCCCAGGGCACCCAGCCCATGGCCGCCGCTGGCGAGGACGATGCGTTGCTGCTGGAGGTCGACGCGAAGGGCGCGCTCTGGATGCAGGGCCAGCCCACCACGGCGGATGCGCTGCGCGAGCGCCTGGCACAGCTCGGCGCACGCAACCCCCTGGCAGAACTGCAACTTCGCGCCGACCAGGCCGTGCCCTATGGCCGCGTGGCCGAACTCATGGGCTGGGCCCATGCGGCAGGGCTGACGCGCATGGGCTTCGTGGCCGAGCCGGCGCGGAACCAGGATGGAAAATCCGCAGCCGTCCTGGGGCCCACCGGCGCCGGGCGCTGAAGCGCTCAAGCGCCGCCGGGCCTGCGCCCGCACATCTCGTCCTGTCCTTCGGGCCAGCGCTCGTTGCCCGCCAGCCGCAGATGCTGGCCATGGTCCGAGGAACGCTGGTACAGACTGAGCCCGAACAGCGGCAGCATGCCGATCAGGTGATCGAAGATCGCGCCCTGTATGGCCTCGTACTCCACCCAGACCGTGGTGCTGGTGTAGCAAAACAGCTCCAGCGGCACCCCCATGGGCGACGGCTCCATGGTGCGCACCAGCAGGAACATGTTCGGCGTCTTGTGGATGTGCGGATGGCGCAGCAGGTAGGCGTATGCATAGGCCTTGAACGCGGCCAGATTGCTCAGATGCTGCGCTGCCATCTCGCTGCCCGCCGGCGCGTCGGCCATGCGCAGGCCGCCGTCACTGCTCCAATAGTCCTTGAGAGGCTCAAGCAATGACAATTTCTGCCGCTGCTCGGCCGTCAGCAGGCGGATGGTGTGGGCGTCTATGTGCAGCGAGCGGCGGATGCGGCGCCCGCCCGACTCGAACATGCCGCGCCAGTTCTTGTAGCTGTCGCTCATCAGCCGCCAGGTCGGAATGGTGGTGATGGTCTTGTCCCAGTTCTGCACCTTCACCGTGTGCAGCGCGATGTCGATCACGAAGCCATCGGCGCCGACCTGGGGCATCTCTATCCAGTCGCCCACGCGCAGCATGTCGTTGGAGCCCAGCTGCACGCCGGCCACGAAGGACATGATGGTGTCCTTGAAGATCAGCATCAGCACGGCCGAGGCGGCGCCCAGGCCCGACAGCAGCAGCAGCGGAGAGCGGTCCACCAGGGTGGCGACGATGAGCACGATGGCGATCAGGAACACCAGCAGCTTGCCCAACTGCACATAGCTCTTGATCGAGTGGGCCTGCGTGGCCTTGCGCTCTTCCTTGAGCTCGTGCGCCTCGTTCATGGCGTTGAGCAGGGCGCTGATCACGCGGGCCACGTGATAGATGGTGCAGGCGATGGCCAGGTTCAGGATCAGCGTGGCCCACTGCGGCTGCAACTGCGGTATGGCCTGCACGCCCGACTGCATGACCAGCGAAGGAACGGCCTTGGCCAGCCGCTGCAGCACGCTGTCGTGCAGCAGCACCTGCGCCCATTCCATCTCCACCAGCGTGCTGCGCATGCGCGGAAGCACGCGCAGCAGCAGCCATTGCACGACAAACCCCGCCGAGCGGGCCAGCAGCACCAGCGCGCACAGCGCGGCCAGCGCCTGCATGACAGGATCCCAGCCGGAAATCAAAGACCAGTTCAGCAAGAGAAAACTCCAGGGCGCGGAAAAACCTGCCGCGCGAAAGCGGCATGCCCGGGATGTCCGTATTCGTTCCTGCGCAAGTCCGGGCTGGCGATGGCGGAACGTCTGCGGCAAGGCGCCGCAGATGGGCTCCAAGCATACGCAGCGCGGCTTTTCCCAGCGCAGAGGCCGGGCAAGCGCGCCGTGGCCGGCGGGCCGATGACGCAGTACCGCCTGCGGGCTTGTGGGCGGCTTCGGGCGCGGCCGGGCCGGGGGCCTAAAATCGCCGGTTGATTCCGGCAATCCACCTTGTCAGGCCCCTGGGCCGCAGCACCATGCAAGAGAAATACAACCACATCGACGTTGAGCGCGCAGCGCAAGACCACTGGTCCGCCCGCGACGCTTACCGCGTGACCGAAGACCAGGCCAAGCCCAAGTTCTACGCCTGCTCCATGCTGCCCTACCCCAGCGGCAAGCTGCACATGGGCCATGTGCGCAACTACACCATCAACGACATGCTGACGCGCCAGCTGCGCATGAAGGGCTACAACGTCCTCATGCCCATGGGCTGGGACGCCTTCGGCCTGCCGGCCGAGAACGCTGCGCTCAAGAACAAGGTGCCGCCCGCGCAGTGGACCTACGACAACATCGCCTACATGAAAAAGCAGATGCAGGCGATGGGACTGGCCATCGACTGGAGCCGCGAGATCGCCACCTGCGACCCCGACTACTACAAGTGGAACCAGTGGCTGTTCCTGAAGATGCTGGAAAAGGGCATTGCCTACCGCAAGACCCAGGTCGTGAACTGGGACCCGGTGGACCAGACCGTGCTGGCCAACGAGCAGGTCATCGACGGCCGCGGCTGGCGCACGGGCGCGCCGGTCGAAAAGCGCGAAATCCCCGGCTACTACCTGAAGATCACCGACTACGCCCAGGAGCTGCTGGACCATGTCCAGGTGGGCGGCGACAAGGCCACGCTGACCGGCTGGCCTGAAAAAGTCCGCCTGATGCAGGAAAACTGGATCGGCAAGAGCTCCGGCGTGCGCTTTGCGTTCACCCACGACATCCGTGGCGCCGACGGCCAGCCCATCCAGGACGGCCGCCTGTACGTGTTCACCACGCGTGCCGACACCATCATGGGCGTGACGTTCTGCGCCGTGGCGCCCGAGCATCCGCTGGCCCAGCATGCCGCGGCATCGCAGCCCAAGCTCGCGGCCTTCATCGATGAATGCAAGAAGGGCGGCACCACCGAGGCCGAACTCGCGCTCAAGGAAAAGGAAGGCCTGCCCACGGGCCTGTTCGTCACGCACCCGCTGACGGGCGCCCAGGTCGAGGTCTGGGTCGGCAACTACGTGCTCATGAGCTACGGCGACGGCGCCGTCATGGGCGTGCCCGCGCATGACGAGCGCGACTTCGCCTTTGCGAAGAAGTACGGCATCGCCATCCGCCAGGTCATCGCGGTCGAAGGCGAGACCTTCAGCACCGAGGCATGGGCCGACTCGTACGGCGACAAGCAGCGCGCTGCCTGCATCGATTCCGGCGAACTCGACGGCCTGCCCCATGTGGCGGCCGTGGACAAGGTGGCTGAGCTGCTGGCCGCCAAGGGCCTGGGCGAGAAGAAAACCACCTGGCGCCTGCGCGACTGGGGCGTGAGCCGCCAGCGCTACTGGGGCACGCCCATCCCCATCATCCACTGCGAGGACTGCGGCGCCCAGCCCGTGCCCGCCAAGGACCTGCCCGTGGTCCTGCCCCAGGACCTGGTGCCCGATGGCTCGGGCAACCCCCTGGTCAAGAGCGAAGCCTTCCACGCCGGCGTGGTCTGCCCCTGCTGCGGCAAGAGCGCACGCCGCGAGACCGACACCATGGACACCTTCGTGGACTCGTCCTGGTACTTCATGCGCTATTGCGACGCCAGAAACGGCGAGCAGATGGTGGCGGAAGGTGCCGAGTACTGGATGCGGGACCAGAATGCCGCCACCGGCGGCAGCGGCATGGACCAGTACATCGGCGGCATCGAGCACGCCATCCTGCACCTGCTGTACGCGCGCTTCTGGACCAAGGTCATGCGCGACCTGGGCCTGGTCAAGGTCGATGAGCCCTTCACCAAGCTGCTGACCCAGGGCATGGTGCTCAACCACATCTACAGCCGCCGCACGGCCAAGGGTGCCAAGGAGTACTTCTGGCCCAAGGATGTCGAGCATGTGTTCGACGAGACCGGCAAGATCGTGGGCGCCAGGCTCAAGGCCGAGGTGGACAGCGCCGATGGCCTGCTGCCCGTGGGCACGGACATCGACTACGAGGGCGTGGGCACCATGTCCAAGTCCAAGAACAACGGCATCGATCCGCAGGAGCTGATCGAGAAGTACGGCGCCGACACCGCGCGCCTGTACACCATGTTCACTGCGCCACCCGAGCTGACGCTGGAATGGAACGATGCCGCCGTCGAAGGCAGCTACCGCTTCCTGCGCCGCGTCTACAACTTCGGCGCCAGGCTGTCGCAGATGGACATGGCCGGTGCCGTGCAAAGCGTGGCCGGCGCCAAGTCGCTGGACGACGTGGAGTTCGGCAAGGCCGCCAAGTCCCTGCGCCTGGAGATCCATACCGTGCTCAAGCAGGTGGAGTACGACTACCAGCGCATGCAGTACAACACCGTGGTCTCGGGCGCCATGAAGATGATCAACGCGCTGGAGGACTTCAAGTCCTTCGACGACGCGGGCGCCCAGGTGGCGCTGATCGAAGGCTTCGGCATCCTGCTGCGCGTGCTCTACCCGGCCACGCCCCACCTGGCCCATGCGCTGTGGAGCGAGCTGGGCTACGCCGCCGACCTGGGCGACGTGCTGGATGCGCCCTGGCCCCAGGTCGATCCCCAGGCCCTGGTGCAGGACGAGATCTCCCTGGTGCTGCAGGTCAACGGCAAGCTGCGCGGGGCCATCCTGGTGTCCTCGACGGCCGACAAGGCCGAGATCGAGCGCATTGCCCTGGCCAACGAGGAATGCCAGAAGTTCACCAACGGTGCCGTGCCCAAGAAGGTGATCGTGGTGCCTGGCCGTCTGGTCAACGTCGTGGTCTAGGCCATGGCATGCCCCCTGAGGCGCTGCGCGCCTTCCCCCTCTCGCTTCGCGGGGGGGGACGACACCCTCGCTGCGGGGCGGCCCTTGCTCGGTGTCCCTCGCTTTGGGCGTGACCGTTGCAAGGGCTGTGAGTGGCGCAAGCGCCTTGGAGAACTGATATGCAAAAACGTACCCTGCTCACCGCCCTGGCCCTGGCTCCACTGCTGGGGGCCTGTGGCTTTCGCCTGCGGGGGGTGCCGACCTTCGTGTTCCGCTCGCTCTACATCCAGGCTAGCCGGGGCTCTGCGGTGGCGCGCGAGCTGTCGCGCAATCTGGCCAGTGCCAGCGACAAGCTGACCGTGCTGCGCGATCCGGCATCGCCCGACGATGCCGAAGCGATCTTCCAGATCGTCAGCGAGCGGCAGGAGCGGGTCATCGTCGGCATGAACGCGCTGGGCCAGGTGCGCGAGTTGCAGCTGCGCCTGCGCGTGCGCTTCAAGCTGCGCACGCCCAATGGCGACGAGCCGATTCCCGAGACCGAAATCCTGCAGCAGCGCGACGTGACTTACAACGAAACCAACGCGCTGTCCAAGGAAGCCGAGGAGGCCATGCTCTACAAGGACATGCGCACCGACATCGTGCAGCAGTTGCTGCGCCGCCTGGCCGCCGTCAAGAGCCTGACCTGAGTTCCATGCAGCTTGCCCTGAACCAGCTCGGCGGCCATCTGGCCAAGGGCCTGCGCCCGCTCTATGTGCTGCACGGCGACGAGCCACTGCAGCAGCAGGAGGCGGCCGATGCCATCCGCGCCGCAGCGCGCGCGGCCGGCTATACCGAGCGCAGCAGCTACACCGTGGCCGGCGCGCATTTCGACTGGAGCGCCGTGCTGGCGGCCGGTGGCTCGCTGTCGCTGTTTGCCGACCGGCAGATCGTCGAGATCCGCATTCCCTCGGGCAAGCCCGGCAAGGACGGCGGTGCCGCGCTGCAGCAGATCGCCGAGGCCGCACGCGGCAATGACAGCACGCTCACCCTGGTCCTGCTGCCGCGCCTGGACAAGGCCACCAAGACGGGGGCCTGGTTCAGCGCGCTGGACGCCCAGGGCATGACGCTGCAGATCGATCCCATTGAGCGCGCCCAGTTGCCGGCCTGGATTGCCCAGCGGCTGGCGGCCCAGGGCCAGCGCGTCGCACCCGGCGAGGAAGGGCAGCGCACGCTGCAGTTCTTTGCCGACCGCGTGGAAGGCAACCTGCTGGCCGCGCACCAGGAAATCCAGAAGCTGGCGCTGTTGCATCCCGAGGGTGAACTGAGCCAGGCCCAGGTCGAGCAGGCCGTGCTCAATGTGGCGCGCTACGACGTGTTCAAGCTGTCGGAGGCCGTGCTGGGCGGGCAGCTGGCGCGCGTCTCGCGCATGCTCGATGGCCTGCAGGCCGAAGGCACGGCCGAGGTGCTGGTGCACTGGACCCTGGCCGAGGACATCCGCGCCATCTGCCGCGTGAGGGACGCCATGGCCGCAGGCCAACCCCTGCCGATGGCGCTGCGCGCCCAGCGCATCTGGGGCATCAAGGAACGCTTGTTCGAGCGCCTGCTGCCGCGCATCACCGACGCCCAGGCCGCGCGCCTGCTGCAATCGGCCCACGCGGTGGACGGCATCGTCAAGGGCCTGGCCTTCGAAGGCTGGCCGCGCGACGGCTGGCAGGCCCTGCGTCGCTTGGCCGTGGACCTGGCCCAGGCCGGCGCCAAGGGCTGACGTACCGTTCCTAGCGCGCCTTTTCCAGCTGCGCCTGGGCCTTGGTGGCCCAGGTCTCAAGGTTGTCCAGCAGGTCCTTCTGGCTGAAGGAGCAGCTTTCCTCGCTGAACAGCGCGCTGGACTCCAGTCGGTCCAGCAGATTGAGCAGCACTTCGCCGTAGCGCGGCGGCAGGGCCTGCAGCAACTCCGATGAGGCCCTGGCCTGCTGTCCGAGCACGGCGGCCGACAGCTGCTGCTGTGCCAGTTGGGCGAAGCCGGCGTGCAGCTGTGCGAGCTGCTGGGCGGCGAGAAGAGTGTCGTGGCTGGTGGACATGGCGGGAAAACCTCTGCGTACTGGGCAGCAGTGTAGGGTGGCCGCGACATCCTGCCGGCCGCCGGAACGCGGGGTTTGCCCTCTGGTGGCCGTGTGCAGACGCATCCTGGCCGCATCGCGGCCGCATGTCGGCGCGGGGCATGCCCGGTCCCGGTGCGCAAATGGGCGCAACTCGGCGAGAATCTCGGAATGAACGCGCTCAATATCGTCGAATACACCCACAACCTGGGCGTTCAGGCCAAAGTGGCCTCCGCCCAGATGGCCCGAGCCTCGGCTGCCGTCAAAAGCCGCGCCCTGCTGGCGCTGGCGCGCCTGCTGCGGGAGAACGTGGAGCCGTTGCAGACCGACAACGCCCGTGACCTCGACCGCGCCGTGGCCAACGGCCTGTCCGCTCCCATGGTGGACCGCCTGCGCCTGACGCCCAAGGTGCTTGAAACCTGTGCCCAGGGCTGCGAACAGCTGGCATCCATGGCCGACGTGATCGGCGAGATCATCGGCATGAAGCAAATGCCCAGCGGCATCCGCGTGGGCCAGATGCGCGTGCCCATCGGCGTGTTCGGCATGATCTACGAGAGCCGCCCCAACGTGACCATCGAGGCGGCCAGCCTCAGCATCAAGAGCGGCAACGCCTGCATTCTGCGTGGCGGCTCGGAAGCCATCGACTCCAACAAGGCCCTGGCCGCCCTCGTGGCCAGGGCGCTGGCCGAGGCCGGCCTGCCCGAGCACGGCGTGCAGCTGGTGCAGACCACGGACCGCGAGGCCGTGGGCCAGCTCATCGCCATGCCCGACTACGTGGACGTCATCATCCCGCGCGGCGGCAAGGGCCTGATCGAGCGCATCAGCCGCGAGGCCAAGGTGCCGGTCATCAAGCACCTGGACGGCAATTGCCACACCTATGTCGATGATCCCTGCGACATCGCCATGGCCGTCAAGGTGGCCGACAACGCCAAGACCAACAAGTACAGCCCCTGCAATGCCAGTGAAAGCCTGCTGGTGGCGCGCGGCGTGGCGGCCGAGTTCCTGCCGCAGATCGGCGCCATCTACGCCGCCAAGGGCGTGGAGATGCGCGGCTGCCCCGAATCGCTGGCCATCCTGAAGTCCGTGGCCGGTGCCCAGCTGGCCGAGGCCACCGAGCAGGACTGGAGCGAGGAATACCTGGCGCCCATCATCAGCGTCAAGATCGTCGCGGGCGTGGACGAGGCCATCGCCCACATCAACCGCTACTCCAGCCACCACACGGATGCCATCCTCACGCGCGACCACATGCATGCCCAGCGCTTTCTGCGCGAGGTGGACTCGGCCAGCGTCATGGTCAATGCCAGCACGCGCTTTGCCGATGGCTTCGAGTACGGCCTGGGTGCGGAAATCGGCATCAGCACCGACAAGTTCCATGCGCGCGGTCCTGTGGGCATCGAAGGCCTGACCTCGCTCAAATACGTGGTGCTGGGTGAAGGCGAAGTCCGCACCTGACCGGACCGTGCTGCGCGCCGGCAGGCACCCGGCCGGGATGCCCCGGGCGGGCACCGCAGCACCGCAATGAACTCATGAAAATCATCATTCTTGGCGCCGGCCGTGTGGGCTACAGCGTGGCTGAAAGCCTGGTGTCCGAACGCAACGACATCACGGTGATCGACACCGATGCGCGGCGCCTGCGCGAGCTGGAGTCGCGGTTCGATCTGCGCGGCGTCGTGGGCAACGGCATCGATCCCCAGGTGCTGGCCGAGGCCGGCGCCAAGGACACGGACCTGCTGATCGCCTGCGCCGCGCTCGACGAAACCAACCTGGTGTGCTGCAAGCTGGCCCAGGTGCTGTTCGAGATTCCCACCCGCATCGCGCGCGTGCGCTCCTCGGGCTTTGGCGATGACGAGACGCTGCTGGGCAAGGAAGGCTTCGGCGTGGACCGCATCATCTGCCCCGAGGAATCGCTGACCAACTACATCAGCAAGCTCATCGAGTTCCCCGAAGCCATGCAGGTGCGTGCCTTCGCGGGCGGACGCGCCGCGCTGGCCTCGGTGCGCGCGCGCGACGGCGCCCCCGCCGTCGGCAAGCACATCGGCGAGCTGCGCGACTGCATGCCCGAGCTGGCCATGCGCATCGTGGCCATCTACCGGCGTTTCCTGGAGGAGCCCGACCGCTTCGTGCGCTGCGACGGCAACACCCGCATCGAGCCCGGCGACGAGGTCTTCATCCTGGCCGCGCGCGAGCATGTGGCCGAGGTGCTGCGCGCCATCCACCAGCCCGCGGGCCGGCCTTCGCGCCCCGTCTACCGCATCATGATCGCCGGTGGCGACCAGGTCAGCCTGCGCCTGGCGCTGCAGCTGTCGCGCGTGCCGGGCCGCTTTCACATCAAGATCATCGAGCCCGACGAGCAGCGCTGCCAGGACCTGGCCTCGCTGCTGCCGGCCGAGGTGCTGGTGCTGCACGGCGATGCCACCGACGAGGACCTGCTGGCCGATGAAAGCGTGGAGGACGTGGACCTGTTCCTGGCCCTCACCGACGACGACGAGAACAACATCATGGCCAGCCTGCTGGGCAAGCGCATGGGCGCGCGGCGCGTGCTCTCGCTGATCACGCGGCGCGCCTATGCCGACCTGATGCACGGCACGCAGATCGACATTGCGCTGTCGCCGGCCCAGGCCATGCTCGGCGAGCTGCTGGCCTATGTGCGCCGCGGCGACGTGCAGGCCGTGCACAGCCTGCGCCGGGGCGTGGCCGAGGCGCTGGAGATCGTGGCGCGCGGCGACCGCAAGAGCTCGCGCGTGGTCGGCCGCAAGGTCGAGGACCTGCGCGTGCCCGAGGATGCGCACATCGGCCTCATCGTGCGCGGCATTCCCGAAGGCGTGCCGGCCGACGAGATCGCGGCCGGTGCCGAGCCCGAGGTCATCATTCCGCGCGGCAACACCGTGATCGAGAGCGGCGACCACGTGGTCTTCTTCCTGCCCCACAAGCGGCTGGTGCGGGACGTGGAAAACCTGTTCCGCGTCAGCGCCACCTTCTTCTGAGCCCATACCCATGCGCGACCTGTTCCCCGTCCTGCGCGTGCTTGGCATGCTCATGGTCATGTTCGCGCTGTCCATGCTGCTGCCCTTTGCCGTGTCCTGGTTTGCCGACGACGGCATCTGGCGCATCTACCCCTGGGCCATCGGCATCACGGCGGCGGCGGGGCTGTCGCTGTGGGTAGGCCTGGACCATTTCCGGCGTGAGCTGCAGCCGCGCCACGGCGTCATCCTCGTCACCCTGGTCTGGGTGGTGCTGCCGCTGTGCGCCATGCTGCCGCTGGTGCTGGGCCTGGGCCATGTGGGCCTGAGCATCAGCTTCACCCATGCCTATTTCGAGGCCGTCTCGGGCCTGACGACGACGGGCGCCACCGTGCTCACGGGGCTGGACGCATTGCCCGTGTCCATCAACGTCTGGCGCACCTTCCTGCAATGGCTGGGCGGCATGGGCATCCTGATCCTGGCCGTGGCCATCCTGCCTCTGCTGGGCGTGGGCGGTGCCCAGCTGTTCCGCGCCGAGGCCGCCGGCCCCATCAAGGACACCAAGCTCACGCCGCGCATGACCGAGACCGCCAAGGGCCTGTGGGGCGTCTACGGCGTGTTCTCGCTGGCCTGTGCACTGGCCTTCTGGACCGCAGGCATGGAGCCGCTGGATGCGCTGATGCACATGTTCGCCACGGTGAGCCTGGGCGGCCTGTCCTCGCATGACGCCAGCTTTGCCTACTTCGACTCGCCGCTGATCGAGCTGATCGCCCTGGTCTTCATGCTGCTGGCCAGCTGCAACTTCGCGCTGTACTTCGTGGCCATGCGCAAGGGCCGCTGGGACGGCTTCTGGCGCGACCCCGAAATGCGCGCCACGCTGGCCGTGCTGCTGGGCGGCGGGCTCATCGTCGCGCTGCTGCTGTGGGCCAAGGGCGTGTACGGGCCTGTCGAGGCGCTGCGCTACGGCATCTTCCACGTGGTCTCGGTGGCCACGACGACTGGCTTCACCACGGTGGACTATCTGAGCTGGCCCGTCTTCGCGCCCGTGCTCATGCTGCTGCTGTCGGGCGTGGCCACCAGCGCGGGCTCCACGGGTGGCGGCATCAAGATGGTGCGCATGCTCATCCTGCTCAAGCAGGCGCGGCGCGAGCTCACGCGGCTCGTGCATCCTCGCGCCATGCAGCCCGTGCGGCTGGGCAACGGCGTGGTGGATGACCGCATGATCTTCTCGGTGCTGGCCTTCATGCTGGTCTATGGCGCCACCGTGATCACGCTCAGCATGGTGCTGCTGCTCACCGACCTGGACCCGGTGACCGCCTTCTCCGCCGTGCTGGCCAGCGTGCACTGCATGGGGCCGGGCCTGGGTGCGCTGGGTCCGAGCTCCAACTATGCTGTGCTCACCGACTTCCAGACCTGGATCTGCACCCTGGCCATGCTGCTGGGGCGCCTGGAAATCCTCAGCTTCATGGCGCTGCTTTCCCCGGCTTTCTGGCGCCGATGATGCCGAAGAGACTGGGGAAAACACTTAGACCATGGTCCAATCTCTACAATTGCCCCCCACCGCCGTACCCAGAGGGTCTTTATGGTTCCACATCTCATCACGGCCCTGACAGGCCCGATCAACGAGCTTGAGCAGCGCATCCTCGACTCCATGCCGGCGATCGAGCGCTGGTTCCGGCTCGAATGGATGGAACACACGCCGCCTTTCTATTGCTCGGTGGACATCCGAAACGCCGGCTTCAAGCTCGCGCCCGTGGATACCAACCTGTTTCCTGGCGGCTGGAACAACCTGACCGACGAAATGCTGCCGCTGGCCGTGCAGGCGGCCATGGCGGCGATCGAGAAGATCTGCCCCGAAGCGCGCAACCTGCTCATCATTCCCGAGAACCACACGCGCAACACCCATTACCTGGCCAACGTGGTGCAGCTCAAGCGCATCTTCAACATGGCCGGTCTGAATGTGCGCATCGGCTCCATCAGCCCCGATGTGAAGAAGACCACCACCGTCACCCTGCCGCATGGCGACACGGTGACGCTGGAGCCGGTGATCCGCAGCAAGCGCCGCATCGGCCTCAAGGATTTCGATCCCTGCACCATCCTGCTCAACAACGACCTGTCCTCCGGCGTGCCGGGCATCGTCGAGGAACTGTACGAGCAATACCTGCTGCCGCCCCTGCATGCAGGCTGGAGCGTGCGCCGCAAGAGCCGCCATTTCCAGAGCTACGAGGAGGTGGCCAAGCGCTTCGGCAAGCTGCTGGGCATCGATCCCTGGCTGATCAACCCGCTGTTCGGGCGCAGCGAAGGCATCGACTTCGCCAATGGCGTGGGCATGGAAGGCCTGGCCGAGCAGGTCGATGTGCTGCTGGCCAAGGTGCGCCGCAAGTACAAGGAATACGGCATCAAGGAAAAGCCGTTTGCCATCGTCAAGGCCGACAACGGCACCTATGGCATGGGCGTGATGACCGTGCGCGACGCCAAGGAGCTGGCCGAGCTGCCGCGCAAGAGCCGCAACAAGATGGGCATGATCAAGGACGGCCAGACCGTGCACGACGTGATCATCCAGGAAGGCGTGCTCACCCAGGAGCGCATGAACAACGCCGTGGCCGAGCCCGTGGTCTACATGATGGACCGCTACGTGGTCGGCGGCTTCTACCGCATGCACCCCGAGCGCGATGTGGACGAAAACCTCAACGCGCCCGGTGCCGGCTTCGTGCCGCTGGCCTTCCAGCACAGCACCCAGCTGCCCCAGATCGGCGCCCGCCCGGGTGCCAGCATGCCCAATCGCTTCTACATGTACGGCGTGGTGGCCCGGGTCGCCATGCTGGCGGCCAGCTATGAGCTGGAGGCGACCAACCCCAACGCGGAAATCTACGACTGATCGGGGTGCTGTCCGATGCGCGCGTCATCAGGACAGCGGACAATGCCGGCATTTCAATTGACTGAAGCCATCTCCCCACGGGATGGCGCATAGACCTGTGCAGAAAACCAAATCTTCGTTGGCCGCGCTCACCCTGGGCGCCATCGGCGTGGTCTATGGCGATATCGGCACCAGCGTGCTGTATTCGGTCAAGGAGGTGTTCGGCTCCGGCCATGTGCCGTTCACCCAGGAGAACATCTACGGCGTTCTGTCGCTGCTGTTCTGGACGCTGACGGTCATCGTCTCGCTCAAATACGTGGTCCTGGTGCTGCGTGCCGACAACAACGGCGAAGGCGGCCTGGTCGCCATGCTGGCCCTGGCCTCGCAGACCGTCAAGGACAAGCCGCGCCTGCGCAGTGTGCTGCTGCTCATCGGCATCTTCGGCACCTCGCTGTTCTATGGCGACGGCGTGATCACGCCGGCCATCTCCGTGCTTTCGGCCGTCGAGGGCCTGGAGGTGGTGTCCCCGCACTTCACCAAGGCGGTGATCCCGCTGACCCTGGTCATCCTGTTCCTGCTGTTCTGGTTCCAGAAGCACGGCACGGCAGGGATAGGGCGCTTTTTCGGCCCCATCACCCTGGTCTGGTTCGCCACCATCGCCGCGCTGGGCATACACCAGATCGCCGGCCATCCGGAAATCCTGGCGGCCATCAGCCCGCACTTCGCGGTGCGCTTCATCTGGGACAACCCCGGCACCAGCTTCATCATCCTGGGCGCCGTCGTGCTGTGCGTGACCGGGGCGGAGGCGCTCTACGCCGACCTGGGCCACTTCGGCAAGAAGCCCATTCGCCTGGCCTGGTTCTCCGTGGCCATGCCTGCCCTCACGCTCAATTACTTCGGCCAGGGTGCGCTGCTGCTGGCCAACCCGGCCGCCGTGAAGAATCCCTTCTACATGATGGCCCCGGCCTGGGCCCTGCTGCCCCTGGTGCTGATGGCCACCATGGCCACGGTCATCGCTTCGCAGGCCCTGATCACGGGCGCCTTCAGCGTCACGCGCCAGGTCATACAGCTGGGCTATCTGCCGCGCCTGGAAGTGCGCCACACCAGCGTGCGCGAGGCCGGCCAGATATACATGCCCCTGGTCAACTGGAGCCTGTTCGTGGCCATCGCGCTGGCCGTGGTGCTGTTCCGCTCCAGCGGCAACCTGGCGGCCGCCTACGGCATTGCGGTGACGCTGGACATGCTGATCACCACCACGCTGACCTTCTTCGTGATCCGCTACCGCTGGAACTACCCGCTGGCCCTGTGCATTGCCGCCACCGGCTTCTTCTTCCTGGTGGACCTGGCCTTCTTCTCGTCCAACCTGCTCAAGCTCTTCGATGGCGGCTGGTTCCCGCTGCTGATCGGCGGCACGGTGTTCTCGCTGATGATGACCTGGCGCAAGGGACGCGAGCTGCTGCACCAAAAGCTGCAGGCCGATGCCATCGACCTCAAGAGCTTCCTCGAATCGGTATGGCGCCATCCCCCGGCGCGGGTGCCGGGCACGGCCGTCTTCCTGTCCGGCGAGCCCGGCACCGTGCCCAACGCCCTGCTGCACAACCTCAAGCACAACAAGGTGCTGCACACCCAGAACATCTTCGTCACGGTGCGCAACCATGAAGTGCCCTGGGTGGGCCTGGACAAGCGCACCGAGATCGAGGCGCTGGGCAGCGACTGCTGGCAGGTCATCATCAACTACGGCTTCAAGAACGAACCCGATGTGCCGGCGGCGCTGTCCCTGTTGCGCCCCCGGGGCTGCCAGCTCGACGCCATGGAGACCAGCTACTTCCTGTCGCGCGACGTCATCATCCCGCGCATCAGCCACCGCATGGCGCCCTGGCGCGAAAAGCTGTTCGCCCAGATGCACCGAAACGCCAGCCGTGTCTCAGACTTCCTGCACCTGCCCAGCAACTCCGTGGTGGAGCTGGGCTCCAAGATCGAGCTGTAGGCGTCGCCCGCGCATCGCACGATCCGCGACTGTGGTGACAGAATCGCGCGATGCGCTTTCTCCGTGACTTGAGTCCTTCCGCCTTTGCGGCCGGCTTCGTGGCCGTGCTCGTGGGCTTCACCAGCTCGGTGGCCCTGGTCTTCCAGGCCGCCCAGGCCTTCCATGCCACGCCCGAGCAGATCACCTCCTGGGTCTGGGCGCTGGGGCTGGGCATGGGCCTGTGCTCCTTGCTGCCCTCGCTGATACTGCGCATGCCCGTCATGGTCGCCTGGTCCACGCCAGGCGCTGCCGTGCTTGCCACGGCGGGGCTTGCCGGGGGCTTTTCCATGGGCGAGGCCGTCGGCGCCTTCATCATCAGCGCGGGGCTGATCATCCTGGTGGGCGCCACAGGCTGGTTCGAG
>NZ_JBHSIH010000001.1:3702500-3705000 GCF_042653485.1 Delftia deserti | reverse complement strand
GTGAAATAGATCCTGAAACCGCATGCTTACAAAAAGTAGGAGCCCGCAAGGGTGACTGCGTACCTTTTGTATAATGGGTCAGCGACTTACATTCAGTGGCAAGGTTAACCGAATAGGGGAGCCGTAGAGAAATCGAGTCCGAATAGGGCGTCCAGTCGCTGGGTGTAGACCCGAAACCAAGTGATCTATCCATGGCCAGGATGAAGGTGCCGTAACAGGTACTGGAGGTCCGAACCGACTAGTGTTGCAAAACTAGCGGATGAGCTGTGGATAGGGGTGAAAGGCTAAACAAACTTGGAAATAGCTGGTTCTCTCCGAAAACTATTTAGGTAGTGCCTCAAGTATTACCTGCGGGGGTAGAGCACTGTTTAGGCTAGGGGGTCATGGCGACTTACCAAACCTATGCAAACTCCGAATACCGCAGAGTACAGCTTGGGAGACAGAGCACCGGGTGCTAACGTCCGGACTCAAGAGGGAAACAACCCAGACCGCCAGCTAAGGTCCCTAAAATTGGCTAAGTGGGAAACGAAGTGGGAAGGCTAAAACAGTCAGGATGTTGGCTTAGAAGCAGCCATCATTTAAAGAAAGCGTAATAGCTCACTGATCGAGTCGTCCTGCGCGGAAGATGTAACGGGGCTAAGCCAGTTACCGAAGCTGCGGATTTGCAATTTATTGCAAGTGGTAGGAGAGCGTTCTGTAAGCCTGTGAAGGTGCCTGGTAACGGGTGCTGGAGGTATCAGAAGTGCGAATGCTGACATGAGTAGCGTTAAAGGGGGTGAAAAGCCCCCTCGCCGTAAGCGCAAGGTTTCCTACGCAACGTTCATCGGCGTAGGGTGAGTCGGCCCCTAAGGCGAGGCAGAGATGCGTAGCTGATGGGAAACAGGTCAATATTCCTGTACCGATGTGTAGTGCGATGTGGGGACGGAGAAGGTTAGCTCAGCCAACTGTTGGATATGTTGGTTCAAGCCTGTAGTCGTGCCTGGTAGGCAAATCCGCCGGGCTTAGATGAGGGGTGATAACGAGTCTGCTTGCAGACGAAGTGAGTGATACCCTGCTTCCAGGAAAAGCCACTAAGCTTCAGCTACACACGACCGTACCGCAAACCGACACTGGTGCGCGAGATGAGTATTCTAAGGCGCTTGAGAGAACTCTGGAGAAGGAACTCGGCAAATTGATACCGTAACTTCGGGAGAAGGTATGCCGCAAGTAGGTGAACTTGAACAAAGGGAGCCCAAAGCGGTTGCAAAAAATCGGTGGCTGCGACTGTTTAATAAAAACACAGCACTCTGCAAACACGAAAGTGGACGTATAGGGTGTGACGCCTGCCCGGTGCTGGAAGATTAAATGATGGGGTGCAAGCTCTTGATTGAAGTCCCAGTAAACGGCGGCCGTAACTATAACGGTCCTAAGGTAGCGAAATTCCTTGTCGGGTAAGTTCCGACCTGCACGAATGGCGTAACGATGGCCACACTGTCTCCTCCAGAGACTCAGCGAAGTTGAAATGTTTGTGATGATGCAATCTCCCCGCGGAAAGACGGAAAGACCCCATGAACCTTTACTGTAGCTTTGTATTGGATTTTGAACGGATCTGTGTAGGATAGGTGGGAGGCTTTGAAGTGAGGACGCTAGTTCTCATGGAGCCGACGTTGAAATACCACCCTGGTGCGTTTGAGGTTCTAACCCAGGTCCCTTATCGGGATCGGGGACAGTGCATGGTAGGCAGTTTGACTGGGGCGGTCTCCTCCCAAAGCGTAACGGAGGAGTTCGAAGGTACGCTAGTTACGGTCGGACATCGTGACGATAGTGCAATGGCATAAGCGTGCTTAACTGCGAGACTGACAAGTCGAGCAGATGCGAAAGCAGGACATAGTGATCCGGTGGTTCTGTATGGAAGGGCCATCGCTCAACGGATAAAAGGTACTCTGGGGATAACAGGCTGATACCGCCCAAGAGTTCATATCGACGGCGGTGTTTGGCACCTCGATGTCGGCTCATCTCATCCTGGGGCTGTAGTCGGTCCCAAGGGTATGGCTGTTCGCCATTTAAAGAGGTACGTGAGCTGGGTTTAAAACGTCGTGAGACAGTTTGGTCCCTATCTTCCGTGGGCGCTGCAGATTTGAGGAAGCCTGCTCCTAGTACGAGAGGACCGGAGTGGACACACCTCTGGTGTATCGGTTGTCACGCCAGTGGCATTGCCGAGTAGCTAAGTGTGGAAGAGATAACCGCTGAAAGCATCTAAGCGGGAAACTCGTTTCAAGATGAGATCTGCCGGGGCCTTGAGCCCCCTGAAGAGTCGTTCAAGACCAGGACGTTGATAGGCTGGGTGTGGAAGCGCAGTAATGCGTTAAGCTAACCAGTACTAATTGCTCGTGAGGCTTGACCCTATAACTTTGATGACGTGATCATCAAGGTGGTTATGCCAAGTAAGGCGCAGTCAAAATACAAAGCTGATTACAGACTCTATGAATTCGTTGTGTTGCTCGGTGAGCAGCATGACAAC
>NZ_JBHSIH010000001.1:1570000-3700000 GCF_042653485.1 Delftia deserti | reverse complement strand
TTGTTTTATTCAAGTAATGACGAATTGTTCTCTTGACAGAAATGTCAAAGAATTCATTCACATTACGGCATAACGCGCGAGGTGAGAGACCTCGCAAGTCCTTGAAAGAAAATGGCGAAATCTCGCAAGAGAGATCAAAGTTATAGGGTCAAGTGACTAAGAGCATGTGGTGGATGCCTTGGCGATGATAGGCGACGAAAGACGTGATAGCCTGCGATAAGCTTCGGGGAGCTGGCAAATTAGCTTTGATCCGGAGATTTCTGAATGGGGAAACCCACCCGCAAGGGTATCGCATACTGAATACATAGGTATGCGAGGCGAACCTGGAGAACTGAAACATCTAAGTACCCAGAGGAAAAGACATCAACCGAGATTCCGAAAGTAGTGGCGAGCGAAATCGGAAGAGCCTTCTAGTGATAGTCAGACGGTTAACAAAACGGAATGGAAAGTCCGGCCATAGTAGGTGATAGCCCTGTATGTGAAAACCGACTGGTGGTACTGAGCTAGAGAAAAGTAGGGCGGGGCACGAGAAACCCTGTCTGAATATGGGGGGACCATCCTCCAAGGCTAAATACTCATCATCGACCGATAGTGAACCAGTACCGTGAGGGAAAGGCGAAAAGAACCCCGGGAGGGGAGTGAAATAGATCCTGAAACCGCATGCTTACAAAAAGTAGGAGCCCGCAAGGGTGACTGCGTACCTTTTGTATAATGGGTCAGCGACTTACATTCAGTGGCAAGGTTAACCGAATAGGGGAGCCGTAGAGAAATCGAGTCCGAATAGGGCGTCCAGTCGCTGGGTGTAGACCCGAAACCAAGTGATCTATCCATGGCCAGGATGAAGGTGCCGTAACAGGTACTGGAGGTCCGAACCGACTAGTGTTGCAAAACTAGCGGATGAGCTGTGGATAGGGGTGAAAGGCTAAACAAACTTGGAAATAGCTGGTTCTCTCCGAAAACTATTTAGGTAGTGCCTCAAGTATTACCTGCGGGGGTAGAGCACTGTTTAGGCTAGGGGGTCATGGCGACTTACCAAACCTATGCAAACTCCGAATACCGCAGAGTACAGCTTGGGAGACAGAGCACCGGGTGCTAACGTCCGGACTCAAGAGGGAAACAACCCAGACCGCCAGCTAAGGTCCCTAAAATTGGCTAAGTGGGAAACGAAGTGGGAAGGCTAAAACAGTCAGGATGTTGGCTTAGAAGCAGCCATCATTTAAAGAAAGCGTAATAGCTCACTGATCGAGTCGTCCTGCGCGGAAGATGTAACGGGGCTAAGCCAGTTACCGAAGCTGCGGATTTGCAATTTATTGCAAGTGGTAGGAGAGCGTTCTGTAAGCCTGTGAAGGTGCCTGGTAACGGGTGCTGGAGGTATCAGAAGTGCGAATGCTGACATGAGTAGCGTTAAAGGGGGTGAAAAGCCCCCTCGCCGTAAGCGCAAGGTTTCCTACGCAACGTTCATCGGCGTAGGGTGAGTCGGCCCCTAAGGCGAGGCAGAGATGCGTAGCTGATGGGAAACAGGTCAATATTCCTGTACCGATGTGTAGTGCGATGTGGGGACGGAGAAGGTTAGCTCAGCCAACTGTTGGATATGTTGGTTCAAGCCTGTAGTC
Source organism: Delftia deserti (assembly GCF_042653485.1). Taxonomy (NCBI): domain Bacteria; kingdom Pseudomonadati; phylum Pseudomonadota; class Betaproteobacteria; order Burkholderiales; family Comamonadaceae; genus Delftia; species Delftia deserti. Next base: position 3,698,387 of record NZ_JBHSIH010000001.1, on the reverse strand, counting down.
ATGCCTGGTAGGCAAATCCGCCGGGCTTAGATGAGGGGTGATAACGAGTCTGCTTGCAGACGAAGTGAGTGATACCCTGCTTCCAGGAAAAGCCACTAAGCTTCAGCTACACACGACCGTACCGCAAACCGACACTGGTGCGCGAGATGAGTATTCTAAGGCGCTTGAGAGAACTCTGGAGAAGGAACTCGGCAAATTGATACCGTAACTTCGGGAGAAGGTATGCCGCAAGTAGGTGAACTTGAACAAAGGGAGCCCAAAGCGGTTGCAAAAAATCGGTGGCTGCGACTGTTTAATAAAAACACAGCACTCTGCAAACACGAAAGTGGACGTATAGGGTGTGACGCCTGCCCGGTGCTGGAAGATTAAATGATGGGGTGCAAGCTCTTGATTGAAGTCCCAGTAAACGGCGGCCGTAACTATAACGGTCCTAAGGTAGCGAAATTCCTTGTCGGGTAAGTTCCGACCTGCACGAATGGCGTAACGATGGCCACACTGTCTCCTCCAGAGACTCAGCGAAGTTGAAATGTTTGTGATGATGCAATCTCCCCGCGGAAAGACGGAAAGACCCCATGAACCTTTACTGTAGCTTTGTATTGGATTTTGAACGGATCTGTGTAGGATAGGTGGGAGGCTTTGAAGTGAGGACGCTAGTTCTCATGGAGCCGACGTTGAAATACCACCCTGGTGCGTTTGAGGTTCTAACCCAGGTCCCTTATCGGGATCGGGGACAGTGCATGGTAGGCAGTTTGACTGGGGCGGTCTCCTCCCAAAGCGTAACGGAGGAGTTCGAAGGTACGCTAGTTACGGTCGGACATCGTGACGATAGTGCAATGGCATAAGCGTGCTTAACTGCGAGACTGACAAGTCGAGCAGATGCGAAAGCAGGACATAGTGATCCGGTGGTTCTGTATGGAAGGGCCATCGCTCAACGGATAAAAGGTACTCTGGGGATAACAGGCTGATACCGCCCAAGAGTTCATATCGACGGCGGTGTTTGGCACCTCGATGTCGGCTCATCTCATCCTGGGGCTGTAGTCGGTCCCAAGGGTATGGCTGTTCGCCATTTAAAGAGGTACGTGAGCTGGGTTTAAAACGTCGTGAGACAGTTTGGTCCCTATCTTCCGTGGGCGCTGCAGATTTGAGGAAGCCTGCTCCTAGTACGAGAGGACCGGAGTGGACACACCTCTGGTGTATCGGTTGTCACGCCAGTGGCATTGCCGAGTAGCTAAGTGTGGAAGAGATAACCGCTGAAAGCATCTAAGCGGGAAACTCGTTTCAAGATGAGATCTGCCGGGGCCTTGAGCCCCCTGAAGAGTCGTTCAAGACCAGGACGTTGATAGGCTGGGTGTGGAAGCGCAGTAATGCGTTAAGCTAACCAGTACTAATTGCTCGTGAGGCTTGACCCTATAACTTTGATGACGTGATCATCAAGGTGGTTATGCCAAGTAAGGCGCAGTCAAAATACAAAGCTGATTACAGACTCTATGAATTCGTTGTGTTGCTCGATGAGCAGCATGACAACAAGTTATGCCTGATGACCATAGCAAGTTGGTACCACTCCTTCCCATCCCGAACAGGACAGTGAAACGACTTTGCGCCGATGATAGTGCGGGTTCCCGTGTGAAAGTAGGTCATCGTCAGGCTCTTACAGCCCAAGAAACCCCGTAGCCAAAGCTACGGGGTTTTTTGCATTGGGCTGCAGGAAATGGGGAAAGAGGCAGAGCAGCCAAAACGGACATCCCAAAAAAGAGAGCGCTGACGCGCTCTCTTTTTTCATCCTGAATGCGCAATGCTTCAGAGCGGCAGGCATTCACCCTGTACAAAGACCTTGAGTTCGCCCGACTGGATCGAGGTCCAGGTTTCATTCTTGGTCAACGGCGCTGTGACGATGATGGCCACACGGTCCTGTGGTGTGGTCTCTCGGGCGAAGTCCACGGTAAGGTCCTCATCCGACAGATGGGCCTGGGCAAAGGGGTGGCGACGCTCGATGTAGCACAGGTGCGTGGTGGCATGGGCCCACAGCGCTTCGCCGTTGGACAGCAGGAAGTTGAAGGTTCCGTGCGGCGAGATGCGCCTGGCCAGTTCGCGCAGCGTGTGCGTGAGTTCCTGCACGCTGGGCAGGCCGGCATGGGACTTCCAGAGCTCCTGGAGAATCCAGCAGAAGGCCTGCTCGCTGTCGGTGTTGCCTACCGGATGGAAGTGGGCATGCAGTTTGGGAGCGAAGCCCTTGAGATCCCCGTTGTGGGCAAAGACCCAGTTGCGGCCCCACAGTTCACGCACGAAGGGGTGGCAGTTCTGCAGGCTTACCGCACCCTGCGTGGCCTTGCGGATGTGGGCGATGACGTTGCGGCTCTTGATCGGGTACTCGCGTATCAGCTTGGCGATGGGCGAGTCGATGGCGCGCTCATAGCCGACGAAGTGGCGCAGGCCCTTGTCCTCGAAGAAGGCGATGCCCCAGCCGTCCGTATGGTCGCCGGTATTGCCCGCCCGCTGGGTGAACCCCGAAAAGCTGAAGCGCACGTCGGTGGGCGTGTTGCAGTTCATTCCAAGCAGCTGGCACATGGCGGTATCGTTGTTTGCGTAGTTCAAGCCATAGCCTAACGCCTGGCGCGGCAGCTGCAAGCACAATGCGGGGCAAGGGCAAAAAAACGGAACAAACCCATGTCGATTCTCTGCCTGCACACGGCGCACAGCAACGCCGTGATTTTCGAACAGGCTGCTGCCGAACTGGGCTGGCCGGCCCACTCGATCATTCATCAGGTGCATGAGGCGCTGCTGGTGGAAGCGGAGGCTGCAGGTGGCATGCATGCGTCGCTTCGGCAGAAAACGGCAGGGCAGCTCGATGCGCTGGCAGACCATGCCGATATCGATGCCGTGCTGCTGACCTGCTCGACCCTGGGCCCTGCCGTGGCGGATTGCCGCAGTGGCAAGGTCTGGCGTGCCGATGGCATGCTGGCCCGCAAGGTGGCCGCTGCCTTGCAAAGTGACCCGGAATCGCGCATTGCACTGCTGTGCGCCGCTCCCACCACGTACGAAGCCACGCGCAATCTGTTCATGGAAGAACTGCAGCAAGGCAACGCAGATCAACGCATGCAGCTGCAGTGTGTCGAAGGGGCCTGGGCTCTTTTTCGCAGCGGTGATGCCGCCGGCTATGTGGCGTGCATGGCCGAGGCGGCTGTTCAGGCCCATGCCGCCGGTGCTACCCAGGTGGCCCTGACCCAGGTGTCCATGGATGGTGTTGCCAGACACTGGAAGCCAGATGCCACCATGCCCGTGCCCTGGACGGTGGCTGGGAGTGCACTGCAGGCACTCATGGAAATATGGGATTTAGGCCCGGTTTCATGAAAAAAGGCAGCCAAAGCTGCCTTTTGCATGCATGGAGCGAAAGATCCTCAGCTGCGTTCGGACCAGAGCTTGCCGCCCGTGGCCCAGTTTTCGCGCTTGATGTCGGTGATCAGGATGTCCACCGATTCGGGCGAGCCGCCGAGGACTTCGACCGAGACGCGCGTGATCTCTTCGACCAGCTTGCGCTTTTGTTCGACGGTACGGCCTTCCATCATTTCGACGTGGTACGTGGGCATGTCAATCTCCTCAGGGATCAAGTTCTAGGGGGTTGGGTCGGCGACATCATATCGGCCGACGCGGGCGGTCGAGACTTGTCGGTGCCAAGCGCGCAGGCGGGGCACAGGCAGGCCTTGTTGCGCATGGGCTCCGGAATGCGGGCCAGTGCATCGGGTGCCACCGGGGTGTCCATGCACCAGCAGTTCAGCGGATCAACGCCCGCAAGAATGGCGCACTGATTGCTGCGGCCGCACAGCGGACACAGGCTGGCATCGGGGGGAGGGGCACTCATCGTGATTCCGAGTGTAGGCCCATGAAAAAAGCACCTCAGGCAAGCCTGGGTGCTTTTGCAGCCTTGGGCGCCGCCAGGTGTCAGGCGGCTGCCTTGACCTTCAGGCGCCAGGCATGCAGCAGGGGCTCGGTGTAGCCACTGGGTTGCTCCTTGCCCTTGAAGACCAGGTCACAGGCGGCCTGGTAGGCCATCGAGGTGTCGAAGTGGCCGGCCATGGGCTTGTACAGTGCATCGCCCGCGTTCTGCTGGTCAACCACGGCGGCCATGCGCTCGAAGGTCTCGCGCACCTGGGCCTCGGTCACGATGCCGTGCTGCAGCCAGTTGGCGATGTGCTGGCTGGAGATGCGCAGCGTGGCGCGGTCTTCCATCAGGCCCACGTTGTGGATGTCGGGCACCTTGGAACAGCCCACGCCCTGGTCCACCCAGCGCACCACATAGCCGAGGATGCCCTGCACGTTGTTGTCCAGCTCCTGCTGCTTTTCAGCCGCGCTCCACTTGTCTTCCTTGACCACGGGCACCTGCAGCAGGTCGGCCAGGATGGTGGCGCGCTCGGCGTCGGCATTGGTTTGCTCCAGCTGCTTTTGCACTTCGGCCACGTTGACCTGGTGGTAGTGCAGGGCGTGCAGCGTGGCGGCCGTGGGCGAGGGCACCCAGGCGGTATTGGCACCGGCCTTGGGGTGGCCGATCTTCTGCTCCAGCATGGCCTTCATCAGATCGGGCATGGCCCACATGCCCTTGCCGATCTGCGCCTTGCCGCGCAAGCCCAGGCCCAGGCCCACGAGCACGTTGCTGCGCTCGTAGGCGGCCAGCCAGGCGCTGCCCTTCATGTCGGCCTTGCGGACCATGGGGCCGGCATACATGGCGGTGTGCATTTCGTCGCCCGTGCGGTCCAGGAAGCCGGTGTTGATGAAGGCCACGCGCGATGCGGCAGCGGCGATGCAGGCCTTGAGGTTGACGCTGGTGCGGCGCTCCTCGTCCATGATGCCCAGCTTGACGGTGTTCTCGGGCAGGCCCAGGACCTTTTCCACGCGGCCGAACAGCTCGCTGGCGAAGGCGGCTTCCGCGGGGCCGTGCATCTTGGGCTTGACGATGTAGACGCTGCCCGTGCGCGAGTTGCGGATGCCGTTGGCGCCCAGACCCTTGATGTCATGGACGGCAATGGCCGTGGTGACCATGGCGTCCAGGATGCCCTCGGGGATTTCCTTGCCGTTGCCCCAGAGGATGGCAGGGTTGGTCATCAGGTGGCCCACATTGCGCACGAACATCAGCGAACGGCCATGCAGCTTGACGCTCTTGCCATCGGCGCCCGTGTACTCGCGGTCGGCGTTCAGGCCGCGCGTCATGCTCTTGCCGCCCTTGTCGAAGGTTTCGGTCAGCGTGCCCTTGAGGATGCCCAGCCAGTTGGCATAGCCCACCACCTTGTCTTCGGCATCCACGGCGGCCACGGAGTCTTCCAGGTCCAGGATGGTGGACAGGGCGGCTTCGACCACCACGTCGGCCACGCCGGCGGCATCGGTCTGGCCGATGGCCGTGGTCTTGTCGATGCGGATGTCGATGTGCAGGCCGTTGTTGAGCAGCAGCACGGAAGAGGGCGCTGCGGCTTCACCCTGGTAGCCGACGAACTGGGCGGTGTTCTTCAGGCCCGTGGTGCCGCCGCTCTTGAGCGCGACGACCAGCTGGCCAGCTTCCACGCGATAGCCGGCGGCATCCTTGTGCGAGCCCGAAGCCAGCGGGGCTGCCTGGTCCAGGAAATCACGTGCGAAGGCGATCACCTTGGCGCCGCGCACGGGGTTGTAGCCCTTGCCCTTTTCCGCGCCGCCGTCTTCGCCGATGGCGTCCGTGCCGTACAGCGCGTCATACAGCGAGCCCCAGCGCGCGTTGGCGGCGTTCAGCGCATAGCGTGCGTTGAGAATGGGCACGACCAGCTGGGGACCGGCCTGGATGGCCAGTTCCGCATCCACGTTGGTGGTGGTGGCCTTGGCATCCTTGGGCTGCTCGACCAGATAGCCGATCTGCGTCAGGAACTGCTGGTAGCCGGCCATGTCGGTGATGGGGCCGGGATGGGCCTTGTGCCAGGTGTCCAGCTCGGTCTGCAGGCGATCGCGCTCGGCCAGCAGGGCGGCATTGCGGGGAGCCAGATCATTGACGATCGCATCGAAGCCTTTCCAGAACGCCTCGGGAGCGACACCGGTGCCCGGGAGCACTTGTTCATTGATGAAACGGTGCAGCTCTGTAGCGACCTGCAGGCTGTGGGCTTGGGTGCGATCGGTCATGGTGGGAACCCCGGGTTGGATGGATGGAAAGGCTTGGCAGACCCTTTTCGGGCCTGACTATAAGGAATACTTTATTAGATTTATTTGCGTACATAAATAGACCATAAATCTTAAAACTCGTGACTTTTACGCAAAAATGTGGGAAGGTTATGCGCGCGCCAAAACCGGCCGGCTTTGGCGCGCAGCCCTATGCATGGCGCACATGGAGGACAGCCAGTGCCCACTATGCAAAAAGGCGAGTCACAGGAGACGGGCGTGCGGTCGCATGCCCCACAAGAACACGGAAAAGAAACGGACAGCGGTCATGGACAAGCTCAAGGCATTCGAGTCATTCGTATCGGTGGCAACGCGCGGCAGCCTCACGGCAGCGGCCAAGGCGGAAGGCGTGGCGCCGGCCATCATGGGGCGGCGCCTCGATGCCCTGGAAGAGCACCTGGGCGTCAAGCTCATGGTGCGCACCACGCGGCGCATCTCCCTCACGCATGAGGGCAGCGCCTTTCTCGAGGATTGCCAGCGCCTGCTGTCCGATGTGTCCAACGCCGAGGCCAGTGTCAGCGCGGGCGGGGTCAAGGCCACGGGCCACCTGCGCATCACGGCGCCGGCGGGCTTTGGCAGGCGGCACGTGGCGCCCCTGGTGCCGCTCTTTCGGGATCTGCACCCGGATGTGACGATTTCCCTGAACCTCAGCGACCGCGTGGTCGATCTGGCCGGCGAAGGCTTTGACTGCGCGGTGCGCGTGGGCGATCTGCCCGACTCGGCCCTGGTCAGCGTGCGCATTGCCGACAACCGGCGCCAGTGCGTGGCCACGCCGGCCTATCTGGAGCGCCGGGGCACGCCGCGCCACCCCAGCGAGTTGACCCAGCACGACTGCCTGACGCTGTCCAGCGACGCCTCGCAGACGCGTGGCTGGGCCTTCCGCATTCCCCATCCCGACAGCGGCACCAGCGAGGTCGTGCACTTCAAGCCGGGCGGCCCGCTGGACTGCTCCGACGGCCAGGTACTGCACGACTGGTGCCTGGGCGGCTGGGGCATCGCCTGGCGCAGTACCTGGGAGGTCGAGGCCGAGATCACCTCGGGCCGCCTGGTGGCCGTGCTAGAAACATTCGCGGCGCCGCCCAATGGCATTTTTGTCGTCTTTCCCCAGCGCAAGCACATGCCGCTGCGTGTGCGGCTGTGGATCGACTATCTCAAGCACCACTACGAGCAGCCGGATTTCTGGCGGCGTACCCACGCGGCCTGAGCGGGCCGCCCAGCAAGGAGGAATGAGCATGGCAGTGTCGATAGCGACGAAAGCGGTATCCGCAACGCAGGGCGCGGCCCCAGGACGGCGGCGCTGGATGCGCATGGCGCTGGGAGCCGCCTGCCTGGGCATGGTGGCCGGCTGCGCCGTCCAGGGGCCGGGGCAGGGCCGGCCGGACGGGATGCGGCAGGGCGCGGTGCCTGCCGGCATCGTGAGCGTGACCTTTGACGATCCCTCTCGGTTCGACGCCGGGCGCAACGGGCCCCAGGAGTCCGAGAAGGCGCGCCGCGCCTGGGTCGATGCGCTGGCCCAGTTCCTGGCCGAGCGTGCCGCGCCCAGGCTGCCCCAGGGCCAGCGACTTGAAGTTCACTTCACCGATGTGCAGCGCGCAGGCGGCTTCGAGCCCTGGCGAGGGCCCCAGGCTGCCGACGTGCGCATCGTGCGCGACATCTACCCACCGCGCATCGACCTGCGCTTCAAGCTGCTGGGAGCCGATGGAAAGCTGCTGCGAGAAGGCAGCCGCCAGTTGCGCGACGCCAGCTTCATGATGCGCCCGGACCTGTATCCCAACGATCCCCTGCGCTACGAGAAGACGCTGCTGGATGACTGGTTGCGCGCGGAACTGCCGAAGTAAGAGCCGACGCGACAGGAGGACCGCAGTGGTCTACCGATTGCCTCGGGCATCTCGATGGCAGTCCCTGTTTCTGGCGTAATGGAGCCTGGCCCGAGAGGCTCAATTCTGTACGGATTCCCCATGACGATAGAAGCCATCCTGGCCAGCCTCCACCTGCTGGCCATACTCACCTTCGTGGTGTTCCTGTCCAGCCAGGCGGCGCTGTGCCGCAGCGAGTGGATGAGTGCCGCCGTGGTCCAGCGCCTGGCGCGGCTGGACATGATCTATGGCCTTGCCGTGGTCTTCCTGGTGCTCACCGGCATTGCGCGCCTGGTGTGGGGCGTCAAGGGCATGTCCTGGTACGTCTCGCAGCCACTGTTTCATCTGAAGATGACTTTGTTTGTCGTCGGCGCGCTGCTCTCGATCAAGCCCACGCTGGCCTTCCGGCGCTGGCGCCGCGCGCTGGATGCCGGCCAGGGCCTGCCCCAGCCGGCCGAGGTGGCCAGCACGCGCCGCTGGGTGATGTGGCAGGCCCATGTGGTGCCCGTGATCGCCGTCGTTGCGGTGTTCTGGGCGCGGGGCATGTAGGTCCCGTTTTCCTGTCCGGCGGCATGGGGTGGGCCTGCCACGTAGAATCCGCCGATGCTCTCCGTCAAACAGGAACTGCTCGCGGCTCTGGCCGGCGAGCTTGAAACTTTGTCGCCCGGCGCCGGTGCCCGTGCCGCTTTCGAATCCCCCAAGGTGGCTGCCCATGGCGATTTCGCCTGCACGGCCGCCATGCAGCTGGCCAAGCCGCTCAAGCTCAACCCGCGCTCGCTGGGCGAGCAGCTCAAGGCCGCGCTGGAGGCCACGCCGTCCTTCCAGCGCTGGGTCGATGCCATCGAGATCGCCGGCCCCGGCTTTCTGAACATCCGCCTCAAGCCCGCCGCCAAGCAGCAGATCATCCGCGAAGTGCTGGAGCAGGCCGAGAAGTTCGGCTGGCTGGCCGACCGTGGCGCAAAGATGCTGGTCGAGTTCGTCTCCGCCAACCCCACCGGCCCGCTGCACGTGGGCCATGGCCGCCAGGCTGCGCTCGGCGATGCCATCTGCAACCTCTATGCCACCCAGGGCTGGGGCGTGCACCGCGAGTTCTACTACAACGACGCGGGCGTGCAGATCGACACGCTGACCAAGAGCACGCAGCTGCGTGCCAAGGGCTTCAAGCCCGGTGACGAATGCTGGCCCATCGATCCCGAGAATCCGGCAAGCAAGGCCTTCTACAACGGCTCCTACATCCAGGACATCGCCGACGACTTCCTGGCCTGCAAGACCGTCAAGGCCGATGACCGCGAATTCACGGCCAACGGCGATGTCGAGGACTACGACAACATCCGCCAGTTCGCCGTCGCCTATCTGCGCAACGAGCAGGACAAGGACCTGCAGGCCTTCAACCTGCACTTTGACGAGTACTACCTCGAATCCAGCCTCTACACCAACGGCCATGTCGAGGACGCGGTGCAGCGCCTGATCGCGGGCGGACATACCTACGAACTCGACGGCGCGCTCTGGCTCAAGTCCACCGACTACGGTGACGACAAGGACCGCGTGATGCGCAAGCAGGACGGCAACTACACGTACTTCGTGCCCGATGTCGCCTACCACATCCAGAAATTCAAGCGCGGCTACTCCAAGGTCGTCAACATCCAGGGCACGGACCACCACGGCACCATCGCGCGCGTGCGCGCCGGCCTGCAGGCCGCCGACGTGGGCATCCCTGCCGGCTATCCCGACTATGTGCTGCACACCATGGTGCGCGTGGTGCGCGGCGGCGAGGAAGTCAAGATCAGCAAGCGCGCCGGCTCCTACGTCACGCTGCGCGACCTGATCGAGTGGACCAGCAAGGACGCGGTGCGTTTCTTCCTGCTGTCCCGCAAGCCCGACACCGAGTACACCTTCGACGTGGACCTGGCCGTGGCCCAGAACAACGACAACCCCGTGTACTACGTGCAGTACGCCCATGCGCGCATCTGCTCGGTGCTGGCCGCCTGGGGGGGGGACGCGGCCACGCTCAAGGACGTGGACCTGTCGGCGCTGGAAGGCCCGCAGGCCCAGGCGCTGATGCTGCAACTGGCCAAGTACCCGGCCATGCTGACCTCGGCCGCCGACGGCAATGCGCCGCACGACGTGACGTTCTACCTGCGCGAACTGGCCTCGCTGTACCACAGCTACTACGACGCGGAACGCATCCTGGTGGACGACGAAAAGCTCAAGCTCGCCCGCCTGGCGCTGATCTCGGCCACGCGCCAGGTATTGCACAATGGCCTGGCAGTGCTGGGCGTCTCGGCCCCGCAACGCATGTAACTTCGAGCGACAAGCGATCTATGAAGACACAGCAACGTGGGGGCACCGTCATCGGTCTCATCATCGGCATGATCGTCGGGCTGGCAGCAGCCCTGGCCGTCGCCGTCTATGTGACCAAGGTGCCCGTGCCCTTTCTCTCCAAGGGCGGCAAGACGGCCGACCAGGACGCGGCCGAGGCCCAGCGCAACAAGAACTGGGACCCCAACGCGCCGCTGCAGGGCAAGAACCCGGCGCCGCCACCACCGGCCGCCGTGACGCCCAGCCTCCCCGGCAGCACCGCGCCAACCGCCCCCACCCCGCCCGCCGTGGCCGGAGGCGTGACTCCGCCACCCGCGCCCGTGGACCCGGCCAAGCCGCCCGCCAAGCCCGAAACCAAGGCCGATGGCAAGAGCTCGGCCGATCCGCTGGGTGACCTGGTCAAGTCGCGCTCCGCCGCCGCCGAGAAGGCGGAAAAGGCCGACGCCGCCTTCAACTACTTCGTGCAGGCCGGCGCCTTCCGCAGCCAGGGCGATGCCGACGCGCAGCGCGCCAAGCTGGCCATGCTGGGGTGGGAGGCGCGCGTGAGCGAGCGCGAGCAAAACGGCATCACCATCTTCCGCGTGCGTGTGGGTCCGTTCACCAAGCGCGACGATGCCGAGCAGCTCAAGCAAAAGCTCGACGGTGCCGGGGTCGAGTCCACGCTGGTGCGCGCCGCACGCTGAAAGAGCGTTGCGACAAGAGCGCTGAACTTTTGGCGGACCCCTGCCTCCTAACCTGCAGCATTGAACGAGGAGTTTGTTTTGATGAATCGCCGCGACTTTTCCCTGGCTGCCTCGGCAGCCGCTGCCAGCGCACTGACGCTGGGCATGTCCGCCGCCCAGGCCCAGGCCGCAGCGCCCAAGGAGGGCAAGGACTACATCAAGCTGGCCAAGCCCGCACCCACCAGCGCCGGCGCCGGCAAGGTCGAGGTGGTCGAGTTCTTCTGGTACAGCTGCCCGCACTGCAATGCGTTCGAGCCCACCTTTGCCGCCTGGAAGAACCAGGCGCCGGCCGACGTGGTCGTGCACCGCGTGCCCGTGGCCTTCAACGCCAGCTTCGTGCCCCAGCAAAAGCTCTACTACGCCTTCGAAGGCATGAACCTGCTGGACACCATGCATGCGCGCGCCTTCCACGCCATCCATGTGGAACGCAACCGCCTGGCCAAGGACGACGAGATCTTCGCCTGGGTCGGCAAGCAGGGCGTGGACGTGGCCAAGTTCAAGGAGGTCTACAACTCCTTCAGCGTCTCCAACCAGGTTCGCAAGGCCACCCAGCTGCAGCAGGACTATGACGTGGAAGGCGTGCCGGCCATGGGCGTGGCAGGCCGTTACTACACCGACGGCACCAAGGCCGGCAACATGACCAATGTGCTGCGCGTGGTCGATCAGCTGATCGCCACCAGCCGCAAGGGCTGAGGCCGGGGCCTCGGCCCAGCCAAGCCGCGACAGGCCCGCCATTGCGCGGGCCTGTCGCTTTTGGAAACCTCTTTTTGTGCCTTTGTGTCAGCGCTTTGCGTGCGCGTCGAAAGACGCCAGGAACGGTTGCGCGCGACACCCCCTACAATGGATGCAAGAAGCGTGCCCTCCATGAAACAACGACTTTCCTCCCTCCTGCTCGCCGCCGCCCTGGCGGCTTTCGCCGGTATGGCCCAGGCCGAAAAGGCCGACAGCACCAAGCCCATGAACATCGAGGCCGACGCGCTGCGCCATGACGAGCTCAAGCAGACCAGCGTCTTCACCGGCAACGTGGTGATGACCAAGGGCACCATCGTGCTGCGCGGAGCCCAGCTCGATGTGCGGCAGGACCCTGAAGGCTACCAGTACGGCGTGGTGACGGCCGAGTCGGGCAAGCGTGCCTTCTTCCGCCAAAAGCGCGATACCGTGCCGGGCCAGCCCGAGGAGTTCGTGGAAGGCGAGGGCGAGGTCATCGAATACGACGGCAAGGCCGACCTCGTGAAGTTCATCCGCCGCGGAGAACTGCGCCGCTATCGCGGCGGCCAGCTCAGCGACGAGATCACCGGCTCCATCATCGTCTACAACAACCTCACCGACGTGTTCACCGTCGACGGGCAAAAGACCAGCGGTGGCCAGCCCAGCTCCACGGCCGGCCAGGGCGGGCGCGTGCGCGCCGTGCTGGCGCCCAAGGAAGGCACGCCGGGCTCGCAGCCGCGCGCCCCCGCAGCGGGCACGCCGGGCACGTCCCTGCAGCCCAGCAACAGTCTGGACAGCCTCGGCGGTACCAAGCGATGAGCGGGCAAGCCGCAGCCTCGGCTGCCACTGTACGCGCCGACCAGGGCAGCGGCCTGCAGGCACGCCATCTGGCCAAGTCCTACGGCAGCCGCAAGGTGGTCAAGGACGTGTCGCTGTCCGTGAAAAAGGGCGAGGTCGTGGGCCTGCTGGGCCCCAACGGCGCGGGCAAGACCACCTCGTTCTACATGATCGTGGGCCTGGTGCGCAGCGACGGAGGCGACATCTTCATCGACGGCCAGGCCGTGGGCAACATGCCCATCCACCAGCGCTCGCGCCTGGGCCTGTCCTACCTGCCGCAGGAGGCATCGATCTTCCGCAAGCTCAGCGTCGAGGACAACGTGCGCGCCGTGCTGGAGCTGCAAAGGGACGAGCAGGGCCGGCCGCTGGCGCGCAGCGTCATCGAGGAGCGCCTGACGGCGCTGCTGCAGGAATTGCGCGTGGACCATCTGCGCGCATCGCCCGCGCTGGCGCTGTCGGGCGGCGAACGCCGCCGCGTCGAGATCGCACGCGCCCTGGCCACGCAGCCGCGCTTCATCCTGCTGGACGAGCCCTTTGCCGGCATCGACCCCATCGCCGTGATCGAGATCCAGCGCATCATCGGCTTTCTCAAGGCGCGCGGCATCGGCGTGCTGATCACCGACCACAACGTGCGCGAGACGCTGGGCATCTGCGACCATGCCTTCATCATCAGCGACGGCCACGTGCTGGCCCAGGGCACACCCGAGGAGATCGTGGACAACGCCGAAGTGCGGCGTGTCTACCTCGGCGAACACTTCCGGATGTAGCGCCATGCCCTGCCTGGCCCGTCTGCGAGACCGTCTGCGCGAAGGAGCTGCCGCTTGAAGCCCGGTCTGTCGCTACGCGTCTCCCAGCATCTTTCGCTCACTCCCCAACTGCAGCAGTCGATACAGCTGCTGCAGCTGTCCACGCTGGAGCTGGCGCAGGAAGTGGAGCAGATGCTGGGCGACAACCCCTTCCTGGAGCTGGCGAACGAGGAGGGCGATCACGAGGCGGCCGCCGGCACCCGCGAGCCTGCCGCGACCGGCGCCGAGGCCACGGAGTCCCTCCAGGAAAGCCGCGCAGACCAACCTTCGGCGGCGGTGGAGTGGGAGCCCTCGTCGGAGGCATCCTCCGGCGATGCCGTGGAGACTTCCGGCACGGCCGAGTCCCTGAGCTGGGAGGGCGACGGCCAGACCACCTCGGGCAACGATGACCGCGACTGGGGCAGCGATGCGCCCTCCAGCCGCACGCGCGGGCAGGGCGAGGAAGACGAGGCCGATGCCACCGAACTGGCTCGCAGCGCCGAAAGCCTGACCGACCACCTGCACCGCCAGGCCCTGAGCCTGCGTCTGGGCGAGGTGGACCGCGCCGCACTGCGCTTTCTGATCGAGAACCTCAACGACGACGGCTACCTGGAAGACCCGCTCGACGAGCTGGCACAGGGCCTGGCGGGCGAAGACCTGGAGGAGTGCGAGGAACTGGTGCACCGCTTCACCGTGGCGCTGCGCCTGCTGCAAAGCCTGGAGCCCGTGGGCGTGGGCGCGCGCGACCTGGCCGAATGCCTGACGCTGCAACTGCGCGACCAGCTGGCCGATGCCGAGCGCGAAGGCAACGGCAGTGCCGAGGATGAGGACCGGCAGGCCGTTCTGCGTACCGCGCTGGACATCTGCGCCCAGCCCATGGACCTGCTGGCGCGGCGCGACCTGCGCAAGCTCGCCAGCCTGTGCGGTGCGCGCGAGGAGCGGCTGCGCGAGGCGCTGGTGCTGATCACCCGGCTGGAGCCACGCCCGGGCCGGCGCTTTGCCGACGTGCAGCGCCAGATCGTCGTGCCCGACGTCATCGTGCGCCCCGTGCGCAGCGGCGCGGGCCGCATGGACTTCAGCGTGCAGCTCAACCCCGACGTCATGCCCAAGCTGCGCGTGCACGACATCTATGCCAGCGCGCTGCGCAGCCACAGGGGCAGCGAAGGCCATGCAGCGCTGCAGCAGCGGCTGCAGGAGGCGCGCTGGTTCATCAAGAACATCCAGCAGCGCTTCGACACCATCCTGCGCGTGTCGCAGGCCATCGTGGAGCGCCAGAAGAACTTCTTCGTGCATGGCGAGCTGGCCATGCGCCCGCTGGTGCTGCGCGACATTGCCGATGCACTGGGCCTGCATGAATCCACCATCAGCCGCGTGACCACGGCCAAGTACATGGCCACGCCGCAGGGCACCTACGAGCTCAAGTACTTCTTCGGCTCGGGCCTGGGCACCGAGGCCGGTGGCAATGCCTCCAGCACGGCCGTGCGCGCGCTGATCAAGCAGTTCGTCGCGGCCGAAGACCCCAAGAAGCCGCTGTCGGACAACCAGCTGGCCGACATGCTCAAGGAGCAGGGCATCGAATGCGCGCGGCGCACGGTGGCCAAGTACCGCGAGCTGCTCAAGATCCCGCCGACCACGCTGCGCAAGGCGCTGTAGCCCAGGCGCGCAAACTCGCCATCGCGCCATCGCGCCATCGCGCCATCGCGCCATCGCGCCATCGTGGTGTCTATGGCGTTCGGCCGGCCACGGCATCCCACTTCAAGCCGAATTTCAGCAGGTACTTGCGCAGGCGGTCGGCATCGTTGACCACGCTGCGCTGGGTGCGTGACCGGTCGAACAGGCGGCGCCCCGCATCGGACAGCGAAGGCGACTCCCGGCACACGCGCAGCACCGCTTCGAGCTGCATGCGGTCGAACAGATCCAGCGGCTCCAGTACATCGGCGGACAGCAGGCTTTCCAGGCTGGCACTGGCCGGTTGCACGGCATCGCCTCTTTGCCACAGCCACTTCAGGCGCTGGATCTCGGCATCGACCAGGGCCGTGGAGATGCGCCCCCCGTCGGCCAGCGTGGCCAGGCGCGTCATGCTGGCCGACAGGTCGCGGAAGTTGCCGCTCCACAGCGCATCGGGCGAGCGCGCAAAGCGCAGATAGCGCTCGCGGGCTTCCACGTTGAAACGTACCATCTGGCCGGTCTCGTCGGCCGAGCGCGCGAGCAGGTGGTCCATGTTGGGTTCTATGTCCTCGGGGCGCCCGGCCAGGCCCGGCAGCGCATAGGACCACAGGTTGATGCGCGCGAACAGATCCTCGCGAAAGCGCCCCTGCGCCACGTCGATGCGCAGGTCGCGGTGCGTGCCGGCGACCAGTTGGAAGTCGCTGCTGACCTCGCGGTCGCTGCCCATGGGATAGAAGCGCTTTTCCTCCACCGCCTTGAGCAGCATGGCCTGCTCGTCCAGGCCCAGCTCGCCGATTTCGTCCAGGAACAGCACGCCCTGGTGCGCGCTGCGCAGCAGGCCGGCGCGGTCGGCCGCAGCGCCCGTGAACGCGCCCTTCCTGTGGCCGAACAGCACCGAGGCCGCGCCGTCGCCGCGCAGCGTGGCGCAATTGACCTCCACGAAGTCGCCCTGCACCTGGTGCCTGGCCTTCTTCAACTCGTACATGCGCCGCGCCAGATGCGACTTGCCCGCCCCCGTGGGACCCGTGAGCAGGATGGGCGCGCGCGAGCGCACGGCCACGCGCTCGATCTCGTCGATCAGCGTGTTGAACCCGGCATTGCGCGTGGCGATGCCGCTCTTGAGAAATTGCACGGCCTCGCTCTGCTCGGCGCCGAAGCGCTGGGCGATCACGTCGTAGCGCGACAGGTCCAGATCGATCAGCGCATAGCTGCCCGGGTCTCCCATGCGCTGGCGCCGGGGTGGCGAGGTCTGGGCCAGCACGCCGGGAATGCGGCGCGACTCCACCAGCAGGAACAGGCAGATCTGCGCCACGTGCGTGCCCGTGGTGATGTGGGTCCAGTACTCCTCGCGCTCGGGGTCGAAGCGGTAGGCCTGCGTCCAGTCGAACAGCCGCGCATAGACCTCGCCGAAATCCCAGGGATCGGCAATGTCCATGGGCACGAGGTTCACCCGGGTCTCGGGCGATGCCGTGGCGATGTCGCCCTGCAGCAGCTGCGCCAGGGCCAGATGGGGCGGCGTGTAGAGCAGCTCCAGCCGCTCCACTACCAGATCCTCGTGCTGCAGGAGGGAGAGGGTCGGCCGCCATTTTTCCCAGCGCCCCGCGCCCCTGCCGGAGTCCAGCTGCGTACCCAGAAAGCCGATGACGACCTTTTTCTTTTCCATATTTTTGTCTAGTTGAATAGCTGAAATTCTAGTTTCTTTGGATTGAAGAATAAGTCAGGAAAGGTGTGATTCGAGATTTATTCAAATAAATCAATGGGTTGAAGAATAGTTTGGCGCCTGATGCCAGGCTGGCACGCATCTCGCAATAACCAAGGCATCCAGTGCAAGCGGTGACCGCCCACAGGCCGGGGTTGGGGCAAAGGCCCGCCCCGCCGGTGCCGGAAGTCCGGGCCCCCAGGAGCTTGTCGATTTCCCGCATGCCGCACGCCGCAAGCGCTGGGTAACGGCAAGGTTGTGGAAACCGTCCCGCAAGGGACGCCTGGTTCGACTCCAGGCTTGCCAGCCACTGGTAGCTCAGTCTGGTAGAGCACCCTCGCAAGAGGACTGTCGCAGGTTCGATTCCTGTCCACTCTTCCGGCCGCAAGGCCGGGCTATTGAAACGGTCGAAAGACCACCCGCCGAACGCGGGAGGTGGCCACCGGGTTGCGATGCAGCCCCAGGCCGCCACCCGTCAGCGGCGGCGGCTGTGCCAGGTTCCGGCACGGTCCGCGCCCGCAGCCAGCCACGCTGCAACCTGTTTCCAGGGTTGCCGCCACGGCGCACTGCAAGGCCCGGGCCGTGCCCCCTGGAACCCCGCCGCTGCTGTAACGGCACCCCTATTGATTGCGGCGAAGACGCCGAACGAGGAGAAGAAGAAATGCTGAAGATCCAACGCATCACCGTCAAGAAGAACGAACGCGCCCTGCTGCTGCGCAATGGCGATTTCGAGCGCGTGCTGCACAGCGGCCGGCACTGGCTGTTTGCCGGCACCGACCAGCTGCGCGTGGAAACCTTTGCCCTGGAGCAGCCCGCCTTCACGCACGGCCTGGCCGACTACCTGATGGCGCAGGAGCCCGCCGTGGTGGCCGCCGAATTCCTGCGCGTGGAACTGTCCGAAACCGAGGCGGGCCTGCGCAGCGAAAACGGCGTGCTGGTCGAGATCCTGCCGCCCGGCACGCGCCGCTTGTACTGGAAGGGACTGGTGGATGTGAGCGTGCAGGTGGTCGACCTGCAGGCCGGCGCCGAGCTGCCCGCCGCCCTGGCGGCGCGCCTGACCCAGACGCAGCTGCGCCAGCGCAGCGTGTCCGGCCTCAACGGCGTGCTGCAGGTGCAGGTGCCCGCAGGCCAGTGCGCGCTGCTGACCATCGACGGCAAGGTGGACCGCCTGCTGCAGGCCGGCAGCCATGCATTCTGGAAGTTCGGCCGCAGCATTGCCGTGGAGCTGGTGGACCTGCGCCTGCAGGCCGTCGAGGTCTCGGGCCAGGACATCATGACCCGCGACAAGGTGAGCCTGCGCCTGAACCTGAGTGCCACCTACCGCCACACCGACGTGCTGCGCGCCTTTGCCCAGTTGCAAAAGCCTGCCGAGCACCTGTACCGGGAGCTGCAGTTCGCGCTGCGCGCCGCCGTGGGCACCCGCACGCTCGATGAGCTGCTGGAGAACAAGACGGTGATCGATGACGTGGTGACCGCGCACATGGCCGCCAGGCTGCAGCCGTTCGGCATGGTCCTGGAGAGCGTGGGCGTGAAGGACATCGTGCTGCCCGGCGAGATGAAGGCCATCCTGACCCAGGTGGTGCAGGCCGAAAAGCAGGCCCAGGCCAACGTGATCCGCCGCCGCGAGGAAACGGCCGCTACGCGCTCGCTGCTCAACACCGCCAAGGTCATGGAGGACAACCCCGTGGCCCTGCGCATGAAGGAGCTGGAGACGCTGGAACGCGTGGCCGAGCGCATCGACAAGATCTCCGTGTTCGGCGGGCTGGACCAGGTGCTCAACGGGCTGGTGAAGATGCGTTGATCACGTGATGAGCAGGTATGGAGCGGCTGGCGGTGCCAGATGCTTCATGCCTGCCCTTGAAGGAGAGACACCATGGACAAAAACATGACATCGGGAAAGATGCAATCGCGTGCTGCGCAAATACAGGAGCGTGCAGACGCACTGGCTGCTGCAACACAGGCGCTCTACCAGAGCTTTGCGGGATACAGGTCGCCGTCGGTACCGCTGGACGCTTGCGTTGCATGCTGCATGGATCCGGACCTGGAGCGCGAGATGCGCCGCCTGCCTCTGCGCTGCCTGACCGAGCACCATTTCTACCAATACAACGACGCTGCCAAAAGCGTGGTCCAGCCTGCAGATGAGATCAAGTACCTGGCGCCAAGAATGCTGGAACTGCTGGCGCAGGGCGCAAGGCTGCACCACTCCACCGAGTTGTATCTGGACCGCCTCGGGCGTTGCGAGCCCGGCTCCTTTTCATCGCAGGAAAGCGCGGCCTTGCAGGGCTTCGCACAAGCATTCTTTGCCTTGGGGCTGGAGCAATGGGCCGAGCCGGAAGCAGGTGTCTTCCAGGGGGATGAGGCCTTCTCCGTCTTGCTCATGTGGGACTATGCCGGCGTGCCGCTCCAGCCATTGCTGGACCACTGGCTGACCTGCGACAGCGAGAGCGCCACGCTGCATTTTGTCGATGCCTGCTTCTACGAATTCATCTGGGACGGGCGTTGCATCAGCAACGCCTTCGCATCCGATCGCAATGGCTACCGGGCAACGATGGAGCAATGGCTTTCGCAGACCTCCACGAAGAACCACTGGGCCAGGCAATTGCTGCAGCTGGCCGAGCGAGGCCCGGCCAGCACCTGGCTGCCTTCTGGCAAGCGCGACCATCAGTGCTACCCGCTGGACGAGCGCCTGGGCGCGGTATTCGATGCCATGGCTGCTTGAAGCGCCAAACGATTCGATGAAGAACAAAGACATGAAAGAAAACAGCACCATGAACAGCTACCAACAGCATGAAGTCGAGGGCGGCGTCCCCATCAAGATGTGGACCAGGGGCGTGCCCGTGGAGGACGAGGCGCGCAAGCAGCTGGAGAACGCCGCGCGCCTGCCCGTGGTGTTCAAGCATGTCGCGGCCATGCCCGATGTGCACCTGGGTATAGGCGCCACCGTGGGCTCGGTGATCCCGACCATCAAGGCCATCATCCCTGCGGCCGTGGGCGTGGACATCGGCTGCGGAATGATGGCGGCCAAGACCACGCTGCGCGCCGAGGACCTGCCCGACAACCTGGGCCCGCTGCGCTCGGCCATAGAGCAGGCCGTGCCGCATGGCTCGGTGCCGCGCCACCGCGGCCGTGATCCCGGCAGCTGGGAGAACCCGCCCGTGTCGGTGGACCAGGTCTGGGCCACGCTGGCCGATGAGTTCGACCTGCTGTGCGAGCTGCATCCGCGCCTGGCCAACACCAACAACCGCAAGCACCTGGGAACGCTGGGCAGCGGCAACCACTTCATCGAGATCTGCCTGGACGAGGCGGGCTTCGTGTGGTTCATGCTGCACTCGGGCTCGCGCGGCGTGGGCAATGCCATCGGCACCCATTTCATCGAGCTGGCCAAGAAGGACGCAGAACTGCACCAGCGCAACCTGCCCGACAAGGACCTGGCCTATTTCGAGGAAGGAGCCCGCTACTTTGGCGACTATGTGCGTGGCGTGTCCTGGGCGCAGAAGTTCGCCATGCGCAACCGCGAGGTGATGATGGCCAACCTCATCGCCACGGTGCGCAAGGTGATCGCCAAGCCCTTCGAGTCGCATGTGGAGGCGGTGAACTGCCACCACAACTACGTGCAGCAGGAGCGCCATTTCGGCCAGGACGTGTTCATCACCCGCAAGGGCGCGGTGAGCGCGCGGCGCGGCGAGCTGGGCATCATCCCGGGCAGCATGGGCGCGCGCAGCTATATCGTGCGCGGCCTGGGCAACCCGGAGAGCTTCGAGAGCTGCAGCCACGGTGCGGGCCGCGTGATGAGCCGCACCAAGGCCAAGAAGATGTTCAGCGTGGAGGACCACATCAAGGCCACCGAGGGCGTGGAATGCCGCAAGGATGCCAACGTGGTGGACGAGATTCCCATGGCCTACAAGGACATCGATGCCGTCATGGCCGCGCAGCAGGATCTGGTCGAGGTGGTGCACACGCTCAAACAGGTGGTGTGCGTGAAAGGATAGGCACCCCCTGAGCGGCTGCGCCGCTTCCCCCGTTGCACGGCGCCTCGCTACCCGCCTCGCTACCCGCTTCGCGGGGGAGGGGGCGACACCCTCGGTGCGGAGCGGCCGGCCCAGGCCCTTCCTCGGTGTCCCTTGCTTGGGGCATGCCAGTCTCATGAGGCGTGGCAATTGAAAAGAGAATCTGCGGGATGCCGTGGCGCGCTTTGGCGCAGATGCATAGCAAGACCCTGGACAAACCGAGAAGAAGAACAGGAAAGAGCAATGAAGATGATCGAGATCGACGGCTCCGCCGGGGAGGGCGGAGGCCAGATGCTGCGCAGCGCGCTGGCGCTGTCCATGTGCACGGGCCAGCCCTTTGCCATGCAGCGCATCCGTGCCGGGCGCGCCAAGCCGGGCCTGATGCGCCAGCACCTGGCCTGCGTCAATGCCGCCGCCGAAATCTGCGGCGCGCAGATGCAGGGCGCCCAGATGAATTCGCAGGTGCTGCAATTCACGCCGGGGCCGGTGCGTGCGGGCGAGTACCGCTTCGTGATCGCCTCGGCGGGCAGTTGCACCCTGCTGCTGCAGACGCTGTGGCCCGCGCTGATGCTGGCCGATGGAGAAAGCCGCCTGACCCTGGGCGGCGGCACCCACAACCCGGCCGCGCCGCCCTTCCACTTCCTGGAGCGCAGCTATGCGCCGCTGCTGCACAGGCTGGGCGCGCGCTCCGAACTGCGGCTGCGCCGGCTGGGCTTCTACCCGGCCGGTGGCGGCGAGATGGACGTGACGATCACGCCGGCAACCAATGGGCTGGCGCCTTTCGATATCACCGAACGCGGCGCCCCCGTGGCCAGCCATGCCGAATGCTTTGCGCCCGCGCTGCCACGCGCGGTGGCCCAGCGCGAACTGGACCATCTGGGCCAGGCCCTGGGCTGGTCTGGCGAGCAGCTGCAGGTGGCTGCCGTGCGCCAGAACGAGGGGCCGGGCAATGCGCTGCTGGCCACGCTGGCCTATGAGCGCCTGAGCGAAGTGTTCACGCAGTTCGGCATGAAGGGCATCAGCGCCGAAAAGGTGGCCCATGACCTGGCGCGCGAGGTGCGCCGCCACCAGGGCAGCCGGGCCGCGCTGGGCCCGTACCTGGCCGACCAATGGGCTCTGCCGCTGGCGCTGGCCGTCTGGCGCAGCGGGCGCGGTGCCTGCTACACCTGCACGGAACTGACGCCGCATGCGCGCAGCAATTTCGAGGTGATCGAGCGCTTTGTGCCTGTGCGCTTCGCCACGGACGCCGCGGGCGACGGCTGGCGTGTTTCGCTCTCGCCAGCCTGAGCGGCCTCAGCGATCGGCCCGCACCAGGGTGCTCTTGCCGAACAGGCTCTCCAGCAGGTCCACCACCAGCTCGGCTGTCTGGTTGCGCACGTCCAGCGCGGGATTGAGCTCCACCAGATCCATCGAGCCCAGGCGTCCGGTGTCCGCCAGCATCTCCATGCACAGCTGGGCCTCGCGGTAGCTGGGGCCGCCGCGCACGGGGGTGCCGGTGCCGGGCGCGATGTCGGGATCGAGATAGTCCACGTCGAAGCTCAGGTGCAGGTGGGTGTCGCTGCCTTCCAGGTCTTCCAGCGCGCGGCGCATGACCTCGCGCATGCCCAGTTCGTCGATGGCGCGCATGTCATAGACCTCCACGCCCAGCGAATGCAGCAGGCGCTTTTCCTGGTCATCCACGCTGCGCAGGCCGATCTGGCACAGCGAGGCGGCTGCCAGCGCCGGATCGCCGCCCTGGGACAGCGCGGTCAGCGCCGCGGGCCCCAGGCCGCACAGGCTGGCCACGGGCATGCCGTGCAGGTTGCCGCTGGGTGAGATATCGGGCGTGTTGCAGTCGGCGTGGGCATCGAGCCAGATCACGCGCAGCGCGCGGCCCCGTCGGCGGCAGTGGGTGGCCACGGCGCTGATCGAGCCCATGGCCAGGCTGTGGTCGCCGCCCAGCATCAGCGGCAGCTCGCCGTCGTCCAGCGCCTGGCCCACGGCCTGGTGCACGGCGTCCATCCAGGCGCGGGCCGGCGCGAGGTGACGCAGCCCCTGCTCGGGCGGTGTCTGCGGATTGGGCGGGCCTGCCAGATTGCCGATGTCGCTCACCTGGCAGCCCAGCTGGCGCAGCGCCGGGCCCAGGCCGGCCACGCGCAGTGCGTCCGGCCCCATGGCGCTGCCCAGGCGGCTGGCGCCGATGTCGGTGGGCACGCCGATGAGTCTCAGGGCGTGTGCGGTATTCGTGGCCTTGTTCGTGCGGGTGGTCATGCTCATGGGGTCCATGGTATGCAACTGCCGTGTCAGCCAAAGCCGCGTTCTGCCTGCCCGGCCTCGCGCACCAGCCGGTACAGATCGCGCGGGTCGGCCAGCGCGGGCACCAGGTCGATCGACTGCATCAGTCCGGTGTCGCGGGCCAGGGCCCGCAGCCAGCGCAGCGCCGAATAGTCCTCCAGCGCAAAGCCCACGGAGTCGAACAGCGTGATCTCCGTGTCATGGCCGCGGCCCGGCGCCTGGCCGTTGATGACCTGCCACAGCTCGGTCACGGGCGTGTCGGCGGGCAACTGCTGCAACTCGCCTTCCACGCGCGTCTGCGGCGTGAACTCCACGAAGATGCGTGCGCGCCGCAGCAGTGCCAGGGGCAGTTCGGTCTTGCCGGGGCAATCGCCGCCGACGGCGTTGATGTGGGTGCCCGGGCGCACATCGGCATCGGCGATCACGCAGGCACGGTGCTTGGCGGCCGTCACCGTGGTCACGATGTCGGCGCCCTCCAGGGCCTCGGCGCTGCTGGCGCAGCAGGTGATGCGCTGGGCCGCGATGCCCGCATGGCCCAGGTTGGCCACCAGCTTGCGCATGGCCTGGACATCGATGTCGAAGATGCGCAGCCGTTCCACGCCCAGCAGGTGGGTGAAGGCCAGGGCCTGGAATTCGGACTGCGATCCTGCGCCTATCAGCGCCATGCTGCGGCAGCCCGGCCGCGCCAGCCGGCGTGCGGCCAGCGCCGAGGTGGCGGCGGTACGCAGCGCCGTGGCCAGCGTCAGGTCGGACAGGAAGACCGGCAGGCCCGTGGCCACGTCGGCCAGGGCGCCGAAGGCCATCACCGTGGGCAGGTCCCGATCGGCGTTGTCCGGGTGGCCGTTGACGTACTTGAAGGCGTAGTCGAGCGCATCGGACACGGGCATGAGTTCGATCACGCCGCCCGGCGAATGGTGGGCGATGCGGGCCGATTTCTCGAAATCTGGCCAGCGCGCGAAGTCTTGCTCGATGGCATCGGCCAGACCGGCCAGGCAGGCGGCAACGCCGACCTGCGCCACCAGGCGTGCGGCCTGCGTGGCGCCAAGGAAATCCGTGTGGACGGGCATGGTTCGAGGCTTCATGGTGCTCTCCCTGGCGGTTGCTTCCACTGTAGGCCCGGGCCCAAGCGCAGGCAAGCGGGTTTCGGCTGGCGCCTGCGCGGGGAATCGCGGTGCGCGTATGCTCGGCACCCTAGCTATGAACCAACTGCATCTGTTTCTGCCCTGCGCCGCCGGCGTCGAGGGATTTCTGGCCGACGAGGTCCACGCGATCACCGGCCTGAGCGGCCACGACCTCATGGTGGGCCGTGGCGGCGTGATGGTGCGCGGCCTGTGGCGCGACGCCCTGCTGCTGAACCTGCACAGCCGGCTGGCCCAGCGCGTGCTGGTGCAGCTGTCGCAGACCCTGTACCGCAACGAGAACGACCTGTACCGCGCCGCCAGCGAGGTGGCCTGGGAGATCTGGTTCTCCCCGCGCGAGAGCTTCAAGATCGAGGTCACGGCCCAGCACAGCCCGCTGACCAGCCTCAACTTCGCGGCGCTGCGCGTCAAGGACGCCATTGCCGACCGCTTCCGCGACAGGAAGGGCGTGCGCCCCGACGTGGAAACGCGCCACCCCGACGTGCGCGTGCACCTGCACCTGACCACCGACGAGGCCACCATCTACATCGACACCTCGGGCGAGGCGCTGTTCAAGCGCGGCTGGCGCGAGGACAAGGGCGATGCGCCGCTCAAGGAAACCCTGGCCGCGGCCATGATCGCCGCCACGGGCTGGGACCCGCACGGCGACGATCCCCAGCCGCTGTACGACCCCTGCTGCGGCAGCGGCACGGTGCTGATCGAGGCCGCGCAGATTGCCCGGCGCATTCCGGCCGGCATCCTGCGGCGCTTTGCGTTCGAGAAGCTGGTGCCCTTCCAGAGGCATGTGTGGGAAGCCATGCTGGACGAGGCCGAGGCCGCGATCCTGCCCGACAGCCCCGTGGCCATCTATGGCTCCGACGTGTCCCACCGCATGGTGGACTTTGCCCAGCGCAACGCCGAGCGTGCGGGCGTGGGCCAGACCGTGCAACTGCGCGGCGGCGACGCGCTGCAGCGCATGCCGCCCTGCGAGCAGCCCGGCCTGATGCTGCTGAACCCGCCCTATGGCGAGCGCATTGCCGCAGCCGGCTCGGCCGGCCGCAGCGCCGGCGAGCGCATGGAAGTGGTCGAGCGCGCGGGCCGCGAGACGGCACAGACCGAGGACGGAGTGGAATTCTTCAGCCAGCTGGCCACCCACTGGAAGAAGAACTACAGCGGCTGGAGCGCCTGGATGCTCACGCCCGACCTCAAGCTGCCCGGCAAGATGCGCCTGAAGGAGGCGCGCCGCACGCCCATGTGGAACGGCCCCATCGAGTGCCGGCTGTTCCGCTTCGACATGGTCCGTGGCGCAGTCAAGCCCAGAAAGGCCGCCGAAGGCCCGGCAGAGGGCGCCGCACCATGAAGATCGTGCTGCGCTGGCCGCAGTGCAACGATGGCTACCAGGGGCCCCTGCCCCGGCCCGTGGTGCTCGATACCAATGTGGTCCTTGACATGCTGATCTTCGACGATCCGCATGTCCCCCCCATCCGCGAACTGGTGGAGCAGGGACAGATGCGCTGGATCGCCGACCAGGCCCAGCGCCTCGAACTCGAACGCGTGCTGCACTACAGCCAGATCGCGCCGCGCGTGGCCTTCTACGGCAAGACGGCAGAAGGCGTGCTCTCGGCCTTTGACGGAGCCGTCGAATACGTGGCCGATGCGCCGCGCATCCGCTTTGCCTGCACCGACCCCGACGACCAGCATTTCCTGGACCTGGCCAGCCAGCACCAGGCGCTGCTGATCAGCAAGGACAAGGCCGTGCTCAAGCTGCGCAAGCGCGTGGCCGGCCTGGGCGCCACCGTGGGCAACATCCTGCTGGCCGAGCAGGAAGAGGCGCTGGCCGCCTGAAGCCCGCCGTCGCTGTGGTGCGGCAACCACCCAGGCCAGGCCGGGGTACCGGCACAGGCGCGCCCGCCTTGCCGGCTTTCTCCTAAACTGGCGGCCATGCAGGAGGCGCAAGCCCTTCTGCCAGGAGGACGGCCTCCCCCACACCGGGACATGCATGCGCCGGGACGACCCGGCTCCACAAGGAGTTTTCCATGGCATGGGTCTATCTGTTGGTGGCGGGGCTGCTCGAAGTGGTCTGGGCGTTTTCGATGAAGCAATCGCACGGCTTCACGCGGCTGGTGCCCAGCGCCATCACCATCGTCACCATGATCGCCAGCTTCGGCCTGCTGGCCGTGGCCATGCGCAGCCTGCCGCTGGGCACGGCCTACACGATCTGGACCGGCATCGGCGCCGTGGGCGCCTTCCTGGTCGGCATCACGGTCCTGGGCGAGCAGGTCAGCGCCATGCGCATCGGCGCGGCCGTGCTCATCGTCTCGGGCCTGGTGCTGATGAAGCTGTCTTCGGACTGAGCGGGCGGCCGTTCAGCGACCCGTGCCCAGCTCCAGCGTCAGCCGCAGCATGTCGCGGTGCTGCACGCCGCGCTCCCACAGCTGGGTGGTGTAGTGCCTGAGGAAGAAATCCCTGTCTATGCCCGTCACGCGAAAACCCGCGCGCTGGTAGAAGACCAGCTGGTCGCCGAAGCTGCCCGTGCCGACCTCGATGCGAGGAGCATCTTGCGAGCGCGCCCAGGCAATGGCCCGGCGCAGCAGGGCGGTGCCCAGGCCCCTGTGGTGCAGCGATTCCGCGACCGCGATGTTCATCAGCTCCCAGGCGGGAGGGGCCGATGCCTCGTCGCCGCTGGCGCGCAGCGGCACCAGCACGCACATGCCCAATACCTCGCCGCGCCCGCCGGGACGCGGCGGCTGGCCTTCGCGCTGGAAGGACTCGCGCGCGGCAAAACAGGTGGAGCCCGCCAGATAACCGCGCACCTTCTCCCGCGACGGATCCGCCGACAGCAGCAGCGGCCACGGCGCCTCGGCCGGGTTCAGCGGCTCTATGTGCCAGGGTGCGAGGGAAACGGAAGGCGCGGTCATAAGCCTGAATCATCCCATGCCTGACATTGGGACGCAGTTGGGCGCCTCTGCGGAATCTTGACGTGCGCTTACAACTGTGCATTTGCACGCGTGGATCTAGTGGTTTATACTTAGAACTAGGGTAAACGCTTAGAGGGTTTTCCCGGCATTCGCGGCAGTTGAGATGCATGCCGCCAGTGATTGTTGAGCGTCTCAGTAAGGAAGTTCACCATGCGCCAAGCAATCTATTCCCTGATCGATTTCATCCAGCAAGCCCGCAACGCCGAGCTCGAAATCGCCAACCAGTAATCCGGTTGGAGGCAGGTGCGCCCTGAAGCGCGCCCACCGATGCGATCGCCCCATTGCCGATGATGGCCTTGGGGCTTTTGTGTTTCTGGGCGCCGGGCTGCCCTGTAGCCCTGGCTACAGGCCCAGCACCAGCCTGCCGCTCCTGGCGCGCGAGCAGCAGCTCATCATCTTGGTGCAGGCCGCGCGCTCGCCGCGCGTGAGCACCATGTCGCGGTGGTCCACCTCGCCTGCGAGCACGGGCACTTCGCAGGACCCGCACAGCCCTTCCCGGCAGTCGCTTTGCACTTCGATCTTCGCGCTGCGCAGGGCGTCCAGCAGCGTCTGGTCGTTGCGCACCTGCAGCACGAGGCCCGAGGCGCGCAGTTCCACCTCGAAGCCCTGCTCCCTGGCAGGGTCCAGCGCCCCCACGGTGGAGACGAAATGCTCCACGCGCATGCTGTCCTCGGGCCAGTGGCGGCTGGCGGCCTCCAGGCCGTCCAGCAGGCGCGCCGGTCCGCAGGCATGGATGCGGGCTCCGGCGCGCGGCGTGGCCAGCAGGGCGGCGTAGTCGGCGCGCCGGCCTTCCTCCGCCACGTACAGATGCAGACTGGCGCCATGCTCGGCCAGCAGCGGCGCCAGCAGCGCCATGGCCGCGCGGCGCCGGCCGCTGTAGTGGATTTCATAGGACAGGCCCAGCGCCCTGGCGCGCCGTGCCATGGCCGAGATGGGCGTGATGCCGATGCCGCCGGCCACCAGGATCAGGTGGCTGGCGCCTTCGTCCAGCGGGAAATGGTTGCGCGGGCCCCGCACCTGTACGGTGGCGCCGCGGTGCAGATGCTCGTGCACCCAGGCCGAGCCGCCACGGCCGTTGGCCTCGCGCAGCACGGCAATCTCGTAGCTGCCGGTGTCCTGCGGGTCGCCGCACAGCGAGTACTGGCGTGACAGGCCCGTGTCGCCGCATTGCAGGTCGATGTGCGAGCCCGGCGTCCAGCGCGGCAGGGCGTGTCCGTCGGCGGCCTTCAGGCGCAGGCGCAGCACGCCTTCGGCGGCGGCCTCGGCCTCGGCCACGACCATGGGCCGGCTGGCGCCGCCCTGCAGGGCTTCGCCGATGCGCACGGGCTGGCGCGCCTGCAGCAGGGCGGGACGGGCGCGCTCGGGGTTGAGGGCCGGGTCCCACTCCACCCACAGGTGCTCGGGGCCCCGGAACGAGGTGTTGGGCACGTAGGTGAACCGCTGCTCGGCCAGCCGCATGTGGGGCAGGCGGCGCGTGAACTCCTCCAGGAAGATCTGCATCTCCATGCGCGCCAGGTTCTTGCCCATGCACTGGTGCGAGCCATAGCCGAAGGTCAGGTGGTCGCCGGCGTTGTCGCGGTGGATGTCGAAGAAGTCGGCATCGGCGAAATGCCGCTCGTCGTGGTTGGCCGACGAGGTCACGATGAGCAGCTTCGAGCCCGCCGGCACGGCCACGCCGCCGATCACCACGTCGCGCGTGGCCAGGCGCCGCCAGGCGGCCACCGAGCCGTTGTGGCGCAGGCATTCCTCCACGGCATTGGGGATCAGCGCGGGGTTCTCGCAGATCTGCTTCCAGGCGCCGGGATGCTGCAGCAGCAGCTTGACGGCGTTGGCCGTGGCATTGGCCGTGGTCTCGTGCGCGGCCACGATGCCGGCCATCATCATGGAGTGCAGGTAGGAGTCGGTGACGACCTCGGGAAGCTCCTTTTGCTTGCGTATGCCGTATTGCATCCAGCCCGGCGCATCGGGGTTCTCGCGCATCTTGGCCAGCACCTTGCCGGCCAGCTGCCAGAAGTTGCCCACCGCATGGGCCACGGCCACCTGCTGCTCGGGCCGGGGCCGGCCCCAGGTGTTGACGGTGTGGGCGATGGAGTACTCGCGCAGCCGGTCCATGTCCTCCTCGGGCACGCCGAGAAAGTGCAGGGCCACGGTCAGCGGCACCTCCCACAGCATCTGGTCCACGAGGTCGGCACGGCCGTCGTCGATGAAGCGGTCCACATAGGCGCGCGCCAGCTCGCGCACCATGGGCTCGTGGTGGCGCAGCTCCTCGGGCGTGAACGGGTCCATCAGCGCACGGCGGCGCGGCATGTGGGCGGGCTCGTCCTCGTTGACCAGGGTGCGGTTCAGCGCGAAGCCGTAGGAGGCCAGCACGGCATTGGCCTCCTCGCCCGTGGGCGTGATCTTCTCCAGCGCGATCGAGGGACTGAAGGCGATGTTGTCGCGGAACACCGCCTTGATGTCGTCGAAGCGCGTGACCACCCAGTAGCCCAGTTGCGGGCTGTAGAACACCGGCTCCTGCTCGCGCGCCCAGCGCACGTATTCGGGCGGGTCCTGCTGGTAGCCGTCGCTGAACGGGTCGAAGGCCGCGGCACCTGCGCTGACGGGGCAGCCCGTGGGGCCGGTCTGGCCGCTGGGCTGGCGGTGGTCGAAGGGGCAGCGCGCGGAGGCTGGCGCAGAGCCGGACGCAAAGGCGGACGGGGCGGCGTTGGAGGCGGCGGAGGCAGTCATGGCAGGTTCGCAGGCAGGCGCGGAGGGTCAATCCAAAGTGATGTTCTGGTCGCGGATCAGCTGGTGCCAGCGCGTGCTTTCGCTGGCCAGCAGCGCGGCGAACTGCTCGGGCGTGTTGCCCACGGGCTCCACGCCGAAATCCACGAGCTTCTGGCGCACGGCGGGCTCGTTGATCGCGGCCACGACCTGCCTGTGCAGGGCCGCGATGACCGGGGCCGGGGTCCTGGCGGGTGCCACCAGTCCCACCAGGGCGGCGGCCTGCACCTTGGGCAGGCCCAGTTCGGCGAAGGTGGGCACGTCGGGCAACTGGGGCAGGCGCGTGGCGTTGGCCACGGCCAGCGGGCGGACCTTGCCGCCCTTGATGAAGCCTGCGCCCGCGGCCAGGTCCACCATCATCACGGGCACCTGGCCGCCGGCCACGTCGCCCAGCGCCGGCGCCGCGCCCTTGTAGGGCGCGTGCACCAGCTTCAGGCCGGCCTCCACCCTGAGCAGTTCCATGGCCAGGTGGTGCGGACTGCCGGCGCCGGCCGAGGCGTAGTTCACGCCGTCCTTGCCGGTACGCGCCTGGGCCAGGAAGTCTTTGGCCGTGACCGCTGCCATGCCGGGGCCGGCCACCAGGATCATCGGGAAGCGGCCCATCAGCGTGACCGGCGCGAAGTCCCTGGCGGGGTTGTAGCTCAGGCTCTTGTAGAGCACGGGATTGAAGACCAGGGTGCCGTTGTCGGCCGACAGCACGGTGTAGCCATCGGCGGCGGCACGCGCGGTTTCCGAGGCGCCTATGGCCGTGTTGCCGCCCGGGCGGTTGTCCACCACGATGGGCTGGTGCACCTGGCCGCCCCAGGCCTGGCCTATGGTGCGGGCCAGGAAGTCCGAGCCGCCGCCGGCTGCGTAGGGAACGATCCAGCGCACGTTCCTGCTGGGGAATCCGTCCTGGGCCAGTGCGCCGGGCAGGGCGGTGGCCGATAGCAGGCCTGCGGCCAGTGTGGTGAGAAAGAGGCGCTTGTGCATGGGGCTTGTCTCCGGTGAGGCCTGGGTGGAATCCATGGAATCTTGGTTTGCGTAATTTTTCTACGCATTGCGTAAAAACACCGCCCGGGATTACCCGCAAGCTGCGGCACAATGCCCCGCCAGCCCTTAAAACAGGCCTTTCCAGACCCGCCCTGCCGCCATGACTTCCACTGTTGCCTCCGAGATTGACGAGCCCGCGCCGCCGCGCGAAAGGCGCCAGCGCGTGCAGGCCGCCGAGACCTGCCTGGCCGTGCTCAAGGCCCTGGCCACGCTGGGCGGACGCGCCAGCCTCACGGCCATCGCGGGCGCGGTGGCGGAAAGCCCGGCCAAGGTCCACCGCTACCTGGCCAGCCTGATGGCCGAGGGGCTGGTGGAGCAGGACCGTGGCGGCACGCAGTACGCGCTGGCGGCCGAGGCCATGCGCGTGGGCCTGGCCGCCATGCGACAGTCCGACCCCATCCGCCTGGCCGAGCCGGCTCTATTGCACCTGCGCGAGGCCTTGCAGGTCACCAGCTTCGTGGCCGTGATGGGCAACCTGGGCCCGACCATCGTGCGCTTCGAGGAGCCGGGCCTGCCGGTCACCGTCAATGTGCGCGTGGGCTCGGTGATGTCGCTGCTGTGGTCGGCCACGGGGCGCGCCTTCTTCGCCTTCATGGACGACGATGCCCGCGTGGATGCGCTGCTGGCCCGTGAGCTGGCCGAGGCGCCGGCCGCGCGGCGCGCGCTGCTCGATGGCGCGGACCCGCTGGGCACGCTGCGCCGCGAGATCCGCGCTGCGGGCTGCGCCTCGGTGCGCGACGTCAACCTGCCGGGCATCAGCGCCGTGGCGGCGCCGCTGCACGACTACACGGGCCATGTGGTGGGCGTGCTGTGCGCGCTGGGCGCCAGCGGCGGCTTCGACCCGGACCCGCAGGGCGCGGTGGCCCGGGCCCTGCGCGCCGAAGCGGCGCGCGTCAGCGCCTCGCTGGGCCATCTGTCCGGCTGAGGCCCGGCTGAAGCCCGGTTGAGGCCTGCAGCCCGCTGCCGCTACGGCGTCACCAGCGTGTAGGCCATGCGCACGCGCTGCATGTCGCGGCCCAGGCGGCGGCTTTCGGGCAGGCGGCGCACCCAGGCCAGCTGTTTCACGGTGCGCGCCATCAGGGCGCGGGTTTCGGGTTCCATGGACTGCACGAAATCCTGCCAGGCCGCGCGCGCGGCCGGCATGGCGCCGGCCTGCGCCAGTATCCAGGCCGTGGAGTGGGCATAGCACAGGGCATCGCGCACGCGGCACAGCGGCAGGGGCAGGTGGGCGGCGGGGTCGTCCTCGAAGTCGATGAAGCCGATCACGCCGTCTGCACAGCAGACCATGTTGCGCGCAAAGGCCTGGCTCAGGCAGTCGCCGCTGCCATGCACCTGCTGCAGTGTCTGCAGGCCCTGCAGCCACAGCGCCAGCGTGCTGCCGTCGCCCCGGGGCAGGGCGGCCTCCATGGCATTGCCCAGCGAGGGTGCCTCCACGCCGGGGCTGCCCAGGTGGCGCATGGCAAAGCCGTGCTCGCACTCGGCCAGCACGGCAGGCACGCGCAGGCCGCGCTGCGCCAGCTGGCGCAGGCGGCGTACCTCGGTGCGGATGGCTTCGTGTCCGCCGGGATTGGGCACGGGCCGCAGCACGGGCAGGCGCAGACACAAGGCGAGCAGGGCCAGCGCGCGATAGCGCCATGCCGGGTTGCTGGCGCCCGCGCGCTTGACCCAGATGGTTTCGTCTTCCCGGTCATAGCGCTGGATGCTGAGGGGCTGGCTCAGCACATGGGCGCGCAAAAAGGCGTCGTAGTCTGGCGGCTCGGGAGGCGGGACGGCGGAGGACGGTTCGGACACGGCAGGCTCTGGAAAGTGAGTGGCTGGCGCGCAACGCCAGCCGGATGCGGCAATTGTGCCGTGCCAGGACTTGCCGCTTGCGCCGGCCGGCGGTGGCGCCAGGGTTTGCACTGCGGCAAGGCCGGTGGATTTGCCGCCCGGCAGCCGGAAAATTGAGACAATCGTTTCATCTTTAGCAGTGCCGAAAACCATTCATGAACACAGAAGACAGTGGCAAGCTGGTGGCCGCCCTGGTGCGCGGCATCTCCGTACTCCAGTGCTTTTCCAACAAGCACCAGGAACTCAGCGCCCGTGAACTGATGGACATGACGGGCCTGCCCAAGCCCACGCTGTTCCGCCTGATCGACACCCTGTGCGAACTGAACCTGATGCGCTACTCCGAGCGCCTGTCCAAGTACGTGCCGGGCGTGGGGCTGCTGAACCTGTCCTCGCCCGTGCTGGCGCGCATGCACATGCGCCAGTTCGCGCGGCCGCACATGCAGGAGCTGGCCAACCACCTGGAAGGCCAGATCCAGCTGGCCGTGGGGCATGGCCGCCAGCTGTGCCTGGTGGAGCTGGCCAACGGCCTGACCAACAAGGTCTTCCTGCCCGAGATCGGCGTGCACATCTCGCTGTCGCGCACCGCCACGGGCCGCGCCTACCTGCTGAGCCTGCCCGAGGCCGAGCGCGAGGCCTTCATCGCGGAACTGCAGGCCGACGATCCCGCACGCGCCCAGCAACTGCGCGAGCGGCTCGACGATGCGCGGCGCGACCTGGCCGAGCACGGCTTTTGCCGCAGTCATGGCGACCTGCACCGCGAGATCCAGTCCATCGCCGTGCCCATGACTACGGCCCAGGACGGCGAGTACTGGGTGTTCTCGGTGTCGCTGCCCATCTACAGCCCGCAGAGCCGCGCGCTGGAAAGCGATGCCGGGCCGCGCCTGATCACGCTGGTGCGCCTGGTCGAGGGCATGCTGGGCGCCTCCAGCCTTTCGTGAATCAGCGGGCGCTGCGCCAGACTTCCTGCGCGCGCCCTGCGCTCACCTTCTCCAGCACGCTGGCGGTGTCGGAGCCTGCGGCATTTGCAGGACCCGGTGCATAGGCCTGGCCGTCAAAGCGCGGCGCGGGGCTGGCCTGCAGGGCGCCGCCTTCGGGCTGCAGATAGACGCCACGCGCCTGCAGGTGCGGGTGGCTGGCGGCTTCCACAGGGCTGAGCACGGCGCCGAAGCAGGCATCGCTGCCTTCCAGCAGGCCTTGCCAGTGCGCGCGGGGCCGGGAGGCGAACAGCGTCTGCAGCTGCGCGCGCCGCGCGGGCCAGGCGGCGCGGTCCCACTGGGGGCCCTGGAACGCTGCGGCACCGGCCAGGCCCAGCCTGTCCAGCAGCAGGGCGTGGAACTGCGGCTCGATGGCGCCCACGGTGATGAAGCCGCCATCGGCACAGGCATAGGTTTCGTAGAACGGCGCACTGTCGTGGATGCTGTGGCCGCGCTCGTCGGCCACCAGGCCGCGCTGGCGCGCATGCAGCATGAGGTTGAGCATGTGCGCCGCACCATCGACGATGGCCGCGTCCACCACCGTGCCGCGACCCGTGGCGCGTGCCTGCACGATGCCGGCCAGCAGCCCCGTCATCAGGTACATGGCGCCGCCGCCGATGTCGCCCAGCGTGGCAAAGGGCGAGACCGGCCGGGCATCGGCCGGCGCGCACCCCCACAGCGCGCCCGAGACGGCGGCATAGTTGTTGTCGTGGCCGGCAGCCCGGGCCAGCGGACCGTCCTGACCCCAGCCCGTCATGCGACCATAGACCAGGCGCGGGTTGAGGGCCTGGCAGGCCTCGGGTCCCAGGCCCAGGCGCTCCATGGCGCCGGGCCGCATGCCCTCGATCAGCGCATCGGCATCGCGCACCAGGGCCAGCACCAGGTCACGCCCTTCGGGCGACTTGAGATCGGCGAACACCGAGCGCTTGCCGCGCGACAGCGCGGAGGCGCCCGCAGCAGGTCCGGCATCGGGCCGCACGATGGACACCACATCGGCCCCCAGGTCCGCCAGATGCATGGCGCAGAACGGCCCCGGGCCGATGCCGCCAATCTCCAGCACGCGCACGCTGTCCAGCACCTTCATGGCGTCTCCGTCGAAAACAGTTCAGTCGAGTTGCAGCTGGCGGCTGGTGATCAGCGCGCCCCAGCTCTTGCGGTCGTTGTCCACCAGCTGGGTGAACTGCGCCTGCGGCATGCCGCCGGGGCGGCCGCCCAGCTCGCGGTAGCGGCGCGCCACCTCGGGGTCCCGGAGCACGGCGACAAGGCCGTCGGTGAGCTTGCGCACCACGGCGGGCGGCGTCTGCGCGGGCAGGAAGAAACCCATCCAGCCGACCTTGTCGAAGTCCTGCAGGCCCAGTTCGGTGGTGGTGGGCACGTTGGGCAGCTCGGGCTCGCGCTGCGCGCCCGTCACGGCGATGGGATGCAGCTTGCCCGCCTTGATGTGCACCAGCGAGGCCGTGAGGTTGTCGAACATGAACTGCGTCTCTCCCGACACGATGGCCGCCGTGGCCGGTGCCGAGCCGCGGTAGGGCACATGCACCACGTCCACGCCCGTGCGCTCGCGCAGCAGCTCGCCCATCAGGTGCGTGGTCTGGCCCACGCCGGCCGAAGAGAACGACAGCTTGCCCGGCGCCTGCCGCGCGGCCTTGAGCAGATCCTCCAGCGAGCGCACCGGCGATGCCTGCGGCACGACCAGCACGTTGGAGAACGAGATCATGTCCGTCAGCGCCACGAAGTCCTCGGGCCGGTAGGGCAGCTTCTTGTAGGCCGTGTAGTTGATGGCGTTGGAGCCCGTGTTGCCCACCAGCACCGTATAGCCGTCCGGCTGCGCGCGTGCCACCTGGCTGGCGCCTATGGAGCCGCCCGCGCCCGGCTTGTTGTCCACGATGACGGGCTGGCCCAGCCGCTCGGCCAGCTTTTGCGCCAGCAGTCGCGCGGGAATATCGGTCGAGCCGCCCGCCGCGCCTGGCACGACCAGGGTGATGGGCCGCGTGGGCCAGGCGTCGGCTGCAATGGCGGCCGTGGCGCACAGCCATGCGGCAGCGGCCAGCGTAAGGCGTTTGAACATGGTGTCTCCTCTGTGCGCCTTGGGTTTGGCGAGGCGCGGAAAGCGCTCAGCGAGGACTCATGCGGATGGCACCGTCCAGGCGGATGGTTTCTCCGTTGAGCATGGGGTTCTCCAGGATGTGCAGAGCCGTCATCGCGTACTCGGGCGGCTGGCCCAGGCGTGCGGGGTGGGGCACGGACGCGGCCAGCGACTGGCGGATGTTCTCGGGCAGTTTGGCCAGGATGGGCGTATCGAACAGGCCCGGCGCGATGGTGCACACGCGGATCATCCTGGTGGCCAGGTCGCGCGCCGCCACCAGGGTCATGCCGATGATGCCGGCCTTGGCCGAGGCATAGGGGATCTGGCCGATCTGCCCTTCGTAGCCTGCCACCGAGGCCGTCAGCACGCAGGCGCCGCGCTCGCCGTCCACCACCTCGTTGCGCGCCATGCTGGCTGCGGCCAGGCGCAGCGTGTTGAAGGTGCCGATCAGGTTGACGCGCACGATGTTCGTATATTTGTCCAGCGAGCCCGGGCTGCCGTCCTTCTCCACCAGCCGCAGCGGCCCACCCACGCCCGCGCAGTGCACCAGGGCGCGGAATTCGCCGAAGTCCTCGGCGGCGGCAATGGCGGCAGCCATCTGGTCGGCGTCGGCCACGTCGGCCTTCACGAAGCGCAGGCGGCTGCCGTGGCGCTGGCGGGCGGCGTCCACCATGGCCGCGCCGCGCTCCTCGTTCAGGTCCACCACCACCACGTTCAGGCCGCGTTCCAGCAGCGCCTGTGCCGATGCCTCGCCCAGGCCCGATACGCCGCCCGTCACCAGGGCCGTCATGTTCTCTTGCAGTTGCATGGATGTGTCTCCCGTGCCTGGCTCACAGGCGTTCGATGATGGTGGCGTTGGCCATGCCGCCGGCCTCGCACATGGATTGCAGGCCATAGCGCGCGCCGCTGTCCTCCAGCGCGTGCAGCATGGTGGTCATCAGGCGGATGCCCGAGGCCCCCAGCGGATGGCCCAGGGCGATGGCGCCGCCGCGCGGGTTCAGGCGCTCGGGGTCGGCGCCCAGTTCCCTCAGCTCTTTCAGCCAGGCCAGGGGCACGGAGGCAAAGGCCTCGTTGATCTCGCAGTGGTCCATCTGCTCCAGCCGCATGCCGGCCTTGGCCAGCACGCGCCGCGTGGCGGGAATGGGGGCCGTGAGCATGTACAGCGGATCGTCGCCCACCACGTCCAGCGCCACGAAGCGTGCACGCGGGCGCAGGCCCAGTTGCTGGGCGCGCTTCTCGCTCATCAGCAGCATGGCACTGGCGCCGTCGGTCATCTGCGAGGCATTGCCCGCCGTGGTGTGCCAGCGGATCTGCGGAAAGCGCGCCGACAGCTCGTCGTTCTGGAACACGGCCTTGAGCGCGCCCAGCTTCTGCGCCGTGGTGCCCGGGCGGATGGTCTCGTCGGCCGTGACGCGGCCGGCAGGCGTGGTGATGCCCACGATCTCGCGCTCGAAACGCCCGGCCGACTGGGCCGCATGGGCGCGCTGGTGCGAGCGCGCGGCATAGGCATCCAGTTCCTCGCGGCCCAGGCCCCAGCGCGCGGCCACGAGGTCGGCCGACACGCCCTGGCCCACCAGCCCCGGCGCAAAGCGCGCATCGAAGCGTGCGCCCGTGGTGTTCTGCCCCATGCGCGAGCTGCCCATGGGCACGCGGCTCATGGACTCCACGCCGCAGGCGATCACCATGTCCTGCGTGCCCGACATGATGGCCTGCACGGCAAAGTGCACCGCCTGCTGGCTGGAGCCGCACTTGCGGTCGATGGTGGTGGACGGCACATGGGCCGGCAGGCCCGCAGCCAGCCAGGCCAGGCGGCCCGGCGTGCCGGCCTGCTCTCCGGCCTGGCTCACGCAGCCGGTTATCACATCGTCCACCGCGCCGGGGTCGATGCGGTTGCGCTGCACAAGCTGCTCCAGCACCTGGCTGAGCAGATCGACGGGATGGAGCTGGGCCAGGGCGCCATCGGGCTTGGCCCGGGCCATGGGACTGCGGATGGCATCGACGATGACGGGTGTGTTCATGTGGATTTAATGAGACTGGAGGTTCATGAAATGAATGATAAGTCTCGAAATTTGCATTGAACAAAGCGTTTTCCCGGATGAAAAACCGCGCGCAAACAAAAATACTTGCTGAAAACCCGATGAATTCGAGACGTGGGATTCAAAAAAGCAAAGGAGACAGGCGTGCATGACTTTCACAGCTGGGCCGATGCCCGGCCCGACCGCGTTGCGCTGACCATGGGCGACAGCGGCCAGCAGCACACGGCGGGCGCGCTGGCGCAGCGCTCGCGCGAGGTGGCGCAGTGGATGGCCGGGCAGGGCCTGGCGGCCGGCGACACGGTGGCCGTGCTGATGGAAAACCGCGTGGAGATCCTGGAGCTGGTGCTGGCCGCGCGCCTGGCGGGCCTGTACGCGGTGGTCATCAGCACCCACCTGACGGCGCCCGAGGTGGCCTACATCCTGGGCGACAGCGGGGCGCGCCATGTCTTTGCCTCGGCCGCCACGGCGGCGCAACTGCCGGCCGCACTGGCCGCCTCCGTGCATTCGGTGGACGGGGACTGCGCATCCAAGGGGCTGCCGTCGCTGGCCGATGCCCTGGCCGCCTGGCGCGCGCAGGCGCCCGCGCCCATCGACCTGTCGGGCCGCCCGCTGGGGCGCGACCTGCTTTATTCCTCCGGCACCACGGGCCGGCCCAAGGGCATCAAGAAGGCGCTGCCGGCGGCGCTCTACCGCACGCAGGCCGACCCCGAATTCCTGGCCTGGCAGCGCAACATGGGCTTTGATGCCGACGCGGTCTACCTCTCGCCCGCGCCGCTGTACCACGCAGCGCCGCTGCGCTACTGCCTGCGCACGCTGGACGGCGGCGGCGCGGTGGTGATCACGGCGCGCTTCGACGCCCAGCAGGCGCTGGCGATGATCGAGCGCTACCGCATCACCCACAGCCAGTGGGTGCCGACCATGCTGGGCCGCCTGCTGCAGCTGCCCGAGGAGGTGCGGCACGGCTACGACCTGTCCAGCCACCGATGCGCCATCCATGCGGCCGCACCCTGCCCGGTGGCCGTCAAGCAGGCGCTGCTGGACTGGTGGGGCGACATCCTGCTGGAGTACTACGCAGGCTCCGAAGGCTGCGGCATCACCCTGATCAACTCCGCCGAATGGCGCCGGCGTCCAGGCTCCGTGGGCCGCGCCAGCTACGGGCGGCTGCGCATCGTGGGCGACGACGGGCAGGAGCTGCCTGCGGGCCAGATCGGCCGCGTGTTCTTCTCGGACGTGGCGCCCTTTGCCTACCTCAACGACCCCGCCAAGACCCGCGAGGCCATCGACGAGCGCGGCTGGGCCACCTATGGCGACCTGGGCCATGTGGACGAGGAGGGCTACCTGTTCCTCAGCGACCGGCGGGCCGACCTCATCCTGTCGGGCGGCGTCAACCTCTATCCGCAGGAGATAGAGAACGCGCTGGCCACGCACCCGGCCGTGCAGGAGGTGGCCGTGGTCGGCGTGCCCGAGCCCGACTTCGGTGAGCAGCCCATGGCCGTGGTCGTGCTGCGCCAGGGCCATGCGGCCAGTGCCGAGATGGCGCGCGCCATCGTCGCCGAGGCCGGCGCCACGCTGTCGCGCCTCAAGCGCCCGCAGCGCCTGCAGTTCGTGGACGAGCTGCCGCGCCTGCCCACGGGCAAGCTGCTGCGCCGCGTGCTCAAGGACAGGCTGCGCGAGCAGCCCCACGCGGGCTTCAACCTGCGCAGCGCCTGAACGGCCCTTCACCGTCTTTCCTCATCGACCACCACCGGATACCGACCCATGCAAGACCTGACCGAGCGCTCCGTCTACCGCGAAGACCATGAACAGTTCCGCGAGCAGGCCCGCCGCTTCTTCGAGCGCGAGATCGTGCCCCACCATGCCGAATGGGAGCGCCAGGGCATCGTGCCCAAGGAGGTCTGGCGCAAGGCCGGGCGCGAGGGCCTGCTCAACCCCATGCTGCCCGAGCCCTACGGCGGCGGCGGCGACTTCGGCCATGCGGCCGTGCTGCTGGAGGAGATCGCGCGCACGGGCGCCAGCGGGCTGGGATTTCCGCTGCATTCGGACATCGTCGCGCCCTACATCCATGCCTATGGCAGCAAGGCGCAGAAGGACCGCTGGCTGCCGCGCATGGCCGCGGGCGAGCTGGTCGGCGCCATCGCCATGACCGAACCCGGCGCGGGCAGCGACCTCAAGTCCGTGCGCACCACGGCGCGGCGCGAGGGAGATCACTACCTGCTCAACGGCCAGAAGACCTTCATCACCAACGGCATCAATTCGGAGCTGGTCATCGTCGTCGCCAAGACCGCGCCCGAGATGGGCGCCAAGGGCGTGTCCCTGATCGTGGTCGAGGACGGCATGCCCGGCTTCTCCAAGGGCCGCAAGCTCGAGAAGATCGGCCTCATGGCGCAGGACACCTCGGAGCTGTTCTTCGACAACGTGCGCGTGCCGGCCGACCACCTGCTGGGCGAGGAGAACGCCGGCTTCAGGTACCTCATGCACGAACTGGCCCAGGAGCGCCTGGTGGTGGCCGTGCGCGCGGCCGCCTCCATCGAGGCCTTCCTGCACAAGACCATTGCCTACACGCGCGAGCGCAAGGCCTTCGGCCAGCCGGTGTTCGACTTCCAGAACACGCGCTTCAAGCTGGCCGAGGCCAAGGCCCAGGCCACCATGCTGCGCGTCTTCGTGGACGACTGCATCGCCCTGCACCTGCGCCGCGCGCTCGCACCCGACCGCGCGGCCATGGTCAAGCTCAATGCCACGGCGCTGCAAA
The DNA here is from genome assembly GCF_042653485.1 of Delftia deserti. Classification (NCBI taxonomy): domain Bacteria; kingdom Pseudomonadati; phylum Pseudomonadota; class Betaproteobacteria; order Burkholderiales; family Comamonadaceae; genus Delftia; species Delftia deserti. The sequence continues at coordinate 3,657,781 of NZ_JBHSIH010000001.1, read as the reverse complement.
ACCGCCTGCTCGACGAATTCCTGCAACTGCACGGCGGCTACGGCTACATGACCGAATACCAGATCGGCCGCGCCTGGACCGATGCGCGCATAGGGCGCATCTACGGGGGGAGCGACGAGATCATGAAGGAGATCATCGCCAGGACTCTTTGAACCCCCTGAGCCGCTGCGCGGCTTCGCCCTCTCTACTCGCTTCGCGAGGGAGGGGGACGGCGCCATCGCCGCGAGGCGGCTCTTGCTCGGCGCCCCTGGCTTTGGGCCGCGCCCGTCTCAGGGGTCACGGGCGATCGGGGCGGCTGGGCTTTCGGGGGCAAGTTCCGACCGGGCGCCACGGACATGGCGGCGCGGCTACACTGCGGGCCATTCATTCGAGGGGCTGGCCGTGGCCGGTTCCTTCTCCCTGTTTTCCCCAGAGATTTCCGCCATGTCCAACGACGCCCATGAAGCCACCGCCCTGCCCGACGAGCCTGCCCTGACGCCCGAGGCGCTGGAGGAACTCGACGATCTGCTCGACGAGCTGCGCACGCGCGGCGAGGAGATTCCGCAGTGGGAGTTCTGCGACGGTTTCCTGACGGCGCTGATCTGCACGCGCCGCGAGGTGCCGGCCGCCGAGTGGCTGCCCATGCTGCTGGGCGACGGCGGCACGCTGGAGGCGGCCGAGGGCCAGCCGCTGCCGCTGATGGAAGTGTTCAAGGACGCGGCGCAGCAGGCGCGCTTTCTGGAGCTGGTGGGCCTGCGCATGGACGAGGTCCGCACCCAGCTGGACGCCGACGTGAAGACGTTGGAGGACGACCGCACATTCCAGCCCGAGGCCATGGACATGCGCGGCGCCATCCTGTCGCTGCCCGAGGAAGAGCGTCCCGATGACGGCGAGATCCCTTCGTTCGGCCAGATCTGGGCGCTGGGCTTCATGTTCGTGGTCGAGAACTGGGCCGAGGAATGGGCCGCCCCGCGCGACAAGGAAGCCGCCGGCTGGCTCAACGAGGCACTCAACGCCGTCGTGGCCCTGACCGAGGACGACACCGGCAAGCCCGAAGTCTGCATGTACGACGAGGACGGCCCCGCCAGCACCAGCCAGGAGCGCGTGGAGCAGTTCGGCGAGGCCATCTGGGCGCTGTACGACCTGCGCCAGATCTGGAAGAGCATGGGCCCGCGCCAGGAAACCATCGTCAAGGGCGAGCAGCCGGGCCGCAACGACCCCTGCCCCTGCGGTAGCGGCAAGAAGTTCAAGAAGTGCCACGGCGCCTGAGCGCCCGCGCCACAGGCTTTGGATGCACGGGCCATGAGACATATCGGTGAACGCATACGCGCCCGCCGCGCCGAACTGGGCATGACCCAGGGCCGGCTGGCCGAGGCGGCGGGCATCACGGCCTCGGCCGTCTCGCAGATCGAATCGGGGGCCATTCGCACCCTCAAGAACGACACCCTGGCCCGCGTGGCCCTGGCGCTGCAGACCACGGCGCTGGAGCTGACGGCCGGGCTGGAAGACGACAACGCGCCGCTGCCCGTGGACGAGCAGCGCCTGCTGGAAAGCTACCGCGCCCTGCCTGCACCGCTGCAGGAGATCGCGCACAAGCTCATAAAAGCCTTGCGCTGATCAGCGCATTGAGACGCTGCAGGGCATGGACCATGGTGGCCTGGCGCACGGCGGCGCGGTCGCCGTCAAAGCGCAGGCATTCGCTGTGCGTGGCACCGTACACGTTCCAGCCGAACCAGACCGTGCCCACGGGCTTGGCGGCGCTGCCGCCTCCCGGCCCGGCCACGCCTGTCACGGCCACGCTGCACTGCGCGCGTGAATGGGCGACGGCGCCCTCGGCCATGGCGCGCGCCACGGGCTCGCTCACGGCGCCGTGTTCGGCGATCAGCGCCTCGGGCACGCCCAGCAGGTCGTGCTTGGCCGCGTTGGAGTAGCTCACAAAGCCGCGCTCGAACCATTCGCTGGACCCGGCACGATCCGTGCAGGCCGCGGCGATCATGCCGCCCGTGCAGCTCTCGGCCGTGGCCAGCATCCAGCCGCGCTGCAGCAGCAGGCCGGCCAGGGTGTCGACGAGTTCGTTCGATGCGTTCATGCCAGCTCCTTCAGCCGATGAAATGGCGCCACAGGGCGATGACCAGCAGCGTGCAGAAGGCGGCCACCAGGTCATCGAACATGATCCCCCAGCCGCCGCGCCAGCCGAAGCCCTTGAAACACCGGTCCGCCCATTTGACGGGCTGGGGCTTGGCGGCGTCGAAGAAGCGGAACAGCGCAAAGGCGATGAGCTGGCCCCAGAAACCCGTGGGCATGACCAGCCACAGCACCAGCCAGAAGGCCACGATCTCGTCCCAGACCAGGTTGCCCGGGTCGGCCACGCGCATGTGGCGCGCCGTGACCGTGCAGGCCCACCAGCCCAGGGGAATGCTGCCCGCGATCAGCAGGCCGATCTGCTGGGGCGTGAACCAGTGCTGCAGCAGCAGGAAGGACAGCCAGGCCCACAGCGTGCCCACGGTGCCGGGCGCGATGCGCCCCAGCCCCGAGCCCAGCCCCATGGCGATGAAGTGGGCCGGGTGGGACATCATGAATTCCAGCGTGGGGCGAGCCATGCCGCCCTGCGGCGGGCCTTCCGGTGGGCGCGCCGCAGAGGCAAAGGTGGGGGTAGCAGGATCGCCGGAAACCTCCGGCCGCAGCGGCGCGTCACTCATGGGGCGAGATCATAAGCGCGGCCCTGGTGCTTCACTGACGCTCTTCGACCGCCAGATCCTGCGGATGGCGGATCTGGTGGCGGGCCTCGAAGCCGGCGCTGGCGCCAGCGGCCAGCGGCTGCTGCCAGGCGATCATGCCGTTGCGGTCGTTCCAGCGCGTGGTGGCCGGCTGCGGGTTGTATTGGGACTGCACGCGGATCTGCTCGTTGCGCGAGACGGGTGCGGCGTCCACCACCTGCAGTTCGATGGCGCGGTCATGGCGGTTGTCCACCTGGAAGCGCCGCGTGACCTGGCGTTCGGTGCTGCTGCCGAGCAGGCCGCCGCTGCCCGTGGCCGAGTCCACGGGCAGGTTGCGCACCACCACCTTGTCGTCACGGCCGAAAGACAGGCCCTGGGCCAGCGCGGTGGCGTTGCCGAAGTCCAGCCGGCCCTGGCCGGCGAAGGCGCCGTCGCGGAACAGGGCCACGGGGCCTGCGGGCCAGACACCGGCCGGCACGGCCAGCTGGGCCACCAGGTAGGCGGCCTCTTCCACGGCGGGCGCCGTGCGCGTGAGCAGGGTGGCCGGCAGGTTCTGCGAGCCCAGGGCCAGGGTCACGCGCTCGCTGCTGGAGGGCACGCTGATGCGGTAGGGCACGGAGAACTGCGTGGCGTAGGCGGTGTTGAGGCTGGCGACATCGAGCACCGGCAGTTCGGCGGCCTCGCCGGCCGCCCCGGGCTTGCGGGCGCGCTCCAGCATCATCGCAGGGGCCGCCGGGGCCGGCGCTGCCGCAGGGGCCATGGCGGCCACGGGGCGGGGCCGTTCCACATCCAGCGTCCAGGGATTGGGCAGGCGCGCCTGCGTGCTGCGCGAAGGCTGGCCGGTGGACAGCAGCAGCTGCACCTGGCTCCAGTCCTCGCCGCTGTTCTGGGCCACCAGGGCCAGGCGTTCGATGGCCACGGTGCCCTTGGCCGGGTCCAGCTGGGCGCGGTAGGTGGGCTGCCAGCTCGGGCCGCGCACCTGGTAGGTCAGCTGCACGTTCGCGTCGGCCGGGCTGGCCAGTTGCACGGTGACCTTCATCACCTGGGCGTTGCCCGCGCCCGTGCGGTCGCGTTCGAGCTGCAGCGGCCTGAGCTGCTCCTGCAGCGCCTGCTTTTGCCGCAGGATCTGGTGGGCGCGCAGCGTGTTGCCGCGGCTGGTGCTGCGCAGCGCCTCGGTGGCGGCGCCCAGCTGGCTGGCGGCGGGCAGGGCAGGGGCTTTGGCGTCATCGCCGGGCTTGGCCAGGCCTTGCAGGTAGTCGCCCACCAGCTTGGCGGCGGACTCGTCGGCCTCCAGCGCGGCCAGCTGGTCTTCCAGCGTGCGGATCTGCTGCTCCAGCGGGCTGGCGCAGGCCTTGGAGGCCAGTTCGCGCGGCTGCGACTGCAGCTTGTAGTCGCCCAGGCGCACGCCGGCATCGGCGCTGACCTGCAGGCTCTGCGGGTCGATGGAGCCGGGCAGGCACTCGAACACCAGCTGTCGCGTGGCGGCCGTGATGCGCGCCGTGCGCTCCACCGAGGCCACGCCCGCATACAGGGTGACCCGCGCGATGGGGGCGCGGGCGATGGTGGCTTCCTGGGCTTGTGCCTGGGCCTGGACCTGGACCGGGGTGCCTGCCAGCAGGAAGCAGGCGGCGGCCAGGGCAGAGAGGGCGGGCAGGGCGGAGCGTTGAACCATGGGCAGTCCTTCTCGGATGAAAGTGGTTTGGCGCGGCGTCAGGCCGCGGCGAAGTGGTCGAATGAGGTCCACCGGGGCGCCATGGCCGCACCGTCCGGGCCGATCAGCCGCAGGCCGGGCTGCTCCTCGATGCAGCCGATGCGCGTGACGCGCGTGGCGCTGTCGCGGCCTGCGGCCTGCACGGCATCGCGCCGGTCGGCCGGGGCCGTGAAGCACAGCTCGTAGTCGTCGCCGCCGGACAGGGTGCACTGGTGCAGCAGGTCGATGGCCAGGGGCGCCTGCTGGCCGGCATCGAGCAGCGGCGTGACCAGGCGCGTGTCCAGGCTGGCGCCCACGCGGGATTGCTCGAGGATGTGGCCCAGGTCGCCCAGCAGGCCGTCGCTCACATCCAGCGCACTGCTGGCAATGCCGCGCAGCGCCTGGCCCAGTGCCACGCGCGGCGTGGGCGCTTCCAGGCGCTGGCGCGCGGCGGCCAGCGTGCCGGGTGGCAGGCTGGTGTGGCCCAGCAGGGCTTCCAGCGCCAGGCGGGCATCGCCCAGGCTGCCGCTGACCCAGATGTCGTCGCCCGCGCGCGCACCGCTGCGCAGCAGGGCCTGGCCGGGCGGCACCTCGCCGAAGACGGTGATGCAGATGTTCAAGGGCCCCTGGGTGGTGTCGCCGCCGACCAGCTCGCAGCCGTGGGCGTCGGCCAGCGCCAGCAGGCCGGCCGCAAACGCCTCGGTCCAGGCCGCATCGGCGCGCGGCAGGGACAGGGCCAGCGTGAAGGCCAGCGGGCGCGCGCCGCAGGCCGCCAGGTCTGACAGGTTCACGGCCAGGGATTTGTGGCCCAGCAGGCGCGGGTCCACGTCGGCGAAGAAATGCCGGCCCTCGACCAGCATGTCGCTGGAGACGGCCAGCTGCATGCCCGGCGCCGGGGCGAGCAGGGCGCAGTCATCGCCCACGCCCAGGGCGGCGCGGCGCACGGGGCGCTGGAAGAAGCGGCGGATCAGGTCGAATTCACCCACGGTGGCGGCTTTCGGATGCGTTTGGTGATCGGGCTATTGTGCTGCGAGGTTCGTGCTGCCCCGTTTCATGCGGTCTCGCCCGCACCGGGCCGGTGCTCCAGCGCCAGCGCGTGGAAGGCCTGGGCGGCCGGCGACAGGCTGCGCTGGCGCCTGCGCACCAGGTACAGGTCGCGCCGGCGGTCGGCATCGGCCAGCGGGCGCGTCACCAGGCCGGGCTGCACGAAGTGGAACAGCGCCAGCGCGGGCACCACGCTGATGCCCAGGCCCGCGCGCACCATGCCCATCACGGTGGCCAGGTGTTCCACTTCCAGCAAGGTGTTGAGGGGCGGGGCCTGCTCCTGCGATTCCAGGTACTGGCGCACGCTGCTGTGGCGCGCGAGCTGGATGAAGGGCTGGTCCCGCAGGTCGGCCATGGTCGGCGCGGGCAGGGCCGCCAGCGCATGGTCGGCGCGGCAGACCAGGTGCAGCCGGTCGGCGCAGAACCATTCGGCCTGCAGCTCCTCGGTGTCGGCGCGGATGGCGGCCAGCGCCAGGTCGGCCTGGCCCGAGGCCACCTGGGCGATGCAGGACTCGGACAGCAGGTCCGACACCTGCAGCTGTATGCCCGGATGGCGCGCATGGAACAGCGCCAGCACGGGCGGCAGCCAGGCCGCCGCCAGCGAAGGCAGCAGGGCGATGGACACGCGCCCGCGCTGCAGCGCCGCCGCCTCGCGCAGGCCGTGCACGGCATCGCCCAGGTCGGCGCGTATGCGCTGCGCGGCATCGAGGAACTGCGCCCCCTCCTGCGTCAGCGCCACATGGCGCGTGCTGCGGTCGAACAGCCGCACGCCCACGCCGTCTTCCAGGCCCTTGATCAGGGCGCTGAAGGCCGGCTGCGACAGATGGCAGCGCTGCGCGGCCAGCGTGAAGCTGCTGAGCTGGGCCAGGGCGATGAAGGCATCGAGCTGGCGGGAGGAGATATTCATCGGGTTTTTGGATGAGTTGATTCGAATAATCGATTTCACAGATTAGCAGCCCTTGCCTACATTGGCCTGCATGGACCACCTGGAAACCTTCTTTGCCCCGGACAAGCCCCCGCTGTGGGTGGGCTGCGCAGCCGGCTTCTCGGGCGACCGCACCGATGCCGCCGCGCCCGTGGTGCGCGCCCTGGCGGCCAGCGGCCAGAGCGCCTGCCTGATCTTCGAGACCCTGGCCGAGCGCACGCTGGCGCTGGCCCAGCTCGCGCGGCGCGAGCAGCCCGACGCCGGCTACGAGCCCCTGCTGGAGGACCTGCTGGAGCCCGTGCTGGCCGATTGCCTGGCGCATGGCATACGCATCGTCAGCAACTTCGGTGCGGCGAATCCCGAAGGCGCGGCGCGCTGCATCCAGCGGCTGGCGCAGCGCCTGGGCCTGCGCGTGCCGCGCATCGCCGTGGTGCATGGCGACGATGTCAGCGGCCCGGCGTACCGCGGGGCACTGCGGGCCGCGCTGGGCGCGGAGTTTCCCGAGGATTCGCTGGTCAGTGCCAATGCCTACATCGGCGCGCGCGCGATTGCCGAGGCCCTGCAGGCCGGCGCCGAGATCGTGGTGGCCGGCCGCGTGTCCGACCCCTCGCTGACCCTGGGTCCGGCCATGGCGCATTTCGACTGGGCCTGGGACGACTGGGACCGCCTGGCGCGCGCCACCATGGCAGGCCACCTGCTGGAATGCGGCGCCCAGGTCACGGGCGGCTACTTCGCCGACCCGGGCTTCAAGGACGTGCAGGGCCTGGCGCGGCTGGGCTATCCCATCGCCATCATCGAGCCCTCGGGCGACTGCACCATCACCAAGCCCGAAGGCACGGGCGGCCTGGTCAGCGAACGCACGGTCAAGGAACAACTGCTGTACGAGGTGCACGACCCGGCCGCCTACCTGACGCCCGACGTGGTGGCCGACCTGTCCGAGGCCGAGGTGCACCAGGTGGGGCCTGAGGCCGTGCGCCTGAGCGGCGTGCGCGGCCATGCGCACAACGGCCACTACAAGGTCAATGTCTGCCATGCCTCGGGCTGGCTGGCCGAGGGCGAGATCTCCTATGCCGGCCCGCGCGCCCTGGAGCGCGCCCGGCTGGCCGGCGAGGTGCTGCGCGAGCGCCTGGGCGGCGAGGCCGCTGGCGACCTGCGCCTGGACTGGATCGGCGTGGCCAGCGTGCTGGGCGACGACGCCGGCCGCTGGCGCGACGCGCAGCCGGCCGGCGCAGCCGCCCCCCAGGACGTGCGCCTGCGCGCCGCCTGGCTGCGCCCCACGCAGGCCCAGGCGCGGCGCCTGCCGCGCGAGGTCAATGCGCTGTACACCTGCGGGCCGGCCGGTGGCGGCGGCGTGCGCACGGCGCTGCGCGCGCGGCTGGGCACGGTGTCCTGCCTGCTGGCGCAGCAGAGCATCGCCACCGGATGGAAGTGGGCCGAGGGAGATGTCGATAAAGGGGTCGAGAAAGAGGCCGGGGAGCACGCCGCATGAACACACTGCAGACCACGATGCCCGTCACCGTACCGCTGTACCGCCTGGCGCACGGGCGCACGGGGGACAAGGGCAACCGCTCCAACATCAGCCTCATCGCCTGGAATGCCGCCTGCTGGCCCGTGCTGGTGGAGCAGATCACCGAAGAGCGCGTGGCCGCGCACTTCGCCGCCCGGGGCCCGGCGCGCGTGCAGCGCTTCGTGCTGCAGCGCCTGCAGGCCATGAACTGGGTGCTGGACGCGGTGCTGGACGGCGGCGTCAACGACGCGCTCAACCTCGACAGCCACGGCAAGGCGCTGTCGTACTGGCTGCTGCAGATGCAGGTCCAGGTGCCGGCCTCGCTGCTGCCCCACCTGGCGCCGGAGTAGCCGGCAGGACCCGCCCGTCACACATTCATCACAACAAAGGAGACAGACATGCACTTTTCGCACAACTTCCCCCGCCGCCATGTGCTCGCGCTGGCCGCATGCGCGCTGGCAGCCGCCGCCGCACCGGCCCTGGCACAGGACTATCCGTCCAAGCCCATCACCTTCGTCGTGCCGTTTGCGGCCGGCAGCGCCACCGACCAGCTGGCACGGGCGCTGGGCCAGGCCGTGACCACGGCGACCAAGCAGGCCGTGGTGGTCGAGAACAAGGGCGGCGCCAGCGGCATGATCGCGGCCCAGCAGGTGGCGCGCTCGGCGGCCGATGGCTACACGGTGCTGATCACCACCAACACCACGCATGCGGCCAACCAGCATCTGTACAAGAAGCTGCCCTATGACGCGGTCAAGGACTTCGCGCCCGTGGCCGGGCTGGGCAAGGGCGGCCAGGTGCTGGTGGTGCGCGCCGATGCGCCGTACAGGAACGTGGGCGATCTGCTGGCGGCGGCGAAGAAGCAGCCGGGCAAGCTGTCGTTCGGCAGCGGCAGCTCCTCCAGCCGCGTGGCCGGTGAAATGCTCAAGCAGCTGGCCGGCGTGGACCTGATGCACGTGCCCTACAAGAGCAATCCGCTGGCCATCACCGACCTGCTGGGCGGCCAGATCGACCTGATGATCACCGATACCTCCACCGGCGTGCCCCAGGTCAAGTCGGGCAAGCTGCGCGCCCTGGGCTACTCCACCACCAAACGCAGCCCGCAGCTGCCCGAAGTGCCCACGCTGGAGGAAGCCGGCGTCAAGGGCTACGACATGGGCTACTGGTTCGCGGCCTATGCGCCCGCCGGCACGCCCGAGGCCGTGGTGGCCCGCCTCAACCGCCTGCTGTCCGACGCCGTGCACAGCGCGGGCGCCAAGTCCTTCTTCGAGATGTCCGGCTCCGAGGGCTGGACGGCCACGCCGCAGGAACTGGCCGCCTTCCAGGCCGCCGAGACCCAGAAGTGGGGCCAGGTGATCAAGGCCGCCGGCATCCAGCCCGAGTAGGCCGCTCCCCGCTCTCGTTCCCCGCTCTCCCGTTCCCTTTCTTTCCGAACCGCCCTAGGCCGCCGCAATGCACGGCGGCCAGGGCGGAGCCTTGCCTGTGCCATGACCCCAAGGAGACAACATGCACATCAGATCCACCCATCCACTGGCCCTTGCCCTGGCCGCATCCGGCCTGCTGACCGCCTGCGGCGGCAGTGACTCGCCCGCCGGCTCGCAGGCGCCGCGCATGCAGTTGAGCATCAGCGCCACCGAGGACTTTGCCGGCAGCTACGGCGGTGTCGGCGCCTATGAGAAAGTGACCGGCGTGCTGCGCGGCGAGCTGGACCCGGCCGACCCGAAGAACGCCGTGATCCAGGACCTGGCGCTGGCGCCCGTCAATGCGCGCGGCATGGTGGAGTACAGCACCGACTTCGTCATCCTCAAGCCCAAGGACATGTCCAAGGCCAGCGGCGTGCTGCGCTATGACGCGCCCAACCGCGGCAACATCCTGACCATGCCCAACCCCACGGCCACGCCCGGCGATGCGGTCTACCTGGAGCGCGGCTATGTGCTGCTGTACTCGGCCTGGCAGGGCGACGTGCCCAAGTCCACGCCCGCGCGCCTGACGGTCACCGTGCCCGTGGCCCGCAACAAGGACGGCAGCAGCATCACGGGCAGCTACCGCACCGAGCTGGTCCCGGCCGCCGCCGTGCCCTCCATGACCCTGCCCGGCGGCGTGTTCAACGGGACCATGATTCCTTACGAGCCCGCCAGCCTGGACAACACGCAGGCCGGCTACTCGCTCACGCGCCGCATCAACGAAACCGATGCGCGCCAGACCGTGCCTGCGGGCGACTGGAAGTTCGCCAGCTGCGATGCCGCCGCCAATCCCTTCCCCGGCACGCCTGCGGCCACCAGCGTCTGCCTGAAGGGCGGTTTCGATCCGCAGTACCTCTACGAACTGGTCTATGTGGCCAAGGACCCCAAGGTCATGGGCGTGGGACTGGCCGCGCTGCGCGACACGGTGAGCTTCTTCCGCGCCAAGGCGTCCGACGCCGACGGCAAGGCCAACCCGCTGGCCGGGCGCATTACGCACACCATCGGCCAGGGCACCTCGCAGTCGGGCAATGCCATGAAGACCTTCCTGCACCTGGGCTTCAACCAGGCGCTCGATGGCGGCAAGGTCTTCGACGGCATGTATGCCCACGTGGCCGCGCGCCAGACCAACATCAACACGCGCTTTGCCGTGCCCGGCGGCGGGGGCGGCCTGCGCACCGACCACACGGCCTTCGGCCAGACCGCGCCGCGCGGCCTGGACAAGGACTACAGCGACGAGGTCAGCGGCCGCCAGGGCGGCGTGATGAAGCGCTGCGAAGCCAGCAACACCTGCCCCAAGTTCTTCCTGGGCCTTTCGGGCACGGAGTTCTGGCAGCTGCAGGGCTCGCCCGTGCTGACCGATGCCAACGGCCTGCGCGACATCGCCCAGCCCGCCAATGCGCGCATCTACTACTACGCCAGCACCCAGCACGGCGGCGCAGGCGGCACGGCCAGCATCGGCTATGCGCCCACGCGCAATGTCTATCCGGCCGGCACCGTGGTGCACTTCAACGACACGTTCCGCGCGCTGTTCATCGCGCTGGAGGACTGGGTGGTGCGCGGCACCGAGCCGCCGGCCAGCCAGGTGCCCAAGCTGGCCGACGGCACCCTGGTGCGGCCCGACAAGCTGGTCTTTCCCGCCATGAAGGGCCTGAGCTGGAGCGTGGGCGGCGTGCAGACCGCCATCCCCGAGTTCCGCTACCTGGCGCGCCACAACGGCTTTGCGCTGCTCGACTTCGGCCCGCAGTACGTGCCGCAGGACGAAAGCGGCATCGCCACGCTGCAGCCGCCGCACGCCACGGGCAAGGACTACGCCATCCTCGTGCCCCAGGTCGATGCGGCCACCGGCCTCACGCGCGCAGGCATCCGCAGCGTGGAAGCGCGGGCACCGCTGGGCACCAGCATGGAGTTCAACTACGTGGCCACGCCGGGCATCGCGGACCTGTCCAACCTCACGGGCAGCTTCATCCCCTTCCACAAGACGCGCGCGGCGCGGCTGGCGGCCGGTGACGCGCGGCCTTCACTGGAGGAGCTGTATGTCGACCAGGCCGGCTACGTGAGCGCCGTCACGGCCGCAGCCCAGGACCTGGTTCGCCAGCGCCTGCTGCTGCAGCGCGACGCCGACGCGCAGATCACCGCCGCGCGTGCGGCGGCGGTGCTGCCTTGAGCCTGCGCTGAACGCAGGCCTCAGACGGCCTGGCCGCGAAAGCGCATGGCCGCCTGGCGCGAGACCTCGGCCAGCAGCTGCTCGCTGCGCTGGCGTTCGCGCAGCCAGCGGGCATCGTTGCTGCCGGCGGCCACGTCGCTGCGCAGCAGATGCAGGGCGGGTGCGGCGCCGTGGCGGGCCGCGTAGTCGGCCACGGCATCCATGGTCTTGAGGATGTGGTCGGCCAGCGGCATGTGCTCGCCCGTGGCCGGGTCCACGTAGACGGCCTCCAGGCCGAAGCGGCAGGCCTGGAAGCGGTTGTAGGTGTAGACCAGGTAGTCGTCTTCCACGGGCGTGAAGGGCTGGGTGTCCATGAACCAGGCGGCCAGCGCCTGCACATAGCCGGACAGGGCGGCTGCGCGCTCGATGGTCAGCGGCGTGTCGAACACGCGGATCTCGATGGTGCCGAACTCGGGCTTGGGCCGGATGTCCCAGTAGAAGTCCTTCATGCTCTTGACCACGCCCGTGCGCGTCATCTTGTCGAAGTACTGCTCGAACTCGCTCCAGTGCAGCACGCAGGGCGCGCGGCCCGACAGCGGGAAGGCGAACACCGAGTTCAGCCGTGCCGAGTCGAAGGCCGTGTCGTGGCCCTGCACGTAGGGACTGGAGGCCGACAGCGCAATGAAATGCGGGATGTAGCGCGACATGCGGTGCAGCATGAGCAGGGCCGCATCGGCGTCGGGGCAGCCGATGTGCACGTGCTGGCCGAAGATGGTGAACTGCTTGGACAGGTAGCCGTACAGCTGCGACAGCTCCTGGAAGCGCGGCTTGTCGTAGATGCGCCGCTCATGCCACTGCTGGAAGGGGTGCGTGCCGCCTCCCACCACGGCGATGTTGAGCTTGTCGGCGCTTTTGACCAGGGCATCGCGGATCTGGCTGAGCTGGCCCAGCACCTCCGAGGCCGAATGGCAGACGCTGGTGGAGATCTCGATCATGCTGTTCGTCATCTCGGGCACCACGCTGCCGGGCAGCGGGTTCTTGAGCATGAGGCGCAGCATGTCCTCGGCGTAGGGGGCCAGGTCGTAGTCGTGGGTGTTGACCAGCTGCAGTTCCAGCTCCACGCCCAGGGTCAGCGGTTCGGACGAGTTGAAGGCTTCAAGACTCACGTTCATCTCCTGCGGTATTCGAGCGGCTCAGCGGCTTCCAGGGGCGGGAGCTTTCGCCGGAGCGGTAGATGGCCACGGTGGCCAGGGCGGCGCCCAGCACCTCCATCACCAAAATGGTGGGCAGGGCCACGCCTGCGATCTGCGCGCCCAGCTCGGGCGCGGCGGCCACGAACTGCGATGCAATCAGCAGCGCCACCGACGACATGGGCGCCATGGCGCAGCCCACCCAGAAGGCCTGGCGCCAGTTGGCGCCGGTGCCCGCATTGCCCACGGCCACGCCCAGGGTCTTGGCGACCAGGCGCGCCAGGATCACGGCGCCCACCACGCCGGCCACCGGCGCGCTCCAGTCGGCCTGCGCGGCCACGGTGGAGACCAGCACGAACATCAGCATGGTCAGCAGCGAGGCCGCCGTGCCCAGCTGGCGCGGCCAGGCCCAGGGGCGCGGGTTGAACTGCTTGAGCAGGATGCCGCCCAGCAGCGCCGCCAGCGGCGCCGAGCCGCCCAGGTACGAGGTCAGCGGCACGCTGGCCGAAATCAGGGTGAGAAAGAGGATGGAGGTGTTCTCGCTGGCCGGGCTCATGAAGCGCAGCGCCAGGCGCATCAGCACGGCCAGCACCAGGGCCACGGCCACCGAGACGCCCAGCACCACCAGCACCGGCATGATCGAGGCCACGAAGCCCGGCTTGGGCTGCGTCAGCATGCCCGCCTTGGCGCTGCCCAGGGCCAGCGCATACAGCGTGGACAGGGTGGCCAGCACCAGGCCGCGATCGGTCACGGCGCCTGCGGCACGCATGTCGGCCACCACGCGCGTCAGCACCAGGGGCGATGCCGCCATGGCCACCAGGGCCAGCGGTCCGGCCACTTCGGGGGCCACGCCCAGCCAGCCCAGCACCAGGGAGACCAGCACATAGGTCAACGCGGATTCGGCCACGCTTTGCACCAGCACCATGGGGTTGTGGCGGAACCAGCGCAGCGTGATGCGCCCGCCGCATTCGAACAGCACGATGGCCACGCCCAGCTCCAGCAGGAACAATCCCGTGCCCTGCAGCGGCCAGGCGGTGTTGGCGCCAAATCCGATCAGCCCGGCAATGCCCCCCACCAGCGAATAGCCCACCACCTTGGGCAGGGCCGCATGGCGCTGGCAGGCGTAGCCCACCATGGTGGCCACGGCCAGCAGCAGGGACCACTGCACCGTGGCCAGCCCGGCCGATGGCCGCAGCCACGGCTCCCAGAAGCTCAGCATGTCATTCATAAGCGAGGTCCTTTGCGCGAGCCAGCGGCTCGGAAGCGAAGCTCCGCAGGGCCTTCCCTGCGGCGCGGGCAAACCCGCGTCCCGTGCGCATGGCACGGGGACACTTCGTTGGCGATCCACTGGCGTGCCTGCCGGGCCGCAAGGCCGGGCGTGCATGCCAGCACGTGGGTTCCGCGTGTGTCCCGAGGTCCCGCAGGCTCAGGGGCGGAAGAAACTCAGCGGCGCTGTGCGCAGACGGCGGCGGATGGCCGAATAGATGCGCGAGCGGTCGACTCCGCTGACATTGTGTGCCCTCATCGCAACGCGGAATGCCAGATAAAAGCTGACAGTGACATTCAACGCGCCATTGACCGGCAGTAGGGCAACCGCCCACCAGAAGATGTTGGAGTGCAGCACCTGCCAGCCCAGGGCCGCCATGGCGGCACCGATCTGGCCGGCCGACAGCGTGACGTGGCGCACCTCCAGCCCCAGGCCGAAGAAGGCCGCGAACGCGGGCACCAGGCCCAGCATCATGCCCAGCGAGACGTTGGCGGCAAAGCCCGAAATGTTCTTGCGCCAGAAATGCGCCCAGCGGTCGGCGCGCCTGGCGCCCAGCCAGCGCGTGATGCCGGGGTTGTAGCGGATCACCGAATCCAGCCGGCGCAGCACGAACCAGTTCTCGGCCCAGCCCGCGATCAGGCTGCTGGCGAACAGCAGCACGCCCGTGAAGGCCGCGAACAGCGGCGACAGGCCCAGCAGGCTCAGCGAGTCGAGCACCGCAATCGCATGCGGCCCGTCGATGGGCGTGTGGCCGAACAGCTGGGCATAGCCCAGCGACAACAGCAGCACCATGGGCAGCACCACCAGCACGTTGCCCAGCACGGCCGCCACCTGCGAGCGCACCAGGTGGGCGACCTCGTCCACGAACTCCTCGATGGCCTCGCTGGCGCGCAGGTCCTTGAGCTTGGCGGCCATGGCCGGTGCCGTCATGGCCGGCTGCTTGGTCGCCACCGTGAAGTGCAGTAGCTGGATCAGCACAAAGCTGATGGAGTAGTTGATGCCCGCCGCCAGCCCGCCCCAGAACGCCGACAGCCCCAGCGCGTAGAGCGCGAACTTCAGCAGCGTGGTGAAGGCCATCACAAAGCCGCCGCCGGCGGCCTTGGTCGCCATGGACAGGTATTCGCGGCCGGTGCGGGTGATGTAGTGCTCGCCCGTCTCGGCGCTGCGCTCGGCCACCTTGGCCGCCAGCAGCGAGGTGTTGGTGGACAGCAGCGCGCGCAGGCTGCGCCGCTCAATGCCCACGGACACCAGGTTGGCCAGCAGGTCGGCCGTCTCGGTGGCGCGGTTGTCGGCCACCAGGCAGTCCAGCAGCCGCCTGACGCGCAGGATGCGCGCGCGCAGCTGGCGCAGGCGGAATACCAGGCCCACCGAGATCCCTTCGGACTCGAAATGGGTGTAGACCGATGTCACGGCCGCGCGGCAGGCATCCAGGCGCTCGCGCAGCCGGGCCTCGGCCGCATCGCGCCGGTCATTGGTGCGCAGCGCGTGCATGACCTCCACGCGCAGGCTTTCGGCGTCGTGGATCAGGGCGTGGAAGGGCTGGTCGTCGCGCGCCTGCTCGTCCATGCGCAGGCGCAGTTCGGGCGAGAAGCCCGTGGACAGGATCTGCCCGGTGCAATAGGTGATGGAGCCCAGCAGGCTGTTCTGCCAGAAGCTGCTGCCCTGGCCCTCGCTGCCGTCGGTCAGCAGCAGTGCGATGCGTTCGAGCAGCGGCGCTTCCAGCGCGTGCAGCCAGCGCGCGTCGAATTCGTCGGGCATGGCCAGCATGAACAGCTCGGAGGCATCCACCGTCTCGGGCGTGCTGGGCAGCAGCTTGTAGCGTGCGCGCTCGGACAGCTCGCTGAACATGTTGGTGCGCGGCGCAAAGCCGAAATCGGCCAGCAGCGCCGTGATGTCCACGGTGTCGATGAAGCGCAGCCACCAGGCATGCAGGCGCTGGCGCACGGCCGGGTCGGCCTCCACGGCCTCCACCAGCAACTGCACGCGCTGCACGGCGCCGTCCACCGACGGCTTGGGCGCGCGCACCCACTCCAGCAGGTGGATCAGCCAGATATGGCGGTGCGCGAGGTCGGCCTCGGGGTCGAGTGCGGCCAGAAGGCCGGGCAGGTCTTGGGTGATTCGCTTCATGGATGGGTGGTGCGGCAGGGCAGGAGACTAGCGCGCCGCCCGATGGCCGCGCTCAGTGCAGTACGCGGTTGTCAGGGTCCGGAAAGCTGTCGCCGCCGGCACCGGATTTCAGCTGGAATCGCGGAATGCTGCACTCGAAGACCTCGCCCTCGTGGCTGATGCACAGATAGCTGCCCTGCATGCTGCCGTTGGGCGTGCGCAGCTGGCAGCCGCTGGTGTACTCGAAGGTCTCGCCGGGCTGCAGCAGCGGCTGGCGGCCGATCACCCCCAGGCCCTTGACCTCTTCGACGTGGCCCAGCTCGTTGGTGATGATCCAGTGGCGCGCGATCAACTGGCCCGGCACCTGGCCGGTATTGGTCACGGTGATCGTGTAGGAGAAGGCGTATACGCCCGCTGCTGGAGCGGACTGCTCTGGCAAAAAGGCGGGGCGGACCTGGACCTGAAACTCGTTCATGGGCATGGTGGCAATGGTAACTGCGTAGCTGCAGCGGCATTCAAACGTCCCCACGGCGGCCCCGGCTGACTATTTCATGACGTTTGAAGTCGGGATGGGCATGCTGCGACAATCGCCTCCCATGAGCCCCACCTACCGCATCGCCCCCTCCATCCTGTCCGCCGACTTCGCCCGTCTGGGTGACGAGGTCAAGAATGTGATTGCCTCTGGCGCCGACTGGATCCACTTCGACGTGATGGACAACCACTACGTGCCCAATCTCACCTTCGGCCCCATGATCTGCGAGGCCCTGAAGCCCCATGCCAGGACGCCTGACGGCCAGCCCGTGACCATTGACGTGCACCTGATGGTCGAGCCCGTGGACGAACTGGCCACGGCCTTCGCCAAGGCCGGCGCCGACTACATCAGCTTCCACCCTGACGCATCCACCCATGTGCATCGCAGCATCCAGAACATCCGCGCCCAGGGCGCCAAGCCCGGCCTGGTGTTCAATCCGGCCGCATCGCTGGACGTGCTGGACTGGGTGATCGACGACATCGACCTGATCCTGCTGATGAGCGTCAACCCGGGTTTCGGCGGCCAGAGCTTCATCGACAGCACGCTGCGCAAGATCGAGCTGGCCCGCAAGCGCATCGAGGCCAGCGGCCGGGACATCCGCCTGGAGGTGGACGGTGGCATCAAGGAAACCAACATCCGCCGCGTGGCCGACGCGGGCGCCGACACCTTCGTGGCCGGCAGTGCCATCTTCGGCAAGCCGGACTACAAGGCGGTGATCGATGCCATGCGCAGCGCCCTGGCTGCCTGAACGACGCTGCAGCCACGGACAAGGACCCGCAATATGCGGGTCCCCTTTCCCTGGAGCGAGGTCCCTTCAGCCGCCCCGCTCATGTTCGCCGGGCGTGATATAGACGGCGCGGCCCTGCGTATCGAAACCAGCCGGCGCGAAATTCGACACCGCCACGCGGTTGTGCTGAATGGAGCTGAGTCTCCACGCGAATGTCTGGCCCTGGCTCGTGAAATTCACGGTTTCACCGCAAACGATGTTGATCGGCCCTTTCTGGGATAAATCGACGGTGCGATAATTTCCTGCAGGTGCGGGCGATCCGTAATAGGATTTTCCATTCGGGAAGGTATTGGCTTGGGCCTGCGATGCAACCAGGGTGATTGCTGCAATACCCAGGGTGAATAGGGATTTCATTGTATTTTCCTCCGGTGTGGCGGCATCTCCGTGAGGATTTGCCATGGACTGGATCCAGTCCATGGTCATGACTATATGGTTCGGTGTCTGGATATATCCGGGCTGCCAGATGACATATTCGTCATGATTTCCTAGGAGTCGAGGGAGTCCTCAGAAGCTGTGGCGCATGCCGAATTCGGTACCTGTGGAACTGCCGCCTGCAGCCAGTCCGGCCGCGCCGCCATTGAGGCTGAAATTGGCCCCGCCCTTGTTGGTCACGCGTGCCAGCGTGCCGTACAGCGCCGTGCGCCGCGACAGGTTGTGGACATAGCCGATGGCATACCGGTTGGCATCGCTGCCGTTGAAGGCGGCCGGGCCGCTGCGTGAATCGGTACGCACATAGGAGGCTCGGATGTAGTTGGCACCCACGGGTACGGTCAGGCCGATCTGCCAGCGGTCCTCGGCGCCCGCAATGCGGCCTCCGTAGGTGCCGTAGGGCAGGTCCTCGCGCTGGAAATATCCCATCACCCGGGCGAATCCGAAGTCGTAGGATGCGCCGGCGCCATATTGCTCGAGCTTGGCTCCCGCGGCATTGACTTCGGTCGTGCCATAGGTCAGTGCCAGGTTCAGCGGGCCGTTGTCGTAGGCCAGGCGGGCGCCGACGTGGCGACCGACCTTGCTGACCGGGTCTTCATCCAGCGCATACATCACCTCGCCCTGGAAGCCGCTCCATTTGGGCGTGAAGTACTGGATGGCGTTGTCGCTGCGGTAGTAGTTCGAGAAGGTGCCGGGCATGCGGCTGATGAGGTTGGAATTGGCCAGGCCGATCACGTTGAACGGGTCGAACTTGGTGGGATTCTGGGCGGCCGGCGTGAAATCGCGGCCCAGGCGCAGCTCGCCGAAGCCGCCCGCCAGGCTCACCGTGGAGCGGCGCTGGAAGAACTTGCCACTGGCGTGTGTTGTGCCGGTGTCGGCATAGATGTCTGACTCCAGCCAGAACTCGGCCCGCAACCCGCCGCCCAGATCCTCGGTGCCGCGAAAGCCAAACCGGCCCGATGACAGCCCGCTGTTGTTCATGGTCGTGTTGCTGGGCAGATCGCTGTTTTTCACGTAGCGCCCGTTGACGTCAACGATGCCGAACAGGGTGATGGATGACTGCGCGCTGGCCGCCAGCGAGATGACGGGCAATGCGGCCGCCAATATACGATTGAATTTCATGCCTAGTCCTTGTATTGAATGTGGATTCCATGGGCATCCATTGCCAAACGGATGCTGTTGTAAATACTAGAATTCACAGGCCGGCGCCAGGAGCCTTGAAAAGGAATCGACGGGGGGTGGCAAGCCAATCACAGGTTTTTTTGGCTCAATATGTTCCGTCCAGCCAACACCGATGGATCGCAATTCCATTCATGGCAGGTATCTTTCTTCAATATGTCTTGAATGTCACTTTTCTGTTGGGTAGATGGGTTCTGAAGATTGCTAGCATCCCGTGGGGTGAATCCGGTAAAGAAGAAAAAAATTAATTCGTATCGGGTTGTTGATACGACTGTGAGCGGGTATCGAAAGGTATTAGGGGGGCAGGAAAATGCGGCGCGAGGATGTCAAGCTGAGGATGCTGGCCAGGCGAGGTGACACGGGAGCCAGGCTTCAGCTCGGGGAGGCCTATCTGACTGGGGGGCCAGGCATTTCCAGGAGCATCCCGGTGGGGCTGGAGTATCTGCAGGCCGCACTGCCTCAGGCCAGGCGCCAGGCCTCGGTCTGCATAGCCCTGCATCTGCCGCTCAGGGAGTTGCTGGAGCACGGGCTGCTGGAGACCCTGAGGATCGCGGCGGAGTATGAGGATGTCGGGCGCCAGAAGCTTGCCGCATGGCATCTCATCCGGGGGGAGCTGGATCTGGCTCTGGAATGCCTGGGCAAGTGCAGCGCCTCCCTGCCAAGCCATCTGGCAAGCAGCGTGTCTGCGCACACATCCGGCGAGCTGTTGCAGGCGTTGCAGATCCTGCGCGCCATACAGCCGCTGGACATTGCCGAAGTCATGGCCTGCGAGGCCCGGCAGGCCATGGCCATGGGCCAGTCGCACCGCGCCGTGCGGATGCTGGAGCTACTGTGCGACCTGCCTCATGCCGCCCCTGGCCCGGTCATACAGCAGCTGATTGCCGACCTGGTCCACCAGGCGGAGGTGGCGGGCCATGACCTGGGACGGCTGACCGTGGGCTGGATCGAAGCCAGCCTGGACCGATGTGCCGCCAATGGCGACGTGCGCGCCTGCCACATGCTTGGACGGGCGCTCTCGGGGCTGCCCTGTACACACCTGGCTCCCGAAAACCTCGTGAATGCGCAGAACCTGCGCAAGGCCGCAGCCCTGCTGCTGCGCGCTGCCGATGGCGGCATCGTCATCGCCTGGCTGCACCTGTTCCGCATCTGCTCCGACTACCGCAGCTCGGTGGCCAATCCCACCCTGGCACGCTTTTGCCTGGAGAAGGCGGCACGTCACGGGCTGCCCGAGGCCGAGCGCCGTCTGGGGGCTCTGGTGCTGCGTGATGCCACGCACATCGAACCCATGGAACAGGGCGTGGCCCTGCTCCATGCTGCAGCGGCCAAGGGGGACGTGCTGGCCGGGTTGCTGCTGCGTTCATTGCTGCTGCCCGTGGGCGGCGACAACGAGGAGGAGGCCCTCGCTGCCATCGAGGCCGTACAGCCGGATGCCCCGCTGCTGGCCATGCGCCTGCGCCTGGCGCGAGTGTTCGGGCTCACCAAGCTGGAGGCGCTGTCGGTCAATCCCTCGACCGCCATGCGTCCCTGGGGGCTGGTGGTGGGCCACAACCCCCTGGTGGCGAAGGCCCGGCTGTGCGAGCCCCGTGCCGTGCCCGCGACCACGCCCGATGCCCAGCGCTGCCTGGAGCAGGCCGCGTCCATGTTCTCGGCGCAGCAGGGGGAATCCCTGGTCCCGGAAGGCTCGCTGAGGGCCCGATCCCTGCAGATGCGGCGGCTGTTTCACCGCCTGCAGATCAGTGAAACGGTCTTCTTCGCTTCTGCCTCCTCACAGCAGCGCGATGCCATTCGCGTTGGCACGAAATGGGCCAGGCAGCAGCAGCAGATCCTCCGGCAGGTGCTGGCCTGAGCCTCGCCTGTGCCCGCGTGTGAAGGAAAAGACATGAAGATCCTGATCGTGGATTCCCACCCGCCTTCGGCGCAGTACCTGTGCCAGGGCCTGTGCCAGGACGGATTCAACGTGGATGTCGTGCACGACGGTCTGCAGGGCCGCAACCTGGCACTGAGCCGTGCCTACAGCCTGCTCGTGCTGGATCTGGACCTGCCTGGCCAGAGCGGGCGTGCGGTCCTGCAGGCCCTGCGCCAGGCGGGCGACACGCCCACCATCGTGGTCACCGCAAACGACAGTCTGGAGGACCAGGTGTTCTGCCTGCAGAACGGTGCCGATGACTACCTTGTCAAACCCGTCAGGTTGCCGGTGTTCCTGGCCCGTGCACGGCTGCGGATGCGAGGCTCCGCCGGCCAGGAGGGTCTGCGCCTGACATTGGCGGATCTGGTGCTGGACCTGTCGAAAAAGCGGGTCGAGCGTGCCGGCCGGCGACTGGACCTGACCCGCCAGGAATTCGCCGTGCTGTGGCTGCTGCTGCAGCGTCAGGGCGATGTGGTCTCGCGCGCCGAGTTGGTGGAGCAGGTCTGGAGCCTGCCCGTGGATGCCTTGAACAACGCCGTGGACGTGGCGGTGTGCAGGCTGCGCAGCAAGCTCGATGATCCCTATGCGGTCAAGCTGCTGCACACGGTGCGCGGCATGGGCTACTTGCTGGCGTTGCGCGACGGGGATTCCGCCAAGCAGCCCTGATCTGCCCTGCTCTGCTCTGGTGTGCCCGCCGCCACAACGCCGGGCATTCAGCCCAGCCACTGGCGGATGCGCCCCGCCAGCGCCTGGGCGCTGATGCCGTAGCGCTCATGCAGCGTGGGCAGGGCGCCCGCTATCGAGGAAGGCGTCCGGCAGGCCCGCCGGCCGAAAGCGCGCGGGCCGCACATCGCGCTCCAGCAGGGCGCCGGCCACGGCCTCGCCCAGGGCCGCGTAGAAGACGATGGCGTAGTGGCCTTGCGAGAGCAGGATGCGGTCGCGGCCCTCCCACTCGGGCACCAGGCGTTCGACGATGTTCATGGACGGCTCCCTGCACTTCCTGCGCACCCAGCATCGCCAGCCTCTGGCTCATGCCCCGGCTGCGGGACTTTGCACGGGCCTGCCCGCACCGATCAGCAGCCCTGCCGCCAGAGCCCGGACTGAGTTGGCCGCCGGCGCCGGAAAAGGGCAGAACGGATATTCCTGCATCGATTGCGAAAAACCTGCGATGCAATTTCTCTATGAATGAGCCAGTGTGCGGCAAATGGTTTTATTGCCCCTGTTTTCGGCGAATGAAGACGTGATTGCCCGCAGGGATTGGCAATAATTCGGGACAGCCATACACACAGGGAGTGCCACGCTGAAATGGCCAAATCAGCAAGACGCCGATTTATCGGACTGATCACGGTGAGCTACGGGTTGCTCGCATTCGGCTGGATCGTTCTGTCCGACAAGCTGTTGTTCGCATTGGCAGGGAGTGCGGATATCGGCTGGCTTTCCGTCGTCAAAGGGCTGTTCTTTGTGCTGGCCACGGACTTCCTGCTGTTCTTCGCGCTGTGCTCGGTGCCGGCCGGGCAGAACATCGGCGCCTCCGCCATCGCACAGGAAATGGGGCCGCGCCGTTTTCCGGTCTGGGCCTCCTATCTGTTTGCCCTGGCCATGAGCCTGGCCGTGCTGGCCGCCAGCAGCACGCTGGCCAGCCAGTTCGGTGAACGCTCGCTGCTGCTGCTGTTCATGCTGCCCGTGCTGGTCAGCGCGCTGATCGGCGGCCTGGGGCCGGGCCTGCTGGCCACGGCCTTTGCGGCCTACAGCCTGGACCAGACCGACGGCGTCGCCGTGCGCGACTGGGCGCAATGGGGGGTGGTGGCCGTCAACGGCCTGGCCGTGAGCGTGCTGGCCGAGACACTGCAGCGCTCCCTGCGCAAGGCCAACATGCAGCGGCAACTGCTCGACTCGGTGATCTCGGGCACATCGGACGCGGTGTTCGTCAAGGACTTGCGCGGACGCTACCTGCTGGTCAACCGGGCCGCCGCCAGCGTGGTGGGACGGCAGGCCGAGGACATCGTGGGCAAGGACGACTTCGCGCTCTTTCCCTTCGGCATCGCCAGTGACATCCGCAGGAAGGACCGGGATGTGCTGTGCCAGGAGGTGGCCACGCATGAAGAGCAACTGACGGTGGAGCCCGGCAGGACGCTGGACTTCCTGGTCACCAAGGGCCCGGTGCGCAACACCGCAGGCCACATCGCAGGCCTGTTCGGCATCTCCCGTGACATTACCGAGCGCAAGCGCTTCGAGCGCGAACTGGCCCAGGCCGCCGTGGTGTTCGACAGCAGCCACCAGGGCATCATGGTGGTCGATCCGGCGCGGCGCATCACGCGCGTCAATCCGGCCTTCACCCGCATCACCGGCTATGCGCCCGAGGACGTGATCGGCAAGACGCCGCGCATGCTGTCCTCGGGCCTGCACGGGCCGGAGTTCTACCGGCAGATCTGGGCCTGCATCGCGCGCGACGGCTTCTGGCACGGTGAAATCTGGAACCGCCGCAAAACGGGCGAGATCTTCGCCGAAATGCTGTCCATCTCCGCCGCGCAAGGCGCCGGCGGCGAGATCGAGCACTACATCGGCGTCTTCACCGACATCAGCCACATCAAGGCCCACGAGGCCGAGCTCGAGCGCGTCACCCACTACGACCTGCTGACCGGCCTGCCCAACCGCCGCCTGCTGATCGACCGGCTCAACCAGGCCATGCTGCGCACGGCGCGCGAGGGCCGCTCCCTGGCCGTGTGCTTTCTGGACCTGGACGGCTTCAAGGAAATCAACGACCTGTACGGCGCGGCCGCAGGCGATGCCCTGCTGGTGGGCGTGGCCGCGCACCTCAAGAGTGTGCTGCGCTCCGAGGACACGCTGGCGCGGCTCGGTGGCGACGAGTTCGTGCTGCTGCTGTCGCACATCGGCTCGGCCGAGCACTGCACCACCATCCTCGACCGGGTGCTGGAGGCGGCCAGCCGTCCCGTGCCCGTGCAGGACCGGGTGCTGTCCGTGACCGCCAGCCTGGGCGTCAGCCTCTACCCCGACGACCAGGCCGACCCCGACCTGCTGTTGCGCCATGCCGACCAGGCGATGTGCGTGGCCAAGCAGGCCGGGCGCAACCGCTACCAGCTGTTCGATCCGGAAAACGACCGCAAGGCCCATGCGCGCCGCCTGCAGCTGGGCTGGCTGCGCCAGGCGCTGGAGCAGGGTGAATTCCTGCTGCACTACCAGCCCAAGGTGGAGCTGGGCGGCGGCAAGCTGGTGGGCGCCGAGGCCCTGCTGCGCTGGCACGACCCGCGGCAGGGCCTGCGCGCACCGGGCGAGTTCCTGCCCTTCGTCGCGGGCAGCGATCTGGAGCGGCCGCTGGGCGACTGGGTCATAGGCGAGGCCGTGGCCCAGGCGGCCCGCTGGTTCGGCGAGGGCCTGGACCTGTGCGTGAGCATCAACGTCAGCGCCAACCAGTTGCTGGACGGCGGCTTCCACGCCACGATGGCCCAGGTG
Source organism: Delftia deserti (assembly GCF_042653485.1). Taxonomy (NCBI): domain Bacteria; kingdom Pseudomonadati; phylum Pseudomonadota; class Betaproteobacteria; order Burkholderiales; family Comamonadaceae; genus Delftia; species Delftia deserti. The sequence continues at coordinate 3,633,449 of NZ_JBHSIH010000001.1, read as the reverse complement.
CTGGCCCGCCACCCGGAACTGCCGCCGCATCTGATCGAGCTGGAAATCCTGGAAAGCGCCGCCATTGCCGATATGCAGCAGGCCATCCAGGTGATGGGCCAGTGCCGGCAGCTGGGCATACGCTTTGCGCTGGACGACTTCGGCACCGGCTACTCCTCGCTCACCTACCTGCGCAAGCTGCCCGTGCAGTCGCTCAAGATCGACCAGAGCTTTGTGCGTGACATGCTGGCCGACCCGGATGACCTCGGGATTGTCGAAGGCGTGATCCAGCTGGCCAGCACCTTCCAGCTCGAGTCCGTGGCCGAAGGCGTGGAAACCCCCAGGCATGCGCGCCGCCTGCGCGACATGGGCTGCCACGTGGCCCAGGGCTACGGCATTGCCCGGCCCATGCCCGCCGACCAGCTGCCCGCCTGGGCCGCGCGCTGGGGGGCCGGGGACAACTGGCTGGCGCATGGGCGGCATATGCCGTCCGAGGCCTGAGCCTCGCATCCCGGCGCCGGTGCCGGCTATGTCAACTCGGCTGGACGGGTTTCCATGGCATTGCGGGTGGGCAAGGTGATGCAGAACATGGCACCGCCTGCGGGACCGTTGCTGGCGACGATGGTGCCGTCCATGGTGTCGATGATCTTGCGGCAGATGGCCAGGCCCAGGCCCGTTCCACCCGAGCCGTTCTTGGTCTTGCTGGACTGCACGAAGGGCTGGAAGATCTTGTCCAGTTCCTGCGGCGGAATGCCCGGCCCCTGGTCGGAGATGGCGATGCAGATGTCGCCCCGTCCGTCGATGCGGCCCTGCACATCGATGCGCCCGCCAATGGGCGAGAACTTGATGGCGTTGGCCAGCACATTGCGCACTACCTGCTGGAAGCGCACGGGGTCGGCCTTGGCGATCAGCGGCGCCTCGTCGAGCTCCAGCCGCAGGTCGATGAGCTTTTGCTGCTGCTGCGGCTCCAGCTCGCGCACCACGGGCCGGATCAGGCTCCTGAGGTCGGTGCGTTCCAGGTGGATGGTTCCCACGGCGCTTTCCAGCTTGGCGACATCCAGCAGGTCATTGACCAGGGCCAGCATGCGCTGGCCGGCTGCATGGATATCGTTGAACATGTCGGCGATGGCGGCATTGCCGCGCGAGCGCAGGCCACCCAGTTCGGCAAAGCCCATGATGGACTGCAGCGGGGTGCGCAGCTCATGGCTCATGTTGGCGACGAACTCCGATTTCACGCGGAAGGCCTCTTCGGCCGCGTCGCGGGCTTCGCGGGTGGCATGCTCGGCCGCGCGGAATTCGCTCACGTCCACAAAGATGCTGAGCACGCCGGTGATCCGGCCCTGGGCATCCTTGACTGCCGCCTTGGAGATCTGCACGTCGCGGTAGCTGCCGTCCACATGGGGCAGCCGGGCCTCCAGCACCATGCGCTGGCCCGAGCGCAGCACGACCTGGTTGCTGCGCATCTGCAGCAGGGCATCGTCAAGCGAGTGCAGGCCCTTGATCTCATGGCCGAGCACGGCATAGCGGCCGCGGCCGAAGAAGTCCTCCCAGGCCTTGTTGACCAGGGCCACGCGCTGGTCCGCGTCGGTGACCAGCATGGGCAGGGGCGTGGTCTCGAACAGCAGGTGCTGGAAGGCCAGCTGGGTCTGCAGCTCCTGCTGGGCCTTCCAGCGGGCGGTCACGTCCACGGCGCTGCCGGCAAAGCCCACCAGCCGGCCATCGCGCAGCAGGGGCACCACGGCGATGTCGCACAGTATCTCCCTGTCGTCGGGAAGGCGAAAGCGCGCCTGGCAGTTGCGCAGTGCCAGCTTGGCCAGGGGGTCGAGCAGTGCCTGGATCTGGGGCCTGCAGGCTTCATGCACGATGCCCTCCAGCGGCTGCCCTACCGCCTCGACGCTGGGCTGTCCGGTCCATTGCTCCCAGCGGGCGTTCACGAAGGTCAGCCGGCCGTTGCTGTCGGTTCGGAAGATGAGTTCCTGCACGCTGCGCATGAGCACAGCCATCTCATGCTCGCTGCGGGCGATGCGCGCCTGGGCCTTTTCCATGGCCTGCTGTGCCGACCTCTGGACCCTGCGGGTCTTGAGCACCGACGCGCTCAGGCCCAACACAAGGGCAAGAAGTGCAAGTCCGGCCCCGAAGAAGGCGAAGGCATCGTCACGCCAGCGCGCGATCACCTCCGAGTAAGGTTCCTCCACGACCAGCAGCAGGGGCCAGTTGCGGACCGTGCGAAAGGACACGATCTCATGGGGGCCGAGCAGGCCGGCGCCAATGTAGGAGCCGAATTCGCTGCCTGGCAGCCATTTCTGGAAGATGGGGGTCTGCCGTGCAGAGGCCGTTTGAACGCCCCCGCCTGCGTTCGTGCTGGCCAGCGGCTGGCCGTCGTAGCTCAGCAGCACGGCCTCATAGCTGAGGGCCTCCAGCGTGGTCTGGTAGAAGTTGGCCACGGCGTCGGGATTGATCAGGGCCACCAGCACGGCGGGTGCGCCGTCGTCGTGCTCGAAGGCCAGGACCTGGGGCAGATAGTGGACGCCCCGCGGTGTCGCATGCGGGGCCGATGCCAGGGAGGAGAGACTGCGGCCGGTGACCAGACGTCCCAGCTGGACCTTGCCCAGGACCGGGGCCGATGCCTTGTCAGGCAGCAGCTTCTGCACCTCGATCTGCAGACCGGTCTCGCCCGCTTGCGTGCTCGCCAGGATGCGTCCTTCGCCATCGAGCAGCGCCATGCTGCGCAGAACCGGCAACTGGGCGACAACTTGCGCCATGGCCGCCTCGCGCGCATCGCGCGGGCTAGCGGCGGACTGGATGACCGGATTGTGGGCCAGGCTTGCCAGGGCGACTTCGCCGGTCTCGAAGGTCTTCCCCGTCTGATCTTCAAGTACCCGAGCCAGCAACGCTGCCTGGGCGTTGCTCTGGTCGGCCTCGGCGTGCAGCTGACTCCAGACAAAGAGCACCAAACCTGACAGCACGCACAGAGCAAATGTCAGTACCAATACCTTGAGGTGGGCGCTGCGCCTGGCCTCCAGAAAATGATGTGCGGCCGTTTGTTTGGACATGATGAAAATGCTCCATCGGTCGTATCAAGGCGCGACGATGGCGCTCAACCCATTGTTGCGCGAAGCCCTGGTCAGGCGCCCGTCGCGCTTGATGTCGGAGACGAACTGGTCCAGGCGAGCGAGCCACCGGGCGTCGGCCGGACTGGTCGCGTAGCCGTAGGGAAGCACATGGAAGGGCTTGGGCGGCGCGATCAGATGGGCCCAGTCGGAGCTGTCGAGCAGCCTGCGGCTGTAGGGATAGTCGGTCATGAACACGTCCACGCGCCCCGCCATGAGTTCTTTTTCCCGGCTCTGGGGTGGCTCGATGGGCACGAGGCGCGCATGTCTGAGCGTCTCGCGCATCACGGGCTCCATGAAGGTGCCGCGCTGCACGGCCACCTGTACGCCAGGCTGGTCGATGTCCGCCCAGGATTGCACGGTCTGATTGCTCTTGGTGGTCACACCGTAGATGTCGCTGCTCAGATACGGCTGCGTGAAGCGCAGCTGCTTTTGGCGCTGGGGAAGTATGCCCACGGCGAACATGGCGACATCGCAGCGCGACTCCAGCAGGTCAGGTATCAGCCTGGGAAAGGAGGAGTCCACATACTGCACCCGCACGCCCAGATCCTTGGCCAGCTCCACCGAGAGCTCCGCATCGATGCCCGTCAGCCTGCCTGTGCGCGCGTCGCGGAAGGTGATGCCGTAGTAGTCAGGCCATATGCACACACGTATGGCACCCGTGGATGCAATCCGGTCCAGCACCTCGCCGGCCCCGGCAGAACCGGACCATTGCGCAAGCGAGAGCAGCAATCCGGCAAAGGCTGCCAGGCGGGCTGGCGCGCGCCGTTGAGGCGGTGCGCCGAAACAGGTCGATGATGGACGCATGGTGGGCTTTCAGGGTGTGTCGATCAGTTCAGTGAAGGACGGAGACTGCCGGGTCAGCGCCAGGCGCAGCGCATCGAGCTCTTCGATGTTGTCCATGAAAGCGTCGACGATTCCGGGGTCCAGGGCCTTGCCCCGTTCCGCCGCGATCATCTCCAGGGCCTGCCCTCGCCCGAACGCCGGCCGGTACACCCGGTCCATGGTGAGCGCGTCGAAGATATCGACGATGGAGGTGATGCGCGCCGACAGCGGGATGTCTTCGCCTGCCAAGCCCTCTGGATAGCCCTTGCCGTCGAAGCGTTCGTGGTGGCTTGCGGCGATTTCGGCGGCCATCTGGAACAAGGGGATGCGCGACTGGCCCAGCAGGCGTGCGCCGATCTCGGCATGCCGGTTCATGACGAGGCGCTCCTCCGGACCCAGCGGGCCCTCCTTCTTGAGGATGGTGTCCGGAATGCCGACCTTGCCTATGTCATGCATCGGGGCCGCCTTGCGCAGCAGGCTGGCGAATTCGATGCGGCAGCCCAGGCGCAGGGCCAGGGCCTCCGACAGGTAGCCGATGCGGACGATGTGCGAGCCGGTATCGTCATCCTTGAACTCTGCGGCCATGGCCAGGCGCAGCAGGGTCTCGTGGTGGGCACGTGTCACTTCCTTGAGAAGATCGTTGCGCTCGCGGTACATGCGGCCGAAGTCCTGGATGAGCAGCTCCATCTGCTCCACGGCCGCAGGGTCGAAACGTCGCGATGGCTCCCTCGGGATGCCGGTCTGGTACTGGGCCATCAGTCGATCCTCTGCAGGCTTTCGATCGTCTCCAGCAGCTTCAAGGTGCTGAAGGGCTTGACCAGGTACTCGTCGGCTCCGGCGAGGATGCCCGCCTTGCGGTCTTCGGCGCTGCCCCGGGCCGTCAGCAGGATGACCAGCGTATGCAGCAGCTCGTAGGAGCTCTTGATGCGGCTGCAAACCTCCAGGCCATTGATGGTGCCCGGCATCATGATGTCGAGCAGGACGATGTCGGGCCTGAGCCTCTGGGCCATCGTCCAGGCTTCATCGCCATCACAAGCCTCTACGACTTCGAAGTCACGGAATTCCAGCGTCATGCGCAGCAGCTTGCGGATGTCTGCATGGTCTTCGACGATGAGTATTTTTTGCATGGGGAGACCCTTTCATGCCGAAACGGAAATTTGATCCGACATGTGAATCATAAATATCAATTCCATCAAATTTTATTGAATTTTTCTATCAAATACATGGCCGAGCCTGGTTTCCAGGTGGGCGCAGCCCATGCACGATCGCGACAAGACGCAGGCCGGCAAGGTGCACTTGGGGGGCTGAAGGCACAACTGATCCGCCAGCCAGGCAGGTGCCCGCCCTGAAGCAGGTTTGTCGCAGACCTGTCGCTGCGCCTGTGTGGAGGGCCTGTCCCTAGGCCTCGTCCTTCCACAGTGCGTCGAGGTCGGTGAATCCCCATTTCTCGGGGTCTTCCCGGCTGGCGATCTTCTCGGTGCACCCAGGCCGGGCCAGGTCAACGGTCTCCGGTGCTATCCGCATGCCGCTGGCCGTGGAATAGAAGACCTTGACCTGCGGACAGGTCAGGGACTGGCGGCCCGGGTCGATGACCACTCCCAGCCTGCCCGTGGTCAGCCGCACCAGGGAGCCCACCGGATAGATGCCGATGCTTTTGACGAAGGCCTGGAATACGGTCTTGTCGAAGTGCCCGGCGCTCCATTCGGCCATCCTGTGCACCGCCTCTGCAGGGTCCCAGCCGCGCTTGTAGGGGCGGTCCGAGGTGATGGCGTCGTAGACATCGCAGACCGCGCCCATCTTCGCGAACAGGCTGATGTCCTCGCCGCGCAGCCTGTGGGGGTAGCCCGTGCCGTCCACCTTCTCATGGTGGTGAAGGCAGACGTCCAGTACGACCGGGTCATCGACGCCGCCGGCCCTGAGCAACTCCAGGCCTCGCGCCGGATGCTCACGCATCTCGTCAAACTCCTGGTCCGTCAGGCGCCCCGGCTTGTTCAGGATGGTGGTGGCAATGGCCATCTTTCCAATATCGTGCAGCAGCCCCGCATAGCCTGCCTGGCGCACCTGCTGCGGTGGCAGGTCGAGTTGGCGTGCCAGCACGATCATCAAGGCGCAGACCGCCACCGAGTGCATGTAGGTGTAGTCGTCGCTGCTCTTGAGCCTGGCGATGCTGACCATGGCGCACGGATTGCGGATGATCGACTCGGACACCTCGGCGACCACGTAGCGGGCCTCGTCCTGGTTGATCTCCCTGCCCATGCGCACTTCGCGGAACATGGCGGTGATCGCCTGCCTGGACTGGTGGCAGATGCGGGCGGCCCGCTTCACCTCCTCCTCGAAGGCAATGGGCCGCAGCTCGCACTCCAACTCGGCCAGCTGCGAGATCTCGGACAGTTGGGCGTCGATCACGGTGTCCACCTGCTCGCGCGAGCAAGACGGCCCGCCTTGCGCGACATCCAGGCCCTTGGCGGTATCGATCCAGACTTCCTGAATGGGGGAGTGCAGGATCCTCGCCAGGTCGGCAGGGTCGTCCAGCCTGAAGCGGCTGCGCCAGAACGGGTGTTCCATCCAGCTGCCGCAGAGGCTTTCCAGAAACATGCCCAGCCGCAACTGGCGCACGCTGATGCGCTTGATCATGAACACGGACCCCGCAACGGTTCACATAGATCCACCATCTTGCCGCCGTTTCCCTGCTTCGGTACGAATCCAGGTCAGAAGGCCGCCCATTCCTCCTCCTTGACTGGCTGTTGCGCACGGGCCGGCGATAGGCGTGGTTGCCTGGACGGCGGCGCGTGCCTGGGTGCCATGGCCTGGACGGTCACCGCGCGCGGCGCGATGGAGTGGCTTGCCCCATGCCCAGGATGCATCTTGAAAGTGGAGACGATCTGCGCCAAAGCTGCGGCCTGCTGCTCCAGGCTGCCTGCAGCGGCCGAGCTTTGCTCGACCAGCGCCGCGTTTTGCTGCGTCATCTGGTCGAGCTGGCTCACGGCCTCGCCGACCTGACGGATGCCCACCGCCTGCTCGGCCGATGCGCTGGAGATCTCGCTGATCATGGTGTCCACGCTGCGCACCTGCTCAACGATACGGCCCATCTGCTCGCCGGCCCGTGTGGCCACCTCGGTGCCCTGCTCGACCTTTTGCAGGTTGGCGCCGATCAGCTCCTTGATCTCCTTGGCCGCCGTGCCCGAGCGCTGGGCCAGCGCGCGCACCTCGCTGGCGACCACGGCGAAGCCCCGGCCCTGCTCGCCGGCCCGCGCGGCCTCCACGGCTGCGTTGAGCGCCAGGATGTTGGTCTGGAAGGCTATGGCGTCGATGACGTTCGTGATCTCGGCAATCTTGCGCGAGGCCTCCGAGATGTCCTGCATGGTATGCACCACCAGGGCCACGGACTTGCCTCCCTCGACAGCGGAGGCCGAGGCGGCCGAGGCCACCTTGTTGGCCTGCTGGGCCGTGTCTGCATTCGTGCGCACCGTGGCCGTGAGCTCCTCCATCGAGGCAGCCGTTTCCTCGAGGTTGCTGGCCTGCTGCTCGGTGCGCTGGCTCAGGTCCAGGCTGCCGGAGGCGATCTCGCTCGATCCCGTGGCAATGGAGTCGCTGCTCTGGCGCACACGGCCCATGATTTCGCGCAGCTTGTCGTTCATGCTGCTCATGGCTGAGAGCAACTGGGCTGGCTCGTCCCTGCCCTGTACCACGATATCGGCCGTGAGGTCGCCGTGCGCCACGGTGTCCACCACCGAGACCGCCATGCGCAGGGGCTCGGTGATCGAGCGCGTGATCGCCCAGGCCAGCACGGCGCCCAAGACCACAGCCAGTGCGGCCAGGCCGCCGAGCAGGTACAGCGCCAGGTGGTAGTCCTTCTCGGCCTGCTCGGTGGCCTTGCGTCCGCCTTCCTGGTTCAGCGCGATGTCCTGGCCGACGACGTCCATGAGTTGGGCGAATGCCTGAGCGGTCGCTCCCGTGGCCAGGGCGCGCGCCTGGGCTGCCTGCTCGGGCCCTGCGCTGGACAGCTCGACCATCTTGCGGTCGGCGGCGCGGGCCGCATCCCACAGCACCACCATCCTGTCATACAGCTGCCGCTCCTCGGGCGAGGACACCAGCTTTTCATAGACGGCCAGCTCCGACTCCAGGGTTTTTTGGGCCTGCAGCAGCAGGTCCTCCTGGGCGCGCTTCCTTTGCACGTCGTCCTCGATCACGTGGCGCAGCCCCGCGCGCCGAGCCGCGTTGGCCGTGGCCCGGATCGAGGCAAGCACATTGGTGGAAGGCAGCCAGTTGGTACCCAGGTCGTTGGCATTGAACTGGACTCGGGCGATCTGCAGGGAGCCGATACCCGCCACCGTGCTGAGCAAGAGCAAAAGCAGGGTAAAGGCAACGATGAGCCTTGTGCGGATGGACAGAAGTCGGAGGAACATGGGGTCTCCTGGGAGGCGGTTGGAAGGAGTTTCGATCAATATGATGTAAATGATTGTTTTCTTGGCTTAAACGCAGCTTAAGAAATCAATTTTATCAATTTAAATCTGTGCGGCTCTTGCCCCCGAGATCCGGTCCCGCGGAGCCGCCACGCCGTCCTCTTCCTCTTGCCTGACCAATCGCCGCAGCCCTTTGGCGCCGGACGAAGCCTTCCGCCTGACGTGCACGACGAGGCATCAGCGACCAAAGTTGTAACAGTCGGTTGTGCTTCTTGGTGCTCTCTGCTAAATTTTTATCAAATTCATCAAATAAATTTGATTGGAGTGATAAAGATGTCGCACACACTGAAAACCGATACCGCCAGCCAATGGCTCTCCTTCCGCGTGGACGATGAGGAGTACGGCATCGACCTGCTGCAAGTGCAGGAGATCCGGTCTTACGAGTCGCCCATGCGCATCGCCAGCGGCCCCGCCCATTTCAACGGCGTGCTGGAGCTGCGCGGAGAGGTCATTCCCGTGATCGATCTGCGGCTCAGGCTGGGGCTTTCGCACAGGCAGTACGACGCCTGCACCGTGACCATCATGCTGCGCCTGCCGGGTGGAGTGACGGGCATGGTGGTGGAGGGTGTCACTGACGTGGTGACGCTGATGCCGCAAGACCTCCGTCCCGTGCCCGCCGTGGAAGGGGGCATCGTCAACGACTGCCTGCTGGCTATGGGCGTGCTTGATGAGCGTTCGCTGCTGCTGATTGATGCCCACCGGCTCTTGTCGACGACTAAAGCGTCCCTTGCCGATTGCACTGCGAGCTGAGCAACTTGCTCCCGCACACCTCCGGCCATATCCCGTAATTTGCATATCCGACAGGAGACATGTCATGAATCCTCGTTTCTGGACTGTCAAGACCAAACTTTCCGTGGCCTTCACTTGCCTGGCGATTCTCACCATGGCAGTGTCCTTGCTGGCCCTTCAGGCGTTGAGCGAGGCAAATCTGAATCTTGTCCGCTTCGTCGAAGGCATCAACGCCCGTGCACACCTGGCAGAGAGGGTTCGCACAGCCGTGGACCGCCGGGCGATCGCGGCGCGCAACCTGGTGCTGGTGACCTCGCCTGCAGACCTGGCGGCGGAGAAGGATGCCGTGACCTCCGCGCACACCGACGTCAACACCTCGCTGGCCGAACTCCAGGCCAAAATGGCTTCGAAGGATGTTGCGGCCGATGCACGCGATCTGGTTGCCAAAATTGCGGGCGTGGAGCAACGCTATGGACCGGTCGCTACCGACATCGTGTCCCTGGCTCTGCAAAACCAGAAGGAGGCAGCGATCCGCAAGATGAACGAAGAGTGCCGGCCCTTGTTGGCGCAGCTGATCGAGGCCACCCGCCAGTACAGTGAACTGACCCGCCTTCGTTCACAGCAGATGATCGAGGAGGCCGCGCAGGCCTACGCGCACCGCAGAAACATGCTGATCGCCGCCAGCGTCATGGCCTTTGTCCTTGCCGTGCTGATGGGGCAATTGATAGCACGCGGCCTGACACGTTCCCTGGGCGCAGAGCCGGCGCAACTGGGCGACGTTGCCCAACAGATTGCCCAGGGCAATCTCAGCCCTGAATTGCTTCGCCACCAGGCCCCTGAAGGCAGCGTCCAGGCATCGCTCAATGCCATGCTCCAGAGCCTGGTCTCGGTCGTGCATGAAGTTCGCAACAATGCCGACGGGGTCGCTGGCGGCAGCACGGAAATCGCCAAGGGCAATGCCGACTTGAGCCAGCGCACCGAACAGCAGGCCAGTGCCTTGCAGGAGACTGCAGCGTCGATGGAGCAACTGTCTACCACCGTCAAGCAAAACGCGGACAACGCCAGGCAGGTCAATCAACTCGCCTTGGGCGCAAGCCAGGTGGCCACCAAGGGCGGCGGCTCCGTGCAGGAGGTCGTCAACGCGATGCAGGACATCAGCGAAAGCTCGCGCCAGATCGGCGAAATCGTGGGCGTGATCGACGGCATCGCGTTCCAGACCAACATCCTGGCGCTCAACGCCGCGGTCGAGGCGGCCCGCGCAGGCGAGCAGGGAAAAGGCTTTGCCGTGGTCGCCGGTGAGGTGCGCAACCTGGCGCAGCGCAGCGCGCAGGCAGCCCGGGAAATCAAGCAGCTCATCGCCACCAGTGCCACACGTGTCAGGCAGGGTACCGAGTTGGCTGACCAAGCCGGAGCCACCATGGCGGAAGTGCTGCATTCCATCCAGCGCGTGACAGATCTCATGGGTGAGATCAGCAGTGCCAGTGATGAGCAAAGCGCGGGGGTGGCGCAGGTCGGCAAGGCCGTCAGCCAGATGGACCAGGTAACGCAGCAAAATGCGGCGCTGGTGGAGGAAAGTGCGGCGGCAGCGGCCAGCCTCAGAACGCAGGCACAGCAGCTGGTGCAGGCCGTGTCGATCTTCCAGCTGGGTGGTCATGCGGCACAGCTTTCCTCAACCCCGCCGCTCCCGCAACCCACGGTGCGGGCGCGCAATCGGGCGCCCGCGACAGCGGCACTCCCCGTACGCCAGGCTGTCCGCGCCGTGCAGCCCGTGCACAAGCAAGCGCAGGAGCAGGACGACTGGGTGTCGTTCTGATCAACCTGCCCCTTGCGTGCGGGATACGGGGCCACGGCCATGCAGGGTCTGCCAAGGGAACACAAGGCCCAAGTCCCGGGGACTGCGCAAGTTCTGATATTTTCAACGCTGTTCCTGCGCAGGCAGCCCCCGGCTTTCGACACCCCCATTTCATGATTTCAAACTTCATTCCGTTGAACCCACAGCAACTGGACGCCGCCATCGTTGATCTCGACGGCACCATGGTCAACACCCTGGGCGACTTCGCCGAAGCCCTCAACCGCATGCTGGCGGACCTGCAACTGCCGGCCATCGCCCCGCAGGCCATCGAGAACATGGTGGGCAAGGGCTCGGAGCACCTGATCCGCTCGGTGCTGGCCCATGTGGGCGCGGCCGATGTGGATGCCATCTACGGCCAGGCCTGGCAGCGCTACGAGCACCACTACCTGCAGCTCAACGGCCAGTTCGCCGAGGTCTATCCGGGCGTGCTCGAAGGCCTGCAGGCCCTGCGCGCGCGCGGCCTGCGGCTGGCCTGCCTGACCAACAAGCCGCTGTCCTTCGCGCAGCCGCTGCTGGCACAAAAAGGCCTGGCGCCGCTGTTCGAGCAGGTCTTCGGCGGGGACTCCTTCGAGCGCAAGAAGCCCGACCCGCTGCCCCTGCTCAAGACCTGCGAGGCCCTGGGCACCTCCCCCGCGCGCACGCTGATGCTGGGCGACTCCAGCAACGACGCCCAGGCCGCGCGCGCCGCGGGCTGCCCCGTGGTGCTGGTCAGCTACGGCTACAACCACGGTCAGCCCGTGCGCCAGGTCGATGCCGACGGCTTTGTCGATGTGCTGACCGAACTGGCCTGATTCTCACAGTTCCAGGTTTTTTGGAAAAAGAATGGGATTTGGCGTTGGTTAACGCACTTTGACGGTGCGATTTATGTTTTTGCTAGAGTCGTCTGCTTTGCCATCCTGGCCGCGATCCGGCCACAGACAAGGAGGAAGCACGCGACATGCACGGACTGCACCTGACCGCCGATCTCTACCAATGCCAGGGCGACGCGCGCCACATGCTCGACGCCGATGCCATCGCCGCCCTGTGCCGCGCACAGACCGCGCAGGCCGGCCTGACCCTGGTGGAGGACCGCTGGGTCAAGTTCCCGGACTACCAGGGCCAGCCCGGCGGCGTCACCGGCACCGTGCTGCTGGCCGAATCGCATCTGGCCATACACACCTGGCCCGAGACCGGCTGCGTCACCGTCGATGTCTACGTCTGCAATTTCTCCGCCGACAACTCGGGCAAGGCCCGCGCGCTGATGGAGGGCGTGATCGCCGCCTATGCGCCGGGCCGCGTGGTGCGCCAGCACCTGATGCGCGGCGACATCGGCCCCGGCGCCCGGGCCGCAGCGGCGGCCGATGAAGGCGATTGGGCGCTGGAGGCGCTCACGCCCCATGCGCGCTTCGGCTGGCGCGCCACGCGGCGCGAAACCGTGCAGACGCCCCATCAGGAGCTGGAGCTGCTGCACACGCCGCAGTTCGGCAAGGTGCTGCGCCTGGATGGCCGCTTCATGACCTCCGAAGGCGAGGAGTTCTTCTACCACGAGGCCCTGGTCCATCCCGCTGCCCTGGCCCACCCGGCGCCGCGCAAGGCGCTGATCCTGGGCGGTGGTGATGGCGGCGCGGCCGAGGAGCTGCTCAAGCACCCGTCCATGGAGCAGGTGGTGGTGGCCGAGCTGGACGAGGCCGTGGTCCAGGCCGCGCGCACGCACCTGCAGCAGGTGCACCGGGGCGTGTTCGATGATCCGCGCCTGCAACTGCGCATCGGCGATGGCATGGCCATGGTGGAGCACACCGAGGAGCGTTTCGACCTCGCGCTCATGGACCTCACCGACCCCGACACGCCTGCCAGCGCGCTGTACTCGGACGAAGCCCTGGCGCGCATGAAGCGCGTGCTGGCGCCGGGCGGCGCCCTGGTGCTGCACCTGGGCAGCCCCGTCTTCCATGGCGAGCAGGTGGCGCGGCTGGTGGCCAGCCTGCGCGAGCGCTTTGCCATCGTGCGCTGCTACGGCCTGTACATCCCCCTGTACGGCGCCTACTGGGGCCTGGCCGTGGCCTCGGACACGCTGGACGCGGCGGCGCTGCCGCCCGCCCAGCTGCGCCAGCGTCTGGCCGAACGCCGCCTGCCTGACCTGCGCTACTACAACGCCGAGGTGCACCCCGCACTGTTCGCGCTGCCCAACTATTACCGGGATCTGGTGCAGCCTGCGCCCCTGGCGGCGCTGCCCCCGCGCGCAGCCCGCTTCGGCTGAACCCGGTCCGTTCTGGAAACGGACCCGGCCCGGCCTGGCTGCAGTGGCAACTGCGCGCCCGGCAGGGCAAATTTGACACAGTGCTGCAATCTGGTGGCAAGTCTGCTGTAATGAAAAACGGCGGGAAGGCCCGTGCACCCGCCATTTTTCCGGCCTCCCTGGTATGTATTCCAGGGATATTGTGTGCTTGCAAGAACCATATCAACAGATAAAGCGCCAGTCGCCCTGTATCAAAATGACTGCTACCCTTTCAAAAACAAGAATATCTGCGTCCAAATACCATGATGATTCCATGCTGCGGCTTTGGAATTGGGCTTTATTGGCGGGGCTGGTACTGAGCTTTCCCCTGAGCTTTGTATTGCCGCAAAGCCTGAGCTGGGAAAATGGATTCCTGGAGAATATCCAGGCCGTGACCCTGCTGCTGGGCATGGTGGCGGCCTTGGTTGCGGCACGGCGGCAGAAGCACTCCTTCGCGGCCCCCCTGTGGTGGATCGCCTCCTTGTTCTGGCTGGCCTTCCTGGGGCGTGAACTGGCCTGGGGCGCGGCGTTCCTGCCCAGCCTGGAGGCCGGCAAGTGGGGGCCGGTGATCAGCTCCCAGGTCCTGTGGTACCGGCCCGCCGTCAAATGGGTGGTGGGTGCCATGCTGCTGCTGTGCTGCTATTGGTTCGTGCGCCACGGAGTCTGGAACAAGGTTATCAAGCGCCTGGTGCGCGAGCATGCGCTGCCGATATTCAGCCTGGCGATATTTGCCGCAGCCATGGTGATTTCCACCAATGCGGAAGGGCATGGATTCATTGTCCTGCAGCAATGGTTTGATTATCAGGTGATCGTGTTGGAGGAGCTGGTGGAAACCTTTGGCTATATGGCACTGTGGCTGGCGCAGTGGGCGCTGGTCAGGTATGTTGCTGGCTGGCAGGAAGATATTTGAGTCAATATTGATCAAACCGGCCGCCTGCATATTCCCGGTGTAATGCGGCAGATTCAGGGGCCGGTAAGTCGCCAGTAAGACGCAATCGGGGAGCATGGCTGTTTTCCCCGCAGGTTTGCCGCTCCCGTGGCAGGCCGACGGAGCCTGAAACGACAGAACATGCCATCGCAATGCAAGCCTCCATCTACCAGGACGTGATAGGTATCCAGGCGGCGGGCCAGGCGTATTCCCTGGGTTCGCGCTTCCAAGAATGCAGCCAGCACCGTGCCGTGCGGCTGGAGACGATCTTCGAGCTGGTCATCCTCAAGTTCCGCGAGGATCTGCTGCAGGCGCTGGCCGAGGAGCCGCCAGGCCCTGCGCGCCACCTGCGCGCCTACGTGCGCTGCGTCTGCGAGCATGCCCTGTCCCGCCAGCGCGGCCAGAAGACGGCCGCACAGTTGCTGACCCGCGCAAGATTCCAGAACATATGGTTTGATTTCGTGGACGCGGCCTGCGCCGACGATCTGGTATCCGAGGACATTGCCCTGCAATGCCGCGCCATGGTCGAGGACCTGTGGGTCATCCATGTGCTGGTCGAGCCCATGGCGCCGCAGCGCATCACCGGGATCAGGGAGCATTTGCTGTCCCTGTGCGGCAACGACGGAAACCATGAATCGCATCGCATTAATTGAGGACCATGCCAGGCTGGCCACGCTGGTCAGCCGCTCGCTGGCCAACTCCGGCATAGAGACCGACGTCTTCCACCAGATCTCCACGGCCTGGCTTGCCCTGCAGGACATCGACTACGGCGTGATCGTCATCGACCGCGGACTGCCCGATGGCGACGGCCTGCAACTGGTGCAGCGCCTGCGCGCCGCGGGCCGCTCCACGCCCTGCCTGATGCTCACGGCCCGTGACGCGCTCAGCGACCGCGTGGGCGGCCTGGAGGCCGGTGCCGACGACTACCTGACCAAGCCCTTTCCCATGGAAGAACTGATCGCCCGCGTGCGCGCCCTGCTGCGCCGCCCGGCCCTGGTGCAGGAGCTGGCGCCGCAGCTGGGCGACATCAGCATCAGCCCGCAGCAGGCGTGCATGCACTGCGCGGGCTCGGCCATCGCGCTGCCGCCGGCGGAGCTGCAGATCATGCTCAGCCTGGTGCGCAAGGCCGGCGCCACGGTGCGCCGCTCCACGCTGGAGGCGGCGGCCTGGGGCATGAGCAGCGTGGTCACGCCCAACGCCCTCGATGTGGCCCTGCACCGGCTGCGCCGCAAGCTGGCCGCGGCCGGCTCGTGCATGGAAATCGTCAACATCCGGGGTCAGGGCTATGCGCTTCGCGAACCTTTGCTGGCCCGGTAGCCTGCGCTCGCGGCTGCTGGCCGTCTATGGGTTGAGCATGGTGTTCAGCGCGCTGCTGGTGGGCGCGCTGGTGATCCTCGTCGCCAAGCCCTTCGACAGCTATGCGCTGCAGCGCGGCATGGGGCATGCGGCCGAGAAGCTGGCCGAATGGGTGAGCTTCGACGCCAAGGGCGTGCCCCAGGGGTTCAGCGAGCGTGAACTCAAGGCCTGGATGCTGACCAGCCTGGGCGAGGAAATGCAGCTGCGCATCACCGATGCCCGCGGCCGCGTGGTTTTCGCCCCCAACGGCGAAATGCAGCCGTTGACGCAGACTGGCCAGGGCTTCGACCCCGAGCTCAAGGCCTTTGCCTACGAGCGCGGCGGCGTGGTCATGCGCGCCGGCACCGCGCCGCTGGTGCACGACGGCACCACCTGGCATGTGCAGGTGGCCGTCAGCGACCGCATGGTGGACTGGCTGCGCGAATCGGTGGGCCTGCCCGCGCTGTGGCGCGGCATGGTGGCCATCGGCGTGGTCTTCCTGGTGGTGTTCCTGTTCTCCACGCACCGCACGCTGCAGCGCATGCTCAGGCCGCTGGGCGTGGCCGCGCAGGATGCGCAGCGCATCACCCCGCAGACGCTGGGCACGCGCCTGCAGCCCAAGGACCTGCCGCGCGAGTTCGCGCCCCTGGTCGAGGCCTTCAACCACGTGCTGGACCGGCTGCAGGCCGGCTTCAGGAACCAGCAGGAATTCCTGTCCATGGCCGCGCATGAGCTCAAGACGCCGCTGGCCCTGATGCGCGTGCAGATCGAACTGGAGCCCGAGGACCGGCGCAGCCCCGAGCTGCTCAAGGACGTGGACCACATGGCGCGCCAGGTCCAGCAGCTGCTGCACCTGGCCGAGGTCTGCGAACACCAGCGCTACCGCATGGAAGACATTGCGCCGGCCGACATCATTGGCGAGGTCTGCGACTTCATGGCCCGCGCCTCGGAAAAATGCGGCGTGCACATCCACTGCGAGGTCAAGGACGATGCCCCAGCCTGGCGTGCCGACCGGGGCGCGCTGTTCGTGCTGCTCAAGAACCTGATCGAGAACGCCGTGCAGCACAGCCCGCAGGGCGCCACCGTCACCGTGAAGGCCTGCGGCCTGGGCTTCTCGGTGCTGGACCGGGGCCGTGGCGTGCCGCCCGAGGATCTGCCGCGCATCTTCGAGCGCTTTTGGCGCAGCAGCGAGCGGCGCGACCTGGGCGCGGGCCTGGGCCTGCCCATCTGCCTGGAAATTGCGCGCGCCCATGGCTGGACGCTCACGGCCCTGCCCGGTGCCACGGCGGGGCTGGAGATCCAGGCCCGCTTTGCCGGGCCGGTGCGGGAGCCCGCGCAGCCGTTCAACCGCCCAGCAAGGCCTTCTTGAGCTGATCGTCGGCCGGGTGCGGGCCCAGCCAGATGCCCAGCAGCGCCTGGAAGAACTCCGGCTCCTGGAAGGGAGCGCCCTGGGCCTGGCCCTTGACGAAGACCTGGGCGCCCTGGCCCGGCACCCAGTCCACCGAGAAGTTCTCACCCGGCAGCAGCTTCTTGTGCTGCGTGAAGATGTCGCTCATGCGCAGCACGCCGGGCACCAGGCGTGAGAAGCGCGCGCGCTCCATGTTGTCCTCGATCCCGCGCGCGAACAGCTTGCCCAGTTCGGCCGAATCGATCTCGCGCAGCATGGTCACGCTCACGCGCTTGGGGCCGGGCAGGGCCGCGATCTCCTGCAGGCTGGCGGCCGGTTTCTCCAGGTACAGACCCGCCGTGTAGACCTTGAAAATGGCCTTGTAGCGTATGCCCGCGCCATTGAGCTGCAGCGTCTGGCCGCCCACCCCGGCCTGCGCGGGATAGGCCACGCCCGCGACGGTGCGCGCAGGGTCCTGGGCAGTGGCGGCCAGCGGCATCGCCAGCGCCATGGCCAGGGCGGCTGTCTTCATCCAGCGGGGCAAGGCGGTCATGGTGTCTCCTGCGCGGGGGGGCTGTGGCCCGGTTGCGGTTTGTTACGTCCGGGCGAGATGTTGTGGGGATTGGAGAGGGGTGGCAACAGGGTTTTCGCGGGCCGGGGGATGGCGCTGCTTTGGCGGCGTTTCCGCACTGATTCTCTTTGCAAGCCCCTGTCGGGGCGTTTCTTTTCGAGGCCGGGTTTCGGCCCGGCGGCCGACTCACTTTCTTGTCTCGCTACAAGAAAGTGAGCAAAGAAGAGCGCCCGGATGTCCGCGACCCCTTCGCTTCGCTGCGGGGCAGGCGCTGACATACGGGGAGTTTGCCCGGGCCTTCGCTGCGCTCGGCCGGGTGGGCGAGAAGCCTTGGGCGTTTCAGCCCAGGACGTTCTTCAGCAGCGTCTTTTCCTGCTCCGTGAGGGCGGCGATGCATTCGTCGCCCAGGGCCTGCAGCAGCCGGGTGCTGTCGGCGTTGGCGACATCCAGGCCCAGGCGTTTTTGCTGGGCCGCGGGCTGCGTGAAGTTCAGGCGCAGGTAGTTGCTGGTGCCCAGTTCCTGGCGGGCCGCTTTCACGGCCTGGACTTCCTGGGCGGCCATGACCAGGTCCAGCAGGGGCTTGACCAGGGTCAGCCCGCGCCGGGGCATGGCCACGGGGTCCTGGCCCTGCTGGGGGTTGGCGGTGCCTATGCTGATCATCACGATGTCGGCGGCCGGCCCCCAGAGCTGGCGTGCGGCCTGCAGGGCCAGCAGGTCGGGCGCATTGGCGGCGAGTCCGCCGTCCACGAAGACATGGCCCGCTGCGGCGTGCGCGGGAAAGTAGGTGGGTGCGGCCGATGTGGCCAGCATGGCGTCCATCAGCGTCAGGCCCAGCCGGTCCTTGTCGGGCATCGGGCCGCTGGCCAGCACCTGCAGCTGCGATGAATTCCAGTTGACGGCGGGCAGCAGCAGCGGCACCTGCAGTTGCCCCAGCGCGGACTGCTCCGCTTGCGGCATGGCCTCCTTGATCGCTGCGCGCAGCGGGGCGCTGTCATAGAGCGCCTTGCCCACGGCCTGGCGCAGGCCGGGCAGCCATTTGGAGGGAAAGATGGCGGGGCCGTGGTCCAGCAGCAACTGCTTGATGCGCGCGGGCTGGCAGCCGCTGGCCAGGGCGGTGGCGATGATTGCGCCAATGGAGGTGCCGGCGAACAGGTCCACTTTCTCCAGCAGGTCGCCGTTGCCGAATTCGCGGTGGATGCGCTCCAGGACATGGGCGCTGAAGAGGCCGCGATAGCCGCCGCCCGACAGGCTCAGGACGACCCGGCGTCGGCGCAGGCCCAGGCGCACCGCGCTGGACAGGGGCGGTACGTCGAAGTCCATCACAGCGCGTGCACGGTGACGCCCCGGGCGGCAGCCTGCGCCAGGTAGAGGTTGGCGGGCTCGGTGTAGCAGACCTTGAGCAGGTCGGCCGTGGCGATGAGCAGCCGCAGGTCCTGCGCCAGCGGCGCCGTGCCCTGCGGGCCCTGGCTGTCCAGCGGCGCGAAGTTGCGCCATTCGATGAAGCGCTCCAGCACCTTGTTGTCCACGCTGGTCAGCATGGAGGCGCCTTCGGCGCGCAGGTTGGCATACAGCGCGTCGAGCAGGGAGAACCATTCGTTGCGGTCGCGCAGGTCATGGAATTTTTCGGCCACGGCCGCCTTGGCGATGGCCATGGACAGGTCGCTGACAATGCAGTCCAGCGGCCGGATGGTGGAGAACCACTGCAGGGTCGCGGGCTCCTGGTTCGCCATCCACAGCAGGCAGCGGGGGCCCAGCAGGTAGCGGCTCATGGCGCGCGCCGGGCCGGTACCTCGATATCGCCGCGCGCCCCGGACATCTGCGCAGCCGAAAGATCCATGGCCTGGCGCGGCAGCGGCAGCGATCTGCAGATGTCGGCCACCGTGCGGGGGGCGCGCTCGTTGGCGGACAGGGCCACCATGTGCTCCTCGCTGACGATCACGTAGCGCTTGCGGCCCTGGGAGATGAGGGCCACCCCGTCGTGGTCGGCCTGTTTGAGCACCGCACCGTACTGCGCCTTGAAGACCGAGATCGGCATGGGCGTGGTGTTGCGCGGCATGGCCGAGCCGACCTGGTGGCTCAGGTCCCGCAGGGCGCGGTTCAGCGGGTCGCGTTCGCCCTCGGGCAAGGCAGCGTCGGTGCGGGCGGAGAAATGGGACGGCATGGTCGACCTTTCTGGTCAGGTTGTGCTGCCATTGTTGGTCAGGCTGACCAGGGTGTCAATTGTGGCCATGGCAGGCCCCTGCGGCGCCCCCGCAAGGCGCCGGTCCGCACTTGTACCCGGCCGCGTCTGCGCTACACTTGCCCGCTATGTTCATTCATCGCATGTTCATTGCAGGTTGTGGAGACCGGGGAGCCTGGCCCTGGCGCAAGCCTGTCCAACTGAACAGCTGAAGCACCCGGGGCGCGACCCGGCGTGCACCCGAGGCCCTACGGGCCAATCGAATGAATCGGCGCAATCCATGCGCAGCCCGCACCCCACACCAGGTCTGCCAGCGCCACGCAATCCGGAGTCTTCCCCGTGATCACCGAACTCGAATTCAAGAGCCTTGCCGCGCAGGGCTACAACCGCATCCCCCTGATGGTGGAGGCGTTTGCGGACCTCGAAACCCCTCTGTCCCTCTACCTCAAGCTGGCCCATGCGGGCGGTGACGGCAAGCACAGCTTTTTGCTGGAGTCCGTGGTGGGCGGCGAGCGCTTCGGGCGCTACAGCTTCATCGGCCTGCCTGCACGCACGCTGCTGCGCGCCAGCGGCTTTGGCGAGGCGGCGTGCACCGAGGTGGTGACCGACGGCCAGGTGGTGGAGACTGCCACGGGCAATCCGCTGGATTTCATCGCTGCCTACCAAAAGCGCTTCAAAGTGGCGTTGCGCCCGGGTCTGCCGCGCTTTTGCGGCGGGCTGGCCGGCTACTTCGGCTACGACGCCGTACGCTACATCGAGAAGAAGCTGGAAGATTCCTGCCCGCCCGACACGCTCAACTGCCCCGACATCCTGCTGCTGCAGTGCGAGGAAGTGGCGGTGATCGACAACCTGTCGGGCAAGCTGTACCTGATCGTCTATGCGAACCCCGGCGAGAGCGAGGCCTATACGCGCGCCAAGAAGCGGCTGCGCCAGTTGAAGGATCTGCTGCGCTACTCGGTCAGCGCGCCGCAGATCAAGGCCGGTGAGAGCCATCCGGCCCAGCGCAGCTTTGCCAAGGAAGACTACCTGGCGGCCGTGGAGAAGGCCAAGGAGCTGATCGCCGCGGGCGACTTCATGCAGGTGCAGGTGGGCCAGCGCATCCACAAGCGCTTCACGGCCAGCCCCTTGAGCCTGTACCGTGCGCTGCGATCGCTCAATCCCAGCCCCTACATGTACTACTACCACCTGGGCGATTTCCATGTGGTGGGCGCCAGCCCCGAGATCCTGGTGCGCCAGGAGGGCACGGACGAGGGCCAGAAGGTCACCATCCGCCCGCTGGCCGGCACGCGCCCGCGCGGCGCCACGCCCGAGGCCGACAAGGCCACCGAGAAGGAGCTGGTGGCCGACCCCAAGGAACGCGCCGAGCACGTGATGCTGATCGATCTGGCGCGCAACGACATCGGCCGCATCGCCAAGACGGGCAGCGTGAAGGTGACCGAGGCCTTTGCCGTGGAGCGCTACAGCCACGTGATGCACATCGTCAGCAACGTGGAGGGCATTCTGCGCGACGGCATGGACAACATGGACGTGTTCAAGGCCACCTTCCCGGCCGGCACGCTGACGGGCGCGCCCAAGGTGCATGCCATGGAGGTCATCGACCAGCTGGAGCCCACCAAGCGCGGCATCTATGGCGGCGCCTGCGGCTACCTCAGCTTTGCGGGCGACATGGACCTGGCCATTGCCATCCGCACGGGCGTGATCAAGGACGGCACGCTCTACGTGCAGGCGGCGGCCGGCGTGGTGGCCGATTCCGTGCCCGAGATGGAGTGGAAAGAGACCGAGCACAAGGCCCGCGCACTGATGCGCGCGGCCGAGCTGGTGGAGGAAGGACTGGAATGAGCACGGACCACGCCCGACGCGCCATCGACCTGGTGCAGCACTGCACCGACATGCTGGATGTGCGCCGCAATGTGGATGCGCTGGACGATGTGCTGGTGCCGCTGCTGGTCACGCGCATGGGCTACATGCAGCAGGCCGCGCGCATCAAGGCCGATGCGGCCCAGGTGCGCGACGAGGGCCGGATCGAGGCCATCGTGCGCCGCGTGCGCGAGCGCACGGCCGCCGAGGGCGGCCAGCCCGACATGATGGAGGCGGTGTACCGCCACCTCATGGAGGAATGCATTGCCTACGAGCACCGCGAGTTCGCGCGGCTGCGCGAAGGCGGTGCGCAGGACGATCGTTCCTAGCCCGGCAGCCAGCGCAGCGCATGGCGCGCTGCCACCCATTCCTCGTTCGTGGGCTCCACGCCCACGGTGACGGCGCTGCCGGTGGCCGAGATCACGGCCGCATCGCGCGCATTGGCCTCGGCGTCCAGCCGCAGGCCCAGAAAGCCCAGGCCCTCGCACACGCGCCGCCGTATCTCGGCGCTGTGCTCGCCCACGCCTGCGGTGAACACCAGCAGGTCCAGGCCGCCCAGCACGGCGACCAGGGCGCCGATCTCGCGCACGATGCGCCGCACGTACAGGGCCAGCGCATCGCGCGCACGCTCGGCCTGGGCATCGGCGCCTGACTCCAGCGGCAGCAGCACGCGCGGCTCGGACGAGGTGCCCGAGACGCCCAGCAGGCCGGACTCGTGGTACAGGATGCGGCCCACTTCCTGCAGGCTGAGCTTTTCGATTTCCATCAGGTAGATCACGGCGCCGGGGTCCAGCGCGCCGGTGCGCGTGCCCATCATCAGGCCGTCCAGCGCAGAGAACCCCATGGTGGTCGCCACGCTTTGCAGGCCCTGCATGGCGCACAGGCTGGCGCCGCTGCCCAGGTGGGCCACCAGGGTGCGCCCGCGTGCCAGGTCGCCATGGCGCTCGGGCAGGGCGGTGGCCATGTATTCGTAGGACAGGCCGTGGAAGCCGTAGCGGCGCAGCCCGCGTTCCCAGGCCGCATGCGGCAGGGGCAGCAGTTGCTCGACCTTGGGCAGCGTGTGGTGGAAGGCGGTGTCGAAGCAGGCCACCTGCACCAGTTCGGGCCGCTCGCGCAGCAGGATGTCCATGGCCTCCAGCGCAAAGGGCTGGTGCAGCGGCGCCAGCGGGATGAAGGCCTTGAGATCGGCCAGCACGCCGGCATCCACGCGCACGGGCTCGAAGTAGCGGCTGCCGCCGTGCACCACGCGGTGGGCGACGGCGGCCACGCGGGCGCCGTCCAGCTGCGCCAGGCGCGCGGTGATGCGCTCGCGGATCAGCTGCAGCGCGGCGCGGTAGGGGTGGGCCGCGTCCAGGGCAATGGCGAAGGGCGGCACGCCGCTCTCGCCGAAGTCGGGCGCGGGCCCGCCTATGCCCTGGACCTTGCCGTTCCACAGCGGCTTGCGCGGCAGCGGGCGCTGGGCACCGTCGAAGACGGCGAACTTGATGCTGGATGAGCCGCAGTTGAGCACCACGACCAGTTCGCGGGCGGGGGAGGATGCGGTGTGGGCAGGGATCATGGCGGGGAGTTCCGGTAGCGGTGGGCCAGCAGCAGGGCGATGGCGCAGGAGGCGATGCGCGAGGAGCGGCTGTCGGCGCGGCTGGTCAGGATGACGGGCACCTTGGCGCCCATGACGATGCCGGCGCTGGCCGCCTCGCCCATGTACATGAGCTGCTTGGCCAGCATGTTGCCGCTTTCCAGGTCGGGCACGACCAGGATGTCGGCCTGGCCCGCCACGGGCGAATCGATGCCCTTGGTGCGCGCGGCGGCCATGGACACGGCGTTGTCGAAGGCCAGCGGCCCGTCGAGCACGCCGCCTTCGATCTGGCCCCGGTCGGCCATCTTGCACAGCGCGGCGGCGTCCAGCGTGGCCGGCATGTGCGGGCTCACGGTCTCCACGGCGGCCAGGATGGCGACCTTGGGCTCGGGCACGCCGATGGCATGGGCCAGGGCGATGGCGTTGCGCACGATGTCGGCCTTTTGCTGCAGGTCGGGCGCGAGGTTGATGGCCGCGTCGGTGACGATGAAGGGGCGCGGATAGTGCGGCGTCTGCAGCACGAAGCAGTGGCTGACGCGGCGCTTGGTGCGCAGGCCGGCGGCGGCGGCCACCACCTCGGCCATGAGCTCGTCCGTGTGCAGGCTGCCTTTCATGATGGCCTCGACCTCGCCGCAGGCGGCCAGCTCGGCGCCGCGCGTGGCGGCGGCATGGCTGTGCGGCACGTCCTCGATGCGCAGGCCGCCCAGGTCCAGCCCGTGCTCGGCCGCCACGGCCTCCAGCCGCGCGCGCGGGGCCACCAGCACGGGGTCGATCAGGCCTTCGCGGCGCGCGTCCAGCGCGGCCGAGAGGCTGGGCTCGTCGCAGGGATGGACCACGGCCACGCGGATGGGCGGCAGGCCGGCCACATGGGCCAGCAGGCGCTGCAGGCCGTCGCGTCCACCGGCTTCCAGGCGGATCTCGGGCAGGCTGGTGCGCTGGCGCTCGATGTGGCGCGCAGGCGCATGCACGGTGGCCTGGCCCTCGATCACGGCGGTGCCATGCTGGTTGGTGCAGGCCACGGCCAGCGTGACCTGGCGCTGCTCGGCCTGCTTTGCCAGCACCTGCACGCGCACGGTCAGCCGGTCGCCTGCGGCCAGCGGCGCCAGAAAGCGCAGCGTCTGGCCGACCAGGGTGGTGCCGGGGCCGGGCAGGCGCGTGCCCAGCACCGAGGCCAGCAGCATGCCGCCCCACATGCCGTGGGCGATCAGGGCCGTGTCGTCATCGTCGGCGCCGGCAACCGTGCCAGCACCGGCACCGGCACCGGCACCGGCACCAGCGCCGTCGGCCACGGCCGCGCCCGACAGGGCGGCGAACAGGCGCAGGTCCTGCGTGCTCAGCGTACGTTGCAGGCTGGCGCTGTCGCCCACGTCCAGCTCGTCGAAGCTGTGGTTGCGCAGCAGGGCCAGGTCTTCGGGCGGCAGGGCCGCATCTGAGGCAGGGGAGAGGTTCATCGCTTCTTTCGGGTACCGGTGTGCGCGCGACTGGCCGGTGCGCGCGGGGTGGGCTTGGCGGCCGGTGCTTCGGGCGGGGCCGCCTCGCTGGGAGCCTCCCTGGCCTGCGCCACCTCCAGCGCCTGCACGAAATGCGCCATGGCCTGCAGCAGGCGCTGGTGCTCGGCATCGCTGAGGTTGCCGCCCTGGTTGGCCAGCTCGTCCACCGTGGTCATGCCCCAGCGGATATCGGCCGCCGGCGAGGCGGCCAGCAACTGGGTGATGCCGGCCATGGCGGCGTCGGGCTCGCGCTGCATCAGCAGGGCCTGGCGGCGCACGATGCGGCGGAACCGGGCCATGTCGGGCGGCACGCCGCCCAGGTGGTCCTGCAGCAGCCGCCAGGCGTGGCGGAAGTGGCGCTCATCGGCCTCGCCGCGGGCGCGCAGCACGTGGAACAGGGCGCGGATGACGGCCTCGTACAGCCCGCCCTGGCCCACGCTTTCGTGCAGCCGCGCCAGTTCCTGGCGCATGTACAGGCAGTGCTCGGGCGATTCGCCCGGGTGCGGGCGCGGCGGGCCGTCGTCCTGCCGGCTCTGGCCGGCCAGGGCCTGGACCAGCGGTGATCCATAGATGGCGTGGAACAGCCGCGCCTGCATGGCGTCGCGCTGGTCGCGGTAGGTGTCGAGCATATGCACCACGGCCTGCGACATGGCCTGCTGCGCCTTCAGAAAGGGGTTGTCGGGCTCGACGGGGTGGCGGTCCTCGCGCGCATGCTCGGCGGCCTGGACCACGACGGGCGCCAGCGGGTGCGAGTCCGACCAGCATTCATAGCCCACGCGCAGCGGGTGCATGGCCTGCAGCCAGCGCGCAGACAGCGGCGTGGACAGAGCCTGCACCCAGGGCTGCACGGTGTTGCGGTACAGGGCCAGGTTGATTTCGGAGACGCGCGCGGCAGCGGCGAAGTGGCGCTCGCTTTCGGGGTCGGGCCGGACGATGCCGCGTACCTCGGCCAGGTCGCTGCGGCGGATCTTCATCAGGTAGGCGGCGTCGGTCAGATCCTGCGGCGGCACACCGGCCGGGCGGTCGGCGATCTCGGCGCGGTAGATGCCAGCGGGCAGCAGGTCGATGATGTCGATGTGCGCCGCGAACTCGCGGTGCTCCTTGCGGCCCACGGCGCCCGAGACAAAGATGCCCAGGTGGCCGATGCTGTCATGCGTGGCGAAGACGATGGTCTGGTCGTGGGCGGCGATGTCCTCGTCGTCGCGGTACAGGTCGGTGATCCAGCCCAGGGCCTGGCCCGGCGGCGTGATGTTGTCGCCGTGCGAGCAGAACACCACGATGGGCGAGCGGATGTTGCGCAGGTCGATGCGCACGCCGTCCGAGGTCGTCAGCTCGGCCGTGGCCAGCCGGTTGCCGATGAACAGGTTGTCCACGATGTACTGCATCTCGCGGCCTTCCAGGAAGACATAGCCGCCCCAGTACTTCTCGAAGCCCAGGTAGCGCGGCCCCTCGGTGTCCACGTCGGCATAGACCTGGTACTGCTTTTCCCACAGCGTGTTGGCCGGGTTGAGGTTCTCGAAGTTCTGCACCAGCCATGCGCCGTCGAAGCGGCCTGCGCCCAGGTCGCTGGTCAGTGCCGTCATCCAGCTGCCGCCCATGAGGCCGCCGCCGTAGCGCATGGGGTTGTCGCCGGCCCAGTACGACAGCGGAGCGCCGGCCACGATGATGGGGCCGAACAGCTCGGGCCAGACGGCGGCCGTCATGAGGATCTGCCAGCCGGCCTGGCAGTTGCCGATGACGGCGGGCTTGCCCCGGCTCTCGGGGTGCAGCTCGGCGACCTTGCGCACGAATTGGGCCTCGGCGCGCATCACGTCCTCGACGGACTGGCCGGGCACGGGGTCGGGCAGGAAGCCCACGAAGTAGCAGGGATGGCCGGCCTTGAGCGCGGCACCGATCTCGCTGTCTGGCTTGAAGCCGCCGATGCCGGGGCCGTGGCCCGCGCGCGGATCGACGACGATGAAGGGGCGCTTGGCCGGGTCGATGACCGTGCCCTCCATGGGCGCGATGCGTGCCAGGCCGTAGTTGACGGGGCGCGGCAGGTCCAGGCCCGACATCACGATCTCGGCCTGGAAGCTCAGTACGTTGGGCACTTCCTCGGCCAGGTGCTCACGGTACTGGTTGCCGCGCTGGCGCCGGATGTCGGCATACAGCAGCGAGCGCTGCCAGGCATCGGTGGCGTACTGTGCGGCTGCCTGCGACAGCTTCAGCGGATCGCCCCACATCCCTCCCACATCCACGGTGTCGTGGCTCTGCAGGTTCTCGTTCATCTGGCCCACTCCTTTACCGGCATGTCATGCCCTGCTCGTAGATTGCGTGTGCGTGTGCGTGTGCGTGTGGCTGGTCGCGGATGGCCGCCATGCGGCCCCGGACCTGCGGGGCCGCGCGGCGGCTTCCTTGGGTCCGTCAGCCCTGGGCTGTGGTGTCACGGGCCGTTTCGGCGGCCGCTGCCGCAATGGGCTGCTGCGCCGCATGGGCGGGCTGGGCCACGGACTGCACGGCCGAGGTCCAGCGGGCGAGCAGGTCGCTCCACGGCACGGCGGTGTCGGCCACGCCCTGGGTGCCGTTGCCCAGCGTGGCTGCCACCTGTTGCTGCCAGTCGTGCACGGCCTGCTGCACGCCCTGGGCCAGGGTCATCTGGCTGGCCATGGCGGTCTGGGCCAGGGCCTGGGCATGGCCCATGCGCAGATGGGCGTGGCGCCAGAAGGCCTGGGCGGGCAGGGTAGCCAGCTCCTGCCAGCTGCTGGTCTGCTGCACGCCTTCGATCTCGCTGCCGGTCTCGGCGATGCGCTCGGGGCCGTTGCGTGCGGCATGCTCCAGCCACTGCTGGCCGCTTTCCTGCAGCAGCCGGCCCAGGTGCAGCTGCAGTTCAAGCTGGGCCTTGAGCAGATGGAGGGGAATGGTCTGTGCGCTCATATGAAACTCCTTGCTGGTCGAGATGGAAAGATGCCTTGGCGGCGGGAACGAAATCAGGCCATCTGGCTGATGGTCTTGCGAAAACGCGTCAGCGTGAGGGCGAACAGCACCGAGCCGATCGCGGCCAGCGCGAGGAAGGGCTTCCAGACCACGTCCAGCCCCGCCCCGCGGTAGAGGATGGCCTGCGACAGCTCGACAAAGTGGGTGGTCGGCGCGGCCAGCATGATGTTCTGCACCAGCTCGGGCATGCTTTCGCGCGGCGTCATGGCGCCCGACAGCAACTGCAGCGGCAGCAGCACGAGCACCAGCAGCATGCCGAACTGTGGCATGTTGCGCGCCAGCGTGGCAAGGAAGATCCCCAGCGACGTTGTGGCGAAAAGGCACAGCGCGGCCCCCGCCAGGAACAGCGGCAGCGAGCCTTCGATGGGAACGCCCAGGGCGCCGCGCACCACGAGGTTGAGCGAGGCAAAGGCGGTGACCAGCACGACCAGTCCCATGGACCATATCTTGGCCAGCATGATCTCGGTCGGTGTCACCGGCATGACCAGCAGGTGCTCCACCGTGCCGTGCTCGCGCTCGCGGATCAGGGCCGCGCCCGTGAGGATGATGGACAGCATGGTCACGTTGTTGATGATCTGCATCAGCCCGCCGAACCAGACCTTGTCCAGCGCGGGATTGAAGCGCGCGCGCACCACCAGGTCCACGGGCAGGGCGGTGGCGCCCCGAAAGCGCCGCACGAACTCGCTGACCTCGGCCGAGACGATCTGCTGCACATAGCTGTTGCCCGTGAAGGCCTGGCTCATGCGCGTGGCATCCACGTTCAGCTGCAGCTCGGGGGCGCGGCCCGCCAGCACGTCGCGCTGGAAGTTGGGCGGGATGTTGAGCACGAAGGTGTAGGTGCCCGAGTCCATGCCCGGGTCCATCTGCGTGCGATCGATCATGGCCGGCGGCGCGAACTGCGGCGGATAGAAGGCGCCCGCGATGCGCTGCGACAGCGGCGAGCCGTCCTCGTCCACGATGGCGATGGGCGCGTTGTGCAGGCTCTCGGGCATGGCCGTGGCCGCCGTATAGATGGAGACCGTGAACACATAGGCGATGAGCACCAGCAGCACGGGATCGCGCCACAGGCTCCACAGCTCCTTGACGCCCAGCCGGTAGATGTTGGAGAAAAGGCGGGTGCGCATGTCAGCTCTCCTGCTTCCTGGTCAGTGCAATGGCCACGCCCAGGATCACCGGCACGGACAGCAGCAGCGGCCAGAACGAGCCGGCCAGCTCCCGAAATCCCAGCGCCTTGCTGAACACGCCACGGCTGATGGCGATCATGTGGCTGGCCGGATAGACCTCGCCGATGATGCGGCCCGCCCCCTCCAGCGAGGACACGGGATCGACCAGGCCCGCGAACTGCGTGGTGGGGATGAGGGTGCCGATGAGCACCAGGAACATCGAGGCGATCTGGCTGCGCGTCAGCGTGGAGGCCAGCAGGCCGAAGCCCGTGGAGGCGCCGCTGAAGATCAGCGCCGCCAGGGCCAGCGTGGCGAAGCTGCCCGTCACGGGAACGCCGAACAGGGTGACGGCCATCAGGCACATCAGCAGGAAGTTCAGCATGGCCAGCACCACATAGGGCAGTTGCTTGCCCAGCAGGAATTCGGTGCGCGTGACCGGCGTGACGTAGAGGTTGGTGATGGAGCCGCTTTCCTTCTCGCGCACCACGGCCAGCGCCGTCAGCATGGCCGGCAAAAGCAGCAGCAGCAGGGGCATGACGGCCGGCACCATGGCCGGCAGGCTGCGCACGTCGGGGTTGTAGCGAAAGCGCGTCTGTATGTCGATGAGGCCGGCCGGCGTCACGCCCAGGCGCTCGCGCGCCTGCTCGGCCAGCCAGTGCTGGTGGATGCCCTGCAGGTAGCCGCGCACGGTCTCGGCGCGCGTGGGCATGGCGCCGTCGAACCAGGCACCCACCTGCACGGAGCCGCCGCGCAGCACATCGCGCGCAAAGCCCGGGGGGATCTCGATGGCCAGGGTCAGCTCGCCGCTGCGCATGCGGCGGTCCAGTGCGTCGTAGTCGGTCAGCGGCGGCTGCTCGATGAAGTAGCGCGAGCCCGACAGGCTCATCGCATAGCTGCGGCTGATGGTGGTCTGGTCGCGGTCCAGCACGGCAAAGCGCAGGTCCTCCACGTCCAGGCTGATGCCGTAGCCCATCACGAACATCAGGATCAGCGAGCCCACCAGGGCCAGCGTGGCGCGCACGGGGTCGCGCTGCAGCTCCAGCGCTTCGCGCCAGACATAGCTGAGCATGCGCTGGGCGCTGAAATGGCGGCGGCGCGCAGTGTGCGTTTCCGCGGCAGCGGGGTTGGCCGGTGCGGCCTGCTGTTCCTCGGCCGGGGCCTCGCCGCCACCGGCCTCGACCAGGTAGCCGATGAAGGCTTCCTCCAGCGTGGCCGCGCCGCGCTTGGCCACCAGGCGCGCGGGCGTGTCGCTGTCCAGCACCTTGCCCGCATGCATCATGGACATGCGGTCGCAGCGCTCGGCCTCGTTCATGAAGTGGGTGGAGATGAAGATGGTGACTCGGTCGCGCCGCGACAGCTCCACCAGCAGGCGCCAGAAGCCGTCGCGCGCCACGGGGTCCACGCCCGAGGTGGGCTCATCCAGGATGAGCAGCTCGGGCTTGTGCACCATGGCCACGGCCAGCGACAGGCGCTGGCGCATGCCCAGCGGCAGGGCGGCCGGCAGGCTGTGCTGCGCGGCCTGCAGGTCGAAGCGCTGCAGCATCTCGGCCACGCGCGCGGGAATGTCCGCCTCGGGCACGCCGAACAGGCGCGCGTGCAGCACCAGGTTCTGGTGCACGGTCAGCTCGCCATACAGCGAGAACGCCTGGGTCATGTAGCCCACGCGGCGGCGCGTGTCGATGTCGCGCGGGTCCACGGGCTGGCCGAACAGCCAGGCCTGGCCCTCGCTGGCCGGCAGCAGGCCGGTCAGCATCTTCATGGTGGTGCTCTTGCCGCAGCCGTTGGAGCCCAGGAAGCCGAAGATCTCGCCGCGGCGGATGCGGAAGGACACATGGTCCACGGCGACAAAGTCGCCAAAGCGCATGGTCAGGTCCCTGGCCTCGATGGCTATGTCGTCCTCGCCGCCCTCGGGCAGGGGCGCTATGGTCACGGGCGCATGGCCGCGCTTTTTCTCTTCGGGCAGCAGGGCGATGAAGGCCTCTTCCAGCGAGCGGCTGGCCGTGCGCTGCAGCAGCTCGGCCGGCGTGCCCGTGGCCAGCACGCGGCCCTCGTCCATGGCCACCAGCCAGTCGAAGCGCTGGGCCTCGTCCATGTAGGCCGTGGCCACCAGCACGCTCATGCCGGGGCGCTGGCGGCGGATGCGCGCGATCAGGTCCCAGAACTGGGCGCGCGCCAGCGGGTCCACGCCTGTGGTGGGCTCGTCAAGAATCAGCAGGTCGGGGTCGTGGATCAGCGCGCAGCACAGGCCCAGCTTCTGCTTCATGCCGCCCGACAGCTTGCCGGCCGGGCGCTCCAGGAATTTGCGCAGGCCCGTGGCCTGGGTGAGATCGTCGATGCGGCGGCGCCGCTCGGCCGCGTCATGGCCGAACAGGCGCGCGAAGAACTGCAGGTTCTCCTCCACCGACAGCGTGGGATAGAGGTTGCGCCCCAGGCCCTGCGGCATGTAGGCCACGCGCGGGCAGACGGCCTCGCGGTGGCGGCGCTGGGCCATGTCGCCGCCCAGCACCTCGACGCTGCCTTCCTGGATCTTGCGTGCCCCGGAGATCAGGGCCATCAGGCTGGATTTGCCCACCCCGTCCGGCCCGATCAGGCCGACCATGCGGCCTTCGGGAATGTCCAGGTCAATGCCCGCCAGGGCCTGGACCTGGCCATAGCGCTGGTGCACGCCCTTCAGGCGCACAACCCAGCCGCTGGCATGGGGCGTCGTGCTCTCGCTCATTGCGCGGGCTGGGCTGGCAGCTTGATGGCCAGGTTGGCGGGCCACTCATGGCTGGCATCGGTGCGCAGCCAGGCCATGCCGGGCACGCCGGTCTTGACCTGTTCCAGATGGCGGCGCAGCAGCTCCGGCGGGATCTGGGCGCGCACGCGGAACATCAGCTTCTGGCGCTCGCTGGCGGTCTCCACGGTCTTGGGCGTGAACTGGGCCTGGCTGGCGACGAAGGAGACGCGGGCCGGGATCACGTACTCGGGCGCGGCGTCCAGCACCAAGCGCACCTCGCTGCCCAGGGCGATGCGGCCGGCGGCGGTCTCGGGCACGAAGAAGGTCATGTAGACATCGGACAGGTCCAGCAGGTTGAGCACACGCCCGCCTGCGCCCAGCACCTCGCCGGGCTGGGCCACGCGCAGCTGCACGCGGCCGTCGCGCGGGGCCTTGAGCACGCCGTCGTCGATGTCGGCCTGCACGCGCGCCACCGTGGCCGTGGCGGCCTGCACCTGGGAGCGCACGCCGACCACCTGGGCCTCGGCCGCCTTCACGGCGGCCTGGGCGGCGGCGGCCTGGGCGCGCGTGGCGGCCAGCGCCGCCTCGCTGCCACGCACGCGGGCGCGGTCGTCATCGAGCTCCTGCACCGAAGAGGCCCCCTCGCGCGCCAGCGTTTCCGAGCGCTTGAAGCGGCGCTGCGCGGCGTCCACCTCGGTCTCGCGCTGCACGATCAGGGCCTGCGCGGCGGCCAGGTCGCTGCGGCGCAGGGTGACCTGGGCCTCGGCCGCGGCCACGCCGTGCTCGGCCTGCTGGCGCATGGCGTCGGCTTCCTGGCGCTGGGCGCGCAGGGTGTCGATCTGCATGCGTGCCACGGGCTGGCCGGCCTGCACGAAGTCGCCCTCGCGCACCAGGATTTCCTCCACGCGGCCGGGCAGCTTGGTGGAGATGTCGATCTCGGTGGCCTCGACACGGCCGTTGCTGCCGACGAAGCCCTCGCCCGGGCCCTTGGGCGTGAAGGTCTTCCAGGCCCACCAGGCCACGAGGGCCAGGACCGCCACGGCGGCGATCGGCACGATCTTGTTCTTCAGAGAGGTGTTCTTGTCCATGGGCGGGTCCGGAGGCTTCAGGAATTCGGGGGATCGGCAGGCGTTGCCGGCAGGGTGGCGGGCAGCGGGGCAGGTTCGGCACCGCTGCCGCCGCCCAGGGCGGCATACAGGCCCACCTGGCTGGACAGCAGGGCGCGCCGCGCCTGCACCAGCTGCTGGCGTGCGGCCAGCAGGTCGCGCTGGGCGTCCAGCACCTCCAGGTAGGCGGCCGAGCCGTTGTCGTAGCGCAGCTGCGCCAGCCGCGCGCGCTCGGCCTGGGCCTGCACGGCGGTGCGCTGCACGGTGATCTGCTCGGACAGCCAGCGGCGCGCGGCCAGGCCATCGGCCACCTCGCGGAAGGCGGTCTGGATGGCTTTCTCGTACTGGGCCACGGCCATGTCGCTGCGGATCTCTCCCAGCTCCAGGTTGGCGCGGCGCCGGCCGCCGTCGAAGATGGGCAGGGACACCGTGGGCACGAAGGCCCAGGCGCGGCTGCCGCCGTCGAACAGGCCGTCCAGCTCGGCACTGGCCGTGCCCCAGCGGGCCGTGAGCGCAATGCGCGGGAAGAAGGCGGCGCGCGCCGCGCCGATCTGCGCCCGGGCCGCGCGCAGCTGGTGCTCGGCCGCGGCAATGTCGGGCCGCGCCGTGAGCAGTTCCGAGGGCAGGCCCGGCCGCAGCTCGGCCAGCACCAGGGCGTCGTCAAAGGGCGCGGCGGCGGGCAGCGGGCCCGGATGGGCGCCGACCAGCTGCGCCAGGGCATGCAGATGCTGCGCGCGTGCCAGCTCCAGCTGGGCCAGCAGGGCCTGCGCCTGGGTCAGCAGGGTCTGGACCTGGGCCAGCTGCAGGCGCGAGCTGGCGCCCACGGCCTCGCGGCGCGTGAAGATGCGAAAGGATTCCTGGCGCGTGGCCAGCGTCTCGCGCGCAATGGCCACGCGCTCGTCCAGCTCGCGCAGGCCCAGGTAGCCGTCGGCCACCTGGGCGATCAGCGCGGTCTGCACGGCGTGGCGGCCCGCATCGCTGGCCAGCCAGGTCTGCAGGGCCGCGTCCTTGAGGCTGCGCACGCGGCCCCACAGGTCCAGCTCCCAGCTGCTGACGCCGACCTCGGCGCGGTACTCGCCGCTGACCACGGAGCGGCCCGAGAGGTTGAGGTCGCCAGGCACGCGCGCCCGTGCGGCCTGGCCGCCCACGCCAATGGCCGGGAACAGCTCGGAGCGCTGGATCTGGAAGGCCGCGCGCGCCTCTTCGGCGCGCAGCGCGGCCACGCGCAGGTCGCGGTTGTGCTCCAGCGCGGTGGCGATCAGCTGGCGCAGCACGGGGTCGGTGAAGTACTCGCGCCAGGGCAGGCCGGCGGCGGCGACACCCTGGGCGCCCGCCTGCAGATGGGCAGGCCAGGCCTCGGGCGTGGGCAGGGGCGGCGGCTCGTGCGGCGGCGCCAGGGAGGCACATCCTGCCAAGGCTGCGGCCAGTGCGGCTGCCAGCGCGGCGGCGGCGGTTCGGGGGAATGGGAGGGTCATCTGCAGTGCTGCGGGGTGCCGGTGCGGCGGCCGCTAGTTGAGGATGTGGTGGCCGCCATCGACATACAGCGTGCAGCCCGTGATGGCGCGCGCCCCGTCCGAGGCCAGGAAGGCGCACAGCGGCCCCACGTCGTCGGGCCGCAGTTCGCCGGCAATGGGCGAGCGGCGCACGCTGTCGGCCACGAGTTCATCGAAAGCGGCAATGCCCGAGGCCGCGCGCGTGGCGATGGGCCCGGGCGAGACAGCATTGACGCGGATGCGCGAGGGACCCAGCTCGGCCGCCAGATAGCGCGTGGTGGACTCCAGCGCGGCCTTGACCGGGCCCATGATTCCGTAGTGCGGCATGACCTCGCTGGCGCCCAGGTAGCTCAGCGTCATGAGGCTGCCGCCGCTGGCGGCCATCAGCGGCTCGGCCAGGTGCGCCATGCGGATGAAGGAGTGGCAGGAGATGTCCATGGCCAGCGCAAAGCCCTCGCGCGAGCTGTCCACCACACGGCCCTGCAGGTCCTTGCGCGGGGCGTAGGCCACGGCGTGCAGCACGAAGTCCAGCCGGCCCCAGCGCACGGCGGCGGCATCGAACAGTGCGCGCATCTGTTCGTCGTCGCCCACGTCCAGCGGCATGCGCAGCCCGGCACCGATCTCGTCGAGCAAGGGCTCCACATGCACACGGGCCTTGTCGTTCTGCCAGGTCGCGCCGATCTCGGCGCCCGCCGCATGCATGGCCCGGGCACAGGCCCAGGCAATGCTGTCGCGGTTGGCGATGCCGACGATCAGGCCTTTTTTGCCAGCCAATAGCGTCATCTCGAATGCTCCAGATCAGAAGGTCTGCCGGGAAACAGGCCACCCGGGGCGGCTTCGTCAGGAACCACGGGCCATGGCACTCCATTGCAAACATATGCGCCATGGCGAATGTTTGTATTTCCTGTGATTCCAAAGAATTTGATAGCTTGTTTTGAGCGTGCAAAAGCAAAGGTTTGCATGCAAATATCATCTCTTGTTCTTTTTTATTCTATCTATGTTGCACTGCAGCGACCGTTTTTGGCGATGCCGTTTCGTTATATCGATGCAGTTCAATCCATAGGCTTGACTCAGGTCAAAGAGAGCGACGTCAATGGGAGGATGTGGCCTGCGGCCGGTTGCTCTGCCCGGCTCGCCCATCGCACCTTTTGCGCCGCCTTCCGAAAATTCCCTGTATTGGCCGGATTTCAGCGAATGCGGGGTATTCACACCATATTGGTGCACAGGAGGTAAAGAAGACCGGAAATCTGCCGATGGTCCATGAACAGAGAAAATCCCCGGCCTGCAAAGGCCTGGGCCGCCACATTCAGTCAGGACAAGACCGAAGGAAGACGATCAATCCATGACCAGCATTTCATCCACCGGCGCCAGCTTTGCCGCCAGCGCAGCGGGCATGCGGCCCACGGTGTCCGTGCGGTCGTCAGCGACCGCGGCAACTGCTGTACCCGCCGACCCGGGCACGCAGGTCACGCTGGGCCAGTCCCCGGGGTCCAGCGTCATCTATGCCAAACCGCAGCCCGTGGAACTGGGCCAGTTCAGGCTGGCCCGGGCCTGGGCTTCGCAAGACAGGGACGACATCAGCACCCTGATGGCACGCAACCTGGGCCTGGGGCCATCGGCCAGCCTGGCCGACCGCTGGCGCGGCCTGGGCGGCGCCCTGCTGTCGCGCTTTGCGGCGACGCCGTCGGACTACCAACAGGCGGTTGCGGAGTACCAGGCGCCCACGGAGGCCGACTCCGTCGCAGGCAGCGCGGATGCGCAGGCCCTGGACAAGTCCGCACTGAGCGATGTGTCCGTGGGCGCTGCCACCGTGAGCCTGAAGATCCGCACGCAATCGGGCCAGACCGTGGAGCTGCGGATTGCCACGAACGACGGCAGCGAAGCGGGCAGCAGCAGCGGGCTGCGGGTCGAGGTCAAGAGTTCCGGCCGCTTGAGCAAGGCCGAGAGCGCGGCCATTGCCCAGCTGGCCGACGGGCTGGACGAAGCGCTGGAAGGCCTGGGAAAGCCGGGCAAGCCCCAGCTGCAGCTGGGCAAGCTGATGGACTTCGACCGCAGCGTGCTGTCCGGCCTGGACCTGGACATCAAGAACCCCAAGCCTTCGCAGCCCCTGTCCTCGTTCAGCCTGCATCTGGGCGCCGATGGCCGTTCGGTGGCGATGAAGGGCGCGGCGGGCGAGCTGGCCGTCAACCTGGAGTCCGGTGCCCCCGTGGGCGCCAGCGCTTCGCAGCGCCAGGCCGCGCTGGACCAGCATCTGAAGCGCTTTGATGCCGCCGCGCAGCGCGGCCGTGCGGATGCGGCGCTGGTGGACATGTTCAAGAGTGCCTTCAGTCAGCTGCACAACGCGCAGGCGCCGGCCGCGCCGGGCGCCATCGCCGCGCTCTCCGGGCTGGAGCGTTCCGTGCAGTCCCTGCAAAGCGGCCTGGCCGATTTCCAGGCCAGCTTCAGCGGTGATTTCGAGAACACCAATGAATTCGGCGCCGTGACCGAAATCGGCCGCGCCGAGTACCAGGTGGGCCAGAAGACCAACCGGCAGTCCCGCGGCACGGAGGGCGAGTCGATCGCCCAGGTGGTGACCGAGTCCCTGAACGCCGAATCCAAAAAGGCGCGCAACCGCAGCATGCTGGATTTGCAGTCGGGCAACTATGACCTGACCAAGGTGCAGGACAGCCGCACCATCACCACGCTGATCGAGACAACCGGCAAGCAGGTCACCGGCGCGCTGCGCAAGACGCAAGAGCGCCAGATGCAGACCTGGGACCGGCTGGTGGAGCACCGCAGCCAGCAGCACCGCGAAACGCCCGGTGGGCGCAGCTTCACCGAGCAACTCGCGCTGAGGTAGCCGCGCTGAGGTAGTCGCGTTGAGGTAGTCGCGGCGCGGGCCGGGCCGCGTGTCGTCGTTTTGTCACAAAACTTCCGTATAAGAAGTTTTTTTGAACAAAACATGACAACGGCCCGCGCGTTCATGACCGAATTTCATCTTGCCTTCATCCAGGGCGGAGCCTCTCAATGAACGCGCGCCGTGCTTTGGCGGCGGGGCTGGCGGCGCTGCTGCTGGCGGCCGTGGGCGGAGGTATCTGGTATTCGCGCACGGCCCTGGTGCAGGACCGCCAGGCGCAGCTGACGCAGCAGCAGCCCGTGACGGCACGCGGCCTGATCGGCTCCGAGAAGGAAGCCTTCTTCCAGGACGAGCGCGTGCGCGACGTGCTGGCGCGCCACGGCGTGACGGTGACGGTGCAAAAGGCCGGCTCGCGCAGCATTGCCAACAGCTACGACCCCAATCAGTACGACTTCGGCTTTCCCTCGGGCGCGCCGGCTGCGGCCCAGCTCAAGGCGGCGGCCAGGGCCGGCACGGTCTACACGCCGTTCTACACGCCCATCGTGTTCGCCAGCTGGCGGCCCATTGCCGAGATACTGATCGCCAACGGCGTTGCGCAAAAGCAGGGCGACTTCTATTTCGTGACCGATCTTCCCGCCCTGCTGGCCATGGCCGGCAAGGGCACGCGCTGGCGTGACCTGAAGGCCTCCGGCGCCTTTGCCACCGGCAAGGCCGTGCTGCCCGCCAGCACCGATGTGCGCAGCTCCAACAGCGCGGCCATGTACCTCGCGCTGGCCAGCTATGTGCTCAACGGCCAGCAGGTGGTGCAAAGCCCGGCCGACCTGGAGCGCGTGCTGCCGCAGGTGGCGCCGCTGTTTTTGCGCCAGGGCTTCCAGGAAAGCTCGTCGGCCGGCCCCTTCGAGGACTACCTGGCCCTGGGCATGGGCAAGGCGCCGCTGCTGGTGGCCTATGAATCGCAGCTGGTGGAGTTCCTGCTGCGCCACCCGCAGCGCAGAAGCGGCGAGATGGTGATGCTCTACCCGCAGCCCACGCTGTATTCCAAGCATGTGCTCGTGCCCTACACGCCTGCGGGCGATCGCGTGGGCCAGCTGCTCGAATCCGATCCGCAACTGCGCGCATTGGCGCAGGAATACGGCTTTCGCACCGGCGGCGACACGCACGGCCCCGAGCGCTGGGCCGGGCAGGGCGTGCAGGCGCCCGCGCAGCTGGTGGATGTGATCGATCCGCCCAGCCAGGAGTGGCTGGAGCGAATGATCGTGGACATGGAGCAGCGCTTCAAATGACCGAAAGTTCCAGGAGCAACCGATGAGCAACATCCCCCAGACCACCACTGCCAGCGCCGCCGTGGCCGTGCCTGCACAGGCGCAGGATTTCGTGCTGGAGCCGCCTGCGCCCGCCCTGCCCGTGCCCATCGAGTCGGCCAGCGGCAAGGTCCGCCTCAAGGCCGAGGAAGTTCAGCAGTTGGACGCACAGGTGGCGCAGTTCATCGACGACATCACCGCCAACGACAGCCAGTCGCCCGCCTTCAAGGGCGCGGTCGAGCGCATCCACGGCATGGGCAACAAGGAGGTGCAGGCCGCTGCCGCCGTCTCCAGCCGCATGCTGGAGCGTCCCGTCAAGACGCTGAACAACGGCCTGTTCGACCAGGGCAGCCAGATCGGCCAGGGCCTGATCGACCTGCGCCGCCAGGTGGAGGCGCTGGATCCCTCGCGCCAGGACGACCTGTTCAAGCCGCGCAAGCTGCTGGGCCTGATCCCCATGGGCAACCGGCTGGTGGACTACTTCGACAAGTTCCAGTCCAGCCAGAGCCACCTGAACGCCATCATCGACAGCCTCAAGCGCGGCAAGGACGAGCTGCTGCGCGACAACGCCGCCATCGAGCAGGAAAAGGCCAACCTGTGGGGCCTGATGGAGCGGCTGGAAAAATACATCCACATCGGCAAGAAGCTGGACGCGGCGCTGGATGCCAAGGCGGCGCAGCTGGACGCCAGCGACCCCGAAAAGGCGCGCGTGGTGCGCGAGGACATGCTGTTCTACGCGCGTCAGAAGGTCACCGACCTGCTCACCCAGATGGCGGTGAACGTGCAGGGCTACCTGGCACTGGACCTGGTGCGCAAGAACAACCTCGAACTGGCCAAGGGCGTGGACCGCGCGACCACCACCACGGTCTCGGCGTTGCGCACGGCCGTCATCGTGGCGCAGGCGCTGGCCAACCAGAAGCTGGTGCTGGACCAGATCACGGCGCTGAACACCACCACGGGCAACCTGATCGCCGGCACCAGCGAGCTGCTGCGCGAGCAAAGCGGGAAGATCCACGAGCAGGCGGCCAGCAGCACCATCGACATCGCCAGGCTGCAGCAGGCCTTCGGCAACATCTACCAGACCATGGACGCCATGGCCGACTTCAAGGTCAAGGCCCTGGCCTCCATGCAGACCACGGTGGACACGCTGTCGCAGGAGGTGGACAAGTCCCGCGCCTATCTGGAAAAGAGCCGCCGCGAGGACGTGCGCGAGGCGCTGCAGTCGCCCGCCGGCGAGGTGGTGCTGTGAGCATGCTCCAGCGCCTGGCGGCCGTGCTGCTGCTGGGTTTTGGACTGTCTTTGGCCGGCTGCGGAAAGTCGCCCGAACCCGCGCCGCAGGCCGCCGCCAAGTCCGATCCGTCCGCCGGTCCCCAGGGTGCATTCACCGTGCTGGCCGGCTCCGAGCTCAAGGACGTGGCGCCCGCGCTGGAGCAGGCTGCCACGGCGGCGGGCGTGCCGCTCAAGCTCAGCTATGCAGGCACGCTGGAGATGGTCGAGCGCATCAATGCGGGCGAGCAGTACGACGCCATCCTGCCGCCCAATGGCGCCTATCCCGCTCTGGCGCTGGCGAACAAGCCGCTGGCACGCGAAAAACTTTTCTACTCGCGCGTGGCCCTGGGCGTGAAGGCCCCCGTGCTGCAAAAGCTGGGCTGGGACAAGGCCCCGCCCACCTGGGCCGGCATTGCACGCGCTGCCGCCCAGGGCCGGCTGCGCTACGGCATGACCAATCCGGCCAGTTCCAACACCGGCATGAGCGCACTGTTCGCCGTGGCCTCGGCCGTGGCCGGCAAGACCGAGGACCTGGACGCCAGGGAGGTCGATGCCAAGGTGCTCAAGGACTTTCTGTCGGGCCAGAAGCTCACCGCCGGCAGCTCCGGCTGGCTGGCCGAGGCCTTCGAGCGCGAGCCCGGCGCCGTCGATGCGCTGGTCAACTACGAGGCCGTGATCCTGCGCCTGAACGAGAAGCTGCCCGCCGCCGACCGCCTGACCCTGGTCTACCCGCGCGACGGCGTGATCTCGGCCGACTATCCGCTGATGCTGCTCAACGCCGGCCGCCGCGCCGACTATGACCGGCTGGTCGCCCAGTTCAAGGCCCCCGCCTTCCAGGGCCAGCCGCTGCGCCAGGCCCAGCTGCGCCCCGCCAGCCCCGAGGCACAGGCCAGCCCGGCGCTGCCCACGGCGCCCGTGGTGGAGTTGAGCTTTCCGAACCGGCTGGAGGTGATCGATGCCGTGCTCTCGGCCTACCAGAGCGATCTGCGCCGCCCGGCCACCAGCATCTTCGTGCTGGACGTGAGCGGCTCCATGAAGGGTGCGCGGCTGGCGCAGATGAAGGAGGCGCTCAAGCTGCTGTCCGGCGCCGAGGCATCGGCCGCCAGCCAGCGCTACGCCGCCTTCCAGGCGCGCGAGCGCGTGCTGCTGATTCCGTTCTCGGGCCTGGTCGGCCAGCCCGCGCGCGTGCAGTTCGCGGCGGGCGAGCTGCAGGCCGCAAGCGCCCAGGTGCTGGCCTATGCCGACAGCCTGGTGGCCGACGGCGGCACGGCCATCTACGACGCGCTCACGCTGGCCCAGCAGCAGGCACGCCAGGAACTGCGGGCCGATCCCGAGCGCTTCGTCAGCATCGTGCTGCTGACCGATGGCGCCAACACGGCAGGCCGCGACTGGGCCGCGTTCGAGCGCGAGCAGCGCATGGCGCGCGACGGCGGCGCGCCGCTGGTGCGCGTCTTTCCCATCATCTTTGGCGAGGCGCAGTCCGGCGAAATGCAGGCCCTGGCCGAGCTGACGGGCGGGCGCGCCTTCGATGCGCGCAACACCGGCAAGAGCGGGCTGCCGCTGGTGTTCAAGGAAATCCGGGGCTACCAGTGACAGCACCGCCAGCGATCGGACCCGCCTGATGCGCCGCCTGCAGCTTTTCTTCTACGGCAACGGCAACCTCACCGGCCTGGCGCTGGCCCTGCTGGGGCCGGTGCTGCTGTTTGCGGGCGTGATCGGTGCCGGCTGGGGCTGGATCACGCTGGGCCTGTACGTTGCGGGCCTGCTGCTGGGCTGGGCCCTGCAGCCGGCGGGCGCCAGCTTCGAGCGGGCGCTGCAGCAGCACTGGAGCGCCGAGGACATCCGCGAACGCATCGATGAGCTGGTGCAAAAGGCCTGCCCGATGCTCACGCCCGAGATGCAAAAGCACCTGGACAGCGTGCGCGGCTCGGTGCACGAGGTGCTGCCTGCGCTGGCCGACGCCGGCCCGGTCTTCAACGACGGCCTGTTCACCGTGCGCGAGACGGTGCTGCAGTACCTGCCCGCCACGCTGTCGCACTATGCGGCGCTGCCGCCGCTGTTCCGTGTCACTCAGCCCGTGCAGGATGGCAAGACGGCCAGGCAGCTGCTGACCGAGCAGCTGGCGCTGCTGGCCGGGCAGATGCAGCAGGTGGTGGCCCATGTGGCGGCCAGCGATGCGCAGGCGCTGCTGGCCAACGGGCGCTTCCTCAAGCAGAAGTTCGACCAGCCGGATTTCCTGAAGTGAGGCGCCCGCAGGGGCGTCCCGCCACGCTGCGCGGACCCTGTGTTAGCATGCTTCGCCATGCAGCCTGCTGCATTCCCGTCTTCCAGACACCTGAACTCTCGATCCAAGACAGCCATGAACGGTACGCCCGTTTCGATCATCGTTGCACAGTGGTGGCGCTTCCAATAAGGAAGCGGCACGTCGTCGCGGTTGCGTACCGCACCTTGCCGCCGTGACGGCAGCAAGGCTCACCCAGCAGATGGCTCCCCGGCACGGCGGCTCCCAGAACCCAGGAGATTGCCCAGATGCCCTCAGATTCCCCCTTCCAGACCCAGGCAGCATTGCGC
This sequence comes from Delftia deserti, assembly GCF_042653485.1. NCBI lineage: Bacteria > Pseudomonadati > Pseudomonadota > Betaproteobacteria > Burkholderiales > Comamonadaceae > Delftia > Delftia deserti. The sequence continues at coordinate 3,591,486 of NZ_JBHSIH010000001.1, read as the reverse complement.
GCATTCCCGCGCCAGCCTTCGCTGCGGCATGCCCGCGCCACCCGTTTTTCCCTTTGAGACCCAGGAGCCGGTATGACCAGACTGCTGATGATCGACAACTACGACAGCTTCACCTACAACATCGTCCAGTACTTGGGCGAGCTGGGTGCCGATGTCACCGTGGTGCGCAATGACGAGGCCACGCTGGACGAGGTGATCGCCCTGGTCGAGCGCGAGAAGATCGACCGCCTGGTGATCTCGCCCGGCCCCTGCTCGCCGGCCGAGGCCGGCATTTCCGTGGCGGCCATCCAGCACTTCGCGGGCCGCCTGCCCATCCTGGGCGTGTGCCTGGGCCACCAGAGCATTGGCGCGGCCTTCGGCGGCGACATCGTGCGCGCTGGCCAGCAGATGCATGGCAAGACCAGCGTCATCACCACCGACCGCAAGGGCGTGTTCGCCGACCTGCCCGAACGGTTCACGGTCAACCGCTACCATTCGCTGGCCATTGCCCGCTCCAGCCTGCCCGGCTGCCTGGAGATCACGGCCACCAGCGAGGACGGCGAGATCCAGGGCGTGCGCCACACCAGCCTGGCCATCGAGGGCGTGCAATTCCACCCCGAGAGCATCCTCACCGAGCACGGCCATGCCATGCTGAAGAATTTCCTGGAACAGAAGGCCTGAGCAGGCCGGCACCCAACCGAGACACCGCAATGACCCAGATCACCCCCCAGGAAGCGCTGCAGCGCACCATCGAGCACCGCGAAATCTTCCACGACGAGATGCTGCACCTGATGCGCCTGATCATGCGCGGCGAGCTGTCGCCCGTGATGACGGCGGCCATCGTCACCGGCCTGCGCGTGAAGAAGGAGACCATCGGCGAGATCGCGGCCGCGGCCGAGGTCATGCGCGAGTTCTCCAACAAGGTCCATGTGGAGGACACGCGCCACCTGGTGGACATCGTGGGCACGGGCGGCGACGGCGCCAACACCTTCAACATCTCCACCTGCTCCATCTTCGTGGTCGCGGCGGCGGGCGGCAAGGTCAGCAAGCACGGCGGGCGCAGCGTCAGCAGCAAGAGCGGCAGCGCCGACGCCATGGAGGCGCTGGGCGTCAACATCCAGCTCAGCCCCGAGCAGATCGCGCGCAGCATCGCCGACGTGGGCATCGGCTTCATGTTCGCGCCCAACCACCACCCGGCCATGAAGAACGTGGCGCCCGTGCGCAAGGAGCTGGGCGTGCGCACCATCTTCAACATCCTGGGTCCGCTGACCAATCCGGCCAGCGCGCCCAACATCCTCATGGGCGTGTTCCACGAGGACCTGGTCGGCATCCAGGTGCGCGCGCTGCAGCGCCTGGGCGCCGAGCATGCCATCGTGGTCTACGGCCGTGACGGGCTGGACGAGATCAGCCTGGGCGCGGGCACCCTGGTGGGCGAGCTCAAGGACGGCGTGGTGCGCGAGTACGAGATCCATCCCGAGGACTTCGGCCTGCGCATGGTCGGCACGCGCGCCTTCAAGGTGGACAATCCCGAGGAATCCAAGGCCATGCTGCTGGGCGTGCTCCATGGCGAGAAGAGCGCCGCGCGCGACATCGTCTGCCTGAACGCGGGTGCCGCACTGTATGCGGCCAACGTGGCCTCCAGCATCGAGGACGGCATGGCCCGCGCCCAGGCGGCGCTGGACAGCGGCGCGGCCCTGGCCAAGCTCAACGAACTCGTGGCCTACACGGCCCGGCTGACGGCCTGAGCCGAGCAGCCCCCATCGACCACCGAATACGAGAAACCAAGGAAAGCAACGTGTCCGACATCCTCAAGCAAATCTGCGACGTGAAAGTGCAGGAAGTGGCGGCCGCCCAGAAGCGCATGCCCTTCGCCGACATGCGCCGCGACGCCGAAAGCCGCGTGCTCACGCGCGACTTCGTGGGCGCGCTGCGCGCCAGGATCGACGCCGGCCAGGCCGGCGTGATCGCCGAGATCAAGAAGGCCAGCCCCAGCAAGGGCGTGATCCGCGAGGACTTCATCCCCGCCGACATCGCGCAAAGCTATGCCGAGGGCGACGGCAAGGGCGTCAGCGCCGCCTGCCTCTCGGTGCTGACCGACAAGCAGTTCTTCCAGGGCAGCGTGGACTATCTCAAGCAGGCGCGTGCCAGCTGCCACCTGCCCGTGCTGCGCAAGGACTTCATGGTCGATCCCTACCAGATCTACGAATCGCGGGCCATGGGCGCCGACTGCGTGCTGCTGATCGCCGCCTGCCTGGACGACGCGCAGATGGCCGAGATGGAACAGATCGCCCACAGCCTGGACATGGCCGTGCTGGTCGAGGTCCACGACGGCGCCGAGCTGGACCGCGCGCTCCGGCTGAAGACGCCGCTGGTGGGCATCAACAACCGCAACCTGCGCAGCTTCGAGGTCAGCATCCAGACCACGCTGGACCTGCAAAGGAACGTGCCGGCCGACCGACTGCTGGTCACCGAGTCGGGCATCGGCAGCCGCGAGGATGTCAAGGCCATGCGCGATGCCGGCATCCACAGCTTCCTGGTGGGCGAGGCCTTCATGCGCGCCAAGGAGCCGGGAGAGGCGCTGGCCAAGCTGTTCGCCTGAGTCGCGCCGTTGTGCGGGCTGGCCGGTGGATCCGGGGTCCGCACGATGCGCACCACCCCGAGCTGGAGCCCCAGCATGGCCAAGATGCGGCTCATGGCCTGCACGTTGCCTCCGCTGCGCTCCTGCCCGGTGTGCTGCAGCGTCATGTAGGAAACGCCGCGGAGCTTGGCCATCTCGGCCGTGGTCAGCCGCCAGGCCGGCAATGTCGCGCTTGATGTATTCGAGCACTTCCTGCTGCGGGTCGCTGCAGTGCTACTGAAGGTTTCCCGTATGCGTGCAACCATCATCTGCCTTTGGGGCACCATTGGCGGACTGCCCTCCCCCACCGCAGGGAAAGGTATGCTTGCCGTGATCCAACAGGCATGGCGCTTGCGCCCATGCATTTCAGCTGTACTTTTTTGAGGGTGGCTGCTGCCTCGGCATGTGGCGGCGGTGCCCCCATCCGCCATGGCCCTTCAAGACGACGCAATCGCCCCGGCGCAAGCCGACCAACTCCAATCCGCCGATCCCGCCGACTGGCCCGTTGCGCCCGACTGGCAGCCCCTGGTCGAGGACTTCTTCGCGGGTGCCACGGGCCAGCAGCTGCTGACCTTTCTGCACCAGCGCCTGGAAGCCGGCGCGGTGATCTTTCCGCCCCAGCCGCTGCGCGCGCTGGAGCTGACCCCGCCCGAGGAAGTGCGCGTGGTCATCCTGGGCCAGGACCCCTACCACGGCCGTGGGCAGGCCGAAGGCCTGTCGTTCTCGGTGGCGCCGGGCGTGCGCATGCCGCCCTCGCTGCAGAACATCTTCAAGGAGATGCAGCGTGACCTGGGCGTGCCATTCCCGCCCTTCCCCAACCCGGGCGGCAGCCTGGTCAAGTGGGCCAGGAACGGCGTGCTGCTGCTCAACACCTGCCTCACGGTGGAGGAAGGCCAGGCGGCCAGCCACTCGGGCAAGGGCTGGGAGCTGCTGACCGATGCGGTGATCCGACACATCGCCCAGGGCACGCGCCCCGTGGTCTTCATGCTCTGGGGCAGCCATGCGCAGTCCAAGCGCGCCTTCATTCCGGCCGACCGGGGCCATCTGGTGCTGACCAGCAACCATCCCTCGCCGCTGTCGGCGCTGCGCCCGCCCGTGCCCTTCATCGGCAACGGACACTTCGGCAAGGCGCGCGACTTCCGCGCCCAGCACGGTTACTGAGCGGCCCGCTCGGGGCGTGGCTCCACCATGGGGAACACGCTGTCGAAGCGGTCCAGCATGGACATGAGCGCCGTCACCTTGGAGGCGTCGCCCTCGATGCGCAGCTGGCCGCTCTTGATGGCCTCGGCCATCGTGGTCTCCTGGCCTGCAATGGCGTCCAGCGTGGCGCGCGTCAGGCGCAGGCTGGCATGGGCGGAGGGCGCAAGGCCCGGGCTCTGGGTGAGGGCGCTGTTCTCCAGGTTCAGGCTGCGCTGCTCGCCGGTGTCGGTGAAGGTCCAGTTGAGCACGATGCGCTGGCCTGCGGCCTTGCCCGCGTCCAGCCGCACGCCCAGGTAGTCGAAGAACATCTCCAGCGGCAGGCTGCGCACCAGGTCGCGCGCGGTGCTGCCGGGCCTGGGCAGCTGGGGCACGCCCTGGCGCAGTTCCGCCGCGCCCTGCAGGAAGGCGTTGCGGGCCGTGGCCGATTCCATCTGGTAGCCCAGCTGTTCATAGGCATTGGCCGCCAGGCGGCGCGCGGCCTGGTTGGCCGGGTCGGCAAAGACCAGTTGCGAGGCGATCTGCGCCACCCAGCGGTATTCGCCGCGCTCGTAGTCGGCCTGCGCACGGCGCAGCACGGCGTCGGCGCCCCCCATGTATTCCACGGTCTTGCGTGCGGCGGGCACGGGCGGCAGCGCCTCCAGCTGGGCCGGGTTGCCTTCGTAGTAGCCCAGGTAGTGCTGGTAGATGGCGCGGATGTTGTGGCGCAGATGGCCGTAGAAGGCATGCGTTGCGCCGTCGCGGGCCAGGGATCCGGGCATCTTCAGCATCTCGGCGATCTCCGAACCCACGTAGCCGTGGTTCATGAGGCGCACGGTCTGGTCGTGCAGGTATTTGTAGGTGTCGCGCTGGCCGGCCAGCAGGTGCTGCAGCCGGGGCTGGCCCCAGACCGGCCAGTGGTGCTGGGCAATCAGGATCTCGGCCTTGCCGCCATAGGTGTGCAGGGCCTCGTTCAGGTGGCGCGACCAGCCCAGCGCATCGCGCACCTGGGCGCCGCGCAGCGGCAGCAGGTTGTGCTGGGTGTGGACGGCGATCTCGGCCATGTTCAGCACCTTGAGCTGGGGGTAGTACATGATCATCTCGGCCGGCGCCTCGGCCCCGGGCGTGAGCGCGAACTCGATGTCCACGCCGTCGATGCGCAGTGTCTCGCGCGGTCTGTCGATCACGCGCGTGGGCGCTATCAGCCCCAGGGTGCCGGGTGCGCCGGCCTTGCCCAGCCCCGCGTCCACCTGCCCCCGGGCATCGCGCGGCAGCAGCATGCCGAACTGGTAGAGCGCGCGCCGGCCCATGGCGTGGCCGGCGATCACGTTTTCGCCCACGGCCTCGGCCATGAAGCCCGCCGGGGCGATGACCTGGACGCGGCCCGCATCCACCTCCTCCTGGCGCACCACGCCGCGCACGCCGCCGAAATGGTCCACATGGCTGTGCGAGTAGATGACGGCCACCACGGGCTTGCGCGGGCGGTGCTGGAAGTACAGGTCCATGGCGGCCTGGGCGGTCTCGGTATACATCAGCGGATCGACCACGATCAGACCGGTCTCGCCCTCGATGATGCTCATGTTCGACAGGTCCAGGCCGCGCACCTGGTAGAGCCCTTCCGTCACCTGGAACAGGCCGCTGACGCGGTTGCGCTGGGCCTGGCGCCACAGCGCGGGGTGCACGGTGTCGGGCGCCTGGTCCTGCTCCAGGAAGGCATAGGCCTGCATGCTCCAGATGGGCCGTCCCTGGGCGTTGCGCACGACCAGGGTGTCGGCCGGGGCGATCAGGCCGCGCCGGGCGTCCTCCATGGCCTGCGCATCGTCCAGCGGCTGCTGCGCCAAGGCCGCCTGCTGGGCCGCGCGCGTGGCGGCGCTGGCCGGCTGGGGCCTGGCCATGTCGGAGACGGGCAGGGAGCCGTGGGCGCAGGCGCCCAGCAAAGCGGCTGTGGCCAGGCTGGCCAGCAGGCGGGAAGGGCGCGCCAGCGCGCGGGGCAGGGAGTGTGAGGCTTGCATGGGAAGGTCTCCTGGCATGTTCGATGTCAGCGGCGAAAATACGCAGGCCCGCCGGCTGTGTCTGTCAGCCATCCGACATCCCCTCTCATGCAAACTGCCCACGCCTTTTCCTACCTGCCCACGCTGCGCGCCGGCCGCTGGTTCAGCGCACTGGCGCCGCAGTTTGCCGATTTGCTGCTGGCGCTGGCCCAGCCGCGCAGCCTGGAGACGGGCGAAGCCCTGTTCCTGCGCGGCGATGCGCTGGAGGGCGGGCTGTTCGCCGTGGCCCGGGGCAGCATCGGTTTTTCGGGGGTGGGTGGGCAGAGCGAGCAAGCGCGCGAGGCGCTGCTCACGCGCATGGGAGCGGCCACCTGGTTTGGCGAGATCGCGCTGTTCGATGGTTCGCCGCGCACCCACGATGCCCACGCCATGGAGCCCAGCGTGGTGCTGCAGGTGCCGCGCCAGCCGCTGCTGGACTGGCTGCAGCAGCACCCTGCGCACTGGCATGACCTGGGCGTGCTGATGTCGGGGCGCATGCGCGCGGCCTTCGCGGCGCTGGAGGATCTGGCCCTGCTGCCCGCGCCCCAGCGCCTGGCGCGCCGCCTGGTGGCCATGGCGCGCGGCTACGGCGAGCGGCTGGACGACGTGCCGGCCCGGCCGCGCCTGGATATCACGCAGGAGCAGCTGGCGCGCATGCTGTCGATCTCGCGCCAGACCGCCAACGTGCTGCTGCAGGGCCTGCAGGCGCGCGGCATCATCCGCGTGCAGCGCGGCGAGATCGAGATCCTGCAGTGGCAGGCGCTGTGCGCCGAGCGGTTGTGAGAAGGCCCGTCAGCGGACGCACGGCCGCGCCGCTGGCATGTCCCTGCTTCAGACCACCAGCACGTCTTCCACGTCCTGCACCTTGCGTCGCGCCAGCGCGAGATTGGCCTTGGCCTTGTCCAGCACCAGGTAGAGGAACAGTCCCTCGTGGTGGGTGGAGGGGCGCAGGATGTGGTATTGCTTGCTCAGGGTGATCAGGATGTCCTCGATCGCGCCTTCCAGGCTCAGCGAGCGCATGGTCTTGAGCTTGGCGCGCACCAGCTCGGTATTGCCTGCAGCCGCGAGCTCCAGGTCCACGCCCGCGCCTTCCTGGCCCAGGATCATGCCGCTGTTGTAGTCCACCAGTGCGGCACACAGTGCGCCGTCGCAGCGCATCAGTTCGTCCATGGTTTGCTTGATGTTGGCCATTGTTTTTCTACCTTTCTTGTGTAGAGGGAATGTTGGGCACCGTCGTGGTACCCGTCTGCTTGCGGGACAGGTGCGGCTCATGCCGGACCCTGCCCGTTCACGCCTGCTCCAGCGCCCGCGCGGCCTCGCGCGAGACGTAGAGAATCTGGCCCAGCACGGCCTCCCGCGAGGCCACCACGCTGAGCACCAGCGTCAGGCCCGGGCGCCGTGCCTGCAGCATGACGATGCAGCCCTCGGCGGCTTCGATCACCACGTTGGCGCAGTGGCCCAACTGGTTTTCCTCACCGGCGATTGCGCCCAGCGCGGCCATGGAACTGGCCATGGCGGACAGCCGCGCCGGGCTGCCCTGGCCCTGTGCGGCGACCTCGAAACCATCCTCGGTGCTGACTACGCAGCCTCGCACGCCGCGCACCTTGCTTGTCAGTGCCTGCAGCACGGCATGGGCGCGCGCCTTCAGAGCGGAGTCATTCTTCATGGGGACGCTCCTGCGACAGGGCTTCGATCTGCAGCAGCAGCAACTCGATCAGCGCCACCACCTGCGCGGGCTCGCGCACATCGGCCGGCACCACCGGGCACAGCAGGCCACGCGACTGCAGGTGCAGGGCAAATCCTTCGAGGTCGGGACGACCATGCCGGTCCATTCGGCACACGGCCACCACGCAGGCCGTGGTGCGCAGCGTGGCGGACAGGGCATTGATGTAGATATCCAGATCGCCCAGTGGATCGGGCCGACTGTTGTCGATCAGCAGGATCACCCCCAGCGCGCCGCGCGAGAGGATGTTCCACATGAAGTCGAAGCGCTCCTGGCCCGGTGTGCCGTACAGGTACAGTTTTTCGCCGTTGTCCAGGGTGAGCTCTCCGTAGTCCATGCCGGCGGTGGTCAGAGCCTTGTCCACTGCTGCATCGGTGTTGCGCACGTCGGTGCTTACCGGCGCGATCTCGCTGACGGCACGTATGGCGGTGGTCTTGCCCGCGCCCGTGGTTCCGGAAATCAGGATCTTCAGTTCACTCATGCACGGAGGCTCTCGTCAATTGGGCAAGCCGCTGGCGGATGCGGTCGAGAATGCCCCGGGCGGGACCCGGGGCAGCGCTGCTGCGGGGTGCCGTGGCGGTCCAGCGCAGCAGGCCGATTGCGTCGAGGCGGTTCAGGAAGGCTGCGCAGATCTCTGGCGCAAGACCCGAGCGCCGGCACAGCGCCTGCAAGGTGGTCGGCTGGCCCGTCAACAACGTTGCCAGGCGCATGTGGTGTGCGCTTGTCAGCAGCCGCTGGGGAGGCCAGCGCAGCAACAGCACCAGCATGTCGGCCGCTGCTGCCGGGTGGGGTGCCGCCACCATGCGTTGCCCGGACGCCGTCTGGCGCGCGGCCAGGGCACGCATGCCCATGGCATTGAGGCAGACCTCCATCGCGTCGGCGCGCAGGGGCAGGCTCAGGTAGTTCCCCGTGGGGCGGGTGCTTTGGGGCTGGCGGCCCACGCGCAGCGTCACCCCGCTGGACGGCTGCTCGTGGATGCTTTCATGCAGTATCACCAGGTCGGCCGAGAACTCCGTCCATTCCCAGCGGTGCTGCGTGCGGTGGTCCACCAGCCGCACGAAGGAGCGGAACAGCTTGGTGTCGCGTTCATCGAGGCCGCGCAGCGTGAAGGTGAGCGAGGTGCGCTCATCCATTCCGCATTCCCTTCAGCAATTGCAATTGCAGTTGCCGTGCCTGCAGGCTCCGGTCTGCCTGTTTCTTTGTGCCCATCACGTCGCCGCTTCCTGTCCTGAATGCGCAGCACGGCGAAGCAAGCCGCGCATGCCAATGATTTCAAAGGAGATGCAGGCGAATCATAGGAAGCGCTTGGAACGGGAGTGGGCAGTTCTCAGGCGCGATTCGGAATCGTCCGATATGTATCTGGATCAGTCCTATCGCATTGCGGTCTTGCAGCGAGGCTTCAGGCTTTTTGAGCGGTTTTTTTCGTCGTTTCCGGATTCTCGAAGCCATGACGGCGATGAAAAATAGGAGTTATCTGGTTGTTGTAACAAAGACCTTGGAATGCATTGCAAATTGAACAGGCTGGCTGTGTTTTGTGTCTGATCGCTCCATGCACTTTGGATGCCCGCGCTGGCTTCGTGCACTGATGAACGCAAGACGCAAGACGCACGGCGCTGCCCATTCGAGCAACGGCAGGGTACCGGGTTGACTACCAGGAGGTTGGCAGCTTGAGCTGCAGCATTTCCAGGAAGGACTGCGCCGCATGCGGCAGCGTGCGGCCGGCCAGCGTCTGGACCTCGATGTCGCGCAGGTCCATGCCCCGGTCGCTCAGGGCCACCGCCACCAGTGCGCCCGTGGCCACCATGTGGCGCGCGGCGATCTCGCTGGCCACGGCCACCGCGGCGCCCTGGGCTGCAAAGTTCAGCAGGGTCTTGCCGTGGTTGCTCTCCATCACCGGCATCAGCATCAGTCCCTGGCGGCTGCAGGCCGCGTCCAGCAGCTGGCGCACGGCAGTATCGGCCGGTGTGAGTGCCAGCGGGTGGCGTACCAATTGGGCCAGCGACAGGCGGCGGGCCTGGGCCAAGGCATGGCCGGGTGCGACCAGGGCGACCAGGGGCGCCGCCACGCGGCAGGCCACGGCAATGCCTTTTTCAGGCGCGCGGCTGAAACACAGCCCGATGTCGGCCGTGCCGCTGCGCACGGCCTCGGGCACGGCGGGCGTGGGCAGCACCATCACCTCGAAGACGATGCCGGCATGCGCGCGCTGGAACGCTGCGCACAGGCGCGGCAGGAACTCGTTGGCAAAGGCGTCGGAGCTTGCGATGCGCACGCGGCCGCTGCGCAGCCCCTGCAGGGCCTCGATCTCGCCCAGCGCGCGCTCGGCATCCAGGCCGGCGCGGCGCACATGGTCGGCCAGGATCTCCCCGGCCGCATTGAGCACCATGCCGCGCGGGTGGCGTTCGAACAGCGCCGTGCCCAGCAGCCCCTCCAGCGCCGCGATCTGGCGGCTGATGGCCGAGGCCGCCACATGCAGCCGCGCCGAGGCCTCGGTCAGCGATCCGCATTGCGCCACTTCGTGGAAGTAGCGCAGCGCGGTGTCCTGCAAAAGAAGGTGGCGGGCGTCGGGCATGTCGCCCCGATTGTCATCAATTTGCCGCAGAGGCAACGCAGGTTTGCAAATTTGCTGATGGCGGCAAAGGGGCGAGGGTTCTACGATGGCCTGTTGCGGCGTTGCAGGGAGCAGCGGCTGCAGCCGTCCAACCCTCTGACCAGGAGTGTGCCCATGAAGGCATTGCCCAGCGTTTTACTTCCACGCCGCGCCATCGTGGCTGCGGCCTGCGCCCTGGCTGGCGCCATGGCCCTGCCCGCCGTGGCACAGGGCCAGGCGTCCTGGCCCTCGCACCCGGTGCGCCTGGTCGTGCCCTTTCCGGCCAGCGGCGCCACCGACCTCGTGGCGCGCGTGGTGGCGCAGCGCATGTCCCAGGACCTGGGCCAGCAGCTGGTCATCGACAACCGCCCCGGCGCGGGCGGCACCATCGGCACGGGCGAGGCCGCCAAGGCCTCGCCGGACGGCTACACGCTGCTGTTCACCACCAGCAGCACGCATGCCATCTCGCCGCACCTGATGACCCGTCTGGCCTACAAGGCCGACAAGGATTTCACGCCCATTGCCGAGATCGGCGGCGCGGCCAGCATCCTGCTGGTCACGCCCTCGCTGCCCGTGCGCAACGTGCAGGAGCTGATCGCCTATGCCAAGGCCCATCCGGGCGCCCTCAACTACGCCAGCAGCGGCAACGGCACCATCGTCCACCTGAACGCGGCGGCCTTCGCGGCGCGCGCGGGCCTGCAGCTGACCCATGTGCCCTACAAGGGCACGGCCCAGTCCATCACCGACCTGGCCGCGGGCCAGGTGCACCTGCTGTTCGACTCCATTCCCACCGGCATGCCCCATGTGGCCAGCGGCCGCCTGCGCGCACTGGCCGTTACCGGCGACAAGCGCAGCGCGCTGGCGCCCGACCTGCCCACGGTGGCCGAGTCCGGCCTGCCTGGCTATTCTTCGGTCACCTGGTTCGGCGTCTACGGCCCGGCCGGCATGAAGCCCGAGCTGGTGGCGCGGATCAATCAGGCCTTCAACAAGGCCATCCAGAATCCCGAGGTGGTGGCCAGCCTGGCCAAGCAGGGCGTGGAGGCCGCATCGCCCCGCACGCCCGCGCAGTTCGCTGCCATGGTGCAGGCCGACAGTGCGCGCTGGGCGCAGGTCATCAAAGACAACAAAATCACCCTTGACTAACCTTTTCCCCATCGAGACATGACAAGCACCATCAAGGACTGGACACTTCCCTACGCCTCGCACCGCTCTTCGGTGCTGGGCCGCAACATGGTCTCCACCTCGCAGCCGCTGGCCGCGCAGGCCGGCCTGGCCATGCTGCTGGCCGGCGGCAATGCCGTGGATGCGGCCATTGCCACGGCCATGGCGCTGACCGTGGTCGAGCCCACGGGCTGCGGACTGGGCAGCGATGCCTTCTGCATCCTGTGGGATGGCAAGGAGCTGCACGGCCTCAATGCCTCGGGCCGCTCGCCCCAGGCCTGGACGCCCGAGTACTTCGCCGCGCTGGGCGGCATTCCCGAGAAGGGCTGGAACGCCGTCACCGTGCCCGGTGCCGTCTCGGCCTGGGTGGAGTTGTCGCGCCGCTTCGGCAAGCTGCCGTTCGAGCAATTGGCCCAGCCCGCCATCCGCTATGCGCGCGACGGCTTTGCGGTCTCGCCCACCATCGCCACGCTGTGGGCGCTGGGCGGCGCCAAGCTCGGTGACCAGCCCGGTTTTGCCGAGTGCTTCCTGCCCGATGGCAAGGCCCCCAAGGCGGGCGAGGTGTTCCGCAGCGAAGCCCATGCGCGCACGCTGGAGGAGATCGCCGCCACCAAGGGCGAATCCTTCTACCGTGGTGCGCTGGCGCGCTCGATGGCCGAGCACGCCAAGGCCTGCGGCGGCGCCATGACCGAGGCCGACCTGGCCGCCCACCAGGCCGACTGGGTCGGCACGGTGTCGCAGACCTTTGGCGACTCGGTGATCCACGAGATCCCGCCCAACGGCCAGGGCATTGCCGCGCTGATGGCGCTGGGCATGCTGGACGCACTGGGCGTGGGCGCCGAGCCGCTGGACGGCGTGGAGTCCGTGCACCTGCAGGTCGAGGCCATGAAGCTGGCCCTGGCCGACCTGCACGAATACAACGCCGACGGCGACCACATGCGCGTCGAATCCGCCCATCTGCTGGACGCCGGCTACCTGCGCGAACGCGCGGCGCTCATTGACCGCGAGCGTGCCAGCGCGCCCACCTACGGCGCACCCCGCCCGGGCGGCACCGTCTACCTGGCGGCGGCCGATGCCAGCGGCATGATGGTCTCGTTCATCCAGTCCAACTACATGGGCTTCGGCTCGGGCGTGGTCGTGCCGGGCACCGGCATCAGCCTGCAAAACCGCGGCCACGGCTTCACCACGCAAGCCGGCCATGCCAACGAGGTCGCGCCGCGCAAGCGGCCCTCGCACACCATCATCCCGGCCTTTGCGATGAACGCCGACGGCACGCCCCAGATGGCCTTCGGCGTGATGGGCGGCCCCATGCAGAGCCAGGGCCACCTGCAGATGGCCCTGCGCGTGCTGCGCTACGGCCAGAACCCCCAGGCCGCCGCCGACGCACCGCGCTGGCGCGTGACGGGCGGCAAGGGCGTGGCCGTGGAGCCCGCCTTCGATGCCGAGGTCGTCGCCGCCCTGCGCGCACGCGGCCACGAAGTCACGATCGAGGAAGGCCATGGCGTCTTCGCCTTCGGCGGCGCACAACTGGTGCTGCGCGACGGCGACCACTACATCGGCGGATCGGACCCGCGCAAGGATGGGGGCGTGGTGGCGTTCTGAGGGCGCGAAAGCCCCAAGGCCTGCCGCGCAGATCGAGTTCGCTTTAGAGTCATGGCATCGAAATCTTGATGCCATGGTGCGAACGGAGGTGGATGCAATGACGGCCAGAGATGATGAATCGGCGCTGCTATCGCGCTGCTCCTTCGTCGCCCGGGAGCGTGCGCAGCCCGCCCAGGACCAGCGCGAAGCCAACGTGTTTCGCCTGGCCGCCATGATCGTCCGTTCACGATTCCCCCAGGAATCTGCGAGCCTGATGCAGGCCAGCGAGCGATATTTCGCCTTGCATCCAGAAGAAAGACTGCCATCGGAAGATGTGGTCAGGCGGGGTTGGGTTCTGAGCCTGCCCCGTCTGCGCGACATGCTCAGCCTTCGGCTGCGTGGGCACTGAGGCCATGTCCATGCTCCCGATTTTTCATACCCATACGGCGCTGGCAGAAGGCCTGCGGGAGCTGTTCAAGCAGTTGGAGCAGCGGCTTGCGCTGGGCCGCCCCTTGAATGTCTATCTGGCTGGCGGCATGGCCGTTCACCTCTACACAGCAGACCGCGTCACTACCGATGTGGATGCGGAATTCGGCGGGCGCGTCCATCTGCCGAACGACCTGATGGTCGAGGTGATGCTGGAGGACGGCACCCCGCAGGTGGTCTACCTCGACACCAACTACAACTCCAGCTTTGCGCTGATGCATGAGGACTATCTCGATGACGCCATCCCTATCGACCTCGGTGTGGACCAGATTCGCGTGCATGTCCTCTCTCCCGTGGATCTTGCCGTAAGCAAGATTGCCCGGTTCGCCGACAACGACAAAGAGGACATCGCGGCCCTGGTTCGGCTCGGGCTGACCAGCGCCGATGCCATAGAGCAGCGCGCAACAAGCGCCCTGGCCGGCTACATCGGCGGACAAGCCATGCTGAAGCTGAATTTGCGGGACGCGGTGGCATTGGCGCGTCGGGAGGAGGGCGGTCGCTCCGGAACCCCCTGAAAGGCCTGGCTGCCGCAACCGTGTTCGCTCCCCCGCTCACCCCCAGCGCAACACCCAATCCGCCCGCCCCCGCGTTGCCGCAATGTGGCGCGCATTGGGCTCGTCCACCTGCGCCACCCAGTCGCGTGCGGCCTGGGGGCTGCGGCCGTGGAGTTCGTGGCGGCGGGTCAGGCGTTCGATGCGAAGGCGGTCGTCCATGTCCACGTACCAGACCTCGTCCAGCAGCGCGTGCACGGCATGCCAGTGCGTGCCCGGCGCATCCTGTTCATCCATCAGCAGGTAATTGCCTTCGGTGATGACCAGGGGCACGCCGGGCGCGATGGCGATGGCGCCTGCAATGGGCTCCTCGATGGCGCGCCGGAATTCGGGGGCGTAGACCGTTTCACCGGCCACGGGCGCGCGCAGGCGGCGCAGCAGGGCCACGTAGCCGGCCGAGTCGAAGGTGTCTGGCGCGCCCTTGCGCTTTGCACGACCCATGCGCTCCAGCGCGGACTGCGCCAGGTGGAAGCCGTCCATGGGCACGGCCGCCGCCAGCGGACCCAGCGCTTGCAGCAGGGCGGCGCAGGCCGTGCTTTTGCCTGTGCCGGGCGGGCCAGCCAGGCCCAGCAGGCGGCGGGGGCCGGAACGTGCCAGCGCAAACGCACGCGCCAGGGCTTGGGGCGGCAGGATGGCCGTCATGCGCGTGCCTGCTGCGCGCTGGCCAGCCCGTCGGCCATGAAGCCGCGTGCGTGCAGGGCCAGGTCCATGCCGTCTTCCCACATGGGGCGCCAGATGGCCAGCGCGTTCGACAGCTGCTCGTTGACGATGGCGGACGAGAAACTCTCGAAGGTGACGGTGCCCTGGTAGCCGATCTGCGCGAGCGCACCGAAGAACTGCGCGAAGTCGATGTGACCCGCGCCCAGGTAGCCGCGGTGGTTCTCGCCGATGTGCACATAGCCCAGCCGCTGTCCGCAGGCCAGCACGGGCGCGGCGAGGTCGGCTTCCTCGATGTTCATGTGGTAGGTGTCCAGGTGCACGCAGACATGGGGCCGGCCGACTTCGTCGATGAACTCCAGCGCTTGTGTGGCCGTGTTCAGCAGATTGCTTTCGTAGCGGTTGACCACCTCCAGGCCCAGCGTGACGCCGCGCTCGCCCGCGAAGTCGGCAATGCGCCGCACGGCCTCGATCGCGTTGCGCCGGCCCCGTGGCGAACAGGGGTGGCCGTATTTCGCCATGGCGCCGTAGAGGATGCCGCCGAAATAGCGCCCGCCCAGGCGCGCCGTGATGTCCACGCCCTCTTGCAGCAGCGCCAGGCCGCGCGCGACCACGGCGGGGTCTTCGCTGGAGACATCGGCCTCGAAGGTCAGCCCGCGCGAGCAGCCCACGCCCAGGCCGTGCTCCTGCAGCAGATCGCGCGTGAGCGCCAGGTCCATGAGCCGGGGGCCGTGCAGGGACAGCTCGACCAGGTCGTAACCGGCCTGGCGCGTCTGCTCGATCACATGGCGGGTGGAAGCTGGCGACAGGTCGCCGGCCCAGACAAGGGCGTGGATGCCGAGGGGGTTCATAGGGGCTCCGGGTGGACTCTGCGAGAGCGTGAAGGGGAGGGTTCGGCGGGTGCCCGGGCACGGCTCCGCCAGCGCGCCAGCAGGTGGCGCGCCGCCACGGCGGCGATCATGGTGGCGCCCCACAGGGCCTGCGTGAGCTGGGCATTGGCGCCCAGCAGGTTCACTCCGCTGGACAGCACCTGCAGGATGAGCAGGGCGACGAACAGCCCCGACACCCGGCCGAAGCCGCCCATGGGATCGGTGCCGCCCAGGATGGCCGCAAGCACCGTGACCAGCAGGTAGGACTGGGCGTAGCCCGCACTGGCCGAGTTGAAGCGCGCCATCATCAGCACGGCCGCGATCCAGCACAGCAGCGTGGACAGGGTGTAGACGCCGATCAGCACGCGGCGCGTATCGATGCCCGCATGGCGCGTGGCCTCGGCATTGGAGCCGACCATGCGGATGGCCAGCCCGTGGCGTGTGCTGCCCAGGTACAGGCCCACCAGCAGGCACACGGCCGCGAAGATCCAGAACGGCAGCGGCAGGCCCAGCCACTGGGCGGAGCCCAGGGCCAGAAAGGTCTCGGGAAAGCCTGCAATGGGCTTGCCGCGCGTGAGCCAGACGCACAGGCCGTTGATCAGCGACATGGTGCCCAGCGTGACGAGGATGGGATGGGCGTTGACGCGCGCCACCAGCCAGCCGCTGGCCAGTCCCACCAGCAGGCTGGCGAGGGCGCCCACGGTCAGTGCCGCGGCGATGAGCAGGCCCTCATGGCCCGACAGGTCCAGGCCCAGCGCCGACAGGCCTCCCACCAGCACCCAGGCCATGGCCAGGCCCGCCATGTTGGCGCTGGCGACCACGGCCAGGTTGATGCCGCCACTGACCAGCGGCAGCATCTGCGCCAGTGCCAGCAGGCCCAGCTCGGGGATTTGCAGCAGCACCGATTGCAGCGTGCCCAGGGTGGCGAAGCTGCCGGGCAGCAGCAGCGTGAACACGGCGCACAGCAGCGCCAGCAGCGCGATCAGGCCCAGCGGCGCGCCAGTGCTGCGGTTCATGGCGCGGCCCCCGCCAAGGGCGCTGCAGGGGTGGCGTCAGCGCTGCGCTGCTGGTTGCGTCGCTGCGTGCGCCGCTGCGTGCGCCGCAGTCCCGTTGCGGCCGCGCAGGCCAGCACCACGGCGCCCAGCAGCACCTGGAAGAAATACGGCGACACGCCCATCAGATTCAGCCCGTTGCGCAGCACGGCCAGCAGCAGCACGCCCATCAGCACGCCGCCCACGCTGCCCGTGCCGCCGAACAGGCTGGCGCCGCCCAACACGGCAGCGGCGAGCACGAACAGCTCCGTGCCGACCAGGGCGTTGGGCACCGACTCGCCCACGCGGTGCGCCTGCGCCAGGCCTGCGATGGCCGCCATCATGCCGAGCCAGCCATAGGCCACGCCCTGGATGGCGCCCAGCCTGATGCCCATGCGGTGGGCGGCCTCGGGGTTGCCGCCGAAGGCGTACAGGCGCCGCCCCAGCGCGCTGCGGCCCAGCAGCAGCGCGGTCAGCAGGGCGGCCGCAGCGGCCACGGCGATGGGCAGGGTCAGGCGCACGGGGTCTGCGCCGTCGGTGCCCGCGAAGCGGGCCAGCACCACGGAATCGCTCCACCACGACGGCAGGTCGTAGATGGACCGGCCGCCCGTGCCATGCATCAGCAGCGCGAAGTACAGGTTCAGCGTGGAGATGGTGATGATGATGGAGGTGGCGCGCAGGCGGTGGATGAGCAGGGCGTTGAATGCGCCCAGCGCCAGTCCCGTGGCCAGGCCCAGCGCGATGCTGGCCGCCGGTGCCCAGCCCAGGCGTGTGGCCGCGAGGGCCGCAAGGTATTGCGCCACCGTGGCCGTGGCGGCAAACGAGATGTCCATGCCGCCCGCGACCAGCACCACCAGCAGGCCCAAGGCCATGATGGCGGTGACCGATGCGCCCTCGGCCACGTCCATCCAGTTGCCCAGCGTCCAGAAGCCCGGCGCCAGGGCGCCGAACAGCAGGGCCATGGCGGCAATGGCCAGGCCCAGCCGGGCCACGGGGTGGTGCAGCAGCGCGTGTGCGTGTTCAGGCATGGACGGCCTCCTCGATCTGGCTTTCGGAATGCACCCCCGGCACGAACTCGCCGGCCATGCGCCCGCCGCGCATGTGCAGCACGCGGTCGCAGTGGGCATGGACCTCGGCCACCTCGCCCGAGATGACGATCACCGCCATGCCCTGTGCGGCGAGCCCGTGCACGATCTCGAAGATGCCCTGCCGGTTGCCGATGTCCACGCCCACGGTGGGCGAGTCGAGGATCAGCAGGCGTGGCGCGGTCGCCAGCCAGCGGGCCAGCACCACGCGCTGGGCATTGCCGCCGGACAGCTGGTGCACGGGCGCGTCCAGCGCGGGCAGGCGCATGTGCAGGCGGTCGCGCCACTGGGCCGCAGTGGCGGCGCGGCGGCTGGCGGGCAGCCAGCCCAGCGGGCCGGACAGGCGCGGCAGCATGGCCAGCACCAGGTTGTCCTGCACGGACTGGCGCAGGTTCAGGCCGATGGACTGGCGGTCCTCGGGCACATAGGCAATGCCCGCCGCCATGGCATCGCGGTTGCTGCGCAGCACCAGCGTGCGGCCGCCCAGGCGGATGCTGCCGCGATCGGGCCGGCGCATGCCGAACAGGCCCAGGGCCAGCTCGGTGCGGCCCGCGCCCAGCAGCCCGGTCAGGCCCAGGATCTCGCCCTCGCGCACGTCGAAGCTCACGTCCTCGTAGTCGCCGTCGCGGCCCAGGCCGCGCACTTCCAGCAGCGCGGGCGCGGCGGACATGTCGCGCGCATGCAGGCGTTCATCCACTTCCTGTCCGGTCATCAGCGCGGCCAGTTGCCGGCCCGACAACTGTTCGGCGGGCCAGGTGCCCAGCTTGCGCCCGTCGCGCAGCACGGTGACGCGGTCGGCGATCTCCATGACCTCGTCCAGCTTGTGGCTCACGAAGACGATGGCCATGCCATCGGCCTGGAGCCGGCGCACCACGGCCAGCAGCGCATCGACCTCGGCACGCGTGAGCGAGGCCGTGGGCTCGTCCATGAACAGCAGCCTGGCCCGGGCCGCCATGCCCCGGCAGATGGCCACGAGCTGGCGGCCCGCAATGGGCAGGTCGCCCACCCGCGCATCCAGCGGCAGCGCAATGCCCAGGCGCCGCAACACTGCCTGGGCCGCCTCGCGCTGGCGCCTGCGGCGCACGGGCGCCCACCAGCGGCCCATGGCCTGGTCGAAGGCAATGTTCTCGGCCACGCTCAGGTTGGGAAACAGCGACAGGTCCTGGTAGATCACCTGGATGCCCAGGGACTTGGCCAGCGCGGGGTCCAGCCGCTGCACGGGCTGTCCGCCGATGTCGATGCGCGCGCCCGGCTGCGGCGCGTGCACGCCGCTGAGCACCTTGATCGCCGTGCTCTTGCCGCTGCCGTTGCTGCCCATCAGGCAGTGCACCTCGCCTGGCATCACGTCCCAGTCCAGCGCATGCAGCGCCGTGGCGTCGCCAAAGCGCACGGTGACCGCCTGCATGCGGACCAGCGCCGTTGTGGTGGCATCCATTTCAGCGCGCGGCTCACAGGCCCAGGCTGACCAGCCGGTCTATGGTCTGCCGGTTGATCGGCTCCAGCTTCTGGCCCTGGATGTTGCGGCGCTCGCGGTCCACCTGCACCTTGCCCAGGCCCGGTATCTCCATGCCGTCCGTGGGCTCGCGGCCGTCGATCAGCATCTTGCCCACATGCACGATGACTTCGCCGGCCAGCGCGGGGTTCCAGATGAAGCCCTCGCGGATCACGCCGTCGCGCACCAGCTTCGCCCCCTGGCCCGGCGAGAACGAGCCCACCACGGCAATGCGCTCGGCTTTGCGCGCGTCGGCCACCGCGCGGCCCGCGCCAATGGGGCCCTGGCTGCCGAAGGCCAGGAACCCCTTGAGGTCGGGGTGGGCGCGCATCAGGTCCTGGGCGCTGCGGTAGGAGTCGTCCAGGCTCTCGGCCACGCCGAAGCGCTCGGACACCAGCTGCATCTTCGGCCACTGTTTTTTCTGGTGGGCGATGGCCGCATCGGCCCAGGCGTTGTGCAGCGGCACGGTCAGCGCGCCCACGAAGACCACGTACTTGCCCTCGCCACCCATGGCCTTGCCCAGGCTGTCCATGTGGCGCTCGCCAAAGCCCGCGACGCTGCTCAGCTCGATGTTCCAGTCGGCGCCCTTCTGGTCGGGCGACTCGTGCGTGAGCACCTTGATGCCCGCGCTGCGTGCACGCCGGAACACGGGCTCCAGCGCCCTGGCATCGTTGGGCACCACGGCGATGACCTTGCTGCGGCGCGCGATCAGGTCCTCGACCGCGCGCACCTGCTGGGCCGCATCGGCCTCGGTGGGGCCGACCATGCCGCTGGAGATGCCCAGGTCGCGGCCTGCCTTGCGGATGCCGGTCTCCATGGCGTTGAACCACGGAATGCCCCCGACCTTGGCCACCACCGACACATCCTCGGCACCGGCCGCGCCTGCCAGCACCGCCAGGGTGCAGGCCAACAGTGCCCTCGAGAACCGGCTGAATCCATGGAACATGGCGCTCCTCCCTCTGTTTTGCACAATCGATTGCGCAAACTATAGACAGATGGACTTCCATTGCCGATGCGGGATTTCCCGGGCCGCTGCTGCGTGCCGGTGCCGGTCCGCCCGAATCGCCGCCGCAGCGGCTACGATGGCCGCCGAGCGCTCCCGTCCCAACCCCTGCAGAGCACCGTGAACCGCCCCCGAACCTCCACCATCTACGACCTGGCCGAACTGGCCGGCACCTCGGCCTCGACGGTCAGCGCCATCCTCAACGGCAGCTGGCAGTCGCGGCGCATCAGCGAGGAGACCGCGCGCCGCGTGCAGCAGCTCGCCCAGGAGCACAGCTTTGCCGTGAACCGCCAGGCCAGCGGCCTGCGCCGCCAGCGCTCGGGGCTGATCGGCATGGTGATTCCCACGCACGAGGACCGCTTCTTCGGCGCGCTGTCCCAGGCCTTCGAGCGCATGGCCCACGCGCGCGGCCTGTGCCCGCTGGTGGTCAGCACGCTGCGCGACGGCGCGCTGGAGGTGGAGACCGTGCGCTCGCTGATCGCCTTTCGCGTGGAGCACCTCATCGTCACGGGCGCCACCCGGCCCGATGCCATCAGCGCCGAATGCCGCAAGGCCGGCGTGCGCCATGTCAACGTGGATCTGCCCGGGAAAAAGGCGCCCTCCGTCACCAGCGACAACCGCTGGGGTGCGGCCGAACTCACGCGCCTGCTGCTGGCGCGCTCCAGGCCCCCGGCAGATGCGCCGCAGGACGCCATCTGCTTTCTGGGCGGCGTCCGCAAGGAATACGCAACCGAGCAGCGCCTGGCCGGCTTTCGCGAAGCCCTGGCGTCCCACACGCCGGTGGCTGACGAGCACATCCTCTGCTGCGGCTACGACCCCGAAGCGGCCCGCCTTGCCGTGGCCGCGCTCTACCAGCGCCTGGGCGGCCTGCCGCGCGCCCTGCTGTTCTCATCGGGCATCACGCTGCAGGGCGCCATCCGCTTCCTGCGCGCACTGCCCGATGCGGAACTGGCGCAATGCAGCTTTGGCAGCTACGACTGGGATCCCTATGCCGAATGCCTGCGCTTTCCGGTGCACATGGTGCGCCAGAACGTCGAAGGCCTGATGGCCGAGGCCTTCCGCGCCATCGACGGCGAAGGCCTGCGCGCGGGGCAGGTGGTGCAGGTGCGGCCGCAGTTGGTGGAGTGGGGGGAGGGCTGACCGCTGGACGGCGCTGTGCCCAGTAAACGCGCGGTCGGCAGGGCTGCGCCTAGTGCTGCGCGAATTCCTTGATGCTCTGCATGGCGGACTGGCCTTCGCCAGCCACCACGATCACCTTGTGGTGCTCAAGCTCCCGCATGATGTCCTGGCTGACTTCCCTGTGAGCCTGCTTGTCCTGTGGAGGCAGGTTCACGTTGACGAGGATGTCTCCGGGCAATTCACGCTGCCGGATCAGTCGCGCGATCTTGCCGGTCCAGACGTCGCCATGCGCAGCAATGTCGTTGGCATCGCTTTGGCCCAGATGCAGGGCCTTGATGATCTTGCGGGGCTTGTCGCCCACCGTCTGCACGAAGTCGAACCGGGCACTGACGTACTCGTTGCCTATGCGCGCCGGCCTGAACGGCGCATCCAATTCGAGGCCGCCCAGCAAAGCCCTCAGGCGTTCGTTCATCGTGCGTTCCACGTACTCGGGCGTGGCAAAAGCATGGTCGACATAGTTGTCGAACTGCTGCTGCAACTCCCGGGCCGGGTCTTCCGTGAGCAGCACTCTGGCGGGGCTGAAGCGCACGATGGCTTCACGTGGCTGCTCGAGCGCGGCCATCATCCCCCTCAAAGCATCTGTCTTCGCCTGCGGCGCCAGGCTGTAGGCGAGGGTCTCGAGCCGCGACAACTCTTCCTCCACGGCCTTGACTGCGCTCTTGTAAAAATCCCTGTCAAGCGCATCGAAGAAATCGGTGACGCGCTTGGACTTGCGGCTTTGCAGCAGAAAACCGAAGTACCCGCTTTGCGGGCAGGTCAGCACAATGCCGATGTTGGCGAACTCGCCGGTCTCGGCATACGGGACAAATTGGACTATCGAATAGCGGCAGGCAAGAGGCTTCATGTGAACCTCCAAAAGTCGGGCGATTTGCACTTCGCAAGCGTCGCGGCAATGGCATTGATGTCCACCCTGGCGGGGATGTCGCATTCCGGGTTGTTCCAATGCCATTCCGGTGGAATATTGTCGCAGGCAAAGCGGAAAACGGCATCCATCGCCTCGGAAAGTTGATCCTGTAGCCGGTCGCGCGACACAAGATCTGTCCTCTGCCAGCAGCCTCTGAAAATGTGATTCTCGATAAAGGTTGCGGCGTCCAGATGCGGGTCGAAGGCGAGGTTGTGGTCGATGACCACCAATGCGCTGCGATGCGCATCCCAAAGCAGGTTGGAGTTGCCGTCCATGCGGTCCACGTTCTGTACCCACCAGTCGAAGGCGAGGATGTTGGCCTGCAGGTCCTGCGGTACATGCAGGATCTGGGCTTTGTCGAACCAGGTGCATCCGGGATGACGCTGCGAGCCGAACGCTATGCCGCAGCCCAATTCACGCCATGGCCTGGGTGCCTCGTTCAGAAGTTCCTGGCTGACATGCAGCAGCTTGAAGGGTGGCAGTGGCAGGCCCAACTGCGCGGCCAGATGCGCACAGATCCACTCGTTGCACAGGCTGGACCGATCCGTCTGCCGTCCTTTGACGTAGTAGGTCTGGCCATCGTCGGCCCGGCACAGAAACGGCTTTTGCGCGCCTTGCTCGGAGCGGCCCTGGATTTCAATGACTTCAGCGATGGCAGGCGGCATCTTCGTCTATGTCGTACAGGTTGCAGGAGGTCTGCTTCCAAGTGCCATCTTGCCCGATTTCGGCTGGATGGCCTTTGCTGCCAGTGTGATGCGGCGAGGCGTGCGGCCCTGTCCCCACCAACCCCGGCATCACCGTGAAATCCACCTGCGCCAGCGCCAGTTGCTGCATGGCCGGGATCAGGGCGCGGGCGTCGCCGCGCCGCCATTGGAAGGCGTAGTGCAGGGGCGCGAGGGCGGCCTTGGGATGGGCGCCCCCGACGGCGCGCAGGCCCAGGGCGGCGATCCAGCCGGTGGGCAGGAAGCCCACGCCCAGGCCGGCGCGCAGCATGCCGGCCACGGCGCCCCAGCTGTTGCACAGGATGCGCTCGCGCACGCTGGCGCCCCGGGCGAGCAGCCAATCGTCCAGCAGGCGCGTGGTGCCGGCCTGCGGGGGCAGGGTGACCAGCGCATGGCGCTGCAGCAGGGCTGCGGCGCCCAGGCGGCCCGCGCCTGCCAGGCCGGGGGCCACGGCCCAGGCAAAGCGCGCGGCGCCCACGGGGCGGGACAGCAGGCTGCTGCGCGAGGAGCGGCCCGCGATGACGGCAAAGTCCAGCTCGCCATCGTCCAGCCGCTGCTCCAGCACGCCGCCCACGTCCACATGGGGCTCCAGCACCAGTTGCGGATGGGCCTGGCGCGCGGCGGCAACGAAGGCCGGCAGCCAGGTCAGCGCCGACAGGTCGCCCACGCCGAAGCGGCAATGGCCGGCCAGCGCCTCGCGCGTGTCCAGGGCCTGGCCCAGCGCGGCCATGGCGTTGAGCACCTCCAGCGCGGCGGGCAGCAGGCGCTGGCCGGCGTCGGTGAGCACGGCGCGGTGGCCGCTGCGGTCGAACAGCGGCTGGCCCAGCGCGGACTCCAGTTCCGTGATGCGCTTGGACAGCGAGGACACGGACAGGTGCACGCGTTGCGCGGCCGTGGCGAAGTTGCTGCAGGTGGCGGCCCACCAGAAGGCTTCGAGCTGCTTGACCGAGGGTGTGGACATGGGTTTGTCATTGGCAAAAAGCGAACAAGTGCATTCTAAATAATCCACTTTCATTCAATGGATGCGCGGCCTACAGTGGCGCCGGTTCCTGAACATTCCGAGGTCCGCACCATGGCCGCCATCGCTTCCTCCTCTGCCTCTGCCTCCACGCCTTCGGCACCCGCCCTGCCGGCGCCGCGCGCCCCGGCCGTGCTGCGCCGCATGCTGTCGCTGCATGATTTCGAGGAGGCCGCGCGCCGCAGGCTGCCCCGGCCCATCTTCGGCTACATCGCCGGGGCAGCAGAGGACAACGCCTCGCTGCGCGACAACCGCGAGGTGTTCGGCGAATGGGGCCTGACCACGCGCGTGCTGGCCGATGTGTCGCAGCGCTCGCAGGCCGTGGAGCTGTTCGGCGAGCGCTATGCCAGCCCCTTCGGCATTGCGCCCATGGGCATCAATGCGCTGTCCACCTACCGGGGCGACCTGGTGCTGGCACGCGCGGCCCAGCGCGCGGGCATTGTGTCGGTGATGAGCGGCACTTCGCTGATCCCCATGGAGGAGGTGGCGCGCGAGAGCCCGGCCACCTGGTTCCAGGCGTACATCCCCGGGGACCAGGCCCGCATCGACGCGCTGATCGACCGCGTGGAGCGCGCAGGCTTTCGCACCCTGGTGGTGACGGTGGACATCCCGATCTCCGCCAACCGCGAGAACAACATCCGCACCGGCTTTTCCACGCCGCTCAAGCCCAGCCTGCGCCTGGCCTGGGACGGCATGGTGCGCCCGGGCTGGGTGGCCGGCACCTTCCTGCGCACGCTGCTGCGCCACGGCATGCCGCATTTCGAGAACTCCTTTGCCACGCGCGGCGCGCCCATCATGTCGTCCAGCGTGATGCGCGACTTTTCGGCACGCGACCACCTGAGCTGGCGCCATATCGAGGCCATCCGCCGCCGCTGGAAGGGGCCGCTGGTCATCAAGGGCGTGCTCAGCGTGGAGGACGCGCTGCAGGCGCGGCGCGTGGGGGCCGACGGCATCGTGCTGTCCAACCATGGCGGGCGGCAGCTCGACGGCGCGGTGTCGGCCATGCGCATTCTTGAGGACGTGGTGGCGGCCGTGGGGCCGGACTATCCCGTGCTGATCGACGGAGGTTTCCGGCGCGGCTCCGATGTGCTCAAGGCCGTGGCGCTGGGCGCGCGCATGGTGCTGGTGGGCCGGCCCTTCAACTATGCCGCCGCCGTGGGCGGCGAGGCCGGCGTGCTGCACGCCATCGGCCTGCTGCGCGACGAGGTGGACCGCAACCTGGCCATGCTGGGCGCCTCCTCCTGCGGCGCGCTGGACCGCTCGCACATCGTGCGCCGCGCATCGGCCTGACAGAAACCTCCACCGCCCGTTCAAAACACAGCCATTCCCAGGAGACATCCCATGAACCACTTCACTTCACGCCGCAGCCTGTGCGCCCTGCTGCTGGCCGCAGGCGCCGCACCTGGCGCCATGGCGGCCGATGCCGGCGCCTATCCCACGCGCCCGGTGCGCCTGATCGTGCCGTTTGCGGCCGGCGGCACCACCGACATCGTGGCGCGCGCGATCGCGCCGCGCATGGCCGAGGCCCTGGGCCAGCCGCTGGTGGTGGACAACAAGGGCGGCGGCGGAGGCGCCATCGGCGCGCACGAGGCTGCGCGCGCCCAGCCCGACGGCTACACGCTGGGCGTGGCCACCGTGTCCACCACGGCCACCAATCCGGCCATCAACCCGCGCCTGCCCTACAACCCGCTCACCGATTTCACGCCCATCACCAACATTGCGGCCACGCCCAATGTGCTGGCCGTGCATCCGGGCTTCAAGGCGCAGAGCTTTGCGGCCTTCGTGGAGGAGGTGAAGAAGAACCCCGGCAAGCATGCCTACGGCACGGCGGGCACGGGCTCCATAGGCCACATGCTGATGGAGCTGATGTCCAGCCGCTCGGGGCTGTCGCTCACGCATGTGCCCTACCGGGGTTCGGGCCCGGCGCTCAACGATGCGGTGGCGGGCCAGGTGCCCATCGTCTTCGACAACCTGCCCTCGGCCCTGCCCTTCATCAAGGCCGGCCGGCTCACCGCGCTGGCGGTGGCCGCGCCCGAGCGCCTGGCCCAGCTGCCCCAGGTGCCCACCTTCAAGGAGCTGGGGCTGGAGCCTGTCAACCGCAGCGCCTTCTATGGCATCTACGGCCCCAAGGGGCTGTCGCCCGAGATCGTGGCGCGCCTGCATGCGGCCGCCCAGCGCGCGCTGGCCAGCCCCGAGGTGCGCCGCCAGATCGAGGACACGGGCTCGCGCGTGATCGGCAACCGCCCCGAGGAGTTCGCGCGCGAGATCGCGGCCGAGAACGCCCTGTACCGCAAGATCGCCACGGAGCGGCGCATCGTGGCGGATTGAGGGGCAGCCGGGGCGGGAATGGGGGATGGGGCTGGGCGTGCGAAGAAATTTTCGCCAACGCTGTCACAACGCGCACGCTCCATGCGTCTTGAAGGTATGGGCCAGCCATTCCGGCCGGCTGCTACATCCCTCAAGGAGTGTTTTCCATGACCGCTTCGTCTTCCGCCTCCACCTGCGCCCGTCCTCTTGCCGCCCCCATGCCGCGCCTGAACTTCCAGGCCGTCGCCCCCGAGCTGTACAAGGCCCAGGCCGGCATCAACGCGCTGCTGCACGAGTCCAGCCTGGGCATCCAGCTGCTGGAGCTGGTGTTCCTGCGCGTCTCGCAGATCAACGGCTGCGCCTTCTGCGTGGACATGCACACGCGCGAACTGCTGTCCCGGGGCGAGGACCTGCAGCGCATCAACAGCATCGTCACCTGGCCCGAGGTGGATTTCTACGACGGGCGCGAGCGCGCGGCCCTGAACTGGGCCGAGCGCTGCACGCGCCTGAGCCAGGCCCATCCCGAGCAGCAGGACTTCGAGGCGCTGCGCCCGCATTTCAGCGAGCGCGAGATGGTGGAGCTGACCTATGCCATCGGCAGCATCAATGTCTGGAACCGTCTGTGCGCGGGCTTTGCAGCGCCCGTGGCACGCAAGCCGATCAAGCTCTGAACGCCTGCAAGCCGCTCACTCCGCGGAGAGCTTTCGCTCCTTGACCAGCCTGCCCCACTGCTCGTACTCCTTCTTCATGAAGGCCGCGAACTCGGCGCGCGTGGTGGGCTGGGGCGTGAGGCCGTGCTTGTTCAGCGCCTCCTTGACGCCAGGGTCATTGAGTACCTTGACGATCTCGGTGTTCCAGCGGTCCAGCATCGGCTTGGGCGTCTTGCCCGGTGCCACGAAGGCATACCAGTTCAGCGCCTCGAAGCCGGGATAGCCGGCTTCGGCCACCGTGGGGATGTCGGGCATGTACGCCGGGCGCGTGAGGCCCGTGGTGGCCAGCGGGATCAGCTTGCCGGCCTCGATGTGGGGCAGGGCCGTGGGTGGCGCGGCGAAGTAGCTGGTCACGCGCTCGCCCAGCAGGTCCTGCAGCGCGGGCGCGCCGCCCTTGTAGGGCACGTGCACCATGTCGATGCCGGCGCGTTGGTTGAACAGCTCGCCTGCCAGGTGGGAGGCGGAGCCCGCGCCCGTCGATGCGTAGTCCACCGTGCCCGGGTTCTTCTTGGCCTTGGCCACGAACTCGGCCAGGGTCTTCACGCCCGCGCCCTTGTGCACCACCAGCACGTTGGGAAAGTTCACGCCGCCCGAGATGGGCGCCAGGTCCTTGAAGGGATCGTAGGGCAGCTTCATCAGGTGCGGCGCAATGGTCAGCGGCCCCACCGAGCCGAACAGCAGCACCGAGCCGTCGGCCGCAGCGTTGGCCACCTGCTGGTGGGCGATGTTGCCGCCCGCGCCGCCCTTGTTCTCCACCACCACGCTCTGGCCGATGTTCTCGCCCAGCTTCTTGGCGATCAGGCGCGCGGCTGCATCGGCGGCGCCGCCGGCTGCGAAGCCCACGACCAGGGACACGGGCTTCTTGGGGGGAAAGTCCTGGGCCTGCGCACCGGCGGCCAGGCCGAGCAGGGAGGCGGCCAGGGCGCTGGCATGCAGGAAGTTGCGCTTGTTCATCATGGGGTTGTCTCCGTCATTGGCTGGGAATCGGGGCGGATGCGGCTAGTCGGCACCCAGCCCGATGGGGCTGGGCTGGCGCTTTTCGGTGTTGTGGCGCAGCAGGGATGCCGTGCGGAACACGCCGTGCGCGAACTTGCCGTAGGGCAGGGTGGCGAACAGGGCGATCACCGCGC
This sequence comes from Delftia deserti, assembly GCF_042653485.1. Lineage (NCBI taxonomy): Bacteria > Pseudomonadati > Pseudomonadota > Betaproteobacteria > Burkholderiales > Comamonadaceae > Delftia > Delftia deserti. The sequence continues at coordinate 3,563,488 of NZ_JBHSIH010000001.1, read as the reverse complement.
CCAGGTGCAGGCACAGCAGCAGGGCCAGGGCCGGCGTGCCGCGGCCCAGCCACAGCGCCATGCCGCTGGCGGCGACCAGGAACAGCAGGGCGATGAAGCCCAGGTCCATGGGTTTCTGGCGCGCGTCGCCATGCAGCGGGTGGCGCCTGCGGTTCAGGCGCCACAGGCCTGCGGTGCCCAGCATGAGGCTGGTGCCGCCCACGGCGCCCAGCAGCTTGGGCAGGCTGGGAAATTCGTAGGGCGCGGCCCAGCCGAACACGTAGTGGTAGACCGTGGCCAGCGCCGTGGCCGCAAAGCACAGCATGAATCCGTAGAAGGTCAGGTGGTGAAAACGCCTGCGGCTCAGGGTGTAGGCATCGTCCTCGTTGTGGCAGCCCTCGCCGTGGCCGCCGTCCAGGTATTTGAGGCGCAGCACGTCGTGCGCGGCCTCGGCCGCCGCCGGCGTGCCCACGTCCACGCCGCCGGTGGCGGGCTTGACGTCCTTCCAGAAGCGGCGCACGCCCATGGCCAGCGCCAGCACCACGAACAGGAACACGGGCGCGAAGATGCCTACCAGCAGGTTGTGCGGGAACAGGTTGTAGAAGTTGGCGCCCAGGTCCGCGCCCCACAGCCGGTCCAGGCCGCCCTGCAGTGCCACGGCCAGCACCAGGAACAGCGACAGGCCTGCGGCCAGGGCCAGCGACAGCGTGAGCCCGTTCCTCTGGTACAGGCGCCCCAGGGCGGGCGGCCAGGCGTAGTCGGCATAGGTCTGGCCGCGCACCTCGGCCATGGCCTTGGGGATGTTGATGGCGAATTCATGCGGCGGCGCGTACTGGCAGGCATGCAGGCAGGCGCCGCAGTTGTGGCACAGGTTGGCCAGGTAGTGCACATCGGCCTTGCCGAACTCCAGGCGCCGCGTCATGGCCGGGAAGACCGCGCAAAAGCCTTCGCAGTAGCGGCAGGCGTTGCAGATCTGCAGGGCGCGCGCCACCTCGCCTTCGGCGGCGGTTTCGGTGGAGATCGGCAGGATGGGGATGACCCGGCCGGCGGCCAGGTCCTGGGCTTCTTGTGCCAGGGCGTTCAGGGTCTGCATCTCGGTCAAGCCTTCTCTGTCACTGCGCCGCGCACGGCGGGGTGGCCCGTGGCGGCCAGGGCTGCGTTGCGGCCCGCGATGCGGCCGAAGGCCGTGCCGATGGACATGCCCACGCCGGCCGTATAGCCCTTGCCCAGCACGTTGCCGGCCATCATTTCGCCGGCCACGAACAGGTTGGTGCTGGGCTGGCCGGAAAAGCGCACGGCCGCCGTGTCGTCGGTCTCCAGGCCCAGGTAGGTGAAGGTCACGCCGGGGCGCAGCTGGTAGCCGTAGAAGGGCGCCGTGTCGATGGGGCGGGCCCAGTGGGTCTTGGCGGGGGCCAGGCCCTCGGTGTGGCAGTCGTCCAGCGCCGTGTGGTCGAAGTGGCCGACGCGGCAGGCGCCGTTGTAGGCATCCAGGGTCTGCATGAAGCGTTCCTCGTCCAGGCCCAGCTTGCGTGCCAGTTCGGGCAGGGAGTCGGCGCGCACGCCCGGGAAGACCGGCGGCATGAAGCGGCCAATGGCCTTGGCGTCGATGACGGACCAGGCGGTCTGGCCCGGCTGCTGGGCCACCAGGCGGCCCCAGATGGCATAGCGCTTGGGCCAGAAGTCCTCGCCCTCGTCGTAGAAGCGCTCGGCCTCGCGGTTGACCACCACGCCCAGCGAGACGCAGTCGATGCGCGTGCAGATGCCGCCGTCGTACAGCGGCGCGCGCGCATCGATGGCCACCATGTGGGCCTGGGTGGGGTCGCCGATGCGGTCGGCGCCATGGTCTTCGAGCAGGTGGCGCAGCAGCACGCCGCGGTTGAAGGCCGTGCCGCGGATCAGGAAGTTGTCGGACGGCCACTCGCCGCGCGCGTTCTGCCCCCAGGCCTCGCGCAGCCACTCGCGGTTGGACTCGAAGCCGCCCGCCGCCAGCACGCAGGTCTTTGCGGTGATGCGCTGCTCGCCCACCCAGGCGGCCTTGAACTCGCCGTCCTCGATCTCCAGCCGGTCCACGGGCGACGCGTAGCGCACCTGCACGCCCAGCCGTTCGGCGCTGCGGTAATAGGCATTGACCAGGGCCTTGCCGCCGCCCATGAAGAAGGCGTTGGTGCGCGCCACATGCAGGGCGCCCGACAACGGCGGCTGAAAGTGCACGCCGTGGCGGCGCATCCAGTCGCGGCAGGTGGAGGAGGCACGGATCACCATGCGCGCCAGGTGCTCGTTGGTGATGCCGCCCGTGACCTTGAGCAGGTCCTGCCAGAACTCCTCTTCGGGGTAGGCCTCGACCAGCACGTCCTGTGGCGCGTCGTGCATGCAGCGCAGGTTGCGCGTGTGGCCGGAATTGCCGCCGCGCCAGTCGCGCGGCGCCGCCTCCAGCAGCAGCACGCTGCAGCCTGCCTCGCGCGCCATCAGGGCCGCGCACAGGGCGGCATTGCCGCCGCCTATGACCAGGACATCGGGGTCCATGGAGTTCTCCTTGCATTCGCCATCGTGGGGATTGCGAATGTAGGGAGAACGCCGCGCGGCGGGCAGGGGCCCGCCGGCATGGGGGTATCAGTCTTCGTGATGGATGAGGGCCGTGCCGGCCCAGGCGCCGCCGCGCAGCAGCTGGCGCACGCAGTCGATCAGCACCACGCGCGCGGCCAGGGCGGCGGGCGACAGCTCATCCTCGGACAGGCTGCATAGCAGGTTGGTGCGCAGGGCATCTTTGTCCGTGATACGCGACCACTCGAAGCGCTGCGCGGCATCGGCATAGCGGCCCATGGAGGCCCAGGGCTGCACCGTGCTGCCCAGGCCCGCATCCACGGCCGCCATGACCATGGACAGCGAATCCACCTCCAGCACCAGATGCGGCGTGAAGCGCGCCTGCGAGAAGGCCGTGTCCAGCGTGCTGCGCAGGCCGTGCAGGCCCGTGGGCAGGATCAGCGATTCGCCGGCCAGGTCGGCCAGCGCCATCTGCGGCGGCAGCGGCTCGGGGTGGTGGCCGCGCGCGCGGATCAGGAACAGCTCTTCCTCGATCAGCGGGTGCACCTGCCACCGCCGCCCGCCTGCGCGGGCCTGACCGCCGTGCAGGCGGGCGTCGAACAGCACGGCCATGTCCAGCGCGCGCGCATTGAGCATGTCGGTCAGGTGGCCGGACATGCCCTCCACCATGTGCAGGCGCACATCGGGGTAGCGCGCGCGCATGGCCTGCATCATGGGCAGGCCCAGCATGGCCGAGGTGGTGGGCGCCAGGCCCACGCTGACCGATCCCGACAGCCGCGCCTGCTGCGCGCTGCGCACGGCCTGCTCGGCATGGCGCAGCGTGAGCTGGGCCTCGCGGAAGAAGGCCACGCCCGCCTCGGTGGGCACCACGCCGCGCGGCGTGCGCTGCAGCAGCCGGGTGGACAGCTCGCTTTCCAGGCGGCTGACCTGCTGGCTCAGCGCGGACTGGACCATGTCCAGGTCCAGGGCGGCGCGGCTCATGGAGCCCAGTTCGACGATGCGGACGAAGTAGCGGAGTTGTCTCAGTTCCATGGGGGCGGCGCTTGTGGATGGCAGCGGCGATTGTCGGTGCAGATCGTCGGCGCAGATTCTCGGTGCAGGCCGAGCGGGCCGCTGCTCCGGGGGCTTGGCCTCAGATGCCGTGCGGCAGCAGGGCCGCCAGGGCATCGCCTATAGAGCGCGCAATCAGCTTCTGGCGCTCGCCAGGCATGCGCTCCAGCGTGGAGGCCACGCTGACGGCGGCCACAGGCTCGCCTTCGGCATTGCGCACCGCCATGCCCACGGCCAGCACGCCGCGCGTGGCGTGGTTGCCGATGACGGACCAGCCGCGCTGGCGCGTGGCCTTCACCAGCAGGGCCATGCGCTCGGGCGTCATGCCGCCGTACTGCTCCAGCACGGGCGCGTTGGCCGCCATCGCGGCCTGCACCTCGGCATCGGGCAGGGCGGCCAGCAGGGCCAGGCCCGCCGCTCCCACGCCCAGCGGCTGGCGCGTGCCCACCTGGATCACCAGGATCTGCACCGGATGCGTGCCCACATGGCGTGCGATGCAGTGCGATGCCGCGCCTTCGCGCACGATGGCGAAGGCCGCATCCGCACAGCCCGCGCTCACGCGCTCCAGCACGGGCTGCAGCCGCACGGCCATGTTGGGCTGGCCTGCGCTGGCGGCCGTGGCCGCCAGCCGGTGGCCGGCCGCATAGCCGAAGCGCCCCCTGTGCGCCACATAGCCGCTGTCCACCAGGGTGGACAGCAGGCGGTACACCGTGGCGCGCTCCAGCCCCGTGGCGCGGCACAGGTCAGCGACGCGCAGGCCTTCGCGGCCAGCGGCCAGCACGGCGTCCAGCACCTGCAGGCCACGGCGCAGCGTGCGGCTGCCGGCATCGTCGGCGGAGACTGGAATGTCCGCTGGCCGGACGTTTGGATTGGTGCTGCGCGAAGGCATGGAAAAGAATTTCCCGGTGATTGCAGGCAGGGCAGAAAAGAGCCTGCGTGCAGCGCGCAGTGTGCCGCAGGCCGTCGAAAGCCCACACAAGCAGACATAAGCGGACATCAGAACGATCACCTGGAGACAAGACATGACAACCCCTGCCCGTTTCAATCCGTGGGCGCGCCGGCGCCTGCTGGCCTGTTCCTTCACCTGCGCACTGGCCGGCATGGCCGCCACGACCGCCGCGTTGGCGCAGCCGGCGGCCTGGCCTGCCCGGCCCGTGCGGCTCGTGGTGGGCTATGCGGCCGGTGGCGCCACCGACGTGATCGCACGCCTGGTGGCCGCCCGGATGGGCGAGCAGCTGGGCCAGAGCGTGGTGGTGGACAACCGCACGGGCGCCAACAGCAATGTGGGCGCCGAGGCCGTGGCGCGGGCGCCTGCGGACGGCTACACGCTGTATGTCTACACCATTGCCAACACCATCAATGCCTCGCTCTACCCCCGGCTCGGCTATGACCCGGTCAAGGACTTCGAGCCCATAGGCCTGATCGCCAAGATTCCCAACATCCTCGTGGTCAACCCGCGCCTGCCCATACAGAACGTGGCCGACTATGTGCGCCATGCCCGGCAGAGTGCGCAGGGCATCAGCTTCGCCTCGTCGGGCAGCGGCTCGTCGATCCATCTGTCGGGCGAGATGTTCCGGCAGCTCTCGGGCCTGCGCATGCTGCACGTGCCCTACCGGGGCAGCGCACCGGCCATCACCGACCTGCTGGGCGGGCAGGTGGATTCCATGTTCGACAACGCGCCCTCGGCCCTGCCCCATGTGCAGGCAGGCAAGCTGCGCGCGATCGCCATCACCAGCGCCCGGCGCTCGGCGCTGCTGCCCGATGTGCCCACGCTGGCGGAGTCGGGCTATGCGGGCTTCGACGTGCAGTCCTGGTTCGGCCTGGCCGCCCCTGCGGGCACGCCGCCCGCCGTGATCGAGCGCCTGAACCATGCCCTGAATACCGCCCTGGCCGCACCCGAGCTGCGCCAGCGCCTGGGCGAGATGGCCGCCACGCCCGAGCCCGGCACCCCGGCGCAGATGCGCAGCTTTGCGGCGTCGGAGATCAAGCGCTGGCGCGAGGTGGTCAAGGCCTCGGGCGCCACCGCCCAGTAGTTCGGCACACGTTCGGCAAAAGCTCGACACAACCGCCCCACAAGGAGACGACCCCATGCAACCCATTGATTTTTTCTGGCGCGCGGCCGAGCGCTGGCCGCAGCGCATCGCCATCGACGCGCCGGGCGGCTGCATCCGCTATGACGCGCTGGCCCGCAAGGTGGCCGCGCTGGCGGCCGGCCTGCAGGCGCTGGAGCCCGCCGTGCAAAGCCGCGTGGGCATCTGCGCGGGCAACAGCGCAGACCATATCGCCGCCCTGCTGGCGGTGATGGCCAGCGGCAAGGTCTGGGTGCCGCTCAATCCCAAGAGCACGCAGTCCGAGGTGCGCCGCATCATCGATGCCACCGAGCCTTCCATCGTGCTGTGCGATGCCGGTGGCGCTGCACTGGTGCAAGGGGCGCCGGGCATCCACCTGGTGCTGGGCGAGGGCACGGCGGCGCTGGAGCAGGCGCAGACCGGCGCCTTGCCTGTGACACCCGAGCTGCCCGCCGATGCCATCCAGGCCATCAAGTTCACGGGCGGCACCACGGGCCTGCCCAAGGGCGTGATGCAGCCCTGCCGCGCCTGGATGGCCGGCATTGCCAACCAGATCCAGGCCTGGGGGTTCGATGAGCATGACCGCTACGTCATGGCCGCGCCCATCACGCATGGCACGTCCACCTATCTGCTGCCCATCCTGGCGCAGGGCGGCTGCCATGTGCTGCTCGACGGTGCGGGTGCCGAGGCCGTGCGCAGCGCCTTTGCCCTGCGCGGCGGCACCGTGTGCTTCATGCCGCCCACCCTGATCTACATGCTGATGGCGCTGCCGGGCGCCAGCCGTGCGGACTTCCCCGGCCTGCGCCGCCTCATCTACGGCGGCGCTGCCATGCCGCCCGAGAAAATCCGCCAGGTGCGCGCCTTCTTCGGCCCCGTGCTGGCCACCACCTATGGCCAGACCGAGGCGCCGCAGATCCTCACGGCCATGCGGCCCGAGGACTTCGAGGACGAAGGCCTGTGGACCTCCGTGGGCCGGGCCACCTGGTTCAGCGACCTGGCCATCATGGCGCCCGACGGCCGCCTGCTGCCCCGGGGCGAGGTGGGCGAGGTCGTGGCGCGCGGCGACCTGCTGATGAGCGGCTACTGGCGCCTGCCCGGCAAGACGGCCGAGACCCTGGTGAACGGCTGGCTGCACACGGGGGACCGGGGCCTGATCGATGCGCAGGGCTACCTGCACCTCAAGGACCGCCTGAAGGACCTGGTCATCACGGGCGGCTTCAACGTCTATCCCGTGGATGTGGAAAACGCCCTGGGCCAGCATCCGGCCGTGCACGAGTGCGTGGTCTTCGGCATCCCCGACGACCATTGGGGCGAGGCCGTGCAGGCCGCCGTGCAATTGCGCGCCGAACTGCGCCCCGACCAGCGGCCGGACGAGGCCGAGCTGATCGCCTTCGTGCGCCAGCGCCTGGGCCCCGTGCAGACACCCAAGCGCATCCACTTTCACGCCAGCCTGCCGCGCTCGCCCGTGGGCAAGCTGCTCAAGACGGCCGTGCGCGAGCTTGCGCTGGCACCCCGCTGATCCCGCACACCATCACAAGGAGACCCTGGCCATGGCAACCCCCCAACCCCCCGTCACCCGCCTGTGCACCCACACCCTCACCAGCCTGCATTACCGCGATGCCGACCTGGTCGAGGACCTGATGGGCAAGAAGACCTTCACCGAGGTGATGCTGATGCAGATCCTGGGCCGCACGCCGCGCCCCGTGGACCTGCGCATCGCCGATGTGGTGCTCATCGTGCTCATGGAGCATGGCCTCACGCCCAGCGCCATCGCCACGCGCCTCATCTACATGAGCGCGCCGGAGAACCTGCAGGGCGCCGTCTCGGCCGGCCTGCTGGCCGTGGGCAGCTCCTTCGTGGGCACCATGGAGAACTGCGCCGCGCTGCTCGACCGCATCGCCGCCGCCGCCGACCCCGAGGCCGAGGCCCGCGCCATCGCCCGGCACCACAAGGCGTTGAAAAGCCCCGTGCCCGGCTTCGGCCACCACCTGCACAAGCCCGTGGACCCGCGCGCCTACAAGCTGCTGGACATGGGCCGCGCCGAACCCGAACTGGCGGGCGGCAGAATCCGCGCGCTCGAAATCCTGTCCGCCGCCGTGGACGCCGCAGCGGGCCGGCCTATCACCATCAATGCCACGGGGGCCGTGGCCGCCCTGCTGGGCGAGATCGGCGTGCCCACGGCCGTGATGCGCGGCTTTGCCGTGATCTCGCGGGCGGCCGGGCTGGTGGCGCATGTGGTGGAGGAGCAGCAAAGCCCGTCGGGCCGGTTCATCTGGGAAACGGTGGAGGAAGCCATCCCCTTCGCGGGGCATGCAGTTTCCGCGAACGCTGCGTGAAGCAATGACCGATGGACCACCGCGCGCCATGCCGCGAGCATGGAGTCCATGCAACACAACCATGGATTGTCCGGCGCCCTCGACGGCCTGCGCGTGGTGGACCTGTCCCGCATCCTGGCGGGACCCTGGTGCACCCAGAACCTTGCCGACCTGGGCGCATCGGTACTCAAGATCGAGCGTCCCGGCACGGGCGACGACACGCGCGCCTGGGGGCCGCCCTTCGTGCAGGCGCCTGGTGGCGAGGCCGTGTCGGCCTACTTCCTGTCCTGCAACCGCGGCAAGCAGTCGGTGGCGCTGGACTTCACCGAGCCGGCCTCGCATGCCTGGCTGCTGCGCCAGATCCGCGATGCCGACGTGCTGGTGGAAAACTACAAGGCCGGCGCGCTGGCGCGCCACGGACTGGACCATGCGGCGCTGGCCGCCATCAACCCCGGGCTGATCTACCTGTCGATCACGGGCTTCGGCCAGAGCGGCCCGTTGGCGCACAAGCCCGGCTACGACTATGTGTTCCAGGGCCTGGGCGGCCTCATGGGCTACACGGGCGTGGCCGATGGCGAGGAGGGCGCGGGCCCGCTGCGCACGGGCGTGGCCGTGGTGGACCTGATGACGGGCATGTATGCCACCAGCGCCGTGCTGGCGGCCGTGGTGCAGCGCCAGCGCACGGGGCGCGGCCAGCACATCGACCTGGCGCTGCTGGACGTGGCCGTGGCCATGAATGCCAACCAGGCGGCCAACTACCTGGTCAGCGGCGAGAACCCGCGCCGCACGGGCAACGCCCATCCCAATTGCGCGCCCTACGAAGTGTTTGCCTGCGAAGACGGGCATTTCATCCTGGCCATCGGCAATGACGGGCAGTTCGCCGCCCTGTGCGCCGTGCTGGGCACGGACTGGCACCTGGACGCGCGCTTTGCCACCAATGCCGCGCGCCTGACCGGCATGCCGCAGCTGCGCCCGCTGCTGCGCGCGGTGCTGGGCCGCTGGCCGCTGCAGGCCCTGACCGATGCGCTGGACACCGCCCAGGTGCCCTGGGGCTGCATCAACACCATGGAACAGGTCTTCGCCCATCCGCAGGTACGGCACCGCCAGATGTTGCAGACGGTGGAGCACCCGCAGCTGGGCACGCTGAAGCTGGTGCGCAACCCCATGGTGCCGGCCGGCAACGGCGCCCAGGTGCCGCCGCCGCCCGTGCTCGGTGCGGCGCCGCAGGACCTCTGAATCCATAGACATCGACAAGCCAAGAAGGAGACAAGGATGACGAAACGCATGAACGCACTGAAGGCCGCCGTGGCAGCCGCCGCGCTGGCGGGGATGCCGCTGGCATATGCAGCAGGGGCAGCGGGGGCGGCAGGGGCAGGAAGCTATCCCGACCGGCCCGTACGCCTGGTCGTGCCCTATGCGGTGGGCGGCGCCACCGATGTGATCGCGCGCGTGGCGGCCCGCTACCTGGGCGAGACGCTGGGCCAGCCCGTGGTGGTGGAAAACCGCCCCGGCGCGGGCGGCAGCACGGGCTCGGCCTATGCGGCCAAGCAGCCGGCCGACGGCTACACCCTGGTGATGATGGTGGAGAGCTCGCATGCCGTGAACCCCAACGTCTACGCCAAGCCCGCGTATGAGCCGGTGAAGGACTTCACCCCCATCACCAACATCGCCAATGTGCCGGGCGTGATGGTGGTCAGCGCAGGCTCGGCCTACAAGAGCGCCAGGGATGTGAGCGACGCGGCGCGCGCCGCGCCGGGCCGGCTCAACTACGGCTCCTCGGGCAATGGCGGGCTCAGCCACCTGAGCGGTGCGCTGTTCGGCAGCACCACGGGCACCACCCTCACCCATGTGCCCTACAAGGGCCTGGGGCCGGCGCTCAACGACCTGATGGCGGGGCAGCTCGATGTGGTGTTCGACAACATGCCGTCCTCGGGCGCGCTGATCGCGGGCGGCCAGCTGCGTGCCCTGGCCGTGTCCAGCCCCGTGCGCCTGCCGGCCCTGCCCGGCGTGCCCACCTATGCCGAGGCCGGTCTCAAGCCCATGAACGACATGTCCTGGTACGGCCTGGGCGCGCCTGCCAGGCTCGATCCCGCCATTCTTGCCAGGCTCAGCGAAGCCATGCGCAAGACCTTGCAAAAGCCCGAGCTGATCAAGACCATAGAGCAGCAGGGCGCCGTCGTGGACTTCCAGGAGCCGGCGCAGTTCAGGCAGACGGTGGAGCGCTCCAACCGCGCCTGGTCCCAGCTGATCCGCGACATCGGATTCGAGAAACTTTGAGGAGATCTGCCGTGCATGCACAAGTGACCTTTCCCACCCCGCAGACCGCCGTGCTCACCATCACGGGCGGCGGGCCGCTGAACATCCTGGGCACGCCCGTGATCCGCGCGCTGACCGCGCAGCTGGCCGAGCTGGCCGAGCGCCCCGATCTGCACTGCCTGGTGCTGCGCGGATCGGGCACGCGCGCCTTCGTGGCGGGGGCCGACATCCGCGAGATGGCGTCGCTCGATGCCGCCTCGGCACGCGCCTTCATCAGCGGGCTGCGCGACCTGTGCAACGCGGTGCGGCATTTCCCCGTGCCCGTGATCGCCAGGCTGCAGGGCCATACGCTGGGCGGCGGGCTGGAGCTGGCCATGGCGGCCGACCTGCGCATCGCGGCCGATGATGCCGTGGTGGGCATGCCCGAGGTCAAGGTCGGCATTCCCTCGGTGATCCACGCGGCCATGATGCCCGCGCAGATCGGCGGCACGCGCGCCAGCTGGCTGCTGCTCACGGGCGAGAACATCGGCGCCCTGCAGGCCGAGCGCTGGGGCCTGCTCAACGAATGCGTGCCCGGCGACCAGCTCGATGCCCGCATCGCGCAGATTGCCGAGGGGCTGGGCGAGATCGGCATCGAGGCGCTGCGCCAGCAAAAGCGCCTGCTGCGCCGCTGGGAGGGCATGGGCGTGGACTCGGCCATCACCGACAGCGTGGCCGAGTTCGGCGCGGCCTTCAACACGGGCGAGCCGCAGCACCACATGAATGCCTTCCTGGAGCGCAAGCAGGCCAAGGCCCAGCCCTGAACCCAGGCCGGGCCTAGGCCTTGTCGGCCAGCCCTTTCAGAAAGCTGCGCAGCCGCTGCGCGGTGGGCGTCAGCGGCCGTTCGCTGGAGCGCACCAGCTGCAGCGGGCGCCGTGCCCAGGTTTCCTCCAGCGGCAGGCAGGCCACCGCATGCGCGGTGCCGAGCCTGCGGTAGATGCTGTGCGGAATGATGGCCAGGCCCACGCCCTGCGAGACCAGCCGCACGATGGAGGTGAAATCGTCCACGTGGATGCGGCAACGCAGCGGCCGGCCATGGCGCTTGGCCAGCTCGCGCAGAAAGGCGTAGTTGCTGCTGGTCAGCGCCATGCCCACGAAGGCATGGGACAGGGTGTCGAAGAAGCGGCAGGAAGGGCCTTCGCCGTCCTCTTGCCTCTCGCCCGGCTGGGGTACCAGCGGATGGCCGGGCGGGGCAATCACCACCAGGCGGTCCAGCGCAAAGGTCTCGCAGGCCACGGCGCCCGCCATGGGCTCGCCCGCGTAGACGCCCAGGTCGGCCTCGCCCTCGGCCACGCTGGCGGCAATCGTCTCGCTGGTCTGCTCGACCAGGGTGAGGTTCACCTCGGGAAAGGCGGTCAGGAATTCGCCGATGTGCGGGCCTATGAAGCCGTGCAGCGAGGAGCTGTTGGCCGCCAGCGTTGCCTTGCCCTGCAGGCTGCTGCCCAGCAGGGCGGCCTCGGCCTCCATGCCGTCGATGGCGGCGAACACGCCGCGCGCATGCTCGAGCATGGCGTGGCCTTCCTCGGTCAGCCGCATGCCCTTGTGCTCGCGCGTGAACAGCTGGCAGCCCAGGGCCTGCTCCAGGTTGCGCAGGCGCTGGCTGGCGGCCGAAGGTGTGAGATGCCGTGCCTGGCTGGCACGCGAGAGATTGCCGGCCTGGGCGATGGCCATGAACAGCTTGAGATCGGTCAGGTCGTAGCGCATGCGGGCGTTTCCCAGGGGGCAAGAGGGCCATTATTCCTGCTGGCGCAGGGCTGCAAAGCCCGTGGCGCGCAGCCTTTGAAGGGCGCTGGGATAATCGCTGCCATGACTAAACACCGCGTCGTGGTGGGCCTGTCGGGCGGTGTGGACTCCGCTGTCACGGCCCATCTCCTCAAGCAACAGGGCCATGAAGTGGTCGGCATCTTCATGAAGAACTGGGAAGATGACGACGACAGCGAATACTGCTCGTCCAATGTCGATTTCGTCGATGCCGCCGCCGTGGCCGACGTGGTCGGCATCGAGATCGAGCATGTGAACTTCGCCTCCGAGTACAAGGACCGTGTCTTCGCCGAGTTCCTGCGCGAGTACCAGGCCGGCCGCACGCCCAACCCCGACGTGCTGTGCAATGCCGAGATCAAGTTCAAGGCCTTCCTGGACCACGCCATGCGCCTGGGCGCCGAGAAGATCGCCACGGGCCACTACGCCCGCGTGCGCCGGAACCCCGACACGCAGCTGTTCGAGCTGCTCAAGGGGCTGGACCCGGCCAAGGACCAGAGCTACTTCCTGCACCGCCTCAACCAGGCCCAGCTGTCCAAGTCCATGTTCCCCGTGGGCGAGCTGAAGAAGACCGAGGTGCGCCGCATTGCCGAGGAGATCGGCCTGCCCAACGCGAAGAAGAAGGACTCCACGGGCATCTGCTTCATCGGCGAGCGGCCGTTCCGCGACTTCCTGAACCGCTACATCAGCAAGGAGCCCGGCAACATCCTCGACGACCGCAACCGCAAGCTGGGCAAGCATGTGGGCCTGTCGTTCTACACGCTGGGCCAGCGCTCGGGCCTGGGCATCGGCGGCATCAAGGAAAAGGGCGCGCCGCGCGGCGGCGGCGACCATGAGCCCTGGTTCGTGGCGCGCAAGGAGCTGGACACCAACACGCTGCGCGTGGTGCAGGGCCATGACCATCCCTGGCTGCTGTCGCAGTCGCTGCTGGCCGACCAGGTCAGCTGGGTGGCCGGCCACGCGCCCGCCGAGGGCAAGGCCTACGGCTCCAAGACGCGCTACCGCCAGCCCGACTCGCCGGCCCTGGTCTCGGGCGCCACGCCCGAGGGCTTCCGGCTGGATTTCCCCGAGCCGCAATGGGCCGTCACGCCCGGCCAGTCGGCCGTGCTCTACGACGGCGACGTGTGCCTGGGCGGCGGCATCATCGCGGCGGTGGATCCGCACTGATGCGGCACTGATGCGGATTGACGCCGTGCAGGATGCGGCCCGGCGCCATTTGCTATCGTCACGGGGGGCGGCACAACCGCCCCTTTTTTCTTGTTTCTTTTCGTTCTTCACGACAGCACCACAGGAGACCCCATGGCTTCATCGATTCTTGCGCGCCGGCATTTTCTGGGAGCGGCCCTGGGCGCCGTGGCCACGGCGGGATGCAACGGCGAGGTGTCTTGGGGCGATCCCATCGATCCGCCCGTGACGGACCGCGTCAGGCGTGCGCTCGATCAACTCGATGGCCAGGTGCGCGCGCAGATGCGGCGCACGGGCGTGCCCGGCGTGGCCGTGGCGGTGGTGCATGAGGGGCGCCTGGTCCATGCCCAGGGCATGGGCGTGCGCAGGCTGGGCTCGTCGCTGGCCGTGGATGCGGACACGGTGTTCCAGCTGGCCTCGGTCTCCAAGTCCGTGGGCGCCACCGTGGTGGCGCAGCAGGTGGGCCAGCGCCGCGTGTCCTGGGACACGCGCGTGCAGCAGGGCCTGCCCTGGTGGACGCTGGAGGACGCCGATGCCGCCCAGCGCGTCACCGTGGGCGACATGTATGCCCACCGCTCGGGCCTGCCCGGCCAGGCCGGCGATGCGCTGGAGGAGCTGGGCTACAGCCAGCGCCAGATTCTGGAGCGCCTGCGCTACCTGCCGCTGCGGCCCCTGGGCACCCAGTACGCCTACAGCAACTTCGGCCTGACCACGGGCGCCGAGGCGGTGGCCGCCATCGCAGGCCAGTCCTGGGCGGCGCTGTCGCAGCAGGCCGTCTACGGCCCGCTGGGCATGACGCAGACCAGCTCGCTGTTTGCCGATTTCGAGGCGCGCGCCAACCGCGCGGCCGGCCACCTGCGCGTCAACGGCGTGTGGCAGGCGGGGCCGGTGCGCCGGCCCGATGCGCAGTCGGCTGCGGGCGGCGTCAGCTCCACGGTGCGCGACATGGCGCGCTGGATGACCATGCTGCTGGACGAGGGTCGCTTCGAGGGCCGCCAGGTGGTCGATGCGCAGGCGCTGCGCACGGCGCTGTCGCCGCAGATGCTGCAGTCGCCGGCCGGCAATGGCGAGCCTGCGCGCTACTACGGCTTCGGCTTCAACGTGGGCGTGTCCGAGGCGGGGCGCACCACCTACAGCCACTCGGGCGCCTTCGGCACGGGCAGCGCGACCAGCTTCACCGTCATGCCCGAGCTCAAGCTGGGCATCGTGGTGCTGACCAACGGCATGCCCATCGGCGTGCCCGAGATCGTGGTCTCGCAGTTTCTGGACCAGGTCGAATGGGGCCGCCAGCGCCAGGACTGGGAGAGCATCTGGACCAAGCGGCTGGCACCCATCATGCAGCCCCATGGCGAGCTGGCGGGCAAGACCCGGCCCCCTTTCCCCCGTCCGCCCCGGCCGCTGGGCGCCTATGTGGGCAGCTACGCCAACCGCTTCTACGGACCGGCCCAGGTCGGCCTGCAGTCCGGTGGCGCGGGGCTGCAGGTCAGCCTGGGCTCGCAGCGCATGCTGCTCAGCCACTGGGATGGCGAGGTCTTCAGCTTCGTGCCCGAGGGCGATTCGCCGGGCAGCCTGTCCAAGGCCACGTTCGATGGCAGCCAGCTCACGCTGGAGTATTTCGACGATGTGCTGACACCGGCCGGCGTCAGCGCGGGGATGGGGCGCTTTTCCCGCTGAGGTTGTCCTGCCCCGTGCCGTCGTGCAGGGGATCGCCGGGCACGGGCAGCCAGGCAGCCAGCATGGTGGCGCCAGGCTCCGAATCCATGTCCAGGTGGCCGCCCAGGCGCAGCAGGCGCGCCTGCATGCTGCGCAGGCCCACGCCCATGCCGGCCTGCTGCACGGCAGCCACGTCAAAGCCTGCGCCGTCGTCGGTGATGCGCAGCATCAGCCAATGCGGGTCGGGCCACTGCATCTGCACCTGTACGCACTGCGCGCGGCTGTGCTTGATCACATTGGCCAGCGCTTCCTCCAGCACGCGCGTCAGCGCCAGGCACTGCAGCGCACCGGGCGGCTGCGGCCAGGCGGCAGGCACCTGCCAGTCGGACTGCATGTCCAGCTCGTCGAACAGGCTGGCAAAGCGGTGGCGCAGCGGCGCAATCCAGGCCTGGGGCGTGTCCGGCACGGTGACGGAGACGCTGGTGCCGCTGTCGATCATCTGGCGCAGGTCGTCGCGCAGCAGCTTGAGCATGGACAGGAACTGGCGGTTGTGCATGGGGCCGCCCGCCTGCTCCACCATGGCGATGGAGCGCACCAGGGAGCCGCCCAGGCTGTCGTGCAGGTCGTGCGCCAGCTGCATCCGCTCCTGCAGCCGCGAGTGGCTGAGCGCCAGCGCATGCTCGCGCGCCAGCGTGCCGCCGAGCTCGTCGCAGGCACGCGCCACGCTGTCGGTCAGCTCCTGGTTGAACTGCTCGATGCGGCGCATGCCGAGCATGAACTGCCGGCCCAGCACCATGGACAGGGCCAGCATGGTCAGCGGCGCGGTATAGGGCATCCAGGGCATGGCGGGGCCGATCACCTTCTTGAGCGCCAGCATGTCGTGCAGGCCCGCGCACAGGAAGACCAGCAGGCAGGCCGCGTAGACCAGGTGGCCCGGCTCGCGCGTGCGCCAGGCGTGCAGCGGAAAGTGCAGCGACACGGCCACGCAGATGCCGAAGTACACCAGGCCGATGTGCAGCACGCCGTCCACCAGCCACCAGGGCGCGAAGATGGCGGCGGCCATGCCGGCCAGCGTCAGCGCCCACAGCAGCTTTTCCAGCCGGGGCAGGTGCAGCCTGCCGAAGCGCCAGGTGAACAGGCAAAAGCTCTGGCCGAACAGCAGAAAGACCAGCAGGTTGCCGCGTGCCACGGCCAGGGTGTCGGGAAAGGGCCAGGCCTCGGTGGCCAGGATATTGGCCAGGAACAGCGCCCAGCAGAAGGCGTTGAGCGCATACCAGCCAAAGGCCTTGCTGGCGCGCCGCTGCAGCCAGGCAAAGGCGAACAGCACGCCCAGCACCAGCGAGACCACGATGTTCATGGCAAACAGCGTGCGATGGTTCCACCAGGTCTGCTCGTGCCACTGGCGCAGCGCCTCGGGCTCGCCCAGGCGCACCTCGCCCAGGCCCGGCGTCTGCTCGGCCAGGCCGTGCACGCGGATCCACACGCTGTTGGTGCCCGCATGCAGGGCGGATTCGGGCAGCAGCCAAAAGCGCGGCAGGTTCCAGCTGCGCGACAGGGGCTCGACCAGGTTCCGGTCGCGCCACAGCAGGTCGCCGTTCACGAAGACCTCGCCGGCCATGACCATGGAGTGCAGGGCCAGCGCCACGGGATCGGCGGCGGCGGGAGCGGTAGCAGAAGCGGCAGGGGGGTGAGCGCAGCCGCGCTGCCAGTCGATGCGGTACCAGACGGCGCCGCTGTAGCCGGGCCAGCGGTCCAGCCAGTGGTCGGGCAGGGTCACGTTGTGCCAGTCGCGTACCGCGCTGGCGATGGGCGGCGGTCCCTGGCCTGCGGCCTTGGCGGACTGGATGGACAGGATCTGCGGCAGGCAGGCCTGGGCCAAGGCGCAGGTACTGCACAGGAGGACCGCCAGGCCCAGGGCGAAGTGCCGCACCAGGCAGCACCACCGGCGCCCCCAGCCCATGGCCGTCAGCCCAGCAATCCGCGCACGCGTGCCGTGTTGACGGCGCGCGTGCGCGAGGACACGGCCAGCTTGCGGTAGATGTGCTTGATGTGGCATTCCACCGTGTAGCGCGACAGGTGCAGCTGCTCGGCGATCTCGCGGTTGGTCAGGCCATCGGCCACCAGGCGCAGGATCTGGCTTTCGCGCGCGCTCAGCGTGGACTCGGTGCCGGTGCTCTCCGGCGTGGCGGGTGCCGGGCCCTGCAGCTCGGCGATCACGCGGCGCGCGATGAAGGGGTCGATGGGCGCACCGCCGCGCAGCACGCTGCGGATGGACAGCGAGACTTCCAGGTCGTCGCGTTCCTTGAGCACATAGCCGGTGGCGCCCGCGCGCAGCGCCGAGAGGATGGCATCCTCCGTGCTCCAGGCCGAGATCACCAGGATGCCCACGGCCGGGTCTGCGCTGCGCATCTCGGCGATCAGGTCGATGCCGCTGCCGTCGGGCAGGCCCAGGTCCACCAGGGCCAGGGCCACGGGCTCGGCCAGGCAGGCGCGGGCCTGGGCCAGGGAGCCGGCGAACAGCAGGGCATCGGGCGTGTAGCCCAGCTGGCCCAGCACGGACTGCAGCCGCTGGCGGATCAGCGGCTCGTCCTCCACCACCAGCACCGGGGCCGGAAGCGTGGACTCTGGGACAAGCAGGTGGGCGGGCATGGAAAAGGCGTGCGCAGCGGCGGGCGTAAAAAGGGGCAGGATGGCCGCCCGACTGTGGGCGAAGCCCGCATCTTTGCATATCCCTGAAAACTGGTAATCGCGGGGGCGCGTGCCGCTGCGCCGTCCATAATTCCGGCCCGGGCCGCACGGGCGGACCCTGGCAACGACACCTACCGAAAGGACGCCGCCGCATGGCACGCGTACGTGACCCTGCTGGCTACGATGGCCAGCGTGAAATGATCCTCTCCCACGCCGCCCAGCTGTTCGCGCAGCGCGGCTATGCGGGCACCTCCATGAACGAGGTGGCTGCGGCCTGCGGCGTCTCCAAGGCCACGCTCTACCACTATGTGATCGACAAGCACGACCTGGCCGTGCGCATTGCCGAAGAGCATGTGCTGCGCCTCGAAGCCCTGGTCAACGACACCCTGCAGGCCCATGCCGATCCCGAGCAGCGCCTGCATGCGCTGATCCGCGGCTTCGGCCAGGAGTACGCCCAGGCCCAGAATGCCCACCGCGTGCTGACCGAGGACGTGCGCTTCCTGCGCGAGGAAGACCAGCAGCGCATCCTGGACGTGGAGCGCCGCGTGGTCGCCGCCTTTGCGCAGACCATTGCCCAGGTGCGCGGCGAGCCCGCCGACAGCGCCCTGGGCAAGCCCCTGGCCATGCTGCTGTTCGGCATGATCAACTGGACCTTCACCTGGCTCAAGCCGGGCGGCACGCTGGACCATGACGCCATAGGCACCATGGTGTCCCAGCTGTTCTTCGGCGGCGTGCGCGCGGTCAGCGTGCCGGACGGCAAGAAGCCGCGCAAGGCCCGCCAGGCCTAGGCTCGGACCGGCCCCTCACCACCTGCGCTGCACGACCACGAAGCGGTCGGCCACGAAGGCCAGCGTGGTGTAGCTGGCATTGGCCGCGGGATTGCCGCCCGTGGCGTGGAAGTCCGAGAAGCCTGCCGACTGGTTGACCATCACGCCCTGCGTGAGGTTGATGGACAGGGCCACGCGCGAGCGCAGCGCCGAGGCCGCCACGGCATCGACGAAGGCCGCATTCGTGGAATACACGCCCAGCGTCATCGCGCCATGCGCACGCACGCTGCGCTCGGCCAGCTCGCGCGCGCCCTGGGCCGAGGGCACGGCCACCAGGTAGGAGACGGGGCCGAAGCATTCGCGCTCGTAGATGGCGGCGTCCGCCACGTCCAGCGCGCGCAGCGCGGGCGTGCGCACCTCGGCCTGCGGGTACTCGGGATGGGTGAGCTTTTGCGAGGCGCGCACGGCGCGGCCCACGGTGGCGGCCTGTTCCACGCGCTCCACGGTCTGCGCAGAGCCTATGGCGCCCAGCACGGTGAAGGCCACCTTGGGATCGGCCAGCAACTGGTCGATGGCGGCGGCCAGATCGGCGCCGACCTGCTCGAAGCTCTTGTGGCCCTGGTCAGTCTCTATGCCGCCGGCCGGAATCAGCAGGTTCTGCGTGGTGGTGCACATCTGGCCGCTGTACAGCGACAGTGACAGGGCCAGATTGCGCAGCATGCCTGCGTAGGCATCGGTGGACTCGATCACCACCAGGTTCACGCCGGCCATCTCGGCATACAGGCGTGCCTGCGGCGCATGCGCCTGCAGCCACTGGCCGAAGGCATTGCCGCCCGTGAAGTCGATGGATGCCACGGCCGCGTGCGTGGCCAGGGCCTGGGTCAATTCGGGCTTGTCGCTCACGGCCAGGGTCACGAGGTTGGGGTCCAGGCCCTGCTCGGTCAGCACATCGCGCAGCACGCTCACGGTGAGCGCGGCCGGCAGCACGGCGTTGGGGTGGGGCTTGACGATCACGGGATTGCCCGTGGCCAGCGCGGCGAACAGGCCCGGGTAGGTGTTCCAGGTCGGGAAGGTGGCGCAGCCGATGACCAGGGCCACGCCACGCCCCACGATCTCGAAGCGCTTGTGCAGCACGGCGGGCGCATGCTTGCCCTGGGGCTTTTCCCAGACGGCCTCGGCAGGCACGTCGGCCATGGCCTTCCAGGCCACGGCAATGGCTTCCAGGGCGCGGTCCTGGGCATGGGGGCCGCCGGCCTGGAAGGCCATCATCGCGCCCTGGCCCGTGGTCAGCATCACCGCATGCGCGATCTCGAAGCTGCGCTGGTGGATGCGCGTCAGCGCCTCCAGCAGCACGCCGGTGCGGCCCTGGGGTCCCAGCGCCTGCCATGCGGGCTCGGCCGCCTGGGCGGCATCCACCAGCGCCTGGGCATCGCACTCGGGGTAGCGGATTTCCAGGGCCACGCCATAGGGCGATTGCTCGGTGGCCACGCGGGCGGTTTCGCCGGGCTGGCGCAGCGGATAGTCCTTGCCGAACAGCGCCTGCACGGCGGTGTGGCCCTGGGCCTGGGCGGTCTCGCCATACACCTTGGGCGAGGGCGCCTCGGGGAAGGGCGACCAGTGGCCCCGGCGGGACAGGGCTTGCAGGGCGTCGTCCAGCAGGGGGCGGTGGCGTTCGTAGAGGGCGTGGGCGGGCATGGGATGTCTCCTGGGTTGGAATGTGGCGTCGCTATCAGGGTTAGTACCGGACAACAAGCCTTGTTGCTCAAGAAAGCTGCATCTTATAATCCTACCGTCCGGTCGGTCAATTATTCTGAACCCCTTGCCTCACGACGCCAGAACCCGATGAACAAAGACCTGCGCCCCGCCCCCGGCGACCTCGACCCCCTCGAAACCGCCAGCCGCGACGAGATCGCCTCGCTGCAGCTGCAGCGCCTGCGCTGGTCGCTGCAGCACGCCTACGACAACGTGCCCCACTACCGCCGCGCCTTCGACGAGAAGGGCGTGCATCCGTCCGATCTGCGCACGCTGTCCGACCTGGCCCGTTTTCCCTTCACCACCAAGAAGGACCTGCGCGAGAACTACCCGTTCGGCATGTTCGCCGTGCCGCGCCAGAAGGTGGCGCGCGTGCATGCCTCCTCGGGCACCACAGGCAAGCCCACGGTCGTGGGCTACACGTTGAATGACATCGACAACTGGGCGAACCTGGTGGCGCGCTCCATCCGCGCGGCGGGCGGGCGGCCCGGCGACATGGTGCATGTGGCCTATGGCTACGGCCTGTTCACGGGCGGCCTGGGTGCGCACTACGGTGCCGAGCGCGCCGGCTGCACCGTGGTGCCCATGTCGGGCGGGCAGACCGAAAAGCAGGTGCAGCTGATCCAGGACTTCCGGCCCGACATCATCATGGTCACGCCCAGCTACATGCAGGTGATCGTGGAGGAGATGCAGCGCCAGGGGATGGACCCGCGCGCAAGCTCCTTGAAGATCGGCATCTTCGGCGCCGAGCCCTGGACCGAGGCCATGCGCCGCGAGATCGAGGGCAAGGCGGGGCTGGACGCCGTGGACATCTACGGCCTGTCGGAGGTCATGGGCCCGGGCGTGGCCAGCGAATGCGTGGAGAGCAAGGACGGGCCGGTGATCTGGGAGGACCATTTCTACCCGGAGATCATCGACCCGGACACGGGCGAGGTGCTGCCCGACGGCAGCGAGGGCGAGCTGGTCTTCACGTCGCTGTCCAAGGAAGCCATGCCCATCATTCGTTACCGCACGCGGGATTTGACGCGGCTGCTGGCGCCGACTTCGCGCAGCTTCCGGCGCATGGGCAAGATCGTGGGGCGCAGCGACGACATGATGATCATCCGCGGCGTCAACGTCTTTCCGACCCAGATCGAGGAAATCGTGCTGGCCAATGCCAGCCTCACGGGCCTGTACCAGATGCACATCAGCCGTGAAGGCCTGCTGGACACCGTCGAGGTGCACTGCGAGCTGCAGCCGCAGCGGCGCGGCCTGGGCGATGCCGAGCGCGGCGAGATCGCGCAGTGGGTGCAGCAGCGCATCAAGACCCTGGTGGGCATTTCCACGGCGGTGCGCGTCTTCGATCCCGACACCATCGAGCGCACGCAGACCGGCAAGGCCCGGCGCGTGTACGACAAGCGGCCGCGTTGAGGCACCGCCGGCCGTCGTCAACCATTTCATTGAAGGAGATCGCACATGTATACCCAGGCCATGGACACCATGGGCAAGGAAGCGGGCGATGGCGGCAAGGCCGTGCGCTCGGCCGACGAAATGCGCCTGCAGCAGCGCTTTGACGAGCGCATCGATGCCGGCGAATTCATCGAGGCCAAGGACTGGATGCCCGATAACTACCGCAAGACGCTGCTGCGCCAGATCAGCCAGCATGCGCACAGCGAGATCGTCGGCATGCTGCCCGAGGGCAACTGGATCAGCCGCGCGCCCACGCTCAAGCGCAAGGCCATCCTGCTGGCCAAGGTGCAGGACGAGGGCGGCCATGGCCTGTACCTCTACGCCGCCGCCGAGACCCTGGGCAGCAGCCGCGACCAGATGCTGCACGCGCTGCACACGGGCAAGGCCAAGTACAGCTCCATCTTCAACTACCCCACGCTGACCTGGGCCGACATGGGCACCATCGGCTGGCTGGTGGACGGCGCGGCCATCATGAACCAGGTGCCCATCTGCCGCTGCTCCTATGCGCCCTACGCGCGCGCCATGGTGCGCATCTGCCGCGAGGAGAGCTTTCACCAGCGCCAGGGCTACGAGGCGCTGCTGACCATGATGCAGCAGGGCACCGAGGCGCAGAAGGCCATGGTGCAGGACGCCGTCAACCGCTGGTGGTGGCCGTCCATCATGATGTTCGGCCCGCCCGACGACCAGTCGCCCAACAGCGCGCAGTCCATGCGCTGGGGCATCAAGCGCATCTCCAACGACGCGCTGCGCCAGAAGTTCATCGACGCCACGGTGGACCAGGCCAAGGTGCTGGGCGTCACCCTGCCCGACCCCGACCTGAAATGGAACGAGGCGCGCCAGGCCCATGACCACGGCCCCATCGACTGGGACGAGTTCTGGCGCGTGATCGCCGGAGACGGACCCTGCAACCGCGAGCGCCTGGGCGCCCGCGTCAAGGCCTGGGACGAAGGCGCCTGGGTGCGCGAGGCCGCCCTGGCCCATGCCCGCAAGCAGACACAGAGAAACCAGACCCGCAAGGAGGCCGCATGACCGCCGTCGAACAGAACATCACCAACGAATGGCCGCTGTGGGAAGTCTTCGTCCGCAGCAAGGCCGGCCTGGACCACAAGCACTGCGGCAGCCTGCATGCGGCCGACCCGCAGATGGCGCTGCAGATGGCGCGCGACGTCTACACGCGGCGCCAGGAGGGCGTGAGCGTCTGGGTGGTGCGCTCGGACCAGATCGTGGCCAGCGACCCCGGCGACAAGGACATGTTCTTCGACCCGGCCCAGGACAAGGTCTACCGCCACCCGACCTTCTACCAGCTGCCGCCCTCGGTGGACCACATGTGAGCGGGGAGCTGCCATGAACGCCTCCGCCTCCTCCATCTCCATCGACGCCCGCCCCGAGGTGCAGTACCTGCTGCGCCTGGGCGATACCTGCCTGATCCTGGCCCAGCGCCTGGGCCAGTGGTGCGGCCACGCGCCCATCCTCGAAGAGGACATCGCCATGACCAACATGGCGCTGGACCTGGTCGGCCAGGCGCGCGCGCTGCTGACCCGCGCCGGCCAGCTCGAAGGCCGCGCGCACGACGAGGACCAGTTGGCCTTTCTGCGCGACGAGCGCGACTACTTCAACGCCACGCTGGCCGAGCTGCCGCGCGGCGACTTCGCCTTCACCGTGCTGCGCAACGCCATGGCCGCCACCTGGCTGCGCCTGATGTGGGAGCGGCTGGTGCACTCCAGCGACGCCGAGCTGGCCGCCATCGCCGCCAAGGCACTCAAGGAGGCGCGCTACCACGAGCAGCACGCGGGCGACTGGGTGGTGCGCCTGGGCGACGGCACCGAGGAATCGCGCCAGCGCATGGAGGCGGCGCTGGCCCAGCTGTGGCGCTATGCGGCCGAACTGTTCACCGACGACGCCACGGACGCCGCCGCGCGCGCCAGCGGCCTGGGCCCGTCCTGGTCCGAGCTGCGCGAGCCCTGGCAGGCCGAGATGGCCGCCCTGCTGCAGGAGGCCACGCTGGACATGCCGGCCGAATCCGCCTTCCGCAGCACGGGCCGCAACGGCGTGCACAGCGAGCACATGGGCTTCATCCTGGCCGAGATGCAGCACCTGCAGCGCGCCTATCCGGGCGGGGTGTGGTGATGGCTGCCGCACGGCTTGTGGCCGTCACATCCGCCTCGGCCGAGCGCGAGCGCCTGGCCTGGGCCGCGCTGCAGGACGTGCCCGATCCCGAGGTGCCCGTGATCTCGGTCTGCGAGCTGGGCATCGTGCGCGAGGTCCATGCCCTGCCCGAAGGCCAGGGCATGGAGATCGTGCTCACGCCCACCTACTCGGGCTGCCCCGCCACCGAGGTCATCGAGCGCAGCGTGCTCGACGCCATCGAGGCCGCAGGCCTGGGCCCCGCGCGCGCCGTGCTGCGCCGCGCCCCGGCCTGGACCACGGACTGGATCAGCGACGACGGCCGGCGCAAGCTGCGCGAATACGGCATCGCGCCGCCCGGGCGCTGCGGCGACGCCGGCCTGCCGGAGGGCACTTCGCCCATCCGCCTGGTGCGCCGCCGCCAGGGCATTGCCGTGCCCGAGCCCGTTGCCTGCCCGCACTGCGGCAGCGTGCACACCGAACGGCTGTCGGCCTTCGGCGCCACGGCCTGCAAGGCCCTGCACCGCTGCCTGGACTGCCGCGAACCCTTCGAACACTTCAAGCCGATATGACCACGACCACGATGTTCCACCCGCTGCGCGTGCGCAGCATTGCGCCCGACACGGCCGAGGCCGTGGTCGTCTCCTTCGACGTGCCGCCCGCGCTGCGCGAGGTCTTCGGCTTCACCCAGGGCCAGTACCTCACCCTGCGCCACCAGATCGACGGCCAGGACCTGCGCCGCAGCTACTCCATCTGCGCGGGCGTGGATGACGGCGAGCTGCGCGTGGGCGTGCGCAAGGTGCGCGGCGGCCAGTTCTCCAACTGGATCAACGAGCATCTGCGCCCCGGCGACACGCTGCAGGTCATGGCGCCCCAGGGCCGCTTCTTCGTGCCCATCGAGCCCGGGGCCGCGCGCCACCATGTGGGCATCGCCGGCGGCAGCGGCATCACGCCCATCCTGTCCATCATGAAGACCGTGCTGGCGCGCGAGCCCGCCAGTCGCTTCACGCTGATCTACGGCAACCGCCAGCTGCAGTCCACCATGTTCAAGGAGGAGATCGAGGACCTCAAGAACCGCTACATGTCGCGGCTGTCACTGCAGCATGTGTTCTCGGACGAACACACCGACCTGCCGCTGAACATGGGCGTGATGGACCGCGCCAAGATCGCCGAATTCCTGCAGGGCGTGGTGCCGGCCGCGCACATCGACCATGTCTACATCTGCGGACCCTTCCAGATGAACGACGAGGCCGAGGCCGCCCTGCTGGCCGCCGGCGTGGCCGAGGAGCGCATCCACATCGAGCGCTTCGGCGTGGCCCTGCCGGCCGCAGGCCAGGGCACGGTGGGCGCCGTGGTGCACGAGGCCCAGCCCGGCGACGCCGCCACCGCCCGCATCACCCTGGTGCGCGACGGCCTCTCGCGCGAGATCCCCTTCACGCGCGGCCAGGCCAGCATCCTGGACGCGGCCTCCTCGGCCGGGCTGGAAGTGCCTTATTCCTGCACCTCGGGCGTCTGCGGCACCTGCCGCGCCAAGGTGGTCGAGGGCGAGGTGCGCATGGAGCGCAACTTCGCCCTCGACAAGAACGAGGTCGCCTGCGGCTTCGTGCTGACCTGCCAGGCGCATCCGCTGACCGAGCGCGTGGTGCTGTCGTTCGATGAGCGGTGAGGGCCGTCCCGCCCGGTGATGGCCGCGGGCCTACTCGATGCCGATATCCAGCCGCGACACCAGTGCCCGGCCGTGCTCGTTCAGGCCCGTCACCTCGACCGTGCTGCCGTGCTTGCGCAGGCGCTGGCAGACCTTGTCCAGCGCATTGACGGCCGTGATGTCCCAGAAATGGGCGTCGGTCAGCTCGATGCGCACCGGCCGGCCTTCGATGTCCCGCACATCGAAGGAATCGACCAGCAGGTCGGCCGAGGCGAAGAAGACCTGGCCCGAGACGCGGTAGGTCAGGCCCGCATCGTCCTGCGTCTTCTCGACGGACAGCAGCCTTGAGACCTTGAAGGTGAAGAACACCCCGCTGAGCAGCACGCCGACGCCCACGCCGGCGGCCAGGTTGTCCGTGGCCACGGTGACCACCACGGTGGCCAGCATCACGGCGCTGGACAGCTTGGGATGCCTGAGCAGGGCGCGCGCCGAGCCCCAGTCCAGCGTGGAGGCCGACACCATCACCATGATGGCCACCAGCGCCGCCACCGGCACCTGCGACACCCAGGGCTTGAGCAGCACCATCAGGATCAGCAGGAAGGCGCCCGCGAACAGCGTGGACAGCCGGCCCCGGCCGCCGTAGCGCACATTGCCCACGGTCTGGCCGATCATGGCGCAGCCGGCAATGCCGCCGAACAGGCTGGCCGCGATGTTGGCCACGCCGATGCCGCTGCACTCGCGGTTCTTGGAGCTGGGCGTGTCCGTGAGTTCATCGACCACGCTGGCCGTCATCATGGACTCCAGCAATCCCACCATGGCGATCGCCAGCGCGGGCAGGGCGATCAGGCGCAGCGTCTGCAGCGACCACGGCACCTGCGGCAGCCCGAAGCCAGGCAGGCCGTCCGGCAGCAGGCCCAGGTCGGCGACCGTCTTCAGGGGCAGGTCCAGCCAATGCGCCGCCACCGTCAGCACCACGATGCAGACCAGGGGCGAGGGCACGGCCGTGGTCAGCCGGGGCAGGCCGTAGATGATCAGCAGGCCGGCGCCCACCATGGCCCAGGTGGCGGCATTGGCGCCGATCAGGTGCGGCATCTGGGCCGAGAAGATCAGGATGGCCAGCGCATTGACGAAGCCCGTGCGCACCGAGCCCGACACATAGCGCATCAGCACGCCCAGGCGCAGCACGCCGAACAGGATCTGCACGGCTCCCGCAAGAATGCCGGCCGCAAAAAGGTACTGCACGCCATGCGCATGCACCAGCGGAGCGGCCACCAGGGCGACCGAGCCCGCTGCCGCCGACACCATGGCCGGGCGCGCGCCCGTGAAGGCGATGACGATGCTGATGATGAAGGAGGCGAACAGCCCGACGGCGGGATCGACCCCGGCCACGAAGGAGAAGGCGATGACCTCGGGGATCAGCGCAAAGGTGGCCACGGCGCCGGCCATGAGCTCGCGCGGAATGCTGGGCGCCCACTCGGCGCGAAAGGGATGGGGATGCTTCGACATGGAAATGGCCGGCCCCGCCGCGCTGCGTTTGACAGGGCGGGGCAGGATTTTGTAGACGGGAATGAACATGCCGGGCGTCGGGAGATGCCCGAAACCTGGCGGCTTTTGCTGTTCGACCGTGCTACGGCGGCGCCAGGCGGGTGCAGCCCGAGCGCCGGCTCTGCGAGCCGCGCGCGATGCGGGCCAGCGTGAAGCTGTGAAGGCGTGCGGCATCGCGGCTGCGCGCATGGCGAGCCCCTGGTTGACGGTGCCGGTGGACTGACATCACGGCCGCGATTGTACGGGGCGGTGCTGCCCATCGCGGGACAGGCACCTGGCCGCAATCAGTCGTAGTGCGCCATGGTGGCGCGGTAGCGCACAGGGCCTTGCTCGGCCGATGAGGCCTGCACCACTTCCACGTAGACGACTTCGCCCGAAGCCGCCGCGTACCTGGCATGGCGAACGCGCCGCCCCATGCCGTAGGAGGGGCCGGGCGTTTCGTCGTCCGCAGTCCGGGAATAGCCTTTGCCGAGCAGGTAGGCATCGAAGGCGTGCGTGGCGGGGCCAATGCTTGCGAACTCCACGTCATAGGACACCAGGCCGTGTGGCGGCTTGCTGCCGTCGCCCACGGTGCCGAAGTACTCCGCCTTGCCCAGCGCGCCCACCAGCGGCGCATGGCGCACCAGGGACGAGATGCCTATGTAGTAGGTGAAGCTGCCGGGCTCGGGCGTGTAGTCCTCCTGCGAGATCAGGCAGAGGGCTGCAGCCAGCCAGCCGAACACGGCCAGCGGCAGGCACAGGACAAGACTCCACAACAGGGTTCTGGCACGCGGCAGGGGCATGGGATTTGTCGTCGGGCGCCTGGAAAAACAAAACCCGCTTTCCGGGGAAAGCGGGTCTGGATGCTCAGGAACCTTGATGGTCCGGATCAGAACGGAATGTCGTCATCCATGTCGTCAAAGCCCGAGGCCGCGCGCTGGGGCGGGGGGGCCATGGGCGCAGGAGCGGGGCGCTGGGCAGGGGCCTGGCGCGGTGCGGGCGCCGCCATGGGGGCAGGGGCCGGACGGCGCTGCTGCTGCTGGGGAGGGGCGTCGTAGCCGCTGTCGCCGTAGCCTTCATCGCCGTAGCCGCCGCCTTGCTGGCCACCGCCGCCGCCCTGGCGGCTGCCCAGCATCTGCATGCTGTCGGCGCGGATTTCGGTGGCGTAGCGTTCCTGGCCGGAGGCCTGGTCGGTCCACTTGCGGGTGCGCAGGCTGCCTTCGACATAGACCTGGCTGCCCTTGCGCAGGTACTGGCCCACGATTTCGGCCAGGCGGCCGTTGAAGACCACGCGGTGCCACTCGGTGGCTTCCTTGTTCTCGCCGGTGTTCTTGTCGCGCCAGCGGTCGGTGGTGGCGATGGTCACGTTGGCCACCTGATCGCCACTCGGGAAGGTGCGCATTTCGGGGTCGCGTCCGAGGTTGCCGACGATGATGACCTTGTTGACGGATGCCATGAGTGAAATACCTTTACATAGGGAAGTGGCCCGGGCATAGAGGGATGGATCCCGGGCCAGACGCGCCATTGTGCCGCAAGCCGTCCGCCGATGGCAGGGGGCGGATATCCGGGCGCGCCTGCCGGCTGCCCCGGCTTGTAACCGTCTGAAAACCCGCCGTTCAGCCGTGGCGGCCGACGGGGCGCAGCGGCCAGGTGACGACCAGCCACAGCACGGCCAGGACGCTCGTCAGGGTGAACAGGCCCGGCATGCCGGCCCATTTGGCGACGGCGCCGCCCAGGGCGCCGCCTGCGAACAGGCCCAGCGATTGCAGCGTGTTATAGGCGCCCAGCGCCGCGCCGCGCAGCGGAGCCGGGGCCATGCGCGATACCAGGCTGGGCTGGGTGGCCTCCAGCGCGTTGAAGCCGCAGAAGAACACGAACATCAGCAAGGCCATGGCCCACAGCGGCGGCTGCGCGCCGCCCGCCGCCAGCAGGCCCAGGCCGATCTGCACGAGGGTGATCAGGGCGATGGCGCCCAGCAGGGCCGCCCGCAGGCGCCCGCGCCGCTCCATGGCGAACAGGCCGCCCATGGCGGCGAAGGACAGCACCACGGCCGGCAGGTAGACATGCCAGTGCGCCTGCTTGTCCAGCCCCGCCTGCACCAGCATGGCGGGCACGGCCACCCACATGGACATCTGCACGGTGTGCAGCACGAAGACGCCCAGGTTCAGCCGCACCAGGTCGCCATGGCGCCACAGCTCGGCCATGCGGCCGCGCGGCTGGTCGGCGTGGCGCGCGGGTTCGGGCGGGACGACCCAGAGCACGACGGCAATGCCCGCCAGCGCCAGGGCGCAGGTCAGGCCGAAGATGCCGGGCAGCCCGCCCCAGGCCGCCAGCAGGGGGCTGAGCACCAGGGCCAGCGCGAACATGAGTCCGATGCTGCCGCCCACCATGGCCATGGCCTTGGTGCGCACGCTGTCGCGCGTGAGGTCGGCCAGCAGCGCGGTCACGGCGGCCGAGACAGCGCCCGCGCCCTGCAGGCCCCGGCCCCACATCAGGCCCGGCAGCGAGTCGGCCGTGGCCGCCAGCAGGCTGCCCGCGGCAAAGACCAGCAGCCCGGCGACGATGACGCGCTTGCGCCCGAATCGGTCCGAAGCCAGGCCCAGCGGCAGCTGGAACACGGCCTGGGTGAGCCCGTACAGGCCCATGGCCAGGCCGATCATGGCCGGATCGTCGCCGCCCGGGTACTTGCGGGCCTCCAGCGCGAACACCGGCAGCACCAGGAACAGGCCCAGCATGCGCAGCGCAAAGATCAGCGCCAGGCTGGCGCTGGATCGGCGTTCCTGCGAGGTCATGCGGCCCGATGCGGGCGAGGAGGGGGCTGGCGCCTGGGCGCCGTGGACGGGTGTGGGGGAATCGAGCACGGGGTGCACTGTTGTGGGGGCAAGGAATCCGCCATTCTCGCCCATAGGCCAGCGCTGCGGGGTGGCTGGGTTATGCAGGGCAGTGCAAGACAGTTTTGTGAATGGGCACCGCAGCAGGCCCTGCCGCCCCGCAGACCGAGCCGCCATGCGGTGGCGCGGGTTCTGACCTATCATGGCGGGTTCGCCTTCGCAGGGGTTTTCCCGATGCCTGGTTCCCACACAATTTCCGAAGACGGCGGCCTGGACCGGGCCGCCGACTCCCGCTCCCAGCCCGACGGCCGCTACCTTGGCCAGGCGCTGGCGCAAGGCCTGACGCAAACGCGCATCGCCATCCGAGGTGCGCGCACGCACAACCTCAAGAACATCGACCTGGACATTCCGCGCAACCGGCTGGTGGTGATCACCGGGCTGTCGGGCTCGGGCAAGTCCAGCCTGGCCTTCGACACGCTGTATGCCGAGGGCCAGCGCCGCTATGTGGAGAGCCTGTCGGCCTATGCACGCCAGTTCCTGGGGCGGCTGGACAAGCCCGATGTGGACCTGATCGAGGGCCTGTCGCCCGCCATCAGCATCGAGCAGAAGGCCACCAGCCACAACCCGCGCTCCACCGTGGGCACGGTGACCGAGATCAACGACTACTTGCGCCTGCTGTTCGCACGCGCCGGCACGCCCTACTGCCCCGACCACAACCTGCCGCTGCAGTCCCAGACCATCAGCCAGATGGTGGATGCGGCCCTGGCCCTGCCCGAGGACACGCGCCTCATGGTGCTGGGGCCGCTGGCGCGCAACAAGAAGGGCGAGTTCGCCGAGCTGTTCGCGCAGATGCAGGCCCAGGGCTATGTGCGCTTTCGCATCGACGGCAAGATCCACGAGTCCCACTCCCTGCCCGCGCTGGAGAAGAACGAGCGCCACGACATCGACGTGGTGATCGACCGCCTCAAGGTGCGTGCCGACGCCCAGCAGCGCCTGGCCGAGAGCTTCGAGGCCGCCCTGCGCGCGGGTGGCGCCGATGCCGGCGGCCGCGTGATCGCGCTGGAGATGGACAGCGGCAAGGAACACCTCTTCAGCGCCAAGTTCGCCTGCCCGCTGTGCAGCTATTCGCTGCCCGAGCTGGAGCCGCGCCTGTTCTCGTTCAACTCGCCCATGGGCGCCTGCCCGGGCTGCGACGGCCTGGGCTGCACGGAGTCCTTCGACCCCGAGCGCGTGGTCGCCTTCCCCACGCTGAGCCTGGCCAGCGGCGCCGTCAAGGGCTGGGACCGGCGCAACGGCTACTACTTCTCCATGCTGGAGAGCGTGGCGCGCCACTACGGCACCGATGTGGAGCTGCCCTTCGAGGAGCTGCCCGAGAAGGTGCGCCATGTGGTGCTATGGGGCTCGGGCGAGGAGGAAATGCCCTTCAGCTACGTCTTCGACAGCGGCGCGCGCAAGGGCGAGTCCATGGTCAAGAGCCATCCCTTCGAGGGCATCATTCCCAACATCACGCGGCGCTGGCGCGAGACCGAGTCCAGCGTGGTGCGCGATGATCTGGCGCGGCTGCGCAGCGTCACCGTCTGCCCCGACTGCGGCGGCACGCGGCTGCGCCGCGAGGCGCGCTTCGTGCGCATCGGCGAGGGCGAGCAGGCCCGCGCCATCTACGAGGTGGGCCACGCCACGCTGGCCGAGGCCCATGCCTGGTGCGCGGCCCTGCAGCTGTCGGGCGCCAAGGCCGAGATCGCGGGCAAGGTGGTGCGCGAGATCGCCTCGCGCCTGCTGTTCCTCAACGACGTGGGCCTGAGCTACCTGAGCCTGGAGCGCGGCGCGGACACCCTGTCCGGCGGCGAGGCCCAGCGCATCCGCCTGGCCAGCCAGATCGGCAGCGGCCTGACGGGCGTGATGTATGTGCTGGACGAGCCCAGCATCGGCCTGCACCAGCGCGACAACGACAAGCTCATCGGCACGCTGCAGCACCTGCGCGACATCGGCAACAGCGTCATCGTGGTCGAGCACGACGAGGACATGATGCGCGCGGCCGACCAGATCATCGACCTGGGGCCGGGCGCGGGCGTGCATGGCGGCCGCGTCATGGCCCAGGGCAGCTACGAAGAGGTGCGCGCCAACCCCGATTCACCCACGGGCCGCTACCTGGCGGGCACCCAGCGCATCGAAGTGCCCGCGCGGCGCACGCCCTGGCAACCCGTGCTGGAGGCAACGGCCGAGGGCGAGGCCCGGCCAGCGGCCAAGGGCTTCCCGTCCCGCTCCCAGCAGCCCCCGGCCAATCCCGACAACGCAACCGCCCCCGGCGCGCCGCAACTGCAGGCCCTGCGCGTGGTGGGTGCGCGCGGCCACAACCTCAAGGGCGTGACGGCGGACTTTCCCGTGGGCCTGCTGACCTGCGTGACCGGCGTCTCGGGCTCGGGCAAGAGCACCCTGGTCAACGACACGCTCTACACCGAGGCCGCGCGCCAGATCCACCGTGCCGGCGGCGAGGCCGCGCCGCACGACGACATCATCGGCATGGGCCATTTCGACAAGGTCATCAATGTGGACCAGTCGCCCATAGGCCGCACGCCGCGCAGCAATCCGGCCACCTATACGGGACTGTTCACGCCCATCCGCGACCTGATGGCCGAGACCAACACCGCCAAGGAGCGCGGCTACGGCCCCGGGCGCTTCTCGTTCAACGTGGCCGGCGGCCGCTGCGAGGCCTGCCAGGGCGACGGCGTGGTCAAGGTGGAGATGCACTTCCTGCCCGATGTCTACGTGCCCTGCGACATCTGCAACGGCCAGCGCTACAACCGCGAGACGCTGGAGGTGCAGTGGAAGGGCCGCAACATCTCCCAGATCCTGGAGATGACGGTGGAGGACGCCCATGCCTTCTTCAAGGACGTGCCCACCATCGCCCGCAAGCTGCAGACCCTGCTGGACGTGGGCCTGTCCTATATCCGGCTGGGCCAGAGCGCGACCACGCTGTCGGGCGGCGAGGCGCAGCGCGTCAAGCTGGCCCAGGAACTGTCCAAGCGCGACACGGGGCGCACGCTCTACATCCTGGACGAGCCCACCACGGGCCTGCACTTCGCCGACATCGCCCTGCTGCTCAAGGTGCTGCAGCAGCTGCGCGATGCGGGCAACACCATCGTCGTCATCGAGCACAACCTGGACGTGATCAAGACGGCCGACTGGATCATCGACATGGGCCCCGAAGGCGGCTCGGGCGGCGGCCAGGTGGTGGCCACGGGCACGCCCGAGGACGTGGCGGCCAACCCGGCCAGCCACACGGGGCGCTATCTGCGGCCCTATCTGGAGGCAGCGGCGGCTCCCGCGCAGGCCAAGCCAGGCCGCAAGAACGCAAAGTGAGGCCGGCCATGGACAGCAGCATCCGTGATTTCGTGGTGGTGGGCGCGGGCATGGCCGGCGCCTCGGTGGCCTGGCAGCTGGCGCGCGACGGCGGCGCCTCGGTGCTGGTGCTGGAGCGCGAATCCCAGCCCGGCTACCACAGCACGGGCCGCTCGGCCGCGCTGTATGAGGAGCACTATGGCCCGCTGCAGGTCCAGGCGCTGACGCGCGCCAGCCGCGCCTTCTACGAGCAGCCGCCGCAGGGCTTTGTGCAGGCGCCCATCCTGGCGCCGCGCGGCGTGCTCTATGTGGGCACGGCCGCGCAGAAGGACCAGCTCGATGCCGCCCATGCCGAGGCCCTCCTGCACTCGCCCCAGGCGAGGCGCCTGGGCCCCGATGAACTCAAGGCCCTGGTGCCCTGCCTGAACACCACGCTGCTGGTCGATGGCTTTGCGGACGACGGCGCGCGCGACATCGACGTGCATGGCCTGCACCAGGGCTTCCTGCGCGGCCTGCGCCAGTGCGGCGGCGAGTTGCGCTGCGGCGCCGAGGTCCGTGCGCTGGCGCAGGACGGCGGTGTCTGGACCGTGGACCTGGCCGACGGCAGCCAGGTGCGTGCGCGCTGCGTGGTCAACGCGGCCGGCGCCTGGGCCGATGCGCTGGGCGCGCTGGCGGGCGCAGCGTCCATTGGCCTGGTGCCCAAGCGGCGCAGTGCCTTCACCTTCGCCGTGCCCGAGGGCATGGATGCCGCGCACTGGCCCGCGGTGATCAGCGCCGACGAGGGCTTCTACTTCAAGCCCGATGCGGGCCAGCTGCTGGGCTCGCCCGCCAACGCCGACCCCGTGACGCCGCAGGACGTGGCGCCCGAGGAACTGGACGTGGCCACGGGCATCTGGCGCATCGAGGAAGTGACCACGCTGCAGATCCGCCGCCCCTCGCACACCTGGGCCGGGCTGCGCAGCTTCGTGGCCGACGGCGAGATGGCCATTGGCTGGGACGCCTCGCCCGTGCCGCTGCCGGGCTTTTTCTGGGTGGCCGCCCAGGGCGGCTACGGCATACAGAGCGCCTTCGGCTACAGCCTGCTGGCGCGCAACCTGCTGTGCGGCGAGCCGCTGGATGCGCGCCTGGCCGCGCAGGGCGTGCAGCCTGAACGGCTGTCGCCCGCGCGCTGCCAGCGCGGCTGAGGTTCGGCTGAAGCGTGCCGTTCAGAGCGGCGAGCGCCTGGCGAAGCGCACCACGGTCACGCCCGCACGCGCCTGGCGCACCGAGGGCATGACCAGCACGCAGTCGCCATAGGGCGTGATCACCGGCTCGCCATCGTTGTCGCCGATCACCGTGCCGGCCTTCTCGAAGCGCTCCAGCCCCGTGAACGGCGCCGTGAAGCGAAAGCCGCTGCTCTTGGCCACCACGGGCGCCGTGACTTCCAGCGCCCACTGGGCCGGTGCGTCGGCCTGCTTCCAGCCGGGCAGGGCGGCGTGCAGCGCGCCGTTGTCGAAGATGGCGGCCACTTCGAGGAAACGCAGGCATTGGTCGTGCGCCACGTCGCGGCTGGCCAGATCGCCATGGAAGCCGCATTCGATCAGCAGCGAGCGCGAGTCGCCGGCCTCGGCGTCGGGCAGGCCGAAGCGCCCGTAGTCGCGCAGCCGCGTGCCGTCCTTGTGGCCGGCATCCACGACGATGTTCGCCGGCGCGCCCATCTGGCGTGCCAGATCGCGGTTGCGCGGCTGCATGCCGGTCAGCAGCAGCGGGGCCGAGGGCTCGTGCATGGAATGCAGGTCCAGCAGCCAGTCGGCCTGCTGCACGAAGGGGCGCAGCGCGGCGGCGCGGCGGCGCTCGCGGGTGCTGCCCTCGTCGATGCGTGCGTCTATCCACTGGCGGTTCATGTCCTCGTCCACGAAGCGCGAGGCATCGTGGCTGGCCGCGTCGAAGCGGTCGAAGGCATCGAGGTTGGCCAGCACCAGGGTCAGGCGGCCGTTGTCCAGCGCCAGGCCGTTGTGCAGGGCCTGAAGCAGCCCGGACACGGCCCAGGCGCCGCAGATCTCGTTGCCGTGCACCAGCGCGGAAATCATCACGTGGCGGCCCGGGCATCCCGAGTCGAATTGCCACACGCCCTCGGTACCGGTATTGCCTGCGCGCCAGGCGCTCAGGTCGGGCAGGGGAAGGTCAAATTGCAAAGCGTCCATGGCTGGCTCAGTTCTCGATGTGGGCGAATTGGACGATCTTGGTGTACTTGGCGATCTCGGCGTTGATGTACTTGCCGGCATCCGTCTTGGGATCGGCCACCACCGAGCCTGCCTCTTCCATCTTCTTGCGGAACTCGGGCGAGGCCATGGTCTCGTCCAGCGCCTTCTTGACCCTGGCGGCCACGGGTGCGGGCAGGCCCTTGGGCGCCATCAGCGCGAACCAGACGTTGATGTCCACATTCTTGTACTGGGGCAGCTCGGACAGGGCCGGGATGTCGGGCGTGATGGCCGAGCGCTTGGCCTCCGTCGTGCCCAGGGCGATGACCTTGCCCGCGCGGATCTGGGGCAGGCCCGAGGACAGCACGAACATGCCGAACTCGATGTTGTTGCCCACCAGGTCCGTGGTCAGGGGCGCCACGCCGCGGTAGGGGATGTGGGTCATGTGCAGCTTGCCCTGCTCCTTGATCATTTCACCGGCCAGGTGCAGTGCCGTGCCCACGCCCGAGCTGCCGTAGCTGAACTTGCCCGGGTTCTTGGCCACCAGGGCGCTGAACTCGGCGGCGGTCTTGACGCCGGCCTTCTGCGAGGCCACCAGCACCATGGGCTGGGAGCCGATCATGCCGATGGGCGTGAAGTCGCCGATGGAGTACTTGATGCTCTTGTTGATCAGCCGTGCGATGGCCAGCTCGTTGTTGGCGCCCACGAACAGCGTGTAGCCGTCGGGCGTGGCCTTGACGGCCTTTTGCGCGCCGATGGCGCCGCCGGCACCGCCCAGGTTCTCCACCACCACGGGCTGGCCCAGGCGCGAGGCCAGGCCATCGGCCACGAAGCGGCCCACCAGGTCGGTGCTGCCGCCGGCGGGGTAGCCCACGATCATGGTGATGGCACGGTTGGGGTAGCTGGCGGCGTCGTCGGCGAAGGCGCTGCCGGTGGCGGCGATCAGCAGGCCGCAGGTCAGGGCGGAGCGGCGCAGGAGGGAGTTGCTGGGCATGGGGTTATTCCTGAAATGTATGAGATTGATTGTGCGAAGGACTACCCAGGCATTTGGTGCTGATTCGGCACGAGGCGGAGCCATTGCAGCACCAAAATCCTCTTGTTCCACAGCGCGGTGCGGGTTTGCACCAGGAGGGCGCCTCCATGCACCCGTCAGGCGCCCGTGATGTCGTTCCAGAACTGCTCGGCTGCAGGACCCAGGTGGCGTTTGGGACGGTACAGGCGCACGTCGAAGTGCACTTCCAGGCCCGGGTCGCCGGCCACGGCCAGGCGGCCGGCCTGGCAGTCGCCGCGCACCATGGACCACGGCATCCAGGCCAGGCCCAGGCCGCGCAGCACGTATTCGTAGTGGGCGTCGGCCGAGTCGCAGTCCACGCAGCGGCGCAGGCGCGGCGCCAGCGGATGCCGGGCCAGGTGGTCTTCCACCAGGCGGCCCAGGGCCATGCTGTGCGAGAAGGCCAGGTAGGGCACGGGAGCGACGGGCTGGTGGCTGGCCGACAGCTCGTACAGCGGACGGCCCTGGGCGTCGGCGCGGGCCACGGGTACCAGCCTGTCCTGCATCACCGTCAGGTAGCTGAACTGGCGACCATCCAGGCGCACGCCAATGGCGGCGTGGTGGTAGACCAGCGTGAAGCTGACTTCGCCGCGCTGCAGCATGGCCACGGTCTCGTCCAGCGTGCGTGTGACCACGCGCAGCTCGGCCGTCTGCAGCACGCTGCCGTGGCGCGTCAGCCAGTCGGCCACGATGGTGCGCGCCAGCGTGCGCCCCGTGGCCAGGGTGATCACGCGGGCCTGGCGCCCGGCCACGGCCTGCAGTTCATCGTGCGACTGGGCCAGCGTGCGCACCAGTTGCTCGGCCGTATCGCGGAAGGCTTCACCGGCCGGCGTCAGCCGCACGGGGCCGCCGCCGGGCTCGACCAGGGGCGTGCCGGCCCAGGCCTCCAGCGCGCGGATGCGCCGCCCGAAGGCCGGATGGGTGACATGGCGCAGCTCGGCCGCGCGCGTGAAGCTGCGCTCCTGGGCCAGCAGCAGGAAGTCTTCCAGCCATTTGCCTTGCATGGCCGGGCTTCCCTGCCGTCTCAGGCAGCGGCTGCGTCTTGCAGCGTCTGGCGCGTGGCCTGGGCGGCGGTGCGCGCGGCGGCAGCGAAGTCGTCGCCCTGCGATGCATAGAGCACCGCACGCGAGGAATTGATGATGATGGGACCGCCGCCGATGCGCGCCGCCTTGACCGTGGCCACGGCGTCACCCCCCTGGGCGCCCACGCCGGGGATCAGCAGCGGCAGCGAGGGCGCGAATTCACGCACGCGCTCGATCTCCTGCGGGCGCGTGGCGCCCACCACCAGGCCGAGCTGGCCGTTGGTGTTCCAGGGGCCTTGCGCCAGGCGAGCCACATGCTCGAACAGGTGGGGCTGGCCCGGCAGGTCGGCCAGGCGCTGGGCCTGCAGGTCGTCGCCGCCGGGGTTGGAGGTGCGGCACAGCAGGAAGGCGCCCTTGCCCTCGTACTGCAGGTAGGGCGTGATGGAATCGAAGCCCATGAAGGGCGACAGGGTCACGGCGTCGGCGCCATAGCGCTCGAAGGCTTCCTTGGCGTACTGCTCGGCGGTGGAGCCGATGTCGCCGCGCTTGGCGTCCAGGATGATGGGCACATGGGGCGCGACGGCGCGCATGTGGGCCATGAGCTTTTCCAGCTGGTCTTCGGCGCGGTGGGCCGCGAAGTAGGCGATCTGGGGCTTGAAGGAGTTCACCAGGTCGGCCGTGGCCTCGACGATGGCGGCGCAGAAGTCGTAGATTTTGCTTGCATCGCCGCGCATGGCCGCAGGAAAGCGGCTGGGTTCGGGGTCCAGGCCCACGCACAGCATGGATTGGTTCTGGGCGGTGGCATTGCGCAGCATGTCGAGAAAGGTCATGGGGCGCGATTTTAGCGATCGGCCCTTCCCGGGGCCTGTCGCCGGGCATCCAGCGGGCCTGGCGGCCCGCGGGCACAATCGGCGGCCTATGCCTGCCTTCACCGCCCGACAAATCCTTTTGCTGATCGCGCTGACCCTGATCTGGGGCATCAACTGGCCGGTGATGAAGCTGGGCGTGCAGCATTTCCCGCCGCTGAGTTTCCGCATGGCCTCGATGTGGGTGGGCCTGCCCATCCTGGCGGCCTTCGTGGTCTGGCGCCGCCTGCCGCTGGCCGTGCCGCGTGCCTATTGGCCCCGGCTGGCGCAGCTGACGCTGTTCAACATGGTGCTGTGGAACAGCCTGATCATCATTGCCATCCCCATGCTGTCCAGCGGGCGGGCGGCCATCCTGGGCTACACCATGCCCATCTTCTCGGCCGTGCTGGGCAGCCTGTTCTTCCATGACCGGCTGGCGCCGCGTGCCTGGGCGGGTGTGGCGGCGGCCTTGGCGGGCGTGCTCCTGCTGCTGTGGCACGAGGTCGGCGCCCTGGGCAGCCGCCCCATCGGCGTGGGCCTGATGCTGGCCGCCGCGCTGAGCTGGGCCTTCGGCACGCAGAAGCTGCGCCGCGCCGAGGTGCCCGTGCCCCTGCTGACGATGACGCTGTGGATGGTGGCGCTGACCGCGCTGACGCTCACGGTGCTGGCCTTCGTCTTCGAACGCCACCTGTGGCACTGGCCCGACGCCCAGGCCACGGGCGCCATCGTCTTCAACGGCGTGCTGGTGCTGGGCTTTGGCCAGACGGTCTGGTTCTTCCTGGCGCGCAGCCTGCCGCCCGTGGCGTCCACGCTGAGCGTGATGATGATCCCCGTGCTGGGCGTGTTCAGCGGCGCCTGGTGGCTGGGCGAGGTGCTGCACTGGCAGGACTGGACGGCCGTGGCGCTGATGGTGGTGGCCATCGCCTCGGTGCTGTGGCCGGCGCGCGGCCGCTGAGGGGAATCAGGCGAAGGTAGGGAGAAGAAGACGCAGCCTGACTGCGCACACGGGCGCAGGCAGGCTGCAGTGCCTCAGCGTTGCGCCGTGGCCGGGGCGCCCAGCAGGCGCTGGATGTCGATGTTGTTGGGCAGGGCGTAGTCGTGGCTGCGCACGATGCGGCTGTCGTCGGTGCGAACCAGCTTCAGGCTCACATAGGTGTACTTGGCAGCCGCCGAGTACGTGCCCACCAGGACCAGGGCCGCATTGTGGTTGCGGGCGATGTCCTTGATCTCGCGCGACAGCAGCAGCTCGCCCGTGCCTTCCTTGACGTACACGTCGCCGCGCAGCTTCAGCTCCTTGACGTTGTAGCCCTTGGAGGACAGCTGCGAGGAATACAGCTCGCTGAGCGTGCGGCCCAGCGGGGCCGAGCGCGTCAGGTCGTTGACGTTGACCACGGTGGCCACGAGCACGGGCGCCTCGCCCAGCTCCTCGGTGTTCAGGCCCCTGACCAGCTCGTCCACGGCAGCGCGGCTGCTGGCGATGAAGGGGTTGGCTGCGGCCGACTGGTAGGTGGGCTCGCCGCGGCGCGCGGCCGACGATTCGGGCGTGGTCGCGGGGGCGGGCACGGCACAGGCGGACAGCAGGGCCGCCGCAGCCAGCGCGGCCGGCAGGAGAGGCGTGCGCAGCGTCATTGGCCCACCACCTTCAGGTTCTTGGCGGGGAATTCGGGGCGCTCGTCCTCGGCCGTGAACAGCACGGCGTCGCTCTTTTCGAGGTAGTAGACGTCGGTCTTGCGCGCCAGGTACTGGTTGTTGCGCACCACCGTGGTCGTCAGCACGAGTTCGGGATTGGGCAGGCGCTTGCCGTGGCGCACGACCTGGGCGCCGTAGCTCACCTGCAGCTGGGCCTGGGCCGGCTGCTGCATGACGGTCACGCCGCTTTGCACGAGCTTGGTGATGATCAGCTCACGGAAGCCCTTGTCGAACTGGCTGGGCTCGGCCGGCAGGGCCACGTGAACCGGCGTGGTGCGCTCGATGCCGGTCTTTTGCAGTGTTTCCAGCGTCTTGGCGACGACATCGTTGGCCACGGAGTCCCAGTGGCCGGCAGCGCCGATCTTGGGCTGGGCCGTGGCTTCGAAGTAGCTGGTCATCGGTGCATTGACGCAGCCCGCCAGGGCCAGGCAGAGGCCCGCCAGGGCCAGGCCGCCAGCGGATTTGAACGATCGCATGGATTTCTCCTCGGTGCGGGGCGCGCTGCGGCGGATTGCTGCAGCTGCGCAAAAGTGTCGATTGTGGCTTCGCCGCGAGGCACTGACAAGAAAGTGCCCCGTATCCGGATGTTGCCGTGCTCAGCCGTTGGCGCGCTTTTGCAGGATCTCGAAGGCAGGCAGGGTCTTGCCTTCCAGCACCTCCAGGAAGGCGCCGCCGCCCGTGGAGATGTAGCCGACCTTGTCCTCGATGCCGTACTTGGCGATGGCGGCCAGGGTGTCGCCGCCGCCGGCGATGCTGAAGGCGTCGGAGTCGGCAATCGCCTGGGCCACGACCTGGGTGCCGTTGGCGAACTGGTCGAACTCGAACACGCCCATGGGGCCGTTCCAGACGATGGTGCCGGCCTTGCGCAGCTGCTCGGCCAGGCGGGCGGCGGTCTCGGGGCCGATGTCCAGGATCATGTCGTCGTCAGCCACGTCGGCGGCCTTCTTGACGGTGGCGGGCGCGTCGGCCGCAAAGGTCTTGGAGACCACCACGTCGGTGGGAATCGGCACCTCGGCGCCGCGTGCGGCCATGGCGTCGATCACGGCGCGGGCCTCGCCGACCAGGTCGGCCTCGGCCAGGCTCTTGCCGATGTTCAGGCCCGCGGCCAGCATGAAGGTGTTGGCAATGCCGCCGCCCACGATGAGCTGGTCCACGTTCTTGGCCAGCGACTGCAGGATGGTCAGCTTGGTCGACACCTTGGAGCCGGCCACGATGGCGGCCAGCGGGCGGCGCGGGTTGGCCAGAGCCTTGGTGATGGCGTCGATCTCGGCCGACAGCAGGGGACCCGCGCAGGCAATGGGCGCGAACTGGGCGATGCCGTAGGTCGTGCCTTCGGCGCGGTGGGCAGTGCCGAAGGCGTCGTGCACGAAGATGTCGCACAGCGCGGCCAGCTTGCGGGCCAGTTCTTCCTTGTTCTTCTTCTCGCCCACGTTCACGCGGCAGTTCTCCAGCAGCACGACCTGGCCGGGCGCCACCTGCACGCCGTCCACCCAGTCGGCGACCAGGGGCACTTCGCGGCCCAGCAGCTCGCCCAGGCGGCGGGCCACGGGCGCCAGCGAATCGGCGGGCTTGAACTCGCCTTCGGTGGGGCGGCCCAGGTGGCTGGTCACCATCACGGCGGCGCCGGCCTTCAGTGCCATCTCGATGGCGGGCACGGAGGCGCGCACGCGCGTGTCCTCGGTGATCTCGCCGGCATCGTTCAGGGGCACGTTGAGGTCGGCGCGGATGAAGACGCGCTGGCCCTGGGCCTTGCCCTGGGCGCACAGATCGGAGAAACGGAGAATGTTCATGACGGCGGCGTTGCGATCGGTGGCGATCGCCATGGAATTGAAACGAAAAAGAGGTAAAGCGCGGCCATTGTAGGCGGCGTGCCCACCCCGGCAGCGGGCGTGCGCACCGGCGATCCGGGGCATCGGGAGCGCCTGTAATCCGGTTTCAGCCGGGGAGCCGGGCGCTCTCGGCTGCTCTGGGCCGCGCTACGCCTACCAGCCCAGGCCGATATGCAGTGGCAGATAGACCGCCATGCCGAGCGCGATCGTGCCCATGATGCTGCGCTTGTAAAAAAAATACATGACCGCGCAAGCCAGGGCCGGCAGGCGCGCATCGACCACGGTGGAGATCAGCCTGCCGTTGGTCATCACGATCTCGGGCGCAATCACGGCCGCCAGGGCTGCCAGCGGCGCGTACTTGAGGCCGCGCTTGAGCCATTGCGGCAAGGGCACTTCGCGCTCGGGAATCAGGAAAAAGGCGCGTGTGAACAGCGTGATGGCCGCCAGGCCCACGCAGGCCAGCCAGGGCCACAGCCAGGACAGATCCATCAGAGCGTTTCCTTTTCCTTGGTTTGCACGGGTCGGGCGTCTTCGTCCAGCGGCAGCCGGGCATGGCGCTCGCCGCGGGCTGTATCGGGCGGCAGAATCACCGGGCCTGGCTCCCCTTTTTCAGGCGCCTGCAGTGCGCGCAGGCGCTGCTGCAGCGTTTCTGCCAGCAGGCCTGCGGCCACGGCTGCAGCGATGGCCACGAGGATATTGAGCTTGAGCGGCAGCGCAAAGGCCGCCACGGCCGCGCTGGCCGCAACCACGCCTGCCACCCACGTGGCACGGTCGTTGAGCATGGACAGCAGCACGCCCATGAGAGCCAGCACGCCCGCAAAGCCCAGGCCCCAGGACAGCGGCACCTGGTCGGCCAGCAGGATGCCCAGCGTGGACGGGATCTGCCAGGCCAGCCAGTTGGTCGATGCTGCACCCCAGAAATAGGGCAGCTGCTCGGGCTGGGGCCGTGCATCGGGGTAGCGCTTCATGAAGCCCACGAAGATCACGTCGCCGCTGAAATAGGCGATGGCAAGGCGGTGGCGCAGGCGCAGGTGGGCAAAGTAGCTGCGCCACATGCTGCTGAGGATGACGAAGCGCAGGTTCACGCAGATGGCCGTGAACCAGACCACCCACATGGGCGCGCCCACGGCCATCAGCGGCAGCACGGCCAGCTGGGCGCTGCCGGCATAGACCAGCAGGCCCATGAACAGCGCCAGGGGCAGGGACATGCCGCTCTTGATCATGGCCACGCCCGTGACCAGGCCCCAGGCGCCTATGCCCAGCGCCGTGCCCGACATGTCGCGCACGCCGGTCATGAAGGCGGGATCGCGCGCAATGCCGCGTGCGCGCTCCACCAGGGGCTGCAGGTTCATGGCGTGCCGCCGCTGGCAGCACCGTCCAGAACGGCTCCGTCAGGCAGATCGAAGCCGCGCAGGAAATCGCCGGCCGCCAGCCGCTTGCCGCCCGCGCGCTGCAGCAGCGTCATGCACAGCACGCCATGGCCGCAGGCCACGCGCACGCCGTCGGCGCCTGCGGACAGCACGGTGCCGGGAGCTGCCGTCGCCACGGCGATGGCGGGGTCGGCGTGAGCCTCCCAGACCTTGATGGCTTCATCGCCGTACTGCGTGGCGCCGCCCGGGAAGGGGTTGAAGGCGCGCAGGCGCCGGGCAATGGCCTCGGCATCCTGGCGCCAGTCGATCTGGCTTTCGGCCTTTTCGATCTTGTGCGCGTAGTTCACGCCCTCGGCGGGCTGGGGCGTGCGCGGCAGGCCGCCACAGGCGCTCATCTCCAGCGCCTCGACGATGAGGCGCCCGCCCAGGTCGGCCAGCTTGTCGTGCAGGCTGGCCGTGGTGTCTTCAGCGGTGATGGGCAGGCGCTCGACCAGGCACATGTCGCCCGTGTCCAGGCCGGCGTCCATCTGCATGATGGTGACGCCGGTCTCGGCATCGCCGGCCTCGATGGCGCGGTGGATGGGGGCGGCGCCGCGCCAGCGCGGCAGCAGGCTGGCGTGGATGTTCAGGCAGCCGCGCGGGGGCGTATCGAGCACCCACTGCGGCAGGATCAGCCCGTAGGCGGCCACGACCATGACATCGGCCTGGGCCGCTTCGATCGCGGCGCGGGCGGCGGCGGCCTCTTCGGGGTATTTGCCGTCCAGGCGCAGGCTGCGCGGCTGGGCCACGGCAATGCCATGCTCCAGCGCGCACTGCTTGACGGGCGAGGCCTGCAGCTTCATGCCGCGCCCGGCGGGACGGTCGGGCTGGGTCAGCACCAGGGGGACGGTAAAGCCCGCAGCGAGCAGGCGTTCAAGGGCAACGCGCGCGAACTCGGGCGTGCCGGCAAAAATGACTCTCATGCAATCCAGTAGGGACGGTGGGGACGGTGTGCAGGCTCAGCGACGGTCGTCGTCGTTGAACACTTCGTCGGTGAACATCACGCGGCGCACCACGCCGGCGGGGTCGATATGCACATGGGCCTGGCGGCGAAT
Organism: Delftia deserti; assembly: GCF_042653485.1. Lineage (NCBI taxonomy): Bacteria > Pseudomonadati > Pseudomonadota > Betaproteobacteria > Burkholderiales > Comamonadaceae > Delftia > Delftia deserti. The sequence continues at coordinate 3,519,444 of NZ_JBHSIH010000001.1, read as the reverse complement.
GCCATTTTCCAGGATACGGTAGGTCCAGATGTCGCCATTGAAACTGTAGACCCTCTCGATCAGCGCAGGCGGGCCGAAGAGCTGGCGCACATTTTCCCGGGTGTCCTCGCCATTGCGCAGGGCGTGGAAGCGTTCGATGGTGAGCGCCTGCTCCACGCGCACCAGGCGCTGGTTGGCGTCGAAATCCATGTGGTAGACCTGCTGGCCCGCAGGCTGCCGGCTGTAGACCAGGCGCGTGCCGCCACCGTCCAGCGGCAGGCTCAGGGTCGGGCGGCCCATGGAGCGCTCGATCTCGGAGCGCGGCGTGCCGGGCTTTTGCCACTCGGGCACGGCGCAGCCGGCAAGCAGCAGGGACAAGGCCAGGGCCAGCAGCGCCCAGGCAACGAGGCCCGCGCCGTCCATCTTCCAGCGCGGCATGAAGCGAAGCGCTGGCAGGTGGGTCATGCGCGCTCGGCCTGTTTCTGCTGCTTGAGCAGCTTGGTCTTGATGCGGTTGCGCTTGAGCGGCGACAGGTACTCGACGAAGACCTTGCCCATCAGGTGGTCCATCTCGTGCTGGATGCAGATGGCCTTGAAGCCTTCGGCCTCGATGATGCGCTCGTTGCCGTTCTCGTCCAGGGCCTTGACCTTGATGGCGGTGGAGCGCTCGACGCCGTCGTAGATGCCGGGCACCGACAGGCAGCCTTCTTCGCCCAGCTGCGTTTCCTCGCTGGCCCAGAGCAGCTCCGGGTTGATCAGCGCAAAGGGCTCGTCTCGGCCTTCGGAGACATCGACCACGACCACGCGCTCGTGCACGTTCACCTGGGTGGCTGCCAGGCCCACGCCCTGGGCGTCGTACATGGTGGCGTACATATCCTGGACCAGCTGGCGAATGCGGTCATCGACCTTGGCAACCGGCTTGGCGACGGTGTGCAGGCGGGGGTCGGGATAGCAAAGAATGGGCAGAATGGACATGGCGTGGTCGGTGAATGTCGTTATTTTCGCCACTTTTCTGCCTGGGCGCAGCGGGACGACGCAATAAGCGTTGCCCTCTCATGGCCTTGCACGCAGAATCTTTGCTGATTTGTAAGACCTGTATGGCCGTTCATGACAAGATCGGCCGTGCCGCAGTGCCTAGGAGGGACGCTGCGTCAGCCACAAGAAGAGGAATTCCATGACTGCATTCGCCACAGCTCGTACCTGGACTGTCGCAACGGCCCTGATCGCTGCGTTCGCAGCGGCCCACGCGCAGCAGCTTCCGGTGACGGCATCGCAGCGCTCGGCCGCCCAGCAGGTGGCCCAGCAGGGCGTTCCCGTGGGCGAGCTGGCGCCCGATGCGCCCGACAGCTACACCGTCAAGCGCGGCGACACGCTGTGGGGCATCTCCGGCATGTACCTGCGCCGCCCCTGGCGCTGGCCCGAGCTGTGGGGCATGAACATGCAGGCCATCGCCAATCCCCACCTTATCTATCCGGGCCAGGTGCTGTACCTGGACAAGCGTGATGGCTATGCCCGCCTGAGCACGGCGCGTCCCATGGGCGACGGCGGCGAGCCCGGTGTGGTGCGCGTGTCTCCGAGCACGCGCAGCGAGTCGCTGGCGCAGGCGGCCCTGCCCACGCTGCAGCCCCATCTGATCGAGCCCTTCCTGGCCGAGCCGCTGGTGGTCGATGCCGAAATGCTGCTGCGGGCACCCCGCCTCATCGCCACCACGGACGAGCGCGTGCTCATGGCCAGCGGTGACCGCGCCTATGCACGCGGCACGGCCGAGGCGCCGCTGCGCAAGGGCGACGGCCTGCCGCGCCAGTACCGTGTCTTCCGCGATGCGGTGGCGCTCAAGGACCCCATCTCCGGCGAGGTGCTGGGCTACGAGGCCAAGTACCTGGGCCTGGCCGATCTCATCGAGGGCGAGACCTCGCTGGAGATCGTGGACGGCAAGGGCGAAAAGCACGAGCAGGCCTCTCCCGCCACGGTGGACCTGTCGCGCGCCAAGACCGAGATGCGTGCTGGCGACCGCCTGCTGCCCGCACCGGAGCGAACCTACATGAACTATGCGCCGCATGCGCCGCAGTCTGCCGTGAAGGCCCACGTGGTGTCCCTGTACGGCGACCAGGCCGTGCGCTGGGCAGCCAACAACCAGGTCATTGCCATCAACAAGGGTACGCAGGACGGCATGGACGTGGGCACGGTGCTGGAGCTGACCCGCCGTGGCGTGCGCATCGTGGACAAGACGGGCGACAAGAAGGAAGAGGTGCAGCTGCCCGACGAACGCAATGGCCACGCCATGGTGTTCCGCACCTTCGACCGCGTCTCCTACGCGCTGATCCTGGAGGCACGGCGCGGCGTCGAGGTGGGCGACAGCCTGACCTCGCCGGCTCCCTGAGCCCCAGCGGCCTGCCGGCAACGCCATGGCGGCCGCCTTGCAGTCCACCGACCGACTCGCTCCCGAGGAGCTGTCCGCCTGGCTTCGGCTGCTGCTGACGCCCGGCGTGGGCCGCACCACGGCGCGGCGCCTGCTGGCGGCCTGCGGTGGCGCGCAGAACATCTGGAGCGGCCCTCCAGCCGCCTGGCACGGCCTGGTGACGGCGGCACAGGCCCATTCGCTGCAGACCGTGCCCCAGCGCCTGGAGCAGCTTGTGGCGGCCACGGCGCAATGGCTGGACCAGCCCGCTTCCGGGCAGTTGCATGCCGTGCTTGCGCTGGGCCATCCCCAGTATCCGCAGGCGCTGCTGCAGACCGAAGATCCGCCGCTGCTGCTGCATGTGCAGGGCAGCGAACGCTGCATGGCAGGGCCGGGACCCTGGTTCCCCTATCCACAGTCCCTGGCCATGGTCGGCAGCCGCGGGCCGACGGTCCAGGGCGCGGCCAATGCGCGTGCCATGGCGCAGGCGCTGGCCGAGGCCGGCCTGTGCATCGTCTCCGGACTGGCGCAGGGCGTGGATGGCGCTGCCCATGAGGGCGCACTGCGCGCGGTGCTGCGCACGGGCGCCCAGGCGGCGCCCGTCACCATTGCTGTCGTGGGCACGGGCCTGGACCAGGTCTATCCACGGCGCCACATCGGCCTGGCCCGCGAAGTGGCCAGCCACGGGTTGATCGTCAGCGAGTATCCGCTGGGCACCGGCCCCATGGCCGCACACTTTCCGCAGCGCAACCGCATCATTGCGGGCCTGTCGCAGGGCACGCTGGTGGTCGAGGCGGCCCTGCAATCGGGCTCGCTGATCACGGCAAGGCTGGCCAGCGAACAGGGCCGCGAGGTCTTTGCCATCCCCGGCTCCATCCACGCGCCCCAGTCGCGCGGCTGCCATGCGCTGCTGCGCCAGGGCGCCAAGCTCGTGGAAACGGCGCAGGACGTGCTCGATGAGCTGCAGGGCACGACCGTGCGCCTGCCGCTTGCCAAGCCCGTACCGGCAGCAGCGGCGGCAGCGGACGCTGTCCAGTCCGCCCAGGACCATGAGAACGACGCCACCCTGCGCGCCCTGGCCCACGACCCGTTGTCGCTGGACGAGCTCATGGACCGCACAGGCATGGACGCCGCAACCCTGCAGGCCCACCTGCTGGAGCTGGAACTGGAAGGCCGCGTGGAGCGCCTGCCCGGCGGCCTGTTCCAGCGCCTGGCCCAGGCCTGATCTCAAAAACTGGCGCGTCCCCAAGCGGGAGATGCCGAGCAAGAGCCGCCTCGCGGTGGGGGCGCCTAGCCGATGGCATCGTCCCCCTCCCCCGCGAAGCGGGTAGAGAGGGGGAAGGCGCGTAGCGCCTCAGGGGGAGCTTAGCCTTTCAGGGTTCGCCTGAATCTTCTCCAGCGCATCGCGCGTCGCGCGCACGGTGAGCGCCTCTTCGTCATGCACGGACAGCAGGCCGGACTGCAGGTAGGAGGCCATGCGCCGCAGCTGCAGCAGGTGGCAGGTGCCATCGAGCGCGGCGAACAGGTGCAGCTGCTTGCGGCGGCTGCGCCAGGTGTATTGCACCTGGATGCGTGCGCCGTTGTGGTCCAGCGTGAACCAGCGGCCCGGTTCCAGCGAGGCGGCCCATTCCAGCATCACCGGTTCCACGGGCGTGTTCGTGCTCGGTATGACGTTGAGGCCGGCCGTGTCCACGCCCAGGATCATCTCGATGTTCTCGGGCGACAGCGGCATGTCCTCGTCGAGCATGCCGTCTTCATTGATGTACTGCTCCAGATGGGCCAGCCGCTGCGCCATGGCCTCGATGCGGGCCGGGGCGATCGTGGCGGTCTTGGAGACAAAGGCCTCGGCCAGCGTGTCGGTGACCAGCTTGATGCGCGTGGACTGGGCATCGCCCGTGATGCCGATCAGGGCCAGCCCTTCGCGCAGGGTTTGCAAAAGCGTAGGCAGCGTCTGGATCACGCGCGAGCGTTCCTGGCGCGTGGGCTTGGCGCTGGCGGCCCAGACCAGTTCGCTGGCGGCCTGCTTGAAGCGCATGGTGCGCGCGTCCTTGGCGCCGTGGCGCACGGCGGCCAGGGCCAGCACCTCGGTCCAGGTCTTGAACAGGAACTCGCGGATCTCTTCGCGCACCGGCATGTCGGTGAGCAGGTGGCGCAGCTCGATCGTGTATTGGATGGCCAGGGTTTCCTTTTGCTCCACCTGCTGGGCCACGCTGACGATCTTGGCCTTGTCCTGCGACTGGGTCAGGTAGCGCGCCAGGAAGTCCTCGAACTCGCGCCGCACCAGCACAAAGACCTTCTGGCCGGTTTCGGGATACTGCTCGATGACCTGGACGATGCGCCGGATCTCCGACTCCAGCGCGCTGCCGCTGATGCTGGAGGCGTCGAACCCCATCACGCACGAACCCAGGCGGTCGATCAGCAGCCGGGCCGGGTGGCGCAGGTTGCTGAAGAATTCCGGCTCGGCCAGCGCCACGCGCAGCACGGGCACCTGCAGCCGGGCAAACCAGACGCGCACCGACGGCGGGATGCGGTCCTCGGTCAGGATGGCCTGGAACATCAGGGCCACGATCTCGATGGTGGCCTTTTCACCCGAGGTGGTGGCCTTGCGCTTGAGCTCGGCCGAGCGCTCGCGCACCTGGCCCACCAATTGGCCGATGGCGGCCGGGCTGACATCGATGTGCAGCGTGGTCAGTCCCTGGGCCAGCATCTGCTGGTACTGCGTCTGGGCCACGACGCGCTGCTCCAGCAGGGCCTGGGTCAGCGCGGCCGATGCGGGGGCCTGCTGCAGGCCCCCGCCCACGCCGCCCACGCCGGGCACCAGGCCCGGCACGCCCACGCCCGGCTGCATGAGCAGGCGGCGCAATTGGCCCACGACTTCATGGGCGCGGTGGCGTGCGCGCGAAAGTGTTGTCAGGCCCACGGGCATCTGGCCCTGGGGCAGCGCTACGTTGGGCGGATAGGAGGCGGCAGCGCCCGGCACGCCGCCCATCTGCGTGGGCGCATAGGCCGAGGAAGGCTGCGAGGTCGAGGTGGCCTGCAAGATCGAGGCATGCGACGTGGCCGGACCCAGGCCCATGGCGCGCGTGGAGTGGCCCCCCTCGGTGCGCCGCACCCGCATGGCGACGTCCTGCGAACGGGTGACGCCCTGGCCGTCCAGCAACAGGTGGGCCTCCTGGTATCCGGCCACCAGCAGCGGCGCCAGGGCTGTCTGCAGCAGATCCATCACGCGCTGCAGATCGCCGCGCTGCAGGCCGCTGGCGAGCCACTGCTCGACCAGATGGCGGCACACGGACTCGCTGCGCAGAATGTCGTTGGATGGCAGTTCCTGGTTTTCGATGGCCTGCATGCGCAGGCGCAGCGTATCGAAGACGGGGGCCGTGGTTTCCCCCATGGCCAGCGCCATGCGGGAGGCCAGGATCTTGTTCTCCACCACATCGTCGCTGAGCAGCTCGAACTGCAGCGCCCCGCGCTGCGGCACCGGAGCAGCCGCAGCCGCCGCCTTGGCTGGCTGCAGGGAGCCCTGCAGCGCCTGCATGCAGGCATTCAGCCAGGCCGCCTGGTGCTGGCGGTAGCTGGACCAGGCCTCGCGACGCTCCTGCATTTCACGTGCGGTGCCCACGGCCTGGGCCTGTTGTTCCATCTGGGCCAGCAACTGCCGGGCCACGCCGGGCAGGCCCTTGCACAGTCCACGCACCCAATGCAAACGCGCCTGCTGTCCCAGTGAAGACTGGGTGCCAGCAGGCGCGTTGGAAGGGGTGGGCAGGGAGGGCATGCCCGCGAGTGTAAGCCGGTACAGGGCTAAAACATCTGCTTACACGGTGGCGCCGGCGTTGGGGTCGTTGGGGTCCGTGGAGGCCTTGGGCGCCTTGATCAGATCCTCGCGCTTGACGCCCAGCCACATGGCGATGGCGGCGGCCACGAAGACCGAGGAATAGATGCCGAACAGGATGCCGATGGTCAGCGCCAGCGCGAAGTAATGCAGGCTGGGGCCACCGAAGAAGAACATGGACAGCACCATGGCCTCGGTGGAGGCGTGGGTGATGATGGTGCGGCTCATGGTGCTGGTGATGGCGTGGTCGATCACCTCGGTGGTGCTGAGCTTGCGGAACTTGCGGAAGGCTTCGCGGATACGGTCGAAGATCACCACCGACTCGTTGACCGAGTAGCCCAGCACGGCCAGCACGCCGGCCAGCACGGACAGCGAGAACTCCCACTGGAAGAACGCGAAGAAGCCCAGGATGATGACCACGTCGTGAAGGTTGGCGATCACGGCGGCCACGCCGAACTTCCACTCGAAGCGCATGGCCAGGTAGATCACGATGCCCAGCACCACGAAGCCCAAGGCCATCAGGCCGTTGTGCATGAGCTCGTCGCCCACCTGCGGGCCCACGAACTCGGTGCGGCGCAGCGTGACTTCGGCGTCTTCCTTCTTGAGCGCCGTGAGCACCTGCTCGCTTTGCTGTGCAGAGGACACGTCCTTTTGCACGGGCAGGCGGATCATCACGTCGCGCGATGTGCCGAAGTTCTGCACCGTGACGTCGCTGTAGCCCAGCTTGGAGACGGTATCGCGCACCTTGGCGATGTCGGCGGTCTGGGTATAGGCCACCTCCATCACGGTGCCGCCCGTGAACTCCACGGACAGGTGCAGGCCGCGCGTGAGCAGGAAGAACACGGCCAGCGCGAAGGTGATGAAGGAGATCGCGTTGAGGATCAACGCGTACTTCATGAAGGGGATGTCTTTGCGGATGCGGAAGAACTCCATGGTCTTCCCCCTTTCAGTTGTTGGCGCCGGAATCGGCGGGGCTGGCGCCCTTGGTGGCCACCGAGCGCAGCTGGCTGGTGTCTTCAGGCTTCCAGACCTGGCCGATGGAGATGCTCTTGAGCTTCTTGCGGCGGCCGTACCAGAGGTTGACCAGGCCGCGCGAGAAGAACACGGCCGAGAACATGCTGGTCAGGATGCCGATGCAGTGCACCACGGCAAAGCCGCGCACCGGGCCGGAGCCGAAGGCCAGCAGCGCCAGGCCCGCGATCAGCGTGGTCACGTTCGAGTCCAGGATGGTGTGCCAGGCGTTCTCGTAGCCCGCGTGGATGGCGGCCTGCGGCGAGGCGCCGCCGCGCAGTTCCTCGCGGATGCGCTCGTTGATCAGCACGTTGGAGTCGATGGCCACGCCCAGCGCCAGCGCCATGGCGGCGATGCCGGGCAGGGTCAGCGTGGCCTGCAGCATGGACAGGATGGCCAGCAGCAGCAGCACGTTGACCGACAGGGCCACCGTGGAGATCACGCCGAACAGCATGTAGTACACGCACATGAAGGCCGCGATGGCCACCAGGCCCCAGACCACGGAGTGGATGCCGCGGTTGATGTTGTCGGCGCCCAGGCTGGGGCCGATGGTGTATTCCTCGATGATCTCCATGGGCGCGGCCAGGGAGCCGGCGCGCAGCAGCAGGGCCGTGTCGTTGGCTTCCGCCGTGGTCATGCGGCCCGAGATCTGCACGCGTCCGCCACCGATCTCGGTGCGGATCACGGGAGCCGTCACGACCTCGCCCTTGCCCTTTTCGAACAGGATGATGGCCATGCGCTTGCCCACGTTCTCACGCGTGATGTCCTTGAAGATGCGCGCGCCCTTGGCATCGAGCACCAGGTTGACCGTGGGTTCCTGGGTCTGGCTGTCGAAGCCGGGCTGTGCGTCGGTGAGGTTCTCGCCGGTCAGCACGACCTGCTTTTGCACGATCACGGCCTGGGCGTTGCGGTCCAAGTAGCGCTCGGAGCCGAAGGGCACTGGGCCCGAGCCCAGCTCGGCGCCGCGCGCCTCGGAGGATTCGTCCACCAGGCGCACTTCCAGCGTGGCCGTGCGGCCCAGGATGTCCTTGGCCTTGGCCGTGTCCTGCACGCCGGGCAACTGGACGATGATGCGGTCCAGACCCTGCTGCTGGATCACGGGCTCGGCCACGCCCAGCTCGTTGATACGGTTGTGCAGTGTGACGATGTTCTGCTTGAGCGCCTGCTCCTGCACCTTGCGCAGGGCTTCGGGCTTGATGGAGGCAAGCAGCTTGAAGCCGGCGCCATCAGGCTCGGAGGTGGCTGCCAGATCGGGGAACTGGTCGGTGACCAGATTGCGTGCGGCCGTGAGCATGGCCTCGTCGCGCACGCGGATCTCGACGGTGTTGCCGTTGCGCGAGACGCCGCCGTGGCGGATGTTCTTGTCGCGCAGCGAGGTGCGCAGGTCGCCGGCAAAGGAGTCGGCCTTCTTGGTCAGGGCCGCAGCCATGTCCACCTGCAGCATGAAGTGCACGCCACCGCGCAGGTCCAGGCCCAGGTACATGGGCTTGGCGCCGACGGCCGTGAGCCATTGCGGCGAGCGCGACACCAGGTTCAGCGCCACGATGTAGGCCGGGTCGTTGGCATCGGGGATCAGGGCCTTCTGGATCACGTCCTTGGCCTTGAGCTGCTCGTCGGGCGTGTTGAAGCGCGCCCGCACCGAGGTGCCCTCGATGGTCAGCACATCGGGCTTGACATCGGCAGCCTTCAGGGCCTCCTCGACCCTGTGCAGCACCGCGTTGTCCACCTTGACGGTGGCCTTGGCCGAGGAGACCTGCACGGCAGGCGCCTCACCGAAAAAATTGGGCAGGGTGTAGAGCACCCCCACCAGCAGCGCGATCACGATGATCGCGTACTTCCAGACCGGATATCGGTTCATGATCGCGCTCTTCGCTCTTTGTAGACAGCAACGCACAAAAGGGTGTGCTGCCGCCTGCGCGGTCCGCACACCCGCAAGACAGGGACAGCGCTTACTTCAGCGTGTCCTTGGGCAGCACCTGTACGACGGCGCTGCGCTGGATCTGGACTTCCACGCCCGAGGCGATCTCGATGTGCAGGAATTGCTCGGACATGCGCGTCACGCGGCCGATGATGCCGCCGGCCGTTGCCACTTCGTCGCCCTTGGCCAGTGCCTCGATCATGGAGCGATGCTCCTTCTGGCGCTTCATCTGCGGACGGATCATCACGAAGTACAGCACCACGAACATCAGCGCCAGCGGTGCCATGCCGTACAGCTGCGACATGAAGTCGCCACCGGAGGCTGCTGCTGCGGGTGCGGTCTGGGCAAAAGCGGAAGAAATAAACACGGGCAAGACTCCAGGATTGGAAGGTCGAAAAAGGGTCGCTGCGCACGCCGTATGCACGGGCCCGCGCAGGAGAACGGAGCATTGTATGCGTCAGCCCTGACCCACATGGGCTGCCAGGAACTGGCGGCTGCGGGTTTTTCGGCGACGATGGCTGCAACTGGCTGCCATCTGCCGTTTTTAAAGGGGTGGAGCGCGGTTTTTCGTGATTTTTGCGCCCGGCTTGACGGTCCATGGAACGGACCCTGACGGAGCCGCGCCGCCCACACCTTGCGGTGCGGGCGGCGGCCGCGATCTTACAGGAGGCCCCTGGAGCGGGGCGGTCCGTGTGGTTTCAGGCGACACCGACAGCGGGCTTGTCCGTGCTGCCCGCACCCCGTGATGGTGCGTTCCAGCGTGCCATCAGCGCCTTCCACTTGATGCGTGCCGCTGCCAGGTTGCGCTCCTTGACATGGCCGTAGCCGCGGATGTCCTCGGGAATGCTGGCGATCTCCACGGCCAGCGCCAGGCGCTCGGGCGTGAGTTCGGCCAGCAGGCCTTCGATGCACTGGCGGTATTCCTGGATCAGGGCGCGCTCGGTGCGGCGCTCCTCGGTGCGGCCGAAGGGGTCCAGCGCCGTGCCGCGCAGGCCCTTCATCTTCGCCAGCACTTCCATGGCCTTGCGCATCCAGGGACCATAGGACTTCTTGACCAGATGACCGTGCTCATCCTTGCCGGCCGAGGAGGGAGGGGCCAGGTCGTGGACCACGCGGTAGTCGCCCTCGAACATGCCGGCGATGCGCTGGCTGAAGGCCGCATCGGTGTGCAGGCGCGCGACCTCGTACTCATCCTTGTAGGCCATGAGTTTGAACAGATAGCGGGCCACGGCTTCCGACAGGCGCGTGCCGGAGCCCGACACGCCGCGCTCGGCGGCATGGACCTTGTCGACGAAGGCCTGGTACTCGGCCGCATAGCCGGCGTTCTGGTAGCCCGTGAGGAAGTCCACGCGCTTGGCCGCCATCTCGGTCAGCGAGGGCTTCTTGACGAACTGGATCACCTGGGCCGTCTGGAACAGGGCACGCACGGCGGCCAGGTCATGGGCGCAGCGGCGGCCCCACTCGAAGGCGGCCTTGTTGTTGTCGGCCTGCACGCCGTTGAGTTCGATGGCGCGCATCAGCGCCGCATGCGACAGCGGCACGCGGCCCTTTTGCCAGGCGTAGCCCAGGATCAGCGGGTTGGTGTAGATGCTGTCGCCCAGCAGCTGCACGGCCACCTGCTCGGCGTCGAAGCTGCCCAGCAGCTCGGGGCCCACGGCCTGGGCCAGGGCGCTGGCGCAGCGGTCGTCCGGTGCCTGCCAGTCAGGGTTGGTGACGAAGGCTGCCGTGGGCGAGCCGTGGCTGTTGAGCGCCACGAAGGTGCGGCCCGGCTGCATCACGGACATGGTGGTCGGCGTGGCCGTGACGATGGGGTCGCAGCCGATCACCAGGTCGGCCTTGGCCATGTCCACCTTGGTGGTGTAGATGGCCTCGGGACGGTTGGCGATCTGGATGTGGCTCCAGGTGGAGCCGCCCTTTTGCGCCAGTCCGGCCGCGTCCTGGGTGATCACGCCCTTGCCCTCCAGGTGGGCGGCCATGCCCAGCAGCGAGCCGATGGTGATCACGCCCGTGCCGCCGACGCCGGCCACGACGATGCCCCAGGCCTGCTCGGCCACCGGCAGCACGGGCTCCGGGATGGCGGGCAGCACGGACAGGTCGCCCTTCTTCTCCTTCTTGGGCTTCTTGAGCTGTCCGCCTTCGATGGTGACGAAGCTGGGGCAAAAGCCCTTCACGCAGGAGTAGTCCTTGTTGCAGGTGTTCTGGTTGATGCGGCGCTTGCGGCCGAACTCGGTCTCCACCGGTTCGACCGACAGGCAGTTGGACTGCACCGAGCAGTCGCCGCAGCCCTCGCAGACCAATTCGTTGATGACCACGGTCTTGTCGGGCGTGGCCAGCGTGCCGCGTTTGCGGCGACGGCGCTTTTCGGTGGCGCAGGTCTGGTCGTAGATGATGGCCGTGCAGCCCTTGAGGGTGCGGAACTCGCGCTGGATGCGGTCCAGCTCGTCGCGATGGTGCACGGTCACGCCCTCGGCCAGCGCCACGCCGTCGTACTTGGCGGGCTCGTCGGTGACGATGACCAGTTTGGCCACGCCCTCGGACTTGAGGCTGTTCATGATCTGCAGCACCGAGTGGCCCTCGGGCCGCTCGCCCACGCGCTGGCCGCCGGTCATGGCAACCGCATCGTTGTACAGCAGCTTGTAGGTGATGTTCACGCCGGCCGCGATGCTCTGGCGTATCGCCAGCAGGCCGCTGTGGAAGTAGGTGCCGTCGCCCAGGTTGGCGAAGACATGGGCGTCCTTGGTGAAGGGCGCCTGGCCGACCCAGGTCACGCCCTCGCCGCCCATCTGCGTGAAGGTGCTGGTGGAGCGGTCCATCCACACCGTCATGTAGTGGCAGCCGATGCCGGCCACGGCGCGGCTGCCCTCGGGCACGCGGGTGCTGGTGTTGTGCGGGCAGCCGCTGCAAAACCATGGCACGCGGTCGCCCGTGGGCTGGCTCTGGGCAGCCTTGAGCGCGGCCTCGCGGGCGTCCAGCACGGCAATGCGCTCATGCATGCGCTGGGCGATGTGTTCGGGCACGCCGATCTTGGTCAGGCGCTGGACGATGGCGCGTGCGATGAGGGCCGGCGTCAGGTCGGCATTGGGGCGCAGCAGCCAGTCCTGGCTGGGATTGGGCACCGACCATTCGCCGCCGTGCTCATCGCTGAACTTGCCGACCACGTTGGGCCGCACGTCGGAGCGCCAGTTGTACAGCTCTTCCTTGATCTGGTATTCGATGACCTGGCGCTTTTCCTCCACCACCAGGATTTCCTGCAGGCCGCGCGCGAAGTCGCGCGTGATGGTGGCCTCCAGCGGCCAGACCACGTTGACCTTGTGCACGCGTATGCCCAGCTGGCGGCAGGTGTCGTCGTCCAGGCCCAGGTCGGCCAGGGCCTGGCGCATGTCGTTGTAGGCCTTGCCGCTGGCGATCAGGCCGAAGCGGTCGTTGGGGCCGTCGATCACGTTGTGGTTGAGCCGGTTGGCGCGCACATAGGCCAGGGCGGCATACCACTTGTAGTTCATCAGCCGCTGCTCCTGCTCCAGCGGCGCATCGGGCCAGCGGATGTGCAGGCCGCCGGGCGGCATCTGGAAGTCCTCGGGCAGGATGATGTTCACGCGGTCCGGCTCCACCGACACGCTGGCCGAGGACTCCACCACCTCCTGGATGGTCTTCATGCCCGACCACAGGCCCGAGAAGCGGCTCATGGCAAAGGCATGCAGCCCCATGTCCAGGATGTCCTGCACATTGCTGGGAAAGAACACCGGCGTGCCGCAGGCCTTGAAGATGTGGTCGCTCTGGTGGGCGGCCGTGCTGCTCTTGCTGATGTGGTCGTCGCCGGCCAGCGCGATCACGCCGCCGTGCCTGGCCGTACCCGCCATGTTGGCGTGCTTGAACACGTCGGAGCAGCGGTCCACGCCCGGGCCCTTGCCGTACCACAGGCCGAAGACGCCGTCGAACTTCTTGGTCTCGGGGTAGAGATCCAGTTGCTGCGTGCCCCAGACGGCCGTGGCGCCCAGTTCTTCATTGACGCCGGGCTGGAAGACGATGTTGTTGGATTCGAGGTGCTTTTTCGCGGCCCATAGCGCCTGGTCATAGCCGCCCAGCGGGGAGCCCCGGTAGCCGCTGATGAAGCCTGCGGTATTCAGCCCGGCTGCAGCGTCGCGCTGGCGCTGCAGCATGGGCAGGCGCACCAGGGCCTGTACTCCGCTCATGAACGCACGGCCGTGCTGCAGAGCGTATTTGTCGTCGAGAGTGACCGTCTCCAGGGCGCGGCGCACGTCTTCGGGCAGTGGGGCATTCATGGCTTGTCTCCATCGATGGTCGGCGCCCTGTCATGTCCTGCCCGGAACGGGAAAGAGTCATGCACGGCACTCGTTGTCTGAACCAAATCGCCTTTTTTCAGTGTATTCGTGCTCGTCTGATAGGTCTTTGCTTTCTTTGCGCTGTTTCAAGTATTCTTGGCAAGAATCTTTCTTGAAAACGGTGTTTCGTGCAAACTTTGGACAAATTCGACATTGCCATCCTCGGCCACCTGCAGGCCGATGCGCGCCTGACCAATGCCGAGCTGGCCCAGCGCGTGGGCCTGTCGGCCGCGCCCTGCTGGCGCCGGGTGCGGGCGCTGGAGGAGGCGGGCTTCATCCGCGGATACCACGCCGACATCGACCGCCACAAGATCGGCCTGGGCGTGCTGGCCTTCGTGAGGCTGGACGCCGTGCGCACGGCCGGCACGCTGACGCTGGAGATGGAGGACGCCATCCGCAAGCTGCCCGAGGTGGTCACCTGCCACTACATCAGCGGCACCGGCACCTTCGAGCTGCAGGTGGTGGCGCGCGACCTGGACAGCTTTGCGCAGTTCGCGCGCAACACGCTGCTGAACCTGCCCAATGTGAAGGACATGCAGACCAGTTTCTCGCTGGGCGAGATCAAGTCCAGCCATGCGCTGCCCCTGTCCCAGCTGGGGCCCATGGCGGGCCAGGGACTGCCGGGCCAGTAGCGGCGGGCCTGCGAGCCGGCCGATGAAGGTCGCGCCGAAGCGACAGTGTGCTCCTGCAAAAGGAGCGAAAAACGCCTGCCGTGCAAGGCGGTGAGCGTGGTTCTTAGTGCAACAACCATTTCTGGCGCCACCCCCGCGTTTGGGCCGAGAATCAGGGGCACATGGCCGCAGAACAAACAACACCAGTCCCCGCCCAGCCGCCTGCCTCTGAATCCGAGCCTTCCACCCAGCCTCCGGCCGAGCCCTCGGGCATGGGGGCGCCGGGCACCCTGATCGAAGACCCGTCGGGCATGACGGCCGCCGACAAGGCGGCTGCCGAGGCCGAAGGCCAGAAGACGGCCCAGGCCCAGCAGGGCGTCTGGGCGCCGCTGTCCGGCCCCACCTTCCGCATGCTCTGGCTGATCTGGATGGCGGCCAACACCTGCATGTGGATGAACGATGTGGCGGCGGCCTGGCTCATGACCTCGCTGACCACCTCGCCCGTGCTGGTGGCCCTGGTGCAATCGGCCTCCACGCTGCCCGTCTTCCTGCTGGGCCTGCCCAGCGGCGCGCTGGCCGATATCCTGGACCGGCGCCGCTACTTCATCGTCACCCAGTTCTGGGTGGCGGCCGTGGCCCTGGTGCTGTGCCTGTTCGTGCTGTCCGGCCGGATGACGGCGCACTGGCTGCTGGTGCTGACCTTTGCCAACGGCATCGGCCTGGCCATGCGCTGGCCCGTGTTCTCGGCGCTGATTCCCGAACTCGTGCCCAAGCACCACCTGCCTTCGGCCATGGCGCTCAATGCCGTGGCCATGAACGCATCGCGCATCATCGGCCCCCTGGTGGCGGGCGCCATCATCGCCAGCCTGGGCAGCGCCTGGGTGTTCGTGCTGAACGCCGTGCTGTCCATTCTCTCGGGCATCGTGCTGATCCGCTGGAAGCGCCGCCATGTGGCCAACCCGCTGGGCCGCGAGCGCCTGCCCTCGGCCATGCGCGTGGGCCTGCAGTTCGTGCGCGAGTCGCCCCGCATGCATGCGGTGCTGGCGCGCACGGTGTGCTTCTTCCTGCAGTGCACGGCCGTGATGGCCTTGCTGCCCCTGGTGGCCCAGCGCCTGCACGGCCCCACCGAGGGCGGGGGCGGTGCCGAGACCTTCACGCTGCTGCTGGCCTCCATGGGTGCGGGCGCCATCGTGGGCGCCATGTTCCTGCCGCGCCTGCGCCAGGCCATGTCCAAGGAAAGTCTGATCCGGTCGGGCTCTGCCGTGCATGCGCTGGCCACGCTGGCCGTGGCCCTGTCGCCCAATGTGTACATGGCCGTGCCGGCCATGATGCTGGCCGGCATGGCGCTGATCTCCACCGCCAACGTGCTGGGCGTCTCGGCCCAGATGGCCCTGCCCAACTGGGTGCGGGCGCGCGGCATGTCCATCTACCAGATGTCCATCATGGGTGGCACGGCGGCGGGCGCCGCGCTCTGGGGCCAGGTGGCCAGCATGGTGGGCGTGCGAGGCAGCCTCATGGTGGCAGCCGCCAGCGGCGTGGCCTGCATGCTGCTGGTGCAGCGCCTGGTGCGCGACCGCCAGATCGAGGAGGACCTGAGCCCCTCAAAGGCCTTCCAGCGCCCCGAGGTCAACATCCCCGAAGCCGGCCGCGTGGTCGTCACCATCGAGTACCAGATCGACCCCACCCAGGCCGAGGCCTTCCGCGCCCTCATGCAGGAAAGCCGCCGCAGCCGCATGCGCCAGGGCGCGCTGGGCTGGAGCCTGCTGCACAGCATGAGCCACCCCGAGCGCTATGTGGAGCAGATCGTCGACGAATCCTGGACCGAGCACCTGCGCCGCTTCGACCGCGTCACCGCTGCCGACGTGGCCCTGCGCGACCGCAAGCTGGCCTATCACAAGGGCAAGGAGCCGCCGCGCGTCACGAGGTACTTCGATACCCCCTGAGGCGCTGCGCGCCTTCCCCCTGAGGGGGACGGCGCCCTCGCCGCGAGGCGGCTCTTGCTCGGCGCCCCTGGCGTTGGGCCGCGCCAGAGCGAGGGACAGTGGATAGAGGTGTGTCTGCGCTGGTCTTGTGCCATGCGGGGCGAGCCTTGGCGCAAAGGATAAAACCGGCGCACCCCAAAGCGGGGCTGTCGTCCCCCTCCCTCGCGAAGCGAGTAGAGAGGGGGAAGCGGCGTAGCCGCTCAGGGGGTCACCTCAAGTGCGGTGCCTGGCTGGCAAGGCTCCGCGGCCAGAAGGCCCACAGGCGCAGGTTCTGCTTGATGCGGCCGGCCAGGTCGCCCGCTTCGGGGCCCCAGCCCATGAAGTAGTCGGCGCGCACGGCGCCGACGATGGCGCTGCCAGTGTCCTGGGCGAAGACCAGGCGGTTCAGGGCCACGGTGGGCCCTGACGTGGACAGCCAGACCGGCGTGCCATAGGGAATGCTCTGCTTGTCCACGGCGATGGAGCGGCCTGGCGTCAGGGCCACGCCCTGGGCGCCCTTGGGGCCGAACTGAAGGTCCAGGCCTTCCAGCGGCTCCTCGCGGAAGAAGACGTAGCGCGGATTGCTCCACAGCATTTCATTGACGCGGCCGGGGTTGGCGGCCACCCAGGCGCTGATGCCGGGCCAGGTGGCATCGCGCACCAGTCCCTGGTCCAGCAGCCAGCGGCCCACGCTCTTGTAGGGCTGGTCATTGGTGCCCGCAAAGGCGACGCGGATCGTGCGTTGCGCGCCTGTGGGCTCGGTGATGTTCAGGCGCCCCGATCCCTGGATGTGCAACACCATTGCATCGACGGGGTCGCGCATCCAGGCGATGGCGCGGCCGGCCAGGGCCGCCTGGGCCTCGGGCATCGTCTCGATCTGCTGGCGCGAGAACCAGGGCTTGCGGCTGCCGAAGCCGGCGCCGGCCGGCGTCTTGTACAGCGGCACGTTGAAGCCGTCGCCCGGCAGGCGCCGTGCCTCGAACAGCGGCTCGTAGTAGGCCGTCAGCATGCCGTCCGGGCCACCGCCCAGCGCCTCGATGCGGTAGGGCTGCAGATTGGCCATGAGCCAGGCGCGCTGCTCGTCGCCCGTGGCAATGCTCAACTGGCGCACATCGCGGCACAGGCCCGCGAAGACCGAGCTGGGCCGTTCGCAGTTCTTGAGCCAGGCATTCCAGGCTTCGTGCAGCGCGTCCTCCTGCAGGCCGGGCAACTCGCTCCAGTCTGCTGCGATCCAGCGGCTCTTGGTGGGCGTGCTGGTGACCAGCGGGGGCTTGGGCGTGACGGCGGGCGAGCCTCCCGGCTGCAGGTCGGGCACGGGCGAGGGGTCGTAGACCGGTTTGGTGGTGGTCGTGCAGGCGACCAGCGTCCCTACAATCAGCGCCATCGCGGCATGGCGCAGGAGGTGGAAATTCATGGGGTTGATTTTGCTCGAAGCACTGCTGGCCTTGGTGATTCTGGTCGCTATTGTGTGGTGGACCATGTTCTCCGGACGCCGCAAGGGCGAGTTGCCCGTGGACACGCCACGGGATTCGCACCCGTCTCCAGAGAAGCCTTCCCCCGGACAGGATCGCAGAGATCCGTGATGACGCCGCTGCCCACGCTGCGGAGCGGGCGTCGTCCTACGGGTAAGCCCTGCCGGCACTGATACTCTGCTGCACCCGCCGGCCCCAACAATGGGGCCTCGCCGCAGGGATGGCCCTGCGCCAACGCATTCTCTTCGTCCAACAAGGAGTTCCCTATGCGCAAGCACATCGTTCTGGCCGCCGCGACGGCGGCCGCACTGTTCATCTCCGGCTGCGCGAACATGAGCGACACCCAGCGCCGCACGGCCACGGGCGCTGGCGTGGGCGCTGCAGCCGGCGCCGTGCTGGGTGCCGTCACCGGCGGCAGGGCCGGCACGGGCGCCGTGATCGGCGCCGGCGTGGGCGCACTGGGCACCTACATCTGGTCGCAGAACATGGAAAAGCAAAAGCGCGAGATGGAGCAGGCCACCCAGGGCACGGGCGTGAACGTGAGCCAGACGGCCGACAACCAGCTCAAGCTGGACATTCCCAGCGACATTTCGTTCGATACCAACCGGTCCGACATCAAGGGCAACTTCGCTCCCATCCTGGACCGCTTCGCCGAAGGCCTGCGCAACAACCCCAATGCCGAGGTGCGCATCATCGGCCACACGGACAGCACCGGCTCTGACGCCATCAACAATCCGCTGTCGCTGGACCGCGCCAACAGCACGCGCAACTACCTGACCATGCGCGGCGTCTCGGGCGCCCGCATCGCCACCGAAGGCCGTGGCTCGCACCAACCCGTGGCTTCCAACGACTCGGCCAGCGGCCGTGCCATGAACCGCCGCGTGGAGATCTTCGTGGGCGAGATCCCGCAGCAGCACCAGCAGCAGCCTCAGTATCAACAGCAGCCGCAGTACCAGCAGCCGCAATACCAGCAGCCCCGCTGATCCGGGCTCTGCGCCAGATGCAACGCCCCGCGACGCGGGGCGTTTTTGCGTGGTCGGGCACCGGCATTGCCCTATGCTGGCTCCCATCCATCAATGGGGAGTCGTATGAGTGAAGCAAGCACAGCTGGCGTGGCCGACGTGGTCAGCCCGCTCGACAAGGGCCTGGGCGCGCTGTCCGCAGCCTGCACGCCGCAGGACGCTGCCGCGCGGGGCTGGAACCTGCTGCGGGAAGACTTGAGCCTGCCGGTGGCCGTGCTGTCGCAGTCGCGCCTGTCGCACAACCTGGCCTGGATGCAGCGCTTTGTGGATGCCTATGGCGCCCAGCTTGCGCCCCACGGAAAGACGACCATGGCGCCCCGCCTGTTCCGCCAGCAGATCGACGCGGGCGCCTGGGGCATCACGCTGGCCACCGCCCAGCAGACGTGCGTGGCCCATGCCCATGGCGTGCGCCGCGTACTCATGGCCAACCAGTTGATAGGCCGGCGCAACATGGCGGCCGTGGCCGAGCTGCTGGCCGATCCCGGCTTCGAGTTCTTCTGCCTGGTCGATTGTGCCGAGCAGGTCGAGCAACTGGCTGCCTTTTTTGGCGCAGCGGGCCGGTCCGTGCAGGTGCTGATCGAACTGGGCCCGCCTGGCGGGCGCACGGGTGTGCGCTCCGATGCGCAGATGCAGCCGCTGCTGGACGCGCTGGCCCGGGCCGGTGCCGGCGTGCGGCTGGCCGGGATAGAGGTCTACGAGGGCGTGCTCAAGGAAGAAGAGCCCATCCGTGCCTTGCTGCGGCGCGCCGTGGACTGGGTGCAGCGGCTGGCGGGCGAGGGCCGGCTGCAGCGCAGCCCGGCCGTGCTCACCGGCGCCGGATCGGCCTGGTATGACGTGGTGGCCCAGGAGTTCGGCAAGGCCGACATTGGCGGCCCGATGGATCTGGTGCTGCGCCCGGGCTGCTATCTCACGCATGACGCAGGCATCTACCAGGCAGCGCAGCGGCGCATCGACCAGACCAATCCCGTGGCGCAGCAGATGCGTGCCAGCCTGCAGCCTGCGCTGCAGGTCTGGGCCTATGTGCAGTCGCTGCCCGAGCCCGGCCGCGCCATCGTGGCGCTTGGCAAGCGCGATACGGCCTTCGAGGCCGTGCCTCCCCGGCCCGCTCTGCGCTACCGCCCTGGCGATGCCGCGCCCGTGGCGGCCCCCCCGCATTGGGAGGTCACGGCCATGATGGACCAGCATGCCTTTCTGAAGGTGGCCGAGGGCGATGGCCTGCGCATAGGCGACATGCTGGCCTTCGACATCTCGCACCCCTGCCTTACCTTCGACAAATGGCGGCAGTTGGCCGTCGTCGATGACCGCTATGACGTGGTGGACGTGATTGCCACGTATTTCTGAAGGGGTCAGTCGTGTGTGCGCAGCAGGTTGGCCAGTTCAACGGCCGACTTGACCTGCATCTTGTCGAAGACGCGCGCGCGGTGAACCTCGACGGTGCGCACGCTGATGTCCAGCTGGTCGGCGATGAGCTTGTTGGGAATGCCCTCGACCACCAGGCGCATCACGTCGCGCTCGCGTTCCGTCAGCTCGTTCAAGCGTGCGCGCACGGCTTCGCGCGCACGGGTTTCGGCCTGGTGCTGGGCCGACAGTTCCAGCGCCTGTTCGATGCGGTCCACGAGGGCATTGTCCGAGAAAGGCTTCTCGCAGAAGTCGAAGGCACCGCGCTTGACGGTGTCCACGGCCGTGGGCACGTCGGCATGGCCGGTCAGGAAGATCACGGGCATGCCTGCGATCTGGTTGCGTTCCAGCATGAGGTTGAACAGCGCCAGCCCGCTCATGCCGCCCATGCGCATGTCCAGCAGCAGGCAGCAGGGATTGCGCGGCGGCGGGCGCGACTGCAGCATGGCATCGAAGGCCTCTGCGCTGGCATAGCATTCGCTGAGCAGGCGGCGCGAGCGCAGCAGCCAGGCCAGCGCTTCGCGGACATCGGTGTCGTCGTCGACGATGTAGACGGTGGCGTCGGGTACAGGTTCCATGGGCCTATTGTTCCATTTGTTCCATCTATGCCTGCACCTGCGCGGGGCTGTGCGCCGGCAGCGTGAAGGCGAAGACGGTTCCGCGCGGGCTGTGGGGGCTGTGCTGCAGGTGGCCGCCATGCTGCTCGACCACGGTGCGGCACAGGCTCAGGCCCAGGCCCATGCCCTCGTTGCGCGTGGTGAAAAAGGGCGTGAACAGCTGCTCCGCCACATGCTGTGGAATGCCGCTGCCGCAGTCGATGACCGCGAATTCCACCCAGCTGCGGCGCGTGCTGGCGGCCGCACGGCGCACGCGCAGCTGCAGCTCGCGCTCCATGGTCTCGGGCGAGTCCATGGCCTGCATGCCGTTGCGCGCCAGGTTGAGCAGCACCTGCTCGATCATGGTCGGATCGCAGAGCACGGGCGAGAGGCCGGGCTCGATGTCGGTGGTCACGCGCACGCCCAGGTTGCGTGCCTGCAGGCTGATCAGCGGCAGCACGGCGTCTATGAGTTCGGCGGCGCCTATGACTTCGCGGGACTGGTCGCGCCGCCGCACGAAATCGCGCACGCTCTTGATCACGCGGCCTGCGCGGTCGGCCTGGAAGCTGATGCGCTCCATGGCCATGCGCAGGTCCTGCAGTTGCTGGCGCAGCCGGGCTTCATTGCCCGAGATGGCGCCGCCTGCACCCGCACCCGTGTCATCGTCGCTCCCCAGCATGTTCAGCGATCCCGTGGCGTAGCTGGAGATGGCCACCAGCGGCTGGGTGAGTTCATGGCTCAGCAGCGAGGCCATCTCGCCCACCGTGGCCAGGCGGGCCGTGGCCTGCAGGCGCTCCTGCGAGGCGCGTGAGATCTCTTCCATGCGCTTTTGCTCGCTGATGTCGATGAAGGCACTCATCCAGCCGGTGTGCTGGCCCTGGGCGTTGATCAGCGGCGCCTCGAAGATCAACACCGGAAAGCGCGTTCCGTCCTTGCGCATGAAGATGCTTTCGTGGCCCTCGCGCGGTGGCGGGGCGTTGCCGGACAGGCGGCTGTCGCGCCGGCGCGCGTAGATTTCGGCGCGCTCGGGCGGCCAGTAGGGTGCAATGCTCAGTCCCAGCAATTCCTCGGCCGTGAAGCCCACCATGCTGCAGAAGGCCGGGTTCACATAGCTGATGCGGCCCTGCAGATCGCGCGCGCGCAGGCCCGTGACCAGCGAGTCCTCCATGGCCTTGCGAAAGGCCAGCGCATCGCCCAGATCGCGCTCGGCGCGCAGGCGTCGGCGGTTGTCGCGCACCAGCACGGCGACCACGGAGACCAGGGCGATGGACATCAGCGTCACCAGGGCAGTGAGCACGTTGGGGAACACGCTGGGCGCGCGGTGCCAGCTGTCCATGCGCAGCACCAGGGTGCTGCCCGGCAGGTCCAGCAGCTGCTGCGCCGTGAACATGCGGGTGCCGCGCCAGGAGGCGCCCAGCAGGGCCAGGCGCGTGCCGTCCGGCTCGGTGAAGGACACTTCCTGGGTGCGCGGCAGGTTCTTGCTGACCTGGGTGATCAGCAGGCTTTGCAGGCTGTAGGTGCCGATGACAAAGCCGATGATGTGGCCGCTTTGCGTCAGGGGCAGGCAGACCTCCATCATCTCCGTGCCAAGGCCTTCGGCCAGCAGCTGGAAGTAGCTGGGCGAGTAGGCCGGGCCGTTGAGGCGGCGCGCGTGGGTGCAGGTCAGCACGGCCTCGGGGTGGGTGTTGTTCGTGCGCAGCTGGTCTTCCCACTGCACGTTGCGGTAGGGCGTCTCGGCATGGGAGCGGATCTGCAGGCCCGCATCGCGCCATTCGATGCGCATCAGCTCGCGGCGCACCTGCAGCAGCTCGGCGGCGCGGGTTTTCCACTCGGCGGGATCGTTGTCGGGCGCGTTCAGCGCCTGCAGGTCCTGCAGGTTGCGGTTGAGCGCGGCGCGTATGTCGGCCACGGCATTGGCGGTGTCGCGCTCCAGCTTGTCCTGGACCTGGGAGGCCTCGTAGCGTCCGGCCAGCCAGACCATGGTGATGAGCATGCTGGCCACCAGAGCGACCAGCAGGCTCCACAGCGACCAGCGCCGCCAGGCGGTGCGCCAGCGGCGCCAGGGCCAGCGGCCTTCGGCAGGAGCGGGCGTGGACAGGTGCAGCGGATTCACAGGACGCGGTGCTCCAGGGCCGGGAGCTGGCGGCGCACATGCGCCAGGCGCTCGCGCCTGATCTCGCCCAGCACCACGCCGGCGCCCTCGGCCTGCTGCGCCAGCACCATGCCCCAGGGGTCGGCCAGCAGGCTGTGGCCCCAGGTGCGGCGGCCGTTCTCATGGTGGCCGCCCTGGGCGGGCGCCAGCAGGTAGGCCTGGTTTTCGATGGCGCGGGCGCGCAGCAGTACCTCCCAGTGGGCCAGACCCGTGATGTGGGTGAATGCGGCGGGCACCAGCAGCAGGTCGGCGCCCTGCTCGGCCAGTCGGCGGTACAGCTCGGGAAAGCGCAGGTCGTAGCACACGCTCAGGCCCAGGCGCCAGGACTCGCCCTCGTGCGAGGTGATGTCGCAGGTCACGGGCGTATGGCCGGCCTGTACCACGGCGGCTTCCGTGTAGCGCTCGCGGCCATTGTCGTAGTGGAACAGGTGGATCTTGTCGTAGCGCGCCACGCATTCGCCCTGGGGCGAGAACACCAGCGAGCTGTTGAGCACGTGGGCATCGTCATCGGCCACCAGGGGCAGGGTGCCGCCGACGATCCACAGCTGCAGTTCGCGCGCGGCGCGGCCCAGGAAGTCCTGGATGGGGCCTTGGCCGAAGCTCTCGCGGTAGGCCAGCTTGTCCGTATCGCGCAGGCCCATGGCACAGAAGTATTCGGGCAGGGCCGCGAGTTCGGCGCCCTGCTCGCGCGCCTGGCGCAGCAGGGCCATGGCCTGGTCGAGGTTGGCGCGCACATCGGGTACCGACACCATTTGCAGGGCTGCGATTTTCATGGGCTCTCTCCTGAAGGGGCTGACTCGGTGGCGATGGAGGGCGTGCGCGATGGTGTGTCAGAGGGCATCGCTGCCCGGCGGCGCGGCAAGGCCGTGACCTGGGGATCGTCCCAGCTGCCGTCGATGCGAAATTCCTTGGTGGCCGCCGCGATCAGCGGGCCGCGCAGCAGCACCTGCGCCAGGAAGCTGCCCAGGCCGACCACGGGGTTGATGGCCGTGGCCACCAGCGAGGCGGTCATGGCGTTGATCTCGGGCACCACCACCACGTGCAGATTCTGCGTCTCCTGGACCAGGTCGGCCGTGCCTTCCATCAGCACGGCAGCGTTGACACCCTTCATCTGCATGTTGTTGGTGCGCGCCACGCCGTCGGTGATCTGCACATCGCCGCGCATGAAGTCGAAGGCGAAGCCGTTGCTGAAGACATCGCGGAAATCCAGCGTCAGCCGGCGTGGCAGCGCCTGCAGGCTGAGCACGCTCAGCAGCTTGGCCAGGCCCGGTTCGGCCTTGAGGAACTGGCCGGTCTGCACATCCAGGTGCATGGAGCCCGAGAGGCTGCGGAAATCGGGCGTGATGGGCGAGCCCGTCCAGCCCGCCGATCCCTGCAGCACGCCCTTGCCGTTGCCCACCACGCCAGGCATATCGAAGCGCGTGAGCAGCTTGCCCACGTCGCGCAGGTCCAGCTGGAACTGCAGCTGGCTGCGCCCCGGATGCTCGGACTGCCCCTGGGGCAGGCGCCACTGGCCGTTGGCCGTCAGCGTGGCCTCGGGCGTGGAAATGTTGAAGCGCGACAGCTGCCATTCGCGCGCCGCCGCGTTGCCGGGCACAGGGCGGTTGCGGGCCTCGACCTCCAGGCGGCCCAGCGCGTGGCCCGACAGGTGCATGTCGTCCACCACGATCTGCAGCGCCGGCAGCTGGCGCGGCCCTTCGCTGAACAGGGCGTCCACGCGTTCGGACTTGGCCTCCGGCACCGTCAGGCGCGACAGCCGGGCGACCAGCTGCCCCTCGGGCTGGGCATCCGTGCCTTCACGAAAGCCCACGTAACCATCCAGCTCCTGGGAGGTGAGATTGCTGTGCCACGAGCCGCCATCGCGCGAGATGCCCGCCACCACGTCGTGCAGCTGCCGCCCCTTGGCCTGCAGCTGCTTGACGCGCAGGGTCAGCCGGTCGGGGAGGTACTCGCGTGCAGGGTCTGCGGCATCGGCGGGCTCCGGCTTGGCGCCGCTGGACTGCGGTGCCAGTGCCAGCCAGTCATCGAGATTGAAGAGCGGCAGCTGCACGTGGGCCTGCACGCCCTGGCCCGAAGTGGATGCCGTGCCCGCTTCCTGGCCTATGAGGATGCTGCCGTGCAGCACACGGCTGTGCTTGCCACTGATGTCGCGCTCATAGAACACCGAGCCCGTATCGCCCAGTTGCACGCTGATCTGGTCGCGCAGCGGAGCATCGGGCGAGGCGAAGGAGTCCGGTGCGAGCTGATGGCTCACGGCCAAGGGCTGGCTGGATTCCGCCGCCTTGCCCAGCGGGGCGGGCAGGTGGATGCGCATGCCTTGCAGGTTGGACTGGACCTGGATTTCGGGTGTTCCGCGCCGCACCTTCAGCAGCAGTGAGTAGGGCGACTGGCCCTCGGCATGGCGGGCCAGGTCGGCCACCCAGCCCAGCTCCCTGGCGTCGCGCAGCCCCTGTGCCGTGGCCGTGCCCTGCACACGCACCTTCACGGAGGATTCGGTGGCCAGCGCATTGCGCGCCAGCGCCTGCATGCCGCCATCGGCGCGCAGCTCCCCGCCCAGCGCGCGCGCCTGCAGGCCGGCCAGCGAGAAGCCGGTTTCTGAGAACTTGACGGCCCCGCGCAGCTGGCTCAGATGGGGCGTCTGATCATCGAGCTGCAGGGAGTTGCCCGCCAGCGTGACCTGTCCGGACACCTTGCTGCGGTCCAGATGGTCGATGGGCAGGTGCAGCTGCAGGGCCAGTTGCGCGGCGCCCGTGGCCTCGCTGCCGTCCAGCACATGTCCTGTGAGAGCCGACAGCGCCGAAGTCCTGACCACCCCCAGCATGTCGGCCAGCGGGCCCTGGCCCTTGGCGGTGACGGCCACCTCGGTGTGGGCCAGGTCGGGAATGCTGGCCTGGATGTCGCGCATCTGCAGCTGCGGATAGCCGGCGAACTGGCCGCGCGCATTGCGCACGGACATGGAGGAGCGGTCAAAGACCAGCTCTCCGGACAGATCGACCAGGGCCGGCCAGGGCGCCTCGCCATGCGTGAGCAGATGGGGCGGCACATATTCATAGTGCACGTCATGCAGCTTGGCCGCGATGTGGAACTCGCCCTGGCTGGGCTTTTCGGCCGGCACGTGGTCCAGGTTGCCGCGCACCTTGAAGTTCACTGTGCTTGCGCGCCCGGCGTGGATGGCCTCTCGCACGTAGTGGCGCGCATCGGCGGGAATCTCCAGCGGCAGGTAGCGGTGCACGCGCGTGCCGTCGGCGTTGCGCAACTGGCCCTGCAGGTCGAGCACGCCGGGAAAGCGCGGCTGCCTGTCGCTGCCGTCGCCGGTGTGCCATTGCGCACGGGCCTCGCCCTCGGTGTCATCGTTGGCAAAGCGCAGGTTGGGCACTTGCACGCTGATGGCCTGGCCGCGCAACTGCCAGCGCAGGCTGGCCTGCAGGCGGTGCAATGGAATCTCGGGTTCCTCGAATACGCCGGGGAAGGTCAGCGCAGCCGGTTGCCGGGCCGTGCCCTCCATCTCCAGCTGGGCCTGTCCGCCGTCCTGGTCCAGCGAGAAGCGCGCGTTCAGGCCCTTGATGCCGGGCATGCCCGGCTTCGTGGGGCCTTCGGACGATGCCACGCCGTCGATCGACAACTGCTGCAGCTCGCCGCTGGCCTTGTACTGCTGCACAGCCTGCAGCGGGCCGCGCCAGCTTGTCTGGAACTGGCGCAGCTGGCCGGCCGGGGCCATGCCGGCCAGATGGCGCTGCAGCTGCTCGGGCAGCGGCAGGCGCTGGCCCAACTGGGCGAGGATGGCCAGGTCGATGCCATCGGCCTGGAACTCGCCCTGCTCGCCCAGCGCTCCCTGCGTGCTGGCGCCCGCAGGGCTGTAGCGCGCACGCAGATTGCCTGCCGGCCAGTGCAGGCCGTCGCCCGTGGAGAATTCCAGGTTCTGCGCCGCGAAGCGCCAGCCATCCTGATGCTGCACGCTCAGCCGGCCCGTCAGCGCCTGCAACTGCAGCGGCTCCAGGTTTTCGCGCCACTGCAGTTGCAGGGCATTCACCGCCACATCGGCCATGGCGCCCACGGGCTGGCCCTGGCGCAGGTCGATCCAGGCGCGCATTGCGCCCCGGCCCTGCTGCAGGCGCAGGTCGGACGTATCCATGTACTGCCCGAGCCGGGACAGGTCGATCTGCGTGAACATCGCATGGGCCTGTCCGCTCCAGCGCTGCCAGTTGCCCTCGTGCGTGGACAGCAGCGGCTCGCGGAACAGGCCGGCAAGCATGAAGCGCTCGCCCCAGCCTTCGGGCGGCGTGGCATCCAGGCGCATTCCGTGGCTCCAGCCCTTGTTGCGCAGCACCAGGTCCACATCGCGCAAGGCCAGCGGCGGTGCCTGGCGCAGCTCGTCCACCCACAGCAGGCTGCCGCCGCGCAGGGCCAGCTCGGTCTGGGAAAACAGCCAGTCGGCGGCGGCATTGTCCCCGCCGGATGAAGGGCTGATCTCGATGCCGGCCACGAAGACACGGCCATCGGCCGCGCGGCGGACCATGAGTTCGGGGCGGTCGATATAGATCTGCTCCACGCCCAGGCGCATCAGCGAGCGGGCCGAAACGGCCACCACCACGCTGGGCAGGCGCAGGGCGTCTGCCGAATGTTCGGGGTCTTGCACCACCACGTCGCCCAGCTCGAAGCGGGGGACCAATCCCTCGCTGCGGGCCGTGATGCTGCCTATGCGAACCGGTAGGCCCAGCGTGCGTGAGGCCAGGGATTCCAGCTGAGGACGCCATTCGCCGATTCGCGGCACAATCCAGCCATGGAGCACCCCCCACACGGAGGCGAGGACCAGCCAGAAGGCCAGGACCAGCCCCAGTGACCACCGCGCAAGGCCGGCCATCCAACGGGTCAGGCGTGTGGGGTGCGGTTTCGGTTCGATCATCGGCGGCATCAGCTATGACGGGAATTATGACCGGCGCCCCCAGGGCCTGGGCGGTAACCAAGGGTTGCTGCAATCCCTCTGCGCGTGAGTGGCCGCTTCTTTCGCGTTCCGTATGCAATCCTCAGAGCACGCAATGGCAGGTACGGCCTTGAATGTCACCGCACAGGCCGCCTATTCCCGTTTTCACCAACGGCTGCACCGTCGCTATGGCGACGAGCTGAGCCTTTTGCCGCCGGGCCCGCCCGAGCGCGCCTCCATGGAGCAGGCCCTGGCGGCGCTGCTGGAGCGCGGGCTGGACCTGTCGGCCGCCCTGCGCGTGCTGCGCCAGCTGGTCATGGAGCGAACCATGGTGCTCGACTGCGAGCAGCAGGCGCCGCTGGCCGTGGTCACGCGGGCCGTGACCGAGCTGGCCGAGCTGGCGCTGGAGCGCGCCTGCATCCAGGTGCGCGCCGAACTCGATGCGCGCCATGGCGCACCGCAGGGCCCCGAGGGCCGGCCCGTTCAGCTGTGGATCATCGGCATGGGCAAGCTGGGCGCGCGCGAGCTCAATGTCTCCAGCGACATTGACCTTATCTACGTCTACGAGCAGGACGGCGACACGGCCGGCCTGCCCGACGGGCGCGGCGTTCTGTCCAACCATGAGTACTTCGCGCGCGTTGTCAAAGGCATCTATGGACTGATCGGCGACACCACCGAGCACGGATTCGTGTTCCGCGTGGACCTGGCGCTGCGGCCCAACGGCAACTCGGGGCCGTCGGCTGTCTCGCTGGCCTCGCTGGAGGAGTATCTGCAGACCCATGGCCGCGAGTGGGAGCGCTTCGCCTGGCTCAAGAGCCGGGTGGTGGCGCCCATGGACAGCGTGCGCTCCACGCAGGTGCAGGCGCTGCGCGCCGTGGTCCTGCCCTTCGTCTTTCGCCGCTACCTGGATTACGCGGTCTTCGACGCGCTGCGTTCGCTGCACCGCCAGATCCGCGAGCATGCCGCGCGGCGCAGCGCAGGCCATCCCGGCCGCTCCAACGACGTCAAGCTCTCGCGCGGCGGTATCCGCGAGATCGAGTTCACCGTGCAATTGCTGCAGGTGGTGCGCGGCGGCCAGTTCCCCGAGCTGCGCTGCCGCCCCACGCTGGAGGCGCTGGGGCGCCTGGCACGCGCCGGCCTCATGAGCCAGGAGGTTGCCGACGCCTTGGGCGCGGCCTATACCTTTTTGCGCCGTGTCGAGCACCGCATCCAGTACCTGGACGACCAGCAGACCCACGTGCTGCCCACGCGCGACGATGACCTGGAATGGATTGCGCGCACCATGGGCTTTGCCGATACCTGCGCCTTCCTGCACCAGTTCGACGCCCACCGCGAAAAGGTGGCCGAGGAGTTCGACACCCTGCTCGGCGGCTCGGCCCCGCCGCAATGCAGCGCGGGCCGCTGCAACGGCGCCCGCAGCCCTTCACAGGGAGGAACGCCGCGCGAGATCGATGGGCTCATGGAGCAGCTGCCGCCCGCCCTGGCCGCCCACGTGGCCGACTGGCGCGGCAACGCCCGCATCGCCAACCTGCGCGACGAGGCGCGCGGCCGGCTGTTCCGCCTTGTGCAGCGCACGGCGCAATGGGTGGCCGAGCGCAGCGTGCCCGAGGACGCCGCAGTGCGCTTTCTGAACTGGCTGGAGCCGCTGCTGCGCCGCGAAAGCTATCTGGCCCTGCTGCTGGAGCGCCCTGCCGTGCACGAGCGGCTGCTGGACCTGCTGGGCGCGGCGCGCTGGCCCGCGCGCTACCTGCAGCAGCACCCGGGCGTGATCGACGAGCTGGCCAACGACGCCATGCTGGGCGAGCGCTTCTCTCCCATGGATTTCGAGCATGAGCTGGCCCTGCGCCTGGCCGCGCTGCAGACCACGGGCGAGGACGACGACGAAACCCTGCTGAACCTGCTGCGCCGCGCCCACCATGCCGAGGTCTTTCGCACGCTGGCGCGTGATATCGAGGGCCGCATCACGGTCGAGCAGGTGGCGGACGACCTCAGTGCGCTGGCCGACTGCGTGCTGCGCGTGACGGCCAGCTGGTGCTGGAGCCGGCTCAAGAACCGCCACCGCGAGTCGCCGCAGTTCGCCATCATTGGCTACGGCAAGCTTGGCGGCAAGGAGCTGGGCTACGGCAGCGACCTGGACATCGTCTTCGTCTTCGATGACGACGACGAGCACGCCTCCGAGATCTATGCCGCCTTTGTGCGCAAGCTCATCAACTGGCTGGCCGTCAAGACGGGCGAGGGCGATCTGTTCGAGATCGACACCGCGCTGCGCCCCAACGGCAACTCCGGCCTGCTGGTGACCAGCTTCGCCTCCTATGCCAACTACCAGCAGCAGCGCGGCAGCAACACGGCATGGACCTGGGAACACCAGGCCATGACGCGGGCGCGCTTCGTGCTGGGCAGCGACGATCTGCAGGCCCGCTTCGACGCCGTGCGCGAGGCCGTGATCACCGCGCCGCGCGACGCCGCGGCCCTGCGCGACGAGATCGTGGCCATGCGCGAACGCGTGCGCACTGCGCATCCGGTGCGCGGCGGCCTCTTCGACGTCAAGCACAGTCCCGGCGGCATGGTCGATGTGGAGTTCGCGGTCCAGTACCTGGTTCTCTCGCAATCGGCCCTGCATCCGGGGCTGATGGCCAACCTGGGCAACATCGCGCTGCTGCAGCGTGCGGAAGAGGCGGGCCTGCTGCCTGCAGGCGTGGGCCAGCAGGCCGCCCGGGCCTACCGTGAACTGCGCCGCCTGCAGCACGTGGCGCGGCTGGACGAGCGAACGGCCCAACTGGTACCGGGCCAGGCCGAACCGCTCAGTGCGCCGGTCAAGGCCCTGTGGGAAGCGGTTTTCACGGGGGCCATGCTGGGATGAGGATGCCGTCCCGTCAGCATCCGTCGAAGATGGCCTACAGCAGGATGACGCTCCTCGTCAAAATGTTACATTTTTCCCGCCCCGGACCCCTGGAACTTCTGCAAAAGTAGCTCATCTATTGGACAGGTTGACGAGAGAGGGCATACAGACCGAATTTCACGTTGCGAAGCCTCTGGGGCCACAGTCCTGAACTGTTCCGCCCGAAGCGCTTCTCCTCCCTCCCTCTCTTTATTCGTTTCGGGATGCTTCGCAACTTTTTTATGCCAGCAAAAAGGCCACCCATCGGGTGGCCTTTTTTGTCGCCGCTGCAGTTGTCGTTGCGGGGTTGACCCGCTTTCAGGGCTGGGGCGGGCGCGTGGCCGCAAAGCTGGCGCGTTCCGCCAGCTTGGCCTGCAAGGCAGCCAGATTGGGGTGGTCGGCGCGCCAGTCCAGCTCGGGAAAGCGAAAGTCCAGCCAGCCCAGCGCGCAGCCCACGCACACGTCGGCCAGGGTGAAGTGGATGCCGCAGCAATAGGGCTTGTCGCCCAGGCCCTGGGACATCACGTTCAGTGCGGCGCGCACCTTGGCGAGCTGGCGGTCTATCCAGGCCTGGCAACGCTGCTCTTCGCTGCGGCCATCCCAGGTGGCTTCGAGTCGGGCCAGGGCTCCGGCGTCCAGCACGCCATCGGCCAGGGCTTCCCAGGTCTTGATCTCGGCACGCTCGCGGCCTGTGCCCGGGATCAGCTTGCCTACCGGGGAAAGTGTGTCCAGATATTCGACGATCACGCGCGAGTCGAACATGGCATCGCTGCCGTCCATGACCAGGCGCGGCACCTTGCCCAGCGGGTTGCCGGTGCCGGGCGACAGCTCGCGGCTCCAGGGGTTTTCCTCGACGAACTGATAGTCGAGCCTTTTCTCGGCCAGTACGACGCGTACCTTGCGTACGTAGGCGCTGGTGGAGGAACCTATCAGTTTCATGGCTGTTTTCCGTGGCGAAGAGGCGGCCCATGGGCGGGCAGCCGATTCTATGCGCTGCCCGGCGATCTCCCCCTGCAGCCCCCGTTTTTGCCGCGCGCACCTACAATCACGGCCCATGAATCTGCCGCACATCTCCGCCCTGTCCCCGCTCGACGGCCGCTACGCCGCCAAACTGTCTCCTCTGCGCCCGATCATGAGCGAGATGGGATACATGCACCGCCGCGTGCAGGTGGAGGTGACCTGGTTCATCGCCCTGTCGGACGCCGGCTTTGCCGAGTTCAAGCCCCTGACCGAAGGCGCCCGCGTCTATCTGCAGGATCTGGTGAAGAACTTCTCCGAGGCCGACGCCGTGGCCATCAAGGACATCGAAAAGACCACCAACCACGACGTCAAGGCCGTGGAGTACTGGATCAAGGGCAAGTTCGACGGCCGTCCCGAGCTGCTCAAGGCCGCCGAGTTCGTGCACTTCGCCTGCACCAGCGAGGACATCAACAACACCAGCCATGCGCTGCAACTGCGCGCCGGCCGTGACAGCGTGCTGCTGCCGGCCTTGACGGGCATCACCGCCAAGCTGCGCGAGATGGCCCACGCCTACGCGGCCGTGCCCATGCTCAGCCGCACGCATGGCCAGACCGCCAGCCCCACCACCGTGGGCAAGGAAATCGCCAACGTGCTGGTGCGCCTGGAAAAGGCCGCTGCCCGCATCGCCGAGGTCAAGCTGCTGGCCAAGATGAATGGCGCCGTCGGCAACTACAACGCCCACCTGTCGGCCTGGCCCGAGTTCGACTGGGAAGCCTTCAGCAAGAACGTGATCGAGTCCCCCGAGCCCCAGGGCCTGGGCCTGAGCTTCCAGCCCTACTCGATCCAGATCGAGCCGCATGACTACATGGCCGAGCTGTTCGACGCCATCGCGCGCGCCAACACCATCCTCATCGACTTCTCGCGCGATGTCTGGGGCTATGTGTCCCTGGGCTACTTCAAGCAGCGCCTGAAGGCCGGCGAGATCGGCTCGTCCACCATGCCGCACAAGGTCAACCCCATCGACTTCGAGAACGCCGAAGGCAATCTGGGCCTGGCCAACGCCCTGCTCAAGCACCTGGCCGAAAAGCTGCCCATCTCGCGCTGGCAGCGCGACCTGACCGACTCCACCGTGCTGCGCAATATCGGCGTGGCCATGGGCTATGCCACGCTGGCCTACAGTTCGCTGATGACGGGCCTGAACAAGCTCGAGCTCAACGAAGAGCGCCTGCAGGAAGACCTGGACCACGCCTGGGAAGTGCTGGCCGAGCCCATCCAGACCGTCATGCGCCGCTACGGCGTGCAGGGCGCCTACGAAAAGCTCAAGGAAGTCACGCGCGGCAAGACCGTGCAGGCCGAAGACCTGCACCGCCTGATCAACGGCCTGGAAATTCCCCAGGCCGACAAGGACCGCCTGCTGGCCATGACGCCTGCCTCCTACTTGGGCAAGGCGGCCGAGCTGGCTCGCCGCGTTTGAGTTGATGCAGGTGATCCCAGGGTCCGAAACTGCCCTGCGCTCCAACAATTTCGATGCCTTCAGGCTGCTGGCAGCCCTGCTGGTCATTTGGAGCCACCAGTTCGCGGTCCTTGGGATGCCCATCCCGACGCTGCTTTACGACAAGCCCGGGGCCGTGGGCGTTGTCATTTTTTTTGCCATCAGCGGCTATTTGGTGATGCTGTCCTGGCTGGCAGATCCACACCTGGGCCGATTCGCGATGCGCAGGGGGTTGCGCATTTGGCCGGGCTTGACTGCTGCCGTGGTCTTGTGTGCGCTGGCACTGGGGCCGCTGGTGAGTTCGCTGTCCTTGGATGCGTATTTCGCGCATCCGCTGACCTGGAGCTATTTCAGCAATCTCTGGCTGCAGACGCGATATGAGCTGCCTGGCGTATTCGAGACGAATGTGCTGCGCACAGCAGTCAACGGCCCGCTGTGGACCATTCCTCTGGAGGTCGGCTGCTATGTGGCGCTGGGCGTAGCAGGTAGTCTGGGCCTGCTGCGTTGGCGTCATACCGCACCCTTGATCTTTGTGGCATTGATGGTGGCGCTTTGGCGACGTTACAGCATCGCTCCCGGCGAGTCCATGCCTGAATGGTCGTTCGCGCTGCAGTATGCGATGGTGTTCTCGCTCGGCGCCACGCTGGCATGCTGGCGCCATCTCTGGATCTCCCGGCGGATGCCGGCCCTTGCCTTGTTGCTGGCCGGCTGCGTGCTGCTGCATGCCACGGGGCCTCTGATCCTGGTGCTGCAAGCGCCTTTGCTGGCAATGGCCGTGCTGGCGGTGATGCTGGGCTCCGCCAGCACACCCCTGCTACGACAAGCTGGTCGCTTTGGTGATTTGTCTTACGGCCTGTACATTTACGCCTTTCCCGTTCAGCAGGCAGTGGTCTGGTACTTTTCAGGCCGGATCGGCTTTGTGGCGGCGCTGGCCTGCAGTCTTGTGGGGGCTGGCCTATTGGCGATGCTGTCCTGGCACCTTGTCGAAAAGAAGGCGCTGGCCTTCAAGCCACGCAAGCCGACTGTCTCCTCCCTCGATATTCCTGCGCATCTGGCCTCCTGATGGCCATGCGCTGTCCCTGGTTTTCTCATGGCCCTCAAATCCACCATCTTCAAGGCGAACCTGTCCATCGCCGACATCGACCACGGCTACTACGCCGACCATTCGCTGACCCTGGCGCGCCATCCCAGCGAGACGGACGAACGCATGATGGTGCGCCTGGTGGCCCTGGCCCTCAATGCACACCAGCTCAATGACATGTGCAAGGGCGACGGGACGCTGGCGTTTGGCGCAGGCCTGTCCGATCCCGAAGACCCCGATGTCTCGCTGACCGACTTCACGGGCGCCAAGCGCCTGTGGATCGAGGTCGGCCAGCCCGAGGAAAAGCCCATCGCCAAGGCCTGCAACAAGTCCGATGCGGTGGTGCTCTACGCCTTTCACCACGCGGCCGAGGTCTGGTGGAAGGGCCTGGAGGGCAAGCTGGCGCGGCTGGGCAAGCTGCAGGTTTGGCGCATTCCTTCCGAAACATCCCAGTCCCTGGCGGAACTGGCCGAGCGCAGCATGCAGCTGCAGGCCACCATCCAGGAAGGCGCGCTGACGCTCAGCAGCAACCTGGGCACGGTCTTCATCGAGCCGCTGCGCTGGAAGTAAGCGGGCTTTCGCTCAGGCCTGTGCCTCAGCCAGGCAACTGCATCCGGACGGCCTGGGCAAAGGACTCCACGGTCCAGCCCGCGCCCAGCAGCATGCGGCGCGTGGACAGGCGGTCCATGACATCGTCCGGCACATTGCGGCCCAGATGGATGAGCGACTTGCTGTCCGCAATGCCCACATAGCGACCGTCATAGGTTCGCGCCAGATGGTTCCACAGGCCGTGGGCGCCCGGCGACTGGCGTGCACCGCTGACCAGGCAAGTGCCTTTGTCCAGCACGCTGCGATACACGGCGCTGGCAATGCCGCGCCGCTGGTAATCCGGTGCAAAGCGCGAATGCGGCGAGCGCACGCGGCGGTCGGTGCGCTTGTCCACCTCGACCAGGCGATTGAACACCGTGTAGCCGGCCAGGCAGCGCCGCTCCATATCCTCCACGTAGGCAAACCATTCGCCGTCGGCTTCACGCCAGTGCAGCTGGAACTGCGGGTCGTGCAATGGGCGGCGCTCCAGGCCATGGAGCTTGTTGCCGGGCTGGTACAGGCGCTCATGAATGGCTTCGAGCTCGCCCTCCACCAGCGGCTGCATCACGTCGATGCGCAGCTCGGTGACGTGGCGTGGCGCGCAGCGGGGCAGGGCGCGATGCGCCACGGTATCGCTCAGATGGCGCAGATGTCGCAAGAGCGTGGAAAAAGAGGGGCCGGCAAAAGAGGGCCCGGCTGGGGCAGGGGCTAGACAGGTCACGGCAGGGCTCGCTTCGTCGGCTCGCCTTGTGGCCGGGCAGACGCGTGAAAATCCGACCGCCTTCAGCCTAGGGATGAAGGCGGCGCAAGAAGAGCGGATTCAATGAAGCGACGCTGCCCGGTTCCGCGCAGGGCAGCGCATCAAGACCGTGCGGCCTGTCGGGGGCCGATGTTCAGCCGTGCCGCGTCACGCTCGCGCAGGCGCGTGGCCGTGGCGGGCCAGGCCTTGCCGGCCGGCACGCGCGTCCCGCCCGCATCACGTGCCGTGAGGCGCACGCAAAGGCGGAGGTGGCTGTGGCTGTGGCTGTGGCAGGAAGCGGCGGTCTGCAGCATGGCGACCGATGTTAGGCCGTCTGCAACATCGCACTGGTCCGGTGCGGTATCCGGCAGATCGGTCGGCAATCAGCCAGCAATCAGCCGGAGTTGCGCGATGTGTCCGTGCGCTCGGCTGCACGCTCTGCATAGCGGGTGAAACGCCAGGAGTCGCCCTCTGCCGTGATCCTGCGCCAGACCATCCGTTTTTGCGCCGGCTCCATCGCGGTCCACAACTGCACTTCGTCAAAGCTGCGGCCGCAACCCTTGCATCTTTCGTCGCCCTGGCTGGTGGAGCAGATGGCGATGCAGGGCGTATCGGGCGTGGTGTCGTACCAGGCCAGCCAGGCCGCCATGGCGTGCGAGGGAAAGCCCTCAACCTGTACTTCGGTCTCATGCCAGAAGATCATCAGCGCGTACACCTCGGCCAGGGCCCGCACTTCGGGCTGTAGCAGCACGCCGTCCGGGGACGGATGGCGCTCGCGCCAGTAGTTGATGGCGGCTTCGATGTCGGTGATGTGCAGTGCGGTCATGGACGGGCAGGGGGAAGGGACAGCGATGATAAGACGCCTGCCCGCCCACGGCCGGGCACGGCTGCAACACTCCGTTGGCTCAAGGGTTGCTATGGATAGTGAAGCATCTGATGTATGCAGACAGATGGTCTGGGGGGCGCGTGACTTGTGCTTTCCGTGGGGATGAAGGGTTTTTTCACTTGCGTGCCGTGGCGGCTTTGTGTTGCAATCCACAGGTTCGAAGGGGAGTAGCTCTCTGCCGGCGGGGGTGGTTTTTGCAAAGCCACGGTGCCGGCATCGGAATGGTCGTCAATACGAAGCGCAAGCTTCCGGCCTTCCGGGTTGCGGTGCATGCCGCAGCCGAGCAAGACCTTTGATGGACCTGATGACGGT
The DNA here is from genome assembly GCF_042653485.1 of Delftia deserti. NCBI lineage: Bacteria > Pseudomonadati > Pseudomonadota > Betaproteobacteria > Burkholderiales > Comamonadaceae > Delftia > Delftia deserti. The sequence goes on along the minus strand of NZ_JBHSIH010000001.1, from coordinate 3,482,901 downwards.
CGATCAATGTGTTCTCCCCTGAGCCAGGCATGTCCTTGCCCGGGTAGGCGCTGCGGCGTTGCATCGGTCTTTCTGTGCCGGTGGGTGTTTCTCCAGGAGGGAGGAGTTCTCGCCGGCCTTACTCAACAGCGAGGACCTTATGGACTTGGACTTTCTGACTCACGCCCCGTTCTGGGTGGCCCTGGGCCAAATCATCATCATCGACATCCTGCTGGGCGGGGACAACGCGGTCGTGATCGCGCTGGCCTGCCGCAAGCTGCCGCCCGAGCAACGCAAGAAGGGCATCATCTGGGGCACGGCGGGTGCCATCATCCTGCGCGTCATCCTGATCGCCTTCGCGATGACATTGCTGGCGCTTCCCTTCCTGAAGTTCGTCGGTGCCCTGCTGCTGGTGTGGATCGGCATCAAGCTGATCGCCCCTGATGAAGACGGCCACGACAACATCCAGGGCAGCGACAAGCTGCTGGCCGCCATCAAGACCATCATCGTTGCCGACCTGGTGATGAGCGTGGACAACGTGATCGCCATTGCCGGCGCCGCCCAGAGCTCGGGCGAGCACCAGATGCTGCTGGTGGTGCTGGGCCTGCTGATTTCGATCCCCATCATCGTCTGGGGCTCGCAGCTCGTGATCAAGCTGATGGAGCGCTTCCCCATCATCATCGTGGCCGGCGGCATGCTGCTGGGCTGGATTGCCGGCGGCATGCTGGTCACCGACCCCGTCTTCGCCAATACGGAGAAGTGGGACTGGATGGTCAAGCTGCCCCAGACCGACATGCTCAAGTACGGTGCCAGCGTGTTCGGTGCCCTGCTGGTGCTGGCACTGGGCAAGTACATCGCTTCGCGCCGTCCTGCTCCCAAGGCCGGTGCCCACGGAGCCTGATCCGCTGAAAAGTTGAGGTGGGCGCCGGGTTGGCCCGATGGGCCGCCCGCGCCGATTCACGACAATCCATGGCAAGGGCGGCCCCGGCCGCCCGCCTCTCCCACTCCCGCAAACCCAGTTCGACAAGGACTTGCTTTGAACCCCATCATCGTCTACGTGGATGACGCTTCCTACGCCCTGCCTCTGGTACAGGCCCTGGCCGCCTCGCCGCAGGCCCAGGCCTCGCACTGGCTGCTGGTGGCCTGCGCGCCGCGCATTACCCACCGGGTCAGCAAATGGGTGAGCCACAGCGCGCGCGAAAGCTGGCGCGGCAAGTGGGCCGACAAGCTGTTCGCCCAATTGCTGCCGGTGTTCGGTGACAGCGCTGGCAGGATCACTCCGGTGCTGGCCAAGGGCCCGCTGGCCGAACTGGTGGCCCAGCTCCAGCAGGAGCACGGCACGGCCCAGATCGTCGATGCACGCCGCCCCAAGCAGGAAGCCACGGCTCCCGCCGTGGCGCCTGCCGCCCCGCTGGGCCGGCGCTGGAATCTCCCGGGAACGCTGGCGGCCATCGGCGCGCTGATGGGCCTGGTGTTCGAGGAAGCGATGATCTGAGAACAGTTCACCCGCTGAGCGGCTTCGCCGCTTCCCCCAAGGGGGACGGCGCCCTTGCCGCGAGGCGGCTCTTGCTCGGCGCCCCTGGTTTGAAGGCGCGCCGGTTTCAAGGACGGTGGACGGTGCGGCGCTGCGGCTAACCGACTTGCGCATTTTTGCTGGATGGAGTCTTCCCCAAGACTGACTTTTGGTACGGCATCCCTGGAATCGGGGATGCCGTTTTTCGTTGGGCGCCGCAGTCCGCAGTTTCCAGTGCGCCGCCTCAACCCGGATCTGTCGGCTGCTGCTATGCTGCCCGCATGAAAATCCTGATCAAATGGCTGCTCAGCGCCGGTGCCCTGCTGGTCGTGGCCTATCTCTATGGTGGCGTGCAGGTCAACAGCTTCAGCTCGGCCATGATCGCGGCGCTGGTCATCGGCCTGCTCAATGCGGTGCTGCGCCCCATCCTCGTGGTGCTGACGCTGCCCGTGACCATCGTGACGGTCGGGCTGTTTCTCTTCGTGGTCAACGGACTGATGTTCTGGGCAGCCTCGGGCCTGCTCAGCGGCTTTCACGTCGCGGGCTTCTGGGCGGCCATGCTGGGCGCGCTCATCTACTCGCTGCTGGGCCTGGCCATCGAATCACTTCTCGCGCGCCTGTTCCCTTAGCAGCTCCTCCACGGCACGCAGCCGCGTGTCCACGATGGAGGCTTCGATGAAATCCACCTTGGGCCCGCCCTTGCGGGCCAGCTCCTGCGCCGCCTTGAAGCGGTCCACCGCGGCCGCGTAGTCGTAGTGCGCGACCTGGGCCTCGGCCTCGGCGCGCAACGCGCGCAACTCGTGGCCCTGGGCGCGCTGCACCTGGGCCAGCAGCTGCCAGGCGCTGGCATCGCGCGGGTGATCCGTCACCCAGGTCTGCAGCGGGCCCGCCATGCTGGCGGCGCCCTGCTCGCGCAGCAGGATCTGGGTGCGCATCAGCAATTCCGGCCTGCGCACAGCGCGGTTTTCGACCACATTGACGGTCGCCAGACTGGGGCCGCTTGCCATCGCCGTGGGGAGGCCAGGTTCCGTGGAGCGGGGCTCGGCAGGTGCGGCAGCAGGCAGGTACAAAGGCGGCAACGCCTCCAATGCGGCACCGGGCTTGCCGGCTGTCAACTCCAGTTCGGCCTGCAGCAGCTTCGCCTGCCGCAAGGCATCGGGGTTGGAGGCGGTGGCCTGCTGCAGGCGCAGCGACATTTCCCGCGCCTGCGCCCAGTCGCGCAATTGCACGGCGCTCAGCGTGGCGGCATACAGCTGCGCCGCCTGCTGCGCGGCGGGCTGGGTGCCAAAGCTGGTGGAGCGCGGCTGCTCGGCCCACTGGCGCAGCACATCCACGCCGGGGCGCGCCAGCACGCGGGCCCGTGCGGCCATCATCACGTGTTCCAGGGATGGCGCAGGCACAGGCGCAACGCCACGCGGAAGGCGCGAATGCATGTCGGCCATGCGCTCCGTGGTCAGCGGGTGGCTGCGCAGATAGGGCCAGCTGCCGTTGTCATTCAGGCGGTTGGCCTGCTGCAGCTTGTCGAACATGGTCACAAAGCCCTGCGGCGCGAACCCTGCCGGCGCCATCAGCCCGTAGCCCATGCGGTCGGCCTCGCGCTCCATGTCGCGAGAGAAATTGAGCTGATTCTGCACGGCCAGCGCCTGGCCACCCATCATCATCGCCATGGCGGCATCGGGGCTGCGGCTGGCAGCCAGCGCGCCCAGAATCATCGAGCCGATCATCAATGGCGTCTGCTTGCCCTGCTGGGCAATGAGCCGTGCAATGTGGCGCTGCGTGACGTGGCTCAACTCATGCGCCAGCACCGACGCCAGCTCGTCACGCGTGCTGACCACGCCGATCAGGCCCAGATGCACCCCCAGATAGCCGCCCGGCAGCGCAAAGGCGTTGACCGAGCGGTCCCGCCCCAGCAGGATCTCCCAGGCAAAGCGCTCCTCCAGCTCGTCCGACAGCTCGCCGCGCGTGCGTGCCGCATCGACCAGGTGCTGCCAGATGCCCTCCACATATTCCTGCAGTACCGCATCGTCGATGTAGTCCGGATCGCGGTAGAGCGAGCGGATGATGCGGTCACCCAGACGCCGCTCGTCACTGGTCGTCGTGGCCGCGCCATCGCCCAGCGTGGGCAGGCGCAACTGGGCCTGTGCGGGTGTATGCGCTGCGATGGTGAGAGAGGCCGCCAGCAACTGCAGGCCGACGGCGATACGTGTCTTCAGGCGTGATGGATGCATGAGCAGGTAAGAGGCCAGAAGGCCGGGCCCTGCACCTTGATGCCGGGCGGTGGAACACCCCACTATGATGCCTCGGTTCGCCGAACGTTCATGGCGGGTCCGGCCAGCGTGCCAGGACAGCTATGGGCCAGCCAGTGCATTTTCAGGAGTTGCCATGTCTTCCCTCACCCATTTCGACGCCCAGGGCCAGGCCCACATGGTCGATGTCGCCGCCAAGCCCGCAACCCACCGCATCGCGGTCGCCGAAGGCCGCATCACCATGCAGCCCGCCACACTGGCCATCATTCAGGGCGGCACGGCCAAGAAGGGTGACGTACTGGGCATTGCGCGCATCGCCGGCATCATGGCAGCGAAGAAGACCAGTGACCTGATTCCGCTGTGCCACCCGCTGGCGTTGACGCGTGTGGCTGTGGAGTTTGAGCTGTTGCCAGATGCGTCTGCTGTCCTTTGTATTGCAACGGTGGAAACGGTGGGGCCTACCGGTGTCGAAATGGAGGCCCTGACCGCCGTCCAGGTGGCCCTGCTCACGATTTATGACATGTGCAAGGCGGTGGACAAGGGCATGGTGATGGGGGGCGTGAGGGTGGTGGAGAAGCGAGGGGGGAGGTCGGGGCATTCTTACTCTTGAGTAAAGAGTAATTTGATACCTGAGGTATTGAGCTTGCTTCAAATCGATCAAGAAAACACTGAAATTCCCTCATTAATTACAGTGTTTGAAATGATTTCCTTGCAGATTACGAGGCCTTTTGTTCATGGTACTCATCATCAATATTGATGGACCATATTTTATCTTTCTCAGCCACACCTTCATTAATCTGGCGAGCAGCCTCCTTGGCCGTCAGCATTGAGTGATCCTGGTTGTTGTAACGATGCATTCCATTCCTTCCAATGAGAAAAAGGTTCTGAATTGGATCAAGTGCATTTCTTATTTTGTCGAAACTCTTATACGCATCTCCAAAGTATCCAGGATAGGCCTTTGGAACCTTTAGTACCACGGCATCCATTGATTTTTCTGTGTTGACAAGTGCAATTTTCTTTATTTCATGTTGTGCTAAATTAATAAGCGCTTCATCGGATTTATTCCAGATTTCATCCGTTTCTTTACAAAAAAACTCTAGTCCAAGCCAAACTGTATCCGGCTTGGCTACCATAAATGGGCTCCAGTTGTTGAATATCTGAACACGTCCCACATTGACGCCGGGTTCTTGAATATAGATCCAATTGTCTTTGAGGTCGCCCCGAAGGGCATCGCGTGGGTATAGCAGGCCTACTGTAAAAAAATCTCGATATTGTAGATTTTGGGCGATCTCTTTTATTTCGGGCGTCCAGTTTTTGGCGGATGCTGAAATAAGATTCTTTATTGGCATTGTTGATATCAAGTGCGTGCACTCGAGATTGGTCTCGCTACCATCTTGATATCTAACGGTTATAGAGCGCACCGTATTCTCTGTTACATCTATGCCGATAACTTCGGCCTTCATATGCAATGTGCCTCCGCTATTTTTGAAATGGCTAGCTACGGTCTCCCACATCTGACCGGGTCCGTATTTTGGGTAAATGAAGCTCTCAATCAAGGAGGTTTGCTCCGTTGATTTTCCTTTTAAACCCAGCATTGATCGGATGGAGTGTGTTAATGCTTTCAGAATGGAGAGGCTTTTGATACGCTGAGCCCCCCATTCGGCGCTTATCTGCTCACAAGGAACACCCCAAACCTTCTCTGTATACTCTTTGAAAAATTGCTGATATAGCTGTTTTCCAAAGCGGTTTACTAGAAAGTCTTCCAGGGATTTTTCTGGTTTTACAGGACTGATTCTGGAGCCTATATAGCTAAGGCCGAAGTGGAACGTTTTTTTGAATCCCAACTTCTGAATACTCTCTAAATTCAGCTTAAGTGGGTAATCAAAGAATTGGCGATTGAAATAAATTCTGGATAGCCTGTCGCGAATCAACATGACGGCATCGCTATCATCTGGCTTACCGGGAATGGGGAGATTGCTTATCTCTTTTCCTTGGTATTTGAATGAACGATTATTAATGTCTTTTGGTGTGCTGTGAATTGGCATGTATGACTGCCACCATTGCATAACCCAATCGGATTTGGAGAAGAACCGATGTCCTCCGATATCGATGCGGTTGCCATTATGGCTAACGGTACGGGATATGCCTCCTACATAACAGTCAGCTTCAAATATGGTGATGTTTTTTTCGCCGGCCTCTTGAAGTTCACGAGCAGCAGTAAGGCCTGCTGGTCCAGCACCAATGATGATGATTTTTTTCTGCATATTAGAAGAGGAAAATTTTCCGAACTAGAAAGTTGAAAATAAAAGTTGCTCCTGCTGCCACTATTTTGACAATTTCCAGGTTGGCTTTTAGCTGTAAATATCCTATTTCAAGTATGGCTTGTGTAATTAGCAAGCCTACAATTCCTATTGTTGCAAACAGCAGAAATTCTCTGAATTTTTGGTTTTCAAATTGACGATCTTTGAAAACCAACTTGACGCTCATAAGATAGTTCGCGACGGTCCCCGCAAAAAATGCCAGTGCAGCGGAAGTCGTTAGCGGTATTTCCATCCATCGAATCAGAAATGACAGCGTCCCAGTGTCTATTAGTAGTGCAACAAGTGCTACCAAGAAATACCGAGTGAACTGAACTATTGCAGTTTCCTTGAAATTTACGGCTGACTGGATTTTCTGAAAAGTGGATGATGGATTCTGCATTTTCTAAATATCCTTGCATGCGTAGAGATATAAATATTCTCCGGACATTGTGGATTCATTCTTGTTCTTCTCATCATTCTGCATGTAAGCTTTTCCCAGTGGGGTGATCGGAAGAGTATTCGGAATTATTAAGTAGTCAAGCTTGAAATATTTATCATGGCATGCGTCTTTCAAGGATTCAACATCTATTTGGCAAATTCCGGGCTTCTTGTTCAGATTGTCCATCATTTTGCACAGCTCTGACTGGAATTGGTAGGGGTAAAGCAGATTTGCTCGGCGTTGAGATTCCAATGCGGTCCCCCGATTAAATAAAAGCCCTGCCTGCTGTAGCTCATTCCAGTAACTTGGCTTATGCAGCATGACCCAAGGGGCTAGTAATTGACCGCTCCAGTAGACGGTCGCCCCTGGTTCAATGGAGTAGTTAAATATTTTGTCGGGATTTTTGCTTTTTTCTATTTGGGTAGCCAAGGGCGAGCGTTGATCCCAGTTAATAAATGAGGCAACTGCTAGTGCTGCAGTTGCTCCAAAAATATAAGGGCGAATGCTCTCTTTCCTATGCCAGTATTTTAATGCAAAGAATATTATGGTTATTAGTACTACCGGGTGTGTCAATGCAAGCCCTAGCCTCTCCCAGCGGATTTCTTGTAAATTGGGGTTGCTTATATCGAGTAAATAGGCTACATAGCGAAGGTATGTGCCTGTTATTGCTGCGGCAAGGCCAATGTACAAGGCCAACACATAAGGTCGGCTAATTTTTTTCTGTATATGAGGCCAGGCAAAATAAAGAGGAATAGTAAAAATAGCTGCATGGACGGAAGCCAGGGCCCCGTAAGGGGCGGCAGCGACAATAGTTGCTGAGAATAGTACGAGTCTGGGTTGTTGAGATTTGCCTTGATCTCGCATTCCAATAATTGCGAGTGGCGTGGATACTAAAGCTGCCCAATGCAGCAGCCAGTGAGCACGCCATAATTGGAGGCCGGCAGGTAGGACTAGCTTTAATAGATCAACAAGTAAAATGCTCGCCACGCAGCTTATTGCAGTAGTCCAAAGAGCCAAGACGGACCATTTGCGCAGCGCTGGCTGCATAAAAGGCAAGGCTACAAAAATTATGAAAAAATCTATAATCAACCATAGCCAGGACTCCGCTGGCCAACGAAGCATGAAGACATTCTTGTTGACATCAGATATTGCCTCGAGCCACTGGGTGTCATAGCTTTCGAAAATCCGATTAAAAGGATGAAGTCCCATCCATCCAAATATCAGCAGAATTATTCCAATCAGGACTGCAAAAATGCCCCTTTCTTTTTTATTTATTATTTGGGAAAGAAGCCATAGAGAAATGCCTGGGAGTGCCTGCAAGGGATGGAGAAGTGCTGCACATGCAAGCAGGGATAGTGAGATCCAGCGATGCCCCAATATCAAGGTGGCCATTGCGAAGATAACCAGGGGCTCCGCATAACTACGGCTGGTGAGATATGGTTCCTGGAAGCGGAAAACATTATATCCGCCATAGCTTGATGGCCAAACTAAGAGAAAAATCAAAGCCCATAGGGCTATTTTTCGATTTGGCAATATCTTTGTTGCGAAGAAGGCACTGCTGGCAAGAAATAGGATGAATGCAATAGACAGTCCGGCCATGGAGACTGCCCCGGTTTCAAAGAATTTTAATGGGATCGCCAGTAGTTTTGGATAAATCGTGTAGCTTGCTTGTGATCCATAGGCGAAAAATAGGTCCCTGTCCAACTCCTGTGGAAATAGTACTCTGAGTGCTTGCCCAAAATATAGAATAGAATCGTGTCGTATTCCATTGTAAGGGCGCAGTGAAAATAACAGTGCCACCAGTAAAGATAGTGCCGCCAAGCTTGTAATATCCGGGGGGCGGAGAGGAGAGCGCTGGATAGCCGAATTCTCGATAGAATCTGATTGCATGCGATATAGAATTGGTTTTTACCTTGACTACTAGTCAATCAGGAGATTTCCAACTGCATTCTCAAAGCTTGGAAGCGTGAAAAAGGGGCATGATTCATGCCCCTTTTTTCACATGGATTTAAATTCCATGAATCCTTGATTAAACAATGCTAGAGCGTAGAACCCTTGTGCCTAAAGCGAGGACTCAAGAATTAAATATATCAGTTGGAAGACTTGCAGGAGCCAGGCAGATACTTTGCCGGCATCGGGTTCGAAGAGGCAGGTCCACAGCGCCATTCGTGAATGGTCTTGCCGCCACCCGTTGTACCAACCAAAGCGGTGGGTGCAGATCCTGCTGAGGCAATAACGTATGGCTTCAACTCGATAGAGTTCGCCGTTGAGGAAGTGTCGCCCTTCAAGTTCGTGGAATTTGCATTGACGGTAATGACGCCGTTTGAGTCCGTATTGCCGCCCAGAACAAATTTGGTGGCAGAAATGCTGCAGCCGCCGTTCAATGCCGACGATACGTCATCGCCGGGGGCATTTTGCACTGTATCGGTTACTACAGTACGGCAGCTAGAGCCGGCCAGAATTACTTCCGATACACGCGCACGCACCGTGTAATCCTGATAAGCCGGCAGCGCAACCGCTGCCAAAATGCCGATGATCGCCACAACGATCATCAATTCGATCAAGGTAAAACCTTGCTGGATGGAACGCTTCATGAACTTCTCCTCATAGGGGGTTGATTGCATGCTCTGTTGAGCAAGAGCCGTGCCAGATGCCTCGGGGCGCCAAGGTCCACGCTTGTGTATGGTTTGGTTGCAACTTACACGGTTGGTCGCCATTCTCTGACAAATTGATCCATTTGTTGTGACGTTTTTGTCAGAGATCGTTCGTTTGCCACTGATGCTGCGCGCAGCTTGTCGGAGGGATCGGAATGGTCCTTCACGCCACCAGGAACTGCATCTGCGTACCTGCCAGCTCCACCGTGTCCCCATGCTGCAGCGGCATGGCGCGGCGGCCTATTTCCTGGCCGTTGAGCTTGAGGCTGGGGGAATCGCCCTCCAGCTGGGCAAGCACGAAGCCGTGGTGCTTCTGGGTGATGGATGCGACGGCCACGCCGGGCTTGCCCAGCGTGGTGACGACTTTGACCAGTGGCACTTCTCGGCCGGCAGCGTTGCCGTTGAGCATGCGGATGGCGGCCTGGCGTGTGGCCAGTCCGGCCATCGACGGAGGCAGGGTGTGGTCGAAACCCGAGGACGTTTCTTGGCTGAACTGCGAGGGCAGAGCCGCTTCTGCCAAAGGGGCCGGGCGGGTGGCCTCGACTGCCGCGGCGATGGCGGCCAGGGCCGAGCGTGAGGACGCGCTGACCTGCTGTTGCACGAAGCGGATCTTGTACTTGCCGATGTCCAGCAGGTCGCCGTGGTTCAGGGTCTGGCGCAGTATGGGCTGACCGTTGACATACGTGCCGTTGGTGCTGCGCAGGTCTTCGATGATGACGGTGCCGTCGACGACGCTGAGAACGGCGTGCTCGCCGCTGACCGCCAGGTTGTCGATCACGATGTCGTTGTAGGGACGCCGTCCCAGCGTGGTGCGCTCCTTGGCCAGCTGCACTTCCTTGATGACGGCGCCGTCGATGGAGATGACCAGGGTCGGCATGCTCAAAGTTCCTTTGTTATGCCCGGGTTGCACCATCCACTGGGCGATCCGGAGCTGGGGTGTATCCAAATATTATGTCTGCGGCCTGCGCGTGCCGAGGTCTGTCATCGTATTTGATACAGACTATGGATTATCTTTTCCCGATTGTTGAATTTGCAATCATTTTTAACAATTGGAACCTGGGAGGGTGGTGCAGGCAAGCGCGTCCATCGGTTGGGGCCTGCCGTCGATCGCTGTGCCGGCCTCAATCGATGGAAGTGACGGCCGGGGAGGGCGGGCTGGCCAGTATCTCGATCAGCGCCGCGCTGATGTTGTCGTTTCCGCCGGCTTCGTTGGCGGCGGCAAGCAGCGAGGTCAGCAAGACGGGCAGCGGGCTGGATTGGGTGAACAGGGCGGCGATGGCCTGGTCATCGAGCATGTCGGTGAGGCCGTCGGAGCACAGCAGGATGCGGTCGCCGGGCTGCAGCGGCCATTCGTTGAAGTCGGGTGTGACATCCTGCGTGACGCCCAGGGCCTGGGTGAGCAGGTGGCCCAGGCCGGACTGCCGGGCTTCATGGTCCTGGATGCGGCCTGCATCGATTTCTTCCTGAAGCCAGGTGTGGTCGCGGGTCAGGCGCAACAGCCGTCCGTCGCGCCAGCCGTAGGCTCGCGAGTCGCCCAGGTGGGCGAGCATGAGCAGGCCGGGCAGCAGGGCGGCGGCAATGATGGTGGTGCCCATGCCGCGGCAGCCAGGTGTTTTCTGGGCGGCGGTGAGGATGGCGGCATTGGCCAAGTTCAAGGCATTGGCCAGTGACTGCTGCAGCTCCTGGCGGGCCTGCACCGTGTTGGCTGTGGACGCTTCGGTGGCGACGCTTTGCAGTGCCACGGATACCAGGCTGATGGCCATGGCGCTGGCGACTTCGCCGGCGTTGTAGCCACCCATGCCATCGGCCAGCACGGCAATGGGCCAGGGCTGGGCGCCAGGGTGGATGGTGACGGCATCCTCGTTGTTGTCACGGCGCCGGCCCACATCGGTGCGCGCAACCATGGCGCAGTGTTGCGCAGGGACTGCCTGTCGGCAGGGCTGGTCCGGGGTCTTGGGTGCGCTGGGCATGGTGGCGAAGGGCGGGCGCGGCGGTGTTGCCATCAGTCCCTGTGTGCAGATGCAATGGTGAAGGCCGATGCACAGCGTAAATGAAAACAGTGCCCCCAAGTGCCAAGAATGGGTCGACGCGGCGGCTCGTCGGCTTGACGCCACATCAAGAACGGACCTTCACAAAGCAAAAACGCACTGCCGAGGCAGTGCGTCGTATAGGGCGAGGGCGCGCCTGCGGCGATGTCAGGCCTGTGCCGCGTGCTTGGCGCCGGAGCGCGACTGCAGGAGCTTGCCAATGCCGACGACCAGCACGGCACCGGCGGCAGCCGCCACGTAGTGCAGCCAGGGATGGCTGATGGCGTAGTCGTGCAGCAGGCGGTCGTTGACGATGGTCTCGCCTCCGACCCAGCCGATCAGGGCAGCGCCCAGTGTGATGATGACGGGGAAGCGCTCCATGAGCTTGATCATCAGCGTGGAGCCGAAGACCACCAGCGGGATGCTGATGGCCAGGCCCAGGATCAGCAGGACCATGTTGCCCTGCGCCGTGGCGGCCACGGCGATCACGTTGTCCAGGCTCATCACCAGGTCGGCGATCAGGATGGTGCGGATGGCGACCATCATGCTGCCATGACCCTTGGATTCGCCTTCATCCTCTTCTTCGCCGGTCAGCAGTTGCAGGCCGATCCACAGCAGCAGGCAGCCGCCCACGATCTGCAGGAAGGACAGCTCCAGCAGCTTGGCCGCGACCACGGTCAGGATGATCCGCAGCACCACGGCGGCGCCGGAGCCGAACATGACGGCTTTCTTTTGCTGTGCGGGGGGCAGCGAGCGTGCTGCGAGGGCGATGACGACGGCGTTGTCGCCAGACAGGATGATGTTGATCCAGACGATCTTCAACAGGCCGATCCAGAAATCGGCGCTTTGCAGGTATTCCATGGTTTCTCCGCTGTTATGAGTTGAAAAGCGCCAGGGCAGTAGCCTCTGGCGCTTTTTCTTTTTTGGAGTCGTCAGTGTAGGGCGGACTTGCCGCCTTACCGATTCGTAATTCTGCGTAATTTCTTCCTGGGGCGAACCCCAGGATGTCACGCAGAACCGTGCCGCTTAGATCAGGCCCTTGAGCAGGCGACCCATTTCGGAAGGATTGCGGGTGATGACGAAACCGCACTCTTCCATGATGGCCAGCTTGGCGTCGGCCGTGTCGGCACCGCCGGAGATCAGCGCGCCGGCGTGGCCCATGCGCTTGCCGGGAGGGGCGGTGACACCAGCGATGAAGCCGACGATCGGCTTCTTCATGTTGTCCTTGCACCAGCGGGCAGCTTCAGCTTCGTCGGGGCCGCCGATTTCGCCGATCATGATGACGGCATCGGTGTCGGGGTCGTCGTTGAAGGCCTTCATCACGTCGATGTGCTTGAGGCCGTTGATCGGGTCACCGCCGATGCCCACGGCCGACGACTGGCCAATGCCCAGTTCGGTCAGCTGCGCCACGGCTTCATAGGTCAGCGTGCCGGAGCGGCTGACCACGCCGATGCGGCCCTTCTTGTGGATGTGGCCGGGCATGATGCCGATCTTGATCTCGTCGGGCGTGATCAGGCCGGGGCAGTTGGGGCCCAGCAGCAGGGTGCGCTTGCCGCCTGCGGCTTCCTTGGCGCGCATCTTGTTGCGCACTTCCAGCATGTCACGGACGGGGATGCCTTCGGTGATGCAGATGGCCAGGTCCAGGTCGGCTTCCACGGCTTCCCAGATCGCGGCGGCAGCGCCTGCGGGGGGAACGTAGATCACGGAGACCGTGGCGCCCGTGCCTTGCGCGGCTTCCTTGACGGAGGCGTAGATTGGCACGTCGAAGATCTTTTCGCCGGCCTTCTTGGGGTTCACACCGGCCACGAAGCAGTTCTTGCCGTTCGCGTATTCAATGCACTTTTCAGTGTGGAACTGGCCCGTCTTGCCCGTGATGCCTTGGGTGATGACCTTGGTGTCTTTGTTGATGTAGATCGACATGGTGTTTTCTCCGGGCCTGCTTACTTGACGGCTTCGACGATCTTGGTGGCCGCTTCGGCCATCGTGTCGGCGCTGATGATGGGCAGGCCGGACTCGGCCAGCATCTTCTTGCCCAGTTCTTCGTTCGTGCCCTTCATGCGCACGACCAGGGGCACTTGCAGGTTCACGGCCTTGCAGGCAGTGATCACGCCGGTGGCGATGGTGTCGCACTTCATGATGCCGCCGAAGATGTTGACCAGAATGCCTTCGACCTTGGGGTTCTTGAGCATGATCTTGAAGGCTTCGGTGACCTTCTCGGGGGTGGCGCCGCCGCCCACGTCCAGGAAGTTGGCCGGCTCGCCGCCGAACAGCTTGATGGTGTCCATGGTGGCCATGGCCAGGCCTGCACCGTTGACCAGGCAGCCGATGTTGCCGTCCAGCGAGATGTAGGCCAGATCGAACTTGGAGGCTTCGACTTCGGCGGGATCTTCTTCGTCCAGGTCGCGCAGGGCCACGATTTCGGGCAGGCGGAACAGGGCGTTGGCGTCGAAGTTGAACTTCGCGTCCAGGGCAACCACGTTGCCCTTGCTGTCACGGTTCAGCGGGTTGATCTCGACCAGCGAGGCATCCGTGTCCATGTAGCACTTGTAGAGCTTCTGGCAGATGTCGATGAACTGGGCGGTGGAGTCGGCAGGCATGCCGATGCCCTTGGCCAGTTCTTCGCCCTGGGCCTGTGTCAGGCCGACCAGGGGGTCGACGAAGATGGTGATGATCTTCTCGGGAGTGGAGTGGGCCACTTCCTCGATGTCCATGCCGCCTTCGCTGGAAGCGATGAAGGCCACCTTCTGCGTGCCGCGATCGGTCACGCACGACAGGTAGTATTCCTTCTGGATGTCGGCGCCGTCTTCGATGTACAGGCGGCGGACCTTCTGGCCTTCGGGGCCGGTCTGGTGCGTGACCAGCTGCATGCCCAGGATCTGGCCAGCCAGTGCCTTGACGTCGTCAATGGTCTTGGCGACCTTCACGCCGCCGCCCTTGCCGCGGCCACCAGCGTGGATCTGGGCCTTCACGACCCACACGGGGCCGCCGAGCTTCTGGGCGGCCTCGACGGCCTCTTGCACTGTGAACGCAGGGATACCGCGAGGTACAGGCACACCAAACTGACGCAAGATGTCCTTGCCTTGGTATTCATGAATCTTCATGATGTCTCTCTCAAACAAATAGGGGGGGATTGACCCGGTAGCCCTGGGGTGCTGCCTCAAGGCGGAGTGACCTGGCAATCGCCGAATGTACCATGCTGCACTGCGCCATCCGACACGCCCCCATGCGCAGAATCCACAATTTCCTGCGGGCCAAGCAGCATGCCAGGAACTGTGCAATGCCTTGATATGTCAGGGAAAAGACGGTTTCCCGACATTTCTTTCAGGCGCCACAGCTCTTTTGTCTTATAGAGGATCTGCAGACGGCTCTGCCCGCCGTTTGTAACAGGCGCATGTCAGCGCGCCTTTGATCGCCGCTGCCAACCGTTTTGCGACAACGGGCGCAGGGGGACCCGGTTTCGGTGAGAATCCGCAGCTGGAACGCGGCAATGGTGCCGCAGCGGCTCCAGGAGGGCCGCGCAGCAGGAGAAATACAGCGATGGCAAAAGTCTTTATCGATGGCGAAGCAGGCACGACAGGGCTGCAGATCCGTGAGCGTCTGGTCGATCTGTCCGGCGTGGAGCTGGTCAGCATTGCCCCCGAGCTGCGAAAGGATCCTGCCGCCAAGCGTGCGCTGATCGCCGGCGTGGACTTGGTCATCCTGTGCCTGCATGACGATGCCGCGCGCGAGACCGTGGCCATGGTCGATTCCATCGAGGCCGAGACCGGCCGCGCCATCAAGATCATCGATGCATCCACGGCCCACCGCGTGGCGCCCGACTGGGTGTATGGCTTCCCGGAGCTGCGTGCCGGCCAGCTTGAGGCGGTCAAGACTGCCAGGCGCGTGTCCAACCCCGGCTGCTATGCGACGGGAGCCATCGCGCTGCTGCACCCGCTGGTCGCAGCGGGCCTCATCCCCGCCGACCACGGCCTGAGCCTGCCCTCGGTGTCCGGCTATTCGGGTGGCGGCCGCAGCATGATCGAAGCCTATGAGGCCGGCACGGCCGCGCCTTACGAGGCCTATGCGCTGGGCCTGACGCACAAGCATATTCCAGAGATCCTGCAATACACCGGCCTGACGCGCCGCCCGGTGTTCATTCCCGCCGTGGGCAATTTCCGCCAGGGCATGCTGGTGCAGCTGCCGCTGCACCTGGACCTGCTGCCGGGCGCGCCCAAGGCGTCCGACCTGCACGATGCGCTGGCCTCCCACTACGCGGCCACCAACACGCCGGAGCAATGGGTGTCGGTGCTGCCGCCGGCCGAGGACATGAAGCTGGCCGCCGACACGCTGACGGACACCAACAAGCTGGAGCTGCGCGTGTTCGCCAATGAGCAGTACCGCCAGGCCGTGCTGATCGCCCGTCTGGACAACCTGGGCAAGGGTGCCAGCGGCGCCGCCGTACAGAACCTGCAGATCATGCTGGGCCTGTGAGCCCGGCCACGCCACCGTCCGCGTCCCTGCCGGGCCGGCGCGGTCCGGCCTGGGGCCATGTCCTGGCCCTGGCCGTGCTGTGCCTGCTGGTCGTTCTGTTTGCCTGGAAGCTGCGGCCGGCACTGCCGTCTTCATCGCGCCTGCTGCTGAGTCCGCTGTTGGGCAATATGGAAGCCTGCCTGGTGCAGGACGGGCTGCGCGAGGACTTCCCCAAGGAATTTCAGCAGATACCCGCCAGTTGCCTGGGTCCGCAGGGCTCGGCCGCAGAAATGGTGAAAGCCACGCTGCAGCGCCTGGGCCGGCCCCAGGGCGAACTGGACCTGGGCTATACGCTCAGCGTGCCGCTGTTGCGCTACGTGCAGTGGAATGGCCAGGCCTGGGAAGTCCAGGGCGAGGCGCTGGACCGCGTGGTGCGCACGGTGGCGCAGGCGCATCGGCCCGTGGTGCTGTATCTGTTCGCCACGCATTTCGAGGTGCACTCCAAGGCCGAGGAGCGCCTGGCCGCCGATCCCGCCAATCTTGCTTGGACGCCCAAGGGGCCGCTGCCGCTGGACAGCTATTTGGGCGCACGCATCTTCCCGTGGTCGGTCGCGCGGCAGGACAACGAAGTCACGCGCGTGCGCAAACTGGTGGTCGATGCCCTGGCCGAGCGCATGTGCGCCGCAGGCGATGCCGCCATGCACCAGTTGCGCGCCCTCACCGTGCTGGGCGAGACGCACCAGCTGTTTCCGGGATTCGAGGCCGGCATGGGATTCGCGGCCGAAGGCTATGCGGTCACCGACTACAGCCCGGCCTCCGTGGCGGGCTTCCATGCATTCCTGCGCCAGCGCTATGGCGACATCGCGCAGCTCAATGCCCACCTGAAGTCCGGCTTTGCCAGCTTCGATGCGGTCGAGCCGCCGTCGCGCGACATCCGCAGCGAGCCGCTGCAGAACTTCTTCCAGCACATCGACAGCTATGCGGCCGGCACGGTCCCGGTGTCCGGCTGGGTCCACTCGCCCGATGCGAAGCTGCAAAAGCAGCTGGCCGTGGCCGTCTTCGTGGACGGGCGCCCCTACTCGCACGCCCCCGTGCACATGCACCGCCAGGACGTGGCTCAGGCCAGGCCCGGGTTCCTCACGCCCGATGTGGGCTGGCGTGCCGATATCCGCTATCCGGCGCTGGGCGAGGGCCTGCACCGCATCGACGTGGTGCTGCAGGCCGGCGGACGCAGCCTGGGCCTGCTGGCCACGCGCCAGATCGCCGTGATGGACCGCAACCAGGGCGAGCCCCGGCCCCATGCCGCCGAGGCCTTGCCCGACTTCGGCAAGCTGCCGGATGGCGTGGAATTCTGGGTGGACAGCCCGCAGGACCGGCTGGCGCTGTTCTACAACCCGCTGGTCACGGACTGGAACGATTTCCGCGAGCAGCAGGTTGCCGACTACATCCAGGGCTTTTCCGAGCACATCGGCCACGGCTGCCTGGGCCGGGTCCCTCGCTTTGCCCACCAGCTCAACCCCCATGCGAATCCGAGCTGGGATGCCAACCGCTACGCCGTGGAGCGCAGCCTGCAGCGCATGCCGGGGCTGTCCCTGGGTGTCAGCCTGTACGGCGAAGATACCTACGGCCCGCTGGTCGGCCAGATGCTGCGCCGCTATGGCCACACGGCCTATGGCGTGACGGAGTTCCATCCGCTGGTGGCCCTGTCGCCGCAACGGCTGGAGAAAGTGCTGACCATGCACCGCCGCCAGGGCGCGCGCTTCCTGTCCTTCTTCATGGAAGCCCGGCCCGAGGATGCGACGGGCACGCAGTCCAGCAACGAGTTCTCGTTCGATGCGGACAACACCGCGCATGGCTCGGATGCGCTGTACCACTCGCTGCGCCAGCTGCTGCAACCGCACTGATCTGCCGCGCGCAGCCATCGACGTGTCTTCCTTGCAGAACAACTCCCCCGTGGCCGCCGGCCGGGCCACCGCCATCGGACTGCTGGCCGTGGTGTGCTGGAGCTGCACCGTGGGCCTGATGCGCTCGGTGGCCGAGCCGCTGGGCGCCGTGGGCGGCGCCGCCATGCTCTACACGGTCAGCGCCCTGTGCGTGGCCGCCGTGCGCGGCCTGCCCAGGCCCTCGCAGTGGCGGGCCATGCATCCGGCCTACTTCTGGGGCTGCGGCCTGCTCTTTGCGGTCTACGAGATCTGCCTGTCGCTGGCGATTGGCCTGGCACAGGACCGCGCCCAGGCGCTGGAGCTGGGGCTGATCAATTACCTGTGGCCCAGCCTGACCATCGTTTTGGCCGTACTGCTGCGCCAGCAGCATGCGCGCTGGTGGCTGTGGCCCGGCGTGCTGCTGTGCCTGTGGGGCCTGACGCGCGTGCTGGGCGGCGACTCCCTGCAACTGCGGGGCATGGCGGACCACATGCTGTCCAACCCGCTGGCGTATGGACTCGCTTTTGGCGCGGCCCTGCTGTGGCCCTGCTATTCGCTGGCTGCGCGGCGCTGGGGCGGTGGCCACAATGCCGTGGGCCTTTTCCTGATATGGACCGCGCTGGCGTTGTGGATCAAGTGGCTGTGGCTGGGCGGTGAAGGCGGCATGCAATGGTCGGGCACCGTGGTGCTGCAATTGCTGGCCGTGGGCGGGCTCACCGCCCTGGGCTACAGCTGCTGGGAGCACGGCATACAGCACGGGCACCTGGCCGTGATGGCTGCAGCGTCGTACTTCACGCCTGTGTTCTCGGCGCTGCTGGCCAGTGCCTGGCTGCAGGTGCGGCCGGGCTGGGGATTCTGGCAGGGCGTGGTGCTGGTGACCGTGGGGTCGCTGGTGTGCTGGGGTGCTACCCGGCGCGCAGACTAGCCTTCGTCCTCTGCTCCCGCGTCCCAGTCTTCGCTGCGCCCCCGCAGCACCTTGCTTGCAATTTCTCCACCAAAACCGCGCGCAGCCAGAAAGCGCATCTGCTTGAGTCGTTCCTGCGGTGTGGCCGGTGGTGCACCGAAGCGCTGGCGCCACACGGCATGGGCACGCTGCAGTTCGGTGGCACGCAGTTGCTCGGCGGCGGCGCGCACCAGGCCGTCGTCCAGCCCCTTGCTGCGCAACTCCTGCACCACGCGTGCCGTGCCAAAGCGCGCGGCCTTGCGGTGCAGCACGGACTCGGCCACGCGCTGGGCACTGATGAAGCCGCGCTGCTCCAGCGCGTCGAGCATGGCGCCCAGGTCTTCGCCTTCCTCCACATGGGGGGCGAGCTTGCGTTCCAGCTCCAGTCGTGAATGTTCGCGCTGGCCCAGCAGCTTGAGCGCCCGGCCCTTGAGCGACAGCTTGGCGAATCCCATGCGGCAGCGTCTCCTGAATCGTCCTGAATAAAAAAGGCGCAGACGTGAGCCTGCGCCAAGATGGCAAACACAGTGTGCGCAGGCGCTGCGGCGCCTGCTGTGAGGGGGCTGGGTGCTCAGGCTTCGATCACGCCGTCCTTGTCGGCCTTGGCCTTGGCGGCCGCCTTGGGGGCCTTGGCTTCGGGGGCATCGCCACCGGTCGTGGGCAGCAGGGCGATGCCCAGGCCGTCGCGAACCTTGTTCTCGATCTCCACGGCCAGGCCACGGTTCTCGCGCAGGAATTCGCGGGCGTTGTCACGGCCCTGGCCGATCTTCTCGCCGTTGTAGGCATACCAGGCGCCCGACTTGTCGAGGATCTTGGCGTTGACGCCCATGTCCAGGATTTCACCTTCGCGCGAGATGCCCTCGCCGAAGAGGATGTCGAACTCGGCGGTCTTGAACGGAGGCGAGACCTTGTTCTTGACGACCTTGACCTTGGTCTCGTTGCCGATGGCCTCGTCGCCCTTCTTGATGGTGCCGGTGCGGCGGATGTCCAGGCGGACCGAGGCGTAGAACTTCAGCGCATTGCCGCCCGTGGTGGTTTCGGGGCTGCCGAACATCACGCCGATCTTCATGCGGATCTGATTGATGAAGATGACCATGCAGTTGGTCTTCTTGATGGTGGCCGTCAGCTTGCGCAGCGCCTGGCTCATCAGGCGGGCCTGCAGGCCGGGCAGCTGGTCGCCCATCTCGCCTTCGATTTCGGCCCGGGGTGTCAGCGCGGCCACCGAGTCCACGACGATCATGTCCACGGCGCCCGAGCGCACCAGGCTGTCCACGATCTCCAGGGCCTGCTCGCCGGTATCGGGCTGGCTGATCAGCACTTCATTGAGGTTCACGCCCAGCTTCTGGGCGTAGCCGGTGTCCAGCGCGTGTTCTGCGTCGATGAAGGCACAGGTGCCTCCCTGCTTTTGCATTTCGGCGATGACCTGCAGCGTCAGCGTGGTCTTGCCCGAGGATTCAGGGCCGTAGATCTCGATCACGCGGCCACGGGGCAGGCCGCCCACGCCCAGGGCGATGTCCAGGCCCAGGGAGCCGGTGGAGACGACCTGGATGTCCTGGATGGCTTCGCCTTCACCCAGGCGCATGATCGTGCCCTTGCCGAACTGCTTTTCGATCTGGGCGAGTGCGGCCTGCAGGGCCTTGGCTTTTTCACTGTTGGCGGTGGTGACGGCGGTGTTCATGCGGACTCCTGGGTTGGCTAGGGTTTCAGCTCTGTATTTGCATTCAGGCTGGATGCTTGAACAGTAGTTTATGGGCTTGTTGGTTTGTTTTGTTGGTGTTTTTAGTCAGTTTTCCTGACTTGTTGGATTTGCCTCCACAATGCATCCATGAGTGAGTTTTCCCCCGTCACGCCGCCCGCCGATGCCTGGCGCCAGACCCACCTGGGCCGCCTGCTCGGCCATGCCATGCGGCGGTTCGACGCGCGTGTGCTGCAGCTCATGGCGCGCGATGTGGAGGTGCCGCTGGCGCTGTCCAATCTTGCGGCGCGCGACAAGGTGGGCGCGGCCCACATCCACATCACGCGGCATCTGTCGCTGGCCGGCGACAGGCTCACCGACCTGGCCGAGCGCGCTGGCATGACCAAGCAGTCCATGGGCGACCTGGTGGCCCAGTGCGAGGCCTGGGGCCTGGTCACGCGCGAAAGCGACGAGCGCGATGCGCGCGCGCGCCGCATCCGCTTCACGCCTGCGGGCCTGGCCTGGCTGCAGGCCTTCCATGACGCCGTGTCCCAGGCCGAGGCCGAGTTCCGCGAGGAAGTCGGCGACGACATCGCCACCGTGGTGGCGCTGGGGCTGGAGGCCTATGCGGGCGGCGGCTCACTCGGGTAAGGTCCCTGCCCTTGGGGCGGGGCGCATCCTAGAATCCTGGGAATCAAAGGCGCGCATTTCCAACATCCAGAGCGCGTCTGTATTTCAGGAGACAACCCCATGCGCATTCTGATTGCCGAAGATGACCAGGTCCTGGCCGATGGTCTGCTGCGCAGCCTGCGCGGCTCGGGCGCCGTGGTCAGCCATGTGGCCAACGGCAGCGAGGCCGATACCGCGCTGATGACCAGCAGCGAGTTCGACCTGCTCATCCTGGACCTGGGCCTGCCCAAGATGCACGGACTCGAAGTGCTCAAGAAGCTGCGCGGCCGGGGCGATGCGCTGCCGGTGCTCATCCTCACGGCAGCCGACAGCGTGGAAGAGCGCGTGCAGGGGCTGGACTACGGCGCCGACGACTACATGGCCAAGCCGTTTGCGCTGTCCGAGCTGGAGGCGCGTGTGCGTGCGCTCACGCGGCGCGGCATGGGTGGCGCCAGCAGCACCATCAAGCATGGCCCCCTGGTCTACGACCAGGCTGGCCGCGTGGCCACCATCGACGGCAAGATGGTCGAGCTGTCGGCGCGCGAACTGGGCCTGCTGGAAGTGCTGCTGCAGCGTGCGGGCCGGCTGGTCAGCAAGGACCAACTGGTCGAGCGCCTGTGCGAATGGGGCGACGAGGTCAGCAACAACGCCATCGAGGTCTATATCCACCGCCTGCGCAAGAAGATAGAGCGCGGCCCCATCCGCATCGCCACCGTGCGCGGCCTGGGCTACTGCCTTGAGAAGATCGCTTCCTGAGGCCGCTGCCCTGGCTGTCAGGCCCGGGTTGGCTTGCCTGCGCATAGTGGCGGATGCCACGGGGCCGTGAACCCGTCGTGAGGGCTGCCCGCCGATGAAAATCTTCCAGCGTGAACAGCGCTCACTGTTCGGCGAGATCCTTGACTGGATGCTCACGCCGCTGCTGCTGCTGTGGCCCGTGAGCCTGGCACTGACCTGGCTGGTGGCCCAGGGCCTGGCCAACAAGCCGTTCGATCGCGCGCTGGAGTACAACGCCCAGGCGCTGGCGCAGCTGGTGATGGTGCAGCACGGCAAGGTGCTGTTCAACCTGCCGCAATCGGCCAGCGAGATCCTGCGCGCCGACGAGTCGGACACCGTGTATTTCCAGGTGCTGGGTGTCAAGGGCGAGTACCTGGCCGGGGAGCGCGATCTGCCGCCGCCGCCCGAACCTGACGAGGCGGCGCTTGCGGGCGCGCTGCCCGGCCTCCCCTCCGGCGGCACCGTGCAACTGCGCGATGCCGAGTTCCGCGGCATTGACCTGCGCGTGGCCCATGTCTGGGTGCGCATGCCCCTGCCCGACGAGCCCCAGGCCCTGGTCCAGGTGGCCGAGACGCGCGAAAAGCGCAGTGTGCTGGCCACGGAAATCATCAAGGGCGTGATGCTGCCGCAGTTCGTCATCCTGCCCCTGGCCGCCTTGCTGGTGTGGCTGGCGCTGGCGCGCGGCATCAAGCCGCTGCACCGGCTGGAGGAGCGCATCCGCGCACGCCGGCCCGAGGACCTCTCGCCCATCAACCACAAGGACGTGCCGCTGGAGGTCGTGCCGCTGGTGGACTCGGTCAACGACTTGCTGGGCCGGCTCGGTGATTCGCTGGCCACGCAAAAGCGCTTCCTGGCCGACGCGGCCCACCAGCTCAAGACACCGCTGGCCGGGCTGCGCATGCAGGCCGAACTGGCCCAGCGCGAGGGCGTGAGCACGGAGGAGTTGCGGCAGTCCCTGGCCCAGATTGCGCGCTCCAGCATCCGCGCCACGCACACGGTGAACCAGTTGCTGGCGCTGGCGCGCGCCGAGAGCGCCGGCGTGGGACGGGGCCTGGCCATGCAGCCCTGCAACCTGGTGCGCATCGTCACCGACGTGGTGCGCGACTGCCTGCCACGCGCCATGGACAAGCATGTGGACCTGGGCTACGACGGCGCCGAGTCGTTTGCCACCGGCGTGTGGCTGCAGGGCAATGCCACGCTGCTGACGGAGCTGGTGCGCAACCTCGTGGACAACGCCATCAACTACACGCCTTCCAGCAGCAGCCGGCCCGGCATGGTCACGGTGCGCGTGCTGGCCGACCCCTTCGGCCAGGTCCTGTTGCTGCAGGTGGAGGATTCGGGACCCGGCGTGCCCGAGGCCGAGCGCGAGCTGGTGTTCCAGCCGTTCTACCGTGTGCTGGGCTCGGAGGCCGACGGCTCGGGCCTGGGCCTGCCCATCGTGCTGGAGATCGCGCGCCAGCATGGCGCCCAGGTGGTGCTGGAGGATGCGCATCCGGGCCAGCAGCCCCCGGGTGCGCGCTTCAGCGTGCGCTTCACGGCGCTGCGTTCGCCGCCGCCGCCTAAGCCTGCGGCGTAGGTGGTGCGGCTTCCGCGGCTGCCGCAGATCCCCCGGGGGCCACGGGGGCCACCGCGATCCGTCCCGGCGTCTGCGCGGCATGGTCCACCAGCCAGTTGCGGAAGATGCCCAGGGTGCCGTGGTTGGCGCGGTCGGCCGGATAGCACAGCCAGTAGCCCAGGGCGCTCTGGTAGCCGTGCTGGGGCAGGGGCTCGTTCACCAGGCCGGCCGCGATCTCGTCCTGCACCAGGCAGCGCGGCACCAGGGCGATGCCCATGCCGGCCATGACGGCGCGGATGATGGTCTGGAACTGGTCGAACTGCGGGCCCGCAAGAGGGCTGATGCCGTTGACGCCATGGGCCTCGCTCCAGCGCGCCCAGGCATCGGGAATGGTCACATGGCGCAGCCGGGTGCAGCGAGCCACGTCCTGGGGGGTGGTGATGCGTGCTTCGGGACCCGCGCCGCGCGGCGGCGCGATCAGCACCACCTGGCGGCCCACCAGATAGTGGGCGTGCGCACCGTTCCAGTGCCCGTCGCCAAACAAAATTGCGCAGTCCAGCCCCGGACTGTCAAATTGGTAGCTGTGTACGTAGGGTACAAAGTGCAGCGTGATCTGTGGATAGCGCTGCTGAAACTGGGGCAGCCTGGGGATCAGCCACTTGGCCGCGAAAGTCGGCAGCGATGACAGGTGCAGCGCGCCTCGGCTGTCATCGCTGGTGATGAGTTCGAGGGTGGCGGCCTCCAGCTGGCCCAGCAGGGCGCGCACTGCGCGCTCATAGCGCTCGCCCGCAGGCGTCAGGCTCAGCCGCTTGCGCTCGCGTTCGAACAGCGGCACGCCCACCCACTTCTCCAGCTCCTGGATCTGCTTGCTGACTGCGCTTTGCGTCAGGTGCAAGGCCTCGGCCGCGCGCGAGACGCCCCCGAAGCGCACCACGGTGGAGAAAGCGCGCAGCAGATGCATGGGCGGGTTGAGGCGGCGCAAACTCATGACAGGGATATGATGAAAGTATTCCTGTTTGGAATATTAACAGGCACAGTATTTGCTTTTTTTGTGAGCAGATTTCTTTTAATCTGAACTTGTTTGTAAGAAAGATCCTATGCAACGACGCCATTTCCTTGCTTCCATCGCCGCTTCTTCTGTCGTTCCTGGAATGTCCTTCGCCCAGGACACCTCCCGTCCCTTGCGCATCGTCGTTCCGTTCCCTGCTGGTGGTTCCACCGACATGGTCCCGCGCAACATGCAGGACGTGCTGCCCAAGCTGCTGGGCGGCCAGGCCGTGGTGATCGAGAACAAGGCCGGCGCTGGCGGCTCCATCGGCATGGCCGAAGTGGCGCGTGCCACCGACGGCGTGACCTTCGGCATCGCCACGCTGTCCACGCACGGCGTGAACCCCGCCGTGTTCAAGAAGCTGCCCTACGACGCCATCAACGACTTCGTCGGCGTGACCGAGATCGTCAAGGCGCCCGGCGTGATCGTGATCAACCCCAAGCTGGTGCCCGCCAACAACTTCGCCGAGTTCGTGAAGTACCTGAAGGCCAACCCCGGCAAGGTCAGCTTCGCAACACCCGGCAACGGCACCATCGGCCACATGTGGGGCGCCCAGTTCATGAAGAGCACGGGCACCGAGATGCAGCACATTCCCTACCGCGGTGCAGGCCCGGCCATCAACGACGTGCTCGGTGGCCAGGTGCCCGTGTACTTCGACCAGGTGGCTTCCTCGCTGCCCCACATCAAGGGCGGCAAGGTCAAGGCCCTGGCCGTGTCCTGGCATGAGCGCCTGGACGTGCTGCCCGACGTGCAGACCTATGCCGAAGCCGGCCATGCGGACCTGAACGATCCTTCGTGGTTCGGCCTCGTGGCCCCCAAGAGCACGCCGCCCGAGCAGATCGCCCGCGTGCAAAAGGCCATCGCGGCCGCGCTCAAGGATCCGGCCGTGCAAAAGCGCATGGCGGCCCAGGGCCTGTACATCTCCGGCACCAGCAGCGACGCTTTCACCAAGCAGATCGCCAGCGAAGTCGCCAAGATGAAGAAGATTGCCGCCACGGCCCAGATCCAGCTGGATTAAGGCTCCCACGGAGGCGCTTCGCGCCTTCCCCCTCTCCCGCTTCGCGGGAGGGGGACCACGCCCTCGCTGCGGGACGGCCCTTGCTGGGCGTGCCTGATATGAGGCTGCGCCCCGTTCATGGAGTGCGCCCGGCGAGTGGCGTCTGCACAACCGAGTAGACACATCTCATGCATCCCGTCCTGCGACTGATCAGTCAGAACTTCCTGCAATCCCTGCCCGGCGCGGCAGGCTCCGGCGCGGCCGATGCCGCGCCGCCCATGGTCACCAGCGTTGCCGGCGCCAGTGCCGTGGTGCTGGACTCGCCGCACAGCGGCACGGTCTACCCGGCGGACTTCGGCTCCTGCCTGCCGCTGGCCACGCTGCGCCAGGCCGAGGACACGCATGTGGAGAAGATCTACGCCTTTGCGCCGGGCCTGGGCGTGAGCTGGGTGGAGGCGCATTTCCCGCGCATCTACCTGGACGCCAATCGCGACACCACCGAGATCGACACCACCATGATCGGGGGCGAGTGGCCGCTGCCCGTCACCACCGACCAGGTCGTGCTGCAGAAGGTGCGCCTGGGCAAGGGCCTGATCTGGAAGTTCACCGATGAGGGCGTGCCCATCTATGACCGCCAGCTGCCCGCCGCTGAACTGATGCAGCGCATCGAGCGTTGCTGGAAGCCCTACCATGCGGCCGTGGAGCGCGCCATCGACGGCGCCCATGCGCGCCATGGCTACAGCATCCATATCAACTGCCATTCCATGCCGTCCGTGGCGGCCAGTCATGCCACGCTGCACCCGGGCCTGGTCCATGCCGACTTCGTCATCGGCGACCGTGACGGCAGCACGGCCAGCCCGGCACTGTCCGAACGCATCTGCGCCTTCCTGCGCGAGCGCGGCTACAGCGTGGACTACAACCATCCCTACAAGGGCGTGGAGCTGGTGCGCCGGTACGGCAAGCCCGCCGAGCATCGCCACAGCATCCAGATCGAGATCAACCGCAAGCTCTACATGAACGAGCAGACCCTGGATCTCGACCAGGCCGGCTACCTGCGCCTGACCACCGACCTGAAGGTGCTGGTGGAGCAACTGATGGCCACCGATCCGCGCACGCTCTGAATCCCCCGCGAGTGAAACGCAAAAGGCCCGCGATCACAGGATCGCTGGCCTTTTTCATCTTGCGTGCTCAGTTGGCTGTGAGGTTGAGGCTTTTGAGCAGGCCTGACCAGCGCAGTGATTCTTCGGCAATGAACTTTGCAAATTCCTCGGGCGTGCTGGGCCGGGGGTCCATGCCCTGAGCCACAAGTTTGCTGCGTACCTCAGGATTGTTCAGCGTTGTGATCAGTGCTTCGCTGAGCTTTTTCTGTATGTCTGCAGGCAGCAGGGCCGGTGCGACAAGGCCATACCAGGTGGACATGTCGTAGTCAGGCACTCCCGACTCGGCGATGGTCGCTATATCGGGTGCGGCAGCCGAGCGCGTGCGCGTTGTCACGCCCAGGGCGCGCAACTGCCCACGCCGCACAAGAGGCATGGCGGTCGGCAGGTTGGGAAAGGCCAGCGACACCGTGCCAGACAGAAGGTCGGGCATGAGGGGCCCCGAGCCCTTGTAGGGCACATGCACCATGTCAACCTTTGCGTAGTACTTGAACATCTCACCGGAAAGATGCACCGAGGCGCCCATGCCGGACGATGCGAAGTCCAGCCTGCCCGGATGCGCATGGGCGTAGGCGACCAGTTCCTGCACGGACTTGAACGGCGAGCTGGCGGGAACGACCAGCACATTGGGCGCGCTCAATACCTGGCCGATCGGCGTGAAGTCCTTGACCGGGTCGTAGCGTGTTTCCTTGTACAGCAGGGGGTTGGTGGCGTGGCCTATCGATGTGTAGAACAGTGTGTAGCCGTCGGGTTCGGCGCGGCGCACCACATCGGTCGCCAGGTTGCCGTTGGCACCAGGCTTGTTCTCGACAACGAAGGACTGTCCGAGGATCTTGCTGAACGACTGTGCCAGGATGCGCGCCACGGCATCGCCACTGCCGCCAGGCGTGAAGCCCACGACGATCTTGACGGGGCGGTGGGGGTAGTCGCTGGCGTGGGCAGACCACGTGGATGCCAGAGCGATGGCCGCCAGCGCTGTAGCTGCAAGGGCCTTCGGCAGGCGCTGCAACAAAGGTTGAAGTGACAGACGAGGGAACATGCTCAGGCCTCCATCAGTTGCAGTTGGGAAAGCTCTTCCAGTTCGGCATGCGACAGGCCGGCCACGCGGTCCACCACGCGCAGGCCCAATGGCGTGACGGCCAGCGTGGCCAAGTCGGTGTAGATGCGGTTCACCACGCCTGCTCCGGTCAGCGGGTAGGTGCAGCGTTCGACCAGCTTGGACTGGCCCTGCCGCGTGCGGTGCTCCATCATCACGAACACCTGTTTTGCGCCCTGGGCCAGGTCCATTGCGCCGCCCACGGCGGGAATGGCGTCGGCGTCGGGTGTGCGCCAGTTGGCCAGGTCGCCGCGCGTGGAGACCTGGAAGGCTCCCAGCACACAGATGTCCAGATGCCCGCCGCGGATCATGGCGAATGAATCGCCGTGGTGGAAGATGGCGCCGCCCGGCAACAGGGTTACATGCTGTTTGCCTGCGTTCACCAGTTCGCTGTCCACGTCGTCACCTGCGGCCAGCGGGCCCATGCCCAGAATGCCGTTCTCGCTCTGTACGATGATCTCGCGGTCCACCGGCAGGTGGTTGGCGATGGCCATGGGTTGGCCTATGCCCAGGTTCACATAGGCGCCGTCCGGTATGTCCTGCACGATGCGTCGGGCGATCTCGTCCACGCTGCGCGGCGTGTAGCGGGGTGAAGTGCTCATGGTGTTCCTCCGGGGGCGCGGACCACGCGCCGCACGTATATGCCGGGCGTGACCACGGCCTCAGGATCGATGCCGCCCAGCGCCACGATGCGCGAGACCTGGGCGATGGTGCAGCGCGCCGCAGTCGCCATCAGTGGGCCGAAGTTGCGGCCGGAGCGGCGGTAGGCCAGGTTGCCCCAGCGGTCCGCCACCTCGGCCTTGATCAGTGCGAAGTCGGCATGCAGCGGGTACTCGAGCAGGTAGTCCCGGTCGCCGATGCGACGGCTTTCCTTGCCCTGGGCCAGCTCCGTGCCCACGCCCGTGGGTGTGTAGAAGCCTGCAATGCCCGCGCCCGCCGCGCGGATGCGCTCGGCCAGCGTGCCCTGGGGGACCAGTTCCAGTGCCAGGCGTCCCTGGCGGTAGAGATCGTCGAAGGCGCTGGAGCCTGGCTGGCGCGGAAACGAGCAAATCACCTTGCGGACTTGGCCCGCCAGTACCAGCCGGCTGATGCCCTTGCCCTGGCTGCCCGCGTTGTTGCTCACGATGGTCAGATCGTGCGTGCCGCGCTCGACCAGGGCATCGACCAGCTCGAAGGGAAGACCGGCTCCGCCGAAGCCCGAGATCATGATGGTGGCGCCATCCTGGATGCCGTCCAGCGCATCGGCAAGGCTGTATGCGATTTTGTTGATCACGTCGGATTCCTCAATAAGGGCGCAAAGAATCGGTTCAAGTCCGCAGGGGCTCGAAGACTGGCACGGGATAGTCGCCGTCGCTGGGCTCCAGGCGCACCTGCACGGCATCGCCTATGGACCAGTCTTCGGGCGCGCGCGCCACGAGGTGGGTCAGCATGGCCGGGCCCTCGTCCAGCGTGACGAAGGCCAGCACCACTGGAGGGGCTGCCGCGCCTGCGCCGTGGCGCAGGACGGTGAACGAGTACACCGTGCCCCGGCCCGGCGAGGGGTTCCAGTCGATATGCACGCTCCAGCAGAACGGGCAGGCGGCCCGGGGATACCAGTGGGCTCGACCGCAATCGCGGCAGCGCGGCACCAGGAACAGGCCCTGGCGTGCCATGTTCCAGAAGTGCTGGGTCTCGGGCGTTGGGACGGGACAGGGGCGCAGGGCCGAGCTGGGATTCGGTGGACTGTCGCTCATGGTGGTTTCACTCCCGCTCCAGGATGAGGGTGGCACTGCCGTGGCGCGTTGCCAGCATGCCGCCCGTGCCTTGCGCCAGGGCCAGCCGGCAATCGGGGACCTGCACGGCGGGATGGGCCTCCCCGCGCAACTGGCGCACGGCCTCGATCACCTTGGTCATGCCGCCCCGGTTGCCCGGATGGTTGTTGCACAGGCCGCCACCATCAGTGTTCACGGGAAGGCGCCCCACGCCCGCGATCAGGTTGCCGTCAGAGACGAAGGCCCCGCCCCGGCCCGGTGCGCAAAAGCCCAGGTCCTCGAGCTGCATGAGGACCGTGATCGTGAAGCTGTCGTAGATGGACGCGTACTGGATGTCGGCAGGCGTGACGCGGGCCTCGGCAAAGGCCTGGGCGCCCGACCAGCGCGCGCCCGAATGGGTCAGGTCCACCTGCCCGCCCGCCGCATGCTTGACGGCCTCGCCCGCGCCACGGACCTTGATGCGCGGGCGGTGCAGGCGCCGGGCGATCTCGGGCCGTGCCACCACCAGCGCGCCGCCTCCATCGCTGACCACGCAGCAGTCCAGGCGGTGCAGCGGGTCCGCCACCATGGGCGATTCCAGCACCTCGGCCACCGTCACCGGCTTGCGCAGCATGGCGAGAGGGTTGTGCTGGGCATGGTGCGAGGCCGCCACCTTCACCCATGCCAGCTGCTCGCTGGTGGTGCCGTACTCGTACATATGGCGCCGGGCGCACAGCGCATAGCCGCTGGCGTTTGCGATGCCATACGGGTACTCCCACTGAAAGTCCGGCTGGGACGGGTTGCGCACGCGCGGCACCGTGCCCGTGGCAATGCCCTCGCTGCGCGGGCGGCCCGCCAACGTGATCAGCGCCACATCGCACTTGCCCAGCGCAATGGCCTGGGCTGCATGGCTGACGAGGGCGATATAGGAGGCACCGCCGATATCGGTCGAATCCACATGGCGTGGTTGCAGGTTCAGGTACTCGACCATCGACGTCGGCCCCATGCCCGGTGCATCGGCGGAGCAGAAATAGCCGTCGATATCGGCCGCCGTGAGACCTGCATCGGCAATCGCCCCGCGTGCCACATCGGCATGCAGCTGGGCGACCGACAACTGCGGTGCCTTGCGCAGCGGATGCTCGAATGCGCCAACGATGTAGGCCTTGCCATGGATGTCCATGCGGTCTGCTCCAAAGGTGTGCTTCAAAATAGAAATTACTTCTATTTTTTTGAAGATTAGAATTTCCTCCTGTTTTGATGTCATCCATGGAAACCCTTTGACCATGACCCGCAGCACCCCAGACAAGACCGAGAAAGCCGAAGGTGTGGCCGCAGTGAACCGCGCGCTGTCCGTGCTCCAAGCCTTCGAGAACGCTCCTGAAGGACAGACCTTGTCCATGCTGGCGGCCGCGACCGGCCTGTACGAGAGCACCATCCTGCGGCTGCTCGATTCAT
Source organism: Delftia deserti (assembly GCF_042653485.1). Taxonomy (NCBI): domain Bacteria; kingdom Pseudomonadati; phylum Pseudomonadota; class Betaproteobacteria; order Burkholderiales; family Comamonadaceae; genus Delftia; species Delftia deserti. The sequence continues at coordinate 3,452,273 of NZ_JBHSIH010000001.1, read as the reverse complement.
TGATGGGCGCGGGATTCGTCAAGCGCCTGCCGGATGGGCGCTATGTGGTCGGCCCCAGGCTGCTGCCCTTGGCCGAGATGTACCGCCAGTCATTCCGTCTGGCCGACTACGCCCTGCCGCGCCTGCGCCAGCTGTCGCGGCAGTCCGAAGAATGCGCGGGCCTGTACGTGCGTGAGGGCGACCGGCGCATCTGCCTGCACCATGTGCAGCCGCAGCGCAGCGTACGCACTCACGTGCTGGAAGGGGAGATGCTGGCGCTGGACCGGGGCGCTGCAGGTCGCCTGATCCTGGCGCTCGATGATGCTCTGCCGGGCGAGCCTTACGAACGCATCCGGAAGCTGGGCTATGCAATCACGCAAGGCGAGCGGGACCCGGAAAGCGCGGCCATTGCCTGCCCCGTTTTCGCGCGCGGTACGCGGCTGATGGGGGCCATGTCGCTGGCGATCCCGCTGTATCGCTGCTCCGAGGAAGTGCTGCAGCGCCTGCTGCCCCTGGTGCGGGCGCAGGCCGAGGCCTTGACGCAGGACCTGGGCGGCATCTCGCCCTATGCGGGCGCAGCGGACGATACGGGCCTGGTCAGCAAGGCCTGAACGGCTTGCCCTCGAAGGCCTTGCCGCCCATGGACTCGACCTGGCTGCGCAGAGCGGGCGTGGCCTGGGGCAGGCGCAGCGTGTAGAGGGTGATGTCGGGGCGCTCCTGCACTACGCGGGCCGTGCGCACGCCCTGGCGCGCAACGTTGGTCAGCTCGCGCGTGGCCGCTTCCTCGGAGGAGAAGCGGCCCAGCGACAGGCCGGGCTCCAGCGCGCCGCCTGCGCGGTCGAAGTCGATCTTGCGTGCACGCAGTTCCGCGCGCTTGCGCTCCAGGAACTCGGCATCGGGGAATTTGCCCATGTAGACCATCCAGCGGCCCGGCTGGTGCGTGCTGCTCAGGTCCCACTGGTCGCTGGCGACCTGCGCCACCAGGCCGCGGCGCAGCGCCTCGGCGTGGCGGTCCTCGATGCCCGTGGCCACCAGGCAGCTGGTGGGCTGGCCCGCGGCTTTCTCGGGCCGGGCCGGCGCGGCGGGTTCCTCGCCACTGGAGGGTGCCGCGGGTGAGGCAGGGGATGCAGGAGCCGGGGCCGCCGAGGAGGGGGCCGGCGCGTTGTCCGCACTCAGCATGCTCAGCGCCTCCGGGCGCACCTGCTGGCCCAGGCGCTCGGGCTCGGTCTGGGACGGCGGCGCCAGGCCCAGGGCCTGGAGCTGGCCGTGGTTCCAGAGGTAGTAGCCGGCATTGGCCAGCACCAGCAGCAGGAAGGCGATTCGCAGCATGTCGTTTCTTGGGCCCTAGTGATGAGTCACCCGCCCTAGCCTACAACAGCCGGGCGCACGCTGATTTCCGAGCTGGTGATGGCCTGCAGGCCGCGCGCCGTGCGCACCAGCAGCGCGCCATCGGGGCCCACGCCCTCGGCCGTGCCGCTTTCGCCATCGCTGAGATTGACGGCGCGGCCACGCAGCAGGTCGCGCTGGGCAAAGCGCTCCACCAGCGGCGCAAAGCCCTGGGCGGCGAAGGTCTGTATGTCGGAGACCAGGCCCGGCAGCACACAGGCCAGGGAGGTGGGCGCGTCCAGGCGCTCGTCCAGCTCCAGCAGGCTGGCCGGGGGCGTGCGCATGCCGTCGCCGGGGCGCGGGCGCACGTTCAGGCCGATGCCCACGACCACGTAGCGCGGTGTGCCCGGCTCATGCGCGGCGCTGCCGACGAAGCTGGCCGTCTCGATCAGGATGCCGCCGAGCTTGCGGTCGCCGTCGATCCACAGGTCGTTGGGCCATTTGAGGCCGATGCGCGGGCGCTGCGAGCCCGGGGCGGGCAATTGCGGCTGCAGGCTTTGCGCCACGCTCAGGCCCACGGCCAGCGACAGGCCGGACCAGTCGGCGGGCGCCAGCGGCATGCCCAGCGAGAAGGTCAGCGAATCGCCCACGCCGCTGGTCCACTGGCGGCCCAGCCGGCCCCGGCCGGCGGTCTGCACTTCGGTCACCAGCAGCACGGGCTCGTTGCGGCCATCGCGGGCACGCGCCATCAACTCGGTATTGGTCGAGCCGATGCTGGGCACGATCTCCACGGAAAAGCCCGGCAGTTGCGGCTCGATGGCCTGCCACAGCGATTCCGCAGGCCAGTGAATGGGGGACGATGCCATCATGCGCCGGCCTTCGTGGAGGATTTGCGGGATTTCTTCTTTGGCTTTGTGCTGGCCGGCAGCGCATCGCCGGGCATGGGCGGGCGCCAGCCGCGCTTGGGCGCCAGCAGCGTGCCGCGGCAGGTGGCCGCGCCGCACCAGCATGGATACTCGGCCTTCAGCTTCCTGGTGTAGGGCTCGTCGATGATCAGGCCGTAGTCGTAGCTCAGTTCCTCGCCGGCGGCGATGTTGCGCAGCGCGACGATGAAAATGCGGCCATCGCGCTCATCGGTGTAGCAATTGGGAGCGCAACTGTGGTTGATCCAGCGCGAGGAGTTGCCGCCATAGTTGGCGTCGATCACGCGGTCTTCGTCCACGTGGAAGTAGAAGGTATGGTTGGGCTGGCTGGGGTCGTGCGGATGCCGGTCCTGGGCTTCCTGCCAGCTGATGATTTCCCCTACGTACTCGACAAGGACCTCGCCTTCGGCAAGATCCTGCGCGGCGAAGACGCCCTTGCCATGGACACCCGAGCGGCGGGTCTGGATGCGGCGGCCGCTCGATGGGGCCAAAGCTGTGCGGGGCATGTTTTCTCTGATAACTTGAATAGGCACACATGCGCGTGCGTGTGCACGCGTGAGCCATGGATTGTAGAAGCGCAGGCTGCGACATGCAGGTCCTGCGGGGAATGACGAGTACACACAATGACAAAGACCCTGGTGATTGCTGAGAAGCCTTCGGTCGCGCAGGACATCGTCCGCGCGTTGACTCCGGTGGCGGGCAAATTCGACAAACACGATGAATACTTCGAGAGCGAGCACTACGTCGTGACCAGCGCCGTGGGCCACCTGGTGGAAATCCAGGCGCCCGAGGAATTCGACGTCAAGCGCGGCAAATGGAGTTTTGCCAACCTGCCGGTGATTCCGCCGTATTTCGACCTCAAGCCCGTGGACAAGACCAAGAGCCGGCTCAACGCCGTGGTCAAGCTGGCCAAGCGCAAGGATGTCACCGAACTCATCAACGCCTGCGACGCGGGCCGCGAGGGCGAGCTGATCTTCCGCCTGATCGAGCAGTACGCCGCAGGCGCCAAGCCAGACGGCAAGGGCCTGGGCAAGCCGGTCAAGCGCCTGTGGCTGCAGTCCATGACGCCGCAGGCCATCCGCGACGGCTTCCAGAACCTGCGCAGCGACGCGCAGATGCTGGGCCTGGCCAGCGCCGCGCGCAGCCGTTCCGAGGCCGACTGGCTGGTGGGCATCAACGGCACGCGCGCCATGACGGCCTTCAACTCGCGCGACGGCGGCTTCTTCCTGACCACCGTGGGCCGCGTGCAGACGCCCACGCTGTCCCTGGTGGTGGAGCGCGAGGAAAAGATCCGCAAGTTCGTCAGCCGCGACTATTGGGAAGTGCATGCCGCCTTCGACGCACAGGCCGGCCAGTACCTGGGCAAGTGGTTCGACACGCAATGGAAGAAGAGCGACGATGCCGAAGCGCGCGCCGACCGCATCTGGAACCAGCGCGACGCCCAGGCCATCGCCGACGCCGTGCGCGGCAAGCCGGCCCAGGTCACCGAGGAGTCCAAGCCCACGTCCCAGGCCAGCCCGCTGCTGTTCGACCTGACCAGCCTGCAGCGCGAGGCCAACGGCAAGTTCGGCTTCTCGGCCAAGACCACGCTGTCGCTGGCGCAAAGCCTGTACGAGCGCCACAAGGCCCTGACCTACCCGCGTACCGACTCGCGCGCCCTGCCCGAGGACTACGTGCCCGTGGCGCACCAGACCTTCGCCATGCTGGCCGGCAGCGGCATGCGCCACCTGGCGCCCTTTGCCCAGCAGGCGCTGGACGAGAACTACGTGCGCCCGACCAAGCGCATCTTCGACAACAGCAAGGTGTCGGATCACTTTGCCATCATCCCGACCACACAGGCGCCCAGCGGCCTGTCCGAGGCCGAGCAAAAGCTCTATGACCTCGTCGTGCGCCGCTTCATGGCCGTGTTCTTCCCCAGCGCCGAGCACCAGGTGACCACGCGCATCAGCAAGGTCGAGCAGCACAGCTTCAAGACCGAGGGCAAGATCCTGGTCAAGCCCGGCTGGCTGGCCATCTACGGCAAGGAAGCCGCCAACGAGGTCGAAGGCGGCAAGGACGGCGACAAGGGCCAGCCCCTGGTCGCGGTGCAGCCCGGCGAGCAGCCGCGCGCCGGCCAGGTCGATCCCAAGGGCCTCAAGACCAAGCCGCCCGCGCGCTACTCCGAAGCCACGCTGCTGGGTGCCATGGAAAGCGCGGGCAAGCAGGTCGAGGACGACGAACTGCGCGAGGCCATGCAGGAAAAGGGCCTGGGCACGCCTGCCACGCGCGCGGCCATCATCGAAGGCCTGCTGACCGAAAAGTACATGCTGCGCGAAGGCCGCGAGCTGATTCCCACGGCCAAGGCCTTCCAGCTCATGACCCTGCTGCGCGGCCTGGGCGTGGAAGAACTCTCGCGCGCCGACCTCACCGGCGAATGGGAGTACAAGCTGGCGCAGATGGAAAAGGGCCAGCTCTCGCGCGAGGCCTTCATGCAGCAGATCCAGTCCATGACGGAAAAGCTGGTCAAGAAGGCCAAGGAATACGACCGCGACACCGTGCCTGGCGACTACGCCACCCTGTCCACGCCCTGCCCCAACTGCGGTGGCGTGGTCAAGGAGAACTACCGCCGCTACGGCTGCACGGGCAGCGACGGACAGGGCGCGGGCTGCGGCTTCTCGTTCACCAAGTCGCCTGCGGGCCGCACCTTCGAGACGGCCGAGGCCGAGCAACTGCTGCGCGACCGCCGCCTGGGCCCGCTGGACGGCTTTCGCTCCAAGGCCGGCTGGCCCTTCGTGGCCGAGGTCACCATCGTGCACGATGAGGAGGGCGGCAACTACAAGCTCGAGTTCGACTTTGGCGACGACGCCGCCTCCGAAGACACGGGCGAGCTGGTGGACTTTGCCAGCCAGCAATCGCTGGGCCCCTGTCCCAAGTGCGGTGCGCCGGTCTTCGAACACGGCAGCAACTACGTCTGCGCCAAGGCCGTGCCCACGCTGGCCCAGGCCACGCCCAGCTGCGATTTCAAGAGCGGCCAGATCATCCTGCAGCAGCCCATAGAGCGAGAGCAGATGCAAAAGCTGCTGCAGACCGGCAAGACCGACCTGCTGGACAAGTTCGTCTCCAACCGCACGCGCCGCAGCTTCAAGGCCTTCCTGGTCTGGGACGGCGCGGCCGGCAAGGTCAACTTCGAGTTCGAGCAGCGCGACAGCAAATACCCGCCGCGCAAGACGGCGGCCGCCAAGAGCGCGCCGGCCAAGAAGGCGCCTGCCAAGAAAGCCGCGGCCAAGACCACGGCAAAGACGGCCACCAAGACCGCGCGCAAGCCGGCTGCCGGCACGCTGCAGCCCAGCGCGGCCCTGGCCGCCGTCATCGGCGAAGGCACGGTGGCGCGTACCGAGGTGGTCAAGAAGCTGTGGGAATACGTCAAGGCCCAGAACCTGCAGGACCCCAAGGACAAGCGCGTCATCCGCGCCGACGACAAGCTGCGGCCCGTCTTCGGCAAGGACAGCGTGAACATGTTCGAGCTGGCCGGCATCGTGGGCAAGCATCTGGCGTAAGGCGCCTGCCTGACCTGATCCTGCGACCCGCTTCTGCACCTTGCCGGAGCGGGTCGCCGGCCTGACACGGGGGCAACACATGCTTGGGCTAATCTAGCGGGCATGGATACCGAAATGCTCACCCCGGCAGCGGCTGCCGCCGCTGCTTCCTCCCCGGCGCCGTCGCGCTCCATCCGCCTGGACGGCGCCTCCAACTTCCGAGACCTCGGTGGCTACGCGGGCCTGGATGGCCGGCGCGTGCGCTGGCGCACGCTGTTCCGTGCCGACCACCTGGCCGGCCTCAGCGCGGCTGACCTGGATGTGCTGCAGGGCCTGAAGCTCGCGCGCAGCGCGGACTTCCGGGGCAAGATGGAGAGCGCCCACCTGGCCTACGAATGGCCGGGCATTGCCCGCCATGCGCTCATCGTCGAGCCCACCGTGGTGCAGCGCGCCAGTGCCCTGATCGCCGCGGGCAACGACCTCACGGCCGCCCATGCCGAGGAGCTGATGCAGGATACCTACCGCAGCTTCGTGCACGACTACGCGCCACGCTTTGCACAGCTGTTCCAACTTCTGCTGGACAGCCAGGACCCGCTGGTCTTCCACTGCACGGCCGGCAAGGACCGCACGGGCTGGGCCGCCGCCCTGCTGCTCACCGCGCTGGGCGTGGACGAGGACACCGTGATGCAGGACTACCTGCTGACCAACCAGCTCTACCAGCGTCCCGCCACCACCTTCGCCCCCATGCCGGCCGAGGTGATGGATGTGCTGTGGCGCGTGCAGGCCTCCTACCTGGCGGCCGCCACCGATATGGTGCGGGCCGACTTCGGGGGGATGGAAGGGTATCTGCGGGATGCGCTGGGCATCGACGGCGCGGCACGCGAGCGGCTGGCTGCGCTTTACCTGGAAGGGTGATTACCTTCGCTCACGGGGCGGCGGGTTGGCGCGGCTAACATGGGCTGTGCCGGTCGGTTGCGCCGGAGATGAAGGAGATTGCGATGAAGTACGGCATGCGTGAGCTGGCCGCGATGGCGCTGGTGGCCTTGAGTGTGGGGCTGGCTGGCTGTGCGGGCGGGGTGCCTGGGGATGTGGCTGGGAGCCAGGCGTCCAGTGGCAGTGGGGTGACGGTGTTCGGGACTGTGGATGCCAATGTGAGTCATACGCGGACTTCGCGGTGACTTGTTTTCTTGCCTGATCTGGGCTGATCTTCTGGACTGATTTTTGCTGCTTGCCTTTGCGGCGGGCAGGAGCCGGGTTTCGGCCCGGCAGCCGACCTCCTTTCTTGCCGCGCAGCAAGAAAGGAGGCAAAGAAGTGCGCCCCGCTGCCCACGACCCTTCGCTTCGCTGCGGGCGACCTGCGTGGGCAGAAGGGGGGAGGCTGGGGAACAGCCGACAGCCGACAGCCGACAGCCGACAGCCAACAGCCAACAGCCAGCAGGGTCAGGGCTGGATCGGCGTGATCACCACGCCGGTGCCTGCGGGGGCGTCTTCGCCGCCGGGCAGAGCGGGTGTGGCGGGGGTGGCTTCCTGCACTGAGCGCTGGTCCGTGGGGCCCAGCGTGCCCTGGGTGAGGGGGATGCTGGGGGCGGGCAGGGCGGGGGTGCTTTCTATGATTTCCTCGCCGGGCGACAGGCCCGGGCCGGGTGGCTCCGTGGGCTCGGGTGCGGGTTCAGGGGTCGGGGTCGGCTCCGGAATGGCGGGTTGGTCGGGCTGGGCGGGCGGCTGCTGGTCGGGCCACCAGCCCTGCATGCGTTCGCGCAGGCGGCCGACCATGTCGGACCACCAGTGGCTTTGTTCGGGCGGCTCGAAGCGGGCCTTGGCGTCGATGACGGGGCTGCGCAGGGCGCGGGACATGAAGTCTCCCACCATGGGCAGGGCGCTGCGCGAGCCCTGGCCCCAACGGTCGCTGCGCAGGGTGATGCGCGGGTCGTTGAAGCCGGCCCAGGCGCCGGTGACGATTTCCGGGTGCATGAGGATGAACCAGCCGTCGGCATTGCCCTGGGTGGTACCGGTCTTGCCGGCCACGTCGGCGTGGATGCCGTAGCGCTGGCGCACGGCCACGGCCGTGCCTTTGTCCACCACGGAGCGCAGCATGTCCACCAGGGCGTAGGCGTGGTCTTCGTCCAGCGCGCGCTCGGGCTTGGGCGGGCTGAATTCTGCGATGACCTTGCCGTCGGCATCCTCGATGCGCGTGACCATCATGGGCGGCAGCCAGCGGCCACCGTGGGCCAGGCTGGCATAGGCGTTGACCATTTCCAGCAGTGACACCGGGCTGCTGCCCAGGGCCAGGGCGGGTACTTCGTCCAGCGGGCTCTGGCGCACGCCCAGGGCGCGCGCCAGGCGTGCCACGCGGGCGGGGCCCACGGACTGCATGACTTCGGCGGTGATGGTGTTCTTGGAGTAGGCCAGGGCGTCGCGCAGCGTCATCTCGCGGCCCGTGGGTGGCGTGGCGTCGGTGGGGCGCCAGACTTCGCCGCCGGGCAGCTTGATTTCCACGGGGCCGTCCACGCGCTTGTCGTCGGGGGTGGCGCCCTGCTGCAGCGCGGCGCCATAGACAAAGGGCTTGAAGGTGGATCCGGGCTGGCGCCGTGCCTGCTGCACGTGGTCGTAGGCGTCCTGCGTGAAGTCGCGGCTGCCCACCCAGGCCAGCACTTCGGAGGTGGCCGGGTTCAGCGCCACAAAGCCTGCCTGCACGCGGGTCTTGTCCTCGCGCAGCTGCTTCATGAAGGCCTTGTCGGCCAGCAGGGCCTTGAGGGTGTCTTCCTCGCTGTCCTTGTCCGTTGCCTTGTCCTTGCCTTGGCCGTCCGCGCGTTTGCGCGCCGCGCGCCAGGCGGGGGTCTCCCGCACCAGCTGTTGCACCAGCGGGTTGGCGGCATTCCAGCCGTCGCGCTGGCTCCAGGCGCCGTTGGCCACGCCCTGCAGCGTGCGCGTCTGGCGCGCCACGGCCTGGTTGGCCCAGTTTTGCAGGCGCGAGTCGATGGTGGTGTGCACCACCAGGCCATCGGTGTAGATGTTGTAGTCGTTGCGGTCGGCCCAGTCGATCAGCCACTTTCGCAGTTGCTGCGCGAAGTGCGGCGCCATGCCCAGGGGCTCTTCCTGGCGCTCGAAGTTGATGCGCATGGGGCGCTTCTTGAGCTGGGCGAACTCGGCCTCCTGCAGCACGCCGCGCTTGACCATTTGCGACAGCACCGTGTTGCGGCGGTACAGCGCGCGGTCGGGGTTGAGCACGGGGTTGTAGTAGCTCGTGCCCTTGAGCATGCCCACCAGCGTGGCGCTTTCCAACACCGTCAGCCGCGCGGCCGGTTTGTCGAAATAGGTGCGCGCCGCCATCTCTATGCCGAAGGCGTTGTAGAGGAAGGGCACGGTGTTCAGATAGGTCTCGAGGATCTCGTCCTTGGTGTAGAGCGCCTCGATCTTGAAGGCCGTGATCGCCTCCTTGAGCTTGCGGTTGAGCGTGGGCGCGCGGCCGATCTCGGTCGGGTACAGGTTGCGTGCGAGCTGCTGGGTGAGGGTGGAGCCGCCCTGCGGATCGCCGCGCAGCGTGTGCACCACCGAGCCCAGCGTGCGCCGCCAGTCCATGCCGTGGTGTTCGTAGAAGCGGTGGTCCTCCGTGGCGATCAGCGCCTTGATCACCGACGGCGACATCTCGTCGAGCTTCACCCACTGCCGGTTGCTGCGCTTGAACTGCGCGAGCTGCTTGCCATCCGCGCTCATGACCTGGGCGGGCTGCTCCAGCTTGGCCTTGCGTATGTCGCGGATGCCGGGCGTGAACGGGATCAGGGCCAGCACATACAGCGCGAACAGCAGCGGCAACGCAGCGGCGAACAGCAGCCATTCACGCCGCGTGGGCCAGCGGTGCCACCAGGGCAGGGCCGCCACGCGCTGGCCGATGCGGCTGGCCAGCAGCCTTTGCCAGGCTGCGAGCAGGGCCGAGAGCAAGGCATCGGGCAGCTTCAAGTCATTGAAAGAAAAGCGCATATTGCAAGACGGCCCTGATGACGGGACATCAGGGCCGGTAGGGCGGGACCATTCCGCGAAGCCGAGAGAATGCCCAAAAAAACGGCACCCCGCTCGCGCGGGGTGCCTTGCCTATGGGCCAAGCCCCGGTATTGTCGGGCTGGCGGGTACTGGCGGGAAGTGCTTATTTCTCCAGCCAGTCGGACAGCTCGTCCGCATGTTCCTGCTCCTGCTCGAGGATGGATTCGATCAGCCGGCGCGTGGTCGGGTCCTTGTCGCCGATCAGGTCGATCATCTGGCTGTAGGCCTCGATGGCCACGCGCTCGGCGATCAGATTGGTGCGGATCATGGCCTTCAGGTCCGTCTCGCCGTTGTAGTCGGCGTGGCTGCGCTGGGTCAGCGTCTGGGGGTTGAAGTCAGGCTCGCCGCCCAACTGCACGATGCGCTGGGCCAGCTTGTCGGCGTGGGCCATTTCCTCGTTGGCATGGACGAGGAACTCGTCGGCAATGGCGGGCGAAGCCAGGCCCACGGCCGTGAAGTGGTGGCGCTTGTAGCGCATCACGCACACCAGCTCGGTGGCCAGCGAGTCATTGAGCAGCTTGATGATGTCCTCGCGCCAGGGCCCGAAGTGCGGGGTCACGGCGCCATCGTCCAGGCTGTGCTTGGCGGCCTCCAGGGCCTTGGGGTCCAGCGCCAGGTGGCCGTTGCCGGCGTTGGATTTGGCTTGCTTCGTGGGGGTGCTGTTGGGGTTCATACGTGGTCTCTTCATCGTGGGACGGAAACTACGGCAGGCATGCGCCTATGCGGCTTGTAAACACCTGCCAGCGAAACGGGACCAGGCGGGCCGATGTGCCCGCCTGTTGCCTTCCAAGGTAAGTTTTTGGCCGCCTGCTGTCTGTGAGACAAGTCCGCATCCCCATGCCCGGCCAGCGCGCCCCTGGGTGTCCCTGGCTATCCCGGCGCTACCATGGACGCTCCACTCCAGGAGCACCCGCATGAATGACATCGCCGCCGCGCCCCGCTCGGCCTACGACTTCGAGGCTACCTCCATCACGGGCCAGGCCGTCCCCCTGTCGGACTACCGCGGCAAGGTGCTGCTCATCGTCAACACCGCCAGCGCCTGCGGCTTCACGCCGCAGTACGCGGGCCTGCAGGCGCTGCATGAGCAGTACGGCGAGCGCGGCCTGGTGGTGCTGGGCTTTCCCTGCAACCAGTTCGGTTCCCAGGAAAAGGGCAGCGAATCGGAAATCGCCAGCTTCTGCGACCTGAACTTTGGCGTGCGCTTTCCGCTCATGGGCAAGATCGACGTCAACGGCGCCAACGCCCACCCGCTGTACCGCTGGCTCACGGCCGAGGCGCCGGGCGTGCTCGGCACCAAGGCCATCAAGTGGAACTTCACCAAATTCCTCGTTGGCCGCGACGGCCAGGTCATCCGCCGCTATGCGCCCCAGGATGCGCCGGCCAAGCTGTCCACGGACATCGAGGCCGCGCTGGCGCCTTGACGCGTTGATGCGCGTTGAGGCGCGCTGATCGCGCCTGTCCATCAGGGTTTCACGCAGGGCCGGCAGCGTGGGCCGGCCGCACGCCATGGTTAGCATGCTCCTTGACATCGCAACAAGGAGACAACACCCGTGAAAGCCTTCCGCCGCACCGCCCTCGCCCTGCTCACCGCCTGCACCCTGCCCATGATTGCTACCAGCGCCGCCGCCCAGGACAAGCCCGTGGTCCAGTTCATTGCCACGGGCGGCACCATCGCCATGAAGATCGACCCGGTCAAGAACGCGCCCGTGCCCGCGATCTCGGGCGACGACCTGCTGGCCACCGTGCCCGATGTGGGCAAGTACGCGCGCATCCAGGTCAACAACCTGTCCAACGTGCCCTCCGACTACATGGACCCGGCCCGCTGGGTGCAGCTCACCCAGGCTGTGCAGGCCGCGCTGGCCCGTCCCGAAGTGGCCGGCGCCATCGTCTCGCACGGCACGGACACGCTGGAGGAAACCGCCTTCTGGCTGGACCTGACCGTGCAGTCGTCCAAGCCCGTCGTGCTCATAGGCGCGCAGCGCAATGCCTCGGTATCCGACTTCGACGGGCCGCGCAACCTGCTCAACGCCGTGCGCATCGCCGTGGACCCCAAGGCGCGCGACAAGGGCGCCATGCTGGCCATGAACAACCAGATCAATGCCGCGCGCTACGTCACCAAGACACACACGGCCAACGTGGAGACCTTCCGCTCGGGTGAATTCGGCTTTCTGGGCGAGGTCTACCCGGACCGCGTGAACTTCGCCTCCGCCCCCGCGCGCCGCCAGCACCTGCCCATCCAGGTGCAGACCATGCCCGAGGTGGAGATCTTCCCCATGTACGGCGGCGCCAACGGCCAGGCCGTGCGCCAGGCGGTGGACCGTGGCGTCAAGGGCATCGTCATCGACGCCCTGGGCATGGGCAACATGAACGTCGCCATGCTCGATGCCGCCAAGTACGCCATCGGCAAGAACGTGCCCGTGGTCGTCAGCACGCGCGTGCACAACGGCCGCGTCATGCCCAGCTACGGCTTCGAGGGCGGCGGCAAGACCTCGTTCGAGGCCGGCGCCGTCATGGCCGACGACCTGCGCGCACCCAAGGCGCGGATCCTGCTGATGCTGGCGCTGCAGTCCGGCGTGACGGGGCAGAAGGACCTGCAGGCAGTATTCGATCGATAGTTCGACCGACAGGCCGCCGCAGCCCTGCCGCGCAGGCCCTGGCCTTGCGCGGCATTTCTGGCGGGGCACCGAGGTGGCACACTGGCAGCCTCATATGCCAACCAGGGCGCACCATGCAGGATGACGATCTCGAATACGTGGGCTTCTGGGCCCGCACCGGCGCCGCGCTGATCGACACCGTGATCCTGCTCGTGCTCATGCTTCCGGCCCTGATCTCCATCTATGGCTGGGAATACCTGGAGTCCGAAAAACTGCTGCACGGCCCGGCCGATTTCGTCATCTCCTGGGTGCTGCCTGCCATTGCCGTCGTCATCTTCTGGATCAAGAAACAGGCCACGCCGGGCAAGATGCTCATCGCCGCCAGGATCGTGGACGCGCAGACCGGCGCGGACATGAGCACACGGCAGGCCATCATTCGCTACCTGGCCTATTTCGTGTCCATCATCCCGCTGTGCCTGGGGCTGATCTGGGTGGCCTTTGACCCGCGCAAGCAAGGCTGGCACGACAAGATTGCGGGCACCGTGGTGGTCAGGCCCAAGCACCGGGGGGTGCAGCCGGTGAAGTTCCGCTGACACGCACCTCAGGCGCGCCCGCATCGGGCGCTCCGTGCTATTTCAACGGCAGCTCGGATGTGACATCGCGCAGCTGCGCGGCCCGCCCGAAGTTCAGTGCTGCAGCACAGGACAGGCGCCTGATCTCCGTCGCGTTGCCGGCTGCGCCGCCAGCCAGAGAAGCAAGCCAGCTGCATTGGGCATCGCGGTACTGCGTGAATTCCTTGCCGGAGGCGGACAGCCTGGCCTTGGCCTGGGCGGCATATTTGGCATCCTCATCCCATTGCCCCAGTGCGCTGGCTGCCTGTTCCTCGGCCTGCTTCAAGGCCTTGTGGCTGTCTGCGAGCCTGCGCGCCAGGCAGTCTCGCATTCCGGCCTGGGAGTGGGCACTGCATTCCTCGCGCAAGGCGCGTTCATCGGGTTGAGGAATGATTTCCGTGGCGAGGCTCCACAGAGGAATGCAGGCTGCCAGTGCCAGGGTTGTCAGTTTTATTGCTCGCATGTAGTGGTCCTGAATTCGAAGGGGCCGGACTCCCTGATCCCGATGCAATGGCGATGGCCGCAAAGGCGCCGGGCATTCTGGCATGCCTGATGGGCCGGTTGCGGGCAACTGCACGCGAACGCCAAGCCAGCGGTCATGCCAATGCGCAGTGGTTTCCCTTGCGCACGAGCACCGGCCTCCCTGCCCCGTGGCTCAATCCTCTTGCAGCCCCGGCTCGTCCACCACGAAGCCCGAGCCGTCCTCGTCGCAGAACACGCATTGCTGCACGAAGCTGTCCATGCTGCTGGCGTGGAACCAGATCAGGCCCTGGTCTTCGTCGCAAAGCATGTCGGTCTGCTCGTCCACGCTGGCGGCGGCAAAGCTGCTCAGTTCCATTTCTTCGAGAAACTGCTCCAGGTCCTCGCAGCCTGCAAACAGCTCATGGTCCAGGCTGCCGATGCGGCCCTTGAAGGCGCCGTGCAGCACTTCCACGAAGGGGTTGCCGCCAGGGTCATGGCCAATGACCATGAAGTGCGCGGCAAACAGGTTCTCGCGCTGGTGGTCCTCCACGTCGCAGTGCTCCGAGCCTGCGCGGAAGTGGTGCAGGGTGCGCAGCCAGGCGTGGTTGTCGCCGGTCTCGTCGTCGGCCTGCAGGTAGTCCTCGCGGTCGGGCGCCGCTTCGAGCCGGTCGAAGTCCAGGCCGTTCTGCGTGATCAGGAACTGCGCGTAGGCGTCGGAGAAGCCTTGCGCGGCCTGGTACTCGCGCACTGCCTGGGCGTCGGGCAGGGCCAGGCCGAAGGGATTGGGAAAGCGCACTTGCATGGAGCGGTCCTTGAAAAGGAGTGAACGGCGGCCACGCAGGCCGTCCCCGCAGGATGGTGCAGGCGTTGGGCGGCAGTTTGGTGACAGTTCCGTATTGAGCTGCAGAGCAGAGCAAAGCAGTGGCACGCAATGACTTCCCATATGTGCGTTGAGCCCAGGCCTGCCCGCTCACACATTGCACAGGTCTCAGACGTATCCGAAAGCACTCATGGAGGCAAGTACCCGTCCACCAGCGCTTGCACCACGTCCGCTTGCAGTACATCCCGCCTGCGCTTGATGGCCTCTCGCTCGCGCAGGCCGGCCATCCATCGCTTGAACGCGACGAAGGTTGCCGGGTGGACGGTATGCATGCGCGCCATGGCTCCATTGCTGGCGACGATGACGGCTGAAAACGGTGGCGCATCCAGCAGCACGTTGGCACGCCTGGCCTGGGCCACCCAGAAGTCTTCCTCGGAGTCGCTGAGTTTGATGGGGTGGGGATCGTCTGCCACACGTTCGCGACGGATGATGTCCACTTCAAAACCGTCTTTGTTGACGGCCGTGTAGAGCTGGCTTTTGCGCAGGCGGAACGTGCTGTCCACCTTCTTCAGTACGCCGAGCATGGAGCTGTCTACGCGGGCGAGTTGCGTGGCAAATTGCAGCCGCTTGCGGGTATCCCACAACAGGTCCATGTCGCGCGTGGCCAGGGCATCTGCCTGTAGCCGCAAGCCGGCTGCTGCCTCGTACGCGTAAAGCGCATGCGTTCCTACCACGCGAAAGTGCGGACTCAGCCCGGTGATCGACAGACGGTTGAGCAGCTCCACCACCAGCGGGTCCACCCTGCCTACGCGCAGCGCACGATTCAGTCGCTGGTGCTGGGCCAATGCGGCCTTGAGCCCGGCCAAACGTTCGGCGCTTTCCTGTTTGCGCTGCATGAAGCGTTCATAGATGGCTTCGGTTTCCGGCGTGCGAAGACCGAGGCTGGTTTCGGCGCCCGCAGGCGTGGTGCGGATCAGGTAGCTGGATTGAGGAGACGACGCCGGACCCGCATGCCAATACATGCCACCGCGTACTTGAGCCCCTTCATCCCGGGCTTCTTCCAGGGCTTCGAAGGTGGATACGGCGTCTATGTACTGGCGGGCCGCTGATGGCTGGAGGTCTTGCATTTCGGTATTTTTTTGAGAATTTCTCTTTTATACCGAAATTCTTTTAAAAACAACAGCCTAAGAGATTTTGAAACGCTTCGGATCACGAAGAAACCACCAGCCTCGAATGCCCCACGCCACCGCCTTTCTCCACCCGCACCTGCACGGCGATGCGCTCCTTGAGCGCCTCCACGTGGCTGATGATGCCGATCATCTTGCCGCTGTCGTTGAGCCGGTCGAGTGCGTCGAGCGCGATCTCCAGCGTGTCGGCATCGAGCGTGCCGAAGCCTTCGTCGAGGAACAGGGAATCGATGGAGGTCTTGTGGCTGACCAGGTCCGACAGGGCCAGTGCCAGGGCCAGGCTGACGAGGAAGGCCTCGCCGCCCGATAGCGTGCGCGTGTCGCGCGGGGTGTCGCCCTGCCAGCTGTCGACGATGTCCAGTTCCAGCTCGCCCTCGGGCTTGCGGCGCAGCAGGTAGCGGCCGTGCAGGCGCGCCAGGTGGAGGTTGGCCAGGTGCAGCAGGTGGTCCAGGGTGAGGCCCTGGGCAAAGCGCCGGTATTTGTCCCCCTTGGCCGAGCCGATGAGGCCATCCAGGTGCTGCCACAGGTCGCTGTCGCTCGCCTGGGCGGCGATGTGCTCGAACAGGGCCTGCTGGCCCTGGCGGCGGCGCTGGTCGTCGGCCAGTTGCGTGCGTGCGCCGCCCAGTTGTTCGCTGAGTGCGTTGCGGCGATCCTCCAGCGTTTGCAGGCGGGCCTGGATTTCTTCGGGCGCAACCTCGGTCAGGGCCTGGGCTTGCAGTTGGGTGTGCTCGCGCTGTGCGGCTTCCAGCAGGGTGGCCGCGCGCTGTTGTGCCGCCTGCAGTTGCTGGCGCAGCGCAACCAGGCGCTGGCGTTCGGGGGCGGGCAGCAAGGCCTGCAGGTAGGCGTGCTCCCCGGCAAAGGGGCTGGCGGCCAGGGCGGCCTGCCATGCGGATTCGGCCTGGGCCGCCTCCTCGTGCTGGCGGGCCAGCGTGGCCTGGGCCTGCTGCTGCTGGCCTTGCAGGGCGTCGCGCTGCCGCGTGAGGGCGGCGATGTCGCTGGCGCATTCGGCCAGGGCCTGCGGCAGCTGTTCCACGGGCGGCAAGGGCAGGGAAGGCGGCTCTGCCACAGCCGTATCGGCGGGATGGCGCTGCGCCGTTCTCTGCGCCTGCCACCGTGTTTCCCACTGTGTTTCCGACTGTTTTTTCCAGCGCTGCGCATCGGCCTCGGCAGCCTCGCATTCCTTGCGCTGCAAGGCCAGGGATTGCGCCAGCTGCTGCAGGTCGTACCGGGCCTGTTGCCAGTGCTGCCATTCGGCTTCGCGCGCCTCAAGCCAGGGCTGGGCGTCGTCGGGCAGGGTGTGGCCGGCCTCGCCGAGTGAGGCCTGCAACTGCGCGTTCAGCGCCTGGGCTTCGGCCTGCAGGCCGGCGATGGATTGCTGCAGTTCTTCGCGGCGTGCGCTGTGGTCGGCCAGGGCCTGCTGCTGCAGCGCAAGCTGGCCTTGCGCGGTCTGCAGTGACTGGCGGCTGTGCTGGGCGGCATCCTTGGCCTGTTGCACGGCCTGCTCGCCTTGCTCGGCGGCCTGCACGGCGCGCTTGAGCGTGTCCAGCTGGCGGGCGCAGGCCTGGGCCGATGCGGCGAGGGTGTCGGCCTGTTGCCAACTGTCTGGCGCGAGTTGCAGGGGTTGCGTGAGGCCCTGCCATGTGTCGTTCCATGTGCCGTGCCAGCGTGCGATGTCCTGTACCAGCTCGTCGGCCTGGCGCTGGCGGGCAGCCTGCGCGGCCGTGGTGGCGGCCAGCGTGGCGCGGGCGGTTTCGCCCTGGGTTTGCAGGGCGTCGAGTTCATCCTGCTTGCGGCGCAGCGCGGCTTCGGTGGCTGAGGCGTCCAGCGCTTCGTAGGCGGCCACGGCCGGGTGCTCGTGCGCGCCGCACAGCGGGCAGGGCTGGCCGGGCTGCAGGGCGTGGCGGTGCTCGGACAGGCTTTGGATGCGCTGCTCCTGGAGGAGCAGGGTCTGCTTGTCCGCGACCTGTTCCTTGACGCTCTTGTACTGCTGCCGCAGGGCTTGCAGCGATGTGTCCTGCGCCCGCGCCTGTGCCTCTCCATCGCGCAATTCCTGCTCCAGCGCAGCTTGCTGGCGCGCAAGTTCGCGGCGCTGCGCGGCCTGGGTTTCTGCCTGGCGCCACAGGTGCAGGCGGTCCTGCTCTGCCTGCTCGCGGGCGCGCAGCTCGGCCATGCCGCCGCTGCCTTGAAGGCGCTGCGCCTGTTCGTCCTGCGCGTGCTGGAGTGCGGCGCTGGCGCGGGCCTGGGCGTCGGTGGCGGCCTGGACCTGGGCCGTGCCGGCTTCGGCGCTTTGCGCCATGCGGGCCTGTTCGGCATCCAGCTTGCGCAGGGCCTGCTGCTGGCTGGCCGCGTGCTGTTGCTGGCTGGCGCGCAGCTTGAACTGCTGGCGCCAGCTGCCCAGGCGCTCGCCCAGCAGGGCATGTGCGGCATGGTGGTTGCAGAACTGTTCCAGCGTTTGGTGCTCGGCCTGCTGTCGGGCCAGGGTGTCTTGCGCGGCCTGGGCCAGGCGGGCGGACAGGGCCTGGGCATGGCGGTGCTGCAGCAGCAGGCGGGCCTGGGTCTGCTGTTCGTGCTCGCGCAGTTGCTGCAGTTGCCGGCGGCTGTCATCGCAGGCGGCGGTGCTGCGCTGCCAGGTCTGGTGCAGCGGCTGCAGCACCTGCGCGGGCTCGTCGTGGGCCAGTTTTTCCAGTTCGGGCGCGGCCTGCTCCAGTGCCTGGGCGGCGTCTGCGCAGCCGGTGCTGGCGGCCTGCAGTGTCTGGTTGGCCTGGGCCAGTTGCTGCTGCCATTGGTGCTGGGCCTGGGTGCGCAGGTAGTCGGCCTGCAGCGTGGCCTGCTCCGTCACCAGGCTGTCGGCCTGGGCCTGCAGGGCATCGCGCGCCTCGGGCGTCAGCAACTCCACGCCATCGGCCTGGGCCTTGAGCTGGTCCAGGCGCTGGCGTGCGTCGCGGGCGCGTTCGAAGACTTTCTGCGAGATGAGGCCGTAGATCTCGGTGCCTGTCAGCTCTTCCAGCAGGCCGGCGCGCTCATTGGCATTGGCTTGCAGAAAAGCCGCAAAGCCGCCCTGGGCCAGCAGCATGGACTTGGTGAAGCGCTCGAAGTCCAGCCCCGTGATGGCGGCGGTCTGTTCCAGCTTGTCGCGCGTCTGGCTGCTGAGGATGCTGCCGTCGCCCCGGGCCAGTTCCACCTTGGGCGCCTGCAGCGCGCCATCGAGCCTGTCGCGTGCGCGGCGCTGGCTCCAGAAGGCGCGGTAGACCTGCCCCTTGACCTCGAACTCGACCTCGGCCAGGCAGTCTGCCGTGTGGCGCGTCATGAGGTCGTTGGCCGATGCCGAGATGTTGTTCAGCCTGGGAGTCTGGTGGTACAGCGCCAGGCAGATGGCATCGAGCAGGGTGGACTTGCCCGCGCCCGTGGCCCCGGTGATGGCGAACAGGCTGTTGCCCGCGAACGGTGCCTGCGTGAAGTCGATGCGCCATTCGCCCTTGAGCGAGTTGAGGTTCTTGAGCCGCAGCGTAAGGATCTTCATGCGCGGGCCTCCTCGCCGTGTTCGCCGGCGCCTGGCTGGGGCGCATCGAGCCCGGCCACCACCTCCTGGTAGCGCCGGGTGAGGGCCTGGGCCAGGCCGGGCTCCAGTGTTTCCAGCGCCAGGCGGCGCTCGAAGACGTCGGCGGGGCTGATCTCGTGCAGCGACTCGCCAGCGGCGGCGGCCATGCCGGCTACCGCCCGGCCGCGCTGGCGCCGCACGCGCAGCAGTTCCACGGGCAGCTCGTCGGCCAGGGTCTGCACGCGGTCGGTGAGCTGGGGCAGGTAGTCGTCCTGCTCCACCACCACTTCCAGCCACACGGGCTGTGCAGGGCGGCCGGCCTGGGCGGCGGCGCGCATCAGATCCGGCAAGGCGGTCAGGCTGCCTGCCACCGAGGCCATGGGCTGAAAGCAGGGAACGGGCAGCAGCGTGACTGCCTGCAGCCCTTCGGGGCCCAGGTCCACCAGCAGCATCTGCTTGGACTGGCGGGCCTCGTCAAAGCTCAGCGCAATGGGCGAGCCGCTGTAGCGGATGTGTTCCAGGCCGCCCACTTTCTGCGGCTGGTGGATGTGGCCCAGGGCCACGTAGTCGGCGGGCGGAAAGGCCGAGGTGGGGAAGGCATCCAGCGATCCCACGTAGATCTCGCGCACGGACTCGCTGCTGCTGGCGCCCACGGTGGTGAGATGGCCCGTGGCGATGATGGGCAGGCGCTGGCCGGATGCGGCAGCCAGCGCGTCACGGCGTGCCATGGCGGCGTCGTGCACGCTGCGGTAGCACGACTCGATGGCGGCTTGCAGCGCCTGCTGCTTTTGCTCGGCGCTTTGGCCGGGCTGGCTCAGCACCAGGTCGCGCGGGCGCATGAAGGGCAGGGCGCAGACGATGCAGCCGGGCGCGGCCGGCTGCCCCGGCCGGCGCCGCAGCGGCAGCTCGACCACGTGGCTGGCCGTCTCGCCCACGGCGGCAACCACGGTGGTGTCCAGGCAGGCCAGCAGTTCGCGGCTCTCTCCCAGCGTGGCCACGGAGTCGTGGTTGCCGCCCAGCAGCAACAGGGCCACGCCGGCCGCATGCAGGCGCACCACCAGCTGGCTGTACAGCTCGCGCGCATAGCTGGGCGGCGCGCCGGTGTCGAAGATATCGCCCGCGATGAGCACGGCGTCCACCGCCTGGGCATCGACCTGCTCCAGCAGCCAGTCGATGAGCGCAGCGTGCTCGGCCTGGCGGCTCTTGCCCATGAAGTGCTGGCCCAGGTGCCAGTCGGAAGTGTGAAGAAGGCGCATGGTTTCGGTATCGCGGTATCGGAGCAATGTCCGCCGGCTGTGGCGGGGGCGACAGTATGGTCGCTGGCGCGCATGGGTGACAGCAGGACGGCGTGCCGCAGCTAACATCCCGGTTCGCATCAACCAAGGAGACACAGGCATGTTCAGCCACGTCATGGTCGGGGTCAACGACCTCGAAAAATCCAAGCAGTTCTACGACGCATTCCTGGGCGCGCTGGGCATTGCGCCGGGCATGGCCAACAAGAACCGCTATTTCTACCGCAGCGCGGGCGGCACGTTTGCCATTTCCACACCGATCAACGGCGAGGCTGCCTGCCACGGCAATGGCGCGACCATCGGCTTTGCGACGCAGTCGCCCGAGCAGGCCGACGCGGCCCATGCCGCCGCCGTGGCAGCCGGGGGCGTGACCTGCGAGGATCCGCCCGGCTGGCGCGAGGCTTCGCCCGGTGGCCGGCTGTACCTGGCCTATGTGCGGGATCTGGATGGCAACAAGCTGTGCCTGTTGCATCGGCCGCCGAAGGCCTGAGTTTCTGACCGTGCCGGACGGTGTTTTTTCGGCGCTGGAGCCCTGACGTCGAAACGCCAAAATGCAAACAGCCGATGTGCCATCGCTGCACTCGGCTGTTTTTATTGCGGTTGGCCAAGGTGGTGCCACGCCAGAATAATCACCATTGAAATGGCTTGAACTTGCATTTTGGGCAGTGCAATACCGTCTTGTCCCGGCCCTCCAGGAACAGCGCACCGCCCCGGAACTGGTTGATGCTCCAACTTCCACGGCTGCCATCGCTGAATGCAATTTCGCCGCTTGCATAGCAGGGCGACCAGTCTAGCGTGTAGTGCGCGTCGTTTTCGTTGGTGGTTTTTGCCTGTTGAAAATAACGGCGCACCTGGGAGATGGTCAGGACAAAGTTGGCGCAACTCACCGCTGGGTCTTTTTCGATGGGCGATTTGGCCGCGTTTTCCTGGATGGTGATCTGGCTGATCTTGGGAAGTATCAGTGGGCACAGTGGCAGCTCGAACTCTGAGCCTTTTGTGCATTGATTGGCGGCGGAGGCGGTGCTAGCCATAACAACTAGCAGGGGTAAGGTTAATAGTGATCTCACCATTTTGCTGAAATCGCTTCCGTAGGATTTTTTCTAGAGACTTCTGGGTGCCTGAAAACTTCGCTCATAGATATTCTTGGTGTCAGCGTTAATTCCGCGATCAGCCACTGTTGTGCATTATTCTGCTCGCTTGTAACGGCTTGGTAAGTTTTCTTTTCGTCTGGTACGTTCCCGCCACGAGGAAGTGCTTCACCTGCCAATTCAATGCCAATGCTGTCTTGGTTGGCCGGAAATCGTGCTGGAACCTTTTTCAGCATCTCGCGCTTGTTCTCTTGGGTCGGATTGAAACGTTGTAACGATTTTAATTCAACTGGTGTGCATCGCTTTTCCAGTAAACAACGCGCTTTTATTTTGCCAATGTGCCATGTTTGTTTGTAGAGGGAAGCGGTTTGATATATTGTTCCATCGTTCTCTATCAGGAAATGTGCTCCATTTGCTGATGGGTTTTTGTAACTATCAATTGAAGACTGTGCTGTCGATCCTCCAGTTTGATGAACAATGATTCCATGAATTTCTTTCATTTCACCACGTTCAATGGTGGGTGCGATGGCTGGCTTTATGAGTGAGTGGATTGCTATTCCATTTCTTTCGATTATTAGCATTTGAGTACCAAAGGTGTGGGCCTGATGATGGCCCATAAGTTGTTAATCATTGATTTGCGAGATATCGTAATTGCCGTTGATATGTTAGCCATGATGGGTATTGAGTGGTTGGGTTGAATTTGTAAAATCATGCAATCCTGATCTTTTTGTCATATCTCGCAGTTTTTTAGATGTTTGGGCGGCTGTTGTTGTGATCTGATATGCGAATCAGTCTGCCTGGCGGAGTAGCAACTGTCTTGGCTTATGCGGGTGATCAAGAAATTGGTCGACAACTGGACAGGCTTGGCCTCGGAAAAAGCACCACCCGGCAGGGTCAAAAAATACGCAGGCCCATGCCCACTGCCCTGTACGCCATACTCCCGCCCCGATGCGCCTGCGGGCGCCCCACCCCCAAGGAGAATGCGTGCAATCAGCAAGTGACCAGTGGTTCGACGAGGCGTACTACCAGCGCTACTACTTCGACAAGAAGACCAGCGTGGTCGATACCGAGCATGTGAACCGGCTGGGCGCTTTCGTCTGTTCCTACCTGAGTTATGTGCGCGTGCCCGTGCGCCGCGTGCTGGATGTAGGCTGCGGCATCGGTCTTTGGCGCGATGCGGTGCAGCGCCACTTCCCCGGTGCCAGCTACCACGGCGTGGAGTTCAGCGAGTACCTGTGCGGGCGCTTCGGTTGGGAGCGCGGCTCGGTGGTGGACTATGCGGCGCATGATCCTGCAGAGCCCTTCGATCTGGTGATCTGCCAGGGCGTGCTGCCCTATCTGAGCCCGCCGGATCTCAAGCGCGCGCTGGCCAATCTGGGGCGGTTGAGCCGAGGCGGTCTGTATGTGGAGGCGGTTGCGCGCGAGGATTACGAACGCGGCGTGATCGATGAGGATCTGACCGATCCGCGCCTGTTCCGCCACCGGGCCGATCTGTACCGGCGCGGGCTGGCCGAGCATTTCAAGGAACTGGGAGGCGGCGTGTGGCTGAGCCGCCGCGCCGAGCTGCCGCTGTTCGAGCTGGAAAGCGTGGGATGAGCCTGGAAATGTCAGCTGTGCCTGCTGCGGCGCAGGATGCCTGCGTGCCTCTGTCCTATCTGCGCGGCGTGGACTCCGGCGTGGCGCCGCATGCGGTCTCGCGGCTGCGCACGCAGCGGCTGGCGCGCAGCACGCGGCCGTTTCTGTCACGCGGCGGGCCGCGCGGTGAGCGTTGCGAGGGATGCCGGCTGCGGCCTTCGCACTGCCTTTGCGCGCTGCGTCCCATGCTGCCGACGCGGGCGGGCTTTTGCCTGTTGATGCACGATGCCGAGCCGCTCAAGCCCAGCAACACGGGCTGGCTGATCGCCGATGTGGTGGAGCAGACGCATGCCTTCGGCTGGGCGCGCACCGAGGCCGATGCGGGCCTGCTGGCCTTGCTCGATGATCCGCAGTGGCAGCCCTATGTGGTGTTTCCCGGCGAGTTCGTGGAGCCGCCGCAGCGCGTGGTGCATGCGCTGTCGGCGCCCCGAGCCGGGGTCGAACCGAACCATGGCCGGCGTCCGCTGTTCATCCTGCTGGACGCGACCTGGCCCGAGGCGCGCAAGATGTTCCGCAAGAGCCCTTACCTGGACCGCTTTCCGGTGCTGAGCCTGCACCCGGACCAGGTGTCGCAGTACCGTCTGCGTCGCTCCCAGCGCGAAGACCATTTCTGCACCAGCGAGGTGGCGGCCCTGTGCCTGGAGCTGACGGGCGACGGAGGCGACCGGCGCGCAGGCCGCGCGCTGGAGAGCTACCTGGCGCTGTTCACCGAGCACTATCTGCGCGCCAAGAACCAGCAGCCGGTGCAGGCAGACAGTGACGCGCGCCGTGGTCTGCAGGACGCAGTCTCATCCCGCTGTACGCCTGAAGAATAAAAACGATAGCGGTGAACGCTTGTGTTCATTGGGATTGGCGTCGTTTTGTTCCAAATTGTTGACAGCGCATCCATCGCTCAGGCCCGGTGTGCGCCGGTGGCTTCACGGGGTGGAATGGGCCAGGGCGCAGCGGTGCCAGCACAAACCTCCTGTTACGTTCCGGCTGCAGGGCGCTGCCCATACTCGCGGCGTGCGAAGAAAGGCGGATGGACATCCGGACGGGGGCATCGGACCCCGGGCTGAATGCCCATCGAACCTCGTCCCCGGGCGGTGATGGCTAGAATCGGATTTCGCTGAAATTCATCGGCCTGGCCCCGCTCAAGCGGGGCTTGTTCGTGCACGCAGGGCCGCCCGTAGAGGCGGCCCGCATCCTCCAGGTGCGCCGCAGCCGCGGCTCGCGGATTGCTGGTCACAGCATCCGCCGGGAACCTTGGGGCGTGCCGTCTCTCTTATCGCGCTGGACCATGCGTTGCGACCCTCCCGGGGACGGCTGCGCCATGTCCGCGTGCTCCATTTTTCATGGGGTTTGTTCATGGCCCGGGGCGTATGCCCCGGCGTTGGAAAGGTGTCCGGTTTTGGTGGTCAAGGATTTCAAACTGCACTACAACCCCGCCCTTGACGGGCTGCGGGGCGTGGCGATCCTGTTGGTGATCTTGTCGCACTCCCATGCGCCTTTGTTCGATGGCGCATTCTTCGGGGTGGACCTGTTCTTCGTGCTCAGCGGCTATCTGATCACCTCGCTGCTGCTGATGGAGAACGAATCCGAGGGCCGCATCGGCTTCTGGCGCTTTTACCGCCGCCGCTTCTATCGCCTGATGCCGGCGCTGGCCTTGTTCCTGGGCGCGTACTGCATCTTCGCTCCCTTGCTGTGGCCGGACCTGAACGACATCTACACCGATGCGCTGGTCTCCATCCTCTATCTGGCCGACTACGGCATCGCCTTCTTCGACAGCCCGGACACGCTGCTGCACATGTGGTCGCTGTCGGTGGAGGAGCATTTCTACCTGATCTGGCCGCCGCTGCTGGTGCTGCTGCTGCGCTTTTCCAAGCCGGGCCGCCTGTGGCGCCCGATTGCCCTGCTGTGGGCGCTGAGCTGGCTGTGGCGCGTGTACTGGGTGGACCAGGGCCAGCATTTCTATGAGATCTTCTTTCGCTTCGACACCCGTGCCTCGGGCCTGTTCGCCGGTGCGCTGCTGGCGGCGGTGATGATCGAACGGCCCGACTTCATCGCTGCACTGAAGGCGCGTATGCACCACGCCATGTGGGTGCCGCTGGCCGTGCCGCTGTTGATGGCGCTGCAATGGGACAACCAGGACGCCATGGTCTGGGGCATCACCGTGGTGGAATGCGCCGCCGTGGTGCTGCTGGTGGCGGCAAGCCAGGGCTCGGGCCTGGTCTTCGACATGCTGTCGTCGCCCTCGCTGGTGAAGCTGGGCCGTCTGTCCTATGGCGTCTACCTCTGGCACTACCCGGTGGTGCGCTATCTGCGCGCCGACTTCTCGTGGCCCGTGGTGGTGGCGCTGGGCCTGGCGATCTCGGTGGCGCTGTCGGCGCTGTCGTTCTACACGATCGAGCGCTGGGCGCTGCGCATGCGCGATGGCGAGCGCAAGGGCGGCGAGCGCCAGCCGCAGGCGCAGCCGGCCTGAATGCCGGCGGCGCGCCGAAAGCAAAAAAGGGAACGTTGGCACGTTCCCTTTTTTTGTGGGTGAAGGAGATCCGCTTCGCTCTCAGAACCCTGAGCCGGGCTGGGACAGATACTGCAGTTCCTCGGGCGTGCTGGTGCGGCCCAGGATGGCATTGCGGTGCGGAAAGCGGCCGTAGCGCATGATGACGTCGCGGTGCCGGTGGGCGTAGTCCAGCGTGCCGGCGAGGAACTCGCGCACGCCCTCGCCGCCAGCGTCACCGGCCTGGTCGGCCAGGGCCTGGAAGGCAGCCACGCTGCGGTCCTGCAGGGCCATGTCCTCGGCATGCTCCAGCGGCAGGTAGCAGAAGATGCGCGCCACGGCTGGCAGGTCGGCATGGCGGTCATGGCCCAGGGCGATGCCGTCCAGCGCCAGTTGCAGCGCCTGCGGGTCGCCTGCAAAGCTGCGTGCCGTGCCCCGGAACAGGTTGCGCGTGAACTGGTCCAGCAACACGATCAGCGCCAGCCGCCCCAGCGCCGTGCCGGCCCAGCCGTCCAGTTGGCCGGCCAGCGCCTCTTCGACCAGGGCGCCGAAGCGCTCGCGGATCTGGTCATCAGTGGCATCGGACTTGATGAACCACAGGCTCTTGCAGGCCAGGGCGCCCGCGTTGTCGGGATGCGCGGAGCCCAGCCAGTAGCTGAGCACGTCGGCGATGCGCGGGTCTGCGGCGTGAGAAGGGGCAATGCTTGTCATCGGTGGCCAGGCTCTTGTCGGATGAGGAAGCCTTCGATTGTGCAGGCGCTGGCGTACTGCCCTTGTGGATGGCAGGTTTTGCGCAGTCAAAGAACAGCTTGTGCAGATGTTTTTCAAGAGAATATGCACAGGATTTTCAAGGGAAATTACCGGTGTTATCCACAAATCGGTATTCGGATTTCATTGCTGGTGCCTGTCAATCAGGCACTCATGAATTCAAGATTTTTCGTGGCAATGTTGCGAAAGTCCCCGGAGATGCGTGCATCCTGCGCCACGGTCTGCCAGAAGCGGCGTGCCAGCGCCTGGGCATGCGGCCATTCGGCCAGCGTGGCGGCCGTGGGTCGCTGGGGCTGGGCGCCGAAGTCGCGCTCCACGATCTCGCCGTTGATGGGCATGTAGAGCATGGGCAGCATGTCGTAGGTGGGCGACAGCGCCCAGTCGCCATGGGGCTGCGGCAGCACGAAGGAGATGTTGCCGTAGTGCCGGTCGGTGTTGGCGATGAGCTGGCCGTAGGCTTCGAGCAGCCGCAGGCTGCGCGCGTCGGCCTCGGTGATGAGGCCGCGTGCGGCCAGGCGGTTGGCCGTGGCTGCCCAGTTGTCCACCTCGCCCACGTACTGGGCATTGAGCACCTGCAGGGACACCATGCCGATGCGTCCAGGGTTGCTGCCCGGGTGGTCCTGTGAGACTGGCACATCGGGTACATCGCCTGGCACATCGCCCGGCGCCGGCTGGCTGCGGTCGAAGCGCTCCGATTCGAGGAAGGCGCGGCCGCCATCGAGGAACAGCCGCGTGCGCGCTGCGGGCAGGCCGTCTTCGGCCAGGGTCTGCAGTGCCAGGTGCTCGCAGACCAGCAGGTCGCGGATGCGCTGCTCGGCCGGCGCGTTGCCTGCCGGTGAGAACTTGACGATGACGCTGCGCCCGGCCGTGATGCAGCAGAACTTGGGCTGCTCGCCGCCCGCCGACGAGCCCGGATGCGTGCCCTGCATGGCCTGCATGGCCAGGCGCGGATAGTCGGCCGCAGAGGCGGCGCGCAGCGTGCGCGCGGGCAGGGAGTGGAAGCGCTCGAAGGCGGCTTCGCCCACGATGAGGTTGCCCGGCAGGTCTTCGCCAAAGCGGGCCAGGGCGCGCAGCACATCGTCCTCGCCCCACTGGCGCGGGTCGCCGCCCAGCTGCAGTTCGGGGTGGCTGTGCGCAAAGCTGCGGCCGATGAAGCCCTGGGGCCGCATGTCGTCCAGGAACCAGGGCAGGCCGTCGTGCTGCTCGCTGAGGCCGTCGGCCTCATCCACCCAGAAGCCGCCGCCGTGCAGGGCGATCATGCGGCCGAAGGGCGACGCATGGCCTTCGGTGTCCACGCGCATGATGGCCACCTCGGCGCCCACGCCCGCCACCTGGCGCGGCAGCACATAGCGCTGCGTGCGTGCCGCCCCCACCTTGCGCACCTGGCCGGACTGGATCAGGGGTGCCAGCGCGCGCGATACGGTGGGCTGGCTCACGCCCAGCATCTGCTGGAGCTCGCGCGCCGCCAGCGCACCGCCCTGGCGGCGCAGTGCTGCCAGCACCTGCAGGGAAAGGTCTTCAGTGGCCATGGGGAATCAATTCATGAATGGATGAAAAAAGGGGTTAATTTATTGAAAATCAAGGATTTATGCAAATACATGAATAGATATATGAATAGATAAAAAAACCGCGCCCAAGGGCGCGGCAAAGCTGGATTTCGCGGCGGCTTGCAGGTCTGCGAATCACGATCACAGCCTGTGAAACTGGCGTGCTCCAAGTCAGAGACGCCGAGCAAGAGCCGCCTCGCGGCGGGGGCGCCTAGCCGAGGGCATCGTCCCCTGGGGGAAGCGGCGCCAGCCGCTCAGGGGGTCAGAAACTGTGCGTGATACCCAGGCTGATGCCGTTGGCGCGTGTCTTGTTGCCTGCGCCCTGGTAACCGTTCTTCCACCTGGTCGTGTCCAGCTCCAGGAACAGGCTGGTGCGCTTGGACAGCTGGTAGTCCACGAAGCCGATCAGGCGCTGGAAGCCGTCGTCGCCCTGGCCCGTGCGCTCGCGGTCCACCTTGTAGTAGCCGCCGTTCAGGCCGATGACGGGCGTGACGGCGTAGCGCGCGCCCACGGCCAGGATCTTGTTCGTGGTTTTCGCGGTGTCGCTGGTCTCGGCCTTGTTGCGGCCGTAGTTGAGCATCAGGCGCAGGTCGCCACGGCTCCAGGCGCCACCGATGTTGGCGGCGTCCAGCGTGCGGCCGCTGGCGTCGTGGAACTGTGTGTAGGCGCTGGTCAGCACCAGGTCGTCCTGGCGCCAGTCCAGGCCCAGGCCGCGCGTGTCCAGGCGCGAGGCCGACACGCCGGTCTCCCCGAAGCTGTACATGGCGCGCGCCGTGAGGCCGCCAAAGCTGCCCGAGTACTTGATGGAGTTGTTGACGCGGTTGGAGCCCACCTTGGTGTTGGTGGCGCCCCATTCGTTGTTCAGGCCGTGGCCCGTGAGGCTGGTGACCTGGATGTTGGGGTTCAGGCCCGCAAAGCGCAGGGCGATCGGATCGACCAGGCCCACGGAGTCGGAGATCAGCGTGTTCTGCCGGCCAGCCGTGACCGCGCCCCAGTGGCCGGCCAGGCCCACGATGGCCGCCCGGTCGAAGGTGCCGGCCACGCCGCCGATGCCGCCCACGTCGGCGCCCAGCGTGGATTCGAGGTTGAAGATGGCGCGCAGGCCGCCGCCCAGGTCCTCGCTGCCGCGTATGCCCCAGCGGCTGGTGGGGCCCACGCCGCTGTTGACCGAGCCCATGCTGCCCGCAGCCGGCGCATTGGCGCCCGACAGGCCGCTTTGCGCGCGCACCGACACGTCGATGATGCCGTACAGGCTCACGCTGCTGGTGGACTGCGCCAGGGCGGGGCCGGCCGCGCAGCCTGTGGCCAGCAGGGCGAGGGCGATGTTCTTCTTCATGGTGTCTCCTTGATTTCTTCTGGAAGGCGGGAACTTTGCGAGCGGCCGAGTTTCCGTATGGGAGCCGGTACTGCCTATGTCCGGCGGGCACTAGCTGCTATGTCGTTTCGTTCTCGAAGTGGCTGCGCGCAGGTGCCGGGCAACACCCACTGCAGGGACAGGGAATAGCCCCTGGCGGGACAATGTCGCTCTCAAAAAACATAGCGCCATGCGTATGGCATGCATGGCGCTTCAGGGTTTCGTGTCGGGCTTTCTGAGGCTTGTGCTGTCGTGATGAATCGCCGCTTTTTGTTGATGGTCGTGGCAGCGGGCTGGAGCCTGGCTGCGACCGGGTGTTCGGGTAAGTCCGGGCCTGGGAATGTCTCGGTTTCGCGGCAAAGGCTGCAGGAGGTGGTGGCCCAGCGCTTTCCCCGGCAGTTCCCCGTGGCCGGCATGCTGCAGCTCAAGCTGCATTCGCCGGTGCTGGGACTGCTGCCCGAGCGCAACGCGCTCAATGCGGTGCTGCAGGCCGATCTGTCGGGGCCCGTGCTCAAGCAGGGCTATGGCGGCCACCTGAACCTGGACTTCGCGCTGCGCTACGAGCCCACGGACCGCACGCTGCGCGCCCACCAGATCAAGGTCAACAGCCTGGTCATCAACGACTTGGCGCCCGCCATGAGCGACATGCTCACCACCTATGCCAGCGCGCTGGCCGAGCAGGCGCTGGGCCAGCTCGTGCTCTACCAGCTGCAGGACAAGGAACTGGCCCTGATGGACTCGCTGAACATGGAGCCCGGCGCCATCACGGTGACGCCGGACGGCCTGAGCGTGGCCCTGGTCCAGAAGCCCGTCGCGTCGCGCTGAGCGCAGCGGCGCACCTTCGCCCGCGCCTCAGTCTGCGCGGATATTCGCAGCGCGAATCACCTCGCCCAGCTCGGCGCTCTCGGCCTGAATGAAGGCGCCGAACTCGGCCGGCGTGCCGCCCATGGGCGATGCGCCGATGTCGGCCAGCTTCTGCAGCACGGCCGGCTGCGCCAGGCTCTTGTTCAGCGCCTGGTTCAGCGCCTGCACCACGGCCGGCGGCGTGCCGGCCGGTGCCACCAGGCCCCACCACACGGTGGCCTGCACGTTCACGCCCATCGAGCGCGCCGTGGGCACGCCCGGCAACAGGCGCGAACCATTGTGGTTGAGCACCGCCAGGGCGCGCAGCGCGCCGCTGCCCACATGGCCTGCCACCTCCAGCGGGTTGATGGCCATGAAGTCCAGCCGCCCGCCCAGCAGGTCGGTCACGGCGGCCGAGCCGCCCTTGTAGGGGATGTGCACGGCCTGGAAGCCGCCTGCGCGCTCCAGCAGGGCGCTGGCCATGTGGCCCGAGCTGCCCACGCCAGCCGTGCCATAGGACAGCGCGCCGGCCTTGGCCTTGCCGGCGGCGATCAGTTCGGCCAGGTTCTTGTGGGGCGACTTGGCGTTGACCACCACGACCAGCGGCGCCTCGCCGATGCGGCCCACCGGGATGAGGTCCTTGAGCGGATCGAAATTGAGCTTGGCGTACAGCGCCTTGTTGGTGGTCAGCGTGTTGGATGCCGTCAGCAGCAGATAGCCGTCGGCCGCGCCGCGTGCCACCGCGCCCATGCCGATGTTGGTGCCGCCGCCGGGCTTGTTGTCCACCACCAGGGACTGGCCCAGCAGCTCGGCCATGGGCGGCGTGACCAGGCGCGTGATGATGTCCACGCCGCCGCCGGGCGAGTAGGGCACGACCACGGTCACGGGGCGCTCGGGGTAGCCGGCCGCTGTGGCGACCAGGGGCAGGGCCGCCCAGGCGGCGGCGGTGGTGCCGAGCAGGGCCAGTGCGTGGCGGCGGGTGGAATGTCTTGTCATGCATGTCTCCGTTGGTTTTTATGGCCAGGCGACAGGAGCCTGGTCCGCCATTATTTAGCGTGCCAGGCATGGCTGGGCGTCGAACGTTACGATGCAGCGGCCATCGATTTCTTGGCGAACCCGTCCAGCCTTCAAGGTGCCCCATGACTCCACAGAATCCGCTTTCCGCCTTTTCCGTCACGCGCAAGTGGCCGGCCACGCAGCCGGACCGCATCCAGCTGTATTCCCTGCCCACGCCCAACGGCGTCAAGGTGTCGATCGCTCTGGAGGAGATGGGCCTGCCGTATGAGGCGCACCGCGTGGGCTTCGAGAGCAATGACCAGCTCTCGCCCGAGTTCGTGGACACCTTTCCCAACAACAAGATCCCGGCCATCCTGGACCCGCAAGGCCCGGGCGGGAAGCCGCTGGCGCTGTTCGAGTCGGGCGCCATCCTGGTCTACCTGGCCGAGAAGTCCGGCAGCCCGCTGCTGCCCGCCGACCCGGCCGCGCGCTATGAAACGCTGCAGTGGCTGATGTTCCAGATGGGTGGCGTCGGCCCCATGTTCGGCCAGCTGGGGTTCTTCCACAAATTCGCGGGCAAGGACTTCGAGGACAAGCGCCCGCGCGACCGCTACGTGAACGAGTCCGTGCGCCTGCTGGGCGTGCTGGAGCGCCGCCTCACAGGCCGCGCCTGGGTGATGGGCGAGCAGTTCACCATTGCCGACATCGCCCTGTGGCCCTGGGTGCGCAACATGGTGGTGGAGCAGGGCTACAACGCGGCCGCGCTGCTGGGCTGGGAGCGCTTTCCCGAGCTGCAGCGCGTGCTGGCCGCCTTCGTGGCGCGCCCGGCCGTGCAAAAGGGCCTGGTGACGCCGCCGCGCAACTGACCCGGCGGGCGTTGCATTCCTGGGCCGCACTGTCCCAGCCATGGTGGCTTTCAAAACGGGCGCGGGGGCCGCATCTGTCCGAGAATGCAGCGCCCCCCTTTTTCTTGCGGGCGCAGCCTCACAGGAGCCACGATGACCGCAGCCACCACCCCCGTCCTCCAGAGCCAGCCGCTGGGCCCGCTGTGGCCCACCATGGACCCCTTCCTGTTCTGTGCCCACCATGACGATGCCTATCCGCCCAGCGATGGCCGCCTGGGCGTGCAGGCCGTGGACCTGGAAGGCCGCCAGATGGGCAGCGACTTCAGCCGCAAGGACGGCTTTTCCATGTACCACGGCGATGGCGTGCCGGGCTTTCCCGGCCATCCGCACCGCGGCTTCGAGACCGTGACCCTGGTGCGCAAGGGCCTGATCGACCATTCCGATTCGCTGGGTGCGGCCGCGCGCTTTGGCGGCGGCGACGTGCAGTGGCTCACGGCCGGCAAGGGAATCCAGCATTCGGAGATGTTCCCGCTGCTCAACAGCGACGCGCCCAATCCGCTGGAGCTGTTCCAGATCTGGCTGAACCTGCCTGCGCGCTCCAAGATGGTGGAGCCGCACTTCACCATGTTCTGGAACGAGCGCATCCCGCGCCTGGAGCACGCAGACGCCGCAGGCCGCAGGACCGTGGTCACCGTGGTCGCAGGCAGCCTGCCCGGCGCGGCGCCGGCCCTGCCGCCGCCGCCCGAATCCTGGGCCTCGCAACCCGAGGGCGACGTGGCCATCTGGACGCTGCGCCTGGAGCCCGGCGCACGCTGGACGCTGCCGCGCGCAGCCGGCGCGGACACGCAGCGCATGCTGTATTTCTTTGCTGGCCAGGCACTGCAGGTCGGGCCCACGGCGCTGGCCCAGCATGCGGCCCTGCATGTGGATGCCACGCAGGACTGGGAGCTGCACAACGGCGGCGCCGACGCCGTGGAATGCCTGGTGCTGCAAGGCCGCCCCATTGGCGAGAGCGTGGCGCAGTACGGCCCCTTCGTGATGAACACGCAGCAGGAAATCATGCAGGCCATGCAGGACTACCGGCGCACCCAGTTCGGCGGGTGGCCCTGGGCCGAGCAGGACCCGGTGCATGGCGCAGAGAACCGGCGCTTTGCGCGCTACCCGGGCGCTGCGGCCGAGGAGCAGCCTCCGGCTGCCTGAGTCCGGTCAGGCCGCGTCAGGCCGCGTTTGCGGGTGGATGAAAGCTGGCCGGCGCGGGCGTGCGCCCCAGCTCCTTGAGGATCTTCAGCGTGATGGCCATGCCGGTGTTGCCTGCGGGCACGCCGGCATAGACGGCGGTCTGCAGCAGCACTTCGCGGATGGTCTCCAGGTCCAGCGGCGCGGCCTCGGCATCGGCCGGGTCGGCCAGCAGGCCCGTGCGGATGTGCAGCTCGAACTCTTCCCAGCGGCCCATGGAAGCCGTGATGGCCAGCACCATGATGCGGCGCGTGCGGCGCTCCAGGCCGGGGCGGCTCCAGATGCCGTCCCAGGCATAGGCCGTGATCATGCGCTGGAACTCCACATTCAGTTCGTTGGCGCGCGCCACGGATTGGTCCACCCATTCATCGCCCAGCACGCGGCGGCGGTTGGCAAGGCCGCGCTGCAGGGCGTCGGCGGAAGATTCGGTCATGGCGGGGTTTCCTGTGTCAAGCAATGGCATGGATCTGCGGCGCTGCCAGCAGCGCCAGGCATGCATCATGCGATGCCTGCACGGCGCGTGCCGGGTCGCAGGCCCGCGCCAGCGCATCTTGCAGCGCCTGCAGGGCCGCTGCGTCCAGCCGGGGCGCGGCCCATTCGGCCAGCAGCAGGCGCAGCTCGCGCCCCTGCTCCAGCGCCTGCGGGGCCAGCAGCTCCACGGCGGCCAGGGCCCCGGGCTTGCCTGTCCAGGGCGCCAGCGCATGCACGCAGGCCTCTGAAAACACCAGTCCGTGCAGGCCCTGCACATGGCCCAGCATGCGCTGGGGATGCACCTGCAGCGACTGCGCGGCCTGGCGCAATGCGGCGGCGGCGCCATGCACATGGCGCCACAGGTCGGGCCAGTGCGCGACCTCGGCCTGCCACTCGCCCAGCGCGCGCTCATGGGCCTGGGCCATGCAGCCCAGCAGCAGGGCCGCGAGCTGGGGGATGGCCTGGGCCTGTGCCACCGCCTGCATCAGGTGCACGGGATTGCGCTTGTGCGGCATGGCGCTGGAGGTGCTGCCGCGCGGTGCCTCGCTGACCTCGCCCACCTCGTACTGCGACATCAGCGACCAGTCCTTGGCCAGCTTGGCCAGGCTGCCGCCGCATACGGCGGCCTCCATGGCCAGGCGCATCCAGTCGTCGCGCTGGGTATGCCAGCTGCGGCCGCAGGCCGACAGGCCCAGGCGCCGGGCCAGTGCCTGCTCCACCTCGGCACGGTGGCTTCCCAGCACGGCGCCATTGCCCACGGCGCCGCCCAATTGCACGCACAGCGCAGCGGTGGCAAGCTTTTCGAGCTGTTCGATGCTGCGCCCCACGGCGGCAGCCGACTGCGCGCACTTGAAGCCGAAGCTGGTGATCTGCGCGGGCTGCAGCAGGCTGCGCGCCAGCATGGGCGTGGCCGCATGCGTGCGGGCCAGGGCCTGCAGTGCGCACTGCAGCGCGTCCAGCTCGGCCAGCAGCGCCTGCAGGGCCTGCTGCGTGAGCAGGGCCTGCGCCGTGTCCACCGCGTCCTGCGTGGTCGCGCCCCAGTGCAGCCAGGGCAGGCCTTCGGGGGCATGGGCCTGCAGCCACTGCTGCAGCGGCCGCACCACGGCCAGGCCCAGCGCGCCGCTGGCACGCGCCTGCTCCACCACGCCTTCGCAGGTGAGCGGCGCCTGCGCGCAGGCGCGCGCAATGGCCTCGGCCGCCGGGCGCGGCACCAGGCAGCAGTCGGCCTGGGCTGCGGCCAGCGCGGATTCGAAGCGCAGCAGCGCCTGCAGCCAGCGCGCATCCGCAAACCAGTGGCCGCTGTCGGCCGGGCCCAGATAGTCCTTCACCAATGACATGCTGTCCTTGCCGGTCTCAGGCCGTGGCGCCCGAGGCCTTGATCACGGTCGCCCACTTGGCGCTCTCCACCTGGATGCGGGCCGCGTACTGCGCGCCATCGCCCAGCAGCGGCACGGCGCCCTCGATGCCCAGGCGCGACTGGAAGGACTCGGCAGACGCCACCTTGAGGATGTCGCGCCCCAGCGTGCGCACCGTCTCGGCAGGCGTGCCCCTGGGCGCGAGGATGCCGTAGGTCAGCGAGCTCTCGAAGTCGGCCAGCGCACGCACGCCGGACTCGGCCACCGTGGGCACGTCGGGCAGCTGGGGCTGGCGTTTGGCTCCGGTCACGGCCAGGGCGCGCAGCTTGCCGGCCTTCACCAGGGCCATGGCCGCGGGAATCACGCCAAAGCTGAAGTCCACATTGCCGCCCACCAGGTCGGTCAGCGACGGGGCCGTGCCCTTGTACGGCACGTGGATGGCCTTGGCGCCCAGCGCGTGGGCGAACATCTCGCCCGTCAGGTGGCCGCCCGTGCCCGAGCCGCTGGAGGCGTAGTTCATCTCGCCGCTGCGCCTGCGCATCTGCTCGGCCAGATCGGCCACGCTGCGCGCGGGCGAGGAAGCCGGCACCACCAGCAGCAGGGCCGACGAGGCGAACATGGCCACCGGCTGCAGGTCGGCGGCCGCATTGAACTTGAGGCCCGGATACAGCGAGGGATTGATGGATACCGTGCCCGTATGGCCCAGCAGCCAGGTGCTGCCGTCGCCGGCCGAGCGCACCACGGCTTCCGTGCCCAGGTTGCCGCCCGCGCCAGCCTTGTTCTCCACGATCATCCCGTAGCCGAAGGACTCGTTGAGGCCATGCGCCATCTGCCGCGCAAACACATCGTTGCCGCCGCCCGGCGCAAACGGCACCACCAGGCGGCTGCCGCGCCGCTGGGCCAGGGTCGGCAGGGCGGTGGCCGCCATGGCCGCGGCCGCCGCGGACAGCCAGAGGCGGCGCGACAACGGGGCGTGAGCCTGGGTGTGAGAGGGGTGCAGGCAATCCATGCGTGTCTCCTGAAAATAGTCGTTGTCACGCAGTGTGGTGCAGCGGCGCCGGGGAAAACAGCAGTTGCATCTGCGTTGTGATCCAAGAGAATGTGTGAAATGGACGTGAGATATATACACAATTTCTTGAGAGTGGTGGACACCGGCTCCATGTCCGAGGCCGCTCGCCAGCTGGACCTGAGCCCCTCGGCCATAGCCCAGCAGATGCGCGTGCTGGAGGGCGAGCTGGGCGCGCCGCTGCTGGTGCGCCATGGCCGCAGCGTGCGCGCCACCGAGGCGGGCGAGCGGCTGTTCGAGCGCGGCCGCCAGCTGCTGCAGGACTTCGAGGGCCTGCGCGAATGGGTGGCCTCGGATGCGGACGGCGGCGAGCTGCGGCTGGGTACGGTGAACACGGCGCTGCACGGCTTTGTGCCCGCCGTGATGCGGGCCTTCGTGGCGCGCCACGCCGAGGTGCGCATCAGCGTGCGCGCCGGCCTCACGCCCGAGTTGTACACGGCCCTGGTCCAGTCCGAGCTGGACGTGCTGATCTGCCTGCAACCCTCGTTCGACCTGCCCAAGACCGTGTGCTGGGCCGAGCTGCGCCAGGAGCCTTTGGTCGTGCTGTGCCGCACCCGGGATGCGCAGCAGGACCCGCTGGCCCTGCTGCGCACCCGGCCCCTGGTGCGCTACGACCGCTCCCTGGCCGGTGGCCGGCTGGCCGACCGCTACCTGCGTGCCCAGGGCATTGCGCCGCTGGAGCGCATGGAACTGAACTCGGTGCTGGCCGTGGCCATGATGGTGGACCAGGGCCTGGGCGTGGGCCTGGTGCCCGACATCGGCCCCGTGCTCTCCCAGGGCCGCGACGTGCGCGTGCTGGCCCTGCCCGAGCAGGGCGTCGCTGCGGACGGCGCCGGCTCGCGCCCTGCCGATGCGCGCAAGGTCGGCCTGCTGTGGCTGAACACCTCGGCCCGCGCGCGCTGGGCGCGCAGCCTGCTGGAATGCGCGCGCGAGTGCCTGGGCTGAGGGCTCTAGCTGAACTGCGCCGCCAGGAAGTCCACCACGGCGCGCACGCGCGGCGCCAGCGACCGGCCGCGCGGGTACAGCAGGTAGAAACGGTCGTCCTCGCTGCGCTCCTGGTAGGACTGCAGCAGGGGGACGAGGGCGCCGCGCTCCAGGTCGGCGGCGATGTGGAAATGCGCCAGCCGCACCACGCCCAGCCCCAGCAGCGCAAAGCTGTGCAGCAACTCGCCCTGGTTGGCGCCGATATGGCTGGGGATGTCGATGGTCCTCAGGCCTGCCTCGTCATGGAAGGTCCAGCGATTCCACTGCGTGCGGATGGTGAAATTCAGGCAGCGGTGGCGCAGCAGATCCTCGGGCCGCTCGGGGCGGCCGAATCGTTCCAGGTACTGCGGCGATGCCGCGATCACCCAGGGCCTGTGCATCAGCGGGCGGCCGATCAGCGTCTGCTCCGTGGGTCGGCCGCTGTGGATGGCCACATCCAGCCCCTGGCGGATGAAGTCCCCGCGTTCCGTGCCCAGCACGAAGTCCAGGTGCAGGCGCGGGTGCCTGTCCAGCAGCAGCGGCAGGCGTGGCGCCACCAGGTACTTGGCCGTGGTCAGCGCCGTGTGGATGCGCACCGTGCCCGAGATCTCGGCGTCGGCCACGCGGACCGAGGCCTCGGCGTCTTCCATGGCCTGCACCACCTGCTGGCTGGCCTCGCGAAAGCGCTCGCCCTCCTGCGTGAGGCGGATGGCGCCAGCGATGCGCTCGAACAGTCGCACGCCCAGGCGCATCTCCATGCGCGCGATGAGCTTGCTGACCGTGGAGGGCGCCAGTTGCAGGCGCCGTCCGGCGCCCGAGAAGCTGCCCTCCTCGACCACGCGCAGGAACACCGTCATCTGTCCGAACTGGTCCATGAGCGCCTCCGGTCTCCCTGTGAATTGCGTTCACATGCGCTATGGCCGCGCATGCGTTGTCTCGTGCAGGGCCACTGTACAGAATGGTTTCGACGACCAGAACGGAGACAACACCGATGAGCCAGAACCCGATCCTGCGCATAGGCGCGGGCGCCGCATGGTGGGGCGACCGCATCGAGCCCGCAGCCCTCAATGCAGAGCACGGCGCGCTCGACTACCTTTGCTTCGAAACCATGGCCGAGGCCACGGTTTCCGCCGCCCAGGTACGTGCGCGGCGCGACCCGTCCTTTCCCGGCTACGACACCTACCTGGACGAGCGCATGCGCGCCGTGCTGCCGGCCTGCATGCGGCAGGGCACGCGCATCATCTCCAACCAGGGCTGGATCAACCCGCAGGGCGCGGCACGGCGCATCGTCGAGTTGCTGGGCGAGATGGGCATCCACGGCGTCAAGGTGGCGGCCGTGGGCGGCAGCCTGATCACCGACCGGGTGCTTTCGCTGGCGCCCACCATCCTGGAAACCGGCGCATCCACGCAGACGCTGGCCGGCACGCTGATCTCGGCCGAGGCCTACCTGGGCGCCGAGCCCATCGTGCAGGCACTGAAGGCGGGTGCGCAGATCGTGGTGACGGGGCGCGTGGCCGATCCCTCGTTGTTCCTTGCCCCCATGGCGTACGAGTTCGGCTGGGACCCGCTGGACCACGAGCGCATGGGCGCGGGCAGCGGCATCGGCCATCTGCTGGAATGCGGCGCCCAGGTCACGGGTGGATATTTCGCCGATCCGGGCCTCAAGGATGTGCCCGAGCCCTGGAACCTGGCCTTTCCCATCGCCGAAGTCGATGCCGATGGCGGTGTCACCCTCACCAAGGTCAAAGGCACGGGCGGCATGGTCACGGTGCAGACCGTCAAGGAGCAGATGCTCTACGAGGTGCATGACCCCGCCCACTACATCACGCCGGACGTGGTGGTCGATTTCACCCAGGCGCGCATTGTCCAGGCGGGCCCGGACCGCGTGCGCGTGACGGGCCTCACCGGCAAGCCGCGCACGACCACGCTCAAGGTTTCCATGGGATGCACCGAGGGCTTCATCGGCGAGGACATGTTCTTCTACGCAGGCCCCGGCGCGCTGCGCCGCGCGCAGCTGGCGCGCCGCATTCTGCAGGAGCGCTTCGACATCGTGAAGCTGGAGGCCGAGGAGGTCCGCATCGACTTCCTGGGCCTGAACGCCGTGCACGGCGCGGCCACGCCGCAGCAGGCGCCCGAGCCCTACGAAGTGGCGGTGCGCGTGGCAGCGCGCACCCGCACGCGCGAGCAGGCGGCCAAGGTGGGCCGCGAGGTGGATGGCATGGCCGTCTCGGGCATTGCCCATACGGGCAAGCGCGTGCCCCACCAGGAGCGCACGCGCGAGGTGATCGGCGTGTGGTCGGCACTGGTTGCGCGCGAGCAGGTGCCCGCGCACATCGACTATTTCACGAGCTGAACGGGAGGCAGGCATGACCGCCAAGGTACGACTGGAACAGGTGGCGCATACGCGCTCGGGCGACAAGGGCAATACCTCGAACATCGCCGTGTTCGCCTACGAGCCCGCGCTGTATCCGCTGCTGTGCGAGCAGCTGACGGCCGAGCGCTTCAAGGCCTTCCATGGCACTGCCATCACGGGCGAGGTGCTGCGCTACGAGGCGCAGAACCTGCACGCACTGAACTTCGTCGCCCATGGCGCGCTGGGCGGCGGCGTATCGCGCAGCCTGTCGGTGGACAACTACGGCAAGGCGCTGTCGGCGGCCATCCTCGGCTTCGAGCTGGAAGTCCCTGTCGAACTGCAGCCACTGCTTCGCCAGCGGGCGCCGGGCTGAGCTTCGCCGCCTTGCATCACAGGCAAAGAAACAGAGGAGACAAAGACATGGCATTGCAACCCTTCCGAGCGCTTGCCGCGCTGGCACTGGCCGCGTGGACGGTGCTGGCCCCCGTGCAGGCCGGCGCCCAGGCCTACCCCTCCAAACCCGTGCGCATCGTCGTCCCCTATCCGGCGGGTGGTACGACGGACATCATTGCGCGGCTGGCGGCGGCCCAGCTGACGCAGCGGCTCCGGCAGCCCTTCGTGGTGGAGAACCGCGCGGGCGCCAGCGGCGCCATCGGCTCGGCGGCCGTGGCCCAGGCCGCGCCCGATGGCTACACCCTGGTCATGGGCACGGCCAGCTCGCACGGCATCAACTCGGCGCTGCAGAAAACCCTGCCCTATGACGCCGTGCGGGACTTCGCGCCCGTCACCGTGGTGGCCAGCACGCCCAACATCATCGTGGTCCATCCCGACGTTCCCGCGAAGACGCTGGCCGAACTGCTGGCCATGGCCAGGGCACGGCCCGGGCAGGTGAACTTCGGCTCCACCAGCCCCGGCGGCTCGCCGCACATGAGTGCCGAGCTGCTCAAGATGATGGCCGGCGTGGACATGGTCCATGTGCCCTACAAGGGTGCCTCGCCCATGCTCACCGACCTCATGGGCGGACAGATCCAGGTGGGGTTCGACAACCTGCCCTCGACCATCGCCTTCGTGCGAAGCGGAAAGCTGCGCGCGTTGGCCGTGACCACGGCGCAGCGCTGGCCTGGCGCGCCAGACATTCCCACGGTGGCCGAAAGCGGCGTGCCGGGCTACGAGGTCTCGGGCTGGTTCGGCCTGCTGGCGCCGGCGGGCACGCCGCGCGCCGTGCTCGATGCGCTGCAGTCGGCCGTCGCCCAGGCCGTGCGCGCCCCCGAGGTGGCCAGCCAACTGCGTGGCCTGGGCGCCGAGCCTGTGGCCAACAGGCCCGAGGCCTTTGCCCAGCAGATCCGTGCCGACGTGGAGAAGTGGCGCGGCGTGGCCAAGGCCACGGGCGTGACGCTGGAATAGCGCGCGTCGCCGACAATGGAGGTTTTGCGCGGCGCGCCTTCTGCGCTGCGGTTTTCCAAGGCCTTTGCCATGAACATCACCAAAGACACCGCCGTCACCATCAACTACAAGATCACCGACAAGCTGGGCAAGCTGCTCGACAAGGGCGACGTGGCCTATCTGCACGGCGGCTACGACAACATCTTCTCCAAGGTGGAAGCCGCCCTGGACGGCAAGGCCGTGGGCGACACGCTGACCGTGGACCTGGCCGTGGAAGACGCCTTCGGCGCGCGCGACGAGAGCCTGACCCGCACCATCCCCAAGGGCGAGTTCCCGCCCGGCGTGAAGGTCGGCGGCCAGCTGCGCGGCACGGATGACCAGGGCCAGCCCCAGATCTACCACGTG
This sequence comes from Delftia deserti, assembly GCF_042653485.1. Lineage (NCBI taxonomy): Bacteria > Pseudomonadati > Pseudomonadota > Betaproteobacteria > Burkholderiales > Comamonadaceae > Delftia > Delftia deserti. Next base: position 3,411,201 of record NZ_JBHSIH010000001.1, on the reverse strand, counting down.
GTCAAGATCAAGGGCCCCGTGGTGCTGCTGGACGGCAACCACCCGCTGGCCGGCATGGCGCTGCACTTTGCCTGCAAGGTCACCGAAGTGCGCGCGGCCAAGCCCGAGGAAATCGAGCACCGCCACGTGCACGGCGGCCACGGCCACCACCATTGAGAGGCAGGGCCGGGATACACCCGGTCCGCACGGCCCCGCAAAGCACAAAGGCCGCCTGGCATGCCCGGCGGCCTTTGTGTTTTCCGACTAGACCGACTCCAGCGCCAGCACGGCCGTGGCGGTGTTGGAGATCGGTATGTGGTAGTTGCCGTGCACGCGCCGCACGCCGGGCGCAGCCGCGGACAGGGCACCGCGCATGGCCAGCCACATCAGCAGTTCCACGCCCTGGGTGCCGGTCTTTTCCACCAGTTCATGCACGCTGAACTGCGTGGCCCATTCGGGATTGGTGGCCATGCTTTCAAGGAACTGCAGGTCGAAGGCCTTGTTGATGAAGCCGGCGCGCTCGCCATCGAGCTGGTGCGACAGGCCTCCTGAGGCGATGACGGCCACGCGCTGGTCGCTGTCCCAGCGCGCGATGGCCCGGCCCACGGCCTGGCCCAGCGCATAGCAGCGGCGCGCCGAGGGCAGCGGGAACTGCACGGTGTTGATGCACACCGGCACGACGGCCACCGGGCAGTCGCCCTCGGGCCAGAACAGCTTGAGCGGCAGCGTGCAGGCGTGGTCCACCAGCATCTCCTGGCAGCTGACCACGTCGAAATCCTCGCCCACCAGGGACTCGATCAGGTGCCATGACAGCTCCGTTTGGCCGCGCAGCGGTGCCAGCGTGGGAATGCCCCAGCCTTCGTCGGCGTTGCAGTAGCGCTCGGCCGCGCCCACGGCGAAGGTGGGCATCTTGTCGAGGAAGAAGTTCAGGCCGTGGTCGTTGTAGAACATCACCACCACGTCGGGGCGCTGCGCGGCCAGCCATTCGCGGATGGGCGGGAAGCCGTCGAAGAAGGGCTTCCAGTAGGGCTCGTTGTGCAGGCCCTTGTGGATGGCGTTGCCGATGGCGGGAATGTGCGAGGTGCCGAGGCCGCCGATGAGATGTGCCATGGGGTGTCTCCTGGGTTGCGTCTTGTGTGTTGTTTATGGCGAGGCTCAGGCGTGCGAGCGCAGCAGGGCCTGGAATTCGGCCTTGGTCATGCCGGTCTGCTGGGCGCCTATGTCCTGCATGTCCAGGTGAAAGATGCCGGCCAGCTTGGCCAGGTAGTAGGCGTTGCCACCGGCCGCGATCATCTGCAGCACGTTGCGCGCGCGCACGGCATCGGCCTGCTCCTGGTTCAGGCCGTAGCTGCGCATATAGGCCTCCTCATCGGCCAGGAATGCCTGGCGGTTGGCCAGTTCGTTGAAGGAAAAGCACATGCTGTTGAGCGCGTAGCCCTTGCGGGCCTGCCTGCCATCGAACAGGGTGGTGCCGGGAATCTGCGGCTGATCGGCCATGTTTTGTCTCCGGTATTTGCGTTGGATCAGCGGCAGTGTCCGGCCCGCGTTGCCAAAGATAAAGCGGCGGCCAATCATGGAACGCATGAGAGAAATCGATGGATCGCAGCTGGACGGCCGGCTGCTGCAATTGCTGCTGGCCGTGCTGGAGACCGGCAGTGTCACGGCGGCGGCGCAGCGCCTGGGCGTGACGCAGTCGGCCGTCAGCCATCTGCTGGACAAGCTGCGCGCCATCACGGGGGACCGGCTATTCGTGCGGCAGGGGCGCGGCATTGCGCCCACGGCCCATGCGCTGGCGCTGCAGGCCCCGGCGCGCGAGCTGCTGCGGCAGATGCAGCAGTTCGGCCGGGGGCCCAGCTTTGACCCCGCGCACTGGCGCGCCGAGATCACCATTGCCGCCAATGACCTGCAACGCGAACTGCTGCTGCCCTCGCTGGCCCGGCGCCTGCGCACGCTAGCGCCCGCAACCATGCTGCGCGTGATCGACAGCGGCGCGCCGGATGCCGAACTGCTGCGCTCGGACGCCTGCCTGCTGGCCATCAGCCCGCGCCCGCCCGATGCCACGGACATCGTGCAAAAGCGCCTGTTCAGCGATGAGTACGCGGTCTTCTATGACAGCGCCGTGCGGCAGCCGCCAGCCAGCCTGGCCGACTATCTGCAGGCCGACCACGCCACCGTGGCCTATGCCGACCGCCAGGCGCTGGACCTGGACCTGCAACTGCAGGCGCGCGGGCTGGAGCGTCGCTTTGCCGTGCGCGTGCCGGGCTTTGCGGCGCTGGCCGCCTTCGTGCGCGGCACGCCGCTGCTGGCGACGGCACCGTCGCTGCTGGGCCGCACGGCCCTGTCATCGCTGGCCAGCTCTCCCGTGCCCGTGGACTGCCCGCCGCTGCCCATGTTCATGATCTGGCACACGCGCCACCAGGCCGATCCCGCCCACGCGTGGCTGCGCAGGCAGTTGCAGCAGGTGGTGGCGCAGGCGCTTGGCGGCGCCGGGCCGTCAATGCCTGCGAAGCAAGGCACGGCGCAGCAGGCGCGCGGCGCGGTTGCGGATCTGGAAGGGGCTGTGGCTCACGGCCGGGCTCACGCGGGCGCGTGAGCACGCGGCCAGGAAGTCGCGCAGCAGCACGCTGTCATCCAGCGTGCTGGTGTCCGGGTTGCGGAACTGGAATTCAGGGTGCCACTGCGTGGCCGCGATGTAGCTCTTGAGCGTGCCGGGCTTGCGGAAGATGGCCTCGGGAATGCGGTCGGGCAGGCTCCAGGCCTCCACATCGAACTCGGGCGCCACGTCCTTGATGCCCTGGTGGTGGATGCTGTTCACGCGTGCGCGGTCCAGCGTGGGGTACAGCGCCTCCAGCCGGCTGCCGGGAACGATGGCGATGTCGTGGTAGTGGCGGTCGTACTCCGTGGGATTGCGGTGCAGCTGCGAGCCGGGAACCTGGGTCTCGATGTCCTGGTAGAGCGTTCCTCCGAAGGCCACGTTGATCAGCTGCAGCCCGCGGCAGACGCCGAAGATGGGCTTGCCGGCCTGGGAAAACGCCTCGACCACGGCCAGGTCGTAGAGGTCGCGCACGCGGTCGCCCAGCCATTCGGGGCGCATGGGTTCCTCACCATAGCTGCCGGGCCAGACATCGGCGCCGCCGTGCATGACCACGCCGTCCAGCCACTCGGCATAGTGCTCCAGCGTCACGTCGCCGCGCGCGGTCTCGCCCGTGGGGCAGGGCACCATCACCACCATGGCGCCGGCCGACATGATCCAGTGCGCTATCGATTGCTCCACGTACTGCAGCGTCTTGCCCGTGAACAGCGGACGCTGCGGGTCCGCATGGGAGAAACAGGCCGAAAGGCCGATCTTGAGGCGACGGGAAGCGAGTGGGCTCATGGAGGGGCGGGCCGTTTGGGGAGTCCTGATACCCAAGTTGTAAGCCCAATCGAGCAGGGGCGATGTAGGAAGGGGTTGAACGCCCGCGACCGGCGCAGGGCCATCACTGCAAATAGGTGTAGATGAATGCAAGAGTTGTCTTGAGGCATCTCAAGCTTTTTCGGTCCATTCGTGCAGGCGCCCCGCCTGCGGGTGTAGCCTGTAGGCAGGGGTTGGGGCTGCGGATGCTGCAGCGCGAAAAACCTGACGACGCAGGGTGCGACTTGCTGTGCAGGCGGCCCGCATGGCGTTACGATGGATTCGCCAGTTCATCCATGGCCCCGACAACCCCGCCGCGCCGGTGGTGCGGCTTTTGGCGACTAGGAGGATATGCATGCAAGTTCAGGTTCATGCCGACGATTCGATCCAGGGTGGCGAGTCCTTGGCGCAATGGGCGCAGGAAGAGATCAACGCCAAGCTGGCGCGATTCAAGGACTACGTGGTACGCGTGGAGGTTTTCCTCACCGGCGTCGATGCGCTCAAGACCTCCGGCGCTCCCGGCAAGCGCTGCGTTCTGGAGACCCGGGCCAATGGCCGCCCGCCGATCGCCGTGAACGCCGAGGCCGAAAAGGTCAAGGACGCCTTCAACGCGGCCATTGAAAAGCTGAAGCGGGCCGTGGAGACCGACCTGGGCAAGCTCAAGGACAAGAACGGCCGCGAGAGCGTTCGCGGCGTGGAAGACGGCACCGAGGTGGATGCGACCAGCCCGGCCTGACCCTCGAAATTCCCGCAACACAAACGGCAAGGCGCCCCATTCGGGGCGCCTTTTGGTTGGGCAGGACTCTGGCGGCAGGTCGATAGCCGCAGCAGGCGCGTTCAGCGCGAGGCGCGCAGCACCACGCCGTCCAGCGAAGGCGCATGCAGCGGCTTCAGGGGCGATGCCAGCGGCGGCCCGAAGCGGCGTGCCGCACCTGCGGGCAGGGCCTGCGCATCCTGACCGGCCTCCGCTTCCCATTGCGCGCGGGCCTCGGCGATCTCTTCGCTGGTGCGGGCCACGAAGTTCCACCACAGCAAGATGGCTTCATCCATGGGCTCGCCGCCAATGACCAGCAGGCGGCTGCCGGGCGTGGTCTCGATGTCGACCGAGGCCGTGCCCATGGGCAGGTAGAGCAGTTCCTCCACCGGCAGGGGCTGGCCATTCACGCTTACGCTGCCTTCCAGGCTGAGCACGGCATGCTCGAAATCGGCGCGCAGCGGCAGCGTGGCGACGGCATTGCCATTGCCTGCGCTGTCCGCGTGCAGGTCCACGCTCATCAGGGGCGTGTGCACCTCGGCCGGCGACGTCAGGCCCAGCGCCTCGCCGGCCAGCACCGTGGCCGTGAAGTCGCCCACCGTGGTCCTGGGCAGCTCGGGGTAGTGCTGGAAGCGAGGCGGACCGTTGCGGTGCGACTCGGGCAGCGCAATCCACAGCTGCGCGGCGTGGATGTGAGAAGGGGTCTGGCTTTCCTCGGAGTGGGCGATGCCGTGGCCGGCCGTCATCAGGTTGACCTGGCCGGGGCGGATGATCTGGGTGTGGCCCAGGCTGTCGCGGTGCAGCACTTCGCCGCGGATCATCCAGGTGAAGGTCTGCAGGCCGATGTGCGGATGCGGGCCGACCTGCATGCCCGGTGGCGCGGGGTCGGCAGGACCGGCGTGGTCGAGAAAGCACCAGGCGCCGACCTTGCGCAGGGCGCGCTGGGGAATGGCGCGCTGGATGGGAATGCCGCCCACATCGGCGGTGCGGGTGGGCAGGTGCTGGGGTTGGGTCTGGGGCTGGGGCTGGGACGTGTCGGACATGGTCGGATCGGCCTGTTTCGTGGGGGAAGCCACCAGTGTCGTGCAGCGCGGCGCAGCAGGCAAACGCGGCTCGCATCGATTGGGCCTGTTCGCTGACAGCGCATTCTCAGGAACATTGTTTACATTCGAGGAACGGACCGGCGCCCGCCATTTTGGCGGGCGCCGGCCTCACTCTTACAGGAGAAAACGCCATGAATACATCCGTACAGACGCAAGCCGAAGCCGCTGAAGAGGCGGTCCAGAGCGCCGTGGAAGTGCAGCGATTCCCCGAGAAGTTCGAAGCCACGGTCACCGGCAATGTGCAGCACCGGGTAGGCGACGGCCCCCTGGAAGACATTCCGCGCGGCACCCGTGTGCAGGTGGCCACGGCCATCGGGAGCTATGTGCTGTCCTGGACCCAGGACGAGCAGCCGATCACCGTGTCGCTGGCCAAGCGCGAGTTCGAGCTCTATGTCGATACCGGGGAGATCGAGGTCAGCCAAGCCTGACGCCGGCCATGTCCCCATCCACTCCCAAAAGCCCTGCGGCCTGACAGCTGCAGGGCTTTTTGCATGGTGGCCCGGCCCCCGCTCAGGCCGGCAGCTGCAGCGCGGTCTGGATGTGTACCTCGCCGGCCAGCAGCTTGTGCACGGGGCAGGCCTCGGCCACCTGCAGCAGGCGCTGGCGCTGCTCGTCGTCCAGCGCGCCTTGCAGCGTGATCTGGCGTTCGATCAGGTTGCCGCTGGCCGGCGTGCCTTCGGGGTTCAGGCGCAGTTGCACGTCCACCTGCTCCAGCTTCCACTGCTTGCGCGCCGCGTACATCTGCAGCGTGACCGTGGTGCAGGCGCCCAGGGCCGACAGCAGCAGCTGCAGCGGGTCGGGCGCCGTGTCGCCGCCGCCCTTGTCCGCAGGCTCGTCCACATGCCAGCGGTGGCCTTGGGGGTCGCCAAGCGTGACGCGATAGGGGGTGTCCGTGCTGGTGGCGTGGGCGCTGTGGATCATGGAAAGTCCTTTGTCCTGGAAGTTGCCGCAAGAGGCGCGGGGGAGGCGGAGCGAATGACTCTACGCCTGCTTCGCTTCCGCCGCCCGGGGCCGGTGCTTCATGCGCAGCGGGATTTTGAGGTAGTGCACGCCATTGGCCTCGGCCGCGGGCCAATGGCCTGCGTGCATGTTGACCTGGATGGCGGGCAGCAGCAGGGCGGGCGCGGACAGCGTGGCGTCTCGCCGGTTGCGCATGGCCACGAAGCTGGCCTCGTCCACGCCCGTGTGCACATGCACATTGCCGGCGCGTTGCGCGTCCACCGTGGTTTCCCAGGCATGGCGGTCGCGGCCCGGCGCCTTGTAGTCATGGCACATGAACAATCGCGTTGCGGGCGGCAGGGCCAGCAGGCGCTGGATGGAGCGGAACAGCGTGCCCGCGTCGCCGCCGGGGAAGTCGGCGCGCGCCGTGCCGTAGTCGGGCATGAACAGCGTATCGCCCACGAAGACCGCATCCGCGATGCGGTAGGACACGCAGGCCGGCGTATGGCCGGGCGTGTGCAGCACCTCGATGCGCAACCCGCCCAGCGGCAGGCTGTCGCCGTCGGCCAGCAGCCGGTCGAAGGGCTGGTCGCCGCCGGGCGCGGGCAGGTTGAAGACGGGGCGGAAGATGCGCTGCACCTCGCGGATGTGCTCGCCCACGGCAATCGGGGCGCCCGTGCGCTCGCGCAGGTAAGGGGCTGCGCTGAGGTGATCGGCATGGGCATGGGTTTCGAGGATCCAGCGCACTCGCAGGCCCTGGGCCTGCGCGGCGTCCAGCACGGCATCGGCCGAGCCGGTGTGGGCCTGGCCGCTGGCGTGGTCGTAGTCGAGCACGGGGTCGATGACGGCGGCCTCGGCCGTGTCCGCATCCCAGGCCAGGTAGGTCACGGTGTGGGTGTTGGCGTCGAAGAACGGTGCAATGCGCAGCGGTGATGTCATGAAGGCACTCCTGGTTCGATGGCTCATGTGCAGCCTGCCGGCAATTATATTAGAATTTGCTAAATTAGATTGTTCTTGATCAACCATGACCGGACCGACGCTCTCTCCCGAACAGGCCTTTTTGCAGCAGGGCGCTGCACGTGCCGCCGCGCTGCTGCGCGCCGTGGGCAACGAAAACCGCCTGCTGGTGCTGTGCCTGCTGATCGAGCATGGCGAGCTGTCCGTGGGCGAATTGCTGCAGCAGATCCCGCTGAGCCAGTCGGCCCTGTCCCAGCACCTGGCCCGCATGCGCGAAGAGGGTCTGGTCGCCTACCGCCGCGAGTCGCAGACGCTGTACTACCGCATCGCCAATCCCGATGTGCAAAAGCTGGTGGCCACGCTCAAGAGCATCTTCTGCGCCTGAAATCCTCTGTTCCCAAGGAGCTGATCCATGTCCCTTTCCTCCGTTTCCTCCCAAGCCGCCCGCCAGATGCAGGAGCAGGGTGCCTGGCTCATCGACATCCGCGCGCCGGACGAACATGCACGCGAACGCATAGGCGGCGCCCGCAGCATGCCCATGGACCGCCTGGCGGCGGGAGCCCTGGCCGGCGCGCCCGCCGCCGTGGTCTTTCACTGCCGCTCCGGCCACCGCACGCGCCTCAACGCCCAGGCCCTGGCGGCGGCCTTGCCGCCCGGCTGTGCCGGCCATGTGCTCGACGGCGGCCTGGACGCCTGGAAGGCACAAGGCCTGCCCGTGCTGCGCGACAGCCGCCAGCCGCTGGAGCTGCAGCGCCAGGTGCAACTGGGCGCGGGCGGGCTGGCGCTGCTGGGCGCCGTGCTCGGCGCCACGGTGTCCCCGTGGTGGCACCTGCTGTCGGCCTTCGTGGGCTGCGGCCTGATCGTGGCCGGGGCCACGGGCTTTTGCGGATTGGCGCGCGTTCTGATGAAGGCGCCCTGGAACCGGCGGGCCCTGGGGCAGTGACGGCGCCTGCACTGAATCCAGCCTGACACCTGCTGCCTGACCCCCAAGTTCCCCTGTTCAGGGGACTGTGGAGAACCCCGGACGGCAGTACGATAGCTGTATGACATCTGTTTACGCCCAACGCCGCGCACGCTTGGCCGCCCAGTTGGGCGCTGGCGGCATCGCCATCATTCCCACCGCTCCCGAGCGCCAGCGCAACCGGGACACCGGCTACCTGTACCGCCACGACAGCTACTTCTACTACCTGACCGGCTTTGCCGAGCCCAATGCCTGCCTGGTGCTGGCCGCCGATGGCACCAGCGTGCTGTTCTGCCAGCCCAAGGACCTGGAGCGTGAAATCTGGGACGGCATCCGCCTGGGCCCCGAGGCCGCCGTGGCCACGCTGGGCGTGAGCCAGGGGTTCTCCAGTGCCGAGATCGATACGCGCCTGCCCCGCCTGCTGGAGAACCGGGGCCGCCTCTGGTATCCGTTCGCCACGCATGAAGGCCTGGCCGTGCGCGTGGAAGGCTGGCTGGGCCAGGTGCGAGCGCGCGTGCGCTTCGGCGCGCTGTGCCCGGCCGAGCAGGGCGACCTGTGCACGCTGCTCGACGAGATGCGCCTGGTCAAGGACGCGCATGAGCAGGACATCATGCGCCGCGCCGCCGCCATCAGCGCCCAGGCCCATATCCGCGCCATGCAGCGCTCGGCACGGATGCTGCGCGCAGGCCAGGAGGTGCGCGAGTATCACCTCGACGCCGAACTGCTGCATGAATTCCGCCAGCAGGGCTCGCAGTACGTGGCCTACGGCTCCATCGTGGCGGCCGGCGCCAATGCCTGCGTGCTGCACTACCAGGCCGACAAGGCGCCCGTGCATGCGGGCGAGCTGGTGCTGATCGACGCGGGCTGCGAGCTCGACGGCTACGCCAGCGACATCACGCGCACCTTCCCCGCCGATGGCCGCTTCACCGGCCCGCAGCGCGCGCTCTACGAGCTGGTGCTGGACAGCCAGAAGGCCGCCGTGGCGGCCACGCGGGCCGGCGCGCGCTTCAACGATCCGCACGACGCCACCGTGGCCGTGCTGGCGCAGGGCATGCTGGACCTGGGCCTGCTGGACAGAAAGGTCTATGGCAATGCCCAGGACGTGATCGAGCAGCGCGCCTTCTTCCAGTTCTACATGCACCGCACGGGCCACTGGCTTGGCATGGACGTGCACGACTGCGGCAGCTATGTGGAGCCCTCGGAGCTGGGCCAGTCGCACGAGCGCAAGGACCCGCTGTCGGGCGAGACTATCACCAACCGCCCCAGCCGCATCCTGCGCCCGGGAATGTGCACCACCATCGAGCCGGGCATCTACGTGCGTCCTGCGGCCGGTGTGCCCGAGCAGTTCCACAACATCGGCATCCGCATCGAGGACGATGCCATCGTCACCGAGACGGGCTGCGAGCTGATCACGCGCGGCGTGCCCGTGGAACCCGACGAGATAGAAGCCTTGATGCGTGACTGACAACGCCAGCCTGCCCACCACCGGCCCCGTGTCCACCCTCATGCCAGCCCCACCGGCCTATGCCCCGCCCGCGCTGCCACGGCTGAGCTGGCGCATCTTCACGGTGCTCTGGCTGCTGGGCCTGCCCGGCGTGGCGGCCATGGCCTGGTTCGTGCTGCCCGACTGGATGCGCCTGCTGGGCCTGCCTGTGCAGCCGCTGGCCACGCCGCTCGCCGGCATTGGCGTGATGGCCGCGCTGCTGGCCCTGCCCGTGGGCATTGGAGTGTGGCTGGGGCCGAGGCTGGGCCTGTCCGCACCGCTGCTGACCACCTGGGTGGCCGGGCGGTCGCCCCAGCGCGCCGTGCGCTACCTCACGCTGCCGGGGCTGGCCGGCGGCGTGGTCGGCGCGGCCTGGCTGGTGACCCTGGCCCTGGCCTGGCCCGACGACCTGACCCTGATAGATCCCGTCTACGCCATGCCGCTGGGCGCCAAGATCCTGTACGCGGGCATCACGGCCGAGCTGGTGATGCGCCTGGGCGGCATGACGCTGGTGATGTGGCTGCTGTGGCGGTTGAGCGGGCGCACCGACCGCCGCCCGGGCTGGATGCTGGGCTGGTGGTCGGTGGTGCTGTCGGCCCTGCTCTGGGGCTTGTTGCAGCTGGCGCTTGCCTGGGGTACCTGGGGCGGCCTGTCGGACGCACTGGTGCTGCAGCTGCTGCTGTTCGAGATCGTCCACGGCGCCGTGGGCGGCTTTCTGTTCTGGCGCTATGGCCTGGAGGCGGCCATGGTGGCCCATGCGATCACCTACCTGCTCTCGCACGGGCTGGTTTGACACTAGCCAAACCTCAGCGAGCCGAACAAGCCTTCGGTCTCATCCTCGGGGCCGGCCGCGAAGTACAGGGCGTTGCTGTCGCCCAGGGCCACGCCGTTGCCGAACTGCAGCGCCCAGAGGCCGGGTATGGCGACCGGGCGATCCTGGCCATCGCGCAGCTCGTCCACGTAGCTGCCGTTGTCCAGATCGAAGGCGCAGATGCGGCCTGCGCCGCCGAAGTTGCCCACCAGCAACCGGCCCGATAGCGGCCCGAAGTCGGGCGGTGCGATGGCCACGCCCCAGGGCGCGTTGAGCCTGCCATCGTCTGAATAGATCCGCTGCAGGCGGCCGTCCAGGTCGAACTCGGCCAGCTTGCCGCGCGCGGGGCGGTTGCCGGTGGCGGCCTCGCGCTCTGCATCCATGGCATCCTCCTCACCCGCGAAGAAGGCGCTGGCGTCCTCGGGGTCGGGCTGGCTCATGGCGTAGAGCACGAAGACGCGGTCTCTTGAGCCGTCGTTGACGACCTGGATATTGAACGGCACGGGGTCGCCAGGTCTGGCAGCGCCGGCAGGGCCGCTGGCGAAGGGGTTGGCGAAGCCCTGGGTGGAGGTGAGCTGCCACTGTGCGTCCAGTGTGCGGATCTGTGGCTGGTCGCCGAAATCAGCCAGCCACAGGCGATCCCAGCGGCCCGTATGCAGGGCCGCGCCGAAGAAGGCCATGCCCCGGTCCGTGCCATCGAAGACCTCGACGGCTGGGCCGTCCACGCGCACGATGGCGCCCGTCTCGGCGTCGCGCTCGGTCCAGGCACTGACGCTGCCGCTGTCGGTCACGAAGACAAAGCGCGCCGCGCCGTCGAGCAGGCGCCCGCCTGCGGGCTGGCCACGTACGCGGAACAGGTTGGATTCCAGGGGCGCGCCGTGGTAGACCACGCCAGTGACCTTGCCTGCGCTGCCGTCGTCGGTCCGGGAGTCCGACCGGGGCACGGCCACCTTGCGAAGGCCGTCCTGTTGCAGGGTGCGCAGGCTGGGATCGGACGAGCGGGAGACGTCACCCAGGTATTGCCAGGAAGTGCCACCGCCGCCAATCCAGAAATGGCCGCCTGCGCCGGCCGGGCGGATGGCAATGCCCCAGCCGTTGACGAAGCCCGGTTCCGTGAAGCGCGCGCCGTAGCCGGCATGGCTGGCGAGCAGTGGTGTCTGCAGGTAGCGGTTGGCGGGCGCACCGCCGCCGCTGCAGGCGGTCAGCGCCGAGGAGGCGAGGGCGCTCAGAACAAAATGTCTCCGGTCAAGCATGTTGGATTCTCTGGTCGCATGGCAAAGCGGTGGATGGGTTGGCTGAGCATGCGAAACCAAGGGGCACCGGATGTTCTGGCTGCTGCCTGCGGACCGGGCGGACCGCAGATATGAACAGGCGATGCTAGAGAGGGGCAGCCTGCCGGGTCAATGCGGCCCCGTCTGATTGTGCAGAGCGATGCAGGAGGACTCAGCGCAGCTGCCTGCGCAGAATCTTTCCGGTCACGGTCTTGGGAAGTTCCTCGCGCAGCTCGACGATGCGCGGCACCTTGTAGGCGGCCATGTGCGCCTTGCAATGGGCGATGAGTTCCTCGGGCGCGGCCTGCCGGCCCGCCTTCAGCGAGACCACGGCCTTGACGGTCTCGCCCCGGTAGTCGTCTGGCACGCCGATGACGGCGGCCTCGCGCACGGCGGGGTGGGTGTAGAGCACGTCCTCGACCTCGCGCGGCCAGACCTTGTAGCCGGCGGCGTTGATCATGTCCTTCTTGCGGTCCACCAGGTAGAACCAGCCGCGCTCGTCCATGAAGCCCACGTCGCCCGTGCGCAGCCCGCCCTCGAACATGGCGGCGGCCGTGGCCTCGGGCAGGTTCCAGTAGCCGGACATGATCTGCGGGCCGGCCGAGACGATCTCGCCGATCTCGCCCGGCGCGGCCTCGCGGTGCTGGTCGTCGATGATGCGCACCACCGTGCCATAGACCGGCACGCCTATGGACAGCGCACCCGATGCCGGGTCCACCGGCGCCCGCGCGCCCAGCGGCACGAAGTGCGTGGGCGAGCAGGTCTCGGTCATGCCGAAGGCGTTGTGTATGGCCAGGCCCGACAGCTGCTCGAAGGCCTGGATCACGGCCGGCGCAATGGGCGCGCCTCCCGAGTACATGGCCTTGAAACTGCGGAAATCCTCGCGCGAGACGCCCGGGTGGTTCATCAGCGCCACGAAGGCGGTGATGGCGCCGATGGTGAAGCTGGGCCTGTGCTCGCGCATGGATTCGAGCATGGTCTCGGGATGGAAGCGGTGGCTGAGCACCAGCGGGCAGGGCACCAGCAGGGCCAGGGCCACATGGCCGACCAGGCCGGTGATGTGGAACAGCGGCGCCAGGCCCAGCACGCTGTCGTCCGCGGTGATGCCGATCCAGTCGCGGTAGGTCTGGGCGTTGAAGGCCAGGTTGCCATGCGTGTTCATGGCGCCCTTGGGCTGGCCCGTGGTGCCCGATGTGTAGGTGATCACGGCCGTATCGCCCGCCGTGGGCCGGCGCGCCAGCGGCGCGGGCTGGCCGCCGGCCTGCACCAGCGCAAGCAAGTCCAGCGTGCCATCGGCCACGGGCAGGCGCGGACCGTCGCCGAGCACGCGCGCATCGTTGCGCGTCTGCCAGTCCAGCGCCGATGTGGTGACCACGGTGGCCAGCGGCAGGCCGCCGGCCGCATGCACTTCGCGGGCCACGTCCAGGTACAGCTGGTCCAGGCACAGCAGGGCCTGGGCGCCTGCGTTGTGCAGGATGTAGTGCAGCTCGCGCTGCCGGTTCATGGGATTGACGGGCACGGCGATACCGCCCAGCTTCCAGGCCGCCACCAGGCCGATGACGAAGGCCGGATTGTTCTGCGTATAGAGGGCCAGCCGGTCGCCGGCCGCAAAGCCCCGCGCCTGCAGCGCACGGGCCAGAGCGCTGGCGGCATGGTCGAGTTCGCGCAGGTTCAGCCCGCCGTCGAAATAGCGCACGATGGCGCAGCCGGGTGCCGCAGCCAGCGAGGCGTCGAACAGGTCGAGCATGCTGCTGAACTGCGGCCGCATCTCGGCCGGCTGGCCCGGCGCGTAAAGGCCCAGCCAGGGCCTGCCGTGCGATGGGGCCGCGCTCATTTGATCACCACGGGATTGACGGGCGAGCCCGTGGCGCGGTGGATCTTCAGCGGCGCGGCCACGTACAGAAAGGTGTAGCGGCCGTCGCGCGCGCAGCTGTCGGCCAGGGCCTCCAGGTCGCAGATCTCGGTCAGCGTCACGCCCAGGTTGCGCATCAGCGCGCAGTGCAGCGGCAGGGCCACGCCGTGCACGGGGTCCATGGTGACTTCGTTGGCGATGGTGTCGGTGACCAGGTTGGGGATCTCCATCGCGTGGAACCAGTCCACCAGTTCGGGCGAGTAGGTCAGGCCGGGCTCGCAGAAATCGGTGTAGAAGTTCTCCGGGTCTTCGTAGAAGCCCGACAGGAAATTGGTGCGCACGATCAGGATGTCGTGCTTTTCTATGGTGTGTCCCTGGGCCTTGGCGCAGGCCATCAGGTCTTCGTGCGTGAAGGTCTCGGCACGCTCCAGCGCCACTTTGCCGCGGTGGCGCGCCATGTCCAGCAGCACGCCGCGCCCCACGATGCCGCGCGCGCCCAGCGCCTGCACGCTGGCCTTGTCCAGCCCGCCGATGGTGGTGCGCGCGTCATAGCCATTCCAGATGCGCCCTCCGTACCAGACATGGCCCAGCGCGTCGTACTGGGTCGATCCCTGCAGGAATGCGTCCAGCTTGTCATCGGCATAGTGCAGGCCGCCTGGGAACCGGGGCGCATCGGGGCCGTCCCAGCTGGACTCGTCAAACACCATGGTGCGCTCGGCCGGTGTGCGGCCAGGCCAGACCGGATCGCCGCGCGGGTCGCCGATCAGGCGCTGCAGCGTGAAGGTCTCGCCCGAGCGGATGTGGGACACGCCGCGCAGCACCTCGGCGGGCGTGAGGAAGTTCAGCGCCCCGACCTCGTCGTCGGGCCCCCAGCGGCCCCAGTTGCTGGGGGCGTTCCTGAGCAGATCCTCCATCAGCGGGGCGTCGTCGTGCGTGTGTCCATGGTCGTGAGCATGTCCCATGTCTGTCTCCTGTCGTTGGTTTGTCGAACAAGGCGCGCAGGGCATTCAAACGCCAGGATGGGCGCGAGGCTGTCGCCGGTTCGACACGAGGGCGGCGGGCATTGCGATCGTCCTGGGCAAAACTGCTTTCACAGGCGACAGGCATGGCGATGCGCCTGCACCGGCGATGCTGCGTTGCAGCATCAAAACCGATAGCGGCAAAGGCCAGGCGCCACGGTGCTTTGCGATGGGCCGCATGCTGCGCCTGCACGATCTGCGGGGTGCCTGGGGCCTGGCTTTCAGCCCCTTGCCGCAGGCCGGAATGTTCCCTTCATGTAACCGCATTCGTGTGAGAATTGAAACCCGATTACAAACCCTGAGCGAGAGACATTCCATGCAAGTGAGCCGTGCCACCAAGATCGTCGCCACCCTGGGCCCCGCTTCCAGCGACCCGCATCTGCTGGAACAGATGGTGCGCGAAGGCGTCAACGTGGTGCGCCTGAATTTCAGCCACGGCAAGGCCCAGGATCACATCGACCGCGCCACCATGGTGCGCGAGGCGGCCCAGCGCGCAGGCCGCGAGGTGGCCATCATGGCCGACCTGCAGGGCCCCAAGATCCGCGTCGGCAAGTTCGCCGAAGGCAAGGTGATGCTGGAGCCCGGCGCACGCTTCGTGCTCGACGCATCGCGCACCGAGCCCGGCGACCTGGGCGGCGTGGGCCTGGACTACAAGGAACTGCCGCGCGACGTGAAGCCCGGCGACGTGCTGCTGCTCAACGACGGCCTGATCGTGCTCACCGTGGACCATGTGCGCGGCGACGAGGTGCACACCACCGTCAAGCTGGGTGGCGAGCTGTCCAACAACAAGGGCATCAACAAGCAGGGCGGCGGCCTGACGGCGCCTGCGCTGACGGCCAAGGACATGGAGGACATCAAGACCGCCATGAGCTTTCAGGCCGACTACGTGGCCGTGAGCTTTCCCAAGAACGCCACCGACATGGAAATGGCGCGCCAGCTGTGCAACGTGGCGGCGGCCCAGTACGGCCACAAGCCCGGCCTGATCGCCAAGATCGAGCGCGCCGAGGCCATTCCGCGCCTGGAGGAAATCCTGCATGTCTCCGACGGCATCATGGTCGCGCGTGGCGATCTGGCCGTGGAAGTGGGCAACGCGGCCGTGCCCGCGCTGCAAAAGAAGATGATCCGCATGGCGCGCGACATGGACAAGTTCGTGATCACCGCCACGCAGATGATGGAGAGCATGATCACCAACCCCGTGCCCACGCGCGCCGAGGTCAGCGACGTGGCCAACGCCGTGCTGGACGGCACGGACGCCGTCATGCTCAGCGCCGAGACCGCCGCCGGCAAGTACCCGCTGGAGACCGTGCAGGAAATGGCCAAGATCTGCGCCGCCGCAGAAGCCGCCGAGGACCCGGACAGCGATGCCGAGTTCACCGGCCGCCAGTTCTCGCGCATCGACCAGTCGATCGCCATCGGCGCGCTGTTCACCGCCCACCACCTGGGCGCCAAGGCCATCGTCGCCATGACGGACAGCGGCTCCACCGCGCTGTGGATGAGCCGCCACCGCATCCACATCCCCATCTATGCGCTCACGCCCAAGATCTCCACGCAGCGCAAGATGGCCATGTACCGCAACGTGCGCCCCCTGCTCATGGACACCAGCGCCGACCGCGACACCGCGCTGGACCAGGCCGAAGGCCATCTGCGCGCGCGCAACATCGTGCAAAGCGGCGATGTCTACGCCATCACCTGCGGCGAGCCCATGGGCCAGCCCGGTGGCACCAACATGCTCAAGATATGTCGTGTGAACTAACCCCCTGAGGCGCTTCGCGCCTTCCCCCTCTCGCTACGCGGGGGGGACGACACCCTCGCGGCGGGGCGGCCCTTGCTCGGTGTCCCTCGTTTTGGGGAGCGCCAGTTTTATGTGCGGTGCGCTATGCCTTCGCCATGGTCTATTGGGGCCTGCCTGAGTGGGTTCGTGCGTTGTAGGGCAGCAGGTTAGGCATGACGGCAATGCGGCGCCACAGCGCGGCATGCCAGACCAGGGTGGCGCTGCAGATGCCCACGATGGCGCCGCCCAGAACGTCGGACGGGAAGTGCACGCCCAGGTGCACGCGGCTCCAGGCCATGCCCAGGGCCAGCGACCAGGCTGACACCATGACCCAGCGGCGGTGGCGCGTGCAGCCCAGGGTCAGAGCCTGGGCCAGGGCAAAGGCGCCCGTGGCGTGCATGCTCGGAAAGCTGGACCGCAGCGCGTGATCCACCCATTGCACGCCCATGCCCAGCTGGGCAGGACGCGGTGCCGGGAAGCCCCAGCGGATCAGCCGCGCCACGGCCCAGGCCACCAGCATGGACAGCAGGGCCAGCACCAGGGTGCGGCGCAGGGCAGGCGAGCCGCGCAGCAGCCCGGCCATCACGGGAAGGGCGCACAGAGAGGGAAGCCAGGAGGATATGGCGCGCGCCGCCTCGATCGAGATGGCAGGCGTTTGCGCATTGGCGTTCAGCAGCGTGAACAGGGCGGGGTCCAGGGGCAGCATGGCAAAGCTCGATCAGGGAGTGGAAGGCGGCAGGCTGGCGGCGGGCCACAGGGAGTCAGGTGTGCCGTCCCTGGCCTGCAGCAGGCGCGTGACCGCCAGGTCGAGGAGCCAGCCCGCCGTCCAGCACAGCCAGCCGGTCCACAGCGTGTGGCTCATGAAATGGGCGCCGCGCACCTGCTGGGCCAGGCCCATCGACAGGCCTGCGGTCAGCGCAACGGCCAGCCAGATCCAGGCTGCGCGCGGTGCATGGCGGCGCAGCGCGAAATAGCCGGCCACAAAGGCAAAGCCCGCCGAGGCATGGCCTGCGGGAAAGCAGCGGCCCGGCCCGCCATCGGCCAGGCCCAGCGACCAGTGCGAGACATGGCGCGCCACGCCGCCGAACTCGGCCAGGTCCCAGGGGCAGCTGGTTGCGCTGGTGTACTTGAGCAGCGAGATCAGGGCCAGCGACAGCAGGATGCCCGCCACCAGTTGCACGCGCCGCCCGTGAGGCAGCAGGCGCAGCGGGCCCACGGGCCGCCAGACGCACAGCGTCAGGCCCAGCACCACCAGCCAGGCCAGGCGGCGTGCACCTTCGTGGGCGACGTTCACGAAGAACCAGTCCGAACGCAGCGCAAAGCCATCGGCGTCGCCGAACCAGCGGGCCATGGCCAGGTCCAGGGCGCTGGCATCCCAGGCCAGGACCACGGCCAGGGCCACCAGGGTCCACAGCAGGGTGCGTTTGAAGGACGGGCCCTGCGCGGGGGCTGCGGAGAAATCTCGGGGTTCAGGTGTCGGCATGGCCGGCAGCATGAGAAGCGCGGCTTAAACCCGTCTTAACGCATGCCCCGGGCTGCGGCCATCGTCTGGCGCCGCAGCCGGCAGCGGTCATTGCACAATGCGCGCATGCGAATACTGGTCGTCGAAGACAACGCGGGCATTGCCGCAGGCCTGCAGGCCAATCTGCAACAGCGCCGCTACGCGGTCGATGTCTGCACCACCGTGGCCGAGGCCTGGCATGCGCTGGAGATGGAGCGCTTCGATGCCGTGCTGCTGGACCTGGGCCTGCCCGATGGCGACGGCAGCGAAATCCTGCGCCGTCTGCGCGGCCCGCGCCGCCCGGGTGGCGACAGCCAGGCCCTGCCGGACCCCAACACGCCCGTGCTCATCCTGACCGCGCGCGACCAGGTGCGCGAGCGCATCGCCGGGCTGGACCTGGGTGCCGACGACTACCTGGTCAAGCCCTTCGACATCGACGAGCTGGAGGCGCGGCTGCGCGCCATGCTGCGCCGCGCAGGCGGGCAGGCGGCACCTGTGATCCGCCATGGCGAGCTGGAGGTCGATCCGGCCGCGCGCACCGTGCGCCGCGAAGGCCGGCTGGTGGAGATGTCGCCGCGCGAGTTCTCCGTGCTCTGGGTGCTGCTGCAGGCGCGCGGGCGCGTGCTCTCGCGCCTGCAGATCGAAGAGCATCTCTACAGCTGGGGCACGGCCGTGGAAAGCAATGCCGTCGAAGTCCACATCCACCACCTGCGCAAGAAGCTGGGCAATGCCAGCATCGTCACCATGCGCGGCGTGGGCTACTTCATGCCCGTGGAGAACACATGAGCACCGCGCCGGACCGCCGCCCCTCGCTGATCTGGCATCTGATGGCCTGGATGCTGGGCGCGCTGGTCGTCGTCTGGGCCAGCTTCGTGGCGCTGGGCTACCAGACCGGCGTGCATGAGGCCGACGAGCTCACCGACGGCCATCTGGCCGGCGTCGCTGCGCTGGTGCTCAACCTGCATGTGGAAGGTGCCGTGGACCACGGCGAGGCCACGCCCGTGCACGAGCCGCCGGGCCTCATGGCCCACGACTACCAGCAGTCGCTGGGCGTGGCCCTGTGGGATGGCACGGGCCGGCTGATCTCGCGCACCGGCGATGCGCCCGAGCCCTCCTTCGACACCGAGCAGGGCTTTGCCACCCTGCGCCTGGGCCCGGAGCGCCGCGCCTGGCGCAGCTTCACCCAGTGGAGCCGCGACCGTGCGCGCAAGGTCAGCGTGATGATCGAGCTGCAGGAGCGCGACGAACTGGCCGACGACATTGCGGGCCAGATGGTCGAGCCCGGCCTGTGGCTGCTGCCCGTGGTGGCGCTGGCGCTGGGGCTGGCGATTCGCCGGGGCATGCGGCCGCTCAACGAACTCTCGCGCGAGGTGGAGCGCCTGGACCTGGCCCAGGCCGAGCGCGTCTCGCACCGCCACGCGCTGCGGGAATTCATGCCCGTGGTCAATTCCATCAACACCTTGCTGGACCGCCAGCAGGAGGCGCTGGAGCGCGAGCGCAGCCTGGCCAACGAAGTGGCCCATGAACTGCGCACGCCGCTGGCCTCCATCGCCTTGCAGGCGCGGGCCCTGGGCGATGCGCCGGCCGGCGCCATGGACGCCCCGGCCCAACGCCAGGCGCTGGCGCAGATAGGCCGGGACGCGCTGCATGCCGGCCATGTGCTCAGCCAGCTGCTGGCACTGGCTCGCGCAGGCCGCGCCATGCTGGCCGAGCCGCCCGTGCCCGTGGACCTGGCCGCGCTGGCCCGGCAGGTGGTGGCCGCCCATGCGCAGGCGGCCTGGCAGCGCGACTGCAGCCTGTCCGTGCAGGCGCCTGAGGCACTGGGGGTGATGGGCAATGCCGTGCTGCTGGAGCTGGCGCTGCGCAATCTGGTGGAAAACGCCCTCAAGCACACGCCGCACGGCACGCAGATCGAAGTCCAGGCCGGGCAGGGGCCGGATGGCGAGGTCTGGCTGCAGGTCTGCGACGATGGCCGACGCGACGGCGCCGAGCGCGCTGCGGCGCCCGTGGACAGCCTGCACCTGGGCCACGAGATCGTGGCGCGCGTGCTGCGTGCCCACCAGGGAAGCTTTGGCGAGGCCGCGCCGCCCGAAGGCTTCACGACCTGCTACCGCATGGGAATGCCCGGGACAGGGTTGGCGGCAGCTGGTTAAAATCGCCAGTTACCAAGCGGTTACTGCCGCGATCCCCCGGCCGTGGCCCCGCAGCGCACCCATGACGCAGCGGCGGCTGCCATGCGGCAGGGGCATCCCCCTCTCAACAACTTGATACGGACCCTACACATGCCTCTCGTTTCGATGCGCGAACTGCTGGACCACGCTGCCGAAAACGGCTACGGTCTTCCCGCCTTCAACGTCAACAACCTGGAGCAGGTGCAAGCCGTGATGTCGGCCGCCGACGAAGTGGGCGCGCCCGTCATCCTGCAGGCCAGCGCAGGCGCCCGCAAGTACGCCGGCGAGCCCTTCATCAAGCACCTGATCCAGGCCGCTGCCGAGCAGTATCCCCACATCCCCCTGGTGATGCACCAGGACCACGGCACCTCGCCCGCCATCTGCCAGGGCGCGCTGAACCTGGGCTTCGGCTCGGTGATGATGGACGGCTCGCTGATGGAAGACGGCAAGACGCCTTCCTCCTTCGAGTACAACGTGGACGTGACCCGCAAGGTCGTGGAAATGGCCCACAGGCTGGGCGCCACCGTCGAAGGTGAACTCGGCTGCCTGGGCTCGCTGGAAACCGGCATGGCCGGCGAGGAAGACGGCGTGGGCGCCGAAGGCGTGCTCGACCACTCGGCCCTGCTGACCGATCCCGAGGAAGCGGCCCAGTTCGTCAAGGCCACGCAGCTGGACGCGCTGGCCATTGCCATCGGCACCAGCCACGGCGCCTACAAGTTCACGCGCAAGCCCACAGGCGACATCCTGTCCATCCAGCGCGTCAAGGAAATCCACGCCCGCCTGCCCAACACCCACCTGGTCATGCACGGCTCCTCCTCCGTGCCCCAGGAACTGCTGGAAATCATCCGCCAGTACGGCGGCGCCATGAAGGAAACCTACGGCGTGCCCGTCGAGGAAATCCAGGAAGCCATCAAGCACGGCGTGCGCAAGATCAACATCGACACCGACATCCGCCTGGCGATGACCGGCGCCGTGCGCAAGTTCCTGGCCGAGAACCCCGAGAAGTTCGATGCCCGCGAATGGCTCAAGCCCGCCCGCGAAGCCGCCAAGCAGATCTGCAAGGCCCGCTACATCGAGTTCGGCTGCGAAGGCCAGGGCGCCAAGATCAAGGGCTACACGCTGGAGCAGATGGCCGCCAGGTACGCTGCCGGTTCGCTGCAGCAGGTCGTGAACTGATCGGTTCCTTCCCCTTCAAAAAAGCCCGCCGGTCCGCCCGGCGGGCTTTTTTGCTTTCAGCGCGGCGCGGGGGCCGCAGCCGGTGACCGCTGGGGTACGGCCATGGCCATCTCGTCATCGGGCACCACGGGCTGGGGGTGGCTGGCGTTCCAGCCCGACACCAGCAGGCTGGTGCCCGACAGCACCAGCAGCAGGCAGACCATCCATTCCACCAGCCGCTTGGGCAGGGCGGGCGGATGGCGCATGTGCAGCCAGGTCACCACCGTCACCACGGGAAAGGCCAGGGCCGCCGCCAGCAGCACGCTGGCGGTGATCTCGCCCTCCCAGGCCACCATCACCAGGCGCAGCAGCGCGCAGGTGAGGAACATGGCAAACAGGCACTGGCGCACCACCAGGCGGTCCAGCGGCTGGCGATACAGGTGGTAGACCATGGGCGGGCCCGGCGTGGCAAACAGTCCGCCCAGCACTCCCGATGCCACACCGGCCACCCACAGCGACACCGGCCCAGACACCTGCGCGTTGACCTGCTTTTGCAGCAACAGCAACAGCGCGCATGCCACGATGGCCAGGCCCAGCAGCATGCGCAGCCCGCTCAGCGCATTGCCGCTGAGCCACTGCAGCAGCAGCACGCCGCCGATCACGCCGATGACGCTGCTGATCAGCATGGGCTTGAGCAGCGTCCACTGCGGCACCTGGCGGTGGGCGCGCAGGTAGGCCACGCCATTGACCACGGACAGCAGGCAGGCCACGTTGGCCGCATCGCCAATGCCCATCAGGTGCGTGGCACCGGCCACGCCCACGAAGATCAGCCCGAAGGCAAAGCCCGTCAGGTTCTGGCAAAACGTGGCCAGGCCCACCAGGGCCAGGAACATCACATACTGGATCACACTCATCGAAAGGCTTTCTGGCGCGCCGCTGCGCCGAACCGGCGACGCTATCACGAAGCGCCCGCCGCTGCCTGCAGGCTCAGGGGGCAGGGCGCCCAGCTGCCGATCGCCAGGCCGCACTCACCGACGCGCGGTGCATCAGCCCGGCGCGTTGAGGCGCTCCAGCCGCTCGGGCGTGCCCACGTCGGTCCAGCGGCCCGTGTACAGGCTGGCCCCCACCTGGCCGGCCGCCATGGCGCGGCGCAGCAGCAATACCAGCGGCACGCGCCATCCCTCGGGGTTGCCGGGCGGGATGTCGCACCAGGGCGCGGCAAACAGCTCGGCGCGCAGCAGCGCAATGGTGCCGTAGGTCTGGCGCGGGCGGGCATCGCCCTCGGGCCAGTCGCAGGCCAGTCCCAGTTCGTCCACGCCGAAGTCGCCACGCCGATGGTGCTCGGGGTTGGGCACCAGCCACAGATGGGCCAGGCGGCCGCTGGCCGCGAATTCCCGGGCGGCCTCGAACGGAAAATCGAAGTCCGGCGCATACACATCGCCAGCTGCCAGCCAGAACACCGTGTCCAGCAGCGGCAGCGCGCGCGCAATGCCGCCGGCGGTCTCCAGCGCCTGCTCGGGCTCGGGCGAATAGGCCAGTTGCAGCGGCTCGCCACCGTTGTCAGGCACGAATTGGGGGCCGAATCGCGCCGGAATCTGCGCGCCCAGCCAGCCCGTGTTGACCACCGCGCGGCGCACGCCCGCCCGTGCCAGCGCCTGCATGTGGTGCTGCAGCAGCGGCTGGCCCTGCACCTGCAGCAGGGGCTTGGGGGTGGTGTCGGTCAGCGGCCGCATGCGCTCGCCACGGCCTGCGGCCAGCAGCATGGCAGGCGGCTGCTCGGTGAGGAAAATCGCCTTGGCGGCGGGGAACGGCGGGATGGGCTGGGCGGTCATGGAGGGCAACTGTAGACCATTGCCAGCGGCCATTGCCCCGCGCGCGGGAGCCGAAAACCCGCGTCCTTTAAAATAGTCGGCTTACTCTGATTACCCCCTCCTTCACGGAGCGCCCTGATGGCCAACACTCAACAAATGGCGAATGCGATCCGCGCACTCGCAATGGATGCCGTTCAACAAGCCAACTCCGGCCACCCCGGCGCCCCCATGGGCATGGCCGATATGGCCGTGGCACTGTGGAGCCGTCACCTCAAGCACAACCCCGTCAACCCGCAATGGGCTGACCGTGACCGATTCATCTTGTCCAACGGCCACGGCTCCATGCTGATCTACGCGCTGTTGCACCTCACGGGCTACGCGCTGCCGATCGACGAACTCAAGAACTTCCGCCAGCTGCACAGCAAGACGGCCGGCCACCCCGAAGTGGGCATCACCCCGGGCGTGGAAACCACCACCGGCCCGCTGGGCCAGGGCATCACCAATGCCGTGGGCTTCGCGCTGGCCGAAAAGCTGCTGGCTGCCGAATTCAACCGTCCCGGCCACGCCATCGTCGACCACCACACCTACGTGTTCCTGGGTGACGGCTGCCTGATGGAAGGCATCAGCCACGAGGCCGCGGCCCTGGCCGGCGCCTGGAAGCTGGGCAAGCTGGTGGCGCTGTACGACGACAACGGCATCTCCATCGACGGCAAGGTCGCCCCCTGGTTCATCGACAACACGCCCGCACGCTTCGAGGCCTATGGCTGGAACGTGGTGCGCGACGTGGACGGCCACAACGTCCAGGCCCTCGATGCCGCCATCGCCGCTGCCAAGAAGAACAGCTCCAAGCCCACGCTGATCTGCTGCAAGACCAGCATCGGCAAGGGCTCGCCCAACCGCCAGGACACGGCCAAGGCCCACGGCGAGCCCCTGGGCGCCGAGGAAATCGCGCTGACCCGCGCGGCCCTGGGCTGGGAGCACGGCCCCTTCGACATCCCCGCCAGCGTCTACGGCGACTGGGATGCCAAGGCCGCCGGCGCCAAGGCCGAAGCGGCCTGGAACAAGAAGTTCGCCGCCTACGCCAAGGCCTTCCCCGAACTGGCTTCCGAGTTCAAGCGCCGCATGGCCGGCGACCTGCCTGCCAACTTCGGCGAGATCGCCGCGCAGATCGCCTCCGACGCGCATGACGCAGGCGCCACCGTGGCCAGCCGCAAGGCCAGCCAGCTGGCCCTGGAGGGCCTGACCGCCGCCCTGCCCGAACTGCTGGGCGGCTCGGCCGACCTGACCGGCTCCAACCTGACCAACACCAAGAGCACGCCCTCGCTGCGCGTGGACGACAAGGGTGCCGTGGTCCTGACCGAAGACGGCAAGATCGGCCGCCACATCAACTACGGTGTGCGCGAGTTCGGCATGGCCGCCATCATGAACGGCATCGCCCTGCATGGCGGCTACATCCCCTACGCAGGCACCTTCCTGACCTTCAGCGACTACAGCCGCAACGCCATCCGCATGGCCGCGCTGATGAAGCAGCGCGTGG
Source organism: Delftia deserti (assembly GCF_042653485.1). Classification (NCBI taxonomy): domain Bacteria; kingdom Pseudomonadati; phylum Pseudomonadota; class Betaproteobacteria; order Burkholderiales; family Comamonadaceae; genus Delftia; species Delftia deserti. The sequence continues at coordinate 3,386,732 of NZ_JBHSIH010000001.1, read as the reverse complement.
TCCACGTCTTCACGCACGACTCCATCGGCCTGGGCGAAGACGGCCCCACCCACCAGTCCATCGAGCACGCCGCCTCGCTGCGCCTGATCCCGGGCCTGGATGTCTGGCGTCCCGCAGATACCACGGAAACCGCCGTCGCCTGGACCGTGGCCCTGAGCCAGAAGAACAAGCCCACGGCCCTGCTGCTGTCGCGCCAGAACCTGGCCTACGCGGCCAAGACCGAAGACGCGCTGGACGACATCGCCTGCGGTGCCTACGTGCTGTCCGAGCCCAAGGCCGTCGGCCTGAACAAGAAGGCCCAGGCCGTGATCATCGCCACCGGCTCCGAAGTGCAGCTGGCACTGGCCGCCCAGAAGCTGCTGGCCGAGCGCAAGATTGCCGTGCGCGTGGTCTCCATGCCCAGCACGACCACCTTCGACAAGCAGGACGCCAAGTACAAGAGCCAGGTGCTGCCGGCCAACCTGCCGCGCATCGCCGTGGAAATGGGCGTGACCGACTTCTGGTGGAAGTACGGCTGCGCCGCCGTCGTCGGCATCGACACCTACGGCGAATCGGCCCCCGCGCCCGTGCTGTTCAAGCACTTCGGCTTCACGGCCGAGAACGTGGCCGATACCGTGCAGGTTGCGCTCAAGCGTTAAGTCGACAGCCCGCCTCTTCGTAACCAGTGCAATGCAGCCACCACGGACGAGCGAAATGGAAGACAGAAAAACCATCAAGGTGATACGTCTCGTTTTGCTCGGCCTGGTGGCTGCATTTTTACTGTTCTGGGGTTTCGTCTGGTCTACTTTTGATGTGAGCGGTGTTGGTCGATATTCGATTGCTTTACGCGTTGGAGCGCCCGCACATCTTCGAGCTGTTGAACTCGTGGCGGAATGCAGAGATCCCAAGTACCGGTGGAAAGGCCGTGATGGTGCGGGTGCCCCATTCAGCTCGGTGTCTTATGGAAGTGGAGTGCCGGCAAGCGGGATTTTTGATAAATACGGAGCAATTTTTAAAGATAAATCCTGTGAGGCGGCTTCTGCAGAAATTTTGCATCAAGCAGGGGCGGGGTTAAGCATGAATTGCGATAACAAGGAATTTTTATCGGTTAGAGTTTCCGTGGCTGAGGGTGATGGATGCCGGGATGTCACGGTTGATTTTCTGGGCAATGGTTGATATCGGCGTGTTGGTTCTTTGAGTATTATGAGAAGAACTGATGTCTTTTTTATAATTGACTCTGATTAACTGAATATTCGCTGGCTCGCGGCATGACAAAAAATACCAAGACCCTCAGGATCATTGCATGGTTTCTAGGAAGCTTGGTGCTGCTGGTCGCTGCAGTTATATTGTTGGGTGGCGTGCTGTTTGAGGCACGTAACGTAAAAAAAGGCTCATTGTTGTATCGTCTGGGTGCGCCTGAGTATCTTCAGTCTGTACCGATCATAGAAGAGTGTAGGGCTCCTATATATAAATGGAGGGGGCGTGATGGAGGGAGTAATCCCTACACTTCGCTGACATACGGAAGTCGGGATAAATTCGATGGGTTGCTGAAGTCATATCAAAATTTCTTCAAAAAAATGGCTTGTACAGCAAAACCATCCATCTATGCCAGTCATTTGGAATTAGAGTGTTCCAATGCTGATTTCATCTCGGTCAGTATTTCTGCCTCGGGTGTTGATGGGTGCCAGGGAATTACAATCGATTTTGTAGAGAATTACTGATGCAAAGGCTTCTATGAGCGAACGCGAAGACATCATTGATGGAAGCCAGGCAATCACCGCTAAAAGCGGATTGGTCTACACCTGTAACCTGGGATGGCTGGATTTGGGGCACATGGATCCCAAGTCAACACGCGCGCATACTGGAGCATCTGCTCTTTGGGAAGAAATCAATGCAGGTGGTCCCGATGCACGCCAGATGTTGATGGGTTCCCGCGGCCCCGTGACAAGGGACCGGACAATTTCCAATGCCGTTGCCGCGATCAAGTTCCCGGATGGTGCCACGGGCTTCAAGCTGACCTATAACCAAGATATGGGCAGACGTGTGCTTGGTAAGATAATCTTTACGGGTGTTACTCGGAATTATATCGTGCGGCACAACTTGACGCTTGAAGAGAAGAAGTCAGTTGCGCTGGCGATTTTTATGGAGGTTACTCTGCAGTTTGAGAATTACCAGGATTATTTCCCTAAATTCATTACCAATAGTGGATTTAGTCAGGAAGATCTGGTTTCTAACTTGATTGGTTTCCATATTGCTACAGGCAACGTCTCCAAAGCCCAAGTCCTTTCCATGGCAAAGCCTGTTGCCAAGAGCACGGCTCTGGCCATATGGGATCGAAATGGATCAGTGGGGTCCAATAAGAATCGTGGTTTCAAGCCCATGCTGAGCCCTGATACTACGGCGATCACCGATGCAGCATGTATCAATGAATGCGGCGGCGTCATACCGCGTATACCCGATTTTCTAGAAAGCGTTATTCCTGCCAAGAAGGGTCATCTTTTCATGAATGGCCCCATGGTCAGCGCCTGAATTTTTCAACTTCGCAATCTCCAAACCTGAGGATATTTCCATGGCAATCAAAATTGGTATCAACGGCTTCGGCCGCATCGGCCGCATGGTGTTCCGCGCTGCCGTGCAGAACTTCAGCGACATCGAAGTCGTGGGCATCAACGACCTGCTCGAGCCCGACTACCTGGCCTACATGCTCAAGTACGACAGCGTGCACGGCCGCTTCAAGGGCGAGGTCTCGGTGGAGGGCTCCAACCTGATCGTCAACGGCAAGACCATCCGCCTGACGCAGGAGCGCGACCCCGCCAACCTGAAGTGGAACGAAGTCGGCGCCGACATCGTGATCGAAGCCACCGGCCTGTTCCTGACCGACGAGACCGCACGCAAGCACCTGGCTGCCGGCGCCAAGAAGGTCATCATGTCCGCGCCTTCCAAGGACAGCACCCCGATGTTCGTCTTCGGCGTGAACTGCAAGACCTACGCCGGCCAGGACGTGATCTCCAACGCCTCCTGCACCACCAACTGCCTGGCTCCCGTGGCCAAGGTGCTCAACGACAAGTGGGGCATCAAGCGCGGCCTGATGACCACCGTGCACGCTGCCACCGCCACGCAAAAGACCGTGGACGGCCCCAGCAACAAGGACTGGCGCGGCGGCCGCGGCATCCTGGAAAACATCATTCCCTCCAGCACGGGCGCAGCCAAGGCCGTGGGCGTGGTGATTCCCGAACTCAACAAGAAGCTGACCGGCATGTCCTTCCGCGTGCCCACCTCCGACGTGTCGGTGGTGGACCTGACGGTGGAGCTGAACAGCGAAGCCAGCTACGAAGAGATCTGCGCCGAAATGAAGGCCCAGTCGCAAGGCGCGCTCAAGGGCGTGCTGGGCTACACCGAAGACAAGGTCGTGGCCACGGACTTCCGCGGCGAGTCCTGCACCTCGGTGTTCGATGCCGAAGCCGGCATCGCCCTGGACAAGACCTTCGTGAAGGTCGTGTCCTGGTACGACAACGAGTGGGGCTACTCGAACAAGTGCCTGGAAATGGTGCGCGTGGTCGCCGCCAAGTAATCCTGGCGCGAACCGCTGCGGGGCCTGTCGAGGGCCCCGCACCAGGCCGGCATCGGACGCGATGCCGGCCTTTTTCATGGAAGCTGCGACACTGGCGGCTTGTTCGTCACTTGTGATTCGACCGCCATGCAACCCGCCCTTTGCAGCGTCTGCAACAAGGACCCGACGCAGGAACCCGGCCCGCTGCGCGGAGACTGGCTGTGCTTTGCCGACCATTGCGCCGAGCAGGCCGGCATGCTGTCCCATCCGCAGGGACTGGCCTATTTCTGCTCTGTGCATCTGCCGGCGGCGAAGGCCCTCGCGCATCTGTCGCAACAGGAGGCTATTGCACGGCTGGCGCGCGTCGCCACCGTGCGTTCATGAGCACGTCATCGCCCCAGCACTGCAAGCGTTGCTCGACAAAGCCGGCACCGGCGGCGCGGCATCATGGCCGCATGACTACTTCATCCGCATTGCACGAGACCATTGGCTTTGACGATTTCCTCAAGGTGGAGCTGCGCGTGGGCCGCATCGTGGACGCCCGGGTGTTCAAGGAGGCGCGGCGACCCGCCTATGTGCTGCAGGTCGATTTCGGCCCCGAACTGGGCCTGCGCAAGTCCAGCGCCCAGATCACGGCGCTGTACCGGCCCGAGGAACTGATAGGCCGCCAGGTGGTGGCCGTGCTGAACTTTCCCAGCAAGCAGATCGGTCCCATGCGCTCGGAATGCCTGGTCACGGGATTCCACAACGAGAACGGCGAGGTGGCGCTGTGCGTGCCCGACCGCGAGGTTCCGCTGGGCACCAAGCTGCTGTGACGGCCTGGGGGACTATTCGATGCGCACGTCGGCCGCCTTGACGATGCGCCCGGACGCTTCCCAGTCGTCCTTGAGCAGGCGCTGGAATTCGGCGGCCGGCAGGGTGGCGGCTTCCACGCCCACGCGGGCCAGGCGCTCCTGCACCACGGGCTCGGCCAGCACCTTGCGCACGGCGGCGTTGATGCGCTCCACTTCCGCGGGCGGCGTGCCGGCCGGTGCCAGCAGGCCCAGCCAGGAGTCGAAGGCATAGCCGGGCACGCCGGACTCGGCCACCGTGGGCAGGTCGGGCAGGAAGCGCGAGCGTTGCTGGCCCGAATAGGCCAGCAGTTTGACGCGCGGGTCCTTCTGGAAGGCCAGCATGCCGATGGTGGCGCCCGTGACCAGTTGTACGCGGCCGGCCAGCAGCTCGGTGGTGGCATCGCCCGTGGATTTCATGGGGATGTGCTGCAGCTTGATGCCCGCCTGCGCGGCCAGCGAGGCCGAGGCCAGGTGCGAGGCGCTGCCATTGCCGGCCGACGCATAGTTGAGCTGGCCGGGCTGGGCCCTGGCGCGCTGCAGCAGCTCGCCCAGGGTCTGCACGCCCGAGGCGGCCGGCACGCCCACCACATAGCCCGTGCGGCCCAGGAAGGACACGCCCACGAAGTCCTTGAGCGGGTCATAGGGCAGCTTCGCGTACAGATGGCCGGCCAGGTTGTGGCTGGCCGCAGCCAGCACCAGGGTGTTGCCGTCCGGCGCGGACTTGGCCACCTGGGCCGTGCCCACGCTGCCACCCGCGCCCGCCCGGTTTTCCACCACCACGGTGGCGCCCAGGGCCTGGCCCAGTTCATTGCTGAAGGTGCGTGCCACCGTGTCCTGCGTGGCGCCCGCGCCGAAGGGCACGACGATGCGGATCACGCGCTCGGCGTGCACGGCCGGTGCCAGTCCCAGGGCCAGGGCTGCTGCCAGCAGAGCGCGGCGGGTGACGGGAGAAGGGTGAGGGGTTTTCATGGGGAAGTTTCCTGGGGGACGGCAAGCCACCGCTCCACCAGCCGCACGAAGTAGCTGGCGCCGATGGCGAGGATGTCGTCGTTGAAGTCGTAGGAGCGGTTGTGGATCAGGCAGGGGCCGTCGCCATGGCCGGGCAGTCGGTGATCGCCCTGGCCGTTGCCGATGAAGGCGTAGCAGCCGGGCCGCGCCTGCAGCATGTGGGCGAAGTCCTCGGCCGCCAGCACGCCGGTGAACTGCGTGTCCACGGCGTCGTCGCCCGCGATCTCGCGCATCACGGCGGCGGCGAAGGCGGACTCGGCCGCGTGGTTGACCAGGGGCGGCGAGGCGCGCCGGAAATGGATCTCGGCCCGGCAGCCGTGGGCCAGGGCCGTGTGTTCGGCCTGGCGGCGCAAGGCGGCTTCGAGGATGTCCAGCGCCGCCACGGAGAAGGTGCGCACCGTGCCGCCCACCCAGGCGCTGTCGGGAATCACGTTGGGCGCGTCCGAGCCCTGGATCTGCGTGACGGCCAGCAGCGCGCGTTCGCGTGAATCCACATGGCGCGCGACCAGGGTCTGCAACTGCTGGGCCAGGGCGATGGTGGCAGCCACGGGATCGGTGCCCGTGTGCGGCAGCGAGGCATGCGTGCCCTGGCCATGCAGCACGATGCGGAAGGTGTTGCTGGAGGCCATGAGCGCGCCCGGGTTGAGCGCAAAGCTGCCCACGCGGTCCAGCGCGAAGTTGTGCAGTGCGAACACCGCGTCGCAGGGAAAGCGCTGGAACAGGCCTTCGTCGATCATCCTGCGGGCTCCGGCCTTGCCCATCTCCTCGGCCGGCTGAAAGATCAGGTGCGCCGTGCCCGCGAAGTCACGTGTGCGTGCCAGGTGCCAGGCCGCCGCCAGCAGCATGGTGGTGTGGCCGTCATGGCCGCAGGCATGCATGCGGCCTGCGTGCTGAGAGCGGTGGGCGAACCGGTTTTCTTCTTCCAGCGGCAGCGCATCCAGGTCGGCGCGCAGGCCGATGGTGCGCATGCCGTGGCGTGCGTCTGCGTGCCTGCCGCGCACCACGCCGACCACGCCCGTGCCGGCCAGGCCGGTGTGCACTTCCACGCCCCAGGCGGCCAGGCGTTCGGCCACGATGGCCGAGGTGCGGTGTTCCTCGAAGCCCAGTTCGGGATGGGCATGCAGGTCGCGCCGCAGGGCCACGAAGGGCGCCATGTCGGCAAAGCTCTCGATCAGGTGGGGCAAGGCGGTCTTCTCCGTCCCCGGCCGGCGGCGTGCGCGCCCGGCGTCAGGGATGAGCCGGCCATTCTGGGCAGCGGCCTGCGCCGCGGCAACGACGCAAAGCGCATAAGCATGCTCCGTGGGTGCGCAAGCGTGCGTGGTAGCGGCTGCCAGTGCCTGCGGTCAGGCCATCGCCAGGCGCTGCGCGAGAAAGTCCAGGAAGGCCGTGATGCGCGCGGCCAGCGCCGTGTTGCGGTAGTAGACGGCGTGGATGGGCTGGCGCTGCTGCGCGGTCTCGCGCGCCAGCACCTGCACCAGGTCGCCCTGGGCACGGTCGCGCACGGTCATGAAGTCGGCCAGGCAGACCACGCCCTGGCCCGCCAGGGCCAGCTGGCGCATGGTCTCGCCGCTGGAGGCCGTGAGCTGGGGCGCGGCATCCCAGCGGTCGCCGCCCTCGGGTGTGCGCAGCGGCCAGTGGTTCAGGCCGGGCACCTGGCTGTTGCCGATGCGCTGGTGGCGCGCCAGCTCGGCCACGCTGGACACGGGACCATGGGCCTGCAGGTAGGCAGGGCTGGCCAGCACGCGCAGCAGGCTGTGGCACAGCAGCCGCGCATGCAGCGTGGAGTCGCGCAGCTCGCCGATGCGGATGGCGATGTCGGTGCGCTGGGCCAGCAGGTCGATGTGCAGGTCATCGGTGTTCAGCTCCAGCGTGATCAGCGGATAGAGCGCGCGGAACTCGCCGACCAGGGGCACGATGGCATGCAGCATGAAGGGCGAGGCCGCGTTGACGCGCAGCAGCCCGGCAGGCGCCTGGCGCCGCGCGGCCAGCTCCTCCTCGGCCGCGTCCAGGGCCTGCAGCACCTCGCGCGTGCGGGCCAGGAAGCGCGCGCCTTCCTCGGTCAGCTCCAGGCTGCGCGTGGTGCGCCGCACCAGGGTGGTGGCCAGCTTCCTTTCCAGGCGCGACAGGCTGCGGCTGATGCCCGAGGTGGTCTGTCCCAACTGCTCGGCCGCCGCCGTGATGCTGCCGCAGTCGATCACGGCGCGAAAGGCCTGCAACTCGTCCAGGGTGGTTTTCATGGGGCGCCAGCTTGGCGCAATTGTTGCTCCAGCGTCAAATATTTTCTGCTGATACCAGGCTTTATCTGCAAGCGTTAACCCGCCAGACTGCAGTCTTCGGGGCGTGGTTCCGCGCCTTGTTTGCTTTTTTGAAAGACCTGCATGACATCGACTGCCTCTCTCGCTTCCGTGGTGCCCGCGTTCGGCCTGGGCACCTTCCGCCTCAAGGATGAGGTGGTGCGCCACTCCGTGGGCCAGGCCCTGGAGGTGGGCTACCGCGCCATCGACACCGCCCAGATCTACGGCAACGAGGCCGATGTGGGTGCCGCCATCGCCGCCAGCGCCGTGCCGCGCGATCAGCTCTTCCTCACCACCAAGATCTGGACCGAGAACCTGTCCGCCGACGCGCTGATCCCCAGCCTGGAGCGCAGCCTTGAAGCCCTGCGCACCGACCATGTGGAGCTGACGCTGATCCACTGGCCCTCGCGCAGCGTGCCGCTGGAGGACAGCCTGGGCGCCCTCATGCGCGCCAGGGAGCAGGGGCTGACGCGCCACATCGGCGTGTCCAACTTCAACATCGCGCTGCTGCAGCAGTCCGTCGCCGCCGTGGGCGCCGCGAACATCGCCACCAACCAGATCGAACTGAGCCCCTATCTGCAAAACCGCGCCGTCACCGACTTCGCACGCCAGCAGGGCATTCACACCACCTCGTACATGACGCTGGGCTACGGCAAGCTGCTGGCCGATCCCGTGCTGGCCGACATCGCCGCCGCCCACGGCGCCACGCCCGCCCAGGTGGCGCTGGCCTGGGCCATGGCCATGGGCTATGCCGTCATTCCCTCGTCCACCCAGCGCGCCCACCTGCAGGCCAACCTGGACAGCTGCCAGCTGGTGCTGGGCGCCGAAGACATGCAGCGCATCGCCGCGCTGGAACGCGGCGACCGCCAGGTCAGCCCTGACGGACTGGCTCCCGCCTGGGATTGAACGGGGCTGTGATCGGGGACCTGCGCGGCCCGGCGAGCTTTGACCTGGAGCAACGCAATGGTGACCCTAGGGGTAGTACTAGGGTTATCACAGTATCGAACGACCGTGCTTTTTATGAGAATGCACGTTCAATCGAGAAACCAGGAGACGAGCAGCATGAGTGACCGCCCATGGCTGGGTGCCTATCCGGCAGGTGTGCCCGCCGACATCGATCCCTCCCAATACCCCTCGCTGGTGGCCCTGATGGAGGAGGCCTTCAGCCGCTACGCGGACCGCGTGGCCTATTCCTTCATGGGCAAGGAGCTGACCTACTCGCAGGTCGATGCGCAAAGCCGCGCCTTCGCCGCCTATCTGCAGAGCCTGGGCCTGGCCCGCGGTGACCGCGTGGCGCTGATGATGCCCAACATTCCCCAGTACCCCGTGGCCGTGGCCGCCGTGCTGCGTGCGGGCTTCGTGGTGGTCAACGTCAACCCGCTGTACACGGCACGCGAGCTGGAGCACCAGCTCAAGGACTCGGGCGCCAAGGCCATCGTCATCATCGAGAACTTCGCCCACACGCTGCAGGCCTGCAAGGCCGCCACGCCCGTGCAGCACATGGTGTTGTGCACCATGGGCGACCAGCTGGGCATGCTCAAGGGCGCCATCGTCAACTACGTGGTGCGCAAGGTCAAGAAGCTGGTGCCGCCGTTCTCGCTGCCGGGGGCCGTGCGCTTCAACGATGCGCTGGCCAAGGGCATGCGCTCGCCCTTCCAGGCGCCGCAGCTGCAGGCCTCCGACATGGCCCTGCTGCAGTACACGGGCGGCACCACGGGCGTGAGCAAGGGCGCCGTGCTGCTGCACAGCAACATCATTGCCAACGTGCTGCAGTCCGAGGCCTGGAACCTGCCTGCCATGGGCAAGGTGCCTCAGGGCGAGCAGCCCACCAGCATCTGCGCGCTGCCGCTGTACCACATCTTCGCCTTCACGGTGAACATGATGCTGTCCATGCGCACGGGCGGAAAGACCATCCTGATCCCCAACCCGCGCGACCTCAAGGCCACGCTCAAGCAGCTGTCCACGCAGCGCTTTCACAGCTTCCCCGCCGTGAGCACGCTGTTCAACGGTCTGGCCAACCACCCGGACTTCAACACCGTGGACTGGTCGCACCTGAAGGTCTCGGTCGGCGGCGGCATGGCCGTGCAAAGCGCCGTGGCCCAGCTGTGGCTGCAAAAGACCGGCTGCCCCATCTGCGAGGGCTATGGCCTGTCGGAGACCAGCCCCACGGTCAGCTGCAACCCGGTTACCTCCACCGAGTTCTCGGGCACCATCGGCGTGCCCTTGCCCAGCACCTATCTCAAGCTGGTCGATGACGACGGCAACGACGTGACCGAACTGGGCGCGCGCGGCGAACTGGCCATCAAGGGCCCGCAGGTCATGGCCGCCTACTGGCAGCGCCCCGACGAAACCGCCAAGGTCTTCACCGCCGACGGATATTTCCGCACCGGCGACATCGGCACCATGGACGAGCGCGGCTACTTCAAGATCGTGGACCGCAAGAAGGACATGGTCCTGGTCAGCGGCTTCAACGTCTATCCCAACGAAGTGGAGGACGTGGTCTCCAACTGCCCCGGCGTGCTCGAATGCGCCGTGGTCGGCGTGCCCGACGAGAAGACCGGCGAGGCCGTCAAGCTGGTCATCGTGCGCAAGGACGACAGCCTCACCGAACAGGCCGTGCGCGACTTCTGCCACGACAACCTCACGGGCTACAAGCGGCCCCGCGTGATCGAGTTCCGTACCGAACTGCCCAAGACCCCGGTGGGCAAGATCCTGCGCCGGGAGCTGCGCGACGGCAAGTAGCGCGGGCGGCTTGCCGTGTTTGCAAAGAGGCGCTGCGGCGCCTCTTTTCATTGGAAAGGAGCACGTCTTCAGAACACGCCCAGACCCGCCAGGACCAGCGCCGCCAGTGCCACGGCCGCCGCATTGAGGCAGGCCAGCGCAAAGCCGAAGCGCACCAGCTCGCCTTCTTCCTGGGCATTGGTCCGTGCCAGGCCCAGCACCAGCATCACGATGGACAGGGAGCCCAGCGCCGCATGTCCGGCGGCGCTGTTGTGCACGGCGGCCAGCAGCAGGCGCGCGGACTCGGGCAGCAGGGCGATGGCGGGCATGAAGATCGCATTGCCGCCCACGTTGGAGCCCGTCATGTAGCCGGCCAGCGCACCGAAGGCGGCCACGATGGGCGCCAGGGCAGCGGGCGCCAGTTCGGCCAGCAGCTGCACCAGGCCGGACAGGAAGCCGGCCTTGACCATCATCTGGGACATGGCCAGGAAGAAGAAGATGGTCAGCAGCGGGCGTTTGGCGCGGGCGGTCAGCGCGCTGGCCAGGGGGATGCCGTTGCCGGCGCCGCGCACCAGCAGCAGGCCCAGCACCAGCGTCAGCGCCACACCGGGCGAGGCCAGCGGCTTCCAGGCCACCTGGGCACCCTGCACGATCCAGCGCTGGTCCCACTGCGTGCCCAGGGCCAGCAGCTTGAGCAGCACGATGGCAAGGGCCAGCGCCAGATACGGCCAGGCCTGTCGCGGCCAGCCGGGTGCCGCCTGGGCACGGCCGCGCATGCGCTGGGCACGCACCAGCATGCCCAGCGCCACCGCAAAGCCTGCGCCCACGCCCGCCACCTCGGGCCCCAGCCAGCGGCTGATGCCATGCAGCACGCCCACGAACAGCAGGCCGAAGCCGCCCAGCAGCAGCCAGGCCCGCGCACCGCGCTCGCCGGCCAGATGCAGGGACAGGGCGCCCAGCACCAGGAACACCGGCGCGCTGGTCAGCGAGGACACAGCGGCCAGCGCGGCCGCGTCCACATGGGCCAGCGAGGCACCGATCACCGTGGCCAGGCCCAGCGTGCCCCAGGGCATGATGGCCATGCCCGCCAGCGCCATGCGCAGTGCGGCGCGCCGCTCGAACAGGCTCAGCAGCAGCGGCACGGTGGCGATCAGCGACACGCCAAAGCCCGTCATCGCCTCCAGCAGCGGCGCCAGGCCCAGCACGATGAACACCACCTGATCGGCCGGCCCCAGGCCCAGGGAGCGCACCCACCGGCTCAGCGCCTGGTTCACGCCCATGCGTTCGATGAGGATCACGAAACCCAGGCCCGGCACGATCACGAAGGCCGTGCTCAGGAACAGCACGCCCGTGTCGCGCGCTGCGGCCAGGGCGGCGCCGGAAGCGGCGGCGCCCGTCGCCATCCAGGCATCGACCAGCCACAGCAGGGCGACCAGCGCCGCCCCGGCCATGGCCGCCTGCACAGGCGGGCGGCGCAAAACCATGAGCATGGACATCACAAGAAACACGGGAGACAGGTGGAGCAGGGTGGCCATGGGATGGGCTTTCTCAGCAGGCAGGTCCGCATGCGTTGGATGCGGAAAACGACGAAATACTATTTCGCGGCACCTGTTTTTTGGTCTCTGAATTGGGGGTGTTTGCGAGAAAATTTCTCACCCTCCAAAAGTCTCGCTTCCCATGACCAAGCACACCGCCCACCCTGCTCACCTGGCCGACCTGGACGGCTTCGACCGCGCCATCCTGGCCATCGTCCAGCGCGACAGCACGGTGCCGCTGCGCCTGCTGGCCGAGCAGGTCAACCTGTCCACAGCCGCCGTGCAGCGTCGCCTCAAGCGCATGCAGGCCGAAGGCGTGATCACCGGCCAGGCCGCCACCGTGGACCCCACGCGCGTGGGCAGGCCCATCACCATCATCGTGGAGGTCATGACCGAGCGCACCAGCATCGACGCGCTCAACGCCATGAAGTCGCACTTCGCCGTGCCCGAGGTCCAGCAGTGCTACTACGTCACGGGCGAGGTGGACTTCGTGCTCGTCCTCACCGTGGCCACCATGCAGGAGTACGAGGCCCTGGCGCGGCGCCTGTTCGCCGAGAACCCCAACGTCAAATGGTTCAAGACCATCGTGGCGCTGGACCGCGTGAAGGTCGGGCTGGAAATTCCCTGCGAGTGAAGGCCCTTTGGCGCCATCTTGACAGCCGTGAAACGGCCGCCTACATTGATTGGAATGATCGTTCCAATTCAATGAGCCACCATGCGCACCAAGGACTTCGACCCCGATGACATCGCTGACGCCGCCATGCAGGTCTTCTGGCAGCGCGGCTACGCGGCCACCTCGGTGCAGGACCTGGTGGACGGCACGGGCCTGTCGCGCAGCAGCCTGTACGGCACCTTCGAGAACAAGCAGGGGCTGTTCCAGCATGCGCTGCGCCGCTATGAGGCCGTGACCACCTCCAACGTGGAACTGCTGTCCGGCCCGGGACGCGCCCGGGACCTGGTGCGGCAGCTGCTGCTGCGCATCGTGCAGGACGAATTGAGCGATGCCGGGCGCCGTGGCTGCCTGGTCGCCAATGCCGCGCTGGAGCTGGCCGGCCATGACGAGGCCGTGGCCGAGAGGGTGGCCGGCAACTTCCAGCGCCTGCAAAAGGCGCTGGAAAAGCTCATTCTGCGCGGCCAGCAGGAAGGCGACATCACCGACAGCAAAAAGCCGCGCGCCCTGGCGCGCTTCGTCCTGAACACCGTGCAGGGCCTGCGCGTGCTGGGCAAGGGCAGCAGCGCGCCGCAGCGCCGCCAGTGCCTGATGGACGTGGTCGACGTGGTCGACATGGCGCTGCAGGCGCAATAGCCGGTCACCCGCCACCTGTCACCCGCGCGCATGTCGTGCCGTTGCGGGTTTTTATTTTCCTTGAATTGGAATGATCGTTCCAGTAATCCGGCTTTCAGTTTTCCTTGTCTGTTTCACTCTCTCATCACCCTGGAGTTCCCATGCATTCAAACCTTCAAACCACCATTGCCGTGCTCGGCACGGGCCTGATCGGTGCGCCCGTCGCGCGCAACCTGCAACGCAAGGGCTTCACCGTCCGCGCCTGGAACCGGACGGCCGCCAAGGCCCAGGCCCTTGCGGCCGACGGCGTTCAGGCCTGCGGCAATGCGGCCGACGCCGTGCGTGGCTCCCGCGTCGTCGTCACCGTGCTCAAGGACGGGCCGGCCGTGCTGCAGGCCATGCAGGCTGCAGCGCCAGCATTGCAGCCGGGCACGCTGTGGCTGCAACTGAGCACGGTGGGTGTGGACGCCATCGCGCCGCTGGCGCAATTCGCCGATCGGCATGGCCTGGTGTTCTACGACTGCCCCGTGCAGGGCACGCGCCAGCCTGCCGAGCAGGGCCAGCTGGTCATCCTGGCCGCAGGCCCGCTGGCGCAGCGCGGCCAGGTGCAGCCGGTGTTCGATGCCATTGGCAAACGCAGCCTGTGGATTGCGCAGCAGGCAGGCGCCGCCAGCCGGCTCAAGCTGGCGCTCAACCACTGGGCCTTCGCACTCACGCATGGCCTGGCCGAAAGCCTGGCGCTGGCCAAGGGGCTGGGCATAGAGCCGGCCCTGGTGGTCGATGCCGTCACGGGCGGGCCCATGGACAGCGGCTTCTTCCAGGCCAAGGCCGCTGCCATGCTGTCAGGCCGCTACGACGCCAGCTTCACCGTGGCCAATGCCGTCAAGGACGCGCAACTGGTGGCCGATGCCGCAGCCGGCGCAGGCCTGCTGCTGGATGGCGCCCAGGCCGGGCTGCGCCGCTTCGAGCGCGCGCTGGCCGCCGGGCATGGCGACAAGGACATGGCGGCATCCCACCTGGCATCCCATCCAGCCTCCCATGCCTGAGATGCGCAGCGAGGAAAAGGCAATGAACCAGCCCATGGACACCTCCGGCGACACGGGCCTGCCTCTGGGCAGGCTGCTGGCCCTGGCGATGGCAGGCTTTCTGGCCATCATGACCGAGACCCTGCCGGCCGGCCTGCTGCCCCAGATCGGCACGGGACTGGCAGTGTCCGAAGCCATGGCCGGCCAGATGGTCACGCTGTACGCGCTGGGTTCGGTATTGGCCGCCATTCCCGTCGTGGCCGCCACGCGCGGCCTCAGGCGCCGGCCGCTGTTCATGGCGGCGGTGGGCGGGCTGCTGCTTTTCAACAGCCTCACCGCGCTGTCCGGCCACTACGGCCTGACCCTGGTCGCCCGCTTTGCCGCAGGCATGGCTGCCGGCGTGATCTGGGGGCTGGTGGCCGGCTATGCGCGGCGCATGGTGCCGCCGCATCTGCAGGGGCGCGCACTGGCCGTGGCGGGCGTGGGCCAGCCGTTGGCCCTGGCGGCCGGCGTGCCGCTGGGCGCCTGGCTGGGCAGCCTGTTCGATTGGCGCGGCGTGTTCTGGGCGCTGTCGGCGCTGTGCCTGCTGCTGCTGGCCTGGGTGCGGCTGGGTGTGCCGGATTACGCCGGGCAGACGGCGCACCAACGCCAGCCCGTGGCGCGCATCCTGCTCGTGCCCGGCGTGCGCCCCGTGCTGCTGGCGCTGTTCGGCTGGATGCTGGCCCACAACATGCTCTACACCTTCATCGCGCCCTTCCTGGCTTCGGCGGGTCTGGGGCAAAGGGTGGATGGGGTGCTGCTGCTGTTCGGCCTTGCGGCCATTGCCGGTATCTGGCTCACGGGCCTGCTGGTGGACCGCTGGCTGCGCGCGCTCACCGTGCTGAGCCTGGCCTTGTTCGCCGTGTCTGCGCTGGTGCTGGGCCTGGCCGGGCAGTCGGCCGTGGCCGTTCTGATCGGGGTTGCGGCCTGGGGACTGAGCTTTGGCGGCGCACCCACGCTGCTGCAGACCGCGCTGGCCGACGCGGCAGGCGAGGGCGCTGACGTGGCCCAGTCCATGCTGGTGACGGTCTTCAACCTGGCCGTGGCGAGCGGCGGCGTGGCCGGCGGACTGCTGCTGGGCTGGCGGGGTGCCTCCGCCTTGCCCTGGGCGCTGGCGGTGTTGGCGCTGGCCTGCCTGTCCGTGGTCTGGCCGGCCAGCCAGGCGGGCTTTCGGCCTGGGCGGCGCAGCATGGCTGCCTGAGGCACTCGCATCGCTGTTCCCTGAACAGACTGGGCAGCAAAGGGGCCACATGCCGCTGCGCATGTGGCCCTTGTTGCGTGCGATCAATCTTTCTATAATTGTTTTACCCCATGAACTGTGATTCATGGATAAAACAAATGGCGCCTTCCCCGCCATGATCCACCGACGTTGATGGAGAGACACATGTCCGAATCCGCTCAGAACACGCCCCGCACCTGGGACCAGCCCGAAGGCTCCAGCTTCGAACAATGGATGGAGTCGCGCGTGGCGCGGTTTTCCACGCGCAAGTACGACTTCGACGCGCTGAAGTTCCAGGCCGACTTCGACCCCAAGTACCGCCGTGGCCAGATGCGCTACATCGGCACGGGCGGCACGGGCGTGGCTGCGGACAGCAACACCATCCCTTCCGAGAACTTCACCTTCTCCACCATGGTCATCCCGGCCGGCAATGAAGGCCCCTCGCACCTGCACACGGATGTGGAGGAAGTCTTCTTCCTGATTCGCGGCAAGCTCAAGCTCGTGCTGGAGAAGGACGGCCAGCGCTTCGAGACCATCCTCACCGACCGCGACGTGGTCTCCGTGCCGCCCGGCGTGTACCGCGAGGAAATCAACATCGGCGACGAAGACGCGCTGATGTGCGTGATGCTGGGCGCCAAGAAGCCCATCACGCCCACCTATCCCCCAGAACACCCCCTGGCAAAAATCAAACGTTAGAAATGAAGCACCCCCTGAGGCGCTTCGCGCCTTCCCCCTTGCAAGGGGGACGACAGCCTCGCGGCGGGGCGGCCCTTGCTGGCTGTCCCTGGCCTGGATCGTGCCAGTCTCATGGCTGAAGGGCCATGCCACCGCCATGGATAACTGAAATGACCCCCTCGGTAACAGCATGCATGGAGCAGCGCCTTCAGGCGCAGTTCCCCGAACACCTCATCGCCCTGCCCGGTGGCGCTCAGGCCGCCTGGCGCGAGGCCGGCGACACGGCCTCGGACTTTGCCGTGGTGATGCTGCACGGCATCAGCTCGGGCGCCGCCTCCTGGCTGGACGTGGCCCTGGAGCTGGCGCCGCGCACGCGCGTGCTGGCCTGGGACGCGCCCGGCTACGGCCGCTCCACGCCGCTGGCACCCGCCGCGCCCACGGGCGCCGACTACGCCCGCGTGCTGGCGCAGTCGCTGCAGGCGCTGGGCGTACGCCGCTGCCTGCTGGTGGGTCACTCGCTGGGTGCGCTCATGGGCACGCCCTGGGCGGTGCAGGCGGGCGCCGGGTGTGTGCAGCAACTGGTGCTGATCAGCCCCGCTGGCGGCTATGGCGCACCCGGCATGGGCGAGCAGCAGGCCAAGGTACGCCAGGGCCGTCTTGCGGCCCTGCAGGAAAAAGGCATCGAAGGCCTGGCCGCCGCCATCGACCAGCGCCTGGTCTCGCCCGCCGCGCCCGAGCCCGTGCGCCGATGGGTGCGCTGGAACACGGCGCGCCTGCATGCTGCCGGCTACGCCCAGGCCGTGGAGCTGCTGTGCGGCAGCGACCTGGGGCAGGCGGCGGGGCAACTGGCCATGCCGGTCGAGGTCTGGGTGGGCGAGCACGACGTGGTCACGCCGCCCGCTGCCTGCGCGGCCTGGGCCCAAAGGCTGGGCGCGCGGTACGTTACGCTTGCGGCAGCCGGCCATGCCTCTGTCGTCGAACAACCTGCGGATGTCGCACAGAGGCTGGCCACCCTGCTGACCTGATGGCCTACCGGCCCGAATTGCGATGAGCGACACCTCCGAAACCCTCTCGAACGACAACGACCGCTACACCGTCCCCGCGCTGGAGCGCGGCCTGCGCCTGCTGGCCTGCTTCACGCCTTCGCAGCCCGTGTGGAGCGCGCCCGACCTGGCGCGCACCCTGGCGCTGCCGCGTTCCACGGTGTTCCGGATGCTGACGACGCTGGAGAACATGGGGTATCTGCAACGCTCGGGCACCGAGTACCGGCTGGGCCTGTCCGTGCTGCGCCTGGGCTACGACTACCTGTCCACCCAGCCGCTGGCCCAGCTGGCCGAGCCCGTGCTGCAGGCGCTATGCGAGCGCCTGGGCTTCACCACCAACCTGGCGCTGCTGGACGGCACCTCCGTGGTCTACGTGGCGCGCATTGCGCCGGCCGGCGCCTTCCAGGGCGCCGTGCGCGTGGGCTCGCGCCTGCCGGCCCATGCCACCGTGCTGGGCCGCGCCCTGCTGCAGGACATGGACGCAGACCAGCTGCGCCAGCTCTTCGGCGGCAGCGAACTGCCGCAATTCTCGGAAAGCACGCCGCGCGACGTGCAGCAACTGCAGCAACTGCTGCTGCAGGACCGCGAGCGCGGCTACGCCATGGGCGAGGGCTTCTACGAGCCCGGCGTCTCCAGCATTGCCGCGCCCGTGCGCGATGCGCAGGGCCGCATCATCGCGGGCCTGGGCATGGCCGTGGCCTTCACCGAAATCGCACCCGGGCGCATGGCGCACTGGGTGGAACAGGTGCGCGAGGCCGCCGTCGAACTGACGGGCCACCTGCGCACCCAGCATCCTGGTTTTCTGCGCTGAGGAACTGGTGCTCCCACCGGCCTTCAGCGCGTTCTTGCTCAGAAAGAAATGACGATGAATATTGCTGTGATTGGTTGCGGTGCGATTGGCGCCAGCGTGCTCGAACTGCTCAAGGGCCATGCCGCGGTGCAAGTGGGCTGGGTGCTTGTTCCCGAAGTGACGGACGCCGTGCGCTCCACCCTGGCCCGGCATGCGCCCCAGGCCCGCGCACTGCCTGCGCTGGCGGCCGAAGACCGGCCCGACCTCATCGTCGAATGCGCAGGCCATGCCGCCATCGAAGAGCATGTGCTGCCCGCCCTGCGGCGCGGCATTCCTGCCGTCGTGGCCTCCATCGGCGCACTCAGCGCCCCCGGCATGGCCGAGGCCGTGCAGGCCGCGGCCGAGGCCGGAGGCACCCAGGTGCAATTGCTGTCGGGCGCCATCGGCGGCGTGGATGCGCTGGCCGCCGCGCGCATCGGCGGTCTGGACGAAGTGGTCTACACCGGCCGCAAGCCGCCCCTGGCCTGGACCGGCACGCCCGCAGAACAGCGCTGCGACCTCGCCAGCCTCAAGAAAGCCTTCTGCATCTTCGAAGGCAGCGCACGCGAGGCCGCCCAGCTCTACCCCAAGAACGCCAACGTGGCCGCCACCCTGTCGCTGGCCGGCATGGGCCTGGACCGCACCACGGTGCGCCTGTACGCCGACCCGGCCGTGGACGAGAACGTGCACCATGTGGCCGCGCGCGGCGCCTTCGGTTCCATGGAATTGACCATGCGCGGCAAGCCGCTGGAGGCCAACCCCAAGACCTCGGCCCTCACCGTCTACAGCGTGGTGCGCGCCGTGCTCAACCAGGCCACGGCCATCGCCATCTGAGCCGGAGCGGGCGCGGGCTCGCGGCACAATGGCACTTTCGCCCCGCAGGCGGCCCCCGGGCCGCCTTTGCTTTTTGCCTGTGCCGTTGAAAGAGAAGCCACCATGACCATCGCCATCCTCAGTGCCCTGCCGCAGGAACAGGAAGGCCTGGTCCATGCCATGTCCGACGCCCAGGGCACGGCCCACGCCGGCCGCATGTTCTGGCGCGGGCGCCTGCATGGGCACGACGTGGTCTGCGCGCTGTCAGGCATAGGCAAGGTGGCGGCGGCCACCACGGCCACGGCGCTGATCGAACGCTTCGGCGTGCGCCGCATCGCCTTCACCGGCGTGGCCGGTGGCCTGGGCGAAGGCGTGCGCGTGGGCGACGTGGTCGTTGCCGGCGAATACCTGCAGCACGACCTGGATGCCTCGCCCATCTTCCCGCGCTGGGAAATGCCCGGCTACGGCCGCACGCGCCTGCCCTGCGACCCCGAAATGACGGCCGCGCTGCTGGCCGCCGCCCAGGCCTGCGTGGCCGAGGCGGGCGAAGACCTGCGCGCCGCCCACGCCACCACGGCGCCGCGCGCGCACCAGGGGCTGATTGCCAGTGGTGACCAGTTCGTGGGCACGGCAGGGGCTTCGCAGGCCCTGGCGCAGGGCCTGCGGGCTGCGGGGCATGAGGTGCTGGCGGTGGAGATGGAAGGGGCCGCCGTGGCGCAGGCCTGCCTGGACTATGGCGTGCCGTTTGCGGCGATGCGGACGGTTTCCGATCGGGCGGATGACAGTGCGCATGTGGACTTTGCGGAGTTTGTGCGGGTGGTGGCGAGCCGGTACGCGTTGCGGGTTGTTGATGGGTTTTTGCGGCGGCTGTAAGCGCAGCGCTGAGCGGTCGTGCTTTTATGCCGCTGATGCCTGGAGAACCGTCGCATCGTCCAGTTCAAAGTGCAAAGCCGTGCCAAGCGCCACGCTGGCGCGGGCCAACGTGGCCAGGGTGACGCCGGTGTCGTTTTCGTCCAGCAGGCGGTTCACCACCATGCGGCTGGTGCGCATGCGTGTCGCCATCTCGGTCTTGCTGACTTTCTGGGCTTTCATCGCCTGTGCGAATTGCCAGGAAATCACCCGCTTCACTGCGATAGCTGTGGCCTCCTCAAGCAGGCCTTCTTCTTCGAGGAAGTCATCGAAATTGCTGCCTAGATGTTTGTTCATGGGGTATTCCTCAGCTTCTTGAGCCGGTTTCTGGCAGTTGTCAGATCCGGCCCGGGGGTGTTGGCCGACTTCTTGATGAAGCCATGCAGCAGCACCATTTTTCCATTCTGGGCCGTGAATAGGACACGTGCGATGCCATCGGCAATGCTGCACCGCACCTCCCACAGTCCTGGCTCCATCTTGCGTACTACCGGCATGCCCAGAGGCCAGTTGTATTGGACGGTCTTGATATCGGCGCCGATGGCTTTGCGGTCTTCCACCGTAAGTTCACGAAGCCAGTCACGCACGGGCTCCTTGCCGGCATCGGATCGTTAGAAGACAACGGAAAGAATGGGCTCTTCCATCGGAAAAGTGTATCTAAAAAAGTACTATTTTGCTGCGTATCGTTACTGATGGCCGTGCAGCCCGTGTGTCATCGGAGGCCAAAGCTTTGACGCTGGACTTGAGGGGAATTCCTGCCACTGTGGTTGCTTGGTTTGATGCATGGTTCCTGGCCCGGCAGCCGATGGCCCTTCTTGATTCGCCAAGAAAGGTCAGGTCACAGACGGCAACCCGAATGCCCACGACCCCTTCGCTGCGCTGCCGGGCAACCCCGCAGGCGGCCCGACGCAGGCGCTGACATACGGGGAGTTTGCTCGGGCCTTCGCTGCGCTCGGCCGGATAGACGTGCGGGCAGCCTTGCGGGTAGCCCCATCCCATCCAAAACCGTGTGGACGTGCGGGTGCGATGCCCACTGTCCAAGTGCTCAGACGTGACGAGGCCTCACTTTCGGGGAGGCTCTGCCGCTGTGTGTTGATGGTGTTTTCAAGCACCAGCCCCGGAACAGGGGCCACCGAAATCATAGAGGCATTCCACAACCCCGCCTCAAACCCCAGGCCGAGCGAAGCGAAGGCCCGCACCCACTCCCCGTATGTCAGCGCCTGCGCCGTGGTCATTCGGGTCGTCTTTCTTTTGCCTCCTTTTCTTTGACGAATCAAAGAAAAGGAGGTCGGCCGCCGGGCCGAAACCCGGCTCCCGCCCGCAGGGCGGGCATGTCCTCACAAGCCATAAAAGCCCCCATCCAAAACACACCCAGACACACCTCTGTCATCCATTTCCCACACGCCTCCGTGTTTTCCCCAATCCCACCCCGAACCATCAGTCCTAAACTCACGCTTGTTTCAAGAAAAAAGTGTCATTTCAAATTTGAAACAGACACAAACCCCCTTCGATTGAGGTACGCCATGAACACCACGCCCTCCACAGGCCAGCTTGCCGGCCGCCGCATCCTCGTCACAGGCTCGGCGCGCGGCCTGGGCTTTGCGTTCGCCAAGGCCTTTTGCGAGCAGGGCGCGCGTGTCGCCATGGCCGATCTGCGCGAGGAGCTGCTGGCCGAGTCCGTGGCCCGGCTGCGTGCGCAGGGCTTCGAGGCCCATGGCTTCGGGCTGGATGCCGGCAATCCGGAGTCGATAGAGCGCTGCGCGCAGCAGGCGGTGCAGGCGCTGGGCGGGCTGGACGGCCTGGTGAACAACGCGGCCGTGACCGATTCGGGCGGCAAGGGCATGGACGACATCGATCTGGACAAGTGGGACCAGGTGATGAACGTGAACGTGCGCGGCGTGTGGCTGATGACGCGTGCCTGCCGCGCCGCGCTGCGCGACAGCGGCCGGGGCGCCATCGTCAACCTGGCGTCCGACACCGCGATGTGGGGCGCCCCCAACCTGATGGCCTATGTGGCCAGCAAGGGCGCGGTAATGGCCATGACGCGCTCCATGGCGCGCGAGCTGGGGGCCGACGGCATCACCATCAACGCCGTGGCGCCGGGCCTGGTGCTGGTGGAGGCCACGGAGTACGTGCCTGAGCATCGCCACCGCCTGTACATCGACCAGCGCGCGCTGCAGCGCGAGCAGCGGCCCGAGGATGTGTCGGGCGCCGTGGCCTATGCGCTGTCCGATGGCGCGCGCTTCGTGACGGGGCAGGTGCTGCCCGTCAACGGCGGCTTCGTGATGAATTGAAGGGGTTTCGCCATGACCGACACCCCCTCTTCCGAGAACACCGAGAGCGCGGACAACGGCGCCGACAAGTACATGGTGCCCGCGCTGGAGCGCGGCCTGCGCCTGCTGCAGGAGTTCGGGCGCGGCAATGCCACGCTGGGCGCGCCCGAGCTGGCGCGCCGCCTGCAGCTGCCGCGCGCCACGATTTTCCGCATGCTCAACACGCTGGAGGCCATGGGCTTTCTGCAGCGCGCCGAGGGCAGCAATGACTACCGGCTGGGCCTGTCCGTGCTGCGCCTGGGCTTCGAGTTCCTGTCGTCCATGGACCTGACCGAGCTGGGCCAGCCCGTGATCGCGCGGCTGTGCGGCGAGATCCGCTACCCCTGCAACATTGTGGTGCGCGATGGCCGCTCCATCGTCTACGTGGCCAAGGTGACGCCACCCACGCCGCTGACCAGTTCGGTGCGCGTGGGCACGCGCCTGCCTGCCCATGCCACGGCCCTGGGCCGCGTGCTGCTGGCCGACCTGTCCCTGCCCGAGCTGCGCACGCTCTACCCCGAGGAGCACCTGGAAGCGCACACGCCCAAGACACCGCGCACGGTGCTGGATCTGTTCAACCTGGTCGAGGCCGACCGCGAGCGCGGCCATGTGTTCAGCGAAGGCTTCTACGAAAGCTCCATCTGCACCATCGCCGCGCCCGTGCGCGACCACAGCGGCCGCGTGGTGGCGGCGCTGGGCACGACGGTCCCCGCGCCCCATGTGGAGGAGGGCCGTGCCCAGGCCCTGATCGCCGGCGTCTGCGACGCGGCGGCCGAGCTGTCCGAGCTGCTGAACTACCGGCCGCAAACGCAGACGGCACAGCTGCTTTCCCTCAATTCCCGGCGCGCAGGAGGCGGCCATGTTTGATTCCCAACTCAAGGACACCACGGCCGTCGTCACCGGCGGCTCTTCGGGCATCGGCCTGGCCACGGTCGATCTGCTGCTGTCGCAGGGCGCGCGTGTCGCCCTGTGCGGGCGCAGCGCCGAACGCCTGGAGCAGGCCGTGCAGCAGCTGCGCGGGCGCCATCCCGAGGCCCGCCTGTTCGCCCAGGCCTGCGACGTGCTCGACGCCGCCCAGGTGCAGCAGTTCGCGCGCGACAGCGAGGCTGCGCTGGGTCCGGCCTCCATCCTCGTGAACAACGCGGGCCAGGGCCGGGTCTCGACGTTTGCCAGCACCGACGATGCGGCCTGGACCGAGGAGCTGCACCTGAAGTTCTTCTCGGTACTGCATCCCACGCGCGCCTTTTTGCCGCAGCTCGAGCGCACGGCGCAGCCGGCCATCGTCTGCGTCAATTCGCTGCTGGCCTCGCAGCCCGAGCCGCACATGGTGGCCACCTCGGCGGCGCGCGCCGGCCTCAAGAACCTGGTGCGCTCCATGGCCACCGAGTTCGCGCCCAAGGGCGTGCGCGTCAACGGCATCCTGGTCGGCCTGATCGAGTCCGGCCAGTGGCGCCGCCGCTTCGAGGCGCGCGAGGACCGCAGCCAGGACTGGAACGCCTGGAGCGCCGAGCTCGCCCGCAAGAAGTCCATTCCGCTGGGCCGCCTGGGCTCGCCCGACGAGGCCGCACGCGCCATCTTCTATCTCGCCACGCCCCTGTCCTCCTACACGACCGGCAGCCACATCGACGTCTCCGGTGGTCTTGCACGGCAAGCGTAGTGCTTCAGCCCCTTCACCCGATTCAAAGCAGAACATGACTTCTTCCGCATCCAAAATCACCGTCGGCGCCGTTGTGGCCCAGTTCCTCGAGCACTGCGGCGTGCAGGCCGCGTTCGGGGTGATCTCCATCCACAACATGCCCATCCTGGACGCGATGAATGCGCGGGGCAAGGTGCGCTTCGTGATGGCGCGCGGCGAGGCCGGCGCCGGCAACATGGCCGATGCCTGCGCGCGTTCCACCTCCAGCCTGGGCGTGTGCATCACCAGCACCGGCCCGGCCGCAGGCAACATCGCCGGCAGCCTGGTGGAGGCCTATACGGCCGGCACGCCGCTGCTGCACATCACGGGCCAGATCGAGACGCAGTACCTGGACCAGAAGCTGTCGTACATCCACGAGGCGCCCGACCAGCTGACCATGCTGGGCGCCGTGTCCAAGGCGGCGTTCCGCGTGCGCAGCGCCGAGACCTGCCTGTCCACCCTGAAGGCCGCCGTGCAGGCCGCCATGACCGCGCCCACGGGCCCGGTGAGCGTGGAGATTCCGATCGACATCCAGCAGACCGTGATCGACATGCCGGCCGACCTGTCGCCGCTGCCGGTGGCCGTGCTGGCGCCCAGCGAGGCATCGCTGGATGCGCTGGCCGACACGCTGGCCAAGGCACGCCGCCCGCTGCTGTGGCTGGGTGGCGGCGCACGCCACGCAGTCGCTGCCGTGCAGCGTCTGAAGGCGCTGGGCTTCGGCATCGTCAGCACGGGCCAGGGCCGCGGCATCGTGGCCGAGGACGATCCGGCCTCGCTGGGCGCCTACAACATCCAAAAGCCCGTGGAGGCCTTCTACCAGCGCTGCGACGCCATGCTGGCCGTGGGCACGCGCCTGCGCAGCAACGAGACGCTGAAGTACGAACTGAAGCTGCCGCGCCCGCTGCTGCGCATCGATGTGGACGCCGCCCAGCAGGGCCGCTGCTACGCCGATGACGGCTTTGTCTGCGGCGACTCGGCCCTGGCGCTGACAGGCCTGGCCGACCGGCTGGAGGCGCGCGGCTACAAGGCCGACCCCGAGCTGCTGGCCGACCTGCGCCAGGTGCACGACGAGGCCGTGGCCACCATGCGCGACGGCCTGGGTCCGTACAGCGTGCTGGTGCAGCAGCTGCAAAAGGCCGTGGGCCGCAACTTCAACTGGGTGCGCGACGTGACCGTCTCCAACAGCACCTGGGGCAATCGCGAGCTGCGCTTTTTCGAGCCCAACGCGGGCGTGCACGCCACGGGCGGCGGCATCGGCATGGGCATGCCCATGGCCATCGGCGCGGCCGTGGGCGCGGCGGTCAGCGGCTCGGGCCGCAAGACGCTGGGCCTGGCGGGTGACGGCGGCTTCATCCTGAACCTGGGCGAGCTGGCCACGCTGGTGCAGGAAGAGTGCGACACCCTGATCGTGCTGATGAACGACCAGCGCTACGGCGTGATCCAGAACATCCAGGACGCCTCCTACGGCGGCCGCCGCTGCTATGTGGAACTGCACACGCCCGACTACGCGCAGCTGTGCGCCTCCATCCAGCTGCCCCATGCCCGCGTGCAGAACCTTGACGAGCTGCCCGCCGTTCTGGCCTCGGCCTGGCCGAAGAAGGGCCCCTTCCTGCTGGAGATCGACATGCGCGCCATCGGCAATTTCAAGGCCACGTTCTCGGGCCCGCCCGTGAACAAGCTGGACCAGATCCCGGCCACCAGCACGGCCACCAAGGCCGCCTGAGGCGGCTGGATTCGAACGAACGAGAGAGGCTCACCATGTCGAACCTGGAACTGCTCCCCATCAACATCGCCGGCGAATGGCGCCTGGGCGGCGGAGGCGAATCCACCACGCTCTATCCCGCCACCGGCGAAGTGGTGGGCCGCCTGCGCGCGCCCAGCCTGGAGGATGTGGAGGAGGCCATCCAGAAGGCCGACCACGCCTTCCGCACCAGCGGCTGGGCCCAGAAAAAGCCCCATGAGCGCGCGGCCGTGCTGCACCGCGTGGCCCAGCTGATCCGCGAGCGCGCCGAGCCCCTGGCCCAGCTGCAGCGCCTGGACAACGGCAAGCCCATCAAGGAAACACGCATGCTGGTGGCCAGCGCCGCCGCCACCTTCCAGTTCTTTGCAGCCGCCTGCGAGACCATGGAGGAAACCATCACGCCCTCGCGCGGCGACTTCATGACCATGAGCGTGTACGAGCCCATGGGCGTGGTGGCGGCCATCACGCCGTGGAACTCGCCGATCGCCAGCGAGGCGCAAAAGCTGGCGCCCGCGCTGGCCGCCGGCAACGCCGTGGTCGTCAAGCCCGCCGAGGCCACGCCGCTGCTGGCGCTGGAGCTGGCCAGGATCTGCGAAGAGGCCGGCGTGCCCAAGGGCCTGGTCAGCGTGCTGCCGGGCCGGGGCTCGGTGATCGGCGATGCCATCACCAAGCATCCGCTGGTCAAGCGCGTGTCGTTCACGGGCGGC
Source organism: Delftia deserti (assembly GCF_042653485.1). NCBI lineage: Bacteria > Pseudomonadati > Pseudomonadota > Betaproteobacteria > Burkholderiales > Comamonadaceae > Delftia > Delftia deserti. The sequence goes on along the minus strand of NZ_JBHSIH010000001.1, from coordinate 3,360,543 downwards.
ACGTCCACGGGCAAGCACATCGCCCACATCGCGGCCGACAAGATGATGCCGGTCTCGCTGGAGCTGGGCGGCAAGTCGGCCACCATGGTGCTGGCCGATGCCGACATCGACCATGCCGTCAACGGCGTGCTCTACGGCATCTTCAGCTCCTCGGGCGAGTCGTGCATCGCGGGCTCGCGCCTGTTCGTGGCGCGCAGCCTGCATGCCGAATTCATGCAGCGCCTCACGGCCAAGGCCGCCGCGCTGCAGGTGGGCGACCCGGCTGACGAGCGCACGCAGATGGGGCCGCTGATCACCGCCAAGCACCGCGAATCCATAGAGAGCTATGTGGCCCTGGGCCTGTCCGAGGGCGGCCGGCTGCTCACGGGCGGCCAGCGGCCCGAGGGCGCGCAGTTCGAGCGCGGCTACTACTACCGCCCGACCATCATCGACGGCGTGAAGAACGACTGGCAGATCTGCCAGCAGGAAATCTTCGGCCCCGTGCTCGTGGCCATGCCCTTCGACAACGAGGACGACCTGCTCGCCCAGGCCAACGACAGCGTCTACGCGCTGGCCGCCGGCATCTGGACGCGCGACTACAAGAGCGCCTGGCGCATAGGCCGCGCCGTGCAGGCCGGCACGGTCTGGATCAACACCTACAAGCAGTTCTCCATCTCCACGCCCTTCGGCGGCTGGCGCGACAGCGGCCTGGGCCGCGAGAAGGGACGGCTGGGCATACAGCAGTACATGGAGCAAAAGAGCATGTACTGGGGCTTGAACGACCAGCCTTTGGCCTGGGCGAACTGAAAGGGAATCGACATGAGCGTACTGGGCATAGACGAAATCACCTACGGCGCGGACGACCTGGCCACCTGCCGCCGCTTCTTCCTGGACTGGGGCCTGGCGCTGGTGCAGGAAGCGGACGACCGGCTGGTGTTCGAGACCCTCAACGGCTGCCGCGTGATCGTGGCCGCCGTGGACCATCCCGATCTGCCGCCCGCCATCGAGGCGGGCCCCACGCTGCGCGAAGTGGTCTGGGGCGTGGAAAGCGAGGCGGACCTTGCGCTGTACGCCAGCCGCATTGCCGCGCTGCCAGGGTTCACGCAGGGCCAGGGCCGCATAGGCTGCACCGATCCCAACGGCCTGTCCGTGCGCCTGCAGGTCACGCAAAAGCGTGATGTGGATGTGCAGGGCGCCGCCTACAACACCTGGAACCGCAAGGACCGCGTCAACCAGGCCAGCCCGGCCTACGAACGCGCCCAGCCCATCGAGGTCGGCCATGTGGTGTTCTTCGTCAAGGACGTGCAGGCCTGCGAGCGCTTCTACGTGGACCACTTCGGCTTCGCGGCCTCGGACCGCTACCCCGAGCGCGGAGCCTTCCTGCGCTGCGCGCCTGACGGCGGCCACCACGACATCTTCCTGCTGCAGCGCCCCGCCAAGGACGCGGGCCTGAACCACGTGGCCTTCACGGTGCGCGACATCCACGAGGTCTTCGGCGGCGGCATGCACATCTCGCGCTGCGGCTGGGACACCCAGCTGGGCCCGGGCCGCCATCCCGTGTCCTCGGCCTATTTCTGGTACTTCCGCAATCCGGCCGGCGCCCTGGTCGAGTACTACGCCGACGAGGACCAGCTCACCGCCGACTGGCAGCCGCGCGAGTTCGAGCCCGGCCCCACGGTGTTTGCCGAATGGGCCATCGATGGCGGCATCGACGGCAACACCCGGCGCCAAAAAGGCGTGGGTACCAGCGACGGGAAATTCATCACCGACAAGCGGCATTGAGACCGCGCCTGACGGCCTACCCCCACAACCCAACCACCCCACGGCCCCCACCATGAACAAGACACGTCGCCAGGTTTCTCTTGCCGCTGCATTCCTGGCTGCAGCCACGCTGTCCGGCACCGCGATGGCCCAGGCCTATCCGGCCAAGCCCATCACCATCATCGTGGCCTATCCGGCCGGTGGCGACACCGATGCCATGGCGCGGCTGTATGCCGAGAAGCTGTCCACGCGCCTGGGCCAGCCCGTGCTGGTGGACAACCGCCCCGGCGCCAGCGGCACCATCGGCAGCGTGCATGTGGCCAAGGCCGCGCCGGACGGCTACACCCTGCTGCTGGCGCCCAATACCTTCGCCATCGCGCAGTTCGTGCTCAAGACGGCCTCGGGCTCCAGCTACGACGTGCTGCACGGCTTCACGCCCATCGTGCAGACCAGCGTGCAGCCCATGTTCGTGGCCACCAACCAGGCCTCGGGCATCAAGGACATGAAGACCCTGATCGCCCAGGGCAAGCGCGACGGCCTGACCTACGCCAGCCCCGGCAGCGGCTCGCCCATGCACATCCTGGGCGAGATGTTCAACCGCGCCGCCGGCACGCGCATCGCCCACATTCCCTACAAGGGCGTGGCGCCCGCCGTCAACGACCTGATCGGCGGCCATGTGCCCACGACCTTCATGACCTGGGGCCCGATTGCGCCCTACATCGGCGGCAAGGTCACCGCCCTGGCCGTGGCCGACAGCCAGCGCAGCGCGCTGGCCCCCAATGTGCCCACCCTGGCCGAGCTGGGCGTCAAGGACGTGGAAGTGTCCGCATGGCAGGGCCTGTTCGGCCCCAAGGGCATGTCGCCCGAGACCGTGAAGCTGCTGAACACGCACCTCAACGAGATCCTGAAGATGCCCGACGTGGTCTCCAAGATGGCCACCTTCGGCGCGCTGCCCGCAGGCGGCGAGCCCGCGAGGCTTGAGAAGACCAATGCAGCGGACTTCAACCGCTTCGGCAAGCTCATCAAAGACCTGGACATCCGCGCCGACTGAGCGCAGCCAACCCCACACAAGACAGTTTTCGAAGGAGAGAACCATGGCCGCTGATCGCTATCTCGAGCCGCACCAGGCGCGCGAACGTGCCCCCACCCTGATGGAAGACCTGCTGGGCGATTCCATCGAGCGCGCCTTCGGCGAAGGCGTGCAGACCCTGCCCGAACTGGTGGCCTATCTCAACCGCAGCGGCCCCGCCGGCGAAAACGGCCAGGCCTGGACCGAAGACAGCTTCCAGGCGCTGATGGCGCGGCTGGGCTATTGATACCGAGCAGGACTGGAGAGCCCCATGAACGTACAAACCATCACCATCGATCCGGTGGACGGCCTGCTCAACAAAGGCCTGAAGAACCTCTGGTACGCGGTCTGCCCCTCGGACTTCGTGAAGACCCAGCCCGTGTCGGTGCGCCGCTTCGGCCGCAAGATCGCGCTGTGGCGCGATGCCGCCGGCCAGGTCCATGCGCTGGAGGACCATTGCCCGCACCGCGGCGCGCCGCTGTCGCAGGGCGTGATCCTGGGCGACCGCCTGGCCTGCCCCTACCACGGCGTGGAAGTGCGCGGCGACGGCACGGTGACCAAGGTGCCCGGCAGCCCCGGCTGCAAGCTCGAAGGCTCGCGCGCGGCACTGGCCTTCCATGCACGCGAGGCGCATGGCGCCATCTTCCTCTACAACAGCGACAAGGCCGTTGACGAGGCGCCCGAGTTCACGCTGCCCGAGGAGCTGACCTCGCCCGAGTACTCCAACTTCCTGTGCTATGCCGAGTGGCGCAGCGACTACCGCTATGCGCTGGACAACGTCATGGACCCCATGCACGGCACCTTCCTGCACAAGCAGTCGCACTCCATGGCCGAGGGCGACAGCAAGGCCACGTTCCAGGTGCGCGAGACCGATGACGGCTTCGTCTTCGAGAAGGTGGGCCAGCGCGGCGTGAACTTCGACTGGACCGAGTGGGGCAGCACGGGCGTGCACTGGATGCGCCTGGAGATCCCCTATCCCAAGACCGGCGGCCCCGGCGGCAACTTCGCCATCGTGGCCTGCGTCACGCCCATCAGCGCCGACCTGTGCGCCGTGTTCTTCTGGCGCTGCCGCAAGGTGCAGGGCTGGATGCGCGACACCTGGCGCTTCCTGTACCGCAACCGCCTGGAGGCGCGCCACTGGGCCGTGCTGGAGCAGGACCGGATCATGATGGAGCAGATGGAGCTGGATGCCAACGAGCGCGAGAACCTCTACCAGCACGACATCGGCCTGGTGCGCCTGCGCCGCCACCTGCGCCGCCTGGCCCAGGAGCAGATCGACGAAGGCGCCGCATCATGAGCACCAACCTCCAGGCCTTCGTGCACACGCTGCGCTTCGAGGCCCAGGACACCATCAGCGTGGACCTGCGGCCCGTGGCGGGCGGGGAGCTTCCCGCCTTCACGCCGGGCTCGCACATCGATCTGCACCTGCCCAACGGCCTGGTGCGCAGCTACTCGCTGAGCAACCCCAGCGAAGAGCGCCACCGCTATGTGGTCGGCGTGCTGCGCGACCGCGCCAGCCGCGGCGGCTCGCGCTGCGTGCACGAGTCGCTGCGCGTGGGCATGCCCATCACCATCTCCGAGCCGCGCAACCATTTCGCGCTGGACGAAAGTGCCGCGCACACCGTGCTGGTGGCCGGCGGCATCGGCATCACGCCGCTGCTGTGCATGGCACGCCGGCTCAAGGGCCAGGGCCGCTCGTTCGAGATGCTGTACTTCGCCCGCGAGCGCAAGGGCGCGGCCTTCCTGGAAGAGCTGCAGGCGCTGGGCATGCCGCTGCACCTGCACTTCGACAGCGAGGCCGGCGGCCCGCCCGACCTGCGCGCGCTGCTGGCCCAACGCCAGCCCGACGCGGGCACGCACCACTACGCCTGCGGCCCCACGCCCATGCTGGACGCCTTCGAGAAGTTCTGCGCCGAGCTGGGCCACGCCAACGCCCACGTCGAGCGCTTCACGCCCGTGGAGGTCAAGGCTGCCGACGACGCGCGCAGCAACTACACGGTGGAGCTCAAGCGCAGCGGCCGCTTCATCGAGATCACGCCCGAGAAGTCGCTGCTCGACACCCTGCTGGATGCCGGCATCCAGATGGACCACAGCTGCTGCGAAGGCGTCTGCGGCTCCTGCGAGACGCGCGTGCTCGAAGGCATTCCGGACCACCGCGACTCGGTGCTCAGCCCCAAGGAAAAGGCCAGCAACAAGGTGATGATGGTCTGCGTTTCCGGCTGCAAGAGCGAACGTTTAGTGCTCGATATCTGAGCAGGCAATCAGACCTGCAAGGCAACAACCCACCACCCCCCAAGCCACCCCCCCAAGCCACCACCCCAGAGGAGACAACCCCATGAAAACCATCCATACGCCCATGCTGGGCGTGGCGCTAGCCTGCCTGGCGTCCTTGCCCGGTGCCGCTTCGGCGCAGTCCAAGGTCGAGATCTTCGGCGTCGTCGATGTCGGCGTCACGCACCTGAACGGCTCCGGCCCCTCCAAGACCGGCCTGTCCACGGGCGGCGCCAACATCAGCCGCCTCGGCTTTCGCGGCACGGAAGAGCTGGGCGGCGGCCTGCGTGCGGGCTTCTGGCTGGAGGCGGGCATGGACGTGGACAGCGGCTCGGGCAAGGCCAGCGGTGGCGGCCTGAGCTTCAACCGCCGCTCCACCGTGAGCCTGTCGGGCGACTTCGGCGAAGTGCGCCTGGGCCGCGATGACTCGGCCACCTTCCTGAGCACGCTGATCTTCGACCCCTTCCTCACCAACGGCGTGGGCGGCACCATGGGCTTCACCATGCTGGGCATTCCCGGCACGGGCACGGCCACGGGCGGCGCGCCCATCCAGATCAGCAACGCGGTCAGCTACTTGCTGCCGCAGAACCTGGGCGGCTTCTACGGCCAGGTGCAGGTGGCCATGGGCGAGCAGGCGCGCAGCGCACCCAACAAGAACCAGGGCGACTACCGCGGCCTGCGCTTCGGCTACCGCCAGGGCCCCTTCAACGGCGCGCTGGCCACGGGCAAGTTCTATGGCGACAGCGATGCGACCAACCTCACGGCCAGCAACGTGGGCCTGAGCTGGGACTTCGGCGTGGCCAAGCCCATGCTGCTGTGGGCCAGCGAAAAGCGCGGCGCCCTCAAGGTCACCGCCCTGCAGCTGGGCGTGACCGCGCCCGTGGGCATGGGCGAGTTCAAGGCCTCCTACGGCCACTACAACACCGACGGCAGCAATGCCGACTGGAACAAGATCAGCGTGGGCTACGGGCACAACCTGTCCAAGCGCACCCAGGTCTACGGCACGGTGGCCTTCCTCAAGAACAAGGACGGCGCGGCCAAGTCCATCGGCGTGCAGGGCCTGTCGGCCCCGGGCACCACGCTGGGCGGCCGCTCCTCCGGCTTCGAGGTGGGCGTGCGCCACTTCTTCTGATACAGCCCATCGGGCGATAGAGACTTGCCATGAAAGATATGCGTGCGGCCCGCTGGTGGGGGGTGATCAGCCTCTTCATCATCGTCGCCATCTCCTATGTGGACCGGATCAACCTTTCGATCCTCATCCTCGACCAGGGATTTCTGGACCACATCGGGCTGACGCACGACGACCGCACGCGCCAGGGCCTGCTGGCCACGGCCTTCATGGTGGGCTACGGCGTTTCTTCCTTCGTGTTGACGCCGTTTTGCGCGGCGCTCTTCGGCGTGCGCCGAAGCCTGGTGGTCGGCCTGCTGCTGTGGGGCGCCGTGTCCTTTCTGTCCCCGGCCATGAACAGCTATGGCCTGCTGCTGGCCTCGCGCATCCTGCTGGGCATCTCCGAAGGGCCGCTGTACTCGCTGGCGGGCAGCTACATCAAGGCGCATTTCCAGAGCCACGAGAACGGCCTGCCCAACTCCTTCGTGAACATGGGCACGGGCCTGGGGCTGGCGGTGGGCTACCCGCTGATCGGCTACCTGGTGGCCGGCCATGACTGGCAGACCTCGTTCCACGTGCTGGGCCTGATCAATGTGGCCATCGGCATCCCGCTGGTGCTGGCCTTCATCCGCATGCCCCGCGTGGACACCGGCATGCCGCGCCCGCGCTCGCTGGGCGAGGCGGTGGGACAGGTCGGGCAGATCGTGCGCGGCGCCATGCACACGCGCTATCTGGTGCTGGTGGCTGTGCTGTCGGCGGCCTTCTTCTCCTACCTCTGGGGCAGCAGCAACTGGCTGCCGGCCTATCTGGAGTCGCGCGGCTTTTCGCTGCGCGAGATGGGCTGGCTGGCCTCGCTGCCCCAATACGCCACGGTGCTGGCCGTGCTGGTCGGCGGCATCGTCATCGACCGCCTGCCGCGCCGCCAGGTGCCGCTGATCTTCGTCGGCGGAAGCCTGGGCCTGGCGCTGGCCATCTGGCTGGCCATCCACATGGAAGACCGCTACGCGGCGGCCTACTGCCTGATCGCCGCCAACTTCTGCTGGGGCCTGATGAGCCCCGCCATTCCCAGCACCGTGCAGTACTGCGCGCGGCCCGAGCATGTGGCCAGCGCCTACGGCGTCGTCAACGGCACGGCGACCCTGGTGGCGGGCTTCATGCCTGCGCTCATGGGGGCCGTCATCGGCTGGACCTCGCATTCGGCCGGTGGCGGTTTCGTCGCCGGCTTCAGCCTGCTGGTGGGCACGCAGCTGGTGGTCATGGTCTGCGGCCTGGTGCTGTGGCTGCGCGAGCGCGGCCAGGGCACCCACGGTGCCAGCGATGCCCGGGACAGGTCCGCGCGCACGGCCTGACCTGCACTACAGCACGCCCGCTGCCGCGCACTGCTCCAGAAACGTCACCAGGGCCTGCACGCGCGCCGTGCGGCCCTTGCGCGTGGGCACCAGCAGGGTGACGGGCGCGCTGCCGAAATGCCAGTCGGGCAGCACGCGCACCAGCCGGCCCTCGTCAACGGCCTGCTCCATGTCCCATTGCGAACGCAGCACCAAGCCCAGGCCCTGCTCGGCCCAGTGGCGGGCCACGCCGCCATCGTTGGTGACGTAGGACGGCGTCACGCGCAGGGTCTGGCCGTCCGCGGCACGCCGGCTGGCGGCCGGGCGCAGGTGCCACAGCGTCACGTCCTCCTCGTTCTCGCGGATGCAGATGCAGGCGTGCTCCAGCAATTCGCGCGGCGTGGCGGGCGTGCCGTGGCGGCGCAGGTAGTCGGGGCTGGCGCACAGCCAGCGGTCATTGGCGGCCAGCTCGCGCGCCACCCAGGAGGAGTCGCGCACCGCGCCGATGTGGACCACGGCGTCGGCATCGTGGCGGTCGGGGAAGGGCGTTTCGCGCAGGTCCAGCTGCAGTTTCAGTTGCGGGTGCTGGCGCGTGAAGGGCACCAGGGCCGGCGCCAGCCGGCTGCGCCCGTAGCCAAAGGGCGCGGCAATGCGCAGCGTGCCGCCCAGCTGGCGGGCATCGCCATGCAGCGAGTCGCGCAACTCCTCGATCTGGCCCAGCAGCCGCACGGCCTCGCGGGCGAAGCGCTCGCCCTCGGGCGTCAGCGCCAGGCGCCGCGCGCTGCGGTTGGCCAGGGACAGGCCCAGTTCGGCCTCCAGCCGACGCAGCCGCATGGACAGGGCGGGCGGCGTCACATCGAGCGCACGGGCTGCGGCGCTCAGCGAGCTTTCGCGCAGCAGGGCGGCGGCAAGCTGCAGGTCCTCGATGGCAATCATTCAATTTGCCTTAACGATTGATGACGGCGGATTTAACCACGACCATGGTCTTGGTCCGTACAGTGCCAAGGCATGAACACCCCATACCCCACCTCTGCCGCATGGCCCCGGGCCGTGCTCTTCGACCTGCTGACCGCCTTGCTGGACTCCTGGACCGTCTGGAATGCGGCCGCCGGCAGCGAGGCTGCCGGGCGCGACTGGCGCGCCGAATACCTGCGCCTGACCTATGGCTGCGGCGCCTACCAGCCCTATGAGGACCTGGTGCGCACGGCGGCCCGCAACCGGGGCCTGCCCGAGGCGGTGGCCGACAGGCTGGAGGCGCAATGGGAGCAGCTGCAGCCCTGGGATGGCGCACGCGAGCTGCTGGCCGCCCTGCGCCCGCACTGCCGCCTGGCCGTGGTGACCAATTGCTCCGAGCGCCTGGGTCAACGTGCCGCCGCGCTGCTGGGCGTGGATTGGGATGTGGTGGTGACTTCGGAAGCAGCAGGCTTCTACAAGCCCGACCCCCGGCCCTACCAGCTGGCGCTGGACCGGCTGGGGCTGCCTGCTGGCCAGGCTGCCTTCGTGGCCGGATCAGGCTATGACCTGTTCGGCACCTCGGCCGTGGGCCTGCGTACTTTCTGGCACAACTGCGTGGGCCTGTCGCGGCCCACGGGTGCGCCGCAGGCCGAGGCCGAAGCACCCACGCTGGCGCCGGCACTGCCCTGGCTCAGGGATTTTTCCCTGCAGCAGGGCTGAACCCCGAGGGTGCAGCCGGTGCTGTGCCCGCCGTCCTTTCCTGTCCACCCTTGTGAGGAGCCTGCCATGCAGCTGCGTCCAGCCCTGCCGTTGTCCCTTGTGTCCGCATTCCCGGTCCTGTCCATCGTCTGTGCCATGGCGTGGAGCCAGGGAGCCCTGGCGCAGGCCGGCGCTGCCTTTCCGGCCAGGCCGGTCACGCTGGTCGTGCCGTTTCCCCCGGGAGGCCCCAGCGATGCGCTGGCCCGTGCCGTGGCTCAGAAGATGGGGGAGCATCTGGGCCAACCCCTGGTGATCGAGAACCTGGGTGGCGCCAATGGAACCATCGGCCTGAACCAGGCGCGCAAGGCCGCAGCCGACGGCTACACCCTGTCCTTTGGCGGCATAGGCACGCATGTGGTCAATGTGGCCTTGTACCGCAAGCTGCCCTATGACCCCGTGGCCGACTTCGCCCCAGTGGGACCTGCGGGCGCGGCGCCCATGCTGCTGCTGGCGCGTGCCAATCTGCCGGCCTCCGACCTGCGCCAGTTCGCCGAGTGGCTCAAGCGCAACCAGGCCGCAGCCTCCTATGGCAGCGCCGGCGTGGGCTCGATATCGCACTATGGGTGCGTGCTGCTGCTGTCGGCGCTGGGCCAAAGCCCCACCCATGTTCCCTATCGCGGGATCGCGCCTGCCATGAACGATCTCATGGGCGGACAGACCGATTTCATGTGCGACCAGACGACGACGGCGCTGCCGCAGATCGCGGGCGGCCGCATCAAGGCGATTGCGGTGCTGGGAACACAGCGACTGGCGCAGCTGCCGGGCACGGCGGCCAGCGCCGAGGCCGGCCACGCCCTGCAGGCGCGCTCATGGAATGCGATCTTCGCACCACGCGGCACGCCGCCGGCGGTGCTCGCGCGGCTGACGCGGTCGCTGCAGCACGCCATGGGCGATGCGGGCCTGCGCGCACAGATGGCCGCGCTGGGGGTGGAGCTGCCGTCGCCCGAGCAGGCCGTGCCGGCCACGGTCTCCGCCTTGATCGAACAGGGACTGCGCAACGATGTGCCTGCCCTCAAGGCCAAAGGCCAATACCTGGATTGACGATGGAGAGAGAAACACCATGCAAGACACACTTCTGACCCTGGACACGCCCGCTGCCGTGATCGACCTCGCACGCATGCAGCGCAACATCCACCGCATGCAGCAGCGCATGGACGCGCAGGGCGTGCGCCTGCGCCCCCATGTGAAGACCAGCAAGAGCGTGCCCGTGGCCGCCGCGCAGCGTGCGGCCGGGGCCTCGGGCATCACGGTCTCCACCTTGAAGGAGGCCGAGCAGTTCTTTGCCGCTGGCACCACCGACATCCTGTATGCCGTGAGCATGGCGCCGCACCGCCTGCCGCAGGCCCTGCACCTGCGCCGGCGCGGCTGCGACCTCAAGCTCATCGTGGACAGCGTGGCGGCGGCCCAGGCCATTGCCGCGTTCGGCCGCGAGCAGGGCGAGGCCTTCGAGGTGTGGATAGAGGTCGACACCGACGGCCACCGCTCCGGCGTGGGCGCAGACGATACGCCGCTGCTGCTGGCCATTGGCCGCACGCTGCACGACGGCGGCATGCGCCTGGGCGGCGTGCTCACGCACGCGGGCTCCAGCTACGAGCTGGATACGCCCGAGGCGCTGCAGGCCCTGGCCGAGCGCGAGCGCGCCGGCTGCGTGCAGGCCGCCGAGGCCCTGCGCGCGGCCGGCCTGCCGTGCCCCGTGGTCAGCGTGGGCTCCACGCCCACGGCGCTGGCGGCCAGCCGGCTGGACGGCGTGACCGAGGTGCGCGCAGGCGTCTATGTGTTCTTCGATCTGGTGATGCACAACATCGGCGTGTGCGCGGCCGAGGACGTGGCGCTGTCGGTGCTGGCCACCGTGATCGGCCACCAGGCCGACAAGGGCTGGGCCATCGTGGATGCGGGCTGGATGGCCATGAGCCGCGACCGCGGAACGGCCCGGCAGAAACAGGATTTCGGCTACGGCCAGGTCTGCGACCTGCAGGGGCGGGTGATGCCGGGCTTCGTGCTCACGGGCGCCAACCAGGAGCACGGCATTCTGGCCCGGGCCGATGGCGCGGCGGAGGCCGACATCGCCACGCGCTTTCCCCTGGGCACGCGGCTGCGCATCCTGCCCAACCATGCCTGCGCCACGGGCGCGCAGTTCCCGGCCTACCAGGCGCTGGCGGCAGATGGCTCGGTGCAAACCTGGGAGCGGCTCCATGGCTGGTGAAAACGGGATCGATCTGCGCCAGGCATCGCCGAACCTGCCTGCGCCGGGCGGCCACTACAGCCACACGGCCACGGGCCAGGGGCTGGTCTTCGTGTCAGGGCAGCTGCCCATACGGCCCGACGGCACGCGCCTGGTGGATGCCGGTTTCGAGGACCAGGCCCGGCAGGCGCTGGCCAACCTGGCTGCGGCGCTGGAGCTGGCCGGCAGCGGCGTGCCGCGGCTGCTGCAGGTGCGCGTGTACCTGGACGACATGGCGCACTGGCCGGCCTTTGACCGCATCTACGCGGACTGGGCCGGCACGCACCGGCCCGCGCGTGCCGTGGTGCCCACGGGGGCGCTGCATTTCGGGTTGAAGGTGGAGATCGAGGCCGTGGCGCTGGCCTGAAAAGCGCCGGCCCGAGGGGGGCCGGCTGCCGCTACTTCAGCCAGCCGCGCTTGCGGAAGTAGAGCATGGGCCCCACGGCGCTGAGCACCATGAGCCCGATGACGTAGACGTAGCCGAACTCCCATTCCAGCTCGGGCATGAAGCGGAAGTTCATGCCGTAGACGCTGGCGATCAGCGTGGGCGGCAGCAGGGCCACGCTGGCCACCGAGAAGATCTTGATGATCTTGTTCTGGTTGATGTTGATGAAGCCGACCGTGGCATCCATCAGGAAGTTGATCTTGTCGAAGAGGAAGGCCGTGTGGCTGTCCAGCGATTCGATGTCGCGCAGGATCTGGCGCGCTTCCTCGAACTGCTCGGCATTGAGCATCTTGGAGCGCATCATGAAGCTGACGGCGCGGCGCGTGTCCATGACGTTGCGGCGGATGCGGCCGTTCAAGTCTTCCTGGCGCGCGATGGCGCCCAGCACCTCGCGGGCCACGTCGTCGGTCACGTCGCCGGACAGCACCATCTGGCTGGCTTTTTCGAGGTCGTCGTAGATGCGCTCCAGCGTGTCGGCCGAGTATTCGGCGTCGGCGTCGAAGAGCTTGAGCAGCACGTCCTTGGCCTCGTCGATCAGGCCCGGCGCGCGGCGCGCGCGCATGCGCAGCAGGCGAAAGACGGGCACGTCCTCGTCGTGGATGGAGAACAATACGCCGCAGCTGCGCAGGTTCTTGTTGTGCTCGTTGACGATGAAGGCCACGCGCACCGAACGCGGGTCCTCGTCATCGTCGATCAGGAAGTCGCTGCGGATGTGCAGCTCGCCATTGTCTTCTTCGTAGAAGCGGGCCGATTCCTCGATGTCGTCGTCCATCGCATCCTCGGGGATGGACAGCTCGTAGTGCTGCTTGATCCAGCGCTTTTCCTCGACCGTGGGCGATTCCAGGTCCACCCAGATCGGCTTGAAGCGGGACAGCTCCTCCAGCGACTCGATCTCTTCTTGGACCAGGCGGCCATTGGCCAGCGTAAAGATGTTGAGCATAGGCTCACTCCAGGTGTTCTTCTCAGGCGTGCGGGGTATCGGAGGTGCTTTCAACCCCACAGGCCAACCGGGAGTTGAAAGCTACCAACTGGGGTAGGTTTCCACGGAGCTTTCTCCAAGATGCAAAGCGTTGGATTATGCAGCGTTGCGCTGCAACATGCGGGCCGGCTGCGCTATTCGGAAGCGGCTCCAGGGGGCATCTGGCGGCCTGTCACAAAAGCCTGCGCATGGCACAGGTCGGCCCAGGCGCCTGCCTTGGCCTGGGGGGCGCGCAGCAGGTAGTTGGGGTCGTAGCTGACCACGGCGGGCACGCCTGCAATGCGGTGCGGCTCGGCGCGCAGGCGGCCCAGCGCCTCCTGGCGCTGCAGCACGGCGCGCGCCGTGGCCAGGCCCAGCACCAGCACGCAGGCCGGGCGCAGATCGCGCAGCAGTGCCTCCAGCGACGGTTGCAGCGCCGGGACCTGGGGCGCCTCCTGGCCTTCGGCCGCAGGCTGCACGCGGTGCAGGGCGGCGCTGTACAGGCGCGGATGGTCCTGCAGGTTCAGCGCGCGCAGCATGTTGTCCAGCAGCCGGGCCGCGTCGCCTTCCAGCGCGGTGCGCGCGCAGTCGGGGCCGGGGCGCTGGGCGGGCGGCAGGGGCAGGGAGTTGGCGGGCGGCTCCAGCAGGATCAGCCAGCCGCCTTCGCCACCATCACCGGCAGGCGGCGTTGCCGCATACACGGGCCGCACGGGGCCCAGCCGCCAGCCCAGGCCCGGGGCGCCGGCCACGGGCTGCTGCACGTAGCGGCGCGGCGGGCGTTCGCGTTCGGGGATGACGGGTGCGGGAGAGGCGTGCACGGGTGCGGGAGGCAGTGGCGCCTGGACAGGCGCCTGAACAGGCACCTGAACGCGTGCGGGCGCTGGCGCGGTGACAGGCGCCGGTGCAGCAGGCGCCGGGGGGGGCGCCTCCTGCACGGGCGGCGGCACGGGGCGGGCCACGGGCGGAACTGCCAGGGGCGCCGCTGCGGGCGCATCGGCGGGCGCAGCCAGGGCCTCGGACAGCATGGCGGGTGCGGTCTCGGGCTCGGGCAGCCAGACGGTGATGCCCATGGCGTGCAGCATGGCCCGCTGGCGGGTGTCTAGATTCAGGGCCATAGCTTGAGGCTCATGAGCACGGCATGCTCGCGCGGGCCGTCGTGCATGGGGTAGTAGTTCTTGCGCAGGCCCACCTCCTGGTAGCCATGCGCGGCGTAGATGCTGCGTGCGCGGACATTGCTCTCGCGCACCTCCAGCCAGATCCATTGGGCCTTGCGCTGGCGCGCCCACAGGGCCAGCGCGTCCAGCAGGATGCGGGCCCAGCCCTGGCGCTGGCGCGACGGGGCCACGGTGATGTTGAGCAGGTGGACCTCGTCGAGCACGATCATGGCGACGAAGTAGCCCACCAGTTCGCCCCGGGCATCGACCAGCAGCTGCGCTTCATTGCCGGCCGCCATGGCATCGATGAAGTTGCCACGGGACCAGGGATGCGAGTAGGCCTGCTGCTCCACAGGCAGCAGCATGTCGAGCGACAGCACGTTCAGCGGCTCGAAGCGCACGCTGTCCCGCTCCGGCGCCGGAGCGTCGGTCAGGGGCGGCTGCGGCCGCGAGGGCTGTGGCGTGTGCGTGCTCATGGTGCGGGTGGGTTGGCCTCTGGAGTGGGCGTGGCCAGGGCCAGCGCGGCGGCCGCCTTGGCAGCCTCCCGCTCGGCCGTGGTCTGAGCGACTTTATCGCGGATGTAGCGCGGCAGGGCCTGGTCGGCCGGCAAGGCGCGGTCGGCCGCCAGCAGGGCCGGGGCCAGGCGCAGCATGGCGGCGGCGGTGGGCAGGGCGGCCAGGTGGCTGGCCTGGGGCGCCAGGCGCTCGCCGTAGGCGGCCAGGGCGTTGCCGGCCACCACGGTGCCGGGCGGCAGTTGCAGGGCCTCGGGCGCGCACAGGCCGAAGTCGCCACTTTGCTCGCCAATGTCGTTCCAGCGGCCATCAGCCCAGTGGTAGGCGGCGTGGTAGACCTCGTTCATGCGCGCATCGATCACGGCGATGAGGTCGGTGCAGCCGTATTGCACGCGCGCCTGCTCGGCCACGGCCAGCAGGCTGTCCATGGGCAGCACGGGCACGCGGGCGGCAAAGGCCAGTCCCTGGGCCACGGAGCAGGCCGTGCGCAGGCCCGTGAACGAGCCCGGGCCCCGGCCGAAGACGATGGCCTGCAGCTCGGCGAATTCCAGCCCGGCCTGGGCCATCAGCGCCAGGATGGCGGGGATCAGCTCGGTCGAGGTCTGCGGGCCACCGGGGCCGCTGTGCTCCCAGACGGCATCGCCGCGCTGCACGGCGATGGAGAGGGTGTCGGTACTGGTGTCTAGGGCAAGAAGATTCATGGCTTGGGGCAGGCGGCGGTGCCGCAGCAAGTGCAGGATTATCGGTGCCCCGCCCGTCCCGCGCCCGGCGGGGCTGCAATGACCGGCGTAGACTTGCCGGCCATGTTGCATCTTTCGCCGTCTTCTTCCCTTATTTCCTCGATTTCCTCTGCCTTCTCACTCGGAACACCGTGTTCACGCCGGGGCCTGGCGGCCGCGCTGCTGGCGGCGGCTGCCCTGCCCGGCGTGGCAGGCGCCCAGGCTGACGCGCCCAGCTCGCCGGCCTCCCTGGCCACCAAGGCGGTGCGCGAAAGCCGGCTGCCGCCCGCCGTGGAGGCGGCCCTGGCGCGCGCCAAGCTGCCGCGCGATGCTGTCTCCGCCCTGGTGGTCGAGGTCGATGGCCGTGCCGCCCCGCGCCTGGACTGGCAAAGCCATGTGGCCATGAACCCGGCCTCGGTCATGAAGCTGGTCACCACTTATGCGGCGCTGGACCAGCTGGGTCCCGCCCATGTCTGGCGCACGCCCGTCTTCCTGGGCGGGCCGGTGCAGGACGGCGTGCTGCGCGGGCCGCTGTACATCCAGGGCCAGGGCGATCCCAAGCTCGTGATGGAGCGGCTGTGGCTGATGCTGCGCCGCCTGCAGGGCATGGGCATCAAGGTCATCGTGGGCGACATCGTGCTGGACCGCAGCGCGTTTTCCGTGAGCGGCCATGACGCGGCCACCTTCGACAACGAACCCTGGCGCCCCTACAACGTGGCGCCCGACGCGCTGCTGGTCAACTACAAGGCTGTGACCGTGGGCTTCACGCCCGACGCGGCGGCGGGCGTGGCGCGGCTGCAATACGATCCGCCGCTGGCCGGCATCCAGCAGCAGGAGACCGTGCCGCTGGCGCCGGCCGGCAGCGAGTGCGGCGACTGGCGCGCCCGGCTGCAGCTGGACATGGCCGACCCGCTGCGCATCGCCTTTGCCGGCCCGTTCCCGGCCAGTTGCGGCGACAAGAGCTGGTCGCTGGCGCCGGCCCAGCCCGAGGCCTTCGCGGCCCGCGCCATCGAGGGCATGTGGCGCGAGCTGGGCGGCAAGCTCACCGGCACCGTGCACGACGGCCGCGTGCCGGCCGGGCTGCAGCCTGCGTTCCAGAGCGAATCGCCTTCACTGGCCGAGGTGGTGCGCGACATCAACAAGTACAGCAACAACGTCATGGCCCAGCAGGTGTTCCTGACCATGGGCATGCAGCGCACGGGCGTGGCCAGCTTCGAGTCCTCGCGCCAGGCCCTGGGCCAGTGGTGGCAGGCGCGCTGGGGCGCGGCCGAGCAGCCCGTGGCCGACAACGGCGCGGGCCTGAGCCGCGAGGCGCGCATCACCGCCTCCGGCCTGGGCCGCATGCTGCAGCAGGCCTGGGCCTCGCCGGTGATGCCGGAGTTCGTGGCCTCCATGCCCATCGTCGGCGTGGATGGCACGCTGCGCCGCAGCCTCAGCCGGGCCCAGGGCATGGCGCATCTGAAGACCGGCACGCTGCGCGATGCCTCGGCCCTGGCCGGCTATGTGGACGGGGCCAGCGGCCGCCGCTACGTGCTGGTGGCCATGGCCAACCACGCCAACGCCCCGGCTGCGCGCGCGGCCTGGGATGCGCTGGTGGACTGGACGGCGCGCGACCGCTGATCGGGCGCCTTCGCTCCCTCTGCAGGGCCTGCTTTCGCAGGCCCTTTTTCATTGTTTTCACGGCAAGGACGTTGTCCTACCCACGGGCCATGCGGCGGTCCTTATCGTCTGTTCGCCCGCGTGCGAAATGCCTGGGCGGCAGGCAATTCCTATCCGTAGTTGCCCGGTGTCGCCAATGCGCAAGTGTCGCTACGATGGCCTTAGCAAAAAAGCACGGTCGTGCTATTCATAACACTTCACGGAGATTCCATCTTGGCAAATCGTTATCGAATCCTCGCGGCCGCTCTGGCCGCGGCCGGCCTGCTGGCCGCTTGCGGCGGCGGCAGCGGCGCCGACACCACTCCCCGGGCCAAGATCACCTCCGTCAAGGTGATGGGCGACAGCCTCTCCGACAGCGGCACCTTCGGCTACAAGTTCACCGTGCAGAACGCCACGCTGACGGGCGCCGGCTCCAACCAGGTCTGGGCCGAACGCGTGGCGGGCCTGTACAACATCTCCCTGTGCCCGCGTTTCAACGGCACGGCCTTCACGCCCAACACGGCCTGCAACAACTACGCCGTGGGCGGTGGCCGCATCAACTACACCAGCGCGCCCACGGCACCGATCTCCATCACGCAGCAGATCCTGCTGGCGGGTGCGGCGGGCTTCACGGCCGATGACCTGGCGGTGATCGACGGCGGCGCCAATGACGCGGCCGACGTGGTCGGCGCCTTCCTGGCCGCCTCCAGGGACCAGGGTGCGAGCTTCAAGGCCCTGCTGTCCACCAAGATCGACGCGGCCACGCTGGGCGCGCTGCTGCAGCAGGGCCAGGCCGGCATGGCCCAGGCCGGTGGCCTGTACATGCAGAACCTGGCCAAGGGCTTTGTCTCCAGCATCCAGGCCAATGTGCTGGGCAAGGGCGCCACGCGCGTGGCCATCCTCAACGTGCCCGCCATCACGCTGACACCGCGCTTCCAGCTGGTGCTGCAGTCCGTGGCCCAGCAGCAGGGCTCGGCCGCCGCCGCGCAGCTGGAGACCGTGTTCGACGGCTGGGTCAAGGCCTTCAACCAGCAGGTCGCGGCCGGTTTCACGGGTGAGAACCGCGTGGCCATCATCGACTTCTACAGCGAGTTCCGCCAGCAGATGGCCGACCCCGCCCAGTACGCCTACACCAACGTGAAAAAGCCGGCCTGCCCGGCCACCGGCGTGGGCGCCGACGGCCTGCCCACCTACAGCTTCCCGACCTGCACCGAGGCCGCGCTGTCCGCCTCCATTCCCGTGGGCGAGACCAGCGCCAACTGGTGGAAGAGCTATGCCTTTGCCGACAGCTTCCATCCCACGCCCTACGGCCATCAGCAGATGAGCCAGCTGGCCTCCCGCACCCTGGCCCGCGCCGGCTGGCTGTGATCGCAGACACGCAGCACGAGGAGACACATCCATGAAGAAATTCCTGCGCATCACCGCCGCCGTGGCCATGGCCACGGCCTGCATGGCCGCCAGCGCCCAGTCCGCCGGCACCTGGAGCGTGCGCCTGGGCGCCACGCGCATCGATCCCCAGACCAGCAGCGGCTGGCTGAGCACGCCCAGCTTCCCCGACACCCGCGTGGACGTGAAGGCCAACAGCCAGCTCACGGGCGGCGTGACCTACATGGTCACCAACAACTGGGCCATCGACGTGCCCATGGGCCTGCCGTTCAAGCACGACTTCGTGGGCGATGGCGCCATCTCCGGCACGGGCAAGCTCGGCCGCACCAAGGTGCTGCCCGCCACCGTGTTCGCGCAGTACCGCTTCGGCGAGGCCAACTCCGCCTTCCGCCCTTACCTGGGCCTGGGCGTGACCTATGCCAAGTTCTTCGGCGAGCGCACCACGGCCTCCCTCAACGGCCTGACCGGCGGCACGCTGGCCAATCCCACCACGGCCTCGGTGGACAGCAAGTGGGGCCTGACGCCGCAGATCGGCTTCGTCTACAACTTCAACGAACGCTGGTTCCTGGACGTGGCCTACTACAAGAGCTTCCTGAAGACCACGGCACACCTGTCCTCGGGCCAGAGCGTGTCGCTCAAGCTCAATCCCAACGTCTACGCCATCGGCATCGGATACCGCTTCTGACAGGTCGCAGTCCCCAAAGAAAAACCAGCCCGCGGGCTGGTTTTTTCATGGAGCGAACCTGCGCCTACTTGGCCGTGGGCATCACGAATTCCGCGCCCTTGGGCGTGCTCTCGGGCCAGCGCTGCATGATGCTCTTTTGGCGGGTATAGAAGCGCACGCCTTCCTCGCCGTAGGCATGCATGTCGCCGAACAGGCTGCGCTTCCAGCCGCCGAAGCCGTGCCAGGCCATGGGCACGGGAATCGGCACGTTGATGCCGACCATGCCGACCTCGATGCGGCGGCCGAACTCGCGCGCCACATTGCCGTCGCGCGTGAAGCAGGCCACGCCGTTGCCGAACTCATGGTCGTTGACCAGCTGCACGGCCTCGGCGAAGTCCTTGGCGCGCACCACGGCCAGCACGGGGCCGAAGATCTCTTCCTTGTAGATGCGCATGTCGGGCGTGACATGGTCGAACAGCGTGCCGCCCAGCCAGAAGCCGCCCGAGGTGTCGGTGCCCGTGGCAGCGCCGGCCGCCTTGCCGTCGAAGCCCCGGCCATCGACCAGCAGCTGCGCGCCTTCCTTGACGCCCAGATCGATGTAGCCGCTGATGCGCTCGTGCGCGGCGCGCGTCACGATGGGGCCCATTTCCGCGGCCAGGTCCTCGCCGTCCAGCACCTTCAGCGCCCTGGTGCGCTCGATCAGGCGCGGCAGCAGCTGGTCGGCCACATCGCCCACCAGCACGGCCACGCTGATGGCCATGCAGCGCTCGCCGGCCGAGCCGTAACCGGCGCCGATCAGCGCGTCCACGGCCTGTTCGATATCGGCGTCGGGCATGACCACCATGTGGTTCTTGGCGCCGCCCAGGGCCTGCACGCGTTTGCCGTGGCGGGCGCCCGTCTCATAGATGTAGTTGGCAATGGGCGTGGAGCCGACAAAGCTCACGGCCTTCACCTGGGGATGCTCGATCAGCGCATCCACGGCTTCCTTGTCGCCCTGGACCACGTTGAACACGCCGTCGGGCAGGCCGGCCTGCTTGAGCAGGTCGGCGATCAGCAGCGAGGGCGTGGGATCGATGGGGCTGGGCTTGAGCACAAAGGTGTTGCCCGCCGCAATGGCCACCGGGAACATCCACATCGGCACCATCACGGGGAAGTTGAACGGCGTCACGCCCGCCACCACGCCCAGCGGCTGGCGCAGCGTCCAGTTGTCGATGCCGGTGGAGACCTGGTCGGTGAAATCGCCCTTGAGCAGCTGCGGGATGCCGCAGGCGAACTCCACGATGTCGATGCCGCGGCTGACCTCGCCCTGCGCATCGGTGAAGACCTTGCCGTGCTCGGCCGTGATGGCGTGGGCCAGTTCGTCCTTGTGCTGGTTGAGCAGTTCGAGGAAGCGGAACATCACGCGCGCCCGGCGCAGCGGCGGCGTGTCGGCCCACTTGGGGAAGGCCGCCTGGGCGGCCGCCACGGCGGCATCGACATCGGCGCGCGAGGCCAGGGCCACGCGGCCCGTGACCTGGCCGGTGGCCGGGTTGGTCACGTCCTGCTCGCGGCCGCTGGCACCTGCCGTGCGCTGGCCGTTGACGTAATGGACGATGGAAGCGAAGGAGGTGTTTGCGGTGTTCATGCCAGCCAGTCTAGGAGTGCGCCTTCGGCCTGCCTAGGCGCTGCGCTTGAATTGATTGTTCATTTTGCTGAACAATCCCCGCATGGCAAATGAAAAAACCGATGCCAAGGCCGAGGCCTTGTGGAGCCACCTGCACTGGCTGGTCGTGCTGGAGCAGCAGGGCAGCTTCACCTCGGCCGCCGCGCGCCTGGGCGTGAGCAAGGCGGCCATGAGCCAGCGCGTGGCCGAGCTGGAGCGCGCGGCCGGCGTGGCCCTGGTCACGCGCACCACGCGCAGCGTGCGCCTGACCGAAGCGGGCCAGCGCCTGGTGGACGAGACGCGCGGCGCCTTCGAGCACATCGCCGACAGCTTTGCGGGCGTGCGCGACCTGGCGGCCGAGCCGCGCGGCCTGCTGCGCGTGACCGCGCCCGTGGCCTTCTCGCGTCAGCAGCTCATGCCCCGGCTGCCGGCCTTCCTGCGTGCCCATCCGCAGATCCGGCTGGAGCTGGACCTGTCTGACCACCTGCGCTCGCTGGCGATGGAGGGCTTCGACATCGCCGTGCGCCATGCCTCCACCCCGCCCGAAACCCATGTGGCCTGGGCGCTGGCGCCCACGCGCTCGCTGCTGGTGGCCAGCACGGACTACCTGGCCGCGCACGGCACCCCGGCCACCCCGCAGGACCTGGCCGCGCACCAGTGCCTGCACTACCCGCGCACCCAGGGCGCCATGGCCTGGAGCTTCGTGCCCGCCGATGCCGGTGCGGACGCCGGTGCAGACGCAGTACGCACCGTCGTGCCCGTGGCCGGCGGCTTTGCCGCCAACAACAGCGAAATGCTGCGCGACGCCGCCATGGCCGGCCTGGGCATCGCCCTGGTGCCCGACTTCAGCGCGCAATCGGGCCTGGCCTCCGGCGACCTGAGCGAAGTCCTGCCCGGCTGGCGGCCCGTCGACGCCTTCGGCGAACAGCTGTTTGCGATCCGCCCCTACGCCAGCCACGTGCCGCGCTCGGTGGCGGTATTCGTGGAGTTTCTGCGGGCGTCGTTTGCGGCGGGGTTCATTCGCTGAGCGAGGTTGATGCGTGCTACCGCTCACCCGGCAGGCGGGAACGCACAAGCTTGCTGGCGGACGATTTCTGCTTCGGTGGTGCGGAAAACCCTTCGAAGGCGTCTCCCGGTTTCCAATCACCGACGGCATAAACGCGCTGATCGCGCAAGCCCTGAACACCTTCGGACCAACCCATCAGCATGCGCTTGCCGATGTCCCTGAAGCCGCCGTGCTGCGCCATGGCATCCCTGACCTGCTGTCCGGCGTCGGCCACTGCATCGCTGATAGCTTCCACCATGACTGCCTGCTCCCGGGGCGCAATCCCCAGGGTCGTGGCGATGAACTTCTGCAGGCTCTTGCCTGGCGTCCAGGTCTTCTTTCCCATGAATTCGATGCTGGGCGGGTTGTGCTGGAAGCCGGGATAGACGACGGTGGTCAGCATGTCGTAGGAGGGGGACAGGTGCACATCGGCACGCCGGGTGTAGAGCAAGGCCAGGTTCTTGGCATGGCAGTCTGCATTGCGCAGCGCATAGGTCAGCAGCAGCGTGGTGGCCAGCTGGCGATAGGTCTGCAGCCGGCGTTCGCCGGGCACATGGTCGCGCACGGCCTTGGCGATGCGCTCCCAGGTGGTGTCGTACTTGGCCGCGGGGCGCAGGCCCAGCAGCGCGCAAAAGTCCTCCATCCCCCAAAGGGCCTGTCCGTTGTCATCGACATCGAAACGGTGCACGACCAGGGCCTGTCCGTCGTCCGAGATTTCTGTCCGTGCCGCAGGCATTACCTTGGCGGCGACCTGCATGCACAGGTGCTCGTTCAATGCCACAAAGGGCAAGTGCCTGCTGGAGCCCTTGATGATGTGGCGGCGTGTGATGAGGCTGGCCTTCCTGTGCCCCGCCAGCGATGGGCTGCCGCCCTGGACTGCCTCATCGTTCGCGTCCAGGAACTTGGGCACCACGCCGGAGACGCCACTGGTGGCGTGCTGCCGAACCAGTTGGGCAAAGGCTGCTTCCGAGTTGTCACCGCGCAGCAGCGCGGCCACTTCCACGGAACTGGCAGGCTGCTGCAGAGCGGCGCCGGGCGCGGCGACCTGGATGCGGCCGACCATGTTGCGGCCAATCACCGAAAGCAGGGCGACGGGGCTGGCCCCGATGTGCGGGCCGAACTGTTCCTGCAGAACCTGCAGCAGATAGCCTTCCGGCAGGTTCATCTGCAGCACGGGGGGCAGCTGGTCATCCCAGGCGTAGGACTCCGTGCGCACTGGCATGGTGAGTGAGACGAAGTCATCAGGCGCCGTGTGGGCGTGGTAGGTCAGCACGCTTTTGAAGTCGCCCACCGGCTCCAGCACCGCGACCTCCCGCCCCAGGACGTGGACGGCGAGCTTCATGGCCGCGCCTGGTTGCGCTCGCGGCGCAGTTCATCCAGAGTGCCCGACTGGCCCATGGCAAAGAAATCGATCTCCATGCCCAGCACGGCCAGCACGGCCAGGAGCTTGCGCGTCCCGAATTCGGCCGAGCGGCCACGCTCGAAGCGCGACAGCGTCTCGGGTGTGATGCCTGCCTGGGCGGCCACGGCGCCTTGTTGAAGACCCAGTGCGCGCCGCCGGCGGGCCACGGATTCACCGAGTTCTTGAAGGGTTTGCATTTGACTTTTATATCAATAAAATCCAATTTCTCCTAGTTTATTGATTTATCTATCAAGCAAAAGTGCTGACTGGTCGCCGCGTTCCACTGCCCGTAAAACACGGCCGAGCCATTGGCCATCGCGCTTCGCAGGCCCCTCAGGCCTTGATCCCCAGCTTGTCCACCAATTGCTTGAACACCGCGTTGTCGCGGTCGATCACGGCCTTGAACTCGGGCTGGTCCAGGTAGCCCTCTCCCATGTTCTGTTTGGCCATGGTCTCGCGCAGGGCGGGGTCCTTGAGGGTCAGGGCCATGGCCTTGCGCAGGGTCTGGACCACGGCGTCAGGCGTGTTGCGGGGCACGGCCAGGCCGCGCCAGCCGCCGATGAGCAGGTCGATGCCGCGCTCCTTGAGCGTGGGCACGGCTTCCCAGCCGGCCTGTATGCGCTGCTCGGCCATGATGGCCAGCGGGCGGATCTTGCCGGCCGCCACATAGGTGGCCACCTCCACGGGCGTGACGGCCACGGCCTCGATGTGGCCGCCCAGCAGGTCGAGCACGGCAGGGTTGGCGCCGCGGTAGGGCGCGTGGTTGAATTTCACGCCCGCCTTGTCCTGCAGCGCGGCGGCGGCCAGGTGGCCCAGCGAGCCCGGTCCGGCGTTGCCGATGCGCACCGCGGCCTCGTCCTTGCGCGCGGCGGCGATCAGTTCCTCGATGCTGCGATAGGGCGAGTCGGCACGCACGGCGATGGTGGCGGGGTCGGCATTCAGGCGGGCCACGGGCAGCAGGGCGTCGGAGCTGATCTTGGTCAGCCCCATGTGCGGGATCATGGTCAGCTCGACGGTGATGATGCCGATCTTGTAGCCGTCCGGCCTGGCGTTGGCCAGTTCGGTCCAGCCCACGGCACCGCTGGCGCCCGCGCGGTTGAGCACGATCAGATCCTGCGGCAGGTGCTTGCGCGCCACCTCGGCCAGCGCGCGTGCCAGCACGTCGGTGCCGCCGCCAGCGGCAAAGGGCACGATGAGTTCAATGGGGCGCTGGGGCCAGGCGCCGGCCGGTGCCTGCGCCATGGCGGGCAGGACCGGCGTTGCGGCCAGGGCGGCCAGCGAGTGGATGAATTGGCGGCGGGATGCGAGGGTCATGGCTTGTCTCCGGGATCTTGTCTATGTGGCGATGTCTGCGCTTCAATCCATTTTGATGTTGGCGGCCTTGATCACGCCGCTCCACAGCGCCTGTTCCGAGCGCACGAAGCCTGCGAACTGCTGCGGCGTCATCTCCATGGGCTGTATGCCGATCTCTTCGAGCTTGGCACGCGTCTCGTGGTGGCGCAGGGCGGTGGCCAGGCTTTTGTTCAGGCGCTCGGTGAGCGCAGGGCTCAGGTGGGCGGGGCCGACGAAGCCCTGCCAGGCATAGGCCTCGAAGCCGGGCACGCCGGCCTCGGCCATGGTGGGTACGTCGGGCAGGATGGGCAGGCGCTGGGGCGTGGCCACGGCCAGCACGCGCAGCTTGCCCGCGCGGATGGCCGAGAGGCTGGGCGGCAGGTCCACGAACATGGACTGGATCTGTCCTGCCATGAGGTCCTGCAGCGCCGGGGCCGAGCCCTTGTAGGCCACGTGCAGGATCTGGGTGCCCGTGCGCTGCTTGAACAGCTCCAGCGCCACGTGCAGCGGCGATCCCGGGCCCGACGAGGCCGAGGAGATGCCGCCCGGCTCCTTGCGCGCCATCGCCAGGAATTCCTGCACATTCTTCGCCGGGAAGGACGGATGCACGGCCAGCACCAGCGGCATGCGGCCCAGGCCGCCGATGTAGCTGAAGTCCTTGCCCGCGTCATAGCTCAGGCGCGCATACATGGCGGGGTTGAAGGCCAGCGTGCCCGAGTCGGCCGTGCCCAGCGTGTAGCCGTCGGCCGGGGCGCGTGCGATCAGCGTGGCGCCGATGATGCTGGCCGCGCCGGGACGGTTGTCCACCACCACGGGCTGGCCCAGGTCCTTGCCCATCTGCACGGCCAGCTGGCGCGCGATCACGTCGGTGGTGCCGCCCGGTGCGTAGGGCACCACCCATTTGACGGGCTGGGTGGGCCAGGCTGGCGCACTCTGGGAGGACGGGGCTGGGGCGGATTGCGCCTGGGCGGTGCCCATGCCCAGCGTCAGCAGGGCGCAGGATAGCCAGGCCTTGCGGTGCAGGGCCATTGGGTTGAACAGCATTTTTTGTCTCCGGTGGTTTTTATGGGTGTCTGTTGCGCCGTGCTTCAGCGAGGCCGCAGCATCCATTCGTGCGCGGGGTCGTTGCGGAAGGCCCAGCGCCGCTCGGGCCCGGCCATGGTGTTGAGGTAGTAGAGGTCGTAGCCGTGCGGGGCCACGCAGGGGTGGTAGCCGCGCGGCACCATCACGGTGTCGCGGTGCTCCACCGCCATGGCTTCGTCGATGCTGCGGTCATCGGTGTAGACGCGCTGGAAGGCAAAGCCCTGGCTGGGGTTGAGCAGGTGGAAGTAGGTCTCCTCCAGCACGGTCTCGGCGTCCGGCGCGGCGGGGTCGGCGCTGTCGTGCTTGTGCGGCGGATAGCTGGACGAGTTGCCGGCGGGCGTGATGACCTCGACCACCAGCAGGGACTCGGCCGCCTCGGTCTCGGGCAGGATGTCGCAGACATGGCGCGTGTTGCTGCCCTGGCCGCGCACGCTGCGGCGCATGCTTTCGGGCGCGATCACGCGCGTGGCGTGGCGGCCCGTGGCGGGTGCGGCGCTCAAGGCAACGTCGGCCGGGCCGCGCGCCGTGATGCGCAGGCTTTGGCCGGGCGGCACGTAGACGGCCGTGGGCGCACTCTCCTCGAACACGCTGGCGCGGCTGCCCAGGGCGCTGAACGCCTGGCTGCCGACCTGCACGTCCACCTGGCCGGTGAGCACGGTGATGCAGTATTCGAGCGGTCCCGTGGACAGCTCCTCCTGCTCGCCCGCCTGCAGCCGCAGGGCCTTGAAGTGGATGTGCTTCCAGCCCGCGCTGGCGGGCGTGATGTCGGTGACGACGCGGCCGGGCGCGGCCTTGACGAGAAGGCTCATTGGGAGACCTTCGCCCTCACGGGCTGCGGTGCGAGCCCCCTTCGGAGCGGCCGGGCGGGGGCTCATGCTGCAGCTCCTTCGGCGATGTCCTGGCGCGCGTCCACGCGGCTGGCATCCCAGCCCGCGATCAGCGCGCGGAAGTTGGCGGCGACGGCATCGCGCAGCGCGGCGTCGTCCAGCTCGTTGCGCAGCCACTGCAGCGCGGGTCCGGCCCAGACGCTGCGGCCGATCATGAAGCCCTTGACCACGGGCGCCCGCGCCTGGGCAAAGCCCTGCACCAGTTGCTCCACGGGCTGGGACAGGCCCAGGATCACGGCGCCCCGGCACCAGGGGTCGCGCTCGTTCACCAGGGCGTCCAGCGCTTCCCAGTTCTCGCGCGCCATGGTGCCGACCTTCCACCATTCGGGCTTGAGGCCCAGGTCGTAGAAGTGGCGTATGGCGCGCAGCACGGCCTCGCCCCGGTCGTCCGGCGCCAGCGTGTCCTTTGGCGGGATCACTTCCAGCAGCAGCTCATGGCCGCTGGCGCGCGTGGCGGTCCAGACCTGCTGCAGCCAGGCATCCTGCTCGGCGCGCAGCGCGGGCGTGTCGTCGGGGTGGTAGAAGACCAGGCATTTGACGGTATGGCTTTGCGGCCAGTGCAGCAGCTCGGAAGCCAGCGAGTCCGTGCCGTCAAAGCGCAGCGGGCGCGAGCCCGGCAGCTCGATGGGCCGGCCTATCCACCAGCCGCGTCCCGTGGCGTCGTGCAGCGCGGCCTCGCCCAGGTGATGGCGGCCGTCGATCAGCACGCCCATGCGGCCCGCGTTGCCCGGATCGCGCTCGACCTGGGCGACCACCTCGTTGATCAGCCGCTTGAGCGGGCGCAGCCGCGCGGGCGCGGCGCCGGCCTCGCGCGCCAGATCGTCGAACTGGCTGCGGTGGTCATAGGCCAGCACGCACAGCGCGGGCCACTGCGGCCGCGCGCGGCTGACGCGGTGCAGGTGGGACAGCTCGGGGTCCTGGTCGGGACGCGGATGGCGGTGGCCCGAGAACCAGTGCGCCAGCTCGGCCTGCGTGGGCATGGCCGGCGCGCAGCCATGGCGCGAGACCACGATGGCGCCGCAGGCGTTGGCAATCGCCGCAGATTCCTCCAGGCTCTTGCCGCGCAGCAGCCCGGACAGCAGGCCCGAGGCAAAGGCATCGCCCGCGCCCAGCACATTGAGCACCTCCACGCGCTCGCCCAGCACCGTGGGCGCATCGGCAATCGCATCGGGCACCTCGCCCTCGATCAGCGAGCAGCCCAGCGGCCCGCGCTTGACCACGAAGACGGCGCGGCTGCATTCGCGCACGCGGCGCAGGCTGGCGATCAGGTCGCCCTCCACGCCGCCGGCGATCAGCCATTCCTCCTCGGTGCCGATGATGAGTTCGAACTGGCCCAGCTCGGCCTGCAGCCTGCGGCTGACCTCGGCGCTGGCCACATAGCGTGTCTCGCCGTCGCCGCGCGAGGCCAGGCCCCACAGCACGGGCCGGTAGTCGATGTCCAGCACGCGCACCAGGCCGTGGCGACCTGCCATCTCCAGTGCCTTGCGGCTGGCGGCCAGCACGCCGGGTGCGCTCAGGTGGGTGCCCGTGATGGCCAGGCAGCGGCAGCGGGCCAGGAACGCCTCGCTGATGGCCTCGGCGTCCAGGGCCATGTCGGCGCAGTTCTCGCGGGCGAAGAGCAGGGGGAAGGTCTCCTGGTCCTTGATGCCCAGCAGCACCATGCCGGTCAGGCGCTGGGCATCGACCTGCACCTGGCTGGTGTCGCAGCCCTCGCGGCGCAGCGTCTCGACCAGGAAGCGGCCATTTTGTTCATCGCCCACGCGCGAAATCATGGCCGAGCGCAGCCCCAGGCGCGCCGTGCCGAAAGCCATGTTGCCCGAGGAGCCGCCCAGGTACTTGGCAAAGCTGCCGGCCTCCTCCAGGCTGCAGCCGATCTGCTGCGCGTAAAGGTCCACGGCCAGTCGGCCCAGGCAGGCCACGTCCAGCGGCCGGTCGGAGGGAAAGTTCAGCATGCTCATCGTCATAGGCCTGTGCGTTGCGGACACCCGCGTGCGGGCCTGTCCATAATCGTTGCGTGCATGCGATCATAGATCGAAATAGAAAAAGTTTTCCATATTCATGAAAAATAGAAAAAACCTTGGCGATGCAGGCGCCCCCTCGCTGGCCGGACCCTACGCCGACCGTGGCGCCTTCCTCTCCGTGCTGCGCGAGGGCTTCGAGGCCCTGAGCCGCCAGCTCAAGGCCATCGGCCGCCATGTGGAAATGCAGGGCGATCGCCTGGCCTTCGACGGCATCCAGGCCACGGCCGAGCAATGTGGCGTGCAGCCTTCGGCCGTGGTGCGCTTTGCCAAGCATTTCGGGTTTTCGGGGTACTCGGAACTGCAGGCGCTGTTCCGCGCCGATGCGGCGCGCCAGCTCTCGGCCCAGCATGACTACCAGGACCGCATCCGGGGCCTGATCGCCTCGGGCAACGAGCCTCGCAGCAGCGCGCGCCTGGCGCACGAGGTCATCGAAGGCAGCATCGAAAGCCTGCAGGCCCTGCAGCGCGGCCTGCCGCCCGAGCAGTTCGAGGCGGCGGTGGACCTCATGCTGGATGCCCCCTCGCTGTGGCTGGCCGCCTCGCGCCGCGCCTTCCCCGTGGGCGCCTACCTGGCCTATGCGCTGCAGCACACCGAAAAGCCCGTGCACTGGCTGCACGGCCTGGGCGCCATGCAAAAGGGCGAGCTGCGCGCGCTGGCGCCCGGCGACGTGATGCTGGCCGTCTCCTTCGAGCCCTATGCGCCCGAAACGCTGGAAATGGTGGATGCGGCCCTGGCCCGCGGCGCGCGCCTGCTGGCGCTGACCGACAGCCAGCTCAGCCCCCTGGCATCACGCGCCACGGTCACCCTGCTCGCCCAGGACGCAGCCACCTTCGGCTTTCGCTCCCTGACCAGCACGCTGACCCTGGCGCAGTCGCTGTTCCTGGCGCTGGCCTACCGGATGGAGCTGGCGTACGAGCCTTCCCGCAAGCCTTAGAAGAGGGTGTTGGTGTTATCCGGCCGCCGCCGCGCGCAGCAGCCGGTCGCGCACGCCTTCCCAGTCCGGCGTGTCGGGCGGGGTCTCGATCCAGATCAGCCTGGCGCCGACTTCATCGAAGTCGCGCAGGGCGCCGAACAGCTCGCGCGCGGTGGCGGCGGCGTCGGCAGGCATGGCGCGCAGCGTGACGGCGCGCGAGGCGGTGCGCAGCGGTGTACGGTGGTAGACGGCCAGGTTCCTGGCGTCGGCGCCCAGCACGTCCAGCCCGGCCTGCAGCTGCCTGGCGTCCATGAGGCGCACCTGGGCGTTGGGCGCGTAGTGGGCCAGCAGGGTGCCGGAGGCGCGCGGCGTGTTCTCCTGCAGCTCTTCCTTGGACAGGGGGCGCTGGCCGCAGGCGCGTTCTATGTCGTCGCGCGTGATGGCGCCGGGGCGCAGCAGCACGGGCACGCCGCGCGTGCAGTCCACGATGGTCGATTCGATCCCCACTTCGCAGGCGCCGCCGTCCAGCACCAGCAGCGTGACGCCGAACTCACCGGCCACATGGGCCGCCGTGGTGGGGCTGACGCGGCCGAACTTGTTGGCGCTGGGCGCCGATACGCCCCAGACGGGCGGCTGCAGCTGCTGGCAGGCGGCCAGCACGGCATGGGCGACGGGGTGTGACGGGCAGCGCAGGCCCACGCTGTCCTGGCCGCCGGTCGAGGCCCGGGCGGCCTGGGGCAGGCGCGGCAGGATCAGGGTCAGCGGGCCGGGCCAGAAGGCGTCGATCAACTGCTGCGCGAACAGCGGCACTTCACGCGCATAGCGTGTGATGGCGCCGCTGTCGGCCACATGCACGATGAGCGGATGGTTGGGCGGCCGGCCCTTGGCGGTGAAGATCTGCGCGACGGCCGCGTCGTTGTCGGCATCGGCCGCCAGGCCGTAGACGGTTTCCGTGGGCAGGCCCAGCAGTTCGCCGCGCTGCAGCGCCTGTGCGGCGGCCTGGACAGAGGCCGCCAGCGTTCCATCAAGAATCATTGCACGGGCCTTCAGAACGGCTCTAACCCTAAGATGGCAGCGGCCTGCAGGGCGGTGGAGCGCACGGCCTCGGGCGAGGGGCCGGTGACGTTCAGGTGGCCCATCTTGCGGCCGCGCTTGGCGTCGTGCTTGCCGTACAGGTGCAGGTGGCAGCCGGGCAAGGCCAGGACCTGGTCCCAGGCCGGCGCCTTGGCCTGTTCGCCGTCCTTGAACCACAGGTCGCCCAGCAGGTTCAGCATGATGGACGGGCTGTGCTGGCGCGGCTGCGTCAGCGGCAGGCCGGTCATGCAGCGCACCTGCAGCTCGAACTGCGAGACATCGCAGGCGTTCTGGCTGTAGTGGCCGCTGTTGTGCGGGCGCGGCGCGATCTCGTTGACCACGAGCATGCCGTCCTGCAGCACGAAGAATTCGACGCAGAGCACGCCCACGTAGTCCAGGCCGTCGGCCACGGAGCGTGCGGCGGCCAGTGCCTGCTCGACCTGGGCCTGCGGCAGGTTGCCTTCGTAGACCTCGGTGACGGACAGGATGCCCTCGCGGTGCAGATTGCGCTGCACGGGCAGGTTGACCATGGAGCCGTCACGGCCGCGCGCCACGATGACCGAGCATTCATGGGCCAGTGGCAGCATTTTTTCCAGCACGCAGGCCACGCGGCCCAGTTGCTCCCAGGCGGTGGCCAGCTCGGCGGCGTTCTTCACGCGCACCTGGCCCTTGCCGTCGTAGCCCATGCGGGCGGTCTTGAGGATGCCGGGCAGCAGGCTGGCGTGCACGGCCGCCAGTTGGGCCGGCGTCTCGATCACCGCATAGGGCGCGCAGGGCACGCCGCAGCGCACGAAGTGGGCCTTCTCCTGGGCGCGGTCCTGGGCAATGGCCACGGAGGAGCCAGCCGGCGAGACCGGCCGCTGGGCGGCCAGCAGGTTCAGCGCCGCGGCGGGCACGTTCTCGAATTCGGTGGTGACGGCGGCCGACAGGCGCGCCAGTTCGGCCAGGCCCTGCGGGTCTTCGTAGCCGGTACGGATGTGGTGGTGGCTGACCAGGCCGGCAGGGCTGGTCGGGTCGGCGTCGAGCACGGCCGTGAAATAGCCCATGGCCTGGGCCGATTGCACGAACATGCGGCCCAGTTGGCCGCCACCCAGCACGCCCAGCGTGGCGCCCGGCAGGATCACATCTGCGCTCATACGGCCACCGGGGGAAGCGTCATCGCGCGCGCTGCGGCGGTCTGCTCGGCGCGGAAGGCTTCGAGTCTGGTGCGCAGGGCCGGGTCCTCATTGGCCAGCAGGGCCACGGCGAAGAGGGCCGCATTGGCCGCACCGGCCGCGCCGATGGCGAAGGTGGCCACGGGCACGCCCTTGGGCATCTGCACGATGGAGTGCAGCGAGTCCACGCCCTGCAGGTGGCGGCTGGCCACGGGCACGCCGAGCACGGGCACCACGGTCTTGGCGGCGATCATGCCGGGCAGGTGGGCAGCGCCCCCCGCACCCGCGATGATGGCCTTCAGGCCACGGCCGGCAGCGGCCTCGGCGTAGGCGAACATGTCGTCGGGCATGCGGTGGGCCGAGACGACCTGGGCTTCATGGGCGATGCCAAATTGCTGAAGAATGGCAACTGCGTGCTGCATGGTCTCCCAGTCGCTGCTGGAGCCCATGACCACACCGATCTGGATAGAGTTCATGTCGTGAGGGCGCCTGCGGCCCGGCCTAGTGGAACCCGCGATTTTACTTTTTTAGTCCGGATCGGCCCGCATCCCCCTGCAAATCACCGCACAGCCGTGTGCTGCTCGCGCGCAAAACCCAGCACGCGCTGGCGAAACACATGGGCCAGCCAGGCCAGGGCCAGCCCCACCTGCACGGCCAGCGACAGCCACATTCCGCTGGTGACGGGCTTGGTCAGGCCGGCTGCCAGCGGCTGGGCCAGCACGGCGGCATCGGCCCCGGCCAGGCCAAAGGCCAGCAGCGGCAGCACGATGTTGACCAGCAGCCAGGTGACGGCAAACGCGGCCAGCGGCGACTTGATGCGCCCGGCCAGCAGGGAAAAGCCCGTGGCCAGCGCGGCATCGCGCAGCAACTGCGCCGTGGCCAGCGCCGCCAGTTGGGCCGCGCCCGGCACGATGGGCTGGCCGCCCGCGGGCCACAGCAGCCACAGCGCGCAGGCCAGCACGGCCAGCAGCCAGCTCACGGGCCACAGCGGCAGGGCCTCGAGCGCGCCACGCCAGCGCCCCTGCAGCACGCACCACTGCAACTGGCGCCAGCTGCGCAGGCCCTCGTCCATGCCGTGCAGGCAGACATAGGCCGTGCCCGCCAGCGCCAGCCCGGTGGTCCATGCGAAGAAGGAGGCCGGGCCGGGGCCCTGCAACTGCATTGCATCGAGGTGCATGCCTCCAAAGGCAAGGCCCGCCACGCACAGGCCCAGCGGCCAGGCCCAGGGCAGGGTGCGCACATCCAGCCGCGTGCACAGCAGCCGCCACAGGGCCAGCAGGCCCAGCCCCAGCGCGATGGCACCGAACAGGTAGATGGCGCCGCGCCCGTGCAGCGGCACGTACCACCACAGCACAGGGCGACCTTCTTCGCGGCCCAGCTGCTCGGTCAACCGGCCCAGGATGGGTCCGGGCAGCACCATCACGAACAGCAGCGGCACCAGTACGAAGCGGATGCGGCGCGCGGGCTGCTCCTTCGGCCCCCAGCCCATGAGCACGGAGTGCATGCTCCAGGCCTGCAGGGCCAGGCCCCACAGCACGGCCTGCAGCACGGCGTGCACGCCCCCGGCCAGCCCGCCCGGCTGGCCCGCCGAGGTGGCCAGCACGGCCAGCGCGCACCACAGCATGTACAGCCAGGCCGCCAGCGGAGCGCCCAGCAGCTTGCCCCAGGCCATCTGCCATGGCGTCAGGGCCGACAGGCGCTGCCAGTCCCAGGTGTGCTGGTGCGCCTCTTCGTTGAGGCCGCGCCCGGCCAGCACGCTGCCCAGGCCGGCCGCGGCGATCCACATGCCGATCAGGGCGGCGACCAGCAGGGCATGCAGGCGGTCTTCGGGCTGGACCAGGACCATTGGCGTGGCCAGCAGCAAGGCGGTGAGCAGCAGGCTCCAGCCCAGTTGGGCGGGCCGCCAGTTGAGCCAGAGCTGGCGCTGGAATTCGGGGTTGTGCGTCATGGCTGCTCCGCAGGGCTGAGGGGGGCTGCGGCCTGCAGGCCGCGTGCGTAGCGGTCCTGCAGGCGCTCGCGCACAGGCGCCAGGCTGGCCACGGGCAGGCCGGCGCCAACCAGGCGTGCCAGCAGGTCGGCGCGTTCGCGTGGCGGCGTGGGCAGCCACAGCTGCAGATGCACCAGGCCCTGGTCATCGGGCGGCGGCACAGGGGTGTCGGGAAGGACCTGGTGCAGCTGCCGTGCCAGCGACCCGGCCGGGGCACCCGGGGGCGCTGCCAGCTCCAGCGCGTACAGCGCCAGCGGCACATCGCCGCCGGCGGCCGGCGCCTGAATGCCGCCGTGCAGGGCCTCGTGGCTTTCCACGCGGCCGCCGCGCAGGCTCAGGATGTGGGTGCAGTACTCGTCGAGTTCGCTGAGGATGTGGCTGGAGACGATCAGGGTCATGCCCTGGGCCTGCAGCGCGCGCATCAGCTGGGACAGGCTGGCGCGGGCCTCGGGGTCCAGGCCGCTGGCCGGCTCGTCCAGCAGCAGCACGCGCGGCTGGTGGACGATGGCCTGGCCGATGGCCACGCGCTGGCGCTGGCCGCGAGACAGCTCGGTGGGCAGGCGCTCCAGCAGATCGGCCAGGCCCAGCTGCCCTGCCACGTGCGCCACGCGCTGCGGCGCCTCGGACGGGGGCACGCCCATGGACAGGGCCGCGTACTGCAGGCAGCGCCGCACGCTCAGGCGGTCATAGAGGCCGAAGAAATCCGACAGATAGCCCAGGTGCCGGTGCACTTCGCGGGGCTGCTCCTGCACCGCAATGCCGTGCACCTCGACCTGGCCCGACAGCGGCTGGTCCAGTCCGGCGATGCAGCGCATCAGCGTGGATTTGCCGGCGCCGTTGGGCCCCACCAGGGCCGTGACGGTGCCTGCGGCGATATGGAGGCTGACGCCATCGAGCGCGCGGTGGCCGGGGTACTCGAACACCAGCTGCGAAACCTTGATCAAGGCGAGCCCTCCCTCATTGCGTTGATGGCAGGCCGCAATGGCGGCACAGCGCGCCAATATAGCCCAGCGCTGCCGCGCCGCGCCCTCGGCCGGGCGGCTTGAAATGCGCGCAGCCTGCTCCCATCTGGGGTGGCTGTCGCCCATGGCGTTCACGCCCTGGGCCTTGGAATTGCTGGAGAATCACACGGTCCGCATCGGAGGCATTCGGCCGCCGAACTCCGAACCGCCACAGTCCGCGCGCCCTGGCCGCGCGCCTTGCCACAGGGTCTGATCACATGATTGATGTCACCATTGAGAATTTCGAAGCCGAAGTCGTCGCCGCCTCCATGCAGGTGCCGGTGCTCGTCGACTTCTGGGCGCCCTGGTGCGGCCCGTGCAAGACGCTGGGCCCCATCCTGGAAAAGCTCGAAGTGGCCTACGACGGCCGCTTCAAGCTGGTCAAGATCGACTCCGACCAGGAGCAGCAGCTGGCCGGCATGTTCGGCATCCGCTCCATCCCGACCTGCATTCTGATGATGGGCGGCCGCCCCGTGGACGGCTTCATGGGCGCCCAGCCCGAAGGCAAGCTGCGCGAGTTCCTCGACAAGCACCTGCCCTCCGAAGGCGAGCTGGCCGCCGAGGCCGAAGCCGACGAGGCCCACCAGTTGCTGGAAGCCGGCGACACCCAGGCGGCCCTGCAAAAGCTGGCCGACGCCCTGGCCGCCGATCCGGCCAACGACGATGCACGCTTCGACTACGTGCGCCTGCTGATCGCCACGGGTGGCTACGAAGAGGCCGGCGCCCTGCTGGTCGAGCCGCTCAAGCGCATTCCCCAGGCCACGCGCTTCGAGGCGCTCAACCAGTGGCTGCAGTGCATGCTGTTCGTGCACAACGACGAGCGTGGCAACTGGGAGTTTGCGCAGTTCGACGCCGTCATCGCGCAGAACAAGCGCGACTTCGACACCCGCTTCGGCAAGGCCCGGGCCCTGGCCGCCGAAGGCCAATGGGCAGCCAGCATGGACGAATTGCTGGAAATCATCATGCGCGACAAGGATTGGAACGGCCAGGCCGCGCGCAAGCTCTACGTGGGCATCCTGGAGCTGCTCACGCCCCCGAAGCCCAAGAAGCAGGACGCCATCCCCGGCAAGAGCAGCGGCGGCATCGAGCTGCTGGGCAAGGCTGGCGCCGAGCAGGACGAAGCCACGCAACTGGTCAACGGCTACCGCCGCAAGCTCAGCATGGCGCTGAACTGAGACCGGCGCTGCACGGGTGAAGAGACGGGGGAGCCTTGCGGCTCCCTTTTTTCATGGCGAGGGCTCAGGGTGCAACCGGTTCCTCGGCCGCATGCGCGCGGTGCAGCAACTGCACGAAGCCAGGCGCATCGGGCAGATGCACATCGGCCAGTCGCCTGACCGGAATGCCCGGGGACCACGAATTCATCACCACGGCGCCGGCCAGGGATGGCAGGTCGGCCAGGGTCAGCACGGCCTGGCGCTGCGCCACGCCCAGGCGCTGCAACTGGCGCCGCAGCATGGACTCGGTCGTGCCCGGAAGTACCTCGGCGCGCGGCCAGACCACGGCATCTCCATCCCAGAAAGCCAGGTTCCAGATGGTGGCCTCGCCAATGCGGCCATGGCGGTCGGCAAAGGCGGCGTCGTCAAAGCCCTGGGCCACGGCGCGGCGCAGCAGATGCGTCTTGGCCACCTCGCCCACATGCTTGAGGTGGGGCAGCATGCGCTCATGCTCGAACAGCGCCAGGCTCAAGGGCCCGGCAGGGCCCGAGGCGGGGGCCGAGGTGCGCACCAGCATGCGCGGCCGCGCATCGGCGGCCGTGAATTCCCCGGCAGGCGAGTACACCGTGGCGGTCCGCGACACATCCTGCGGGCCGTTGGCAAGCGCCGCCCGCAGCTGCGCCTGGACATGGTCATCGGGCAAGGCCTGGCCGTACAGCTCCAGCGAGGCCTGTCGCAGGCGCTGCAGATGCAGGTCCAGCCCGCGCAGCCTGCCGCCGCGCACCTGCATGGCCGTGAAATGGGCATGGCCGGCAAAGGCCAGGGCGGTGAGTTCGGCCGCCGTAGCGGGCTGCCCATCGATGAGGCTGGTGAAGAAGGAGGCGGTTTCCATGGGTTCATCCATCAAGTTTTCTTGATTGTTCGATGGCGGTCCCAAAAGAGGAAGCAAGTAGTATTTGGAGCTTCATCAAGAAAAATTTGAAGATCCATGCGCCAGCTCCCACCCGGCACGCGCGCCCTGCGCAGCTTCGAGGCTGCAGGGCGCCACCTGAACTTCACGCGCGCGGCCGACGAACTGGGGCTGACCCCGGCGGCGGTCAGCCACCAGATCAAGGAGATGGAGGAACAGCTGGGCCTCGTCCTCTTCACGCGCAACAGCCGCAGCATGCAGCTCACGCCCGCAGGCAGCGTGCTGCTGGAGGCCACGGCCGAGGCGCTGGGCCTGCTGCGGCGCGCCACCGGCCGGGCGCGCCAGCTGGCCCGGGGCGAGACGCGGCTGCGCCTGTCGCTGGGCGCGCGCCTTGCCACGCAGTGGCTGCTGCCCCGGCTGCCGCGCTTTCGCGCCGCGCATCCGCAGGTTGAACTGAGCCTGGACATCTGCGACGAGGTGCGCGACTTCGACACCGATGACATCGACGCCGCCATCCGCTTCGGCACGGGCCGTGATCCGCACACCCTGGCGGTGCGCCTGTTCGATGCCAGGGTGATCCCCGTCTGCAGCCCGGCCCTGCTGCAGTCCGGCCCGCCGCTGGCCCGGCCCGTTGACCTGCTGGCGCACACGCTGTGCCATGTCGATTGCAGGGTGGACGGCCAGGCCTGGCCGAACTGGCCGATGTGGATGGCGGCGGCCGGCGTGGAGGGCCTGGACGCAGGCCGCTGCATCGCCTTCACCGACTCCAGCCACGTCGTGCAGGCCGTGATGGACGGTGGCGCCGTGGGCCTGGTCGAGCAGGACCTGGTGGCCGAAGACCTGGCCCGTGGCCGCCTGGTGCGCCTGTTCGACATCACCGTGGGCCTGGGCCCGGCCTATGCCTACCACCTGCTCCACCCCCGGCGCAGCCAGGGCCAGCCGGCCATCGAGGCGTTGCGTGCGTGGGTGCTGCAGGAGGCCGGGCTGTAGCGCCTACTTCCGTACGGGATCGGCAAATCGCATCAACCCGCGCACCACGGCCTGCACGGCCGGGTCTTGTTGCGCGGCGCTGCGGCAGGCCAGTCCCAGCGGGCGTGTCAGTGCGGGGCTGAGCCCGCGCTGCTGCAGCGTGCGGCTGACGGCGTCCATGGGCTCCTCGCGCGGCAGGACGGTGGGGCCGTGGCCGGCGGCGACCAGGGCGCGTATGCCTTCGGGAAAGCTCATTTCCATGCGCGGCTGGGGCAGCAGGCCCGCCTGGGCGAACCATTGGGACAGCAGGCGGTGCATCTGGGTGCCGGCGGCAAAGCCTATCCAGGGCTGGGCGTTGAGCCATTCAGGCGTGATCTGGTCGGGCAGCGGCATCTGCGGCGGGGCGAACAGCTCCATGGGGTCGTTGCGCCAGGCGCGCATTTCCAGGCCTGAAGGCACGGGCTGGGGCAGCCCGACCAGGGCCAGGTCCAGGTGGCCAGTCGCCAGGCGCTGCATGGCCTGGGCGGAACTCACGACTTCCAGGCGCAGTTCCACGCCGGGCGCGTGCTCGGCCAGCCATTGCAGCAGTTCGGGCAAAAGCAGGGGGCTGACGCCGGCCGAGGCGCCTATGCGCACGCTGGCGCCAAAGCCCTCGGCCCGCTTGCGCACCCGGCGCAGCAGGGCCTCGCTGTCGGCCAGCAGGCGGCGTCCGCCTTCGGCCAGCAACGCGCCTGCGGGCGTCAGCTGCGCCTTTCGCTTGCCGCGCACCAGCAGGGGTGTGTCCAGGCGCGCTTCCAGCTCCTGGATGTGCAGGCTGACGGCTGGCGGCGACAGGTGAAGGGCCTGGGCGGCGGCAGCCAGCGTGCCCAGGTCGGCCACGGCCACCAGGGTCTGGAGCTGGTCAAGGTTCAGGCGTCGCATCAGGTTTCCTGAAGATGAGGTTCCGAAGATTCGACTTTATCTAATCTGGATGCGAATCCATCATCCCGTCCCGTATCAAGAACGAGGCCATGGAATGGAATTGAGCAATGCGGTGCTGGCCGCGGCCCTGGGGGCCGCGCTGATGAATGCGGGATGGAACAGCGCCATCAAGCTGGGCGGCGACAAGATGGTCGCCATGGCGCTGACCACGGGGCTGGCCAGCCTGTGGTCGCTGCTGGTGCTGCCCTGGCTGGACTGGCGCGCGGCGGGGTTGTGGGACGCATCGGTGTGGTGGTGGCTGGCGGCCTCGGTGGCCGTGCACACCGTCTATCACTTCGTGCTGCCGCGCGCCTACCAGCATGGCGAGTTCGGCGTGGTCTACCCGGTGGCGCGGGGCAGTGCGCCACTGTTCGTGACGCTGGGCGCGGCGCTGCTGGCCGGTGAGTGGCCGGGCGTACCCGGGCTGGCCGGCGTGCTGTGCCTGTCGCTGGGCGTGCTGGCGCTGTCGGTGCGCAGCGGCGCGGCCAGCGGTTATGGCGGCAGCGGCTATGCGCTGGCCACGGGAGCCATGATTGCCTGCTATACGGTCATCGACGGGCTGGGAGCGCGCGCATCCGGCTCCGCGCTGCTCTATGCGGCCCTGCTCACGCTGGGCGATGGCCTGGCCACGGTGCTGATGGTCGCCTGGCGGCGCGGCCCCGCCGTGCTGCGTGCCGATGCACGCACCTGGCGCCTGTGCGCCCTGGCCGCCGCCATGCAGCTGAGTGCCAGCTGGATGGCGACCTGGGCGCTGTCCCAGGCGCCCATGGGCCTGGTGTCTGCGCTGCGCGAAAGCAGCGTGCTGTTTGCGGGCTGGATCGCCGCCTGGCTGATGCGCGAGCGCCTGGGCCGCGTGCGCATGCTGGCCTCGGCCCTGGTGTTCGGCGGCATCGTGCTGGTGCGCTGGGGCCGTTGAACTGCCCCGCGCCGGGCACGCTGCGTACTCAGCCGTGGCTGATGCGCGTGCCCAGGAGCGTCAGGAACTGGGCGATCCAGGCCGGGTGAGCGGGC
Organism: Delftia deserti; assembly: GCF_042653485.1. Lineage (NCBI taxonomy): Bacteria > Pseudomonadati > Pseudomonadota > Betaproteobacteria > Burkholderiales > Comamonadaceae > Delftia > Delftia deserti. Next base: position 3,321,072 of record NZ_JBHSIH010000001.1, on the reverse strand, counting down.
CACGCGGGGGCGCTGACCAGGTTGCCTTCGGTATGCGCCTGGTCCACGCCGATGTCGGCATAGGTGCCGCCGGCCAGTTCGACCTCGGCACGGCAGGCCGGGTAGGCCGAGCAGGTGCGGCCCTTGAGCACGCCGGCTCCGGCCAGCAGCTGGGCGCCATGGCAGACGGCGGCCACGGGCTTGTCGTTGTCGAAGAAGTGGCGCACGGCGGCGCGCACGGCATCGTAGTTGCGCAGGTACTCGGGGCCGCGTCCGCCGGGGATCACCAGGGCGTCGTACTGCTCGGGCTTGATGTCGGCGAAGCTGGCGTTGAGCGTGAAGTTGTGGCCGGGTTTTTCGCTGTAGGTCTGCGCGCCCTCGAAATCATGGATGGCCGTCTTGATGTGTTCCCCGGCCTTCTTGTCGGGGCAGACCGCATGCACCGTGTGTCCCACGGCCTGCAGGGCCTGGAAGGGGACCATGGTTTCGTAGTCCTCGCAGTAGTCGCCACAGATCATCAGAATCTTCTTGCCAGCCATGTGCTTGCTCCTTCAGAAAAAGTCAGAGGAAGCGAACATTGTGGCAGCGTCGGTGACGCAGGCATGACCGGCTGCAAAAACGCAGGCCCGCAACGAAAAAGAGAGCCGAAGCTCTCTTTTGCGGGGGAAGGCGCGGGGCCAGGCTATGGCGGGCCGTCAGGCCGTCAGGCGCTGCAGGGCTTCGCGGTACTTGGCGGCCGTCTTCTCGGTCACTTCCTGGGGCAGGCGCGGGGCCGGGGCCTTCTTGTCCCAGGGCTTGCCGTTGACCTGGGCCTGCTCCAGCCAGTCGCGCACGAACTGCTTGTCGTAGCTGGGCGGGTTCTCGCCATTGGCCAGGGCCTGGGCATAGCCCTCCACGGGCCAGTAGCGCGAGCTGTCGGGCGTGAGCACCTCGTCCATCAGCACCAGTTCGCCGTTTTCGTCCAGGCCGAATTCGAACTTGGTGTCGGCAATGATCATGCCCTTTTCGAGGGCGATGGCCGCAGCTTCCTTGTAGATGCGGATGGCCGTGTCGCGGATCTGGGAGGCCAGCTTCTCGCCGACCATCTCCACCGTGCGCTCGTAGGTGATGTTCTCGTCATGGTCGCCCATCTCGGCCTTGGCGGCCGGCGTGTAGATGGGCTCGGGCAGCTTGGCGGCGTTGGTCAGGCCTTCGGGCAGGGGCACGCCGCAGACCGAGCGCGATTCCTGGTATTCCTTCCAGCCGCTGCCAGCCAGGTAGCCGCGCACCACGGCCTCGATCAGCACGGGCTTGAGGCGCTTGACCAGCATGGAGCGGCCCGTGACCTGGGGCACTTCGGCGGGCGTGACCACGGATTCGGGCGCTTCGCCGGTCAGGTGGTTGGGGCAGATGTGGCCGAGCTTGTCGAACCAGAACAGCGCCATCTGCGTCAGCAGCTCGCCCTTGCCTGGGATGGGCTCGCCCATGATCACGTCGAAGGCCGACAGGCGGTCCGAGGCCACCATCAGGATGCGGTCATCGCCCACGGCATAGTTGTCGCGCACCTTGCCGCGCGCGAGCAGCGGCAGCGAGGCAATGTTGGAAGTGTGCAGGGCGGAGGGGCGGGACTGGGTGGTCATGTGAGGCAAGGGGCAATCTGGCAAAGAGGCTGCAGCGGCCGGATGGCTGCAAGCGGCACGCGCAGGAGCGCGATTCTAACCAACGGCGCCTCACGGTGACGGGCGGCCCGTGGCAAGCCCCACCCCAGGGGCGCAGCCTGGCAAACCCGCCGATTGTGCGCCCAATTGCATGCCGCGCAAAACCCGTTCCCAAGGCCCTGCGCCGTCCTGCGCTATCGGCTTGCGGCGTTGCTTTTGGGCAGGCCCCGGCGCATAGTGGGTTCGCAAGCAAACGAATGCGCATTCCGGCCTGCAAGCACCTGTCCCGGCGGATCGTCTCCCGGTGGACCGGGCTGTTTTCATCCAGAGCAAGGAGTGTTTAGATATGAATCTGACGATTAGTGGGCATCACCTGGAGGTCACTCCCTCGCTGCGCAGTTACGTCATGGCCAAGCTCGAACGCATTCTTCGACACTTTGACCAGGTGGTGGATGTAAAGGTCTTGCTGACCGTTCATAACCAAAAGGAGAAGGAAAAGCGCCAACGTGCCGGTTGCACGCTGCGCGTCAAGGGCCAGGATCTTTTTGTCGAGACCTCTCACTTCGATCTCTACGCCGCCGTCGATGCGCTGGCTGACAAGCTGGACCGCGTGGTGGTGCGCTACAAGACCCGCCAGCAGGGCAGCCGCTATGGTTCGGCCAAGCGACTCGATGATGCTGGGCTGACCTTGGCGTCAGTCGGGTGACAGGTAAGGCGCCTGCCCTGTGCGGGCGCTTACAATACCTGCGCTTATGTGGCTGATGTGCCACGCACGACCACCGCCCTTCGGGGCGGTTTTTGATGGGGGTCAGGGTTTCCCCACGGTTTCCGGCACTGCGGTGCATAATTGTTTCCCGAACCATGAACCGTCTTGCCTCCATCCTGCCCGCCGCTCAAGTGCTCGTGAGCGTCGACGTCACCAGCAAAAAGCGCGCTTTCGAAGAAGCAGGTCTGCTCTTCGAGAGCCTGCATGGCCTGTCCCGCGCACTTATCACCGACAGCCTGTTTGCACGCGAACGCCTGGGCTCGACGGGGCTCGGCCACGGCGTGGCCATTCCCCATGGGCGCATCAAGGGCCTGACCGCTCCCATGGCGGCCGTGTTCCAACTGGACAATCCCATTGGTTTCGATGCTCCCGATGAGCAGCCCGTGGGCCTGCTGATCTTTCTGCTGGTTCCCGAAGCGGCCACCCAGAAGCATCTGGAAATCCTGTCCGAAATCGCCGAGCTTCTCAGCGACAGCCAGCTGCGCGAGCGCCTGAAGTCCTGCGCCGATGCGGCCCGGCTGCATGGAATGATTGCCGGCTGGCAGTCCTCCGCTGCGCCCCTGGTCTAGACTTTTTCCTTCCCCTTTTCACGGGCCTTGCCATGAGACCCAGTGCCATCAGCGCCGATGTCCTGTTCGAGGAGTTCCGCTCCAGCCTGCGCTGGGAGTGGGTGGCGGGCCTGGGAGCCTCGGAGCGCCGTTTCGACGAGATGGCCGTGCGCTCGGCGCGCTCCGGCGCGGACCTCGTCGGCTACCTGAACTACATCCATCCGTACCGGCTGCAGGTGCTGGGCGAGCGCGAGATCGCCTATCTGAGCAATGCCACGCCGCAGGACTGCCAGCGCCGCGTGGCACGCATCGTCACGCTGGAGCCGCCCGTGCTGGTGCTGGCCGACGGGCAGACGGCGCCCGAGGCGCTGCTGTCCATGTGCGAGCGCGCCCACATTCCCATGTTCTCCACGCGCGAGCAGTCGGCCTTCGTGATCGATGTGCTGCGCGCCTACCTGGCCAAGCACTTCGCCGACCGCACCACCATGCACGGCGTGTTCATGGACATCCTGGGCATGGGCGTGCTGATCACGGGCGAGTCGGGCCTGGGCAAGAGCGAGCTGGGGCTGGAGCTGGTGACGCGCGGCAACGGCCTGGTGGCCGATGACGCGGTGGACCTGTACCGCATCAACCAGACCACGATCGAGGGCAAGTGCCCCGAGCTGCTGCAGAACCTGCTGGAGGTGCGCGGCATCGGGCTGTTGGACATCCGCGCCATCTTTGGCGAGACGGCCGTGCGCCGCAAGATGCGCCTCAAGCTCATCGTGCACCTGGTGCGCAAGGAAACCATGGAGCGCGAGTACGAGCGCCTGCCGGCCGAGCCGCTGACGCAGGATGTGCTCGGCGTGCCCGTGCGCAAGGTGGTGATCCAGGTGGTGGCGGGCCGCAACATCGCCGTGCTGGTCGAGGCCGCCGTGCGCAATGCCATCTTGCAGCTGCGCGGCATCGACACCTACCAGGAATTCGTGCAGCGCCACCGCCGCGCCATGGAGCGCGGCGACACCTTCTAGCGGCCGCTGGCGTCGCCGAGGCCGGGCCGCCTGTTGCCTGGCCCCCACTGTTTTCAACGCGATTGTTTGCTGGCCGTGCGCCCATGTTTGCGCGCGGTGCGTTGTTGCTGCTTTCTTAATAAGAATAATTCTCATTTTCTATAATTCGGGCAGATGCCGTATCCGGCCTGTGCCCGAGGGGCTCCGGGCTGGATGCGGCGCATTTCCTTCCGTCTCGAAAGCCCTCCCGGATGTCTTCCCGTACCCGCATCGGCCTGCCGCGCGCAGGCGCTGCCAGCCCCTTCCCCCCTGTTTGCACGTTCCATCGCCTTGGCCCCATCGCCGGTGTCTGCGCCTTGGTGGCTGCCGCGGCGCTGCCTGCCGGCGCCTGGGCCGCTGACGCCGAGCTGGGCGAGGTCACGGTGCGCGGCACCACCGATCCCCAGACCCTTCCCACGGTAGCCCCGGGCGGCCAGGTGGCCAAGGGCGCGGGCCTGGGCGTGCTGGGCCAGCGCGATGTGATGGACACGCCGTTCAACATCACCTCCTACACGGCCGAAGGCATTGCCGACCAGAACGCGACAACGCTGATGTCGGTGCTGGAAAACGATCCTTCGGTGCGGTTCACCACCAACACCGGCCATGCCTACGAGAACTTCACCATCCGCGGCCTGGGGGTGAATGCCTCGGAGCTGGGCTTCAACGGCCTGTACGGCCTGGCGCCCGACGGCCACGTGCCCGTCGAGATGATCGAGCGCGTGGAGGTGCTCAAGGGCCCCGGTGCGCTGATGAGCGGCATGACGCCCGGCGGCGCCGTGGGCGGCACCATCAACCTGGTGACCAAGCGCCCGCTGGCCCAGGATCTCACGCGCGTGACCACCATGTTCAGCAGCGGCTCGCAGCTGGGCCTGCAGGCCGATGTCTCGCGCCGCTTCGGCCCCGAGCGCCGCCTGGGCATACGCGTCAACGGCAGCACCTCGGGCGGCGACACCGAGATCGACGGCCAGAACCGCCGCCATGGCCTGGGCGCACTGGCGCTGGACTACCAGGGCGACGGATTCACGCTGGGGCTGGATGCCTACAGCTACCGATCCAACATCCGCGACGGCAGCCCGATGATGGTCAGCATGCAGAACCTCAAGCAGGTCATCGCGGCGCCCGACGCCAAGACCAATCTCTTCCCCGGCATACATGCCCAGCAGCAAAGCGATGCACTGATGCTGCGCGGCTCGGTGGACCTGGGCGCGGACTGGACGCTGTTCGGCTCCGCAGGCACGGCACAGCATGCCTACGACGGCATGCTCAACGGCACGCGCGTGGTGCTGCGCGCCCAGGGCGACGGCTCGGCCGTGGGCCAGACCTACAACCAGTACGGCTATACCGACAGCACGGCGGCCGAATTCGGCGTGCGCGGGCGCCTGCGCACGGGCGGCGTGAACCACCTGCTGGTGGCATCCCTGAACTGGATGAACCAGAAGGGCGGGCGCGCGGCCGTGGCCACCAGCGCCAGCTACATCACCAACATCTACAACCCTGCGCCCATCACGCTGGCCGGCCCCTATGGCGCCATCAAGCAGGAGCGCGACGACGTGCTCAGCAGCCTGGCCCTGGCCGACACGCTGAGCTGGGGCGGCGATGCCGTGCAGCTCACCGTGGGCGCACGCCTGCAGCGCGTGAACCAGAAGATGGCGGGCTACAACGAGCAGGCCGTCTCGCCCGCGCTGGGCCTGGTGGTCAAGCCCTGGGGCGATGCGGTCTCGCTGTATGCCAACCATGTGCAGGGCCTGAGCGCGGGCTCCATCGTCGGCGCCACCTATGCCAATGCCGGTGAAGTGTTCGCGCCCTACAAGACCAAGCAGTTCGAGATCGGCGCCAAGTGGCGCACGGGCGATTTCACGCAGACGGTCTCGCTGTTCCAGATCGAGCGGCCCTCGTCCGTGGTGGAGACCGCGACCAACCGCCTGCTGATGGATGGCGAGCAGCGCAACCGGGGCCTGGAGTGGAATGTGTTCGGCGAGCCGCTGCGCGGCACGCGCGTGCTGGGTGGCCTGGCCTACACCCAGGCCATCCAGAGCAAGACCCAGGGCGGCGCGCGCGATGGCTTCGGCGTCTACGGCGTGCCGCGCTGGACGGCCAACCTGGGCGGCGAGTGGGACGTGCCCGCGCTGCCGGGCGCCACGCTCACCGGCCGCCTGATCTACACGGGCGCCCAGTGGGTGAATTCGGCCAACACGCTGAAGATGCCCAGCTGGACCCGCGTGGACGTGGGCGCGCGCTATGCCACCCGCATCGCGGCCAAACCCGTCACCTTCCGCGCCACGGTGGAGAACCTGCTCGACAAGTCCTACTGGGCCGGCAGCTTCAACGACAACTTCGCCACCACGGGCGGCCCGCGCACGGTACGTGTCTCGGCCACGGTGGACTTCTGACGCCATGGCGCAAGCTGCACGACAAGGCCTGTGCCTGGCCACCTCGCTGCTGTGCCTGATGGGCGCAGCCGTCCATGCCGCTGAAGACATGAGGGCAGCCGCACCGCGGCAGGCCCTGGCCGCACGGCCGGGCACGCTGGCGCCGGGCCAGGCGGCCACGGGGGTCCTCGCTGCCGATGGGCGCGAGTCCTGGCGCGTCGATCTGCCTGCCGGCCACGTGGTTCAGGGTGAATTCGAAGGGCTGGGCGTGGCCCTGGACCTGGAGGATGCCCAGGGCCGGCACCTGCGCCGCCTGGCGCGGCCCGATGGCGGCGCGCAGTCGCTGATGTGGGTCACGGAGGGGGCCGGCAGGCAAAGGCTGGTGGCGCGCCACATCGCAACGAATGCGCTGATGGCCGGCGAGGTGAAATCCGCAGCCGGCCGCTTTGCGCTGCGGTTGACCTCCAGTCTTGCGCCGCTGGGCGCCAAGGCTGTGCAGGCCCCGGAACGGCCTGCGCTGGAAAGCCCACGCCTGCAGGCCCTGGCGCAGGCCATCCAGCGCGGCGCGGGTTCGGGCGTGGCGGCAGACGCCTTCTGGCGGCGCGTGCAGGAGGAGGGCGCGCCGATGGTGGAGCCGCTGCCCGGCGGCCAGTCCCTGGTCACCTTCCTGTGGCGTGGCCAGCCGCGCGCCGGCATGCAGGGGGTGCGACTGTTCGGCAGCCCGGCCGGCAATCACGATCCCTTGCAGCACCTCGACGGCAGCGATGTCTGGTGGGCCAGCTTCCGCATGGCCGACAACGCGCGGCTCAGTTACCGCCTGGCGCCCGATGTACCGCTGATCGCAGGCTCGGCCATGGAGCAGCGCCGCGCCCTGCTGGCCACGGCACAGCGCGATCCGCTCAATCCCAAGGTGTTTCCGCAGCCCCCCGAGGGCGGCTTCATCGATGCCTTCCAGGGCGCCTCCGTGCTGGAACTGCCCGAGGCGCCGCCCCAGCCCTGGGTGGCGCCGCGCGCGGGCGTGGCCCAGGGGGCGCTGGTGCAGCACCGCCTGTCCAGCCGCGTGCTGGGCAACAGCCGCGATGTCTGGACCTACCGCCCGGCGGGTGGTCAGGCGCCCGAGGCGCTGCTGGTGCTGTTCGACGGCAACGCCTATGCGAAGCAGGTGTCCACGTCCACCCTCATCGACAACCTCATGGCCGACGGCCTGATCCCGCCCACGGCCGTGGTGCTGGTGGACAACGCCAGCCCGCAGGCGCGCGGCAGGGAGTTGCCGCCCAACACCGCCTTCGCGCGCTTTCTGGATGAGGAGCTGATGCCCTGGGTGGGTGAACAGGGCCTGGGCCAGCCTGCGGCGCGCACGGTGATCGGTGGCTCCAGCTTTGGCGGCCTGGCCTCGGCCTACGCGGGTCTGGTCAATGCGCGCTGGTTCGGCAACGTGCTGAGCATGTCGGGATCGTTCTGGTGGTCGCCGGTCGGCGAGGTGCCGGGCTGGGTGCAGCGCCGCTATGCCCAGGAGCCGCGCCAGCCCGTGCGCTTTTATCTGGATGCGGGCCGCTACGAGCGCGCACGCGGCGGGCAGGACGGCATCCTGGAAACCAACCGCCACCTGGCCGATGTGCTGCGCGCCAAGGGCTACGAGGTCACCCAGGCCGAGCACGAGACCAGCCATGACTACCTGCAGTGGCAGGGCTCGCTGGCCTGCGGCCTGGTGGCCCTGCTCAACCCCGGGCGCTTCGCCCAGGGCCTGCCGGCCTGCGAGCGCATGCCGGACGGCACGCCGGCACTTCCCTGATGCCGCAAAGGCCAATGTTTGAACTTCCTGGCAATACAGCAATCACTGTAATGATGAACACCATGAATGCAAATCATTCCCGTCGCCGAATCCTGGCGAAGATGGGGCAGGGCCTGGGCGTGCTGGTCACGCTGCCGCTGGCGGCGCAGATGTCCCATGCCCAGACGGCGGCGGCCGGCAGGACCGTGACCGTGCCGCATGCCAAGGGCGAGGTCCAGGTGCCCTTCAAGCCCGTGCGCGTGCTGGTGTTCGAGCTGGCGGCGCTGGACACGCTGCAGGCGCTGGGCGGCGAGGTGCGGGGTGTGCCCGAGTTCAAGATGCCGCCGCTGCTGGCCCGCTATGCCGATGCGAAATACGCACGCATCGGCAGCCTGTTCGAGCCTGACTACGAATCCATCCAGGCGCTGTCGCCCGACCTCATCATCGTGGGTGGCCGCTCCGAGGCCAAGTACAAGGAGCTGTCGCGCTTCGCGCCCGTGCTGGACCTCAGTGTCAGCGACCAGCACCAGATGGCCGACATCTACCGCAACATCCGCACGCTGGGCGCCGTCTACGGCCTGCAGGACAAGGCCGAGGCCGAGGTCAGGTCCGTGGAGCAGGCCATCACCGGATTGCATGGGAAGGCGCAGGACGCCGGCAAGGGGCTGGTGCTGCTGACCTCGGGCGGCAAGCTCAGCGCCTACGGTCCGGGCTCGCGCTTCGGCATGCTGCACGATGTGTTCGGAGTGAAGCCGGCCATCGACAACCTCACGGTGGCCCGCCATGGGCAGGTCGTTTCCTTCGAGTTCCTGCTCAAGACCAATCCCGACTGGCTGTTCGTCATCGACCGCGACGTGGCCATCGGCCAGGATGGCAAGACCGCCCAGCAACTGCTGGACAACCCGCTGGTGCGTGCCACCAAGGCCTGGCGCGGCAAGCAGGTGGTCTATCTGAACGCAGCCAACTGGTACACCCTGTCCAACGCCGGGCCGGGCGCGCTGAAGGCCAATATCCAGCAACTGTCGGATGCCTTCACCCGCACATGACCTCAAAGCGTTGAGCCCGCCTGTCGCCACCGCGCCCGCCGCGCCCATTTCACGCCCCTCTCGCCAGGCCCTTGCCTGGCTTTTCGCGCTGGGCCTGCTGCTGGCGCTGTCGCTGGCCAGCCTGATGGTGGGCGCGGGCGACATGCACTGGAGCGTGCTGTGGTCGCGCAGCGAGGACGACCTGGCCAGCCAGGTGCTGGTCTACAGCCGCGTGCCGCGCACGCTGGCCCTGGTGCTGGCCGGCGCATCGATGGCGGTCTGCGGCCTGCTCATGCAGATGCTGGCGCGCAACCATTTCGTGGAGCCCTCCACCGTGGGCACGGTGGAGTCGGCCAGCCTGGGCATGCTGGCGGCGTTTGTCTGGGTACCGCACTGGCCGGTGATGGCCAAGATGGGCATCTCGGCCGTGGCGGCGCTGCTGGGCACGGCGCTGTTCCTGGCCGTGCTCTCGCGCATCCGGCTGCGCTCGTCGTGGATGGTGCCCCTGGTCGGCCTGGTGCTGGCCGGCGTGCTGGAGGCAGCCGCCAGCTTTCTGGCGCTGCAGTTCGACATGATGCAGGTGCTCAAGTCCTGGTCCAACGGCGATTTCTCGCTGGTGGTCCAGGGCCGCTACGAGTTGCTGTGGCTGTCGCTGGGCGTCACGGCCCTGGCCTGCCTGGCGGCCGACCGTTTCACCGTGGCGGGCCTGGGCGAGAGCTTTGCCACCAACCTGGGCCTGAACTACCGGCGCCTGGTGTGGCAAGGGCTGGTGGTGGTGGCCGTGGCCACCTCGGCCGTGGTGGTCACGGCCGGCAGCCTGCCCTTCGTGGGACTGATCGTGCCCAACGTGGTGCGCCTGGTCCTGGGCGACAACGTGCGCCGCAGCGTGCTGTGGGTGGCGCTGATCGGCGCGGGCCTGACCGTGCTGTGCGACCTGGTCGGGCGGCTGCTGATCGCTCCCTATGAAATCCCCGTGGGCACCGTGCTGGGCGTGCTGGGCAGTGCCCTGTTCCTGGCGCTGATCCTGCGCCGCCGCAAGGACCGTGCATGAGCAGCCTGCCGCAATCCGTTGCTTCCGATGAGCCTGCAGCGCGCAGCTGGGGCCATGGCGCGCGCCTGGCGCTGCTGGGCGCGCTGGCCCTGCTGTGCCTGCTGGCCTTCATGACCGTGGGCGTCAAGACCGACTGGGCCTTCGTGCTGGAGCACCGGGGCGCCAAGGTGCTGACCATGGCGCTGGTGGCCTGTGCCATCGGCCTGTCCACCGTGGTGTTCCAGACCGTGTCGCACAACACCATCCTCACGCCTTCCGTCATGGGGCTGGATGCGCTGTACCTGTTCGTGCAGGCGGCCATGGTGCTGATGCTGGGCGCGGCGGGCGTGTCCGCCATGGGCGAGGTCGGGCGCTATGCGCTCAACATCGTGCTGATGATGGGCTTCAGCGTGCTGCTGATGCGCTGGCTGTTCGTGGGCCATGCCAGCAGCCTGCACCTGATGCTGCTGGTGGGCATGGTGGGCGGCATCTTCTTTCGCAGCCTGGCCGGGCTGGCCATGCGCGTGCTCGATCCCAATGAATTCACGGCGCTGCAGGACCGCATGTTCGCCAACTTCAACGCGGTGAACCTGCAGCTGCTGCTGCCGTCGCTGCTGCTGATTGCCCTGGGCAGCGCCTGGATCTGGCGCCAGCGCCGCGTGCTGGACGTGATCTCGCTGGGGCGCGATGCCGCCGTCGGCCTGGGCCTGGACTACGAGGGCCGCGTGCTGCGGCTGCTCGCCGTGGTGGCCTGCATGGTGGCCGTGTCCACGGCCCTGGTCGGCCCGGTGGTCTTCTTCGGCCTGCTGGTCAGCAACATGGCCTATCACGCCATGGGCACGCGCCGCCATGCCTGGGTGCTGCCTGCGGCCGTGCTCTGGGGCTGCGTGCTGCTCATGGGCGGGCAGGTGCTGCTGGAGCAGCTTTTCAAATTCAATACCGTGCTGAGCATCGTGGTGGAGTTCCTGGGGGGAATCGTCTTCATCGTGCTGCTCATGCGCAAGGGGACCCAATGATCGAGGTGCGTGATCTGCTCAAGCGCCATGGCGGAACGGCCGTGCTGCAGGAACTCAATTTCGATGTGCCCGAGCGGGCGCTGACGGCCATCATCGGGCCCAACGGGGCGGGCAAGTCCACGCTGCTGTCCCTGGTCAGCCGCCTCATGCCGATCACGGCGGGCAAGGTGCGGGTGGCCGGCCTTGACGTGGCCACCACGCCCACCGAGGCGCTGGCGCGCATCATGGCCATCCTGCGCCAGGACAACCAGAGCGCGCTGCGCCTGACGGTGCGCGACCTGGTGGGCTTTGGCCGCTTCCCGCACAGCAAGGGCCGGCTGGGCCCCGAAGACCTGCGCCATGTGGACGAGGCGCTGGAGTACCTGCAGCTCACGCCGCTGGCCGAGCGCTTCCTGGACGAACTCTCAGGCGGCCAGCGCCAGCGCGCCTACATCGCCATGGTGCTGTGCCAGGACACGCCCTTCATCCTGCTGGACGAGCCGCTGAACAACCTGGACATGGCCCACGCCGTCAGCATGATGGGCCTGCTGCGCCGCGCCGTCACCGAGCGCGGCAAGACCGTGGTCATGGTGCTGCACGACATCAACTTCGCCTCGTGCTACGCCGACCACATCATCGCGCTCAAGGACGGCCGCCTGGCCGTGGCGGGCACGCCGGCCGAGGTCGTGCAGGACGAGGTCCTCAGCAGCCTCTACGGCATCCCTGTCAGCGTGCATGAGGTCAAGGGCCGCAGGCTTTGCCATTACTTTGGTTGAACATGCGGCGTTTCGGGCTTGGCGCTTGAACCTGGCGCGGCCTGAGGCGAGGGACACCAAGCAAGGGCCTAAGCCGGCCGCGCCGCCCCGCCGCGAGGGTGTCGCCGGCTGCCCGTATGCCCCCCTCCCCCGCGAAGCGGGTAGAGAGGCGCCGTGCAACGGGGGAAGCGGCGTAAGCCGCTCAGGGGGTGCTTCTTTTCAACAGCATGGAATCGCCATAGCTGAAGAAACGGTACTCCTGCGCAATCGCATGGCGGTACAGCGCCATCACCTGCTCATAGCCCGCGAAGGCGCTGACCAGCATCATCAGCGTGCTCTTGGGCAGGTGGAAGTTGGTGATCAGCAGATCGACCACCTGGTACTCGAAGCCGGGCGTGATGAAGATGCGCGTGTCGCCGGAGAACTGGCCTGTCTGGGCCCAGGACTCCAGCGTGCGCACCGTGGTCGTGCCCACGGCGACGACGCGGCCGCCGCGCTGGCGGCAGCGTTCCAGCGAGGCCAGCGTGGCCAGCGGGATCTCGTACCACTCGCTGTGCATCTGGTGGTCGGCCAGGTTCTCGGTCTTCACGGGCTGGAAGGTGCCGGCGCCCACGTGCAGCGTGACGCTGGCGCGCTCGATGCCGCGCTCGGCCAGGCGGGCCAGCACGGCGTCGTCAAAGTGCAGGGCGGCCGTGGGCGCGGCCACGGCGCCGGGGCGGGCCGCGAAGACGGTCTGGTAGCGCTCGCTGTCTTCGGCGGCGTCGGGGTCGTTGCCGGTGTCCTGGTGGCGCTCGATATAGGGCGGCAGCGGCAGGTGACCGAAGCGCTCCATCAGCTCGTGCGGCGTCTCGCCGCGCGGGCCTTCGAAGCTCAGGTGGAACAGCGGGCCGTTCTCGTCGGGCCAGCGGCCGCGCAGCACGGCGTCGAAGCCGCCGCGGTTCTTGCCGCCGCACAGGTGGATGCGCGAGCCGGGCAGGGGCTTCTTGCTGACGCGCATGTGGGCCACGACATCGTTGCCTTCGAGCACGCGCTCGACCAGCAACTCCAGCCGGCCGCCGCTGGCCTTCTCGCCGAAGATGCGCGCCTTGAGAACGCGCGTGTCGTTGAACACCAGCAGGTCGCCGGGCTGCAGCAGGTCGGGCAGCTCGTGGAAGATGCGGTCGGTGGGCGGGGTGGCATCGTCGCGGCCGTCGAGCAGGCGCGAGGCGCTGCGCTGGACGGCAGGATGCTGGGCGATCAGGTTCTCAGGAAGCTCGAAGTCGAAATCGCTGAGCGAAAACACACGGGACAGGGAGGACATGCAGTGCTTGAGGGCCGGACATGGCCCGTTCCAAGTTCGTTGAACGGAAGTCCGCCATTGTCGCAAACCCTGGGGTCATCCCCGGCATTTCGCGGTGGTCACTTGGCCATCTGGGCCTGGGGCTGGCGCTCGAACTCCAGCCACAGCGTCTCCAGATCCGGAAAGTCCCAGTTCGCCGGGTCTTCGCGCGCGATGATGCGGTCGTTGCCCTGGCTCTCGGACAGGTCCTCGATCTCGGGCGTGATGCGGCAGGCCTGGCGCAGCGAATAGAACACCTTGACGCGCGGAGCCAGCAGGCTGCCCGGCGAGGCATCGACCACGACGGCCAGGCGCTGCGAATGCAGGCGCACCAGCGAGCCCAGCGGATAGATGCCCACGGTCTGCACGAACTGCTCGAACAGCCGCTTGTCGAAATGGCGGGGGCTCCACTCGGCCATGCGCCGCAGTGCCTCCGAGGGCGGCCAGCCCTTCTTGTAGGGACGATCCGAGGTGATGGCGTCGTAGACATCGCAGATCGCCGTCATGCGTGCCAGCAGGCCGATGTCGCCCTGCTGCAGGCCGTCGGGGTAGCCGCTGCCGTCCACCTTCTCGTGGTGGTGCAGGCAGGCATCGATGACCTCGTCGTCCAGGCCCAGCGGGCGCAGCAGCTGTTCGCCATGGCGTGGGTGGGCGCGCATCAGCGCCCATTCCGCATCGTCCAGCGGCCCGGGCTTGTTGAGCACGGCGACCGGGATCGCGGTCTTGCCCAGGTCGTGCATGAGACCGGCCATGCCGGCCTTGCGCAGGCTGTGGTCGTCCAGGCCCATGCGCTTGGCCAGGGCCACCATCAGCGCACACACGGCCAGGCTGTGCATGTAGGTGTAGTCGTCGGCCGTCTTCAGCCGTGCCAGGCCGATCAGGGCGTGGGGATTGCGCGCCACGGAGGCCGTCACATCGTCCACCAGTTGCCCGGCGGCCGTGGCGTCCACGGGCCGGCCCAGCCGCGCGTCGCTGAACAGGCGGCTGAGCAATTGCCTGGCCTGCACGCAGGTCTGCGCGGCGCGGCGCAGCTCGGTGGCGGTGGAAATGGGGGCCGTGCTCTGCTCGGAGACAGGGCGCGCGCTGTCCGGGATCTGGTGGCGAAGCTCGTCCTGCGGATCAAAGCGCAGGCAAGGCACCTGGACGCCCACGTCCAGGCCCTTGCGCACGTCGATCCAGACCTCCTGGATGGAGGTGGAGCGCAGGCGCTGGAGATCTGCCTCGGAGCGGAGCAGGAAACGGGTTCGCCAAAAAGGATGCTCCATCCAGGAGCCGCAGAACTCGTGCAGGAACATGCCCAGAGTGACATGCTGGACATTGATACGCTTCAACATGGCATTCGGTGGCGGGGTAACACTACGTAACGTCAGCGTGCATGGTAGCGGCTTCCCCAGAGACCCGGGGCCTCAAGGGTGCTTTGGGCAAGGGCATCCGGCATGAACGTGGCGTGTTGCCTACACCTGTATATTCATACACTATGCATGCATGCCCATGCGCATGCTCTGAAACAGGATAGCCCATGCCCTTGAACGTCTCCTCTGCCTTCCCAGATCTGGGGCGCGACGCCCCCGGCGGCAAGGCCGCGCGTGCCGGCAAGGCAAAGGCCGCAGGCAAGGGCGGCAAGGCAGCGGAGAAGGCGGCAGACAAGCCCGCAGCGCCCGCCAAGCCCGCGGCCAGCGCCGCGCAGAAGGCGCTGCAGAAGATGGGCCTGGTGCGCGACATCGATCTGGCACTGCACCTGCCGCTGCGCTATGAGGACGAGACGCGCATCACCCCGCTGCGCAATGCCCGCGAGGGCGACACGGTGCAGATCGAGGCCACGGTGACCCACAGCGAGGTGCAGCTGCGCCCGCGCCGCATGCTCAAGGTCACGGTGGACGATGGCACGGCCGAATGCGTGCTGACCTTCTTCAGCTTCTACCCCTCGCACCAGAAGACCCTGTCCGTGGGCGCGCGGCTGCGCATCCGCGGCGAGGTCAAGGGCGGCTTCTGGGGCCGGCAGATGCTGCACCCGGCGTTTCGCGCGGCCGGCGGCGACCTGCCCACCGCACTCACGCCCGTCTATCCCACGGTGGCGGGCCTGCCCCAGGCCTACATCCGCCGTGCGGCGGTCACGGCCATGCTGCGCGCCGATCTCTCCGATACGCTGCCCCAGGGCGAGCATCCGCCCGTGGCGCAGTTCCATGGCAACGGCGGGCTGCCGCCGCTGTTCAGCCTGCGCGATGCGCTGCAGTTCCTGCACCACCCCACGCCCGATGTGGCCCTGGCCACGCTGGAAGACCATTCGCACCCGGCCTGGCAGCGCCTGAAGGCCGAGGAGCTGCTGGTCCAGCAACTGTCCCAATACGAGGCCAAGCGCGAGCGCGCGCGGCTCAGGGCGCCCGTGCTGCGCGCCCTGCCCATGGACAGCGCCCAGGGCCTGGCGCGCCAGTTCCTGGACCAATTGCCCTTTGGCCTGACCGGCGCCCAGCAGCGCGTGGTGGCCGAGATCCTTGCCGACATGGAGCGCCGCATGCCCATGCACCGGCTGCTGCAGGGCGATGTGGGATCGGGCAAGACCGTGGTGGCGGCGCTGTCGGCCGTGGCCTGCATCGAGGCCGGCTGGCAGTGCGCGCTGATGGCGCCCACCGAAATCCTGGCCGAGCAGCATTTCGGCAAGCTGGTCGGCTGGCTGGAGCCGCTGCTGGCCCCGCTGGGCAAGCGCGTGGCCTGGCTGGCCGGCGCGCAGAAGAAGAAGGAACGCACCGCCATGCTGGAGCTGGTCCGCAGCGGCGAGGCGGCCCTGGTCGTGGGCACGCACGCCGTCATCCAGGACCAGGTGCAGTTCAAGAACCTGGCGCTGGCCGTCATCGACGAGCAGCACCGCTTCGGCGTGGCCCAGCGGCTTGCGCTGCGCCAGAAACTCGCGGCCTCGGGCATGGAGCCCCATCTGCTGATGATGAGCGCCACGCCCATTCCGCGCACCCTGGCCATGAGCTACTACGCCGACCTGGATGTGTCCACCATCGACGAGCTGCCGCCGGGCCGCACGCCCATCGTCACCAAGCTCATTGCCGACAGCCGCAAGGACGAGGTCATCGAGCGCATAGGCGCCCAGGTCGCGGAAGGGCGCCAGGTCTACTGGGTCTGCCCGCTGATCGAGGAAAGCGAGGCGCTGGACCTGTCCAACGCCACGGCCACCCATGCCTATCTGAGCGAGATGCTGCCCAGCGTCATGGTCGGCCTGCTGCACTCGCGCATGCCCACGGCCGAAAAGAAGGCCGTGATGGAGCTGTTCTCCGCCGGTGTCATGGGCGTGCTGGTCTCCACCACGGTGATCGAAGTGGGCGTGGACGTGCCCAACGCCTCGCTCATGGTCATCGAGCATGCGGAGCGCTTCGGCCTGTCCCAGCTGCACCAGCTGCGCGGTCGCGTGGGGCGGGGTGCGGCGGCCTCGGCCTGCGTGCTGCTGTATTCGGTGGGAGACAGCGGGCGCCTGGGCGAGACGGCCAAGGACC
Organism: Delftia deserti; assembly: GCF_042653485.1. Lineage (NCBI taxonomy): Bacteria > Pseudomonadati > Pseudomonadota > Betaproteobacteria > Burkholderiales > Comamonadaceae > Delftia > Delftia deserti. Next base: position 3,304,354 of record NZ_JBHSIH010000001.1, on the reverse strand, counting down.
GGCTGCGCGCCATGGCCGAGACCAATGACGGCTTCGAGATCGCGCGGCGCGACCTGGAGATCCGCGGCCCCGGCGAATTCCTCGGTGCGCGCCAATCGGGGGCGCCCATGCTGCGCTTCGCCGATCTGGAGCAGGACCTCATGCTGCTCGACTGGGCACGCGAACTGGCGCCACGCATGCTGGAGCAGCACCCGCAACTGGCCCAGCGCCATGTGGGCCGCTGGCTGGGCGGCAAGGCCGAATTCCTCAAGGCCTGATCGGCCCGTTCCATTCCTGTCGGGTGGTTGTGTTACGTATTTTTACGTGTTTGGCCGCTGCCTGGCGTTGGCATCTTCCGCAGGCCTGCAGCCCGCGCCAGGCATGGTTTCCACACGCGTTGTAGCCTGCGAAATGCAGCGCTTCATGCCGTCATGGCGGTGACAGCGCAGTCCCGTTGCCTCATTGAATATTTGTGACCTTTTGGTACATTGAGTCACAAAAAAACAGGGTAGCTCCATCCGGGAGGGGATGGCCTGCCAAGCCTCCCCCACGGGGAGGACGGCCGCGATCACTCTTGTGTTGTCCCATTTTTCTGCAAATGAGGAGCTGCCAACATGAATGAAGCCGTTCAAGCGAATGAGATCGTCGAGACCTCCTGGCGCATGGGCCTGGTGGCCTTGTCCTATGGGATTGCCGTATTGGGTTCCTTCGTGGCCCTGACCGCGGCGCAGCGCATCCGGGGACGCGCGGGCATCAGCTGGCTGAACCTGCTGGCTGCGGGCACGGCGCTGGGCGGCATCGGCGTGTGGTCCATGCATTTCACGGGCATGCTGGCGCTGAACCTGGGCATGGGGTCGGGCTACTCCATGATCGAAACCCTGGCGTCCCTGTGCGCCGCCGTTGCCGCCACCTCGGTGGCGCTGGTCTTTGTGGCGCGGCGTCCCGAAAGCGGGGCGCGCGTGCTGGGCGCGGGCACCCTGCTGGGCCTGGGCGTGGCCTTCATGCATTACCTGGGCATGTACGGCATGCGCTTTCCGGGCTTCATCGTCTGGTCCGTTCCCACCGTGCTGCTGTCCGTGGGCATCGCTGTTGCCGCGGCCAGCGCCGCGCTGTGGCTGTCGTTTCGCACCAGCTCGCCGGGCATGCGTGCGCTGGCCGCTGCCGTCATGGGCGCGGCGGTCTGTTCCATGCACTACACCGGCATGGCCGCAGCGGACTTCGTATGCATTTCAGAGACACAGCGTTATGCTAAGCCGCAAGGCTTTGCCGTGATCAGCGCCCTGGACCTTCCGGTCTTTACCGTGATCGTGGCCATAGGCCTGGCTGCATTGATAGGCATGGACCAGCTCATGCAGCAGCGCGACCGGATGCGCCGGCCGCTGCAGTAGGTGGATAAATACAAAAAGCCGGCGGGTCGGGGAGCGCGCAGTGGTCATGCGCGGACGAGGACTGGCACAATCGAAATAGGACAAATCCTAGAACCTGTGCAGGAACTTTTGAGGGGAGCACCCCGGCAAGCGGGCCGCAAGGCCTGATTGCACAAAGGTTCCGGCACAGGTTCTTGGTGTAAGACCATCGTATTTTCCGAGGCTCCCTCCCAGACACAGCTCGCCAATGACACTTACCGAACTCAAATACATCGTGGCCGTGGCACGTGAAAAGCATTTTGGCCGCGCCGCCGAAGCCTGTTATGTGTCCCAGCCCACGTTGTCCGTGGCGATCAAGAAGCTGGAGGAGGAGCTCGATGTCAAGCTCTTCGAGCGCAGTGCCGGCGAGGTGTCGGTCACGTCGCTGGGCGAGGAGATCATCCGTCAGGCGCAAAGCGTGCTGGAGCAGGCCGCCGAGATCAAGGAAATCGCCAAGCGCGGCAAGGACCCGCTGTCCGGCGTGCTCACCCTGGGTGTGATCTACACCATCGGCCCCTACCTGCTGCCTGACCTGGTGCGCAACTCCATCATGCGCACGCCGCAGATGCCGCTGATGCTGCAGGAGAACTACACCATCAAGCTGCTGGAGATGCTGCGCACCGGCGAGATCGACTGCGCCATCGTCGCCGAGCCCTTCCCCGACACCGGCCTGGCGCTGGCGCCGCTGTACGACGAGCCCTTCATGGCCGCCGTTCCCAGCACCCATGCGCTGGCCCAGAAGGACCATGTCTCCACCAGCGATCTCAAGAACGAGACCATGCTGCTGCTGGGCTCGGGCCACTGCTTCCGCGACCATGTGCTCCAGGTCTGCCCCGAGTTCGCACGCTATGCCAGCAATGCCGAAGGCATTCGCCGTACCTTCGAGGGCTCGTCGCTGGAGACCATCAAGCACATGGTGGCCGCCGGCATGGGCGTGACCCTGGTGCCGCGCCTGTCCGTGCCCGCCGATGCGCTGGAGACCACGGCGCGCCGCCGCAAGACCGACGAGCCGCACATCCGCTACCTGCCTATCCTCGAGGACGACGGCTCGGCCCCGCCGACACGGCGCGTGGTCCTGGCCTGGCGCCGCAGCTTCACGCGCTACGAGGCCATCGCCGCCCTGCGCAACGCGGTCTACGCCTGCGCCTTGCCCGGCGTCAAACGCCTGTCCTGATGACCGCATCGGCGCGTGCGCTGGGCCTGTGGGGCCGCTGCACTTGCGTTATCGTTGCAACTGGCTCCCGGGCGACCTGCCGGGAGCATCTTCCGTTTGTACGAAGCTGAAAGGGATCCCATGGCCAAAAATGCCAGCAAAGACAAGTCCGGTGCGAAGAAGCCAGAGGCCGTGCAGGCCGACAAGGCCGACAAGGCAGTGCAGCCTGCAAAGGCCGCGCTGGCTGACGTGGCACCGGCGTCCGTGCGCTCCTCCGCCATCCATATCGGCATCAGCGACAAGGATCGCGCGGCCATCGCCAAGGGCCTGTCGGCCCTGCTGGCCGACACCTACACGCTGTATCTGACCACGCACAACTTCCACTGGAACGTCACCGGTCCGATGTTCAACACGCTGCATACCATGTTCATGGGGCAGTACACGGAGCTGTGGAACGCCGTCGATCCCATCGCCGAGCGCATCCGTGCGCTGGGCCATTTCGCGCCGGGCTCCTATGCCGACTTCGGCAAGCTCACCAGCCTGGCCGACGTGCCCCACGACCCACCCAAGGCCCTGGAGATGGTGCGCATCCTGGTCGCCGGCCACGAGGCCGTGGCCCGCACGGCGCGCAGCCTGTTCCCCCTGGCCGACAAGGCCAGCGACGAACCCACGGCCGACCTGCTGACCCAGCGCCTGACCGTGCACGAGCAGACCGCCTGGATGCTGCGCGCGCTGCTCGAAGACTGATGCTGCGCAGACGCCAGTCCCTGCGCGTACCCGCCCTGGCCCGGGAGTGATGCCACCGCATGCTCTGGACCTGGATTGACGCACACGCCGCCACGGGCGGCCTGTGCCTGGTACTGGCCGCCCTGGGCGGCCTTTTTTTCTATCTGCGCCTGCCTGCCATGGCCCGGCTGCGCCACGCAGGCCTGCCCATGCCGCGGGCCGCATGGCTGGGCCTGGCTGCCGCCGGCGGGCTGGCCTTGCTGGCACTGGCCGTGATGGTGCGCGACATGCTGGGCCTGGCCCAGCCCGCAGGCTGCACCGCCTGCACCGACTGGCCGGTGCTCGACGAAGCCCTGCACCTGTGGCTGGCCGGCCATGCCACCGATGCCTGGGTGCGCCCCGTGGTCGCCTTCACCCAACTGGGCAATGTGGCCTGGATGGTGTCGCTGTCGGCCGCCGTGCTGGCGCTGCTGCTGTGGCGGCGCGACTGGCTGCATGCGGCCGCCTGGGTGGTTGCCACGGCTGGCGTGGGCCTGTGGATACGCGCCATCAAGACCAGCGTGGGCCGTCCGCGCCCCGTGGGTGGCTGGGTGCCTGAGGGCGGCTTCAGCTTTCCCAGCGGTCACAGCGCGGGCACCTTCGTGCTCTATCTGATGCTGGCCTGGCTGCTGCTGCCGTACCTGCGCCCGGCCTGGCGCTGGCCCGTGGGCCTGGCGGCCCTGGCTGTCGCCCTGGGCGTGGGCGCCAGCCGCGTGGTGCTGCGCGTGCACTATGCCAGCGATGTGCTGGCCGGCTGGCTGCTGGGCCTGGCCTGGATGGCGCTGGTGATCTGTGCCGTGGAGTGGGCGCAAACCCGCGTTGCCGGCAGGCGCTGCTGAGGCGCGCCGCCGAGCCCGCCCGCCCAGCGGCGACAATGCGGGCATTTTCGAATGTGATGCGTGCGATGGCCGGCCCACGGCCGCCATCGGCGCCCAGACGCCATGCCCACCACCTCCTCTACGCCCATGCCTGCGCCCCGGCGCAGCAAACTGTCGCTCTATCTGGACCTGGTCCGCTTCAACCGGCCGGCCGGCTGGCTGGTCCTGGTCTGGCCCACGCTGGCCGCACTGTGGGTGGCAGCGGGCGGGTTTCCGGGCTGGCATCTGCTGGTGGTCTTCGTGCTGGGAACGGTGCTGATGCGCAGCGCCGGCTGCTGCATCAACGACATCGCCGACCGCGATTTCGACCGCCACGTCAAGCGCACCACGCAGCGCCCCATCACCTCGGGGCAGGTCTCGGTCAAGGAGGCCGCGCTGCTGGGCGCGGCCCTGGCCCTGGTCTCGCTGGGCCTGGTGCTGACCACGCGCTGGGAGGCCGTGGCCTGGTCCGTGCCCGCCGTGCTGTTCACCATCCTCTACCCGTTCACCAAGCGATTCTTCGCCATGCCCCAGGCCTTCCTGGGCATTGCCTTCAACTTCGGCATCGTCATCGCCTTCGCCGCCGTGCAGGGCCAGGTGCCGGCCACGGCCTGGATTCTGTGGCTCGCCAACATGTTCCTGGTGCTGGCCTATGACACCGAATACGCCATGGTGGATCGCGACGACGACCTCAGGATCGGCATGAAGACCTCGGCCATCACCCTGGGGCGCTTCGACGTGGCGGCCGTCATGGGATTTTTCGTGCTCTGCGGCCTGCTCACCGCCTGGGCGCTGGCGCCCTACGGCCTGGCCTGGCCTTTCTGGCTGGGCCTGGCCGTGGCCGCGGCCCAGGTGATTTGGCACTTCACCCTGATCCGCCACCGCACGCGCGAGGGTTGCTTCGTGGCCTTCAGCAAGAGCCACTGGATCGGTGCCAGCCTGTTCGCGGGCGTGGCACTGGGGTTTGCGCTGCGCTGAGGGTTCAGCGCTGAAAAAAGAAGGGAGGCCGGTGCCTCCCTTTTGCATGGAGTCTGTGGCGCGCTGCGCCGGGCTCAGCGGCCGAACTCGGCGGCCAGCTCCTTGGCACGGGCCTGGGCTGCCCGCATGGCGGCCACGAAATGCTCGGGCACCTGTTGCGCCTGCAGGTGGGTGATGGCGGCGTGGGTGGTGCCGCCCTTGCTGGTGACGCGCTGGCGCAGCACGTCGGCGCTTTCGGTGGAGCGGGCGGCCAGTTCCGATGCGCCCTGGAAGGTGGCCACGCCCAGGCGGTAGGACTGCTCGGCCGTGAGGCCCATGTCCACGCCGGCCTGTGTCATGGCTTCCAGGAACAGGAAGACATAGGCCGGGCCCGAGCCCGACAGTGCGGTCACGGCATCCAGGTGCGCTTCCTGGTCGACCCAGACGAACTGGCCCGTGGTGGCAACGACCTGCTCGATGGCGCTCTTGCCAGCGGCATCGATCTCGGCGCGGGCGAACAGGCCCGTCATGCCCTTGCCCACCAGGGCCGGCGTGTTGGGCATGGCACGCACGATGCGGCCCGTGCCCAGCCACTGGGCGATGGAGTCCGTGGGAATGCCGGCGGCCACGCTCAGGTGCAGGGCCTGGGCGGTGTGCGGTGCCACGGCCTGGGCGGCTTCCTTGAAGGTCTGGGGCTTGACGGCCCAGACCACGATGGCGGCTCCGTCCAGCGCGCTGGCGGCGGCCGCAGCATCGGCATGGGCCGTGATGCCGAAGTTCGTGCGCAGCGCGTCGCGTGCAGCCTCGAAGGGTTCGACGACGACGATGCGGTCTGCGGATTGGCCCTGGCCGATCAGTCCGCCGATGATGGCGCTGGCCATGTTGCCGCCACCGATGAAGGCGATGACAGGGGAGGCTGTGGAAACGGTGTTCATGCTGGTGCCGTTGGAGAAGGAAAACGAAGAGTTTAGAGCGTGTTCCCCTGGCGTTCGGGCCGCGTGAATTTGCGCACCCACGGAGAATCCCGAAGCTGTTTCAGAACACGCAGGGCTCCGGATGACGGTAGGCCGTGATCAGGATCTGGTTGGCCTGCGCCGGGTTGAAGTTGTCGTCGCCGGCGAACACCAGCACGCGCGTGCCATCGGGCAGCGGCGGGCCCCAGGACATGGCTTCCATGTTGTCCAGCCGGCCGGGCTGCACGGTTGACAGATCGGCCACCAGTTGCTTGACCGCCACTTGTGGCGGCGTTTGCGCGAAGCTGGCCAGGGCCAGCGTGTCAGGCGCATCCAGGCCGATGCGGTACAGCCGCGCGCCAAAGCCGTGGCCCGGGCTGTAGGAGCGCTCAAGCACCAGCAGGTGGCCGGGGCCGTCCAGCAGGATCTCGCTGATGCCGTTGACCTCGCGCCGGGGCAGGGCCCAACTGGCGGCCGGCACGGCATCGGGCTGGTAGGCGATCTGGCGCAGCAGCCGGCCATCGTCCAGGCTGACCAGGCTGATGCGCACGGGCGCGCCCGCCGAGCCGGCGCTGGCGCGCGGCCCATCCTGGCGCAACGGCGCCTCCAGGGCCAGCCAGGCCTGTTGGCCGTCCGGCGTCACGGCCAGCCCTTCGAAGCCGAAGTTCGGGCGCAGGCCCGGCACGCCGGCCTCGTCCTTGAAGGGATGGAGCCAGCGCGCAAGCTGGCGGCCTTGCGCATCGGCTTTCACCAGCGAGGTGCCAAAGCCCCGGCCCGGGTCGCCTTCGTCGGTCCACAGCAGGCCGCCGTCCGGCAGCAGGCGGATGGCTTCGGGGTCGGGCACGGGCTGGGTGGCGGGCGCGGCATGGCGCGGGCGCAGCCAGCGGCCCCCGGCATCCAGCAGCGGATGCACTTCGGTGACCTGCGCCTGCCAGGGGTTGGGGCCGGCGCGCTGGCCGGCGTCCAGCTGCTCTATGCGCAGGCGCATCCAGCGCGCGGGGCCGCGCGCCGAGCGGTCATCGCTGATGGCCACGAAGTCGCCGCGCTGGGCGTCGTAGTCCAGGCCCGAGATGCCGCCGGTGGTGGCGCCATGGATGGGTTCGTCGCGCGCAATCGTGGTGCTGCCCAGCCATTGCAGGCGCGCGCATGCCGTGGGCTGCGGGGCCGGCAGGGCCTGGGGCGGCGCGGCGCAGCCGGCCAGCAGCAGGCCGGAAAGCACCAGGCTGGCCGCCTTGAACAAGGCCGTGAGCCCGTTGTCAGGCCGCCAGCGCGGTCTGGGCCACCGCATGCTCCCAGCGCGCCATCAGCTCGTCGGCGCGGTGCTTGTCCAGCGTGGGCACGAAGCGGCGCTCGGCCTTCCACAGCGCCGACAGTTCCTCGGTGCTCTGGTATACGCCCGAGGACAGGCCCGCCAGGTAGGCAGCGCCCAGGGCCGTGGTCTCCACGCAGGCCGGACGCACGACGGGAATGCCCAGCAGGTCGGCCTGGAACTGCATGAGCAGGTTGTTGACGCAGGCGCCGCCGTCCACGCGCAGTTCGCTGACCGGCGCGCCGCCGCTGGCCACCGCGTCGCGGCTCATGGCCAGCAGCAGGGCGGCACTCTGGAAGGCGATGGATTCAAGCGCGGCCCGCGCGATGTGGGCAATGGTGGTGCCGCGCGTCAGGCCCGTGATGGTGCCGCGCGCATCGGGCTTCCAGTAGGGGGCGCCCAGTCCCGTGAAGGCCGGCACCATCATCACGCCGCCCGAATCGGGCACGCTCTCGGCCAGCTGCTGTACCTGGCCGCTGTGCTCGATGGCGCGCAGCCCGTCGCGCAGCCACTGGACCACGGCGCCGCCCACGAAGACGCTGCCTTCCAGCGCATAGGCTGGCGCAGCGGTGGGCTGTGCCGCAGCGGTGGTCAGCAGGCCGTTGGCAGAGGTCTGGAACACGCCGCCCGTGTGCATGAGCATGAAGCAGCCCGTGCCATAGGTGTTCTTGGCCATGCCGGCCGAAAAGCAGGCCTGGCCGAAGAGGGCGCTTTGCTGGTCGCCGGCCACGCCGCCGATGGCGATCTCGCCGCCCAGCACTTCGGCGGCCGTGTGGCCGAAGTCCGCTGCCGAGGGCAGCACCTCGGGCATCAGCGCGCGCGGAATCTCCAGCAGCGCCAGCAGATCGTCGTCCCACTGGTTGGTGTGGACGTTGAACAGCATGGTGCGGCTGGCGTTGGAGACATCGGTCACATGGCGGCGCCCGCCCGTGAGTTGCCAGATCAGCCAGCTGTCCACGGTGCCGAAGGCCAGTTCGCCACGCTCGGCGGCGGCGCGTGCGCCGTTGACGTTGTCCAGGATCCAGCGCAGCTTGGTGCCCGAGAAATAGGCGTCGATCAGCAGGCCGGTCTTGCGCTGGATGGTGTCGGCATGGCCTGCCTCGCGCAGCTGGGCGCACAGCGGCTCGGCGCGGCGGTCCTGCCAGACGATGGCGTGGTGTATGGGCTGGCCCGTGGCGCGGTTCCAGACCACGGTGGTCTCGCGCTGGTTGGTGATGCCCAGGGCGCGGATGTCGGCTGCCGCCAGCCCGGCCTTGGCCAGGGCCTCGCGCGCCGTGGCCAGCTGGGTGCGCCAGATCTCGCGCGGATCGTGCTCGACCCAGCCGGGCCGGGGATAGATCTGCGGCAGCTCCAGCTGGGCCGAGGCCACGATGCGGCCCTGGGTGTCGAAGACGATGCTGCGCGAGCTGGAGGTGCCCTGGTCCAGGGCAAGCAGATAGGTCATGGTGCGGTATCCAGGAAAAGCAGGGCCGGTGCGCGTGTCCTGTGCGGGCGGTGGCGCAGCGGCTGCGGAAAACTTATTGCGCCACCACGCATTGCACCTCGGCTTCGCGCAGAAGGGCATCGAACGGGGCAGGGGGCGCGGTATCGGTGAACAGGCGGTCGATCTGGTCCAGGCGTGCCAGCTCCACCATGGCCTGGCGGTGGAACTTGCTGTGGTCGGCGGCCAGCCACACCTCGCGCGACTGGGCAATGATGGTCTGGGCCACCTTGACTTCGCGCATGTCGAAGTCGCGCAGGCTGCCGTCGGGCTCGATGGCCGAGATGCCGATCAGGGCGATATCCACCTTGAACTGGCGTATGAAGTCCACGGCCGCCTCGCCCACGATGCCCCGGTCGCGCGTGCGCACCACGCCGCCGGCCACGATGACTTCGCAGTCGGCGTTGGAGCTGAGGATGGCCGCCACGTTGAGGTTGTTGGTGATCACGCGCAGGCCCCGGTGCTTGAGCAGGGCCTGGGCCACGGCCTCGGTGGTGGTGCCGATGTTCAGGATCAGCGAGCAGCCGTTGGGAATGGCCTCGGCCACGGCGCGCGCAATGCGCGACTTGCCTTCGGCATGCAGCACCTGGCGCTGGGTGTGGCCCAGGTTCTCCACCGTGGCGCTGGGCACGCGCACGCCGCCGTGAAAGCGCACCATCAGGCCCGCATCGGCCAGCTTCTGTATGTCGCGGCGCACGGTCTGCAGGGTCACGCCCAGGATCTCGGCCAGCTGCTCCACCGAAGTGGACTGGCGGCTGCGCACTTCGTCGAGCAGCTGTAGTTGTCGGGGATTGGTGTTCACGGCGGCGATTCCAGATCTGGTGCGTTCTCAGGCAAACAAGGCGGGGCGACCGGGTTATAGCGCATTTGCCCCTGGCCGGCCGTGGGTTGGGGAACTTTAAAACGAAGAAAAAAGAACAGCACCTAGGGTATGTGTTGATGGGCTGCGATCTGGAAAGAACAAAAATGATCACGTTCTTGCTTTCGGATGGCGCGCAATTGCCGCCTGAAGCAAGGTGTTTCTCCTTGTTCAATCGCTGCCCCCGCAGGCGGCCTCGTCAGTGAGGGCGGTCGTGGAACTGGTGTTGGAGAGAATCAGCAAACGCGTGGGCGGCCAGACCTGGCTGCACCCCATGCACCTTGAACTGGAAAGCGGCGCGGTGACCGTGCTGCTGGGTGCCACGCAGGCCGGCAAGACCAGCCTGATGCGCATCATGGCCGGCCTGGACGTGCCCACCGAAGGCCGTGTGCGCGCCGATGGCGTCGATGTGACCGGCATGCCCGTGCGCGAGCGCAACGTGGCCATGGTCTACCAGCAGTTCATCAACTATCCCTCGCTCACGGTGGCGGACAACATCGCCTCGCCGCTCAAGCTGCGCGGCGACCGCGATGTGGCGCAGCGCGTGCGCGCCCTGGCCCAGCGGCTGCACATCGAGATGTTCCTGGACCGCTACCCGGCCGAGCTGTCGGGCGGCCAGCAGCAGCGCGTGGCGCTGGCGCGCGCCCTGGCCAAGGGCGCTCCGCTGATGCTGCTGGACGAGCCCCTGGTCAACCTCGACTACAAGCTGCGCGAGGAACTGCGCGAGGAGCTGACCCAGCTGTTCTCCACGGGCGACTCCACCGTGGTCTATGCCACCACCGAGCCCGGCGAGGCCCTGCTGCTGGGTGGTTACACGGCTGTGCTGCATGAGGGCGAACTGCTGCAGTACGGCCCCACGGCCGAGGTCTTCCATCAGCCGAATTCGCTGCGCGTGGCGCGCGCCTTCAGTGATCCGCCCATGAACCTGATCGTGGCCAGTGCCGTGGAGGGCGGGCTGGAACTGCCGGGCGGCGCGCGGCTGCCCGTGGCGCTGCCTGCGAACCTGGCCGCGTCCGGCCCACTGACCCTGGGCCTGCGCGCCAGCGCCCTGCGCCTGCAGCCTCGGCCCGGCGATCTGGCGCTGCAGGGCGTGGTGGAACTGGCCGAGATTTCGGGCTCCGACACCTTCGTGCATGCCACCACGCCCTGGGGCGAGCTGGTGGCCCAGGTCACGGGCGTGCACCACCTGGACCTGGGCAGCGCGGTCACGCTGCACCTGGACCCGGCCCATGCCTACGTTTTCGGCACGAACGGCGCGCTGCTGCTGGCGCCGGCGCGGCCCGGAGGACGATGAGATGGCCCGCATAGAACTCGATCTGGCCCACTCCTACAAGCCGAACCCGCAGCAGGACAGCGACTACGCGCTGCTGCCGCTGAGCATGGTCTTCGAGGACGGCGGCGCCTATGCGCTGCTCGGCCCCTCGGGCTGCGGCAAGACCACCATGCTCAACATCATGTCGGGCCTGCTGGTGCCCTCGCAGGGCAAGGTGCTGTTCGACGGCCGCGACATGACGCGCGCCACGCCCCAGGAACGCAACATCGCCCAGGTGTTCCAGTTCCCGGTGATCTACGACACCATGACCGTGGCCGAGAACCTGGCCTTTCCGCTGAAGAACCGCCGCATGCCCGAGGAGCGCATCCGCGCGCGGGTCGGCCAGATCGCCGAGATGCTGGAGATGAGCGGCCAGCTCGACCAGCGCGCAGCCGGCCTGTCGGCCGATGCCAAGCAGAAGATCTCGCTGGGCCGGGGCCTGGTGCGGCCCGATGTCTCGGCCGTGCTGTTCGACGAGCCGCTCACGGTGATCGACCCCCAGCTCAAGTGGCAGCTGCGCCGCAAGCTCAAGCAGATCCACCATGAACTGCGCCTCACGCTGATCTATGTGACGCACGACCAGGTGGAGGCCCTGACCTTTGCCGAGCACGTTGTGGTCATGACGCGCGGGCGCGCCGTGCAGGTGGGCACGCCCGCCCAGCTTTTCGAGCGGCCCAGCCACGCCTTCGTCGGCCACTTCATCGGCTCGCCGGGCATGAACTTCGTGCCGTTGCAGCAGGACGGCGGCCGCCTGCTGGCCGAGGGCCAGTACCTGCCCCTGCCCGCCGCACTGGCCAGCGTGGCGCCCGGCCTGCCCCTGAGCCTGGGCATACGTCCCGAGTACCTGGCACTGGCCTCGGCCGACGCGCCCGGCGCCGTGGCCTGCACGGTGGAGCGCGTGCAGGACGTGGGCACGCACCAGTTGCTGGTGGCGCGCCTGGGCGAGCGGCTGCTCAAGCTGCGCTGCGGCGCCGATGCCGCGCTGCCGGCCGTGGGCGAGACCGTCTGGGTGCAATTGCAGGGCCCCCACACCTGCTACTACGTCAACGAGGAGCTGGTATGAGGCTCCCCCTGAGCGGCTGCGCCGCTTCCCCCTCTCTCGCGACGCGGGAGGGGGACGACACCCTTGCGGCGGGGCGACCCTTGCTCGGTGTCCCTGAGCTGGGTAGCTCCGGTCTCGTAGGCCGCGGTTTGTGCATTAGCGTGAGGGGTGCCTGAGATGAGTTCAATCAAGCCCGTCAACCAGAAGGCCTGGCTGCTGATCCTGCCGGTCATCATCTGCGTGGCCTTCTCGGCCATCATCCCGCTGATGACGGTGGTGAACTACTCGGTGCAGGACATCATCAGTCCCGACCGGCGCGTGTTCGTGGGCACGGAATGGTTTGCCCAGGTCATGCGCGACGAGGAACTGCACTCGGCCCTGCTGCGCCAGATCGGCTTTTCGCTGGCCGTGCTGCTGGTGGAGATCCCGCTGGGCATCGCGCTGGCGCTTTCCATGCCGGCCCAGGGCTGGAAGGCTTCGGCCGTGCTGGTCGTGGTCTCGCTGTCGCTGCTGATTCCTTGGAACGTGGTCGGCACCATCTGGCAGATCTACGGCCGCGCCGACATCGGACTGCTGGGCGCGGCGCTCAACGCGCTGGGCGTGGACTACAACTACACGGGCAATGCCACCCATGCCTGGCTCACCGTGCTGGTCATGGATGTCTGGCACTGGACGCCGCTGGTGGCCCTGCTGTGCTACGCGGGCCTGCGCTCCATTCCCGACGCCTACTACCAGGCCGCGCGCATCGACGGCGCCAGCAAGTTCGCGGTGTTCCGCTACATCCAGCTGCCCAAGATGCGCGGCGTGCTGATGATTGCCGTGCTGCTGCGCTTCATGGACAGCTTCATGATCTACACCGAACCCTTCGTGCTCACGGGCGGCGGGCCCGGCAATGCGACCACCTTCCTGTCGCAGTACCTCACGCAAAAGGCCGTGGGCCAGTTCGACCTCGGGCCGGCGGCTGCCTTCTCGCTGATCTATTTCCTCATCATCCTGCTGCTGTGCTTCATCCTCTACAACTGGATGCAGCGCGTGGGTACGGCAGACAAAGAAGGAGCCGGCCATGACTGAACGCCGTTTCCACAAGCGCACGCTCTTCCTCGTCGCCTACCTGCTGTTCGCCGTGCTGCCCATCTACTGGATGGTCAACATGAGCTTCAAGACCAACGAGGAGATCCTGTCCAGCTTCTCGCTGTGGCCCCAGCATTTCACCTGGGCCAACTACCAAACCATCTTCACCGACGCCTCCTGGTACTCGGGCTACATCAACAGCCTGATCTACGTGGCCATCAACACCGTGATCTCGCTCACGGTGGCGCTGCCGGCGGCCTATGCGTTCTCGCGCTACCAGTTCCTGGGCGACAAGCATGTGTTCTTCTGGCTGCTGACCAACCGCATGACGCCGCCGGCCGTCTTCCTGCTGCCCTTCTTCCAGCTCTACACCACGGTGGGCCTGATGGACACGCACATCGCCGTGGCCCTGGCGCACCTGCTGTTCAACGTGCCGCTGGCCGTCTGGATCCTGGAAGGCTTCATGAGCGGCATCCCGCGCGAGATCGACGAGACGGCCTATATCGACGGCTACTCCTTCCCGCGCTTTTTCCTCACCATCTTCCTGCCGCTGATCAAGGCCGGCGTGGGCGTGGCGGCCTTCTTCTGCTTCATGTTCAGCTGGGTGGAGCTGCTGCTGGCGCGCACGCTGACCAGCGTGAACGCCAAGCCCATCGTGGCGACCATGACGCGCACCGTCTCGGCCTCGGGCATGGACTGGGCGACGCTGGCTGCGGCCGGCGTGCTGACCATCGTGCCGGGCGCCATCGTGATCTGGTTCGTGCGGCATTACATCGCCAAGGGATTCGCCATGGGGAGAGTGTGAGGCACCCCCTGAGTCGCTTGCGCGCCTTCCCCCTCTCTACCCGCTTCGCGGGGGAGGGGGACGACAGCCTCGCGGCGGGGCGGCCCTTGCTCGCTGTCCCTCGCTTGGGGCCGCGCCAGTTTCGACGGGCAGTGGTTTTTGTTTCTGAAAGGACTCGTCAATGTTTTCCTGGATGGCCTGGACGCTGCCGGTGGCGGTGTTCTTCAGTTGCATCGTGCTGATGCTGGTGGGCATGACGCTGTGGGAGTTGCGCAGCCCGACCGTGATGCGCAAGGGCTGGCTGCCGATGGCGACGACGCGCGGGGACCGGCTGTTCATCGGGCTGCTGCTGGCGGCCTATGTCAATCTGGCCTGGGTGGGCCTGGGCGAGAGGATGGTGCAGTGGTTCTCGCTGGAGGCCGAGCCTTCGGTATGGATCAGCCTGGTGCTGTCCATGCTCGTGCTGGCCGTGGTCATGCGCAAAGGCTGAAATGAAGCACCCCCTGAGTCGCTGCGCGCCTTCCCCCGTGTGCACGGCGCCCTCTCTCGCTTCGCGGGAGGGGCACGACAGCCTCGCTGCGGGGCGGCCCTTGCTCGCTGTCCCTCGCTTGGGACATGCCTGCTCTATTCGCAGCGCCATGAATATTTGAAGCTTTTCTCAACAGCCGGGTCCGAAGCTCCCCCGGGGCCCGCTGGTGCATGTGCATGTCGGGGAGACAGCAAGAATCTAGGAGACGGCAGATGAAACAACGACTTCATACCATCGCCCTCGCGGCGGCCCTGCTGGCGGCGGGGCAGGCGTCCTGGGCCGGAGAGGCGGAAGCCAAGAAGTGGATCGACGCGGAGTTCCAGCCCAGCACGCTGTCCAAGGACCAGCAGATGGCCGAGATGAAGTGGTTCATCGAGGCGGCCAAGAAGCTGCAGGCCAAGGGCGTCAAGGAGATCGCCGTGGTCTCCGAGACCATCACCACGCACGAGTACGAGAGCAAGACGCTGGCCAAGGCCTTCACCGAGATCACGGGCATCACCGTCAAGCACGACCTGATCCAGGAAGGCGACGTGGTCGAGAAGCTGCAGACCTCGATGCAGTCGGGCAAGTCCATCTATGACGGCTGGATCTCCGACTCCGACCTGATCGGCACGCACTACCGCTACGGCCGCATCATGAGCCTGACCGACTACATGGCCGGCGCCGGCAAGGACTTCACCAATCCGGGCCTGGACATCAAGGACTTCATCGGCACCAGCTTCACCACCGCGCCCGACGGCAAGCTCTACCAACTGCCCGACCAGCAGTTCGCCAACCTCTACTGGTTCCGCGCCGACCTGTTCGAGCGCAAGGACCTCAAGGACAAGTTCAAGGCCAAGTACGGCTACGAGCTGGGCGTGCCGCTGAACTGGAGCGCCTACGAGGACATCGCCGAGTTCTTCACCAACGACGTCAAGCAGATCGACGGCAAGCCCATCTACGGCCACATGGACTACGGCAAGAAGGACCCGTCGCTGGGCTGGCGCTTCACCGATGCCTGGCTGTCCATGGCCGGCGCGGCCGACAAGGGCATTCCCAACGGCATGCCCGTCGATGAATGGGGCATCCGCGTGGCCGACGACAAGTGCACGCCCGTGGGCGCCTCGGTCTCGCGCGGCGGCGCCACCAACTCGCCGGCCGCCGTGTTCGCGCTCACCAAGTACGTGGACTGGATGAAGAAATACGCGCCCAAGGAAGCCATGGGCATGACCTTCGGCGAGTCCGGCCCCGTGCCGGCCCAGGGCCATATCGCGCAGCAGATCTTCTGGTACACCGCCTTCACGGCCGACATGACCAAGCCCGGCCTGCCCGTGGTCAATGCCGACGGCACGCCCAAATGGCGCATGGCGCCCGGCCCCAACGGCCCGTACTGGAAGGACGGCATGCAAAACGGCTACCAGGACGTGGGCAGCTGGACCTTCTTCAAGGACCATGACGCCAACCGCACGGCCGCCGCCTGGCTCTACGCGCAGTTCGTCACCGCCAAGACCACCAGCCTCAAGAAGACCATCGTCGGCCTGACGCCCATCCGCGAAAGCGACATCCGCTCCAAGGCCATGACCGACATGGCGCCCAAGCTCGGCGGCCTGGTCGAGTTCTACCGCAGCCCTGCCCGCGTGGCCTGGACGCCCACCGGCAACAACGTGCCCGACTACCCCAAGCTGGCCCAGCTGTGGTGGAAGAACGTGGCCCAGGCCGTCACCGGCGAGAAGACGCCCCAGGGCGCCATGGACAACCTGGCCGAGGAAATGGACCAGGTCATGTCCCGCCTGCAGCGTGCCGGCATGGCGCACTGCGCGCCCAAGCTCAACCCCAAGGGCGATCCGGCCAAGTGGCTCAGCGACAAGCAGGCGCCTTGGAAGAAGCTGGCCAATGAAAAGCCCAAGGGCGAGACGATTGCGTATGACACGCTGCTCAATGCCTGGAAAAACGGAAAAGTTCGGTAAAAGCACCCCCTGAGGCGCTGACGCGCCTTCCCCCTCTCTCGCTTCGCGGGAGGGGGACGACGCCCTCGCCGCGAGGCGGCTCTTGCTCGGCGTCCCTGAGTTGGGCCGCGTCGGCTTTGGGCGCAATACCCTGAGCTGGCACCACAGTCCATCGTTGGGCGTCCTGGGTCGCAAAAAACACGAAACGAAAGATAGCGAAGAAAAAAATACAAAAACGAGCGAAAATAGCGGAAAACCCGATTCCGTCCCCTTCGCATTGGGCGCAGGCGTGGCGTCCCGGGTGCTGACATGGCGGCTACATGGCGCCCTGTTAACTTGCCCCACATTCCTTCGTCGAAGATCCATGTCCCTCGCTGCTTCCCCTCTGCCCACCGGCCGCGCCGCCCTGCTGGAACGCCTGGCCCAGCCTGAAACCTACGATCTGGCCATCATCGGCGGCGGTGCCACCGGCCTGGGCGTGGCCCTGGACGCGGCGGCGCGCGGGTTCAAGGTCGTGCTGGTGGAGTCGCATGACTTCGCCAAGGGCACGTCCTCGCGTGCAACCAAGCTGGTCCATGGTGGCGTGCGTTACCTGGCCCAGGGCAACATCGCCCTGGTGCGCGAAGCCCTGCACGAGCGCACCACGCTGCTGCACAACGCGCCCCACCTGGCGCAGCCGCTGGCCTTCGTCATGCCGTCGTACAAGCTGCTGGACACGCCGTTCTACGGCATCGGCCTCAAGATGTATGACGCGCTGGCCGGCAAGGCAGGCCTGGGCGCCACCGAATTCCTCTCGCGCTCCAGCACCGTCAAGTGCCTGCCCACCGTGCGCCAGCAAGGCCTCAAGGGCGGCGTCAAATACTGGGACGGCCAGTTCGACGATGCCCGCCTGGCGCTGGCGCTGGCACGCACGGCCGCCGCCAAGGGCGCGCTGCTGGTCAACTACTGCCCCGCGCTTGAACTGCTGCATGAAGGCGGCAAGGTCGCCGGCCTGGTCTGCGAAGACACGGAATCGGGCCGGCGCTTCACGCTGCGCGCCAAGTGCGTGGTCAACGCCACCGGCCCCTGGGTGGACCTGTTCCGCCAGCAGGATGCCGAGGCCCAGGGCCGTCCCGTCAAGCCCATGGTCGCGCCCAGCCAGGGCGTGCACGTGGTCGTGGACCGCGACTTCCTGCCCAGCGATCACGCCCTGCTCGTGCCCAAGACGGCCGATGGCCGCGTGCTCTTTGCCGTGCCCTGGCTGGGCAAGGTCATCCTGGGCACCACCGACACCCCGCGCAACGACCTGGCACGCGAGCCCCTGCCGTTCCCCGAGGAGCTGGACTTCATCCTCACCGAGGCCGGACGCTACCTCACGCGCCAGCCCACGCTGGCCGACGTGCGCAGCATGTGGGTCGGCCTGCGCCCGCTGGTCAAGCCCCAGGACGACGACGGCGAGAACACCAAGAAGATCAGCCGCGAGCACACGGTCATGTCCAGCCGCACCGGCCTGGTCACCGTCACGGGCGGCAAATGGACCACCTACCGCGCCATGGCCGAAGACGTGCTCTCCGAGTGCTTTGCCATCGGCCGCCTGCCGCACCGACCCGGTGGCGTCACGGCCCGCCTGCCGCTGGCCGGCGCCCCGGCCGAGGCCGCCGTGCACCACCGCATGAACCAGATCCAGGGCCTGCACTCCTATGGCACGGAAGCCTCGGCGGTGGAGGCGTTGCCGGGCAACGACGAATGGCTGGCAGACGGCCTGAACGAAGCCATGGTGCGCTTTGCCGCGCGCTTCGAATACGCGCGCACCGTGGAAGACGTGCTGGCGCGCCGCAGCCGCCTGCTGTTCCTGGATGCGCGCAAGGCTGCCGAAGTGGCGCCGCGCGTGGCTGCCATCCTCCAGGAGGAGCTGGGACAGGACGCCGGCCTGGCGGACTTCATGGCGCTGGCGGCGCAGTACCTGCCTGCCTGATCCCGTCCATTTCCAGGCAAAACGCCCTGCAACCGCAGGGCGTTTTGCTTTCTGCGGCAGGCACTTGCGCAAAGCATGATTATTAAAAATTATGAATATGTGCGATCGATTGTTTTTATGGATGAGAATGCTGCTCATGGCACCGTGCTCCAGTGCCGGCGAACAGCAGCCAGCACAAGGCTGACGAGGGAGGGGGAACGATGAAGAAAGCGCCTGAAAGTCCGTTTTCCGCATGGCAGGGGCTGTGCCCAAGCCAGTCGCGGTGGCTCCAAGCCGCTGCGCGATCCGTGCCGTCGCAGTCAGCGCGGCCAGTCCGCAGCCAACAATTGCGTTGAGTCTGCCACCCTTTGCCGAGCCCGCGTGGCTCGGCTTTTTTATGGGCGTCTCCGGCGGCATGTGGCGTTCAGGAGGTTGAGGCTGCTCCTGGGTTGGTAGCGCCCTTGTGGGCGCTGCGCAACGCTGCTGGCCAGGGGTGGAAAAAGGCGCTAAGGGTTTGACGCGCAAAGGAATTTCTGGGACAATCCCATGCTTCACGTGAAAATCGTGAAGTTATCTGCCCAGTGGAAGCGCCGAGAAATGGTTTTCGGCGTGGACGACGGGCCCAAGACTGACTGGCTGCTCGCGGCCCTTGAGAAGACTCTGGGGCTGTCGAGTGTTTGCTGGAGCAAGTTGGGAATATTGAAATGATCCAAACAGAATCTCGGTTAGAGGTTGCCGACAACACCGGCGCGAAGTCTGTTCAGTGCATCAAAGTGCTGGGCGGTTCTCATCGTCGCTATGCGAGTGTTGGTGACATCATCAAGGTGACCATCAAGGAAGCTGCACCGCGTGGACGCGTCAAAAAAGGCGAGGTCTACAGCGCGGTCGTGGTGCGTACGGCGAAGGGTATTCGCCGTGCCGATGGCTCGCTCGTCAAGTTCGACGGCAATGCCGCCGTGCTGCTGAACGCCAAGCTGGAGCCTATCGGCACCCGCATCTTTGGCCCCGTGACTCGTGAACTGCGCAACGAAAAGTTCATGAAGATCGTGTCCCTGGCACCTGAAGTTCTCTAAAGGAAGCACCATGAACAAGATTCGCAAGGGCGACCAAATCATCGTGCTGACCGGCCGTGACAAGGGCAAGCAAGGCGTGGTCTCGGCTCGCAAGGACGACTCCCACCTGTTGATCGATGGCATCAACATGGTGAAGAAGCACGTCAAGCCGAACCCCATGAAGGGCACCACTGGCGGTATCGTGGAAAAGGCCATGCCTATCCACCAATCCAACGTGGCCATCTTCAATGCAGCGACCGGCAAGGCTGATCGCGTGGGCATCAAGGTGCAGGCCGACGGCACACGCGTTCGCGTGTTCAAGTCCAGCGGCGCCGAAATCAAGGCGGCCTAAGGGGTAACACATGGCACGACTGCAAAAACTGTATCGCGAAAAGATCGCGGCTGAACTCAAGGAAAAGTTCGGCTACACCTCCTCCATGGAAGTGCCCCGTCTGACCAAGATCACCCTGAACATGGGTGTGAGCGAAGCCGTGGCCGACAAGAAGGTGATGGACAACGCCGTGGCTGACCTGACCAAGATTGCCGGTCAGAAGCCCGTGGTGACCAAGGCCAAGAAGGCTATCGCCGGCTTCAAGATCCGTGAAGGCCAGGCCATTGGCTGCATGGTGACCCTGCGTGGCGTTCAGATGTATGAATTCCTGGACCGTTTCGTCACCGTGGCTCTGCCCCGCGTGCGTGACTTCCGTGGTATCTCCGGCCGTTCTTTCGACGGTCGCGGCAACTACAACGTCGGCGTCAAGGAACAGATCATCTTCCCCGAAATCGAGTACGACAAGGTGGACGCTCTGCGTGGTCTGAACATCAGCATCACGACGACAGCTCGGACCGACGATGAGTGCAAGGCACTGCTCGCCGCTTTCCGTTTCCCCTTCAAGAACTGAGGTGGCGCATGGCTAAAGTTGCATTGATCCAGCGCGAACTCAAGCGCGAAAAGCTGGCAGCCAAGTACGCTGCCAAATACGCAGAACTGAAGGCAATCGCCGCTGACGCAAAGCGCAGCGACGAAGAGCGCGACGCCGCTCGCCTGGGCCTGCAGAAGCTGCCCCGTAACGCGAACCCCACTCGTCAGCGCAACCGCTGCGAGATCACGGGTCGTCCCCGTGGCACCTTCCGTCAATTCGGTCTGGGCCGCGCCAAGATCCGTGAACTGGCCTTCGCTGGCGACATCCCCGGTGTCACCAAGGCCAGCTGGTAAGCAAGCAGGAGAGATTAAACATGAGCATGAGTGATCCCATCGCTGACTTGCTGACCCGCATCCGCAATGCACAAATGGTCTCCAAGACCACCGTGACGGCTCCTTCCTCCAAGGTCAAGGTTGCCATCGCCCAGGTGCTGAAGGATGAAGGCTATATCGACGGCTTCCAAGTGAAGACCGACGCTGGCAAGTCCGAACTCGAAATTACCCTGAAGTACTACGCCGGCCGTCCGGTGATCGAGCGCATCGAGCGCGTGAGCCGTCCCGGCCTGCGCGTGTACAAGGGCCGTGACGCAATCCCCCAGGTCATGAACGGCATGGGCGTTGCCATCGTCACCACTCCCAAGGGCGTGATGACGGATCGCAAGGCGCGCGCCACTGGCGTGGGCGGCGAAGTGCTGTGCTACGTGGCCTAACGGACATTAAGGAGAAATACTGAAATGTCTCGCGTAGCAAAGACTCCCGTGGCCATCCCCGCAGGCGTGGATGTGTCCATCAAAGACGACCAGATCAATGTGAAGGGCACCGGCGGCACGCTGTCGCAAGCCCAGAACGTTCTGGTGAAGATCTCCAACAACGAAGGCAAGCTGTCTTTCGAGCCCGTCAATGACTCGCGCGAAGCCAACGCCATGAGCGGCACCATGCGTCAGCTGGTGAACAACATGGTGGTGGGCGTGAGCAAGGGCTTCGAGAAGAAGCTGTCGCTGGTTGGCGTGGGTTTCAAGGCTTCGGCCTCGGGCTCCAAGCTGAACCTCGCGATCGGCTTTTCGCACCCGGTGAACTTCGAAATGCCGGCCGGCATCACTGTCACCACCCCCACACCGACCGAAATCTTGGTCAAGGGTGCTGACCGCCAGGCCGTTGGCCAAATGGCTGCTGAGATCCGTGCCGTTCGTCCTCCCGAGCCCTACAAGGGCAAGGGCATCCGTTACTCGGATGAGAAGGTCGTGATCAAAGAGACCAAGAAGAAGTAAGGAGCTGCATTATGTTGACCAAGAAAGAGCAGCGTCTCCGTCGTGCCCGCCAGACCCGCATCCGCATTGCACAGCAAGGCGTGGCACGTCTGAGCGTGAACCGTACGAACCTCCACATCTACGCAAGCGTGGTGTCGGAAGACGGCACCAAGGTGCTGGCTTCGGCCTCCACCGCCGAAGCCGAAGTGCGCACCCAACTGGGCGCCATCGGCAAGGGTGGCAACGTGGCTGCCGCTACGCTGATTGGCAAGCGCATTGCCGAGAAGGCCAAGGCTGCCGGCGTGGAGAAAGTGGCTTTCGATCGCGCTGGTTTCGCATACCACGGCCGCGTGAAGGCTTTGGCAGAAGCCGCTCGTGAAGCCGGCCTGCAGTTCTAAGCGGAGCGGATAGAAATGGCAAAGTTTTCTCCCAAGGTGCAAGACGAAGGTCGTGACGACGGTCTGCGCGAAAAAATGATCGCGGTGAACCGCGTCACCAAGGTTGTGAAGGGCGGTCGTATCCTCGGCTTCGCTGCACTGACCGTGGTTGGCGATGGTGATGGCCGCGTTGGCATGGGCAAGGGCAAGTCCAAGGAAGTGCCTGCAGCCGTGCAAAAGGCGATGGAAGAATCCCGTCGCAACATGATCAAGGTGTCCCTGAAGCACGGCACGATCCATCACACCGTGATGGGTCAGCATGGCGCAGCATCCGTGATGCTGAACCCCGCTCCCAAGGGTACCGGCATCATCGCCGGCGGCCCGATGCGCGCCGTCTTCGAAGTGCTGGGCATCACCGACATCGTGGCCAAGAGCCATGGTTCGTCGAATCCCTACAACATGGTCCGCGCGACTTTTGACGCTCTGAAGAACTCCACGACCCCTTCGGAAGTGGCAGCCAAGCGCGGCAAGTCGGTTGAAGACATCTTCACCGCCTGATCGGAGTCAATCACATGACAACGCAACAAACCGTGAAGGTGCAACTGGTGCGCAGCCCCATTGGCACCAAGGAATCGCACCGCGCCACTGTCCGTGGCCTGGGCCTGCGCAAGCTGAACAGCATCAGCGAACTGCAGGACACGCCTGCCGTGCGCGGCATGATCAACAAGATCAGCTACCTGGTCAAAGTTCTCTGAAAGGATTGATGATGGAACTCAATAGCATCAAGCCTGCAGAGGGCTCCAAGCACGCCAAGCGCCGTGTCGGTCGCGGCATCGGCTCCGGCCTGGGCAAGACTGCCGGCCGTGGTCACAAGGGTCAGAAGTCGCGTTCGGGTGGCTACCACAAGGTGGGCTTCGAAGGCG
Organism: Delftia deserti; assembly: GCF_042653485.1. Lineage (NCBI taxonomy): Bacteria > Pseudomonadati > Pseudomonadota > Betaproteobacteria > Burkholderiales > Comamonadaceae > Delftia > Delftia deserti. The sequence continues at coordinate 3,281,519 of NZ_JBHSIH010000001.1, read as the reverse complement.
GTCAAATGCCTCTGCAGCGCCGTCTGCCCAAGCGTGGCTTCAAGTCGCATCTGCTGAAGTTCAATGCAGAAGTGACCCTGTCCGCTCTGGAACAGCTGGGCCTGGCCGAAGTCGATCTGGCAGCTCTGAAGCAAGCCGGTCTGGTTGGTGAAATCGCAAAGGTGGTCAAGATCATCAAGAGCGGTGAAATCAGCAAGGCTGTCAAGCTCAACGGCATCGGCGCTACCGCCGGCGCCAAGGCTGCCATCGAAGCTGCCGGCGGCAGCATCGCCTGATTAATGATCTGAAAGAAGACATCCGTGGCTACTAGCGCAGCTCAAATTGCAAAAACCGGAAAATTCGGCGATCTTCGCCGCCGTCTGGTTTTTCTGTTGCTCGCGCTGGTCGTTTACCGCATCGGGGCGCATATCCCCGTGCCGGGCATCGATCCAGCGCAGCTGCAGCAGCTGTTCAATGGCCAGCAGGGCGGCATTCTCAATCTGTTCAACATGTTCTCGGGTGGGGCGCTCTCGCGCTTCACGGTGTTCGCACTGGGGATCATGCCGTACATCTCGGCATCGATCATCATGCAGCTCATGACCTACGTGGTCCCTACATTCGAGCAGCTGAAAAAAGAAGGTGAATCGGGTCGTCGCAAGATCACCCAGTACACCCGCTACGGCACGTTGGGCCTGGCGATTTTTCAGTCCCTGGGAATTGCCGTGGCTCTGGAAAGCTCCGCAGGTCTGGTTCTGAGCCCTGGCTTCGGCTTCCGCCTCACGGCGGTGGTCAGCCTGACGGCCGGCACCATGTTCCTGATGTGGCTCGGTGAACAGATCACTGAACGTGGTCTGGGCAACGGCATCTCGATCCTCATCTTTGGAGGTATCGCCGCAGGTCTGCCGAGCTCCATCGGTGGTCTGCTGGAGCTGGTGCGCACCGGTGCCATGAGCATCCTGGCCGCGATCTTCATCGTTCTCGTGGTGGCAGCCGTGACGTACTTCGTCGTGTTTGTCGAGCGGGGACAGCGCAAGATCCTGGTGAACTATGCGCGTCGTCAGGTGGGTAACAAGGTGTATGGTGGTCAGTCTTCGCACTTGCCGCTGAAGCTGAACATGGCGGGGGTCATTCCTCCCATCTTCGCTTCCTCGATCATCTTGCTGCCGGCGACCGTTGTGAACTGGTTCAGTGCAGGGGAATCCATGCGCTGGCTGAAGGACATTGCTAGCACGCTGACCCCCGGTCAGCCGATCTATGTGATGCTCTACGCCACCGCCATCATCTTCTTCTGCTTCTTCTACACGGCCCTGGTGTTCAACAGCCGGGAAACCGCCGACAACCTGAAGAAGAGTGGTGCCTTCATCCCCGGGATCCGTCCCGGTGACCAGACGGCCCGCTACATTGACAAGATCCTGGTTCGCCTGACCCTGGCTGGCGCGGTGTACATCACATTCGTGTGCTTGTTGCCCGAGTTCCTGATCCTGAAGTACAACGTTCCGTTCTACTTCGGTGGTACATCACTGCTGATTATTGTGGTGGTGACCATGGACTTCATGGCCCAGGTGCAGAACTACATGATGTCGCAACAGTACGAATCGCTCCTCAAAAAGGCGAACTTCAAAGCGACACTTGGCAATTGAACTAAGTGATGGGCCTGGCCGGCGGTGCCGGCGGGTCCAGTAAGAGTTAGTAGACGCCCATTCGATCTATCCATCGCGGGCATGTTTCCCGGTCGATAGGCCGTAACGGATGTAGAGTTTTAGGAGAATGAAATGAGAGTTTCGGCTTCGGTCAAAAAAATCTGCCGTAACTGCAAGATCATCCGCCGCAAAGGTGTGGTGCGAGTGATCTGCACGGACCAGCGCCACAAGCAGCGCCAGGGTTGATAGGAAAGTTTGAGGACGAATAATGGCACGTATCGCTGGCATTAACATCCCGCCGCATCAGCACGCTGAAATCGGCCTGACCGCTATCTATGGGATCGGTCGCACCACTGCACGCAAGATCTGCGAAGCCGCTGGCATCGCATATTCCAAGAAAATCAAGGAACTGACTGACGGTGATCTGGAAAAGATCCGTGATCAGCTGACTTCCCTGACCCTGGAAGGTGATCTGCGTCGCGAAACAACGATGAACATCAAGCGTTTGATGGACATCGGTTGCTATCGCGGTTTCCGTCATCGTCGTGGCCTGCCCATGCGTGGTCAGCGTACCCGCACGAATGCACGTACCCGCAAGGGTCCGCGCAAGGGTGCCGCGGCTTTGAAGAAATAAAGAGATTGAAAGATCACTATGGCTAAGTCTCCCGCAAACAACGCTGCACAGCGCGTTCGCAAGAAAGTCCGTAAGAACATTTCGGACGGCATTGCCCACGTGCACGCTTCGTTCAACAACACGATCATCACCATCACCGACCGCCAGGGCAACGCTCTGTCGTGGGCCTCGTCGGGTGGCCAGGGCTTCAAGGGTTCGCGCAAGTCGACTCCCTTCGCTGCCCAGGTGGCTTCGGAAGTGGCTGGTCGTGCTGCCATCGAACAGGGCATCAAGAACCTGGACGTCGAAATCAAGGGTCCCGGTCCCGGCCGTGAATCCTCGGTTCGCGCCCTGGGCGCCCTGGGCATCCGCATCACTTCCATCGCGGACGTGACGCCGGTTCCCCACAACGGCTGCCGCCCTCAAAAGCGCCGTCGTATCTAAGCTTTTTCACCAAGCCCACCGCCGCCCAGATGTGTAACATCGCGGGCGGCTCCCGTGCTTGTGCACGGCAGATGACACAAAGGAAATCAAGTGGCACGCTATATCGGCCCCAAGGCCAAACTCTCCCGCCGTGAAGGCACTGACCTGTTCCTGAAGAGCGCACGTCGCTCGATCGCCGACAAGTCCAAGTTCGACACCAAGCCCGGCCAGCACGGCCGCACTTCCGGTCAGCGTACTTCCGACTTCGGCCTGCAGCTGCGTGAAAAGCAGAAGGTCAAGCGCATGTACGGCGTGCTGGAAAAGCAATTCCGCCGCTACTTCGAAGCCGCCGACAAGAAGAAGGGCAACACCGGTGCCAATCTGCTGTCGCTGCTGGAGTCGCGTCTGGACAACGTGGTGTACCGCATGGGCTTCGGCTCGACCCGCTCGGAAGCGCGTCAGCTGGTGTCGCACAAGGCCATCACGGTCAACGGCCAATCCGTCAACATCCCTTCCTACATGGTGAAGGTGGGTGACGTGGTCGCCGTGCGTGAAAAGTCCAAGAAGCAGGCTCGTATCGTCGAAGCCCTGCAACTGGCTGGTCAAGTCGGTTTCCCCGCATGGGTGGAAGTGTCTGCCGACAAGGCTGAAGGCACGTTCAAGAAGTCGCCTGACCGCGACGAGTTCGGTGCAGACATCAACGAATCCCTGATCGTTGAGTTGTACTCGCGTTAATTCCGCGCAGCGACATTTCTGTAAAACCGTCCCCCAGCCGCGAGGCATCGCGCTGGGGTGCTTCACCAGCCTTACCGGTGTAACGAGCCGGGGGTATTGAGAGGAAGTCTGCATGCAAACCAATTTGCTGAAGCCCAAGACGATCAATGTCGAGCAGCTTGGCCACAATCGCGCCAAAGTTGTTCTGGAGCCGTTTGAGCGTGGCTACGGCCATACGCTGGGCAATGCCCTGCGCCGTGTCCTGCTCTCGTCCATGGTGGGTTACGCAGCGACGGAAGTGACGATTGCTGGTGTGCTGCACGAGTACTCGTCCATCGACGGTGTCCAGGAAGATGTGGTCAACATCCTGCTGAACCTCAAGGGTGTGGTGTTCAAGCTGCACAACCGCGATGAGGTCACGCTCTCCCTGCGCAAGGATGGCGAAGGCGTCGTGACGGCGCGCGACATCCAGACGCCCCACGACGTGGAAATCATCAACCCTGATCATGTCATCGCCAACCTGTCGCAAGGCGGCAAGCTGGACATGCAGATCAAGGTGGAGAAGGGCCGCGGCTATGTGCCCGGCAACGTGCGCCGCTATGGCGACGAGTCCACGAAGTCGATCGGCCGCATTGTGCTGGACGCTTCGTTCTCGCCCGTCAAGCGCGTGAGCTACGCCGTCGAATCGGCCCGCGTTGAACAACGCACCGACCTCGACAAGCTGGTGGTGGAGATCGAAACCAATGGTGCGATCACTGCCGAGGACGCCGTGCGCGCCTCCGCCAAGATCCTGGTAGAACAGCTTGCCGTGTTCGCTCAGCTGGACGGCGGCGATATCGCCAGCGTCTTCGATGCTCCGGCCGGTGGCCGTGGTGCCGCAACCGCCTTTGATCCCATCTTGCTGCGTCCCGTGGACGAGCTGGAACTCACCGTGCGTTCGGCCAACTGCCTCAAGGCAGAGAACATCTACTACATCGGCGACCTGATCCAGCGTACCGAAAACGAGCTGCTCAAGACCCCCAACCTGGGTCGCAAGTCGCTCAACGAGATCAAGGAAGTCCTGGCTTCCCGCGGTCTGACGCTGGGCATGAAGCTCGAGAACTGGCCGCCTGCCGGCCTGGAAAAGCGCTAAGCGCTATAATTGCGGGCTCTCCTTTTTGGAGAGCCTCAGTGCCTCGGGCAGTACCTGATACGGCTGCCCGAATTAATCAACAACTTGCGCAAATTCGGTTGAGGCAAGCTGCAGATCCGGTAACGGGTCCGGGCTTGCATCCTTGTTTGCGCAAGCCCTAATTACATATTTTAGGAATAAAGCACCATGCGTCACGGTCACGGCCTCCGCAAACTCAATCGCACCTCTTCGCACCGCCTGGCGATGCTGAAGAACATGATGAATTCGCTCATCGAGCACGAAGCCATCAAGACCACCGTTCCCAAGGCCAAGGAACTGCGCCGCGTGATCGAGCCCATGATCACCCTGGCCAAGGTCGACACCGTTGCCAACCGCCGTCTGGCATTCGACCGCCTGCGCGACCGCGACAGCGTGACCAAGCTCTTCAACGAGCTGGGCCCCCGCTTCGCCAAGCGTCCTGGTGGCTACACCCGTATCCTGAAGATGGGCTTCCGCGTGGGCGACAACGCCCCCATGGCCTTCGTGGAACTGGTCGAGCGCGCTGAAGAAGGCGCCGCCGAAGCCAAGGCAGCTGAATAATCTGCTATAATTTTGGAATACCGCGCGATGGAGCAGTCTGGTAGCTCGTTGGGCTCATAACCCAAAGGTCGGAGGTTCAAATCCTTCTCGCGCAACCAAATTGAAAAGGGCTACGACAGTGTCGTAGCCCTTTTTTCATGCCCTCGCGCCAGGGCAAAGGCCAGGCTGACAGCCCGGCATCAGCCGCCCAGCTGGTTGCCGATGCGCTGGCCCAGCCGCAGGCGCACGCGGTGGGCGATTTCCTGGGCGACCTCGGGGCTGAGCACTTCGCTGATGTGCAGCAGCTCGGTGTAGTGCATGCACAGAAGGCCTCGCAGGGTCTTGAATGCGGCATCGTGCTCGGCGCCGCAGACGCTGGCGTCATTGGCCAGCACGCGCTCCACCACGCCGGCCTGCAGCAGCGGGATCTTGCAGATGACGGCGTGGCGGGCGATCTCCAGGTCGATTTCCTGGAGCCGGCATTCCCATTCCTCGGGCAAGAATCGGTTGGCTGGCATGTCGGCTTTTCTCCTTTTTTCACTGCATGGGTACACCGGGGCGAAAGACACCCGGTCCGGGGATGCTGTCATGTGGGTGGGGCTCGGTGGCCTGGGTTGCCAGGTTTACTGGCGCGGCCTTGATGCCTGTCAAACTTCGGTGGCGCAGGCGCCCGCCGGAAGCCGGGCTCATGCTGCACTGCATCATGATGTCAGTCATGCGGCGCGGCCGCCAGTGCCCGTGCAGGCTGGTGGGCTTTTGCTCCCGGCAGGCCATGCTCTCTCGGCGCCGCTCCGGCAACGCAAAGGATCCACATGCTCGAGAAGATCGCCTCGCTGTTCCGCTATTTCAAGGCGGCCGTGCCGTTCCGGCTGGTGCCGGCACTGATCGCCACCGCCGTGCTGTTCGGCCTGCTGCTGGTGCCCGTGCCCGAGGGGCTGACGCCCAAGGGCTGGCAGCTGGTCGCCATTTTCCTGACCACCATCGTGGCCATCATCCTCAAGGTCATGCCCATTGGCGTGATGGCCTTGATGGCCATCGTCATCGTCTCGCTGTCCCAGGTCACCTCCGGCTCGTCCAAGGGTGCCATCACCGATGCGCTGAGCAGCTTTTCCAGCCCGCTGATCTGGCTGATCGTGGTGGCCATCCTGATCTCGCGCGGCCTCAAGAAGACGGGGCTGGGCAGCCGCATCGGCCTGATGTTCATCGCCCTGCTGGGCAAGCGCACCATCGGCATCGGCTACGGCCTGGCGATCTGCGAGCTGGTGCTGGCACCGTTCACCCCCAGCAACACGGCGCGCGGCGGCGGCATCGTGCACCCGATCATGAAATCCATCGCCAATGCCTTCGAGTCGGACCCGGCCAGGGGCACGCAGGGCAAGGTGGGCACCTACCTGGCCCTGGTCAACTACCACGCCAACCCCATCACCTCGGCCATGTTCCTGACCGCCACCGCGCCCAACCCGCTGGTGGTGGATTTCGTGGCCAAGGCCACGGGCCAGGCCCTGCACCTGAGCTGGACCACCTGGGCGCTGTACATGCTGCTGCCGGGCCTGCTGTGCCTGCTGCTGATGCCGCTGGTGATCTATCTGCTGTCGCCGCCCGAGCTCAAGGCCACCCCCAACGCCGTGGAATATGCACGCAGCGAGATGGCGCGCATGGGGCCGCTGTCGGGCAAGGAGCGCGTGATGCTGGGCACCTTCGGCCTGATGCTGCTGCTGTGGGCCAACGTGCCGCAGATGCTGTTCGGCCCGGCCTTCGTGCTGGACCCGACCGTGGTGGCCTTCCTGGGCCTGTTCGTGCTGATCATCACCGGCACCATCGACTGGGATGATGTGCTGTCCGAGAAGAGCGCCTGGGACACCCTGGTCTGGTTCGGCGCCCTGGTCATGCTGGCCGAGCAGCTCAACAAGCTCGGCGTGGTGTCCTGGTTTGCCGTGGGAATGAAGAACGCCATCGTCGCCAGCGGCCTGGACTGGCTGTCGGTGGCGGCCATCCTGGTGGGCGTGTTCGTGTTCTCGCACTACCTGTTCGCCAGCACCACGGCCCACATCAGCGCGATGATGCTGGCCTTCCTGACCGTGGGCGCGCAGCTGATTCCGGCCGACTATGTCGTGCCCTTCATGCTGATGATGACGGCCGGCTCGGCCATCATGATGACGCTGACCCACTACGCCACCGGCACCTCGCCCATCATCTTCGGCAGCGGCTATGTCACGCTGGGCAACTGGTGGCGCGTGGGTGCGGCCATGTGCGTGATCGAGCTGCTGATCTTTGCCGTGGTCGGCAGTGCCTGGTGGAAGCTGCTGGGCCTGTGGTGAGGGCGTGCGCCCTCAAGCCGTGGTCCGTGGCTCGCCCAGCGACAGCATGAGCCGGTTGGCCCAGTTGAAGAAGGCCGTGCCGTGCAGCACATCGGAGATGGCGGCATCGTCCAGGCCTGCGGTGCGCAGCGCATCGATGTGGGCGGGCTCCAGCGCAGGCGGGGTCTGGGTCAGCGCCACGGCGGCCGTGACGATGGCATTCCAGCGCGGCCCCAGGTCCGTGCCCGGGCCTTCGTCGAGCAGGCGCTGCACGTCGCCGCCCCGGCGCGAGAAGTGCGTGGCAAAGCGCGCATGGACCGAGGCGCAGTAGATGCAGCCATTGGCGCGCGAGGTGGCTGCAGCGGCCAGCTCGCGCTCGGCGCGCGGCAGGCCGGCGTCGGGGTTGTAGAAGATGTCCTTGTCGGTGCGCGTGCGCGCGCCCAGCGTGTCGGGGTCGCGCGCCAGCAGGCGGAAGTAGGGCGACTGCGCGCGTGATGCATCGACCAGGCCCGCATGGTGGCGCTCGGTCAGCTCGCTTTCGTCCAGTGGCTCAATCCATGGCAGCCAGTCGAGCTGATCCTGGGTGAAGACCTGGGGAGCGGCGGAGTTCGTTGAGGTCATGGCTGGGCTTGCAGGGTGTTGGGTTGACGGACTGCCGGGGGCGCGGGGCGTGCAGCCAGCACGCGCAACCCCGCCACCACGCGGATCTGGAAGGACAGGAAGGACGCCAGCTGGGACAGGATGACGATGTCCGTCTCGCTCCAGCCCGCCTGTTGCAGCGCCTGCAGGGCCCCGGCGCTGGCGTCGCGCGGGTGGTAGGCCAGCAAGTGGGCATGGGCCAGCGCCGCGGCCAGGCGCGCGCCCAGCAGTGCGGCGTGGGCGGGGTCCACGGCATAGGCGGGGCCGCTCTGGTCCTCGCGGCTCAGCGGGCCTGCCGGGTAGCTGCCGTAGGGACCATGCGGGCCGCTGCCGGCCTGCAGGCTCTGCGCGCGGCCACGCACCACTTCGGATGCCACGGCGGCAGCCAGTTCCGCATCTTCGGCCGCCAGCGCCTTCGCATAGAAGGCGGCGCTGCGTGGCTCGCCATGCAGCCCGGCCGTGAAGGCGGCCAGGGCCAGCCGCTCGCGCAGCGAGACCGTGCCGGGCACGGGCTCGGCGGGCGTGAACAGGGCTGCAAAGCTTTGCTGGGCCTGCGTGCGTGCCTCGGTGCGGTGGCGGCGCACGCGGTCCAGGGCGCTGCCGGGGGTGATGTCGGCGAGGTGGTCGATCACGTCGCCGGGAAAGCGGGGCGCTACGGTGGTGTTCATGGTCATGCGGCTTGCAGCAGTCCGGCCCGGACTGCGGGGAGGGAAGAGGGCGCTGGGGCGGACACATCGGCGCGGCGCCAGCCCAGGGCCGGGGCCACATGGGCGGCCGTCAGTTCGATGGAGCGCAGGATGGCGGCATGCGGCGGGTCGATGGAATGCACCTGGAAGGCGATGTCGCTCACGCGCGCCAGCGCCGTGTCGGCGTGCAGCGAGGCGATGACCTCGTCGGGCGTGCCCACATGCACGTCGTAGGCGGCGATGAGATCGGCCAGCGGCGCCTGCGGATCGACGCGGGCCGCCCATTGCGAGGGCTGGGCCGCATGGCGCAGGGCCACGCGGCGCAGGCCGGCCTCGGCCCAGCGCAACGCCTCGTCTCGGCGGTCGGCCACGAACAGCGTGCGCGAGCCCAGGATGCGCGGCGCCCGCCCTGCGGGCAGGCGGGCGAGGTAGGCGTCGATGATGGGGTTCTGGATCTCGGACAGCGTGGCCTGCGGCGCGCCTTCGGGCCGTGGCTGGGTGCGCGACAGCATCAGGCCGTCGCCGTTGGCACCGGCCCGCGCGCCGCCCTCGGCCGAGAACGTGGCCTGCCAGACGCGCTCCAGCAGCTGCGGCGCGGCCGGGTACAGGTGCACGCCGCCGGCCAGCGCACGCCCGGCCCAGGCGTCCTGCAGCACGCCGAAGTTGCGTGCGAAGACGGCGCCGCGCTCGGCGCCCTGCACGCCAAAGGCCTCGAAGGATTCGGCCGTGCCGCCCGTGCCCAGGCCCACTTCCAGGCGGCCGCCGGTCAGCAGGTCCAGCACGGCCGCATCCTCGGCCACGCGCAGCGCGTTTTCCAGCGGCAGCGTGATCACGCCCGTGCCGATGCGGATGCGCCGCGTGCGCGCCGCCACATGGGCCAGGAAGACGAAGGGCGAGGGCAGGCCGCCCTCGCTTTCATGGAAATGGTGCTGGGCCACCCAGGCCGAGTCGAAGCCCTGGGCCTCGGCATGGGCGATCTGCTCGGCCACCAGGCGGTAGCGCTCGCCGGCCGGCGCGTCGTCGAGCAGGCGGCTGAAGAAGCCCAGGCGCGGGCCGCTGCGGGAGCCGTGGCCAGGGTTGGTATCAGGCGGGGTGAGGGACAAAATCAATGCTCCTTTTGCCGGGAATGGCGTCCATGAGTTCGCGCGTGTAGTCGCTGGTGGGGCGCTGGAACACCTCCTCCACGCTGCCCGCGTCCACCACCCGGCCCGCGCGCAGCACCGACACCGTGTCGGCAATCTGGCGCACCACGGCAAGGTCGTGCGAGATGAAGAGATAGGTCAGCCCCAGGTCCTGCTGCAGCTGGGCGAGCAGGGCCAGGATCTGCGCCTGCACGGTCACGTCCAGGGCCGATACGGCCTCGTCCAGCACCAGCACTTGCGGCTGCAGCACCAAGGCGCGCGCAATCGCCACACGCTGGCGCTGGCCGCCCGACAGCGCATGCGGGCGCCGCTGCAGCACGGCGGGCGGCAGGCCCACGCGCTCCAGCATGTCGTGCACGCGCCGGCGGCGCTCACTGGCGGGTAGCGGGTCGAAGTTCAGCAGGGGCTCCTCGATGATGTCGAACACGCTCTGGCGCGGGTCCAGAGAACTGAATGGGTTCTGGTAGACCAGCTGCACGCGGCGGCGCAGCTGGCGCAGGGCCTCGCCGCGCAGGCCCGTGACCTCGGTGCCTTCGATGCGGATGCGGCCCGCCGTGGGGCGGCCCAGGCCCACAATGCTGCGGATGGTGGTGGTCTTGCCCGAGCCCGACTCGCCCACGATGGCATGCGTGCTGCCCCGGAGCACGCGCAGCGAGACTCCATCCACGGCACGGAAGATGCCGCGCCCGTGGGCGGAGGCACGGCCGGGCGCCGCGAACTCGTGCACCAGGTCCTCGACCTCGATGGCCCAGTCATCGGCCGTGGCGGGCCTGGGCGTGCGGCGTGGTGCCGGCGCCAGCGAAGGCGCATCGGCCAGCAGCCGCCGCGTGTAGGCGCTTTGCGGATTGCGCAGCAGCTCCAGCGTGGGGCCCTGCTCCTGGATGCGGCCGCCCTGCATGACGACCAGGCGGTGCGAGCGGTCGGCCGCCACGCCCAGGTCATGCGTGACCAGCAGCACGGCCGTGCCGGTTTCGCGGCGCAGCGCGTCGATCAGGTCCAGGATGCGCCGCTGCACGGTCACGTCCAGCGCGCTGGTGGGCTCGTCGGCAATGATGAGGGCGGGCTGCAGCGCGATGGCGATGGCGATCAGCACGCGCTGGCGCATGCCGCCCGACAGTTCGTGCGGATACTGGCGTGCGCGCAGCGCGGGCTGGGACAGGCCCACGCGGGCCAGCAGCTCCAGCATGCGCGCCTCCACGGCCGTGCGGTCGCGCAGTCCGTGGATGCGCAGGATCTCGCCCACCTGGTCGCCCACCGTGCGCACGGGGTTCAGCGACATGGTGGGGTCCTGCGGCACCAGGCTGACCACGCGGCCACGGATGGTGTTCCAGCGCGCGGCCGGCCAGCCCGAGACCTCGGTGCCCTGCAGGCGGATGCTGCCGTGCTCGCGCTGGCCGTTGTCGGCCAAAAGGCCGATCACGGCCTGGGCCGTGGTGGTCTTGCCCGAACCCGATTCGCCGACCAGGGCCACCACTTCGCCCGGCGCCACGGAAAACGACACGCCGTGCACCACGCGCTGCGCCCGGCCTGCGGCATCGCGGTAGGCCACGGCCAGGTCCTGCACTTCGAGCACGGGGGCGGTGGTTGCCACCGCTGGTGCGGCGTGGATGCCTTCCTCGATGGCGGCGCTCATGCAGGCCTCCGCGCAAAGGCCGTGGCGATGCGGTTGGCCGCCAGCACCACGGCCACCACGATCAGGCCCGGCGCCGTGGTCAGCCACCAGGCGGTGGCGATGTAGTTGCGGCCCTCGGCGATCAGCAGCCCCCATTCGGGCGTGGGCGGCGGCGCGCCGTAGCCCAGAAAACCCAGCGTGGAAATCGCCAGGATCGCCGAGCCGAATTGCAGCGCCGCCATGGCGATGACCGACGTCAGCGAGTTGGGCAGCACATGGCGCCACAGCACGGCGGCAAAGCGCCCGCCGCTGCCGAAGGCGGCCTCCACGTAGTCGGAGCGGCGCACGCGCACCACCTCCGAGCGCACCAGGCGCGCGAAGCTGGCCACCGAGACCACGCCCACGGCAATGGCCGCGTTGATGGTGCCAAAGCCCAGCACGATGATGATGGTCAGAGACAGCAGCAGCGAAGGCACGGCCAGCAGCACATCGACCAGGCGCATCAGCGCATCTTCCGTGCGCCCGCCCGTGGCCCCGGCCAGCAGGCCGATCAGCGTGCCCACGGCCAGGCCCACGCCCACGGCCACGAAGGCGCCCGACAGCGAATGCACGGCGCCGTGCACCACGCGTGCCCACAGGTCGCGCCCCAGCGCGTCCGTGCCCAGCCAGTGCGCGGCGCTGGGCGCCAGCAGCTGCTGGCCGGCCTGGCCCGCGATCGGGTTCTGGTGAGCGAACCAGCCGGGCGCCAGCGCCCACAGCGCGGCCACGGCAATCACCAGCCAGGCCAGGGCCAGCGTGGGCGGCAGGCGTTTCAGGGATTGCAGGCGGGCCGGCAAGGCGAAGCTGCGGCGCGGGGCGGTTGGCGCAGAGGCCGGGGACGACGCTGGCAGCGCCGTGGGAATGGGAGTGGCGGGCGCGGCCTGGGCATCCAGGGCCGGGGAAAGAGCGCTTGAGACGGCGGTGTTCATGGCCGGTTCTCCACGGAATGGCGCAGGCGCGGATCAAGCAGCGGGTACAGCAGATCCACGGCGAGGTTGATGAGTACGAAGGCCGCTGCCGAGACGACCACCACGGCCTGGAGCACGGCCGTGTCCTGGTTGCCCACGGCCTGCTGGGTCAGCGTGCCCAGGCCGTTGAGGCCGAACACGGCCTCCGTCACCACGGCGCCGGCCAGCAGCTCGCCGAACAGCACGCCGGCAATGGTCAGCGTGGGCAGCAGGGCATTGCGTGCCACATGGCGCAGCAGCACCCAGCGGCGCGAGGCGCCCTTGGCCCGCGCCACGGCCACGAAGGGCTGGGCCAGCACGGCGTCGATATTGCGCAGCAGCACCTGGGCCAGCGGCGCCGAGATCGGCACGGCCAGGGTCAGCGTGGGCAGCACCAGTCCTTCCCAGGGGCCGGGATTGATCACGGCGATCCAGCCCAGGCGGAACGACACCACCTGGATCAGCATGATCCCCAGCCAGAACACGGGCACCGAGACAAAGACCGAAGGCAGCGAATACAGCGCGTTGCGCAGCCAGGCAAAGGGCGCCAGGCTGGCAGCCACCGCCAGCGCCACGGCCAGCAGCGCGGCTGCGGCAAAGCCCAGGGCCGCGAGCCTGAGCGTGGGCGGCAGGCTGGTGGCCAGGCCCTGGCTCACCGGCACGCCGGCCTGCAGCGAATAGCCGAAATGGCCCGTGAGGAACTGGCCCAGCGTGTGCAGGTACTGCTGCCAAACGGGCTGGTCCGAGCCGTAGGCGGCGCGGATGTCGGCGATCTCCTGCGGGCCCAGGCCCAGCTCGGGGTTCAGGAATTTGATCAGCACGGCGTCGCCCGGCAGCAGCTGCAGCAGGATGAACGAGACCGTGAAGGCCGCCCACAGCACCAGGGCGGCCTGGGCGATGCGGCTGAGCAGATAGCGGCGCGGCATGGAGCGGTTCCTCAGGGGACGTTCCGTTCAGCGCCTGGCCAGCCAGGTGCTGTAGAAGCTGGGCCGGCCCACGGCCTCGAAGCCCACGTCGCGCACCCAGCCCGCGCCTGCAAAGGCCTGGGGCTCCTCGAAGATGGGAATCACATAGGCCTGGTCGATCAGGTAGTTCTGCACCTCGCCGGCCAGCGCCAGGCGCCTGGCAGCATCGGTCTCGGCCGCGATGGCGTCGAACAGGCCGTTGAGCTTGGTGTCCTCGAAGGACTTGACTTTCTGGCTCACGCCGCCCTTTTGCAGCAGCACGTTGCGGTTGGTCGGGTAGTAGTTGCTCTTGATCACGTCGGGATCGGCGCGGCCCACCATGCCGGGCAGCACGCCGGTCTTGTCGGGGTCCAGCGTGTCCACGGCGCGGCTGCCCGCGTCGCCCGACAGCACGTTGAGCTTGACGCCGATGCGCGCCCATTGCTGGGCCACGAGCTGCAGCGTCTCCTTGTTCTGCGGCTGGGGCAGGGACTCGTAGGTGGACAGCACGAAATCGCGGCCGTCCTTCTGGCGCAGGCCGTTGGCGCCCAGCGTCCAGCCGGCCTCGTCCAGCAGCTGTTTCGCCTTGGCCTCGTCATAGGCCAGCTTGGCCGACAGGTCCACGAAGCCGGCCGCCGTGGAGGCAATCACCGAGCGCGCCTGCGGATAGCGCGGCGAGAACAGCGTCTCCACGATCTCCTTGGTGTTGGTGCCATGCAGCAGGGCCTGGCGCACCTTGAGGTCGGCCACCAGGGCGTTGTCCGGGCGGATGGCCACGCTGTTGTTCACACCGCGCGTGGGCGGGGCGTAGATGCTGAACTTCTGGTCCTCGACGCGCTTTTCGTCATAGGCCTGGATCTGGCGGATCAGCCCGGCCTGCCCGGCCAGCAGCGCGCCGATGCGCACGCTGTCCTCGGGCGTGACGATGAACTTCACCTCGTCCAGCCGCGCGCGGCCCTGGTGGGCCAGCTTTGCAGGACCCCAGGCATAGTCCTTGCGCACCTTGAGCACCAGTTCCTTGCCCAGCGTCTCGCTGGCCACCACGAAGGGACCGGAGCCGATGATGCGGGTGGCATCGCCCAGCTCCTCGAAGGGGCGGTCCAGCGTGGCCGGCGAGACCAGGCCCGAGCCGATCACCGAGGTGCCCTGCAGGAAGCCCGGTGAAGGCTTCCTGAAGAAGAACTTCACCGTCAGCGGGTCGACCACCTCGCTGCGCTCGTAGTTGTTGATCACCTCGGACACGGGCTGCTTGAGCGCCTTGTTGCCCAGGCCGTAGGTGTCGAAGTTGCGCGCCACGGCCGCCGCGTCCAGCGGTGTGCCATCGGAGAAGGTGACGCCGGGCCGCAGCTTGAAACGGTACTCGGTAGCGTCGGCATTCACCGTCCAGGACTCGGCGATCCAGGGCTGGATCTCCAGCGTCTTCGGGTCCTGGTAGGTCAGCTTGTCGGTGATCTGGTTGAGCACGCCGCCATTGGGGTAGAAGCCCCCGGCCGGCGGATAGAGGTTGGTATGGGCCTGCTGCTCCAGATAGACCAGGGTGCCGCCTTCCACAGGGCCAGACGATGCGCCGGCCTGGGCCGTGTCCGCCTGCCGGGAGCACGCCGCCAGCAGCAGGCTGCTGCCCGCCAATACCGCTATCGCGGCCTTCCATGCCACCTGACCCGCCTTCGATTGGGAAAACACGTTCGTACCTCGCCGCCGCTGGGGCGCTGAAAAACAAGACTGCCGGCCACAGGACCGGCTCCATGTTTTTCATGCTATCGATGCCAAATATTTGTGCTCATATATCGAGTTGCATCGTTATTTGGAAAACGACTAAGGGATGGGAGCTCCCGCATATCTGCCCAGTGCATAAGCGCAGACGGATTCGTTTGTTTGCCGCGCATGCGGCGGTCCCAACAATGGGCTGGTACTTCCTTCACCGAAAGCCCGTCCATGAGCCATCTCAACGAATACCTCGCCGAAAAGCGCGCCGCCGTGCTCGCCCGCAGCGCCGCCGTCGCGGCCGGCACGGCACAGCCCGCCCACCTCAAGGCCCATGTGCGCGCCGAGGGCCGCAGCGGCGTACGCCGCCTGCGCATCCGCGAGCACCAGGTCATCAGCGACAGCCCGCCCGACTTCGCGGGCTACAACCTCGGCCCCAGCTCGCCCGAGCTGCAGCTGGGCGTGCTGGGCACCTGCGTGACCCACATCTTTCTGATCCAGGCGGCCGAGCGCCAGGTGCCCGTGGAGAGCCTGGAGGTCGAGGTCACGGGCATCATCGACCCGCGCGGCGGCAAGCCCGGCCACGAGGCCACGCCCATCTGGCCGCATGAGATCGGCTACACCGTGCACATCGACTCGCCCGCCAGCCGCGCCGAGATCGATGCGCTGTTCGAGGCCGTGGAGCGCACTTGCCCCATCCTCAACCTGCTGCGCAATCCGCAGAACATCCGCGCCGAAGTGCGCCACACCGACTCCAGCGCCGCCGCGCGCCTGGCGGCCTGAACCTCTCGCAGCCTCTTGCAGAAAGCACCCCTGCCATGACCCTGCCACTCGACCACATCGTCATCGCGGTCCAGGACCTGGAACGCACCATTGCCGACTACACCGCGCTGGGCTTCAACGTGCTGCGCGGCGGCGAGCACCCGGGCCGCTCCACGCACAACGCCCTGGTGGTGTTTGCCGACGGCGCCTATTTCGAACTCATCGCCTGGCGCGCACCCGCGCCCGAGGAGCGCTGGTGGCAGCAGCTGCAGCGCCATGGCGAGGGCATTGTCGATTTCGCGCTGCTGCCCACCGAGACTGGCGCCGTGGTTGCCGCCGCCCAGGCGCGCGGCCTGGACTACGAGGCGCCCTACGAAGGCGGCCGCCTGCGCCCCGACGGTGCCCAGCTGCGCTGGCGCAATGCACGCGCCCGCAGCCAGGACCTGCCCTTTCTCTGCGGCGACCTCACGCCGCGCGCCCTGCGCGTGCCCGAGGGCGGGGCGCGCGTGCATGCCAATGGCGCGGCCGGCGTGGCGCGCCTGCATGTGGCCGTGCATGACCTGCGCGCCAGCCTGGAACGCTGGCGCGCGCTGCTGGGCGAGGGCGCCGGCATTGGCGAGGCCCGGCTGTCGGACGACGGCAGCGCCTACCGCGCATCGCTGAGGCTGGGCGCCACCGCGCTGGTGCTGGCTGCTCCCGCCCAGGGCGTTGCCACGGGCACCCTGGGCCACCGTCTGGCCACGCGCGGTGAAGGCCCTTATGCCATCGAGCTGGAGGTACGCCAGCCCGCGTCTGCGCTGGCGCTGGACGAGACCGCCACGCATGGCGCGCGCATCGTGCTGGCCCAGGCTTCCCCGGCCAGGGAAACCGCCGCCGCCTAGGCGAAATGCGTGGGCGCTAGAATGGCGCCCCGCTGACACCCATGCCCACCCCGGTGGGCGTTTTCGTTGCAGCCGCGGCCTTCCTTGAGGGGCGCCGTGGCGCGGCGCTGCTTGCCATGACGACTGCTTCCACTCCTGCCACGCTGGGCATAGATTTCGGTACCTCCAACTCCGCCATGGCCTGGCGCGCCTCCGGCCAGGCCGCACGCCTGCTGCCGCTGGAGGGCGAAGCCTGCGGCATGCCCACGGCACTGTTCTTCCATACGGACGAGCACAGCACCCATTTCGGGCGCGACGCCATGGCCCAGTACCTGGACGGCGAGCCGGGCCGGCTCATGCGCTCCCTCAAAAGCCTGCTGGGCAGTGCGCTGCTGCAGGAAAAGACGGCTGTGCACGACCAGTTCGTGAGCTACCAGGACATCATCGGCCTGTTCCTGCGACGCGTGGCCGACCGGGCACGTGCCTCGCTGGACGGCCGCCTGCCCGAGCGCGTGGTGCTGGGCCGGCCCGTGCATTTCGTGGACGACCATCCCGAGCGCGACCGCCTGGCCCAGCAGGCCCTGGCCGATGCCGCGCGCGCCGCAGGCCTGGGCGAAGTGGATTTCCAGATGGAGCCCATTGCCGCCGCGCTGGACTACGAGCAGCGCCTCACGCAGGAATCCGTGGTGCTGGTGGTGGACATCGGCGGCGGTACCTCCGACTTCACCGTCGTGCGCCTGGGCCCCGAGCAGGCCGGCCGCAGCGACCGCCGCGACGACATCCTGGCCACCAGCGGCGTGCACATCGGCGGCACGGACTTCGACCACCGGCTCAATCTGGCCCAGCTCATGCCGCTGCTGGGCTACCGCCACACCGGCCCCAGCGGCCGCGAAGTGCCCAGCCGCGTGTTCTTCGACCTCTCGACCTGGCACCTGATCCAGTGGCTGTACTCGCCCAAGGCCCTGGCCGAGGCGCGCAACCTGCGCACCGACTACAGCGACCAGCGCCTGCACAAGCGCCTGATGGAAGTGCTGGAACTGCGCGAAGGCCACCGCCTGGCCGCCGTGGTGGAGCAGGCCAAGATCGAGGCCTCCACGCGCCATGCCGAAGCGGCCATCGAGCTGGGCTGGCTGGAATCGGGCCTGTCCGCCGCCATCTCGCCCGAGGTGCTGCACGAGCAGCTGCAAGGCCCGCTGCAACAGGTCGTGGCCTGCGCCCAGGACTGCCTGCGCCTGGCCGGCGTGGCGCCCCAGGCGCTGGACGCCATCTACCTCACGGGCGGCTCATCGGCCCTGCGCACGCTGCGCGATGCGCTGCGCGATGCTTTCCCCGGCGTGCCGCAGGTCGAGGGCGACCTGTTCGGCGGCGTGGCCACCGGCCTCGCGTATGCCTGATCAATCCGCGTCGCCGTCCTCCTCGGCGGCCTGCTTGATCGCCAGCGCGGCGTCGTAGAGGCGGTTGCGCGGTGCGCCCGTGATCTCGGCGGCCAGGCGCACGGCGGTCTTGGTGGGCAGCTCGGCCAGCAGCAGGCGCAGCACGCGCAGGGCGTCGGCGTCGGCCTCATCGCCACCCAGGGCCACAGGGTGCAGCACCACGGCGAACTCGCCCTTGCTGCGCTGGGGCACGGCCTGCAGCCAGGCCGGCAGCGCGCTGGCGGGCATGGTGGCAATGTCCTCGAACTGCTTGGTGATCTCGCGCGCCAGCGTCACCGGGCGCTCGCCCAGCGTGGCCAGGGCGGCGGCCAGGTCGGCAATGCGGTGGGGGGCTTCCAGCAGCACGGTGCAGCGCGGCTGCAGTGCCAGTTGCTGCACGGCGGCCAGGCGCTCGGCCGACTTGGTGGGCAGAAAGCCCGCGAATACGAACCCTGCCTCGCCCTGCGAAGGCGTGACCGCTCCGGCCACGCTGATGGCGGCCGTGATGCTGCTGGCGCCGGGCAGCGGAATGCAGCGCAGGCCTGCGGCCTGCACGGCTGCGCACAGTCGTGCGCCGGGGTCGCTGACGCCGGGCGTGCCCGCGTCGCTGACATAGGCGATGCGCTGGCCCTGCTGCAGCCGCGCCACGATCTGCTGGGCCGCCTCGGCCTCATTGTGCTGGTGCACGGCCAGCAGCTGGCTGCCGGGCCGGTCCAGTCCATAGGAGCGCAGCAGGCCCTGCGTGTGGCGCGTGTCCTCGCAGGCCACGCAGTCCACCAGCTGCAGCACATGCAGGGCGCGCAGGCTGATGTCGGCCAGGTTGCCGATGGGAGTGGCCACCACGTAGAGGGCGCCCTGCGGATAATGCTGGGATGCCGCAGCATCCTTGGCTGCGCCCAGCGCGGTGGCGAAAGAGGTAGTCAATGGGTTTCCTTGCGAAAAAGCCGGCAGGCGCGGGGCCGTCTGCCCTCACGACCCGGCACCGGGGCCAGCAGGCCGAGGATGCGGCGCTGGCCCATCTGCAGGCGGCCGGCCTGCGTCTGGTCGAGCGCAATTATCGGACGCCGGGCCGCGGCGGCGGCGAGATCGACCTCATCGTGCAGGCGCGCGACGGCACCGTGGTCTTCGTCGAGGTGCGCAGCCGGGGAACGCGTGCCTTCGGCGGTGCCGGCGCCAGCATCGGCGCCACCAAGCAGCGGCGCATCGTATTTGCGGCGCGCCACTACCTGATGCGATGGTCCGCGCCGCCGCCTTGCCGCTTCGACGTGGTGCTGGTCGAGCCCGGCAGCACCGGCCATCCGGGCGCAGGGCCGGGCGTGCAGTGGCTCCAGGCCGCCTTTGACGCCGAAGGCGCCTGATCCGTTACCGCTGCAGCACAAATAACGCCTGGCTACGAAAGACTTCAAGGGCGGCAGTTATCATCGGGCCTCCATGCTTGAGCAACGTATCCAACAGCATTTCATCGACAGCGCCGACCTGAAATACCAGGCCGCCCAGGCGCTGAGCCAGCCCATTGCGGCGGCAGTGCAGGCCATGCTGGCCTGCGTGACAAGTGGCGGCAAGGTCCTGGCCTGCGGCGCGGGCGCCTCTGCCAGCGATGCCCAACTCTTCGCCGCCCTGTGCGTGGCCGGCTTCGAGCGCGACCGGCCCGAGCTGGCTGCCGTGGCCCTGGTCTCCGATGGCGGCCTGCTGGGCACCGTGGGCGCCACGGGCTCGGGCGGCAACGCCACCCAGTACCTGGCGCGCCAGATACGCGCCCTGGGCCAGCCCGGCGACCTGCTGCTGGTGCTGTCCGCCACGGGCAACGACGTGGCCGTGCTCGAAGCACTGGATGCCGCCCATGAGCGCGACATGATGGCCGTGGTGCTGACCGGCCGCACGGGCGGCTCCCTGGCCGGCCGCGTGCGCGAGACCGATGTTCTGATCTGCGTGCCGCACGACCGTGCGGCGCGCGTGCGCGAAACCCATACGCTGGTGC
Source organism: Delftia deserti (assembly GCF_042653485.1). Lineage (NCBI taxonomy): Bacteria > Pseudomonadati > Pseudomonadota > Betaproteobacteria > Burkholderiales > Comamonadaceae > Delftia > Delftia deserti. The sequence goes on along the minus strand of NZ_JBHSIH010000001.1, from coordinate 3,261,438 downwards.
TGCACTGCCTGTGCGACGGCGTGGATGCCCAACTTCTGGGTGAACAGGAGATGCCTTTATGAAGTTCCGTTGGTCCCGCGCCGCCTGCGCCGTGCTCGCCGTCGCGTCCCTGGGCGCCGCCCTGTCGGGCTGCGTCGCCCTGGTGGGCGGCAGCGCCGTGATGGCCGGCATGTCGGTGGCGGACCGCCGCACCACCGGCACCCAGGTGGAAGACCAGGGCATCGAGCTGCGCGCCAACAACCGCATCGCCGAGGTGCTGGGCGACAAGGCCCATGTCAACGTCACCAGCTACAACCGCCAGGTGCTGCTGACCGGCGAGGCCGGCAACGAGGCGGACCGCCAGACCATCGAGAAGATCGTGCGCGAGCAGACCACGGTGCGCAATGTCTTCAACGAAGTGGTGGTGGCCCCCTTCACCTCCACGCTGAGCCAGCGTTCCAAGGACACGCTGATCACCACCCAGGTCAAGGCCAGCCTGCTGGACGCCAAGGACATCCAGGCCTCGGCCTTCAAGGTCGTGACCGAGAACAAGGTCGTCTTCCTGATGGGCATCGTCACCCCGCGCGAAGCCAGGCGCGGCGCCGAGATTGCACGCGGCATCAACGACGTGACCAAGGTCGTGCGCGTGGTCGAAGTCATCTCCGAGGACGAACTGGCCCGCATGCAGCCCCAGTCCGCCCCCGTGGTCACCGACGACTCCGGCAAGGCCGCCGCAGCCAGCGCTCCCACCAGCCCCTCGGAAAGCAGCCTGTCCACCCCCGCAGGCGCCACCGCCACCCCGGTGAAGTGATCACCGCCGCCTGAAAGCAAAAGCCGGAACATGTTCCGGCTTTTTGTTTTGGACATAGGAAGATCTCGTTCCTCAGGGCATAGCACTTGAATCTGGCAGGGCCTAAAGCCAGGGACACCAAGCAAGGGCCGCCCCGCAGCGATGGTGTCGTCCCCCTCCCTTGCGAAGCAAGTAGAGAGGGGGAAGCGGCGTAAGCCGCTCAGGGGGTGAGCCTCTTGATGAGGCTGGAGGTATCCCAGCGCCTGCCGCCCATCTGCTGCACATCGGCATAGAACTGGTCCACCAGGGCCGTGACGGGCAAACGGGCTCCATTGCGCTGTGCCTCGGCCAGCACCAGGCCCAGGTCCTTGCGCATCCAGTCCACGGCAAAGCCGAAGTCGAACTTGCCTTCGGCCATGGTGCGACCGCGGTTGTCCATCTGCCAGCTCTGGGCTGCGCCCTTGCCGATGACATCGAGCACGCTGGGAATGTCCAGGCCCGCGCGCTGGCCGAAGGCGATGGCCTCGGACAGGCCCTGGACCAGGCCCGCAATGCAGATCTGGTTGACCATCTTGGTGAGCTGGCCGGCGCCGCTGTCGCCCATCAGCGTGCAGGCGCGCGAGAAGGCCATGGCCACGGGCTGCATGGTGGCGAAGGCGGCCTGGTCGCCGCCGCACATCACGGTGAGCTGGCCGTTCTGGGCGCCGGCCTGGCCGCCCGAGACGGGTGCGTCGATGAACTGCAGGCCCAGCTCCAGCCCGGCCGCATGCAGCTCGCGCGCCACTTCGGCCGATGCCGTCGTGTGGTCGGCGAAGATGGCGCCGCGGCGCATGCCGGCGAAGGCGCCGTCCGGCCCCAGCACGACCGAGCGCAGGTCATCGTCATTGCCCACGCAGCTGAACACGATGTCGGCGCCGGCCACGGCCTCGCGCGGCGTGGCCGCATGGCCGCCGTTGAACTCCTCGCACCAGGCGCGGGCCTTGGCCGGCGTGCGGTTGTAGACCGTGACGCGGTGGCCCGCCGTGGCCAGGTGGCCGGCCATGGGGTAGCCCATGACGCCCAGCCCGAGGAAGGCCACGGAAAGAGGGGCGGTGTCCGCATAGCTGCGGGCGGCGATGGAGGAGTCGGACATGAAAGCAATCCTGAGAGGTGGTGGGAGGCGGGTGGCGCAGGGCCGCGTCCGGCGCGGCCCTGGAAGGAGCCGGCATGCCGGCTCAGCGCACTGAAGGCGCGGTCAGGGCGTGCATGGCACGCCCCTCAGACGATGGCGAAATGCTCGGTGCCCGCCGCCAGGTCCAGCGACTTGGCGCGCTGGCTGCCCAGCTTGATCTGCAGCCGCAGGTCGTTGACCGAGTCGGCATTGCGCAGTGCATCCTCGTAGGTGACCAGGTTGGACTCGAACAGGTCGAACAGCGCCTGGTCGAAGGTCTGCATGCCCAGGTTGCGGCTCTTTTTCATGATCTCCTTGATCTCGGTGACCTCGCCCTTGAAGATCAGGTCGGAGATCAGCGGCGAGTTGAGCATCACCTCGATGGCGGCCACGCGGCCCTTGCTGTCCTGCTTGGGCAGCAGGCGCTGGGAGACCATGGCGCGCAGGTTCAGCGACAGGTCCATCAGCAGCTGCGGGCGGCGGTCCTCGGGGAAGAAGTTGACGATGCGGTCCAGCGCCTGGTTGGCGCTGTTGGCGTGCAGCGTGGCCAGGCACAGGTGGCCGGTTTCCGAGAAGGCGATGGCATGCTCCATGGTCTCGCGGTCGCGGATTTCGCCCATCAGGATCACGTCCGGCGCCTGGCGCAGGGAGTTCTTGAGCGCCGCGTCCCAGCTGTCCGTGTCCAGGCCCACTTCGCGCTGCGTGACCACGCAGTTCTTGTGCGGGTGCACGAATTCGATGGGATCCTCGATGGTCACGATGTGGCCGTAGGAGCTCTCGTTGCGCCAGTCCACCATGGCGGCCAGCGTGGTGGACTTGCCCGAACCCGTGGCGCCGACCAGGATGCACAGGCCGCGCTTGGTCATGGCCACCTCCTTGAGCACCTGGGGCACGCCCAGGCTGTCGATGGTGGGCAGGGCCAGCGGAATCGTCCGCATCACCATGCCCACGCGGCCCTGCTGGATGAAGGCGTTGACGCGAAAGCGCCCTATGCCCGGCGGCGAGATGGCGAAATTGCACTCCTTGGTGCGCTCGAAATCGGCGATCTGCTTGTCGCTCATGACCGAGCGCGCCAGCGTCAGCGTGTGCACGGGCGACAGCGGCTGCGGCGACACCTTGGTGATGCGCCCGTCGATCTTGATCGCCGGCGGGAATTCCGCCGTGATGAACAAGTCGCTGCCGTTGCGGCTGACCATGAGCTTGAGCAGGTCGTTGATGAACTTGGTGGCCTGATCTCTTTCCATTGCCGTATTCCCCCGGGCATTGCGCGCCGTTGTGGCGCGCAGGTTGTTTTGTTATTTGCAGGTAGGCCGGTCCGGCCCGCAGGGGCCAGGCGTCCTCATATTCAACTCACTCACTGTCTATGTGTGCTGCTCTTCGCCCAGGCGCACGCTGATGGCGCGCAGCCGGAACGAGAGCTTGCGCGCCAGCAGCGCCATCAGCTTGGCGGCCAGCGCGGCGTCCTTGACCATCATCTCGTCCAGCGCCTCGGCGCCGAGCACGCCGATCTCGCAGTCGGTCAGCGTGGTGCAGCTGGAAAAGCGCGGCCCGCCGTCCAGCAGGGACATCTCGCCCAGGATGTCGCCGGGCCGCGTCTGCGCCAGGCGCATGCGCTCGCCCCAGGGCTGCTGGCGCTCCACGGCGATCTGGCCGGACAGCACCACGGCCATGAAGCTGCCGTTCTCCTCCTGGCGGATCACGTCGCGCTGCGGTGCCACGGCCGCGTAGATGAAGTATTCACTGAGCCGCTGCAGGCTGGCCGCATCCAGCTGGCCCAGGTAGCGGTCGCGCGACCACAGCTGCTCCAGCTGGCCGCCGCCGCCGCGCGGCAGCCGCGTGGCGCCGACCTCGATGGCGCGGGCCTCCCAGGGAACGGGCGGCGTATGCGGGTCCAGAAAGCCATGCGCCGCCAGCGTGGTCGTGAAGAACGCCGACTCGGTAGCCGGGGCCGAAGCCTCCTGGCCGTTTTTCAGCATGCGGAAAATGCTTTTCATGGCGCGTGGCGCAAGGCGGTAGGGGGAGGGCTCAGCCCGGGAAGTTCTCCGGTATCTTGGCCTTGGCGCGGGCTTCCGCGGGGCTGATCAGGTTGCGCCGCACCAGGTCGGTCAGGTTCTGGTCCAGCGTCTGCATGCCCACATTCTGACTCGTCTGGATGGTGGAGTACATCTGGGCCACCTTGGCCTCGCGGATCAGGTTGCGGATGGCGCTGGTGCCCAGCATGATTTCGTGGGCGGCAATGCGGCCCTGGCCGTCCTTGGTCTTGCACAGCGTCTGCGAGATCACGGCCTGCAGCGATTCGGAGAGCATGGCGCGCACCATCTCCTTTTCCTCGGCGGGGAACACGTCGATGATGCGGTCGATGGTCTTGGCGGCGCTGGAGGTGTGCAGGGTGCCGAAGACCAGGTGGCCCGTCTCGGCCGCAGTCATGGCCAGGCGGATGGTTTCCAGGTCACGCATTTCGCCCACCAGGATGGCGTCCGGGTCCTCGCGCAGCGCCGAGCGCAGGGCGGCCGAGAACGACTGCGTCATCGGGCCGACCTCGCGCTGGTTGATCAGGCACTTCTTGGAGTCGTGCACGAATTCAATGGGGTCCTCCACCGTCAGGATGTGCCCGTACTCGGTCTCGTTGAGGTGGTTGACCATGCCGGCCAGCGTGGTGGACTTGCCCGAGCCCGTGGGCCCCGTCACCAGCACCAGGCCGCGAGGCTTCAGCGCCAGGTCGGCGAAGATGCGCGGCGCGTTGAGCTGCTCCAGCGTCAGGATCTTGCTGGGAATGGTACGGAAGACGGCGGCCGCACCCCGGTACTGGTTGAAGGCGTTGACCCGGAAGCGCGCCAGGCCCTCGATCTCGAACGAGAAGTCCACCTCAAGGAACTCCTCGTAGGCCTTGCGCTGGGAGTCGGTCATGATGTCGTAGACCATGGCGTGGACGGTCTTGTGGTCCAGCGGATCGACATTGATGCGGCGCACGTCGCCGTGCACGCGGATCATCGGCGGCAGCCCCGCGGACAGGTGCAGGTCGGAGGCCTTGTTCTTGACGCTGAAAGCCAGCAATTGGGTGATGTCCACGGAGTTCGCTCCCTCGTTTGGTACGCTGGCGGCAATTATGACGACGATTGAAAACAAGCTTCAACAGATTCACGAACGGATTGCCTCGGCCTGCGCGCAGGCGGGCCGGACGGCCGGCTCGGTGCAATTGCTGTCCGTCTCCAAGACCTTCGGCGCCGACGCCGTGCGCGAGGCCGTGCTGGCCGGCGAGCGCAGCTTTGGCGAGAACTACATCCAGGAGGGCGTGGACAAGATCGCTGCCGTGCGCGCCATGGCCCTGCCGGGCGGCGAGGCCCTGCAATGGCATTGCATAGGTCCCATCCAGAGCAACAAGACGCGCCTGGTGGCCGAGCATTTCGACTGGGCCCAGACCGTGGACCGCCTGAAGATCGCCGAGCGCCTGTCGGCCCAGCGCCCCGAGGGCCTGGCGCCGCTGCAGGTCTGCATCCAGCTGAATGTGGATGGCGGCGAGACCAAGGCCGGCGTGGCGCCGCAGCAGGCGCTGGAGCTGGCCGCCGCCATCGTGCAGCTGCCGCGCCTGGTGCTGCGCGGCGTGATGAGCATTCCCGACGATGCGCCGGGCTTCGAGGCCCAGCGCGAGGTGCATGCCCGCGCCACCGCCGTCTTCGCGCAGATCCGCGCCAGCGGCCTGCCGGGGCTGGAGCGCCTCGACACGATATCCATGGGGATGACGGGCGATCTGGAAGCGGCCGTGGCCGCAGGCAGCACGATGGTGCGCGTGGGCAGCGGTATCTTCGGCCAGCGAAACTACGCCCCGCGCTGAGCGGGGCGTAGCTGGCGGGATATTCAGCCTCAGCGGCTGCCGGGCCGCTTCATCTGACAATCGGTGGGCAGTTCTACCTGCTCGGGCGTGTAGACGGCATCGGTGCGAAAACCGTAGCTCGTGCCTTCCCAGCCGGCCTTGACCAGCTTGCCGTCCACGGGCGCGATGGTATTGACCACCTGGGGCAGCAGCAACTGGTGGTCCTTGCCGCGCATGCGCACGGGGCCGACCACGGTGTCCATCTGCAAATCCTCCATGGCCAGCGCGATCTTCACGGGTTCGGTGGACCGTGCCTTGGCCATGGCGGCGGCCAGCATGCGCGGCACCAGGTCCATGCGCGGGGCCAGGAAGTCCTTGCCCATGCGGGCCTTGTATTCCTGGGCGCGGGCGTCGGCCAGCGGGCGGCCGGCCTGGCCAGGGTGCCATTCGGCCACCCAGGTCAGCTGTCCGATGCGGGTCTGGGCGAAGGATGTCACCGTGCCCGGCATGCCGCCCGCGCTGTGGTTGAAGTAGCGCAGGTCATAGCCCGAGTCGGCGGCCGACTTGAGCAGCAGGGTCAGGTCCTGCCCCCAGTTGCCCGTGATCACCGAGTCCGCACCCGTTTCCTTGATCTTGGCCACATAGGGCGCGAAGTCCTTGACCCGGCCTATGGGGTGGAGCATCTCGCCCGTGAACTGGATGTCGGGCCGGGCCGCGCTCACCATCTGGCGCCCGTAGGCCGCCCACTGCTTGCCGTGGGCGTAGTCCTGGTTGAGCAGGTAGACCTTGCGGATGCCCGGCTGGGTCTTGATGTAGCTGGCAATCGCCTGCATGCGCATGGCGGTGTTGGCATCGAACATGAAGTGCCAGAAGCTGCAGGCCTTGCCCGTCAGCTCGGGGTCGATGGAGGAGTGGTTGAGCACCAGCACCTCCTTGCCCGGATTGCGCTGGTTGTGGCGCGAGGCTGCCTGCACCAGGGCCGCCACCACCGAAGAGCCCGAACCTCCCGTCACCACCACGCGCGCGCCCTGGTCGATGGCCGCCTGCAGCGCGGCCTGGCTTTCCTGGGCCGAGAGCTTGCTGTCGAACTGCAGCAGCTGCAGCTTCGCGCCGTTGAACAGGCCGCCCTTGGCGTTCACGTCCTCGACCGCGTACTGCACGTGGTCGCGCATCAGCTCGCCCGTGCTGACGAAGGGGCCGGACAGCGGGTCGATGAAGGCGATCTTGAAGGTCTCGCCGCCCTGGGCGTGGGCGGCCGTGCTGCACAGCAGGGCGGCGGCGAGAACGATGGAGGGCCGGGAAAAGCGGCGTACGGGCATGTCTTGTCTCCTCGAAGGAATGGTCGTCAGTCCTTGCCGGGCGGCTCGGCACGGGGCCGGCTGCGCCGTGCAGGCGTTTTTTTTGCGGGGGATGCGGCAATGGCTACGGGCGCGGTGGCTGGCGCCGTGCGCAGGCCCAGCACGCGGCTGGCCAGCTCGGTCAGCTCGGCCACCATCTCGGCCGTGCCCAGGCGACCGCCGGGGCGGTACCAGTTGTAGAGAAAGCCCGGCAGGCTGCAGGCGGCCTGGGCGGTGATGCGTGTCTCGCGAAAGTCCAGGTGGCCGCTGGCGCGGCCTTCTTCGAGCAGCGCGCAGAACTGGCGGTAGAACTGGCGCGCCAGCGTGCGCGAGGCCTTCATGTACGCAGGGCTGAAGGCCTGGGGCTCGCGGTAGGGAAAGAAGGCCGCCGGATAGTGGGCAATGGTGGCCGCGATCAGGCGCTGCAGGCCGTCCACGGCCTTCTCGTGCGCGGCGCGCGGATCGTCGGCCGCGAAGTCCAGCACCGTGAAGCAGGCCTCGGTGGGCGCCCAGCACAGGGTCTCGAAGATCTCCTGCTTGTTGCGGAAGTAGTAGTAGACGAAGGGCTTGGTCACGCCCAGGGCCTGGACGATCTGCTCCATCGTGGTGTTGGCGTAGCCGTTGCGGTCGAACAGGGCCTCGGCTGCCTTGAGGATGCGTTCGCGCTTTTCATCGGAGCCGGCCGTGGGAAGGCGCTGGCGGCCGCGCGGGGTGACAGGGGGCTTGGGCATGCGGGAAATCTCGTGTCGCGTCGGTGGCTGCGATGGTTATACCGATGGGTAGCAATGTTCTACCAGCGGGTATATATTGGCAAGCCGCTGGACCCCAAAACAAATCAAGGCTATCCCTAAGAGCGACTACGCCCCCTGAGTCGCTTCGCGCCTTCCCCCCTCTCTCGCTTTGCGGGAGGGGGACGACACCCTCGCTGCGGGGCGGCCCTTGCTCGGTGTCCCTGTGCTGGGCCGCGCCTGATTTATGGGTTGGAGGCGATACGCCGAGCAACGTGCAATAAATAGAGCCAAGGAGACAAGCATGGCGGATTCCGAAACCCTCATTCCCCTGCATGAGGCCCTGCGCCGCAATGCGCGCAACCACCCCGGCCGCGACGCCTACATCTGGTATGGCCGCCACATCAGCTGGGCCGAGATGGATGCGGCCAGCGACGCCTTTGCCGCGCGGCTGCAGGCGCTGGGCGTGGGCCGGGGCGAGCCCGTGGCGCTGTTCATGAACAACTGCCCGCAGTACATCGTGGCGCACTACGGCATCCAGAAGATCGGCGCCATCGTCTGCCCCTGCGGGCCGCTGAACAAGGAGCATGAGCTGCAATACCAGCTCGATGACCTCAAGGCCCGCGTCATCGTCGCGGCCGATGTGCTGCTGCCCGTGGTGGACAAGGTGCGCGCCAGCACGGCGCTCAGGCATGTGCTGGCCGTGCGCTATGGCGACTGGCTTCCTGAATCGGCCACGCTGGCGCTGCCGCCCGAACTGCAGGCCCCCGTGCAGCCGCTGCCCGAGGGCGTGGAATCGTTCTGGGATGTCATGCACAGCGGCGCCAAGCCCGTGCCCGTCGATGTCGCCATGGACGATGTCTCGCTGATGACCTATACCTCGGGCACGACGGGACTGCCCAAGGGCGCCATGCTCAGCTACGGCAACGCGGCCAGCAAGACGGCCGGGGGCTCCAGCGCCACGGGCGTGAATGCCGGGGACATGCTGCTGGCCGTGGCGCCGCTCTATCACATTGCCGGCATGTCCATGGGCGTGAACATGCCTGTGCACAGCGGCGCCACCTGTGTTGTGCTGCACCGCTTCGACCCGCTGGCCGTGGCCCAGGCCCTGGAGCGCTACCGAGTGACCTGGTGGTACACCATCGCGCCCATGAACGTGGCCGTGATGCAGCTGCCGGGCGTGGAGGCCATGGACTTTTCCGCGCTGCGCCGCAACACCGTGACCAGCTTCGGCATTGCCTACACCGAGGAGCTGGCGCGGCAGTGGAAGCGCTTCACCCCGAACTGCATCTCCAGCGAGGCGGCCTATGGCCTGAGCGAGACCCACACCATGGACACCTCCATGCCCGGCGAAGCCATCCGCTGGGGCACGCACGGCAAGCCGCTGCCCGGCAACGAGGTGCGCATCATCGACCCCGAGACGGGCGCTCCGCTGCCGGCAGGCGAGGTGGGAGAGATCACCATCCGCGGCCCCGGCAACTTCAAGGGCTACTGGAACAAGCCCGAGGCCACGGCCAGGACCCTGAAGAACGGCTGGGTGCACACGGGCGACATGGGCCGCATCGACGCCGATGGCTACCTGACCTTCATCGGCCGCTTCAAGGAAATGATCAAGGTCTCGGGCTACAGCGTCTTCCCCGAGGAGGTGGAAGCCATCCTCATCAAGCACCCGGCCGTGGCCCAGGCCGCCGTGATCGGCGTGCCCGACCCGCAAAAGGGCGAGGTCGTGCGCGCCTTCATCGTCACGCGGCCGGGCCAGCAGATCGCGGCCGAGGACCTGGTGCAGTGGTCGCGCGAGAACATGGCCAGCTACAAGGCGCCGCGCGAGGTGCGTTTCATCGAGGCGCTGCCCGCCACCGGCGCGGGCAAGGTGCTGCGTCGCTTGCTGCGCGATCAATGAGAAAGACCGAAGTCCCATGTTCCAGAAGATCCTGATTGCCAACCGCGGCGAGATCGCGCTGCGCATCGTGCGCGCGCTGCGCGAGCTGGGCGTGCCCAGCCTGGCGGTCCATGCCGCGGACGATGCGCAGGCGCCCCATGTATCCGCTGCCGATGCGGCCGTGCCCCTGGGTTCCAGCGGCCCCTCGGCCTACCTTGACGGCGCCCACCTGCTGCGCATTGCGCGCGAGCACGGCTGCGACGGCATCCATCCCGGCTACGGCTTTCTCAGCGAGAACGCGGGCTTTGCCCAGGCCTGTGCCGATGCGGGCCTGCGCTTCATCGGCCCCACGCCGGAGCACCTGGCACTGCTGGGCGACAAGGCACGCGCACGCGATCTGGCGCGCCGCTGCGGCGTGCCGCTGATGCCGGGCAGCAGCGAGGCCGTTACGCTGGAACAGGCCCAGGCCTTCTTCGAGGCGCAGCAGGCCGGGGGCGCAAGCGGCATCATGGTCAAGGCCATCGGCGGTGGCGGCGGGCGCGGCATGCGCGCCGTGGCGCGCGCCGAGGACCTGCCTGCCGCCTACGAGCGCTGCCGCAGCGAGGCACGTGCCGCCTTCGGCGTGGACGGCGTCTATGTGGAGCGGCTGATGACGGGCGCACGCCATATCGAGGTACAGATCCTGGGCGACGGCGGCGCAGGCCCCATCGCGCTGGGCGAGCGCGAATGCACGCTGCAGCGGCGCTTCCAGAAGCTGGTGGAGATCGCGCCCAGCCCCAGCCTGGCGCAGCCGCTGCGCGAGCGCATCACGCGCGACGCGCTGCGCATGGCGGCCGAGATCGGCTACGAGAGCCTGGGCACCTTCGAGTTCCTGGTCGATGCCGCCTCCGACTCCCTGCCCTATGTGTTCATCGAGGCCAACCCGCGCCTGCAGGTGGAGCACACCATCACCGAGGAAGTCTTCGGCATCGACCTGGTGCAGGCCCAGATCCGCATTGCGGCGGGCGATCACCTGGGCGAGCTGGGCCTGGATGCCAGGACGCCGCCCGCGCCGCGCGGCTATGCCATGCAGTGGCGCATCAATGCCGAGACGCTCGATGCCGCAGGCCAGTCGCGCCCCGGCAGCGGCCTCATAGGCACACTGCTGTGGCCGGCCGGGCCCGGTATCCGCATCGACACGCATGCGGTCGCGGGCACCAGCCCCTCGCCGCACTACGACACGCTGCTGGCCAAGCTCATCGTGCACAGCAGCGCGCCGCGCTTTGAAGACGTGCTGCGCCGCGCGCGCCGCGCGCTGGCCGAATGCCGCATCGACGGCCTGGCCACCAACCTGCCGCTGCTGCAGGCGCTGGCCCGGCGGCCCGAGATGGCGTCGCAGGCCGTGCATACACGCTGGCTTGAAGAGGCCCTTCCCGAGTTGGTGGCGGACGCCCAGGCGCTGGCCGAAGGCGCGCGCCGCACGGATGTGGCCGCCGAGGTTCCGGCGGCGGCCGAGGCTGCTGGCGCGCCCGTCCCCGAAGGCGCCATCACGGCCCCCATGCCCGCGCGCATCGTGCAGTGGAGCGTGGCCTTGGGCGATGCCGTGGCCGCAGGCGCCGAGCTGGGCGTGCTCGAAGCCATGAAGATGGAGCATGTGCTGCTGGCGCCGCAGGCCGGCACCATCGCGCAACTGCTGGCCGAGGCCGGTGCCTATGTGGCCCAGGACCAGCCCCTGCTGGTGCTGGCCGCCGCCGAAGGCGTGCAGGCCGACGCACGCGCGCAGCAGTCCGCACAGGACCCCGACCACATCCGTGCCGACCTGCGCCGCGTCATCGACCGCCATGCCTTCACGCTGGACACCGCCCGGCCCGAGGCCATGGCCAAGCGCCATGCCCAGGGCAGCCGCAGTGCGCGCGAGAACATTGCCGACCTTTGCGATGAGGGCAGCTTCATCGAATACGGCGCGCTGGCCATCGCCGCGCAGACACGCAGGCGCAGCATGGAAGACCTGATCGCCAACACGCCGGCCGACGGCATGGTCACGGGCATGGGCTCCATCAACGGCGCGCAGTTTGGCGAGGAGCGTTCGCGCGCCGTCGTCATGTCCTATGACGCCACGGTGCTGGCGGGCACCCAGGGCGCGCGCAACCATGCCAAGACCGACCGCATGCTGGGCATTGCGCTGGCACAGAAGCTGCCCGTGGTGCTGTTCGCCGAAGGCGGCGGCGGCCGCCCCGGCGACACCGACACCCCCGTGGTCGCCGGCCTGCATGTGCACACCTTCGCCGCCTATGCGGCGCTGTCGGGCCAGGTGCCCGTGGTCGGCATCACGCACGGCCGCTGCTTCGCGGGCAACGCGGCCCTGCTGGGCTGCAGCGACGTGATCATCGCCACGCGCGCCAGCTGCATCGGTATGGGCGGGCCTGCCATGATCGAGGGTGGCGGGCTGGGCGTGTTCCGGCCCGAGCAGGTCGGCCCCAGCAGCGTGCAGCATGCCAATGGCGTGATCGACGTGCTGGTCGAGGACGAGGCCGAAGCCGTGGCCGCGGCGCGCCACTACCTGTCGTTCTTCCAGGGTCGCACGGCGGACTGGACCGCGCCCGACACGCGCGTCCTGCGCCATGTGGTGCCCGAGAACCGGCTGCGCGCCTACGACACGCGTGCGGCCATGGCGCATCTGGTGGACGAAGGCAGTCTGCTGATGCTGCGCACGGGCTTTGGCGCAGGCATCCACACGGCGCTGGCGCGCATCGAAGGCCGGCCCGTGGGGCTCATGGCCAACAACCCCTCCCATCTGGGCGGCGCCATCGATGCCGATGCGGCCGACAAGGCCGCGCGCTTCATGCAGCTTTGCAATGCCCATGGCCTGCCCATCGTGAGCCTGGTGGACACTCCCGGCTTCATGGTCGGCCCCGAGATCGAGAAGACCGCCCAGGTGCGCCATGTCAGCCGCCTGTTCGTCACCGCTGCCAAGCTGCGCGTGCCGTATTTCAGCGTGGTGCTGCGCAAGGGCTACGGCCTGGGGGCCATGGGCATGACGGCCGGCAGCTTCCATGCGCCTGTGTTCAACGTGGCCTGGCCCACGGGCGAGTTCGGTGCCATGGGTCTGGAAGGCGCCGTGCGCCTGGGCTTTCGCAAGGAACTGGAGGCCTTGCCCGAGGGCGCCGAGCGCAACGCCCTGTTCGACCGGCTGCTGGCCCAGCAGTACGCCCACGGCGAGGCCATGCACATGGCCGGCACGCTGGAGATCGACGCCGTCATCGACCCCGCCGACACGCGCGCCTGGCTGTCGCGCGGCCTGGCGGGGGGGCGCGTTGCGCCTGCCCAGGCCGGCTTCGTGGACACCTGGTAGGCCCTGAAACGCCACGGGCGGCATGCTAAGCTGGCCGCCTTTTCGACGAACATGATGGCGGGCCTGCCGTGCAGGCCCCGCTGCCTCTGGAGACCTCCCCATGCCCGGACTTCTGCCCGATATCGATCCCGACGGCCTGCTCGAATTCTCGGTGGTCTACACCGACCGCGCGCTCAACCACATGTCCAAGCGCTTCGCGGGCGTGATGCAGGACATCCTCACCACGCTGCAGGAGGTCTACCACGCCCATACGGCCGTGCTGGTGCCGGGCAGCGGCACCTTCGGCATGGAGGCCGTGGCGCGCCAGTTCGCCAATCGCGAAAAGGTGCTCATCGTGCGCAACGGCTGGTTCAGCTACCGCTGGACCCAGATCTTCGAGGAAGGCGGCCTGGGCGGTGGTGCCGTGGTCTGCAAGGCGCGCCGCCAGGGCCCGGGCAGCCAGGATCCCTGGGCGCCCTGCGCAGCCGAGGACGTGGCCGCCGCCATCCGCGCTGAAAAACCCAAGGTCGTGTTCGCCCCCCATGTGGAGACGGCCAGCGGCATCCTGCTGAGCGACAGCTACCTGCGCACCGTGGCCGATGCTGCGCACGAGGTGGGCGCGCTCTTCGTGCTGGACTGCGTGGCCTCGGGCGCCATGTGGGTGGACATGGAAAAGACCGGCGTGGACGTGCTGATCAGCGCGCCGCAAAAGGGCTGGAGCAGCTCGCCGTGCTGCGCCATGGTCATGCTCTCGCAGCGTGCGCGCGAAGCCATCGAGCACACGAAAAGCTCCAGTTTCTCCTGCGACCTCAAGAAGTGGATGCAGATCGCCGAGGGCTACGAAAAAGGCCAGCACGCCTACCACACCACCATGCCCACCGACGCCCTGGTGCGCCTGCGCGACGTGATGCTGGAGACGCGTGCCTACGGCTTCGCCAAGGTGCGCGACGAGCAGATCGCCCTGGGCGCCAAGGTGCGCGCCCTGCTGGAGTCGCGCGGCTTTCCCAGCGTGGCTGCCGAAGGCTGGAAGGCCCCCGGCGTCGTGGTCAGCTACACCACCGACCCCGGCATCCAGAGCGGCAAGAAGTTCATGGAAGCCGGCCTGCAGACCGCCTCGGGCGTTCCGCTGCAGTGCGACGAGGGCCCGGACTTCAAGACCTTCCGCATCGGCCTGTTCGGCCTGGAAAAATGGCACAACGTGGACCGCACCGTCGGCCACATCGCCAAAGCGCTGGACGACATTGGTGTAAATGGCACCCCCTGAGCGGCTGCGCCGCTTCCCCCAGGGGACGACGCCCTCGGCTAGGCGCCCCCGCCGCGAGGCGGCTCTTGCTCGGCGTCCCGCCTTCAGGCAGTGTCAGCGCTTGAGGCCGCACGGCATGGCATTGCTGTTGAATGCATTTTTTGATTTGAAAGAACCCTGATGAACAAGACCCTCACCACCCTGGCCGCCTCCTGTGGCCTGATGCTCGCCGCACTGACCGGCGTGGCTGTCCATGCGGCCGAACCCATCACCACGGCCAGCGGCCTGGTCTACGAAAGCCTCAAGGAAGGCACGGGCGCCAGCCCCAAGGCCAGCGACACGGTGCGCGTGCACTACCGCGGCTACTTCCCCGACTCGGGCAAGGACTTCGACAGCTCCATCACGCGTGGCCAGCCCATCGAATTCCCCTTGACCGGCGTCATCCCCTGCTGGACCGAAGGCGTGCAGAAGATGAAGGTCGGCGGCAAGGCCAAGCTGACCTGCCCGCCCTCCATCGCCTACGGCAGCCGTGGCGCGGGCAGCGTGATCCCGCCCAACGCCACGCTGAACTTCGAGGTGGAACTGCTGGGCATCAAGTGATGGCGGGCCCGCTGGCCAGGCCAGCCTCCGCTTGATGCAAAGCCGGCCTGCGGGCCGGCTTTTTTACGGTCGCCGAAAGGGATATGCCGTGGACTCACGCCAACCGCTGGACGCGCGCGCCGCCGCGCTGATGCTCATGCTGTGCCTGATCTGGAGCCTGCAGCAAATCCTGCTCAAGGCCACGGCTGGCGACATTGCGCCCACGCTGCAGATCGCGCTGCGCTCGGGTGCGGGCGCCGTGCTGGTGTGGCTGTTCATGCGCTGGCGCGGCATGCGCGTGCAGTGGGGCGATGGCAGCTGGCGCCCTGGCCTGGCCGTGGGCACGTTGTTTTCGCTGGAATTCCTGCTGGTGGGCGAGAGCATCAACCACACCTCGGCCGCCCATGTGGTGGTCTTCCTGTATTCCGCCCCCGTGTTCGCGGCGCTGGGCCTGCACTGGAAGCTGCCATCGGAGCGCCTGGCACCGCTGCAATGGCTGGGCATCGCACTGGCCTTTGCCGGCATAGCGCTGGCCTTCCTGGGCGGCGGCAAGCCTTCGTTGGCGGGCGCCGCCGCCACGCTGCAGGGCGACCTGCTGGCGCTGGCCGCCGGCGTGGCCTGGGGCGCCACCACGGTGGCCATCCGCACCACGCGGCTGGCATCGCTGCCCGCCGCACAGACCCTGCTCTACCAGCTGGCCATAGGCTTTGCACTGCTCCTGCCAGCCGCCTTCGTGCTGGGACAGACCCGCTTCGAGCCCACGCCGCTGGCCTGGGCCGGCCTGGCCTTCCAGTCCGTGCTGGTCTGCTTCGTGAGCTTCCTGGTCTGGTTCTGGCTGCTCACGCAATACCTGGCCTCTCGCCTGGGCGTGTTCTCTTTCATGACGCCCATCTTCGGCGTGGTCTTCGGTGCCTGGCTGCTCAGCGAGCCCATCGAGCCCAGCTTCCTGGCCGGGGCACTGATGGTGCTGGCCGGGGTGTTGCTGGTGAGCGGGCATGGGTGGCTGAAGTCGCTCAGGCGTCCTGCCTGACCAGTCCCAGCCGTCGCGCCAGCCGCTGCAGGTTGGCGCGGTCCATCTGCAGTTCGCGTGCGGCGGCGGCCCAGCTGCCTTGGTGGCGCTGCAGGCTGGCTTCGATCAGATGGCGCTCGTAGCTCTCCACGGCTTCGCGCAGGCCTTGGGGGGTGGCGCCGGGCGATGCGGCCTGTGGGACGGGCAGGGACGGGGTGGCCGTCGCCGGGGGCTGCGCGGCATCCCAGAGATCGGCCTGCCCCAGCGTGACCATGCGTGCCCGGCCACCGGCCGGAGCGGCGGAGGGCGCACGGCTCAGCGCCCGCAGCACGCCGCGGCTGATGAGGTGTTCCAGTTCCCGCACATTGCCGGGCCAGTCCTGGGCCAGCAGGGCCGATTGCGCGGCGGGATGCAGGCGCAGGCCGCCCAGGCCCAGGCGCGAGCGGTTTTCCTCTAGGAAGAAGCCAGCCAGCATCAGCACGTCGCTGTCGCGCTCGCGCAGCGCGGGCACGCGCAGCGGGTAGACGCTCAGGCGATGGAAGAAGTCGGCGCGCATGCGGCCTGCCGCCACCTCGGCGGCCAGGTCGCGGTTGGTGGCGGCGATCACGCGCACGTCCACATGGTGTTCGCGGTCCGAGCCCAGGCGCTGCAGCTGGCCGCTTTGCAGCACGCGCAGCAGCTTGGCCTGCACGGCCAGGGACAGCTCGCCCACTTCGTCCAGGAACAGCGTGCCCTGGTCGGCCTGCTCGAACTTGCCGCTGCGCTCGGACAGTGCGCCCGTGAAGGCGCCGCGCACATGGCCGAACAGCTCGCTTTCGACCAGGTTGTCGGGCAGGGCCGCGCAGTTGATGCTGACCAGCGCCCGGCCCGCACGCGCCGACTGCGCATGCACGGCCTGGGCCACCAGTTCCTTGCCCGTGCCGGTCTCGCCCGTGACCAGCACGTTGAGGTCGCTGGCCGCGACCAGGGCGATGTCCTTTTGCAGCGCGCGCATGGCCGGGCTCTGGCCGATCAGCGGACGCGATGACTCGCCCCCCGGGGCGGCGCCGGGCGCGGGCAGGGCGCGCGCACTGCGCGCCAACCGGCGCAGCCGCTCGGACGTGGTCACGGTGGCCGCTGCCAGGTTGCTGAAGGCCTGCAGCGCCGCCAGCGCAGCCGGGTCGGCAAAGCGCCCCGGGTCCAGCGCGTCCAGCGTGAGAAGGCCCCAGGGCAGGCCGCCCGACTGCAGCACGCAGCCCATGCAGTCGTGCACCTCCAGCGGTCCATGGCCCTGGGCCACCAGGCCGTCATAGGGATCGGGCAGCGGGCTGTCGGGTGCAAAGCGCATGGCCTGGCCAGCGGCCAGCAACTGGGCAAAGCGCGGGTGCTCGGCAATGCGAAAGCGCCGGCCCAGCGCATCGGGCACCAGGCCATCGATGGCCACGGGGCGCAGCCACTCGCCCTCCAGCCGCAGCAGGGCGGCGGCATCGGCCGGCAGCACGGCGCGCAGGGCCGCCAGCAGGCGGCGAAAGCGCTCGCGCTCGGGCAGGTCCTGGGCCAGGTCGGCCACCAGGGGGGTCAGGGCGTGCAGGGCGGTGGATGTGGTCATAAAGACTGCGATCGCTGTCAAAAAGACTCGATTTGATGAAGGTCATATTGACTCATGAAACGCCAAACCCTTGTTCTGCAAGGGATGCAGTCCTGGCACGGCACTTGCCTTTGTCAAGGCATGTCCGGCATCGCACCGGGCATGCCCGTCCCCGTACCCAAGGAGTTTCCCGTGCTGACCGACCGCCAACGTGCCATCGTCCAATCCACCGTCCCGCTGCTTGAAACCGGCGGCGAGGCGCTGATCACCCACTTCTACCAGACCATGCTGGGCGAGTACCCCGAGGTGCGCGCCCTGTTCAACATGGCCCACCAGCAAAGCGGTGCCCAGCCGCGTGCCCTGGCCTACAGCGTGCTCATGTACGCCAAGCACATCGACCGGCTCGAAGCCCTGGGCGACCTGCCCGCCCAGATCATCAACAAGCATGTGGCGCTGCAGGTGCAGCCCGAGCACTACCCCATCGTCGGCACCTGCCTGCTGCGCGCCATCCGCGAAGTGCTGGGCGCCGAGATCGCCACCGACGAGGTCATCGATGCCTGGGGCGCCGCCTACCAGCAGCTGGCCGACATCCTGATCGGTGCCGAACGCCAGGCCTATGACCGCACGGCGGCGACCGAGGGCGGCTGGCGCGGCGAGCGTGCCTTCGTGGTCGAGGACAAGGTGGCGGAAAGCGCCGAGATCACCTCGTTCTACCTGGTGCCGGCCGATGGCGGCCCCGTCATCGCCCACCAGCCCGGCCAGTACATCGGCCTGCGCCTGATGGTGGACGGGCAGGAGCAGCGGCGCAACTACTCGCTGTCCGCGCCCGCCGATGGCCGCAGCCTGCGCATCAGCGTCAAGCGCGAGGCAGGCGGCAAGGTCTCCAACTTCCTGCACGACCAGGTCCAGGTCGGCGACACGCTGCAGCTGTTCCCGCCCGCAGGCCACTTCACGCTGCAGCCCGGCGAGCGTCCGCTGGTGCTGATCAGCGGCGGCGTGGGCATCACGCCGACCCTGCCCATGCTGGATGCGGCCTTGCCCAGCAAGCGTCCCGTGGTCTTCATCCACTGCGCGCGTGAGCGCGGTGTCCATGCCTTCCGTGAGCGTGTGGATGCGCTGGCCGCAGTGCATCCGCAGCTCAGCCGGTACTACTGCTATGACCGGGTGCAGGAGGGCGATGGGGTCGATGCGCAGGGACTGCTGACCGCCCGGCAATTGGGTGAGTGGCTGCCTTCGGTGGATGCCGATGTGTATTTCCTGGGGCCCCGGCCGTTCATGCGGTCGGTGAAGGAGTCGTTGCGGGTGTTGGGGGTGCCGGAAGGGCAGGTCCGCTATGAATTCTTCGGGCCGGCGGAGGCGTTGGCCTGATTTGCCGTCGATTCGCTCGGCTCCCCTGGCCTCAGTGATGGAGCAGGGGCCGGGCCTCGGCCCGGTGGTCGGCCTGCCGTGCATCGGGCGATCAGCCCTGCACGGCCCACATGCCCTGGTTGTCCGACACCCACTTCCCAAACGCCTGTGCGGGCATGGGCTTGCTGCACAGATATCCCTGGAAGAAGTCGCATCCCTTGCCTCGCAGGAATGCCAGTTGCTCGGCCGTCTCCACACCCTCGGCCAGCACTTTGAGCCCCATGGCATGCCCCAGCGCGATCACCGAGCCGCTGATGGCCATGTCGTCCGCGCTGTGCGGGATGTCGCGGATGAAGCCCTGGTCGATCTTGAGCAGGTCCAGCGGAAAGCGCTTGAGGTGGGCCAGCGAGGAGTAGCCGGTGCCGAAGTCGTCGATGGCCAGCCGCAGGCCCTGGGCGCGCAGGCGGCGCATGACGGCCAGAGCCTCCTCGGGACGCTCGGCCAGTGCGCTTTCGGTGATTTCCAGTTCCAGGCAGTGCGGCGCAAAGCCGGTGGCGGTCAGCGCGTCTGCGGTGGCGCCGGCGATGTCGGTGAGCAGGAACTGGTGCAGCGAGACGTTGACCGCAATGGTCATCTCGGGCAGGCCCTGATCGCGCCAGCGCTGGCCCTGGGCGCAGGCTTCGCGCAGCACCCACAGGCCCAGCGGGCCGATGACGCCCGAGCTTTCGGCCACGGGGATGAAGCGGGCCGGAGATATGAGGCCTTCGTCCGGGTCCAGCCAGCGCACCAGGGCCTCGGCGCCCAGCAGGCGGCCGGTGGCCAGGTCGATCTGTGGCTGGAAGTACAGGCGCAGGTGGCCCAGTCCGATGGCCTGGCGCAACCGCGCCTCCATGGCCAGGCGCTCGCGCGCGGCCAATGTCATGTCTTCCTCGAAGAAGCACCAGGCGCGGCCGCTGCGTGATTTGGCGCCGTAGACGGCGGCGTGCGCGCCCTGCAGCAGGTCCTGGGCATTGCCGGCGTGGGACGGATACAGGCAGATGCCCACGCTGACGCCGGCCATGACGGACAGGCCGTCGGGCGAGCTCCAGGGCTGTCCGGCCGCCGCGATGAGCTGGCGCGCGCGGGCGATGGCGTCGCCACGCTCGCTCATGCCCTTGATCAGCACGGCCAGTTCGTCGCCGGCCATGCGGCCTATCAGGTCCTGCGGGCCCAGCGAGTCGTGCACGCGGGCGGCGATGTGGCGCAGCACCTGGTCACCAATGGCGTGGCCGTAGCTGTCGTTGACGTCCTTGAAGCGGTCGATGTTGAGCAGCATCACGGCCAGCGCGCCCTGCCTGGCGGCGGCCTCGGCCACGGCGTCCTCCAGCAGGGCGCTGAAGCGCACGCGGTTGGGCAGGCCGGTGAGCATGTCGCGGTGGGCCAGGAATTCGAGCTGGGCCTCACGCGCCTTCTCGGCCGAGATATCGGTAAACATGCACACGTAGTGGGTGACCCGGCCCTGGGCATCCTTGACGGCGCTGAGCGACATGCGCTCGGGGAAGACTTCGCCGTTCTTGCGGCGGTTCCAGATCTCGCCCTGCCAGTGGCCGGTGGCCTGCATGCCGGCCCACATGGCCTCGTAGAAGGCCTTGTCATGGCGGCCGGACTTGAACATGCGCGGGGTCTGGCCCAGCATCTCCTGCTCGGTATAGCCCAGCAGCCGCGTGAAGGCGCTGTTGACCGAGAGGATGCGGCTGCGCGCATCGGTGACCACCACGCCCTCCATGGTGTTGTCCACCACGGCAGCGGCCAGGCGCTGGCGTTCGTCGGCCTCGTGGCTGGCGGCCTGGGCGGAGCGGGCCGCGCGCTCCCCACGGCGCATGCGCCACAGCAGCCAGCCGCCCCCCACGGCCGTGACCAGCACCAGGGCCACCGAGGACAGCATGCGCCGCCGCGCCGCCGGCCCGGGTGGAATCTGCAGGTGCGTCAGCAGCCATTCCACGCCCCAGAGCCACAGCAGGCCTGCGCACACGTACAGGGTCATTGCGCCCCAGAGCGGTATTCGGGGCTGCTCTCCCTGATCTTGCATGTGGTTCCTCAGAACGTTCCCAGAACGTGTGACTTGCGCAGGGTCGTGTCCATGCTGCGACAATTGCGCCGCTATGACCCAAGCCTATATTCTTACCCTTTCGTGCCCCGACCGGCTCGGTCTGGTACATGCCGTCTCGGGCTTTCTGCTCGAACAGGGCGGCAACATCGAAGAGGCCGCGCAGTATAACGACCCGGCCACCGGACTGTTCTTCATGCGCGTGCAGTTTGCCTGCAACGGCTGCGATCCCGCGGCCCTCAAGGCGGCCCTGACCGACCTGGCCACCCAGTACCAGATGAAATGGCGCCTGCACACCGAGGCCGAAGCCATGAAGACCGTACTGATGGTCAGCAAGGAAGGCCACTGCCTCAACGACCTGCTGTTCCGCTGGAAAAGCGGCCTGCTGCCGGTGGACATCCGCGCCATCATCAGCAACCACCGCGAGTTCTACCAGCTGGCGGCCAGCTACAACATCCCCTTCCACCACATCCCCGTCACGGCCGCCACCAAGGCCCAGGCCGAGGCAAGGCAGTTCGAGATCATCGAGGCCGAAGGCGCCGAACTCGTGGTGCTGGCGCGCTACATGCAGGTGCTGTCCAACGACCTGTGCACCAAGCTGGCGGGCCGCGCGATCAATATCCACCACAGCTTCCTGCCCAGCTTCAAGGGCGCCAAGCCGTACTACCAGGCCCATGACCGCGGCGTGAAGCTGATCGGCGCAACGGCCCACTATGTGACGGCCGACCTGGACGAAGGCCCGATCATCGAGCAGGACGTGGCCCGCGCCGACCACACCGACACCGTGGAGGACCTCACGGCCCGCGGCCGCGACACCGAGAGCCAGGTGCTGGCCCGCGCCGTCAAGTGGCACAGCGAGCACCGCGTCATCCTCAACGGCCACAAGACCGTGGTCTTTCGCTGAGCCCGGCTCCCGGCCGCCCATGGCGAACGTGACCCTTGCCGCCGGCAGCGGCTTTGCCCCGCCCGGCAGCGGCGCCCGCCGCATCCCGCCGATACAGTGCCTGCTTACTTTCGAGGCGCTGGCGCGGCTGCGCAGCGTGACGCAGACGGCCGAGGAGCTGTGCGTCACGCCCAGCGCCGTCAGCCACCGCGTGCGCCAGCTCGAGCAGATCCTGGGCACGCGGCTGTTCGGTCGCTCGGACTTTTCGCTCACCACCGAAGGCAGCGCCTACCTGTCCCACGTGCGCGAGGGCCTGGGTGCGCTGCAGCGCTTTCCGGGCGAGGTGACGGCACCGGGCCGCCGCAGGCTCAAGCTCGCGGTCACGCCCACCTTTGCGCGCGTGATCCTGATCCCGCGCCTGCGCCAGTTCACGGAAACCTATCCCGAGATCGATATCGCCCTGCAGGTCTCCATCCCGCTGCTGGACGTGGTGGCCGAGGATGCCGACCTGATGGTGCGCTTCGGCCCCGGCCACTATGCCGATGTGGAGCACATCGAGCTGGCGCGCGACATGGTCACGCCGCTGGCCTCCCCGGCCTTCATCCGCGAGCACGGCCCCTTCGAGCAGCCCCAGGACCTGGAAGGCATGCCCCTGCTGCGCAGTCCGCTGGAGCCCTGGCGCACCTGGTTCGGCGCCACCGGCCTGGACTGGCCCGAGCCGCACGAGGGCTCGCAGTTCAACGACATCGGCCTGATGTGCGACGCGGCCTCGGCCGGCATGGGCATCGCCCTGGTGCGCCACAAGCTGGGCGCGCCCTGGCTGGACAACGGCACCCTGGTGCGCCTGTTCGACGTGGACACGGCCAGCCCCCATGCCCACTACCTGTGCTGGCGTACCGGCACCATGGACCGCTGGGAATGCGCGGCCTTCGCGGAATGGTTGAAGAGGGCGATGGCCTGCTGAGGCGCCCATATCGGATTTCACGGATTTCACGCACCGTTGCAATAAACATCAGCGCAGCCCCGCTGCACAAAGACGGCGGCATCGCCTAAAGTCAGGCCCCATGACTTCCGCCAGCTCCCCAGCCAGCCTCGCTCCCGGCGCCATGGCGTCGGCCGCCGCCGATGCGGCCCACCAGCAGCCCACGGTCTCCGAGCGCGCACGGCGCCAGGCCGAGGTCGTGGCCGCGCTGGCCCGCCATGTGCCCGCGCATGCCCTGCTGTGGAATGCCGAGGACACCACGCCCTATGAATGCGACGGCCTCACGGCCTACCGCCAGCGCCCGCTGGTGGTCTGCCTGCCCGAGACCGAGGCCCAGGTGCAGGCCGTGCTGCGTGCCTGCCACGCCATCCAGGTGCCCGTGATCGCGCGCGGCGCGGGCACCGGGCTTTCGGGCGGTGCCTTGCCCCATCCCATGGGCGTGACGCTGTCGCTGGCCAAGTTCAACAAGATCCTGCAGGTCGATGCGGCCAGCCGCACGGCCGTTGTGCAGTGCGGCGTGCGCAACCTGGCCATCAGCGAGGCCGCCGCGCCCTTCGGCCTGTACTACGCGCCCGATCCCAGCAGCCAGATCGCCTGCACCATCGGCGGCAACGTGGCCGAGAACTCGGGCGGCGTGCACTGCCTCAAGTACGGGCTGACCGTGCACAACGTGCTCAAGGTGCGCGGCTTCACCGTGGAGGGCGAGCCGGTGGAGTTCGGCTCCACGGCGCTGGACACGCCGGGCTTCGACCTGCTGGCCATCCTGGTCGGCAGCGAAGGCATGCTGGCCGTGACCACCGAAGTCACCGTGCGCCTGATCCCCAAGCCCCAGTTGGCGCGCTGCATCATGGCCAGCTTCGACGACGTGCGCAAGGCCGGCGACGCCGTGGCCGCCGTGATCGCGGCCGGCATCATCCCGGCCGGCCTGGAGATGATGGACAAGCCCATGACGGCCGCCGTCGAGGACTTCGTCAAGGCCGGCTACGACCTCGCGGCCGAGGCCATCCTGCTTTGCGAGAGCGATGGCACGCCCGAGGAAGTCGAGGAAGAGATCGCCCGCATGAGCGAGGTGCTGCGCAGCGCGGGCGCCACGGCCATCACGGTGAGCGAAAGCGAGGCCGAGCGCCTGCGCTTCTGGAGCGGGCGCAAGAACGCCTTCCCCGCCAGCGGGCGCATCAGCCCCGACTACATGTGCATGGACTCCACCATCCCGCGCAAGCGCCTGGCCGACATCCTGCTGGCCATCCAGGAGATGGAAAAGAAATACGGCCTGCGCTGCGCCAACGTCTTCCACGCGGGCGACGGCAACCTGCACCCGCTGATCCTGTTCGATGCCAACGACCCCGACGAGCTGCACCGCTGCGAGCTGTTCGGCGCCGACATCCTGGAGACCAGCGTGGCCATGGGCGGCACGGTCACGGGCGAGCATGGCGTGGGCGTGGAAAAGCTCAACTCCATGTGCACCCAGTTCACCACGGCAGAGAACGACCAGATGTTCGCGCTCAAGGCCGCCTTCGACCCGCAGGCCCTGCTCAACCCCGGCAAGGTGATTCCCACGCTCAACCGCTGCGCCGAGTACGGAAAGATGCTGGTGCGCGGCGGCCAGATCTCACACCCGGACCTGCCGAGATTCTGAGGCGACGTGCAACGGGCGACGTGCAACGGGCGCGGTGCAACCGGCGACGTGCAACCGGCGCCGTGCAACGACCACCATGCAACCCGCTGGTCACGGCTGCTGCAGGCAGCGCAGCCACAGCCCGTCGAGTGCGCGTGCCAGCGCAGCTTCCTTCCGCGGTACGGCCAGATCCTCCGCCAGGTCTTCGATCATGGCCTCCAGGGGTAAGGCATGGGACAGAGTGCGCATGCCGCATTCCATCGCCAAGGAGGTGTCCAGGTAGACCACGCGCGCACCTGCCGCGCTCCAGCGCGTGAGTTCGCGCACACGGCCGACCTGGTTCAACCGCAGGCGCATCGCCTCCAGCCGTTCGGCCAGGGATCTGCGGATGCGCTCCCCTGTCTCGGGCCGGTCCTCCTCCAGTCTGCGCAGCGCCGCCTCCTGCTGCTCTAGCGTGCGCTCCAGAGCCCGCAGAGCCGCCTCGCGTCCCAGCCGGGCCTCGTCGTAGCGCGGCAGGGCTGCACGCATGCGCTCCAGCGTCTGCTTGCGTTCGCGTGCATAGACCGGCTCGGCGGGGCGCCCGGAACGCACGCAGGCGTCGGCGGCCAGCACCAGCCGCTGCGGAGATGCTTCGGCGCCCAGCCTTTGCGGGCGGAAGCTGCGGCAGTCTGACATCTCCTCCAGCATGTGCAGGTCTTCCAGGTGCAGGCGCATGCGTTCCGCGTCCTTCTGCGCCTCAAGCCGATGGCTGTCCAGCATCTCCTGGCGCTGGCGCTCCAGCATCAGCAATTCGCGCCAGCCGCCACGCAGCCGGGCCTCGAACCGCGCCTGCTTGCCATCGGCAGCCCGCTGCAGCTGCTCGGCATCCTGGCGCAGCCGCAACTGCAGGTATCCATGCGTGCCTGATCTCTCGCAGGTGTACTCGACGATGCGCCCGCCGCTTCCATCGCCCACGCTGCGCCATGCACTGCGCGCGCATGCTTTCCTCTCCTGGAGTACCTGGCCTATCGAGGCCCCCGATGCACCGCCCCAGGACGCGGCCCGGACCGCCAGGACATCACCGTCGTCACCGCCGCAACCGCCCAGCACCAGTACAAGGCTCGAGGGCAGCTGCCACACTCGTTGCCAACGCATTTGCTCCCCCGTGCATGTGATTCTCAGATTGATTGTTGATATTAACTATCAATCAAAAATAGGTGTGATTTTTCTAAATACTCACATCTCGATCAAGCCAAGCCCATAGCGTTCGCGCATGCAGGATGCAAAGCAGCGGTTTGCTCAAAAATTACGTGATTCAATGCAGGCCCGGGGCTACGAAGCCAGGCCTGCCGTGCTGGAGCACGAGTTCAATTCCCGTTTCTGGGGCAAGCCCATGTCCCAGCATGGCGTGCGCCTCTGGCTGATCGGCAAGACCATGCCCAACGCCAGGAAACTCGCTGCGCTGGCCGACTGGCTGCAGGTGCCGCTGGAGGAGTTCCTGCGCTCGCCGCAGCAGGTGCGCGAGGTGCGCGAGCCCAGGAGCAGCTGGTCCGCAGGCCTGGGCTACGAGGACAGCGAGCTGTTCAAGATCTACCTGCGCCTTCCCGTGCCCAAGCGCCGGCTGGCGCGCGACGTGATCCTGGCCATTGCGCGCGCCCATGATGCCGAGGAAGCGGAACGCGCCGCAGGCTCGTAGCCAGGCGGCGCGTGGGGTTTGCATTGATCCGGGCACCTGCGGGGGGCGGTCCCGCCCGTGCATCAGCCCCCCATGGCGCGCTGGCGTGCCTCGCGCTGGGAGGGCGTTTCGTTGATCAGTTCATTGATCACCTCCTGGCGTGTCTTGCCCGCGCCGGTCTGCGGTGCGGGAGCCGGGTAGACGCCGGCATTGAAGCGCGAGGTGCCGCCCTGGCGCACGGCTGCCTCGGCCTCGGCCACCACCTGGGCGCGCGTCTTGCTGCTTTGGAAATGTTCGGGATGCACGACGACGCCTGCCTCGTTGTTGGCAGGATGCATGTACCCGGCCGCCGATGCCATGCCGGGCAGCAGCAGCGCTGCCGATGCGGCCAGGCCGGCGATGAGGGGGGCGATGAGGGTGGCGGGGGTGAAGCGGCGTTGCGACATGGTGTGGTCCCTTTCAAAGAGCGTTGGTGATTCGTTCTCCCCACGCCCCGCGATGCGGAACGCCGGGGAGAGGACTCCAATGTAGAAATCACGCGCCCACACCAGCCCCACAGGATGGTGACATTGCTGTCATGCAACCGACATACGCCAATAGCTCCCCTCAAAAAAAAGGCCACGGGCATTCCGTGGCCTTCGTGGAGCGGCCGAGCCGTCAGGCGGCCACGGCGCCCCTGCCGTCGTTGCCGGCCTGTCCATCCTGCATCCCCTCCGACGGGTCGTTGCGGTGCACCAGACGGTACAGCAGCGGCAGCACCAGCAAGGTCAGCAGCGTGGACGACAGGATGCCGCCGATCACCACCGTGGCCAGCGGCCGCTGCACCTCGGCGCCCGTGCCCGTGGCAATGGCCATGGGCACGAAGCCCAGGGAGGCCACCAGGGCCGTCATCAGCACGGGGCGCAGGCGGGTGAGCGCGCCCTCGGTCACGGCGTCGGGCACGCTGGCGCCCTGCTCGCGCAAGGTTCTGATCCAGGAGATCATGACCAGGCCGTTGAGCACGGCCACGCCCGACAGCGCGATGAAGCCCACCGCCGCCGAGATGGACAGCGGTATGTCGCGCAGCCACAGCGCCAGGATGCCGCCGGTGAGCGCGAACGGAATGCCCGTGAAGACCACCAGCCCGTCGCGCACATTGCCGAACATGGCGAACAGCAGCACGAAGACCATCAGCAGCGCCACGGGCACGACGATCTGCAGGCGGCGCGTGGCCGACTCCAGGTTCTCGAAGGTGCCGCCCCAGCGCGTCCAGTAGCCGGGCGGCAGCGACAGGCCTTGCAGCTTCTGCTGTGCCTCGCCCACGAAGGAGCCCATGTCGCGCCCGCGCACATTGGCGCTGACCACGATGCGGCGCTTGCCGTCTTCGCGGCTGACCTGGTTGGGGCCGGGCGCGGTCTCGAACGTGGCCACGGCCGACAGCGGCACGAAGCCGATGCGCCCGTCCGCCCCGCGCGGCAGGGCGATGGGCAGGCGGCTCAGGGCCTGCAGGTCGTTGCGCACGGCGTCCGGCAGGCGCACCTGGATGTCGAAGCGCCGGTCGCCCTGGAATACCGTGCCGGCCTCGGTGCCGCCCATGGCGGTGCTGATGGCGTCCTGCACATCGCCCATGTTCAGGCCGTAGCGCGAGGCCTTTTCGCGGTCGATCTGCACGGTGAGCATGGGCAGGCCCGTGGTCTGCTCGACCTTGACCTCGGAGGCGCCCGCAATCTGCTGCAGCATGCCGGCCACGGTCTGGGCGCTTTTCTCCAGCACGGCCATGTCGTCGCCGAAGATCTTCACGGCCACGTCGCTGCGCACGCCCGAGATCAGCTCGTTGAAGCGCAGCTGGATGGGCTGGGAGAACTCGTAGTTGTTGCCCGGGATGCGGTCCACCGACGCCTGCACGGCGGCCAGCAGCTCATCGCGCGGGCGCGCCGGGTCGGGCCACTCGCTGCGGGCTTTCAGCATGATGTAGCCGTCCGAGATGTTGGGCGGCATGGGGTCGGAGGCGATCTCGGCCGTGCCGGTGCGCGCGAACACGCGGTCGATCTCGGGGAACTCCTTCTTGAGCGCCTTCTCGATCTGCATCTGCATTTCCAGCGACTGCGTGAGGCTGGTGCCCGGGATGCGCAGCGCCTGGATGGCGAAGTCCCCCTCGTTGAGGTTGGGCGCGAACTCGCTGCCCAGGCGCGTGGCCAGCAGCAGGCTCAGCGCCACGGCCACGGCGGCGGCCGTGAGCACCACGGCGGGCGCGGCCATGACGCGCGCCAGCACGGGCGCATAGCCGCGGCGTGCCCAGCCCATGAGGCGGTTTTCCTTCTCGGCCACCTTGTCGCCCATGAACAGCGCAATCGCCGCCGGGATGAAGGTGATGGACAGCAGCATGGCGCCGGCCAGCGCGATGACCACCGTGAGCGCCATGGGATGGAACATCTTGCCCTCCACGCCCGTGAGCGCGAAGATGGGCAGGTAGACCACCATGATGATGAGCTGGCCGAACAGCAGCGGGCGGCGCGCTTCCTTCGCGGCGGCGAAGACTTCATGGAAGCGTTCGCTGCGCGTCAGCGACCGTCCTCGCGCCTCCTGCGTATGGGCCAGGCGGCGCACGCAGTTCTCCACGATGACCACGGCGCCGTCGATGATGATGCCGAAGTCCAGCGCCCCCAGGCTCATGAGGTTGGCGCTGACCTTGTAGTGCACCATGCCCGTGAAGGTGAACAGCATGGACAGCGGGATGATCAGCGCCGTGATCAGCGCCGCGCGCAGGTTGCCCAGGAACAGGAAGAGGATGACCACCACCAGGGCCGCGCCCTCCACCAGGTTCTTCTTGACCGTGGCGATGGCCTTGTCCACCAGGTTGGTGCGGTCGTAGACGGTGATGGCCTTGACGCCCGGGGGCAGGCCCCGGTTGATCTCGGCCATGCGCTGGTCCACGGCGCGCGAGACGGTGCGGCTGTTCTCGCCGATCAGCATGAACACCGTGCCCAGCACCACCTCGCGGCCGTTGTCGGTGGCCGCGCCCGTGCGCAGCTCCTGCCCCAGGCCGACCTCGGCCAGGTCGCGGATGCGGATGGGCTGGCCCTGGGCCGAGCCCACGATGACCTCGCGGATGTCGGCGATGCCGCCGACCTGGCCCGGCGCGCGGATCAGGTACTGCTCGCCCTGGCGCTCGATATAGCCCGCGCCCACGTTGCTGTTGTTGCGCTGCAGGGCGGTGACGATGTCGGCCAGCGTGAAGCCGTAGGCGGCCAGCTTCTCGGGCGCGGGCGCCACCAGGTACTCCTTGGCGTAGCCGCCGATGGAGTTGATCTCGGTGACGCCGGGCACGTTGCGCAGCTGCGGCTTGATGACCCAGTCCTGGATCTCGCGCAGGTCCATGGGCGTGTAGGGCGTGCCGTCTGGCTTTTTCGCATCGTCCTCGGCCTCCACGGTCCACAGGTAGATCTCGCCCAGGCCCGTGGAGATGGGGCCCAGCGTGGGCGTGATGCCCGCAGGCAGGCTGTCGCGCGCCTGCTGTATGCGCTCGCCCACCAGCTGCCGCGCAAAGTAGATGTCCGTGCCGTCCTTGAACACCACGGTGACCTGGGACAGGCCGTAGCGCGACAGCGATCGCGTCTGCTCCAGGTGGGGCAGGCCGGCCATCACCGTCTCTATGGGATAGGTGATGCGCTGCTCGGTCTCCAGCGGCGAGTAGCCGCTGGCCTGGGTGTTGATCTGCACCTGGACATTGGTGATGTCGGGCACGGCGTCGATCGGCAGTCGCTGGTAGTTGTAGATGCCCAGGCCCGCCATGGCCAGCACGGCCAGCAGGACCAGCCAGCGCTGCTCGATGGCGAATCGGATGATGCGTTCAAACATGGAGTTCTCCGTTCATGCCCGCATCAATGGGAGTGCTCGGCCGTGGCCTTGCCCAGCTCGGCCTTGAGCATGAAGCTGCCCTCGGCCACGTAGGATTGGCCGGGCTTGAGGCCTTCGAGCACCTCGGTGGCCTTGCCGTCGCTGCGGCCCACGCGCACGGGCTGGGCGCGGAAACCGCCCTGCGCGGGCACGAAGACCACGGTCTGCTGCTCCATCTTCTGCAGTGCCTGCGTGGCCACGGCCAGCGGCGCCTGCCGGGACGATGCCGTCAGCTCCACATTCACGAACAGGCCCGGGCGCCACACGCCGTCGGGGTTGGGCAGGGTGATGCGCGCGGGGGCCGTGCGCGTGTCCTGGCCGATCAGTGCGCCCACATAGGCCACCTCGCCCGTGGCCGAGGAGTCGAAGGCCGTGGCGCGCACCGTGGCCTTCTCGCCCACGCGCACGGCGGGCAGGTCGGGCGCGGCCACGCGCATCTCGGCCCAGACGCTGCGCAGGTCGGAGATGGTGAAGACCTGGGTGGTGTCCTGCACGGCCTCGCCCACGGACAGGTGCTTTTCCACGATCACGCCGTCAAACGGTGCGCGCAGCTCGAAGCGGTTGAGCCCGCCCGCGCCGCCGGCACCGGCGCCCGTGGCGGCCAGCTTCTGCTGGGCGTTGGAGACGGCGATCTCAGCCTCGCGCAGCGCCTGGCGCGCCTGCAGGTAGTCCTGCTCGGCCGAGACCTTTTCCTCCCACAGCTGCTTTTCACGCGCGTAGGTGGTGCGGGCCAGCTCCAGGCGCTTGCTGGCGGCCAGCAGTTCGCTGCGCTGCTCGGACACGGCGGCGCTGCTGAGCACGGCCAGCAGCTGGCCCTTCTTCACGTTCTGGCCCAGGTTGGCGGGAACGCTCTCGGCAATGCCGGCCACGCGCGGCACGACGTGGGCCGTGCGGTCTTCGTTGAAGCGGATCTCGCCGGGCAGCTGCAGCACGGAGCGCACGGTGGCCGGGCCGGCCTCGGCCAGGCGCACGCCGGCCGCCTGCATGCGCTGGGCGTCCATGGCGATCAGGCCTTCGTCGTCGCCATGGCCGGCTTCTGCAGCCGGTTTGGCGGCAGGTTGGGCGGCAGGCTTGGCCTCGGCTTTTTCCGCCTTGGAGTCTTCATGGTGTTCATCGTCGGCATGGCCTTCGTCGTGCTTGTGGCCATCTCCGGCTGCAGCGCCGTGGTGCTCGCCATCGGCATGGCCTGCGGCCTCGCTGTGGCCGTGGCCATGGCTGTCAGCCTTGGCAGCGCCCGGCGTGCCGCTGCGCAGGATCAGCGTGGCGGCCAGCGCGCCCAGGGCCAGGATGACGGCAATGGCCACAAGGGTGCGGCGCGGTCCGAGGGGGGAGGAGGAGGGCTTGGTGTTCATGGTCTGGATGCAATCAGGTTGCTATCGGAATCAGAGGCCGGATTCGGTGCCCAGCAGGCGGTCGATGTCGGCGGCGGCGCGGTGGGTGGCCAGCAGCTGGTCCAGGTACTGGCTGCGCGCCTCCGACCAGGTGCGTTGCGCGTCCAGCACGTCGAGGTAGCCGAACTTGCCCAGCGCAAAGCCGCGCGAGGCCAGCTCGTAGGCCGTGCGCGCCGTGGGCAGCACCTCCTCGGCCAGCTGGCGCGCCTGCTCGCGGCTGGCCTGCAGCAGCTCGCGGGCCTCGAACAGCTGGGCCTGCAGCTGCACGCGCGTGGCCAGCAACTGCTCCTCGGCCTGGTCGGCCAGGCGCAGGGCCTGCAACTGGTTGCCACGGTTGCTGTCGAGCACGGGCAGGGGCACGGAGATGCCGACCACGAGCTGGTTGCGCCCGACCTCGGTGGCGCGCTTGACGCCCAGGCTGACCGTGGGATCGGGCAGGCGCCGCGCACGCTCCAGGTCGGCCGTGGCGCGGCTTTGCTCCAGCGCCTGGCGCGCACGCAGCACGGCGGGCGCCTGTTCGATGCGCTGCTGCAGGGCTGCCAGATCAGGCAGCTGGGGCAGGGCGTCCACCGCGCCCTCGGCCTGGCCGAAGGGGCGAACTCGCTCGCCCCACAGCGCCTGCAGCTGGCCGCGCGCCACGCGCAGGCCCGAGCGGGCCTGGGCCTGCTCCAGGCGGGCGCCGGACTCGGCCACGCGGGCCCGGGTTTCCTCCAGCGGCGCCACCTTGCCGGCCGCCACGCGGCGGGCCGCGGCCTCGCGCGCACTGCTGGCGATCTCCAGCGTCTGCCCGGCCAGGACCACGCGCTGCTGCGCAGCCAGCACGCCGAAGAAGGCCGTGCCCACGTCGGCGCGCAGCGCAGCCTCGGCCCCTGCCAGCTCGGCCTGCGCCAGGTCGCGGCCGCGCTCGGCCACGCGCATGCGGGCCTCGCGCTTGCCGCCCACTTCCAGGGTCTGGTTCAGCTGCACGGTCAGCGTGCGGGTGCTGCGGCGCGTGTCCTCCTGCGCATAGGCCAGCTCGGGGTTGGGCCGGGCACGGCTTTGGAGCACGGCGCCATCGCTGGCCTCCAGCGCACGGCGGGCCGCACGCAGGCCGGGGTTGCCGTCCAGCGCCAGGGCCAGGGCCTGCTGCAGATCCAGCGGCGGGCCTGCCGGTGTGACCTCGGAAACAGGGGCTGCAGATGGCGCAGCCGCATCGGCAGGCTCGCCCGCCTGCACGGCGCCGCAAGCGGTCAGCACGGCCATTGCCAGCAGGGCGCGCGGCCCGGGCCAGGCGCTCCATGGTGCGTGGGAAGCCGTCCTCGACGGAAAGGACGAAGGGAAAGACATACACGGACTCCTTGCCCGCGCACAGGCCAGGCCTGACCGTTCATCAGCCGGTCAGGCCACTGCGGCGGGCGCGCACGGCCCATGGCCGCTGAGCGCGAGGGGATTTCAGGGGAATGCCGGTCCGGGGCAGGAAAAGGGCCATGCCCGGCCGGCGGCTGCAGGGGGCGTCAGCCCTGCCAGCGGGGCCGATCGGGGCGCAGCAGCACGGCCGAGGCATGCCGGCGCAGCGGCTCGGCGAATGGCATGGGGGGAGGCGCCACCGGCGCGGCCTTGGTGTAGTGGGTGGCAACGGCCACCCAGGCATGGCACATGGAGCAATCGACGCTGAGCGACGACGGCTGGCCCTGGTCAGCCTTCTGCGCCGGATGCCCCGGTTCGGCGCCTGCACCGGCATGGCGCTCGGCGCCCATGCCATGCAGGCTCACGCCGTGGACATGGTGGCCGAAGTGCCGGGTCTCATGTCCGTCGTGCCGGCACAGCGCAGCGGCCGCCATCCAGCTCCACTGGAACAGCAGCGCGATCACGAGGACGGCGAGGGCGGCGAGACGGGGCCGGGTCATGGAGGAGGGCATGGGGCAGGTGCGGGATTGTCGTACATGGCGTTTGCCCACAACCACGACTCACCCAAGCCGGCGAGTCTAGGGCCGTGCGGCGACCTGTGGCTGTCGGGCACATGACAAATTTGTCATCTTGGCAAACCTTGCCCTTCCCCGACAATGCTCGGCATGAAAGTCCTGGTCATCGAAGACGAAATCAAGCTGGCGGACTACCTCCGCAAGGGCCTGACCGAGGAGGGGTTCGTGGTCGATGTGGCGCACGACGGCATCGACGGCCTGCACCTGGCCACCGAGCTGGCCTACGACCTCATCGTGCTTGACGGCATGCTGCCCGGCATCGACGGCCTGGCCGTGCTGGCGGCGCTGCGCCAGTCCCGGCAGACGCCGGTGCTGATGCTGACGGCGCGCGGCCAGGTGGAGGATCGCGTGCGCGGCCTGCAGGGCGGCGCCGACGACTACCTGGTCAAGCCCTTTGCCTTCTCCGAACTGGTCGCGCGCATGCATGTGCTGCTGCGCCGCAGTGTCGGCACGGCGCATCCGGCGGTCGAGGCCACCATGCTGCGCATGGCCGACCTGGAGCTGGACCTGATCCGCCGACGCGCCACGCGCGCCGGCCAGCGCCTGGACCTCACGGCCAAGGAATTCAACCTGCTGAGCCTGCTGCTGCGCCGCCAGGGCGAGGTGCTGTCGCGCACCGAGCTGGCCTCCCAGGTCTGGGACATGAACTTCGACAGCGAGACCAATGTGGTCGAGGTGGCCGTGCGCCGCCTGCGCCTGAAGCTGGACCAGCCCTTCGCGCAGCCGCTGCTGCACACGGTGCGCGGCATGGGCTACGTGCTGGAGTCGCGCGCACCGTGAACGGCAAGGCCCCCGCCGACATTCCCCACCTGGGCCGGCGCCTGTCGCGCTGGCTGGCCCTGCAGACCATGCTGGGCCTGGGCCTGGTGTGCGCGGCCGTCTATGTGGTGGCCTCGATGATGCTGGAGCAGCACCAGAGCGAGACGCTGGACCTCAAGCAGCAGGCCGTGCTGCACCTGATGACGGAAAGCCGCAGCGCCCACAACGAGGCCGGGATGGCCCACATGCTGGACGACTTTCTCACGGGCCTGGACGAGATGTCTCTGCGCATCACCGACATGCAGGGCCGCGTGATCTACGAGCGCCTGCGCATTCCCAAGGCGCCGGGCCGCACGCTGCAGCGCGGCTTCGAGGTGGTGCTGTCCGACTCCGGCCAGCATGCGCGCGCCCAGCTCACTCTGGACCGTGCCGACGATGACCGGCAGCTGTCCCTGCTGGCCTGGACGCTGGCCCTGGCCGCCGTGGGCGGCGCGCTGCTGGTGTCGTTGACCGGCATCTGGCTGGTGCGACTGGGCCTGGCGCCGCTGCGCGAGCTGACCGAGCAGACGCGCCAGCTGTCGGCCCAGGACCTGCAGCGGCGGCTGGACGACAGCGGCCAGCCGCAGGAGCTGCGACCGCTGATCGCGCAATTCAACGCCTTGCTGGAACGGCTGGCCGTGGCCTACCGGCAGATGGAGGCCTTCAATGCCGACGTGGCCCATGAGCTGAACACGCCGCTGACCACCCTGATCAGCAGCTGCGAGCTGGCATTGCGCAAGCCGCGCAGCGAGGCCGAGCTGCGCGAGGTGCTGGCCTCCAACCTGGAGGACCTGCGGCGCATGGCCGGCATCGTGGCCGACATGCTGTTTCTCTCGCAGGCCGACCGGGGCCAGGGCGCGCGCCTGGCGCCTTTGGCCAGCCTGGCCGCGCTGGCCCACGAGGTCATCGACTTCCACGAGGCCGCGCTGCAGGAGGCAGACCTGCAGGTCACTGTCCAGGGCGATGCCGCTGCCGAGGTCGATGCGCGGCTGCTGCGCCGCGCGCTGTCCAACCTGCTGGGCAATGCCACGCGCTATGCGCAGCGCGGCTCCACCATCACCGTGCAGATCGGCTCGCGCCCCTGTGCCCACTATGGCGGGGCGGGCGATGTGGCCCTGGCCTTGCTCAACCAGGGACCGGCCATCGACCCCGCCCACCTGCCGCGCCTGTTCGACCGCTTCTACCGGGCCGACGCCGCGCGCAGCCAGGCCGACCGGAACCATGGCCTGGGCCTGGCCATCGTGGCCGCCATCGCGCGCATGCATGGCGGGCGCTGCTTTGCCGAGTCCGAAGGCGGCTTCACGCGCATCGGCCTGGAGCTGCCGGACAGCCCGAGCCCGCCGCGCGATTCCCCGGCCTGAACACAGGCACCGGAGCGGCGGCACAATGGCGCCCCATGACGCAAGACGCCCCCTCCTCCTACGCAACGCTGCTGGCCGAAGGCAATGCCCTGGTGGCCCAGGCGCAGCGGGCCGCCACCCAGGATTTCGCCCAGGCCCGGGCGCTGTGGCAGCAGGCCGGCAAGCAGTTCTACCTGGCCCACAAGGCCGACCCCGACCAGGCCGAGGGCGCGTTTCGCCTGGCCCAGGCCTGGATGGCCGAAGCCCATGCGCTGCAAAAGGAAGAATCGCCAGACGCCGTGGTGATGTGGCGCAACGCCGCCGCGCAATGCGAGCTGGCGTTCGACCTGGAACCCGAAAACGGCCGCCTGGCCATGACGGCCGCCAGCTGCCACATGTTCGGCGGCCAGCATGACGCGGCCAAGGCCTGGCAGCAGATCGGCCAGCACCTGCTGCCGCCGGCGCCCGAAGGCGACGGCGCCTGAAGCCGGGCTACAGCGCGATCAGCTTGAACACGGCCCGCGCCGTGCACACGGCCTGGCCCGCGCTGTCCAGCACATTGCCCTCGCAGAACACGGTGCGCGCGCCTGCGCGCAGCACGCGGGCCTCGATCAGCAGGTCGGTGGTGGCCGAGGCGAGGAAATGCGTGCTCATCTCGATGGTCACCACGCCCAGCCCCAGCGGGTTGGACGAGCGCGCTGCCGCGCTCAGCGTGAAGTCCAGCGCGCCCATCAGCGCGCCGCCGTGGCCATGCCCCCGGCTGTTGGCCAGGTGCGGGCGCATGGGCAGGCGCGTGCGCGCCAGACCGGGCGCCAGGCTCACGGGCTCCAGGCCGATATGGGACATGAAGGGCACGTCGATGCCGAAGTAGCCGCGCGCCAGCGCGGCGGCCTCCAGGTCCGGGGTGGTGGCGATTCCAACGGCGTTCATCCGATCTCCGCAATCGCCTGGCCTTCGGCCACCGGCTCGCCCACGGCCACGAGCATGCGGCGCACGGTGCCGGCCACCTCGCTTTCCACGGGAATCTCCATCTTCATGGACTCCACGATGATGAGGGTGTCGCCCAGGGCGACGGTGCCGCCTTCGGCGGCTTCCACAGCGGCCACGAGGCCGGCGATGGGGCTTGTGATCATGTTCGGGGTGGTGGTCATGGGTAGGGCTTTCAAAGGTTGGCCAGCACGCGCTGGGCGATGCCGGTGTCGATGCGCAGGTCCAGGAAATCGGCGTGGCCGAGGATGCGTTCGATGAAGGGGATGTTGGTCTTCACGCCCTCGATGCGGGTCTGCGCCAGCGCCTGGCGCAGCCGTGCGATGGCCTGGGCGCGGTCGCTGCCATGGGCCACGAGCTTGGCGACCATGGGGTCGTAGAAGGGCGTGACGCTGCAGCCCTGGGCATAGCCGGTCTCCACGCGCAGGCCTTCGCCCTGGGGCATCTCGAAGCGGTCCAGGCGCCCCGGCGAGGGCAGGAAGCGCACGGGGTCCTCGGCATAGATGCGCGCCTCGATGGCATGGCCGCTGGCCACGGGGTCGGCGGGCAGCACATCGCCCATGCGCTCGCCAGCGGCCAGGCGGATCTGGGCCTCGACGATGTCGGTGCCCGTGATCTCCTCGGTCACCGCATGCTCGACCTGCAGCCGCGTGTTCATCTCCAGGAAGACAAAGCCGTGCTGCGGCGTGTAGAGCATCTCCACGGTGCCGATCACGTCATAGCCCGTGCGCGCCAGCAGGCCGGCCAGCAGTTGCCGCATGTCGGCCAGGGCCTGCGCGGGAATGCCTGCGGGGCGGGCCTCTTCCACCACCTTCTGGTGGCGGCGCTGCACCGAGCAGTCGCGCTCGAACAGCACGCGCGCCGCGCCATGGCGGTCGGCCAGCACCTGGAACTCGATGTGGCGCGGCGCCTCGATCAGCTTTTCCAGGTACAGCTCGGCCGTGCCGAAGTACTTGGCGGCAATGCCGCTGGCCTTGGACCAGGCGGCCTCCAGCTGCGGTGCATCGTGCGCGGGCAGCATGCCGATGCCGCCGCCCCCGCCTGCGGGCTTGACCAGCACGGGAAAACCTATGCGCGCCGCCTCCGCCTGCGCCTCCTGCAGGCTGTGCAGCACGGCCGAGCTGGCCGCCTGCGGCATGCCCCGGGCAGCCATGAAGGCACGCGCCTGGGTCTTGTGGCCCAGCGTGCGTATCCAGTGCGGCGAGGGGCCGATGAAGCACAGGCCCTGGCGCTGCACGGCCTCGGCGAACTCCGCGTTCTCGGAGAGAAAGCCGTAGCCCGGGTGCACGGCATCGGCGCCGGTCTCGCGCGCCACCTGCAGCAGCCGCGCCTGGTCCAGATAGCTTTGCGCGGCGGGCGCAGGGCCGATGCACACGGCCTGGTCAGCCGCCCGGACATAGGGCAGATCGGCATCGGCTTCGGAGTACACGGCCACGGAGGCAATACCCATGCGCCGCAGCGTGCGGATCACGCGTGCGGCCACGGCGCCCCGGTTGGCCACCAGCACGCGGCGGATGGGGTGCAGGGCGCCGCTCATGATGCTTCCCCTGGTGCAGCGGCCACGGCCACCACCGCGTCGACGACGACCGGCGCCTGTGCACCACGCGCCACGAGCACGGGGTTGGCATCGACCGACTGCACGCGCCCGCCCTGGGCCAGCATCCAGTTGCCCAGCCGCACCATCATGGCGGCCACGGCCTCCAGCTCCACGGCCGGCATGCCGCGCACGGCCGCAAAGGCCGGGGCGATGGCCAGGCGCGCAAGGGCATCCAGCGCCTGCCGCGCACTGAAGGGGGCCACGAGGAATTGCACGTCCCTGAGCGCCTCCACCAGCACACCGCCCTGGCCGACCATGACCACCACGCCGAATTCGGCATCCACATGGGCGCCCAGCGCCAGCTCGAAGTCGGCCTTGTGCTGGGCACCCAGCAGCAGGCCGCCATCGGCTGCGCCCAGGCGGCCCAGCGTGGCGGCGAAGTCGGCCAAAGCCGCCAGCGCCTGGCCTGCCTCGCGGATGTTGAGTCGCACCAGGCCATGCTCGGACTTGTGCGAGAGATCGGCGGACACGCCCTTGGCCACCAGGGGCAGCGGCAGGGATTGGAGGGCGGCGCGCACCTCGTCATCGTTCCTGCAGACCAGATGCCGCATCACCGGCAGGCCGGCGCGGGCCAGCTCGGACAGGCTGGAGGGCTCGTCCAGCGTGAGGGAACGGGACGCTGGCGCCGGCAGCGATGCCTCGGCAGACGGCGCCTGTGCCTGCCGGCCACCGGCCTGCTCGGCCAGCAGCGCCAGGCCGCGCATGGCGGCGCGCTCGCTCCAGAAGGTGGGCACGCCCTGGGCCTGGAAGGCCTGGGCCACCCAGTCCTGGTTGACGCTGACCGCAATCGGCACGCCGGTGTCGTGCGCAAAGCGGCTGGCCTGGCCCGCGAAATCGGCAAAGTCATAGCCTTCGCCGCCTATCGGAAAACCTACATGGACGAGGTCCGCCGCGCCGCTGCCCGACAAGGCCCGCAGCGTGTCGCCAAAGGTCTGCGGCCTGCCCAGCAGGGCCGTGGTCATGTCGATGGGATTGCGCGGCGTGACATACGGCGGCAAGGCCTGGGACAGGCCGTCCAGCGTGGCGGCATCGAACGGCTCCAGGGCCAGGCCGTATTCCTCGGCCGCATCGGCCGACAGCACGCAGGTGGCGCCCGAATTGCTGATGCTGACCACGCGGCGACCGCGCGGCGCAGGCTGGGACAGGAATAGCGGCGCGTAGTCGATCAGCTCGCGGAAGTCGGCCAGGCGCGGTATGCCGTGCTGGCGCAGGAAGGCATCGGCCAGCGCGTCCTCTGCCGCCAGCGCGCCCGTGTGCGAGCTGGCCGTGGCCTGGCCTGCGCGCGTGCGGCCGGCCTTCACGGCCAGGATGGTGACGCCGCGCGCATGGGCCAGGCGCGCGGCCTCGGCCAGCCAGGCGCTTTGCCTGAGCGTCTCGATGTAGAGCACGACCAGGCGGATGCCTTCGTCCTCGACCACGGCGCGCACGGCCTCGGCCGCGCAGACATCGGCCTCGTTGCCTGTGGACAGCATGTAGCGCACGCCGATGCCCGCGCGGCGCAGGCCGCCGTAGAGAATGGCCGCGCCCGCACCGCTCTGGCTGACGATGGCCACGGGGCCGTCGGCCGGCGCGTTCTCGTTGATCATGGTCGAGAAGTTGAGGATGGCGCCCGTGGCGAAGTTGGCCACGCCCTGGCAATTGGGGCCGAACAGGCGCAGCCCGCCGCCTGGCGCCCGGCGCGCCCGCGCCACCAGGTCGGCCTGCTGCCGGCGGCCCTCCTCGCCCAGTTCGGCAAAGCCCGAGGAATAGATCACGGCCAGGCGCGCGCCCACGGCCACGCAGTCGTCGATGGCGGCGGCCACGTCCTCGCCGGGCAGGCTGATGACCACGGCGTCGGGCGCCTCGGGCAGCTCGCGCAAGGCAGGGTAGGCGGCCAGGCCCTGGACCTCGGCGCGCTTGGGATTGACGGGCAGGATGCGGCCCGCGAAACCGTGGCGGCGCAGGTAGTCGATGGGCCGGCCACCGGCCTTGATGGGATTGTCGGAGGCGCCAAGGATGGCGACGGAGCGGGGGTTCAGTGCTTGCAACAGAGACATGCGTACCTCATCAATCCAAAGACAAGGCTTCGCGCTGGATGACTTGGCCCCAGTCGGCCACTTCCTTGGCGATGCGCTGGCCGAACGGCGCGGGCGGCATCATCACGGGCTCGCCCTGGCTGCTGAGCACGGCGCGGATGCGTGCGTCCTGCAGCACGCCCCTGGAGGCCTCGTAGAGCCGGTTGACGATGGCCGGCGGCGTGCCCGCAGGCGCCAGCAGGCCGGCCCAGAAGGTGACGTCGAAATCGGCATAGCCGGCCTCGGCCATGGTGGGCACCTCGGGCAGCTGCTGCATGCGCCGGGGCGCGGTGACGGCCAGGGCCACGAGCTTGCCGCTGGCGATGTGGGGCAGCGCGCTCCAGGTGTCGAACTGCGTGTCCAGCTCGCCGCTGAGCACGGCCATCTGCGCCTGCGATGCGCTCTTGTACGGCACATGCGTGGTCTTCACGCCCGTGCGGTTGCTCCAGGCCGCATAGGCCAGGTGGGCGATGTTGCCGGGGCCGGCAGAGCCGTAGCTGAGCTTGTCGGGATGGGCCTTGGCGAAGGCGATCACATCCTTGGCCGAGCGGATCTGGTTCTTCTGCGCCCACTCGGGGTTGACGGTGAGGATGAAGGGCGCATCCAGCACCATGGTGATGGGTGCGAAGTCCTTGGCGCGGTAGGCGATCTTCTTGTAGATCTGGGGGTTGAT
This sequence comes from Delftia deserti, assembly GCF_042653485.1. Classification (NCBI taxonomy): domain Bacteria; kingdom Pseudomonadati; phylum Pseudomonadota; class Betaproteobacteria; order Burkholderiales; family Comamonadaceae; genus Delftia; species Delftia deserti. The sequence goes on along the minus strand of NZ_JBHSIH010000001.1, from coordinate 3,220,812 downwards.
GGTGATGCTGCTGGAGTTGGTGACCAGCAGGGTGTAGCCGTCGGGCGCGGCGCGCGCCACCTCGCCCACGCCGATGGCGCCGTTGGCGCCGGGCTTGTTCTCCACCACCACGGGCTGGCCCAGCGACTTGCTCAGCGGCTCGGACAGCGCGCGTGCAATGGTGTCGGTGAACGAGCCTGCAGGAAAGCCGACCACGATGCGCACGGGGCGCGTGGGCCACTTGTCCTCCTGGGGGGTCTGGGCCTGGGCCGCCGTCGCGGCGCACAGGGTCAGGCACGGCGCCAGGCACAGGGCCAGGGCGGTGCGGCGCGAGGGCGCGCGCGGTTGTCTGGTTGCCATTGCTTTGTCTCCTTGGGTTTTTATGCGTTCAGGGCCGCAGGCCGAACTGCGGCGCACCGGCCTCGCGCAGCGGCGCGGCCAGTTCCACGAATTCGCTGAGCAGGGCACGCGTGTCGCGCGGATCGATCACCTCGTCGATGCCGAAGGCCTCGGCCGTGCGGAAGGGCGAGGTCAGGCTGCGCACGCGCTGCTCGATCTCGGCGCGCTTTTGCACGGGGTCGTCGGCGCCTTCGATCTCGGCCTTGTAGGCCACCTCCAGCCCGCCCTCGATGGGCAGCGAGCCCCAGTTGGCCGAGGGCCAGGCATAGCGGAAGTTGAAGCGGCCCATGTGCTGGTGGCCGGCCGCCGCCACGCCGTAGGCGCGGCGGATGAGGATGCTGCACCAGGGCACGGTGGCCTGGTAGACGGCGGCCAGGGCGCGCACGCCGTAGCGCATGACGCCGGCCTTCTCGGCCTCCACGCCGATCTGGAAGCCCGCGATGTCCACCAGGTTGACCACGGGCAGATGAAAGGTCTGGGCCATGTCCACGAAGCGCGTGAACTTCTCGGCCGAGGGACCATCCCAGCCGCCGCCGTAGAAGTACGGGTCGCTGGCCACCACGGCCACGGGCCAGCCATCGATGCGCGCCAGCCCGGTGACGATGGCCCGGCCCCAGTGGCGGCCCGTCTCCAGGAAGGAGCCCTCATCGACCAGGCATTCGACGATGGGCCGGATCTTGTAGACCTTGCGGCCATCACGCGGAATGGCCGACAGCAGCCATTCGTCGCGCCGCCGCGGATCGTCCTGCGGCGCGGTGCGTGCGGGCAGTTCGTAGACCGACGATGGCAGGTAGGACAGGAAGCGGCGCACGCGCTCGAAGGCTTCCTGCTCGGTGGCCACCTCGTCATCGACCACGCCGTTGCGCGTGTGCACCTGGCTGCCGCCCAGCTCGTTCTTGGTCACGTTCTGGCCGATGCGCGCCACCACGGGCGGGCCGGCATTGAACAGCTGGGCGGTCTCCCTGACCATCACCGAGTAATGGCTGGAGGCCACGCGCGCCGCGCCCATGCCGGCCACCGAGCCCAGGGCCAGCGAAACCACGGGCACGGTGGACAGGTTCTGCACCACCTGGCTCCAGACCTTCATGGTGGGTACGCTGGTGTAGCCCTTGGTCTCGATATTGCGCACCGAGCCGCCGCCGCCCGTGCCGTCCACCAGGCGCACCATGGGCAGGCGCAGGTCGTGCGCCATCTTCTCGGCAAAGATCAGCTTGTCGCCCACGGCGCCGTCGTTGGCACCGCCGCGCACCGTGAAATCGTCACCCACCACGACCACGGGCCGCCCGCCCACGCGTGCCCGGCCCATGATGAGGTTGGAGGGCGTGAAGTCCGTCAGCCGGCCCAGGCCGTCGTACTGGCCCGAGCCGGTGAGCGAGCCCACCTCCACGAAGGACTGCGCGTCCGTGCAGGCCGCGATGCGCTCGCGCACCGTGAGCTTGCCCGCGGCCTTGTGCCGCGCCACCTTTTCCTCTCCGCCCAGTTTGGCCGCCAGCGCGCGGCGGTATGCGATCTCGTCCACTTCGGGTTGCCAGCTCATGTCGTCGTGTCTCCTTGTGCCTGTAGAGATGCACAAGGCGTGCCAGAACGCAGGGCGTTGAATTCAAAGGATTTTTTCCACGATCAATCCTCGCGTGTCCACATCGAGGACAGCCTCGAAGACACGGCTTGGGTGCTGTCTTCCATGGAGACACAACGGGGACAGACCCGTGGCCTGCGCGCCGCTAGAGTGCGTTCACCCCCGCCACTGCCCGCCATGCCCATGCCCAGCTCTCCCGACCACCGATTCGGCGTCCTCGTCTGGCGACGCGGTTTGCCCGAGCCCGTGGCGCGGCTGGGCCTGGCGCAGGAGCCGCTGCTGCATGCAGCCGTCACCGAGGCCATGGCCCGCGCGCACGGCGACGGGAACAACCCCATCGGCCATGGCCAGCTGCTGCACGTGGAAACACCGGGCCCGCGCGGCACGGTGGCCCGCCATGTGGCCGTGGTGCTGGCCGATGCCGAGGGCGAGGTCGCCCTGCTGCGCCCGGCCGACGAGGCGGCGGCACTGTTCGACATGGTGGCCAGCGTGCCCTTCGCCTTCGCCATCCTCAACATGTTCCTGACCAACCCGTACCAGGCGATCACGGTGGCCGACCATGAAGGGCTGATGCGCTACATCAGCCCCGTGCACGAGAAGTTCTTCGGCCTGGCGCCCGGCACGGCCACAGGCCGGCGCGCCGAGGACGTGATCCCCAACTCGCGCCTGCCCCACGTGGTGCGCAGCGGCCGGGCCGAGATCGGCGACCTGCAGCAGCTGGGGCCGGGCGTGAGCCGCATCGTCAACCGCATGCCGGTCTACGAGGGCGGCGCCGTGGTGGGCGCCGTGGGCCAGGTCAGCTTCAGCGGCGTGGAGGCACTCAACCGCATGCAGCAGCGCCTGAACCAGCTGCATGACGAGGTGCAGCACTACAAGCGCGAACTGAGCCAGCTGCGCGGCGGCACGCCCACGGCGCAGATGGTGGGCGCCAGCGCCCCCATGCAAAGGCTGGCACGCGAGATCGACGCCGTGGCGCGGCTCGATGTGCCCGTGCTCATCCTGGGCGAGAGCGGCAGCGGCAAGGAACTGGTGGCCCAGGCCCTGCATGCACGCGGGCGCGATGCCCAAGCGCCCCTGGTCAGCCTCAACCTCGCGGCCTTGCCGGCCACGCTGATCGAGTCCGAGCTGTTCGGCTACGAGGCCGGCGCCTTCACGGGCGGGCGCAGGCAGGGCCAGCCCGGCAAGCTGGAGCAGGCCGAGGGCGGCACGCTCTTCCTCGACGAAGTGGCCGACATTCCCATGGAGATCCAGGTCAAGCTGCTGCGCGTGCTGGAGGACCGCCAGGTGCAGCGCCTGGGCGCGCACAGCGGCCGGCAGGTGAACTTCCGCATCGTGGCCGCCACGCACCGCGACCTGCGCGGCCTCATCGACAGCGGCCGCTTCCGGCTGGACCTGTTCTACCGCCTCAGCGGCGTGGTGCTGCATGTGCCCGCCCTGCGCCAGCGCCTGGAGGACATCCCGGCCCTGGTGCAGCGCTTTGCCCAGTCGTTCTGCGAGCGCAACGGCATTGCGCTGCCCCGCATCGCGCCCGGTGTCATGCCCTACCTGGCCCGGCAGGCCTGGCCCGGCAATGTGCGCCAGCTGCGACAGCGCGTGGAAGAGGCCCTGGTGTTCTGCGATGGCCACCTGCTGGACGTGGACAACTTCGCGCGCCACGAGGACCCGCTGGCCGGCGCGCGGCCTTTGGCCGTTGCCGTTGCCGTTGCCGTTGCCGAGGCCGACATGCCCTCCACCGGCGCCGTGGCACCGCTCAAGGACCAGGAGCGCAACGCCATCCTCGATGCCATCGCACGCTGCGGCGGCAACAAGAAGCTGGCCGCGCAGGAGCTGGGCATCTCGCGCTCCTATCTGTACAAGGTGCTGGGCGCGGCATCGCCCGGCTGAGCCGGTCAGGCCCAGGGCTGGCAGGGAATTCGAGACAGCGGCTGGACGCACCGTTGCCATACTAGGCACTCCTTACCCACTGCCGCCCCTGCCGCACCCGGCGCCCCGAATGCAAGACACCCGAGACGCGCTCGAACAGCGCCAGATTCCCATCTACTTCGCCGCCGTGGCCCTGGCCGCGGCCGCCGCCTGGGCGCTGCCCGGCACGGGCGTGCCGGAGCGTGCCATCAACCCCGCGCTGGCGTTGATGCTCTATGTGACCTTCTTGCAGGTGCCCGTGGCCGAGCTGCGGCGCGCCTTCGGCCAGGTGCGCTTCCTGGCTGCGCTGATGGCGGCCAACTTCATCGTGGTGCCGTTGCTGGTCTGGGCCCTGCTGCAGTTCCTGCCCGCCGCCCCCCTGCTGCGCCTGGGCGCGCTGCTGGTGATGCTGGCGCCCTGCATCGACTACGTGGTCACCTTCTCCCACCTGGGGCGCGCCGACGCGCGCCTGCTGCTGGCGGCCACGCCGGCCCTGCTGATCGCGCAGATGCTGGCCCTGCCCGGCTATCTGGGCCTGTTCCTGGGTGACGATGCGGCGCGGCTGGTCCAGGCCGGGCCTTTCCTGCACGCCTTTGTCTGGCTGATCGCCGTGCCGCTGGCCCTGGCCGCCGCCACCCAGCTGTGGGCCGCCCGCAGCCGTCGCGCGGCCAGCGCCTCGGCATGGCTGGGCCTGCTGCCCGTGCCGGCCACGGCGCTGGTGCTGTTCGTGGTGATCGCCTCCGTGCTGCCCCAGCTGGGCCCGGCCACACACGCGGCCTGGAGCGTGGTGCCCGTCTACGCGGCCTTCGCGGTGGCAGCGCCCGTACTGGGCTGGCTGGTGGCGCGCGCCTTCCGGCTCCCGGCAGCCTCGGGCCGCGCCGTCGCGTTCAGCGCGGGCACGCGCAATTCGCTGGTCGTGCTGCCGCTGGCCCTGGCCGTGCCTGGCGCCATTCCCGTGCTGCCGGCCGTCATCGTCACGCAGACGCTGGTGGAGCTGCTGGCCGAACTGGCCTATGTGCGCGTGATTGCGCTGTGGGGCCGGGACCCGCCAGCCGGCCAGTGATCAGGCCCACAGCCGCCCCGCATTGGACAGCAGGAACAGCAGCAGCCCCACGGCACCGCCGACCACGGTGCCGTTGATGCGGATGTACTGCAGGTCCTTGCCGATGTGCAGCTCGATCAGCTCGGACAGCTCGCGCGCATCCCAGCGCCGCACGGTATCGGCAATGTGCTGGGCCAGGAACTGCGAGACATCGGGCGCCAGCGCCTGGGCCCAGCGCTTGAGGCGCTCGTTCATGGAACTGCGCAGCGCCTCGTCGTGCGCCAGCGACTGGCCCAGCCAGCGGCCCATGGCGGCGGTCTTGCGCGCCACCTGCGAATGCTCGTTGGCCAGGTCCGCCTGCAGCTTGGCGCGCAGTCCCAGCCACAGCGCCCGCAGGTAGCCGGCCAGCTTCTCGTCGTGCAGCAGGTAGTGGCGCAGCCGCTCGGCGCGCTCGGACATGGCAGGGTCGGACTGCAGCCGTGTGACCAGCCGGTCCACGGAGGCGTCGAAGGCCTTGCGCATGTGGTGTTCTGGATTGCTGGCAATGTCCTGCAGCAGGCTGTCGAGCGCGCCCGCAATGGCGCTGGCGCCCTTGTCGCTGAGCCAGTCCGTGGGCAGCATCTTTTCCTTGAGCGGATGCTCGCGCTTGAGCCACAGCACGATGGTCTGGGCGATCAGCACATGGGTCTCGGCCTCGCGCAGCACGCCGCTGACGCGGGCCAGCACATCGTCCAGCACGGCCTGGTGGCGGCCGTCCTTGGTCAGGCCCGACAACAGATCCGCCGCCGCGCGGGGCAGGTCCACCTGGGCCAGCAAGGCCTTGAATGCCTGGGTCAGGAACCGCTCCACCTGCCGGTCCTGCACCATCTCCAGCGCCGCCAGCGCCAGCCGCGCCACCTGCCGCCCCAGCAGGGCGCTGTTGGCAGGCGTGGTCAGCCAACCGGCCAGCGCGCGCGCAGGATCATGGCGCTCGATCAGCGCCACCAGCGAAGGCCCGTCCAGGAACTTGTCGCGCACGAAATTCGCCAGGTTCTCGCCGATGCGGTCCTTGTTGCGCGGAATGATGGCCGTGTGGCGCCCGACCAGGGGCAGCGGAATGCGCCGGAACAGCGCCGACACCGCAAACCAGTCGGCCAGCGCGCCGACCAGCGAGGCCTCGGTCACGGCCTTGATGCAGGCCAGCCACAGCGGCACCTGCTGCCAGTGCCCCGCCGCCACGGACGAGGCCACGAAGCCCAGCGCCACGAACAGCAGCAGCGCCAGCGGCAGGCGTTTGGCCGACTTCAGTGTTTGACGTTGCTCTGGCGACAGCATGGAGCGCAGCATACGACGCCCGTCCGCCATCCGCATGACGATGCCTGCCGCCAAAGCCTGTCAGCCAGCGCCTGCCTGCGAATTGCGCTGACAATACCGGCTTTCTTCAGAACCCTCTTGCGAGAACAAGACCATGACCGACGCCAACGCACCCGCCGATCGCCCCGCACTGCCCGACCACCTGTCCATCGACCCGCGCAGCCCGCACCATGTGGCCGCCGTGTTCGAGCACGACATCGGCATCCGCTTCAACGGCAACGAGCGCTTCGATGTGGAGGAATACTGCGTGAGCGAGGGATGGATCAAGGTGCCGGCCGGCAAGACGGTGGACCGCAAGGGAAGGCCCCTGCTGATCAAGCTCAAGGGCGCCGTGGAAGCCTTCTACCGCTGATTTCCTGCGCCTGTGCCGCCACAGGCTTGACCTGCCGGTCGCAAGGCCGGCCGCAACCTCTTCAGGAATCAGCGGGCTTCAGCTCGCATCGGCCCGCGGCGCCGGCGGATTCCTGAACTTCTCCCGCAGATCGGCGCAGTGGTCCTTGGCGGGCAGGGCATCCGTCTTCTGCAGCCAATCCACATCCGAGGCCTGCGCCACCGATGTCTCCCCCGCCTGCGCCACGGCCACCTTGGCGCCTGCGGCCTCGGGCAGCCAGGTGGGAATGCCCACGCCGCGCAGCACGTGGCCGCGCCCGGCCACCAGCAGCACGGTCTTGCCGGGCTTGACAGCGGCCCTGGCCACCTCGGCCATGCTGGCGTCGCGGGCCAGCTGGATGCGGGCCATGGGCGGCAGCTGGGCGTCGGGCAGCAGGCCGCAGTGGCCTTCGCGGATGGCGTCGAGCTGGCGCTGCCAGCCCTCGGGCGGCAGGTGGGTGTCCAGGTTCTCGTTGCGCATGGCCTGCTTCATGTCGGCGCGCGGCAGGTTGCCGCCCAGCACGGGCACGCCCGCGCGCACGGCGGCCATGACCACGCCGCGGTAGCGCGGCCAGGGCCAGGCCGCGTCCTGCCATTGCAGGGCCTGCTGCACCGCGTCCTCGGAGGCATCGCGCGGCAGGGACGCGGTGGAGCCGGTGCGCGGTGCCATCTCGATCACCAGCGCGGCCAGGCGCTCCTGTTTTGCCAACTGCTCCACCGTGGCCTGCTGCCAGGCCTGGTGGGCGACCGCATCGTGCTGCTCGCCCAGCAGCACGATGGGCGCGTCGGACCAGCGCTGCAACTGCTGCGTCCAGTCCCGCGCCGGGGCGGAGGAGCTGGCGCAGCCGGCAAGGGCTGCCGCCAGCAATGCGGCCGCAGCCAGGCCGGCGAGGCCGGGGTTGCGGATGAAGGGGCGGGGGATGGAGCGGACTTGCATGGCCCCATGCTAAACACTGGCCTCGCCCGGGGGCTCCATAGGCCCTGTGGGCATTGGGGGCAGCCGCAGGTGCCAGCCTTTGCGGCAATGGATGGCGCTTGATTCAGGTCAAGACGCGCCGGTGTGCAATGGCTACATTGCAGTCATGCATGGCAAGCCCTCGCTTTCGACCAAGCTGCTGCTCATGGGCGCGGCCTGCCTGCTCGCGGCCGTGGCATCGATCGGTTTCACGCTGTGGGTGGCCTGGCAGCTGGAGGGCGGCGCGGCGGCGGTGAACGAGGCCGGACGGCTGCGCATGAGCATGGTGCGCATGGCCATGGCGCGCCAGAACGAGGCGCCTGCGCAGTGGCAGGAGCGCGCACGGCAGTTCGACGCCAGCCTGGACCTGCTGCGCAGCGGCGACATGTCGCGGCCGCTGTTCGTGCCCTGGAGCGATGTGGTCAGCGCGCGCTACGAGCGCATACGCGGCGACTGGAGTGCGCTGCGCACGCAGTGGCAGGCCGAGGACCATGTGGATGCGCAAGCCATCATGGGCAGCGCCGACGCCTTCGTGCGCGAGGTGGACGGTTTCGTCGAGGCCATCGAGGACCGGCTCTCGCGCTGGACGGCCATCCTGCACCTGTTCCAGATGTGCCTGATGGCGCTGGCCATCATCGCGGCCGTGAGTTTCATGGCCACCAGCTACTGGCTGGTGCTGCATCCCGTGGGCCAGCTGCGCTCGGCGCTGGAGCGCATGCGCCGCGGACACCTGGACACGCGCATGCGCGTGGAGGTGGATGACGAGTTCGGCCAGCTGGCCGCAGGCTTCAACCTCATGGCCCAGTCGCTGCAAAGCTCGCACGCCGAGCTGGAGGACAAGGTGCGCGAGAAGACCGCCAGCCTCAACGTGCAGCACCAGCAGCTGCAGGCGCTGTACGCGGTCAGCGTGCAGGCGTCGGAGGCCGCCAGCCTCCAGGCCCTGGCCGAAGGCTTTGTGCGCCAGGTCCGCCTGGCGGCCCAGGCCGATGCGGCCACGGTGCGCTGGTCCGACGAGGCCAACGAGCGCTACGTGCTGCTGGCCGGCGACGGCCTGCCCCAGTCCATGTCGGTGCAGGAGCACTGCCTGCACACGGGAGCCTGCCTGTGCGGCCAGCCGCGCGAGCAGGCGCGGTTGCGCGTGATCCCCATCACGCCGGCCAGCGACCTGCAGCTGCCGCACTGCCGCGAGGCAGGCTTCCGGACCGTGGTCAGCATTCCCGTGCAACTGCAGCAGCGCCTGCTGGGCGAGGTCAACCTGTTCTTTCGCTCCACCGTGGTGCTCACGGATGGCATGCGCGACCTGCTGTCCGCCATGGCGCGCCACCTGGCCAGCGCCATGGAAAGCCTGCGCGCCACGGCGCTGGAGCGCGAGGCCGCCGTGGCCGAGGAGCGCGGCCTGATCGCACGCGAGCTGCATGACTCCATTGCCCAGTCGCTGGCCTTTCTCAAGATACAGACCCAGCTGCTGCGCGACGCCGTGGCCAAGGGCCGCGACGAGGCGCGCGACCGCAGCCTGGACGAACTGGAAGTCGGCGTGCGCGAATGCTATGCCGACGTGCGCGAGCTGCTCGTGCATTTCCGCACGCGCACCAGCGCCGAGGACATCGAGGCCGCGCTGCGCGCCACGCTGTCCAAGTTCGAGCACCAGACGGGCATCGCCACCTCGCTGACCATGTCGGGCCAGGGCCTGCCGCTGGCGCCCGATGTGCAGATCCAGGTGCTGCACATGGTGCAGGAGGCGTTGTCCAACGTGCGCAAGCACGCGGGTGCCAGGCATGTGCAGCTGCGCGTGGGTCGCCACCCCTGGCGCTTCGAAGTCTGCGACGACGGCTGCGGCTTCGTCCCCGCCGACGTTGCGCCGGACTCGCTGCATGTGGGCCTGGGCATCATGCGCGAGCGCGCCTTGCTGGCGCAGGCGCTGGTCCATGTGCACTCCCGCCCCGGCGAGGGCACGCGCGTGCTGATCGAGCTGCCTCCTTCGGCCTCGGCCGGTGCCTCCGTGCCGCCGCCCGCGCAGGCCCTTCCCTTGAACACCCAGTAGGCCGCCGCCCCATGTCCTTCGCCAGCCCCATCTCCGTCTTCGTCATCGACGACCACACGCTGTTCCGCCGCGGCCTGATCGCCCTCATCGCCCAGGACGCAGGCCTGCGCGTGGTCGGCGAGGCCGGCGACGCGGGCGAGGCCCTGCGCCTGGTGCCCGCGCTGGCGCCCCAGGTCATCCTGCTGGACAACCACCTGCCGGGCGTGCTGGGCGTCGATGCCATCGCGGGCCTGCGCGCGGCCTCGCCGGGCAGCCGTGTCGTCATGCTCACCGTGAGCGAGGACGGCCAGGACCTGGCGGCCGCGCTGCGCAACGGCGCCCAGGGCTATCTGCTCAAGACCATCGACGGCGACCTGCTGTCCGAGGCCCTGCGCCGCGCCGCACGCGGCGAGCCCGTGGTCAGCCCCGAGATGATGGGCAAGCTGGTGGCAGCCTTCCAGTCCCAGGGCGCGCCCGAGCCCCAGGCGCCCGAGCCGGACGAGGTCCCGGCCTCGCCGCTGTCCCCGCGCGAGGAAGAGGTGCTGGTCCAGATCGCCCGCGGCGCCAGCAACAAGGAAATCGCCCGCACGCTGGACATTGCCGAGACCACGGTCAAGATCCACGTCCAGCACATCCTGCGCAAGCTCGGCCTGAGTTCGCGCGTGCAGGCGGCGGTGTATGCGTCGGAGCGGCAGCGGGATTAGCGGCCTACGCTGTGGCTGAAGCCCAACCATCCCCCGCACACCGCAGCGCCCACCCCCACGCCAGCGCGGCTGCCACGACCAGGCCGGTGAGCATGGCTGCCGCGCCCATGGCGTCCAGCGCCACGCCGGCCGCAAGCGGCACCAGCATGCGGCTGGCGGCGAACAGGCTGGCCTGCAGGCCGTAGTCGAAGGCCTGCCAGCGCGGGCGGGCGAATTGCATCATCAGGCCGAAGACGCAGGCCGAGGAGGCTCCCATGGCTGCTGCCACGCAGGCCACGGCCGCGACCAGGCCCGGGGCCGGGGCGCCGGCTGCGATGACGGCCGCCAGCAGCGCCAGCGCCGCCACGTTGCAGCCCGCATACAGGGGCAGGGCGCGCCGGGTGCCCAGGCGGCGCGTGAGCTGGGGCGAGGCCGCGCCCGCCAGCGCGGCCACCACGCCGCCGCCCATGCCGGCCAGCAGGGCGGCCTGGGCGGGCGCGAAGCCGTGGTCCAGCATCAGCGGCTTCAGGTAGAACCAGGCCGCGCCGATGAAGGGGAAGTAGCTGACCAGCACCAGGGTCCAGCGCCAGGCGCCGGGCTGGGCGCCGTAGCCCCGCACCATGGCGGCCAAGCCCGCTTCAGCAGTTGGCAGCGGCCGCGGCCGCGGCGATGGTGCGTCCTCGGGCTCATGGCGGACCACCCAGGCCAGCAGCAGGGCGCCCAGGACCAGCGCGCCGGCCAGGCAGAGGAAGGGCGCGCGCCAGCCCCATTTCGCCTGCATGAGCAGCATCATCCCGCCGCCCACGATGGCGCCCAGCGACAGCGCCGCCGCGCGCACGCCCCCGGCGCGCATGCGCTCGGATGCGGGCAGCAGGCGGATGGCCAGGGCGCTGACGGGAATGTCGGCCCAGGTGGCGGCCAGCGCGGCCGCGAAGGCCAGGCCGAACAGCCACAGGCGCTCGGCCAGCAACTGCTGCCAGCCCAGGGCCAGCAGCACGGCTGCATAGGCCAGGCACAGGGCCAGCGCCCAGGCGCGGTAGCGCGGCTGGCCGTTCGCGCTGCGCGCTTCCACGGGCGCGGCCAGCGCGAACTTGATCAGCGCGGGCAGCCCCGCCAGCTGGAACAGGCCGATGGCCGTGCCCGACCAGCCATGCTGGCGCATGACCAGGGGCAGGCCCAGCCAGAGGTAGACGCTGGGCGCCGTGAGCGCCAGGTGCAGCCAGCCGAAAAGTGCCTGGAGCAGCCAGACCGGGCGAGGGCGGGCGGTGCTCATTGTGCTGCCTTGCGCGCCACGAGCACGGCCAGCGGCGCCATCGGAAACTCGCGCGACTCGATGCGTTCGATGCGCTCGAAACCCGCCTGCGCCAGCAGCGCCTGCAGCTCGCCGCGCCGGGTCACGCTGCGGCCCAGCAGGCGCATGGGCAGGTAGTAGGGCAGGGTGCGCAGGGCGGCTTCGGGCGTCTCATCCACCTCGGCATGGGCGCAGACGAAGACGCCGCCGGGCGCCAGCGCGTCGAACACCTTGGCCACCACGGCCACCGCATCGGGCACGAAGTGCAGCACGGACGAGCACCAGACCAGGTCGTAGCCGCTGCCTATGCCGTCCGTGGCCAGGTTGCCGCCCAGCGCGGTGAAGCGGTCGGACAGGCGGGACTGCCGGGCGTTGTCCGCCGCCACGGCCACGGCCTCGGGCCAGTCGAAAACGCTGGCCTGTAGTGCGGGCTGCTGGCGCAGCAGGGCCAGCGCGATCCAGCCGGGGCCGCCGCCCAGGTCCAGCATGCGGCGCGCGGCGCCTGCCTCGGGAACCTGCTGCAGCAGGTTCAGCGCGGCAGGCACGCTGACGGCACGCTGCTCCTGGCCGATCTGGGCGCGCGCGGCGGCGGCCCAGCCTTCGGCATTGCCCGTGGCCAAGGGGGCGCTGCAGGCCGAGCCGTCCCCGGCAGGGCCGTGCTCGACCAGGCCGCGCAGCAGCGTGGCGGAGTGGCGCAGAGAGCGCAGGCGGAACAGCCAGGCCGCGCCGCAGGACTCGGGCGATGCGCTGTGCAGGTAGCGCAGCGCATCGGTGGCCAGCAGGTAGCTCACGGGCTCGTGCTGGCCGCGCCGCAGGAGGCCCATGCTCCACAGCAATTCCAGCCAGTGGGAGGTATTGGCCTCGTTCCAGCCCTGGGCCTGGGCCAGCTCGGCCGGCGTCTGGGGCGTGGCCAGCCGGTCCAGTGCCCCCGATTCGAGGGCCAGCACCAGGGCCTCGGCCTGGACCTGGGCGGCGGCCAGGTCCCACAGCGGTTGCAGGGCGTGAGAGGGGGTGTGGGTAGGGGATTCACGGCGGGGGGGTATTCATCGGAAGGTCCTTTTCACGAAAGGGAGTCACATGCGCCAGGTCAGCCGCACGCCCAATTCGCGCGGCGGGCTGTAGACCACGACCTGGCCATTCAGGTAGCCCACGGCGTCGTAGCGGCGGTTGGCGGCATTGCGCAGGTAGGCGGCGATTTCCCAGGACCCCTGGGCATAGCCGGCCGACAGGTTGAGCAGCCCGTAGCCGGGGCGGCGGTAGGCGTTGGCGGCGTCCAGGTAGACCTTGCCCGTGCCCTGCACGGCGGCCTGCGCCCACCAGCGGCCGGGCGCGTCGTAGCGCAGCGCCACATGGGCCGTCATGTCGGGCGCAAAGGGGTTGCGGCGGCCGTCGTAGACGGCGGCGCCGTCGCGGAAGCTGCCGAAGCGCGTGCGGTTCAGGCCCAGGGCTGTCTGCAATTGCCAGCCGCCGCCGAACACATAGTCGAGCTCGAAGTCCGCACCCGTGGAGCGCGCCCGCGCCGCATTGGTGATGTAGACCACGCCCGGCAGGCCCATCTGCTGTACCTGCATGTCGCGCACCTGCTGGGTGTAGACCGAGGCTGCGTAGCGCAGGCGCTGCCCCAGCAGCCGGCCCTTGGCGCCGATCTCCCAGGCGCGCACGGTCTCTGGCTCGTAGGCCGCATAGCCCATGGCCGGAGAGAACACGTTGAAGCCGCCCGCGCGGTAGCCCTCGCTGAGGCTGGTGTAGACCTGGCCCTGGGGCGACCACTGGTATTGCAGCGAGAGCTTGGGGCTCAAGCGCGACCAGTCGTCGCTGCGCGCCGCCGCGCCCACGGGGGCCAGTTCCACGCGGTTGCGCTCCACGCGCGCGCCGGCCGCCAGCGTCCAGCGCTCGGACAGCGGGACGGTCCAGTGCGTGAACAGCGCCGCCGTGCTGCCCTTGAGTCCGGCCGTGGGCCGCATCAGCGCGGTGGGCAGCTTTTGCTCGTAACGCAGGTCATGGTCGTCGCGGTCCAGGTACAGGCCGGCCAGCCAGCGCGCGTTCCACAGGCCTGCGGCCTCGCCCTCCAGGCGCAGTTCCTGCGAGGTCGTGGCCAGGCGGTAGTCGCGCCGCACGTGGAGCAGGTCGGCGTGCTGGAAGTCCGTGTCCTGCAGCACGCGGTCGTCGAAGACATTGCGTGCGGTGATGGAGCGCAGCCGCAGCCCCGAGGCAAAGCGGTGCGATACATCAAGCGACAGCGTCTGCCCGCGCGAGCGGTTCCAGCTGTCCGTGCCCGAGTTCACCGTGGCGCGCGGCGCGGCAATGCTGCCCCATTGCGCGGCGCCGTCGTCCCAGCGCTGCTGGGCGTAGCGCAGCGTGGCTTCGGTCTCGGCCGTGGGCGTCCAGCGCAGGGCCAGGCGGCCGCTGGCGCGCTCGCGGTCGTCCACGCGGGCGCCACTGCCCTGCTGGCGAATGAACCCGTCCTGCGCGCGCCACTCGCCCGACAGACCGATGTAGAGCTGGCCCGGCACCAGGGCGCGGCCCAGCTCGAAGCTGCCCGCGCGCTGGCCGTGGTTGCCGGCTTCGGCGCTGATCGACGCATGGGGCATGTCGCCGGGCTGGCGCGTGACGATGCTGACCACGCCCGCTTCGGCATTGCGGCCGTACAGCGTCGATTGGGGGCCGCGCAGCACTTCCACGCGGTCCACGCCCTGCAGGTTGTGCTCGAAGCCCTGGGCCATCAGCGTGGGTACGCCATCGACCAGCAGCAGCGTGGACGAGGAGAACGACACGAAGTTGGCCGTCAGCCAGCGCATCACGGGCGGCTGCACGCCCGACTGGCCGAAGGCCTGGAAGCTGAAGCCCGGCACCTGGGCGGACAGCGCGTCCAGCCCGCGCACGCCGGCCGCCTCCAGCGCCGCGCCATCGAAGACGGAGACGCTGGCGGGCACGGCGTCCAGGCTCTCGGCCTGCTTGTTCACCGTGACCGTGATCTCGGGCAGGGTGGCTTCGGGCGCCTGGCCCTGGGCCGCCACCGTGAATGGGGCCAGGGCCAGCGCGGCTGGCCAGCGAAGGGGGAATGTCATGGCTTTCTCGTCCTCTCCAAAGGGCATCTCTGTGGTTTTCGATGCTATGGAGAATGAGAATGGATATCATTTGAAAACGTATGCGCGACGGAGCATTTCCTATGCGAAGCGCGCATCCGTTCCTCTCACATGACCTCCCGCATCCCTTCCTCGCTTGCCTTGCCCCAGCCCTGTGCGCCGGGCTGGACGCGGCATGCCCTGCCCGCCGAGCTGGGCGACTGCCATGCGGAGCGCTTCACGCTGGGCGACGGCATCGTGCTGGCGCGCTCGCACTACTGCCCGCTGCGCGACCTGGTGGAGGAAAGCGTGCAGGCCGATGCCTCGGACCAGGGCCGCACCCTGGTCATCACGCTGGGGCTGGCCGGGCAATCGGGCTTTGTGGCGCGCACGGGCGCGGCGCTGCGCTTCGGCGCGGGGCAGACCACGCTGGCAGTCTTTCGCGGCAGCCAGGGCGAGCGCCGCTATGCGGCCGGCCAGACCGTGCGCCAGCTGCGCCTGCTGCTGTCGGGCGCGGCGCTGGACCGCTATCTGGGGCCCGAACTCTCACAGCGCCTGACCCGGGTGGACGGCGCGGCCCGTGTACGGGCCTTGGACCACCGCGCCAGCCTGCCGGCCAGCCTGGCGCTGGCGCGGCGCCTGGCCCAGCCGCCCGGGCACCAGCCCACCGATGCGCTGGACCGCCACATCGCCATGCTGAGCCTGGCCGCGCTGGAGCTGCGGCATCTCGCGCCTGCGCCGCAGCCGGCCAAGGCGGCACTGCGCTGGTCGGCCGACGAACTGGCCCGGCTGGAGCAGGCGCGCGAACTGCTGTCCACCCAGATGGACCGCGCGCTGACCCTGGCCTACCTGAGCGCCGCCGTGGGCCTGGGCGAGCACCGGCTCAAGCAGGGCTTTCGCGCCGTCTTCGGCACCACGCCCCAGGCCCTTCTGCTGGAGCTGCGCATGCGCCGCGCCTGGGCGCTGCTGGAGACCGGCTGCCAGGTCGCCCAGGCCGGCTGGCAGGTGGGCTATGCCCATCCGTCGAACTTCAGTGCGGCATTTGCGCGGTTCTACGGGCGCAGCCCGAAGTCCGTTTTTGGCCGCCGCTCCTGATCTGCGTCAAGCCTTTTTGCCCTCGATAGTTCTTTGGAACTAGGCCTGCCTGCGCGCTCCTAGTTCTTCCGCCTTGTCCGAGCGTACGGCTGGCGGATGTGCGGCGCACCCCTTGCGCGAGACCATGGAAGCCATAGCCCCCACGAGGAAAACAAAATGGCAAACCAAGCGCCCGCCGCACAGGGCGATCCCCGAAAAAAACCAGGCCCAGGCACACGCCACGACCGCCAGGCCTGGTCGGTCCTGGCCGTCAGCACCCTGGCCTTCACCGTCTGCTTCATGGTCTGGATGATGTTCGGCATCATCGGCATCCCCATCAAGAAGATGCTGGATCTGAACGCCACGCAGTTCGGCCTGCTCACGGCCATGCCCGTGCTCACGGGCTCGCTGGTGCGCGTGCCGCTGGGCATCTGGACTGACCGCTTCGGCGGGCGCATCGTGATGGCGGTGCTGATGGCCGTCACCGTGCCTGCGATCTGGGTGATGGGCTATGCCACCGAGTACTGGCACTTCCTGACCATCGGCCTGTTCGTGGGCCTGGCGGGCGGCTCGTTCTCGGTGGGCACGCCCTATGTGGCGCGCTGGTTTCCCAAGGAGCGCCAGGGCATGGCCATGGGCATCTATGGCGCGGGCAACTCGGGCGCGGCGGTCAACAAGTTCGTGGCGCCGGTGATCCTGGTGGCCTTCGGCTGGGCCGCCGTGCCGCATGCCTATGCGGCCATCATGCTGGGCGCGCTGGTGTTGTTCTGGCTGTTCAGCCACAGCGACCCGGCCCACCTGGTGCCCAGCAACGTGCGCTTCAGCGACCAGTTGAAGGCGCTCAAGGACCCGCGCGTGCTCAAGTACTGCCAGTACTACAGCATCGTCTTCGGCGGCTATGTGGCGCTGAGCCTGTGGATGGTGCAGTACTACGTGGGCGAGTACGGCCTGGACATCCGCGTGGCGGCCCTGCTGGCGGCCTGCTTTTCGCTGCCGGGCGGCGTGCTGCGCGCCATCGGCGGCTGGCTGTCGGACAAGTACGGCGCGCACAGCGTGACCTGGTGGGTGCTGTGGGTGTGCTGGATCTGCCTGTTCCTGCTGTCCTATCCGCAGACGGATTTCACGGTGCTCACCACCGAGGGCAGCACCCGCTTTCACCTGGGCCTGAACGTCTATGCCTTCACCGCGCTGATGTTCGTGCTGGGCATTGCCATGGCCTTCGGCAAGGCCAGCGTCTTCAAGTACATCAGCGACGACTACCCCGGAAACATCGGCGCCATCAGCGGCATCGTGGGCCTGGCCGGCGGCATGGGCGGCTTCATCCTGCCCATCCTGTTCGGCGTGCTGCTGGACTGGACGGGCATCCGCTCCAGCGCCTTCATGCTGCTGTACGGCGTGGTCTGGGTGTCGCTGATCTGGATGTATTTCACCGAGGTGCGCCGCACCGACGTGCTCAACAGCCACGGCGGCCACAGCGATGTGCAGCCGGCCGCGCGCTGAACCGCAGGAGTTGCACATGCATGCGAACACCAAGACCGCCGCAAAGGCATCCGCGCGCAGCCGCCCCGGCAGCGTGCTGACCCTCTGGCGCCCCGAGGACAGGCAGTTCTGGGAGCGCGAGGGCGAGGCCATCGCCAGGATCAACCTCTGGATCTCGGTGCCCGCCCTGTTCCTGGCCTTTGCCATCTGGCAGGTCTGGAGCGTGGTGGCCGTGAACCTGCCCGCGCTGGGCTTCACCTACTCCACCAACCAGCTGTTCTGGCTGGCGGCCGCGCCCGCGCTGTCGGGCGCCACGCTGCGCATCTTCTATTCCTTCATGGTGCCGCTGATGGGCGGGCGCCGCTGGACGGCGCTGTCCACGGCCTCGCTGCTGATCCCGGCCATCGGCATCGGCTACGCCGTGCAGGACGCCAGCACCGGCTATCCGACCATGCTGATCCTGGCCCTGCTGTGCGGCCTGGGCGGGGGCAACTTCAGCTCCAGCATGGCCAACATCAGCTTCTTCTTTCCCAAGGAGCGCAAGGGCTCGGCCCTGGGCGTGAACGCGGGCCTGGGCAACCTGGGCGTGTCGGTGGTGCAGTTCCTGAGTCCGCTGGTGATCACGGCCGGCATCTTCGGCGTCTTCGGCGGCGATGCGCAGACCATCACCAAGGCCGGCGAGACCACCCGGGTCTGGGCGCAGAACGCGGCCTTCATCTGGGTGCCGTGGATCGCCATCGCCTCGCTGGCCGCCTGGTTCGGCATGAACGACATCGCCGACGCCAAGGCCAGCTTCGCGGCCCAGGCCGCCATCTTCCGGCGCAAGCACAACTGGGTGATGTGCCTGCTGTACCTGGGCACCTTCGGCTCGTTCATCGGCTTTGCCGCCGGCTTTCCGCTGCTGATCAAGAGCCAGTTCCCGGCGGTCAATCCGCTGGCCTATGCCTGGCTGGGCCCGCTGCTGGGCGCGCTGTCGCGGCCCTTCGGCGGCTGGCTGGCCGACAAGGCGGGCGGCGCGCGCGTGACGTTCTGGAACTTCCTCGTTATGGCCGTGGCCGTGGTGGGCGTGCTGTATTTCCTGCCCAAGGGCAGCGGCGGCTACGCGCTGGGCTTCGGCCCTGCCGAGGGCAGCTTCATGGGCTTCTTCCTGATGTTCCTGGTGCTGTTCCTGACCACGGGCATCGGCAACGGATCGACCTTCAGCATGATCCCGGCGATTTTCCTGGCCCTCAAGCAGCGCGAACTGGGCGCCCATCCCAGCGAGGAAGCGCAGGCCCATGCCCTCAAGGAGGGCAATACCGAAGGCGCGGCCGCCCTGGGCTTTGCGGGCGCGTTGGGAGCCTACGGCGGCTTCTTCATCCCCAAGAGCTACGGCAGCTCCATCGCCGCCACGGGCGGGCCCGAGCTGGCGCTGTGGGTGTTTGCCGCCTTCTATGTGCTGTGCGTGGGCGTGACCTGGTGGTACTACGCGCGCAGGAATGCCGAGATGCCCTGCTGAGCTGCGCGCCGCAGGCACTACAGCACCGAACAGCAACGCACCGCAACGAACAACAAGGAGTCCCGCGATGAGCCATTTTCTGGACAAGCTTTCCTACTTCTCCCTGCCCCGGCAGGAATTCTCCAACGGCCATGGCCAGGTGACGGGCGAGGACCGCACCTGGGAAGACGCCTACCGCGACCGCTGGGCGCATGACAAGGTGGTGCGCTCCACGCACGGCGTGAACTGCACGGGCTCGTGCTCGTGGAAGATCTACGTCAAGGGCGGCATCGTGACCTGGGAGACCCAGCAGACCGACTACCCGCGCACGCGTGCCGACCTGCCCAACCACGAGCCGCGCGGCTGCGCGCGCGGCGCCAGCTACAGCTGGTACCTGTACAGCGCCAACCGCGTCAAATACCCCATGGTGCGCGGCCGGCTGCTCAAGCACTGGCGCGCCGCCCTGGCCGTGGCCAGGAGCCCGGTCGATGCCTGGGCCGCCATCGTCGAGAACGCGGATGCGCGCAGCGAGTGGCAAAAGCAGCGCGGCCTGGGCGGCTTCGTGCGCAGCAGCTGGGACGAGGTCAACCGCATGATCGCGGCGGCCAACGTCTACACCATCAAGAAGCACGGGCCGGACCGCATCATCGGCTTCTCGCCGATTCCGGCCATGTCCATGATCTCGTATGCCGCAGGCAGCCGCTACCTGAGCCTGATCGGCGGCGTGTGCATGAGCTTCTACGACTGGTACTGCGACCTGCCGCCGGCCAGCCCCCAGACCTGGGGCGAGCAGACCGACGTGCCCGAGAGCGCCGACTGGTACAACTCCAACTTCATCATCGCCTGGGGCTCCAACGTGCCCCAGACGCGCACCCCCGACGCCCACTTCTTCACCGAGGTCCGCTACAAGGGCGCCAAGGTGGTGGCCGTCACGCCCGACTACTCCGAGGTCGCCAAGCTGGCCGACCTGTGGATGCACCCCAAGCAGGGCACGGATGCCGCCGTGGCCATGGCCATGGGCCACGTCATCCTCAAGGAGTTCTACTTCGGCGAGCGCGGCCGCACGGCCTATTTCGAGGACTATGCGCGCCGCTACACCGACCTGCCGCTGCTGATCCGCCTCAAGCGCCAGCAACTGCCCGACGGCCGCACGGCCCTGGTGCCCGAGCGCTATGTGCGCGCCAGCGACTTCGACGGCCACCTGGGCCAGGACAGCAACCCCGAATGGAAGACCGTGGCCTACGGCGAGGACGGCGGCGTGGCCCTGCCCAACGGCTCCATCGGCTTTCGCTGGGGCGAGGCCGGCCGCGCCGACGAGGGCCTGTGGAACCTCGAATCCAAGGAGGCGCGCACGGGCAACGACGTGCAGCTCAAGCTCTCGGTGCTGGACGGCCAGGGCGTGGACAGTGAAGTGGCCGACGTGGCCTTCCCCTACTTCGGCGGCCTGCAGTCGCCGGGCTTCGACGCCAACGAGCAGGGCACGGATGTGCTGCTGCGCCGCGTGCCCGTCTCGCGCATGGTGCTGGACGGCGAGGAGGCCATCGTGGCCACCGTGTTCGACCTGCTGGCGGGCAACTACGGCATCCACCGCGGCCTGGACGGCGAGGGCGCTGATGGCGGCTATGACGCCGATGCGCCCTACACCCCGGCCTGGCAGGAAAAGATCACCGGCGTGCCGCGTGACCAGGTGATCGCCATTGCGCGCCAGTTCGCCGACAACGCCGAGAAGACGCGCGGCAAGTCCATGGTCATCATCGGCGCGGCCATGAACCACTGGTACCACTGCGACATGAACTACCGCGGCATCATCAACATGCTGATGCTGTGCGGCTGCATAGGCCAGAGCGGCGGCGGCTGGGCGCACTACGTGGGCCAGGAAAAGCTGCGCCCGCAGACCGGCTGGACCGCGCTGGCCTTTGCGCTGGACTGGCTGCGCCCGCCGCGCCAGATGAACTCCACCAGCTTCTTCTACGCCCACACCGACCAGTGGCGCTACGAGAAGCTGGGCGTGGAAGAGGTGCTGTCCCCGCTGGCCGACCGCAGCCAGTACGGCGGCGCCATGATCGACTACAACGTGCGCGCCGAGCGCATGGGCTGGCTGCCCAGCGCGCCGCAGCTGCAGGCCAACCCGCTGCAGCTGGTGCGCGACGCCCAGGCCCAGGGCCTGGACGTGAAGGACCACGTGGTGCAGTCCCTGCAGGACGGCTCGCTGTCCATGAGCTGCGAGGACCCCGACCACCCGGCCAACTGGCCGCGCAACATGTTCGTGTGGCGCTCCAACATCCTGGGCAGCTCGGGCAAGGGTCATGAGTACTTCCTCAAGCACCTGCTGGGCACCACCCATGGCGTGCAAGGAAAAGATCTTGGAGAACAAGACCCCCCCCGATGCGCTGCGCGCCTCCCCCCAGGGGGCGGCCGGCTTGGGGCGGCCCGGCGCCGGCCATTCAGCCAAGCCGCAGGAAGTGCGCTGGCACGACAAGGCGCCTGAAGGCAAGCTGGACCTGCTGGTCACGCTGGACTTCCGCATGAGCACCACCTGCCTGTACTCGGACATCGTCCTGCCCACGGCCACCTGGTACGAGAAGAACGACCTCAACACCAGCGACATGCACCCCTTCATCCACCCGCTGTCGGCGGCCGTGGACCCGGCCTGGCAGGCCAGGAGCGACTGGGAGATCTACAAGGGCTTCGCCAAGTCCTTCAGCGAGGTCTGCGTGGGCCACCTGGGCGTGGAAAAGGACGTGGTGCTCACGCCGCTGATGCACGACACCCCTGCCGAGCTGGCCCAGCCCGATGGCGTGCGCGACTGGAAGAAGGGCGAGTGCGCCCTGATCCCCGGCAAGACCGCGCCGCAGATTGCCGTGGTCGAGCGCGACTATCCCAACCTCTACAAGCGCTTCACGGCCCTGGGCCCGCTGATGGACAGGCTGGGCAACGGCGGCAAGGGCATCGGCTGGAACACCCAGACCGAGGTGGAGCAGCTGGGCGAGCTCAACGGCCTGGTGCGCGAGGAAGGCGTGAGCCAGGGCCGCCCGCGCATCGTCACCGACATCGACGCCACCGAGGTGGTGATGATGCTGGCGCCCGAGACCAACGGCCACGTGGCCGTCAAGGCCTGGGAGGCGCTGTCGAAGCAGACGGGGCGCGAGCACGCCCACCTGGCCCTGCACCGCGAGGACGAGAAGATCCGCTTTCGCGACATCCAGGCCCAGCCGCGCAAGATCATCAGCTCGCCCACCTGGTCCGGCCTGGAAAGCGAGAAGGTCAGCTACAACGCCTGCTACACCAACGTGCATGAGCTGATCCCATGGCGCACCCTCACCGGCCGCCAGCAGTTCTACCAGGACCATCCGTGGATGCGCGACTTCGGCGAAGGCTTCGTCAGCTACCGCCCGCCCGTGCACATGAAGGCGCTGCAGGAAGTGCAGGGCCAAAAGCCCAACGGCCATCCCGAGATCGCGCTGAACTTCATCACGCCGCACCAGAAGTGGGGCATCCACTCCACCTATGGCGACAACCTGATGATGCTCACGCTGGCGCGTGGCGGCCCCATCGTCTGGCTCAGCGAGGACGACGCCAAGAGCGCCGGCATCGCCGACAACGACTGGGTGGAGCTGTACAACGCCAACGGCGCCATCGCGGCGCGGGCCGTGGTCAGCCAGCGCGTCAAGCCGGGCATGGTGATGATGTACCACGCGCAGGAGAAGACCATCAACACGCCGGGCTCGGAGATCACCGGCACGCGCGGCGGCATCCACAACTCGGTCACGCGCATCGTGCTCAAGCCCACCCACATGATCGGCGGCTACGCGCAGTACAGCTACGGCTTCAACTACTACGGAACCATCGGCACCAACCGTGACGAGTTCGTCCTGGTCCGAAAGATGCGCCGCATAGATTGGCTTGACGACGAAGCCGAGGCCGGCGCAGCCGCCCATGCCTGAACAACAAGGAGAAACACGATGAAAATCCGCGCACAGATCGGCATGGTGCTGAACCTGGACAAGTGCATCGGCTGCCACACCTGCTCCGTCACCTGCAAGAACGTCTGGACCAGCCGCCCCGGCGTCGAATACGCCTGGTTCAACAACGTCGAGACCAAGCCCGGCATCGGCTACCCGCGCGAGTGGGAAAACCAGGCCAAGTGGAACGGCGGCTGGATGCGCCGCACGGACGGCTCCATCGCGCCCCGCCAGGGCGGCAAGTGGAGCCTGTTGATGCGCATCTTCGCCAACCCCAACCTGCCCCAGATCGACGACTACTACGAACCCTTCACCTACGACTACGAGCACCTGCAGTCGGCCAGGGAAAGCAAGGCCGCGCCCACGGCGCGCGCGCGCAGCCTGATCTCGGGCCAGCGCATGGAGAAGATCGAATGGGGTCCGAACTGGGAGGAAATCCTGGGCGGCGAATTCAGCAAGCGCAGCCATGACGTGAACTTCGAGCAGATCCAGAAGGACATCTACGGCCAGTTCGAGAACACCTTCATGATGTACCTGCCGCGCCTGTGCGAGCACTGCCTGAACCCGGCCTGCGTGGCGTCCTGCCCCTCGGGATCGATCTACAAGCGCGAGGAGGACGGCATCGTCCTCATCGACCAGGACAAGTGCCGCGGCTGGCGCATGTGCGTCTCGGGCTGCCCCTACAAGAAGATCTACTACAACTGGCAAAGCGGCAAGGCCGAAAAATGCATCTTCTGCTACCCGCGCATCGAGGCCGGCCAGCCCACCGTCTGCTCCGAAACCTGCGTGGGCCGCATCCGCTACCTGGGCGTGCTGCTGTACGACGCCGACCGCATCGAGGAAGCGGCCAGCGTGGAGCGCGACCGCGACCTCTACCAGGCGCAGCTGGACATCTTCCTGGACCCCAATGATCCCGAGGTCATCCGCCAGGCCCGCATCGACGGCATCCCCGACGCCTGGATCGAGGCCGCCCAGTCCAGCCCCGTCTACAAGATGGCCGTGGACTGGAAGGTGGCCCTGCCGCTGCACCCCGAGTACCGCACCCTGCCCATGGTCTGGTATGTGCCGCCGCTGTCGCCCATCACCTCGGCGGCGAACGCCGGGCACATAGGTCGCAGCACCATCAATGGCGACCTGCCCGATGTCTCGCAACTGCGCATCCCCGTGCAGTACCTGGCCAACCTGCTCACCGCCGGCGACACCACGCCCGTGGTGCGCGCGCTGGAGCGCATGCTGGCCATGCGCGCCTACCAGCGCAGCAAGCACGTGGACCAGGAACAGAACCTGGCCGTGCTCCAGTACGCGGGACTGACGGTGCACGAGGTCGAGGACATGTACCAGACCATGGCGATCGCCAACTACGAGGACCGCTTCGTCATCCCCTCGGCCCACCGCGAATACGCCGAAAGCGCGTTCGATTTGCGCGGCGGCTGCGGCTTCTCGTTCGGCAACGGCTGCTCCGATGGCAGCACCGACGCCAGCCTGTTCGGCGGCAAGAAGCCGCGCACCATCCCCATCCGCGCGCAAATGTGAGGACTGCCGCCATGTTCAATCACAACACCTCCACCCCCGTGCGCCTGACGCTGCGCGCGCTGGCATGCCTCATCGGCTACCCCGGCGCCGAGCTGCGCGCCCTGCTGCCGGGCCTGATCGACGCCCTGCGCCTGGAGCAATCCGTGGCGCCCGCGCGGCTGCGCGAGTTGCAGCAGCTGGCCGAGCAGCTGCAGGCCATGGACCCCTTCGAGGCCGAGGCCCGCTACGTGGACACCTTCGACCGGGGCCACCAGACCTCGCTGCACCTGTTCGAGCATGTGCACGGCGACTCGGCCGACCGGGGCCCGGCGCTGATCGACCTGCAGCAGACCTACGAGCGCGCGGGCCTGGCCTTCGAGGCCGACGAGTTGCCCGACCACCTGGCCGTGGTGCTGGAGTTCGCCTCCACCCAGCCGCCGGCCATCGCCCGTGAATTTCTGGGCGAGATGGCCCACATCCTCAACGCCCTGTTCACGGCGCTGGCGCGGCGCGACAGCCCCTACGCCAGCGTGATCGCGGCCGTGCTGGAGATCACCGGCCACAGGGCCGAGCGCGTGGAAATCCGCCCCGAGCCCGCCATGGACGAGGCCTGGGCCGAACCCGCCGCCTTCGACGGCTGCAGCAGCCAGGGCAAATCCCGTCCCGGCGCCGAGCAGCCCGTGCATTTCGTGCGCCGCACTGCGGCGCCCCAAGCCCAAGGACCCCGCCAAAGGAGCCTGACATGACCCCCTCCTGGATAGACCACCTGCTCTTCGGCCTCTACCCCTACATCTGCCTGGCCGTGTTCTTCATAGCCAGCTGGCTGCGCTTCGACCGCGACCAGTACACCTGGAAGAGCGACTCCTCGCAGCTGCTGCGCAGCGGCAGCCTGCGCTGGGGCAGCAACCTGTTCCACATCGGCGTGCTGTTCCTGTTCTTCGGCCACACCGTGGGCATGCTCACGCCGCACTTCGTCTACGAGCCCTTCATGGCCGCAGGCGCCAAGCAGCTGCTGGCCATGGTCAGCGGCGGCATCGCGGGCACGCTGGGCTTCATCGGCCTCACCATCTTGCTGCACCGCCGGCTGTCGGACGTGCGCATCCGCGCCAACTCCAGGTTCAGCGACATCGCCATCCTCTGGCTGCTGTGGCTGCAGCTGCTGCTGGGCCTGGCCACCATCCCGCTGTCTGCAAAGCACATGGACGGCTCCATGATGATGGCCCTGGCCGAATGGGCGCAGCGCATCGTCACCTTCCGTGGCGGCGCGGCCGAACTGCTGGCCGAGGCCGGCTGGGTGTTCAAGGCCCACATGTTCCTGGGCATGAGCATCTTCCTGGTCTTCCCCTTCACGCGCCTGGTCCACGTCTGGAGCGGCTTCGGCACCCTGGTCTACCTGCTGCGCCCCTACCAGCTGGTGCGCTCGCGCCGCCTGGGCCTGCCCGCATCGTCGGCACGCCGTGACGCCAAGCCCGGCCATTGAGGAGATCGACATGGAACATGGATGCAACGGATCGGGCGGCGGCCACTGCGGCTGCGCGTCTTCAACCCCTTCTTCTTCTACTTCTTCTGCCCCGATGGGGGATCTCCCGGCGATTCCCGAAGTGCCGGCCTTCCAGCCCGTGGGCGAGGCCGGTGCCGAGGTGGCCCGCATCAACAACACGCCGCTGCACGCACCCGGACAGCGCCCGCCCGAGCGCGAACTGCGCCAGCGCGCCTGCACCGAGCTACTGCGCCAGGCGGCCCAGCGCGAAGGCCTGCTGGGCGCCGATGATGCGGCCGGCGACGACGGCGTCATCAGCGAGCGCGCCTCCCAGGCCATAGAGCAGCTGCTGGAGCAATCGCTGCACCTGCCCGAGCCCGGCGAGGATGCCTGCCGCCGCCACTTCGATGCCAACCCCGCGCGCTTCGCCCAGGGCGAGCGCGTGCGCCTGCGCCACGTGCTGTTTGCCGTCACGCCCGGCGTGGACGTGCGTGCCCTCACCCAGCGGGCCGAGGCCCTGCTGATCGAGCTGCGCTGCGCCGACGACGGCGGCCTGCGCTTCGCCGAGGCTGCGCGCCGATGGTCCAACTGCCCCAGCGGCCAGCATGGCGGCGAACTGGGCTGGCTGGGCCGCAGCGACTGCGCGCCCGAATTCGCGCGCGATGTCTTTGCCTCGCAGGAAATCGGCGTGCTGCCGCGCCTGGTGCACAGCCGCTTCGGCCTGCATGTGGTCGAGGTCTGCGCGCGCGAGGCGGGCGTTCTGCCCGACTGGCAGCAGGCGCGCCCGGCCGTCGCCCAGGCCCTGCACCAGCAGACCTGGGTGAGCGCGCTCCACCAGTACCTGCAACTGCTGGCCGGCCAGTGCGAGGTGGTGGGCGTGCGCATTGCTGCGGCCGACTCGCCGCTGGTGCAATAGCCGGGGAAGTGCCCATGCCCGACGATGAACTGCTGCTGCGCCTGCGGCGCTTCCACGAGCACGCCTTCCCGCAGTACCGCGCGCAGTTCCGCACCCTGGTCGAAGAGGGCCAGCATCCCACCACGCTGTTCATCGGCTGCTCGGACTCGCGCCTCGTGCCCTACCTGCTCACGGGGGCGCCGCCGGGCGAGCTGTTCCTGGTGCGCAACGTGGGCGCCTTCGTGCCGCCGTACGACGGATCGCACGGCCACCACGGCACGGCGGCGGCCATCGAATTCGCCGTGCTCAACCTGCAGGTCAGCCGCATCGTGGTCTGCGGCCACAGCCACTGCGGAGCCATCAAGGCCCTGTATGGAGAAGTCTCGCCCGAGGCGCGCAACCTGCAGCGCTGGCTGGACCTGGGCCGCGAGGCCGTGCTGCCCGTGCAGGCCGGCCCCGAGGCGCTGCGCCGCACCGAGCAGCGCGCCGTCGTACTGCAGCTCGAACGCTTGATGGACTATCCCATGGTGAGATCGCGGGTAGAGACGCACCAGCTCAGCCTGCACGGCTGGCACTATGTCATCGAGGACGGCGAAGTCCACGTCTTCGATGTCCAGACCGGCCGCTTTGTTGCGGCATCTCAAGCTCCGCACAGCGGCACCGGGCCGTACCCGCCCTACGTGGAGCATGATGGACAAGTGCTTGTCGACTGAGGCCCGAGCAAGTGCCAGGGACGGCGGCAGGCAAGTCAACACGGGAGCCATGCCAATGCATCGCGAAAACCTGGGCCGCGCACAGGACGCGGCGGATCTGCAGCCCATCAGCCTCGATGTGCTGCGCGAGAAATACCTCAAGGACGGCGAGACCGGCGTGGGCGAGCTTTACGCCCGCGTGGCCCGCGCCCTGGCCTCGGTCGAGCCCGAAGCGCGCCGCGCCGAATGCGAGGCCCTGTTCCTGGCCAACCTGCAGGCCGGCGCCATAGGCGCAGGGCGCATCATGAGCGCGGCCGGCACCGACCTGCAGGCCACGCTGATCAACTGCTTCGTGCAGCCCGTGGGCGACTGCATCCAGGGCGTGGACGACGGCGGCTACCCCGGCATCTACGAAGCCCTGCGCGAAGCCGCCGAAACCATGCGCCGCGGCGGCGGCGTGGGCTACGACTTCTCGCGCATCCGCCCGCGCGGCGCCGAGGTGCGCGCCACCGCCTCGCTGGCCTCGGGCCCGTGCAGCTACATCAACGTCTTCGACCAGTCCTGCGCCACCGTGGAAAGCGCGGGTGCGCGGCGCGGCGCCCAGATGGGCGTGCTGCGCATCGACCACCCCGACGTGCTCGAATTCATCACCGCCAAGCGCACGCCGGGCCGCTGGAACAACTTCAACGTCTCGGTCGGCGTCAGCGACGCCTTCATGCAGGCCGTGGCCGAAGACCAGCCCTGGCACCTGGTGCACCGCGCCCGCCCCGGCACCGCCCTGCTGGAGCAGGGTGCCCACCAGCGCGCCGACGGCCAGTGGGTCTACCAGACCCTGCCCGCCCGCACGCTGTGGGACACCATCATGCACTCGGCCTACGACTTCGCCGAGCCCGGCATCCTCTTCCTGGACCACATCAACGACGACAACAACCTGCGCTACTGCGAGGAGATCGCGGCGACGAATCCTTGCGGTGAAGAACCCTTGCCGCCCTACGGCTGCTGCGACCTCGGCCCCGTCATCCTCACGCGCTTCGTGCGCCATCCGTTCGGCTTCGCGGGCGAGCCTGTGTTCGACTTCGAGGCCTTCGAGCGCGCCGTGGCCGTGCAGGTGCGTGCGCTGGACAACGTGCTGGAGCTGACCTGGTGGCCGCTGCCGCAGCAGCGCGAGGAAAGCGAGGCCAAGCGGCGCATCGGCGTGGGCTTCACCGGCATGGGCAATGCGCTGGCCATGCTGCGCCTGCGCTACGACGCGCCCGAGGGCCGGGCCATGGCCGCGCGCATTGCCGAGCGCATGCGCGATGCGGCCTATGGCGCCTCGGTGGAGCTGGCGCGCGAGAAGGGGGCCTTCCCCAAGTTCGACGCCGATGGCTACCTGGCCGAAGGCACCTTCGCCAGCCGCCTGCCCGAGGCGCTGCGCCAGCGCATACGCACGCACGGCATACGCAACAGCCACCTGCTGTCCATCGCGCCCACGGGCACGGTCAGCCTGGCCTTTGCTGACAACGCCTCCAACGGCATAGAGCCGCCGTTCTCCTGGACCTACAAGCGCAAGAAACGCACGGCCGATGGCGGCAGCGCCGAGTACGCTGTCGAGGACCATGCCTGGCGCCTGTACCGCTCGCTGGGCGGCGACGTGCAGCAGCTGCCCGACTACTTCGTCAGCGCGCTGCAGATGCCTGCGGCCGGCCACATCGCCATGATGCAGGCCGTGCAGCCCTTCGTGGACACGGCGATCTCCAAGACCGTCAACGTGGCCGCCGACTATCCCTACGAGGACTTCAAGGACCTGTACCGCCAGGCCTGGAAGGCCGGCCTCAAGGGCCTGGCCACCTACCGGCCCAACACCATCCTGGGCGCCGTGCTCGAGACCCATGCGCCCGAATCTGCTGAAAAGCCGGTCTCCCCCGCGCCGGCAGGGGTAGCGGCTTCCGCACCCGACCCGCTGCGCACCGTGATAGAAAGCCGCCCGCAGGGCGCGCTGGATGCCGTGGCCGAGAAGATCGAGTACTGGACCCAGCAAGGCCCCAAGCGCCTGTACCTGGTCGTCTCCTTCCTGCCCGTGGTCCTGCCCGATGGCCGCACGGTGGACCGCGCCATCGAATTCTTCATGCCCGTGGGCCAGAGCGGCGAATCCCAGCAGTGGGTGACATCCAGCATGCGCCTGCTGTCGCTGGCTGCACGCGGCGGCTTCCTGGAGCGCGCCCTCAGCGACATGCGCAAGGTGGCCTGGGACCGGGGCCCCGTGCGCCTGGGCACCCACCAGCGCGACGACGGCACGCGTGTGCCCATGTGGCATGACTCCGAGGTGGCCGCCATCGCCTATGCGGTGCAGAACATCCTGTCCCGGCGCGGCAGCGGCGCGCCGCCCGCACCGTCGCCGCTGCCCGAGCCCGAAGCTCTGGCCACCGACCCCATGGTCATGGCCGGCCGCAAATGCGAGGAATGCGGCGCCCATGCCGTGATCCGCAAGGACGGCTGCGAGTACTGCACGGCCTGCGGCCATCTGGGGAGCTGTGGGTGAAAGTTACCGTGGCCCCGCGCCCGCAGGGCGATGCCGTGCCCGGCTGGCGCGCGCCCGGCACGGGCTTCGACCAGCCCTTCGAGATGCTCGAAGCCTGCCACGAGCGCGTGCTGCGCATGCTGGCGCTGCTGGACCGGCTGCGCGTGCATCTCCAGACCAAAGGTTGCGACGACAGCGCACGCCAGGCGGCGCGCGACATCCTGCGCTACTTCGACCAGGCGGCGCCGCTGCACCATGAGGATGAGGAGCTGCATGTCTTCCCGCCGCTGCTGGAGCAGGGCGATGCGCAGACCGTGGCCCTGGTGC
This sequence comes from Delftia deserti, assembly GCF_042653485.1. Taxonomy (NCBI): domain Bacteria; kingdom Pseudomonadati; phylum Pseudomonadota; class Betaproteobacteria; order Burkholderiales; family Comamonadaceae; genus Delftia; species Delftia deserti. Next base: position 3,190,780 of record NZ_JBHSIH010000001.1, on the reverse strand, counting down.
AGCGCCTGCAGCGCGAGCACGGCCTGATGAGCGCCGACTGGGCACTGGCGCGCCAGCCGCTGCTGGACATGGCCGAGGGGCGGTCCCAGGGTTTTGGCGCGGCTGACGAGGCGGTGTTCGAACGCTTCGCGGCCTGCTATGCCAGCCATGTCGAGAATGAAGAGCGGCTGGCCTACCCGCAGGCGCGCGGCCTGCTGCCAGAGGCAACGCAGGCGGCCATGGGCCGTGAGATGGCCGTGCGGCGCGGCGCAGACCTGTCGCGCCGGTAGCGCTTCGGCAGTGCCGCCTGCAGCGCGCGGGCGCAGGCGCGGCGATACTCGCAGGCTTCCGGCCTTGCCCTGCCTTTCGCCCACGAGCCCACGCCCTCATGTCCGCGCGCCGCCCCATTCCCCTGCTTCGCATTTCGCTGACCCTGCTGGGCGCCTTTGCCGCCGCCCAGCTGTGCCTGTGGCTGCGCACGCCGCTGCCCTGGATGCTGGGGCCGCTGATCGCCACCTCGCTGGCCTCCATCCTGGGCGCGCCCACAGCCAGCTCGGGCCGGCTGCGCAACGGCGGGCAGTGGATCATCGGTGCCTCGCTGGGCCTGTATTTCACGCCGACCGTGGTGCAGTTGATCGCGGGGCTGTGGTGGGCGATTGCCGTGGCCATCGTCTGGGCGCTGCTGCTGGGCTGGGGCTTCGGCGCCTGGCTGTACCGCGTGCATGCGCCGCGCATGCCGCAGATCCCGGCCGGCGAGATGCGCGCCACCACCTACTTCGCGGGCGCCATCGGCGCGGCATCGGAGATGACGCTGCTGGCCGAGCGCGAGAACGCGCGCACCGACCTGGTGGCGGCCAGCCATAGCCTGCGCCTGGTCATCGTCACCGTGAGCATTCCGTTTGCCCTGCAGTGGAGCGGCCTGCACGGGCTGGAGGGGCTGACGCCGCCCAGCATCCGCATCGTCGAATGGCCGGGGCTGGCGCTGCTGGCCGTGCTCACGGGCCTGGGCGCCTGGGCCATGGACCGGCTCAGGCGGGCCAACCCCTGGTTCCTGGGCGCGCTGCTGGTGTCCATGCTGCTGACCATGTGCGGCCAGGAACTGTCGGCCGTGCCCCAGGCCCTGGTCAATGCGGCGCAGCTGGTGATCGGCATCAGCCTGGGCGTGCGCTTCAAGCGCGAATTCCTGCACACCGCGCCGCGCTGGCTGGGCTCCGTGGCCGTGGGCACCGTGGGGCTCATGGCGATCTGCGCGGGCTTTGCCTGGCTGCTGCACCTGGCCGTGGACCTGCCCTGGGTCACGCTGCTGCTGGGCACCTCGCCGGGCGGCATCACCGAGATGGCCATCACCGCCAAGGTGCTGCAACTGGGCGTGCCCGTGGTCACGGCCTTCCAGGTCTGCCGCCTGATCGCGGTGCTGCTGCTGGTGGCGCCGCTGTTCCGCTGGGTGGAGGCGCGCGGGCAGACTGCGTCGAACTGGACATAGGCCCGGGCCCACCTCCGCGAAAACGACAGCACCGTGGACGAGTAACGCCTGCTGGAAAGCTGCCGTGCCCAGTCTGCCTTGCTGCAGCAGATTGCGCGCACCAGTTGCTCAGGGCCTTGCGGTCAGCACGGGCGAACTGACCTCCATCCTCAAAAATCAGACCAGTCCTCTTAATTTTCAGACTGCACCCCTTTCCTCCCATTGCCACAAAGCCGTGCAATGCAGTTTCCATACAAGGCAAACATGAGGGAGAGGGAACACCATGCTCGACAGGCATCGCTGGCGCTGCGCCGGCCCGCGCATATCCACGGCATTCGTCGCCGCCCTGGTCATCACGGTCATGGCCCAAACAGCCCAGGCCCAGGACTACGCCAACCCCTCGGCCTTCACCCGCCCGGGCGACCCCGGCTACTCCCTCACCACCCAGGCCAGCGAACCCCAGGTGCGCTGGATCAACGGCGAGTACACCGAAACCCACCTCGACCTGCGCGTACAGGTCCTGGGCGGCCCGCTGGACATCGTGCGCAGCTGGAGCCAGGGCCGCTGGTGGCTCAACCCGGCCTGGGCGCCTTTGAACTTTGAACTCGACCCCCTGGGCCGTGACGCCCGGCTCATCGAGCGCGCGGGTGTCCTGTACGAGCGCAGCGGCCAGGCCGACCTCTACATCGCCAAGGGCAAGAACAACGCGCCCGTCTTCATCAAACGCCTTCCTGAAGGCGGCAGTGCCCAGAACCCGCAGGCAAATCCACCGGCGCAATGGCGCTGGTACGACCGCCTGGGCAACAGCATCGACTACGACGCACAGGGCCGCATCCTGGGCTACGCCAACACCAACGGCATCAGCGTGCGCTTTGCCTACGACAGCGCCACGCGGGCCCGCATCCTGGACCACCACGGCGGCACCGTCTACACGGCCACGCTGACCAATGGCCTCATCACCCGCATCGAAGACCGTGCCGGGCGCAGCGTCAGCTACCAATGGAACGGCCAGCTGCTCACCCAGGCCACCGACGTCATGGGCCAGCGCTGGAGCTACACCTACGACGGCAACGGCCAGCTCATCACCCGCACCGACCCCCTGGGCGCCCAGGTCACGGTCCAGTACAGCCAAAGCATTCCCGCCCCCGCACCGCTGCTCACCCTGGGCGCCGCCGGCAAGGTCCTGGACCCCACGGGCACCAGCGGCACCACCAGCAAACTCGCCAACCTCTGGGGCGGTGGCCGCGTCGGCAAACTCGATGCCCAGGGCTGCGCCTCCACCGGCAAGAACCAGTACCTGCGAGAAAAACGCCAATTCCTCGTCACCTACCTGGACTGCCGGGGCAACACCACCGTCTACCTCTACGACCGTGAAGGCAACGAACTGGAGCGAACCTTCAACGGCAAGCCCGCAGCCAAAACCCTGTGGGACGGCAACTACCAGACCCGCGCCATCGACGCACGGGGCCTGACCACCACCACCAGCTACGACTACAACTACCAGCCGCTACGCATCGCCCACCCCGATGGCAGCCTCGACCAATACGAATACGAGCCTGTGCGCGGCCTGAAGACCAAACACATCAACCAGGGCGGCATCACCAACACCTGGAGCCATGACGACAAAGGCCGCGTCACCATCTGGACCCAAGCCCTGGGTCGGCCCGAACAGCGCACCACGCGCTACCAGTACGACAGCTACGGTCAACTGACCAGCCGCAGCACCGGCGCGGGCGACGGTACAGGCGAAGACAGCAGAACCATCAGCTACCGCTACGACAACAACGGCAGCCTGATCGAAGCCACGGACCCGCTGGGCCACAGCAGCCAGGCCAGCTACGACGCCAGGGGTCTACCTGCAACGCAGACCGACGCCCTGGGCAACACCACCACGCTGGGCTTTGATGCAGCAGGCCGGCTGACCCAGGCCAGCAATGCCCTGAACCAGACCACAAGCCACGAATACGACGCCAGAGGGCGAAGGACGAAGAGCACCAGTGCAGCAGGCCGAACAAAGCAAACCCGCTACGACCAGAATGGCCGGGTCATAGAAACCATTGCCCCTGGCGAAACGCAAGGCGCAGGCACGCTCATCACCTACGACAACACGGGCCTGCCCCTGAGCACCACCAGCCCCAGCGGTCTTGTCACGCAGACCACCTACGACCACCGGGGCCGCATCGCCAGCAGCATCGATGCGGCAGGCAACGCCATCACCTACGAATACGGGGAAGACGAAACAGCACAGGCCGGCCTGCTCACCGCCACGCAGTACCCCACCTACAAGGAAACCTACCAATACGACCAAATCGGCCGGCAAACCTCAGTCACCCAGCATCTAGCGAACCCCTCGACCCCGGACCAGACCCGCACCCAGCACCAGCAATACGACAGCCTGGGCCAGAGGGTCGCCACCATAGACCCCGCAGGCCGCACCACCATCTATGAATACGACGGCCTGGGCCGCCTCGTCAAAACCATCGACCCCATGGCCCAGGCCACCAAGCAGACCTGGAATGCCCACGACCAGCTCACCAGCCTCACCGATGCCAAGGGAAACACCCACAAATTTGAATACGACAAAGCCGGGCGCCTGATCAAGGAAACCCGCCCCATGGGCGGCGCCATTCTGTATGCCTACGATGCCGCAGGCCAACTGACACAACGCACGGACGCTGGAGGCAATACCCGCAGCTACGCCTATGACAAGGCCGGCCGCATGGTGCAGGAAGAGCACAAGCTCCAAGGCACGGAAACCGACCAACGCATCAGCTACCAGTACGACGCAGACGGCCTGCTCACCGCCTACGAACAAAAGGACGGCCAGCACAACCTGATCAGCAGCGCCACCTACGACAAGGACGCGCAAGGAAGAACCACCCAGAACAAGGTGACCTACGGCAAGGTCGATAACACGGGCAGCTTCAGCTTCACAGTAGGCCAAAGCTACAACGCCGACGGCCAACTGGCTGGCCACAGCTACCCAGATGGCAGCGCAGGCCAATACCGCTACGACAAGGGCCGCCTGAGCCTGGTCACGCTGCCCGACCAGAGCCAGATTCGCTACGGCAACTACCAATGGCTCACGGCCACACGCATAGAAACGCCGGGCGCGACCAAGACAATCAGCGTGGATGCGCTGCAACGGCCCCTGTCCATCGAAGTGAAGAACGCTGCCGCTGAACTGCTGGCGAGCCGCCACTACCAATACGATAAGGCCGGCAACATCACTCAGATCGACAGTGACCTTGGCACCACCGAATATGGCTACGACAACCTGGACCGCCTCACTCAAGCCTCGCCAAACCAGAATCTGCAAGGCCTGGGCTTGCCGCAAGAGATGTACAGCTACGACGCGGTAGGCAACCGAATCACCAGCGCACACCAGCCGGGCACCTGGACCTACAACGATGACAACCAACTGGTACGGTATCCAAGCCAGAAGCCATTCAGCCAAATGGCGCCCCAAGATACCCAGGTGAGCTACACCCCACAGGGTCATACGCAAAAGGAAACCAGCAGCAAAGGGGAGAAGACCTACAGTTACAACGCGGCAGAGCGCTTGACCCGATACGAAAACCCCCAGGGTCTGCAAGCTCACTACCGCTATGACCCGTTTGGGCGGCGTATCTCAAAGAAGGTCATGCAGGGGGTAGCCTCCGAAATCATCTATTTCATCTACAGCGAGCAGGCCTTGCTGGGTGAAGTGAGCGAAGATGGGAGGCTCGCCAAGGCCTATGGGTTCAATTCAGTGGCGGGCCAGCAGGGACTATGGAGTACAGATCCCATCTGGCAGGCAGAGGCCGCAAATGGCAGCTTGACGGACAGCCGGACGAACTACTACTACCTACATGCAGATCACTTGGGCACACCGATGATTGCGACAGACAAGGCGGGAGTGGCAACGTGGAAAGCAGTAGCTGAGGCGTTTGGCTCGACTGAGGCCATTGAGAGTACGGTACAAGTCAATTTGAGGTTTCCCGGGCAATACTTTGATGAAGAGAAAAATACTAACTACAACTTATATAGGGACTACAAACCAAGTGTGGGTAGGTTCATGCAGGAAGATCCAATAGCATTATTTGATGGTGTAAACGTGTATGATTATGTTAAAAGCCGCCCTAATATGAATATCGACCCAATGGGGTTGGCGGTTACTTGGAAAGGGTCTATAAGTGGGGGAGGGGCTGTTTATGGAGCAGGGGGGTATTTGGGGATATTCGATCTTGAGTCAGAATGTAAGTGTAATAAAAAATACAAGATAACTGGAGGCGTATCGTTGCTTTCCATTGGAGTTGGAGCCCAAGGAATGCCAGTTCTTGGAGGGGCAGGCAGTAGCGTAACAATGATTGATAAATTTGCTGACTGTCCTGATCCTAGTGCTGCGACAGGAAGTGCATGGAGCAGTGGGGTGAACGCGGTTTTTGGGGGCGGAATATCAATCGCTGGAGTATGGAGATTAGGTAGATTAAAGAGTGAAGGTGCTTTAATTGATAAAGCAGTTGGGCTTGATTTGAGTATGTCAATAGGGATGGGGAGAAGTGCTGTTAAATCTGTTGTTGAGGAGAAATGCGGTGAATGCGGGTGAGGAATTAACATTTTTTAAACGACTTCAGGTTGTCGGTGTTTTACACGCATTTTTAGCGTTGATTTTCTTTATATTGGAAGGTGTTGAAGGATTTTCAATAATAGACTGGTGGATTAAATCTGATGTGGCAAAAATCATGGTAACTATTTTTTTCTGGGGCATTGCTCCGAAGTTCGTCGCAATTTTGCGACTGAAGGTGTAGTTCTTACGCTGAGAAAACGATAGAAAACTGTTCAAGGAAAAGACTCGATTAGGACTTGCTTCAGTAAATTTAAATGGATCCATCAATGGGACAAATGAGTGTATATGCGAAAATAATTTATTCGATTATTTTCGTGTTATCGATCAGTGTGCCCTGTTTCTTGGTGTATGACTATAATTACAGAGACATTGGCGATAAGGATTTAATTGCGGTTAATTGTTTGAAATACATGTTTAAAGAACCTGTAGAAAAGAAGGATGTGGTTCAAGTTACTCAAGAATACGGTTCTGTAATTGATGGGGACGAGATCTATAGATACAAATCTCGGAAGAGTTGTCTTGTGGAAATCGCGGTCACAGCAGAAGGGGGGTGTGATGTGGTAGGTTTAACTACTCTTGGCGAAGGCACCTTTTTTGCCGAGTGTGTATTGAAAAATAACTAGCCGGGCGCCACCAAGGCAATCAGCCTGGAGGTCCTGCAACGGCCGTTGTCCATTGAAGTGAAGAACGTGGCCGCTGAACTGCTGGTGAGCCGCCACTACCAATACGACAAGGCCGGCAACATCACCAAGATTGACAGCGACCTGGGTAGAACGGAATACGGGTACGACAACCTGGACCGGCTGACCAAAGCCGCGCCAGATCAAAAGCTGCAGGACCTGGGCCTGCCCAAGGACCAATACCAGTACGACGCCGTGCACAACCGGGTCTTCAGCGTCCGCCAGCTGGGGCAGTGGAGCTACAAAGCGGACAACCGACTCAGGAGCTATTCAAGGCTCAAACCCCTCGGCATAACGGCACAGCCATGACGGGCACAGCCCCCAACACAGCAGCGCAATCCACTGCATCCGGAGTTCCTCCGGCATAGGCCTGGTTGGCGTTGCAAATCCTCTCCTGGCAGACCGCGCACACCCGCATCTGGAGTGGCCACCGCCCAGGAGGCCGCCCCGGCCCAGCCTGGTGCCGCTACATTGGCGGCAAGCCGAAAGGCCCGGAGCGTAGAAACACCTGAACCGGCGTTGCAGCCCCCACCGTCAATCGGGGTCTTGTTCACGCAGGAATCAAGACCATGTCTTCTGTCTTTCTGGCCGGCCATCGCGCCGAGCCTGTCTCCATCAGCCCTCTCCACCAACGGGAGGGCTGACCCATGACCTCCTCCAAAAACGCTGCCCGCGTGGCAGTGCAGGCACAGTCTCGTCCGGAAACAGAGAAAACCACCCCATCCCCCACATCCCCCACTTGGCCCACTTGGCCCACCTGGCCCACTTGGCAGCAGGCCATGTATGTCTCGCTGTCCATGGCGGAGAGCACGCTGGCGGCGCTGACCCAGACCTGCCACGACAAGCGGGGACGCAATGCGCGCCAGTTCGAAGTGGAATGCGCGGTGGAACTGGCGATGGCACACATACGGCGCATGCAGGCCGATCCGCCGCAGGGCCATGCGGCATTCGAGCAGCAATGGCACATGGCGGCCAGCGCCATTCAGCTTGCCGACAAAGCCTTCAAGCTGCCCCGCTCACGCTACGGCCGCTCACTCAAGCACATGCGTCTGCACTTCGACCTGCTCAAGGGTCTGGTGGAGCGCGTGAAGATGCGGAGCCGGCGCGCGGCCTGGGGCGCGGGGGGCCGGGTTGGCTATGGCAGGTCGTTGATGGAGAGCCTGTCCGTTGATCTGGCGGCTCGATTCGGGCGAGGGCTCAGTCCGGACAATCTGGAGAATGTGCGGCGCTTCTTCCTGGCCTATCCCTGGGCTGCAATTTCCGAGACCGTGTCTCGGAAATCCGATCGCCGCTCCTCACCACAGCCCACTGTCGCTGGTAGACACCGCAATCGCCCCACCGGCCAGCGCCTGCTGGACCTGCTCCTGGCTGCAGACGAAGCCCGAGGCCACCAGGGGCGGCAGGATGCGGCGCTCGGCCTCGGTGATGTGGGCCAGCATGGGGGCGGGCATGATCTGCACGAGGTTGGGGTCGCTCTGCTCCACGGCCTTGATGCTGCGCGGCCAGGTGGAGCGGTCGGTGACGAAGACCTTTTGCATGGTCAGCAGCCCGGCCTTGTTGGCGCGCTGGATGGTGGCCACGCGCGTGGACAGCAGGCTGCTGGCGCCCAGGTCCACAAGGTAGTCCACGCCGCCCTTGTCGGGCGAGATGCCGTCGCAGCTGTCGATGTTGACGATGGCGATCTTGCCCGCCCCGGTGATGGTGGAGATCACCGAGCGCAGGCGGCGCAGTTCGATGTTGGCGACGATGGCGACTTCGGCCTGGCTGGCCAGCAGCGCGTCCATCTGCTCGGCCCCGTACAGGGTGGCGATGACGGGGCGGCGCGCCAGCCGCGCGCCCAGGGAGTTGTCCGGGCGGCCCATGTCAGAGGTCCAGCCCCAGCTTGCCGGGGTTGAGCAGGTTCTTGGGGTCCAGCATGCGCTTGGTGGCCTCCAGCAGCGCAAAGGCCGGGCCCAGCGATTGCCGCATGTAGGGCGCGCGCAGCAGGCCCACGCCGTGGTGGTGGCTGAGCGTGGCGCCGTGGCGCAGCAGCACGGCGTTGGCCGCGTCCCAGGCCGCGCGGTACCACTGGGCGCGCTGGTCCACGGCCACCTCGCCGCGCAGAGAAAAGTACAGGCAGGCGCCATCCACATAGGCATGCGACTGGTGGGCCGAGCCGGCCAGCGTGCCGGGGATGGCCTGCAGGGCGGCGACCACTTCCTCGTAGATGGCCGGCAGGTCTTTCCAGGGGCCGCACATCTCCAGCGTGTCGGCGACGAAGCCCGGGCCTTTCTTGAAGCCCTCGGCGCTCTTGCCAGTCAGGTAGCGCGTGTCCAGCCAGCGCTCCAGGGTGGCGGCGCCGTCCAGCCGTTCACCCAAGGGTGCACACACACGTTCGCAGATGGCCATGACGGCATCGACGATCTCGGGCGCGCCTTCGTCGGCGATCAGCAGCACGTTGAGGTCGCTGCGGCCGAATTGCACGCCGCTTTCCAGCGCGTCGTACAGCCGCAGCGCGGCGGGGTTGGCGCCTTGCTGCAGGATCTGGCGGCAGGCCTCCAGGCCCTGGGCAAAGCTGGCGAAGCCATAGGCGATGGCGCGGCCGTGGTCGGGCAGGCGGTGCAGCTTGAAGCGGATGCGCACGATCACGCCCAGCGTGCCTTCCGAGCCGATGAACAGCTGCTGCAGGTCCGGGCCGATGGCCGCGCGCGCGTAGCCGCCCACGGTGACGAGGCGGCCATCGGCCAGCACCACGTCCATGCCGTGGACCATGTCCTCGATCTTTCCGTAGCGCGTGGACAGCTGGCCCGCGCCCCGGCAGGCCACCCAGCCGCCCACGGTGCTGATGCCGAAGGACGAGGGCCAGTGGCCCATGGTCATGCCGTGGCGGCGCTGGATGGTTTCCTCGAACACGTCGCCGAACATGCCGGCCTCGACCTCGACGATCTGGCTTTGCTCGTCCAGGGCGATGAAACGGTTGAGTTCGCACAGGTCCAGCACGATGCCGCCGCGCAGGGGCAGGGCCGCGCCCGTGACGTTGCTGCGCCCGGCCGAGACGGTGACGGGAATGGCGTGCGCGTCGGCAATGCGCATCACGGCCTGCACCTGCTCCACGGTGGATGCATGGGCGATGACGGCCTGCGGCGTGGCCGGGTGGCCCGAGGTCTCGGCCACCATGGTGCGCGCCCACCAGTCGCGCGTGCCGGCGACGATGTCGGCGCGCTCGGTCTGCACGCGGTCGCAGGCGGCGCGCAGCGCGGCGAGCGCGGCCTCGGGCACGGCCACGGGCTCGTGCTGCAGGCCGCAGGCAGGACCTTCGGAGGCAGGGCGGTCGGCTGCAGGTGCGGCCTGCGCCGCCCAGCCTGGGGTCGTGGGGGCGCCCACCACGTAGTTGCGGCGGTTGTAGCCGCGGGCGATTGCGTCTTTGCTCAGCATTGGATGTCTCCCATCAAAATCTGTTTCTCGCGCTCCACGGCGCGGCGGTAGTCGCGGACCTGTTGCGCGACCTGCGCGGGTGCCAGTCCCAGTTCATCGGCCAGGATGTCGCCCACGCGCTGCGCGGCGTGGGCCGAGGCATCGCGCGCCATGAGGCGGGCGCGCAGGCGGCGCGAGAGCACGTCGTCCACGCTGGCCGCCATTTCGTGGCGCACGGCGTAGAGGACTTCGGCCTCGGTATGGGGCAGTCCCTGCACGATGGGCCGTGCCAGTTCGGGGCGCGCGGCCAGCAGGTCGCTGACGAAGCGCGCCTCCGTGCCGTAGCGCTCGCCCAGGTGGGCCGACAGGCCGCCCGTGGCCGTGATGGCCTGGGCGTCGTAGCCGGCCGCGCCCAGCACAAAGGCCGAGGTGGTGGTGCAGCGCGTGCGCCGGCCCAGCAGTTTCTCGACGGCGTCCACGGTCTGCTCGGCCATGTGGCGCGAGGTGGTGAGCTTGCCGCCCACGATGGTGACCAGGCCGTCGGCCGCCACATGGATTTCGTGGTTGCGCTTCATCTCCACGGTCTTGCCGCCGGGCGGGCCGACCAGGGGGCGGCAGCCGGCGATGGAGCCGACCACGTCCTCGGGCGACAGGTCCACCCTGAGCGCGGAGCGCGCGCCTTCCAGCAGGAAGTCCAGCTCGGTGCGCGTGCAGTGCACATCGTCCAGGCCGCCCGCGTAGTCCTCGTCGGTGGTGCCCAGGTAGGAGACATCGCCCCAGCGCGTGATGGTGGCGCGCCGGCTGCGGCCCGGCACGGGAATGGTGACGGTGCAGTCGTTGCGTATGCGCAGCCAGGGAATGGCCACGTGCACGCCCTTGGCGGGGCGCACGTGCAGCCGGGGCTCCTGGCCGGGCTTGCGGCCATCCCAGTCGCGCAGCCACACGCCCGTGGCCATGACCACGCTGCGCGCGCGCACCTTGATCTCGCGGCCGTCGGCCTGGACGATGGCGCCATCCACGCGGCCGTGGGCGTTGCGCATGACGGCGGTGGCCTGGCAGTGGTTGAGCACGGCCGCGCCATGGAAGGCCGCCGTGCGCGCCACGGCCAGCGTGAGCCGCGCATCGTCCACGCGCGCATCGAAGTACATGTAGCCGCCCAGGAGCTGCTCTTCGCGAAAGCTCGGGCAGTGCGACAGCACCTCGGCCTTGCCGAGCTTGCGATGCAGGATGCCTTCGCGCCAGCCGCCGGCCAGGTCGTAGGTCCACAGCAGGCTGCCGAAGGCCTTGGCCAGGCGGGCGTCGAAGACGCCGTCGCGCTCCATCACGGGAAACAGGAAGGGCAGGCGCTGCACCAGGTGCCGCGCATTGCGGCGCAGGCGCTGGCGCTCCAGCAGCGAGTGCCGCACCAGGGCCAGGTTGCCCTGCTCGATGTAGCGCAGGCCGCCGTGCACCATCTTGGAGGACTTGGACGAGGTGCCCGAGGCGAAGTCGTCCTTCTCCACCAGCGCCACGCGCAGGCCGCGCAGGCTGGCGTCCAGCGCCGCATAGGCGCCGGTGATGCCGCCGCCGATGACCAGCAGGTCGAAGGCCTCGTCACCCAGCCGCGCGAGCTGGTCCGCGCGCTGCAGCTGCAGCGGCGCGGTCTGGGTCAGTGCGGCGCTGTCCCTGCGTTCCTTGCCAAAGGGCCATTGCATCATGCGCAGCCCTCCAGGGCGGCGCTGCGCCCGGGGGCCCGGGCGCGGACCAGTTCGTCGCCCACGCGGGCGCGCCAGATGCGGCGGCGCTCGCCGCGCTCGTCGGCCGCCATGCGCGGGGTGAAGACCGCTTCGGTGCGCAGCGTGGCGCAGGCCTGCTCCAGCCCGTCCCACAGCAGGCCCGTGCTGCCGGCCATGAAGGCGATGCCGCGCAGGCTGGCCTTGTCGGTATCGGCCAGGCGGCGCACGGGCAGGCCGCCCAGGTCGGCCTGGATCTGCAGCAGCGCATCGCTGCCCGACAGGCCGCCGCCCACCAGCAGCTCGCCCACCTCGGTACCTGATGCCGCCTCGTCCGCCTGCACGCAGGAGGCCACGGAATGCGCAATGCCTTCGAGGATGGAGCGCGCCAGCTGCGGCCGCGAGGTGGCCATGGACACGCCCGAGATCGAGGCCCGCGCGCCCGGCTCCATGGCCGGCAGGCGCAGGCCCGTGAGCGCGGGGATGAAGACCAGGTCGGCCGGCGTCTCGGCCTCGCGGGCCAGGGCGCTGATCTGCTGCGGGTTGTCGAACCACTGCAGCTTCTCGCAGATCCAGTTGAGCGCCGAGCCGGTGGTGGGCACATAGGTCTCGATGGCATAGCGCGAGACACCGCCCATGCGCCGCGCGGTCATGGTCAGCGAGCTTTCATGGGCCGCGTCATGCGCGGGCAGCTTTGTTCCCGTGAGCACATCGACGAAGCTGCCGGTGCCATGCACGCACAGCGCCTGGCCCCGCTCCAGGCAGCCCAGGCCCACGGCGGCCGCATGCTGGTCGCCCGCGCAGGCCAGGATGGGCACGGCCAGGCCCAGCAGCTCGGTGCGCGTGCGGCCGAAGTCCTGCACGTCTTCGCACAGGCGGGGCAGCAGCTCGGCGGGAAACTCCAGCGCGTCCAGCCAGTCCTGCAGATAACGGTGATCGCCCAATGCATAGGCGTTGCCCGAGGTCACATTGGTGGGCGTGGTGACCACGGCGCGCGCATCCGACAGATGCCACAGCAGCCAGGAGTCGATGGTGCCGAAGGCCAGGCGGCGCTGCTGCCAGGCACGGGCCACGGCCGCATCCTCCCGCAGCTTGCGCGCGGCCCACAGGTAGGGCGAACGCACGCCCACGGGCCGGCCCGCGTGGCGGATCAGCCGGGCATCCCAGTCGCCGGCCAGCAGGGCCAGTTCGTCGCGGTGGCGCGAGTCCTGCCAGACCATGATGGGCGCCAGCGACCGGCCCGTGACCGTATCCCAGAGCACGGCTGAGCAGCGCTGGTTGGCAATGGCCAGGGCCACGATCTGCTGGCCGCCGCCCTGGGCGCGGGCGATGGCGCGGCGGCATACGTCCAGCGTGCGCTCCAGCAGCAGGTCGGCGTCCTGCTCGACCACGCCGGGGCGCGGGCAGTGGACCTGCAGCGGCAGGTAGTCCTGGGCGGACACCTGCCCGTCGCGCCCCACGACGGCGGCGCGCGTGCCCGAGGTGCCTTCGTCTATGCAAAGGATCACGGCTTCATGGTGCATGGGGTGGCCTCTCTCAGGCAATGGGTTGGGCGGTCTTGGCGGGCGGGGCGGCGTCGTCCGCGAACTGGGGTGCGCCGGGTTCGTCGTCGGGATTCACCGTGGTGCGCGTGGGGTCCCAGCGGATGGAAAAGCAGACGATGCTGGCCAGCAGCGGCACCACGGACAGGATGAGGAAGGTGTTCTCCAGCCCGTACTGCTGGCGGAACAGCGGGAACACCAGCAGCCCCAGCGCCGCGCCCATGGCGCCCAGCGCTCCGATCACGCCGTTGGCGCCCGCGCGCAGCTCGCTGCGGAAGGACAGCGTGGACAGGCTCTTGCCGTTGGCGCCGGGCCCGCCCGAGTGAAAGAGGATGAACAGCGAGGGCACGGCCACGGCCAGCCAGATGGGCATGCGGCCGTTGAACAGGCCCAGCACCAGCAGCATCAGGAACACCAGCGCAAAGCCGAAGGCCGAGGCCCGCCGCAGGCCCAGCCGGCGCCCGATGACGGGCGACAGGAAGCCGCCGACGATGCCGAACACGTTGAACACCAGCGCGCCCAGCGTGGCCTCGCGGAAGTCCTTGCCGAACAGCGAGGCGCTGATCAGCGGCAGGTACCAGCCCACGGCGAAGTACTGGATGGACTGGCCTATCTGCACCGTGGCCGCCAGCAGCGTGCGCGGCAGGTAGATGCCGCGAAAGATCAGCAGCACATTGGCCAGGCCGCGCCGGGCCGGGTTGAGCACGGGCAGGCGCTCGGCAAGGGGTGCTGCCCTGAAGGTCTGGCCATAGATGCGCGTCATGGCGCGGGCCGCGTCGTCCAGCCGCTCCTTGCGTGCCAGCCAGGTCGGGCTTTCCACCAGCAGCGCGGCCTGCATGCCCAGGATGAACAGGCCGAACACGGCGGTGGCCGCGACCGAGTAGCGCCACAGCGAATCGCCCACGTCCCAGGAGTGGAACCACAGCGCCAGCACCAGGTTGCTGCACACGGCCATGTACCACATGCCCTGCCAGACATTGAGCCGGCTCTTGAGGCGCGCGGGCGTGAACTCGGCCAGCACCGCCATGGCGATGGCGAAGTCGATGCCATAGGCCGCGCCCACGAAGAAGCGGCCGAAGAGGATGGTGGCGTAGTCGGGCGCCATGCTGACCAGCAGCGCACCGGCCACGGCCAGCACCTTGGCGATGACCAGCGGGCGCATGCGGCCCCAGCGGTCGGCCATCCAGCCGCCGATGGGGTTGAAGGCGATGGACACCCAGGAGGCCAGCGACGTCATCCAGGCCACCTCGGCCGGCGTGAGCTGCTGGTCGCGCGTCATGGGTCCCAGGCCCACGCTGAGCGCGGAGTTGGAAAAGGCGTCGAGGAAAAGGCCGCCGAGTGCCAGCCACCAGATGGTGCCGGCGCGGCCTGAAATGCCCTGGCGTGCGTCGATGTACGAGATGACATCCTGAACGCCACGAATGCTGTGGCCTGTGGTTTGCATCGCTGCCTCCTGGTTGTCTGCAAGAGGCCGGCGCACACCACACAGGCGTGACAAGACCATCTCACAGATGGTCTTCAAATCTTGAACCTGCGCTCAGGATTCTAGGCAGGAGGCGCGGGCTGCGGATCGGTGAAAGCACCAGGGTCCGCGCAATGGCCGCGCCCAAAGAAAAAGCCCGCCGCAGAGAATCTGCGGCGGGCTTGGCACGCGGCCTCCTCAGGGGGCCGTGCGCTGTGTGCTGTCAGTGCACCACGACGGGCTGCTGGGCCAGGCCGGCGTATCGATCCAGTGCGTCTTCCACCTCTTCCTCGGTGGGGGCGTCGAGCTGCCAGGCAATGATCTGCTTTTGGAACATCTCGGCCCAGGAACCGTCCAGGTAGACCTCCTTGCCCGAGCGCTTGTCCACGATCTCGAAGCCGTGGCGTGGCAGTTGGCGGGCGGTATCGACTGCCTCACTGCCAGCCGTTGCATCCGGATCCATGTCGGGACGCAGATGGAGCACCACAAAAGATTCGGAGTCGTAAAGCATTTGCATGGTGTTCCCTTTCTGGCCCGTTGCCGGGCGTCGCACAGCCTACATGGCTGCGAAGCGCCGGATTTCAAGGACCGTGGGGGTCCCGATCTATCACAGGCACTTGCACGCAGTATTCCACGGATTGGCATGCGTGGCGGCGTGCGCCGCAGGCCGCCCTGTGGTAGGCGGGCGGCAGCGACGCCTGCAAGTGCCGGCCTACCCGCGATCAGGGCGCCTGGCGGCCCTTGAGCTGCAGGTCGGCGAAGTCGCCGTTGTCCTGCGCCAGCCGGATGCGCACGGGCAGGTATTGCAGTGAAGGCGCCAGCCACAGCGAGGCCTGCTGGTCATCGCCGGCCGCCGCGATCTTGTCCAGCCGCAGCGCCTGCGTGCTGCCGGAGGGCAGGTCCAGCGTCTCGGTCTCGCCCACGCGGAAGGTCCAGCGGTCGGCGCGCCGCGCGCTGACGGTGATGAAGCTGATCTGCGTGCCCGCCGGGTAGCGCTGCGGTGCCGCCGCCAGCAGGGCCGACAGTTGCAGGAACACGCTGAGCCGGTCCTGGGCGCCGGGCGCGATGGGCGCATCGGGCGCGCCCGTGCTGAAGTGCGCCAGGTTCTGGTCGAACGCCAGCTGCGCCGATTGTTCCTTGCGTGCCTTGTCGTTGAAGCGGCTGGGCTCCAGGCCCCTGTCCGTGATGCGGCCCGCGCTGGTCTGCGAGCGCGAGCCCAGCAGGAACAGGCTGACTTCCTGGCTGGCCTGGTACTGGCCGTTGGCATGGCGCCAGACCAGCTCGGCACTGGCCGAGTAGTTGAAGCGCTTGGCCTGGCCGGTGACGGCGAACGACAGCCGCGCGGGATCGGGCATTTGCACGGGAACGGGGGCGTCGGAGGCCAGCGGCGTGCCATCGGGCGAGGTGATGGCCATGCCCTGGGCCGGGCCGGCCGAGGGTGTGGACGGTGTTTCGGGTTCGGGCTTGGGAGCAGGCGGCGCCGGCGGCGTGGCCGGGGTTGGCCCGCTGCCAGCACCTGCATCGGCAGCGGCAGCGGCGGCTTCCGATGCGGCAGGCTCCTGCGCTGCGGCCATCGGCAAGGGTTCGACGGTTTCGCGGATGGGCGTGTCCAGCGGCTCGGGCGTGGGCGCGGGTGCGGCGGGTGCCGGGCGCTGGACCTTGGGGCGAGGCTGCTGCGGCTTGGGCGCAGGCGCCTTCGGTGCGGGGACGGGCGCTGCAGGCGGGGGGGCAGGTGGCTCGGGCAGGGACAGCGCCCGCGTCTGCATGGCTGCCACCTCGGTGTGCGGCGCCGATACCTGGCTCCACAGCGGCAGGCCCAGCAGGGCCAGCGCGTGCACGCCCAGCACCACGGCGGTGACGGCGGGCAGGGCGCGCTGGCGTAGGCTCATGTCAGTTATCCATAGTGCTGCGCGCCACCCGCAGCCCATGAAACCGGCGCGGCCCAAGGCCAGGGACAGCGAGCAAGGGCCTACGCCGGCCGCGCCGCCCCGCAGCGAGGCTGTCGTCCCCCTTCCAGGGGGAAGGCGCGAAGCGACTCAGGGGGTGTAGCTTCATCTCAGGCGTTCCAGCCCAGGTCCTGGGACAGCTGGACGCAGGCCTCGCGCAGCGGCGCATCGATGGCGCCGCCGTATTCGGGGTCGAAGGTGGCGATCGAGCCCAGCGTGGTCAGGCCCAGCACGATATGGCCCGAGGAGTCGAAGACCGGCGTGCAAAAGGCCACGATGCCGGGCAGCACGGTATCGACCACGCGGGCGGTGCCGCGCTCGCGCACCTCGGCCAGCATGGCGTCTATGGCCTCGGGGGTGAGCGGCAGGTCCTTGCGCTGGATGCGGCGGGCCTTGTCCACTTCGGGCTCCAGCAGCGGGGCCGTGACCTCGCGCGGCAGCCAGGCCGCGAAGCAGCGCCCGGTGGCCGAGGCCAGCATGGGCATGACGTCGCCCAGGCGCAGGTTGGCGGTGACCGACTGCGCGCTTTCCTCCCAGTGCACGATGGTCGGCCCGTGGTTGCCCCAGACGGCGATGGCCGCCGTGTGGTGGATGCGCTCCATGAGCGCGGGCATGCGTTCGCGCGCCAGCCGAACGGGGTCCAGCCGCGCCAGCGAGGCCAGGCCCAGCTTGAGCGAGGCCGGGCCCAGGTCGTAGCGGGAGGTGCGCGCGTCCTGGGTGACCAGGCCGATGCGCTGGAAGCTCACGAGGTAGCGGTGCGCCTTGGCGGCGCTCATGCCGGCGTCGGACGCCAGGTCCTTGAGCATCTGCGGGCCCCGGGCGCGCGTCAGCGCCTCCAGCAATGCAAAACCTACCTCGACCGATTGAATCCCTGCGCGTTCCTTGTCCATTGCAATAGAATTTGGTTTTGTTTAGTTAAATCAATTTAACTTATCGTAATTCGTGGCTGCGTCGCCATGGGTATCCAGGCCGCTGCCCGGATGCCGTGGCGCGCGGCGGCGGCACGGGGGAGCAGCATGAAACTTGCCACATACAAGGACGGATCGCGGGACGGGCAACTGGTCGTGGTGTCACGCGACCTGAGCCAGGCCCATTATGCGACCGGCATAGCGAGCCGCCTGCAGCAGGTGCTCGATGACTGGAGCTACATGGCGCCCCAGCTGCAGGACCTGTACCACCTGCTCAACAGCGGCAAGGCAGTCCATGCCTTTGCCTTCGATCCGCGCCAGTGCATGGCGCCGCTGCCGCGCGCCTACCAGTGGGCCGACGGCTCGGCCTACATCAACCATGTGGAGCTGGTGCGCCAGGCGCGCGGCGCCGAGGTGCCTGCCAATTTCTACACCGACCCGCTGATGTACCAGGGCGGCAGCGATGATTTCCTGGGCCCCTGCGACGATGTGGTGGTGCCCAGCGAGTCCATGGGCATCGACTTCGAGGCCGAGATCGCCGTCATCACCGCCGACGTGCCCATGGGCGCCACGCCCGAGCGTGCGCTGGGCGGCGTGCGCCTGGTCATGCTGGCCAACGACGTGAGTCTGCGCAACCTGATCCCCAATGAGCTGTCCAAGGGCTTCGGCTTCTTCCAGTCCAAGCCTGCCACATCCTTCAGCCCGGTGGCCGTGACGCTGGACGAGCTGGGCGACGCCTGGAAGGGCGGCCGCCTGCACCTGACGCTGCAGTCCACCTGGAACGGCCGCAAGGTCGGCATGTGCGATGCGGGCGAGGACATGA
This sequence comes from Delftia deserti, assembly GCF_042653485.1. Taxonomy (NCBI): domain Bacteria; kingdom Pseudomonadati; phylum Pseudomonadota; class Betaproteobacteria; order Burkholderiales; family Comamonadaceae; genus Delftia; species Delftia deserti. The sequence goes on along the minus strand of NZ_JBHSIH010000001.1, from coordinate 3,172,265 downwards.
GCTTTCACTTCGGCCAGCTCATCGCCCATATCTGCAAGACGCGCAATGTGCGCGCCGGCTCCATCGTGGGCAGCGGCACCGTGAGCAACAAGGGCGTGGAAAGCGGCAAGGGCAAGAACCGGCGCATGGAGTGGCCCAAGGGCTACAGCTGCATTGCGGAAAAGCGCTGCATAGAGACCATCCAGGACGGCGCGCCCAAGACCGAGTTCATGCGCTTCGGCGACACCATCCGCATCGAGATGAAGGGCAAGGACGGCCAGAGCATCTTCGGCGCCATCGACCAGAACATCGTCGAGCCTGCCGAATGAGCCGCGTCTGCGCACCCTGGTGGCGCCTGGCGGGCAGGTCGCTGCGTGCCGGCCTGGCCGCGCTGGCGCTGTCGCCGCTGGCCGCGGCATTCGCGGCGCCCCCGGCCGCGGACCCCGTCACCTGCCCGCCCGAGGCGCGCATGCCCAGCCCGGACGAGATCCGCGCCATGCAGCGCAAGGCGCAGGACCGTGGGCTGCTGTGGCGCATCGAGCACCGGGGCCGCACCAGCTGGCTCTACGGGACCATGCACGCGGCCAAGCTTGACTGGAGTGTGCCCGGCCCCACGGTGGCGGACGCGCTGCGGGCCTCCGACAGCCTGGCGCTGGAGCTGAACATCCTCGATCCCGAGGTCATGAATGTCCTGTTCGCAGGCATGCAGGCGCGGCCCGATGCGCCGCCGCTGCGCGGCGATCTCCAGCGCCGGCTTGATGAGCAAAGGCGCCTGGCCTGCGCCGGCCCCGAACTCGCCCTGCTGCGTCCCGATGCCCAGGTGATCTCCCTGTTGTCGCTGGCCGGCCGCAGCGAGGGGCTGGACGCGGCCTACGGCATCGACTTCTCTCTGGCCGGGATGGCACGCGCGCTGGACAAGCCCGTGCTGTCGCTGGAGACGCCCGAGCTGCAACTGCGCGAGCTGGTCTCGGACGACCCCGCGCGCGTGGCCGAGACGGTGGAGTCCGGCCTGCGCCAGCTGGAAAGCGGTATCGCCTCCCAGAAGCTGGGGCTGATCGCACGCGTCTGGGCCGATGGCCGCATCCACCTGCTGGAGAGCCTGCCCGACTGGTGCGACTGCATGGCCAATGCCGCCGAGCGCGCCGACTACGACCGCATGGTCTATGGCCGCAACCCCGGCCTGGCACGCGAAGTGGCGCGGCAGATCCGCTCCGGCCGCAGCGTGTTCGCCGCCGTGGGCGCCCTGCACATGGTGGGCACGCGCGGCCTGCCGGCGCTGCTGGCGGCCCAGGGCTTCAAGGTGCAGCGCGTGGAGTTCCCCGCAGCCAGCCCGCCCTGAAACACACGGCCGCCGCCTCCATGAACAAGAGCAACAGGGCACGGCCAGGACCCATCCACACCCATCCCACAGGAGACAACAATGGACCGTAGACAATTCCTGGCCGCCGTGGCGGCCTCATCCGCCGGCATGGCCGCGCCTTTTGCACAGGCGCAGGACTGGCCCGCCAGCAACATCCGCTGGGTCGTGCCCTATCCGCCCGGCGGCGGCACCGACGTGCTGGCGCGCACCGTGGCCGAGGCCATGCGCCAGACGCTGAACCAGACCATCGTGGTGGACAACCGCCCCGGCGCCTCCACCAACATCGGCGCCCAGATCGTGGCCACGGCCAAGCCCGACGGCTACACCATCATGTCGGCCGACAACGCCGTGCTGGCCTACAACGAGCACCTGTTCAGCAAGCTGTCCTTCAACCCCGAAAAGGACTTCACCTACATCGGCGGCATCAGCCGCTTCCCGATGGCGCTGGTGGTGAACCCGAACTTCGAGGCCAAGACCTTCAAGGACTTCCTGGCCTACGTGAAGGCGCATCCGGGCCAGGTCAACTACGCCTCGCCCGGCAACGGCTCGCCCCATCACCTGGCCATGGAGATGTTCAAGAACCGCACGGGCACCTTCCTGACGCACATTCCCTACCGTGGCGCGGCGCCTGCGCTGGCCGACGTGATGGGCGGCCAGGTGCCCTGCATGTTCCTGGACCTGGCCTCGGGCCTGCCGGTGATCCAGTCGGGCAAGGTGCGCGCCCTGGCCATCGGCACGGGCAAGCGCGTGCCCAGCCTGCCCGAGCTGCCCACGCTGGCCGAGGTCGGCGTGCCCGACACCGAGGTCTATGCCTTCCAGGGCATCCTGGGCCCGGCCAAGATGCCCCCGGCCGTGGTGCAGCGCCTGAACGCCGAGCTCAACAAGGCGCTGGCCAACCCCGCCGTGGTCAAGCGCATGCAGGACTTCGGCATGGAGGCGCTGCCGGGCACGCCCGAGCAGTTCCTGGCCATGTCGCGCGCGGAGTCCAAGCGCTGGGGGGCCATCATCAAGAGTGCGGGCGTGAAGCTGGACTGACCCCCTGAGGCGCTGCGCGCCTTCCCGTTGCACGTCGCCCCTTCTCGCTTCGCGGAGGGGGACGACACCCTCGGTGCGGGGCTGCCCTTCCTCGGTGTCTCTGGGTTGGGCCTTGGCGGGTTTGGGCGCTGGTGTGCTGGCGGTGCCTTTGGGCGTTGCTCATCGCCAATCCAGCGATCAATCCAGCGCCTTCTGCCTGCGCATGGTGGTGAAAAGAACGGCCAGGCTGGCGGCGGCGCCGGCCACGCCCAGGGCGGCGAAGAGGGGGATGCCCCACAGGCGCGGGCCCATGGTCAGCAGGCCGGGGGCCAGGCCCAGGATGAAGGCGCCGGAGACCACGGCCAGGGCCAGGCGGGTGGCGGCGCGTTCCAGTGCCAGGGAAAGCCGGTCGATGTGGCGTATGTCCAGGTCGGCCTGCAGCCGGCCCGAGCGCAGTCTTTGCATCACCAGCCGCAGGGTGTGCGGCGCGTCGTCGGCCAGTTCCATCCACTGCGCCATGGCGGCGCGGCGCTGGCGCGCCAGGCTGCGCAGGGAGTAGCGCTGCAGCAGCTGGGCCTTGACCAGGGGCGTGGCCGTCTGCACCACGTCGAATTGCGGGTCCAGCTGCAGCAGCACCTGGTCGGCCGTGATCAGGGCCTTGAGCAGCAGGGCCATGTCGGCGGGCAGGGCCACGCCGGTTTCGCGGGCCAGGGCCATGAAGTCCTGCAGCGCACGGGACATCACCAGGCGGCCATTGCTGGCGCCGGGGCCATGGCGGGTCACGAAGCGGTCCACGGCAGCCTCGATGCGCGCGGCCGAGGGCGGGGCGCGGCCGGGCATTTCGCTTTCGGCGGCCCAGTCGAGCAGCACGCCCGAGAGGCTGCGGCCCTGGCCCTCTACCAGGGCGCGCATCAGGCCCAGCACCTGGCGGCGGCGCTGGGGCGACAGCCGCCCGACCATGCCGAAGTCGATGAAGCCCACGCGGTTGCCGGGCAGGGCCAGCAGGTTGCCAGGGTGCGGGTCGGCGTGGAACAGGCCGTCGCGCAGCACCATCTGCAAAAACGCGCAGGCGCCACGGCGCGCCAGCAGCGGGCCGTCCAGCGCGGGGTCCGCACCCACGGCCGAGGCCGGCACGCCCGGCACGAAGTCCTGCACCAGCAGGCGCGGCCCGCTCAATGCCCAGTGGATGGCCGGCACGACGATCTCGGGCTGGGCCGCGAAGTGCCGTGCCACGGCGTCGCCGTTGTGGGCTTCGACGGTGAAATCCAGTTCCTCGCGCAGCGCCTGGCCCAGCTGGCGCGTGACCTCGCGCGGGCGGTAGCGTGCCAGCTGCGGCCATTGTTCCTGGGCCAGCAGCGCCAGGTGCTCGAGCAGGCGCAGGTCGGCTTCGATCTGGGGGCGCAGGCCGGGGCGCTGGACCTTGACCACGACTTCGATGTCGGCAGCGCTGGCCGCAGGGGTGCTGTCGCTGCCGTCCTCCCGGTCTTCAGCCGCAGGCAGCCGCGCGCGGTACACCTGGGCCATGGAGGCCGAGGCCAGCGGCACGGGGTCGAAATGCGTGAACACCTGCTCCACGGGCAGGCCCAGCGACTGCTCGATCAGCGGCTGGGCCGTCTCCCAGGGCAGGGGGGCGGCGTGGCTGTGCAGTTGCTGCAGGGCGGCCGTCCATTCGGGCGCGAGCAGGTCCGAGCGCGTGGCCATGATCTGGCCCAGCTTGACGAAGCTCGGCCCCAGGTGTTCGAGGGCCATGCGCAGGCGCTCGGGGCGGCTGGCATCCAGCGGATGCTCGGGATGGGGCTGGCTGCCGCGCGGCGCGAAGCGGGCCAGGCCCAGCGTGTCGACCAGGTCGGCCAGCCCGAAGCGCAGCAGCACGCCGACGATTTCCTGCAGCCGGGCACGGTCGCGCACGGCGACCACGGCGGTTTGCAGCATGGGCATCTCCTGTCGGTGGTGGCAATGCGGTCCATTGTGCCGATGCGCCGGTGGCCATCGTGCAGGAATCGCCCGCCTCCGGGGCGGGGCTCAGGCCAGCCGCTGCACCTGCACCGCGCAGTCGTAGAAGCTGGGCGCGCGGCCCAGGTCGGTCAGGCGCTGGTGGGTGAGCTCGTTGACGTTGGTGCCGTTGTCGCCATGCTTGCGCCACCAGATGCCCAGGCCGTTGACCACGCCCCGGCGCGCGCGGCCGTTGAGCGTGGCATGGCATTCGTAGCTGCCCCGGTCGTTGAAGACGCGCACGCGGTCGCCCTCGGCCACGCCGCGCATGGCGGCGTCGTCGGGGTGCAGCTCCACCAGCGGTCGGCCTTCCATGTTGCGCAGGCTCTTGACATTGACGAAGCTGCTGTTGAGGAAGTTGCGCGCGGGCGGCGAGATCATGGCCAGCGGGTAGCGCTCATCCGTGTCGCCGGTTTCGTAGTTGGGCAGGTAGTCGGGCAGCGGGTCCATGCCGCGCCGCGCCAGCTCGGCGCTGGTGAACTCGCAGCGGCCCGAGGGCGTGGCGAAGCCGCCCTCGGCAAAGGGGGCCTCGGGCAGGGCCAGGGTGGCAAAGCCCTTGTCCAGCAGCTCGTTGAAGTCCACGCCGCGCCCCTCAAAGGCTTCGCGGCACAGTTGCTCGTCCCCCGTCTGGAAATGGGCGGCGGCAAAGGCGTCGTCATGCCGCGCCATGTGCGCGGCCAGGTCGCGGAAGATCTGGCCGTTGCTGCGCGCCTGGCCCAGCGGCGCGATGGCGGGGCGGTTGAGCAGCACGTCGGTATGCCCGTAGCTGCCGTGGATGTCCCAGTGCTCGATCTGCGTGGTGGCCGGCAGCACGTAGTCGGCCAGGTCGGCCGTGTCGGTCATGAACTGCTCCAGCACCACGGTGAACAGGTCCTCGCGCGCAAAGCCGGCCACGACCTTGGCCGACTCGGGCGCCACGGCCACGGGATTGCTGTTGTAGACCACGATGGCGTCCACGCGCGGGCCGAAGCCATTGCCGCCTTCATGCAGCAAGGCGTCGCCGATGGTGCTCATGTTGATGGTGCGCGGGCGGCGCGCGCCCAGCAGGTGCGGCATCTGCAGTCGGGCGCGCTGCGCGGGCAGGGCGCCCGAGGCGGACAGCAGCAGGCCGCCCGCACGGTGGCGCCAGGCGCCCACCAGGGCCGGCAGGCAGGCGATGGCGCGCACGGCATTGCCGCCGCCGCGCGCGCGTTGCACGCCGTAGTTCAGGCGGATGGCGGCGGGTGTGGTGGTGCCGTAGTCGCGCGCCAGCTGGCGGATCTGCTCCACGGGCAGGCCGCAGACCTGGGCCGCGCGCTCGGGCGGCCACTGCAGGGCGCGGGCCTTGAGTTCCTCCCAGCCCAGCGTGTGGCGCGCAATGTAGTCATGGTCCAGCCAGCCGTGCGTGATCAGCTCGTGCATCAGGGCCAGTGCCAGGGCGGCGTCGGTGCCGGGCAGCAGCTGCAGGTGCTCGTGGCATTTGTCGGCGGTCTCGGTCTTGCGCGGGTCGATGCACACCAGGCGTGCGCCGTTGCGCTTGGCCTCCAGCGCATAGCGCCAGAAATGCAGGCTGCTGCCGATGCTGTTGCTGCCCCAGATGAGGATGAGCCGGCTTTCGGTGAAATGCTCCACGCGCATGCCCAGCTTGCCGCCATAGGTCAGGTTCAGTGCCTCGCCCCCGGCGCTGGAGCAGATGGTGCGGTCCAGCAGCGAGGCGCCGAGCTGGTGGAAGAAGCGCCGGTCCATGCTCTCGCCCTGCACCAGGCCCATGGTGCCTGCGTAGCTGTAGGGCAGGATGGCTTCGGGGTCGCGCGCCGCCATGGACTGCAGGCGCGCGGCGATGTCGGCCAGCGCCTCGTCCCAGCCCACGGGCTCGAACTGCCCGGAACCCTTGGGCCCCACGCGGCGCAGCGGGGTGAGCACGCGCTCGGGGTGGTAGCTGCGCTCGGTGTATTTGCTGACCTTGGCGCAGAGCACGCCGCCCGTGTGCGGATGGGCGGGGTTGCCCTGGACTCTTTTGGCGATGCCGTCTTCGACCGTGGTTACCAGCGAGCAGGTATCGGGGCAGTCGTGGGGGCAGGCGCCCAGGACCTGTGAGGTGGCCTGGAGTGGGGGCGAGGCGGAGGACATGGTGGCAGCGGTCTCGGACAGGGTGGGTACTTTGCGAAAGAACCGTGAAAGCCGGGAAAACGGGAAAACGGGAAAACGGGAAAAGGCCGTCACGGGCAAGGGGCGGTGCCGGTCTTGCATGCCGCAATCGCCGCTTGTCTTTATTATGCGGACCCTTGCAGCCGGCTGCACGCAGCAACGGCGCCGATTCCAGCGACAAAAACAGGCAAGTTCATGCTCCGACCCAAGACGGCGTTCAGCCGCAGACAGTTCATCGCAGCCGGCACGGCTGCTGCCGCCACCTGGACCGGCGCAGTGCGCGCCCAGGATGCGGGCGGCACCATCGTGCTGGGCCAGTCCTGCCCGATGACGGGCCCCGCGGCACAGATCGGCCAACCCTTCCATGAGGGCGCCAAGCTGTATTTCGAGCAGCTCAATGCGCAGGGGGGCATTGCCCGGCGCAACATCGAACTGCGCGTGATGGACGACGGCTACGAGCCCGAGCGCTGCGCGGCCAATACCCAGCGCTTCCTGTCCGACGACGTGTTCGCCCTGTTCGGCTACGTGGGCACCTCCACCAGCATGGCCGCGCTGCCGCTGCTGCAAAAGGCGCGCCTGCCCCTGTTCGCGCCGCTGACGGGCGCCGATGCGCTGCGCCAGCCCCAGCTGGCCCACCTGGTCTTCAATGTGCGCGCCTCCTATGCCGACGAGACGGCGCTGATGGTGCGCCACCTCACGGGCCTGGGCCTGAAGAAGGTGGCCGTGCTGCATCAGAACGATGCCTATGGCGAGTCGGGCCTGGCCGGTGTCAAGGCGGCGCTGGCCGCCAAGGGGCTGGAGCCCGTGGGCGCGGCCACGGTGGAGCGCAACTCGAACAATGTGGCGGCGGCCGTCAAGACGCTGGTGCCGCTGGGCGCCGATGTCATCGTGCAGATCGTCACCTACTCGGCCAGCGCGGCCTTTGTGCGCGCGGCGCGCCAGGCGGGCTTTGGCGGGCAGTTCTACAACGTGTCCTTCGTGGGTGCCCAGGCGCTGTCGGAGACGCTGGGCAAGGATGCCGAAGGCGTGGTGGTCACCCAGGTCGTGCCCTCGCCCTTCCAGACCTCGCGCCAGATCACGCGCGATTTCCTGGCGGCCATCCAGAAGGGCGGCGGCAAGCTGGCGCCCAACTATTCCAGCATGGAAGGCTATCTGGCGGCGCGCGTGTTCGCCGATGCGCTGCGCCAGGCCTCGGCCTCGGGCAAGCCCACGCGCGACGGCCTGGTGGCCGCGCTCGACGCCATGCACGGCCAGCAGGTGGCCGGCTTCCCGCTGGTCTTCAAGCCGCAGTCCGGCAAGCCGCGCTTCGTGGAGTTGTCCATGCTGACCGGCGACGGCAAGGTCCGGGTGTAGGCTTGCAGCATTGGAGCGTGTTATGCACTTCTAAGTGCCCGCGAAAGCCGGGAAAGGGGCCCGGAACGAGGCGTAGCACGCGCCGCGGTTGCCACACCGCAAGCGGGCTGCAACGAAGGGCCGGGCCCCTTTCCCGGCTTTCCCGGAGGGTTGGCTCTGCGCGCAGGCGCTCGCGGCGTTGCAGCGCTTGCCAAGGCTTCAGCCTTGGCGGCGCACTGCGCCTTGCGATCACCAGCGCGCAGAGCCAACGCGGGTACTTAAAAGTGCATAACACGCTCTAGAAGGAGAACCCCATGGCCTTGTTGCAGGAACTGCTGGACCGCGCACCCGAGATCACCGCGCTGCGCCGCGACATACATGCCCATCCCGAACTGTGCTTCGAGGAAATCCGCACCGCCGACCTCGTGGCCCGGCAACTGGAGGGATGGGGCATTGCCGTGCACCGCGGCCTGGGCCGCACGGGCGTGGTGGGCACCATCCACGGCCGTGACGGCGGCGCCAGCGGCCGCGCCGTCGGCCTGCGCGCCGACATGGACGCCCTGCCCATGCAGGAGTTCAACACCTTCGAGCACGCCAGCCGCCATACCGGAAAAATGCATGCCTGCGGGCATGACGGCCATGTCGCCATGCTGCTGGCCGCCGCGCAGTACCTGGCCGCGCACCGCGACAGCTTCGAGGGCACGGTTCACCTGATCTTCCAGCCGGCCGAAGAGGGCGGCGGCGGCGCGCGCGAGATGGTCGAGGACGGCCTGTTCACCCAGTTCCCCATGCAGGCCGTCTTCGGCATGCACAACTGGCCGGGCATGAAGGCCGGCACCATGGCCGTGGGCCCGGGCCCGGCCATGGCGTCGAGCAACGAGTTCCGCATCGTCGTGCGCGGCAAGGGCGGCCACGCGGCCATGCCGCACATGGTGATCGACCCGCTGCCCGTGGCGGCCCAGCTCATCCTGGGCCTGCAGACCATCGTCAGCCGCAACGTCAAGCCCATCGAGGCGGGCGTGGTCTCGGTCACCATGGTCCATGCGGGCGAGGCCACGAACGTGGTGCCCGACAGCGTGGAGCTGCAGGGCACGGTGCGCACCTTCACGCTGGAGGTGCTGGACCTGATCGAGCGGCGCATGAAGACCCTGGCCGAGAGCATCTGCGCCGCGCATGACACGCGCTGCGAGTTCGAGTTCGTGCGCAACTACCCGCCCACCATCAACTCCGCCCCCGAGGCCGAGTTCGCACGCCGCGTCATGGCCGAGGTGGTGGGCGAGGCCAACGTGCTGCCCCAGGAGCCGTCCATGGGCGCCGAGGACTTTGCCTTCATGCTGCTGGAAAAGCCCGGCGCCTACTGCTTCATCGCCAATGGCGACGGCGACCACCGCGCCATCGGCCACGGCGGCGGTCCCTGCACGCTGCACAACCCCAGCTACGACTTCAACGACCAGCTGATCCCGCAGGGTGCCACGTTCTGGGTGAAGCTGGCCCAGCGCTGGCTGAGCGAGCCCACGCGCTGAGGCCCTTGCAGGGTCCGGCCGACACCGGCATGTCACACACCACACCTAGCATGCGGTCCCTGTGACCTCCATCGAATCCTCCACGGCCGCCGCGCAGGGCGTGGCCGTCCAAGCCCGGCAGCTCAAGCGCATCCACGGCGAGCGCGCCGTGCTCCAGGACATCAGCCTGCAGATCGCCCCCGGCGAGGTGCTGGCCCTGCTGGGTCCTTCGGGCTGCGGCAAGACCACCCTGCTCAAGATCCTGGCCGGGCTGGAGCAGCCCAGCCGCGGCGAAGTCTGGATGCGCGGGCAGTGCGTGGCCAGCGCCTCGCAGTCCCTGCCGCCCGAGCGGCGCGAGCTGGGCCTGGTGCTCCAGGGCCATGCGCTCTGGCCCCATATGAGCCTGCAGGCCAACGTGGCCTTCCCATTGGAGATGCGCGGCCTGCCTCGCGCGCAGATCCACGAGCGGGTGCAGCAGACCCTGGGCCTGGTCGGGCTGCAGGGCATGGGCGAGCGCCTTCCCGGCAGCCTGTCGGGCGGCCAGCAGCAGCGCGCGGCGCTGGCCTGCGCCGTGGTGGAGCGCCCGCGCCTGGTGCTGCTTGACGAACCCCTGTCCGGCCTCGACTGCAACCTGCGCGAGCGCCTGTGCGAGGAAATTCCCCGGCTGCTGCGCAGCCTGGGTTGTACGGCCGTCTATGCGACCCAGGACCGCCAGCAGGCCTTCGCCGTCGCCGACCGCGTGGTCGTGATGGAGCACGGCCGCATCCTGCAACCGGGCAGCGCCCAGGGCCAGCCGCCGGCCCCCGCGCCTTGCGAGGCAGACCGATGGCCCATGGCCGGGCACCTGTGCAGCGCAGCGTAGGAACGGCATGGGAGCGGCATAGGGGCGGCGTCGCCGGTCTCGGTGCGGATGACAGCGAAAAAAGCACGGTCGTTCTAAATTCCTGCTTTTTTGGCTACACTGTGCCGCTACACGAACCGCCCACCAGGAGACCCGCCATGTCCGATCTGAATGCCGCCTTCGAGGCCGCCGTCAAGAACTCCACCTCGATCAGCGAGCGCCCCGACAACGCCACGCTGCTCAAGCTCTACGCGCTGTACAAGCAGGCCACCGAGGGCGACAACGAGGCCAAGAAGCCCAGCTTCACCGACATGGTGGGCCGCGCCAAGTGGGACGCCTGGGAAAAGCTCAAGGACACCTCGGCCGATGACGCCAAGCAGCAGTACATCGACCTGATCGAATCGCTGCGCTGATCCGCACCACCACCGATCGCAGACACAGACAAGGCCCCGGAATCCGGGGCCTTGTCGTTTCCGGCCACGGCCCCGGCCGGGCTCAGTACTTGTTGGAAAAGTTCGCGCTGATGCGCTGGCGCAGGTATTCCGCGCCCGTGATGGGCGGGTACTTCTTTTGCGGGCCTTCGATCACCGCATCCTCGTTGGCCTGGCAGAAGAAGGCCAGGCTGTAGCGCGCGCCCTGGTATTCATGGGGCAGGGGGTTGCGCACGCGGTGGAAGTTGCTGGGCAACTGGTCGTCGCTCCAGCGCGTGAGCATGTCGCCGATGTTGCAGGTGATCACGCCTTCCACCGGGTCCACGGGCGTCCATTGCTGGCCTTCCATTTCCTTGCCCGGCAGCACCTGCAGGCCGCCCTGGCCTGCGCGCTGGAACAGCAGGGTCAGGCAGTCGAAGTCGGTGTGGGCGCCTGCGCGCCACAGGCCCAGCTCGTCCTTGAGCGCGGGGTCGACCGCGAAGTAGTGCAGCATGCGCAGCGTGCTCTGGTAGGCGGGCACCGAAGGGTCGTGGGCGCGCGTGAAGAAGTCCGCATCAAAGCCCAGCTTGTGCGCAAAGCACGACAGCAGCTGCATGCCCACCTGCCAGCACTGGCGCTCGAAGCCCAGCGTGGCCTGCTGAAAGCCCGGCAGCTCCTGCTGCGTGGGCCACAGGCCGTCCATGCGCGGGCGTGTCATCTGGTAGGACTCCTTCTGGTCCGGCGTGCGCGTGGAGGGCCGGATCTGCGCCTTGTGCTCCCAGCCCGCATTGCGCGACAGCGGCCACTGCGCCTTCACCTCGCGCGGCAGGGCGAACAACTGCTCGGCACGCCCGAAGGCCGCATCGATATCGGGCTGGGGAATGCCGTGGCCCGACACCTGGAAGAAGCCGATCTCCACCGAGGCCTGCCAGATCGCATCGGCGATCTCGGCCTTGCGGCGGTCAAAGTCGGAGATGTCGATCACCCGCACCTCCCGTGCGCGCGTCTCCTGCCCCTGGCCGCCCATGCGGGCCTCTTTGGCGAGTTCACCCAAGGCGTAGTCTGAAGCCGGTGCCGAAGTCAGGGTGGAGTTGGCAAGCATGTTCATGGTCTGTTTCCTTTGCCGCAAAGGCAGTGGCAAGGCACGCAGCGGCCGGCGCAAAAAGACACCGGTCCCGCCCGTCGCTCTTGAAGTGGCTGACAGGGCACAGGTCGCAGCCACGCCGCTCCCGCACCCGCTTCAAGAGCAATGACCCGCGCCGGCACAGGCCGGCAAGCTGAACGCTTCTACTCTTGCCAACCACCCAAGCAAACAGCGCGCCAGCCCGCGCAGGCCGGTTCATGGCCGCCTGCGTTCCATCGTGGTGCAAGAGGGCCGGGCAGCTTGGTGCACGCGCCGCATCGGAACCGTCTGGCACCAATCTGATGCATGCCCGCCGCGTCGAAAACCGGCGCGGCCCAGCCCAGTGACACCGAGGAAGGGCCGCCCCGCTCCGAGGGTGTCGTCCCCCTCCCGCGCAGCGAGAGAGGGGGAAGGCGCGAAGCGACTCAGGGGGTGGTACGCACTTTGCATACAAGCATCACTGAGTAGAAGCGTTCAGCACGCGCCCAGTGCGCGTTGCCCGGAAATTGCTCATGTCACGCCAGCCGCCCGGCCCCATGCCAGCGGCCGGTCCCCCTGTTGATAGCGACTGAGAGTTCCACCATGCAACGCCGCCATTTCCTTGCCGCCGCCGCCCTTCCCGCTGCCAGTGCCGTGATGCCCGGTGCCTTCGCCCAGGGCAAGGCGCTGGCACCGCTGAAGTTCACGCTGGACTTTCGCGTGACCTCGCAGACCGCGCCCTTTTTCGTAGCGCTGCAAAAGGGCTACTACCGCGATGAGGGGCTGGACGTGAGCATCGACGTGGGCTCGGGCTCGGTGGCCTCCATCACCCGGGTGGCCAGCGGCGCCTACCAGCTGGGACTGGGCGACATCAGCTCGCTGATCGAGTTCCAGGCGCAGAACGCAGGCGCGGCGCGCGTGCAGGCCGTCTACCAGTACTACAACCGCGCTCCGTTCGCCATCATCGGCCGCAAGGACCGGGGCATCACGGGCGAGTTCGCCAGCCTCAAGGGCAAGAAGGTGGCCGCCGCCGCCGTGGAGTCCACGCGCCGCGTCTGGCCCCTGGTCGCGCAGCGCCAGAACCTGCCGGCCGACCTGTTCGCCTGGACCACGACGGAGTTCTCGGCGCGCGACAACGTGGTGGTGCGCGGCGATGTGGATGCTGCCACCTATTTCCATGACTCGGCCGTGTCGCTGTTCGCACGCATCAAGCCCGAGGAGCTGTCCGTGCTGCGCTATACCGATGCGGGCGTGCAGCTGTATGGCAACGCCATCCTGGCCTCCAGCGCGCTGGTGGCCGAGCAGCCGGCGCTGGTGGCGGGATTCCTGCGCGCCAGCAACCGTGCCCTGGTCGAATGCCTGGCCCAGCCCGCGCTGGCCGTGGCCGCCGTGCGCCAGCGCGAGCCCATCCTGGATGAAAAGCTGGAACTGGCGCGCTGGGCCATCACCTCGCAATACCTGGCCGCGCCCGATACGCAGCGCCACGGCCTGGGCGATATCGACCCGCAGCTGCTGGCCCGCCAGGCCGAGCAGGTCAGCCAGGCCTTCGGCCTCAAGGCACCCGTGTCGGCTGATGCGCTGTTCAACCGCAGCCTGCTGCCGCCGCTGGCCGCGCGCATGGCCAAGGCCTGAGGGATCGCACATGGACCACGCCACCGTTTCACTGCCCCTTGAGGCCTCGCTCGACGAGCGTGACGGCCTGTACCTGCGCCGCGCCATCGCCATGGCCGACCTGGCGCGCGTGCGCGGCAACCGCCCGTTCGGCGCGCTCATCGTGGCCGCCGATGGCCGCGTGCTCGCCGAGGCCTCCAACGCCAATGGCGAGAGTGGCGACTGCACGGCCCATGCCGAGCTGTCGGCCATCCGCCTGGCCAGCCCCCTGCATGACCGCCAGGCGCTGTCCGCAGCCACCTTGTATTCATCGGCCGAGCCCTGCGTGATGTGCGCGGGCGCCATCTTCTGGTCGGCCATAGGCCGCGTGGTCTACGGCATCGACGCAGTGCGCCTGCGCGAATTCCGCGGCGAGCGCCTGGACCAGAAGGATGCCGAGCTGTCCTGCCGCGATGTGTTCGCCGCCTCGTCCCACGCCATCGAATGCATAGGCCCGGCGCTGATCGGCGAGGCCGCCGCATCGCACCAGGGCGCCTGGAAAAGCTGACCCAGCCCCCCGTTCCGGACCCCCGTTTCTTTTGACCATCAGAGAGGAAGCCCACCATGCAAAAACGACTGTTCCTGCACACCGTCCTGGCCCTGTCCGCCAGCGCTGGCCTGGCAACGGCCCAGACACAGGCCCACGCGGCCACGCCGCTGAAGTTCCAGCTGGACTGGCGCTTCGAGGGGCCGGCCGCCTTCTTCCTGCAGCCGGTGGCCAAGGGCTACTTCAAGGACGCGGGCCTGGATGTCACGGTCGATGCCGGCAGCGGCTCGGGCGGCGTGGTGCAGCGCGTGGCCTCGGGCGCCTATGACCTGGGCTTTGCCGACATCGCGGCGCTGATGGAATTCCAGGCCAACAACCCGGACATGCCCAACAAGCCCGTGGCCGTGATGATGGTCTACAACAACACGCCGGCCTCGGTGATGGCGCTCAGGAAAAGCGGCATCGCCAAGACGGCCGACCTCACCGGCAAGAAGCTGGGCGCGCCCGTGTTCGATGCGGGCCGCCGCGCCTTCCCGCTGTTCGCCAAGGCCAACCAGGTCGGCGCCGTGCAGTGGACGGCCATGGACCCGCCGCTGCGCGAGACCATGCTGGTGCGCGGCGATGTGGATGCCATCACGGGCTTCACCTTCACCTCGCTGCTGAACCTGGAGGCGCGCGGCATCAAGGCCGCCGATGTGGTGGTCATGCCCTATGCGGACTTCGGCGTGAAGCTGTACGGCAACGCCATCATCGCCAGCCCGAAGCTGATCAAGGAGAACCCGGCCGCCATCAAGGCCTTCCTGCAGGCCTTCGCCAAGGGGGCCAAGGAAGTCATCGCCAACCCGGGCGCGGCCATTGCCTACGTGAAGGAGCGCGACGGCATCGTCAACACCCAGCTGGAGACGCGCCGCCTGCAACTGGCCATCGACACCGTGGTCAACAGCGCCGATGCGCGTGCCGAGGGCTTTGGCCAGGTCGTGCCCACACGCCTGTCGCTGATGGCGTCGCAGGTCTCCGATGTCTACGCCACCAAGACGCGCGTGAACCCGGCCGAGGTCTGGAACGGCAGCTTCCTGCCGTCTGCGGCCGAGCTGAACATCCTGCCCAAGAAGTGACGACAAAGTGATTGACACCGTGCGCGTGCGCCAGCGGGCGACGCGCCGGCCCTTGCCTGCTGCCTGCCATGAATTCCTCCACATCCCACGGCGATGACGACGCCTTCTTCGTCGAGTTCCGCGACGTCTGGCTTGCCTACAACGAGGAGCTGCTGCGCGCCAACCACTTCGCGGTCGAGGCCATAGACCTGCAGGTGCGGCGCGGCGAGTTCATCGCCATCGTCGGCCCCTCGGGCTGCGGCAAGTCCACCTTCATGAAGCTGACCACGGGGCTGAAGATGCCGTCCATGGGCCGCGTCATGGTCAACGGCGAGCGCGTGACCGGCCCGCTGAAGATCTCGGGCATGGCCTTCCAGGCGCCGTCGCTGCTGCCCTGGCGCACCACGGTGGACAACGTGCTGCTGCCGCTGGAGATCGTGGAGCCGCACCGCTCGCTGTTCCGCCAAAAGCGCAAGGAGTACGAGGCGCGGGCGCGCGCCCTGCTGCAGAAGGTGGGCCTGGGCGGCTACGAGGACAAGTACCCCTGGCAGCTGTCGGGCGGCATGCAGCAGCGCGCCAGCATCTGCCGCGCGCTGATCCACGAGCCCCAGATGCTGCTGCTGGACGAACCCTTCGGCGCGCTGGACGCCTTCACGCGCGAGGAGCTGTGGTGCGTGCTGCGCGACCTGCAGGCCGAGCAGCGCTTCAACGTCATCCTGGTCACGCACGACCTGCGCGAAAGCGTCTTCCTGGCCGACACCGTGTACGTGATGAGCAAGAGCCCGGGCCGCTTCGTGGTGCGCCGCGACATCGAGCTGCCGCGCCCGCGCGAGCTGGAGCTGACCTACACGCGCGAATTCACCGACATCGTGCACGAGCTGCGCGGCCACATCGGCGCCATGCGCAAGACCGGCGCGGCCATCCAGCAATAGAACGGGGGAGATTCACATGCACAAGAAATACGCGGAACGCTGGGCACCCTGGGTGCTGCTGCTGGCGGTCATCCTGCTGTGGCAGGTCATCTGCTCGGCCTTCGAGGTCTCGGAGTTCATCTTCCCCAGCCCCTGGGCCATCGGCCGGCAGCTGGCCGAGTTCAGCGGCATCATCGCCGCCCACGCCTGGCGCACCTACTGGGTGACCATGGCAGGCTTTGGCATCGCCATCGTGGTGGGCGTGCTGCTGGGCTTTCTGATCGGCTCCTCGCGCCTGGCCTATGCGGCGTTCTATCCGCTGATGACGGCCTTCAACGCGCTGCCCAAGGCGGCCTTCGTGCCCATCCTGGTGGTCTGGTTCGGCATCGGCGCGGGACCGGCCATCCTCACGGCCTTCCTGATCAGCTTCTTTCCCATCATGGTCAACATCGCCACCGGCCTGGCCACGCTTGAGCCCGAACTGGAGGATGTGCTGCGCGTGCTGGGCGCCCGGCGCTGGGACGTGCTGATCAAGGTCGGCCTGCCGCGCTCCATGCCCTACTTCTACGGCTCGCTGAAGGTGGCGATCACCCTGGCCTTCGTGGGCACCACGGTCAGCGAGATGACGGCGGCCAACGAAGGCATCGGCTACCTGCTGGTGTCGGCCGGCTCGTCCATGCAGATGGGCCTGGCCTTTGCCGGCCTGATCGTGGTGGGCGCCATGGCCATGGTGATGTACGAGCTGTTCAGCGCCATCGAAAAGCGCACCACGGGCTGGGCCCGGCGCGGCTCGCAGGGCGAGTGAAGGAGAATCCGGCCATGACGCCCCTGACCGACGAACAGGCGGCCCGCCAGCTGCGCCGCGCAGGCGCCGTGGCCGGGCGGGCCATGGCCATGGGCCGCCACCCCTTTGGCGCGCTGCTGCTGGCGCCCGACGGCGAGACCGTGCTGGCCGAGCAGGGCAACATCGACACGGTGAACCATGCCGAGTCCACGCTGGCGCGCACGGCGGCCGCCAACTATCCGGGCGCCTACCTGGCGCAGTGCACCCTGGTCACCACCTTCGAGCCCTGCGCCATGTGCGCCGGAACCATCTACTGGGCCGGCATAGGCCGCGTGCTCTACGGCGCCGAGGAAACGGCGCTGCTGGCGCTGACGGGCGACCATCCCGAAAACCCCACGCTGTCCCTGCCTTGCCGCGAGGTCTTCGCGCGCGGGCAGCGCGCCGTGCAGGTCATCGGTCCCGTGCCTGGGCTGCACGAGGAGATGCTGGAGCCGCACCGGAGCTTCTGGCAGCAGCGCTGAACGGCGGCCGCGCCCCCCGCCCGCTCAACTGCGGCAGCTGGCCAGCGCGTCCAGGGGCTTTTGGTAGGTGGGACTGGCCACGTCCAGCAGGCCCAGGGTGGTGTGGTAGAGGTTGTCGTGCGACAGCGGCGCGTCCAGCTGGCCGCGCACGCAGCGCTCGGACACGCCGGTGCGCTCGCCCAGGTTGCCCAGCCAGGCAATCATGGGAATGTGCTTTTGCTCGTCGGGCGCCATGGCGTAGGGCATGCCGTGCAGGTAGATGCCCATCTCGCCAAGCGACTCGCCATGGTCCGACATGTAGACCATGCCGGTCTGGTAGCGCGATTGCTGGCTTGCCAGCCAGTCGATGGTCTGCGACAGGAAATGGTCGTTGTAGCGGATGGAGTTGTCGTAGACGTTGACTACCTGCTCGCGCGTGCAGCTGGACAGCGCATTGGTCAGGCATTCGGGCTGGAAGACCTTGGTCTCGGGCGTGGAGCGCTTGTAGTAGGCCGGGCCGTGGCTGCCCATCTCGTGCATGACCAGCACCACGCCGCGCTCGCGGCGCTCGCGTGGCAGGGCGGCGATGCGTTCGTCGATGCCGCTGAGCAGGATGCCGTCCAGGCATTCGCCGTCGCTGGAGCACAGGGCCTTGCCGTCGGGCGTGTTCAGGCGGTCGGCCGTGCTGGCGTTGGGAATGCGTTCGCACACGCCCTTGCAGCCGGCCTGGTTGTCCACCCACAGCACGGCCAGGCCGGCGTTGTACAGCACGTCCACCAGGTTGTCGTAGTCCACCTTGCTCTTGTAGAAGCCCGTGCGGCCCAGGTGCGAGAACATGCAGGGCACGGATTCGCGCGTGCTGGTGCCGCAGGAGGTCACGTTGCTCCAGTTGAGCACCTTGCGCCTGGCCAGCTCGGGCGTGGTGTCGCGGGCATAGCCGTTCAGGCCCCAGTTGGCGGCGCGCGCCGTCTCGCCCACCACGATGACGAACAGCGGCGGCTTGCGCTCGGCCGCGTAGGTGGCGCCCAGCGTGGCGCCGGCCGCAATGCTGGCAAACGGGCGCTTGGGCCGCAGGATGGGCTTGAGCACCGCGTCCAGCGAGGCCAGCACGGGGCTGACAGGGTTGAGCATGTGGCGCATCCACAGGTTGTTGCGCACCACGGGCGCCAGCTCGCGATAAGAGACAAAGACCGATGCCACCAGCACTACCACCGAGGCGGCCAGCAGCCCCAGCGTGCGCAGCACCGTCTGCATGCTGCGGCGCGGGCGGATGATGCGCAGCCGCAGCAGCCAGGCCGTGGGCAGGCCGGCGACGAGCAGCATCTGCAGCAGCAGCTGGGGGTTGAACAGGTCGCTGCTCTCGCGCAGGTCGGTCTGCAGAATGTTGTTGATCATGCCGCCGTCCATCACCGTGCCGTAGGCGGTCATGAAGTACTGGGCCGAGCCGGCAATCCAGGGCAGGGCGATCCACAGCGGCTTCATGCCGCGCGGCCAGGCCGTCAGCGACAGCAGCAGCAGGATGCCGCCCAGGCCCAGCGGCAGCAGGCGCAGCACCAGGGTGGCCAGGCTGCCGTCATAGCCTTCGAGGTGGGGCAGGCGCAGCCACAGCGCCCAGTTCGCGGTGGCGAGCAGCCACAGCGCCAGCACCAGGGCCACGGCCTGGGGCGAGCGCGGGGCGCTCCAGGCCGTGCGCAGCCGCACCGCAAGGCTTGCGGGCGCGCTCTGGGCAGACGAGGAAGCGGATGCGTTGGCGGAGGCTTGGCCGGTGCCGGAGGAGCCGGCAAAGGGGGGGCGGGCGAGCAGGCGTTCTGACATGGCCGCGAGCGTAGAATTCGCAGCTTAAGAACATCTGAACCCCGCGTTCAGACTCCGTTCAGCTTGAACACCTCCCGTCCCCTCTGTTGCGCCCGTATCCGGTGCACACCCTGATGTGCGAAGGTCCAGCCTCCCATGCGAATCCTGCTGGTCGAAGACGATGAGGCACTGGCCCAGGCGGTCGGCAGCTATCTGCGCTCCAAGGCCTTCCTGATCGACAGCGTGCCCTCGCTGGCCCAGGCGCGCGCCTGCCTGGCCGGCGCCAGCTACGCGGCCGTGCTGCTGGACCTGCACCTGGCCGACGGCGACGGCCTGGCGCTCATGCCCACGCTGCGCCGGCTGGAGCAGCCTCCCGTCACCATCGTGCTGACGGCCCGCGACCAGGTCAGCGACCGCATCCGCGGGCTGGACGCGGGGGCCGACGATTATCTGGTCAAGCCCTACGACCCCGAGGAATTGCTGGCCCGCCTGCGCGCCGTGAGCCGGCGCGGCGGGGGCATGCAGGCCGGGCAGGACGCCGTGCTGCGCATGGGCACGCTGGAGATCGACCTGGCCCGCGAAATGGTGCGCGATGCCGGCCGCACCCTGCTGCTCACGCCCAAGGAATGGGCGCTGCTGCGCGTGCTCACGCTCCATCCGGGGCGCCTGTACACGCGCGAGCATCTGCTCGATGCACTCTACGGCTTCGACGCCGAGGCCGACAGCAACACGCTGGAAGTGTTCATCAGCCGGCTGCGCCGCAAGCTAGGGCGCGAACGCATCCTGACCGTGCGCGGCACCGGCTACCGCCTGGTGACCGAGCATGGCTGAGGGGCGCCGGGAGAAGCCCGGCCTGCCGCCCCGGCTGGCCGACCAGCTGGCCCGCGAGCTGACGCTGGCGCTGGCCGCCGTCTGGCTGGCCTGCGTGCTGGCGCTGGCCTGGTATGTCAGCCACATCGTGCACCGCAACTTCGACCAGGAGATGATCGACAGCGCCCACCGCATGCTGGAGGTGGCCGTGCACCAGCTGGAGCAGCAGGACCACTCGGTCGAAGGCGTGCCCCTGCCCCATGTGGCGCTGGCGCCTGGCGACGGTGCGGAGAGTCTGGTCTATCAGTTGCAGGACCGGCATGGCAATGTGCTGCTGCGCACCCAGGCGGCGCCCGTGGTGGCCTTTCCTGTTCCCATGCGCGACGGGTTTTACGAGCGCGAAGGCTGGCGCATGTACGTGGTGGCACATCCCCAGCTGCCGCTGTTTCTGGTGCTGGCCGATCCCCTGGCCGAACGCAGCGAGGCGCTGCAGCGTGCCCTGCTGGCGCTGGTGCTGGCGATGCTGGCGATGCTGACCCTGATGGGCTGGGTGCTGCGCGCGACGGCACGCCGGCGCCTGCGCGTGCTGCTCGACATGCAGCTGCAGCTGAGCGAGCGCGGCGGCTCCAACCTGGAACCGCTGGACCTGGACGCCATGCCGCGCGAGCTGTGGCGCCTGGGCCGGGGCATCAACCACCTGATGCAGCGCCTGTCGCATGCCGTGCAGGTGGAGCGTTCCATGGCTGCCAATGCGGCCCATGAGCTGCGCACGCCGCTGGCCGTGGCCACGCTGCGCCTGCAGACGGCCCTGGACAGGGGCGTGGACAGCACCGATGTGCGCGCGGCCCATGAGGCGCTGGAGCGGCTGCGCCAGCGCACGGAAAAGCTGATGCAGCTGTCGCGCGCGGCCTCGGGCTCGGCGTTGGCGCAGGACGAGGTGCGGCTGGACGCGCTGGCCAGCATGGTGGCCTCCGAGTTCTGGCAGCAGGACGAATCCACCCAGCTCCGGCTGGACGTGGTGCTGCCCGAGCAGCCCTGCGGGCCGGTGGCGGGCGACGTGGACACGCTGGCCATCGCCTTGCGCAATCTGGTGGAGAACGCGCTGCGCTACAGCGATGGCCCGGAGGTGCTGCTCGAAGTCTGCGACAGCCACACTGTCCAGGTGCGGGACGAGGGGCCGGGCATGGATGCGGCAGCGCTGGGCACCGCGCGCGAGCGCCATGTGCGCCATGTGGACGACCTGCGCCTGCCCCAGGGCACCGTGCGCGAGCTGGCGTCGCCGGGCTACGGCCTGGGCCTGTCCATCGTGTCCATGATCGTGGCCCAGCACGGCGGCAGCCTGGAGCTGCAGTCGCCACCGCCCGGCAGTTCCAGCGGCCTGCTGGCCCGCATTCAGCTGCCGGGACGCGATCCGTCCGTGGATACCGATGCATTGTCCTGATCCTGGGCGCAGGCAGGCGGCAGGGGCGCATCGGGCGGCATGAGCCCGCACAGCCTTGAGTTGCGCTGCAGGGCGGGCAGGGTGGCCAGTTTCTCAACCTCGGCATGGAAACGCTGCCAGCCCAGGGCGGCCTCGCCGCCGGCCTGGGCCGCAGCCAGGGTCTGCGCCTGCTTCCACAGCGCGGTGAAGGCCGGCACCCAGTCGTCGTAGGCGGCCAGCGCGCCAAAGCTGGCGTTGTTGGCATCGGCCACCCACTGGTCCAGCCGCGCCTGGTTGCGGTCGTAGAGCTGGCGCTGCGCATCGGTGGTCAGCAGGGCCGCATCGGCGCTGCGCCATTGCGCGCGCAGTACGGCGTAGTCGCTGCGGAACTGCTGGTAGATCTGTGCCTTGGCCTGTTGCATGGCGGGGCCGCGCTGCTGCGGGTCCCGGTAGAGCTGATGCAGCGCCTGGCGCGTATGGCCGGTCAGCGCCCGCCACTGCGCGCGCCGCAGCTGGCCGGCATCCCAGCGTGCGCGGGCGGCGGGGCCGGCCTCGGTGGCCAGCCACAGCGGCGTGCCCAGGCGCTCCACGGTGGTGGCAAAGGATTCGTTGAAGGCGGTATCGCCCGCCACGTAAACCACCTGGTGGGCCAGTTCGTGGAACAGCAGGCCGGCGAACTCGCCCTCGCCCCAGCCGATGAAGGTGTTGAGCAGCGGATCGCCGCCCAGCCAGTTCAGGTAGCCCAGCGTGGAGTAGGCGGGCACGCCGTAGCTGCCGGACTCCAGGCCCTGGTCTGCCAGTTGCCGGGCCTGGGCAATGGCGTCGGCCTCGGCAAAGTAGCCCCGGTAGCCCACGCAGCCGGCAACGGGAAAGCACCAGCGGTGCAGCTCCAGGCTGTCGGGCGGCGCGGCCACCACGTTCCATACGGCGAACGGCCGCTGCAGATCGGCATAGCGGCGGTAGCTGGCGTTGTCGGGCAGGCCCAGGCGCTCCACGGCAAAGGCGCGCATGCGCCGGGCCGACAGCAGGCGCTCGCGCAGTGCGGGCGCAAGGTTCTCGTCCTGCAGCCAATCGTCAATCGGGCGGCTGGCCTGCAGCAGGTGCATTTGCCCGCGCAGGCTTTGCCAGTAGTAGCCCAGCCCGTCGCCACCGGCCCCCCGGCTGGCACAGCCGCCCAGCAGCAGGCCTATGCCCACCAAAATCGCGGGCAGGCCGCGCCTGACTACACTCAAGCCTTCTCGCACCCTTGGCCCCCTTGCTGCTTTCATGGACTTCTTCACGCTGGCGATCATTGTCTTCATCGCAATCTACCTGCTCAAGACGCAGCAACAGCGCCGGCATACCCTGCTGCTGGCCCAGTATCTGGGACGATTCCAGATCGAGAAGCTGATGGGCGGCCTGATCGAAGGCTATCTGCGCGCCCTGGGTGAGCACGACGAGCAGCGCCGTGCCCAGATCTGGACCGTGCTGGACAACACCGAGGCCAGCCTGGCCGAGCAGTTCCAGCGCTTTGCCAAGGAGATGGCCACGGCCGACCCGCAGCTCACGCGCGTGAGCACGCTGCCTGTGGCGCTGCCCTATCTGGACCGGCTCTTTCCCTCGTCGTCCTTCGATCTGCGCGACGCCATGCAGCTGCATGCACGCGGCATTGCCTCCGTGCGCGTGGCCGACAGCCGCAACGAGGACGAACGCCGTGCGCGCGCCTTCACGATGACGGCCGAGCTGTTGCTCATGCAGTACACCTGCCATTGGTTTTGCAAATCGCGCGCCGTGGCTTCCCTGCGCCTGGTGGCACGGCACAAGACGCCATTCGAGCAAGTGCTCGCTTCGGTGACGGATCAGACCCGGCGAGACTACAGGCAGCTGATCGCCTGAGCACTGCGCCACCGGCGGGGCGCGATGCCCCGCCATGCACAGCCCGGGCTGCGGTTGACGCAGTGCGCCTTGCTGTCAAAAATGAACGCCATGACACAAGTGCTGAGCTCCATCGAGGCGCGGCTGGCGTCTCTCCCTGTTCCCGTGGCCGTGGTCCTGCCCTCGGGCCAGCGTGCTGGTCCTGCGGACGCGCAGGTGGTGCTGCATTTCCAGAGCATGGCGGCCATGGCCAGCCTGGCGGCCGGGCAGATAGGCACGCTGGGCAGTGCCATTGTGGAGGGGCTGGTTCGCATCGACGGCCGCATGCGCGACGTGATGACGGTGGCCGCCAGCCTGCTGCAGTCCGATCCGGTGCGCGGCACTTCGCACTGGTGGGTGCATGCCATGGCCCGCATGCGTTCCATGGCCGCGCACACGCTGGCGCGCGATGCCCAGCAGATCCAGTTCCACTACGACATCTCCGACGACTTCTACGGCCTGTGGCTGGACCCGCGCCGTGTCTATTCCTGCGCCTATTTCCGCGATCCGCAGATGACGCTGGCACAGGCCCAGGAGGCCAAGCTGGACCACATCTGCCGCAAGCTGGACCTGCGGCCCGGCGAGCGCTTCCTGGACATCGGCGCGGGCTGGGGCGCGCTGCTGCTGTGGGCGGCCGAGCACTATGGCGTCACGGCCACGGGCATCACGCTCTCGCGCAACCAGCACCGCCATGTGCAGCAGCTGATCGCCGAGCGCGGCCTGCAGGGCAAGGTGGACATGCAATTGCTGGACTACCGCGCGCTGGCGCCCGGCCAGCCCTTCGACAAGATCGGCTCGGTGGGCATGTTCGAGCATGTGGGCCAGGCCCAGTTGCCTGAGTACTTCCAGACCGTGCACGGTCTGCTGCGCCCGGGCGGCATGGCGCTGATCCACGGCATCACGGCCGGTGGCGTGGACAACACCGAACTGGGCGCGGGCATGGGCGAGTTCATCGACCGCTACATCTTCCCGGGCGGCGAGCTGCTGCATGTCAGCCGCGTGCTGCACGACATGGCGCGCAGCGGGCTGGAGATGGTGGACACGGAGAACCTGCGTCCCCACTATGCGCGCACGCTGTGGAACTGGTCCGACGCGCTGGAGGCGCGCCTGCCCGAGGCCCAGCGCATCCTGGCGCAGCATGCCGAAGCCGACAATGCCGCCAAGGTGCTGCGCGCCTACCGGCTCTACCTGGCCGGTTGCGCCATGGGCTTCGAGCGCGGCTGGATCGCCCTGCACCAGATGCTGTGCACGCATCCTGACGGGCTGCGGCAGAGCGGGCCCCTGGTGGGCGCGCAATCGGGCTATGCTTTCAACCGCGAGTACATGTACCGCTAACAAGGATTGCCCATGCTCTACAAGTTCAAGTCCCGTGCCACGGCCGACGTCATCATGCTCGAATCCAACGGCCGCCAGGTCCTGGAGATCGTCGGCAAGACGCCCGGCGCCAGCGGCATCATCACGGTGCAGCAGATTCCCGCCGCCATCGAGGCGCTGGAGGCCGCCGTCGCCGACGACGACGCCCGCCGCAAGGCCAGCCATGAAGAACAGGCCCAGGACGGCGAGCAGGACAGCGCCGCAGCGGGCGCGCGCGACGCCGTCAGCCTGCGCCAGCGCGCTGCACCCATGATCGACATGCTGCGCCGCAGCGCCGCCGAGAACAGCGACGTCACCTGGTAGCGGCGCCTCCCGCTGTCCCGTCAGGCGTTGATGCCCTTCATGCCTTCCTCCGTATAGCGCTGCCCGGCCACGGGCAGTTCGTCGCTGGCGCGCCGCAGCTCGTCCAGCTCGGCGGGAGTCAGTGCCACGGACAGCGCGCCCAGGTTGTCCTGCAGATGGGCGATGCGCCGGGTGCCCGGGATGGGCACCACGTCCGGCCCCTGGGCCAGCAGCCAGGCCAGGGCGATCTGCGCGGGCGTGCTGCCCTTGCGCTGCGCCAGGGCCGATACGGCGCCCACCAGGGCCTGGTTGGTGTCGATGTTGCCCGGCTGAAAGCGCGGCAGGCTGGCGCGGAAATCGCCCTGCTCGAAGGCCGTGCCGCCATGAAAGCGTCCCGTGAGAAAGCCGCGCCCCAGCGGCGAATAGGCCACCAGCCCCACGCCCAGCTCGCGGCAGGCGGGCAGCACCTCCTCCTCCACCTCGCGCGTCCACAGCGAATACTCGGTCTGCACCGCCGCCACCGGGTGCACGGCATGGGCGCGCCGCAGCGTGGCTGCGCTGACCTCGCACAGGCCGATGCGGGCGATCTTGCCTTCCTGCACCAGCTGTGCCAGGCCTTGCATGGTCTCTTCGATGGGACGCGTGGCATCGACGCGGTGCACGTAGTACAGGTCGATGCGCTCCACGCCCAGGCGCCGCAGCGAGTCCTCGCAGCTTTGCCGCGCGTACTGCGCGCTGTTGTCGATGCTGCGCCGGTACTCCCCGGCCTTGCGCACGATGCCGAACTTGGTGGCAATCTTCACGCGCGGGCGGCGCGCGGCCAGGAAGCGGCCGATCAGCTCCTCGTTGTGGTGCGGCCCGTAGACATCGGCCGTGTCCAGGAAATCGATGCCGGACTCCAGGGCATGGTCCAGCGCCTGCAGCGCCAGGGCATCGTCGCGCGGGCCATAGAACTCGCTCATGCCCATGCAGCCCAGCCCCAGGGCGGATACCTGCAGATCGTGGCCAAGTGTGCGTTGTTGCATTGCATATCCTCTTGCTGAAACAAGGGGCCAGTATGGTTTTCCGAAGCGGCCTTGCCTACTGAGAAAATCGCGCTTTGATCTTCCGTTTTCGGAAAGCATTTCCGAAAAAGCATTCCCAAGGAACAAAGGAGCACTTCATTGCAGTGGGACGACGCCCGCATCTTCCTGGCCATTGCCCGCGCCGGCAGCCTGAGCGGCGCCTCGGCCGCGCTGGGGCTGGGCGTGGCCACGGTCTCGCGCCGGCTGGACCGGCTGGAATCCGCGCTGGCCATGCCCCTGTTCAGCCGCCACCACAGCGGCTACCGCCTCACGGCCGATGGGCAGGCGCTGCTGGCCCCGGCCGAGGCGCTGGAGCAGGCGGCCCAGGCCCTGGGCGATGCCGCGCAAACCCAGGCACAGGTCGCGGGCGTGGTGCGGCTGGCCACGGCAGAGAACCTGGCCAACCCGCTGATCGCACCCTCGCTGGTCCATCTGTTTGCCCGCCACCCGGGTCTGCGCGTGCAGCTGGTCAGCGGCGTGCAGACGCTGAACCTGCACCGGCGCGACGCCGACCTGGCCGTGCGCATGACCCAGCCCGAGGCCGGCCACCTCACGATACGGCGCCTGGGGACGCTGGGCTTCGGCCTGTACGGATCGGCCGGCCATGTGCAAGGCCGCGCAGGCGGAAACGGAAGCGGAAGCGCGGGCACCCACGGCTCGGACCCGTTCGAGGGCGATGCCTTCATCGGCTGGGACGACAGCCATGCCCACCTGCCAGCCGCACGCTGGATGGCACGCGCCCTGCACGGGCGGCCCTGCCGGCTGGAGACCAATACCCTGTCCGCGCAGCTGGCCGCGGCCCAGGCGGGCCTGGGCCTGGCCGTGCTGCCGCATTTCCTGGCGCGGCAGGCGGGGCTGGTCTGCGTGGCGCAGCAACTGGGCGCGGACCAGCCCATCTGGCTCGCCATGCATGCCGACCTGGCCCATTCGCGGCGCGTGCGTGCCGTGGCCGACCACCTCATAGAACTGTTTGAAGCGCATCGCACCGAACTGGACGGCACGGCCGCCGCCTGGCCACAGGCCGCGCCGTGCTAAACACGCCTGCACAGATTGCGACACAAGAAAGGACTTCCATGCACCGCCTCCGCCTCCGCCATTCCCGACTCCTGCCCTGGCTGGGCGCGCTGGCAGCCATGCTGGCGCTGGCCGCCTGCGCCGACCGGCCCAAGGCGCCCGCCGGCCCGCAGGCGCCCCAGGGAGCGGCGGCTGCCGTGTATTCGCTGCTGTTTATCGACAACGCCTCCAGCCTCGGCCCCAAGGCGGCCGCCTACTGCATAGGCAATGGCCGGGGCTGGGCGCTGCTGGACCCCGATGCGGGCACGCTGGCCCTGTTCACCGGCCAGTCCCTGGTGCGGCCGGCGTCGGGCTGCGACGTGGGCAAGGGCGGAGAGCAGGTGCTGGACCGGGCCAGCGGCCAGCCGGCGCTGATGTTCGGCGTCGAGCTTGTGCACTGCACGGCCTCGGGATCGCAATGCCTGATGCGCGGCAGCTACTACGAAGGTCCCGGCAAAACGCAGAGCAACCTCTACAACGCAAGCCAGCGCGGCGGCAGCTGGCAGGCCGTGATGGCGCTGCGCGGGCCGGCGCCCTGAGCCTGCATCGCTGCCGTCGCGCGGCTCCCGCCAACGAAAAAGCCCGGCCGAAGCCGGGCTTGATCGTGGTTGCAACCGGGCGATCCGTCGCGGTGGTGGTCCTCGGGATCAGTCGGCGTAGGTGCCGGCTGCCTTGATGACCTTGCCCCACTTCTCGATCTCGGCCTGGACGAACTTCTTGTGGCCTTCGGGCTCGATGCGGCCGTCGCTGGCGATCACGGCGCCCAGGGCTTCCTGGCGCTTGATGAACTCGGGGTCCTTGAGCGAGGCCTTCATGGCTTCGTTGACCTTCTTGACGATCTCCGCCGGCGTGCCCTTGGGTGCGTACAGGCCGTGCCAGATGGTGACCTGGAAGTCGGGCACGCCCACTTCGGCCAGCGTCGGCAGGTCCTTCAGCGCAGGCATGACCAGGCGCTTGGGCGTGGTCACGGCATAGGCCTGCACCTTCTTGGCCGTGATCTGGCCCGTGGTGTTGGTGGTCTGGTCGCACAGCAGGTCGACCTGGTTGCCGATCAGGTCGGCGATGGCCGGCGCGGCGCCCTTGTAGGGCACGGGCGTCATCTCGGTCTTCATGGCTGCCTGCAGCATCAGGCCGCACAGGTGGGAGGCGGAGCCGATGCCGGCATTGGCCAGGTTGACCTTGCCCTGGTTCTTGCCGATCCAGTCCTTGACTTCGGCGAAGTTCTTGGCCGGCAGGCTGGGGCGGCCGATCAGGGTCATGGGCACGTCGTTGATGATGCCGGCGTACTCGAAGTCGTTGAGCACGTTGAACGACAGCTTGCGGTACAGCGACGGGATCGTGGACATGCCGATGTGGTTGATCAGCAGCGTGTAGCCGTCAGGACGGGCACGCGCGGCCTTGGCCGTGCCGATGGTGCTGCCGGCGCCGTCGGCGTTGTCCACCACGATGGTGGCATTGTTCAGATGCTTGCGCATGGACTCGGCCAGATCGCGGGCCACCTTGTCGGTCGGGCCGCCTGCGGTGAACGGCACGATGAGGGTGATCGTCTTGCCTGCGGCAGGATAGTCCTGCGCGTGGGCGCCAATGGCTGCACCGGCTGCCAGCGCAATGGCTGCGATCTTGAACAATGCTTTCATAGTGTCTCCAAGTAAATAGCGTGCAAATGATAGGGGGCGTTGCGCATTTGCCTTCGAGGGCAAACGCGCAAAAGAAACCGAATGCACGAGGAGACGGATTTTAAGAATTGTTTCTATTGCGCCGCAGCAGATTCCCTTGCCATTGATCTAGTGCAAACCCTTGGGGCCTTGACAGGCGTCATGTTTTAAGGGCTTGCAGCAGGCTGCGCGGCGGCGAGGCCGCCGTCCCCCGCGACTCGGTGGCTACTTGTACGACCTCGCATCCTCGATCACCTTGCCATCATTGGGCAGGGTGCCCGGCAGCACCATCTGCACATCGCCGCGCAGCTTGGTGACTTCGCGCACGGCATCGGACAGTTGCTGGGCCAGGCCCGGCGAGGTTTCGCGGGTTTCGACCAGCAGTTGCATCTGGTCATTGGCCATCTCGCCCGTGACCACCAGCCGCGCGCGCTCCACCTGGGGGAAGCGGCGCACGACGTCGGCAATCTGGCCCGGGTGCACGAACATGCCGCGCACCTTGGTGGTCTGGTCGGCGCGTCCCATCCAGCCCTTGATGCGCGCATTGGTGCGGCCCGTGGGGCACTGGCCGGGCAGTACGGCAGAGAGGTCGCCCGTGCCGAACCGGATCAGCGGGTAGTCGGGGTTGAACGTGGTGATCACCAGCTCGCCCACCTCGCCGGGGGCCACCGGGTCGCCCGTGCCGGGGCGCACGATCTCGACGATGACCTGCTCGTCCAGCACCAGGCCTTCGCGGGCCTCGGTCTCGTAGGCGATCAGGCCCAGGTCGGCCGTGGCGTAGCACTGGTAGCCGGCAATGCCGCGCTCGGCCAGCCAGTCGCGCAGCGAGGGCGGGAAGGCCTCGCCCGAGACCATGGCCTTGGTCACGGAGGGGATGGGCAGGCCCATCTCCAGGGACTTTTCCACAATGATCTTGAGGAAGCTGGGCGTGCCCACGTAGCCGGCGGGCCGCAGGTCGGCCATGGCCTGCACCTGCTGCTCGGTCTGCCCCGTGCCGCCTGCGAACACCGTGCAGCCCAGCGCATGGGCGCCGCTTTCCATCATCGAGCCCGCGGGCACGAAGTGGTAGCTGAAGCAGTTGTGCACCAGCTCGCCGGGCCTAAAGCCCGAGGCATGCAGCGCGCGCGCCATGCGCCAGTAGTCGGGACGGCGGCTTTCGGGTTCGTAGATGGGGCCGGGGCTGCAGAACAGGCGCGGCATGGGCTGGCCCAGGCCGATGGCGTTGAAGCCGCCGAAGATCTGCGCGGGCCGCTGCTCGGCCTGGCGCTGCAGCAGTTCGTACTTGCGCGTCACCGGCAGCCGGGCCAGGGCCTCGCGGCTGTTGATCTGCGCGGCATCGACGCCGGCCAGGATCCGGGCGAAGGCGGCAGAGTGTCGCTGCGCATGGGCGATCTGCCCGGGCAGGGCGGCCAGCAGCGCCGCTTCGCGTTCGTCGGGGGTGCGCGTCTCCAGCGCGTCGTAGAAGGCACTCATGGCTAGTCCTGTAGATGGAAAAGGGCAGATGGAGTTCGGCCAGCGGTGAAAGAAAGATTCCAACAATCCTTGTGCCGCCCCTTGCCCGCGAAACCGGCGCGGCCCAACCCCAGGGACACCGAGGAAGGGCCGCCCCGCACCGAGGGTGTCGTCCCCCTTTCAGGGGGAAGGCGCGAAGCGACTCAGGGGGTATTCATGCAAGCCAGCGTTTTCTGCGCTTGTAGCTTTTCACGTCCTTGAAACTCTTGCGCTCGCCGCCGCCCACGCCCAGGTAGAACTCCTTGACGTCCTCGTTGCTGGCCAGGTCCGAGGCCGCGCCGTCCATGACGATGCGGCCGCTTTCCATGATGTAGCCGTAGTCCGAGTATTTGAGCGCCATGTTGGTGTTCTGCTCGGCCAGCAGGAAGGTGACCTTTTCCTTGCTGTTGAGGTCGCGGACGATGTTGAACACCTCCTCGACGATCTGCGGCGCCAGGCCCATCGAGGGTTCGTCCAGGAGCACCATGCGCGGATTGGCCATCAGCGCGCGGCCGATGGCGCACATCTGCTGCTCGCCGCCCGAGGTGTAGGCGGCCTGCGAGGTGCGGCGCGTCTTCAGGCGCGGAAAGTAGTTGTAGACCTTCTCGAGGTTGGCCGCGATCTCGCCCTTGTCGGTGCGCGTGTAGCTGCCGGTCATGAGGTTTTCCTCGATGGTCAGGTGGGCGAAGCAGTGCCGCCCCTCCATGACCTGGACCACGCCGCGCTGCACCAGCTCGGAGGGCGTGAGGCTTTCGATGCGCTCGCCCTCCAGCTCGATCGTGCCCTTGGTCACCTCGCCACGCTCGCCCTTGAGCAGGTTGGAGATGGCGCGCAGCGTCGTGGTCTTGCCCGCGCCGTTGCCGCCCAGGATGGCCACGATGCTCTCGCGCGGCACCTGGAGCGAAACGCCCTTGAGCACCAGGATCACATGGTTGTAGATGACTTCGATGCCATTGACCACGAGCAGCGGATCGCTGGCGGCCGGGGCGGAGGTGGATGCGGTGGTCATGGCGTCGTCCATGGGCGTTGATACGAAAGCGGAGTGCGGTGGCCGCAACTCTCGAAGCATCTCTGCGCGGGGAATGCCCCAACTCAGGGACACCGAGGAAGGGCCGCCCCGCACCGAGGGTGTCGTCCCCCTCCCCCGCGAAGCGGGTAGAGAGGGGGAAGGCGCGCAAGCGCCTCAGGGGGTGCAAGTTCTAGCTTTTACGTTCTTTTCCTTGGCGTACTTGTCCGCGTACTCCTTGACCAGCGGCTCGACCATGGATTTGTCGGCCTGGTACCAGTCGGAGACCACCTTCCACTTGGCGCCGTCCCACTGCGCGATGCGCGACCAGTCGGTGCCCAGGTGGTTGTCGCAGCTGGTCTTGACGGGGCGGATGATCTTGCCGAAGCCCAGCTCGTTGAGGCGCTCCTGCGTGAGGTTCAGGTTCTCCAGGCCCCAGCGCACCTGCTCGGAGGTCATGACCTTGCCCTTGCCGTATTTTTCCTGCGCCGTGCGGATGGCCTCCACCTGCAGCATGGAGATCACCATGCCGCGCGTGTGGGCCATGGCGCCCAGTTCCTTGGCGTCGGTGGCCGTGCCCTGGCCCTTGTCGTAGACCATGGACTTGACCTCGTCGTGCACCTTGTCGTGCTCGGCCGTGTTGTGGATGGTCACGGTGTTGTAGCCCTTGGCGCCGGCGCCGATGTCCTTGACGTCATGGTCCGAGCCGGCCCACCAGATGGCGTACATCTTCTCGCGCGGGTAGCCGGTGGCCTGCGCCTCGCGCACGGCCGTGGGCGTCATCACGCCGGCCGACCACAGCAGCACGTAGTCGGGGCGCTGCTGGCGGATCTGCAGCCAGGTGGACTTCTGCTCCACGCCGGGCGCCGTCACGGGCAGCAGCGTCAGATCGAAGCCTTCCTTGGCGGCGCGTTTCTGCAGCAGCGGAATGGGTTCCTTGCCATAGGGAGAGTCGTGGTAGACCAGGGCGATCTTCTTGCCCTTGAGGCTGCCCTTTTCCTTCTTCAGGATGTCCTGCACGATGGAATCGGCCGCGGTCCAGTAGTTGCCCAGCAGCGGGAAGTTCCACTCGAACACCTTGCCGTCGGCCGACTGCGACAGGCCATAGCCCGTGGTGATGATGGGCATCTTGTCGCCGGGCGCCTTGTCCGTCACGGCGAAGGTGATGCCGGTGGACTGCGGATCGAACCCGGCCGCGCCGCCGCCCTTGCCCTTCAGGCGCTCATAGCATTCCACGCCCTTGGCCGTGTCGTAGGCCGTCTCGCATTCCTCGTAGGCGATCTTCACGCCATTGATGCCGCCCTTGGCGTTGACCAGCTTGATGTAGTCCTGCTTGCCATCGGCCCATGGAATGCCCAGCGGCGCGAACTGGCCCGTGCGGTAGACCAGCAGCGGCACGAACTGGTCCTGGGCCTGTGCGGCGGGGGCGGCCACGAGAGCGCCGATTCCAGCAGCGACCGTGGCGGCGGCGATGGCGACTTTCTTGAACATCATGACGTTGTCTCCTAGTTGGCTGGGGAAGATTCCCCGGTTATCCGGCACTCTGTGGCGCCCTGTCTCGATACAGATCAACTCAATGCGGGAAGGGCCAGACACGCAGTTTTTGTCTTGCGGTCGCCCACAGTTTTGCCAGTCCATGCGGCTCCACGATCAGGAAGAACACGATCAGCGCACCGAAGATCATGTGCTCCAGGTAGGTCGCCGTGGCCGTGGACAGCGGCAGGCCCATCCAGTGCGGCACCTGGGTGAGCAGCAGCGGCAGCAGCACGAAGAAGGCCGCGCCGAAGATGCTGCCCACCACCGAGCCCAGGCCGCCGATGATGATCATGAACAGCAGCTGCAGCGAGCGGTCCAGGCTGAAGGCCGCCGGCTCCCAGGCGCCCAGGTGCACGAAGCCCCACAGCGCGCCGGCCACGCCGACGATGAAGCTGCTCACGGCAAAGGCGCTGAGCTTGGCGTAGGTCGGGCGGATGCCGATCACGCTGGCGGCCACGTCCATGTCGCGCATGGCCATCCACTCGCGGCCGATGGCGCTGCGCACCAGGTTCTTGGCGGCCAGTCCCAGCACGCACAGGATGCCCAGGCACAGCAGGTACTTTTCCATGGGCGTGTCGATCTGCCAGCCCATGATGGACAGCGGGCCAGCGCTCACCGAGCCCGAGGAAGAGTTGTTCGTCACCCAGGCCGCGCGGCTTGCCAGCCAGTCCACGAAGAATTGCGCCGCCAGCGTGGCCACGGCCAGGTACAGGCCGCGGATGCGCAGGCTGGGCAGGCCGAAGATCACGCCGAAGACCATGGCCAGCACGCCGCCGCCGATCAGGGCCACCAGCAGCGGCATGCCCTCGAAGCGCACCTGCAGGTTGTAGGCCGCATAGGCGCCCACGGCCATGAAGGCGCCGGTGCCCAGCGAGATCTGGCCGCAGTAGCCGACCAGGATGTTCAGCCCCAGCGCCGCCAGCGACATGATCAGGAAGGGGATCAGCACGGCCTGGAAGGTGTAGTCGCTGACGCTGAAGGGAATCACCAGGAAGGCGACGGCCAGCAGCGCCACGATGGCCCAGCGGTCCTGGGCGACGCCGAAGATCTGCTGGTCGGATGCGTAGGTCGTCTTGAATTGACCGTTTTCACGATAAAACATGGTGCAAGTTCTCCGTATACGGTCTCAGACGCGGTCGATGATCTTGTCGCCGAACAGCCCCTGGGGCCGCACGAGCAGGAAGCACAGGGCCAGGCCGTAGGCGAACCAGGTCTCGATGCCGCCGCCGACCATGGGGCCCAGGTAGACCTCGGAGAGCTTCTCGCCCACGCCGATGATCAGGCCGCCGATGATGGCGCCGGGCAGCGAGGTCAGGCCGCCCAGGATCACCACGGGCAGGGCCTTCAGGGCCACCAGGGACAGCGAGTACTGCACGCCCAGCTTGGAGCCCCAGATGATGCCCACCACCAGGGCTACGCCGCCGGCCACCGACCAGACGATGACCCAGATGCGCGACAGCGGAATGCCGATGGACTGGGCCGCCTGGTGATCATCGGCCACGGCGCGCAGCGCGCGGCCGGTCTTGGTCTTCTGGAAGAACACGCTGAGCGCGGCCACCAGCAGCGCGGCGATGCAGGCTGCGTACAGGTCTTCCTGGCTCAGCAGCACGCCGCCCTCGAACAGGCCGTCGAGGATGAACATGGGATCCTTGGGCATGCCCACGTTGATGCTGTAGACGGCGCTGCCGAAGATCATCGGGCCCAGTCCGTCCAGCAGGTAGGCGATGCCCAGCGTGGCCATCAAGAGCGTGATGGGCTCCTGGTTGACCAGGTGGCGCAGCGCCAGCCGCTCGATCACCCAGGCCACGACCACCATGATGGCCAGCGACACGCAGATGGCCAGCAGGTTGGTGAACCAGCCAGGCTCCATGCCGATCCACTTCGGGATCCACTCGGAAAAGCGCGCCATGGCCAGGGCCGAGAACAGCACCATCGCGCCCTGGGCGAAGTTGAACACGCCCGAGGCCTTGAAGATCAGCACGAAGCCGATGGCGATCAGTGCGTACAGCGTGCCCACCATGAGGCCGCCGAACAAGGTTTCCAGAAAAAATCCCATGTCTGTCCCCTCAGTGGCTCGTGCCAAGGTAAGCGCGGATCACATCTTCGTTCTGGCGCACCTCGTCGGGCGCGCCGTCGCCGATCTTCTTGCCGTAGTCCAGCACCACGACGCGGTCGCTGATGTCCATGACCACGCCCATGTCGTGCTCGATCAGCACGATGGTGGAGCCGAACTCGTCGTTGACATCGAGGATGAAGCGGCACATGTCCTGCTTTTCCTCCACGTTCATGCCGGCCATGGGCTCGTCCAGCAGCAGCACCTGCGGCTCCATGGCCAGGGCGCGGCCCAGGTCCACGCGCTTTTGCAGGCCGTAGGGCAGCTGGCCCACGGGCGTCTTGCGGTAGGCCTGGATCTCCAGGAAGTCGATGATGTGCTCGACGAACTCGCGGTGGCGGATCTCCTCGCGCTGGGCCGGGCCCAGGCGCAGGGCCTGCATCAGGATGCCGCTTTTGATCTGCAGGTTGCGGCCGGTCATGATGTTGTCGATCACGCTCATGCCCTTGAACAGTGCCAGGTTCTGGAAGGTGCGCGCCACGCCCATCTCGGCCACCTGGCGGCTGTTCATGTGGCTGAAGGTCTTGCCCCGGAAGGTGATCGAGCCCTCGGACGGCGTGTACACGCCGTTGATGCAGTTGAGCATGGAGCTCTTGCCCGCGCCGTTGGGGCCGATGATGGAGCGGATCTCGTGCTCGCGCACATCGAACGAAATGTCCGTCAGCGCCTTCACCCCGCCAAAGCGCAGGCTGATGTTCTTGATGTCGAGGATGACATCGCCGATCTTCTTGTGGGTCATGTCAGCGGCTCCGGTCAGGCCCTGGCGGTGGCAGCCACCGAATGGGTTTTGGCATCGATGATGGACAGCGTGGCGCTGACGCTGCCGGTGCGGCCGTCCTCGAACTTGACCTGGGTCTCGATGAACTGCTCGCGCTTGCCCGTGTACAGCGCATCGACCAGCACGCCGTACTTGTCGGCAATGAAGCCGCGGCGCACCTTGCGCGTGCGGGTCAGCTCGTCGTCGTCGGGGTCCAGCTCCTTGTGCAGCACCAGGAAGCGCGCCACCTGCGTGTCGGCCATGCCGGCCTCGGCGGCCAGGTCGGCGTTCACCTGGGCCACGCAGTCGGCCACCATCTCCAGCACCTTGGCCTTGGAGGCCAGGTCCACGTAGCCGCCATAGGGCAGGCCCTGGCGCTCGGCCCAGTTGCCCACGGCCTCGTAGTCGATGTTGATGAAGGCGCAGACCTGGTCGCGGCCGTGGCCGAAGCACACCGCCTCCTTGATCTGGGGGAAGAACTTGAGCTTGTTCTCGATGTAGTTGGGCGCGAACATGGCGCCCCGGCTGGTCTTGCCCACGTCCTTGGCGCGGTCGATGATGCGCAGCTGCCCGCTGGCATCGATCACGCCGGCATCGCCCGTGTGGAACCAGCCCTCGGCATCCACCACCTCGGCCGTGGCGTCGGGGCGCTTGTAGTACTCCTTGAGCACGGACACGCCCTTGAGCAGCACCTCGCCGTTGTCGGCGATCTTCAGCTCGATGCCCGGCGCGGCCTGGCCCACGCTGCTCAATTCCACCTGGCCGTCGCGCTGTATGCACACATAGGCGCAGGTCTCGGTCTGGCCGTAGAGCTGCTTGAGGTTGATGCCGATGGAGCGGAAGAAGCGGAACAGCTCGGGCCCGATGGCCGCACCCGCCGTGTAGGCCACGCGGATGCGCGACAGGCCCATGGCGTTGCGCAGCGGCCCGTAGATGCACAGGTCGCCCAGCGCGTACTTCAGGCGGTCCAGCGTGCCCACCGTCTTGCCGTCCAGGATGTCCGAGCCCACGCGGCGCGCCACGGCCATGGCGCGGCCGTACATCCATTGCTTGAAGGGCGCGGCGTCCTCCATGCGGATGGACACCGAGGTCAGCATGCCCTCGAAGATGCGCGGTGGCGCGAAGTAGTAGCTGGGGCCGATCTCGCGCAGGTCGATGGACACGGTCGAGGCCGACTCCGGGCAGTTGATGGTGAACCCCGCCACCAGCCACTGCGCGAAGGAAAACAGATGGTCGCCCACCCAGGCCGGGGGCAGGTAGGAGATCACGTTGTCGCCGGGTCCCAGGCGGTCCACCTGCACGCCGCCGCGTGCCGACTCGCCAAAGCTGCGGTGCGTCTGGCACACGCCCTTGGGCTTGCCCGTCGTGCCCGAGGTATAGAGGATGACCGAGACATCGTCGGGCGACAGCGCGGCCAGCATCGCATCCCAGGCGCCCGGGTGTGCGGCATCCCATTCCCGGCCCTTTTGCAGCAGCGCCTCGGTGCTGATCAGCCCCGGCTGGTCGTAGTGGCGCAGGCCGCGCGGGTCGTCATAGATGATGTGGCCGAGGCCGGAGACGCTCTCGCGCACCTCCAGCAGCTTGTCCACCTGCTCCTGGTTCTCGGCAAAGGCGAAGTCGATCTCGGCGTCCTCGATGACAAAGCGCATCTCGGCGGCCACGGCATCCTGGTACAGCGGGATCGGAACGCCGCCGCGCGCCTGCACGGCAATGAAGCCCATGTAGACATGGGGCCGGTTGTCGCTGATGAAGGCCAGATTCTGGCCGCGTGCCAGGCCCAGGGCCGCCAGGCCGCAGGCCATATGGCGCACGGTCTCGGCGGCCTCGCTCCAGCTCCAGGTCTGCCAGATGCCGTATTCCTTCTCGCGCAGCGCCGGCGCCTGGGGGCGCTGGGCGGCATGCTGGAGCAGCAGGTGCGGGAACGTGGTCGTCATTCCATGTCCTTGGATGTTCGTGAATGGTGGCCGCATGGTGCAGATGCCCAGGCTTTGACCTACCGGCTTGGACTGCATCCTAGGACTGGCTTTGACGCCGTGGTGTCTGTTTGACGACAATCTGCGGGAAACTCATCATCGGGAAAACGCGCCGTAACAAAAGGTGCCAAAACGGTCTCATGGCCCGTTTGGGGGCTTGCGCATCCGCGAATGTGCGCGTGCGGCGGTCCTTCTGGAAATCCCGCTCACGCCAGCCCCCGGCCTCGGGCAATGCTTGGGTGGTTTTGATGATTGATCCGCGCACCCTCGCCGCGACTCCATGAGCCAAGAACTGTCACTGCACCAGCGCCGCCGCGCGCCCCGGCCCGAGGAACTCGAAGGCATTCCCTGGCTCGCCGTACTCCAGCCCGCCGAGCGCGAACGGGCCCAGAAGGCGCTGGTCGTCGGCGACGCCCAGCCCGGCGACTATGTCTGCCGCACCGGCCGCGCACCCACCTACTGGTTCGGCGTGGTCGAAGGCCTGCTCAAGATGAATACCGACGGCGCCGATGGCGCCAGCATGACCCTGGCCGGCCTGCCCCCGGGCGGCTGGTTCGGCGAGGGCACGGCCGTCAAGCGCGAGCCCTATCGCTACAACGTGCAGGCCATACGCCGCAGCGTGGTCGGTGGCCTGCCCATAGAAACCTTCCACTGGCTGCTGGACCACTCCATCGGTTTCAACCGCTTCGTCATGAGCCAGCTCAACGAGCGCCTGGGCCAGTTCATCTCGGCCCGCGAAATCGACCGCCTCACCAACCCCGACCTGCGCGTGGCCCGCAGCCTGGCCGCGCTCTTTCACCCGCTGCTGTACCCGGGCGTGGGCGATGTGCTGCGCATCACCCAGCAGGAACTGGCCTACCTGGTCGGCCTGTCGCGCCAGCGCGTCAACGAGGCGCTGTCCGTGCTGCAGCGCGAAAACGCCATCGTCGTGGAGTACGGCGGCCTGCGCGTGCTCGACCTGGAAGCGCTGCGCAGCGGTCTGTTTGCGGCGGCGCGGCGGGCGGCTTGAGCATGCGCGGCGTCCGCTTTGGCGCCGTACCCATCGGCATGGAACAGCACCGATGCATGCCACCACGGAATTTTGAAAAGTATTGAAAATCGTAGCCAAACTACGATTATCAGAAAAATACCAAACTTGTCCGTGTTTGGAATAAGTGCTTGAATCGCAGCATGACTACGACCGGGGCAAGCAAATTAAACGCGCTCTACACGCAGCTGCCTGCGGGCACGCCCATCACCTCGCAGGATCTGGCAGGGCTGGGCATCTCCGCAGACCTGGCTGTCCATTACGTGCGCGCGGGCTGGCTGAAGCGCCTGATGCGGGGGGTCTTCTGCCGGCCCAACGACAGCCTGGCCCTGCATCCGAGCCTGGGCGTGCTGCAGCGCCGCCTGGAGGGCCTGCATGTGGGGGGCAAGTCGGCGCTGGACTGGTACGGCATGCGCCAGTATGTGGCGCAGCAGCCGGTGCTGCAGCTGTATGGCTGGGCCGCCGGGCAGTTGCCGCCATGGTTCACGGAGCGGTTCCCTGCCGAATACCATCGCAAACGGCTGTTCGATGAACAACCCGGCGATTTGCTGCACGTGGGGCCGTTCGAGAAACGCAGCGGTGCCGCCCAGGTCTCGGCGCCGGAGCGTGCGCTGCTGGAGCTTCTGAGCGATGTGGGCGTGCGCCAGCCGCTGCAGGAAGCCAGGGAGCTGGTGGAAAGCGCGTACAGCCTGCGCGCTGATGTGCTGCGTGAACTTCTGCAGCGCTGCACCAGCGTCAAGACCGTGCGCCTGTGCCTTCAACTCGGGCGCGAGGGGGCGCTGCCCTGGGCCGCCAGGCTGGAGACGGCCTCGCTGCCGACGGGAAGCGACAGGCCCTGGGTGTCCCGGTCGGCCGAGGGCCTGTTGGTGCTCAAGCCATGAACCAGACCTATCTCGACACTGCGCGCCTGTTGACACAGGTCGCGCCGCTGGTGTTTGTGGATGACACGTTCGCGCTGAAGGGCGGAACCGCGATCAACCTGTTCGTGCGCGATATGCCGCGTCTGTCCGTTGATCTGGATCTGGTGTTTCCCGACCACAGGCCGTCACGTGATGAGGCGCTGCTGCGGATCAATCAGGCCATCCGGCAAGCGGCAGAACGTCTGACGAAGCGGGGCTTTCAGACCCATGCGCCGGTGGCTGCAGCGGGCCAGACCAAGCTGCTGGTGCGCCGTGGTCCCGTGCAGGTCAAGATCGAAGTGAACTATGTCATGCGGGGCACGGTGCTGCCGGTGCGGCAGGCCTCGCTCACGCCAACTGCGCGCGATGTGCTGATGGCTGACCTGGAGATTCCCGTGGTCTCCGCAGAGGACTTGTACGGCGGCAAGCTCGTGGCCGCCCTGGATCGGCAGCACCCGCGTGATCTGTTCGATGTGATGCAGCTGTTCGCGCACGGCGGCATCACCTCAGGCATCCGGCGCGCCTTCGTGGTCTATCTGGCCTGCAGCAACCGACCTTTGCACGAAGTGCTGTTTCCTCCCTTGCGTGATGTCCGGCACGATTTCGAGAACAACTTCCGGGGCATGACGGCCGAGCCTGTGCCGCTGCAATCTCTGCTCGCAGCACGCGAGCGGTTGCTGCGGGAGCTTCAGCAAGGGCTGGATGCCAGTGAACGGCGCTTTTTGCTGTCGCTGGCCGCAGGAGTCCCCGATTGGCCGGAGCTGGACATCGCCCATCTCGAACACCTGCCCGGCGTGCGATGGAAGGTGCAGAACCTGGCGCAGCTACGCACGTCCCATCCCCGCAAGTTCGCTGAGCAGGCTGACCTGCTGGCCGCACGGCTGGTCATCTGACGCCAGCACTGCACGCCTTCATATCACGCCTTCGCGCCGCAGCCTCTCCTGCTGCTGCGCATCCAGCCCCAGCGCCGCATAGATGCGTGCATTGTCCTGGCCGGTGGCCGGGCCGCTGCGTGGCGAAGGGGCCTGGCGGCCCGTGAAGCGGGGCACGGGCGCGGGGGCGGCGAGGGGGCCCAGGTCGGGGTCGGGCAGGGTGATGAAGCTGCCGCGTTCCGCGAAATGCGGGTCCTGCAGCGCGTCCCCGGCCGAGCAGACCTTGCTGAACGGAATGTCGTGCGCGGCCAGGGCGGCCATGGCCTGGCCGCAGTCCAGGGCTGCGCACCATTGCACGATCTGCGCATCCAGTGCCTGCAGGTGGCGGATGCGCGCGGCGTTGTCCGCAAAGCGCGGGTCGGCGGCCAGGTCGGCGCGGTCCATGGCCTGGCACAGGCGCTTGAAGATGGCATCGCCCGTGGCGACCACGGTGAGCCAGGCACCGTCGCGCGTGCGGTAGACGTTGGAGGGCGCCGTATAGCCCGCGCACGATCCCGTGCGACTGCGTGCCTGTCCGCCCAGCTGGAATTCGGCCGCCAGCGGATCCAGCAGGCGCAGCATGGCTTCGGTGGCCGACAGGTCGATCTCCACGCCGCGCCGTTCGCCGGGCGGCTGCGCGTTGCGCTCGGCCAGTGCGGCCGCGATGGAGAAGGCGCCGAACAGCCCGGCCACGGCATCGCCCAGCGGGTAGTTCATGTGCTGGGGCGGGCCGCCCGCCTCGCCCGTGAGGTGGGCGAAGCCGCTCATGGCCTCGAAGATGCGCGCAAAGCCCGGCCGGCGCGCATAGGGGCCGGTCTGGCCGAAGCCCGTCAGGCGCAGCACGATGAGGCGCGGGTTGCGGGCATGCAAGGTGGCCAGGTCCAGCCCCCAGCGGTCCAGCGTGCCGGTGCGGAAGTTCTCCACCAGCACGTCGAAGTCCTCGATCAGCCGCAGGAACAGCGTGCGGCCCTCGGCCTTGCGCACGTCCAGCGAGATGCCCTGCTTGCCCCGGTTGGCGGTTTTCCAGAACACGGCGTGGCCGTCGTGCACGGGGGCCAGGCTGCGCAGCGTGTCGCCGCCGCCAGGCAGCTCCAGCTTGACGACATCGGCGCCCAGGTCGCCGCACAGCGTGGCCGAGAAGGGGGCGGCCAGCACCGTGGCCATGTCGAGGATGCGCACACCCTCCAGCGGATAGCCTTGGCGCTGCATCAGTTGCCTTTCAGGTCCACGTTCTTCAGCACGGGCTCCCAGGCGCGGCGGTCTTCGGCCACGCGCTGGTGGAAGGCCGCCGCCTGCGTGGGCAGCGGCGTGGCACCCAGGCGCGCCAGCTTGTCGCGTGTCTCGGGCAAGGCCATGGCCTTGGCCAGCGCCTGGTTGAGCGTGGCCACGGTCTGCTGCGGCGTGCCCCTGGGTGCGGCCAGGCCCACCCACAGGCCGGTGTCCAGCCCGGCCACGCCCAGCTCGGCAAAGGTGGGAATGTCGGGCGCGGCGGGCGAGCGGCTCTTGCCGGTTTGCGCCAGGATGCGTATCTGCCCGCCCTGCATGTAGGGCAGGGTGCCGCCCAGGTTGTTGCACATCACCGGGATGTGGCCGGCCATGAGGTCGTTGACGGCCGGGGCATTGCCCTTGTAGGGCAGGTGCTGCATCTTCGTGCCGAGCCGGTGGTTTACCATCTCGCAGACCAGGTGCGAGGGCGTGGCCGTGCCGGCCGAGCCGAAGGACAGCGTGCCGGGCCTGGCCTTGTCGGCCGCCACCAGTTCGGCCAGCGTGCGGTAGGGCGTCTTTGCGTTGACGGCGATGACGTTGGGCAGGTCCGCCACCAGCCCGATGTACTCGTAGTCGGTCAGCGGATTCCACTTGAGGTTGGCGTGCACATGGGGCAGGAAGACATTGCTCAGGCCCGCCATGAGCAGGGTGTAGCCGTCGGGCGCGGCGCGCGCAACGAGTTCCGAGCCGACGAGGCTGCCTGCGCCGGGCCTGTTCTCCACCACCACGGGCTGTCCCAGGGCCTTGCCCAGTTCCACAGAAAGGGCACGGGCGACGAGGTCGGTGCTGCCGCCTGCGGGAAAGGGCACGATCACGCGCACGGGCCGATCGGGAAAAGTCGCCTGGGCCGTCTGTGCCGCCTGCGCGCAGGCGCACAGCGCGGCCAGCAGGCCCAGGGTGGCCAGGTGCTTCCTGGTGAGGGGGGATGTCATGGGGCCTCCGGTGTCAGGCGCTCTCGCGCAGCATGAGCTTGGCGATGTTGAGCTGGTGGATCTGGCTGGTGCCTTCGTAGAGGCGGAACAGGCGCACGTCGCGGAAGTAGCGCTCGATGGGGCTGAAGTCGGCCACATAGCCCGCGCCGCCGAACATCTGCACGGCGCGGTCGGCCACGCGGCCGCACATCTCGGAGGCGAAGTACTTGCACATGGAGGCGGACAGCGCCACGTCCTCGCCCCGGTCGCGGGCGCGGGCGGCCTCCAGGATCATGGATTGCGCCGCGAAGATCTCGGTGCGGCTGTCGGCCAGCATGGCCTGCACCAGCTGGAAGTTCGCCACCGGCTGGCCGAACTGCTCGCGCTGGCGCACATGGGCCAGCGCCAGGTCCAGCATGCGTATCGCCGGCCCCGTGCACAGCGCGGCCAGGTGCAGGCGCTGCTTGTTGAGCACCTTCATCACGGTCCTGAAGCCCTGGCCCTCGCGCCCGCCGATGATCTGGTCGGCCGGCACGCGGCAGTCCTGGAAATGCACGTCCGACACGGGCGAGCCGGCCTGGCCCATCTTGCGATAGGGCTGGCCCGTCACCAGGCCCGGCGAGCGTTCCACGAAGAAGGCCGTCAGCCCCTCGCTGCCCGTGCTGCCTTCGCCGGTGCGGGCGATGACGGTGAACACATCGGCCAGCGGCGCATTGGTGATGAAGCGCTTGCTGCCGTTGAGCACATAGTGGTCGCCCTCGCGGTGCGCCGTGGTCTGGATGTTGCTCGCCTCCGAGCCCGCGTCCGGCTCGGTCAGCGCCAGGCAGCCCGTGAGCTCGCCGCGCGCCATGCGCGGCAGCCAGCGCTGCTTTTGCGCCTCGGTGCCGTCGGCCACCAGGGCTTCCGAGCCAATGCCGGTGTTGGTGCCCACGCGGGCCCGCAGCGCCACCGAGGCCTGGGACAGCTCGAAGGCGCAGCGCACCAGCTCTTCCGTGCTCAGGCCCAGGCCGCCATGGGCCTGGGGAATGCTCCAGCCGAAATAGCCCTTGTCGCGCAGCTCCTGGACCACGGCGGGCGGTATCTCGTCATCGCGCTCGATCTGCTCTTCGAGCGGATGCCAGCGGTGGCGCACGAAATGGCGGATGTCTGCAATCAACGCCTGCAGGCGGGCGTCGGCGGGATGGGGGGCTTGGGCTTGGCTCATGGGCCGCACTGTAGGAAGCGCGGGCCCCAGGGTTGCAATGCAGTTTCAAATATTGAAATGCAGTTGCGGCTTCGCGGCCGTGGTCCGCACAATCGCCACGTGCCCCACACCCCCATTGCCCACCAGCCCAGGGACTCGCAGGATGTCTGCCGCATCCGCGAGCAGGACCCGTATTTCGCGGGCACGCTGGCCAAGGGACTGATGATCCTGCAGTGCTTCGTCAGCGACCCGCGCCCGCATGCCAACAGCGAGCTGGCCCGCCGCCTGGGCCTGCCGCGCCCCACCGTGTCCAGGCTGTGCCGCAGCCTGCAGACCATGGGCTACCTGGACCATGACGAGCGGCTGGACCGCTACTTCGTCGGCCCCGCCGCCGTTGCCCTGGGCTACCCCTATGTGATCAACACGCCCTTGCTCGGCCCGCTGCGCCTGCCCATGCAGGCGCTGGCCGACCGTGTGAAGGGGGCGGTGTCGGTGGGCGTGATCATGGACCTGGATGTGGTCTACCTGGATACCTGTGCCTGGGAGGGCGGCACGCTCAAGCGAC
The DNA here is from genome assembly GCF_042653485.1 of Delftia deserti. NCBI lineage: Bacteria > Pseudomonadati > Pseudomonadota > Betaproteobacteria > Burkholderiales > Comamonadaceae > Delftia > Delftia deserti. Next base: position 3,128,197 of record NZ_JBHSIH010000001.1, on the reverse strand, counting down.
CCGGCGTGGGCGCCGTGCGCGGCGTGCTGGAAACGGCCATGGGCCGGGCAGGGCTGGCCCAGCTCGATGCCGGGGAACTGCAGCGCTTCCTGGACCGCGTGCGCAGCCAGCGGCCCGAGGAATATGCGCGCTGCAGAGACAACGCCAGCGAAAGCCTGGCGCACTATGCCGCCCGGGGCTTCGCGGTCAACATGGGCGATTCCGGCCTGGGCGTGTGCGCCGTGGGTGCGGCCTCGCGCATCCGCTACGGGTCGCGCCGCCTGCTGTTCAACTGCGCCGTGCCGGGCCTGCGTATGCCGGCCCGCACGCTGATCCGGGATGTGGGCCCCCAGTTGGCGCAGTTGGTGGCCCTGTGCGACCGGCTGCCCGTGGACCGCTGATCTGCGAGCCTGGCGCTTCAGAAGGCGGCCAGCACGATGCCGATGGCCAGCAGCACGCCGAAGGAGATCCAGCCGTTCTTCTGGTCCAGGCCGCCGATCTGGCGCAGCGCCTCTTCGCGCGCAGCGCCCACCAGGCCCCTCTGGTTGATCTGCTGTATGCGCGTGACCAGCCATTGCAGGTAGGTGCGCTTGACCGTGAACGAGATGGCCACCGCGATGCCGAGCACGCGCCCGGCGCCCCCCGTGCCGGGCATCAGCAGATTGATGATCAACAGGGTGATGAACGCCACCACGGCATAGGCGTAGACGCGGCGCGCAATGGCCCAGGAAACTCCCATGAAGGGAATGGCGGTCCAGCAGGGACTCATGGATGCGAAAAAGCCCTTTTTCCCGCTGACCATGCGATCCCACAGTGGCCGGTATTTTTCAGCATTCGGGCCGATGGCGCTCTCCATATCGGACCACTCGATTCCAGTCAAGTCCGGCTTGGTGATAAGCAGTGCCTTGAATTGTTCTTTAAATGGAGTGGAATTCGATAGGTTGGGTGTATCGCTCATGGTTTTCCTTGTTGAATGAGGCGGGAGTCCGGGCGGGATGGTCTGGATACCGCAGCAGGCGCTGCGCGAAGGGCTGTTGTCTCGAAAGAGCCCCCGTTTCTGGACGGGCGCCATTCTATGGGGAGATGTATGGGCAATGGCAAGCCCAATGGGTTGATTTGCAATCGCCAATGAATGAAATCGCCTGAATAAAATACAGTTTTTTACATATTGCATGCCGTGCATTGGAAGATTCCAATCGGCCGGATTGAAGATGTTTTGCCGATGTGATTCGCTTTTTGTCGATTTTTCATTGAGGATTCATCCGGTTGTGCATATCGCGCCGGATACAGCGATTGGGATGGGTCGGCCGCCAGGCGCATTGCATGGGGCATGAATGTGCGGTGCGGAACATGGCGAGCCCGCCTGGGCGCAGGGCCGGGCGGCGGGGCTGGCAAGGGGGCTCTGGCGGCCTGCCCGCAGGCCGCCCGATAGCCGAGCGCAATGCCCGTATTGGCCGCAGGGCGCAGCCGCTGCGGGCCTTGCCGCGCGACAATGGCGGTCTAATGTCATCCCCTACTTCTTCCAAACCGTCCCGGCCCGGCGCCGACGAGGCGGCAGCGCCCTCCGCGCGCCCTGTGCTGCGCCGCCCCGAAAAGCCACAGGCCGAGCCGGCTGGCGATGCCCGCCGCCCTTCGGGTGGCGCGGGCAAATCCGCAGGCGCACGCGGCGGCCCGCGCGGTGACCGCAACGACCGCAACGACCGCAATGAACGTGGCGGCGACCGTGGCGGCCGCAATGATCGCTACGAGCGCTCCGACCGCCGTGATGCCCCTCCTCGCGGCGATGCCCGCGGTGGGGCACCGCGAGGCGATGCCCGCGGTGCAGCACCCCGCGACGACGCCCGTGACCAGCGCCCGCGCAGCAGCGGTTTCGGCCGTGCCGAGGACCTGGACCGTTCCCAGCCGCGTGGCGACTGGCGCGAACAGGGCGGCGGCGAAAACCGTGCCCCGCGCGAGCAGCGCGACATGCGCGATGCCCGCCCCCCGCGCCCGCCCCGCCCGGACGATCGCCGCGACCGGCCCTATGGCCAGCGCGATGAGCGTCCGCGTGATGGTCAACGCGATGCCCAACGTGACGGCCAGCGCGACGGTCCCCGTGACGGCCCGCGTGAAGGTGGTTTCCGCGACCGTCCCCGTGACGACGCCCGCGGCCCCCGCCGTGACGATGCGCGCGGACCGCGCCGCGACGACGCCCGTGGTCCCCGCCGTGATGACGCCCGTGGCCCGCGGCGCGACGAGGCGCCCCAGGCCGAGCCCGCCTACCGTCCGCTCAGCGGCATCCGCACCTACCGTCCCGCCGACGGTGGCGCCAGCCGCGAAATCCCCGTCAAGCGTGCTCCCGAGCCGCTGCAGGAGCAGGTTCCCGGTGGCGTGCGCATCAACAAGCGCCTGGCCGACATGGGCCTGTGCTCGCGCCGCGAGGCCGACGAGTGGGTGGACAAGGGTTGGGTCCGCGTCAATGGCGAACTCGCCGTGATGGGTCAGAACGTGGTGGCGGCCGACCGCATCACCGTCGAGCGCGAGGCGCGCGAGCGCCAGGACCAGCAGGTCACCATCCTGATCCACAAGCCCATGGGCTATGTCAGCGGACAGGCCGAGGACGGCCACGAGCCCGCCGTGGTCCTGGTCACGCCCCAGAACCACTGGAACCAGGACACCAGCCGCACGCGCTTCAACTTCGCGCAGCTCAAGGGCCTGGCGCCCTGCGGCCGGCTGGACATCGACTCCGTGGGCCTGCTGGTCATGACCCAGGACGGCCGTGTGGCGCGCCAGATCATTGGCGAAGACTCGGAGATGGACAAGGAGTACCTGGTGCGCGTGACCTACGGCGACCGCGACATCGACGTGCAATCCGTGTTCCCGGCCGAGCAGCTGGCACGCCTGTGCCATGGCCTGTCGCTGGACGGCGAGGCACTCAAGCCCGCCAAGGTGGACTGGCAGAACCCCGAGCAGCTGCGCTTTGTGCTGACCGAAGGCAAGAAGCGCCAGATCCGCCGCATGTGCGAACTGGTGGGCCTGCGCGTGGTGGGTCTCAAGCGCATCCGCATCGGCCGAGTGACGCTGGGCAACCTGCCTGTGGGCCAGTGGCGCTACCTGGGTGCACATGAAAATTTTTAGCCCCCCCTGAGCGGCTGCGCCGCTTCCCCCTCTCTCGCTTCGCGGGAGGGGGACGGCACCCTCGGTGCGGGACGGCCCTTCCTCGGTGCCCCTGATTTGGGCAGCGACGGTTTTGAGCTCGTGTTTAGAATGCGAACCATTCTCAAACGAGCTTCAGCGCTGCGGCACGCCAGTCCGGGGCGCGTCCGTCTTTTCATGCGCGCACCGGCCGATCCCGTACACACCCTCTATGTCGAACACCATGGCTGGCTGCAAGGCTGGCTGCGCCGCAAGCTGGGCAATGTGTTCGAGGCTTCCGATATCGCGCACGACACTTTCGTCAACGTGATCACCTCGGGCATGGCCGGCCGCATCGAGCAGCCGCGCCCCTTTCTGGCCACCGTGGCCCGCCATCTTGTGATCCGCCAGCACCGGCGCCGGCTGCTGGAGCGCGCCTATCTCGACACCCTGGCCCTGTTGCCCGTTGAACTTGCCCCTTCGCCCGAAGAGCGGCTGATCGCCCTCGAATCGCTGCAGGCCGTGGACCAGGCGCTGGACGCGCTGGCGCCCAAGGTGCGCGAGGCTTTCCTGCTGGCCCACCTCGAAGGCCTGAGCTATGCGGACATCGCCACGCGCCTGGGCGTGTCCATGACCAGCGTCAAGCGCTACCTGGCCCAGGGCTATGAGCGCTGCTTCGTGCTGGCGCTGTCCTGATGGCGCCGGTGCCTCCTTCCGATCCTCGGCGCCTGTCCAGCGCCGCGCCGCTACCCGGCAGCAGTATCCAGGCGCCCCAGGCGCTGGGCCGGCCCTTGCCGGCCGGCGTGGCGCGGGCGGCTGCCGGCTGGTTTGCGCTGCTGCAATCGGGCCAGGCCTCGGCCGCCGACCGCGCGCGCTGGCAGCGCTGGCTCGATGAAGACGCCGACCATGGCCGCGCCTGGGCCCATCTGCAGGCCGTGACGGGCGCGCTGACGGGGCTCAACGCCGGTGGCGCGGGCTATCGCGGCCTGTCCGCCGCTCCCCGGGCTGCGCGGCGGCGCCTGCTGGGCCTGTTTGCGGGCCTGGGCACGGCGGCGGGCGCGGGCTGGCTGGCCAGCCGCACGCCGCAGTGGCAGCAGATGGCGGCCGACTACGCCACGGGCACCCAGCGCCGCCGCTGGACCCTGCCCGACGGCACGGACATGCTGCTGGGCCCCGGCAGCGCCGTGGCCTTGCAGTTCGACGGCAGCGAGCGCCGGCTGCGCCTGCTGGCCGGCGAGGCGCTGTTCACCACCGGCCATCCCGCAGGTGCGCTGGGCGATCTGCCCTTTGTGGTGGAGACCGCCCACGGCCGCGTGCGCGCCCTGGGCACGCGCTTCGTGGTGCGCAGCGCCGATGCAGGTGCGCGCGTGGCGGTGTTCGAGGGCGCCGTGGAGCTGCGCCCGGCCGGCACAGGCGCATCCGCACGGCGTCTGCAGGCGGGCGAGGCCATGGACTTCACGCGCACGGGCTGGAGCACGGTGCAGCCGGCCGGCCCTGCGGACGACGCCTGGAGCCGGGGCCAATTGTGGGTGGACAACCAGCGCCTCGACGACTTCCTGGCCGAGCTCAACCGCTACCGCCCCGGCTGGCTGCACGCCGATCCGGCCGTGGCCGGGCTGCGGTTCTCAGGCGTGTTCCCGCTGGACGAAGGCGGCATCGATGGCACGGACGCCGTGCTGGCCATGCTGCCCGGTGCGCTGCCCGTGCAGCTGCGCTGGCGCACGCGCTGGTGGGTGGTGGTGGAGCCTGCGCAGGTGAGTGGCTGAGATTTTTTTCTTCCTTTTCGTTTTTTTTGCGCCAGGGGTGACCCGATTTCCTGCGCCGCGCTTCCTTGCTTCCGAGAGCTTTGATTTTCGACATCGGAACATAGGGAGAACCCAGGACCATGCAACCCCTTTTCATGCCCCGCCCCGCGCTGGCGCTGGCCATCGCGCTCATGCCCGCCGCCGTGCTGGCCCAGGCCCAGCGCAGCTATGACGTCGCTGCCGGCCCGCTGGATGCCGCCTTGCGCAGCACGGCCGCCCAGGCCGGCGTGGCCCTGATCTTCACGGCCGAGCAGACGGCCGGACAGCGCAGCGCGGGCCTGCGCGGAAGCTACACGGTGGAGGGCGCCTTCGAGGCCCTGCTGGCCGGCACCGCCTGGCAGGCCGTGCGCCAGCCCGGCGGCGGCTATGCGCTGCGGCGCGTGGAGCAGGTGGCGCCCGCGGCGGCAGCCGGCGCCACGCTGGCCACGGTGAATGTCACGGCCGCGGCGCCGGGCGCGGCCTCCGACGGCTCGGGCAGCTACGCGGCAAACGGCCCCAGCGCCACGGCCACCCGGCTGGCCCTGTCGCTGCGTGAGACCCCGCAGTCGGTCAGCATGATCACGCGCCAGCGCATGGATGACCAGGGCATGGACAGCATGTCCGAGGTGCTGGAGCAGACGCCCGGCCTGTCGGTGCAGAACATAGGCGCCAGCCGCTACACCGTCTACTCGCGCGGCTATGCGATAGACAACTACCAGTTCGACGGCATCGCCACCTCCATCGACGTGGTGACGCAGAACATTCCCCAGGCAGAAACCGATCTGGTGATCTATGACCGCGTGGAGGTGCTGCGCGGCGCGGCGGGGCTGTTGGTGGGCGCGGGCGATCCTTCCGGCACCATCAACCTGGTGCGCAAGAAGCCCACGCGCGAGTTCCGGGGTCAGGCGGGCCTGGGTCTGGGGTCCTGGGGCCGGCGCCGTGCCGAGATCGATGTCTCCGGCCCGCTGGCGCAGGAAGGCCGCGTGCGCGGCCGCTTCGTGGCCGCTGCGGAGCAGGGCGGCACGCATGTGGACTTCTACGAGGAAAAAAAGCGCACGCTCTACGGCGTGGCCGAGGTCGATCTGCCCGATGGCTCCCTGCTGACGGCGGGCCTGCACTACCAGAGCAGCAATCCGCGCGGCGGCTCGGGCAGCGGCCTGCCGCTGTTCCACAGCGACGGATCGCCCACGGATTTCGGGCCGCACACCAATGCCGGCGCGCGCTGGAACACCAACCGCATCGAGGCCTACAACCTGTTCGCCACGCTGGAAAAGCCCTTGCCTGAAGGCTGGATGCTCAAGCTGTCCGCCAACCATTTGCGCGGCAAGCGCAGCGGCTCGTCGGCCGATGCGAGCTGGGGCTTCCCCGACCGGGACACCGGCGAAGGCGTGATGCTCTACGGCGGCTACAGCCGCGCCTGGCAGCGCCAGACCGGCGTGGATGCCTCCGTGCAGGGACCGCTGCAGCTATGGGGCCGGCGCCATGAGATGGTGCTGGGCTTCAATTGGGCCGAGTACGACAACCAGCACGAACCGGCCGATGACGACATAGAAGGCCGTGCAATCAACATCTACCACTGGGACAACCAGACCGGGCTGCCCGTGATTGCCGCAGACAAGCTCATGGACTATGACACCTGGCAAAAGCAGTACGGCGCCTATGGCGTGCTGCGCCTGAAGCCGCGCGACGACCTGTCGGTGATCGTAGGTGCCCGCCTGAGCAATTACCGCTACGCGCTGTCCACGCTCTACACCTCGGCCGCGCTGGCGCCGCGCAGCAGCGTGGTCGGCATGCGGGAGAACGCGGCCTTCACACCCTACGGCGGCATCGTCTATGACCTGAACGACAACCACTCCCTCTACGCCAGCTACACCAGCATCTTCAAGCCGCAAAGCCAGCGCGACCGCAACGGCGCCGTGCTCGATCCCCGCGAAGGCGACAACTACGAGCTGGGCATCAAGAGCGAATTCCTGGGTGGGCGGCTGGCCAGCTCGGCCGCGCTGTACTGGGTGCGCCAGGACAACCTGGCCGAGGTCGATGCGGGCCAGACCGTGCCGGGCACCTTGCCGGCCGTGGCCGCCTACCGTGCCGTCAAGGGCGCCAGGACCCAGGGCGTGGACTTCGAGATCAATGGCGAGATCGCGCGGGGCTGGCAGGTCGGTGCCAGCTACAACTACAACACCACCGAGGATGCCGCAGGCCAGCGCATACGCACGGTGTTCCCGCGCCAGATGGCGAAGCTGTGGACCAGCTACCGCTTCGGCGGCGCATTGCGCGGCCTGACGCTGGGCGGCGGCGTGAACTGGCAGGACCGCATCCATTTCACGGCCACGCCCTGGCAACTGGGCAAGGCCGTCACGGCCGAGCAAAAGGCATTTGCCGTGGTGAATCTGATGGCGCGCTACGAGTTCGACAGGCAGTGGTCGGCCACGCTGAACCTCAGCAACCTCTTCGACAAGCACTACCTGCAAGGCCTGGACACCACGTTCTACACGGGCTACTACGCGGCCACGCGCAATGTGACGCTCAACCTCAAGTACCGGTTCTGAGGCGGCTCTGGCGTCAGGCCTGCGACCACATCCGCAACAGGTTGTGGTACGTGCCGGACAGCGCGGAAAGAGCGGGCTCGCCCGGGTGGCGCGCCGTCAGTTGCTGGATCTGCTGGTCCAGGTCGAACAGGATGCGTCGCTTCTCGTCCGAGGCCACGAGGCTGTGGGTCCAGAAGAAGCTGGCGTAGCGCGTGCCGCGCGTGACGGGGTTGACGCGGTGCAGGCTGGTGCCGGGGTAGACGATGGCGTCGCCCGCGGCCAGCTTCACGCTCTGGTGGCCGAAGGTGTCTTCCACGATCAGCTCGCCGCCTTCGTATTCATCGGGCTCGCTGAAGAACACGGTGGTGGAGACATCGCTGCGCACCTTGATGGCCGTGCCGGGGATGGTGAAGATGGCGTTGTCTATATGGTTGCCATAGGTGCCGCCGCCCTCGTAGCGGTTGAAGCGCGGCGGCAGCACCTTCAGCGGCAGGGTGGCCGACATGAACAGCGCGCTGGCTCCCAGCTTGTCGAGGATGAGGTTGCCGATCGCCTGGCCTGCCTGGCTGTCCAGCGGCAGCTGCAGGTTGGCCTTGACCTGGGCAGCCAGGTGGCCGGCCGTGGCGCGGCCGTCCTGCCACGGGGCCTGCTCCAGCGCCTGGCGGCACTGGCGCACTTCTTCGGGGCTGAGCAGGGCGGGTATGCGGAGCATCATGGCAGGCGGTCCTCGGGAGCGGAATCAGGGAGTGTCCCGCAAAAAAGCCCCGCAGCCGGCGATGGCCTGCGGGGCTTTGCGGTGAATCTGCGCAGCGTCAAGCCGCTGCGCGGTCGCCCGGGGCGATCAGCAGATCAGTACGTCCACTTGAGCGAGGCCACGGCCGAGCGGCCTGCGGCCATGGTCGCGTAGTGGGGCGAGCGGATGCCGCTGTAGTAGACCTTGTCGCCCAGGTTGTACAGGTTCAGCTGCACGGTCAGGTTGCGGTCGATCTGGTAGGCCACCATGGCGTCGTAGCGCGCATAGCCGCTGGCACCCTTGGTGACGATGCCGCCATCCACCGTGGACAGGATGTAGCTCTGGTTCACGCTGCTCTGGGCGTAGATGCCCAGGCCCACGGTCAGCTTTGCCATGGGCTTGTAGCTGGTCCACAGGCTGAAGCTGTGCTTGGGCGTGTTGGGGAAGGGTTGGCCGTTGGCCACGCTGCCCGCGCCTGCGTTCTTCTGCTCGCTGTCCATGTAGGTGTAGCCGCCGAAGACGCTCAGGCCCGGCAGCACGCTGCCCGTGAAGCCCAGCTCCACGCCGTTGACCACCTTGTTGCCGCCCATGTAGGTGACGCCGTTTTCGGTGATGCGCGCATTGGTCACGTCGTTGCGGAACAGCGCGGCCGTCAGCGCCAGGCGCTTTTCCATCAGGTCCCACTTGGTGCCCAGCTCGAGCGAGCGGGTCTTCTCGGGGGCGAGGTTGGCCAGCTGGTCGGTGGAGATGCCCAGGTCCTCGTTGCCGTTGCCCAGCATGGAGCCGCCGGGGCGCGAGGAGGTGCCGATGCTGGCGTAGATGCTGCCGTTGGTGGCCGGCTTGTAGACCAGGCCCAGCTGGTAGTTGAACAGTGTGTCCGAACGGCTCAGGTCATAGGCCGGCGTGTTGCGGCCGGCAGGGCCGGAGGAGCTGATCTTGTAGTGGTCCATGCGCAGGCCGGCATTGAGCAACCACTGGTCGTTGAACTTCAGCGTGTCGAAGCCGTACAGCGCCACGGTGTCGATCTGGTTGTGGCTGGGGTCGCCCAGCGTCACGGGCAGGTTCCACAGCGGGCTGCTGTCGGGGTTGTTCAGCGAGGCGCACCACAGGCTGGCGGCCGTGCAGGTGGTGTTGGTGGTCTGTACGGCAGCCGTGCGGGATTCGGCCTTTTCCTTGGACAGTTCCAGGCCGAAGGCGTAGCTGTGGCCCACGCTGCCGGTCTGGGCCTTGCCCGTGAACTCCGAGAGGTTCTGCAGCGTCTTGATGTCGGCCACGCGTGCATTGCCACGGCGGAACACATAGCCATTGACGACATTGCCCTTGCTGTCGTCGGGCTGGGTCCACAGGTAGTCCTGTTCGGTCTTGCTGTAGCGCAGGCTGTTGCGGAACTTCTGGGTGTCGGTGAACTTGTGCTCGACCGTGGCCGTGAACAGGTCGCTCTTTTCCTTCTCGTAGTCGCGGCTGGTCAGGCCGTACCAGTTGTCGCGGTTGTTGCCGTAGGTGGGACGCACCACGCTGCCGCCGCGCAGGCCGGCCGCAGCCGTGCTGCTGTACAGGTAGGGCACGCCGCCATCGGGAATGTTGTCGGTCTGCAGGTGCTGCCAGGACAGCGAGACCTCGGTGGGCGTGCCCATGCCGAAGGTCACCGTGGGGGCAATGCCCCAGCGCTTGTTCTCGGGGCCGTTGCGGCCGGGAACGTCGGCGTCGTGCACCATGGCGTTCAGGCGCAGGCCCACGCCTTCGCCCAGCACGCGGTTGGCATCGATGGTGGCGCGCCGGTAGCTGTCCGTGCCCAGGCCCACGTCGCCGCTGATGAAGTTCTCGTTCCTGGCCTTCTTGGTCACCAGGTTGATGGAGCCGCCCGCGCCGCCACGGCCTGCGTAGGCCGAATCGGCGCCCTTGATGACTTCCACGGCTTCCAGGTTGAACACTTCGCGCGTGCCGGCCGCAATGTCGCGCATGCCGTCCACGAAGGTGCTGGCCTGGGCGTCCATGCCACGGATGAACGGCTGGTCACCCGAGGGGTTGCCGCCTTCGCCGTTGCCGAAGGTGATGCCGGGCGTGGACCGCAGGGCTTCCTGCAGGCTGGTCGCGCCAGTCTGCTTGATGATTTCCTCGTTGATGACCTGCACCGTCTTGGGCGTGTCCACCAGCGGGGCCGTGAATTTGGCCGAGGAGGCGTTGTCGGTCTTGACGGGCGCTTCGGTGGAAGACGTCACGTTCACGGTGCCCAGCGTGGTGCTGGCCTGCGCGAAAGCCGAGGTGCCCGCCAGGCTCAGGGCAGCGGCAAGCGCCAGCTGGGTGAGGTTCGCGGGGGGGAGGATTTGTTGGAATGTTTGCATGTTCGCTCCGATGAAAGCCCGCGAATTGTTATTGCGAATCACTAGCGTTCGGTTTCTGTTTCGTAAAGTTGGCCTGTTTGAGCCGGGTGAAAGTGCTTCTCGTTGCCGTCAAGCAACAAACGAAAGCCGTGTTTCACCAAAGATCCGATGAAAACGCGGTTGCTGCCGGACGAAAAAAAGCGGCTGTCACCAGCCGCCGGGTTTTGCTGCGGGCGCCTGCCGCGCCCATCCCTGGCCTTACTCGTCGGACGGGCCGGCCAGCAGGGCCTTGTAGATCACCGCGCCGATCAGAGCGCCCACGATGGGCGCCACCCAGAACAGCCACAGCTGGGAGATCGCGATCTCGGGACCGAACAGGGCCGGGCCCGTGCTGCGCGCAGGGTTGACCGAGGTATTGGTCACGGGGATCGAGATCAGGTGGATCAGCGTCAGGCACAGGCCGATGGCCAGCCCGCCAAAGCCGGCTGCCGCGCGCTTGGCCGTGGCGCCCAGGATGACCAGGATGAAGAAGGCCGTCATCACCACCTCGGTGACCAGGGCGGCCGTCATGCCGTAGCCGCCCGGCGAATGCGTGCCGTAGCCGTTGGTGGCGAAGCCGCCGATGTCGGCACCGGCCTTGCCCGTGGCGATCACATAGAGGATGGCCGCGCCCGTGATGGCGCCCAGCACCTGCGAGACGATGTAGCCCGGCAGTTCGCTCCAGGCAAAGCGCCCGCCCATGGCCAGGCCCACGGAGACGGCCGGGTTGAAGTGCCCGCCCGAGATGGGCCCGAAGGCATAGGCGCCCGTGAGCACCGTCAGGCCGAAGGCCAGCGAGACGCCGACCAGGCCGATGCCTACCTGCGGGAAGGCGGCGGCCAGCACGGCCGCACCGCAGCCGCCCAGGGTCAGCCACAGGGTTCCGAGGAATTCGGCGGACCATTTTTGAACAGAGCTGTGCATGGAAAATCTCCTGAAGCAGGCCCGCCATTGCGCCCGGGCCCTGCGCGCACCGTCCGCCGCACAGCGGAAAGTGGCGCAGTTATAGCCCTGCACCAGCCCTGCCGTGAGGGCAAAAAAGTGAACAATCGTCCAGAGCCTGCGTCGCCATAAGGGCGGCGGGATCTTGATAATGCGCTCGCCGGCCCGAGATAAGGGCTGATTTTTTCCCTGTTGTGAACCCATAGGACACTGTCTGCATGAGCAAGCAAACCCATTCTTTTCAGGCCGAAGTCGCACAACTGCTGCACCTGGTCACGCATTCGCTGTATTCCAATCCCGAGATCTTCCTGCGCGAGCTGGTCTCCAACGCCTCCGACGCCTGCGACAAGCTGCGCTTCGAGGCGCTGAACGATGCCGCCCTCTATGAGGACCAGCCCAACCTGGAAGTGCGCGTGTCCTTCGACGCCGCCGCCAAGACGCTGACCATTACCGACACCGGCATCGGCATGAGCGAGCAGGAGGCCATCGACAACCTGGGCACCATCGCCAAGAGCGGCACCAAGGCCTTCATGGACAAGCTTTCGGGCGACCAGAAGTCCGACTCGCAGCTGATCGGCCAGTTCGGCGTGGGCTTTTACTCGGGCTACATCGTGGCCGACAAGATCACCGTGGAAACACGCCGTGCGGGCCTGCCGGCCTCCGAAGGCGTGCGCTGGACCAGCGGTGGCACGGGCGAGTTCGAGGTCGAGCAGATCGAGCGTGCCCAGCGCGGCACCAGCATCACGCTGCACCTGCGCCCCGAGGCCGAGGAGTTCCTCAACGCCTGGAAGATCAAGCAGGTCATCGGCAAGTACTCCGACCACATCAGCCTGCCCATCCTCATGGAAAAAGAGGAATGGAAGGACGGCGAGAACGACCAGCCCGGCGCCATGGAGAAGACGGGAGAGTGGGAGACCATCAACAAGGCCAGCGCGCTGTGGACGCGTCCCAAGAAGGACATCACGGCCGAGCAGTACCAGGACTTCTACAAGGCCATCAGCCACGATTTCGAGAACCCGCTGACCTGGAGCCACAACCGTGTCGAGGGCAACACCGAGTACACGCAGCTGCTGTTCATCCCGGCCAAGGCGCCGTTCGACCTCTACAACCGCGACAAGAAGGCCGGCGTCAAGCTCTACGTCAAGCGCGTCTTCATCATGGATGACGCCGAGGCACTGATGCCCGGCTATCTGCGCTTCGTCAAGGGCGTGATCGACTCGGCCGACCTGCCGCTGAACGTCAGCCGCGAGCTGCTGCAGGAAAGCCGCGATGTGCGCCTGATCCGCGACGGCTCGACCAAGCGCGTGCTGTCCATGCTGGAAGACCTGGCCAAGCACGATCGCCACGACGCTGCCACTGACTCGGCCGCCGACGGCGTCACCGACGTGGTCAGCGAAGAGGACAAGGCCAAGGAAGGCAAGTACAGCCAGTTCTACGCCGAGTTCGGTGCCGTGCTCAAGGAAGGCCTGGGCGAGGACTTTGCCAACAAGGAGCGCATCGCCCGGCTGCTGCGCTTCTCCTCGACCAGCCAGGACGAGGCCACCGTCTCGCTGGCAGACTACAAGGCCCGCATGAAGGAAGGCCAGGACGCGATCTACTACATCACGGCCGACTCCCTGACCGCCGCACGCAACAGCCCGCAGCTGGAGGTCTTCCGCAAGAAGGGCATCGAAGTGCTGCTGATGGCCGACCGCGTGGACGAATGGGCCATGGGCTACCTGACCGACTTCGACGGCACGCCGCTGCAGTCCGTGGCCAAGGGTGCCGTGGACCTGGGCAAGCTGCAGGACGAAGAGGAAAAGAAGGCCGCCGAGGAAGCGGCCGAAACCTTCAAGCCCCTGCTGGCCAAGCTCAAGGAAGCGCTCAAGGACAAGGCCGAGGACGTGCGCGTGACCACGCGCCTGGTGGACTCTCCCGCTTGCCTGGTGGTACAGGACGGCGGCATGAGCCTGCAGCTGGCGCGCCTGCTCAAGCAGGCCGGCCAGCAGGCGCCCGACGCGCGCCCCGTGCTCGAGGTCAATCCAGAGCATCCGCTGGTCAAGAAGCTGGACGGCTCGGTGCATTTCCATGACCTGGCCAACATCCTGTTCGACCAGGCCGTGCTGGCCGAGGGCGGCATGCCCGAGGACCCCGCCGCCTACGTCAAGCGCGTCAACGCGCTGCTGGCCTGAGTTCTCACGCCACGCTCAGGTCCCCATCGCATAGTCCCTGAGTTTCTGCCCACTGTCGCGCCACGGCGCGGCAGTGCGTTTTTCAAGCCGGTGCCAGCCTTGCTGCCGCCGGCTTTTTTCATGCCCGGGAACGCCTGGAAACGGCAGAAATCAGCAACTTCTCACGAAAACTCACATTTACTTCTAAATACTCACTTTTGTTAAATATTCCATTGCATATTTACTTTTAGATATATAGAGAGCCATCATGCCCTCCTTTGGTGCGTCCGGTTGTCGGATTTCCGACAGATTCGGGTCAGCCGGGCACCTTCCGCGTCCATGCCTGCGGCATTCGGCGCTGTCAATGAAGCAAAAAAGGAGAGGTTTCATGGCTTTCACAGGAAAGGGCTGGGTGGCGCGTGCGCTACCGCCCACGCGCAAACAGGCGCAGCGCCGGCCTGCAGGCTGGTGGGTGCTGATGGCCGGTGGTCTGCTGGCGACGGGGATGGCCGTGGCGGCACCCGCCGACACGGACATCCTGGTCAACCACGATGGTTTGTATGGGGGGGCGCCGGAAATCGGCGGCCTGGCGCGAGGCATCTTCACCTACCGGGCCAAGGTCAAACTCAATGCCGGGAGCGACGCCGTGGGTGTGCAGCTTCAGGAGGTGCTCCCTGTGGGGGCCGTGCTGCAGAACATCGTCTCCGCTCCCGCAGGCATCGCTTGCCTGCCTGCGTTGCCGGCAGGCACGGTGCTGACGGCTGCCAACAACACGTTCGTTTGCGATGTGGGCACGCTCGGTGCGGCAGACGGGTTCAAGTCCGTGGACTTCGACGTCATGCTGCCCACGGTGAACACGAACTGGAAGGCCGTTGCCAGCGCCAGCCTGGACACGGGTCCGATCGATGCGGATGGCGGCGTCAACAACATCGATCTGGCGCGCAACTTCACCACCTATGACGCGGCCGACCTGGGCATCTCGCTGACCCCCTCGGCCACCGCGGTGAACAATGGCGAGGCCTACAGCTATACCCTGCGGGTGACCAACCACGGGCCCACCGATATTCCGGCAGCCGGCCATACGCGCGTGACCTTCGAAGTGCCCTCTGGCGCGACGATCACGGGCGCCCCCGCCTTCCCGGGCGGCGCGGGCGCCTGGAGCTGCACGCCAGCGGCCGGTGCCTATCCGATCACCAGCGGCATCATCACCTGCGACCATCCGGGACAGCTCGCGGGAACGCCAGCAGCCGTCCTGCCGGATATCGTCATCCCGGCCGAAGCCTCGATGAGCGGCCCCATCGGCGCCGCAGCCAGCGTGCAGGGTTTTCAGAATGCCATGACGCCCATGCCGGACGGCCAGAAGGACAACAACACGGACAGTGCGGTCGTCACCTCCTCGGGCAGCGGCTATGTCGACATGTCGCTGAGCAAGATCGCCAGCAAAGCCTTTGTCGATGCCAAGGACGGCCAGGCCACCGTGGTCGAGTACACGCTCACGCCGCGGCGTGTGGCCGGCGCCATCGTGCCCCACGATATCCTGGTGACCGACAACCTGCCTGCGGGCATGACGTTCGCAGCCTTCAGTGCCGGGCTCAATCCCGGTTGGAGTTGCAGCAGTACCGTGAGCACGGTGACGTGCCGATGGGCCGGCCCCTTCAGCGGCAACATCGCCACCAACATGCCGGCGATCAAGTTCACCGCGAATGTCGCAGGGCCGGGTGTCGCGAAGGCGGGCACCACCCTCGTCAATGACGCCACGCTGGTGCTGGAGAGCCAGGCCGAGCCCAACATCACCAACAACAAGTCACAGGCCATCGTGACGCTGAGCAACACCGCCCAGCTGACGCTGAACAAGAGCAAGGTGGGCATGGACCTGCCCGTACTCAGGGGCGATCCGTTCTCATACACGCTCGCCATCGGCAACACCGGCCCCATGGACGTGCTGCCCGGCCAGGCCATCACGGTCACGGAAACGCCGGGGCCCCGTCTTTTGCTGACCGGTGTCACTGCCGGATGGAGCTGTGCCCCCGGGTTCGCCGGCGGCGCGACCAATGCCCCCCAGACCTGTACCAATTCCGACGGACTGGCCAACGGGGCCGAGACCACGCTGGTATTCAATGCCCAGGTCGACGATCTGGGTGGCGCGGAATTTGCCCAGTTCACCAACAACGCCACGGCGGGCGCGGGGCCGGACCGGGGCGGCATGACCGTCAACTCCTCCGCCAAGGTCACGGTGTCCGAGAATGTCGCCGACGTGGGCGTGGTCAAGAGCCTGGTTCCCCAGCCCGCCTTGCCGGTCAGGAGTGGTGACGAGGTCACATACCGGATCACCGTGACCAACCATGGGACGGTGGTCTCCAAGGACATCGAGATCATCGATGAGCTGCGCGATCTGGTCACCAGAAATGATGGCATCCAGAGCGGCGGGACCTCGCTCTATCCGGCGGGCGGATTCATGTCTGCCACGGCCAGTGGCGCTGGCGCTGCGGTCGTTGACTGCCCGCAGCCCTCCGGCAATGCCGATTCCAGGGAGCGCACCCTGACTTGCACCGTTGACCAACTGGTGCCGGGCGAGTCCGTCACCGTGGAACTCAAGATCCGTCCCAAGGTCGATCTGGGCAATCTCGGCGCAGGCGGTGCTTCTTACAAGAATGCCGTGACTGCGTACTCCCAAGCCATCCACGACGCCAATGAGAACAATAACCAGTCGGAGGTCGATCTCAAAATGACGTCGCTGGTGGACCTGACCGTGGACAAGCAGGTCGCGCCACTGACCGAGGCCGCTGCCGGTGAACCGGTGAAGTACAGCATCACCACCACCAACCTGGGCCCCTCGCATGCCGAGGGCGTTGCCATGGTGGACCAACTGCCGGCCGATGCCTTCCTGATCGGCGTGCCTGACGCCCATGGCGGCAGCTGCACATACAAGGATGGCAAGGGCGCCGCGGTGACCAATCCGGATGGCATGCGTGGCGGCACCATTTCCTGCACCTGGCCCGGTGCGCTGGCCGCCAAGGGACTGTATCTGGTGGAGTACATGGCCCGCTCCGCAGGCGACAACCCGGCGCCTGGCACCCGCCTGCGCAACGTGGTGGACGTGACCACCACCACCGAGGAAATCCGCCTGGACAACAACCACGCGCAGGCCGAGATCGGTCTCAAGCGTGCCGAGCTGGACGTGGCCATCGACATGAACCACACCAAGGATGGTCTGGTGCTGGGCGAGACGACCGAATACACGCTGATCATCAAGAACACGGGCGCCTCGTACGCGACCCAGGTCAAGGTGACGGATGCCTTCCCGGCGTCGATCGTGGACAAGGGCACGACGCTCAACTCCTCTGCCACGTTCAGCTATCAGGGTGGCCTGGCGCTGGCAGGCATCGGTGGGGCCACGCCCTCCTGGTGCACGCAGCCGGCCGTGGGCGCGACTTCGGGCCAGCTCGACTGCACCATCCCGCTGATGGCTCCTGGCGAGACGTTGACGATCAAGTTCACGATGAAGGCCGAGTCGCTGCCGGGCAAGGCCAAGACCGGCACCATCTTCCACAAGGCCAGCGTCAAGCCGCATGAGGAGGAGTACCTGAGCAGCGGTGCCGACGTGCTGGCCAACAATGCCACCACGGACCGCACTTCCACCAGCCAGGCTGCCCACAACGTCGACCTCGGGGTGGACAAGAAGGGTCCGTCCACCGTACTGGACGATGGCGATACCGCCACCTACACCCTCGCCGTCACCAACTACGGCCGCGATCCCCAGTCGCCCGCAGGCGCCACGGTGACCGATGTGCTGCCCGCCGGGCTGGAGTTCATCTCGGCATCGGCCGGCTGCAGCTATGCCAGCGGCACGCGCACCGTGACCTGCAGCGTGCCGCAACTGGCCAAGGGCGGCACGGCGGTCTTCACGCTGGAGACAAAGCTGGACAAGCCCTACAAGGGCGCCCGTCCGCTGGTCAACTCGGCCACGGTCACGGTGCCTGGCGACGGCAACCCGGACAACGACAAGAGCACGACCACCACGCCGCTCAAGCCGGGCCCGGGCAGCACGGCCAGCATTCCCACACTGTCGCAGTGGGGCCTGATGCTGATGTCGTGCCTGCTGGCACTCATGGCGCTGGGCGCGATGCGCAGACGCGAACGTCTGTGATGCCTCGGTCCTGAAGACAAAGGTCGGTGGTGCGATGTGCCACCGGCCTTTGTCGTCTGCAGGGCATACGAAGATAATGCGAGCCTGTAGAAGGACACTGTTTCGCAACCGCCAGGTCGCAAGCCCGGCAACCAACACCTACGACCTGCCATGCTGCGCTTCTTTCTGATCTTTCTGGCCATCCAGCTGACGATGTTCGGGCTGAACCTGCTCAGTTGGGTGCAGCAGCACATCGTGCTGCCCTGGACGTCTTTTCTGGCGCATATCTGCGCCTCGCTGGTGACCTGGTTCGACAGCACCGCCTCGGCCACGGGCAAGGTGCTGTGGAACACGGCCACGGGCTTTGGTGTTTCCATCGAGGCCGGCTGCAATGGCCTGGAGGCCTACATCGTGCTGTTTGCCGCCGTGATGGCCTTCCCCTCGTCATGGCGCCAGAAGCTGGCGGGCCTGCTGGCCGGCTTCGTGGCCGTGCAGGCCATCAATGTGCTGCGCGTCATCAGCCTGTTCTACCTGGGCCAGTGGAGCACCACGGCCTTCAACTTCGCGCATGAATACCTCTGGCAGGCGCTGATCATGCTGGACGTGCTGGTCTTCTGGCTGCTGTGGGTGCGCTGGAGCGGCCGCAAGGCGCCGTCGCAGGATGATGGCGGCCAGCCGCCGCTGCCGCCCGCCGCTGCAGCTTCCTCCGCCGTGGCCGCCTGAGGAGCACGCCATGATCGGACGCAATCCCATCTCGCGCTTCGCGGCCCTGGCCATGGGCGGCATCGTGGTGCTGACCCTGGCCTGGACGCTGGCGGCCGGCTGGCTGGCCGTGCCGGTGTCCGGCATGAGCAAGTGGGTGCTGGAGAACGCCGCCAGTGGCTGGGTGCAGCGCGTGGACCTGGAGACGCCCCGCAGCCTGGTCGTCAATTCCTCGGTCCAGGTCTCCAACGAGCAGACCGGCTGGCGCCGCGCCGAGGCCATCGTCGAGGTCGATCCCACCCGCTACGGCTACGGCCTGCCCGTGCTGGTGGCCATGCTGCTGGCGGCCTGGGGTCCGGGCCGGTGGTGGCGCATCCTGGCGGGCTATGTGGCGCTGCTGCCGCTGCAGACTTTCAGCGTGGTCTCGCAGGTGCTGATGCAACTGTGCCTGGCGGCGCGGCTGGACCTCAATGTGCTGGGCATACAGACATGGCAGCTGGAGGCCATCGTCTACGCCTACCAGATGGGCGGGCTGATGGTGCCCACGCTGTGCCCGGTGCTGCTGTGGCTGGCGCTGGACATGGGTTTTGTGCGCCGCGTGCTGCTGCCGGCCTGGAACCGCAGCCGGGCGCCCGCCGCCGCGCCCCAGCCCATGGTGGCGCCCAAGCCCTCGGCATGGCGCCAGACCGATGGTGCCGTCACCTCCACCGGCCATCCGCTGGTGTCCTCCAGCAGCGCGGCCACCCTGCCCAAGGCCAAGGCCACCAGCGGCACGCCGCAGCGCTGAAGGCCGTGCACGGCCGTCTTCAGGCCTGCGCGGGCATGGGCGGCAGCAGGCCGCGCTCGGTGATGAAGTCGATCACCTCGCGCAGGCCCTTGCCGCTTTTCACGCTGCCCATCACATAGGGCTTGCGGGCGCGCATGCGCTGCGTGTCGGCTTCCATGATGGACAGGTTGGCGCCCACGTAGGGCGCCAGGTCGGTCTTGTTGACCACCAGCAGATCGCTCTTGGTGATGCCGGGGCCGCCCTTGCGCGGAATCTTCTCGCCGCCTGCCACGTCGATCACGTAGATGGTCAGGTCCGACAGCTCGGGGCTGAAGGTGGCGGCCAGGTTGTCGCCTCCGCTTTCGATGAAGACGATGTCCGCCTCGGGGAACTGGCGCAGCATGCGGTCCACGGCTTCGAGGTTGATGGAGGCGTCCTCGCGGATGGCCGTGTGCGGGCAGCCCCCGGTCTCCACGCCCATGATGCGCTCGGGCGGCAGGGCCTCGGCCACCGTCAGCAGGCGCTGGTCCTCCTTGGTGTAGATGTCGTTGGTGATGACCACCAGGTCGTAGTGGGCGCGCATGGCCTTGCACAGCATCTCCAGCAGCGTGGTCTTGCCGGAGCCGACCGGGCCGCCGATGCCGACGCGCAGCGGGGGGAGTTTCTTGGTGCGGGTGTTCATGGTGGATGACAGGTGAGTGATCAGGACCGGAAAAGCCGGGAGTACTGGTGTTCGTGCCGCGCCTGCAGCACGCTCCATTGGGGCAGCATGGTGTCCAGCCGCGGCGGCTGCGCGTCGGCGCGGCGGCGGGCCTCGCCCACGGCCTGCTCCAGCAGCGGATGCAGGGCCAGCAGCAGGCTCTGGCCCGCCACCTGGCCCAGCGGCACGGCCTTGATGGCGGCGGCCACCTGGTTCTCCAGCCAGGCAAAGCCATAGGCCAGCAGGGCATGGGCCTCGTCGGCTTGCACGGCGGCGCAGGCGCAGGCAAAGGCCGTGGGATAGGCCAGGCCAGGGTTGTCCACCAGCGCGCCCAGCCGGGCCAGGCGGGGCGCAAAGGCCTCGCCGCCCCAGGGCACGGAGCGCAGCAGGCTGTGCAGCGACCAGCCCATCTGCAGCGTCTCGGCACGCGCCTCGCGGCTGTCGCGGCTGGCAATGAACCACTGGTTCCATTCTTGCACCGCCACCTCGTCGCTTGCGCTCCAGGCCCGGCGCAGCAGCAGCCACAGCGGCGCCTCGCAGCGCGCAAAGCCGTGGGCCAGCGCATCGGCAATCCAGGTGCGCGCCGTGCCGGCATCCGTGACCAGGCCGTGCTCGATGGCGGCCTCCAGCCCCTGCGAATAGCTGAAGCCGCCCACGGGCAGCTGGGGCGACGCCAGGTGCAGCAGGGCGCACAGGCCCTGTATCGACAGGTCAGCCATGCGGATGGTCGTGGCCGTGCCCGTGTCCGCAGCAGCCTTTGTGATCATGGTCATGGCTGTGGTCGTGGCCATGTTCATGCCCGTGGGAATGATCGTGGGAATGGTCGTGGGAATGGCCGTGTGAATGGCCGTGTGCGTGCCCATGGTCATGCAGCGCATACACGCTCTGCGCCAGCGCCTGGTCCTCGGCAAAGCTGGCGTCATGGCCGTGGCGGTGGCCGCCGCCATAGGCACCGGCCTCGGGCTCGAAGGGCGCGTCCACCAGGGCCACCTGCGCGCCCAGGCGCAGCAGCATGTCGTGCAGCACGGGGTCGTTTTCCAGGTGCAGGTGCGTGGGCGTGACCTCCACCGGGATATGCCGGTTGCCCAGGTGATAGGCCGCACGCAGCAGGCCCAGCGGCGTGGCTGCCGTCACGCGCAACACCGCCTGGGGCGCCGCGCGCACGGCGACCAGGCTGCCATCCTCGGCCACCAGCACATCGCCGCCGCGCAGCACGCTGCCGCGCGCCAGCACCACGGCCAGCTCGCGCCCCGTGGAGTCGATGGCCGCAAAGCGGCTCTTCTGGCGCATGTCCCAGTCCAGTTCCAGCGTGGCGGCGCGCCTGACCAGCACGGCGGCAAGGCCCCCGCCCTGGGGCATGTGTTTGTTGACGGTGAGCATGGGGTGATCAGAACAGAAAATACCGCTGCGCCATCGGCAGCTCGGTGGCGGGCTCGCAGGTCAGCAGCTGGCCGTCGGCGACGACCTGGTAGGTCTCGGGATCGACGCTGATGTCGGGCTGCCAGTCGTTGTGCACCATGTCGCGCTTGCTGACGCTGCGGCAGTTTTCCACGGCCACGGTGCGCTTGCGCAGGCTGTAGCGGTCTGCCACGCCGGCCTGCTGGGCGGCCTGTGAGACGAAGGTCAGGCTGGCTGCCGCCACGCCGCTGCCCTGGCCCGCGAACATGGGCCGGTAGTGCACGGGCTGGGGCGTGGGGATGCTGGCGTTGGGGTCGCCCATGGCGGCGCTGGCGATGCTGCCGCCCTTGAGGATGAGGCTGGGCTTGACGCCGAAGAACGCCGGCCGCCACAGCACCAGGTCGGCCAGCTTGCCCACCTCCACCGAGCCCACGACATGGGCGATGCCATGCGTGCGCGCCGGGTTGATGGTGTACTTGGCCACGTAGCGCTTGACGCGGAAGTTGTCGTGGCGTGCGTTGTCGCCCGGCAGGCTGCCGCGCTGGACCTTCATCTTGTGCGCGGTCTGCCAGGTGCGCAGCACGACCTCGCCCACGCGGCCCATGGCCTGGCTGTCGCTGGAGATCATGGAGAAGGCGCCCAGGTCGTGCAGCACGTCCTCGGCCGCGATGGTCTCGCGGCGGATGCGGCTTTCGGCGAAGGCGATGTCCTCGGCAATGGAGGCATCCAGGTGGTGGCAGACCATGAGCATGTCCAGGTGCTCGTCCAGCGTGTTCACCGTGTAGGGCCGCGTGGGGTTGGTGGACGAGGGCAGCACGTTGGCCTCGCCGCAGACCTTGATGATGTCGGGCGCGTGGCCGCCGCCGGCACCTTCGGTGTGGTAGGTGTGGATGGTGCGGCCCTTGAAGGCGGCCACCGTGGCTTCCACGAAGCCGCCCTCGTTGAGCGTGTCGGTGTGGATGGCGACCTGGGTGTCGGTCTCGTCGGCCACGCCCAGGCAGCAGTCGATGGCGGCGGGAGTCGATCCCCAGTCCTCGTGCAGCTTCAGGCCGATGGCGCCTGCCGCGATCTGCTCGCGCAGCGGCGCGGCCTGGCTGGCGTTGCCCTTGCCCAGCAGGCCGATGTTCATGGGGTAGCCATCCACGGCCTGCAGCATGCGCTCCATGTGCCAGGGGCCGGGCGTGACCGTGGTGGCGAAGGTGCCCGTGGCCGGGCCCGTGCCGCCGCCGATCATGGTGGTCACGCCGCTGGTCAGCGCCTCGTCGATCTGCTGCGGGCAGATGAAGTGGATGTGCGTGTCGATGCCGCCGGCCGTGACGATCATGCCCTCGCCCGCAATGATCTCGGTGCCGGGGCCGATGACGATGGTCACGCCCGGCTGCATGTCCGGATTGCCGGCCTTGCCTATGCCTGCGATCAGCCCGTTCTTGATGGCGATGTCGGCCTTGACGATGCCCCAGTGGTCGATGATCACGGCATTGGTGATGACGGTGTCGGCGCAGTCGGCGGCCATGCGCTGGCTTTGGCCCATGCCGTCGCGGATGACCTTGCCGCCGCCGAACTTGACCTCTTCGCCGTAGATCGTGTGGTCCTTCTCGATCTCGATGACCAGGGCCGTGTCGGCCAGCCGCAGGCGGTCGCCCACGGTGGGGCCGAACATCTCGGCATAGGCCTGGCGCGTGATGCTTGCCATGAATGTTCCCTTTCAGAGAGGCCCCATCACCTTGGCGTTGAAGCCGAAGATGATGCGGTCGCCGGAGATTTCCACCAGTTCCACCGTGCGCTCCTGCCCGGGCTCGAAGCGCACGGCCGTGCCGGCCGCGATGTTCAGCCGCCAGCCGCGTGCGGCGGTGCGCTCGAAATGCAGGGCCTCGTTGACCTCGAAGAAATGAAAGTGCGAGCCCACCTGCACGGGCCGGTCGCCGGTGTTGGTGACCGTGAGGGTCTGCACCGGCCGGCCTGCGTTCAGCAGGATCTCGCCGGGCTCGGCCAGCAGCTCGCCAGGGATGATGCGCTCGGTCATGTGCGGCTCCCGCGTTCAGCCTGCCAGCGCCACGGCGCCGTAGCCCATGGCGGCCACGCCGGCCAGGCGTGCGGCCCAGGCCGATGCCGTGCCGCCGCGCATGGCCCGGCCAAAGGCCACGCCCAGCGCATGCAGCACCAGCGTGGTGGCGACCATGCCCGCCATGTAGGCCCAGAACACGGCTGCTGGCAGCGCGTGGGGGAAGACCTCGCCATGCGCGTATCCGTGGAACAGCGCGAAGGTGCCAGCCAGCACCATGGCCAGGGCCACGGGCAGGCGGCGCTGGGCCACCAGCAGCAGGCCGAAGGCCAGCAGCGAGGCTGCCACCATTGGCTCGACGGCCGGCAGCTCCAGCGGGGTCTGGGTCAGCGCCAGGCCCAGCGCCATGCAGGTGGCAAAGGCCACGGGCGGCAGCCACTGGCGCTTGAGCATCAGCCCGCACCACAGGCCCAGCGCCACCATGGCCAGCAGATGGTCCAGGCCCGCGATGGGGTGGGACAGCCCGGCCATCAGGGCCTGCATGGCGCCATCGCCGGCGTGCAGGTGCGCGCCTGCCCCCGTATGGGCGCTGGCGGCCGTGGCGGCGGCCAGCAGGGCCGGGGCGAGCAGGTAGTTGAAAGTGTTGCGGAATCTGAACATGGAGATCTCCTTGATCGCTATCGAGACTGGATCTGCCCACGGCACAAGCTGATGCAGCGGGCTGGTTGGGGGTGCCCAGCAAGGGCCTAAGCTGGCCGCGCCGCCCCGCAGCGATGGCGCCGTCCCCCTTGGGGGAAGCGGCGTAGCCGCTCAGGGGGTCAAACTATCGGATGGTGAACGGTGACCAGCTTGGTGCCGTCCGGGAAAGTGGCTTCGACCTGGATGTCCGGAATCATTTCGGGGATGCCCTCCATCACATCGGCGCGCGTCAGCACCGTGGTGCCCAGGTGCATGAGCTCGGCCACGGTCCTGCCGTCGCGCGCCCACTCCAGCACGGCGGCGCTGATCAGCGCCACGGCCTCGGGGTAGTTGAGCTTCAGGCCGCGCGCCTTGCGCCGCTCGGCCACCAGGGCTGCGGTGAACAGCAGCAGCTTGTCTTTTTCACGCGGGGTGAGTTCCATGGATGAGTCTCCGTTGATCAGGTGGCCCAGAGGCGGGGAGGGCGGGCAGGCATGTCCAGCAGTGCCGGGCGCAGCAGGCGCCAGCCTTGATGCAGCACGGCCCGTGCCGCCTCCATGCGCCGTGCCAGCACGCGCAGCAGCAGCACCGAGGGCGCGCCGCCCTGGCCGGCCAGCAGGCTGGTGCCGGCGCGCACCTCATCGCTCCAGGGCAGGCTGGCGGCAAGTTGCTCGCTCAATGTCTCCATGGCCGCCAGGGGTTCCGGGGCCACGGCCCAGAGGCTGGCCTGTATGGGGAAGCCGGCCCAGGCAACCGGGCTGGACAGCAGGGCATGGCCGCAGTGCAGTTCGCCTTGCTCCAGCCACAGCGGCCGTCCGCCGCATGCGAGCCGGTTGTGAAGCTGCAGGCGCGCGGCAGCGGTGTGGGCGCCGCCGGTGTGGTTCCAGTGCTCGCCCGCGCCATAGCGGCCCAGCACCACGGCATCCCAGCCGATGGCGCGCGCGCCCGGGGCAAGCTCCAGGTCCAGCGCCATGGTGGCGTCGGCACCGGCGAACAGCATGTTTTCCTGCGGCAGCCATTCCAGGATGGCGCCTTCTTCCACGCGCAGCCGCACGCGCTGCGCGGCCGGGCGGCCCTGGGACTTGTACCAGCGCGTGGCGCCGGGCGTGGTCAGCAGGGCGTGGGCGCCGGCCTCCACGGCCACATCGATCTGCAGCTGGTCGCCGCCGGCCACGCCACCGGGCGGATGCAGCAGCACGGCATGGCAGATGCCGGGACCTTCGGGGTGCAGCGGTTTTTGCACGCGCAGCGGGCCGCTGTGGCGTGCGTGGGAAAGCACGCTGCCCTGGCTGGCGCGGTGCCCGAAGCGCAGCTCCAGCATGGCCTGCCAGCCCGAGGCGCAAGCGGGTGCGGCGGTGATCGGTAGCGCTGCGGACATGGGCGTGACGGGCGGTACGGGGCGTGGCGGTTGTAACGGCCTTCGTCATGCATTTAGCGTGCCAATCCGGTGCAGTGGCGGACGCGCACTATTGGTGCGCAATTGCATCGGATTGGTGCGTGCGCTGCCTTGCGCGGGGCGGAGAGCGGCACGTTTGCAGTGCATTCCTGCGCCGCCGTGCCGCTGGCTGGTGCGATTTCCTACGCCCGCGCCCTGGCCTGGCGTGCCAGGCTTCTGTCCCAGGCCACCACGGCCAGCGTCGCCAGGCTCAGGGCCAGGCCCGCAACGCTGGCACCCGTCCACCCCCAGTGCAGCCAGACCGTCGAGCCCACGGCCGAGCCCAGCGAGGCACCGATGAAGTACCCGGTCATGTAGACCGCATTGATGCGCGAGCGCGCCGAGGGCGCCAGCGCGTAGATCACGTTCTGGTTGCTGATGTGCAGGGCCTGCAGTGCGGCGTCGACGATGAGCAGCCCCGCCAGAAACCACCACAGGCTGGTGCCGCCCAGCCATAGCGCTGCCCAGCCCGCCAGCATCAGCAGGCCGCCAGCCAGCGTGGTGCGCTGCTCCAGCCCCCGGTCGGCCAGGCGCCCTGCCATGTTGGCCATGAGGGCGCCGGCCACGCCGACCAGGCCGATGAGGCCTATCTGGGCATCGCCGAACCCGTAGCCCGGCCCTGCCAGCAGCAGCGCCATGGTCGAGAACAGCACGCTCACCGTGGCAAAGCCCATGCCGCCGATCAACGCCCGGCTGCGCAGGCGCGGCTGCTCGCGCGCCAGCGTGAGCAGGGAGCGCATCACGGCGCCATAGCCGATGCGCTGGGCCGGCCGTGCCAGGGGCAGCGCGCGCCGCAGCAGCAGGGCCACGCCCGCCGTGGCCACCGCGCCCACCCAGTAGACGGCATTCCAGCCGCCCAGCTGCGACAGCACGCCCGCCACGCTGCGCGCCGCCAGGATGCCGATCAGCAGCCCGCTCATGACCAGGCCCACGGCGCGCCCGCTGGCGCCGGGCGCCGCAAAGCTGGCCGCCATGGGCACCAGCACCTGGGCCGCGACCGAGAACAGCCCCGTCATCAGCGTGCCCGCCGCCAGCAGCGCAAAGCTGTGCGCCATGCCGCTGGCCAGCATGCCCAGCGCGGCCAGCAGCATCAGGCCCAGCACCAGGCGGCGGCGTTCCAGCATGTCGCCCAGCGGCACGAGCAGCAGCAGCCCCAGCGCATAGGACACCTGGGCCATGGTCACCGTCAGCGAGGCACGCGCCTCGCTGATGCCCAGGTCGATGGCGATGGAGTGCAGCAGCGGCTGGTTGAAGTAATTGGCGCCCGCGCACAGGCCGCAGGCCGTGGCCATGAGCAGCAAGGTGCTGTGCGGCAGCACGGGCGTGGCGGTGGCTTGCATGGACGGTGAGGACAGGGAGGAGGCCGGGGAGGATCTGTTCATCGGACGAATGCCTGTGGTATCTGCTGATCGCTGGCAAACGGACGGGTCAGACCCACAGCGGCGGCCGCGCCGGCTGGGCGGTGGCGGGCAGCGCGGCCACGGCATCGACCTCGATCAGCATGCCGGGCAGGGCCAGCCGGGGCACGGGGATCAGGGTGCAGGCCGGAAAGCGCGGCCGGGCATCGCCGGGGGCGCCATCCCCCCAATGCAGGCGTACGGCGGCCTGCCAGTCGTTGAAGCGGGCCTCCGAGTGGTCGACGATGAGCAGGGTCAGCTTGACCACCTGGCCCATGTCCGCGCCCGCCGCCTGCAGCGCCAGCTTGAGGTTGGACAGGGCCTGCTGCGCCTGCACCGCGAAGCTCTCGGGCAGGTCTCCCGCCTGGTTCTCGCCGCCCTGGCCCGAGACGAAGGCCCATTGCGCCGGCCCGTGCACGGTGACCACATGGGTGTAGCCGTTGGGCGTGGCGTCGTAGAGGCCGGCGGGCTGCAGATGGTGCAGTTGCGGGGCCGTGGAAGCTGCGGGCTGTGCCGAGGCGGTCACAAGTGCGTCGTGTGGCATGTATGGCTTGGAGTCTGAGGTTGCGCCGGACCTGCCGGCGAGGCTTGCCAGTGTGGAACCTCAACCAAAGTTGAGGTCAAATGCAGGCCTGCTTGGACCTATTTTTCCTGCGCCTATTTTCCTGCTGCCATGAATCTGTCTTCTGCCGGTGTCACCGCGTCCGACCATGACGGGCCGGCCATCCTCTCCGTGGGCGAAGTCGCCCGGCGCAGCGGCATCACCGTCTCGGCCCTGCATTTCTACGAGCGCCAGGGACTGATCGAGAGCCTGCGCACGCCCGGCAACCAGCGCCGCTATGCGCGTGCCGTGCTGCGGCGCGTGGCGGTCATCAAGGTGGCCCAGCGCATGGGCGTGCCGCTGGCCGAGATTGCCGAGGCGCTGCAGGACCTGCCCAGCGGCTGCACGCCCACGCAGGCCGACTGGGCCGCGCTGTCCGCACGCTGGCGCCATGCGCTGGATGCGCGCATCCAGGGCCTGACCCAGCTGCGCGACCAGATCGACGGCTGCATAGGCTGCGGCTGCCTGTCCCTCAAGGTCTGCCCGCTGCGCAATGACGGCGACTGCCTGGCCGAAGACGGGCCGGGGCCGCACTTTCGCTGAACAGGCCTGCGCGTGGGCGCGAACAGGCCCTAGTGCTTGGGCATGGGCAGCGTGGGCGTGCGCGTGCACATCCAGCACAGCCAGCCGGCCAGCGCGCCCATGACGATGCAGTAGGCGACCAGGGCCTCGGTGATGCCGATATGGTCCGAGAGCCAGCCCAGGCCCAGGATGGGCACGATGGTGCCCAGGTAGCCGACCACCAGGTACGTGGACAGCAGGCCCGTGCGCGTGGCAGGCGTGGAGACCTTGTTGACGATGGACATGCCCGCCAGGTTGCACAGGCCGTGGCCTGCCGCCGTGGTGATCACGCTGAGCGCGAACAGCAGGGCCGAGCCCGCGAAGCTGTTGACCAGCAGCAGAAGGTTGCAGGCCACCAGGCAGGCAAAGCCCAGAATGGCCGAGCCCTTGGTCGGGCGTGGGCGCGCCAGGTACTGGAAACCCGCCGACAGGAACAGGATCACGCCGATGGACAGGCCCGAGACAGCCGGCCCGTGCCAGGGCACCATGCGCTGCATGAAGCTGGGCGCCAGCGAGGCGAACAGGCTGAACATGCCGAAGGCGCAGAACGCGCACATGCCGCCCAGCGCGTAGTGGCGCGCAAAGCGGCGCTCCGGCAGCGTGATGGTGGGCATGAAATCGCGCCAGTGCAGCGCGCGTGCCTGGGTGGATGCCAGCTCGGCCGGCTCGGCGATGCGCACCTGGTACAGCGCATAGACGGCCAGCAGCCCCAGCCCCAGCGAGGGGATGTAGGCCGTGACCAGCGGCCAGGGCAGCCACTGCGCGATCAGCCCGCCCACCACGGGGCCCAGCCCGAAGCCGAAGGCAATGGTCAGGCTGGTGGTGGCAGCAGCGCGCTGCAGGTCGCCCCGGTTGTTGAGCCGGGTCATGCCCACCGAGGCCGAGGTGGTGATCAGCCCCGAAGCCACGCCGATCACCACGCGCCCCAGCGCAAAGCTGGGCACGTTCCAGGCCACGGTGGAGGCCAGCACGCCCAGCGTCATCAGGATCAGCCCGGCGCGCAGCACGGTGACAAAGCCGAAACGGTCGGTCAGCCGGCCCAGGAACAGCAGGCTGGCCAGCGCGCCGAACATATAGGCCACGAAGATCTGCGTGATGTGGCTGGGCTGCAGCCCCCAGGCCTGCTGGTACAGCGGGTACAGCGGGCTGGCCAGGGCGGTGCCCATGACGCCCACGCACATGGAAAAACACACCCACGCATAGGGTGGCCAACGGGTTTGCATAGAAGAAGGAGCGCGAAGAAAGCGAAAGCGAGGGGACAGCGGGGTGGAGGCGGCGCCGCGCGGGCCTGGCGCCGCCGTGGCGCCACGGCACTGCCCGGGAGCGCATGGAATCTGGAATGACCCGCAGGCCAATGGGTGAATTCTAAGAAACCCGCGTGTCCCGGGTGTTTCGCTGCCTCCGAGCCCCTGGCATGGACCCGGGCATACCGCCGGCATCGTGCGCCGGGCGGGCAGGTGTACCCTGTGGCCGTCCCTGTGTTTTCCCTTGTCCAGAGAGTCCGGCATGCCAGTTCCACCCTCCGCTTTCATGACCTCCCTGCCATCCCGCAAGGCAGCGTGGACCGCGCTTGGTGCCTGCGCGCTGCTGCTGGCCGGCTGCGGCTCGGTGGGCGGCGGCGTGGGCATCGGCATTCCGGTCGGCCCCGTGTCGGTGGGCGTGGGGCTGGGCAGCGGCGGGCTGAGTGCCGGGGTCGGCACGGGCGTGGGCCCGGTCGGCGTTGGCGTCGGCGTCAACCAGAGCGGCCAGGTGCTGGGCAGCGCAGGCGTGGGCGCCTCCACGGGCGTGGGCGGCGCGCGGGTCGGCGTGGGCGTGGGTTCATCCACCGTGCTGCACGATCCGCAGCGTTCCAACGTTCAACCGGCCCAGGAGCCAGCGCCTGCAGCCCCGCATCAGACCCCGGCCGGCCAGTTGCAATGGCGCGACGCCAGCGGTCAGGTCGTGCCGACCTGCCGCGTCGATGGACGTTGCTGAGCCGGCTCTATCGCGCTGTGTGAAACTGCCACGGCCCAACTCAGGGACGCCAAGCAAGAGCCGCCTCGCGGCGGGGGCGCCCAGCCGAGGGCGTCGTCCCCCTCCCTCGCGAAGCGAGTAGAGAGGCGCCGTGCAACGGGGGGAAGGCGCGTAGCGCCTCAGGGGGTGTTTCCGGTCACCCAGCCCAGACGATGCGGTCGCGACCAGCGTTTTTTGCAAGGTACAGGCGCCGATCGGCATCGGCCAGCAGTTGCTGGGCACTGTTGGTGGGCGAAGGCGCGATGCAGGCCACGCCCAGGCTCACGGTCAGCGCCTGGCCCAGGGGCGAGGCGGCATGGGGCAGGTCCAGCACCCTGAGCGCATCGACGATGCCCTGCGCCACCAGCACCGCGCCATCCAGCGCCGTATGGGGCAGCAGGCAGACGAATTCCTCGCCCCCATAGCGCGCCAGCAGATCGCCCGGCCGGTGCAGCGCGCCCTGGATGGCCTGGGACAGCTGGCTCAGGCATTCATCCCCGACCAGATGGCCGTAGTGGTCGTTGTAGGCCTTGAAATGGTCCACGTCGATCATCACCAGCGACAGCGGCTCGCCCAGGCGCTGCAGGCGCATGAACTCGCGCGCCAGCTGGGCTCCGAAGAAGCGCCGGTTGGCCGCGCCCGTCAGCCCGTCGCTGTGCGACAGCAGCTGCAGCATCTGGCGCTGCTGTGCAATCTCCAGATGCGTGCGCACGCGTGCCTTGAGCACGGCCGGGCGAAAGGGTTTGGTCACGAAATCCACGGCGCCCAGGTTCAGGCCCAGTTCCTCGCAATGGGGCTCGGTCAGCGCGGTGAGGAAGATGATGGGGATATGCGCGGTCTCCAGGTCGGCCTTGAGGCGGCGGCAGACCTCGAAGCCGTCCATCTCCGGCATGCGGATGTCCAGCAGGATGAGGTCGGGCTGGTGCTGGTGGGCCAGGGCCAGCGCCTCCTCGCCGGTGTAGGCCACAAGCGGGCCGCACAGATCCTTGATCACCTGGCAGATGACGGTGGCGTTGTCCGGAACGTCGTCCACCACCAGCACCTTTTGCGCGGCAGGCAAGGGCTGTAGCGGGTTGGGCAGCGATGGTGGGAAGGCGGAGTAGGGCATGGCCGATGGGATTTCGGGCCGAGAATACCCCGGAACCCGCAGCCCTGGATAGGGCGCCGCGGGCTTGGACAATTTGTAAAGATATCTGTCTTCGGGAGGCAGGCGGCCCGGTGGCCTCAGGCGTATAGAGGCTCTTCCTGCATGGCTTCGATCTGCTCGTTGAGCATGTCCACCTGTCCGCGCCAGTAGTCGGGCGTGCCGAACCAGGGGAAGTTGATGGCAAAGATCGGATCGTCCTGGCGCCGCGCCAGCCAGGCGCTGTAGTGAATGAGGCGCAGCGTGCGCAGCGGCTCGATCAGGGCCAGCTCGCGGCGGTCGAAGGGACGGAACTGCTCGTAGCCATCCAGCAGGGCGCCCAGCTGGCGTGTGCGCTGGCCCCGGTCGCCCGACAGCAGCATCCACAGGTCCTGCACGGCCGGGCCGGTGCGCGCATCGTCCAGGTCCACGAAATGCGGGCCGCCGCGGCCTTCGTCATCCAGCGGCGTCCACAGCACGTTGCCGGGATGGCAGTCGCCATGCAGGCGCAGCGTGCGCGCGCTGTGCAGGCCGAAGTGGCCGGCCGCGCTCATGCCGTCGGCGGCGGGTGCCATCAGGTCCAGCGCGCGCTGGCAGGCGGCCTTCCAGGTGGATTCCACTTCCAGCGGAATCAGCTGCTGGCCCAGCAGCCACTGCATGGAATCCTGGCCAAAGCTGGCCAGGTCCAGCGCCGGCCGGTGCGCAAAGGGCCGGGCCGCGCCCACGGTGTGGATGCGCGCCAGGAAGCGGCCGGTCCATTCCAGCACCTCGAAGTCGTCCAGCTCGGGCGGACGGCCTCCGCGCCAGGGGCTGACCGAGAAATCAAAGCCCGCGTGGCTGTGCAGCGTGGCGCCTTCCAGCACCAGCGGGGGCACGGCGGGCACTTCGGCGGCCGTCAGCTCGGCGCTGAAGGCATGCTCCTCCAGGATTTGCTCGCGGCTCCAGCGGCCCGGGCGGTAGAACTTCAGCACAACGCGTTCGCCGTCCTCCAGCACGGCCTGGTAGACGCGGTTCTCGTAGGAGGCCAGGGCCGTGAGCCGGCCGTCGCCCCACAGGCCGACCGAGGCCAGGGCATCGAGCACCACGTCGGGCGTGAGGCGGGCATAGGCGTGCGAGCCGTCGTCGGGGACGGCATTCAGATCAGGATCGTGCGGTGTGACGTACATGGGGCGATTGTCGCCGGGGCTGGCTTAAGCTGTGCGGCTGCCTAGCCTTTGCCGATTCGCCCGCCGTGCCGCTGCTGCCCCATTTCCTGCAATCCCATGCCATTGCCAGCGCGGCCGGGCCATCCGACGACTGGAGTGATTGGCACCTCGGCCGTGGCCGCTATGCGGTCTGGGTGGTGGCGATGCAGGCGCTGGCCCCGCCCGTGCGCGACGCCGTGCAAGCCGCCTGTGCGCAGGCACGTCGTTTGCTGGGCACGGCGCTGGTTCCGCACTGCCAGCGGCAACTGCATGTGACCCTGGCCACGGCGGGCTTTCTGGATGGCGATGCGGCCCTGCCGGACGCCTACGGCGCGGCGGAACTATCGCGCGACTTGCACGCGCTGCAGGACCTGCCGGCCGCGCCGCTGCAACTGGAATTCGGCGGCTGGGGCAGTTTCGAGATGGCGCCCTATCTGCAGGTGCGCGACAGCAGCCAGGGCGGGCCCACGCTGGGCATGCTGCATGGTGCACTCAGGCCGGCAAGGCCCGGGCTGGCGCTGACCGAGGCGCTGCGCCCCTACGTGCCCCATGTGACGCTGGGCGCCTGGAACGCCGCCTGGCCACGCGCCCAGGTGCTGCAATGGATAAGCGGCCTGCCGGTGCTGCAGCACCGGCAGGCCGACGTGGGCGAGATCGCGCTGGTCAGCTATGCGGCCGACGCGTTGCACGGTCCGTTGACCTGCCATGCGCGCTACGACCTCGTTGGCCGCAGGCTGCAATGGCTGCAGAGGCCGGACTGGGCCTGATCAGGCCAGGGTGATCTGCACGTCGATGTTGCCGCGCGTGGCGTTGGAGTAGGGGCAGACCTGGTGGGCTGCGTCCACCAGGGCCTGGGCGGCGGCCTTGTCCATGCCGGGCAGGCTGACCTTCAGGCGGGCAGCGATGCCGTAGGCGTTGGGGATGGTGCCCAGGTCCACTTCGGCGTCGATGGACAGGTCCTGCGGCAGGCTGATCTTCTGCTTGCCGGCCACGGCCTTGATGGCGCCGATGAAGCAGGCCGAGTAGCCTGCGGCGAACAGCTGCTCGGGATTGGTGCCCGTGCCGCTGGTGCCTGGCGAGGAAAGGGTCACGTCCAGGCGTCCGTCATCGGTGCGCGAGGCGCCGTCGCGGCCGCCGGTGGTGTGGGCACGTGCGGTGTACAGGACTTTTTCGAGCTGGGCCATGGTGTCTTCCTTTTGCAAAGTTGTCCGGCTGTGCGGACGGGTGGAGGAAATCGGCAATCCGTTGTCAGTCGCTGCGGCGCGGCGCCAGCCGCTGGCGCAGTGCGCCGAGTTGCTGCGTCAGCGCCTGCAACTCGGGCAGCGTGCACTGCGTGCTTTGCAGCACGCAGGCGGGAATCTTTTCAGCCGCATCGCGCAGTGCCCGGCCTTGCGGGGTGAGCGTGATGCGCACGCGGCGCTCGTCCTGCGCATCGCGCACCCGCTCCAGCAGATTCGCGCCTTCGAGCCGCTTGAGCAGCGGCGTCAGCGTGCCCGAATCCAGGGTCAGCTGCTCGCCGATCTCCGACACGGTCAGGCCGTCGCGCTCCCACAGCACCAGCATCACCAAGTACTGCGGATAGGTCAGGCCGATGCCCTCGAGCAGGGGCTTGTAGAGCTTGGTCATGGCCAGCGACGCCGAGTACAGCGCAAAGCAGACCTGGTTGTCCAGGCGCAGAAGCTCGGGGGTGTCGGTGGGCAGGGCGTTGCGTGGCATGGGTTGAATTATTGCTGTCAATTAAATTGTGCACAATTTAAATGGGGAAATCCCTCCAGATCGGAGGGGGAAGATCGGGAGGGCGAGAAAGGCCTACCGGCCCGTGAAGCGCGCGGGGCGTTTCTCGATGAAGGAGCGCACGCCTTCGGCGGCATCCTCGCTGCTGGCCAGGCGCTGCTGCACGGGAATGAAGTCGGCCACGGCGGCGGCCTGGCCCAGCTCGATGGCCTTGAGCACATTGAGTCGCGTGGCCACCACGGCCTGCGGCGCCTGGGCGGCAATCCGCTCGGCAATGCGCAGGGCCTCGGCCAGTTCCTGGCCCGCCGGCACCACCTTCTGCACGAAGTTCAGGCGATAGGCCTCGGCGCTGTCGAACTCATCGGCCGTGAGCAGGTGCAGCATGGCATTGCCCACGCCCGCACGCTCGGCCATGCGCAGCGTGGCGCCGCCCGTGGGCATGATGCAGCGCTGCACCTCCAGCTGGGAAAAGCGGCAGTCATCGGCCGCCACCACGATGTCGGCTCCCAGCATCAGTTCGATGCCCACCGTGAAGCAGATGCCCTTGACGGCCACCACCATGGGCTTGGCGCGGCGCCGGTAGCCGACCAGGCCGTAGTCGTGCGGCTCCACCAGGCCTTGCGGGATGGCCTTCCTGCCCGAGCGCAGGTACTCCGCCATCACCGGCAGGTCCAGCCCCGCGGTGAAATGGCTGCCAAACGCATGCAGCACGCCCACGCGCAACTCTGGATCGTCGTCCAGGCGCGTATAGGCCTCGGCCAGCTGCTGGAACATGGGCGGCGTCCAGCCGTTGCGCTTGGCGGGGCGGTTGATGCCGATCAGCAGCACATGGCCGCGCACTTCGCAGCTGATGCAGCCTTCGGGCGGCGGGGTGGGGGTGTTGATGTCCATGGTTGTCTCCTGCGCATGGACCTTAGAGCAGGCCGCTGGAGGGCGCAGTCGCGCAGAAGACGGCCGGCCCGTGCGGGCCGGCAGGCAGGCAAAGGCCGTGTATCAGTAGCTGTACACGCCGCGGCCCGTCTTGCGGCCCAGGCGGCCGGCGGCCACCATTTCCTTGAGCAGGGGGCAGGCGCGGTACTTGCTGTCGCCGAATTCCTTGAGGTAGACCTCCATCACGGCCAGGCACACGTCCAGGCCGATCATGTCGGCCAGGGCCAGCGGGCCGATGGGCTGGTTGCAGCCCAGCTTCATGCCGGCGTCGATGTCCTCGGCCGATGCCAGGCCTTCGGCCAGCACGAAGAAGGCCTCGTTGATCATGGGCACCAGGATGCGGTTGACCACGAAGCCGGGCGCGTTCTTCACGGTGATGGGGCTCTTGCCCAGGCGCTCGGACAGTTCCTTGACCGTGGCGTGCGTTGCGTCGCTGGTCTGCAGGCCGACGATGATCTCCACCAGCGCCATCATGGGCACGGGGTTGAAGAAGTGCATGCCGATGAACTTGTCGGCACGGCCCGTCACGGCAGCCAACTGGGTGATGGAGATGGACGAGGTGTTGGTGGCGACGATGACGTCGGCATCCAGCAGCGCGTCCAGCTGCTTGAGGATCTTGACCTTGAGCTCGTAGTTCTCGGTGGCGGCCTCGATGACCAGCTGCGCGCCCTGGAGCGCCGCGTAGTCGGTCGATGTCTTGATGCGGGCCAGGGCTGCAGCCTTGTCGGCTTCGGTCAGCTTTTCCTTCTTGATCAGGCGGTCCAGGCTGCCCGAGACGGTGGCCACGCCCTTCTGGACGGCGGCCTCCGAGATGTCCACCATGACCACGTCGATGCCCGATACCGCGCAGGCCTGCGCGATGCCGTTGCCCATGGTGCCTGCGCCGATGATGCCTACGGTTTGAATTGCCATGACTGTCAGTCTCCTCAAACGAACAAAGTGAATGCGAACGTGAATGCGATCCAGCGATCGTAGCGGGATTCGGAGCATCCACCGGGTTTGCCCCGGCTTGCGGCGCCGCGCAGGCGACTGCAACAGTGGATGGCTACACCGCAGGGGAGGAGAGACATGCTGGACTACATCGTGATCGGAGGGGGATCGGCGGGCTCGGTGCTGGCGGGCCGGCTCAGCGAGGAGGCCGAGACGCAGGTGGCGCTGCTGGAGGCCGGGCCCCCCGACTCCAGCGTGCTCATCCACTGTCCGGCGGGCATGGCCGCCATGGCCAAGGGCGGTCGCTACAGCTGGGGCCTGTCCACCGTGCCCCAGCCGGGCCTGGGCGGGCGGCGCGGCCACCAGCCGCGCGGCAAGGTGCTGGGCGGCTCCAGCGCGGTCAATGCCATGGTCTATGTGCGCGGCCAGCCGGCCGACTACGACCACTGGGCGGCCCAGGGCAACCCGGGCTGGAGCTGGAACGAGGTGCTGCCCTATTTCCTGCGTGCCGAACACAACGAGCGCGGCGCCGATGCCTGGCATGGCGCGGGCGGGCCGCTGAACGTGGCCGACCTGCGCGATCCCAACCCGCTGTCCCGGGCCTTCGTGCAGGCGGGCGTGCAGGCCGGCCATGCGCACAACGCGGATTTCAACGGCCAGGCGCAGGAGGGCGTGGGCCTGTACCAGGTCACCCAGCGCCACGGCGAGCGCCACCACGTCGCCAAGGCCTATCTGGCACCGCACCGTGCCAGGCCCAATCTGCGCGTGGAAACGGGTGCCCAGGTGCTGCGCATTCTGTTCGAGGGCCGGCGCGCCGTGGGCGTGGAGTACCTGCAGGGCGGTACGGTGCAGCAACTGCACTGCCGTCGCGAGGTGCTGCTCAGCGGTGGAGCGCTGCTGTCGCCCCAGTTGCTGATGCTGTCTGGCGTGGGGCCGGGCGAGCACCTGCGTTCGCTGGGCATCGATGTGGTCCACCATCTGCCCGGCGTGGGCGCGCATCTGCATGACCACCCGGATGTGGTGCTGGTGGTCGATGGCGCGCAGCTGACCGACAGCTTCGGCCTGTCACTGGGCGGTGCGCGCAGATTGCTGGCCGCCGTGGGCCAATGGCGCAGCCAGCGGCGCGGCATGCTGACCACCAACTTTGCCGAGGCGGGAGGCTTCATCCGCAGCAGCCCTGGCGAGGCTGCGCCCGATCTGCAGCTGCACTTCGTCGTCGCCAAGCTGGTGGACCACGGGCGCAAGACGGTCTGGGGCCATGGCTATTCGCTGCATGTCTGCGTGCTGCAGCCCGCCAGCCGCGGCAGCCTGCGCCTGGCCAGTGCCGACCCGCTGGCCCTGCCGCTGGTGGACCCGGCCTTTTTCTCCGACGCGCAGGACATGCGGCGCATGGTGAACGGCGTGCGCCGTGCCCACGAGATCCTGGCCCAGCCGGCACTGGCGGCCCTGGGCGGGCGCGAGATGCCGGTCTCTGCCGGCGCGCAGGACGAGGCCGGCATCGAGGCCTTCATCC
This sequence comes from Delftia deserti, assembly GCF_042653485.1. Classification (NCBI taxonomy): domain Bacteria; kingdom Pseudomonadati; phylum Pseudomonadota; class Betaproteobacteria; order Burkholderiales; family Comamonadaceae; genus Delftia; species Delftia deserti. The sequence goes on along the minus strand of NZ_JBHSIH010000001.1, from coordinate 3,090,835 downwards.
GCAGTCATGCCGACACCATTTATCACCCTGTGGGCAGCTGCCGCATGGGGCCGGGGCCCATGGACGTGGTCGATGCGCAGCTGCGTGTCTACGGCATCAAGGGCCTGCGCGTGGTCGATGCCTCGGTCATGCCGCGCATCGTCAGCGGCAACACCAATGCGCCCACGGTGATGATTGCGGAGAAGGCGGTGGACATAATCCGCAACTGCGCCCACTAGAGCGTGTGCCCGTGCGCCATGGCCTGCTCAGGGGCGGAGGCCGACTGCTGCGTCCCCTGGGCCTCGGACGCGGCCGCCGGACTCAGCCGCACCTGCGTCCAGCAATCGCGCCCGCGGCGCTTGGCGGCGTAGAGGGCGGCGTCTGCGGGGCCAGCATCAGTTCCAGGCACAGGCCGTTCCAGACCTGGGGTGCGTGGGCGCAGCCGGCGCTGAAGCGGACTTCGAAGCCCAGCACCTTGCGCGAGGCCTGCAGTAGCGCAGACTGCAGGCGGGTGCACAGGGTGTCCACGCCGTCCTCCGTGGTGTAGAGCAGCAGGCAGAACTCCTCGCCGCCCCAGCGCGCGGCGATCTCGTCGCTGCGCAGCTGCTGCTGCAGCAGGCGGGCGAACAGGCACAGCGTCTGGTCGCCCACGGCATGGCCGTATTCGTCGTTGACATGCTTGAAGTGGTCCAGGTCCAGCATCACCAGGGCCAGGGGCTGCCGGTGGCGCTGGGCATGGGCCAGCATGGCGGGTGCACGCTCCAGCAGGGCGCGGCGGTTGGGCAGCCCGGTGAGCATGTCCTGCAAGGCCAGGTCGCGCAGTTGCTGGCTGGTCTCGTCGCGCCAGGCCACGAGCACGGCCACCATCAGAAGCGTGCTGCTCAGCGTGGTCAGCAGGGCGAAGATCTGGTTGGCGCCGCTGTCCGCGGTGAAGCTGGGCAGGAAGGGCGTGGCCAGGGCCAGGTAGCTGCGCAGCAAGAGCATCAATCCCATGAAGGCGGCCACGCCGCACATCAGGTAGCGCCAGCTGCGCGCCACGGGCCGGCGCGGGCCCAGGCACAGGCCGGCCAGGGCCACCAGGCTCAGTCCGTGGGTGGCGCTGAACCAGCCGGTGCGCAGGGCCGTTTGCGGCAGCAGCAGGGCAAAGCCCAGCGGTCCCAGCACGCACAGTGCGATCAGCCCCCACTCCAGCCAGCGCGGGCGCGGCCCCAGCCATTCGCGCAGGGCGCGCACCATTTGCCATTGGGCGCAGGCCGCGCAGACGGCGGCGCCCAGCGACAGAAGATCGCGCCAGAGCAGGCCATGCGGCAGGCGGCTGGCGATCAGGATGCAGATCCAGGCCCCGGCCTGGATCAGGAAGAAATGCTGGGCATGGCGCGCGGCGCCGCTGACGCGCCGGCCCATGGCCAGGGGCAGGGCGGCCGACATGGCCATCATGTTCATGGCCACGACCGCGGTCATGGAGAAAAAGTCCAGGGGCGGCAGCGTGGAGGGCATGGACGTCCCTGGATGGCGGTGCGAGGCGAGAGGCGAAACGCAGGAGCGGGCAACGCTCGCTTACTGGAACGCCACCTCCGCAAAGCTGCGCAGCTTGCGGCTGTGCAGGCGCTGGGTGCCGCCCTCGCGCAGGATGTCGATGGCGCGCATGCCGATGCGCAGATGCTGGTCCACGCGCTCGCGGTAGAAGTGGTTGGCCATGCCGGGTAGCTTGATCTCTCCGTGCAGCGGCTTGTCGGACACGCACAGCAGCGTTCCATAGGGCACGCGGAAGCGGAAGCCGTTGGCCGCGATGGTGGCGCTTTCCATGTCCAGCGCCACGGCGCGGCTCTGGCTGAAACGCAGCTGGGGCAGGTTGTTGGGCAGCAGTTCCCAGTTGCGGTTGTCGGTGCTGGCCACGGTGCCGGTGCGCATGATGCGCTTGAGGTCGGGTCCGTCCATCTGCGTGACGTCGGCCACGGCCTGCTGCAGGGCCAGCTGGATCTCGGCCAGCGCGGGAATGGGCACCCACAGCGGCAGCTCTTCGTCCAGCACATGGTCCTCGCGCACATAGGCATGGGCCAGCACGTAGTCGCCCAGCTGCTGGCTGTTGCGCAGGCCCGCGCAGTGGCCCAGCATCATCCAGGCATGCGGGCGCAGCACGGCGATGTGGTCGGTGATGGTCTTGGCGTTGGCCGGGCCCACGCCGATGTTGACCATGGTGATGCCGCTGTGGTCGGCGCGCACCAGGTGGTAGGCCGGCATCTGCGGCAGGCGCGGCGGCGGCGTGCCCAGCTCGTCATTGGGCTGGGCCGGCAGGCCGGTGCGGCGCGTGACCACGTTGCCGGGCTCGATGAAGGCCACGTACTCGCTGTCTTCCCTGGCCATTTCGGCGTGGCCCAGGCGGATGAATTCGTCGATGTAGAACTGGTAGTTGGTGAACAGCACGAAGTTCTGGAACCACTCGGGCTGGGTGCCCGTGTAGTGGCGCAGGCGGTGCAGCGAATAGTCCACGCGCGGGGCCGTGAACAGCGACAGCGGCAGGGCCTCGCCCGGCTGGGGGCGCCAGGTGCCGTTGGCGATGCCGTCGTCCATGGCCTCGAGGTCGGGCAGGTCGAACACATCGCGCATCAGCTGGCGCCGCTCGCGCGTCAGCGTTCCCTCGATGTGGTCGTTCTCGGCGAACGAGAAGTGGATGGGGATGGGCTTGTCGCTCAGGCCCACCTCCAGCGGCACGCCGTGGCTCTTGATCAGCAGGCGGAACTGCTCGGCGTAGTAGCGCGAGAACAGGTCGGGCCGCGTGAGCGTGGCCTCGTGCGTGCCCGGGCCCTCGACGAAGCCGTAGGCCAGTTGCGTGTCGGCGCGCGACACGGTGCTTGTGTGCATGCGAACGAAGGGGTAGTAGGCGTGGACGGGCGCGGCCGGGGTTTCGCCGGAGACGAAGCGCTGCATGTTCGAGCGAAGGTGCTCTATCTGCTCCCGGTAGATCTGCTGTACGTGCTCCAGGGCCCGCTGTGGGTCGGTGTGCAAGGTGGCTGCGGCCCTGGAGGCCTGCGAGGGGTTGTGAAGCAAAACCATGGGCTATTGTCGTTGGACTGGATGACTGTTGTGCAATTGCCAGGCGCGCGCCCTCTCGGCCGGCAGGGGCGGCGCCACAAGGTATCCCTGCATCATGCCGCAGCCCAGCTCGCGCAAAAGCGCCAATTGGGCCGGTGTTTCCACGCCTTCCGCCACGATGTCCAGGTGCAGGCTGTGGCCCATCTGCACGATGGCGGTGACGATGGCCGTGTCGTCCTCGCTATCGGGGACGTCGGCGATGAAGGAGCGGTCTATCTTGAGCTGGTTGATCGGGTGGCGGCGCAGGTAGGCCAGCGAGGAGTAGCCGGTGCCGAAGTCGTCGATGGCCAGGCCCACGCCCAGGGCCTGCAGCGCCTGCAAGGTGTCCTGCACCTGCCCGCTGGTGTGCATCAGCGTGGATTCGGTCAGTTCGATGTGCAGCCAGCGCGCCTCCAGCCCCGTTTCTTCCAGCACCTGTGCGACCTCGCGCGCCATGTCGCGCTGGCGGAATTCCAACGCCGAGAGGTTCACGGACAGCGGCACCGGCGCCAGGCCCTCGTCCTGCCACTGGCGCGCCTGGCGGCAGGCCTCGCGCAGCACCCAGTGGTCTATGGCCGAGATCAGGCCGCGCGCCTCGGCAAAGCCGATGAACTCGCCGGGCAGGACCAGGCCGCGCTGCGGGTGGCGCCAGCGCACCAGGGCCTCGAAGCCCGCCAGCCGGCCATCGGCCGTGAAGGTCTGGGGCTGGTAGTACAGCTCGAACTCGCCGCGCTCCAGCGCGCCGCGCAGCTGCTGCTCCTGCATCAGCATCTGGGCCTGGGTGGCCTGGCCGTCCTGGGCGGGTGCATAGAACTGCAGGTTGCGGCGGCCGCTGTCCTTGGCCATGTGCATGGCGCTTTCGGCGCGGTTGAGCAGTTCTTCGGCGGTTTTCCCGTCGCCGGGGTACATGGCGATGCCCATGCACGGCGAGATCACCAGCGGCGTGCCATCGATGGTGCAGGGCACCTCGATGATGCGCTGCAGGTGGCTGGCCTGGGTTTCGGCCTCCTGCGGATCGGGGTCGTCGGTGAGCACGACCACGAACTCGTCGCCGCCCACGCGCGCCACCAGGTCATGGGCGCGCACGCTGCCGCGCAGGCGCTGGGCGACCTCGCACAGCAGCAGGTCGCCGGCCTGGTGGCCCAGCGAGTCGTTGATGGTCTTGAAGTGGTCCAGGTCGATGATGAGCACGGCCAGGGCGCGCCGCTTGACCGAGGCCAGCGACAGCGCCTGGCGCAGCATCTGGATCAGGCGCACGCGGTTGGGCAGTTGGGTGAGCTGGTCGTGCTGGGCCAGGAAGTCCATGCGCTCCTGCGCCAGCTGGCGCAGCGTGATGTCGCGCACCAGCACGATGCGGTAGGGCCCGCCCTCGGCCGGCATGGTCTTGGCCTCGATCTCCACGGGGATGCGGTGGCCCTCCTTGTGCTGGATGGCGCCGTCGAAGCGGTCCTCGCGGCCGCTGCGCATGTATTGCAGCGCATAGAGGCGGAACTCGGGGCAGATGTAGTCGAGGATGGGGCGGCCGGTCAGCTCGTCCAGCGTGTAGCCGGCCAGGCGTGACAGGGCCTCGTTGCCGTCGATGATCAGGCCGTCGCGGTGCATGACGATGGCCTCGGTCGTGACCTCGGTGAACTTGCGCATGCGCTCTTCGCTGTCGCGCACCTTCTGCGCCACATGGTGGTGGTGGCTCACGTCGGTGATCTGCACCACGGCGCCCTGCAGCTGCCCGTGCTCGAAGTGCGGCATCAGCAGCGATTCGATATGGCGAGGCGGTCCATCCGGCCGGGGCACCTCGCGCTCGTAGCGCACATGTTCGCCGCGCAGGCCGCGCTCCACATGCTCTGCGATGAGCTGCCACGCGGCTTCGCCCACGATCTCGCGCACGGTCTTGCCGACGGCCTCGGCGGGCGTCAATCCGAAATTGCGTGCGTAGTTGATGTTGGCGAAGCGGCAGCGCAGCGTGTGCGCATCGAAATAGGCCAGCATGGCCGGAGCCGTATCTGCTATCAGCCGCAGCAGCGTATCGTTGGGCCCCGTGGTTTGCGCATCGACGTTCTCTGGCATTCGTCCCCCTCGCTGGGGATTTATAGCGGAATCGCCGAGATTTTGATAGCACTCTTGTACGAGGGTGAGCGGCCGCTGACGCGAGGGAGCGCGTGCGGCTGTCGAGCATCAGGGCCGGCCGTGGCGGCCTGTCTTTTTTTTGCAGCGCCGCATCACGGATGGCGCGGCTTCTTTACTTGAGCAGGTCCTGCACCTGGCCCAGTGCCGTCTGGGCGCACTTGTCATCCAGGTGGCCGCCGGGCGCGCCGCCGATGCCCACGGCGCCGATCACCTCGTTGCCCACCTTCACCGGCAGGCCGCCGCCAAGCAGCAGGTAGCCGGGAATGTTCACCAGGTTGGCGGCGCCGGGGTTCTTCTGCGCGCCTTCCATGATGGCCAGCGTGCTGTTCTTGGCCGATGCGGCCGTATAGGCTTTCAGCCGGCTGGCCTCCAGCGTGTGGGGGCCGGCATTGTCGGCGCGCTGCACGGCGCGCACGGTACCGGCGCGGTCCACCACGGTGGCGGTGACGGCATAGCCATCGGCGGCGCAGGCGGCCACGCTGCGTGCGGCGATCTGGTTGGCCAGCTCCAGCGACATGTTCTTTTCCGTGCGCACGGCCTCGGCCTGGGCGGCGGTGGTGATCAGGCCCAGGGTCAGGGCAGCGAGGGTGGCGAGCTTGGTGGCGTGGCGTTGCATGGTCTTCTCCTTGGGGGGCAGTACGGCCCGGGCCACAAGCCCGGACGGCATGCATGCACTGTAGAAAATGCCGCCGCCGCGCACCATTCGGACGGCTACGCGCGGCGCTGCGTAGAAATACGGATAAGCCAGGCGCGCTGGGCGAGGCGGTGGCGCTTCAGGCGCCTGCCGCCGTGTCCGCCAGGCTGGCGTAGCGGCGTATGAGCTGGGCCAGGCTGGGCGCCTCCAGCTTGGTGAAGAGGTTGGCCCGGTGCGTTTCCACCGTGCGCGGCGACAGCTCCAGGCTGCGGCCTATCTCCTTGTTGGTCAGGCCCTGCACGATCAGCGCCAGCACCTCGCGCTCGCGTGCCGAGAGCTGGGCGAAGCGCTGCTGCGCATCGCGGTCGGCCTGCTGGCGTTCGCGCGACTGCACATGCTGGCGCACGGCGCCTTGCAGCGCGTCGATCAGCACTTCGTCGTCCACGGGCTTTTCCAGGAACTCGGCCGCGCCGGCCTTGAAGGCGCGCCGGCACATGTCCACCGTGCCATGGCCGGTGAGCATGATCACGGGCTGGTCCACGCCCTGCTCCACCAGACGGCCCAGCAGGGCCAGTCCGCCAATGCCGGGCATGCGCACGTCCATCACGATGGCGCCTATGCCCTGGCGGTCCAGCCCTTCGAGAAAGGCCAGCGGATCGGCCCAGCACTGCACGCGCAGGCCCACGGTGCCGATCAGCAGGGCCAGGCTGTCGCGCACGGCCTCGTCGTCATCGACCAGATGGATCAGCGGGGACAGGTCTTGGGCAGGCGCGGCAGTCATGGGTTCGGTGGTGGTGGTGGTGGTGGTGTGAATGCGGTGGGGGCGGCGCGTGCCGTGGATGCATTGGCGCATGCACTGGCGCACGCCGCAGGCAGCAGCAGCTCGAAGCGGGCTCCGCTGCCCGGTCCCGAGGCGGCCAGCTCCAGGCTGCCGCCCATGGATTCGGCCAGGCTCTGGCTCAGCGTCAGGCCCAGGCCCAGCCCCTGGGCGCGGCCCGTGGCAAACGGGGTGAACAGGCGCTGGCGCATCTCGGGCGCCACGCCGGGTCCGCTGTCCTGCACCGCCACCAGCAGGCGGGTGTCGCGTCGTTCCAGTTCCACCCGCAGATGGCGTGTTGCGGGCGGCTGCTCGTGCATGGCCTGCAGCGCGTTGACCAGCAGGTTGTGCAGTATCTGCTGCACGGCCACGGGGTCGGCCTGGGCGGCGGGAAGATCGGCGGCCTGCACTTTCATCTGCACCTTGACCTGGACCTGGCGGCGCCGCAGCTCGGGCTCCAGAAGATAAAGCGCTTCGGCAACGGCCTGGTTCAGATCCAACGGCTCGGCCTGGGGCGCAAGCCCCGGTTGCTCCACCAGGCGGCGCAGCCGGCCTACCACGGCCGATGCGCGCTTGGCCTGCTCTGCCGCCTGCGTCATGGCCTGGCGGGCGGCGTCCATCTCGGGCGGGTCCTCGGCCAGCAGGCGGCGCGCGGCCTGGCTGTTGGAGAGCACCGCCGTCAGCGGCTGGTTCAGCTCATGCGCCATGCCGGCGGCCAGTTCGCCCAGCGTATTGAGCCGCGCCACCTGGCCCAGCTGCAGCAATTGCTCGGCGCGGCGGCGGGCCACGCGCTGGCGCAGCAGGGCGCGCAGCGCGGCCACGGCCAGCGCGCAGCCCAGGGCCCAGCCCAGCATGGCCGTCCAGGGCAGCACCGAGGCGTCCAGCGGCTGGCGCAGGTACAGCACCAGCGGCTGGCTGGGCGAGGCCAGGGTCTTGCTGACCTCCCAGGACCATGTGCTCCAGCCTTGCGCGCCGGTGCGGCCTGGCTGGATCAGGAACTCCTGGCCGCCCAGGGCCAGCCAGGCGCGCACCGGGCTGGTGGCCGGTGGCATGGGCCATTCGTCGGCGGGAATGGTGGCGCGCAGGTCCAGCAGCAATGCATAGCTGGCCGGCAGCCCGGCCTGCACCAGGTACAGGCGGCCCCGGGCCAGATCGGCCAGGGCCAGTTCGGCATGGCCGCTGGCCTGGGAGCGGCGCTCGGCCTCGGCCATGCCGTGCGGCCAGGGCGCGGGCCAGGACTCGCCTGCGGCGGCCGAGCGGCGCGCCACATCCAGCACCTGCGGATACAGGCGCGGCAACTGCTTCCATGAGGCCTGGTCGGGCGCGGGCTGGCGCGGCTGCAGCAGCGCCAGCGTGCCCAGGATGGCATCGTGCTGCACCATGCGCTGGCTCAGCAGCCGGTGGGCGATGCGGGCATCGGTGTCGAAGACCTCGCGCAGCGACTGCAGGCGCCCATGCGCCAGCCAGGCCGCGCCGCAGCCTGCGGCCACGGCCCAGGCCAGCATCCACCATGCCGCATGTCGCCACCAGTTCATGGCGCGGATTCTGGCATGCGGCCCGCGCAGGCAGTGGTCTAATCCGCAGCACCCCCACCTATCGCAGCGCAGCATGGCCGAATCCACTCCATCTACCGCCAACGCACCCGACTGGATGGCGCCGCACAGCCTGCTGCGCATCTCGGTGGTCGTGGCGCTGCTGACCATCGTGCTCAAGACCCTGGCCTGGTGGCTCACGGGCTCGGTGGGCCTGCTGTCGGATGCGCTCGAATCCTTCGTCAACCTGGCCGGTGCCGTGTTCGCGCTGACCATGGTCACCATCGCCAAGCGGCCGGCCGACACCGACCATCCCTATGGGCACCACAAGGCCGAGTACTTCTCTGCGGGCTTCGAGGGCATTCTGGTCATCGGCGCCAGCCTGGCCATCGCCTGGGCGGCGCTGGCGCGGCTGTGGAACCCGCAGCCGCTGGAGCAACTGGGCTGGGGCCTGGCGCTGTCCGTGATCAGCTCCGCGCTCAACGGGCTGCTGGCCGTGGCCATGCTGCGTTCGGCGCGCCAGCACCGCTCCATGGCGCTGGAGGGAGATGCCCGCCACCTGCTCACCGATGTCTGGACCTCGGCCGGTGTCGTCATCGGCCTGATCGGTGCATCGCTGACGGGATGGCTGTGGCTGGACGCGGCCGTGGCCATCGGGGTTGCGATCAACATCTGCGTGCAGGGCGCGCAACTGGTCTGGCAGTCTTCCCAGGGCCTGATGGACCAGGCGCTGGACGCGCCCGAGCGCCTGCGCATCGACACCGTGCTGGACCGCCACGCGCACCGCGAGCAGGGCGTGGTCTTCGACAACATCTCCAGCCGGCGTGCCGGCGAGCGCAGCTTTGCCGACCTGCACATGCATGTGCCCGGCGACTGGAGCGTGGCCCGCGCTGCCCGGCTGCGCACCGAGATCGAGGCCGAACTGCTGCAGGCCGTGCCCGGCCTGTATGCGCGCATCGAGCTGCTGCCCCTGGGCATGCAGACCGCCATGGAAATCGCCATCGAGGCGGCAGGCCAGGCGGACACTCCTTCCCCCTCCACCGACAAGAACCCCAAACAATGATCAGCATCCTGCAGCGCGTGAAACATGCGCGCGTGGAAATCGACGGCCAGGTCGCCGGCAGCATAGGCCCCGGCCTGCTGGCCCTGGTCTGCGCCGAGCGCGGCGACACCGAGGCCGAGGCCGACAAGCTGCTGGCCAAGATGCTCAAGCTGCGCATCTTTGCCGACGATGCGGGCAAGATGAACCGCAGCGTGCAGGACCTGGACGGGCAGGGCGCCTGCGGGGGCCTGCTCATCGTCAGCCAGTTCACGCTGGCGGCCGATACCGGCGGCGGCAATCGCCCCAGCTTCACGCGCGCCGCACCACCGGCCGAGGGCGAGCGCCTGTACGACTACATCGTCCAGCGGGCGCGTGCCCTGCACCCCGAAGTCGCCACGGGGCGTTTCGGGGCCGACATGCAGGTGCACCTGCTCAACGACGGGCCTGTGACCATTCCGTTGTCGATCGCCCCGGCCGCGGCCGCATAGCTGCCACAGACCTGCTGCAGACCTGCGGTTCTGGTGCGGATTCTGGCGCGATCTGCGAGCACGTCCTGGCCGGGAAAGGCTTGCAAAGCCCGTATTCTTGCGGCCTCAGCATTCATCGACAGACCGACCATGAAGAACCATCCGTTCAAAGCCTCCACCCTGGCCCTTGCCATGAGCATGGCCCTGGCGTGGAGCGGCGCGGCCGGCGCCGACACCCTCAGCAAGCCCGCGCTGGACGCGCTGGCCCAGGCCCAGCCCGCACCTGCCGACTTCGCCAGCTTTCTGAAACAGGCTGCAGCCGCCCAGCCCGTCATCGCCAAGGCCGTGCAGCGCCATGCGGCAGGCCAGGCGCTTGCGGGGGAGGACCTCGACCACATCGCCCGCCTGCTGGGCCTGTACACGCGGCTCACGCAGGAGCGGGCCGTGCTGGCCAGCATCGAGCGCATGGTCGCCCTGCCCACGGTGCGCGACCCCAAGGTGCCGCCGCACGAAAGCCCGGCCATCCTGGCCTTTGGCGAACTGGTGCAGCAGATGGCCAGGGACTTCGGCCTGCAGTACCGCAACGTGGACAACCGCATCTTCGAGGTCACCCTGCCTGCGAACGCCGGGGGAGCGGCAGGCGCTTCGGGCACCGATGAATTCGGCATCCTCACCCATGCGGACGTCGTGCCTGTCGTCCCCGCCGAATGGGTGCTGGATGGCCAGGCCATCGACCCCTTCAAGGTCACGCGCGTGGGCGACAAGCTCTACGGGCGCGGCACCATCGACGACAAGGGCTCCATCGCCACCGTGCTGTTCGCCATGAAGGCCGTCAAGGACAGCGGCCTGCCCCTGTCGCGCGGCATACGCCTCATGATCGAGACCACCGAGGAAACCGGCGGCGACGCCATGAAGTACTACCAGGGAAAGACCACGCTGCCCGCCTACAACATCGTGCTGGACAGCAAGTACCCCGCCGTCGTTGCAGAAAAAGGCTCGGGCGCACTCAAGGCCGTGTTCGACGACGTGAAGGCCGACCCCGCCCAGCCCGCCATCACCGCCATGGCCGGCGCCGCCTCGGCCAACGCCATTGCCCAGACCGCCACGGCCACCATCACGGCCGGCGACGAAGCCGCCATCGAAGCCATCGCCGCGCGCCTGCAGGCGGCCAAGGGGGACTTCACCACCAGCTATGCAGGGCAGGGCGGGCCGTTCACCATCGACATCCAGCGCAGCGGCACCGCAGCCACCGTCAAGGTCACGGGCACCTCGGCCCACGGCTCGCGCCCTGAGGAAGGCGTCAACCCCGTGCCGCGCCTGACGCTGTTCCTGCAGCAGGTGCTCATGCCCACCGATGGCGTGGCCCTGGTCCAGCCCAATGCCTACAGCAACGCCCTGCGCTACATCAACGGCGCCTTCGGCCTCGACTACTTCGGCAAGCAGCTGGGCGTTGCCTATGCCGACGACTTCATGGGCCCGCTGACCCTGTCGCCCAACCTGATCAAGGCGGCAGACGGCAAGCTGGAAGTCACCACCAACGTGCGCATGCCGCGCGGCAAGACGCCCGAGCAACTGCGCACCGAAGTCGAGCAACGCATCACCCGCTGGAGCGCGGCCGCCAAGGTCCCCCTGACCCTGCAATACACCCAGGGCAACTGGATGGCGCGCGACCCCAAGGGCGCCTGGCTGTCCACCCTGCTCAACATCTTCGGCGACACCACGGGCCTGGACGCCAGGCCCGTGGCCACGGCCGGCAGCACCACGGCCAAGCTCATGCCCAACGCCATCAACTTCGGCCCTGCCATGCCCGGCAAGAAGTACACGGCGCACAACGCGCTCGAATACAAGGAGCTGCCCGACCTGCGCGCCGACATGCAGATGTTCACGGAAATGCTGGTGCGCATCGGGAATCTGAAACAGATGCAGTGATCCGCGCTGGCCATTGGAATGCAAAAGCGCCTTGTGAAAGCAAGGCGCTTTTTTCATTCCTGGGAAAATGCAGCGAAGGGGATTGGGAAGTTGATGAAAATCCCTGCGGGAGGCATTCATGCAGGACATCAAGGGCCAGGATCTCAAGACCATTCTCCATTCCAGGCGCGCCAACATCTATTACCTCGAGCACTGCCGTGTCCTGGTCAATGGAGGGCGGGTGGAATACGTGACCGATGCCGGCAAGCGAAGCCTGTATTGGAATATCCCGATTGCCAATACCACCAGCATTTTGCTCGGTACGGGCACGTCCATCACCCAGGCGGCCATGCGGGAACTGGCCAAGGCTGGGGTGCTTGTGGGCTTTTGCGGCGGTGGCGGCACGCCTTTGTTCAGCGCCAATGAAGTCGATGTGGAAGTGGCATGGCTCACTCCGCAAAGCGAGTATCGCTCCACTGAATACCTTCAGGCCTGGGTCCAATTCTGGTTTGACGATGAACTGCGCCTGCATGCCGCCAGACAATTGCAGGCTTTGCGATTGCAGAGGCTGCAGCAGGAATGGGGTGCACGAGCCTTGCGCGAAGCAGGTTTTTCCGTGGACATGGAGCGCCTGAAGGCACTGGTGCAGCAATTTGCGGCGCTGATGGCCAATGCGCCCGATGTCATGACACTGCTGACCGATGAGGCACGGCTGACCAAGGCCTTGTTCAAGCTCGCCGTGGACGCCGTGGGATATGGCGAATTCACGCGCGCCAAGCGCGGCACGGGCACCGATGCGGCCAACCGCTATCTGGACCATGGCAACTACCTGGCCTACGGATTGGGCGCCACGGCCAGCTGGGTGCTGGGCCTGCCCCACGGCCTGGCCGTGCTGCATGGCAAGACGCGGCGCGGCGGCCTGGTGTTCGATGCGGCCGACCTGGTCAAGGATGCCGCCATCCTGCCGCAGGCCTTTCTGTCGGCCATGCGCGGCGACGACGAGCCGCAGTTTCGCCGCCAGTGCATAGAGGCACTCACGCGCAGCGAATCGCTGGACTTCATCATCGACACGCTCAAGCGCATTGCCGTCGACACGGCGCGCATGGCCAGTGCACCCGCCACACCTGCCACACCTGCCGCTATGCAGGAGGCCGACACATGAACGTGCTCTTCGTCTCCCAGTGCAGCAAGCGCGCCCTCACCGAAACGCGCCGCATCCTCGACCAGTTTGCCGAGAGGCGCGGCGAGCGCACCTGGCAGACGCCCATCACCGCGGCCGGGCTCGACACCGTGCGCAAGCTGCTGCGCCACAGCGCGCGCAAGAACACCGCCGTGGCCTGCCACTGGATACGCGGGCGCGACCACAGCGAACTGCTGTGGATCGTGGGTGATGGGCGCCAGTTCAACGCCGAAGGCGCCGTGCCCACCAACACCACGGCCAGCAACGTGCTGCGCGCCGAAGATGAAAGCCACTGGCATCACCTGCCGCTGATCACGGCGCTGGCCGCTTTGGCTGCCCTGGTGCATGACCTGGGCAAGGCCACCCAGGCATTCCAGGACCGGCTGAACAATCCTGGCCTGCGCGAGCGCAACCACTACCGCCATGAATGGGTGTCGGTGCGGCTGTTCCAGGCTTTCGTGGGCGGCGACAGCGACGTGGCATGGCTGCAAAGGCTGGCAGCCTGTATGGATGAGGCCGCCGATGCCCAGGCCTTTGAGGCGCAATGGCTTGATCACCGCAGCGGCCGCCTTCTGCGCGATGGCCTGGACGAACCGCAGGCCAGCCAGCATCTGCCGTTCAAGGCGCTGCCGCCGCTGGCCACCGCCGTGGCCTGGCTGGTTCTGACACACCATCGGCTGCCCTGCATGCCGGTCGCTGCAGGCCGGCAGGAGTCCGACGACGAGCTGGAGCCCGACCGCCGCCAATGGTGCCGCTTCGGCGCGCGCCCGCGCTTCGTCAACAGCAATGAGATCGAGCAGCTGCTGCAGTGCATCAGCGCCGACTGGAACGAGCCGCGCGAGAAAGCCGATCCGGCGAAAGTGCGCTCCCATTGGGACTTCCCGCAGGGCCTTCCGGTGGCCACGGCCGCCTGGCGCAAGCAGGCGGCGCGCTATGCGCTCAAGCTGCAGGAACTGGCGGGCCGGTCGCTTGACGCTGCAAGCCTGGGCGATCCGTTCACGCTGCACCTCTCGCGCCTGTGCCTGATGCTGGCCGACCACCACTACTCCGGCATCGAGGACGAAGCGCGCCGCCGGCCTTTTCGCAATGCGACCTACCCGCTGTATGCCAACACCTTGCGAAAAAGTGCTGCGCCAGGCCTCTCGGCCGCGTTCAACCAGACACTGGACGAACATCTGCTCGGCGTGCAGGCCCATGCCACGCTGGTGGCGCGTTCGCTGCCCACGCTGGCGCGCAGCCTGCCGGCCCTGCGCAGCCATCGCGGCCTCAAGAAGCGCAGCAGCAACGCACGCTTCCAGTGGCAGGACAAGGCTGCCGACCTGGCCGCCAGCGTGCGCCACCGGGCCGCCGGCCAGGGCGGCTTCATCGTCAACATGGCCTCCACCGGCTGTGGCAAGACCCTGGGCAATGCGCGCATCATGAACGCCCTGGCCGAGCCGGGCTTGGGCATGCGCTGCGCCTTCGCCATCGGCCTGCGCACGCTCACGCTGCAGACGGGGCGGGTGTTCCAGAACGACCTGGGCCTGGGCGACGACCAGCTCGCCATCAAGGTCGGCGGCGCGGCCAGCCGCTCATTGTTCGAGTATTGGGAGGCCCGGGCCGAAGCCACGGGATCGGCCTCGCGCCAGGCGCTGCTCGACGAAGGCGGACAGGTGCTGTTCGACGGCAATGACCAGCACCCGCTGCTGCAGCGCCTGACCGACGATGCGCAGGTGCGCTCGCTGATCGCCGCGCCCGTGCTGGCCTGCACCGTGGACCACCTCACGCCCGCCACCGAAAGCCTGCGTGGCGGCCGCCAGATCGCGCCCATGCTGCGCCTCATGACGGGCGACCTGGTACTGGACGAGCCCGATGATTTCGACATGGCCGACCTGCCCGCGCTCACGCGGCTCGTGCACTGGGCGGGCCTGCTGGGCTCGCGCGTGCTGCTGTCCTCGGCCACCTTGCCGCCAGCGCTGGTGGAAGGGCTGTACCTGGCCTACCGCGCCGGGCGCGAGGTCTTCCAGCGCCATCGCGGCGAGCGGCCCGGCGAGCCCCTTGCCATCTGCTGCCTGTGGGTGGACGAATTCCACCAGCAGGCGCTGGACTGCGCCGATGGCGCAGGGTTTCGTGCAGGCCATGAAGGCTTTGTGCAAAGGCGCGTGGCCCAGCTCGCCAAGGCCGAGGTGCGGCGCCTGGCCGCCATTGCCGCATTGCCCCAGGGATGGCATGGGCTGGACCCGGCCGCGCGGCGGCGGGCTTTCGCCCGCATCGCGCTGGAGCACGCATGGCAGCTGCACCAGCAGCCGCGCAACCATGGCATCGATCCCGCCAGCGGCAAGCGCGTGAGCTTCGGCCTCATCCGCATGGCCAACATCGAGCCGCTGTTCGACGTGGCCGTGGCCATGTACGGCCAGGGCGCTCCCGCGCCGGGTGTGCGGGTGCACCTGTGCGTCTACCACTCGCAGTTTCCGCTGCTGGCGCGCTCCAGCATCGAGCGGCACTTGGACACCGTGCTGGACCGCCGCTCCCCCGACGGCGCAGACCCCATCTTCCAGAGGCCGGCCATCCGCGCATTGCTTGATGCCAACAATGAGGCCGATCACCTCTTCATCGTGCTCGGCTCCCCCGTCACCGAAGTGGGCCGCGACCATGACTATGACTGGGCCGTGGTCGAGCCCTCGTCCATGCGCTCGCTGATCCAGCTGGCCGGACGCGTGCGGCGCCACCGGCCGGGTGCGGTGCAGGAGGCCAACATGCGGGTGCTGGACAGCAACCTGCGCGCTTTCGAGCATCCAGGCAGGGCGGCATTCTGCAAGCCGGGTTTCGAGATGGAGCCGGTGGATGACAAGGCGGATACGGCGCGGTACTTCCACCTGCGCTCGCATGACCTGCAATCGCTGCTGGCCAAGCACACCAAGGGCGAGCCCCTCTGGCCCGTGGATGCCCGCGCACGCATCGAAGTGGCCAGGGAGCAGTTCCACCCGGCCAGGAACCTCGTGGACCTGGAACACGCCCGCATGCACGACACCATGCTGCCGCGCCCCGCAGACAGCCCGGATGCCACGCCGGTGCTGCGCGCCGCCAGCCTGCACTGGGCCAGCCCTGCCTGTTTCTGGTTCACGGGGCTGCTGCCGCAGTTCCAACGATTCCGCTACGACCCGCTGCCGCGCGTGGATGTGGTGTTTCTGCCGGACGAGGAGGAAGAGGGCCTGCAACTGCACCGCGTGGTCGATGGCCAGCGGCGGGGCGACAAGCTCCATGTGCTGGTGCAGGACAGCCTGCTGCACGGGGAACCATTGGACCCACGGAAGGGCTCTGTCACTGCATGGGGGCAGGCCGACCTGATGCAGGAACTGTTAGCCCTGGCGGAGGGCAAGGGGCTGGCGCTGGATGCCTGTGCAAACAAGTACGCCACGGCCAGCCTGCCCGACAAGGCACAGGGCTGGCGATGGCATGACGTGCTGGGCTTTGTGGGCCGGGCCTGAGGATCAGGCGGTATGCAGCTGCATCGGATGAACCTGCCTCACGGACGCCTGCAACTCCTCGTTCAGCTCTGCCGTGCGCAGGTCGTAGGCGGTCTGAAGGTTCAGCCAGGACTGAGCGTCGCCCCCAAAAAAGCGGCTCAGCCGCAGCGCCGTGTCGGCCGTGATGCCGCGCCGCTCCAGCACGATGTCGTTCACGCGCGAGGCGGGAACGTGCAGGTGCCTGGCCAGCGCGTTGGCGCTCATGTCCATGGGCTTCAGGTAGTCCTCGCGCAGGACTTCACCTGGGTGTATGGGGCGCATGCCGTTTTTAAGCATGTCTTTCTCCTGTGCTCCTCATTGGGAGGCGCCGGTTCCCAATCTGCCTATGCGGCAGAGTTGGTGTGTCATTGCTCGTCAGTGGTAATCCACTATCTCTACGTCAACCACTCCCTTTTCCGTCCAGACAAAGCAGACGCGCCACTGGTCGTTGATGCGGATGCTGTGCTGGCCCTGCCGATCTCCCACGAGCATTTCCAGGCGATTGCCAGGAGGGCTGCGCAGAAATTCAAGTGTCACAGCCGCATCCAACTGAGCCAGCTTGCGCTCCGCCACGCTCTGGATGTTGGCGAACCGGCGGGTCTTGCCGCTGGTGAACAGGCGCTGGGTTTCCGGGCACTTGAAGGAAGTGATCGCCATAGGTCAGGAATTTTATACCGTTTACCGTTATTCGGTATATCTCTTTGCAGCAGAAAGGAAACGAAGCGCAGAGGAGCAAGACCACCCGTACCGTTCGTTGAAGGACATCGTTGCAGACCACGCAGATCGTGGGTTTGTTCTGAATTTCTTGCAAGGAGGAGAAGCAATGCCACCCACCCCAAGCGCCATGCGATGGCATGACGCCATCGCAACCTTCATCCAGGAGCGCCTCCAGGCCAAGCTGGACAAGTTGGCCGAAGACGACCCCAAGCGCCAGGAGTTGCTGGCTCAGCACCAGCGCGATACCTGGATGGAAGATGCCGCCCGCCGGGTGACGCAAATCCAGGCCGTCACCCATTCCCTCAAGCCCATACACCCTGATGCGCGCGGCACCAATCTCTATGTGGAGCCGGCCAGCCTGCCAGCGTTGCAGGAACTGGGCAGCCATGCGCTGGGGCAGTCCTTCTCTGGCGATGTGGTGGGCAATGCGGCGGCGCTCGACGTCTACAAGTTCCTCAAGGTCGAGGTGGACGGCACCAGCCTGCTGGCCGCGCTGCTGGCGCAAGACCCGGGCGCGCTCCAGGCCCTGCATGAGGACCCGCAGCAGGCCATGGGCTTGCGCGATGCCTTCGTCGGCCTGACCCAGCCGCGCGCGGGTGCACCCAGTTCGCACACGCTGGCCAAGCAGCTGTACTGGCTGACGGGCAGCGATGCCTGTGCCGATGCAGGCTATGAATTGCTGGCGCCGTTGTTTGCCACCTCGCTGGCGCATGCCGTGCATGCGCAGGTGCAGGAAGACCGCTTTGGGGAAAGCAACAAGGCGGCCCGGCAGGCGCGGCGCGAGCGCAAGGCGCATGACGGCGTCTTCCATGACTACCCTGGGCTGGCCGCCCAGAAGATGGGAGGGACAAAGCCGCAGAATATTTCCCAGCTCAACAGCGAGCGTGGCGGGGTCAACTACCTGCTGGCTTCGCTGCCACCGGTCTGGCGCAGCAGCGATGTACGGCTGCCGGTGCATGCCAGCTCCGTGTTCGACAAGCTGTTCATCGGCCGTCCCGAGGTGCGCAGCACGGTGCGCAAGCTGCGTGCCTTCCTTGCGACCGACCCGGAGCCCAACCTGCAAACGCGCGAGCGCCGCGAAGCCTTCATCGATGCGCTGATCGATGAAATGGTCTCGCTCGCCGGCGAAGTGCAGCAGGCCCTGCCCGCAGGCTGGAGCCGCGATGCGGAACGCTTCGGCAAGCTGGTGCGTGAAGAGCAGCTGTGGCTGGACCCATTGCGCACCGAACTGCGCGATGAGGCGGATTTCGCCCGCGAATGGCTTTGGATGGACTGGCCTGCCGAGGTAGGCAAGCGCTTTGCCAACTGGCTCAACAGCCAGCTGTTCGGCCAGTTGCCCGTGGGCGACGCCGAGGCGCGCGTGTGGAAGAAAGAGCTGCTGACCGATGAGGATGGTTTTGTGCAGCAGTTGCGTGAACTGCGTAAACGGATTGAAGGCAGGGAGGACGCGCCATGAGCCAGTCTCCACAAGCGCTTCTCGTCTTCCCCCATCTGCGCGTCCAGAACGCCAACGCCATCTCCAGCCCGCTCACGCACGGCTTCCCCTCCATCACCGCCTTCACCGGCCTGATGTGGGCGCTGGAGCGCAAGCTGGCGCAGGCCGGCATCCCCTTGCGCCTGCACGCGGTGGGCGTAGTCTGCCACCACCATCAGGAGCAGGTCACGCAGGGCTATGTGCGTAGCTTCAACCTTACGCGCAACCCCGTGGACAAGGACGGCAGCACCGCCGCCATCGTGGAGGAAGGGCGCATCCACCTCGACATCTCCCTGGTCTTCGCCGTTTCGGAAAAACGCGCCGCAGGCGCTGCGGCCACGTTGGTGCAGAGTGCCGAGCCGCAGATGCAGCAATGGGCCGATGAAGCCGGGCAAATCCTGTCGCAAATGCGGGTGGCCGGCGGCAGCCTGCTGCCATCGCGCGCCGCGCCCGGCAGGCGCGTGCGACCCAGGCTGTCCGTGCTGGCAGAGGACGCCACCGAGCGCAGCCGCCAGTTCCGAGAATGGCGGCGCCAGTGGCTGCCGGGCTTCGCCCTGGTGGGGCGCGACGACCTGCTGGCCGACCGGCTGCACAGGCTGCGCGACAAAGCGGCGCACACCACGCTGCTCGACGCCTGGCTGCATGCATCGCGCTTCAACCATGAGCCTGTGGCCGCCGCCGAAGGCCAGCCCCCGCCTGCCGATGGCAAGCAGCCATGGGCAGACCCCTGGCGCGGCCCCGGCAGCGGCTGGATCGTGCCCGTGCCCGTGGGCTATGCGGCACTCTCGCCATCACATGCCGCAGGCGAAGTGCTCAACGCCCGCGATGCCACCACGCCGCTGCGCTTCGTGGAGTCGGTCTACTCGCTGGGCGAATGGATCAGCCCGCACCGCCTCACCCATCTGGAGCAACTGCTGTGGCATGCGCACACCGATGAAAAGCGGGGCCTTTACCGCTGCCGCAGCGGCTACGTGCCAGACCCCGCAGCCGGGGCCGACCCTGACGACGCCGCAGCCCAGGAGCAGGAAGACGACGACAGCTATGCATACACCTGACCAGCGTCCTTGCACCGCCGCCTTTCACACCGTATTGCCAAAGGATTGAACACCATGTCCAGCACCCTCAAGACCGCATCCGTCCTCGCCTTCGAACGCAAGCTCGACCCCTCCGACGCCGTCTTCCATGCAGGCAACTGGGAGGACCGGGCGGCCTCCGCCTCCTGGCCCTCCGTCAAGCTGCGCGAGAAATCCGTGCGCGGCACCATCTCCAACCGCCTCAAGACCAAGGATCAGGACCCGGCCAAGCTCGACGCTGCCATCGAGAACCCCAACCTGCAGACCGTGGACGTGGCAGCCCTCCCTGCCGATGCCGACGCGCTCAAGGTGCAGTTCACGCTGCGCGTGCTGTCTGGCGCGGGCACGCCGTCTGCCTGCAACAGCGCCGAATACCAGGCCAGGCTCGCGCAGGCCGTCCAGGCCTATGCCTCGGCCCAGGGCTTTGCCGAACTGGCCAACCGCTATGCGGCCAACCTGGCGAACGGCCGCTTTCTGTGGCGCAACCGCGTGGGCGCGGAAAGCGTGCAGGTACAGGTGGTGCAGCTCAAGGATGGCAAGGCCGGGCAGGCATGGTCGTTCGATGCCCTGGAGCAAAGCCTGCGCACCTTGGACAAGCCTGATGAGAAAGTGGCGGCGCTGGGCAGCGTGATCGCGCAGGGGCTTGAGGGCAAGGCCCATGTGCTGCTGCAGATCACGGCCTTTGTGCGCCTGGGCGCGGGCCAGGAAGTCTTTCCCTCGCAGGAACTGATCCTTGACAAGGGCAGCACCAAAAAGAGCAAGACGCTCTACCAGATCGGTGAAAAAGGCCAGGAGGTCGCCGCCATCCACTCCCAGAAAATCGGCAACGCCCTGCGCACCATCGACACCTGGTACGACGGCGCGCAGGACCTGGGCCCCATCGCGGTCGAGCCCTACGGCTCCGTCACCACCCAGGGCAAGGCCTGGCGCCAGCCCAAGCAAAAGCAGGACTTCTACACCCTGCTGGACGACTGGCTGCTCAAGGACAAGGTGCCGCCCGTCGAGCAGCAGCACTTCGTGATGGCCGTGCTGATCCGCGGCGGTGTCTTCGGCGATGCGAGCTGATGGCCATGACCTCGCACTACATCGACATCACGCTGCTGCCTGACCCGGAATTCAGCCACGCCCACCTGCTGGGCGCGCTGGTCGCCAAGCTGCACCGCGCGCTCGTGCAACTGGGCAGCTCCGACATAGGCATCAGCTTCCCCCGCTACAGCCTGCGCCCGCGCACCCTGGGCACCATCCTGCGCCTGCACGGCAGCGAGGCCGCGCTGCATTACCTGATGGGCCAGCCCTGGCTGCAAGGCATGCGCGACCATGTGCAATGCACGCAGCCAGCCCCGGTGCCGGACGACGCCGTGCCCTGCCTTGTGCAACGACGCCAATTCAAGACCAGCCCCGACCGCCTGCGCCGCCGCCGCATGCGCCGCAAGGGCGAAAGCGCCGAGCAGGCCGCTGCCGCCATCCCCGACAGCGTGGAGCGCACCCCGGACCTGCCTTATGTGCAACTGCG
Organism: Delftia deserti; assembly: GCF_042653485.1. NCBI lineage: Bacteria > Pseudomonadati > Pseudomonadota > Betaproteobacteria > Burkholderiales > Comamonadaceae > Delftia > Delftia deserti. The sequence continues at coordinate 3,069,818 of NZ_JBHSIH010000001.1, read as the reverse complement.
CAGCGCCAGCACCGGGCAGCCGTTTTGTCTGTTCATCGAACACAAAGAAGGGCAGGCCTCCGCAGGGCAGGGGGGCTTCAACACCTATGGGCTGAGCCTGGGGGCCTCTGTCCCCTGGTTCTGACCCTTTTTCAGGCGGCCGGTGGGGTCGCCTTTCAAATCAACGACTTGGCGATGCCTCGGGATTTTGGGGTATTTGCGGGTTGGGGGTGAAAGTTCTTTGAAAATCAATGGATTGGGAGGATTTTTGTCTTGTTCGCTGCCGCATAGGCAGCTCAGAAAGATGTCAGCCGTGATTGCTGTCACGTCCACTGGTTCGCTGCCGCATAGGCAGCTCAGAAAGCAGCAGTTCCTGGCACGCTGCAGGAGTCCGAGTTCGCTGCCGCATAGGCAGCTCAGAAATACGGTTCCGCGCGCAAGGCGCACAAGGGACAGTTCGCTGCCGCATAGGCAGCTCAGAAACGAATGATGTTGCCCCCCGTATTCCCGACCCCACCCTATTCGCAATAAAGCACTTGGTCAGCCCCTGCAGCCTGTTGCCGCCTGAACTCCCGAGGCGACCGCATTTTCAGCGAAGAATGCGGATGCGCCTCGTTGAAGTGCTCGAAGGCCGCTGGCCGTTGCGGCAGTACCGTCCGCGCGTCACGCAGGTCCATGCGCGCCACATGGTCGCGCTTGAAGGTGTTGACGATGCTCTCGGCCATGCCGTTGCTCTGGGGGCTGCAGACGGGCGTGTTGTTGGCCTTCAGGCCTGGCGCGCGTGCCAGTGCCCTCGTTTCGGCGGCGGTGTAGGCACCGGCGTTATCGCTCAAGAATTGCAGCGCATGGGCAGCCGGGACTGCTTCGACCGAACCGAAGCGGTGTTCGACGGCCTCGATGAGCATCTCGCCGCGATAGACGCGTTTGGCATTGGCCCTCTGGGCGCCCGTGCCGTGCGCTGGCGGTTCACCAAGGCACAGGCACGTCGGCAGCCATAGCTGGGCAAGTCCGCAATCTCCTGGCATAGAGGGCGAATCACAATAATAAATTGAGCTTTTTAGAAATTTATATTGCTTTTTTTGCTGAGTTGTCGGGCCTAGGATGAATCTCTCCAAAGACGGGAAGAGACATGACACTCCTAGGAAATCTGCTGCAAGCAGTAAAGCCTTCCCCCACGCTGGCCATCACCAGACTGGCTGGTGAGATGCGTCGCGGTGGCATCGACGTGATTGGGCTTTCGCAAGGAGAGCCGGATTTTCCCACCCCGGACCACATCAGCGCTGCCGCCAAGGATGCCATCGATGCGGGTGCCACGAAGTACACCGACGTCGACGGCACGCTTGAGCTGAAACAGGCCGTCGCGCGCAAGTTCGAGCGGGACAATCAGCTGAGCTACAAGCCCGCTCAAATCAGCGTGGGCACGGGCGGCAAGCAGGTGCTGTTCAATGCCTTGATCGCGACACTAAATCCTGGCGATGAAGTCATCGTGCCGGCGCCGTACTGGGTTTCCTACCCTGACATGGTTCGCCTGGCCGGCGGCACCCCGGTGGAGGTGGTCTGTGGAACCGAGCAGAACTTCAAGTTGACCGCCGCCCAACTGCGCAAGGCAGTCACTCCTCGGACCAAGTGGCTCATTCTCAACTCGCCAAGCAACCCCACGGGGGCCGGCTACTGTGCGGATGAACTGCGGGAACTGGGTGAAGAGCTGCTTCGCCATCCTCACGTCTACGTGCTTACCGACGACATGTATGAGCACCTGCGCTATGACGGCTGGGAGTTCTCCACCATTGCCAGCGTGGTCCCTGAACTCTATGACCGGGTTCTGACGGTCAACGGCGTATCCAAGGCATACGCCATGACTGGCTGGCGCATCGGCTATGCAGGCGGCCCGCAACACCTCATTGCGGCCATGGCGACCATCCAATCCCAAAGCACAAGCAATCCATGCTCGATTGCCCAGGCCGCAGCCGTCGCCGCCTTAGACGGTCCGATGGAGTTCCTGGCCGAGCGGAACCAAGTGTTCGCGCAGCGCCGTGACCTTTGCCTCGATGCATTCCATGCCACCCCGGGGCTCCACTGTCGCCGGCCTGAAGGCGCCTTCTACCTGTTCCCGAACTGCAGCGGCCTTGTGGGCAAGACCACCGAGAAGGGCGAGCACCTGAACAACGACGCAGACATCAGCCGCTTCTTGCTCGAGCAGGGCCGTGTCGCAGTCGTTCCCGGCAGCGCGTTCGGTGCAGGGGGCTACTTCCGCATTTCATTCGCAACCGCTACGGAGCGACTGGAAGAAGCGTGCCGCCGCATCCGCACCGCCTGTGAATCACTGAAGTAAGGAGACTGGCCATGGATTTGGGAGTCAACGGAAAGCGCGCGCTTGTGATGAGCGCAGGCGGGGGATTCGGCAGTGCCATTGCTCTGTCACCCGCTCGCGACGGGCGTGATTGCACCCATTCCGAATTTGGCCCTCTCAAACGCGGCACGCATCTCTTTGGTGGGCTGGTCCAAGAGCCTCGCGAAGGACGCGAAGCGGCTGTGATTGAAGCCGAAAGCAAGGCAGCGATCCCTGCCGGCCGCCATGGAGCGCCGCAGGAGTACGCAGACGTCGTCACGTTCCTCGCCAGCGCACGCGCCTCCTATGTCACCGGCTCCACCACCCGGGTGGACGGCGGCTTGATTGCCAACATCTGACCTGTCCGACTTCCAACCAACGTAGACGGAGACCTTATGACCACTCTCTGCGACGCAGAAGCCTTCAAAGCCCTGGAAGGTGTTACGACCGCGACCCTGACCACTGTTCTTCTGAAGAAGGGGCTGCGCAATGTCTTCATCCGTGGCGCCGCTCCTCTGGCACCTGGCTTGCCGCGTATCGTGGGTCGTGCCTTCACGGTGCGCTTCGTGCCTGCTCGTGAAGACCTCGCCACGCCGGAATCTTGGAGCAACCCAAAATCGACCCGTGCAGCCATCGAGCAGATGCCCGCAGGCTGCATCGCAGTGGTCGATGCAAATGGCGTGAAGGATGCAGGCTTCTGGGGCGACATCCTGTGCGCGCGAATGGCGCAACGTGGCGTGGCCGCGTTGGTGAGCGACGGCGCCGTGCGTGACCTCGCAGGCGTGTTGTCGACGAAGCTGCCTGTCTGGGCCAGCGGCGCGGCTGCTCCTCCGTCTGTTGCAGCCCTCACGTTCGTTGATTGGCAGCAGCCCGTTGGCTGCGGTGGCGTCGCGGTGTTCCCGGACGACATCATCGTCCTCGACCAAGATGGCGGCGTTCTGGTTCCCGCTAGTCTCTTGCAGGAAGTGGTCGCCCAAGCTGTTGAGCAGGAGCGCCTGGAGGGCTGGATTATGGAAGAGGTCCAAGGAGGGGCCGTTCTTCCAGGCCTGTATCCGCCGAACGCCGAAAACAAGGCCCGCTACGAGGCGTTCAAGAACAAGGCCTAAGGCGCGAATCCACGCAGCTCTACGGGGCTGTTGGGCGCCTGCTTTTTTACTGGACTGTCCGCCGAAGGGTAGTATCGTCTGGGCCATTCGGGCCTCCCAGCACGATGCCCGAGTCACGGTCCGGTTCGCGTCGAGATAGTTCCCCTGTGGCCAGGGCATCGAAATGTCGTGCGTCATGGCCGAGGAAGTCGAGGGCGCGCGCAAAGATCCCCTCGTCCTGCCAAGAGATGCTGCGCACGATGCATGCGGTACGTCGCGCTTGGAAGCGAAGGTTGCCATTCACTTTTCGTCAGGCTGCGCTGCACCGTAAGCGTCCGTGATGAGGTGGGCGAGCGAGCGCGACGCGTCGCTCATGTTCCGCTTGCTGCGATGGACCAGTCCAATGTCACGGTGGAACGTGTCCTCTCCCAAGTCGATAACCCGCACTGCCGCTGGCCAGCGGCGATTGCGCATCGCCTGGGGAACCAAGGAAACTCCAAGCCCCAGGGCCACCAGTCGAATCAGGGCGTCCAGCTCATCGGCCTCGCACACATCTCTGACCGGAATGTGCTCCTTGCGGAGGAACCGCTCGACCTGGCGGCCGGCGAGCGACTTCCTGTCGTACCGGACAAACGGCATGGTCATGAGCAGCTCACGCCAGCTCAGGTCTGGGGCGTTCCGTGGAACGATGAGTCGAAATGGTTCCTTGGCCAGCGTCGTCCACCGGAGGTCACTGTGAAGAGAGAACGGAGGTCGGATGACGACGGCCATCTCCAACTCGCCAGCATCCACCAAGTTGGTCAGATCCATCGATAGTCCCGGCACGAGCCGGGTCCGACTGTCAGGGAACTGGCGATGAAACTTGGCCAGGGCTTCAGGCAACAGGTAGGACTGAGCCGAGGCGATGGCGCCGATGTTGAACTTGATGGAGGTCTGGGGGCCGACTGTCCCAGTGCAGAGTTCTGTGTAGAGCTGAATCAGCTGTTCAGCCTGAACGACCATCTGATGTCCGCGGTCATTGAGCCGTGCGGTGCGTCCGGAGCGGTCGAAGAGGTCGTACCCGACCTCAGCCTCCAGGCGCTGCATCTGGGCACTGATGGCTGATTGCGTCAGGCCAATCTTGTCTCCAGCCGCTGAGAAGGTGCCCTCCCGAGCGACAGCCAGAAGTGTTTTTAGTTCTCGAATCATGGGGTGTCCTCGCTAGCGGGGCCAGGTTGGCAAAGCCTTTGGCTTCCGGTATTGCACAAATAAAATTTGTGAAAAGCCAGAATATAAATTGCTTTTTTTCTTGTGTCGGGGTGGATATCGTATGACCCGTATCAACACAATTCCGCGAATAGTATGCTGACCCCCACGACCAATCCTGCGATGTTGTCACCCTTCCATGTCGCATTTCCTGTGCACGACCTGGAGCTCGCCCGCAAGTTCTACGGCGAGACCCTCGGCTGTCCGGAGGGCCGCAGCTCTCCCGACTGGATTGACTTCAACTTCTACGGACACCAAATCGTTGCCCACCTGGCGCCAGGCGAAGCAGGTACTGCCCAGCTCAACGCCGTCGACGGTCACGGCGTGCCCGTTCGCCACATGGGCATCGTTCTGCCCCGCGAAGAGTGGGACGCAATGGCCGAGCGCCTGAAGGCCAAGGGCATCAAATTCATCATTGAGCCCTACATCCGCTTCAAGGGCGAAGTGGGCGAGCAAGCCACGATGTTCTTCCTGGACCCGTCTGGCAACGCCATGGAGGTCAAGGCCTTCTCAAACATCGAAATGCTCTTCGCCAAGTAAGCGGCGAATCTTTCTGGTTGAGGCCTTCCGTCGCAGCGAGGGCCTGGACAGCCGGTACAGCCCGGCTACAAGCGTCACCGGCTTTCGGCTTCCGAGCAAGGAGCTGAAGCACTGCTGCGCTCATCTCTCGCCATTAAAGAGCTATCAAGCCACCTGAGAGGAGACAAAAAAATGTCCACCCATGTTCAAGCCGGGGCAGCTTCTGCTGCATCCGCAAATCCTGAGGCGCGCTCTGCTGCGCGCAAAGCAGCCCTCGCTGCCCTTGTCGGTACTGCAATCGAGTACTACGAGTTCGGCATCTATGGCTACATGGCCGCAACTATCGGACCCCTGTTCTTCCCATCCACTGACCCGACAGCCTCGCTGCTTGCAATCCTTGCAGTGTTTGGCAGCGCCTTCGTGATGCGGCCCGTCGGCGGCATTGTTCTGGGGCGACTGGGTGACCGAATCGGCCGAAAGGGCATCCTGCTGGTCACCGTCATCGGCATGGGTGTCGCGACGGCTGCCATCGGCATGCTTCCCGTGACTGCCTCGATTGGCCTGGCAGCACCTGTCCTGTTGGTGCTCATCCGGCTCATACAAGGTTTTTTTGCAGGTGGTGAAGTCACTGGCGCAGCTGCATATGCCGTTGAATCTGCGCCCGCTGGAAAGCGCGGCTACTACGGTGCGTTCACGCCTGTCGGTGTCGCCATCGGCGGCGCCGTCGCGGCCATCACCTGCGGCTCGGTCTCGGCACTGCTGAGCCCGCAGGAGATGCAGGATTACGGCTGGCGCATTCCATTCCTCCTGGCCATTCCGATGGTCATCATCTCGGCGCTGGTTCGCCGGAGCATTGAGGAGTCCGCCGCCTTCAAAAACTTCCAGGCACATAACGAGCCGCCCAAGGCGCCGCTGCGCGAGGTCCTCACGAAGTACCGTGGCGAAGTGGCAAAGGTCACCATCCTGGCTTTCGGTCAGAACGTTGGTTACTGGGTTGGATTGGTGTTCATGAACATCTACCTGACCACCTACCAGAAGTTCGACAAAACGTCGGTGTATTGGCTGATGGCTGCAGTAAGCCTCACCATGGCCGCGCTGATGCCGATGTTTGGTGCGTTGTCCGACCGACTGGGCCGCCGCAAGGTCCTGGGCATTGGCTTCGTCGGCTACATGCTTTTAGTGCTGCCGATGATGATGATGATGTCCAAAGGTAGCTTCCTGCTCGCGGCCATCGGCATGTTCCTCATCGCGCTGCCGCTGCCTGTCGTTCAGTCCGTGGGATACCCCACCTACGCTGAGCAATTCCCGACCCGCGTGCGCTACACCGGCATGGCCTTCAGCTTCAATATCGGCGCCATTCTGGGCGGGGGGCTTACCCCGTATCTCGCCACGTCACTCATCGCCCATACGGGCGACCTGCAATCGCCCGCCTATCTGCTCATCGGGGCGGCGGTCATCAGTCTGCTTGCAGTTCTCGCACTTCGTGAAACCTCGCGTTCGAAGCTCGATTGAGCTGCAGTGAAATGCCGACGCCAGGGCCCGCGCAGTCCTGGCCTTGCCGTCGGCTTTGGAAATGGAGCAATCACCATGATTAAGAACGTTCTCATCGCCAACCGCGGTGAAATCGCCTGCCGCATCATCCGCGCGTGCAAGGCATTGGGCATAGGCACGGTCGCCGTTTTCTCGGATGCCGACGCCAACGCCCTGCACACCAAACTCGCCGACAAGGCTATCCACATCGGAGCAGCTCCCGCGACGCAGAGCTACCTGGACATGGACAAGGTGCTGCAGGCGGGCATCCAGGCAAAGGCCGATGCAGTTCATCCGGGCTACGGCTTTCTGTCTGAGAACACAGATTTCGCCCGCGCGGCCGAGCAGGCCGGACTGACCTGGATCGGCCCTGAGCCTGACACTATTGTTGCCATGGGCGACAAGCAGCGTGCTCGCGAGATTGCCAGGCAATATGGCGTGCCGGTGCTGCCGGGGAGCGAGCGGCTGGCGCCTGGCCAGACCGAACTATGGCATGAGCAGGCCCGTTCCCTGGGCTTTCCCCTTCTTGTGAAGGCGGTAGGCGGCGGCGGTGGCATCGGCATGAAGCGTGTTGACACGCCCGAGGCTCTCGAGGCGACCGTCGCCAACGCACAAGGCGTTGCCGCAAAGGCATTCGGCCAGGCCGAGGTTTACTTGGAGCGATACGTCGCCCGTGCTCGACACATCGAAATCCAGGTGTTCGGCTATGGCGACGGCCATGCTGTCCACCTCTTCGAGCGAGAGTGCTCCGTCCAACGCCGTTTCCAGAAAATCATCGAGGAAAGCCCGGCCCCTGGCGTACCTGCCGAAGTGCTGCAACGGATGGCCGATGCCGCCGTGGCACTTGCGGCGGGCCAGCGCTACCGTGGGGCGGGTACCGTCGAGTTCATCATGGACGCAGCCACACAGGAGTTCTTCTTCCTGGAGATGAACACGCGCATCCAGGTGGAACACGCGGTCACCGAAATGATTACCGGCTGGGACCTGGTCCAGCAGCAGATTCTGCTGGCCGGCGGCGCTACGCAGCGCCGCGAGCAGTCCGACATCAGACGCGGCGGCGCAGCCATCGAGGTCCGCATCTACGCTGAGAACCCGGCGAAACAGTTCCTGCCGTCGCCTGGCGAGCTCAAGCGTTTCGAGCTTCCCGCTGCTGCCGCCCATCTTCGGGTGGACTGCGGCGTTCAAGAGGGTGACCGCATCACGCCCTACTACGACCCCATGATTGCGAAGCTCATCAGCTTTGCGGATGACCGGTCGGCCGCCATTGTGGGGCTCGACGAAGCACTCCAAGGTGTGCACATTGAAGGCATCCAGAACAACGTGGCATTCCTTCGGGCCGTACTTGCGCACGAGGAATTCACGGCGGGCCGTGTCGATACCGGCTTTGTCGAGCGTGACCGAGCGGCACTTTTGGCCGCCATGCAGGCCGTGGCTGCTGAAGAGGTGGCGTGATGAGCGCACCGGCAAGCGTCGACTCTCGACTGCGTCCCATCGGGGAGACCTGCCTTTTCGTGAAGTTCGGCGATGTACTCAGTGTGGACGCCAACCGCAAAGCTTGCAGCTTCGTGACGGACGTCCAGGCGGCTGGCTGGAACTTCATCACCGACGTGGTTCCCTGCTTCCTGGGTGTGGGACTGCACTACAACCCGGTGCAGGTACCCGTTCAATCGGGCGAAAGCCCTCTTGGGGCACTCCGCCGTATGGTGGCGGCCCTGGTCGCTGCTGCAACTGAAACCGGAACCCAGAACACCCGCGTGGTCGAGATTCCAGTTTGCTACGGCGGAGAGTTTGGCCCCGACCTGGACGAAGTAGCCCTGGCTGCAGGGCTTCGTGCCATCGATCTGGTTTCCAGGCACTGCGAGACCACCGGCCATGTGTTCCTCGTGGGATTTGCTCCTGGCCACCCCTACATGGGCCTCTGGGGCAGCGAGTTCATGCTGCCCCGCCGCAGCACGCCCCGCACCCGCGTCGCGTCGGGCTCGGTAGCCGTAGCCAACCGCCAGTGCGTCATCTATCCGTTCGACCTGCCTGGAGGCTGGAATGTCATCGGCCGGACCCCGCTCACGCTGTTTGATGCCAGCGCAAAGGAGCCTTGCCTGCTCGCCCCCGGCGACCAGGTCCGCTTCATCCCCATTTCTCCAGAAGAGTTCGCTGCCCGGCAGCCGTCCAATCATGTCTGAGTCCAGCTCCAGTATCGAGGTCTTGAAGCCAGGCGCCTACACGACGGTGCAAGACCTCGGTCGCACCGGCTACCAGCACCTCGGTGTCCCCGTGTCGGGAGCCATGGACGAAGTGGCGCTTCGCTTGGCCAACTCATTGGCAGGCAATTCGGCTCATGCAGCGGCGCTGGAGGCCACCCTCATGGGCCCGGCTCTCCGATTCAGTGCGGATACCGTCATCGCGTGCTGTGGTGCCGACCTGTCCGCTTCTGTTGATGGCATGGCCGTGCCGCTGGCAACAGCTTTCCCCATCAAGGCAGGAGCCATTCTTCAGTTCGGGCGCAAGGTGTCGGGCGTGCGCAGCTACCTGGCGGTCCAGGGAGGTTTTTCGGTGCCCGACGTGATGGGCAGCTCAAGCACCTATGCACGCGCTGGCTTTGGCGGGTTCGGCGGTAGAGCACTGCGCAAAGGCGATGTCCTGCACTTCAAGTCCGCTGTACCAAGCATTCCTGAACGGAGCCAAGCTGCTTTGTCTGCCGAGACTGCTTTGCTGGCGGCAATGGTCAGCCAGGGGCCAATTCGGGTGGTCGCAGGTCCGGAGTGGGATGAGTTCACTCCCGCAGCGCGCGAGCAATGGCTGGGCCAGGCGTGGCGAATAAGCGCTCAGTCCGACCGCATGGGCTATCGCTTCGAGGGTGCCGTGCTCGCACGGAACACGCAGTCCAGCATCCTGTCCGAGCCCGTGACCTTCGGTACCGTTCAAGTGCCTCCCGATGGTCAACCCATCGTCCTGATGGCTGAACGGCAGACGACGGGCGGCTATCCCCGCATTGCGAATGTCATCGCGGCCGACCTGTTCCGCCTCGCCCAGTGCGCTCCTGGTGACCACGTGAGGTTCGTCCTGGTCGACATGGACACTGCTCAGCAGTTGCTCATCGAGCGTGCAAATCTCTTCAAGGCCCTGGAGGCCAGCTTCCCCTGAAAGAGCACGATGAAAAGTCTGGATTTGAATTGCGACCTGGGCGAAGGCTTCGGTGTCTACCAGGTCGGCGATGACGAGCAATTGCTCCAATACGTCACCTCGGCGAACGTCGCCTGTGGCTTCCACGCTGGCGACCCCAGCACCATGGCGAAGACCGTGCGTCTGGCGGTCGCTTCGGGGGTCTCCGTGGGGGCCCACCCAAGCCTTGCCGACCTGCAAGGCTTTGGCCGGCGCGAGATGGTCGTGTCTCCCGCGGAGGTCTACGACGCCGTGGCCTATCAGCTGGGTGCCTTGAAAGCCATCGCGAAAGCTGCTGGCACAAGCGTCCGGCACGTCAAGGCACACGGCGCGCTCTACAACATGGCTGCCAAGAACGAGCAGTTGGCTGAGGCCATCTCTCGGGCCGTGAAGGACGTGGACAGTTCGCTGGTCTTCTATGCACCCGCTGGGACACTGTCGGTCACCGTGGCCCGCGACGTGGGCCTGCGCGTGTTGTGCGAGGTGTTTGGCGACCGCACGTACCAGGACGACGGAACCATCACGCCGCGAAAGCTCCCGCGGGCAATGATTGCCAGCCTTGATGAATCGGTGGCGCAGGTGAAGAACATGCTGCAGGACGGCTTCGTGCGTTCACTCTCGGGGCGCGAAATTCCCATCGAGGCAGACACGCTCTGCATACACGGCGACCAGCCTGGGGCAGTTTCTTTCGTCAAGGGCTTGCGGGAGGCTCTGATTGCCGCTGGCGTGACGCTCTCTGCACCCTCCAGTACGTCCCACTGATTTGCCAGGAGACACCATGTTTCAAAACACCCTCTTCGCCGAAGTCGGCGGCACCGTTGCAAAAATCGTTGCGCCGGTCGGCTCTCACGTCAACGCGTTCGATGAAGTTCTTGTTTTGGAGTCCATGAAAATGGAGTTCTCCGTCGGAGCCCCCAGCAGCGGCACTGTGCTGGAGGTTTTGGTCACCGAAGGAGATGTCATTGCAGAGGGCCAAGCACTTGCCGTGATGGAATGCCCGGAGTAACCGATGCTCGCGGCGCACCGCTGGACAGTCGTGGTGGGCTGGCGCGCTCGGCTGACGTAGCGGCCTTGCGGCAACGAGCGCCAGACCACCGGGCCTGCAGTGGATGCCCTGGTTCGCTACCGCACAGGCAGCTCAGGGCCAATCCGGTTCGGCGCAGCGTGTTTCGATCAGGGCAACCAGCCCCGTTTCTGCGCTGGCAAGCCCTGGCCCCGCCACACAGCGGCTCTCAGCCAGGCACGGACGCGGCGACGCCGGAGAAATCCACTGGCAAGCGCGTATCAAAGACAGCGCGGAGTGCCGTGCCGAAGATGTAGCTTTCTGGCCTCACTGCCTCCAGAAAAACACCCCCGCCATCACCAGCCCCGTCAGCACGATGCCCGCGCGCAGCCATTCGGGCGGGATGCGGCGCGCCAGGCGGGCGCCGCCGTAGCCGCCTGCGGTGGCGGCGATCATCATGACCAGTGCCTGCTCCCATTGCACGACGCCGCCGGCCGCATAGATGGCGACGGCAATGGCCGTGAGCAGGGCGGAGACCAGGTTCTTCATGCCGTTCATGGCATGCAGCCTGGTCTGGCCCAGCAGGCCGAACAGGGCCAGCAGCAGGATGCCCAGGCCGCCGTTGAAGTAGCCGCCGTAGATGGCCACGGCCAGCATGCCGGCGCCGGCCTTCAGGGGAGATGCATGGGCGGCATGCTCGGCGCTTCCGCGCGACGCCATGCGCCTGAGCTGGGGCGCGAAGGCGAACATGGCGGTGGCGGCCAGCAGCAGCCAGGGGACGACCTTGCGGAACAGGTGGTCGGGCGTGACCAGCAGCAGGGCCGCGCCCAGAGAGCCGCCGATGAGCGACAGCACGATCACGCCGCGCATGCCCAGGCCGGGCGGCGGCTCCATGTCCTGCCGGAAGCCCCAGGCACCGGCCATGTAGCCGGGCAGCAGGGCGACGGTGCCGGTGGCGTTGGCGGCCACGGGCGGCACGCCGGTGAAGACCAGGGCGGGCAGGGTGAGGAAGCTGCCGCCTCCGGCGACGGCATTGAGCGCGCCCGCCACGAAGGCGGCGCTCATGAGCAGGGCGATGTCCCACATGGGTGTTGTCTCCTCCTGGGGCGCCGCATGGATGGGCTGCGGGCCCTTGTTCTGATGGCTTGGGGCAGGGCCGATCTTAGGGGCAGGAGAGGGCACCGGATGTCGCCCCGGTGCGTCAGAAAGTCAGGGCTGTTTTGCGCAAAAGTGCCTTCCGGGAAATGCGGCCGGCGACCGGCACGATTGTGGCACGGGCCGCCTACCTGGCGTAGGGGTCGGCAAAGCCCAGCTCGACCATGATGTCGGTCTCGTAGGCTTCCATTTCCTCGGCGTCCTGTTCGCTGGTTTCGTGGTCCCAGCCCTGGGCGTGCAGCGTGCCATGCACCAGCAGGTGGGCGTAGTGCTCCTCCAGCGTCTTGTTCTGCTCGCGCGCCTCGCGCTCGACCACGGGGGCGCACAGCACCAGGTCGGCCATGGCCGTGGGCTCCTGCTGGTAGTCGAAGGTCAGGACGTTGGTGGCGTAGTCCTTTTGCCGGTACTCGCGGTTGAGTTGCTGGCCTTCCTCGGCATCGACGATGCGCACGGTGATCTCGGCATCGACGGCCAGCGCGTGGCGTATCCAGCGCGTGACCTTGCTGCGGGACAGCACGGCGCGGTGGGCCGGCGCCTCGGCAAAGCGCGCGAATTGCAGGGACAGTTGCAGTTGGTTCAGGGACATGGGAGGTGGGCAGTGGGGCGCCCGTGGACGGGCGTCTGGGTCTTGTGCGGCGGACGGATCAGATGGCGGCAAGGCGGGTGGAGCTGCGCCGCGCAGGGGCCTGGCCGCGTGCGTCGTAGGCGTCCACGATGCGGGCCACCAGCGGGTGGCGCACCACGTCGGCGCTGGTGAAGTGGTTGATGGCGATGCCCTTGACGCGCTTCAAGACGCGCTCGGCATCGATCAGGCCGCTCAGGGCGCCCTTGGGCAGGTCGATCTGGCTGACGTCGCCCGTGACCACGGCGCGCGCGCCGAAGCCGATGCGCGTGAGGAACATCTTCATCTGCTCGGGCGTGGTGTTCTGCGCCTCGTCCAGGATGACGAAGGCGTTGTTCAGCGTGCGCCCGCGCATGAAGGCCAGCGGCGCGATCTCCAGCACATTGCGCTCGAAGGCCTTTTGCACCTTCTCGTAGCCCATGAGGTCGTAGAGCGCGTCGTACAGCGGGCGCAGGTAGGGATCGACCTTCTGCGTGAGGTCGCCGGGCAGGAAGCCCAGGCGCTCGCCCGCCTCCACGGCCGGGCGCGTGAGCACGATGCGCTGCACGGCGCTGCGCTCCAGCGCGTCCACGGCGCAGGCCACGGCCAGGTAGGTCTTGCCGGTGCCGGCCGGGCCGATGCCGAAGGTGATGTCGTGGCGGGCGATGTTCTCCAGGTAGGCCGACTGGTTGGCCGTGCGCGCGCGCAGGTCGGGGCGGCGCGTGGACAGCTGGATGGCGTCCTGGGGCTGCTCGATGAGTTCGGTGTCGCCGGCCAGCATGAGCTGCAGCGAATCGTCCAGGATGGGGTCGTCGGCCATCTCGTAGAGGGCCTGGAGCAGTTCCAGGGCGTCGTTGGCCTTGGCCTTGGGGCCGTCGATCTTGAATTGTTCGTGGCGGTGGGCGATCTTGACGCCCATTGCGATCTCGATGGTGCGCAGGTGCGCGTCGGCCGGGCCGCAGACGTGGCTCAACCGGTTGTTGTCGTGGGGTGTGAAGGTGTGGCGCAGGATCACGCGGATAATTCCAGAGATTCCGGGCGGCGGCCAGCGCGAGGGCGTGGTGCCATACCCTGTGAATGGGCCGGCGTTCGGTTGCGGACGGGCATGAAAAGCCGCCCCCAGGGCGGCAAAGGACACCAATGATAGGCAAATTGACAGGAACGCTGCTGGAAAAAAACCCGCCCGAGGTGCTGGTGGACTGCGGCGGGGTGGGCTACGAGGTGCAGGTGCCCATGAGCACCTTCTACAACCTGCCCGCCAGTGGGGCCAAGGTCAGCCTGCTGACGCACTTCGTGGTGCGCGAGGATGCGCAGCTTCTGTACGGCTTTGGCACGCACAGCGAGCGCCAGGCGTTCCGCGAGCTGATCAAGATCACCGGCATCGGCCCGCGCATGGCGCTGTCGGTGCTCAGCGGCATGAGCGTGGAGGACCTGGCCCAGGCCGTGACGCTGCAGGAGGTGGGCCGCCTGGTCAAGGTGCCGGGCATCGGCAAGAAGACGGCCGAGCGCCTGCTGCTGGAGCTCAAGGGCAAGATCGGCGCCGATACGGGCGCGCAGTCGCTGTTCGTGAACAACGACCAGAACGACATCGTGCAGGCGCTGATGGCGCTGGGCTATTCCGACAAGGATGCGGCCGCCGCGCTCAAGAAGCTGCCGCCCGACGTGGGCGTGACCGAGGGCATCAAGCTGGCGCTGAAGGCGCTGGCCAAGTGAGCGGCGCATGAGCATCCATACCGACGATTTCGGGCAGGGGGGCTTCCCGCCCGACAAGGCACCTGACAAGCCGCGCATGATCTCGGCCGCGCCGGTCTCGCGCGGGGAAGAGGCCATGGAGCGGGCGCTGCGCCCCAAGCTGCTGCAGGAGTACGTGGGCCAGGCCAAGGCGCGCGAGCAACTGGAGATCTTCATCGGCGCGGCCCGAAAGCGCAATGAGGCGCTGGACCATGTGCTGCTGTTCGGCCCGCCGGGCCTGGGCAAGACAACGCTGTCGCACATCATCGCGGCCGAGCTGGGCGTGAACCTGCGCCAGACCAGCGGCCCCGTGCTGGAAAAGCCCAAGGACCTGGCGGCGCTGCTGACCAACCTCGAAGCCAACGATGTGCTGTTCATCGACGAGATCCACCGCCTGTCGCCCGTGGTCGAGGAAATCCTCTACCCGGCGCTGGAGGACTACCAGATCGACATCATGATCGGCGAGGGCCCGGCGGCGCGCTCCATCAAGCTGGACCTGCAGCCGTTCACGCTGGTGGGCGCGACCACGCGCGCGGGCATGCTGACCAATCCGCTGCGCGACCGCTTCGGCATCGTGGCGCGGCTGGAGTTCTATACGGCCGAGGAGCTGGCGCGCATCGTGCGACGCAGTGCCGGCCTGCTGAGCGCGCCCATCGATGACGAGGGCGCCTTCGAGATCGCGCGCCGCTCGCGCGGCACGCCGCGCATTGCCAACCGCCTGCTGCGCCGTGTGCGCGATTACGCCGATGTGCGCGGCGACGGCAGCATCACGCGCGAGCTGGCCGACCGTGCGCTGGCCATGCTCGACGTCGATCCCCAGGGCTTCGACATCATGGACCGCAAGCTGCTGGAGGCCGTGGTGCACCGCTTCGACGGCGGCCCCGTGGGCCTGGACAACATCGCCGCCAGCATCGGCGAGGAAGCGGGCACCATCGAGGACGTGATCGAGCCCTACCTGATCCAGCAGGGCTTTTTGCAGCGCACGCCGCGCGGGCGCATGGCGACCCAGGCGGCGTACCGCCATCTCGGGTTGCCGGTGCCGGGCGACGACGCTTCCTGAGCGTCGCCGGGCTGTGCCGGCTCATTCCTCCGTGCCGGCGTTCCAGAAGGCCTGCAGCACGCCGGGCAGGGCCTCGATGGCGGCGATCACGCGGTCCAGCTCGTCGGAGTCCACCGAGGTGGCGTAGAGCATGGCCTCGATCTCCGTGTCCTGCGGGCCGAAGGCATGGGTTTCCACGCCGCGCACGGGGTAGCTGGCGTTCTCCAGCAGCTCCAGCATCTGCTCGCGCACATCGCCCTGGGCGCCGCGGTGGCAGATGGCGTAGACGTAGTAGGTCGACTCCGTGGATTCGTCATCCACCGGGCGGCGGTTGATGCGGTTGACCACGGGGCGCAGCAAGGTATTGCTGGCCAGCACGAACAGCGTGGCCAGGCCGGCCTCGGCCACCAGGCTGGCGCCCGCGCAGGCGCCCACGGCGGCCGAGCCCCACAGCGTGGCCGCCGTGTTCAGCCCGGTGATGTTGGCCCCTTCCTTCATGATGGCGCCCGCGCCCAGGAAGCCCACGCCCGAGACCACGTAGGCCACCACGCGCGTGGCGCCCTCGGCCCCGCCCAGGCGCACGGCCAGGTCCACGAAGACGGCCGCGCCCACGGCGACCAGGGTGTTGGTGCGCAGCCCCGCCGTGCGCTGGCGCACCTGGCGCTCCAGGCCGATGAGGGCGCCGAACACGAAGGCCGTGGTCAGGCTGACGAAGGTGTCCAGCATGGCGCCGGGGTTGAGGTTCTGCAGGGCCTGCATGGGGTTCCGGGCTTTCCTGGTGAATGGGTTGAAGGGTGCGTCACTGCCAGCCGTAGCGGCGGATGTAGACGCGCTTGAGCAGCGTGGCCAGGCAAGCGTAGCCCAGCAATATGGCAATCATCCACGGGAAGTAGGCCGCCGGCAGCGCCTGCAGCTTGAAGTAGCCGGCCAGCGGCCCCATCGGCAGGAAGATGCCGGCCGCCATCACGGCCGCCGTGGCCAGCAGCAGCGGCCAGGACGGGCGGCTTTGCAGGAAGGGGATCTTGGGCGTGCGGATCATGTGCACGATCAGCGTCTGCGTGAGCAGCCCGATGACGAACCAGCCCGACTGGAACAGCGTCTGCTGCTCGGGCGTGTTGGCGGCGAAGACGAACCACATCAGCGCGAAGGTCAGGATGTCGAACAGCGAGCTGATGGGCCCGAAGAACACCATGAAGCGGCCCAGGTCGGCCGGGTTCCAGCGCAGCGGCTGGCGCACCAGTTCGTCGTCCACGTTGTCGAAGGGGATGGCGATCTGCGAGAGGTCGTACAGCAGGTTCTGCACCAGCAGGTGAAGCGGCAGCATGGGCAGGAAGGGGATGAAGGCCGAGGCCACCATCACCGAGAACACGTTGCCGAAGTTGGAGCTGGCCGTCATGCGGATGTACTTCAGCATGTTGCTGAAGGTGCGCCGGCCCTCGATCACGCCCTGCTCCAGCACCATCAGGCTTTTTTCCAGCAGGATGATGTCGGCCGCTTCCTTGGCGATGTCCACGGCGCTGTCCACGCTGATGCCGATGTCGGCCGCGCGCAGGGCCGGGGCGTCGTTGATCCCGTCGCCCATGAAGCCGGTGATGTGGCCGTTGGCGCGCAGCGCATGCACGATGCGCTCCTTGTGCAGCGGCGTGAGCCGGGCGAACAGCTGGTGCCGTTCCACCGTCTGGCGCAGCATCTCGTCGTTCATGTGCTCGATCTGCGTGCCCAGGATGATGTGGTCTGCGGGCAGCCCCACATCGCGGCAGACCTTGGCGGCCACCAGTTCGTTGTCGCCGGTCAGCAGCTTGACGGCCACGCCGTGCGCGGCCAGGGCGGCCAGCGCCTCGGCCGTGGTTTCCTTCGGTGGGTCCAGGAAGGCGATGTAGCCGATCAGGGTCAGCTCCGACTCGTCGGCCACGCCGTAGTCGCTCTTGTGCGGCGGCACTTCCTTCATGGCCACGGCGACCACGCGCAGGCCCTCGCGGTTGAGTTCGCGCGTCACGCGGCGCACGCGGGCCAGCTGCTCCTCGTCCAGCGGGCGCGTGCCGTCGCCTTCGCGCAGCCGGGTGCAGGCGCCCAGTATCTCTTCGACCGCGCCCTTGCAGATCAGCTCGTGGTGGTGGTTGCGCTCGGCCACCACCACGGACATGCGGCGGCGCTCGAAGTCGAAGGGGATCTCATCGACCTTGCGGTAGTCCTCTGCCAGGCGCATCTGGGTGTGCAGCTCCACGTGTTCCAGCACGGCATGGTCCAGCAGGTTCTTCAGGCCGGTCTGGTAGTGGCTGTTGAGGTAGGCGAAGCGCAGCGTCTCGTCGCAGGGCTGGCCGAAGGCGTCGGTGTGGCGCTCCAGCACGATGCGGTCCTGGGTCAGCGTGCCGGTCTTGTCGGTGCACAGCACGTCCATGGCGCCGAAGTTCTGGATGGCGTCCAGCCGCTTGACCACGACCTTGCGGCGCGACAGCACCACGGCGCCCTTGGCCAGGGTGGAGGTCACGATCATGGGCAGCATCTCGGGCGTCAGGCCCACGGCCACGGACAGCGCGAACAGGAAGGCCTCGGCCCAGTCGCCCTTGGTGTAGCCGTTGATGAACAGCACCACGGGCACCATCACCGCCGCAAAGCGGATCAGCAGCCAGCTGACGCTGTTGACCCCGGTCTCGAAGGCCGTGGGCGCACGGTCGTTGGAGGTCACCCGCGTGGCAATGGTGCCGAAGTAGCTGCGGTTGCCCGTGGCCAGCACCACGGCCAGCGCCGTGCCCGAGACCACGTTGGTGCCCATGAACAGCAGGTTGCTGGCATCCAGCACGCCGGTGCCATTCGATGCACTGGCGTCGGCGCGCTTTTCCACGGGCAGGGATTCGCCGGTCATGGCGGACTGGCTCACGAACAGGTCCTTGGCGCTGAGCACGCGGCAGTCGGCAGGGATCATGTCCCCGGCCGACAGCACCACGAAATCGCCGGGCACGACCTCGCGCAGCGCCACCTCGTAGCGGCGCGCCTGCTGGCCGAAGCCGCTGTGCGGGGCGTCTGCGGAGTCGGCATCTGCGGGAGCCGTGGGGCCGCCATTGCGGCGCAGCACCGTGGCCGTGCTGCTGACCATGGCCTTGAGCCGTGCGGCGGCGCGGTTGGAGCGGCCTTCCTGCACAAAGCGCAGCAGCGTGGACAGCAGCACCATGGAGGCGATGACGACCGTGGCCTTCATGTCCTCGGTGGCGTAGGAGACCACGGCCAGCAGCGTCAGCAGCAGGTTGAAGGGGTTGCGGTAGCAGTACCACAGGTGCAGCCAGCCGGGCAGCGGCTTTTCGTGCTCGACCTCGTTGGGGCCGAGACGCGTGAGCGCGGCGCGGGCCTGCTCGCGGGTCAGGCCGTCTTCGCTGGAGCCGGTGCGCGCCAGCACGGCGGCGATGTCATCGCGCGAGGCGCGCAGCAGCTCGCGCGTGAGGGTCGGCGATACCGAGCGCGAGTGGTGCACGGCCGTGCCCGAGGGCAGGGCATTGCGCCGGAACAGCCCCAGGGCGTGGCGGCTGCGCAGAAACGCCTGGAACAGGTGCTTGAGGCTTTTCATGGTGACCTCCCTGGCGGCTCAGGCCTGGCTCGAACGAAGGGTGGCGCGCAGCCAGTGCCAGTTGCGCTGGCAGGCGCACAGCAGGCGGCGGCGCAGCGGCGGGCGGGTCACGGTGGCCGACTGCAGCCATTGACGCCGCGCATGGGCAGGCAGGTGGCGGTAGACCTCGGCGCGCTCCTGCGCCGCCAGCAGGGACAGAACGTCGGCCTGCTGGCGCTGCGTGAGCGCCACGAGGGCGTGGGCGAAGAGATCGGGGCCGTGTTGCTGCAGCAGGGCGTGCAGTTGTCCGGTATGGCGTGCCGCAATGGCGGCTTGCAGGGCCAGCTGCAGGGTGCCGGCGCGGGAGGTGTGGCTGGCGCGTGTGGCGGCCGGCGTGGCTGCGGACGTGGTGCGCAGCGCGGTGATGGCGTGTTGCATGGCGGGCTTCTTTCGTTGCGGCGGAAGAAGCCCGGCATCTGTCCATCAATGGACGTGCGTGGGTCTCCCGGCCGGGGCCTTGGGATGGGGCGGAAGGGCCGCAGTCATGTGCGGCCGGACCGTATCGGAGGGGTCAGGGCAAGATCGACTCGGATCGGGGTCCATGGAGGCGCTCCTTTCTGACGAGGGGACGGACAAGGCGGGCGGCGCGTTCAGCGCGGCTGCAGGCTCAGAAAGCTGCGGATGCGGTGCGTGGGCCAGTGGGTCTGCAGGTCCAGGTGCATGGCGTGCTCCATGGCCGAAGGGGCCTGGGCTTGCATCTGTGCCTGTGCCTTGGCCTGCATTGCTGCCTGGGAGGCTGCCACGCGCGTGCCGGTGGCGCCGGGGCAGGGCGCGGCAGTGGCAGGCTGCAGGCGTTGCATTGCGGGGCGGACGAACGGTGTGGACATGGCTTTCTCCTTGGCGAACCAGGAAGACCGCCGCGGGCAGGGCCGTCAAGCAGCGTGGGCCGGGCGCTGCTCGATGGCAGCCACACGGGCACGCGGTCAGTGACCAACAGCCATTGGAATCTTCGGTGCAGGAGCGGCACGCCTGATGCAGGCCAAGCGCCACTGCAGCGCCGGGCGGCGCGAAGATCCAAGGGGAAACGCAGCAATGGATGGAAGCTGACCGACATGGCCGCTCCCATCACAGGAGTCGGTCAGTCAGCCAGCAGCGAAGCCATTGCGGCGCGCTGTTTGTCACTGGTTGAACTGGCACTGTCCACGGACGGACTCCTGAAAATGCGATCCCTCGATTGTGCCTTGCGAGCTGCCTCGGGTCAACCCTGATGTCGATGCGCCACGGGCCAGCCAGCCCTGCACGATCAGCAGTTGCGCCGCGTAGTAGGTGGACAGCACGCCGGCTTGCGCACCATCGAAGGGCTGCACGAATCGGTTGATGGCCAGCAGCGAGTCGCTGGCCATGAAGAAGCAGGCACCCATGGCCACCTGCCAGGCCGCCTTGCCGCCCAGATGCCGCGCGCGGCCCAGGGCCTGCGCCGCCATCAGCGCAATGACCAGCACATAGGCGGCCACGGGCAGGCGCAGCGCGGCGGGCAGCCCGCCCTGCCAGAGCACGGCATACATGCCCGCGCCCAGGGCCAGCGTGGCGGCCAGCGAGGGCCGGTGTGCAAACCAGGGTGCATCCTGGCGCAGCAGCACGATATAGGCCAGGTGGGCCAGCAGGAAGCTGGCAAGGCCAGGGATGAACAGATCGGGCAGCATCAGGAACACGTCGCCCGCCAGGGATGCCGCCAATGCCGCAGCCAGCCAGCAGGCGCCGCGCGCGGGTTTCGCCAGTGCCGAGAAGGCCGCGCTGCCGCGCCACAGCTGCATGACGGCGATCAGCGCAAAGACCATGGCCAGCGGCTTGAACAGCCAGTGCCAGGACAGCATGTCCAGTGCACAGGTGGCGGTGGCCAGGGCGCCGGCCTCGATGGCCAGGGCCAGCCACAGGCTGATGCGCCCCTGCATGGCCGCGCCCAGCGCCCACTGGCAGGCCAGCAGCACGGCAAACCACAGTGCATTGCGGGCCGTCGAGGACTGGTCGGCATGCCAGAGAAACAGCGACACCCCGGCGATCAGCGCCACGAACTGCAGTCCCGCAAACCAGCGCAGGCCGCGCTCCATCCCGGGGGCGTAGAGCACGCGGTGCGCATCCAGGTCGAAGGCCGGCCTGGGAAAGCGCTGTGCCACGTCGGCAGGGCGCCATCCGGGCGGCTTGAGCCAGACGCGCAGCTTGTCGCCCCAGCGCCGCGCATGCCAGCTGTCGTGCATGAGTTGCCGGTACACCACGGCGTTGGCCCACAGCGGGTCCCAGCTTTGCAGCAGGCCGCGCGTGCCGTAGACGCAGGGCTCCTTGTCGTCCTCGGGCTTGAAGGTGCCGAACATGCGGTCCCAGACGATGAGGATGCCGCCGTAGTTCCTGTCCAGGTAGGCGTCGTTGACGGCGTGGTGCACGCGGTGGTTGCTGGGCGCGCAGAACCAGCGGTCGAACCAGCCCAGGCGCCGCACCTGCTCGGTGTGCACCCAGAACTGGTAGAGCAGATCGATCAGGCCCACGATGGCAAACACCAGCGGCGGCACGCCGACCAGCGCCATGGGCAGGTAGAACAGCCAGCCCAGCAGCGCGCCCGAGCTGGTCTGGCGCAGCGCCGTCGACAGGTTGTAGTCCTGGCTCTGGTGGTGCACTGCGTGGGCTGCCCAGAGCACGGCCACCTCGTGGCCCATGCGATGCAGCCAGTAGTAGCAAAAGTCGTAGAACAGCAGGGCCAGCAGCCAGCCGGGAATGCTGGTCCAGAAACCATCGTTGCGCCATAGCGCCAGGTGCTCGAAGGCCAGCGTGTACAGCCCCACGCGCAGCAGCGTGGTGAAGACGGCGCTGGTCTGGCTGAGCATGCCCAGGCTGATGGAGCTGACGGCATCGGCCAGCCGGTAGGCATTGCGCCCGCGCCACAGGCTCACGCCCCATTCCAGCGCGATCAGCAGCAAAAAGGCCGGCGTGGCGAAGACGATGATTTGGCTGGGTGAGGGCATCATGGCCCGCCAATTCTGGACAGGGCCGTTGCGCGGCGCCTTAGGCGTGAACCCTAGGACACGGAATCACAAGGGTTGAAACGGATTGCAATAAATAGGGCCTCATGGCATATGCATGGCAGGAAAATTGCGCCCTATGGCAGAATCGCCCGCTTTCCACGCGCTGGCCGTGCCTGCCTTGCAGGCTATTGCCAGCCCGCACCGCCTTCGCCGGCATGCGCCTCGCATGCCCAAGCCCCATGCCCTTGTCCCGCCGCTCCCTGCTATCGGCTGCCGCCTCACTGGCTGTGGCCCTTGCTGCTGCACACGCCGCCCATGCCGCGCCGGGCGCGGGCAAGCCTTGGCCGGCAGCCGGGCCCATCACCCTGATCGTGCCCTTTGGCGCGGGCAGCGACCTGGACGCCACGGCGCGGCTGATCGCCGAGAAGCTGGGTGCGCGGTTGCACCAGTCGGTGGTGGTGGACAACGTGCCGGCCTCGGGCGGCGTGCTGGGCGTGAGCAAGGTGGCTCGCTCGCACGCCGATGGCTACACGCTGCTGCTGGGCTTTGACGGGCCGGTGAGCATTGCGCAACTGGTGAACTCCTCCGTGCGCTATGACGCCGAGCGTGATCTGGCTCCCGTGGGCCTGATCACGGTGTCGCCCATGGTGATCGTGGCCCGCCCTGGCCTGCCGGTGCACAACCTCAACGAACTGATCAGCATGGCCCGCGCGAGGCCCGGCGCGTTGACCTACGCCACGCCGGGCGTGGGCACGGTGCTGCACCTGGCCATGGAGCGGCTGCAGGAGCGCGCCCGCATCCGCCTGGTGCATGTGCCCTACCGCGGCGTGGCCCAGGTCACCAGCGAGGTGATGGGCGGTCAGGTCGATCTGGGCATTCTGATGACCACCGGCGCCACGCCGCTGGTGCAGCAGAAAAAACTGGAAGGCGTGGGCGTGACCTCGGCGCAGCGCATCGATGTGATTCCCGAGGTCATGAGCTTTGCGGAGGCGCCCGATCTGAAGGGCTTCGACCTGGAGGCCTGGACCGGCCTGTTCGCACCCGCCCGCACGCCCGAACCCGTGATCGGCCGCCTGGCCGCCGAACTGGCCGAGGTGCTGAAAATGCCCGAGGTGCGCAAGCGCCTGCAGGACAGTGGCGCCACGCCCGGCTCGGGCACGCCGGCCACGTTCGCCCAGTTCCTGAAAAAGGAAAAGGCGAGCTACACGCAGATCGTCAAGTCCGCCAATATCCAGGTGGAATGAGGGGCTGCGCTGCAGCGCGGGCGTTCAGCTGAAGACCTCGTCGCGCGCACCGCCTTCCAGGTGCTGCACATCGCCCCAGCCGACCAGGCCCAGGCCCTGGGGCGTCCACAGCAGGCGGTTGATGGCCGCATTGCCCAGCGCCCAGGTGCGCGGCGCCTGGACTTCCTGGTGCGTGGCCAGGCGGTAGAGCACATCCATCACGCCGCCATGCGCCACGATCACGATCTGCTCGCCGGGATGGCCACTGGCCAGCCGGTCCACCGTGGCCGAGATGCGGTCGCGCAGCATCAGCAGCGACTCGCCGCCGCCTGCAGGCACGAACCCGGGATCGCGCTTGCGCCAGCGCAGCGCGTCTTCCGGGTGGGACGCCTCGATATCGTTGAAGGTCTGGCCCTCGAAGCTGCCGAAGCAGCGCTCGCGCAGGCCCTTGTCGGCCGTCAGCGCCGCCCCCGTGCTTGCGGCCACGGCCTCGGCCGTGACATAGGCACGCAGCAGGTCGCTGCTGTAGATGGCGGCCACCGGCTCGCCCGCCAGGGCCTTGCCGGCCTGGGCGGCCTGCCAAAGTCCCATGTCGTTCAGAGGAATGTCCAGATGGCCCTGGATGCGGGCGTCCACATTCCAGGCGGTTTCTCCGTGGCGGATGGCAATGATGCGCGTGGCTTGCATGAGGGGCTGGCGTGGGGTGCTGCAAAAAGGAGCAGGCATTGTCCCGCAAGCCAGGCAAGCCTGCATCGCGCGCCACCGTTGAAACTGGCGCGGCCCGACTCAGGGACGCCGATCAAGAGCCGCCTCGCGGCGGGGGCGCCCAGCCGAAGGCGTCGTCCCCCTCCGCGAAGCGAGAAGGGGGAAGCGGCGCAGCCGCTCAGGGGGTCAGATCAGCGATTTAGCGTTGTCCAGCACGAAGTCGCAGGCCTTTTCCTTGAGGTCGCCCTTGAGCTTGTCGATGCTGAAGCTCTTGCCGTTGGAGCCGGTGACCAGGCCGCCCAGGCCGTTCTGGAATCCCGTGTCCTTGGGCTCTTCCTGCTTTTGCATGCCCAGCTTGCCCAGCAACTGGTCCTTGACCTGGGCCGCCTTGTCGGCATTGAGGTAGTTGTTCTTCATGCAGTAGGAGATGACGCCTGCCGCATTGCCGGCCGTGGCCGAGGGGCTCAGGCCCAGGGCGGACAGCGCACCCGCACCGCCTGCCCCCGCGCCCAGCATGCCGCCGAGGCCGGAGCCGGCGCCTTCGCTGCTGGCCGCCTTGTCACCGCCCAGCCCGGAGGCCTGGCGCAGCGAATCGCCCAGGCCCGACGCCTGGGCAGGCAGGGCGCCCAGGCCCAGCAGTGCGCACAGCAGTGCGCTGGCAATGGATGTCTTCATGATGCTTCCTTTACGCGGGGAAACCCGCAGGCTCGATACAGGGCCTGAAATTAGCACGCCGTGCGGCGCAGGCCTGTGCCCGATTGCAAACCTTTGCCAGCCGGCCTGGGCGCGGTCTGCCGTGGATGGGCCGGGGCGGCCTTTCGCGTTTTCACTAGCTGCCAAAGCCGGCAGCCTCTCCATGATGGCCGCACGCCAGGGGCGGCGGCGCCCATGGCGCACTTTGTTATTTGGAAATGGCTTTTAAGTATAAAAATCAATCAAACAAGCTGTAAAAGTTATTTACAGTGGGGCGCACCCATATGGCCCGCTTCTTGCGGCGTCCGGCTGCTGCGTCGCATGACCGCCGCCTTTCCAATCATCCACAGGGGAGCAGACAAATGATCATGAAGATTCTGGGCAGTTCTTTGCTGGCCGCAGGCCTGTTGACCTCGGCCACGCTGGCCCAGGCCGAGACCGTGCGCTGGGCGCGCGGCTCCGATCCGACTTCGCTGGACCCGCATGCCTTCAACGTGGGTACCAATTTCGTGCTGCTGCACCAGATCTACGAAACCCTGGTCATCCGCTCGGCCGACGGCAAGCTGGTGCCCACGCTGGCCACTTCGTGGAAGATGACCTCCGACCCGTCGGTCTGGGAGTTCAAGCTGCGCCCCAACGTCAAGTTCCATGACGGCACGCCGTTCACGGCGCGCGACGTGGTCTTCTCGCTGAACCGCGCCAAGGGCGAGAACGCCCAGGTCAAGTCCCTGCTGTCCTCGATGGAGGAGGCCAGGGCCGTGGACGATCTCACGGTGCAGGTGAAGACCAAGGGTCCGAACCTGATCTTCCCCGACAACCTGACCAATCTCTTCATCATGAGCGAGAAGTGGTCCAAGGCCAACGGCGCCGAGACCACGCAGGACACGGCCAGCAAGACCGAGAACGGCGCCACGCGCGCGGCCAACGGCACGGGCGCCTATGTGCTGGCCAGCCGCGAGGTCGATTCGAAGACGGTGATGAAGCTCAATCCCGACTACTGGGGCAAGGGCCAGTTCCCGCTGCAGGTGACCGAGCTGGTCTACCTGCCCATCAAGTCGCCGGCCACGCGCGTGGCGGCCCTGCTGTCGGGCGAGGTGGACTTCGCCCAGGACATTCCCGCGCAGGACGTGGCGCGCCTCAAGCAGGACAAGCGCCTGCGCATCAATGAAGGCCCCGAGAACCGCTCCATCTTCCTGGGCCTGAACGTGGGCGCGGCCGAGCTCAAGAGCAGCAACGTCAAGGGCAAGAATCCGCTGGCCGATCCCAAGGTGCGCCAGGCCATCGAGCTGGCCATCGACCGCGATGCGATCAAGCGCTCGGTGATGCGCGGCCTGTCGATTCCCACGGGCGTGATCGCGCCGTCGTTCGTCAATGGCTACGACAAGGCCTTTGCGGCCTATCCCAAGGCGGATGCCGCCAAGGCCAAGCAGCTGCTGGCCGAGGCGGGCTACCCCAACGGCTTCACCATCACGTTGAACACGCCCAATGACCGCTATGTGAACGACGAGGCCATTGCCACGGCGGTGGCCGGCTTCCTGGGCCGCATCGGCATCAAGACCGAAGTCTCGGCCCGGCCGATCGCCATGCACAGCGTCTCGCTCACCAAGGCGGACAGCGACTTCTACCTGTACGGCTGGGGCGTGCCCACCTATGACTCGGCCTACATCTTCGACTTCCTGGTGCACACGCGCGGCAAGGACAGCCGTGGCGCGCAGAACGCGACGCACTACAGCAATGCCGATGTGGATGCCAAGATCCTGTCCCTGTCCTCGGAGAGCGACAAGGCCAGGCGTGATGCCACCATCAAGAGCATCTGGGAGACGGTGCAAAAGGAGCGCTTCTACATCGCGCTGCATGACCAGGTGATCCACTTCGCGTCCGTGCCCCGGATCAATGTGCCCGTGCACCCGGACAACGCGCTGCACTTCAAGTTCGTCAAGTTCGAGAAGAAGTAAGCACCGATGCTGGTCCATCTGCTGCGCCGGCTGGGCCAGTCCGCCCTGGTCCTGCTGGCCGTTTCCTTTGTCTCGTTCATGGTGTTCCGCCATATCGGCGATCCCACGATCAGCCTGCTGGGCGAGGACGCGACGGTTGCCGAGCGCGAGGCGCTGACGGAAAGCCTGGGCTTCAACAAGCCCGTGCCCCTGCAGTACCTGGGCTACGTGGGCAAGGTGCTGCAGGGCGACCTGGGCATCTCCTACCGGCTCAAGCGCCCCGTGACCGAGATCATTGCCGAGCGCCTGCCCGCCACGCTGGAGCTGGCGATGACGGCGGCGCTGTTCGCCCTGGTCATCGGCGTGGCGCTGGGCGTGTACACGGCCATACGGCGAGAGGGCTGGCTGAGCCGCTCGATCATGACGGTGTCGCTGGTGGGCGTGTCCCTGCCCACCTTCCTGATCGGCATCGCCCTGATCTACCTGTTTGCCGTGGAGCTGCGCTGGCTGCCGTCCTTCGGGCGCGGCGAGACGGTGAAGCTGGGCGGCTGGGAGACCGGGCTGCTGACGGCTTCGGGCTGGTCGGCGCTGATCCTGCCGGCCATCACGCTGGGCTTCTACAACATGACGCTGATCATGCGCCTGGTGCGCGCCGAGATGCTGGAGGTGCTGCGCGCCGACTACATGCGCTTCGGCCGCGCGCGCGGGCTGCGCGAGCGCGACCTGTACTTCGGCCATGCGCTGCGCAATACCCTGATTCCCGTGATCACCATCGCGGGCCTGCAGATCGGCTCGCTGATCGCCTTTGCCATCGTCACCGAGACCGTGTTCCAGTGGCCCGGCGTGGGCCTGCTGTTCATCTCCTCCATCCAGGGCGTGGACGTGCCGCTGATCGCCGCCTACCTGATGTTCATCGCGCTGCTGTACGTGGGCATCAACCTGCTCGTCGATTTCCTGTACGTGATCGTGGACCCCCGCTTGAGAAACCGATGACCGATTCCGCCAAACAAGCAATCCCTCCCACGGGCTGGCGCGCCAGCGACTCGCCGGTCAAGCGCGCCTTTGCGCGCTCGCGCCTGGTGCAGGCGGCGGCGCTGGTGCTGGCGCTGATCGTGGCGGCCACGCTGCTGTCGCCCTGGCTGGCCTGGCAGAACCCCTTCGATCCGGCCAATCTGGACCTGATGGATGCCTTCACGCCGCCGGGCCAGGCGGGCACCAGCGGCACGCTGTACGCGCTGGGCTCGGACGACCAGGGCCGCGATGTGTGGAGCGCCATCCTCTACGGGCTGCGCATGTCGGTGCTGGTGGGCGTGTCGGCCGTGGGGCTGTCCCTGCTGATCGGCGTGCCCCTGGGCCTGGTCTGCGGCTATGCGGGCGGCTGGTTCGACACGCTGATGATGCGCATCGCCGATGTGCAGCTGACCTTTCCCGTGATCCTGGTGGCGCTGCTGGTCTTCGGCATCGCCCGCGGCCTGCTGCCCGAGGGCTACCGCGACGACATGGCGGTCTTCGTGATCATCGTGGCCATCGGCCTGTCCGACTGGGTGCAGTACGCGCGCACCGTGCGTGGCGCGGTGATGGTGGAAAAGCACAAGGACTACGTGCTGGCCGCCCAGCTCATAGGCCGCAGCCGCGTGGCCATCCTGGTGCGCCACATCCTGCCCAACCTGCTGGCGCCCATCCTGGTCATCGCCACCATCAGCTTCGCGCATGCCATCGTGGCCGAGTCCACGCTGTCCTACCTGGGCGTGGGCCTGCCGCCCACCCAGCCTTCGCTGGGCACGCTGATCCGCATCGGCCAGGGCTTCCTGTTCTCGGGCGAGTGGTGGATATTGCTGTTCCCCTCGCTGGTGCTGCTGGCGCTGGCGCTGTCCGTCAACCTCGTCGGCGACTGGCTGCGCGACGCACTGAACCCCAAGCTGCAATGAGCACGACACAAGAATCCGGGCAGCCCCCTGCACAGCCCCCGGTGCTGAGCGTTCGCGGCCTGTCCGTCACCTTCGACACCTACAAGGGCCCCGTGCAGGTGCTGGACGATGTGAGCTTCGACATCGCGCCCGGCGAGATCCTGGGCGTGGTGGGAGAGTCGGGCGCGGGCAAGTCCATGACTGGCGCCGCCGTGATCGGCCTGATCGAGCCGCCGGGCCGCATCTCGGCCGGCACGGTGCAGCTGCGCGGCGAGCGCATCGACACGCTGCGCGGCGAGGACCTGCGGCGCATACGCGGCCGGCGCATAGGCTCCATCTTCCAGGACCCGCTGACCAGCCTGAACCCGGTCTACACCGTGGGCCGGCACCTGGTGGAGACCATCCGCACCCATCTGCCTGTCTCCGAGAAGGAGGCAGAGGCGCGCGCGCTGGCCCTGCTCGAAGAGGTGGAGATCCCGCAGGCGCGCGAGCGCATGGCCCAGTATCCGCACCAGTTCTCGGGCGGCATGCGCCAGCGCGTGGCCATCGCCCTGGCGCTGTGCGCCGAGCCCGAGCTCATCATTGCCGACGAGCCCACCACGGCGCTGGACGTGTCCGTGCAGGCGCAGATCATTGCCCTGCTGCGCCGCGTGTGCAAGGAGCGCGGCGCGGCCGCCATGCTGATCACCCACGACATGGGCGTCATCGCCGAGACGGCCGACCGCGTCATGGTCATGTACCAGGGCCGCGTGCTGGAAACCGGCCCCGTGCGCCAGGTGCTGGACGCGCCGCAGCAGCCCTACACCCAGGTGCTGATGGGCGCCATTCCCAGCGTGCACCACCGCGTGCAGCGCCTGCCCGTGCCCGAGGTGGGCGGCGGCCCGGCCGCGCCCGCCGTGCCCTGGCAGCCCAGGGCCGGTGCGCAGGAGCCCGCGGCTGCCCTGCTGGAAGTCAGGGATCTGTGCAAGGAGTTCAACCTGTCCAGCGGCTGGCTGGCCCGGCTGCTGGCGCGCGAGGAAAAAAAGATCCTCAAGGCCGTGGACGGCGTCGGCTTCTCCATTCGCAGGGGCTCCACCTTCGGCCTGGTCGGTGAGTCCGGTTCGGGAAAATCCACGGTGGCGCGCATGGTGGCGGGGCTGACGCCGCCCACCAGCGGCACCGTGCTGTTCGATGGCGTGGACAAGTGGAGCCCGGCCGCGCAGACCGTGGCCATGCGCCGGCGCTTCCAGATGATCTTCCAGGACCCGTATGCCAGCCTGAACCCGCGCTGGACCGTGCAGGAGCTGATTGCCGAGCCCCTGCAGGTGCTGGCCCTGACGGCCGGCAAGGACGAGACGGCCGAGCGCGTGCAGGAGGCGCTGCGCCGCGTGCGCATGAAGCCCGACGATGCGCGCAAGTACCCGCACCAGTTCTCGGGCGGGCAGCGCCAGCGCATCGCCATCGCGCGCGCCCTGGCCAGCCGGCCCGAATTCATCATCTGCGACGAGCCCACCTCGGCGCTGGACGTCTCGGTCCAGGCCCAGGTGCTCAACCTCATGCGCGACCTGCAGGAGGAGTTCGGCCTGACCTATCTGCTGATCAGCCACAACCTGGCCGTGATCCGCCACATGTGCGACGACATCGGCGTCATGCAGCGCGGCCGCCTGGTCGAGGCCGGCGAGGCCGGCGCCGTGCTCGATGCGCCGCAGCATGCGTACACGCGCGCGCTGATGGCGGCCGTGCCTGATATGGAGCATGTGCACTGAGGCACTGCTTCAAGCGCCATCACCATGCAAAAAAGGCCTGCGTATGCAGGCCTTTGCTTTGGGTGCGCGATGGCTTACCGGGCGGGTGCTGGCGTGGCCGGTGCTGCCTGCGCGGCAGGCGCCGCCTGGGCCGGCTGCTGCGCCGGCGCGCCACCCTGCTGCACCGGACCGATGGTGGTGCGCACCACGCGCGAGCCCTTGGGCGGGTTGGGGAAGCCGGTGAGCGCGGCGTCGAACAGGATGCCGAAGATGGCCGGGTCGTCGGTCCACACATCCTGGCGCTGGGCCGAGGTCTCGTAGACGATCTGCTGCGTGGTGGCGTTGCGCATCACGATGCTGACGGCGCGGTAGTACTCCAGCGGCGGGCCGTCGAACATGAAGCTGCCGCCAAAGCCCATGCCCCAGCCGCGCCCGTAGCCCAGGCCCCAGCCCCAGCGCGGGCCGCCCCAGCGGTCGTAGTAGGGCCAGGCGGCGTAGTCGCGCGCGTAGCGGGCGTCGGCGCCGATCTGCACGATCAGGCTGGCCCGGGAGTCGTCGCGCTGCAGGCCCACGCGGCCCAAGGCCTGCTGGGCCTGGGATTCGATGGCCGCGAAGTGCGTCTGCGCCTCGCGTTGCGAGGGCAGCACTTCCAGCCGATAGGTGGGCGGCGCGGGCAGGGCGCCCAGCGTGGAATAGCTCTGGACGGTGCTCTGGACTTCGCGCACGCTGGCGCAGCCCGTGAGCAAGGCCGTGGCCACGATGGCCAGGACATGGATGCAGCGCAGCTTCATGGTGTACTCCTTCGTCGAAAAAAGGCCCGTTTGCACGGGCCTTGGTTGGAGTGGGGCGATTGTTATAGGTTCAGCCGTCAGGACGACAGTTGTACCACCTGCAGGCCGGGCAGCGATGCGGAGACAGGCATCTCTTCATGGTCGAAGGCCATGTCGCCGTTGGGGTCGGCAATGCCGGTGGCCTTGGCGTTCTTGAAGTCGTGCAGCTCGGGGTCCATCATGTGCGTGGTCACGATGTGGCCCATGGCGCGGAACATGCTTTCCACGCGGCCCGGGAATTTCTTGTCCCACTCTCGCAGCAGCTCGCCCACGGCCACGCGCTGCAGGCCGTCCTGGCTGCCGCAGAGATTGCAGGGGATGATGGGGAAGTTCTGGTACTGGGCCCAGCGGACGGTGTCCTTCTCGGGCACGTAGCACAGCGGGCGGATCACCACATGCTTGCCGTCGTCCGAGACCAGCTTCGGGGGCATGCCCTTCATGCGGCCGCCGTAGAACATGTTGAGCATCAGCGTCTGCACGATGTCGTCGCGGTGGTGGCCCAGGGCCACCTTGGTGCAGCCCAGCTCGTCGGCCACCTTGTACAGGATGGCGCGGCGCAGGCGCGAGCACAGGCCGCAGGTGGTCTTGCCCTCGGGCACCACGCGCTTGACCACGCTGTAGGTGTCCTGCGTTTCGATGTGGTAGTCCACGCCGATGCTCTTGAAGTACTCGGGCAGCACATGGTCGGGGAAGCCGGGCTGCTTCTGGTCGAGGTTCACGGCCACCAGCTCGAATTTGACGGGCGCGCGCTTTTGCAGCTTGCGCAGCACGTCCAGCATCGTGTAGCTGTCCTTGCCGCCCGACATGCAGACCATGATCTTGTCGCCTTCCTCGATCATGTTGAAGTCGGTGATGGCGCGGCCCACCTCGCGGCACAGGCGCTTTTCCAGCTTGACCTGCTCGCGCTCGATCTTGATGCGGTTGCTGCCTGTGGTGTCGGCGGGGGCTTCGGCGGCGGCCTCTTCGGCCAGCCAGGGGTTGTCGGTCACTGCATTCATGGGGTTCACCATTGTCCGGTTTCTATGCGAATGGCCACTTCGCAGTCTTCAAAGATTTCCAGCTTGGCGATCTTCACGCGCACGCCCAGCACGCCGGGCAGCTGCATCAGGCGCTGGGCCAGCTTGCCGATCAGGCTCTCCAGCAGGTTCACATGCTCGGCCGTGCACTCGTCGATGATGATCTGGCGCACCTTGCGGTAGTCCAGCACATGCAGGATGTCGTCGTCGCGCGGCGCCAGCGGTTGGGAGCCCAGGCTCAGCTCGGCATCGACCTGGATGGGCTGGGGCATCTGTTTTTCGTGGGCGAGGATGCCCAGGTTGGCGTCGAAGCGCAAACCCGTGAGCGTCAGGATCTGTTGTCCGGTGGCGGAGTGCATGGGGAAAAGCCGTGGAGTGTTTGGGGTGGCGCGCGCAGGCGCCTACATCATGGAAAAGTCGCGCTCGAAGCGCTGCAGGTGCTGGCCGCCATCGACCAGCAAGGTGGTGCCGGTGATGGACTGGTTGTCCAGCGCAAAGCACACGGTGGCGGCCACGTCGGCCGCGCTGGACGAGCGGCCCAGCGGGCTGAGGCGGTGCAGCGACTCGAAGCGTTCCTGGCTCAGCATGTGGCTGGTCAGCGTCAGGCCGGGGGCCACGCCGACGACGCGCACGCGCGGGGCCAGCGCCAGCGCCAGCATGGTGCCGGCGGCCTCGAGAGCCGCCTTGGACAGCGTGTAGCTGAGGAAATCGGGGTTCTGGTTCCAGAGCTTCTGGTCCAGCATGTTGATCACGGCGCCGCTGGCATGCTCCTCGCCGGCCGCCACGCGGTCCTCGATATGGGCATGCAGCGCCTGGGCCAGCAGGATGGGCGCGCCGGTGTTGCTGCGCAGGTGGGCTTCCAGTGCCACGTAGCTGAAGCTGCCGGCATCGTCATGCTCGAACAGCGAGGCGTTGTTGACCACGGCATCCAGGTGGCCGAAGTGCGCCACGGCGCGCGGCACCAGGGAGCGCACCGAGTCCTCGTTGAAGAAATCGGCATCCAGGGCGGCGCTGTCGCCGGCCAGTTCAGCGCAGGCGGAGGCCGTCTCCAGCGCCTCGTCGTGCGAGTCGCGGTAGTGCACGGCCACTTGCCAGCCGGCGCTGGCAAGCGCGAGCGCGATGTCGCGCCCCAGGCGGCGGGCCGCGCCGGTCACCAAAACGGTGCGTGTTCGGGCAGGTGTGGACATTCGAGGACAATGTACGGATCGTGACGACAGAACCCTCAATTTTAACGGCCGCCCTGCAATCCCGTGTTGCGCAAGAGATTGCGTCCTCTGGAGGCTGGCTGGCTTTCGACCGTTTCATGGCCCTGGCGCTGTACGAGCCGGGCCTGGGCTACTACGCCAACGACACCGCCAAGTTCGGGCTGATGCCATCGTCGGGCAGCGATTTCGTGACCGCGCCCGAGATGTCCCCGGTCTTCGGCCAACTGCTGGCCGCCCAGGTGGCCGAGGCGCTGCAGCGCACGCATACCCGCGAAGTCTGGGAATTCGGTGCCGGCACGGGCGCGCTGGCGCTGCAGGTGCTGGACGAGCTGGCCGCGCTGGGCGTGCGGCCGGACCGCTACACCATCGTCGATCTGTCGGGCACGCTGCGCGCGCGCCAGCAGCTCAGGCTGGTGAAGTACGAAGGACTGGTGCACTGGGCCGATGCCCTGCCCGATCGGCTCGAAGGCGTGGTCATCGGCAACGAGGTGCTGGACGCCATGCCCGTGCAGCTGCTGGTGCGCAAGGCAGGTGTCTGGCACGAGCGCGGCGTGGTGCTGCAGCCGGACGGCAGCCTGGGCTGGGAAGACCGGCCCACGCCGCTGCGCCCGCCCATGGAGATCGAGGGCGAGCACGACTACCTGACCGAGATCCATCTGCAGGGCGAGGCCTTCATCCGCACGCTGGGCGAGCGCATGGCGCGCGGCGCTGCCTTCTTCATCGACTACGGCTTCGGCGAGTCCGAGTACTTCCACCCGCAGCGCCACATGGGCACCCTGGTCTGCCACCGCCTGCACAAGGTGGACGACGACCCGCTGGCCGAGGTCGGCCTCAAGGACATCACGGCCCACGTGAACTTCACGGGCACGGCCGTGGCCGCGCAGGAGGCGGGTTTCGAGGTACTGGGCTATACCTCGCAGGCCCACTTCCTCATCAACTGCGGCCTGGGGCCCAAGCTTGACGCGCTGGCCCAGGGGCCGCGCGCCATGGCCACCAAGCTGATGATGGAGCACGAGATGGGCGAGCTGTTCAAGGTCATCGGCCTGGCCAAGGGCGTGGAGCCCTGGGACGCCATGGGCTTTGTGCGCGGCGACCGCACGCACCGGCTGTAGCCGTCGGCCAGAGCCCCTCCCCGGCCTCAGCGCTGGACGCTGCGGCCGTTGCTCACCTCGTAGGCCGTCTGGTCCTTGAGGTTGATGCGGTAGATCTCGCGCGTGACGTTGCCCGAGAAACCCAGCTCCACGATGGACAGGTTCTCGAACGTGGTCGTGAAGCCGCCGGGCAGGATGCGGTTCAGGCGCGCGGCCGTCTCGCCCATGGCGCGCTCGATCTCGGGCGTGAAGGCGGCTTCGCTGTAGACCAGGGTGTTGTGCGGATTGTGGCTGCGCACCTCCTTGCCGGCCTGCACCTGGTTGATGCCGCTGACGCCCACGCTTTGCACCATGGCCTTGGCCGAATCGTTCATGCGGGCATAGACGGGCCCCGTCACGCGCGGCAGCGGGCCGTCGCGCAGCGGCGCCATGGCGGCGGTGGCGCGGGTGTTGAAGTCCATCATGGCCTCGTAGGCCGGGCCGGACTTGACGATGCCCAGGTCCAGCCACCACGGCTTGCCGGCGCCCTTGGCGGCCTCGGTGGTGTAGAAATTCTTCAGGTGCACGTCCTGCAGCACGGGCGGCAATGCCGGCAAGGCGGCCAGCATCTTGCGCGGTGTGGACGGGTCGGCGCTGTGGATATGCACCACGGTGACATGGGGCAGGTTGAAGGTGTTGGCCTCGGCCACCAGCTTCAGGCGCAGCAACTGCTCGTGCACCACGGGCGTGACCTGGCTGTCCATGATGGCCGTGGCATCGGCCGGCAGGCGGTAGACCAGGCCATAGGTGGCCTGGTGGGCGCGGAAATCGCCGCGCTGCAGGGCGCTGTTGTCGATGGCGCCCGACGCTGCGGCTGCCGTGGTGGGGGCCGGAGCGCTGGCGCAGCCAGCCAGCAGGGCGGCAGGCAGGATGGCGAGAAGAAGGCGCCTGGATGTGTATTGCATGGTGGGGTCGTCTTGTTGCGGCATGGAGCCATGGAAGAAGGGGGCTTGTCGCGAATGGTCCCGAAGCCTCCCGCCACGGGACTTTCCCAATGTAGGACGTTCATATGTCCTGCCCATGACGCGCCGCCGCCGTACACTCGGCGCCATGATCCGCTGGCTCCTCGTCATCTTCCTGGCCCTGCTGCTGTTCAATGGGCTGCACGCCTGGCTGGAGCGCATAGGTCTGGGCCGCCTGCCGGGCGATTTCCGCTTTCGCCTGTTCGGCCGCGTGATCTTCCTGCCCATTGCCAGCACCGTGTTGCTCAGCGTGATTGCCGCCCTGATCGCCAAGCTGGTCTGAGCATGGCTTGAAGCACGGGCGCGTCGCCCGTATATGCAGGCATTGCCCCATGACTTCCGAACAAGAGGCCGCCCATGTCCGACAAGCTGCATTTCGTCTGCCCCCATTGCCACACCACCAACCGCATTGCGGCCGACCAGCTCGGCAGCGCGCCTGACTGCGGCAGCTGCCACCAGCCGCTGGTCACCGGCCAGCCCGTGGCGCTGGATGCACAAGGCTTTGCCAGGCATGTGGGGCGCAGCCAGGTGCCGGTGGTGGTCGATTTCTGGGCGCCCTGGTGCGGCCCCTGCCGCATGATGGCGCCGGCCTTCGAGCAGGCGGCGCAGGCGCTGGCGCCCGGCGTGCAACTGGCCAAGCTCGATACCGAAGCGCATCCCCAGGCTGCCGCGCCCTACAACATCCGCAGCATCCCGACCATGGTGGTGTTCAAGGAAGGACGCGAGATCGCCCGTGTCTCCGGCGCCCTGCCAGCCGGCGAGATCGTGCGGTGGGTGCGTTCGGTCGTCTGATTTGTCTGCGAGCCCGCAAGGCCGCGCGCCTTCAGGCCTGCCCTCAGGCCTGCACTTCGCCCGGCTGGTAGAAGCAATAGCCGCTGTTGCGCAGCGTCTTGACGGGTAGCTGCTGGCCGCAGGCCTCCTCCACCTTGCGGCGCAGCCGGCGCATCTGGGTGTCCAGGCGGCGCTGGTCGTAGACCAGGTAGTCGCCGCCCAGGGCCTGCACGATCCTTCGGCGGCTCACCTCGGTGCCTGCCTGGCCCATGAGGCAGTGCAGCACCAGCAGATCCTGCTGGGAGAGCGCGATCGGCGGGGCCGATGGGGGCAGCAGGCGGCTCGGACCCAGCTGCAACAGCCAGCGCGCCTGGCGCTGCTGCAGGCCCAGGCGGCGCACCAGCGCGGCCAGCGTGGCCTCCAGTTCGTCAAGATCACAGCCTTTGCCCAGGTAGTGGTCGGCTCCGTTTTCCAGGCCGTCGATACGGTTGGAGCTGGTGTTGTGCGCGCTGAACACGATGATGCCCAGTTGCTGGCCCTGCTGGCGCAGGCGCTGGATCAGGGCCAGGCCGCTGCCATCGGGCAGGCCGATGTCGATGATGGCCAGGCGGTGGCGACGGGCGTCGAAGTGGCGGTCGAACTCCTGCAGGCTGGCGACGCATTGCGGCGCGTAGCCCAGGCCCTCCAGGAATTCACCCAGTTCATGGCGCAGCACGGGCTCGTCTTCGAGCAGGATCACATCAAGCATGGGGGAAGGGGGCTGGGCGGCGGGGCCGGGAGGCTGGTGTACGCTGGCGGCCCTGTGGTGGACCTCCGATGCGATATTACCGTGCAACCCTCCTGCTGCTGGCCTGGCTGCTGTGTCCGCTGCTGACCCAGGCCCAGGCGCTCCTGCTGAACCCCGATGTGCCCATGCTGGAGACAGCCGGTCGGTGGCAGCGGCTCGATGACGCCGCTGGCCTGCTCGACGCCGGGCAGGCCGACGCCGCCCCCGGATGGCAGCCGCTGCCCGGGCACCTGAACGCCAGTTTCACGCAGGCGGCGGTCTGGCTGCGCATGCCGCTGCAGGTGGAGCAGCCCGGCAGCTGGATGCTGCTGCTGGGCAATGCCCTGCTGGACGAGGTGGAGGTCCACGTGCGCAGATCCGGTGGCCCCTGGCAGCTGCTGGGGCGCAGCGGCGAGGAAGTGCCGCGCCACGCCTGGCCGGTGGACTACCGCAGTCCGGCATTCCAGTTCGAGCCCCCTGCCGCAGGGGCGTACGAGTTGCTGGTGCGCCTGCGCGCGCGCAACGCGCTCGTCACCCGCATCGATCTGTGGCAGCGACTGGCGTTCGACAACCACACGCGGCGCGAGGCCCTGTCGTTCGGCCTGTATTTCGGGCTGTACCTGCTGTTGATCGGCGTGCAGCTGGTGTTCTGGCTGGGCACGCGGGCTCCCTTGAGCGGCCTGTTCCTGGCCTATCTCAGCGTCTGCGTGCTCAATGAGGTGGTATCGCTGGGGCTGGTGCAGCAGTTGACGGGCCTGCCGGGGTTCTGGAGCGACCGCCTGCTGGGATGCGGCATTGCCGCCGCTTTGGCGATCTCCATGCAACTGGCCTGCAGGCAGCTGGATCTGGCGTCGCTGTATCCGCGGCTGGTGCGCCAGATGGCGCCGCTGCTGTGGCTGTTCAGCCTGTGCTGCATGCTGTTGGTGGTGTCGGGGCACTACTCGGCGGGCATGGTCCCGGTGCAGGCCATGACCCTGCCGCTGGCCCTGGGCTTTCTCGCGCTCGCCCTTTGGCTGTGGCGGCGCGGCCATGCTCCGGCACGGTTTTTCATGCTGGCGTTCGGCATCTTCTATGCCGGTGTGCTGATCTCTTTCCTGCGCAACCTGGGCTGGCTGCCCATGAACGCGCTGACCGCGCTGGTGTCCACGCATGCGTCCGCGCTGGGCACCATGGCGCACATGCTGCTGCTCAGCGGCTGGATCATCGGCGGATACGAGCACCGGCGCCGCGTCCGAGAGCGGGAGCAGGTGCTGCTGGAGGCCGAGCTTGTGCAGCGCCAGTTGCGCGAGAGTGAACTCAGCGAGGCGCTGGTGCTGGAACGCAGGGTCCGCCAGGAGCAGCGCGACTTTGTCGCCATGGTCTCGCACGAACTGCGCACACCGCTGGCCATCATCCTGACCAGTGCGCAGCAACTGGCGCGCAATCTGGCGGCACCGCCCGACAAGACGCTGGCACGCAGCCGCAACATCCGCGAAGCCGCCCAGCGCCTGCTGGCGCTGGTGGACGACTGCCTGGCCGACGACCGCATGGCCGAACCCCAGCCCCATGCCGAGCCACGCCTGCAGCCCTGCGACCTGCATGCGCTGGTGGATGGCTTGTGCCTGGACTTTGCGCCCGGCCGCATCGTCTGCCACCTGGGCGGGGGCACGCAGCAATTGATCACCGATGCCGGCCTGCTGCGCATCGCGCTGCGCAATCTGCTGGCCAATGCAGACCGCCACACGCCCGAGGGCGAATCGGTGCGCCTGGACGTGACCAGGCAGGGCGAGGGTCTGGAGATCCAGGTCTCGAATCCCTCCGAGCCCATTGCCCAGGCAGACCAGGACCAGTTGTTCGAAAGGTATTACCGTGGCCGCAACGCCCAACACCGGCCCGGCGCCGGGCTGGGGCTTTACCTGGTGCGGCGCATCGCCGAGCGGCTGGGCGGCAACGTGGCCTTGTTGACGGCAGGAGGCGAGCAGCCCGTGTGCCTGCGACTGGTCCTGCCCGTGGCGCGAGCCTGATCCCCGTGTGTGGCGGTCTTTGCGTCAGGCCGCCTGCGCCAGCCAATCGGCCACGGCCTGGGCGCGCGCTGCCTGCACTGCCTCGCCTATGGCCTTGCCCTGTTTTCCGCGCGCGGCGGCCTGGGCCGCGATGTCCGAGGTGGAGATGGACAGCGCGGCAGCCAGCGCATCGCGCAGGCGGGCGCGCTGGGGGTAGGGCCGGTCCTCGAAACCCAGGCGCCCCCGCGCGTCGCATTCACAGGCCGCCAGGGCTTGTTCGAAACGCGCGGGCTTGCGGATGGCGTCGCAGCGCTCCAGCAGGCGCACGATGGCGGCGCCGTTGAGCTCGCCGCTGCGATGGATGTTGCCGTGCTCGCGCGCCACCACGTCGCCCAGTTCGCGGCAGTCGGTGGGCACGCGCAGCCGCTCGCCCACCTTTTCGGCCAGGCGGGCGCTGCGGTGCTCGTGTCCTATGTGGCGCGGCAGCACATCGGCCGGTGTCGTGCCCTTGCCCAGGTCGTGCACCAGGCAGGCGTAGCGCACGGGCAGCGGGGTGTCCAGCTGCGCGGCCATGTCCAGCACCATCATGGCGTGCACGCCGGTATCGACCTCGGGGTGGTATTCGGCACGCTGGGGCACGCCCCACAGGCGCTCCAGCTCGGGCAGCAGCACGGCCAGCGCACCGCATTCGCGCAGCAGCTCGAACATGCGCGAGGGCTGGCGCTCCATCAGGCCCCGGCTGATCTCCTGCCAGACGCGTTCGGGCACCAAGGCATCCACCTCGCCGGCGGCCACCATCTCTTGCATCAGGGCCATGGTTTCCGGTGCCACAGTGAATTCGTGGAACCGTGCCGCAAAGCGCGCCACGCGCAGGATGCGCACCGGGTCTTCGCGAAAGGCGTCGGTCACATGGCGCAGCACCCGGGCCTGCAGGTCGGCCTGGCCGCCGTAGGGGTCGTCGATGGCGCCGTTGCCATCCCAGTCCGGCGGGGCGGCCATGGCGTTGATGGTCAGGTCGCGCCGGGCCAGGTCCTGCTCCAGCGTGACGTCGGGCGCCGCCTGGACGACGAAGCCGCGATAGCCCGGCCCGCTCTTGCGCTCGGTGCGCGCCAGGGCGTACTCCTCATGGGTTTCGGGATGCAGGAAGACGGGGAAGTCCCGTCCCACGGGCATGAAGCCGCGCTCGGCCATCTGCTCGGGCGTGGCGCCGACCACGACCCAGTCGCGGTCATGCACGGCCCGCCCAAGAAGGCGGTCGCGCACCGCGCCGCCCACCATGTACACCTGAAATTCGCTCATCCCGCAATGGTACGGCCTGGGCAACTGCTTCGACGGCGTGCACAGCCTGGTGCATCTGCTGGCCGAGCCGTTCTGACAGGCGGCAGACAGGCGGCACTCAGCTCGCCGCAGCCGTGCGGTACGGCTCCTCGAACGGCCGGAAATCATGCTCCGCCAGTGCGCCCTGCACCCAGTCCTGCACGCCCGGCAGGGCGCGCACGCGGCGCACATAGGCGTCGATGGCCGGTGCCACGGGCAGCTCATAGGTCGCCAGGCGCATGCACACGGGGGCGAAGAAGGCATCGACGATGCTGAACTGGTCGTACAGCATGGGGCCGCTGGCCGTGGACAGCAGCGGTTGCCACAGCTCGGACAGGTGCTGCACATCGTCGCGCAGTGCGGTGTTCTCTGCCCATAGCCGCGCGCCGACCTCGGGCAGCTGGGCCTCGATGTTCATCGGGCACAGCGAGCGCAGGGCGCCGAAGCCGCTGTGCATCTCGGCGCAGAGGCTGCGCGCGCGGGCGCGGTTCAGCGCCAGCGTGGGCCACAGGTGCTTTTCAGGAAATTTCTCGGCCAGGTACTCGCAGATGGCCAGGCTGTCCCAGATGGCCATGCCTTCATCCATGAGCACGGGCACGCGGCCCGAGGGCGAGAGCGCGCGGGCGCGCTGCTTGAAGGCGGACTGCTCTTCGAAGCTGTCAAAGCGCAGCATGACCTCTTCGAAAGCAATGCCGGCCTGGCGCATCAGCACCCAGGGGCGCATGGACCAGGATGAATAATTCTTGTTGCCGATATAGAGCGTGAGCATGGCCGCAACCTCCGCGATAGGCCCTCCAGCTTAGCAAGCATGGCAGGAAAACCCATGTAGGAGCCGGGCGCTGCCTGGGCGCGCTCTAATGCGTGCCATGCAAAACGATAGCTCTTCTCCCCAGGCGCCAGCGGCGCGCCACAAGGCTGCGCTGGTCCTTTTTTCCGGCGGCCAGGATTCGACCACCTGCCTGGCGCAGGCGCTGTCGCTGTACGAGCGGGTCGAGACCCTGGGTTTTGACTACGGCCAGCGCCACAGCGTGGAAATGCAGGTGCGCCAGCAGGTGCGCGAGCGGCTGGCCAGGGACTTTCCCCAATGGGCTCCGCGCCTGGGCGATGACCATGTCCTCTCGCTGGACGTGCTGCAACAGATCGGCGGCTCTTCCCTGACCGAGGACGTGGCCTTCGCCATGCAGGCCGACGGCCTGCCCAACACCTTCGTGCCCGGCCGCAACCTGCTGTTCCTGACCCTGGCCGGCGCGCTGGCCTACCGGCGCGGCCTGTCGGTGATCGTCACCGGCGTCTGCGAGACCGACTACTCCGGCTACCCCGACTGCCGCGACGACACCATGAAGGCCATGCAGCTCGCCCTGAACCTGGGCCTGGAGCGGCGCCTGCGCATCGAAACGCCGCTGATGTGGATAGACAAGGCCCAAACCTGGCAAATGGCCCACGACCTGGGTGGCGACACCCTGGTGGACCTCATCCGGCGCGACACCCACACCTGCTACCAGGGCACGCGCGAGACGCTGCACGACTGGGGCTACGGCTGCGGCACCTGCCCCGCCTGCGACCTGCGAGCCCGCGGCTGGCATCAATGGCAGGCGCAGCGCGAGACAGCAAACTAAAGAAGCACAGCGCTAAAAACCGGCGAGGCCAAAAGCGAGGGACACCGAGCAAGGGCCGCCCCGCAGTGAGGGTGTCGTCCCCCTCCCCCGCGAAGCGGGCAGAGAGGGGGAAGGCGCGCAGCGCCTCAGGGGGTGCTTGTTCTACACCGGCCAGACGACTCCGTGGTCATTCAGGATGGCGTCCAGGGGCAGGTCATGCGGCTCGGGCTCGAACTCGTCCACATAGCCGCAGCCGTAGCCCAGGCCCACGGTGAAGGGCTTGGGCTGCAGTTCGGCCAGGGTGCGGTCGTAGAACCCCCCGCCATAGCCCAGGCGGTAGCCGCCGGCCGCGTAGCCCACGCAGGGCACGAACAGCAGGGTGGGGGTCAGGGTTTCGGTGTCCTTGGGCTTGGGGATGCCGTAGGCATCCTCTTCCATGGGACAACCTGGGTACCAGGCGTGAAAGCTGAGTGTCTTGCGCTGCTTGTCAATCACCGGCAGTCCGATTCGACGCCTTTGTGGGGTACCCTGTAGCTCGCCATCTTCCTTCCAGCGGTGAAGCGCGGGCAGCGGATCGAACTCTCCCTTGATCGGCCAATAGGCACCGATCACGGTGTCGGGCCGCTGGATCAGCCAAAAGCGCATGACCTGTTGCAGCGCGTCGGCGCGCTGCAGTCGGTCGGGAAGATTGAGGCGCTGGTCTATCAAGCTGCGGCGCAGGGCTGCTTTGTCCATCAGATAATTTCCTCCATGCACTGGCTGAAGATTTTGACACCGCTTTTGGCGGCTTCCCTCTGGACCACCGCAGCCACGCCTGCGCTGGCGCAAAACCGTGGCGACGATGTCTTGCTGGAAATGCAGCAGGCCTTCCGCAAAGGCGACAAGGCTAAGCTCACGCAGCTGCTGCCTTCTGCGCGTGGCCATGTGCTCGAACCTTGGGCCGCGTACTGGGAACTCAAGGCCCGGCTGGATGAAGCCAGTGCCGATGAGGTCCTGGGGTTTTTCAAGCGCTGGCCCGGCACCTACCAGGAAGACCGGCTGCGTAATGACTGGCTGCTGCTGCTGGGGCAGCGCCGCGACTGGGGCATGTTCGACCAGGTGCATGGTGCGTTTCGCATGCGCGATGACCGCTCCGTCAGCTGCTACGCCCTGCTGATCGACAGCATCAAGGGCCAGCCTGCTGCCAACCTGGGCCAGCAGGTGCGCGACCTGTGGTGGGCCCAGCGCGACGCCGACGACGGCTGCACCTACGCCGCCGGCGAGCTGTACGCGGCCAAGCAGATCAGCGAACCCGAAGTCTGGCGCAAGGCGCGCCAGGCGGCCGAGGCCAATCGCCAGAAGGCCACGCGCGATGCCGTGGCCATCGTCGCTCCCGAGGCCTTGCCCCAGGTGGCGCAGGTCTTTGCCTCGCCCGCCAAGTACCTGGCCGGGCAGACGCGTGTGCGCGGCGCCGTGCCCAAGGAGCTGGCGCTGCTGGCGCTGATCCGCATGGCCTCCAGCGACCCGGCGGCGGCGGCCACCCAGCTCGAAGGCGGCTGGGGTGCCCGGCTGACGGCCGAGGAGAACAACTGGGCCTGGGGCGTGATCGGCAAGCAGGCCGCGCTCAAGCTGCAGCCCGAAGCGGCCACTTATTTCGGCAAGGTGCGCAAGGACGGCGACCTCAGCGACGAACTGCTGGGCTGGAAGGTGCGCGCCGCGCTGCGCGCCGGCGACTGGCGCACGGTGCGCCGTGCCATCGACGCCATGGGGCCCGAGCGCACCGAGCACACATGGACCTACTGGAAGGCGCGCGCCCTGCTGTCCGGCCGTCCGAGCGAGCAGGAACGCTCCGAGGCGCGCCAGCTGCTGGAGGACATGGCCGGCCCCGGCAGCTTCTACGAGCAATTGGCGCTGGAGGACATCGGCCAGCGCGTGACGGCACCCCCCCAGCCGGCGCCGCCCACGGCACCCGAGAAGGCCGCCGCCCGCGCCAACCCCAGCCTGGTGCGCGGTCTGTACGCCATCCAGAACGGCCTGCGCAGCGAAGGCGTGCGCGAATGGAACTACGCCACCAACCTGCATCAAGCCGGCGGCATGAACGACCGCGAACTGCTGGCCGCCGCGGACCTGGCCTGCCAGCAGCAGGTCTGGGACCGCTGCATCAACACCAGCGAGCGCACCCGCAGCTTTGCCGACTGGAGCCAGCGCTTTCCCATGCCCTTCCACGACACGGTGCTGGCGCGCTCGCGCTCCATCGGCCTGGACCCGGCCTACGTCTATGGCCTGATCCGCCAGGAAAGCCGCTTCATCATGGATGCCCGCTCGGGCGTGGGCGCCTCGGGCCTGATGCAGGTCATGCCGGCCACGGCCCGCTGGACGGCGCGCAAGATCGGCATGACGGACTTTTCCCCGTCCATGATCAATGACCGCGATGTGAACATCACCATCGGCACCGCCTATCTGAAGCTGGCGCTGGACGATTTCGACGGTTCCATGGCGCTGGCTGCGGCCGGCTACAACGCAGGTCCCGGCCGCCCGCGCAATTGGCGCAACGGCCCGGTGCTCGACGCCGCCATCTGGGCCGAGAACGTGCCCTTCACCGAGACGCGCGACTACGTGAAGAAGGTGCTGTCCAACACCACCAACTACGCGGCGCTGATCACGGGCCAGCCCCAGTCGCTCAAGAGCCGCCTGGGCACCATCGGCCCGCGCGACGCCGCCACGCCCGACCCCAGCAAGGACCTGCCCTGAGCCGCGCTTGACATTCCTGCGGGGTGCGGCGGCGCCTGGCGCCGCTACACTTGGTTACTGACAAGCGGGGCCACATGCTGCGGCTCCGCATACCGCAGGGGTTTCGAGAATGACAACAACATGGAGCCGCGCGGCCTGGACCGCGCTGGGCCTGGCATGGGCGTGCACGGTGGCAGCGCAGCCGGTCTACAAATGGGTGGACGCGCAAGGGCGAACGCATTACGGATCGCAGTTGCCCACCGACCAGGCCGATGCGGACCAGATCAAGGTGTCGC
Source organism: Delftia deserti (assembly GCF_042653485.1). NCBI lineage: Bacteria > Pseudomonadati > Pseudomonadota > Betaproteobacteria > Burkholderiales > Comamonadaceae > Delftia > Delftia deserti. Next base: position 3,025,126 of record NZ_JBHSIH010000001.1, on the reverse strand, counting down.
CCAATGGCAGCTCGGGCGCGGGTTCGGGCCGTTTCGGCGAAGAACGCAATCCCGACGGTACGAAGAAACTGCCCAGGCAGGTGCGCGAGATGGTGGACGGCGTGGCCAAGGGCCTGAGCAAGGTCGATTCCAAGGAGGTGCCGCTGAACTGCGCCGCCGCCGTGGACAACATCCGCAGCCAGGTGGACACCATGGTCGAGAACGGGCAGAAGAACGTCAAGGGCGGCTACATCACCCAGGCGCAGTTCGATGCAACCGCCGGCAAGTTCCGAGAGGCGCGCACCCATGCCACGGTGGCCGACTGCCAGGCCTCCACGGGCCGCTCCAAGGCCATGTACCAGTGCATGTCCAGCAGCTACAACCACCTGATCGGCTGCGCAGAAAAGCACAAGCCCTGAGCCTGTCCCTCAGGTTTCCGCCCACATGCGCAGAAGGTTGTGGTATTGGCCGGCAAGCGTCAGCGTCTCGTCGGTCTCACCCAGTTTCTCGCGCAGGCGCTGGATGGTCTGGTCCATCTCGAACAGCATGGCGCGCTGCGCGTCGTCTCGCACCATGCTCTGCGCCCAGAAAAAGGAACTCACCCGCTCGCCCCGGGTGACGGGCTCCACGCGGTGCAGGCTGGTGGAGGGGTAGAGGATGAGGTCGCCGGCCGGCAGCTTGACCTCGTGCGTGCCGTAGGTGTCCACCACGACCAGCTCGCCGCCGTCGTAGTCCCCGGGGTCGGTGAGAAACAGGGTGCTGGAGACATCGGTGCGCATCCACTGCTGTGCTCCGGCCAGGCGCCGCGCCGCGCCGTCCACGTGCAGGCCATAGGTTTCGCTGTCCGCATAGCGGTTGAACAGCGGCGCCATGGTGCGCGCGGGCAGGGCGGCACTGAAGTACAGCGCATTGGCCGCCAATGCCTGCTCGATGATGCGTCCCTGCTCCAGCGCCACGGGTGAGTTCTCGGGCAGCTGGCGGTTGCGCTTGACCTGCGCGCCCTGGCTGCCCGCCGTGGCACGGCCATCCACCCAGCCGGCCGCATCGATGGCCGCGCGGATGGCGATGACCTGCTCGCGCGTGAGCACGTTGGGAATGTGCAGCATCATGGTGCGGGTCAGAACTTCAGCGTGGCCACGAGCCGGGCCGAGCGAGCCACCCCCGGCATGTACCGTCCGCCGTTGTTGTTGAGACTGGCCACGTATTTCTTGTCGGCCAGGTTGTAGACGTTCAGCTGAAGGCGCAGGTTCTTGCTGACCTCGTAGGCCATGAATGCGTCATACACCCAGTAGTCACGTGCATTGGGCATATTGGTGGTGGCGGGCACGGCCGAGTTGCTGACCAGGCGCGCCACCGTGTCCATGTAGCGGGCACCGCCGCCCAAGGTCAGTCCATTGCCGAAACGATAGGTGGTCCAACTCGTGAAGCTGAGTCTGGGCGACCAGTTCAGGTGGGCCCCTGTCTGGGAGGCGGTGCCCTGCTGGACTTCGGTATTCATGCGTGCCAGGCCGGCCGTGATGTTCCAGGCCGGCGTGATCTGGCCGACGGCACCCAGCTCTATCCCCTTGACCTGCTTCTTGCCGTACTGGGTGACGACGCCGGTGACGTTGTCCACGGTGCCCAGGTCGTTGCGCACCGTGGTCTGGAACAGCGCGCCCGTCAGCAGCAGGCGTCGGTCCAGGATGTCCCACTTGGTGCCCACCTCCAGGTTGGTGGCCTTGGAGGGGTCCATGCTGGAGTGGTTGATGTTGCCCTCTGTGGCACTGAGTGCGAAATTGCTGCCGCCCGGCGGCTGCTGCGATGTCGAAATGCCGGCATAGATGCTGCCGTACTCCACGGGTTTGAAGACCAGGCCCAGCTTGGCACTGAGCAGGCTGCCGCTGCTGCGCAATTGGGTGCGGGTCTGCGCTCCCGTAGTGGCGTTGGGCGCCGTGGTGTTGTCGTTGGCGCTGCGGTAGCGGTCCCAGCGCAGGCCGCCGTTGAGCTGCCACTGCGGGCTGAACTCGATGCTGTCGAAGGCATACAGGGCCATGGTTTTGGTGTTGCCTTCGTTGATCTGACCTGTGTAGCGGATGTTCTGGCCCGTGATCGGATCGTTGACCTTGGGATCGTAGAGATCGGCCGGTGCCATGGCGCCTGCGCCCGTGCGCCCCCTGGAGGTCTGCTTCTCGTAGATCAGCTCCAGGCCCGCGCTCAGCGCATGCTGCAGTCCGCCGGTCTTGAAGTTCGATGAAAGGCTGGTCTGGTTGGTGAGCAACTGGTTGGTCTGCCAGCGCAACTGGCGTGAGCGCGAGGCGGTCCAGGTGGCAGGGTCGGGGCGGCCCACGGCGTTCGCGCCGCTTCCGTCGCTGACGATGCCCGAGGTGCCCGTGAGCAACTGGTCGATCTTGCTGCGCCCCACGCGCGTGATGTTGCGCACCGTGGTGCCGGCCGCCAGGTCATGTTCGAAGCGCAGTGTTGCCTGGTTCAGCTCGGTCTTGCTGAAGTCGCTGAGGCTGCCGTAGAAGTTCGATGGGTCCACACGACGGATGTCCCGCATGCCCAGCGCGGACAGTGCGCCGTTGTAGAAACCCGGCAATCCCACGGTGGGCACGCCGCCGTCGGGGCGGTTGTCGAATTGCAGCAATTGCATGTCGGCCATGAAGCGCGTAGGCGTGCCCAGCCCCAGGGCCAGAGAGGGCGCCATGCCCACGCCCTGGTTGCGCACGAAGTCGCGGCCCGCCACTCCGCTGCCCTGGACCATGGCGTTCAGGCGCAGCGCGGCAGTGTCGCCGAGCTGGCGGTTCAGGTCTGCCGTGGCACGGTGGTCGTCGGCCGTGCCGGTGGACAGGCGTATCTGTGACAGGTCGCCCGCGAAGGGCAGCTTGGTGCGCATGTTGATGCTGCCCGAAGGCGCGCCGCGCCCGTACTCGGAACCCGAGGCGCCCTTGACGATCTCGATGTCCTCGACATTGAAGGTGTCGCGCACCGCGCTGCCCAGGTTGCGCACGCCGTCGATGAAGATGCTGCCCGTGGTGTCGAAGCCGCGCATGAAGATGTTGTCCTTGGTGTTGGAGTTGCCGCCTTCTCCCAGCAGCAGGGTCACGCCGGGCGTGTTGCGCAGGGCCTCCTGCAAGGTGGTGGCCTGCTGCTCCTCCATCACCTCGCTGCGGATCACCGACAGGGTCTGGGGCGTGTCCAGCAAAGGGCGCGTGAACTTGGGGGAGGAGGAGGCCTCGGCCTTGTAGCCGCCCTCCTTGCGGTCCCGGACCTGGACTTCCTTGAGCGCCACGTCCGGGGGCCTGGCGGGGCCTTGTGCCAGCACGGGCAGGCCCAGGGCCATGAGCGTGGCCGCAATGCCCACGGCATGCGGCCGTGTCGCTGCCGCGCGATGCTTGCGGCCGGTGATGTGATTGGTGTGGCGAGCCATGCTCTTCTCCCTCGCTGTGCAGTCGGATGCTGGCTGGCGGGGGCGCAAGACGCCTATCGATGGCGTCCGTCGGCAGGCCTGGTGCTCGCTCTGGACAGGCGGCTCCCCGTCCCGGGCGGACGGAGCGCTTTGGCCTGATCAACGAATGATAATCATTTGCATTGAAAAAATCATCCAGGAATGATCTTAATATTGATTTTGTCTATCGCCAGGCATTTGCCACCCCGCCTCAGGTGTTGTGCAGCCAGTCGCCCTCGCGCCGCGCCGCGCCGGACTGCACCAGGGCGTCCACCAGGGCGAGGGCCCAGTCCTCGGCGGGTTCGGCGCTGAAATGGCCCGCATGCAGCATGCCGAAGTAGGGCGTGGCGGCCAGCCAGGCCAGCAGGTCGGTGGTACGTATGCGCTGCCAGTCCAGCAGCCGGTACTTGAGCAGCACCTTGGCCGCATAGAGCGCGTGGCGCTCAGGCGCGCGCACGAAGCCGTCCAGGCGCCTGCGCGCCGTGTCCAGCGCGGCGGCCACGCCCGTGAAAACGCCGCCATGCCCAGGGACGATGGTGAGCGGTGCCAGGCCTTCGATCACGTCGAGCGTGGCGGCCACCTCGTCGAAGGCGCTCATGCCCTCGATCTCGGGAAACACCACGCCGAAGCCGTTTTCCCAGAGCGCGTCGGCCGAGATCAAGGTGCGGCTGGCGGGCTCGAACAGGATGATGGAGTGCGGATCGTGCCCGGGCGCGGCATGGATCTGCCAGTCGCGGCCCGACAGCCGCACGCTGGTGCCGGGCTGCAGCACGCCGGTCAGCGCAAAGCGGGGGCATTCCTGGCCGGTGGGCGTGTAGCTCAGCGCATCGGGGTTCCAGTCGCGCACGAACTCCGCCTGGCCTGGCGCGGCATAGGTCCGGGCCTGCGGCCAATGCGCCTGCAGGGCCGCATTGCCGCCGCAGTGGTCGCTGTGCAGATGGGTGTTGAGGATGCGCGCCAGCGGCTGGCCGGCCAGCGTCTGCTCCACCAGCAGCACGGTCTGCCCGGCATGGCTGACGTAGCCGGTATCGACCACGGCGGCGCCGCCGTCCTGCGGGTCGTCGGCAGGGGCACCGGCATCGGCGGCAAAGACGATGTTGTTGGCCGACAGCCAGCCGCGCTCCAGCACGGTCATGCCGGGGGGCAGCGCGGCGGCGGCGCTTGTGGGGGCGGAGGGTGTCATGAGGAGGCGGCTTTTGCCCAAGGCTAACAGCCGCAGGCAGCCACGGCTGACGCGTGGGCTACAGCTGCGGCCGTGCTGGCTTCAGGCGGGATCGCGCAGGGCGCGCCTGAGGATCTTGCCCACGTTGGTCTTGGGCAGTTCGTCGCGGAACTCCACCTGCCGCGGGCGCTTGTAGCCAGTGAGCTGGTCATGGCAAAAGCGCATCACCTGGTCCTCGGTCAGCGCCGGGTCGCTGCGCACCACGTAGACCTTGATGGCCTCGCCCTGGCGCTCGTCGGCCACGCCCACGGCCGCGCATTCGAGCACGCCGGGGCACATGGAGATCACGTTCTCCAGCTCGTTCGGGTAGACGTTGAAGCCGCTGACCACCATCATGTCCTTCTTGCGGTCGATGATGCGCGTGTAGCCCTCCTGGTCCATCACGCCGATGTCGCCGGTACGCATGTAGCCGTCGGCCGTGAAGGCCTTGGCGGTTTCGTCGGGCTGGTTGTAGTAGCCGCGCATGACGTTGGGGCCCTTGATGCACAGCTCGCCGGCCTCGCCGGCCGGGAGGTCGCGGCCTTCGTCGTCCTTGATGGCGATGGAGATGCCCGGCAGCGGCAGGCCTATGGTGCCGCTGAAGGAGGTGGTGATGACGGGGTTGTTGGTGCCGATGGCGCAGGTCTCGCTCATGCCCCAGCCTTCGATCATCACGCTGCCCGTGACCTGCTGCCACTGGCGCGCCGTGCCCTCGCTGGCGGCCATGCCCCCGGCCTGCGAGACGCGCAGCTGCGAGAAGTCCAGTTCGCGGAACTGGGCGTTGTTGAGCAGGGCATTGAACAGGGTGTTGACGGCCGGCAGGATGTGGAAGGGCCGTTTTTGCAGCACCTTGACGAACTTGGGGATGTCGCGCGGATTGGGAATCAGGCTCAGGCTGGCCCCCATGCGCATGGCAAACAGGCTCACCGTGAGCGCGAAGATGTGGTACAGCGGCAGCGCCGCGATGATGTGCGTGTCCTGGGCCTTCACGCGGCCATGCAGCGCGGGCGTGAACCAGGCATGGGCCTGCAGTGTGGCGGCCACGATGCAGCGGTGGGTGAGCACGGCGCCCTTGGACAGGCCCGTGGTGCCGCCCGTGTACTGGAGAAAGGCCACCGAATCCAGCCCCGCCTGGCTGGGCCGCAGCTCTTTCTGGGCGCCGCGCGCCAGCGCCTGGGAAAAGGTCGTGACCTCGCGCACCGTGCCGCCCGCGCCGTCCAGCGGCAGGCTGTAGGCCGGCACCATCTTGGCCAGGTGGCGTACGGCGAAGGTGATCCAGCTGCCGTACATGCCGCCCAGCAGATCGCCCATGGCCGTGACGCAGACATGGCGTATGGCGCTGCGCTCGATCACGTCGGCCAGGGTGTGGGCGAAGTTCTCCAGGATGATGATGGCCGTGGCGCCCGAGTCCTTGAGCTGGTGCTCCAGCTCGCGCGGGGTGTACAGCGGATTGACGTTGACGCAGGTGTAGCCGGCGCGCAGCACGGCCGCCATGCTCACGGCGAACTGCGGCACATTGGGCAGCATGATGGCCACGCGCGCGTCGGGCTCCAGGCCCAGCCCCTGCAGCCAGGCGCCCAGGCGGGTGGACAGCTGGTCCAGCTCGCGGTAGCTCATCCAGCGGTCCATGCAGACCGAGAAGGGCAGGTCCGCATGCTGGGTGAAGGCCTCCTCCAGCAGGTGTGTGAGCGAGCGGTATTGCTCGGGATGCACCTCGTGAGGCACATCGGCGGGATAGTTCTTGAGCCAGGGCGCAGCGTCCATGCAGGGTACCTTGGGTTGCTGGGAAGACAGGGGGACAGCGAAGTCGCAGGCGCCGGTCGGCCGGCCACCGCTGCGGCCGATTCTTGTCAGGCGTGTGCTTTGCGGTCTACACGGGGTTGTCCTAGGGCCTGTGCTAGGTTGGCTTCTTTTTTCATTGGGGACGGGCTGCCGTGAACGCACGCATTCTGCAAATGGTGGCACTGGGCACGCTGGCGGGCGCCGCGGCCTGGCTGGCATGGTGGTGGCCGCGTTCACCGGGGCTGGCGCTGGCGGGCGCGCTGCTGGGCCTGTGCTGGCCGGGCCTGCACCTGGGGCTGCAGATGCTGCTGATGCGCCGCGTGGTGCGCAAGGCGGGCGCGCCCGTGCCGACATGGCGCACGGTGGCGGCAGCCTGGCTGGCCGAGTGGCGGTTGGCCGTGCAGGTGTTTGGCTGGCGCCTGCCGTTTCGCGCCCGGGCCGAGGCCGATGGCTGGCCTGAGGGCGGCTCCACCGGCCAAGTGGGCGTGATGGGCCAGGTGGGCGTGGTGCTGGTCCACGGGTTTTTCTGCAACCGCGCGGTCTGGGCGTCCTGGCTGCGGCGGCTCAAGAAAGGCGGCATTGCCTGCGCGGCCATGACGCTGGAGCCGGCGCATGGCGCATCCATCGACGCCATGGTGGCCGATCTCGATGCCTGCGCGCGCCGCATGGCCCAGGCCACGGGGCGCGCTCCGCTGATCGTGGCGCACAGCATGGGCGGGCTGGTGGTGCGTGCCTGGCTGGGCCGGCTGTCAGCGCAGGAGCGCCGGCAACTGGCCGCCCATGTGGTGACCCTGGCCACGCCGCACCGTGGCACCTGGATGGCGCGCTTCGCCCATGGCCTGCCGGCGCTGCAGATGCGCATGGACAGTCCCTGGCTGCAGCGCCTGGGGCCGCCGCCCCCGGACGTGGTCTTCAGCTGCTGGTGGAGCTGCTGCGACAACATCGTCTTTCCATCGCCCGTGGCCACGCTGCCGGGGCAGGATGCGCACCGCCTTGACGATGTGGCCCACGTGCAGCTGGTGTTCGACGAGCGCGTCTGGTGCTTTTGCCTGGCGCTGCGCGAGCGGCTTCAGGCTGCAGATTCCTGCAGCGCGGTTTCCTAGAGAGCGACCTCGCCCGGCAGCAGCGCATCTGCCGCGACGGTGGGCTGATCGCGCAGCTGGCGGTACAGCGGCTCGAAATCGGCGGCCGTGAGGTCGAACAGCTGCTGCAGGTCGTCGATCACGAAGTAGGTGTGCTGGTAGCTGTCGATCTTGTAGAGCGTGCGCATGGCGCGCTCCAGCGACAGCGGCAGGCGCTGCGGCTCGGGGCTGCGCACCGAGTAGTTGAGTTCGCCCGATGAGCTGAGAATGCCCGCGCCATAGGCGCGCAGGCCGCCCTGTTCGCGGATCAGGCCGAACTCGATGGTGTACCAGTACAGGCGCGACAGCATCTCGCAGGCGCCCAGCTCGGCCGCCTTGAGCCCGCCCTGGCCGTAGGCCTGGATGTAGTCGGCGATGACGGGGTTGAACAGCAGCGGCACATGGCCGAAGAGGTCGTGGAAGACATCGGGCTCGACGATGTACTCGAACTCCTCGGGCTTGCGGATCCAGTCCGTGACCGGGAATTTTCGGTTGGCCAGCAGCGAGAAGAAGGGCACCTCGGGAATCAGCCCGGGCACGCCGACGATCTCCCAGCCCGTGGCGCGGCGCAGGCGCTCGTTGACTTCCTCGAAGCGCGGAATGCGGTCCTTGGCGCCCAGCGAGGGCAGGGCGTCGATGAAGTGCTGGCTTGCCAGGCCCGGCAGCAGGGCGGACTGGCGCTCGTACAGGCGCCGGTAGGTGTCGTGGTCGGCCTCGGTGTAGGCGTCGTAGTCCTGCGCGCAGGTGTAGTCGTCGCTGGCGCGGCTGTAGTCGCCGCGCGGGGGGCGGTCGGCCTGGCCGTAGACCACGGGTGCCACACCGGGGGCGTGGGCGTGGGAGGAAGTGGGGGTCGCTGCGGTGCTCATCATGGTGCTCTCCAAGGATCTTGTCATTGCCGCCCCGGGCCGGGGGCAGGCAAGGCACCTGCGCGGCTCAGAGCTGGCGGATTCGGGCGGCCTGTACCAGCAGGCCGTATTTGCTGTGCTCGGAGCGCACAAAGCGCGCGAACTCCTGCAGTTGCAGTTCTTCGGGCAGCACGCCCATGGCGGACAGGGTGTCCTGCACCGGGCGGCTGCGCATGGCCTGCGCGAACGCGGCGGCATGGCGCTGCGCCTGCTCCGCCGGCCAGCTGGCCGGTGCAAACAGGCCGAACCAGTTGGCCATGTTGAAGCCCTGCACCGTGTCGTTGAGGCTGGGCACCTCGGGCAGCAGGGGCGCGCGCTCCAGCGTGGTCACGGCCAGGGCCTGCAGCCGCCCTGCGCGGATGTGCGGCAGCGAAGATGCCAGGCTGTCGAACAGCAGGTCGGCCGAGCCGTCGAGCAGGGCCGACAGTGCCGGCTGCGTGCCGCCGAAGGGCAGGTGCAGCAGCGGCAGCCGCGTGAGCATCTGGTACATCTCGCCCGACAGGTGGCCGCTGCTGCCCGGCCCGCCCGAGGCATAGCGCAACGGCTGGCGGTGCTTGGCAAGAAAGCGCTGCAGGTCCAGCGGCGTGCGTATGCGCCACTGGCGCGCCAGATCGCTGCGCATGACCAGCACATTGGGCATGCGCGCCACCAGCACCAGCGGCTGGAAGTCGCGCAGCGGGTCGTAGCCCAGCTGGGGCTGCAGCCAGGGCAGCACGGCATGGGTGGCGGCCGCGCCCATCAGCAGCAAGCGGTCCTGGGCCGTGGCCTGGGCGACCATGTTGGAGCCCTTGGCGCCGCCGTCGCCCGGCACATAGAGGATTTGGATGGCTCCCAGCTTCGCGGTGCTGGCCTCGACCAGCGGCCGTGCCGTGCGGTCCAGCGGGCCGCCGGCCGCATAGGGAACGATCAGGGTCAGGGAGTCGGACTTCGCATCGCGCGGCTGGACTGCGGAGGGCTGCTGGGCCTGCGCCGCCGCAGGCAGCCAGGGCAGGGCGGCCAGTGCTGCCAGCAGGCTGCGCCGCGCCAAACGGGCCGACGGCTGCGGGCCGGCTGGCGCAGGCGCACGGGCATGGCGTGACATGGCGCGGTTGGCGTCGTGGCGGGGCGTCATGGCGTGAAGCGAAATGGAGGCGATCCCCGCAGTATAGGCAGCGTGGGCAGGCAGGCGGGCGTGGACGACGCATGTCCCGTTGGCGCTTGACTGTTTGCGCGCAGGCCTGGACGGCAGCCTGGTTCAGCAGGGCATTCATGGGGATCTCCGGCCAGTGCGGTGCAGGATGGTCGGACGGGCGCCATGGCCGGCGCCTGCGTCTTCTCTATCGGTGCTGTCACTGTAGGCGGGAGGGGCTTCAGCTTTTTGCCGTTTGCCCGTGGTGGGAAAATGCGGAATGCATGAAAATTGCGGAATTCTTTCGTTTATCGCAATTTAACTGGTTAATTCGGGTTAACCCTGAAGAAATCCGTACTTATTTACGAGTCCACCGCCATGAGCGCCACGCACAACATCGACAAACTGGATCGGGCCATTTTGCGCCGCCTGCAGGCCAACGGCCGGGAAACCTATGACGTCATCGGGGAGCAGGTGGGCCTGTCTCCCAGCGCCGTGCTGCGACGGGTCAAGCGCCTGGAAGACAGCGGTGTGATCGACCGCTACGTGGCCCTGGTCCAGCCCGAAACGGTGGGCCTGGGGCTGACCGCCTATCTCAACGTGCGCCTGGAAAAATACACCGAGACCAGCAAGCGCAACCCCATGGACGTGTTCCGCGCCAGCGTGCAGACTTGGCCCGAGGTGGTGGAATGCGTGTCGCTGACCGGCGAAATGGACTACCTGATGCGCGTGGTCGTGGCCGATATGCAGCACTACACGCGCTTCGTCATGGACACCTTGCTCAAGCATCCCAGCGTGCAGGACTGCAAGACCAGCTTCGTGATGGACCGGGTGAAGGTGACCACGGCGGTGCCTCTGTAGCCACGAAGGCTAGGGCAGGGGCCTTGCCGTCGAGAGGTGCAGGGAGGGAAATTGGTTTGCATGCCAAAACCTTACAGTTTTGTTGCATTGCAATATCTCCGTTGCTCGACATCGGGTTTTTACCTATATTTGAGCCATGAATGCATCCAAAGACTGGTTGAAGGCGTCCTGGCAGGCCGGCCGGGACATGTTGCGTGCGAGCGCAGGCCAGCCGCACCGTCCCGATGGGCGCTCCGCGTCCATGGTGCCCATTCGCTCCCTGGGCCCGTCCCACCGCGAGCGCGTGGTGGCGCATTTGCTCAAGCTCGATGAAGGCGACCGCTACCTGCGCTTCGGCTATGCCGCCAGCGACGAGCAGGTCCGCCGCTATGCCATGCAGCTCGACTTCGAGCGCGATGACATCTTCGGCATCTACAACCGCCGGCTCGAGCTGATCGCCATGGCGCACCTGGCGTTTGCCTCGCATCCCGAGCACAAGAGCTGCGCCGAATTCGGCGTCTCCGTGCTCAAGCAGGCACGTGGCCGTGGCTATGGCGGGCGCCTGTTCAACCGCGCCGTGATCCATGCACGCACCAAGGGCGTGTCCATGATGTTCATCCACGCGCTGTCGGAGAACACGGCCATGCTCAGGATTGCGCGCAAGGCCGGCGCCACCATCAAGCGCGATGGCTCCGAATCCGAGGCCTATCTGCAGCTGCCGCCCGCCGGCATCGACACGCACATGGCGTCTCTGATGACCGAGCACATCGGCGAGGTGGACTACCAGCTCAAGAAGCAGGCCAAGCAGTTCTGGGATTTCCTGGCCGATGTGCAGGAAATCCGCCGTGGCGTGCAGGATGGCCGCCACCAGGCCGGTGAATAAGCGCAAAACGCCGCAAGGGGAATTGGCGCAGCGCATGCAGGGGTGACGGAGCAATCCGCTATCCTTGCAGCTTGTTTCACTACCGCACGTCCTGCACTCCAAGACAGTGTCCGACCCCCATCCTGCGCGCTCTTCCGAGAAGGAAAGCAAGCGAAGCTTCCTGCAAAAGGTGGCCGAGTTCATCCACCCGGCCCCCGACTCTCCCGACGAGCTGATCGAGACCCTGGCCGACGCCGAGGACAATCAGGTCATCGGCCCCGAGTCGCGCGTCATGCTCGAACGCGTGATCCGCATGGCCGACATGACGGCCGGCGACGTCATGGTCGCAGCCCCTCGCATGGACCTGGTCAACATCGACGCGCCGTTCGATGAATTGCTGCACCAGGTCATCACCACGGCCCATTCACGCTTCCCGGTCTACCAGGGCGAGCGCGAGAACATCATCGGCATCCTGCTGGCCAAGGACCTGCTCAAGCTGCAGCGCTCGCCGGACCTGAACATCCGCGCCCTGCTGCGCCCCGCCGCCTTCGTGCCGGAGAGCAAGGGCCTGAACGATCTGCTGCGTGAATTCCGGGGCAACCGCAACCACCTTGCCGTGGTCATCGACGAGTTCGGCCGCGTGGCGGGCCTGGTGACCATCGAAGACGTGCTGGAGGAAATCGTCGGCGAGATCGAGGACGAGTTCGACATCCCCGAGGACGAGGGCGACATCTTCGCCCTGGCCGACAACAGCTACCGCGTGGCGGGCGACACCACCATCGAGCATGTGAACGAGACCTTCGAGGTGTCCCTGCATGCCCGCGATCCCGACGATGAGTTCGACACCATCGGCGGCCTGATCGCCCACGAAATGGGCCATGTGCCCAAGCGCGGCGAGCAGATCCACCTGGCGGGCTGGAATTCACCGTGCTGCACACCAAGGGCGGCGCCGTGCGCTGGTTCAAGGTGGTGCGCGATCCCGCCGCCGACAGCCTGCTGCGCAGCTGAGACTGCGCCTGAACCTGCCCTTGGCTGGACCTCTCTCACCCGAGACCTACCTCTTTTTGCGCACAACCGGCCGATGCCCCTGTCCAGTTCTTCCGCTTTCTCGCAAGACGGCCGGCGCATGGGCCGGTTCGCCCATGGCGTGCTGCTGCTGGTAGCGGGTGCGGCACAGGCCCTGTCGCTGGCCTGGCCCTGGGCGCGCGGGCAAGGTGACGGGCTGCTGAGCCTCATCGGCGGCTATGGCCGCCCGCTGTGGTGGCTGCAGATACTGTCGCTGGCCGTGCTGGCGCGCGCCCTGCAGACGGCGCAGCGCCCGGCCCAGGCGGCAGGGCGTGCCATGCTTTTCGCCACGGCCTGGCTGGTGGCCACCTTCTGGTGGCTGTTCATCTCCATGCATGTCTATGGCGGCCTGCCTGCGCCGCTGGCCGTTGCCGCCGTGCTGGCGCTTGCGGCATTTCTGGGCAGCTACTACGCGGTGGCTGCCTGGGGCTGGCAACGGCTGCGCCCTACCGGTGCAGCGGGCGGCGCGCTGCTGTTTTCCGCCGTCTGGCTGCTGGCCGAACTGGCGCGTGGCTGGCTGTGGACCGGCTTTCCCTGGGGCGCCGGCGGTTATGCCCATGTGGAAGGGCCCTTGTCCGTGCTGCCGCGCTGGATTGGCGTCTATGGCACGGGCGCCGTGGCGTCCTGGCTGGCGTATTGGCTGGCCGCCTTGCCGGGAATCTTGCGCAATGGGGCCCGTGTTCGGGCCGCCCGGTCCCTGGCGGCGGCTGTGGCCCTTGTTCTGGCCTGGGGCGGCCTGTGGTGGTTGCGCGATGCCGCCATCAATGCACCGTCGGCCGAGCGGCCTGCACTGAGCGTGGCCATGCTGCAGGGCAATATCCCGCAGGATGAGAAGTTCGAGGCCGGCAGCGGCATTCCGCTGGCGCTGGGCTGGTATGGGCGCGAGCTGCGTGCGGCCACCGCGCAACTGGTCGTGGCCCCTGAGACAGCCGTGCCCCTGCTGCCCCAGCAACTGCCCGAGGAATACCTGGACCTGCTGCGCGAACCGTATCTGAAGAAGGATGGCCGGCAGGCCGCGCTGCTCGGCATTCCCCTGGGATCGGAAGAGGCCGGCTATACGAACTCGGTCGTGGGCTGGCAGCCCGGCCAGATCCAGGACTACCAGTACGACAAGCACCATCTGGTGCCCTTCGGGGAGTTCATCCCGCCGCTGTTCCGCTGGTTCACGCAGATGATGAACATACCGCTGGGCGACTTCAACCGCGGCGCGCTGGGACAGCCCTCCATGGCCTGGGCCGGCGAGCGGCTGTCGCCCAACATCTGCTACGAGGATTTGTTTGGCGAGGAGCTGGGTGCACATTTCGGCAACGCGGCGACGGCGCCGACGGTGCTGGTGAATTTCAGCAACATCGGATGGTTTGGCGACAGCGTGGCGATTGACCAGCATCTGGCCATCAGCCGCATGCGCGCGCTGGAATTCGAGCGCCCCATGCTGCGCGCCACCAACACAGGCGCCACGGTCGCGATCGACCACCGGGGCGTGGTCACGCATGCGCTGGTGCCTTACGAGCGCACCGTGCTGCAGGCCAGCGTGCAGGGCCGCGAGGCCTTGACGCCATTCGCGCGCTGGGTACACGCGGCAGGTCTGGTGCCGCTGTGCCTGGCTGCCTTGGCGGTGCTGGTGGTGGCTTGGATCAGGCGGCGCAAGCCGTCGGTCCGGGGGCTGTAGCCGAGGCCCGCGAGCCGGGTCGGCGTGGCTTTTGTGGCAGAGTTTTGATGCGGCCTCGGGGTTTTGTTGCAGTCTGGCAACGTTCAACCCCGATAATGCGCGGCTGCATGGTCCGCTGCGGGCCGCACCCATTCAGAGATAGAGGTGGCGTCAGTGCCGCCGTGGAGCAAGTTAGACAATGGCCGATTCTTTTTCGTATGAGCAACTGATCGCTTCGGGCGAAGGCAAGCTGTTTTCCGCAGACAGCGGACGTCTTCCCCTGCCTCCCATGCTGATGTTCGACCGCATCACGCACATCGACACCGATGGTGGTGCCCACGGCCTGGGCAAGATCGTGGCCGAACTCGACATCAAGCCTGATCTCTGGTTCTTCGACTGCCATTTCCGGGGCGATCCCGTCATGCCCGGCTGCCTGGGCCTGGATGCCATGTGGCAGTTGATCGGCTTTTACCTGACCTGGCTGCGCCTTCCCGGCCGTGGCCGCGCCCTGGGCGCCGGCGAGGTCAAGTTCACGGGCGAAGTGGGTCCTGACGTCAAGCTGGTGACCTACGAAATCAACATCAAGCGCGTGATCAAGCGCAAGCTGAACATGGCCATCGGCGATGCACGCCTGCTGGCCGATGGCAAGGAAATCTACGTGGCCAATGACCTGCGCGTGGGTCTGTTCCTGCGCGAGGGTGAAGGCCAGGGAACGGCAGCATGACCAAACGTCGCGTAGTCATCACCGGCGCGGGCATTGTCTCGTGCATCGGCAACGACCTCGATACCGTGGAGACCTCGCTGCGCGAGGGCCGCACGGGCATCAAGGCCATGCCGAAATTCACCGAACTGGGCATGCGCAGCCAGGTGGCCGGTGTGCCGGAGATCGACGTCGAGGCACGGATCGATCGCAAGCAGCTGCGCTTCATGGGCGATGCGGCAGCCTATGCGCAGATCGCGCTGGAAGATGCCATCGCCCAGGCGGGCCTGGCCCCCGAGCAGGTCAGCCATCCGCGCACGGGCCTGATCATGGGCTCGGGCGGCGGCTCGCCGGCCAACCAGATCGAGGCGGCCGACACATTGCGCGAGAAGGGCATTCGCCGCGTCGGTCCCTACCAGGTCACGCGCTGCATGAGCTCCACGGTGTCGGCCTGCCTGGCGACCAATTTCAAGGTCAAGGGCATCAACTACTCCATCACCTCGGCCTGTTCCACCTCGGCGCACTGCATCGGCGCGGCGGCACAGCAGATTGCCTGGGGCATGCAGGACGTGATGTTTGCCGGCGGCGGCGAAGAGCTGTCCTGGGGCATGGCCCTGCTGTTCGACGGCATGGGTGCCATGTCCAGCAAGCACAACGACCAGCCCGAAAAGGCTTCGCGCGCCTATGACGCCAACCGCGACGGTTTCGTGATCGCAGGCGGCGGCGGTGCCGTGGTACTGGAGAGCCTGGAGCACGCCCAGGCCCGGGGTGCGAACATCCTGGCCGAAGTCGTGGGCTTCGGCGCCACCAGCGATGGCGAGGACATGGTCGCGCCCTCGGGCGACGGCGCCATCGCCTGCATGCAGCAGGCCCTTGAAGGTATCGAAGGCGGCGTGGACTACATCAACACCCATGGCACCTCCACGCCCGTGGGCGACATGCAGGAAGTGCGCGCCATGCGCGCGCTGTTCGGCGACCAGGTGCCGCCGTTCTCCTCCACCAAGTCGCTGACCGGCCACTCGCTGGGCGCGACCGGCGTGCAGGAAGCCATCTACTGCATGATCATGATGAACAAGGGCTTCATCGCAGGTTCGGTCAACGTGGACACGCCCGATCCGGCACTGGGCGACATGCCCCTGGTCACCCGCACACGCGATGCCCGACTGGACACCGTGCTGTCCAACAGCTTCGGCTTTGGCGGCACGAACGCCTCGCTGGTGCTGCGCCGCTGGCAGGGCCGGTGAACACGCCCCGGGTGTGTAAAAGGCGTGTCCTGAAGGAAAAAGCCCGCCTCTTGCGGGCTTTTTTACTGGCGAGCGCCGACAATGCCCAGGTCGCGCGGGAGGCCGCACCCCATGCTGCTGCCGGATCCCCGCCCCAAGAACAATGAAATTTTGCAAGGTTGAACCATGATTCTTGTCACAGGCGGCGCCGGCTTCATCGGTGCCAATTTCGTGCTGGACTGGCTGGCTGCTGGCGACGAGCCGGTGCTCAACGTGGACAAGCTCACCTATGCCGGCAACCTCAAAAGCCTGGAGAGCCTGCAAGGCGATGCGCGCCATGTCTTCGTGCAGGCCGACATCGGCGACGGCCAGACCCTGGCCCGCCTGCTGGCCGAGCACAGGCCGCGCGCCGTGGTCAACTTCGCGGCCGAGAGCCATGTGGACCGCTCCATCCATGGCCCCGAGGACTTCATCCAGACCAATGTGGTCGGCACCTTCCGCCTGCTCGAAGCCGTGCGCGGCTACTGGAGCGCGCTGGATGCCGAGGCCAAGGCAGCCTTCCGTTTCCTGCATGTGTCCACCGACGAGGTCTACGGCAGCCTGGCGCCTGCGGCACCGGCCTTCACCGAAGACCACCTCTACGAGCCCAACAGCCCGTACTCGGCCAGCAAGGCTGCCAGCGACCATCTGGTGCGCGCCTGGCACCACACCTACGGCCTGCCCGTGCTGACGACCAACTGCAGCAACAACTACGGCCCGCTGCATTTCCCCGAGAAGCTGATCCCGCTGATGATCGTCAACGCCCTGGCCGGCAAGCCGCTGCCCATCTATGGCGACGGCATGCAGGTGCGCGACTGGCTCTATGTGCGCGACCACTGCAGCGCCATCCGCCGCGTGCTGGAGGCCGGCAGGCTGGGCGACACCTACAACGTGGGCGGCTGGAACGAGAAGCCCAACGTCGAGATCGTGAACACCGTCTGCGCCCTGCTCGACGAGCTGCGCCCCAAGGCCGATGGCACCAGCTACAGCGCACAGATCACCTATGTGAAGGACCGCCCCGGCCATGACCGGCGCTATGCCATCGATGCGCGCAAGCTCGAGCGCGAACTGGGCTGGAAGCCTGCCGAGACCTTCGAGACCGGCATCCGCAAGACCGTGCAGTGGTACCTGGACAATCCCGAATGGGTGGCCGATGTGCAGTCCGGCGCCTACCGCGAATGGGTCAGCCGCCAGTACGCGGAGGGAGCCGGCTCATGAAGCTGCTGCTGCTGGGCCGCAATGGCCAGGTGGGCTGGGAGCTGCAGCGCAGCCTGGCGCCGCTGGGCGAACTGATTGCGCTGGACCGCCAGGGCGATGCCGGTGGCCAGGGCCTGTGCGGCGATCTCTCGCGCCTCGATGAGCTTGCACGCACCGTGCGCGCTCTGCGCCCCGATGTCATCGTCAATGCCGCCGCCCACACGGCCGTGGACAAGGCCGAAAGCGAGCCTGACCAGGCGCGGCTGCTCAACGCGCTGGCACCCCAGGTGCTGGCCCGCGAGGCGGCGCAGATCGGTGCGCAGCTGGTGCACTACAGCACGGACTATGTCTTCGACGGCAGCGGCAGCGCCGCGCGCACGGAGACCGAGGCCACGGCGCCGCTGTCCGTCTACGGCAGCAGCAAGCTCGAAGGCGAGCAGCTGATCCAGGCTTCGGGCTGCCGCCACCTGATCTTTCGCACCAGCTGGGTCTATGCGGCGCGCGGCGGCAATTTCGCCAAGACCATGCTGCGCCTGGCCCAGGAGCGCGAGGCGCTGAGCGTGATCGACGACCAATGGGGCGCGCCGACGGGCGCGGACCTCATCGCCGACGTCACGGCCCATGCCATTCGCCAGCTGCAGCGCCAACCCGGCGACCAGGGCCTGTACCACCTGGTGGCCGGTGGCGAGACCACCTGGCATGCCTATGCCAGCCATGTGATCGCCCGCGCTCGCGAACTCGCGCCCGACCGGCCCTGGAAGGTGCAGCGAATAGCTGCCGTACCCACCAGCGCCTTTCCCACCCCGGCACAGCGTCCGCACAATTCCCGCCTGAACACCGACCGGCTGCAGCAGACCTTCGGCCTGCGCCTGCCGCACTGGCAGGCCGGCGTGGACCGCATGCTGCAGGAAATCATCTGAGCGCGGCTGCGCGCTCCAGGAAGAACCCCAGGATCCAGGACATGAACCAGACACGCAAAGGCATCATCCTCGCGGGCGGCTCCGGCACCCGCCTGCACCCGGCCACGCTGGCCATCAGCAAGCAACTGCTGCCGGTCTACGACAAGCCGATGATCTACTACCCGCTGAGCGCCCTCATGCTTGCGGGCATCCGCGAGATCCTGGTGATCAGCACGCCGCAGGACACGCCGCGTTTCGAGCAGTTGCTGGGCGATGGTTCGCAGTGGGGCCTGAAAATCGAATACGCCATCCAGCCCAGCCCGGACGGCCTGGCCCAGGCCTTTCTGATCGCCGAGGATTTCCTGGCCGGTGCGCCCAGCGCCCTGGTGCTGGGCGACAACATCTACTACGGCCACGACTTCCCCCGCCTGCTGGCGCGCGCCGACGAGCGCAGCGAGGGCGCCACGGTGTTTGCCTACCACGTGCAGGACCCCGAGCGCTATGGCGTGGCCGAGTTCGATGCCCAGGGCCGCGTGCTTTCCCTGGAGGAAAAGCCCAGGCAGCCAAGGAGCAACTACGCGGTCACTGGCCTGTATTTCTACGACAGCCAGGTCGTGGAACTGGCCAAGTCCATCAAGCCCTCGGCGCGCGGCGAGCTGGAAATCACCGACCTCAACCGCCTGTACCTGGAAAAGGGCCAGCTCAATGTGGAGCTCATGGGCCGTGGCTATGCCTGGCTGGACACGGGCACGCACGACAGCCTGCTGGAAGCGGGGCAGTTCATCGCCACCCTGCAGCAGCGCCAGGGCCTGAAGGTTTCCTGCCCAGAAGAGATCGCCTTCCGCCAGGGATGGATAGACCAGGCACAGCTGGAGACGCTGGGCCAGGCCCTGGCCAAGAACGGCTACGGCCAGTACCTGCTGCAGATCCTCAAGGAAAAGGTGCACGCATGAAGGCAACACCCCTGGCCATTCCCGAGGTAATGCTGATCGAGCCCAAGGTCTTTGGCGACGATCGCGGCTTCTTCCTGGAAAGCTTCAACCAGCAGGCCTTCAACCAGGCCACGGGCACGGACCACCAGTTCGTGCAGGACAACCACAGCCGCAGCAAGAAAGGCGTGCTGCGCGGCCTGCACTACCAGTTGCCGCCGCATGCCCAGGGCAAGCTCGTGCGCGTGGTGCGCGGCGCCGTGTTCGACGTGGCCGTGGACATCCGCAAGGGCTCGCCGACCTTTGGCCAATGGGTGGGCGCCGAACTGACGGAAGACAACCACCGCCAGCTGTGGGTGCCGCCAGGCTTTGCCCACGGCTTCGTGGTGCTCAGCGACAGCGCCGACTTCCTCTACAAGGCCACTGCCTTCTACGCGCCCCAGGCCGATCGCGGCATTGCCTGGAACGACCCGGCCATCGGCGTGCAATGGCCGCAGCTCGATGTGGAGTTGTCGCTGTCGGACAAGGATCTCAGGCAGCCGCTGCTGGTGGATGCCGAGCTGGCCTGAGCCGGTTCACATCTGGTCCGGCAGCACCCCGCCCGGCACGGCTTCCTCCAGAAAGCCGGCGATCAGCCGGGCCTGGCGGCGTTCGCGCAGGCAGTACAGGTACTCGGGCAGGCGCGGCACGGGGCCTGCGAAGGGCAGGACGACGATGTCGGGGTGGGCCGAGGCTTCATGCCGGGCGAAGACGCTGATGCCCATGTCGCGGATCACGGCCTCGCGGATGGCTTCGCGGCTGGCGATTTCCATGACGTGGCGCGGTGCCAGGCCGGCGGCGGCCAGCATCTGTTCGGTGAGCTGGCGCGTCATGGAGCCGCGCTCGCGCAGGATCAGCGTGTCGTGCACGAGATCGGACGCCTGCACCATGGTGCGCTGCGCCAGCCGGTGGCTGCGGTGCACCAGCAGCGCCAGCGGGTCCTGGCCCAGCTCCACGCGCAGCAGGCGCGGATCACCTTCCAGGTGCGATGAGGTCGCCAGGTCCACCTGGTAGTCCACCAGCGCCTGCACCATCTGGCGCGAGTTGCCGCCCACGATGGCCACTTCCACCCGCTCGAAGCGCCGCTGGTAGCGCTTGACGATGTCCAGCACGTAGTAGGGCGCCGTCGCGCCTATGCGCAGCTGGCCCTGGCTGGCATCGCCCGAATGGCGCAGCGCCGACTCGAGCTGGATGGTCTGCAGCAGCAGTTGCTCGACCTGGGGCAGCAGGCGCAAGCCGGCATCGGTGATGGACAGCCGCCCGCCCTGGCGATGGAACAGCTCCACGCCGTAGTGCTCTTCCAGCGCGCGGATCTGGGTGGTCACGGTGGGCTGGCTCAGTGCGAGCTGGCGCGCGGCTTGCGTGATGCTGCCAAGGCGGGCGACCCAGAAAAAGGACTTGAGCTGCGTGACGAACATGTCGGGGTTGAGGGGGGTGAGGTGTCCGGCTCCATTTCACCATGTCGCTGCAGCCTGAAGGCCTGCGGTGGCCGGGTATGTCCCGGGAAAAAACTCCTGCGCCCGAAGGCACACTTCTTGCATACCAGTTTGCGTGCCAGTTTGTGTGCCAGCTGATCATGGGTTTCGGCTGGTCTTGTGTCAGTGATTACTCGTGGTCAAGGAGCGCATCAATGGACATCCGCAACCCCTCGCCAGGTCTCTACAACGAAGACCTGGCGCCCACCAGGGACCGCCGCTGGGGCGCCTTCAGCATCTTCAATGTCTGGACTTCGGACGTGCACAGCCTCTGGGGCTACTACCTGGCGGCCAGCCTGTTTCTGCTGTGCGGCAGCTTCGTCAATTTCCTGATCGCCATCGGCATCAGCTCCCTGGTCATCTTCTTTCTGATGAACCTGGTGGGCTATGCGGGCGAGAAGACCGGCGTGCCCTATCCGGTGCTGGCGCGTGCCTCGTTCGGGGTCTGGGGGGCGAATCTGGCCGCGCTTGTGCGCGCCGTCGTGGCCTGCTTCTGGTATGGCGCGCAGACGGCAGCGGCCTCGGGTGCCATGGTGGCGCTGATGGTGCGCAATGATGCCCTGCTGTCCTTCCACCAGACCACGCACTGGCTGGGCCATTCAGGGCTGGAGGTGATCTGCTACGTGGTCATCTGGGCCTTGCAGCTGCTGATCATCCAAAGGGGCATGGAGACCGTGCGGCGATTCCAGGACTGGGCCGGGCCTGCCGTGTGGATCGCCATGCTGGTGCTGGCCATCGGCCTGTGCGTGAAGGCCGGCGGCTTCAGCTTCGACCACGGCATTCCCATGGATGTGCTGCTGGACAAGACCAAGGATGCGGGCGTGAGCGGCGCGCCGGGCAGCTTCTGGGCGCTGATGGCCGTGGGCGCGACCTGGATCACCTACTTTGCGGCGCTGTACCTGAATTTCTGCGACTTCTCGCGCTATGCGAAGAACAAGGAAGCGGTCGCCAAGGGCAACCTCTGGGGCCTTCCTGTGAACCTGATCGCGTTCTCGCTGGTGGCGGGCATCACCACGATTGCGGCCTTCAAGGTCTATGGCGAGGTGCTGCTGCACCCGGAGCAGATCTCGGCCAAGTTCGACAGCTGGGTGCTGGCCCTGCTGGCCGCCGTCACCTTTGCCGTGGCCACGCTGGGCATCAACGTGGTGGCCAACTTCGTCTCGGCGGCCTTCGATATCTCCAACGTGTTTCCCAAGCGCATCGACTTCAAGCGCGGCGGCTACATCGCCGCGCTGATCGCCCTGGCGCTCTACCCCTTTGCACCATGGGAGGGCGGCGCTGCCCACTTCGTGAACGCCATCGGCGCCACCATGGGGCCGCTGCTGGGCATCATCCTGGTGGACTACTACCTGGTGGCCAAGGGCAACATCAACGTGGCAGCGCTGTATGACGAACATGGCGAGTACCGCTACGAGGGCGGCTGGAACGTCAACGCGCTGATCGCCACGGGCATCGGCAGCGTGTTCTCCACCATCCTGCCCAACTTCACCAGCCTGCTGCCGGTCTGGTGGGGCACCTACGGCTGGTTCTTCGGCGTGCTGATCGGCGGCGGCGTGTACTGGGTGATGGCCACGCTGCGCCCGCGCCGCATTCCGGCCGCGGCCTGAGGAGGCCGCCATGTCCGAGCCGCAGGATGCGCCGGCCACCGGGCCGGCCTTGATTGCCGAGCGTGTCATGCGCTCCATCGTCGAGCGCAAGCTGCGCCCAGGCGAACGCCTGGGCGAAAAGGAACTGGCCGAGGTCTTCGGCGTGAGCCGCACCATGGTGCGCGAGGCGCTGATGCAGCTGCAGGCGCGCGGTTTCGTCGAGGTGCGCTCGCGCCAGGGCTGGTACGTGGTCGAGCCCTCGTTCGAGGAAGCCCAGGAAACCTATGCCGCGCGCCGCGTGCTGGAGTCCGGCATGCTGCGCGACGCGGGCCGGCCGCTGCAGGCGGCCATACGCACGCTGCGCCAGCACGTGGCCCAGGAGCGCGGCGCCATTGCCGAGGCCGACAACGCCGGCCAGCGCAGCGTGCTGCTGGCTGACTTCCACGTCTGCCTGGCGCAGCAACTGGGCAACCGCTTCCTCACGGCCATGATGGCCGACCTGTCGGCGCGCACCACCCTGGTGTCTGCGCTGTACCAGTCGCAGACCGAGGCCCAGCACTCCAATGCCGACCACGAGGCCATCGTCGATGCGCTGGCCGCTGGCGACATGGCGCGCGCCGAGCAATTGATGCGCGAGCACATCGACGCGCTGGCCGCGCGGCTGGATCAGGACCTGGCGCACCGCGCGCGCCTGCAGGACCGGCTGCTGGATGCGCTGCAGCCCCAGGCGGCCCAGGCCGCCCAGGCAACGCGCACAGGCAGGGGCAAGCCGCGCGGCTGAAGAAGCGGGGAGCGTGGCGGATGGCAGGGTGAGGGGGACACCCAAATCCGCCAATACCCGCTTCGCCAAATTTCCGTTGTGTGACACGGGCGTTTCACCTGCGCTTCCTAAAGTGGGTGTCAGAGGTGGTGAACCTGCCACCTGTCCACGAACCCACAACGGAACTGCCACGCCATGCGCCACACCCTTGCCTCCCTGGGCCGCCGCCTCGCCATTGCCTCCGCGGCGCTGACCGTCGCCTCCTTCGCCACCCTTGCCCACGCGGCCAGGACCGAGCTGCTGGTCTACAGCGCGCTGGAGGCCGACCAGATCAAGGCCTACAAGAGCGGCTTCGAGAAGGCCCATCCCGATATCGAACTCAAGTTCGTGCGCGACAGCACGGGCATCATCACGGCCCGCCTGCTGGCCGAGAAGGCCAACCCCCAGGCCGACGTGATCTGGGGCGTGGCCGCCACCTCGCTGATGCTGCTGGACAAGCAGGGCATGCTGCAGCCCTACGCGCCCAAGGGCCTGGACAAGGTGCGCGCCAACATGCGCGATCCGCGCGCCCAGCCGACCTGGGTGGGCATGGACCTGTGGTCCTCGGCCATCTGCTTCAACACCGTGGAGGCCGGCAAGCGCAAGCTGCCCGTGCCCGCCAGCTGGTCCGACCTGGTCAGGCCCGAATTCAAGGGCACGATCACCATGCCCCACCCGGCCTCCAGCGGCACGGGCTACCTGATGGTCGCGGCCTGGCTGCAGATCATGGGCGAGGAAAAAGGCTGGGCCTACATGGACGGCCTGCACCAGAACATGGGCGTGTACACGCACAGCGGCTCCAAGCCCTGCCGACAGGCGGGGGCCGGCGAGTTCCCCGTGGGCCTGAGCTTCGAGTACCGCGCCAGCAAGACCAAGAAGGACGGTGCGCCCATCGACATCGTCTTCCCGCAGGAAGGCCTGGGCTGGGACGTGGAGGCCACGGCCATCCTCAAGACCAGCAAGAAGCAGGAAGCCGCCAAGGCGCTGGCCGACTGGGCCGTCACGCCAGAGGCCAACAAGCTGTACGCCGCCAACTTCGCCGTGCTGGCCCTGCCCGAGGCGCAGGAGAAGCTGGAGTTCATTCCTGCCGATCTCGAAAAGCGGTTGGCGAAGAACGACTTCGATTGGGCTGCGGCCAACCGCGACCGCATCCTGGCCGAGTGGAGCCGCCGCTACGAAGCCAAATCGGAAAAGAAGTAAGTCGAGGGCCACGCCATGCTGCGCATAGACCATATCGCCAAGCGCTACCGCGAGCAGCAGGTGCTGCGCGGCATTGACCTGAACGTGGAGGCGGGCGAGTTCGTCAGCCTGCTCGGCCCTTCGGGCTGCGGCAAGACCACGCTGCTGCGCATCGTCTGCGGCATCGACATGCCCGACGAGGGCAGGGTGCTGTTCCAGGGCGATGACATCACGCGCTGGCCTGCCGCACGCCGTGGCTTCGGCGTTGTTTTCCAGAGCTATGCGCTGTTTCCCAATCTCACGGCCGCGCAGAACGTGGCCTTCGGCCTGAACGCACAGCCTGCGGCGCAGGCGCGCGAGCGTGTGGCCGAGATGCTGTCCCTGGTGGGCCTGGGCGCGCAGGCCCAGCGCTACCCGGCCCAGCTGTCGGGCGGCCAGCAGCAGCGCGTGGCCCTGGCCCGCGCGCTGGCGCCCCGGCCGCGCCTGCTGCTGCTGGACGAACCGCTGTCCGCCCTGGACGCCCAGGTGCGCACCGAGCTGCGCAGCGAGATCCGCCAGCTGCAGCGCCAGCTGGGCATTGCCTCCATCATGGTCACGCACGACCAGGAAGAGGCCTTGTCCATGGCCGACCGCGTGGTGCTCATGCACCAGGGCCGCATCGAGCAGCAGGGCTCGCCCGAGCAGCTCTATGCCCGGCCCGTGAGCCAGTTCGCGGCCGGCTTCGTGGGCCGCATGAACCTGCTGCCGGCCACGGCCGAATCGGCGGACCAGGTGCGCATCGGCGAGGCCAGCCTGCGCTGCGCGCTGGCCGGTTTCGAGCCGGGCGCTGCCCTGCTGGTCGGCGTGCGGCCCGAGAGCGTGGTGCTGCACCCGGCCCAGCCCACGGCATTGCCCAACCTGTTCCGCGCCCGCGTTGTGGAGACCTCCTTCCTCGGATCGATGGCCCTGGTGCGCCTGTTCAGTTCCACCCTGCAATGCCAGATCGACGCCCAGTGGCCGCTGCGCCACGATGTGGGCCTGCCCGACTGGCTGCAGGGCGAGGTGCTGATGGAGCTGCCCGCCGCCGCACTGCAGCCGCTGGCGGCGCCCGACGCGAGGAAGGCTGCATGAGCGCGCATCCCATGGACACGGCCATTTCCGTGCCCGTGCCCGTGCCCGTGCCGGTGGACCGCTCCGTTCCCGCCCGCCGCAGCGCGCCTGCAGGGCCCGTGCGTCCTCGGGGGCGCAGCGCAGGCTGGGAGCGCTGGTGGCTGGGCGCCCTGGTGCTGGGGGCACTGGCCTGGCTGCTGGCCACCATCGCCCTGCCGGTGGCCAGCCTGCTGGGCAGGAGTTTCTGGGACGACACGGGCCGCTTCACGGGCCTGGCCCAGTTCATCACCTATGCGCGCATGCCGGGCGTGGCGCAATCGCTGTTCAACAGCCTGTGGCTGTCGGCCGTGAGCAGCACGGTCTGCGTGCTGCTGGCCTATGTCTACGCCTATGGCGTGGTGCGCAGCTGCATGCCGCTGGCGCGCTGGTTCCGGGGGCTGGCCCTGGTGCCGCTGCTGGCCCCCTCGCTGCTCATGGCCATCAGCCTGATCTACCTGTTCGGCAGCCAGGGCCTGCTCAAGGGCTGGCTGCAGGGAGGCTCGGCCTACGGGCCCTTCGGCATCATCGTGGGCTCGGTGCTCTGGACCTTTCCGCATGCGCTGATGATCCTGTGCACCACGCTGGCCTCGGGCGATGCGCGCCTGTACGAGGCTGCCGCCACGCTGGGCGCCAGCCGCTGGCGCAGCTTCCGCCAGGTCACGCTGCCGGCCAGCCGCTACGGGCTGATGATTTCCTGGATCGTGGTCTTCGTGCTCGTGGTGACCGACTTCGGCGTGCCCAAGGTCATCGGCGGCAACACGGCCATGCTGGCCACCGATATCTACAAGCAGGTCATAGGCCAGCAAAAGCTGTCCATGGGCGCCGTGGTGGCCATGCTGCTGCTGGTGCCGGCCGGCCTGGCCTTTGCGGCAGAGCGCCATTTGCGTGCGCGGCAGGCGGCGACCATGGGCGTGCGCTCCGTGCCGCTGATGCCCCAGCCCCATGCGCCGCTGGACCGCGCGCTGCTTGCCTACTGCGCGCTGGTGGCGCTGGCGCTGCTGGCCGTCATGGGCACGGCCGTGCTGGCCTCCCTGGTCAGCTACTGGCCCTACAACCTCGCGCTGACGTTCAAGAACTACCGCTTCGACATGATGGACGGCGGCGGCTGGGCCAGCTATGGCAACTCGCTGTCCATGGCGCTGGCCACGGCGGTGGTGGGGGCGGTGCTGAGTTTCGTGACCGCCTACCTGGTGGCCAAGCCCCAGCGCTGGGCACGCACGCGCCAGTGGCTGCATGCCGTGGCCACGCTGCCCATGGCCGTGCCGGGGCTGGCGCTGGGCCTGGGCTACATCCTGTTCTTCAATGCCCAGGGCAATCCGCTGCACTTCCTGTACGGCAGCATGGCCATCCTGGTGCTGTGTTCGGTGGCGCATTTCTTCTCGGTGGCGCACATCACGCAACTGGCCGCGCTGCAGCAGCTCGATGCCGAATACGAGCGCGTGGCCGATTCCATGGGCGTGGCCTTCTGGACGCTGCTGTGGCGCGTGCACCTGCCGGTGTGCATGCCCGTGGTGATGCAGGTGGCCGGTTACTTCTTCGTCAATGCCATGACCACGGTGTCGGCCGTGGTGTTCCTCTACTCGCCCGAGACCACGCTGGCCTCGGTGGCCGTGCTGGCCATGGACGACGCGGGCGACACCGCGCCCGCCGCGGCCATGGCCACGCTGATCTTTGCCACGGCCGCCACGGGCCGGCTGCTGATCGCGGCGCTGGATGCCTGGGTGCAGCGGCGCACGCAGCGCTGGCGCCAGCGCTGATTTTTCCTTTCCTTTTCCTCTGTTTCCTCCCATGAAGAACTACGACCTGATCGTGGTGGGGGCCGGCATTGTCGGCCTGGCCCACGCCTATGCGGCTGCGCGCCGTGGCCGCAGCGTGCTCGTCATCGAGCGCGACGCGGCCTGCATCTCCGCCTCCATCCGCAACTTCGGCTTTGTGACCGTCACGGGCCAGCAGGCAGGCGCCCACTGGCGGCGTGCCATGCGCTCGCGCGACACCTGGGCCGAGATCGCGCCGCAGGCCGGCATCGAGGTCGTGCACCGCGGCCTGTGGCTGACGGCGCGTCGCCCCAGTGCCGAGGCCGTGCTCCATGCCTTTCTGAGCACCGCCATGGGCGAGCGCTGCGAGCTGCTCACGCCGGCCCAGGCCGCCGAACGCCACCCGGCACTGCGCACCGGAGACCTCAGTGCCGTGCTCTACAGCCCGCATGAGCTGCGCGTGGAGTCGCGCACGGCCATTGCCCGGCTGGCGCAGTGGCTGGAGCAGGCCATGGGCGTGGATTTCCGCTTCGGCGAGGCCGTGCTCGAGGTGGCGGCACCCCGGGTGCGCAGCACGCGCGCCAGCTACCACGGCGAACGCGTGGTGGTCTGCAACAACGCCGACCCGGGCGGCCTGTTCGCCGGCCTGTGGGCGCCGCACCGCATCCAGCTGTGCCAGCTGCAGATGCTGCGCGTGCGGCCGCAGCCGGGCTTTCGGCTCGAGGGCTCGGTCATGGGTGACCTGAGCATGGTCAGATACGAGGGCTACAGCGCCCTGCCCGAAGCCGCCGCGCTGCGCGCCGAACTGGAGCGGGAGGAGGGCGAGAGCCTGGCCCACGGCATCCACCTGATCGCCGTGCAAAGCGCCGACGGCAGCCTGGTGGTGGGCGATTCCCACCACTACGGCGCAGCGCCCCAGCCCTTTGCCAGCGAGGCCGTGGACGGGCTGATGCTGCGCCACATGAACGAGGCCCTGAACCTGCGCGACGCCCAGGTGGTGGAGCGCTGGGTGGGCGTCTATCCGAGTGCGCAGGACGCGCCCTGCGTGGTGCATGCGCCCGACGAGGCCACGCGTGTGGTGGCGGTCACCGGAGGTTCCGGCGCGAGCACCGCCTTCGGGCTTGCCGAAGAGGTCTGGAGCGCGTGGTGAGCGGCAGCCGGCCTACTTACTGGCCGAACATCACCCACAGCAGCGCCAGCACCATGATCGTGGCCAGCACGGCCAGCGTGATCTTGAGGGCGCTGTAGGGGCGCTCGCCCGCGATCTGGCCGGTGTAGCCGTTGGCGATGATCTGGAAGGTCTTGCTGCCGTAGGTGTATCCCACCAGCCAGACCGGCACGAGGATGTGCTTGAAGGTGCGGCCCTGGTACTCGCGCTGCACCTGCAGGTTGCGGTAGGTGTCGCCGGGCACCTGGCGTGCGCACAGGGCGCGCAGCTGCTCGTCCATGTCCTGCACGTTGACCTGGGCGGCCTTGCCCAGGTCGATCTGGTAGCGCTCCACGGTCCAGCCGCGCACGAACTCGGGCGTGTAGGGCTTGAGGTCGGTGGTGGTGGGAAAGGGCTCCACCTGGCGCAGCAGGTTGGCGTGCACGCCCACGGTGCCGGGCACCAGTTCGTCGTCGAAGAAATGCGCGAGGCTGCCCGAGGCCGGCTCCCAGCGCACATGGCGCACCTGGCGCGTCTGAACGTTGCCGTTGCTGTCGCGGTAGGACTCGTTGGTGTAGTAGTAGAAGCCCGCCTCGGCCTGCCAGTCGGCGCTGGCGTGGGCGTCGAAGGTCCAGTAGGGCAGGTAGACGCCATGCAGCGTGTCGGTCAGTGCTGCGGACTTCAGGCGGTTGGGTGCGAACCAGCGGCTGCCGTACCACTGGCGGATGCGGTCGCGGATCTGGCCGTCGCTGATCTTGAAGGGCAGGATGCTCTGGGGCGTGATGGCATCGCCCTGCTCCTCATGGGCGACGATGGAGGGCGAGCCGCAGAAGTCGCAGCGCTGGGCCACGGTGCGGTTCACGAAGACCGAGATGGCGCGGCAGTTCTGGCACTGGACCTCGTAGCGGTCCTCCGTGCCCCAGCCCCTGCCGGATTGGGGGTTGCGCAGCGCCTCGGCCAGGTCCTGCTCGACCACATCGCGGCCCAGCTCCTCGCGCGTTTCCTCGCTCCAGGGCACCGTGGTGCCGCAGTACGGGCACTTGAGCGCCTGGGCCTGGGCATTCCATTCGAGATTGGCGCCGCATTCGGGGCAGGGGTGCTTGCGCACCATGGCGGGCGCGGCGGCTGCGGCCTCCCAGGAACCGGAGGCGGGGGAAGTCGAGGTGCTGGAGGAACTGGAGGAGGGCGCGCTCACGGCATCGGTCCTGGAAAACGGGACGCGGCGCCAGGCAGGGCCTGGCGCCGCAAAGGGTCAAACCACGGAAATGTCAGCCGCGCAGGAAGTCATCGAGTGCGGCTTGCGCAATGCGCCACTGGCTGCCGATCTGGCGTGCCTTGAGGTTGCCGGCCTGGATCTCGGCCAGCACATCGGCCTCGCTCACACCCAGCACCTGGGCCGCCTGGGCCGGGGTCAGCACCTGCAGTCCACCGGCGGCGGGCGCTGCGGGGGCCTGGGCCGCCTGTGCGGCAGCGGGCGAGAACGGATCGGACGTCTGGCCCTGGCCGGCCGGTGCGCCACCGCCACCGCCACCGCCGTTTTGCATGCTCTTCATCATCTCCTGCGCCATGCCGAAGCCCATGGCCATGGTGGCGGGCAGGGTGGCTGCGGCAGCGCCTTCGCCGCCCGTGGTCATGGCCTGGCCCATCTGGTACTTGACGTAGTCGTTGAGATTGCCGATGGCCGTCATGCTGGAGCGCTTGTCGATGGCCTGCTCCACCTCGGGCGGCACGGACACGTTCTCCAGCACGAAGCTGGTGATCTCCAGGCCGTACTTGTCCGTCATGGCCGGGTTGATCAGCGGCAGCAGCGCATCGCCCAGCTCGCCATAGCGCTGGGCCACGTCCAGCACGGGCACCTGGGCCTTGGCCAGCGACTCGGTGAACACGCTGATGATGCGCGAGCGCATGGTGTCGGCGAACTCGTCGATGCGGAAGTTCTGGTCCGTGCCCGCCACTTCCTTGAGGAACTTGGCCGGCTCGACGATGCGGAAGTCGTAGGTGCCGAAGGCGCGCAGGCGCACGGCGCCGAAGTCCTTGTCGCGCACCATCACGGGGTTGGAGGTGCCCCACTTGTTGCCCGTGAACAGGCGCGTGTTGATGAAGTAGACATCGCACTTGAACGGCGAGTTGAAGCCGTACTTCCAGCCCTGGATGGTGGACAGGATGGGAATGTTCTGCGTGGTCAGCGTGTGCTTGCCGGGGCTGAACAGGTCGGCGTACTGGCCGGCCGAGACGAACTGCACCTGCTGCGACTCGCGCACGATGAGCTGGGCGCCGTTCTTGATTTCCTTGTCGTCATCGGGCCAGCGGTAGGAGAGCGTGTCGCGCGAGTCATCGGTCCACTCGATGATCTCTATCAGTTGCTTGGTGATGATGTTCATCAGGTTCATGGCAGGCTCCGGGGCGGTGGTGGTCCACGACAAAAAAGGTCAATGGGCCATTCTAGGGGGCGTGCATGGCGGCGTGGCGAACGGCCACCGGCCGCGGCCCCGGTGAATTGTCAAAAAATGAAGCTGCCGGGCCTTGCAAGGCCTGTTTCCAGTTGGTCCCGCGCCATGGCCTTTGCCTGTATGCAATGCGTGCTCTGTTTTTTGATGCAGATCGCGTGGCGTCGCCGCCGCAGTGGGGCCGCAGGCCGGCGCCACGGCGCACGGCCGGGCGGCGCCTTAAAATCGTCGTTTGCGCGGCGCGAGCCGCCTCTCATTCACCGGCGCGGCCCCGGCCTGCGTGCGACGCCTGAAACAAGTCATGCTCACTTTCCAACAAATCATCCTCAAGCTGCAGTCCTACTGGGCCGACCAGGGCTGCGCGCTGCTCCAGCCCTATGACATGGAAGTGGGCGCGGGCACCTCGCACACCGCCACCTTCCTGCGCGCCCTGGGCCCCGAGCCCTGGAAGGCCGCCTACGTGCAGCCCAGCCGCCGCCCCAAGGACGGCCGCTATGGCGACAACCCCAACCGCCTGCAGCACTACTACCAGTTCCAGGTGGTGCTCAAGCCCGCGCCCGACAACATCCTGGAGCTGTACCTGGGCTCGCTCGAAGCCCTCGGGTTCGACCTGAAGAAGAACGACATCCGCTTCGTCGAGGACGACTGGGAGAACCCCACGCTGGGCGCCTGGGGCCTGGGCTGGGAAGTCTGGCTCAACGGCATGGAGGTGACGCAGTTCACCTACTTCCAGCAGGTCGGCGGCATCGACTGCAAGCCCGCCACGGGCGAGATCACCTACGGCCTGGAGCGCCTGGCCATGTACCTGCAGGGCGTGGACAACGTCTACAACCTGACCTGGACCGACGGCCTGAGCTACGGCGACGTCTACCACCAAAACGAGGTGGAGCAGTCCACCTACAACTTCGAGCATTCGGACGCCGACTTCCTGTTCACCGCCTTCGGCGCCTACGAAAAGCAGGCCAACCACCTGATCGGCGAACAGCTGGCGCTGCCGGCCTACGAGCAGGTGCTCAAGGCCGCCCACACCTTCAACCTGCTTGATGCGCGCGGCGCCATCAGCGTGACGGAGCGTGCCGCCTACATCGGCCGCATCCGCAACCTGGCCCGCGCCGTGGCCAAGGCCTATATGGACAGCCGTGCGCGCCTGGGCTTCCCCATGGCGCCCAAGGCCCATGCCGACGAAGTGCTGGCCGAGCTGGCCAAGGCCGCCGAACAACAGGGCAAGAAGGCCGCCTGAGGCGGACACCGCTGCACCGAGAGAACACCAGACCATGAACGCATCGAATCTTCTTGTTGAACTGTTTGTCGAAGAGCTGCCCCCGAAGGCGCTGCAAAAGCTGGGCGACGCCTTTGCCGGCGTGCTGTTCGAGCAGCTCAAGGCCCAGGGCCTGCTGGCCTCCAGCGAAGCGCGCCTGACGGCCTATGCCTCGCCGCGCCGCCTGGCCGCCCACATCACCGAAGTCCTGCCCCAGGCCGAGGACAAGGCCGTGTCGCAAAAGCTCATGCCCGTCTCCGTGGGCCTGGACGCCGACGGCAAGCCCACGCCCGCCCTGATCAAGAAGCTGGCCGCCCTGGGCGCCGGCGAAGAAGCCGTTGCCGGCCTGACGCGCCAGGGCGAGGGCAAGGCCGAGGCCCTGTTCCACGCCTCCACCGTGCGCGGCGTGATGCTGGCCGACGGCGTGCAAAAGGCGCTGGACGAAGCCATTGCCAGGCTGCCCATCCCCAAGGTCATGCGCTACCAGCTGGCCGACGGCTGGAGCAGCGTCCATTTCGTGCGCCCGGCCCACGGCCTGGTGGTGCTGCACGGCACCGAGGTGCTGATCGGCGTCAAAGCCCTGGGCCTGACGGCCGGCACGGCCACGCATGGCCACCGCTTCGAGGCGGCGGTCGATCCCGTGGTCATCCGCTCTGCCGATGACTACGCCGCGCAGCTGCGCGAGGAAGGCGCCGTCATCGCCAGCTTCGCCGAGCGCCGTGCCGAGATCGCGCGCCAGTTGCAGGCCGCTGCCGAGCGCGTGGGCGGCGGTGTCCGTCCCATCGAGGACGATGCCCTGCTGGACGAGGTCACGGCCCTGGTCGAGCGTCCCAATGTGCTGGTCTGCGAGTTCGAGAAGGAATTCCTCGACGTGCCGCAGGAATGCCTGATCCTCACCATGAAGGCCAACCAGAAGTACTTCCCGCTGCTGGACGCCGCCGGCAAGCTGACCCACCAGTTCCTGGTGGTCAGCAACATCAGCCCCCAGGATGCCAGCGCCGTCATCGGCGGCAACGAACGCGTGGTGCGCCCGCGCCTGGCCGACGCCAAGTTCTTCTTCGACCAGGACCGCAAGAAGACCCTGGCCTCGCGCGTGGACGGGCTGGGCAAGGTGGTCTACCACAACAAGCTCGGCACCCAGGGCGAGCGCGTGGAGCGCGTGCGCTCCATCGCCAAGAGCATTGCCCGCCAGCTGGGCGACACGGGCCTGGCCCAGCAGGCCGACCTGGCCGCGCAACTGGCCAAGACCGACCTCGTGACCGACATGGTGGGCGAGTTCCCCGAACTGCAGGGCACCATGGGTCGCTACTACGCGCTCAACGACGGCCTGGACGTGGCCGTGGCCGATGCCATCGAGGACCACTACAAGCCCCGCTTTGCGGGCGACGAACTGCCGCGCGGCAACGCCGGCGTGGTCGTGGCCCTGGCCGACAAACTGGAAACCCTGGTCGGCATGTTCGGCATCGGCAACCTGCCCACGGGCGACCGCGACCCGTTCGCGCTGCGCCGCCATGCGCTGGGCGTGATCCGCATGCTGGTCGAGAAGGACCTGGCGCTGGACCTGGAGACCCTGCTGGTCAGCGTGCTGCCTGCCTTCGGCGACAAGATCGAGGACGCCACGCCCCAGCTGGCCGACTTCATCTACGACCGCCTGGCCGGCAACCTGCGCGAGCAGGGTTTCTCGGCCCAGGAAGTGGACTCCGTGCTGGCCCTGCGCCCGCAGCGCCTGTCCGACGTGCAAAAGCGCCTGGAGGCCGTGCGCGCCTTCGGCGAACTGCCCGAGGCACCGGCCCTGGCCGCCGCCAACAAGCGCGTGGGCAACATCCTCAAGAAGGCCGACCAGGCTGTGCAGGCCCAGGTTGACGCGGCCGTGCTGGCCGAGGTGGCCGAGAAGGACCTCTACGCGGCCCTGCAATCGGTGGCGCCCAAGGCACAGCAGCAGTTTGCTGCCGGCGACTACACGGCCAGCCTGCAGACCCTGGCCGCGCTGCGCGCCCCGGTCGATGCCTTCTTCGAGCATGTGATGGTCAACGCCGAAGACCCGGCGCTCAAGGCCAACCGCCTGGGCCTGCTGGCGACCTTGCACGAAGCCATGAACCGCGTGGCGGACCTTTCGCGACTGGCGTAAATGGAGCACCCCCTGAGGCGCTTCTCGCCTTCCCCCTCTCTACTTGCTTCGCAAGGGAGGGGGACGACACCCTCGGTGCGGGGCGGCCCTTCCTCGGTGTCCCTCGTCTTGGGACGCGCGCAATTGAGTTCTGACATTCTTGGGACCCGACCATGAAAATTGCGATCCTGGACCGTGACGGAACCCTCAACCAGATCGGTGAGGAGGGCTTCATAGGCTCGGCCGAGGCCTGGACGGCCCAGCACGGGGCGCTGGAAGCCGTGGCGCGCCTGAACCGGGCGGGCTGGCATGTGGTGGTCGCCACCAACCAGCCGGGCCTGGGCCGGGGCCTGTTCGACGTGACCGAACTCAATGCCGTGCACGCGCGCATGCACCGTGAAATGGCGGCGGCAGGCGCGCGCGTCGATGCGGTTTTCTACTGCCCCCATGCGCCGGACGAGGAATGCCATTGCCGCAAGCCCGGCACGGCGCTGTTCGAGCAGATTGCCGAGCGCTTCGGCGTCGAGGGCCACCAGCTGTGGGTGGTCGGCTCCTGCGTGGCCCACCTGCAGGCCGGTGCCGCCATGGGCGCGCGCCTGCACCTGGTCTGCACGGGCGCCAGCGCCGGAGTGTCTCTGGACGGGGCGCTGCCGCCCGGGCTGCCGCCCGGCACCCAGCGCCATGCCAGCCTGGCCGCGCTGGCCGATGCGCTGGTTCCGGCGGATGCCGCACCGGCTCCCTGAACGCCTGAACGCCCGAACGGCGCTTTTCCCATGCGCCGCCGGCCTGCCGTCCTGCGCACAATGCTATCTTTGTGAATTCCGATTCCTGAGGGCGCAAGGCCCGGGCCTGCCGCCCGGCCCCTGCGCCGCTTTCTGCACCACACTGCCGCCATGTCCCTGATCCGCTCCACCCTCCACATGCTCTGGATGGGCATCACCGTGATCCCCTACACCCTGGCCGTGCTGCTCACGCGCTGGCTGGGCGGCGGGCCGCGCCGCGTCTATGCCGTGGCGCGCGCCTGGCTCAAGCTGTCGGTGGACAGCGCCCGCGTCATCATGGGCGTGCGCCACCGCGTGCAGGGCATGGAGAACCTGCCCACCGATCCCAAGCAGGGCGTGGTGCTGCTGGTCAAGCACCAGTCCACCTACGAGACCTTCCTCATGCCGGCCATCATGCCGCGCCCGCTGGCCTATGTGTTCAAGAAGGAGCTGCTCATGGTGCCCTTCTTCGGCTGGTCCATCGGCAGCATGGACATGATCCACATCGACCGCAAGCACGGCTCGCGTGCCTTCCACAAGGTGGTCGAGCAGGGCAAGCGCCTGCTGGGCCAGGGCACCTGGGTGATCATGTTTCCCGAAGGCACGCGCATCCCGCGCGGCCAAAGGGGCGAGTACAAGACCGGCGCCACGCGCCTGGCCATCATGACCGGCGTGCCGGTCGTGCCCGTGGCCGTCACCTCGGCCAAGTGCTGGCCGCGCAAGGCCTTCATCAAGACGCCGGGCGTGGTGGATGTCTCCATCGGCAAGCCCATTCCTTCCGTGGGCCGCAAGCACGAGGAGCTGATGGTGGAAGTCGAAAACTGGATCGAGGCCGAAATGCAGCGCCTCGACCCCGAGGCCTACCGCGCCTGAGGCGCCGGAGAGCGGCATGGCGGACCCGGCACAGCGCAGTTGGGATTGGCTGCTGCCACCTGCCGTGCAAACGCAGGGCGGCGGGCTGAAGCCGCGCCGTGACCGGGCCGCTCCCCCCGCCCAGCCTCCATCCGCGCCTCCTCCTTCATCTGCCCCGTCTCCATCCACCATCCCCGAGGACAGTCCCAGCGTCCATCCGGAGGCCAACCAGCAGGCGGTCCTCCAGGGACAGGTGCTGCATTACCGGCTGCAGCGCTCGCGCCGGCGCACCATCGGCTTCACCATCGGCGCGCAGGGGCTGGTGGTCAGCGCACCGGCCTGGGTGAACATGGCTGCCATCGCACAGGCGCTGGATGCGAAATCGGGCTGGATACTGCGCAAGCTGCACGAGGCCGGCCAGCGCCAGCAAACCCAGCAGGCGGCACGCATACGATGGGAGCACGGCGCGGAGATCGGCTACCTGGGCCGCCCCTTGCAGCTGTGCCTGACCGGCGGCGAAACCCAGCCGTTGCGCACGCGCCAGATACACCGTGAACAGGCGGCCGACGGCAGCCAGTCCCTGCACCTGCCGCTGGCGCCCGGGGCATCGGCCGCCGAGGTGCGCGCCTGCGTGCAGGCCTGGATGCTGCGCGAGGCGCGCTCCTGGTTCACGGCCAGCCTGCAGCGCCACGCACCGCTCCTGGGCGTGCAGTGGACCAGCCTGAGGCTGACCAGCGCAAGCACGCGCTGGGGCAGTGCCAACACGGCGGGCGCCATCCGGCTGAATTGGCGGCTCATGCAGCACGCGCCCGAGGTCATCGACTACGTGGTCGTGCACGAGCTGTCCCATCTTCGGTACATGGACCACAGCCCGCGCTTCTGGGCCACGGTGGCCAGCGTCATGCCGGGCTGGGAGGCGCAGCGCCAGGTGCTGCGCGACAAGCTGCTGCCTCCCTGGGAGTAGGCGAGGCGCCCGGGGGCGACTTGAGGCGACTTCAGGCAGCTCAATGCGGATCAATGCGGCCTCATGCGTGCTCACGCAGGCGGCCGGTTATTCTTGCCGTGCACACAACCGCGTCTTATTCAGAAAGCCAATCCATGACCGCAAGCGCTCCCGTCCCCGCAGCGATCCCGCTGACCGTCCAGCCCGCACCGGGCTATGCAGGCGACATTCCTGCCGAACTTGCCTGGCAATGGCTGCAATCCGGCGAAGCCGTGCTCGTCGATGTGCGCACCGATGCCGAGCGCGACTGGGTGGGCCGCGTACCGGGTGCCGTGGCCGTGGCCTGGAAGCAGTGGCCGTCCATGGCGATGAATCCCGATTTCGACAGCCAGCTGCGCGCCGCCGTGCCTGAAGGCGGCAAGGTGGTCCTGCTGTGCCGCAGCGGCGTGCGCTCGGTGGCTGCCGCCCAGCGTGCGACGCAACTGGGCATCGAGGCCTACAACATCCTCGAAGGTTTCGAGGGCGACGTGGATGCCAACGGCCAGCGCGGCCATGTCGGCGGCTGGCGCCTGCGCGGCCTGCCCTGGCGCCAGTAGTCAGCGCAGGCCGAACTCCCGCAGCACGGCCTGCGTGTGTTCGCCCAGCGCGGGCGGCACCAGGGCCTGGGCATCCGTCGCATGCGTCTGTCCCGGCAGGCGCGGCAGGGGCAGGCCCGGCCAGGCACAGTGGCCGGGCGTGCGCTGGAACAGGTGCGCCGACTGGGGATCGTCCAGCAGTTCGAAGGGGTGGCGCACGCGTCCGAACAGGATGTCGTTGTCCTTGAACAGCCGCTCCCAATGGGCCAGTGGCTGGTGCAGCAGGGCCTGCGCCAGCCGGGCCGACAGGTGCTGCGCCTGCGGCAGCCGGCCCGCGCTGCTGCGCAGGGCCGGGTCCTGCAGCCAATCGTCAAAACCCATGGTCTTGCACAGGCGGGCGAACATGGCGTCGTCCAGCATGCTGAGGTAGAGCATGCCATCGGCCACGGGGAACAGGCCCGTGGGCGCGTTGAAGGCCGAGGCCTCCGCGCCGGGGAACAGGGCGCCTTCAATGACCAGGTAGGACTGCAGGGCCGCGCAGACCTGCAGCATGGACAGTTCCAGGTGCCGGCCCCGGCCCGTGCGTGCGGCCCGCAACAGCGCTGCCGTGGCGCACTGGGCGGCATACAGGGCCGTTGCCAGGTCGGCCAGCAGCAGGCCGATGCGGCGGGGCTGGCCCGTGGCCGGGTCGCGGTTGGCGTGCATCAGGCCGCCGTAGGCCTGCATGGTCGTGTCCAGGGCCGGCAGTCCGGCCATCGGCCCCTCGCTGCCATAGCCGGAAATGGACACGTAGACCAGGCGCGGGTTGCCTGCGGCCAGTTGCACGGGGTCGGCGCCCATGCGGGCTGCCACGCCGGGGCGGAAATTCTGCAGCACCACGTCGGCGCGCAAGGCCAGCGCCTGAAGCGCCGCGCGCCCTTCGGGCGCACGCGTGTCCAGCACCACGCTGTGCTTGCCGGCGTTGCAGGCCACCGAGATGGCGGTCTGGCCATCCCGGCTTCTGCCCATCTGCCGGCTCCAGTCGCCAGCGGGCGGTTCGATCTTGATCACCCGCGCGCCCTGCTGGCGCAGCAGCAGTCCGCAGTAGGGGCCGGCCACGCCCTGGCTTATGTCGAGGACGGTGATGCCGGCCAGCAGTGGCTCATCGTCGAATGGATGGGGAGTCGAAGACATCAGAAATCCAGGATGACCTTGCCCACGGCGCGGCGCGACATGGTGGTGTCCAGTGCCTGCTGCCACTGCGGCAAGGGAAAGTGCATGGTGCGTGGCGCCGCGATGGCCCCGCTGGCGACGGCTTGAGTGATCTGCCCGACCAGGGCCTGCACGGCCGGTGCGTGGACGGCACGCTCGTCGGTCAGTCCCCAGCCGATATAGCGGCCGTAGTTGAAGCCCAGCACGCCCAGGTTCTTCACCAGCAGCAGATTGGCGGGAAACTGCGGAATGCGCCCGCTGGCAAAGCCCATGGCCAGCAGGCGGCCCCCGGGTGCCATGCAGCGCAGGGAGGCATCGGCCAGGTCGCCGCCGACGGGGTCGAAGACCACCTGGGCCCCGCCTGCGGGGCACAGCGCCTTCACGGCCGTGGGCAGCGCCACGGCGTCGGATGGCAGGGCGTGGGCGGCGCCATGGACCAGCGCTGCCGAGCGCTTTTCCTCGGTGCTGGCCGTGGCGATGACCTGCGCGCCCAGGTGGCTGGCGATCTGGACGGCCGCCATGCCCAGGCCGCCGCTGGCTCCGTGCACGAGCACGCTTTCCCCGGCCTGCAGCCGGGCCGCCCACTGCAGTGCCGACCAGGAGGTGGCATAGGTGATGGGCAGGGCGGCCGCTGCGCACAGGGGGACGGCATCGGGCAGGGCATAGACGGTATGGGCCAGGGCCACGGCTTCCTGCGCCAGCGCGCCCCAGTCCAAGGCCGCAATGACGCGCTGGCCCGTGCGCAGGTCCGGGCGCAGCTGGCGGACATCGGGGGCAACCTCCATGATTTCACCCGCCACCTCGGTGCCGGGCGTGAAGGGCAGGGGCGGCCTACGCTGGTAGGTGCCTGCGACGAACAGGCTCAAGGCAAAGCCTATGCCCGCATGGCGTACACGGATGCGGACCTGGCCGGGTGCCAGCACGGGCCGCTGCAGTGCCTGCAGTTCCAGTTCATTCCAGTGGCCCCAGTGGGTGCAGACCAGGGCCCGGTAGTGTTTGTCGGCCATGGCTACTCCAGCCGGATGTCGAGTTCGCGCACCAGTTGCGCCCATTTGGCCTGGTCGGCGCGCAGCGTGGCGGCAAAGGCCTGGGGCGTGCTGCCCACAGGCTCCAGGTTCAGGCCATGCAGGCGCTGCACGATGGCGGGCTGCTGCACCAGGCGCGCAACTTCGCGGGACAGCTGCGCCGTGATGGCCTGCGGGGTGCCTGCCGGAAACAGCAGGCCCATCCACGCGTCGGGCTCGAAGCCCTGGTAGCCCAACTCCAGGAAGGTGGGCACCTGGGGCAGCAGGGTAGAGCGTCGGGCCCCGGTGATGGCCACGGGCACGATGCGGCCCGCCTGCAGCAGCGGCATGGCCGTGCCCACGGCGATCAGTCCGATGGGAATGTGGCCTGCCGCCAGATCGTTGCCCAGGGGGACGCCGCCCTTGTAGGGCGTATGCGCCATCTTCAGCCTGGCCTGGCGCTTGAGCAGCTCGCCCAGGATGTGGCCCGTGGTTCCCACGCCGTAGGAGCCGTAGGCGTACCTGTCCGGCTCCGCGGCCACGGCCTGCACCAGGGGGGCCAGGCTGCGGTGCGGAAAGTCCGCCGAGACGGCCAGGATGACCGAGGATTTGGCGACCAGGCTCACGGCCTCGAAGTCGGCAATCGGGTCGTATCCGACCTGCGCGTAGAGGGCCGGGTTTTGCACATGGGCGGTAAAGGTCAGCAAGGCGGTATGCCCATCGGCAGGTGCCCGTGCCACCAGCTTGGTGCCTGTGGTGGTGCCTGCGCCCGGGCGGTTGTCTATGACCACCGGCTGGCCCCAGCGCTCGGTCAGTCCCTGGCCCAGCAGGCGAGCCACGGCATCGTTGACATTGCCTGCCACCGAAGGCACGACGAGGGTGATGGGTCTGCGCGGATAGCGGGAAGGCCCGTCCGGCCCGTCCGGCGCGGCCGCCATGGCTGCCGGGGCCAGCAGCCCCGCGCCGGCGCACAGGCCGAATCGGCGGCGTGTCATGGCTGCCGCATGGCATGGTGGCTGCGCTCCTTGCAATGGTTGCCGCATGTCTGTCTCCTGTGGATTGGGAAGGGCCTGGCACGGCTGGCGACAAAAACCAGTCTAGGTATCCCCCTGGTGCGCCGGTATTCCCGTGTGGAAACTTGGAATGCCTGCCGGGCATGCGGGAATGCGCGCGGGCCATTCATGGAGGGACACCGCATGCGCATCGATGACCTGGAGCTGTTTGTGGCCGTGGCCGAGCACGGCAGCCAGCAGCGGGCGGCCGAGTCCAGGGGGCTCACCCAGTCGGCACTGTCCAAGGCCATGGCGCGGCTGGAGGACGAGGCAGGCCTGGCCCTGTTCGAGCGCGCGGCCAAGGGCCTGACCCTGACCCGCACGGGCACCGGCATGCTCGCGCATGCGCGCGGCGTGCTGCAGTCCATGCAGGCCTTGCGCAGCGCGCTGGACGAGCAGCGCGCCAGCCATGCCGGCCAGGTGCGCCTGGGCTCCATTCCCTACCTGATGCCGTCGCTTGTCTCGCCGCTGCTGGCGCGTTTCTTCGTACAGCGCCCGCTGGCCACCTTTTCAATAGAAACCCATATGAGCGCGCACCTCATGACCCTTCTGCGCAAGGGCCACATCGACCTGGCCCTGGTGGCCGTGCCGGCGCAGATTCCTGCGGATGTGGAGTGCATGCCGCTGGGGACCATGCGCATGCAGATCGTGGCGCGTGCGGATCATCCAAGGCTTTGCCGACTGCGCGGCTGGCCGGATCTGGTGGGCGAGCGCTGGGCCATGCCCGCAGCCTCGCTATACCTGCGGCAATGGCTGGACGAGAAGTTCGCCCTGGCCGGGCTGGCACCGCCGCGCGTGGCGGTGGAAAGCACGGCCTCGCCCGTGGCCTTTGCCCAGCTGCTGCGTCAGTCGGACCTGCTCGGTCTGATGCTGTCGCAGGCCCTGCACCAGCCCGAGGGCCAATGCCTGGTGGCCCTGCGCGGCGAAGGCATGGCCTGGAGCCACGAGCTGGCCGTGTGCTGGCGTGCAGGCGCCAGATTGTCGCCGCTGTGCCTGGATTTCCGCGATGCGGTCACGCAGTGGTGCGCCGAGCACGGCGTTTGAAAAGGGGTTTCAGCGCTCCGGCTCCGCAAAGCCCAATGCCACCGCCCGGGCGGCCACCATGTCCACCAGGGCCTGGGCCGGTCCTGACAGCGTGGCCTGCGAGCGCATGGCCAGCAGCAGCCGGCGCCGGGTATTGAGTGCGCCCAGCGGGCGCAGCCGCAGTGCCCGCGCTGCCAGGTGCGGCGCGGTGGCGGCGCGCGGCAGGATGGCCAGCCCCAGCCCGACCGAGACCATGTGGCACATGGCGTCGAAGCTGCGCACCTGGATGCGGATCCGCACGGGCCGGTTGATGGATTCGGCCTCGGCTGCAATGCGCCGCATCAGCGAGGTGGAGCGGGCCAGGCTCACGAAGTCGTGGTCCAGCACGGTGGCCAGGGGCACGGGGGCGGCGTCGTCCGTATCCAGTGCATGGCCGCGCGGCATGACGAGCACCAGCTCGTCCACATCGCACACCTGGGTGCTCAGCCCTTCCAGGGGCGTGTTCTCCCCGATGATGGCCAGCTCGGCGACGCCGCTGAGCACGGCGCGCACGGACTCCTCGCTGAGCGCGTCCTCCAGGTCCACCGACACACCCGGGTGGGCCGCCATGAAGTCGGCCAGCAGCCGGGGCAGAAATCCCGCAAACGCCGAGTTGTTGGCCCACAGGCGCAACTGGCCCGTGGCGCCGCTGCGAAAGTCGTCCATGGCCAGGGCCAGGTGCTCCAGCCGGGCCACCACGTCCACCGCATGGTGGTACATGCTCTGGCCGGCAGGCGTGGGCGTCACGCCGCGCTTGCTGCGCACCAGCAGGGTCACGCCGCAGTGCTGTTCCAGCTCGGCCACCCGCTTGCTGGCCGCCGCCAACGACAGCCCCAGCGTGCGCGAGCCGGCCGTCAGGCTGCCGGCATCGACCACGGCCACATACAGGCGCAGCGTCAGCAGATCGAATCGGTGCAGGTTGATCATCCTCATCCTCCACCACAGACGAAGGATGGATCAACGAGATACGGCTGTTCGGCCGCGTGCAGGCCCGCAAGAATGCGCTGGTACAAAGAGAACATGGAGACAAGCATGAATCGACGCATTGTGCTGCAGGCCGCCGGTCTGGCAGCCGCCGCCCTGCTGGGCGCAGGGCCCGCACTGGCCCAGGGCTTTCCCGCCAAGTCCATCACCCTCGTGGTCCCCAACCCGCCCGGCGGCGTGGTGGACACGGCGGCACGCCTGGCGTCCGACCCGCTGTCGCGCCTGCTGGGACAGTCGGTGGTGGTGGACAACCGGGGCGGCGCCAGCGGCAACATCGCCTACCAGATGGTGGCCCGGGCGCCCAAGGACGGCTACACGCTGCTGGCCTCGTATTCGGCCTACCACGTGGGCAATCCGGCCCTGTTCCCCAAGCTGCCCTGGGCGCAGTCCGAGCTGGCGCCCGTGGGGCTGATCGTGGCCGCCACCAATGTGATCGCCGTTCATCCTTCCGTTCCGGCGAACAATCTGCAGGAATTCATTGCCTATCTGCGCAAGAACCCGGGCAAGGTCAATTACGCGTCGCAGGGCAATGGCTCGCTGTCCCATGTGGGCACGGCCGTGTTCGCCCAGGTGACCCAGACCCAGATCACGCATGTGCCCTACAAGGGCTCCGGCCCTGCCATCCAGGACGTGCTGGGCGGGCAGGTGCAGATGTTCATCACCACGCCGCCTTCGGTGCTGGGCCATGTGCAGACGGGCAAGCTCAGGGCCCTGGCCGTGACCAGCAAGACGCGCCATCCCATGCTGCCCGATGTGCCCACCACGGCCGAAGCGGGCCTGCCGGGCTTCGAGCTGGAAGCCTGGGTCG
Organism: Delftia deserti; assembly: GCF_042653485.1. Classification (NCBI taxonomy): domain Bacteria; kingdom Pseudomonadati; phylum Pseudomonadota; class Betaproteobacteria; order Burkholderiales; family Comamonadaceae; genus Delftia; species Delftia deserti. The sequence continues at coordinate 2,982,050 of NZ_JBHSIH010000001.1, read as the reverse complement.
GCCTGTTCGCGCCTGCGGGCACGCCGCCCGAGGCCATCGCCAGGCTGTCGGACGCGCTCAAGACCTCCCTGGAGTCGCCCGACGTGCAAAAGCGCGCGGCCCTGCAGGGCGTGGAGCCGCGATTCCTCGGCCCGCAGGCGCTGGGCGCCCTGGTGCAGCGAGAGACCGATCACTGGGGCAAGGTGATCAAGGCCAACCACATCACGATGGATTGACATGACAGCCAAAACCCATTTCCGCATCGGGCAGATCGTGCCCAGCTCCAACACCACGATGGAGACCGAGATCCCCGCCATCCTGCGCGCCCGCGAGGCCCTGGCGCCCGAGCGTTTCACCTTTCATTCCAGCCGCATGCGCATGAAGCATGTGACCAAGGAAGAGCTGGCCGCCATGGACGGCGATAGCGACCGCTGCGCGCTGGAACTGTCGGACGCGCGTGTCGATGTGCTCGGCTATGCCTGCCTGGTGGCCATCATGAGCATGGGGCGCGGCTACCACCGTGTCTCCGAGGCGCGCCTGCACCAGCGCACCGTGGACAACGGCGGCCCCGCGCCCGTGGTCACCAGCGCCGGCGCACTGGTCGATGGCCTGCACGCCATCGGCGCGAAAAAGGTGGCTCTGCTGGCGCCCTACATGAAGCCGCTGACGCAGCTGGTCATCGACTACATAGAGAACGAGGGCATCGAAGTGGTGGACAGCATCTCGCTGGAGATCGCCGACAACCTGCAGGTGGGCGCCCAGGATGCGCGCGCACCCATCGAGATCACGCGGCGCCTGAACACGGCCAACGCCGACGCGGTCATCGCCTCGGCCTGCGTGCAGATGCCCTCGCTGGCCTCGGTGCAGCCCATCGAGGACCGCGTCGGCCTGCCGGTACTGTCTTCCTCGGTGGCCACGACGTTCATGATGCTCAGGCGCCTGGGCTTGCCTACAGCCGTTCCGGGATTCGGTGCGCTGTTGAGCGGTAAATACTGACTACTGACTGAGCCCACGAAAAAACCGCCCGAAGGCGGTTTTTTTACGGAGACAAAGAGATCACAGCGCCGGGATGCGCAGCTTCTGGCCGGGGTAGATCTTGTCGGGGTGGCTCAGCATGGGCTTGTTGGCCTCGAAGATCACCGGGTACTTGTTGGCATCGCCATAGAACTTCTTGGCAATGGCCGACAGCGTGTCGCCACGCACCACGTCGTGGTACTGGGCTTCGGGCTCGGGGTTGGTCACCGCCATCTGGTTGTCCACCGACTGCACGCTGGAGACGTTGCCGCAGCACAGCGTCACCTTTTCCTTGACCGCCTGGGTGGGGGCCGTGCCCAGCACCGTGACCTTGCCCTGCGAGCCGTCGAACTGCACCTTCACGTCGCTGACGCCCAGGTTCTGCGTGCCGATGTAGGTCTCGATGGCCTTGGCCGCCTTGGCATTCAGGTCTTGCGCAGGCTCGGCTGCCTGTGCGGCGCTGCCGCCGAACAGCTTTTCGCCGGCTTCCTTGATGAAACTGAAAAGTCCCATGGGTGACTCCTGTTGGTGGGTGGAAAAACGGAAAGGCCAATGTAACGCCTAACCGTGGCAACGCGCGCTGCCGGGCAGGAGTGCTCCCGGATTTTTGACATTTGCGCCATTCTTGCGTTCACGTCCTCACTCAGTTGTCGTCCATGGCTGACGCTATCCTCCGGAAAACTCCGATAATCCCGCCCATGACTTTTTTGGCCATAGACATCGGCAACACCCGCTTGAAATGGGCGATGTACGACGCGCATCGGCCTGGCGCCGCCTTGTTGGCGCACGGCGCGGAGTTCCTCGAGCACATAGAGCACCTGGCCGAAGGGCCGTGGAGCGACCTGCCCACGCCCACGCGCATGCTGGGCTGCGTGGTGGCGGGCGACACGGCGCGCCGGCGCGTGCACGACCAGATCGACATGATGCTGGGCTGGGATTTCGAGCCGCAGTGGGCCGTGCCCGGCGCAGCCGAGGCCGGAGTCACCAACGGCTACGACTTCCCTTCGCGCCTGGGGGCGGACCGCTGGGTGGCCATGATCGGCGCGCGCCAGCACATCCTGCAGCGCGGGCCCGAGCGGCCCCTGATCGTGGTCATGATCGGCACCGCCGTCACCGTGGATGCGCTGGACCAGCATGGCCACTTCATGGGAGGCCTGATCCTGCCGGGGCACGGCATCATGCTGCGCGCCCTGGAAAGCGGCACGGCCGGCCTGCATGTGCCCACGGGCGCGGTCACGCCATTTCCCACCAACACCAGCGATGCGCTGACCAGCGGCGGCACCTACGCCATCGCCGGGGCCGTGGAGCGCATGTACCAGCATCTGTACATGCACTGCAGCATGGAACCCGCCTGCGTCATGGCCGGCGGTGCAGGCTGGAAGATGGTGCCCAGCATGACGCGGCCCTTCGAGCTGGTGGACAACCTCATCTTCGAAGGCCTGCTGGTCATGGCGCAGCGCCGCTGGGGCGATGCCAGCGGCCTGCCAACCGAGGCCGTGAAGGCGGCCTGAAGCTGCCTTCCCTTGTGCAGCGCAGCATCTTGCCGGCCTGGCCGGTGCGTAACAGTTGATGACAGGAATGCGGCGACCGTGGACGCCGCATGGGACGCCTTTCGCGGGGGATGCGGCGACAGTGGATAATCCGCGGCAATGTCTTCCACCAATCACGTCATGGAACCGATTGCCGGTGTCGAAGCCCCGATCAAGGGGCGGCTGGGCGAACGCCTGCTTTCCGCCGGCAAGCTGAACGAGCGCGATCTGCAAAACGCCCTGCAGGCGCAGCAGGAGCTGGGCGGCTACCTGGGCCAGGTCCTGGTCCAGCTGGGCGTGGTGGCGGAAACCGACGTGGCCCAGGCCCTGTCCGAGCAGCTGCACATGCGCTGGCTGCGCGCCGAAGAATTCCCCGACCTGCTGCCCGATGTGCCGGGCCTGCTGCCCAGTTTTCTGGATGCGCAGTGCGTCTGCCCCATTTCGCTGCAGGAAGGCGTGCTCGAAGTGGCCATGTCCGTGCCGCAGGACCCCTTCATCACCAAGGCGCTGCGCCTTGCCACCGGGTTGCAGATCAGGCCCGTGCTGGCGCTGGAAGCCGACATCCGCAAGGCCCTGTCCGAGGCCGGCCAGGAGCCTGAAGGCGAAGAAGGCCAGGACTGGGAGTCGGACGCCACGGGCGGCGACTTCGTAGAGCATCTGAAGGACCTGGCCAGCGAGGCGCCGGTCATCCGCCTGGTCACGGGCATCATTTCCCGCGCCATCGAGCTGCACGCCTCCGACATCCACCTCGAACCCTTCGAGGCCGGCCTGCAGGTGCGCTACCGCATGGACGGCGTGATCCATGCGGCCGAACTCGTGCCGTCGCGCCTGAGCGCCGCCGTTGGCTCGCGCGTCAAGCTGCTGGCCCATCTGGACATTGCCGAGCGCCGCCTGCCGCAGGACGGCCGCATCAAGACCCGCGCCAAGGGCCGCGAACTGGACCTGCGTGTCTCCACCGCACCCACGGTGCACGGCGAGAGCATCGTCATGCGGGTGCTGGACCGCGCCAACGTGCGCCTGCGCCTGGAAAGCATGGGCTTCGAGGCCGATACGCTGGAGCGTTTCAACACCTTGCTGGCCAAGCCGCACGGCATCGTGCTGGTCACGGGACCGACAGGCTCGGGCAAGACCACCACGCTGTACGCGGCCCTGTCCAAGATCGACGCGGTTTCCAACAAGATCATCACCGTCGAGGATCCGGTCGAGTACCAGCTCGACGGCATCAACCAGATCCAGGTCCATCCGCAGATCGACCTGACCTTTGCCAACGCCCTGCGCTCCATCCTGCGCCAGGACCCGGACATCATCATGATCGGCGAAATGCGCGACGGAGAAACCGCTCAGATCGCCGTGCAGTCCGCGCTGACAGGCCACCTGGTGCTTTCCACGCTGCACACCAACACGGCCGCAGGCGCCGTCACCCGCATGCGCGACATGGGGGTGGAAAGCTACCTGATCACCTCCTCGGTCAATGGCGTGCTGGCCCAGCGCCTGGTGCGCACGCTGTGCTCGCATTGCAAGCAGCCTGACACGCTGCCGGCTGCCGCCGTCGAGGGCAGCGGCCTCAAGCGCTTTCTGCGCGAGGGCTCGCCCATCTACCGTGCCGTCGGCTGCGAGCATTGCCGGGGCACGGGCTACAAGGGCCGTACCGGCATCCATGAACTCATGGTCATCGACGAGCCGCTGCGCCGCGCCATCATCGAAGGCCAGGACGCCAACGCCCTGCATGCCATGGCGGCCAAGAGCGGCATGCTGAGCCTCTACGACGACGGCCTGCGCAAGGTGGCCTCGGGCGCCACCACGCTGGACGAAGTGCTGCGCGTGACCCAGGACCAGAGCGATGCCTGATTACAGCTGGGAGGCCGTGGACAGCCGCGGCCAGATGGTCAAGGGCACTTTTTCCGCTGCGGCCGTGGCCGAGGTGGTGGTGCACCTGCGCAAGAGCCGGCTGTCGCCCATCAAGGTCGAGGAAGCCGCAAGCCTGGGCAACGTGCCGCTGGCGGTGCGCGCGCTCAAGAAGGGCCGCATCAAGGCCGACGACATCCAGGGCATGACCACCGAGCTGGCCATCATGATGCGGGCCGGGCTGTCGCTGGACAATGCGCTCAAGGTCCTGGTCGAGATGAGCCACAAGGTGCAGATGCAGGCCATGCTCCAGTCCGTGCTCGACAGCGTCAAGGCCGGCATGCCGCTGAGCCAGGCCCTGGGCAAGCACCACGACCTGTTCGGCGACTTCTATATCAACATGGTGCGCTCGGGCGAGGCCAGCGGCCAGATGTCGGGCGTACTCAACCGGCTGGTGGAGCACATGGCGCGTCAGCGTGCCCTGCGCGACAGCGTGGTCTCGGCCACCATCTATCCCGCCATCCTGCTGGGCGTGGCCGTGCTGTCCCTGGTGGCCATGCTGGGCTTCGTAGTGCCGCAGTTCGAGCAGCTCTTCAACGACATGGGCGACGCGCTGCCCCTTCCCACGCAATTCGTGATGGGGCTGGGCCATGCATTCCGCAGCTACGGCTGGGCGGTGTTCATCGTGCTGGGCGCGCTGGGCTGGGTCTTTTCCCGCTGGGCCAAGAGCCCCAAGGGCCGCCAGACCTGGCAATCATGGCTGCTGGGCCTGCCGGGCCTGGGTGGCGTGGTGCGCAAGTACCAGCTCACCCTGTTCAGCCGTTCGCTGGGCACGCTGCTGGGCAACGGCGTCACGCTGCTGACGGCGCTGCGCATTGCCAGCGACACGGTCTCCAATGTCGCCATCCGCGAGCGCCTGGAAAAAATGGGTCCCATGGTCAAGGAAGGCCATCGCATGGCCCATGCCGCCCAGAAAACCGGAGAATTCGAGCCCCTGGCCCTGAATCTGGTGCGGGTGGGGGAGGAAACCGGCCGCCTGGGCGACATGATGCTGGAGCTGTCCAACATATTGAACCGCGAGGTCGAAAACGCGATCAAACGCCTCCTGACCATGCTGGAGCCGGCGCTGATCCTGGTCCTCGGTATCCTTATCGCCTCCATCATCGTGTCGATCCTGCTCGGAATCCTGTCCGTCAACGATCTGGCCGTCTGATGAATCTGAATTGTCTGAAAGGTATGTAGAAGATGATGCGCATGCAAAAGCAACTGTCCTCCCGCGCCCGCAAGCGTGGCTTCACGCTGATCGAACTGCTGGTCGTGCTGGCCATCCTGACCCTGCTGGCCGGCCTGGTCGGCCCCAAGGTGCTGAACCAGTTGGGTGGAGCAAAGACCAAGACGGCCGGCGTGCAGATCGCCGACATCGAAAAGGCGCTGGAGCTGTACAAGCTCGACGTGGGCCGCTATCCCACCTCGCAGCAGGGCCTGGACGCGCTGGTCAAGCAGCCTGCCGGCGTTGCCGGCTGGGCGGGCCCCTACCTCAGGGGCGGCGTGCCCAATGATCCCTGGAACAACGCCTACCGCTACACCTATCCCGCCGCCAACGGTGACCTCGAAATCCTCTCGCTGGGCTCCGATGGTGCGCCTGGCGGCGAGGGCGAGGCTTCCGATATTCGCAACACCAAGTAATCAGCTGTCCAGAACAGCTGCCGCAACCGTTGCCATTCCGTCTCGCCAAGGATGAGTCTTGAAGCGCGCCCAGGGTTTCACGCTGATCGAGCTGCTGGTGGTGTTCGCCATTCTTGGCGCCATCATCGGCATCGTGCCGCCTGCCATGGGCAAGCTGCGCGATGCCGTGGACTATCGGCAGACGGTGCAGGACGTGACGGCCCTGCTGCGCAAGGCGCGCCAGCAGGCCACGCTGCAGGGCATGCCCGTGGCATTCGCTGTCAATACGAATAGCAGGCAGTACGGCATCGCCGGACAGGCCGCGGCCAGGCTGCCCGACAGCCTGACGGTGCAACTGACCACGGCAGCCGGCATGGCGCTGGCCGATGGCAGCCAGACCATCGTCTTTCTGCCCGAAGGCGGCGCCACGGGGGGCAGCATTTCGCTCGCCCGTGCGCAAAGCGGTGGTGGCGTGCGTCTGCGTGTGGACTGGCTTTCCGGCCAAGTCACCAAAGAGGCCCTGTAATGCGTCGGCGCGCCGCTTCCCGCCCCAGGGTGCGGGGCATGACCTTGCTGGAGCTGTTGGTGGCGCTGTCCATCATGGCCATCTCCCTGGCGCTCATTTACCGGGCTGTCGGCGGCTCTGCACGCGGCGTGGCCAAGCTGGAGCAAAACCAGGGCGTGGCCCTGCTGGCCGATTCGCTGATGGATGCTTTCCCCATGGTCGATCCCGGCGGCACCCAGGCTTCGGGCCAGGATGGCATCTATGCCTGGCAAGTGGCTTCGGCGCCTTTCCCGGCAAGCGACTTGCCTGAGACCGCCGTCCCCCTGCATGCCTTGCGCATCACCATCTCTGCCGAAAATCGCAGCTGGGTCTTTGAAACCCTGCGTCCGCAGCGACCATTGCAGCCGGGTGAGGTGACGCGATGAGCGTGTCCGGCGTCAAGCATTCGGCTTCGGCCAGGCAGCGCGGCTTCACGCTGGTGGAGCTGCTGGTGGTCATGGCTTTGCTGTCCCTGCTCATGCTGGGGCTGGCCTCGGCCATGTCCACGGTGTCCCAGACCCAGGAGCGCGTCGACGCACGGCTGGATCGCATGGACCACCAGCGGGTGTCCATTGCCTTCCTGCGCTCGGTTCTGGGCCAGGTCTCTGCCGTGAGACGGCAGGCGGGCCTGCGCAAGCAAGGCGAGAGCGAACTGTTTTTCGAAGGTGGCCCGCAAGGCATGCGCTGGCTGGGCATCATGCCCGCCCGCTTCGGCATGGGCGGTCGTACCCACTTCCAGCTTTCCGTCGAAGGCGATGCCCTGGTGCTGCGGTTCGCACCCTGGCAAGGGCCCGATGTCATGCCCGACTGGGGGCAGAGCCAGTCCTACGTGATCGATCGCGGTGTCACGGGTTTTGCCTTGCGTTACCAGAACGCCAAGCTGGGCGTGGCACATTGGCAGCCGCAATGGGGACCCGAAAAGGACAACGAAAAGGAACTGCCGTCTGCCGTGCAAATCGAGTTGCAGTCGGCGTCGGGGGTATGGCCGATGATGGTGGTTGCCATGAGGACTCCGGCTGCATCGAATCCCCAACGCGTGGACGACGAGGCCAGCCTTGGAGGGGGGCGCAGCTTTTGAGCAGAAATAAAATCCTTACCGCCCAGAAGGCTCGCACACAGCAGGGCATGGCCCTGATTCTGGTGCTCTGGATCGTGGCTGCCTTGGCGATTTTTGCCAGCAGCCTGGGCGGCGTCGTTCGCCAGGAGGCGGCTGTGGGCGGGGTGACACGGCAATTGGCGCAAGGGCGCGCACTGGGAGAAACAGCCATCTATCAGGTGCTGCAACGGATGGCGGTCAAGCCCGCCGACTTCCGGGAGTTCAGCGTCGTTCCCGTCTCGCTCGGGGGCGCGGTTGTCGAGGTGGATATCATTCCGTGGAGCGGCCTGGTGAACATCAATGGTGCATCGTCTACGCTTTTGTCGGCCTTGCTCACCCAGGTGGCGGGCTTGGGGCAAGGGCCTGCAGAGGTGCTTGCCCAGGCCATCGTCCAGGCACGCACCGGCGATGGGCAAAGGCGGGTGTTGCGTCCTGCCTGGGAGTCGCCGGAGGACTTGCTCCAAGTCCCGGGCATGACCTATGACATCTACTCCCGCTTGCGGGATTTTGTCGTGGCCGATGTCAGTGCGCGCTCCAGCATCAATCCTGCTGCCGCTCCTGCGCAATTGCAACCGTGGCTTGAACGCGCGGACGGCGTTGCTGCCTTTCGGCAGACCACCATAAGCTCACGCTACAGCCTGGTGGCGAAGGTGCCTTTTGGCGGAGGGAGTGGCGTGAGGCTGGTGCGGCAGGTCGATGTGCAAGGCGGCACGGCAAACAGGCGGTTGCCTTGGGTTATTTTTTCGGCTTCCCAAGCCTGGGTCGGACGCATGTAGGCCTGATGCGGCGCGGCAATCAAAAGGAACTGACGACTATGGCTCAACTATTACAACAACGGCGGGATGCATGGCCTTGCTGACATCTGATGCCAAATTTTTCGGCCTCGATCTGAGTTCACTGGGTGGGCAATTTCGCGATGCTTGGCAGCAATTGACCCAATTGCCATGGCTGCGCCGCTGTCTGCCTGCTGCACGCATGCAGCTCATCGGCGCAGACGGTACAGGTCAGCGGCAGATGCATGCAGCCTGGGTGCGTGGCAATTCACTGACCTTGTCGGATGCGGCGCAAGGAGATGTTTCTCCATCTGCTGCCTATGCCGGCGTGCTGCTGTCGCCAGACCTGGTGCTGGCGCGTACGCTGCGGCTGCCTCGCCTGTCGCCGCAGGCGCTGCACAGTGCGGTGGCGCTGGACGTGCAGACCATGTCGCCCTTTTCTGCTGTGCAAACGCTTTGGGGCTATGCGCTGCGGCCTGATTCCGGGTCTGACTCTGCAGGCATGCAACAGGTTGATGTGGTGATCACATCGCAGGATCTGGTCGCCAAAGTGCTGCAGGAACAGGCTGAGCGCCTGCCCCAGGGCATGGCTCCGGAGGTCTGGGCCTCATCGCTGTCCAGCCCCGTACTGCTCCAGGGATTTGGCGAGTCACGCCGTTTCGGCCGTGAGGCGCGCCAGCGCATGTGGATGCTGCTGGGCCTGGCGGGCGCCATCGCCTTGGCCATTGCGCTGGCAGTCACTCCCACCCTGCAGTTGCGGTTGAGGGCCCTGGATGCCAGCGATCAGTTCAAGCGGCTTTCCCAGGCATCTTCCGAAGTCGTGGCCAAGCGCCAGGCGGCGGTGGACGAATCGCAGAGCGTCGCAGACCTGCTGACGCGCCAGCAGCAGCAGGTTGACCATCTGCGCGTATTGGCTCTGCTGACGGAGCTGCTGCCGGACGACACGGCTGTGCAGCGGATCAAGTTCGCTGGCAACAAACTCACCATCGTGGGGCTGAGCGACAACGCATCCGATGTCGTATCCGCGCTGTCCAAGCAAGCGGGCTTCAGTGAGGTACGGCTGCCCAGTGCGGTCACGAGGCCCACTCGCTCCAACAAGGAGAGCTTCACTCTGGAGGCCGTGATTGATCCTGCGGTTCTGGGGCTGTATGCGGCCCCGGCTGCGACTGCAGCCGACGCTGATGCAGAAAACAAGCCTTCGGATGCTGATGCTCCCAATGCTCCAGCCTCCGCAAAGGAGGGCGCATGAGCACTAGTGCAAAACTGTCGTTGCGCCAGCTGGCGCTGCTGGCTGTGCCTGTTGTATTGGTGCTGGTGCCCGTGGTTCTGCTGGCTTTTTGGGTGAATGAGCGTCACCAATGGGCCCAGGAGCAACTCGATACCCTGGAGCCGCGCTATGCGCGCCTGCTGGGTCTGCAGGCCCAGGAGGAGGAAATACAGCAGATGCTGGAGCGCATAGGCAGCGTCAAGGCCCGCCATGTCTATCCGGGCGAGAACGATGCCACGCAGACGGGCAACATCGTGCAGCAAAGCCTGCGCTCGGCCCTTGACCGCGCTGGTCTGACGGTGGTCAGCAGCCAGGTGCGGCCGAATCCCGAAGAAGGGCCTTTCGAGCGCATCGATGTCGTCACTACCGTCGAGGGCGACTGGCCAGCCATGCAGATGGGGCTGCTGTCCTTGAAGGACATCAGTCCCACCGTCTGGCTGGACAACGTTGAAATCAACCTCATGGGATCTCTTCAGACCAACGACACGAAAGCGGCGCCCAAGTTCAGTGCCCAGCTCACCTTCAGCATTCTCCGGAGCAAGACATCGTGAAGCACCCCATCAATTGGCTGGGCTGGAGTCTTGCTGGCGCCCAGGTGGCAATGTGCGGTGCGCTGGCATGGGCATGGCTCACTCCTCAGGGTGAGATCAGAGACAGCCGCTGGCAGCCGCCGCTGGCCATCAAGGCGGATATCGAGTCACTGCTGCAGCCGCAGCCATCCAGGAAAGCGCCTGACGCAGAGGATGATCGCCAACTGCTGCAAATGCAGGAGCGGCCGCTGTTTGCGATGAGCCGCCGCCCGCCGCCGCCTCCACCCCCGCCGAAAAAAGTGGATGCGGAACCACCCCCCGAGCAGGATCAATGGTCCCAGGCCAAGGTGACAGGCCTTTTCGATGGAAGCGTCTCCGGCGCCATCATCGTCTATGGCGGCAAGGAGCAGCGCCTGATGCTCAACCAAACCCTGGATGGCTGGAAGCTGCTGAGCATCCAGGGCCGCGGAATCGAGATCGGACGCGGGGAAACACGCCGCTCTCTCACTTTGACCAAGGCTGCGCTGGACAAGGCCCCTGCATTGCCTGCGGGTGCACGCTTGCCGCGGCCTTCTGCTGGCGCGTCCGGCGCCGCCCCTGACGGTGGCTCGAACAACAACGCTGCCGCTGAACGCCCCGAGCCGCCCCGGCCGGGTGCGGGAGGAGAGGCCTCCCTGGGTGGAGGCCCCAATCTGCCCCGCCGCCGCAACTGAAAGAACTCACCGAACACATCTTATGCAACTGACTAATCGACCTATCCGAACCGCATTGGCACTTGCCGTGTGCCAGTTGCTGCTGGCCTGCGCGCAGCCTGCCAAGAACAACTTCGTCAGCCACTTCCGCGAAGACACCCGGCAGTCGGACTATGTATTCCTGCCGGACGATGATGCGGATGCGGCAAAAGGCAAGAAGTCCGAAAGTGCGGACAGTGCCAAGCCCCGCATCCTGGACGGCACCGGCAAGCTGCTGGGTGAGGCCAAAAGCTTCCCGGCCGTGGAGGGCAAGCCCGTCAAGCTCAATTTCGAGGATGCCCCGCTGTCGCAGGTGGTGCGCACCGTGCTGGGGGACATCCTGTCGCTCGACTACGTGCTGCACCCCCCCATCACGGGCAACATCACGCTGAGCACGCGCAGCACCATTCCTGCAGACCAGGCGCTCAATCTGCTCGAAACCGCACTGCAGGCCAATGGCCTGGCCATGGTGCGCGATGCGCGTGGCACCTACCATGTGGGCCGGGTCGATGCGCTCAAGAGCATCGGCGCCACCGTGCGCCAGGCCGTGTCAGACAAGCCTCTGGCGCCGGGCTACGGCACCATCATCGTGCCGCTGCAGTACATCGGCGCCAACGAGATGGCCGCCATCCTGCGCCCCATGGTTCCCGGCGATGCCATCCTGCGCGTGGACAACATTCGCAACCTGCTGGTCATGGCCGGGTCGCGTGCCCAGGCCGAGGGCTGGCTTGACATGGTTCGGACCTTTGACGTCAACCTGCTGGAAGGCATGTCTGTGGGGGTCTTCCCCCTGAAGTACGTTTCCATCCAGGAAGTCAGCGCTGCACTGCAGATCATGAATGGCGGGGCAGGGGCTGGCGGCGCAGCTGCGCCGGGTGTGGCACCAGGGGCAGCAAGCGCAGTGCGCCCAGGCGCTGTCGGTGCCGGTGCGATTGCCGGTGGAGCGGGGGCGGCGGCAGGCGCCGCCGCGGGTCTGACCGAGGGCAATCCCTTGTTTGGTGCCCTGCGCATCATGCCCATCGAGCGCCTCAACAGCATCCTGGTGATCACGCCGCGCGCCGCCTATCTGGACGAAGCACGGCGATGGATTGCCAAGCTGGATCAGCCTGGTTCTGGTGGTTCCCAGCCCCAGTTGAACATCTATCGCGTGCAAAACGGCAATGCCCGCCATCTGGCGGGCGTGCTGGCGGGCATTTTTGGCGGAGCCATGGCAGGGACTACTGCCAACAGCGGTGTGGCTCCGGGGTTGGGCACTTCCACCGGTGGCAGTGGCTTCGGAAACAGCAGCTTTGGCAATAGCGGTTTCGGTAACAGCGGCTTTGGCAATAGCGGGTTCGGGAACAGCGGGTTCGGCAATAGCGGCTTCGGCAATAGCGGTTTTGGCAATAGCGGCTTCGGAGGAAGTGGCTTTGGCAATAGCGGCTTCGGTTCCGGCCAGCGCGTGGGCAGCAATACGGGCTTTGGGCAGTCGGGGGCGATGGGGCAGCCAGGCAGCCAGGGTGCTGTCGGTGCCAACCTGGGCAGTATCCGTGTCATGGCCGACGAGCTCAACAACACGGTGCTGGTCTGGGGTACTCCAGCGGAGTTCGAACGCATCGAAGCCACGCTCAAGAAGCTGGACCTGCCACCGACCCAGGTGCTGATCGAGGCCAGCATCGTCGAGGTCACACTCAATGACGGGCTGGAGTTCGGCCTGCAATGGGCATTCAATGGCGGGATACACAACAGCCACGCTGACGGGACGGGTACGCTGTTCGGGCAGAAGGGCAACGAGTCATCCACGCTGGGCGATGCACTGGGCATGGGTTTCAACTACACGGTGAGATCCTCTGCCGGCAGAGTCCGTGCCACGCTCAACGCGCTGTCAACCAAGACCAATGTCAAAGTGGTGGCAAGCCCCACGCTCATGGTGCTGGACAATCACACGGCCGCCATTGCCGTGGGCACGCAGCAGCCCTACCGATCCGGCGAGACCTCCACCAGCGCGACGGTGGGCAGCACGACCACCAATTCCTATCAGTACAAGGATACCGGCGTGAACCTGCAGGTCACGCCTTCGGTCAACGCCGGCAACCTTGTCACCATGACGGTCAATCAGCAGGTCACCGATGTGGGTAGCGAGGACACGATCACGAAGCAAACAGCCTTCCTGCAGCGGCAGCTTTCCAGTCGAGTGGCGGTGCGCTCTGGCGAATCCATCGTCATGGGGGGCTTGATTCAGGAGACAAATAGCAACAGCCGTAACGGCGTTCCGTTCCTGCATGATTTGCCCGTGGTCGGCAACCTGTTCGGGTCCAGCACCAATTCGGGGCGGCGCACCGAATTGCTGGTCATCATCACCCCGCGTGTGGTGCGCACGGATATTGACGTGCGTGAGGTCAGTGAAGACCTGCGTGAACGAATGCGAGCGCTCGCTCCCATACTCAAGGCGCCGAGTTCCGTGGAAGTGGGGCCGCTCACACCTGCCGTACCTTGAGTATTGATGAGCAATCAATCAGGAACATTTGAGCGCCCCAGGCCTCCAATTCCCCTTTTTCCGGAGAGAAAAACCGCATGAAGCACTCGACATTCCCTTTTCCTCTGGCCGCGCGTTCGCGCTGGCTGCAATGGGGCGCCGGCCTGGCCTGCGCCGCAGTCCTGGCAGGCTGTGCCACCACCGGCGCACAGGACCAGAGCCCCGAGGCCCAGGTGACCCAGCGCTCTGCCGCCTACCTGAAGGCACGCCAGGCCGGTGAAGTGGACAAGGCCTACGCCTTGCTGGCGCCTTCCTACCGCGCCGTCAAGAACCAGGAGCGCTTCCGCCTGGAGCAAGGCGCCGCCACCGTGCTCAGGGGCGGGGACCTGGTCTCCGCCAAGTGCGAGGAAACCCGCTGCCAGGTGCTGCGCAACTACAGGACCAAGGTCCCCATGATGGGCGATGCCGAGGTGCCTCTGAGCATCTATGAAACCTGGGTCAGCGAGGACGGCCAGTGGTGGCTGTTCATGGAGTAAGTTCAGCTACCCTTGTGAGCAAATGTCTGGGATAATTCGCCGTCCCTGTACGCAGCTGGCCAGTTGGGTGTTGTTTTTTTCGCAAAACAGCACTTGGATGCCCTGAAAAAGCCATATAGGGGCGTAACTGGCTGTGCTACGATTCCCCGGCGATCAATCGTGGTGGTTGCAACTACCTTATCTTTTTTACTGGAGATAGTTCTTATGAAGAAAAATGTTCTGGCCCTGAGCATTGCTGCCATGGTTGGTGGCCTGGGCTTCGCCGGCGTGGCTTCGGCTGACGTCGTTCAAGGCAAGGTTGCCGCTGACCGTTCGACCGGCATCGGCGTCACCAATGCCACGAAGTTCCAAGTGACCGAAGGCGGTACGGGCCACAACCTGGTCGTGCCTTACTTCAATGCTCAGAACGGCAACATGACCGTGCTGCACCTGGTGAACACCGACACCGAAAACGGCAAGGCCGTGAAGGTGCGTTTCCGTGGCGCCGCCAACTCTGACGACCTGCTGGACTTCCAAGTCCTGCTGTCGCCCCAGGACGTGTGGACCGCTGCCGTGGCCCAAGGTCCTGATGGCCGCCTGCAACTGACGACCTTCGACAACACCTGCACGCTGCCCGCTCTGCGTTCGCGTCCCGTGGCTCTGGATGAAAGCTTCAGCAGCGTGCCCGCACGTACTGGCGCTGGCACCGCTGGCTATTTCAACTCCACCACCGGCCGCCTGAACCCCAAGCTGTCGGCTGAAGCTGCTGCCAACGGTACGCGTGAAGGCTATGTTGAAATCTTCAACATGGCTGACATTCCGAAGAAGAACAGCTCGACCTACGCTGCACCGGGTTTTGACGACGATTCCGCTCTGTACAAGACCATCAAGCACAACGGTTCTGGCGTTGCTGCCTGCGACACAACCGTGCTGAAGGAAGTGCTGCTGAACGGCGAGTACAAAGATGAAGTTGAAATTGCCAAGCAAGGCATGACCACTCCTACCACCGGCCTGATGGCTGACTGGTACATCATGAACGTGCCGCAGACCACCACGTTCTCCGGTGCTGCTACCGCTGTGACGGCTACGACTGAAGATGGCGCTGCTGCCCGTGGCAACTTCGTTGTGTTCCAGCAAAAGTCCAGCGCTGCTACCGAAGGCGGAGTGACCGTGAACGACACCACGGCAGATCCTCTGCTGCTGAAGTTTGCTGCTGGCAACATTGGCCTGACCAAGGACGACGTTGGCGCGGTTGCTGGTCTGGGTACATCGGACGAGCCGTTCATCATTGCTAACCTGAACGATCTGCCGGACATGTCGACGCCTTACCTGGTGAACACTGCTACGCCAGCCGTTAAGGTGACCGCACCTGCGCAAGCTCAGGCTCTGACGCGCGCACTGGCCACAAAGAACGTGATCAACCAGTACGCCAACGATGTCAGCATCAATGGTAAGACTGATTGGGTGTTCTCCATGCCTACACGCCGTTACAGCGTGGCATTGGCATACACCAGCGAAGCATCTGCAGCTGCAAAGACTGTGTTCACGTCTGGCATCAAGGGTGCTGGTGCTGGAACGAAGGAGTTCTTCTACACTGGCAATGCTAAGCTGGATGCAGCTACCGCCCGTGGTGACGCACGTATCTGCGTGGACGCCAACAGCATCGTGACCTATGGCCGCGAAGAAGAAGAAAAGTCTGATGACTTCGATCTGTCGCCCGCTCCTGCCTCCAAGACTTCGTTCTGCGGCGAAACCAGCGTGCTGAAGTTCGGCGTGGCTCAATCCGACGTGTCGGTGCTGGGTGCTTCCGTTGCCTTCCAAGGCATCAAGAACCCCATTTCCAAGCGCGGCTGGGCCAACATCTCCACGACCAACAACAGCAACGGTCTGCCTATCCTGGGTTCCGCCTTCATCAAGCTGACCAACCCCAGCGCTGGCGCAGGCTTCTCGGGCACCTACGGCATCACCTGGCCCCACCGCTATGTGCGTTAATTTGTTTGCGTGAGCAAGCAACTTAAAGCCTAAGTAGCACTCAAAAAAGCGGGACGAAAGTCCCGCTTTTTTTATTTGTACCGACGAGAAGACGCCAACTATGCAAGTGACCAAGACTTCTGCTTTTCCCCTGTCGCGCGTGTACCTGGCACTGGCCCTGGCGGCCGGTGGCCTGGCCAGTGTGCCGGCCCGGGCCGACGAGGCCAGGCTGCTGATGGACGGCCCTGCCACCCGCATCACCACGGCCGATGTCAATGCCGATGCCCAGCGCATGCCTGAGGATGTGCGCACCGTGATCCTGTCCCAGCCGCAGCAGGTGCAGCAGATCGTCTCGAATCTCTATGTGCGCCGTGCCCTGGCAGATGATGCCGAAAAGCAGGGCCTGGGCAAGACGCCCGAAGTGCAGGCCGTGCTGCGCCTGGCGCGCGACAAGGTGCTGTCGGATGCCTGGATAGAGCAGTTGCGCGAGCGCAGCCGCCTGCCCGCCCAGGTGGCCGAGGCCCAGGCCCGCAGCCTCTACAACGCCAAGCCCGAGCGCTTCGAGCTGGCCGAGCAGGTGCAGGTGCGCCACATTCTGGTTGCCGGCGATGCCCCGGAGTCCAAGGCAAAGGCCGAGGAACTGCTGGCGCAGCTCAAGACAGGTGCCGACTTCGCTGAACTGGCCAAGGCGAATTCCGCCGACAAGGGCAGCGGCGCCAAGGGAGGTGATCTGGGTTATTTCAGCCGGGGCCGCATGGTGCCCGAGTTCGACAAGGTGGCCTTTGCGCTGGACAAGCCCGGCGCGCTCAGCGACTTGGTCAAGACCCAGTTCGGCTACCATATCCTGCGCCTGGAAGGCCGCAAGCCCGCCGGCACCAAGCCGTATCTGGAGGTGCGCGAACAGTTGCTGGCTGAAGTGCAGGACAAGGCAGCGCAGGACGCCATCACTGCCGAGGCCGACAAGCTGCGCGCAGCGGCCAAGCCGCATACCGAGGCCATTCGCAGCTTCAGCGAAAGCGTGAAAAAGCCCTGAAGCCATTGGGGCAGGACTGCTGCAGTCCCGTCTTGCGCGATCGAGTGAAGCTGCGTTGCTCGCACAGGCAGCAAAAACTGACACTCTTTGCCTGGACAGCCCCATAAAGGCAGGCACAGACCCGGCGTCTTGCGCGAAAATGCCGGGTTTGGCATGAACGAAGTGCCGCTGCGTCGCCATGCGACGTGGGCGGCACTTGTCGCATAACAACGCATGTACTCTTTATTCGGCGAATGCCGCGCGCTGTGGCAGGCACGCAGCCTGCTGTGGGTGATGACCCGGCGCGAGGTGGCGGCTCGCCATGCGGGCACGGCCGCAGGCGTGCTCTGGCCCTATCTGCAGCCCCTGCTCACGGTGGCTGCCTACTATCTCGTGTTCGACGTGGTGTTCTCCATGCGCCTGGGCGACAACGCGCCCACGCATGCTGTGGGCGCGTTCCTGGTCGTGGGCGCCTTGCCCTGGATGGCGTTCTGCGATGCCACGGCACGTGGCATGAACAGCCTGATCGAGGCGGGAGGCATTCTGCAGAAGAACGCGTTGCCACCCGTACTGTTTCCCATGCGGGCCGTACTGGCCAGCAGCGTGATCTTCGGGCCCTTGCTGGTGCTGGTGGCACTGGCCTATCTGCCCCAGCATGGATTGAACACCTCGATGCTGGCCCTGGCGCCGCTGCTGCTGGGCCAGTTGCTGCTGTGCGCGCTGCTGGCCTATGCGCTGGCCATCCTCACGGCGGCGCTGCGCGATGTGGGGCAGTTGGTGACCTTCCTGCTGTCGGTGGGCATTTACCTGTCGCCCATCCTGTTCCCGCTCACGCTGTTCCCAGAGCGTTGGCGCTGGGTGCTCTGGGCCAATCCCATGACGGCGCTGGTGCTGGGCTACCAGAATGTGCTGCTGCAGGGCCTGTGGCCCCAGCCCGCGGTGTGGGTGGCCCTGGGCGCCTGGCTGCTGGTGCTGGCCGTGCTCCTGAACGGCCTGGTGCGGCGCAGCCGCGATCAATTGGTGGACTGGCTATGAACGCCAAGCATGTCGAGCTGCCCGAAGACCTGGTTTTGCGCGTGCGCGACCTGGGCAAGGAATACAAGCTATACCCGTCGCCGCGCGCGCGGTTCAAGGCGCTGCTGACGGGAACCGCCACGCACCGCAGCCATTGGGCGCTGCGCGATGTGTCGTTCGAACTGCACCGCGGCCAGTGCATTGGCGTGATTGGCGACAACGGTGCAGGCAAGAGTTCGCTGCTCAAGCTGTTGGCAGGTACCTTGCAGCCGAGTTGCGGAACGATCGAACGCGTGGGCCGGGTGACGGCCATTCTGGAGCTGGGCGCCGGGTTCCATCCTGATTTCAGCGGCCGGGACAATCTGTATTTCGGCGGCAGCCTGATCGGCATCAGCCCCGAGCGCATGCGCGAGCTGGAGCCCGAGATCGCGGCCTTCGCCGAGCTGGGCGAGGCGATGGAGCGCCCGGTCAAGACCTATTCCTCGGGCATGACCGTGCGCCTGGCGTTTGCGCTGGTGACGGCGGTGCAACCCGATGTGCTGATCATCGATGAAGCATTGGCCGTGGGCGACCAGCATTTCCAGAAGAAATGCATAGAACGCATCATGGCCTTCCGCAACAGCGGCTGCACCATCCTGTTCTGCTCCCACAGTCCTTACCACATCCGCCATCTCTGTGACGCTGCACTGTGGCTGCGTGGGGGGCAGGTGGCACAGTTCGGCGACACCGAGCAGGTGCTTGCTGCCTACGATATGCACACACGCGAGCGCCAGGAGCGCGAGCAGCAAGCGCTGGAAGGTGCTGCTGCATCCGAGGGGGCAGGCGGGCGTGGGCAGGCCAGGGCGCATGAGGCAGAGGCTCCGCCATCGGGGCCCGTGGCTGCCGTTGACAGCGGCACGGCCTGCATCCTGTCGGTGGATGTGAAGGATCTGGCCGAGCCTGAGGGCGATCAGCCTGGCCTGCTGCAGAGCCAGGATCTGGTGGTGACCATCACGGCGCGCGGACGCGGGGAGGAGCGCCCGCACATAGGCTTCATGATCGAGCAGTCCAAGGGCGTGGGAATCACCTCCCTGGCCACCCACGAAGATGGCGCTTTTCCGCGGCAATTGCCTGATGGAACCTGGCAGACGGTATTGACCTTCCCCGAACTGCCTCTGCACAGCGGCGACTATGTGATCAGTGCCTTCCTGTTCGATGAGACAGGTCTTGCCGTCTATGACGAGTGGTTCCAGTTCCTGCATCTGCGCTTCATCTTCCCAAAGCCGCTGCCCGGATTGGTGCGCCTTCCTCATCACTGGAACTGAACGATGGCGCAGGAGTCGGCACGATTGCAGCAGCAGGCGCCGCCCGCTGGCGAGGCCAGGTCGGGTGTTGATCCACGCTTGAATCTGCTCAAGGTACTGGCATCGTTCGGCGTGATCATGGTGCATACGGCGGTGCTGCGGGTGTCGCAGGTCGACGTGCACAGCCTGGGTTGGTGGGTTGCCAATATCGGAGACGCGGCCGGGCGCCTGGGCAGTTCCATGTTTGTGATGGTGGGCGGGGCGGTGCTGTTGGCGCGGCCTGCCGAACGTGATCCCTGGGGCATGGTAGGCCAACGCCTGTCCCGGCTGCTGCCGGCGCTGCTGTTCTGGTCGGTGTTCTATTTCGCTTGGCGCCAGTGGATGTGGGGCGGAATGACCTGGGCGGGCATCGTGCAGGATGTGGTGCTGGGCAGTCCCTGGTACCACCTGTGGTTCATGTACATGATGCTGGGCCTGTACCTGATGATGCCTGCCATGCGCTATGCGGTGCTGGGCGTGGGGGATGGTCCGGGATGGCGCCATCTCTTGGCCGTGGCAGCGGGCATGACGTGGTTTGTCTCCATCGCACAGACGCTGCAGAAGACCTCGCATGCCAGCTTCATCGGGCTTGCTCCCCTGTTTATCGTCTATTTCCTCGGTGGCTACTATCTGCTCAGGCGCCCGGTGCGCCTGGCGTCATGGCAATTGTGGCTGGGCGTGATCCTGGCGATTGCGGGCATGGCAGGGGGTGTGGCGTTGCTTTACCCGGCGCTCAAGGAGTGGGCCTTCGTGCTCTTCTACAGCAATCGCAGCCCTTTTGCGATGGTGCTGACCTTCTGCGTTTTCTTGCTGGCACTTCGCTTTCCCGCGCACAGGGTGCCGGCCTGGGTCAACCACCTGGGCAAGGCCACTTTGGGTATCTATGCCATTCACCCCTTCTGGATCGATATGCTGGCGCGTTGGGGCTATGGCCTTGCACAAGCCGGCAGTTACTGGCCTTTGATGACGCTGCTGGTGTTTGCGCTGTCTGCGGTGACATCGCTGGCGCTTTTTTCGCTTCCCCCGCTGCGGCGCCTGGTGAGCTGAAGACGGTTTTTCGGCCTTTGCACACAACTCTCCCCGGATAGTTCAATGAATACAACGAGTTCTCTGCCCACGGATTTGAGCGAAGGGCAACGTCTGCTGAAAGAAGCCAGCCAACTGCTGGAGCAGGGAGACAGGGCTGGCGCTGCCCAGGTACTGCTTCGCGCACGAAGCGAAAACGATGCGCTGCTGCAGGCTCATGAGCTGATAGAGACCCATGGCCTTGTGGGCTCGTTCTCCAACATCATGGGGCTTGAGTGCAGGATCTCGCCACAGGACGATATCTTTGGCTTCTTCCGTGGACATCCCTCCAGCCGCAATCCGCTGCGCGACTACTTCGCTGATGGTTGGCGCACGCTGTCGGAGCTGATGCTGCTGCTGGAGGCAGTGGACAAGCCCTTGCTGCGCACGGCCAGCGTGCTGGAGTTCGCCAGCGGCCATGGCCGCTTCACACGGCACCTGGTCAAGGCGCTGGGTGCGGAACGGGTCACGGTCTCGGACATCGTGATCGATGCCGTGGACTTTTCCAAGCAGACCTTCGGTGTGCAGGGCTTTGCGTCGGCCAGCGTGCCGGAGCAGGTACGCTGGCCTCAGCAGTACGAGCTGGTGTTCGTGCTGTCGCTGTTCAGCCATCTGCCGCGCTCGACCTGGACACGATGGCTGCAGGTGCTGCGTGATGCGGTGGCGCCGGGTGGTCTGCTGGTGTTCAGCACCCATGGCGTGAAGGCTGCGGATTTCGATAGCGTGACACTGGACGATGACGGTTTTTTTCTTCGCACCGTCCAGCGAATCGAATGCCATTGATGCCAATGAGTACGGCACGGCCTTCACCTCGGAGCGTTTCGTGCTGGAGCGCATTGCCGAAACCTGGGGCAGTGATGCCTTGCGCCATCGTTCACTGGTGCATTTCTGGAATCACCAGGATGCCTATGTGCTTCAACGGCTGTGAACGGCAGCCAGGCCATTTGATAGAACAAAGAGGACGATTGCATGAGTTGGAAGCTGCGCTTGCAGGAGAGACTGTTCGGCCTGGCGCCATGGGATGCCGGCAAGATCACGGATGAATGGTTTCGTGCACATTTCAACTACGCGGCAGATCTGGCGCATGATTGGCTGGGTCGGTCGCTGGATCTGTCCAAGGCTCGGCTGCTGAATTTCGGCTGCGGCGATGGCATTACCGATCTGGCCCTGGTATTGCGCCATGGTGCGACGTCCATCCACGGCATCGACATCCGCCAGGAATACGCCAAGCTGCCGCGCATCGCGCGAGAGCAATTGGGCATGTCGCGCATTCCTGCAGCGCTGAGCTTTGAGACCATCGTGCCCAATTCGCCACTGGCGGGGCGCCATGCAAATTACGATGGATTGCTCAGTTGGTCCACCTTTGAGCATGTGCAGCGCGACAAGGTGCTGCCGATTCTGGCCGACCTGCACGCCTGCCTGCGCCCTGGCGGGGTGTTCTTCCTGCAGATCGAGCCGCTGTTCCATTCGCCCTGGGGCTCGCATCTGCGCCGCTATGACGATGTGCCTTGGCACCACCTGATGGCTTCGGAAGAGGAGCTATGGAGCATCATCGACAAGCATGAAGGTCCGTTGGATGCTGCCGAGGTGGATTTCGGCTTTGCCGATTTCGGTGTCGAGGGTTACAAGCGCTTTGTCTTCAAGGAGTACCAGGCGCTGAACCGACTCACTGCCGATGAGCTGATCGATATCGCCCGGCAGGCCGGCTTCGAGGTGCTGCGCGAGGAGCGGCGCCATGTGGATATGCCCGTTCCGCAGGCGCTGCAGGGACGATATCCCGAGGATTGGTTGCGCAATAACGAGATCTTGCTGTTGCTGGGCAAGTCCTGAACTGCGCAGGCATCGCCATTTTGGCGGCGCCTGCGAGTTCATGGTCCAGGGCTCAGGCCTGCAGCCAGTTCTTGACACGCCGCTGCCAGTGCGCAGGAATGCACCTGGCCACGCCACGCAGGACTGGCATGGAGCGCAACCGTGCCAGGGCGGCCAATGCCATTGAGCTGGCCACATGGGCTTCGCGCTGCAGGCGATGCGTTGCCAGAAAAACCTGGGGCAGGGGCTGGAGCACGGCCTGTTCGCAAGGCTGAAGGCCTTTCAGGTAGCTTTGCGCATAGAAGGCTTCGCCAGCCAGCGCCTGCGGCATGTCTGACGCAGGAGGAGTTTCCGGTGCCTGTGAGGCGATGAAATGCGCCTGACGTACCTTGGCGAAGAAATCCAGCCATTGCGCAGGGCTGGCATCCCAGGCGTGGACCCATGACCATTCACGCCCGGCAAGACGTTCCGGAAACGCACCGATATCGGGGCCGACGACAGGCAGGCCAGAAGCCAGGCACGCGCTGAGCGTGTAGCTATAGGTCTCCGGCCATTGCGCAGGGAACCAGGCCAGGTCGGGCTGCAGCCACTCCAGCAGCGCAGGCAGCTCCTCTTCCTTGTAGCCGCCATGCACGGTCAGGCGAGCGCGCGGCTGGGTCTGCAGGCTGCGGTAGCCGTAACCCAGCAAGTGGAACTCTACGGGTGCGCCACGCTTGGCGGCCTCCTGCGCCACGGCTTCCAGCACGTCGGCGCCCTTGATGGCGCTCATGGCACCCAAGACCACGACTTTGAGCGGGGCTGTCTCGGCCAATGGTCGCGCTGTTGGAGCCGGCAGCTGTGCCGGCAGGTCGGTGTGGGCAACCGCCTGGACACGCGCGCCGGGCGCGAAGCCGGCGATCCGGCCGGCCGTGTCCTGGCTGGGCGCGAGTACATGGCGCGCATTGTTCAGCAGCAGCGCATTGCGATGGCGCCACTGGGCCACGGTGCCTGCGTAGGGCGCGGTGTCTCCCGGCTCGCAGCAGCCGCACTCTCCTGCACGTGGCGGTTCGATGTAGCGGTTGTCCATGCCGGTCAGCGAGATGTTCTTGCAGTAGGTGTAGAAGTCGTGGGCCGTGAAGTCGTAGGCCGCACCCAGGCGGGCGGGAAGGTCCAGGATGGCTTCGCTGTGGCCCAGCAGGTGCTGGTAGTGCACATGCACCACGCCCAGCTGGCGCAGGGCCTGCACCAGTTCCTCCATCTGGTCGGCGACGCGGAAGGCCAGCTCGAAGGCTTCTTTCTCTTCGGCGCGGCGCAGCACCACGGCGCCGCCTGCAGCGGGAGACAGGGTCAGGAACAGGGCCTTGCCTTGCAGGTGCTGCGCCAGTTCGCGCACATGGCGAACGGTGCCGCCCGCTCGGTCATGCAGGACGGAAAGCACCACCGGCTGGTGTGCGGCGTCTGCCTGCAGGCGAGCCGCATCAAGCGCCAGGCGAGCCGTGCGTGCGGGATCCGCTTGGACAAAGGCCATGACATCGGCTTCATAGCGCGGATGCAGGCGGCGCAGCGTCTCCATGGCGGCACGCTCGCGCGGGCTCTTGCTTTCTCCGAAGCTCACGCCGCCCGTGTGCAGCACGAAGGTGTCCAGCAGGTGCAGGTTGCGCCAGCCGGCGGCTGCGGCGCGTTGGCAGAAGTCGTTTTCTTCGCCATAGCCCTTGCCGAAATGCTCGGTGTCGAACAGGCCGACGGCGTTCAGGCTGTCGCGGCGTATGTACATGCAAAAGCCCACGCCGGTGGGCACGTCCACCACCTGGCCGGGATTGGTGCGCGCGCACAGTGCATCGATGGCGGCGGTGTCCATGCCGGGCGGCAGGTCGTTGCCCTCGCAAAAGCGCGGGTAGCTGCAGATGGTGGCATTGTTGGAGAACGGCGTGACCGAGGCAATGCGTGCATCGCCATAGGCAGCCTTGCGGATGCGGTCCAGCCAGTCATTGGCGACCACGGTGTCGCTGTTGAGCAGCAGCACGTCATGGGCGGTGTTCAGCGCCATGCCACGGTTGACGGTGCCGACGAAGCCCAGGTTCTCCTCGTTCTCCAGCAGGGTGATGCGGGGCTCTTGCGCCGCCTTCTCACGCAGCCAGGCCGTGACTTGGGGCTCGGGGCTGGCATCGTTGATGACCACGAGTTGCCAGTGCGTGCGGCAGGGGCTGGCCAGTACGGACTCTATGCAGTTGCGCGTGTCGTCCAGGCCGCGGTACACGGGCACGATCACATCGACGGGCTGCGGCGGCATGGCCTGTGGCACGGGAGTTTGGACAGGGGCAGGCGCGGGCGTGCGGCCCAGCAGGCGGTCAATGCGCATCTTGGCGTGGACGAGGGGGCGCGTGGCCCGGAAGACGGTGGAGTTCTCTATGTCGCGCAGGTGCTGTTCCAGCCGTGCGAAGTCCCGCTGCACGCGGGTGGCCTCCTGCTGCCAGATGGCGCGCTCCTTGCTTTGCGTCGCGTGGCTCTCTTCTAGCAGAGCATTGCGATGCGAAAGGCCCTTGATGGAGTCACTCTTGTGCTGAATCTCAACATTCAGCCCCTGAAGCTCATCGGTCAGCCGGCTAATGGTTTCCGCATGTTGCTGTTCATGCACCAAGTTCTGGGTGTGCAGTTGATCCTGCAGATCATTGGCCCTGCTGCGTTCCTGCGCGATCTGCCGCTCAAGCGGCTGCACGGCCCCGGCCAGCGCCAGATAGTCGGCCGACATGGGCCATCCCATCTCGATCTCCAGCGAGGCGCCACGCAAGGGGGTCAGGGTTTCTGCGGGAATGGGAAGTTCGAACCAGGGGTCATCGCCGGTCAGCAGCAGCATCAGCGCGAATGCACCTGCCGGATGGGGCCCGTTCCACACCAGCTGATGGT
Organism: Delftia deserti; assembly: GCF_042653485.1. NCBI lineage: Bacteria > Pseudomonadati > Pseudomonadota > Betaproteobacteria > Burkholderiales > Comamonadaceae > Delftia > Delftia deserti. Next base: position 2,957,031 of record NZ_JBHSIH010000001.1, on the reverse strand, counting down.
GCGGGCGTTGCCCCAGCAAGGCGGCATCCGAATCCTCGGGACGCCATTGCCAGACGACGGCGCCTTGCCCATCCAGCAAGGCCAGCCGGTGCAGGTGCACGAAGCCCGGCCGGTCGGCAAGGTCCAGGCGCAGATGGCTCAGCGAAGTGTTGTGGTCGGGCAGTGCAAAGCGCAATGTCTGGCGTGCCTGGCCAATGATGCCGGTGGTGGAGAGCTTGCTTTCTTCGTCATAGCGGCCAGCGCGAGCCATGTAGAGCTGTGCCGTGAATAGGGCATGTGCCTGTGGATAGTTCACGGGCGGCTCGATGGCCTGTGCCTGGGCCACCGGGGCGGCACTGGCGATGAATTGATAGGCCAGTGCATCGGGCGTGGCCAGCAGGTGGCGTGCGACTGCCGGTGGCAGGCTGTCGTAGGCGACGCGGAACTCCGATTCGGGCAGGGCCCGCTCGATGGTGTCGATGCCATCGACCTGCCAGCCTTGTTCGGCCAGAAAGCGCGACAGCGAGCGCCGCGTGAAAAAGCGCAGGTGAGTGCGATCCAGCAGGCCTTCTTCGCGGTAGCGGAATTCGCCGTGCAGCAGTTCTGCCACCAGGCCGCTGTAGCCCGCATTGGGCACGGAGATCAGCAGCCGGCCTTCAGGCGTCAGCCGCTTGCGGCATGCCGCCAGAATGCGCTCGGGCTGGCGCAGGTGCTCCAGCACGTCGGCGCAGACGATGTAGTCATAGCGCGCATCGCCGAAGAGCTGGTCCAGGTCGCAGTCCTCCAGGTCGGCCACATGGACATGGCGGTAGAAGGGCGCGGCATGGCGCGCCTCTTCCTGGCTCAGGGTGACGCCATCGCAGACGCATTGCTTGTGCTCGGCGAGAAATGCGCCCAGCGCGCCGCTGCCGCAACCCAGATCCAGTATGTGCGCCTGGGCCCGGACATGGCCGGCCAGCACGGACAGCGACGTGCGCTCGTTCAGATCGACGGTGCGCAGGTAGACGTGGGGATCGGAAATGGGTGTGGTCATAGGAGATGGGGCGCCGGGCAATCTCTCCGTTGGGAGCAGGAGCCGCGGCCGTATTCATTCACGCCAGACGGCCTTGGCCAGTCCGCAGCGGGCAGCAAGATGCGCCCACGTCGGGCGCAAAAAATCCCGGAAGTCCGGGCGGCAGATTGTCGCGCATCATAATCCCGGCCACCGCAGTGACTGCATGGCATGGCCGGGTAATGACATATTGCGCGGCTGTTGCATTTTTTTGCATTACAGCAAGCCTGCTGACGCTTGACAAAAGCCATCAGCGGAATACTGGGTGCCGCCGTTTCTGCGGCGCGTGATTCCCGTGCGGGAGTTTGAAGATCTGAAGGGCGGCATTGATGGGTTCATCGTTGGTCGTGTCCGTGGTGAGCCACGGGCATGGCGCTCATATCCAGAGGCTGCTTGAATGCCTGGCTTCGGCACGCCTGGCGCCAGTGTCCCGCGTGGTGTTGACGCTCAACATCCCCGAGGTGGAGCCTCTGGCGCCAGCTTCCGGCTGGCCTTTTGCCCTGGAGATCCGGCGCAATGCGCAGCCCCTGGGTTTTGGCTGCAACCACAACCGGGCGCTGGCGAATGCGCGGGAGCCATTTGTCTGTGTGATCAATCCTGACGTGTACTGGGGAGCACAGGAAGAGCCGCTGCAGGAGCTTCTGGCGCTGGCGGCCCGGCCGGGATGGGCCCTGGCCTACCCACCGCAGATCGGCGAAGACGGCACGCTGCAGGATTTCGAGCGGGAGCTGCCGTCTTTCTGGAATTTGCTGCGACGCAAGCTGCACGGGCGTGTGGAGCAGCGTGTGGAATGGGTGAATGCGGCCTGCCTGGTGATGGGCCGGGACAGCTGGATGCGGCTGCGTGGGTTTGACGAAGGTTTCTATATGTATTGTGAGGATGTGGATCTGTGCCTTCGCCTGCGCGCGCTGGGCGGAGAGCTTCGGCGTGGTGAATTGCCTGTCGTCCATGCGGGTCAGCGGGCGAGCCGGCGCAGCCTGCGCCATGGCGCATGGCACGTGGCCAGCCTGCTGCGGCTGTGGAGCCGTCCGGCCTACCGCAAGGCCCGAGCCCTGCCACAGGCAGCGCCCTCGCTGCGCAGCCTGCATGGGGAGTCATCGTGATCTGGATGGCGGTATTGGCCTTCATGGTCTCCTTCATCGGCTGTGCGCTGCTGCTGCGCTGGGCTCGGCGGTCCTCGACGTCCTCTTACGGATACGACAAGCCGCAGCGCTTTCACATCGGCGAGATACCCCGGCTTGGGGGCGTGCCGATGTACCTCGGGCTGGCCGTGTCCTGGGGAGTGGGCACGTGGCTGAGCATGCGCGGAGACCCATCGTCGCTGCGCATGCAGCTATGGGTTGTCGTGTGCCTGGCCGCCATGCTGCCGGCCGTGGTCGGCGGCGTCATCGAGGATGTCTCGCAGCGCCTGAGCGTGCGTTACCGGCTGGTGCTGACCCTGCTGAGCGCCGTGCTGGCTGTTTTGCTGTGCGGCCTCACCGTGCCCCGGCTCGGCTGGCCCTGGCTGGAACAGGCACTGGGCCCGGCCATGCCCTGGCTGGGCATGGGCCTGGCAGTGCTGGCCCTGACGGGCCTGCCCCATGCCTTCAACATCATCGACGGCTACAACGGGCTGGCCGGCATGGTGGCCACCATCATCTGCCTGGCGCTGGCCCACGTGGCATTGCAGGTGGGGGACCGGACCCTGGCCGCCATGCTGGTGACGCTGGCCGCCGCCACCTGCGGCTTCCTGGTCTGGAACTATCCGCGCGGCATGATGTTTGCCGGCGACGGCGGGGCCTATGTCTGGGGGCTGGCGATTGCCCTGGCCAGCATTGCCCTGGTGCAGCGCAATTCCGCAGTCTCGCCATGGTTTCCCATGCTGCTGCTGATCTATCCGGTCTGGGAGACGGTGTTTTCCATTTACCGCAAGCTGATGCGCGGCATGTCGCCGGGCATGGCGGATGCCCTGCATTTCCACCAGTTGATCTACCGGCGCATCGTGCGCGGCGTGTTCGACGACGATCTGGCACGGCGCATGCTGCGCCGCAACAACCGGACTTCGCCCTATTTGTGGGCCTTCACGCTGCTGACCGTGGTGCCGGCGCTGCTGTTCTGGAGCAATACGCCCGTTCTGGTGGGTTTTTGCCTGCTGTTCGTGGTCAGCTATGTGATCGCCTATCTGGCCATCGTGCGCTTCAAGCTGCCGGGCTGGATGCAGAACAATGGATGATGGCCGGGCGCCAGTGGGCGTTCCGTCATCCGGGCATGCAACACTGCCGCGCAGTTGCGGCACAATGCCCGCCTTGTTGTTGACTACTTCCACGCCCCCGGGCTAGCACCATGAACGATATCCTCTCGATTGCCCCCCGCGACAAGGCCGAAATCCTCGCCCAGGCCCTGCCCTACATCCGCAAGTTCCATGGCAAGACCATGGTCATCAAGTATGGCGGCAACGCCATGACCGATCCGGCCCTGCAGGCCGACTTCGCGGAAGACGTGGTGCTGTTGAAGTTGGTGGGCATGAATCCGGTGGTGGTGCATGGCGGCGGGCCGCAAATCGAGACGGCCCTGAACCGCCTGGGCAAGAAGGGCGAGTTCATCCAGGGTATGCGCGTGACGGACGCGGAGACCATGGAGGTCGTGGAATGGGTGCTGGCCGGCGAGGTGCAGCAGGACATCGTGGGCCTGATCCACCAGGCCGGTGGCAAGGCCGTGGGCCTGACCGGGCGCGATGGTGGCCTGATCCGCGCACGCAAGCTCAAGATGGTCGACAACAAGGATCCGAGCATCGAGTACGACGTGGGCCAGGTGGGCGATATCGTCTCCATCGACCCCAGCGTGGTGCGCGCGCTGCAGGATGACGCCTTCATCCCCGTGATCAGCCCCATCGGCTTTGGCGAGGAAAACGAGAGCTACAACATCAACGCCGACGTGGTCGCCAGCAAGCTGGCCACGGTGCTGCAGGCCGAAAAGCTGGTGCTGCTGACCAACACCCCTGGTGTGCTGGACAAGGCCGGCAGCCTGCTGACCGACCTCACGGCGCGCGAGATCGACGCCCTGTTCGCCGACGGCACCATCTCGGGCGGCATGCTGCCCAAGATCAGCGGTGCCCTGGATGCCGCCAAGGCCGGCGTCAACGCCGTGCACATCATCGATGGACGCGTGCCGCATGCCATGCTGCTGGAAATCCTGACCGACCAGGCCTACGGCACCATGATCCGCAGCCATTGAGGCCCGATGACGCGGACTTTGCGGTTCGCGTTACCATCGTGCATGGCCCGGGCGTGGTCTGACGGCCTGGGCCGGTTTGCTGCAAGCCGCCTTTGGGCGGCTTTTGTTTTTTAGGTTTGATATGCGTTTGCTTCTTGTGGAAGACGATGTGATGGTGGCCAGCGGCATCAAGCTGGGACTGTCCGATGCGGGGTATGCCGTGGACTGGGTCGGCAGTGCCGAGCGCGCCCTGGAGGTGCTGGCCCAGGAAGCCTTCGACCTGGCCGTGATCGACATCGGCCTGCCGGGCATCGACGGGCTGGAGCTCACACGCCGCCTGCGCAGCAGCGCTGTCGAAAGCTCGGCCATGCCCGTGCTGATCCTGACGGCGCGCGATGCGCTGCAGGACCGCGTGCAGGGCCTGGACCAGGGCGCCGACGACTACATGGTCAAGCCCTTCGAGCTTCCCGAACTGCTGGCCCGGCTGCGCGCGCTGCTGCGCCGCTCGCAGGCGGCCACATCGGCCGTCCTGAGCTTTGGCCCCATCGAGCTGGACACGGCAGGCCGCCGCGCCGGCGCGCGCCAGCCTGCGCAAGACGATGAGAGCGAGGGAAAACTGCTGCCCATCGACCTGGGTCCACGCGAATGGACCGTGCTGGAATACCTGCTGATCCACGCGCCCAAGCCCGCCAGCAAGGACAAGCTGCTGCAGGCGCTCACAGGCTGGGACCGCGAGATCACGCCCAACGCGGTCGAGGTCTATGTCTCGCGCCTGCGCAGCAAGCTGGAGCCGCATGGCGTGGCGCTGCGTTCCATCCGGGGCTTCGGCTATCGGCTGGAACTCTCGCATACCGCCGCCTGATGCGGACATGGCGCATGGCCCCAGGCGCTGACCGCCCATGACGGCCAATCTGCGCCTTCGCCTGCTGGTGCTGCTGGTGGTGCCGCTGACGCTGCTGGCACTGATGGGGGGCTGGTTCGGCTATCGCTCGGCAGATGAAGCCTCCACCCAGCATGACCAGCGCCTCTTGCGCCTGTTGCCTGCGCTGGCCGATTCGGTGCTGGCGCCGTCGATTGCCGAGGGAACGCCGCCCCTGGTGGCGCTGACGCCCGCCATCGAGGACGTCCTGCGCCAGCGCGGCGACGATGTCGGATATGCCATCGGCGACCTGCAGGGCCATGTCGTTGCCGGCGACACCTGGATCCGCTTCGACGTGCCTTCCACGCCTCTGGCCGAGTTCCACAGCCAGGAGCATGACGGCCTGACCTACCGCGTGGCCGTCATGCGTGCCGAAACCTATGGCGCCGGTGAAATGGTGCTTGTGCTGGCCGATGGGGGCGATGTGCGTCAGCAATGGGTGCGGCAGCTGTTGCTGCATGTGCTGCTGCCCAGCGTGCTGCTGATCGCGGGTGCCGGCATCGCCATCTACTGGTCGGTCAGCCGGGCTTTCCGGCCGCTTCTGACCCTGACCCAGGCTGTGGAGCGGCGCTCGCCGCGCGACCTCAGTCCCATCTCGGAGCACAGCTCGCCGGCCGAGGTCCGTCCGCTGGTGCGCTCGCTCAACCGATTGTTTGCACTGGTCAACGCACAGGCCGAAGGCCAGCGGCGCTTTGTGGCCGATGCGGCCCATCAATTGCGCACGCCGCTGGCGGCCTTGCAGGCCCAGGTCGAGGCCTGGGCGCTGAGCGCGCAGTCCGCGCAGGCCGAGGCGCGGCGCAAGGGCACCGAGGCCCAGGTGGTGCTCAGCGTGACGCAGATCGAGCAGTTGCGCGATGCCACGCGGCGCACCTCGCAGCTGGCACGCCAGCTGCTGGCGCTGTCGCGTGCCGATGCGCGCAATGCCGAGGTGCAGCCGCTGCAGCAGGTGGATCTCAAGGACCTGTGCGAAAGCATGCTGGAAATGTTCTTCGACCAGGCCAGCGCCAAGGGGCTGGACTTCGGCCTTGACGTGGGGGCCGCCAGTGTCTGGGGCCACAGTTGGCTGCTGCGCGAACTGGTTTCCAATCTCGTGGACAACGCCATCAAGTACACGCCGCCCGGCGGCAGCGTCACGCTGCGCTGCGGCATGTACCATGGCGCGGGGCAGTCTGAGGATGAACCGCAAGGCTGGGCCTTCCTGGAGATCGAGGACGACGGCCCCGGCGTGCCCGAGGCCGAGCGCTCGCAGATCACGCAGCGCTTTTACCGCGCCCAGGGCGCGGCCGGCGACGGCACCGGGCTGGGATTGGCCATTGCCGAAGAAATCGCCCTGCTGCACCAGGGCACTCTGGCCTTTGGGGCCGCAGCGCAGGGCAAGGGCCTGCTGGTACGCTTGGAGCTTCCATTGCAAATGCCGGCCATGCTCTCGGAAACAATAGCAGCGCAAGCAACAGGCAAGCGATCCTGACGGTTGCGCTCATGGGGACAGCTTTGTGCGGAGTTGCCGCCGGGGGCTGTGAGAGAATTACTTACAAATAGTTGATCTGCTTATGTCCGAGTCTGAAGTCCTGTCGCCTTTATCCGCTCCTGGCGCTGATGTCGTTTCCGACGAAGCCGCCTCCGCTTCCGCCCCTACGCCTGCGCGCAAACGCCCCAAACCCGGGGAGCGGCGCGAGCAGATCCTGCAGGCGCTTGCGGCCATGTTGGAAAAGCCGGGTGCAGAACGTATCACCACGGCAGCGCTGGCAGCCCATCTGGGCGTCAGCGAGGCAGCCCTGTACCGCCACTTCGCCAGCAAGGCCCAGATGTTCGAAGGACTGATCGAGTTCATCGAGCAATCCGTCTTCACGCTGGTGCAGCAGATCGTCGGGCGGGATGTGCCGGAGGAAGAGCGGCCCGCAGTGGATGGCATGCGCCAGGCCAGCCGCGTGATCTCCCTGGTGCTGCAGTTCGGCGAGCGCAACCCCGGCATGGTGCGCGTCATGGTGGGCGATGCCATCGTCTTCGAGCACGAGCGCCTGCAGGCCCGCATGAACCAGTTCTTCGACCGCATCGAATCCACGCTGCGCCAGTGCCTGCGCCCCGCCGCCGGCGCGCTGGGCTCTTCCGCCCCGACGGTCGATGCACAGGTGGCTGCCAGCGTGCTGACATCGTTCGCGCTGGGCCGCCTGCAGCGCTACGCGCGCTCGGGTTTCCGCCGCCTGCCGACCGAGCATCTGGAAGCCAGCCTGGCCTTGATGGTCTGAACACAGCGCAGCGGACCCCAGGGTCCGCTTTGCAGCAAAGCCACCCGCTTGCGCCGGTGGCTTTTTTTGCGACCAGGGCCTTGCTTCGTCGCGGTGGCTGTGCTCAGCCCACGAGATTGCGCCGTCGCCTGGCCGGTGCTGTCACGCCCAGCGCCGCAACGATGCGCCCCACCTGGCCTTCCGTAATCCCATGCTCGGCAGCCAGTTGCCGGGCCGTTTTGTCCGTGGCGTAGTCTGCAGCGATGCGCTGGTTGCGCAGTGCCTGCAGTGCACGCGCCGCCCTGGGCAGCTGGAAGTGGGGCAGGCCGCCATACTCACGGGCGAGCTGGAGCAAGGCTTGCACGCCGATGGTGGCCGCATAGGGATGCTCGGCTGTGACCTTGTCCGGTGTGGGAATGTAGATGCGCAGTCCACCCCAGCGCTGCACCAGGGCCATCGTGGGCTGCAGCCCGATCAGGCGCTCGAAGTCCTGCAGCAGCGGTGGAAGCAGATCGCTGCAAGTGCCATGGCGCGGGTCCAAGGCAGCTGCCACGGGCGTGTGCATGCCGATGGTGGGGGGCAGGGCAGCAGGCCGAAAGCCCTGGAAGGCGGGTGCCGGATGGTGTTCGGAATGCATTTTGGCTGTACGCTCTTGGTTCAAAAGGAAACGGTTCAATTTGAACCATATTCTTGGTCCATAACGAACCACTGTCAAGATTCACCATGCCTGCAAAACCTGTGACTGATGCGCTTACATCCAACGTTGATGAGGTACTGGCGCGCATGGCTGAAGCCTTGGGACCCGACTGGATGGCCGGCATGGAGGTTCAGCCTGAAACGGTGCGGACCTGGCGCAAGCGCGGCGAAGTGCCGGCACGGCAACTGCTGCGGGCCTCGCAGCGAGCGGGCCGGCCGCTGGAGTATTTCAACGGCACGGGCGCGGCGAAGCCTGTGGCTCGGCATGGTGGTGCGGCCGAAGACGAGTTCACGCAGATCGAGATGCTCGATGCGCACGTCAGCGCAGGGCATGGGGCCGTCAACGGCCCCGACGAGGTGATAGGCCGCTTCGCCTTCCGTTCGTCCTGGCTGCAGTCCAAGGGACTGGGCAGGCACAACGCCAAGATCGTGCGTGCCCGTGGAAGATCCATGGCGGACCGCATCAACGACGGCGACATCCTGCTGGTCAACACCTCGGTCGATACGCTGACCCAGGATGGTGTCTATGTGATCGAGCTGGAGGGTGAGAACTACGTCAAGCTGCTGGAGCGCGACTTCAGCACGGGCGGTGTGCGCATCGTCAGCTACAACCCCGCCTATCCGCCCCAGGTTCTGGAAGGCGAAGCCGCCAACCGGCTGCGCATCTGCGGCCGGGTTCTTTGGCATGGCGGAGAACTCTAGCCCCCGGGCCGCGCCGCCCGGCATCGCTCCAGAGACTTTGCCGCAGGCCTGAGGCGACCTGGGCGTTTCCGTCTTCTCCCAGCCTTTCTCGTCCTCCTCTTTCGTCCACCTCTTTCGTGCGTCCGTGCCTGCCCGAGCGGCAGGACGTTTGCGCTTGCCTGGCCGTTGGGATGTGCCGGGCCAAGGCACATGTGTCTGGCATCCAGGTCCGCTGCGCCTGAGAAGGCGCGCGCCTGTGGACGCTGAAACCGGGCCTGCATATGCAGGCCTTATTCATTTTTGCCTGCCTCGGCACAGTCACTCCATCGCAACGACGCATCTTTTTCTGCGTCCCCCAACGGAGTGACCCATGTACGCCATCGCACAACTGTTCCTGCTCTTTTCCGCTCATCTGCGGCCCATCGTGGCCGAGGCTGCGGCGAGTGTGGCGGTGGCCTTTCCGGTGCTGCGCTCATGAATGCACTGGCCCAGCATCGCAACGCCATCGTGGCCATCCTGGCCTCGGTGCCACAGATCGGCGTTGTGCAGGACCGCGAACGCCATGCCGCCAGCGATGCCGAGCTGGCCGCCCTGTTCACGTACACGCCGCCTGCAGCAGGCACGGCCCATGTCCGTGGCTGGTGGCTGCGCAGAAGCAGCACGGCCGAGCACGGCAGCAGCACGACCCGCACGGTAAGCGTGCACCAGTGGACGCTGCATGGCTACCTGGCCATCGCCGACACCCAGGCCAGCGAACTGCTGCTTGACGACCTGGTCGAGCAGTTCCGCGCCCTGGTGCGAGCCGATCCGACCCTGGGCGGCGCGTGCCAGCCCGGTCCCCTGGCAGGCAGCGACGACAGCACCGATGGCGTGCAGGTCGTGCGTGCCGAGCCTGTGGATTTCGCGGGAGTGCGATGCCACTCCGTTGTCCTGCAACTCAGAACCTGGAGCTACCTGTGATCTGCACACCACCGAACCGGGCCTAGACCGGATACCCCGCACCTTTCCCGCAACCCCTGTGGCCCGCAGCGCTGGAGAACGGCGCCCAAGGCCGCGAAACCTCTGTTTGTCTCTTCAAAGGATTTTCCAAATGGCAGCAAAGATCATGCGCAAGATGGCCCTCCTGGCCCTGGTTGAAACCGTTGTCGGCACGGCCGTCGTACCGCTGGCGGCCAATGCCATGCTGGTCAGCGACGTGACCCTCACCCCCATCGAGGGCGACGTGGTCGAGCGCAACAACATCCGTCCCTTCTTCGGCTCCAGCGGCAGCACCCTGGTCACCGAATACCAGAAGGTGTCGTTCTCCGTGGAATTCGCGGGTGTGGCCGCAGCGGGCGAGCGTCCCGGCGTGACCGACCTGTTGCGTGCGTGTGCCGCCAGCGCCAGCACCGAGACTGGCGTGAAGACAGTCTTCTCTCCCGTGACCGACGGCATCCAGAGCGTGACCATCTACGGCAACGTGGACGGCACCCTCTACAAGATGCATGGTGCACGCGGCGAAGTGGAATTCAGCACCGATGCCAAGGCCATTCCCAAGTGGAAGTTCGAGTTCACGGGCTCCTTCGTCCCCGCCGTGGATGAGGCCCTGCCGGCAGTGGACTACAGCGACTTCGTCGCTCCCCTGGGCGTCAACAAGACCAACACCCAACTGACCCTCGACGGCCTGGCGGTGGCCTGCAGCGCCTTCAGCTTCAAGTGCGGCAACCAGGTGGTCAAGCGCGACCTGATGAATGTGGACACCGTGGAAATCACGGACCGCAAGTCCACGGGCAGCGTCACCTTCGAGAACACCAGCGTGGCCACCAAGGACTGGATCGGCCTGGCGCGTGCCAGCGCCATCGTGCCCGTCACGCTCAAGCATGGCCCCGGCACCACCAACACCGTCAGTTTCAAGAGCGCGCGCGCCCAGATCGGCAAGCCGACCTACAGCGACAGCGATGGCGTGCAGATGATCACCATCCCCCTGTCGTTCATTCCCTCCGACGCGGGCAACGACGAGTGGTCCATCGAGATCTGACGCCTCACCTCCCTGCCTGACAACTACACATCCAAGGATCACCATGGCCGTCAAGATTTCCGGGCTCAAGCCCACCATCTCCGTTCCCGCAACGCTGTACCTGCCCGTCGATGAGGGCAGGTTCGGAGCCCATCACTTTGCCGTCGTGTTCAAGCGCCTGGGCAAGGCGCGGCGTGACGAGATCAATGAACTCATCGTCGTCGGCAAGCCCGCCACGCAGCCTGATGGCTCGCAGGAGGTACGGCGCATGACCATCCCTGAACTGCTCGACGAAGTGGTTGTGGGCTGGGAGGGGATGCTGGGCGACGAAGGAACACCCGTGCCCTACAGCCGCGACGAGCGCCTGGCGGCCGAGGAGGCCTACCCGGGACTGGAGCAGGCCATGGCCGTGGCCTGGTTCGACGGACTCAACGTGCACCAGCGGGATGCCGCCACAAAAAACTCCGTGGCGCTGTCCGGCATCACCTCGGCCTCGACGGCGCAGACCGCTATCTCGTAGACGACGAGCTGCGCGCCCAGTGCGCGCAGATGGGGATCGACCCCGACCGGATGGTGCCCGGCGATCTGCAACGCCAGCATCCCGAGGACTACGAACTGTGGCCGGAGCATGCGATGGCCTGGAGCGTGTACCTCGGCTGCTCCACCCAGTGGTGCAGGACGGCCACGCCCTGGGGCCAGTGGCACTGGGACGGGCTGGACTACGCCGGGGTCGAGATCGTGATGCGCCGCTACGCGGTGCCCGCCGCGCAGCGCGGCGAGGTGTTCGCGCAGTTGCAGGTACTGGAGGCGCAGGCGCTGCGCCAGCTCAACCGGGGCTGAGGCATAGGGGCCTCGGCTCCGGCCTTTCAAGACAAACACAAGCGGTCAAGCATACCGAACAGAGATCAGCATGAGTACAGCGGTCAAAAGCATAGGCATCGCCGAGACGCCCAGCCTGAGCGAGCTGCGTGCGCAGAATGCCCAGTTCTCCCAGGAGCTCGACAAACTCCACGGCAAGCTGCAGCAGGCGTATGCCGACATGTCGCAGTTCGCAGGTGCCTCAACGGATACGGGACTTGTGTCGGCGCGTGCCAGCATCGATATCGAGAGCCTGTCTACTTCCATGGGCAAGATTGCCGGCCGTGCCAATGCCATGCTGGAGGTGGCGGGTTCGGCGGCCAAGGTGGGAGAGGCCCTCTACACGGCCAGTGCCCAGACAGAGAATCTGCGTACGCGACTGGATCTTGCCACCGGCGGCAAGGGCGCGCAGGAGCTGGCCTATGTCACGGCCCTGGCCGATCGGCTGGGCCTGCAGCTCAACGCCACCGGCCAGGCCTACGCCGACTTCGCCACCAAGGCGCGTGGTACGGCGCTGGAAGGCGCGCAGGTGCAGACCATCTTCACGGGGATTGCCTCGGCCAACGCGGCCATGGGCCTTTCCGTGGAGCAGGGCAATGCCTCGTTGGCAGCCGTACTCGACCTGATGGGCAAGGGGACGATAGGCGCGTCGGACTTCAGCGAGAAACTGGGACATATCCCGGATGCGGCGCTGGTCGGCGCTCAGGCCCTGGGTGTGACACAGGAGCGGTTCTCCCAGATGCTGCAGACCGGCGAGATCGTGACGCAGGACTTTCTGCCCCGTTTCTCGCAGGCGCTGCAAAGCTCCCTGGGAGAGGGGACCGACAAGGCGGCGGACAGGCTGGATGCCGGCACTCAGCGCATGGCCAACGCCTGGGACAAGCTCAAGTCCGCCGTGGGTGATTCCGGCATCAGCCAGATGATCTCCTTTGGCATGAATGCAGCGGCCAACGACATGAACGCCTTTTCGGAGTCCATGTCGCGCGCGCGTGACAACGGGTCGGGCTTCCTGGGCCAGATCAGCAGCGGCCTGGGCAACATAGCCGGGCGCGCGGTGGGCTTGCAATACATCAGCACGGCCTTCCAGTCGAATGCGGAAAAGGCAGCCTATCTGGCCAAGGAGCTTCCGCGCGCCAGGGCTGAATTGGAGATGCTGCAAGCCAAGGGGGCAGCGACATCGCGCAATGTGTGGGTGCGCACGGCCCATGACGATGCCCAGCGCCTGGTCGAGAAGCTTCAACAGGTGCAGCGCGAGTTGATGGCTGCACAGGGTCAGCGCAATGCAGGCGGCGGCCGCGGGTTCATCAATCCGCCACTGGTGGGACAGCCACAGCCGCAGGAGCAAAGCAAGAAAACCGACGCGCCTGCGCAGAAGAAAGAGCCGCCTGCGGTACCCCGGACCGTCAGCTACGCGCCACCGGCCGTGCCAGCCAGAACGCAGCAGGACAATGAGGAGCTCAAGCGCGACCAGGAACTGCAGAAAAGGCAGCAGGAGGTGGCGCAACTCGTCAAGGAGCACCAGACCAAGGCCGTACTGGCCGAAAAGAACCTGGACCTCGCCCGGCAGGAAACGCGCGCGATCGGCCTGACCGGGGAGGCGCTGGGACAACTGCGCCAGGAGCAGGTCGAGAAGACCATCGCGGAGCTGGAAGACAACGCGGCCGGGCAAGAGAGTGTCCGCTGCTCCAGGGAGGTCGCCGAGGCCGTTGGCAAAGAGGTCGAGGCCACGCGCGAACTCGCCCGAGTCAAGGGCTACAACGAGTCTGCCAGCAAGGTGGACGAGTACACCAAAAGCGTGAAGGCGGCCAGTGAGGCGGTGCAGTTCGAGCAGTCTCTGGCAGCCATGTCGGAACGCGACCGCAAGATCGCGCTGGAGCAGTACCAGGTCGCGATCGAGCTCAAGAAAAAGCTCGAAGACATCTCGGCCAAGAATCCGGATGATGCGGCTGGCGCCCAGAAACTCAAGGACGACGCCACGGCCGCAGCCAACCAGGCCAAGGCCAATGTTGCCGAACGTGTCCGCATGCAGGAGACTCAGAAATCGGTCGACCAGATGGACGAGATGTTCCGCAAGGGCTTCACGGACATGCTGGCCAACGGCACCGAAGGCTGGCGTACCTTCACCAAGAGCCTGAGTGCGACGTTCAAGGCCTCTGTGGCCGATGAGATGTACAAGGCGTTTGCGCGGCCGTTTCTCGTGCCTGTCTTCGCTCAGCTCAGGGGGTTCGTCGGCAACTTCCTCGGTCAAGGCGGTGCTCCGGGAACAGCGGGCGCTGGTGATGCGCAGGGCACGGGCCTGGGCGGTGGATTGACGGACTGGTCCACCTGGGGAACCTCGGCGCAGAAGTACCTGAATGAATCCGCACTCAAGCTCATGTCCAATGGCTGGAACATCGCCGGTGAAGCACTGCAGGACCTGGGCAAGACCGTAGGCCGGTTCGACACCTGGCTGAAAGACATTCCCGGTTTCCAGGGAGGGATTGGCTCTGCTGCCGGTTACCTGGGAAGCCTGTACAGCCTGTCCCAAGGACAGTACGGAGCCGCTGTGGGTCAGGCGGTGGGAACCTGGATTCTTCCGGGCATCGGTTCGATGATCGGCAGCTTCCTCGGTGGAGCGCTCGACAAGGCCTTCGGCTCCCGCGGCGCCAACCATGGCGGCGCGGCTTACAGCACGGCCGGCATTGGCAATGACAAGGCGGCCGAGCAGCTGTTCGGCCGCGCGGCAGGCGACTGGTACGACGATCTGACACGCCGCCACAGCGATGGCATCGAAAAGCAGCTCAAGACCAGTCTGGACGGACTGGCCCTGGTCTACGGATCCCTGGGCAAGTACGCCACGGGCGGAGTGCGCGACATCGACTTGGTGGGCGGCTTTGCCGCCAACGGAAAGTACACCGACGAGGACGCCTACGGCTACGCCAAGATCATCGACAAGACGACCGGCATGATCCTGGCCGGCTTCGAAAACCGCTCGCTGGGCAACAACCCGGAAGAGGCCTACAAGGCCTTCCTGGGCCAGACCGGTTCACTGCTGGTGTCCGAACTCAAGAAGGCGGACCTGCCCAGCTGGATGCGCACCACGCTGGACTCGCTGGGCGAAGCACCCAATGTCGAGGCGTTGCAGGCCGCCTTCCAGACCATCGACCTGATCGGCCGCTCCTTCGAGGAACTGGGCAAGAAGATCACCGGCTTTGCCGACATGACCGACCTGGCTTTTGAGGCCCTCATCAAGGCCTCGGGCGGGATCGAAGCGCTCAACGCGAATACCAGCAGCTTCTACCAGAACTTCTACAGCGAAGACGAGCGCAAGACTGCTACCAAGAAAGAACTGGACAAGCAGCTCAAGGATCTGGGCGTCAACATCGATCTGGATGCCGACGACGCACAGGCGCAGTTCCGCAAGCTGGTGGAGGACAAGCTCAAGGCAGCCAGCTCCGAGGAAGCGAACTCGAAGGCGCTGGCTGAAGTCTTCTCCAAGGGCGGTGGCGCTGAAGGACTGAAGGACCTGGCCGCGACCGGCGCCTTCAAGGACTGGGCCACATCGACTGTGGGCGAGGGCACGGGAGACATAGGAAAGCTGACGGCCGATATCGAGAACCTGGCCAATACCAGCACGTCGCTCACCGAGTTCACCGAAGGCATCGACAAGCTGGTCGGCACCCTGGGTGGCACGGGCAAGTCCTCGGCCGAAACAGCGGCCGAGCTGCTCAAGCTCAACAACACCTTCAAGGCCGTCACCCGCACCACCGAGGAGGCCAAGAAGACGGCGGAAGATGCGGCCAAAGCGAAAGAGGAAGCGGCGAAGAAGGCCCAGGAAGAGGCAGAGCGGACAGCCCGTGCTGCCACGGACAAGGCCTGGGCTACGCTGGAGCGCGCCATTGACGCGGAGCGCACGGCCGCGCAGGCCCGCGTGGACGCGGCGCAGGAGCGCGTCGATGCAGAGCGCGCCCTGATGGATACCTTGCGCGAGCAGGTCAACGAGCTGCGTGGCCAGGTCGAGGCGACCCACCGCATGGCCATCGACCGCGCCGACCAGGTCATCGACCAGGCGCTGCAGACTTACCGCACCACGGGCTACCTGCCGGAGGCTGCGGAAATCGGGGAAGCCGCGTCCACCGCACGCGGCGGCATCACCACGCAGGGATACCGCTCGCGCCTGGACTACGAGGCCGCGCAGCTGATCCTGGCCAACAAGCTGGAGGTGCTGCACGATGCTGCCGGTGAGCAGCTGTCCACCGACGAGCTGATCCTGGAGCAGGAAAAGAACCAGGTCGACTATCTGGACCGTCTGCTCAAGGCCGAGAAGGAGGCACTGGACGTTGCACGCGGCATCGACACGCGGCTGCTCACCTCCGAGCAGGCCTGGGCCGAGTTCCGCGCGGCGATCATCAAGGAGAAGACGACCACCGACGATGGCAACGCGGGCACAGGTGGCAAGGGGGGCAGCTCGGGCGGCGATCTGGGCCCGCCATCCCTGCATGGCGGCTCGGGCGGGTCGGGCGCGGCCGCCAGCAAGTACAAGGTTCCCGTGGCGAGCATGGGCGATGGCGAGGCCATCTACCAGTTCGAGACGGACAAGGACAGGATCGCCCACCTGGACAAACTCGCGCCGACCTTCCACAAGTACGACGGGACGGGCGACCTGGCGGGCCTGGCGCGCGACATCAAGGCCGCCGGCGGCACGGCCAAGGATCTGGCCTACCTGTACGGCTACACGGAGAAGGACGTCAACGCGGCTCTGGATCAGTTCGGCATTCCCCGCTTCATGGGTGGTGGTGACCACTTTGGCGGCATCCGCCTGGTCGGCGAGGACGGTCCTGAGCTGGAGATTACCGGCCCCTCGCGCATCCACAACGCTCGGCAGACCCGGCAATTGCTGGCAAGCCTGCAGGGCGACGGTGGCGGCTGGTCGGAGGTTGTCCGGTCGGTGCAGGGCCTGCAGCAGCTGCTCTATGACATCGGCCGCCAGCAGCTGGTGCTGCTGCACAGCATGGAAAGCCTGGCGCGCAAGAACGACGCCCTGGGCGTCAAGCAACGGGAGTGCGCATGAACGGCGATTTCACCCACGGCATGGGATTTTTGCCACCGCTGCCGGTCTCGCTCAGCAACATGACCACCAATGTGGCAGCCAGCACCTTGCTGGCCTGGGTGGCCGGCAAGACCTACGCGCTCAACGACGAGATCATTGATGCAGACCGCGTGATCTGGCGCAGCATGGCCGACGCCAACACCGGCAACAACCCGGCCAGCTCGGACGGCAAGTGGCAAAGGCGCGGTGTCGAAAACCGCCTGCGCATGTTCGACGCCAGCCTGGGGTCGTTCACCGAGGCCGACGACATGATCGAGGTGGTCATCAAGCCTGGCCGCGTCGTTACCGACGTGATGCTGCTGGGCGTGCAGGCCCATGACGTCCAGGTGTCGATGGTCGATCCCGTCGACGGTGAGGTGTTCGACAGCGGGCAGCGCCTGATGCTCAGGCCTTCGGGCAATTCCCACTGGGGCTATTTCTTCAACCCTATCGAACGCCAGCGCAAGCTGCACATCAGCGGCCTGACAGCCTATACGCAGGCCAGCATCACCATCCGCATCCGAAACCAGGGCGCCAAGGCGCGCTGCGCCGAAGTCGTCCTCGGCCGCGCCGTGTGGCTGGGAAATACCCAGTGGCGGCCGTCCATCGGCTTCGACGACTGGAGCCTCAAGAAGCGCGACGACTGGGGCGGCTGGATGGCAGAGCCTGGCGCCTACAGCGATCGCTTAAAGCTGCAGGTCCTCGTCCAAGGCACGCAGTACGAGCGCGTGCGCAACGAAATCCTGGCGTATCGCGCCAGACCGGTCGTCTGGATAGGTGCGCGCGGCTACGGCGTGCTCACCACCTACGGCTATATCACGGGCTTCGACCAGGTTCTGGTAGCCCATGGCTTCTCCGATTGCAATCTAACCATTGAAGGACTGGAAGACGATGAACTTCACCCCCCCGCCTAGTGCGCCCGAGGAATCGGTGGCGATCCCGAATCGCCGCACGGATCCGCAGGACGTATTCGACGTCAAGACGGATGTCTATCTGAACTGGCTGACCGGCTTTCGCAACTGGACGGCCGGGCTGGTGACCTGGACGGTCACGCACCTCGCTGAAATGCTGCAGGCCATGCAGGCGGTGGAGGGCAACAAGAATGCGGCCCAGATAGCCGCTGCAGCGGCAGAGGCCAGCGCCCAGAATGCGGCCATCATCGCAGGCGCCCAGCGCTGGGCACCAGGCAACTACCAGCAAGGCGCGACTGTCTGGTCGCCTACCTCGCTGCTGACCTATCGGCGCGTGCCTGCGGGCATCACCGCCAGCGCCACGGACCCTGCGCAGGACCCCATGGGCTGGCGCCTGACCGGATCGCCGTTCTCCATGCCCCAGCAGGAGCTGACCACCACCGGCCCGCACACGCTCGTCGTCGGCATGCACTACCTGGTCAAGCATCCGCTGTGCGAATGCCTGATGCCTGCCGGCGCCGCGCCACAGGAGCAACTGCGCCTCTCCAACCAGTCGGGAGCCAACACGCCCATCCTGCGCCGCAACGGGGGCAAGTTCCTCGGCATCGAGGACGACATGCGCCTGGACAACCGCCGCGCCGACAAAGTTTTCACACAATCCGCAACCCAGGGGTGGATCTAATGCTCTCCTACAACATCCTTTTTGGAGGCGGCGCGCCGCTGCGCAGCCGGACTATCTACACTGGCCCAGACCGGCGTGTGCCCAGCTACGTCACGGCCCGGATACGGCCCTTCAAGCTGCGCCCCAAAACCAATCCGGCCTCCGTGGAAGCCTATTCCATTGCGCACAACGGATCGGTTTACATGCTTGTTCCTACGCGCCCGACCAGCAACCCGCCGTTTCCCGTGGACTACTACACGGGGACCGACACAACCACGCTGACCGTTCGCTCTGGTGACAGGGTGCAGTTCAGGCGGGTCACAGCGCTGGGCACCTTGTTTTTTGCTGAAGGAGGCGCGGGCGATGGTATCGCCCGCGTCTATCGGTCCACAGACAACGGCGCCTCGTGGACCATGTCCTGGGACTACGTCCGGAACGTCCAAGTCGCTGGAGGCAAAGCATTTATGGCTGCGTCGCGCACCGACCAGGCCATGTCGGTGTACAACGCCAGCACCGGCGCATGGGATGCCCGCGGTCTGCCAGAGGCGCCGCTCGGCGCCTGGATGGGCGTTGCCCACAACGGCACCGTGTACTGCGTGGCTTCCCCGAGCAGGGCCGCTGTCAGCACGGATGCTGTGTCCTTTTCCGTCAGTACGGGTTTCGCGGCCGTAGCAGCTGCACTGCCAATTCCCGTGTCAAGGCTCTACACCTTCGGCTCCCGGTTTATTGCGGTGGGCTTCAGCGCCAAGCACATCGTTGCCATGGTCTCCGAGGACGGCCACCTATGGAGTCAAACTGCCGCGTACCCCCTTTTGGACGCCACCTCGGCGCGCACCATCCTCCAGATTTCCTTTGTGGGTGCTGATCTCGATGGTGTGCTCTACATCGGCATTTCGTACCTGGAGAGTGCCAAGTACATCACGGGCCTGATAAGCACGGCAGACGGCAAGGATTGGCAGGTGTTTCCTGACCTCATCTCCGCCAGCGCCACCTCTTTGAATCCCCCGGAGCTTTTCGTGCGTCCTGGCACCAGCACCATCATGCTGGGCGGCACGCTGATTGATACCGACGACACTGGCGTGGAGTTGTTCTATGAACTTTGAATTTGACCTGGGCGGCTGGTTTTGCGGCACTGCCGACGATGCTCACATTCGCACGACCCTGATTGCGCCCGATGACATGTCCACAACAGTGGAGCCGGGCGCCATGCGTTCCAACTGGACCGGCACCGGCTGGGTAATGCTGCCCTACGCGCCGCTGCCGGATGTCTCCGATGTCCAGGCGCCCGAGATCGTGATCACGGACATCCAGTCTGACGTTGACAGCTTTGTGCATGCCCAGGAATTCACCGACGCCACGGTCCCTGTCGGCGGCACATTGCGCTTCACGGCCCAACTGCGCCAGGCTGGGGAGGTTCTGCTCCTGGATGACTCCTTCCGGATGCCCATCTGGTCGCGCGATGGCCGTGAGCGCGTGGTGCTGGCCTCCATGGCCCAGGGCATCATCCGCTTCTCCGTCCATTTCGAGGAGAGCCGAGTCTGGGAAGTGACCGAAGCCATGGTCAATTCCGACCTTCCTCCCGAACGCCACATGCGCTTCAAGGGCATCAAGATATTTGCCGTGGAGGCATGACTTGCTCTGAGGCATGACAAGCAACCAAGCCGGCCCCTGCCGGCTTTTTTTCGCCTGCCCGCTGGCTAGGTGTTTTCCCCCGCATGTCTTCGCCGCGACAAGCTTTCCATGCAAAATAGCACGAACGTTCGTTTTAACAAGAATTTCGCATGTCCAGCGTTTCCGCCCCACGCCGCACCACCCGTTTGACCGCTGATGCCACGGCCGATCCCAAGGCGGGCTCTTCCGCGCACGAAGCCGCTGCGCCCGCGCCGCGCCGCGCGCTGCACAAGGGGCAGCAGACCAAGGCCACCATTGTGGAGGCCGCCCTCAACCTGGCCACGCACATCGGTCTTGAGGGCCTGTCCATCGGCGCTCTGGCCGAGCTGACGGGCATGAGCAAGTCGGGCGTGTTCGCGCATTTTGGCTCGCGCGAGGAGCTGCAGATTTCCGTGGTGCATGAGTACCACGATCGTTTCGAGCAGGAAGTGTTCTTTCCCGCGCTTCAGGCGCCGCGCGGCGTGGCGCGTCTGCGGGCGCTGTTCGACAACTGGATGAAGCGCACTTCGATCGAGCTGGACTCGGGCTGCATCTATATCAGCGGCGCCGTGGAGTTCGACGACCGCACGGGGCCGGTGCGCGATGCGCTGACGGCCTCGGTCCAGACCTGGCACGCAGCCATGCGCCGCACCATCGTGCAGTGCCGCGAAAGCGGCGACCTGCGTGCCGACCTGGACGAGAACCAGCTGCTGTTCGAGATCCACGGCCTGATCCTGGCCCTGCATTACGAAGCGCGCTTCCTGCGCAACGAAGGCTCCATGCAACGCGCCATCGACGGCTTCGAGAGCATCCTGGCGCGCTACGCCCGCCCGGCCTGATTTTTCCGCTTCCACCGTTTTCACCGCATCCACCGCAAACCCCGCCATCACAGGAGAAGACAAATGCCCAGCTACAACCCGCCCCTGCGCGACATGCAATTCCTCATGCACGAGGTGTTCAAGGTCACGGACGACTACCAGCAGATGACGGCGCATGCCGAGGTCGATGCCGACACCATCAATGCCGTGCTCGAAGAGGCGGGCAAGTTCGCGGCCAATGTGACGTTCCCGCTGAACATCAGCGGCGATGCAGAGGGCTGCGTGCTCAACAAGGAAACCCACGAGGTCACCACGCCCAAGGGCTTCAAGGAGGCCTACCAGAAGTATGTGGAAGGCGGCTGGCCTTCGCTGTCCTGCGACACGGCCTATGGCGGCCAGGGCCTGCCCTTCGCGGTGAACTCGGCGGTGTACGAAATGCTCAACAGCGCCAACCAGGCCTGGACCATGTACCCGGGCCTGTCGCACGGCGCCTACGAGGCCCTGCATGTGCATGGCACGGAAGAGCAAAAGAAGCTGTACCTGCCCAAGCTGACCAGCGGCGAGTGGACCGGCACCATGTGCCTGACCGAGCCCCATTGCGGCACCGACCTGGGCCTGCTGCGCACCAAGGCCGAGCCCGTGGCCGGCGCGCCCGAGGGCACCTACAAGATCACCGGCAACAAGATCTTCATCAGCGCGGGCGAGCACGATTTCACCGACAACATCGTCCACCTGGTGCTGGCACGCCTGCCCGATGCGCCGGCCGGCTCCAAGGGCATCAGCCTGTTCGTGGTGCCCAAGTTCGTGGTCAAGGCCGATGGCTCGCTGGGCGAGCGCAACCCCATCTTCTGCGGTGCGCTGGAGCACAAGATGGGCATCCACGGCAATGCCACGGCACAGATCAATATCGACGGCGCCGTCGGCACCCTGGTGGGCCAGCCGAACAAGGGCCTGCAGGCCATGTTCGTGATGATGAATGCCGCCCGCCTGGGCGTGGGCAACCAGTCGCTGGGCCTGACCGAGGTGGCCTACCAGAACGCCCTGGCCTATGCCAAGGACCGCCTGCAGATGCGCAGCCTGTCGGGCACCAAGGCCAAGGACAAGCCGGCCGACCCCATCATCGTCCATCCCGATGTGCGCCGCATGCTGCTGACGGCCAAGGCCTATGCCGAGGGCGGCCGCGCCCTGGTGACCTATTGCGCCTTCCTGATCGACAAGGAGTTCAACCACCCCGACGAGAAGGTGCGCAAGGACAGCGCCGAGCTGGTGGCGCTGCTGACGCCCATCGTCAAGGCCTTCATCACGGACAACGGCTGGACGGCCACCACCATGAGCCAGCAGGTCTATGGCGGCCATGGCTTCATCACCGAATGGGGCATGGAGCAGTTCGTGCGCGATGCGCGCATCAACATGATCTATGAAGGCACGAACGGCATCCAGGCGCTGGACCTGCTGGGCCGCAAGGTGCTGGGCAACCAGGGCGCATCGCTCAAGAAGTTCGGCAAGCTGGTGGCGCAGCTGGTGGAGGAAGAGGGCGTCAACGAGAAGATGGCCGAGTTCATCAACCCCATCGCCTACCTGGGCGACCAGATGACCAAGTTCACCACCGAGATCGGCTTCAAGGGCATGCAAAACCCCGACGAGGTGGGTGCCGCTTCCGTGGACTACCTGCGTGTGGCGGGCCACCTGGTGTTCGGCTACTTCTTCGCCCGCATGGCCCAGGTGGCACTGCGCGAAATCGCCAAGGGCAACACCGACCCGTTCTACCAGGCCAAGCTGCAGACCGCGCGTTTCTACTTTGCCAAGCTGCTGCCCGAGACCGCCACGCTGATGCGCACGGCCCGCGCCGGCAGCAAGTCGCTGATGGACACGGACGCGGCGCTGGCCTGAACGGCTTCACTCCAACATGGGAGCGCGGGCTGTGCGCATCAGCGTGGCCTGCGCGCCTTTCTAGGCGAAAGGGGTTTGAAATGAAGGCATATCAAGCACTGGCAGCAATGGTCCTGGGCCTCACGGCCGCCGCAGCGCAGGCGCAGATGACGCCCGTGGGCCTGTGGAAGAGCGTGGACGACAAGAGCGGCGAGGCCAAGTCCGAGATCCGCGTGGCCGAGAACGACGGCGTGGTCACGGGCCGCATCGAGCAGATCCTGCGCAAGGGTGCCGATCCGGCCGCCACCTGCACCGAATGCTCGGACGACCGCAAAGCCCAGCCGCTCAAGGGGCTGGAGATCATCCGCGGCGCCAAGAAGGCCGAGGGCAAGGACGTCTGGGAAGGCGGCAAGATCCTCGACCCCGAAAACGGCAAGACCTACACGCTGCGCCTGACGCCCATCGAAGGCGGCGCCAAGCTCGAGGTGCGCGGCTCCATCGGCCCCTTCGGCCGCACCCAGACCTGGGTGCGCGTGCAGTAAACCAATCCGGGAGGCGGCCGCAGCGGCCACCTTCCTCCCACTTGTGGAACATCCATGTCCCGATTCAATGTGAAGAAAGTCGCCGTGCTCGGCGCTGGCGTGATGGGGGCGCAGATCGCGGCCCATCTGGTCAATGTCAAGGTGCCCGTGGTGCTGTTCGACCTTCCCGCCAAGGAAGGCCCGAAAAGCGGCATCGCCGAGCGCGCCATCGCCAACCTCAAGAAGCTCAAGCCTTCGCCCATCGGCGTGGCCGAGGACGCGGACCTGATCCAGCCCGCCAACTACGAGGAGCACCTCAAGCTGCTCAAGGGCTGCGACCTGATCATCGAGGCCATTGCCGAGCGCATGGACTGGAAGCTCGACCTGTACACCAAGATCGCGCCCCATGTGGCCAAGCACGCCATCGTGGCGTCCAACACCTCGGGCCTGTCCATCACCAAGCTGTCCGAGGCGCTGCCCGACGCGATCAAGCCGCGCTTTTGCGGCATCCACTTCTTCAACCCGCCGCGCTACATGCCGCTGGTGGAGCTGATCGCCACGCCGACCACGCAGCCCGTGGTGCTGGACCAGCTCGAAGCCTTCGTCACCAGCGGCCTGGGCAAGGGCGTGGTGCGCGCCAAGGACACGCCCAACTTCATCGCCAACCGCATCGGCATCGCCGGCATGCTGGCCACGATGAAGGAGGTCGAGAACTTCGGCCTGACCTTCGACGTGGTCGATGACCTCACCGGCAAGAAGCTGGGCCGCGCATCCAGCGGCACCTTCCGCACGGCCGACGTGGTGGGCCTGGACACCATGGCCCATGTGATCAAGACGCTGCAGGACAACCTCAGCGCCGAGACCGATCCCTTCTACGCCAGCTTCGGCACGCCGCCCGTGCTGGCCAAGCTGATCGAGCTGGGCAACCTGGGCCAGAAGGCGAAGAAGGGCTTCTACAAGAAGGTCGGCCGCGACATCCTGCAGTTCGAGCTGGACAGCGAGGACTACGTGCCCGCAGGCGGCAAGGCCGACGAGGTCTATGGCCGCATGCTCAAGAAGCCCGCGGCCGAGCGCCTGAAGCTGCTGCGCAATGCCGAGGGCGCGCAGGGCCGCTTCCTGTGGGCCATCCTGCGCAACAGCTTCCACTACGCGGCCATCCACCTGGAGAGCATTGCCGAGTCCGCACGCGACGTGGACCAGGCCATGCGCTGGGGCTTCGGCATGAAGCAGGGCCCCTTCGAGTTGTGGCAGGAAGCCGGCTGGCTGGAAGTGGCGAAGATGGTCCAGGAGGACATCGATGCCGGCAAGGCATTGAGCAAGGCACCTCTGCCCAAGTGGGTCTTCGAAGGCCCCGTGGCCGAGGCCGGTGGCGTGCACACGGCGCAGGGCTCGTGGAGCCCTGCCAAGGGCCAGTTCGTGCCCCGCCGCGTGCTGCCCGTCTACGAGCGCCAGATCTTCCCCGAGAAGCTGCTGGGCGAAGACAGCCTGCCCGACTGGAAGACGGCCGGCACCACGATCGCCGAATCCAGGGCGCTGCGCACCTGGACGCTGGACGGCCAGATCCTGATCGCCAGCATCAAGAACAAGATGCACGCCATCAGCCCCGAAGTCATGGAAGCGCTGATGGAAGCCGTGGACGTGGCCGAGACCGACTTCCAGGGCATGGTCATCTGGTCGGGCGATGCGCCGTTCAGCGTGGGCGCCGACCTGGAGGCCACCATGCCGGCTTTCGTGATCGGCGGCGCCGACGCCATCGAAAGCGTGGAGCAGGAGCTGCAAAACCTGATGCTGCGCATCCGCTACGCCCAGGTGCCCGTGGTTGCGGCCATCCATGGCATGGCGCTGGGCGGCGGCTGCGAGCTGGCCGTCTACAGCGCGCGCCGCGTGGCGCATATGGAAAGCTACATCGGCCTGGTGGAAGTCGGCGTGGGCCTGGTGCCCGGCGCGGGCGGCCTGACCTATATCGCGCGCCGCGCGGCAGAGAACGCCGCCACCAGCACGGGCAAGGACCTGCTGCCCTTCCTGACCGAAGGCTTCACGGCCGCGGCCATGGCCAAGGTGGGCACCAGTGCCATCGAGTCGCGCAAGCTGGGCTACCTGCTGGACAGCGACCTCATCGTGCCGCACAAGGACGAGCTGCTCTTCGTCGCCATCAACGAGGCCAAGTCCATGGCCGCAGGCGGCTGGCGCGCGCCGCTGCCGCGCAGCTTCCCCGTGGCGGGGCGCAGCGGCGTGGCCACCATCAAGGGCTCGCTGGTCAACATGCGCGACGGCGGCTTCATCAGCGAGTTCGACCAGCATGTGGCCAGCCTGATCGCCAACGTGGTCTGCGGCGGCGACGTGGATGCGGGCACCCTGGTGGACGAGGCCTATCTGATGAAGCTCGAACGCAAGGCGTTCTGCCACCTGATCGGCCATCCGAAGACCCATGAACGCATTCTCGGAATGCTGAACACCGGCAAGCCCGTCCGCAATTGATATGCCCCCCCTGAGTCGCTTCGCGCCTTCCCCCCAGGGGGACGACAGCCTCGCGGCGGGGCGGCCCTTGCTTGCTGTCCCTGACTTGGGACATGCGTGCGTTGCGGGCCACGAATAACTGAGATCTAGGAGCAATCTCCATGAAACAAATCCAAGACGCCTACATCGTCGCCGCCACGCGCACGCCCATCGGCAAGTCGCACAAGGGCTTTTTCCGCAACTACCGTCCCGACGACCTGCTGGCGACCACGCTGAAGGCCGCGCTGGCCCAGGTGCCGGGGCTGGACCCGGCTGCCATCGAGGACATCATCTGCGGCTGCGCCATCCCCGAGGCCCAGCAGGGCCTGAACGTGGCGCGCATCAGCGCCGTGCTGGCGGGCCTGCCCACCAGCGTGGGCGGCATCACCGTGAACCGCTTCTGCGCCTCGGGCCTGTCGGCCGTGGCCATGGCGGCGGACCGCATCCGCGTGGGCGAGGCCGACGTGATGATCGCGGCCGGCGTCGAGAGCATGAGCATGGTGCCCATGATGGGCAACGCGCCCTCGCTGTCGCCGTCCATCTTCGAGCGCGATGGCGACGTGGGCATTGCCTATGGCATGGGCCTGACGGCCGAGAAGGTGGCCCAGCAGTGGAAGGTCTCGCGCGATGCACAGGACGCCTTTGCGCTGGAGTCGCACCGCCGTGCCCTGGCCGCGCAGCAGGCCGGCGAGTTCAAGGACGAGATCACGCCCATCGAGGTCACCGACCGGGGCCTGGACCTGGCCAAGGGCGAGCCCGTGGTGCGCACGCGCACCGTGGAGCTGGACGAGGGCGCGCGCCCCGACACCAGCCTGGAAGGCCTGGGCAAGCTGCGCACCGTGTTCGCGGCGCGCGGCTCGGTGACGGCCGGCAACAGCTCGCAGACCAGCGATGGCGCAGGCGCGCTGATCCTGGCCAGCGGCGCTGCCGTGCAGCGCTTCGGCCTCACGCCGCTGGCGCGCTTCGTGAGCTATGCCAGCAAGGGCGTGCCGCCGGCCATCATGGGCATCGGCCCCATCGAGGCCATTCCGGCCGCGCTGCGCTATGCGGGCCTCAAGCAGGACGACATCGACTGGTTCGAACTCAACGAAGCCTTTGCCGCCCAGTCGCTGGCCGTGGTCAACACGCTGGGCCTGGACCCCGCCAAGGTCAACCCCATGGGCGGCGCGATTGCCCTGGGCCACCCGCTGGGCGCCACGGGCGCCATCCGCTCGGCCACCGTGGTGCATGCGCTGCGCCGCAAGCAATTGCGCTACGGCATGGTGACCATGTGCGTCGGAATGGGCCAGGGCGCCGCCGGCATCTTCGAGCGGGTCTGACCGTTGCTCAAAGCCCCGTTCGCGGGGCTTTGTTTTTTCCGCTCATCCCATCCTTTCCCATCCATGCGAGCCGGCACAGAAACGGCACCGACCAGGAGACAGCCATGGAACAACACCAACTCAGCAGCGACGGCGCCACGCTGGCGCTGCGCGTCTACACGCCCGCTGGCCCGCCGCGCGCCAGCGTGGTCATCGGCGGGGCCATGGGGGTGCGCCAGGCCTTCTACGAGGCCTTTGCCACCTGGCTTGCTGGCCAGGGCTATCGGGTGACCAGCTTTGACTACCGGGGCCATGGCGATTCCCTGCAAGGCTCTTTGCGCCAGGTGCGTGCCGACCTGTGCGACTGGGCGCGCGACTACGAGGCCGTGATCGCCCATGCCAAGGCGCAGTTGCCGGAGCAGCCGCTGTTCCTGGTCGGCCACAGCCTGGGCGCCCAGCTGCCGGGCCTGCTGCGCTCCCCGCAGCTGGTGGACGGCCTTTTGAGCATTGCCGCCGGCAGCGGCTACTGGCGTGACAACGCGCCCCGCCTCAAGCGCATGGTTCCCTATTTCTGGCATGTGCTGGTGCCCGTGGCCACGCGCCTGTGCGGCTACTTTCCGGGCCGGCGCCTGCGCAAGGTGGGCGACCTGCCGGCCGGCGTCATGCTGCAGTGGCGCCGCTGGTGCCTGAATCCGCGCTACAGCGTGGGTGCCGAGGGCGAGGCCGCCGCGCGCAGCTACGCCGCCGTGCGCTTTCCGGTGATGGCGCTGTCCATGAGCGACGACGAACTCATGACCTGGCGCGGTACCGAGCACCTGTTCGCGCTCTACGCCAATGCCCCCAGCCGCATCGAGCGCATCGAGCCCCAGGCGCTGCAACTGCGGCGCATAGGGCATTTCGGCTTCTTCCGCGCCGATATGCGCGAAGCGCTCTGGGGCCGGGCCGTGGACGTGTTCTCGGGCTGGGCCAGGTCGCCGGCTGCCGCTGCCCACCCGCGCTTTCCCTCACCCGCAGAGTCGCCGGCTTGACGGACGCGGGCCCCGCTTGCCATCACACTCTTTTGCCATGAGCACAGACATCCATCCTCTCGACCGGGCCGTGGCGCTCACGCCCACCGGCGCCGTTGGCCACTACCAGGGCCAGACCACGCAGGACTACTGGAACATGGTGGGTCCCTACGGCGGCATCACCGCAGCCGCGCTGGTGCAGGCCATCCAGCAGCATCCGCTGTGCCTGGGTGATCCGCTGTCCATTACCGTCAACTACGCTGCCGCGCTGGGCGCGGGGCGCTTCGATATCGAGGCCAGGCCCGTTCGCACCAACCGCTCCACCCAGCACTGGCTGCTGACCATCACCCAGCCTGACCAGGATGGCGATGCCCAGGTCGTCACCACGGCCACCGCCGTCACGGCCGCGCGGCGCAGCACCTGGGGCGGCACCGACCTGGCCATGCCCGAGGTGCCTGCTCCTGCCACCGTGCCGCGCGTGCCGCCGCTGGGCGGCGTGGAGTGGCTCAACCGCTACGACATGCGCTTTCTCGACGGCATCATTCCCCAGACCTGGGATGGCCGCGAGACCGACAGCCTCACGCGCCTGTGGGTGCGCGACGAACCGCCGCGTGCACTGGATTTTTGCGCGCTGGCCGGCCTGGCTGACGTATTCTTCCCGCGCGTGTGGCTGCGCCGTGCACAGCGCACCCCGGCGGGCACGGTGTCCATCACCGTCTACTTCCATGCGGGGCGCGAGGAACTGGCCGCGGCAGGCACGGGCCACCTGCTGGCCCAGGCGCGCGGCCAGGAGTTCCGCAACGGCTTCTTCGACCAGAGCGCCCAGCTGTGGAGCGAAGCCGGCGTGATGCTGGCGAGCAGCCACCAGATCGTGTATTTCAAGGAATAAAGCCAAAGGGCACAGACCATCATGAGCGAAACCACCCAGGACATCCTCGTGCACACCGAAGCCGGTGTCTGCACCATCACCTTCAACCGCGCCGACAAGAAGAACTCCATCACCGAGGCCATGTACGCCAGCATGGCCGATGCGCTGGCCCGGGCCGGCGAAGACGCCGCCGTGCGCTGCGTGGTCTTCCAGGGCGACATGGCCATCTTCAGCGCGGGCAACGACATTGCCGACTTCCTCAAGCAGTCGGCCGGCGGCGCCGCCAGGCCGGAGGGCGAGCAGCGCCCCGTCTGGCGCTTCCTGCACAACATCGCCGCCTTTCCCAAGCCCGTGATCGCCGCCGTCTGCGGCCCGGCCGTGGGCATCGGCACCACCTTGCTGCTGCACTGCGACCTGGTCTATGCGGGCGACAACGCGGCCTTCTCGCTGCCCTTCGTGAACCTGGGCCTGTGTCCCGAAGCGGCCTCCAGCCTGCTGCTGCCGCAGATGCTCGGCTACCACCGCGCGGCCGAGGCCCTGCTGCTGGGCGAGCCCTTCCTGGCCGAAGCCGCTCTGGAAGTGGGCCTGGTCAACCGCGTCGTGCCGCCCAGCGAATGCAATGCACTGGCGCAGGCACAGGCCAGGAAGCTGGCCGCCAAGCCGCTGTCGGCCCTGATCGAAACCAAGCGCCTCATGAAGGCCGGCCAGTCCGGCCTGGTGCGCGAGCGCATGGCCGAGGAGGGCGCGAGCTTCGGCAAGCTGATGAGCGGACCTGCCGCGAAGGAGGCGTTCACCGCGTTCATGGAGAAGCGCAAGCCGGACTTCAGCCAGTGCTGAAATCCACGAAGGCCTCTGCGGCGCCCGTTCAGTTCGAGCCCGAGTTCGTCGCCGGGCTGCGCGAAGTGTTCGAGCGCCAGATCGCCTTCAACCAGGTGCTGGGACTGCGCATCACCGAAGTGCTGCCCGAGCGGGTTGAAGGCCGCATCACCATGCGGCCCGAGCTCGTAGGCCATGCGGCCTACCAGCGCATCCACGGCGGCGTGATCAGCGCCGGCCTGGACTCCATGGGTGGCCTGGCCGTCATGGCGGCCATCGGTGCCAGGCACATGGAAGATGCGCCGCTGCAGCGCCTGCACCGCTTCTCGCGCCTGGGCACCATCGACCTGCGCGTGGACTACCTGCGCCCCGGCATAGGCAGCGAATTCATCCTGCGCGCCGAGGTGCTGCGGCTGGGTTCGCGCGTGGCCAATACGCGCATGGAATTCCTGGGGGCCGATGGCAGCTTGCTGTCCACGGGGACGGCGGCGTACATCGTTTCTTGAAGCATGGCCCGCTGACTGCGGGCCTTCTCTTTGCGTTTCTTCACCCCCAGCGCGCGCGCCACACGGCCCAGGCCGTGCCTGCGCCATAGGCGGCCATGGCCACGGCGACCAGGATGAACAGCGACTGGGCGCTGCCCAGGCCGCTGGACATGAGCCAGCCGCCGCCCACCACCACGATCAGCAGACGCACCGTGCCGGCCAGCACGGGAGCCCAGACGCGGCCTGCGCCCAGGGACGCGAAGTACAGCACCAGTCCCAGGCCGAACAGCCCGAAGGCCGGGCCCACGGTGCGCAGGTAGAGGTCGGCATAGGCGCGCACGGCCGGGTCGCTGGTGAAGATGGCAGACCACAGCTGCGGCCAGGCCATGACCACCAGGCCCAGCACGCCCAGCAGGGCGGCGGCCATGGCGCCGCCCGACCAGGCCACGCGGCGCGCGCGTGCCACCTGGCCGGCGCCCATGGCCATGCCCACCATGGGTACGGCGGCCATGCCCACGCCGAAGGCCATGGGAATCAAAAGAAACTCCAGCCGCTGGCCTATGCCGTAGCCGGCCAGGGCCAGCGGGCCCAGGCGGGCGACCATGCCTGTCAGCAGCAGCGCGGCCAGCGCCGTTTGCACGGGCGACAGGCAGGCCAGGGCGCCCACGCGCAGGATGTCGCGGAACATGGGCCAGGCCAGGCGCGGCGTGCGCCAGTCCAGTTGCAGGCGCTGCTGGCCCCATTGCAGGTAGGCCAGGAAGGCCGCCACGGCCAGCACCATGGCCACGATGTTGCCCACGGCCACACCCGGCATGCCCCAGCGCGGCATGGGCCCCAGGCCCAGCCCCAGGGTGCCGCCCACCACGATCTGTACCAGCGAGGCCGCAAAGATCACGGCCGAGGGCATGCGCATATTGCCCGTGCCCCGCACTACCGAGGCCAGCGTATTGCACAGCCACACCAGGATGGCGCCGCTGAACAGCACGGCGCCAAAGCCCGTGGCCGCTGCCAGCACCTCGCCGCGCCCGCCCAGCCAGCCGTAGAAGGTGGCGCCGCAGAGCACGAAGATGAGCGAGTACAGCAGGCCTGCGATGGCGCCGATCACGATGGCGTGCAGGGCCAGTGCCGAGGCACGCGCGCCGTCGCCCGCGCCCAGCGCGCGGCTGATGGCCGAGGACACGCCGCTGCCCATGGCACCGTTGCTCATCATCTGCGTGAGCATGGCCAGCGGAAACACCAGGGCCATGGCCGCCAGCGATACGGTTCCCAGCTGCCCCACGTAGTAGGTCTCGGCCACGGCGACCAGCACCGACATGCTCAGCGCCACCATGTTGGGCACGGCCAGGCGCACCAGGGTGGAGGCGATGGGTCCGCTGACCAACGGATGCGCGGACCCGCTGGCCGCAGCGCCAGGGGCTGCGGAGGGCAGGGCGGCGCTCATTCCGCGCTCTCCTGCGTGGCGGTTTCCAGCACGGGCAGCATGCCCAGCACCAGGCTTTCGAGCGCGCCGATCTGCTCGCTGCCGCACAGCTCGCGCACGCGCTGCTGGGCCTGGCGCCACAGGGCGGCGGCCTCGCGGATGCGGGCGCGGCCTTCGGGCGTGACCACCACGCAGCGGCTGCGCGCATCCGCGCCGGGAACCAGGTCGATGAAGCCGGCCTGCTGCAGCGTGCGCAGGTTGCGCGTCATCGTCGTGCGGTCGGTGTGCAACTGCTCGGCCAGGGCCGAGACGGTGGGCTGGCCGTCGGGCGCATTGCGCGCCTGCACCAGCAGGCTGAACTGCGTGCCGCGCAGGCCGCTGGGCGCCAGCGTGTCGTCATAGAGCTGGGAGATCTTGCGCGACAGGCTGCGCACCATGAAGCAGGTGCAGACCGGACTGGCGGCGCTTGAGGTGGAGGAGGTCATGGGGCGTGGGGCAGGTGGCCTGTAATGGAAATGAGTGTAGATGCACCTATTGATTTGCGCATGTCCGCTGCGCGACCTGTGCATGCGCGGTGTGTGATCGAGAAAGGCTTGCAAGCACATGAAACGGGAGAACCATCTCGTTACCGTTATTGCGAGATGCCGGCATTTGTTGCCAGTTCGTGTGCGTAGCATCGGATTTTTCCGAAGGAGACCCACCCATGGCTGTTCAGAACCCGTTCTTTGGCAAGCGCGACAACGATGCTTTCACCTCCCGCAACACCCTGGGCAGCGGCACAGGCGCTGCCAGCACGGGCGGCAGCCCTTCGGGAGCCGTCATGCCCAGCTCCAGCGTGACCAGCCCGGCATCCACCCAGCGCCAGGCCTCGCCTGTGTCGCAGGACTCCCCGGGCAGCAAGCTCACCGTGGGACCGAACATCAAGCTCAAGGGCGTGGAGATCACCGATTGCGACACGCTGGTGGTCGAAGGCACGGTGGAGGCCACCATGGACTCGCGCGTGATCCAGATCGCCGAGCAGGGCGCCTTCCATGGCACGGCCGAGATCGACATCGCCGAGATCCATGGCGTGTTCGACGGCACGCTGACCGTGCGCGAGAAGCTGGTCATCTACGGCACGGGCAAGGTCAGCGGCAAGATCCGCTACGGCAAGGTGGTGATCGAGGAGGGTGGCGAGCTCACGGGCCAGATCGAGGCCGGTTCCTCGCCGCGTTCATCTTCGGGTTCGGCCGTGGCATCCAGTGCCTCCAGCCTGTCCTCTTCCTCGTCGGCCGCCTCCAGCGACAGCGCCGCCAGCAGTTCCGCTGCCCTGGCTGCGGCCACCGCAGCGGCTTCGCTGCAGCCGCGCGTCACGCCGTCGCTGGCATGAGCCATCTCTGCTGCCGGAAATGAAAAAGCGACCTGCGAAGGTCGCTTTTTTCATGGCTGCAGAGGCGCAGGCGGGTTCAGCCGGCCTGCTGCTGCTTGCGTTCTGCATTGCGCTCGGCCGATGCGCGCCAGGAGCGCACCTGGTCGTTGTCCGGCAGTGACTGGGGCTTGCCCTGGCCGTCGATGGCCACGTAGGTCAGCAGGGCTTCGGTCACCTTGACGAAGCGGCCCTGGTCGGCAAAGCGCTCGGCATAGACCTCGACATCGACCGTGACCGAGGTGCGGCCCACGCGTTGCACGCTGGAGTAGAACGACAGGATGTCGCCCACGCGCACGGGCTGCTTGAAGATGAACTCGTTCACGGCCACGGTGACCATGCGGCTCTGGCCCAGGCGCGAGGGCAGCACGGAACCTGCCAGGTCAACCTGCGCCATGACCCAGCCGCCGAAGATGTCGCCATTGGCGTTGACATCGGCGGGCATGGGAATGACCTTGAGAACCAGCTCCTTGTCTGCGGGCAAGGGATGGGGCGGGAGGTCGGGGCGGGGTGGCATGGGCACAATCGGGTCAATATAACAACCGAGAATTGTCTTTCATGCGACGCGAGAGCGCTTCCCCTACGGATTTACCCTTAGTCCCAACCCCGGCACCGTCGCGGGACTGGAACGCGCTGCGGCGCCTGCTGCCCTACCTGTGGCAATACAAGTGGCGCGTGCTGGCGGCGCTGGGCTTCATGATCGGGGCCAAGCTCGCCAACGTGGGCGTGCCAGTGCTGCTCAAGCACCTGGTCGATGCGCTGGATCTGAAGGCCGGCGACGCCCGGGCCGTGCTCGTCGTGCCCGTGGCCCTGCTGCTGGCCTACGGGCTGCTGCGCTTTTCCAGTTCGCTGTTCACCGAGCTGCGCGACCTGGTCTTTGCCAAGGCCACGCAGGGCGCCTCGCGGGCGATTGCGCTGTCCACCTTCGAGCACCTGCATGCGCTGAGCCTGCGCTTTCACCTGGAGCGCCAGACCGGCGGCATGACGCGCGACATCGAGCGCGGCGTGCGCAGCACCGAGTCGCTGATCTCGTATTCGCTCTACAGCATCCTGCCCACCTTCATCGAAATGGCGCTGGTGCTGGGCATCCTGGCGCTGCGCTTCGATATCTGGTTCGCGGTCATCACGCTGGCGGCGCTGGTGTTCTACATCACGTTCACGGTCACGGTGACCGAGTGGCGCACGCGCTTTCGGCGCGAGGCCAATGCCCAGGAGTCGGCGGCGCACACCAAGGCCATCGACTCGCTGCTGAACTACGAGACCGTCAAGTACTTCGGCAACGAGGGCTTCGAGGCGCGGCGCTATGACGAGAACCTGGAGGCGCTGCGCCGCGTGCGCCTCAAGAGCCAGACCACGCTGAGCATGCTCAACTGCGGGCAGCAGCTGATCATCGCCACGGCCCTGGTCGCCATCCTCTGGCGCGCCACGCAGGGCGTGGTGGACGGGCGGCTGTCGCTGGGCGACCTGGTCATGGTCAATGCCTTCATGATCCAGCTCTACATCCCGCTGGGCTTTCTGGGCGTGATCTACCGCGAGATCAAGCAGAGCCTGACCGACCTGGAGCGCATGTTCACCCTCATGGACAAGGAGCGCGAGGTGGCCGACGAGCCCGGCGCCCGGCCCCTGCCGGCCGACGGCGCGCCGCCCGAGCTGCGCTTCGAGCATGTGGACTTCGCCTATGACCCCGAGCGGCCCATCCTCAAGGACGTGAGCTTCACCATTCCGGCCGGCAAGACCGTGGCCGTGGTCGGCCCTTCGGGCTCGGGCAAGAGCACGCTGGCCCGGCTGATCTTCCGCTTCTACGACGTGCAGTCCGGCCATGTGCGCATCGCCGGGCACGACCTGCGCGAGCTGACCCAGGACAGCGTGCGCGGCGCCGTGGGCATCGTGCCGCAGGACACGGTGCTCTTCAACGACACGGTGGAATACAACATCGCCTACGGCCGCCCCGGCGCCAGCCGCGACCAGGTGGTGGCCGCCGCGCGCGCCGCGCGCATCCACGACTTCATCGAGGCCACGCCCCAGGGCTATGCCACGCGCGTGGGCGAGCGCGGCCTCAAGCTGTCGGGCGGCGAAAAGCAGCGTGTGGCGATTGCGCGCACCCTGCTCAAGGACCCGCCCATCCTGATCTTCGACGAGGCGACGTCGGCGCTGGACTCGGCCAACGAGCGTGCCATCCAGGCCGAGCTGCAAAGCGCCGCGCGCAACAAGACGGCGCTGGTGATTGCCCACCGCCTGTCCACCGTGGTCGATGCGCACGAGATCCTGGTCATGGACGCGGGCCGCATCGTCGAGCGCGGTACCCACGCCCGGCTGGTCGCGGCGGGCGGGCGCTATGCGGACATGTGGGCGCTGCAGCAAAGCGGGGAGCCCGCCGTGCTGTAGCGCTGTGCGGCCGGGCGACCGGGGGGCCGGGCGCCTGGACGGCTTCAGGGCTTGAGGTGCGTGACCAGGAACTGCTCCATGGCCTCGTAGAACTCGAACTTGTTCTCGTCGTTGTGAAAGCCGTGGCCCTCGTTGTCCTTGACCATGTACTGCACCTCCACGCCGCGCTCGCGCAGCGCCTTCACCACCTGGTCGCTCTCGTCCTTGTTCACGCGCGGATCGCGCGCGCCCTGGGCGATGAACAGCGGCGCCTTGATGCGCTCCACATGCAGGGCCGGCGAGGTGGCGGCCAGGCGCTCCCTGTCGCGCTCGGGATCGCCCACCATGGCGTGCATCTGGTCCAGCAGCGGCTTCCAGTAGGGCGGAATGGTCTTCATGAAGGTGAACAGGTTGGACACGCCCACATAGTCCACGGCCGCCGCATACAGGTCGGGCGTGAAGGCCACGCCGGCCAGCGTGGCATAGCCGCCATAGCTGCCGCCGTAGATGCCGATGCGCGCAGGGTCGGCAATGCCCTGGTCGATCAGCCAGTGCACGCCGTCCGTGATGTCGTCCTGCATCTTCAGGCCCCACTGGCCGAATCCCGCTTCCCAGAACGCGCGGCCATAGCCCGTGGAGCCCCGGAAGTTCACCTGCAGCACGCAGAACCCCCGGTTGGCGAGGAACTGCACCTCGGGGTTGTAGCCCCAGCCGTCGCGCGCCCAGGGGCCGCCGTGCGGGTTGATGATGCAGGCCAGGTTCCTGGGCTCGCGGCCGGCCGGCAGGGTCAGGTAGCCGTGGATGGTCAGGCCGTCGCGGCTGGTGTAGCTGACGGGCTGCACGCGCGACATGGCGGACTCGGGGATGGCCGGGTTGATGTCGGCCAGCTTGGTCAGCGCATCGGCGGCCGCGTCGTAGATGTAGCGCGCGCCCGGCGTGCGGTCGTTGAAGGCGGCGACGATGAACTTGTCCTCGGCGCGGTTGGCGCCCTGGATGGCGAAGTCGTAGCCCGGCAGCTGCGCGGCCAGCCGGCCGTACAGGGCTTCGGTCTCGGCATCGAAGAAACGGTACTGCGGCTTGTCGGTCTGGTAGGCGGCCAGGGTCAGCACGCGGCGCTTGCGCGAATAGGCCGCCGCGCCCAGATCGACTTCTTCGGGCACGAAGATTTCCTCTTCCTCATCGGGCCGGGCCGGGTCGATGACCACCAGGGCCAGCTTGTCGCGGCCCCGGTTGGACAGGGCGTAGAGCTTGCGGTCATCGAAGGTGAAGAAGGCCGGGCTGACGCTGGTGCGGTAGTCGGTGGTGATCAGGGGCTGGAACTCGCCGGCCTCGTCGTCGCGGTAGAGCAGGGCGCTGTTCAGGCCGTCGCTGGCCACGGCGGCCCGCACGCGGCCCGCATGGTCGGTCTGCCAGCCGACGATGTTGCCGGGGTTCTGCGCCACCAGTTGCGCCGCGCCCGTGTGCACATTCACGCGGTACACGTCGAAGACCTCGGCATCGCGCCGGTTGTGGCTGATCAGCACATGGTCGGGGTCGTCTTCCAGGTCGTCCTCGATGCTGGCGCGCACGCCGTCCCAGGGCGTCAGGTCGGTGGCTTCGCCGCTGCGCGCGTTGACCGCCAGCACGTGGAAGTTCTCGTCGCCGCCGAAGTCCTTCTGGTAGAGCACCACGTCCGGGCCCTTCCAGAAGAAGTTGCTGATGTCGCGCTCGGTCTCGGCCGTGATGCGGCGTGGCTCGCCCACAGGGGTGCTGCCCTCCAGCGCCTGCACATGGATGTTCATGCGCGCCGGATGGCCGTCCACGCCGACGGGCTGCATGAAGCCCAGCGTCTTTCCATCATCGGCCAGGCGGAAGAAGCCGCGCTCCGGATTGCGGAAGAAGTCCTTGATCGGATAGGCCTGCGGTGCCTGCGCATCGGCGCTGGCATCCCGTGCCAGGTTGAGGATGTGGGCGGCCATGGCGGGGTGTCGGGAAAACGTCGGCAAGGGTGACCTCCTGGGTTGCAGCGGCAGGGGAAAAAGGGAGCCGGCCATGATGCCATGGCGATGTATACAAACAGGCGGGTCACTGTCTTTGCTGGGATTGGTTGTATACATTTGATTGGTGTTTTCCCGTGTTTTTGCGGAAAAATGCGCCATGAATCGCCTTGGATGTATACATTCACCCCATTCCATCCAGACAAAGCCCCATGAGCCCCCAGCTTGCCCCCGCCGCCTCCGAAACGGAAAGCCACTCCCAGGTCATCAAGGCCCAGCTGCAACTGCGCGAGATGATTCTTGCGGGCGAACTGCCCGCAGGCGAGCGCATCGCCGAGCTGACCGTGGTGCAGCGCCTGGGCATCTCGCGCACGCCGGTGCGCGCCGCGCTGATGCGGCTGGAGCAGGAAGGCCTGCTCGAAGCCATGGCCGGCGGGCGCGGCTACCGCGTGCGGCTGTTCTCCGAGGCCGATGTGGCCGATGCCATCGAGCTGCGCGGCACGCTGGAAGGCCTGGCCGCGCGCTGGGCGGCCGAGCGCGGCGTGGCCGAGCCGCTGCTGGCCCAGGCCGGCCGCTGCCTGGATGCCATCGACCGTGTGCTGGAGGCGCCCGACTGGGGCGATGAGGCCTTCTCGCGCTATGTGGCGCTGAACTCCGAATTCCACGACCTGCTGCACTCCATGGCCGGCAGCAGCGTCATGCAGCGCGAGCTGGAGCGCGTGGTGCGCATGCCCTTCGCCTCGCCTTCGGGCTTTGTGCTGGCGCGGGCCGAATCGCCGCGTGCGCGCCACAGCCTGATGGTGGCCCAGGACCAGCACCGCCAGGTGCTGGACGCCATTGCCGCGCGCGAGGGCGCCCGGGCCGAGGCGCTGATGAAAGAGCACTCGCGCATTGCGCGCCGCAACCTGCGCGAGGCCGTGAGCGAGCCCGGCAGCCATGCGGTTCCTGGCGTGCAGTTGATCCGAGCCTGATCCGCGCTTGATACGTGCTTGATACGCGCCGGCGGCCTCGGCCGCCCGTGCCCCAGCCACCGCAGCGCCAAGGACTGCGGACCCCAACCATAAAGGAGACCCCATGAGCACATTCCCCAAGAACACCTGGTACGTGGCCGCCACGTCCGACGAGATCCAGGACAAGCCGCTGGGCCGTCGCATCTGCGGCGAGCGCATTGCGTTCTACCGCGCGCAGCACGGCGTTGCCGCCGTGGAGGATTTCTGCCCGCACCGCGGCGCGCCGCTGTCGCTGGGCTTTGTCTGCGAGGGCAAGCTGGTCTGCGGCTACCACGGCCTGGAGATGGGCTGCGACGGCAAGACTATTGCCATGCCGGGCCAGCGCGTGCGCGGCTTTCCCGAGATCCGCAGCTATCCCGTCGAGGAGCGCCACGGCTTCATCTGGGTCTGGCCCGGCGACAAGGCGCTGGCCGATGCCGCCCTGATCCCGAAGCTGCCCTGGCACGACAACCCCGAATGGGCCTACGGCGGCGGCATGTTCCACATCCAGGCCGACTACCGGCTGATGATCGACAACCTCATGGACCTGACGCACGAGACCTACGTGCACGCCAGCTCCATCGGCCAGGCCGAGATCGACGAGACGCCCTGCAAGACCGAGACGCGCGGCGAGGGCGCCGATGTCGAGGTCGTCACCAGCCGCTTCATGAACGACATCCCCGCCCCCCCGTTCTGGAAGATGGCGCTGCGCAGCAACGGCCTGGCCGACGAGGTGCCCGTGGACCGCTGGCAGGTCTGCCGCTTCACCCCGCCCAGCCATGTGCTGATCGAGGTCGGCGTGGCCCATGCAGGCCACGGCGGCTACGACGCGCCCGACGAGCACAAGGTCTACAGCATGGTGGTGGACTTCATCACGCCCGAGACCGAGGAATCCATGTGGTACTTCTGGGGCATGGCGCGCCGCTTCAATCCGGGCGATGCCGAAGTCACCGACCGCATCCGTGAGGGCCAGCACAAGATCTTCAGCGAAGACCTGCAGATGCTGGAGCTGCAGCAGCGCAACCTCAGCGCCCACCCCGACCGCAAGCTGCTCAAGCTCAACATCGATGCGGGCGGCGTGCAGTCGCGCAAGGTCATCGACAAATGGATTGCGCAGGAGCAGCAGGCGGCGGCGGTGGCCGCAGCAGCGGCCCAGCCTGCCGCCGCCGTGGCCTGAGGCTGCCGGCATGGCCAGGCCAGCAGGCGCGGGCGGCGCCGGGGATGGGGTAACCTCGGCGGGCTTCAACCCCAGGGCCGCAAGGCCTGCCGCCACCGATGGTCCACTCCGCCTCCGATCCGCTTTCCATCGACCTCTACGACCAGCCGGGCCACCTGATCCGGCGCGCGCAGCAGATCGCGGCGCAGCTGTTCCGCGACGTGCTGGGGCCGGACGTGACGCCGGTGCAGTACGCCATCTTGCGCATGCTCCAGGAAAAGCCGGGCATCGACCAGGTGACGCTGGCACGGCTGGTGGCGCTGGACAACTCCACCACGGCCGACATCGCTGCGCGCCTGGAGGCCAAGGGCTGGGTGCTGCGCGAGATCCTGCCCCGGCGCCAGCGGCGCCTGACGCTCACGGCCGAGGGCGAGACCATGCTGGCCGGCTTCGTGCCCAATGTCCACGAACTGCACGAGCGCATGCTGGCCGCGCTCGAACCCCAAGAGCAGGCCGAGTTCAAGCGCCTGCTGCGCAAGTTCGTGCAGCTGCACGACGTGCGCGAATCCACGGAAACATCGTCCGCCGACTGAGGGCGGCCTGCCGGCTGCGCGCATGGCGCGCCGACCCTGATCGGGGGAAACCCGGTATTTGACGCACATCATCATTCAGTAAACTGAATCACGTTCAGCATACGTAATGAACGACTGAGAACGGCCGAAAGCGGCTGAAAACACAAGAAAGCTCGGCCAGAGCTTCCACCCCAAGGAGACCCACGATGACTGCCTGCCTGCTTGCCCCTCGCTTGCAGCGGCCCCGCGCCGCCGCATCTTCCATCCCCTTTGCGTGGGGGCTGCAGCCATGAGCGCCGATCTGCGCGCCAGCGTGGACCAGCGGCCCATGACACGCTTCCAGTGGTCGGTCATAGCCCTGTGCATGGTGCTCAACATGATCGACGGCTTCGATGTGCTGGTCATGGCCTTCACGGCCTCGGCCGTGTCGGCGCACTGGCAGCTCAGCGGCGCCCAGCTGGGCTTTCTGCTCAGCGCGGGCCTGTTCGGCATGGCGGGCGGATCGCTGCTGATCGCGCCCTGGGCCGACCGGCTGGGCCGCCGGCCGCTGATCCTGGCCTGCCTGGCCCTCTCGGGCGTGGGCATGCTGGGCTCGGCCTTCAGCCACAGCGCCATCGAGCTTGCGGCGCTGCGCGTGCTCACGGGCCTGGGCGTGGGCGGCATCCTGGCCTGCAGCAACGTGATCGCCAGCGAGTACGCCTCGCAGCGCTGGCGCAGCCTGGCCGTCACCCTTCAGTCCACGGGCTACGCGCTGGGCGCCAGCATCGGCGGCTCCATCGCGGTCTGGCTGCTGGGCCGGCATGACTGGCGCGCGGTCTTCCTGTTCGGCGGCTGCGTGACGCTGGGCGTGCTGGTCCTGGCCTGGTGGCGCCTGCCAGAGTCCATGGATTTCCTGCTGGCGCGGCGCCCGGCCGGCGCG
Organism: Delftia deserti; assembly: GCF_042653485.1. Classification (NCBI taxonomy): domain Bacteria; kingdom Pseudomonadati; phylum Pseudomonadota; class Betaproteobacteria; order Burkholderiales; family Comamonadaceae; genus Delftia; species Delftia deserti. Next base: position 2,916,165 of record NZ_JBHSIH010000001.1, on the reverse strand, counting down.
CTGCAGCGGCTCAATGCCCTGGTGGTCCGCCTGGGCCTGCCCACGCTGGCGGCGCTGCCGCCTGCCGCGCCCTCAGCGGCGGGGCCTGCGCGGCGTGGCCCGCTGCAGCTGTTTGCGCCGGGCCTGCGCCGGCCCACGCTGCTGGTCTGGCTGTCCTTCTTCGCGGTGATGTTCGGCTTTTACTTCGTGATGAGCTGGACGCCCAAGCTGCTGGCCGCCTCGGGCCTCACGCCCGAGCAGGGCGTGACCGGCGGCGTGCTGCTGAGCCTGGGCGGCATCCTGGGCGCCACCTTGCTGGGGCTGCTGGCGGCGCGCTATCCCGTGCACCGCGCACTGGCCGGCTTCATGCTGGCCACGGCCGTGCTGCTGTGCTTCATCGTGAGCAATCCGGGCTCGCTGCTGCTGTCCTATGCGCTGGCCTTCCTGATCGGTGTCTTCGTCAACGGCTGCGTGGCGGGGCTCTATGCCATCGCGCCCATGGTCTATGGCGGCGAGGTGCGCGTGACCGGCGTGGGCTGGGGCATAGGCATAGGGCGCATCGGCGCCATCGTCTCGCCCATGGTCGCGGGCTCGCTGCTCGACGCCTCCTGGTCGGCCAGCCAGCTGTACGTGGGTTATGGCGCGGCCTTCGTGTTCGCGGCCTGCATCGTGTCGCTGCACCGGCTGCAAGGGCCCGAAGCCGGCTCGCCCGCAGCCACGGGCCGCACGCTGTCGGCGCATTGAGCGCGACTTGCAGACAAGAAGGAGAACCCCATGACCGAATGCACCACCATTGCACCTGCCTCCACGCCAGCCCCCACACCCTCCTCCACGCCCGCCTTCCCGCTGGACCAGTGGTATGTCGCCGGCTTTGCCTGGGAGCTGCAGGACGCGCCGCTGGCGCGCACCCTGCTGGGCCGGCCCGTCGTGCTGTTCCGCACGCCCGATGGCAGTGTCGCCGCGCTGGAAGACCGCTGCTGCCACCGCGAGCTGCCGCTGTCCTGCGGCACGGTGGAGCCTCGCGGCCTGCGCTGCGGCTACCACGGCCTGCTGTTCGACCGCGCCGGGCAGTGCCTGGAGATTCCGGGCCAGCAGCGCATACCGCCCAAGGCCTGCGTCAAGTCCTTCGACCTGCGCGAGCGTGACCAGATCCTCTGGATCTGGATGGGCGCCGCGCCCGATTCCGTGCCCGCGCAGGAGCCGCCCGCCTATCCCGTGCACGGCGATGCGCGCTACCGCTTCGGCGGCGATGTCTACCACTACGACGCGCCCTACCAGCTCATCCACGACAACCTGCTGGACCTCAGCCACCTGGGCTATGTGCACCTCAAGACCATTGGCGGCAATGCCGGCATCCATATGAATGCCGAGCTCAAGGTGCGCCAGGAGGGCGACAGCGTCACCGTGCTGCGCTGGATGCCCGACTCCGACCCGCCGCCCACCTATGCGGCGGCCTGGCCCTTCGCCGGACGCATCGACCGCTGGCAGGAGGTGGAGTTCCACCCCTCGCATGTGCGCATCTGGACCGGCGCCATGGATGCAGGCAGCGGCCAGCTCGACGATCCGCAGCGCGAGGGCTTTCACATGCGGGGCTTTCACGGCGTGACGCCGGAGACCGAGCATTCGGCCCACTATTTCTGGACCATCGCCACCAACCCCCATCCGGACATGCAGGACACCACGCGCCTGGTGATCGACCAGACGGCCGCCACCTTCGAGGAGGACAAGGTCGTCATCGAGGCCCAGTTCCGCAACCAGCAGCGCTTTGGCGCGCGCCCCGTCATCGACATCCACGTGGACGCGGGCCCCAACCGCGCGCGCCGAGTGATCAGCCGGCTGCGCGAGGCCAGCGCCCGTGCGCTGGCGGCGGCCTGATCTTCCGAGCCCCTTCCTTTCCGCGTTATTCCCATGCAAGCCAACCCCATCCTCCAGGTGCGCGTCGCGCGCAAATGCGCCGAGGCGCAGGACATCTGCAGCCTTGAACTCGTGCCGCTGGACGGCCAGAGCCTGCCCGCCTTCACGGCCGGCTCGCACATCGACCTGCACCTGCCCGGCGGGCTGGTGCGCCAGTACTCGCTGTGCAACGACCCGCAGGACACGGGCCGCTACGTGGTCGGCGTGCTGCGCGAAGCCGCCTCGCGCGGCGGCTCTGCCGCCGTGCACGAACAGGTGCAGGAAGGCCAGCAGATCGCCATTGGCGCGCCGCGCAACCACTTCGCGCTGCATGCGGGCGGCCCTGCGCGGCATCTGCTGCTGGCCGGCGGCATAGGCATCACGCCCGTGCTGGCCATGGCGCGCCAGCTGGCGCGCGAGGATGCCGACTTCGAACTGCACTACTGCGCGCGTTCGCGCGAGCGCATGGCCTTCACGGCCCTGCTGCAGTCCATGCCCTGGGCCGACCGCGTGCACCTGCATGTGGATGGCGAGGGCGCGCTCGACATGGCGCAGCTGCTCGGCGCCCCGCAGGCGGGCCTGCACCTGTATGTCTGCGGCCCACGCGGCTTCATGGACGCGGCGCTGGGCCTGGCACGCACGTCGGGCTGGAGCGAGGACAGCCTGCACTACGAATTCTTTGCAGGCGAGGCCGTGCAGCGCGAAGGCGATGCCGGGTTCGAGATCGAGATCGCCAGCACCGGCCAGGTGGTGCGCGTGGCGCCCGAGCAGACCGTCGTCCAGGCGCTGGCCGGCATCGGCGTGGAGGTGCAGACCTCGTGCGAGCAGGGCGTGTGCGGCACCTGCCTCACGCGTGTGCTCTCGGGCGAGCCCGAGCACCGCGACATGTACCTGACCGAAGACGAACAGGCCGCCTGCGACCAGTTCCTGCCCTGCTGCTCGCGCGCTAAATCCGCCCGGCTGGTGCTGGACCTGTAGGGCGGCACCGCGCAGGGCCCCTGGCGGGTGGACAATGGGTTTCCCCTTGCCCACAGCCCGTTGAAGCCGCTGATTTCCCCGCGGCAGCGGGCGCCGCTCTTTCGCCATGCAACCTGCCCTGCTTGTCCTGAACTTCAATACCGAAGGCCATCTGCGCCAGATGGCCCAGGCCTTTCCCTCCTTCGAGGTGCTCTACGCGCCCGACGCCAGCCAGTGCGAGGCAGTCATCGCCGAGCACGGCGCGCGCGTGCAGGCCGTGCTGACCATAGGCTCCATCGGCCTGTCGGCCGCGCAGATGCTGCGCATGCCCGCCCTCACGCTGGTCTGTGCGCTGGGCGCGGGCTACGAGAACATCGACGTTGCCCATGCGCAGGCCCATGGCATTGCCGTGGGCAATGGCGCGGGCACCAATGACGACTGCGTGGCCGACCACGCCATGGGCCTGCTGATCGCCTCGATGCGCGGCCTGGTGCGGCTGGACCGTGCCACGCGCGACGGCGTCTGGCGTACTGCGCTGGCGCTGCCGCCCAACGTCTCGCACAAGCGCCTGGGCATCCTGGGCATGGGCGCCATCGGCGCCAAGATCGCCCAGCGCGCGCTGGGCTTCGAGATGGAGATCGGATACCACAACCGCAGCCAGCGCAGCGAGCTGCCCCACCGCTACTTCGGCGACCTGCTGTCGCTGGCGCAATGGGCCGATGTGCTGCTGGTCGCCACGCCGGGCGGCCCCGGCACGCGCCACCTCGTCAATGCCCGGGTGCTGGACGCGCTGGGCCCGCAGGGCCACCTGGTCAACATCGCGCGCGGCAGCGTGGTCGATACCGCCGCCCTGGCCGCCGCCGTGCGCGAAGGCCGGCTGGCCGGCGCGGGCCTCGATGTCTACGAAAGCGAACCTGCGCCACCGGCCGAACTGCTGGACCTGGACGCCGTGGTGCTCACGCCCCATGTCGGCGGCTGGTCGCCCGAAGCCGTGCAGGCCTCGGTGGACCGCTTCATCGCCAACATGCGCTGCCACCTGGAAGGCCGCCCGCTGGTCTCGCCGGTCACGGCCTGAGGCCGGATTCAGCCCTGTGCCATCCCGGCAACTGCTGCCAGGTGCAGCAGTCCCATGACCAGGCAGATGGCGGAGGACACGTGCCAGAAGCGGTCGCTGTTGTCCGGAAAGCGTGGTTTCAGCCACGGAAAGGCCATGGCCCGCGCCACCAGCACCAGGCCGGCCCCGGCCAGCACCGGGCGCATGAAGGGCAGGGGACCCAGCAGGCCCGCGCCTGCCAGCCCATACCCCGCCAGCAGCGACAGCACCACGCCGATGGCCGCCGACACCAGCGGCGGATACCAGTGCCCGGCCTCGGCCATGCGCGCCATGCGCTCGCCGGCACCCATGAGCCGCAGTCCACGTCCCCCCCAGACGATGCAGGCGAAGTGGGCCAGCGCGGCCGCCGTGTCGAACAGGGCAGCGGCCAGGGCCAGCAGTTGCACGCCCTTCACGGCAGGGCTTCCCATGCGCCGGTGTGCTGATGCTTCTTCATGGTGTATTCCTTGGGATTTGCTGCAATGGCCGGTCACTGTAGTGCTTAAACTCCGGGCCGAAAACTCGCCTTGTGCTCAGGTTCTTCCGCATGACCTCCAATACCCCCCACACCGCTGAATCCCAGAGAAGAAGGCAGCCCGTGCAGGCGCGCGGGCAGCGCACGCTCGCAGCCATTCTCCAGGCAACGGCTCAGATTCTGGTCAAGGAGGGCGAAGCCGCGCTCACCACCAACCGCATTGCCGAGCGCGCAGGCGTCTCCATCGGCACGCTCTACCAGTACTTCCCCGACAAGCAGGCCGTCTTCCGCGCCATTGTCGATGGCCAGCGCCGTGCGGCCGTCGCGGCCATCGAGGCCTGGCTGGAGCAGGCGTCGGAACAGGGCCTGCCGCGCGAGGCCGTGGCGCGCGGCGTGGTCGCCTGCATCGTCGAGGGCTTTGCGGGTCGCACGCCTGCGCGGCGCAAGCTGGCGCGCTTTGCCTGGCGGCAGGATGGTGACGAGCGCATTGCCCTGTCCATGCGCGAGACCGCCGAGCGCATGGCCGCCCACCTGCAGCGCTGGGGTGGCCCCTCGCTGTCCTATGCGCGCCTTTACGTGGCCACGCGGGCCGTGCTGGGCACGGTGCGCTTCGCCTCGCTGGAGGCCTCGCCGCTGATTGCCTCGGGCGCACTGGAGGAGCTGCTGTGCGAGATGGGGACAGACATGTTGCTGGGTGGCGTGCAGGGCGCCGGCGCTGCTGCCTCATAGAGGCTGTCCCATTCGCCGAGGCCATCATGGGGGCATGGCGTTCGTTGATGGCGTGCCGGAGGCCCAGGCCGTTCCTGCGCAGCAGGATGGTGACCCGTCCTGCCATAGGTTGACACCTATGAAGGACACCGATCCGGCGTAATCCAGCCGGCCAGAGACGCCCGATGAACCTCATCGGGCGTTTTCAATTTTAGGGACAGGTGCGGTCTTTCCTGGTTGTAGATCTGCACGGCCTGCTGGACCATCCGGCTGGCCTGGGCCAGATCGGCAGGCCGATGCAGCAGGAACTCCATCTTCAAGATCCCGTTGACGCGCTCGGCCAGCGCGTTCTGATAGCAGTCGTAGCCGTCAGTCATCGAACAGGCAATGCCGTGGCGCCGATGAATCTCCTGATAGTCATTCGAGCAGTACTGGATGCCCCTGTCCGAGTGATGCACCAGCATTTGCTGCGTCTGGCGGCCGTTGAGCGCCACCTTCAGCGCCCGGCTGACCTGCCCGGTGTGCAGGCTGTCGTGCACATGATGGCCCACGATCTTGCGCGACCACGCATCAGTGACCAGGCTGAGATAGACGAACCCCTGGTCGGTGGGCAAGTACGTGATGTCGGCCACCCACACCTGCTCGCTGGCAGTCGCTCGGACTTGATGCGGCCCCTCCTTGAGCAAGTTGGGATGGCGTCGAAACCGATGATGGCTGTCGGTGGTTTTGTGATACGCCCGCTTCGGCGCCACCAGCATGCGCGCCTCGCGCAGCACGTCCAGCAACGCATCGCGCCCCAGGCTCGCGCCGGCGTGCTGCAGCGGCTGCGCGAGCAGATGGTGCAGCTTGCGCGCGCCCAACCGGGGCTGACGCAGGCGCACGTCGCGAACGAGCTCGATCACGGTGTCGGCACGCGCACAGCGTTGCTGCTGATGCTGCAACTGCTGGTAGTAGGCTTGGCGGCTGACGCCCCAATGGCGGCAAGCCCTCGCCACGCTCAGCCCCGGGAGGAGCTTTTGCGAGAGGACTTGCCCAAAGGCTTTTTTACGATGCGCACCCCGTAGTCCTTCTTCAGGACATCGATCACCGCCTCGAACAGTTGGGCCTTCTCGTTGGCTTCGCGAAGCTGGACTTCGAGGGCCTTGATCTTCTGCTCGGGAGTCAGCGGTGCAGCAGGTGCAGATGAGGGCTTCTTGATCGGTACTGGCATGGCAAGCCCGGATGATGCCGAACTCCAGTTTTGGCGACCATGCTTGCGCAGCCACACCAACACGGTCGAACGGCCCTGGATGCCGTAGCGCTCCTGGGCCTGTTTGTACGTGAGATCGCCTTTTTCCACCTGATCGACCACCGACAGCTTAAAAGCCAGCGTGTAGTCCCGCTGCGTGCGTTTGACCCTTGATTCCATTGACTTGCCTTTTCTGAGAGGAAAAGGTGTCAACCCAGGTCAGGACGGGTCATGGCGAAAAAAAAGGCCCCGCAGAGCGGGGCCTTTTGCTTCTACCGGAGTGTGCGATCAACCGATAGCATTCTAACGAGTTCGCGCGGCAATGGCTTTCTCCGCCACATCCACCAGGTCGGCGCCGACCTGCTGCTTCCACTTGTCGTAGACGGGGCGCGTGGCCTTGACGAAGGCTTCGCGCTCGGCCGGCGTGAGCTGGGTCACGGTCACGCCATTGGCGGCCAGGTCCTTGAGCAGGGGCTTGTCGGCCTCGATCATGCCCTTGCGTGCGATCACGATCTGCTCCTTGGCCGCGTCCACGGCGGCCTGGCGCACGATGTCCTGGTCTTCCTTGGTCCAGGTGGCCCAGATGTCCTTGTTGACCACGAAGATCAGCGGATCGTTGATGTAGCCCCACAGCGTCAGATGCTTCTGTCCCACGGACTGCAGCTTGGCGGCCATGTAGACCGAGACGGGGTTTTCCTGGCCGTCCACGGCGCCGCTGGCCATGGCGGGCTGGGCATCGGCCCAGCTCATCTGCGTGGGGTTGGCGCCCAGCGCGGTGAAGGTATCCAGGAACAGCGGCGAGCCCACGACGCGGATCTTCAGGCCCTTGAGGTCGGCAGGGGTCTTGATGGCGTGCTTGGAGTTGCTGATCTCGCGGTAGCCGTTCTCGCCCCAGGCCAGCGGCACCACGCCGGCCTTTTCCAGGCGCTGGAACAGGCGCTTGCCGGGCTCGCCATGCGTGAGCGCATCGGCGGCCGCATAGTCGGGCATGAGGAAGGGCAGGGCGAACAGGTTCAGCTCCTTGATCTGGGGCGACCAGTTCAGCGTGGAGCCCACGGCCATGTCGATCACGCCCTGGCGCAGCGCGCTGAATTCGCGCGTCTGGTCGCCCTGGATCAGGGACACGCCCGGGTAGAGCTTGATGTTGATGCGGCCGTTGGTGCGCTCGCGCACCTTGTTGGCCCAGATCTCGCCGCCCTTGCCCCAGGGAAAGGCCGTGCCCAGCACCAGCGACATGCGGTACTCGCTCTTGTACTTGGCCTGGGCATGGGCCATCAGGGGCGCAGAAGACAGGGCCAGGGCCGCTGCTGCGGCCAGGCCGCTGGCGAGGAAGCTGCGAAGTTTCATTGCGAAGGTCTCCTTGTGAAATTGGAATGATTTGTAAGTCAATGGCACCGAAAGCGATTGCCAGTCTATGCAACTGGCGCGTCCCAAGCCAGGGACGCCTAGCAAGGGCCGCCCCGCAGCGAGGGTGTCGTCCCCCTCCCGCGCAGCGAGAGAGGGGGAAGCTGCGTAGCGGCTCAGGGGGTGCTCAATAACCCAGACGGGCGGGCAGCCACAGGGCCAGCTGCGGGAAGGCGATCACGGCGATCATCACCAGGAACATGGCCAGCAGCATGGGGCCGACCCAGCGCACGGTGGACTCCATGCGCACGCCCGCGATGCGGCAGGACACCATCAGGTTCACGGCCAGCGGCGGCGTGAACTGGCCCAGCGCCACCTTGAGCGTGAGGATGACGCCGAACCACACCGGGTCCCAGTTGTAGTGCTGCATGATCGGCAGCAGCAGCGGCACGAAGATCAGGAAGATGGAGATGCCGTCCAGGAACATGCCCACGGTGATCAGCAGCAGGATCAGCAGCGCCATCACGCCGTACTCGCCCAGGCCCGAGTCCACGATGGCCTTGGCCACCGGATCGATCACGCCCAGCGTGGACAGCGAGAACGCGAAGATGCCGGCCAGCGATACCACCAGCAGGATCACGGCCGACAGCTCGCCGGCCTCGCGCAGGATGGGGTAGAGGTCGCGCAGCGTGATGGTGCGGTGGATCACCATGCCCACGAACAGGCCGTAGAACACGGCCACCACGGCGGCCTCGGTGGGGGTGAACCAGCCGGCGCGCATGCCGCCCAGGATCAGCACCGGAGCGGCCAGGCCCCAGGAGGCCTCGCGCAGGCTGCGCCAGAACGGCGGGCGCGGCATGGACGATTCCAGCGCACCCATCTTGTGCTTGCGCGACATCCACACGGCGGGAATGATCAGCGCCACGCCGGCCAGGATGCCGGGGATCATGCCGGCCGCAAACAGCGCCGGCACCGAGGCGCCGGGCACCAGCACCGAGTAGATGATGAAGGCCACGGACGGCGGGATCAGGATGTCGGTGGCCGCAGCCGCGCCCACCACGCTGGCCGAGAAGCTGCCGGGATAGCCGGCGCGGCTCATGGCCGCGATCATCACGCCGCCCACGGCGGCGGCATTGGCCGGACCCGAGCCCGAGATGCCGCCCAGGAACATGGCCACGGCAATCGCCACCAGGGGCAGCATGCCGGGGCCGCGGCCCACGATGGCCACGGCGAAGTTCACCAGGCGCAGCGCCACGCCCGAGCGATCGAAGATCGAGCCCACGAGCACGAACATCGGAATCGCCAGCAGCGGGTACTTGCCCAGGCCCGCATAGAAGTTCTGCGGCACGGCCAGCAGGCCGTACCACTGCGTGTCGGGGCTGGCCAGCGCGATGGCGGCGGCACCCGCCAGGCCCAGGGCCGCGCCGATGGGCACGCCCAGGAACATCAGGCCCAGGAAGGCGATGAAGAGCAGGGTCGCGATCATGGCGCCTTCTCCTCGTCCACGAAGGCGCCGGGGCGCCCCTGGCGCTGGAACAGTTGCAGCGCGCGCAGCGTGATCAGTGCCGAGCAGATGGGCAGCCACATCGAATACCACCACTGCGGCACGCCGATGCCGGGCGAGGTTTCCTCGAACCGGTAGTCGTCCCAGACCACGCGCACGCTCAAGGCGGCGATCACGGCGAACAGCAGGGCCACCATCAGCGTGCCGAAGCGTGCCAGGCGCTTCCTGCGCAGGGCGCTGCCGCCTTCGGCGAAGTACTCGATGCGGATATGGGCGTTGCGCGCCACGGCCGCCGAGCCCGCAACCATGGCCAGCAGGATCATCAGGAAGACCGAGATTTCCTCGGTCCAGGCGAAGGAGGAGGAGGTGAAGTAGCGCACCAGCACATTGGCGAAGGTGATCAGGGCCAGCAGGGCCATGATCACCACGGTGAGCCAGTCCTCGATGCGCAGCGAACGCGGCTCGTCCGGCTGCGAGGGCGTCTCAGCGGCGCCGTTTTCGGTGGGAGGGGATGACATGGACGCGGGGAGTCAGAAAATTACACATGGCGGGGCAGATGCAGTCACTGAGCTTCCTCGGCGTCGTGTGCCGGGGGCCGTGAGGGAAAAATGTCACATTGGGTAAATGCGGCGAAGCGCCATTATGTGCGCATACGAGCGCCGCATCAGATGGCGGTTTCCTCAGTGTGGCGGCCCATGCTGGACGTTGATACGGGCACGCCCCCGCGTGGAGGCGCCGAGGAAGGGCCGCCCCGCACCGAAGGTGCCGTCCCCCTCCCGGACAGAGAGGGGGTGCCTTCCATCACAGCGGATAATGGCGGCCATGGAAACCAAATGGCTAGAAGATTTCGTCAGCCTGGCTGAAACACGCAGTTTCAGCCGCTCGGCCCAACTGCGCCATGTGACGCAACCCGCGTTCTCGCGCCGCATCCAGGCGCTCGAAGCCTGGGCCGGCACCGACCTCGTGGACCGCAGCTCCTACCCGACCCGGCTCACGCCGGCCGGCAAGACCATGTACGACCAGGCGCTGGAGATGCTGCAGTCGCTGCAGAGCACGCGCACCATGCTGCGTGCCCATGTCAGCGCGGGCAAAGGCATGGTGGGGTTTGCGGTGCCGCATACGCTGGCCTTCACCTTCTTCCCGAACTGGGTCTCCAGCGTGCAGGCCAAGTTCGGGCCCTTCCGCAGCCGGCTATTCGCGCTCAACGTGCACGACGCCGTGATGCGCCTGGTGGAGGGCGGCTGCGACCTGCTGATCGCCTACTTCCATCCGTCCCAGCCCTTCCAGCTTGACCCGGCGCGCTACGAGATGGTCAGCCTGGGCCACGAGGTGCTCGCCCCCTACGCCAAGCCCGACGCCGACGGCCTGCCGCTGCACCAGCTGCCGGGCCGCCAGGGCCAGCCGCTGCCCTATCTGGGCTATGCGCCCGGTGCCTACCTGGGCCGGGTGACGGAGCTCATCCTCAAGGAAGCCGCCGAGGCCGTGCACCTGGAACGCGTCTACGAGACCGACATGGCCGAAGGCCTCAAGGCCATGGCGCTGGAAGGCCATGGCGTCGCCTTTTTGCCGTTCAGCGCTGTGCGCAACGAGCTGGAGGCCGGGCGACTGGTCAGCGCCGCGCCTGCGGGCGACAGCGGTTTCCGCATGGACATGGAAGTGCGCGCCTACCGTGAAAAACCCGCCAGCAAGGATGCGCCCCAGGGCGTGGCCGGCGCGCTGTGGAACTTCCTGCTGGAGCAGGGCGAGACCATCGGCTGACGCGCCAGGCGGCACGCATGAGGAAAAAAAGGGGCTCTCGCAGCCCCTTTTTGCTGCACGTTGGTGCAAGCGGGTGCCCGGCAAGAGCCCGACTTGGTGCACGGGTTATGCCTAGGGTAAACACCTATTATGCATTGCACGCATAAGGGCTTTTGCAAACGGCATTGGCTGTGCCACCGGCCCTGGCATTAGAGTGCGCGCACAGCAACCACGCCGTGTGCAGGACCGCAGGTGCGCTGGATCGGGCAGGAAACGCGTGCCATGGCACGGCAGTTGCTTGCCTGAATCCGGCTGACGTGCTGGAAAGCCCTAGCACGTGTCGGTGCTCCGGCACCGTGCGTGATTGCACAATATGTGTCACATCGTTGATAGTTCGAGCCAGCCCACAAGGCGACTCGACCGTTCTCATCAAGACCGTTTTCGTTCTCATCTCAGGAGACCCGTATGAAAAAGCATTTGTTGGCCATCGCCGTGACCGCCCTGGCTGCAGGCAGCGCTTTCGCGCAGGCTGGCGACACCCTGGCCAAGATCAAGTCCTCCGGCGCCGTGACGCTGGGCGTGCGTGAATCCTCCGGCCTGGGCTACACGCTGGGCAATGGCAAGTACGTGGGCTTCCATACCGAGATGGGCGAGCGCGTGCTGGCCGACATCCAGAAGCAGCTGGGCCTGGCCAAGCTGGACATCAAGTACCAGCCCGTCACCTCGCAAAACCGTATCCCCCTGGTGACCAACGGCACCGTGGACATCGAGTGCGGCTCCACCACCAACAGCCAGGCCCGCCAGAAGGATGTGGCCTTTGCCGTGACCACCTACGTGGAAGAAGTGCGCATCGCCGTCAAGGGCAACTCCGGCATCACCGGCATCAAGGACCTGAACGGCAAGACCATCGTCACGACGACGGGCACGACCTCGGTGCAGACCCTGCGCAAGAACAAGCGCGCCGACGGCCTGACCTTCAAGGAAGTCATGGGCAAGGACCACGCGGACAGCTTCCTGATGCTGGAAACCGGCCGTGCCGACGCCTTCATCATGGACGGCTCCATCCTGGCCGCCAACATCTCCAAGTCCAAGGCACCTGCCGACTACAAGATCGTCGGCGAAACCCTGTCGGTCGAACCCATCGCCTGCATGCTGCGCAAGGACGACCCCGCCTTCAAGAAGGCCGTGGACGATTCCATCAAGCGCCAGATCGCCGACGGCTCGCTGGCCAAGCTCTATGACAAGTGGTTCATGCAGCCGATTCCCCCGGCCAACGTGAAGGTCGGCCTGCCGCTGTCCGACGCCACCAAGGACGCATGGGCCCACCCCAACGACAAGCCCATGGAGTCGTACGAAGTCAAGTAAGCACCAGCTGAATGCCGCCCCTTCTGCCATGCGGTTGGAAGGGGCGTTTTTTGTTGCGTCGCCGGTTTTCTGCCGGCACGCATTTCGTGTTTTGAATGAAGGGGTGCTCCTATGAGTTGGGATTGGCAGGTGTTCTGCCAGGACACCATTACCCAAGAGGTCGGTCAAAGCTGCTTCGGCAAGAACGGCGATATCACCTACCTGGACTGGATGCTGTCGGCCTGGGGCTGGACCATTTCCGTGTCGCTGCTGTCGCTGGTGATCGCACTGGTCGTCGGATCGCTGATCGGCACGCTGCGCACTTTGGAAGGCCGGCCGTGGATCGTGCGGCTGGGCAATGCCTGGGTGGAGCTGTTTCGCAATATTCCGCTGCTGGTCCACATCTTCATGTGGTACCACGTGGTGCCGTCCTTTGTTCCTGCGTTGAAGTCGCTGCCGGGCTTCGTGCTCGTGGTGCTGGCACTGGGTTTCTTCACCTCGGCGCGTATCGCCGAGCAGGTGCGTTCGGGCATCCAGGCGCTGCCGCGCGGCCAGCGCTATGCGGGCATGGCGATGGGTTTCACCACGTTCCAGTACTACCGCTACGTGCTGCTGCCCATGGCGTTCCGCATCATCATCCCGCCGCTGACCAGCGAGACCATGAACGTGTTCAAGAACTCGTCCGTGGCCTTCGCCGTGTCCGTGGCCGAGCTGACCATGTTCGCCATGCAGGCGCAGGAAGAGACTTCGCGCGGCATCGAGATCTATCTGGCCGTCACCGGCCTGTATGTGATTTCCGCCTTTGCCATCAACCGCATCATGGCCTTCATCGAGAAGCGTTCGCGCGTCCCGGGTCTGATCGCTGCCAGCGGCGGAGGACACTGACATGAACCTGCAAATCGACTGGTCGTTCTTCACCTGGGACCTGTTCAGCAACTTCGTGCTGAAGGGCCTGTACTTCAGCCTGACGCTGACCGTCATCGCCACCATCGGCGGCGTGCTCTTCGGCACCGTGCTGGCGCTGATGCGCCTGTCCGGCAAGAAGTGGCTTGATGTGCCCGCCACGCTCTACGTCAACGGCATGCGCTCCGTGCCGCTGGTGATGGTGATCCTGTGGTTCTTCCTGCTGATGCCGCTGATCATCGGTCGGCCCATCGGCGCCGAGGTCTCGGCCATCATCACCTTCATCGCCTTCGAGGCGGCCTACTTCAGCGAGATCATGCGCGCGGGCATCCAGTCCATCCCGCGCGGCCAGGTCTCCGCGGGCCAGGCCATGGGCATGACCTATGGGCAGAACATGCGCCTCGTGGTGCTGCCGCAGGCCTTCCGCAACATGCTGCCCGTGCTGCTGACACAGACCATCATCCTGTTCCAGGACACCTCGCTGGTCTATGCCATCGGTGCCTACGACATGCTCAAGGGCTTCGAAGTGGCGGGCAAGAACTATGGCCGTCCCATCGAATCCTATCTGGCCGCTGGCGTGACCTACTTCGTGCTGTGCTACTCGCTCTCGTGGGCAGTCAAGCGCCTGCACAAAAAGATTGCCATCATTCGATGACACACCACCCCCTGAGTCGCTTCGCGCCTTCCCCCTTCAAGGGGGACGACGGCCTTGGCTGCGGGGCGGCCCTTGCTGGCCGTCCCGCCCCCATGACCGCGCCCCTTGTCGGCGCGGCGATGGACAACTGACACGAGTCGGAGTGAACCAATGATTGAACTCAAGAACGTTTCCAAGTGGTACGGCAGCTTCCAGGTGCTGACCGACTGCTCCACCAACATCCAGAAGGGTGAGGTCGTGGTGGTCTGCGGCCCTTCGGGCTCGGGCAAGTCCACGCTGATCAAGACCATCAACGCGCTGGAGCCCTTCCAGAAGGGCGAGATCTTCGTGGACGGCGTGGCCGTGCACGATCCCAAGACCAACCTGCCCCAGCTGCGCAGCCGCGTGGGCATGGTGTTCCAGCACTTCGAGCTGTTCCCGCACCTGTCGGTGACCGAGAACCTGACCATCGCCCAGATCAAGGTGCTGGGTCGCAGCCCGGACGATGCCAAGAAGCGCGGCCTGAAGATGCTGGACCGCGTGGGCCTGACGGCGCACAAGGACAAGTTCCCGGGCCAGCTGTCGGGCGGCCAGCAGCAGCGCGTGGCCATTGCGCGCGCGCTGTCCATGGACCCCATCGTGATGCTGTTCGACGAACCCACCTCCGCGCTGGACCCCGAAATGGTCGGTGAAGTGCTGGACGTGATGATCGGCCTGGCCAACGAAGGCATGACCATGATGTGCGTGACCCACGAAATGGGCTTCGCACGCAAGGTGGCCAGCCGCGTGATCTTCATGGACGTGGGCGGCAAGATCCTGGAGGACTGCTCCAAGGACGAATTCTTCGGCAACCCGGAAGCGCGCCAGCCCCGGACCAAGGAATTCCTCAACAAGATCCTGCAGCACTGAGCAGGCTCGGCCCCCACGGGGCATTGCAGGGAAAGGGCGCTTCGGCGCCCTTTTTTCTTTTCTTTGGCCCGGCCTAGGCTTTCCTGGTTCTGGCGCGGGCAGCGCCCGTGCGCGGCTCGGCCTTGATCAACTGGTGGTTGAACTCCCGCCACAGGCCATCGCGCCGGGCCAGCGCCTCGGACACGTCCTTGTGGCGCAACTGGGCCACGGCCGAGACCAGGGCATTGCACAGGTAGAAGGCGGCCGTGTAGGAGTGGAAGGGCGAGGCATTGGCCGTGCGCACCTGCAGCCAGTGGTGGGCCACGGTGGCCAGGGGGGCCGTGGGGCTGTCGGTGATGGCCAGCACCCGGGCGCCGGCTTCCGAAAATCGCTGCGCCACCTCGTAGGTGCCGCGTGAATACTGGCTCACGCTGAAGGCCAGCAGCGTGTCCGCAGGGCCTATCCAAAGCAATTGGTCGGTCGGCGCGATGGCGCCCGCGTCCAGCTGCTGCACGCCGGGGCGGCACATGTTCAGGTGCAGGGCCAGCCAGGCGGAGACCGGCGAGCTGTTGAGCTGGGCCAGCACGAACACGCGGCCCTCGTCCTGCGCAAGCTTGCGGGCCATGGCCTCGAAGGCCGCCATGTCCAGCCCTTCGCGCGTGGCCTGGATGTTGTGCTGGTCGTGCAGCAGCGCATCGTCCACGCACTCGCTCAGGCTGCGCTGCGCGCCCAGCAGCACGGGCGCGCGCTGGGCGGCCGTCTGCAGCAGCGCCGTCACCTCGCCGCGCGCCTCGCGCTGGGCCTCGGCATAGCTGGCATAGCCGAGCTTGGCGAACAGGCGCACCACGGTCGAGGCGCTGGTGCCTGTGCGCGCTGCCAGGGCGGTGGCCGATTCCAGCAGCGCATGCGGGTAGTCGCTGCCCAGGGTCTGGGCCAGCGTCTGCTCGCTGGCCGTCAGGTCCGCGCCCTGCTGCGCCAGGCGCTGCGGCAGCAGCAGCGCGGCTTTTTGCAATGGTGATTTCATGTTTTTCTTGTATATGCAATGTGTATTGCAAAATAGGGGGTCGCGTGCAACACTGCATGCACTCTGGAGATTCCACCATGCACGATACCCTCGAACAAAGCCGCGTGCAGCAGCGCGCGAGACTGCTGGACTGGCTGGGCGGCCAGCAGCAGGCCATGCAAGACCTGTTGCACAGGATTGTCGATATCGACAGCGGCAGCCGCGATGAAGCCGGCATCCTGGCCGTGGCCCAGGCCCTGCGCGAGCGGCTGGAGGCGGCCGGCGTGGCCGTGCGCTTCGAGGACGTGCCCGGCTACGGCGTGCTGCTGCATGCCGACGTGTCCGGGCCCGGCGAGGGCGCTCCCATCTATCTGATGGGCCACATGGACACCGTCTTTCCGGCCGGCACCGTGGCGCGCCGCCCCTTCCGCGTGGAAGACGGCCGGGCCTACGGTCCCGGCGTGGCCGATATGAAATCGGGCCTGGTGCTCAACGTCTTCGTGGCCGAGGCCTTTGCGCGCTGCGGCGGCCTGGGCGCGCCGCTCAAGCTGTTCTTCTCGTGCGACGAGGAGATCGGCTCGCCGGCCACGCGCCAGACCATCATGGACACGGTGCGCGGTGCGCGCGCCGTCTTCAATGCCGAGCCGGGCCGCGCCAGCGGCAACCTGGTGACCAGCCGCAAGGGATCGATGGCCGTGGAGTTCGAGGTGCAGGGCGTGGCCGCCCATGCGGGCATCAACCACGCGGCCGGCGCCAGCGCGCTGGAAGCCATGGCGCGCAAGCTGCTGGCCCTGCATGCGCTGACCGATCCCGCCACGGGCACCACCACCAATGTGGGCGTGCTGCAGGGCGGCATCGTGCCGAACATGGTGGCGCCCCACGCCAAGGCCGAGCTCGATGTGCGCTACACGGCCCAGACCGATCCCGATGCGCTGATGGAGCGCATCCGCGCCATCGTGGAGGAAGAATCCGTGCCCCGCACCCAGGGCCGCGTCACCGCCGTGCGCCGCACCCTGCCCATGGCGCCCACGCCTGATGCGCTGCTGCAGTTGTACCGTCGCGGCGCGCAGTCGCTGGGCTTTGATGTGCAGGGCGAGTTCACGGGCGGTGCGGCCGACAGCGGCCTCACCGCCTCGGTGGGCGTGCCCACGCTGTGCGCCACCGGCCCCGTGGGCGGCCATCCCCATACCGAGCGCGAGTACTGCGAGCTGGCCACCTTCGTGCCGCGCGCCCAGGCCGTGGCCCTCGCCATCTTCGACCATCCTTGACTCCGCTGATACCCATGAAAAACCTGTCCGTGAACGCATCCCTCCCCACCCGCCGCAAGCTGCTGGGCGCAGGCCTTGGCCTGGCGGGCCTGTCCGCGCTGGCGCCGCTGGCCGCGCGCGCCGATGACAAGTACCCCTCGCGCCCGATCACGCTGGTCGTGCCGTTTCCGCCCGGCGGCTCGGTGGACATCATGGGCCGCCAGTACGCCGAGCCCCTGTCGCGCATCCTGGGCGCGCCCATCGTGGTGGAGAACCGGCCTGGTGCCGGCGGCTCGGTGGCCACGCAGTACGTGTCGCGCGCCAAGCCCGATGGCTACACCCTGGTCGTGTCCTCGCAGAGCAGCCACCTGGCCAATCCGCTGACCCAGCCCAAGATCGGCTACGACCCCATCAAGGACTTCGAGAACATCGCGATCCTGGGACGCCAGCCCAATGCGCTGATGGTGCATTCCAGCCTGCCCGTGAAGAACTTCCAGGAGTTCATCGAGTACGTGAAAAAGCGTCCCGGCCAGGTCAACTACGGCAGCGCCGGCATCGGCAGCATGGGCCAGCTCAATGTGGAAATGCTCAAGGCCGCCACGGGCATCTTCGCCACGCACATCCCCTATCGCGGCGGCTCGCCGCTGGTCACGGCGGCCATCGGCAACGAGGTGCAGTTCATCCTCGACAACCTGGTCTTCATGCTGCCCCACGTGCAGTCGGGCAAGGTGCGCGCCCTGGTCGTGGCCTCCGAGCAGCGCCTGCCCATGCTGCCCGACGTGCCCACCATGGCCGAGGTCGGCTATCCCCAGCTCAACATGAGTTCCTGGACCGGCATCGCTGCGCCTGCGGGCACGCCCGACGCCATCGTCCAGACGCTGTACAAGGCCATCCGCCAGGCGGCCACGGCGCCGGCCATGGTGGCCAGCCTCAAGGAGCGCGGCGTGGTCGCCCCCGAGGAGATGAGCCCCGCCGCCTTCGAGAAGATGATGGCCGAGCGCCTGAAGCTCTTCGGCGAGGTGGTGCGCAAGGCGCATATCGTCGCCGAGTGAGCCTGGCCCTCCGAGGGCCTGCGGCTCAGTCCAGCTGCACGCCCACCTCGCGCACCAGCCGCCCCCAGTCCGCCAGATCCTGGCGCAGCGTGTCGGCGAATTGCGCGGGCGTGGTCCGGGGCAGGTCGGTCAGGTTGAGCTCGGCCAGCTTGCCGGCCGTGGCCGGGTCCTGCAGCAGCTGGTTGATGGCGGCGTTGAGCTTGTCCACGATGGGCTGCGGCGTCCTGGCCGGCGCGAACAGGCCGTACCAGGAATAGTTGTGGAACGGGTAGCCCGCCTCGGTCAGGCTGGGCAGGTCCGGCTGGCTGGGAATGCGCTTGTCGCCGCTGTGCGCGATGGCGCGCACGCGGCCCGCACGCACCAGCTCCACGGTGGACGAGGTGTCCGCAAACGCGGCCTGCACCTGTCCGCCCAGCAGCCCCTGCACGCAGGGGCTGCTGCCCTTGTAGGGCACATGCTGCATTTGCAGGCCGGCCTGCTTGAGCAGGAATTCCATGGTCAGGTGCCCGCCCGAGCCCTGGCCCCAGGAGCAGTAGCTGAGCTGGCCGGGCCGTGCGCGTGCATAGGCCACGAACTCCTTGAGGGTGTGCACGGGCAGCTCGCGCGAGACCAGCAGCAGATTGCCCGCGCGGCCTATCTGCGCAATGGGGGCGAAGTCCTTGATCGGGTCATACGGAACCTTGCGGTAGAGGCTGGGGTTCACGGCCATGGACGCCGTGTAGGTGAACAGCAGCCGGTAGCCGTCCGGCGCACTGCGCGCGGCCTGCTCCACGCCGACAAGGCCGTTGGCGCCGGGCCGGTTGTCCACCACGAAGGGTTGCCTGAGCAGCCGGGTCAGGCCTTCGGCAAACACCCGCGCGATGGTGTCCGTGCCGCCGGCGGCGGCCGTGGGCACGATCAGCGTGACGGGGCGGGCGGGGTAGTTGCCGGCATCCTGTGCCGGCTGGGCGTGGCCTGTACAGGCCATGGCCAGCAGCAGGGCCCAGGCCATGCCGTGCTTCTTCATCGTCTTCATGCACTTGTCTCCTTGTGTCGCCTTGTGTCGCCTTGCCTGTGCGCGGCCCCGTCAGCGCAGCCCCAGGCGCGCCTGCCGGCCCTGCTCGATCATGTCGGCCCCCACGCGGTAGAGGTTGCGCGAGACATAGCTGTCCACCTCGCGCGCACGCTCGCGCAGCCAGGCGGCCTTCAGGCGCCGGGCCTGGGCGATCTCGGGCGCGTCGCCATCTGCCGTGGCCAGCACGTCGATCACATGCAGGGCCAGCTGCCACTGGCCCGCGTCTGCCAGCGCCTGGGCGCTGGCCACCAGGCCGGGCTTGTCGGTGATGGCATCGGCAATGGCGGCGCTTGCGGCTTCGGGCGGGGCCGGGTGCAGCGTGGTCGGGTTGCGGTCCCACCAGCCGTTTTCCGAACGGTAGATGTCGCGCACGATGTAGCTGGGGTCGCCATAGGTGGGCTTCATCCACTCCACGCCGAACAGTTCCTGCGGATAGTCCATGGCCGCGAGCACCTGCTGCTCGTTCAGGCCCTCGTTCATCAGGCGCACGACTTCGGCGCGCAGCCAGCGCAGCGCCTGTGCGGTGTGCAGCAGCACCTGCTGCACGGCCTGCTCGCCCTCGATCACGGGGCCGAACTCGCGCACGGCCTTGAGCGGGCGCAGCGCGGCCATGGCCAGCAGCGTGTCGGCCCAGCGCACGGTGTCGCGCAGCGTGCGAAAGGGCGTGCCGATGTTCGGGATGGAGTCCAGCAGCGCCGCGCCGCCGTACAGCACGCGCTGGCTGGGGCTCCACAGCGCGATGGCGTCGTCGGTCTCGGACGGCGCCCAGAACAGCTCGATGCGGCTGTCCCCGCTGCCTATCTCCAGCCGTGTGTCGAAGGTTTCGGTGGGCTCGTGCATGTCCAGCCGGTGCTCGAAAAAGCCCGCGCTGCGGTTGAACTGGATCTCGGCCATGCGGTGCTGCAGCGCCCGGGTCTCGCGGTAGCGTGCCTGGCGGCGCGGCAGGTTGCGGTGGGCGATCAGGCGCGGCACTGGCTCTCCGCGCTCGGCCGCATGCTCCAGCCAGGCGGGCACGCCCGCGTTGTAGCCGATGTGGCCGTGGCTATAGCACAGCGCATGCACGGGCGCGTCGCTGAGCTGGCGCAGGCTGGCGATCATGTCCTGGCTGACCTTGCCGCCGGGGCCGGCGTCGATCACCACCAGGCCCACGTCGGTCTCGGCCACGAAGGACTGGCCCTGGCCGCGCAGTATGTGCAGGCCCGGCGCCACGGTTTCGCTGCCGGTGCCCACCAGCAAGAAGGGCTTGTCGTCGTCTCTGGCGTTCATGGGGTCTCCTGTTCTGGTTCGATGGGGGGCAGGGCATAGCGGCCGTCCAGCAGTTCGGGCTGGGGCATGTAGGCGCGCAGGCACAGGTAGAAGCCTTCGCGCGGCGCGGGCAGCCAGTTGGAGCGGTGGTCTTCGCTGGCCGGTGGCGCGTGGCTGATGTGGATAGTCAACCCGCCATCGCCATCGCCATCGCCGTAGCCATCAGCGTCGGGGCGCAGGCCCGGCGTGCGGTCGCCGATCGCATGGCGGTCGATGGGGTTGTCCACCAGCATGCAGTCGTGGGCGCCGTAGAGGGTCAGGGACCAGAAGGCCTGCACGGGCGGCAGCGCGCCCGGTGCAAAGCGCAGCCGGTAACGGCGGCTGCCATGCAGGGGCCGGCCCCGGGCGTCATGCCAGGCCAGCGGGTAGATGGCCTCGCGGCTTTCCAGCATGCCGATGTACTTGAGCGCAATTTCGGCGCGGGCCTGGAAGTTGTCGCCAAAACTGCCTTCGACCAGGGCGGGGAGTTCCCAGCCCGAGTCCAGGCGCCGGCCCGTGCTGGCCGCGCGCAGCCGGGGCAGCACGCTGTCCAGGGCGCGCTGCAGTGCGGCTTGCTGTTGCGCATCGGGTGCGCCCAGCCCGGCGCCCAGGCCCACGGCCGCAAAGCGCGCGACCCGTGCGGTGTGTTCCTCTGGTGGCGGGTTGTCGCGCAGCGCGGCATTCACCTGGGCTGCATAGTGCTCGGCATTTGGCGGGGCCTGGGGGTCGCAGTCCGGGTCGAAGGCGCGGGCCTGCGAGGACGTGCCCGCCTGCCAGTCGGCCAGCGGGCGCACCGCAAAGCCGTCCTGCAGCGCGTGCACGGCGGGCAGGTCATGCTCGCCATCGACCAGGATGCGGCCTATCACCCACAGCCAGGGCGTGGGCGCGGCAATGTGTGCGCCGGGCGCATCGAACGGTGGCGGCAGCGCCCCCTGCCAGCCGGGCGGCGTGACCAGGAAGGAGCGCGCCGCCGTGCCCGTCAGGCGCTGGCCCAGGTGGGCGAAGGGGTTGGTGAAGAAGTCCAGCAGGCCCAGCACGTAGTAGCGGCCGGCCGTGTCGGGCACGTCGATCACCAGCGGCCCGGCGCCCAGGTCCAGCCAGGCGTTGGTGTAGAGCGTGTCGTTGTTGGGCGTGACCACGCGGCTGGTGCCGGCGCGCAGCAGCTGGCGCGCATGCACGAACTGGTTGCACCAGCGCAGCGGTGCGGGCGCGGCCTCGCCCGCCGCATTGCGCCGGGGCGAGGTGGCCGCGCGCATGCGGCGCATCTCGTACAGCGGGCAGGTGTGGATGACGGCCTCTTCGGCCAGGGCGCTCAGGTCCATGGCGTGTCTCATGCGGCCACGGGCTGCAGGGGCGGAACAGGCCATTGGTGCGCGCCTGCCTGCGGGTGGTACATGCGCAGGATGAGGTAGAAGCGCCCGTGCGGCGTGGGCAGCCAGTTGGCGGCGCCCTGTGCCGGTCGGGCATGGCCCAGGTCGATCTGCAGGCTGCCGTCGGCCTCGCGCAGCAAGCCCGGCGTGCGGTCGCCGATGGAGTGGCGGCCGATCTCGTTGCCGTAGAGAAAGCGGTCGGCGTCATACAGGGTGACGGACCAGAAGGCATCGGCCGGCGGCATGTCGGCGGCATTGAAGCGCAGCACATAGCGCTGGCTGCCGTCCAGCGGCTGCAGGCCTGCGTCGTGGTGGGCGGCGGCGTAGATGGCCTCGCTGGTGGCCAGCGCCCCCAGGCCCAGGTAGGCGGTGCGTGCGCGGCCCAGGTACTCGCTGCCGTAGCGGCCGGTGGACGGCGTCATGGTCCAGGGCCGGGGACGGCGGTTGCGCCCCATGGCGGCCACGGTGCGCACGCCGTCGGCAAAGCCCTCGGTCAGGCCTTCGCGCACGGGCTCCTCCAGCTGCTCCCACGCCATGTGGGCGCTGGCCACCAGGCCGGCCTGGCCGAACCAGGACAGCAGCCCCTGGTCCTCCTTGCGGCCAGGCGCCTCGGCCAGCGCATGGCAGAGGTTGGCAAAAAATCGCGGCGCGACCTCGGCCGCAGGCTCCTGGTTCTCGAAGGCGGCCGCCATGGCGTCCACGGGCGGGCCGACCCAGTTCGCGACGGCGGCCGGGCGGCCTCCTTTCGGCGTGCCTGGCGCGGGCTCCAGCCGGATGTCGGCCTGCAGTGCGCGGGCTGCAGGCCAGTCGGGCGCATCGCCCACCACGGTCCGGCCTATCAGCCAGACCAGGTTGCTGGGGCAGTGCACCAGGCGGTGGCCGGCCAGGTGTTCCGGCACCTGGCCGCCCGGCCCGACCAGGACCACGGTCTCGCCTTCGGGCGCGCAGTTGCGCGGTCCCAGGTTCTCGAAATTCTCGGTATAGGCGTCGTACAGGGCCAGCACGAAATAGCGGCCCGGATGTGCGGCGCTGGAGGGCACGGTCAGCAGGCGCGGGCCGTCGGCCAGGTGGATCCAGGCCAGCGAGTACAGCAGGTCGTTGGCGGGCGTGACCACGTCGCGGTCCTCATGGGTGGAGGGGCGCTGGCTGTGGTGCAGCGTGTCGAAGTCGCCGCGCATGTCCAGGCCCAGACCCACACTCAGACCGGTAGCGCGCGCGGCGCCGGCATCGGTCTGCAGGCGGCAGGTGCGGTAGGTCTCTATCAGCGGATAGCCGTAGACAAAGGCGGCCAGGCCGATGGAGCGCGCCAGGGCGCGGCGGACTTCGGGCAGGGAGGGAGGGGTCGGGTTCATGTCCATTGTTTTCTTCAGGGGAGGAGGGGGTCAGTCGAGGGTCACGCCCGTGGAGCGCGCCAGGTCCAGCGCCACGGGCAAAAAGGCGGCGTAGGCGGCGCTGGCCTCGGCCGGGCTGTTGCCCTGGGCCTCCAGGCCCAGCGCCTCGACACGCTGGCGCACCTGGGGCTCGCGCATCACGGCGGCGACCTCGCGGCCCAGGCGTTCGACGATGGCGTCGGGCGTGCGCGCGGGCGCCATCAGCGAGATCGATCCCGTGATGGCGTAGACGGGCTCGCGGTAGCCCTGCTCGGAAAAGGTGGGCACATCGGGCAGGGCCTTGCTGCGGCGCGGTCCGGCCACGGCCAGGGCGCGCAGCTTGCCGGCGTCGATGAAGGGCTTGAGCGTGGCGGCCGAGCCCAGCGTCATCTGGATCACGCCGCTGATCAGGTCGATGGACATGGGCCCCTCGCCCTTGTAGGCCACGTGCATCGTTTGCAGGCCGTAGGCCTTGTCCATGAAGACCTGGACCTGGTGCGGCTGCGTGCCCGCCCCCCAGGAACCCATGGCGTACTTGCCCGGCGACCGGCGCACGGCCTCGACCAGACCCTTGAAATCCCTGGCCGGCACGGCCGGATTGACGGCCATCACCATGGAGGGCGAGACCACGTCCGAGACCATGCGCAGCTCGGTGCGGGGGTCGTAGGGCAGCTTCTTGTAGAGCACCAGGTTGGCCGTGATGGGCCCGGGCACGGTCAGCAGCAGGGTGTGGCCGTCGGGCACGCTCCTGGCCACATGCTCGGTGCCGATGATGCCGCCCGCGCCGCTGCGGTTGTCCACCACCACGGGCTGGCCCAGGCGCTTGGCCAGGCCCTCGGCCAGGATGCGCGCCACGGTGTCGGTGGAGCCCCCGGCCTGGTATTGCACGACGATGCGAACGGGACGGGAGGGATAGCCGTCCTGGGCCAGCGCGGCGCTGCAGGCCAGGGCAAGGCAGGTCAGCGCGGCGGTGCGCAGCAGGGGTGTGTTCATGGAGGCCTCCGGGCGGGAGATGGAATGGGCATTGGCTTTCATGCAGCCTCCCTGCCGATGACCAGCGCATCGACGGCCACGCAGCCGCCGTCCGCGCGCGGGCGGGCGATCAGGGGGTTGATCTCGGCGCTTTCCAGCGTGGCGCCTGCGCGCTGCGCAAAGCCGGCCAGGGCGCACAGCGTGTCGGCAATGCTGTCCAGGTCCACGCGGGGGCGGCCGCGCGCGCCGTCCAGCACGGCAAAGGCCCGCAGCTCGCGCACCATGGCCAGCGCGTCGTCGCGCGCGATGGGCAGCAGGCGCAGCGAGACATCGCGCAGGATCTCGGCATGAATGCCTCCCAGCCCGAACATCAGCACCGGGCCGAATACCGGGTCGCGGTGCACGCCCGCGATGCACTCCACGCCGCCCTGCACCATGGGCGCGGCCAGCGCGCCGTCGATCAGGGCATCGGGCCGGGCCTGGCGCGCGTTGGCCAGGATGCGGTCGAAGGCGGCCTGGGCGCCGGCCGCATCCGCCAGGTTCAGTGCCACGCCGCCCACGTCGGACTTGTGGGCGATGGCATCGCTGCAGACCTTGAGGGCAATGCGTCCGCCCATCTCCTGCGCGGCCTGCGCTGCCTCGGCCGCCGTGCGCACCAGCCGGTGCGGCACCACGGGCACGCCGGCCTCGGCCAGCAGGGCCATGCTGCGCCACTCCGACAGCGTGCCCGCCGGCAGGTGCAGTGGGCTGCCTGCCTGCGCCCCGGCAGCCAAGGCCTGAGGGGCTTCATGCAGGCGGGCCAGCGCCCCAATGCAGCGTATGGCCGCGCCCGGGTCGGCAAACACCAGGCAGCCCAGCGCCTCCAGCGCATCGCGGCGCTCGGGCGGGCACAGCGTGCTGACGGCCAGCAGGGTATCGGGATGGTGGGTGCGCAGCGTCTGCACCAGGCTTTGCAGCACGGGCCAGAAGGCGTCGGACAGGCCTCCTGCCGCGAAGAAGCCCAGCCAGCTGTCGAACTGCCGGTCGGCCAGCATCAGGCGGGCGCTGCGCTCCAGCAGCGTCATGTCGTTGGTGACCTGGCCCGTGATGTCCACGGGGTTGCGCGGCGCGGCAAACGGCACCCATTCGCGCAGCTGGCGCTGGGCCGCGTCGGACAGCGGTGCCACGTCCAGGCCGGCTGCGCTGGCGTCGTCGGCCATCATGGCGCCCACGCCGCCCGAGACCGTGAACAGTCCGATGGACCGCCCCTTGGGGGCCCGCGCGATGGAGGCACTGGCCGCCAGCGCGAAGAAGTCGGTGATGGAATGCGCGCGCAGCACGCCGTAGCGGCGGAACACCGCGTCATAGACGGCATCGTTGCCCGCCAGCGAGGCCGTGTGCGATGCGGCGGCGGCCGCGCCCAGGGCGCTGGTGCCCACCTTGCACATGACCACGGGCTTGCCGCGCTCCTGCGCCAGGGCCAGGGCCGCGCGCAGCCGGGGGCCGTCGCGGCAGCCTTCCATGTAGGCCATGATCACGTCGGTCTCGGGGTCCTGGGCCAGCCAGGCCAGGCCATCGGCCAGTTGCACATCGGCCTCGTTGCCCGTGGTGGCCCACAGCGACAGGCCCAGCCCGCGCTCGCGCGCCAGGCTGTAGGCATAGGCCCCGAAGGCGCCCGACTGGCTGACCATGCCGATGCGCCCGGGCCGCACCAGGCCGCCGCCCGGCGCGGGCGAGAACGTGGCGTAGACCTGGTGGCCGGGCCGCATGAAGCCCAGGCAGTTCGGGCCGATGAGGCGTATGCCCGCCTCCTGCGCGCGCCGCGCCAGCGCCTGCTGGGCGGCCGTGCCGTCGGCGCCGGTCTCGGCATAGCCCGAGGAAAACAGCACCATGGACTGCACGCGCGCGGCGGCCGCATCCTCCAGCACGCCGGCCACCTGCGATTGCGGCACGGCGACGATGGCCAGGTCCACCGGCGCGCCGATGGCGGCCAGCCGCTCGTGCGCGGGCAGGCCCTGCACGCGGCTGGCGCGCGGGTTCACCGCATACAGCGCGCCGCCGTAGCCGAAGCGCAGCAGGTAGTCCAGCGGAATGCCGCCGATCTTGCTGGCCTGGTCCGAGGCGCCGACCACGGCGATGGAGCGCGGCGCGAACAGCGCGTCGAGCCGGGAAGTGTCGAAGCAATGGCTGTCGGTCATGTGTGTCCCTCAGAAGTTGTGGCGCACGCCCAGCGCCAGGGACCGCACGCCGTCGCCGCTGTTGGCGGCCACCGGCACGTTGGCGATGGCGGCCGAGGCATTGGCCGCGTTGCCCAGCTGCAGCCAGCGCGCGTAGAGCACGGTGCGCTTGCTCAGCGCGTAGTCGTAGCCCAGCGTCCAGGTGTTCTGGGCGCGGTCCGTGCCGCCCACCTCGCGCCGCGCCACCGAGACCAGCAGCCTGGAGCGCGCATCCACGCTCCAATCGGCGCCCAGCTGGGCCAGCTTCGCCTTGGGCGTGCCTGCACGGTCCACGCGGTTGATGACGTAGTTGCCCGTCAGGCGCAGCCCGTCCAGGGCTTCCCAACTGGCCGACAGTGCCTGGTACTGGCTGGTGGCGGGCGCGGCCACGGGCGCGGCGGCGCTGCCTTCCACGGACTTCTGGAAGCTGTAGGCCAGGAACCAGGGCTTCTGGTTCCAGCCCAGCGTGGCGCCGTAGAGGCGGCCGTTGCTGCTGTTCGGCGAAGCCGCTTCGCCAAAGGAATAGGCCAGGTCCGCCAGCCAGGGCTGGCCGGCCGGCGTGCGGTAGCGCACCAGGTTGTTGGCCCGCGCCGCAAACGGCCGCAGGCCGGCCTGGGCATCGGTGGCCGACACCAGGTTCAGCGAGGAAAACAGCGCGTTCATGCCCAGCGGATCGGCCCGGAACAGCGCACCGAACATGGGCGTGTACATGCGGCCCATCTCCACGGCGCCCCAGCCGCTGTTCAGTCCCACCCAGGCCTGGCGCGTGAAAGCCAGGCCCGGGCCTGGAATGGTGCCCAGGCCCGTGTCGGGTGCCACGCCGGCCTCCAGCATGAACTGGGCGCGCAGGCCGCCGCCCAGGTCCTCGCTGCCGCGAAAGCCGATGCGCGATGCCGCGCTGCCTCCGTCCTCCAGCCGGCTCAGGCGCGTGGCGCCCGACCTTGCGCTGTTGATGTGGGCGTCGACGATGCCGAACATTTCCACGCTGCCCTGGGCCCCCGCGGTGGCTCCCAGGGTCGCCATGCCTGCGGCGGCCAGCCAATGCTTGTGCTTCACGAACTTGTCTCCTTGGTAGCGCCCCGGATGCTTTGCCCGGTGGCTTGCTTGCTACTATCCCGAGCGACAGGGGATGCACTCTGTCAAGCCATTGACAAATGGCGGTACATGGGCACCGGACTAACCCGGGGCCTTCGACAACGTGAGAGAACCATGCGCTCCAAGCCTGCTCCCGTGGCCGACCCGTCGGCGCTGATCCGCCGCGCCCTGGGCCTGTGCCGCATGCTGCGCAACTGGCCGCCCGAGGTGCTGGACGAGCTGACGGCGCTGTCCCGCCTGGGCCGCTACGAGCGCCACCAGCAGGTGCGCGCCGCCGACCCCAAGCGGCGCGAGGTGCTGGTGGTGGCTTCGGGCTGCGTGGAAGTGGGCGGCGTGGACGCCACGGGCTCGCGCTTCGTGCTGTCCATGCACAGCGCGGGCGACATCGTGGGCCTGGCGCGGCTGCTGGAGCACACGCAATTCGTCTACGACTACCACGCGCACCAGCCCACCGTGCTGGTGGAGATCCCCGGCGAGTCCTTCCTGGCCTTGCTCGACGCGCATCCGCTGC
This sequence comes from Delftia deserti, assembly GCF_042653485.1. Classification (NCBI taxonomy): domain Bacteria; kingdom Pseudomonadati; phylum Pseudomonadota; class Betaproteobacteria; order Burkholderiales; family Comamonadaceae; genus Delftia; species Delftia deserti. Next base: position 2,888,325 of record NZ_JBHSIH010000001.1, on the reverse strand, counting down.
TGTGGAAGGACATCTGCCTGCTGGTGCTGGCGCGCATGCACGAGCTGATCGTCGTCCAGCAGCGCCACGCCTTCAGCAACATCGACAACCGCGTGGCCGAGCTGCTGGCGCGGCTGGCCCCCACGCATGGCCAGCCCGCGCCCGACGGGCAGGGCGTGGTGCTGCGCATCTCGCAGAGCGACCTGGCCGCCATGCTCTCGGTCTCGCGCCAGACCATCAACAAGGAGCTGCGCCTGCTGGAGCAGCGCGGCCTGCTGCACGCGGCCTATGGGCGGCTGACGCTGGTCGATCTTGCCGGCCTGGGGCGCGCGGCCGCAGCCGGCCCGGCAATGGGACAATAGCGCACCATGACCGCCTCCACCGACACCCTCACGATCACCCGTCCCGATGACTGGCACCTGCACGTGCGCGATGGCGAAGCCATGCGCAGCGTGGTGCCGCATACGGCCGCGCAGTTCGCGCGCGCCATCATCATGCCCAACCTCAAGCCGCCGGTGACCACCGCCGTGCAGGCGCTGGAGTACAAGCAGCGCATCCTCTCGGCCGTGCCCGAGGGCATGGCCTTCGAGCCGCTGATGACGCTGTACCTCACCGACAACCTGCCGCCCGAGGAAATCGTGCGCGCCAAGGCGGCCGGCGTCGTGGCCTGCAAGCTCTACCCGGCAGGTGCCACCACCAACAGCGACCACGGCGTCACCGACCTGCGCAAGATCTACCCCACGCTGGCAGCCATGCAGCGCGAAGGCCTGCTGCTGCTGGTGCACGGCGAAGTCACCAGCAGCGACATCGACCTGTTCGACCGCGAAGCCGCCTTCATCGACCAGCACCTGATCCCGCTGCGCCGCGACTTCCCCGAACTCAAGATCGTCTTCGAGCACATCACCACGCGCGAAGCCGCCCAGTACGTGACCGAGGCCGACCGCTTCGTGGGCGCCACCATCACGCCCCAGCATCTGCTGTTCAACCGCAACGCCATCTTCACGGGCGGCATCCGTCCGCACTACTACTGCCTGCCCGTGCTCAAGCGCGAGACGCACCGCCTGGCCCTGGTGGAGGCAGCCACCAGCGGCCTGCCCAAGTTCTTCCTGGGCACCGACAGCGCGCCGCACGCGGCCCATCTCAAGGAGCACGCCACCGGCTGCGCGGGCTGCTACAGCGCCCACGCCGCCATCGAGATGTATGCCGAGGCCTTCGACAATGCCGGCGCGCTGGACAAGCTCGAAGCCTTCGCCAGCTTCAACGGCCCGGACTTCTACAGCCTGCCGCGCAACACCGGCAAGATCACCCTGGTGCGCGAAAGCTGGACGCCGCCGGACAGCTTCGCCTTCGGCGAGGCGCAACTGAAGCCCCTGCGTTCCGGCGAAGCCTTGCCCTGGAAGCTGGTTTAAGCTGGCGGGACTGCCACCCGCCAGAGGATTGCCATGCCTGAGCCGCAACCGCGCATCGCCCTGCTGATCGACGCCGACAACGCGCCGGCCGAGATGATCGACGAGATCCTGACCGAGCTGTCGACCTTCGGCGTCATCGACATCCGCCGCGCCTACGGCAACTGGACCAAGCATTCGCTCGGCGGCTGGCAGCGCAAGCTGCTCGATTTCGCACTGCGGCCCATGCAGCAGTTCGACTACTCCAAGCACAAGAACGCCACCGACATGGCGATGACCGTGGATGCCATGGAGCTGCTCTACACCGAGCGGCCCGACGCCTTCGGCATCGTCTCCTCCGACGCCGACTTCACCCCGCTGGTCATGCACCTGCGCTCCAAGGGCGCGGCCGTCTACGGCTTCGGCATGGCGCAGACACCCCAGCCCTTCGTCAATGCCTGCTCGCGCTTCCTGTACCTGGAGGCGCTGGGCGAGGCGGCGCCCGCCAACGGCAATGGCCAGGACGCCGCGCATGAGGCGGGCCAGGCGGCGGTGCCGCCCGTGGCTGCAGCTGCGGTGGCTACCGCTCCCCAGCCGCCGAACGGCGCTGGAAAGGAGCGTGCGCCGGCCCAGGCCGAGAACGAACCCTCGGCAGAACCCCAAGCCCAGCCCCAGCGTCCCTGTCTGCGCGTTCCTAGCCAGGAACTGCGCCAGGACAAGCGGCTGCTGGCCATGCTGCGCAGCGCCGTCAACGCCACGCAGGATGAAAGCGGCTGGGCCCATGTGGGCGCCGTGGGCGCGCAGATCGGCAACAAGGCCTCGTTCGATGCGCGCAACTACGGCTACGCCACGCTCACCAAGCTGCTGGCGGCCACGCAGGCCTTCGAGATGCGCGACGAAGGCACCTCGCGCGTGGCCGTGCGCGACAAGCGCCTGGCCAAGGCGCAGTCCAGGCCGTCCGGCAATTGACGTTCCCCATCGACTGGAGTGCGCCCTGGCTGCAGGGGCTGCAAACGCAGGGCAGGGCGGCCTGCCTGCAGGTGACCCAGGGCCGGCCGGTCTGGCAGGCCTTGCAGTCACTGGCCGACGCACAGGCGCTGCCCTGGCGCTTTGTGCCCCAGCACGACCTGCCCGAAGGCACGGCCTACGAGCAATTCATCTTCGAGACGCGCTGCATCCCCACGCGCGACAACCTGCATGACTTCTTCAACGGCCTGATCTGGCTGCGCTGGCCCGCGCTCAAGCAGCGCTGCAATGCCCTGCAGGCCGGCGCCATTGCCCAGGCGGGCGTGGGTTCGCAGCGCGGGCCGCTGCGCGATGCAGTCACCGTGCTGGACGAGAACGGCGCCCTGCTGCTGGCGCCGGCCGCGCTGTGCGAGGCGCTGCGCCACCGGCGCTGGCACCAGCTCTTCGTTGAGCAGCGCGCGCTGTGGCGCCAGGCCAGGCTGCTGCCCATAGGCCATGCGCTGCTGGAAAAGCTGGTGCAGCCGCGCAAGCCCATCACGGCCCATGTGCTGTGCGTGCACACGGATGGGGCAGGCGCCACGCCGGCTTCTGCCGCAGCGGATATCGACACCTGGCTGGCCGCCAGCGCCTGGCTGGAGCCGGACACGCTGGCGGCCAAGCCTTTTGCACCCTTGCCCGTGCTGGGCGTGCCCGGCTGGTGCCACGAGAACGAGAACTTTTCCTTCTATGATGACTCTCTCGTGTTCCGGGCGCCCCGTTCCGTACAAGCATCACAACAAGGAATGACAACGGCGCAGGACCCGGCTTGAAAACAGCCGGTGGGGCCCTCACTTTTCAACGCTGCAGGGCCCAGATCCTTCCCCCTTTCCCCACTTTGTGGAGAACCCACTGATGAAACGCATCGCACTTTTTCTTTTGACCAACGTCGCCGTCGTGGTGGTGCTGGGCATCGTCGCCAGCCTGCTGGGCGTCAACCGCTTCCTGACTTCCAATGGCCTGAACCTCGGGGTCCTGCTGGGCTTCGCCTTCATCATGGGCTTTGGCGGCGCCATCATCTCGCTGCTGATCTCCAAGCCGCTGGCCAAGTGGAGCTCGGGCGTGCACGTGATCAACGAGCCGCGCAACGCCGATGAGGCCTGGATCGTCAACACCGTGCGCGGCTTCGCCGACCGTGCCGGCATCGGCATGCCCGAAGTCGGCATCTACGAGGGCGAGCCCAATGCCTTCGCCACCGGCGCCTTCAAGAACTCGGCCCTGGTGGCCGTGTCCACGGGCCTGCTGGAAGGCATGACGCGCGAAGAGGTGGAGGCCGTGATCGGCCACGAGGTCGCCCACATCGCCAATGGCGACATGGTGACCATGACACTGATCCAGGGCGTGATGAACACCTTCGTGGTCTTCCTGTCGCGCGTCATCGGCTATGCCGTGGACAGCTTCCTGCGCAAGAACGACGAAAGCAGCTCGGGCCCCGGCATCGGCTACTACGTGACCACCATCGTGCTGGACATCGTGCTGGGCTTCCTGGCCGCCATCATCGTGGCCTGGTTCTCGCGCCAGCGCGAGTTCCGCGCCGACGCGGGCGCCGCCCAGCTCATGGGCCGCAAGCAGCCCATGATGAATGCCCTGGCCCGCCTGGGCGGCATGCACCCCGGCGAGCTGCCCAAGAGCGTGGCCGCCATGGGCATTGCCGGTGGCATCGGCAAGCTGTTCTCGACCCACCCGCCGATCGAGGAGCGCATTGCCGCGCTGCAAAACGCGCAGAACCTCTGATTCAGGATCAGGTTAGACACGCTGGAGCCTGTCCAGTGGGAGCCCGGTCATCGACTGGGCACCGCTTACCGAAGCCCCATCAGAAATGCTTGTCCGGTGCTGCATTTATACGAATGTAGTAACGTACAAGCATTTTCTTTGACGGAGGTGCGTCATGCAGATTTCGACCTTCAGCAGCCGTGAATTCAACCAGCATGTTTCCGCTGCCAAGAAAGCGGCCAGCGGTGATGACGTGGTCTACATCCTGGACCGGGGGCAACCTGCCCACGTGCTGATGAGCATTGAGAAATTCCGTGAACTGTCGGGGCAGACCCGGAACATTCTTCAATTGCTGGCCATGCCCGAGGCCGCCGATATCGATTTCGACATTGAGCGTACGAAGGATTTGCCGCGCGCCGTGGACCTGTCCTGATGTATCTGGTGGACTCCAACATCGTTTCCGAACTGCGCAAGGCATCGTCTGGCCGCGCGAACGATGGCGTTGTGGCCTGGGCGCAATCGGTCGCGGCCACGGCAAAGGTGCATGGCTTGTGCGTGGTCACTCGCAACATCAAGGATTTCGAGCCGTTCCATGTTCATGGAGTGCGCGTCTTGAATCCTTGGATATAGGGCCCGTCTCAACCTCACGTACAGCCAGACTTGATCTTTACCCAGGCTTCACAAGCCCCTGTCAACAACCGGCAGGGGCTTTTTCGTTGTATCTGCATGGCCGCCCAAAGTGCGGCCAGGAGTGCATCGTGAAGTCTGTATCGATTCAAACGCCGGGCCGTCGCCTGGTTTCGGCCCTGGTCCTGGCTGCCGCCACCGTGGCATTGACCGGCTGCGTGGTGGCGCCTGCCTATCCCGTAGGTCCTTCGGGCGAGGTGGTCTACGCGCCCATGGCGCCGCCGCCGCTGCAGACCGAGGTCATTCCGGTCGCTCCCTCACCGGTGCATGTCTGGATCGGCGGCTCCTGGGGCTGGGGTGGCGGCCGCTATGCCTGGCGCCCCGGCTACTGGGCCGCGCCGCCGCATCCCGGCTATGCCTGGCGCCCGCACGGCTGGGACCATGGGCCGCGTGGCTGGTACCAGCGCCCGGGCGGCTGGTACCGTCGCTGATTCAGGTGGCGGCAGCGTCGCCGCTGCCGCTGCCACCCTGGCCGGCCTTGGCCAGCAGGAAGTCGATGCAGGTGCGCACGGCCCGCGTCTGGTGGCGGTCGGGCAGGTACAGCAGGTACATGTGGGTGCCGAAGATGCTCAGGCGGTACTCCTGCAGGGTCAGCACCACCTCGCCGCTGGCCACCTTGTCCTGCACCACGTAGTCGGGCACCAGGCCCACGCCCAGGCCCGCCAGAATGCCCTGGCGCAGGAACGGGAAGTGCTCGGAGATCATGGTCGGCGCCAGCAGCACCTCCTGGCGGTCCGTTCCCTGGTAGGCCGACAGGCGCAGCTGGCGGCCCATCACGCCGGCCGTGATCAGCGGGCTGTTGCGCAGCTCGTACAGCGTGGCGGGCAGGCCGTGCTGCTGCGCATACTCGCGTGAGGCGCAGGCCACGTAGTGCACATTGCCCAGGCTGCGCGCAATCACCGACAGCGGCGGCTCCTGGATCACGCGGATGGCGATGTCCACCTCGTCGCGCAAATGGTCGGCCCGGTTCTCGAACAGCACATCCAGCACGATGGCCGGATACAGCCGCTTGAACTCGATCAGCCAGTCGCTCATCACGATCTGCCCATAGCCGCTGGGCACGCTCAGCCCCACGCGGCCTGCCATCCCCTGGCCCAGCGACGTGATCGTCTCGCGCGCCGACATCATCTCGTTCTGGATCGCGCGGCCATGCTCGTACATCCGCAGCCCCACCTCGGTCGGCTCCACGCGCCGCGTGGTGCGCCGCACCAACTGCACCCCCACCGATTTTTCCAGCTGCGTCAGGTGATAGCTCACATTGGCCCGCGTCATCTTCAGCTTGCGCGCCGCCTGGCTCAGATTGCCGCTATCGATGATTTCCACCAGCAGGGTCAGCGAGTTCAGATCCATAGGTATGTCCAGATACTTTGCTTCGCCCACAGCCTATGAAACTGGCGCGCTCCAAAGCCAGGGGCAGCGAGGAAGGGCCTACGCCGGCCGCGCCGCCCCGCACCGAGGCTGTCGTCCCCCTCCCTTGCGAAGCAAGCAGAGAGGGGGAAGGCGCGCAAGCGCCTCAGGGGGTGTTCAACACTGTCAAATACGTTTTTACAGTCTGTCAATCATTCATGGGATTGTAAAGAACCATTGTCGTAGCAAGAATGGATGTTTTGAGTGGAAAACCCAAGTTCGGAGACATGCAGATGAGCGAACAAGCCCAGGCTTCCGTGGTCCAGACCCGCCTTGACGGCGCCGTGCTGGTGGTCAGCATCAACAACCCCCCCGTGAACGCCCTGGGCCAGGCCGTGCGCGCCGGCCTGCTGGCCGCCGTGGAGCAGGCCGAATCGGATGCCGCCGTCAAGGCCGTGCTCATCGTGGGTGAGGGCAAGGCCTTCATCGCCGGAGCAGACATCCGCGAATTCGGCAAGCCCGCCATGCCGCCCTCGCTGCCCGAGGTGCTCAATCGCCTTGAAGCCTCCGACAAGATCGTGGTCGCCGCCATCCATGGCCCGGCCCTGGGCGGCGGCCTGGAAGTGGCCATGTCGGCCCACTACCGCCTGGCTTTGCCGGCTGCCAAGCTCGGCCTGCCCGAAGTCAACCTGGGCCTGCTGCCCGGCGCTGGCGGCACGCAGCGCGCACCGCGCCTGATGGGCGTGAAGGCGGCCGCCGACCTCATGCTCAGCGGCAAGCACCTGTCGGCCAAGGCCGCGCTGGCTGCCGGCCTGGTGGACAAGCTGGTGGACGGCACCGACGCCACGGCCGCAGGCCTGGCCTACGCCAACGAGCTGCTGGCATTCAATACCGCGCCGCGCCGCACGCGCGACATCGAGATTGCCGACAAGGCCGCCGCCCTGGCCGAACTCGACGCGCTGGCCGCGGACACCGCCAAGAAGAGCCGCGGCCTGTTCTCGCCGCTGAAGATCGTGGAATGCGTGCGCGCCGCTGTGGAGCTGCCCTTCGACGAAGGCATCACCAAGGAGCGTGCCCTGTTCGTGGAATGCCTGAACAGCCCGCAGCGCGCCGGCCTGATCCATGCCTTCTTCGCCGAGCGCGAAACCGCCAAGATTCCCGAAGCCAAGGCTGCTGCGCCGCGCCACTTTGCCAAGATCGCCGTCATCGGCGGTGGCACCATGGGCGCCGGAATCACGGTGTCCGCGCTGGACGCGGGCCTCACGGTGACCATGATCGAGCGCGACGCCGAGTCCATCGCGCGCGGCCAGGCCAATGTGGAGAAGGTCTACAACGGCCTGATCGCCAAGGGCCGCATGACCGAGGAGGCCAAGGCCGCCGTCATGGCGCGCTACACGCCCAGCACCTCCTATGACGACATCAGGGACGTGGACCTGGTGATCGAGGCCGTGTTCGAGGACCTCGAAGTCAAGAAGGCCGTGTTCAAGGAACTGGACCGCGTCTGCAAGCCGGGCGCCGTGCTGGCCACCAACACCTCCTACCTGGACATCGACGCCATTGCCGCCGCCACCTCGCGCCCGCAGGACGTGATCGGCCTGCACTTCTTCAGCCCCGCCAACATCATGAAGCTGCTGGAGATCGTGGTGCCCGCCAAGGTGGCGCCCGACGTGGTGACCACGGCTTTCGAGCTGGCCAAGCGCATGAAGAAGGTGCCCGTGCGTGCCGGCGTCTGCGACGGCTTCATCGGCAACCGCATCCTGGCCGTCTACAAGCAGGCTGCCGACTACATCATGGAAGACGGCGCCAGCCCCTACGAGATCGACGAGGCCGTGCGCGGCTTCGGCTACCCGATGGGCCCGTTCCAGGTCACCGACCTGGCCGGCGGCGACATCGGCTGGGCCACGCGCAAGCGGCGGCGCGCGGCGGCACTGGAATCGGGCGATCCCAAGGCCCGCTACGTCGAAGTGGCCGACCGCGTCTGCGAGCGAGGCTGGTTCGGCCAGAAGACGGGCCGTGGCTTCTACCTCTACCCGCAGGGCGCGCGCGTCGGCCAGCCCGACCCCGAAGTGCTGGCCATCGTCGATGCCGAGCGCGCCAAGAAGGGCGTGACGCCGCGCCAATTCACCCCTGAGGAAATCATGCGCCGCTACATGGCGGCCATGGTCAACGAAGGCTCCAAGGTGGTGGAGGAGGGCATTGCCCTGCGCCCGCTGGACGTGGACGTGACCTTCCTGTCCGGCTACGGCTTCCCGCGCTTTCGTGGCGGCCCCATGAAGTGGGCCGACATGCAAGGTCTGGACAAGGTGCTGGCCGACATCCGCGAATTCGCCAAGGAAGACGCGCTGTTCTGGAAGCCCGCTCCCCTGCTCGAAAAGCTGGTCGCCGAAGGCCGCGATTTCGAAAGCCTGAACAAGGCGGCGTAACTGATCACCCCCTGAGCCGCTGCGCGGCTTCCCCCTCTCTCGCTACGCGGGAAGGGGACGACACCCTCGGTGTGGGGTGGCGCGGCCGGCGTAGGCCCTTCCTCGGTGTCCCTCACCTGGGCCGCGCCGGCAACAAGTAATAGAAATTCCCAAGAGACAAGCAAGGACCGACCATGCGCGAAGCCGTCATCGTTTCCACTGCCCGCACGCCCCTGACCAAGTCGCACCGCGGCGAGTTCAACGTCACGCCCGCCGCCCAGCTGGCGGCCTTCTCGGTCAAGGCCGCGGTCGAGCGCTCGGGCATCGACCCGGCCATGATCGAGGACCTGATCCTGGGCTGCGGCAACCCCGACGGCTTCCAGGGCCGCAACCTGGGCCGCCAGACCGTGCTGCGCGCCGAGTTGCCCCTGTCCATCGCGGGCACGACCATCACGCGCTTTTGTGCCTCGGGCCTGCAGTCCATCGCCATCGCGGCGGGCCGCATCGTGGCCGAGGGCGTGGACGCCATGCTGGCAGGCGGCATCGAGACCATCTCGGGCATCCGCCCCGGCAACAACCTGCCCACCGACATGGACCCCTGGCTGGTCGAGCACAAGCCCGCGCTGTACATGGCCATGATCGACACGGCCGACATCGTGGCGCGCCGCTACGGCATCAGCCGCGAGGACCAGGACGCCTTCTCGCTGCAAAGCCAGCAGCGCACGGCCGCCGCCCAGGCCGCCGACCTTTTCAAGGACGAAATCATTGCCTGCGCCACACGCATGGCCGAGAAGAACAAGGACACGGGCGAGATCACCTACCGCGACGTGGTCGCCACCAAGGACAACTGCAACCGCGCCTCCACCACGTTGGAAGGCCTGGCCAAGCTGGAACCCGTCAAGGGCCCGGACCAGTTCATCACGGCCGGCAATGCCTCGCAGCTGTCCGATGGATCGTCGGCCTGCGTGCTGATGGAAGCCAAGCAGGCCGAGCGCCTGGGCCTGTCCCCGCTGGGCGCCTTCCGCGGCTTTGCCGTGGCCGGCTGCGAGCCTGACGAAATGGGCATCGGCCCCGTCTTCGCGGTCCCCAAGCTGCTGGCGCGCCACGGCCTCAAGGTCGAGGACATCGACCTGTGGGAACTCAACGAGGCCTTCGCCTCCCAGGCCCTGTACTGCCAGCGCAAGCTGGGCATTCCCAACGAGCGCCTGAACGTCAACGGCGGCGCCATCTCCATCGGCCACCCCTTCGGCATGACGGGTGCGCGCCTGGCGGGCCACATCCTGCTGGAAGGCCGGCGCCGCAAGGCCAAGTGGGGCGTGGTCACCATGTGCATCGCAGGTGGCATGGGCGCCGCAGGCCTGTTCGAAATTTATTGAATAAGCACCCCCTGAGCGGCTGGCGCCGCTTTCCCCTCTCTCGCTTCGCGGGAGGGGAACGACGCCCTTGCTGCGGGGCGGCCCTTGCTCGGCGTCCCTCGCTTAGGGCACGCCAATTTCAGGGCTGCAAACGGCTTACAACGCCACGGATTACTGGGGAATAGCAATGGATTTGCAATTTACGACTGAAGAACTGGCCTTCCGCGACGAGGTTCGCGGCTTCCTCAAGGACAAGCTGCCCGAGGACCTGTCGCACAAGGTCAAGAACGGCCTGCAACTGAGCAAGCAGGACATGGAGCGCTGGCACGCCATCCTCAACGAGCGCGGCTGGCTGGCCAACCACTGGCCCGAGCAGCACGGCGGCCCGGGCTGGAGCGCGGTGCAGAAATTCATCTTCGAGCATGAATGCGCACTGGCGGGCACGCCGCGCATCGTGCCCTTCGGGCTGAGCATGCTGGGCCCCGTCCTGATCAAGTACGGCAACGAGGCGCAGAAGGCCCACTGGCTGCCGCGCATCCTCAATGGCGCCGACTGGTGGTGCCAGGGCTATTCGGAGCCGGGTTCGGGCTCGGACCTGGCCTCGGTCAAGACGTCGGCCGTGCGCGATGGAGATCACTACATCGTCAACGGCCAGAAGACCTGGACCACGCTGGGCCAGCACGCCAACATGATCTTCTGCCTGGTGCGCACCAACCGCGAGGCCAAGGCGCAGCAGGGCATCAGCTTCCTGCTGGTGGACATGAACTCGCCCGGCGTGCAAGTGCGCCCCATCATCACGCTGGACGGCGAGCACGAGGTCAACGAAGTCTTCTTCACCGACGTCAGGGTGCCCGTGGAGAACCTGGTCGGCGAGGAGAACAAGGGCTGGACCTACGCCAAGTACCTGCTGACCTACGAGCGCACCAACATCGCGGGCGTGGGCTTCTCGGTGGCCGGCCTGGAAAAGCTCAAGGCCGTCGCCGGCCGCATGCTGCGCAACGGCAAGCCGCTGACGCAGGACCCGCTGTTCGCGGCCCGCCTGGCCAAGGTCGAGATCGACCTGGAGAACATGAAGACCACCAACCTGCGCGTGATCGCCGCCGTGGCCGGCGGCGGCGTGCCGGGCGCCGAAAGCTCCATGCTCAAGATCCGCGGCACCGAGATCCGCCAGGAAATCCTGTCCCTGGTGCGCCGCGCCATGGGCCCCTACGCCGCGCCCTTCATCGAAGAGGCCCTGCAGGCCGGCTACGACCAGCCTGCCATCGGCGACGCGGCTGCCGCCACGGCCGCCGCCGCGTACTTCAACTACCGCAAGCTGTCGATCTTCGGCGGCTCCAACGAAATCCAGAAGAACATCATCTCCAAGATGATCCTGGGCTTGTAATGAACACCCCCTGAGTCGCTTCGCGCCTTCCCCCGTTGCACGGCGCCCCTGAAGGGGGACGACGCCATCGCTGCGGGGCGGCGCGGCCGGCCTAGGCCCTTGCTGGGCGTCCCTGGCTTGGGCCTGCGCCCGAGCATGTGCAGCAGGCCCGCCGAGCGATATGGATAAACCCGATGGGAAGAAAGAAGAGTCTTCAATGAACTTCGAACACACCGAAGACCGCCGCATGCTGGCGGACAGCCTCAACCGCTTCGTCTCCGAGCAGTACGCCATCGAGGCGCGCAACCACGTCGCCTATGGCGAGGAAGGCCACAGCCCGCTGCTGTACGGGCAGTTCGCGGACATCGGCGCCATCGGCGCGCTGTTCCCGGAAGACGCTGGCGGCTTCGGCGGCCAGGGCTTCGACATCAGCGTGGTCTTCGAATGCCTGGGCCGCGGCCTGGTGGCCGAGCCGCTGCTGGGCGCCCTGGTCGTGGGCCAGGCCCTGATCGCGGCCGGCAGCGATGCGCAAAAGGAACAGCTGGCAGCCATCATCGGCGGCACGTCCATCGCGGCCCTGGCCCATGACGAGCCCGGCAGCCACTACGAGCTCAACAACGTCGCCACCACGGCCGTGCGCAGCGGCGACGGCTGGGTGCTGAACGGCGCCAAGGGCGTGGTCGCCTTCGGCGAGAAGGCCGACCTGCTGCTGGTCTCGGCCCGCACCTCGGGCAGCCAGTACGACGAGGCCGGCATCAGCCTGTTCCTGGTCCCCGGCAATGCCGCAGGCATCCAAAAGCGCGGCTACAACCGCATCGAAGGTGGCCGCGCCGCCGAGCTGGTGCTGGACAAGGTGCAGGTCGGCGCAGACGCCCTGCTGGGCGAAGAAGGCCAGGGCCTGTCCCTGCTGGAACGTGTCAGCGGCTACGCCGTGCTGGCGCTGACCGCCGAGGCCGTGGGCGCCATGGACGTGGCCAAGGACCAGACGCTGGAGTACCTGCGCACGCGCAAGCAGTTCGGCGTGCCCATCGGCAGCTTCCAGGCCCTGCAGCACCGCATGGCCGACCTGCTGCTGGAAGTGGAGCAGGCGCGCTCGGCCGTGATCAACGCGGCCGCCGCCATTGCGGACGAAGACCGCGTGGCGCGCGAGAAGGCCCTGTCGGCCGCCAAGTACAGCATCGGCCGCATCGGCACCCTGGTGGCCGAGGAAAGCATCCAGATGCATGGCGGCATCGGCATGACCTGGGAGCTGCCCCTGGCCCACTACGCCAAGCGCCTGGTCATGATCGACCACCAGTTCGGCGACGAGGACCACCACCTCTCCCGCTACATCGCCCTGGGCGCCCAGCACTGAGCCAAGGAAAGCCGCCATGACCGAAGCGAACCAAGTCCTGCTGACCCGCCGCGAAGGCGCCGTGCTGGTGCTGTCCAACAACAATGTGGCCGCGCGCAATGCGCTGTCGCCCGAGTTCTACGCGGCCGTCACGGCGGCGCTCAGGAGCGCGGCGACCGACCCCACCGTGGGCGCCGTGGTGCTCACGGGCGAGGGCGGCCACTTCTGCGCGGGCGGCGACCTGCGCCAGCTGGCCAAGCGCCGCGAGCTGCCTGTGCAGGAGCGACGCGCCAAGCTCGAAGGCCTGCATGACCTGATCCGCAGCGTGCGCGACTTTCCCAAGCCCGTGATCGCCGCCGTCGAAGGCGCGGCGGCCGGCGCGGGCCTGTCGCTGGCCCTGGCCTGCGACATGCTGGTGGCGGCGAAGAACGCCGTGTTCTCGGTCGCCTACGTCAAGGTCGGCCTCACGCCCGATGGCGGCGCCACCGCCTTCCTGGCCGAGTTCGTCTCGCGCCAGGTGCTGACCGAGCTGTGCCTGACCGGCGAGCGCATCAGCGGCGAGCGCCTGCATGCCCTGGGCCCCGTCAACCGCCTGTCCGAACCGGGCCAGGCCCAGGCCGACGCCGTGGCGCTGGCCGCCCAGGTGGCCACCGGCCCCGACCAGGCCATGGCCCTGATCAAGGACCTGTGCCGCCAGGCGCCGCGCAACACGCTGGAAGAACAGCTGGAGCTGGAGGCGCAGTACATGGTGCGCTCGCAGGAGAGCGAGGAATCGCGCGAAGGCATTGGCGCCTTCCTCGAAAAGCGCAGCGCCGACTTCACCAAGCTGCGCGGCTGAAATGAAGCACCCCCTGAGCGGCTGCGCCGCTTCCCCCTCTCTCGCTACGCGGGAGGGGGACGGCGCCCTCGCTGCGGGGCGGCCCTTGCTAGGCGCCCCGGGTTTGGGCCACGCCAGTTGCAAGGGTTATGAGCCGTATGGACGTTGTTGAATAGAGGAATCTCAAGGAGACAAGATGGCAAGCAAGGAAAAATCGGGCGACATCGACTTCCCGCTGGAGGGTGTGCGCGTGCTCGACCTCTCGCGCGTGTTCGCGGGGCCGCTGTGCGGCATGGTGCTGGCCGACTTCGGCGCCGAAGTGGTCAAGGTCGAGCACCCGGGCCGCGGCGACGACACGCGCGACTGGGGCCTGCGCATCGGCAAGACCGAGACCACCTACTACAACAGCATGAACCGCAACAAGCGGTCCATCACGCTGGACCTGCAGACCCCCGAGGGCGTGAAGATCGTCCACGACCTGCTGCCCCAGTTCGACGTGGTCATCCACAACTTCAAGACCGGCGGCGCCGAGAAGCTGGGCCTGGGCTACGAGCAGCTCAAGGCCATCAAGCCCGGCATCATCTACTGCGCCGTGGCCGGCTATGACAGCAGCGGCCCCGAGGCCAGGCGCCCCGGCTACGACCTGGTCATCCAGGGCGAGGCCGGCCTCATGGCCCTCAACGGCGAGGCCGGCACGCCGCCGCTCAAGTTCGGCGTGGCCGTGGTCGATCTCATGACCGGCATGTACGCGGCCCAGGCCATCCTGGCCGCGCTGTTCCGCCGCGAGCGCACGGGCAAGGGCCGCCTCATCGAGATGGCGCTGTACGACAGCGGCATCATGATCACCGGCTACTACGGCCTGGACGCCATGCAGCTGGGCCACGACCCCGAGCGCTACGGCAATGCCCACCCTTCCATCGTTCCCTACGGCATGTACGAGGCGGCCGACGGGCCGCTGATCATCGCCGTGGGCAACAACGCCCAGTTCGACAAGTTCTGCCGCCAGGTGGTGATGCGCCCCGACATCGTCGAGGACGAGCGTTTCTCCACCAACGTCAACCGCGCCAGGAACCGCCTGGAACTGGGCCCCATGCTCAAGGAACTGATCCGCTCCTTCCCGCGCGATCTGCTGCTGGAGCGCCTGACGGCCGCCGGCATCCCCTGCGGCCGCGTGGCCGGCCTGCACGAGGCCCTGACCAGCGAGCGCACGCGCCGTGGCGGCCTGCTGCAGGACATGCCCCACCCCGTGGTCGGCACCACGCCCGTGTTCGCGCCGCCCTACCGCCTGGACGGCCAGCGCCTGCCCATCCGCCATGCACCGCCCACGCTGGGCGAGGGCACGCGCGAGGTGCTGCACCGGCTGCTGAGCATGAGCGACGAGCAGCTGCAGCAGCTGCAGTCCAAGGGCGTGCTGACCCTGCCTGAGACCCCCGCGCAACAGGGATAAGAGGACCGATCCCGCGACTGATTCCACGGGGGCCATTGATGCCCGGCCCCCGACCCGCCAGGTTTGCATGCCGCACCAAGACGGCACCCATAGACAGCAACACCCAGGAGACAAAGCCATGAGCAACCAAGTCACACGCCGCGACATTCTTCAAGGGCTGGCCGCCATCGGCGGCACCAGTCTGCTGGCCACGGGCGCCACCAGCGCCCTCGCACAGGCCGGCAAGCCGGCAGCGTGGCCCACCAAGCCCATCCGCGTGGTCGTGCCCTTCAACGCGGGCGGCGCCACCGACATCATTGCGCGCACCATCGGCGAGGCCCTGGCCAGGCGCGTGGGCCAGCCCGTGGTCATCGACAACCGCGCGGGTGCGGCCGGCATCCTGGGCACGGACGCCGTGGTCAAGGCACCTGCCGACGGCCACACCCTGCTGGTCTCGCTCAGCACCTCCATGCTGATCAACCAGTTCCTCTACACCAAGCTGCCCTACAACCCGCAAAAGGACATCGCCCTGGTCACCCAGATCGCGGCGGCGCCCGTCACCCTGGTGGTCCATCCCTCGGTGCCGGCCAACAACATGAAGGAGCTGCTGGCCTACGTGAAGGCCAACAAGGGCAAGCTCTCGTACGGCTCCTGGGGCGTGGGCTCGTATGCCCACCTGGCCGGTGCCTACATGAGCAAGACCATGGACGCCGACATGACCCACGCCGCCTACAAGGGCGAGGCACCCATGATCCAGGAGCTGATCGGCGGCCAGCTGCAGATGTGCTTTTCCAGCGCGCTCAACACCAAGCCCTTCATCGACTCGGGCAAGCTCAAGGCCATCGGCGTCACCGGCAAGGAGCGCATGGAAATCCTGCCCAAGCTGCCCACCATCCATGAACAGGGCGTCACCGACGACGCCTACGCCATCTACGGCTGGGTGGCCATGGGCGCACCGGCCGGCGTGCCCAAGGAGATCGTGGACCAACTCTACGGCCACCTGCGCGAAATCGCCAAGGACCCCAAGGTGCTGGAGCGCACCGTGGGAGCAGGCTTCATGCCGCTGATGAACAGCCCGCAGGCCTTCCGCGAGAACTACCAGCGCGACATGCCGATCTGGAAGGCGCTGGTGGAGGAAGCCGGCGCGAAGCTTGATTGAACCCCCTGAGTCGCTTCGCGCCTTCCCCCTGAAAGGGGGACGACACCCTCGGTGCGGGGCGGCCCTTCCTCGGTGTCCCTGGGGTTGGGCTGCGCCGGTTTCATGGACTGCAGGCGGCGCGAGCGCCATGGATAGCTGATATGACTGGATTTTTCCGGCCCGCGGCAGCGGGCCGCCACCGACGACTGCTGAGACAGCTTTGAGAGGAGACTTCATGTACACGCGCAATCCCGCATCCCCGGCACGCCCCACGCGGCGCAGCGTTCTGGCCCTGGCCGCAGCCCCGCTGCTGGCCGGCTTGGCCGGCGGCGCCCTGGCCGAGACCGGCTGGCCCAGCAAGATGCTGCGGCTGGTCGTGCCCTTCCCGGCGGGCGGCCCCACCGACACGGCATCGCGCATCGTGGGCCAGAAGCTGGGCGAGCGTCTCAAGCAGACCGTGGTGGTGGAAAACCGCCCCGGCGCCTCCGGCTCGATCGCGGCCGTGCAGGTCGCCAAGAGCCCGGCCGACGGCTACACGCTGATGATGCTGGCCACGCCCACGCTGCTGGCGCCTCACCTGTACAAGAAGGCCGGCTACGACACCGTCAAGGACTTCACGCCCGTGGCCACGGTCTATGACCTGCCCATCGTCATCGTGGTCAATCCCACGCTGCTGCCCGATGTCACCGACCTCAAGAGCCTGATCGCCCATGCCAAGGCGCAGAAGGTCGCGCTCAACTACACCAGCTCGGGCGCAGGCAGCTTCGGCCACCTGAGCATGGAGCTGCTCAAGCAGATGGCCGGCTTCGACATGCAGCACGTGCCCTACAAGGGCGGCGTGCCCGCCATCACCGACACCATCGGCGGCCAGGTGCCCATCATGTATGCCGACCTCGTGGCCGCGCTGCCCCACATCCAGGCCGGCAAGCTGCGCGCCATCGCCGTGGGCTCGCCCCAGCGCGTGGCCATGCTGCCCGACACCAGGACCATTGCCGAGCAGGGCATCAAGGGCTACGACGCCGTCTCCTGGGGCGGCCTGCTGGCGCCCAAGGGCACGCCCAAGGCCGTGGTCGACCGCATCGCCAGCGAAGTGCAGCAGATCCTGGCCGACAAGGACATCCAGGAAAAGCTGCTCAACGCAGGCGCCATCGCCGCCTACCAGAACCCCGCCCAGCTGGGCCAGCGCATCCAGCAGGACTACACGCGCTGGGGCCAGCTGATCCGCGACAAGGGCATTGCAGTGGAGTGACATCGACATGAAGACACGCATCACCGAACTCTTTGGCATCGAGCATCCCATCATCCAGGGCGGCATGCACCATGTGGGCCTGGCCGAGCTGGCCGCCGCCGTCTCCAACGCGGGCGGCCTGGGGCTGATCACGGGCCTGACCCAGCGCACGCCCGAGCTGCTGGCGCGCGAGATCGCGCGCTGCCGCGAGATGACGGACAAGCCCTTCGGCGTCAACCTGACCTTCCTGCCCTCGGTCAACCCGCCCGACTACCCGGGCTACGTCAAGGCCATCATCGAAGGCGGCGTCAAGGTCGTGGAGACGGCGGGCAACAACCCGCAGAAATGGCTGCCCGCGCTCAAGGAAGCCGGCATCAAGGTCATCCACAAGTGCACCTCGGTGCGCCATGCGCTCAAGGCCGAGGCCATCGGCTGCGACGCCATCAGCGTGGACGGCTTCGAATGCGGCGGCCATCCGGGCGAGGACGACATCCCCAATTTCATCCTGCTGCCGCGCGCGGCCGAAGAACTGAAGATTCCCTTCGTCGCCTCGGGCGGCATGGCCGACGGCCGCTCGCTGGTGGCTGCGCTGGCGCTGGGCGCCGAGGGCATCAACATGGGCACGCGCTTCATTGCCACGCAGGAAGCGCCCGTGCACGACAACGTCAAGCAGGCCATCGTCGCGGCCAGCGAGCTGGACACGCGCCTGGTCATGCGCCCGCTGCGCAACACCGAGCGCGTGCTGACCAACCCGGCCACCGAGCGCCTGCTGCAAAAGGAGCGCGAGCTGGGCGCGGCCATCACCTTTGCCGACATCGCGCCCGAGGTGGCCGGCGTCTATCCGCGCATCATGCATGACGGCGACATGGACGCGGGCGTCTGGTCCTGTGGCATGGTGGCCGGCCTGATCCACGACGTGCCCACGGTCCAGCAGCTGATCTCCGGCATCATGGACCAGGCCCATGCACTGATCAACGAGCGGCTGGCCGGCCTGGCCCGCTGACCGCCCATCTTCACAGGACTTACGCAAACAGGATGCGACAACGTGCTGCGCCCCATGGCAAGCCGCTTGCCTTGTTCCTTCTTGCGTAGGTCGTACTTCAAAAACCAGGAAAGAGCTTTCTCATGAAAATCCTTGTACCCGTCAAACGTGTCGTGGACTACAACGTGAAGGTCCGCGTGAAGTCGGACGGCACGGGCGTGGACATCGCCAACGTCAAGATGAGCATGAACCCCTTTGACGAAATCGCCGTCGAAGAAGCCGTTCGCCTCAAGGAAAAGGGCGTGGCCACCGAGGTCATCGCCGTCTCCTGCGGCGTGGCCCAGTGCCAGGAAACCCTGCGCACGGCCATGGCCATCGGTGCCGACCGCGGCATCCTGGTGGAGACCACAGAGGAACTGCAGCCCCTGGCCGTGGCCAAGCTGCTCAAGGCCCTGGTGGACAAGGAACAGCCCGGCCTGATCATCCTGGGCAAGCAGGCCATCGACGACGACGCCAACCAGACCGGCCAGATGCTGGCGGCCCTGGCCGACCTGCCGCAAGCCACCTTCGCCTCCAAGGTCGAGGTCGCTGGCGACAAGGTGAATGTCACGCGTGAAGTGGACGGCGGCCTGGAAACCCTGGCCCTGAGCCTGCCGGCCGTCATCACCACCGACCTGCGCCTGAACGAGCCGCGCTACGTCACGCTGCCCAACATCATGAAGGCCAAGAAAAAGCAGCTGGACACGGTCAAGCCTGAAGAGCTGGGCGTCGATGTCGCCCCGCGCCTGAAGACGCTCAAGGTGGCCGAGCCCGCCAAGCGCGGCGCTGGCGTGAAGGTGCCGGACGTTGCCACGCTGGTGTCCAAGCTCAAGAACGAAGCCAAAGTGATCTAAGGAAGACAGCGACATGACATCCCTCGTTATTGCAGAACACGACAACGCTTCCATCAAGAGCGCCACGCTCAACACCGTCACTGCGGCCCTGGCCTGCGGCGGCGACGTGCATGTGCTGGTGGCGGGCGAGAACGCCGGCGCCGCTGCGCAGGCTGCGGCCCAGATCGCCGGCGTTGCCAAGGTCATCCACGCCGATGGCGCCAGCCTGAAGGACGGCCTGGCCGAGAACATCGCAGCGCAAGTGCTGGCGATTGCCTCGAACTACAGCCACATCCTGTTCCCCGCCACCGCCAGCGGCAAGAACGCCGCGCCGCGCGTGGCCGCCAAGCTGGACGTGGCCCAGATCAGCGACATCACCAAGGTGGACAGCGCCGACACCTTCGAGCGCCCCATCTACGCGGGCAACGCCATTGCCACGGTGCAAAGCAGCGACAAGATCAAGGTCATCACCGTGCGCGGCACGGGCTTTGACGCAGCCGCTGCCACGGGCGGCAGCGCCCAGGTGGAGCAGCTGGCCGCCGCTGGCGACAACGGCAAGAGCAGCTTCGTGGGCCGCGAGGTCACCAAGAACGACCGCCCGGAACTGACGGCCGCCAAGATCATCGTCTCCGGTGGCCGTGCGCTGGGCAGCAGCGAGAAGTTCCAGGAAGTCATCACGCCGCTGGCCGACAAGCTGGGCGCCGCCATCGGCGCATCGCGCGCAGCGGTGGACGCAGGCTATGCGCCCAATGACCTGCAGGTGGGCCAGACCGGCAAGATCGTGGCGCCCCAGCTGTACATTGCGGCCGGTATTTCCGGCGCCATCCAGCACTTGGCCGGCATGAAGGACTCCAAGGTGATCGTGGCGATCAACAAGGACCCCGAGGCGCCGATCTTCTCGGTGGCCGACTACGGCCTGGAGGCCGACCTGTTCCAGGCCGTGCCCGAGCTGGTGCAGTCGCTGTAAGAATGCAAGGCGCCGCACCGGGAGGCGGTGCCAACGGGCCCGGGTGAAGTATCCGGGCCCTGGCCAGAGCGGCACACAAGGCATGTGCCCCGGCCCCACCTGGTTCAGAGATGCAGGAGACAGATATGCAGATTTCCATTGGCCGCCGCAGCCTTGCGCTTGCGGCTGTTGTCTTTGTGGCCACCACGGGCGCGAGTGCACCGGCATGGGCCCAGGCCAGCGACTTTCCCACGCGCCCGATCACGCTGATCGTGCCTTTCCCCGCAGGCGGCTCCACCGACCGCCACATGCGCACCCTGGCCGACATCGCGGGCAAGCAGCTGGGCCAGACCATCATCGTGGAGAACAAGCCCGGCGCGGGCGGCACGCTGGGCCCGGGCAACATGTCCCGCACGGCCAGGCCCGATGGCTACACCATCACCCAGTTCCCCATGTCCATGCTGCGCATGGCGCACATGCAGAAGACGGCCTGGAATCCGCTCACGGACTTCACCTACATCATCGGCGTCTCGGGCTACACCTTCGGCTTCACGGTGCGCTCGGACTCGCCCTACAAGAGCTTCAACGAATACATTGCCGCCGCGCGCAAGAGCCCCGGCAAGATCGAGTACGGCTCCACCGGCATAGGCTCCTCGCCCCACCTGCTGATGGAGGAGCTGGCCGAGAACGCCAAGGTCACGCTCAACCACGTGCCCTTCAAGGGCAACGCCGACCTGCAGCAGGCCCTGCTGGGCGGCCACGTGGCCGCGCAAAGCGATGCCTCGGGCTGGGACACCTATGTGGATGGCGGCCAGATGCGCCTGCTCATGACCTTCGGCGAAAAGCGCACCCAGCGCTGGCCCGACGTGCCCACGGCCAAGGAGCTGGGCTATGGCGTGGTCTCCACCTCGCCCTACGGACTGGCCGGCCCCAAGGGCATGGACCCGGCCGTGGTGCGCAAGCTGCACGACGCCTTCAAGAAGGCCATGGATGACCCGCGCCACATCGAGGTGCTCAAGCAGCTGAACCAGGACGCCTGGTACCGCTCCGGCGCCGACTATGCGCAGTGGGTGCGCGAGGCCTATGCCAAGGACAAGGTCCTGATCGACCGCCTGGGCCTGGCCGCCAAGTAGGCCCCTCCTCCAATGCGCCCGCAGGGCCAGGGGGCTGGCGGGCGCAGTCCGCTTGAGATTCGTGAATTCGTGAAACGGAGTCCCTCATGACTGTCTCCCTGCCTTCGCCCGATGCGCCCTTCACCACGCTGGCCGAGCTGATCCGCAGCCACGCGCGCCAGCAGCCGGCCCATGCCGCCCTGCGCGACGACCAGCAGACCTTGAGCTATGCGCAGCTTGACGCCCTCATGGACCGCGTGGCTGCCGCGCTGCAGCGCGACGGCGTGCAGCCTGGCCAGGCCATCGCCATCTGCGCGTTGAACTCGGTGCGCTATGCCGCGCTGTTCCTGGGCGCCTTGCGCGCGGGCGTGGTGGTTGCGCCGCTGGCGCCGTCCTCCACGGCCGACAGCCTGGCCTCCATGCTGCGCGATGCCCAGGCGCGCCACCTGTTCCTCGACAAGGCGGCCCAGGACCTGGTGCCAGCAGACAGCGCCCTGCAATGCATCTCGCTGGACGGCGCCGCGCCCGGCCGGGCCTTTGACGACTGGCTGGCGCCCGAAGGCGCGCAGCCCGCGCCCGTGAGCGTGGAGCCGGCCGCGCCGTTCAACATCATCTATTCCTCGGGCACCACGGGCACCCCCAAGGGCATCGTGCAGTCGCACGGCATGCGCTGGGCCCACATCAACCGGGGCAGCGTCTACGGCTACGGCCCCGAGGGCACGACGCTGCTGGCCACGCCGCTGTACTCCAACACCACGCTGGTGGTGTTCTTCCCCACGCTGGGCAGCGGCGGCTGCGTGGTGCTGATGCCAAAATTCGACGCGGCCCGCTACCTGCAGCTGGCCCAGCAGCACCGCGTCACCCACACCATGCTGGTGCCCGTGCAGTACCAGCGCATCATGGCGCTGCCGCAGTTCGGCGAGCATGACCTGTCCAGCTTCCGCGCCAAGTTCTGCACCAGCGCGCCGTTCCGGGCCGAGCTCAAGGCCGACGTGGTGGCGCGCTGGCCCGGCAGCCTGACCGAGTTCTACGGCATGACCGAAGGCGGCGGCACCTGCATCCTCGAAGCCCATCTGCACCAGGACAAGCTGCACACCGTGGGCAAGCCCGCCGAGGGACATGACATCCGCCTCATCGACGAGGACGGCCGCGAGGTCGCCCCCGGCGAGGATGGCGAGGTCGTGGGCCATTCGGCCAGCATGATGACCGGCTACCACGGCCAGCCCGCCAAGACGCGCGAGGCCGAATGGTTCGACCCCACGGGCAAGCGCTTCATCCGCACGGGCGACGTGGGCCGCTTCGATGCCGATGGATTCCTCACCCTGTTCGACCGCCGCAAGGACATGATCATCAGCGGCGGCTTCAACATCTACCCCAGCGACCTGGAAACCCAGCTGCGCGCCCACCCGGCCGTGGACGACGTGGCCGTGGTCGGCGTGCCGTCCGAGCAATGGGGCGAGACGCCCGTGGCCTACGTGGTGTCGCGCGCGGGGCAGCCGGCCCTGCCCGAAGACATCATGGGCTGGTACAACCAGCGGGCCGGCAAGACCCAGCGCCTGGCGGACCTGCGCTTCATTGCCGAGCTGCCGCGCAGCGCCATCGGCAAGGTGCTCAAGCGCGAGCTGCGCGACCAGTACGCGACGGGGCGCTGAACCGGCGGATGCTTTCTCCAAACGATGTCCACCACGATGTCCACCAAGAGGTACACCCCATGAGCAACGACACCACGATGTCCGAGGTCCGCCGCCAGGTGACGGCCGAGGAATGGCAGACCCGCATCGAGCTGGCCGCCGCCTACCGGCTGGTCGCCCACTTCGGCTGGGACGACCTGATCTTCACCCACATCTCGGCGCGCGTGCCGGGCCAGCCCGACCAGTTCCTGATCAACCCCTACGGCATGCTGTTCGACGAGATCACCGCGTCCAGCCTGGTCAAGGTGGACCACGAGGGCCGGCCGCTGATGGAGACCGAGTACGACGTCAACCCGGCCGGCTTCGTCATCCACAGCGCCATCCACGACGGCCGCCCCGAGGTGCAGTGCGTGCTGCACACGCACACGCGCTATGGCGTGGCCGTCTCGGCGCAGAAGGAGGGGCTGCTGCCCATCTCGCAGCAGTCCATCTTCCCGCTGGCGCGCCTGGCCTACCACGACTACGAAGGCGTGGCCCTGCGCGACGACGAGAAGCCGCGCCTGGTCGATGACCTGGGCGCCAGCAACTTCCTCATCCTGCGCAACCACGGCCTGCTGACCTGCGGCCGCAACGTGGCCGAGGCCGTGCTGGCCATGTACACGCTGGAGTCGGCCTGCCGCATCCAGATCCTGGCGCAGTCGGGCGGCGGCGAGCTCACGCGCATCCCGCAGGACATCATTGCCGATGCGGTCAACCAGTCGCGCCAGGTCACCAAGGGCAAGGGCGCAGGCCTGGCCTGGCCCGGCCTGCTGCGCCGTCTTGATCGAATCGATCCAAGTTACAAGGACTAACACCCCCTGAGTCGCTGCGCGCCTTCCCCCGTGTGCACGGCGCCCTCTCTCGCTTCGCGGGAGGGGGACGACACCCTCGCTGCGGGGCGGCGCGGCCGGCATAGGCCCTTGCTTGGTGTCCCGCGCTTGGGCTGTTGCTGTTTCGCAGGCAGCGAACAGTGCTCAGATTCATGGAGAAATCAATGGGAATTCTGGTCAACATCCATCCGAGCATGGGCGCGCCCATCGTCGATTCTCTGCGCGCGCTGGCGCCCGGCGTGCAGGTCTGGGGCCACCGCGAAGAGGCGCCGGCCGATGCGGTCGAGGCCATGCTCGCCTGGAGCCTCAAGCCGGGCGTGCTGCCGGCCTATCCGGGCCTGAAGCTGCTGTGCGCGCCCAGCGCGGGCGTGGACAAGCTGCTGGCCGTGCCTGACCTGCCGGCCGGCCTGCCCGTGGCGCGCACGGTCGATCCGCAGCAGCATGTGGAGATCGCCCAGTACGTGGTGGGCACCGCGCTGCGCCACACGCGCGAGCTGGACCTGTTCGCGCGCCAGCAGCAGGCCGGCGACTGGCTGCGCCGCCCCGTGCGCGCCAGCGCCGACTGCCGCGTGGGCATCCTGGGCCTGGGCGAGGTCGGCCGCTTCGTGGCCGGCGCCATGCAGGCCATCGGCTACCCCGTCGCAGGCTGGAGCCGCAGCGCCAAGAGCATTGCAGGCCTGGCCACGCACAGCGGTGCCGAAGGTCTGAAGCAACTGCTGTCCACCAGCGACATCCTGGTCTGCGCCTTGCCGCTCACGCCCGAGACGCGCGACCTGCTGGACCGCCGCACCCTGTCCCTGCTGCCGCGCGGCGCCTACTTCATCAACGTGGGGCGCGGCGAACAGGTGGTGGAAGACGACTTGCTGGCCCTGCTCGACGAAGACCACCTGGCCGGCGCCGCGCTGGACGTGCTGCGCGACGAACCGCCCCAGCCCGGCAACAGGGTCTGGGGCCATCCCAAGGCCTTTGTCACGCCGCACATCGCGGCCCAGGCCTCGGCCGACACCGTGGCCCGCCAGTGCCTGGAGAACCTGCGCCGCCTGCGCGCGGGCGAGCCGCTGCTCAACCTTGTGGATGTGGCGCGGGGGTATTGAGCCTTGTTTTCCATCCGACGCTGCGCTGTTGCGTGGCGTTTTTTCATCGCCGGGCCGCCCCAAGATGAAAAGCGGCCCCCTTGGGGGGCAGCGGACCTTGCGCAGCAAGGGTAGCGTGGGGGCGTTTTTTCATCGCCGGGCCGCCCCAAGATGAAAAGCGGCCCCCTTGGGGGGCAGCGGACCTTGCGCAGCAAGGGTAGCGCGGGGGCCATTTTTCAACTGAGAAGAATCCAGAGACACCATGCCTTCGACTTCCCGCCGCGGCTTTTTGCAATCGACCGCCGCCGCCGCCGCTGCAGCAGCCAACACCGTGCTGGCCCCCTCGGCCTGGGCCCAGAGCCCCTGGCCTTCCAAGCCCATCCGCATCATCGTTCCGTACACGGCAGGCGGCTTCACCGACCAGATGGCGCGCCTGCTGCAGGTCGGCCTGCAAAAGGCCCTGGGCCAGCCCGTCATCGTGGAGAACAAGCCCGGCGCCAACAGCATCATCGGCGTGGACCAGGTCGCCAAGGCCGCGCCGGACGGGCACACCTTCGGCGTGGTCATCGCGGCCTATGCGGCCAACACCACGCTCTATCCCAAGCTGCCCTACAACCCGAAGAAGGACCTGGTCGGCGTCTCGCTCATGGGCGTCTCGCCCCTGGTCGCTGCCGTGGCCATGAACGCGCCCTTCAAGACCACGCCCGAGCTGATCGCCTATGCCAAGGCCAATCCCGGCAAGGTGGGCTTCGGCTCCTCGGGCAGCGGCTCCAGCGCCCACCTGACCACCGAGCTGATGAAGCTGCTCACCAAGACGGACATGGTCCACGTGCCCTACAAGGGCGCCGCGCCCGCGCTGGCCGACCTCATGGGCGGCCAGATCCCGCTGTTCCTGGACCCGCCGCCCAACCTCATCCAGCCCGCCAAGGCCGGCCGCATCCGCCTCATCGGCGTGGCCAGCGACAAGCGCCTGGCCGCGCTGCCCGACGTGCCCACCTTCGTGGAGCAGGGCTACGACGGCCTGCTGGGCAGCACCTGGGCGGCCATGATCGCGCCGGCCGGCGTGCCGCGCGAGATCGTGCAGCGCATGTCCGCCGAGGTGTCGCGCATCATCCGCAGTGCCGATGTGTCGCAGCGGCTGGAGCAGGTGATGGGGACGTTTGCGGAGGGGTCCACGCCTGAGGAATGCGATCGGTTCATCGCTGCCGAGACGGAGAAGTGGGGGAGGGTGATTCGGGAGGCCAAGGTGACGGTGGATTAGGCTTTTCCTGTTCTCGGGGCTGTTTTCTGGGCCCCTGCCGTGCCGAATCCAGCCTCGAAAAGCAACCCCCGGCAGGAAATGAAGCAGACCCTGGGGTGCTAACCCGGCTTCCCCAGCCCGGGATACATGGCCCGGTCTCCACCGACACAAGCCCTGAATCCATACGCCTCGTAAAAGCGCTGCAGCTGCGCATCGTCAATCAGGACATGGGTGGTGGCAATGTCGTCGCGCTGGGGCTGCCCGGCACGCTGCTGGAGATAGTTGTCCAGTTCCGGGTGTCCACAGGTGAAGCTGGCGCGATCATGGAGGCGGCCATCCAGAAGTATGTGTCGAGGGGGGCAGGGTCGGCCATGTCTGCCTCAGGGATTGCCGGAAGGCCAGGCCGGTGAGCGTTTGGCCATGAAGGCGGCCATGCCCTCGCGGGCGTCGGCGGTGGCGGCGACATTGCCGAAATGCTCAACGGCCGACGCCACGCCGCGGCGGTACTCCACGTCCAGTGCCTTGTAGAAGGCCTGGCGTCCGAGCCTCATGACCAGCGGTGACTTGGCTCCGAGCAGGCGGGCCACGGCCCGCGCGCGTTCCAGCACCAGGGCCTCGGGTGCTAGCTCGTTGACGAGGCCCAGCTGCAAGGCCTCGGCTGCGGTAAAGCTGCGGCCGGTGAACAGCAGCTCGAATGCACGGTGCTTGCCGATGATGCGCGGCAGGTGGGTGTAGTGGATGGCGGGGGTGACGCCCACATCGATCTCGGGGTAGCCGAAGGTGGCGCTATCGCTGGCGATCAGCATGTCGCACGAGACGGCCAGCGTCATGCCGCCGCCGCGCGCCGTGCCACCGACCGCAGCGATGCAGGGCTTGCCCAGCCGGGTCTGGGCATCGAAGAGGCCGGTGTACAGCTTGTCGACCAGGCAGAGCTTGTGCTCGAAGCTGGCGGCGCCCATCTCGTTCAGGTGCAGGCCGGCGCAGAACCGACCGGGGACGGCGCTGCCCAGGATGACGGCCTTGACGGTCGCATCCCGCGCGGCGCGGTCCATGTGCTGCAGCAACTGATCCATCATGGCTTCGGTGATGGCGTTCACTGGCGGGCTGTTCAGCACGATCTCGGCGACGGCGTTGTGGACGGTGTAGGTGACGGTGTGCTTCATGGCGCAGAGGTTTTCATTCGGTCGTGGCTACGATGCGGTTCGCCAGCAGCGCATCGATCTCGCTGTCGCCATAGCGCGCACCGCGCAAGATCTGCCGGGTATGCTGGCCCAGCAGCGGCGGCGCCGCTGCTGGGCCACGTGGCGCATGGTTGAAGGTGATCGGCAGATTCACGCTGGGCAGGGGCCCCAGCGTGGGGTGGACGCTTTCGCCGATCACCTGGCGTTGCTTCAGCTGGGGGTGCTCCAACGCCTGCGCCAAGGTCTGGATGGGGGAGCAGGGCACCCCGACGGCCTGCAGCCGCTGTACCCAGTGGGTGACGGATTGCCGTCCGATTTGCTGCTGTACCAAGGCCACGGTTTCGGAAAAATGGGCGACGCGCGCGGCATTGGTGGCGAAGCGGACGTCTTCCTGCCAGGGCTCCAGACCCGCCACGGGACAAAAGCGCTGCCACTGGCTGTCATTGCCCACGCCGATCATCACCGGCCCGTCACTGGCCTCGAAGACCTGGTACGGTGCCATGGCTGGATGGGCGGTGCCCATGCGCTGCGGCAGCTTGCCGCTGCACCAGTAGTTCTGTGCCAGGTAGCCCATGAAGCCCATGGCCGTGTCCAGCAACGAGACCTCCACCAGAACCCCTTGTCCGGTCCGCATGCGCTCTACTACCGCAGCCAGCACGCCACCAAAGGCCATCATGCCGGTGCCCAGGTCCACTGGAGAGAAGGTGGCGCGCACCATGGGGCCGCCAGGATCACCCATCACCGCGACCATGCCGCAGAAGGCCTGCAGCATCACGTCGTAGCCGGACTCCTGGCCCAGCGGGCCATCGCGGCCGTAGCCTGAGATATCACAGTAGATCAGGCGCGGATTGAGCGCGTGGAGCGTGGCGTGGTCGACGCCGAGTTTCTCGGCCGTGCCGGCGCCAAAGCCCTGCAGCGCGATGTCGGCCTCGGCCACCAGGCGGTGAACAACGGCTTGGCCTTGCGGGCTCTTGAGGTCCACGGCCAGGCTTTGCTTGTTGTGATTGACCGCAAGAAACGTCGCGGACTGTCCTTCGCGCTGTGGCAGCCAATGCCGGGTATCGTCGCCTACGCCGATCGGCTCCACCTTGATGACCTCGGCACCCAGATTGCCCAGGTATTGCCCGCACAAGGGGCCTGCCAGTACCTTGCTCAGGTCTACGACCTTCATGCCTTTCAACGGCTGCATTTCATGCTCCAACAGTTTGCGTTCGATCCAGAGGCAACGAAGGTCAGATCGGGCGGATATCGATCTGTCGGCCGAGCGAGGCCCAGTGCTCCGTATCCTTGAGCACGAAGTCATGCACCTGGTCCGGCGCAATCGCCAGCCCCTCGGCGCCACGCGCGATGAGCGAGGCCAGGTACTCGGGGCTGGTAATGCTGCGGTAGACGGCGGCGCGCAGCCTGTCCACCACCGGCATGGGGGTCTTGGCATGGATCTGCAACGACAGCCAGAACCGCAAGTTGACCGCCGGGTAGCCGGATTCCTGCAGGGTCGGGATGGCCGGCAGCTGCGGGGACCGGCCCGCCGACGTGATGGCCAGGCCTTTGAGGCGCTTGCCCTGGATGGCGCCGAGCGAGGTGGTCATGCTGTCGAACAGAAAGTCCACATTCCCCGCCATCACGTCGGCGCTGGCCGGCGCGCTGCCTTTGTAGGGCACGCCCACGGCCTCGATGCCTGCGTTTTTGAGCAACAGCGCCGCATAGATGTGCGGCGAACTGCCCGAGCCAAAGGTGGCATAGCTCAGTTGGCCGGGTTTGCGCCTGGCCAGATCGACCAGATCGGCCAACGTGTCTACCTCGAGCTTGTTCGGATGCACCACCAGAACGTTGGGCACGACGCTGACGATGCCAAGGGTCAGGAAATCTCGTGTGGGGCTGAAGCGCAGCTGCGGGGACAGCAATGGATTGATGGCCTGCATGCCCACGGTATTGAGCAGCACGGTGCCGCCGTCGGCCGGGGCATCCGCTACCAGTTGGGTGCCGATATTGCCGCCCGCGCCAGGCTTGTTTTCCACGATCACGTTCTGGTCCAGTTCCTTGGCCAGATGGACGGCCGCGAGCCGGGCCGAGAAATCGCCCGGGCCGCCGGGGGCGAAGGGCACGACGATGCGCAGAGCTTTGTCCGTGCTGGCGTGGGCCAGCATGTGCGGACCTGTCCCCCATAGAGCCAGGCCCATGCCCGTCAACGCGGATCGGCGGTTCAGTGTCATTCTGATGTCTCCTGTCGGATCGTTGGCGAGACTCCAATGTGGTCAGAACTGATATAACCGTCAAAGATGAGATTTTGATGATGGGTATCAATATTGATTATGGCCATGCAGTGTGAGCCCATCGATGTCTGCGTGGCCGTACACCTTGGCGGCGTGGCCGCGTCCACATGTCCATAGACCTGCGAAACCTGCAATGCTTTCTGGCGGTATGCGCGGCCGGCTCGATCTCGAAGGCGGCCCAGACCGTGTACATTGCCCAGCCAGCGATGAGCATGCACATCAAAGGGCTGGAGGAGGACCTGGGACTGCAGCTGTTCGAGCGCAGCGCACAGGGCGTGAAGCCAACGGAGGCGGGGCTGCGGCTGGAGCAGCATGCGCGCGCGCTGCTGGCCCAGTTGGCCCATGCGCTGGACGATGTACGGCGCATGGAAACGGTGCCTGGCGGTCCGCTGAACGTGGGGCTGCCTCAATCGATGGCCAAGCTGCTGACGGTTCCCTTGGTGAAGGGCACGCTCGCCCGGTGGCCGCAGGTGCGGCTGCAGGTGACGGAACTGAGCACCGGCTACATCCCCCAGCAGTTGCTGCAAGGGCAGATCGACATAGGCATCACTTTCCAGAAACATGGCAGCAGCGGCGTGGTCTACGAGCTGCTGGCCGAAGAGACCCTTGTGCTGATTGCCCCGCCGGGCCAACTGGCTGCGAAGGGCAAGAAGCTTTCCCAGGTGCGCCTTGCCTCGTTGGCGCACTATCCGCTGATCCTGCCGGCACCGGAGCATGGGCTGCGCATCCTGCTGGACAAGCTGTCTTCCGTACACCGCTTGCAGTGGGTGCCGGTGGCGCAGGTGAATGCCATCCACCAAATCATCGACCTCGTGGCGGATGGCGTCGGCTGCAGCCTGTTGTCCTATGCATCGGTGTTTCAGGAGATCAGGAGCGGCAAGCTGTCAGCTGCCGAGATCACCGACCCTGCCATATCGCGCCCCGTCTACATCGCTCGCCGCTGCACCGATGGCCCCAGCATGGCGCAGTCAAGCGTATGCAATCTGCTCAGGGCCATCACGGCCGAACTGATCGGTGACGGCCGCTGGCCCGCCCGGTTGATGAAGGAGGGCTGAACGCGATCTCGTTCAGATGCGCGTGTCTTGCCCTGGGCCTGTGTCGGGCGTGGTGCACGGGTAGTTGTTCTCGCCGAACGACAGGCATCCACACTCATGCGCGCAGTGCCATGTCGATGCATTGGTGTGGCCTTGCTTCATGTGCTACCTTGTATGTGCCCTGTAACACATAGGAGGCCACACCATGAGCGAGGCAACTTTCACATTCCGGGTCGATGAGGCCTTGAAAAGCGACTTTGCGATCGCGGCCAAGGCATGCGACCGCACGGGCGCGCAGTTGCTGCGTGATTTCATGCGTTCATTCGTGCAACAGCAGGAACAGGCCGCAGCACATGACAGATGGTTGCGCGAACAGGTGCAAGCCGGCATCGACGCGGCCAACGCGGGCGAGGTGCTGTCCGCCGATGAAGTGGAAGCAGAGGCCCAGGTGTGGCGGACCGAGATGCGGCGCAGGATTGCCGCATCGTGAAGCTGGTGTGGACGCGTCCAGCAGCAGCCGACAGGCGGGAAATCCGCGCCTATGTCGCCCATGACAATCCATCCGCCGCGCTGGCCCTTGACGAGCGGTTTTCCGAGATTGCAGGGTGCCTGATCGACCATCCCCTGCTGGGTCGAGTCGGGCGCGTTGCCGGCACGCGCGAACTGGTGGTGCATCCCAACTACATCCTGGTCTATGACGTGATCGCAGACAGCGTGCGCGTGCTGCGCGTGCTGCGCGTTCTGCATGCGGCTCGCCAGTGGCCATCGCAGCAGGCATAGACGTCTCCTGACAGAGGAGATCTGGTAGGCGCAAGGCATCGACGCAATGCTGGAGTCGTTGTTCAACGTCCCTGGAGAAGGGGTGGTGAAGCCTCCGTGCCTGCAGTCATCCCGGTCATGGGTTCGACCCTCCACCGCCTCCTGGGCGCCCTCAACGCATGCCTTTCCCGATAGGCCGCAGGCGCCATCCCCACATACCGCAAGAACACCCGCCGAAACGCCGAGGCATCCCCATACCCGCAAGCCAGCGCCACGGACGGCACGCTCTCCAGCGTGATCTCCAGCAGCACCCGGGCCCGCGCGCAGCGCAGGCGGTGCAGGTGGTCCAGCGGGCTGTGGCCCAGTTCCTGCTGGAAGTGGCGCAGCAGGGTGCGCGGGCTGGTGGATGCCGCGTGCGCGAGCGCCTGCAGGTCATAGGGCTGCTCCACGCGCGCCTCCAGCCAGGCGATGGCATGGGCCAGCACGCTGTTGCGCGTGGCGGGTATGCGGCGGTCCTGCAGGGCGGCGCGGGTGGCGCGTTCGCGTTGTGCATCGGGCTGCAGCACGGCGGCCAGCGCTGCGGCGAGGTCGTCGCCGAAGGCATGGCGCGTGAGCGCGATGGCCATGGGCGCCAGGGCCTCGGGGTGGGAGGCGCTGAGCCAGGGCCTGTCGTCCACGAAGGGCTGTCCCTCGGCCAGTTCGATGCCCGGGAAATCCAGGCCGAAGCCGCCCATGAAATACCAGGGCAGGGCCACGCGCCGGCCCTGGCAGCGGCCCCCGGCTGCCGCAAACCAGGCGGCGCTGCCCAGCGTGCATACGGCCAGGCCCTGGTCGAAGGCCGTGGTGATGCGCCGAACGAGGGCCGGATGCGCGGCGACGATGTCGCGGATGGAGGGAATGTCGGGGCAGTGCAGCGCGCTCACGAAGAGGGCATGCGCCGGGCCTTCGGCTGCTGCGCCTTCGTCCGCGTGCGGCATGGCGGGCAGGGTCCGGCCCTGGCCATCGACCCAGCGCCAGCCAAAGCGCGTTGCGCGCCGGCCCAGGCGCAGGCTGGCGACCAGGTTGGCGCTGCGCAGCATCTCCACCAGGTGCGCGGCATGGCCGATGGCGCTGTGCTCCAGGCAGGGCAGCTCGATGACGAAGGCACGGGGCATGGCGGTTCTGGCTCCTCGAATGGCGATTTTGACGTGTCCGTCATACGTGCTTCACTTTTAGCATGGCTGCTTGTGCCACTTTCCAGGACCACGAAGATGCTCCACACCAGCGCCGAGACAAGGCTCTCCTCCCTCCCGCGCACAGGCTTGCGCTCCATCGCCCTGGCCGGGCTGCTGGCCTGCGGCCTGCCACTGGCGGCCAGCGCCCAGGGGCTCGATGCCCAGGGCCTGGCGGCCCTGGACGCGGCCATCCAGCCGCTGGCGCCCAGGATGCTGGAGTGGCGCCGCGACATCCACCAGCACCCCGAACTGTCGGGCCAGGAAGAGCGCACGGCCAAGCTGGTGGCCGATCACCTGCGCCGCCTGGGCATGGAGGTGCAGACTGGCGTGGGCGGCACGGGCGTGGTGGGCGTGCTGCGCGGCGGCCAGCCGGGCAAGACCGTGGCGCTGCGTGCCGACATGGATGCGCTGCCTGTAGCCGAGAAGACCGGCCTGCCCTTCGCCTCCAAGGCCAATGCCCAGTACATGGGCAAGGAGGTGCCGGTCATGCATGCCTGCGGGCATGATGCCCACGTGGCCATGCTCATGGGCGCGGCCGAGGCGCTGGCCGGCATGCGCGCAAAGCTGCCCGGCACGGTGAAGTTCATCTTCCAGCCCGCCGAGGAAGGCGCCCCGGTGGAGGCCGATGCCCACGGCCATGTGCCCAGCTTCGGCGCCAAGGCCATGGTGGAGGCCGGCGTGCTCAAGGATGTGCAGGCCATCTACGGCCTGCACATCACGGCCAACCTGCCCTCGGGCATGGTGGGCTATCGCAGCGGGCCGCTGATGGCGGGCTCGGACAGCCTGAGCATCCAGGTCGAGGGCCGGGGCGGCCATGGCTCGTCGCCGTGGAATGCGGTCGATCCCATCGTCGCGGCCAGCCAGGTGGTGCTGGGCCTGCAGACCGTGGTCAGCCGCCAGCTCAACATCAGCCTGGAGCCGGCCGTGCTGACAATCGGCTCCATCCAGGGCGGCACGCGCTACAACATCATCCCGGACAACGTGGAGATGCAGGGCACGCTGCGCACCTTCGACGAGGACATGCGCCAGGAGGCACACAAGCGCATCACCGCCACGGCCGAGCAGATCGCGGCCTCCAGCGGCGCCAAGGCCAGGGTGCGTTTCGGCCCCGTGGCCTATCCGGTGACCACCAACCCCGCCGCACTGACCGAGGCCTCGCTGCCCGCGCTCAAGCTGGCCATGGGCGGCAAGGCCATGGTGATTCCCAAGGTCAGCGGCTCCGAGGATTTCTCGGAATTCCAGAAGGTGGTTCCGGGCTTCTTCTACTTCCTGGGCGCGCCGCCGGCAGGCCAGGACTTTGCCAAGGCGCCGTCCAACCACTCGCCGCTGTTCGACATCGACGAGAAGCAACTGCCCACGGGCGCGCGTTCACTGGCCGCGCTGGCCGTGGACTATCTGCAGCGCAACCCATAGTTATTGGACTCCCCCTGAGCGGCGGACGCCGCTTCCCGTTGCACGGCGCCCCCTCTCTCGCTACGCGGGAGAGGGACGGCACCCTCGCTGCGGGGCGGGGCGGGGCGGGGCGGCCGGCGCAGGCCCTTGCTCGGTGCCCCTGGCTTGAGATCGAGTCCGTGCGAATCGCGTCGGCTTTATTTGGCGCTAGCGATTGCCGATGGGCCTTTCCACCACCGGGCGATGGCGAGCCGGAAGGGCAGCAGCAGCGCCACGCCCAGCACCAGCTTGACGCCCAGGTCGCCCAGGGCCCAGGTCACCCAGGGCTCGGCGGCGCCTGCGAAGGCGATGCTCCAGAACAGGAAGGTGTCCAGGCAGGCGGCCAGCAGCGTGGCCACCAGGGGTGCACGCCACCAGCGGCCCGCACGCAGGCGGTGGAACACGCCGATGTCCAGCCACTGCGAGGCGATGAAGGCCGCGCCCGAGGCCAGCGCGATGCGCGGCGGCGCCAGCACCAGCGAGGCGGCCACGGCCACAGCAAAGCCCACCCAGGCCACGCGCCGGGCCTGCTGCGGGCCGAAGCTGCGGTTGACCAGCTCGCTCACCAGGAAGGCGAACGGATAGGTGATGGCACCCCAGGTCAGCCAGTCGTTGATGGCGTACTGCACCAGGATGTTGGACGACAGCACCACCACGCCCATGGCCGCAATGGCGGCCAGCAGCTGGGTGCGCGAGGGGGCGGCGAAACGGTGCGGACGCGGTGTCATGCTGCGCCACCGGAGCCGCGTGCGCCCGACGAGGGCAGGGGCAGCCCGAGGATGGCGCAGGCCACGGCCTCGCCCACCTTGACGCCGTCCACGCCGGCCGACAGGATGCCGCCCGCGTAGCTGGCGCCTTCGCCGGCCGGGTACAGACCGCGCGTGTTCAGGCTGTGGAAGTCCGCGCCGCGCTCGATCTTCACGGGCGAGGAGGTGCGCGTTTCCACGCCGGTGAGCACGGCATCGTGCATGTCGTAGCCGCGGATCTTCTTGCCGAAGGCGGGCAGGGCCTCGCGCATGGCCTCGATGGCGTAGGCCGGCAGCACGTGGTGCAGGTTGGTCAGCGTGATGCCGGGCTGGTAGGAGGGCTCGACCTCGCCCAGCGCGGCCGATTCCTTGCCCGCGATGAAGTCGCCCACCAGCTGGCCCGGCGCGTTGTAGTTGCGCCCCCCCAGCAGGTAGGCCTTGGTCTCCAGCTGGCGCTGCAGCACGATGCCCGACAGCGGGTGCAGCTCGCCGTCCTTGAGGTCTTCCACGCCATGGGTCTTGCCGTCGAAGGCCCAGGCAAAGCTCTTGGCATCGCGCGGATAGTCGGAGGGGTCGATGGCGCAGACCATGCCGGCGTTGGCATTGCGCTCGGCACGCGAGTACTGGCTCATGCCGTTGGTAACCACGCGCTCGGGCTCGCTGGTGGCCGCCACCACGGTGCCGCCCGGGCACATGCAAAAGCTGTAGACCGCGCGCCCGTTGCTGGCGTGGTGCACCAGCTTGTAGTCGGCCGCGCCCAGCAGCGGGTGGCCGGCATGCCTGCCCCAGCGCGCCCGGTCGATCAGGCCCTGCGGATGCTCGATGCGAAAGCCCACCGAGAACGGCTTGGCCTCCATGTGCACGCCGCGTTCGTAGAACATGGCGAAGGTGTCGCGCGAGCTGTGGCCCAGGGCCATCACGGCATGGTCGGTCTCCAGCCACTGGCGCTCGCCGCTGTCCTGGTCCAGCACTTCCAGGGCGGTGAGATGGCGGTCCTCGCCCTCGCCCTCGATGCGCATGTCGCACACGCGCTGGCCGAAGCGGATCTCGCCGCCCAGGCGGATGATTTCCTCGCGGATGCCCTCGACCACCTTCACCAGCTTGAAGGTGCCGATGTGCGGATGCGCGGCATAGAGGATCTCGGGCGGTGCGCCGTGGGTGACGAACTCCTGCATCACCTTGCGGCCCAGGTGGCGCGGGTCCTTGATCTGGCTGTAGAGCTTGCCGTCGGAGAAGGTGCCTGCGCCGCCTTCGCCGAACTGCACATTGGACTCGGGCACCAGCTCGCGCTTGCGCCACAGGCCCCAGGTGTCCTGGGTGCGCTCGCGTACCGAGCGGCCGCGCTCGATCACGATGGGCCTGAAGCCCATCTGCGCCAGCACCAGGGCCGCAAAGATGCCGCAGGGCCCGAAGCCCACCACCACGGGCCGGCGCTGCAGGTCGGCAGGCGCCTGGCCCACGGCATGCCAGCGCATGTCGGGCGTGGGGTTCACATGGGCATGGCTGGAGAACTGCTCCAGCAGTGCGGCTTCCTGGCTCTCGTCGGCCAGCGTCAGGTCCACGATGTAGACCGCCAGCAGCTCGGACTTGCGCGCATCGAAGCTGCGCTTGTGCACGTGCACGGAGGCAATGGCCTCCTCGGCAATGCCCAGCTGGCGCGCAGCCAGGGCGCGCAGCGGCTCCAGGGGCAGGTATTCGGTGTGGCTGTCGGGGTGGTATTGCACCGCCGACAGGGGCAGTTTCAGTTCGGAGACGCGGATCATGGCTTGTACCTATCAAGCAGAGGGCCGGCGATGGTAAGCCAAAGCGGGCGACCGCACAGGCTGCGGGCCGCACAGCCTTGGGATGTGCTCGGGTTCGGATTTTCCGCCAGATATTCCTGGTCCTGGTGCTTTCCCGATCCGGGCACGGACCTTGCATGCAGGGCCGGCCATCCGTGAGCGGGGCCCTCCAGCCCCGCTCTGACGGGGGTGGCTGCATCTGCGCGAAGTGGTGGTGGAACGGATGTAAGCTCGCGGCAAGCCTGCGGGCGGGTGCTGCCCCTGGTGAACAAGATCAACGCATTCCACGCACCACAAGGAGACATTTCATGAAGCAACCCCCTTCCAGGCAACGCCTGCCTGCATGGCAGTGGATCGGCCTTGCGGCCGCCACGCCGCTGTTCCTCGCATCGTGCGGAGGCGGTGGCAATGGCGGATCGGGCCAGGATGAACTGGCGGCCTGCGCCATCACCTCGGGCGATGGCAGCGTGGTCGTGGGCTCGGGCCTGCCCGGTGATCCGGCCGCACCCGAACCCTCGTCGGGCTACCGCCTCGGCAAGAAGGCCCTGCACACCTCCAAGTACATGGTGGTCACGGCCAACCCGCTGGCGTCCAAGGCCGGTTGCGAGGTGCTCAAGGCCGGCGGCTCGGCCGTGGATGCGGCGGTGGCCGTGCAGATGGTGCTGGGCCTGGTGGAGCCGCAGTCCAGCGGCATCGGTGGTGGCGCCTTCATGCTCTATCGCGATGCAGCCACGGGCAAGGTCGTGGCCTATGACGGCCGCGAGACCGCGCCGGCCGCCGCCACGGAAAACTACCTGCGCTACGTGGACGACACCGCCGACCAGACCGCGCCCAAGCCCTCGGCGCGCGCCAGCGGCCGCTCCATCGGCACGCCGGGCGTGGTGCGCATGCTGGAACTCGCGCACAAGGACTACGGCAAGACCGCGTGGCCCCAGCTGTTCAATTCGGGCATCGACCTGGCCAGCAAGGGCTTTCCCATCAGCGGCCGCATGGCTGCGGCGCTGGACGGCTCCAAGGTGGAACTGGCGCGCGACGCCGATGCCGCCAAGCTCTACTTCGATGCCCAGGGCAAGCCGCTGGCGCTGGGCGCCAAGTTCGTCAACCAGCCCTATGCAGACACGCTGCGCAGCATCGCCAATGGCGGTGCCGACGCCTTCTACCGTGGCGACCTGGCCCAGGCCATCGTCAGCAAGGTGGGCGTGACGCAGACCGTCTCGGACGGTGCGCCCATCACCCCCGGCAAGACCACGCTGCAGGATCTGGCCAGCTACGAGGCCAAGCGCCGCGAGGCCGTCTGCACCACCTACCGCACGCGCTACATGGTCTGCAGCATGCCGCCGCCGTCGTCGGGCGGCATCGCCGTGGCACAGGCCATGGGCATTCTGGAGAACTTCGATCTCAAGGCCTATGCGCCCACGGCCATCGATGGCGAGGGCGGCAAGCCCTCGGTGATGGGCGTGCACCTGGTCAGCGAAGCCCTGCGCCTTGCCTATGCAGACCGTGACAAGTACGTGGCCGACACCGACTTCGTGCCCCTGCCCGGCGGCTCGCCGGCGCTGATGCTGGACAAGAGCTACCTGCGCCAGCGCGCCGCCCTCATCTCCACCACCAAGAGCATGGGCACGGCCCAGGCAGGCAACTTCGGCACGCCTTCGCAGGGCGTGGTCGATGTCAAGGAGGCCGGCACCACGCACATGAGCATCGTCGATGCCAAGGGCAACGCGCTGAGCATGACGACCACGGTGGAGTCCAGCATGGGCTCGTTCCACGTCACGCGCGGCTTTGTGCTCAACAACCAGCTGACCGACTTCGCGGCCATCCCCAGCACCGCCGACGGCCCGGTCGCCAACCGCGTGCAGCCCGGCAAGCGTCCGCGCAGCTCCATGGCGCCCACGCTGGTGTTCGATCTGAAGGCCGACGGCACCGCCGGCGACTTCAAGATGGCCACCGGCTCGCCAGGCGGCAGCACCATCATCCAGTACGTGACCAAGACCCTGGTCGGCGCGCTGGACTGGGGGCTGGATGCGCAGCAGGCCACCTCGCTGGTGGACTTCGGCGCGGCCAACAGCCCGACCACCAACGTGGGCGGCGAGCACCCCAACATCAACACGGCCAATGGCGGCAACGACGATCCGCTGGTCAGCGGCCTGCGTGCCCTGGGCCATGTGGTGTCCATCAGCGCGCAGTCCAGCGGCATCGGCACCATCTTGCGGGTGCAGCGCAATGGGCAGGCGCAGCTGGAAGGTGGGGCTGATCCGCGCCGTGAAGGGCTTGTTCTGGGCGATACCGTTCGCTGATTTTGGTCTGATGATTGACTGAGGAAGGCGCTGCTGGCAGGGATGCTGGTGGCGCTTTTCTTTTATGGGGTCCATAGCCTGCCCCTGCCGGGTGGTTGTTTCTCGAGGCCGGGCCGAGACCCGGCCTCGAGAAACAACCCCCGGCAGGGACAAAAAAACATCCCTGAATGGCAGCCGCTCTGAAGGCATACGCCCCGTAACTGTCACGTCAAAGACATGCCCCAATCACCGCGATGCGCACAAAAAGCAGCCCACAAACTCTGCAAACCAAGTAACCACGTCACCCTCCGCTATAGAGTTCCACTCCCCGCACCCACGCTGCGCGTTTTCCCCACAAGCCCCAACGCTACGGGCTTGCCCGAGTCCATGGTTGGCATGCATCCATCTAAATTGAACAGCAGCAAGTTCGATGGTCGTGAGCCTCTGAGGAAGATGGAAATGCAAAGACGAGTGTTTGGCGCATGGATGTGCGCATCGGTCCTGGTGACGGGCGCAGCATGGGCGCAGGACAGCTATCCCAGCCGCCCCATCAGCCTGGTCGTGCCCTACGGCGCGGGCGGCGTGACCGACGTGGTGGCGCGTGCGCTGGCCCAGGGCATGGGCAAGCAGCTGGGGCAGACCGTGGTGATCGAGAACAAGCCCGGCGCAGGCGCGTCCATGGGCGTGATGGAGATGCGCACGGCCAAGCCCGATGGCTACCGCCTGACGCTGGCGCCCGTGAGCATCTTCCGCCAGCCCCACATCCAGAAGGTGCAGTACGACCCGGTGCGCGATCTCAGCTACGTCGCCACCTACATGACCTATGACTTCGTGCTGGCCGTGCCCCAGGACTCGCCGTTCAAGACGGTGCAGGATCTGGTCGAGTTCGCCAGGAAGAATCCGGGTGCCGTGGATTACGGCACGCCGGGCAAGTTCACGGCCAACCACGTGGTGATGGCGCTGCTGGAGCAGGCCACGGGCGCACGCTTCACGCATGCGCCCTTCAAGGGCGATGCCGAGGCGTTGAACTCGCTGATGGCCGGCCACATCAAGTCCGGCGTGTTCGCCAACACGGTGCTGCCGTACCTGAGCTCGGGCAAGCTGCGCGCCCTGGCTTCGGCCTCCGAGGTGCGGCCCGAGGCCTTTGCCAACGTGCCCACGTTCCGCGAGGCCGGCTATGCCTTCGATGTGCCCTCGCCCCTGGGCATCGCCGGGCCGCGCGGCCTGCCGCCCGAGATCGTGCGCAAGCTCGAAGCCGCCATCAAGGCCGCCATGGACGACCCGGCCTTCCGCCAGGTCGTCGGCAACTACGGCGTGCGCACGCAGTTCCGTGGCAGCCAGGAGTACACGGCGTTCGCCAAAAAGGCGTTCGAGGACGAAAAGAAGATCGTGCAGAACATAGGCCTGGAGGATTGAGGCCGCTACGCGGGCGGCAGCCCCGCCATGGCGCGCAGGTCCACCAGCCGGTCGTACTCGGCGGCCGTGATCAGGCCCAGCGCGACAGCGGCCTCGCGCGGCGCCATGCCGCGCGCCATGGCCTCGCGCGTGATGCGTGCCACGGCGTCATAGCCCAGTAGCGGGTTGAGCGCGGTGGCCTGCAGCAGCGAATGGGCCACCTGTTGCTCCAGCCGCTCGGTGTGTGCCTGCAGGCCGGCCACCAGCTTCTCGGCGAACACGCGGCTGGTATCGCCCAGCGCGCGCATGGCGCGCAGCAAGTGGTGGATCAGCACGGGCTTGGCCACGTTGAGCTCGAAGTGCCCGGCCGAGCCCGCCAGCGTGACGGTGAGGTGGTGGCCCATGGCCTGGTAGGCGGCCTGCACCACGACCTCGGCCACGGTCGGGTTGCGCTTGCCCGGCATGATGGAGGAGCTCAGGCCGTCGTCGGGAAACACCAGCTCGCCCAGCCCGCAGCGCGGACCCGAGCCCAGCAGGCGGATGTCGTTGGCCATCTTGGCCAGCGAGCCTGCCACCACGTTGAGCGCGCCCGAGACCTCGATGAGTGCATCGTGCGCGGCCATGCCCTCGAACTTGCAGGGATTGGGCGTGACCGCCAGGCCCGTGAGCGCCTGTATCTCCTCGCAGAAAATCCGGTCGAATCCGGCCGGCGCGTTGAGCCCCGTGCCGGCTGCCGTGCCGCCCTGGGCCAGGCTCCACAGCCGGGGCTGGGTGGCCTGCAGCCGGTGGATGCCATGGCCTATCTGGTGGGCGAATGTCTCGAAGCTCTGGCCCAGCGTCATGGGCACGGCGTCCATCAGGTGCGTGCGCGCCACCTTGAGCACGCCGGCAAAGGACTGGGCGCGTTCCTGCAGGCGCTGCTGCAGCCGTTCCAGGGCGGGCAGCAGGTGGTCGCGCAGCTCCAGCGCCGTGGCCAGGTGCATCACCGTGGGAAAGCTGTCGTTGGACGATTGCGAGGCATTGGCATGGTCGTTGGGGTGGACCGGGCTGCGCGTGCCCGGGGGCTGGCCCAGCATCTGGTTGGCGCGGTTGGCGATGACCTCGTTGGCATTCATGTTGGTCTGCGTGCCCGAGCCCGTCTGCCAGATGGTCAGCGGGAAATGCGCGTCCAGCAGGCCGTCACGCAGTTCGGTGGCCGCGGCCTCGATGGCCGCGCCGCGCTCGTCGTCCAGCACGCCCAGGCGCCGGTTGGCGCGCGCTGCCGCCAGCTTCTGCAGCCCGAAGGCGTGGTACAGGCCCTGGGGAAAGCACTCCTGTCCGATGGCGAACAGCTCCAGCGCGCGCTGGGTCTGTGCACCCCAGAGACGGTCGGCTGGTATCCGGACCGGGCCGAAGGCATCGTATTCGATGCGGGTGTCGTCGGCCATGGCTTCAGTCCAGAGAAATCTTCGCGTCGGCCGCCACCTTGCGCCAGCGCTCCACCTCGGCAGCCGTGTGGCGCGCCAGGGCCTCGGGCGCGTACTGCTCGGCGGGCAGCAGGCGTATGCCCTGGGCGGCCATCCGGTCGGTCCAGGCCTTGTCGGCCAGGGCCTTGGTATAGGCCTGGTAGACCTTTTGCACCACGTCGCGCGGCGTGCCCTTGGGTGCATAGATGCCGTACCACGTGGCGGTCTCGAAGCCGGGCAGCAGCTTCTGGCCCAGCGCTGCAGCGCCCGGGAACTGGGGCATGGGCTTGTCCGAGGTGAGGGCGATGGCGCGGATGCGCTCGCCGGCCAGCTGGGGCAGGGCGGTGTTGGTCTGGTCGAACATGGCATCGACCTGGCCGGAGATCACATCGGTCATGGCCGGCGCCGCACCCTTGTAGGCCACCTGGGTGATCTCCATCTGCGCGCGGCTGGCGAACAGCGCCGCCACCAGGTGCGAGGTCGATCCCACGCCCGCGTTGCCGAAGTTCAGCCGGCCCGGGTTCTGCTTGCCGAAGGCCACCAGCTCCTCGGCCGTCTTGTACGGGGAGTTCTTGCCCACCAGCAGCACCAGCGGCGTGTCGGGGAAGCGGAACACGGCCTCGAAGTCCTTGACCGGGTCGTAGGCCAGCTTCTTGTACAGCGACGGCGCCGCGCCCATGTAGCCCATGTGGCCGACCAGGAAGCTGTAGCCGTCGGGCGCCGAGCGCGCCGCCTTGGCCGTGCCGATGGTGCCGCCCGCGCCCGGAACGTTCTCGATGATGATCTGCTGGCCCAGCTGCGTGCTGGTGCGCTGGGCGATGTCGCGCGCCATGGCGTCCGTGGGGCCGCCGGCCGCGAAGGGCACGATCCAGGTCAGCGGCTTGGCGGGATAACCGCCCTGGGCGTGCGCGGCCAGGGCGAAGGTGGTGGCGGCCAGGGCAAGGGCCAGGCGTGGCAGGTGTGGCAGGTGGGGAAGATGGAAAGGCATGGTGTTGTCTCCTGTAGTGCTGTGTTCTGTCCTGGGCCGGGGTGTCAGCGGCCGCTGGCTGCATGGGCGCGCGACAGCGCAAGGGCGCGGTCCACCATCTGCGGGGCCTCGCCCAGGTAGTTGCGCGGGTCGGTGAGGCGCTGCAGCGCCGCGCGGTCGAAATGGGCCGTGACTTCGGGCAGGCGGGCCAGCGCATCGGCCAGCGTGCCGCCCCCGGCGTTGACGCTGCGGCAGGCGGCATAGACGATGTCGTGCGCCTGCTGGCGGCCCGTGTGCGGGGCCAGGCCCATCATCACGGCCTCGGCCACGATCAGGCCGTCGGTCATGTCCAGGTTGCGGGCCATGCGTTCGGGATCGACGATGAGGCCGCCCAGCATGAAGCGCGCCTGGTGCAGGGCGCCGGCCGAGAGCACGAAGCTCTCGGGCAGCGCCACCCATTCGGCATGCCAGGGGCCGGTGGCGCGCTCCAGGTCCTGGACCATGGCGTCCAGCATCAGGCCCGCATGCTGGCGCACGGCCTTGGAGGCGGCCAGCATCAGCTCGCTGGAGATGGCGTTGCGCTTTTGCGGCATGGTGCTGCTGGCGCCGCGCCCGGTGACAAAGGGCTCGAACACCTCGCCGAACTCGGTGGAGGACAGCAGCATCACGTCGTAGGCGATCTTGCCCAGCGAGCCCGTGACCAGGGCCAGGAAATTCACCGCTTCGGCCAGGCCGTCGCGCGCCACATGCCAGGTGGTGGCGGGCACGCCCAGGCCCAGTTCTTCCATCAGCAATTGCTGCACTTCCAGGCCCCGGCCGCTCAGCGAGGCCAGCGTGCCGGCCGCCCCCGCGAACTGGCCCACCAGCACGCGCGGGCGCAGTTCCTTCAGGCGCTCGGCATGGCGGTCGAACATGGCCAGCCAGATGGCGGCCTTGTAGCCGAAGGTGATGGGCAGGGCGTGCTGAAGGTGCGTGCGGCCGGCCATGGGCGTATCGCGGTGGCGCTCGGCCAGGTCGGCCAGGATGGTGCGCAGCGCGGCGATGTCGGCATCGACCAGGTCCAGCGCATCGCGCACCTGCAGCACGGTGGCCGTGTCCATGATGTCCTGGGTGGTCGCACCCCAGTGGATGTAGCGGCCGGCGTCGCCGCACTGTTTCACCAGCTGGTGCACCAGCGGCAGGATGGGGTAGCCGACAATGTCGGTTTCCTTGCGCAGCAGCTCGAAGTCCAGCGCGTCGAGGCTGCAGCGCTGCGCGATCTCGTGTGCGGCCTCGGCCGGAATCACGCCGCAGCGGCCCTGGGCGCGCGCCAGCGCGACCTCGACCTCGATGTAGCGCGACACCAGGGCGCTGTCGGCGAAGATGGCGCGCATGGCGGGGGTGCCGAAGGCGTCGCGGAACAGCAGCGAATCGATGGCGGTGCTGGAGGTGAAGGACGGAAGGGTCATGGTGCGCAATTGCGATTAAGTTCGGACATATCGTTATTTTTATTTATGTACGTACATTACGAACATCCGGGTTTGCCTGGGGGGAAGGCCTGCGCCCATGGCTGAGACACGCTATGCCCAGGTGGCGCGTGACCTGTCCGAGCGCATTGCCTCGGGCGAATACGCCGTGGGGGGGCTTTTGCCCACCGAGCTGGAGCTGTGCGAACGCTATGGCGTGAGCCGCCACACGGTGCGCGCGGCGATTGCCGAGCTGCAGCAGTCGGGCCTGGTGTCGCGGCGCAAGAAGGTGGGCACGCGCGTGGAGGCGGCGCAGCCCCATGCGCACTATCGCCAGGCGCTGACCTCGCTGGAGGATCTGGTGCAGTTCGGCGCCACCCATGTGCGCGAGGTGCGGCGCATCGAGGAGGTGGTGCTGGACCAGGACCTGGCGGCCGAACTGGATTGCCCGGCCGGCAGCCGCTGGCTGGCCATCTGCAGCCTGCGCCGCGACGGTGCCGCGCCGCACCTGCCCATTGCCTGGACCGTGGTCTATGTGGATGCGCAGCGCTTTGACACGCAGGAGCTGGCCGAGCGCGTGCGCGCCGCGCCCGAGTTGCTGGTCAGCAGCCTGCTGGAGCAGCAGTACGGCCTGCGCATCGCGCGGGTGCGGCAGGCCGTGGTGGGGGCGCTCATTCCGGATGCGCTGTCGGAGGAATTGCAGGCTCCGGCCGGGTCAGCGGCGCTGAAGATCGTGCGCCGCTACCTGGATACCGATGGGGAGTTGATGGACATCAGCGTGACCTTGCACCCGGCCAGCCGCTACACATTGCATACGCAGCTGGACCGAGACTTGGCGAGTGTCTGA
Organism: Delftia deserti; assembly: GCF_042653485.1. NCBI lineage: Bacteria > Pseudomonadati > Pseudomonadota > Betaproteobacteria > Burkholderiales > Comamonadaceae > Delftia > Delftia deserti. The sequence goes on along the minus strand of NZ_JBHSIH010000001.1, from coordinate 2,843,631 downwards.
CCTGTCAGTGGGGAGGTCAGCGCCATCTATAAAACTGGCGCGGCCCAATGCCAGGGACACCAAGCAAGGGCCGCCCCCCCCGCTCAGGGGGTGTAGTTCTGTTCGGCGAGGAAGCCGCCGCTCTGGTGCGACCACAGCTTGGCGTAGATGCCGCCCAGCTCCAGCAGTTGCTGGTGCGTGCCCTGCTCGACGATGTGGCCCTGGTCCATCACGATGAGCCGGTCCATGGCGGCGATGGTCGAGAGCCGGTGGGCGATGGCGATCACGGTCTTGCCGTGCATCAGGCTGTCCAGGCTTTGCTGGATGGCCGCCTCGACCTCGCTGTCCAGCGCGCTGGTGGCCTCGTCCAGCAGCAGGATGGGCGCGTCCTTGAGCATGACGCGCGCAATGGCCACGCGCTGGCGCTGGCCGCCCGACAGCTTGACGCCGCGCTCGCCCACCTGGGCGTCGTAGCCTCCACGGCCCTTGAGGTCGGTCAGCGTGGCGATGAAGTCCGAGGCCTCGGCCTTCTGCGCGGCGGCCAGCATCTCCTGCTCGGTCGCGTCGGGGCGGCCGTAGAGGATGTTGTCGCGCATGGAGCGGTGCAGCAGCGAGGTGTCCTGCGTGACCATGCCCACGGCGCCGCGCAGGCTGTCCTGCGTGACGGTGCGGATATCCTGCCCGTCGATGGTGATGCGCCCGCCCTGGGCTTCATGGAAGCGCAGCAGCAGGTTCACCAGCGTGGACTTGCCCGCGCCCGAGCGGCCGATCAGGCCGATGCGCTCGCCGGCGCGGATGTGCAGGTTCAGGTGGTCGATCACCTGCTTGCCGCCGTCCTTGTAGGCAAAGCTCAGGTCCTCGAAGGCGATGGCGCCCTGCGTGACCTGCAGCGGCCTGGCGTCGGGCGCATCCACGATGGTGCGCGGCTTGGTCAGCGTGAGGATTCCGTCCTGGATGGTGCCCACGTTCTCGAACAGGCCCGTCATCTGCCACATCACCCAGTGCGAATAGCCCATCAGGCGCAGCGCCATGGCGATCACGGCGGCCACCACGCCCGCGCTGGCCTGCCCGCCGGACCACAGGAACAGCGCCGTGCCCGTGGAGCCCAGCAGCAGCAGCGTGATCATCAGGTGGTTGGCGATCTCGAACTGGCTGACCAGGCGCATCTGCGCATAGCCCGTGGACTTGAACGCCTCCATGGCGTTGCGCGCGTACTCGGCCTCGCGGCGCGTATGGGCGAACAGCTTGACGGTGGCGATATTGGTATAGGCGTCGGTCACGCGGCCCGTCATCATGGAGCGCGCATCGGCCTGCTCCTTGCCGATCTTTCCCAGGCGCGGAACAAAGTAGAAGCAGGCGCCGATATAGGCCAGCAGCCACAGCGCGAACGGAATCATCAGCCGCCACTCGAAGCTCGCGGCCAGGATCAGGATGCCGATCATGTAGACGCTCACGCCCACCAGCACGTCGACCACCATGAAGATCACTTCGCGCACCGACAGCGCCGTCTGCATGATCTTGGTCGTGATGCGGCCCGCGAACTCGTCGGCATAGAAGGACATGCTCTGGCCCAGCATCAGCCGGTGGAACACCCAGCGCAGCCGCATCGGGAAATTGATGGCCAGCACCTGGTGCATCACTGCCGTGTGAAAGGCCAGAAGCAGCACGCTGGACAGCAGGATGGCGGCGATGCCCCAGACCGTGCCGCGCTGGGCCTGCCAGAACTCCGAAGGAGAGACATTGGCGAGCCAGTCCACCACATGCCCCATGATGGCGAACAGCGCCGCCTCATAGACGGCCAGCAGCGCCGAGGTGGCGGTCAGCAGCGCTATCCAGCCGCGCATGCCCCGGGTGCAGGCCCACAGAAAGGCGAAGAAGTCCTTGGGCGGGACCGTGGGCTCGGTGGAGGGATAGGGGGGGACGCGTTTTTCGAAAAAACCAAACAAGATCGTTGTACTCCTTGTGCCGACCATGGTAGGTCAGAGTCGGGTTTGCCCGATGCCCGAAGAGCATGACCTTTTGGCGCAACATGGTTTGTAAGAAATCTCCACACAAACGTCCTACGCGCCGCGCAGGGGCCTGCCTCACATCGGGGAGCCGCGCGCGCCAGGCGGCGATCTTGCGGGCCAGGCGGCGCGGCCCCTCGGCGGTGTGCGTGGCGTCGGGGGAGGTCAGCCAGCCGTCGGCATGGCGTGCGATCCAGTCCGGAGGCTGGCCCGACGGGCCCATGACGATCGGCGGCACAGGGCCCGCGCCGTGCGCTGCGGCAGCAGCTCGGCGCCCGCGAAGCGGACCGGCGGGGAGTCGACGCCGGGTTGCGCAGGCCTATGCACGCGAGGAAATTGCCGCATGCCGCATGCCGCATGCCGCTTGGTGCAGGTGCTGGACAAACCCTGGCCCGCGCGCTTTGCCCGCTACGGGGTGACCCTGCCCGATGCGCTGCGCAGGCCCGAGGTACGGGCCTTTCCGGATTGGGTCCTGCAAGAGGCGGAGGCTGCTGCGGGCTGATGTTCCCGGGGTGCTACCGCCCGCACGGCCTGCTCACTCCAGCGCCTTGCCCATGTCCTCCACCACCTTCTTGGCGTCGCCGAAGACCATCATGGTCTTGTCCATGTAGAACAGCTCGTTGTCCAGGCCCGCATAGCCGGCCGCCATGGAGCGCTTGTTGACGATCACCGTCTTGGCCTTGTAGGCCTCCAGGATGGGCATGCCGTAGATGGGGCTGCCCTTGACGTGTGCGGCGGGGTTCACCACGTCGTTGGCGCCCAGGATGATGGCCACGTCGGCCTGGCCGAACTCGCTGTTGATGTCCTCCATCTCGAAGACCTGGTCGTAGGGGACCTCGGCCTCGGCCAGCAGCACGTTCATGTGGCCGGGCATGCGGCCGGCCACCGGGTGGATGGCGTACTTCACGGTCACGCCCCGTTCGGTGAGCTTGTCGGCCAGCTCCTTGACCGCGTGCTGGGCACGCGCCACGGCCAGGCCGTAGCCGGGCACGATGACCACGGTCTCGGCATTGCCCAGGACGAAGGCCGCATCGTCGGCGCTGCCGCTTTTCACGTTGCGCTGCTGCTGGGAGCCTGCCGCCGCGCTGGTGGCCTCGCCGCCGAAGCCGCCCAGGATCACGCTGAAGAACGAGCGGTTCATGGCCTTGCACATGATGTAGCTCAGGATGGCGCCCGAGCTGCCCACCAGCGAACCCGCAATGATCAGCATGCTGTTGTTCAGCGAGAAGCCGATGCCCGCCGCCGCCCAGCCCGAGTAGCTGTTGAGCATGGACACGACCACCGGCATGTCCGCGCCACCGATCGGAATGATCAGCAGCACGCCCAGCAGCAGTCCCAGGGCGATGACCAGCACGATGTCCATCCAGCTTTGGCTGTGCCAGAAGCCGAAGACGAAGAAGGCCGCTGCCAGCCCCAGCACGGCGTTGAGCGCATGCTGGCCCTTGAACTGCACGGGCGCGCCCTGGAACAGGCGGAACTTGTACTTGCCGCTGAGCTTGCCGAAGGCGATCACCGAGCCCGTGAAGGTCACGGCGCCGATGAAGGCGCCCAGCGCCAGCTCCACGCGGTTGCCGCCCGGGATGGCGCCGCCCTTGGCCGTGATGGCAAAGGCCCAGGGCTCGGCCACGGCGGCCACGGCGATGAACACCGCCGCCAGGCCGATCATGCTGTGCATGAAGGCCACCAGCTCGGGCATCTTGGTCATCTCCACGCGCTGGGCCATGACGGCGCCGGCCGTGCCGCCGACCAGCAGGCCCAGCAGCACCCAGCCCAGGCCCAGGGCGTTGCCGCCGGCCAGCTGCACGATGAGCGCCGCCGTGGTCAGCACGGCGATCACCATGCCGGCCATGCCGAACAGGTTGCCGCGTATGGAGGTGGTGGGATGCGACAGCCCCTTGAGCGCCTGGATGAAGCAGACGCTGGCCACCAGGTAGAGCAATGTGACGAGGTTCATGCTCATGACCGGCCCTCCGCCTTGGCGTCCTTGCCGTCCTTGGCCGGAGCGCTCTTGCGCTCCTTCTTGCGGAACATCTCCAGCATGCGCCGCGTGACCAGGAAGCCGCCGAAGACGTTGACCGCGGCCAGCGCCACGGCCAGCACGCCCATGGTCTTGCCCAGGCCCGTTTCCGTGAGCGCCGCCGCCAGCATGGCGCCGACGATGACGATGGCCGAGATGGCATTGGTCACCGCCATCAGCGGCGTGTGCAGCGCGGGCGTGACGGTCCACACCACGTGGTAGCCCACGTAGATGGCCAGCACGAAGATGATGAGATGGATGATGGTGGGGGATACGGCTTCCATGTCATTTCCTCCGCAGCTGGCCTTCATGGGCCATCAGGCACGCGGCCACGATGTCGTCCTCCATGTCCACATGCAGGGCGCCATCCTTGTTGATGATGAGCTTGAGAAAATCGAGCACATTGCGTGCATACAGCGCCGAGGCATCGGCCGCCACCAGGGCGGCCAGGTTGGTCAGTCCCACGATGGTCACGCCATGCGTGACCACGGTCATGCCGGCCTGGGTCAGCGGGCAGTTGCCGCCGCGCTCTGCCGCCAGGTCCACGATGACGGCGCCGGGCTTCATGGCCTGCACCATCTCGGCCGTGACCAGCACGGGCGCGGGCCGGCCCGGGATCAGCGCCGTGGTGATGACCACGTCGGCCTGGGCCACGCGCTTGGCCACCTCGGCCTTCTGGCGGTCCAGCCAGCCTTGCGGCATGGGGCGGGCGTAGCCGCCCACGCCTTCGGCGGCCTCCTTTTCCTCGGCGGTCTCGTAGGGCACGTCGATGAACTTGCCGCCCAGGGATTCGACCTGCTCGCGCACGCTGGGCCGCACATCGCTGGCCTCGATCACGGCGCCCAGGCGCTTGGCCGTGGCAATGGCCTGCAGGCCGGCCACGCCCACGCCCAGCACCACGACGCGCGCGGCCTTCACCGTGCCCGCCGCCGTCATCAGCATGGGAAAGAAGCGCTGGTACTGGTTGGCCGCGATCATCACGGCCTTGTAGCCGGCGATATTGGCCTGGCTGGACAGCACGTCCATGCTCTGCGCACGCGTGGTGCGCGGAGCCGCCTCCAGCGCATAGGCCGTGATGCCCGCATCGGCCAGGCGCTGCAGGCCTGCGGGCTGGAACGGGTCCAGCATGCCGACCAGCGTTGCGCCCTTGCGGATGCCGGGCAGCTCGTCCTCCGAAGGAATGCGGACCTTGAGCACCAGGTCGGCGCCCAGGGCGCCTGCCGCATCGACGATCTCGGCGCCCGCTGCCTCGTACAAGGCATCGGGCACGCTGGCCGCCACTCCCGCCCCCGCCTGCACGCGCAGCACATGGCCTTGCGCACGCAGCTTCTTGACGGTCTCGGGGGTCGCAGCCACCCGGGTTTCTCCTGCCATGGTCTCGGCAGGCACGCCGATCAACATATACGGCCTCCTTGGGTCATCTTGTGTCATGCGAATTCGAGGATGACGTCATCCAGCGCCAGCACATCTCCGGCCTGTGCCAGGATCCGGGAAACGGTGGCCGGTGCCTCTGCGCACAGGCTCACTTCCATCTTCATGGCCTCGACGATGCACAGCACCTCGCCCGCGGCGACGCTGCGCCCCGCTTCGGCCATCACGGCCAGCACCTTGGCCGGCATGGGGCTGCGCAACTGCATGCGCGCCTGCGCGCGTTGGCGCACGGGCATGAGGCGCAGCAGCTCGGCTTCGTGCGGGCTGAGCACCCGTGCGCTGGCCTGCAGGCCTGCATGGGTGAGCAGCCAGCCCTGCTCCCCCTCGGGCGGGATGCGGCGCACCTGCACGGCCAGTGCCTGCTCATCGACACTGCCCAGCCAGGTGGGCTGGCCCGGTACCCAGGCGCTGCGCACGCTGGCGGTGCGGCCGCTGGCATGATCACGCACACGCCAGGCGCCGGGGACGCACTCCACCGTCACGGCATGCGGCTGCCCGTCCAGCAGTACCCTGCGCTCGCGCGGCGCCAGGCAGGCATCGGCGCCGCGCGGCCAGGTCAGGGCATCCATGGCCGCGGCCACGGCCGCCAACTGCGACGCGGCCGCCGCCTCGGGCGCTCGCGGTGCGAAATTGCCCTGGAATTCCTCGGCGATAAAGGCGGTGGACAGCCGGCCTTCGCACCAGCGCGGGTGCCGCATCAATGCCGAGAGAAAAGGCAGGTTGTGCGTGATGCCCTCGATCGCGAAGGCGTCGAGCGCCTGCGCCTGGGCCGCGATGGCCTGGGCGCGCGTGGGTGCATGCGTGACCAGCTTGGCGATCATGGGGTCGTAGTGGATGGAGATTTCCCCGCCTTCGAACACGCCGGTGTCGTTGCGCACGGTCACGCCATCGTGCACGCCCTCGGCCGGCGGTTGGTAGGTGGTGAGCCTGCCGGTGGATGGCATGAAGCCACGTGCAGGGTCCTCGGCATAGACGCGGGACTCGACCGCCCAGCCCGACAGCCGGATGTCCTGCTGGCGCATCGCCAGGGGTTCGCCGGCCGCCACGCGGATCATCTGCTCGACGAGGTCGATGCCGGTGACCAGCTCCGTCACCGGATGCTCGACCTGCAGCCGGGTGTTCATCTCCAGGAAGTAGAAGGACTTGTCCTGGCCGCAGACGAACTCGACGGTGCCGGCCGAGTCGTATCGCACGGCGCGTGCCAGTGCCACGGCCTGCTCGCCCATGAGCTGGCGCGTCTGCGGGTCCAGCAAGGGTGAGGGCGCTTCTTCGAGCACCTTCTGGTTGCGCCGCTGGATCGAGCACTCGCGCTCACCGAGGTAGACGATATTGCCGTGCTTGTCGCCCAGGATCTGGATCTCGATGTGGCGTGGCTGGACGATGAATTTCTCGACGAACATGCGGTCGTCGCCGAACGAGGAGGCCGCTTCCGAGCGCGAGCGCGCGAAGCCGTCCGCGACGTCCTCGGCCGAATGCGCGACGCGCATGCCCTTGCCTCCGCCGCCGGCCGATGCCTTGATCATCACCGGGTAGCCGATTTCATCGGCGATCTGCACCGCGTGCGCCGCGTCCCGGATCACGCCCAGGTGGCCCGGCACGGTGTTCACGCGGGCCGCGCTGGCGCACTTCTTGGATTCGATCTTGTCCCCCATGGCCTCCATGGCCTCGGGGTTGGGGCCGATGAAGACGATGCCGGCATCCAGCAGCGCGCGCGCGAAGGCGGCGCGCTCGGAAAGAAAGCCGTAGCCCGGGTGTACGGCCTGCGCGCCGGTCTGGCGGCAGGCCTCGACGATGCGTTCGATGGACAGATAGGATTCGGCCGCCGGGGCAGGGCCCACGCGCACGGCCTCGTCGGCCAGGCGCACGTGCAGCGAGCGGGCATCGGCGTCGGAATGGATGGCCACGGTCCGGATACCCATGCGCCGGGCCGTCTTGATGATGCGGCAGGCGATCTCCCCGCGGTTCGCGATCAGAATCTTGGTGAACATGGGAGTTCCCCTTGCAGATAGTTCCTCTGGGCCAGATGGGACAGCGCCCGGATCACGCATTCACGTGTGCGGCGCGGAGCGATCACGGCGTCCACTTCCCCAACTGCGCAGACGGCGGCGGGCTCCAGCGCCCGCGCTGCATCGGCCTCGCTGGCGCCCAGTGCCGCGGCACCCACAGCGCCGATCAGGCCGATCTGGGCCTGCGGCCATGCGTAGACGAGATCGGCACCCAGCGAGCGGGAACCCATGAGCATGCCTGCCGCGCCGAAGGCGCGCCGCAGCACCACGGTGACCAGGGGCACGCGCACGCGCGCCTGCGCCGCCATCAATGCGGCGGCCTCGCGCGCTATTCCCGCGCGCTCCTGTTCCGCGCCGGGCAGAAAGCCCGGTGTATCGACCAGGTTGAGCAGCGGCACGGCAAAGGCATCGCACCAGCGCACGAAGCGCGCCGCCTTGCGCGCGGCCGCGGTATCGATCACGCCCGCGAGCACCCGGGACTGGTTGGCCACCACGCCGACGCTGCGTCCGTCCAGGCGCACGAAGCCGATGACCAGGTGGGCCGCATGCGCGGGCTGCAGTTCCATGAAGTCGCCGCCATCGGCGATTTCGCGGATGAGCTCCTTGACGTCGTAGCCGGCTTCGGCCTGTTCGGGAATCAGCGTGTCCAGGGCCGGCGCCTCGCGCGCCGCCTCGTCGAGGCAGGGCCAGGGAGCGGTGTCGCTGCGCCAGGCGCCGTGCCGCGATTGCGGAAGAAAGGCAAACAGACGCCGCGCTTTGAGCAGGGCTTGCACGTCGTCGTCGCAGACGCCGTCGGCCAGGCCGGATTCGGCGGCATGCATGCCGGGGCCACCGAGTGTGGCGGTGTCGGTCTCCTCGCGGGTGACTGCGCGCACGGCCTGCGCGCCGCTCACGTAGAGCGCGCTGTCGTCGTTGGCCATCAGCACGAAATCGGCGAGCGAGGCCAGCAGCGCATCGGCGCCCGGGCATTCGCCCAACACCACGGCCATCTGGGGAATCTCTGCCTGCGCGCATGCGGCGCGGCGCGCGATGCCGGCGAAGCCCGCGAAGGCACCCAGGCCGGCCTCCAGCCGCAGGCCGGCCGTGTCGTACAGGCCGATCAGCGGGGCGCGGATGCGTAGCGCCTGCTCCTGCAGGCGCACGATCTTGCGTGCATGCACTTCGGCCAGCGTGCCCCGGGCCGTGGCGAAGTCCTTGGCGAAGACGCAGACGCTGCGCCCCGCGATGCGCCCCTGGACGGTGACCACGCCGTCGCCGCGGGCGTCGGGTCCGACGCCCGTGGCCAGTTCGGTCATGGACCCGGGGTCTAGCAGTAGCGCCAGGCGCTCGTGCGCGGTGAGGCGGCCGCGCGCGTGCCGGGTTTCGGCCTGGCGCTGCGCCGGGTCGGGAACACTCGTGGACATGGGAAAACTCCAACTCATCGGGAACTGCAGGAAACCGCGGCGTCGCCCGCGGCGGAGGCGGGCTTCGCACGCAGGCGCGCAAGCTTTCTTTCTGTCGCGGCTTCTATCAGCGCTTCTGCGCCGCGTAGGCGCGCAGGCGCGGAACGATTTCCCGGGCAATGATCTCGATCTGCTCCATCTCGTACTTGTAGGGCACGAAGACGAGCTTTTGCACGCCCGCATCGATGTGTTCCTTGAGCTGGGCCACGCATTCGTCCACGTTGCCCATGATGGCGCTGTCCATGGTGGATTGGCTGCCCTGGGCGATGTCGAAGTCGACATTGAGCCACTTCATCATCGTTTCCTCGACCGCCGCGCGGGAGGATCCCACCATGATGGGCAGCTGGTTGCCGTTCATCAGCGTCGCAGGGTCCTTGCCGGCCTCCAGGGCGTAGGCGCAGACCTTGGACCAGGACTCGACGAAGGCGTCTGGCTTGTAGAAGTAGGTCAGCCAGCCATCGCCTTCGACCGCGGCGCGCTTGAGCACCCGGTCGGCATAGCCGCCGATCAGCAGCGGGCAGGGCTTTTGCACGGGCTTGGGGAACATCACGCCGGCCGGGATCTTGTGCGGGCCCCATTCGCCGTTGACCATGTCCTCGGTCCACAGGCGCTTGAGGATGTCGAGGTTGTCGCCCATGATCTTGCCGCGCTGTTCGTAGGGAACGCCCACCGCGTCGAACTCGCGCTTGTACCAGCCGGCGGCCATGGCCATCAGCATGCGGCCGTTGGACAGCTGGTCCATGCTGGAGATCTGCTTGGCCAGGATGACCGGGTTGCGCAGCGGCAGCACCAGGATGCCGGTGGACAGCTTGATCTTCTTGGTGCGCGCCGCGATGGCGGTCAGCAGCGTCAGCGAGTCGATGATGGGGAAATGCGGGTCCACGCCCAGGAAGATGTGGTCCCAGACCCAGATCGAGTCGAAGCCCAGCTCCTCCATGCGGACGCCGTACTCCACCAGCGCCTGGGCGTCTGGCATCTGGGGAAAGGCCGTGAAGTTGCGGGCCGCGATGCCGAAGGTTCCGTGCAGTGTGCTCATGTGTTCTCCTGTGGATATGTGGGGGCGGCGGGGTGCCGACCGGGTGTCAGGCGATGTAAAGGCGGTCGGGGTCCAGCGTGCGCAGCGCACTCAGTTCGCGTTCGCTGGGCGGGACGGTGGTGGGGATCCTGTCGTCATGCAGCAACGTGAAGCCGGTGTTGTCCTGCACCCGTTCCAGCGTCACGCCCTGGTGCAGCGCAACGATCTTCATGTGCCGCGTGGTGTCGTCGAAACCGAAGATGCCCAGGTCCGTCACCACGCGGAACATGCCGCCCGCGGGAAGGCCGCGCTCGCGCCGCGTGTCGCCGCCATCCAGGAAGCCCGGGCTGGTGACGAAGTCCACCTTGTCCACGAAGCGGCGGCGCTCGTGCTTCATCGCCACGATCATGTGGGTCAGGCTGGAGATGTCGTTGCCGCCGCCCGTGCCCGGCAGCCGGGTCTTGGGGTTGGCGGGGTCGCCGATGTAGGAGGAGTTGAGGTTGCCGTACTTGTCGATCTGCGCTCCGCCCATGAAACCCACGTCCACATGGCCGCGCTGCAGCAGCAGAAGAACCTCGGTGCTGCTCATGACCATGTTGGCGCGCTTGGTGCAGCGCTGCTCGTTCGTCGAAGGCGGCAACTTCCCAGGCTCGATGATGGGGCCGAGCACGCCGCCTTCGAACAGGATGGTCAGCCCCGGGCAGTGCAGGCCCTGCGCCAGCGTGGCGGCCAGCAGCGGCACGCCGACGCCGGCGAACACGACCTGCCCCTCCTTGAGCAGGCGCGAAGCCATCACGGCAAGGATTTCGCTGGTGGTGCAGGCGCCGGCGGAGGCTACGGCGCAGGTGGGGGTATCAGTCATTGAGCATGCTCCTTCCGCGGCGCGCGGCGTCCAGTAGTTCCTCCAGGCCCAGCAGGCCCAGGTAGTCGGTCCACGAGGCAGGATCGCGCACGTAGCGCTGGATGTATTCCTGCATGCCGGCCACAGGGTCCGCGTTGACCTTGGCCGTGTAGAAGTCCATGTGGGAAAACAGGGGCTCGTAGACATTGGTGCATTCGTGCGGCGCGCAGCCGTAGGGCACCTCGACCACGGCATCGACGGCAATGAATGGAATCTTGGTCTGGTCGGGGTTGCGACGGATCTGGTCGTTGGACACGATGCGTTCGGTCGTCAGGATCACGCGGTTGGCAGCCAGTGCCAGGTCGATGTCCATGAAGCTCAGCCCGTCGAGCTGAGCGTTGCCGTAGGCGTCGCAGCGCTGCACATGGATCAGCGCGACGTCGGGGTTCAGTGCGGGCACCAGCAGCAGGTCCTCGCCAGTGAAGGGGCAGTGCGTTGCCATGGCCTCGGGGCGCATGCGCAGTACGTCGGAGCCCAGCATGGGCCTCATCGGCAGATAGGGCACGCCCATGGCGCCGGCGCGAAAGCGCAGGCCCATGGCCAGGTGGCTCCATTCGTCGTAGCGTGTCTGCCGGCTTTCCACATAGTGGCGCATCACCTTGGAGATGCCCCAGACGATGCCCTGGCTGAACCAGCTGGTCTGGATGCGGTCGCAGATGCCCGAGGCGAACAGCAGGTCGCCCTCGCTGGAGACGATGCTGCGTGACACGTCCAGGTGCTTCTTGCCCGAGCGGATCAGCTGCCAGATCATGGCCATCGGCGTGCGCGACAACGTACTGCCGCCGATGCCGACCTTGTCTCCGTCGCTGACCAGGGCGGCAGCCTGCTCCAGCGTCATCACTTTCTCGCGCAGGCTGCGATCGCGCCGGGCGAGATCCGCACGCAGTTCGAGATACGGTTTCACCTCCATAGGGCCTCCTTGTTCGCCGCTGCGCCAGCGGCATGCTTCTCAAAAAACGCGGGATTCCACGGCGGCCTTCCATGCGTCGGCTGCTGGAGAAATACGCGAGCGTTCCATCGGTAAACCGGACCCGGCCAGGGGCAGGTCCGTGTCCGTTGCATGGCTTGTCAATTTGTCGGCTAGTCGTACTATTGTTGGTATCTTAGCAAGATAAATTGACGCCTGTCTACATGAAAACCCTCTGGATGAAAATTATCAACTGGTCATATAGTTGTTCTATTAATAGATTCATTTAACCACGATATTCGATCTGGCGCCAAGGTCACTGGCGCGGGGCGAAGGAGAGCAGGCTTTTATGAGCAAGACGGCATGTTTGACCCGGGTGGTGCAGTTCGGAGAAGCCAAGCCGGACCTGCCCCGCGACACCTTGTTCCATGCAGGCCCTCCGTATGGGGGCATGCCGCCGCAGGCCGTGCGCAATGCAGCCCTGCAGGCCGCCGTCATCGGAGGGCTGGCGCCGGATGCGGGCTGCGCCGCGCACCTGCTGGACCAGGGTGCGTTGCGCCTTGTTCCGGCGCAGGATTTCGGCCTGGCCGTGCCGCTGGCGCAGGTGCTGGCGCCGGCCATGTGGTGCTTCGAGGTAAGTGATGGCGTGCACGCGGCCTATTCGCCGGTCGCCGAGGGCCCCCCGCCCGCGTTGCGCTTCGGCTCGGACGACCCGCTGTGCGTTGGCCGCGCCCGCGACTGGTGTTCCCGCTTCGCGGCGGCATGCAATCCGCTGCTGGCCCGACGGCCCGTTGATCCGTACGCGTTGATGTGTGGCGCGCTTGGGGAGGGCGATGACTGCCATGCCCGCACCCTGGCAGGCAATGAGCGCTTGCTGGCCGCGCTGCGGGATCTGCCCGAGGCGCTGGTCGCGCAGGTCCGTGCCAATCCGGGCTTTGTCCTGGGGGTATGGATGGCCTGGGCGGCCTGGAAGGTGCGAACCGATGGCGGCGAACTGGCCGCGATAGGGGGCAACGGCTTGCAGTTCGGCATCCGGCTGCGCGGCGAAAGCCATTGGCATACCGTGGATGCACTGCCGCCGGTGGGCGTGTATTTCCCGTCGGATACCGCGCCCCAGCCGCTCGGGGCCATTGGCGACAGCGCGCTGGTGGATGCCTGTGGCTTCGGCGGACAGGCGTTGCGGCACGCGCCGAGCCTGCTCGATGAGTGGGCTGCCGTGCTGCCGGCCGGCGCCACGGACCGGCCGCAGGCGATCCTGCACCCGCATACCGGCGTGATCGATCCCGCGCGCATCGTCGCGAGCGGCATGCCTCCGATCATCAATCTGGCGATCCTGAGCCGCAGTGGCGCAGGCATGCCCATTGGCCGTGGGCACTATTGCCCACCTGCGGCCCTGTTTCAGCGAGCAAAGGAGCGAACATGAGGATGAATGGAAAGGTCGCCATCGTCACCGGTGGCGCGATGGGCATCGGCCATGCGATCTGCGAAACGCTGGCGGCGCAGGGCGCGGCCATCGTGATTGCCGATCTGGCTGGCGCGCAGGCGGCGGCCGAGAGGCTGCAGCAGGCCGGGCACCGCGCCATCGGCGTGACGGCCGATGTGTCCAGCGAGCTGGATGCGGCACGGATGGTGGCTGACGCGCTCGACGCCTTCGGCCACGTCGACGTGCTGGTCAACAATGCCGCCATCTACTCGACGCTGCAGATCAAGCCGTTCGAGGAGTTGACGGTGGCCGACTGGAAGAAGATGTTCGACGTCAACGTCATCGGCCAATTCCTGTGTTGCCGCGCGGTGCTGCCGGCTTTGCGCCGGCAAGGCGCGGGTCGCATCATCAGCATCTCGTCCGCCGTGGCCTTCAAGGGCAATCCGGGCATGTTGCACTACGTGGCCTCGAAGGGCGCGATCGTGTCGATGACACGCACGCTGGCCACTGAGCTTGGCCCGTACAACATTCTGGTCAACAGCGTGGCCCCCGGCTTCACGCTCAGCGACGGCGTGCACCAGAACCCCGAACTTGCCGGCAAGGTCTCCGGCTTCTCGGTCCGCAGCCGTGCGCTGCAGCGCGACATGGTGCCCGCGGACGTGGTGGGTGCAGTGTCTTTCTTCGCCGGACCGGATGCGGGTTTCATCACAGGGCAGACGCTTGTGGTCGACGGCGGCGCCTATTACCACTGAGCTTGGCTTGGCCTGTGCATCAACCAAATCCGACAGGAGGTTTTCATGAAATACGTACGAAACGCGTGGTACCCGCTGGGCTGGGCCGAGGAGATCGGGCGGGAGTTGTCCCGCCACATGGTGCTGGAGGAGGCGATCGTCGTGTATCGCCGCGAGGACGGCAAGATCGCCGCGCTGCAGGATGCCTGTCCGCACCGCCTGGCGCCGCTCTCGCTCGGCCGACTGAAGGGGGACGCCATCGAATGCGGCTACCACGGCATGACATTCGACTGCTCGGGCAAGTGCGTGCGCATCCCCGGTCAGGACATCATTCCGGGCAACGCGGTGGTGCGTGCCTATCCGGTGGAGGAAAAGTATGGCCTGGCCTGGATCTGGATGGGCGACTCCGCGCTGGCAGACCGGGCCGGGCTGTTCCATCTCGAGCAGTACGACGCTCCCGGCTGGCGCGCCGTCAAGGGCGGTACCCTGCGCATCGACTGCAACTACCTGTCGCTTTGCGACAACCTGCTCGACCCGGCGCACGTCACCTTCGTCCATCCGAGCACGCTGGGCACTCCCGCCGGCGCCACCGTGCCGGTCAACAACGAGTATGGCGAGCGCAGCATCATCGTCTGGCGATGGATCCGCGACGCACCCGCCATTCCGCTGTTCGCCAAGTACGGCGGGTTCGCCACGAATGTCGACCGCTGGCACTACTACAACTACACCGCGCCGTGCTTCTACGCCATCGACATGGGCTCGTGCCTGACCGGCACCATCGCCGACATGGACAAGCGCCACGAGGGCGTGCAGATGTTCGCCTGCCACCTGCTCACGCCGGTGGATGAGAGCACGGTGCTGCAGCACTGGTTCCATGTGCGCAACTTCCGCACCGACGAGGCCGCGATGGACGCCGAACTGACCCGCGACATGGACCGCGCCTTCAACGAGGACAAGGTGGTGCTGCAGCGCATCCAGTTCGAGGAGGAGCGGGAGGCCGCGCGCGGCAAGCCGTACAAGCGCATCATCCTTGGCATCGATGCCGCGCCAAGGCGCATGCACAAGATGATCGACCAGATGATCGAGCAGGAGGAACGGGTCGCCGGGCACGGAGCCATGGCGGCCAGGCAGGAGAAGGTTACGGCCTGATCGCAGGCCTGGGCGGTGCCAAGCCCAGGCCTGCGGGTGGCGTCCGGCAGTCGTGCCGCGGCGCCGTTGCACATGCCCCGCGCGGAGACACTCAAATGGTAAATGTGACCTATATCGATCCAGCCGGCGCGTCCGTGACCGTGGGCCTGCCGCAGGGGTGGAGCCTGATGCAGGGCGCCGTGGCCAACGGCGTCGACGGCATCCTTGGCGAATGCGGCGGCTCTTGCGTGTGCGCGACCTGCCACTGCCATGTCGAAGAGGCGCGCCTGGGCGACCTGCCCGCGGCGTCCGCCGATGAGGTGGATCTGCTCGACAGCCTGCCCGAAGGCCGCCAGGCCAACAGCCGGCTGGCCTGTCAGATCAAGGCTTCTGCGGCCATCGAGGGCCTGGTGGTGACGGTGGTTCCGGTGCAGGTGTGAGCATGGAGCCGCACATCGTCATCGTCGGCGCGGGCCAGGCCGGGCTGCAAGCCGGCGAAACCCTGCGCACCGCTGGCTACGATGGCCGGCTGAGCGTGCTCGGCGATGAAGCACACCTGCCCTACCATCGCCCGCCGCTGTCCAAATCGTGGCTGGCGGGCGAGATGTCCGCGCAGCAGCTGGCCATGCGGGCCGAAGCCGCCTTGGCGCGCAAGAACATCGTCATTCGCACGAGTACGCTCGTGGTCGAGCTCGATACGGCGCGGCGCATGCTCCGCCTGGCGGACGGCGCGCAACTGCACTACACCGGGCTGCTGCTGGCTACCGGCGCCACGCCGCGCCGCCTGCCCTGTGTGCAGGAATGCGAAGAGGCGATCCATGTGCTGCGCACACGCGACGATGCCGGCGCCGTGTCAGAGGGCCTCAAGCGCTGCGCTGCGCACGGACTGCCGGTTGTGGTGGTGGGCGGTGGCTTCATCGGCCTGGAAGTGGCAGCCACGGCGCGCAAGCTGGGGCTGGCCGTGACCGTGCTGGAGTCCGCGCCACGCCTGCTGAGCCGGGTGCTTGCGCCGGTGCTGTCCGACTGGTATGCGGCGCTGCACCGCGCGCACGGCGTTGAACTGGTGCTCGATGCCGCGCGCCGGCGTGCCCCGCGGACGGGACTGGTGCTCGATGCGCGCGTCGCCGGCGTTCGCCCCTGCGGCGGGCATGCCGTGCAAGTGAGCCTGCAGGGTGGGCAATCCTATCGCGCGGGCCTGGTGCTGGCGGGCATAGGAGTACGGCCCAACGATGCGTTGGCCGAGGCGGCGGGCATCGCTTGCGAGCACGGCATCGTGGTCGATGCCTGTGGCAGGACCTCTGCGCCGGACGTCTATGCCGCTGGCGATTGCACCGCACGCCGCCTGGAGGATGGCAGCTTGCTGCGGCTGGAATCTGTCCAGAACGCCATAGAGCAGGGCCGGGCCGCCGCCGCCGGGTTGCTGGGGCGGGCCACGCCATTCACCGCGGTGCCATGGTTCTGGTCCGATCAGTACGACAGGAAGCTGCAGATCGCGGGACTATCGCAGGGCGCACAGGCCTGGGCGGTGCGCGGCGACATGCATTCCGGGGGCGCATTCTCGGTCTATCACTTCCGGCAGGGGCGGCTGGTGGCAGTCGATTCGATCAACGCCGCCAAGGAGCATCTGGCCGCGCGTGCCGTGCTGGCGCTGCCGGTGCAGCCTACGCAGGAGCAGGTGGGCAGTCCCGGTTTCGACCTGCCTGCCTTTGCCAGGGCCGCGCAGTCGGCGGCCGGCTGAGGCGTATCGGTCCGCGGCGACCGGCGTGGGCTGCGGCAACCCGGTCGCGCCAGGCATGCGGCCGGCAAGGTTGGCCCGGCAGGCTTGTGCGCACGAACCCTGGCAACGAAAGAAATCTGGATGGGTACAAACCATGGTGGGGTTAGATTGTATTGATATCTGGTTGTCCTATTGTTAGATTGACTGCTCGATAAAAAATGTGATGTCGTTCATTCGCTAAGTTCCGTTGTGTTCCATTCATGTGGCATGACCCACGAGGAGTACCAATATGGTTAAGGCATTGTTCAGGTTGGCACTTGGCACGGTGGCTGTGTGCGCCGCGCTCGGTGCGCACGCCCAGTCGGGAGAAGTCATCAAGATAGGGGTCAACCAGCCCTTGACCGGCGCGGTCGCCGCTTCCGGTAACTTCGTGACCAACGGCGCCAGGATCGCCGCGGACGAGATCAATGCCAGGGGCGGAGTCCTCGGCAGCAGGATCCAGCTGGTGATAGAAGACAACAAGAGCAATCCGACCGAGGCCGCCAACGCCACGGAAAAACTGATCGTGCGCGACAAGGTGGCGGTGCTGATGGGCGCCTGGAGTTCAACCTACACGCTCGCGGCCATGCCCAAGCTGATGGAGTACAAGGTGCCGATGGTGGTGGAGACGTCCAGCTCGGACAAGATCACCACGATGGGCAATCCGTATGTGTTCCGCATCAGCCCGACCAACGCGATGGAAGCGTTGAAGTTCAAGCGCTTCATCCAGCCGCTGGGAATCAGGAAGGTCGATTTCCTGGTCGTGCACAACGACTGGGGCCTGGGCGCCGCCCAGGAGTTCGGCAAGGTGCTGAAGGAAAACGGCGTCGACGTCGGCCGTGCGCTGCACATGGATGCTGCGGCCCAGGACATGACGGCCCAGCTGTCGACCTTGCGGGGCAGCGATGCCGACACGCTGTTCATCACCACCGGCCCGGAGCAGATGACGCTGCTGCTCAAGCAGGCCCAGTCTCTCGGCCTGAAGCGCCGCATCATCACCACCGGCGGCACACTGCCCGACCAGATGATCGAGCAGGCAGGAGGCGCTGCCGACAACACTTACCACGATGCGTTCTTCACGCCGTGGTTCCCGGAGCTTTCCTCCAATCCCGCTGCCGCCAAGTACTTCGTGGACGAGTGGAAAAAGCGCGGCATCAACATCAATGGCATGCCTGAAGGGGCCCGCGGCTACGACGGCATCCATGCCATCGCCGCCGCCATTGCCAAGGCCGGGGCTGCCGATCCGGAAAAGATCCGCGCCGCGCTTTGGCAGATCGAGGTCTCCGGCCTGACCGGCAAAGTCAGGTTCAACAAGGCCGGGCCTGCCGGCAAGGAAAGCGGCCAGAGCGTTCCCGATACGCACCTCGTGAAGATCGAGAACGGCAAGATCGTACGCGCCGAGTAGGACAACAAGGGCAAGCAAGACCGGTGCCGTGCCCGCCTCGATGGCGGGGCGGTACAGCGCAATCGATATCGCGGATCCAGCGCCTTTCGCGATTGCTTCGTTCCCAGGCGCGTGCGAGAACACCAGTGGACCAACTCATCCAGCACATTGCCAATGCGCTGATCCTTGGCGGCACCTATGCCCTCCTCGGGATCGGACTGACCTTGATCCTGGGGATCATGAAGGTCGTGAATTTCACGCACGGCGAACTGTACGCCTTTGGCGGCTTCATGGCGTACTACTTTGCCGCGCAACTCCAGTGGAACTTCTTTGTTGCATTGGCGTTCTCGATCATGCTGGGCATTGTGCTCGGTGCGGTGATCGAGCGGCTGCTGCTGCGCCGCATGCGGGGCGCGGACATCGACTCCACCATGATCGTGATGATCGGCTGCTGGATCGCGATGCAGAACCTCGCCTTGCTGGTCTGGGGCGGCGTGGCCAAGGCGATACCCACCCCATTCCCCTCAGAACCCCTGGTGATCGGCCCCGTGGCCGTCTCCTGGCTGCGCCTGTTCGTGCTGGTGGTCGCCATGGGCCTGATCCTGGCGACCTACCTGCTCATGCATCGTTCGCCACTGGGCAAGGCCATGCGCGCCACCTTCCAGGACCGCGACACCGCTTCGCTGATGGGCATCAATGTCAATGCGATCTACACCGCCACATTCGCCCTGGGCTCCGGTCTTGCGGCCGCAGCGGGGGCGCTGCTCGGCCCGGTGTTCGTGGTTACCACCACCATGGGCAACATGGCTGCCCTGAAGGCGTTCGCCATCGTGATCCTGGGTGGTCTGGGCAACATCCAGGGAGCGGCCGTCGGCGGCTTCATCCTGGCCTTTGCCGAAGAGCTGGGTTCAGGCTATATCTCGTCGGGCTACCGCGATGCCATGGGGTTCATCCTCATCATCCTGGTGCTCATGTTCAAACCCACCGGCTTGTTCAGCGTTCGAGGGGAGAGAATCGGATGAAAACCATTGCCACACTCGCGTTGCTCGCGGCGCTCCTGTCCGTGCCCTGGTGGGTGACGGACCAGTACTACCTGCACATCATCATCACCACCGGTATCTTCATCGTGGGTGCCATGAGCCTGAACCTGCTGCTGGGGTTCACGGGCCAGCTGAGTCTGGGCCACATTGCCTTCTTCGGTATCGGCGCCTATGCCAGTGCCCTGAGTTCGCTGGGTTTCGACATTCCCGTGTTCTGGGGCGACGGCCGCATCGTCCACACGCCCTGGCATCCCGCAGCCGGCCTGCTGCTGGGCACTGTACTGGCAGGCGCCTGCGGCTGGTTCGTGGGGCGGCTGTCATTCAAGATCCGCGGCGCCTATTTCGTGATCGTGACCGTCAGCTTCGCCGAGGTGACGCGCCTGGTCGCCCTCAACTGGATCGACCTCACGCAGGGCCCGCTGGCGCTGAGCAACATCCCGCCACTGGGCTACAGCCTGCCGGGTCTGGGCGAGGCGCAGTTCTGGTCCAAGGTGCCCAACTACTACCTTGTGCTGGGTCTGGGCCTGCTGTCGTACGTGCTGATCCGTCGCGTCCTGCACTCGCGCATGGGCCGGGCCATGGTCGCGCTGCGCGAGAACGAGCCCCTGGCCACCTCGGTGGGCATAGATGTGACCCGCTACCTGGTGTTCGCGGCCGTGGCCTCGGCAGCGCTGGCTGGCGCCGCGGGCGCGCTGTACGCGCACTACATCCGCATCATCGACCCCGACATCTTCCTGTTCATCTATACGGTGACCATGGTCATCATGGTGGTGACGGGCGGCAAGGGCACGCTGGCCGGCCCCATCGTCGGCGGCGTGGTCTTCGGCGCTCTGCCCGTGGGACTGCGTGCCGTGGCCGCGCCAGAGGTACAGTGGATCGTCTATGGCATCGCGATGGTGCTCGTCGTGTTCTTCCTGCCGCGCGGCATCGTGCCCGCCGTGGCCGACTGGTGGCATCGCAGGCGCGGCAGCGCGCCGCGCCACGTGCGCCAGGCGCCGGCCGATGGGCAGGTCCCTGCGGCCCCCAAGGCCGCCACGCAGCGCGCCGGGAGCCCGACATGATGGCGCCCAAGACCTCGACCTCCCCGGCCGCCCTGCTGTCCATAGACCGCGTGGCCGTGCACTTCGGCGGCCTGGTGGCGATATCGGACATGAGCTTCGACGTGAAGGAAGGCGAACTCGTCAGCCTGATCGGCCCCAATGGCGCCGGCAAGACCACCGCCTTCAACGTCATCACCGGCTTCATGCGCCCGACCAAGGGGCAGGTGCACTTCGGCGGCACGGCTTTGCACCGGCTCAAGCCGCACGAAGTGGCAGGCGAAGGTCTGGTGCGCACCTTCCAGCGCACCAGCCTGTTCACTACGAACACGGTGTTCGAGAACGTGCTGACGGGCCTGCACCTTTCGGGGCGGGCGTCCGCCTGGTCCACGCTGCTGGCCCTGCCGGGCATGCGCCGCGAGGAAGCCCGGCTCCGCGAATCCGTCTGGGAAGTGCTGGACTTCGTGGGCATTGCCCACTACGCCAATGAATTGGGCGGTGCGCTGCCCTACGGTGCGCAGCGCCTGCTGGGCGTGGCCGTGGCCCTCGCGGCGCGTCCCCGGCTGCTGCTGCTGGACGAGCCCGCGGCCGGCATGAATCCCTCGGAGACGGCCGAGTTCATGGATCTGCTGGCCAGGCTGCGCCGGCGCGGCATCACCCTCTTGCTGGTCGAGCACGACATGCCGCTGGTCATGGGCGTGTCCGACCGGATCGTGGTGCTCAACTACGGAAAAATCATCGCCGACGGAACGCCTGCGCAGATCCAGGCCAACCCCGAGGTGATCCGCGCCTATCTGGGGCAGGGGATCAAGCATGCTTGAAATAAAGAACATCGTGTGTCGCTACGGCAAGGTGGAGGCCGTCAAGAATGTATCGCTGCGCGTGGGCCAGGGCGAGTTCGTCACCATCATCGGTGCCAATGGCGCGGGCAAGTCGTCAACGCTCAAGGCGATCTCCGGGCTGCTGCCGCCGTCCTCGGGCTCCATCGTGTTCGAGGGCGTGGACATCACGCGCGCCACGCCGCAGCGCATCCTGTCGCTGGGAATAGCCCACTGCCCCGAGGGGCGGCGCGTGTTCGGGCAGATGTCCGTCCAGGAGAACCTCGAGCTCGGCGCCTTTCGCCGAAACGACAAGGCTGGCACTGCCCAGGACATGCAGCGCATCTTCGAGAGTTTCCCCAAGCTGCACGATCGGCGCCATCAGATGGCCGGCACGCTGTCAGGCGGCGAGCAGCAGATGCTGGCCATCGGCCGCGCGCTGATGTCGCGGCCCAGGCTCGTACTGTTCGACGAGCCCTCGCTGGGCCTGGCGCCCAATATCGTGCAAAAGACCTTCGAGGTTATCCAGCGCGTGCGTGCGGATGGCGCCACCGTGCTCATGGTCGAGCAGAACGCCTACGCCGCGCTGGACATGTGTGATCGCGCCTATCTCTACGAGTCGGGAGCCATGACCCTGCAGGGGACGGGCGCCGAACTGATCGACGACCCGCACGTGCGCAAGGCCTACCTCGGCGGCTGAGCGAGCGCCCCCGTGCGGGGCACACTCGGCCGGCACGCCGGGCACGCCGGGCACGCCGGGCACGCCGGGCACGCCGGGCACGCCGGGCACGCCGGGCACGCCGGCCACATCGGCCACATCGGCCACATCGGCCATTGCTCGGCGACCGCCATCGTCTCCCTGCCCCGGGCTTGGCTTCGGTTGGCTTTGCGCGCGGGCACTCGGCAAAACTGCAGCGCTTGCCAAGGCATGGGCCTGGCGGCTCACTGCGCCTTGTGATCACCGGCGCGCAGAGCCAGCGCGGGTACGTGAAATCGCATAGCGCGCTCTAGCGTCGTGAGTTGGTTTGCGCAGCGGGAAAGGGGGCGCCGCGCGCCCCGGGGAAACCGCCAAGCCTTTCAGGCGGCGCCTTCATCGAGCCAGGAGATCTGTGCGGCGAGGATGTCCTGCGCACCCTTGCCAACCAGTTCGCGGTAGACGCCCGGCGCCGTCGCGCCCTCGGTGCTGATGAGCAGCACGCTGGCCTGGGCATCGAGGCGGGTCCTCGCGCGCAGGTCGGGATCGCTCGCCAGGTGGATCAGGCCGGCCAGCCCGGCGGCCCCGGATTCCCCGCTGACCACTGGAACGTCGCCGTTGGCGTCTTGCACCTGGGCGAGCCGGCGCATGGCCGAAACGGCTTCCCCGTCTTCGATGGCAAGGAAGAAGTCCACGGCCGGCTGAAGGAATCGCCAGGCCAGCGGTGAGGTCTCGCCGCAGGCCAGTCCCGCCATGACCGAGTCGACCGAGCCGCTGGCCTGCGCGGCCTGGCCCGCGAGCGCGCTCTGGCAAAGGCAGTCGGCTTGGCGTGGCTCGACCACGATGAAGGCCGGCCGCCGGGCGCCGTACTGTTCGCAGAAATAGCTGGCGATCCCGGCCGCCAGGCCGCCTACGCCGCCCTGCAGGAATACATGGGTATAGGGGCAGGGCGCGTCGCTGGCTGCGGGGCGCTGCTCCAGGATCTCGTCCACGATGGTGCCGTAGCCCTGCATCACGTCGCGCGGGATCTCCTCGTAGCCTTCGTAGGAGGTGTCGGAGACCACCTGCCAGCCGTTGGCGCCGGCCAGGCGCGCGGCTTCCTCGACGGAGGCGTCGTAGTTGCCCTCGATGCGCACAATGCGTGCGCCATGCGAGGCGATGGCCTGCTCGCGCTCCAGGCTGACGTTCTTGTGCAGCACGATGACGCAGTGGCAGCCGATGTCGTGGGCGGCCGCGGCCAGCGAGCGGCCGTGGTTGCCGTCCGTGGCCGAGACCACGGTGAACTCCGAGAGCTGCGCGGCGTGGTGGCCGGCGAACAAGTCGTCGGCTGTGAAGGCCGCGCCCGGCCAGCGCCGCTGGATCAGGCGGATCAGGGCGATGGGCGCGCCCAGGGCCTTGAAGCTTCCCATGTGCGCACGCGTGGATTCGTCCTTGAGTTCGACCCGGGCGACGCCCATGGCGCGGGCCAGGTCGGGCAGCGGCCACAGCGGCGTGGCCGTGGGCGACAGCTGCGGCCAGCCAGCCAGCCAGCGCCGGCTTTCCCGGGCCTTGGCGATGCTCATGATGGCGCGCAGCTCGTCGCCGTAGTCGCCGCGCGTGGCGCGCATGTTCTCGATCAGCATGGAATGTCTCCTGAAGTGATGAATTGGGTGATCTCGTGGAGCGGCCGACGAACGAAGGGCTTGCCGGCATTGGCCGGATGGCCGAGCGTGATCAGTCCCTGTGGCTCCCAGTGCACCGGCAGTTCGAGCGCGCAGCGGACGGCTTCTGGGCAGAACAGCGGCGCGCAGAGCCAGCACGCGCCCAGGCCGGCCGCGTGCGCGGCCAGCAGCAGGTTCTGGCCGGCCATGGCCGTGCTTTGCACGGCCATCTGGTGTTCGTTGCGGGCGCGCTCGGAATCCGGGTAGCGGTCCATGTCCTCCATGCTCAGGCACACGACGATCACGGTCGCCGCGCCGCAGATGCGCTCGCGCGAGCGGAGCACGTCGGCCTCGATGTCCGCTTCGCTGTCGCGGTCGACCTGTCGGTCGCGCCGCAGGCGCTGGCCCATGGCATCGGCCAGTGACATCTGCCGCTCGCGCTGGCGGATGACGGCGAAGCGCCAGGGCTGGCGGTTGTGGGCCGAGGGCGCGCTGCCCGCGGCGTGCAGCAGCGCTTCGATCGTCTCGGGCGCGATCGGCTGGGGCAGGTAGCGGCGCACCGAGCGCCGCCCCAGCCAGTCGGGCATGCGCGGCTGGCCGCTGCCTGCCTGGGCATCGTTGGCCGCGTCGCTCATGGCGTGCAGGCCGCCACGAGGGTGGCGCGCGCCAGGCCCTGGCCTGCGGGGAAGTCGATGCGCACGGGCGGCAGCGGGGCGCGCTGCTGGCGCGCGCGCGCCATGGCCCCGGCGTCCGGCGCGCCATAGGAGGTGGTGCGCTGGCGTGGCGTGCGGCCCATGGAGTGCAGCAGGGCCTCCATGTCGCCCGCCGTCATTTCCTGCCCATGAGCGGCGCCAGCCGAACGGGAGATCGTCTCGTTCATCAGCGTGCCGCCCATGTCGTTCACCCCCGCGTTCAGGCAGGCCTTGACGCCTTCCGCTCCCAGCTTGACCCACGAGGCCTGGATATTGGGTATCAGAGGGTGCAGCGCCAGGCGGGCGACGGCATGCATGAGTACGGATTCACGGAAGCTGGGGCCGCGGCGCGCGCGGCCCTTGCGGTAGATCGGTGACTCCATGTGCACGAAGGGCAGGGGTACGAACTCCGTGAAGCCGCCGGTCTGCGCCTGCAGTGCGCGCAGCCGCAGCAGGTGCCGCGCCCAGTGCTCCAGCCGCTCGACGTGGCCGAACATGATGGTCGCCGTGCTGCGCAGCCCCAGGCCGTGCGCCGTGCGCATGACCTGCAGCCACTGCGCGGTGTCGAGCTTGTCGTGGCAGATCACCTGGCGTACCTCGTCATCCAGGATCTCGGCCGCCGTGCCAGGCAGCGTGGACAGGCCGGCGTCCTTGAGCCGTGCCAGGTATTCGGCCAGCGGCAGGCCCAGCGTCGCGGCGCCCTGCCAGACCTCCAGCGGCGAGAATGCGTGCAAGTGCATCTCGGGCGCCTCGGCCTTCACGGCCTTGCAGATTTCCAGGTAGGTGGCCCCGGTGTAGGCGGGATGGATGCCGCCCTGCATGCAGACCTCGGTGGCACCGCGGTCCCAGGCCTCGCGCACGCGCTGGCGGATTTCGGCCAGTGGCAGGTCGTAGGGCTTGCCGCGCAGGTCCTCGCTGCCCTTGCCCTTGGCGAAGGCGCAGAACTGGCAGCGGTAGCCGCAGATGTTGGTGTAGTTGATGTTGCGGTTGACAACGAAGCTGACCACGTCCCCGTTGACCTGCCTACGCAGCGCGTCGGCTGCGGCGCAGACGGCGCTGAATTCGGAGCCGTGCGCGCGGAACAGCCGCACGATCTCGGCCTCGGTAAGCGTGTGGCCAGCCTGGGCACGATGCAGGATGCCGTCGATGGCGGTACGCCCCGCGGCCGGGGCCGCGGAGACCAGTTGCAGATCCCGCGCCGGCGGGAGTTGCTGCGCGCCGGGCGTCCAGGCGTCGGTGCGCGCGAAGCCGTCGCTGTCCACCGCGCGCAGCACGGCCGTGCGAAGGCCCGCGTCCAGCCAGCGCTGGCCATCCCGCGCATAGGCCGGGTACAGTGCCAGGCGTTCCGTCAGCTCCTTGCCGGCAGCGCGCGTGGCCTGGGCCAGCGCGTCCAGGTGCGGCCAGGGCGCCTCGGGGTTCACGTGGTCGGGCGTGACGGGGGAGACGCCGCCCCAGTCGTTGATGCCTGCGTCCACCAGCGCAGCCAGGGCGCCGGGCTGGAGATTGGGCGGCGCCTGGATGTTCATCTCGGCGCCGAAGACCAGCCGCGCCGCGGCGATGGTCCAAAGGTGTTCCTCCAGGGAGGGAGCCGGCGTGCCTGCCATCAAGGTACCGGCCTTGGGGCGGAAGTTCTGGACGATGATTTCCTGTATGTGGCCGTGCTGCTCGTGCAGAGCGCGCAGCGCCAGCAGCGCGTGGATGCGCTCGGTGCGCGTTTCGCCGATGCCGATCAGCAGGCCTGTGGTGAAGGGCACCTGTGCAGTGCCCGCCAGGCGGATGGTCTCGAGGCGTGCCGCCGGCAGCTTGTCGGGCGAGCCGAAGTGCGGGCCACCGCGCGCGCACAGCCGCTCGGCGCTGCTCTCCAGCATGATGCCTTGCGAGACCGACACCGGGCGCAGGGCGGCGAGGCTGGCCGCATCCAGCAGGCCGGGGTTCAGGTGCGGCAGCAGGCCGGTCTCCTCGTAGACGGCGCGCGCGGCTTCGGCCAGGTAGTCCAGCGTGGTGGCGTGGCCCATGTGGTCCAGCGCCTCGCGCGCCACCTGGTAGCGCGCCTCCGGCTTGTCGCCCAGCGTGAACAATGCCTCCCTGCAGCCGGCCGCCGCGCCGGCGCGCGCGATGCGCAGCACCTGTTGTAGCGGCAGGTATGGCGCCGCGATGTGACGCGGCGCCTGCGCGAATGTGCAGTAGTGGCACACGTCGCGGCACAGCTGGGTCAGCGGGATGAAGACCTTGCGCGAGTAGGAGACGACGTTGCCGTGCGCGCTGTCGCGCCGCGCTGCCGCCGTGGTCATCAATGCCTGTGCGCCGTGCTCTGCGAGGAGGTAGGCGTCGGTGTCGTCCATGCGCTCGTGCGGCCGGGGCAGGGCAAGGCGGGGCTGGGCTGGGGAATGGGGCAGGGTCATGGTGTGGCACTCGCTCGTGAAGGACCGGGAAGGCGCGCCGCCCGGTGCAGCCGCCATGCCACGCCGCTGGACTGCAGCCAGGCGTAGGTATGCGTCTGCGCGGCGCCGGACAGCGCCATGAAGGCGCGAAGGTCGGCCGGGCGGTCGACGTCGCGGGCCAGGCGTGGCAGGCTCAGCAACAGCGGGTCGAGCCCGATGGCGCGCGCGGTCCGCACATGGCGGCGGAAGCTGTCGGGGCCGTAGCACAGGGGCAGGGCGTCCGGGGGCGAGCAGGCCAACGCATTGGTGCCGCCATCGTGGCTGGCGGCCACCAGGGTGGCGCCGCGCGCACCGCGCCGCCGGCCATGCGCCTGGGCCAGCAGCGCGAGGTCGTCGCGCGCCAGGCCGGGCAGGTCGGCGGGAACGATCAGCATGCCGTCCCGGCCGGCATCGCTGAGCGCGCGCGCGGCGCGGCGCAGCGCGGGCACCAGGCCGCAGGCGGGGCTGTCATCGAGCACCGTCGCGCCAGCGGCGCGCGCCATCGCCTGGGCCGTGGGATCGCCGCTGACGACCAGCATCCCGCCCAGGTGGGGGTGGCCCGCCAGTGCGTCCAGCACATCGCGCAGCATGACCTGGGCCAGTGCCGCGCGCTCGCTGGCGTCGAGCAGTGGCGCCAGCCGCTGCTTGGCCCGCGCCAGGGGTTTGACGGGCACGACCGCCCACAGACCGGCGTCATGCATGGCGTACTCCATGAGCGGCGGGCCGCGTCAATGCCTGGGCAAAGCCGACGACGGCCTGCGCCAGCGCGCGTTTGGACTCGGGACTGTCCATCAGCGTGGCGGCCGCATGCACCGGGATGCCCAACTCCAGTGCCTGCGCCGCATCGGCATGGTCCACCACCAAGCCGTCGAGGAGGCCCGCATAGTGCTCGGCCACGGTGCGGTTGTCTGCGCCGTGCCCCAACTCCCGCAGCATCTTGGCCGTGGGGCCCTTGACCGCCTGCCCGCCGATCAGCGGCGACACCGCCACCACGGGCGCGCGGCTGGCGCGCAGTGCCGCGCGAACGCCGGGCAGGGCGAGGATGGGGTCGATGCTCAGCAGCGGGTTGGAGGGGCAGATCACCACCATGGCCAGCGCCGGGTCGGCCAGGGCGGCGAGCAGGTCCGGATGCGGCGGGGCCGTGGCTGCGCCCGCGAAGGAAACGCCCGTGACGACTGGCCTGCAGGCGTGCCGTACGAAGTAGTGTTGCAAGGGCAGGTCGCCCTCCTGCGTGTGCACGATGGTGCGCACCGGCCGTTCGCTCATGGGCAGCAGCATGGCCTGCACGCCGCTGCGCCGCGCGAGGTCGGCCGTGACCTGTGCCAGGGTCTCGCCGGCGCGCAGGCGGCGCGTGCGCTCCACGTGCAGCGCGAGATCGCGGTCGCCGAGCGCGAACCAGTCGTCTGCGCCCCACTCGGTCAGCGCGGCCATGAAGTTCCAGGTCTCGCCCTGGCGGCCCCAGCCGCGCACGGGGTCGTTCAGGCCCGCCAGCGTGTAGAGCACGGTGTCGATGTCGGGCGCGATGTGCAGGCCCAGGTGCTCGAAGTCGTCGCCGGTGTTGACGACAATGCGAAGCGCGCCTAGAGCCTGCGAGCGCAGCAACTGCTCGAGGCCCCAGGCCAGCTTCGCGCCGCCGACGCCTCCGCACAAGGCGAGCACCCAGGGGGCGCCGGGCGATGGGCAGACGGTTGCATGCATGGCTTGTCCTCCCCTTAGCGGAACAGGTCCTGCCGCCGTGGGCGCAACAGGTCGGCGGCAGGCCGGGCCGCAGCGTCCCACCGCAGGCCACGCAGATGGACGGCAGGCTGGCCCGCGGCGGTCTGGCCCATGAGCAGCGAGGCCGCGGCCGCAATTTCGTCGGCCACGGCGATTTCGGTAATGCGCATGGCGCGGCCGAAAAGATCGTCCTGGCCCACCATGTCGAGCAGCGCGGGCAGGCCCGAGGCGCCCAGCGCCACGCCGGTCACACCCTGGCGCCAGGGCCTGCCGAAGCTGTCGTTGATGAGTACTGCGATGTCGGCGCCGAAGGCCGCGTCCAGCCGTGTCTTCAGGCGCGCGCAACTCGCGTCGGGGTCCAGGGGCAGCAGCAGCGCAAGCTCCTCGCCGTCGGGATGCTCGACATTGGACTGGTCGATGCCCGCATTGGCCATCACGAAACCCAGTCGGTGTTCGGTGACCAGCAGGCCCGGGGCGTGGCGCACGACCTCGCGGCTCTCGGACAGGATGAGCTCGACCATGCGCGGGTCCTTGCCGGTGTCCACCGCGAGCGCGGTGGCACGCAGCGAGGGCCGCACGTCGCGCAGGCGCACCAGGCGGCCCTCGGCCTTGGACACGATCTTTTGCGCCACCACCACCACGTCCTGGCTGGCCGGCGCGATGCCGGCGCGCCGCAGCGCGGCGATCAGCAGCCCGGCCAGATCGTCACCGGGCCGCACCAGCGGCATGTCCGGCAGCGCCGTCAGGGCCAGCGTGGCGCCATGCAGCTGGCCCCGTGCGGGGCGAAGGGGGGCGGCGACGACCGTCATCGCGCGATGCCGGTGATCTGGATGCCGGCGCAATCGACCCCGTAGCGCCGGTTGATGCCGATCAGCAGGGAGGTCATGGCCTCGGCGGCGGCCGCGTTGGCGATGGGTCCGGCGTCGATGCCGCGGGTGCCTGCGGCCGCGGCGAGCGCGAGCACGGTACCGCGCGCCTCGGGGTCGTTGCCGCAGACCAGCACGTCGCAGGCGATGGGACCGCCGGCCTGCAGCTTGGCGGCACCCACGTTCTGGAACGCAGACACCACGCGCACATCGTCGCCAAGGCGCTGCTGGGCTATCTGCCCGGCTGATCCCTCGGGCGGCAACTGCACCACGGCCACCCTGGGCGGCACCAACGGCACCACGGCATCGACCACGATCTTGCCGGCGACCACATCTTTGATCTCGGCCAGGGTCGCCTCGTGGTGAGAGAAGGGCACGGCCAGCACCACCACCTCGGCCGCCGCCGCAGCGCCGGCATTGCTGTCGGCGCGCACGGGCGGCGCGCCATGGCCGGTGGCGATCAGGGCCGCGGCCGCGCGGGCCTTGTCGGGGGAGCGCGAGCCGAGGATGACGGGATAGCCCGCCGCGGCCCAGCGCATTGCCATGCCGGAGCCCAGGGCCCCGGTGCCGCCGAGGATGGCGATGATGGGAAGCAGTTGCTGCATGGATGGCTCCTTGGGGTGTGTGGCTGTCAATCCAGCGCCATCTCGGTCAGGGGAACGATCTTCACGCCCGCGGCCTCGAGGCCGGCGCGCACGGCGGCGGACAGGGCCAGGGCGGTGGGTTCGTCGCCATGCACGCATAGCGAATCGATGCGGCGCTTGATGCGCTTGCCGTTGCGAGAAATGATTTCGCCCTCGGTCACCATGTGCACGACCTGGCGCGTGGCCTGGGCCGCGTCCTTGATGACGGAGCCCGGCACCTTGCGCGAGGTGAGGTTGCCGTCGTCCTCGTACAGGCGGTCGCAGAAGCCCTCGCGGGCCAGCGGCAGATCGAGTTGCTGTGCTGCCTTCTCCATCTCCGAGCCGGACAGCGCGACGTAGATGAGGTCACGGTCCACGGCCTTGATGGCGCGGCCGATGGCCATGGCGTAGTCCGCGTTCTCGGCGGCCATGTTGTTGAGCGCGCCGTGCGGCTTGACGTGCGTGACCTTCTCGCCGCAAAACGATGCCATGGCCTGCAGGGCGCCGATCTGGTAGGCGATCAGGTTCTCCAGGTCGTCGGCGCGCATGTCGATGCGCCGGCGCCCGAAACCCCATAGGTCATTGAAGCCCGTGTGCGCACCGATGCTCACGCCCTGCGCCTTGGCGTTTTCAACCACGCGGCGCATGGTCAGCGGATCGCCGGCGTGGAAGCCGCAGGCGATGTTGGCCGAACGGATGATCTTGAGGATGCCATCGTCGTTGCCGATGTCGTAGGCGCCGAATCCCTCGCCCATGTCTGCATTGAGGTTCACGGAAAGTGTCACTGCCTTCTCCTTTTGCGCGCTTGTGGAGCGTTGCTGAAATCACCGCCCTGCGGGGCTTGGGTGTACGTGAATCTTAGTATAAGATACCAACAATAGTAAGACAATATAAATTTGATCGGTCAAGGATGTGGTGCTCGCGGCGTGCTTGCCGTACACGAGGAGATGAGATGGATGTCCGTTTGCTGAGCGCTGGCGATGCCGCGCTGGTGGTGGAGTTCGGTGACCGTATCGAGCGCGGTCTGAGCGAGGCGGTGCTGCGCCTGGCCGAGCGCTTGCGCCTGGCCGGCGTGGCCGGTGTGGTCGAGACGGTGCCCACCTACCGCTCGTTGATGGTTCACTACGATCCGCTGCGCACCAGCCACGAGGCGCTGGAGCAGGCGCTGGGCGGCTTGCTGGAAGACGGCGGCGGCGCTGCCGCGCCGGGCCGCCGCTGGCGGCTTCCCGCGTGCTACGAGGCGCCTCACGCGCCCGATCTGGCGCAAGTGGCCGAGCGCACGGCCATGTCGACTGCGGACGTGGTGCGCCAGCATGCCGGCACCGAATTTCATGTGTACATGCTGGGCTTTGTGCCCGGCTATCCCTATATGGGCGACCTGCCCGAGGCGCTGGTGCTGCCGCGCCGGGCCGACCCGCGCGTGCGCGTGCCGCCGGGCTCCATCGCCATCGCCTCCACGATGACGGCCATCTATCCCGTCGAGAGCCCGGGCGGCTGGCACCTGATCGGTGCCACGCCCGTGCGGCTGTTCGATCCCGCACGCGAGTCGCCAGCGCTGCTCAGTCCCGGAGACAAGGTTTTCTTCGAGCCGGTAGGCATGGCGCGTTTCGACGAACTGCGCCGCGCCAGCGCCGCCGGCGACTACCTGCCCGACAGCGAAAGGATTTGCCCATGACCGCCTGCCTGCTCGTACGCCAACCCGGCATCCACACCACGGTGCAGGACCGTGGCCGTACCGGATTCCAGAACGTGGGCGTGCCGGTCTCGGGCCCGCTCGATGGCGTGAGCCTTGCGCTGGCCAATGCCCTGGTCGGCAACGCGGCCGGCGAGCCCGCGCTGGAGATGTTGCTGCAGGGGCCCGTGCTCGAAGTGGCCTGCGCCTCCGTGCGCGTGGCACTTGTTGGCGGCGACGTGGCGCTCGAGATCGGCGGCACGAATGCGCGCCGGGTTTCGCCCGGCACCAGCGCGCGGCTGGTGCGCGGCGAGACCCTGGCGGTTGCGCGGCTGGGTGCCTCGGCCTGCGCCTACCTCGCCGTGGAGGGCGGCATACAGGTACCCCTGTGCCTGGGCAGCGCATCCACGTATGTGCGCGGCGGCCTCGGGGGAGTCGATGGCCGGGCGCTGCGTGCCGGCGACCATCTGCCGCTGGCCCGCGACTGCGTGCCCGCGCGCGGCGAGAAGCGCCTTGCCCAGGTGCCGGCCCTCGGCCTGGACCAGGCCATCCGCGTGGTGCTCGGCCCGCAGGCGGACTTCTTCGATGCGCAGGCCATCTCCATGTTCCTGTCCGGCGAGTACCGGGTATCGGCCCAGGCCGACCGCATGGGCTTTCGGCTCGACGGTCCCGCGCTGCGACATGTCAGGGGAAGCGACATCGTCTCCGACGGCATCGTGGCCGGTTCCATCCAGGTGCCAGGCTCGGGCCAGCCCATCGTGCTCATGGCCGACGCCCAGACCACGGGAGGCTATCCAAAGATCGCCACCGTCATCTCGGCCGATGTTTCCGTGCTGGGACGGCGAAGGCCAGGCAGCATGGTGCGCTTCGCCGAGGTGAGCGTGGCCGAGGCACAGGCCTTGCGCCGCAGCCAGCAGTCCGAGATCGAGCGGCAGGTTGCTGCGCTGCGCGACGCTGCGGCGCCGGCCATCGTGGATGTGGCCGCACTGCACACGGCCAACCTTGTCAGCGGCGTGGCCAGTGCCCGGTGTGAGCCCATGTGAGATCGCCAGCACGTTCTGGGGCGCTTGCGCGGTGGTGAGGCCGCTTGCGGGTATTCTGTCGTTCTATTGATGGAATGGCTGAATGACCAGTATGAAAACCCTGAACAGTACGGAACGCCGGGGCAAGATCCCCGCCTACATCCAAGTGGCCGCCGCGCTGCGGCGCCGCATCGAGACCGGTGAATGGAAGCCGGGCGAGCAGATCTCTACCTTGGAGCAACTGGAGGTCGAGTTCGGCGTGGCCCGCGTGACGGTGCGCCAGGCCATTGAGCTGCTTGAGAGCGAAAGTCTGGTGCGGCGCCAGCAGGGGCGCGGCACCTTTGTCAACGACACCGTCAGCGACAAGCGCTGGCTCGAGCTGGAAACCTCATGGGAGATGGTGCTGGAGTCGATCCGCCACAACGTGCCCAAGTTCATCAAGGTGCCCAATCCGCCGCCAGTCCCGCTGTTGCGCCAGGCGGAGGGACGGCTCGCCGAGGAATACGTGTTCCTGCGCAGCGTCCAGCTCAAGGACGGCAAGCCCTATGGCGTGGTCAACCTGCACCTGTCCAAGCCCGTCTTCGAGCGCGAGAAGGCCCGGTTCCTCAAGCACACGGCCTTGCCCATCGTGGCAGACATGGGCCTGAACATCGCGCATGCGCACCAGGTCCTGGTCATCGGCACTGCCGCGCCCGAGATCGCCGAACTGCTCGAGGTATCGCTGAGCGCCCCGACCGCGGAAGTGCGCTGGGTGTTGCGCGACGATTCGGATACGGCCATCTACGTGGCCGACATCATCTACCGCAGCGACTGCGTGAAGATGTCCACCGATTTTTTCCACCCTCATCGTCCCAAGGAAGAGGTTCGCAAATCCAAAAAGAACTAACATCCTATAAATAGTATGTTATATTGATCCGACATGATGCCGAGAAGGCGCCCGGCCTGCTCCGGACGCCGCTCGCGCCGACAAGAAGTCAGTCACTGAAGGAGACAAAGCCATGTCGGATCAAGGTGTTGGAGCCAGCCCGTTGCGCAAGGAGGATGATCGCCTGATGCGCGGGCGCGGCCAGTTCGTGGCGGATATTCGCCTGGCGGGCCTGCAGGATGTCGTGTTCGTGCGAAGTCCGCTGGCACATGCGCGCATCGCCGGGGTGCAGGTGCCGCCCGGACATTCGGACCGCGTCTACTGCGCGCAGCATCTGGATGGCGTCAAGCCCGTGCGCGCCGTATCGGGCCTGCCGGGCTTCAAGGTCTCGGAGCAATCGGTGCTGGCCGTGGGCAAGGTGCGCCACGTGGGCGAGAACGTGGCCATCTGCGTGGCGCCCACGCGCGCCGAGGCCGAGGACATTGCGGCCCTGGTGCGGCTGGATCTGGAGGAGCTGCCCGTGGTGCATGACATGCTGGCCGCTCGCGAGTCCGCCAGCGGTCTGCTGCATGAGCACTGGGACGACAATGTCTTCCTTGAAACCCAGGTGCACGTCAATATGGAGGCGGTGAGCGACGCCGCCTTCCAGGTCACGCGCGAGATCCGCACCTCACGCCAGTGCATGGCCCCCATGGAAGGCCGCGGCGCGGTGGCGCACTGGGACTCGCGCCTGGAGCAGCTCGTGCTCTACACCTCCACGCAGATACCCCACATCGTGCGCAGCGGCCTTGCCGAATGCCTGGGACTGGAGGAAGGCCAGGTGCGCGTGATCACGCCCGATGTGGGCGGCGGCTTCGGCTACAAGGGCATCTTGCTGACCGAGGAGGTCGCGCTGGGCTGGCTGGCCATGCGGCGCGGCCATCCCGTGCGCTGGATTGAAGACCGGCGCGAGCACCTGACGGCCAGCGCCAATTGTCGCGAGCACCACTACCACATCACCGGCTACGCCGACGCCCAGGGCCGCCTGCTGGGCCTGCAGTGCGAGGCCACGGTCGATTCGGGCGCCTATTCGTCCTATCCCTTCTCCGCCTGCCTGGAGGCCGCGCAGGTCGCCAGCATCCTGCCCGGTCCCTACGACTTCGCGGCCTACAGCTGCAAGACCTGGTCGGTGGCGACCAACAAATGCCCCATCCTGCCCTACCGCGGCGTCGCCCGTACCGGGGTGTGTTTCGCGCTGGAGTTGCTGCTGGACGACCTGGCGCGCGAGGCAGGGGTCGAGCCCTACGAGCTGCGGCTCCGGAGCCTGGTGCGTCCCGAGCAGATGCCGTTCGACAACATCACGAACAAGCATTTCGACAGCGGCGACTACCCCGAAGCCCTGAGCCAGGCCGTGGCGGCGATCGACGTCACAGCCATCCGCGCGCGTCAGCGGCGCGGCGAGCCCGACGGTCGGCTCATCGGCGTGGGCCTGGCCGTGTACTGCGAACAGGCCGCGCATGGCACCTCGGTCTACGCAGGCTGGGGCATACCGATGGTGCCCGGCCATGAGCAGGCCACGGCGCGGCTCACCCCCGATGGCGGGCTGGAGTTGCGCATCGGCGCGCATTCGCACGGCCAGAGCCTGGAGACCACGCTGCCCCAGGTGGCCCACGAGATCCTGGGCATCGACATTGCCCGGATCAGGCTGGTCCATGGCGATACCGCCTACACGCCCTATTCCACGGGGACCTGGGGATCGCGCTGCATGGTGATGTCGGGTGGAGCCGTGGCGCGCGCCTGCCGTACGCTGGCGCGGCGCCTGGCCCATATAGGCGCCTCCATGCTGCAGGTGGCGCCCGAGCAGGTCTGCGTGCGCGACGGGCTGGTGGCAGGCCCGCAGGGCAGCGTCACCATCGCGGATGTAGCCCGGCTGTGGTATCGGCGGCCGCAGGATGTACCCCCTGGTGCCGACGCGGGAGGCCTCGAAGTCACCGAGGGCTACAAGCCACAGCGGGACTCGGGTACCTTCGGCTACGGCGTGCATGCGGTGCTGCTGGCGCTGGACCCCGAGACTGGCGACGTCGAGATCCTCGACTACGTGATCGTCGAGGACGGCGGCAAGCTGGTCAATCCCATGGTGGTCGATGGCCAGATCTACGGCGGTACGGCGCAGGGCATAGGCACGGCGCTGTATGAGGAGATGGCGTTCGACGCCTCTGGCCAGCCGCAGGCATCGACTTTCGCCGACTACCTGCTGCCCGGGCCGACCGAAGTGCCCGAGCCGCGGCTGATCCACATGGAGACGCTGTCGCCATACACCGAATTCGGCGTCAAGGGCATCGGCGAAAGCGGCGCCATCCCGCCGCCGGCGGCCATAGGCAACGCCATCAACGACGCGCTGCATCCGCTCGGAGCGCAGTTGCACGTATCGCCAGCGACGCCTCGCCGCATCCTGGAGGCCATCGCCCGGGCCCAGGGCGCCTCCGACATTGCGGCAGCCCGTGCCGAGGCTGCCGCACGCATGGACAAGGAGTTCGCATGAAGCCCGCCCGCTTCGACTACGAGCGCCCCGCGGACCTGGGGGCTGCCCTGGCCCTGCTGCGGCAGCAGGATGCGGTCGTGAAGATCGTGGCCGGCAGCCAGTCACTGGGGCCCATGCTGAACCTGCGTCTGGTGCAGCCCGACCTGCTGGTGGACATCACCGGCCTGCCCGAACTCAAGCGCGTGGAAATCGGTGACACGCACATCGTCATCGGTGCCTGCGTCACGCATGCCGACATCGAGGACGGCCGCGCGCTCGACGCCGGCGACGCGACCGGCGCCGTGCTCTCGCTGGTTGCGCGCGGCATCGCCTATCGCGCCGTGCGCAACCGCGGCACGCTGGGGGGCAGCATCGTGCATGCCGATCCGTCGGCCGACTGGATCTCCAGCCTTTGCGCGCTGGGAGCCGAGGTGGTGATCGCCGGCGCCGGTGAACGGCGCACCATGCCGCTGGCGGACTTCATGACTGGCGTGTTCGAGGTCGATCTGGCATCCGACGAAATGCTGGAGGCGGTGCGCATACCGCGCCTGTCGCGGCAGGCGCGCTGGGGCTATCACAAGCTGTGCCGCAAGACCGGCGAATTCGCCCATGCCATCGGCGTGGTGCTGCACGATCCCGAGCGCAGCGTATGCCGCGTCGTGCTGGGCGCCACCGAATCGCGACCCATCGTCGTGGCTCAGGCAGAAGGTCTGTTCGGCGAAGGCCGGACGCTGCGCACTCAAGCCGCGCACGCCCTGCTGGTCGATGCCGGCCATGTCGATGCGCTCCACAATCAGACCCACCTGGCCGCCCTCAAGCGCGCCGCGCTCAAGGCACAGCAGCCATGAAAGTCATCAATCTCACCGTGAATGGCCAGGATGTGCGCGAGGCATCTGTCGAACCGCGTACGCACCTGGCGGACTTCCTGCGGGACACCCTGAACCTGACAGGCACCCACCTGGGCTGCGAGCATGGCGTGTGCGGCGCCTGCACGCTGATGGTCGATGGGGTGCCCGCGCGCTCGTGCATCACGCTGGCCGTGGCGTGCGATGGCGCCAAGGTCACCACCATCGAGGGCATGGACGACGACGAGGTCATGCGCGCGTTGCGCGCGGCCTTCACGCGCGAGCATGCGCTGCAATGCGGCTACTGCACACCCGGCATGTTGGCCTCGGCCCATGATGTGGTGCTGCGCATGCCCGAGGCCACCGAGCGCGACATCCGCTATGCGATGAGCGGCAACCTGTGCCGGTGCACGGGCTATGTGGGGATCGTGCGCGCCGTGCAGAGCGTGATCACGCAGCGCCGTGCCGCTGGCCTGGGATCGCCGGTACGGCTGCGCCAGGAACTCGGGCCCGTGGGCTCGGGGCATGCGCAGCCCATGGCTGGCGGCGGCCCGGTCGGCAGGCGCGAGGAGGCGGGGGCTCCGGTACCGGCGCCCCAGTCCGGCGTGCCGCGCGAGGCAGTGCCTGCTGCGGCAGGTGGCGGCAGGCAGCTGACCACCTTGCACCAGAGCTTCAGCGTGGATTTCCCGCGTGACGAGGTCTGGGCCTTTTTCGGCCGGCTGGGCGAGGTCACGACCTGCCTGCCTGGTGCGTCGCTGCTGGCGCCCGCCACCGAGACGCACGTCGAGCCCAAGCTGCGCATCAAGGTCGGTCCCATCGTGGCCGACTTCGAGGGCGCGGCCGACATGCAGCGCGATGAGGCCAGCCACACGGGCACCATCCATGGCAGCGCGCGTGACACCAGATCGGCCTCGGCCACGCGCGGCGAGATCCGCTACGTGCTGACCGAGGAGAAGGAGGGCGCGGCCACCCGGGTCGAGGTGCAGGTGGGCTTCGCGCTGACGGGACCGTTGGCCCAGTTCAGCCGCTCCAGCATCGTCAAAGACATCGCCCAGCGCATGACCGATGCCTTCGCGCAGAACCTGAGCGCTCGCCTGGGCCAGCCGGATGGCGGCGAAGCCCCTGCCGCTGCAGCGGAACTCAATGCTGGCGCCCTGGTGCTTTCCGTGCTGCGCGCGCGCATCGCGGGCCTGTTCGGGAAGCTGTTCAGGCGCAGGTGACGCCGTGCGCCGGGCGCCATGGAAAAAGGCCCTGTGAAGGGCCTTTTGTACATGCGCTGGGCCGGCGCCCTCAGGCCGGCAGGAAGCCTTCCACGGACAGGTAGCGCTCGCCCGTGTCGTAGTTGAAGCCCAGCACCTTGGCGCCTGCGGGCAGCTCGGGCAGCTTTTGCGCAATGGCGGCCAGGGTGGCGCCCGAGGAGATGCCGACCAGGATGCCTTCCTCGCGGGCCGAGCGGCGTGCGTACTCGCGCGCGGGTTCGGCCTCGACCTGGATCACGCCGTCCAGCAGGCTGGTGTCCAGGTTCTTGGGCACGAAGCCTGCGCCAATGCCCTGGATGGGGTGGGGCGAGGGCTGGCCGCCCGAGATCACGGGCGAGGCGGCAGGCTCCACGGCAAAGACCTTGAGCTGGGGGAACTTGGCCTTGAGCACCTTGGCCACGCCGGTCAGGTGGCCGCCCGTGCCCACGCCGGTGATCAGCACATCCAGGCCTTCGGGGAAGTCGGCCAGAATTTCCTGGGCCGTGGTGCGCACATGCACATCGATGTTGGCGGGGTTCTCGAACTGCTGGGGAATCCAGGCGCCGGGCGTCTGGCTGGCCAGTTCCTGGGCGCGGGCGATGGCGCCCTTCATGCCCTTTTCCTTGGGCGTGAGGTCGAAGCTGGCGCCGTAGGCCAGCATCAGGCGGCGGCGCTCGATGCTCATGCTCTCGGGCATGACCAGCACCAGCTTGTAGCCCTTGACGGCGGCCACCAGGGCCAGGCCCACGCCGGTATTGCCGCTGGTGGGCTCGATGATGGTGCCGCCGGGCTGCAGGGCGCCGGACTTCTCGGCGTCCTCGACCATGGCCAGGGCGATGCGGTCCTTGATGGAGCCGCCGGGGTTGCCGCGCTCGGACTTGATCCACACATTGGCACCGGCGCCGAACAGGCGGTTGATGCGCACATGGGGCGTGTTGCCAATCGTTTGCAGGATGTTGTCAGCTCTCATCGGACCTCCGCGAGTTGGGGTGGTGGTTGGACAGTCGGGGGTGGTGCGCAGACGCTGCGCGAAAACCAAGCATTCATTGTGCACGCAGCTGTTCTATGCATGGGCTATATCGATATGGCCTGGACGGCTAACATCGCCGCATGAATCTACGGTTCCTGGAAACCTTTGTCTTGCTGGCCGAGCTGCGCAATTTCCGCATGACGGCCGAGCGGCTGTACACCACGCAGGCCGCCGTCTCCAGCCGCATCGCCACGCTGGAGCAGGAGTTCGGCGTGCGCCTGTTCGACCGTGGCGTGCGCGAGGTCACGCTGACGGCCGACGGCGCCAAGGCCCTGGTCCATGCCGAGCGCATGCTGCGCCTCATGCGCGAGATGCGCGAGGACATGCTGGACAAGCAGGCCTATGCGGGCGTGATCCGCATCGGCGCCATCGAGTCCATCGTGCACAGCTGGTTCCCCGATTTCCTGGCGCTGCTGCAGCAGCGCTATCCGCGCCTGCAGGTGGAGATCGCCTGCGACACCACGCTGCACATGTCCGAGCAATTGGTGAAGGGCCAGCTGGACCTGTCGCTGCAGGCCAAGCCCGTGACGGCGGCCGGCGTGGGCCATCTGTCGCTGGGCGAATTTCCCATGGCCTGGGTGGGCAGCCCCAAGCTGGGCATTGGCGACGAGACCCTGAGCCTGGCCGAGCTGGCGGCCTTTCCCATCATGTGCTTTGCGCGCGGCTCCGAGCCCTATGCGGTGATCGAGCAATTGTTCTCGTCCGAAGGCATTGCCTCGGTGCACCTGAACTGCATCGCCTCGGTGGCCACCATGATCCGCGTGGTCTGCGACGGCCTGGGCGTGGCCGCCGTGCCGCCGGCCATCATCCAGCGCGAGCTGGCCGAGCAGCGCCTGCGCCTGCTGCGCGTGGACCGGGAGTTCCCTTCGCTGCCGCTGGTGGCCTGCTACCGCAACGACCACCAGAACCCGCTGACCGAAGTGGTGGCGCGCGCGGCCGAGGAGACCGCCGCCGCCTTTGCGCTGAACCACGGCCAGGCCGTGGCTCGGCTGCCGGGCAGCGGCCTGGGCGGCTAGGCCCGAGGCCGCCT
This sequence comes from Delftia deserti, assembly GCF_042653485.1. Taxonomy (NCBI): domain Bacteria; kingdom Pseudomonadati; phylum Pseudomonadota; class Betaproteobacteria; order Burkholderiales; family Comamonadaceae; genus Delftia; species Delftia deserti. The sequence continues at coordinate 2,803,757 of NZ_JBHSIH010000001.1, read as the reverse complement.
GGTCGATCAGCCCTGCGCCGAAGCCAGCAGCTGCTCCACGGCCAGGGCCACGGACAGCAGTCGCCGGTCCTGCCCGCCGAGGCCGGCCAGGCTCAGGCCCACGGGCGCCTCGCCTGCGCGGTGGCAGGGCAGGGAGATGGCGCAGCCGTCGAGGAAGTTGATCAGCGTGGGGTTGCGCAGGATCAGGCCGTTGGCGCCGAAGTAGGCTTCGTCGCTCTGCGTGAGGTCGGCGATCCTGGGGGCGACCACGGGCACGGTGGGCATGACGATCAGGTCATGGTCGGCCATCTGGTCGCTGACGGCGGCGATCCACTGCCTGCGGCGTGCCAGCAGGTCGATGTAGTCGGCCGCGCTGATGTCCTTGCCGCGCAGGATGCGCGTGCCCACGCGCGGGTCGTACTCGGACAGGCGCGTGGCGATGTGGTGGCGGTGCCAGGCCCAGGCCTCGGCGGCCGTGAAGCCGCCCTTGGAATTGATGTCGGCCAGCTCGCCGAAAGGCGCGACCACGGCATGGGTGATGCGGGCGCCCGCCTGCGACAGCAGGGACAGGGCGCGCTCCCAGGCGGCGGCCACGGTGGCGTCCATGCCGTCCAGCACCACGTTGGTGGGTGCCAGCAGGCGCAGGCCCTGCAGCGGCGCGGCATGCAGCTCGCCCAGCGGCTCGCCGCTGAGGATGGCGTCCAGCGTGGCGCAGCAGCGCACGCTGGGGGCCAGCGGGCCTATGGAGTCCAGGTTGGCCGACAGTGGCAGCACGCCCTTCATGCTCACGCGGCGCGCCGTGGGCTTGAAGCCCGTGAGCCCGCACAGCGCCGAAGGAATGCGCACCGAGCCGCCCGTGTCCGAGCCGATGGCCGCCATGGCCATGCCATCGGTGACCGAGATGGCCGCGCCCGAGGACGAGCCGCCCGGGATGCGGCCGCCGTCCTCGTCACGCTGCCAGGGATTGCGCGGCGTGCCGTAGTGCGGGTTGATGCCCAGGCCCGAGTAGGCGAACTCGGTCATGTTGGTCGTGCCCACGATGACGGCACCGGCCTGGCGCAGGCGCTGCACCACTTCGGCCGTGCGCTGCGCGGGCGGTGCGTCGGCCAGCAGGCGCGAGCCGCCCAGCGTGGGAAAGCCGGCGATGTCGAACAGGTCCTTGACCGAGACCGGCAGGCCCTCGATGGGCGAGCGCGCCAGGCCGGCCGCACGCAGCACGTCGCTGGCGCGGGCCTCGGCCAGGGCCGCGCCCTGGAACACGCGCGTGAACACCTTGGGGCCTTCCCCCGACATGGTGCGGGCCAGGGCCTGCTCGGTCAGCTGCACCGAGGTGGTTTCGCCGCCATGCAGGCGCTGTGATGCCAGTTCCAGGCTGGGCAGGGGGAGGGCTTGGGTCATGTGGGAAGTCCTGTGGGTGAAGGCGGGCGTGGGTGGATCGGAGTCGCGGCTCAGGCCACGACGTCCAGCAGTTCGCTGCGGTAGCTGTGGCGGATGGAACGCTGGCTGCGGGGATCGTACAGCTCCATGGAGAACTGCGTCGAGGGGCGGATGCCGCCGATGGCGCCCACCGTGCCGCAGGTCATGCCGCAGCCTGCGGGCAGCAGATCCTTGCCGCCCGTGAAGCCTGCGATCAGGTCCTGGGGCGTGCGCAGGCTGGCCAGCGTGCCTTCCTGGTAGAGCACCTCGCGGCCGTCTTCCACGATCCACGAGCGCACGACCAGCTCGTCCCAGTGGCCGGCCACGTCGGCAAAGCGCCAGGCCTGGGTGGCCACGGGCTTGACGCAGGCCTGCTTGGAAAAGGCCACGCTGTAGGCCTCGAGCTTGCGGTCCGTGTGGTCGGAGGCCAGGCTCACGAACATCTCGCCTTCGTGCGTGAACACGAAGACCTCGACCTCGCCGGAGGAGTCCGGGCCCAGCACCTGCAGCGCGCTGCGCTGGCTCAGCTGGTTGCTGGAGATGCGGTAGTACAGCGGCACGGCGCTGGGGCGCGGGATGCCGATGGCGGCGAGCTCCTCGATGTGGTGCTCGATGGCATCGCGGTCGCGGCCGGCCCAGCCGGCGACGATCAGGGTGTCGAATTCAGGGGCGAAGGTCTGGCCCTCGGGGGTGGTGAACTGCAGTTGCATGGCAGGCGATCCAGGGAAAGGGCGGGGCCGCAGGCCCCGGTGGGAAAGAGGAGGGGGCGGTGGCGCGCGCGGTGCGGCGCGCAGGCATCACTGCTTCTTGACGAAGAGCACGACCAGGAAGGCGGCCATGAATTCCAGCGCGGCCACGAAGTACAGGCCCGAGGACAGCGACCCCGTGCTGGTCTTGAGCGCGCCGATCATGTAGGGCGCCACGAAGCCGGCCAGGTTGCCGATGGAGTTGATCAGCGCAATGCCGCCGGCCGCCGCCGTGCCGGCCAGGAAGGCGGCAGGAATCGACCAGAACACGGGAAAGGCCGCGAGGATGCCGATGGAGGCCAGCGTCAGCGCGCACAGGGCGAGCACGGCGTTGTGCAGGAACAGGCCCGTGAGGATCAGGCCCGCCGCCGCGATCAGCGCGGACAGGGCGCAGTGCATGCGGCGCTCGCCGGTCTTGTCCGAATGCATGCCGTTCCAGACCATGGCCAGGGTGCCGGCCAGGAAGGGAATGGCCGAGATCAGGCCGATCTGCAGCGTGTTCTGGATGCCGATCTCCTTGATGATGGACGGCGACCAGAAGGCAATGGTGGCGTTGCCGCTGACGATGCAGAAATACACGGCAGCGCACAGCCACACGCGGTAGTTGCGGCAGGCATCCAGGAAGGACACATGCTTGTGGCCGCCCTGGTTCTCTGCCTCCACGGCGGCGGTCACGGCGCGCTGCTCGGACGCGCTCAGCCACCTGGCGTTGGCGGGCTTCTCGGGCAGGTACAGCAGCACGAAGAAGCCGGCGATCACCGAAGGAATGCCTTCCAGGATGAACAGCCACTGCCAGTTGGACAGATGGCCCACGCCCTGCATGCCGTTCATGATGGCGCCCGCAATCGGGCCGCCCACGGCGCCTGCAATGGCGAACGAGGTCATGAACAGGCCGTTGACGCGCGCCCGGTGGCGGGCCGGGAACCAGTAGGTCAGGTACAGCACCACGCCGGGGAAGAAGCCGGCCTCCACCACGCCCAAGATGAAGCGCAGCACGTAGAACATGGTGGGCGTGGTCACATAGGCCATGGCCATGGAGGCGCCGCCCCACAGGATGGTGATGCGCGCCAGCGTCTTGCGTGCGCCGATCTTCTCCAGCAGCAGGTTGCTGGGCACTTCGAACAGAAAGTAGCCGATGAAGAAGATGCCGGCACCCAGGCCGTAGATGGCCTCGCTGAACTGCAGGTCGTCCAGCATCTGCAGCTTGGCGAAGCCGACGTTGACGCGGTCTATCCACGCCAGGATGAAGAGCAGCACCAGAAAGGGGATCAGGCGCCAGGCGATCTTGCGGTAGGTGGCGTCCATGTCGGGCGGCGATGCCTGGCCGGCGCCGTGGGCGGGGGAATGTGCGGCGGATGCCGGACTGCTCATGGGGTGTCTCCTGTCTTCGACGGTGCAGCGGGCACACGGACCGGGGCGGGGCCCGTGTGTCGTAGGGGCTTCAGGCGCTGGCGGGTCTGCAGTGAGACCGGCCAGGGCGCCTGGGGCTGTTCCTGTGGCGGCAGTATCGAAAGGCGGGACAGGGCTGTCCAACAAGAAATTATGAGCAGGCCTGAATGCAAATTCTTATGGGCAGAGCTGGTGCGGGCGCCGCACCGGCATGCAGCATGCGTGCACCATTTGCGCTCGGGAAAACCCTGATTTCTTCAGGCGGTGGCGGCGGCGCGCGGTGCGCGCAAAGGCTGCTTCCACAGCTCGGCCAGCAGCAGGCCGCCGATGGTCAGCACGCCGCCCACGGCGTGGTAGGCCGCCAGCGGCTCACCCAATGCCATGAAGGCGATCACGGCCGTGAAGATGGGCACCAGGTTGAAGAACATGCTGGAGCGGCCCGGGCCGATGCGCGCCACCGACATCATCCAAAGCAGCGGCGCGGCGATGGAGGCCATGATGCCTGCAAAGCCCACCAGCGGCAGGTTGGCCGCGTTCAGCCCCGTGTGCGGCGCCAGCAGGAACAGTGGCAACTGGGCGATCACGGCCACCAGGATCTGCAGGTACAGCAACTGCACCGTGGCCAGGCGCGGCATGGGCCAGCGCTTGAGCAGGATGTTGTAGACCGCATAGGCCAGCATGGCCACGAACATCAGCGCATCGCCGCCATTCAGACCCTGGGTGAGCAAGGTGGCCGGCTGGCCCGAGGACACGACCAGGGCCACGCCTGCGATGGCCAGCACGCTGCCCAGCACGGCGCCCCGGCTCAGCGCCTGGCCCAGCATGGCGGTGGACAGGCCCAGCACCATCATGGGCGTGAGCGAGCCGATCAGTCCCATGTGCGTGGCAGTGGTCATGTGGGCCGCGTAATAGGCCAGGCTCTGGTAGATCACCATGCCGAGCATCCCCAGCACGATGAGGCGCGGCAGCAGCGGCCGGATGTCGGCGCGCTGGCGCCAGATGGATGGCAGCAGGAAGGGCGTGAACAGCACGGCCGCCACCAGCCAGCGGTAAAAGCCGATCTCGGCCGCGCCTATGCTGTCGGCCGCCATCTTGCTGACCACGGTGTTGACCGACCAGATGATGACGGCGGTCAAAGGGAAAAGATAAGACCCCATGGGAAAACTCCTAAGACTGGTCCTATCATGGCTCTGTCCGACTTGGAGTGCATCCCTGGTTCCGGACAATCGATAGCGCAACCCGGACCATCCGCCATGCCCAGCCCCAGCAAGCCCATGCGCATCCAGAACGTGGAGGACGTGCCGGGCCAGTACTTCTTTCGCTATGACGAATTCGGCACCCATACCGAGGCGCCGCCGCACAGCCACAGCTGGGGACACCTGAACTATGTGCCGCACGGCAGCATGCGCATGGAGACACCGGGCGTGCGCTGGGTCGCGCCGCCGCAGTACGGCATCTGGATACCGCCGGGCGTGGTGCACAGCTGCTACGTGGCCCATGCCGTGGTCTACCGTTCGGTCTACCTGGCGCCTGCGCTGTGCGAGGCCCTGCCCGGGCAGCCCTGCTCGCTGCGCATAGGGGCCATCATCAAGGCCATCCTGGCCGACTTTGCCGTGCGCGACGTGCATATTCCGACCTCCGACGCCGACCTGCGCCTGGCGCGCGTGCTCTACGACCAGTTGCTCGCCGTGCCGGTGGAGCCGGGCTACCTGCCGGCCGCCGAGCATCCGGCCCTGGTGGAAGTGCTTTCGGCCATGCGCGCCGCGCCGCACGACCATCGCAGCCTGGCGCAATGGGCGGCCAGCGTGCACATGACCGAACGCACCCTGGCGCGCCACTGCCAGCGCGAACTGGGCATGGGCCTGGGCGAGTGGCGCCAGCGCATGCGCTACCTGCAGGCCATCGACGCGCTGGAGGCCGGCCTGAGCGTGCAGCAGATCGCCTACGACCTGGGCTACAGCACGCCTTCGTCCTTCATCGCCATGTTCCAGCGCGAGGCCGGCACTTCGCCCGAGCAGTTCCGCCGCGAGTTCTGCATGCCGCCGTGAGGCCGTTGCGCCATCTGCCTGCAGCCCGGCCCAAGCCGCGAGATAATGGCGCCCGTGAAGCACGCCAGACCGCCGCTGGTGCAATCGTGGAAACACGGCACTGGAGGAACGTCCGGACTGCACAGGGCAGCGTAGCAGCTAACGGCTGTCCACCGTGAGGTGAGGATCAGAGCAACAGAGACGAGTCGGGGACATGTGCCGCCAACTTGGTGTTCTATGGGGTGCCAGCACAAGCTGGCGACGGCTGGCGCAAGCCAGACGCCCAGGCGAAAGCCTGGGCCCCATAGCCACCCGGGGACGCGGGACGCGTCCCCGGGTGAAACGGGCAATCTCTACGCGCAGCAATACCAAGTAGGCACACGTTGACGGGGCCCCCGGAGTGTGCGGGTAGGTAGCACCGAGCCGGGCGGCGACGCCCGGCCCAGATTAATGGCGGTCACATGCGGGCAACCGCGTGCACAGAATCCGGCTTATCGGCGCGCTTCACACTTTCTTTCATGCCCCGCCACCGGCGGGGCATTTTCATGGGCGGGTCAGAACTGGTAGCGAGCGGTCAGCAGGAGCTTGCGCGGCACGCCGAAATAGTTGCCGCCGTTGTTCGTGCCCAGGGTCTCGAAATAGCGGCGGTCGAACAGGTTGCTGATGTTCATCTGCAGGTCCAGCTGCCGGTTCACCCGATAGCCGATGACCAGGTCGGCCACGGCATAGGCGGACTGGCGGATTGCATAGCCTTCGGCGCTGGTCAGCGACTCGGACGTGGTGCGGCTCTGGTAGCGCAGGCCGCCGCCCACGCGCCATGCGCCCAGCTCGCCGCCCAGGTGGTACATGGCCGACAGCTTGAGCTGGTGGCGCGGCGTGTAGCTGGCGTAGGGCGCGCCCTTGGCGCCGTCGGTGCTGTCGCTGGCGATCTCGGCCTGGGTGAAGGTGTAGCCAAGGCCGGCGTTCAGGCGCGGCAGGATCTCGCCGCTGATGTCCACGTCCAGCCCCTTGCTCTTGACCTTGCCGACGGAGCGGTAGCAATTGGTCTTCACCGTGCAGGAGTTGATGTCCGCGATGGCCTGGGGCAGGTTGTCCTGCGTGGTGTTGAACACGGCAACGGCCAGGTTCACGCGCTCGTCCAGGTAGCTGCCCTTGAGGCCCAGCTCGAAGTTGCGTCCCTCCACCGGCGCCAGCATGCTGCCCGAGACATCGAGAAAGTCCTGGGGCCGGAAGATGCTGGTGTAGCTGGCATAGGCCGAGTAGGTCTTGCTGATGTCATAGGTCAGCGCGGCATAGGGCGTGGCATGGGCTTTCTCGCTGAATTCGCGTTCACGGCTCCAGCTGCCCTGGCGCTGGGTGTTGGTGAAGTCATACCAGTCCAGCCGTGCACCGGCGATCAGGTTCAGCGGTTCGGCCAGCAGGAAGCGGCCGGTGGCATAGGCCGAGGTCAGCGTGGTCTTCTGGCGGCGCGTCCACAGGTCTTCGGCCAGCAGGCTGGAGCGGTCCAGCGAGTCGGGGTTCCAGGTGTAGGGATCGACGCCATTGGCGATCAGCCAGTCCCCCGTGGGCGACAGGTAGCTGTAGCCCTGGTCGCTCCAGCGGATGGTGCGGCGGCTGAGGCCAAAGGCCAGGTCATGCTCGCGGCCGAACAGGCGCACGGGGCCCTGGGCCGAGGCATCGAGGCTGAGCTGGCGCTTGTCGTAGTCGTAGAGGCCGCCGGCCACGTCGTAGCGCGTGCGGCCCTGGTCGTCCAGGCCGCCCGAGACCAGGTAGGCGCCGTCCAGCGCGGACTTGGCCTGCAGCGCGCGCGCGGCCAGCCTGGCCTTCCAGCCGCTGTCGAAGCGGTGCTCCAGGTCGGCGAACAGGCTGACTTCCTTCTTGTCCCATTTGCTCCAGGAGGGCGAGAAACGCCTGGATCGCGCAATGTCGAGGAAGGAGCCATCGAAGCCCATGGGCACGCCCATCCATTGGGAGCCAGGATTGTCTTCGTTGACATAGGAGCCGCCCACGCTCAGCGTGGTGTCGCGTCCCAGGTCGAACTCTGCGGTGCCGTACAGCAACTGGCGGCGGCTGCCGTAGCCATCGATGAAGTGGTCGCGCGACTGGGCGGAGGCCACCACACGCCCGCGTGCCGTGCCGTCCTCGTTGAGGGCGCCGCCCACATCGACCTCGCCCACGGCCTGGTTCCAGCTGCCGCCGCGCAGGGTGACCGAGCGCTGGGTGGTGCGCGGCGCGCGCTTGCGCACGAAGTTGATCGTGCCCGAAGGGTCGCCCACGCCCGTCATCAGCCCCGTGGGGCCGCGCACGACCTCCACGTGGTCGTACATGGCCATGGTGTCGTAGGTGGCGGTATCGGTTTCATACGAGACGGGCACGCCGTCCTGCAGGAAGGAGCCGATCACGAAGCCGCGCGAGAAATAGCGCGCCCGGTCGTCGCTCCAGCGGTTGATGGTGATGCCGGTGGCGCTGTTGGCCACGTCGTCGATGGACAGCATGCCCTGGTCGTCCATCTTCTGGCGCGTGACCACGGTGAGGGACTGGGGTGTCTCGCGGATGGACAGCGGCAGCTTGGTCGAGGTGCTCATCAGCCCCGTGGTGTAGGAGCCCGAGCCCTCGGTGGTCGTGGTCTCGCCCACGGCGGAGACCGTGACTTCGGGCAGGGCGACGGTGCCGGCAGGCTTTTCCACCACCAGCGTGCCCTGGCTCACATGGCCTTCCAGCCCGCTGCCGCGCAGCAGCCGGGCCACGGCGGCGGCGGTGCTCAGGCGCCCTTCCACGGCGGGCGCGCGGCGGCCCTGTACCAGTTCAGGCGCGGCCAGCAGCTGCAGGCCGGCCTGGCGGGCGAGCTGGGCCAGCGCCTGGTCCAGCGGCTGGGCGGCGATGTGGAAGTCGGTGCTGGCTGCCGTGGCTGTGGCCGGTGCCGCCTGGGCCAGAGCGGCTGGAGACAGCTGCAGGGCCAGCAGTGCGATGGCCGTCGCAACGGCATGGTGGCGGGCAAGGCAGTTAGGTTTGGAGAGGGATGAAGGCATGGAAAGTCCCGTGGCGGATCTGGGCAATGGCGATTCCCGGGCTGCGAATGCGTCGCGTTCCCGGGTCCTCATGCCTATACGAACGGGCGCAGACATTCCCTCACGCCTGGTGCGCACGTGCCGTGCATTCCGGGGCCATGGGCGCATCAGCTGCGGCGGCGGATGACCAGGGTGCGCCCGGTTCCCGGGCCCTGTTCCTCTTCCTGCACGCTGACCGGCAGGGTGCGCGGGAGCATGCGCAGCCAGCCCTGGGCCGCCGCAATGCGCACGCGCCCCAGCACGGGCAGGGCGGCGGCGTCGGGCTCCACGCGCAGTGGCTGCAGGCTGTAGCGCTCCAGGCGGCGGGCGACCTCGGCCAGCGGCGTGTTCTGGAAGTCCAGCCAGCCCTCGCGCCAGGCGGCCACCGCCGCAACCGTTTGCACGGCGGCCGTCTGACCTGGCGCCAGGCGCAGCATCTGGCCTGCACCCAGTTCATGCCGGGCGCCGCTGCCGTCGCGCACCTGCACGCGGCCCGCATCGACGGCGACCAGCACCGCATCGTCCTCCAGCGCCACCTCGAAGCGCGTGCCCAGCACGGTGACCTGTACGTCCGCGGCCTGGACCACGAAGGGCCTTTCCGTGTCGCGCGCCACGGCGAAGAAGGCACTGCCGGCCAGCAGCCGCACCTGGCGGCGCGTGGCGTAGAAATCCACCTCGGCGCGGCTGGAAGCGTCCAGCGTCAGGGTGCTGCCGTCGGGCAGGGGCTGGTTCAGCAGGCGGCCGGTGGCGGTGGCCAGCCGCACCTGATATTGCGGCATCCATTGACGCCAGGCCAGCCAGAGCGTCGGGCTGCCGACACCCAGGCCCGCAATCCCCAGCAGGGTGGACAGGGCACGGCGGCGGCCCGTGCGTGGTGCGGGTGCGGCGGTATCTCCGCGCCAGCGGCGCAGCGAGGCTTCCACGCTGTCCATGGCGCGCATGACCTCGCGTTCCACGGTTTTGACCGAGACGCCGTGGCGCTCGGCCAGCTCGGCATGCGAGGCGCCCGCTATGCGGTCGGCCAGGAAGATGTCGCGGCAGCGCGCGGGCAGTTGCGCCAGCGCGCCTTCGACCGCGGCCAGGGCCTGGCGGTAGGAATGAGTGTCGGCCACATCGGGGCTGAGGGGGGAGGGCGGCTCGCCTTCCCTCGCGCTGGTGTCGAAGCGCTCGGCCGTGCGCTGGCCATGGCGCAGGTGGTCGATGGCGATGTTCTCCATCACCGCGTAGAGATAGGCGCGGCTGGCGCCTGGCGGACTGTCCGGCGCGGCGGGCGCATCGCTTTCGCCGCGCTGGCGTTCGGCCAGGCGTATCCAGGCGTCATGCACCAGGTCACGCGCGGCCTGCGGGCCGGCGCGGCGCGCCACGAAGCGCACCAGCTCGTGGTAGCTGTCCTGGAAGGTGCTCAGCAGGGAAGAAGAGGAAGAGGCGGGCGCAGGCATGCGGGAGGCCCGAAGGCAGCACGGGAATTCCGCATTCTATGAAATGATTCTCATTTGCCGAATGTGCTGCCCGCCGCGCACCCGGCAATGCCGGCCTAGAACCGCTCCCAGGGCATCAGGTAGCGCCACTGGCCTTCGGGCACCTTGGCCAGAGAGAGGCGGCCAATGCGCAGGCGGCGCAGGCTGACCACGCGCAGGCCCACTTCGGTGCACATGGCGTCGATCTCGTCGGGAGCGATGCCCTTGAGCGCAAAGCGCAGATGGTTCTCGTTCTGCCAGCTCACGCGGCAGGGCGGCAGCTGGCGCTTGCCGATCGGCAGGCCGGCCTTCATCAGCTCCAGGCCGTCCTCGTGGATCTGGCCCTCGACGCCGACGATGCATTCCTGCTCCAGCCACATGCCTTCCTCGCCCAGCTTGCGCGCCACGCGCTTGTCCTGGGTGTAGACGATGAGGCCGCTGGCCGGCAGCGGCAGGGGCAGGAAGGATTCGAGGTTCTTGAAGTGCTGGGCCAGCACCAGCAGCGGCATGGGCGTGTCCACCGCGGCCATGCTGGCTTCGCCCAGCAGGGAGTGGGCGCTGCGCACCCGGCCATAGGGCCGGCCCTGGGTGTAGCCCGCAGGCTTGTTCATCAGCAGGGTGACGGGCGGCACGGCCTCGGGCTGGGCGCCGCTGCGCAGCGTGACCTGCTGCTCGGGGCGCACGCGCGTCTCGGGCAGTTGCACGACCTTGCCGTCCACCTGGACGTTGCCGGCGGTGATATGCAGTTCGGCCTCGCGGCGCGAGCATTGTTCCTGTTCGGCCAGGCGCTTGGCCAGGCGAACGCTTTCAGATTCAGACATGCGCGCAGCTTAACCAGATACCAGGCCCCGCGCGCGTCGTCGGTCATTGCCGGTCATTGCCGCCCGCACAGCGCACGGATGCGCTCCACATGCGCCAGCAGCGAGCGCTCGGCAATCGGCCACAGCTGCGGCGGGGCGTCGTCATAGGCCAGGCGCACCCAGTCCTGCACGCTGCCGTCGGGCTGTCTTTGCATGGCGGCCAGCACCTTGGCCTCGCGCGCCAGCCGATGGGCCTTGAGTTTGGCGATCGCCTGGCGCGCAAAGCCCAGCACATAGCCATGGGCCGGCAGGATGAAGCGCGCATCGTGCGCGGCGCACAGCGCGTCGAGCTTGTCCAGCGAATCGATGTAGTCGCGCATGTTGCCGTCAGGCGGATCGATGATGGTGGTGCTGCCGTTGAGGATGTGGTCGCCGCTGAACAGCAGGGCGTCTTCCTCCAGCACAAAGCACACATGGTTGGCCGCATGGCCGGGCGTGAACACGGCCTGCAGCGTGTGGGTGGTGCTGCCTTGCGCATCCTGCAGCACGATGCGCTGGCCGTCGGCCAGTGCGTAGTCGGGGGTGAAGCGGCTGGCCGGCCGGGCCGTGGGCGCCGAGGGCAGGCCGCCAATGGCGGGCCTGGGCCTGCCGGCCTGCACCGCCAGCGCCTGCAGCAGCGCGGCGCCCGGCGAGTGGTCGGCATGGGAATGCGTGCACAGGATGTGGCGTATGTCGCCGCCCGCCGCATCGAACAGGCGCTGCACATGGGCGGCATCGGCCGGACCGGGGTCGATGGCGGCGTAGCCCGTGGCGGCATCGCCCACCAGATAGCTGTTGGTACCGGGGCCGGTCATCACGCCAGGGTTGGGTGCCGTCAGGCGCAGCAGGTTCTTGCGCAGGGGCACGGCGCGCTCGCTTTGCCAGTCCAGCGTGTGCAGGATCTGGCCGTCGGGGCAGACCATTTCCAGCTCGCCGAAGGGGGCCTCGTCCTCCATGTGGCGGGCTTCCTTGCCATCGAGAAAGCCTGTGCGCGGGCAGCACTGCCACAGCGGCTGCTCGCCTTGCAGGGCGGCGAACACGGCTTCGGTGCCCGCGAAGCGGCTGAGCCGGTCCAGCGTGCGGATGGTGGGGAAGATCATGGGGAAGCTGCCCGCGCGGTGGCGCTCCAGCGCTTCCTGCGGGCGCACCCAGATGGGCTCGAACTGTTCCGATCCGTCGGCGTCGGGTTCCTGATCTTCGGGCATGCGCGCCACGAAGAAGGGCACATCGAAGCGCCTGGGCTGGTCGCGGTCGGCCGTCCAGTGGGCCAGGTACCACAGCGCATCCACGGCCAGGCGCAGGCCGCGTGCCTCGCACTGGGGCACCAGCGGCGCCTTGCGGTCCAGCGTGGCCAGCTCGGCGGCAGATACCGGCCGGCCCTGGGCGTCGTGGGCCAGCAAAATGCCCAGTTCCTCGAAGGTCTCGCGCAGCCCGGCGATGGCCTGGGTGATGCGCAGTCCGTCGCCGGCCTGCGCGGGGCGGGTGCTGGCGCAGGCATGGGCGGCCTCGGCCGCGTCCTGGGCCTCGATGCCGCCGCCCGGGAAGACATAGGCGCTGGGCACGAAGCTGGCCTTGGGCGAGCGCCGCGTCATCAACACCTCCAGCCCCTGGCCATCGGCGCGGTCGCGCAGAAGCAGGACGGTGGAGGCCTTGAGCGTGTCTACAGGCTGGCGCTGGGGGTGCAGGAGCTGGCTGGGGCGGGTCATGGGGGCATTATGCGGATTGGCCTGCATCCTGCTGTTGCGCCGGAGACGCAGGCGGCGGGACGGCGGTCTGCACCGGCGCATGCCCGGATTGCGCCATGACGGCGCCGTGCAGAGGATAATCGCGGGATGCAGATCCGCTTTACCAAGATGCAGGGCGCTGGCAACGATTTCGTGGTCCTCGACGAAACCGCCGGCCCGCTGGGCCTGAGCGCAGCCCAGTACCGCTTTCTGGCCCATCGCCAATTCGGCGTGGGCGCCGACCAGATCCTCACGGTGCGGCCCTCGCCCGCCGAAGGCATCGACTTCGAATACGTGATCCACAACGCCGACGGCGGCGAGGTCGAGCAGTGCGGCAACGGCGCGCGCTGCTTTGCGCGCTATGTGCACGACAAGGGCCTGACGGAAAAGTCCGTCATCCGCGTGCAGACGCTGGCCGGCCTCATCGCCCCCGAGCTGCATGCCGATGGCCGCGTCACCGTGGACATGGGCCAGCCCGTGCTGGAGCCCGCCCTGGTGCCCTTCGACGGCACAGGCCTGGTTCCCCGCCCGCTGGGTGCGGCGCAGCAATGGCCCCTGCAGCTGGGCGACGAGGCCACGGTCTGGATCGCTCCCGTTTCCATGGGCAACCCGCATGCGGTGCAACTGGTGGACGATGTGGACCACGCCCCCGTGGCCACCTGGGGCCCGCTGATCGAGCGCCATGCACGCTTTCCCCAGCGCGTCAATGCGGGATTCATGCAGATCGTCGATCGCGGCCAGATCCGGCTGCGTGTGTACGAGCGCGGTGCCGGCGAGACGCTGGCCTGCGGCACGGGCGCCTGCGCGGCCGTGGTGGCCGGCATTCGCTGGGGACTGCTCGACGCGCGCGTCGATGTGCACACCCGCGGCGGCCGGCTGACCATCGAGTGGGACGGCGGCGCAGTGCGCATGACCGGCCCCGCAGAGTTTGTTTTTGAAGGACAGATCGAGGTTCCCGACCAGCCATGAACAGCACTACCGATATCGCCGTCACCGAAGAGACGATTGCCGACTACCTGCTGAACCATCCGGAATTCTTCGAGCGCCACGCCGAGATGCTCGCGCGTGTGCAGCTGGTCAGCAGCCACAGCCCGCGTACCGTCAGCCTGCAGGAACGCCAGGCCGAGATGCTGCGCGAGAAGATCAAGGGCCTGGAGCACCGCATCATGGACATGATGCGCCACAGCAGCGAGAACGCCTCCATCGGCGACAAGCTGCATGCCTGGAGCTGCGCCCTGGCCAAGGTCCAGGACCTGCGCGAGCTGCCCCACGCCCTCACGGCCAGCCTGCAGCATGTCTTCGAGGTGCCCCAGGTGGCCCTGCGCCTGTGGAACGTCTCCGGCGCCCAGACCAGCAGCATCTACACCATGGGCGTCAGCGAGGACGCCAGGTCCTTTGCGGCGTCGCTGACCATGCCGTTTTGCGGCCCCAACATGGGCTTCGAGCCCGGCGGCTGGCTGGTCGATCCCGATGCGGCCCAGTCCCTGGCCCTGCTCACGCTGCATGACGGCGACAGCATCAGCCCGGCCAATGCCTTCGGCATGCTGGTGCTGGGGTCTCCCGATCCGCTGCGCTTCGAGGCCACCATGGGCACGGAATTCCTCTCGCGCATCTCGGCCCTGGCCAGCGCGGCCCTGTCGCGCATGCGGCCCGTGCCGCTGACCCTGGCGCGCGGCTGACCGGCTGAAAGCCCATGCCGGGAGCATCGGACATGGACGGGCTCCCGGAAGGCGACCTTCCGGCAGAGGATCTGGCGGCAGAGAACCTGACGGTGCTCCCCGCCGCCGTCCATGCCTATCTGGAGCATGTGCGCGTGCAAAAGCGCCTGGCCGACCGCACCTGCGCACTCTATGCGCTGGACATGGCCCGGCTTTGCGCCATGGCCCGCGACGCCGGCCAGGAGCTGCTGGCGCTGCAGCCCGCCCACATCCGCCGCTTCGTGGCCCAGATGCATTCCCGGGGCCGCAGTCCGCGCGGCATTGCGCTCATCCTGTCTGGCTGGCGCAGCTTCTTCCGCTGGGCAGCCCGGCAATCGCTGGTGCCCTTCAATCCCGTCGAGGGCGTGCGCGGTCCCAAGGCCCCCAAACCCCTGCCCAAGGCATTGGGCGTGGATGATGCCGTGCAACTGGCCGCCTTCGGCAGCGCCGACGCCGACCCCTGGATCGAGGCACGTGACGCTGCCATCACCGAACTGCTCTACAGCTGCGGCCTGCGCGTGGGCGAGCTGGTGGGCCTGGACGTGGCGCCCGGCCAGGATACGCAGCGCCAGGGCCGTGGCTGGATAGATTTGCAGGCCGCCGATGCCCATGTGCAGGGCAAGGGGGGCAAGCGGCGCACCGTGCCCGTGGGCGCCGCCGCGCTGCAGGCGCTGCAGCGCTGGCTGGCCTTGCGGGAGACGGGCCTGGCTGGCGCGGCGGCCCAGGCGGCGCAGCAGGAGCCGGCGCTGTTCATCGGACGGCGTGGTGAACGCCTGGGCGCGCAGTCGGTCTGGGCGCGGCTGCGCCGGCGCGGCCAGCAGGCCGGCCTGTCGGCCGGCGTCCATCCCCATGTGCTGCGGCATTCGTTCGCCAGCCACATGCTGCAGTCCAGCGGCGACCTGCGCGCCGTGCAGGAATTGCTGGGCCACGCCAGCATCTCGACCACGCAGATCTACACGCGCCTGGATTTCCAGCATCTGGCCCAGGCCTACGAGAGCGCCCATCCGCGCGCGCGGCGCCAGAGTGGGGACGGCCGCGACAGTGGCGATGGCAATGGAGATAGCGATGAAAAGGGCAGCCTCCGATAAAAAAGGCCAAGCCCTCTGGCAAAACGGCACTTGACAGGCTCGCTAAACTTATTCGGAACGTCTTTTCGACAAGGCCCGTCCGTGGTGGACGGGCCTTGCCGCTTCCCTTTGCTGAATTTTCTGAAAGCAATTCCATGGCACTGATTCCCGTCACCATCCTCACCGGCTTCCTGGGCTCGGGCAAGACCACGCTGCTCAAGCGCGTGCTCAGCGAGTCCCACGGCATGAAGATCGCCGTGATCGAGAACGAGTTCGGCGAAGAGAACATCGACACCGACATCCTCAGGACGGAGTCCAAGGAGCAGATCCTGCAGATGAGCAACGGCTGCATCTGCTGCACCATCCGCGAAGACCTGCGCGAAACCCTGCAACTGCTGGCCGCCAAGCGCCGCAAGGGCCTGGTGGAGTTCGACCGCATCGTGATCGAGACCACGGGCCTGGCCGATCCCGGCCCCGTCGCCCAGACCTTCTTCATGGACGACGAGATCGCCGAAACCTATCTGATCGACTCCATCCTCACCCTGGTCGATGCCAAGCACGCCAACCAGCAGCTGGACGACCGCCAGGAGGCGCGCCGCCAGGTGGGCTTTGCCGACCAGCTGTTCCTGTCCAAGACCGACCTGGTCAGCGAGGACGAGAAGAACGCGCTCATCCACCGCCTCAAGCACATGAACCCGCGCGCGCCCATCCGCGCCGTGCATTTCGGCGAAGTGCCCCTCAACGAGGTCTTCGACCTGCGCGGCTTCAACCTCAATGCCAAGCTGGACATCGATCCCGACTTCCTCAAGGAAGACGACCACGACCACGGACATGACCATGGCCACAAGCATGAGCATGACGAGCACTGCGGCCACGACCATGGCCATGAGCACGACGAGAACTGCGGGCACGACCACGCCCATGACCACGAGCATGGCGAGCACTGCAAGCATCCGCACCACCATCACCACGATGACGACGTCAAGAGCTTCGTCTATCGTGCCGACCGTGCCTTTGACCCGGCCCGCCTGGAGGACTTCCTGGGCGCCATCGTCAACATCTACGGCCCGCGCATGCTGCGCTACAAGGGCGTGCTGAACATGCAGGGCACGGAGCGCAAGGTCATTTTCCAGGGCGTGCACCAGCTCATGGGCAGCGATCTGGGACCGCAGTGGGCCGAGGGCGAAAAGCGCCAGAGCAAGATGGTCTTCATCGGCATCGACCTGCCCCAGGACATCTTCCTGCAGGGCCTGGAGCAGTGCCTGGTCTGATTTTTTGTGAACCTTTGTGGGCAATCGGAGGGCTTTTTGCTGACATCTGATTGACACAGGGGCCGCCACGCATGCGTGGGCGGCCCCTTTGCATTCCTGTGGGGTATGTGCAACGGCTTGCGCTCCTGTAGAGCATCGATACAATCGCGCCCCTGAAGAGAGCCCCCAAGCCCAATGGACTGCCCCGCAGGGGTCGCCCATACCGTGAGGAGACAGCAAGTGAGCGCCGAATCCAGCAAGAAGCCGTCAGTGGCCGCACCGGCCCCGGCTGCGAGCCAGAAGGCTGCGGTCCGCACTGCGGTCGGCGTTGCCGACCCGGCGTCCCTTGCTGACCGCAAAAGGGCTCTTTGCACGCCCGCCGCACGGCCTGGATTGCCGCGCCCCGCCGCACGGGGAAGCCGGCAGGTTCCGCAACTGCGGCGATCGGCTGTCCTACACGGCATTCGACCCGGGTGCCCCGATTGACAGTACCATCCATGGCCCCGTCCGAAGCCCTCGGCGCGGACTAAGTTAGCGAAACCAACACTATGCCTACCACTACGCAAACGCCTTCGTCGGGATCGACGAAACGAGACCCCAAGCTGGCCAATGCCTGGAAGACCAAGTCGGTGGAAGAACTGACGGATGCCGAAGTGCTGGCCATGTCGGATGACGACTACATGAATGAGAAGCAGATGGCGTTCTTCCGCCTCAAGCTGCTCACTCTCAAGCACGACATGCACACCAACGCGGGCGAGACGGCAGAAAACCTGCGCGAGGACACCGTGGTGGTTCCCGATCCGGCCGACCGTGCCACCATCGAGGAAGAGCATGCGCTGGAGCTGCGCACGCGCGACCGCGAACGCAAGCTGCTCAAGAAGATCGAGCAATCCATTGCACGCATCGACGCAGGCGACTACGGCTACTGCGACGAGACCGGCGAGCCCATCGGCGTGGGCCGCCTGCTGGCCCGTCCCACGGCCACGCTGTCGCTGGAAGCCCAGCAGCGCCGCGAGCTCAAGCAGAAGATGTATGGGGATTGAGTTGCAGCAACGGCCTGCAGGCCGTCGGTGCTAATCTGACTCGCCATGGCAAAAGAAGAGAGCAGCAAATCGGGGGGATTGTTGTCCAAGGTGGTGCGCTTTGTGCGCCACCCCACGGTCAATTGGTCCGACCTCGACGGCCTGGACGGGGAGCAGGAAAGCCAGTACAGCAAGCAGGCGCTCAAGGAGATGATCGAGCGCAAGCGCCGCAACGATTTCGTGCGCAAGCGCGAGTTCGACCAACTGCGCCGCCTGCGCCAGGCCGAGCTGCAACAGGCCTCCAGGCCGGGCAGCGCACCGGTCGGTGTGCCCGGCCCCGCCGCCCAGGGCTCGCAATTCCTCAGCAGCCTGCTGAGCTCCAAATCCTCCGGCGAACGCGCCGTCACGCTCAAGAAGATCGACGAGATCGAGGCCCAGATGTCCCAGCAATGGTGGCGGGGCAAGCAGGCGGCCGATGCAACCACCATCCCCATGACGCTGCCCGCGGGCGGCAACCCCGCTCCGGCCTCGTTTCGCAGGCAGCCGCCGCCGTCCGGGCAGATTCCCATGCTCAGCGACGTGGTGCCGCCCGCCATTGCCTCGGCCGGCGACGCGGCAGCCTTTGCCACCACCTTGCCCATGAGCCTGGCACCTGCGCCGCAGGTACCCTCCGTCTCTACGGCTCCCATCATCGACCCCGCGCCCATGGCCCGCCCCCTGCGGCCATTGGAGGGGGCGACCGATTTCCTGCCGGCCTTCGCGGCCACCGAGGTCTCCCCGCCGCAGCCCATGGACATGGTGCCGCCCTCCTTCGTGGTGTTCGAGCACGATCCCGACCTGGAAGAGCCGGCGATCCTCTTTGCCAATGGCGATGTGGATGGCGCCGAGCAGGGCATGCTGGAGCTGATCGACCGGCGCGATGTCCCCGCGCAGCTGCCGGTCTGGCTGGCCTTGCTGGACCTGTACCGTGCGGCCGACCGCCCGCTGCAGTTCGACAAGGCGGGCATCGAATTCGCGGCGCGCTTCGGCCGCTCCGCTCCCCAATGGTTTGCGATGCCGCAACAGCGCACCGCCCCGGTGGTGTCCATGCCGGGCGCAGCGGCAGGGCGCGGCTGGCGCTGGAGCGCACCTGCACAGATCACGCCGAGTGCCGTGACGGCGCTGAAGGCCTCCCAGGCCAAGGCTTCCAGCCCCTGGAACCTGGACTGGGCTGCCGTGGCCGGCATCGACGATGCAGCGGCCACGCCCCTGGAGGCGCTGCTGCAGCAATGGGCGGACTCCCAGGGCGTGTTCGTGCTGCTCAATGCGGACCGGCTGCTGGCGCTGCTGGGCACGCTGGCTCCCTCGGGCGATTCCAGTGTGGATACGCTGTGGTGGAGGTTGCGCATGGCGGTGCTGCGTTTGATGAACCGGCAGGATGATTTCGAACTGGTGGCGCTGGACTACTGCGTCACCTTTGAGGTCTCGCCTCCCCCGTGGGTGGACCCGGCCTGCCAGTGCCTGACGCAAGCCAGCGAAGCCGAGGGCGCGGATGCAACCCTGCAGGCAGGCATTGCCGCCACGGCGGACGCCGTGCGATTTGCGCTTGTCGGCACCATCGAAGGCGATGCCTCCACCTGGCTGGACCCGGTGCAGGAAGGGGCCAGCCTGGGCGAGCCCGTGTTCATCGACTGCACCCAACTGGTGCGCATGGACTTTGCGGCGGCCGGCTCGGTGCTCAACTGGGCTGCCCACATGCAGTCGCTGGGCCATGTGCTGCAGTTCGGCCAGCTGCACCAGCTGGTGGCGGTGTTCTTCAACGTGATCGGCATCCAGGAGCACGCGCAGGTCACTCCACGGCGGGACTGATCCTGCCGCGCAGCGGCTGCGACATATACCCCTTCCGGCAGGACGGCGCACCCGCCGCGAACAGGGCGTGGGCATTCTTTGAGCAGACCCTTGAGAAGGCCGCCTTCGCCCTCATCTGGCACCGCTATGGAACAGTATCACGGCACCACCATCATCAGCGTGCGCCGGCAGACCCCCGAAGGCGTGCAGGTCGCCATCGGTGGCGATGGCCAGGTCACATTGGGCAACATCGTCGTCAAGGGCACGGCACGCAAGGTGCGCAAGCTCTACCACGGCAAGGTGCTTGCCGGCTTTGCCGGCGCCACGGCCGACGCCTTCACGCTGTTCGAGCGCTTCGAGGCCAAGCTGGAAAAGCACCAGGGCCACCTGACGCGCGCGGCCATCGAGCTGACCAAGGACTGGCGCACCGACCGCGTGCTGCGCCGGCTGGAGGCCATGCTGGCCGTGGCCGACGCATCGGCCTCGCTGATCATCACCGGCAACGGCGACGTGCTGGAGCCCGAGCAGGGCATCGTGTCCATCGGCTCGGGAGGCGCCTATGCGCACTCTGCGGCCAAGGCGCTGCTGACCAACACCGAGCTGTCGGCCGAGGAGATCGTGCGCAAGTCGCTGGCCATTGCCGGCGAGCTGTGCATCTACACCAACATGCACCACACGGTCGAGACGCTCTGAGACCCTCGCGGCGCGGGCGGTTCTCG
Organism: Delftia deserti; assembly: GCF_042653485.1. Taxonomy (NCBI): domain Bacteria; kingdom Pseudomonadati; phylum Pseudomonadota; class Betaproteobacteria; order Burkholderiales; family Comamonadaceae; genus Delftia; species Delftia deserti. The sequence continues at coordinate 2,783,551 of NZ_JBHSIH010000001.1, read as the reverse complement.
CCCGGCCATTGAAACGGATAGTCGCCAGCGGCCAGGCAACGGTAACGGAAGCGGGGCTGGCGGCGGAATGCATCGAATACACACCATGTCCTTTGCCATGACCCCCCAGGAGATCGTCTCCGAACTGGATCGCCACATCGTCGGCCAGGCTGGCGCCAAGCGCGCCGTTGCCATCGCGCTGCGCAACCGCTGGCGCCGCCAGAACGTGGCCGACGGCCTGCGCCAGGAGATCACGCCCAAGAACATCCTCATGATCGGTCCCACAGGCGTGGGCAAGACCGAGATCGCGCGCCGCCTGGCGAGGCTGGCCGATGCACCCTTCATCAAGGTCGAGGCCACCAAGTTCACCGAAGTGGGCTACGTGGGCAAGGACGTGGATGCCATCATCCGCGACCTGGCCGAGGTGGCCGTCAAGCAGACGCGCGAGGCCGACATGAAGAAGCTGCGCCTGCGCGCCGAGGACGCGGCCGAGGATCGCATCCTCGACGTGCTCGTGCCCCAGGCCCGCAGCGGCGAGGTGGCCGCCGACAACACGGCACGCCAGGTTTTCCGCAAGAAGCTGCGCGAGGGCCAGCTCGACGACAAGGAAATCGAGATCGACGTCGCCGACGCGCCGCCCCAGGTGCAGATCATGGGCCCCCAGGGCATGGAAGAGATGGCCGAGCAGCTGCGCGGCATGTTCAGCCACATGGGCCAGGAAAAGCGCAAGACACGCAAGCTGCGCATTGCCGAGGCCATGAAGCTGCTGACCGACGAGGAGGCGGCAAAACTGGTCAACGAGGAAGACGTGCGCACCCGCGCCATCGCCAATGCCGAGCAGAACGGCATCGTCTTCATCGACGAGATCGACAAGGTGGCCACGCGCCAGGAAACCAGCGGCTCCGACATCTCGCGCCAGGGCGTGCAGCGCGACCTGCTGCCCCTGGTCGAAGGCACCAGCGTCTCCACCAAGTACGGCGTGGTCAAGACCGACCACATCCTGTTCATCGCCTCGGGCGCCTTCCACCTGTCCAAGCCCAGCGACCTCATCCCCGAGCTGCAGGGGCGCTTCCCGATCCGCGTGGAACTGGACTCGCTGTCGGTCCAGGACTTCGAGGCCATCCTCACCCAGACCCATGCCTCCCTGGTCAAGCAGTACCAGGCGCTGCTGGCCACCGAAGGCGTCACGCTGGAATTCACGCCCGAAGGCATCACCCGGCTGGCCGGCATCGCCTTCGAGGTCAATGAGCGCACCGAGAACATCGGCGCGCGCCGCCTGTCCACCGTGCTCGAGCGCCTGCTGGACGAGGTCAGCTTCGATGCGGCCAAGCTTTCGGGGCAGACCATCACCGTCGATGCGGCCTACGTGGACCAGCGTCTGCAGTCCCTGAGCCAGGACGAAGACCTGTCTCGCTTCATTCTCTGAAGCCTGTCCCGGCGGCCGAGCGGCTGCCACCGAAGTGACTGCCCGCATTGCCGGGCAGTCACTTTTTGTAGGAGGGTCACCCGAGTTGCAACCGGTCGCCGGCGAATTGAATCGTTGCAATTGCGTGCAGGCTTTGAGAGATCACTTGCAGTCAGTCATCTAAGTGCTTGTAAAGCCAGGGATTTTTGTCATGACTCACATTGCGTTCGGCCTCTAAGTTGTTGATTTCATTGCAAATAATTGTCCATTCCCGGGTTGTGAAACACCAAATTGCTGCTACAGTGCAAAAAAGTGCAATTAAGTGGTGAAAGTTGCCTTTGTGCCCCGATTTCCGGGACGCGATGGCTCCAACCGACCGGGGTGACTGACCGTGTTTCAAGGGGCGTCCTCGCTGAATCTCGATGGAAAGGGGCGGCTGTCTGTGCCGACCCGGCATCGTGACGCCCTCATGGCCATGGCCCAGGGCCAGGTCACCCTTACCAAACATCCCCATGGTTGCCTGATGCTGTTCCCGCGCACGGAGTGGCTGCAGTTTCGCGAGCGGATCGCGCAACTGCCCATGTCGGCGCAGTGGTGGAAGCGCATCTTCCTGGGTAACGCCATGGACGTGGACATGGATGCCACCGGCCGCGTGCTGGTGTCGCCCGAGCTGCGTGAGGCCGTGGGTCTGGCCAAGGAAGTCGTGCTGCTGGGCATGGGTAACCATTTCGAGCTGTGGGACAAGGCCACTTATGAGGCACATGAAGCGAAGGCCATGCAGGAAGAAATGCCCGCGGCCTTCCAGGATTTTGCTTTCTAGGAAAGAGGCGTTTTCTTGAATCAGCCGTTGCAACACATCACCGTTTTGCTCGACGAGGCCGTCGATGCGCTGCTGGACGGCGCCGCACAGCCCGTTGCCGGGCAATGGGTGGACGCGACCTTCGGGCGAGGCGGGCATTCCCGGCGCATCCTGCAGCGGCTGGGGCCGGATGGGGCCTTGCTGGCGTTCGACAAGGACCCGGACGCGATCGAAGAGGCAGCGCGCATCACCGATGCGCGTTTTTCGATTCGGCACGAAGGGTTTCGCCACCTCGGCGAGCTGCCGGCCGGCAGCGTGCAGGGCGTGCTGATGGACCTGGGCGTGAGCTCTCCCCAGATCGACAACCCCGAGCGCGGCTTCAGCTTCCGCTTCGAGGGTCCGCTGGACATGCGCATGGACACCACGCGCGGCCAGAGCGTGGCGGACTGGCTGGCGGAAGCCGATGCCCAGCAGATTGCGGAGGTGATACGTGACTACGGCGAAGAACGGTTTGCTGGCCCCATTGCAAAGGCGATTGTTGCTCGGCGCGAAAGCCAGGGGCCCCTTCGCAACACCGCGGAGCTTGCCGAGCTCGTGGCTGGCGCGGTCCGGACCCGCGAGGCTGGGCAGAACCCAGCGACACGCACATTCCAGGCTCTTCGGATTTTCATCAATGCCGAGCTTGAAGAGCTCGAACAGGCGCTAGAGGCCAGCCTGCGCGTGCTGGCGCCGGGCGGACGCCTGGTGGTGATCAGCTTCCACTCGCTGGAGGACCGCATCGTCAAGCAGTTCATCGCCAGGCACTCCAAGGAAGTCTATGACCGGCGCGCACCCTTTGCCGCGCCCACGCCCATGCGCCTTGAAGCGCTGGGCCGCATCAAGCCCAGCGAGGCCGAGGTCGCCGCCAATGCGCGCTCGCGCTCGGCCGTGATGCGCGTGGCCCGCCGCACCGGGGTGCCTGCATGAGGCGCATGCACCGTCTGGCGCAAGAGGAGGGCGTGGAATGCTGCGCCTGAACCTCGTGCTGCTGCTGGCGGTGATGGCCAGCGCCATCTTCCTGGTGCACAACCAGTATGAATCGCGCCGCCTGTTCACCGAACTGGACCGCGCCGTGGCCGAATCGCGTCGCCTGGCCACCGAGCAGCAGCGCCTGCAGGTGGAAAAGCGCGCCCAGGCGACGCCGCAGCGCATCGAGGTCATGGCGCGCGAGCGCCTGCAGATGAAGCCGGCCACGCCGGCCATCGCCCAGTACGTCAATGACGATGCGCGCACCGGAGTGGCTCCATGACGCGCAGCGTGCTCTACACCTCCAGTCCCCTGCTGGCGTCCAAGACACCCTTGTGGCGCAGCAAGATGATTGTGGCCATGCTGGGCCTGGGCTTTGTCGGCCTGGGCGCGCGCGCCGCCTATGTGCAGGTGTTCGGCAACGACTTCTTCCAGCGCCAGGGCCAGGTGCGCTTTGCGCGTACGCTGGAGCTGCCGGCCAACCGTGGCCGCCTGCTGGACCGCAATGGCCTGATCCTGGCCTCCAGCGTTCCTGCCGCCAGCATCTGGGCCATCCCCGAAGACGTGGACCACGACGACCCCGAGGTCAAGGCCAAGCTCAAGCAGCTGGCGGTGCTCATGGAGATGCCGTTGCCCGCGCTGATGGAAAAGCTGGCCGACGAGGACAAGACCTTCGTCTGGATCAAGCGCCAGCTCGACTGGGACGTGGGCCAGCAGATCCATGCCCTCAATATCAAGGGCATCTACCAGCGCAAGGAATACAAGCGCCAGTACCCGGAGGGCGAATCGGCCGCCCACATCGTGGGCTTCACCAATGTGGAAGACCACGGCCAGGAAGGCATGGAGCTGTCGTTCGACAAGGAGCTCGGCGGCAAGCCCGGCTCGCGCCGCGTGATCAAGGACCGCCTGGGCCGCGTGGTCGAGGGCGTGGGCGAGGAAGTTCCGCCGCAGGACGGCCGCGACATCCAGCTGTCCGTGGACAGCAAGGTCCAGTACTTCGCCTACCAGAAGCTCAAGGAGCAGGTCATCGCGCACAAGGCCAAGGCAGGCAGCGTGGTGGTCATGGATGCGCACACCGGCGAATTGCTGGCCCTGGCCAACTATCCCAGCTACGTGCCCGACAAGCGCAAGAACCTGACGGGCGAGCAGTTGCGCAACCGAGCCATCACCGACACCTTCGAGCCCGGCTCGACCATGAAGCCCATCACCATCGGCCTGGCGCTGGAGTCGGGCCGGTTCAAGCCGGAGACGCCCATCGACACCACGCCGGGCCGCGTCAACGTCACGGGCTCGACGATCTCCGACACCCACAACTACGGCCTGCTGACCGTGGCCGGCGTGATCCAGAAGTCCAGCAACGTGGGCACGACCAAGATCGCGCTGCAGATGCCGGCCAAGGAAATGTGGGAAACCTTCTCGGCCGTGGGCTTCGGCCAGAAGCCGCAGATCGCTTTCCCTGGTGCTGCCAGCGGGCGCCTGCGTCCCTACAAGACCTGGAGGCCGGTGGAGCAGGCCACCATGGGCTATGGCTACGGCCTGTCCGCCAGCCTGCTGCAGATGACGCGCAGCTATACCGTCTTCGCCAACGGCGGGCGCGTGATTCCGGCGACCATGCTCAAGACCGACGAGCCGCCCGTGGGCGTGCCCGTGTTCTCGCCGCGCACGGCCAATGAAGTGCGCAAGATGCTGGCCCTGGCAGCCGGCCCTGGCGGCACGGGCCAGCGCGCCCAGACCATCGGCTACTCGGTGGGCGGCAAGTCGGGCACGGCCCGCAAGCAGCAGGGCAAGGGCTATGCGGCGGGCAAGTACCGCGCCTGGTTCACGGGCATGGCGCCCATCGAGAATCCGCGCATCATCGTCGCCGTGATGGTGGACGAGCCCAGTGCCGGCACCATCTACGGCGGCACCGTGGCGGCGCCCGTGTTCAGCGAAGTGGTGCAGCAGACGCTGCGCCTGATGGGCGTGCAGCCCGATATGGAAGTCAAGCCCTTGATCGTCGCCAACCCCGTGGAGGAGCCCTCGCTATGAGTTCCTCCCAAGCCCTGCGGGTGCTGTCCACGGCCTCCGAGGCTGTCCAATGGCTGGCCGCCCGCCTGCAAGGCCGCGGCACGCTGCAGACCGACAGCCGCAAGGTCCGGCCGGGCGACGCCTTCATCGCCTGGCCCGGTGCGGCCACCGATGGCCGCACCCATGTGGCCTCGGCGCTGGAGCGTGGTGCGGTGGCCTGCCTGGTCGAAGCGCAGGGTGTGGACGCCTTCGGGTTTTCCGGCGAGCACATCGCGGCGCTTCCCGGCCTCAAGGCCGCCACGGGCCTGATCGCCGACCAGTGGTTCCAGCATCCCAGCGCCCAGATCGACGTGCTGGCCGTGACCGGTACCAACGGCAAGACCACCACCGCCTGGTGGCTGGCGCATGCGCTGGCCCAGGTGAAGCTGCAGGAACGCAGCGGCTGCGCCCTGGTGGGCACGCTGGGCGTGGGCATTCCGCCCGCCATGGAATCCACGGGCATGACCACGCCCGATCCGGTGCGGCTGCAGCGCGCGTTCCGCGAGTACGCCGATGCGGGCCTGGCTGCCTGCGCCATCGAGGCGTCGTCCATCGGCATCGTCGAGCACCGCCTGGACGGCACGCGCATCCGCGTGGCGCTGTTCACCAATTTCACGCAGGATCACCTCGACTATCACGGCAGCATGCAGGCCTACTGGGATGCCAAGGCCGCGCTGTTCGGCTGGCCCGGCCTGCAGGCCGCCGTCGTCAATGTGGACGACGCGCATGGCGCACGCCTGTGGGCCACGCTGCAGTCGCGCAGGCCGCCTGCCGCGCTCGACGTCTGGAGCATTTCCATCGAAGGCGCGGCGCGCCTGCAGGCCAAGGACATCGCGCTGGGTGCCGAGGGCCTGAGCTTCACCGTGATCGAGGCCGGCCACAGCCTGCGCATGCACACGCGCATGGTGGGCCAGTACAACGTATCCAACCTGCTGGGCGTTCTGGCCGCGCTGCGCTGCCTGGGCCTGACCCTGGACCAGGCCGTCGCCGCCTGCGCCCACCTGGAGCCCGTGCCCGGCCGCATGCAGCAGATCGTCCAGCCCGGCCAGCCGCTGGTGGCCGTGGACTACGCCCACACGCCCGACGCGCTGGACAAGGCCCTGCGCGCCCTGCGCCCGGCCGCCGAGCAGCGCCGTGGCCGGCTGTGGTGCGTGTTCGGCTGCGGTGGCGACCGCGATGCCACCAAGCGGCCGCTCATGGGGCAGGCCGCCCAGAAGAATGCCGACTGTGTGCTGGTCACCAGCGACAACCCGCGCAGCGAAGTGCCCGAACGCATCATCGACCAGATCCTGGCCGGCATGCAGCCGGGCGAGAACCTGCAGTCCCAGGCCGATCGCGCAGCGGCCATCGCCCAGGCGATTGCGCACGCCAGCGAACGCGACGTGGTGCTGATCGCCGGCAAGGGACATGAGGACTACCAGGAGACGGCGGGCCAGCGCCATCCGTTCTCCGACATGGCCGAGGCGCACAAGGCGCTGGCGGCCCGCGAAGGAAAGAAGCGGTCATGATGACCTTGCAACAAGCGCTGGAGCTGATCCAGTCGCATATTCCCCAGGCACGGCTGGTCGGCAACGGCCAGGCCGTGCTCACGCGCGTGCACACCGACACCCGCACGCTGCAGGCCGGGGATCTGTTCGTCGCCTTGAAGGGCGAGCGTTTCGATGCCAACCAGTTCCTGGCCCAGGCCCGCGAGGCCGGCGCTGCCGCAGCCCTGGCCCATGGCGGCCTGGAGGCCGCGGGCCTGTCCGGCATCGAGGTGCCCGATTCGCTTGCCGCCCTGGGCGCGCTGGCCACGGCCTGGCGCGCGCGCTTTGCGCTGCCGCTGATCGCCGTCACCGGCAGCAACGGCAAGACCACGGTCACGCAGATGGTGGCCTCCATCCTGCGCGCCCATGCGGGCGAGGCGGCCCTGGCCACGCGCGGCAACTTCAACAACTCCATCGGCCTGCCGCTGAGCCTGATGCGCATGACCGCCCGGCACCGCGTGGCCGTGCTGGAGATGGGCATGAACCATCCCGGCGAGATTGCCGAGCTGGCCGCCATCGGCCAGCCCACGGTGGCCCTGGTCAACAACGCGCAGCGCGAGCACCAGGAATTCATGCATACGGTCGAGGCCGTGGCACGCGAGAACGGCAGCGTGCTGCTGTCCCTGCCCGCCGACGGCGTGGCCGTGTTCCCGGCTGGCGACACCTATACGCCGCTGTGGCGCGAGCTGGCCGCTGCGCGCCAATGCCTGCTGTTCGGCGAGTCTGCCGATGGCGCCCAGGTGCATGCGCGCGATGCGCTGTGGCTGGGCGATGCCTGGCAGTTCACCCTGGTCACGCCCGAGGGCGAGGCCTCGGTGCGCCTGCACATTGCCGGCCGCCACAACGTGTGCAATGCGCTGGCCGCTGCGGCCTGCGCCCAGGCAGCCGGTGTGCCGCTGGCCGACATTGCTCGCGGCCTGAGCGTGTTCGAGCCCGTGCAGGGTCGCTCGCGCGCACTGGTCGTTTCGGTGCAGGGCCGCACGGTCACCGTGATCGACGACAGCTACAACGCCAATCCCGACTCGGTGGCCGCGGCCATCGAGGTGCTGCGCGAACTGCCCGCTCCCCAGCTGCTGGTGCTGGGCGACATGGGCGAGGTCGGCGACCAGGGGCCGCAATTCCATGCCGAGGCGGGCGCGCTGGCGCGCAGCCTGGGCATTGCCCGGCTGTTCACGCTGGGCGCGCAAAGCACATCCGCCGCCACCGCATTCGGTGCAGGTGCGCGGCATTTCGAAGACATGGCCTCGCTGCAGCAGGCAGCCTGTGCCGCGCTGCCCGAGGTGGGCAGCATTCTGGTCAAGGGTTCGAGGTTCATGAAGATGGAGCAGGTGGTTCAGGCGGTCGAGGCGGCCGGCAAGGATGACGGTTGCAAGAAGGAGGCCGCATGCTGCTGATGCTGTCCCAATGGCTGCAGGGCCTGTCCCCCGAGTTCGGCTTTCTGCGCGTCTTCCAGTACCTCACGATGCGCGCCGTGATGGCCGCGCTCACGGCCCTGGTCATCGGACTGCTGGCCGGGCCGCGCCTGATCCGCATGCTGACCTCGCTCAAGATCGGTCAGCCCGTGCGCGGCTACGGCATGGAGACCCATCTGGCCAAGAGCGGCACGCCCACCATGGGCGGCGCGCTGATCCTGCTGTCCATTGCCGTGTCCACGCTGCTGTGGTTCGATCTGTCCAACCGCTTCGTCTGGATCGTGCTGCTGGTCACGCTGGGCTTTGGCACCATCGGCTGGGTGGACGATTGGCGCAAGGTGGTCAACAAGGACCCCGAAGGCATGCGTTCGGGCGAGAAGTATTTCTGGCAGTCCGTCATCGGCCTGCTGGCCGCGCTGTACCTGGTGTTCTGCATTTCCGAGAATTCCAATGCCCAGGTCTTCGAGCTGTTCGTCACCTGGGTGCAGTCCGGCTTTGCGCTGGACCTGCCGCCCAAGGCGGGCCTGCTCGTGCCTTTCTTCAAGGAAGTCAGCTACCCGCTGGGCGTGCTGGGCTTCGTGATCATGACCTACCTGGTCATCGTGGGCGCCAGCAATGCCGTGAACCTGACCGACGGGCTGGACGGCCTGGCGATCATGCCCGTGATCATGGTGGGCTCGGCCCTGGGCATCTTCGCCTACGTCACCGGCAATGCCGGCTACGCCAAGTACCTGCTGTTCCCGCACATCCCGGGTTCGGGCGAACTGCTGGTGTACTGCGCGGCCATGGCCGGTGCGGGCCTGGCCTTCCTCTGGTTCAACGCCCACCCGGCCCAGGTGTTCATGGGCGACGTGGGCGCGCTGGCGCTGGGCGCCTCGCTGGGGACCATTGCCGTCATCGTGCGCCAGGAAATCGTGCTGGCCATCATGGGCGGCATCTTCGTGGTGGAGGCGCTGTCGGTGATGCTGCAGGTCACCTGGTTCAAGTTCACCAAGAAGCGCTATGGCCAGGGCCGCCGCCTGCTCAAGATGGCGCCGCTGCACCACCACTTCGAAAAGAGTGGCTGGAAGGAGACCCAGGTCGTGATCCGCTTCTGGATCATCACCATGCTGCTGTGCCTGCTGGGCCTGTCCACGCTGAAGCTGAGGTGAGTGCATGAACACCGAAGACTTCAAGACCGACCTCCACGCACTGCCGGCCACCGAGCCCGCCGTGCCGGCGTCCCCTGCCGAGCTTGCCGAGCTGGCGGACCCGGCCGGAATGCCGGGCCTCGCTCCCGAGGGGCAGGTGGTTGCGGACCCGGTCCTGGACGATTCACCGGCTCCCGCGCCAGCCGGCGACGGCGAGGCGGAGCCTCCGGCCGCCGAGGTGACGCAGGCGGCGCAGGTGCCGCAGGTGCCTGTGGCCCTGACCGAGCCCGTGCCCGACATCGCCACGCTGACTGCGGCCAAGGATGCTGCCGCCTTCGTGGCCCAGATCTTTGCCGACCCCAGCATCTCCGACTCGTCCGATGCCGAGGTCACTCCCATTGCCGCCGAAGCGGCGGTTGAAACCGAACAGGTGCTGCCGCCCGTGGCTGCCGGCTGGCCCGGCGAGCAGGTCCAGCACCTGCAGGGCCAGCGCGTGCTCGTGCTGGGCCTGGGCGCCTCGGGCCTGGCCATGGCACGCTGGTGCGTGCGCTGCGGCGCCGAGGTCATCGTGGCCGATACGCGCCAGGCACCGCCCCAGCTGCAGCAGCTGTCCACCGAATTGCCCCAGGTGCGCTTCGTGCCCGGCGAGTTCACGGCGCAGCTGGTGGACGGCCAGAGCCTGGGCCTGGTCTACCGCTCGCCCGGCCTGAGCCCGGCCGCCGTGGCGCCCGTGGTCGATACCGCGCGCGCCCAGGGCCTGCCCGTGGGCGGCGAGCTCGATCTCTTCGCCATGGCGCTCAAGGCCCTGGCCGCAGCCCATGGCTACCGTCCCACGGTGCTGGGCATCACCGGGACCAATGGCAAGACCACGGTCACCTCGCTGACCGGCCAGCTGCTGGAGCATGCGGGCCTGCGCGTGGCCGTGGCCGGCAATATAGGTCCCACGCTGCTGGACACGCTGACCCGGGCCATCGATGCCGAAGCGCTGCCCCAGGCCTGGGTGCTGGAGCTGTCCAGCTTCCAGCTCGATGGCGTGCAGATGTTCGAGCCCACGGCCGCCGCCGTGCTCAACATCACCCAGGACCATCTGGACTGGCACGGCAGCCTGCGCGCCTATGCCGATGCCAAGGCCTGCATCTTCGGCAGCAGCGGCACCATGGTGCTCAACCGCGAAGACCCCGAGGTCATGCGCATGCTGCCGGCGCCCGTGGTGCCGCCGGGCAAGCGCCAAAAGCCCCAGCAGCGCGCCCACATCACCTTCGGCGGCGACATGCCGCGCCGCCCCGGCGACTTCGGCCTGGAAGTGGTCAGCGGCATGACCTGGCTGGTGCGCGCCCATGAGGCCGACGAAACCGCCAAGGGCAAGAACGCCGAAGACCTGTACATCCAGCGCCTCATGCCTGCCGACGCACTGCGCATCCGCGGCCGGCACAACGCCATCAACGCCCTGTCCGCCCTGGCCCTGGCCAGCGCGGGCGGCTGCACGCTGGCGCCGCTGCTCTATGGACTGCGTGAATACCGGGGCGAGCCGCACCGCGTCCAGCCCATTGGCCGCGTCAACGGCGTGGAGTACTACGACGACAGCAAGGGCACGAACGTGGGCGCCACCGTGGCCGCGCTGTCCGGCCTGGGGCCTGACCACCGCATCGTGGTCATCCTGGGTGGCGACGGCAAGGGCCAGGATTTCTCTCCGCTGGTCGCGCCCGTGTCGCGCCATGTGCGCACGGCCGTGCTGATCGGCCGCGACGCCGGCCGCATTCGCGCCGCCCTGCAGGACTGCGGCGTGCCCCTGGTCGATGCCACCACCATGGCCGACGCCGTGGAGCTGGCCGCCTCGCGCGCCCAGGAGGGCGATGCCGTGCTGCTGTCGCCCGCCTGCGCCAGTCTGGACATGTTCCGCAACTACGAGGACCGGGCCCACCAGTTCGTCGATGCCGTGCGCGCGCTGGCGCTGGATGCCGGGCATGAACTCGGAGGTGCTGCATGACCGCCGTATCGCAGGTCCTGGGCCGCATGCGCTCCTGGTTCGGAGGCGCGCAGGAGAAGGCCATCGACGTGCTGCCCGTGCGGCTGGGCGGTCCCCAGTACCACCGGCCCACGCAGACGCCGGCCAGCGTGCTCGGCCTGGACCAGGCCCTGATCTGGGTGGTCATCGGCCTGCTGGCCTGGAGCCTGATCATGGTGTATTCGGCATCGATCGCCATGCCGGACAATCCGCGCTTCGGCAAGATCGCGCCCACCCATTTCCTGATGCGCCATGCCATGTCCATCGGCATGGCCTTCGTCGGCGCGCTGCTGGCCTTCCAGGTGTCCATGGCCACCTGGGAGCGCATGGCGCGCAAGCTCTTCCTGGTGTCCCTGGTCCTGCTGGTGGCCGTGCTGATCCCGCATGTGGGCACCGTGGTCAACGGCGCGCGGCGCTGGCTGTCGCTGGGCATCATGAATTTCCAGCCGTCCGAACTGGCCAAGTTCGCCGTGCTCATCTATGCGGCCGACTACATGGTGCGCAAGATGGAGGTCAAGGAGCGCTTCTTCCGCGCCGTGCTGCCCATGGGACTGGCCGTGGTGCTGGTCGGCGTGCTGCTGCTGGCCGAGCCCGACATGGGCGCCTTCATGGTGATCGTGGTGATCGCCATGGGCATCCTGTTCCTGGGCGGCGTGAATGCGCGCATGTTCTTCCTGATCGCGGCCCTGGTGGTGCTGGCCTTCGTGCTGATCATCGCCACCTCCGAATGGCGGCGCGAGCGCATCTTTGCCTACCTCAATCCCTGGGATGAAAAGCACGCCCTGGGCAAGGGATACCAGCTGTCGCATGCGCTGATCGCCATCGGGCGCGGCGAGATCTTCGGCGTGGGCCTGGGCCGCAGCGTCGAGAAGCTGCACTGGCTGCCCGAGGCGCACACCGACTTCCTGCTGGCCGTGATCGGCGAGGAATTCGGCCTGGTCGGCGTGCTCTTGATCGCCGTCACCTTCCTGTGGCTGACGCGCCGCATCATGCTCATAGGGCGGCAGGCCATTGCGCTGGACCGGGTGTTCTCCGGCCTGGTGGCCGAGGGCATTGCGATCTGGATGGGTTTCCAGGCCTTCATCAACATGGGCGTGAACCTGGGCGCGCTGCCGACCAAGGGGCTGACGCTGCCCCTGATGAGTTTCGGGGGCTCGGCCATTTTGATGAATCTGATAGCGATAGCGGTGGTGTTAAGGGTGGACTACGAGAACAAGTTGCTGATGAAGGGAGGGCATGCATGACACAGCAGCCCACCTCCCAACGCACGCAACGCCAGCGCACGGCCCTGATCATGGCCGGCGGCACGGGCGGACATATCTTCCCGGGGCTGGCCGTGGCCCAGGCCCTGCGCGAGCGAGGCTGGAACGTGCGCTGGCTGGGCGCGCCCGGCTCCATGGAGTCGCGCATCGTGCCCGCCCAGGGCTTCCCGCTGGAGACCATCGAGTTCTCGGGCGTGCGCGGCAAGGGCATCATGACCCTGGCCTTTTTGCCCATGCGCCTGCTGCGTGCCTTCTGGCAGGCGCTGGCCGTGGTGCGCCGGGTCAAGCCCGACGTGGTCGTGGGCCTGGGCGGCTACATCAGCTTTCCCGGCGGCATGATGGCCGTGCTGGCCGGCAAGCCCCTGGTGCTGCATGAGCAGAACTCCGTGGCCGGCATGGCCAACAAGGTGCTGGCCAGCGTTTCCCACCGGATCTTCACGGCCTTCCCCAACGTGTTCCCAAAGGGCCGCTGGGTCGGCAACCCGCTGCGCCGGGCCTTCACCGAGCAGCCTGCGCCCGAGCAGCGCTTTGCGGGCCGCAGCGGTCCGCTGCGCCTGCTGGTGGTGGGCGGCAGCCTGGGCGCCAAGGCGCTCAACGAGATCGTGCCCCAGGCGCTGGCCCTGATTCCTGCCGATGTGCGGCCCGTCGTGCTGCACCAAAGCGGCGCCGCGCAGATCGATGCCCTGCGCGCCAACTACGCGGCGGCAGGCGTGCAGGCCGAGCTGACGCCCTTCATCGACGACACGGCGCGCGCCTTTGCCGAGGCCGATGTCATCGTCTGCCGCGCGGGCGCCAGCACGGTCACCGAGATCGCGGCCGTGGGCGCCGCAGCCATCTATGTGCCCTTCCCGTCCGCCGTGGACGACCACCAGACCACGAACGCGCGTTTCCTGGTCGATGCCGGTGGTGGATGGTTGATGCAACAAAGCGCACTGACTGCCCAAAGCCTGGCCGAAATGCTACAAAATATGCAGCGTGCGACGCTGCTGGAGCGCGCTGGAAAAGCCAAGAAAATGCAAAAGACCGATGCCACCGCCGAGGTGGTCGCCGCCTGTGAGGAACTGGCCGCATGAAGCACGCCATTCATCACATCCATTTCGTCGGCATCGGCGGCGCCGGAATGAGCGGCATCGCCGAGGTGCTGCACAACCTGGGTTACGCCATCTCGGGCTCGGACCTGTCCGACAGCGCCACGCTGCGCCGGCTCGCCGGCCTGGGCATCGCCACCCACGTCGGCCATGCGGCCGCGCACATCGAGGGGGCTGACGCCGTCGTCACCTCCACCGCCGTGCAGTCCGACAATCCCGAGGTGCTGGCCGCGCGCGAGCGCAAGATTCCCGTCGTGCCGCGTGCGCTGATGCTGGCCGAGCTCATGCGCTTCAAGCAGGGCATCGCCATCGCGGGTGCCCATGGCAAGACCACGACCACCAGCCTGGTGACCAGCGTGCTGGCCGAGGCCGGGCTGGACCCGACCTTCGTCATCGGCGGCAAGCTCAACAGCGCGGGTGCCAACGCCAAGCTGGGCCAGGGCGACTACATCGTGGTCGAGGCCGACGAGTCCGATGCCTCCTTCCTGAACCTGCTGCCCGTGATGGCCGTCGTCACCAACATCGACGCCGACCACATGGAAACCTACGGCCATGACTTCGGCCGGCTCAAGGGCGCCTTCGTCGATTTCCTGCACCGCATGCCGTTCTACGGCCGTGCCATCCTTTGCGTGGACAGCCCGGCCGTGCGCGAGATCCTGCCCCAGGTGGCCCGCCCCGTGACCACCTACGGCTTTGCCGAGGACGCCCAGGTGCGCGCCCTCAACGTGCGCGCCGAGGCGGGCAGCATGCATTTCACGGTGCGCCGCAGCAACGGCCAGAGCTATCCCGACCTGGACGTGGTGCTGAGCCTGCCGGGCGAGCACAACGTGCTCAACGCGCTGTCGGCCGTGGCCGTGGCCATGGAGCTGGAGATCTCCGACGACGCGCTGCTGCGTGCCTTCGAAAGCTTCAAGGGCGTGGGCCGGCGCTTCCAGCGCTACGGCGAACTGGCGGCTGCCGACGGCGGCAGCTTCACCGTCATCGACGACTATGGCCACCACCCCGTCGAGATGGCGGCCACGCTGGCCGCCGCGCGCGGCGCCTTCCCGGGCCGTCGCCTGGTGCTGGCCTTTCAGCCGCACCGCTACAGCCGCACGCGCGACTGCTTCGAGGATTTCGTCAAGGTCATCGGCCTGGCCGACGCCGTGCTGCTGACCGAGGTCTATGCGGCCGGCGAGGCGCCCGTGGTGGCGGCCGACGGCCGCTCGCTGACACGCGCCCTGCGCGTGGCCGGCCGTGTCGAGCCGGTGTTTGTGGAAAACGTTGCCGAGCTGCCGGCGGCCATTGCCGTCCATGCACGCGATGGCGACGTGTTGTTGTGCATGGGGGCAGGCTCGATTGGCGCCGTGCCCGGAAAGTTGGTCGAAATGCTTCAGAAACAAGAGCTGCAGGCGCAGCAGGAGGCTGCGCAATGAGCAGCTTCGGCACCCAGATCGATGTCAAGGCCCTGGGCAAGGTGGCCGTGCTGTTGGGCGGCCGCTCGGCCGAGCGCGAGGTCTCGCTGATGTCGGGCACGGGCGTGCTCAAGGCCCTGCTGTCGCAGGGCGTGGACGCCCATGCCTTCGACCCCGCCGAGCGTGACCTGGGCGAATTGAAGAAGGACGGGTTCGACCGCTGCTTCATCGCGCTGCATGGCCGCTACGGCGAAGACGGCACGGTGCAGGGCGCGCTGGAGCTGCTGGGCATCCCGTACACGGGCCCCGGCGTGATGGCCTCGAGCATTGCCATGGACAAGATCATGACCAAGCGCATCTGGCGCTTCGAGGGCCTGCCCACGCCGGACTGGCGCCTGGTCGCCAGCGCAGGCGAGACGCGCGCCGCGCTGCAGGCGCTGGGCGCGCCCATGATCGTCAAGCCCTCGCGCGAGGGCTCGACCATCGGCCTGACCAAGGTCTGGACGGCCGAGGAATGCGAGCAGGCCTATGTGCTGGCCTCCCGCTACGACCCCGAAGTGCTCTGCGAGGAGTTCATCGAGGGCGACGAGACCACCTGCCCCGTGCTCGGCACGGGCGAGGGCGCCCATGCGCTGCCCGTGATCCGCATCGTCGCCCCCGAAGGCAACTACGACTACCAGAACAAGTACTTCACCGACGACACCCAGTACCACTGCCCCAGCGGACTGCCCGCCGAGGAAGAGGCCGAGATCCGGCGCATCGTCGTGCGCGCCTTCCGCACGCTGGGCTGCCGCGGCTGGTCGCGCGCCGACATCATGATCCGCGCCAGCGATCGCAAGCCCTTCCTGCTGGAGATCAACACCTCGCCGGGCATGACCGGCCACTCTCTGGTGCCCATGTCGGCCCGCGCCATCGGAGTGAGCTACGAAAACCTCTGCCTGGGCATCCTGGCCAGCGCCGCGCTGGACGCCGCGCAACCGGAGCAGGAGCACGCATGAGCTACTCCCTGCCGGCCCCCTTCGACGTCAAGCTCATGAACGTGACCGCCACGGTCCTGTTCGTGGGCGTGGCTGCGCTGGGGCTGGCAGCGGTGAGCTGGTGGGCGCTGCGCCACCCGGCCTTCAACATCGGCCGCATCGTGGTCGAGGGCGAGCTGGTGCACAACAACACGGTGACCTTGCGCGCGAATGTGGCGCCCGTGCTCACGGGCAACTTCTTCACCGTGGACCTCAAGGGCGCCAAGGCGGCATTCGAGCAGGTCCCCTGGGTGCGCGAGGCACAGGTGCGACGCGACTACCCCAACAGCCTGCGCGTCATCCTGCACGAGCATGTGGCCGAGGCCTTCTGGGGGCCTGATTCGGGTACCGGCCTGGTCAACAGCTTTGGCGAGGTCTTCGAGGCCAACCTGGGCGAGCTCGATCGCGACGGCCTGCCGCGCCTGCAGGGCCCCGAGGACAGCGCCCCGCAGATGCTGCAGATGTACCGGCTGCTGGTGCCGGCGCTGGGGCCGCTGGATGTGGAGATCGACGGGCTCACGCTCAATGCACGCGGAAGCTGGCAGCTCAGGCTGGCCAATGATGCACAGATCGAACTGGGTGGCGGCAGCGTGGAAGCCGTGCTGCAGCGCGTGCAGCGCTTCGTGCGCACGCTGCCCCAGATCACGACCCAATACAAGCGCAAGGCCGACGCCATCGAGTCGGCCGACCTGCGCTACGAAGACGGATATGCGCTGAGGCTGCGCGGTGTGACCACCGGCACGGCCAAGGCGCCGGCTGCAGTGCGTCCCCGACGCTGAAGACGAGGGAGGAAAGACCTATGTACACGCACACCATGCAGCGACACAGCGACAGGACAGAACCAACCGGGGGCGGATGCTGATATGGCAAGAGAATACAAAGATGTGATCGTCGGACTGGACATCGGCACGGCCAAGGTCATGGTCGTGGTCGCCGAGGTCCTGTACAACGGCGAACTCAAGCTCGCCGGCCTCGGCGTGGCCCCGAGCAACGGACTCAAGCGGGGCGTGGTGGTGAACATCGACGCCACGGTGCAGAGCATCCAGCAGGCGCTGAAGGAGGCCGAGCTGATGGCCGACTGCAAGATCCAGCGCGTGTGCACCGGCATCACCGGCAGCCACATCCGCGGCCTGAACTCCAGCGGCATGGTGGCCATCAAGGACAAGGAAGTCACGGCCACCGACGTGGCGCGGGTGATGGAGACGGCCAAGGCCATCAACATCTCCTCGGACCAGCGGCTGCTGCTGGTCGAGCCGCAGGAGTTCGTGATCGACGGCCAGGAAGTGCGCGAGCCCATCGGCATGAGCGGCATCCGCCTGGAGGCCAAGATCCACATCGTCACGGGTGCGCAGAGCGCGGCCGAGAACATCATCAAGTGCGTGCGCCGCTGCGGCCTGGAGGTCGAGCAGCTGCTGCTCAACCCGCTGGCATCGAGCCAGGCCGTGCTCACCGATGACGAGCGCGAGCTGGGCGTGGCCGTGGTCGACATCGGCGCGGGCGCCACCGACGTGGCCATCTTCACGGGCGGCGCCATCCGGCACACGGCCGTCATCCCGATCGCGGGCGACCTGATCACCAGCGACATCGCCATGGCGCTGCGCACGCCGACCAAGGACGCCGAGGACATCAAGGTCGAAAGCGGCTATGCCAAGCAACTGCTGGCCGACCCCGATGCCCAGGTCGAAGTGCCGGGCCTGGGCGACCGCAGCCCGCGCATGATCAGCAAGCAGGCGCTGGCCGGCGTGATCGAGCCGCGCGTGGAAGAGATCTTTTCTTTGGTGCAGCAGGTGGTGCGCGATTCCGGCTACGAGGAAGTTCTGTCCTCGGGCATCGTGCTGACCGGCGGCAGCGCCGTCATGCCGGGCATGGTGGAACTGGGCGAGGACATCTTCCTCAAGCCCGTGCGCCGCGGCATCCCCAAGTATTCGAGCGCTCTGGCAGACATGGTGGCCCAACCCCGCGCCGCCACCGTGATGGGATTGCTCGAAGAGGCCCGCCTGGCTCGCCTGCGCGGTTTCAAGGTGGCACAAAAGAGTGGGTCGATGAAGACCGCTTTTGGCCGTTTCAAAGACTTCATCGTGGGGAACTTTTGATATGTGCTTTCATCGACTGCGCATTACCGGCCCGCCCACCGGCTTCCGAATACCGGACAGAAGACAGAATTTTCCCCAGACGGTGGTGACCACTTACAGAGAGCTACAGGAGAACCAACATGCCCATCGACATGATTGAAGTTGAAGAATTCAACCAGGGTACGCAGATCAAGGTGATCGGCGTTGGCGGCGGCGGCGGCAATGCCGTGGAGCACATGATTGCGCGCAACGTGCAGGGCGTGGAATTCGTCTGCGCCAACACCGACGCGCAGGCGCTGCTGCGCAGCAGCGCCCACCGCACCATCCAGCTCGGTGGCAGCGGCCTGGGCGCAGGCAGCAAGCCCGACAAGGGCCGCGAAGCCGCCGAGCTGGCCGAGGACGACATCCGCACCGCCATCGAAGGCGCGCACATGCTGTTCATCACGGCCGGCATGGGCGGCGGCACGGGCACGGGCGCTGCGCCCGTGATCGCGCGCGTGGCCAAGGAAATGGGCATCCTCACCGTGGGCGTGGTCACCAAGCCCTTCGAGTGGGAAGGTGGCCGACGCATGGCCAACGCCGACAGCGGCCTCAACGAGCTCGAAGCCAATGTCGATTCGCTGATCGTCGTGCTCAACGAGAAGCTGCTGGACGTGCTGGGTGACGACATCTCTCAGGACGAGGCCTTTGCCCATGCCAACGACGTTCTCAAGAACGCCGTGGGCGGCATTGCCGAAATCATCAACGAGTACGGCCATGTGAACGTCGACTTCGAAGACGTGCGCACCGTCATGGGCGAGCCCGGCAAGGCCATGATGGGCACGGCCAAGGCCGCCGGCCCCGACCGCGCGCGCATCGCCGCCGAGCAGGCCGTGGCCTGCCCGCTGCTGGAAGGCATCGACCTGTCGGGCGCCAAGGGCGTGCTGGTGCTGGTCACGGCCGCCAAGGGCAGCCTGAAGCTGTCCGAGTCGCGCCTGGCCATGAGCACCATCAATGCCTATGCCTCGCCCGATGCGCATGTGATCTACGGCGCCGCCTACGACGACACCCTGGGCGACGAGATCCGCGTCACCGTGGTCGCCACCGGCCTGTCGCGCCCCAGCGCACGCCGCCAGAACATGCAGGTGGTGCAGGGCGGTCTGCGCACCGGTACCGACAACATGAGCTACCAGCTGCCGTCGGCCTCCATGGGTGCCGCCACGGCAGCCGGCGGCCTGGTCGGCGGTGCCGCTGGCGGTGCCGACTATGCCAACAACATGTCGGTGCCCAGCGTCTGGCGTACCAACCGCACGCAGGCCGCTGCCCGCGTCGATGCCCTGGCCTCCGGCGGCATGGACGATCTGGAAATCCCGGCCTTCCTGCGCAAGCAGGCCGACTGAGCAGCGGCCGATACGGTCGCTGCATGGTTGTGATAGCGAATGCCGTGCCAGGGCCATGCCCTGCGCACGGCTGACGCACTTTAAAATAGCCGGATGCTCCAACAACGCACCATCAAGACGATCACCCGTGCCGTTGGCGTGGGCCTGCACAGCGGCCAGCGCGTCGAGTTGACGCTGCGACCCGCGCAGCCCGACACCGGCATCGTGTTCCGTCGCGTGGATTTGCCGGAACCCGTGGACATCCCGATCTCGGCCGAAGCCGTCACCGACACGCGCATGGCGTCGACCATCGGCACCGGCGGCGCCAAGGTGCATACCGTGGAGCACCTGATGTCGGCGATTGCCGGCCTCGGGCTCGACAACATCTATATAGACATCACCGCCGAGGAAGTGCCCATCCTCGACGGCTCCTCCGCCTCTTTCGTGTTCCTGCTGCAAAGCGCGGGCATCGAGCTGCAGAAGGCTCCCAAGCGCTTCATCCGCGTCATCCGCCCCGTCGAGGTGCGCGAGGGCGAGGGCCAGAACCTGAAATGGGCGCGCTTCGACCCCTACCACGGCTTCAAGCTGCGCTTCGAGATCGACTTCGCCCATCCGGCCGTGGACTCCACGGGCCAGTGCGTGGAGTTCGACATGGGCGAGGACAACTACACGCGCGACATCGCACGCGCGCGCACCTTCGGCTTCACCAAGGACGTGGAAATGCTGCGCAGCCATGGCCTGGCGCTGGGTGGTGGCATGGACAACGCCATCGTCATGGACGACTACAAGGTACTCAACAGCGACGGCCTGCGCTACGACGACGAGTTCGCCAAGCACAAGATACTCGACGCCATCGGCGACCTGTACCTGATCGGCAGGCCGCTGCTGGCCGCCTACAGCGCCTTCCGCTCGGGCCACGGCATGAACAACCAGTTGCTGCGTGCCCTGCTGGCCCAGCCCGACGCCTGGGAACTGGTCAGCTTCGACAGCGAGCGCCAGGCGCCCAAGGGCTTCGCCCAGCCCGCGCGGGCCTGGTGAGGCGAGCGCCGCCATGCTGATCTTCCGCTGGCTGGCCACCATGCTGCTGCTGGCCTCGGCCGTCTCCTTCGCGTTCTACCTGGGCACGGGCCGGCCGCACTACAAGCGCTGGGGCTTCATCATCCTCAAGTGGACCGTGATTGCCGGCGTGACGTTTTTTGCCGTTCTGTTCTTCGGCCGCATTGTCTGAGGGCGGCCCTGACTCGCATCCCATTCAACGCAGTTAAGGTAGCGAGATCGAGACCATGGCGTCTGCGGGGGGCGCTCAGGCGAGAGACAGGAGAGACAGCAAGCAAGGGCCGCCCCGCAGCTAGGCTGTCGTCCCCCTCAGGGAGAAGGCGCGCAGCGCCTCAGGGGGAGTCAATACACCCTGCCGCCCTTGTAGACGGCATGCTGGCGGCGCTGCAGCTGCGTGACCTCGGCCATCTTCGACATGGCGGCGCCCGCATGGGCGTGGGTGATGGCCAGGCCCAGGGCGTCGGCCGCGTCGGTGCCGGGCAGGCCGGGCAGTTGCAGCAGGCGGCGCACCATTTCCTGGATCTGGCTCTTGGCCGCGCGGCCGTGGCCGGTCATGGCCTTCTTCATCTGCAGTGCCGTGTATTCGGCGACCGGCAGGCCCGCGTTGACCAGGGCCGTGAGCGCGGCGCCGCGCGCCTGGCCCAGCAGCAGCGTGGACTGGGGGTTGACGTTGACGAAGACGATTTCCACGGCCGAGGTGTCGGGTTGGTAGCGGCTGGCGACTTCCGAGATGCCGTCGAACAGCAGCTTGAGCCGGCCCGGCAGGTCGCCGAGCGCGATGCCGGTGGTGCGGATGGTGCCGCTGGCCACATAGGCCAGGCGGTGGCCGTCGACGTCGATCACGCCGAATCCCGTGGTCTGCAGCCCGGGGTCGATTCCAAGAATGCGCATGGCGTGACTGTAGCCGTTCAGGGGACGACGGCGCTGGGCATTCTTTGCATGACCGTGCGCGTGCGCTGCAGCAGATAGCCGGAGTTGGGCAGCTTCTCGAAGCGCTTGGGCTGGGGCAGCATCACGGCCAGGCGTGCGGCCTCGGCCGCGATGAGCTGGGAGGCGCTCTTGCGGAAGTAGTGGCGGGCTGCAGCCTCCGCGCCAAACACGCCCTGGCCCCATTCCACGCTGTTGAGGTAGATCTCCAGGATGCGCTGCTTGCTCAGCATCAGTTCCAGCAGCTGGGTCAGCACCAGTTCCTGGCCCTTGCGCAGCAGGCTGCGTTCGCCCGACAGCAGCAGGTTCTTGGCCAGCTGCTGGGTGATGGTGGAGCCGCCGTAGATCTTGGGCGCCTTGCCGTTGTCTGCCTTCTGGGCACGGGCTTCGGCGCGCTGGTTGCGCTGCCAGGCCTTCTCGATGGCCTCCCATTGCACCCCGTGGTGTTCGGTGAAGCTGTCATCTTCGGAGGCGATGACGGCACGCTTGAGCGTGGGCGCGATGCGGTCGTAGGGCAGCCATTGCTGGCTCCAGTGCAGGCCTTCGGAGCTGCGCAGCAGCTGCCAGGCCTCGGAGCGCTGAAAGGCCGTGGATTCAGGATCGACCACCACCATCAGCGCAATGCGCAGCACAAAGAACAGCTGCAGCAGCAGGCCGGCGCACAGCACCAGCAGCAGGGCGCGTGCCAGGGATTTCATAAAGCGCTCAGCCGCCTTGAGCAATATGGGCGCGCAGCTCGTTCAGCACCTGGGCCGAGGGCGGGCGCACGCCGCGCCACAGCGCGAACGATTCGGCGGCCTGCTCCACCAGCATGCCCAGCCCGTCGCGGGCCTGGGCGCCATGCTGCTCGGCCCATTGCAGGAAGCCCTGGGCTGCGGCGCCGTACATCATGTCGTAGGCCAGGCTGCCAGGCCGCAGCACGCGGGCCGGCACGGGCACCTCGGCACCGGCCAGGCTGCTGGCGGTGGCGTTGATGACCACGTCGAAATCCTCATCCACGGCCTGCTGCTCCAGCGCCACCAGTTCCACGCCATGGTGCGCGGCGATGGCGGCATGGCGCTGCACCAGGGCCTGGGCGCGCTCGAAGGTGCGGTTGACCACGGCGATGCGGCGCGGGCGCTCGGCAAGCAGCGAGCCCAGTGCGCCGGCTGCGGCACCGCCCGCGCCCAGCAGCAGCAGGTCGCGCCCGGCCAGCGGCACGCCCGCATTGCGCACGATGTCGGCCACCAGGCCCAGGCCGTCGGTGTTGTCGGCATGGATGCCGTCCGCCGCCAGCACCAGGGTGTTGGCGGCGCCGGCCAGTTGCACGCGCTCGCTGGAGGTGGTGGCCAGCTGTGCGGCTTCCAGCTTGAAGGGCACGGTGACATTGCAGCCGCGCCCGCCTGCCGCGACAAAGCCGCGCACGGCCTCGGCAAAGCCTTGCAGCTCCACATGCTGGCGCTCGTAGTGCAGGTCCTGCCCGCACAGTTCGGCAAAGCGGGCATGGATCCAGGGCGAACGGCTGTGCGCGACGGGGTTGCCCATGACGCAGTAGCGGTCGGAGGAGGTGGCGGCGGAAGTCATGTCGGAATAGGAGGGTGCGCGAAGACAAGAGGAGGGCGCTACTGCACGGTCGTCTGCAGCGTCTGCTCGCGGGTGAACTTGAAGCGCGAGACCACGGCGATCTGGTCGGCCTTGGCACGCATGGCGGGGCCGAAGTGGCCGAAGGGGCCGGCCGCACGCGCGATGGCCTCGGCCCGGGTGTCCAGCAGGCGGTTGCCCGAGCCCTGCACGATCTCGGTGGACAGCACCCGCCCGTCGTGGTTGACGGTGAGGATCATGACCAGCTCGCCGTAGAGCTTCTTGCCGGCCTGCTCGGGGAAGTTCTCCGTGCCCTTGTCCTCGACCTTGCGGCGCAGGCCGTCGTAGTAGATGGCGTAGACGGCCTCGCGCGTGGACGGGCTGATATAGCGCTTCTTGGGGCGGGCGTTTTCCTCGTTGATGCGCTTTTCGATCTCGGCCAGCAGCTTGACCAGCTGCTGGCGCTTTTCCTGCTGGGCCTGCTGCTCCTTGGTCTGCTTGGCCGCCTCGCGCGGGTCCAGCGGCGGCAGGGCCGCGACCTGCTTGCGCAACTGCGTCAGCAAGACGGTCTGCTGCTCCTGCATGGAGTCGATCTGGCGCTGGCGTTCCTCGAAGTCGTCGCCCACGGCCGTGAGTGCCGAGTAGGGCATGGGGCTGGAGGCCCGGCCCTTGTCGGCCTCGCCGCCACCGGCCAGCGAGGTCTGTGCGATGGCCTGCGCCTTGTCGGGCTGCTCGTTGGCGCGGGCATTGACCAGGATGACTTCCAGCGGCGTGTCCTGGAACACGCGGTCGAAGCGCTCCGGGTCGATGAACCGGAACGAGAACAACCCGGCATGCAGGGCGATGGAAACGCCCAGTGCCAACTGCAGCGTGCTCAGGGAACGGAGGGCGGTAGGCAGTTTCACGTCAGATCTAAGGCAGTTGCTCGGATGCGAGGCAGGTCAGGACTGGGCGGGGTCGGCCGCCGGTGTGCCATCGGTCTCGTTCATGTCCACGGCGATGGCGATGGGGCCGGCCACGGCTTCCTCGTCATCCTCGGCACTGTCTTCGGCGCCATCGGCAGCGGCCGCCGCATCGCCATCCAGGCGCTCGATCAGCGTGCCCGAGACATCGAGCGCGATCTCGTCGATCTCGCCCAGGCGCACGCGCACATGGGCGCCGCGCGGCAGGCCGGTGACGCCCAGCACGGGGAAGACCAGGGGCAGGTCATCGGCGCGCACCAGCAGGCCGCCGCCCATGCCTTCCTTGATGACGGTGGCCGTCAGCTCGGTGATGGCGTGCTGCTGCAGGTACTTGAGCGTCCAGAACCGCTCCATGCCGGCCTGGTAGCCGTTGTAGGCGCTGTAGGCGCCATCGAAGCTGCTGATGATGCCGAACAGCTCGGCATCCTTGGGCTTGAACGGCGCGGCCAGGGCGGCGGTCTTGCCGTGGCGCGCGCAGGCAATGATCTGCCACTGGTTGACCAGGTCCACGTAGCGGCGCAGCGGCGAGGTGGCCCAGGCATAGCTCTTGACGCCGATGCCTGCATGGGGCTGCGCCTTGGTGGACATGCGCACCTTGATGCCGGGCGTCAGGCTGGCCTGGCTGCGGTAGATGCCGGGCACGCCGAGCTCGGCCATCCAGCCGCCCCAGGTGCTGTTGGCCACGATGGCGGCCTCGGCCACGATCAGGTCCAGCGGCGCGCCGCGCTTGCGCACGCTGATCTCCACCTGCTCGTTGCCGCGGGGCTCCGCGCTGTCGTTGCCCACCAGGCGGAAGTTGTAGTCGGGACGGTTGAAGTTCTCGGGCTTGCCGCGCACCAGTTCGCGCCCGGCCTTCAGGTGCTTGGCCCAGCGCTGCAGGAACGTCAGTTCGGCGCGCTTGCCTTGCAGCACTTCGGGCGTGCCCTCGACCTCGAAGGAGGGGTCGGCCAGCCACTGCTCGGTGACGATGTGGTCCAGCTTGTCATGGCGGAAGTTGACCTGCACGGGCACGCGCTCCAGGCGCGTCTCGCTGGCCGTGGTCTCCAGCGTGGCCTCGTCCACCGTGACGTACAGCGACACGGCGGGGTTGGCGCGGCCTTCGTCCAGCGTGTAGATCTGCACCACCTCGTCGGGCAGCATGGTGATCTTGTAGCCGGGCATGTAGACGGTGGACAGACGCGAGCGGCCGAGCTGGTCCAGCGGCGTGCCCGGCACGATGGCCAGTCCGGGCGCGGCAATGTGGATACCCACGGTGACCGTGCCCGTGCCCAGGCCGCGCACCGACAGCGCATCGTCGATTTCGGTGGTGGCCGAGTCATCGATGGAAAACGCCTGGACCTCGGCCAGCGGCAGGTCGGCCGGTGGCTGGGGTGCCTGCAGGGCCGGGAACTGCGTGCCCTTGGGGAAGTGGTCGAACAGGAAGCGCTTCCAGTGGAACTCGTAGGCCGATTCAATGGCGCCGGCCCTGTGCAGCAGGTCCAGCGGTGCCAGTCGCGTGGCGCGGCTGGCCTCGACCACGGCCTTGTATTCGGCGGCGTTCTTGTCGGGGCGGAACAGGATCTTGTAGAGCTGCTCGCGGATGGGGCCGGGGCATTCGCCGGCGCCCAGCTGCTCGGCCCAGGCCGTGATCTGGGCCTGGATCTGCTTTTTCTTCTCTATGCCGGCCAGCGCCTGCTGCAGGATCTCGGCCGGTGCCTTCTTGAAGCGGCCCTTGCCGGAGCGGCGGAAGTAGTGCGGGGCGTCGTACAGGCGGAACAGCGCGCCGGCCTGCTCGGCCAGCGTGGCCTTGTCCGAGAAATAGTCGCGTGCAAGGTCGGCGAAGCCGAATTCCTCCTCGGGGGCGAATTCCCAGGCCAGGTCCAGATCGATCTGGGCGGCCTGCGCCTGGGCCTGGGCGATCAGTTCGGCAGGCGCCGGCTTGTCGAACTTGAGCAGGATGTTGGCCGACTTGACCTTGACCCGTTTGCCCGAGTCCAGCTCCACCTGGGCGGAGGTGTCGGCTTCGGAGAGGATGCGGCCGGCCAGGAACTTGCCGGATTCTTCAAACAATGCGTGCATAGCCCGACATTCTCCCATGCTGCGGCTGGCAGCTGCCGCGCAGTCTTGCGCGGCATCAGGCCAGATTCAGGAACTCGTCCAGCTGGGGCAGGTACTCCTCGAAGCTGCTCAGCGCGTGATCGCCGCCCTCCTGGATGATCTGCAGCGCATGCGGATAGCGTGCGCTCATCTCGCGCCAGTCCAGCACCTCGTCGCCCTCGGCCGCCAGCAGCATTTCGGGGGCGGCCGGTGTCATATGGCGCGTGTCCAGCGCGCGCAGCTCCTCGATGTATTCGCGGCGGAAGAAGAAACGCTCCTCCGGGTTGTGCCAGGAAGTCTGCTCGCCGATGTACTTTTCAAGATCGCGCGCCGGGTTGACGGCCGGGTTGATCATCACGCTGCGGCAGCGCGCCAGCTGGGCCACCCAGCTGGCGTAGTAGCCGCCCAGCGAGGATCCGATCACGGCCATGGTCTCGCGCGGCCAGCTGCCGATGCCATCGGCAATCAGGGCAGCCGCTTCGCGCGGGGAAGGGGGCAGTTGCGGGCTCCACCAGCGCACATGGGGATGGCGCGTGGCCACATGCTCGGCCAGGCGCCGGGCCTTGGTGGATTGGGGAGAGGAGCGAAAGCCGTGCAGGTACAGCAAATGGGTGGTGGTCATGGCGGGCGCTCTCCTTTGCGTTGCTGGGGCCGGGCGCGGGATGCGGCCCGGACGGCTCATGGCCCATTGTGGCCGCTGCGGCAGGCGGCGCCCAGCAGGGAAGGCCCGGGCCGACAGCTGGATGACAACCGCCTCCGTGGGCAACCCTGCGCCGGGCTCGGCCGCATGCGCCACGGGATAATGGCGGCCCGTGCCCGCGACCGACCATCCCCGTGACCGAATTCGACAAGCCCTCCCTCTGGCAACGTGTTGCCCCGCTGCTGCGGGGCTTTGACTTCTGGTTGCTGCTGTTCGTGGGCATGCTGGCGTCGGCGGGGCTGATCGCCATGTACTCGTCGGGCTTCGACCACGGCACGCGCTTCACCGACCATGGGCGCAACATGCTGATCGCGGCGGCCATCCTCTTTGTCGTGGCCCAGATTCCCCCGCAGCAGCTCATGAAGGTGGCCGTGCCGCTGTACATGCTGGGCGTGGCATTGCTGGTGGCGGTGGCGCTGTTCGGCATCACCAAGAAGGGGGCGCAGCGCTGGGTCAACGTGGGTGTGGTGATCCAGCCCAGCGAACTGCTGAAGATCGCCACGCCGCTGATGCTGGCCTGGTGGTTCCAGCGCCGCGAGGGCCAGCTGCGCGGCACGGACTTCGTGATTGCGATGGTCCTGCTCCTGGTGCCCGTGGGGCTGATCATGAAGCAGCCCGACCTGGGCACCTCGCTGCTGGTGATGGCCGCAGGCCTGTCCGTGATCTTTTTCGCGGGCCTGCCCTGGAAACTCATCGTTCCGCCCGTGCTGGCCGGCGCCATCGGCATCACGCTTATCGTGCTGTACGAGCCCCAGCTATGCGCCGACGGCGTGCGCTGGCCCGTGCTGCATGAATACCAGCAAACCCGTGTCTGCACCCTGCTGGACCCCACGCGCGATCCGCTGGGCAAGGGATTCCACATCATCCAGGGGATGATCGCCATCGGTTCGGGCGGCGTCTGGGGCAAGGGCTTCATGGCGGGCACCCAGACCCACCTGGAGTTCATCCCCGAACGCACGACCGACTTCATCTTCGCGGCCTATTCCGAGGAGTTCGGCCTGGTCGGCAACCTGTTCATCATCGTCTCCTTCCTGCTGCTGGTCTGGCGCGGGCTGGCCATCGCCATCCAGGCCAACTCGCTGTTCGCGCGGCTCATGGCGGCGGCCGTGGCCATGATCTTCTTCACCTATGCCTTCGTGAACATGGGCATGGTCAGCGGCATCCTGCCCGTGGTCGGCGTGCCGCTGCCCTTCATCAGCTATGGCGGCACGGCCATGGTCACGCTGGGGCTGGCGCTGGGCGTGCTGATGTCGGTGGCGCGCTCGCAGCGGCAGCTGCCGGGCGAGGGCGGCGGGCCGCTCTGAATCGCACTTTGGGGTGCCAAAGGCGCCCGCAAATGTCAAAGAGTCTGGATGCCTGCGGTATGCGGCGTCGCATTCCTTCCTGCGATTTGGCTTGAAAACTGAGATCCCCAAAGCACTTGGTGCTCCTGTTTTGATAGTTTCTGCGGGAGTCTGCTCACTTGCCACCGCTGCCAGGGCAGGCTACAAAGCAGGTGTGGACATGGGCCAGCATGTTCGCCATCCATGCGGATGCATGCCTACGGAATGCCGCTCAGCCTGGTGGAGCGGCATTCCGTTCTTTTTTTATGGGTCGGCAAGCCGCTGGCCGCAGCCGTTGCACGGCGAGGGCATGGCCGGCTCTCTACAATGCGTGAATGATCTCCCGCGAACCCACCATTGAACGCTTGGCCACAGCGCGCCAGTTGCTGCTTGAGCCCTTCGGGCTCGATGAAACCCATCTCGCGCGCGCACTGGCCGAGATCCGCAGCCACCAGGTCGACGACGCCGACCTCTACTTCCAGTACACCCGCGCCGAAGGCTGGAGCCTGGAAGAGGGCATCGTCAAGACCGGCAGCTTCAGCATCGACCAGGGCGTGGGCGTGCGTGCGGTCAGTGGCGAGAAGACGGCATTTGCCTATTCCGACGATATTTCCGAAGCCTCGCTGCTGGATGCCGCGCGCACCGTGCGCTCCATCTCGGGCGCGGCCCAGAGCAAGCGCGTGCGCGCCAATGCTTCCAAGATTGCGCAAAGCCGCTCGCTGTATCCCGGTCTGGACCCCATCGCCACGCTGGACAGCACGGCCAAGGTCGAGCTGCTGGGCAAGGTCGAGAAACTGGCCCGCGCCAAGGACCCGCGCGTGGTCCAGGTCATGGCCGGCCTGGCCAGCGAGTACGACGTGGTGCTGGTGGCCCGAGCCGATGGCACGCTGGCGGCCGATGTGCGGCCGCTGGTGCGCCTGTCGGTTACCGTGATCGCCGAGCAAAAGGGCCGGCGCGAGGTGGGTTCGGCCGGCGGCGGTGGCCGTTTCGGCCTGGCCTATTTCAGCGACGAGCAGATCACCCAGTACGTGGACGAGGCCGTGAGCGCAGCCCTGACCAACCTGGAATCCCGTCCCGCGCCGGCTGGCGAGATGACCGTGGTGCTTGGCCCGGGCTGGCCCGGCGTGCTGCTGCACGAAGCCGTGGGCCACGGCCTGGAAGGCGACTTCAACCGCAAGGGCGCCAGCGCCTTCAGCGGCCGCATCGGCCAGCGCGTGGCTGCCAAGGGTGTCACCGTGCTCGATGACGGCACGCTGGCCGATCGCCGCGGCTCGCTCAACGTCGATGACGAAGGCTGCACCAGCCAGAGCAATGTGCTGATCGAGGACGGCATCCTCAAGGGCTACATCCAGGACGCGATGAATGCCCGCCTGATGGGTGTCAAGCCCACCGGCAACGGCCGCCGCGAAAGCTACGCTCACATCCCCATGCCGCGCATGACCAACACCTACATGCTCGGTGGCGACCGGGAGCCGCAGGAAATCGTGGCCTCGATCAAGAAGGGCCTGTACGCCACCAACTTCGGCGGCGGCCAGGTCGATATCACCAGCGGCAAGTTCGTGTTCTCCGCCAGCGAGGCCTATTGGGTCGAGAACGGCAAGATCCAGTACCCCGTCAAGGGCGCGACCATCGTGGGCAGCGGCCCGGAATCGCTCAAGCACATCACCATGATCGGCAACGACATGCGCCTGGACAGCGGCGTGGGCACCTGCGGCAAGGAAGGCCAGAGCGTGCCTGTGGGCGTGGGCCAGCCCACGCTGCGCATCGACGGCCTGACGGTGGGCGGCACGGCCTGACGGTCCCATGCCCGCGCCCTGCACGGCAGGCCGGGCCCTGTCCTGCCTGAGGCGGCCCGCCGCGTTCCGTGGGCGCGTCCGGCGCCGATTCCATGACCCAGCTTTCCTTTCCCTCCCGGCCAGGCCCGCAGACCTCCGTCCAACCCCTGCGCAGCCTGCCGAAGCAATGGCGTGCCTGGGCCGGCGAGTCGCGGCTGAGCCGCTTCTGGCAGCATGAGCTGATCGTGGGCGACCTGCAGCCCATGCACCAGCAACTGGCCTTGCTGGCCGTCGCGCTGGACGAGTCCGTGCGCGTGCGCTATTCGGGCAGCCCGCGCCCCGCGGTGGAAGACGCCATACAGCAGCTTGACCTGGCGGTGCTGGACCACCAGCACTTTCTCACCACGCTGGCCACGGGCTGGCATGCCCTCTACGAATTTCCTGCCTACCAGCGCCTGCTCAAAGGCTTCAGGGAGGCCGTCCACGCCTGGCAGCAGTCCGTGCTGGTGGGCGATGCCCAGGAGCCCGAGCATTTCCGCCGCTGCGAGCGCCTGGGCTGGCGTCTGCTGGGCGATGCATGCCTGCTGACGGACATGTTTGCCGAATCCGCTGCCGTGGCTGGCGAAGCCGATGTGAGCGCCATCCTGTCTGGTTACAAGGCGCGCCGATGGCAACCCTGGAGCGCCGTGCGCCGGGCCCTGCGCAGGCTGCGTGACGCATTGCTTCGACGTTGATCGCGCCCTTGCGTGACGCGCAAACGCATCATTTCCCGGGGTTTGCACGTTTTCATGGTCGATGGCAATAAAACTGCATTGCATCGTATATTTCTTCATTCAATTGGAGAATTTTTGCAAAAAACTTATAAAAAAGCAGTTTTATTGCGTCAATGATTTTGCGCTTTCCCTCTGTGGCACGGTGAAGGGCACCTTCCCCGCCTTCAAGTCCATGTTGCACTGCGAAAAATGACTGTGCTACATTCGATCCCCATGCAAGCCCGTACCTCCTTCTA
Source organism: Delftia deserti (assembly GCF_042653485.1). Taxonomy (NCBI): domain Bacteria; kingdom Pseudomonadati; phylum Pseudomonadota; class Betaproteobacteria; order Burkholderiales; family Comamonadaceae; genus Delftia; species Delftia deserti. Next base: position 2,752,667 of record NZ_JBHSIH010000001.1, on the reverse strand, counting down.
CTTTTACTTTTGGTTCTCCTCCCCGGCGGAAGAGAGGTAAGCGCGCGCACCCGAACAAACCTCCCTCAAAACCGCCGAAGCTGCAGAGCCCGGCGGTTTTTTGTTTTTCCCTCCCGATTCTTCGCTCCGTTTTCCACGATCCATCTTTCCTCACGAAAGCAAGCAATGACTGCTCATCAAGCTTCCCTCGCCGATTCCTGGTATCGCGGCGGTTCCCAAAAGACTGGCCAAACCGACGACGCACGTATCAAGGACATCACCGTGTTGCCCCCTCCCGAGCACCTCATTCGCTTCTTCCCCATCCGCGGTACGGCCGTCGAAACCCTGATCGGCGACACCCGCCGCACCATCCACAACATCATGGCTGGTGAGGATGACCGCCTGCTGGTCATCGTCGGCCCCTGCTCCATCCACGATCCGGCGGCCGCCATCGAGTACGCGCGCCGCCTGGCGCCCATACGCGAGCAGTACAAGGACACGCTGGAGATCGTGATGCGCGTGTACTTCGAAAAGCCGCGCACCACCGTGGGCTGGAAGGGTTTGATCAACGATCCCTACCTGGACCAGAGCTACCGCATCGACGAAGGCCTGCGCATTGCGCGGCAACTGCTGATCGACATCAACCGCCTGGGCGTGCCGGCCGCCAGCGAGTTCCTGGACGTGATCTCTCCCCAGTACATCGCCGATCTGATCAGCTGGGGCGCCATCGGTGCGCGCACCACGGAAAGCCAGGTCCACCGTGAACTGGCCTCGGGGATCTCGGCGCCCATCGGCTTCAAGAACGGCACGGACGGCAACATCCGCATCGCCACCGACGCCATCCAGTCGGCCAGCCGCGGCCACCACTTCCTGTCCGTGCACAAGAATGGCCAGGTTGCCATCGTGAACACGGCGGGCAACCAGGATTGCCACGTCATCCTGCGCGGCGGCAAGACCCCCAACTACGATGCGGCCAACGTGGCCGCTGCCTGCGAGGATCTGGAAAAGGCCGGCCTGCCTCCCACGCTGATGGTGGACTGCAGCCACGCCAACAGCTCCAAGCAGCATGAGCGCCAAAAGGATGTGGCGCGCGACATCGCCGGACAGATCAGCGGCGGCTCGCGCAGCGTCTTCGGCGTGATGATCGAGGGCCATCTCGTGGGCGGCGCCCAGAAGTTCACGCCCGGCAAGGATGAGGTGGCTGCGCTGACCTATGGCCAGAGCATCACCGATGCCTGCCTGGGCTGGGATGATTCCCTGGCAACGCTGGCCGAGCTGTCCGACGCCGTGCAGCAGCGCCGCGTCAAGCATCCCGAGCCGGCTGCGGCCCTGGTTGCCGCCTGAGCCGGAAAAGAAAACGGGGCATGCATGCCCCGTTTTTTCCATGTCCCGGTTTTCTTGCTCAGTGTGGCGGCGTGGCGTCCGGCGGGGTCAGTCCGCCCTGGTTCAGCGTGTCGTCTATGCCCAGCAGCAGGACCAGCAACTGGCGCTTGTCGAATGCCACGGGCTGGCTCCATTCATGCTCGGCCAGCGGATGCACGTGGCTTTGGCAGGGCAGCTGGCCGCGGGCATCGACCACGGCACGCAGCCGGGGCAGGAAAACCCACTGCAGCCATTCCTGCAGCTTGAGCGTGTCGTACATGAACGGCATGGTCGATGCCATGGCCTCAGGGCTGGGCGCCACGGCCGACCAGAGGCTCTGGCTGCGCAACTCGTCTTCGAGTTGCTGCAACTGGTCGAGCAGTTTCTGGTGCGTGGTGTCGGTTGTCATGCGGTGAGGTCCATGAAAAAACGGGGCCAAATCTGTCGGCCATTGTACGTTTGCACCTTTGGGCAGGCGCTGGCAGGCCTTGAAACACCTGCTGGCGGCAGTGCCGACTCCAGCGCCTGTGCCAGTCTCTGGCACTTGAGGCATGTCAGCTTGCCCGGGGTGTGGAAAAGGCGCTTGCGGTTAAGCTCAGGGCATGAGTGACAGCCCTGTCTGCATGCGCAGGCACAGGGCCTTATCCCGTAATGAAGAGAGGAGTTCCATGCGCAGCGAAGTGATTGTGGTGTTGGATGCAGGGCAAGAGTACCGCACGGACACCAGCGGGCTCACCCCCATGAGTTCCGATGAAGGACGGCACTGGCTGGACCAGCAGTTCATCTCCATGGACTGCGAACCCCTGCGCGCCAGCGGCAAGGTGCTGCTGGCCGACAAGCTGGTGGTGGTGGCGCGCGCGGCGCGTTCGCGCTCCGGGCTGTTCGACGACGAGCAATGGCGCAACAGCTATGCCGTGGCCGCCCAGGCCGTGCTGTCCAAGCCCTTGATCCGCGTGGATGTGCCGGCCATGTCCATCAGCTACTGACGACCGACAGGCATCGACACAGCAAGGAAGCCCGGGCATGACCCGGGCTTCCTTCATTGGGGACTGTGCCCGGTTCAGCCTGCGGCTTGCAGCGCCGCCAGCAGCTTGGGGTGGATGCCGCCGAAGCCGCCATTGCTCATGCACACCACGTGGTCACCGGGGCGGACGGCTGCGCGGATCTGCCCGATCAGCGCATCGATGTCTGCAGCCACCTGCGCCTTGTGACCGGCTCCCACGCCCAGGGGGCGCAGCGCCTCGGCAGCATCCCAGTCCAGGCCGGCCGTGTGGCAGAACACCAGATCGGCGCTTTCCAGGGCCCAGGGCAGTTGCGACTTCATGGTGCCCAGCTTCATGGTGTTGCTGCGCGGCTCGAATACGGCCAGGATGCGTGCCTGGCTGCCGAGCTTGCGGCGCAGGCCGTCCAGCGTGGTGCGGATGGCCGTGGGGTGGTGGGCGAAGTCGTCGTAGACGGACACGCCGCCCGCCATGCCGCGCAGTTCCATGCGGCGCTTGACGTTCTGAAAGCGCGCAAGCGCTTGGCAGGCCTGGGCCGGCGTCACGCCCACATGCTCGGCCGCTGCAATGGCGGCCAGCGCATTGAGCTGGTTGTGCTCTCCGGTCAGTGCCCATTCCAGGCGAGCGACCTTGTGGCCGCGGTGCAGCACGTCGAAGGCGCCGGGATCGCCCTGGGCACTGAAATCGCTGACCACCGCACCGAAGCTGGAGACCTCGCTCCAGCAGCCCTGGTGCAGCACGCGGGTGATGCTCTCCTCTATGCCGTTGACCACCAGCCGCCCGGAGGCGGGAACGGTGCGCACGAGATGGTGGAACTGGCGTTCGATGGCGCCGAGGTCCTCGAAGATGTCGGCGTGGTCGAACTCCAGATTGTTGAGCACGGCAGTGCGCGGGCGGTAGTGCACGAACTTGCTGCGCTTGTCGAAAAAGGCCGTGTCGTATTCATCGGCCTCGATGACGAAGACGGGCTCCGCGCCGGCCGGCCCCTGGCCTGGCGTCGGGCGCCTGGGCGCGCCCAGCCGGGCCGAAACGCCGAAGTCCAGCGGCACGCCGCCGACCAGGAAGCCCGGAGCCAGGCCTGCGCATTCGAGAATCCAGGCCAGCATCGACGTCGTGGTCGTCTTTCCGTGCGTGCCGGCCACGGCCAGCACATGGCGCGGGCAGGACGGATGGTGCAGTACCTGTTCGCAAAGCCATTGCGGACCGCTGGTGTAGGGAGCGCCGCTTTCAAGAATCGCCTCCATCAGCGGGAACTTGGGACTGCCGTCGGGCAGCCGTGCCCGGCTGACCACGTTGCCCACGACATACATGTCGGGTTGCAGGGCCATCTGGTCGGCGCCGTAGCCCTCGATCAGTTCGATGTCCAGCGCCCGCAACTGGTCGCTCATCGGCGGATAGACGCCGGCGTCGCAGCCTGTGACGCGGTGCCCTGCCTCGCGCGCCAGTGCGGCCAGTCCGCCCATGAAGGTGCCGCAGATGCCCAGAATATGTATGTGCATGGCCGGGCATTCTACGGTTGCCGTCATGTCCGGGAGGGCTGCCCTGCAAAAACAGGAGCTTGCGGCCCAGCAGGCACCGGGTCCCGGAAACACAAGGTTGCGAAATCGCCGGTGCAAGGCGCTGGCGGGAACGGGCAAAGCCCGTCTGCGGCCGGCGGTGCCGCGGCTTGGGTCACAATGGCCCGGGGCCATCCGCAGCGAAGGCCTCTTATATATATGTAGGGATACAGCGGATCGGAAAGCCATGGACCAAGCCACTGCCGAAATTGCCCAGACCGCGGCCCGCCTCGTGGTCGAGGAAGGGCTGGAATGGGGGCCTGCCAAGCACCGCGCACTTCGCCAGCTGGGGCTGCCCGCGCGCACCGCGCTGCCGGGCAACGATCTGGTGGAAGAGGCCGTGCGCGAATACATTGCCCTGTTCTGCGCCGACACCCAGCCCCAGGAACTGCAGGCCCTGCGTGAACTGGCCCTGCAATGGATGGACCGCCTGGCCGAGTTCCGGCCCCATCTGGCCGGCGCCGTCTGGCGCGGCACGGCCACCCGCCTGTCCGATATTTACCTGCAGCTGTTCTGCGACGACCCCAAGTCGGCCGAGATCGCGCTGATCAACCAGCATGTGGAGTACGAGCCCAGCACCGTCACCGGCTTTACGGGGCAGGCCGTGGAGGCCTTGAGCATCCACGCCTTCTGCCGCCCTTTGAACGAGTCCGTGGGCGTGCATCTGCTGGTGTACGACCATGATGATCTGCGTGGCGCACTCAAGCCCGACGGCCAGGGGCGCAGCCCGCGCGGCAGCGCCGATGCGCTGCGCAGGCTGTTGGATCAGGATGAAGAGGAGGCCGACCGTGGCTGATTCAGTGGATGCAGGGCAAAACACATCTTCCCGCCGCCGTTGGCTGATGGGCGGCGTTGCCGCCGCCGCAGGCCTGGGTGGGGCAGGGTTTGCGTGGTGGCGTTTTCAGCCGCACGCCATGGATGCCAGTGCCGAAGAGCAGTTGTGGCAACAGCGCTTCATCACACCCGATGGCTCGGCCATGACTCTGTCGCGCTGGCGCGGCAAGCCGGTGCTGGTCAATTTCTGGGCCACCTGGTGCCCGCCCTGTGTGCGCGAGCTGCCCATGCTCGATGCCTTCTCGGCGCGCCAAGACCAGCATGGTATTCAGGTCATTGGCCTGGCCGTGGACAAGCCGGAGGCCGTGCAGCGCTTCCTGGGTCGCACACCCCTGCGTTTCCCTGTGGCGCTGGCGGTGGAAGGCGGCCTGGGCCTGACCCGCTCGCTGGGCAATCTGCAGGGCGGACTGCCCTTCACCGTGCTGCTCGGCGAAGATGGCATGGTGCAGCAACGTAAAATAGGTGAGCTTACTATCGAAGATCTGGCTTCCTGGAGCGCAAAAGGCTGATTTTTCGCATCGTCGAAGCTGTGAAAGCTCAGGAAATGCCCTGAATTCCATGGCGACGTTGATGAAAAATATGCCTCAAAGCACGCAGAAGGGCGAAATTGGAGTAAATTCGCGCCCTATTTAGTTGTTAGCCGCTGGAGCTCCCATGGATTTGCGAAAACTCAAGACCCTCATTGATCTGGTGTCCGAATCGAACGTGTCGGAACTGGAGATCACCGAAGCAGAGGGCAAGGTCCGGATCGTCAAGAGCGAAGGCGCCGTGGTGCAGCACTATGTGGCAGCGCCCATGCAGGCTCCCATGGCCGCACCGATGGCGGCACCGGTCGCCGCTGCCGCCGCAGCGCCCGTGGCGGCACCTGCCGAGGCAGCCGTCTCCGGCCACGTGGTGAAGTCGCCCATGGTCGGCACCTTCTACCGCGCCTCCAGCCCTGGCGGCAAGCCCTTCGTGGAAGTGGGCAACCAGGTCAAGGAAGGCGAGACCATCTGCATCATCGAGGCGATGAAGATTCTCAACGAGATCGAAGCCGACAAGAGCGGCACCATCACGCGCATCCTGGGCGAAAACGGCCAGGCGGTAGAGTACGGCCAGCCCCTGTTCGTGATCGAGTAACCTGCAGGCGAGCGATGCCGCAAGCGGCACGACGCCCTGGCGCGAACGCATGCTGCGGCGCGACAGAGCAATTGGCTCAACTGACGGCTTCGGCCTGCGTACCGGCGCAGGCACCAAGTCGCGAGGACCTTCATGTTTAAGAAAATTTTGGTTGCCAACCGGGGCGAGATTGCCCTGCGCATCCAGCGCGCCTGCCGTGAACTGGGCATCAAGGCGGTGATGGTGTATTCCGAGGCCGACCGTGACGCAAAGTACGTCAAGCTGGCCGACGAGGCCGTGTGCATCGGCCCCGCGCCTTCGCCGCTGAGCTACCTCAACATGCCGGCCATCATCTCGGCCGCCGAGGTGACCGATGCCGAGGCCATCCACCCCGGCTACGGCTTTCTCAGCGAGAACGCCGACTTTGCCGAGCGCGTGGAAAAGAGCGGCTTCACCTTCATCGGCCCTACGCCCGAGAACATCCGAACCATGGGTGACAAGGTCTCGGCCAAGCAGGCCATGATCAAGGCGGGCGTGCCCTGCGTGCCCGGCTCGGATGGCGAGCTGCCTGACGATCCCGTGCAGATCCGCCGCATCGCCAAGGCCGTGGGCTATCCGGTGATCATCAAGGCCGCAGGCGGCGGCGGTGGCCGTGGCATGCGCGTGGTGCATACCGAGGCGGCGCTGATCAATGCCGTGCAGATGACCAAGGCCGAGGCCGGTGCGGCCTTCGGCAATCCTGCCGTCTACATGGAAAAGTTCCTGCAGAACCCGCGCCATGTGGAAATCCAGATCCTGGCCGACAACCACCGCAACGCGGTCTACCTGGGCGAGCGCGACTGCTCCATGCAGCGCCGCCACCAGAAGGTCATCGAGGAAGCACCGGCTCCTGGCATTCCGCGCCGCCTGGTTGAGAAGATCGGCGAGCGCTGCGCCGCTGCCTGCAAGAAGCTGGGCTACCGTGGCGCCGGCACCTTCGAGTTCCTCTTTGAAAACGGTGAGTTCTACTTCATCGAGATGAACACCCGCGTGCAGGTGGAGCATCCGGTGACCGAACTGATCACGGGCGTGGACATCGTGCGCACCCAGATCATGGTGGCCGCAGGCGAGAAGCTGCCCTTCACCCAGCGCCAGATCAATGCCCAGCTCAAGGGCCATGCGATCGAGTGCCGCGTGAATGCCGAGGATCCCTACAACTTCATGCCGTCGCCGGGCCGCATCACAATGTGGCATGCCCCCGGTGGCCCCGGCGTGCGCGTGGACTCGCACGTCTACAACAACTACTTCGTGCCGCCGAACTACGACTCCATGATCGGCAAGATCATCGTCCATGGCGACACGCGCGAGCAGGCGCTGGCGCGCATGCGCACGGCGCTGCTGGAGACCGTGGTCGAAGGCATCAAGACCAATATCCCGCTGCATCAGGATCTGATGGTGGACGCCAAGTTCATGGAAGGCGGCACCAACATCCATTACCTGGAAGAGTGGCTGGCGCACCGCAACGCCAACAAGCGTTGAGCAGGTCGCCCGATTGACCCTGCATGCTGGCCCCCGGCGACGGCGGCCAGCATTTTCATTTATTGCATAGAAAAGGATGGGCCCATGTTCGAGTTGAGCCTGCTGTGCCCGGAAGACCGGGTTGAGACCATCAGCGATGCGCTGGATGCGCTGGACGCCCTGAGCGTATCGGTGGAGGATGCCGACGCGCAGACCGAGGCCGAGCAAGCCCTGTTCGGCGAGCCCGGCATGCCGCCGCCCAAGGACGGCTGGCAGCGCAGCCGCCTGGTGGCGCTGTTCCCCTCGCAGCAAGCGGCCGAAGAGGCGCGTGATCTGCTGCTGCCCCAGGACTTCTTCGAGGGCTGCAGCATCATCGCCGTCAAGCAGGTGCCGGAGCAGGACTGGGTGCGCCTGACGCAGTCGCAGTTCGCCCCGGTGGACATCACGCCCGAATTCTGGATTGTTCCCACCTGGCACGAGCTGCCGCCCGAGGCGCGCGTGAGCATCCGCCTGGACCCGGGCCTGGCCTTTGGCACGGGCACGCACCCGACCACGCGCATGTGCCTGCGCTGGATCGCCCGCCAGCCGCAAGGCAGTCTTGGCCGCACGCTGGACTACGGCTGCGGCTCGGGCATCCTGGCCATTGGCGCTGCCAAGTTCGGTGCCACCGACATCGACGCGGTGGACATCGACCCGGCGGCCGTGGAGTCCACGCGCTACAACGCCGATGCCAACGCCGTGCAACTGAAGGCGGGCCTGCCCGATGCCGGCAACGGCGAATACCGCACCGTGCTGGCCAACATCCTGGCCACGCCGCTGAAGGTGCTGGCGCCGCTGCTGTGCGGCCGCGTGGCAGCGGGTGGAAGCCTGGTGCTGGCCGGTATCCTGGAGCGCCAGGCCGACGAACTCAAGGAGGCCTATGCGCCGTACCTGGCGCTGGAAGTGGCCGACAGCGAAGATGGCTGGATCCTGATGACCGCGCGCCGCGCGGCCTGATTTCCGGCCCTAGTCCCCGCGCGGCCGCCGCCTTCGTGGCGCGGGCCGCGAGCAGCTGCCTACAATCGATCGCTGATGAGCCAAGTCACCCGCTGTCCTGCCTGTGGAACCCGCTTCAAAGTGGTGGCCGACCAGCTGCGAATTTCGCAGGGGTGGGTGCGCTGCGGCGTCTGCCATGAAGTGTTCGATGCCTCCGAGGACCTGCAGCCCCTGCCCACGGCACCTGTGAACGCGGCCGGCACCTCGGTGGCCGGCACTCCGGTGGCCGGCGGGGCATCGCACAACCCGGCCGAATTCGAGGACGATGACATCCGCGAATTCAGGGAATCCATGTGGCTGCCGACGGCGCCGAGCGGATTGCCGGGGCGGGTTGCATCGGGTACTGCTGCACCTGTTGCGCCCTCTGTACCTGCCGCACCTGCGGCACCTGCGGTATCCACCGCAACGACGGCTGCGGCTGCCAGGGCCGAGCCTTCGCCGTCCATGCCGCCGGCCGAGGTGCCGGCTCCTGAGGCTCCGCCTCCGTCCCCTGTGACCGCGAAGGACCCCTCCGCCAGCGCCGCCGAAGAGTCGGGCAGCGCGCTGCCTGGAGCGTCGCTGGTGGACGAGATCCTGGCTGCGTCCCGGGCAGCGCCGAAGTCCCCGCCCGCCGCCCAGGCCGAGCAGGCCGTTGACGGCCTGCTCGGACCCGAGCCTGGCACTGCGGCTCCTGTGCCCGCACCGGCAAAGGATGAGGAAGGCGCGCCGTTCACACGGCCCCATAAGCCATCTGATAAGCCATCCGACAAGTCGTCCGATGCGCCTGCGCCGTCCGTGCCGACCGGCCTGCTGCGGGAATCGGAATCGGAGTTGCAGGCGCAGGCCTCCGTGCCTTCGCCGGAGTTCTCCCGCTGGCCCGACAGCGATGGCGAGGGCAGCGGTGAGGCTGCGGCCGCGCTGCCCGAGGCCGAGCCCGGCTTTGTGCGCCAGGCGCGCCGCAAGGCCTTCTGGCGCCGGCCTGCCGTGCGCGTGGCCCTGGTGCTGGGCAGCCTGCTGGGCGCGGGCGCATTGGCCGGCCAGGTGATGTGGGGCCAGCGTGATGCGCTGGCCGTGCAGCATCCTTCGCTGGCGCCCACGCTGCAGGCCCTGTGCGCCATGGCGGGCTGCGAGCTGCAGCCGCGCCGCCAGATCGGCGACGTGGTGATCGGCAGTTCGGGCTTTCGGCAGCTGCCGCGCAGCGGCCAGTACCAGTGGAGCCTGAGCCTGGAGAACCGTTCCGACTTCCCCGTGGCCATGCCCGCTGTCGAACTCACGCTCACCGATGCCCAGGACAAGCTGCTGCTGCGGCGCGTGATCCGGCTTGACCAGTTCGGCGCGCCCGCGCAGATCGAGGGCCATGGCGAGTGGAGCGTGACGGCCCCGGTCGAAGTGCAAGGCCTGGAGGCGGCCGTTGCCGGCTATCGCGCCCTGGTTTTTTATCCCTGAATCCCCCTGACTTTTCAAGAAAGCCGAGACACACCATGGCCGCTCTCATCTGCGGATCGCTTGCGTTCGACAACATCATGACCTTCGAGGGAAGGTTTGCAGACCAGATCCTGCCTGACCAGTTGCACATCCTCAATGTGTCCTTCCTGGTGCCCACGCTGCGCCGCGATTTCGGCGGCTGCGCGGGCAACATCGCCTACGCCCTGCGCTTGCTGGGCGGCGATGCCTGGCCCATGGCCATGGTGGGCAGCGACGGCGCCGACTATGTGCAGCGCCTCGACGAACTGGGCGTGCAGACCGCGCACATCGGCCAGCTGCAGGACACGCACACGGCCCAGTGCATGATCATGACGGACCGTGACAACAACCAGATCACGGCCTTCCACCCGGGCGCCATGATGCAGGCCCACGGCAACCGCATCACGCCAGAGCTCAAGGAGCAGGTGCGCGTGGGCATCATTGCACCCGATGGCCGCCAGGCCATGCTCGAGCATGCCCAGCAGTTCAAGGCGGCCGGCATTCCCTTTGTGTTCGATCCAGGCCAGGGCCTGCCCATGTTCGATGGACAGGAGCTGCGCAGCTTCATCGAGCAGGCTGACTGGGTGGCCGTGAACGACTACGAGGCCCGCATGCTCAGCGAGCGCACGGGCTGGAGCCTGGAGCAGATTTCCGGACAGGTGCAAGGCCTGGTGGTGACGCTGGGGGCAGAGGGCTGCGAGGTCTGGGTGCAAGGCGCCAAGACCCTGGTGGCGCCGGTGCAGCCCGCCGCCGTGGTCGATCCCACGGGATGTGGCGACGCATGGCGTGGCGCCATGCTGTTCGGCCTGGAGCGTGGCTGGGACCTGGTGCGTTGCGCCGAACTGGGCAACCGCCTGGGCGCGCTCAAGATTGCCAGCCGTGGCCCGCAGAACTACGTGCTGGACTTCGCCCAGCCCTGAAGCCGGGATCGCCAGGCGGCGGCGCAGCCGCCGTCTTCACAATGAAAAAAGCCCGACTCCAAAGAGCCGGGCTTTTTGCTTTGAGACCGGAAAAGTCTCAGGGCTTGTTGCCTGTGGGGAAGGGCCATGCGGCTTGGGGAGCCAGGCGGGTTTGCGCGATGGGCGCGGGTGCGGCAGCGGGAACTGCAGGCGCGGCAGCGGCGGGAGCTGCTGCGGCCTTCTTGGGGGCAGCGGCCTTCTTCGGGGCTGCAGCCTTCTTGGCGGGAGCGGCAGGAGCTGCTGCGGCCTTGGCGGGCGCTGCGGCAGGCTTGGCAGCTGCAGCGGGCTTCTTGGCAGCAGCAGGAGCGGCAGCCTTCTTGGCGGGAGCTGCGGCCTTCTTCGCGGCAGGTGCAGCAGGTGCAGCAGCCTTTGTGGCAGCAGGAGCGGCGGCCTTCTTTGCAGCAGGAGCAGCAGCCTTCTTGGCGGGAGCGGCAGCCTTCTTCGCAGCAGGTGCAGCAGCCTTCTTGGCGGGAGCGGCAGCCTTCTTGGCAGCAGGAGCAGCAGCCTTCTTGGCAGGAGCAGCGGCCTTCTTTGCGGCAGGTGCAGCAGCCTTCTTGGCAGGAGCGGCAGCCTTCTTTGCGGCAGGTGCAGCAGCCTTCTTGGCGGGAGCAGCGGCCTTCTTTGCGGCAGGAGCAGCAGCCTTCTTGGCGGGAGCGGCAGCCTTCTTCGCAGCAGGAGCAGCAGCCTTCTTGGCGGGAGCGGCAGCCTTCTTCGCAGCAGGAGCAGCAGCCTTCTTGGCAGGAGCGGCAGCCTTCTTTGCAGCAGGAGCAGCAGCCTTCTTGGCGGGAGCAGCAGCCTTCTTCGCAGCAGGAGCAGCAGCCTTCTTGGCAGGAGCGGCAGCCTTCTTTGCAGCAGGTGCAGCGGCCTTCTTGGCAGCAGGAGCTGCAGCCTTCTTCACAGCAGGTGCAGCAGCCTTCTTGACGGGTGCTGCCTTGGCAGTGGCCGTGGTTTTCTTCACGGTTTCAGCCTTGGGAGCAGCCGCCTTTTTGGCAGTGGTCTTCTTGTCGGTGGGGGCCTTGGTGGAGGCCGTCTTCTTCGCAGTTGCCATCATCTTCTCCTTCGTTGATTTGCACAAAACACTTCGGGGTACGGGGCTCCGAAGCGATCCAAAGCGATGTGGAGTGACGCATCGCAATGAACACGGAGACGCCCCACGCCGCAACACCATCGGTATTGCAAAAGCGTGAAGCGCGTCATGGTTCGCATTGTGCCTGCAGAGAAGCGATTAATCCCAGGAAAGTGCGCCTCCGGTTTGATACTCGATGACGCGTGTCTCAAAGAAGTTACGTTCCTTCTTCAAATCGATCATCTCGCTCATCCAGGGGAACGGGTTTTCCTCGTTGGGGAACAGGGCCTCAAGGCCGATCTGCGTGGCGCGGCGGTTGGCGATGTAGCGCAGGTAGCCCTTGAACATCGATGCGTTCATTCCGAGCACGCCGCGCGGCATGGTGTCCTCTGCGTAGCGGTATTCCAGCTCGACGGCCTTGACGAAAAGCGCCGTGATTTCTTCCTTGAATTCGGGTGTCCACAGCTGTGGATTTTCGAGCTTGAGCTGGTTGATCAGGTCGATGCCGAAGTTGCAGTGCATGGACTCGTCGCGCAGGATGTACTGGTACTGCTCGGCGGCGCCGGTCATCTTGTTTTGGCGACCCAGCGCAAGGATCTGCGTGAAGCCCACGTAGAAGAACAGGCCCTCCATCAGGCAGGCGAAAACGATCAGCGACTTGAGCAGGGTCTGGTCGGTCTCGAAGGTGCCGGTCTTGAAGGCGGGATCCATGATCGCTTCGATGAAGGGGATCAGGAATTCGTCCTTGTCGCGGATGGAGGGGACTTCGAGATAGGCGTTGAAGATCTCGCCCTCATCCAGGCCCAGCGACTCCACGATGTACTGGTAGGCGTGGGTGTGGATGGCTTCCTCGAAGGCCTGGCGCAGCAGGAACTGGCGGCACTCGGGCGCCGTGATGTGGCGGTAGGTGCCCAGCACGATGTTGTTGGCGGCCAGCGAATCGGCCGTCACGAAGAAGCCCAGGTTGCGCTTGATGATGCGGCGCTCGTCCTCGGTCAGGCCGTTGGGGTCCTTCCACAGGGCGATGTCGCGGTTCATGTTCACTTCCTGCGGCATCCAGTGGTTGGCGCAGGTGGCCAGGTACTTTTCCCAGGCCCACTTGTACTTGAACGGCACCAGCTGATTGACGTCGGTCTTGGCGTTGATGATGCGCTTGTCGGCGGCATTCACGCGCTTGTGTGTGGTGCTGGGCGCAGCCTCCGCGCCGCTGGGCGTGTTCGAGAGGGTGGCGTCGTCGTCAAAGGTCAGCATTGCAATTTTCTCCGGCATGCCCTGGGGCATATGTTCAGTTCATTCGGTGCGAAAGAGTCCTCTCTTTCTGCTCCGGTCAATGTAGGACCATGGGTGGCCTGGCGTGTTGAGCAGGCCCAAGGTCCATGGCGAAGATCCTGCGCATGGCGCTGGCTGGCGGGCAGGGCGCGGGGCCTGCGCCGTGGCGAGGCCCCGCGCTGCGCGGCTTACTGGCAGGCTTCGCAGCCGGGATCGTCGATGGCGCAGAACTTGATGTCCGTCGCCGGTGCCTGGGCGCGTGCGGCGGCTGCCGCGGCTTCCAGGGCGCTGGAGGTGTTCACGGCGGCAGGCTGTGCGGCGGCGGCCGAGGGCACGGCGTTGAGCACGCGGCTTTGCACCGTGGACTTCTCGATGTTGGTGGCGCTGGTGGTGCGCAGGTAGTAGGTGGTCTTCAGACCGCGCAGCCAGGCCAGCTTGTAGGTGTCGTCCAGCTTCTTGCCCGATGCACCGGCCATGTAGATGTTCAGGCTCTGGGCCTGGTCGATCCACTTCTGGCGGCGCGCGGCGGCCTCGACCAGCCAGGTGGGCTCGACCTCGAAGGCGGTGGCGTACAGGCTCTTGACGTCCTGGGGCACGCGGTCGATGGGGCGCAGCGAGCCGTCGAAGTGCTTGAGGTCCATGACCATCACGTCGTCCCACAGGCCCAGGCGCTTCAGGTCACGCACCAGGTACTGGTTGATGACGGTGAACTCGCCGGACAGGTTGGACTTGACCGACAGGTTGCCGAACGAGGGCTCGATGGAGGCATCGACGCCGACGATGTTGGAGATGGTGGCCGTGGGCGCGATGGCCACGCAGTTGGAGTTGCGCATGCCGTGCTGGCCGATCTTGGCGCGCAGCGCATCCCAGTCCAGGCGCGAGGAGCGGTCCACTTCCACATAGCCGCCGCGTGCCTTCTCCAGCAGGTTCAGCGTGTCCAGCGGCAGGATGCCCTGGTCCCACAGCGAGCCCTTGTAGCTGGAGTACTGGCCGCGTTCCTTGGCCAGCTCGGTGGAGGCCCAGTAGGCGTAGTAGCAGATGGCTTCCATCGACTGGTCGGCGAACTCCACGGCCGCGTCGCTGGCGTAGGCGATGCGCATTTCATAGAGCGCATCCTGGAAGCCCATCAGGCCCAGGCCCACGGGGCGGTGGCGCAGGTTGGAGTCCTTGGCCTTCTGCACGGCGTAGTAGTTGATGTCGATCACGTTGTCCAGCATGCGCATGGCCGTGGTGATGGTCTTTCGCAGCTTGCCGTGGTCGATGGCGCCATCGACGATGTGGCGCGCCAGGTTGACCGAGCCCAGGTTGCAGACGGCGGTCTCGGTGTCGCTGGTGTTCAGCGTGATCTCGGTGCACAGGTTGGACGAGTGCACCACGCCGGCGTGCTGCTGGGGCGAGCGCACGTTGCAGGGGTCCTTGAAGGTGACCCAGGGGTGGCCGGTCTCGAACAGCATGGACAGCATCTTGCGCCACAGGTCCATGGCCGGGATGCGCTTGAACAGCTTGAGTTCGCCGTTGTCGGCCTTGGTTTCGTAGGCCTTGTAGGCGTGCTCGAAGGCGGCGCCGAAGAGGTCGTGCAGGTCGCCGACATCGGAGGGCGAGAACAGGGTCCAGTGGCCCTTTTCCATGACGCGCTTCATGAACAGGTCGGGAATCCAGTTCGCCGTGTTCATGTCGTGCGTGCGGCGGCGGTCGTCGCCGGTGTTCTTGCGCAGTTCGAGGAATTCCTCGATGTCCAGGTGCCAGGTCTCCAGGTAGGTGCAGACGGCGCCCTTGCGCTTGCCGCCCTGGTTCACGGCCACGGCCGTGTCGTTGACCACCTTGAGGAAGGGCACCACGCCCTGCGACTCGCCGTTCGTGCCCTTGATGCGCGAACCCAGGGCGCGCACGCGCGTCCAGTCGTTGCCCAGGCCGCCGGCGAACTTGGACAGCAGGGCGTTTTCCTTGATGGACTCGTAGATGCCGTCCAGATCGTCGGGCACCGTGGTCAGGTAGCAGGAAGACAGCTGCGAGCGCAGCGTGCCGCTGTTGAACAGCGTGGGCGTGCTGCTCATGAAGTCGAAGGACGACAGCAGCTCGTAGAACTTGATGGCGCGCGCGTTGCGGTCCTCTTCCTGCAGCGCCAGGCCCATGGCCACGCGCATGAAGAAGGACTGGGGCAGCTCGATGCGCGTCTTGCGCACGTGCAGGAAGTAGCGGTCGTACAGGGTCTGCAGGCCCAGGTAGTCGAACTGCTCGTCGCGCTCGGCCTTGATGGCGGCAGCCAGGCGGGGCAGGTCGTAGTTCAGCAGCTCGGGGTTGAGCAGCTCGTTGTCCACGCCCTTCTGGATGAAGCCGGGGAAATACTCGGCGTAGGCGGCCTGGATATCGGCCGGCTGCACGTCACGGCCCATGACCTCGCGCACGATCGTGTGCAGCAGCAGGCGGGCGGTGACGTAGGTGTAGTCGGGGTCCTTCTCGATCAGCGTGCGAGCGGCCAGGATGGAGGCCTTGAAGACTTCTTCGATCGGCACGCCGTCGTACAGGTTGCGCAGCGTCTCGGCGACGATGGGGGCGGCCTGGATATCGGCGTTGAGGTTGCGGCAGGACGCCTCGATCAGCGCCAGCAGGCGGGCCTGGTCCAGCGGCACGCGCTGGCCGTTGTCGGTCACATGCAGCACGGGCGCCGGTGCGGCGGCGGCAGCCGCTGCGGCCTCGGCGGCCTTCTTTTGCTCGGCACGTTCCTGGTTGCGGCGGTCGCGGTACAGCACGTAGGCGCGCGCCACGTCGTGATGGCCGCCGCGCATCAGGCCCAGCTCGACCTGGTCCTGCACGTCTTCAATATGGAAGGTGCCGCCGCCCGGACGCGAGCGCAGCAGTGCGCGAACCACGGCCTGGGTCAGCTCGTCCACGGTCTCGCGCACGCTGGCGGAGGCCGCACCCTGGGCGCCGCGCACGGCCAGGAAGGCCTTGGTCAGCGCGACGGCGATCTTTTGTGGCGTGAAGGGCACCACATCGCCGCTGCGGCGGATGATCTGGTAGCCGTCCTGCACGGACAGGTGATGGGCGGAGGAAGGATTGGCAGCATCACCGTGCGCAGCGGGAGCCAAAGAATTCAGTGCTTCTTGCATGAGTTTCCTCAACGGGTGTTTGTGGATAGAACAGACGCGGGCCTGCACTTGGGGCAGGCTTGCTGGGAGATGGAATCGGGGTCGGATGTGCACACCGTTTTCACAGGGTGTTCACAGCTTGTGAACACTAGATATGGTGTCCAGCGTGCTTTGGAGCACTACCTGTAGTGTATCGCCGTCTCATGTACACGGGGTACTCACAGCCGGAAAACCGCTGTTTGCGCTGCGCCAAACGGGTGCGCGACATACAAGCCAATAGCAGCAGATGCCCGCTGCGCGGTGGCTTGCGGGCGATGGCCCGTCGCGAGCCGCAGCAGCCTTGACCCGGCGCCGGTCGGACCGCTGAAAGCCCCATGGACAGTGGGGCTGCGCCATATGCGTGAATTTGTAAAAAATGATCAGCCACCCGCTGCGTGCGCCTGGCGCGCCACATCGGTTGCTTTCTGGATTGACAGACCGTTTGTCCTCTGCCTGTGGACAAGCGGCATTGGCTGCAAGACCTGGCGGTGCCTGCGATGAGGGTGTGTGCTTACGTGTCGGGCTGGCCCGCGCCTGGCGGCAATTGCCAGTTCGCCGTGGCATGGTGATGGGCCAGCAGCCTGCGCAACCGCTGCCAGTCGAAGCCGGGGCCCGGATCGCATTTGCGGCCCGGCGCGATGTGCTCATGGCCTGCGAGATGGGCCACGGGGTAGCGCGCCGCGATGGCGTTGCACAGGGCATCGAGCGCCGCGTACTGGGCCGCCTCGAACCGCAGGCCCTCCAGGCCTTCCAGTTCTATGCCGATGGAGTCGTCGTTGCAGCGGTCGCGGCCCCGCCAGCGGGAAGCGCCGGCATGCCAGGCGCGCGCATCGCAGTCCACAAACTGCCAGACCTCGCCATGGCGCGTGATGAAGAAATGCGCCGACACCTCCAGGCCGCGTATGCCCTGGTAATAAGGATGGGCGTCCCAGTCGAGCTGGTTGGTGAACAGTTGCTGGACCGCGCCCGTGCCGTACTCGCCGGGTGGCAGGCTGATGGAGTGCACGACGACCAGATCGACCAGCGCCTGGGCCGGGCGCTCGCCAAAGTTGGGCGAGGGCAGGTGGCGGGCCTGCTGCAGCCAGCCGCCTTGCCAGGTCCAGGCCGGGGCCTGGGTGGCTTGTGCCTGCGGATCAGGACTCTCCATGGCTGCCTCCGTCCGCCTCGGCGCTGGCATCGCCGGGCAGGGCGATGTTCAGCCGGTCGATGCGGTAACGGATCTGGCGCAGGCTCAGGCCCAGCCGCGCGGCCGTGGCCGTGCGGTTGAAGCCGTTTTCCTGCAGCGCCTGCACCAGGATGCCGCGCTCGCGCTCGTCCAGCCAGGCCTGCAGGTCGCGAGGCAGGTCGGCATCGGATGGCTCTGGCGATGGCGGGCTGCCTTGCGGCAGGGGGCGCGAAGGTGAGGGAGAGGGCGAGGCGGATGCAGGCGGGGCTGGCGGCGTGCCGCAGGGCAGCTGCATCTCGGGATCTATGCGCAGCGGTCCGTCCTCGCCCAGCGTGATGGCGCGGTGCAGCAGGTTCTCCAGTTCACGCACATTGCCGGGCAGGGGCAGGCGGGCGATCTGCTCCACTGAGCGCTCGTCGATCTCGGGCATGGGCAGGCCGGATTCCTGCGACAGCCGTGCCAGCAGGGCGCGGCACAGGGCGGGCAGGTCTTCGCGCCGCTCGCGCAGCGGGGGCAGCAGCACCTCGATGACATTGAGGCGGTAGTACAGGTCCTGGCGGAAGCGCCCCTGCTGGACATCGGCGGCCAGGTCGCGGTGGGTGGCGCTGACGATGCGCACGTCGGCCGCTTCCTCCTGTGCGCAGCCCAGTGGGCGCACGCGTCGCTCCTGTATGGCGCGCAGCAGCTTGGCCTGCATGGCCAGGGGCAGGTCGCCGATCTCGTCCAGAAACAAGGTGCCGCCGCGCGCAGCCTGGAAGTAGCCGTCGCGGTCCTGGGTGGCTCCTGTATAGGAGCCCTTGCGCGCGCCGAAGAATTCGGCCTCCAGCAGGTTTTCGGGTATGGCGCCGCAGTTCACGGCCACCATGGGGCCGTGGGCGCGCTGGCTGCAGGCGTGCAGGGCGCGGGCCACCAGTTCCTTGCCCGTGCCCGACTCGCCATGCACCAGCACCGGTGCCATGCCGCGCGCCACCTTGGCAATGCGCTGCTTGACGGCCTGCATGGCGGGCGACTCTCCAACCATGGCATCCAGCGCCCCGCCGCCGCTGAGCACGGGGCCTGCAGCCGGCGTCGCCGAGGGGCTGCGCGCCGGCATCACGCCCGGTGCCGGCACACCGCCCACGCCCTGGGCGGCCGAGGCCACGACCAGACGGAATTGCTTGAGGTCCACGGGCTTGGTCAGGTAATCGAAGGCGCCTGAGCGCAGGGCCTCGACGGCATTCTCGGCGGAGCCGTAGGCCGTCATGACCACGCAGCGCTCGCGCCGCTGCTGGCTGCGCAGGTCCTGCAGCAGTTCCATGCCCATGCCGTCGGGCAGGCGCATGTCGGTGATGACCACGTCGAAGCGCTGGGTCTGCAACTGCTCGCGCGCCTCGCCCACGCTGGCGGCGGTTTCCACGCGGTAGCCTTCGCGCAGAAGGGTCAGTTCATAGAGGGTGCGCAGATCCGGCTCGTCGTCCACGACAAGGATCGATGCGGCAGCGGGCAGGGAGTTCAAAGGCATCACACCACAATCTGGTCAAACAGGGAGGCCGGCAGGGCCGAGGCCGGGCCGGCACGGAACACGATGCTGAAGGCATTGCCCTCGACAGGGCCGTGCGGCGTGGGCCGCGACAGCCGCTGGTAGCTGATGCTGGCATCGTAGCGCTGGCACAGCTCGCGGCAGATATACAGGCCCAGGCCGCTGGAGCGGCTTTCCGAAGAGAAGAAGGGCTCGAACAGATGGCGTTGCACCGTGGGCTCCAGCGCGGCGCCGTCGCTCCAGACCTGTAGCCAGATCTGGCCGCCTGCCGGCGCGCCGGTCAGCACTTGCAGCGTGTGTGGTTCGTGGGCGTTGCTGCGGTAGCGCCGGGCGTTGTCCAGCAGGTTCACCAGGATGCGGCGCAGATGCTCGCCATCGAACACCACGGTCTTCTCCCTGGCGTCCAGCAGGAGCTGGATGCTGCGCACGGGCTGACCCTGGGCCTGCCATTCCTGGCAAACCTGGGCCACATGCTGGTCCAGGGCCAGCAGACCGGCATGCGCCTCGCCAATGTGCTGCTGGGCCCGGGCGATGTTGAGCACGTCCTCGACGATGCGTGCCAGGCGCTCGGCATTCTGGCCCACGATGCGGCACAGCTGCTGCTGGGCCGGGTCCTGCGCCAGATCCTCGGCCAGCAGGGCATTGGCCTGGGTGATGGCGGCCAGCGGATTGCGGATTTCGTGCGCCACGGCGGCCGACATGCGACCCATGGAGGCCAGCTTTTCCGTGCGCAGCCGCGCCTCCATCTCGCGCAGATCATGCAGAAAGACCACGCACAGCTGCTGCAGCAGCGCGGGCTCGGCCGCGTGGGCGGCCTCGGACTGGGTGGCGACCTCGGTCAGCCAGGTGCGCAGGTGCAGGCCCGTCATGCCTTCCTGGCCGATGGACTGCAGATGGATGGCGGCCGAGATGGGCAGGTTCTGGGCAAAGCTCTGGGCCACGGCGTCCTGCAGTCGCTGCCAGCCGGAATGCTCCTTGAGGGCGAAGGGCAGGGCATGCGCGTCGGCCAGCCCCAGCAGGTGCAGCGCGGCCGGGTTGGCCTGCTGCACGCGGAACTGGGGATCGACCACCAGCACGCCTTCGCCCAGGTGGCGGATCACCAGGGCATTGACCTGTTCCTGGGTCTGGGCCTTGCGGCTGCTGTGCTGGGCCAGGTGGCGCTCGCGCCGCACGCGGCGCGCCAGTTCGTGCGTCAGATAGGCCACGGCGAAATAGCCCGCGCAGGCAAAGCTGGCCTGGTAGTAGGCCTGGGTGCTTTCTATGCGGCCTGCCACGTCCTGCCATGCCACCCAGCCCAGGGTCAGCAGCGTCACGCTGGCCGTGGTGGCCAGGGCCAGCGTCAGATTGCCCAGCACGGCCGAGATCAGGATGGGAATGGCCAGCAGGGCCGAATAGTTCAGCGGCCCGGTCTGCAGCATCTGCAGCAGGCAGATGGCTGCAATGTCCACGCCGATCACGGGCAGCCAGTGCACGCCGGCGCGGGGCGAGGGCGGCTGGGCGCGTGCCGTCAGCCGCAGCAGCAGCGTCAGCCCCAGGTAACCCAGGCAGACCAGCCAGACCAGGGAATTGCCAACGGGCTGCACGCTGAGCAGCGCCAGTTGCAGCAGCAAAAGCGCAGTGGCGATGAGCACGCGGCCGGTCAGGAAGCCCTGCCATAGCCGGACAAAGGGGGCGTTGGCGTCGTGCGGCGACTGCGCCGCAGCCTCGTCGATGGTGGGGGGCTGGGGGGGGGGCCGCGGCCTGCATGCTCAGCGCCGTTGCGCCAGGGCCCGGTGCTCGGCGCTGCAGTAGTTGCGGCCTGCCGCCTCGATGGCTTCGCTGCGCGGCAGGTGCAGGCCGCAGTGTGCGCATTCGACCATGTCCTGTGGAGCCGCCAGCGGCGCATTGGCCGGGTTGGCCGGGTTGCGCGGCGCAGCGGCCTGGCGCCGCTCGCGCGCCTCGGCACGGCGCTGGCTGCGCCAGATGCCGACAGCCACGACGATGACGATCAGGACCAGCAGGTACTTCATGTGGTGCGCTCCAGAAGCACTTCCATGACGAAGCGCGATCCCGCATAGGCCAGCAGCAGCAGCAGGGCGCCTGCATAGAGCATGCGCACGGCGCTGCGGCCACGCCAGCCAAAGCGCGCACGGCCGATCAGCAGCACGGCGAAGGTCAGCCAGGACAGCAGCGAGAACACGGACTTGTGGTTCCAGACCCAGGCCTTGCCATAGAGCTGTTCGCCGAACAGCCAGCCTGCGGCCAGCGTGGCCGTGAGCAGCACAAAGCCTGCGGATACGAAGCGGAAGGTCAGGCGCTCCAGCGTGAGAAGCGGCAGGCCGCTGTCATGGCCACCGCCGCCCAGCCGCATGTGCTGCTCGGCGCGTGTCATCAGCGAGGCGTGGACCACGGCGGCCGCGAACAGTCCGTAGGAGGCAATGCCCAGTGCCAGGTGCAGCGGCAGCCAGGGCGAGGCGTTGACGTGCAGGGGCGTTCCCGGAAACAGCGCGGCCATGAGCACGGCGGCCGTGCCCAGCGCGGACAGCGCCAGCTGCGCGCGCATCTTGGGGAACAGCTGCTGCTCGACGCCATAGACGGTGAGCACCAGCCAGGCCGTCATGGACAGGGCCGGTGCAAAGCCGAAGTGAGGCTGCTCCCCGAGCAGGCTCCAGGCCAGGGCCAGGGCGTGGAGCACCCAGGCCAGGCGCAAGGCAACGCGGGCGCCGGCCTGGCTGATGCGTCGGGCGCCGGCGGCTGGCACGGCATAGGCCACGGCTGCGGCAAGCGCCAGCATCCAGCCCAGGGGCGATGCGTTGGCGGAAATCAGGGGGACGGAGAGCATCGTTCAATGATAGCTGTGGCTTTCCCGGCGCCGCTTGTGCAGGCTCAGAATCCGGGTGTCATGCGGTGGTTCGGCCCGCATTTTCAGGGCTCCATGGCTGCTGCGATGCGGTTGCGCCCCTGGGACTTGGCCTGGTAGAGCAGGCCGTCCACCTTCTGCAGCCAGGCTTGCAGCGGAGCGGTCGACGGCTGCCGCACGGTGAGCACGCCGCAGCTGACAGTGAGCTGCGGCGCCGTGGGAGAGGCCGAGTGTGCGATGGACAGGCGCAGCACTTCCTGGCGGAAATGCTCGGCCATGGCCGGGGCATCGCTTTCGCCGGGCAGGATGAGCGCGAATTCCTCGCCGCCGAAGCGCGCGGCCAGATCGTAGGGCCGGCGCGCATGGCGCTGCAGCGTGGCGGCCACGGCCTTGAGCGCCTCGTCCCCCTGGACATGGCCGTAGCAGTCGTTGTATTGCTTGAAGTGATCTATATCAATGAGCGCCAGGCCCACGGATTCCCCAGTGCGCAGGCTCCGCCGGTGGGAGCGCTCCAGCATGTCGTCGAAGTGGCGCCGGTTGGCCAGGCCGGTCAGCCCGTCCACCATGGCCAGGCGCTCCAGGGCCTGGCGCTGCAGGGCCAGCCGTATCTGGTTGCGCACGCGCACCTCGACCACGGCGGGGCGTATGGGCTTGGAGACATAGTCGGCCGCGCCCAGGCGCAGGCCGTATTCCTCGGCCTCGGCATTGCTCTGGCCGGTGATGAAGACGACGGCGATATGGGCCGTGCGCTCCTGGGCGCGCAGGGCGCCCAGCACCTCGTAGCCATTCATGCCGGGCATGCCCACGTCCAGCAGGACCAGTTGCAGGCGGTGGGCTTCGCGGTGGGCGATCGCCAGGGCACCGGGGCCATCCTTTGCCAGCAGCACGCGGTAGTCGGGGCTCAGCAGCTCGGCCAGCATGCTGCGGTTCAGCCGCTCGTCGTCGACGATGAGGACCGTGGGCTGCTCCGGCCCTGTCAGGGCGTCAAGCATCTGCAGCTCCCTGCGCGCTCCCCTGTGCGCTGCTGGCCAGGACCGCCGGCGTCGGCTGGCCCAGGCTGTGCGCCAACTGGTCCAGTTCCTGCAGTGCGGCCTCGGCCTCCAGGTATTCGGTGCAGCGCTGTATGCGCTGCAGCATGGGCCCATGGCGCTCGCCCACCAGGGGGCGCAGCCGATCGAGTTCGGCCAGGGCGGCGTAGTCGCTGTCGGCGATCTGCAGCCGCAGCCGTGCCAGCGTGGACGCTACTTCGTCAACGTTCACCGGGTGCCGCTGCGGGGTGGCCGGCGCGATGGGGACGGTTGCAAGGACGGGCAGCTCTCCCTGCCCGGACAGCACGGCAATTTCCGCCAGCAGGCCCTGTAATCCATCGGCCAGTGCCTGGACCAGAGATTCCATGTGGGTGCTTGGCCGGGCGTTTGTGCCGTCGCCATCGCCGTCGCCGTCGCCTATCCGGGCGGCGTGTGCGCCGGTCTCGGCCATGGTCGACCATTGCACCAGCAGGTCCGCGCCCAGATAGCCCAGGCTGCCCTTGAAGGTATGCGCCAGCGACGCCACGGCCTCCCAGTCCCGGTGGCGTACGGCCTCGCGCAGCTTCTGCGGCGCTTCGGCAAAGTCGTGGGCAAAGCCTTCGATCACCTGCAGCATGCGCGGCGAGTGGCCGGCAAGGCATTGCCGCAAGCGCGCCGGGTCCCAGGCTGGGGCCGGAGTTGGCGCAGTGGGCGGAGTGGGCGGAGTGGGCCTGGGGGCCGGGGTCGGCGCAGGCATGGTTGAACGGGGGTGCTGCGCGGACAGGCAGCGCTGCAGTGTGTCGTAGAGCAGCACATCGTCAACGGGTTTGGTCAGATGGGCATTCACGCCTGCAGCCGCGATCTGGGCGCTGTCCTCGGCATAGGCCAGGGCCGTCAGCGCAATCACCGGAAGATGCCGCAGCGCGCTGCGCGAGCGGATGGCGCGCGTGGCGCTGAGCCCGTCCATGCCGGGCATATGCAGGTCCATGAGCACGGCGTCGAAGGGCTGGCTGTCCAGCCGCTGCAGCGCCTGCAGGCCGTCCGCCGCCGTTTGTACCGACATGCCGGCCTGCTCCAGCAGCTCGGTGGCCACCTCGCGGTTGAGGGCGTTGTCGTCCACTACCAGCACCCTGCGCCCTGGCAGGCCCGGGTAGCGCTGCTGTGGCGACAGACCGGCAGCCGGGTCCGCGGGCTGGGGCGATTCGGGGTCCTGCAGCGTCTCTCGGATCGATGCCAGCAGCGCCGATGCGGTCAATGGCTTGATCAGCAGCCCCCGCAGGCCCAGCTGTGCGGCATCGCGCTGCACTTCGTCGCGCCCGAAGGCCGTGACCATGAGCGCCGCCGGGGTCGCGGCCAGGTGCTGTTGCTTGCGCATGCGGCGTGCCAGCTCCAGTCCGTCCATGCCGGGCATGTGCCAGTCCAGCAGAGCCAGGCCATAGGGCGATTTGTGGCGCAAGGCCTCTTCCAGCATGTGCAGCGCCTGCGCGCCATCCTCGGCCGTGTCGCAGCGCATGCCCAGTTTGCGCACCATGGCAGCCAGGGCTTCGCGCGCGCTGGCGTTGTCATCGACGATGAGAACGCCGCGGCTGTCCAGGGTGCCGTGCCCGTCGTGCGGCATATCCATGGCTGGAGCGACCCTGGCTGTGAAGTGAAAGCGGCTGCCCTGGCCGGGCTGGCTGGAGACGCCGATCTTGCCGCCCATGAGCTGCACCAGCCTGTGGCAGATGGCCAGCCCCAGTCCCGTGCCGCCGTGGCGTCGCGTGGTCTGGGTGTCGGCCTGGGTGAAGGGCTGGAACAGTCGCTCGGCCCGCGAGGCATCCAGGCCGATGCCGGTGTCGCGCACGCTCACGCACAGGTGGCTGCGCGCGTGCAGTGCATCGGCATCGGTCTCGGCATCCACGGGCGACGGCGACAGGTGGATGGAAACCACCACCTCGCCATGCTCGGTGAACTTGATGGCGTTGCCGACCAGGTTGGTCAACACCTGGCCCAGGCGCAGCGGGTCGCCGCGCAGGCGCGGCGGCAGGCCCGGGTCCAGCGCGTAGACCACCTCCAGCCCCTTTTCCTCGGCGCGCAACGCGGTGGCGGCCGAGACGGTCTCCAGCACGTCGTCCAGTGCGAAGTCCACCTCCTCCAGCACCAGCATGCCGGCCTCTATCTTGGAGAAGTCGAGGATGTCGTTGATCACGGCCAGCAGCGCGTTGGCCGCGCGCTCCACCTTCTCCAGATAGCCGCGCTGGCGCGAGGTCAGCGCCGTCTGCTGCACCAGACGCGTCATGCCGATGACGGTGTTCATGGGCGTGCGGATCTCGTGGCTCATGGTGGCCAGAAAGTCGGACTTGGCGCGTTCGGCCGCTTCGGCGGCTTCCTTGGCCTGCCGCAGCGCCTGCTCGGCTTCGCGCTCGCGGGTGATGTCCAGCATGATGCCGTCCCAGACCATGCCCTCGTTGCAGCGCCGGGGCGCCGAGCGGCAGCGCAGCCAGCGGATTTCTCCGTCGGGCCTGAGCACGCGGAAGCGGCAGTCGAACAC
This sequence comes from Delftia deserti, assembly GCF_042653485.1. Taxonomy (NCBI): domain Bacteria; kingdom Pseudomonadati; phylum Pseudomonadota; class Betaproteobacteria; order Burkholderiales; family Comamonadaceae; genus Delftia; species Delftia deserti. The sequence continues at coordinate 2,727,380 of NZ_JBHSIH010000001.1, read as the reverse complement.
GCTCAGCGTATCGACCGAGTTTTGCATCATCTGCTGGTAGAGCGGCAGGTCCGCGGGGTGGATGGCATTCAGGTAGACCTGGCGGTCGGCCATGATGGCGCGGGCCGGCACGCCGATCAGGTTCTCGATGCCGGCACTGATATAGCTGAGCCGCAGGTGGTCCAGGCCGCCTTCGAGGCGGTAGATGGCGCCGCTGGGCAGGTTGTCGGCCAGGGCTTCCAGCCGGGCGCGGGCATCCTCGTGCTCGGAAAGGTCCTGCAGCGTGCCGCTCAGGGCGACGATGCGCCCCTGTTCGTCCCGGTGGGCACGGCCCAGGATGCGGGCAGAGAACCGCCGGCCGTCGGGACACCGATGGACCACATCGATGCTGTAGGACTGGCCGGTCGCTGCACACAGATGCACGGCAGCGGTGAGCCGGGCCAGGTCCTGGGGGCTGAGCATGTCGCGCATGGCCTGGCGTGTCAGCGGCGGGCCCTTGGGGTCCAGTCCGTTCATCACATACATCATCTCCGAGGCCTGGAAGCGCTCGGTCTCCAGATCCAGCGTCCAGCTGCCTATGCGGGCCAGCTGCTCGGCCTGGCGCAGAACGTCATAGCTTTTTTGCAGCTGGGCCTCGGTCTGGCGTATCTGCGTGATGTCGCGCGCAATGCCCAGCAAGCCCACGGTGTTGCCCCGGGCATCCCGGTAGGGGCTCTTGATGGCCTGGAAGATGCGGTGCTGTCCGCCGACCTGCAGATGCTCGTCCGATACCACGGGGACGTTGCTGTCCAGCATCCGGCGATCGCTGTCGCTGAAGTTGCTCCTGTCCTGAAAGAGCTCCTGGTCGGTTTTCCCCACGATGTCTTCGGGCGTGCGCTGGGTAAAGCGCGCCGCCGCGGGGTTGACGAAGACATACCGGCCCTGCAGGTCCTTGACGAATACCAGGTCGGGCGTCTCGCTCATGACGGCCGCCAGCAGGCGCGTCGAGTCCTGCCACAGCTGCGTGCTCTCCTTGACACGCTGCTCCAGTTGCATATTGAGCTGGCAGATCTGTTCGTCATGGCGCACACGTTCGCTGATGTCGTCCAGGGTGGCGAAGAACAGCCGCCTTCCCGATGGCGACTGGCAGTAGACATGGATCTCGGCCGGGAAACTGCTGCCGTCGCTGCACAGCAATCGGCCGGCGATGCAGGCCTGGCTGTCCACGGCCATGTCCTGCCACAGCGCGGTCAAGGGTTGTCCGGACATGTCCAGGCCGATGTCCGTCAGGCGCAGCCCAAGCAGTGTCGCCTTGTCGTGGCCCAGGCGGGAGCAGGCCTGGATGTTGGCGTCAAGCAGGCAGCCCTGGTCGTCAAACAGGAGAAAACCGTCGGGCACACGGTCCAGGAATTGGCGATACGGTGTATCGGGCATGAAGACTCCTAGGCGGTGGCAAGCCCGCATTGCGGGGTGATAGGCGCAAGCTATGGGGTAACGTGATGTTACCGCTGGCCAGGGCCCGCCGTGGGGCATGCAAGGCCGGTACTTACCCCGCCAGGGGCAGCGGGTAGAATTGCCGGGATCTGCAGGGTCCGCGCCGCGACCCGGCCCCGCCCTGTCTCCGGGCCCCGGCTGTCTGGTTGCGGCACGCCTTTTTCCTTTCCGACGACTCCAGCTCCTCCCCCGCTTATGGCCTCCGCACTGACCGACAAACTTTCGCGACTCGTCAAGGAGATGCGCGGCCAGGCCCGCATCACCGAATCCAATGTGCAGGACATGCTGCGCGAAGTGCGCATGGCCCTGCTCGAGGCAGACGTGGCCCTGCCCGTGGTGCGCGACTTCGTTGCGCGCGTCAAGGAAAAGGCGCTGGGCCAGGAGGTGCTGGGCTCGCTGCAGCCGGGCCAGTTGCTGGTGTCCATCGTCAACAAGGAGCTCGCCGCCACCATGGGCGAGGGCGTGGCCGACATCAACCTCAACGCCCAGCCGCCTGCCGTCATCCTGATGGCCGGCCTGCAGGGCGCCGGCAAGACCACGACCACGGCCAAGCTGGCCAAGCACCTGATCGAGCGGCGCAAGAAGAAGGTGCTCACCGTGTCGGGCGACGTGTACCGCCCCGCCGCCATCGAGCAGCTCAAGACCGTGACCGCCCAGGCCGGCGCCGAGTGGTTCCCCTCCACGTCCGACCAGAAACCCCACGACATCGCCGTGGCCGCGCTGGACTACGCCAAGCGCCACTTCTTTGACGTGCTGCTGGTCGATACGGCCGGCCGCCTGGCCATCGACGAGCTGCTGATGGCCGAGATCAAGGATCTGCACGCCACGCTCAAGCCGGTCGAGACCCTGTTCGTCGTCGATGCCATGCAGGGCCAGGATGCGATCAACACGGCCAAGGCCTTCAAGGAAGCACTGCCCCTGACCGGCATCGTGCTGACCAAGCTCGACGGCGACTCGCGCGGCGGCGCGGCGCTGTCGGTGCGCCAGATCACGGGCGCCCCCATCAAGTTCGCCGGCGTGTCCGAGAAGATCGACGGCCTGGAGGTCTTCGACGCCGACCGCCACGCGCAGCGCGTGCTGGGCATGGGCGACATCGTGGCCCTGGTCGAGCAGGTCACCAAGGGCGTGGACATGGAGGCCGCGCAAAAGCTGGCCGAGAAGGTCAAGAGCGGCGACGGTTTCGACCTCAACGACTTCCTGGCCCAGATCCAGCAGATGAAGCAGATGGGCGGCCTGTCCAACCTCATGGACAAGCTGCCGGCACAGCTCACGGCCAAGGCCGGCCAGGTGGACATGGACAAGGCCGAGCGCGAGATCCGCCGCAAGGAAGGCATCATCTGCTCCATGACCGCCAAGGAGCGCAAGAAGCCCGAGATCATCAAGGCCACGCGCAAGAAGCGCATTGCCGACGGCGCGGGCGTGCAGGTCCAGGAAGTCAACCGCCTGCTCAAGGAGTTCGAGCAGATGCAGGAGATGATGAAGAAGATGAAGGGCGGCGGCCTCATGAAGATGATGAAGCGCATGGGCGGCATGAAGGCCATGAAGGGAATGATGGGCGGTGGTGGCGGCATGCCGAAGCTGCCGTTCTGATAGGCACCGCCTGAGCCGCCGGGCTGAGCGCTCCTTCACGCCAAGCCGCAGCGCAGCCTGCGGCTTTTCTTTTGGCCGCTGGGGCTTTGTGAGAACATGCAGCGCCATGAAGGCTGGTGTTTCGACTTCCCTTGCGGTGTCTCCGATGACCGGGGCGCGGCTATCGCGCCGTGACTGGGGTCTGCTGGCGGCCGCCGCGCTGCTGGCTGGCTGCTCGTCCGCTCCCCGCAGGGGCGCGGGCCCGGCGCCGGTGCCTTCGCCGCAGGCGCTCAATCTGGATGGCGAATTGCGCGAGGCGCTGCTGGCGCGCACCATGCTTGTGGTCAACACGCCCTATACCTATGGCGGCAATTCGCCCGAAGGCGGTTTCGACTGCAGCGGCCTGATCCAGTGGGCCGTGGGCGGCATCACCGAAAACCGCCTGCCGCGCACCACGGCGCAGTGGGCGCAGTTCAGCAATCCCGTGGGCAGCCGCAGCCTGCAGCGCGGTGACTTCGTGTTCTTCAACACCCTGGGCGCGCGCTATTCGCACATGGGCATCTTCGTGGGCAACGGCCAGTTCGTGCACGCACCGTCCAGCGGCGGCACGGTGCAGCGGGTGCGCATGGACAACACCTATTTCGCCAAGCGCTTCACCGAGGCGCGCAGCATCTTCGCCTGAACGCTGGCCGGGCGACGGGTTTGAGCCGGGTCGTCAATCGATGAGCCAATCAAGACTCCAGGGAAATCCAGGGTTTCGGAATGCGTATCAAGCTCGAATTCGCACTGCGCCTGCACCAGGCCAGGACTGGAGCCTCGGGCCTCGGCCCAGGGAACCGGGCGTGGCCTATCTCGAACGCGAAACCTTCGATGCCTTTCTGAAGCTGCCCGCGCTGCAGCGCCAGATGATGCGGGAAGTGCTCCTCGCCTTCGCCAAGGTGCATGGCGAAGGCTGAGCACCGGGCAGGGCAGGCGGCGCACGCACCTGGCGGCAGTCACCGGACGGCCTGCTGCTGCCAGGGCATGGCATGCCAGGGGTGGCGCGGATCGGCCACCCATTGCTGCACTTGCTCGGGCGTCACGCTGCACCCCAGCACGTCGGCGCGGCCACGGGCCAGCCACTGGCTGCGGCCGCGTGCATAGGCCTGGCCGAAGGCCTGCCAGCTGTCAAAGCAATCCCGCGCGCGGCATGCGTTCAGGTGCAGGATCTGCTGGTGCAGGGCTTCGTCCACCCAGCCCAGCAGCCAGGCGCAGCGCACATGGAAGGCCACGCGCGCGCAGGCAAAGGCCATGGCGGCATGGGGATCGTCACCGGCCTGCAGGCGCTGCAGGTCCAGTGTGAACCAGCGCTGGCGCAGGCCGTCGGGCAACTGGCGTGCGATCTGGGCATCGTCCAGGTCGGTGCGCAGGCCCAGGTGGTGCAGCACCATGGGGCGCAACTGGGTGGCCAGGGCGGAGTCGGCGCCGTTGAGCTGCCGGTCCGCAAAGCCGCCCTGGATGGCGTGAAAGGCCATGGGATGGGCCAGGGCCAGTGCCCAGTCCAGTGCCGCGTCACCGCTGCGGTAGCTGCTGAAGTCCCCGCGTCGGCGCGCCGCACGCAGGCGCCGCAGGCCGGCGCGCACTGCCCACCAGAGCAGTGCAGACAGCACAACAAGGGTGAAGGCGTTCATCGCGGATTTCCTGTCCTGCCCGGTGCTGCCGGCGATCCCGCCCGGCGGCGCGCCAGCTCCAGCGACTGCTGCAGGGCCGCGCTGCGCGGCATGCGCTCGAAGGCGGGCACGGGCACGGTGTCGCGGCGTGCCGCAACCAGCCATTGCATCAGGGGCGACCGGATGTCCAACTGCTCCAGCAGCGCCGGGTGGGACTGCAGCAGCCACAGCTGTTCGGCCTCGGTGTGCAGCTCGCTGGCCGCGCACCAGGCAGTTGCGCTGCCCGTGGCCAGCGGCTGTGCCGGTCGGCGCACGATGCCCATGGCCAGGGCGTCGGCTGGCGCCTCGCCATCGGTATCGAGGTGGTTGAGCAGCGCCAGCACATCGGCCAGGTAGCGCGCAATCGGCGGGCGGTTCTGCTTGCCCTTGATCTGGTCGATGCGCAGCCGCCCGTCGTCCCGCACCTGGGCGCTGACGGTGATGCGCGGCTGGGCCGTGCCCGTGCGGTAGCTGAACAGCCGCAGCCGGCCCTGCTCGCAGGCTTCGGCGTAGTGCTCGCCATAGCCGCCGCGCAGTGCACCGCGCTCGCTGAACTGGCCCAGGCAGTGGCGCATCATCTGGCTTTCATAGGCCATTTCGGCGCGCAGGTCCGGGCTCCTTGCATCGAATTCGACGAAGACACCCAGCTGGCCGCGCAGCAGCGGGCGCACGGCGCCGGGCCGGTGTTCGGCCCAGCCGCTGTCGCTTTTCCGGGCGAAGGCCAGGTGCTCCAGCGTCCAGCGCGCCAGTGCCTGCGGGCAGTTGATGCGCTGCAGCTTGCCCTCCAGCGCGGTGCCGCACCGGGTGGACAGGAACTCCAGCAGCCGGCTCTCCAGCGCCAGCAGGGGTGCGCTGTCGGGCTCCACCCACCACAGCGGCGCGCTGCCCTCGGCCGCAGGCCTGTCCGGTGACAGCGGCTGGCGGGCCGCATGTTCGCGCAGGCGCTCCAGCGCCCAGGCGGCAGGCTCGGCGCGCCGGTGCAGGCGCTGCAGCTCGGCCTGCGTGGACACGGGCTGCACGGCAGGCGGATCGGCGTCGAGGTTGCCGATCACATGGCGGTAGAAGTGGTTGGCCAGCCAGGCGGCGATCTCCTCGCTGTCGCCGCGTGCCGCGCTGCGCTCGCGGATGCGCTGCTTGATGGCCGGCGCATTGACCACGTCGCGCGGCCGATAGGCACTGGCGGTGTTGGCACCGGCGCTCGGGTTCACCACAGCTTCCACCAGGGCTTGCTGTCCGGGCGAAGCCGGAGGCAGCGCTTGAGGCCGTCCTGGGCCATCTTGTGCTCGGCCTCGCTGTCGTCGGGCGTGAGCTTGGCGATGGCCTCGCGGTGCAGGGCCACGGCCTGGTCGATGGGGCCGCAGCTTTCCATGGCGCAGGCCAGGCGGCGCAGCGTGTAGCACTCGCCCAGGGCGCGCACTTCGGGCAGCAGGGCGTCCAGGCGCGGGCGCACCACTTCACCATGGTTTTCGGAGAAGAAGTCCAGCAGGGACATCAGCGAGGCCAGGTAGTCGCGCCGCTGTTCGCGCTGGTCGTCCTCGTCCAGTTCCTCGAACCACTGGTCCAGGCGTTCCAGCCAGATGCCGATCTCGCCTGCGCGGCCCAGCTGGTAGAGCGCCAGCGCCGCGCTGGGGAAGTAGTCCGTGGGGCAGTGGCGGCTGTAGCCGTAGTCCTGGGTGAAGTGCCACAGCTGCTCGGCCGCCGTGACGATGCCGGGGCGGTCGTCACGGCGGATGGCGCACCACAGCAGGCCGTCATGGTGTTCGGCGAAGGGGCTGCTGGACAGGCCCTTGTGGTGCAGGGCCGCCGCCTCGTCATAGCGCTGCTGCGAGCGGTACTTGATGGCCAGGTTGTTGCAGAGCATGGAGTAGACGTGCAGGTGCGCATCCTTGTACCGGCCCTGGCCGCTGGCCCAAAAGGCTTCGAAGCGGGCCAGGCCCTCTTCGTAGTAACGCTGCACCAGCGGCTCGCGCAGCTCGTCGTTCGGCACCTGCCGGCCTTCGCCCATGATGGCGGCCAGGTCGTCCTCGTCATCCAGTGTCACGCCCGCTGCATAGCACCAGTGGGCGCCATGGCCCTGGGGGAAGGGGCGCTGCAGCGCCTGCGCGGCGGGCAGCACGGCGAAGCGTGCGGCCCAGAGCATGGGCAGCAGCTCGGAGTTGGCGTGCCGGGGCTGGTCGGCCACGCCGCGCTCCAGCAGAGGCAGGGCCTGCTCCCATTGGTGGACCTTTGCCAGGCGCCAGCCGTCGATCAGGTCCAGCAGCGGGTGACCGGGCGCCTGGGTGCGCGCCAGGGCCAGGTAGTCGTCTGCGCTGCGCGGAGCAGCCGGGCTGTCTTCCAGGATCTCCTGCATGTCGGAATCCAGTCCCGCCCAGGCCAGGATCAGCGCCCAGGCCGGTGCATGGGCGGTGTCGCTGTCCACCCTGCGCAGTGCCAGCTCATAGCCCTGGCGGGCCGATCCGGGGCGGCCGTGCAGCACGCTTTCCAGCGCCAGGTCTGCCGCATCGGCCAGGCGGCCCGCCTCTTCCAGCCACTGCAGCACCAGGCCGCTGAAGGCATCGTCGGAGTCATCCACCAGGCCGAAGCGGCCCAGCGCGGCCAGCTGCAGCGCGGCCTCGGGCTGGCCCATGGCATGGCAGGCCATGGCCTGCAGCCGGGCCGCATGGACCTTGCGGTGCGTGCGCACCGCCTGCGATGCGGCGGGGCTTTCGGTGCGGGCCAGGTGCTGTTCCGCCGCCATGAGCACGGCCGGAACGCTTTGCGGGGCCAGCGGCAGGACCTCGCGCGCAAGGTGCAGCCAGTCGTCGAAGTCCACGTTCTGCTCTGCATCGGCCTGGGTCAGCTGCGCAGTGGCGGCCTGCACCTGGCGCACGGTGGCGGGCACATCGCCGCGCAGGCGGGCCAGCTCGGCCTTGCGCAGGCAGGCGCGCGCGTCGCGGCGCGCGGGAGAGGCCTCGCCATCCGGGTCACTGCGTTCATGCTGGCGCTGCAGGTCCACGCCTTGCTCGGCCAGCTCCCAGGCCTGGGCTTCGCGGGCCAGGTAGTGCCAGCCGTTCCAGTAGCGATAGGGCTCGCTGGCATGCGGCAGCCGGCCCATGAGATCGGCAGCGGGCGCGAGCAGGGCCACGCCGCCTTCACGGTCAAAGCGCAGCCGGCTCTGGATGTCGCTGAGCGCCAGGCTGGCCGTGGCCAGCAGGTGGTGGTCGCCCTGCAAGGGCTGCAGCGTGGCAGCGCGGTGTTCGCGCAGCAGGGCGTTGGCGGTTTCGGGCCGTTCCAGGTCCAGCCACAGATCGTGCAGACGCTCCAGCTCGCTCACTGTGGCCGGGGCGAAACGCTGCTGCGAGAGCAACTCCATGACGGCCGCCTGGCGTTCGGCCGGGGCGATGGGACTGGCATCCTCCTCCTGCTGCAGCAGTTCGTGCGCCTGGTCCATGAAGGCATGCAGGGCTTCGCCCTCAAGGACGGCCTGGGAGGTGGCGGGCTGGGAGGTGTTCATGGAATCGATAGCAAGCAAGCGAAGCTGGAAAAGCCATGCAGGCCGACGGACCTCAGGGCGGCGACCCCGCGATGCTAGCGGTCCAGCCGGCACCATGCCAGAGTGGCCGGGCTGTTTTCACGTCCTGTTACATGCAAAAAAGCCCGGCATTGCCGGGCTTTGGTGACGCAGGAGGTCGCTGGGCCGCCGGGGCCGGGTTGCGGTCAGTGGCGCACCACGACTTCGCCGCGCAGCGTGAAGGTGCGGGCCTCGGTGACCTTCACATCGATCATCTGGCCGATCAGGCGTTCGTTGCCCGGGAAGTTGACCACGCGGTTGCACTCGGTGCGGCCCATGAGTTCGCTGCCATCGCGCTTGGACAGGCCTTCCACCAGCAGGCGCTGCACCGTGCCCACGCGCTCGTCGCTGATGTCCTTGATGTTGTTGTTGATCACGGCCTGCAGCTCCTGCAGGCGGCGCAGCTTGACCTCGTGCGGCGTGTCGTCGTGCAGGTTGGCGGCCGGCGTGCCGGGGCGCGGGCTGAAGATGAAGCTGAAGCTGTTGTCGAAGCGCACGTCGTGGATGAGCTTCATCATCTTCTGGAAGTCTTCCTCGGTCTCGCCGGGGAAGCCCACGATGAAGTCGCTGCTCATGGCCATCTCGGGCCGGATGGCGCGCAGCTTGCGGATGGTGCTCTTGTATTCCATGGCCGTGTAGCCGCGCTTCATGGCCATGAGGATCCTGTCGCTGCCGTGCTGCACGGGCAGGTGCAGGTGGCTGACCAGCTTGGGCAGCCTGGCGTAGGCCTCGATCAGGCGCGGCGTGAACTCGTTGGGATGGCTGGTGGTGTAGCGGATGCGTTCGATGCCGGGGATCTCGGACACGTACTCCAGCAGCAGGGCAAAGTCGGCGATCTCGGCCGTGTCTCCCATCTTGCCCAGGTAGGCGTTGACGTTCTGGCCCAGCAGCGTGACTTCCTTCACGCCCTGGTCGGCCAGGCCGGCGACCTCGATCAGCACGTCCTCGAACGGGCGGCTGACTTCCTCGCCGCGCGTATAGGGCACGACGCAGTAGCTGCAGTACTTGGAGCAGCCTTCCATGATGGAGACGAAGGCCGAGGAGCCTTCCACGCGCGCGGGCGGCAGGTGGTCGAATTTCTCGATCTCGGGAAAGCTGATATCGACCTGGGGCTTGTGCCTGGCGGCGCGTGCATTGAGCAGCTCGGGCAGGCGGTGCAGGGTCTGCGGGCCGAAGACCACGTCCACATAGGGCGCGCGCTTGATGATTTCCTCGCCCTCCTGGCTGGCCACGCAGCCGCCCACGCCGATGAGCACGCCGCGTTCCTTCAGGTGCTTGTAGCGGCCCAGGTCGCTGAACACCTTCTCCTGCGCCTTCTCGCGCACCGAGCAGGTGTTGAACAGGATCAGGTCGGCCTGCTCCGGGTCGTCGGTGGACTCGTAGCCCTGGGCCGCGCCCAGCACATCGGCCATCTTGTCCGAGTCGTACTCGTTCATCTGGCAGCCGAAGGTTTTGATAAAGACTTTCTTGGACATGGTGGGGTTCCGTCAGGCAGCCACCGCACTGCAAGCAGTGGTCTGCGAAAAATGAAGAGGGCCGGGCCAGGGCGCAAGCAACGCTCCAGGCGCCGGCAGTGCGGCCTGCAAGGCGCAGGCCGGGTGCGTCGGATGCCTGCCGTGCGCTCGGCCTCAGTTGAGGATGCGCTGCAGCATCGACTTGGGCTTGTAGTGCTTGTCGGCCTCGGCCTTGGTCAGGATCCAGGCCTGGTGCAGCCACTGCGTCTGCGGCTCGATCACATAGCCCACCACGAGCTTGCTGCCCTGGTAGTTGATGGCCTGCACCAGCGTGCGTTCAGGGCTGAACAGGCGAAAGCCCGGACTGGTGCGAATGGTCTTGCCGTCGATCTCCACCTCGGGGAACTGGGTCACGACCAGCTCGCCGAACTGGGCCTGCGGCGGGAAATTGCGCGTCTCGTTGGACGGCAGGCCCTGCGCGGCCACGCCCAGGCTGGCGCAGGCCAGGCCGGCGAGCAGGGCGCCGGCACACAGGCGGCGGACGGGAGAGAAATGGGGCTTGCAGCGGTTCATGGTGTACATCCAGGGGCTGAACCCGCGATTCTACGAACTTGCCGCTGCGCGGGCACGGCACTCGGGCATTGGGTCAGGCGCGGCCCGGCGCATACAGCACCGCCTTGGGTGGCCGGCACAGGCCCCAGAAGCGCAGGCCGGTCAGCTCGGCCATCTGCACGCCCATGGCCGTCGGTGCGGAGATGGTGGCCAGGGCGGCGATGCCCACCTTGGCGCATTTGCGCACCAGCTCATGACTGCCGCGGCTGGAGAGCACGACAAAGCCGGCCTCGCCCAGGCGGCCTGTGCGGGAGAGACGGCCGACCAGCTTGTCCAGCGCGTTGTGGCGGCCCACGTCTTCGAGCACATCCGTCAGTTGCCCGTCCAGCCCTGCCCAGCCTGCGGCATGCACGGCGCCGGCTTCGGCGTTGAGCCGTTGCAATGGCGGCAGTGCCGCGATGGCTGCGCAGACGGTGGCGGCATCGACGCGGGCGATCCAGTCATGCGCGGGCAGCGGGTCGAAGGACAGGTCCAGCGCCGCGAAGCTGTCCACGCCGCAGACACCGCAGCCCGTGCGCCCGCTCATGCTGCGGCGCCGGTCCTTGAGGCGGGCGAAGCAGCGCGAGGCCACGTCCAGCTGCACCTCGATGCCGTCCATGCCGGCCGGAAGGCCTGCGGCTTCGGCGGCCACGGCGCGCACTTCGATGCCGTAGCAGTCGGCAGCGCTGTCCAGAATGCCTTCGGTGAGCGCAAAGCCCAGCGCAAAGTCTTCCAGGTCCGAGGGCGTGCCCATCATCACGGCATGGGAGATGCCGTTGAACACCAGGGCGATGGGGACTTCGCTGGCAAGCACCTGCGGTTCGGCCTGGATGCTGACCGCACCCCCGTGCTCGATCCGGTGACGCGCCACCGCATGCGTGCGCAGCGCGGCAATGGCAGGCGGGGCCGCGCATGCAGCATCTGCTGCGCCGGGGTCTGGGACGGGGACGGGTGCGGGGGCGTGTTCGGTGGTGGCGTTCATGGCGTGGGCCGCGCAGGCGGCTTCCGCATGATATCGGCGCCGCCGCGCGTGCTCAGTCCAGCAATGCCATGCCCTTGATCTGGGCGAAGACATGCATGCCCGGCGCAATGCCCAGCTGCTGCGCGGAGTGCCGGGTGATGCGCGCCAGCAGGCGGGACGGGCCCAGCTGCAGCGAGACCATGACCTGGCCCGGGCCGTCCTCGCGCAGCTCCTGCACGGTGGCAGGGAGGATGTTGAGGATGCTGCTGTCTTGCGGGTGCTGCAGGCTCAGGCTCACATCGCGTGCCTGCACGCGCAACTGCACGGTTTCGCCGACGGGGCGCGGGGAGGCCATGACAAGACGCAGGCGCCCGCCATCGAAGGACAGCGTGCTCAGGTGTGCATCGGGATCGTGCTGCTGGACCTGTGCGCTGACCATGGCCGCTGCCGTGTCGCCCATGCTCAGGGGCAGGTCCAGCCGTGCCAGCAGCTCGCTGGTGGCGCCGGCGGCGACCAGGCCACCAGCCTTGAGCAGCACCAGGTGCTGGGCCAGGCGCGCGACCTCGTCGATGGAGTGGCTGACGTAGACCACGGGAATGTCGAGTTCGCGGCGCAGCTGGTCCAGGTAGGGCAGGACCTCGGCCTTGCGCTGGGCGTCCAGCGCGGCCAGGGGCTCGTCCATCAGCAGCACGCGGGGGCTGGTGGCCAGCGCCCGCGCAATGGCCACGCGCTGGCGCTCGCCGCCCGACAGGGTGGAGGGCATGCGGTCCATCAGATGGCCTATGCCCAGCAGGGACACGGCCTGGTCCTGGGACACCTTGCGCCGTGCGGCCGGCGTGCGCCGCATGCCGTAGTCGATGTTGCGCCGCACGGTCAGGTGCGGGAACAGGCTGGCTTCCTGGAACACATAGCCCAGCGCACGGCGGTGCGTGGGCAGCCATTGGCTGGCCGCATCGTCCTGCCAGACCTCGCCGTTGACGGCGACGCGGCCGCGCGCGCGCTCCAGTCCCGCCAGGGCGCGCAGGCAGGTGGTCTTGCCGCAGCCCGAGGGGCCGAACAGGGCGGTGACGCCGCGCCCGGGCAACTGCAGCTGCACGTCAAGGCGGAAGTCGGCACGTTCCAGCGCCAGGTTCGCGATGATTTCCGAGGAGGGATGGGTGTGCGCGGCGCCGGACATCAGGGAGGCAGAGAAGGCGGTCATCATGCGCGGCGCTCCTCACGCGGCTGCAACAGGTGCAGGGCCAGAAGAACCAGGAAGGAGAACACCACCATGCCACCCGCCAGCCAGTGGGCGTGGGCGTACTCCATGGCTTCCACATGGTCGTAGATCTGTACCGAGACCACGCGCGTGACGCCGGGAATATTGCCGCCCAGCATCAGCACCACGCCGAACTCGCCCACGGTGTGCGCAAAGGTCAGCACGGCCGCCGTGATGAAGCCCGGCCGCGCCAGCGGCAGCGCCACGGTGAAGAAGCGGTCCAGCGGCCCCGCGCCCAGGCTGGCCGCAGCCTCCATGGGCCGCGTGCCCAGGGATTCGAAGGCGCGCTGCAGCGGCTGCACCGTGAACGGCATGGAATAGACCAGCGAACCGATGACCAGGCCCGGAAAAGTGAAGGGCAGGGTGCTCAGCCCCAGCGCCTGCGTCAGCTGCCCCACGGGGCCGTTGGGGCCCATGGTCACCAGCAGGTAAAAACCGATCACCGTGGGCGGAAGCACCAGGGGCAGCGCCACCACGGCGCCAATCGGGCCGCGCCAGCGCGAGCGCGTATGCGCCAGCCACCAGGCCAGCGGCGTGCACAGCGTCAGCAGCAGCACCGTGGTCACGCTGGCAAGTTTCAGCGTCAGCCGTATGGCGGCGTAGTCGTCGGCGGTAAGAATCATGCGGGAAGAATTCAGTGGTTCGCAGCGCTGTTGGATCTCACTCAACGCACGAAACCGGTGCGGCCCGGCTCAGCGACGCTGAGCACGGGCCCGTTCCGGCCGACCCCTCCCCAGGAGAGAGGGAAGGCGCGCAAGCGCGCCTCAACAGGTGTCAGAAGCTATAGCCGTAGGAGCGGATGATGGCACGGGCCTTGTCGGCGCGCAGGTACTTCATCAGCTCGGTGGCGGCTTCGTTGTCCTTGCCGTTGTTGAGCACGATGGCGTCCTGGCGGATGGGCTCGTGCATGGAGCCGGGCACCTGCCAGGCCGAGCCTTCGCGCAGCTTGCCGTTTTCCATCACCTGCGACAGGGCCACAAAGCCCAGCTGGGCATTGCCCGTGGCCGCGAACTGGTAGGTCTGGGCGATGTTCTCGCCCATGACGATGCGCGGCTGCACCTGGGCCGTGATGCCCAGCTTGTTCAGCACCTCCATGGCTGCGGTACCGTAGGGCGCCAGCTTCGGGTTGGCCACGGCGATGTGCTTGTAGTCGCCGGTCTTGAGCACCTCGCCCTTGTCGTCCACATAGCCGGCCTTGGGGCTCCACAGCACCAGCTGGCCGATGGCGTAGGTGAAGCGTGAATCGGGCAGGCCGCGGCCTTCCTTGGCGATCTTCTCGGGCGTGGTGTCGTCGGCGGCCAGCAGGATCTGGAAGGGCGCGCCGTTGACGATCTGCGCATAGAACTTGCCCGTGGCGCCGAAGGACAGCAGGGCCTTGTGGCCGGTGTCCTTCTCGAACTCGGCGGCGATCTTCTGCATGGGCGCCGTGAAGTTGGCGGCGACGGCCACCGACACTTCGGCGGCCTGCACGGCGGCCCAGCCGAACAGGGCAAGGGCGGCGAAGGCGGTGGCACGCAGGGGCTGGTTCACGTTCATGGGTCTCTCGCTATTCCGTTGGTGAATAGCGCAGTGTAACGACCTGAAAATGCGCATGCAGGGTGCAGGCGTTTTGCTTGGCGGGAAATAACGCTTGGCGGGCATGATGCTGCGCATGACTGCCGCAACCCCCGCTTCTCCCTCAGACCTGGTGCCCGCGCTGGGCCATGACCTGGCCGACCGGCGCATCGCCATCCTGCGGCATATCGCGGCAGGGCATTCGATTTCCCAGGCCGCGCGCGAGGCGGGTGTCAGCTACAAGGCGGCCTGGCAGGCGCTGGATGTGCTGACCAATCTGGCGGGCCGTGCCCTGGTGGAGCGCTCGGTAGGCGGCGCCGGCGGTGGTGGCGCGCGCATCACCGAGGCCGGGCAGTCCCTGCTGGCCATGGCCGATGCGCTGGAGCAGGCGCGCGCGCAGGTGCTGCAGCGCTTTGGGGGGCCCGCCGGCGTTTCTTCGGCGGCTCCCGGGCTGGGGCTGGGCCTGCGCACCAGCATGCGCAATCTGTGGCCTTGCCGGGTTGGTGCCCTGCAGGCGCAGGGCGCCCAGGTCCGCGTCTGGCTGCTGCCCGATGGCGGCGGGGATGCATCAGGCATTGCCGCACGCATCACGGAAGAAAGCGCCCAGTTGCTGGGCCTGGCGCCGGGCCTGCCCGTGATGGCGCTGTGCAAGGCCGCAGCCGTGCAGGTGCTGCCTTCGGCGCCACGCTCCGATGTGCATGCCCAGGCCAATGCCTGGCCCGCCCAGGTGCAGCGCGTGGCCCGGGGAGACAGGGCGGGGCCGCGTGAAGTGGTGGCCCAACTGCCCTGGGGCGGTAGCGGCGTGGGCTACGCGGCCGAGCCGGCCGAGGGCGAGTCCTGGACCTTGCGCGCAGGGCGCAAGGTCTGGCTGACGGTGTCGGAGTCCGCCGTGGTGCTGGCCGTGGCCGATTGAGCTGATGGAGCGTTGAAGGAGTCGCAGCGGGTTGCGCATGCGCGGCAGTGGCTGCAGATTCGGACGGGTCCGATGGCGCATTCAGGGCGTTATACGAAGAATTGTGCCGCTGTGAAACCTGCGCGCTCTGGCGGCGCGGGCTTTTCTGGCGACCGAATCATCGAACCCTCCCTGGCCCTCCATGAGCATCCTGAAATTCCGCAGGCAAGAGAAAGTGGCGCTCTACACCGCCTTGCTGTGTTCCTCCATTGCGGCATTCATCTTCTTCGCGTCCGAAGGTGTTGCCGACAGTTTTCAGCAGCGGCTGGATGCGCTGGCCATCTGCGCCGTCATCGGTGCGCTGGTGACCTGGTTCAATCACTGGTGGTTCCGGGTCTGGGGCTGGCATCTGGTGCCTGTGACCCTGCTGCTGTTTTATGCCGGGACGCTGGCCGCAGGCTGGCTGCTTGGCGGATGACGATGGTGGTGAAGGCGGCGATGGGGGAACCTGCCGCCACGCTTTGCATCGAAGATCCTTTTCCACTGCCTCATCAGGCCATCCACGGCCTTGCCTCTGCCATGAAGACCACCCTGTCCGCCGCCCTGATCTGCCTGCTCCTGTCCACTGCGGCCATGGCCCGTCCGCTGGACCCGGCGCCGCTGGACGCCTCGCAGTTCAACCTGGGACTGGTCGGGTTCGCAGGCGAGATCTCGCCTGCGGAGCGGCACCTGGAGGCCATGCTCAGGCGGCCCGAGGCCAATGCCGTCCTGCTGTCGGTGATCGACGACCCGCGCCGATCTCCCGTGGCCAAGCTCTATGCGCTGTGCGGGCTCAAGCGCATGGGCAGCGGAGGCTACGAGGCTGCGCTGGTCAAGCTGCGCGGCTTTGAGGGCCAGGTCTCCGTGAAGCTGGGAGACCAGATGTTCCATGAAGACGTCCGCGAGGCGGCAGAGCGCATCGAAAACCTGGAGTGCAGCGAAGGCGGTTGAGCCTGGGCACGCCGGTTGCCGGACAGAAAAAGAGCTGCCATCGGCAGCTCTTTGCATTGTGGGACATCGTTCTGAGCCGGAGGATCTGAGCCGCTCAGGACAGCTCGCGTCCCTTGAGTTCGGGGATCAGGAAGGCCGTGGCCAGCATGTCCAGCACATAGATGGCCGCCAGCAGGGCGATGGCCACCTGGAACGAATAGCTCATGGCCAGCGCACCGATCACCACCGGGCCCAGTCCGCCCACGGCGCGGCCGATGTTGAACAGCACGTTCTGCGCGGTGGCGCGCGCCTCGGTGGGGTAGGCCTCGCTCATCACGGCGCCGTAGCCGCCCATCATGCCGTTGACGAACAGGCCCATGAGGGCGCCTGCCCAGAGCATGGCCGTGGGATCGGACAGCTGCGAATAGAGCACGACCATGATGACCGAGCCCAGCTGGAAGATCAGGAAGCTGGGCTTGCGGCCGATGCGGTCGGCCAGCTGGCCGAAGACCCAGATGCCGACCATCATGCCCACCACGGTCACGGCAGTCCATATCGAGGACTTGGTCAGGCTGAAGCCCAGTTGCTTGGACAGGAAGCTGGGCATCCAGATCATGATGCCGTAGTAGCCGAAGTTCTGGACCGAGGTCAGCACGATCACGCCCAGGCTGACCTTGGCCGTGGCGCGGTCCTTCACCAGCAGCTTCAGGCTTTGCAGCACCGGCACGCGGGCCGAGGGCGTGGCGGACTGCTGGCGCTTCACGAAGACTTCGGGCTCGTGCAGCTTGTTGCGGATCACCCAGGCCACCACGGCCGGTATCACGCCCACCAGGAACATGCCGCGCCAGCCGATGAGGGGCAGCAGCAGCGGCGTCAGCAGCGCCGCACCCAGCACGCCCATTTGCCAGCCCAGGGCCACGTAGGACGAGACGCGGGCGCGGTGGCGTGCAGGCCAGGCCTCGGCGGCCAGCGCCATGCCGATGCCGAACTCGCCGCCCAGGCCGATGCCCGCAATCGTGCGGTAGGCCAGCAGGTCCCAGTAGCCCTGTGCGAAGGCGCACAGGCCCGTGAAGACCGCGAACAGCATGATGGTCCAGGTCAGCACGCGGATGCGCCCGTAGCGGTCGCTGAGCAGGCCGAAGAAGATGCCGCCGAACACGGCACCGATCAGCGTCCAGGTCACCAGCGAGCCGGCCTGGCCCGGCGTGAGGTGCAGGTCGGCCGAGATGGCCGACAGCATGAAGCCCAGGATCAGCAGGTCGAAGCCGTCCATGGCATAGCCGACGGCCGAGCCGGCCAGGGCCTTCCAGCTGTAGCCGTTGACCTGGCTGGCGTGGGTGCCGGCATGCGTGTCTGTGCTGGCGCCGGCAGCATTGGCTGCGAGCGCCCCGGAGGAAGTGGTGGTCACGTGAAAATCCTTGAAAGCCAGGACGGCGCGCGCTCTCGCTGGGGTACGGCACAACGCAAAGCGCCTGCGCTGCCGGCTGGGCCGGCGTGCGGGCACGCTGCGCGTGTGCGGCATCCTGGAGTGGCGATGGGCACGGGAATCCTGGTGGGAAAACAAGCTGGGCGGCCGGCATGCCGGAGCATGGCAGGGGCTGCGCGAAAGGCTGAGCGCAAGGCGCAGCGCCAAAAAGACCGCTTCTGCAAAAAGCGAAAGCCCTGAAGTCGGCTGGGCGATCAGGGCTTGGAGGCCGTGGGCAGGCCCTGCGAGGAGAGGGCGGCCCATGCGAGCGGGCGCAATGGTAAGGCAAGTCGCCAGCCAAGGCAAGCTGCGGGGCTTATGCCAGGGAGCCGGGTCTTTGGCCGGGGCGACAAGGGTGCCCCGTGCTAGGCTGGCGCCCGCTGCGGCCATTGCGCCGCCGGCGCGCCCTGTTTCTGCCCGGGTCCGTCTATGACCTTGCTGCGCAGTGCGGCGATATCTCGCAGGTTTTGCCAATAAAAACAATTCTCATTACATTTTGGCATTCCGAGTTCTCCAACCTCCGATTCTTTCTGCCATGCATCCCATCCTGATTGCAGCCGCCCTGGCCCTGGGCGCGGCCGCCCCGATGAGCCAGGCCGCAGCCGCCGGCACCGTTCAACAGCCTGTGAAGAAGAGCCTCTCCGTTGCGGAGGTGGTCAAGCACTACGGCACCCTGGTGCACGCCAACTACTCGGACTCCATCAGCTCCGCCAAGACCATGCAGAAAGCCATTGCGGCCTTTCTGGCGGCGCCCAGCGAGCAGGGCCTGAACCAGGCACGCAAGGCCTGGCTGGATGCACGGGAGTACTACGGCCAGACCGAGGCCTTCCGCTTCTACGCCGGCCCCATCGACAACGATGAAGGCCCCGAAGGCCAGATCAACGCCTGGCCCATGGACGAGTCCTATGTGGACTATGTGGAAGGCAATCCCGACGCCGGCATCATCAACAACCGCAAGGAAGCCATCACCAAGAAGCGCCTGGCCGAGCTCAACGAGCATGACGGCGAGGAGAACGTTTCCACCGGCTGGCACGCCATCGAGTTCATGCTCTGGGGCCAGGACCTGGACGACAAGGGGCCGGGCGCGCGTCCGTACACCGACTTTGTCGATGGCAAGAAGTCCAATGCCGACCGCCGCCGCGAGTACCTGAAGGTGGTGACCGCGCTGCTGATCGAGGACCTGCAATCCGTGGCCGACCAGTGGAAGCCCGGCTCGCCCAAGAACTTCCGCGCCCAGTTCGAGAAAAAGCCCGACGACGCGCTGCGCCGCATCTTCGTGGGCCTGGGTTCGCTGTCGCGCGGCGAGCTGGCCGGCGAGCGCCTGGAAGTGGCCCTGGCCAGCCGCGACCAGGAAGACGAGCACTCCTGCTTCTCGGACAACACGCACCGCGATGCGGTGACCAATGCCCAGGGCATCCTCAACGTCTGGCAGGGCAGCTACAAGCGCCTGGATGGCAGCGAGCTGCAAGGCCCTGGCATCAAGGACTGGGTGGCCTCCAAGGACAGCGCGCTGGCCGACAGGACCACGCGCCAGATCATGCAGTCGGTGCAGGCGGCCCAGGCCATTCCCGCGCCGTTCGACCAGGCCATCCAGGGCGCGCGCGACTCGGCCTCGCGCGCCAAGATCCAGGCCACCATCGACAGCCTGGTCCAGCAGAGCAAGGACCTGGTGGAGGCGGCCAACGCCGTCGGCATCACCCAGCTCAACCTGGTGGACCCCAAGGCCAACTAAAAGAACATCCACGCCAGCGTCCATCCATTCCTGCGCCCATGTGCCAAGGCCGCCGCCCCCGAAAGGGTTCGGCGGCCCTGGCTTTTCCAGGGACGTCCCCACCCATGAATCTCTCCCCCTCGCTGCTGGTCGCTGCCTCCCTGGTCCTGCTGGGCTGCTCGGCCCAACAGCAGGACCCGGTGGCTGCCGCTCCAGCGCGCGCGCCAGCACCGCAGCCTGCTCCCGATCCAGCTCCCGATCCAGCCCTTTTGTTCGCGGCACCCGGCGAGCCCCTGCCCCCCGGCGGCCAGACCACGGTCCACGCCACGGGCCGCAACGCCTTCTCGCTGCCTGCCGCCAACCTGGAGGATGCCGAGCGCACACGCTTCGTCATCGGCAACTCCTTCTTCAAGCGCAACTGGGTGCAGGCCCCGGCCTCCACCACGGCGCGCGATGGCCTGGGCCCGCATTTCCTGGCACGCTCCTGCGGCGGCTGCCATGTGCAGGACGGCCGAGCCCAGCCGCCCGACTTCCACAACCCGCTCAAGCCCCAGCCCTTTGCGGGCCTGCTCATGCGGCTGTCCATTCCGGGCGAAGGCCCGCATGGCAGCCCGGTGCCGGACCCGGTCTATGGCGACCAGTTCAACACCGAAGGCGTGCTGGGAGTCAAGGGCGAGGGCCAGTTGCGCATCCGCTATGAACAGGTGCATGGCCGCTTTGCCGACGGCACGGCCTACACGCTGGAAAAGCCCGTCTACGAGCTGGCCGCGCTCAACTACGGCCCCCTGGCTGCCAACCTGATGACCAGCCCGCGCATTGCGCCCCAGGTCATCGGCCTGGGCCTGCTGGAGCACATCCCGGAGTCCGAGATCCTGGCCAACGCTGCCGCCCAGGCAGCCCTGGGCGGCCCCATCAAGGGCCAGCCCAACTATGTCTGGGATGCCTACGGCGAACGCATGATGCTGGGCCGCTTCGGCTGGAAGGCCAACGTGGCCTCCATTGCCCACCAGACGGCTTCGGCCTTCCTGGGCGATATCGGCATCACATCGAAGCGTTTCCCGCACCAGACCTGCACGCCCGCACAAAAGGATTGCCTGGCCGCGCCCAGCGGCAATGGCGCCGAGGGCGTGGAGATCGAGGACCGCGTGCTGGACGACGTGATCTTCTACCAGGCCACGCTGGCGCCGCCTGCACGGCGCAACGCCGGCGACCCGGCCGTGCGCCGTGGCGAGGCACTGTTCCACCAGGCCCAGTGCGCGCAGTGCCACCGGCCCTCGTACAAGACCGGCGGGGAGCTGTTCCCCGCGCTGTCGCCGGCACTCAGCAGCAAGGGGTTGTCGGGCCAGACCATTGCGCCCTATACCGACCTGCTGCTGCACGACATGGGCGATGCGCTGGCCGATGGCCGGCCCGACTTCAAGGCCTCAGGCCGCCAATGGCGCACGCCGCCGCTGTGGGGCATAGGCCTGCTGCCCGATGTCAACAACCACCAGCGCCTGCTGCACGACGGCCGTGCGCGCGGCGTGCTGGAAGCCATCCTCTGGCACGGCGGCGAGGCCGAAGCCGCGCGCGAACAGGTGCGCCAGTTCAGCGCCGAAGACCGTGAAGCCCTGGTCAAATTTGTGGAGTCCCTCTGATGCAAGACATGCGCATGACCCCTCGCCAAATCCTTTGTGCCGCCGCGCTGGCGCTGCTGGCCGCCGCCCCGGTCCATGCCCAGGAAGTGGATGCCAACATGGCCATTCCCTTCTACAACACGGCCCACGCCGTGCAGGGGCTGTACGGCCAATGGTTCTCGCCCCAGGCCAAGGCCGCGCAGGCATCCGCCCAGGCGCTGAACCAGGCGCTGCGCGCGCACTGCGCGGCACCTGCGGGATCGGCTGCCGCCACGCTGCAGACGGCGCGCCAGGCCTATGTGCAATCGTCGCGGCAGTGGAGCAGCCTCTCGGCCGTGGCCCTGGGGCCGCTGGTGGAGCGCCGCTCGGCACGCCTGGTGGACTTCCGCCCCATGCGTCCGGCCCTGCTCAAGAAGGCCATACAGTCGGCCCCCGCCGATCTGGCCGCCATGGAGCGCATCGGCGCACCCGCCAAAGGCTATCCCGCGCTCGAGAACCTGCTGTGGACCCAGCCCGTGGAGCCGCAGACGCCGGCCTGCGCCTATGCCACCCTGGTGGCCGAGGAAATCGGCGCCGAGATGGGCATCCTCAGCAACGGCTTTGCCAAGCTCGCAGCCCAGGATTGGTCCGAGGATGGCGATGCCACCACCGAAGCCATGGCCGAGTTCATCAACCAGTGGGTCGGCGGCCTGGAGCGCCTGCGCTGGGCGGACATGGAAAAGCCTTTGCGCAGTGCAGGCAGCAAGCCCCCCGCCTGGGAGCACCTGGCCAGCGGCAGCACCGTTGAGATCTGGCGTGCGCACTGGCAGGGCCTGCGCACGCTGGCCGTTAGCGTGGACCGCAAGGTGCCCCAGCCCGGCGTGGACATCGTGCCCATCGAGTCCTACCTGCGCGGCCGTGGCCTCAATCCGCTGGCCGACCGCTGGCTCAAGGCCGTCAACGAGGCCGATGCCGGCATGCGCGCCCTGACCGGGCCGAGCGCCAAGGCCGTCGATGCCGCCACCAAGCCGCTGTCGCGCCTCAAGCGCCTCATGGAAGGCGAGGTGGCGCCAGCTCTTGAAGTCAACATCGGGTTCTCGGATGCCGACGGGGATTGAGCAGGCGCTGAATCGCCGCCGCTGGCTGCAGGGCATGGGGCTGCTGGCTGCCATGCCATTGGCAACCTCCCATGCGGCCAGGCCGTCCGGACCGGCACGGTCGCTGGCTGCAGCCTGGATGCAGGGTGATCAGATGCGTGTCGGCATCGTGCAGGCCAGTGCGCAGGTGGACAGGCCGCTGCAGGTGCTGCAGGCCCTGGATGTGCCCACGCGCGCCCATGGCATGGCCGCGCTGCGCGACGGCTCCGTGGTCTTCGCCAGCCGCCGCCCCGGTGACTGGCTGGTGCGCCTGAAGCCGGGACAGGCCGCCGAGGATGCGCAGTGGCAGTGGATCGAGCCCGACCGCTTCTTCAACGGCCATGTCATCGAAAGCGCCGATGGCCGCCATCTCTACACCACCGAGACCGACCTGGAAGATGCCCAGGGCCTGATCGGCGTGCGCGATGCCATCACCTTGGAGAAGATCGCCGAATGGCGCACGGGCGGCATGGACCCGCACCAGCTGCTGCTGGACGCCGACGGCACGCTGATGGTCGCCAACGGCGGCATTCCGACGCAGTCCGAAACCGGCCGGCGCAAGCTGCAGCTGGACCACATGGATTCGTCCATCGCGCGGCTGTTGCCGGCCGAAGGCGGCGCCCGTGCCGGCCTGTGGAAGCTGGACGACAGCCGCCTGAGCCTGCGCCACCTGGCCTGGGGCCCGCAGGTCGCCCACGCGCCCGCGCGCCGATGGCTGGGCATTGCGCTGCAGGCCGAGCACCGCGACCCCGAAGCGCGCGCCGCCGCCCCCGTGCTGGCCCTGTTCGATGGCCACCGCTTGCATGCCGTGCCCCTGCCCGAAGGGCGCGAGCCCCTGGCCGGCTATGGCGGCGATATCGGTTGCGACGGCCAGCTCTTTGCCGTCAGCTGCCCGCGCGTGAACACCGTCACCTGGTGGCAGGTGCCCGACAGCGGCCAGGCCAGCGGACGCTGGCTGCGCGGCGATGCCATGCCGGGCGTGTACTGCGTGGCCAATGCAAGTGCCTCGCTGGATGCCAAGGGCCGGCCCCTGCCTGCCGAGCCCGCGCTGTGGATGGGCGGCGCACGCCTGGCCCAATTGCGCCAGCGCGGCCAGGTGCTGCGCACGGTGGCGGTTCCCGGCATGGCGCTGGACAACCACTGGATTGCGTTGGAGCGCGGCAGCTAGCAGCCGGAGGCGGCGCCGCAAGCGGCGCGCTCTGGCGGAGTGCAGCGCCAACGCAAAAAGGGTCTACGTTTGCACGTAGACCCTTTGCTTTGTTTGGTGGCGCTTCACGGATTCGAACCGCGGACCTGTGGATTATGATTCCATCGCTCTAACCGACTGAGCTAAAGCGCCGTAAGACCTAAATTATATGCAGAATTTTTGGCCGATCCGGCAAGTTGTGCAAATTTCTCGAAATTTCTTTGCGAGAGGCTTGCTGCGCCTTGCCGGAAGACGCGCATTGTAGCGCGACTTTCAGCCCGTTCAGAGATGCTTGAAGTTTGCGGGACGCTTGTTGACGAAGGCGTCCATGCCTTCCTTCTGGTCCTGCGTGGCGAACAGCGCGTGGAACAGGCGGCGCTCGAACATGACGCCGTCGGCCAGCGAGCCCTCGAAGGCGCGGTTCACCGATTCCTTGGCCGCCATGACGGCGATCTGCGAGAAGCCGCTGATGATGATGGCGGCGCCCAGGGCCTCGTCCATGAGCTTGTCGAAGGGAACGACACGGCTGACCAGGCCGGCGCGTTCGGCTTCGGTGGCGTCCATCATGCGGGCCGTGAGGGCCATGTCCATGGCCTTTGACTTGCCCACGGCGCGCGGCAGGCGCTGCGTGCCGCCGGCACCCGGGATCACGCCCAGCTTGATTTCCGGCTGGCCGAACTTCGCGTTGTCGGCGGCGATGATGAAGTCGCACATCATGGCCAGCTCGCAGCCGCCGCCCAGGGCGAAGCCGCTGACGGCGGCGATCACGGGCTTGCGGATGGAGCGGATGGCTTCCCAGTTGCGCGTGATGTAGTCGCCCTTGTAGGCATCGGCAAAGCTGTACTTGGCCATGGCGCCGATGTCGGCGCCAGCCGCGAAGGCTTTCTCGCTGCCGGTGATGATCATGCAGCCGATGGACTCGTCCGCATCGAAGGCCTGCAGGGCCTGGCCCAGTTCGTTCATGAGCTGGTCATTGAGCGCGTTGAGCTGCTTGGGGCGGTTGAGGGTGATGATGCCGACCTTGTCGGCTTCGACGCGAACTTCAATCATTTCGTAGGCCAAGGGAGTCTCCTGCTGGGGTTGTCGTCGTGATCCTCAAGAATAACCGGCTGGCGGCGTGGGACGGCATGCGCGGTTCAGGGCGTGGCAGGCGTCTGCGCGCTGCCCGTGTGCCCGGCCAGCCAGCGTCCAGCGGTCTCCTCGTCCGTGATTTCCAGTCCCAGATTACTGGGGGCGGGCGCCGCCAGGGTGCCGGATGTGGCAGCTTTTGCACCGCCGTTGTCCGTTTTCTCCACCACGGCGGCGGCCTCGGACAGCAGGCCCGAGCCCCAGGGCAGGGTGAAGGCCAGGATCTGCCGGTCGCGGGCCACCCAGGCGACGATGTCCAGGGCCGTGCCTGCGTACAGCGCCACATCGTCCAGCCGGGTGATGCGCCAGCGCGCGGGCTGTGAATCCTCGGCGCCGGTGGGCAGCTCGATGGCCAGCCATTCGTCGCCCGCCATGAAGCCTGCGCGCTCGGCCAGGCTGCCGCGCAGCACGGTCTTGATGGTGATGCCCTGGCTTTCCAGCACGCGCAGGCCCAGGCGCTGGGCAGTCTGCGCCGGTTCGGCCTTGGCCTGCACGCCGTGCGCGGCCAGCAGTTCGGCCAGCGGCAGGTCGTCGGTGCCGTGCACCCATTGCGTGATCTCGGGCGCGAAGCTGCGCCCGCCCAGGTCCTGCAGCACGGCCAGCACGTCGGCCTCGCGCATGGGGCCGCCCTGGCAGCGCTGCCACAGCGCGCGCATCACGTCGTCCAGCGTGCTGCGGCCTTCGCGGCGCAGCTGCAGGTCCAGGGCCAGTGCGACCAGGCAGCCCTTGGTGTAGTAGCTGACGGTCTGGTTGGGCGTGTTCTCGTCCTGGCGGTAGTACTTGACCCAGGCGTCATAGCTGGCCTGGGCCACGGACTGCAGGCGCCGGCCCGGCGTCTGCAGCACCTGGTTGATGGTGCGCGTGATGAGCTTGAGGTACTGGGCGTTGTCGATCAGGCCGGCGCGGCGCAGCAGCAGGTCGTCGTAGTAGCTGGTGAAGCCTTCGAAGAACCACAGCAGCTCGGTGTAGTTCTCCTGCCCGTAGTCGTAGCGCGCGAATTCGGCCGGGCGCAGGCGCTTGACGTTCCAGGTGTGGAAGTACTCGTGGCTGATCAAGCCGAGCAAGGTGGTATAGCCCTCGGCGGCCTTGCGCTCGCCCACGCGCTGCAGGTCGCGCCGGCCGCAGATCAGGGCCGTGGAATTGCGGTGCTCCAGGCCCCCATAGCCGTCATCGACCACGTTGAGCATGAACACGTAGCGCTGCATGGGCGCGGGCGTGGCCTGCTCTCCCTCGCCGTGCCAGAAGGCCAGCACGGTCTCGCAGATCCTGCGTGCATCGGCAATCAGGCGCGCGCCGTCGAAGCTGGGTGCGGCGCCCGCGACGACGAAGCTGTGCGGCACGCCCGCGGCCACGAAGTCGCCGCGCCAGAAGTTGCCCATCTCCACCGGGCAGTCCACCAGTTCGTCGTAGTGGGCGGCGCGGTACAGGCCCCAGCCGCGCGCATCGGTGTCCACGGCGTCCAGGCCGGTCGCCACCTGCCACGATGCCGTGGCATCCGACGCGAGCAGCTGCAGCGTGTGCGGCGTATCTTCCTGGCCGTGCACGCGCAGGCACAGGCTGGTGCCGTTGAAAAAGCCGCGGCGGCGGTCCAGCCAGGCCGTGCGCACGGAGCTGTCATAGGCGCAGAACTGGTAGTGGAGCACCAGGGGAGCGCCGGCTGCGCAATCGGCCTGCCAGAGGTTCTTTCCCTGCTGGGTCAGCGCGACGGGGCAGCCGTCCTGCTCGGCAGACAGGCCCTGGAGGTTCTTGGAGAACTCCCGCACCAGATAGCTGCCGGGAATCCAGACCGGCAGCGACAGGGTCTGGCCGGCGGCCGGGCGGGCGATGTGCAGTTGGACGCTGAACAGGTGCGCGTCCACATCAAGCGCCTGCACGCGGTAGTGGATGTCCGCTGCGGCAGTGGCAGCGGCGGTGGCGGCGAGGGGAGAGGTCATTCGGGCTCCTGCAGGTGTGGCCTGGAGGCTGCCCGGGCCCGCTGCGGCGGGCTGGAGCCGGGAAGCTCCGGCCGAGGGGGATCAGGTGGGCGGGCCCGGCATCCATGGCGCCGGGCCCGCCCGGTGGCGGTCAGCGCGCGGCTGCGGCTGCGGCCAGGTTCTTCTCGACTTCCTGGGCGCTGATGGCGCCAGGCACGCGGGTGTTGTTGGTGAAGATGACGGTGGGCGTGCCCGTGATCTTGTACTTGCGGCCAAAGGCCAGGTTGCGCTGCACGGCCGAGGTGTCGCACTGGGCGGCGGCCGGCACCTTGTCGCGCAGCATGTGGTCGGCCCATGCACCGGCCTGGTCCTTGGCGCACCAGATGTTGCGCGACTTCTCGGCCGAGTCGGGGCTCAGGATGGGGTACAGGAACAGGTAGATGGTGACGTTGTCCACGGTCTGCAGGTCGCGCTCGAAGCGCTTGCAGTAGCCGCAGTTGGGGTCTTCGAACACGGCCATCTTGCGCTCGCCCTTGCCGTGGACGATGGTCACGGCGTCCTTGAGCGGCAGCTGCTTGAAGTCCACCGCCGTCAGCTGGTTCATGCGGTCTTCGGTGAGATTGCGGCGTGCCTTGGTGTCGATCAGCTCGCCCTGGATCAGGTAGTTGCCCTTGGCGTCCGTATAGAACAGGTCCGTGCCGATGCGCACTTCGAACAGGCCGGACATGGGCGTGGGGCGGATTTCGTCGATCTTTTCCAGCTGGGGAATGCGCTCGGTCAGCGTCTTGCGCAGGTTGGCGTCCTGGGCATGGACACCGAGGCTCCAGGTCAGGCTGGCGGCCGTCAGCAGGCAGGCGAAGAGTTTCATGGCAATGCGGTGGGTGGGCGGGGCCGCGTTCAGGCCGGCCGCGCCGTGGTTGAGGGGGATTGCGCGGCGCGGGGCGCCACGGAGCAGGGGTACGAGTCGCAAAACGGCAAAGGGTTCAACGGCACGGGATCGGCTTGGCTCCAGGCTCAGGCGCCGCTGCGCGGGTCCAGGCCCATGGCCTGGCGCGCCATCCAGTCCTTGAGCGGGCCGAAGCGCTCGAAGCCCTTCATGCCCCAGTTGCGCAGCATCTGCACCGGAACCTCGGAGCGGCTGAACAGCTGCTGCAGCCCGTCCATGGCCAGGCCCATGGGCGCCAGCGCGGCCTTGCGCTCGCGTTCATAGCGGCGCAGCAGGCGCAGGTCGCCGGTGCTGCGCCAGTAGCCGCGCTCCTGCAGCACGCGTGCCAGCGCCTGCACATCGCCCAGGCCCAGGTTCAGGCCCTGGCCTGCCAGCGGATGCACGTTGTGGGCGGCATCGCCCACCAGCACCCAGCTGCGGGCCGAGCGCGCATCGCCGTCGGGCATGGAGCCGCACCAGTGGTCGGCCACGGCCTGCTGCAGCGGCCAGGCCATCCGCGGTGCGCTCAGCTCCAGCCGCCCCAGCGCGCCCTGGCTGATGGCCTCCAGTCGCGCGGTGAAATCCTGTGTGTCGGCGGCCAGCCAGCCGTCGGCCAGCTCGCGGGCGATGGACCAGACCACGGCCACGCTGTGGCCTTGCGGGCCGTCCAATGGCAGCAGGGCCAGGATGCCTTCGGGCGTGAACCACTGTCGCGCCACCTGTCCGTGCGGCAGCTCGCAGTGCAGCCGGGTGGCGATGGCGTGCTGTGCATAGGGCGTGACGGCGAAGTCCACACCGAACTCGCTGCGCGTGCGGCTGGCGCGGCCCTCGCAGATGGCCGTCAGCGGCGCCGCCACGGGCTGGTCCACCACCTCGACCATGGGCTGGTAGCGCACGGCCTCGGCCAGGCGCTGCTCCAGCGCGGGCACATCGACGATCCAGGTCAGGGCCTCGACATCCTGGCTGGCTGCGTCGAACAGCACATGGCCGTCCAGGTCGCCAAAGACCTCCATTTGCGTCACGGGCGTGGCGTGCTGGTCATCGGGCCAGCAACGCAGGCTGTCCAGCAGGCCGCGTGCGCTGGCATTGAGCGCGTAGGCGCGCACATCGGGTGCGTTGCCGGTCGGCGCGGCCACCACCAGGGCCACGCGCAGCCGTTCCCGGGCCAGCAGGAGAGCCAGGGTCCGGCCTGCAATGCCGGCCCCGCGTATACATACATCAAAGGTTTGCGCCATGGCCGGCATTGTAGGAGTCCGGGCCATGCAGGGGATTCCAACTGGCGCAAACTCCGGCTTTGGCGTGATCTGCCGCAGCCTGCGTCGCCATCTGGCATATTGCCGCCCATCGCGTGGAGCCATTCGTGCCATGGATGGCATACACACTCCAGATTTCCCAAAAAGAGCTATCCGATGTTTGACCAAGAAAGAGACGTGCAGGGCCGCATTGCCCAGTTGTGGGTATATCCCGTCAAATCCTGCGCGGGTATCGCGCTGCAAAGCAGCGGCGTCGGCGCCACCGGCCTGGCCTGGGACCGCCACTGGATGGTGGTCGATGCGCAGGGCGAATTCCTGACCCAGCGCGACCATCCGAGCATGGCCTGGATACGCCCTGAGCTGGAGGCCGGGCACCTGGTGCTGCACTTTCCCCAGCAGCCGCCGCTGCGCATCGCGCTGCAGGCCACGGGGCCGGAGCGCCGGGCGCGCGTCTGGTCGGACTGGGTGCAGGCCTGGGACATGGGCCCCGAGGCCGCCCGCTGGCTGACGCAGGCCCTGGGCACGGACTGCTCCCTGGTGCGCTTCGACCCGGCGGCGCCGCGCCGCACCAGCGAGCGCTGGACCGGGGGCGAGGCCGCACCTGTGCACTTCGCGGACGGCTATCCGCTGCTGGTACTGAGCCAGGCCGCCATCGAAGAACTCAACCAGCGCCTGCAGACGGCCGGCCACGCCCCGGTGGACGCACGGCGCTTTCGCCCCAACATCGTGATCGAAGGGCTGGAGGCCCATGACGAGGACCGGGTCGACGGGTTCGACGTGCTCGATGCCCAGGGCCTGCGGCTGCGCATGGCCAAGCCCTGCACACGCTGCCCCATTCCCGACATCGACCCCGTCACGGCCGTGCAGGGCACCGCCGTGGGTGACGCCATCCGTACCTACCGCCAGGACGACCGTGTCGATGGCGCCATCACCTTCGGCATGAATGCCGTGCTGGAAGGCCTGCACGACGGGGCCGAACTGGTCGTTGGCCAGTCCGTGGCCGGCGACTGGCAGTTCGCCTGAAACGACAGGAAATGCCCGGTTGACTAAAATACGGGGTTTGTCCCCAGAATCCCTGTAGAAAGCCCTGCCATGAGCCTCAAATGCGGCATCGTGGGCCTGCCCAATGTGGGCAAGTCCACTCTCTTCAACGCGCTGACGAAGGCCGGCATCGCCGCCGAGAACTATCCCTTCTGCACCATCGAGCCGAACACCGGCGTGGTGGAAGTGCCCGATCCGCGCCTGCAGAAGCTGGCCGACATCATCACGCCCGAGCGCATCGTCCCGGCCATCGTCGAATTCGTGGACATCGCGGGCCTGGTGGCCGGCGCCTCCAAGGGTGAAGGCCTGGGCAACCAGTTCCTGGCCCACATCCGCGAGACTGACGCCATCGTCAACGTGGTGCGCTGCTTCGAAGACCCGAACGTCATCCACGTGGCCAACAAGGTGGACCCCATCGCCGACATCGAGGTCATCCAGACCGAGCTGTGCCTGGCCGACCTGGCCACCGTCGAGAAGGCGCTGAACCGCTACAGCAAGGCCGCCAAGTCGGGCAACGACAAGGAAGCCGCCAAGGTGGTTGCGCTGCTGACCCCCATCCAGGCTGCCCTGGACCAGGGCAAGCCCGCACGCACGGTGCCCGTCTCCAAGGAAGACGCGCCCCTGCTCAAGCAGTTCTGCCTGATCACCGCCAAGCCCGCCATGTTCGTGGGCAACGTCAGCGAAGACGGCTTCGAGAACAACCCGCTGCTCGACAGCCTCAAGGCCTATGCCGAGGCACAAGGCGCTCCCGTCGTGGCCATCTGCGCCAAGATCGAGGCCGAAATGTCCGAGATGAGCGACGAGGACCGCGACATGTTCCTGCAGGAACTGGGCCTGGAAGAACCGGGCCTGAACCGCCTGATCCGCGCCGGCTTCGGCCTGCTGGGCCTGCAGACCTACTTCACGGCCGGCGTCAAGGAAGTGCGCGCCTGGACCATCAAGGTCGGCGACACCGCCCCCCAGGCCGCCGGCGTCATCCACGGCGACTTCGAGCGCGGCTTCATCCGCGCCCAGACCATCGCCTTCGACGACTTCATCGCCTTCAAGGGCGAGCAAGGCGCCAAGGACGCGGGCAAGATGCGCGCCGAAGGCAAGGAATATGTCGTCAAGGATGGCGATGTGATGAACTTCCTGTTCAACGTGTGAGGCGGCACATGCTGCAGCGGGGCTGCTAGAGCAGCTCCCGCGCTTCTCGGAAAAACCGCGCTTTGCGCGGTTTTTTCATGCCTGGATCGATTCGGTCCCGCGCACCGAACGTCCATGGACAATGGCGCCTTTCCATTGGGGAAAGAGAGACCTTGAAATGGACCGCCCGCATTTCAGATTCCATCCCGGCGCCTACGAAACCGTCTTGGAGCAGGAAGAGGGTGTGTGTTCCTGCTGCGGACAAAACCGCAGCCTCAAGTACGAAGGCCCTTTCTACAGCGAGCAGAGCCCGGACTACCTGTGTCCCTGGTGCATTGCGAACGGGCAGGCCTGCGAAAAATACGCGGGCGAGTGTGTGGGATACACCGATATCGAAGGCGTGTCGCCTGATCCGGCCGACCCCGAGCCCACCATCGCCAGGGAACTGCTGCTGGAGATCGCGCAGCGCACGCCCGGCTACAGGGCCTGGCAGCAGCCCGTGTGGCTCACGCACTGCAACGCACCCTGTGTCTTCCTGGGTCACGCCGACAGGCAGGCCGTCGAGCCTTTCCTCGCTGAAGTCCTGCCCGACATCGAAGGCAGCTACAGGAACGATGCGCAGTGGATGCTGGAGCGCATGTCCACGGACGGCATGATTTCCGGCTGCCTTTTCCGGTGCGTGCATTGCGGCAGGCATCGGCTGCATATGCACGTGGGATGAACCCAATGACCACCTACGCCAACCTCTCCACCCAGACCGGCATTGCGCTGCCGCCGTTGTTGAGCGACCTTTTGGCATCGGGAAAGACCGTCTACGGTCCGGATTGGGCGGATACCTGGCGCCAGCGCTGCCTGCAGGACCCGCCCTTGTTCATGAGTTGGCAGGACTTTGAATGGATAGACGCCGAAGCCAGCCGGGAAATCATCGAGGGCTGGCTTCATCCTGGCGCACAGAACGGCCGGAGCTTTCTGCCATTCGCCCAGTCGGGCGCCGGCGATGCCTGGTGCCTGACGCCGCTGGACACGCATGGCGTGGGCGTGGCGCTGGTGTTGCACGATGACGAGGCCAGCAGTGTTTCGCACGCCTGCTTCGATGACTTTGTCTGCGCGGGATTTCTGCAGGCCTTTGCGGACCTGAGCGATCAGCTGGATGACTTCTCGCAGCCGGAGGCCTTGCAACTGTTGCGGGCCGATGTCGCACAGACCACGCGCTTCATGACGCAGGAGTTGGGTGGCTATCTGCAGGATTTTTGTCGGCGTCCCTTGGAGATCAGGCCTTGGCGCGATGGGCCCCGGGCGCGGGTTCGCCAGGTGGCTTCATTGATTTCACAGGATGAACTGGCGGCCGAACTGGACCGGCTGCCCGCCGTGGACCTTTCCTTTCCCGTCGTGGCGCGCTGGGAGGTGCGTTCGGTGGAGGAGGGAGACGCGCGGCATGGCCCTGCGCCAGAGCCCGCAAAGATCGACTGGCGCACCCTTGCCGCCGATCCCCTGCAGAAGATGGCGGCCATCAGGGCCTGCCAGAGCGAGCATGGCTGCAGCCTGGGACAGGCCAAGGCCATGGTGGACCAGTACATCGGCGGCAGTGAGAACGCGCACGCCTGACCGGGGGCAGACCGGCGCCTTCAACCCACCATAGTCATCCATCCCGCCAACCGACCGCCTCCACCCTCCAGTTCCGCAGCCCCTCCCATCCGTGCCGAACTCTTCTTCGGGAATGCAAGGCAGACGTCCCGCGCGGTGCCCGGACATTGAGCCTCCGATCGTGCTGGATCGCTCTGCAGAGGCCCAGGCTGTTTCGGAGCGAGCGCCGTAAGATGGCCCGTCGTCACCCCGGCAGGGTGAAAAGACAGGCCCGAGCAAGGTAACGCCAGCAAGAAAGGAATCACGTCCTATGGATAAGCAGGCGCTTGGCGAACGCGATATCTGTACCAAGCTCATCACGCAGGCTATGGAAAAGGCTGGATGTGACGCCCGGACCGAGGTGCGCGAAGAATTCCCTCCGGACGCACTCAGGGCCACCAGCGGGGGCGAAGTATGACTACCCACCTGCCCGCCGACTATCCGGCGCTGCTGGCCGATATCAAGCAGCGTGTCCGCCATGCCCAGACGCGGGCCATGCTGGCGGTCAATGCCGAATTGATCCGCCTGTATTGGGATATCGGGGCACTGATCGACCAGCGCCAGAAACGGGAAGGTTGGGGTGCCGCAGTCATCCCTCGGCTGGCCAAGGATCTGCACAACGAACTGCCGGAGGAAAAAGGTTTTTCCGAGCGCAACATCAAGCGAATGCTGGCTTTTTATCGCGAGTATCCCTCTCTGGCTGCCACAGCCGGGAGCACAGAGAAAGTGCCACAGGCCGTGGCACAACTTGCCCCCAGCGAAAAAGTGCCACAGGCTGTGGCACAAAGCCGCCAGACACCGGGGGTGGCGGCAGATGGCGCACAGGTGTTTGCTGCTGATGTTCTGCTGTCCCTGCCGTGGGGCCACCATGCCGAGCTGATCGCCAAGGTCAAGGAGCCGGGCGCACGCCATTGGTACATGTGCGCAGCCATCGAAAACGGATGGAGCCGAAGTGTCCTGCTGATGCAGATCGAAACAGCCGCGCACCTGCGACAAGGCAGAGCTGCCAGCAACTTCGCCTTGCGCCTGCCTCCGCCGGATTCCGATCTGGTACAGCAAACGCTCAAGGACCCTTACCTGTTCGACTTCCTGACGCTGGAATCAGCGTTTCCATGAGCGTGAGTTGGAAACCGGTCTGATCACCCATCTGGAAAAATTTCTCCTGGAGCTGGGCCAGGGCTTCGCCTTTGTGGGGCGCCAATATCACCTGGACCTTGCCGGAGACGATTTCTACATAGACCTGCTGTTCTACCATCTCAAGCTGCGTTGTTACGTGGTCATCGACCTCAAGCGGGGCGATTTCAAGCCTGAATACGCGGGCAAGATGAACTTCTACTGCAACGTTGTGGACGACAGGTTGCGACACGCAACCGACCAACCCACCATCGGTTTGATCCTGTGCCAGAAACCCAATCACGTGCTGGCCGAGTATGCGCTGCGCGGCGTGGACAAGCCCATCGGCGTTTCCGGTTTCGAGCTCACCCGTGCCTTGCCGGAAACCCTGCAAAGCAGCCTGCCCAGCATCGAACAGATCGAGCGCGAGCTGGGCGGCGGGCATGAATGAGCACACCGTCGAACTGCTGGAAAAGTACCTGCGACAGCTCGAACGCCGCGGGTAGTCATGCGATAGAAAAACACGCCAGCGCTCAACAGGTTGAATTTGACCGTCTGATGGCCCGTGGCGGTCTGCTGTGCCGGGCTCGAAGCTGCCCCTGCAACCCACCATAATCACCCATCCCGCCAACCGACCGCCCCCACCTTCGTGCCCCACCCCACCAGTCCCGCAGCCTCTCCCATCCATGCCGAACTCGTTGCCGTGCTGGCGGCCGTGACCCAGGGCACGCCGCGCGTGCTGACCACGGCGGACGGGCAGTTGCTGCCGGCGGGGCCGTTCGAGGTGGGGCACCGTTCGCTGCAGGCCGGCCTGCGCGCCTGGGTGGAGGAGCAGACCCATCACCCGCTGGGCTACATGGAGCAGCTCTACACCTTTGCCGATGGCGATCGCACCGATGCCAGCGGGGCGCGCGTGATCTCGGTCAGCTACCTGGGGCTGACGCGCGAGTCTGCCGACCGCAGCGCGGGGCAGGCCGTCTGGCAGGACTGGTACCGCTACTTTCCCTGGGAAGACTGGCGCACCGGCGAGCCGGCCCTGCTGCGCTCCCACATCGCTCCGCGCCTGCATGCCTGGATGGCCGAGGCGCGCGGCGCCCAGCGTGCGCTGCGGCGCCAGCGCGCGGACATCGCCTTCGGCCTGGACGGCGGGCCCTGGAACGAGGACATGGTGCTGCAGCGCTACGAGCTGCTGTACGAGGCCGGACTGGTGCAGGAGGCGGCCCACCGCGTCCATGGCGCGGCCGCCATGCTGCCCGGCGAGGCCATGCACCACGACCACCGCCGCATCCTGGCCACGGGCATGGCGCGGCTGCGCGCCAAGATCAAGTACCGGCCCGTGGTGTTCGAGCTGATGCCGCCCGAGTTCACGCTGCTGCAGCTGCAGCAGACGGTGGAGGCCCTGGCCGGGCGCGGGCTGCACAAGCAGAACTTCCGCCGCCTGATCGAGCAGCAGGATCTGGTCGAGGAGACCGGCCAGCTTACGGTGGGTTCGGCAGGCCGGCCGGCCAAGCTGTTCCGCTTTCGCAGCGATGTGCTGCTGGAGCGGGCCATCTCGGGCAGCAAGCTGCCCCTGGCCAAGGGCATCGACGGTTCCCCCTGATCCCCGCGGCCTCTGGCCGGTTGTGACAATCGCTTGACAGCACTTATGCTCGTATCTAGCATAAGTTCCTCGCTCAAGCCCGCAAGGCCGCGCGCCACATTTTTTTGACCTATATATACTCAAAATGAGCATTAATACTGCCAATGCCCTCAGTGCCCGCCTGCCGGTACCGCCGCTGCCCGACCTGATGCTGGAGCCGCTGGTGCGCTCGGCCCTGCTGGAGGACCTGGGCCGCGCGGGCGACCTGACCACGGATGCCATCGTCCCTGCCGACGCACAGGCCGAACTGCGCCTGGTGGCGCGACAGGAGGGCGTGCTGGCCGGGCTGGACATGGCGCGGCTGGCGTTCCGTGCGCTGGATGCGCAGTCGCGCTTCGAGCCGGTGCTGCGCGATGGCAGCGAACTGGCGCCCGGCCAGGAGATCGCGCGCATCCACGGCAGCGCGCGCGCCATCCTCACGGCCGAGCGCGTGGCGCTCAACTACCTGTGCCACCTGAGCGGCGTGGCCACGGCCACGGCATCGATCGCGCGGGCCATCGCCGACACGGGCGCACGCGTGACCTGCACGCGCAAGACCATGCCGGGCCTGCGCGCGCTGCAGAAGTACGCGGTGCGCGTGGGCGGCGGCAGCAACCACCGCTTCGGCCTGGACGATGCCGTGCTGATCAAGGACAACCACATCGCGCTGGCAGGCGGCGTGGCCGAGGCCCTGGCCCGGGCGCGCGCGGGCGTGGGCCACATGGTGCAGATCCAGCTGGAGGTGGACACGCTGGAGCAGCTGGAGGTGGCGCTGTCGCTGGGCGTGGAGGTGGTGCTGCTGGACAACATGGACCTGGATACGCTGCGCACGGCCGTCTCCATGGCACGCGGCCGCGCCGTGACCGAAGCCTCGGGCCGCATCACGCCCGAGACGGCGCGCGCCGTGGCCGAGACCGGCGTGGACCAGATCGCCGTGGGCTGGATCACGCACAGCGCCCGGGTTCTCGACATCGGCCTCGACACCTGAAATGAGGCACCCCCTGAGCCGCTGCGCGGCTTCCCCCGTGTGCACGGCGCCCTCTCTCGCTGCGCGGGAGGGGAACGACACCCTGGCTGCGGGGCAGCCCTTGCTCGGTGTCCCTGAGTTGGGCTGCGCCGTTTTTTTGCACCTAGCCCAGTGGAGCAGTTGCCATGTTTTTTGAAGGGCGTACCTTGAAGCGACGGAGACTCTGGACGCTGGCGGCCTGTGCGCTGCTGGCGGGCGCATCGGGGCTGTGGCTGGCGGCGCCGGGCAAGGCCGGCACGCGCCTGGAGCGGCCCATCACCATCGTCGTGACCTTTCCGCCGGGCGGCGGCACGGACCTGCTGGCGCGGCGCCTGGGCGAGCAGCTGCAGCAGCGCCTGGGCCAGCCCGTGGTGGTGGAGAACCGTCCCGGCGCCAGCGGCAACATCGGCGCCCATGCCGTGGCCCAGGCCGCAGCGGACGGCAGCACCTTGCTGATGGCCAACAGCTCGTTCGCCATCAACCCCGGTGTCTACGAACGCCTGGATTTCGACCCGCGCAAGGACTTCACGGCAGTGTTCAACGCAGGCTCCATCGCCTCGGTGCTGGTCGTGCCGGCGGACAGCGCGCTGCAGACGCTGGAGGAGGCGCTGGCCCAGGCCCGCCAGGAACGGCCGCTGCTGTTCGCTTCCTGCGGCAACGGCACGCCCCAGCACCTGGCCGGCGAGATGCTGGCCAGGGAGGCGACGCGCTTTGTGCAGCATGTGCCCTACAAGGGCTGCGGCCCGGCCATCACGGCCGTGGCGGCAGGCCAGGTGGCGGCGGGCATGGTCACGGCCAGCAGTGCTGCGGCCATGATCGCTGCAGGCCGCGTGCGCGCCCTGGCCGTCACGGCGCCGCAGCGACTGCCGCAGCTGGCCGGCGTTCCCACGGTGGCCGAGCGCGGCCTGCCGGGCTTTGCGGTGGAGCAGTGGCATGGCCTGCTGGCACCTGCCGCCACGCCCCGGGCCACGGTGCAGGCATTGCATGACACGCTGGAGCAGGCGCTGGCCGATCCCGCCGTCAGCGCCGGCTTGCGCGACCAGGGCTACACCCTGGCGAGGCAGACACCGGGCCAATTCCAGGCGCTGATCGCGGCCGACATCGACCGCTATGCCGCCGTGACCCGGGCGCTGGGCCTGAAGGCCGATTGAGGGGCCAGAGAAGGTCCAGAGAAGGGCCGATTGGCGACTTACTGCATGAACCAGCCGTGGCTGACCACCAGCGACTGGCCGGTCAGCGCATTGCTGGGGAAGCCCGCGAAGAGCAGGGCCACGCGGGCCACGTCCTCGGTGGTGGTGAACTCGCCGTCCACGGTTTCCTTGAGCATCACGTTCTTGATGACCTCGTCCTCGCTGATGCCCAGCGTGCGGGCCTGCTCGGGAATCTGCTTGTCCACCAGCGGCGTGCGCACGAAGCCCGGGCAGATCACATTGGCGCGCACGCCGTGCTTGGCGCCTTCCTTGGCCACGGTCTTGGCCAGCCCGATCAGGCCGTGCTTGGCCGTGACATAGGGCGCCTTGAGCAGCGAGGCTTCCTTGGAGTGCACCGATCCCATGTAGATCACGCTGCCGCCGCGGCCCTGCGCATACATGTGCTTGAGGCAGGCGCGCGTGGTGAGGAAGGCGCCGTCCAGGTGGATGGCCAGCATCTTCTTCCAGTCGGCGAAGCTGAATTCCTCCACCGGATGCACGATCTGTATCCCGGCATTGCTGACCAGGATGTCGATGCCGCCGAAAGCCCGGGCGGCCTCCTCGACCGAGGCGTTGACCTGGGCCTCGTCGGTCACGTCCACGGCCACGCCCATGGCCTGCGCTCCCGTGGCGCGCAGCTCGGCCGCCGTGGCGTCGGCTGCCTCCTTGTTGAGGTCGGCAATGACGATGCGCGCGCCCTCGCTGGCGAACAGCGTGGCGATCTCCTTGCCGATGCCGCTGGCCGAGCCGGTGATGAAGGCGACCTTGTCCTTGAGTTGCATGGTGAGTCTTTCCTGGAGAGTGGATGAAACAGGCCGGTGTCCATCTTCGGCGCGGCCGGCCGCGTGCCCTTGTCGGCGCAGGGACCAGTCTGGCGCCGGTTTCTTAGACGAAACTGAGTCGGCAGGCCCGGCTCCCCAGTGTTGGCAGCCCGCAAGTCATGGCCGTGACGGCCGGCCCTCAGGGCGCGGCGGCCTCGCGGTGCCGGGGCTGCTGGAACAGCTCGCAGACCAGCTCGCGCAGCCAGCGCTTGGCCGGTTCCTGCTCAAAGCGCCAGCTCCAGTGCAGCGACACGTCGAAGCGGTGATCGGGCAGATCGGCATCGCGCACCGCGTAGCCATCGCGCTCGACGAAGCCGGCCGCGATCTCGGCCGGCATGATCACCGCCAGGTCGGTCTTGCCCACGATGGAGGGCACGGCCATAAAGTGCGCGGCCGACAGGCGTATGCGCTCATCGAGCCGCAGCGCCTGCAGGATGCGCAGCGTCTGCGAATGCGAGCGCACGGCCACGAAATCCAGCTGGCGCAGCGTGTCCAGCGCCAGCGGCGCGCCTTCGGGCACCTGCGCCAGCGCGGGGTGGCCGCCGCGCAGCAGCACGCCGTAGTGGTCGGACAGCAGCACGGTCTGCCGGGTCCGCGTGGCGCCAGGCAGAAAGCCGATGGCGATGTCCAGCGTGCCCCGGTCCAGCGCATCGGCAATGCCGTCCAGCGGCATGGGCAGGGTCTCCAGCTGCACATGGGGTGCGCGCTGGTGCAGGGTCTGCATCAACGGTGGAAGAAAGCGCGCCTCGCCGATATCGCTCATGTGAATGCGAAAGCGCTGGCGCGCCTGCAGCGGCTCGAAGCTCTGGGCCTCGGACATGGCGACTTCGAGCACCTCCAGCGCCTGGCGCACGGCCAGCGCCAGGCGCTCGGCACGCGGCGTGGGGCGCACGCCTGCGTGCACGCGCTCGAACAGCGGATTGCCCAGCAGCAGGCGCAGCCGCGTCACGGCCTGGCTGGCGGCGGGCTGGGACATGCCCAATTCCTCGGCCGCGCGGCTGACGCTGCAGTGGCGGTACACGGCGTCGAAGACGCGCAGCAGATTGAGGTCCAGGTTCTTGATATCCATTTGGCGAATATCTCTTAGATGATTTATTCAATTGCTGGAAATCATAAGCGCCTGCACCATGGGCACCGACTTCCATGGCCACTGCGCGGCAGGCACCGGGCGGGCGGCCCATTCCCCAGGAGACCCCATCTTGCAAGCACCCACCCCACCGCGCAGCCAGCCCGCCGAGGCATCCTCTTCCACCGCGACCTGCACCGCGACCTGCACGGTGCGCCATGCCGTGATCGCCATGCTGCGCGAGCTGGGCATGACGCGCATCTTCGGCAACCCGGGCTCGACCGAACTGCCGCTGTTCCGCGACTACCCCGAAGACTTCTCCTATGTGCTGGGCCTGCAGGAAACCGTGGTCGTGGGCATGGCCGACGGCCATGCCCAGGCCACGCGCAATGCCAGCTTCGTGAACCTGCACTCGGCCGCGGGCGTGGGCCATGCCATGGCCAACATCTTCACGGCCTTCAAGAACCGCACGCCCATGGTGATCACGGCGGGCCAGCAGGCGCGCTCGCTGCTGCAGTTCGATCCCTTCCTGCACTCCAGCCAGGCCGCCGAGCTGCCCAAGCCCTATGTGAAGTGGAGCTGCGAGCCCGCGCGCGCCGAAGACGTGCCCCAGGCGCTGGCGCGCGCCTACTACATCGCCATGCAGGAGCCGCGCGGCCCGGTGCTGGTCTCCATTCCCGCCGATGACTGGGACAAGCCGGCCGAGCCCGTCACGCTGCGCCATGTGGGCTTCGAGACGCGGCCCGATCCGCGCACGCTGGACCTCATCGGCCAGGCGCTGGACGCCGCGCGTGCCCCGGCCCTGGTCGTGGGCGCGGCCGTGGACCGGGCCCAGGGCTGGGATGCCGTGGTCGCGCTGGCCGAGCGCCACCAGGCCCGCGTCTTCGTGGCCCCCATGAGCGGGCGCTGCAGCTTCCCCGAGGACCATCCGCTGTTCGCCGGCTTCCTGCCCGCCATGCGCGAGCGCATCGTGCAGCTGCTGTCCGGCCATGACGTGGTCTTCGCCGTGGGCGCAGCCGCCTTCACCTACCACGTGGAAGGCGAGGGCCCGCATATCCCCGAGGGCACGGCGCTCTACCAGTTGATCGAGGACCCGGCCATTGCCGCCTGGGCCCCCGTGGGCACGGCCGCCGTGGGCAATGTGCGCATGGGTGTGGAGGAGCTGCTGCAGCGCCCCGCGCCCGCACCGCGCCAGGCGCCCGCACCCCGGCCCGCAGCGCCCGTGCCGGCCGCGCCCGCCGCAGGCGAGCGCATGTCGGTGGCTTTTGCCATGCACACGCTGGCCCAGGTGCGCGACCGCCACAGCATCGTGGTGGAAGAGGCGCCCAGCTCGCGCTCCACCATCCAGACCTACCTGCCCATCTTCCACTCGGGCACCTTCTACACCATGTGCAGCGGCGGCCTGGGCCACAGCATGCCGGCCGCCGTGGGCGTGGCGCTGGCGCAGCCCGAGGCCAAGGTGGTCGCCGTCATCGGCGACGGCTCGGCCATGTATGCCATCCAAGCCCTCTGGAGTGCAGCCCAGCTGCGCCTGCCCATCAGCTTCGTGATCCTCAAGAACCGCCGCTATGCGGCACTGCAGGACTTCGCCCATGTCTTCGGCTACCGCGAGGGCGAGAAGGTCGAGGGCACGGAACTGCCCGACATCGACTTCGTGGCGCTGGCGCGTGGCCAGGGCTGCGACGGCGTGCATGTGGAGAAGGCGGGCGAGCTGGCCGATGTGCTGGCCCGCGCGTTGGCCCATCCCCGGCCCATCGTGGTCGAGGTCGAAGTCGCCTGAGGCGAAGCCCCCTGCAGGAGACACGGCAATGGAGAACACAAGAAGCATAGGCATCCTCGGTGCGGGAGCCATGGGCACCTTGTTCGCTGCGCGATTGGCCCGCGTCGGCCTGGACGTGACCCTGGTCGATGTGAACGACGAGCTGCTGCAGGCCCTGCGCCGCGATGGCGCGCGCTGCCACACCGATGAGGCGCTGTCGCAGGAGCCGCTGCCCGGCACGCCTGCGCAGATGCGTGACTACTGGCGCAGCGAAAGCCGGAGCTGGGGCCAGGTCATCGAGTCGGCGGGCATACGGCTGGATTGATCTTTGCGCCGTTGCGCCGCTGCTGCTTCAGGCGCCCTCACCGTTATCAAGAACTCATAACCCAAGGAGACATAGCTCATGCACAAGACAACCCCCTTCAGCCGCTGGCGCCGCCTGGGCCTGCTGGCCCTGCTGGGCGCGACGGCCTCGGTCCCTGCGCTGGCGCAGAAGGCCGGCGACAAATGGCCCGAGCGTCCCGTGCGCCTGGTCGTGAACTTCGCGCCCGGCGGCGCGGCCGATGTGCTGGCGCGCGCCATCACGCCCACCATGTCCCAGGTGCTGGGCCAGTCGGTGGTGGTGGACAACAAGCCCGGCGCGGGCGGCAACATCGGCATCAGCGAAACCGTGCGCGCGCCCAAGGATGGCTACACGCTGCTGCTCAGCTCGGGCGGGGCCATCACCATCAACCCGATGATCTACAGCAAGCTGGCCTTCAATCCCGAAAAGGATTTGACGCCCGTGGCTGCCGTGGCGCGCGTGCATGTGTTCCTGGAGACCAATCCCGCCGTGCCCGCCACCAACGTGGCCGAGTTCATCAAGCACCTGAAGGCCAACCCCGGCAAGCTGTCCTACGGCTCGCCGGGCCAGGGCAGCTCGCCGCACCTGGCCGGCGAGATGTTCAAGCGCATGGCCGGCGTCGATGCCGTGCACGCCCCCTACAAGGGCGCGGGCCCGGCGCTCAGCGACGTGCTCAGCGGGCAGCTGCAGTTCTGGTTCGACCCGGGCCCGGGCCTCAAGCAGGTGGAGGCAGGCAAGCTGCGCCTGCTGGCCATCGGCAGCCCGCACCGCTCGCCGCAGTACCCCAACGTGCCCACGCTGGCCGAAAGCGGCCTGCCGGGCTTTGACGCCGACACGCTGTTCGGCATCTACGCGCCCACGGGCACGCCCGAATCGGTGATCGATGCCGTCCGCACTGCCGTGGCCAAGGCGCTGGAGCAAAAGAACGTCAACGACGTCATCCTCACCCTGGGCGCCACGCCCGCGCCGCTGAGCCGCAAGGCCTTCATCGACCACCACGCCACCGAGCGCGAGCGCTTTGGTGAGCTGGTGAAAGCCATCGGCCTGAAAGTGGACTGAGCTTTCCCGCAGGCCATCGCCCGCAAGCCGCCCGCCCCGCGCTGGCGGCTTTTTGCTTTCCGGGCGGGGCCGGGCCGGGCCGAGGGGGGCCTTGTGCCGGCCATCTTCTATACGAAGGTATATCCCGCATCCACCAATGAACAGGCCAGCCTTCCCAACAAAGGCTGGCCGCAGGCACTTTCGCCTTTGATAATTCCGGGCACATATTGCGCTGCAGCAAACAGGGCTCCCGGCCTGCACGGGGACTGCGCCACCCACAAGCAAAGGAGTACCCCATGGACCCCGATCCCGATCCTGCCAGGCGCTGCCGCGCCGCCCCTTTCCGTCTTTCCCTTCTTTCATTTCTTGATCTGCCCGGACCCGGGCGGAGGCCTGTGATCGCCTGAAGGGGCGAGAGGTCTGCACGGGTCCATGGCACCCGGAGACCTCAGGATGACCCGCTTTCTCGCTTCTGAACGACCAGGCCGACCCCATGGCCTGCACCAGCGCCATCCCTTGCTGGCGGCTGCATGGCCTGTGGGCGGGCTGCTGATCAGCGTGGCCATGGCCGCCTGCAACGGGCCGGCCGAAACCCAGGCTGCAGCGGCAACCCCCGCCACCACCGCCCCGCAGCCGGCTCCCGTGCGCCGCGAAGGCAACCTCATCGTGGTGCCCGAAGGCTCGCCGCTACGCGAGCGCCTGCAGGTGGCCGAGATCGCGCTGCAGCCGCTGCAGACCCGCCTGTCGGCCCCCGCCACCATCGAGGCCGAGCCTGAAAAGCTGGTCCGCATCACGCCGCCCGTGGCGGGCCGCCTGGTGCGCCTGCACCACCAGCTGGGCGATGCGGTGAAGGCCGGCGATGCG
The DNA here is from genome assembly GCF_042653485.1 of Delftia deserti. Classification (NCBI taxonomy): domain Bacteria; kingdom Pseudomonadati; phylum Pseudomonadota; class Betaproteobacteria; order Burkholderiales; family Comamonadaceae; genus Delftia; species Delftia deserti. The sequence goes on along the minus strand of NZ_JBHSIH010000001.1, from coordinate 2,684,523 downwards.
CTGATCACCATGGACTCCTCCGAGATCTCCAGCGTGCGTGCCGAGCACGCCAAGTCCCAGGCCGCGCTGCTGCACGCGCGCCAGGAATTCGACCGCCAGAAGCTGCTGTTCGATGCCGAGATCGCCGCGCGCAAGGACTACGAGGCCGCGCAGCAGTCGCTGGCCGCCGCGGGGGCCGATGCGCGCGCCGCCTCCGATCATCTGTCCCAGCTGGGTGCGTCCGTGCAGGAAGGCTCGCGCGGCAGCTACGTGGTCAAGTCGCCCATCAGCGGGCGCGTGGTGGAGATGGCGGGCTCGCAGGGCGGCTACTGGAACGATGTGAATGCCTCCGTCATGACCGTGGCCGACCTGCGCAAGGTCTGGCTCAGCGCCAGCGTCAGCGAGCGCGACCTGGCCCATGTGGACGTGGGCCAGCAGGCCCACATCGCGCTGGCCGCCTATCCCGACCTGCAACTGCAGGGCCGCGTGCAGTACGTGGGCGAGCTGGTGGACACCGCCACGCGCAGCGTCAAGGTGCGCGTGGCCGTGGACAACCCCGAAGGGCGGCTGCGCCCCGGCATGTTTGCGCGCGTGGGCTTCGACGCCCCGGCGCGCCAGGCCGTGATGGTGCCGGCCGCGGCCCTGCTGCAGGGCCAGGTCAGCACGCGCGTCTTCGTGGACAAGGGCGGCTGGCGCTTCGAGCCGCGCGACGTGCAGGTCGGCGCGCAGCAGGACGGCCAGGCCGAGATCCTCTCGGGCCTGGCGGCCGGCGAGCGCGTGGTGGTCAACGGGGGAGTGCTGCTGCAATGATCGAGCGCATCGTCAACATCGGCTTTTCGCGCCGCGGCGTGGTCTGGCTGGTCTTTTGCTTCGCGGCCCTGTATGGCGTGTTCAGCTGGAAGCAGCTGCCGCTGGAGGCCTATCCCGACATTGCCGACGTGACCTCGCAGATCGTCACCCAGGTGCCGGGCCTTGCGGCCGAGGAGATCGAGCAGCAGATCACCATCCCGCTGGAGCGTGCCCTGCTTGCCACGCCCGGCATGCACGTGCTGCGCTCGCGCAGCCTGTTCGCGCTGTCCCTGATCACCGTGGTCTTCGAGGACGGCGTGGACGGCTACTGGGCGCGCCAGCGCCTGAAGGAGCGCATCGACGAGGTCACGCTGCCCTATGGTGCCCGCGCCGGGCTGGACCCCTACAGCTCGCCCACGGGCGAGGTCTACCGCTACACGCTGGAGAGCCCCGTGCGCAGCCTGCGCGAGCTGTCCGAGCTGCAGCAATGGGTGGTGATCCCGCGCCTGAAGAAGGCCCAGTCCGTGGTGGACGTGACCAACTTCGGGGGCCTGACCACGCAGTTCATGCTGGAGCTGGACCCGGCGCGGCTGCTGCAGTACGGGCTGGCGCTGTCCCAGGTGATCGAGGCCATCAATGCCAACAACGCCAGCGGCGGCGGCAGCGTCATCGACCGGGGCGATGTCTCCTATGTGGTGCGCGGCGTGGGCCTGCTGGGCTCGCTGGACGACATGGGCAACGTGGTCGTCAAGACCACGGACAGCGGCACGCCCGTGCTGGTCAAGGACCTGGGGCGGCTGACCTACGGCAACGTGGAGCGGCGCGGCATCCTGGGCAAGGACGGCAACTCCGACACCCTGCAGGGCATCGTGCTGCTGCTCAAGGGCTCCAACCCCTCGCAGGCGCTGGAGGGCATCCACGCCGCCGTGGAGGAGCTCAACGGCAAGCTGCTGCCGTCCGACGTGAAGGTCGTTCCCTACCTGGACCGCACCACGCTGATCGAGCGCACCACCCACACCGTGGGCAAGACCCTGGCCGAGGGCCTGATCGTCGTCACCCTGGTGCTGCTGGTCTTCCTGGGCAGCCCGCGCGCGGCGCTGATCGTGGCGCTGACCATTCCCATGGCGCTGCTGCTGGCCTTCATCTTCATGCACCACGCGAAGATTCCGGCCAACCTGCTGTCGCTGGGCGCCATCGACTTCGGCATCCTGGTGGACGGGGCCGTGGTCGTGGTCGAGAACATCCTGCGCCGCCGCGAGGCCGACCAGAACCGGCCGCTCACGCCCAGGGACGCCATCACGGCCACGCTGCAGGTGGCGCGGCCCATCTTCTTCGGCATGTGCGTGATCGCGGCCGCCTACCTGCCGCTGTTCGCCTTCGAGCGCATCGAGTACAAGCTGTTCTCGCCCATGGCCAGTGCCGTGGGCGCGGCCCTGGTGGGGGCGCTGGCCGTGGCCCTGCTGCTCACGCCGGCCCTGGCCTGGCTGGCCTTCCGCAGGCCGCGCAGGATCTTCCACAACCCCGTGCTGCACCGGCTGGGCGTGGGCTATGACCGCTTCCTGGGCGTGGCCGTGGGCCGCGTGCGCTGGCTGGCGGGGGCCGTGGCGGCCTCGCTGCTGGCGCTGGGCGTGCTGGCCGGCACCATGGGCCGCGACTTCCTGCCGTACCTGGACGAAGGCTCCATCTGGCTGCAGGTGCAGATGCCGCCCGGCATCACGCTGGACAAGGCGCGCGACATGGCCGACGCGCTGCGCAGCGCTGCGCAGGAGTTCCCCGAGGTCTCCTACATCGTCACCCAGACCGGGCGCAACGATGACGGCACGGATTACTGGACGCCCTCGCACATCGAGGCCAGCGTGGGCCTGCATCCCTATGGCGAATGGAAATCGGGCCTGACCAAGCAGCAGCTGATCGCCAAGATGGCCGCGCGCTTCGACCAGCTGCCCGGTTATTCCGTGGGCTTCATGCAGCCCATGATCGACGGCGTGCAGGACAAGCTGTCGGGCGCACACAGCGACCTCACGGTGAAGGTCTTCGGCCAGGATCTGGCCGAGGACCGGCGCGTGGCCGATGCGCTGGTGGCCGTGCTGGAGAAAGTGCCCGGCGCGGCCGATGTGGCCGTGGACGTGGAGCCGCCGCTGCCCAACCTGCGCATTGCGCTGGACCGCGCGGCGGCCGCGCGCTACGGCATCAATGCCTCCGAGGTGGCGCAGCTCATCTCCACCGGCGTGGGCGGGGCCTCCATCGGCCAGCTCTACGTGGGCGAGCGCAGCTACGACATGGCCGTGCGCTTCACGCCCGACACGCGCAGCAGCCCCGAGGCCATCGGCGCGCTGCGCCTGTCGGCGGCCAATGGCGCCCAGGTGCCGCTGGCCGACGTGGCGCGCATCACCACCACCGTGGGCCAGAGCGTCATCGTGCGCGAGGGCGGGGAGCGCCACATCCTCGTCAAGCTCAATGTGCGCGGCCGCGACCTGGCGGGCTTCCTCAAGGATGCGCACACCGCCATCGACCAGCACCTGGACTACGACCGCCAGAAGCTGCACATCGAGTGGGGCGGCCAGTTCGAGAACCTGCAGCGTGCCGAGGCGCGGCTGCTCATGATCCTGCCGCTGACGCTGGGCATCATGCTGGTGCTGCTGTTCGGCGAGTTCGGCAACCTGCGCCAGCCGTTGCTGGTGCTGGGCGTGGTGCCGCTGGCCATGATCGGCGGCTTTGCGGGCCTGCACCTGCGCGGCATGACGCTCAACGTCTCCAGCGCCGTGGGCTTCATCGCGCTGTTCGGCGTGGCCGTGCTCTCAGGCGTGCTCATGGTCTCGCAGATCAACCGGCTGCGCCGCGAGGACGGCCTGGGCCTGCGCGAAGCCGTGCTCGAAGGCGCCTCCAGCCGCATGCGCCCCGTGCTGATGACGGCCACCGTCGCCGCCTTCGGCCTCACGCCGGCCATGCTGGCCACGGGCCTGGGCAGCGACGTGCAGCGGCCCCTGGCCACCGTCGTCGTCTGCGGCCTGTTCAGCGCCACCTTGCTGACCCTGCTGCTGCTGCCCAACCTCTACTACGTGATCGAGGCCCGTGCCGCCCGCGCGGCCGAGCGCCGCCAGCGCCGCGCCGCTGAACGCGGTGAGAGCGGCGATCCGGATGCCGCCGAGGACGAGGGCGGGCATCGCACCGCAACGAGCCAACCCCATTGATGCGAGTCGCCATGCAAACGACCCTTTTCTTCCCCAGGCAGGCCCTGGCCCTGCTGCTGTGCCTTGGCGCCGCAGCCCAGGCGCAGACGGCGCCGTCCGCCGTGGCCGCTGCAGCAACGGCAACTGCAACCGTCACAGCAACTGCAACGGCAGCACCTGCCGGCCTGCGCTTTTCCGACTACCTCAACGCCGTGGAGCAGCACAGCCCCCTGCTGCGCTCGGAGGAGCAGGGCGTGGAATCCGCGAGTGCCGGCATCGGCATCGCCGGCATACGCCCCGACCCCAGCCTCACGCTGGGCGCCTCGCGCGAGCAGGTGCGCACCGGCCAGCCCCGGCCCACCACGCGCAACTACGAGATCAGCATGGAGCTGGAGACGGGCGGCAAGCGCGCCGCGCGCATGCAATCCGCACGCAGCCAGGTGCGCCTGTCCGAAGCGAGCCTGGAAGGCGTGCGCAGCCAGCTGTTCTCCGATGCCGCCCAGGACTACACCCAGGCCTGCCGCGACTCGCTGGCGCTGGAGCGCAAGCAGCAGACGCTGAAGGCGCTGGGCGACGTGGTGCAGGCCAACGAGCTGCGGCGCAAGGCCGGCGACATCGGCGGAGTGGAATGGCTGCAGTCGCGCGTGGAGCGCGACCGCTTCCAGGCCGAGGTGGTGCAGGCGCGCGCCGAGGCGCAGACCGCGCGGCTGGCGCTGTCCGTCCCGCTGGGGCGCCGCCTGTCCGAAGTCTTTGCCAGCGACACGCTGCAATGCGGCTTCATGGAATTGGCCGAAGACTCGGGGCTGGAGGATGCCGATGCCCTGGTCGCCCAGGCGCTGCAGTCGCGCGCCGAGGTGCGCATCGCCCAGGCGGCGCTGGAGCATGCGCGCGACAACGCGGGCCTGGCCCGGGCCAACCGCTGGGTCAATCCCACGCTGGCCGTGGGCATGGCCGCCGTGCCGTCCACGGCGGCCGGCACCGATGCCCAGGGCAATCCCTTCGATGGCGGCGGGCGCTCGCGCACGCTGTCGGTCTCGGTCAGCGTGCCGCTGCCGCTGTCGCGCCTGGACCGGGGCGATCTGGTGCAGGCCGAGGCGGCCGTGACCCAGGCCATGCTGGCCCTGCAGCAGGCCCAGAACCGGGCCGAGGCCGATGTGCGCGCCGCCCGCTTTCGCCTGAGCGCCGCGCGCGAGAACGTGCAGCGCTACCGCGACGGTGTGCTGCGCGATGCGCAGCGCGTGCTCGAGGGCATACGCCTGTCCTACCGGCATGGCGAGGCTTCGCTGCTGGAGCTGCTGTCCGCCCAGCGCTCGGCCGACGAGGCCTACCTGGGATCGCTGGAGGCCGAGACCGAGCTGGCCAAGGCCACCGTGGAGCTCCAACTGAGCGTGGGACGCCGGCCAGTGTTGTGAACCCCCTGAGCCGCTGCGCGGCTTCCCCCTCTCTCGCTTCGAGGGAGGGGGACGACACCTTCGGTGCGGGGCGTCCCTTCCTCGGTGTCCCTTGTTTTGGGTCGCGCCAGTATCGTACGGTTCGGGTATAGCTTGCATTCAGGTGCAGCGCCTTCTTGAATGAGAATTGGCAGCTGACAGTCCATTCCTTTTCCCTGCACGCCATGACCACCGCTCTGCGCCGCTTTCCCCATTGGCCCCGGGCCCTGATCCTGGCGGCCATGGGCGTCGCCATGGCCGCGATCTTCGCGCTGGACACGCTGACCGACTACGCCGTGGCGGCTGCCGTGTTCCATACGGCCATCATCCTGGTGGCGGTGCGCTGGTTCAGCCCGCGCGTGGTCATCGGCCTCACGGCGCTGTGCATCGTGCTGACCCTGGCCAGCTTTGCGCTCACGCCTGCCGGTGCCTATCGCACCGGACTGATCAACATGGTGATCAGCATCCTGGCCATCGCCATCACGGCCTATCTGGGCCTGAAGATGGTGGCGGCCCAGAACGCGGCCCATGAGGCGCGCACCCAGCTGATGCGCATCACCCAGACCACCAGCCTGGGGCAGTTGACGGCCTCCATCGCCCATGAGGTCAACCAGCCGCTGGCGGCCATCGTCACCAGCGGCAATGCCTGCCAGCGCTGGCTGGCCCAGGACCCGCCCAATCTGGCCAAGGCCGGCCAGGCGCTGGAGCGCATCCTGGGCGATGCGCAGCGCGCCAGCGATGTCATTGCCCGCATCCGCAGCATGGCGCGCGGCGAGGCGCCCAGCCGCCAGTCCTTCGACCTCAACGACGCCGTGCGCGAGATGGCGCGCCTGTCGGACGCCGAGCTGGACCGGCGCGGCGTGGCCCTGGACCTGCAACTGGCGCCTGCGCTGCAGCCGGCCTGGGCCGACCGCGTGCACATCCAGCAGGTGCTGGCCAACCTGCTGCTCAACGCCATGGATGCCATGCAGGGCACGCCCGCCGCGCAGCGGCGCATCACCGTCACCACCCAGGCCCTGGGCCAGCAACTGGTGCTGACCGTGGCCGATGCAGGCGAAGGCCTGTCGCCGCTGGCCCGCACCCACCTGTTCGATGCCTTCTGGACCACCAAGCCCGACGGCATGGGCCTGGGCCTGAACATCTGCCGCCACATGGCCGAGGCCAACGGCGGCCGCATCTGGGCCACGGACCGCGAGGACATGCGCGGCGGCACGGTCTTTCACATCACCATTGCCTGCGCCCCGGCCACGGGCGACAGGTCTTCCACGGGATTGCGCCATGGCTGAACCCCCCACGGCCGAAGCCGAGGCACTTGTCTACATCGTCGATGACGACGCCTCGGTGCGTGCCGCCATCGAGGACCTGCTGGCCTCGGTGGGCCTGTGCGTGCGCGCCTTCGGCGCCACGCGCGAGTTTCTGGACCACTGGCAGCGGCAGCCGCCCGCGGGGCCTGCATGCCTGGTGCTGGACATCCGCATGCCGGGCCAAAGCGGCATGGACTTCCGGCGCCAGATGCTGGAGATGGGCCTGAAGCTGCCCACCATCTTCATCACCGGCCATGGCGACATTCCCATGAGCGTGGAGGCCATGAAGACCGGCGCCATCGAGTTCCTGACCAAGCCCTTCCGCGACCAGGACCTGCTGGACGCCATCCAGCAGGGCATTGCCCTGGACCGCCAGCGCCGTGCGCTGGACGCCGGTGAGCAGGCGCTGCGCGCCTGCTGGCAATCGCTGTCGCCCGGCGAGCAGGACGTGGTCGTGGGCGTGGTGCGCGGCCTGCTGAACAAGCAGATCGCCGCCGACCTGGGCGTGAGCGAAATCACGGTGAAAGTGCGGCGTGGCCAGGCCATGCGCAAGATGCAGGTGCGCACGCTGGCCGACCTGGTGCGTGCGCTGGAGCGGCTGGATATCCGCTGAGGTGTCCGGGCAGGCCGGGCGCAGGTCAGGGCCAGGCCTGCCGCAACGCTTCAGTGGGCGTGGCCGTGCGCCGGTGCCTGCGCAGGCCCGCTTGCGGCACTGGCGGCACTGGCGGCATCCAGCGCCAGGAAGTGGTGGACCACGGGCCGCCCGGGGCCGATATGAAAGCGCAGCGCCTGGGCCTGCAGATCGGCATCGGCCCTGGACACGCGCTGGTGCTGGCGCAGATGCTCGGCCCAGGACTCCACCAGGAACCACTCGATCACCCGGCCCGGCTCGCCCGTGTGCTCGGCAATGCCCCAGGCATAGGCGCCGTCGCGCCGGCGTTCGCGTGCGACATGCTGCATGGCCTCGATGAAGGCTGGCAGGTCGTCGCGGCGCACCTGGTATTCCACCTGGATCATCACCGGGCCGCGGTCATGGGCCACGGGTTCGGCCAGCAGCGGCTCGGGCCAGTGGTTGGAGGCCTGCAGGTCCGCCTCGCCCGTGGGCAGCTTGATGCGGTGGAACACCAGCGAGATGGCCACCAGGCCCGCCGCGCCGATCAGCAGCGCCGTGGGAATGCCCACACCCTGCGCGAACAGCCCCCAGGCCAGGCTGCCGCCCGCCATGGCGCCGTTGAACACCATCAGGTAGATGGCCAGCCCGCGGCCGCGTACCCAGTTGGGCAGCACCGCCTGGGCCACGCCGTTGAGCGTGGTCAGCGCAATGATCCAGCCCAGGCCCAGCACCAGCATCAGCAGCACGGCGGCCCATTGCGGCGGCGCGGTGGACAGCGCGGCCATCACGGCGGCGCTGAGCACGGAGGACAGCAGCACCAGGCCATCGGCATCCAGCCTTTTGCGCAGGCGCGGCAGCAGCAGCGCGCCCAGGATGGCGCCTGCGCCCACGGCGCCCAGCATCACGCCGTAAAAGCCTGCCGAGCCGCCCAGCATGCGCCGCGCCACCAGCGGCAGCAGGGCCCAGACCGAGCTGGCGAACAGGAAGAACACGGCGGCGCGCAGCAGCACCACATGCAGCTCGCGGCTGGAGCGGGCATAGCGCAGGCCTGCGCGGAAGGCGCCGAAGAACTGCTCGTTCAGGGCCGAGGCCTCGGCCTTGGGGCGCTTCCACCAGACCAGCGCGGCGATCACGAACACGTAGCTGGCCACGTCCGCTCCATAGGCCGCCGCCGCGCCGAAGCTGGCCAGCAGCAGGCCGCCGGCCGCAGGGCCCAGGGCGCGTGCGATGTTGATGCCCAGCGAGTTCAGCGCCACGGCGTTCTTGAGGTCGCTGCGCGGCACCAGCTCGGGCACGATGGACTGCCAGGTCGGCCCCATCAGCGCCGCGCCTATGCCGCCCACGAAGGTCAGCGCCACCAGGTATTCCACGGTCAGCGTGTTGGTGCGGGCCAGCAGCAGCAGGCTGGCGCTGACGGCGGCCAGCAGGATCTGGATGCCGATCAGGAAGCGCCGCCGGTCCAGGATGTCGGACAGCACGCCGGCCGGAATCGCCAGCAGGAAGATGGGCAGCGTGGCCGCCGTCTGGATCAGCGCCACGGCGGCCGGACTGGCCGACAGCTCGGTCACCATCCAGGAGCTGGCCACATCGCGCATGAAGCTGCCGATATTGCCCAGCACCGTGGCGGCCCACAGCACGGCGAACACGGGCTGGCGCAGCGGCGCGAAGCTGCCGGAGGAACTGCCGGAGGAACTGCCGGAAACAGCCGGGGCAGACGGCTTGGAATCGATGGGCATGGCCTTGCTCCTCAGGCCATCCAGCAGGAGCAGCCCAGCGCGCCGAAGAAGCTCTTGGGGTCGGACGCCGGTACGTTCGAGGCCCATGCGTCGGCATGGCTGTGGCCGTGCATGCCGCAGCGGGTGCCGCAGCCGCAGGCCGCCGCCAGGCTGCGGTAGCGCGCGGGATTGAGCGAGTTCCTGCCCGCGCCCTCGGGCTCGCCCCAGGCGCCGTAGCCGCCAAAGCGCCGCACGGGCGACCAGTCGGGCATGGCCGGCGGCAGCGGGTTGTCGTCATGCTGCTGGAAGGGGCCTGCGCCATAGACCACGCGGCCGCCCACCACGGTGAGGTCGGAGGTGAGAAAGGAGATCTCGTCCTCGGGCACGGCGAAATAGTCCTTGCTGGGCACGATCATGTCGGCCAGCTGGCCTACCTGGATGCGGCCGCGCAGGCCTTCCTCGTTGGAGAACCAGGCCACGTTCTCGGTCCACATGCGCAGCGCGGTCTCGCGGTCCAGCAGGTTGCGCTGGGGGTACATCTGCAGGCCGCCCACGGTCTTGCCCGTCACCATCCACGACAGCGACACCCAGGGGTTGTAGGAGGCCACGCGCGTGGCGTCCGTGCCGGCCGAGGTCTTCACGCCGCGCTCCAGGATCTTCTTGACGGGCGGCGTGGCCTCGGTGGCGCGTGCGCCGTAGCGTTCGGTGAAATACTCGCCCTGGTAGGCCATGCGGTGCTGCACGGCCACGCCGCCGCCCAGCGCCGCAATGCGGTCGATGGACTTGTCCGAAATGGTCTCGGCATGGTCGAAGAACCAGTTCAGGCCGTCGATGGGCGTGTCGCGGTGCACCTTCTCGAACACATCGAGCGCGCGCGAGATGGTCTCGTCATAGGTGGCGTGCAGGCGCCACGGCCATTGGTTCTGTACCAGCACGCGCACCACCTCCTCCAGGTCGCCCTCCATGCTGGGCGGCATGTCGGGGCGCGGCTGGCGGAAGTCCTCGAAGTCGGCGGCCGAGTACACCAGCATCTCGCCCGCGCCGTTGTGGCGGAAATAGTCGTTGCCCTGCTTGTATTTCACGCTCTGCGTCCAGTTGAGGAAGTCGGCCTTCTCCTCCTTGGGCTTTTGCGTGAACAGGTTGTAGGCCAGGCGCACGGTGATCTGGTTGGCGTCGCTGAGCTTCTGGATCACGTCGTAGTCGTCGGGGTAGTTCTGGAAGCCCCCGCCCGCGTCGATGACGCCGGTCACGCCCAGGCGGTTGAGTTCGCGCATGAAGTGGCGCGTGGAGTTGACCTGGTAGTCCAGCGGCAGCTTGGGGCCCTTGGCCAGCGTGGCATAGAGGATGGTGGCGTTGGGCTTGGCCAGCAGCAGGCCGGTGGGGTTGCCCTTGGCATCGCGCGTGATCTCGCCGCCGGCGGGCTGGGGCGTGTCGCGGGTGTAGCCCACGGCGCGCAGGGCAGCCGCGTTGAGCAGGGCGCGGTCATACAGGTGCAGCAGGAAGACCGGCGTGTCGGGCGCGATGGCGTTGATCTCCTCGATGGTGGGCAGGCGCTTTTCCACGAACTGGTGCTCGGTGAAGCCGCCGACCACGCGCACCCACTGCGGCGCAGGCGTGATGGCCACCTGGCGCTTGAGCATGTCCAGCGCGTCGGCCAGCGAGCGCACGCCGTCCCAGCGCAGCTCCAGGTTGAAGTTCAGGCCGCCACGGATCACGTGCGTGTGGTTGTCGAACAGGCCGGGCAGCACGCTGCGGCGCTGCAGGTCGATACGGCGCGTGCCGCTGCCGGCCAGGGCCAGCACCTCGGCGTCCGTGCCCACGGCGATGAAACGGCCGTCCTTCACGGCCACGGCGGTGGCGGTGGGCTGGGCCTTGTTCAGGGTGGTGAAGCGGCCGTTGTGGAAGACGACTTCGGGCGTGGCATCGGACATGGAGGCTCCTTGGCGAGCGTCGGTGGTGCAACCCAGCAGTCCACCCATGGCGAGGGTGGCGGCGGAGCCCAGGACTTTTCTGCGCGTGGTCATGGTGCAGTTTTCTTGAAGGTTTGGGGAGAGGTCAGCCGTGCTGCCTATCGGCATCGGTGCTCTTGCGGCCGGGCAGCTGGCGCAGCACATGCCCGGTGGCCTGCGTCTTGCTTCAGGCGCTGCGCAGGTCCATGCGCTGCAGCAGGTGGCGGCCCACGGGCACGATCTGCTCGCCGGCCAGGATGCCCGGCAGGCACACCGGCGGCGGCGCTGGCGCTCAGGCCTTGGCGGGGTTGGGGCCCATGGTCTCGCCGTGCTGCACGCGCTCGGCCGCCTTGTGCACCATGGTGTAGGCATAGTCCACGCCCATGCCGTAGGCGCCGGAATGCTCGCGCACGATGTCCATCACCGCGTCGTAGGTCTCGCGGCGGGCCCAGTCGCGCTGCCATTCCAGCAGCACCTGCTGCCAGGTCACGGGCACCACGCCGGCCTGCACCATGCGGTCCATGGCGTAGTTGTGGGCGTCCAGCGACGTGCCGCCCGAGGCGTCGGCCACCATGTAGATCTCGTAGTCCGTGTCATGCAGGGCCGACAGGGCGAAGGTGGTGTTGCACACCTCGGTCCACAGGCCGGAGACCACGATCTTCTTGCGGCCCTGGGCGGCGTTCCTGGCCAGTGCGTCCCGCACGTTCTGGTCGTCCCAGGAATTCATGGAGCTGCGCTCCAGCAGTTGGTGCTCGGGGAACACGGCCAGCAGTTCGGGATAGGTGTGGCCGGAGAAGCTGCCCGTCTCCACCGTGGTGATGGTGGCGGGAATGCCGAAGGCCTTGGCTGCCTTGGCCAGGCCCACCACGTTGTTCTTGAGCACCTGGCGGTCGATGGACTGCACGCCGAAGGCCATCTGGGGCTGCTGGTCGATGAAGATGATCTGGCTGTTGGCGGGCGTCAGGACTTCGAGGTACTTGCGGTCGGTCATGGTGATCTCCTGGAGGGGTTGGACGGGGTACGGGAATGTTTTCTTTGGAAGAGGCGGGCAGGGCGCTTCAGCGCGCCGTGTCGACGAGCACCAGCTCGGTGTCGGCCAGGGCCGTCACACGGAAGCTGTCCACATCGCTGATGGCGGCGCCGTCGCGCTCCTGCAGCGTCACGCCGTCGATCTGCACCGAGCCGCTGGCCGGCACCAGGTAGCCCAGGCGGTCACGGCCGATGCGGTACTCCGTGCTCTCGCCGGCCTTCAGCGTGGCGCCCAGCACCCGGGCGGCGGTGCGGATGGGCAGGGCGTCCTCGTCACCGGGCAGGCCGCTGGCCAGGGCCACGAAGCTGCCCGAGCGCTCGCCCTTGGGGAAGGGCTTGGCACCCCAGGACGGGGGCTGCTGGCCGCGCTCGTCGGGCATGATCCAGATCTGGAAGATCCGCGTCGTGTCCTTTTCCTGGTTGTATTCCGAGTGGCGGATGCCGGTGCCCGCGCTCATCACCTGCACATCGCCCGCTTCGGTGCGGCCCTTGTTGCCCAGGCTGTCCTGGTGGGTGATGGCGCCTTCACGGACATAGGTGATGATTTCCATGTTGGCGTGGGCATGGGGCGGGAAGCCCGTGCCGGCGGCGATGGTGTCGTCGTTCCACACCCGCAGCGCGCCCCAGCCCATGCGGGCCGGATCGTGGTAGCCGGCGAAGGAAAAGTGGTGCTTGGCATCGAGCCAGCCGTGGTTGGCACCGCCAAGGGCCTGGAAGGGACGGCGTTCGATCATGGTGTTCTCCTGCTGCGTTGTGTGTTGCGATGGATGAACTTTATGTTTTGCCGATCAAGAAGAGAATAGAAAATATGCAAAGACATCTATTCCAAAACTTTCATGCCAAGACTTCCTGACCTCGAAGCCTGGGCCGTCTTCGCCAAGGTGGCCGAGACGGGCTCCTTCGCCAAGGCCGCCGCCGACCTGGGCGTCTCCCAGCCCACCATCTCCAAGGCCATCACGCGGCTGGAGACGCGGCTCAAGACCAGCTTGTTGCACCGCACCTCGCGGCGCATGTCGCTGACGGCCGGCGGCCAGGCCTCGCTGGAGCGCGCCGCGCGCATCCTGGCCGAGGGCGAGGCCGTGGAGGCCGAGATCAGCGAGCAGTCCAAAAGCCTGCGCGGCCCCATCCGCATTGCGGCGCCCATGTCGTTCGGCATCTCGCACCTGGCACCGGCCGTGCCCGCCTTCATGGCCGAGCACCCGGAAGTCACGCTGGACCTGCACTTCAGCGACGAACTGATCGACGTGGTGGCCCAGGGCTTCGACATCGCGCTGCGCATCTCCTCCCTGCCCGACTCCAGCCTGCTGGCGCGGCGCCTGTGCACGGTGCGCCTGCTGCTGGTGGGATCACCCGAATACTTCGAGCGCCACGGCCGCCCCTCCCATCCGCGCGATCTGGCGCAGCACCGGGCGCTGCGCTATGTGCACAGCCGCCTGGGCGAGGCCTGGCGCTTCGTGCATGCGCGCCGCGGCGAGTTCGCCCAGGTCGTTCCCACGGCCATGCGAGTGAACAATGCCGAGGGCCTGGCCCCGGCCCTGCGCGCCGGGCTGGGCCTGGCCCTGCAGCCCGAATTCCTGGCATGGGAAGATTTGCAATCGGGTGCGCTGCAGACCTGCATGGACGATTGGCAGGTGCCCTCCATCGCCTTGCACATCGTCACGCCGCCGGGGCGCGCCCGGCCGGCGCGCGTGCAGGCGCTGATCGATTTCCTGGCCGCGCACTTCGCGCTGGCGCCCTGGGCGCGCGAGCCGCAGGCGTAGATCGCAAAAGGGGAGGGCTTCGGTGGGAGGGCTTCGGCCTCAGCTGGCCCAGGAGGCCGGCAGCAACTGCAGCAGCACCACCGTCATCACCACATAGCGCAGGAACTTGCCGATGGCCATGTAGAACACGCAGGGCCAGAATGGCAGGCGCAGCCAGCCGGCCACGGCGCACAGCGGATCGCCCACCACGGGCAGCCAGCTCAGCAGGCAGGCCTTGGCGCCCAGGCGGCGCAGCCACACGCGGGCGCGGCGCTCGTGGCGGGACAGGGCGCGGGGCGGCTTGGCCCGCAGATCCTCGGGCAGTCCGGCGCGCCGCCGCTCGCGGGCCGCGCGCCAGGCCTTGTGCGCGCCCAGCCCCATCCACCAGCTGATGGCGCCGCCCAGCGTATTGCCGGCCGTGGCCACGAAGACCGTTTGCCAGAACAGATCGGGGTTGAGCTGCAGCAGGCCCACCACCGCGGGCTCGGAGCCCAGCGGCAGCAGCGTGGCCGAGATCAGGGCCACGATGAACACGGTGCTGAGGCCGAACTGCGGCAGCGCCAGCCAGCCCAGCAGTTGATGCATCCAGAATTCCATAGAGCGTGTTGTGCACTTTTAAGTACTCGCGTTGGCTCTGCGCGCTGGTGATCGCAAGGCGCAGTGCGCCGCCAAGGCTCATGCCTTGGCAAGCGCTGCAACGCCGCGAGCGCCTGCGCGCAGAGCCAACCCGAAGGGAAAGCCGGGAAAGGGGCCCGGCCCTTCGTTGCAGCCCGCTTGCGGTGTGGCAACCGCGGCGCGTGCTACGCCTCGTTCCGGGCCCCTTTCCCGGCTTTCGCGGGCACTTAAAAGTGCACAACACGCTCTGCTGCCAAGTGTAGGTCTGCGCTGGCTGACGCCTTGTCGGCCTGAAGCTATCGTGGAACCCGTTCCAGAACCACAAGCACAGGGGGCGTCATGCAGACAGGGCGGATTGCAGGATGGGCGGGATGGGCAGCATTGGGAATGGCAGCGGCCGGCCTGGCCGGCTGCGCCGCGTTGCAGCCATCGCCAGGCAAGGACACCACCGTGGTGGCACAGGCCGCTGCCCAGGCGCCGCCCGCCCAGGCCGCACCGCCCTCCGCCTGGGGCAAGGCGCTGCAGGCCAAGGGCTGCACCCTGCCGGACCCGGCCGTGGGCGACAGGCTGGAGCAGTTGCAGCGCGAGCTGGAGCCGCTGGGCCTGGAGCCGCGTCTGCAAGGCTGCGTGAGCCTGGCCGAGTCCGAGTCCGAGCCCGGCCCGGCCCTGGTGCTGGACGCCTGGGTGACCGACGGGCGCAAGGCCATGGCCGTGGTGCGCGGCCCGCTGGCCGACGGCGAGGCGCTGGACCTGGGACTGGAGGCTGGGCCGCAGACAGCTGGGCTGCAGGCAGCCGGGCCGCAGAAAGCCGGGCTGCAGAAGGTCGGCCTGCGCCCCATGCCCGACGACCAGGTCTCTCCCGACGTGCAATTCAACCGCCGCTGGTGGCAGGGCCGGCTTGGTGCCTACGGGCTGCAGGCCGTTCCGGGCCAGGTGCGCACCTTCGTTCCCACACCATGAAACCGCTGCGCTGTCTTGTTTTCGCCGCTTGGCCGTCTTGACGGCCCGGTTTTAGCCCTGCTGAAAATTTGGGCAGGTACAATCTTGGTCCTTTGTTGCCGCCCGTTTTGTGCTCGGCGCGCGCGTTTTCTCCGGCTTTCCCGATGTCCTCCCTTCCCCTGTCCATAGGCCCCCATGCCCTGGCCAACCGCCTGTTCGTCGCCCCCATGGCCGGGGTGACGGATCGGCCGTTCCGCCAGCTGTGCAAGGCCCTGGGCGCGGGCTACGCGGTCAGCGAGATGGTGACATCGCGCAAGGACCTGTGGAACAGCCTCAAGACCTCGCGCCGCGCCAACCATGAAGGCGAGCCCGGCCCCATCGCGGTGCAGATCGCGGGCACGGACGCCGAGATGATGGCCGAGGCCGCGCGCTACAACCTGGACCGTGGCGCCCAGATCATCGACATCAACATGGGCTGCCCGGCCAAGAAGGTCTGCAACAAATGGGCCGGCTCGGCCCTGATGCAGAACGAGGCCCTGGCCGTGGAGATTGCCCAGGCCGTGGTCGAGGCCTGCGCCCCGCACGGCGTGCCCGTCACGCTGAAGATGCGCACCGGCTGGTGCGACGCGCACAGGAACGCCGTGGTGCTGGCCCGCCGCTTCGAGGAGGTGGGCATACAGATGCTCACCGTGCACGGCCGCACGCGCGAGCAGGGTTACAAGGGCTTTGCCGAGTACGACACCATCGCTGCCGTCAAGGCGGCGGTGCGCGTGCCCGTGGTGGCCAATGGCGACATCACCAGCCCCGAGAAGGCGCGCGACGTGCTCGCCTACACGGGCGCCGATGCCGTGATGATCGGCCGCGCGGCCCAGGGCCGGCCCTGGATCTTCCGCGAGATCGCGCACTTCATGGCCACGGGCGAGCACATGGCCCCGCCGCTGGTGGCCGAGCTGCGCCGGCTGCTGCTGGACCACCTGCAGGACCACTACAGCCTGTACGGCGAGGGCACCGGCGTGCGCAGCGCGCGCAAGCACATCGCCTGGTACCTGCGCAGCCTGCCGGGCGGCGAGGCATTCAGACAACACATCAACACCATCGAGGACTGCGCGGTGCAATGGCAGGCCGTGGCCGACTATCTGGACGCCCTGGGCGCACGGATGGACCGGATACCGGCCGCCATCGATGCCGGCGCCACAAGCGCCGAATTCGGAGAGCCCGCAGGAATGACAGTATGAGCAACCAGAACATCGAACAATGCGTGCGTGAAAGCCTGGAGGGGTATTTCCGCGATCTCGACGGCGAAAAGCCCAATGGCATGTACGACATGCTGATCCACCTGGTCGAAAAGCCGCTGCTGGAAGTGGTGATGAGCCAGGCCGACAACAACCAGTCCCGCGCCGCCGACTGGCTGGGCCTGAACCGCAACACGCTGCGCAAGAAGCTGCTTGAGCACGACATGCTCTGAGCGGCACGAATTCCCCTTTTTTTCAAACTCCCTGCACCGACGCCCATGAACGCCCTGCTCTCCGTCTCTGACAAGACCGGTATTGTCGAATTCGCCCAAGGCCTGCACGCCCTGGGCATCAAGCTGCTGTCCACCGGCGGCACCGCCAAGCTGCTGGCCGAGGCTGGCCTGCCCGTGACCGAGGTGGCCGAAGTCACCCAGTTCCCCGAAATGCTGGACGGCCGCGTCAAGACCCTGCACCCCAAGGTCCACGGCGGCCTGCTGGCGCGCCGCGAGCTGCCGGCCCACATGGCGGCCCTCAAGGAGCACGGCATCGACACCATCGACCTGCTGGTGGTGAACCTCTACCCCTTCGAGGCCACCGTGGCCAAGGCCGGCTGCACGCTGGCCGACGCCATCGAGAACATCGACATCGGCGGCCCGGCCATGGTGCGCTCTGCCGCCAAGAACTGGGCCGACGTGGGCGTGATCACCGACGCCGGCCAGTACGAAGCCGTGCTGGGCGAACTCAAGGCCAGCGGAAAGCTGTCCGACAAGCTGCGCTTTGCGCTGTCCGTGGCCGCCTTCAACCGCATCGCCCAGTACGACGGCGCCATCAGCGACTACCTGTCCAGCGTGAAGTTCGAGGACGAGAAGCTGTCCGAAACCTACGTGCCCGAGCGCAGCGCCTTCCCCGGCCAGAGCAACGGCCACTTCACCAAGGTGCAGGACCTGCGCTACGGCGAAAACAGCCACCAGCAGGCCGCCCTGTACCGCGACCTGTATCCGGCTCCCGGCTCCCTGGTCACGGGCGAGCAGCTGCAGGGCAAGGAGCTGTCGTACAACAACATCGCCGACGCCGATGCCGCCTGGGAATGCGTCAAGAGCTTCGAGCAGCCTGCCTGCGTGATCGTCAAGCACGCCAACCCCTGCGGCGTGGCCGTGGGCAAGGACGCGCACGAAGCCTATGCCAAGGCCTTCCAGACCGATCCCACCAGCGCCTTCGGCGGCATCATCGCCTTCAACCGCACGGTGGACAAGGCGGCGGCCGAGGCCGTGGTCAAGCAGTTCGTCGAGGTGCTGATGGCCCCCGACTTCACGGCCGAGGCGCTGGAAATCTTCAAGCCCAAGGTCAATGTGCGCCTGATGAAGATCGCCCTGCCGGCCGGTGGAGAGCGCGCCTGGGACCAGGGCCGCAACGCCATGGACGCCAAGCGCGTCGGCTCGGGCCTGCTGCTGCAGACCGCCGACAACCATGAGCTGGCCCTGGCCGACCTCAAGGTCGTCACCGTCAAGCAGCCTACCCCCGAAGAACTGCAGGACCTGCTGTTCGCCTGGAAGGTCGCCAAGTACGTCAAGAGCAATGCCATCGTGTTCTGCAAGAACGGCATGACCATGGGCGTGGGCGCAGGCCAGATGAGCCGCCTGGACTCGGCACGCATCGCCTCCATCAAGGCCGAGGCCGCCAGGCTGAGCCTGCAGGGCACGGTCGTGGCCAGCGATGCCTTCTTCCCCTTCCGCGACGGCCTGGACGTGGTCGTTGACGCGGGTGCCACCTGCGTGGCCCAGCCCGGTGGCTCCATGCGCGACCAGGAAGTCATTGACGCCGCCAACGAGCGCGGCGTCGCCATGGTCTTCACCGGCGTGCGCCACTTCCGCCACTGATGGCCGGCCAACTGCCTCCCGACGCAGACGACGAGGGCGACGACGCCCCCCACCGGCCCCGCTGGCTGGGCTGGGCGCTCGTGGTCTTCATGCTGCTGGTGGCTCTGGGTGTCTTCAACATCGGCTGGCGCATCATGCGCGGGCCGGCTGTTGCGCCCGTTGCGGGCCTGCCGGCAGCTGCCGTGACGGCAGCTGCAGATCCAAATGCAGGCCCCCGGCTGCTTGCCGGCAAGGCCCTGGTCGAGGGCAATGACTGCCTGCGCTGCCACGGCATGGTGCGCCACTACGTGGGCCCGTCCTTCCAGCAGATCGCCGAGCGCTACCGGGCCCGCGAAGATGCCGCCGACTACCTGGCGCGCAAGATCCGCGAGGGCGGGGCCGGCGAATGGGGCCGCGCCATCATGCCGCGCCATCCGCACCTCGATACGGCGCAATCCCTGCAGATGGCGGCCTGGCTGCTGTCGCTCCCCTCTCCCGAGCCCGGGAAATCCTGAGCATGTCCCGCCTGTTCACCGCCCCCGACGGCCGGCCGCGCTGCCACTGGTGCGCCGCCACGGACAACTATCTGGCCTACCACGACCGTGAATGGGGCTTCCCCGTGGCCGACGACCGGCGCCTGTTCGAGAAACTCAGCCTCGAGGGCTTCCAGTCCGGCCTGAGCTGGCTGACCATCCTCAACAAGCGCGAGAACTTCCGCGCGGCCTTTGCGGGCTTCGACTTCCAACAGGTCGCGCGTTTCACCGAAGACGATGTGCTGCGGCTGCTGGGCGATGCGGGCATCGTGCGGCATCGCGGCAAGATCGAGGCCGTGATCAACAACGCGCAGCGGGCGCTGGAGATGGTGGAGGCGGAAGGCTCGCTGTCGGCCTTCTTCTGGCGCCATGCGCCGGAGCCCGTGCAGGGCGCGGGCCCCGTGTCCGAAACCGCAGAATCGCGCGCCCTGTCCAAGGAGCTGAAAAAGCGCGGCTGGAAGTTCGTGGGTCCGACCACCGTGTACTCGTTCATGCAGGCCATGGGCCTGGTCAACGACCATGCACAGGGCTGTGCCGTGCGCGACGAGGTCGAGCAGGCGCGCCAGGCTTTTCGTCGGCCCTGACGTGAAAAGAGCCCGCGAGGGCGGGCTCGATCGGCAGGTACGGGCCAGCGTCAGAGCGTCTTGAACACTTCGCGCGCGGCTTCGATGGTCTTGTCGATGTCCGCATCCGTGTGCGCGGCGCTCACGAAGCCGGCCTCGTACAGCGCGGGCGCGAAGTAGTGGCCGCGCTCCAGCATGCCGTGGAAGAAGCGGTTGAAGCGTGCGCCATCGGTCTTCATGACCTCGGTCCAGGTGCTGGGCAGCTCGGGAAGCAGGTAGAAGCCGAACAGGCCGCCCTGGTGGTCCACGCTGAAAGGCACGCCGGCGGCGTCGGCCTCGGCCTTGAAGCCGGCCATCAGGCGGCCGGTCTTCGCGTGCAGGGCGTCGTGGAAGCCCGGCTCGCTGATCAGCTCCAGCGTCTTGAGGCCGCAGGCCGTGGCGATGGGGTTGCCCGAGAGGGTTCCGGCCTGGTAGACCGGGCCCAGGGGCGAGAGCTTTTCCATGATCTCGCGGCGCGCGCCAAAGGCCGCCATGGGCATGCCGCCGCCGATGACCTTGCCCAGCACGGTGATGTCGGGCGCAAAGCCTTCGATCTGCTGGGCGTAAAGGCTCTGGGCGCTGCCCAGGGCCACGCGAAAGCCGGTCATCACCTCGTCATAGACCATGAGCGCGCCATGCTCGCGCGTGAGTTCGCGGATGCGGCGCGTGAAGGGCACGCTGGCGCGCACGAAGTTCATGTTGCCCGCAATGGGCTCCATGATCACGCAGGCGATCTGGTCGCCGAACTGGGCGAAGGCCTCTTCGAGCTGGCCCACGTCGTTGTATTCCAGCACCACCGTGTCCTTGACCACGTCCTGCGGCACGCCGGCCGAGGACGAGGCGCCAAAGGTCGCCAGGCCCGAGCCGGCCTTGACCAGCAGCGCGTCGGCATGGCCGTGGTAGCAGCCGTTGAACTTGATGATCTTGTTGCGGCCCGTGAAGCCGCGCGCCAGGCGCAGCGCGCTCATGCCGGCCTCGGTGCCCGAGCTGACCATGCGCACCATGTCCATGGAAGGCATGAGCGAGAGGATCTTCTCGGCCAGCACGACCTCGCGCTCCGTGGGCGCGCCGAAGGAGAAGCCTTCCAGCGCGGCGGCCTGCACGGCGGCCATCACCTCGGGGTGGCCGTGGCCCAGGATCATCGGACCCCAGGAGCCGATGTAGTCGGTGAACTGCTGGGCGTTCTCGTCCCAGAAATGCGCGCCCTGGGCGCGGCGCACGAAGCGCGGCGTGCCGCCCACGGCGTTGAAGGCGCGCACGGGTGAATTCACGCCGCCGGGGATCACGGCCTTGGCGCGTTCGAACAGGGGAATATTCAGGTCAGTGGTCATAGTGCAGAGAGCCTTGGCGAAACTGGCGAGATCCAAGCGCGGGACACCGAGCAAGGGCCGCCCCGCCGCGAGGGTGTCGTCCCCTTCCGCGCAGCGAGAGAGGGGAAGCGGCGCAGCCGCTCAGGGGTGGCTCATTTCAATGCTTGGTGTCATGGGGGGGCATCACGAAGCCTTCGATGGCTTGGGTGTCGGAGTCGAGTTCGGTGAGCGGCTCGGCGGCATCGGCGTCTTCGTCCTCGGGCTCGGGCTGGGCCCAGAACATGCGGTCCGGGATGAAGTGGCCCATGCCGGGGCGAAAGCCGCTGTCCAGGCTGCGGTCCAGGTACTCCAGCGCCTCCTGCGTGGCCAGCCCCAGGTCGTTGCCGCTGGCCACCAGGGCCGCCAGCGCGGCCGACAGGGTGTCGCCAGAGCCGGTGAAGGTGGCGTCGAACATCTCGTACTTGCTGTTGCCCAGCACGGACTGCGCCGTGGCCAGCACGTTGTCCACGAACTGGTCGGGCAGCGGGATGCCGGTGACCAGCACGTAGGGCACTTCCAGGGCCTCGGCCGCCATGGCGATGTCGCGCGCCGTGGGGCTGCGGCTGTTGCTCCAGTCGGGCAGCAGCCAGCGGCACAGCGTACTGTGGCTTCCAACCAACACCGAGGTTTGCGGCAGCACAAGCTCCTTGAGGGCGTCCATGTACTGGTCGAGCGGGTCTTCCTCCCACCACGACAGGTCCGGCATGTAGCAGACGATGGGGATGTCGGGATAGTCGGAGGCAATCTCGGCGATCGCTGCCAGGTTGCCCGGGCTACCCACGAAGCCGACCTTGATGGCGGACACGGGAATGTCCTCCAGCACGGCGCGCGCCTGCTCGGCCACGGCCTCGTCGTCAAAGGGGAAATGCTCGAAGATCTTGGCCGAATCGCGCGCGTAGGCACCCGTGACCACGGGCAGCGGATGACCGCCGACCGAGGCAATGGTGGCAATATCGGCCGACAGGCCACCCGCTCCGCTGGGGTCGCTGGCGTTGAAGACCAGCACGCAGACGGGAGCGGTTTCGTCCACCAATTCGGTGTCGGGACTGGGGGAGTTGGAGGGGTTCAATGCCATGGCTCTGCCCAGTTTGCGCCCCGCCAGCGAAGGCCGTGGCGGGTGGTTATGACTAGATACAATCGTTGCATTCTATGTGAAGGCCCTTTAAGCTGTGACCGACCCTAAAACTTGGATGTGCTTGATCTGCGGGTGGATCTATGACGAGGCGCAAGGCTGCCCCGAGCATGGCATCGCACCCCAGACGCGTTGGGATGACGTGCCCATGAACTGGACCTGTCCCGAATGCGGTGCACGTAAAGAAGACTTTGAGATGGTCGAAATCTGAGCGCGGGACCACCCGCGCCGACTCATACATTTCCGGGAGGTTTCTCAGTGACGACATCGGGCGCACCCTTGCGCGTACTCGTGGTGGATGACAGCAATACCATCCGCCGCAGCGCAGAAATCTTCCTCAAGCAAGGCGGGCACGAAGTGCTCCTGGCCGACGACGGCTTCGACGCGCTGTCCAAGGTCAACGACTACCAGCCCCAGCTGATCTTCTGCGACATCCTCATGCCCAAGCTGGACGGCTACCAGACCTGCGCCATCATCAAGCGCAATGCGCGCTTCGCTGATACGCCCGTGGTCATGCTCTCGTCCAAGGACGGCGTATTCGACAAGGCGCGCGGGCGCATGGTGGGCTGCCAGGACTACCTCACGAAACCCTTCACCAAAGACCAGCTGCTGCAGGCCGTGGAGCAGTTCGGCAAGCAAACCATAGGAGCACTTTGATGCCCATCCGCAAAGTCCTGGTCGTGGACGATTCCAAGACCGAACTGATGTTTCTGTCCGACATGCTGCAAAAGCAGGGACTGCAGGTACGCACGGCCGAGAACGGCGAGGAAGCCCTGCGCAGCCTGGCCGAAGATCGGCCCGACCTGATCCTGATGGACGTGGTCATGCCCGGCCAGAACGGCTTTCAGCTCACGCGCGCCATCACGCGCGACCCGCTGTACGCGGACCTGCCCATCATCATGTGCACCAGCAAGAATCAGGAAACCGACCGGGTCTGGGGCATGCGCCAGGGCGCACGTGACTACATCACCAAGCCGGTGGATGCAGGCGAGCTGCAGGCCAAGATCGCGGCGCTGAACTGACGCGGTGCGCTGCCCATGGCGAACCGTGAAGCACTGCGCGATCTGCAATCCCGTCTGGCCGGCCGCCTCCAGGCCGCACGCAGCGAAGGCGTCAAGGTGGCCGCCTGGCTGGCCGTACAGGCCGGCGGGCGCAACTACCTGATGCCGCTGGGTCAGTCCGGCGAAATCTTTCCCTGGGCCGGCGTGCAGCCCGTGCCCTATACAAAGCCCTGGTTCCTGGGCATTGCCAACCTGCGCGGCACCCTGGCCGGGGTGATCGACCTGGCCAGCCTGCTGGGCCACGGCGTGGCACGCAGCGAACCGGCGCTGGCCGAGTCCAGCCTGCTGGCCTTCAATGCCGCGCTGGAAGTGAACGCCTCCCTGCTCGTGGACCGCCTGCAGGGCCTGCGCAGCGCCGACGCCTTTGTGCGCACCGAGCCTGCGCCCGAGCAATCTCCCGCCTTTTTCGGCCCCGTGCATATCGATGAAGCGGGCCACCGCTGGCAGGAGCTGCAACTGCAGCGCCTGTCCCAAACCTCCGAGTTTCTGAGCATTCGCGCCTGAGTTTCTGAAGGTCGTCCCATGTCATTCTTGCAACGTCTTGCAAATCGCTTCCAACGCAAGCCGGCCGACGCCGGCTCGGGCGCGGACAACAGCATGCTCGGAGACACCGTCTCCCAGGATATGTACGCACTCGATGCGTCCATGACCGTGCAGGGCGCGCCCGACGCCATGCCGGGCGACGCCAGCGCAGCCCTGGACCAGGACATGGTGGTCCTGCCGCTGCTGGGCCGCGCGCCTGCCGCGCGCCACCAGCGCACGCTGTCCACCTTGCTGGGCGTGTCGGTGCTGGCCCTGGTGCTGGCTGCGGCCTGGGCCCTGCGCCAGGCCGACGGCTCGGCGCAGCAGCTGGCCGCCACCGGCCAGGCGCTGATGCAATCGCAGCGTCTGGCCAAGTCGGTTTCGCAGGCGCTGACAGGCGCGGCATCCTCCTTTGCGGACGTGCAGGACAGCGCCGGCGTGCTGGCGCGCAACGTGCGTGCCGTTGTCTCGGGCGACGACTCCCTGGGCGTGCGGCCGCTGGGCGGCGCCTATGCCGATGAACTGGGTCAGATCACGCCGCTGATGGAGCGTGCCGAGCAAAGCGCCAAGGTGGTGATGGACCAAAAGCAGATCCTGACCCAGGTCGGCGACGCGCTGCGCACCATCAACCGCCAGTCCTCGGATCTGCTGGAGATCGCCGAAACCATCTCCTCGCTCAAGCTGCAGCAGGGTGCCAGCCCGGCGGAAATCTCCGCCGCCGGCCAGCTCGTGATGCTGACCCAGCGTATCGGCAAGTCGGCCAACGAATTCCAGACTGCCGAAGGCGTGAGCCCCGAGGCGGTGTTCCTGCTGGGCAAGGACTTGAACTCGTTCAAGGAAATCTCCGAAAGCCTGCTGGGCGGCAGCAGCGAACTGCGCCTGCCTCCCACGCGCGACGCCCAGACCCGCGAGCAGATCGAGGCGCTGATCAAGCTCTACGAAGAGACCCGTAGCCAGGCCAGCGCCATTTTGGGCAACCTGCAGGGCCTGGTGTCCGCCCGCGAGGCCCAGACCGCCATCAATGCCGACAGCGAACCGCTGCGCCGCCATCTGGAAGATCTGCAGAACAAGCTGCAAAGCGGCGCCGGCATCGGCTCGCTGCCCATGGGCCTGCTGGCCCTGGCCACCGTGCTGGTGCTGCTGTGCGGCGTGGGCCTGTCCCGCGTGCAGCTGCTCGACAGCCGTCTGCGTCAGGAAGCTGCCGAACGCCGCCAGGAAGAGTCGCGCGTGCAGGAGCATGAAGCCAAGCGCATCAACGACGCCAACCAGGCCGCCATTTTGCGTTTGATGAACGAGCTGCAGTCGGTGGCCGAGGGCGATCTGACTCAGGAAGCCACCGTGACCGAGGACATCACCGGCGCCATCGCCGACTCGGTGAACTACACGGTGGAAGAGCTGCGTGCCCTGGTGGGCAGCGTGCAGAACACGGCAACGCGCGTGGCGCAGACCACGGCCGAGGTGGATGCCAACTCCACCGAGCTGCTGGCCGCATCCACCGAACAGCTGCGCGAGATCCGCGAAACCGGCCGCTCCGTGCTGGACATGGCCGGCCGCATCAACGAGGTCTCCACCCAGGCGCAGGAATCTGCCCAGGTGGCGCGCCAGTCGCTGGAAGCTGCGGACCTGGGCCTGAAGGCCGTGCAGAACGCCATCGGCGGCATGAACTCCATCCGCGACCAGATCCAGGAAACCTCCAAGCGCATCAAGCGGCTGGGCGAATCCTCGCAGGAGATCGGTGAAATCACCGAGCTGATTTCCGACATTACCGAGCAGACCAACGTGCTGGCGCTGAACGCCGCCATCCAGGCCGCATCGGCCGGTGAAGCCGGTCGCGGCTTCTCGGTGGTGGCCGAAGAAGTGCAGCGCCTGGCCGAACGCTCGGCCGACGCAACGCGCCAGATCGCGGCGCTGGTGAAGGCGATTCAGACCGATACCCAGGATGCCGTGGCCGCCATGGAGCGCTCCACCCAGGGTGTGGTCGAGGGGGCCCGCCTGTCCGACTCCGCCGGCACCGCGCTGACCGAGATCGACTCCGTGTCGCGCCATCTGGCCGAGCTGATCGAGCTGATCTCCTCGTCCACCTCGCGCGAAGCCGTTCTGGCCAACGACGTGGCCGAGAACATCCAGCACATTTTCGCGGTGACCGAGCAGACGGGCGAAGGCACGCGCACCACGGCACAGCAGGTGCGCGAACTCTCGCACATGGCCGAGGAACTGCGCCAGTCGGTGGCGCGTTTCAAGATTGCCTGACCCGGTCCAACATAGCTATGCACAGGCCCTAGGGGCTTGGGGAACTGTCCATGTCAGTGGTTGACGAATCGCAAACGGGCGCGGCGCAGGCCGCGCACACCGAACAGGACCTGGGCCCGCTGGCCTGGGTGCTCGATGAGCTGCGCAAGTCGCTGGAAGGGGCGAGCAAGGCGGTGGCCCGTTTCGTGCGCGATGCCGATGCGGCACGCGCCTCGGACCTGGAGGAGCTTGACACCTCGGCCCTGCGCATCGCCCGCCAGCAACTGCACCAGGCCTGCGGCGCCCTCGAAATGGTGGGCCTGGGCTCTCCGGCCCTGGTGCTGCGCGGCATGGAAAGCGCCGTGCAGCGCTTTGTGCAGCGCCCCGAGCTGTGCACCGACCAGGCTGCGGCCACGCTGGAGCGCGCCAGCTTCGCGCTCATCGAATACCTGGAGACCGTGCTGGCCGGCAAGACCGTCTCGGCCGTGGCCCTGTTTCCCCAATATCGCGACACCCAGGCGCTGGCCGGCAACGACAAGGTGCACCCGGCCGACCTGTGGCCTGCCGAGCGCCGCGCGCGCGAGCCCGAATGGGCGCGCCAGCCCGAGCCGCTGGCCTACGGCCCCGATGCCCGGGCCCTGCTCGACGGCGTGGTGCTGCGCATGGTCAAGAGCGACGACCGCGAGGCCGCCGCCCAGATGCGCGACCTGTGCCTGCGCTTTGCCGTGGGCCAGACCGAGGATGTCACCGCGCGCAGCTTCTGGAAGGTGGCGGCCGGCTTCTTCGACGCGCAGTCGCGCGGGATGATCGTGGTCGACCTGTACGTCAAGCGCATGGCCTCGCGCGTGCTCATGCAGTACGCGGCCATGGCCAAGGGCGACCGCACGCCGCCTGCACGGCTGCTGCAGGACCTGCTGTTCTTCTGCGCCCAGGCCCGCCCTGCCGAGCAGGCTGGCGCGGCCCTGCAGGCGGTGCGCCAGGCCTATGGCATGCAGGCCCAGCCCCAGGTGGACTACCAGCAGACACGCTTTGGCCGATACGACCCGGCGGTGCTGGTGCAGGCGCGCAAGCGCATCACCACGGCAGCCGATACCTGGTCCGCCCTTGCCGGCGGCGACCGTGCCCGCACCAAGACCGTGGTGGACCAGTTCGCCCAGGTGGCCGAATCCCTGGTCAAGCTGCACCCGGCCAGCCATGGCCTGGCGCGCATGCTGATCAAGGTGGCCGAAACCGTGGCCCGCATCGGCGAGCCGCCACCGGCCGAACTGGCCATGGAAGTGGCCACCTCCGTGCTCTACCTGCAGGCGGCCTTTGCCACCATGGACATGGGCGACGAGGAACTGGCCGAGCAGTCCGCCAACCTGGTCCAGCGCCTGGAGGAATCCCTGCAGGGCGCGCCCGCGCGTCCGCTGGAGCCCTGGATGGAGGAGCTGTACCGCCAGGCCAGCGACCACCAGACCATGGGCTCGGTCGTGGGCGAGCTGCGTGCCACGCTGGCCGAGGCCGAGCGGCACCTGGACCAGTATTTCCGCAATCCTGCCGATGCCACGGTGCTGGCACCCGTGTCGGGCCAGATGGCGCAGATGCGCGGCGTGCTGTCCGTGCTGGGCCTGGACCAGGCCACGCAGGCCATGCAGCGAATGCGCGAGACCGTGGAACGGCTGGTACTGGGTGAGATCGACGACGCGGAACGTCCCAAGGTGTTCGAGAAACTGGGCAACAGCCTGGGCGCCATGGGCTTTCTGATCGACATGCTGAGCTACCAGCGCAGCATGGCGCGCAAGCTCTTCGTCTATGACGAGGCCGAAGGCGGCCTGCGCATCCTCATGGGCCGACGTGGCCACCGGGCCGACGATGCGGGCAAGGCGCCCGAGCAACTGCCCGCCCTGGACACCGCCGCCGTGCCGCCGCAGCGCGAAGCCGTTGCCGTGGCCCAGCCGCTGCCCGTGCCGCAGGACGCCATCGCCGAGCCGGAATCTGCCGCGCCCTCCACGCCACCCCCGGCTCCCGTGGACATCGCGACCGAGCCGCTGGCGCAGCCCGCCGCCGCCGAGCAGGACGCGCTGGCCGATGCCGCGGAACTGGCGCAGTTCGCCAAGGCCCTCGAAGCACCGGCCGAGCCGGTCTTCCAGCTGGACCAGCCCCTGGCCGGGCCAGGGCCCGCAGCCGAATCTGCGCCTGAAACCGTCTCTGAATCCGTTTCTGCATCCGTGTCCGAGCCCGTGCCCCCGCCGGCCGGCCTGTCGGTCTCGGAAGAAGACTCGGACGACGAACTGCTGGGCATCTTCCTGGAAGAGGCCCGCGAGGTGGTGGACAACGGCCTGCAGGCCCTGCGCGCCCTGGCCGACGAGCCGGGCAACCTCAGCGAGCAGACCACGCTGCGCCGCGCCTTCCATACGCTCAAGGGCAGTTCGCGCATGGTGGGCCTGGATGAATTCGGCGAAGCCGGCTGGGCCATGGAGCAGATGCTCAACGCCTGGCTGGCCGAGCAAAAGGCCATGCCCCAGCCCATGCAGGAGCTGGCCAGCGATGCACTGCGCGCCTTTGGTGCCTGGGCCTCGGCCATAGAGCGCCACCAGGCCGACGCCTGGCAGGCCACGCCTTTCCGCGCTGCGGCCGATGCCATGCGCCTGGAAGGCCTGCGTGCCGACGTGGCCCTGGTGCCGCGCACACCGCGTGCCGATCCCCTCGCACAGCCCGGACCCGAACCCGCGCCCGAATCCACTACCGCCGCAATCGAGGAATTCGCGCCCGTGGCCCAGGAGCCGCAGGCAGAACACCTGGATGCGCCCGAGCAGGCCGCGCCCGCCCAGCCCGTCCAG
The DNA here is from genome assembly GCF_042653485.1 of Delftia deserti. Lineage (NCBI taxonomy): Bacteria > Pseudomonadati > Pseudomonadota > Betaproteobacteria > Burkholderiales > Comamonadaceae > Delftia > Delftia deserti. Next base: position 2,655,914 of record NZ_JBHSIH010000001.1, on the reverse strand, counting down.
CCCTCTGGCGAGCTGGACTTTGCGCTGGACTTCGACCTGCTGGAACCGGACCCCCAGCCTTCGGCCGCCGCGCCGCAGGAACCCCTGGAGACACTGACACCGCACGCCGCCGAGGCACCTGCCGAACTGGCCACCGACGCCGTCGAGGAACTGGACTTCGCGGCCTTCGAGGCCGCCATGCGCGACAGCGAGCAGGAAGCCCTGGCCGTCGTCGCGGGCGACCCGCCCGCGCTGCCCGAGGCCGCCGCCATCGAAGCCGAAGCCATCGAGGCCGACGCTGAAACTGAAGCACCGCACGCCGCCGTGCCGCTGGCGCCTTTCGAGGGGCTGGACCTGGATCTGGGCCTGACACCGGCAGCGGCACCCGCCGAAGCGATCGAGATGATCACGGTGCCAGAAGCGGTTGAAGCAGTCGAGGCACCCGAGGCGACCGAGGCGGGAACCCCGCAGGCGCCGCAGACCGCAGCCGTGGTCGATGCCGCCGAAGCAGCCGAAGCGTCCGGCGACGAGGATCTGTCCGGCATCGACGCCGATGGCTTCAAGGTCGTGGATGGCCTGCGCATCAGCGCGCCGCTGTACAACGTCTACCTCAACGAGGCCGACGAATGGTCGCGCCGCCTGGACCTGACGCTGCAGCAATGGGCGACCGAGCCCGGCGAGCCCGTGCCCGACGATGCCGTCGCCTTTGCGCATTCGCTGGCAGGAAGCTCGGCCACCGTGGGCTTCAAGGCCTTGTCGGACCTGGCGCGCCTGCTGGAACATACGCTGACCCATCTGCAGCCGCAGCGCTGTGGCACGCCCGACCAGATTGCCGCCTGCGTGGCGGCCTCCGACGAAGTGCAGCGCCTGCTGCACCAGTTCGCCGCCGGCTTCCTCAAGACGCCCCAGCCGGGCGTGGAAGAAGCCCTGCAGGCCCTGCTGGCGCTGGACATCGAAGCCGCAGACGCGCCGGACAGCCGCCTGGACGCGCTGCTGCCGCTGGAGCAGCGGGACCAACTGGAGCCTCATGACGCCAGCGATGGCACGGACGCCGTGCTCGACGCCGGTGCCCAGGCGCAGACATCGTCGGTGGCGCCCCTGGCCTACTCCATGCGTCCCCTGGTCAACGATGCGCGCCACGAAGCCGAGCTGCAGCGCCGCATCGACGAGGCCATCGCCCATGCCGTGGCCGTGGGCAGCGACCTGGACGATGACATCGATGCGCTGGACGAGGTCGATCCCGACCTGTTCCCCATCTTCGAGGAAGAGGCCATCGAGCTGCTGCCCCGCCTGGGCGCCGCGCTGCGCCGCTGGCATGGCCGGCCCTCGCTGGACGAGGCGCGCCACGAAACCCTGCGCGCCCTGCACACGCTCAAGGGCAGTGCCCGGCTGGCGGGCGCCATGCGCCTGGGCGAGATGGCCCACCGCCTTGAGTCTGCCGTGGAGCGGGTCGATGGCGAATCTCCGACCGCCGAGCAGATCGAGCCCTTGCTGGGCAGCTTCGACGCGCTGCAGGCCGGCTTCGACGTGCTGCGCGTGGCCGGTGAGCAGGCGCAGGAAGCGCCGCTGGACCTGGGCGATGAAATCTCCCACGCCGAGCCCGCAGCGGCTGCGGCCTCCGACGCATCGGCGGCGGCTGGATCACCGGCGGCCGCGGCCCCTGTGCCAGCGCCTGTCACTGCGCCGCTGCGCGCCGGTGCCCAGCAGACGGTGCGCGTGCGCGCCCAGCTGCTGGACCGACTGATCAGCCAGGCCGGCGAGGTGCTGATTGCGCGCTCGCGCGTCGATGCGCGCCTGGCCCAGGCCCGCGGCTCGCTGGACGAGCTGGCCGGCAACCTGGAGCGCCTGCGCATGCAGCTGCGCGACATCGAGGTCCAGGCCGAAAGCCAGATGCAGTCGCGCCTGGCCCTGTCCAAGGACTCGGCCGTGGGCTTCGACCCGCTGGAGTTCGACCGCTTCACGCGCGTGCAGGAACTCACCCGCATGATGGCCGAGTCGGTCAACGACGTGGCCACCGTGCAGCGCAACCTGCAGCGCGACATGGCCGGCGCCGAGGACGACCTGGTCGCCCAGGGCCGCCAGGCCCGCGAGTTGCAGCGCGACCTGCTGCGCACGCGCATGGTGGAGTTCGACTCCCTGGCCGAGCGCCTGTACGCCGTGGTCCGCCAGACCTCCAAGGAGATGGGCAAGCAGGTACGGCTGAACATCCTGGGTGGCACCATTGAAATGGACCGGGGCATGCTGGACCGCATGATGCCGGCCTTCGAGCACCTGCTGCGCAACTGCGTGGCCCACGGCATCGAGTCGCCAGAGCAGCGTGCCGCCGCCGGCAAGCCCGCCATGGGCACCATTGAAATCATCCTGAGCCAGGAGCGCAACGACGTGGCGCTGTCGGTGGAGGACGACGGCGCCGGCCTGAACCTGCAGCGCATCCGCGACAAGGCCGTGGCCCAGGGCCTGTGGCCCGAGGACCAGACGCTGACGGAGCAGGACGCCGGCCGCCTGATCTTCGAGCCCGGCTTCACCACGGCCACCGAGGTGACCGGCGTGGCCGGGCGCGGCATCGGCATGGACGTGGTGCGCTCCGAAGTCAACGCGCTGGGCGGCCGCATCGAAACCCACAGCGAGGCGGGCCGGGGCAGTGCCTTCCGCCTCGTGCTGCCGCTGACGACTGCCGTCACCCAGGTGGTCATGCTGCGCGCGGGCCAGTTGCTGGTCGGCGTGCCCGCCAGCCTGGTGGAAATCGTGCGCCGCGCGCCGCTGGAGCTGCTGCAGCAGGCCTATGCCAGCCACAGCTTCGAAGATGGCAGCGAGACCCTGCCTTTCTACTGGGCCGGCGCGCTGTGGCAGTCCTCGCTGCGCAGCGAGGAAACCGTGGGCCGCACCCGGCCCGTGGTCATCCTGCGCAGCGCGGCGCAGCGCATTGCGCTGCACGTGGATGAAGTGCTGGGCAACCAGGAAGTGGTGATCAAGAACCTCGGCCCCCAGCTGGCGCGTCTGCCCGGCCTGACCGGCATGTCGGTGCTGGCCTCGGGCGCCGTGGTGCAGATCTACAACCCCGTGGCGCTGGCCAACGTCTATGGCGACGAGGTGCGCGTCCGGACCGAAGAGGCCGAACGCGCGGCCGGCCAGGGCGACGGCGAGGCCGTGCTGGCCAGCGCGGGACCGGCCTCGGTGCCGCTGGTGCTGGTGGTGGACGACTCCATCACCGTGCGCCGCGTCACCCAGCGCCTGCTGCAGCGCGAAGGCTACCGCGTGGCCCTGGCGGCCGACGGCCTGCAGGCCATGGAGCGCCTGGCCGAGGAGCGCCCGACCCTGGTGCTGTCCGACATCGAGATGCCGCGCATGGATGGCTTCGACCTGCTGCGCAACATCCGCGCCGACGAGGCCATGCGCGACCTGCCCGTGGTCATGATCACCTCGCGCATCGCCCAGAAGCACCGCGAGATGGCGCGCCAGCTGGGCGCCAACCACTACCTGGGCAAGCCCTACTCTGACGAGGAACTGCTGGGCCTGATCCAGCACTACTCCCTGCAGGGCGGCAGCATCAGCGGCGGCCCGCTGGCGCCGCAGTCGCTGCAGGCGCAGCAGGTGGACAGCGAGCCCCTGGGCGAAGGGGCTTGAAGGCTGGCGGCCTGAGCAAAAAAAGAGCAGCATCCGCTGCTCTTTTTTTATTCCAGCAGGTCTTTCAGCCGGCCTGCTTGACCACGCCGTAGCGGGCCAGCGTGCGCTCGCGCGCGGCTGCGTGGTCCACCACGGGATGGGGGTAGTCCGTGCCCAGCACCACGCCGGCCTCGGCCAGCTCCAGCGGCCGGGCCTGCCAGGGCGCGTGGCGCAGCGCGGCGGGCAGGCGGGCCAGTTCGGGCACGTAGCGCTCGATGAAGCGCGCATCGGCATCGAACTTCTGGCTTTGCGTGATGGGGTTGAAGATGCGGAACCAGGGCTGGGCGTCGCAGCCCGTGGAGGCTGCCCATTGCCAGCCGCCGTTGTTGGCCGCCAGGTCGAAGTCGTTGAGCTGGCGCGCAAACCAGGCCTCGCCCCGGCGCCAGTCTATGCCCAGATCCTTGACCAGAAAGCTGGCTGCCACCATGCGCAGCCGGTTGTGCATGTAGCCCGTGGTGTTGAGCTGGCGCATGGCGGCATCCACCAGCGGATAGCCGGTGCGGCCCTCGCACCAGGCGGCGTACAGCGCATCGGCCTCGGGGCCGGTGTCCCACACGATGGCGTCGTAGGCGGGCTTGAAGCTGGCGTGCACCACGTGCGGATGGTGGGCCAGGATCTGGAAATAGAAGTCGCGCCAGATCAGCTCGGACAGCCAGGTGGCGGCTCCCTCGGCATCATGGGGCTGGCTCTGCGTCTGCTCCCAGGCCAGCCGTGCCAGGCGGCGGATGGAGACGGTGCCAAAGCGCAGGTGCACGCTCAGGTAGCTGGGCCCCTTGACGGCGGGAAAGTCGCGCGCCTGCTTGTAGCGCGGCAGGCGCGGCACAAAGTCGGCCAGCAGTTCCTCGGCGCCAGCGCAGCCCGTGGGCAGGCGCAGCCCGTCCAGTGTGCCGGCTTCAAAGCCCAGTTCGGCTGCCGTGGGCACGGGGCGCCGCTCACCTTCGGGGCGCGGGGCCAGGCGCTCGGGCAGGTCGCGCTCGCTGGGATAGGCGGACAGGAAGAAGGGCGTGATCTGGCGCAGCCAGGCGTTCTTGTACGGGGTGAACACCGAGAACGGCGCGCCGGCCTGGGTCAGCACCTCGTCGCGCGCAAAGACCATGTGGTCCTTGAAGCTGTGCAGGGCCACGCCCTCGGCTGCCAGGGCCTGGCGCACGCGGGCGTCGCGGGCCAGGGCGTCGGGCTCGTCGTCCCAGTTGCAGAACACGGCCTGGGCGCCGAGCTGCCGGGCCAGGTCCGGGATCTGCCCTGCGGGCTGGCCGCGGCGCACGATGAGGCCGGTGTCGGCGCGGCCCGAGGCCTCGCGCAGCGCATCGTCCAGGCCCGCCAGGCTCTGGCAGATGAATTCCACGCGCCGGTCTGCACGGGGCAGGGGGGCGAGGATGTCGTCGTCGAACACGAACACGCAATGCACCTGCCGACATTGGCGCAGCGCATGGTAGAGGGCGGCGTGATCGGCCAGGCGCAGGTCGCGCCGCAGCCAGACCAAGCCCACAGGGTAAGAAGGTGGCATGGATCGCCGGTAAAATCCGTGGTTATGTCTGCTGAAACTGCGCCTATCAATCTGACGCACCACTTCCTGATTGCCATGCCTGGCCTGGAAGACGAAGCGTTCTCGCGCAGTGTGATCTACCTGTGCGAACACAGCGAGCGCGGTGCGCTCGGTCTGATTATCAACAAGCCCTCGCAGCTTACGCTGGAAGGCTTGCTGGAAAAGGTGGATCTGGCCCTGGGCCGCGAGGACCTTCGCGGCAACCGTGTCTTCAACGGCGGGCCCGTCCAGACCGATCGCGGCTTTGTGCTGCACGACCCCATGGTCATCGAAGGCGCGCCCGACGACGAGTCCGCCTACGCCTCGACCATGACCATTCCCGGTGGCCTGGAGATGACCACCTCCAAGGACGTGCTCGAAGCCCTGTCCGACGGCGCAGGCCCCAAGCGCCTGCTGGTCACCCTGGGCTATGCGTCCTGGGGCGAGGGACAGCTGGAGTCGGAACTGGCCGAAAACGCCTGGCTCACGGTGGGCGCCGACGCCAACGTCATCTTCGACACCCCGGTCGATGACCGCTATGACCGCGCCCTGGGCCTGCTGGGCCTGCAGCGCTGGATGATCTCGCCCGAAGCGGGGCGCGCATGAGCCTGCCCGCTCCCGAGTCCCAGGCAGCAGCGGCAGCCGGCACAGCCGTGCCGCCCACCGTTCCCTCCCATTTCCAGAGTTTCGTGGCCTTCGACTTCGGAGCCAAGCGCACGGGCTGCGCCGTGGGCACGCGCATGCTGCGCTCGGCCAACCCGCTGCCCACCATCCGCGCCGAGGCCGGCGAGGCCCGCCTGGCCCAGGCCGGCGAGCGCATCAAGGAGTGGCAGCCCGATGCGCTGGTCATCGGCGTGCCCTACCACCCCGACGGCAATGCGCACGAGAACACGGCGCGGGCGAAGAAATTCGGCCGCCAGCTCAAGAGCCGCTTCGGCCTGCCTGTCTACGAGGTGGACGAGCGCTACAGCACCACCGAGGCCCTGGCCGGCGGCGCAAGGGATGCCGATGCGGCTTCGGCCTGCATCATTCTTGAACAGTTTTTGAGGAGTCTTCCATGAGTGAAACCATTGCGGGAGCCGGCAGCCTGGTGCTGGACGCCGAGGCCCTGTACCGCGAACTGCTGCGCGGCGTGCGCAGCCTCATGGGGCCCCAGACGCGCCTGGCCGGCATCACCTCGGGTGGCGCCTGGCTGGTGGAGCGGCTGCACAAGGACCTGAACCTGCCCGGCAACCCCAGCGTGCTGTCCTCGGCCCTGCACCGCGACGACTTCGCCCAGCGCGGCATGGCCACCAGCGCCCAGACCCAGATCGACTTTGAGGTCAACGGTGCCGACATCCTGGTGCTGGACGACGTGCTCTACACCGGCCGCACCGTGCGCGCCGTGCTCAACGAACTCTATGACTACGGCCGCCCGGCCTGCGTGCGCCTGGCGGTGCTGGTGGACCGGGGCGGGCGCGAGCTGCCCTTCCAGGCCGACTTTGCCGCGGCGCGCATCGCGCTGCCGGCCGACCGCCTGCTGTCGCTGGCGCGCGATGACGCCGGCGTCTTCCAATTCCGCATCCAAGAGGCCTGACCGTGCTGTACAAGCGCAATCCCCAGCTCAACAAGAACGGCGAACTGATCCACCTGCTGTCCACCGAAGGACTGTCCAAGGACATCCTGACCCACATCCTGGACACGGCGGCCAACTTCGTCAGCGTCAATGACCGAGAGGTCAAGAAGGTGCCGCTGCTGCGCGGCAAGAGCGTGTTCAACCTGTTCTTCGAGAACAGCACGCGCACGCGCACCACGTTCGAGATCGCGGCCAAGCGCCTGTCGGCCGACGTGTTCAACCTGGACATCGCGCGCAGCTCGGCCAGCAAGGGCGAGTCGCTGCTGGACACCATCGCCAACCTCTCGGCCATGGCCGCCGACATCTTCGTCGTGCGCCACAGCGAGTCGGGCGCGCCCTACCTCATCGCCCAGCATGTGGCGCCCCATGTCCACGTGGTCAATGCCGGCGACGGCCGCCACGCCCACCCCACGCAGGGGCTGCTGGACATGTACACCATCCGCCACTACAAGAAGGACTTCGCCAACCTGCGCGTGGCCATCGTGGGCGATGTGCTGCATTCGCGCGTGGCGCGCTCCGACATCCATGCGCTGACCACGCTGGGCGCGGCCGAAGTGCGCGTCGTCGGCCCGCGCACCCTGGTGCCGCCGGACCTGTCGCAGATGGGCGTGCGCGTCTTCCACACGCTGGAAGAGGGCATCCGGGACTGCGACGTGATCATCATGCTGCGCCTGCAAAACGAGCGCATGAGCGGCGCCCTGCTGCCATCCAGCCAGGAATACTTCAAGAGCTTCGGCCTCACGGCCGAGAAGCTGCGCCTGGCCAAGCCGGACGCCATCGTCATGCACCCGGGACCCATCAACCGCGGCGTGGAGATCGACTCCGAGGTCGTCGATGGCCCGCAGGCCGTGATCCTGTCGCAGGTCTCGTTCGGCATCGCCGTGCGCATGGCCGTCATGTCGATAGTGGCCGGCAACGAGGCTTGAAATGAAGCACCCCCTGAGCGACTGCGTCGCTTCCCCCTCTCTCGCTACGCGGGAGGGGGGCGTACGGGCAGCTGGCGACGCCCTCGCTGCAGGGCGGCCTTTGCTCGGCGTCCCTGAGATGGGCCATGCTTTTTCCATGCCCGGTGTCCTGGACTGAGTCCAGGCGCTTTTTGTGAATGCAAATGTTTTTGATCGCCGCAGGCCGCAGCCCATGCGCAGCCTGCGGTCTACGGGGTAGCAAACCATGAAGATACTCATACGCAACGGCCGGGTGATGGACCCCGCACGGGGCTTTGACCAGCAGGCCGACGTGGCCATCGATGGCGGCAAGGTGCTGGCCATCGGCAAGGCGCCCGAGGGATTTGCCGCAGAACGCGAGATCGATGCCGCCGGCTGCTGGGTGCTGCCGGGCCTGGTCGATCTGGCCGTGCGCCTGCGCGAGCCCGGCCACGAGCACGAGGGCATGCTGCAGTCCGAGATGGCCGCCTCGGTGGCCGGTGGCGTGACCAGCCTGGTCTGCCCGCCCGACACCGATCCCGTGCTCGACGAGCAGGGCCTGGTGGAGATGCTCAAGTTCCGCGCCGAGAAGCTGCACCAGTCGCGCCTGTTCCCGCTGGGCGCGCTGACGCTGGGCCTCAAGGGCGAGGTGCTGACCGAGATGGCCGAGCTGACCGAGTCCGGCTGCATCGGCTTCAGCCAGGCCGAAGTGCCCATGACCAGCACCCAGACCCTGCAGCGCGCGCTGGCGTATGCGGCCACCTACGGCTACACCGTGTGGCTGCGCCCGCAGGAGCTGTACCTGGGCAAGGGCGTGGCCGCCAGCGGCCCGCTGGCCACGCGCATGGGCCTGTCGGGCGTGCCCGTGGCGGCCGAGACGATTGCCCTGCACACCATCTTCGAGCTGATGCGCGGCACCCAGGCGCGCGTGCACCTGTGCCGCCTGTCCAGCGCCGCGGGCGTGGAACTGGTGCGCCGCGCCAAGGCCGAAGGCATGCAGGTCACGGCCGACGTGTCCATCAACTCGCTGCACCTGACCGATACCGACATCGGCTACTTCGACAGCAGCGCGCGTGTCACGCCGCCGCTGCGCCAGCAGCGCGACCGCGATGCGCTGTCTGCCGCGCTGGCCGACGGCACCATCGACGCCCTGGTCTCCGACCACACGCCCGTCGATGAGGACGCCAAGGTCCTGCCCTTTGCCGAGGCCGAGCCCGGCGCCACGGGCGTGGAACTGCTGCTGTCGCTGGCCGTCAAGTGGTCGCAGGAAGGCGGCGTGCCCCTGAGCCGCGCGCTGGCCGCCATCACGTCATCGCCCGTGCAGGTGCTGGGATCGGCGCTGGGCGAGCTGCAGGAACAGCTGGGCCGCCTGGCCGAGGGCGGCGTGGCCGACCTGTGCATCGTCGATCCGCAGGCGGCCTGGACCGTGAAGCCCCAGGAGCTGGCCAGCCAGGGCAAGAGCACGCCCTTCGGCGGCTACGAGCTGCCGGCCCGTGTGCGCTGCACGCTGGTCGATGGCCGCGTGGCATTCGAACGCCGCTGAAATGAAGCGCCCCCTGAGTCGCTTCGCGACTTCCCCCTCTCTACTCGCTACGCGAGGGAGGGGGACGACACCCTCGGTGCGGGGCGGCGCGGCCGGCTTAGGCCCTTCCTCGGTGTCCCTGAGATGGAGCGTGCCTGTTTCACGGGCATGGGCGTTGCCAAACGCGCTGAATGGCTGAAATGAAACGCTTGCGTAATGGAGGGCGCGCCACGCTGCGCGCAGCGCGCCTGTTCGGCCATGTGTGCAAGGGGCTGTGGATCGTGGCCCTGCGCTTTCCGCAGCTGCCCGAGGCGCGCCAGCACGCCCATGTGCAGGCCTGGGCCCTGCAGTTGCTGGCCCATGCGGGCGTGCGCCTGGAGATCCAGGGCGAGCCGCCGCGCCAGGGCCCCATGCTCATGGTCAGCAACCATATTTCCTGGCTCGACATTCCCGTGCTGCATGCGGCGCGGCACTGCCGCTTCATCTCCAAGTCCGACGTCAAGGGCTGGCCGCTGATCGGCACGCTGGCCACGGCTGCGGGCACGCTGTACATCGAGCGCACCTCGCGCCGCGATGCGCGGCGCATGGTGCAGAGCATGGAGGAATCCCTGCAGCGCCGCGAGATCCTGGCCATCTTCCCCGAAGGCACGACGGGCGACGGCCGCAAGCTGCTGCCCTTCCATGCCAATTTGCTGCAGGCGGCCGTGCAGATCGATGCGCCCGTGCTGCCCGTGGGCCTGCGCTTCATCGACGGCGCCACGGGCCAGATCAGCCACGCACCCAGCTACGAGGGCGATGAAACCCTGCTGGGCTCCATCTGGCGCACGCTGTGCGCCGACGACCTGGTGGCCGTCGTCCACTATGGCCAGCCTCAGACGGCCGAAGGCCGCGACCGCCGTGTCTGGGCCCAGGACCTGCATGCCGAGGTGGACCGGCTGCGCCAGGCCTGAACGCTGCCAGCGACATGACAGACACTCTCACGCTTCGGCTTCGGCCCTCGCGGCCTGATGACCTTCCGGCCCTGAATGCCGTTCTCTGGGCCACCTACGACAGCACCTGGAAGCCGCAGCTGACGGCGGACAAGGATGCGCGGTTCCGCGCCTCGGGCCGCACTGCGCAGTACGTGCAGTCGCGCGGCCACCTGTTCCGGGTGGCAGAGTGCGATGGCGTGGTGGCCGGCTTCGTGGACCGCGTGGATGACTTCATCGGCGCCCTGCATGTGCTGCCGGCCTGGCAGGGCCGCGGCGTGGGCCGTGCGCTGCTGGCCCATGCGGAGCAGGCCATGCGTGACGATGGCCACGCGCAGGTGCGGCTGGAGACCGACAGCTTCAACACCCAGGCCCTGGGCTTTTACACCGCGCAGGGCTACGCCACGCTGGACACCTATCCCGACGAGGAATGGGACTGCGGCCTGACCACGGTGCTCATGGGCAAGCCGCTGGCCTGAAAGGCCGCCCCCTAGTTGCTGTACGGCTGTCGCTCCAGCACCAGGTTGGCGAAGTCCTCCACCAGGTCGGCGCCCAGTTCCTCGATGGCGTCGTCCTCCTCGTCGAAGGCCCAGACCACGCGGATGTCCGTACCCTTTTTCCCGGCCTGGTCCAGCAGCGCGAACAGCGAGCGCAGGCCCATGGTGGAGGCGCTGTTGATGTACTGCAGCTTCATCTCGGCCACGAAACGAGGCGGCTGGCTGGCCTCGAAATACCGGCCCAGCATGGACAGGATGGGGTTGAAGAAGGGCAGCGGGTTTTCGGGATAGCACTCGCCTTCGATGCGCAAAAGCTGCTCGGCCGGCGAGAAGACCACTTCGGGCGTGACGGAGGTGCGTTCGGATTTCAGTGCTTGCATGGCGGCAGTTCGGTTCGTTGAAGGACGCCCGGCGTTCAGATCAGCGCCTTGACGTGGAAAACGGCATGGGGCGCGGTCTCGGCGGCGTCCTCCCCCGTGGCGATGTGGTACTGCAGCGGTGCCGAGGCGTCGCGCGCAATGGTCAGCCAGCCCAGGCCCGCGCCCCGGCTGATGTCGTCGCTGGCGCCGTGGTCCGTGTTGTGCAGCTGGGCCTTGTAGGCCGCCTTGATCTCGGGGTGGCTCATGGCGCGCACGGCGTCCAGCTTGGCGGCCAGGCGCGGCACATGCTCGCTGCGCACGGCGTTGCTGCAGGCGATCCAGAAGCGGGCGGCCGCCTGATCGGTCCCTGCCTCTTGGGCACAGGCCTGCGCATCGATGCGGCCCACGCCGATGGCGCCCTGTGCCACGGGTTCGCCGAGTGCCTGGTGGGGCACGGCGTCAGGCGCAGGCAGGGGTGCTGCGTAGTGCAGCACGTTCTGCGCCATTTCGATGAAGGTGGAAAACAGCTTGCGCTTGGCGCTGCTCGATCCGTCCTCGCTGGCCAGGCGGCTCTTGAGCGTGTCGGCCGCTGCCTGGATCACGTTGGGGTTGAAGGTGCCCGCGTAGTACAGCAGCAGGCCGTTGTGCTCGGCCTGGGCGCGCAGCTGCGCGAATTCGGCCGGGCTCATGGCTGCAGGGCCTGGTTGCGCCAGACCAGCAGCGACACATCGTCGCGGCGGCGCTGCGTGCCCTGCCATTGGGCGAAGACCTGCCGGAACTCGGCGCAGGCCTGGGCGGCGGGGCGGTCCTGCTGCTCATGCAGAAAGCGCGCCAGGCGCTTTCTGCCGTGGGCGATATGGCGCGGGCCGCCCAACTGGTCGATGACGCCGTCGGTGGCCACCATCAGCAGCGAGCCGGGCGCGACCTCCAGCACCTGCGTGCCCCAGGCCGCGTCGTCGGGCGTGGTCGCATAGCCTATGCCCAGCTTGTCGCCGACATGGATTTGCACCTGGGCTGCCTCCTGCAGGCCGGGCGGCGCCACCAGCAGGTCCAGCCGGGCCGATGCAAAGCGCAGTTGCGTGCCGCAGGGCGACTGCAGGAACAGCACGGCGTCCAGGCCGTCGCTGGAGGCCTTTTCGGCGGGCAGGCCATCGGCGGGCGCTGCCGGTGCGCCCCAGGCGGGCTGGACGTCGCGGCTGCGCTGCTGCAGCACGCGCTTGATGTAGCGGTTCATCTGGCCCAGCAGGGCGCCGGGATCGATGGCGGCACCGGCACCAGCAGGCGCCACGGCCTGTTCCAGGAAGGACAACGCAATCAGCGTCATGAAGGCGCCGGGCACGCCGTGGCCCGTGCAGTCGAACATGCAGCCCAGCAGGCCCTGCTGCGTGGCGCGGAAGAAATAGGCATCGCCGCCCACCACGTCGCGCGGCTCCCAGAGCAGGCCGTGGTCGGCCAGCCGGCTGGCGAGCACGCGGTCGGACTCGACCAGGTGCGAGCGCTGGATCAGGCTGGCGTAGTCGATGCTGGCCATGAGCTGGCGTGTCTTGTCGGCCTCGATGTCGGACATGGCGGCCATCAGCGCGTGGCCCGTGCCTATGCCTGCGTAGCGGCCTTCCTCCACGGTGATGAAGCCGTCCTTGAGCACGCGGCTGCCGCTGGCCAGCGCCTGCTGCACCAGCTGGTCGATGGGCAGGCCGGCCGCCACCACCATGGGCGCGGTGTCGGTGAAGACCATGCAGCTGCGGCGGCCGAACACGTCGCGCGCAAAGGGCCGCGCGTACTGCTCCATGAAGCGCTGGCGGTTGATCAGGCCCAGCGGCCGGTCAGCGGCCACCACGGCCAGGGTTTCGAGCAGGGGCTGCTCGCTAAACAGCCGGTGCACATCCTCGTTGCTGGCCTCGGGGGGGATCGGTGCCGTGGGCTGGCTGAGCTGGCCTGCGCGGGCCACAAGGCGCGGCGCGGCGGGCGCCGGGGCCAGCGCGGGAACGGGTGCAGGATCAGGTACGTGATCAGCTGCGGGGTGCTGCGTGGAGGAGGGGTCCAGAGCAAACATGGGTGGCCTTGAATTGTCACAAGATGTGACTGATTCTGGGTTTCACCCATGACCGTCGGATGACAAAAGCCCGGACGGCGCGGCATCGGCCGCCTGTTCAGGCAGCTGCGGCCTGCGGGGTGCCCTGTGTTTCTCGCGGGAAGGCGACCACGTGATTCATGTCCAGCCGTATGCCCACCCACTCGCCCACCGCATGGTCGTGGTGGCTGGGCACATGGGCCATCACGCTGTGGCCGCTGGCCAGCTCCAGCGTGTAGAGGAACTCCGAACCGCGAAACGCCTTGCGCAGGATGCGCGCCTGCACGGGCGAGGCATCGTCGTGCACCACATCGTCGGCGCGCAGCAGCACATCGCATTCGCCGCCCGGAAACTGCGCGGGCAGCGGGCAGGTGGCCGGATCGACCAGATCGCCCAGCGCCGTGCGCGCCACCACGCCTCCGGCCCCGGATGGCGCCAGCGTGGCCGGCACGAAGACGCCGTGGCCGATGAAGTCCGCCACGAAGCGCGTGGCAGGGCGGTGGTACAGCGAATAGGCATCGTCCCACTGCTGCAGCTGCCCCTGGTGGACCACGCCGATCATGTCGCCGATGGCAAAGGCCTCCAGCTGGTCGTGCGTGACGAACAGCGCCGTGGCGCCAGCGGCCTTGAGGATGCCGCGCACCTCGTGCGCCAGGCGCTCGCGCAGGTCCACGTCGAGGTTGGAGAACGGCTCGTCCAGCAGCATCAGCTGCGGGCTGGGCGCCAGTGCGCGCGCCAGCGCCACGCGCTGCTGCTGGCCGCCCGACAGCTCATGCGGAAAGCGCTGGGCGCTGCCGGCCAGGCCCACCAGCTCCAGCACCTCGGCCACACGCTCGGTCTGGCGTGCCTTGGGAAGATGGTGGATACCGAAGGCCACGTTGCGGCCCACGTTCAAATGGGGGAACAGCGCATAGTCCTGGAACACCATGCCGATGCGCCGCTGCTCGGGAGGGAGCGAGAAATCCGCGCTGCCCACGAGCTGGCCGTCGATGCGGATCTCGCCCCCGCTCACCGGCTCCAGGCCGGCCACCGCGCGCAGCAGCGTGGTCTTGCCGCAGCCCGAAGGGCCGATGAGCACGCCGATGTCGCCAGCGGCCAGGTTCAGCGTGACGCCTTGCACGGCGGGCCGGTCGCGGCCCGGGTAGCGCACCTCGAGTTGGGAGACGGTCAAAAACATGCGGCGATTGTAGAACCGCGCAAATGAATAGAATTCGCATTTGCATTGGCGGACCAGGGGCATGCCCCGGCCGCCGATTCCAGCAGACCGGAGGTGCGCCCGGTCGCGGCGCACGGGCCTGGCGGCCTGCAGGCAGCCGCGACGGCCGCACCGTTCCGCAGCCAGATCCTCCCCTCATCCTCTAGCCGAGACCTCCGCTTTGCGCCGTCTGTCGTCCGTACTCCGCTCCCTTCCCCTGCTCTTGCTGGCCCTGGTGCTGATGCTGCCCGTGCTGGCCGTGCTCGGCTCCTGGCTGCCCGTGGGGCAGGGCGATGCCCTGGCCGGCTCCATCCTGCGCGAGATGGCGGCCACCGTGCTGCCCGGCTACCTGTGGACCACGGTCTGGCTGGGCCTGCTGGTGGCGCTGGGTGCGGCCATCGTGGGCACGGGCACGGCGGCGGCCGTGACGCTGTTCGACTTCCGGGGCCGGCGCCAGCTGGAATGGCTGCTGCTGCTGCCGCTGGCCATGCCGGCCTATGTCACGGCCTATGCCTATACCGACTTCCTGCAGTTCAGCGGCCCGCTGCAGACCTGGCTGCGCAACACCTATGGCCTGGAAGGCCGGCTGCTGCCCGAGGTGCGCAGCCTGGGCGGCGCGGTCTGGGTCTTCATCTTCGCGCTCTATCCCTACGTCTACCTGCTTGCGCGCACCGCGCTGGGCGAGCGCGCCGCGCACCTGATGGAGGCCGCGCGCCTGATGGGCGCGCCGCTGTCGCGGCGCATCGGGTCGGTGGCACTGCCGCTGGCGCGCCCGGCCGTGGCCGCCGGCGTGGCCCTGGTGGTGATGGAGACGCTGGCCGACTTCGGTGTGGTCAGCTACTTCGGCATACCCACCTTCACCACGGGCATCTACAAGGCCTGGCTGTCCATGGACAACCGCATTGCCGCTGCGCAGCTGGCGACCTTCCTGCTGGTGCTGGTCGTGCTGCTGCTGCAGCTGGAGCTGCGCGCGCAGCGGCGCATGCGCTTCGTCACCGGCAGCACGGGCCGTGCCAGCTCGGCCGAGGCTCAGCCACTGCGCCTGCGCGGCTGGCGCTGCGCGCTGGCCTGGCTGGTGTGCCTGCTGCCCGTGCTCATGGGATTCGTGGCGCCCGTGTTCTTCATGCTGCGCCCGCTGGCTTCCGACTGGTCGGTCCTGCCCTGGGACCGCTTCCTCGACTGGGCCGCCAACAGCGTGCGCCTGGGTGTCATCACCTCGGTGCTGGCCGTGGTCATCGCCCTGGCCCTGGCGTTTGCCGTGCGCCGCAACAAGGAGTCGGCCGTCACGCGCGGCGTGGTGCAACTGGCCAGCCTGGGCTATGCGGTGCCGGGCGCCGTGGTCGTCGTCGGCCTGCTGCTGCCCGTGGGCTGGATCCAGCAGATGCGGCCCGAATGGGGCTTTGCCGGCCTGGTCACGGCCACCGCCGTGGGCATTGTCTGGGCCTACCTGGTGCGCTTTTGCGCCGTGGCCCTGCAGTCCATGCAAAGCGGCTATGCGCGCATCGCGCCCAGCCTGGACGACTCGGCCCGCATGCTGGGCACGGGCGCCTGGGGCATGCTGTCGCGCGTGCACTGGCCGCTGCTCAGGCGCTCCACGGCGGCGGCGGCGCTGCTGGTCTTCGTCGATGTGATGAAGGAGCTGCCCGCCACCATGGTGCTGCGCCCCTTCAACAGCGACACCCTGGCCGTCGTGGCCTACCAGCTCGCGCGCGACGAACGCCTGGGCGAGGCCGCCCTGCCGTCGCTGGCCCTGGTGCTGGTGGGCCTGATCCCCGTGATCATGCTCAGCCGCACGCTGCGCGCCGAGCGCCCGGGCACGGCCCGCTGAGCCTGCGCTGCCGGGCGCTGCAAAGCGCGGCCTGGCAAACCCCGCTACGCTCGCGCCATGCACGCCAGAGTCCTGCGCTATCTCGACGAAGTGGTCCGCCGCGGCTCCATCCGCAAGGCGGCCGAACATCTGCACGTGGCCCCCACGGCCGTCAACCGCCAGATCCTCGACCTGGAGGCCGAGCTGGGCACGCCCCTGTTCGAACGCATCCACAAGCGATTGCGTCTCACGCCCACGGGCGAGATGGTGCTGGCCCATGTGCGCGCCACGCTGCGCGAGCATGCGGCGCTGCGCGAGCGCATTGCCGAACTGCAGGGCGCGCGCAGCGGCGAGATCACCGTGGCCGCGACCACGGGGCTGGCCGGCTCGTTGCTGCCCTCGCTGGTGCATGAATTCCGCCAGCGCCACCCGGGCATCGTGGTGCGCATCATCGACCTGCCCCTGAGCGACATCGCGGCCGCCGTGGAAGGCGGCGACGCCGACCTGGGCCTGGCCTACGACCTGTCCGAACGCCCCGCGCTGCGCGCGCTGGCCACCAGCGAATGGCAGATCGGCGCCATCGTGCCGCCCCGGCATGCGCTGGCACGCCAATCGTCCGTGCTGCTCAGCGAGTGCATAGGCCATCCGCTCATCCTGCCCGCGCCGCCACTGTCCATCCGCGGGCTGCTGGACGAAGCCTTTGCGCGCAACGCCATCGAGGTCACGCCCGTGGCCGAATCCACCTCCATGGCCCTGATCCAGCGCCTGGTCATGCTGGGCGAGGGCATTGCCCTGCTCAATCCGCTGGACGTGATGGAGGAGCGCAGCCGCAATGCCCTGGTCTTCGTGCCTTTGCGCGATGCGCATCTGCGGCGGCAGACTCTGGTGCTGACCGGCCGGGCCAGGGGGCAGTTGAGTGCGGCGGGGGAGCTGATGGCCCAGTCCATCGGCCAGGCGTTGGCGAGGCTGTTTGCCGGGGGGAAGTGAGTCTTAGTCACTGTCCACTTTTTGTGGACACATCAAGCGGAATTCAGCGCTATCGGCAATGACTTCTCCTTCCTAGACTGGCGGCTTTTCCATGTCAAAGAAGAGAACGCCATGACCTTGATCGCCCTGAACGCCGATGTACTCGTCACCATGGATGCGCAGCGCCGCGAGATCCGCGATGGCGCCCTGGTGGCCGACGGCCCGGCCGTGCAATGGGTGGGCGCCACGGCCGAGCTGCCGCCGCAGTACCGGCGCATGGTGGACGACGGCACGGCCCAGGTGCTGGACATGCACGGCCGCGTGGTCATGCCGGGCCTGGTCAACACCCACCACCACATGTACCAGAGCCTCACGCGCGCCGTGCCGGCCGCGCAGGATGCGGAGCTGTTCTCGTGGCTCACCAACCTCTACATGCTGTGGTCGCACCTCACGCCGGAGATGATCCACGTCTCCACCCAGACCGCCATGGCCGAGCTGATGCTGTCCGGCTGCACCACCACCAGCGATCACCTGTACCTGTATCCGAATGGCGCTCGGCTGGATGACTCCATTGCCGCGGCGCAGCAGATGGGCATGCGCTTTCATGCGGCGCGCGGCTCCATGAGCCTGGGCCGCAGCAAGGGCGGCCTGCCGCCCGACGCGGTGGTGGAGGAAGAGGAGGCCATCCTGCGCGACAGCCTGCGCCTGATCCAGCAGTACCACGACAGCGCACGCCACTCCATGCTGCGCGTGGTGCTGGCGCCATGCTCGCCGTTCTCGGTGACGCGCGAGCTGATGCGCGAGTCCGCCGTGCTGGCGCGTGCGCACGGCGTGTCGCTGCACACCCACCTGGCCGAGAACGACAACGACGTCGCCTTCTCGCGCGAGAAATTCGGCCTCACTCCCGCGCAGTACGCCGAAAGCCTGGGCTGGGTCGGCCCCGATGTCTGGCATGCCCACTGCGTCAAGCTCGATGCCGAGGGCATCGCGCTGTTCGCGCGCACCGGTACGGGCGTGGCGCATTGCCCGTGCTCCAACATGCGCCTGGCCTCGGGCATTGCGCCCGTGCGCACCATGCGCGATGCGGGCGTGCCGGTGGGCCTGGGCGTGGACGGCAGCGCCTCCAACGACGGCGCCCACATGCTGGGCGAGGCACGCCAGGCCCTGCTGCTGCAGCGCGTGGGCCACGGCCCGGCCGCCATGGGTGCGCGCGAGGCGCTGGAGATCGCCACGCTGGGCGGCGCGCGCGTGCTGGGGCGCGACGACATCGGCGCGCTGGCGCCGGGCATGTCGGCAGACTTCGTGGCCTTCGACATGTCGGGCGTGGGTTACGCGGGCGCAGGCCATGACCCCGTGGCCGCGCTGGTGTTCTGCACGCCCACCGACGTGTCCACCAGCGTCATCAACGGCCGTGTCGTGGTCCGCGACGGCCACCTGCTCACGGCCGACCTGCCGCGCGTGCTGACCCGCCACCGCGAGCTGGCCCGCACGCTGTTCGAGCGCGCAGCGGGCCACTGACATAACCCTGCAGCGCGGCAGGCCGGCACCCAGGCCATCGCGGGTGCTGGCCTGCCGTCCTGCGCCATTCCCCCGAAGCACCTCCAGGAGGCTCGAAGACCCAGGCAGCACTTTCAGGACCCCCACCCTTTTCCGGCACCACTGCCCCGACATACATACAAGCGCCTCTGAAGAGGCCGACGGCCAGGACACAAGGAGACAAGACAATGGAACAACTGCTTTACAAGGTGGAAGACCGACCGCCAATGCTCATCACCACGGTCCTTCTGTCGCTGCAGCACCTGCTGGCGGCGCTGGGCGGCATCATCGCCGTGCCCCTGGTCTTCGGCGGGGCGCTCAAGCTGCCGGCCGACCAGATCGTGGCCCTGGTGAATGCAGCGCTGCTGGGCTCGGGCGTGGTCACCATCGTCCAGTGCAGGGGGGTGGGGCCCGTGGGCATACGGCTGCCCTGCGTCATGGGCACAAGCTTCGCCTTCGTGGGCGCGGGCATCAGCGTGGGGCTGGAGCATGGCGTGGCCGGCATCCTGGGCTCCTCGCTGGTAGGGTCGCTGGTGATGATCGTGGGCAGCTATTTCATGCCCGTGATCCGCCGCTTCTTTCCGCACACCGTGACCAGCGTGGTCGTGACCATGATCGGACTGTCGCTGACCCCCGTCGCCGTGGACTGGGCTGCGGGCGGCGTGGGCCGCAGCGACTACGGCGCGATCGGCCACCTGGCCATCGCCGGCTTCGTGCTGGTGCTGGTGATCGGCTTCGTGCAGTGGGGCAGGGGCATCGTCTCTGCCTCGGCCGTGGTGCTGGGCATCGCCTGCGGCTATGTGCTGTGCCTGGCGCTGGGCCTGATCGACTTCACCCAGGTGAGCGAGGCCGCGGTCTTCGCCATCCCGCAGCCGCTGACCTTCGGCATGACGTTCCCGGTGGCCGGCATCGTCGCCATGTCCATCGCCTTTCTGGTGACCATCGTCGAGACCACGGGCACCTTCATGGCCCTGGGTGCGGCCACGCAGACGCGCATCGACGGCAAGCGCCTGTCCAGCGGAATGCTGTGCGACGGCGTGGGCTCGGCCTTCGCCGCCGTGATGTCCAGCCCTCCGCTGTCCACCTTCGCCCAGAACGTGGGCGTGGTCTCGCTGACCGGCGTGGCCAGCCGCCATGTGGTCATGCTGACGGGCGTCATGCTGCTGCTGGCCGGTCTCTTCCCTGTGCTGGGTGCACTGGTGGTGACGATTCCGCAGCCCGTGCTCGGCGGCGCGGGGCTGATGATGTTTGCCATGATCATTTCGGCCGGCATCCGCATGCTCAGCGGCGCCGAGCACTCGCGGCGCGCCAGCCTGATCATCGCGGTCTCGCTGGGCTGCGGCCTGGCGGTCACGGTGCGCCCGGACCTGCTGGCCCGCATGCCTGCCTTCGTGCGCGAAGTCTTCGGCTCGGGCATAACCGTCGGCGCCCTGGTCGCGGTGGGGCTGAACCTGCTGCTGCCCGGCCGCGAGGTCGATGCCCATCCCGAGGAAGCCGTGGCCTGATGCGCATTTTCATGGGCCTACACTGCGGCCCATGAACACCACCGTACCCCGCACCGACATCACCATCTACCACAACAACCGCTGCAGCAACTCGCGCGGCGCGCTGGCCCTGCTGCGCGACAACGGCATAGAGCCGACCATCGTCGACTACATCGCCCAACCCCTGGACGCTGCACAACTGCAGGCCCTGGTCCGGCGGCTGGGCGTGCCCATGCGCGAGCTGCTGCGCAGCAAGGAAGCCGTCTACACCGAGCTGGGCCTGGGCGATGCATCCGTCAGCGATGAGCAGCTCATCGCCGCCGTGGCCGAGCACCCCGTGCTGCTCAACCGCCCCATCGTCGTCACGCCCAAGGGCGCGGCGCTGTGCCGCCCGCCGGAGAAGGTGCTGGCGCTGATCTGAGATGCACGGCGAGCGTTCTAAGCCTCGCCTAAGTCTTCCCCTTCAGACTTCTCCCCAACGCAGCAAGGAACGCTGCTTTTGAGGAAAGGTCTGCGATGAACAAGATTCTGTCCACTCCCCGCCGTCTGGTGCTGGCCCTGGTGGCCGCAGGTGCCATCGGCGCCCTGGGCGCCACGGGCGCCGGTCTGGTTGGTGTGGTGCATGGCGATGCGCGTGCCGCCACGTCGCTGTTTGCGCCTGCAGCACAGCCCGCTTCTCCCTCTTCTCCAGCTTCTCCCGCCGGCGCCGTGGTGGCTCCCAACTTTGCCGACATCACGGCGCGCAATGGCGCGGCCGTGGTCAACATCAGCGTGGTCGGCAGCTCGCGCGCCATGGGCGAGGACGGCGACGAAGCAGCAGCGCGCCAGGGCCAGGGCCAGCAGGGCGTGCCGGGCATGGACCCCAACGATCCGTTCTTTGAATTCTTCCGCCGCTTCGGCGTGCCCGGCATGCCGGGCATGGGCCAGCCCCAGCGCGATGTGCCCACGCGCGGCGAAGGCTCGGGCTTCATCGTCTCCAGCGACGGCCTGATCCTGACCAATGCCCACGTGGTGCGCGGCGCCAAGGAAGTGACCGTCAAGCTGACCGACCGGCGCGAGTTCAGCGCCAAGGTGCTGGGCGCCGATCCCAAGACCGACGTGGCCGTGCTGCGCATCGAGGCCAAGGGCCTGCCCACCGTATCGCTGGGCAAGACGGCCGATCTGCGCGTGGGCGACTGGGTGCTGGCCATTGGCTCGCCCTTCGGCTTCGAGAGCAGCGTGACGGCGGGTGTGGTCAGCGCCAAGGGCCGGACCCTGCCTGACGATTCCTTCGTGCCCTTCCTGCAGACCGATGTGGCCATCAACCCCGGCAACTCGGGCGGCCCGCTGTTCAATGCGCGCGGCGAGGTGGTGGGCATCAACAGCCAGATCTATTCGCGTTCTGGCGGCTACCAGGGCGTGTCCTTTGCCATTCCCATCGAGGTGGCCACGCGCGTGCAGCAGCAGATCGTGGCCACGGGCAAGGTGCAGCATGCGCGGCTGGGCGTGGCCGTGCAGGAGGTGAACCAGGCCTTTGCCGATTCCTTCAAGCTCGACCGTCCCGAAGGCGCCCTGGTGTCCAGCGTGGACAAGAGCGGCCCCGCGGCCAAGGCGGGCCTGGAGCCCGGCGACGTGGTACGCAAGATCGATGGCCAGCCCATCGTGGGCTCTGGCGATCTGCCGGCCTATGTGGGCCAGGCGCTGCCGGGCCAGAAGGTGGCGCTGGAGATCTGGCGCAACGGCGAGGCCCGCACGCTCAGCGCCGTGCTGGGCGATGCCGGCGACAAGGCCGCCAAGGTGGCCAAGGACAAGCCCGACGCCGGCAAGGGCAAGCTGGGCCTGGCCCTGCGCCCGCTGCAACCCGAGGAAAAGCAGCAGATCGGCGTGAAGGACGGCCTGGTCGTTGCCGATGCTGCAGGCCCGGCGGCCGAGGCCGGCATCACGCAGGGCGATGTGCTGCTGTCCATCAACGGCTCGCCGGCCGGTGATATCGAGGCCGTGCGTGCCGCCATGGCCAAGGCCGGCAAGACCGTGGCCGTGCTGATTTGGCGCGATGGCAACAGGATCTTTGTTCCCGTACGTCTCGGGTAAGCGAAAGGAGGTAAGGGACTGAAAGCACCTGCACACTGGATTGATCGCACAGCCCCGGCGCGAATGCGCCGGGGCTTATTGCATGGGGAAATCAACCGGCCAGTGGCCGGCGATTCCCGCATTCATGCGGCAATTTGATGGTTGTATTCTGTGAATTTGCGTCCTTTTGCGTTAGCGGTGTTTCAAATTGTGACGATTTGAGATAGAGCGAATACGCTTAGACTGCCGGCCCATCCAGGCGGGCGTGCACCGTTCTGGTTTCAGGAAGTAGCGCCCGCAAGGGCCCATGGAAAACAGGAAGGGCATGCTTTGAAGCAGGACTACAGCTTGCAGGTGGCGGGTTTGGGCGCGTCGTTCGGCGCGCGCGTCATCCTGGCTGAGGTGGACTTCACGCTGCCCACCCACGGCATCACGGCCCTGCTGGGCCCCAGCGGCTCGGGCAAGTCCACGCTGCTGCGCACGCTGGCCGATCTCAATGCCGCCAATCCGCGCTTTCGCCGCTGGGGCAGCGTGCGCTACGCGGGCCAGGAATGGACCAGCGCCATGCAGGCGCCGCGCCTGGTGCAGCAGCAGGCCCGGCTGATGATAGCCAGCACCTTCGACGCCATCGTCGAGCTGGCCCGGCCCCGCCTCAAGCTCGTGCCGCATGCACTGCGCGACTGGTGCCGCGCGCAGGTGCAGGCCTTCGGCTTTCCCGAGCTTGCGCTGATGTTCGACCAGCCGGCGCTGCAGCTGTCCCCCGTGCAGCAGCGTGCCGTGGCCATACTGCGCGAGGCGCTGGCCGAGCCGGCCCTGCTGATGGTGGACGAGCCCACGGCAGAGCTGGAGGGCTACGAGGCCTTTGTGCTGCTGGAACTGCTGCGCCAGGTGGCTCGGCGCACGGCCGTGCTGATGAGCACGCACCACCAGCAGCACGCACAGGCCGTGGCGCAGGACATGCTGTTGCTGGCCGGCGGCCGCATCGCCGAGGCGCAATCCATGGAAGCCTTTCAGCGTGCGCCGCTGTCGCTGGCGGGCCAGCAGTTCGTGCGCACCGGCAGCTGCGCCGTGGCCTCTCCCGATGCGCGGGCCGAAGACCTGGAAGAGGGCGTGTCCCTGCCCCCGCCGCTGCCTGCAGCGGCCTTGGCCGCGATCTCCGAGTTTCTGTCGGATGCAGTGGCCACCGAGCCTGCGTCCGAGCCCATGCCTGCACCTGAGCCTGCGCCTGCACCTGAGCCTGCGCCTGTGCCTGCGTCCATGCCTGCGTCCATGCCTGCGCCGGTACCCGCACCCGCACCGACACCCGCTGCCGCGGCCCGCCCACGCGCCGTCAATCCTGCCGTGCTGGTGGACTGGCAGCCGCTGGTGGCCGACCCGCAGGCCGTGCCTGCCAGCCGTGGACCCAGCGGCTTTGCCTGGCTGGTGCCGGGCCGGCTGGCCGGTGCGCCGCAGCCCGGCGTGGTGCAGTCCATGGACTTTGACCTGAAGGCCCTGCGCGGCTGCGGCGTCACCGTGCTGATCACGCTGACCGAAAACGACCTGCCGCAGGAGCCGCTGCAGCGCCATGGCCTGCGCAACCTGCACCTGCCGGTGCGCGACCACGAATCACCTTCGGTGGCCCAGATCCAGATGCTGCTGGCGCGCATGTCGGCCATGCTGCGCGCGGGCGAGGTGCTGGCCGTGCACTGCCTGGCCGGCCTGGGCCGCACGGGCACGGTGCTGGCCGCATGGCTGGTGCGCGAGGGACTGACTGCCGACGAGGCGCTGCGCCGCGTGCGCCTCATCGATGCCCAGTACGTGCAGTCCCAGGCCCAGGAGGACCTGCTGTATGCGTACGAAGTGGCACTGCTGCTGAAGATGGGCTGACCGATCACATCCATTCACAAAAAAGGAAAGCTGCAATGAGCCTGGATAACGTTTTGAGCGAGGTGGCCGGGTCCGTGCCCGAGTGCCTAGCCATCGGCTACGTGGATGCCGCCTCCGGCATGCTGCTGGCCATCCGCACGGTGGACTCGCATCCGCGCGAAGTCATCGACCTGGTGGCCGCCGCCACGGCCGACCTGTTCAACGGCCCCAATGTCTCGATGATCGAGAGCCTGTTCAAGAAGTCGCGCGGCCTCAAGGACGACGGCCACCACTACTTCCAGGAACTCATCGTCAACAGCGACAATCTCATCCACGTCTTCCTGCGCGGCAAACTCATGCCCGACTACGTGGCCGTCTTCGTCTGCCGCCGCACGGCCAACCTGGGCATGGCGCTGACCAAGGCCCGCATGGCCATGCCTAAGATTGAAGCGGCGGTGTAGCCGCCGCTCACCCCCTGAGTCGCCAACTGAGCCAGCCTTCCAGGGAGCTATTCTTCAACCATGCGCTTACTGCTTGTCGAAGATGACGCCATGATCGGCGAGGCCGTGCAGACCCTGCTGCGCGGCGAGGGCCATGCAGTGGACTGGGCCCATGACGGCCTGCAGGCCGATGCGGCCCTGTGCCCGGGACCGGGTGGCGGCCATGGCTATGACATGGTGCTGCTGGACCTGGGCCTGCCGGGGCAGGATGGCCTGCAGGTGCTGCGCCGCCTGCGCGGGCGCCGCGACCGCACGCCGGTGCTGGTGGCCACGGCGCGCGATGCCGTGCGCGACCGCATTGCGGGGCTGGATGCGGGGGCCGATGACTACGTGGTCAAACCCTACGACCTGGACGAGCTGCTCGCGCGCCTGCGCGCGCTGGCGCGCCGTGCCTCGGGCGGGTCCGACCCGCTGTACGAGCGCGAGGGCGTGCGGCTGAACCCCGCCACGCGCGAGGCCAGCGTCGAAGGCCGCGACGTGGTGCTCTCCGGCCGCGAATGGGCGGTGCTGGAGACGCTGCTGGCGCGCCCGGGCAGCACGCTGTCGCGCCAGCAGATCGAGGACAAGCTCTACGGCTGGGGCGACGAGGTCAGCAGCAATGCCATCGAGGTCTACATCCACGGCCTGCGCAAGAAGCTGGGCGCGGGGCTGATCCTCAATGTGCGCGGCGTGGGCTACATGGTGCCCAAGCCATGAAGGAGCCGGCTTCCTCTCTCATCGCCAGGGCGCGCGGACGCCTGCCCGGCGCACTGGGAACGCGGCTGCTCCTGTTCCTGGGGGCGGCCATCGTGCTCACCGCGCTGCTGCAGGGCCTGCTGGCCTACCGCAATGCGCTGCTGCAGACCGACACCCTGTTCGACTACCAGATGCAGCAGACCGCCTTTGCGCTGCGCGCCGGCCTGCCGGTGGATGCGCGCGGCAGGCCCCAGGGCACGCCGCCAGAGGATGAGAACCACGAATTCATCGTCCAGGTCTGGACCAACGAGGGCCTGCGCATTTTCGAATCCGCACTGGGTGCGGCCCTGCCGCAGATGGCCGTGCTGGGCTTTGCCGACGTGCCCGCGCGCGGCACGGTGTACCGCGTGTTCTCGCTGCAGACGCGCTCGCAGGTGATCCAGGTGGCGCAGGACATGCGCGTGCGCCGCACGCTGGCGCGCGATGCCGCATGGCAGAGCCTGCTGCCCATCGCCATGCTGGCGCCCGTGCTGGCGCTGGCCGTATGGTGGGTGGTGCGCAGCTCGCTGGCGCCCGTGCAGCGCGTGCGCCGCGAACTGGCCACGCGCCGCCCGCAGGACCTGGCCCCCGTGCCTGCCGAGGGCCTGCCCGACGAGGTGCGGCCCCTGGTGGCCGAGCTCAATGCGCTGCTGCAGCGCGTGGGCCGGGCCTTCGAGGCGCAGCAGCACTTCGTGGCCGATGCCGCGCACGAGCTGCGCTCGCCGCTGGCCGCGCTCAAGCTGCAACTGGTGGCCTTGCAGCGCGCGCCCGATGCTGCAGCGCATGACGAGGCCGTGCAGCGCCTGTCGGCCGGCATAGACCGGGCCACGCGGCTCGTCGAACAATTGTTGACATTGGCGCGGCAGGAAGCCCAAGGCACGGCACAAGGCATGCAGGGGCAGCACGACGCTGCCACGGCCGCACCTGCGGACGTGGACCTGCGCGAGGTGGTGGAGCAGGCCCTGGCAGACCAGGCCGTGGCCGCCCAGCAGCACGGCCTGGACATGGGCCTGAGCGAGTCCCCGCAGCTGCGGCAGTCCTTTGCCGTGGCGGGCGATGCACAGGCCTTGCAGATGCTGGTGCGCAACCTGCTGGACAACGCCATCAAGTACGTGCCGAAAGGTGGCCGCGTCGATGTGGGCTGGCGCAGCGATGCCCAGGGGCGCGCGCTCGTGGTCGAGGACTCCGGCCCCGGTATTGCCGAAGGCGAGCGTGAGCAGGTGCTGCGGCGCTTTGTGCGCGGGCCTTCTGCGGGTTTCGCGGGTGCCGCGGGTTCCGCAGGCCCGCAATCGCAGGGCAGCGGACTGGGCCTGGCCATCGTGCAGACCATTGCCCAGCGGCATGGTGCACGCCTGCTGCTCGACCGTTCGCCCACGCTGGGCGGCCTGCGCGTGCAGGTGATATGGCCGCCTGTGTCGGGCCGCTGACATCGGCCGTGGCGCGCAGACGTATCGACGTGTAGCGCGGCAGGAATGCTTCCCGCTTGCGTCCGGCCGGGTCACAATCCCCAAATTGGTGCCAGCCTGCCTGCCTTGCCATTGCCTCCTCAGGCGCGCGGGCAGTCTGCTTCCGTAGTCATTTCGAGAGGTATTTCATGGAGTCCCTTGTCCAGCGCCTGTCCCAGTCCGTGACCCAGGCGCATTCGTTGGAAGAGTTGACGCGGCCTTTGCTGCAAATGCTCGAAGAGAGCACGCATCTGGAGTCCACCTATCTCACCACCATCAACGAAGAACAGGGCCAGCAGCGCGTGCTCTATGCCCGCAACGCGAGCGAGATGCAGATTCCGGAGGGCCTGGTCGTTCCCTGGGGCGACACGCTGTGCAAGCGCGCCCTGGACGAGGGCCGCATGTACACACCCGATGTCGGTGCCTGCTGGGGCGACTCCGAGGCCGCGCGTGAGCTGGGCATCCGCACCTACGCCAGCGCGCCGGTGCGCTTTTCCGACGGCCAGCTCTACGGCACTCTGTGCGCGGCCAGCAAGTCCTCCCAGGCGTTGAGCACCGAGGCCGAAGGCCTGCTGCGCCTGTTCGCCAACCTCATAGCCGAGCGCGTGGAGCGCGAGCAACTCATCGCCAGCCTGAGCCGGACCAACCGGGAGCTGGCCGCGCTGGCCTTGCTGGACCCGCTGACCGGCCTGCCCAACCGGCGCTGCCTGACCGATGAGCTGGGCCGGCTCATCGCACGGTGCGCGCGCAGCCAGGAATGCGTGGTGATCGGCTTCATCGACCTGGACCGCTTCAAGAGCGTGAACGACGAGCATGGCCATGAGGCCGGCGACGCACTGCTGCGCGCCATGGGCGAACGCCTGTCCTCCCATCTGCGCAGCGCCGACATGCTGGCGCGCTTTGGCGGCGACGAGTTCGTCTTCATCGGCGTGGGGCCTTTGTTCGGCAGCGAGGCTGACGACGTGGCGCATGACCTGCAGCGGCGCCTGTCGGATGCCTCGGCCTTCCAGGTCGAGCTGCCCGATGGCAAGACACTGGATTACGGCGGCGCCAGCGTGGGCGTGGTCTGCCTGCGTCCTGACTCCATCGATGCCGACGACGCGCTGCAAAAGGCCGACGCGGCCATGTACCGCGTGAAGATGGATCGCAACCGCAAGGCCAGGGCCTCCACCCTGCATTGATCGAGCTGGAGGCCCTGGCCCTGCGGCCAAGGACTCTTGCTGCTTTGCTCTTCTTTCTTCGCTTCTCCTCGCGCGCTCTTTTTTGTTTCTCTCTCAGCCCGCCGCCAGCACGGGCTGGCGGCGCTGCAGTTCCACGGCAGCATGCTGATGATGGCCGGGTGCCGCGTCCAGCTTGAAGGCGCCCACCGTGCGCACCAGATCACCGGCCTGGCCGCGCAGGCTGGAGGCGGCAGCGGCCATCTCCTCCACCAGTGCCGAGTTCTGCTGGGTCGCCTGGTCCATCTGCGTGACCGCCTGGCCGATCTGCGCCACGCCCGAGCTTTGTTCTGAACTGGCGGCGCTGATCTCGCCCATCAGGTCCGTCACGCGGCGGATGGCCTCCACCACCTCGGCCATGGTCGTGCCCGCCTGGTCGGCCAGCGCGCTGCCGTTGTGCACGCGGCTGGCGCTGTCGGTGATCAGTTGCTTGATCTGCTTGGCGGCCTCGGCGCTGCGGCTGGCCAGGCCGCGCACCTCGGTGGCCACCACGGCAAAGCCCCGGCCCTGCTCGCCCGCGCGCGCGGCCTCCACGGCCGCGTTCAGCGCCAGGATGTTGGTCTGGAAGGCAATGCCGTCGATCACATTGATGATGTCGGCGATCTGCCGGCTGGAATCGCTGATGCCGCGCATGGTATCGACCACCTGCCGCACGACCTCGCCGCCCTGTGCTGCCACGGTGGAGGCGCCCAGCGCCAGCTGGTTGGCCATCTGCGCGTTGTCGGCGTTCTGGCGCACGGTGGAGCTGAGCTGCTCCATGGAGGCGGCGGTTTGCTGCAGGGCGCTGGCCTGGCTTTCGGTGCGCGAGGACAGGTCCTGGTTGGCCTGCGCGATCTGCCCGCTGGCCGCCGCCACGCTGACCGATCCCTGGTGCACCTGGCGCACCACGCCGCGCAGCCCCTCCTGCATGGTCTGCAGCGCGCGCAGCAGCATGGACACCTCGTCCTTGCCGCGCACATCGATGTGCCGCGTCAAATCGCCCGCCGCCACGGCATCGGCCGTATGGATGGCCAGGCGCAGCGACCGCGCCATGTTGCGGATGATGGACCAGCCCAGCAGCACCCCCAGCAGCACGCCCGCGATGATGGAGCCCACGGCCACGGCAAAGATCACCTGGTAGAGCGACTGCGCGGCGTCGTACTCCTCCTTGGCGACGCGGGTCTGCAGCGCGGTCAGCTGCACGATCACATTACGCAGCGGCGCGTACAGCGCCTCGTCCTTGTCGATCAGCAGCTGCCGGGCCAGCTCCAGGTCACCGGACTGCAGCGCCTGCTGGGCCGGCTTCAGAAAGCCCTGCAGGAACAGCGCGCGCACGGCCTCGAAGCGGTCGGCCAGCTGAGCCTCTTCCTCGGTCAGCCGGGTCTGGCGGAACGAGGCCCAGGCCTTGTTCACGTCGTTGATGTTGGTCTGTATCTCCTGCTGCTTTTGCTGCGTGTATTCGGGCAGGTGCACGGCAATGGCGCCCGAGACTGCATGGCGGTTGCGCAGCAGCAGGCGCTGCACTTCCAGCAGATCGCCCAGCGCGACAAGGCGCTCTTCATAGACCACCTTGAATCGGCGGTTGGACTCGCTGATTCCATATAGCCCAAAAGCGCCGATCACGATCATGAGCAGTGAGAGAAAACCAATCAAGGCGGTCAGGCGAGTCGATAACTTGAAATTATTCATACTGCGTCCTTTGCATGCATTGCGGATGGTGGGTGGGTACTTGCGCTCTCATGCCGCCCCGTGATTGCACACATTTCTCACGAAGGGCCTGCTAGTGAAAATGAAATTTCATTCACACAAGAATGCCCGGTCTACACAAAGGCGCGCAGATATACGGAAACGGCAATGCGGGCTTGCCTGCAGGCCCATGCGGGCAATGGCGCTCCATGTTGTATTGATTTTCAAACTTTTTGTTACAAACTATAGTATGAATCGAATGGACCAGGCAATACCCGTTTTTCAGGCGTTGGCCCTGGCCTGATAGTGGTTCTCTGTTGATTGCAAATCCATGAAAAATACAGGCGGCAACGGCCCTGGCAACGGCTGCGGCGCGGAACGGCCCGCCTAGAATCCGCGTTTGCGCATGGCCCCTGGCCCGGCTTCACGAAAGAGATCCATGAAACCCAAAACCCTGGCCGGCGCGCTGGCCGCCCTCTGCGTGGCCGCGGCCGGACTGCTCTACGCATCGCCCTACATCGCCCTGCACCAGATCGGCAAGGCCGTGGAGCGCCGCGATGCCCAGGCCCTGTCCGGCTACGTGGACTTCCCCGCGCTGCGCGAAAGCATCAAGGGCCAGATGATGGCCAGGCTGCAGTCCCAGATGGGCGGCTCGGGCGACAGCGCCTCCAACCCCCTTGCCGGCTTTGGCCAGCAACTGGCCCAGGGCCTGGTCGGCCAGTTCACCGAGGCGCTGGTGTCGCCCGATGGCGTCATGCTCATGCTGGAAAAAGGCAAGCCCGGCAAACCCACGGACGTGGCCGCCGCAGGCGTGGGCGTGGACACCCAGGGCGGGCCGCCGCGCAAGGACTATTCCGTGCAGTACCAGGGCTGGTCCAAGGTCTTCGTGCACCCGCGCGGGGAGCCGGGCGGCTTCATCTTCATGCGCGAAGGCCTGATGGGGTGGAAGCTGGTGGCCGTGAAGATGGATTGAGGGGCGCGCCGGCCGGTCGGCTTCACGGCATCCAGACACCCTGCGCGGGTGCAGGGTTGTTGAGGCGTCGCTGGATAAGGTCCGCCTCCTGCCGCAGCAAGGCCGCCAGCTGCGGCCAGCGTTCCTTGGGCATGCGATGGTTGACGGCCGAGATGCTGAGCGAACCCAGCGGCCGGCCATCAGCGGTACACAGTGGCATGGCCACTGCGCTCACGCCCAGAGTCACCCAGTTGCCGCAGACTGCGTAGCCACGCTCGCGGCTTTGGGCCAGAAGCATGCGCATGGTGTCCATGTCCATGCGGTTGTAGCGTGCCAGCCTGGGTCCGGCCGCCTGGATGAGCGACTCGGCCTCCCCATCGGACAGGCGCAGCAGTATCGCCAGTCCTGCGGCGCCCACGCCCAACGGACGGCGGCTGCCAACGTCCAGTGTCAGCACACGTATGGGCGACAGGCCCTCGCGCCTGTCCAGGCAGACGGCATCGAAGCCGCTGCGCAGCGTCAGATAGCAGGTGTCCTGCGTCTCGGCCTGCAATCTGTCCATGGATTCACCGCACAGTCCCCGGATGTCGCAATGCTCGGCTGCCGCCAGCCCCAGTTCGAAAGCCAGTGGGCCCAGCCGGTAGAGCTTGGTCTGCACGTTGCAGGCCACCATGCCCGACTCGGTGAGATGGCGCAGCAGCCGCAGTGTGGTTGGATGCGGCAGCCCGGTCATCCTGGACAGTTCACTCAGTGGAAATCCACGGCGGCTGGGTGCAGAAAGCGCCTTCAGGATAGCAATGGATCTGCCCAGTGACTTGGCTGTGTCTCTGGCGGTACTGTGGGGTGTTGCAGTCATTTTTACTGTGTGAACATTTGGATGGAGCACCGAAGGCGATTTTCATAAAGTCCAAACGCGATTTGCAAGCTTTTGACTGGAAGGAAAACCCCATGGCTGCCCGTTTCCCCGGCTACGTCCCCGCAGGTGTCATCCCGGCGGCGCTCATGCCCTTCAATGAAGACCTGTCCATCGATGAGACCTCGCTGCGCAGGCACATGCGCGACCTCGCCGCCGTGCGCGGCATCTCGGCCCTGTGCGTCAACGGCGTCTCCCAGGAGGTGCCAGGCCTGACGCTGGACGAACAGCGCCGCGCGCTGGACCTCATGGCCGACGAGGTCGGCGACCGCATCCCCCTCATGCATGGCGTCTACGCGCACGGCCCGCTCGATGCCGCGCAGATCGCCCGCCAGGCCGAGGCCGGCGGCGCCTCCTGCCTTCTGGTCTTTCCGCCCGCCGTCTTCGCACGCGGCGCGGCCATGCTGCCGCAGATGACCCTGGGACACTACAAGGCCATCGCCGACGCCACCGACCTGCCGCTGATCGTCTTCCAGTACGAAACCGCCACCGGCATGGCTCATCCGCTGGACACCCTGGTACGGCTGGCCGAGGAAGTGCCCTCGGTCAAAGCCATCAAGGACCGCAGCAACAACCCCGTGGAGCATGAGCGCAACATCCGCGTGCTGCAGTCTCTGCCCCGGCCGGTGAACGTGCTCACCACCCACAGCGCCTGGCTCATGCCATCGCTCACCCTGGGCTGCAAGGGCATTCTTTCCGGCTCGGGCAGCGTGCATGCCGACCTGCATGTGGCGCTGTGGGAGGCCGTGCAGGCCGGCGACCTGGCCGCGGCGCGCACCATCAACGACAGCATCCATCCCCTGTCCAGTTGCTTCTACAGTGCCCCCATGCTGGACATGCACACCCGCATGAAGGAAGCCCTGGTCCTGCTGGGCCGCCTGCCCAGCAGCCGCGTGCGCCTGCCCTGGGTGGACCTGGGCGATGCCGAGCGCCAGCGCGTGCGCCAGGCATTGGTGAGCGCCGGCCTGATCTGAACAAGGCGCTGCCGCAAGCGCGGCAGGCCGCAACTGTGCAAGAACCCAAGGAGACACACCATGGACCGAGATCATTCCACCGGCCGGCAACACGGGACAGGGCTGCGCCGCTTCTGGCACGCATGTGCCGCCCTGGCATTGACCCTGGCCGGGCCGGCGCTGGCCTTTCCCGGCAAGACCGTCACCATCGTCGTGCCCTTCACCCCGGGCGGCGCCGTGGACATCGTGGCGCGCACCGTGGCCGTGGGCCTGTCCGAGGCCTGGCAGCAGCCCGTGGTGGTGGAAAACAAGCCGGGCGCGGGCGGCGCCATCGGCATACAGGCCGTGGCCCGCGCGGTGCCTGATGGCCATGTGTTGCTGCTGGGCTCCGTGGGCCCGCTGACCATCAACCCCGGCCTGGGCCCCGTGGGCTACGACGTGGGCAAGGACCTCGCGCCCGTGGTGCTACTGGCCAAGACCCCGGCCGTGCTCGTGACCCGTCCCACGTCGCCTGCCGGCGATGTGCGGCAGTTCGTGCATTGGGCCAGGTCCGCGCCTGCGCCGCTGAACTACGGCTCGGCGGGCAACGGCAACATCACCCATCTGGTCAGCGAGTATTTTCTGGGCAGCGCCGGCCTCAAGGCTATCCATGTGCCCTACAAGGGCAGTGCGCCGGCCATCACCGACCTGCTTGGTGGCCAACTGGACTTTCTCTTCGACGTCGTGCCCACGGCCCTGCCGCACATCCGTGCGGGCAAGTTCAGGCCGCTGGCCGTCACCACCAACGTACGCTCACCCGTGCTGCCCGAGGTCCCCACGCTGCAGGAACTGGGCTACCGGGACTTCGACGTCAGCTCGTGGTTTGCGCTGCTGGCCCCAGCCGGCACGCCTGGGGCCGTGATCGAGCAGATCAATGCGGCCGTGAACCAGGTGCTGGATGCCGACAGAACGCGCGAGCGCCTCTCTGCCATGGGCGCCAACGTGGCAGGCGGCACGCCCGTCGAATTGGGCCGGTTCATGGGGGCAGAGACGCAGCGCTGGCGCAAGCTCATCGACGACAAGGGCATCAAGGCCCAATGACGGGCCGCACGGTGGCAAAGCAAGCCTCAGCCTTGATGCAGCACCTTCATCACATGGCGCTTGCCCAGCCGCAACGCGCGGGCATCGGCCTCTGGCTGCGTGTCGCAGGGCTGGTCATCGGTGACGGCCCCCAGGGACTTGCCGCTGGCCACCTCCAGCAGGGTGGCGTGCGGCAGCCAGGCGCCAGGCCAGGCCTCGCTGGGAAGTGATGCGGGCGTGATCCGCACGCCCATGTAGAGAAGGCTGTCCATGGCCTGCCGGGTCCGTTCGGATCAGCCTGCCAGGGGCGGGCGGGGCAGGGCCAGCCACTGCTGGACGGCGGGGTGCTGCCACTGCCGGCGCGCATAGGCGGCCAGCGGCGCGGGCACGGCATCGCCGTTGAGCACCAGGCGGTTGAGCATCAGCGCCAGATCCACATCGGCAATCGACCACGGGCCGGCAATGTGGTCATCCTCCGAGCGGATGAAGGCTCCCGCCACCGAAAACAGCTTGCGCGCCGCAGCCTGGCCCGCATCCGACAGCGGCGTGGGCGTGGGGCGGTAGAACACCACTTCGGTGCTGCGCTCCGAGCGCAAGGCCATCAGATCGCTGCGCAGCCAGGCCTGGACCTGGCGCACACGGGCGCGCGCCTGCGCATCCTGGGGGTAGAGCGGGGCGCCGCCAAAGCGGTCCTGCAGATACTCGGAAATCGCCGACGACTCCGACAGGCTGAAATCGCCATCCACCAGCGTGGGCACCCGTGCCGTCAGTGACGCGGCCACATAGTCCGCCCCGGTGTTCTGTCCCGCCGAAAGGTCCAGCGTGCGCAACTCGAAGTCGATGGCCTTGACCTTCAGCGCAACGAACACGGACATGGCATAGGGAGAGGCGAATTGCGAATCGGCGTACAGCAGCATGAGGGCCTTTCGGGAGACTGCATCAGTGATTGGGGCACTGATGGTAGCCGAGTGCCCGGGCCCGTCCGTCACGCGTTGGGGGGATCGCCGCAGATACGGCCCATGCCTCTTTCAAAGACATTGCGCACGTCGCGAAAGGTCTGCGAAGCCCATCCGTCGCGGTGCTCGCCATGCAGGGCGGCGGCCACGAAAACGATCTGCGTCAGCTGCGAAATGCGCGCCGCCATGCCGTGCGCCACGATATGGGCCTCCGTGTCCTGGCGATCCGCCGTCCGCATCTGCGCCTGCGGCAGCTGATGGGCCTCGTAGCTGGCACGGCGCACCAGCTCGCAGCACACACAAGCCGTGCTGGACAGAGCGAAAAGCGGTAGATACCATTGGTGATTACCAATCAAGGAGCCCGCCATGGACACCGCACGCCTTTTCCAATCCGGCCGCAGTCAAGCCGTGCGGCTGCCCAAGGAGTACCGTTTCACGGGCACTGAAGTCGTGGTGAAGCACTTCGGCAACGGCGTGTTGCTGCTGCCCGCAGACGACCCTTGGCAAACACTGCAAGCCGGGCTGGCTGAGTTTGAACCGGGCTTTGTGCTCGAGCGCGAGCAGCCTGATGCCCAGCAGCGGGACGAGATCAGCCCATGATCCTGCTCGACACCAACATCTGCATCTACATCATCAATGCCAAGCCCCCGGAAGTGCTGGCGCGCTTTCAGCAGTACCGCATGGGAGAGGTGGGACTGTGCAGCGTGGCGGCTGCCGAACTGGCCTTTGGCGTGGCCAAAAGCGGCTCGGCCCGTAACCGCCTGGCCCTGGAGATGTTTCTTGCCCCGCTCACCATCCTCCCGTTTGACGAGGCGGCCGTGTGGGCCTATGGCGACCTGCGGGCCGATCTGGAGCGTCGAGGCAGTCCCATCGGCGCGCTTGACACCATGATCGCCGCCCACGCCCTGAGCCAGAGGGCGCTGCTGGTGACCAACAACACCCGCGAATTCGCCAAGGTGCCCGGCCTGCAGTTGGATAACTGGGCTGTCGCTACCTGATTCCCTGGGTAAATCCGATCCTAGTGCCTGCTGTATGAGCGCAAGCAGCTATCAAATGTGAAGTAATCGATATCTTTTCATCGAAACCCGGCTACCCAGTTCGCGCCTCTGGACAGCGCCTGCATGCATGCTGGCCGGCCGGCTCGCACTGATCCTGGATCGAACGCAAAAAGCCCCTCGGCACCTTTCTGGTGCCGAGGGGCTTTTCTTGTTTCTACACCGCCTGTGTCCCCGGCATGTCCCCGGGGGCCAAGTGCAATTCGCAAGCCATTGATACAGAAGCAATTCAATGGTCCCTCCGACAGGAATCGAACCCATTAAAGCCAGAGTTCCGCTTAATTCGGCTGTATTTGCATACAGCCTTCCCTCTGGGGAATTAAGTGGAACTTTGCCGAACTCGCAGATCATGTCCCAGTCTGTGTCCCAGCTTTGGGCTTGCTGGCGCTGATGAACGAGTCCAGCTTT
Organism: Delftia deserti; assembly: GCF_042653485.1. Classification (NCBI taxonomy): domain Bacteria; kingdom Pseudomonadati; phylum Pseudomonadota; class Betaproteobacteria; order Burkholderiales; family Comamonadaceae; genus Delftia; species Delftia deserti. Next base: position 2,620,073 of record NZ_JBHSIH010000001.1, on the reverse strand, counting down.
CGCTGCTCGGCGCCCTTGTCCGCACCGTCGATCCACTTCGAGTAGGTGCGCAGGAACATCTCAATGCCGTGCCCCATCTGCCGGGCCGCGTAGGCCGGCGTCACGCCCGCCATCAGCATCATGGTCGCGTAGGTGTGGCGCGTCTGGCGAGCGTCCCTGTGCCGGATTCCGGATACCTTCATCGCAGGCTTCCACCATGAATCCAAGGGCATATCGGTGTTCTCCAGATCTCCGCCTGCCACGGTGAGAAACACCCGTCCGCCAGCCAGCTGCGAAACCTTCCGCTGGCGCTCCAGCGCATCGCGGGCGCGGCTAGGCAGCTCTACCTTGCGGACCTCGCTCGTCTTCGTACCCTTCACTCGCCCGCGTGTCAGCGCTGAATCGACCATCACAGTGCCTGATCGCAAATCCACCTTTGACCAGGTGAGAGCGATCAGTTCGGACGGGCGCAGGCCGCTGAAGAACGCGAACTCGAAGTAATTCCTGGCGGCCTCCGCCTTCATCTTGCCCAGCAGCACCTCCACCTCATCAAGCGTGAATGGGTCCGGCTCGGGCTTTTGGCGCCGGCGCATCTCAATGGATTCGTGCAGCGGCTCGGTCAGAATCTTGGCCTTGTAGCCGTACTCCAGCACCTGGCGCAGCACGCTGGCCACGTTGTTGAACGTTTTCGGGTTCGCGGGCAGCCTGGCCAGCAGGCGTTTGAGGGAACGGAAGGTGAAATTCCCAACAAGATCCCGCCGAACGCCGTCGAAGTGATAGCTATCAATGGTCTGCTGATAGCTGTGGATGGTGCTGTGCTGCAGCTCTGGCTTCTTCACATCCAGCCATTCCCCGAACAACTGTCCCACCGTCATGCTCGGCACATCAGCGCGGGCGCGTGGGCTGTCTGGGAAGTAGTCGCCAAGCACAAAGGTGCCGCGCTCGATCTTCCCCAGGATCTCGGCCCGCATGCGCTCGGCGTATCGGATGTTTGCGGGCGTGGGCTGCAGCTCCAGGCGCTCACGGCCGAAGCCGTGGGCACGGAGGTCGATCTGCAGGTACTTGTCGCGAACGATCACGCCAGGCATGTGTATTCGGCACTCTTGCGCCGTCCTCGCTGGCTGGGTGAGCTGGGCCGCTCATCAATGAATTCATCCAGAGCCTGGCTATCGATCATCTTGCGGCCTTCAAACCATTTCCAGAGGCGACCTTCTGGCCATTTGCCAGAGGATCCGGTGCGCTCGTGGAAATAGGTCACAGGCAGCCCTGTGAGATCTGACGCTCGTTCAAAAGTGACCCACCTGGTCATGCTGCTGGCCCTCCTGTTGGTTGTTGCTCAGCCTGCAGGCGCTCCAGCACTGAGCGTTCGATGAGCATCGCAAAGGCCTGCAGGCGCTGCAGGGCGGTCTCCTTTTTGAAGCCCGACGGCGGCACCCACACGCCGGCCTGCCGGGCCATGTGTTCCAGACTGCCGGGCTCTCCCGTCTCCTGGCGCCGAGGCTTGGCGTTGGCGCTGGCTGCCTTGCGCTTCGGCGCCGGCGTGGGCGGTTCCGGTGCGGCTTGTTCGTCCAGGGCCTTCACCAGCAGCGAGGCCTGCTCGTCGTCCGCCGTCTTCTCGAAGGCGGATGGCACGTCCACCGGCCCCTTGCAGTAGCTGTCCTGTTCGGGGTCGTAGATCAGCATGTCGTGATCGCACGCGATCATGAGCTGGGTGTGGATGTTGCGCCCGTCCTCGGGCTCCACGAACTTGGCGGCCACGTCGGCCAGGGTCAGGCTGGCGCCGGGATGCAGCGCGAGGAAGCCCAGCACGCGCGCGGCCAGACTCTCGGGGTTTGGGCGGTAGGTCATCGCTGATCACCGCCTTTCTCAGCACATGGAATCGCCCCTGGCGCTGCCGTCAGCATGGCATTCCACACTCGCAAAAAGTCGGGCCACTCTGTGTGCAGCCAGTCTTCGTGTGGACCATGATCTCCATCTGCCTGTTGCGCGGCGCGGCGCATAGCTTCGTCTGGCGTAGTCGGCACAACGGCGCGACCAGAAGAGACGGCGGAGCTTTGACGAAGGGCCTCAAGCTCTGCTCTCATTTGGTCTATTTGCTCGCCCTGGTCCCATATAGCTTGGTCGCGAAGGCTGATTCCGTCCTCTCCGTTGACTGGATCCAGTTCGAGCTTGCACTCCAGTGCGGCGACCTTGGCGCGCAGCTGCTCGACTTCGCTGGCGCTGGCCTTCGACTTATCCGTGGTGGCCGCCGTGATCCGCTTCTTGCCCTTGGCCTGGGCCTGCTGCAGCTGCTCGCTCAGCACTGCCGCGGCCTTGTCGCCGTGCTTGCGTGCGGCTTTGGCGGCGCGGGTGGCCGACACCTGGCCAGCCTTCACCATCTCGCGCACTGGGCTCGGCGCGTTGCCCAGGGCCAGCAGATCCTGCACATGCTGCGCGGAGCGGCCGACCTTTTTGGCGATCTGCGCGGGCGTCCAGCCAAAGGCCTTCAGCCGCTTGTACCCCTCGGCGATCTCGGCCGGAGTCAGCGGCTTGTTGGCGGCGCTGGTGATGATGCGCGCGATGCGGTCTTCTTCGTTGCCCTCGAAGAGCACGACATGGATCCAGGCCTCGCCATCCTTGGGGCTGCGCAGCGGGGCGCCTCGGTCCAGGGCGCGGCCGATGGCGGCATGCCGGCGATGGCCGTCCACAATCCACATGCCTCCGTCGTCACGGGGCCGGACTTCGAGAGGCGGATACTTCCCGCTATCAATGATGTGCTGAGCCAGGGCCTCGATGCTCTCTTCGAGCTCGTCGTCCTGCTGGCGCAGGTTGAAGCCGGGTTCGACATGCAGGCTCTCATACCGCACATGCACGGCGTCTGCCCGCTTTGCCTCTTTCGATTCGAGCATCTTGCGCACGGAGTTGGTCATGCTGCGCCTCCATCCTTGGCTACTGCCTGGGCTGCGCGAACCTGCTGCAGGATGTCTTCGACCTTGTAGCGGGCCGAATCGCTGATCGTGCTCTCGCCCATGCCGATCTCGACCACGTCCATCTCCACCGCCTCAAGCGCTTTGATCAAGGCCTTGTTCTCTGCGTCCAGGCGGCGCAGCTCGGCAGCTGCTTCATCAATCGGGCTCCCGTTGCCAGCGGGTAGCCATCGCCCCTGCTCCAGCAAGTCCGCTAGGCGCAGCGCCTCGGTCTGTTTCTCGGTATTGGTCATGGTGTTCCTATCGGGCGCGCAGCAGTGCTGGGCGCGTGGGGGTGTTGGGGATGTGGCCGACGACAACAGGGAAGGGCCAGCAGACTGAGGCGCGCACGCGCTGGGCATCGATGGCCTCCAGGCGCTCGGGGCTCAGCACCAGTCGGACCTCGATCAGCAGGCCCTCGGCGCAGCGCTTGGCCACGATGTACTTGCGGCCAGCGCTGGCGCTGCGTGAGCAGCCTCGGTGCACCTTGCTGCCGTCGGCGTCGTAGGTGCACATGCCTCGGCCGTTGCCAGCCTGGCCTGGCAGCTGCTGGCGCATGACCAGGCCAGCCGCAATCAGGGCCTGGGCCTGGCCCACGTAGACGGCCATGCGGTACTCCACATGGCGCAGCACGCCGGGGAAGACTTCGGTTTGCTCAGGCGTCACCATCTCGCGAGGCCTCCAGCAGTTCCCCGCCGGCGATGTGCATCGCGCGCTCAAGGAGATAGGCGGCGGAATGCAGCATGATGTCGTCGTCATTGACTTTGTAGACAACCTCAAGTGCGGCGCCAATTCGCACGCCCATAGCAGGCAGTGGACCAGTGATCAGGTCGCCTCTTGTGCCTGGCCCCATCTCATCGCCTTCCGCTTCGGATTTTTGGTAGTACATGGCTACCAAATCGCTGATGCCGAGCACCAAGTCGCTATCTGAATGCTTGGCATAGAACTCCAGGACGGCCTTTGCACATCCCATCCAGCACATCGCATCGAAGTGCGTGTCTTCGATTTCCTTTTCTGTCGGTTCGACGGGGTGCTCCCCCGCTTCTGGGGCCGCTTTACGTCAGTGAATACGATCTGCTCAGGCGCATCCCCCGTCACCTGGCTAAGTGCGGCGGCAGCTGTCGCTATGAACGCCGTGCGCGCTGCTGATTCCGTGTCGCCCGGGACGAGACGCGCGGCATTGATGCACGCCGCAACGTCATAGGCTGCAGACTCGTGCTCCTCCTTGTTCGCCGTCGATGCCTGCAGCGCTATGCCAGATCCAATCCGGAGCAGGCGGTCTGATTCGCCGCTGAATCCATGGGGCTCATCGGTCCTGCTCGCTTCATGCAGGGCTTGGGAGGCCATCCGGAACAGCGCGCAGCTTTCCTCGAAGGTGGGCGCGGACGCATGGACTGCAGGCGTTGCTGTGGGCGATGATGCGACCGCGCCGGCCTGGCGGCGGGCCTTAGGCTTTTCGGCAACGGCGTTCATGCTTGGGCTCCCAGGTCGTGGAAGTTGGGGCCACCGTGCCAGCGGCCAATGTCTCCGATCACAGAGTCGCCCACGGCATGATCTGCCACGCTGCCGATGCTTGTGGTGATGGACTGAGCTGCACTGATCAGGTTGCTCCGCTCCCACTCGCCATCGCTCGTCAAGGCCATTGCAAGGATGCTGCCCAGCGTGGCCATATTTCCCGCGACGACTTCCAGCACAGCAGCCAGCTGCGCACGCGAGAACGTGACGCCCACCTCCTGCGCCGCTTCTGGATCCCTGCGGATGGGCGGAGTCGGGCGGTCGCGATACGGCTTTGCGCCCGCGTAGGTCGTCATGGCTCGCAACTCGCCGAGGTCATGTTTGGCTTTTGCGTATGCAACGCACAGCCGCCCAGAAAAGTCCTCTGCGTGGTCGATCAGCATCGAAACGAAGGCGGCTTCGCCAGCCGAGGTGCATGCGTCGGGGTTGAACTGCTCCCGGGCGAGCTCCAGATTGTTGTTGATGTGGCTGAGCATGTCCGCCATGCTGCTGGCGTCCAGCCCCTTTACGTCGTCCACTTCATAGACGTCTGGCTCCTCCAGGTGCCCCAGGAGCACGCCGGCACGGTCCATATGCGGGCACCGATAGCGCTCGACAGAGCCGCAGTGCGTGGTGTTCAGCACCGCGTAGAACAGCGATGCAGCCGCTTTTCGAGCCAGGGCATCGGCCTCGGTGGTGGCAACGTCCGAGCGGCTTTCTGGCGCCGGCTTCTGAGTCGCTCGCGGGGTCGCGGTTTTGCGAGCGGGTGCTAACGTGGCATCATTCGACATGTGAAATGTCCTCACGGTTGGTAGCTGCGGGGTTTTTCATCGAAGCCCGGGCGCTCTCACCTGCCTGGGCTTCACCTTTTGTGGACCGCCGTTTTCGTGGCGGCGGATCCTGCGAACTCTCTGCGGCCTTCTTTTCGGCGCGGCGCTTGCGGGCTTCTTCCAATCGCTCTTGCCGCTCGTACTGCTTCCACATGTCTATGGTGCGGAAGGCCACTTCGCGATGCAGATGACGCAGCGAGTGATGCACGCGGCCATGTCCAGCGAAGGCGAGTTCCGATGCATCCCAGGCGTCCTGCCTGGCGTAGTTGGCGATGTTGCTCAGGTTGATGGCCTGCTCCAGAACGGCGCGGATCATCATTGCTTCCGCCGTAATGCGGAACATATTTGTGCCTTGCAGCGCGATGGCTCGATCCAGCATGCTCCGCAGACTTGGCAGCTCCCATCCTTCAAAGGTGGCTGGCAGCAGCCCCATGGGGTAGGGGCGAGGGATGGGGCGGTCCATCACAGCAGCGCTCCCTGCGGATTGGTTGCTGGAGCGGGCTTTGTCGCCTGCTGATGCCCTGGCGCAGGCTTGGGCCTTTCCATATCCATGTGATGCTTGATGGCCTCGATGCCGGCATCGTTGTAGACGAACGTCTCAACCTGCTTTGATGAGTGCCGGGACTTATCAAGCTGATACCTTCCGTACTCATCGGTTTTCAGGCCGTGCGCGTTCGCGATGCGGCCAACCATCTGAGCGCTGATGCCCAGCTTCTCCCCGACCTTCTCCGCTGAGTGGGTCTTGTGCTCCACATGCGGCAGCGCCAGGATTTCAGTTCCAGCGACGGGGTTGATGACCTTGGCGAAAACCACTTGGCGCGATTGTTCGCTCAGGCTCGGAAACTGGGCCACGATGCGCTCAGCCGTCTTGGTCGCAAGGTCCAGGGCGCGGGCTCGGCGGAACTCAGGCAGCCCACTCTGGCTTGCCGCCTTCTCCGGTGCGGGCTCGGCAATAGAGTAGCTGCCCGTCTTCCGGATACTGGGCAGGACTTCGCCGCTGACCCATTTCTGCATCGGCAAGGCATCAGGCTTGTCCGAGCGCCCAAGGAAGAAGTACAAGCCGGATTCCAGAAGGGTCACCATCTGCTGCGGCCCACCAGGGGTATTAATCGGCTTAACCCCCTTCCACTCTTCGGGGACGTGCGCGATGACATTCGATTGCCATGTGTAGCCGAGTGCCTCCGCAACATCTTTGGCAACGACCTCAAAGCTGCCGGCGCCGTCGTCGATGACTCGCAGACTTGCCTTCTGAAACAGATAGGGCGTTATGCCACTCATGTTGCTGCTCCTTTTGCTGGCTGAGATATGGATCGCGCGTATGCGTCCTCCAGGATCCGGTTGGCGATCCAGCCCTGGCTGCGCTCTTGATCGGCGGCTTGTTGCACGATCCACGCCTTGACTTCGGGGCGAACCTTGTGCTGTATCCAGCCACCAGACTTCGGGGTATCCTCTGTACGACTCATCTATTACTCCTTCATGCTTTTCGGGCTCTAGCGATTGAATGGTATGTACATCGCAGAACTTTCGCAAGTAGTTTGAAGTACATTTTTATGAACGCAGAAGAAACGTTTGCCAGTCGGCTTATCCGGGCCCGCGAGGGCGCTGTCCTCACGCAGGAGGAGCTGGCCCAACAGTGCGACATCACGCAAACCCAGATCTCCCGGTATGAGCGGGGTAATGCCATGCCTCGCCCTGCAACCTTGCGCGTTCTGGCGGGCGCCCTTGGCGTGTCGCCGGAGTGGCTGGCCCAGGGCGAGGGGCGCGCGAAGCAGATGCGCATCTCGCTTGACGGCAACGGGTCTGGGAAGTTGGTGCTGAACCTGAATGCCGATCCTGTGACCCGAGATCATTTCCTTGCTCTCGCGGAGGAGGCAGGGGAGACGCCCGAGGATTTCCTTGTCCGCATCATCCGGGAGCATCTGCAGCAACAAAAAGCGACGATGAGCGATGCGAAACCGTTCGGCGAGAAGCCCTCGGATAGTGAGTTTCTGCGCATGGTTCAGCGGCTGGAAGAGCTGGAGGCGCGTGTGGACAGCGCGATTCCCAAGTTGAAAGGTGACGGCAAGTCTGTGCAGGTGGTGTCCGTGCCGATTGGTAAGCCCAAGCCCTGACCCCGGGTGCCCACGAAATTCGTCGCCGGCTGGCGCGGCCCAGCTTCCCCGACGATTTCGGGGAACCCCAGCCGTATGCAAAACGTACGCTTGGTCCGTTGCCTGCTGCTGGCAGTTCCGACGAATTTCGTCGGAACCCACTTCGGATGTTTTGCGTACGAAGACTGCGATGGGGTGGCGGAACACCACCCTGCGCGCGTCCGAAACCCGTCCTCGTTTGCAACCCGAAATGATCGGGTCGCAAATGCTCTGAACCGTGGTGGAAATCGCCATGGTTGCCTCACTGCACCGGGAACACCGGACCGTCGTACAGGTCGTCGGGATCGATCTCGACCTGTGCGAGAAAGCGGTCCACTTCCTCGATACTGACCCCGTGGGCTGCGGCCAGTTGCTCCTTCGAGTAGACCGGCGAACCATCCGCCTTGACGTGCGTGGCCTTGGGGATGAGGCCCAGTTCGTCAGCCTTGGCTTCCATCTCCGCGCGCAGATCCTTCGGCGCGTACCGGAGCATCTTGGCGTACAGGTGGGCATGCTCCGGCTTGTGGATCGCGTCCTCACCTTCCTCTGAAGCGATGCGCTTCAGTTCGTTGCCAGCGGCCCAGAAGCGAGGGTCGATGCCATCAGGACCGGGGCGCAGGAGGCGCGGATTGGTCTCGGGCTCATGCTGGCCCGGGTTCCGCGTGGCTGTCACCAATGGGTGACTCAGCTCTGCGTCCTTTGCCATGCCAATAGCCTCTTGCATGATCTGTAAGTGCAGGTCGTCTGGGATCAGGTCCATGGCCTCCTGCACCAGATTCGCCAGACGCGGATTGGGCGTGTTGCGACGCATGAGCGCCCAGACCGTGGAGGTGTGCTTGAAGCCGCGCTGCTCGGCTTCCTGGAGGAAGCGCTCGACCAGGCGCATGGCGTTCGTGCGGCCTTGTGGCGTGGTCTCGGTCGGGTCGCCGAAGATGGCGCCGCCAGCGATCAGCACGCAGCCACCGAGGTTGACGATGTACTGCTCTCCATCGGGGTGCAGCTTGAACATGGGGTTCTTGGGCATGGGTTTCCTTCTGACGGGTTACAGGTGCTGGCGCTGGGATGCGCGGTGGTTGCGCCAGAGCAGGCCGAGGGCCCAGTTCACGGCTTGGGGGAGGCTGGCGCCGGCCCGACGGCGCATGGCCACCAAGCGGAAGAGGCAGGCGAGTTTGCTGGTCATCGTTCACTCCAACAGGTTGAGGAATGGATGCCAGTGGCACCCCTTCGCAACACCTCGCGGGCGGGAGTTCATCCCTGGACCTGCCCGCTGCATCCTGTTGGGCTTACCGGCTTCGTATCGCTTGCCGAGGTCTTGGTGCGTTGTGTTGCGTTGAGGTGGATACTAGATGCGCTAGTTTATGTTGTCAATAGTTGCGCTAGTTTTTGAGAGTTTTCTGTCAGGCGCAAAAAAGCCCCGTCGTGCGGGGCTTGGCGAGGGGCGCTGAAATGTGCGGTCGGAACGACTGTCAATCCTTCTTCGCCGGCTCCTTGGGGTCGGGCTTCAAGGAGCCAAAGTCTGAAATCTTTGGAGCTGTCTTCTTGAGTTCCTTTAGCAGGTCCTGCTCGTTCACCCTCCACACGGTACCGTCAGCAAGGCGAGCACTACGGACGTAGGCGATGGCCGTGAAGACGTCTTCCTCCGTATAGCTGATGATCCCATCGTTGCCGAAGTCTCCAGGCGCCAGTGGCGTCCAGTCGATGCTGTTTTTCCCGTTGACCACCCATCTACTGCCGAGCCTCCGGTTGTTGAAAGGGTCATATTTCAGGATTACTAGCTCGAAGGCAATCACTGGCTGTTGTCCAATGTTCTTCCATGAGGCATCGACAACAAATTGCTCGCGGCGCGAATCATCACGATTCGCAAATGACATCCCCGTTATCTCAATATTAGGCGATAGGTTTATTATGTGCGCAACTCGGTCCTTGTAGTTCTGGGCGGCAAGAGCACTAGCGCCAAAGCTGGCTACAGTGATAAATGTAGAAAATGTGCGTCGATCCATTAGTCCTCCATAATATTTAAAATCTAATATCACCTGATCGAATTCAGTTGCCTTACGCTTCCAAAGAGAAGAATCGCTTGGAGCAAAGTATGCGTGTCAGTCGCTCCACGCTGCTGCTGGCGCAGAGCTCTGCTGCTTGCCGTCGCGGCCTGTCAAGGTGATTTCAGCGCCGTTCCGCTTCCAACACACCACGTTGGCAACTCCGCCAGAGGGCTGGCCTGCCTTCCGAATCTCGACGGTGTTCCAGCCTGAGCATGCGCCGCCGATAGAAGAGGGCATATCAAGCGCGACGTACACCGTCTCAGAGTCCACCTTGAACCGCCCGGTATACGGCTTGCTGGCCGACTCAGGAGAGCAACTCGTGAGCAGGGCGAGCGCTGCTGCCGCAATCAGAACCTTCGTCATTCCCGCTCCTTTAAATTGAGTGGCAAGTCCATCTTGTGCGACCAATGATCTCGAAGTCCTCGTCTTCACGAAGGATTCGGGGTGGATATGCGGAGTTCTCTGAGATTGCCAATATGGAGCCATCAGGGAGCCGCGTGAGCTTCTTGATCAGAAGCTCGCCGCCGCACCTGAATGCATAGAGCTTGCCATCCTGAATTTCTGTAGCCCCTCTATCCACCAGTACCACACCTCCGCTGTGGATAACTGGGTAATTGCTGTCACCGTCAGCGTCCACAAGTACAGCGTCTTTCACATACATCCCGAGTTTTCGGATGAAATCTGGACGGAAAAAGAGAGAGGGGTTTTCCTCTTCATCGAAAACAGCTCTGCCATAGCCGTTTGAGAACTTCACGGCCATATGGCGGACTGCCACAGACTCCTCCGAGGACTCCTGAGGGGAGACAGCAGCCGCAGCGGCAGCCTCGGCGGCCAAGCGTGGGCTGAAGTCAGCAATGTCGCAGCCGAGCCCCCGAGCGAAGCCGATCGCCGCCTTCATGCTGATGGGCATGCCTTTGCCGTTAAGGCACTGCCAGACGGCACCCTGGTTGCCGATGTCGTACTTTGCGCCAAAGGCTTCTTGCGAGAGGCCGTGGCGCGCTGCCTGGTACAGGGTCTTCAGGCGGGCCGACTCTTCGAAGTTCTCCTGAGTCAGCTTGGAGGATTTGGAGGACTTTTCCATGTCGCGCGAAAAATAGCAGGCCTAGTGGGAAGCGCAACTAGCGCATCTATTGACGGTGTGGACTAGCGCAGCTAGTATTGCGGCATGAGCACGATCAAAGCCATCCGCGAACGCCTGGGCCTGTCCCAGCTTGCCCTGGGTCGAGGCATCGGCTGCACGCAGGGGAACATCTTCCACTATGAGCGCGGCCAGACGCTGCCGCCTGATGCGGCAAAGCGTGTGATCGCCTTCGCCGCAGAGCGTGGACTGATCCTGACGATGGACCAGTTGTACGGCCTGCAGCCACTCCCTCCAGCAGCACAGCCCCCCGAGGCCTGAGCCATGCCACCGCGTCAGAGCCTCCCACGCTCGCTGCGCGCTGTCGCCAGCTCGCGATCCACGCACATCACAACCCGGCTCGCCCGGCAGCGGATGTGCAGCTCCCCCGCTCTCCAAGACAGCTCCAGCTGGCTCGTCGTCAACGTCTGCTCCCGAGCGCTGGTGTCCGGATTCACGTTTGTGCTGACGCTGGTCCTGGTGCTGGCGTGGAAGGGCTGTGTGCTGAGGTTCATGGCGGCTCCCTTTGGTGTGGTGTTTGTTTGCATGGCCGCGATGTTCGGCTACCCCCTCTTTCCCGTCCACGTCCAATTTTTCAGGAGCCGGATATGAGCGCTCTCGATGCACTGCGCCGCGGCGTAGATAACTTCCCTGGTGGCCGCGCTGTCGTGGCTGTTCGTCTCGGCAAGACCGATGAGGTTCTGCGTAAGGAGCTCTCCGGGGCCTCGTCGCACAAGCTCGGCGCCGTCGATGCGCTGACCATTGCCAGCCTGCTGCGCGAGGCAGGCATGCCCCACTGCTACGACTACGCGGCCTACGTGGCCCACGAATGCGGTGGCCGCTTCGAGGTGCTACAGGAGCCCGTCGCTGGCGCTGCCAGCCCGATGACCAAGATATCCAAGCTGGTGCTGGAAACCTCGCATGTGACGGGCGCTGTGATCGCTGCCATGCAAGACGGCGTGATCTCAGACAACGAGCTGGCGCAGATCGAGCGCGAGATCGCCGAGGCCGAGGAGGTGCTGCGCAAGCTGCGCCAGGCCGCGCGAGCCGTGAATGCTGCAGGCAAGCCGAACCGGGAGGTCGCATGACCGTCCAACAGCAACATCCGCTCTCCAGCGTTTTTCCGAGCATGCCTCGCACAGTCTTCGAGAAATACCGTGATGGTGTGCTGCCGCCACCCCAGTCGGTGATCGACGCAATGCTGTCCAGCGACTGGTTTCTGCGGCTCAAGAAGGGGCAACGAGCGATCTACGCGGCTGGGTGGCACCACCTCCGCAAGCAGGGGTCCAACCAGTACAAAACCATCCTGCGAACGGACACGATTCGCTTCAAGGCCGAGGAGGCCCAGCGGTTGGTGCATGCAGCCAAGGCCCAGGCGGCTCGGGAGTTGGCGCATGCAGCTTGAGCTCCAGCGTATTCGCATCGACGGTGGCACCCAGTCTCGCGTCGAGCTCAATCATGAAGTGGTGGAGGAGTACGCCACAGCCATGGAAGAGGGAGCCACCCTCCCTCCCGTGGTCGTGTTCTTCGACGGGACAGACCACTGGCTTGCAGATGGGTTTCACCGCTACTTTGGCGCAGACCATGCGGGGCGCGATTCGATTGAGGCGGACGTGCGCAACGGCACCAAGTTGGATGCGCAACTGTTCTCGTTTGGCGTCAATGCCCATCACGGGCTTCGCCGTTCCAGCTCAGACAAGCGCAAGGCAATCGCCGGGGCATTGAACCATCCAGTTTCGTGCAAGTGGAGCAACAACCAGATCGCCAAGCACTGCGGCGTTTCTGACAAGACGGTGGCGGCAGTGCGTGACGCTCACTTCGGAAATTCCGAAGTGACGCAGCAAGAGCGCTCGTACACCACAAAACACGGAACCCAGGCGGTGATGCAGACCAAGAACATTGGTCCTGCTTCTAGCCCTGCAGCCATTGATGCAAAGACGTTGCCACCTCAAGCTGCTGGCCCCGTGATGCCCCCTCTTGAGGAGGAGCTGGCCTCACCTGCGCCCGTGCAGCAATGCGGACCTGCGGCAGCCGAAACAAGCCCGCAGGAGCCTGCTGAATCGCGCCCTCCCGAGTACAGCGATTTGGAGCAGGCGCAGGACCAGATAGCCGATCTGCAGGCGGCGCTGGCGCTGGCGAACCTGGGTAGCGCATCCGAAGAGGACCGCCAGCAAGCGGCTGAGTTGATTGCGTCCCTGCAGGCCGACGTGAAGTCCCTGCAGGCCCAGCTGCGCGCCGTCACCAGCAGCCGCGATTTCCTGCTGCAAGAGAACGCGCAGATGAAAGCGCAGATGGCTGCGCAACGCAGGGAAATCACACGCCTGAAGGCGTCTGAGTCTGCATGACCACATGGGCCACGTCGCCGGCCTGTGATGGCGACCGTTCAGGAGTTGATATGTCTCAGTTGGTGTTGCGCGACTACCAAGTCAACAGCGTTGAAGGCCTGCGCGATGGCTTCAGGGCCAAGCACACGCGCCAGGTGCTGACCCTTCCCACTGGCGGCGGCAAGAGCCGAGTCATGGAGCACATGATCCATGGGGTCCAGGCAAAGGGCACTCGAATCATGTTCGTGTGCGAGCGCCGGGTCTTGGTGGAGCAGTTCTCCAAGCACCTCGACCGTGCCGGCATCGACCACGGCGTGCTGATGGCAAAGCACTGGCGTTTTCGGCCGCAGTGCCAGGTACAGATCGCAAGCGTGCAGACGCTGGAGCGCATGAAGACCTTGCCCAAAGTGGACCTGATCTTCATCGATGAGGTTCATGCCTGCATGCGGCAGTTCGTCATCAACCTGATGCTGGCGCAGCCAGATCTACGCATCATCGGCGCGACCGCAACCCCGTTCCATCCTGCCCTGGGGCGCCATTTCACGAACGTCGTAAGCACGATCACCATGTCGCGCTTGGTCGATGAGGGGCATCTTGTGCCGTTCCGTGTTTTTGTGGCCCGCGAGGTCAGCACCGAAGGCTTGAAGGTCGTGGCGGGTGAATGGAAGAAGGACGATCTGGAGCAGCGAGGCCGCCAGATCGTGGGTGACGTAGTGGCGGACTACGTGCGCATCTCCCACGAGGTCTTCGGCGAGTACCGCAAAACCATCTGCTTCTCTTGCGGCGTGGAGCATGGTGCAGAACTGGCCCAGCGATTTATCGATGCTGGGGTCAATGCAGTGCAGATCAGCTCTGAGGATGCGGAGGAGTATCGCGATCAGGTGCTGGAAGAGTTCGCGCGGCCAGACACCGACCTCAAGGTGGTGATCTCCGTAGCCATCCTAAGCCGTGGCTTTGACCAGACAGACGTCGAGCATGTGATCCTTGCGCGACCTCTGAAGAAGAGCTTTTCGGAGCATGTCCAGATGGTCGGGCGCGGAGCCAGGCCTCATGCCGGAAAGCAGTTCTGCGTGATCCAGGACCACAGCGGGAACTGGCTGCGCTTTCAGGAGGACTGGGAAAAGCTGTTCAACGACGGTGTGGAAAGCCTTGGCCCGGGCACAGACACGAAGCCGCGCAAGGAGCCGACTCCCAAGGAAAAGGAGGCAGCCAAGTGCCCGAAGTGCTCCGCGTTCTGGCCGCCCAAGACCGACACCTGCAGCAACTGCGGGCATGTCCGAACCAAGCACAACGCCGTCGAAACCGTCGCCGGTGAAGTGGTCGAGGTGGGTGCATCGAAAAAGCCGAAGGCCGAGAAATTCAGCGCCGAGTACAAGCGCGACTTCTACGCCCAACTGCTCGGCAACGCCCTGCAGCGCGGACACAACCCCGGCAGCGCATACCACCGCTATGTCGAGAAATTTGGGGTAGGGCCTTCGGGGCCCAAGCCTGAGCCGGCACCAGTGGGCGAAGAGGTCCGCCGCTGGCTTGTGAGCCGCAACATCCGCAACGCTGCAGACCGGAAGCGGGTGGCTGCATGACCGACCGCATCCGCGATGCATTGCAGTACCTGAACCACGACGACCGCGAGGTCTGGATCATGGCGGGTATGGCCATCAAGGCCGAGATCGGCGAGAGCGGATTCGACCTCTGGGACGAATGGAGCCGCCGCGCTGACTCCTACGACCCAAAGGCTGCGCGCTCGTCTTGGCGCTCCTTCCGTGGGTCCGGCGTCACTGTTGGCTCACTCTTTCATGAGGCGTCGGCCGCTGGCTGGAAGCCGCGTGACGACGTTGATTTCCAGCCGCTGACGGAGGCCCAGCTGCAGGCGCAGCAGGAGGCCCGAGACGCACGCATCGCAGCAGAGCAGGCGCAGCGTCGTCAGGACCAAGAAAAGGCGGCGCGTAAAGCTGGATGGATCCTGCACCAGTGCAAGCATGAGCAGCACGCCTACCTCCACTCCAAGGGGTGGCCCGAGGCTACGGGCAGCGTCTGGTGGGCTGCAGAGGACTCGAATCTCTTGTGCATCCCCATGCGTGTTGGCTCGGCCCTCGTCGGGGTCCAGATGATCGACCGCAAGGGCGAAAAGAAGTACCTGCGTGGGCAGCGCACCAGCGGCGCCTCCTACTGCATCGACAACAGCGGCCCTGGTGCCCTGGATTGGTGGGTGGAGGGTTATGCCACCGGCCTGAGCCTGCGCGACTGCCTGCAGGCGCTGCGCATGCGCTATCGGATCCACATCTGCTTCAGCGCTGGAAACCTCAAGCGCATGGCGAACCGTGGGGTTGTGGTGGCCGACAACGATGCTTCCGGCACCGGGGAGGCCGCCGCCAAGGCTACGGGCCTGCCTTACTTCCTGCCGCCTCAAGGCGACTTCAACGATATGCACCGCAAGGACGGCGCTTTCCGGGCTTCCCAGGCATTGCGCCGTTGGCTGACCCAGGCCCGCACGGAGGCCGTCATGTAGCCCCTCATGCGCAACCCATGCCAGCGGCTCAATACGCGGGGGCATGGGCCAAGAAATCGGCTACCCGGGATGTGCAAGCCGAAGCGTGGGTGGAGTACCTAGAGCGCGCGCAGGGTCTCGATGCAGAGGCTGTAAGTCTGGGTTACCTGCTGGGGCGCATCGGCCACCACAGGGCGCGAAGCGATGGGCTAACTGCCACTGCCTCTTGCGCGTACCACGAACTCATGGAGCCCCATGGGTAAGGGGTGGTATGCGCTTTGCTCCGGGTCTTCAACCTTGCCTCAAGTGAATACAGGACTTGAACAGGAATAGAGATAGAGATGAATGGATTACGAGGAACACAGGCGCGAGATGTTGAAGCACTGCATCCGGCTCGCGCAGATAGACAGGCACTACGCCTGGTGGGCCGCTCAGCGATACGCGGCCGACTCACATGGGGTGCTGGCAGACCTGCCGCGCCAATTGACCGCCGCCATGCTGGCGCTGGCCACAACGACAACACCAACCACAAGAGGACCGCATGAACATCGACGCACCAACCAAGCCCGCAGCCGCTGAGCGGCCCACTGTCGCAGAGCGCTTGACCAGCGCCAGCACCAGCAGCGACCTTTCCGTCGATCTGGAGAAGCGCGGCGACGCCGACTACCTGATCGCCGCAGGCATCCAGCGCGCAGTCCTGGGCCGGCTGGTCCAGCAGCTGATCTGCGAATGGGACCGCCGCGAGAAGCCGCGCCCACTGACCGACGAGCAGCTGCAGCGCGTTGCCGAACAGATGCCCCGCAAGAGCCGGGGCCGTCTCGACATGGTGGGCGCCCGCGTGGCTGAGGGCCGTTGGCACATGGAGCGCCGCATGGAGATCCTGCGCGGCCTGCCGCAGTACACCCGCCTGGTGGACGCGCACGCTGGCTTTCTGCCCTGGGTGCTGGCGCAGGGCATCAAGGACGCCCGCGCCAAGCTGACCGACGTGCTGCTCTGGTGGTGCGACCGCAAGTGCCCAGGCTGCGGCGGGGTCAAGCTGGGTGAGATGGCGATCTGCGAGACCTGCAAGGGGTTCGGCACCCGCGAGGTGCCGCACGAAGCCGAGGGCCAGCTGATTTCCGGGCACATCGCCGCCCATGTGGACCGCGCACGCTCGGGCACCATCGCAGCCCTCAAGCGGATGAAGGGGCTGAAGACGGTTGCGGCCGGCAAAGGCTGAGGTATACTGCGTGCCTAGAGCGCAGGCGCAGACAAAACCGCCAGCGCTCACCCTGACAAACGTCCCCAGGCGGTGAGTCTGGCAAGACATGGAAGCGATGGGGGAACACGCCCCTACAGATCACAAGCCCGCACGGTTCACGCCTTGCGGGCTTTTTCGTTGGCTCCCCGATCCAGCCGGGGCCGCCCCTGAGTGGGTTGATGGGGCGGGCACTCCTCCGCAAGCGCAGCGGCGCTGGATAGTTCGCGAACGGCATTTCCCCTGTGGCATTGGCCATAAGTCCGAAGGGGCGACCAATTCAAGGCTCCGCTTGTGCGGGGCTTTTTCGTTTCCGCCGCCACCAGGTGCACCCGGCAAAGCATGCATTGCGCATGGGGTGCAAGGCCTGCGTGGCGGCTCCTGTTCCACCATCAAGGAGATCCACATGTCCCAGACAGAAGAAGCCGAAGGCGTTGTTTACCGCCATCTCGAAGATTCCATGGAGCGAATCATCCCGGCGCAGCCTCATGTGCTGGCACCTGACTTGGGCCAGAAGGTGGAGATCCTCCACGATGGCGTTCGTCGCCTGCTCTTCGTGAATGGGCACCTCATCGGCCAGCTGCTGAAGCTCGAAACGCCACGCGGCGTGGGCATGTTGGCCGGCGTCCTGGACATCAGCTTCGTGGCTTCCGAGATCGTGGAGCGCAAGGTGAGCCGCGATGAGTTCAACGCCCTCAAGTCCGAGGGCGTGGCGAGGAGCTGACGATGAAAGAGCGCATCGCCAAGCTCCTCGACTACATGACCAAGCAGCAGGCGCTGGCGCTGGGCTTCACCAACCATGGTGCGATTTACGGCATCCCCTGCTGGATTGGCGAGACCGACGCCAAGGGTCCGATGGTGGCTGCGAAGTGGGGTCCAGCCGAGTACCTGATCTCGCTGGGCCACTGGGTCACAGGCCTGACGCTCTCGATGCTGGGGCGCGAGCCCAATTTCCGCATCCAGATCGGCCGCGAGATCCGCTGAGGTGCTGCCATGGGCCAGCGACCACGCATCAGCGCGCTGCCGCTGAGGATCCAGAAGGCCGACTCCCGCAAGCTGCAGCAGGCCCCGCGCCTGGGTGCCACTGGCCGATCCAGGGGACGAGCCAGGCAAGAGGCTCGGCTGCGGATCTGGTTGCGGGATGGCCCGCGCTGCGCCTGCTGCGGCGAGCTGATCGACATCACGCCCGGCACGCCCCGGCCCTTCGAGCTGGATCACGTCGTCCCGCTGTGGCAGGGCGGCGAGGACTCCGACGAGAACCGGCAGTGCCTGTGCGTCAGCTACGACGCCGAGGGCAACAAGCACGGCTGCCACGTCGAGAAGACGGCCCGCGAGGCGGCGCTACGAGCCCAACTTTGAAGGAATGACCATGCGATCCATCCGAATGATGGCTGCTGCGGTTGCTGGCGCTGCAATCCACTCCCTGGCCCAGGCCGCGCCCGTGGTGGTGATTCCGGTGCGCCCTGTGATCGTGATCCCGCCTGCCAGGCCGGCGCCGATGGCGCCACGTCCGACGCCCACTGCACCGAAGCCAGCCAAGGCAACCCCGATCCCCGTTGTCGTGCCGCATGTCGCGGCCCCTACGTGTTCCAACGAGCGCCGCGAGCGCAAGGAGTGCTGACCTATGCGAATGATGTGCCCCCACTGCCAAGAGCATGCCTACACCCGCACCAGCCTTCAGCTGACCAGCACCAGCCGCGAGACCATCTTCCAGTGCCGCAACTTCGAGTGCGGCCATGTGTTCTCGGCGGTCACCGAGATCAACCGCACCATCAGCCCCAGCGCCATCCCGAACCCTGCGGTGGTCCTGCCGATGAGCACGCACATCAAGCGCAAGCTGCTGCAGACCCAACTGGACGCAATGCCGTCCTCGCAGTACCAGCCCGGCTCCCACGCCGCGCCGGCCGTCACCACATCGCACCAGGGCACCGAGGCCCGCCACTGAGGAGGCTGCCATGACCCCGCGCGACCAAATCCAAGAGCACGCCAAAACCGCCGCCGCGAAGATCCGCGACGTCATGCAGGAGTTCTCCAAGCAGACAGGCATGCGCGCCAGCGTGGAGGTGGGCTGGCATCAGACGAGCCGCCTTGAGTCCGCGACGCCGGAGTTCATCGTCACGACCGTCCGGCTGCGCATCGATGACGAGGCCCAGGGATGAAAGTCCGAGCACTGAAGAGGCGCGCCATCCCAAGGATGCTGTTCGCTACCCGGATGCGGACATACGACCGCGCATGGCAGGAGATGCTGGATGCCCTTTGCGCATCGCTCGTGGAGAGCATCCGAGGCATTCAGGCGTGGACTGCCTCGCCCGTGCCAATGCCGCCTGAGCATGAGTTCAAGGAGGGCGACTACGCCACCCGGGACGGCACGGACGTGCAGCTGGTGACCTACGCCAACGACCGATATGCAGACTTCCTGTGCCTGAAGGCGCCGCGCACCGGATGGATCGGCGTTGGAGAGGTAGAGCACAACGGCCAGTGGAAGTACGCGCCGCTGACGGCCGAGGAGGCTCGGGATATGGGCGCGGTGCTCGAAGCGGCGCCAGAGCCCGCCTGACGCGATCCAGGGGCATCGCCGGGGCGACCGAGGGGAGGGGAGGGGGTCAAAGGCTGAGAGGCCTCTGCCCGGATACCGCCCTGTTCCGCACGCGCAGAAAATTCCCCCCTTTTTGATTTAGGAATCAGCAAATGGCAGGCGTCAAAGGCAAGAGTGGCGGCCCGCGCGCCAACTCTGGCGGCGCTCGCCCGGGTGCTGGCCGCAAGAAGGCGGCACCCAAGGAATCAGCAAATGGCTCGGCCGTCCAGGTGGCGATGGAGCCACAGGCCCAGGGCGGCGCGTTGAAGCGCTCGCGGGCCAAGGCGGTCGAGATCCCGGAGCGCGACATGCTCACCCTGTTGCAGGACATTGCCCTCGGGCGGGTCGATGCCACGGCGGGGCAGATCCGGGCCGCCATCGCCGCAGTGCAGTACACGCACACAAAGAAGGGCGACGGCGGGAAGAAGGAGGAGCAGGCAGCAGCCGCCAAGAGGGTGGCGAGCCGATTCTCTGCTGCCACGCCACCGAAGTTGGTGGCCGCAGGAGGCAAGAAACTGTGAGGTGATGGATGGACTGGTCAACAGCCTGTGTCGATTGGGAGAGCAGGCTGGTAGAAGGTCGCTCCATCATCCCGGCACCAATTTTCCCGGAGCAGGCAGAGCATGCGCTCGGCATCTTCAAGCAGCTGCGGGTCGTGGACCTGCCGAAGACGGTATGGGACGAGGAACTGGAGGAGTACCGCAGCCCGAACTTCGGGGAGTGCTCCGAGCCATGGGTGTTTGACTTCGTGGCGGCCATCTTCGGGGGCTACGACGCCGAAACCGGCAAGCAGCTGATCCGCGAGTATGGGCTGCTGATCTCGAAGAAGAATACAAAGTCCACCATTGCGGCGGGCATCATGCTTACGGCTCTGATCCTGTGCTGGCGCGACGAGGAGGAGCACCTAATCCTCGCGCCGACCAAGGAAGTCGCCGACAACAGTTTCAAACCAGCGGCCGGCATGGTGCGCGCGGATCCCGAGCTGTCGGAGATGTTCCACATTCAGGATCACGTCCGCACCATCACCCACCGCGTCAACCGCAACAGCCTGAAGGTGGTGGCGGCCGACACGGACACAGTGTCCGGCAAGAAGTCGGGTCGCATCCTGGTGGATGAGCTCTGGCTGTTTGGCAAGCGCTCCAATGCGGCGGCCATGTTCCTGGAAGCGCTGGGCGGGCAGGTCTCGCGCGATGAGGGCTGGGTCATTTTCCTGACCACGCAATCCGACGAGCCGCCTGCCGGTGAATTCAAGCGCAAGCTGAATTACTGGCGCGACGTGCGGGACGGCAAGATCAACGACCCGAAGACGCTGGGCATCCTGTACGAGTTCCCGAAAGCCATGGTCGAGTCCAAGGCCTACATGCAGGCCGAGAACTTCTACATCACGAACCCGAACCTCGGCCGGTCGGTTAGTGCCGAGTGGCTGCAAGACCAGATCAAGCTGTACGAGGGCGAGCGCGACGGCACGTTCCAGAAGTTCCTCGCCAAGCACCTCAACATTGAAATCGGGCTCAACCTGCGCTCCGACCGTTGGGCTGGCGCTGACTTCTGGGAGGCCGCTGCCATCCCGGTGTTCTCGCTGGAGGAACTGCTGCAGCGTAGCGAGGTGGTGGAGGTCGGTATCGACGGCGGTGGCCTGGATGACTTGCTCGGCCTGGCGGTCGTCGGTCGCGAGATTGATACAGGCCGCTGGCTTTCCTGGGGGCGTGGCTGGATCCACCCAATTGCGCTGGAGCGCCGCAAGTCCGAGGAGTCCAAGTACCGCGACTTCATCAAGGCCGGCGACCTGGTGCTGGTGGATAGAGTGGGTCAGGACGTCGAGGAAGTTGTCCAGATCGTGGAGCAGATCGTGGACACGGGCCTGCTCGACAAGGTGGGCGTGGACCGCCTGGGCCTGGGCGCCATCTATGACGCCCTGGTGGGCACAGAGGACGAGCCGGGGCCTGTGGAGGCTGCCCAGGTGGTGGGCATTCCGCAGGGCTACCAGTTGAACGGGGCGATCAAGACGGCCGAGCGCCACGTCGCCGCCAAGAAGCTGGTGCACGGCGGCAGCGCCCTCATGGCCTGGTGCGTGGGAAACGCCAAGACGGTGATGCAGGGCAATGCCGTGACCATCACCAAGCAGGCCAGCGGCGTCGGCAAGATCGATTTGCTGATGGCCCTTTTCGATGCCGTGTATCTCATGGCCCTGAACCCGGAGGCTAAGGCCGGCCCGGCGATTTACTCACTGGAGCTGGGATGACACAGACATTCAACATGACCGCGCAGGATCGCGGCAGCCGCGTGCTGTCCGGCTGGATCGCGGGACGCGAGGGCGCGGCGGAGCGCGCCGGCCTGGTGGCGCTGGGCGAAAACGAGGTCACCAGCAGCGGAACGTCCATGGGCGAACTGGCAAACCTGCTGGGGGCTTCCAGCCGCTCGGCGGCCGGTGTGCGTGTGACCAAGGAAACGGCCATGCGCGTGTCGGTGGTCTATGCCGCCGTCTCGCTGGTCGCGGGCGCCATCGCCTCGCTGCCCATCTCGATCTACGAGCGAGACACGCGCGAGAAGGTGGACCACGATTATTGGTACTTGCTCAACGAGAACGCGGGCGGCGTCTGGTCCGCCTTCACGTTCTGGGAGTACCTGATGAGCGCCAAGCTCTTCGAGGGGGACGGCTTCGCCGAGTTGGTGCGCTCCAGCGTGCGCAGCTCCAAGATCATCGCGCTCAAGCCGCACCATCCGCTGAGCGTGGACCCGTTCAAGAAGGGCGACAAGGTGCTGTACCGCATCAATCCCTCAGACGGCGGGCCGGCATACACGCTGGACAGCGCGGACATGCTGCACGTCCCGAGCCTGGGTTTCGACGGCCTGCGCAGCCCCAGTGCGATCACCTTCGCAGGGCGCGAGGCCATCGGCGCGGCCATTGCCGCCCAGGAGCACACAAGCCGGTTTTTCGCCAGCGGCGCGAACATCGACTACGCGCTCAAGGCGCCTGGTCGGCTCTCCGACAAGCAGCTGGGCGACCTCAAGGCCTCGCTGCTGGCGCGGGCGATGAACGGTGGCCGTGGGCCGCTGATCCTCTCGGGCGGTCTGGAGCCGGCGCAGCTGTCCATCAACAGCAAGGATGCCGAGATCCTGGCCACCCGCCTGTTCAACGTGGAGGAAATCTCCCGGATTCTGGGCGTGCCGCCGCACATGATCGGTCACACGGACAAGCAGACCAGTTTCGGCACGGGCATCGAGCAGCAGGGCATCGGCTTCGTGCGCTACACGCTGCAGCGCCACCTGACGCCGATCAAGCAGGAGCTGAACCGCAAGTTCTGGCCCGTGCGCGAGAAGCTGTTTCTGGAGCACATGGTCGAGGCCCTGGAGCGGGCCGACCTGAAGACCCGGTACGAGGCGTACCGCATCGCGATGGGCCGGGCCGGCGAAATGCCGTGGATGGATGCCAGCGAGGTGCGCCGCCGCGAGAACCTGCCGCCGAACGCCAGCCTGCTGCGCAACCCCGGCAACCCTGGAAAAGATGACGGGAAGGGAAACAATGAAAAACCGACTCAGTAAGCTGTACGCGGACAACCGCCGCGCCAGTGCCCGCAAGTTCGAGGTGGTGGCCAAGGCCGACGACCGCGAGGCCGAGGTCTTCCTCTATGACCACATCGTGTCCAGCGAACTGGAGGCTGAATGGTGGGGCGGCATCGCCCCGGGGCCGTTCGTGAAGGCCATCCGTGATCTGGACGTGGACACCATCCATCTGCGCATCAACAGCCCAGGCGGTTCGGTGTTCGCGGCACGCGCCATGGAGCAGGCCCTGCGCGAGCACGGCGCCAAGGTGATCGTGCACATCGACGGCATCGCGGCCAGCGCGGCGACCTTCATCGCCATGGCGGGCGAGGAGGTGATCATGGCCAAGGGCGCCATGTTCATGATCCACAAGGCATGGACCGGCATGTGGGGCAACGCGAACGACCTGCGCAAGGAGGCCGACCTCCTGGACAAGATCGACGGCACCCTGGCCGAGACCTACGCGGCCAAGACTGGCAAGGAGTTGGCGCAGATCTCCGAATGGATGGCCGAAGAAACCTGGTTCACGGCCGACGAGGCTCTGGAGAACGGCTTCGCCACCTCCATCGCTGCGAGCGACGCCAAGGCGCGCGCAAGCGCCAGGGCCAACGCCAAGGCCTGGAACCTCTCGGCCTACGCCAACGCGCCGCGCGACCCCTGCGACGAGCCAGAGCCCACGCCCCAGACTGAGCCCGCGAACGACCAGCAGTTCGCCACCGAAGACCACCGCGCCCGCCAGCAGCAGCGTTTGAGCATGCTGGCCCGCCTCTCCCATCAGTAAGCGCCTCGCGCAACTGAGACCGCCGCCCACCGAGGCGGCTTTTTCATGTCCGAACGACCTGCGCGAGCGGTCACAACCTGAAAGAAAGGCTCACCATGAGCAAACTTGCACAACTGCGCGCCCAGCGTGACGCGAAGGCCAAGGCCGCCGCCGAACTGAACGCCAAGACCCCGGCCGACCAGCGCATGCCGTCCGCCGATGCCTCGGCCCTGGACACCATCCTCAACGAGATCGAGGCCATCGACGGCGAGATCGCCCGCGAGAACCGCATCAACCAAGTGGCCGGCGACGAGCGCGCCGAGCACGAGGCTGCGCTCAACCAGGCCACGGTCCATGGCGGCGGGCGCACCGAGGAATCCCAGGCTCTGCGCGCCATGCTGACTGGCGGCCTGTCCAACCTGTCTCCTGAGCAACGCAACGCCATGGCTGCGCGCCAAAATCCCGACATCCGCGCCGCCATGTCCACCACGACCGGCTCCGAGGGTGGCTACACCGTGGCCACCGAGTTCAGCCGCTCGCTGATCGAAGCCATGAAGCAGATGGGAGGCGTCCGCGCCGTGGCCAGCGCGATCCAGACGGCGACCGGCGCGCAGATGCTGTTCCCCACGGCCGACGCCACGTCCGAAGAAGGCGAAATCGTGGGGCAGAATGCCTCGGCCACCGTCGGCGAAACCACCTTCGGCCAGGCATCCATGGATGTCTACAAGTACAGCTCCAAGAGCATCGCGCTGCCCTTCGAGCTGCTGCAGGACTCGTTCATCGACATCGAGGCCTACATCAAGTCGCTGCTGGCTCTGCGCCTGGGCCGCATCCAGAACCGCCACCAGACCGTGGGCACTGGCACCGGCCAGCCTCGCGGCATCGTGACGGGCGCCTCCGTCGGCAAGACCGGCGCCACGGGCCAGACCACCAGCGTGACCTATGACGACCTGGTGGACCTGGAGCACTCGGTGGACCCGATCTACCGCTCGCGCGCTGCCTGGATGTTCCATGACGATGTGCTCAAGGTGCTGCGCAAGATCAAGGACACCCAGAACCGCCCGATCTTCGTGCCGGGCTACGAGCAGGGAAACCCTGGCGGCGCCCCTGACCGCCTGATGGGCCGCGCCATCAACATCAACCAGAACATGGCCGCCATGGCAGCCAATGCCAAGTCGATCCTGTACGGCGATTTCAGCAAGTACCTGATCCGCGACGTGATGGACGTCACCCTGTTCCGCATGACCGACAGCGCATACACGCTCAAGGGCCAAGTGGGCTTCGTGGCCTTCTGCCGTAGCGGCGGCAACCTGCTGGACGTGGGCGGCGCCGTCAAGGCCTACGCCAACTCGGCCACCTGATCGGCCACCGATGAACCCAGGCCCCGGCTACGGCTGGGGCCGCATCTCAAGGAGCCGACATGGCAACGAAACCGAAACCTACACCCACGGCACCCGAAGCACCTGTCGCCGACCAGGCTGCAGTCCAGCAGGACCAGCAACAGGGTGCAGACGAGACTGCGCAGGCCGGCGAGATCCAGGCCCCGGCTACGGCTGGGGCCGCAGATGAGCAGCCCGCTGGCGCTGACGTGAAGCAAGACCCCGGCCCGCAGGAACTGGTGCTGGTCGATGTGCGCGTCCTGGCCGCCGTGACCATCGATGGCGTGCGCTTCCAGCCTGACGACGTGATCGAGGGCATGCCTGAGACCATTGCCCAGGCCTACGCCGGCAGCGTGGACCCGCACGCCGACGCCGTGGCCTACGCCCGCTCGGTGGGCGCGCCCGTCAAGCCTTTCCCGGGCCAGGCCCATGCAGAGGATTGACCTCGCGCGGGCCAAGCTGCACCTGCGGGTCGATGGTGATGAGGAGGACGCCCTGATCGAAGGCTGGATCGCTGCTGCGTACCTGGCCATCGAGGGGAAGATCTTCGCCAAGCTCTACGAGGACCAGGCCGAAATCCCGGAGGGGGCCGTCGGCGTGGTCATCGATGAGGCCATCCACTCGGCCGCGCAGCTGATCATCGGGCACCTGTACGCCAACCGCGAGGCCGTGGCCCCGGGCCAGGCCGCCGAGATCCCGATGGGTGCCGACTGGCTGCTGCTGCCATACATCAACACGGCAGGAGGCTTCTGATGCAGGCCGGCACCCTTCGAGACCGCATCCACATCCAGCGCAAGACAGGCGGCGCGGATGACTGGGGCACTCCGCTGCCCGAAGGCTGGGAGAACATCTCCCCGGGCCGCATCGCAGCCAGCGTGCTGCACAAGTCTGGCCTGGGCACGATCAAGGCAGACGCTGAGGTGTCCATCGTCCGCGCGAGCATCCGGATTCGCCGCCGCGCTGGCGTGGACGCCGGCATGCGGGTGCTGTTCGACGGCCATATCTACGAGGTCAAGGCAGTGCTGCCTGGGCCAACCCGCGAGTACATCGACTTGGTGTGCGAGCTCACGAAAGGACCGACCCAATGACAAAACCACGGACCCCGCGCACCACGCGGGCGCCGCGCGCTGCCCAGGCGCCGGCCGACGACGGCGGGCCACGCACGGTGCTGACGACCAAGCCCGGAACCATCGGCCCTTACGGCTACGACGCAGGCCTGCTGATCGATGACGTGCCCGCCGATGTGGCTGCGGCAAACGCGGGCTGGATGAACGCGGACCCTGAGCGAGTGGCCGAGGCCCGTGCCGCGCGTGCCGACGCTGTGCCGTTCAAGGGCTGACGACCATGGCCAGCCGGCGCGATCTGCGCAAGCAGGCCCTGCAGGGCAACAAGACCTTCGGCATGGCGGTGGACCTGGGCGCGCTGGACAGCCTGCTGGCGGACCTGGGCGACGATGTGCATGAGGCTATTCGGCCAGTTGCCCAGGCGGGCGCTCAGGTGCTGTACGAGCGGGTCAAGATCAACGTGCGTGCGTTGGGGCGCTCCACGGGCAATCTGGACCGCTCGATCTACCAGGCCTTCAGCCCCGAGAAGTCGGCCGATGGCCAGCGCGCGGAGTACCACGTCAGCTGGAACCATGTCATCGCGCCCCATGGCCACCTGGTGGAATGGGGCTACCTGCAGCGCTACCGCTACTACCGGGGCAACGACGGACAGGTGCGGCCCATGGTCCGGCCTGGCATGGATGGCAAGAAGCCGCCAGGCCGGCGCGCCAGCCAGGCGCAGAAGGATGCCTACTACGTCACCCTGCCGACGCCGATCCAGGTGCCTGGCAAGGCATTCGTGCGCAGTGCGGAGAGCTCTGTGCCTGAAGCGCAGAAGGCCGCCGAGGCTGAACTGTGGCGCAGGCTGTTCGAGAAGGGGGCCTACGGTGGCACTTGAATCTGACCTCATGGCCGAGCTGCTGGCCGAGTGCCCGCGCGTCGTCGTGGGAACCGCGCCCTACGGCACGGCCATGCCCTACGTGACCTGGCAGCACATCGGCGGCGACGTCCTGCGCTACACGGACAACGCGCCGGCCGACAAGCGCAAGCCGCTCATCCAGATCAACACCTGGGCCGCCACGCCGCTGCAGGCCTTCGCGCTGATCCAGCGCATCGAGGAGCGGCTCTGTGCCGCTGCCGCGTTCACTGCGCGCCCGCACGGCGACCCCATCGGGGCCTATGACGACGCAGGAGTCGTTTCTGGCTACCTGCAGACCTTTTCCATTCTGGGCGCCAGATAGGCCGCCCGACCTGTTCCGCCGCCCAGGCGGTCTCCCGCCCGCGAGGGCACTCCATCAACCCGCTTCGGCGGGTTTTCTGCTTTTGAAAGGGCCACAACATGGCATCTCTCCCTACCGGCTCGCGCATCGCCGTGGCCACTTCCATCGGCGCCAAGGTGCCCATCACAGCGATCACCAACGCGACCGAGGCGGTCTGCACGGCAGCTGGTCACGGCCTGGCCGTCGGCAACATCGTGATCATCCTGTCCGGCTGGGGTCGTCTGAACGGCCTGGTGTTCCGGGTCAAGGCCGTCCCGACGCCTGACACGTTCACGCTGGAGGGCCGCAAGGCGAACACCAGCAACACCAACCTGTTCACCCCTGGCGGTGGCGCTGGCTCGTTCCAGAAGGCGCTGACCTGGGTGGACGTGGTGCAGATCCTGTCCAACAACACCAGCGGCGGCGATCCCAAGAAGGTCACGTACCGCTACCTCGAATCCGAGAACGAGCAGGAAATCAACGACGGTTTCAGCCCGGTCTCGCGCTCGCTGGAAATCGACGCCGACGCCATCGAGACCCCCGGCTACAACGCGCTCGAAGACCTGTCCGCCAGCGGCGCCGACACCATCCAGCGCCTGACCATGAAGAACGGCGCCACGTCGTATCTGGCCTGCACTGTGGCGCTCAACGACGAGGTGCTGATGCAGGACGGCCAGGTCAACCGCGTGAAGGCCGACTTCAGCGGCAAGGGCCGCTCCACCCGCTACGCCAGCTAAGGCGTCCACCCCATGCACCGACGCAGCCGCTTCGCTCCTTTCAGCGGGGCGGGCGGCTGCGCACGGGCTTTCTCTTTTTCCATCCGCTGAAAGGATCAATCCATGCCCGCTCAAACCAAGACCGCTGTTTCCTCTGCCGCAGACCAAGCCGGCAAGCAGAAGCCCCCAGCCTTCATCTTCGGCGACCGTCCCGAGTCCATCACCGCGCCCGTCTCTTTCGTGCGCGTGACCGGCGAGGTGGTCGAGCTGGAGTGCAAGTTCAAGTACCGCACGCGCCGCGAATTCGGCGAACTGTGGGACGAGGTGTCCAATGCCAATGTCCCTCAGCCTGCCGACGGCGAGAAATTCAGTTTCGCCAACCTGGCCGACCGTGGCCTGGAATTCAGCGCCGAACGCACCCTGAAATACCTGGTGGGCTGGGATGTGGAGATCGACCTCGACAAGGCGGCCCTGGTGCAGCTGTTCGATGAAGAGCCCAACGCCGCGCCAGCATTCTGGGAGGCCTACCGCGCGGCCCTTGTGGATGGCCGCGTAAAAAACTCCTGAGCGCCACCGTCGCCTATTTCACGCCCGATCCCGAAGTTGCAGAAGGCTGCGAGCCAGAAGACTACTGGGAAGACCCAGTGGAGGCCTGGCCCGAGAACGCCGAGCCGCTGGCACTGTTCGTCGGCCTGCAGACGCAATGGGCCTGGGTTGTGGGAATGGGCGGCGGCGGGCGCATAGGCCTGCGATATGAGGCGGTCTATCCGCTGCTTGACCGCGTGGCACAGGGTGACCAGGAGCTCTGGGACGAACTCTTCGCCGACGTGCGGCGGATGGAGATGGCCGTGGTCAACATCCCGCAGAAAAGGTGAATGCTATCGACTAACATCGTGCTGCAGTTAACTAGATTAGGGGTATTACATGAGGAAGCTGGGTTCTACCTGCATATCGGTGGCATTCGCCACTATGTTGTCAATTGCGGCTCCAGTTGCGTCCGCTCAGGCGTCCAAGCCGTCAAAATCAGTTGAAAACATGGTAAAGGCTGCAATTCGTGACGGGCTAAAGGACCCGACAAGCGCGCAGTTTTCTGAAATGTACACTTTTATGTCAGGGGGCTCCCGGCATACTTGCGGCTATGTGAATGCTAAAAATTCGTTTGGCGGATACACAGGGAAGAAACCATTTTTTGTACGCAGCGTTGATTCCGAGATTAAGGAGATAGCTACAGAGGGGTCTGGAAATGGGGCAATGGCAGTCATCAGCTCCATGTGCGATCCAGTCGAGGTTGGAAGATTGGCTGCGGTTAGATCTGCTGCAGAGGCCAAGGATAGAGAGGCCGAAAAGAAGGCGATTTGCCAAAAAAATACGAACGCCTCAACTGAAGGGCAATGCGGAGAGTGGTATCGAAAGTGCGAGATTAAATTTAAAGGGCTTGGGCCAGATGAGTTAAAGGAGTACATGAATTTGTGCAGAAGATCTGGCTATGATGCAGCAGCAGAGAAATGGCAGTCCACGATGGGTAAAACTATTACTTTTGGCAATGATTAGGCTGGACAGCCTAGACTAATTTATCTGGAATTGAAAGCCGCCTGAGGGCGGTTTAATTATTTATGGCTCGCTTCGGTGGGCCATTTTGTTTGGGGGTTTCATGGAAGAGCAAAACCGCAAAATTGGCTTCGTGGTTTCTGCGGAAGACGATACCAAGACCACCTTTCAAAACATCAAGACGGGCGCCGCCGATATGGCCGACTCCGTCACAAAAGCTGGCGAGCGTGCGGGTAAGGGCATGAAAGGTATCGGGGACGGTGCCGATGAAGCCGCCCAAAAGATGGACCGCGCCGAGAGCGCTATGGCCCAGGCGTTGACCCGTGCGGCGGAAAAGGCGCGAATTGCCGCCGAAGCCGGCAACAGTCTTGCGAAGGCCTTTGAGATCAAGCTCGATATGCGAGGAATGGATGCCTCCAAGTTTGATCCGGTAATTGCCAAGATACGTGAATATGAGAACGCATTGGCGGCGACGAAAGCCCAGCAGGCCAAGGATGCGGGCCAGAGCTCGTTCCTTGAATCCCTGCGTTCTCAGACACAGGCCCTGGGCAAGACCAAGGCCGAGCTGCTGGAGCTGCAGGCTGCGCAGCTGGGTGTCGCCAGTCAGGCCGCCCCGTATATCGCCAAGCTGCGCGAGACTGAGGCCGGCATGGGCAAGGTGGGCGTGTCGGCTG
This sequence comes from Delftia deserti, assembly GCF_042653485.1. Taxonomy (NCBI): domain Bacteria; kingdom Pseudomonadati; phylum Pseudomonadota; class Betaproteobacteria; order Burkholderiales; family Comamonadaceae; genus Delftia; species Delftia deserti. The sequence continues at coordinate 2,589,994 of NZ_JBHSIH010000001.1, read as the reverse complement.
CGCAGACCGCCGCCGCGATGCGCATGGTGCCAGCGCAGTTCACGGACATCGTTGTGTCGCTCCAGTCTGGCCAGGCCCCGCTGACGGTGCTGCTGCAACAGGGCGGCCAGCTGAAAGACATGTTTGGCGGTGCTGGCGCGGCTGCGCGCGGCATGGCTGGCTACGTGGTCGGCTTGGTGAATCCCTTCACAGTGGCTGCTGCTGCCGCCGCAACGCTTGGCGTAGCGTATTACCAAGGCAGCAAGGAGTCGGACAACTTCCGCCGCTCCCTTGTGCTGAGCGGCAACCAGGCCGGCACCACCGTCGATGAGCTGAATGCCATGGCTCGCGCCATCGCCAGTACGTCAGGCACACAAGGCGCCGCAGCTGCAGGCCTTGCTGAGATGGCTCGTTACAGCAAGGTCGCATCCGACCAGCTGAAGGACTTCACCGCCATCGCTCTGCAATGGGAGAAGACCACGGGCCAAGCCGTCAGCGAGACGGCCAAGCAGTTTGCGGAACTGGCAAAGGATCCGCTGCAGGCATCGCTCGCTCTGAATGAGCAGATGAACTACCTGACTGCGAGCATCTACGACCAGATCAAGGCGCTGGAGAAGCAGGGCAAGACTGCTGAGGCTGCGGCTGTGGCTCAGAAGGCCTACGCAGACGCGATGAAGACAGGCGCAGACGAGCTGACCCAGAACCTGGGCTACATCGAGGCGGGTTGGAATAAGGTCAAGACCGCTGCAAAGAAGGCATGGGACGCCATCCTGGATATCGGCCGTGAAGGCACAGCCGAGCAGAAGCTCGCCTCCGTGCAGAGCGACCTGCAGGCGGCAGAACGTCAACTCGCGAATGCTGAGCGTGCGGCCTTCGGGGGCAGCCGTGCCAGCAAGGCAGAGGTGGAGCGGCGGCGTGCGGCTGTCGAGGATCTGCGCGCACAGGAGAAGAGCCTGCGCGACGGCATAGCGGCTGGTCAAAAGAAGGCGGCAGAGCAGGTCGCAAGCAATGATTACGTGGATGCCATGCAGGCATTCGACCAGGTCGCCGGGCAGTTTGCCTCCAAGGAGGTCAAGCGCAAGCAAGAGCTGACGGTCGCACAGAACCTCTACAACGAGGCCGTCGAGAAGACGGAGAAAGCCTTTGCGAAGAACCCCGAGTTGATGGCTTCCAAGCTTGCGAAGCTGAAATCGGACTACGACAAGACAGTCGCTGGCATCGAAAAAAAGTTCACCGAGAAGGGCGCGGGCGGCGGGATCAACGTTACCGAGAACCAGATGGCGGGACTGGAGGCCAAACTGGCAGGCGCAAGGCAGTACCGCGAGCAGCTGCTGACGCTGGGAGCCGCCGCATCCGATCTCAACGAAGGAGAGCGCGAGTCCATCAAGCTGGCGGCACAGATCGAAAGGACCACCAACGCCAAGACCAGGGCAAAGCTCGAAGAGGCGAAATCCATCGCCGACGCATGGGGCGCACAGGTGCGCAGCAACGACGAGTTGCACAAATCGCAGAAGGCCTATGAATCGCTGATCGCCGGCAACTACAAGGCGGCCGATTCCCTCACCGAGCGCGCCCGCGAGCAGGAAGCCGCCAATGCCGTGTTTGGCAAGGGCCGCACCGAGATCGAGCGCATGACCCTCGCCACGCTTGAGCAGCAGATGGCCGAGGCACAGGACAGCCTCCGCTTTAGCCCGCAATACATCGCCAGCCTGGAGGCCAAGATCGCCGCGCAGAAGCGTTGGGTGACCGCCTTGCAGCAGGCCGACTATAAGCAGATGGATGACCGTCTCACGAAGTCGCTCCAGACATCGAAAGATGAGCTTGCGATCCAGAAAGAGGGCCTGTCGCTCCTGGGTGCCGATGAGGTGCAGCGCAAGAAGATCGTCGCGCAGCGTCGCATCGCATTGGAGCTTGCCAAGGAGCTTGCGGCGATTGATCGCGCTACCTACAGCGACGATGAGATCGAAAACCTCATCGCAAAGCAGGACCTGAAAAAGAAGGCCCGCGAAAAGGCTGAAACCGACACACAGACCTCGCTGCTGCGCATCCAGGAGGAGTACGTCAACAAGCAGGTTGAGCAGTACGACGAGATCTTCCGCAAGGGCTTCGCCGACATGCTCAACAACGGGCGCGACGGCTGGGACAGCTTCACGAAGAGCCTGACCACCACGTTCAAGACGACCGTGGCGGACCAGATCTACAAGATGTTCCTGCGCCCGTTCGTTGTGCAGGTTGTTGCCTCGCTCATCGGGGTTCAGGGAGGTGGCGGCGGTGGCCTGGGAGGCGTAGGCGGCACGGGGGGCTCAGGTGGCGGCTTTGGCGGGGGCATCCCTGGCCTGGGTCTGCTGGGTGAGAGTGGCCTGTTCGCAGGCACGAACTTCGGCGCAGGTCTCATGGGTGGCATGCCGGCTTTGTCTGGCGGCATCGAGATGATGATGGGAGGCGAGTTGCTCGCGGGCGGCATGCAGGCCTTCGGCGCTGCGCTGCCATGGGCGGGAGCTGCCCTTGCGCTGATCAGTCTGATCAAGTCTTTCGACAAGTCTGGCACCCCGCACTACGGTGCGGATGCCGTCTACTCTGGCGGAGAGACGACCGCTGTGAAGCGGCGCGAAGACGGTGCCCTGGGCTACTACGAGGGCGCCAAGTACTGGAACCAGGGCGCGCAGGACTTTGTGAACGGCGTGGCCAAGTCCGTGGGCGGCATGCTCGACTCGTTCGCAAAGAGCTTCGGCCGCGAGACGGGATACATCGTCAAAACCGGCTTTGCAGACGACAGCAGCAAAGACGGCGCCTGGGGCGCGCTGCAGATCGTGGGTCCTGACGGCAAGACCATTGTTGACTGGTCCAAGGATCAAAACAACAAGTGGGCGCCGCGCGAATTCGCAGATGGCGAAGCAGGGCAAAAACAGTACTTGGACATGATCGCCAAGGATGTGGCGGCGGCGATGAGCAAGACGCTCGGTGATGCAGACTGGGCAACTAAAGCGCTGGAATCCGTCAAGGACCTTGATAGCCTCAACGCCGTGTTGCAGCAGATCGGTGCTGTCAAGGCGGCGTTCGACGGTTGGGCCAAAACGCTCACGGGGTTCGCTGATATCACCGGCAAAGCTCAGACGGAGTTGCTCAAGTTCGCCGGCGGCATTGAGGCCTTGGCGAGCGGTGTGAATGCCTTCTACGCCGGCTTCTATTCGGAGCAAGAACGGGCGCTGATCCTGCAACGCCAGGTGCGCGACCAGCTCAAAAAGCTGGGCATCGACATCGACCCTGCGGGCGGCGAGGCAGCGAAGAAGGCTTTCCGCAAGCTCATCGAGGATGCGCTGGCCTCTGGCAACAACGAGCTGGCGGCGAAGCTGCTGGCCCTGGCGCAGCTCTTCGGGGTGGCTGCCGATGCCGCGCAGAAGTCAGCGGACACGGCGGCCGAGGCGGCCAAGACGGCGGCAGACGAGGCGGCCAAGGCCCTGGAGGAGTCGCGCAAGAAAGCCAAGGAGGCCGCATACGCGAACTTCGAGGCTGCGATCCAGCGCGAGCAGAAGTATTGGCAGGACGTGGCCAGCGCATCGCAGGAAGCCATAAGCAGCCTGTCGAGCGCACTTAGCACGTTGCGCAGCAATGCGCGCGACCTGTACGGCTCGCTGGACGCCACGCAGCAGATGCTGGCCGCCCAGGGGATGGTCTACATCGAGGACGCGCTTTCCGGCGTGCGCGGCGGGCGAAAGCTCACCGACTATGCAGGCTTGACAGATGCCATCGGCGCGGCCCGGGGTGGCATCAACTCGGGGCGCTACGCGACGCAGTTCGAGAAGGAGCGCGATGCGCTGATCCTCGCCGGCCAGCTCACCGAGTTGGCTGAGAAGGGCGATGCGCAGCTCAGTTTGGAGGAGCGGCAACTAAAGAACTCGCAAGAGCAGCTTGAGCGCCTGGACAAGACGCTCGGCTACTGGCGTGACCTGATGGACGGCAACAAGGCTCAGATCGACGCCACGCTCAGTGTCGAGGCGGCCATCCAGGCGCTGAAAGCACTGATGTTCCCGGAGCAGCCAACCGGAGCGGGATCGAAGCCGGGTAAGGGCGGCGGCTTGGGATCTGACGTGACGCCAGGCCCTGGCAGCAACCTGCACGGCGGCGGAGGCGACTCCCCATACAAGCATGTCTACACGAACCCGGACGGCTCTGCGTACTACGCATCTGTGACTGCCAAGGATCGCGTGGATCGCTTGGACAGCCTGAAGGATGGCTACCACGCATTTGACGGCACGGGCAATGCTGCAGGCCTCTATGACTGGGCGCGGCAGAACAACGCCACACCGCAGGACCTGGCCGAACTGTCCGGCCTGCGGCAGTCCGACTGGGAAGCCTGGCTCGCGGCGCAGCGCGCGCCTGGCTTTGCGTCAGGAGGCCTGCATCTGGGTGGCCTGCGCATGGTTGGCGAGCGTGGCCCTGAGTTGGAGGTCACAGGCCCTGCACGGTACTGGTCTTCAGCGCAGACCCAGCAAATGCTGAGCGGTGTAGGAGGCAGTGCTCGTGTCGAGTCCCTGCTGGAGCAACTTGTCGCGGAGAACCGGCAGATGCGGAGCCAGATCGCGGCGCTGGAGCGCAATACAGCCGGCATGCCGCAAATGGCCGACCAATTCGACACGGTTGCGGACTCCGGTTTCGTGAGGATGAAGAGCGTATGAACATTCTTTTGCCGAAGACGATCACGCCGGATTCCTTCGGCCCTGCCACTTCGATTCCCGAGCTTGATTCGGCCCGAGGCGAAGTGGCATGGGTTGGCTCTGGCAACTACAAGGTTGGAGACCGCCGCGTCTATGAAAGGAAGATCTATGAGTGCGTGAAGGATCACACGGGCACAGCTGTAACGCCGGACAAGTTGCCGGCTGAGTGGCTCTTCAAAGAGCCCACGAACCGATGGTGCCCGTTTGATCAATACCTATTCACAAAAGCCCGTGCCCTGCATTCGCTGACCTACGAGCTGAAGGGCGTTTTCGTGGATGGGGTTGTGCTGTACGGGCTGGAGGCTGATGGGCTGGACATCTCGGTCACTGCCGGCCCTGGTGGTGCGAACCTGATCCCGCCCGTCAGCGTGGATCTCTGGCAGCAGGCCTACGGGGAATTCGAGTACCTGTTCGGCGACCTGCAGCGGGGCACGCACTACACGCTCAAAGGCCTGCCCATCCATCCCGATGCGCGAATCACGCTCACAGTCCGTCGCAACAACGCGGATGTGGAGGCGGCTGTGGGCTACATCAGCATCGGCAACCAGAAGACGCTGCTGGCGCCCTCAGGGGATATTAGCGCCGTGGAGGACGGGGCAGAGGTGGCCACCAAAGACTACGGCTACACGGAGGATTTCCCAGACGGCACCTACAGAGAAATCGAAGGGCGCAAAGCAAAAAACATCAGCCTCAGCTGCGTCATCAAGGCCGACCAGGCGCCGTTTGTTGACTCGCTGCTCACGCAGATAGCGGGCAAAGCAGTGGCAATCGAGGTCTCGCAGATGGCCAAGTTCTCGCACCTGGCCACGGTGGGGAAAGTCACCGGCACCGTGCGCTCGACGGGTGGGCCTACGGCGCGCGCCGAAATTCAGATTAAGGGAAATGTATGACGGACATTGTTCCAACTCCAGCGGCGCCGAATGTGCCGATTTATCCGGCCCTGGGCAGCGCGAACTTCAATCAGGAGGCGTACACCTACGGCACTTCAATGCCGGCTGTGTCGTACCGCATCTGGGAGATCGGCAAGTCCAGCGAGACGAATGCGATGGCTGCCAACGAGCGGGCCACAGCAGCCGCCGAATCTGCGGGCCAGGCGCAAGGATTCAGGAATGAGGCCGAGAGCTTCCGGAACGCCGCGCAGGGCTACCGCAATGAGTCGCTGACATTCCGCAACGATGCGGAAGGATTCAGCACCACGGCCAAGAACTACCGCGACCAAGCTCAAGGCTTCCGCAACGAGGCGGAGGGTTTCCGGAACACAACGCAGGGCTATCGAGATCAGACCCAGGTATTCCGCAATGACGCGGAGGGCTTCCGCAACCAGGCCCAGGCCTACCGCGATCAGGCCGCCGTTTTCGCATCCGAGCAGATCAAGGGCAGCAGCACCACAAGCGTGACCCCTGGTGCCGGCGCAAAGAGCTTCACGATTGAAGCGAGCCGCTCGTTTGTCGTGGGCATGTATGTGGTGGCCACGTCCACCAGCGACCCGGCGACTAGCATGAGCGGCCTCGTTCAGAGCTACAACCCGAACACGGGCGCCATGGTCATCGGGGTGGACGTGTTCTCGGGCTCCACAGCGAAAGCGGACTGGGTGATCGGTGTGGCTGCCCGAGCGGCGACCGACAGCCTCACGCGCCAGGTTGTCACGACGAACACGACTTGCGTCGCGGGTGTCGCATACATCGTTGCTGCCGCAGGCATCACGCTCACGCTACCTGCATCGTGGATGCCAGGCGACAAGATCGCAATTATCGAAGCCATTGGTGACGGTGCCCAATACACCCAGGCTTGGGGCTCCACAAAACTACGCAGCCGCAGCATTGGCACGCAATTGCTGACCGCAATATTTGGCAGCACAAATGTTCTAACTTATCAGGATTCGACACGGGGGCTTGTATGAATATTAATGACTTGCTAGGCCAGGGCGGGAGTATCCCATTTTGGCAATCTGGCCGAACAGTGCTTAAAGGGGACTACGTAAAAAGTCCTCTGGACCTGGAGATATACCAGCGACTGACTGCGGATGGTGCCGGCACAACTGACCCAGCAGACGACTTCACAAACTATGTGGCGGCCAGCTATGTCCGAACATCGTCTCTTCGGTCGTCGGCACTTTCCCCCATAGGGGCTTCTTCAACATTTGCTCAGTACGGCGCGACACTTGCAGCCCCTTCAATATCCGCAGGAGTGCGGACGCTAATAGTTAGCGCGACGGGGCGTGGTAGTGTTGGATTTCTTGGCGTCTCAAATTTTATTGGTTCTTCCAGGACATTCCGGCTTGAGTTAATAATTGATGGTCGCGCCCTGGTAGACAACAATATATCTCTTTCGACAAATCAATATATCTTGCCTATTGGTCGCACATCAATGAATAGCGCAGGAAATGAGGGGTACTATGCGTGGGATGACAACTACCCCATCAATTTCAGGAGATCAGTTGCTGTATACGTAACTCCAACGACTGCAGTAAGCACATCTTTCTACATCGCGCATAATCTGCGAGGCATGGCATGACAGAAATGATCACTGAAATCATTGGCGGTCTTGAGATCACGCGATGGCCTGATGCCCCTCGCGTCGAGACTGGGCCGCACTCGTGCTCGCGCCGGCAGGGTCGTCTTGCGCTACTCATGCTGGGTCTGCTCGAAGAGGCTGAGGCCGCCATCGCAGCGATGCCCGACGGGAGTGACAAGCGTGCCGCGCAGATCGAGTACGAGGCCGACACCTGGGAGCGCAGCAACCCGTTTCTGTCGGCGCTCTGGGCGCAGCTGGGCGGCACGCCGGAATCGCTCGATGCCGCCTTCGCGCTCGCTGTGACGCTCTGACCGTCCCGATTGACCACACCCCACGACAGCCGCCCGCGAGGCGGTTTTTTCATGCCCGAACGGAATGCCTGATGCGCATATTCATCACCCTCCTCATCAGCCTGCACCTTGTGGTGCCTATCGCCGTATGGGCGCAATCGACGGTCAAAACGCCCCTGAGCTACACGCTGCAGGAATACGGGATCGTGCTCGGCACGGCCCTGCTCGGCGGGCTCGCGTCCTGGTGGATGAAGGTCCGCCGGGGCGAGATCCTGGCCTGGAACCTTTCTTCGCTGATCGGCGAGCTGTGCGTGAGCGCGTTCGCCGGGCTGGTCGCGTTCTGGCTCTGCGAGTACTTCACCCTCAACCCACTGCTGACGTCGGCGATTGTGGGTATGAGCGGCCACGCTGGAGCCAAGGGGCTGATCTGGGTTGAGTCTGCGGGCCAAAAAGTGCTGGAGAAGAAATTGGGTATCGACAAGCCAAAGGAAGACCAATGACCCTCGACACCATCATCAAGACCGCGATCAACCCTGCGTTGGGCCTGCTGCCGGCCGCCATGGATACGCCCGAGGCTCGCGTGATGCTGCTGGCCATCGGCCTGCAGGAATCCCGATTCGACCACCGCTACCAGCTGGTGCAGGGCAAGCCCGGCGCCAAGGGCCCAGCCCGTGGCTTCTGGCAGTTCGAGCGCGGGTCTGCAGCGAGCCGTGGCGGTGTCTGGGGGGTGTTCCTGCACCCATCCACCAACCGCCTGCTGCGCACCATCGCTGAGCAGCGCGGGTGCCTGCCTGTTCCGACGAACCTCTGGGAGGCCATTGAGCAAGACGACGTGCTGGCCGCCGCGATGGCCCGGCTGCTGCTGTTCACGGATCCGCGCCAGCTGCCCGCCATCGGCGACGTGCAAGGCGCCTGGGATCTCTACGCGCTGCGCACCTGGCGCCCTGGCAAGCCTCACCGGCAGACCTGGGATGCTTTCCACGCTCAGGCGCGCGCCGCCATCACAGGAGCAGCCACATGATCTCCGCGCTCTACACCCATCTTGCGGCAGCCGGCGCGGCCCTGGCCATCGGAGCCTCCGGCGCCTGGTGGACCCAGGCCCAGCGCTACGGCCTGCAGATCGAGCAGCTGCAGCACCAACAGACCAGCGCAGCGCTGGTCGCCACGCAGCAGGCCGTCACGGACATGGCCGGATTCCAGAAAGGACTGACCGATGCACTCGCAACCTTCCAGGCCACGGGCCGGCGCAACCAGGCCGCGCAGCAGGATCTGGACCGCAGCCTGCGTGATCTGCGCACTGCTACTGCAGGCATGCGGGGCGACTTTGCCGGCCTCCCAGAGCGCATCGCTGGAGCTGCCAAGCCCGCCCTCGCTCAGTACGCCTCAACCTGCACAGCCGTACTCCAAGAGCTGGCAGACCGAGGTGGACGCATGGCAGAGCGCGGTGCAGACATCGCGCGAGCGGCTGATGGCCACGCCGCTGACGCCGCGCTGATGCGGGAGGCCTGGCCAAGGGCGTCGCGCTGAACTCGGTGCGCTACGATCACCAAATTCCCTAACTTCGGAGATGGCATGACTGCGGCGAGCGACTACCTGTCGAAAGAGACACTTGAGCAAGTCTCTACTGAGAGCTTTGCGCAGAACGTGGCCAACTACCGAGCCCTTCTCATTAGATGGGGGAAAGAGGTTGATGCGGACAGCGTTGATGACAAGCGAGCTCAGCTTCTTTTCAAGGAAGCTTCAATGCTCCAGGAGATCATCCAAGGTCAAATGTCAGAGGCTAGAAGTCGTGGCGCTGCCCTCGGTGTGCCTCGGCAGGAGTTGGAGGAGGTTGTCAACATTTATGCAAATGTGTTGCGCAAACTTGTTCTCCGAGTTGCAAGTTCGCTGGACTTGTATGCTCCGGAATTACAGGGGATCATTGACGTATTTGAGAAGCAGCCGGAAGGATCACAACCTCAACAGCTAAAAAGCTTGGTGGGGAAGGTGAAGATGGCAAGGGCAACTCAGGGCCAGCTGATAAGCGACCCCGCTCACGCCAGTCTTGTTGCCCCCGCCTACTTGACGTTGATGAACGACATCGCTGCTCTAGTGCGAGAGATTGCACCAAGAGCATCTAGCGGTGGAGCGCCGCCACCGCCTCCGATTCTTGGCGCGCAGCCATCGGACGGCGGGGGGTCAGACCTTCCCCGTCGGGTTCAGAAATTGGAGGACAAGATGGACTCGGTAGCCGGAGACATCGCCGTCATCAAGAACACTCTGACGCGGATGGAGGAGTTCTTGAAGCACTCTGCTATGAAAACAGACATAGCCAAAGTGGAAGAACGCTTGGCTCACACCCCTACAAAGGCCGAAATGTACATCGCCGGAGGCACCGTTGCTGTAGCAGTTATCGGTCTCATGGCGAAGGGGTTTGGCTGGCTCTAGCGAGATCGACCGCCGCGAGGGCTACGAGGTGCGGCCGCTGGCGGCGCTGGTGGTGTGCACGATGATGGTTGTAAATTTTTAAGGCTCAATAGTCAGTGATCTTGAGATAGACTGCCGCACATGAATGCAAACCTCAGGTAATGCAGTCGCTGCTCTCGTCTATGGATGTTGTTTAATTTAGAAGTTGATGTTCAGGAGTTGATTTCATGGATGCTTGGGAAAAAAGTGTAAATTATTTTTTTGCTGTCCTGATGGTAATCATGCTGGCAGTTCCTTTTTTCGGGGCAGTTGTTGCAATAGGCATGTTTTTTAGTGGGCTAAGCGACGCCTATAAGCAAAGAGAATCGAGCCTCTTGCCGACTGCGGTTGTGGGTCCTATTGGTTATTTTTTGGTGATTATTTTGGGGATGTATTATTTTAAACATAAGGAAATAATCATTGGGTTGATGGCTATTTATTCGTGTATTTGGGTGTTTTTTTGGGTTGCAGCAAGGAAAAAGCTTCTCAAAATTAGGGGTAGGTAAATATTTTTCTGTCGCTTACTTCGAATTAACTCCGAATCTTCTCAGGCACATAAGTTAATTGTTGATAATTGGTTCTTGTGGAATTCATAGTTGCAGCAATAAGCTTTGATCAGATCGCAATTGCCCTGCTGGGCGCCCTGGCGGCTTGGCTCTCCCAAGCTCGGGGCGAGGGCTCGCGCAAGTGGGCGCCAGTGTTCGGCATGCTGGGGCAGCCCTTCTGGTTCTATGCCAGCTGGCAGACCGAGCAGTGGGGCATCTTCGCTGTGTCGATCATCTATGCGGGCGCCTGGGCTCGGGGCCTTTGGGTCTACTGGATCTCGCCGCGCCGTGAGCGTGGCACGGGCTCCATCCAACTGGTGCCAGGCCGCAAGCCATGATCTATACGCTTCACATAGACAAAGAGGGGTCCGGCTCCTACGCCGTCCGAGTGCTGGATGGGCGGGATGAGGTCGCAGTGTTCTATGCTTCCACGATCTCAGGAGCTATCCGCGACTGCGCTGTCGGCACGTTGCCAGGCCTCGATGGCTTCCACATCTGGTATGGCCATGTTTCCGTTGGCACGACCTCCATTGACGCGATGCGCCACGACGCCGAGACGCTGGCGCAGCGGCTGGTGAGCTTGCATTCCCAGTACGGCGGGTAGGCGGCCAGGCCAAAAACCGGCTTGGTCAGACCTGAAATCCCGGCAAGTTGGGCGAGGGCTGGACGTGAAATCCGGCCCAACCAACTGCTGCTCATGTCCCACTTATGTCCCAGACGCCCACTTAATGCACTGTAAGTGGTTGTCAACATTGGAAAAATGATGGTCCCTCCGACAGGAATCGAACCTGTATCTGGCGCTTAGGAGGCGCCCGTTCTATCCATTGAACTACGGAGAGAGGCAAACCGCGATTGTAAACGCTCGGGGCGGGTCTGCCCTGCACGCCGCCCGCCGGGCGGTGTGCAGGGTGCCGGGGCGTCAGTCCTTGCGCACGGTGTAGATCAGGTCCAGCGCGCTGGTTTCCCCGGTCTGGCCGCGCAGGGTGAGGCGGCGCGAGAGGTCGTAGAAGATGTACAGCGTGCCCATGGCCCCCGAGAGGCTTTGCTCGTAGGTGACATAGAGGTCGCTGGACAGGCGCTTGCCCAGGGTGAGGGCGGCGCCGGTGGAGCCTTCGCCGCCCGGTCCCTTGAAGCCGATTTCGTCCAGGCCCAGGTTGCTGGCGATCTTGCCGCTGTTGTTGCGCCCGCCGCTGAGCAGGGACAGCGCGGCCTGCTGGAGCAGGGCGCTTTCGGCGCCGCCCGTGGCGGGGTCGCGGCCCATGACCACCCAGGAGAGCTTTTCGGCATCGGGCATTTCGGGGTCGGAGTACAGGCGCACGCGCGGGGTGTTGGCCGTGCCCTGCACCTGCACGCCTGCGCGCACGGCGATGTTCGGGCGCAGCGCCAGGATGTCCAGCGAGGGGTTGGCGTAGGGGCCGTTGAAGCGGATGAGGCCTGTCTCCACGTCCAGCGACTGGCCCCAGGCGCGATAGCGGCCCTGCACGGTGCGGATCTCGCCCGTGATGCGCGGCGGGCCGCCCGCCACGGTGGGGCCCTGCACTTCCAGCGCGCCTTCCAGGCGGGTGGTGATGCCGTAGCCCTGCAGCGCGAAGTCGCGGCCCAGGTCGAGCTTGACGAGGATGTCGGGCAGCTTGATGGTTTCCGCGCGGGCCTGGGCCTTGCGGTCGGCCTGCTGCTGTTTGCGCGCCGCTTCCTGCTCGGCCTTGCGCGAGGCGGCCGAGTGCACGACCACGTCGGAGTCCAGCGAGGGCGCGGATTCCTCGGGCAGGATGATGGTGGCGCGGTCGGTGGTGAGGTCGCCGCGCAGCGTGAACTGGCCTTGCTCCAGCCTGGCCTGCAGGCCGCCGGAGATGCTGACCTGGCGGTCTGCCCGCACCAGCACCTGCAGCCTGGTGGCCTGGGCGCGCAGGTCCATGCTCAGGCCGGAGTTGCTGCCATCGGCATTGGGCGGGTCCCAGCGCACGAAGCCCGAGCCCGTGAGTTCGCCGCCTTCGCGCGGTGCCGTGGTGAGGTTGCCGCTGTAGCCCAGGATGCGCGCATTGCTGCCGCGCCCGCCCTGCATGCGCAGTTCGGTCAGGTCCAGCCGGTTGCCTTGCAGGCGGGCGCGCAGCACGCCGTTTTGCAGGTCGATGCCGTCCAGCGCGGACAGGATGCTCAGGCCGTCGGCCGAGAGATTGCCCTGCCACTGCGGGTTCTGGCGGTCGCCGCTGATCTCGGCCTTGGCCTGCAGCGATCCGGTGACGCGCCAGCCGGGCGGGGCGAACAGCGCCCAGATGCCGATGTCGGGCATGCGGGCGTCGATCTGGCCGGACAGCGGGGCCTTCTCGGGCCAGGTCCAGGTGCCGTTTTGCTGGGCCAGGCGCGTGCCCAGCTGGGCGGTCAGGGTGCCGGCGCGTTCGCTGTCCCAGTCGAGCTTGGCCTGCACGTCGTCGTCCTGGGCGCGCACGCTCAGGCGGGCCTGCTTGATGTGGGCGCGCATGCCGGCGCCGCGCACGGTACGGGTGCGCACTTCACCGGGCTTGCTGGAGCGCGGCCCCGTGGTGTGGATGACGGTGGTGCCCGAGCCGTCTTCCACGGCCAGGCGCAGGTCGCCGGCGGCACGTTCGACCAGCAGTTCGGCCTTGAGCGCGGGGCCGGTGGTGTCCAGGTCCCAGCGGGCATTGAAGCTCAGGTCGCCGCTCAGGCCCATGGCGGCCAGCGGAGGCTCCTCGGCCATGGACAGGGCATCGACCCAGGCCAGCGGCAGGGCCTGGGCGCGGCCGGTGCTGCGCAGGGCCCAGCGGCCGTCGCCGCCCTGGGTGGCGCGGGTGTCGTCCCAGGCCAGCAGCACGGGCTGCGGCGCCTCGGCATTGGCGCGGCGCTGGGCCAGCGTGGGCGGCGTGACCTGCAGGCTGCCGGCCGATGCCGTGAAGGTGGTGGACAGCACGGTGCGGCCCGTGGTGCGCTGGGCGATCTGCACGGGCTGCTTGCCCGCCAGTTGCAACTGCCATGGGCCGGGCAGGTCCTGGCCCGGATTCAACCGGGCCTGCAGTCTGTCGATGCTGGCCTGCCAGTCCAGCGGGGCCGCGCCGCGTGCCGTGGCAAGGCCTGCCTGCAGGGCCGTGTCGATCTGCGCGGTCTGCGTGCCGCGCTTCGCCTGGCCGGTGAGGGTCAGGCCGGCCTGCTCGGGCGAGCCCTTGAGGGCCAGGCGCAGTTCGGGCAGTTCCAGCGCCTGCTCGGGCGGCGTGTTGGCGGGCAGGTAGCGCAGCTTGGCGGCCTGCAGGTCGGCCTGCAGTTGCAGGCCGCTGGCGGGCAGCGGGTCGCCCACGGCGGCCTTCATGCGCTTTTGCAGTGCGCCCCATCCGCCACGCCAGCTGGCGTCCAGCTGGGCCTGGCCTTCGATCAGGGCGCCGGCCAGCGGGTCCTTCATGCCGGGCAGCTTGCGCAGCCACTGCGTGAGGGCGGTGAGCGACGACAGCTTGAGCTGGCTGCTGCCCTGGCCTGCGGCGGGGCTGATGTGGCCGTCCAGCGAGAGCTCGGCGCCGGGCAGCTGGGCCTTCAGCACGGTCTGCAGTTTTTGCTGTTCGGTGTCGAACTGCAGGCTGCGGCTGCGCACCGAGGCCTGCAGCGCATCAAGCTGCAGGTTCTCCAGCGAGAGCACGGGCTGGGCCCAACGGCCCTTGGTGGCGAGTTTCTCTATGCGCAGGGGCTGGCGCCTGGCGCCTGCGGGCGCGGCTGCGGCCTGGATGTCCACGCTGAAGTCCACCTGCTGCTCTGCCGTGGCGCTGGCGCGCAGCTCGCCCTGCAGCGGCGCGGCTTCCAGGAGGCTGTAGAGCGCGGCGGGGTCCAGGCGCTGGACCTTGGCCTGGCCTTCGAAGACCTTGGTGGCGGGCTCGAAGCGGCCCTGGGCGTCGATGCTGCCCGAGCCTATGGCGATCTGCGCCTGCTCCAGCAGCCACTGCTGGCCGTCATAGCGCACCGCGGCCTCGATCTGGTCCAGCGGCAGGCGCTGGCGGTCCCAGGGGCCGGGCATGGCGTTGTTCAGGCGTGTCGTCAGCTGCCAGGCGGTGGTGGCGATGGCCGAGCCTGGCGCCTGGTCCGATGCCTGGTCCGATGCCTGTTCCGTGGCGGGTGCCTGGGCTGTATCAGCTGCCTTGCCATCCGGCCCGGCCTGCAATTCGCCGCTGATGCGGGTGCGCGGTCCCTGGGGCCAGAAGGCGGCGATGTCGATCTGGCTGAGCTGGGCGCGCGCGGTCTGCAGCGGCTGGGGCTGCCAGGGCCGGATGCTGGCCTCGACGTCCGCATGCATGGGTTCGGACACCGGGGCGGCTTCGTTGCGCTCCCTGGCCTTGCCGTTCTTGCCATCGGCCTTGGCGGATTTCTGTACGGCGGGAGGGGTAGATGCTTCCTCGGACACCGTCCCGGGCTTGGCATCAACCTGGAGCTTGATGCCCAGTTGCGCAGCGGCGGTGGCCAGGGTGCCGTCGATCTGTGCCTTGGCCTGCACGGCCAGCGGTGCAGGTTTGGGGGCCTTGGCCGTGGAGGCTTCGTCATCCGAAGCCAGGGCAGGCGCTTGCAGGTCGCCCTGCAGCTGGGCCTGGATGGCCATGGGCGCACGGGCCTGCAGGCGCAGCCTGGCCTGGTAGTTGCCATCGGCCCATTGCAGGTCGCGCACGTCCAACTGGTGCTCGCTGCCGTCGTAGACGTAGTGGCCTTGCAGGCCCAGCACCTCGGCCTGGGGCGGGCCTTGCCAGACGATGCGCTCCACATGGAAGGGCACGTCGATCTTCACGGGCAGCACGAGCTGCTGCAGCGGCTCGACGGGTTTCTTGTCCTCGGGGTCGGGCGTGCTGGCAATGTTCAGCTCGGCGATGCGCACTTCGCCCAGGCGCACGGTGCGCGACAGCAGGGGGCGCAATTGCCAGCCGATGGTGGCGTCGCGCAGCTCCACCTTCATGGTGGGGCTTTGCCATTGCAGCCAGCCGATGCGCCCGCCCTGGCGCACGGTGCCGGTGACTTCCTTGGCCTGCAGGCTCTGGCCTGCGGGCAGCCAGCCGGCCACGCGCTGCAGGGTGTAGGCCAGCGAATCGGCGCGGCCGGCCCACCACCAGGCGGAGCCCAGCAGGGCGGCCAGCAGCAGGACCAGGACCAGGAAGAACCAGAGCAGGGCGCGCAGCCAGCGGCGGCGGCGGGGCGCGGGCGGGGGCGCCGGCGGGGAAGGGGACGCCTGGGGGCTTTGATCTGGCGCGGCGGAGGAGGCAGGGGTATTCAAGCGGGAATCCACCATGGTCAGAAGTTGAAGCCCAGGCGCAGGTGCAGGCGCAGCTGCTTTTCCTGGGCGCCCCAGGCGATGTCGGCCTGCACGGGTCCCACGGGGCTGCGCCAGCGCAGGCCGGTGCCCACGCCCACGCGCATGTACATGGAGTCGGGCGCATCGCCCACGGTGCCGGCGTCCAGGAAGACGGCGTGCTCCCAGTCTTGCGTGTTGCCCTTGATGACGATGGGCCGCTGCCATTCGATGCTGCCCACGGCCATGTAGCGCCCACCGATGACCTTGCCGCTGTCGGTGCGCGCACCGATGCTCTGGTAGCCGTAGCTGCGCACGGTGTTGTCGCCGCCGGTGATGAACAGCTGGGTGACGGGCAGGTCGGCATCCTTGCGGGCCAGCACGGCGCCGCCGGAGGCGCGCAGCGCCAGGCGGCTGCGGCGCTTGGTCTCGGGATCGACCTCGCCGATGGGAATCAGGCTGAGCCAGCGGCCCGAGACGCGGCCGAACGGCGTGCGCTGGGGCGTGAGCGTGGTGCCCGCGCCGACTTCCCAGGCGAAGCCGAAGCCCGAGGAGGGCGCCAGCGTGCTGTCGAAGTAGCGCCCGGTCCAGCCGTAGTTGGCCGTGACCGACGAGCTGGACGGGGGCGCGCCCTCGCCCTGGGTCTTGGCGTAGTCGTACTGCAGGTAGTAGTTGCGGTCGATGTGGTCTTCGGACTTGGTGCGGCCGGCGCGCAGCTGCAGGCTGTTGACATCGAAGTCGCCCGAGGGCGCGCGCTCGGCCTTGGCCGTGGTGAACCAGCGCCACAGGGTTTCATCGGGCAGGGCGGTCCACTGCGTGGAGATCAGCGGGTTCTTGCGGTCGAAGCGCATGCGCGTGACGGCACGCCAGCCCAGCCAGGGCAGGCGGTTGTGGATGTGGTCCACGCTCAGGCGCGGGCCGGTGTCGGTGCTCATGCCCACGCCGAAGACCCATTTCTGCATCTGGGCCTCGCGCACCTGGGCGATGACGGGCGTGGTGACCTGGGCGCCCTTGCGCTTGAGGGCCTCCTCATCCTCGGCGGCGCTTTCTCCCTGCTGGGGCACGTTGGCCAGCGTGAGGAAGACGGAGTCGTAGTAGCCGCTGCTGGCCAGGCGCAGCTGGGCATCGACCAGGGCGGTCTGGTCGTATTCCTCGCCCTCGGGCAGGCGTGCGATGCGGGCCGTGCCCACGGGGTCGTAGCGCTGGGCGCCTTCGATGCGCAGCGGGCCGAAGGTATAGGCCGGGCCGGGCGCATAGGCCACGCTGACATCGGCCTCATGCGTGTCGGCGTCGATGTCGGCCAGGCTGGAGTCGATGCGCGCCAGCGGGTAGCGGCGCGACTGCAGCGTGCGCAGGCCCTGGCTCTTGGCCTGGCTCCAGTTGGACTGGCTGAAGCGCTGGCCGGGCTGCAGCGGCCAGTCCTCTTCGATGGTGGCGCGCTGGGAGGCGCCATCGGGATCGTCGGCATTGACGCCCGCAAAGCGCACCTGGCTGCGCGCAATGGTGGCGGGCTCGCCCGGGTCCACCTTGACGGTGACCTGCAGCGGGGCCTCTTCGGATTCGGGCGTTTCCTTGATCTCCACCGTGACCGTGGGGCTGAAGTAGCCCAGCGTGCCGATCAGGTCGCGCACGTTGGCGTCGGTGGCGCCCAGCAGCCGCGTGAGTTCGCGCCGCTGCAGATCGCTCTGGTAGCGGTAGCGGCGCAGTTCGAGGTGCTTTTCCAGCAGCTCGCGCACTTCCTTGGGCGCATCGACGACGAGCGAGAAGGCCGGGTCGCCGGTCGCTGCAATCAGCGAAGGGTCCGTGTCCTTGTCATCATTCTTGGACGGCAGGAGGCTGCAGCCACCGAGCATCAGGGCTGCACTCAACAGAAACAAAAACGCCGGCCCTCGGGCCGGCGCTGTCGCGGGGGGGAGCTTGGGCATCGGCCTATTTTGACAGCAGGCGCATGGCGTCTTCCAGACCTTTGAGTGTCAAAGGGTACATGCGGTTGCCAGTGAGCTGCTGGATGATGCTGATGCTCTGGCGGTACTGCCAGACGCCGGGCGGCTCGGGGTTGATCCAGGCAAAGCGCGGGAAGGCATGCGTCAGGCGCTGCAGCCATTCGGCGCCGGGCTCCTCGTTCATGTACTCCACGCTGCCGCCGGGCTGCAGGATCTCGTAGGGGCTCATGGTGGCGTCGCCCACGAAGATCAGCTTGTAGTCCTTGTTGTACTTGCGGATGATGTCCCAGGTCGGGAACTTCTCGGCGAAGCGGCGGCGGTTGTTCTTCCACATGAAGTCGTAGACGCAGTTGTGGAAGTAGTAGAACTCCAGGTGCTTGAACTCGCTCTTGACGGCGGAGAACAACTCTTCCACGCGCTGCACATGCTCGTCCATGGTGCCGCCCACGTCCATGAGCAGCAGCACCTTCACGTTGTTGTGGCGCTCCGGGATCATCTTGATGTCCAGGTAGCCCGCGTTGGCGGCCGTGCTGCGGATGGTGTCGGGCAGGTCCAGCTCCAGCTCGCCGCCTTCGCGCGCGAACTTGCGCAGCCGGCGCAGCGCGACCTTGATGTTGCGCGTGCCCAGCTCCTGCGTGTCGTCGTAGTCGCGGTAGGCGCGCTGCTCCCAGACCTTGACGGCGCTCTTGTTGCGGCCCGGCCCGCCGATGCGCACGCCGGCCGGGTTGTAGCCGCCGTGGCCGAAGGGACTGGTGCCGCCCGTGCCTATCCATTTGTTGCCGCCTTCGTGCCGCTCCTTTTGCTCTTCGAGCCGCTTCTTGAGCGTCTCCATCAGCTCGTCCCAGCCCATGGCCTCGATGGCGGCCTTTTCCTCGGGCGAGAGCTCGCGCTCCAGCAGCTTCTTCAGCCAGTCCTGGGGGATTTCGCGCGTGAGGTCGGCCACCATCTCCACGCCCTTGAAGTAGGCGGCAAAGGCGCGGTCGTACTTGTCGTAGTGCTTCTCGTCCTTGACCAGCACGGTGCGGCCCAGGTGGTAGAAGTCGTCCAGGCTCCAGGCGTCGTCGCTCCTGGGGCCGACCACGCCGGCCTGCAGCGCCTCCAGCAGGGTCAGGAACTCCTTGACCGAGACGGGCAGCTTGGCCGCGCGCATGGTGTAGAAGAAGTCGATCAGCATGGCATCTCCCGAAGGCCCGGCGTACGCGCCCTCATGTGCGCGCCACGGCCGTGCTGCCGTCCGAATGGCGCTGCAACTGGTCCAGCAACTGGGCGCGCGACTCGGGCCATTCGCCGCTGCGCAGGCTGTACATCACGGTGTCGCGGATGGAGCCGTCGCGGCGCAGCGCGTGGCCGCGGATCACGCCGTCCTTCTTGGCCCCCAGGCGCTCGATGGCGCGCTGGCTGGCGAAGTTGAAGCAGTCCGTGCGCCAGCCCACCACATGGCAGGACAGCGTGTCGAACGCATGGCCCATGAGCATGAGCTTGGCCGAGGTGTTGACATGGGTGCGCTGCACGCTGCGCGCGTACCAGGTGTAGCCGATCTCCACGCGGCGCACCTCGGGCAGGATGTCGTGGTAGCTGCTGGTGCCCAGCACCTTGCCGCTGTCGTCGTCCAGCACGGCAAAGGCGAAACGCTTGCCCAGGCTGCGCTGCTCCAGGGCGGCTTCGATATAGGCACGCACGTCAGCGGGCTCGGGCGCCGAGGTCACGCGGATGCGCCACAGCTGGCCGTCCTGCACGGCCTCGAGCAGCCCGGCTTCATGGGCGAGGGCCAGGGGCTCCAGCCGCACGCCGTTGAAGCGCATGACCACGGGTCGCACAAAGCCCTGGTGCGCCACCGCGCCGGCCACGGGAATGGTCGTCACCTGGCCGGTGAGGGCCGGCACGCCCGTGTCGTTGGTGTGTTCGGGATGGGGCATGGGCGCAGGCCTCAGCGGTTGCGCTGGTTCATGAAGACCAGCTTCTCGAACAGGCTCACATCCTGCTCGTTCTTGAGCAGGGCGCCCACCAGCGGCGGCACGGCGACCTTGCCCTCGGCGGTCTGCAGCGACTCCACGGGAATGTCCTCGGCCACCAGCAGCTTGAGCCAGTCGATCAGCTCGCTGGTGGAGGGCTTCTTCTTGAGGCCGGGCAGGTTGCGCACGTCGTAGAACACCTTCATCGCGGCGGCCAGCAGCTCGCCCTGCAGCTTGGGGAAGTGCACGGCCACGATCTGGCGCATGGTGTCGGCGTCGGGGAACTTGATGTAGTGGAAGAAGCAGCGGCGCAGGAAGGCGTCGGGCAGCTCCTTTTCGTTGTTGGAGGTGATGAACACCAGCGGCCGGTGCTTGGCGCGGATCATCTCGCGCGTCTCGTAGCAGTAGAACTCCATGCGGTCGATCTCGCGCAGCAGGTCGTTCGGGAATTCGATGTCGGCCTTGTCGATCTCGTCGATCAGCAGGGCCACGGGCCGGTCGGCCGTGAAGGCCTGCCACAGCACGCCCTTGATGATGTAGTTGTGGATGTCCTTGACGCGCTCGCCGCCGTCGATGTCGGACAGCTGCGAGTCGCGCAGGCGGCTGACGGCGTCGTATTCGTACAGGCCCTGCTGTGCCTTGGTGGTGGACTTGATGTGCCACTGCAGCAGCGGCATGTCCAGCGCGGCGGCCACTTCCTCGGCCAGCATGGTCTTGCCCGTGCCGGGCTCCCCCTTGACCAGCAGCGGGCGCTGCAAGGTGGCTGCGGCATTCACCGCGAGCATCAAATCCTGGGTGGCGACGTAGTTCTCGGAACCTTGAAATTTCATGGGCGGTATCAGCGTAAGTATTGATGGGGACGCTTGACGGTGACTGCCATAATCGTTCGCGCTACCCGCTCAGCAGTAGGCATCCGTCAGAACTCTTGAAGGATTGTGCGCGCAAAATGATAAAAACTTTGACCACGGTATTGGCGCTGGCTGTCGCATCTGTGACCCCTGTGGCACAGGCCCAGCAAAGCAAAGGTGACGCAAAGGCAGGGGAGGGGAAGATCGCCATGTGCATTGGCTGCCATGGCATCCAGGGCTACCAGGCCAGCTTCCCCGAGGTGTACAAGGTCCCCAAGATTTCAGGACAGGGCGCACCCTACATCGTGGCCGCGCTGCAGGCCTACCAGAAGGGCGAGCGCAAGCATCCCACCATGCGCGGCATTGCCGATCCGCTGACCGAGCAGGACATGGCCGACGTGGCAGCCTACTATGCCGAGCATGGCGTGGCCAAGGCCGCCGACGCCAAGGTCCGCGAGCCCAGCACCCAGGTCGCCGCGCTGCTGCAAAAGGGGGCCTGCGTCTCCTGCCACGGCCAGGGTTTTTCCAAGCCCATCGACCCCAGCTACCCGAAGGTGGCGGGCCAGTATGCGGACTATCTGTACTCCGCCCTCAAGTCCTACAAGACCGAAGGCAACCCCCACATCGGCCGCAGCAACGGCGTGATGGCCGGCATTGCCAAGCAGTTCACCAACAACGAACTCAAGGCGCTGGCCAACTACATCGGCAGCCTGGATGGCGAGCTGCAGACCCTGCCCCAGCCGCATTTCCGCCTGGGCCAGAAGTCGCAGTAGGTCGCGCCTTTCCTCCAAAGCAAAAGCCCGCAATTGCGGGCTTTGTTTCGAGCTTGGTTTTGGGCTTTGTCTTGAGGCGCTGAACGGCCCGGACTATGCGCCGCCCGTGGCCTTGGCGCCGTCGCTGGTGGCGCGGCGCTGCACGGCGGCAATGTAGGCCTCGCCATCCGGGGGGCGGCCCGAACGCTGGCTTTCCCAGAGCATCTGCCCCAGGCATTCCATGGTGGCGTGGTGGGCGTCGTGCAGCGAGTCCAGGCGGCGACTGAGCAGCTCCACGGCCTGGCGTATGCCGCGCGGCTGGTCGATGCTGCACTGCTCGCTGATGGACAGGTGCATGGACAGGTGCAAAAACGGATTGGTCACGCCGGGCGTGGCGTCGTAGTCGCGCAGCAGGGCGGCGTCCACGTCGGCGAGGTCATCGAAATACTCGGGATGCTCGGCAATCCAGAGGCTGGCCAGCGTCTCTATGGCCTCCATCGGCGCGCCGTTCAGCATCTTGGTGCGCACGCCGCAGAAAAAGCGCCGCACATCGGCTTGGGTGGGGTTGAACATGGTGGCGCGCAGCGTAGCACGCAGCCCTTTTGGGCGGGCACGCAAGGACTTTGCCGAGGGCCCGCCCCAAGAACGGGATCAGATCACTTCAAAGACCTTGCCGGTCTGCGCACCCTCGATGCTGCGCTGGTAGGCCAGGGCCACGCGCGCTGCGGGCACGGTCTCGAAGCCGGGGAAGAGCGACCCATAGGCCTGGGCCGATTCGGTCAGCAGCGTGGGGCTCACGGCATTGATGCGCAGGCCGCGCTGCAGTTCGACCGCAGCGCCGGTGACGAAGCCGTGGAGGGCCGCATTCACCGTCGATGCATTGGCGCCGTGGCGGATGGGCTCGGTGGCGGCGACGCCGCTGGTCAGCGTGATGGAGCCGCCGTCGCGCAGCCAGTGCTGTCCCAGCAGGGCCAGCCGCACCTGGCCCAGCAGCTTGTCCTGCAGGCCGGAGTTGAACTGCTCGGCCGTCATCTCGGACAGCGGGCCGAAGTGCAGCTTGCCGGCCGTGCTGACGATGGCGTCCACCTGGCCGGCGGCTTCGAACATTTTCTGCAGCGTCTCGGGCTGCGTGAAGTCGGCACGCAGGTCGCCGCTGCTGCGGCCCACGGTGACGATCTCATGGCGCGGGGCCAGCAGGGCGTGGACGGCGCGGCCAATGGTGCCGGTGGCACCGATGAGCAGGATCTTCATGCGGTTTTCTTTCGGAAGAAGTGAACAGGCCTGCAGTGTTTTGCAAATTGCCTATGCCATAAAGTAGCCAAATCTTTTTGTACTACTAAGCATTGGTTAGCAATCCATGGACAAGCTGCGCAATATGGAGGTCTTCATGGCCGTGGTCGAGGACGGCAGCTTTGCCCAGGCCGCGCGGCGCCTGGACATCTCGGCCGTGATGGTGGGCAAGCATGTGCAGCAACTGGAAGCCCACCTGGGCGCGCGCCTGCTGCAGCGCACCACGCGGCGCCACAGCCTGACCGAGGTGGGTCGCAGCTTCTACGAGGACAGCCGCCAGGTCTTCGAGCAGTTGCGCTGGGCCGAGTCTGCCGTGGAGCGCAGCCGCAGCGCACCGCAGGGCCTGCTGCGCATCAGCGCGCCGACCACGCTGGGCAACCATGTGATCGCGCCGCTGGTGGCCGACTACCAGCTGGCCAATCCGCTGGTGCGCGTGGACCTGCAACTGAGCGACGGCATGGCCGACCTGGTGGGCGAGAACATCGACGTGGCCGTGCGCATCGGCCCCGTGGGAGGCGAAGGCCTGGTGGCGCGGCCGCTGCAGCCCTATCGCATGGTGATCGCGGCGGCGCCCTCGTACCTGCGGCGGCGCGGTCATCCGCGTGGCGTGGACGATCTGGCGCGCCATGACTGCCTGAGCTATGCGGTCTGGCAACGACGCTCGGAATGGATTCTGCGCGGCGACGGCTCGGGTTCGGTGCAGTGGCCCGAAGACGCCCGCCTGCGCTGCAACAGCGGCGACGGGCTGCGCCATGCGGCGCTGCGCGGCCTGGGCCTGATCCTGCAGCCCGAGGTGCTGCTGGCCGCCGACATGGCCGCGGGCCGGCTGGTGCCCGTGCTGCAGGACTGCGTGCCACTGCCGCGCCCGGTGCACCTGGTCTATCTGCCGGACCGCCGCCAGCTGCCCAAGCTGGCGCAGTTCGTGGACCACATGGTGCGGGCGCTGGGCGCGGCCTGAGGCCCGGTTTTCAGGGGCCGGGCGGCGGCGGGGCTTCCTGCTGCGCCTGGTCCTTCTCCTGCTGCGCCTGGGCCTCCTGCCGCTCCTTGGCCATCTGCTCGACCAGCTGCTGGCGGCCCTGCTTGGCCACGGCAATGAGCTGGGCCTGGTCCTTGTGGTGGGGGTACATGCGCTCGATCAGCTCCAGGTTGTGCTCCCGAAAGCGCGTGGTGGTGCGCTCGGCCTCGGCAGGGCTGTGGCCCGCAAGTTCCAGCACGGTGCGGGCCGAGACCAGGCTGGACTCGAAGACTTCGCGCTCGACATGGTGCACGCCCAGGTCGCGCAACTGGTACCAGTGCGCCATGTCGCGCGCGCGGGCCACGATCTCCAGGTGCGGAAAGCGCTTGCGCACGCGGGCGGCGATCTTCAGCGATTGCTCGGAAGAGTCCACGGCAATGACCAGCACCCGCGCCTTGTCCGCGCCGGCAATGCGCAGCAGGTCCATGCGCGTGGCATCGCCGAAGAACACGCGGTAGCCGAAGGTGTGGGCCACCTCCAGCATCTCCACGCTGTGGTCGAGGATGGTGGCCGGCACGCCCTGGGTCAGCAGCACGCGTGCCACGATCTGGCCGTAGCGGCCAAAGCCCGCAATGATGATTTGCGCGTCCTGCGGCTCCGAGATCTCATGGGGCCTGGCAGTCTGGCCCGCGCCGTCGACCTGGCAATCCTTCATGTCGGCAAAGCGCTTGAGCAGCAGCTTGTCCATCAACACGAGAACCAGCGGGCCGACCAGCATGGACAGGGCCACGGCGGCCACCAGCATGGACGAGATGCTGTGGTGGAACACCTTGTACTGCGCCGCCGTCTGGAACACCACGAAGGCGAACTCCCCGCCCTGGGCCAGCAGCAGGGTGAACACCGGGCGCTCGCGCCAGGGCAGCTTCAGCACGCGGGCCAGGGTGTAGAGCACGGCGCCCTTGAGCGCCAGAAAGCCCAGCACCATGGCCGCCATGGCCCAGGGCGCGCGCAGCAGCACGCCGAAGTCGATGCTCATGCCCACGGCCATGAAGAACAGGCCCAGCAGCAGGCCCTTGAAGGGCTCGATGTTGGTCTCCAGCTCGCTGCGGTACTCGCTGTCGGCCAGCAGCACGCCGGCCAGGAAGGCGCCCAGCGCCATGGACAGGCCCACCTGCACCATCAGCATGGCAATGCCCACCACCAGCAGCAGCGAGGTGGCCGTGAAGATCTCGGGCGTGCGGCTGCGCGCGATCCAGCGCAGCAGGGGGCGCAGCAGCAGGCGGCCGCCCACCACCACGGCGGCGATGGTGCCCACGGTCTTGAGCACCTGCAGCCACAGGTGGCTGTCGGTGTGCGTGGCATTGGCGGCCTTGACCGCGCCCAGGATGGGGATCAGCGCCAGGATGGGAATGGCGGCCACGTCCTGGAACAGCAGGATGGAGAAGCCGGCCTGGCCGCTGGGCGTGCGCATGAGGTTGCGCTCGGCCATGACCTGCAGGCAGATGGCCGTGGATGACAGGGCCAGGCCCATGCCCGCGATCAGGCTCACGCGCCAGGAAAAGCCGAAGGCCCAGGCCGCCAGGAACAGCACGCCCGTGCAGGCCAGCATCTGCGCCAGCCCCCATCCCAGAATGGGCCGGCGCAGCTCCCACAGGCGGCTGGGCTGCAGCTCCAGCCCGATCACGAAGAGCATCAGCACCACGCCGAACTCGGCAAAATGAAGAATGTCATCCACATTGCTGACAAGCGATAGTCCCCAGGGGCCCATGGCAATGCCGGCACCCAGGTAGCCAATGATGGCGCCCAGGCCCAGGGCACGCGCAATGGGCACGGCCAGCACGGCGGCGGTGAGATAGAGAAAGCCGTAGGTCAGCCAGATGGGGGCGCTGTGTTCCATGGGAGCTTGGGATCTTGGAGTTGGTGTTTACCCTGGGGCAATTGATTGTGTCACTCTCACAGCCGGGTCAGCTTCCTGACAGGGTTGAAAAATGCCACCGAATGCTTCATCGCCCCATCCGGCTTTGCAGCGGCAGCGCGCCACATCGACTGCGCAGTTTTAAGATGCCGGCCTGCTCCGTATTTTTAAGGTGTTTGGCATGGATTGGCATACTTGGATCGCCTACTTTGTGGCCTGCTGGATCATTGCGGTCTCCCCGGGCTCGGGCGCCGTGCTGTCCATGAGCCATGGCCTGTCGTATGGCGTGCGCAAGAGCAGCGCCACCATCTTCGGGCTGCAGCTGGGGCTGCTGACCATCTTGCTGATCGCCGGTGCGGGCGTGGGCTCGCTGCTGCTGGCCTCCGAGTGGGCGTTCAACGCCGTCAAGATCGTCGGCGCCTGCTATCTGATCTACCTGGGCATCAGCCAATGGCGCTCGGGTGCGGCTCCGCTGGCCACGCAGGAATCCATGCCCGAGCTCAGCGTGCGCCGCCGCGTGCTCACGGGCTTCCTGACCAATGCCACCAACCCCAAGGGCATCATCTTCATGGTGGCCGTGCTGCCCCAGTTCATGACCACCAGCCGCCCGCTGTGGCTGCAGTTGCTGATCCTGGCCGCCACCATGCTGGCCGTGGACACCATGGTCATGCACGGCTATGCGGCCAGCGCCAGCGCGTTGCGCGGCTTCATGCGCAGCGCGCGTGCCGTGCGCAGCCAGAACCGGGTCTTCGGCGCGCTGCTGATGGCCGTGGGCACGGGGCTGTTCTTCGTGCAGCGCGCCTCGCGCTGAGGCCCGCCCTGGGCTAACCCTAGGCTGTCGCGTGCCCGACATGGAGCGCGCGGCACCGGCCCCTACCATTTGGGGCATGAAAACCTTCCATTCCTATTCCGAAGTGCGTGCCTGCGTGGGGCAGGAAGTCGCCGTCAGCGACTGGATCACCATCACCCAGCAGCAGGTGCAGCTGTTCGCCGATGCCACGGGCGACCAGCAGTGGATCCATGTGGACCCCGAGCGTGCGTCCAAAGGCCCCTTCGGCGCGCCGATTGCGCATGGCTTTCTGACGCTGTCGCTGATTCCCCAGTTCTTTCAAAGCTGCTTTCACATCGAAGGCGCACAAATGGGCGTGAACTACGGCCTCAACCGCGTGCGCTTCACCTCCCCCGTGCCCGTGGGCAGCCGCCTGCGCGCGCGCCTGACGCTGCAGGCCGCCGAGCCCATCGAGCCCGGTGGCCTGCAGATGACCTGGCTGGTGACCGTGGAGCGCGAAGGCGCCGACAAGCCGGCCTGCGTGGCCGAGTCCGTGGCCCGCAACTATGGGGCTGCGCCCTGAATGAAAAAAGCCCGCAGGCGGCACCTGCGGGCTGGCTGCGTGGTGGCAGCGGTTGCTGGGGGATCGTCCGGCCGAACGTATGGCTTCAGGCGCCGAAGTTCAGTTGTCCGGCGCGCTCTGCGGCAGCGGCTTCGCGGCGCACGTCATCGCGATTCACGCTGGTGGCAGCGGTGTTCTGGATGGGCAGGTAGCTTTCGGCTACGGAGGGCATGGTGCCATTGGCCTGGGCGGCCTTGAGGTCGGCAATGACCTGGGCGCGTGTCAGCGTGCCCTGGGTCTTCACTTCGGGCGGGTAGCTGCTGTTGTCGGCGTAGTCGAAGCCGGCGGCCTGGGCGGCGATGGCGGAGATGGAGAGGGCGGCCAGGACGGCAAAACGGCGGGTGTTCTTCATGATTCAAGTCCTTTGTTTTGTTTCTGGGACAGGGCGTTCTTTGCGGAAATCGCTTGGTAACGTAGAGCCCATGACTCAAATGTAGGACGGCTTGGAATCAGGAAAAACCCTTGGATTGGCAATGCGCTTTTTCAGCCGTTGAAACAATCGGCCGGGAACTTTCTGCCCGGTCCGGCTGATCGCTCAGGCCGCGCCGGATGCTCCCTCGGACAGTGCGGCGCCGGCAAACTGCTGCTGGCGCCAGGCTTCAAACACCGTCACGGCCACGGCATTGGACAGGTTCAGGCTGCGCTGCTGCGGCAGCATGGGCAGGCGCAGGCGCTGCCGCGGCGGGAACTGCTCGCGCACTTCGGGGGGCAGGCCCTTGCTTTCGGAGCCGAACACCAGCCAGTCGCCGGGCTGGAAGCCGATGGCGTGGGCGGGGCTGCTGCTGTGCGTGGTCATGGCGAACATGCGCTGGCGGTCCGGCTGGCAGTCCTGCAGGAAAGCCTGCCAGTCGGCATGGCGGCGCACGGGCGCGTACTCGTGGTAGTCCAGCCCGGCGCGGCGCATCAGGCGGTCTTCCATGGAAAAGCCCAGCGGCTCGATCAGGTGCAGGCTGCAGCCGGTGTTGGCGGCCAGACGGATCACATTGCCGGTGTTGGGCGGAATCTCCGGCGTGACGAGAACGATATGGAACATGGCCCGTATTGTCTCGCGCCGGCATATGCCCCCGGGCCCCGAACCCCCTCGGTCAGGGCGTGCGCGCCAGCACCAGGGCGCTGACCTCGGCCGCGCCTGCACGCCGCAGGCAGGTGGCCAATGCATGCAGGCTGGCGCCCGTGGTCATCACATCGTCGATCAGCAGAACCTTGCGGCCGCGCACATGGGGCAGTTGCGCTGGCGGCACCGCAAAGACCGTGCGCAGCTGGCGCAGGCGCAGGGTGCGCGGCAGGTCATGCTGGGCCTGTGCCGTGTGGGCGCGCTGCACGGCCTGGTGCCGCAGTTTGCCTCGGGTGGACGGGGTGGACAGCGCACGGGCCAGCACCAGGGCCTGGTGAAAGCCGCGTTCGCGCAGGCGCTGGGCAGACAGGGGCATGGGCAGCAGCAGATCGCATTGCGCCAGATGTTCGCGGGCACCGGGCTGCTCCAGCAGCAGGGCGGCCAGGCTGCGTGCCAGGCCGGTGTCTCCCCGGAATTTGAAGTCGCCGATCACCGTGTGCCAGGGATAGGCGTAGTCCAGCGCGGCAAGGCAGTGCGTCAGTGGCGGGGGCTTGACCAGGCAGGCGCCGCAGACCTGCTGGCCGCCGCTGGCGTCGTGGCCCGCTGGCAGCGGCATGGCACAAAGCCCGCAGCGCGCCAGCGGCCTGGCCCAGCGCAAGCGGCAGTCCTGGCACAGGCGCTGGGCCGGCCAGCGGCGGCAGATGGCGCACTGGCTGGGCAGGCCGGCGTGCCAATGCGAAAGCCATGACGCAGGCAGGTTGGGCATGGAGTCAATATACTCGCGCCGCGTCCGCCACCCCTTTGCTCCGGGGCCGGGCGCCTGTCTTTCGAGGAGCCCGGATTCCCCGCCCAGCCATGTCCCACGAATTGCCCCCCACCATCGATCCGGCCGCCGCATTGCGCTGGCAGCAGGCCGCGCCTGTGGCCTCGCCGTGGCTGCATGAGGAGGTGGCGCGCCGCATGCAGGAGCGGCTGGACTGGATCGTCAAGCCGCCCCGGCGCTGGTGCCACTGGCAGCCCGTGCGCGGCGGCCTGCAGGCCCATGCGCTGCTGCGCCAGCGCTATGCGCAGTCCGAATGCCTGGTCTACGAAGCCTCGCCGCTGCACGAGGCCGCGGCCCGCGAGCAGCTGGGCGCGCGCTGGTGGCAGCCCGCGCGCTGGACCGGGGGCGCAACGCAGTTTGGCGAGCCCGAGCCTGCCGGCGTGGACATGCTGTGGGCCAACATGGCCCTGCACCAGCAGGCCGACCCGCAGGCGCTGATCACGCGCTGGCACCAGGCGCTGTCCGTGGATGGCTATGTGATGTTCTCCTGCCTGGGGCCCGATACGCTGCGCGAGCTGCACGCCATCTACGCCCAGCTGGGCTGGCCGCCCGCCGGCCAGTCCTTCACCGACATGCATGACTGGGGCGATATGCTGGTGCACGCAGGCTTCAGCGAGCCGGTGATGGACATGGAGCACATCACGCTGACCTTTGCCACGCCCGAGCGGCTGCTGCAGGAGCTGCGCGAGCTGGGCCGCAACTTCCATCCGCAACGCTTTGCGGCGCTGCGCGGCCGCCGCTGGCAGCAGCGCCTGCACGATGCCCTGCGCGAGCGCCTGGCCGGCCCCGACGGGCAGCTGGCGCTGACCTTCGAGATCGTCTACGGCCACGCCTACAAGCCGCAGCCGCGCGTGCGCCTGGAGTCCAGCAGCGCCGTATCGCTGGAGGACATGCGCAGCATGCTGCGCCAGCCGCGCAACACGGGTTTGCGATAGCCCCAATGTCGCTTTCCGGTCATTGATCGAAAACAAAAACGTCTACACTTTTCCCGAGCTGACAGAGACAACAGCTTTTCCCTGGGCTCGCTTTCCCGGGCCGGGAAAAGACCAGCGGTCCGCAGGCCGAAAGGGGAGACGATTTGGTGTTTCGTTTTGCCACGGGAACGAGAACGGGCCGACCCATCCAGGAGCGGCCTGCCCACGAGTTTGATCATCACCGGCTGCAGCAGTGCCTGCTCCTCTGGGAGCGGGCACTGGTCTTTCTGTCCCTGCTATCCCCCCTTCTGCGTCGCATGCCGGGCCGCATGCTTCCCCTTTTCCAATCCGCCCCCGGTCTGCATGGCACACATGCACGGAATGGCCGGCGTGCGCGCATTCTTCCGTCCACCTTGCTGCTGTCCCCCGAATTCATGCGCCTGCAGGCGCAGGCGGGGATGGCTGCATGCCCGAATCCCGGTCCCGCGTCCGAGCTGCCGCTGATGCCGGCTGGCACGCTATTGGTGATTGCGCGCAGGCACATCTGCGGCGCTTTCATGCATGCTCGGACAGTTGAGGCCGGGAGTTGCCCTTTGGGCAGGCGTTGAACGGTCTGGCTGCGCGGCCCCCACGCCGGCGCAGCGGAGCGAGTGGATAACCCGAGGCTTAGATGTAAGTGAAAACTATGAAAAGCATTTCCACCAGGCTGGTTCTCTGGGGCTTGATGAGTGTGGCAGGGGGAGGCTCCCTTGCGCATGCGACGACAGATCTGCCAGGCGGCCCGGCCGTCAATCAGCTCAACCTTCATCCGGCGGTCACGCGCATCGCGCATGAGCAGCATTACCTGCACTGGATGATGCTGATCATCTGCACGGTGATCTTCATCGGCGTGTTCGCCGTGATGTTCTATTCGATCTGGAAGCACCGCAAATCGCGCGGCGCCAAGGCGGCGAACTTCCACGAATCGGCCACGGTCGAGGTGGTCTGGACCGTCGTGCCCTTCATCATCGTCGTGCTCATGGCGCTGCCGGCCACCAAGGTGCTGGTGGCGCAGAAGGACACCACCAACGCCGATGTCACCATCAAGGCCACGGGCTACCAGTGGAAATGGGGCTACGACTACATCAACGGCGAAGGCGAGGGCCTGAGCTTCATCTCCACGCTGGACAGCAGCCACCGCGCGCTGTCCGACAGCGGCGATGTCTCCAAGGCGCCCAACGACTACCTGCTCAAGGTGGACAACCCGCTGGTCGTGCCCGTGGACCGCAAGGTGCGCATCATCACCACGGCCAACGACGTGATCCACTCCTTCATGGTGCCGTCCTTCGGCATCAAGCAGGATGCGATCCCGGGCTTTGTGCGCGACACCTGGTTCCGTGCCGAGAAGACCGGCGACTACTACGGCCAGTGCGCCGAGCTGTGTGGCAAGGAGCATGCCTACATGCCCATCCACGTGAAGGTGCTGTCGAGCGACGGCTACAAGGCCTGGGTGGACGAGCAAAAGAAGATCGCCGCAGCCAAGAAGGACGACCCCAGCAAGGTCTGGAGCCTGCCCGACCTGATGGCACGCGGCGAGAAGGTCTATGCCGCCAACTGCGCGGCCTGCCACCAGGCCAACGGCAAGGGCGCCGGTCCCATCAAGCCGCTGGACGGCAGCCCCATCGTCCTGGGCCCCACGGCCGAGATGATGCATGTGGTGCTGGAAGGCCGTGCCAACGGCGCCATGCCCGCCTGGAAACAGCTGAGCGATACCGAGCTGGCCGCCGTGGTCACCTTTGCCAAGAACCACTGGTCCAACAAGACCGGCCAGCTGGTGCAGCCGGCCGAGTTCGTGGCCGCCCGCACCGGCAAGTTCCCTGCGCAGTGAGCACGCAAGACAGATGAGCGATTGGAGATAACAGCATGAGCGCCGTACTTCCCCCCATCCACAGCCCTGCGGGCGAGGGCCACGAACATGCGCATGAGCACGAGCATGGACACGGGCATGACGACCATCACCACCACGCCACGCCCACGGGCTGGCGGCGCTGGATGTTCGCCACCAACCACAAGGACATCGGCACGCTGTATCTGCTGTTCTCGTTCACCATGCTGATGGTGGGGGGGGTGCTGGCGCTGCTGATCCGCGCCGAGCTGTTCCAGCCCGGGCTGCAGATCGTCAACCCCGAGCTGTTCAACCAGCTGACCACCATGCACGGCCTGATCATGGTGTTCGGCGCCATCATGCCGGCCTTCGTGGGCTTTGCGAACTGGATGCTGCCGCTGCAGATCGGTGCCTCCGACATGGCCTTCGCGCGCATGAACAACTTCAGCTTCTGGCTGCTGATTCCGGCCGGCCTGATGCTGGTGGGCTCGTTCTTCATGCCAGGCGGCGCCCCCGCCGCAGGCTGGACGCTGTATGCGCCGCTGACGCTGCAGATGGGCCCGTCCATGGACACCTCCATCCTGGCCATGCACATCATGGGCGCCAGCTCCATCATGGGCGCCATCAACATCATCGTCACCGTGCTCAACATGCGCGCGCCCGGCATGACGCTGATGAAGATGCCCATGTTCGCCTGGACCTGGCTGATCACCGCCTACCTGCTGATCGCCGTCATGCCCGTGCTGGCCGGCGCCATCACCATGACGCTGACGGACCGCCATTTCGGCACCAGCTTCTTCAATCCCGCAGGCGGCGGCGACCCGGTGATGTACCAGCACATCTTCTGGTTCTTCGGCCACCCCGAGGTCTACATCATGATCTTGCCGGCCTTCGGCATCATCAGCCAGATCGTGCCGGCCTTCAGCCGCAAGAAGCTGTTCGGCTATGCATCCATGGTGTATGCGACCTCGTCCATCGCCATCCTGTCCTTCATCGTGTGGGCGCACCACATGTTCACCACCGGCATGCCCGTGACCGGCCAGCTGTTCTTCATGTACGCCACCATGCTGATCTCGGTGCCCACGGCCGTGAAGATCTTCAACTGGGTGGCCACCATGTGGCGCGGCTCCATGACCTTCGAGACGCCCATGCTGTTCTCGGTGGGCTTCATCTTCGTGTTCACCATGGGCGGCTTCACGGGCCTGATCCTGTCGATGGCGCCCATCGACATCCAGCTGCAGGACACCTACTACGTGGTGGCCCACTTCCACTACGTGCTGGTGGCCGGATCGCTGTTCTCCATGTTCGCGGCCTACTACTACTGGGCGCCCAAGTGGACCGGCGTGATGTATTCGGAGACGCGCGGCCAGATCCACTTCTGGGGCTCGCTGATCTTCTTCAACGTCACCTTCTTCCCCATGCACTTCCTGGGCCTGGCCGGCATGCCGCGCCGCTATGCCGACTACCCCATGCAGTTCGCCGACTTCAACATGGTGGCCTCGCTGGGCGCGCTGGGCTTCGGCCTGATGCAGGTGTACTTCTTCCTCTTCGTCGTCGTGCCCGCCATGCGCGGCAAGGGCGAGAAGGCGCCGCAAAAGCCCTGGGAGGCTGCAGAAGGCCTGGAGTGGGAAGTGCCCTCGCCGGCGCCGTTCCATACCTTCGAGACGCCGCCCAAGCTGGATGCGACGGCGACCCGCGTCATAGGCTGATACAGCAAGGGAAAGACACATGGACGCACAGCAACGAAAAGCCAACCTGCGGCTGGCGCTGATCCTGGTATCGGTGGCGCTGGTCTTTCTGGCCGGCTTCGTGGTCAAGATCACCGTGCTCCATTGAGGGCCGGCAACAGGAGGGACGTCCGTGAGCGTGCGCAGTGAAAACGCGAAGATGGTGGGCAAGCTGGCCGTGGTGGCGCTGGGCATGTTTGCCTTCGGCTACGTGCTGATACCCATCTACAAGCACATCTGCGAGCTCACGGGCATCAACATCCTGTCGCTGTCCGAGCGCCAGGTGCCGGGCAACGGCACGGCCGGGCGCGATGTGAAGCTGCCCGCCAACTCGCAGGTGGACAAGAGCCGCACCATTACCGTGGAGTTCGACGCCAATGCGCGCGGGCCCTGGGACTTCAAGCCGGCGCAGCGCTCCATCCAGGTCCATCCGGGCGAGCTGGCCACGGTCATGTACGAGTTCCAGAATGTGCAGGACCGCCGCATGGCGGCCCAGGCGATACCGAGCTATGCGCCACGCCAGGCGGCCGCGCATTTCAACAAGCTGGAGTGCTTTTGCTTTTCGCAGTACACGCTGGAGCCTGGAGAGAAGCGTGAATGGCCGGTGGCCTTCGTGATCGATCCGCGCATCTCCAAGGATGTGACCACGATCACGCTGTCCTATACCTTCTTCGAGGTGGGCGGCAAAACGCCGGCCGCACCCACGGGCGAGGCGCCGGTGGCGGCAGGGCCGAAGCAGGAGCCCGCCTCATGAATGCGCCGCAGCCCGAGGAGCCGCGCCGCCGGCCCAGCGTGTGGCGCACGATGCGTGCCGTGGCCTGGTCGCTCTTCGGCGTGCGCAAGGGAAGCGAGTACCAGCAGGACGGGGAGCGCATCACGCCGCTGCATGTGATTGCAGTGGGGCTGGCGGCCATCTTCGTGCTGGTGCTGGGATTGATCGCGCTGGTCAAGCTCGTGGTCTGAGCGGCGCGGCCATCGGGGACAGAGAGTGATACACGGGAAACAGAGAACCAAGAATTTCAGGAGCTGAGCAATGAGTGCAACCACCCACGGCAAAACGCCTTACTACTACGTGCCGGCAGAGTCCAGCCACCCCGTCATGGCGGCGACGGGGCTGTTCTTCGTGATCCTGGGCGCAGGCAACTGGATCAACGGGCATGAATGGGGCATGTACAGCCTGGGCCTTGGCCTGGTCTGGTGGCTGGCCGTGCTCTTTTTCTGGTTCCGGGAAGCCGCGCATGAAAGCGAGTCGGGCAAGTACGGGCGCAAGATCGACCTGTCCTTCCGCTGGAGCATGAGCTGGTTCATCTTCTCCGAGGTGATGTTCTTCGGCGCCTTCTTCACCGCCCTGTGGTGGGCGCGCTCGCATTCGGTGCCCGCGCTGGGCAGCCTGGACAACGCCCTGCTGTGGCCCGACTTCAAGGCCGTCTGGCCCAGCATGGCGGCCGGTGCCACGGCCTCGCCGGCCAACAGCGTCGAGCCCTTCCAGACCGTGGGCCCGTTCTGGCTGCCCACCATCAACACGGCGCTGCTGCTGACCTCGGGCGTGACGCTGACCATTGCCCACCATGCGCTGCAGGCCGGCCACCGCGCCCGCACCATCGCCTTCATGTGGATGACGGTGGTTCTGGGCTTCGTCTTCCTGTGCGTGCAGGGCTACGAGTACTACCACCTGTACACCGAGCTGAACCTCAAGCTGTCCTCGGGCGTGTTCGGCTCGACCTTCTTCCTTCTCACGGGATTCCACGGCTTCCACGTCTTCGTGGGCATGCTGATGCTGTTCTTCATCACCATGCGCCTGCATGCGGGGCACTTCACGTCCGAGCGGCATTTCGGCTTCGAGGGCGCGGCCTGGTACTGGCACTTCGTGGACGTGGTCTGGCTGTTCCTCTACGTCCTCGTGTACTGGATGTGAGGGCCAGTCCGCCCCATGCAAAAAGAAGCGCCTGGGCGCTTCTTTTTGTTTGCGGGGCAGGGGGCTTGTCTATTGCCCGGCGGTCCAGCCGGTGGGATGGATGTAGCCCAGCTTGGCGGCCAGCAGCACGCACAGGAACAGCGCGATGGACAGGCCCACGCGCAGCGCCAGTGCGCGGAACATGGCGCGGCTGCGGTGCCTGTCGTCGCCCGGACCCTCCTGGTCTTCGGGATTGCGGCGCATCATGAAGAACAAGGCGCTGCCCAGACTGGCGACAATGGCCAGCAGGGCGAGAACGATCACGAATTTCATGGGTGGATTATCCGGTGCGTGTTTCCAGAATGCCAGACCGCTGGCGGTTTGTACTGATCACCTTGGCCGCGCTGATCGGCGTGGCCATCACGCTGTCCCTGGGCCGCTGGCAACTGCAGCGCGCGGCCTACAAGCAGCAATTGTTCGATGCCGTGCAGCGCCAGCAGGACCTGCCGCCGTTGGACAACGCGCAGCTGGCGCCCATGCAGCCCGGTGCTGCCATGAACCCCGAGGCGGCACCCTGGCTGCACCGGCCCGTGCGACTGCAGGGCCACTGGATTGCCGGGCAGTCGCTGTACCTGGACAACCGCCAGATGCAGGGCCAGCCGGGCTTCTTCGTGCTCACGCCGCTGCGGCTGGCCGCGCCGCATGAGGATGTGGTGATTGCCGTGCAGCGCGGCTGGGTGCCGCGCAATTTCCTGGACCGCGCGGCCTTGCCCGAGGTACAGACGCCCGAAGGCCTGGTCACCGTCCAGGGGCGCATGGAGGCCGCGCCGTCCCGGCTCTACGAATTCGGCCGGGCAGGGGCAGACCCTGATGGGCAAAAGTCGCGCATCCGACAGAATGTGGACATTGCCGAATGGGCCGTGGCCTCCGGGCTGCCGCTGCGCGACTGGAGCCTGCTGCAGACCGGCGAAGCCAGCGAAGGCCTGCGGCGCGACTGGCCCGTTGTGACGGCCGGTGTCGAGAAACACCATGGCTATGCGTTCCAATGGTTTGGACTCGCGGCCCTGATCACGCTTTTGTATGTCTGGTTCCAAATCGTCCGACGCTTTGTCCGCCCGCGCCATGCCCGCCCCTGAGACTCCCCTGGAGATGACCGTCCATGGCCTGCCGCCCTTGCAGCCGGGCTTGGCTGGCGCGCAACGCACGCGCAGCGGCCGCTGGAAGATGCTGGCCGTGTTCGCGGTCTGTGCCGCGCCCGTGGTGGCCTCCTACCTCACCTACTACGTGCTGCGGCCCGGCCAGCAGCGCAGCTTTGGCGAGCTGATCGCGGCCCAGCCGGCCCTGCCTTCGGCCACGGCCACCACGCTGGACGGCGCGCCGCTGCCGCTGCAGTCGCTCAAGGGCCAGTGGCTGCTTCTCAGCGTGGCGGGCGGTGCCTGCGGTAGCGCCTGCGAAAGCCATCTCTATCTGCAGCGCCAGCTGCGCGAGACACTGGGCCGCGAAAAGGACCGGCTGGACCGGGTCTGGCTCATCTCCGACGACGCAGCCGTGCCCGCGCACCTGCGCCCCGCGCTGGCCCAGGCCACGGTGCTGCGCGTGCCCGAGGCCGTGCTGCGCGGCTGGCTGCAGCCGGCGGCCGGCCAGGCGCTGCAGGACCACCTGTATGTGGTGGACCCGCAGGGCCACTGGATGATGCGCATGCCCGCCGGCCTGGGCATGGCCGATGCCGGCAAGGCCAAGCGCGACCTGGACCGGCTGCTGCGTGCCTCGGCTTCCTGGGACACGGCAGGGCGTCCGGGCGACGGCGGGTAGGGCTGGCCAGTAGACAGGCAGGCAGGCAGGCAGGCCCCGCAGCCCCGGGGTCTTGCGGTTATGGGTTATGGTTTGCGGCTGTGCGAAAGCTCCTTCAGCGGACGCTTTCGCCTTTTCCCTTTCCAGCCCGGGCCGGCGCGCAGCCTTTGCGGCCACGCAGCCTGCGGCAACTACCTTGTTGAGGAAGCATGAACAAACGGACAGCGCTGCGCGTTCTGGGCTTGACCGCCATGGCATGGGGCGCCCTGGCGCTGAGCGGGTGCTCGCGCGAGGCAAAGACCAGTTTCCAGGGCGTCGATGTCACGGGCGCCGAATACGCCAAGGACATTCCCCTGCGCGATGTGGACGGCAGGCAGCGCAGCCTCAAGGACTTTGCGGGCAAGGTCGTCGTGGTCTTCTTCGGCTACACGCAATGCCCCGATGTCTGCCCCACCACCCTGCAGGAGCTGGTCGAGGTCAAGCAGCAGCTGGGCGCCGATGGCGACAAGCTGCAGGGCGTCTTCGTCACCCTGGACCCCGAGCGCGACACGCCCGAGGTGCTCAAGGCCTACCTGGGCAATTTCGACCCCGGCTTCGTCGGCCTGCACGGCACGCCGGACGAGACCGCCGCCGTCGCCAAGGACTTCAAGCTGTTCTACAAGAAAGTGCCCGGCAAGACCGAAGGCAGCTACACGCTGGACCATTCGGCCGGCAGCTATGTCTATGACACGGCCGGCCGCCTGCGCGTGTATGAGCGATACGGCGGCGGCCCGCAGGTGCTGGGTGCCGACGTCAAGGCCTTGCTGCAGGAAAAACGCTCCTGATCCTGCGCGCGCCGCAGCCAATGTGACCCCCGTCACATTGGCTGCGTTTAGGTGCGCTGCAGCGCACCATCCCTGATGTGCATCGCCTCAGGACTGCTTAGAGTGGGCCCCGCCTGGGGATGTCATGCCGACGCCCCGCCCATCTCCGAGAGACCTGATCCATGCGGCGAAACGTGTACGTCACCCAGCGTGAGTACCCTCTGAGCGAAGGAGAGACGCTTCTTTCCGTCACCGACCTGAAGGGGCGCATCGTCTATGCCAACGATGCCTTCATCCGCGTCAGCGGCTTCGAGGCCGCCGAGCTCTACGGCAAGGCCCACAGCATCGTGCGCCATCCCGACATGCCGGCCGCCGCCTTTGCCGACATGTGGTCCACCATCCAGCGCGGGCTGCCCTGGAGCGCCCTGGTCAAGAACCGGCGCAAGAACGGCGACCATTATTGGGTGCGTGCCAACGCCAGTCCCATACGCCATGCGGGCGCCGTGGTCGGCTACCTGTCCGTGCGCACCCGGCCCGAGCCGCGCGAGGTGCAGCAGCATGCGGCGCTCTATGAACAGATCAATGCCGGCGTGCGCTCGCTTGGCCTGCACCGGGGCTTTCCCGTGGGGCGCGGCGCCGTGGGCGCGCTGCAGCGGTGGTGGCGCTTTCGGCCACTGGCCTGGCGCGTGCAGGCCGTGGTGGCCGGCCTGTGGCTGCTGGGTTCGGCCGGGTTGTGGTCACCCGCGCTGCAGCCATCGGCCGTGCCGCTGGCCGAGGTCTGGCCGGCCTGGCTGATCTGGAGCCTGGCCTGCGTGGCGTCCGGGCAGTGGCTGCGCAGCCGTCTGCTCATGCCCCTGGCGGCACTGCGCGGCCAGGCCCAGGCCGTGGCCAGCGGGCAGCAGACCGATGCACTGTTCCTGCAGCGCACGGACGAGATCGGTGCCATCGGCAGCGCCGTGCGGCAGACCGGGCTCAACCTGGTCTCCCTGGTCGGCGACATCCAGGGCAAGAGCGACCAGGTGCGCCGCTGCGCGCTGGCCGTGCAGCAGGGCAGCACCGAACTGAGCGATCGCACCGAGGCCGCGGCCGCAAGCCTGGAGCAATCGGCCCAGGCCATGCAGGCCCTGGCCGGCGCCATCGAGCGCAGCAGCGCCCAGGCCGGCGAGGCCGCCGCCCGCGCGCGGCACGGCGTGGACATGGCAGGGCAGAGCAGCCGCATGGTCGTGCAACTGGACCAGGGCATGCGCGGCGTGGCCCAGACCAGCGACCAGGTGGGGCAGATCAGCTCGCTCATCGACGGCATTGCCTTCCAGACCAACCTGCTGGCGCTCAACGCCGCCGTGGAAGCCGCACGCGCCGGGGAACACGGCAAGGGCTTTGCCGTGGTGGCCGACGAGGTGCGCGGCCTGTCCCAGCGCAGCGCCCACGCCGCGCGCCAGATCAAGGCATTGATCGAGGCATCGCAGCAGCAGGTGGCGCAAAGCTGCGCCATGGCGCGCGAAGTGGGCGAGGCCATGCAGGCTGTGCAGGCCGATATGCGCGAGCAACTGGTGCTGGCCGAAGGCATGCAGGCCGCCAGCCAGGCCCAGGCCGGCGGCGTGCAGCAGGTGCAGGCCGCCGTGCAGCAGCTCGAACAGATGACCCAGCACAATGCCGCTCTGGCGCGCGACACCATCGGGCACGCACAGCTGCTGGCCGCACAGGCGCAGGCGCTGGAGGCTGCGGCATCGGTATTTCACGGCAGCGGGGCGTCCGCATGATGGCGCCGGGCTGGAGCATGGATGCCGGCGACTCCGCAGCTCCGGGCGAGGCGCTGGACGAAGACCTCAAGCGCGTGGCAATGGAGGCCGCGCCCGACGGCATCCTGCTCGTGGACCGCGGCGGCCGCATCCTGCTGGCCAATCCCGCCATACAGGCCATGAGCGGTTATGGCACCGCCGAATTGCTGGGCCACCCGCTGCAGATGCTGCTGCCGGCCGAGGCGCACGCGGCCCACGGGCCGCAACTGCAGTCCTACTTCGCCCAGCCCGCGCGCCGGCCCATGGGCCAGGGGCGCGATCTGTGGCTGCTGCGCAAGGACGGCAAGCGCCTGTCCGTGGACATCGCCCTGGGCCACTCGCCGCACGGCGGCGGTGTGGCCGTGGCCTTTGTGCGGGACCTGTCGCAGCTGCGCCAGATGGAGGCCTGCATGCACTACCACGCCACCCACGATACCCTGACCGGCCTGCTCAACCGCTGGCAGTTCGGGCTGCAGCTGGAGCAGGCGATCTCGCAGGCACAGGCGGGCTCGGGTGCCGGCCCCGCGTCCTTTGCGCTGCTGCTGCTCGACCTCGACAACTTCAAGGCCATCAACGACGGCTATGGCCATGACGTGGGCGACCAGGTACTCAAGGAGGTGGCGCGCCGCCTGCAGGCCGCGCTGGGCGGCTCGGCCACGCTGGCGCGCATGGGCGGTGACGAGTTCACCGCCCTGCTGCAGCCCTGCAACGAGCCCGATCTGCGCCAGCGCATAGACGCGCTGCTGCACGAGCTGTGCCGGCCCTGCACCATAGGCCACTACGCGCTGAACTTCGGCGCCAGCGTGGGCGCAGCCTTCTATCCGCAGGACGCGGGCGATGCGGCCACCCTCATGCGCTATGCCGACATGGCCATGTACGACGCCAAGCAGCGCGGCCGTGCCTCCTATGCGCGCTACGCCAGCGCCATGGGCGAGGCCATGGCCGAGA
Source organism: Delftia deserti (assembly GCF_042653485.1). Lineage (NCBI taxonomy): Bacteria > Pseudomonadati > Pseudomonadota > Betaproteobacteria > Burkholderiales > Comamonadaceae > Delftia > Delftia deserti. The sequence goes on along the minus strand of NZ_JBHSIH010000001.1, from coordinate 2,549,598 downwards.
AAGTGCTGCTGCACGAACGCCTCAAGCACGCCCTGGACCGGGGTCTGCTGAGCCTGCACTTCCAGCCCCAGGTGCAGGTGCTGGGCGGCCAGGTCCAGGGCGTGGAAGCCCTGCTGCGCTGGAACGACGAGCAGATGGGCTGGGTCTCGCCCGAACGCTTCGTGCCCGTGGCCGAATCCACGGGCCTGATCCTGGCCCTGGGTGAGTGGGTGATCGATGCTGCCTGCCGCCAGGCCGGCGACTGGCTGCGCGCAGGCATGCCGCTGCGCGTGGCGGTCAACCTCTCGGCCCAGCAACTGCGCCAGGCCGACCTGCAGCAGCGCCTCATGGCCAGCCTGGCCCGGCATGGCGTGCCGCCGCACCTGCTGGAGCTGGAAGTCACCGAGTCCGCCGCCATGACCGACCCGCTGCAGGCGCGCGAGCTGCTGGGCAGCCTGCTGGCGGCCGGCGTGTGCGTGGTGCTGGACGACTTCGGCACCGGCTACTCCTCGCTGGCCCACCTGCGCGATCTGCCCGTCTCGCGCGTGAAGATCGACCGCACCTTCATCGGCCCCATGCTCGACAGCCCGGCCGACGCCAAGATCGTCAAGGCCGTGATCGCGCTGGCCCGCACCCTGGGCCTGCAGGTGGTCGCCGAAGGCGTGGAAACGGCCGAGCAACTGCGCCTGCTGCGCATCCTGGACTGCGACGCCTACCAGGGCTGGCTATTCGCCCGCGCCATGCCGGCAGAGCAGATTCCAGCACTGATCCACAGGCCCGTGGCGACGCTGTTGGCGCAGCAGGCGGGGGTGGCCTAGGGTGTGAACAGACCCTGGTTCAGGCCTGCCTTTGGATGTGCCTGCGCGCAGCGCGCAACAGATGATTCACGGCGTGCAGCATGAGGTCATCCCTGTCGTCGCCGTTCACCCGCTGGAGGATTCCGACGACACGGTCCAGGTCCGAAGACATTCTGGGCAATACCACAGACTCCATGTCTGGCAGGGGCTCGCTGTCCATGTGGCCATAGGCCGTGTCGTAGTAGCTGCGCAGCAAATCGAGCGCAGCATGCACGTCCGGATACTGGCACCGCTGCGCGTGCACTTCCAGCACGGCCAGCGCCGCTTCCATATGGCACAGCGCATCGGACGCCAGGTCCTCGGCGTTGAACGCAGGCTGCGGGGGGCTGCCTGCACATGCCTGGCGGGCAGGCGCCGATATGCCATCATCCGACATGGTTTCGTTCCTCCTGAAAGGGCGCGAATCAGCAGATCCGTGTGTTTGAGCGATACGGATCTTGCAAGCGGGCTCGCCAGTGGCTGCTGTCGAGTGTGAATGAATAGTACATCAAAAGGCTAGTCTTTGATAGCCTTTTTCAATCCTTCATGGGAAATCCCGATTTCGCGAACCGTCTGGCGGACGCTCGAAGCCGCCTGCACCTGACCCAGGTCGAGCTGGCTGCAGCCAGCGACATTGCGGCGACGCAGATCAGCCGTTACGAGACCAGGAGAGCGAAGCCGCGCCCGGATGTTGCCAAGCGCCTGGCTGCCGCGCTCGCTGTGGACCTGGAGTGGTTGCTCAGCGGAACAGGGGTGCCGGAGAATGAAAAACCGCCCGGTGTGGGCGAGCCTGCGTCAAATCTGGTCTTGCGAGCCACCGCGGATACGGCAAGGCGATGGGGGGAAATCATTTCCCGAACGGGACTGGCTCCAGAGTCGCTGTTTCGCCGGATGGTGCTTGAATTCGAGGCGCAGACAGAGGCCAGGTACGGAGAGCTTCTTCACCGTATCGAGCGGTTGGAGCAGGCATTGGGCGGTGGGAAGAAAAAGGATGGAAAAGACTAGTCTTTTCTATTGCGGATCGTGAGGGCCGAGGCGAAAGGCCTGCGCTGTCGTAACCGCTTGCAGCGCCCCGATCTGAAACAAGGGGGCAACAGGCCAGACAGGCTTTTGTAGAGGCTTTCGCGAGAAAGTCCGGTGTCGCGAGCGAGCTGAGTCATGCCGCACCGCGCGCGCGTGCGATGTCGCCCAGAGCCGCAGCAATGTCCTGCGCCTGGCTGGACTTGTCTGCGCCGCCAAGCATCACGATCAGAACATGATCGCGTTGGATGTAGTACATACGCTAGCCTGGCCCGAAAAAAGGAGCCTGGTATGGGTGTTCAGCCTCCCATCCTCTGGTACTCCAAATCCCTCACGCCTCCCCCACTGATCCTCAGCAACACCGCAGGCTGCAGCACGCAATGCCATCGGTCCGGCCGCTCCAGTGCGCCGAGCTGCACCAGGCGCACCAGGCTGCGCGCGATGGTCTCGCGCGTGGTGGCCAGCAGGGCGGCCAGTGCGCCCTGGCTGGGCAGGCGCACCAGCAGGCTCGACTGCAGCGACGCCAGCTGCATGAGCGTGGCGGCCAGCTGGCGCAGCACGCCGGGGATGCGCACGATGCGTGCCCATTCGGCCAGCAGGGCGTTGTTGTGGGTGTAGCTGGTGGCCAGTGCGCGCACGAAGTCGGCATCGACCAGGCCGCGGCGTGTGATGGTGGGGATGTCCACGCAGCAGATGCGGCCGGGGCCCAGCGCCTCGAAGTGCATGGCCGAGGGCTGCTGCAGCCAGCCCGGGCTGCCCAGCGCATGGCCGTTGCCGAACAGTGCCACGGGCCGTGCCACGCCGTCGGCGCCCTGGCGCATGGCCAGTACGAAGCCGATCTTGATCACCTGGAATTCATGGGCGACGCTGCCCTGCGCCTGAAGCCTGTGCCCCTTGGCCAGGCCGCGTTCCCGGATATGCGGCAGCCATTGGCGGAATGCGGGCTCGGGCAATTGGCCCAGCAGGCAATGGGACGAACGCATGCATTCGCTGCAGCGAACCGCTGAAGGCGTGGAGGACGACGATGGCATGGCACGCAGGCTAGGATGCGCCGCAGCCTGGGCGGGCAGAAAGCCACCCAGGGCACCGGCAATGGACCCGGGCGGCGCGCCCCGGGAGAAGCCGTGCAGGCTAGCGGGCTATGCCGTTGAATGCAACATGATGTAACGCGTTTCGTGCGGGATGGCGGCCATCTGCCGCTGTTTCTTGACCTGGGTCAGACGGCTGCGGTGCTGTCGGCGTTGTTGGCGCTGCTGTCACTGCTGCCGCTGCCGTCACTGCTGTCACTGCCGTGGGTGCGGGCCGCCTCGCGCATGCGTGCCAGTTCGCGTGCGGGCAAAGGGATGTCGCCGCCGGCGACCTTCATCAGCAGGCAGTGCAGCATTTCGGTGGACAGGCCGTGCAGCACCAGGCGGTGGCCGGCGCGCAGGGTGGACAGGGGCACCAGCGGGTGCTTGTTGTTGAGCATGACCAGGTGCTCGGGCGAGGCGAGGATCTTGGCCGCATAGATGGCCACGGTTTCGTCCAGCTGCAGCGAGTTGCTGGCGCGCCAGAAGTCGTTGTCGGTCAGCAGCAGCTGGTAGACGGGCGTGTAGACCTCGATGGCGCTTTGCAGGTCCAGCAGGTTCAGGCGGCCGCGCGGCATGTCCTCCAGGCGCAGGGGCGGGTTGCGCAGCATGGCGAAGTCGGGCTCGGCCACGGGCTGCAGTTCCTGGCCTGCGGCGCGCAGCGCGTTGTTCAGGCGGATGACGAAGTTGAACAGGTTCAGGTCGTGCCTGAGGAACAGGTCGTCCTTGATGTCGTCGATGCTGCCCGGCTCCAGCGGCGTGGTGGCCACGGGCGTGGGCGCGTTGGCCGCGACAAAGGCCAGGATCTGCGAGCCCAGGTGGAAATGGCGCAGGATGAGCCAGTTGGCCTCGGGCGAGACGAAGCGGTTCATGCTGAAGGCCAGCAGCCTGTGCAGCAGCCTGGAGTGCGCCCAGTTGCGCGGCAGCAGCACCTTGAGGATCTGGATGAGCACGATGCTGGTGCGTGCCAGCGGCCGCAGGAAGGGCAGCAGGTACTGGCGCGAGCCGCTGCTGCAGTCGCGCAGCCAGGCGGCCTTGACGTCGTCGGGCAGCGGCGTGCTCTGGTCCAGGTACAGCGCACGCCAGGGGCTGGGGTCGCGCTCGTCGTGGGGCGGTTCGATGAAGTCTGGGGGTTGCATCAGTGCTCCTCGGGCAGGACATGCTCGAACTGCATCAGGTACAGCGCCGCCGTGTGGCGCGCGGTGCGCACGATGGCCTGCGCCGCCGTGCCCCCGCTGCCGCCTGTGCCGTCCAGCGCCATCACCATCTGCACGGCCATGAGCCAGCGCTCCAGGTGGTGTTCGTCGTTGGCGCCGTGGTATTCCAGGAAGCGGAAGGCATCGGGCGGCAGCGGCAGGCTGGCGCGCAGCAGCGGCAGCAGGCTGGGCACGATGCGCTGGCCCGTGCCCTCGATGATGTAGATGGCGCCCAGCAGGCCGATCGGATTGGGCGTGGCGGCCAGGCCGTGCAGGTAGGCGTTGAGCGCCTCGCCGCCGGGGTTGCGGCGCAGGCGTGTGAGATCGGTCTCGGTGCCGCCGGCCTTGAGGTAGTCCTCGTGCAGGATGCGGAAGTCGTTCTGCTCCTCGCCCGCATGCACGTCGATCAGTGCGGCCAGCGCCGCGTGCTCGCCGGTCAGCGAGGCCGCGCCCTCGCGCATCCACAGGCTGCCCTCGCGCACCTGGGGAACCCAGTGGCTCATCCAACGCACGTAGTCGGCGGTCTGCAGCCTGCCTGTGCGTATGCGCTGCAGCAGCGGCGTGCGCCACACGCGCGAGCGGTAGTCCTGCCAGAGGCTGGCCAGCTCGGTCAGCAGCGGTGCCAGCGCGGCCGGCGCCTGGTCCGGGTCATGGGGCGGGGCGATGGTGGAGGCATCGGGCAGCAGGTCCGGAGCAGCGGGAGCTTCGGCGGTGGCACTGCGTGCTGCGGCCGTGGCCCGGGTGGCGGTGGGAGCCTGGGCCGCATCCTCCACTTCCAGCAGCATGTAGCCGGCCGTGAAGCGGCCCGATTCGGGAATGAAGCACAGCACGGTGTCGCCGTGCTTCAGGCGCGCCGATTGCGTGCGCAGGAACTCGGACAGCATCACGAAGATGGAGGCCGCGCCCGTGTTGCCGCGCCAGGCCAGGTTGCTCCACCAGCGCTCGCGCGGGATGCCGAGCTGGGCCTTGCCCAGCAACTCATCGACCACGGGGATGAAGCGCTCGGACGAGTAGTGGCACAGGAAATGGTCGATGCCGCGCCCGGGCACCCAGCCCGTGTGGGCCAGGTGGGCGTATTCGTGGATGCAGACATCGAACAGGTGCGGCAGCAGGCGGATGTCCTGGCGCAGCGACAGCGCGCCTGCGGCCTCGGCATCGCCCCAGGCGGCAAAGTCCAGGTGGCTGGTGGCACGGTCGGGCGTCAGGCCCAGCTGCATGCAGACCGGGTAGTCGCCCGCAAAGCTGCGCAGGTGCGTCCAGCACAGCTTCAGGCGCAGGCCGGGTGCATGGGGCAGGGCCTGCGGGCCGCCCAGCAGCACGGCGCCTGCGCCATCGGACAGCATCCAGCGCAGGAAGTGGGCGTCGAAATCCGTGTCGTATCCCTGGGCCGCGAAGCGCGAGCGCTTGAACAGGCGCGAGGGCATTTCGCTGGCCACGGCCAGGGCCAGCGAGTCGGGCGCGCGGTCCACGGCCTGGGCCGCTGCCTGCAGCGCGCCCACGCTGGCGGCGCAGACGCCGTGCACGGACAGGGTCTCCATGGGCGGCGCGGCCATCTCTCCCTGGATCATGTTGGCAAAGCCGGGCATGAGGGCATCGCCGCCCGAGGAGCCGCTGGCCAGGAAGCCGACATCGCCCAGCGCACGCCCGGCCTGTGCCAGGCAGTCATGGATGGCCTGGGCGGCCATGGCCGTGTTGCTGTGGACGGTGCGGCCTTCGGCGTCTATGGCGTAGTGGCGCTGGACAATGCCGTTCTCGGCCAGGATGCGGCGCTTGAGGCGCTCGGACAGGCGGTTGAGCGGCGCCACGTAGGCATCCATGCCTGCGTTGTCCACGGGTTCACCGGGCAGGAACATGCCTGCGGCATGCAGATAGACATTGGAATAGGCGACGGGCATGGGTTCAGGGTCGTATCAGTCGTATGTTCCGGGAGGCATTTGCGCACGCGTGCGCGCCGGCGGCCAGACCGTGCCGAGCACGAAGACGCGGGCCATGTAGGGTAGCAGTCCGCCTTCGTTGAGCGCAGGGGCCACGCGCTGGCGGTAGTGTTCGCTGTGCAGGCGCGTGAGCTCGGACCAGTGGGCCTGGGGCCGCTCGTGGTGGGCCGTGTGCAGGCCGATGTTGAACAGCAGCGGATTGACCCAGCCCTCGAAATTGCGCGCGTAGTTCAGTGGCGTGGCGCTGTCCAGCCGCTGGCCGCGCGTCAGCGGCCGGCCATCGGCATGGGCGTGCTGCAGGTAGTTGGTGGCCAGCAGCCAGTGCAGGCCATGCAGCTGGGGAACGATCACCAGCAGCAAGGCCTTTTGCCAATCCAGCGACAGCAGCAGCGCCCAGCTGCCCAGCCACAGCAGGTACTGGCCCATGCAGTAGCGGAAGGCGCCGGGCCAGTGCCGGCGCAGCTGTCCCAGCCAGCGCAGGAACAGCGGGTACAGCACCCAGCCGGCCTGCAGTGGGTGGAGCAGGTAGCCCAGCAGATGGTTGTGGTCGCCGCCGAAGCGGTAGGTGCGTGCCATGTCGCGCGGGCCATGGCGGAAGCGGTGGTGGTTGGCCACATGGGCGGGCCAGAACACAAAGGTCGGGTGGCCCTGCAGCAGGGTCAGCCAGTAGTCCGTGAAGCGATTGGTCCAGCGCCCGCGCCACATGCGCAAATGCGTGTGGTTGTGGTGGATGACGCCCACGCCCAGCGTGAGGAACAGTTCGATCCCGTAGAGCCACAGGTTCCAGCCATGCCGCCACTGCCACCACACGATCAGCGGCAGCGCCACCAGATAGGCCAGCGACTGCAGGTCGCGCCAGTGGCGCAGCCGGGGCAGCCGTGGCTGGATGTGGCGGGCGGTCGGTCGGCTCATTCAGTCCTGGGCCGGGCCGTGGGGGGCAGTGCCACGCGCGTGCGCATCAGCCGGTCCATGAAGGCCAGCGCAAAGCCGTAGTTGCCATTGGGCCGGGCATGGTGCAGATGGTGGCGCCGGCTGGCGGCCAGCGCATGCGTGTCGGACACCCCGGGGAAGAAGTCGTAGTTGGAGTGGCCTATGACGTTGAGCAGCAGGCTGAGTACCGGCACCGAGGCCAGCGACCAGAAACTGAAGTCATGCACCACCATGGGCAGCAGGATGACGTTGCCCAGCATCAGCGCCTCGATGGGATGGAAGCTGTAGGTGGACCACGGCGTGGTGACGATGGAGCGGTGGTGGTCACCATGAAAGCGCCCCAGCAGCCGCGTGTGCAGCAGGCGGTGGTTGATCCAGAAGTGCACATCGTTCCAGATCAGCAGCACCACGATTTCGATGGCGATGCGCCAGGGGCCTGCATCGGGCTCCAGCCGCGCCCAGCCCAGTTGCAGAAGGCCCCAGGGCACGATCATGCCGATGCCGAAGATCAGCACCGAATGCAGCGACTGGCGCCATTCGCGGCGCAACTGGTCGGGCTTGAGCGGGCGCGTGTCCAGCACGCGGCCCGTGCCGCGCCGCTGCAGCCAGCGCGTGAGCGCCGTCATGCCCCAGCCGCCGGCCGTGTACAGCACGCCGAAGAAGAGCAGGCCCCAGGCCATGACCTGCCAGGCGTTGAGTTCGGTGAAGGCTTGGGCAGCGGTCATGGCAGTGTGATCGAGCACGTCATTGCGCGTGGATTCCCTGTTCGCGGATGATGCGGCCCAGTGCCGTCACGTCCTGGCGTATGCGCAGGGCCAGGCCCTCGGGCGAGCTGCCGACAGCCTGCCAGCCCTGGGCGGCCAGGCGTGCACGCATCTCGGGCGAGCGCACGATCTCGCCCACCGCCTCGGCCAGCTTCTGCACATGGGCGGCGGGCATGGCCTTGGGCGCGGCCACGGCGTTCCAGATCTCCAGATCGAAATCCCCCACGCCCAGCTCCTTGAGGCTGGGCAGTCCCGGCGCCAGCGGGCTGCGCGCGGCCGAGGTCACGGCCACGCCGCGCAGCTTGCCGGCCTGCACCTGGGCCATGGCCAGTGCGGGCGGCAGCATGGACAGCTGCAGGTCGCCCCCCTGGATGGCGTTGAACACCTGCGGATAGCCGGGGTAGGGGATGTGTTCGGGCCTGAGCGCGGAGCGGCTCTTGAGCAGCTCCATGCCCAGGTGGCCCACCGTGCCCACGCCTGGGGAACCGTAGCTCCAGCGGCTGCCAGCCTGGGCAGCGGCCTCCAGGAAGGCGCGGCCCTCGGGCGCGCCGGCCGGAGCCACCAGCACCAGGGGCGCCACGCCGATCAGGCTGACGGGCTGCAGATCCTTCACAGGGTCGTAGCGCACAGCGGGGTTGAGCAGGCGGGCAATCGTCAGGTTGCCGTTGATCATCACGCTGAAGGTATGGCCGTCGCGCGCACGGGCCACCTGCTCGCCCGCGATGTTGCCGCCTGCGCCCACCCTGTTCTCGACGATGACGGGCTGGCCCAGGCGCTTTTCCAGCGGCTCCGCCAGGGCGCGCGCCGTGAGGTCGGGGGAGGAGCCGGCGGGAAAGCCGACGATCAGGTGCAGCGGCTTGCTGGGCCAGTCGTCGCCCGCCACGGCAGCGCAAGGCAGCAGGGCCGAGGCCAGGGCGGTGGCCAAGGCATTGGCGAAGAGGCGGCGTAATGGCGAGATGGCGCTGGCGGGCATGGGGGCGTGTGGGCCGCAAAGGCTGCGGGCAATAAAAAACCCGGAGATTATCCGGGTTTGTCTTGAAGCGGCTTGTCAGCCCAGGCCGTCAGGCCATCAGGCGAATTCGGCCAGGGCCTTCTTCATCTTCTTCATGGCAGCCACCTCGATCTGGCGGATGCGCTCGGCGCTCACGCCGTAGACGGCGGCCAGCTCATGCAGCGTCATGCCGCCCGAGCCGTCGTCGTTGACCTTGAGCCAGCGCTCCTCGACGATGCGGCGGCTGCGGTCATCCAGCGACTCCAGCGCCATGGCAATGCCGTCGGTGGCCAGATGGTCACGCTGGCGCGACTCGATCATGGCCGTGGGTTCGTGTGCGCCATCGGCCAGGTAGGCGATGGGGCCGAAGGCCTGTTCGCCATCGTCGCCGGGCGAGGGATCCAGCAGCACGTCGCCACCGGCCAGGCGCGTTTCCATCTCCATGACTTCTTCGCGCTTGACGTTGAGCTTCTCGGCCACGGCGTCGATCTCGCCCGAGGTCAGCGTATCGCGCAGCATGGCGCCGTCCTCGGCCATGGCGGCATCGGACTTCAGGCCCTGCTTCATGGAGCGCAGGTTGAAGAACAGCTTGCGCTGGGCCTTGGTCGTGGCGACCTTGACCATGCGCCAGTTCTTGAGGATGTACTCGTGGATCTCGGCCTTGATCCAGTGCATGGCGTAGCTCACCAGGCGCACGTTCTGATCGGGGTCGAAGCGCTTGACGGCCTTCATCAGGCCCACGTTGCCTTCCTGGATCAGGTCGCCGTGCGGCAGGCCGTAGCCCAGGTACTGGCGCGAGATGGAAACCACCAGGCGCAGGTGGGACATCACCAGACGCCCTGCGGCGTCCAGATCGCTGTGTTCTTTGAGCTTGCGGGCATAGTCCTGCTCTTCCTCGAGGGTGAGCATGGGCAGGCGGTTGACCGCGGAAATGTAGGCATCCAGATTGCCCAGAGGCGGCACCAGGGCCCAGGGGTTAGCGGGTGCCAAGGTGGTCGCAATGGAGCCGGAGGCGTTTGTCATTGCAGAGTTCCTTTCTTCCATTCCTTCATATTAGCACTCGTTATGACCGAGTGCTAAAGCCAAAGTTCCGTGGGTTTTTCAGACGGTTGCACTCATTTTTGGAGTGCCAAAAGTCGTTTGTGCCTAGTCTGAGCGATTTTTGGAAACCCTGCTTGCCAGCGGTGGGCGCATATTGCCGGGAGAGCATTACAGTTTTTCCAGCAGGCTTTCAATCTGCCGGCCCAGTTGCAGCAGGCCGGCTGCAGCTTCGCCGCTGGATACCACCGTGCCGGGCTTGCCGCAACCGTCATCCACCAGGCCCTGCGGGGCGCGCCCGGCAACTGTTCTCCAGCATCTGGGATGCTTGAGCGGCCGAGCTGCCTCGCGGGTCTCGCGGCCTGACGGCGCTGCATCGCCTGTGGCTTGCCGCCCGGCCTTCAGCAGGCCTGTGACAGCTGCTCCAGGATCGCCGGGTTCTCCAGGGTGGAGGTGTCCTGCACGATGGGCTCGCCGCGTGCAATGCTGCGCAGCAATCGCCGCATGATCTTGCCGCTGCGGGTCTTGGGCAGGTTGTCCCCGAACCGGATGTCCCTGGGCTTGGCGATCGGCCCGATCTCCTTGGCCACCCACTCCCGCAGCAGCCTGGCGATGTCGGCCGCCTCGGCGCCGCTGGGCCGCGAACGCTTGAGGACGACGAAGGCGCATATGGCCTCTCCCGTCGTGTCGTCGGGCCGGCCCACGACGGCGGCCTCCGCCACCAGGTCGGTCATGGCCACCAGGGCGGACTCGATCTCCATCGTGCCCATGCGGTGGCCGCTGACGTTCAGCACATCGTCGATGCGGCCGGTGATGGTGAAGTAGCCGGTGCGCGCATCGCGGACCGCGCCGTCTCCCGCCAGGTAGTAGCGGCCCTTGAACTCTTCGGGAAAGTAGCTGGCGACAAACCGCTCGGGATGGCCCCAGATGTTCCTGATCATGGAGGGCCAGGGGCGCTTGATCACCAGGATGCCGCTGTCGCCCCAGGGCAGCTCGTTGCCGGCCTCGTCCACCACGGCGGCGGCAATGCCCGGGAAGGGCAGCGTGCAGGAGCCCGGCACCAGTTCCGTGGCGCCGGGCAGCGGCGTGATCATGTGCCCGCCCGTCTCCGTCTGCCAGAACGTATCGACGATGGGGCAGCGGCCCCCGCCCACCTGCTCGTGGTACCAGTGCCAGGCGGCGGGATTGATCGGCTCGCCCACGGACCCCAGGATGCGCAGGCTGCCCAGGTCGTAGCGCGCGGGATGCACCTGCGCATCGGCGTCGGCGGCCTTGATCAGCGAGCGAATGGCCGTGGGCGCCGTGTAGAAGACCGTCACCCCGTGGGCCTCGATCATTTTCCAGAAGCGTCCCGCGTCCGGGTAGGTGGGCACGCCCTCGAACACCACCTGGGTGGCGCCCAGCGCCAGCGGGCCGTAGGCGATATAGGTATGGCCGGTCACCCATCCGATGTCCGCCGTACACCAGAAGACATCGCAGGGCTGGAGGTCGAAGGTCCAGGCGCAGGTCACGGCGGCATGCAGCAGATAGCCTCCCGTGGCGTGCTGGACGCCCTTGGGGGTTCCGGTGGAGCCCGAGGTGTAGAGCAGGAACAGCGGATGCTCGGCCTGCACCCATTCCGGTTCGCAGACATCGCTCCGGGCTGCGGTGATTTCGTCGAGCCACAGGTCCCGGGGCTGGTGCATGGCGATGGCGCCGCCCGTGCGCCGTGCCACCAGCACGTGGCGGACCTGCTCGCAGCCGGGCTGGGCCAGGGCCTCGTCCACGATGCTCTTGAGGGGCAATTGCCGTCCTCCCCGCACTTGCTGGTCTGCCGTGATGACGGCGCAGGCCCCCGTGTCCGCGATGCGGTCGCGCAGCGCCGTGGCGGAGAAGCCGCCGAACACCACGCAGTGAATGGCGCCTATGCGTGCGCAGGCCTGCATGGCGGCCACGCCGTCGATCGACATGGCCATGTAGATGACGACGCGGTCGCCCTTGCCGACACCCAGGCTGCGCAGGGCGTTGGCCAGGCGATTGACCCGCACAAGAAGCTGCGCATAGGTCACCTGCGTCACCGCGCCGTCATCGGCTTCGAAGATGAGGGCCGTGCGCTCGCCCAGCCCCCGCTGGATGTTGCGCTCCAGGCAGTTCCAGCTGGCGTTGAGCGTGCCGTCATTGAACCATTCGTAGAACGGGGCGCGGCTTTCATCGAGCACGCGTGTGAACGGGCGCTTCCACGCGACGAACTCGCGTGCGAGCCGGCCCCAGAACGCCTGCGGGTCGGCGTCCGCCTCCGCGACGAGCCGGTCGTAGGCGGCGCGCCCGCTCACGCGCGCATTTCGGGCCAGCTCTGCAGATGGGGGATAGGACGGTGCAAGGGACGGTGCAAGGTCTTGGCTCATGGTGGTTGTCTCCTGGGTCTAGAAATCAAGGGGGTCACGAAACCGGCGCAGAGCCTCAGTCGCAAAGGCTCAGGCGCAAGGCCCCGGGGCGTCAGTCCCCGCAGTGCCGGCCTATCCAGCCGGCAATGGCTGCCGCGCTGCGGAAGTCGTCGCAGGAGCGGGCCGGAATGTCCGGATGGCGCTGGTTCCACAGGCGTGCCAGCGCCTGGCCGGGGCCGATTTCCAGCACGCACCGCACCTGGCGAGCGGCAATGCTGTCCATGCAGTCGTCCCAGTGCACCGTGCCCGCTATCTGCTCGGACAGGGCCGTGCGGGCGCCTGCGGCGTCACGCACGCGCCGGGCCGTGTTGCTGAACAGCGCCACGGCGGGCGCGTGCACGGCCGCCTGGCCCAGGTCCTGTGCGAAGGCCTGGGCGGCCTGGCGCATCCACGGGGTGTGGGACGCCACCTGCACGCGCAGACGGGTGGCATGCGCGCCCTGGCGGGCCGCCAGCGCCTGCGCCTGCTCCAGCGCCGCATGGGGGCCGCCCAGGATGAGGTTCTCGGTGCCGTTGCGTATGGCCACGGCCAGCCCGGTCGTCTCCAGCAGGGCGGCCATGCGTGCGGGCGGCAGGCCGCTGACGGCCAGCAGCCCGCCGCCGGGCATTTGCTGGGCGCAGCGGTCCATGGCCGCCGCGCGGCGCGCGGCCAGGGCAACGATGTCGCAGGCATCCAGCGCGCTCGCGGCACCGAATGCGGGCAGTTCCCCCACGCTGTAGCCCGCCACGGCCGAAGGCGCGGGCAGTTGCGGGGACAGCTGCATCCACGCGGCCATGGCCAGGCCCGCCAGCAGGGGCTGGGCCACGGCGTTGGACTCGGTCCACGGCGCATCGGCCAACCTGTCGCGCCAGTGCGCAACCTGCAGCTGTTCGCAGACTGCCTGTGTCCATGCATCGTCCGCCAGCCAGGGAAGCATGGCGGGATGCTGCGTACCCTGGCCCGAAAACAGCAGTGCAAAGCTCATGGCCGCCCGCAGACACGCAGCACCCAGCAGGCCGCCGCCAGGGTATCGGCCGCGCCGCCCGGCGAAAGGCGGCGCGCCACGAAATCGTCGCAAATGGCCTGCGCCCTGGACAGGCCGTCGTGATGCGCGCAGCCGCCTGCCTGGAGAAAGCGCCGCGCGGCATCCTGGCCATGGCGCAGCCCCTGCATGCCCGCGCGGTGGGCGAGGTTGCAGTCGTCCAGCACCGCCATGATGTGGAACAGGGCCTCCAGCCGCGCCAAGGGAGCGGGCAGCCCGCTGGCATGCGCTCTGGCCAGCGCCGGCACGGCGGTGTCGAACAGGACGGGAAAACCCAGGGCAGCCTCCTGCGATGCGCCCCGCAGGCCGTGGCGGCGCGCGGCGATGCCGCCGGGCAGGGCGGAGGTCCGCAGGCTGCGCTGCTGCAGCGCATCCCCCCAGTGGCGGCACAGGGCCTCGCGCAGCCACGCGGGGCCGGGAATGCAGGCCTGCTCGGCCAGCACCGCGCCGCCGGCCGCGCACAGCAGGCCCAGCATGAAGACGGCGCCACGGTGGGTGTTGATGCCGCCGGTGGCGGCCAGCATGCGCTGCTCCGCCTCGATGCCCAGGCGCTCCAGCACGGGAAACGATGCGCCCTGGCTACCCGCCTGGGCCATTTTGGGGAAGTAGCTGCGCAGCGCGAACAGGCTGCGCATGAAGCTGTGGGCATCCATGTCGTCATGGCTGCCGCGGTCCACCAGGGTCACCAGGCCGGGCTTGGGTGTCAGCGACAGTTCGTCGTAGAGGGCCAGCGTGGCCGCGCGGCCGATATGCCCGGTCGATGGCAAGGCCCGGGCCGGGTGGAGAAGGGCAGGTTTCATGCAGGAACTCCAGGCGCCGCAGCCGACGCACACCATTCATGGTCTTCACGCAGTGCCACCCCGTGCAGGCCCTTGACCAGGGCCGATCGCACCCTGCCTGCACGCCAGGTGGCCCATTCGCGCCAGGCCACGGCCCAGCCGCCGGGAAACACCAGCTCGGCATCCACGCGCGGGCCTTCCTGCGGCATGGCCTGCAGCAGGGCGGCCAGCCGATCGCCCTGTTCGGCACCATCGACCGGCACCCAGAGGTCGATGTCCGAGCCGGGCCGCAGATAGGGCAGGCCCGTGAGGCACTGCCACCCGTGGCTGCCGAAGACAAAGCCCGTCGCCCCGGCCGTGTGCAATCGCTGCTGCAAGGAGTCCAGCGCCTGCCGCAGGGCGTCGGACACCGCCAGGGGCGAGGCTATCAGCTCGTCCAGCGAGGGAAATTCGCGGGTGCCGATGGCCGCGCCGCGCGCCACATCGAAGCCCATGCGCCGCCGCTGCCAGCGCCCGGGCGCAGGCAGGCCCAGCGCCATCCGGCCGGCGCCGGCGTGGTCGGCCGACTGCCGCGCGACCACCAGCGGCAGTGCATGGTCGCGCCAGTGCGTGAGGATCTCGCGCGCCTGCGCATCCCAGGGGCGTTCCAGCAGGTCCGCCCAGGCCTGCGGGCCCAGGTCCACCAGCTGGTGGCGGTGCAGGGTGTCCAGCATGCTGCGGCCTGCCTTCATCCAGCGGCCAGGACGCGCTGCACCACCTCGGCGGCCAGCTTGCGGCCGCCGCGCTCGGCGCCGTCCAGTGCGCGCATGTCCTCGCGCGGGCTGTGGGCCAGGGCGTCGCGCAGCGCCGCCTGCAGATCGCCTTGCCACAGGCCGCGCACGCCGCCCATGGCCACGTAGTTGCCCACGCCGGGCGCGAACACCGGGTTGGACTCGGACAGGGCATTGAGCAGGGACTCGGGCAGCTTGGTGATGCGCGACATGGCGGGGATGCGCATCACGCGGATCTCGGCCTCGGGCAGGGCGTAGCAGGCATCGGCGATCAGGCCCGAGGTGATGAAGCCGCCCGACAGCGCCTGGTCATAGACCAGGCCGATGACGCGGTGGCCCCGGCGCCGTGCCAGGTCGATGCAGGTGCCCAGGTGGGACATGGCGCGGTTGATGCCCAGCAGCTCGTCATGGCGGCGCAGTTGCTGGCCCTGCGTGTCGATCAGCAGCACGATGGGGCGGCCAGGGTGCGCGCCGACCGTCTCCAGCACCACCCGGGCCTGGGCCAGGGCCAGCCGCACGCCGATGGGCGCGTGGCCCGTGGTGCCGACGATGGCGAGGGTCTGGCCATCGAACACGGCGTGGCCTTCGAGGAAATCGCCGTTGGCCTGAATCTGGTGGCCCGGGCCGAACAGGTGCTCGGCAAGTGTGTTCCATTGCATGGCGGCTACTCCTGTGAAATGCCCGTGGCGGGCGTGGTGCGCAAGGCACGCACGGCGGCGGCGTCCAGGTCGGGCACGCGCCAGGCGTCGGGCACGCCCAGGGCCTGCCACAGGCGCATGGCCTCGTCCTGCGGGCCGATGGCGCTGCCCGCCTTGAGGGCGTCCAGGGTGTCCAGCCGCGCGCGCAGCAGCGCATGCTCCTGCAGCAGCCCTTCAAGACTCACCGGACGGGAGTGGTCCAGCGCGGCGATGGCGGCGGCGCGGAAGGCCTCGACATCGTCGGCCACCAGCGCATCGCAGTCGCCGCACAGCCAGCGGTGCTTGCCGCCCGTGGTGCGCCAGACCAGGGCGCGGTCGCGCGCATCGAATTCATCGACGCCGTGCGAGGCCTCGATCACCTCCGGTCCCGACATGGCCAGGCGGCCGATGTCGCTCATCACCACCTGGTCGGCGCAGCGCGCCACGATGCCCATGCCGCCGAAGCAGCCGTTGGCCCCGCCGATGAGGACCACCACAGGGATGCCCGAGGCGCGCACGTCCAGCAGGGCGCGCATGACCTCCGACACCGCGATCAGCCCGGCATTGGCCTCATGCAGCCGAACGCCGCCCGACTCTGCCAGCAGCAGCACGGCCGCGGGCCGCTCCAGCAGGGCGCGGCGCAGCAGGCCCACGAGCTTGGCGCCATGCACCTCGCCCACGCCGCCGCCCATGAATTCGCCCTCCTGCGCGGCCACGAACACCGTGCGCCCGCCCAGCAGGCCCCGGCCGATGGCCACGCCGTCGTCAAAGGCGCTGGGCACGCCCAGTTGTGCCAGATGCGGGCTGGTCAGACGCTCGGAGGGCGGCAGCCATTCATGGAAGCTGCCGGCATCCAGCAGCTTCGCCAGGCGCTCGCGCGCCGTGCATTCCGCGTAGCTGATCATGGCCGGCCTCCCTGCAGTTCGGCCAGGGCCTGGTCCAGCCGCAGGCTGACCACGGCCGGCGTGGCCCCCATGTCGTTGATGGACACGCGCACGCCGCCCACGGGGTGGCGCTCGCGGAAATCCTCCACCACGGCCTGCCAGATGGCGCCGAAGCCGTGTGCCGAGGTCTGCACCTGCACTTCGCAGCCATCGCTGCCCGTGCTCTCCAGCATCACCTCCAGGTTGCCCGAGCCGACCACGCCGACCAGGACGGGGGCGAAGGCGCCGGCCGGCCGGCCGCCTGCGAAGCAATAGCTCAGGGACTCCAGCCCTGCGGGTATCTCGCTCATATCGTCTCTCCTACCAGTTCCTGAATCGGCGGGGAGGCTGGTACAGCCCGCCCGAGGCCTGGGCCAGATCGCGCATGCTGCGCGCGGCCAGCAGATTGCGCGTGGCCTGGCGCGGGTCGATGCCCAGGTCCTGCGGACGGCGGATCACCCCGCGGTCGCGCAGGTTCTCCACCATGCGACGGTCGCGCGCCAGGCCCACGGCCGTGTAGCCGGCCACGCCGCGGATGGCCTGCTCGCGCTCTTCGTCGCTGCGGCACAGCAGCAGGTTGGCGATGCCTTCCTCCGTCAGGATGTGGGTCACGTCCTCGCCGTAGATCATGATGGGCGGCAGGTCCATGCCGGCCTGCTCCTGCAGCGTCCAGGCATCGAGCCGCTCCACGAAGGCGGGCTGCATGTGCTCGCGGAAGGTCTCCACCATCTGCACCACCAGCTTTTGCCCGCGCGGCGTGCCTGCCGCGCCGCTGCGGCCCGCGCGCGCCTCGCGCCCGGCCTTGAGCCAGGCGGCGCTGGCATGGCGCCGGCCGCGCGCGTCCGCTCCCATGTTGGGGGCGCCGCCGAAGCCGGCAATGCGCCCCAGCGTCGCGGTGGAGCTGTTGCCGTCCAGGTCGATCTGCAGCGTCGAGCCGATGAACAGGTCGCAGGCATAGTGGCCCGCCGCCTGGCAGAAGGCGCGGTTGCTGCGCAGGCTGCCGTCGGCGCCGGTGAAGAACACGTCCGAGCGCGCACGGATGTAGTCCTCCATGCCCAGCTCGGAGCCGAACGAATGGATGGACTCCACCCAGCCGGCCTCGATGGCCGGTATCAGCGCCGGATGCGGGTTCAGCGCCCAGTGCCGCGCAATGCGGCCCTTCAGCCCCAGCGCTTCGCCGTAGGTCGGCAGCAGCAGCTCGATGGCCGCCGTGTCGAAGCCGATGCCATGGTTCAGGCGCTGGACCTCGTACTCGGCGTAGATGCCCTTGATGGCCATCATGGCCATCAGCACCTGGATTTCGCTGATCTGGGCCGGGTCGCGCGTGAACAGCGGCTCGATGACGTTGGGCCGGGGCGCCTGCACGACGAAATGCACCCAGTCCGAGGGAATGTCCACGCGCGGCAGCGCCGTGGTGGTGCCGTCCACCATCTCGTTGACCTGGGCGATGACGATGCCGCCCGAAAAGGCCGTGGCCTCGACGATGGCCGGCGTGTCCTCGGTGTTGGGGCCTGTGTACAGGTTGCCCTGGGCATCGGCCGCGTGGGCGGCGACCAGGGCCACCTTGGGCGTCAGGTCCACGAAGTAGCGCGCGAACAGCTCCAGGTAGGTGTGGATGGCCCCGATCTCCAGCTGCCGGGCCGAGACCAGCTTGGCCAGCCGCGCCCCTTGCGGGCCGGAGAAGCTGAAGTCCAGCCGCCGCGCGATGCCGTTTTCAAACACATCCAGGTGTTCCGGCAGCGCCAGCACCGACTGCACCATGTGCAGGTCGTGCACCTGCTGCGGATCGAGCTGGACCAGGGCGCGGGCCAGGAAGTCGGCCTGCTTCTGGTTGTTGCCTTCGAGGCAGACGCGGTCGCCGGGCGCCAGCACGGCGTGCAGCAGCTCGGTGATGGCGCCGGCATCGACGCGCTTGCCGGCCAGGCGCGGCCCGAGGGCGGCCCGGGCGCGCGCCAGCCTGGCGGCGCGCTCCCCGGCTTTGAGGTTCCAGGAGGGGTCAGTCATGGGATATCAGGGGTTGGCGTGACATGGAGGTGGCAGGGGGCGGGCGTCCCGGTCGAAGTGCCTGGCTAGAGGACCACGAACAGCAGCCACACGAGCAGCGGCGCCACCAGGGTGACAAGGCCGCCGTAGACCATCAGCTGGCGGAAGAAGCGGTCGCGGTCCACGCCCTTGGCATTGGCCAGGACGAGGGCGCCGTTGGTCGAGAAGGGGCTGACATCCACGATGGTCGAGGACACGGCCATGGCCGCGATGAAGCCGACGGCGCTCACATCGGAGCCGCCCTGCAGGAAGGGCACGGCCAGCGGGATCAGCGAGCCCAGCACCGCCGTCGAGGAGGCGAAGGCCGACACCACGGCGCCCACGAAGCACAGCAGCAAGGCCGCCACCAGGGGCGAGGTCAGCTGCGCCACGCTGTGGCCGACGAAGTCGATGGTGCCCATCTTGTCCATCACGCCCACATAGGTGCTGACACCCACGATGAGCATGATCTCGGGCCAGGACACCTGGCCCAGCGCGCGCTTTTGCAGGTTGGGCGCCATCAGCGTCAGCACCAGGCCGATGGTGATGGAGACAAAGCCGATGTCCTGCTTGAAGAACAGGGTGAGGACCGCGAGCGCCAGCAGGCCGACCACGGTGGCCACCTGGTAGCTGCGCGATTGCGGGGCGGCGTCCTGTTCAGGGGCGGCGCGCATCAGCGAGTCGCTGGAGCGTGCAGCCGTGTTGCGCTCCTCGGACAGGGCCTCGCCTTCGGCGTCGCCATACACCTGGGCGCCGCCCTGGGCATGCGAGACGCGCGGCGTGGCGGGCACGCTGCCATCGGCATCGGCCTTCATGCGCATCAGCCGGGCGCCGCCCATCAGGAAGAACAGCAGCACGGCCACGGCCAGGTTGACCCCCATGCTGGCCAGCATGGTGGCCATCTCGTTGAGCGGCAGGCCCGCCTTGGCCACGATCTTGTTGGTGATGCCGCCGTAGATGCTGATGGGCGAGAAGCCGCCGCCCTGCGCGCCATGGATCACCAGCAGACCCATCATCAGCGGATTGATGCCGTACCTGGCGGCAAAGCCCAGGGCAATGGGCGCGATGATGGCCACGGCCGCAGGGCTGACGGCGCCCACCGCCGTCAGCAGGGCCGCAATGAAGAACATGATCCACGGTATGGCGGCGATGCGCCCGCGCACGGCGCGCACCGCCATGCGGACCAGCCAGTCGATGGTTCCGTTGTTCTGCGCCAGCGCGAACAGGTAGGTGATGCCCGCCAGCGTCAGAAACAGGTCGGCGGGAAAACCGCCAATGATGGCCTTGGTCCCCATGCCGGCCACCAGGGTGCCGACCAGGAAGGCCCCGACAAAGGCCAGCAGGCCCATGTTGATGGGCAATGCCGTCGCCAGGACGAACATGCCTATCAACGCGCCAATCGATATCCAATGGGAATTCATGCGATGTCTCCGGTTTTTTATGCGCCTGCAATACGTGTGCATGCTGGTATGCACGGTACGCGGCGGCCCGGAGCGCATCAATAAAGCGCGAGCGCCAACAATTACGCAGAGAGAAACAATGAAGGGTTAACCCGGCGAAGCGGGGCTGTCGCCCCCGGCATGGCGGGTCAGCCGAGCTGCCCGTCCGCGAGGCGGCACACGCTGAGCAGGGCCAGCAGGTTGGGGTCGCGTTCGCGGGAGCGCAAAAAGGTCAGCACGATGGTCTGGCGCATCAGGTACCTGGCCTGCAGCGGTATCAGCTGCACCTTCTGCGGCATCACGCCGCGCACCCGCCCGGGCAGCAGCGTGTAGCCGACGCCGCCGCTGACCAGGTTCATCAGCGAGAAGATGTCATCCGTCTTCATCACCACGTTGGGCGTGAAGCCGGCCACCCGGAAGGACTCGATGAAGCCTCCATAGGTCGCAAAGCCTTCGCCCAGGCTCACGAAGTTCTCGCGCGCCATGGCGCCCAGATCGACCTCGGCCAGATGCGCATAGGGCGAGCCCACGGGCGCGGCAAAGAAAATGTCGTCCTCGAACAGCAGCTGCGTCTGCATGTCGGCGGCGTTGTCCGGCATGGCCATCAGCGCCGCGTCCAGCGTTCCGTTGCGCAGCCGCTCCAGCAGGCCGGCGTTCGAGCCCAGCACCAGTTCGGTCTGCAGATCGGGGCGGCGCAGCTTCAGCGCCATCACCAGTGCGGGCACGGTGCGGTTGGTCAGGGAGTACAGCGAGCCGATGCGGATGCGGTCCGCCGAGTAGCCCGCCACCTCGCGCGTGGCGCGTATGCCCTCGGACATGGTGGCCAGCACTTCCCTGGCGACATCGGCCAGGGTCTGCGCTGCCTCGGTGGGCTTGAGGTTGCGCCCCTCGTGCCGGAACAGGGCGCAACGCATGCCGGCCTCCAGCGCGTGCAGGGCGCGGTGCACGCTGACCGAGCTGGTCTCCAGCCGTTCCGCCGTCTTGGCGAGATTGCCTGTCTCCAGGAAGGCGAGCAGCACCTCGAGTCTGCGGAAGGTTATTTCGTCATCGATTCTCAGGCTCATGGCAACGTCACGCTCTCATCGTGGGGGACGGGCGGATTGTGGCGTTGATCGCGTTGCGTGCACAGACTCCGGTCTGTCCGGGGGCCGCGGCCCCGGGCGGCTCACGATGCGGATTGGCTGCGCCGGATGCTGCGGATGTCGAAGGCGCCGCCGGTCTGGGCCTGGTCGCTGGTGGTGACGGCCCGCTTGCCGAGCAGGGGAAAGACCAGCTCGGCAAAGCGGATGGATTCCTCCAGGTGCGGGTAGCCCGAGAGCACGAAGCTGTCCGCACCCAACGCGGCGTACTCGCGCAGGCGCTCGGCCACGGTGGCGGCATCGCCGACCAGGGCCGTGCCGGCGCCGCCGCGCACCAGGCCCACGCCGGCCCAGAGGTTGGGCGCCACCTCCAGCCGGTCGCGCCGCCCGCCGTGCAGCGCGGCCATGCGCGACTGACCCACGGAGTCCATGCGCGCATAGCCGGCCTGGGCGCGGGCGATGTCCTCGTCGGTGAGCTTGCTGATCAGGCGCTCGGCATCGGCCCAGGCCTCTTCGTTGGTCTCGCGCACGATGACGTGCAGCCGCACGCCCAGGCGGACCTGGCGGCCCTGCTGTGCGGCGCGGCGGCGGACGTCGGCGAACTTTTCGGCCACGGCGGCGGGGGGCTCGCCCCAGGTGAGGTAGGCGTCCACCTGGCGCGCGGCCAGGTCGTGGGCGGCGTCCGAGGAGCCGCCGAAGTACAGCGGCGGATGCGGCTTTTGCACCGGGGGAAAGAAGTTGCGGCCCTGCTTGACCTTGAAGTATTTGCCATCGAAATCCACGGCCTCGCCGGCCAGCAGGCGGCGCCAGATGGTCAGGAATTCATCGGCATAGGCATAGCGTTCGTCGTGGGCCAGGAAGATGCCGTCGGCCTCCAGCTCGGTGGCATCACCCCCGGGCACCACGTTGAGCAGCAGGCGCCCGCCCAGGGCCTGGTCCAGCGTGGCGGCCTGGCGTGCGCTGGACACGGGCGCGCCCAGCGAGGTGCGCAGGGCCACCAGCAGCTTGATGCGCTGCGTGACGGGCACCAGGCTGGAGGCCACCACCCAGGGGTCCAGGCAGGAGCTTCCGGTGGGGATCAGCAGGCCGTCGTAGCCCAGCTCCTCGGCCGTGACGGCGATCTGGCGCATATAGGCGTTGGTGGGGGCGCGGCCGAAGTCGGAGGTGCCGAGGTAGCGCGTGTCGCCCGAGGTGGGCAGGAACCAGAAGATGTCTGGCGATGCGTGGGGGTCTTGGCTCATGGGATCTCCGGGGACGATGGAAAAGACGGTGGCGCGGCCTCGCCCGGCACCTGGCCCAGGCGCTGCAGCCGCGCGCGCACCACGCTGCGGCTGATGCCCAGCTGGCGCGCGGTCTGCACCTGGTTGCCGCGGTTGCGCTGCCAGGTCTTGAGCAGCAGGGCGCCCAGCACGTGCTGCTCCAGGCCTTCGGCATGCACGTCGCACAGGCTGTCCAGCGCTTCGCCCAGGGCCAGTTCGGCGGCGGCGGCCTGGGCACCGTGTTCGGCCTCGCGTGTGGGGGCGGGATCGGGCTCGCCCTGGCTGCAGGCGATGTGCAGGTCGCCCGCGCCGATGTGCATGCCCTGGGTCAGCAGCAGGCTGCGGTGGATGACGTTCTCCAGCTCGCGGCTGTTGCCGGGCCAGTCGTGCTCCAGCAGCTTGCGCTGCGCGTCCTGGCTGAGTGTCATGGGCGCGTAGCGCATGCGCTGGCAGTAGCTCGCGATGAAGTGGCGCGCCAGCGGCAGGATGTCGGCCGGGCGCTGGCGCAGCGGCAGCACGGTGAGGGTGACGACATCGAGCAGGTAGTACAGGTCTTCGCGAAAGCGCCGCGCCGCCACCTTGGTGTGCAGTGGCGCGCTGCTGGCCGCGAGCACGCGCACGTTGGCCGGCGTGCGCTGGCTGGCGCCGATGCGGGTGACCGCCTTGTCCTGCAGCACGCGCACCAGCTTGCTCTGGATGTGCAGGGGCAGGTCGTCGATCTCGTCCAGCAGCAGGGTGCCGCCGTGGGCGTCCTCGAAGCGGCCGGGCAGGTTGCCGAAGGCACCCGTCAGCGCACCGCTTTCGTGGCCGAAGAGCTCGGCGTTGATCATGGCCTCGGACAGCGCGCCGCAGTTGACGGCGACAAAGGGGCCGTGGCGGCGCGGGCTCAGGCGGTGGATGTGGCGGGCCACCATTTCCTTGTCGGCGCCGCTGTCGCCCAGGATGAGGACGCCGGCCTCGCTGGCGGCCACCTGTCCCATGGTCTTGAGCAGGGCCTGCGAGGCCGGGTCTTGCAGTATCCACGGCGCGGGCGCGGCGCCGTCATCGTGTGCGGCAGAGGCTGCGGGCGCATGCACGGTTGCAGGTATGGGCGCAGGTGTTGCCGAGGACTTGCCGGGCGGCCAGGTGGGCAGACGGGTGTTCATGGCGCGGCGTCACGAGTAGAAGCTGGGCTGCGGATGGGTTCCGTTGAGCACCCAGTCGCCCAGCTCCTGCAGCTTGTAGTGCAGCGGGTCGTGCAGCGTCTGCGTGCGCAGGTTGCGCCAGAAGCGGTCAAAGCGCAGCGCCGCGTGCGTGGCGCGCGCACCCGTGGCCTCGAAGATGCGGCTGGACAGGTCCAGCCCCGAGCGCGTGGTGGCAATCTTGGCGGCCGTCACGGCCACGGCGACTTCGCCGCGCTCGTGGGCGGTCAGCGCAGCTCCCCGGCGCCAGGCGGCGTCAAAGCGCTGCGCGGCCTGCATGGTCAGCAGGCGTGCGCCTTCCAGCGCGGCCCACAGCTCGCCATACAGCGCCTGGATGTGGGGGTCTGCGCTGGCCGCATCGGCAGGGGACTTGAACCAGGGACGCGCCTCGTTCAGCGTGTAGCCGCGCGCCTGCTCCAGCGCGCCCTGGGCAATGCCCAGGAACAGATGGGCCAGGATGAGCTGGGCCAGCAGCGGGCGCAGCGCGGCATGCGGCGTGGACAGCGGGCCGGGGTCCAGCAGCAGCTCGGCCGCCTCCACGCGCACGCGCTCGAACAGGGCCGAGCCGCTGTCGGTCTGGCGCTGGCCCATGTTGTCCCAGTCGCGCAGCAAGGTGATGCCCGTGCGCTCCGTGGGCACCACGCCGATCAGCAGCTGGCCGCTGTCGGCATCGATGGCCGAGGCCACCAGCATCTGCGAGTCCAGCGCGCCCGAGGTGAAGCTTTTCTTGCCCGAGAACTCCCAGTGGCCGGGCTGGCGCGTGGCCGTGGTGCGGCGGTCCAGAGGGTTCAGCGTATTGCCCCAGAACCAGCGGTGGCGCGCCGTCTGCAGCAGCCAGGGCTGCCACTGGGCGGGCTGGCCGAACAGTTGCACGGTGGCCAGGTGCAGGTGCTGGAAGCCGTAGACATGGGCCAGCGAGCCGTCTGCCGTGGCCAGGATGCGCACCGTCTCCAGCGTCTGCACCCAGTCCGCGCCCAGGCCGCCCAGCTCGCGCGGAATGCTCAGTGCCAGCAGGCCGCTGGCGCGCAGCGCATCGCGCTCGGCCTTGGGCGTGCCGCCTGCGGCATCGCGCCGGGCTGCCGTGGCGGCAAGGCGCTGCGCCAGATCCTGCGCAGTGGCTATCGGGTCCGCAGGGACGGCCTCTGCCTGGCTCACGCGGGCTGCCCGGCCAGAGCCAGGTCGGCGGCTTCGGGAACGGGCCGCTGTGCCTCGGCCTGGGCCTGCACCAACTGCTGCAGCGCACCGCGCAGCACCGGGGCCGACAGCTGCACGGTCAGCTCGATGCGCTGGCGCAGCGATTCGCTGTGCACCTGGCCGTCCTGGATGTCCTCGGGCGTGGAGTACACGCCAATGGGCAGGGTGAGGGCCGAGAAAAAGCCGAACAGCGGGCGCAGCTGGTGGTCCAGGATGAGGGCGTGGCGCGGGCTGCCGCCGGTGGCGGCCAGCAGCACGGGCGTGCCCTGCAGCGCGTCCAGGTCGATGAGGTCGAACAGGTGCTTGAGCAGGCCCGGCAGGCTGGCGCGGAAGACCGGCGCGCCGACGATGAGGAAGTCGGCCTGCTCGATGGCTTCGATGGCCTGCAGCGTGGCCGGTGGCAGGTCGTTCTTGGACAGGGCCGCGCCCAGGTGGGGCTGCAGGTCCAGCAGGTCGATGACCTGTGCCTGCAGCGGCAGCTCCTGGCCCAGGCGGGCATGCAGGGCGTCCAGCAGGACACGGGTGCGGGAGGGGCGGCTCAGGCTGCCATTGACGATGACAGTCTTCAGCGATCGGCTCATGGAAACTCCTTGGCGTGGGTTCCAGGAGGCAGCGCGGCATGCGGTTTGCGAAGACTGCCAGCCCGGACGAGGTGGGATGGATGCCTTCATTACAGGGCCGAACGCCGGTATGGCGAAAGAAACTTAACGCATTTGCTTATCGGTTTGGATGCCTTGGCAAGTGCTTGTTTCAGAAGGGATTTTTTCGGGGCATGGCATGTGCTAATGCGTTCTGGCGATATGCGCACGGCCGCTGCGCCCGTCCCTGCGCAGCGCGGCCGCGCAAGGGCCTTCAGCCCGCCACGCCCGTCACGCCCGTCACGCCCACGTGCCAGTAGTAGATGGGGTCGGCGCCGTTGAGCAGGATGTCGCCCGCCGAGCGGGCCTTGTACAGCACGGGGTTGTGCGAGGCCAGGGTGCGCGCATTGCGCCAGTGGCGGTCCAGTGCCAGGTCTTCGGACAGGGCGCTGGAGCCGCCCACCTCGAACAGCCGCGCGGCCGCCTGCAGCACGGGATCGACCACGGCCACCTGGGCCTGGGCCGTGCGCAGCTCCAGGGCATGCAGCTGCTGCAGCGGCACCTCGCGCCCGGCCTCGCGCTCGCGCGCGATGCGGCCCAGTTCGGCGGCCACGTCGGCCACGGCCAGGCCCGCGATGTAGGCCGTGCCGGCCAGCTGGCCGACGATGTGCTGCACCAGCGGATCGTCCTTGGGCAGGGTGGCGCTGCCGTGGCTGAACACGCGGCGGCGCGCCTGCACATAGGCGATGGCATCGCGCTGCAAGGCCCGCGCGATGCCGGCCAGGGTGGCCAGGTGTGCCAGCTGGAAATAGGCCACCAGGGGCGTGGGCTGGGCGCGCGGGAAGCGGATCACGGCATCGTCGGGCACGCGCACCTGGCTGAGCACGGTGGTGCCCGAGCCGGTCAGGCGCTGGCCAAAGCCGCGCCAGTCATCGAAGCGCTGCACGCCCGCCTCCGAGGTGGGCACGACGGCGTGCACGGTCTGGTCTTCCTTGCCCGGCTCCACCGCGCGCGCCACCACGGTCACCCAGTCGGCATACAGCGTGCCCGTGCTGTAGAACTTGTGTCCGTCCAGCCGCCACCAGCCGGGCTGCGCATCGGGCACCAGGGTGGTCTGCAGCGTGCCCAGGGTGCCCGTGCCTACCTCGGTGGTGGCATTGCCGAACACGGCGCCGCGCGCGGCCAGCGGCAGCCAGCGGGCCTGGGTGGCGGCATCGCGGTCGATGAGCACGCGGTCCAGAAAGCCGAAGTGCGGGCGCAGGATCTGGGCGACGTTGGAGTCGGCCTCGGCCAGTTCGGTCCACAGCGCAAACAGCTGCTCCACGCTGGCGCCGGCCCCGCCAAGGCGGCGCGGCACGCGCAGCGCGGTGAAGCCGCTGTCACGCAGCCAGGCGATGGGTTCATGGGCCAGGCTGCGCGTGCGTTCGCGCTCGGCCGCACCCTGGGCGATGCGGTCGAACACGGGGCGAAAGCGCGCCTGCAGGGATGGCAGCGAGGGCGCGTCTGGATCGGTCGGGCCGTCTGTGGTTGGGCCGGGCGCCGCGTAGGCCGCAGGCTCGGTGGCGCAGGGGAGGGTGGTGGTCATGGCTTTGCAAATTCAAAGGCCCGCCAACCCGGCCTGCCTGCAAGGCAGAGCCGGGCCACGGGCCGGTGGGGGAGGGTGGCTAAGGACTTCAACGCCGCCAGCGCGCGGCGGCGTGGCTGGCGGGCAGGCGGTCGCCCTGGCCGAACAGGCGCTGGCGCAGCGTGGCGTCCTCGCCGTAGCTGGTGCGGTAGCGGCCCCGGTTCTGCAGCTCGGGCACGACCAGGCGGGCGAAGTCTTCCCAGGTCTCGGGCGCGACGATGCGCGTCAGGTTGAAACCGTCGATCTCGCCCACGTCGATCCAGCGCTCCAGCTCGTCGGCCACCTGGGACGGGTCGCCCACGATGGTGGCGTAGCGGCTGCCCAGCGTGAACTGCTCCAGCAGCTTGCGCCGCGTGGTCCAGCCCTGCTTCTGGGCGGCCTGGGCCGCCGACTGGATGGCGTTGGTGTTGCCGAAGGAGATGGGGTCGTCCAGCCCGTACTGCGCAAAGTCCACGCCGGTGCTGGCGGCAAAGTGGGCCAGCCCGCTTTCCGCGCTGGCGTGGGCCAGGTAGTCGGCGTATTTCTCGCGGGCCTCGGCCTCGGTGCGGCCGGGCACCACGGCCACGCCGGCGTAGATCTTGATGTCCTCGGGACGACGGCCCGCGTCCACGGCGGCCTGGCGCAGCTGGCGCGAGGCCTCGCGCGCGGCCTCGGGCGTGCGCGCGCCGATGAAGATGCCCTCGGCATGCCGGCCTGCAAAGCGCAGCCCGCGCGGCGAGGTGCCGGCCTGGAACAGCACGGGCGTGCGCTGGGGCGAGGGCGCGCTCATGTGGATGGCGTTGGCGCGGTAGAACGGCCCCTCGTGCACCACAGGGTGCACCTTGCCGGGCAGGGCGTGGATGCGCCGCGCCTTGTCGGCGATCACGGCACCCTCTTCCCAGCTGCCTTCCCAGAGCTTGTAGGAAAGCTCCAGGAAGTCGTCGGCGCGGTCGTAGCGGCTGTCGTGCTCGGCCAGGCCGTCCTGGCCCAGGCCGCGCGCGCCGCTGTCCACATAGCCGGTGACGATGTTCCAGCCGATGCGGCCGTTGGTCAGCTGGTCCAGCGTGGTCACGTCGCGCGCAAAGGTATAGGGCTGGTGCGCGCCCACGGTGGCCGTGAGGCCGAAGCCGATGTGCCGCGTCACCGCCGCCATGGCCGAGACCAGCAGCCAGGGGTTGTTGACGGGCAGCTGTATGCCTTCGCGCAGGGTCAGGTCCACGCCGCCCTGGTAGACGTCGTAGTAGCCGACCACGTCGGCAATGAAGATGCCGTCGAACAGGCCTTCCTCCAGCACCCTGGCGATGTGGGTCCAGTAGGCCAGCGTGCCGTACTCGGTGGAGCGGTCGCGCGGATGGGTCCACAGGCCGTGGTGTATGTGGCCCACGCAGTTCATGTTGAAGGCGTTGACGTGGATGTGGCGCTTGGCTTGCGTCATGGGGCGGGTCCTGCAGTCCGTTGCGTCAGTTCTTCAACCAGGCCAGGCGGTAGAGCTTCTGGTCGTTCAGGTAGAAGGCGTGGATGGTCTTGCGCACCACGTCGGAGTTTTTGTAGATGTCCAGGAAGCGGGCGATGCGCGGGTCGGCCGCGCGGTCGCTGCGGGCCACGAACTGGATGGCCCAGGAGTCGTCCTCGTAGCTGGTGTAGGCCAGGCCCTTGCTGGCATCGAAGGCCTTGGAGGCGATGATGAAATACGGAAAGCCCTGGGCCAGGTCCACGTCGGGCGTGGTGCGCGCCAGCTGCGGGCCCTCGATCTCCACGAACTGCAGCTTCCTGGGGTTGGAGACGATGTCCGCCTGGGTGCCCAGCAGCCCGGTGTCGGGGCGCAGGGTGATCAGGCCTGCGTGCTGCAGCAGGCGCAGGCCGCGGCCCACGTTGACGGGGTCGCTGGCAATGGCCACCTTGGCGCCCGTGGGCAGGTCGGCCAGGGATTTGTGGCGCGTGGAGTACAGGCCCAGGTAGGACAGGATGCCCGCCTGCACGCTGGTGAACTTGAAGCCCTTGCTGCGCGCTGCATTGGCCAGGTAGTTGCTGTTCTGGTAGTAGTTGAGGTCGATGTCGCCCGCGTCCAGCGCCACGTTGGGCGTGGCCCAGTCGGTGAATTCCACCACCTGCACGTCCAGGCCCTGCTTCCTGGCTTCCTTGGCGGCAGCTTCCACCGAGTCCGCGAAGATGCCCGGCACCACGCCGATCTTCAGGGGCGCGGCCAGGGCGCTGCCCGCGAGCAGGGCAGCGCCCAGGAAGGCGGCCAGCCGGGGCCAGAGGGTGGGGAAGGTCGTTGTCATCATTGCATTCCTGTGTCGTTGATAAAGGTCAGAGCGCGCCATGGCGCGGCGGGCGTATGCCGTTGAGCACGTAGTTGCCCACGGCGTGGTATTTCCAGCGCACGGGGTCGTGCAGGGTGTGGGTGCGCGCGTTGCGCCAGAAGCGGTCCAGGCCCTGTCCCGCCAGGGTGGAGGCCGTGCCCGCCAGCTCGAACAGCTTGCTGCCGGCCAGCAGGCTGGCGCTGGTGCTCAGCGCCTTGGCCTGGGCCACGGCCACCGAGGCGGCGGCCACGCTGTCGTCCGTGGGCGCGCGCTGGGCGGCGTCCACGGCCAGGGCCGCGCGGGCCACCAGGGCATCGGCGGCGCGCAGGCGCACGTGGACATTGCCCAGTTGCTGCAGCAGCAGCGGGTCCTGCGTGGCGCTGGCCACGCCCGCATCCACCCAGGGCCGCGCATGCTCGCGGATGAAGGGCAGGGCGGCCTGCAGCGCGCCGTGGCCAATGCCCGCGTCCAGGGCGGCATGGATGATCTGGGCGAAGGGGCCGATGGTGGTGGGCCGCTCGAAGGAACTGGTGAAGGGCACCACCCATTCGGGCTCCACGCGCACGCGGTCGAACTGCACGGAGCCGCTGCCCGTCACGCGCTGGCCGAAGCCGTCCCAGTCGTCGGTGACGGTGACGCCGGCCGCATCGCGCGGGATGAAGACCAGATACATGCGCTCGCCTTGCCCCGGCGCCTCTTCCTGCGCGCTGACCAGGGTGGGAATCCAGTGCGCGAACAGGGCGCCCGTGCAATAGAACTTGCGCCCCTGCACGAACCAGCCGCCGCTCTCGCGCAGCAGCCGGGTGCGGCGCTGGAAGTCGCGGTGGCCGATCTCGGCCAGCGCATTGCCCAGGCGTTCGCCGCGCAGCACACGGTCATAGAAGAAGGCCTTTTGCGCGGGCGATCCGCCCACGCGCAGCACTTCCAGCGAGTAGTAGTGGTTCTGCGGAATGTGGCCGAAGTTGCCATCGGCCGCCGCAATCAGGGCAATGGCCTGCGTCAGCGTGCCCGTGGATACGCCCGCGCCGCCGTACTCCCGGGGAATGGTGATGCCCCACAGGCCGCTCTGGCTGAACTGCTCCACCTCCTGCCAGGGCAGCAGGCGGTCGCGGTCGCGCGCCAGCGCGCCGGGGGCGATGAGGGCAGCAAAGCTGCGGGCTGCCTCCAGGGCCTCGGCCTCGCTGCCGATGATGTGGGCGGGCCGGGCTGGAGGCGCTGCGGGCGCGGGCTGGCTGCCCGGCGTGGAGGCCAGGGCCTGCAGCTCCTGGGTCGATGTCTGTGTCATGGCGGTCAGTTCCACTGGTGGCGGCGCGGCAGGGCGCCGTTGAGCAGGTAGTTGCCCAGCAGGTGGTATTTCCAGCGCACGGGGTCGTGCAGCGTGTGCACGCGGGCGTTGCGCCAGTGGCGGTCCAGGCGGTGGGCAGCGCGGCTGGCCGAGGAGCCGGCCAGCGCGAACAGGTGCTCGCCGGCCTGCAGCGCGGCCTCGGTGGTGAGGATCTTGGCCTCGGCCACGGCCACCGAGGCCTGGGCGCTGGCCTGCTCGTCCACCGGGCCAGCAGCCGCTGCAGCAAGTGCATCCAGCGTGCGCGCGGCCTCCAGCAGCACGGCATGGGCCGCGTCCACCTCGATCTGCAGCTGGCCGACCTCGTGGATGAGGTGGGGATCGTCGCTGGCACGCGCCACGCCGGAGTCCATCCAGGGCCGGCTCTTGTCGCGCACGAAGTCCACCGCGTCGCGCAGCGCGCCCTGGGCAATGCCCGCGTCGATGGAGGCCTGGATCAGCTGCGACACCGGGCCGGACAGCGAGGGCGTGGCCTCGAACTGCCAGGCAGGCACCACGTCATCGGGCCGTACCTGCACCTGGTCCAGCTGCACGCTGCCGCTGGCCGTGGTGCGCTGGCCGAAGGAGTCCCAGTCGTCGAACACGGTCACGCCCGGCGCATCGCGCCGCACCCAGACCTGCACGATGCGGCCCTCCTCGTCCTGGGCACGGAAGGGCACCCAGTGCGCGAAGGCCGAACCCGTGGAGTAAAAGCGCGTGCCGCTGACGCGCAGGCCGCCTGCCGCATCGCGCGACAGGCGCGCCGTGGCCTCCAGGACATGGGCCGCGCGGCCCTTGCGCTCCGGCCCGGCATTGCCCAGGCGGTGGCCGGCCAGCACGTCGGCGAACCAGCGGCGCTTCTGGGACTCGCTGCCCATGTCCCGCAGGTTCTGCAGCACGGCGAAATGGTTCTGCGGAATCTGGCCCAGCGAAGGGTCGGCCGCGCACAGCGTGACGAAGACCTGGGCCAGCGTCTCGTACGAGGCGCCCAGGCCGCCGTAGGCGCGGGGCACGGTGATGGCGCCCAGCCCGCTGGCCGTGTGGCGCTCGATTTCCTGCCAGGGCAGGCGCCGCTCGTGGTCGCGGGCCGCTGCGTCCACGCGCCATTCGTCGGCCAGGGTCTGGGCGGCCTGCAGGGCCTCGGCCTCGCTGGTGATGCGGTGCGGGGTGGAGGGCGGCAGGGGCAGGCGCCGCAGCGCCCCGCCCGGGGTGTGGTGTGTGTTGCCGGGCAAGGCTGCGCCCAGGGCATCCGGTGTGGTCATTCCGTGCCTCGTTGCTGAGTCGGTGGGGAGAGGGCCGCCAGGCGGCGGCCCCGGAGGGAAAGGCGTGGTGCCTGTTTTCAGCGTCAGCGGCTGCGCAGCCGGCGCACGTAGCGGTCGCCCAGCACCTGGACCACGGTGACCAGCGCGATCAGCACGGCAATCACCAGCAGCATCACCTGGGTGTCGAAGCGCTGGTAGCCGTAGCGGATGGCCAGGTCGCCCAGGCCGCCCGCGCCCACGGCGCCGGCCATGGCCGAGGAGCTGATCAGCGCCACCAGGGTGATGGTGAAGCCGCCCACGATGCCGGGCAGGGCCTCGGGCAGGTAGACGTGGCGCACGATGTCCCACTTGCGGCAGCCCATGGCCTGGGCTGCCTCGATGAGGCCGGGATCGACCTCGCGCAGGCTGACCTCGACGATGCGCGCGAAGAACGGCGTGGCGCTGATGGCCAGCGGCACGATGGCCGCCCACACGCCGATGGTGGTGCCCGTCACCAGCCGCGTGAACGGGATCAGCGCCACCAGCAGCACGATGAAGGGCGTGGCACGGAAGCCGTTGATCACGCTGCCCAGCGCGCGGTGCGTGCGCGGCGAGGCCAGGAAGCCGCCGGGCGCGGTGACGATGAGCAGCACCGCCAGCGGAATGCCCGCCGCCAGCGCGATGCCGCCCGAGACGCCGACCATCATCAGCGTGTCGGCCAGCGCGTTGCCGTAGCGCTCAATGGGAATGGACAGATTCAGCGACATATCCGAGATCCTTGATGTCATGCGCAATGGCCGCCGGGCCCTGCGTCAATGTGTGCCAGTCATGCGCGGCCGTGCCGCCGCCCAGCGCGATCAGCAGCTGCCCCTGGGCATGGCCCTGGATGCGGTCCACGCCGCCATGCAGCAGGCGCACCCGGCCGCCCAGGGCCTGGGCGATGCGCGGGAAGTCGGGCTCCAGCCCGTCCTCGCCGCGGTAGGCCAGCTGCAGGATGCGTTCGTGGCGGCCTGCGGGCGCGTCGGGCAGCAGGCGCTGGCGCAGGTCGTCGGGCAGGCCGTGCTGCAGCGGTGCCAGCAGGGCGCGCGTGGCCGGGTGCTGCGGGTTGCCGAAGACCTTCCAGACCTCGCCCAGCTCGGCGATGCGGCCCTGCTCGAGCACCAGCACGCGGTCGGCGATCTCGCGGATCACGCTCATCTCGTGCGTGATCAGGATGATGGTGATGCCCAGCTTGCGGTTGATGGTGCGCAGCAGCTCCAGGATGGACTGCGTGGTCTCGGGGTCCAGGGCCGAGGTGGCCTCGTCGCACAGCAGGATCTCGGGGTCGGTGGCCAGGGCGCGGGCAATGCCCACGCGCTGCTTTTGCCCGCCCGACAGCCGGCTCGGATAGGTGTCTGCCTTCTCCTGCAGGCCCACCAGGGCCAGCAGCTCTTTCACCCGCGCATCGATGCGTGCGCGCGGCAGGCCCGCCACCTGCAGGGGCAGGGCCACGTTGTCATGCACCGTCTTGGCCGACAGCAGGTTGAAGTGCTGGAAGATCATGCCGATGCGCCGGCGCAGCTGCACCAGTTGCGATTCGTCCAGCGTGCCGATGTCCACGCCGTCGACCCGCACCTGGCCGCTGCTGGGCTGCTCCAGCCGGTTGATGGTGCGCAGCAGGCTGGACTTGCCCGCGCCGCTGCGCCCGATGATGCCGAAGATGCTGCCCGGCGCGATCTCCAGGCTGATCGCGTCCAGCGCCTGTACGGGCCCGGCCGAAGACTGGTAGGTCTTGGCCACGCTGCTGAAGGCCACGGCGCCGGGTCCGCGGATGGATTCCCGCGTGGTGCCGGCCGCTGCCGATGAGCGCCTGCCCGCCTCATGGGCCGGCCTGTCCGCCAGGGGCTGCCTGGCTGCAATGCTGGTTGACATGGCTGAAGTCCTCCCCGTGCCGCTCAGGGCTTGACCCAGGCCAGGTTGTAAAGGCGCTTGTCGTTGGAGAAGGCGCGCTGGGCCTCGGCCTTCACCGCATCGGAGTTCTGGTAGATGCGGATGAACTTCTGCACCACGGGGTCCTGCGTGCGGTTGGCCTTGACCACGAACTGGATGGAAAAGCGCGCGTCCTCGATACCCGAATATGCAAGCCCGCTGGACGGATCGAAGGCCTTGGCCGCCACGATGAAGTGCGGGTAGCCCTGGGCGATGTCCACGTCGCCCGTGATGCGCACCAGTTGCGGCCCCTCGACCTCGACGAAGCTGAGCTTCTTGGGGTTCTCGACGATGTCGTCCAGGCTGCCCAGGTAGCCCACGCCGGGCTTGAGCT
Organism: Delftia deserti; assembly: GCF_042653485.1. Taxonomy (NCBI): domain Bacteria; kingdom Pseudomonadati; phylum Pseudomonadota; class Betaproteobacteria; order Burkholderiales; family Comamonadaceae; genus Delftia; species Delftia deserti. The sequence continues at coordinate 2,515,728 of NZ_JBHSIH010000001.1, read as the reverse complement.
TGATCAGCCCCACCTTCTGCAGCAAGAGCAGGCCGCGCCCCTGGTTCACGGGGTCGTTGGCAATGCCCACCTTGCCGCCCTGCGGCACCTGGGCGATGGCCTTGTGCTTGAGCGAGTACAGGCCCACGTTGGCCAGGATGCCCGTGCCCGCGCTGGCCAGCTTGTAGCCGTTCTTCTGGATGGCGTTGTCCAGGAAGGGCTGGTGCTGGAAGTAGTTGATGTCCAGGTCGCCCGAGTCCACGGCCACGTTGGGCGTGGTCCAGTCGGTGAACTCCACCACCTGCACATCGATGCCCTGGGCCTTGGCCTCCCTGGCGGCCACGGCCACGGAGTCGGCGTAGGCGCCGGGCACCACGCCGATGCGCAGCTTGTCGGCAGCGTGGGCGGAGAACAGGGCCAGGGCGGCCAGCGGGGCGATCAGGGCACGGGAAAGCTTCATCGGGATCTCCGGAAAAAAAGGGTTCGAAAAGGCAGGAAGGGGCCGCGTCACGGCTTGCGCCACGGCAGGCTGTACAGCCTGTCGTTGGCGGCGAAGGACTTGTGGATCTGCGCCTGCACGGCGCCCGAGGTCTGGTAGATGCGCACGAACTGCGCAATGCGCGGGTCCCGGGCGTTGTCCTGGCGCGAGACGAAGCGGATGGCGTAGTACAGGTCGTCAATGCCCGAATACAGCAGCGCATTGCCGGCCACCTGCGGTCGCCCGGCGTTGACGAAGTGGGCCGGGTAGCCCTGGGCCAGGTCCACATCGTCCAGCGCGCGCACCAGCTGCGGCCCTTCGATCTCGACAAAGCGCAGCTTGCGCGGGTTGGACACGATGTCGTCCAGCCCCGCGCGCGGGCCCTTGCCTTCGCGCAGCTGGATCAGGCCGGCCTTCTCCAGCAGCAGCAGGCCGCGCCCCTGGTTGACGGGGTCGTTGGCCACGCCGACGCGCGCTCCCTCCTTCAGGTCGGCAAAGCGCTGTGTCTTGAGCGAGTACAGGCCGATGTTGGGCAGCAGGCCCGTGGCCACGCTGGCGAAGGCATAGCCGCGCTCGCGGATGGCGTTGTCCAGGAAGGCCTGGTGCTGGAAGTAGTTGAGGTCGATGTCGCCGGCCGCCAGCGCCGTGTTGGGCGTGGTCCAGTCGGTGAACTCGATGACTTGCACGTCCAGCCCCTGGGCGCGCGCCTCCTTGGCGGCGACTTCCACGGAGTCGGCCAGCGAGCCGGGCGTGACGCCTATCTTCAGCGCGGCGGCGGCCGCAAGGCCGGGCAGCGCCAGCGTGGCGGCAAGCGACCAGAGCAATGTGTTTCTGCGCGTGGGCATGGCGTGGTTCCTTCAGGAGAAGCCTGCCCGGCGGCGCCCACATGGCGCCTGCCGGCATGGCTGCTGAAGGCATTGCAACACCCGGTCCCGGCGGGCACCACGACGGAATTCACATTTCCTTATGGCGACTCATGCATGCCGCAAGTAGTTGATCGACAAGGACATTCTGCGCGGAAAGGATTGAGCTTATGCCCGCGAGAAATATGGCGCGGCGCCAGCTGCGCAGGCTTGCAGCAACCGGCGTGCCCGGCCGTGCGCGCAGGCTCAGGCGCTGTGCTGGGCCTTCATCCTCGTCCAGGCCTTGAAGAGGATGGCCTGCAGGCTGGCGCGCTCGCCATCGTCCAGATAGTCGACCAGGGATTCGCACATGCGCCAGAAGGCCGGCAGCGCGCGGGCCAGCACCTCGCGGCCCTGGTCGGTGAGCGCCAGGTCGAAGCTGCGGCGGTCTTCCTGGCTGAGGCTGCGCGCCAGCAGCGAGCGCTTTTCCAGCCAGTCCAGCAGGCCCGTCACCGACGAGCGCGTCACGCCGACGTAGCTGGCGATATAGGAGGGCGTGACCACCGTGTCGCCCAGCAGCCCGCGCTCGGCCAGGGCGAAGATCATGAGTACGTCGAGCTTGCTCTCGGACAGGCCGAACGCCTGCAGCGATGCGTTGGCGCGCTGCTCCACATCGTCGGCCAGCCACAGCAGCAGCAGGCCCAGGCCGGCGGCCGGCGTGTCGGTGCCGGGCTGCGCGGTTTCGGCCATCAGGGCCAGGTGCGGGCGCAGCGCATCGGGGGCGTTGGCGAGGGGGGTGGAATCGGGGGCCGGTGCGGCAGCGGTCTTGCGCGGACTCATGGGAGTGGATGAAAGCGGGTGAAACCGGATTGAAGCCGGGAGAAGAAAGGGCGGTTGATTTTACGGCTTTCATATATTACGCTTTGTGTATAGTACGTTAAGCGTATTATTTGGCGGCACACAAATCTGCAAGGACATCCCATGCCCATCAAAGTTCTGGAACTCCACCATGTCGGATTCGGCGTCAACCACGCCCAGGCCGACGCCATGCTCGACTTCTACCGCGAAGTGCTGAACCTGCCCCAGGACGCCGCGCGCTGGAAGATCCCCGGCATCTATGGCTCCTGGATCAACCTGCCCAACGGCAGCCAGTTGCACATCCTCGGCAGCGAGGGGCCGTCGCGTTATGCGCAGGGCCCGGGCAGGGACCCCGTGTCCAACCACATCGCGCTGGCCGTGGACGACATCCTCGGCGCCGAGCAGGAACTGCTGGCGCGCGGCGTCGATTACTTCACGCTGGACAACGTGGCATCGCCCAGCCTCAAGCAGCTGTTCCTGCGCGACCCGGCCGGCAACCTGGTGGAACTGCACCAGTCCAATGCGCGCGCCCCGGGCATCGCCCAGGCCGAGCAGGACGCGGCGCGCGCCGGCAACGAGTGACGCGACGCCCTCCCTTTTTCCCTTCCCATCCGGATTCCCATGTACTTTGAAATGCAATCGCTCAACAGCGAGCAGCGCAGCAACATCCTGCACTCCCTGGTTCTGCCCCGTCCCATCGCCTGGATCAGCTCGGTGGACGGGGACGGCACGGTCAACGTCGCGCCGTTTTCCTTCTTCAACGCCATGTCGGGTGATCCGCCGCTGCTGTGCGTGTGCATTGGCTCGCGCCAGGGCGTGCTCAAGGACACGGCGCGCAACATCGCGGCCACGGGCGAGTTCGTGGTGAACCTGGTGTCCGAGCCGCTGGCGCGCCGCATGGCGGTGACGGCCATAGAGTTCGGCCCGCAGGTGGACGAGTCGGCCCAGGCCGGCCTGGTCCTGGGCGATGCACGGCGGGTGAAGGCCCCGCGCATCGTGGACAGCCCTGCATCATTCGAGTGCCGCGTGCGCCAGCTCATCGACATCGACGGCGTGCGCAGCCTGGTGCTGGCCGACGTGCTGGCCGCCCATGTCATGGATGCGGCCGTGGTCGATGGCGAGCTCATGTACTTCGACCCCGCGCCCATGGAGCTGATCGCGCGGCTGCAGAACCCCGGCTGGTATGGCCGCGTGGGCGATGCCTTCCAGATGCCCACGCCCTCGGTGGCGCAGTGGGATGCCATGCAGCGCCAGGGCGTGTCCGACGGCTACCTGGCCTGGGCCGACGATGGCCCCGCCGCGCGCTGAAGGGCCGCCCATGCTTGCGCAACACACCATAGACAGCCTGGCGGCCGAGCTGCACGCCAGCGAAAAAAGCCGGGTGCAGGTCCGGCACTTTTCCCGCCGCCATCCGGACATGACGGTGCAGGACGGGTACGCCATCTCGCGCGCCTGGATGCGGCTCAAGCGCGCCGAGGGCCGCACGGTCAGGGGCCACAAGATCGGCCTGACCTCGCGTGCCATGCAGCAGGCCGTGCAGATCACCGAGCCCGACTACGGCACCCTGCTGGACGACATGTTCTTCGAGCCCGGCGGCGACATTCCCTTTGCGCGCTTCATCGCTCCGCGCGTGGAGGTGGAACTGGCCTTCGTGCTGGGCCGCACGCTCAAGGGGCCGGGCGTCACCCTGTGCGATGTGCTGGCCGCCACCGACTGGGTGGTGCCCGCCGTGGAAATCATCGACGCCCGCATCGAGCAAAAGGACCGCGATACCCAGGCCATGCGCACGGTGCGCGACACCATCGCCGACAACGCGGCCAATGCCGGCATCGTCATGGGCGGGCGGCCCGTGCGCCCCGACGCGGTGGATCTGCGCTGGGTGTCGGCGCTGCTGCAGCGCAACGGCGTGATCGAGGAGTCCGGCGTGGCGGCCGCCGTGCTCAACCATCCGGCCACGGGCGTGGCCTGGCTGGCCAACCGGCTCGCGCAATGGGATGAGCAGCTGGACGCAGGCCAGGTGGTGCTGGCCGGCTCGTTCACGCGGCCCGTCACGGCCCAGGCTGGCGACAGCTTCCATGTGGACTACGGGCCGCTGGGCTCCATTGCCTGGCGCTTTGCCTGAGCTTCGTCCGCAGTGCGGCGATGGTGTCGCCTGCGGCACAGTCCGCGGGCCCGGCGCGTCGCCGACAATGCAGCGGCGCCGCCCGCCACCGGTGCGCGGGCGGCGGCTGCAATACATGCACTACAGGATGGACAAGCAATGGAGATGAAGAACGCAAAGACGGCCGTGGTCACGGGCGGAGGAACCGGCGTGGGCAAGGCCGTGGCGCTGGCCCTGGCGGGCGCGGGCTACCAGGTGGTGGTGGCGGGACGCCGCCAGGCGCCGCTGGACGAGACCTGCGCCGAGGCCCAGGCAAAGTACGGCGCAGGCGAGCGCATGCTGGGCATTGCCACCGATGTCAGCGACCCGGCTGCGGTGGAGCAGCTGTTCGCGCGCACGGTGCAGCGCTTCGGTCGCGTGGACCTGCTGTTCAACAACGCGGGCCGGGGCAATCCGCCCGGCTCCTTCCTGGACTGGACGCCCGAGCAGTGGCGCGAGGTGGTCGATGTCAACCTCAACGGCATGTTCTATTGCCTGCAGCAGGCCTTCCGCACCATGCGCGACCAGTCGCCGCGCGGCGGCCGCATCATCAACAACGGCTCCATCTCCGCGCATGCGCCGCGCCCCAATTCCAGTGCCTACACGGCCACCAAGCATGCCGTCATGGGCCTGACCAAGACGGCTGCGCTCGACGGCCGCGCCTACGACATCGCCGTGGGCCAGATCGATATCGGCAATGCCATGACCGAGCTGGCATCGCGCATGGCCCAGGGCGTGCCCCAGGCCAATGGCGAGATCGCGGTGGAGCCGCTGATCGACGCGGATGTGGTGGGCCAGTCCGTGCTCTACATGGCCAGCCTGCCGCTGGAGGCCAACGTGCTGTTCCACACGGTGATGGCCACCAAGATGCCCTTCGTGGGCCGGGGCTGAACCGGCAGGGGCAGGTCTTCAGGCCTGCACGCCCTCGGGCCCTCAGGCCCTCAGCCCTGCACGCGGCGGCTCGCCGTCTCGGACGGGAGCTCGCCGAAGCGGCTGCGGTACTGGGCCGCGAAGTGGCCCAGGTGCAGGAAGCCGTACTTCTGCGCCACGTCGCGCACGCCGGATCCGGCTGCGACGCCCGGGCCCTGGGCTGCCTGGAGTTCGGCGCGCACCCGGTCCAGCCGCAGCTGGCGCAGGAAATCCATGGGCCCCATGCCTGCGTGCTGGCGGAAGGCGGCCTGCAGCGTGCGCGCGCTGCAGCCGGCCTCGCGGCAGACATCGGCCAGCGACAGGGGCTGCTCCGCATGGGCCTGCATGTACTCCTGGGCCTTGCGCACGCCGCGCGGCAGCAGGCTGCGCCGGCTATCCCCGGCCAGTGCGCGGCTGTGGCTGTGCGTGGCCGACATCAGCAGGCTGGTCAGCAGGTATTCCTCCGCATGCCGGGCCAGCGCCTGCGTGGCCTGCAGGGCGTTGCCCGCATCCAGCGTGTGCCGCAGGCAGTCGATGAAATGCACCAGCGGTGCCAGCGCCGGCTGGTCCAGCGGCACGCCCAGATCGAACACCAGGGGCCGGCCTGCGGGCGCCTGCAGCAGCGCCTCCAGCCGCGCCACCAGGGCCGGGCGCGCCAGGCGCACGATCAGGTGCGGGCTGTCGTCGGCCCAGCGCATGGACAGCGGCTCGGTCGGCGAGGGCAGGGAGGCCAGGCGCGGCGTGGCATCCACCTGCTGCGCGCCGCAGCGGATCTCGGCACTGCCGCGCAGGGGAATCTGCAGCAGGAAGAAGTCCCGCAGGTAGCCGGGCTCGATGTGCACGCCGGGGCCGTACTGCACATAGTTCAGGCTGACGTTGCGGGAAAGCGGCGCGCTGTGGTGGCAGGCGTCCAGCTCCGCGCGCGGGCGCAGCATGCCCAGGCCATGCGGACAGAAGACGCGCGCCACGCTTTCGCGGGCCTCGTCCATGTCGTGGCTCTCGAAAAGCCGGTAGCGCTGCAGCGGCAGCGGTGTGTGCATGGCGTGTTCCATAGGCTGGGCAGAACGTAGCAAAAACCACCCGCTCCCACAATTCGGACCATTCCCCGGGAGCCAATTTCTGCGCGCCAGGGACAGTGCCTGCGCTTGCCGGATGCCTGCGCGGCCCGGCCCCCCGTAACGTGTGCTGCACAGGCCAGCCCGGCCTGGCATCCACACGGGAGAACAAGCGTCATGTTCAAGGGACTCGAAGGCAAAAGCGCCATCGTCACCGGCGGCTCCACCCTGATAGGCGCCGGCGTGGTGCGTGCGCTGCACGCGGCCGGCGTGAAGGTGGTCATTGCCGACATCGATGCCGACAACGGCCAGGTGCTGGCCGATGCGCTGGGCGAGGGCGCGCATTTCGTGCGCACCGACATCACCGACGACGCGCAGGTCGCCGCCTGCGTGCAGCAGGCGTGCAGCCGGCACGGCGGCGTGCACATCCTGGTCAACCTGGCCTGCTCCTATGTGGATGAGGGCCTGCAGTCGCCGCGCGCGGACTGGCTGGCCTCGTTCAACGTGAACGTGGCCAGCGCCGTGGCCATGCTGCAGGCCGTGCACCCGCACATGGTGGCTGCCGGTGGCGGGGCCGTGGTGAACTTCACCAGCATCTCGTCCGAGGCCGCGCAGACCGGGCGCTGGCTCTACCCGGCCAGCAAGGCGGCCATGAAGCAGCTCACGCGCAGCATGGCCATGGACCTGGCGGCCGATGGCATCCGCGTCAACAGCGTCTGCCCGGGCTGGACCTGGTCGGCGGTGATGGACCGGCTCAGTGGCGGCGACCGCGCCAAGACCGACCGCGTGGCCGCGCCCTTTCACCTGCTGGGCCGCGTGGGCGATCCGCACGAGGTGGCCCAGGTGGTGCTGTTCCTGTGTTCGGACCATGCCAGCTTCGTGACCGGGGCCGACTACGCGGTGGACGGCGGCTACGGCGCCATGGGACCCGAGCGGGCCGTGGCCGCCATTCCCCAATTGATGGACTAGTACGCAGTACGGACACGGAGCCGCAAGGAGACAGCCATGAAGAAAATCGCCATCGTCGGTGCCGGCCAGTCGGGCCTGCAACTGGGCCTGGGCCTGCTGGCCGCGGGCCATCAGGTCACGATACTGAGCAACCGCACGGCGCAGGACATCGCCCAGGGCAGGGTCATGTCCAGCCAGTGCATGTTCGACAGCGCGCTGCAGATAGAGCGCGGCCTGGGCCTGGACCACTGGTCGCGCGAATGCCCGGTGGTCGAGGGCATAGGCCTGTGCGTGCCGCATCCGGCGCAGCACGGCGAGAAAGCGGTCGGCAAGGCCATCGACTGGGCCGCGCGGCTGAACGCGGGCGCGCAGTCCGTGGACCAGCGCCTGAAGATCCCCGCATGGATGGACGACTTCCGCCGCCAGGGCGGCGAGCTGGTGCTCAAGGACGCGGGCATCGCCGAACTGGAGGACTGCGCGCGCAGCCATGACCTGACCCTGGTGGCCAGCGGCAAGGGCGAGATATCGAGGCTGTTCGAACGCGATGCCCACCGCTCGCGCTTCGACCAGCCCCAGCGCGCGCTGGCGCTGACCTATGTGACGGGCATGAAGCCGCGCGAGCCGTTCTCCGCCGTGTCCTTCAACCTGCTGCCGGGCGTGGGCGAGTATTTCGTGTTCCCGGCGCTGACGACCACGGGGCCCTGCGAGATCATGGTGTTCGAGGGCGTGCCCGGCGGCCCCATGGACTGCTGGGGCGATGTGAAGACGCCCGGTCAGCACCTGGAGCGCAGCCGCTGGATACTCGACACCTTCGTGCCCTGGGAGGCCGAACGCTGCCGCGACATTGCGCTGACCGATGACAACGGCATCCTCGCGGGCCGCTTCGCGCCCACGGTGCGCAAGCCCGTGGCCACCCTGCCTTCCGGGCGCAAGGTGCTGGGCATGGGCGACGTGGTGGTGCTCAACGACCCCATCACGGGCCAGGGCTCCAACAACGCGGCCAAGTGCGCCGACACCTATCTGCGCAGCATCCTGGCGCGCAGCAATGGCGACGGCAATGGTGACGGCAATGGTGACTGCAATGGTGCCTTCGACGCCGCCTGGATGCAGCAGACCTTCGACCGCTACTGGTTCGGCTACGCGCAATGGGTCACGCAGTGGACCAACATGCTGCTGGCGCCACCGCCGCCCCATGTGCTCAAGCTGCTGGCCAGCGCGGGCACGCTGGCGCCGCTGGCCAGCGCCTTTGCCAACGGCTTCGACGACCCGCGCACCTTCTTCCCCTGGTTCGCGGACGCGGGCGAGGCAGACCACTACATCGACAGCTGCGCGGCCATCGCCGCCATGGCAGCCGTCCCCGCCTAGCCGCAGAGGCCGCCATGAGCACATGCGACACCCCGGCCGCCGCCACGGCCTGCTCCTTCGATCCGCGCGAGCTGCGCAAGGCCTTCGGCCAGTTCACCACCGGCGTGACCGTCATCACCACGCGCGCGCCGGACGGGCGGCGCGTGGGCATGACGGCCAACTCGTTCTCCTCTGTGTCGCTGGACCCGCCGCTGGTGCTGTGGAGCCTGGCGCGCCAGGCGCCCAGCGTCTGCGATTTCCAGGGCGCCAGCCACTTCGCCATCCATGTGCTGGCTGCGGGCCAGCACCTTCTGTCGCGGCGCTTTTCCACGCCGCAGCAAGACAAGTTCGTCGGCCTGGACTGCGCGGAAGGCCCGGCCGGCGTGCCCCTGATCGATGGCGTGCTGGCCCGCTTCGTCTGCCGCAACGTCCGGCAATACGATGGCGGCGACCACCTCATCTTCATCGGCCAGGTCGAGCGCTGCGAACGCTTCGACGGCGAGCCCCTGGCCTTTCACGCGGGCTACTATCAGGTGACGGTGCGGCACCCCGAATGCGTATGACGGGCCATGAAAAAAGCGGCACCGCAGCTTTCCCCACCCTTTGAAACGGAGACAACCCCATGCAGCAGAAAGAACCCCCGGCAAGCCGCCATGTGCGCATCAACGCGCTGGACGGCAGCGGCAGCTTCAACGCCTACCTGGCCGTGCCGGCCTCGGGCAGCGGCCCCGGCCTGGTGCTGGCGCAGGAGATCTTCGGCGTCAACGCCACCATGCGCGAGGTGGCCGACTACTACGCCGAAGAAGGCTACGTGGTGCTGGTGCCCGACCTGTTCTGGCGCCAGCAGCCCGATGTGGAGCTGGGCTACACGCCGGCGGACTGGGAGCGCGCCTTCGGCTTCTACAAGGGATTCGACGAGGCCCTGGGCGTGCAGGACATCCAGGCCTGCCTGAACGCCCTGCGCCAGCGCCCCGATGTCACGGACGGCAAGGCCGGCGTGCTGGGCTTTTGCCTGGGCGGCAAGCTGGCCTACCTGGCCGCCTGCCGCACCGATGCCGATGCGGTGGTCGGCTACTACGGCGTGGGCATCGAGGCGGCGCTGGACGAGGCCGAGCGCATCCGCTGCCCGCTCACCCTGCACGTGGCCGAGCTCGACGCCTTCTGCCCGCCCGAGGCGCGCCAGCGCATCGTCCAGGCGCTGGGCGGGCGTCCCGGCGTGGCCGTGCACGTCTACCCTGGCGTGGACCATGCCTTCGCGCGCAAGGGCGGCGACCATTTCCACCGCGCCTCGGCCCTGATGGCGCACGAGCGCAGCATTGCCACGCTCAAGTCCGCCATCGGCCCGCATTTCGACCTGGCCGCGCTGTGGGACAAGCACTGCGAGTACGAGTTCGCCACGCGCAACGTGGACGACACCATGGCCACCATGGTGGCCGAGCCCTATGTGAACCACATCCCCACCATGACCGGCGGCGTGGGCTTCAGCAACCTGCACGCCTTCTACACGAACCACTTCGTCAACAGCAATCCGCCCGATACGTCGCTGACGCCGATTTCACGCACGGTGGGTGCCTCGCAGGTGGTGGACGAGATGCTGTTCTGCTTCACGCACACCACCGAGATCCCGTGGATGCTGCCCGGCGTGCGGCCCACGGGGCGGCGCGTGGAGATCCCGCTGCTGGCCGTGGTCAAGTTCCGTGGCGACAAGCTCTACCACGAGCACATCTACTGGGACCAGGCCAGCGTGCTGGTGCAGGTGGGCCTGCTGGACCCGGCGCTGCTGCCCGTGGCCGGCGTGGAGACGGCGCGCAAGCTGCTGGACGAGACACTGCCCTCCAACGAGCTGCTCAACAAGCGCTGAGCGCAACGCGGGCGCATGGCCCGCCATGCGTTCTTGCCGGGGCCTGCACAGGGCTTCGGCTCCCCCGGGCAATGGGCAGGACTGCATCGCCCGGAGCGCCGGCCATCTCGTTCCACGCCGTGCGACCCCCGTGTTTGCCCTGATGCTCCTGATATTTGAAACGTTACAATGAAACGATTCAAAAATTAGATGCGGAGCAAGTATTTCAATGAAAAATATGAGTTTATCGATGGAAACGTTTCACATTCCATCGGAAATGTGCGGGAATTTGATCAACGGACAATGGCGCAAAGGTGAAGTGCCGCTGCCAGTGATCGACAAGTATTCAGGTGAGCAGATCGCCCTGGTCAGCGCCGCCACCAGCGCGCAGGTGACTCAGGCCGTACAGATCGCGCAACAGGCCATGGAGCGGGGGGCACCGCCGCCTGCCGAACGTGCGGCCATCCTGCGTCGCGCCGCCACGCTGCTGGCAGAACGCCGTACCGCGTTTGTCGATGTGATGGTGGCGGAAGCGGGTTTCACCCAGCCCGATGCCGCAGGGGAAGTCGACCGGGCCATCATCACCCTGGGGCTGACCGCCGAAGAATGCACCCGCATCGTGGGTGAGATGGTTCCGTTCGCCGCCAGCCCCGGCGCTCACCAGCGTCTGGGCTACACCGTGCGCCATCCTATAGGCATCGTGGCGGCGATCACGCCGTTCAACTCGCCGCTGAATACCGTGCTGCACAAGGTGGCTCCGGCGTTTGGTGCGGGCAATGCCGTGCTCCTCAAGCCATCGGAATACACGCCGCTGACGTCGGCACTGCTTGCACAGGTGCTGCTGGATGCCGGCATGCCCGTCGATTTCCTGGCCATGCTCCAGGGCTGTGGAGATACCGTCGGCAGCGCCTTGCTGGCCGCGCCCGAAGTGGCCTTCTATACCTTCACGGGCAGCACCCGCGTGGGCCGCATCATCCAGCAGGCTGCGGGACTGCGCCGCACGCAAATGGAGCTGGGCAGCATCGCCAGCACTATCGTCTGCGCCGATGCGGATCTGGACAAGGCCATTCCGAAATTGGTCAACGCTGCCTTTCGCAAGGCAGGGCAGGTGTGCACGTCCGTTCAGCGCCTGTATGTGGAGCGTCCCGTCTTCGACACCGTGGCGCAGCGACTCAAGGACGCGGCCGGCGCCTTTCCTGCCGGCAATCCACGGGATGCCGCAACCCGTGTGGGCCCGCTGATCAATGAGGCTGCCGCACAGCGTGCAGAGCAGTGGATCCAGGAAGCCGTGGCCGCCGGTGCGCAGCTGCTGTGCGGCGGCCAGCGTGAAGGCTCGGTGATCCAGCCCGCCGTGCTGATTCGCGGTGCGGCGCACACCAGTGCCTGGTGCATGGAGGCCTTCGCGCCGCTGCTGTCGCTGGAGCCCTTCGATCATCTTGACGAAGCCCTCGCCGGAGCCAACTCCACGCCCTACGGCCTGTCTGCAGGCGTGTTCACCACGAATATCAACAAAGCCTTTCTCGCCACGCAAAAGCTGCGCTTCGGCACGGTGCAGATCAACGAAACCTCGAGCGCGCGCTCCGATGTCATGCCCTTCGGCGGGGTGAAGGACAGCGGCTTCGGCAAGGAGGGGCCATGGCATGCGATGCGTGAAATGACCGAAGAACGCCTGGTGGTCTTCAACCCCTGAGCTGCAGCGCCGATCCCCTGCCTTCGCCCCACGATCCAACGATGCCATGAAAACAAAAAAGCATTCTTCATTGACACGCCGTGCTTGCATGGCCGCACTCATGGCGCTTCCCGCGTTTGCCGTGAACGCTGCAGGCTTTCCCGAAAAACCCATCTCCGTCGTCGTCCCCTTCGCGGCTGGCGGCCCCACGGACGTGCTCACGCGCGTGATCGTCGAGCGCATGGCGCGCGAGCTGGGCCAGCCCATGGTGGTGGAGAACTTCCCCGGAGCCGGTGGCACGGTCGGCAATGCCCGCGTTGCGCGCGCCAAGCCGGACGGCTACACGATTCTCGCGGGCAACATAGGCACGCTGGCGGCCAGCCATTCTTTCTACAAGAAGCTGCCGTATGACATGGTCCAGGACTTCGTGGCCATCTGCGGCATCGGCGATGCACCGCAGGTCGTCTCCGCGCGCCCGGACTTTCCCGCCACGGGCCTGGATGCCATGCACGACTTCATCAAGCCGCAGGAAGGCAAGGTGACCTTCGGGGCGGCCGGCGTCGGTTCCGGCTCGTATCTCGGCGGCGTGCTGCTCAAAAACGCTCTGGGCGTCAACGTCCAGGCAATCAATTACCGGGGTGCCGGCCAGGCGCTGACCGATGTGATGGCGGGGCATGTCGACTACATGGTCGACAGCTCCACCACCTCCGTCGCCTACGTGAAATCCGGCAAGGTCAAGGGCGTGGCCGTGTTGCGACCCACGCGCATCAAGGCCTTGCCGGATGTGCCTGCCGCCGGTGAGTCCACGCGGTTCACGCATCTGAACTACGACATCTGGAACATGCTGGTGCTGCCTGCCGCCACGCCGCCCGAGATCGTCGCGCGCCTGAACCAGGCGGCACGCACGGCACTGCGAGATCAGGATGTGCTTGCACGCCTGGCCAGCTCAGGCATTGAAGTCCCGAGCGAAGTGCACCAGACCCCCGCAGGTGCCACCAGGCTGCTGCACGCGGACATCGAACGCTGGCGGCCGCTCATCAAGAGCCTCGGTGTCCAGCTCGACTGAGCCCGGCCCACAGCACGCCCTACGACAGAACATCAAAACCAGGAGACAAACCATGGTCCTTTCATCCATCGCGCGATCGCTGCGCCACATCTGCGCCGGCACCATGGCGCTGACCTTGGCCACCCATGCCGCAGCCGATGCCCCCGACGCGAACTGGCCCGCCAAGCCGGTCACGCTGGTGGCGCCTTTCACGCCCGGAGGTACCACGGACATCGTGGCGCGCGCGTTGGCGAACCAGTTGCAGATCATCTGGAAGCAAGCCGTCGTCGTGGACAACAGGCCCGGCGCGGGTGGCACCGTCGGCGCAGCGTTGGTGGCGCGCGCAAACCCCGATGGCTACACCCTGCTGCTCGCCAACGTGGGTCATGCCGCGGCGCCTGCTCTGTACAAGAATCTTCCGTACGACTTCACCAGGAACCTGGACTCGATCACCAACGTCGCCATTGTTCCCAACGTGTTGCTGGTCCCCAAGAGCCTTCCCGTGTCGAACGTGGCCGAGCTCGTCAAGTACATGAAGGAGCGCAAGGCGCCCGTCTCCTATGGCTCGGCAGGCATCGGCAGCACGCAGCACCTGTCGGCCGAACTGCTGAAGTCGCTGGCCAGGGTCGATGCGGTGCATGTCCCCTACAAAGGTGCTGCACCGATGATGACCGACCTGATCGGCGCTCGCCTCGAATTCGCCATCGATTCGGCCGGGTCGGCCGCCGCGCAGATCTCCGGGGGCCACGTGAAGGCATTGGGCGTCACCACGACCAGGCGCACGGCCTCTTTCCCCAACCTGCCCACCCTGGATGAATCCGGTCTGCCCGGCTATGCAGCCACCACGTGGTACAGCATCTCCACCACGGCGGGCACGCCGCAGCCCGTAAAGGATAGGATATACCAGGGCATAGTGCAGGCGCTGGCCACGCAGGGCATGAAGGACGTGCTGGCCGGCATGTCGGCCGAGCCCGGCGGCATGCCGCCCGCGGAGTTCGACCGCTTCGTGCACGCCGAAGTCAAACGCTGGACCGATCTCATCAAGAACGGCGCCACCATCAAGGAATGAACCATGGGCCTTCGCTTGCCCGAAGGCCCTTTCTGCTCACCATGCTTACCTCCGACCTCTCCAGCTTTCTCTGCCCCACCCGGATTCACCTCGGTATCGGCTCCCACACGCAACTGGCGAACGTGCTCAAGTCGTTCCAGAGCGACCGTGTCTTCATCACCGTGGACCGTGCCCTGCTGGCCAGCGATTTCTATCGCCGCATCGAAGCCATCCTGGCCGCACAGAACATCCAGACCGCCTCGTTCAGCGACATCGAGGCCGACCCCAGCGACACCACCGTCGAGCGCGCCTTCGCCACTTGCCTGCAGCACCAGGCCACGGCCATCCTGGCCGTGGGGGGCGGCAGCACCATGGATGTGGCCAAGGCCGTGGGCATTCTGGCGACCAATGGAGGGCGCATCCACGACTACGAAGGCATAGAGAAATTCAAGCACCGCCCGCTGCCGCGCATCGCCATACCGACCACGGCGGGCACCGGCTCCGAGGTCTCGGGCTCCTGCGTGATCTCGGACACCACGCGGCAGCTGAAGATGTCCATCCGGCACGCATCGATGAACCCCGCCGACGTGGCCATCCTCGATCCGCTCGCCCTCACCACCATGCCGGCGCACGTGGCCGCGCATTCGGGCATGGATGCGTTCGTTCACGCCTTCGAGTCCTACATCTCGCGCCAGTCCAACCTGATGACCGACGCACTGAACCTGCATGCCATGGAACTCATCGCGGGCAATATCCGCAGCTTCGTGGCGGACCGCTCGCGTCTGGACGCCGGGCTGAAGATGCTGTGCGGCTCCGCGCTCGCAGGCATGGCATTCGGGCAGACCGGCCTTGGCAATGTGCACTGCATGGCGCGTTTCGTTGGGGCCTTCTTTCACCTGTCGCACGGCTTGTCCAATGCGCTGTGCCTGCCGCATGTTGCGGCCTTCAACATGAATGCCGCACTCGAGAAATATGGCCGCGTCGCTCGCGCCATGGAGTACCGGGTGGACGGGCTCTCGCGTCTGGATGCGGCACGCACTGCCGTCACGGCCATCTCGGAGCTGTGCGCCGATCTGGCCATTCCACCGCGGCTGCGCGATGCCGGTGTCACCGAAGATCGCTTCGAAGAGATGGCTGGGCTGTGCGCCGAGGCCAACTACAATCGCTGGAACCCTCGCCACACCACCTCGGCGGATTTCCTGGAACTGTTCCGGAAGGCCCACTAGGCCCTGGTCGGCAATGGAGCCGACGGTGGACTGTCATCCGCAACCCGTCGCGCTCCATGGACAACACGCCGCCAACCACTCCCCATCAACGCATCACCGTACATGACGTGGCGCGTGTTGCCGGGGTGTCGATCGGCACCGTCTCCCGTGTCGTCAACGGTGCCGCCACCGTCAAGCCGGCCGCGCGCGAGCGGGTGAACCAGGCCATTGCGGAGCTGGGCTGGGCACCCAGCGTGGCCGCGCAGGCCATGCGGGGGGCGTCCTCGCACATGGTCGGCTTCATCTTCTCCGACATTCGCAATCCGCTGTACTCGGCCATGGTGAAAGGCGCGGAGGATGTGCTCACACAGCATGGCTATCTGCTCATGATCGCCAGCAGCGACGGACTGGCGGAACGCGAGATCGCGCTGATCGATCTGTTCGCACGGCGCAAGGCCGACGGGCTGCTGTTCACCATCGAAGAAGAAAGCGACACGGCGGTGCGGCAGTCCCTGTCATCGGCACGCATCCCCACGGTCATGCTCGAGCGCGAACTCTCGCCCGCCGTGCCCACGGTCGGTGCCGACCACTATGGCGGCACACGGCAGGCCGCCGAATATCTGCTGAGCCTGGGCCACAGGCGCATCGCCCTCATCAGTGGCGGACGGTCCAACCGCGTGGGACGCGATCGTCTGCGCGGCTTCACGGACGCGCATGCCGCAGCCGGCGTGGAGCAGGATGAGCAGCTGATGCGTCTCGACGGATTTTCCGCAGACTACGCCTTTCGCCAGACGCAACTGCTGCTGGGGCTGGAGCGCCCGCCGACAGCCCTGATTGCGGCCGGCATGCACCTGCTCAACGGAATTCTTCCGGCGATCCGCATGAAGGGCCTGCGCATTCCGCACGACATTTCCCTCATCGCATCCAACGACAGCCCCCTGGCTCAATTGGCCACGCCCGCCATCAGCGTCATCCGTTACGACGGCTATGCCCTGGGCCGCGAAGCGGCGTTGTTGCTGCTCCAGCAACTGAAGGGCGATACACCCCCGCAGCCCGATGCGCGGGTGGAGCTTCCGACCGAGTTTGTCATGCGCGAATCCTGCGCCGCGCCCAAAGCAGGGACGTTGTAGACATCGCTCCCGGCGTCGCGGCAGGGCGTGCACAGGAAGACAGGGCCGCGCAGCGGGTCCTCAGGGTTGTCACCATTGTTGATATGTCAACACTGTTGAATCATGCGGCCATCGCAATCGCCGCTTCCCCGTTTTCCGCCCCATGCCCCGACCACGCAAACTCCCCGCACCGGACACGCAGGTCCATAGCCAGACGCTGGCGCTGGAGGACTTTCTGACCTTTCGCCTGGGTGCACTGTCCAATGCGCTGCAGACCCAGGTGACGCGCCACTACATCGCGCCGGCCTCGCCCGTGGGGCTGACCGAATGGCGACTCATGGGCCAGATCCAGCGCCATGGCGAGCTGCACGCCAGCGCGCTGTCGCGCCTGAGCCTGATGGACAAGGCCCAGATCAGCCGCGCGCTGCAGCCGCTGATCGACCGGGGCTGGGTGCTGCGCCGCGCCGACCCGCAACACGCGCGGCGCCACCTGCTGCAGCTGAGCGAAGCAGGGCAGGCGCTCTTCGACGAGGTGCTTTCCCGCGCACGCCCCTACCAGGCGGCCCTGCTCAATGCCCTGACGGCCGATGAACGCGCCATGCTGGACCGCATCCTGGACAAGCTCGGCCGTGCCTCCCAGGCGCTGGACCAGGGTCTGGATTCCTGATTTCCCCACGAGCCGCAACACGGCCCCCCCGACCCACCCCCCGACTCGCCCCCCGACCCACCCCACGAGCCACACCATGAATTGCTCCATGCACCCTGATGAGCGGGCCGCCCGCATCGAACTGGCCGCCTGCTACCGCGTCTTCGCCATGCTGGGCTGGGACGAACTGATCTACAACCACATCACGGTGCGCCTGCCTGACAGCGTGACGGGTGGTGAAAAGCAGTTCCTGATCAACCCCTTCGGCCTGCACTACGAAGAGGTCACGGCCAGCAACCTGGTGCGCATCAATGTGCGCGGCGAGGTGCTGGATGGTTCGCGGCATCCGGTGAATCCGGCCGGCTTCGTGGTGCATGCGGCCATCCACGACGGACTGCCGGGCGCGCACTGCGTGATGCACACGCACACCACCTCGGGCATGGGCGTGGCCTGCCTGGAGCAGGGCCTGTCGCAAAGCAACTTCTACAGCGCCCAGCTGCACGGCATGGTGGCCTACCACGACTTCGAGGGCATCACCATCCATGCCGACGAAGGGCCGCGCCTGCTGGCCAGCATAGGCAACCGCAAGGCCGTCATCCTGCGCAACCACGGCCTGCTGAGCTGGGGCAGCGACCTGCCCCAGGCCTTCGTGGTGCTGTGGACGCTGCAGCGCGCCTGCGACGTGCAGATGGCCACCCTGTCCATGGGGGCGCCGCGCATGGTCTCCGACGCCATGGCCCGGCGCTGCAACGAGGACTCGCTGACCTTCAACGACAGCCACGGCGGTGCCCGCGATGTGTTCGACCACCTGGTGCGCCGCGTCAACCGGCGCGACAGCAGCTATCTCGATCTTTGAACCCGGAGCTTCCCGCGCATGACCATGGAACAGACAAGCATTTCATTCGACAAGGCCTGCATCTTCGGCGCCGGTGCCATCGGCGGCTGGATGGGCGCGGCCCTGGCCCGCGCCGGCTGCCAGCTCAGCGCCGTGGCGCGCGGCGCCGCGCTGCAGGCGCTGCGCACCCAGGGCCTGACCCTCGTGCACGGCGAGCAGCGCGAGCACTTCGCGCTGCGTGCCGAGCAGGACCCTGCCGCCCTGGGCGTGCAAGACCTGGTCATCATCTCCGTCAAGGCGCCGGGCATGCCCGATGTGGCCGAGCGCATCGCCCCGCTGATCGGTCCGCAGACCGTGGTCCTCACGGCCATGAACGGCGTGCCCTGGTGGTTTCTGCAAGGCGGTGTCGATGCCAGCGTGCGCGGCCGCCAGCTGAAGACGGTGGATCCCGAAGGCCGCATTGCGCGCGCCATACCGCTGGATCAGGTGCTGGGCTCCGTGGTCCATGCCAGCTGCTCCAACGATGCGCCCGGCGTGGTGCGCCGCCACTTCGGCAACAGCCTGATCCTGGGCGAGCCCCTGGCGACCGGCCCCGGCCAGTCGCCCACGCCGCGCCTGGCGGCACTGGCCCAGCTGCTGCAGCGCGGCGGCATCGAGGCCAGGCTGTCCGACAACATCCAGCGCGACGCCTGGTACAAGCTCTGGGGCAACATGACCGTCAATCCCGTCAGCGCGCTGACGGGCGCTACCTCGGACCGCATCCTGGGCGACGAACTGGTGCGCGGCCTGATCACGCGCGTGATGCTGGAGGCCAAGGAAATCGGCGCGCGCATCGGCCTGCCCATCAACGAATCGCCCGAAGACCGCCATGCGGTTACGCTCAAGCTGGGCGCCTTCAAGACCTCCATGCTGCAGGACGTGGAAGCCGGCAAGCCCGTGGAACTCGACGCCCTGGTGGGCGCGGTGCGCGAGATGGGCCAGCTGTGCGGAGTGGACACGCCGTTCACCGATGCGCTGCTGGGCCTGGCGCGGCTGCAGGCGCGGCAGAAGGGGTTGATGGACTGAGGCCGCGGCCATCTGGCTTGTGTCGTGCCAATGCGTAAAATGAGAATAGTTCTCACTCATTGGCCTGGATGACGCTTCGGGCCGCCTCCCATGCCCGGCGCCGAATCCGCACTGCACCCGTCCATCCATCGGCTCTACAGCGACCACCATGGTTGGCTGCAGGGCTGGCTACAGCGCAAGCTGGGCAATGCCTTCGATGCCGCCGACCTGGCCCAGGACACCTTTGTTCGCGTGCTGACGGCGCCCGATGACCTGCCTGAAAAGCAGGCCGGCTGGAACCTGCGCGAGCCGCGCGCCTATCTGACCGTGATCGCCAGGCGGCTCATGGCCAACCTGCACCGCCGCCGTTCACTGGAGCAGGCCTATGCCGAGGCGCTGGCGCTGCTGCCCGAGCCGCACATGCCTTCGGCCGAGCAGCAGGCCATCATTCTGGAAACGCTGCAGGAAATCGACGCCATGCTCGACATCCTGCCCGCCGCCGTGCGCCGGGCCTTTTTGCTGGCCCAGCTCGATGGCCTGACCTATGCCGAGATCGCGCAGCAGATGGCGCTCAGCGAGCGCACGGTCAAGCGCTACATGGCTCAGGCCATGGCACGCTGCATTCTGCTCACGCCATGAGCGCCCGCGACCCGAGGCCTGCGCCGCTCAGCGAGGCCGTGGCACTGCAGGCGGCCCAGTGGTTTTTTCTGCTCCAGGGCGGTGATGCCAGCGAGCGCGATCACGCCCGCTGGAGGCAGTGGCACGAGGCCGACCCGCTGCATGCCCAGGCCTGGCAGCGTGCCCAGCGCGTGGGGCAGAAGTTCGCCATCGTGCCCAGGGACCTGGCCGGCCCTGCGCTGCAGCGTCCAGGCCGGGGCGAGCGCCGCCGCGCGGTCAAGGCGCTGGCCCTGCTGCTGATGGCCGCGCCTGCCGGCTGGCTGGTCTGGCAGCAGACGCCCGCACGCGACTGGCTGGCCGATGCGCGCACGGCCCGTGGCGAGCGCCGCAGCCTGGTACTGGCCGATGGCAGCCGCGTGGACCTGGATACGGCCAGTGCCATCGACCTGCGCTTCGATGGTGAGCAGCGGCTGCTGCAGCTGCGCGCAGGCGCCATCCATGTGCGCACGGCCGCCGATCCGCAGCCACGCCACCGTCCCTTCATCGTTGCCACGGCCGAAGGCCGGATGCAGGCGCTGGGCACGCGCTTCACGGTGCGCCAGGGGCCGGGCCACACGCAGGTGGCCGTGTTCGAGGGCGCCGTGCGCGTGCAGCCCGCTCAGGCTGCACGCGATGGCTCTGGCGCCCTCGTGCTGCAGGCCGGCCAGCAGGCCGTGTTCTCGCCAACGGAGGTCCAGGCCGTGCAGCCCCTTGCAGCCCATGCGGATGCCTGGGTGAACGGCGTGCTGCAGGTGCGCGAGATGCGCCTGCAGGACTTTGCCCAGGCGCTGGGCCGCTATCGCACCGGCCTGCTGCGCTGCGACCCCGCCGTGGCCGATCTGCGCATCTCGGGTGCCTTCCAGCTCGATGACACCGATGCCGTACTGCAAAGTCTGCCCCAGGCCCTGCCCGTGCAGGTGCTGTGGCGCACGCGCTATTGGGTCACGCTGCAGGCGGCGCAGCACTGAACCGACGCAGCGCCCGGCACGTATTTTTTCGCGGGGCGCGGTCCCCTGCTGTCACCTTTTCCGTTCTCGCGTGTGAAGTCTGGAGAAACAGCCATTTCACACATCCGAGGAGGAAGCTTTCCATGACCCATCCACCGTCATCCCATCTAGCTGCGGCCCTGTTGCTGGGCATGGCCTGCGCAGGCGGCGCGGCCACCGCGAACGCCGCGCCAGCAGTGTCGGAAGGGATTGCGCCGGCCGCCGCTGCAGCCTCCGAGCGCAGCTACCAGGTGCCCGCCGGCCCGCTGGACGAGGCGCTGGCCGGCTTTGCCGCCCAGGCCGGCGTGAGCGTGGTGATGGCGCCTGATCTGGTGCGCGGCCTGCGCTCTGCGGGCCTGCAGGGCCGGCACGGCGTGGCCGAAGGCTTTGCGCGGCTGCTGGCAGGCTCCAGCCTGCAGGCCGTGGCCAGTGGCGCGGGCAGCTATGTGCTGGGCCAGGTTCCCGAACTGCGCCCGGCCGCAGCCCCCGGTACGGCCATGCTGGGCGAGGTGCGCGTGACGGCCAGCGCCGAGACCGAGCAGGCCCTGGGCCCGGCCGGCGGCCATGTGGCGCGCCGCAGTTCCACCGGCAGCAAGACCGATGCGCTGCTGGTCGAGCTGCCGCAGTCCGTGTCGGTGATCACGCGCGAGCGCATGGATGACCTGGGCGTGCAGCACATGGGCGAAAGCATGCGCTACCTGGCCAATGTGCGGCCCGACAGCGGCGGCGCGCAGAACGCGGCCACCAATGTCTATATCCGCGGCTTCCAGTCGGCGGACTTCTATGTGGATGGCCTGCGCTACCGGCCGCTGGGATTTTTCGGAATGATGGCCGAGGAGCCTTATGGCTTCGAGCGCGTGGAAGTTTTCAAGGGGCCGGTGTCCGGCCTGTACGGGCAGTCCAACCCGGGCGGCATCGTGAACATGGTCTCCAAGCGGCCCACCGAGGTGGCGCGCGGCGATGTCGAATTCTCCACGGGGACGGGCGGGCGTGCCCAGGTGGCGGCCGATGTCAGCGGCCCTGTGAATGCCGACAAGACCCTGCTTTACCGCTTTGTGGCGCTGGGCCGCCAGGCCGATGCCTACATGGACCATCAGCAGGACGACCGTGTCTACCTCGCTCCCAGCCTGAGCTGGAAGCCCGACGCGCGCACGCGCCTGGACCTGCGTGCCGTCTACCAGAAGAACTGGGCGCTGGCGACCACCAATGTGCCCTGGGCGGCCGTCAACGGCAGCAGCCCGCACGGACGCATGCCCATGGATCGCTTTCTGGGCGAGCCGGGTTTCGACAGGGAATTCCAGGAACAGAAGTCGCTCGCCTATGACTTCTCGCACGACTTCGGTTCGGGCTGGAGCGTGCGGCAGAACCTGCGCTATGCCGACTTCAACAACCGGGAAAACTACCTGGCGCGTGCCAGCGGCCTGGTCAACGGCACGCAACTGATGCGCAACTACCAGCTGCGCCATGCCCACGGCAGCGTGCTGTCGCTGGACACCCATCTGCTGGGCCAGGTACGCACCGGCGCGCTGCGCCATGAGGTGCTGGCCGGCATCGACTACAACCGCAACCGCACGGTACGCGACGAGAAATGGGGCGTGGGACCGGTGCTGGGCAATGTCTTCGATCCGCGCTATGGGCAAAGCGTGGATACCTCGGTCCACACATCATGGGTCAACGACGGCAACGGCACGCGGCAGCTGGGCACCTATGTGCAGGATCGCATCCACTGGGACCGCTGGGTGTTCACGGCCGGCCTGCGCCATGACAGGGTCAGCACCGAGGTCACTGACCTCTGGACCGGCACGGTCAGCTCGGACCGCGACTGGTCGGCCACCACCGGCCGGGCGGGCGTCAACTATGTGTTCGACAACGGCCTGGCGCCCTATGCGGGCTATGCGCAGTCGTTCACGCCGGTCTCCGGGGCGACCTCGCCCGCGCGCGGCAGCAGGCCTTTCGAGCCCGAGACCGGGCGCCAGTTCGAGGTGGGCGTGAAGTACCAGCCTGAAGGCCGGCAGAGCTTTGTCTCGTTGGCATTGTTCGATCTGCGCCGCCAGAACGTGGCCACCACCGACCCCCAGGATGATCGCTACAGCGTGCAGACCGGCGAGACGCGCTCGCGCGGGCTGGAACTGGAAGCTTCGCTGCAGCTGCAGCGCAACCTGCGCCTGATTGGCGCCTACAGCTACAACGACATCCAGGTCACTCGAGACAACGCCAGCACCGATGGCTACACCGTGCTCGGCAAGGGCGTGTTCAAGGCGCCTGCGCACATGGCCTCGCTGTGGCTGGACCAGGCGTTCACGCAGGGCGCGCTGCAGGGCCTGAACGTGGGCATGGGCGTGCGCTACACGGGCTCGGCCTGGGGCGATGCGCTCAACACCTTCAAGGTGCCGGGCTACACGCTGCTGGACCTGGCGCTGCGCTATGACCTGGCCCAGGCATCGCCCGCCTGGCGCGGCTGGAGCGCCAGCCTGCATGTGCGCAATCTGACGGACCGCTACTACGTGGCCTCGTGCTTCTTCGCGCTGGCCTGCAACATGGGCGAGGGGCGCACGGCCGTGGCCAAGCTCAACTACCAGTGGTGAGTCGCCAAGGCTGAGGGGGGCGAGGCGCGCAACCGTAGACTACGCCCCCATGACATCCGCCAAGAACCCCGTGTCGTCCTGGTCCACGCTGTGCGTGGTGGCCACCACTGTCCCCAGTGCAGAGGAGGCAGGCCATCTGGCCCGCAGCCTGGTGCAGCAGCAGGCCGCGGCCTGCGTGCAGGTGGAGGCCATCATCTCGCACTATGTGTGGCAGGGCGAACTGCACGCCACGCCCGAATGGCGCCTGGTCTGCAAGACCCTGCCCGACGTGCTGGAGCGCCTGACCCGTCTGCTGCGCGCCGGCCACAGCTACAGCGTGCCGCAGATCACCATGCGCACCGAGCGCTGCATGGCCGACTATGCGCAGTGGCTGCGCTCCCAGGTCTCGACCAGGGACGTGGCTGACGCTGCAGAAAAGGCCGCCGCGCCGCGCGTCACTGCGGCGTGACGTTGGCGGCCTTGATCACGGGCACCCAGGTCGCTGTTTCCTTGCGGATCAGCTCGCCAAAGGCGTTGCCCGTGACCACCCAGGGCTCGATCCCCTGCAGGTCCAGCTGCTTGACCACGGCCGGCGTGCTGAAGATCTCCTGAATATCCTTTTCCAGCTGCCTGAGCACGGCCGGCGGCGTCTTGCTGGGCGCCATCACGCCGTACCAGGACGAGATGGCAATGCCCGGCACGCCAGCCTGTGCCAGCGTGGGCACGTCTGGCAGGTACTTGCTGCGCGCCGGATCGGTCACGGCCAGCGCGCGCAGCTTGCCCGACTGCACATGCGGCAGCAGGGCGGGCACATTGCCCACGATCATGGGCACGGTGCCGCCCAGCACATCGTTGAGGCCGGGCGCCGTTCCCTTGTAGGCCACATGCAGGATATCGGCACCGGTCTGCTGCTTGAACAGCTCGCCGGCCAGGTGCAGGCTGGAGCCCACGCCGGGCGAGGCATAGCTGATGGTGGCAGGCCTGGCCTTGGACAGGGCCACCAGCTCCTGAACCGTCTTTGCGGGCACGCCGGAGTGCACGGCAATCACATTGGCTGCCTTGGCCAGCGAGGCCACGGGCGCGAAGTCCGCCTCCACGCTGTAGCCGGGCCTGGCCAGCAGCGTGGGATTGATGGTCAGGTTGCCCTGGGGCACGACCAGCAGCGTATGGCCGTCAGCCGCGGCGCGTTTCACCATGTCGATGCCGATATTGCCGTTGGCCCCGGGCTTGTTCTCCACCACCGAGGTCTGCCTGTAGCGCTCGGCCAGGCCCGTGGACAGCAGGCGGGCCAGGGCATCGACCGGGCCGCCTGGAGGGAAGGGCGCGACGATGGTGAAGGGCTTGGCGGCCAGCTGCTGCTGCGCGGCGGCGTCCTGGGCCAGGGCAGTCTGGCATGCGGCTGCGGCCAGCAGGGCGGCGGTGCCGAGCAAGGAGGGGGCTTTCATGGGGTAACTCCGGGAACGAAGGCAAGGCAGGTACAAGCAAGAGAGATGCCTGTTGGCTATAGATTGTTTCTTTGATGAAACAATGTTCTTCTTATAAATCGACGCGAAGCATAAAACCTGCAGCTTGATCCGGATCAAGGGAAAACCCTTGGCTTGAGCCCCAGGGCCTGCCTGCGCCCTGCCGCCCATGAAAAAAGGAGCGCAGTGCGCTCCTTCGTGTGCTTTGCTCGCGGTGCTCAGGACAGCAGCGCCTGAGCGAACTCCCTGGCATTGAAGGTTTCCAGGTCCTCGACCTTTTCGCCCACGCCGATGAAATACACGGGAATCGGGCGTTCCTGCGCAATGGCAGCCAGCACGCCGCCCTTGGCCGTGCCGTCGAGCTTGGTGACGATCAGGCCCGTGAGCTGCAGCGCATCGTCGAAGGCGCGCACCTGGGCCAGCGCGTTCTGGCCGGTGTTGCCGTCGATGACCAGCAGCACCTCGTGCGGTGCCGTGGCGTCGGCCTTGGTGACCACGCGGCGGATCTTGCGCAGCTCCTCCATCAGGTGCAGCTGGGTGGGCAGGCGGCCTGCCGTGTCCACCAGCACCACATCCTTCTTGCGCGCGCGGCCGGCGGTGACGGCGTCAAAGCTCACCGCCGCAGGATCGCCGCCTTCCTGGCTGACGATCTCCACCGTGTTGCGGTTGGCCCAGACGCCGAGCTGCTCGCGCGCGGCGGCGCGGAAGGTGTCGGCCGCGGCCAGCAGCACGCTCTGGCCTTCGTCGGCCAGATGCTTGGTCAGCTTGCCGATCGATGTGGTCTTGCCTGCGCCGTTGACGCCGGCGACCATGACCACGGTGGGCTGGTGCTCGCCGATGATCAGCGGCTTTTCCAGCGGGCGCAGCAGGTCGGCCAGTGCATCGGCCAGCAGGGCCTTGACGGCGGCCGGGTCGGTGGCCTTGGCTTCCTTGACGCGGCGGCGCAGGTCGGCGAGCAGATGCTCGGTGGCCTTGACGCCGGTGTCGGCCATCAGCAGGGCATCTTCCAGCTCCTCGTACAGCGCGTCGTTGATCTGCGTGCCGGTGAAGACCGTGGCGATGCTGCTGCCGGTCTTGCGCAGTCCCGCCTTGAGGCGCTGCATCCAGTTCTGGCGGCTGGCGCCTTCGGCTTCGGGCTTGGCCGTGGGCTCGGGTGCGGCAATGAAGTCGGCAGGCGCGGTCGTGGAGGCGGGTGCAACGGGTGCAGTGGCTGCCGCGGGCGGGGCGGCATCGCCCTTGCCGCCGCCGAAGGGCTTGCGCCACCAGGCGCTGCCCGCGTCGGCTGCGGCCGGGAGGTCAGGTGTGCCGGGGGGCAGGGCTGGGGCGCTGTCCTGCGGCGGGGTTGCGGGAATGCCGGCCTCTTCGGGCGCGACGCTGCGGTCCGCCGGGGAAATCTCGGCGGAGGAGGGGGTGGGCTTTTTCTTGAAAAAACTGAACATCGGCAGGTTCTTAGAATCACAGCATTCTATGAAACATGCACTCACCCTCCTGGGCTTAATGGCCTGCATGGGCACCGGGGCTGCTTTGGCAGCCCCGGATGCATCCTCTTCCATCCCTTCGTCGCTGCTGCAGACGGTTGCCAGCCAGGCCGCAGGCGGCACGCGCACCGGCACTTCGGCGCAGCAATTCACCCTGAAGAACGGCATGCAGCTCATCGTGCAGCCGGACCGGCGCGCGCCCACGGCCGTGCACATGGTCTGGGTGCGGGTGGGCTCCGTGGACGAGGTCGATGGCACCTCGGGCGTGGCCCACGCGCTCGAACACATGATGTTCAAGGGCTCGCGCAAGGTGGCTCCCGGCGAGTTCTCGCGCCGCGTGGCTGCCTTGGGCGGCCAGGAAAACGCCTTCACCAGCCGCGACTACACGGGCTACTACCAGCAGATTCCGTCCAGCCGACTGGAGGATGTGATGAAGCTGGAGTCCGATCGCTTTGCCAACAACCACTGGCCCGACAGCGAGTTCAAGAAAGAGATCGAGGTCATCAAGGAAGAGCGCCGCATGCGCACCGAGGATCAGCCGCGCGCCGTGCTCATGGAGCAACTGATGGCGGCGACCTTCATGGCCTCGCCCTACCACCGCCCCGTGATCGGCTGGATGAGCGACCTGGACGCGCTGACGCCTGGCGACGTGCGCGACTTCCATGGCCGCTGGTACGTGCCCGGCAACGCCACCGTGGTCATTGCCGGTGACGTGGACGTGGCCAAGGTCCGCGCCTGGGCAGAGAAGTACTACGGCAGCATTCCCGCACGCGCCCTGCCGGTGCGCAAGCCGCGCACCGAGCCTGCGCAGATCGGCATCCGCCGTATCGAGGTCAAGCAGCCGGCCGAACAGGCCCTGGTGGCCCTGGCCTTCCGGGCGCCCTCGCTGACCCGGGTCAGCGACCTGCAGTCCGACGACCGCGATGCGCTGGCGCTGCTGGTTCTGTCGGCCGTGCTGGACGGCTATGACGGCGCCCGCCTGGAGCGCGCCCTGGTCCAGGGCGAAGGCCGCGTGGCCGACGGCGCGGGCAGCTCCATGTCGCTCATGGGCCGTGGCCCCGGCCTGTTCATGCTGACGGGCGTGCCTGCCACGGGCAAGACTGCGGCCGAGGTCGAGGCCGCGCTGCGTGCCGAAGTGGCCAAGGTCGCCAAGGACGGCGTGGAGCCCGCCGAGCTGGAGCGCGTGAAGACGCAGTGGATGGCCTCCAATGTCTACGAGCGCGATTCGGTCATGGGCCAGGCCCAGAGCCTGGGCAATTACTGGATACAGGGCATGCCGCTGGATGCGGAAGACCAGCTGCTGGCCCAGCTGCGCACCATCACGCCCGATGACGTCAAGCGTGTGGCTGCCAGGTACTTTGGCGATGACCAGCTCACGGTGGGCACCCTGGTGCCGCAACCCCTGCCCGAAGGTGGCAAGCCCCGTCGTCCCGATGCGGGTGCCGGCATCGGCGGACCCCTGCATTGATGGCCCCGAAGCACGCTGGAGTGAAGATGAAGAACATGAAGAAAATGGTGGCCAGCACGGTGCTGGCAGGCGTGGGCATGGGCTTTGGTGCCACGTCCGCATGGGCCCTGCTGCCCATCCAGCACTGGACCCAGCCCAGCGGGGCGCAGGTCTGGCTGGTGGACAGCCCGGGCATTCCCATGGTCGATGTGCAGATGGACTTCGATGCCGGCAGCCGGCGCGATCCCGCCAACCAGGTCGGCCTGGCCAGCGCCGTGGCGCTGATGGCCTCCAAGGGCGTGACCGCCCAGGGCGATGCGCCTGCGCTGGACGAGAACGGCCTGGGCCAGGCCTGGGCCGATCTGGGTGCCAGCTTTGGCGCGCAGGCGGGCCGCGACAGCTTCAGCTACGGGCTGCGCTCCCTGACCGAGCCTGCGCTGCTGCAGCGCGCCGTGGCGCTGGCGGCGCGCCAGATCGCCAACCCCAGCTGGCCGCAGGACGTGTGGCTGCGCGAGCGTGAGCGCTGGACTGCGGCCATCAAGGAATCGGACACGCGCCCCGGCACGGTGGCCGGCAAGGCCCTGAGCCAGGGCGTGTTCGGCACCCATCCCTACGGAGCGCGAGCCACGGGCGAGAGCCTCTCGCACATCGACCTGTCCGACATGCAGTCCTTCCACCGCCGCCTCATCGCGGCCTGCCGCGCCAAGGTCAGCATCGTCGGCGCCGTCAGCCGCGAGCAGGCCGACCAGCTGGTGCAGCAACTGCTGGCCCCGCTGCAGGCGGCGCAGGGCCAGGACGCCAGTGCCTGCGCGCCCCTGCCCGACGTGCCCAAGGTGCAGGCGCTCAAGGCGCCGGTCAAAGAGAACATCCCCTTCGCCTCGGCCCAGGCGCAGGTGCTGATCGCCCAGCCCGGCATTGCGCGCAACAGCCCGGACTTCATGGCCGTGCTCGTGGGCAACCACATCCTGGGTGGCGGAGGCTTCACCTCGCGGCTGACCGAGGAAGTGCGCGAAAAGCGCGGCCTGAGCTACAGCGTCTACAGCGACTTCTCGCCGGGCCTGGACGCGGGCGCCTTCACCATTGCCCTGCAGACGCGCCCCGACCAGGCGGCCGAGGCCCTGAAGGTCTCGCAGGACACGCTGCGCCGCTTCGTGGCCGAAGGCCCGACCGAGAAGGAGCTCAAGGCCGCCAAGGACAATCTGATCGGCGGCTTTGCGCTGCGCATCGACAGCAACCGCAAGCTGCTGGGCAATGTGTCCAACATCGCCTGGAACGGCTTGCCGCTGGACTACCTGGAGCACTGGACCGAGCGCGTGCAGGCGCTGACCGTGCGTGATGTGCGCGAGGCCATGCAGCGCATGCTGCAGCCCGAGCGCATGGTGACCGTCGTCGTGGGAGGCCAACAATGAGCCGCAACAGCATCAAAATCCATACCCCTGCCGGCAAGCGCTGGCTTGAAAAGGCCACGGCCGAAGCCGCCGCGCCCAAGGCGACCGCCGCAGCACCGGCCACAAAGGTAAAGGCGGGCAAGCCGGCACCCTCGGGTGCGGGCGAGGTCCGCATCATCGGTGGCCAGTGGCGCCGCACGCGCCTGCCCGTGGCGCAGCACCCCGGCCTGCGGCCCACGCCTGATCGCGTGCGCGAGACCCTGTTCAACTGGCTGGGCCAGGACCTGACGGGCTGGCACTGCCTGGATGCCTTCGCTGGCACGGGCGCGCTGGGCTTCGAGGCCGCATCGCGCGGCGCGACCAATGTACTGATGAACGAGCAGGACGCCACCCTGGTCCTGCAGTTGCAGCGCCTGCGCGAGCGCCTGGACGCCCAGTCCGTGCGCGTGCTGCGCGGCGATGGCATCGGCTGCCTGCGCCAGGTGGCGCCGGGCACGCTGGACCTGGTGCTGATCGATCCGCCCTTCGACCATGCCGATCTGTTCGAGCCGGCTCTGAAGGCTGCCGCGCAGGCGGTGTCCGCCACGGGCTATGTCTATCTGGAGGCGCCCCAGGCCTGGACCGAGGAGCAATTGGCCGAGGCCGGTGGCCTGCAGCTGTTCCGCCATCTGAAGGCGGGCGCCGTCCATGCCCACCTGCTGCGCAAGGCACCGCAGGACGAGTAAAGGGCGCTGCGGCGGCCGCGTTCCCTGGCAGGAGCGCGGCTGTCGCACAGCCGACCGGCCATGCTGCAGCGCAATGCATAATGCGCCATCCGTGCCGGACCAGGGCACGCGCAGCCAAGGAAAGTGAACGCCATGAGCCACGACGTGATTGCCGTCTACCCCGGAACCTTCGATCCGATCACGCTGGGCCACGAAGACGTGGTGCGTCGTGCGACCCAGCTGTTCAGCCACGTCATCGTGGCGGTGGCGGCGGGCCACCACAAGAAGACCATGTTCAATCTCGAGGAACGCATGGAGATGGTGCGCGAGGCCGTGTCCATCTACCCCCATGTCCAGGTCGAGAGCTTTCATGGCCTGCTGCGCGACTTCGTGGTCGAGCGCGGCGGCAAGGCCATGGTGCGCGGCCTGCGTGCGGTCACCGACTTCGACTACGAGTTCCAGCTCGCCGGCATGAATCGCACGCTGATGCCCGAGGTGGAGACGGTGTTCCTCACGCCCAGCGACCGCTACCAGTTCATCAGCAGCACCTTCGTGCGCGAGATCGCCACGCTGGACGGCGAGATCGACAAGTTCGTCTCTCCCAGCGTGCGTACCCGTCTTCTGCAGAAGGTGCAGGCCAATCGCGCTCCCTGATCGCGCTCCCCTATCGCGCGCCCCGAACGCGCTCCCCGAACGCGCGCCCAGATGCCCTGACCGCCTGGCTGTCTTGAGGCCCGCCAAGGGCCAGGCTCCTCTGGCGATTCCTTCCTAGAAGGAAGCCTGCCGCGCAGCGCTCGCATTCACGGCGGCGTGCACGAACTCCAGCTTGCGCCTGGCCCCGGCCGAAAGGGCGAACGGATAGGCATCGCCATGGCCCAGGCTGCGGTTGAGGCTGTTGGTCAGCAGCGTCAGCGGCACCCACTGGTCGAGCATGGTGCCGAAGTCCGGCCGTGCATGGACCGCGAAAGGGTCCTGCACGCACAGCGCGGGCTGCGTGACCGAGCCTGTACTTGTCCCTGAGCCTCCAGGCATGGTGATGCAGGTGCCATAGCTGGCCGCAGTCTCCAGCAGATCCACCATGTGCAGGTAATGGGCCCAGCTTTCGGCCCAGTCTTCCCACGGGTGGGAGGTAGCATAGGCGCTGACGAAGTTGTCGCGCCACTGCCCGTCCATCGGGTCGCGCGCATAGTAGTTCTGCAGTGCCTGGCCATAATCCTGGCGCTCGTCGCCGAACAGGCGGCGGAATTCCTCGATACGGCCCGCTCCCACCACCAGCCTGTCCCAGAAGAAATGGCCGGATTCATGGCGCAGATGGCCCACCAGCGTCCGGTAGGGCTCGTGCAGGGCCTGGCGGCGCCTGGCGCGCTCGGCATCATCGGCCTCCACCACGTTCAGCGTGATGGTGCCGTTGGCATGGCCGGTCATCACGGGCGCCTGCCCGGGCAGGTCGGCCAGCAGCTCGAAGCGCGGCCCGTCCTCTCCAGGCCGGGGACCCAGGCCCAGGCGGGCCAGCGTGTAGAACAACTGGCGCTTGGCGGCCTCGATCCGGGTCCAGCGCAGCGCATTGGCCGGGTCTGACAGATCGGGCAGCCAGCGTGTCTGGCGGCAGGACTCGCACAGCGCATGGGGATCGTCTGCGGGCAGGGCGAAGTTGCACTGTCCCACGGGACCCCGGTGGCTGCACATCTTGTAGAGACGGCCTGGCGGCTTGCCGCTCGTCAGCGAGGACAGGCTCTCCCACAGCACGCTGTCCCGCGCGCCGGAAACCGGGCGCAGGCAGGCCACATGCAGTCGTTCGGGCAGGAAGGCCAGGGTGGCGCCGCAGTGCACGCATTGAACGCTGTCGAAGAAGACCGGGTGGCCACAGGCATCGCAGTTGAAGACTCGCATGTCGGTCACTTTACGCCGTATGTCCGGCGCCCGGTGGAAAGGGGTCGCGTCTGCCTTAGCCTGCAACGGCCGGCCGGCCGTCCTTGCGCCGGGCCCTGCGGCAGTGGATCCCTGGATGAAAAAAGGCCGGAAGTCTCCGGCCTTGTACTTGGCTCAGCCCCCGCAGGGGCCTGCATCAGGGACGAACCACGATGCTGTTGCGCACCTCGCGCACGTTCTTGGTGGTGCGGGCGATCTCGGCGGCGCGGGCCTTTTCCGATTCGGACTTGGCAAAGCCCGACAGCTGCACCGTGCCGTTCAGGGTCTCGACGCTGATGGAGGTGGCCGAGACACTCTTGTCCTCTGCCATCTTGGCCTTCACAGCAGTGGTGATGCCGGCGTCATCCACATACGAACCCACGGTCTGCTGGTCGCGGGCGACGGAGCAGGCGGTGGTGCCGAGCACGGTGGCGCCGGCGACGAGAGCGAAAGCGATGGCACGGGTGTACTTTTGCATGATCAATTCTTTCTCGGGTAAGAAAAGTGGGGTAACTGGACTGATGGCACTCGGGGACTCAAGGAACTTGGCGACCGCTCACTTGCGCGAGCGTGAGCTCATGAAGAACGCGGTGGCAAGGGCTGCGCCCGTGGCCGCGGCCAGCAGGATGGAGCGGCCCGGTTGCTCGATGACGTAGCGCGTGGTGGCCTCGGTGGCAGATTGCAGCTGGCGGCGGGCGCGGTCGGAGCTGTCGGCACAGAAGTTGATGCCGCGCGTGGCCAGTTCCTGGGCACGTGCTGCGAGGTCATCGATGACGGGGTTCAGCTCACGCTCGATGGACTGGACGCCCTCCTCGGCCTTGTCCAGCGCATTCGCTGCGGTGCGGCGCGTGGTGTTGACGGCTTCCTTGGCGGCATCCGCGACATCCTGTGCAACGTCCTTGGCGGTATCGGCGGCTTTGTTCACGGCTTTCTCGGCTTGGCTCATTGGTTCTATCTCCTCAAAACTGGCATGAATGCGAAAGGCGGTCGGGCTGCCGGGCTGGCTGCCCGCGGGAGGCGGGCTTGGGCTGGCAGGGGGCTGA
The DNA here is from genome assembly GCF_042653485.1 of Delftia deserti. NCBI lineage: Bacteria > Pseudomonadati > Pseudomonadota > Betaproteobacteria > Burkholderiales > Comamonadaceae > Delftia > Delftia deserti. Next base: position 2,483,096 of record NZ_JBHSIH010000001.1, on the reverse strand, counting down.
AGGCGGCGCCGCCGCTACTTCTTGATCAGGCTCATCACAAAGGTGACGACGGCCATGATCACGAAAATATAGAACAGGATCTTGGCGATGCCTACAGCACCTGCCGCAATACCGCCAAAACCGAATATGGCGGCTACCAGGGCGATGACGAAGAACACGATGGCGTAGTGCAGCATGTAAAACTCCTTGGGTTGTTCGTTTCCAAGAAACGGCACGGGGCGGATGGGCCAAGTGCTGTTTGCATGGGTTCGACTGTACTGAGCCGTCCGAGGTGTATCTGACGGTGGCCGGCGTGGCATGGCGTCAGGGTTAGGCGGGGGGGTGGTGTAGGAATGCTCTGGCTGCACAGGGCTGGCAAGCGCCGCCGGCTGCAGCCAGCCTGGTGCGGGCATGAAAAAAAGCCCCTGGCGCGTGGGCGCGCAGGGACTTTTGCATGGTGGATGCTGGCGCTTCAGGCGGCGGCGACCGTACCTGCGTTTTTGTCCGTGGAAATGGGCGCCAGCGGGATGACGGCGGAGATTGCCGTGCCCTTGCCCAGCTCGGACGACACGGTCAGGCGCCCGCCTGCGGCCTCCACGCGGTGGCGCATGCCGGCCAGCCCGTGGGAGTTGGGGCGCATGGCCGAGGTCTCGAAGCCTTCGCCGTCGTCCTGGATCTGCACCGTCACATAGGTCGGATAGTTGTGCACGGAGACCAGGACATGGCTGGCCTTGGCATATTTGCCGATGTTGGTCAGCGATTCCTGGACGATGCGGTAGACCGTGAGCTGGGTGGATTCAGGCAGTTCCACCTGCTCCAGGTTGGCCGTGACTTCGATGCCGCTGCGCTCGCCGAACTCGCGCGCCAGGATTTCCAGCGCCGTCGTCAGGCCCAGGTTGGACAGGGAGGAGGGGCGCAGGTCCTCGATGATGCGGCGCTTGAGGGCGATGCCGCTGTTGAGCGTCTCCACCAGATGGCTGACGCGTTCGCCCACGTCCGGCGCGCTGAGGTCGATCTTGGATTTGAGGCGCGCCACGTCGAGCTTGGCCGCCGTCAGCAGCGAGCCCAGCTCGTCGTGCAGTTCGCGCGCCAGGTGTCCGCGCTCGTCCTCGCGCACCTGCTGCAAGTGGTTGGCCAGCTCCGTCAGCGTGGCCGTGCGCTCGCGCACCAGGGCTTCGAGGCGGTTGCGCTCGTCGCGCTGGATCTCCTGCTCGCGATGGTGGGCCTGCTGCAGCGCGTGGGCCTGGCGCAGGTACATGAAAAAGCCCAGCACGCCCAGGGCCGTGACCGTGGCGATGCCTATGCGCGACAGCGAAAGCGTGTGCTCGATGTCCTGCAGGTTCTTGGCCGAGCGCTGGTCTATGCCCGACAGCAGCTTGCCCGTGTAGTCGCGGATGGCGTCCATGTTCTCCATGCCCACGTCGGTGAACATGACGAAACGCCAGGCTTCCTCGTTGCCCTGGCGGTACAGGCGCAGGCTGAGTTCCATCTCGCTCATCTTGCGTTCGACCTGGCGCGCCAGCGGCGTGAAGATCGCCAGCTCCTGCGGGTCGTAGATGAAGATCTGGCGCAGCTCGTCCATGTTGTAGTTGATGGCCGTGATCGCCTTGCTGTAGGGCTCCAGGTAGCGCTCCTCGCCCGTCAGCAGGTAGCCGCGCAGGCCCGTCTCCGCATCCAGCATCAGCCGCAGCAGCTGGCTGATCTCCGAGCGGGTGGCCTGGGTCTGGGTCATGGCCTCCAGCGCCTTGGTGGAGCGCTTGTAGCTGGCCTCGTTAATGCTGACCAGCAGCACGGCCGCGACGATGGCAAATGCCAGGCTGATCGCAATTCTTCGGAAATTTATCCAACGCATAAGCATCCTCTCACCTACAAGATCTTCGCCGATATTCTGCATAATTCGTGTTATCGGCTGCCGGGGCAGTTCCTGCGCCGGCCGTTACCATATATTGTTTGCACGACCAGCGATCCCGCTGGTCCCCCGAAAAAGAGGTATTCATGATCAGAATTGGCATTGTGGACGACCATGCAATTGTGCGCTCGGGCCTGCGTCAGTTTCTCTCGGAACACGTGGACCTGCGTGTAGTCGGTGAGGCCGCCAATGGCCGCGAGGCCATCGATCTGGTGCGCGCCCACGAGATCGACGTGCTGTTGATGGATCTGTCCATGCCGGGGCAAAGCGGTATCGACGCGCTGGCCATGCTGCGCGCCAAGGCGCCGGACATGGGCATCCTGATCCTGAGCGGCTATCCCGAGGAGCACTATGCGATCAACCTGATCCGCCAGGGCGCCAGCGGCTACCTGAACAAGGAGTGTGATCCCCAGGAGATTGCCGAGGCCATCCGCACCGTGGCCCTGGGCCGCCGCTATCTGACGCCCGCCGTGGCCGACTTGCTGGCCCAGCAGCTCAACCGCAAGGATGATGCGCCAGCCCATGAACAGCTGTCGGAGCGCGAGTTCCAGGTCTTTCTCAAGCTCGCGCGTGGGGAAACCGCGGGTGATATTGCAAAGTCGCTTTCGCTGAGCGTAAAGACGGTCAGCACCTATCGCACGCGTCTCATGGAGAAAATGGGGTTGTCGTCCAACAGCGACCTGACGTATTACGCACTGAAGAACAGGCTGATCGATTGATTTTCAGTCAATAGAAAATACGGGCTGCACGATTATCAAGTCGTGCAGCCTTTTTTGATGAAAAATCAAATGCAGTGCTTTGGGTTCAGGCTGTTTTAAGTTGGTTGAGTGACGCCGCATCGATATTCATGCAATAGTCCATGAGCGCGTCGATTTCATTGGACTTGTCGAAGACGGCATCCACGCCGAGCTGGGCGCAGCGGCTGCGGATGTCGGGGGTGGCGTAGTTGCTGAGCACCACGATCTTCTGGTGCGGCTGGCGCTCGCGGCAGGCAGTGAGCACACCCAGGCCGCTGCCCTGGCGCAGGAACAGGTCGACGATGGCGAGATCCCATGCGTCGGGGTTCTGCTGAAGCCAGTCCGTCCCCGCGCTTTCCGTCTCGGCGATGCCCACGGCCTCGACATCGGCCAGTTCTTCGAGCGTGGCGATCAGGTTCTCGCGGATCGTAGGGTTGTCTTCAACAAGATAGGTGCGCAATTTCACGGCTGTATCCAATAGGGACGCGGATGGCAATCGGAGTCCGGCGGAACCCGGCCTCCATTGTCCTGCGCGACAGCGGGCGATTGTGCCAGTGGGGGATCGGCGTGGAAGTCAGTCGATTCCTACGCCTTGTTACCGCAAACGGGGCAGTCCGGCACACGGGTAGTTTGCATGCTACTCCAATCGAGGCTGCGGCTGTCGAACATGGTCAGGCGGTTTGTTGCAGGCGTGCCAAATCCCGCGACCAGCTTGAGGGCTTCCGCCGCCTGCAGCGTGCCCATGACGCCCACCACCGGCGCGAAGACGCCCATGATCGAGCACTGCACTTCCTCGAACTGTGCCTCCGGCGGGAACACGCAGGCATAGCAGGCGCAGTTCTCGTCGCGCGGGTCCATGACCATGAGCTGGCCGTCCAGGCGGATGGCCGCCCCCGCCACCAGGGGTACCTTGTGGCGCACGCAGGCCGCGTTGATCATGTGGCGCGTGCGGTAGTTGTCCGTGCAGTCCAGCACCAGGCTGGCCTGGGGCACGAGCTCGTCGAGCAGGGCATCGTCGGCGCGCTGCTGGCGGCAGTCGATGCGGATGCCGGGGTTGATGGCATGCACGGCCGTGCGTATGGATTCCACCTTGGGCTGGCCCACGCGGTCCGTGGTGTGGGCGATCTGGCGCTGCAGGTTGGTCATGTCCACCGCATCGTCGTCCACCAGGGTGATGCGGCCTATGCCGGCCGAGCCCAGGTACAGCGCAGCGGGCGCGCCCAGGCCGCCTGCGCCGACGATGAGCACATGCGCTGCCAGGATGCGCTCCTGGCCTTCGATGCCGATTTCGTCGAGAAGGATGTGGCGCGAGTAGCGCAGCAGTTGATCGTCGTTCATTCGCGTCTCCAGACGTGAAAAAGCCGGGCGCGCGGCCCGGCTTGGTTGGGCGCGGACCCTGCCCGCGCCGCGCTGTCAGTTTTCCTTCTTCTCAGGCTCGCGCTCGGTCAGGGTCTTGCTGACCATGACGGGCTGGCCCTTGAGACGGTTGAGCGCCTGCTGCAGCTGGAAGTCCTTTTCGGTGCCGAACTCGGGCAGGCGGCGCTCGGCCGGCGGCTTCTTTGCTTCCTCTTCCAGGCGCTTGCGGGCTTCCTCGCGGGCCTTCTCGCGCACCTCGTCCTTGACCTCGGCGCCCTGTCCGCTGGACAGGTGCTTTTCCAGGTCGGCCTCGCGCATGCGCAGGGCGGCGAACAGGTCGCCTTCGGGTGTCTCGTCCACCATCACGTCGGGCACGATGCCCTTGGCCTGGATGGACTTGCCGCTGGGCGTGTAGTAGCGCGCCGTGGTCAGCTTCAGGCCCGTATCGGGGCCCAGGGGGCGCACGGTCTGCACCGAGCCCTTGCCGAAGGTCTGGCTGCCCATGATGATGGCGCGCTTGTGGTCCTGCAGTGCGCCGGCCACGATCTCGCTGGCCGAGGCCGAGCCTTCGTTGACCAGCACCACCAGCGGCAGCTTCTTGAGCGAGGCCGGCAGGCGCTGCAGCGGGTCGCCCATGCCGCGGCGGGCATAGAAGCTGGGCGATGCCTTGTAGGTTTCCTTGCTCTCGGCCAGTTGGCCATTGGTGGAGACCACGGTCACATCCGGCGGCAGGAAGGCGGCCGAGATGGCGACGGCAGCGTCCAGCAGGCCGCCCGGGTCGTTGCGCAGGTCCAGCACCAGGCCCTTCATGTTGGGGTCCTGCTTGTACAGCTCCTCGACCTTGCGCACGAAGTCGTCCACCGTGCGTTCCTGGAACTGGCTCAGGCGGATCCAGCCGTAGCCGGGCTCGATCACCTTGCCCTTGACGGACTGCGTCTTGATTTCCTCGCGCGTGATGGTCACGGGGAAGCTGCGGCTTTCATCCTTGCGCAGGATGGTCAGCTGCACCTTGGTGTTGGGCTCGCCGCGCATGCGCTTGACGGCGTCGTTGAGCGACAGGCCCTTGACGGCCGTGTCGTCGATCTTGGTGATCAGGTCGCCGGTCTTGAGGCCGGCGCGGAACGCGGGGGAGCCTTCGATGGGCGAGACGACCTTGATCAGGCCGTCTTCCTGCGTGATCTCGATGCCCACGCCGACGAAGCGGCCCGAGGTGCCCTCGCGGAATTCCTTGTAGGACTTCTTGTCGAAGTACTGCGAATGCGGATCGAGGCTGGACACCATGCCGGAGATGGCATCGGTGATCAGCTTCTTGTCATCGACCGACTCGACATAGTCGGTCTTGATCAGGCCGAAGACGGCGGACAGCTGCTGGATTTCCTCCAGCGGCAGCGGGGTCATGGCACCGCGGGCCACGGTCTGCAAGGAAACCGTGGTCAGTGCTCCGGCGATTACGCCTACGGAAACCCAGCCGGCAATTTTGATTTTCTGGCCCATATCACCCCTTTAACCGCGTCAATATACACCCGCTTGGAAAGGCAGGCGCCCGCGTGGTTCCCTAAAAACGGCGCAGCAAGCGCAATTTCCGCAGCAGGCGCTCACCTCAAGCGGGTCCGGCTCAGGCCTTGCCCTGCGCGGCCACGGCGGCTGCAGCCTTGGCCGCAGCTTCTGCATCGCCCAGGTAATAGTGGCGAATGGGCTTGAGATCGGCATCCAGCTCATAGACCAGAGGAATGCCATTGGGCACGTTGACGCCGACGATGGCGTCATCCGAGATGCCGTCCAGGTATTTGATCAGCGCGCGGATGGAGTTGCCGTGGGCCGCGACCACGACGCGCTTGCCCGACAGGATGGCGGGCGCGATGGACTCGTTCCAGAACGGCAGAACGCGGGCCACCGTGTCCTTCAGGCATTCGGTCAGCGGCACCTGGCTGGGGTCCAGCTGGGCGTAGCGCACGTCGCTGCGCTCGCTGCGCGGGTCTTGCGGCTCCAGGGCCGGCGGGGGCGTGTCGTAGCTGCGGCGCCACACCAGCACCTGGGCGTCGCCGTATTGCTTGGCCATGTCCGCCTTGTTCAGGCCCTGCAGGCCGCCGTAGTGGCGCTCGTTCAGGCGCCAGCTGTGCTGAACGGGCAGCCAGGTGCGGTCCATTTCGTCCAGCGTGTGCCACAGCGTGCGCGTGGCGCGCTTGAGCACGCTGGTGTAGGCCAGGTCGAAGTCATAGCCTTCGGCCTTGAGCAGGCGGCCTGCGTTCTTGGCCTGTTCGACGCCGGTGGCGGTCAGGTCCACATCGGTCCAGCCGGTGAAGCGGTTTTCGAGGTTCCAGGTGGATTCACCGTGGCGGATCAGCACGAGCTTGTACATGGCGGCTTTCTAAGTCTCTCGATGCGACAAAGCTGGGCTGTCGCGGGGGCAAAAGCCAGCATTCTAGAATTGACAGGTTTGCCAACCCAAGGAATGACGTGAAATTCATCATCGATAACTGGTATTTGATCCTGATCGCGCTGGCTTCCGGCGTGATGCTGCTGCTGCCCCTGGTGCGCGGCGCAGGCGGCGGCTCGCTGACGGCGGCGCAGGCCGTGCAACTGATCAACCGCCAAAAGGCCGTGGTCATCGATGTCTGCGAGCCCGAAGAGTACGCGGCCGCCCATGCCAACGGCGCCAAGAATGTGCCGCTGAGCCAGTTCGAGGAAAAGCTGCCCACCACCGTGAAGAACAAGGCCCTGCCGCTGGTGCTGATCTGCACCAAGGGCAATCGCGCTTCGCGGGCCGAAGGCATTGCGAAGAAGCTGGGCTACGAAAAGGCCCAGGCCCTGGCCGGCGGCCTGAAGGCCTGGCGCGATGCCGGCATGCCGGTTGAAAAGGCCTGAGACGCCCCCATCTGACGGCGATGGAAGCCGCTGCTCCGCGCCCCGGGCGCCAGCCGGCGGAACGCCGCAAACTCGAAGAAAGTCGCACATGCAAGCCGTGAAGATGTACACCACCGCTGTCTGCCCCTATTGCATCCGGGCCAAGCAGATCCTCAAGTCCAAGGGCGTGGAGCAGATCGAAGAGATCCGCATCGACACCGATCCGGCCGCGCGCGACGTGATGATGCAGAGCACGGGCCGCCGCACGGTGCCCCAGATCTTCATCGGCGAGCGCCATGTGGGCGGCTGCGACGACCTGATGGCGCTGGACGCCGACGGCGGCCTGGTACCCCTGCTGCAAAGCTGAAACACGGGCACTGCATAATGCTGGCCCAGGTGCCCGCTGCGCAAGCTCTTGGCAGCGGGCATTTTGTTGGTGATTTTTTTGATGCCCTGGTCACCGCACCAGGGTTTTTTGCCCAGAAAGACTGATTCCATGGCCGAACAGGACACTCCCGTCTTCCAGATCCAGCGCGTCTACCTCAAGGACCTGTCGCTGGAGCAGCCCAATTCGCCCGCCATCCTGCTGGAGCAGGAGCAGCCCAGCGTGGACATCCAGCTTGGCGTCGAGGCGACTCCCGTGGCCGAAGGCATCTACGAAGTGGCCGTGACCGCCACCGTGCAGACCAAGATCCAGGACAAGACCGTGTTCCTGGTCGAGGCCAAGCAGGCGGGCATCTTCGAGATCCGCAACGTGCCCGAAGACCAGATGGGTGGCGTGATCGGCATTGCCTGCCCCCAGATCATCTATCCCTACCTGCGCGGCAACGTGGCCGACGTGGTCACGCGCGCCGGCTTCCCGCCCGTGCACCTGGCCGAGATCAACTTCCAGGCCATGTACGAGCAGCAGCAGGCAGCCGCCCAGGCGGACGGCAACTCGCTGCCGCAGTAAGCCGGTCCATTCCCGGCCGATGTGATTTGCGCCCAGGCGCGTCGCATCGCTGTGGTACAAGAAAAGAGGCCCGAGGGCCTCTTTTTTTCATCAACGTCGCTTCTTCAACGTCGAGCAGATATGAACATTGTGGTGATTGGCGCAGGCGCCTGGGGCACGGCGCTGGCGATGAGCGCGGCCTCGCGCGGTGACGGGCATGTCGTGACCCTTTGGGCGCGTGACGCAGCCCAGGCGCAGGCCATGCGGGACAGCGGCGAGAACGCACGCTACCTGCCGGGCGTGGCGCTGCCTGCCGCGCTGCAGGTGGTGCATGGCGAGATCGACGGCCATCTGGCGGCCGCCGACCTGATCGTGATCGGCACGCCCATGGCTGCCCTGCGCGAATGGCTGGGCCGGCTGCAGCATGTGCCCGCACCCGTGGCCTGGCTGTGCAAGGGCTTCGAGGCCGTGCCCGCAGGCGCTTCGGCCGCCGCCCATGGACTGATGGCGCACGAGGTCTGCGCCGAGGTGGCGCCCGATCTGCTGTGCGGCGTGCTCAGCGGCCCCAGCTTCGCGGCCGAGGTGGCACGCCACCAGCCCACGGCCCTGGTGGCGGCCAGCCGCCATGCCCAGGTCAATGACGCCCTGGTGGCCGCCTTCCACGGCGGCGCCATGCGCGTCTATGCCAATGCCGACATCGTGGGCGTGGAAGTGGGCGGCGCCGTGAAGAACGTGCTGGCCATTGCCACCGGCCTGTGCGACGGCCTGCAGCTGGGCCTGAACGCCCGCGCCGCACTGATCACGCGTGGCCTGGCCGAGATGACGCGACTGGGCCTGGCCCTGGGCGCGCGCACCGAGACCTTCATGGGCCTGTCGGGCCTGGGCGACCTGGTGCTGACGGCCACGGGCGATCTGTCGCGCAACCGCAAGGTGGGATTGCTGCTGGCCCAGGGCCGCACGCTGGAGCAGGCCGTGGCCTCGCTGGGCCATGTGGCCGAGGGCGTGTACAGCGCGCGCACCGTGCTGGCGCGCGCGCGGCTGCTGAATGTGGAGATGCCGATCACCGAAACCGTGGTCGAGCTGCTGGACGGCCGGCTGCAGGCGGCCGAGGCCGTGCAGCACCTGATGGCGCGCGATCCGCGCGGCGAGTGATGCCTCGGTGCCCATAAGTGCCCATGAAAAAGCCCCGGAGCTGGAAGGCCCCGGGGCTTTTTTTGCGTCAGTGACCCGTCCTGACCTGGGTTGACACCTTTTCCTCTCAGAAAAGGCAAGTCAATGGAATCAAGGGTCAAACGCACGCAGCGGGACTACACGCTGGCTTTTAAGCTGTCGGTGGTCGATCAGGTGGAAAAAGGCGATCTCACGTACAAACAGGCCCAGGAGCGCTACGGCATCCAGGGCCGTTCGACCGTGTTGGTGTGGCTGCGCAAGCATGGTCGCCAAAACTGGAGTTCGGCATCATCCGGGCTTGCCATGCCAGTACCGATCAAGAAGCCCTCATCTGCACCTGCTGCACCGCTGACTCCCGAGCAGAAGATCAAGGCCCTCGAAGTCCAGCTTCGCGAAGCCAACGAGAAGGCCCAACTGTTCGAGGCGGTGATCGATGTCCTGAAGAAGGACTACGGGGTGCGCATCGTAAAAAAGCCTTTGGGCAAGTCCTCTCGCAAAAGCTCCTCCCGGGGCTGAGCGTGGCGAGGGCTTGCCGCCATTGGGGCGTCAGCCGCCAAGCCTACTACCAGCAGTTGCAGCATCAGCAGCAACGCTGTGCGCGTGCCGACACCGTGATCGAGCTCGTTCGCGACGTGCGCCTGCGTCAGCCCCGGTTGGGCGCGCGCAAGCTGCACCATCTGCTCGCGCAGCCGCTGCAGCACGCCGGCGCGAGCCTGGGGCGCGATGCGTTGCTGGACGTGCTGCGCGAGGCGCGCATGCTGGTGGCGCCGAAGCGGGCGTATCACAAAACCACCGACAGCCATCATCGGTTTCGACGCCATCCCAACTTGCTCAAGGAGGGGCCGCATCAAGTCCGAGCGACTGCCAGCGAGCAGGTGTGGGTGGCCGACATCACGTACTTGCCCACCGACCAGGGGTTCGTCTATCTCAGCCTGGTCACTGATGCGTGGTCGCGCAAGATCGTGGGCCATCATGTGCACGACAGCCTGCACACCGGGCAGGTCAGCCGGGCGCTGAAGGTGGCGCTCAACGGCCGCCAGACGCAGCAAATGCTGGTGCATCACTCGGACAGGGGCATCCAGTACTGCTCGAATGACTATCAGGAGATTCATCGGCGCCACGGCATTGCCTGTTCGATGACTGACGGCTACGACTGCTATCAGAACGCGCTGGCCGAGCGCGTCAACGGGATCTTGAAGATGGAGTTCCTGCTGCATCGGCCTGCCGATCTGGCCCAGGCCAGCCGGATGGTCCAGCAGGCCGTGCAGATCTACAACCAGGAAAGACCGCACCTGTCCCTAAAATTGAAAACGCCCGATGAGGTTCATCGGGCGTCTCTGGCCGGCTGGATTACGCCGGATCGGTGTCCTTCATAGGTGTCAACCTATGGCAGGACGGGTCACAGAAATCCTGGCGCCTGGCGCGCTACAGGCCCAGTTACAGGCCCAGCTCCAGGCCCAGCAATTCCTCCACCATCTGGCGGCGGCGGATCAGGCGGGTGCTGTCACCATCGACCAGCACCTCGGCGGCCAGCGGGCGCGTGTTGTAGTTGCTGGACATGGAGCTGCCATAGGCGCCCGTGTCATGGATGACCAGCAGGTCGCCCACCGAGGCGCCGGCCAGCGCGCGCGGCAGCACCACGCCGCCGTCGCCCTGGGTGAACACGTCGCCCGATTCGCACAGCGGGCCGGCGACCACGGCATCGCGCAGGGGCATGGCCTGGCCGTCGCGGCGCAGCACTTCCATGCCGTGCCAGCTGCCGTACATGGAGGGGCGCATCAGCTCGTTGAAGCCCGTATCGACCAGCACGAAATGGTTGCTGCCCGCATTCTTGGTGGCACGCACCTGGCCCAGCAGCACGCCCGACTCGGCCACCAGGAAGCGGCCGGGCTCGATCTCCAGGCCCAGCGCGTGGCCCACGATGGCCTCGGCGTCCTTGCGCGCCGCATCCCACAGGCCGTGGTAGTGGGCCGTGTCGATGGTGGCGTCGCCATCGCGGTAGGGAATGGACAGGCCGCCGCCGGCCGAGATGGCCTGCAGGTCATGGCCTGCCTGGCGGGTGGCGCGCACCAGCTCGACCATGGCGCCGCAGACCTGCTGCAGGTGGCCGTAGTCCACGCCCGAGCCGATGTGCATGTGCAGGCCGGCCAGCCTCAGGCCGCCGTCGCGGATGGCCTGCAGCGCCGCCAGCAGGTCGCTGTGCCAGATGCCGTGCTTGCTGTGCTCGCCGCCCGTGTTGGTCTTGTTGCTGTGGCCGTGGCCGAAGCCGGGGTTGATGCGCAGCCACACGGGATGGCCGGGCGAGGCCTGGGCCAGCTGGTGCAGCATGTCGATGGAGCCCGCGTTCACGGGCACCTTGTGCTCGGCCACGCAGGCCAGCGTGGCCTCGTCCATCACGTCGGCGGTGAACACGATGTCGCTGTGCAGGTCGTCGCCATGGCCGGCCGCGTAGCCGGCGGCCAGGGCGCGCAGGATTTCGCCGCGCGATACCGCATCCACCTTCACGCCCTGCTCGCGCATCAGCCGCAGGATGTGGATGTTGGAGCAGGCCTTCTGTGCAAAGCGGATGGTGTCGAAGGCCTTGAGCTGGGCAATGCGCGCGCGAATGGTGGCGGCGTCATAGACCCACAGCGGCGTGCCGTGCCGGTCGGCCAGGGCCCAGAGCTGGGCGGGCGGGAAGGGATTGGACATGGTGTCTCTTTCAGGGGAACTGCCACGCATCATGGTGGATGGCGGTCATTCAGTCCAATGCTTGTTCTTATGGTGTCTATTTGATTTGGATATGCTCTTGCCATGCAAGACCCCGAGCTGCCGCACACGTCTGCCGAGCCCCGCATCTCCCACCGCCACCTGGAGGTGTTTCGAGCGCTCATGCTCAGCGGCAGCGCCACGGGCGCGGCGCAGATGCTGTTCAGCTCCCAGCCCACCGTCAGCCGCGAACTGGCACGCCTGGAAAGCCTGCTGGGCTACGCCCTGTTCGAGCGTGCCCAGGGCCGGCTGAGGCCCACGGCGCGCGCCCTGTCGCTGTGGACCGAGGTGCAGCGCAGCTGGCAGGGCCTGGACCGGGTGGTGGAGCACGCGCTGGCCCTGGGGCGGCCGCACCAGGCGCGCATCAACGTGCTGTGCCTGCCTGCGCTCAGCCATGCGCTGCTGCCCGCAGCGCTGGCGCGCCTGCACGCGGAGCATGGCCCCGTGGCCGTCAGCGTGGCCACGCAGGAGGCGCCGCTGCTGCAGGAATGGATGGCCGCCCAGCGCTACGACCTGGGCCTGGCCGAACTGGCCGAGGCGCCGCCCGGCACGCGTGTTCTCGCGCTGCCCGCCATGGACGAGGTGGCCGTGCTGCCGGCAGGGCATGTGCTGGCGGCGCGCCCGTTGCTGGAGGCGGGCGACTTTGCGGGGGAGGGCTTCATCAGCCTGGCGCGCGACGACCCCTATCGCCAGCAGATCGATGCCGTGTTCGAGCAGGCCGGCGTGCAGCGCCAGCTGCACCTGGAGACCCACAGCGCCGTGGCCGTCTGCGCCATGGTCCAGCATGGTCTGGGCGTGGCCATCGTCAATCCGCTGACGGCGCGTGCCTGCGCCGGGCCGCAACTGGTGGTGCGGCCGCTGGCGTTTTCCATTCCCTTCCAGGTCCATGCGCTGCTGCCGCTGCACCGGCCGGCCGTGGCCGAGGTGCAGTGGCTGGTCGATGCGCTGGCACGCGAGGTGGCGGCGGTCGCCTGAAGGCAGAGGGCGGGGTGCGGGCTCAGCGCGCCGCGCTGTCCGGGCCAGGTCCCTTGTCTGCAGCGGGCTCGGGCGGCGGGCCCCACTCCATCCAGTCGTCGCCAAAGATCTCCACCGGGTGCTGGGTGCGGTCCGATCCATTGCCGCAGGCCAGCTCGTCGCGGGCGCAGTAGCGGTCGCAACCCCAGCAGGTGCGCTCGGGATGGGCGGGGTGGATGGGGAATTTCCTGGCCATGGCATCCAGCTTGGACCGCCATGGCCGCCAGGGTTTTGCGCTGGATCAGAACTCCAGGTTGTCGATCAGGCGCGTCTTGCCCAGGCGCGCGGCGCCCAGGGCCACCAGCGGCGCACCGGCCAGTTGCGCGCCCTCGGCCGGCGGCTGCAGGTCGCGGCGCAGGCGCACGGTCAGGTAGTCGGGCTCCCAGCCCTGGGCGGCCAGGGACTGCATGGCCCAGGCCTCCAGTTCGGCCAGCGGAGCCTGGCCTGCGCGCGTGGCGTCGGCCAGTTGCTTGAGTGCCTGCGACAGCGCCATGGCCTGCTGGCGTTCATCGGGGCTCAGGTAGCCGTTGCGCGAGCTCAGCGCCAGGCCGTCATCGGCGCGCGCCGTGTCGCCGGCCACGATGTTCACGGGCAGGGCGAACTGCTCGACCATGCGGCGGATCACCAGCAACTGCTGGTAGTCCTTCTTGCCGAACACGGCCGTGCCGCCGCCGCTGGCGAAGAACACGGCCGAGAACAGCTTCATCACCACGGTGCACACGCCCGTGAAGAAGCCGGGGCGGAAATGGCCTTCGAGGATGTCGGCCAGCTGCGCGTCGGGCTGGATCCTGAAGGTCTGCGGCTCGGGGTAGAGATCGGCTTCGCGCGGGGCGAACAGCAGGTCGCAGCCTTCGCCCTCCAGCCTGGCGCAGTCCTGGGCCCAGGTGCGCGGATAGCTGTCGAAATCCTCGTGCGGCAGGAACTGCAGGCGGTTCACGAAGATGCTGGCCACGACGATGTCGCCGTGCTGGCGCGCGGCACGCACCAGGGAAAGATGGCCGTCGTGCAGGTTGCCCATGGTGGGCACGAAGGCCGGGCGGCCCTTGCTGGCCAGGATGGCACGCAGGTCGGCGATGGAGTGGACGATTTGCATGGGAAAACGGGGGAACGGGAAGCGGGAAAACGGATCGTGCAGCCTGCCGGACTACCAGGCGTGCTTGCTGTCGTCGGGGAAGCTGCCGTTCTTGACGGCATGCACATAGGCCTCGAAGGCGCCCTTGACGCTGCCCGCATCGGCCATGAAGTTGTGCACGAAGCGGGCCATCTTGCCCAGGTTCACGCCCAGCATGTCGTGCAGCACCAGGACCTGGCCGGCCGTGCCGCTGCCCGCGCCGATGCCGATGGTGTGGCAGTGCGGCAGCTCGGCGGTGAGTTCGCGCGACAGTTGTGCCGGCACCATCTCCAGCACCAGCATGGAGGCGCCTGCATCCTGCAGCTCCAGTGCATGGCGGCGCAGCGTGGCTGCGCCCTCGTCGCTCTTGCCCTGGACGCGGTAGCCGCCCAGCGCATGCACGGTCTGCGGCGTCAGGCCCAGGTGGGCGCAGACGGGCACGCCGCGCTCGACCAGGAACTGCACGGTGGGCGCGGTCCAGCCGCCGCCTTCGAGCTTGACCATGTGGGCGCCGGCCTGCATCAGCTCGCAGGCGCTGCGCATGGCCTGCTCGCGGCTTTCGGCGTAGCTGCCATAGGGCATGTCGGCGATCAGCCAGGCCGTGCCCTGCACGCGGTGCAGGCCGCGCGCCACGCTGGCGGTGTGGTAGCACATGTCCTGCAGCGACACGCCCACGGTGCTGTGCAGGCCCTGGCAGACCATGCCCAGCGAATCACCGACCAGGATGCACTCCACGCCGGCCGCATCGGCCACGGCCGCGAAGGTGGCGTCATAGGCGGTGACCATGGTGATCTTCTCGCCAGCCTCGCGCATCTGCGCCAGGCGCGGAAGGCTCACGGGGCGGCGCTGGGGCAGCGGCGAGGCGGGAGGGATGGTGCCGTAGGGCGTGCCGGCGGTGACGGGTGCTTGGGTCATGGGGCGCTCGGAGGGGGATGGAATTGCCGCGAGTCTATGCGATGCGCGCGGGGGGCACCTGTCCCTGAGCTGTCCTTTGCTGTTCCGTCACCTTTCGGGCAGGCCACGCCATCGGCGCCACAGCGGAGACAGCAGGGCCACGAGCATGGCCGTGCTGGCTGCCACGGCAGGCGCGCCCATCAGCAGGTCCAGCCAGTGCTGGGTATCCGTCCAAGGGTCTGCGCTGCCGGCGGGTTGGGGCAACAGCAGTGCGGACCACTTGGACCAGGCGGCGGCGAGCCATATCAGGGCCAGCGACATGCCCAGGGCCAGCAGCACCGCGCCGGCCCAGGGGCGCTTGAGCACACGGATGCGCAGCCAGGCGACCGATATCAGCGCGGCTGGAAACAGCCCCAGCACATAGAGGTTGGTGATTCCCAGCATCCCGGCCAGAACGCTGCCAAGCAAGGTCAGGACCAGGCATGCGCCCCAGGCCACCAGCTGCATGGCAGGCATCAGGCGCACCAGCACCAGGGCCAAGGCGAGGAAAAAGCCAGCGCTGGCGGTCGCCAGCAACTGGGACATCCTTGGCCATTCGTCGTCGCGGGACCTGTCAGCGCGCCGCAGATGGCTTTCCTGGTAGGCCGGCAGGGCCAAGCCGTAGCGCGCGTGCTTCCATTGCACATGCTGCAGCGGGCTCCACCGGCTGTCGAACATCTCCAGCAGCATGAGCCACTCACGGTTGCTCTGAGCCAGATAGGTACCGAAGCATTTGCGCGGATCCGGCTCCAGATCCAAAGGCCTGCTGCGCCACAGGGTTGGTTTGCAGTTGGAGTTCTGCGCTCTGGATACCTTCTCGCCAGTCTCTGATGGTGGGCTGGCGGCCAGGTAGGCGCGCCATTCCTCGGCCAGGGGGGATTGCAGCGCGCTGCGGTAGCTGGCCAGCAGGTGCTCCGCCTCGTCCCGGGCGGAGCTGGCAGACTGGCGCACATAGCCTCTGGCCTGCAATGGCTGGCCGTAGCGCTCGAGTGTCTGGGCAATCGCGGCCTGGTCTCCGCGCATCAACCAGACCAGGGCCTGGATGCCCGGGTACTTCGCCGGATCGACCTCTTCCTCGCGCAGCACACGTATCCATTCCACGAGCATGGCCGCCTGGCGTGGCGCGACAAGCGCCTCCAGGGCTGCGACTTGCTTCACAGTCTGGATCTGTGCACTGACATCCGTGTCCGACCATTGGCGCTGCATCCGGATTTCATAGATGGGCGAAAAGGCGATCGCAGGCGCGAACAATAGCGAAAGGAACAAGGCTCCCCACAGGTACTCCCACCACAGGCCCCAGCGGCCCACGGGGGCGTGTTCGCGCCAGCGGTTGTGGATGCGCACGCGCAGCAACCACCACAGCGCCAGGCCGATCGCCACGATCCAGGCCACGACGGAGCCGATGTCCAGTGCCAATTGCTCGGGTGTTTGCCGGGCTGTGGACGCAACGCCGGGCAGGGCGCCCATCCAGCGCGCCGGCTCGGCCATCCATTGCATCCAGATGCCCAGCACCAGCACGCACCACAGCAGCGCCAGCGGCAGATACCAGTGCAGGCGCAGCTGCCACAGCAGGGGGCAGCGCATCAGCACCCATTGGTCCCAGCGGTTCGTCATATCGGAAAAACGTGGCATGGCTCAGTCCCTCACGAACAGGCGGCGGGTGGATGCGGTGATGTCGCGGAAATAGCGCACGGGCATCTGTGCCTGCACGGCCTGCGCCAGGAACTGCGCTGCCGTGAACGGCACGTGAAAGCTCACGATGTGGGTCTGGCCGCTGAGCTGGTGCGTATGGGATGGCAGTTGGTCCAGCCAGGGTTTCAGTTGCGCCATGGCCCAGCCGGTCTCGAACTCGATGGCGCAGCCTTCCATGGCGGCAAAGCTCTGCTGAACGCTGCGCGGCTGGCCTTGCTCCAGGAACAGCACCTGGTCGGCCACCTTTTCCACCTCGTACAGCTGCTGTGAGCTCAGCACCAGGGCCATGGGTTGCCAGGGCGAGCGCGCCAGCGATTGCAGATCGGTCAGCAGGGTCTGCTGGGCGTTGATGTCCAGATTGGCCAGGGGCTCGTCCAGCAGCAGCACACGCGGCCGGCACAGCAGGGCGCGCGCCAGCTCGAAGCGCATCTTGTAGCCCGAGGACAGCTGCTTCCACTGGTGACTTCGGAATGCGCGCAGTCCCAGCTGCGCGATGACCAGTTGCACCAGGCAGACGTTGCGGCTGCCCACGGCGCCATGGCTGCGTGCGGCGAATTGCAGATGGTCCATCAGGCGCCCGCCCCAGACGGCCGGGCGCTGGGGGATATAGGCGAGCTGGGTGCGCAGCAGGTAGGCATCGGCGGCAGGAACGCCCCAGTCCAGTTGCCCTGCGTCGGGCGCCAGATCGGCGGCCAGCAGGCGCAGCAAGGTGGTCTTGCCGTTGCCGTTCTCGCCCACCAGTCCCAGGATGGTGCCGGGCTCCACGGTCACATCCACCGGCCCCAGCGCAAAGCCGCCGCGCCGGTAGCGCTTGACCAGTTGCCGTCCCTGTACGCGGTACGCACGGTGCGCGCGGGAAGGTGCGGAATCGGCCTGCAGCGCCTGGCCCGGGGCATGGGCGGCATGCAGGGCATCGAAGGCCTGCTGCACCAGCGCACGACGGGGTTCTGCGCCGCCATCGGCCGCGAGGCCATCCCAGGCGTCCAGCGCGTCCAGCAGGCGCTGCTGGACAGCGGTTTCGGCTGGCAGGGCTGCGTCGATGAGTGCGCGCCACGCGCCATGCCATTGCTGGCTGGCGACCGCCTGTTCCACGGATTGCGCCCAGGCCACCACGGCGGACTGTGGCGGCGCAGGTGGTCGTACCGATTCAATGCTCGATTCCATGAACCCCTCCCTTTTTTATGTGCTGCGCGGTGCGGCCATCCGAGGGGCCGGACGGTGCGATTCCCGGCGTGCGACGAGTCTATGCGATCCCGCTATGCTGTACTTCCCGCGACGGACGACAGGGCCCGCACAGGCCCTGCGGATGCGCTTCAACGGTGTTGCCCCATGTCCGGTTCCTTACAGACATCTCCGCTCCTTCCCGCCGTGGCCTGGCAGGGCCTGCGCCAGGTCCATGTGCTGCAAAGCCTGCCCGACGAGCGCCTGGCCGAGCTGGCGGCGCAGTGCCGCTGGCAGCATCTGGCGCTGCACCAGACGCTGGAGGGCGCATACACCGATCAGCGTCTCTACATGCTCGTGCAGGGCGGCCTGCGCGTCAGCAGCTATGCCCCCAACGGGCGTGGGCTCACGCTGGGCGAGATTGCCCAGGGCGTGTTCTTCGGCGGCCTGCCGCAGCAGCAGGTGGGCTGCACGGCCATGCCCCTGGTGGTCGAGGCAGGCGTCCCCAGCCTGATTGCCTCGCTGGCCCATGAGGATGTGGAAGCCCTGCTCATGAATGAGCCCCAGGTCCTGCGCGCCTTCATCGGCCGGCTCAGCGACCTGGCCGTGGCGCTGGCGCGCCGCATGGTGGATCTGGGAACGCTGTCGGTGCGCAGCCGTCTGCATGCCCAGCTGCTGGAACGTGCCGAGCGCGCGGGCATCGACCAGGGCCAGGCCCTGCTCGCTCCCGCACCCCGGCAGAGCGACCTGGCCCTGATGCTGGGCTCCAGCCGCGAGGAAGTGGCGCGCGAGATGTCGCGCCTGGTGCGCCTGGGCCTGCTGCGGCGCGAAGGCCGCAACCTGCGCATCTGCCATGTCGAAGGCCTGCGCGTGCTGCTTGAGGAAGCACGCTGAGCCTTTGCCTGCCGCGGCTGTTTCAAGCCGCGAAAAACACTGTTTCAGGAACGCGTGAATTCGCCTTCTGTCGAGGGGAGCACGGGTGAAAAGGCAGCGGGCCGCCCGGGCCGGATGCGAAAACACGTGAGAAAACGCACAGACGAGGAATGCTGCAGCGCCGCATAGTACGTCCATGCCGTGAGGAAATGAATGCCGAGCGGCCTTTTGAAAGGATCTGACATGCGTACCCTCTCCGCTGCACTGGCCGCCCTGACCCTGGGCTTTGCCGGCACTGCAATGGCCCAAGAAGCCGTTTCCCCCTCGTCCTCCGCCACCGCAGGCCTGAGCCGCGCCGAAGTGCTGGCCGACCTCGAAATGTGGCACCAGGCGGGCATGACCTACCTGCCCTCGCCTTCGGCAGACCGCGACATCAGCTACAACTCGGCCGAATACCAGCGCGGCCTGGCCCGTTACCAGCAACTGCGCAGCGGTCCCGCCTACCGCGAGGCCGTCGCCCGCCTGGAAGGCCAGCACACCGTCACGCAGAAGTGATGTGAATGGATATGGGTCCGGCATGGTGCCGGGCCTGTTGGTGGAAAGCGTCCTTTCGGGACGCTTGGTTTGGCGCCCTTCGGGGCGCTTTTTTGTTATGTACGTTCTACACTGGGCGGCCCCGTGCCGGTGGATGCTATCAATAGCGGAGCTGCTGGCGAAAGTACAGCATGCTTTGACGGCCGTTTTGTGAATTTTCTGATCGATTTTCCCAACCCCCATGACGGCTCGGCTGCCCGGCTGCGCCATGGCTTCGGTGTGCCGCTGCGCAGCCTGGCCGCCCATGCGCCCGATCAGGTGCGTGGCGTGCTCGACGCCGTGCAGCAGGCCGCCCAGGCCGGCCTGTGGTGCCTGGGCTGGGTGCGCTACGAGGCGGCGGCGGCGTTTGACGCGGCCTATGCCGGTGCCTTGCATCCCACGCCGGCCGGCGAGCCGCTGGCCTGGTTCGGCGTCTTTGAAGGCCCGCAACCCTGGCCCGAGCATTTGGACGAGGCGCCGGCCGTGCCCGTCCCCCTGGTGCAGTGGCAGCCCGGGCTGGAGCGTGCCGATTTCGATGCCGCCATTGCGCGCATCCATGAGGCGATTGCGGCCGGGGACTGCTACCAGATCAACTACACGGCCCAGTTCAAGGGGCGTCTGCTGGGCGACATTCCATCGCTGTTCGCCGCGCTGCGCCGTGCCCAGCCAGGCGGCTATGTGGCCTGCATGGACAGCGGCGACGAGCAGGTGCTGTCCGTCTCGCCCGAGCTTTTCTTCGACTGGGATGGCGAGCGCATCCTCACGCGCCCCATGAAGGGCACGGCGCCCCGTGGCGCCACGCCTGCACAGGACGAGGCGAATGTCCAGGCCATGCGGTCCTCGCCCAAGGAGCGGGCCGAGAACGTGATGATCGTGGACCTGCTGCGCAACGATGTCTCGCGCATTGCCGAGCCTTTCAGCGTCCAGGTGCCGCGCCTGTTCCATGCAGAGCCCCTGCCCACCGTGTGGCAGATGACGTCCGACGTGCAGGCGCGCACGCGGCCCGACATTGGCCTGGCCGACGTGTTTGCGGCGCTGTTTCCCTGCGGCTCCATCACGGGCGCGCCCAAGCGGCAGGCCATGCGGCTCATCCACGCGCTGGAGCCCGGCCCGCGCGGCGTGTACTGCGGCGCCGTGGGCGTGGTGCGGCCCGGCAGCACGCCGGGGCGTGTGCATGCCACCTTCAACGTGCCCATACGCACGGTGGTCGCGCAGGGAGACACGCTGCACTGCGGCATTGGCAGCGGCATCACCTCGGGTGCCGAGGCCACGGCCGAATGGCAGGAGTGGCGGCACAAACGGGCTTTTCTGGACAAGGTGTGAAAGGGCGCTTGCCATGGCAGATACGGACTTCGATTTCGACATTCTGGAAACCCTGGCCCTGCGGGACGGCTGCCTTGTGAACCTGCCGCGCCACTTGGCGCGCATGCAGGATGCGGCGCGGCATTTCGGCCGGCCCTGCACGGATGCCGTGCTGGAGCAGGCCCTGCAGCCGCTGCGCATGGCGCACCCCGGAGGCGACTGGCGCGTGCGCCTGGCGCTGGATGCCGCCGGGCAGATCCAGACCCAGGCCGTGCCGCTGCCGCCTTCGGCCACGCCCGTGCGGCTGGCGCTGGCCGGCCGGCCGCTGCCCAATGCGGAGGCGCATGGCGACTGGGTGCGCTTCAAGACCTCTCGCCGCGCGCACTACGACAGCCTGCAGCCCACCGATGCCTCGGTGTTCGATACCGTGCTCTACAACGAAGACGGCGAGATCACCGAAGGCACGCGCGGCAATCTGGCCATGCTGCTGGACGGGCGCTGGGTCACGCCGCCGCTGTCCAGCGGACTGCTGCCCGGCGTGGGCCGTGCAGTGGCGCTGGACGAGGGCCGCGTGGCGGAGCACCCGGTGCGGCTGGACGATCTGCCGCGCGTGCAGGGCTGGGCCTTTGTCAACAGCCTGCGTGGCTGGCTGGACGCGGTGCTGCGCTGAACCGCACGCTGGGGCCGTGCCTGGGACTCATGGTTTTCAGGGATGGATTGCGCGCGGTAATGTCTGACAATTCATAAATATTGTTGAGCAATATTGTTTTGATTGTTGGCTTATGCCGGCCTCCCCTTGAGATCGTTCCATGCGTGAATTCCGTTTTTCCCGCCGCGCGCTGGTCAGCGCTGCGGCCGTTGTGGCTACCGGCCTGATCGCCAACCTGTCGTACGCCCAGTCGCCCTATCCCAACAAGCCCATCCGCGTGGTGGTCGGCTATGCCGCTGGCGGCTCGGTCGATCTGGTGGGGCGCGTGGTGGCCGACATCCTGGCCAAGCACCTCAATGCCACCGTGGTGGTGGAGAACGTGCCCGGTGCCGCCGGCGTGGTGGCCGCGCAGCGCGTGGTCGGTGCCAAGGCCGACGGCTATACCCTGCTCGCAGGCTCCAGCAACGAATTGGCGGGCACGAAGTTCGTCAACGCCGCGCAGAAGTACGACCCGGCCACGGACCTGACCGGCATCGCGCTGACCGGCGTGCTGCCCAACCTGTGGGTGGCCGGCACCAAGATGCCGGCCAGGACCATCGACGAGTTCATCGCCCTGGCCAAGGCCCATCCCGGCAAGTACAGCTATGGCAGCCCGGGCATCGGCTCCACGCCGCATTTCTCGGGCGAGCTGATCAAGAAGATTGCCGGGGTGGACATCGTCCATGTGCCCTACAAGGGATCGGCCGCGATGACCAGCGACCTGGCGGGCGGCAACCTTGATTTCGCCGTCGTCTCTCCTTCGGTGGCGGCTCCGTTCATCCAGAGCGGCAAGATCAAGGCCCTGGGCGTGACCACGGCCCACCGCATCGCGGTGATGAAGGATGTTCCTGCCCTGGGCGAGAACGCGGCGCTCAAGGGCTACGCGCTGAGCGGCTGGTTCGGGCTGGCGGGACCCAAGGACCTGCCTGCCGATGTGGTGGCCAGCCTGCAGAAGGCCTTGAAGGCGGGCCTGGCCGATCCGGCGATGCGCGCGCGCCTGGAAGGGGCGGGCATCATTGCCGCCACGGGCGACGAAAACCTGGCCCAGATCATCCGCACCGACATGGGCAAGTACGCCGAACTGGTCAAGTTCGCGAATATTTCGGCAGACAACTGAAGCAGGGCCGGGAACGGAAAAAACGCCTCGTCGTCGGGGCGTTTTCTCATTCGGGCCTGTGCAGTGCATGCAGGGCCAGCAATCCCTCGAACGCATCGCGCAGCGGCTGCAGCGAGGGGCCGGCAGGCGCCAGCCGCTCCATGGCACAGGCCGTGGCCTCCAGCGTGGACAGCTGGCCCGGCGCATGCGCCTTGCGCAGGCGGCTATAGCGCGAGGCAGGCAGTTCGCCGCGCAACTCCAGGCGCGGCAGAACCTGCAGGCCGGGGTTGAGGTAGAGCATCTTGCGGCTCTTGCGCCAGGTGGCGTCCAGCACCACCAGGCGCAGGCCTTCGGGGGGCGGGCCCGGGTGGGGCCAGGGCGCCGGCGTGGCCAGGCCCAGTTGGTCCCCATGGGGTGTTTCGGGATAGAGCAGCACGGGCTGGCGCATTGCATCGCCGGGCTGCCAGGGCGCGTGCAGCAGTGCCTGCAACGGCGAGGGCTCGAAGGCCTCGCCCACCGCCAGGCGGCTGGCGGGCAGGCACAGGTGCAGCAGCCGGCCCGTGCCCTTGGCCTGCAGTTCTTCCTCGGGATGCTGGAGCACCAGCAGCTGCACCGCATGCGGCACCGGCTGCACCAGGGGGCACAGGCAGGTGCGCTCAGGGCGCAGGCATCGCGCGCAGCGTGCGCGGGTGCTCACGGCGGACAAGGCCCGGCGCCTGCCTTACAGGCGACCCTTGTAGTAGCTGGGCTTGTCCATGTCGGCGATTTCCACGCTGAGCTGGACCATCATGCCGGCCGGCTGGGGCGTGAGGCGGCGCAGCACGGCGGCAATGCCTTCGGACAGTTCCTTCTTGGCCGTGTCGGTACGGCCCGCCAGCAGGCGCAGCTGCACGTGGACGAAGCCGCGGTTGGCCGGTGCCGAGCCGATCTCGAACTGGCCGACCGGCAGCAGGCGGGCCTTCACGTCGGCCTCGTCCAGGATGCTGGGGTGGCCGCAGACGAAGGCATTGAGTTCGGTCAGCAGCTGCTGGCCGGGCAGGCCGGCAAGGTTGTCGGTGTATTCGACGTAGAGATGGGGCATGGATGTCTCCGTTCCGGTGGTGAAGAGGAATTCAGGGCAGGGGTGGGGCCAGGCGCGAGACCTCGTCCAGCGCCGTCAGCAGCAGCTGCACGTCGATGCGCGTGTGGGAGGCCGACAGCGCGATGCGCAGCCGCGCCGTGCCTTCGGGCACGGTGGGCGGGCGGATGGCGGGCACCCACAGGCCGCGCTCGCGCAGGCCTTCCATCACGGCCAGGGCCGTGGCGTTGGAGCCTATGACCAGGGCCTGCACGGCGGTGCGCGAAGGCAGCAGCTGCCAGCCCGTGCGCGCCAGCAGCGGCGCCAGGCCGGCGCGCAGCTCGGCAATGCGTTCGGCCAGGGCCTCGCGGCGCTCGTCCTCGGCCTCGATCAGGGCCACGCTGGCCTGCAGCGCGCTGGCCAGCATGGGCGGCGCGGCCGTGGCGAAGATGTAGCTGCGCGTCTTTTGCAGCAGCCATTCGATGAGCATGTCGCTGCCCGCGACAAAGGCACCGGCCACGCCAGCGGCCTTGCCCAGGGTGGCCATGTAGAGCACGCGCGGCGAGGCGTTTGCGCCCGTGAGGCCCGCCTCGGCCAGGCTGCCCCGGCCTTGTGGGCCGAGCACGCCGAAGCCATGCGCGTCGTCGAGCAGCAGCAGCGCGTCGTACTGCTCGCACAGCGCCAGCAGGCCGCGGATGTCGGCCACGTTGCCGTCCATGCTGAACACGGCATCGCTGATGACCAGCTTGCGGCGGGCCGTGCTGGCGGCCAGTTGCGCGGCCAGGTCGCCCAGGTCGGCATGGGCATAGCGGTGGACCTGGGCGCGCGACAGGCGGGCGCCGTCGATCAGGCAGGCGTGGTTGAGCGCATCGGAGAACAGCGCGTCGCCCACGCCCACCAGGGCCGGCACGATGCCGGCATTGGTGGCGTAGCCCGCATAGAAGTAGAGCGCGCGCGGCAGTTGCACGAAGTGCGCCAGCTGTTCCTCCAGCGCGGCGTTGGCCGTGCTGTGGCCGCTGACCAGGGGCGAGCCGCCCGAGCCCACGCCAAAGGCCTGGGCGCCCGCGCAGGCGGCGCGCACCAGGGTGGGGTGGCCGGCCAGGCCCAGGTAGTCGTTGCTGCAAAAGGCCAGCATGGGGTGGCCGTCCACCTCCATGTGGGCGCCGCTGGCGGCGCCCTGCAGCGGCGCCGTGGCGCGGCGGCGGCGGCGCAGGTGGGCGGCGTCGAGTTCGGCGATGCGCGCGGGAATGTCGTCCAGCCAGGAGCCGCTCATTGCCATTGCTCCGGCAGGGTATAGGTGGTGGCGCGCGGGTCGGGGTGCTGCTGGAAGGGGATGTCGGCCAGCAGCGGCGCCTGCAGTTGCCGGTCCAGGTGCTGGCGCAGCCAGGCCATGTTTTCCTCGGGCACCAGCATGGTGGGGTCCACGCGGCTGGCGATCCAGCCGGCCAGGCGCAGGCCGCGCGCGCGGATGGCTTCGGCCGTGAGGGCAGCGTGGTTCAGGCAGCCCAGCCGCAGGCCCACGACCATGACCACGGGCAGGTCCAGCGCGCAGGCCAGGTCGGCGCCCGAGAGCTGGTCGGACAACGGCACGAGAAAGCCGCCAGCGCCTTCCACCACAACAGCATCGGCCTGTTGGGCCAGGCGCCGGTAGCTGTCCACGATGTGCGCGATCTCTATGGAGCGGCGCGCCCGCTGCGCGGCAATGTGCGGCGACATGGGATCGGGCAGCAGCACGGGGTTGTCCAGTTCGGGCGGCACGGCCACGGTGGAGGCGGCGCGCAGCGCAAGCGTGTCCTCATTGGCCCAGCCGCCCTGGCCGTCGGGCTCGGCGCCTGCGGCCACGGCCTTCATGCCCACCACGCGGGCATGGTGGCGGGCCAGCGCATGCAGCAGCCCGCAGGAGGCCAGGGTCTTGCCCACGCCCGTGTCGGTGCCGGTGACAAAGCAGCCAATGGTGCGGTGGGCGTTCACGAATGGTTCTCCTGGGCCAGGGTGTCTTCAAGGGCGGCCAGCGCGCTGGCGGCCAGGTGCTGCACGGCTTCTTCGTCCAGCAAATAGGGAGGCATGGCGTAGAGGGAGTTGCTGATCGGGCGCAGCAGCAGTCCGCGCTCCAGCGCCGCCGCGCTGTAGCGGCGCGAGAAGTCGGGCAGCGAGGTCTGCACATCCCAGGCCCAGATCATTCCCTGGCGCCGTGCGTGGCGCACGCGGGCGTGCTGGTTCAAAGGGGTGAAGGCACCGTCAAGCCTTTGCGCAAGCGCGAGGTTGGCGTTGATGGCATCGGTCTGCTCGAACAGCTCCAGCGTGGCCAGGGCCGCACGGCAGGCCAGCGGGTTGCCGGTGTACGAGTGCGAGTGCAGAAAGCCGCGCGCCACGGAATCGTCGTAGAAGGCGGCGTAGACGGTCTCGGTGGTCAGCACGGCCGACAGGGCCAGCGTGCCGCCCGTCAGGCCCTTGGACAGGCAGATGAAATCCGGCCGTATGCCGGCCTGCTGGTGGGCGAACATGCTGCCCGTGCGGCCGAAGCCCACGGCGATCTCGTCCACCACCAGGTGCACCTCGTAGCGGTCGCACAGGGCGCGCGCCAGGCGCAGGTATTCGGGATCGTGCATGGCCATGCCGGCCGCGCACTGCACCAGCGGCTCGACGATGAGGGCGGCCGTGGTCTCGTGGTGCTGCTCCAGCCATTGGCGCAGGCCCTCGGCAGCGTGCCGTGCCACATCGGCCGGGCTTTCGCCGCCTTGCGCCCCGCGTGCATCGGGGCTGGGCACGGTGTCGGCCAGGCGCACCAGGGGCGCATAGGCTTCGCGAAAGAGGGGGATGTCGGTCACGGCCAGCGCGCCCACGGTCTCGCCGTGGTATCCGCCGGCCAGGCCGGCAAAGCGGCTCTTGGCGGGGCGGCCCAGGTTGCGCCAGTAATGGGCGCTCATCTTGAGGGCGATCTCGGTGGCCGAGGCGCCGTCGCTGCCGTAGAAGGCATGGCCCAGGCCGGTGAGCGTGGCCAGCCGTTCGGACAGCTCGACCACGGGCGCATGCGTGAAGCCGGCCAGCATCACATGGTCAAGCCTGGCGAGCTGGTCGGTGAGCGCGGCCTGGATGTGCGGATGGCTGTGGCCGAAGAGGTTGACCCACCAGGAGCTGACGCCATCCAGGTAACGGCGTCCCTCGGTGTCATGAAGCCAGGGGCCCTGGGCGCGCGCGATGGCGATGGGGGGCGCGGCCTCGTGCCGCTTCATCTGGGTGCAGGGGTGCCACACAGCCGCAAGGCTGCGGGCGGCAAGCGATTGAGTCATCGCGCGATTGTCACACCGCAGCGCAGCTCACAGCTGCTGCGTGGGTACGTGGTGGCGCAGTTCCACCTGGCGGTTGGCATCGTCCACGAAGACCAGCTGCGGCCGGTGCTCCGCCACATCGGTTTCATGCACCTGGGCGAAGGAGGCAATGATCAGCAGATCACCCACGGCAGCGCGGCGCGCGGCCGAGCCGTTGACCGAAATCATGCCGCTGCCGCGCTGGCCCTTGATGGCATAGGTGACGAAACGCTCGCCGTTGTCGATGTTCCAGATGTGGACCTGCTCGTTCTCGACGATGTTGGCGGCGTCCAGCAGGTCCTCGTCGATCGCGCAGGAGCCTTCATAGTGCAGCTCGCATTGCGTGGTCTTGACGCGGTGGATCTTGGATTTGAGCAGGGTGCGGAACATGTTTTGTCTCTCGAGGGGCGCTTGGGCGCGATCTTGACGGTGGCGGGAACTGGCAAAAAAAGCCATCAAGTCTATCTGCGAACCGCCAAACCCATGATGGACGTGGAGTTGATGGGCGAAGCTGGAGTTCTCGCCCGGCCGGGCGTTCAGGTTCCGAAACGCGTTTGGGCCCCGAATCTGTCAATGCGCATAAATAAACCTCGATGAAATCGTTGTGTTGGTGCAAAAGAAAGGGTTGTAACTGATGTTTCATTTTCATTTTGTTTAATGAATTCCGTCCCCGGCAGAGGTGTGGCATCAGTCCAGGCCACCATCGCTGCAGGGGCTTTCTCTTTCATAAACACAGTGAACAGCATGAAACGACACCTCCTCGCCCTTGCCTCCCTGACCGTCTGCGCAGGCGCCATGGCCCAAAGTTCCAGCGTGACCATTTTCGGCGTGGCAGACGTCTCGGTCGCCCATATTTCGACGTCCGGGAAAAATGTCTCCGGCCTGGCCAACGGCGGCAATTCCAGCAGCCGCCTGGGTTTTCGGGGTGAAGAGGATCTGGGTGGCGGCCTGAAGGCCGGCTTCTGGCTCGAAGGCAGCCTGAGCATGGACGACGGCACGGCCGGCGGCTTCAAGTTCGACCGCCGCTCCACCGTCAGCCTCGTGGGCAACTTTGGTGAGCTGCGCCTGGGCCGCGACAAGACTCCGGCCTACCAGAACCTGGAAACCTTCCATGCGTTCGGCGACACGGGCATGGGCGCCATCAATGGTCACAGCCTGATCAGCGGCTCGGCTGCAGGCACGCCCGAAGGCTCCAACCCCAAGCGCTTCTCCAACAGCATCAGCTACCTGCTGCCCAAGCTCGGCGGCGTGTACGGCCAGCTGACCCACAGCTTTGGCGAGCAGGCCGGTGACAGCAGCCTGTCGAGCAGCACTGGCGTGCGACTGGGCTATGCCGCTGGCCCCTTGAATGTGGCAGCGGCCTACGGCATCGTGCGTGGCGGCACGGGCGCGGCCGGCATGGACTACAAGACCATGAACCTGGGCGCTTCCTACCAGCTGGGCGCGTTCACGCCCATGCTGTTGATTGCTTCGGATCGCGGCAACAACAAGCGCGTGGACCTGTACAGCATGGGCGTCAAGATGGCCCTGGGCCCGGGTGAACTGCGCGCCGCCTACACCATGTACAAGGACAAGAAGCAGGGCGATGCGGACTCCCAGCGCCTGGCACTGGGCTATGGCTACAAGCTGTCCAAGCGCACGGAAATCTATGTGGCTCTGGCCCATATGGGCAATGACGACAAGGCCTCGCGCAAGCTGGGCTCGGCCTTGAGCCCCACGCCTGCCGTGGGCAATAACCTGACGGGCTACGAGATCGGCCTGCGCCACAACTTCTAAGTGGCTGCGCAGGATGTGTGGCACCTGCCGTCCATCCTCGCTGATATTGAGCTTGCCAGGTCCAGCCTCCGGGTGGGGAAGCTTCCAGGCCTTGCAAGCCCGCCCCGCAGATGCGGGGCTTTTTTTGCCTGGCCTCAGCCCAGATCCAGCACGCAGCCATCGCCGATGCTGTCGCGCCATACGCGGATGCGGCTGGGGGCGGGCTGCAGGTCGGCCAGGGAATCGGCAATGAACAGGCACAGGTTTTCCAGCGTGGGCTTGCCCAGGCCGGGGATTTCGTCGAGGAAGCGGTGGTCCAGCGCGTCGCCCAGGGTCTTCAGGCGCGAGCGCAGGTAGCCCAGGTCGATCACCATGCCGTTGTCCGGATTGCGCGGGCCGGTGACGCTGACTTCTGCATAGTAGGTGTGGCCGTGGATGCGGCGGCTGCTCTCGGTCTCGATGGCGCGCTCCAGCGTGTGGGCGGCATCGAAGAAAAAGCGCTGGTGTACGGTGAACTGCATGGCGTGGATCAGCGGATGCCGGTGAGCTTGTGGGTCTGCAGGCTCAGGCGCCAGGCCGGGCGCTGCAGGCATTGCGCTATGCAGGCGGCCGTGTTGTCGGCCTGCAGGACGTTGTCCATGGGCTGCAGGAAATAGCGGTCGAAACGGGTGCCGGCCTCGATGGCCTGCAGATCGAAGCCGGGCTGCGGCCAGACCAGCTTGAGCTCCTGGCCGCTGCGCTGCACCCATTCGGCGCCCGCCTTGGGGCTGATGCACAGCCAGTCGATGCCCTCGGGCGCGGCCACCGTGCCGTTGCTTTCCACGGAAATGCGAAAGCCGCGCGCATGCAGGGCGGCGATCAGGGGCTCGTCCACCTGCAGCAGGGGCTCTCCCCCGGTCAGCACCACCATGCGGTGCTGGCTGTCGGCGGCCGGCCATTGGGACAGGATGCGTTCGGCCAGTGCGTCGGCCGTGGCGAACTTGCCACCCAGCGTGCCGTCGGTGCCCACGAAGTCGGTGTCGCAGAACTGGCAGATGGCGCTGGCGCGGTCCTGCTCGCGGCCGGTCCAGAGGTTGCAGCCTGCAAAGCGGCAGAAGATGGCCGGCGTGCCGGCCTGGCCGCCCTCGCCCTGCAGGGTGTAGAAGATTTCTTTGACGCTGTAAGTCATGGTGCATGGAGGCCGGTGGAGCCGGCCTGTCGGTGTGCGCGTGCCTGTGTCCGTGGCCGCTAGACGGGCGTATAGGCCAGGCGCACGTAGATGGGCGCAAAGGCTTCGGCCTGGGTGATCTCGATCAGCGTTTCCTTGGCCAGCTCCAGCAGGGCGATGAAGGTCACGACCAGCACGGTCGATCCCTTCTCTGGCTGGAACAGCGTCTCGAACTCGACAAAGCGCCGGCCCTGCAGGGCCTTGAGCACCTGGCTCATGTACTCGCGCACCGAGAGTTCCTCGCGCGTGATCTTGTGGCTTTGCACAAGCCTGGCGCGCTTGAGAATGTCGCGCCAGGCCGATTGCAGCTCGGCCACGTCCACATCGGGAAAGCGCGGCTGCAGGTTCTGCTCGATGTGGATCTGGGCGCGCAGAAAGTCACGCCCGTAGTGCGGCACCTGGCCAAGCTGGTGGGCGGCCAGCTTGATCTGCTCGTACTCGAGCAGCCGGCGCACCAGCTCGGCGCGCGGGTCCTCGGCCTCTTCGCCGCCTTCCTGCTTCTTGGGCGGCAGCAGCATGCGCGACTTGATCTCGATGAGCATGGCCGCCATCAGCAGGTACTCGGCCGCCAGTTCGAGATTGCGGCTGCGCACCTCCTCGACATAGGTCATGTACTGGCGCGTGACGTCCAGCATGGGAATGTCGAGGATGTTGAAGTTCTGCTTGCGGATCAGATACAGCAGCAGGTCCAGCGGCCCTTCGAAGGCTTCGAGGAAGACCTCCAGCGCATCGGGCGGGATGTACAGGTCCTGCGGCAGGGCGAACAGCGGCTCGCCGTACAGGCGCGCCAAAGCCACCTGGTCGATCACGACCGGTGAATCGTCGCCAGGAGCGGGGGATGCGGCGCCGGCGCCCGCAGGCGCCAGTGCGGACTCAGCCTCGGCCATGCCTTGCTGCGCAGGCATCAGCTGCATGCGCACGGTGCCACAGCGAAACAGGCTGATGTGTCATCGCAGCCGAAATCAGGAGTTCGTCTGGTAGACGTAGGGCTTCTGGTCCACGCGGCCGGCGCGCAGGTCTTCCCAGACTTCGTGGTTGACGTCCTTGTCCCACAGCAGCGAGCGGCCGGCCACCTGCTGGCTGGGCAACTCGGGCTTTTGCTTCTTCAGCTCGTTGATGAAGTTCGTGGCGTCGGAGCGATAGTCGGGGCGGCGAAAGAATGACATAGTCTGATAACCTCTTGAATCGCGTGATTTTACCGGGACACCGCCGATGAACCTAGTTTCCCGTCTTCTGGGCGTCGCCGTGGCCGCGATGGGCATGCTTGCGCTGCCCGGCTGCGATCCCCAAAACATCAAGGAACTCGAAGAAGGCCTGTCCACCGAGGCCGACGTCCGCGCCCGCTTTGGCGAGCCCGAACGCATCTGGACCGAGCCCGACGGCTCGCGCACCTTCGAGTACAACCGCCAGCCCGCCGGCAGCCGCAACTACATGATCACCATCGGCACCGATGGCCGCATGAGCGCGCTGCGCCAGGTGCTGGCGCCGCACAACTTCGAGAAAATCCGCCCCGGCATGGACGAGGAACAGGTGCGCCGCATGCTGGGCAAGCCTGCCAAGATCACGCCCTACCAGCTCAAGCAGGAAACCGACTGGGACTGGAACTACACCGATCCCCCCACGCGCGACATGGAGTTCACCGTGACCTTCGGGCCCGACGGCCGCGTGCTGCGCAGCGTCGGCCGCGAGAAACTGCACGGCGGAGCCTGAGAGCAGGCCCCTGCAAGCATCCTGCGATGCGCTGTACCCTGCACGCCACAGCGAGCCGGGGCAACAGTCTCTAGAATCCGGGTTTGTACCTATGACACCCCATGGGTACGGCGAAGGCTCCGATCCGGGGTCTTCGCGACGATAGATCTGTCATCACCCCGACAATGTCCACGCCTTCCCTACCCGCTGCCGCGCCTGCTGCGCCTGTCCCGGCCACCGCTTCGCTGCGTCATGGCCTCTTCGAGGATGTCCAGGCCCTCTTCACCGGAACCCTGTTCGTGGGCATCGCCATGATGATGTTCGCCCAGGCGGGGCTTTTGACGGGCAGCACGGCGGGCCTGGCCTTCGTGCTGCACTACGCCACGGGCTGGCCGTTCGGCCTGGTCTTCTTCGCGATCAATATCCCGTTCTACTGGTTTGCCTGGACGCGCGTGGGCCGCACCTTCACGGTCAAGACCTTCATCTGCGTGGGCGCGCTGTCGCTGATCACCGAAATGGGGCCGCGCCTCATCCACATCGACTACCTGCACCCGGCCTTTGCCGCCATTGCGGGCGGCCTGCTCATGGGCTCGGGCCTGCTGTTCCTGGCGCGCCACCGCTCCAGCCTGGGCGGCGCTACCATCGCATCGCTCTACCTGCAGGACCGCTACGGCATCCGCGCCGGCAAGGTGCAGATGGCCATCGACTGCTGCGTGGTGCTGCTGGCGCTGTGGGTCGTGCCCTTCGAGCGCGTGGCCTGGTCGGTGCTGGCGGCCGTGATCATGGGCGTGTTCCTGGCCGTGAGCCACCGGCCCGGGCGCTACGCCGGGCAGTAGCCTCAGGGCGTCAGAGGCTGCCCATCGGGCGTGCGGTAGCGGACCGTGATGCCGCTGTTGTCTGCGGCTGCCCCGTCATCGCTCATCGCATCGACGGCCTTGCCCACTCCCTTGCCGACGATTTTTACCGTGCCCACGGCCGCATCCGCGGCCAGCCCCACGGCCGAGGCCGTGACGCTGACCGCCGTGGCCGTCACGGCCACCACGGTGCAGCCGGACAGCAGGGCTCCGGTGCACAGGCAAAGAAAAGCCCCCAGGGCCGGGGACCGTGAGGGCTTGCGGGACTTTGCCGACTTCATGATTGTCGTCCAACACACTGTGCGCAATCTTTGAAACCGGCAGAGCCTAAGTCAGGGACGCCGAGGAAGGGCCGCCCCGCACCGAGGGTGTCGTCCCCCTTCAGGGGGAAGGCGCGAAGCGACTCAGGGGGCATTTCAATGTATGCGCATGCCGGGTGTGGCGCCTGGGAAAGGCTCCAGCACATAGATGCCGGGATTGCTTTTCTCATCGGCGTGGCTGGCGGCCAGCACCATGCCTTCGGAGATGCCGAACTTCATCTTGCGCGGCGCCAGGTTGGCCACCATCACGGTGAGCTTGCCCTGCAGCTGCTCGGGCTGGTACATGCTGGAGATGCCGGAGAACACGTTGCGTGTCTTTCCCTCGCCCACGTCCAGCGTGAGCTGAAGCAGCTTGGTCGAGCCTTCCACGGGCTTGCATTCCACGATCTTGGCGATGCGCAGGTCCACCTTGGCGAAGTCGTCGATGCCGATGGTTTCGGCAATCTCCTCGCCGCCGGGCAGGACCTTCTCGACCACGGGCTCGGGAGCCTCGAACAGGGCGTCCAGCTGCTTGACGTCCACGCGCTGCATCAGGTGCTTGTACAGGCCGATGGCATGGCCGGCGCCCAGCAGGTTCTGCGCATCGGCGAACTGCAGCGGCGCCACGTTCAGGAAGCCTTCCACCTGTTCGGCCACGGCCGGCAGGATGGGCTTCAGGTAGATGGTCAGCAGGCGGAAGGCCTCGATGCAGGTGGTGCAGACGTCCTGCAGGCGCTCATCCCGGTTCGCCATGCCTTCTTGCGGCTTGGCCAGCTCCCAGGGCTTGTTGGCGTCCACGTATTCGTTGACGCGGTCGCACAGCTGCATGATTTCGCGCACGGCGCGGGCCGTGTCGCGGTTCTCGAAGGCCTGGACGACGGCCTCGCTCTGGCCGCGCAGCTGGGCCAGCAGGGCCTGGCCGTCTTCGCTGACCGTGCCCAGCTTGCCGTCGAAGCGCTTGGCGATGAAGCCGGCCGCGCGCGAGGCGATGTTCACGTACTTGCCGATCAGGTCGGAATTGACGCGGGCCATGAAGTCGTCGGGGTTGAAGTCGATGTCCTCATTCTTGCCGTTGAGCTTGGCGCCCAGGTAGTAGCGCAGCCACTCGGGGTTCATCTGCAGGCCCAGGTACTTGAGCGGGTCCAGGCCGGTGCCGCGGCTCTTGCTCATCTTCTCGCCGTTGTTCACGGTCATGAAGCCGTGCACGCAGATCTTGGTGGGCGTCTTGCGGCCGCTGAACTTGAGCATGGCGGGCCAGAACAGCGTGTGGAAGGTGATGATGTCCTTGCCGATGAAGTGGTACTGCTCCAGCGCCGGGTCGGCTATGTAGGCCTCGTAGTCCTCGCCACGGCGGTCCAGCAGGTTCTTGAGCGAGGCCAGGTAGCCCACGGGCGCGTCCAGCCAGACGTAGAAGTACTTGCCCGGCGCATCGGGGATCTCGATGCCGAAGTAGGGGGCGTCGCGCGAGATGTCCCAGTCGCCCAGGCCTTCGCTGGTCGTGCCGTCCGGGTTGGTGCGCACGCTGAACCATTCCTTGATCTTGTTGGCCACCTCGGGCTGCACATGCTGGCCGTCCTGGGTCCATTCGGTCAGGAATTCCACGCAGCGCGGGTCCGAGAGCTTGAAGAAGAAATGCTCCGAGCTCTTGAGCACGGGCTTGGCGCCGGACAGCGCCGAGTAGGGGTTGATCAGGTCGGTGGGCGCGTAGACGGCGCTGCAGACCTCGCAGTTGTCGCCGTACTGGTCCTTGGCGTGGCAGCGCGGGCACTCGCCCTTGATGAAGCGGTCGGGCAGGAACATGTTCTTCTCGGGGTCGAAGAACTGCTCGATGGTGCGCGTCTCGATGAAGCCGGCCTTCTTCAGATCCAGGTAGATCTGCTGGGCCAGGGCGTGGTTCTCCGGCGCATCGGTGTTGTGCCAGTTGTCGAAGGCGATGTGGAAGCCGTCCAGGTACTGCTTGCGGCCTGCGGCGATGTCGGCCACGAACTGCTGGGGCGTCTTGCCGGCCTTCTCGGCCGCGATCATGATGGGCGCGCCGTGGGCATCATCGGCGCCCACGAAGTTGACCGTGTTGCCCTGCATTCGCTGCGCACGCACCCAGGTGTCGGCCTGGATGTATTCCATGATGTGGCCGATGTGGAAGTTGCCGTTGGCGTACGGCAGGGCGGTGGTGACGAAGAGTTTGCGTGCGGTCATGACTGGCTGCTTTCTCGAGGGAACCTGACATTCTAGAAGGGCTGGGCGGCCGACGCGCGCTGGCGGCCTTTTCTTTCAGGCAGTGCCGGGTACGCGCTGCCACCCCAGGAACTGCTCTATGTCGCTGCGCCGCGCCAGCGCGTCGCGCCGGCCCAGGGCCATGAGTTCGCGGGTGAAGCTGCGCTCGAACAGCAGGTAGCTGGCCAGGGCGGCGCCGCGCGGGTCGCTGGCGTTCTGGCGCACGCCCAGGGCGCCCAGCAGGGTGCGCATGGGCAGGGGCAACTGGCCCACATGCCGCGCGGCGATGGCGTCTATGCGCTCGGAGGGCGAGATGACCAGCAGCTGCAGGGGGCGCAGGCGGCTGCGTTCGCGGTCGGCAGGCGGGATCAGGGCCAGGGTCTGGTTGAT
Source organism: Delftia deserti (assembly GCF_042653485.1). Lineage (NCBI taxonomy): Bacteria > Pseudomonadati > Pseudomonadota > Betaproteobacteria > Burkholderiales > Comamonadaceae > Delftia > Delftia deserti. The sequence goes on along the minus strand of NZ_JBHSIH010000001.1, from coordinate 2,448,206 downwards.
GCGCTCGGCGCGCTCCACGTCCAGGGACAGGGCGTCCAGGAAGATGCTCGACAGCGTGTGGCCCGCGATATGGGCCAGGGAGGGGTAGCTGGCGCCTTCCGGCGGGGGCGTGGCAGCGGGCTCGTTGCGGCGGCCCGCGCCCACGACCAGGATGCGCTCGGCACCCAGGTGGATGGCGGGCGCCAGCGGGGCGGTCTGGCGCATGGAGCCGTCGCCGAAGTATTCGGTGGCCCCGTCCAGCGGCAGCGGCGTGGCCGGAAAGATGAAGGGAATGGCCGAGGACGCCAGCAGGTGCGCGTGCGTGATCTGGGCGGCGGCGGCCTTGCGCTGGTTGCGCACCCAGGGCTGGAGCTGGTCCTGCGCCTGGCAGAAGGTCACATGCTCGCTGGTGGTGTAGCTGGAGGCGGACACTGCCAGCGCGCGCAGGTGGCCGTCCGCGATCAGCTGGGGCAGGCGTTCCAGCGGAACCAGGCCGCGCGACAGCAGCCGGCCCAGCGGCTGGTTGTCCAGCAGCGAGCGCGGGCGCATGCGGCCCCAGCGCGCCAGGGCCCAGCCCAGGGACAGCAGGGTCAGCCAGCGCGCGCCGCTGCGCAGCACGCTCAGCGAGTCGGACAGGTAGATGTCCTCGGGCCGCAGGTTGCGCCAGATGCGCGACATGCGGCGCACGGCCCGGTCGAAATGGTCGCTGCCGCAGGCCAGTGCCGCCGCGTTGATGGCGCCGGCCGAGGTGCCGACCAGGATGGGGAAGGGATTGGGGCCATGCTGCTGGCCGCAGGCGCGGCGTATCTCGGCAATGGCCTCCAGCACGCCGGCCTGGTAGGCGGCGCGGGCGCCGCCGCCGCTGAGCAGCAGTCCGGTGCTGGGGGGAGGGAGGCTGGAGTCGGGTGAGGGCGCGGCATCGGGCATGCCTGGAGTGTGCCGCGCGCCGGCCGTCATCAGATCAGGGGATGACCCCGAAGGAATCAGGCCTTGGCCAGCAGGGAGCCCAGGTCCTTGCCGGAGATCAGGGCGATGCCTTGCTGTTTTGCCCAGGCGGCCGCATTCTCGGCCGGCGGCTGCAGCGACAGGTAGCAGACCGTGGCCGCATCGCGCGCCTGGCCTGCTGCCAGCAGGGCGCGCAGCGGCTCCATGCCGTGCACGCCGGCCTTCCAGCGCCTGGCGCTGGCCACGGTGGTGCGGCCTTCGCGTTCCAGCACGAAGTCGGCGCCGTCCTTGTCGGACAGGCGGGTCACGGTGTAGCCCTCGGCCTGCCAGGCGCGATCGAGCCGATCGGCGAACTCGCGCCAGCTTTGCTGGGCGGCGATCTCCAGGGCCTGTTCCACCTTGGCGAGGCTGGGCGCGCGCAGCTGGCGCCAGGCGGCAACGCAGCCTATGCCGAAGAAGGGCAGGGCGGTGATGGCGGCGAACGGCGCGATGTCCTTGGGCAGCAGCGCCGTGGACACCAGGGTCACCAGCGCGGCCAGCGCGATGCTGATCCACCAGCGCGAGCGCAGCAGGATCGCGAACAGGGAGTTGTGGGCCATCTTGAATTTCACGGGGCGGATCTTTCGCGGAAAAGCGGGAAAAATGGGAACAAAGCCAGCGGGGCCTGCATTGTCTCGCGCGGGCGAGGGCTTGGGGCCTTGGATAGACTATCCGGCTCTAGGAGTAATCAAAGCAATGGCAGTCACAGAACAAGCGCTCTTGGCCGCGCTCTCCAGCGTGCTCGATCCCCACACCGGCAAGGACTATGTGAGCACCCGCGCCCTGCGCAACCTGCAGGTCACGGGGGCCGACGTGGCCTTCGACGTGGAGATGGGCTATCCGGCGCAAAGCCTGGTGCCGGCGCTGCGCGGCCAGTTCGTCGCGGCGGCCAAGACCGTCGAGGGCGTGGGCAATGTCTCGGTCAACATCACGTCCAAGGTCGCCGCGCATGCGGTGCAGCGCGGCGTGCAGCTGCTGCCGGGCGTCAAGAACATCATCGCCATCTCTTCCGGCAAGGGCGGCGTGGGCAAGAGCACGACCACGGCCAACCTGGCGCTGGCGCTGGCCGCCGAGGGCGCGCGCGTGGGCATCCTGGATGCCGACATCTACGGCCCCAGCCAGCCCATGATGATGGGCATCTCGGGCCGCCCCGAAAGCCCCGACGGCAAGACCATGGAGCCCATGGAAAGCCATGGCGTGCAGGTCATGTCCATCGGTTTCCTGGTCAACAACGACCAGGCCATGATCTGGCGCGGCCCCATGGCCACGCAGGCGCTGGAGCAGATGCTGCGCCAGACCAACTGGAAGGATCTGGACTACCTGCTGGTGGACATGCCGCCCGGCACCGGCGACATCCAGCTGACGCTGGCCCAGCGCGTGCCCATGACGGGCGCCGTGGTCGTCACCACGCCCCAGGACATTGCCCTGATCGACGCCAAGAAGGGCGTGAAGATGTTCGAGAAGGTGGGCGTGCCCATCCTCGGCCTGGTCGAGAACATGGCGGCCCACGTCTGCACCAACTGCGGCCATGTGGAGCACATCTTCGGCGCCGAGGGCGGCAAGCAGATGGCGGCCGAGTACGGCATCGACTACCTGGGCGCCCTGCCCCTGTCGCTGCAGATCCGCCTGCAGGCCGACAGCGGCAAGCCCACCGTGGTGGCCGAGCCCGACAGCGAGGCCGCGCAGATCTACAAGAAGGTGGCGCGCGACCTGGCCGTGAAGGTGGCGCTCAAGGCGCGGGACTTCACCAGCAAGTTCCCCACCATCACCGTCAGCCAGGGCACCTGAGCCTTCTGGCGCTGCCGGCATGAACCTGCTGACCTCGATGCGGTATCTGGCGGCGCTCAACGAGCACCGCCATTTCGGCCGCGCGGCGCTGGCATGCCATATCACCCAGCCTGCGCTGTCCAATGCGCTGCGCGCGCTGGAGGAGGAGTTCGGTGCGGTCATCGTGCGCCGGGGCCGCTCGTTCGCGGGCTTCACGCCCGAGGGCGACCAGGTGCTGGCCACGGCCTTGGCCATGTTGCGCGCCGAGGAAGGCCTGCGCCAGGAGCTGAGCGCCGCCGCCGGCGCGCTGCGCGGGCAGCTGCGCATGGCGGCCGTGCCCACGGCCATGCCCATGCTCACGCGCTTTGCGGCCATGCTGCGCGAGCACCATCCGGGCATCACGCCCGTGGTGCTGTCCATGAGCTCGGCCGAGATCGAGAGCGGGCTCGAAGACCTGTCGCTGGACCTGGCCCTGGGCTACAGCGCGCGCATGCCGCCGCGCGGCCCGCGCCTGCAGTCCTGGCCCCAGTACGAGGAGCATTACTACCTGCTGTGCCGCGAGTGCCGCGATGTGCAGGGCGAGGGCCGGCCCTTCGCCTTTGGCGACGACATCGCCTGGCGCGAGGTGGCCGGCATGCCGCTGTGCCTGCTCACCCCCGACATGCACAACCGCACGGTGATCGACGAGGCCTTCGCCGCCGTGGACATGGCCGTGCAGCCCGCCATGGAAACCAACTCCGTGCTGACCCTGGTGATGGCCGTGGCGCAAGGAGCGGATGGCATGGCCACCGTGCTGCCCGGCGCCATGGTGGCCACGGTGCGCCACATGCCGGGCCTGGTGGCGCGGCCGCTGCGTTCGCCCGAACTGGTCACGCCCATAGGCTTCATGGCCCAGCAGGGCGTGCCGCCCACGCGCGCGCTCCAGGCCGCGCTGCAACTGCAGGAAGCCGCCGAATGGCGTGCGCAGTGCCTGCGGCATGCAGGGGCGCTGAAAAACTAGGCGGGCTGTGCAGTCTTTGGCGCGGCATTCAGTGCGGCGCGCACCACGTCGGGCGTGAACGGCGCGGCGTAGAAGCGCCGGCCGGTGGCGTCGAACAGCGCATTGGCCAGCGCGGCCGGCCCGGGCACCGAGGCCGATTCGCCTGCGCCCATGGGGGGCTCGTCCTGGCGCGGCATCAGCACCACTTCGATAGGGGGCAGGTCGCGGAAGCCGATGATGGGGTAGCTGCCCCACTCGCGACTGGCCACGCCTTGCTCGTTGAATGCGACCTTCTCCATCAGGCTGCGGCTCAGGGTCTGGATGACATTGCCGTGGATCTGGTGGCGTACGCCGTCGGGGTTGACCATCATTCCCGTGTCCTGGCCCACGACCAGGCGCCTCACGGCGATGCGGCCGCTGGCGGGGTCCACGTCGATGTCGATGACCCAGGCGGCCCAGGCCGCGCCGAAGCCGGGAAAGCGGCTGTGGATGTAGCGTGCATAGGCCACGCCGCGCCCGTGCAGCAGGCCGTCGGCGCCGGGGCGGCCCCGGCTTCCTGTGTGATTCCGCTGCCAGCCGGCGTGGCGAGCCGTGGCCTCGATCAGCTCGATGGCGCGCGGGTCATCGAGGTGGCGAACACGGTAGTCCACGGGGTCGGCACCGGCCGCATGGGCCAGTTCGTCGATCATGCAATCGTGGGCAAAGGAATTGGGCAGGGCCGAGACGCCGCGCAGCCAGGACGAGCGCACGATGGGCGCCATGTCATGGCAGGTGATGCGCTGGCTGGCGTAGCGGTAGGGCGGCACGGCCGTGCGGTCGCCCATCTCCAGCGTGCGCGGCTCGCCCGGGATGCGGCCCGTGAGCAGCAGGGCCAGCAGCGGCGCGTCGTTGGAGGGGTAGCGCACGGCAAAGTCGTAGGCCAGCAGTTCGCCCCGGGCATCGATGGCCGCGCTCACGTCCATGAGCTGGGCCGTGCCCTTGGGCTCCCACTGGTGTTCCTGCTCGCGCGTGAGCTGCACGCGCACGGGCGCGCCCACGGCCATGGACAGCAGGGCGGCGTCGGCGCAGACGTCGTCGGCGCAGTTGCGGCCGTAGCAGCCGGCCGCCTCCAGGCGCACGATCTCGATGCGGTCCTCGCCCAGTTGCAGCAGGCGGTCCAGGTCGGTGCGCAGCATGTGGGGGTTCTGCGTGCCGGCCCAGAGCTTGAGACGGCCCTCGCTGAAATCGGCCACGGCGCAGGACGGGCCGATGGAGGCATGCATCTGGTAGGGCCAGACGTAGCTGCGGCGCAGTTCGGTGGCCGCACCCGTGCCGACGCCCGCGAAGGCATCGTCCACAGTGCCCTGGTCCACCAGCGCACGGTGTTGGGCAGGATTGGCGCGGAGGGCTGCGGCCAAGTCAGACAGATCGGGTGCCGGCGGCACGGCCTGCCATTGCACGCGCAGCGCGCGCATGGCGGCAATGGCCTGTTCCTCGCGGTCGGCGACCACGCCGACGAAGTCACCTTCGGTGACCACCTGCACGTTGCCGGGCAGGTGGGCCACGGAGTCCCGCTCCACGGCCACCAGGCAGCGGCCGATGAAATCGCCGCCGTCGCGGCCCGGGTGCGGAGGGCGGATGACGCGGCCATGGCGCATGCCGGGCACGCGCACATCATGGACAAAGCTCAGCTCGCCCGTGGCCTTGGCGGGGATGTCCACGCGCGCCGCGCCACGGCCGACGAGCCGGTATTCGCTGGCGGGCTTGAGCTTCACTTCCTGATCGGGCGGGGCCAGCGTCAGCTGCAATTGCTGGCCGCGCAGCAGATCGCCATAGCCGAGTTCGCGGGCATCGCTGCCATCGGCAAAGCGCACCGCGCCTTCCCGCGCCTGGAGCCGGTCCGCCGCCACGCTCCATTGCTGCGCGGCCAGTGCCAGCAGCTGCTCGCGCGCCTGGGCGGCGGCGCGGCGCAGCGGCACGGCCGAGATCTGGATGCTGGCGCTGGCAATGGTCGGGCCCTGGTTGGGCGCGGCGGCCGTGTGGCCCAGCACCATGTCCAGACGGTCCAGTGGCACTTCGAGTTCCTCCGCCACGATCTGCGCCAGAGCCGTGCGTATGCCCGTGCCCAGGTCCACATGGCCGTTGAAGGCCAGGGCGCGCCAGCCCTGGGGCGCGGCTTCGTCGGCCAGTACGGCCACGAAGACCTCGGGCGTGGACTGCACATAGTCGGTGGCCGTGCCGGGCTGGCCGGGCGCAGGGCGCGGCGGCGCCACGGGCTGGCGCACCACAAGCAGGGTGTCGGCTCGCGTGAGCAGCTGTGCGTGCAGGGCTTGGGGCTGGGGCAGGTTCATGGTGCGGTGTTCTTCGCGGGCACGCCTTCAGGCGTGCCTTGTGCATGTTATGCACTTTGGGGCCGGCTGCGCAGGGCCGGCCCCATGGGCGCGTTGGCGCGGTGGGATCAACCTGCGGCGAGGGCGTCGGTGTCGGCGATGGCCTGGCTCAGCGGCATCACGGCCGCGTACTTCTGGGCCATGTCGAACAGGTTGGCCTCGTGCGGGCCCAGGGCGCGGTCGCCGCAGCAGTCGGCCACCACCAGCGGGCGAAAGCCCGACTGCATGGCATCGACCACGCTGGCGCGCACGCAGCCGCTGGTCACGCAGCCGGCCACCAGCAGGGTCTGCACGCCGCGCTGGGCCAGCCAGGGTGCGAGCATGGTGCCGAAGAAGGCCGAGGGCGTGCTCTTGCGCACCACGTATTCGCCAGCGGCCGGGGCCAGCTGGGGCACGATGGCGCTGTTGGGGCTGTCTTCCTTCAGGGTCAGCATGCCGGGCACCTTCAGGCAGAAGATGTTGTGGTCGGCATCGTCGTCCGAGAACACGATGCGGCTGTGCGCCACGGGCCAGCCGCGCTCGCGCGCATGGGCCAGCAGGTGCTGCGTCTGCGCGATGGCTTCGGGGATGTTGCCGCCGCCGAACACGGCCGGGTCGGCAAAGCCGTTGACGAAGTCGATGATGAGCAGGCCGAACGGGGCCTTGAGCGGCAGCGGCGTGCCGAAGCCCTGGCGTGCGTAGGCAGAGATGTCGCCCTGCACGCCCTCGGTGGGAACGCTCTGCGCGCCGGTGGCCTGGCCGGTGGTTGTCGTGGTCATGTGATGTCCTTTCCTTGCTTGGACCTTTTGGCGGCACGCGCCAGTCCTTCCTCGTCCTGCACCACGCCGTCGATGACGGTGGGCTTGCCATCCAGCGCCACCGAGCAGTGGCGCATGGGGATGTCGATGTGGCAGGCCGTGGTGCGGCTGCCCCCGGCCTCGTTGTTGGGGCCCATGGACCACAGGAAGTTGCCCTCGAAGGCGCGGGCGTCCATGCCGATGTGGGTTTCCTTGTTGTAGTGGGCCAGCATGGACCAGTGGGCGCGCGGCTGCAGCCCCCAGCCGATGTGGGAGACGGCATAGGCCTCGGGGTCCTCGTAGGAGGCCATGTACTCCTTGAGGATGTCGGCCTGCAGGCCGCCGCTGATGCGCGTGACGTAGCCCTTTTCGATGACGAGTTCGATGGGCTCGGTCACGTAGTCCTTCATGGGCAACAGGATGTCGCCCCGGTCCAGGACCACGCGGCCGTTGCTCTCGCCCTCGTCGGGCCAGGTCAGCACGAAGCCGCTGGGCCAGTGGTCCCAGCGGCCGGGCTGGTCCACGAAGCCGTATTCGCAGATGGCCGGGAAGCTGCCCAGGCGGCAGCGCAGGTCGGTGCCCGCGGCCGAGGTGATGTGCATCTGCCCGGCCGCCTCGATCCGCTTGGCCGCGGCCTGCACGCGCGCGCGGTCGCCCTCGGTGGGCACCAGGCGGCACAGCACCTCGGGCGGCTCCACGGCCAGCAGGATCTTGGTGCCGGTCTGCAGGATCTCGTGCTGCTCGGGCGAGAACAACAGGGTCATCAGGTCCAGCACCAGGTCGCTGGCCTTGAGCGCGGCGATGGCGGCGGGGTTGCCGGTCAGCGGCGTCGTGCCCAGGTAGGCCAGCGAGTCGCGGCTCAGTGATTTTTCGGCGTTGACGGGCGGCAGGTCCAGGCGGTTGACGCGTGCACCCATTTCGCTGGAGGCGGCAATGGCGCAGCGCAGCGTCTGCGGGTGCGTGTCGGCGCCCGTGAGCACGGTGACGGTCTGGCCGGCTTCGAGCCGGGACAGCGTGAGCACCTGCTTCCAGGCGTGGATCAGATCGATATCGCTGACGGACATGGTCGGCTCCTTGGTGTCGCGATGGATGGGAGTGGGCTGCGGTTGGACATTCAGTCCACCCGCGCTCCGAGGAAATCGCCCAAGGCCACGTAGAACCCGGCCTCGTTGTCCCAGGGGATCATGTGGCCGGCGTTGGGCACGCGCACATGCTCGGTCTGGGGTGCCAGGCCCTGCCACTCGGCCACGTCCTCGCTGCGCACCACGTCGCCGCGCTCGGCCGTGACCAGCAGCAGCGGGTGCTGGATGCGGGGCAGGTCGGCATGGATGTCGTCACGGCCGAAGTCCTCAAAGCTTTGCACGATGGCCGGCTCGTGGCAGGTGTGCAGCCACTGGGCGCGCAGCTGGCGCTGCTCTTCGGTCCAGGTGGGGCAGAAGGCGCGCATGGCCTCGGCATCCATGCCCAGCGTGGCCTGGCGGATGGAGTCCACATACCAGGGCAGGGCGGCCGGGTAGGCGCGGCGGCCGGGGCCGGAGACCGGAGGATCGACGATGACCAGGCGCGTGAGCCCGGCCGGCTGGCTGCGCGCGGCGCGCACGGCGATGCGCCCGCCCATGGAGTGGCCGACCAGCGCCCAGCGCTGCAGGCCCAGGGCCTGGGTGAAGGCGGCCACGTCGGCGGCCTGGGCATCGAGGCCGTAGTCCAGGCCAGGTCCCGAGGACGACAGGCCGCGCCCGCGCACATCGAGCACATAGGTGTCGAACTGGCGGCCCAGGTGCTCGGCCACGAAGCCCCAGGTCACGGCCGGGCTGGTGATGCCGGGGATCAGGATGACGGCATCGCGCTGCGCGCGTTCGCCCTCGGCGCCGCCGTAGCGCAGGTAGTGCTGGCGGATGCCGTTGGCGTGGACGTTGCCGCCGTAGCGGAATGTGCTGGGGGTGCTGGAGTTGCTGGTCATGCGTGTGTTCCTCAGGCCTTGGCTGCGCTGTTGCCGGTGTCGTAGGGATAGGCGCCCGACAGCAGCGCGCCCGCGCCCGGCACCACGGGGTCCAGCCCCAGTTCCTTGAGGATGGCATAGGTGGTGGCGATGGAGGCGGTCAGCACCGGCTTGCCGGTCTGGGCCTCGACCTGGGCCACGGCCGGCAGCGAGGGCATCTGCACGCAGGCCGACAGCACGATCACATCGGCGTCGGCGTAGTTCATGCCGGCCACGATGCCGGGCAGTTTGGCGGGGTCGTGGCGGCCCACGTCCAGGTTGTCGGGGATCTCCAGCGCACGCCAGTCCACGATCTCGAAGCCTTCGGCGGCCACGTAGTCCATGACCAGCTGGGTCAGCGGAACCATGTAGGGCGCCACCAGGGCGATCTTCTTGGCGCCCATGACCTTGAGCGCTTCCACCAGCGCGCCGGCGCTGGTGATCACCGGGGCGGTGGCGCCATTGCTTGCCGTGCGCTCGGTCAGGCGCTGCTGCGAGACGCGGTGGTAGCCCTTGCCCATGGCCATGATGGCCACCAGGCAGGCATAGCCCAGCACGTCCACGCGCGCGTCGCTCAGCTCCAGTGCGCAGCGGTCGCTTTCGGCGTCCATGGCGGCCAGCTCTTCCTTTTGCACCTTCTTCATGCGCATGCGGCTGGAGTGGAAGGTGAAGCGGTCCTGCGGGCGCAGCGTGGAGTGGGCCTGCAGCATGGCCGGCACTTCGGTCTCCATGGTGGTGTTGGAGCTGGGGACGATCTGGCCGATGCGGAACGTTTTGGTCATGGACTTGCCTTTGCAGAGTTTCGAGAGTGTCTGATCAGAATCAACTGAGTGTGTACGCTTTATTCTTGCAAAAGACGTGCCGCCTTGCAAATCAGAATTTTCTCGGGGTTTGTACTGATTTGGTGCAGAAATTGCACCAAAAATGGCGAACTTCAATTTATTCTGCCGCCCTGTGGTGCATGCGTCGGTTTGAAAAATTCAAGCGCATACACCTGAATTAAGTGTTTTGTTGCCTGGCACGCTTCCTGCTCTGCACTCTGCAAGGACGCGCCGAAGCAACGGTTGCCCCGTCTGGCTTTCAACATTCCTGCAAGGAGAAAACTGTGTCTCAATCCCCTCGAATCGCCGTTGTCGGCGCCGGTCTCGGCGGGGCTGCAGCTGCCAAGCTGCTGCTCCAGGAAGGCTTCAATGTGCGTGTCTATGAGCAGGCGCCCAGCTTCTCGCGCCTGGGGGCCGGCATCCACGTCGGGCCCAATGTGATGAAGATCCTGCGCAGGATCGGCATCGAGGACGCGCTCAACGAGCAGGGCTCGCATCCCGACTACTGGTACAGCCGCCACTGGCAGACGGGCGACGTGCTGGCCCAGATCCCGCTGGGCGACTACGCCGTCAGGGAATACGGCGCCAGCTACCTGACCGTGCACCGCGGCGACTTCCATGCGCTGCTGGTCGAGGCCCTGCCCGACAGCGTGATGGCCTACGGCAAGTTCCTGACCAAGGTGGAGGACCGCGGCAACGTGGTGGTCATGCACTTCGCGGACGGCACGACCGAGGAGGCGGACATCGTCATCGGCGCCGATGGCGTGAACTCCCGCATCCGCGAGGAACTGCTGGGCCCGGAGCTGCCCAAGTACGCGGGCTACCTGGCCCACCGCGCCGTGTTCCCCACGCCCGAGGTCAAGGCCGGCATGCTGCCCTTCGACGCGTGCGTGAAGTGGTGGAGCGATGACCGCCACATGATGACCTACTTCGTCACCGGCAAGGCCGACGAGCTGTACTACGTGACCGGCGTGCCCGTAGAGAAGTGGGATCTCAACGACCGCTGGCTGGAAAGCAGCAAGGAAGAGATGCGCGAGGCCTTCTCGGGCTGGCATCCCACGGTGCAGGCGCTGATCGACGCCACCGTGGAAGTGACCAAGTGGTCGCTGCTCGAGCGCGATCCGCTGCCGCTGTGGAGCCGTGGCCGCCTGGTGCTGCTGGGCGATGCCTGCCACCCCATGAAGCCCCACATGGCCCAGGGTGCGGCCATGGCCATCGAGGACGGCGCCATGCTGGCGCGCTGCCTCAAGGAAGTCGGCGCGCACAACCATGAACTGGCCTTCGCCCTGTACGAGGCCAACCGTGCCGAGCGCGCCAGCAAGGTGCAGCGCATCTCTCACGACAACACCTGGCTGCGCACCAACGAAGATCCGTCCTGGTGCTTCGGCTACGACGTGTTCAACGTGCCCCTGGTCGAGCCCAAGGTCAAGGCAGCGGCCTGATACTCGCTGCCTTGCCGGACGAGGGGAGGGGAGGGAATCCCCCCCTCCTGCCCGGCCGCAGAACGCCGACATCCTGAACCGCAGCCAAGTTGCAAGAGCCTCGCCCCATGGGAACCCCAGTCCATCCAAGCAGTACCCCCAGCCCCATCCGCCTGCAGGTCAATGCACGCGCATGCGAGGTGCCGGCAGCGCCCGGGACGGCGCTGCTGCATGTGCTGCGCAATGACCTGGAGCTGAACGGGCCCAAGTACGGCTGCGGCCTGGGCGAATGCGGCGCCTGCACGGTGCTGATCGATGGCGTGGCCGCGCGTTCCTGCGTGATCCCCGTGCGGGCGGCCGTGGGCCGCGAGGTCACCACGCTGGAAGGCCTGGGCTCGCGCCAGTGCCCCGGCCCCACGCAGCAGGCCTTCATCGACTGCCAGGCGGCCCAGTGCGGCTACTGCCTCAACGGCATGATCATGACCGTGGAGGCCCTGCTGCGCCGCAACCCCAATCCCGCCGAGCAGGAGCTGCGCAACGAGCTGCACCACAACCTGTGCCGCTGCGGCACGCATGTGGAAATCATGCAGGCCGCCCTGCGCGCCGTGCAGCTGCGGGCACAGCGCGCCGCGCTGCAGGCGCCCTCCGGTTTTCCATCTTCCAGCGCAGGCGAGGTCCAGCCATGAGCCCGGCCGGCAACGCCCCCGCCCTGCCTTCCGACCTGCTGCACGGCCTGGCGCTGCGCCCACCCGTCGCGGCCTGGGACGGTCTGCGCTACCGGGGCAGCGTGCCCCTGCATGCACGGCTGCAGGACGCCCAGACCATGGCCGGCGTGGTGGCCGCAGTGCAGCGCGGGCATTTTCTGGGTGTGGTGGCCGTGGCGCCTGTCCATGCCCGGCAGGCCGCTGCCGGCCTGGCCCCTGCCTGGGATGACCGGCAGGAAGCCAGGGCCGCCAGCGCGCCCCGTCCTGCCGACGGGACTGACAGAGCCGGCAAGGCCGACCTGCCCGATGCCGGCCGCTATGTCTGGCGCATGGCGGCGCCCGTGTCTTGCGAAGGTGTCGCACGCGCAGCCGTGTGGTGCCTGGACGGCCATGCCAGCGTCTGGTTGCCGCCCTGCGACGCCGACGTGCGGCAGATGATCGGCCGTGAACTGGCTGCACTGCTGCAATGCCCCGAGTCCGCGCTGCGGCTGTTCAGCCTGCCGGCCACGGCGGCCGGCACCCCGCATGCGCTGGATCTCATGGATGCAGCGGCCGATGCGGCCCTGCTGTCCCAGGCCGTGGGCAGGCCCGTCAGCGTGGCCTGCGAGGCCTGGACTGCTGCGGGCAGCGCAGACAGCCGGGAGCTGGTGCTGCGCGTGGATGCGCAGCCTTTGCAAGGGCTTGAAGCCGACACGGTGGTGCAGCCTCAGCCGGGCAATGCATCGCCGCAGCCGGACCTGCTGCTGTCCGACACGCCCTGGGCCGTGCGCCCCAGCATGGCGCGCCTGCTGAGCCAGCCCGAGCTGGCGCGCGCCGCAGCCCTGGCCACCGTGCTCGATGCCGGCGAAGTGCATGAACGCCGGCAGGCCGCCAGCCTGCGGCATGCCGGCGTCGATGATCTGAATGCCGCCCAGGTCTTTGCCCGCGAAAGCCGCTGGCATGAGCAGGCGCTGGACCAGGGCCATGATCCGCTGCAATGGCGGCTGCAGCACCTGCCCGAAGGCCCGGTGCGCGATCTGGCCCGGCAGGTGGCCGAGCGTGCGCAGGCATCGCAGCAGGCACCATCCCGCCAGGGCGCCGATGGCCGCCTGCTGGGCCGGGGCTTTGCCACCGCCCAGCTGCAGAGCCTGGATGCGCAGGGCGCCGATCTCCATGCCTGGAGCGCCTGGGTGGCCGAGGTGGCCGTGCACCCGCAAACGGGCGAGATCGAAGTGACCCGCGTCGTGGCCGGCCATGACAGCCGCAGCCTGCAGGCGGCGCAGGCTGCCAGCACGCGGCCCGAGATCGTCCAGCAGGACCCGCAATTGCTGGCCGATGCGCGCCGGCTGCTGGGCACGGCGCCCGCTTTTGACGACTGGGCAGGGGCCACAGCTTCCGCTGCTTCTTTCGATGTGATCGCCAAGCCCGGCTCCGACCTGGCGCAGCATGCGCCCGGCGATGTCGCGGTCATCCGCCAGGGCGATCTGGCGCTGGATGGCGTGGCCACGCTGCCCGCCGCCGCCGCCATTGCCAACGCCATTCACCATGCGACAGGCGTGCGCCTGCGCGAAGTGCCCTTCCAGCCCGAGCAGCTGCGCCTGGCGCTGGCGGGCGAGGGGGCGGGCAGGCCCGGTGCGGCGCGGCCCGGCCGTGGCTGGGGCTGGCTGGCCGCAGGCGCCGCAGGCCTTGCCGGCATGGCGGCCATGGCCTGGCCACTGAAGCCAGCCCTGCCGCTGACCGACGGGCCCGACGTTTCCCTGTACTCGCCGCAGGCCCTGGAGCGCGGCCGCCTGGTGGCGGCTGCGGGCGACTGCGTGGTCTGCCACACGGCCCCGGGCGGTGCGGCCAATGCCGGCGGCTTCGGGCTGGAGACGCCGTTCGGCACCATCTACTCCACCAACATCACGCCCGACAACGAGACCGGCATCGGCCGCTGGTCCTACGCGGCCTTCGAGCGCGCCATGCGCCACGGCATCCACCAGGACGGGCGCCAGCTGTATCCGGCCTTCCCGTACACGGCCTTCGCCAAGCTCAGCGATGGCGACCTGCAGGCCCTCTACGGCTACCTGATGTCCCAGCCCGCCGTGAAGGCCAAGGCGCCCCAGACGCAGCTGGCCTTTCCCTACAACCTGCGCCCGGCCATGGCGGGCTGGAACCTGCTGTTCCACGACGCCACGCCCTTCAAGGCCGACCCCGCGCGCAGCGCCGAATGGAACCGGGGCGCCTACCTGGTCGAAGGCGCGGGCCACTGCGCGGCCTGCCACTCGCCGCGCAATGCGCTGGGTGCGGAAAAGACCGGCATCCACTACCTGGGCGGCGGCGAGGCCGAAGGCTGGACGGCGCCCGCGCTCAATCAACTGGCGGGCGGCAAGCTGCCCTGGAGCCGCGAAGAGCTGTACCAGTACCTGCGCACCGGCTTCTCGGCCCGCCACGGCGTGGCGGCCGGCCCCATGGCGCCCGTCATCCACGGCCTGGCCCAGTTGCCCGAAGCCGATGTGCGCGCCATGGCCACCTATCTGATGGAACTGCCGGGCCAGGCCCCTCAGGCTTCCCAGGCCGCCCCGGCCATGTCGCCACCGGCACCGGCCGCCGTGCAGGCGGCGGCGCCTGCGGTCGCACATGCCAGGGCCCTGGACCGCCACGCCAATGGCGAGCGCATCTACCAGAACGCCTGCGCGGTCTGCCATGAGGCGGGCAGCGGTCCCACATTGTTCGGCGTCAAGCCGCTGCTGGGGCTGAACACCAACCTGCACGCGGCCAGCCCCGACAACCTGGTCCAGGTGATCCTGAACGGCATACAGGCGCCGGCCGACGATGCGCTGGGCTACATGCCCGGCTTCGGGGACAGCCTGGACGACAGGCAGATCGCGGACCTGCTCGGATATTTGCGCGAACGATTTGCACCGGAGGAAAAAGCTTGGCCAGACGACACGAAGACGATTAACCGGCTGCGCATGCAGGCACAGGCGCATGCGCACTGAGGGCGGCAATGGGCAGCAATGGGCGGCGGCATGGGCGATGCCGCGGATATGGACACCTTGCCCTGGAATCTCTCCAGGGTCTGGGTCCTGACATCTGATGCTGGGGACGGGTGATGGGCAACAACGGACGGCGCTGTCGATGTGCAGCCTGTCCGCAATGCGCCCATCGCCCGGATGCAGAGACCGACATCCGGAAATTTTTCATCGGGCCATGGAGATGGCGCCGAGGGAGCGGTTCGCTCCGGATGTGTGAAGGGTGGAAGGCACGGCAGGAGACGGCAACACAAGCTGAACGGCCTTGCCTGGGAAAAGACAGATTCAACAATTGCGATGGCTAGAAAAGGAGTCCCTGCATGTCATCTACATACATTTCGGTGGAAAAAGGCATCCAGACAGCGGGTGTCGGCAAGTTCCAATATCGGCTGTTCGTCATCTTCGGGCTGGTGTGGCTGGCCGATGCCATGCAGGTGCTGTCCATAGGCTTCAGCGCACCGTCCATTGCCAAGACCTTCGGCAAGACCGTGCCCGAGGCGCTGCAGACCGGCACCTTCTTCTTCATCGGCATGCTGATCGGTGCCTTCGTCTTCGGCCGCCTGGCCGACCGCATAGGGCGCCGCCCGGTGCTGATGATGGCCGTGGTGATCGACGCCTTTGCCGGCGTGGCCTCGGCCTTCGCGCCCGAGTTCGCCTGGCTGCTGGTGCTGCGCTTCATCACCGGCATCGGCGTGGGCGGCACGCTGCCCGTGGACTACACCATGATGGCCGAGTTCCTGCCCAGCGACCGCCGTGGCCGCTGGCTGGTGCTGCTGGAATCGTTCTGGGCCGTGGGCACCATCTTCCTGGCCATCCTGGCGCTGGTGGCCGTGTCCTGGGGTGACGATGCCTGGCGCGTGATCTTCTTCGTGACCGGACTGCCGGCGCTGATCGGCGTGGTGCTGCGCTTCTACATCCCCGAGTCGCCCATGTTCCTCAACCGCAACGGCAAGTCCGAAGAGGCGCGCAAGGTGCTGCAGCGGGTGGCCAAGGTCAATGGAACCACCGCGGAAATCCCCGCCCTGCAGCCTGAAAAGCAGGAGCGCAAATCCATCCTCGCGCTGTTCAACGGCGACCTGCGCCGCCGCAGCCTCTCGCTGTTCCTGGCCTGGGCGCTGATCTCCATCGCCTACTACGGTGTCTTCGTCTACCTGCCCGTCAAGCTCAGCAGCGAGGGCTTCGCCTTCATGCGCGGCCAGGTCTTCCTGGTGGTGCTGGCCCTGGTGCAACTGCCCGGCTTTGCGCTGTCGGCCTATGGCGTGGAGCGCTGGGGCCGCAAGCCCACGCTGATCGGCTTTTTGCTGCTCAGCGCCGTCGGCTGCATGTTCTACAGCCTGGGCTCGTCGCCCTTCGTGGTCATCGGCTCCACCCTGCTGATGAGCTTCTCGCTGCTGGGCACCTGGGGCGCGCTGTATGCGTTCACCCCCGAGGTCTACCCCACCGACCTGCGTGCCAGCGGCATGGGCATGGCCGGCGCCGTGGCGCGCTTCGGCGGCCTGTTCGCCCCGGCCATCATTGCGCCCATCATGGCCACCCACTTCACCCTGGCCCTGGCCGTGCTGTCCGCCATGCTGGTGGGCGGTGCCCTGTCGATCTGGGCCGTGGATGTGGAATCGCGCAACCGGGCGCTGGATTGATGACGGCCTGAGCGGACTGAAAGGTCGGCTCAGCAAAAAGGCCAGAAGGATTTTTCCTTCTGGCCTTTGTTTTTGGGGATGACCCGTCCTGACCTGGGTTGACACCTTTTCCTCTCAGAAAAGGCAAGTCAATGGAATCAAGGGTCAAACGCACGCAGCGGGACTACACGCTGGCTTTTAAGCTGTCGGTGGTCGATCAGGTGGAAAAAGGCGATCTCACGTACAAACAGGCCCAGGAGCGCTACGGCATCCAGGGCCGTTCGACCGTGTTGGTGTGGCTGCGCAAGCATGGTCGCCAAAACTGGAGTTCGGCATCATCCGGGCTTGCCATGCCAGTACCGATCAAGAAGCCCTCATCTGCACCTGCTGCACCGCTGACTCCCGAGCAGAAGATCAAGGCCCTCGAAGTCCAGCTTCGCGAAGCCAACGAGAAGGCCCAACTGTTCGAGGCGGTGATCGATGTCCTGAAGAAGGACTACGGGGTGCGCATCGTAAAAAAGCCTTTGGGCAAGTCCTCTCGCAAAAGCTCCTCCCGGGGCTGAGCGTGGCGAGGGCTTGCCGCCATTGGGGCGTCAGCCGCCAAGCCTACTACCAGCAGTTGCAGCATCAGCAGCAACGCTGTGCGCGTGCCGACACCGTGATCGAGCTCGTTCGCGACGTGCGCCTGCGTCAGCCCCGGTTGGGCGCGCGCAAGCTGCACCATCTGCTCGCGCAGCCGCTGCAGCACGCCGGCGCGAGCCTGGGGCGCGATGCGTTGCTGGACGTGCTGCGCGAGGCGCGCATGCTGGTGGCGCCGAAGCGGGCGTATCACAAAACCACCGACAGCCATCATCGGTTTCGACGCCATCCCAACTTGCTCAAGGAGGGGCCGCATCAAGTCCGAGCGACTGCCAGCGAGCAGGTGTGGGTGGCCGACATCACGTACTTGCCCACCGACCAGGGGTTCGTCTATCTCAGCCTGGTCACTGATGCGTGGTCGCGCAAGATCGTGGGCCATCATGTGCACGACAGCCTGCACACCGGGCAGGTCAGCCGGGCGCTGAAGGTGGCGCTCAACGGCCGCCAGACGCAGCAAATGCTGGTGCATCACTCGGACAGGGGCATCCAGTACTGCTCGAATGACTATCAGGAGATTCATCGGCGCCACGGCATTGCCTGTTCGATGACTGACGGCTACGACTGCTATCAGAACGCGCTGGCCGAGCGCGTCAACGGGATCTTGAAGATGGAGTTCCTGCTGCATCGGCCTGCCGATCTGGCCCAGGCCAGCCGGATGGTCCAGCAGGCCGTGCAGATCTACAACCAGGAAAGACCGCACCTGTCCCTAAAATTGAAAACGCCCGATGAGGTTCATCGGGCGTCTCTGGCCGGCTGGATTACGCCGGATCGGTGTCCTTCATAGGTGTCAACCTATGGCAGGACGGGTCAGGAGGCTGCAACGGCTCAGTCGGCCTCGCCACCTTCCAGCATCTTCTTGAGCAGAAAATCCAGCGCCAGCCGCTCGGCCGGATTGAGCCTGCCGTAGGTGCTTTCGGTGATCTGCTTGGCGAAGGGCTCCATGTCGCGCACCAGGTCCTGGCCGGCCTCGGTGAGGTTGATGACGACCTTGCGGCGGTCGATGCGGTCATGGTCCACCTGCACCAGTTCGCGCTGCTTGAGCCGGTCCACCACGCCGCGGATGGTGGCCTGGTCGATCACGGTGGCCTTGACGATGTCGGCCAGCGAGCTGCCGCTGTTGTCGCGCACGGAGCACAGCACCACGAATTGCGCGGCCGTGAGCTGCGAGTCGGGAATGTATTGCTGGAAGAGTGCAGTGTGGCGCTGATAGACACGCCGCAGCAGGTGGCCGATCTGGTCCGAAAAATGATAGCCATCCTGTGGCGTCATGGCTGATGGCGGGTGGTTCATGGTGCGCGTGAGCTTATCAAAATTCACACCAAATACCGTGTGATTTACGACAAGCCGGGCGCATTTGCCAAGTGGCGCAAACCCGCGCTGGCTGCGGCATCCGCAAGACCCGGAACGGCAGGTGCAGCACTGCCTGGCGGCTCATTTGGGAATTGAATGGCGCAATCATCCGTTTGAATTTGACGGCCTGCCCGGCAGGGCTTGAAATGGCATCAGAGACAAAGCGCCAGCGGACCGGACCGCGCCGCTCCCTACAACGAAAGCCAGCAGGGACACCCATGCCAGCCACACAAGGGAAGATCATTCCCATCGCCGTCGCCAATGCCGCTGCTGCCGACAGCGCACTCGGCGCCCATGAGCGCGAGGCCGTCGAGCACGCCATTGCCGTCCACGCCCGGCGCCCCGGCCCTCTGATCGAGTTGCTGCACGCCGTGCAGGACATGCTGGGCCATGTCCCCGAAGCCGCCGTGCCGCGTATCGCCGATGCGCTGAACCTTTCGCGCGCCGAGGTGCATGGCGTCATCTCCTACTACCCCCATTTCCGCACCACGCCAGCGGGCCGCCATGTGCTGCAGGTCTGCCGCGCCGAGGCCTGCCAGTCGCGCGGTGCCGACGCGCTGCTGGCCCATGCAGGCCAGGCGCTGGGCTGCGGATCGAGTGGACACGGGCATGGGCATGGGCACGGAACCAGTGCCGATGGCGCCGTCACGCTGGAGCCGGTCTACTGCCTGGGCCTGTGCGCGTCATCGCCTGCCGTGATGCTCGATGGCCAGCCACATGCGCATGTCTCGGCCAACGACCTGGATGTACTCATCGCGCAATGCCGCCAGCCGGGGCCGGCCGGCGAGCCGGTGGCGCAGCCTGCGCATGCAGGGGCAGGCGCACGGGCAGGGGCAGGGGCAGAGGCAGAGGCAGGGGCAGGCCCCGGCGTGCGCGTCTATGTGCCCCGCGATGCCGCCGCGCTGGTCGTGGGCGCTGACGCCGTGGCCGGCGCCCTGCAGCGAGAGTGCGCGGCGCGCGGCCTTGCGGTGCAGATCGTGCGCAACGGCTCGCGCGGCCTGCTGTGGCTGGAGACCCTGGTGGAAGTCGAGACGCCCGAAGGCCGCGTGGCCTACGGCCCGGTCACGGCCGATGCGGTGCCGGGCCTGCTCGATGCCGGAATGCTGCAGGGCGGCGGCCATGCGCTGTGCCATGGACTGACCGAGGCCATTGCCTACCTGGCGCGCCAGGAGCGCCTGACCTTTGCGCGTGTGGGTGTCATCGATCCGCTGAACCTGGCCGACTACGCAGCCCATGGCGGTTGGCAGGGGCTGGAGCGCGCGGCGCGCATGGAGCCCGCGGCCATCGTGCAGGAGGTGCTGGATTCGGGCCTGCGCGGCCGTGGCGGTGCGGCGTTCCCGGCCGGCATCAAATGGAAGACCGTGGCCGCCGCAGCGGGGCCGCAAAAGTACATTGCCTGCAACGCCGACGAGGGCGACTCGGGCACCTTCGCCGACCGGCTGCTGATGGAGGGCGATCCCTACACGCTGATCGAAGGCATGGCCATCGCGGGCCTGGCCGTGGGCGCGACGCAGGGCCTGGTCTATGTGCGAAGCGAGTATCCGCACGCCATCGCCACCCTGCGCGAAGCCATTGCGCGTGCCGAGGCCGCAGGCTGGCTGGGCCGCGACGTGGCGGGCAGCGGGCGGGCCTTCCACATGGAGGTGCGCAAGGGCGCGGGCAGCTATGTCTGCGGCGAGGAAACGGCCATGCTGGAGAGCATCGAGGGCCGGCGCGGCATCGTGCGCGCCAAGCCGCCGCTGCCGGCCATAGCGGGGCTGTGGGGCCGGCCCACGGTGATCAACAACGTGATCACGCTGGCCACGGTACCGCTGATCCTGGCGCGCGGCGCGGCCTTCTACCAGGGCTTCGGCATGGGCCGCTCGCGCGGCACGCTGCCGTTCCAGCTGGCCGGCAACATTGCGCGCGGCGGCCTGGTGGAAAAGGCCTTCGGCCTGAGCCTGCGCGAGCTGGTGGAAGACTTCGGCGGCGGCACGGCCACCGGCCGCGCCGTCAAGGCCGTGCAGGTGGGCGGCCCGCTGGGCAGCTATGTGGCGCCGGCCGACTGGGATGCGCCGCTGGACTACGAGGGCTATGCGGCCAAGGGCAATGTGGTGGGGCACGGCGGCATCGTCGTGCATGACGACAAGGCCGACATGGCGCGGCTGGCGCGCTATGCCATGGAGTTCTGCGCCATCGAATCCTGCGGCAAGTGCACGCCCTGCCGCATCGGCTCCACGCGCGGCGTGGAGGTCATCGACCGCATCGTGCGCGCCGGCGCCGACCCTGCCGCCCACGCCGCCCACGCCGGCCAGGTGGCCCTGCTGGAAAGCCTGTGCGACACCATGCAGCACGGCTCCATGTGCGCCATGGGCGGGATGACCCCGTATCCGGTGCGCTCGGCGCTGAACCACTACCCCCAGGACTTCGGTATCGAGTCCACCACGGCCGCAGCGGCTGCCTGAACGGAGAACACCATGCTCGACCATCTGAAGCAAGCCGACTGGGGCACGCCCGCCAGCCCGTCCGAACGCCTGATCACCCTGGAGATCGACGGCCGCGAGGTCTGTGTGCCCGAGGGCACCTCGCTGATGCGCGCTGCCATGGAAGGCGGCGTCAGCGTGCCCAAGCTGTGCGCCACCGACAGCCTGGAGCCCTTCGGCTCCTGCCGCCTGTGCCTGGTGCAGATCGAGGGGCGCAAGGGCTTTCCGGCCTCGTGCACCACGCCTGCCGAGCCCGGCATGAAGGTGCGCACGCAAAGCCCGCAACTGCAGGAGCTGCGCCGCGGCGTGATGGAGCTGTACATCTCCGACCATCCGCTGGACTGCCTGACCTGCAGCGCCAACGGCGACTGCGAACTGCAGGACATGGCCGGCACCGTGGGCCTGCGCGAGGTGCGCTACGGCTTCGAGGGCGCCAACCACTTCAAGGGCCAGGCGCGGGCCGAGGTCGATGTCTCCAACCCGTACTTCAGCTACGACCCCAGCAAGTGCATCGTCTGCAACCGCTGCGTGCGCGCCTGCGAAGAGACGCAGGGCACATTTGCGCTGACCATCTCGGGCCGGGGGTTCGAATCGCGCGTCACGGCGGGGCAGGGCGGCAGCTTCATGGACAGCGACTGCGTCAGCTGCGGCGCCTGCGTGCAGGCCTGCCCCACGGCCACGCTGCAGGAAAAGACCGTGACCGAGCTGGGCCAGGCCGGGCACAGCGCCATCACCACCTGCGCCTACTGCGGCGTGGGCTGCGGCTTCAAGGCCGAGATGAAGGGCGAGCAGGTCGTGCGCATGGTGCCCTGGAAGGACGGCCAGGCCAACGAGGGCCATGCCTGCGTCAAGGGCCGCTTTGCCTGGGGCTATGCCACGCACAAGGACCGCATCACCCGGCCCATGGTCCGCGCGAAGATCACCGACCCCTGGCGCGAAGTGAGCTGGGAAGAGGCCATTGCCCACACGGCCAGCGAGTTCCGTCGCATCCAGGCGAAGCACGGCAAGGACTCGATTGGCGGCATCACCTCCTCGCGCTGCACCAACGAAGAGGCCTACCTGGTGCAAAAGCTGGTGCGCACGGCCTTCGGCAACAACAACGTCGATACCTGCGCGCGCGTGTGCCACTCGCCCACGGGCTATGGCCTGGGCCAGACCTATGGCACCTCGGCGGGCACGCAGACCTTCAAGTCCATCGAGCACACGGACGTGGTCATGGTCATCGGCGCCAATCCCACGGCCGCGCACCCGGTGTTCGGCTCGCGCATGAAAAAGCGCCTGCGCGGCGACGGCCGGCGTGCGGGCGCCAGGCTCATCGTCATCGACCCGCGCGAGATCGAGCTGGTCAAGTCGCCCCACATCCGCGCCGACTACCACCTGCAACTGCGGCCCGGCACCAACGTGGCCATGATCACCTCGCTGGCCCATGTCATCGTCACCGAAGGCTGGCTGGCCGAGGACTACATCGCCGAGCGCTGCGATGCCAGGTCCTTCGCCCAGTGGAAGGAATTCGTGGCCCGGCCCGAGAACTCGCCCGAGGCCATGGCCGAGGTCACCGGGGTTGCTCCCGAACTCGTGCGCGGCGCCGCGCGCCTGTATGCGCTGGGTGCCGAGGACCACGCGGCGGGCACCCCCGTCAACGCGGCCATCTACTACGGCCTGGGCGTGACCGAGCATGCGCAGGGCTCGACCATGGTCATGGGCATCGCCAACCTGGCCATGGCCACGGGCAATGTGGGCCGCGAAGGCGTGGGCGTGAATCCGCTGCGCGGCCAGAACAATGTGCAGGGCTCCTGCGACATGGGCTCCTTCCCGCATGAACTGCCCGGCTACCGCCACATCTCGGACAGCACGGTGCGCGCCGAGTTCGAGGGGGCCTGGGGCGTGGCGCTCAGCCCCGAGCCCGGCCTGCGCATTCCCAACATGTTCGAGGCGGCCCTGGCCGGCAGCTTCATGGGCCTGTACTGCGAGGGCGAGGACATCGTGCAGTCCGACCCCAACACCCAGCATGTGACGGCCGCGCTCTCGGCCATGGAATGCGTGGTGGTGCAGGACATCTTCCTGAACGAAACCGCCAAGTACGCCCATGTCTTCCTGCCGGGCGCCTCCTTCCTCGAAAAGGACGGCACCTTCACCAATGCCGAGCGCCGCATCTCGCGCGTGCGCAAGGTCATGGCGCCGCTGGCCGGCCATGCCGACTGGGAAGTCACCCAGCTGCTGGCCAATGCCCTGGGCTACGCCATGCACTACACGCACCCGAGCGAGATCATGGCCGAGATCGCCGCGCTCACGCCCAGCTTTGCAGGCGTGAACTACGACAAGATCGACCGGCTGGGCAGCGTGCAATGGCCCTGCAATGACAGCACCGAAGAGGCCGGCACGTCCATCATGCACAGGGACCGCTTCGTGCGCGGCAAGGGCCGCTTCATCATCACCCAGTACGTGGCCACCGACGAGAAGGTCACCCAGCGCTTTCCGCTGCTGCTGACCACGGGCCGCATCCTGTCGCAGTACAACGTGGGCGCCCAGACCCGGCGCACGCACAACAGCCACTGGCACAGCGAGGACCGGCTGGAAATCCATCCGCATGACGCCGAGGACCGCGGCATAAGCGACGGAGACTGGGTCGGCATCGCCAGCCGCGCGGGCGAAACCGTGCTGCGCGCCACCGTCACCGAGCGCATACAGCCCGGCGTGGTCTACACCACCTTCCACTTTCCCGAATCGGGCGCCAACGTCATCACCACCGACAGCTCGGACTGGGCCACCAACTGCCCCGAATACAAGGTCACGGCCGTGCAGGTGCTGCCGGTACCCCAGCACGCCCAGCCGTCCGACTGGCAGCGCGGCTTTGCGCGCATGCATGAAGAGCAGATCGGCCTGCTGCAAGCCGCGCAGGCAGGCAGCATGGCCGTGGCGGGAGGCAAGTGATGGACAGCGCCAACCTGGTCCGCATGGCCAACCGCATCGGCGAGTTCTTCGAGGCCATGCCCGAGCGCGACGAGGCCCTGCAGGGCATTGCCGAACACATCCGCAAATTCTGGGAGCCCCGCATGCGCGCCGAACTGGCCCGCGTGCTGGCCAGCCCCGACGAGGCGCAGGCGCTCAAGCCCATCGTGCGCGAGGCGCTGGTGCTGCATCCGCTGGGCCATCCTGCCTAGCAGGCCGGTCCGGAGGATGGCTACGTCCGGCCGATGGCCGCCAACACCCGTCGCAGATCGATGAACATCGTGGTGGTGGCCGTTGGCCCATCGGTGCTGGTGCCTATGGGCAGAAAGCCCTTTGCCGCATAGAAGCGCACGGACTCTGGCTTGGCATCCACCACCAGAAAACGGCAGCCCGTGTATGGCATGACATGGTCCGTGATCAGGGCAATGACAAAGTCCACCAACTGGCTCCCAACCCCCCGGCCCTGCAGGCTGGTATCCACGGCCAGCCGGGCCGGCTTGATGGCCGGATAGTCCTTGTAGCGAAAGCCGTCCAGCACGGCCGGTTCGTCGAACTGTTCGAGGGCCACATGGGTGCACAAGGTCGTGATGTAGGCCAGAACCTTGGTCTCGCCTTCCGGCACCAGGACGAAGGTGCGCGCAAGATGCTCCTGATGGAGCTTCTTGGCTTCTTTGCGCAGAAAGGATTTGAGAGGGGCGAATGCCTCGCTGCCCAGGCTCAGCGCGTTGCAGCCGTCACCCGAGGCCAGTTCGCGCAGCTCGAAACCCCCGGCTCAGTCTTTGCCCTTGAGGGGTTCGCCGGTCGGCTTGAGCTTGATCCGGACCGTGCCATCCCTTGTGAAGGTGATGGCGAGCTTGCGGCCATTGCGTGCGGATGACACAGCAGCCTGTGTGCCCCGGCCATGCGCAAGCCTCCGTGTGAGAGCTTTCGCTTCATCACCGGAAACCGTGACCGGGCCGAGAAAGTTGCTGTGAACTGCCATCGGCGCAATCTAGCAGTTTGGTGACAGAAGCAGCCTGCATGTGCGCTGATCTGTCACCAATGCCATGGTTTCTGCCATGCCAGGAGGGCGGCACTGCGTCAGCCAAAGCACTTCTTCTTCGCCATCTCCCGCGCCAGCGCCACAAAGCCGGCAGCGGCTGGCGACAGGCGGTCCAGGCTGCGCACGGCCAGGCCGGTGACGCGGCGCTGGCGGGGCAAGAGGCTGCGGTAGACCATGCCTTCGGGGGCCTGTTCGGGCACGGCCAGGCGCGCGGCAATGGCAATGGCGTGGCCCTGGGCCACGAAGCCCTGCATGGACGACATTTGCTCGAAGTGGTAGATGGCCGCAGGCTGGGCGCCGGCCTCGGCCAGGAAGCGGTCGATGTGCGCGCCCGACCCGGCCGAGGTGCGCACAAAGGCCTCGCCGTGCAGGTCGGCGGCGCGGACGCTGCGCTGGGCCGCCAGCCGGTGCGATGCGGGCAGCAGCGCCACCAGTTCGTCCTCGATCAGGGGCACGGTGTCGAAGCGCTCGTCAGGCAGCACGACGAAGCCGATCTCCACGCGCCGCTCCAGCAGCCACTTGACCACGGTGTCGTCGTTCTGCTCGTCGATCTGCACCAGCACGGCGGGCTGGCGGCGCCGGTATTCGGTGATCAGCGGGGGCAGCAGCCGCAGCGAAGAGGTGGCGCCGAACGAGGCCACGCGCAGCGTGCCGCGCGCCATGCCGCGCTCGGCATCGGCCTCCTGCCGCAAGGCCTCCTTTTGCTGGAGGATGTCGTTGGCGCGCTGCAGCAGCCGCGTGCCTGCGTCGGTCAAGGGGGAGTGGGGGCCTTCGCGCCGCACAAGCTGCACCTGCAGCTCGCCCTCCAGCGCGCGCAGGGCATGGCTGACGGCACTCTGGGTAATGCCCAGCAGCGCGGCCGCGCGCGAGAAACTGCCGGCGCGGGCCAGGGCCGCAAACACTTCGAGCTGGGTGAAGGTCATGGGATCGCGGTGTCCATGTCATGAGCATTTGCTCATTTGTCTATGAATCGATATGAGCACATAGTACGCGCCATGAATTCTCTCCGCTTCTTTGGCCCGCACCTGCGGCTTGTCGGCATGGCCCTGCTGTGGGGCGCTTCCTGGCCTGCGGGCCGCGTGGTGGCACAGAGCATGCCGCCGCTGGCCGCCGCCAGCCTGCGCTTCCTGCTGGCCGCCGCCGTGCTGCTGCCCTGGCTGTACTGGGCCGGTGGCATGGCCGGCCTCCGGTACTGGAGCGCCAGGCGCTGGCTGGGCATGGCGGCCGCTGGCGCCACGGGCGTGTTCGGCTATGCGGCCTTCTTCCTCATGGGGCTGCAGCATGTGCCGGCCGGCAAGGCGGCCCTGGTGATCACGCTCAACCCCGTGCTCACGCTGGCCCTGGCGGTCTGGCTGTTCGGCGAGCGGCTCAACCGCACCATTGCCCTGGGCATGGCGCTGGCGGCCTGCGACGCCGTGGTGGTGATCTCGCATGGCCAGCCGCTGGCGCTGCTGCAGGGATCGGTGGGCGCGGGCGAGCTGCTGATCCTGGGCTGCGTGGTGTGCTGGGTGACCTACACCCTGATCGGCCGCTGGCTGCTCACGGGCGTGGATGCGCTGTCGGCCACGGCCGTGACCTCGACCATGGGCGCGGCCATGCTGCTGGTGGCCAGCCTGGTGGTCGAGGGGCCGGCCGGCCTGCAGGCTGCCGTGCTTGGCAACGCAACCGCCTGGGGCGCGCTGGCCTTCCTGGCCTTCGGCGCGACGGCCCTGGCCTATGCCTGGTACTTCGACGGCGTCAAGGCGCTGGGCGCGGGCGCGGCCTCGGGCTACATCACGCTGGTGCCCGTGATCGGCGTGGCGCTGTCGGCGCTGTGGCTGGGCGAGAGCATCGATGCCAGCATCGTGCTGGGCGGCGGCATGGCCGTGGCCGGCACGGCGCTGATGAACTGGGGGCGCAGGCCTGCGGCTGCGGTGCACGTGGTTGCCAAGCGCACCGCAGTCCAGAGCTGAACGGACCCCGTCCGGTTCAATCCAGCGAGGCGCCCGAGGTGCGCACGCGCTCGCCCTGCACCTGGTAGTCGCGCGCCAGGAAGTCGCGGTATTCGGCGGGGCTGGAGGCCACGGCCACGTAGGAGAACGCGTCCACCTGGGTCTTGCGGAATTCGGGCTCCAGCAGCACGCGGCGCACATCGGCGGCGATCTTCTCCACCAGGGGCGCCGGCGTTCCAGCCGGTGCCAGCAGGCCGATGTTGAAGACAGCCTGGATGTCGCGCACGCCGGCTTCCTTGAAGGTGGGCACATCCGGCAAGGCGATGCTGCGTGTCTCCGAGGACACGGCCAGGGCCTTGAGCTTGCCGGACTTGATGTGCTGCTCGATCACCGACACGCCCAGCACCGCTGCGTCGATCTGGCCGGCGATGACTTCGGGGATCAGCGGTGCAGCGCCCTTGTAGGGCACGTGCACCATCTCCAGCCCTTCCTGCTTGGCGAACATGGCTAGCGGCAGGTGCACGATGCCGCCCGCGCCCGATGAGCCATAGGTCAGCGGTTTGGTCTTGCCTGCCTGGCGTGCCTGAGCGATGAATTCCTGCAGCGTGCCGGCCTTGGAACTCTGGGGCACGAAGAAGACCATGGGCACGCTGATCAGGCGGGAGATGGGTGCGAAGTCCTTTTGCGGGTTGTAGGGCAGCTTCCTGTACAGGTGCGGGTTCATGGTCAGCGACGCTTCGGTCGCGGCGAACAGCGTGTAGCCGTCGGGTGCGCTCTTGGCCACGTACTCGGCTCCGATGATCTCGTTGGCACCTGTGCGGTTGAGGATGACCACGGGTTGCGACCAGACCTTGTTCAGGCGCGTGGCCAGTGCGCGTGCCAGGTTGTCCACGGGGCCGCCGGCCGCGTAGGGCACGACGATGTTCACCGGCTTGGTGGGAAAGGTCGCAGGAGCCTGGGCGTGGCCCAGGGCGGGCACGAGGGCCACGGTGGCGGTCAGCAGGGTTGCGGCGATGCGATGCAGGCTGGACATGGTGTGGGAAGCGGGTACGGTGAAACAGGCCGCACTCCAAGGGGCGGCCTGCTGTGGAACGGACGAATCGAAAAAAATGGCAGGCCGGAAGGCTACGGAAGGTGGCGGAGCCTCAGGCGCGCACACGCTCCATGCGTGTCAGTGGCAAGGACTCGCCTTCGCTGACTGCGGGCTGCAGCACGAAGTCGAAGCGCGTGCGTACGAAAGGCGCGTTCACGCCCAGCGACTCGTAGCCTGCCGGCGCCACGCCGCGCTCCAGCTCGACGATCAGGCCGTCACGGGTGGCGAAGGCGAAGTCGTCGTCCAGGTAGGTGTCGCCGGGCAGGTTGACCTGGGTGGTCAGCGTGCGCATGCCGGGCGCAACCACGAGGAAGTGAATGTGGGCGGGGCGATGGCCGTGGCGTCCCAGCGCGTCGAACAGTTCCGAAGTGGGGCTGTTCGGCGGTATGGAGTAGCCGGGCGGCACATAGCTGCGAAAGCGGTAGCGGCCCTGGTCGTCGGTTTCTATGCGGCGGCGCAGCTCGTAGGGCTTCATGCCCGGGAAGAAGTGCGAGTAGCCGCCCTGGACATTGGCATGCCAGACGTCGATGAGTGCATGCGGCAGAGGCTGGCCGTCAAGATCCAGCACCCGTCCTTCCATCACGAAGACCTCGCCCTGGGGCTCGCCCTCGTCCAGGCGCACCTCGGCTTGCGCCAGTGGTGCGCCGGCCACGAACAGCGGGCCTTCGATGGCGCGCGGCGTGCCTCCCGCGCGGCCGGCACGCGCATCGGCCTCGTCGCTGCGGATGTCCAGCAGCCGGTCGAAGCCCAGGCCTGCCGTGATCAGGCCCAGCTGGCCGCTGCTCCCAAGGCGGCCCAGCCAGTCCACGGCGGCCCAGAACTCGTCGGGCTTGACATCCATCTCGTCGATGGTGTGGAACAGATCGCTGACGATGCGCTGGGTCAGCGCCCGCACGCGGTCGCTGCCGGGGGCGATCTGCTTGCTGTTGACCAGATTCAGCAGCTGGTCCTGGGACAGTTCGGACATGTTTGTCTCCTCGTGGTTTTATGGGATGTCCTGGAAAAGAGGAGCGCTCAGTCCATGCTGATGTTGCGTTCCGTGATCACCTTGGTCCAGCGCACGGACTCGGCCTGCAGGTGCCTGGCCGCTTCGTCGGGCGTGGAGCCCACGACTTCGGCACCGATGGCCTTGAAGCGTTCGAGCACGTCGGGCTGCTTCATCTCGGCCACGAAGACCTGGTTGAGCTTCTTGACGATGGCCGGCGGCGTGCTGGCGGGCATGAAGACGGCGAACCAGGGCGAGACCTCGTAGCCCTTGATGCCGGCCTCTTCCATGGTGGGCACGTCGGGCATGCTGGACGAGCGCTTGGCCGTGGTCACGGCCAGGGCGCGCAGCTTGCCCGACTGGATGTGCGGGCGCGCCGAGGTGATGGAGTCGAACATGTAGTTGACCTGTCCGCCCAGCAGGTCGGAGACGGCCGGGCCCGATCCCTTGTAGGGGATGTGCAGGATGTCCACGCCGGCCAGCGAGTTGAACACTTCGCCCGCCAGGTGGATGGAGGTGCCGTTGCCGGCCGAGGCATAGGTCAGCTTGCCGGGCGAGGCCTTGGCGGCGGCCACCACATCGGCCACGCTCTTGACGTTGGGCTGGGTGGAGTTGGTGACCAGGATGTTGGGCACCACGGCCAGCACGCCCACGGGGGCGAAGTCCTTGATCGGGTCGTAGCTGAGCTTGCGGTACAGCGGCTTGTTGGTGGCCATGCCGATGGAGGTGATCATCAGCGTGTAGCCATCGCCGGGCTGCTTGGCCACGAAGTCGGCGCCGATGTTGCCGCCGGCGCCGGGACGGTTCTCGATCACGAAGGGCTGGCCCAGCGTGCGGCCGGCCTTCTCGCCCAGGGTGCGCGCGATGGCGTCCATGGCGCCGCCCGGCGGGAAGGGCACGATCCAGCGGATGGGCTTGCTGGGCCAGTTGGCCTCGGGGGCCTGCGCATGGGCGGCGGGCATCACGGCGGACAGGCACAGGCCTGCGGCGGCGGCGGTCAGAAAACGGCGTTTCACTTTCACTTCACTTGTCTCCGGAAAATCTTGTCTTGGTGCGGGCCTGGTGCGGTCGGTGCTCAGGCGATGGCCGAGGGGTGCCTTGCCAGCGGTGTGACCTGGATGTCCATGTAGGGGAACAGCGGCAGGCCCTGCAGCAGCTCGTGCAGTTCGTCGTTGGAGGCCACGTCGAACACGCTGTAGTTGGCGTACTCGCCGACCACGCGCCAGATGTGGGGCCAGCGGCCGTCGTGCTGCAGCTGCTGCGAGTAGGCCTTCTCGCGGGCCTTGATCTCGGCGGCCACGTCGGCGGGCAGGTCGTGGGGAATCTTCACGTCCATGCGGACCAGGTAAAGCATGTTTGTCTCCAGGAGGAATGAAAGGAATTCAGGTCGCAGCCCCGGTCCGGGCCTGCCCCATGTCGAAGTGCTGCGGCTGGCCGCCGGCCAGCGCGCGGTCGAAGCGCGCCAGCTGCTGCAGGTCGATCTCCACGCCCAGGCCGGGTCCGTCGGGCAGTTGCAGCTCGAAGTCGCGGATGGCCATGCGCTCGGTGACGATGTCGTCCACCAGCAGCTGCGGGCCGAACAGCTCGCAGTTGTAGTGCTGCCCGCCCAGCGTGGCAAAGACATGGGCCGAGGCGGCCGAGCCGATCGAGGTCTCCAGCATGGTGCCGCCGTACCAGCCGATATCGGCCGCCTGGGCAATCGCCGCCACCTTGCGTGTGCGCAGCAGGCCGCCGTGCTTGGCCACCTTGAGCGAGAACACATGGCTGGCCTGCTCGCGCGCCAGGCGCATGGCGTCGTAGGGCGTGCACACGCTCTCGTCGGCCATGACCAGGGCCCCCTGCAGCGTGGCCGTCAGCTCGCGCAATGCAGGCACGTTCCAGCCGGCCACGGGCTGCTCGATCAGGGTCACGCCGGCTTCGATCAGCTGCGGCAGAAAGCGCCGCGCCGTGGCGCCGTCCCAGGCCTGGTTGACGTCCACGGTCAGCGTGGCGCGGCCCTGCAGGCCGCGTGCGATCTCGCTCACATGGGCCACGTCGGCCTCGGGCGTGCGCGCGCCTATCTTCATCTTGAAGATGCGGTGGCGCTTTTGCTCCAGGCGCAGATGGGCCTCGGCCAGGTCGCGTTCGATATCGCCGCTGGCCAGCGTCCAGGCCAGGGGCAGGCTGTCGCGCTGCTTGCCGCCCAGCAACTGCCACACGGGCAACTGCAGGCTGCGCGCCACGGCATCCAGCAGCGCGATTTCCACGGCGCTCTTGGCAAAGGCATTGCCCTTGCAGGCCAGGTCCATGCGCGAGAGGCAGGCCTCGAAGCGCGCGCCGTCCTGGCCGATCAGGCTGGGCGCCAGGTGGTTGGTGATGGCGTGGTGGATGCTCTCGGGCGATTCCTCGTTCCACGACGGGCCGCCGATGGTGGCGGCCTCGCCAAAGCCCGTGGCGCCATTGCGCAGCCACAGCTGCACGATCACCGGGCTTTGCCGGCTGATGGAGCCGAACGACAGCTTGTGCGGACGGATGGTGGGAATGTCGAGGATCCGCGCCTCGATGCGCTCGATCAGGAAACGGTCTTGCATGGCAATGGCGGGTGTCTTGGCTGGCGGCGGCTGCCGACGATGGACACAAGCGTAAATCCATGCATTGTGTGGATCTATTGAATTATTTGTGAGAAATCATTCGATGGCGTCGATGTGTTGAATGCCTGCGCCGCAAGCCGGTGGCGCGGCGGTCCGCCGCCGCGCGCCCCGGCAACCGGATCAGAAACTGCTGCGCAGCGTGACCATGATGCTGCGCGGCAGGCCGTAGTAGTTGCTGCGCGTGGCCGTGCCCACGCGCTCCCAGTAGACGCGATCGAAGAGGTTGTCGATGTTCACGGCCAGCTTGACCTGGGGGGTGAGCGGGTAGGCGGCATAGACGGACCAGACGCCGTAGCCGCCCGTGCGCCAGCGCACGGCGCCCAGGGTGTCATAGAACTCGCTGACGGCCCGGACGCCGGCGCCCAGCTCCAGGCCCTGGGCCACGGGGCCGGCCACGCGGTAGCGCGCCCACAGGTTCACGCTGTGGCGCGGTGACATGGTGCTGAAGTCGGTGCCGGTCTGCGTGACGGTGCCCTGCAGGTACTTGGAGCGCATGTAGGCGTAGCTGGCCGCCACGTCCCAGCGCGGCGACAGCGAGCCGACCACTTCGGCCTCGAAGCCTTCGGAGCGCACCTTGCCTGCGGGGATGACGAAGGCGGCATCGGCGGGGTCGGCCAGCGCGCGGTGGGTGTCCTGCATGCGGTAGACGGCGGCGGTGGCATTCAGGCGTCCATCCAGCAGGCTGCCCTTGATGCCGGCCTCCACCTGCCGGCCCTCGCGCGGGGCGATCTGGCCGCCGCCTGCCAGGCGCCCGCTTTGCGGCTGGAAGATGCGCGACTGGCTGGCGTAGAGCGTCCAGCTGTCGTTCAGATCGAAGAGCACGGCGCCGAAGGGCGTGAACTGGCCATCGACCTCGTAGCCCGAGCGCGTGTTCTGCAGCCGATCCGAGGTTTCGGTCTTCCACCAGCTCTTGCGCGCGCCCGCCACCAGGGTGAGGGCCTGCGCGGGCTTGATGCGCAACTGGCCGTAGACGCCGCGCAGGCTGGTGCGCGTGGTGTCGTCGGCAAAGGGCTTGAAGCTGGGCTCGGCGATGGAGGAGGGGTCGTAGTGGAACAGGTCGGCGGGCGTGTTCATGGCGCCGCGCAGCATGCGCAGGTGCATGTTGGAGCTGCGGTAGTCCGCGCCCGCGATGAAATGGTGCGTCTGCCCGGCCCATTGCCAGGGCGTGCTGTAGTAGATGTCGGCCGTGGTGTCGGCGTAGTCGCGGTCCACGGTCTGGGCCTGGGTGAAGCGGCTGATGCCGGTGTCCGAGACGGCCGAGTAGCCATTGATGTACTTGTCGCGCTGCTGGCGCAGCACGCGGCGGGCTGCCAGCTTGAACAGGCCGCCGCCGTCGAGCCGCGTTTCCGACTCGATGAAGCCGGCCAGCGATTCGGGCGCGGCGCGGCCCCAATCGGCGGCAATGGCCACGTCGCGGGGAATGGGGGCCAGCCTGCCGTCGGCGTGGGCGGGCAGGCCGGTGTCGTAGTTGCCCCGGCCGCGCTGCCAGGTGGCGCCCACCGAGACCGTGCTCTGGGAAGTGATGTCCAGCTCCACCGTGCCGTACAGGGCCTGCTTGTGGCCGTCCATGGCCATCACGGGGCTGCCGAAGTTCTCCTGCAGCGCCACCACGCGGCCACGCAGGCTGCCATCTTCCGAGAGCGGACCGGTGACATCCACCTCGGCCCGCTTGCGCCCGCGCGAGCCCCGGCCGACGGCGGCCTGGCCCTGGTAGTCGGGCAGGGCGCGCTTGCGCACCAGGTTGAGCATGACGCTGGGCTCGCCCGCGCCCGAGAACAGCCCGGCCGGCCCGCGCAGGGCCTCGACCCGGTCGAACAGCGCCAGGTCCAGCGTTTCCTGGGTGGCCGGGTTGCCGCTGACGGTGAGGCCGTCCAACTGGTAGGTGGAGGACTGGTAGCCGCGCGAGAGGATGTCGCTGCGCCCGCCCGTGCTGCTTTGCCGGCGCACGACGATGCCTGGCACCACCTTGGCCGCTTCGGTGAGCTCCACGAAGTTCTGGTCATCGAGCTGCGCGCGCGAGATCACGGACACGGACTGCGGCGTCTCCCGCACCGTCAGCTCGATCTTGGTGGCCGCGCTGGCATAGGGCGAGCGGTAGCTGCCCGTGCCTTCCGTGCGGCCGTCGCGCACGGCGGTGGCGGTCACGCGCACTTCGTCCAGCGCGGCCTGAGGGCGCGCCGGGGCGCGGCGCAGCAGCCAGCCGCCCTGGGGCTGGGCAGCGGCCTCCAGCCCGCTGCCGGCCAGCAGTCGCTGCAGTGCCTCGGCCGGCTCGAAGCGGCCCTGTACGGCGGGCGCGGTCTTGCCCGCCAGCAGGGCGCTGTCGGCCGCAATGCTGGTGCCGGTGGCGCGCGCCAGGGCCTTGATGGCGTCGGACAGCGGTTGGGCCGGCAGGTCGATGGCGGCGGATGCGGCCAGGACCGGCATGCAGGCCAGTGCCGCCGCGCAGGCCAGCAGGGTCTGGCAGGTGCGTGCCGGGCGGGAGGAAAGAGGGCGGGCGGGCATGGCGGGAACGTTCTCCTGGATATCGGTTGTGCTCGCCTGTATGACGGAGCAGCCCGCCGGATCCCTGATGTGCGTTGGCCGTTTTTTTTCAGTTTTCTGGTTTTTTGCCCGGCGCGACGTGGCGCGGGGTCAGCCAGGTGGCGCCGTCGCGTTCCTGCACGCGCACGGCGGCGATGCGCGGCAGCGCGTCCAGGAAGCTTTCCACATCGCCGCGCTGCACGGCGGCGGTGATGCGCGGTCCTCCGTCAGTGCCTTCGTCAGTGCCTTCGGCCAGTGCGGCACGCACGGGCTGGCGGCGCCAGCGCGACAGCGTGGCGGCGATCTCGCCCAGCCCGGCGCTGTCGAAGACGATGAGGCCGCGTTCGATGGACGAGAAGCTGTCGCGCGCATCGCGCTGCACGCGGCGGGGGCGGGGGCGGGGGCGGGGCAGAGTGCCATCGGCATCGTGCGCGCCATCGGTGCCTGCATCCGGCATCTCTCCCACTTCGCCGGCGTGCAGCAGCAGCGCCTGATGGCCCTGCGCGTCGCCTTCGCCCGCCAGGCGCACCGTTCCATGCTCCACGCTCACCCGCACCAGGCCCGGCAGCCGGTTGACCGTGAAGCGCGTGCCCAGCACGGTGATGCGCGCCTGGCCTGCGTCGATGGTGAAGGGGCGGTCTGCATCCCTGGCCACGTCGAACAGGGCCTCGCCCTGCTCCAGCACCACGGCGCGCCGTCGGCGGGAGTAGCGCGTGGCGATGCGGCTGGCCGGCCCCAGGGTCAGCGTGCTGGCGTCGGGCAGGCGCAGCACGATGCGCTCGCCAATCGCACTGTCGCGGGCCAGGGCGGACAAGGTGGAGTCCTGCCAGGCATGCCAGCCGCGCAAGGCCAGCACACCCGCCGTGCCCAGGCCGGCAATGCCCAGCACGCCGCGGGTGATGGCGGCGCGGCGGGTGTGGCGGCGTGTGTCGCGGCGCTGGCGTGCGGCGGTGTTCACGGCCGTGGCCAGGGCCTCGGCCCGGGGCGTGGAGTCGAAGTCCTGCCACAGCGCCTCGAAGGCGGCGTATTCGGCGGCGTGGCGCGGGTCGGCATCCATCCAGCGGCGCCAGGCAGCGGCATCGGCGGCGCCCGCCTGCGCTCCCGCATCCCGGTGCATGCGTATGAACCAGCGCGCGGCCTCCTCGCGCGGCTTGCTCATGGCGCGAGCAGCTCGCGTGCGGCGCGCAGGTCCAGCAGGGCGCGCATCAGGTGGCGCTCCACCATGTTCAGGCTGATGCCCAGCATGGCGGCAATCTGGGGCTGGGAATGGCCTTCCACCTTGCACAGCCAGAACACCTCGCGGCAGCGCGGTGGAAGCCCTTCGATGACCCGCTGGGCGGCGGCCAGGCGCTGCTGCAGATCGGCCAGCACCTCGGCGGAAGGCGCAGTGAATGCTTCCTGCAGGGCGGTGGCGTCCGCGCACCTGCCGGGGGCCGTGGAGTCCGGCTCGCCTGCCAGGTCGGGCAGTGGCACGAAGCGGCGTTCATGCGCCATCTGGTCGGCCAGCACGGTGCGCGCCACCACGCGCAGGTAGGCATGCGGCTGGGCGATGCCTTCATGCCGGCCGCTCAGGGCGTAGCGCACAAAGGCGTCATGCAGCACATCCTGCGCACGGTGGATGCAGCGCGTGCTGCGCCAGATGGCGGGCAGCAGGCTGCCATAGGCCCAGCGCAGGTCCAGGCCCAGCCAGGCTGCGGGAGTCGGATGGCGTGTCATACAAACGGGGAGGGAAGGCGGGCAGGCAGGGGCGGGCGAAGTGATGGCATTCTAAATGAGACTTTTTCTCATTTGCCATCACCTGTTCGTCGCCTGTTGCTTGCCGACCGCACATGCTCCGCGCGGCGGTGCCGCTACAGCAACTCCGCCGGGCGCGTCTCCGGTGCGCCGCTGCGGCAGGGCAGGGTGATGCGAAACACCGATCCGCCTTCGGAGCGGTTGCTGGCGGCGATGGTGCCGTCCATGGCGTCGATGATCTTGCGGCAGATGGCCAGGCCCAGGCCCGTTCCACCCGAGCCGTTCTTGGTCTTGCTGGACTGAACGAAGGGCTGGAAGATCTTGTCCAGTTCCTGCGGCGGAATGCCCGGCCCCTGGTCGGAGACGGCGATGCAGATGTCGCCCTGTCCGTCGATGCGGCCCTGCACATCGATGCGCCCGCCAATGGGCGAGAACTTGATGGCGTTGGCCAGCACATTGCGCACCACCTGCTGGAAGCGCACGGGGTCGGCCTTGGCGATCAGCGGCGCCTCGTCGAGCTCCAGCCGCAGGTCGATGAGCTTTTGCTGCTGCTGCGGCTCCAGCTCGCGCACCACGGGCCGGATCAGGCTCCTGAGGTCGGTGCGTTCCAGGTGGATGGTTCCCACGGCGCTTTCCAGCTTGGCGACATCCAGCAGGTCATTGACCAGGGCCAGCATGCGCTGGCCGGCTGCATGGATATCGTTGAACATGTCGGCGATGGCGGCATTGCCGCGCGAGCGCAGGCCACCCAGTTCGGCAAAGCCCATGATGGACTGCAGCGGGGTGCGCAGCTCATGGCTCATGTTGGCGACGAACTCCGATTTCACGCGGAAGGCCTCTTCGGCCGCGTCGCGGGCTTCGCGGGTGGCATGCTCGGCCGCGCGGAATTCGCTCACGTCCACAAAGATGCTGAGCACGCCGGTGATCCGGCCCTGGGCATCCTTGACTGCCGCCTTGGAGATCTGCACGTCGCGGTAGCTGCCGTCCACATGGGGCAGCCGGGCCTCCAGCACCATGCGCTGGCCCGAGCGCAGCACGACCTGGTTGCTGCGCATCTGCAGCAGGGCATCGTCAAGCGAGTGCAGGCCCTTGATCTCATGGCCGAGCACGGCATAGCGGCCGCGGCCGAAGAAGTCCTCCCAGGCCTTGTTGACCAGGGCCACGCGCTGGTCCGCGTCGGTGACCAGCATGGGCAGGGGCGTGGTCTCGAACAGCAGGTGCTGGAAGGCCAGCTGGGTCTGCAGCTCCTGCTGGGCCTTCCAGCGGGCGGTCACGTCCACGGCGCTGCCGGCAAAGCCCACCAGCCGGCCATCGCGCAGCAGGGGCACCACGGCGATGTCGCAGAGCATCTCCCGGTTGCCCGGCAGGCGGAACATGGCTTGGCAGTTGCGCGGTGCCAGCCGTGCCAGGGGATCGAGCAGGGCCTTGATCTGCGCCAGGTACGGGCCGTCCACGATGCTCTCCAGCGGCTGGCCCACGGCCTCGGCGCTGGGCTGGCCGGTCAGTTGTTCCCAGCGCGCGTTCACGAAGGTCAGCCGGCCGTTGCTGTCGGTTCGGAAGATGAGTTCCTGCACGCTGCGCATGAGCACGGCCATCTCATGCTCGCTGCGCGCCAGGTGTGCCTGTGCCTGCTCCATGGCCTGCAGCGCCGACTTCTGGACCCTGCGGGTCTTGAGCACCGACCAGCTCAGGCCCAGCACCAGGGCCAGCAGGGCCATGCCGGCCACGAAGAAGGCAAAGGCGTTGTCCCGCCAGCGCGCCACCATGGCCGCGTAGGGCTCCTCCACCACCAGCAGCAGCGGCCAGTTGCGCACGGCGCGGAAGGACACGATCTGGTGGCGGCCCAGCATGCCCGCGCCGATGTAGGAGCCGAATTCGCTGTGCGGCAGCCATTCCTGGAACAGCGGCGTCTGCAGCGCGGCGGCCGCCTGCACGCCCGTGCCCGCATTGGTGCTGGCCAGGGGCCGGCCGTCATAGGTCAGCAGCACGGCCTCGTAGCTGAGGGTCTCCAGCGTGGCCTGGTAGAAGTTGGCCACTGCGTCCGGATTGATCAGGGCCACCAGCACGGCGGGCATGCCGTTGTCCTGGTGAAAGGCCAGCAACTGCGGCAGGAAGGACACGCCGCGCGGCGTCGGGCGCGCCCGTGGCGCCAGCGACGACAGGCTGCGGCCGGGCACCAGCCGGCCCAGCTGGGGCTTGCCGGGGATGAGGACGGCCGCCTTGTCGTGCAGCAGATCCTGCGTGTCGATCTGCTGGCCGGCCTCGCCGGCCTGGGTGCTGGCCAGGATGAGGCCCTTGTCGTCGATCAGCGCCATGCTGCGCAGGTAGGGCAACTGGGCGATCAGCAGGGCCATGGCGGCCTCGCGCGTGCCGCGCGCACTGCCTGCGGCCACGATGGCCGGGTTGTGCGCCAGGCTGGCCAGGGCCATTTCGGTGTTCTCGAAGGTCTTGGCCGTCTGGTCCTCCAGCACGCGGGCCAGCAGCGCGGCCTGGGACTTGCTCTGGTCGGCCTCGACATGCAGCTGGCTCCAGACGAAGAGCACCAGTCCGGCGAGCACGCACAGCGCAAAGGTCAGCACCAGTGCCTTGATGTGGGCACTGCGCCGGGCTCCCAGAAAATGATGCGCAGCAGCTCGTTCAGACATGATGAAGATGCTCAAGTCGGACGTCTCAGGGCGCGACGATGGCTGTCAAGCCGTTGTGGCGCGCCGCCCTGTCCAGGCGGCCGTCGCGCTTGATGTCCGAGACGAACTGGTTCAGGCGCGCCAGCCACTGGGCGTCGGCAGGGCTGACCGCATAGCCGTAGGGCAGCACATGGAAGGGCTTGGGCGGCGCGATCAGCTGCATCCAGTCCGAGCTGTCCAGCAGCTTGCGGCTGTACGGGTAGTCGGTCATGAACACGTCCACGCGCCCGGCCATGAGTTCCTTTTCGCGGGTTTGCGGCGGCTCCACCAGCATCAGGCGCGCATGCTTGAGCGTCTCGCGCATCACCGGCTCCATGAAGGTGCCGCGCTGCACGGCCACCTGCACGCCGGGCTGGTCGATGTCGGCCCAGCTGCGCACGGCGGGATTGCTCTTGGTGGTGATGCCGTAGATATCGCTGCTCAGGTAGGGTTGGGTGAAGCGCAGCTGCTGCTGGCGCTGCGGCAGGATGCCGACGGCGAACATGGCCACGTCGCAGCGCGACTCCAGCAGGTCGGGCACCAGCCGCGAGAAGGACGAGTCCACATGCTGCAGCCGCGCGCCAAGGTCCTTGGCCAGCTCTGCCGAGAGCTCCGCGTCGATGCCCGTGAGCCTGCCCGTGCGTGCGTCACGGTAGGTGATGCCGTAGTAGTCGGGCCAGATGCAGACCTTCAGCGTGCGGCTGCTCGCCACGCGGTCCAGCACCTCGCCGGCCCGTGCTGTGCCAGGCCCCATGGCCAGCACCGCGACCCAGACCGGCACCAGTGCCAGCAGTACCGCCTGTACAACGGGCAGCACGACGGCCTGCACCAGCGCGTACAGGCGCGCGGCGTTCCCGGACGGTATCCGCCATCGGCCCGCGGCGGCCTGCGTGTGCATCGTCATCAGTCGCTCCTGTAAAGACTGGCCATGGTCTCCAGCAGCCGGCTCGGGCTGAAAGGCTTGAGCAGGTATTCGTCGGCACCGGCATTGAAGCCCGCCTCGCGGTCCTGCGCACTGCCCCGGGCTGTCAGCAGGATCACCCGCGTGTGCCGCAGATCGTAGGAGGTCTTGATGCGGCAGCACACCTCCAGGCCGTCCAGCGTGCCCGGCATCATCATGTCCAGCAGCACGACATCGGGCTTGCTGCGCTGGGCCAGGGCCCAGGCTTCGTCACCGGTCGGCGCCTCCATGACTTCATATGCGCTGGACTCCAGCGTCATGCGCAACAGCTTGCGGATGTCGGCCTGGTCTTCGGCGATCAGTATCTTCTTCATGGCGGGCCTTTCGCAACGCAGTTGAAGGGGTCTGCGCTGGATTGAATCATAAATATCAAATTCATCAAATTTCTATTGAATTTCTTAATCGTATTTGATGCAAAATTGCTGCCATGTCCGAGAACAGCACCCCACCAGGCCAAACCCCGCACTACACAACCGCCGAAGTGGCCAAGCTGCTGGGCATGGCGGTGCGGTCGGTTCAGCTCATGGTCGATCGCGGCGAGCTGGAGGCCTGGAAAACCCCCGGGGGGCACCGGCGCATCACGCGCGCTTCCGTGGAGCGCTGGCGCGGCAGGCAGGGCGATCCGGCAGCGTCCGGGACGCCAGCGGCGGCCCCGGCGCCCGCTCCCGCGCAGGCCGGCACGGGCCCGCGCGTGCTGCTGATCGAGGACTCCGTGCATTTCCAGAACCTGGTGCGTCTGCTGGTGCAGCGCCACTTCCCCGAGGTGCAACTGCACGTGGCGCACGACGGGATCACCGGCATGGCGCTGTACGGGCAGATCCAGCCCGATGTGCTGCTGGTGGACATCCTGCTGCCCGACATCGACGGCGCGGCCCTCATCACCACCTTGCGCACGCATGAGCAGTTCGCGCGCTGCAAGCTGCTGGTGGTCACTTCGCTGGATGCGGCAGAGCGCGAGGCCTATACCTTTGCCCTGGGCGGCGTGCGCGTGATCCACAAGCCCCAGCTCGTGCAGGAACTGCCCGAGGCGCTGGGCGAGCTGCTGGGCGGGCAGGCAGCGTGAACCCGACCCATCCTGCGGTCCTGCTGGTGGAGGACGATGCCTCGATTGCGCGATTCGTCACGCTGGCGCTGGAGGGCATGCCCCTCACGCTGGTGTCCTGCACGAGTGCGGAGCAGGCGCAGCAGCTGCTGCAGAGCCAGCCCTTTGCCCTGCTGATCACCGACCTGATGCTGCCCGGCGCCTCCGGGGTCGAGCTCATCGAATGGCTGCGCTGCTCCCCGCAGGCCGGCTGCAGAGCCGTGGTCTTCAGCGCTGGCGTGCGGGCCGACGTGGCGCTGCGGCTGGAGCAACTGCAGGTCTGGGGCGTGCTGCGCAAGCCCGTGTCGGTGGCGCAACTGGTGGACTGCGTGGAAGCGGTGCTGGCGGCGCAACCGGCCGGGTCGGCCGGGCCGGCCAGCGTGCAAGCCGCCGATACGGATGCGAATATGCCGGTGGATGGCGGAGCGGCTGCCGTCGCCACCTACTTCGGCGGCGATGCCGCCCTGTTCCACAGCTACCGCGCCAGCTGTCTTGAGCAGCTGCCCGCCGATGTGGCGCTGGGCGAAAACCTGCTGGCCGCGCGCGACGCCGCGGCGCTGCGCCGGCTGGCGCACAGCCTCAAAAGCGTGCTGCGCCTGCTGGGGCAGGAGCAGTCCAGCGGCCTGGCGCAGGCGCTGGAGCAGGCCTGCCTGGCCAGCGACTGGCCGCGCGCCGCCGATGCCTGGCGGCAACTGGGCGCGGCCCTGCTGGGAATGCTGGAAGGCGCGGGCCAGCGGCCCCGGCGCGGCTGACGCGCAGTCCGGCGCCGTTGCAGCCCACAGCGGCGTTGTCCCCAGCACTGCAGCCCCCGAGGGCGCACGCCGGCCAACGCATCAAGACGCAGCCGCGGTCCTTGGCAACCGAGTCCCCGCCAGCGCCAGCCCGGCGAACAGCATCAGCATCAGGCCGTAGCCATAGGTGACCGGCAACAGGCCGAAGTGCGCAGCCGCCATGCCCGCCGCGATGGCCGGCATGCTGAACGCCAGGTAGCTGGCGATATAGATGGCCGAGATCAGGGCGCCGCGCTCGTGCGGCTCGGCCAGCGGGATCACGCTGCGCAGCGCGCCCTGGAAGCCGACGCCGAAGCCCGCGCCCGCCACCACCGAGGCACCCAGCACCAGGGGCAGGCTTTGCAGATGGGCGCCGACCAGCAGCAGGGCCACGCCGGCCAGCAGGCCGCTGCCGCCGAACTGCAGCATGGCGCGCGGCGCGCGGCTGCGCAGCGTCCAGATGGCGGCGGCGGCGCTCAGCGTGTTGATGCACACGGCAAAGCTGGCCGCGACCTCCGAGCCCGTGACCGAGCGGATCATCGACGGGCCCAGCGACAGGTAAAAGCCCCCCAGCGCCCACACGGTGATGCTCATGGGCAGCACGCGCATGAAGTCGGCCCGGGCCTGGCCCGGAATCCGCACGCGCGGGCGCATGGCGGCCAGCGCGCCGGGGCGGCGCGCACCTGTCTCGGGCAGCACCGCCATGGCGGCGGCCACGGCCACGAAGATCAGCGCCATGAGCCAGAACACCAGGCCCAGCTGCTGGCGCCACAGCTGCGCGAACTCGCCCGCCACGACAATGCCCGCCGCCATGCCGACCATGGGCGCCATGGTGCTCACCAGCGTGCCGCGCTCGCGGTGCAGATCCAGCAGCGCCGCGCCCATGGCCGCACTGGCCATGCCCGTGGCAAAGCCCTGCAGCACGCGCGCCAGCACCAGGGCCTGCACGTCGCCCGCGCGGGCGAACACCGCCAGCGAGACGATCTCCAGCACCAGCGCCGCCAGGATCACGGGCTTGCGGCCCAGGTGGTCCGACAGCGCGCCCGTGGTGAGCAGGGCCAGCAGCAGGCTCAGCGCATAGACCGCGAAGACCAGGGTCAGCATGCCGGAGGAAAAGCCCCAGTCCTGCTGGTAGAGCCGGTACAGCGGCGTGGGCGCGCTGGAGGCCGCGAAGAAGCTGCCCAGGCCGAAGGCCAGGACGGCCAGGCTGTGGCCAGGCCGCAGGACGGAAGTGGGGGATGGTTGCAGGGCTGGCATGGTTAAAAGGCTTGTCGCACAATTAATGCAAAGTTTTTGCGTTAGCGAATTCTGCGCTTGTGCGCTGCTAATGCAAATTTTTAGCTTTAATAACCATGAGCACGCAAGTCCCATCCCTTTCCAAAACAGGCGGTCCCGCCCGTCCCGGCGGACGCAGCGCGCGCATCCAGGCCACGGTCTACCAGACCGTCAAAAGCCTGCTGGAAACCATGCCGCGCGAGGAGCTGAGCTTTCCGCTCATCGCCGCCCAGGCGGGCGTGACGCCGTCCACCCTCTACCGGCGCTGGGGCGACATACAGCAGCTGCTGGCCGATGTGGCCGTGGAAATCATCCGGCCCACGGCGCCGCCGCTGGACACGGGCACGCTGGAGGGCGACCTGCTGGCCTGGGCCGAGCAGTTCCTGGAGGAGTCGGCCTCGCCCCTGGGCCGCACCATGCTGCGCGACATGGCCGCCGCAGCGGGCAACGAGCACACGCCCTGCGCCTGCGTGGAAATCCTGCGCGGGCAACTGGCGCAGATCGGCGAGCGCGCAGCGCGGCGTGGCGAGGCGATGCCCGCTGCGGACACCCTGATCGACGCGCTGGCAGCGCCCATCGTCTACCGCGTGCTGTTCGACCTGCCGCCGTCCCTGGAACACGTGCAGGCACGGGTGCGCGGCCTGCTGCAGGCTGAAACGGCCTAGCCCTTCAGCGCCCGCGCCAGCACCTCGAAGATCCGCGCATCCGAGCACTGCGCCACATTGAAGCGCAGGAAATCGCCTGCGCTCTGCGACTGGCTGAAGGCATTGCCGGGCGCCAGTACCACGCCATCCTCCAGGCAGGTGCGCGCAAGCGCCGTGGCATCCATGCCCCCGGGCAACTGGCACCACAGGAACATGCCGGCCTGCGGCACCAGCCAGGGCTTCATGCCCAGGGCCTGCAGCCGCGCGGCCGTGCGTTCCATCTCCTGCGCCAGCCGCAGCCGCACGGACTCCATGTGCCTGCGGTAGCCGCTGTCGGTCAGCGTGCGCAGCACGATGTCTGCGGCCATGCGCCCGCCGCCGAAGTTGGTGGCGATCTTCAGGTCCGCCAGGTCCTGCGTCCAGTCGGGCCGCGCCGCGATGAAGCCGCAGCGCAGCGAGGCCGACACCGTCTTGGAGAAGCTGCCGATCTGGATCACGCGCGACAGGCCGTCGAAGGCCGCCAGCCGGGGTGCCGCATGGGTCTCCAGGTCGCAGAAGATGTCGTCCTCCACGATCACCAGGTCCGAGCTGTCGGCCAGCTTCAGGATGCGGTGCGCCACCAGTGGCGACAGCGTGGCGCCGGTCGGGTTGTGGATGGCCGAATTGGTGATGTACAGGCGTGGCGAATGTGCCTGCAGCGCGTCGGCGAACCGGGCCACGTCGGGCCCCTGCGGCGTGTAGGGCACGCTCACGGCCTGCACGCGGTGCGCCTTGAGCAGCGCATGGAAATTGAAATAGCAGGGGTCGTCGATCAGCACCGTATCGCCGGGCTCCAGCAGGAAACGGCAGACCAGGTCGATGGAGTGCGTGCCCGACTCCGTCAGCAGGATCTGCTCGGGCGAGGCCTCCAGCCCCATGGCGGCCATGCGCCGCGCCAGCAGGCGGCGCAGTGCCGGGTGGCCCAGCGGCGTTGCGTACTCCGTCAGCTCCAGCGTGCCCGAGCGCGCCAGGGAGCGCAGCGCGCGGCGCACGCCTTCCTCGTACAGCCATGAAGGCGGCAGCCAGCCGCAGCCCGGCTTGAGCGCGTGGGCATCTGCCTGCAGCGACTGGCGGGCCAGCCACAGGGGGTCGACCTCCCTGT
The DNA here is from genome assembly GCF_042653485.1 of Delftia deserti. Classification (NCBI taxonomy): domain Bacteria; kingdom Pseudomonadati; phylum Pseudomonadota; class Betaproteobacteria; order Burkholderiales; family Comamonadaceae; genus Delftia; species Delftia deserti. The sequence continues at coordinate 2,403,949 of NZ_JBHSIH010000001.1, read as the reverse complement.
CCACGCGCGGCCCGATACCGCCCAGCGCCAGCGGCGCCACCGGCCCCGCCACATAAAAGCCCGAGCCGGGGCGCGAGGCGATCACCCCCTCGGCCGCCAGCCGTTCGTAGGCCTCCACCACGGTGGAGACCGACACCTGCATGGCCTGTGCCTGCGCGCGCACCGAGGGCAGGCGCGTGCCGGGCAGGTAGGTGCGCGCGGCGATGCGCGACTGGATCTCTTCCATCACCGCCTGGATGCGTGTGCCGCTGCGCATGGCTGTTCTCTCTTCTGTAGTGGTTTTGTGTGCATAACAGTTCTTTTGAATTGTATTGGACTGTCTATGGATGAACCGCCTGCGCACTGGTCCACTGCCGGCTGCCAACAAGGAGTTTTTCGATGGACAGAACAAGCAGCGGGTGGATCAACGGATTCATCGGCGTGGCGATCTTCGCGGGATCGCTGCCGGCCACCCGCGTGGCGGTCGCCGACCTGGACCCCACCTTCCTGACCTGCGCGCGCGCCAGCATCGCGGCATTGCTGGCCCTTGCCGTGCTGCTGGTGCTGCGCCAGCAGCGGCCTGCGCGGGCCGACATGCCTTCGCTGGCGCTGAGCGCGCTGGGCGGCGTGGTGGGCTTTCCGCTGCTCACCGCGCTGGCGCTGCAGTACGTCACCTCGGCGCATTCCATCGTCTTCGTGGGCCTGCTGCCCCTGTCCACGGCCGTGTTTGCCGTGTTGCGCGGCGGCGAGCGCCCGCGCCCGGCGTTCTGGCTGTTCTCGCTGGCGGGCGCGGCCTTCGTGGCCGGCTATGCGGCCGTGGGCGGGGCCGGGGGCTCGCTGCGCGGCGACCTGCTGATGCTGGCCGCCATCATCGTCTGCGGCCTGGGCTATGCCGAGGGCGCGCGCCTGTCGCGCACGCTGGGCGGCTGGCAGGTCATCAGCTGGTCACTGGTGCTGGCCCTGCCTGTCATGCTGCCGGCCGCCCTGCTCAGCATGCCGGCATCGCTGGCCGATGTGGGCCGGCCCGCATGGCTGGGCCTGGCCTATGTCTCGCTGTTCAGCATGCTCATCGGATTCGTGTTCTGGTACCGGGGCCTGGCGCAGGGCGGCATTGCGGCCGTGGGCCAGATCCAGCTGCTGCAGCCCTTCATGGGCCTGGGCCTGGCGGCCGTGCTGCTGCATGAGCAGGTGAGCTGGGGCATGGTGCTGGTCACCATGGCCGCCGTGGTCTGCGTGGCCGGGGCGAAGAAGTACGCGCACTGAGCCGGGCAGGTTGGGGGCGGGTACGGGACAGTGAGTGCGACGTGGCGCTAGCGCCCGGCCTCGCGCATCACCTGCTGCGCGAACTCTGCGGCCGAACCCTCGAACGGCTGGTTGCTGGCCGCCTCCAGCCGGCTGCGGATGGACGGCACGCGCAGCGCCTGCGCCACCCCGGCGTTGAGGCGCTGGACCAGTGCTGGCGCCATCTGCGGTGGCGCGAACAGGCCGAACAGCGAATCCAGGTTGGCTTGCGCATGGCCCAGCTGCGCCAGCGTGGGCACCTCGGGCAGGGCCGCCAGCCGCTGCGGCGCGCCCACGGCCAGGGCCTTGAGGCGGCCCGCGCGCAGCGCCTGCAGCTGCAGCGGTGCCACATTGGTGGACAGCAGCTCGAAATGCCCGGCCAGCGCATCGTTGAGCTGCTGGCCCCCGCCCTTGTAGGGCACATGCACGATAGGAATGCGCGTGGCCTGCTCTATGCGCTGCAGCACCGCGTGCCCCGTCGTGCCCTCGCCCGTGGTGGCCCAGCGTATGCCGCCGGGCATGCCGCGCGCCTCGGCCAGCATGCCTTCGAAATCTGTCGCCTTCAGCGCCGGTGTGCCCACCAGCAGCATGGGCGTGCGCATCACGCCGGCCACGGGCGTCACGGAGGCTGCGGCCAGGCCCACGGCGGTGGCGGCGGCAAAGACCAGGGTGCGTCCGTCGGGCGCGCTGCGCGCCAGCAGCTCCAGCGCCACGGTGCCGCTGGCGCCGGGGCGGTTGTCCACGATCACGGCCGTGCCCCATTGCTGCGCCAGTTGCTCGGCCAGGGCGCGGGCCACCATGTCGCTGACACCGCCTGCGGGGTAGGCCACCACGATCCGCAGGCTGGCGCCCTGCCGGGCGGGCTGGGCCGGTGACGCCTGGGCGGGCCAGGCCAGCGCGCAGGCACCCGCCGCCAGCAGGGCGCGCCGGCCGGTATCGGTGCCTTGCAGTGTCCGCATGCCTCAGCCGCCCGGTGCCTGGTGGCGCTGCGCCAGCTCGCGCGCCAGGGCGATGAAGGTGCCCACGGGACCCGCGCCGCCTGCTTCCGAGCCGGCCTCGCGGTGCACCAGGGTGAGCGGTGCACCCAGCCGCACGGTGGGCTCGAAGGCGCGGTAGACCACGGCCTCGGGATGGGCGCCGCGCACCGAGGCCGGCACGATGGACAGGCCCACGCCCGCCGCCACCAGGTTCACATTGGTCATCATGCGTTGCACCTCGGCGGCCACCTCCACATGCACCCTGTGCCGGGCGCACAGCGCCAGCAGATTGGCATACAGACCCGGCGCGCCCGTGCGGCGCACAAGGATCAGGCGCTCGCCGTCGAGCTGCCTGAGCGCCACGGGCCGCGATGCATCGCGCGCCAGGCGGTGGTCCACGGGTATGGCCAGCAGCGCGGGCTCCTGCAGCAGCGTCTCGAACACCAGGCCCTCGGGCCGTGCCACCGGCACGCGCAGAAAGCCGCAGTGCATGCGACCGGCCTGCACGGCCTCGGTGATCTCGGCGGCGTTGTTCTCGCTCACATCGAGCGCAAGGTCGGGATGTCGGCCCCGGCACAGGCGCAGCACCTCGGGCGTGAAGGCATGGGCCGCCGCCGAGCTGGTGAAGCCCACATGGATGCGCCCGCGCTCGCCGCGCGCAAAGGCCTGCATGCGGTCGCGCATGGCGGTGAAGTCGGCCAGCAGCCGCGCGGCCTCGCCCTGCAGCTCCAGGCCCGCGTCGGTCAGGTCCACGCCCTTGGGGTGGCGCCGGAACAGGGCAATGCCCAGCTCCTCCTCCAGCGCGCGGATCTGCTGCGACAGCGGCGGCTGCTGCATGCCCAGCAGCTCGGCCGCGCGCGTGATGTGGCCGGTATCGGCCACGGCCAGGAAGTAACGGAGATGGCGCAGTTCCATATATGTGAAAAGTATCCAGTCGATATCCTAAAAATCTTTGAAATATTGGACAAGCCTCTACAGAATCCCATCCAGTCACCGATGCGACCGCTTGCCGAGGCGCGGCAGGTGACTTCCAACAAGAAGCCAAGACAGGAGACAAGACATGCAAGCATCCGCGTATTTCCCCCTGCGTCCCGCCAGCGCCTCGCTGCTGGCCGCGCTCGCCCTGGCCGGCTGCGGCGGCGGCTCGGCCGTGCTGCACGGGCCGGTCACCTCCATCGAGACCGCGCCCAAGAGCACGGCCTGCCCCGCCGAGATTCCTGCGGGCGTCAGCTGCTGGGCCGGGCAGGACTCCAAGGGCGCCTACTACCTGATCGCCAAGCCCGCGCAGTGGAACGGCACCCTGGTGCTGCACGCCCATGGCGGCCCCGACCTGGCCGCGCCCACCGCCGACCGTGCGGCCGAAGACCTGGTGCGCTGGTCCATCATGGTGCGCGCAGGCTACGCCTGGGCCGGCTCCACCTACCGCCAGGGCGGCGTGGAAGTGCGCGCCGCCGCCGAGGACACGGAGCGCCTGCGCGGCATCTTCCGCCAGCATGTGGCCAGGCCGCAGCGCACCATCCTGCACGGCCAGTCCTGGGGTGCGGGCGTGGCGGCCAAGGGTGCGGAAATGTTCAACGAGCAGACCGTGGGCGAGCGCCCCTACGACGGCGTGCTGCTGACCAGCGGCGTGCTGGGCGGCGGCACCCATGCCTATGACTTCCGCACCGACCTGCGCGTGGTCTACCAGTACCTGTGCGCCAACCACCCGCGCCCCAATGAGCCGCAGTACGCGCTCAACCTGGGCCTGCCCGCAGACGCCAAGATGCGCCAGGCCGACGTGGCCCTGCGCGTGAACGAATGCCTGGCGCTGGACAAGCCCGCCGCCCAGCGCACGGTCGCGCAGCAGGCGAAGATCGACACCATCACCAAGGTCATCAAGATCCCCGAGAGCGCCATCCAATCGCACATGAACTGGGGAACCATGCACTTCCAGGACATCTCTGCCAAGCGCACGGGCGGCGCCAGCCCCTTCGGCAACGAGGGCGCGGTCTATTCGGGATCGGCCGACGATGCCGCGCTCAATGCCGGCGTGCTGCGCTACCGCGCCGACCCTGCGGCCTACCGCAAGTTCGCCGATGACACCGACCCTGTGGGCAAGATTGCCGTGCCGGTTCTCTCGGCCAAGTGGATCAGCGACCCCACGGCCTTCGTGGAGCTGGATGCGCGCTTTCGCGCGGTGATGCAGCAGGGCGGCAGCGGTGACCGGCTGGTGCAGACCTTTACGCGGCAGGGGACGCACAGCTATATCAGCGATGCGACCTATCCCGCTTTGATGACTGCGTTGATGCAGTGGGTGGAGGCGGGGGTGAAGCCGACTGCGGCGGGGATTGCTGCTGCTTGTGTGGGGAATGAGGCCAGGTTTGGGGTGGGGTGCAGTTTCGATGCGGCTTATGTGCCTGCTGCGTTGGGGGCTCGGGTGCCTGAGAGGCAGCGGCCTGCCTTGCAGTGAGCTTGCCTCTGCATTGAGCTTGTTTTTGACCCTGCCGGGGAGGTGTTTTTCGAGGCCGGGTTTCGGTCCGGCGGCCGACCTGCTTTCTTTGAGTCGTCAACGGTACGCCGGCCGAAGAAACGCAGGCCAAAGAAAGACGACCCGAATCCATCCATCAGATTGAAATACTGCCCGGGCTGATGGATTTCGTGGACGACAGCGACGACGCATGAGCGGCCCTGGCGGGCCCGTCTCTCTGTGAGAAACTGGCCCGCCGTACTCCCTCCCTTGCCTGCACCCATGGAACTGCGTCAGCTGCGCTACTTTGTCGATATCGCCAAGACCGAGCACCTGACGACATCGGCCAGGAACCTCTATGTCACGCAGTCCACGCTCTCGCATGGGCTGCGCCAGCTGGAAGAGGAGCTGGGCATGGCGTTGTTCGAGCGCATTGGCCGGGGGCTGAAGCTGTCGCAGGCGGGCGTGGTGTTCCGCAACTATGCGGAGCGTGCGCTGCATGAGGTGGAGGCCGGGCGCATGGCGCTGGCCGACCTCAGCGAGCTGCAGACCGGCACGCTGACCATCGGCGTGATTCCCACCTTCCTCAACACCCTGGTCGCCCCGGCCGTGGCGGCTTTCATGCGCGCCTATCCCAAGGTCAACGTGGTGGTGATCGAGCTGCTGGCGCCGCCCGTGGAGCAGGGATTGCTGGACGGCAGCCTGGACCTGGGCGTGAGCTTTCACCCGCCCCAGCGCGCCGAACTGGACGCGCTGCCGCTGTTCGACGAACGCATGATGCTGCTGGTCAACCCATCGCATCCGCTGGCCGGGCGCCGCACCCTGTCCGTCAAGTCGCTGGCCGGCGTGCCGCTGGCCTTGCTGCCGCGCACGTTCCATACGCGCAGCCTGATCGAGGACGGGCTGCGCACCGCAGGGGTCACGCCCTTGCTGCGCGCGGAAATGGGCTCGGTGGAGTCGCTGATCGCGCTGTGCCGCTGGGGCGACATGGCCACCATCGTCCCCGAGCGCGCTGCCCAGCAGGCCACGGACATGGTGGCCATCCACCTGGTCGCCCCCCAGCTCATCCGCACGGCAGGCCTTCTGTGGCGTCGCGGTGCCAGCTACAGCGCAGCGGCGCGCGAGTTTGCGGCGCAGCTGGCACCCGCCACGCGAACCAGCCTGGGCCGCTGAAACAAGAACTCAGAGGGTCGAGCGCGGCACCGGCCGCCAACACCGCGTATGCCGATGCGGGCTCCATCGTGGAGCCCGCTTTTTTTACATGGGTCCCTTCAAAAAGCCCTTGTCCTTCATTTCCCGGATTTCCTGGTCCATCCCCCGGCTGTCCCGATCCAGAATTTGCTGAACCCTTTCGGCTCCTCTGCCATAGAAGCGGCAAAAGCCCGGCCGCTGTGTGGCATCCACCTTGGGCGCGTTGGCCTTGAGCGTGGCGTAGTCCTTTTCCTGGGCCTTGATGTAGTCGTCCGGTATGGAGCCGTTGGCTTTGAGAGTGCCGCCCAGCTTTTCCATCTTCTGCATTGCATCCACGCATTCAGGAGGCAGTGGCTCGGCACGGGGCACACAGGCCTGCATGGTGGTTGCGATCACGGCGAGGGCCAAGAGAGGGACGCGCATGGGAGAAATGTAGCAGCCCTGTCCGTGCAGGCATCACCGCCGAACACCGGCCTTGGCAGGAAGTTCGTCGCACGCGTTGCGGGCCGCATGGCTTCGTCTGGTGGCCTGGGGCCTGCACCCTGGCATGGCAAGGGAAGGCCGGGTCGCCAGCTGTCACACCCCTGTAAACCCCCACCACCACACTCACCCCCTTCACCATCCCCACAAAAACCACATGCCGCTGAGCAAACTCCCCACATTGCAATCCCTGCTCCTGTCCCGCCGCCTGGCGCTGAGCGTCCTGGCCAGCGCCGCGCTGGTGGCCGCCTGCGGTGGCAGCGACAGCAACGACAGCACGACGCCCCCGGTGGCCAGCCAGCCCGCGACGGCCACGCTGGCCGTGCTGGAGACCACGGATCTGCACTTCAACGTGCGCAGCTATGACTATTTCAAGCTGGCGGAGGATGCCTCCTACGGCTTCGAGCGCACGGCCACGCTGGTGCGTGCGGCGCGCAAGGAGTTTGCCAATACGCTGCTGGTGGACAACGGCGACACCATCCAGGGCACGGCCCTGGCCGACTACGAGGCCGAGGTGGCCAGGATTCCCTGCACGCAGCAACTGTCCATGTACAAGGCCATGGGCGCGCTGGGCTTCGATGCGGGCACGCTGGGCAACCACGAGTTCAACTACGGCCTGCCGTTCCTGAACCAGGTGCTGGGCGGCGGCCTGGACGTGGACGGCGTGGACAAGGCGCTCAAGTGCGCGGGCAATGGTTTTCCGATGGCGCTGTCGAATGTCTACAGCAGCAAGACCAAGCAGCCGCTGGTGCAGCCCTACGTCATTCTGGAACGCAAGATCGCGGCCAAGGACAAGGATGGCAAGGCGGTGGAGCTGCCCATCAAGATCGGCGTGATCGGCTTCACCACGCCGGGCATCATGAACTGGGACAAGCGCTATCTGGAGGGCAAGCTCTACACCGAGGGCGCCGTGGAGTCCGCCCAGAAGTACCTGCCCGAGATGCGCGCCAAGGGCGCCGACGTGGTGGTAGCCATGCTGCACGGCGGCCTGGACGGCGCGGCCTACTCGCCGACGATGGAGAACCCCGGCCTGCACCTGAGCAAGGTGGCCGGCATCGACGCCATGGTCATGGGCCACCAGCACAGCGTGTTCCCCGATGCGGCGGCCACGCCGGCCTTCACGCAGGCGGGCGTGGACAACAAGGCCGGCACCATCAACGGCGTGCAGTCGGTGATGGCCAGTTCCTGGGGCAAGGCGCTGGGCGTGATCCAGCTGGCGCTCAAGTGGGACGGCAAGCAGTGGAGCGTGGACAAGAGCGCGGGCAAGAGCGAGCTGCGCAATATCCAGACCGGCAAGGACGCCGCAGGCAAGGCCACCTACGTGGCCGTGGACCCGACGGTGGCACCGCTGATCGAGAGCCAGCACCAGGCAGCCATCCAGTACGTGAAGACGCCCATCGGCAGCACGGACTTCCGCATGAGCACGCTGTTCGCCGATGTGGGCGACCCGGGCGCCATCCAGATCGTCAACCAGGCGCAGCGCGACTATGTGGCCGACTATGTGAAGGCCAGCCTGCCGCAGTACGCGCAACTGCCCGTGCTGTCGGTGAGCGCGCCGTTCAAGTCGGGCTTCCAGGGCGGCGCCGACTACACCGACGTGGCCGTGGGCCCGCTGGCCATCTACAACGCGGCCGACCTGTACCTGTACCCCAACACCGTGTATGCGGTGAAGGTGAACGGCGCCGACATCAAGGACTGGCTGGAGGCCGCTGCCAAGCGCTTCAACCAGATCGACCCGGCCAAGACGGGCGAGCAGCAACTGATCAGCACCTTCCCGGGCTACAACTTCGACATGTTCACCACGGCCGATGTGCAGTACGAGATCGACGTGACCCAGCCCGTGGGCAGCCGCATCAGGAACCTGCAGTACCTGGGCAAGGCCATCGACCCCGCGCAGGAGTTCGTGATCGCCACGAACAACTACCGCGCCACCAGCGGCAAGAGCTTCATCGCCAAGCTCGACGGCTCCAGCGCCATCTGGGCCTCGCCGGACGCCAACCGCGACGTGGTGATCGGCTACGTGCGCAAGAACGGCAGCATCACGCGTGCCGCCAATGGCGCGGCCAAGAGCTGGCGCTTCACCAAGGTGGCCACCTCGGCCAACGTGGTGTTCAGCTCCGGCGCCAACGCGCTGCCGGTGGCGCAGGCGGCGGGCCTGGCCAACATCTCGCTGGTGGCGGCCGATGATGGCTCGGGCAAGGGCACGTCCAAGTACCGCCTGGATCTGTCGAAGTAAGCCGGACTGACCGAGAAAACGAGAAAAAGCCCCGTGCCAGGCGCACGGGGCTTTTTGCATTGGTGGCGGCTTTCCGCGTGTTCAGCGTGCCGGAGGCAGCTCGAAGACCAGGCAGGTGGTGGTGGCATGGGCGTAGAGCGTGCCATCGGGGCCGACCAGGCGCGCCTCGGCCGTGGCCAGCTGGCGGCCGCAGTGCAGCACGCGGCCTTCGGCGCGCACGCGCGGCACGCGCGGGGTCAGGGCCTTGACCAGGTTCACCCCCAGTTCGGCCGTGGTATAGCCCCGGCCCGGTGGCATGCAGGTGTGGACGGCGCAGCCCAGTGCCGAGTCCAGCAGGGTGGCGAACCAGCCGCCGTGCACCGTGCCCATGGGGTTGAGGTGGTTGGCGCCGGGGCGGCCCTGGAAGACCGCGCTGCCTTCGCCCACGGAGATCAGCATGAAGTCCAGCGTGCGTGCAATGGGCGGGTAGGGCAGCTCGCCGCGCAGCATGGCCTGCATCAGCTCCAGCCCGTTGCGGCCTGCGACCTGGTCGGGGCGCGACACGCCTGCGCCGGGGCCGGCGTCCAGCCGCAGGGAGACCGCCTGTTCCTCGTCCAGCCAGGCTTGCAGGGCAGGGGAGATGGAGCTGGAGGTGACGCTGGAGGTTGCGTTGTGGGCGGCCTGCTCCGGGGCGTGGGTGCGCGTGTCCATGGAATGTCTCTCTTTCATCGGGAAAAGTGCGGGCGCCAGCCTGTCTGGAATGGCGGCATGGATATTATTGTACCTACAACAGTTGTATATGCAATAATATGTGCCATGCCAGTGAATCCAGACATCCTCGCCGTGCCCCAGGGCTGCACCAACCACCGCGTGCGCCAGCTCATGCGCAGCGTGGGCCAGGTGTATGACGCCCATCTGAGCGAGACGGGGCTGCGCATCACGCAGTACTCGCTGCTCAGCCATGTGCTGGCCGCCAGTCCGGTGCGGCCCTCGGACCTGGCGCGGCGCATGCGCATGGACGCCTCGACGCTGACGCGCAACCTCAAGCCGCTGATCGACGCCGGCTGGGTGCGCATGGGCCAGGGCGAGGACCAGCGCAGCCGCCTGGTGCACATCACCGACGCGGGCCAGGCCAAGCGCGAAGAGGCCAAGCAAAGCTGGAAGACGGCACAGAACGAGCTCAACGCCCGCGTGGGCCTGGAGCGCGTGGCGGCCCTGCATGCGCTGATCGACGAATGCCTGGTGCTGCTCGATGGCGGCAATGGCGCTGGCGATGGCAACGCTGCAGGCGGCCCGCAGGCATAGGCCCCACCGAATTCCCAACCCCCGAAGAGACTCCCATGCTCTCCAACTCCACGGCGCGCTGGCTGCAGCGGCGCGGCATCCACTACGGCTGGCTGGTCGCGGCCATCACCTTCCTCACCATGCTGACCATGTCGGCGGCGCTGGGCCTGCCGGGCGCCATGCTGCAGCCGCTGTCGCGCGAGTTCGGCTGGAGTACGGAGCAGATATCGAGCAGCCTGGCGCTGCGCTTTGCGCTGTTCGGCCTGCTGGGGCCGTTTGCCGCCGTGATGATGGAGCGCTTCGGCCTGCGTGCCGTGATGTGCATGGGCCTGGCCCTGGTGGGCGGCGCCATGGCGCTGGTGACGCAGGCCACGCAGCTGTGGCATCTGTTTTTGCTGTGGAGCCTGCTGCTGGGCATGGGCACGGGCCTGACGGCGCTGGTGCTGGGTGCCGTGGTGGCCAACCGCTGGTTTGCGGCGCGGCGCGGCCTGGTCATCGGCGTGCTCACGGCCAGTGCGGCCACGGGGCAGCTGGCCTTCCTGCCGCTGGCCGCCTGGATGATCGAGCACTGGGGCTGGCGCTCGGCCACGGTGCCGGTGTTCGTGGCCAGCGCCTTGATTGCCGTGCTGGCCCTGCTTTTCGTGCGGGACCGGCCTTCGGACCTGGGCCTGGTGCCCTTTGGCGGCGATGCATCGGCCCCGCCGCCGCCGGCCATGGCCATGAACTTCGGCACGCCCTTCAAGGTGCTGGCCGAGGCCGCGCGCAACCGCACCTTCTGGCTGCTGGCGGGCACCTTCTTCATCTGCGGCCTGTCCACCAACGGCCTGGTGCAGACGCACTTCATCTCGCTGTGCGGCGACAACGGCATGGGCGCCGTGCCCGCCGCGTCGGTGCTGGCCATGATGGGGGCCTTCGACTTCGTGGGCACCGTGCTGTCGGGCTGGCTGTCGGACCGCTACGACAACCGCAAGCTGCTGTTCTGGTACTACGGGCTGCGCGGCCTGTCGCTGTTCTGGCTGCCGCATTCGGAGTTCACCTTCTACGGCCTGGGCCTGTTCGCCATGTTCTACGGGCTGGACTGGATCGCCACGGTGCCGCCCACGGTCAAGCTCACGGCCCAGCATTTCGGGCCGCAGAAGGTGGGGCTGGTGTTCGGATGGATCTTCGCGGCCCACCAGCTGGGCGCGGCCGCCGCTGCCTGGGGCGCGGGCCTGACGCGCACGTTGGTGCTGACCTATACGCCCGCGCTGTATGCGGCCGGCCTGGCCTGCCTGGTGGCGGCGGTGATGGCGCTGGTGATAGGGCGGGCGCGCAAGGCGGCGGCGGTGGCCGCGGCCTGAGCCCCATCACCGTTCACGCCATCCACGCCTTCAGTACAGCTGGCGCTTGCCCGGCTGCAGCAGGACGACCAGGGCGCCCGCGCCACCTTCGGCCGGGCGGGCCTGCACAAAGGCCAGCACTTCCTTTTTCTGCACCAGCCAGCGCAGCACGCGGCCCTTGAGCACAGGGGTCTTGCCCGGCGAGCCCAGGCCCTTGCCGTGCACCACGCGCACGCAGCGTATGCCCGTGCGGTGCGACAGGCGGATGAACTGGCCCAGCGCCTCGCGTGCCTCATCCACGCGCAGGCCGTGCAGGTCCAACTGGCGCTGGATGCTCCACTGCCCGGCGCGCAGCTTGTGGGTCACGTCCAGGCCGATGCCGGGGCGCCGGAAGCTGAGCTGGTCGTCGGTGTCCAGCAGGGTGCTGACGTCGAACTCGTCGCTCATGGCCTCCTGCAGCACGCGCTGCTCGTCCAGCTCCAGCTGCAGGGGCAGCGGCTCGGGGGGCTCGGGGGCATGGAGGTGGCGGGCGTGCGCGGACTTGAGCGCATGCACCGGGCCCACGGTGTTTTCGAACAGCTTTTGCTCGGCCAGGAGGCGGCGCGCCGCCTCGGCGCGCTGCTGCTGGAGCAGGGCCTCTTGGGCGGCGGCTTCGGCCAGTGCGCGGCGCACTGGCGCGAGGTCCTGCAGGCTGGTGGCTTTCAAAGTCATGGTGACGCCGGTTGTACCGCAATTTCGGCACCCCGGCGGCCATGGCGCCCTCTCGATGGCTGGCGAGTCTAGAAGCGATAGCGGGCGCTGACCTGGACATTGCGCGGCGCGCCGTACATGCCCGAGTACCACCAGCCGGACATGGCCGCGATGTACTTGCGGTCGAACAGGTTGTTGACGTTCAGCGTCAGCGACAGCTGGTCGCTCACGTCATAGCGGGCCATGAGCCCGGCCACGGCGTAGGAGGCCTGGCGTGCGCTGACCTGCTTGCCGACCTGCCAGGCTTCGCCGCTGTACTCGATGCCGCTGCTCCAGTTGACGCCACCGCCTACGGTCAGCCTGCGCCATTCGCCGGGCATGCGGTAGGTGGTCCACAGGCGGGCCATCTGGCGCGGGAAGGTGGTGTTGATGCGCTGGCCCGTGGCGTCTTCGGAGCTGCTGAAGTTGTAGGAAGCGGCAATCGACCATTGGCGGTTGATGGCGCCGTTGACTTCCAGGTCCAGGCCCCGCGTCTTGGCGCCCTTGATGGCGCGCGACGCGGTGGTGGTGGTGCCCGGGATGAACTGGCCGGGATCGGACTCGGCCAGGTTGTCCTGGCGGATGAGGTAGACGGCGGCGCTGGTGGCCAGGCGCCCGTCCAGGAATTCGCTCTTGATGCCGGCCTCGTAGGTGTTGCCTTCCTGCGGGTCCAGGAAGGAGCCGTTGCGGTCGCGCGAGGTCTGCGGGCTGTAGATGGTGGCAAAGCTGGCGTACAGCGTGTGCTGCGGGTTCAGCGTGTAGACCAGGCCTGCATAGGGCGTGAACACGCGGCGCTCCGACGAGGGCGAGGTCTGGTGGTATCCGTCCGTGGTGTCGGTGCGGTAGTCGCTGTCGTAGTTGAACAGCTTGCCGCCCACGATGAGCTTGAGGTCGTCGGCCAGCGCGAAGCGGCCGGCGCCGTACAGGCTGGTCTGGCGGCGCGTGCTGTCGAAGACCACGAAGCGGTCGCCGAACACCGGGCTGCCGCTGCTGTCCCACTGGTAGATGTTGACGGGCTTGTTGCGCAGGCCCGTGATGTCGAAGCTGCCGTCGGTCAGGCTCTGGAAGTCGGTGTAGTCGAAGCCCAGCACCGCCTCGTGCTCGCGCCCGCCCAGGTTGAAGGGGCCGCGCAGGTTGATGTCCACGGATTTGTTGCGCAGCCGGTAGTCGCGCCGCTCGGCGTTGAGCGACAGGCCATCGCCGGTCTCCCGGTCGAACAGGCTGTTGTTGACGGCCAGGTAGACCGCGTCTTCGCGCTGGTTGGAGCGCAGGTAGTTGGCCGAGAGCTTGAGCTGCCACCGGTTGGCCAGCGCCTGCTCCAGCGTGACGAAGGCGCTGGTGGAGTCGGTGTTGAAGCGGTTGTCGCGGCTGGCCGGGTTGAAGGAGACGGGGAAGTCGGTCTGCCGCCCGTCGCTGCTGAACAGCGGAAAGCCCAGGTAGGCCATGGAGCCGCGCGAGCGGCCGCGCTGGTGGTCCAGCCCGGCGGTGAGCTTGAGCGTGGAGGTCAGGTCGGCCTCGATCACGCCATAGAGCACGTCCTTTTTCCTGCTGTAGAAGTCGATGTGGCTGTCGCCCTCCTGGTGCACGGCGACCAGGCGGCCGCGCACGCTGCCCGAGGCGTTGAGCGGCGAGGACAGGTCCAGCACGCCGCGCCGGTTGCCCCAGGAGCCCACGCTGGCCTCGGCCGAGCCCTGGAACTGCGCCGTGGGCTTCTTGCGCACCATGTTGACGATGCCGGACGGATCGCCCGCTCCCGTGGTCAGGCCCGAGGCGCCGCGCAGCACCTCGATGCGGTCGTACAGCGCCATGTCGGCAATGCTTTGCGTGGGCAGGGCGTCCAGGCCCAGGAATTCGGTGTGCGTGCTGACGCCGTCGAGCTGGTAGTTGGTGATGGGGTAGCCGCGCGCATTGGCGTTGCTGCGCTCGGTGCCCAGAGCCGAGGTGGAGATGCCCGGCACGCGCGCCAGCACGTCGCTGATGCTGGTGAGGTTTTCGTCCTCCATGCGCTGCTGGGTCATCACGCTGACCGACTGCGGCGTGTCGCGCACGCTCAGCGCCAGGCCCGTGGCCACGCCGCTGGGGCCGCGCGCGGTGTAGCTGCCCGTGCCTTCGGTCGTGCCCGGCCGGTCGGCCTGGGCGACCACCTTGACCTCGGCCAGCGCATGGTCCTGGGTGCGGCCCGGCACTGCCGTGGCCGATGACGCTGCGGGCGCGGAGGGGGCGGCCAGCACCGTGAGCGTGCCCTGGGGCGTGCGTGCCAGCCGCAGCCCGCTGTCGGCCAGCGCCAGCTGGGCGGCCTGCTCCACGCTGTAGCTGCCCCGGATGGCGGGCGCGCGCTTGCCGGCCAGCAGGGCCGGATCGGCGCTGATGCTGCGCTGGGCCTGGCGGGCGATGCGCGCCAGCGAGTCGTCCAGCGCGCCGGCGGGCAGGTTCCATTCCAGCGTGGCGGCTGCCTGCGATGGGCTGGCCGCCGCCGGCTGTGCCCAGGCCTGCGGCGGTGCGGACAGCGACCAGGCCAGCGCGGCGGCCACGGGCAGCAGCAGCGACGGCGGGATCGGCCTGCGGTTTGCGGGCGTGCTGCCGGGCTGCGGGATACGGAGAGGGCGGCGTGCGGAGGCCATGGAGTCGGAGGTCCTTGTCGTTGCGGTGGAAATGAAGGGCTTTCATTCCGTATGTGCGACAAGGGCGGCAAAACCCCTCACGCGGCGCAAAAAAAGATTCAAGCGGACCGGTCTCGCACGTCGATCACCGTCAGCCAGTCCCCCCAGCGGCGCACGCTGACGGGATGGGTGTCCACCAGGTCCTGCAGCACCTGGTCGGGCCGGGCCAGCTGGAACACGCCGAAGATCCGCAGGCGCGCGGCCTCGGGGCTGATGCGGATGATGCCGGCCTGGTAGGGCCGCAGCGCTTCGATCACCTCGCCCAGCGGCTGGTCGCGCACGTCGATGACGCCGTCGGCCCAGGCGGCCGGCGCCAGGTGGGCGGTGTCCTGCGTGCGGATGCCGTCGGCGTCGATCCAGGCGCTGCGGCCCTCCTGCAGCCGGTGCTGCCGGCCGTTCAGGCTGGTGAGCAGCACGCTGTGCTCCAGCACATGCACCAGGGTGCTGCCTTCTGCCTGGCGCACCATGAAGCGCGTGCCCAGCGCCTGGGCCGTGCCCTGGGCGCTTTGCACGACGAACGGGCGCAGCGGCTGGCCCGGCGCGCTGGCAGCCACCTGCGCCAGCAGCGCGCCTTCGCGCAGGCGCACCAGGCGGCGGGTGTCGCTGTAGGCAATGTCGGCGGCCGAGCGGGCATCCAGTTCGATCTCGCTGCCGTCCGGCAGCCGGTGGTGGCTGCGCTGGCCGGTGCCCGTGCGCAGGTCGGCGGCCAGCGTGGTCAGCGGTGTTTGCCGGTGCACCAGCCAGGCCGTGGCGGTGCTGGCCAGCAGGGCGGCCAACCCACCGCGCAACAGGCCGCGCCTGCGCGCGGCCTTCGGGATGGGCGCCACCAGCGCCTGCAGGCCCAGGGACGCCGTGCCCCCGCCCTGCCGGCGCAACTGCACAAGGGCGGGCTCCACCCCGGCGGACAGGCGTTGCTGCACCATGGCCCAGGCCTGGGCATGGCCGGGCGACTGGCGCAGCCAGTGGGCGAAGGCGCGGCGGTCGTCATCGCTGGCGTGGCCCGAGTCCAGGCGCACCAGCCAGTCGATGGCCTGATCGGTGGCGGCATCCATGCAGGCGATCAGCCGGGGCAGGCCTGCGGCGAGAGGTACAGGTGCACCAGGGCCTGCTTCATGTAGCGCTCCACCGTGGCAATGGACACGCCCATGGCTTCGGCGATCTCGGCGTGCTTGAGGCCGTCGAGCCGGCGCAGCAAGAAGGCCTGCCGCACCTTCGGGGGCAGGCCGTCCAGCCATTGGTCCAGGGCCTCGATGGCTTCGCGCACCAGGGCGTAGTCCTCGGGGGAGGGCGCCACTTCCTCGGGCAGCGTGGCCAGCGCATCGAGCCAGGCCTGCTCCAGCTCGCGCCTGCGCCAGAAGTTGTAGAGCACCCGCTGGGCCAGCGTGGTCAGGTAGGCGCGCGGCTCCTGGATGGCATGGGCCTGCCGGGACGCCACCACGCGCTCGAAGGTGTCATGCGCCAGGTCCTCGGCCTGGTGGGAATTGCCCAGCTTGCGCCGCAGCCAGCCGTGCAGCCAGTCATGGTGGGCGACGTAGAGCGTGTGCACCGGGTCGGCGGTGGACGGGGAGGGCATGGTGCAGCGGCTTTGCAAATGAGAATTTTTCTCATTTTACAGAGTCTGCCTACAGCAGCCCCTCGCCGGCCATGGACAGCGAGGCACCGGGCGCCACGATCACATGGTCCAGCACCTGGATGTCCACCAGGCCCAGGGCGGCCTGCAGGCTCTGCGTGACGGCCCTGTCCGCGGCGCTGGCCTGGACATGGCCGCTGGGATGGTTGTGGGCCAGGATGACGGCGCCCGCATGGTGGTGCAGGGCGCGCAGCACCACCTCCCGGGGGTAGACGCTGGTGCGCGTGAGCGTGCCCCGGAACATTTCCTCCAGCGCGATCAGCCGGTGCTGGCTGTCCAGGAACAGCACGGCGAAGACCTCATGCTGGCGCGCCGCCAGGTGCAGCTGCAGGTAGCGCGCCACGGCCTCGGGCGAGGCCAGGGCCGGGCGCTCGCGCAGTTGCTCGGCCATGGCGCGGCGCGCCAGTTCGAGCACGGCCAGGAGTTGCGCGCACTTGGAAGGCCCCAGCCCCTTGATGGCCCTCAGGTCCGCGTGCCCGGCCTGCAGCAGCCCGGACAGGCCGGCCCGGCCGGGTAGCTGCAGCAGTTCCTGGGCCAGTTGCAGCACGCCCTTGCCGGCCATGCCGGTGCGCAGCACGATGGCCAGCAGTTCGATGTCGGAAAGCGCCGAGGGGCCGTGTGCCGCGAGCTTTTCGCGCGGCTGGGCCTGGGCGGGCAGGTCTTTGAGAGCCATGGTTCAGCCAGGTGGGGGGCGCCGCAGGGACACCGTTGCACGGGGCGTGGGGGCATGGATGTTTTTCTACAATACGGGCCAGTTTATCGGGACTTCCATGACCTCTAGCGCTTCTTCCTCGGCCCTCCCCACGGTCCAGACCGGCTCGTTCCTCACGCTGCACTACCGCCTGTCCGGTCCTGCAGGCGATGTGATCAACACCTTCAACGACAAGCCCGCCACGCTGTCCCTGGGCGCGGGCGAGCTGTCGCCCGCCGTCGAGCAACGGCTGCTGGGCCTGGCCGAAGGCACGCGCACCACGTTCGAGATGCCGGCCGGCGAAGCCTTTGGCGAGCGCAACGGCGACATGATGCAGTGGGTGGCGCGCAAGCTGATGAACGAGCTGGGCGACCCGCACGAGCAGTACGCGCCCGGCGACGTGGTGCAGTTCCCCACGCCCGACGGCCTGGGCAGCTACGCGGGTGCCGTGGTGCAGGTGCGCGAGGACGGCGCCGTGCTGTTCGACTTCAACCACCCGCTGGCGGGCCAGCCGGTGACCTTCGAAGTGCAGATCATCGGGGTGCTCTGAGGTGCTGGATTCGACCTCGCCCCAGGAAATCCTGCTGGCCGAGCCCCGGGGCTTCTGTGCCGGCGTGGACCGCGCCATCGAGATCGTGGAGCGTGCGCTGGCCAAGTTCGGCGCGCCCATCTACGTGCGCCACGAGATCGTGCACAACACCTTCGTGGTCAACGATCTCAAGGCCAAGGGCGCGATCTTCATCGAGGAGCTGGACGACGTTCCGCCCGGCTCCACCCTGGTGTTCAGCGCCCACGGCGTGAGCCGGGCGGTGCAGGACGAGGCGCGGCGGCGCGGTTTCTCCATCTTCGACGCCACCTGTCCGCTGGTGACCAAGGTGCATGTGGAAGTGGCCAAGCTCGCCAAGGAAGGCTACGAGTTCCTGATGATCGGCCACAAGGGGCATCCCGAGGTCGAGGGCACCATGGGCCAGCTGTCCGAGGGCATCCACCTGGTCGAGGACGAGGCCGATGTGGCCCGCGTCAACCCCCGCCAGACCGAGAAGCTGGCCGTGGTCACGCAGACCACGCTGTCGGTGGACGATGCCGCAGGCATCACGGCGGCCATCCGCGCCCGCTTTCCGCAGGTGCGCGAGCCCAAGCAGCAGGACATCTGCTATGCCACGCAAAACCGGCAGGACGCCGTCAAGGTGCTGGCGCCGCAGGTGGATGTGCTCATCGTCGTGGGCAGCCCCACCAGCTCCAACAGCAACCGCCTGCGCGAGCTGGCCGCGCGCCTGGGAACCCCCGCCTACATGGTGGACAACGCGGGCGAGCTGCGCGAGGAATGGTTTGCCAAGGCCGGGCGCGTGGGCCTGACGGCCGGCGCCTCCGCCCCCGAGGTGCTGGTGGACGAGGTCATACAGCGCCTGCGCCAGCTGGGCGCGCTGTCGGTGCGCAAGATGGATGGCATCGAGGAGACGGTCAAGTTCCCGCTGCCCAAGGGCCTGAAGATCGACGCGGCCACGGGCCTGGAGATCTCCGTGGGCAAGCAGCCCGAGACGGGCGGCTGAACCGCAGGCGCAGCGGACATTGGCCAAAAGCAAACGGGCGCCGGGCGCCCGTTTTGCATGGTGGGGCCGAAAGCCTCAGCTCCACAGATCCAGCGGAGGATCGGAGGCCACGGCGCGCAGGATGTCGGTGCGGCTGATGAAGCCTGCCAGCAGGCCTTGTTCATCGGTCACGGGCAGGCCCGGCAGGCCGGTCTCCAGCAGCACGCCGGCCACGCGGCGCAGGTCGGTGGTGGTGGCCACCGTGGGGATGGGGGAGATCATGACCTCGTTCACGGGCCGGCGCGCCAGGGCAATGGCGTCCTTGATCGCACCGGGCTCGGGCAGCAGGTCCAGCGGCGCCATGTCGGCGCGCAGCAGCAGCCCGACCACGCGGCCACCGGCATCCAGCACGGGCGCCTGGGCCACGCCATGCTCGGCCAGCACGCGCCAGGCGTCGTTGACACCGGCCTCGGGCGATACCGTCACGGCCTCGTGGCTCATCACGTCGGCCACGGTCTGCAGGGGCTGGCGTGGCTGGCTGGGGCCTTTTTCCGTGGAAAGGTAGGCATCGACGGCGCCGCGGCTGCGCGGGGCCGGCTCCGGCGCGCTGGCCGGCTGGCCCGCGAGGTCGGCCAGGATGGCGGGGAACGAGGCGGCGGCGTCGCCCGCCATCACATCGGCCGAGCGTGTACGCAGGGCCTGCGGCCGCTGCACGCGGCGCACGGGCGCCACCTGGCCCAGCCGCTCGGCGGGACCGCGAAACATCTGTCCGTTGGGACCGAAGACAAAAAACATGGGTGCTCCCGGGTGCGCAAACCGCTGTGGGCGGCATATTGGAAGTATCGGCGCTGGCGCGGGATTTCTGTAGCGGCAAGACCCCCAACGCCCAGGGGCGGGCGCTGCCATGGCGATACCGCCTAAAATTGCCGGCTATGCTCGATATCCTTCTTCTTCGCAAAGACCTTGACTCGGCCGTCGCACGGCTGGAGACCCGCAAAAAGCCCCAGGCCTTCCTGAATGTGGAGGCCTTCCAGTCCCTGGAAGCAGAGCGCAAGTCCCTGCAGACGCGGACCGAGGAGCTGCAGTCCAAGCGCAACCAGCTGTCCAAGCAGATCGGCATGCTGATGGGCAAGGGCGAGAAGGACGCTGCCGAGGCCGCCAAGGCCGAAGTCGGCAGCCTCAAGACCGAGCTGGACCAGTCGGCCACGCGCCTGGAGCAGATCCAGGGCGAGCTGCAGACCATGCTTCTGGCCGTGCCCAACCTGCCGCACGACAGCGTGCCCGTCGGTGCGGACGAAAGCGGCAATGTGGAGGCGCGCCGCTGGGGCACGCCCAGGGCCTTTGATTTCGAGGTCAAGGACCATGTGGACGTGGGCCAGCCGCTGGGCCTGGACTTCGACATGGGCGTCAAGCTGTCGGGCTCGCGCTTCACCGTGATGAAGGGCCCGATCGCCCGCCTGCACCGCGCCCTGGCGCAGTTCATGATCGACCTGCAGACCGACTCGCATGGCTACACCGAGTGCTATGTGCCCTACGCCGTCAATGCCGACTCGCTCAAGGGCACGGGCCAGTTGCCCAAGTTCGAGGGCGACCTGTTCGCCGCCAAGAAGGGCGGCCAGGACGGCGAACCCGTGCCCGACAACGCGGCGCTCTACCTGATTCCCACGGCCGAGGTGCCGCTGACCAACTTCGTGCGCGACGTGGTCGTGGCCGAGGACCAGCTGCCCATCAAGCTCACGGCCCACAGCCCCTGCTTCCGCTCCGAGGCCGGCAGCTATGGCCGCGACACGCGCGGCATGATCCGCCAGCACCAGTTCGACAAGGTCGAGATGGTGCAGATCGTGCATCCGGAAAAGAGCTACGAGGCGCTGGAAGAGATGACCGGCCATGCCGAGGCCGTGCTGCAGAAGCTGGGCCTGCCCTACCGCGTGATGAGCCTGTGCACGGGCGACATGGGCTTTGGCGCGGCCAAGACCTATGACCTGGAAGTCTGGCTGCCTGCGCAGAACACCTACCGCGAGATCAGCTCGGTCTCCAACTGCGAGGCCTTCCAGGCACGCCGCCTGCAGGCACGCTTCAAGAACGCCCAGGGCAAGAACGAGCTGGTGCACACCCTCAACGGTTCCGGCCTGGCCGTGGGCCGCACGCTGGTGGCTGTGCTGGAGAACTACCAGAACGCCGATGGTTCGGTGACCATCCCCGAGGCGCTGCGTCCTTACATGGGCGGACAGGCTTTGCTGAAGGCCTGAATTTTTAGGCTATAATTTCAGCTTCGACGCTGCGGAGAGGTGGCAGAGTGGTCGATTGTACCTGACTCGAAATCAGGCGTACGTGCGAACGTACCGAGGGTTCGAATCCCTCCCTCTCCGCCAGAAACATTACGCCCAGTGCTACATAAAAAATAGCACTGGGCGTTTCTGTTTTTGCCGTGCTGGTAAAAATCTGGACAACTAGCCAATCTTCCTGACGGCGCGTGTAATCGCCTCGGTTGAAAGATGGCTGTACCGTTGGGTACTTCGGCTGTCCTTGTGCCCAAGAACCTTCCCTATGGTGTAGAGGTCCACGCCGGCCTTAAGCATCGCACTTGCTGTGCTGTGCCTCAGGTCGTGGAAGTGCAACTCAGGAAGTCCTGCAGCGTCCCTCGCCTTGCGCCAGTTGGCCTGGATCGTGATCTTTGGGCATTGCCGGAATCTGCGAGCGCAAACCGAAACCTTCGGATGAATCGGCACAATCCGGCGCTCGCCGTTCTTTGTGTCATCCAGCACCCAGTTTGAGCCCATTACACGCGCCGCCAAAATCTCGCTCAGACGCATCCCGGAATAGAAGGCCATCCGGATCGCCATCCGGGTCATCCTGTGGCGCACCAGCTTGGCTATGTTGAGCATCGCTGCACGGTCGATGTAGTGGTGACGCTCGTTCTTCACCTCAGGGACTGCGACTTTCTCTCCTGGGTCGTGGTCGCAGTAGTCATGATGTCTCCACGCATACCGACAGGCGGCGGTGAGGTAGCGAATGCGATTCCTGATCGAAGCCGGTGCAAGCGGGCGCCCATCAGCGTTCACGGCTTTCTGAGCGTATTCCCGGCATACCTGAGGAAGTTCAGAGAGCTTCCGGCCTTGGTAGGCCCAGAAGATCAAACAAAGCTCTCGCTCAACATTAGCGCCTTGCTTGAGGGCCGGAGCCCTCTCGGTCAAGTAACAAGTGACAGCGTCCTCGATTGAGCGCTCTTCTTTCTGCAATCCTGTACTTGTCGAATATAGCCGTGCTGATTCTTGCCGGTCGTAGGCGTCAGCCTGGGCTCTAGACCACGTTTTCGGAAGAGCTTTTGTAGCGCGGACTCGGCGCCCGTCAATACGGCGCGAGAACTCGAAAACGTAGCAGCCTCTTTCTTTGTCACGGTAGATCGACATGAGAGTTTGAATTCCATCAAATCAGTTTCATCAAAAATCACCTTTCGCCCGACGCGAAGGCATGGGATAGGGCCGTCGGGGGCGGCCAGTGTATAGACGTAGCGCTTGGAAACTTGCAGAAACTCTGCGGCTTGCTGTGCGTTCATCTGTTCCTCCAAAGAAAAAGCCCCGACTAGCGGGGCGTGGTGTTTTCGGTAAGTGCTGCTCTGATCTCTGCGTACGCCCTGGAGACCAGGCTCCCAGACCATCCGCAATTCACAGAGATCTGGCGCTTCATGCGCAATGGAATTTCCGCAGGCATCAACTGAAAAGCCCTGTACAAAATGTCAAAGTCGTGATCTCCTGGGCCGATCCAGCTGTCCATAAGGACAATGATCTCGCTCAGTGATTCCTTGTCAGACGGCCCATCTGGAGGCATGTGACGCTGTATAACCGTCATGATCGCGTTCAACGTGTCGCGGTCGGTAGTTGCCATGTCATCCCCTCAAATAAAAGAACCCGCTGGTGCGGGCTCTGGTTGCTGGTCCTGTGGCTCGCTTGCTCATGGCTGGTCCTTTCTGGCTCGGATGGCGTCAGCAGCGGCGTCGCAGCCCTTTTCCCAGGCCCACGCGCCGTCGCGCTGGAACTCGCCGGGCACCGGGAGGTCATCGCATGTCTTGGCGGCTTTCTCAAGCGCGCATTTCCACGCCCACTCGACCTTCTCCTGCTCGCTAAGCTCGGCCCACTGGTTCATTGCGTCAGCCTGGGCGTTCCAGGCTGCGATGATCTCTGCGTACGTCATGACGATCCTCCGGTGATGCCAGGCAGCGGGCCGGTGGCCTTTGACGTGAGCCCGGCGCGGCCCTCCTCGGTGAGGTGCAGGCGCGTGACGCGCAAGGGGCCGTCTGAGACAACCTCGCGGCTGGCGATCAGCGATGCGGTCCGATTTTGCGAATTCGCGGTTTTGTCAACCAGCGGTTCTTGCAGATTCGGCGATTTGTCAACCAGACAGGCGTCGTGCTGATCCGTGATCGCCACGAACCACGCCTCGGCCTCGGCGGCGTCGTTGAAGTGCAGGCTGACCGTGGCGCCGCCGTCGATGCTGCTTGCCATCGCGCCGGCACGGTAGCTCAGCGGCAGCGGCTTGCGCGCCTCCAGCTCTGCCAATTGCTGGGTGGCCTGAGCATGCATCTGGGCCTGCATGCGGTGCTGCTGGGCCAGCTGGTCAGCGCGCAGCTTGTGCTCGGCCGTGGCGCGTGCTTCTGCTGCAAGCTTCTCTTCCATCTCTGCCATGCCGACCTCTCGGCCCTGGCGAAATCCTGCCCAGTCTGGCTTGAACTCCTCTTTGGCCTCCAGCTCTGCGATGCGGGCGTATGGGTCGAAGGCGTCCGGCCTCTTGCTGTCTGCATAGCGCTCGGTGATGGCGCGGATTTCGGGGTGGTGCTGGATGCTGCCCAGGGCCAGTTCCGCTGTCATGTGCGGCTTGCTGGCGTGATGCACGGCCCAGCGCTCCACGAACTCCAGCGTCTCGCGCATGGCCTCGTTGTCGGCCTGCAGGCGGCGCAGCTCGGCGGCGGCTGGCTGGAGCCATGCCGCGTAGCCGCAGAAGCCTTCCTCAAGGCCTCGGGCCAGGCGCTCCGCTTCGGAGGGTGTTGGTGCTGTGGTCACGGGGTCTGTCCTTTCTCGGCTGCCAGCAACTGTTCGCTGGCCTCGTGCATCCGCTTCCAGGCTCGCTGCCGTTCTGCGGCGCAGAGCTTGATGATTCGCTGCGTGGCGTCGAAGTGCTCCATGCTGGGCGCGCTGGCACCTTCGAGCATGCTGATCACGGCGTTGAACACGTAGAGATCAGCATTGGCGCGCGTGGCCTCTTCCAGTGTTGCCCGCTTCATGCACGTCCTTTCTGCTGCGCCTGGGCGCGCTTCAGGCGCCACTTGATCTGACGGGCATAGATGTTGTCGGGGGCATGCTCCACCGCGCCATCTCGCATCATCTTTTCCAGCTCACGGCGCACGGGAGCGGCGTTGCCACGGAAGCCGACGCAGTTTGCGATGTGGTATGTCATGGCCCCATCGGAATGAATGTTCAGCATCTTGAGGATCTCTTCGCGCGAAACGCGCTTTGCTTTTTCGGCCATTCAGCTCTCCTTGTGCGCCTGGGCGCGCTGCTTGTCGATGATTGCGTCCCACTCGTCGGCACGGCCACGAATGTCGATGCGCTCGCCGCCGCTGGTGACGTGGTTGGTGGTGGCCTTGAGCCAGCGGTAGCGCTCGGCATCCATGCCGTCCGGTGAGCGCATCCAGAGGACGAGCACGGCCAGGCCGCCGCCGAGGACCCCCAGGCCCAAGGCGAACAGGTAGTTGAGGTCCATGTCAGCTCTCCTTGTGCCCAGTGGGGCGCGCGGGTTCGTTACCAGACACGGAAGCCTCCAGACTTCTCGGCCCAGTCAGCAAATGCGCGCGTTTCCTCAACGAAGTCGCGGCGCACGGGCAGGGTGTAAAGGCGGGTGCGGTCGTCACGCATGCGCTGCTGTTCGCTGGCCGGCATCTTTTCCCACTCGGCATACAGGCTGTCCTGCAGGTCGGCCACCCAGCGAGCGATCTGCGCCATCTGCTTCGCCTCGGAGGCCGAGACCCGGGCGCCATCGTTTGTGGAAACGCACAGTCCATCCTTGCGATTCCGCGCGACGTACTGCCCAGGCACGAAGGCCTTGCCATAGCCCAGGGGCAGGCCAACGCCGGCATCCAACATCCACGGCCACGAGAATCCGCCGGCGTTGAAGTCGCCTGCCGCCTTGTTTCGCGGGTTCAGGGTGTATCCCATGCTCACGTCCCCTTGGCTGCTGCCTGGGCTGCGGCCTTGCGGTTCTTGGGCTGCCGTGCTTCAGCGGCCGCACGGCGCCACCCTTTCGCGCGAGCGTGGTCTTTCCCGTGATCGCCGTTGTCGGGTGGACAGGGCAGGCCGTCTGCGAACATCTTCCTGCCCTCGGCGTCCAGGCCGCCCTCCTTCTGGACCTTCTTGTGCAGGGCCTTGTGTCCGAGGCTGCGGCTCATTGGTCACCGCCTTCCTTGGCCTGGGCTGCGGCTGCGCATGCTGCGGCGGCCGTGTCGCCCTGGCCGCGCGCCAGCACCTTGCGGTCGGGGTTGATGAGCTGAGCGCCGTACATCGGCTTGTCCGTGATCCACGCCATCCAGCCTGTCTGCCGCGTGTACGCCAGCTCGAAGTAGGCGTAGGGGTTGGCATCCAGCAATGCGGCGTGCACGTCCAGCAGGGCCTGCACGGGCGCCAGTGCATCCACTGCAGGCGCAGCAGGTGCTGCCAGAGCGCCCTTGAGCTGATCGCACAGTGGCACAACGATGTGTGCGATACGCTCGCGCAGTTGCCCGGCGCCGTGGTACTTGATCGCGCAGTCGCGCAGGTCGTTGACCAGGCGCGCGGTCTGGTGGTCCTTCCAGGGCGCAGCAGGTGCTGCCATCGGGGCCTTGGATGCAAGGTTGGTCAAAACCATTGCCAAGGTCCCCATGCTGTATCGAATGTTGGGCAGGTCGCTGTATCCCTTGGCCGTGTCTGCAAACCTTGCCCAGTCCAGCAGTTCCTCGCGCGCAACGGGCCAAGCCATGGGTGTGGGCGCAGCAGGTGCCTGGGGCGCTGCTGCCGCGAGGTGAGCCTCAAATTCCAGCAGCGCGCCTTCTGCTGTGGTCGGCTCGCGGTCCTCTGGCTGGGAGTACATCCATTCGATGAATTGGCGAGCCGAGCCGACGGGGGCTGCAGGCGCTTCCAGGGCGGGCGCTGCCGGGGCAGACTGCACTACCGCGCGCGCGGCTGACAAACCATCGGCCCATGTGTTGGGGCACTCGTATCCCGTCCAACTCGGCTCCGAAAGATCGTCAATTGCTGCCAGTGTTGCAGCCCGGTCGATGGCCGGCCCAGCCACAGCGGCAGGCCGATCGGCGCGCATCTCGTGCGCAACACCCTCTGTCGGCTGATCTGCAGCGATGGTTGCTGCGTCGATCAAACCGATACCTTGAGCCCAGGCCGGACCGTTATCAATGGCGAACTGCTGCAGAACGTCGCTGGTCCCGTCCAACCAGCTCGTGAGCACCAGGTCGTCAGGGCGCCGTCCATGGCACAGCAGAGCGATAGCGTCACCGAATCGCTGGAGGTAGGTCGTGGGCTTGCGCCAACCCTCGCCCTGAGGCGCCACAGCGGGAGGCGCTTCCAGGGCGGGCGCTGCCAGTGCTTTGATGCGATCTGCCACGGAGCGCGCGCAATCCTGCATTTCAGAATGGCTGTCGTAGATAGCGCTGTGCTGCAGGTCGGACGCGCAGAGCAGTAGGGAATCATCCTTGTCGCCCTGGGGCGCCACAGCGGCAGGAGCTGCCCCGGCGAGGCCTGCGGCAAACACGTCCCGGCCATACGCCAGCAGTGCTGCGCGGTCTGCGCCGGTGACGAAGTTCAGGGAGTGGGGCGCCATCAGCGACGTCAGGTGCAGGTCGTCGCCGGGCTGGATCTTTGTTGCTGTCATGCTGCTTGCTCCGTGGTGTCGGCGGGGTTGAGGAAGTCGGCGGGGAGCAGGACGCCCAGCTCGTTTGCGGGCCGCCAGCAGAGCGGCTTGCACGTCGCAATCACTGCGTTCAGGACATCGAATGCCTCGCGCAGCTCATCCGGGACCTCGCCGTCTTCTGGCAGGTCGTCCATGAAGTGCTCATTGGGGTCGATGGGCTGCGCGTGCACTGGCTTGCATTGCACGAGGCGAACGTCTGCTGGATTTAGTTCGTGCTCCTCCAGCCAGTCGCTCAGGTCATCGAGGTCGAAGAAGTAGCGATCGCTGTCGAAGACGCACAGCGGCAACAGCTCCTCAGAAAGAGGCGCCTTCGGCATGGCCTGCCACTTGGTCTCGTTCTTTTCAGCGTGGCACGCCTCGCAGTAGGAGCGGTTTTCGACCGGGCCGTGCTCGGGGTTGGCTTCGCAAAGCCTGTGGGTCGATCCACAGTAGCGCGCCATGTGCTCGTCGTTGCCCCAGAACCTACCGCCGCGCGAAACCCAGCCGGTGACGGTCTGAATGCTTGCGGCTTCGGGGGAGCTGGCCAGGATCATTTCGGGCTGTTGCTTCGTTGCTGTCATGAGGCTTCCTTGTTGAGCAGCCGCCAATGCGCTGCAGTGGTTTGGATGACGTGGCCTGCGCGCTGCAGCAACTGCTGGCAGGCCGGGGGTGGGGTCGGGGTCATGGGGCGGAAACAGGAAAGCCCTCGCGGCATGCACCGGGAGGGCTTCGGGGGAGGGGAGTGTCAGGCTCTGACGTCGAGCCGGTTTTTGATCGCCGTTACCTTCTGGTGGTACTCGTTGGCCGCGTACACGCGCTCCAATGCGTCACGAAGCTCTCGCCGCGTGCACTGCTGCTGCATCTCATTGCAGATGCGTAGGGCCTCGTAGATAGCGTCGTACTCTGGCTTGGATGCTCCCCAGGTCTGTGCGCGGTCATGACGGGCGCTGATGGAGCGCATTGCGTCCTGTGCAGCCACCATCGCAGCTTCTGCATCTGGGAAGTAGTCGCTCGCCAGGAACCTGCCCCAGTTGATCCGCAGCGTCAGCGTGTGCCACGTCGATTCGTCGGCAGTGCCTTCGATCAGCGTGGTGGCGAGACCGAGCGGGACAAGCTGTAGCTGAGTCTCGTCTGCCTTGCCGAATCGGATGTTGATGGGCAACTGGATGTGCCCAGCACCACGAACAGGGCGCCGCTGCTTCTTGGCCGCGCGGCGCTGGGCTCTGTTGAGTTGCATGGGGGCCTCAGCTGATGACGAGTCGATCTTTGCGGATGATTTGAGCCCCGCTGACCGGCTGGCCTGCCTTGATGGCAGCCTTGATCTTGGTCTTGCTGGGTTCTGGCGGCTTTGGCTCATTGCAAAGCTCTGGCGGGAACTGATAGCCATCAGACAGCACAACAACCTCATCGCGCCCAAAGTACAGCTTTGCGCCGAACAGGCCGTTTTCATGCTTGACCTCGGTGATGCCGGTAGCCTGCATGCAGTCAGCCATGTATGCCTTGAAGCGGACAAGGCGATCTTCCCGGGCCCTCAGCTTCTCCTGCATCTGCTTGAGCATCGCCTTGGCTGCAGCGATGTTCACTTCTTCATCCTTTGCATAGGCCACGCACGCCACGGCCTTCTGCTCGAACAGGGCCACACTGCCTGCGTAGGATTCGGAAATCTCTCCTGTGTCTGGGTCAATCTCCCCCATGGCCTCGCGCACTTGCTGCGCTGCATCGAACAGAGTGATGTTCATGATTTCTCCAAAAGAAGAGGGCGCCGAAGCGCCCCCTTACGCATCAATAGGGAAAGTCGTCATCGCTCGGGGCAAAACCAGCGTTGGCTGGATGCCCAGCAGGCGGACCGCCGTTTTGCGCATGTCCGGCGCTTTGGCGTGGCGCTGGGCGGTTCTTCAGCGGGCGATCTGCCAGCATGGAAGCCAACGCATCCAGCTTCTTCGCTTGCGTTGCGCGGTCCAGGATCTCGGAGGCAGTGAAGCCGGTAGCCGCCTCGAATGGCGCGACAAGCTCCAGGCGCCATCCTGTTTCGCCAGTCTTTTGGCCATCGCGCATCTTTTCGTATTCCGTGTTGACCAGCACCAAGCCGATAGGCTTGCCAACGAGATCGGGGAACACGTCTGCTTCTTCCTTGTAGCGCTGCTTCGCCTCGTAGTCGTAGCGCTCGACCTCAGCCCGGCCCTCAGACAGGGATTTCAGCTTCATGCAGGCCATGATGGCGTTCACGGCCTTGAAGCCGCCCAGGTACTCGTTTTGGGCATTCATCGTCCAGATGTCGAAGCGCGTGGTCTGCTTCGAATCTGTCTCGAATGTGAAGCCGATGCCGTGCGTTCCCTTCTTCGTGCTCACCAGCTTTTCGGCCCTGGTGAACTTGCCCTTGTACTTCCCCGTTTCGGACAGGTAGTTGCTGACGTTCTCGGCTTCACGAGCTGCTGATGTGTCGAGTTGGTACATTGCGCTTGGTCCTTTGCTTGGTGGCGCTTGGAAAAGAAAAACCGCCCTGTTAGGCGGTTTCGGTGGAGCCGTAGAACTCGCATATCTTTGAGTCCACATCGGCGAGATCGTTGGGTATGTGGTGGTCTTGGAACATGCCCATTGGGGACTTGCAGCAGTCCTGGCCGTTGGTCTGGGTGGCAAATAGGTACTGCCCGTTGATCAGCTCGGTGCGCAGGACGATCGTGAAATAGCCCTCTGGGACAATCATGCTGTCCACCATCTTCCCGACCGTCTTCATCCTCACCTGCCCGGTCTCGTCGGTCTGGGTGTGCGTCATGATGTAGACGCGCCGGTGTTCGGCCAGCTTTCCAGCGGTTTGGAATACGCTCCAGGCGTTCTTGGCGATGTCCGTGAATTTGTCGTAGCCGCGCTCGTTGCTTCGGGAGATCAGCTCGTTGATCAGCACAGCCTGATAGTCGTCAATCACGACGATTTCCTTTGTGCTGCCCTCCAGGATGCGCAGGATCTTTTCAGGGCTGTCGGTGCGAATTACGCTCCCTTGCGGATTCTCTTTGCTGCAAGGCTTCCAGCCGCCTGCGCGGAACGGCAGAGGTTTATTGATGCACTGGATCAGCAGCGTCTTATCTGGGTCCAGGTTGCGCAGGCTCGTTGACTTCCCGCTGCCCGAGTTGCCGAGGATCATTGTTGCAATGGACATGGTTTTTTCCTTGAGTTGCTTGGGGTGCTTGGTCGTGCTCCATTTGTCGGCAGGAGGCTTCCTCTGCCATGGATTCAGCGAGGTCGTAGTGATAGGCCATGGTGATCTCGGTTGCGCTAGAAGGCGCCGGAGTTGATGGCGGCCAGGGCCAGCGTCAATGCGCTGATCCCGAGCCACAGGAAGAGATAGAGCAGGGCGTTCATGGAGCCTCCGCGCTGGCCTTGGCGATCAACTCGTCCAGCCTTTGGACGGAGCCCAGCGGGTAGCCGAAGTAGTTGCCATCCCGCACGAACGCCTGGAACTCCTTGAGCAGATCGAGCATTTCGGGCGCTGCGGCGATCAGCGCCCGGTTCCGTGGGGCAATTGACTCGCCCACCATGTGCCCGCCGTATGCTTCAACATGGTCCGAGCCGCTCATCTCGGGCACAGGGTGATCGGCCACCACGGCGCCATAGTGCTTCCCAATGCGCCACGGGCCGGGGGTGTGTTTGTTCGTCATGCTTTTTCTCCCATGAATTTCTTGAGAGCCTTCTCGGCGAGGTCCACTTCCCAGAAGTGGCTCCAGGAGACGGGCCCAGGGCTGCTCTGGTAGCCGGCCACGCCCGCGCTGTCTTTGACGATGGCCAGCAGGGCCTGGAGCGCGTGCGCCAGCCCGCCGTTGATCTCCGCGATGCGCAGCAGCTCGTCGGTGTTGGGGTGCTCGCGCGTCATGAGCTGGGCTCCTTCTCGCGGGCGCGCAGCATGGCGTCGGCCAGAAAATAGGCGCGCTCCGCAATGGCTTCGCAATAGAGCTTGTCTCCCAGACTGTCTGCAAACACGCCCGCAATTGCCTTGGCTGCGAAGTAGTCGCGCAAGGTCATCCCGCCGCTGGGCGCGATCTCGTAGCGCTCGTCGCCGTCGCTGCTGATGCCGGTGAACTGGGCGTTGAGGCCCGGGAATGCGTATTCGGGCATGGTCATTTCTCCTGTGCACATGTATGGAATCCGTCGGCCCAGATGGGCGTGCCGCCCTCGCATGCCCGGGCTGCGGCGCGTGCAATGCGCTGCTCCTCGGGCGTGGGCTGGGGCTCCTGGGCTTCGGCCTGGCTGCAGCCGACTGTGGCCAGCACAACCAGCACAGCGAGCAGCCAGCCGCCGGGCACGCCATCGGCGTCTGGCTCATGCACCGGGCCGGGCCGCGAGCACTCGCGCAGGTAGCGGGCGTCGGGATCGGGGTTGAAGGGCTCGGAAGGGGTCACTCGTTGCATTGCGGTGGCTCCTGAAAAGCGAAACCCGCCGGGAGGTGCGGGTTCTGGGGGAGTTGGATGGGCGGGGTCATGGGGACTCCTCGGGTTGCAGCAGCCCGTGCTCAACGATGTGTAGCGCGCCGATGGCGGCCGCGAGCGGGATCTGGCCCACGTATTCGTTGATGCAGTTGTTGAGGTCCTGCACCAGCTCGCCAATTTCTGGGTATGGCCTGCCACCAAAATTCGGTCTGGCTACCTTCGCTTCGGCGTTTTCTGCGGCCAAAGATCGGCGCGCCAGGAGCCATACGCACTGCACGTCACTCAGGCCAGCGTTCGATGGGTGGGGGTCATGCACCAGGCGCCCGTCATTCATCACGACCATGTGTGGCGTACCGCGCGGGGAAGTGCCGGACACAAGGTAGTCGGCCTCAAATGAGCGGTTGCCTGGGATCATCACTGCGCTGTAGCCCTGAGACGCGGCGAACGACTCGAACAGCTCCCAGCACTGCTGTGGGCTGCCGCTGGCCGCGAAATCCGGCACCTGGTCGATGCGCAGGCCCAGCATGAAAGCCATAGAACACTGCATGCAGTTGCCAGACCCCGCCACCTGCTTATATCGAATGTTTTCAGGAATATCGGAGCTACGGAATGGGATTCCAGCGTGGTGCAGGCCATCTCTTGCATGGACAGGAGCGGAGCAGCGACGACAGTTGTACGGGTCGGTGCAGCCGTCCAAAGAAGCTGTTCTAGATTCCATCGTCATCTCCTCAGATTGCATCGGCGCAGTGCTGGAGCGCCTGGAGTCCATTGCCAAGATGGCCGCCTGCAATTCCTCCCAGGGCTCCATAAGGTCAGAACAGCGCTCAAGATGTCCTTTGTCCTCGCAGCGCCCCAGCCAAAATGCCATTGCGTTCCACTCTTTTGCCGGGAGTGAAACTGTTTCTACGTCCCCCTCCGATATTGCCGATGCCTCGGGATACTTTTCGAGAGCCGCCCTTGCTGCATCCACGCGAGGCTGTATTGCTTCTGCACAGCCCTCCCATGCCGGATCGCGCTTCGCAGCATCGCGCATATTTCCTTGGGCTATGAACATGTCCGTGAGCAACTGCCTCAAGGCCTCGCGCAGTTCTGCAACTTCAGGGTTCTTCATGGGTATCTCCAAAATCAGATAGCGTCAGCGCTGAACTCCAGCGCCTGGGGTTGTTGGGCGAGCGCGGCGCGCACCAGCTCGGGCGGCATCGGCTCGGAGAACTGGCGCTGCAGCGCGGCTTCGAGCGTGGCGCAGCGGGCTTCGAGTTGCATCAGCCGGAACTCGGCCAGGGCAGGGTGGCGGGCCACGGTTGCGGCGTCAATCAGCATTGCGGGCCTCCTGCATGTCGCGGCGGGCGCGCGCTCGGGCCTGCTGGCACAGCCAGTTGAGAAAGATGACGCCAACGCGGCCGCAGGCCCGCATGTCGGCCGAAGTGATGGACTGCTCGAAGCCGCCGTATCCCTTGGATGCGACCTCCAGTTCCTGAGCAACTGCCAGCGGCATCTTCGGCACCACATCGCACAGGAAGTCTGCAGCGAAGCCCGTGCGCGCGTCCAGGTCGATGTACTCGGCCTTGACCTTGGCGCTCAGGGCCTCGTCCTCGGCGTCGTACTCGCCCAGCTGGTGGGCGTAGGCATCAGCGTCCTGGCTGGCGAGGCATGGGGGGCGGGCGTTCATTGCGGCACCTTGCGACGGTGTGTGTGGTTCATGAATCCCCAGCCTCCTGAGGGCTTGGACGTGTCTGTGTGCCCCTCGCAGTCCGCGCAGAGCGGAGCGCCACACACGAACTGCCCCGTGTGGTCGCATTCCTGCACTGCTTGAGCGCCGCACACACAGCACTTCACGGCGGCATGCTGGGTGCAGATATCGCCATCGCAGGGCGCTTTGCAGGCGCCGCGCCAAGCAAGGTCGTATTTGCAAAAACTCATGGTGTTGCCCCTGTGCGGCCCGCAGGCCATGAAAAAAGGCCCTGCAATGCAGAGCCTGGGTGTAAAGAGCCGCGTGGTGCGCGCAAATCGCTTGCATCCATCTCCGGTGCGCGCGCGGCTGGAAAACCATCACAACTGCAACCGGCAGAGCTGCAGCACTATCCCGAGGGACCCAGTTGCAGATGTGATGGGCCTGGCCTTTAACGTCGCCAGGGCGGACGGCCTACATGGGCTGCTGTAGCCTGTCGCGGATTTCGCTCAGGTCTCGCATGTCGCCTCCTTTCTTGGTTGTCCCTGGGCTTGCCAGGGCGGGGGATCAGCGGGCTTGCATCGCGTTGATCAGGCGCATGGCGGCCTCATCTTGGTCAGCCTGGGTCTTGGCCTGCTCGGCTTCTGACAGCTTGATGGCAAGTTCCTCGTCGCTCATCCCGATCACCTTGGCGATGCCCTGGCGGATCTGGGACGCATCGCTGCGACTCAGCACTACGCCTTCGCTGTTGACCGGCCCAAGCGCGCGAATGAAGTCCGCCGAGTGGGTATAGGGGTGTCTGCTCATCTCTCATCTCCTTGGTGTGCCCCGGCTACGAGCCGGGGGAGGGGGGGCAGGCAATGGCGTAGTCCTTGCCATCCACGACGGTCAGGCTCTCGTGACCGCCGTACTCTTCGACCTCTATGCGCGCGCCCTTGGTCACCCATTCCACTTGCAGTTGCCCACCGCCACCGAGGTAGGCGTTTGGACACTTCTCCTTGGCGATCCGCTCTGCCTTGGCGCGATCCCCGTCGAGCACTGCCTGGACGATCTCCTTGTCGAACAGAAGAATGTCGCGGTACTCGCCATTCCACGAAGACCATCCGGCGCCGTAGCCAGGCGACACCAGGACCGCGATCTGGCCATTCTTTTCGTACTTCTCAGTCATCTCTTGCTCCTGTGTTGAAAAAACGAAGCGCACTCGGCGAATGCGCTTTGGTCTTTCCCCTGATGTCGTTCAGGGCACACGTGCCGCATCGGATGGCGGCAAACACTGCAGGTTCTCCCGGCCGCTGCAGGCCTCCACCCTCGGGCTAGAGAGACGCACACCTCGGCGGGTGCTCAGCTACGGGATTCCTTCGCTGCTCTCAGTCATTGCCGTCACCGCGTCCGCAACACGCACGCCCCTTGAGGCTCGACCTGCCCTCTGCTTCCTGTCGGGCTTCCCGGCTCCGTATCGCTTGCCGAGGTCGTTTCGCGTTTGTTGCTGCGATGGGTGTATTGAACTATAGTTTTCGCATGCCGTCAACTATAGTTTCTCGAAGAATGAACAAAAGTTCAAAAAGCCCTACACTTGAGCCAAGCAGACATGAAAAAGCCCGCACGGGGCGGGCTAGGAGGTTGTGATGGACAGTCTAAAGAACGATGGCACCAAGCACCTGGACATACTTGCCAGTGCAAGCAGGCCAACGCCTGCGTACAGCTACAAGGAGATCATCCTCTTCCTTGAGACGCTAGAAGCAGGATCCGCGCGGTTTCCTCAAATGCTTCAAGCTTGCGATCTCTTGATATGCTTGCAAGAAGACTTGATCGCATCCGCTCAAGGTCGGCTTGCAGAGCTGCAGCGAATGCGGGGTCGTCTTTCCGCTCTCTGAGAAGCGCTGTCAGCGCAGGCATCATTGCCAGTTGTGTGCCTGCAACTGCGTCTAGGTGGTCTTGCAATCTCTCTAACATAGCTCTCCCCCATACAGGCTGTCACGCGATCTTGTAGGCGATGAAACCTGCGATGACTGATAGGACGCCGCCCCACCAGCCAATGCCTCTATCAATCTTCTTCAGGTGCTCCCGCATGTCGTTGATCTGCCAGCGTTGGTTTTCTTCCCACTCGTGTTGCTTGGCATGAAGCCTCTCCAGAAGGCTGATCATTTCTTGAGCATGCCTATCCATTTCTAGGTGATGCCTAGCCTCATCGCTCATCCGTTCTGAACGATCCTCGAAGGCGTCAATCTCATGCATCTTCACATCCTGATCTGTAGGTCGTACGTTGCGCCTGCATCGTCCTGACATTCTCCGAATCCCTGGCTGTTCGTGGTGGAGAATTGGAACTGACAGCGCAGGCCAGATCCATCGGCCGCGCGTGCGATCAAGTTGCCGCCACCCACGCCGGAGCTGGAGCCGAAGCCAGCAAAGCTCTTGCCCTTGCCAGCTGTGCCGAACATGGAGCCAACAGAATCGCCAGATGCGAACACATACTGCCCTCGGTAGAGCTTATCGCCCAAGGTGATCTCTACCGAGCTGTCGTTCTCATGGGCTACACCCTTACCCGTGACAGGCCCTCCGCGCTGCTGGAGATTCAGTTGGTATGAGCAGCCGGCCAACGCCAGGCAGGCGACGGCTCCAATCACTATTTTCCTCATCGCACTCCTCCTTAAAGCTTCTGGCCATTCCAAGCCCAGAGCACACGCCCCAGGACGTTCAATTCCTCGCGCCCATCAAGCACATCCACAGTCTTGATGGACGGGTTATCGCTGCTGATCTCAAAGCTCCCGTCGTACTTCTGTCGCACGCGCTTGATGAAAACCCGCCCGTGCCCCTCAAGCACATAGACGCCATCAATCGTCGGATCTTTGATTCCCGTGTCCACCAGAAGCACATCCCCATCGTTGTATGTGCCCTTCATAGAGTCGCCGTAGCCATGAATGAATCTCAACGCTCGCAAGCTTGATGGCCTGATGCGCTGTTGAAGCCAGGAACGTGAGATTGGCAGGTCGCCTGTGAAGACCTCGCCATCAAGGCCGTCATCTCCCTGTCCCATAGAGCCTGAGTTCGCCAGCAAAGGAACCATCAGCGTGTCCTCGTCGTTCTGCGGGGCTGGCACAAGCGCTGGCACCTCGATCACTTGGACGCGATCCTTCGGCCCTTCCCCCAAGGCCAGCCAGTCAGAAGCCACATTCAGTTCACGCGCTGCCACGGCATTGTTCTCGGCGCTGAAAGTCTTGCTCAGACCCTCAACCACCTTTCGCGCTGCTTGATAGGACACGCCAAGACGCTTGGCAAGCTCCTTGGTGTCCACCTTCGCAGAAGTCATTGCCTCGTTCAGGCGCTCTCTGTAATCAACCATGGTTGTGATCATTGGTTGTTTCAAGAAAACTATAGTTTCCTTTGTGCGTGAACTATGGTTAAATGAGCGCATGACGATCCAGAAAACCGATGCCATAGCTGTGCTGGGCGGCTCGAAGCGCGATGCCGCTTCGGCCCTCGGCGTGTCCTACCAGGCCATTGACAAATGGCCGGAGACCTTGAGCAACAAGGTCGCTGATCGCGTGCTCGCTGCGTGGGCTCGGAGGAACGTGAAGAACCTCCCTGGGCCATTCCGCGCAACCAAGCAAAAGCCCACCTCCCGCTAACCCAACAACAAAGATCCCGAGCCTCCTATGTACGCCGACCGTAAACGACTCTGCAAGAACCGCGTCCCTGTCTATCTGGACGACTACATCTACGAACGCCTGACCCAACTGGTGTCTTTGCAGGGTGGTGAAAAGTCTGTGGTGAGCCGGGATGCTTTCGTTCGCGGCCTGGCGATTTTGGAAGAAGAAGTGCATGCCAAAGAGTGTGCACAGAACAGCGAAAACAAGCGAGACGTAGGTCCAGCCTATGTCAATGCGTGAGTAAGCACTTCTGAGGCACTGAAAATGTTCCGCCCCACACAACCGCCACCAAACCACGTTGCAGAGCTGACCGACGAGCAGCTAAAGCAGGCCAAGCGCATCGCTTCCAAAACAGGCAAGACCCTGGAACAGGTCATTGCCGCAGCAATCAGCCGTGGCGCATCTGCCGCCTACACGGATGTTCTGACGGGCCGCGCGCCTGTTCGGAATCCCAGCTGATTTTTTAAAGCACTGAAATAACACGGAGCAGACATGCGCGACTACGGCAAGGTCCACAGCACGTTCTGGTCAAGCCCCACGACCAGCAGCATGACGGACGATGGAAAGGTGCTGGCCCTGTACCTGCTGACGTGCTCGCACAGCACCATCGCAGGGGTTTTCAGGCTGCCTGATGGGTACGTTTCTGAAGACTTGGGATGGCCTTTGGAAAGGGTTGCTCAAGGGTTCGCGGAACTGTTTGCCAAGGGTTTCGCCAACCGTTGCGCGACCACTAAATGGGTCTGGATTTCCAAGCATTTGGAGTGGAACAAGCCGGAGAACCCAAACCAGCGCAAGTCAGCCGCCAAGATCGCCATCAGCGTGCCCGACGAATGTGGCTGGAGGCTAGAGTTCATGCGGGTTTGCGGCCCATTGCTTGAGATTGAAGCGCCACAAATTTCTAACCCTTCCGAAACCGTTAGCCAACCCTTTCTTAACCAGGAACAGGAACAGGAACAGAAGAGTATTGATGCTACTTCTGCGAAGTCGCCACGTGGCACCGCCTTGGCGGCGGACTGGACCCTTCCTGATGACTGGAAAACCTGGGCAGAGAAGGAACGCCCGGATCTGGACATGGCGAAGGTTGGGGACTCGTTCCGCGATTTCTGGATTGCCAAGCCGGGGAAGGACGGGCGCAAAGCGGACTGGCACGCGACGTGGCGCAACTGGGTGCGGAACCAGCGCCAGGGCTACCAGCACACCCAGGTCAACGGACGGGCAGACACCG
Organism: Delftia deserti; assembly: GCF_042653485.1. NCBI lineage: Bacteria > Pseudomonadati > Pseudomonadota > Betaproteobacteria > Burkholderiales > Comamonadaceae > Delftia > Delftia deserti. The sequence goes on along the minus strand of NZ_JBHSIH010000001.1, from coordinate 2,366,650 downwards.
CCCCGAGGAACTTCGTGTGATCGGCCACGCCCCCCTGCTGAAGATGCGCCGCGATGGCGTGCTGCCCTACGACGTGGTGCACGTCATCGACGGTGACAGCGAATTCTCAATCGAGCTTGCCCAGCAATGGCACCGCATCCCGAGTTCGGCCAGTGGCCTGCTCACGCCGCACGTGGTCGTTGGCCAGGAAGACAGCCCTGAACGCCTGGACGTGCGGTTCTGCCGCCAGCTGGGGGTTGTGCTGGAAGCCAACCGAGGCCAAGAGCGCGCACAGCGTTTGTTCAAAGCAATCCGGGCAGTTGAGCCAGCCATTCTGTGCTGCGCCATGCCCGACGAAATCTGGTTTTACACGAAGGAGCAAGGCGGCAATGGCAAACGTATTCACGCCTGACGACATCGATTTCGCTGCATACGAGCACGAGACCGATGCGCAGCAAAAGGTGCTTCCGGCATCGTCCTGGGTGCAGGAGCTGATCGACCGGATCCGCAATCCGATCCGTGCCAAGCAGGCCTTCATGCCCTGGCGCAAGACGGCCCAGTTGGTGCAGTTCCGCCCGGGCGAGGTGACGCTGTGGGGCGGCGCTAACGGCAACGGCAAGTCGCTTGTGACGGGGCAAGTCGCGCTGTCGCTGTGCGGCCAGGGCGAGCGCGTGGCAATCGCCTCGTTCGAGATGAAGCCCATCAAGACGCTGGAGCGCATGGGCCGTCAGTGGTCCGGCACCAACCCTGCGCACCCGGCCTATGCAGGCAACGACGACGGCCAGCGCATCCTGATCGACACCTACGAGCAGTTCAGGGACTGGACCGACGACAAGCTGTGGCTGTACGACCAGCAGGGCACCGTGACGACCGCCCAGGTCTGCGCCGTGGTCCGCTACGCCGCTGTTGAGCTCAAGGTCACGCACTTCGTCGTGGACAGCCTGATGAAGTGCGTGCAGGGCGAGGACGACTACAACGGTCAGAAGCTCTTTGTTGACGAGCTCACCGCAATTGCCCGCGACCACGGCATCCACATCCACCTGATCCACCACATCAAGAAGCCGGCCAGCGAGGACCACAAGCCCAACAAGTACGACATGAAGGGCTCGGGCGCCATCACTGACCAGGTGGACAACGTGATCGCCGTGTGGCGCAACAAGCCCAAGGAGCGCAAGCGCGATGAGGGCCTGCTGACCGAGGAAGCCGACGTGAAAGAGCCCGACTGCCTGCTCATTTGCGACAAGCAGCGCAATGGCGAGTGGGAAGGCTCCATCGGCCTCTGGTTCGAGCGCGACAGCCAGCAATTCGTTGCATCCCATGGCGAAGAGCCGCTCGTGCTCTACACGCCCGACATGCAGTAACTCAACGGATCAACAAAGGAGTGGGGCAATGAGGATCGATTTGAAAGAGGGCGAGAAGCTCTACATCTGCGACTTCTGCGGCATGTCGTCCGAGGCTGACGCGCATTTCATAGTGGCTCGAAACGGTGCCACTTGCATCTGCGAAGAGTGCGCCAAGAGCGCCGCGCAGTTCATCAACGAGACCAAGGCATCGAAGGAGGCAGCATGAGCAAGACACAGAGCGAGGCGCTGAGGCTGGCGCTCGAGTTTGAAATTTGCGAGGACTTCGACATCAACCCATCGATCATCGATGCAGCCGCAGCGGCCGCCGAGCTGCGCCGCCTGTACGCAGAGAACATCGCGCACAAGGCCGATGTCATGAGCTTCCACTACGCCATGAAAGACGCCGGATGGCACCCTGGCCGCACCGATGACCTGCTGACCGACATCATCCGCGCCAAGGGCAAGGAGCTGATTCAGGTGCACGCAGAGAACAAGGCCCTGCGTGGCTTGGCCGCTACCTGCTACGCCGGCTTGGGCGCTGAATGCAACCTCCCCGAGAACTGGCTGGATGCTCTGAAAGCGGCGGCTGACGGTGAGCCCTTCGAAACCGAGGGCCTGCTGCCGTTCAATGCAGCCGAGGCGCGCGACGAGACCATCCGGCAGTTGGAGGCACAGATCAAGGCCCTGCGCGAAGTGCTGCAGGCCGTCGAGATGGATGTGGTCTACGTGGGCAGCGGTGAGAACGTGATCAGCGATGCGACGCGCGCCAAGGTCGAGGCGGTGCTTGGGAAGTTCGGAGCGCCTCAGGCAGTTACCCAGCCAGTTGGCGATGATCGTGAGGCGTTCGAGGCCTGGGCCAAAAGCCAGCCCATGATCCTTGATCTAAGCCCACGAGGTGATGGCTACGCGGGCGCGTTTGCGCAGACGACATGGATGGGCTGGAAGGCTCGTGGGGCAGTTCTGGCGCCCCAGGCAGCAGCCAAGAATGGAGGCGCAGCATGAGCACCGAACGCGAAATGCTCGAAGCAGCGGCACGGGCCATGGGCATGCACGTCCTGGCAGAAAGCGAGCCGTGGCCGTCCGAGTGCGAGGGATGGTTTTTCAAGGAAGTGGATGGTCAGGCCTATCTGTGGAATCTCGACGGCCCGGCGAGGCCGTGGAACCCGCGACACTCCAAGGAGCAATCCATGGACTTGATGGCCGCCCTGCGCATCAGCGTGGAGCACAACGACCCCTACGACCGCCATCCCTGGGTCTGCGCCAGCGTGTGGACGGACGGCGATTCTTCGGCGCAGCAGTACCTCGAAGACGTCCCCGACGAGTCCCAGCGTGCCGACCGCATGCGCCTGGCCATCCTGCGCTGTGCTGCGGATCAAGCGCCGAAGGAGCAAGCATGAGCGCCCTCAACACCCAAGCAGGCGGCACCCACTACAAGGACTGCCCCATCCAGCCCATCCAGTACATCCACGCCAACGGGCTTGATTTCTTCCAGGGCAACATCGTGAAGTACGCCACCCGGCACAAGGCCAAGAACGGTGCCGAGGATCTGCGCAAGGTCATCCACTACGCCCAGCTTGCACTGGAGCTGCAGTACGGCATCAAGCCCGCTGACGAGCTCGCAGACATGGTTCGGGCCGGGAAGGGGGCCACGTCCTGGAAAGACCCGGGCTGCTGGTGCGAGGCGTGCGATCTGGCCGCGAACGGCCCTTTCCGCTCGCGTATGAGCCTGTGTCCGGCCTGCGGCGACAAGCGCTGCAAACGGTCCAAGGACCACCGGGAGAACTGCAGCAACCCAGCGCAAGCCCAGGCGGGGAAGGGGGCTCAGGCATGAGCGACCGCGCGCCCATCGATCCACAGGTGGCCGTGGACTACATGCTCCAGACCGCGCCCCGCTACGCCGCTGCGAAAGCAAAGCGCGTGCAGCTGGAGGAGTTCCGCAAGAGCAAGAAGGCCATCCTGATGCAGCAGTCCGAAGGGAAGACCGTGGCGGACCGCGAGGCCTCTGCATACGCCCACCCGGAGTACATCGAGCTGCTGAATGGCCTGGAAGCTGCCGTGGAGGCCGAAGAACTCTTCCGCTGGAAGATGAAGGCGGCAGAGCTGCAGGTGGAGATTTGGCGCAGCCAGGAGGCAAGTAGCCGCGCAGAGGGGAGGGTGGTTCGATGAAAGCCGACCAACTGGCAGAGATCATTCTTCGCGCATCGACCCGCAACTTGGATGATGAAGTTCGGATCGTCGTTCACAACCCGGGGAAGGTTGGGCCGCGTTCTTCTGTCCCCCTTCAGGTGGCTGGATACGGGATGGATTGGGAGCGCGGCACGTTCGAGTTGATCCCGGCCATGCCTCTGACTCGCCTGACACCAGAGGATGTGGCCGCGATCCACAAGAGCGTCAGCGCAGGCTCATCCTGGCATGCATACCAGGCGCACAAGAAGCTGCACGAGCGCATTCAGCAGCTTGAGGCCGAGATTGCGGCACTGAAGGGAGGCCAATGACCTTCCGCCGCACACGTTGTGCCCACTGCCGCGCCAAGCTCACGCCAGAGCGCCCGAGCCAGATCGTCCACGCCGAATGCGCAGAGCCCTACGCCATCGCCAAGCGCGAGAAGGAAGAGCGAGCCCAGGCCAAGGCGGTGCGCATGGCCGCCAGGGTCGAGAAGGCTGAAACGCGTCGGCGCAAGGCAGCTCTGATGACTGCCCAAGACGCCCGCAGGATCGCCCAGCGCGCCACCAATGCATTCGTCCTGGCCCGTGACCATGGACTGCCCTGCATCTCATGCGGAAAGACTGGAGAGGGCGCATACCACGCAGGGCACTACAGGAGCTGTGGATCAGCCCCGCACCTGGCTCTTGATCTGCGCAACATCCACCGCCAATGCGCGCCCTGCAACCTACACCTGCACGGCAACCTCATCGAATACCGCAAGGGTCTGATCGCGCGCTTTGGCGAGGACTTTGTTCTGACCTTGGAAGCAGACGAGACGCCCCGCGCGTACAAGAAACACGATTACGAGGCAATCGCTGCAGAGCGCCGCGCCGCCACCCGAGAGCTGAAGAAAGGGGATCGCCATGGATGAACAGAACTACCTGGATCAGATGCTTAACGAGTGGCTCGCACGGTGGCACCGCTGGACCGCAGGCTACCGCTATCAGGCGCAGCCGGATGAGCGCGAGGATGAGCCCAGCATCTGGGAAGACCCAGCACGCAGCATCAACGAGCTGCAGTCATTCGAGGCGTCGATCTACGACATTCAGGAGCCGCACCGAACGTGCCTGATGATCCAAGCTCGAAACCTGGCATGCAGAGCAAATGTGTGGACAAGCCAGAGGCTGCCAGCCGATCCGAAAGAGCGGTTTGTATTGCTGCAGGAGGCCAGAAATCAACTCGCAGCCAAGATGATCAAAAAAGGGTTGCTGTCAGTTGACACAGCCTGAAAAATCGCTACTATCTGATCCGGGTGCGGTGGTGCGCCCAAAATTACCAAGGCCTCGATTGCTCACGCAGTCGGGGCTTTTTCATTTCCGCAGGGCGGCACTAACCCCTCAAGCCCTCCTCCTTCGAGTGCTTAGCCCTGCACCCAACTGAGACCATCATGGCCCTGACCATCAAGCAGGAGGCCTTTGCCCTTGCCTACGTGGAAACGGGCAACGCCTCCGAAGCGTACCGGCGCTCCTACAACGCCGAGAACATGAAGCCAGCAGTGATTGCAGTGAAGGCCAGCGAGTTACTGGCAAACGGTAATGTCGCGGTAAGGGTGGCTGCGCTCCAGGCGTCGCATGTTGAGCGGCACGAAATCACGGTGAGTGACCTGATCCGCGAGCTTGAAGAGGCCCGGGTTGCCGCAAGCACTTCTGAGAAGCCAAAGGCTGCCGCAATGGTGGCCGCAACGATGGGCAAGGCAAAGCTGCTGGGCCTGGTCACTGATCGGCAAGAGCTATCCGGCAAGTATGGCGGACCAGTCGAGACTGTCACGAGAGTAGAGCTAGTTCCCCTGAAATGACCACTGCGCAGATTGCCATCCCTGAGAAGCTGATTGAGCTGTTCTCGGGGGAGGCAGACGTGCGCGCGTGTGATGGCGGTCGAGGGTCTGGCAAGACACGCAGCTTCGCCAAGATGGCTGCTGTCAAGGGCTATCAGTACGGTAAGGGGGGCGTCACCGGCATCTTGCTGTGTGCTCGGCAGTTCATGAACTCGCTTGAGGACAGCTCGCTGGAAGAGTGCAAGCGTGCGATTGAGGATGAGCCATGGCTTGCCGCTTACTACGACGTGGGCGACAAGTACATCAAGAGCCGCGACGGGCGCATCACGTTTGCGTTTGCCGGCCTGGATCGCAACATCGCATCTATCAAGTCCAAGGGGCGTCTGCTGTTGTGCTGGGTGGATGAGGCTGAGCCAGTGACGGATGAAGCCTGGACAACGCTGATCCCCACGCTGCGGGAAGAAGGCACGGATTGGAACGCTGAACTCTGGGTGACGTGGAACCCGAAGCGCAAGAGTGCGCCGGTCGAGAAGCGGTTCAAAGGGTTGAGCGATCCGCGCATGAAGTACGTGCGTTGCAACTGGAGGGACAACCCGAAGTTTCCCGCGCTGCTTGAGCGTGTGAGGCTGCGTGACTTGGCTGAGCGCCCTGAGCAGTACGCGCACATCTGGGAAGGCGACTACGCCACGGTGATCGAGGGTGCGTACTTTGCATCGCACATCGTCAAGGCGCGCCAAGACAACCGGATTGGCCGCGTGCCGGCCGACCCGCTGATGACGCTGCGAGCCTTTGTGGACATCGGCGGCACAGGCGCCAGGGCTGATGCCTTCGCGATGTGGATAGCCCAATTCGTCGGCAAAGAGATTCGAGTGCTCGACTACTACGAGCAAGTGGGTCAGCCGCTGTCGTCGCACCTGAATTGGATGCGTGAGCACGGCTACGACAAGGCCCAGATCTGGCTGCCACACGATGGCGCCACACAAGACAAGGTGCACGACGTGTCCTACGAGTCCGCGCTACGCCAGGCGGGCTACACGGTCACGGTCGTGCCGAACCAGGGCAAGGGCGCTGCAAAGGCCCGTATCGAGGCTGGCAGGCGCCTGTTTGGGTCGATGTGGTTCAACGAGGCCACGACTCAGCCAGGCCTAGAAGCGTTGGGCTGGTATCACGAGAAGCGAGATGAGCAGCGCGGCATTGGCCTTGGTCCAGAACACGACTGGTCCAGCCATGGCGCTGATGCATTCGGGCTGATGTGCGTGGCGTATGAAGAGCCACACGCGGCCAACAAGCCCATCCAATACAAGCGAAGGATGCTCGCATGAACGAGACACACACCTATCCCGATGGATCGGCCCGGGTTGGATGCCCGCCGTTCCCGAAGCTCTCCCCGATTGAGCAGGCCGCTGGCAAGCAAGAGCCAGAAGCCCAGACAGAGACCCTCGACAAACCGAAGCGCGCGCCGCGACAACCAAAGGCTGAGTGATGGCAAAGATGGACAACGACACGCTGATGAAGCACCTGCAATCAAATGAGCAGGATGCGGCGCAGTACGTCGAAGCCATTGGGAACACTCGTCTTGCTTCGATGCGCGAGTACTACCGTGAGCCGTATCCTGGTGATGCAGACCTTGAGGGCTGGTCCCAGATCGTCACGTCTGAGACTCAGGACACGGTTGAGTGGATCTTGCCCGAGCTGCTGGACGTGTTCACGTCTACGGATGAGGCGGTCTCCTTCGAACCGCGCAAAGCCGAGGACGTGACCGGCTCGTCTCAAGCCACGGACACCTGCAACTACGTCTTCTACAAGCAGAACAACGGCTTCCTGACGCTGTACACGGCGTTCAAGGATGCGCTGATCGCCCAGAACTGCGCTGTGCAGTGGCGCACGGTGGTTGACCAGGTGCGCGAGAGCCAGGAGCTGCAAGGCGCATCGCCCGAGGTTCTGGCGATGCTTGAGCAGGAAGGCTTTGAGATCGAGGCTGCAGAGCCGATCATGGGCGCCATGGTGCCGCTGTTCAATGTGAAAGTGGCCAGGACTGTCGAGAAACGCAAGATCTGCGTTGAGGCCTTCCCTCCTGAGCAGCTGATGGTCAAGCGCGGCTGGACCTCGCCGCTCCTGTCCGACTGCCCCTATGTCTCGCGCGTGATGGAAGTCACGCTGTCCGATCTCAAGCAGATGGGCTTCAAAGACGTGGAGGCCTCTGATCTCCGTGCCTCCGAGGACGCCTTGCCCCAGGGGCTGGAAGAGGACTACAGGCTACAGCGCACCGATGGCCGCTACACAAGCGCAGATGACACCATCGACAACGCAGACGAGAGCCTGGCGACTGGCTGGCTGCGCATCGAATACGTGCTGGTGGACTTTGACGGCGACGGCATTGCAGAGCGCCGGCTAATCTATCGCCTGGAAAACAAGCTGCTGTCCAACGAGGAGACCAGCCACGTCCAGATCGCCACGACCAGTCCCATTCTGAACACGCACCGTTGGGACGGCATGTCCATCGCTGAGGCAGTGGCTGACCTGCAGCGCCTGAAGACGGACCTGACCCGCAGCATGGTCAACGCTGCGAACCTGGCTGTGAATCCGCGCAAGACCGTCCTGACAGATACCAACGGCACGCCATACGCCGACATCGATGATCTGTTGGACTTCCGGATCGGCGGAATTCTTCGAGTGAAGAAGCCTGATGCGCTTGGCATCGAACCTGCTCCATTCAACGGCAACCAAATCCTGCCCGTCCTATCCTATGTGGACGAGATGGCCGAGAAGCGCACTGGCGTCTCCAAGCAGCAGCAGGGCCTGGACCCGAACAGCCTGCGCCCTGACCGCACGGCTGCCGAAGTGATGATGACGGCCACGGCGGCCAAGCAGCGCGTGAAGCTGATCGCGCGCATCTTCGCTGAGACGCTGGTGAAGCCCATCTTTCAGGGCATCCTGAAGCTGCTCACCGATGGTGACATGGAGCCGCTTGCGTTTCGTCTGCGCGGCGAGTTCGTGCAGTACGACCCGAACGAGTGGCGTGACCAGTACGACATGACCATCAATGTCGGCTTGGGCACGGGCGACAAGTCACAGCAGATCGGCTTCTTCCAGAACCTGCTGCAGTTGCAGATGGGCTTGGCGCAGTCGCCTTATGGGCAACTGATGATCCAGCCTCAGAACATCTACAACACCTACGCCAAGCTAGTGGAGCTGGGTGGGCAGAAGAACGTGGGCGACTTCATTGGGGACCCCCAGGGAAAACAGCTTCCGCCGCCTCAGCCCCCGCCACAACTGGCGCTGGAACAGGCCAAGATGCAGCAGCAGGCCCAGGCGACCCAGATGGAGCTGCAGTACAAGGCCCAGGCCGACGAGATGCAGCGCAGGCAGCAGGCTGAGCTGGAGATCATCAGGCAGCAGGCCCAGCAGCAGACGGACACAAACCGGCGTGAACTCGAAGCGCAGATGCACCGGATGAAGCTCACCCAAGAGGCAGAGTTGAACGCGATGCAGGCTCAGTACGAGGATGCCAGGCACCAGCGCGAGATGGCATTCCAGCAATGGAAGTCCGAGCAGGACATGCAGTTCAGCCGCTGGAAAGCCGAGCTTGATGCCGCCACCAAGATCGAGTCTGCGAACATCAGCAGCAAGGCCAAGATCAATAATCCCGCGACACAGGCGGCCACGGACGAGTTGGGCCGGGAGATCCAGCCATGACAGACCAGCAGATCGCAGACATGGGCGAGTACGCAAAGCAGGTTCTGTCCAACCCCGCGTTTGACGAGGCAATGAAGAGATTGCATGAGGTGGCTCACCAGGCGTTCAAGCAGACCGACATCAGGGACGCCGAGGGGCTCAAGCTGGCCCGCCAGTTTGCTGCGGTGACGGATGATTTCGAGGTCATCCTCAAACGCATGGTGGAGGGAGGGAAGCTGGCCCGAATCAACCTTGACAAACATCGAGACGAGGGCGCAGTGAAAAAGCTGGCCCGCAAATTCCGGTAGTCGCCTACCTCATCGGGCGCTGCCCACAAGCCACCCTGGCGACCTCGGGTGGCTTTTTGTTTTAGGAGCATCAAATGGACGGACAAGCCGATCAGGCCCCGATCTCTAACGATGATCTGGCTGCCTTCTTGCTCGACAACCCGGAAGCAGACCGGGCCGAGGATCAAGGGGAGCAACAGCCAAACGCTGAGTCCCCCGACGAGGACAAGGACGAAGCGGAAACCACAGACGACAGCCCGGATGATGGCGGCGATGAGCCTGCCGAGGAGCCCGATCCGACAAGCAGTCGCAAATTCAAAGTCACCGTCAAGGGCGAAGACGGCGCGGACCTTGAGCAAGAGGTTGACGAAAAAGAACTCGTGGCGGGCTACCAGCGTCACTCCGACTACACGCGGAAGATGCAGGGCCTGTCGCAGCGAGAAGAGCAGGCGGCAGAGATTGTGCGCACACGGGTGACCGATGCGCAAAACCACTACGTCCAGCAAGCGCAAATGGCACAGGCGCTTGTGGCTCGGCTCGCTGGGTTGAGGTCTCCCGAGGAAATGCTGGCACTGTCGCACAGCGATCCAGCTGCTTACGTGGCCGAGCAGGCTCGCACGCAGCAGATCCAGGGCGTCATCGCACAACTGCAAAACCAGTGGCAGCAGGAGCAATTTCAGCAGCAGCAGGCTCAACAGGCAGAAATGCAGAAGAGCTTTGCGCGCTGCTGGGGCGTGATCGGCCAGAAAGGCATTGATCGCCCCAAGCTGCAGCACATATTCGAGACGTTCTCGAAGGAATACGGCGTGTCGCAGGATCGGTTCTCGACCCTGAATGATCCGGCCGTCGTGCTGGCCATGGCTGATGCAGTGGCATACCGGGAGCTACTCAAGAAACGCGATGAGGTGAAGAAAAAGGCTGAGGGCGCCCCTCGTCTGCCTCAGAAGAACGGCGTGCCCCGCAACGAGTCGATGGACAAGCGACGCGTTGATCGGCTGCGTAGTGGCAAGGGATCGCAAGGCGACCTGGCCGCATTCATTGCACAACACAATCTGTAAGGAGCTGCCAAGATGGCCGTCCCAACCAACACCTACAACCGCTACACGGCGGCAAACAACGTCCGCGAAGACCTCGCCGACTTCATCTCGCGCCAAGACCCCGAGAGCACGCCTATCGTGTCTGGCGCCGGCCGTGGCAAGGCCACAAACACCCTGCATGAGTGGTCCCGTGACGCTCTGCGCGCGCCCAACGCGGACAACGCGGCACTGGACGGCGACGACGCTGCCGCCTCGGCCAAGACGCCCCCCCAACGCGTCGGCAACATCTGCCAGATCTTCCAGGACACCGTGTTCATCTCGGGCCGCGTGGAAGCTGTGGACAAGGCCGGCAAGAAGTCCGAAATGGCCTACCAGAAGGCCAAGATGTACAAGGAGCTGCAGCGCGACATCGAGAAGATGGTGGTGTCGAACAACCCCGCTGTGGTGGGCTCTGGCGCCGTCGCGGCCAAGTCTGGTGGCCTGGGCGTCCTGCTGTACACCAACGCCAGCCACGGCGCGGGCGGCTCGACTGTTGCCCACACGTCCGGCGCCCCCACGACGGCGCCGACTGCTGGCACTGCGCGCGCTCTGACGGAGACCATCTACAAGACGACGCTGCAGACCACGTACACCACGGCCGGCAAGATCCCCCGAGATGTGTTCTTCTCTCCTGCCCACAAGGTCGTGGCATCCAGCTTCGTCGGCATCGCGCAGATCCGCCACGAGGCCAAGGGCGAGAGCCAGGGGACCATCGTGGGCGGCGCCGACGTGTACGTCTCCGACTTCGGCGCGGTCAGCCACATGCCTCACTACATGATGGCAGGCGGCACGAACGTGTACGGCCTGGTCCTGTCCGAGCTGGATACGGTGTACCTGCGCTCGTTCCAGAGCAAGCCCCTGGGCCGCACTGGCGACAGCGACAAAGAGCAGATCCTGGTCGATGCCACGTTGCGCGTGAAGGCCGAGAAGGCCAACTTCAAGATCGCCGACCTGTCTGGCGGCTGATCCATCCAACTGAGCACAAAGGGCCCTTCGGGGCCCTTTTTCTTTGGAGTGAACATGAGCTTCGGCCACTTCCAGATTGATGAGGGTGTGAACCCAAATACCGGCGTCCGGACCATCTACCACTTCGAGGGCGATCAAGTGGTGGTGCAGAAGGTCTACGACGCTGAGCCCTACATCCTGAGAGCCAAGGAAATGCGCGCTCGCAATGAGGGTAAGCGCTGGGGAGAGGGAAAAGAGGTCGGCGTTCTCCCGCCGTGGGTATCTCACCAGATCACCGCCATCGATGACGAGGCACAGCGCACCAAGGCCATGAAGGCCTTCTTCCGCGAGAACCCCGTTTTCCTGGCTTACGACGCATTCCTGCAATGAACTACGGCCAACTCAAGGCGGCGATGGCCGCCTACACGCACAGGTCGGATGCGGCAGCCATGGCGGATTCGTTCCTGCCGATTGCCGAACAACGCATCTACTTCGGCGAGTCCAATTCGCCAGCGATCCGCGTGTCGTCGATGCTTTCCACGGTCGCGATGGCCGATGGCGCCAGGCCTGCGGGCTTTCTGGAGGCTAAGAAGGTGTTTGAGCTGGGCAAGCCATGGATGCCGCTCGAGTTCCGACCGATGGAGTTCATGGATCACGAGTGCCGCGCTTTCTCATGGGACGGCGAAACCATGGTCCTGTCGCGCGACATGGCGTTTCCCATGCAGCTGACCTACTACGGGCAGTTTGCGACGCCTGCATTGGATTCGGACACGAATCCGATCCTCGCCAAATTCCCTAACGTCTACCTCACCTCGATGCTTGTTGAGTTCGCCCGCTGGGCGCGCGATGACGAGATGCTTGTGCGTGAGGCGGGCAACTATGCAAGCGCTGTTTCTTCGGCGCAATCCGCAGATCAACGGACCCAGCACTCTGGTTCCATGCTCGTTATGAGGAAAAGGCCATGAGCGTAGAAGCCGCCCTCTATCCACCACAGCTGAACACGTCGTGGCCAAAAGCCGATGACATGGTTTCGGAGGGTGACAACCACATCACCCTCATCAAGACTGTGCTCAAGACCACGTTCCCCAACGTGGCCGGCGCTATCAGCGCCACGGATGTGCAGATCAACTACCTGGTCGGCGTTACCGCTTCTATCCAGGGCCAGATCGACAGCAAAGGCGCAAAGGCCGGGCAGACGTGGACCGGCACGCATGACTTTTCTGGCGCAACGGCCATCACGGTGCCGACTCTTGCCCAGGCCACGAGCACGACAGGGGCCGCATCGGCAGCCTTCGTGCAGAACGAGTGGTCCACTCGCCTGCCGAACTACACCGGCCCGATCACGGCATCCACGACTGAACTCAACCGCATGGTTGGTGTGACCTCTGGGGTGCAGTCGCAGATCGATTCCAAGGGGGCCATTGCAGGTCAGACGTGGACGGGGACGCACTCCTTCCCGAGCACGACGACAGTTGGCCCGTTGACGCCGACGATCCAGGGCTATCTGGCCACCGTGACCAGCGATGTGCAGACTCAGATCAACACCAAGGCGGCGAAGGCTGGCGACACCTACTCGGGTACACACAACTTCACCGGCGCGGCCATCACGGTTCCGACGCTGACAACTGGAGCTACCGGCAATGGCGCCGCGAGCGTGGATTTCGTCAATGCCACGGCGCTCTCTGGTGCGCTTCCTGGGCAATCTGGCAGCTCTGGGAAATTCATCACAACTGACGGGGCGAACGCCTCATGGCAGTGGCCTCAGATTCCTGCGGTGGTGCACACAACAGGCGGCGTCCTGCAGATAGGTCGTTTGAATATCCTGAATTGCACCGGACAGACCTTTACTTTGCCAGCTACATTTCAAGATAACGACACGTTTGGGTTTGTTCATATCAACGCGAATAGCGAAAACTCTATTGACTGGGGTAGCCGCAATCTATTTGGCCGCCAACCATTGGTGATGGTTCTGTCTGGTGACAACGTGCGCGGCTATGTGCGTTGGAATGCCCTTGCCGGGAGTTTTGTATGAGTGATTATTCTGATTTCTTTGGCGGCGGTGGCGGTTCCGCAAAGCTTTGGGCAAGTGGAATGACCGTCCGGAAATGGCAGACAGTTCAAAGCCCGTCGGATGGTGAGCTTTACACGCGCACATCGGCAACCGGCTCCGGATCGACTGACCCAGCAGACGACTTCACAAACTATGTGGCGGCCAGCTATGTCCGCACATCGTCTCTTCGGTCGTCGGCACTTTCTCCTATAGGGGCTTCATCAACTTTTGCCCAGTACGGGGCGACAGTTGTAAACCCTAGCATATCCGCAGGAGTGCGGACGCTAATAGTTAGCGCGACGGGGCGTGGTAGTGTTGGATTTCTTGGCGTCTCAAATTTTATTGGTTCTTCCAGGACATTCCGGCTTGAGTTAATAATTGATGGTCGCGCCCTGGTAGACAACAATATATCTCTTTCGACAAATCAATATATCTTGCCTATTGGTCGCACATCAATGAATAGCGCAGGAAATGAGGGGTACTATGCGTGGGATGACAACTACCCCATCAATTTCAGGAGATCAGTTGCTGTATACGTAACTCCAACGACTGCAGTAAGCACATCTTTCTACATCGCGCATAATCTGCGAGGCATGGCATGACAGAAATGATCACGGAAACCGTTGGCGGTCTTGAGATAACGCGCTGGCCAGATGCTGCAGCAGAAGATCTGCGCCACCAGCGACATATCAGCGTTGGGGCGTTCTTTGACCGCTTCGGCGCGCTCAAGTGGGCCGTACTTGCAGATTCAAGCGACAAAGTTAAGGCGGTGATCCAAGACGCGAGTGTGCGCAAGTACATCGACCTCGACAATGTGGATCTGCCTGCCGGCCTGGCGATTCTCCAAGCAGCCGGCCACGCGATTGATCCGGTTGCCATCCTCGCCGCGCCGATACAGCCGCACGAGCTGCCCTAGACATGCCGATAAAGACATCAACTGATCTTGGGAAGATCGGCATTGTCAAAGACATGCAGTCCCAGGAGATACCCACGAATGCATGGTCAGATGGGGCGAACGTGCGCTTTCGAGACGGAGGCGTCGAGCGCATGAAGGGCGAGCTGAAGGTGTTCGATACACCTTCGGTCGTGCCTTACTGGCTTCAGCCGTACTACCAGGGCGGCAAACGTCACTGGATCCATGCCGGACTGAATGCCGTGTTCGCCGATGACGGCGCGGCGCGAGCCACAATCACTCCCACCACTGCGCCAACTGGTGCGATTGACGACCGCTGGACGGGCGGTGTACTCAATGGTGTCTTGGTGGCCAACAACGGCAAGGACGTTCCGTGGTCTTGGGGTGGGACTGGCCTCATGACTGCGTTGCCTGGATGGGATGCAACATGGCGCGCAAAGTCGCTGCGGCCGTTCAAGTCGGTTCTTGTGGCGCTGGGGATTACCAAGGGCACGACCGTATACCCGCACATGGTCAAGTGGTCTGTGCCTGCTGTTCCTGGAGCGGTTCCGGCATCGTGGGATGCAACGGATGTGACGAAGACTGCCGGCGAATTGGATCTCGCAGAAGAGCCGAGCCTGCTTGTTGATCAGCTGCCCCTGGGTGATGTGAATGTCATCTACAAAGAAAACAGCATGTACGCCATGCGGGCGACTGGTGGGCTGGACATCTTCTCGTTTCAGCGCCTGCCCGGTGCTGTCGGCGCGCTGGCCCGGGGCTGCATCGCACAGACACCTGTCGGGCATGTTGTGCTCACTCACGGCGACGTGATCGTCCATTCCGGCCAGGGTCCACAGTCGATCATCAACGGGCGCTTGCGCAAGTGGCTGTTTGCCCAGATCGACAGCACGAACCGCAGCCGCGCGTTTGTGGTGTCGAATCCGCCAGTGAAAGAGGTTTGGGTGTGCTTTCCTGAGCTTGGCAAGGAGTCCTGCACGCTTGCGGCTTGCTGGAACTGGGAAGAGAACACATGGAGCATCCGCAGTCTACGTAATGTGACGTGCGGCGCTATCGGGCAACTTGACTCCGGCACTACAAACACATGGGGCTCGCAGAACTATGCGTGGCAAGACGCCGCGCAGGCCTGGAATGAAGACCCGTTGTCTCCGGCCCAGGAGCGGCTGCTGATTGGCTCCACGGCACCCATCATCAACGCTGTGGAGATCACTGGAACGATCAACGGCGCTGGATACACGAGCTATGTGGAGCGCACTGGCTTGACACTGGACTCGCCGGAGACGGTGAAGACTGTGCGCGGTCTGCGATTCCGCGCGCAAGGCGCACAAGGGACACGGCTGCAAATCGAAGTCGGTGGCCAGATGAGCATGGAAGACCCTATCAAGTGGTCCCAAGCTGTGAACCACACGATAGGCGGCAATCCCTATGGCCAGATCGACACTTTTGCAAATGGCCGGTTTCTGGGAGTGCGCGTCACGTCGCTTGACAACCAGCCCTGGCGCTTCCAGAGCTACGACACCGATTTCGTGGTTACAGGGAGGTACTGATGTACGTGCCGAACAACGTCCCGGCAAACCCTGCCGAGATTCCGCAGTTCCTGCAGCAAGAGCTGCTCAACTTACAGAAGGCCCTCAGCGGGCCTTTTTCTTTTCTGTTGCTCGACAAGCAGTATGTGCCGCCGAACCGCCTATTTGAGGGGATGGTGGTTCTCGCAGATGGCACGCAGTGGAATCCGGGATCTGGTGCTGGCTTCTATGGCTATCGGGATGGTGGCTGGAAACTTTTGGGGTGACATATGGATTATCTCTACAAATATGCTGATGGCTCGACTGGAAGTTCTCCCTTCCAGAAAGATGCGAGCGGCAACTTCATTCAAGGCCCGAACGGTCTTGTGGAGGGCTGGTTCCAGGGGACCAAGAATGACAGCGGCGGCTACACCCAGGGCTTGAGCAATCAGGCTGTGGGGGGTGCCTTGGGTGGAAATGGCTTCACTGTCTCCACAGGCAACAACCAAGCGCCGGGCGGTTCTGGCGGCTACTCAGGAGATCTGGGTGGAGGTGGTGGCGGCGGCGGGGGAGGTGGTGGCGGCGGCGGCGGCTCAAGCTACATGAATCAGACGAATCCATATCTGCAGCAGCAGATGGATGCGATCACGAAGACCATGACCGGCAACTTCAATCGCAACGTGCTGCCCAATATCTCGTCTCAGGCCATGGCAGCCGGTGGATTCGGTGGATCGCGCCAGGGCGTGATCGAGGCCAATGCCATGAGCGACTTCGGTCAGCAGCTTGGCGGCGCTCTCGCAGGCCTGGGCAACAGTGCATTCGGGCAGCAGCTGCAATACGACCTGGGCCGCCGTAACAACGATCTGGGCTACTACAACGCGGGCAACAGCTACAACCTGGGCCTGGGGAACCTCGGCCTTGGGTACGCAGGCCTTGATCGTCAGATCAACAACGACAACAACAGCTGGGCGTTGCAAGGCGCAAACCTCGCCAACAACGCGTGGAACCAGTTGATGGGCAACAACCAGACCGGATTGAACGCTGGGAACACGATCCAGAACACGCCTCTGAACTACCTCAACAACTTCGGAAACTTGATCAACGGCATCGGCTCCGGGTTCGGCACTACCACGGGCACCGGAAGCACTCAGGGGAATCCCCTGCTGGGTGCGTTGGGTGGAATGCAGCTTGGTGGCCAGATCGGCAATCTGTGGGGCTCTGGTAGCAGTGGGGGCGGTGTCAGTGGTGGAGGGTCTGGCCTTGGCCTGAAGGGTCCTGGAACGGGGTTCTGGAGCACTCCGTAATGCACTTCATTCCAAGCACCGTGCCCGATGAGGCTGCAGCGGCTCTGGAGCCAGCATTTCGTCGCACCCACACAGACACCGCCGAAGCATGGCTGGAGCGCTGCCGGCGCGATCTAGCCCAGCTCTGGGAGCACCAGGGCTATTGGGCAATAAGCGAAGTCATCAACGGCAAGACGTGCCGCGTGCTGCACCTTGTTGCTAGTGCGGGCGTGTTCAACAACGAACTGGTGGACGAGATGGAGGCCTGGGGCCGGTCCATTGGTTGCAAAAAAGTAGTGGCCGAGGTGAGGCGCGGTATGACCCGTCGCCGCCACGGCTACCGGATCAAAGCAGTTTCAGTAGAAAAGGACCTCTGACATGCCAGCAGCAATCGCGCCCATCGCCGGGGCAGTCGTCGGCGGACTTATGAGTGACAAAGGCGGCGGCCAAACTCAGACCCAGAATCGGGAGCCATGGGGGCCTGCCCAGCAAGGCTTGAAGGATGTGCTCAGCGATGCGACGAAGCTGCGCGAGTACTACAAGCAGAACCCGTTCAACCAGCTGCAGCAGACCAGTTATCAGAACCTGTACGGGGACATCGACAACTACCGGCAGAACATGGCGCCGTCCATGATGGCCCTGTCGAACAGGCTGATGAACAGCAACTACCAGCGCGCGCCGGCTGGTTCCGAGATGGGCGGGATGCTGCAACCAGAGCGGGCGTTGGGCGCGGGCAACTACCGCTCGGGCGCGGCCATGGGCAACTCGGTAGCTGGTGGCCAGGGAGGCGGCGGCGCGCTGCAGGGGTTGCTAGGCCAGGCCGGCCAAGGCCATACGCCGCTGACGCAAGGCGGCCTACTGGGCGGCATCTCTGGCGCGTTGGGTGGCGCTGGCGGGCTGATGAGCGGGGGCGGCCAGGACATGACTCAAGGGCAAGGCGTGGCCCAAGGCATGCAGTCGAGCGGCCTTCGCCCAACAGACATGATCCCGACGATGAGAACGAACCCTGGGGAAGCATATGGGCAGATCGACTTCAAGGCGCTGAACCCATGGACGAGCGGCGCGATGCCAGAGCCCAAGGCGCCGGAGAGCAACACGGGTAATCTGACTGATGCAGAGATCGAGTATCTGCGCCGCCAGTTCGATCTTGCAGAAGGCCGGCGTCTGCATGGCAGTGATGGAGGTGCGTAATGGCTGGACTACTCGATTTCCTGAGCAGCCCTGAGTCTCAACTGGGCCTGGGGTTGCTGGCTGCGGCCGGCAGTGGACAGCGCTTTGGCCCGGGTCTGTTGAGCGCTGTGCAGTACTCAAATGAGGCGCGACGCGCTGCTGATGATCAGTCGTTCCAAAAGCGTCAGCGCGACCAGCAGACCAAGGCATGGGACTTGCAGGACCAGGAAAGCGCACTTGCGCCTCAGTTCCTGCGTTCTGGTGGTGGTGGAGCGCCGAGTAGCTTTGACATGCAGGGCTATGCGAACGCAGTCATGGGCGTCAATCCTCTGCGCGGCATGCAGCTTCTGCAGTCTCTGCAGAAAGAGGTGCCTGTGGACAAGATCGATCCGACGAAGTTCACGCCCGCCTCTCTGGCAAAGTTCGCGCAGAGTCGGAACTATGGGGATCTGATGCCGCGTGACAAGCTGGAGTTTGTGGAGGGCGTTGGCGTCAACCCGTTCGACCCGAACAACGCAAATCGCTCCATCCCGAACCCAAACAAGCCGTTCCAGATGGACGCTCAGGGCAACATCTTGCCCAATAAGGCGTACCAGAACTACGAGATCAGCAAGGCCGCTGCCGGCGCGGCGCGCACCAGCAACAACATCAGCGTCAACACTGAGAAGTCGTTCCTGAACGAGATCGCAAAGGGCGTTGGCGGGCAGCTGGATGCATCATTGGCTGGGGCGAAAGGAGCGCAATCTACGCTTGGCACTTTGAACAATCTCGACGCTGCGCTGAACAGCAAGAAGCTCCTTGCTGGCCCTCTGACAAAACCAGGGCAACTGCTCTTGCAGGTCGGTCAGCAACTGGGGATCGGCGGGAAGAGTGTAGAGGAAACGCTGCAGAACACGAGAGGCGCCATCCAATCCATGGCCCAATTGGAGTTGGATGCCTCTGGGCAGCTAAAGGGGCAGGGTTCGTTGACGGATCAGGAGCGCGTACTTCTACGCAGGGCAGCTTCCGGTGATATCAACATGACCTTGCCCGAACTCCAATTCCTATCTCGCACTGCCCGCAAGACCGCGGAGAACCGCATCCGCCAGCACAACCAGAACGTGCAGCCTCTGCTGAACAATCCCAATGCTGGAGCCTTGGCGCCGTTCCTCACTGTCCCACAGCCCGAGGCCGCACAAGCGCCTGCAGGCGGTGGCGTTGTTGACTTTTCGAGTCTCAAATAATGGATGTACGTCTGCCGGATGGCACCATCATCAGCAATGTTCCGGACGGCACGACAAAGGCCGACCTGGTCACGAAACTGCAGAAAAACGGGATGGCCGTACCTGCCGACTGGCTGCAGCAAAGCGCGCCCGCTGCTCCCGCGCAGCCAGTGCAGGAAGCGGGCCAAGCAATCAACCGAGGCATCTCCGGCATTCCGCGCCAAATTGGGTTGACCGGGCGTTATGGCTTGGAAGGTGCGGCCAACGCTCTGCAGGTATTCACTGAGCCTGTCGCTGGTTTGATGCGGGCCGCTGGCATCAAGACTGCTCCATTGGGAGAGGTGGCAACGAGCTTGGCAGACGCGGTGGGGCTGCCTAAGCCGGAGGGCTCGCTCGAACGGGTGGTTGGTGACGCCTCCCGCCTTTTGGCAGGCGCTGCAACGGGTGGCGGCGCATTGAGCGCTACTGGGGGCCTGCTTGGGAAGGCTGGTTCTGCACTTTCGCCTAACGCGGCCGGCTACACAGGATGGGCGCGCGATGCAATGACAGCCGCAAAGCCAGCTCTTGCTGAGGCTGGGCGTCTGACTATGCCTGCCGCTACTTCAGCTATTGGCGCTGGCGGGCTCTCCGGCCTGTCGCGCGAGGGCGGCGGGGATGAGTTGCAGCAAGCATCAGCCGGCCTTGTTGGCGGCCTGATCGGTGGCTCTATCCCGTCTGTCGCACGTGGGGCCGCCACATTGGGCCGTCGTTTGGCGCCTGGCTCCATGACGCCCCAGCAGTTGGACGCGCAGATCAGCGTTATCTTCGAGCGGGCTGGTGGCGACTATTCCACCGTTCCAGAGAAGGCGCGCCAGGCGCTAAGGACAGAGCTCGCCAAATCCCTGCAGGCCGGGAAAGAAATCCGCCCTGACGCTGTGCGCCGACTTGCTGACTTCGAGGCCGTGGGCGCAACGCCAACGCGCGGCATGGTCACATTGGACCCTGTGCAAATCACGCGAGAAATGAACCTCGCAAAAATGGGGGCCAACAGTGGCAATCAGGAGTTGCAAGGTCTGGCTCAAATTCAGAACCAGAACAATGCCCGGCTTATCCAGGCGCTTAACGAACAGGGGGCCGGTCGTGGCGATCTGAACCGTGCCGGAGAACAGATCGCATCGTCCATTCTTGGCCGCCGCGACAGTCTCCGTTCTGCCGAACAAGCAGCATGGGATGCCGCCAAATCCTCGCCTGGCTACCGTCAGCCGATCTCCCCCAAGGTGATCAGCGACATCAACCAGACGCTAGGTGAAGAGGGCCTGATGCCCTTCATGAACCCCACAATTTCTCGATACATGGGGGCTTTCCAGCAAGGTGATCAGCCATTCACCCCGCAAGACTACCGCAACCTGCAGTCCATGCTGTCGCGCGAAATTGCAAAGGGCGGCAACGAGGGAGCTGCTGCCAGCGCGGCTGCCCGGGTGCTGGGCCGATCCGAAGTGCAGCCGATCACAAATCCAGGCGGGATCGACTTCGGAAACTCGGTGCTCACTGGTGACATGGCTCAGCGCCTGCGCGCGATGGATGCGGCTCCAGGATCGGCGATTGATGCGGTGAACCGTGCCAGAGGCGCGACACGGGCTGCCTACGCCTACGAAGACTCATCGCCACTGGTGCGGGATGCATTGGCTGCCAGTAAATCATCGGATCCCGCCAATCTTGCTCAGCGGTATGTGGTCAACGGTACGCCCACGCAAGCCAAGATGCTTGCCAAAGAGGTCGGCCCAGAAGGCGTGCCTGTTATCAGAGATGCCATCGTTTCGCATTTGCGAGACAAGGCCTTGGGCGCTGGCACAGCAGATGAAACTGGCAAGTTCAGCAGTTCAGCCTACAACAGAGCACTCAAGGCCATTGGGGATGGGAAGCTCTCTCAGTTTTTCTCGCCAGACGAGATCGAGTCGTTGAAGCGAGTCGGCCGAGTCGCCTCGTACACACAAGCACAGCCAGTCGGCAGCGCCGTGAACAATAGCAACTCTGGCGCACTGGTGCTTGGGCGAGGAGCCGATATTCTCGGTGGGTTTGCCAACAAGATCCCTTTTGGACAAGAGGTGATCACGACACCCCTGAGAAATTTCAACGTGATGTTGAGCCAGGGGAATGCGCAGAACATCCAGCGCGGTCTTCTTGCGCCGGTCGAGCGCGATCCTATGCTGCGTGGCTTGCTCACGCCAGCTGCAGCCTACTCTGGCGGCCTACTTGCGCCCCCTCCATGAGCTGATGATGGCCATGATGATCAGGGCGCAGAACCACCCGATAGCGCCTGGTGAGTAGCCGCTATCTCTGATCATCTGATTGATGGTCTCACGCAAATTTTCCATAGTCCTATGCCCGCCTTGAGCGGGCTTTTTGTTGAGAAAACATGGCTGGTGAATACGACCCAACGAGCGGCATGAGCCCGCTGGAATTGCTCCTTGCTGGCATCGGCCAGGGCATGAACAACACAAAGTCTGGGATACAGCAGTCGCTGGGTCAACTGTCGAAGCAGGACATTCGAGATCTGCGCGATCTCGACTCGCCGCTGCTGTCTACCGGGATGGGGCGCGCGGGGTCAGTCCTGGGCAGTACGTTGAGCATGGTTCCCGTCGCATTCGCACCTGGCGCCAACACATTGGCCGGTGCAGGCCTCCTGGGCGCTGGCATGGGGCTCCTGCAGCCCAGCGGATCCACTGATGAGACGTTGCGCAACGCCGCGATGTTTGGGCTCCTTGGCCCGTCCAGCCAGCTTTCCGGGCGTGGGCTTGGGGGACTGCTTTCGATGCCTGGCAAAGCCGCCGCTTACTAGCTTGGCGATCAGCAACAGTCCGAGCGCTGCAAATGGCACCAGGAAATAGGACAGATAGGACCACACAGATGAGAACCTCCTTGGAGCCTACAGGGCCGGTACAACGGATCATCGAATTCAAACTGCCACTGCAATACCTGCTCTCGATCCTCGGCGGTATCGCCGTGATGATCGTGACGATGTATTTCAAGGGCGAGCGCGCAGCTGAAGAAATCGTGGCGCTCCGTGGCGACATCCGCGAGTTGCGGGCCGAGTTGAAGGTGAAGGACAACACACAGAACGGTCTGTCAGGCGCGCTGACACTGCTGCAGTTCCGGCTTGACACAGCAGAGTCCGACATCCGCGTGCTTAAGCAGAGTGAAGCCCCGAGGAAGACCAAATGAGCGAGTTCCAACCTGCATTTGAATCCATGATCGTGAACGAGGGTGGCTACAAGCTGACCAACGTTGCCGGCGACAAGGGCGGCATGACCTATGCCGGGATCGCGCGCAACCGGTGGCCGAACTGGAGCGGCTGGGACGCCATCGACGCAGGCGGCAGGCCAGCAGCAGATGCGGTGCGCGCCTTCTACAAGCAGAACTTTTGGGATGTGATGAGGCTGGATGACGTGTCGTCCCAGGTGATCGCGCGGCACCTGTTTGACTTCGGTGTGAATGCTGGCCCAGGCACGGCGGTCAAGATCGCCCAGGTAGTGGCTGGTGTCACGCCCGATGGCGCAGTTGGGCCGCTCACCCTGGCAGCGCTCAACATGTCTGACCCCGAGCTTTTCAGCGCACGGTACACCATTGCCAAGATGGCCCGCTACCGCGATATCGTCACGCGCGACAGGAGCCAGGGCAAGTTTCTTCTTGGATGGCTCAACCGCACCCTCAAGGAGGCAGCATGAATCCGTTGATCCTGGCCGGCATCGTGGATGCCATTGGCAAGATTGCTGACGACCTCTTCACGTCCGACAAAGAACGTCTGGACGCGCAGATCGAACTGCAAAAGGTCAGCATTGAGGCCGCCAAGATCGATGCCAGCCTGGCTACCGGCCAAATGGAGGTCAACAAGGCCGAGGCCACGAATACTAGCCTGTTTGTCGCCGGTTGGCGCCCAGCTATCGGCTGGGTCGGCGCTGCATCGATGCTGTACCAGTTCCTAATCTATCCGTTCCTGGTCTGGGGCTGGGCGCTGATGCAGGCCAAGGGCTGGGTGCCGGTTACGATGAGCGCACCGCCCATGCTGGAGGCAGAATCACTCTGGGTGATCCTGTCCGGCATGCTGGGCATTGCAAGCTTGCGCACGGTGGAAAAAGTCAAGTCGGCAGGGGCTTCGAAGGGGTAAAAGTGGTGGGGGGATTTTTGACACAGACCCCGCACAGGCTTCACAGAATGCGGCTGCCGCACTTGCCAAACCCGATGTAGATCAACAACTTGTGGCATCTGCAAGGACTGCGTACAAAACTCGAAATCAGGCGTACGTGCGAACGTACCGAGGGTTCGAATCCCTCCCTCTCCGCCAGAAACATGAAACCCAGTGCTGTGAAAGCGGCACTGGGTTTTTCTGTTTCTGGCGTGCCGGTGGCCGCCTGCAATGGGAAGGCCCTGCCCGGTTGCTTGCTTGCATTCGTGCCTGGCAAGTGCGCCATGCTCCGCTCAGGCCGCACGCCGCTTCCAAATCACCCCGTCCACCAGGTAGTGGTGAAAAGCAAGGGTGAAGTGCGCTATCAGCACGGCAGGCAGCCCCAGCCAGAGCAGTTGCGTGCCTGCCCAGTCGATGGCCAGGTAGAGCATCGAGCCCAGTGCCACGCACACACCACCATATCGGGCAGCGTTCTTCCACAGGCCGGTCTCCGAAGCCTTGTCGGCTTGTGCGTGTCGTTCGCGGCGGATGTTCTGCACCCAGACGAATAGCAGGTATTGCAGGTTGTGCCACAGATTGATCAGGAGCCAACCGAGCGTGATGTCGGTGATCCAGATGTAGGCCAAGAAGCAGGTGAATGCATGCGAGACCACAAAGCCATCGTGACGCCAATCGATGTTTCCCGTCAGAGCCAGGCGAGCCTGTCGCCATAGCCAGCACGCGCTGCAAGCGATGGCCGCAACGCCCATCGCATTGGCCGCCTGGGCAGGTACGGCGGGCAGTTGGATGGGGTAGCCCAGAAAGGTCTCGGGCGCCTGGGCGCAGCGGGCAAGCAGCCCCCACGCGGCAATGAGGTAGATGAGGGCTTCGGCGAGCCTGTCCGGTCGCAAGGGATGCATCCCTGAACGCCGATAGGCCCTGGCGATGCCGAAGGACTGCCTCGCCACGTGATAGCTTTGCGCGCAGAAATATAGCGTGAACAGCCCGGCGACCTCGAATGCCAGCACGGTCGCCACCACACCCCCGAGCACGATCACGGGCAGGCCAAAGATCAGGAAGCGATGGCGCCGGATATCGGCCATGCTGGCTCCGATCCGGGTAAAGGTGGCCATGACATGAGGATTGGCCAAAAGCCAGGTATCCACCAGCACGATGGCGAGCAGCATGGCAGGCGATATCGAAGCCATGGCCGCCATGCCGAGGGCCACTGCCAGCGTGCCGGCAATGAACAGGCTGTCGAATCCTGGATGCCGTGCCAGCAGGCCGGCACGCATGGCGTTTGCGTGTGGCAGGGGAGTCATGTGACGATGGGTGGCCGGATCTGCGGCCGGGGCGACCCGAGCGGTGCGGGCTTTGGCGGGATGGTGAAAACGGTTTCCGGGCGCAAATAGCGCTCGGTGCCATCCTTGAGCCTGTCAAGCGCCTGCATGCGGGCAGCGGCGAAGCGTGACTCGAGCGTCAGCCGGCTTGACATGCCAGACAGGCCCGTTGCCGGCAGGCGCTGGTAAGGGTCATAGACCTCACTGATCTCGCAGGGGTAGCAGCGATTGCCTGCGTCGAGTTGGCTTGCCACAGAAATTTTGTAGACAACGCCTTCGGTTTGATCTGGAGCGATGGGAAAGGTGAAGGTCAATTCGGAAAATATGGAATCCTTCGTCGTATCGCTTGCAAGCTTGAATCCGGCAGCGCTGTATGCGTCGATGATCGTAGTCTTCAGACTTGACGGTTCAATGCCGACAAATGAGTTGTCGTATAGGTTTCTTTCTCCTCGCCAACGGTTCTGATAGTTGAATCCAAACTCCGCGTCCATGGATTTTCGCCCGAGATCGTGAATGTCGGCATAGGCTTGATCGATGGCCGAAAATACCTGGCGACTCAGGTCGTACTGAAGCATCCACGAAGAAGATTGAAGGCTGGGGAGATCGGGAATCATGGTCAACCGCAAGAAGCAGTTGGCGCACCTCCTGCTCTTGTCGAGGTTCTCGTCCACGCGTAGCACCACATCAATGCGCTGAATTTTTCCTCCCGTCGCCAAGGAGTAGAAGAATTTGTATTGCGCTGTTCCATCCTTCGATTTTTCAATGGCCGTATGGGAGAACCGGGCGCGTTCAAAAGAACTGATCACCAGTTTTCTGAAATCATCCACCTTGATGCCACGATAAATGGCGACTGGAAAAGCATTGGGCGATGTTCTTTCGTGAAGCATGATCGGTGATTGGATGTTCTGCCCTGGGGCACCATGGACCATGGTCATCCAAAATAAAGCGATCATCACCAGTGTTTTTGATCCGTCAAACATGATGTTTCTTTGGTGCAGTATTCATAATGATCGCTGAAGCCGCGCGACGTGGGCCAAGTTGCATGAGATCAGATCTGCTGCGCAAAGGCATTCTCAATTATGGGGTTCATCACCAATGCATTCAGAGGAATCTGCCTCTTGAAACCACAAAGGCTGCTTACCATACCAGCAAATGCATGGTTTCAGCAGTTGTGGTGCATGGCAGTCCCGCTCAATGCCGCCGAGGCTTGTGGCCCGAGTCGCCGCCCACTGGGCCAATGGGCAGTGGCCTCCTGGCTTTCGGCGTGGACTCCTGGCAGGAGGATTTTGCCAACGGCCCTCTGAGCTGCTCGAGGCTCTGCTGCCTTTGCAGAACGGTGGTGCAACTCCGGCCTGTGCTGAGGCAGCAGGGCGTTGCGGCCATAAAAAATGTCCGCAGTCAAGCGATTGTTGAAATCAGCCTGATGGCCGGAAGTCTATATGGGGTGCGGGTTTGGCTCTACTTCGGGCCGCCTTGCGGGGCTGTGGCGTTGTGGGCTGGGAGCCACATAGGAGCTTCGCGGTAGAAAGCCCGAGCGTGCTGCATCGGGGGCGGTTGCCTGCAGGCGGTAGCCGCGTTTGGTCTTCATAGCCCAATCGGTCGCCGTCCTCCAGAATGAAGAACGCGCAGCCTTGGGCTGCGCGTTTGAGGGATGGCCGCCAGCGGAAACCGGCATCATCAGCTTGGCTTCGGCGGCGCGGCCTTGCCCGCGCCTCCCTTCCTGAATCCCCGATCTCCGACCATGAAGGCTTCTAGCATGTGCGGAATTAGCACCGTGGCATCGACCGCCTCGCCGTAGGTCTGCGCGTGCAGCGTAGCGTAGCGGTCGAGGTCGGCTTTCAGGCTGGCCGGGCAAGCAAAAGTCAGCTTCGTGGATTCCGTTTTCGGCAGCGGCCCGAGCCGTAGCTTGCGCGTCGTCATCGCGAAGTCCCCCTGTTGAAGAAAAGTGGCTGGTACGGCCGCAGCACCAGATCGCGGTTGACGATGATGCGAACCGGCAAGCCGGGGCGCTCCGTCAAGGTGGGCTGGATGTTGAGGTTGCGCCGGGTCATCTCCTGACCGACCTGATTGATGCTGTCCTGGGCGCTATCGCGGCCGGCGATGATGACGCGATCACCGTCCTGCCGGTTCTCCGGCGCAGCCAGTTCGGCACCGATGCCCAGTAGCGTCGTCAGTGCCGCACCGGCAAAGACGCGATCCCAATGCCAATCCACATCATCTTCCAAGCCGGCGTAGCCGGCCGGATCGGTGCCGGCCAAGTTGTCGAGCTTGAGCGAAGACGTGTCGGGCAGGATGATCCGGTTCCACACCACTTGCACGCGGCTCTGCCCGTAGCTGACCTGGCTGTTGTATTTGCCCAGGATGCGTGACCCCTGCGGGATCAGCAGGAACTTGCCGGTAGCCGTGTCATAGACCGGCTCCGTCACTGTGGCGATCACATCGCCCGGCAAGTCCGACTTGATGCCCGTCACCAGCGCCCCGGCGACCACCGTTCCGGCCATGACCTGATACGGCGACGCCGGCAGCGTCAGGTTGCCGGAATCACGGGCTTCCGTGGTTCCGGCTTTCTGGAATGCCTCTTTCTGGTCTTGCCGGTTCTGCACGGCGGTCGGGTCGGCGGGCTGGGCCGCCGTCGACGCAGGCCCGGCCGCCAGCGGGTCGAAGGCCGCATTGGCGGTGAAGCCCGGCGCAGCGGCTACCTGTGTCTGCGCCACCGGCGCGGCCTTCTGCGAACCAGAGCGGAAGAACACCGCCGATGCCGCTGCTGCTTCGGCTTCCTTGCGCAACGCGTCGTTGGGGTCGTTGCCGGGGGCCGCGTAGGCGGCCGTCACCGGCTGCTGCGACTTCACAATGGCCGGGCCAAGATCGCCTGGCAGCGGCGGCCCCAACTCCGGCACGGATGCCGCCAAGGGGGGCGGCAGCTTCGAGTAGTCCGCCGGCAGCGCGTCCAACCCTTCGGACTTCGAGACGCGATCGACGTTGTAAAGCTCGGTCTGCTCGCCTGCACCGCGCCGCTGCGGTTGCAGCGACCACATCAGCGCGCCGAGCACAGCGACCGAGAGACCGCCGACGAGGATGGCCAGCGTGCGCCGGTTCAGGCGCGTGACCGGGCGCGGTTGGGCGCGCAGCGCAACTGCCTCGGGTGCCACCTTGCCCGCATGCGGCGTGGCGAGGTCGGGAGTGTCGTCCTGGCTCATGGTCAGTTCCTCCGCGCCAAGCCATCCGTGCGTTCGATACGCACCACGTCACCCTTGTCGCCGCCCAGGCGCAGTTCGGCCGCGCCGAACAGCCGATCCACGATGTAGTAAGGCGAGCGAAAACGGTAATTCACCAGTTGTCCGTCGCCCTGCGCGCCGATGACGAACAGCGGTGGCAGCTCGCCTTGGGCGATTCCCGGCGGGAACTGGATATAGACCTTCTCGCCATCGTCGAAGGCGCGCAGCGGCTTCCACGGCGGATTGCTGCCTGAGACGGAATATCGGAAGCGGATCTTCTCCAGCGACAGTCCGGTATCGACCGGTGCGGCGGCGCTAGCCGCCTGCGACTGGCGCTGCAAGGCCAACATCCGGTCTTTTGGGTAGTCCCAGGACACCGACGCCATCCATGCCTTTTCCGTCGAGGTCAGTTCCAGCAGGTATGTTCTGCGACTGGTGGTGATGACCAAATTCGTCTTGAGGCCTGAGCGGATGGGCTTGACCAGCACATTGATGCGCATCGCGTCGCCGCTGCCGCTGGACGTGTCACCGACGATCCAGCGCACGGTATCGCCGGCTGCGACCGTCACTAGTTCCTCGCCCGGCTGCAAGGAAACCACGGTCACGCGTCCCGGCGCGGCATAGACTTGGTAGAGCGCACCATCGGTGAAGGGCCACACCTGAATCGCATTGACGTAGCCCTCGCGCGTGGGCGCGATGCGCGCCTCGGCATTGGCACGGGAAACGCGCACCTTCTCATCGGCCGGCTCCGGCTTAGCCGGGGCCGCGTCCAACTCGTGCAGCGGCTTCAACTGCGCTGGCAGCGCCAGCGGCTCGGGCATGGCGACGACTTCCACTGGAGCAGGCGGCTCCGGCAGCGGCTGTGCCTGCACCGGCTCATCGAGCGAAATGGACGGAGGCGGCTTGCCCTGCGAAGCGCAGCCCGACAGGGCCACCACGGTCAGCGCGAAAGCGTATAAGCGGAAAGACAGGTTCATGGCTTGGCTCCTTCAGAAGAATCCAGTTCGCGGCTCCACGACAGGCCGTTGACGTAGATACCCAGCGGGTTCTTGCGCAGGCGCTGTTCGGTGCGCGGGGTTT
Source organism: Delftia deserti (assembly GCF_042653485.1). Classification (NCBI taxonomy): domain Bacteria; kingdom Pseudomonadati; phylum Pseudomonadota; class Betaproteobacteria; order Burkholderiales; family Comamonadaceae; genus Delftia; species Delftia deserti. The sequence goes on along the minus strand of NZ_JBHSIH010000001.1, from coordinate 2,337,470 downwards.
GCAGGACGGTGGAAAGCACCGCGTTCCATCGCTCGGTCCCGGCGGGGGCACCGTTGATGAACCGTTGCTCCGTCCAACGGACGTTGAACGAGGCATCGCTGGCGCGTACCACGCTGGTGATCTGCACCGTCACCGACTCGCGGCCAACACGGGCGAAAGGATCGTTCTTGCTGGCGTAGTCGTTGAGCACCGCCGCGCCTTTGTCGGTGGTGTAGTCGTAGGCGTCCAGCCAGTTTTGCCGCACCACGATGGGATCGATAGACAGCGAGCGCACCAGCGTCACGAAGCGCGCCAGGTGGTGCGCGATCTGCGCATCGGCGGGCCGGTACGGCGTGGCGGCTTCGCCGACGGCGCGCACCTGCCCCGACTGATCGACCTCGATGACGTAAGGGGTGACGATGGACTGCGCCGAGCGCCACACCAGGCCACCGGCCATCAGCAGCGCAAGCGTGAGGCAGCCGAAGGCCATAAAACGCCAGTTCTTGGCCTGGACGCGGGCCGAGCCGATGCGCTCGTCCCACACCTGCGCGGCGGATTGGTACGGGGTGGCAGGCTGCGGCGTGTCGGCATAGCGCACCTGCGGGCGTTTGAATCGCATAGGGTTCTCCTTGGTGGTCAGGTATCGGGTCACGCATCGGGGCGCAGGCTTGGGCCTTGCCCTGAGCCGCCGCCGTCGCCACTGCGCAGCGTGTGGGCTGCGGTGGTTGCGGCATGGGTGATCTGCTGGCGGCGGTGCATCCGCTTTGCCCAGGCGGGTTGCTCTTGCTTCGGCGCGCTGGCTGCGCCTTCGCCTGCGGCGGCCTGGCCGGAACCGGCAGCGCCGACATCCGCACCGTTCCATCCTGCCCGGAAGGAGTCGGCCACCTTCTGACCGGCAGCGGAAGCGCCCGATGCAGCTCGGCGGCCTGCCGCTTGCGCGCCGGTCTTGGCGACATTGCCGAGGCCCGCAGCCGCGCCTTTAGCCCCGCCGCCCGCAGCGGCGGAACCGGCCTGGAATGCGGACTTGGCGCTGCTGGCCGCCGACGTGGCGGCGCGTGCGCCGCTCCCGGCCAGCTTTGCGGCGGCCGGGGCCATGCGTGCGCCCGCCATGACGGCACCGCCCACGCCGGTCGCGGCGGCACCGATGGCAACACCCGTGCCTACCGCGCCGACGGCAGCGCCCGCCATCGCACCCGCGCCGAGCTGCGGCGCACCGGACACAAGGCCCGTGGCGATGCCGGGGCCGAAGATGCCCAGCGCCAGCAAGGCAAGCGAAGCCAGCATCACGACAAGCGCATGGTCGATGGAAGGCTCGTCGGGATGAACCTGGAACTCCGCGAACAGGCCCGAGCCGATGCCGACGATTACCGCCAGCACCAAGACCTTGATGCCTGACGAAACCACATTGCCGAGCACCTTTTCCGCGAGGAACGAGGTTTTGTTCCAGAGCGCAAACGGGATCAAGACGAAGCCGGCAAGCGTGGTCAGCTTGAACTCGATCAACGTGATGAAAAGCTGAACCGCGAGCACGAAGAAACAGAGGATCACCACCAGCCAAGCGATGAACAGCACCACGATGGGGTCGAGGTTCACGAACACTTCGGGGAAGCCGGCCATGTCACCGATCTGGTCGAGGATCGGCGCAGCGGCGTCGATGCCGGTCTTGGCAAGCCGACCCGGCTGCAAGAAGTTCTCCATCGTTATGGCCGAGCCAGTGGCGGTGATGCCTAGCCCGGCGAACGAGCGGAACACGATGCTCGACAGCCAATTGAAGTTACCGATGATGTAGGCGAAGGCACCGACGTAAAGCACCTTGCGCAGCAGCTTGGCGATCACGTCCTCGCCCTGGCCGGTCGCATGGCTCATGGCCCAATACAGACCGGCAATGGTCATGTCGATGACAATGAGAGTGGCCGTCAGGAACGCGACTTCGCCTTGCAGCAGACCGAAACCGGAGTCGATGTAGCGCGAGAAGGTATCGAGGAATCTGTCGATGATCGTTACGTCGTTCATGGCGTGTCCTCCGCAGCGGCGAGCGACGCATCACCTTCCGGCGCGTCGTCGGTTGGCGTGTCGAAACTCGCCGGAATCGGCGGCAGTTCTGCCAGCGTCCGGTATTCGTCCGGCCCAGTCTGGCCGGTGAAGAAGCGCCGCCGGAAGGCTTCGGCAGCGGCGCGACAGGTGTCTTCGCCTGCGGTTTGCCGGTCGGCTGCGCATTGGGCGCGCAGCGCCTTGAGCCGCACGGGATCGGCGGCCAAGGTGGCGGTCAGGTCTTCAGCCGGCTGCTGGCCGCATGCGGTCAGCAGCACGGCCAGCAGGACAGGAACGCATCGCATGGCCGCCTCCCGTCAGTTGTTGTAGAAGTTGACGGACTGCGGTGTGTACGGCGTGCCGGTGCCCAGGAAGCGCCGCCGCACTTCGCGGGCGCGCTCGGTGGCCGCTGCCTGCCGCGCCAGCTCCAGCGAGGCCGCCCTGTCTTGTGTGATCTGGAGCTGCTGGGCCTGGATGGACTGCTTGGCCTGCAAGGCGAGAAGCTGGTTCGTTGCCTGCATCGCTTGCAGCGCACCCGTGGCCGATTGGCTTTGGCTCACGAGGTCGGCCAGCGCGCTTTCGTCTTGCGTCAGGTTCTGCGACACCTGCGCCTGCATCCGCATCGCGGTGTGCAGGCCGTCGAGCGTGTTCTTCCAGCGTTCGCGTGCGTCCTGTGCCATGCGGTCGCCGCTGATGGTGGCGGCGTACTGCTCCGGGTACAGGCGCGAGAACGTGGCATCCATGCTCTGCACGTCGTAGGCCAGCCCTTGCGCCTCGGCAATCAGGCGTTCAGTCGTGGCGAGCGTCGAGCGCAGCCGGTTGACGATGTTGAAGTCGAGATTCGCCAGGTTGCGCGCCTGGTTCATCAACATCTGCGCTTCGTTCTGGAGCTGGTTGATCTGGTTGTTGATCTGCTCCAGCGTGCGGATGGCAGTCAGCGTGTTCTGCACCAAGTTGACGGGATCAACGAAAGTGAGCGCCGCCGCTGGCTGAGCGAGCATCAGCGAGCCGGCCAGCGCGGCGGCGAGCGAAACGGAAAGTACACGGGTCTTCATGGCGAAATCTCCAGGGGTTGAGTAGCGAGGAAAGAAGCCGCCGACGGCGAGGACGGCAGCAGGTCGGCGGCCCAATCGAGGCCGCGATGGCGTAGCCACGCACCGGCGAAGCCGGGAGCGCCGGCCTGCGTCAGCACTCGGTCAATGTCGCGTTGGTCTTGCGGTGTGGATGCGCCCGAGAAGGCGAGCGCGGCTGGCCCCAGGTCGAGGTCGAACAGACGATTGCCCAGGCGCGATTGGTAGTAGTAGTCGCGCTTGGGCTGCGCGGTGGCGACGATTTCGATTTGCCGACTGTTGAGGCCAAAGCCCTCGTAGACCGTGCGAATCTGCGGCTCGGTCGCCTGCGGGTTGGGCAAGAAAATCCGGCTCGCGCAGCTTTCGATGATCGCGGGCGCGATGGTCGAATCCTTGATGTCGGCAAGCGACTGCGTGGCGAAGATCACCGACACGTTTTTCTTGCGCAGAGTTTTCAACCATTGCCGGATGCGTGCCGCGAAGGACGGTTCATCAAGGAATAGCCAGGCTTCATCGAGAATCAGCAGCGTGGGAGCACCGTCGAAACGTGCATCGAAGCGGGCGAACAAGTAGCGCAGCACCGCTTGCACGGCGGCGGGGCTGTGCATTAGCTCTTCCATCTCAAAGCCCTGCACGTCGCCGCTGCCGAGCCGGTCGCGGTCGGCATCCAGTAGCTTGCCGTGCGCGCCGCCCAGCACATACGGCGACAATGCCTGCCGCAGCGCGTTCGATTGCAGCAGCACCGAAAGCCCGGTCATCGTGCGCTGCTCCACCGGCGCACCAGCGAGGCTGCCGAGCGCCGACCAAATGGCGGCTTTCTCGTCGGGGCCGACGGTCACGCCTTCATGCAGCAGGCGGCCTTCGATCCACTCGGCGGCCCAGGTGCGATAGCCTTCGCTGTCGATACGGGCCAAGGGCTGAAAGGCAATGGCGCCGTCCGCGCCGAGGTCGTAGTGTTCGCCGCCCAGGCCCAGCACCGTCGCCCGCATGGATCGCCCCATGTCGAAGGCGAAGATGCGCGAGCCGCCATAGCGGCGGAACTGCAAGGCGAGCATCGCCAGCAGGACAGATTTTCCCATGCCCGTCGGCCCCGCGACCAGCGTATGCCCCACGTCGCCGATGTGCGTCACCAGCCGGAACGGCGTCGCGCCATCCGTGCGCGTGACGATCAGCGGCGGGCCGTCGAGATGGGCGTTTTTCTCCGGCCCAGCCCACACGGCGGACACCGGCATCATGTGCGCCAGATTCAGCGTCGAGACGATGGGCTGGCGCACGTTGGCATAGGCATTGCCTGGTATGGACGACAGCCACGCATCGACTGCATTTAAGGTTTCGGGGATGGTGACGAAGCCACGTCCTTGGATGACACGTTCCACCATGCGCAGCTTTTCGTCGGCTACGGCAGGGTCGTCATCGAACACCGTCACCGTGGCGGTGAGGTAGCCGAAGGCGACTTGATCGCTGCCAAGCTCTTGCAAGGCGGCATCCGCGTCGGCCGCCTTGTTGCTGGCATCCGTGTCCACCAGCGGCGATTCCTGCTGGAAGATGGTTTCGCGCAGTAGCGCAATGACATTCTTCCGTTTCGCAAACCACTGGCGACGCAGGCGGCCCAGCTCCTTTTCCGCCTCGGCTTTATCGAGGCAGAGAAACCGGGTACTCCAGCGATAGGCAAAGCCCAGGCGATTGAGGTCGTCCAGCAGGCCCGGCCAGGTCGAGGTCGGAAAGCCCCGCACCGACACCACGCGCAGATGCTGGTCACCCAGCATGGGCGCAAGGCCGCCGACTAGGGCGGAATCGGCCAGCAGTGCGTCGAGGTGGAAAGGCACCTCGGGCACGGCCAGCCGGTAGCGCCGCGTGGACACCGTGGCGTGAAGATAAGTCAGCGTCGCGGCATCGTCCAACCAGACGATTTCTGGCATCACGCCATCGAGCAGGTCGAAAACCCGATCCGTTTCTGCCAGGAAGGCGTCAAGCCGACCGCGCCAGTCCACACCATCGCCCGGCGCGTGCTCGTAGAGCAGCTTGGCTGCACGAGCGCGGGATTCCTCCGGCGGCAGATAGGCTAGCGTCAGGTGATAGCTGCTTTCGTAGTGGTTCCCCGATTCCTCAAAGGCAGCGCGGCGTTCTTCGTCCACCAGCCAGGACAGCGGTTCGGGAAAGTCGGAATGCGGATAGTCCGCGGCCGACTGGCGCTCGGCTTCCACGAACAGCGCCCAGCCCGAACCCAGCCGGCGCAACGCGTTGTTTAGCCGTGCCGTCGTGGCGATCAATTCGCCCTGCGTGGCGCTGTCCAGATCAGGCCCGCGAAAGCGCGCCGTGCGCTGAAACGAGCCATCCTTGTTCAGCACCACGCCCGGCGCGATCAGCCCAGCCCAGGGAAGCCAGTCGGCCAGCAAGGCGGGCCGCTGGCGGTATTCGGCAAGGTTAAGCATGGCGGCGTCTCCTACACGTCCAGCAGCGGCTTGTGCTTGATGTGCCGGGCGAAGACCTGCATGAACTGCGGATCGACCCTCGCGCCCCACACGGCCAGCGAGTGACCGACGATCCAGAGCACTACGCCAGGAATCCAGAGTTGCAGGCCCAGCCCGACGGCAGCGGCTAGCGTGCCGTTGGCAATCGCCACCGTGCGCGGTGCGCCGCCCATCAAGAGCGGCTCGGTCAGCGAGCGATGTAGCGGCACCTCGAAGCCGGCCGCGAAGCTATCCGGGCCACTCATACGACAGCCCCGCCGGAGAAGCTGAAGAACGACAGGAAGAACGAGGACGCGGCGAACGCGATGCTCAAACCGAACACGATCTGGATCAGCTTGCGAAAGCCGCCCGACGTGTCGCCGAAGGCGAGCGCGAGGCCCGTGGCGATGATGATGATGACCGCGACGATGCGTGCCACCGGCCCCTGAATCGACTCCAGAATGGATTGCAGCGGGCCTTCCCATGGCATCGAGGAGCCGGATGCCTTCGCCGTGCCCGCCGTCATCAGCATGACTGCGGCCAGCAGCAGGCCGTGGTGCGCGGGGCCGGCCAGCCGCCGCAGGCGTGCGATGGTTGAAACCGGATTTACGGAATTACGGAAAGCGTGAACGTGCATCTGCGTCATGGCAGTTCTCCAGGTAGGTCAAGGGACGAGGAAGGCGCAGCGGCATCGGCTGCGAGAGGAACCGGCATCAGCTCGGGAAACGGTGTTTCCAGCGCGTCCGCCAGGCGATAGCCGGTGCCGTCGAAACCGACGACACGGGCGATGCTTTCGACGCGGCGCTTGCGGCCACGCCCGGCGATGTGGATCACGACGTTGACCGCCTCGGCGATCAGCGCACGCGGTGGGTTCACCGCCACTTCAAGAATCAACTGTTCGAGGCGCAGCAGCGCGCCCAGCGCGGAACCGGCGTGGATGGTGGCGATGCCGCCGGGGTGGCCGGTGCCCCACACCTTAACCAAGTCCAGGGCTTCGCCGCCGCGTACCTCGCCGACGATCACGCGGTCGGGGCGCAGGCGCATCGTGGCCCGCACCAGCTCGGTCATAGACACGACGCCAGCGCGGGTGCGCAGCGGCACATGGTCGCGGGCTGCGCATTGCAGCTCGATGGTGTCTTCGAGCACAAGCACGCGGTCGCCCGTGGCGGCGATCTCCGCAAGCAAGGCATTGGCGAGTGTGGTTTTGCCGCTGCTCGTCGCCCCGGCGATCAGGATGTTCTGGCGCTCACGCACGGCGCGGCGCAGGAACTCGGCCTGGCCTGTGGTCAAGATGCCGTCGGCCACATAGCGATCCAGCCCGATGATGCTCACGGCGCGCTTGCGCAGCGCGAAGGCTGGGCCGGGCGCTGCGGGCGGCAAGATGCCCTCGAACCGCTCGCCGGTTTCGGGCAGCTCGGCGGTCAGCAGCGGCCGCCCGCGATGCACCTCTGCGCCGACGTGCGCAGCCACCAGCCGGATGATGCGTTCGCCATCGTCTTGGGACAGCTCCACGCCCAGCGGCATGCGGCCCGATGACAACCGATCCACCCATAGGGTGCGGTCGGGGTTGAGCATGATTTCCACCACGTCGGGGTCGGCCAGCGCAGCGGCGATGACTGGCCCCATTGCCGTGCGCAGCATCTGGATACGGCGATCCAGAGAGGTTGCGGCGGATGAGAGTTCGGGCGGGGTTTGCGGAATGGCGCTCATGAGGCACGCTCCTGCGCTTCAGCCAGTGCCTCCGCGTCATCCATTCGCGCCGGGTCTGGGTGCAGTTCTTCCACAACGTCGCGCACCAGGCTGCGGCCACGCAGCAGGTGGCGGCCGAGCCGCTCCACGAATTGCTCGAAACGCGCTTTGCCTTGGGCGCGAGCTGCGTCCTGATGGGCTTCGGGAATCGGGGTGCTGACGGTCAGGAAGTAGCGGATGAACAGCGCCAGTGTTTCGATCTGGATGTTCTGGTCGCGCTCCATGCGCTCGGCCTGCCGCGACAGGCGATCGAGCCGCTTGGCGATGGCCGCCTCGCGCTGGTCGCCAGCATCGGGCGATAGCCACGACGCGAGCGCCGCCGCGACAATGGACGACTTGGACACGCCTTTCTTGGCGGCCAGTTCTTCGAGACGCTTGGCGTGCTCGGGCTGAATGAACAGATTGAGGCGGTATTGGCTCATAAGTCGATTCCGTCGTTGGGGTCGAGGGAAGCCAGCCGGGCCGTGCGCTGCATGGCCGGGTCGAGCTGGCCGGGAAGCGGCAGCGGCAGGTCGTCGTCGTCATCGAGCAGAGTCAGGTCATGGCCGGCGAGCAGCGGTTCGGGGCTGTATTCGCTGACTTCGGATAGCTCCGGCTGTCGGCGTGGGCCGCCGTCATCGGCGGTGCCTGTGCCATCGCCGGACAGGCCCGCAGCCCGGACCGTTGACACGGCTGGGATCGATAGGCCGCTCCAGTCGTCGGGCCGGGCCGGTGGCGCGTCCGCGTATTGCCCGGCCGCGAGCACAGGCGGCGGTAAAACGCGGTTCTTGAAATTCGCGTCGGCGTAGTAGCGCAGCTTCTTGGCCTTGATCGGTGCCACGCTGGACACCATCACCACAGCTTCCTCAGTCGGAAGCTGCATCACTTCACCGGGCGTCAGTAGCGGGCGGGCCGTCTCCTGCCGCGACACCATGAGGTGCCCCAGCCACGGTGCCAATCTGTGCCCGGCATAGTTGCGCTGCGCGCGCAGTTCGGTAGCGGTGCCAAGCGTTTCGGAGATCCGTTTCGCAGTGCGTTCATCGTTGGTGGCGAACGTCACGCGGACATGGCAGTTATCCAGAATCGAATGGTTCTGGCCGTAGGCTTTGTCGATCTGGTTGAGCGATTGGGCGATAAGAAAACTGCGGATTCCGTAGCCCGCCATGAAGGCAAGCGCCGTCTCGAAGAAGTCCAGGCGGCCCAGCGCCGGGAACTCATCGAGCATCAGCAGCAGCTTGTGGCGGCGTTCGATGCCGTCGCTGCCGTCGAGCGATTCGGTGAGCCGTCGGCCGATCTGGTTGAGGATCAGGCGAATGAGCGGTTTCGTCCGCGAAATATCCGAAGGTGGCACTACCAGATAAAGCGACACCGGATGCTCGGACGCGATCAGGTCGGCGATACGCCAGTCGCAGCGCGAGGTGACTTCGGCCACCGTGGGGTCGCGGTAGAGGCCCAGGAACGACATGGCGGTGCTCAACACGCCGGAACGCTCGTTGTCCGACTTGTTGAGCACTTCGCGCGCCGCCGAAGCGACGACTGGATGCGGGCCACCACCTTCCACGTTCACGAGGTGCTGTGTGGTCATCATCCGGTGCAAGGTCAGCTCGAAGGGGCTGGCCGGATCGGAGAGGAAATTGGCGACGCCGCGCAGCGTCTTGTCCTCGCCCGCGTAGAGCACATGCAGGATGGCCCCGACCAGCAGCGCGTGCGAAGTCTTCTCCCAATGGTTGCGCTTCTCAAGCGCGCCTTCTGGATCGACCAGAATGTCGGCTATGTTCTGTACGTCACGCACTTCATGTGCGCCGCGCCGAACTTCTAGCAGCGGGTTGTAGGCCGCCGACTTCGCATCGGTCGGATTGAACAGCAGGCAGTGTGAGTAGCGTGAGCGCCAACCTGCGGTGATCTGCCAATTCTCGCCCTTGATGTCGTGGACTACGGCGGATGCAGGCCAAGAAAGCAGCGTCGGCACCACAAGGCCGACGCCTTTGCCTGAGCGCGTGGGCGCGAAAGTGAGGATGTGTTCCGGGCCTTCATGCCGAAGGTACTTGCCATCGTGCTGACCGAGGAACACGCCGATCGGCTGCGTAAGGCCGGCTTTGCGAATGTCCTCCGTACTTGCCCAGCGTGCCGAGCCATAGGTCGTGACTAGGCGTGATTGACGAGAGCGCCAGATCGACATGCAGACTGCGACCACCACCGCCAGCAAGCCACTGCCACCCGCTATGGCACCGCCCGTGTCGAAAACGCGTGGCGCGTAGGCATCGAAGAAGAACCACCACTCAAACAGCTTCCACGGGAGGTAGATCGGTGTGCCGAGGAAATCAAACCAGGGGGAGCCAAGGCGTACCTGATAGCCAAGGGCTGCTGCCGTCCATTGTGTGGCGCCCCACACACCCGCGATCACGATGCCGAATACCACGGCTATCTGACCGAACAGCACATTCGTACCTTGCATAGCCCCGCCTCCAATCTCTCCTACGCTGATTCCCTTGGGAAACGCGGCTTAGAAATGTGCCGCAGGCGTCAGGATCGGTGCTGGCTTAGTGCCGGTCAAAGACCGTTTGGGGCAGAAAGGTCGATAAGAAAGAATGAATTCGCGCTGTGTCTAGCCAGGGAGTGACTCCGTAAGCGCCGGCGAATATCAGCGTGCCGAACAGAAGATTCAGGCAGACTAGCGAATTGCTGAATTGCTGAATTGCTGAATTGCTGAATTGCTGAATTTCAGAATTTGGGGGATTCTTTGGGCGGTGTGTATGGCGTTTTTCCGTCACCGTAGAACCGCTTACGTGTTGCCTCCGCTACCCGGTTGCAAAGCAGTTCGCCCAAAGTAGGCCGATCCGTCTTGCATTGCTGGCGCAACTTCTTGAGCTGTTCCGGGTCTGCCACCAGCTCTTCTACTGTCGGGGTTTTCTTTTCTGCACTAGTGGCTTTGTGCGGTTTATCAGATTGACCGCATGCGACTAGCATTGCAGCGACGAGCGTGATGGCGAGTCTCATGGCATCAATTCCTCCGGAAGATCGGGATTTCGGCTTTTTGTTGACCTGAGAAACTCTGGCAATTCGATGGCCTGTACTCGCTGAATGAAGCGCGCAAGCTCGTCAAACGGATCGCCTTCAAGTCTGAGTAGATAGGTCGTCAAAGGTGGTACGCGTGTCGAAAGCGGCCTCGCCACGACTCCTGGCTCTCGGGAGGCTGCAATGTGTGCAGCCCCTGTAAGTCCGAGTGCAAAACCGGCAGATACCAACGCCATCATCAGGTCGAAAGTGGTAACCCGCTCGGCAACTAGAGGCTGCATTTCAGCCCGGCTAAGTACTCGCTCAATGTGCTTGGCGTGGCCCTCGCACACTTGAGGATCAGATAGCACTAGCGGGTAGCGCAGCAGTTCATCCAATGGAATTCGCTTAAGAGCCAGCAACGGATGCCGAGCTGGCAGCGCCACCATAAGCGTGTCAGTCCACGCGGGAAGTGCGACGATTCCATCACCTACGTCGTCGGACTGTGCAAAGCCGACGTCATACAGGTCGTCGTGCAATCCTTTGATTTGTTGGGATAGTGGCACCTCAAAAAAGCGAATCTCAACCTCGGGCTCCTCCTCGCGACACAACGCCAATAGGGCTGGTAAGCACAGTAGTGTTGCGCCGTCTGACAAGGCGACGCGGAGTTGTCCATGAAAGCCATTTTTTGCTGCCTTCACGCAGTCCCGCGCCTGTTGCAAGGATGCGAACACCCGAGGTGCGTGCTCCATGAGCATCAACCCAGCTCGTGTCAAACGCGTGCTTCTCGTGTTCCGAATAAAGAGCTGTGCTCCTAACTCCTCTTCGAGTTCTTTGATCGTGCGAGACAGTGGGGACTGCTCAATATGCAGTTTCGCAGCGGCGCGAGCGAAGTGAAGTTCCTCGGCGAGCGCCATAAAACAACGTAGATGTCGAATTTCCATGCGTCCCCTACTAATCGTCGATCTATTCAGTATTTAAAACTCGCTGCCATGCTGCGTTCTTCCAACTCAAGGACTCAGGGTGAAGATTGCAGATTCACATGCTCTGGCGAACCAGAAAGCGCTTTAGCGAGAACACCCCATTGCACGGCTGCGTCGGCGCGAGCACGGACCAGAGCCGCTCGCTGGGACAAGGTGCCACGCTCCGCTTCTGCAACAACGGTCGCATCCACCTGTCCCGCCTCAAAGAGGCGTCGACTGCGGTCAAGGAGTCGATCAGCGACGACAAGACCATCGACCTGATGCTGCAGAGAAGTCCGCTGGGTCTGCCAGCCCAGATAAGCGTTCTCCACATCCTGAAGCGCAAGCAAAACCGTGCGTTCCAGGTCAGCCTGTGCGCCGCGACTGCGTGCTGAGCCCTCGTCGATTCCCGCTTGTATTGCTCCACCGTCAAAGATCGGAAGCGTCACACCCAAGCCCAGAGAGAAAATGTTCCCTGCCACACGTGTTCCGTTGTTCTCGAAGCGTTGGCGCCCACCACTCAAATCGAGCACAAGTTTGGGGAACCGCTCGCCTTCTGCTGCGTTCCATCGCGCCGTCGCCGCTGCAAGACGCGCCTGCGCGGCTCTGACGTCGGGGCGCTGCTGCAGCAATTCGCCTGGCACGCTTCTGGGAGTCCAATCGGGCATGGTGAGAGAGGCAAGCGCAGGACCGCTGCCAAGCGCCCCCGGAATCCGGCCAACGAGCACATCCAAGGCATGCGTTGCTTCGCCGCGTACGCGTCGCAACTGCTCTTGCTCCACCCGGAGGGCGATGACCTCGGAACGCGTGCGTTCAATGTCAAAGCCCGTAGCTTGACCTGCCTTGAACTTCTGCTCTGTCAGACGCTCAAGGCGCTCGGCGACTTGAAGTCGCTCTTTTGCCAGATCTTCCAGCTCTGCCGCCTGCCGCTGCTGCAGTGCAGCGGACACTGTCTCAAAGGCGATCTGCCAACGTGTCGCGAACCAGTTCTGTTCGACAGCAACTGCGTCCATCCGTGCGCCATCAGCGGCATGCGAGAGGCGGCCCGCTAGATCAACTTCCCATGAAGCCGACAGCGGAAGCCTGGCATCGCTGCTGATGGTCGGTGCCAAAGAAAAGTCGCGCGCGCGCGTTGCTTGGGGCGTGAGCGCCAAGCTAGGGAACATTGAAGCGCGTGTACGTCGGGTGATCGCCACAGCTTCATCAATCCGCGCTCTTGCAATAGCGAGATCGGTGTTGTGCTCCAGCGCGTTGCGCACCAGCGCGTCAATCAGCGGATCACCGTACGCCGTCCACCACTCGGCCGGGAGTGCTTGTGCTGGCACCTGCTGCACAGCCAGACCCGCTTCGTTCATGAATTTGGCCGGAACCTCAACGCGTGATGTCTCCACCCTGTGAGGCGAGTGGCTGCACGCGGCGAGAAGCGTGATCGATAGGAATGCAACAGCAGTAAGGCCGCGGCGGGCGTAGGGATCGGACATGTTGAGCCACTAGGTTGTGAATTGAGGAGGCCGTCTTGACGGGCATAGTTCATGGCGTGTACTATACCGTCCAGACGGTTCAAAAATCAAGCATCTTTGGAGTTTCACCATGGCAACTCGTATGAAATCAAGCCCAGAGGAGTCGCATTCGGCGGACAACGGCGCTGAAGCCCCCTCCATCTCTAAGAAAGCGCAACAAACACGGGAGCGCATCCTTCAAGCTGCGCGTGACGTAGTCATGGAGGGAGGTGCCGGGCACCTAACGCTTGACGCGGTCGTTGCACGGGCAGGAATGAGCAAAGGTGCGTTCCTGTACCACTTCGAGACCAAGCGCGATCTGCTCCTCACGATGATTGATGACCAGGTCTCGGCGTTTGATGGCGGGCAGGAAGAGCGAGAGCTGCCATTCGTCGGCGATCCAGACCCTTGGCTATCCAGCCAGGTCTCGGCTATGCCTGACGGCGGGATGCAAAAGATGAGCGCTGCATTGCTGGCGGCCGTGGCTGAAGACCCCACGCTGCTTGAGCCTGTGCGCGGCTGGTACCGCAGGCAGTACGAGAACGCGAGCAAATCTCCACGCGGCACCGATATCGCCGGAATCGTTCTATTTGCCTTGGACGGAGTCTTCCTCGCCGAAATGATGGGTTTTCCGACGTTTGCTGCCGAAGACCTTTCTCGACTCATGCACACCCTCCAGGCGCTCGCCCGCGGCGAACTGGAACTCACCCCTATTGATAAACGCTGATGAAAGGCCTTCCCGTGTCTTGCACTCCCTTTAAATCCCAGTCCTGGCAAATGCAGAAAGTCGGCCTCGCGTTTGTTCTGCTCGCATCGCTTGCCGGCTGTGGTAGTCAGAAGGAGCCTGCTTCCGATCCACCGCGAGCGGTCAAGCTGCTCACGGTGGGGGATGTAGGTTCTGTGGCCAATCGCATTGAATTGAGTGGTCTAGCTCGCTCCAGTGAGCGGAGTACCTTGGGGTTCGAGACTGGCGGGCGTATCAGCAAGCTTCATGTGGACGTGGGAGATCGCTTCTCTCGCGGACAGCTTCTGGCTGAGTTGGATGTTCAGCCCGAGCAACTCCGCCTAGAACAGGCTCGGGCGACACTCGCTGCTGCGGAAGCCGCATTGGCAGACAGAATCGTGCAGACAACGCAGCAAAGGGGGCTGCTTGAGGGCAACGTAATCTCCCCGGCTGCATTCGAGAGTGTGAAAGCACAGTTGGTTGCAGCTGAAGGCCAGGTGCGCAATGCAAAGGCCGCATTCGGCCTTGCCGAGCGTGCGCGAAGGGGGGCCGCCATTCATGCGCCATTCGACGGCGTCGTCGCGGAGAAACTCGCTCTGCCGTTCACAGATATTGCAGCCGGAGCGCCGGTGCTTCAAGTGGATGGACTACGCAGCGGCGTAGAAGTCCTTGCGACTGCATCGACGACCCAGGCGGCAAATATCAAAATTGGGCAGGTCGCCGAACTGCGCCTGAGCGAGTCAGCAAGTCCCGTTCGTGCTTCGGTACAACGCATCGGCTTGCGTGCTGAAAATGGCTCACTTTTACCTGTCGTGCTCGTTCCTCAAGATGCTACTCTTGCGCGCAGTCTTCGACCCGGGTCTGCCGTTCAAGTATTGCTGAAGGCACCGGAAGCGAAGGATGCCTCACCAGATCGTCTGATGCTTCCCTATTCGGCACTGGTGCTCAGTGAGAAAGCAGGACAAGCCGCAGTGTTTGTATATGACGTGACCGGAAAGAAGGTGCACCGCCGGGAAGTGCAATTCCAGAGCGAGCCAGGCGGCGACAACGTTCGCGTTGTGGGCGGCCTGAAGCGCGGCGAGATGGTAGTCGCGGCTGGCGCGAGTTGGCTGACGAACGAGCAACAAGTCACCCCACTCAAGGCCACGACCCAATTGGCCGGACGCTGACCCGCTACAGGAAGACTTCGCTATGAAGATCACAGAAATGGCGCTGCGCGCCAGCAGACTCACCTACCTTGCCGCGGTCATCATTCTTGTTGCCGGCATTGCCACGTTTCTCAATTTCCCTTCGCAGGAAGAGCCATCGGTCACGATTCGAGATGCGGTTGTTGCCGTTCTGAACCCTGGCATGCCAGCCGAACGTGTTGAGCAGTTGATCGCGCGTCCGATCGAGGAGCGTTTGCGGGAGCTGGCCGAGGTCAAGCGTGTAACCACAACCGTTCGCGCGGGCGGGGCCGTCATACAGGTCACGATCTGGGAGCGGTACACCGACCTAGCCCCCATATGGCAGCGCGTTCGCGCGAAGGTTGCCGATGCTCAGCCTCTGCTTCCACAGGGTACGTTGGGGCCATTTGTCAACGACGACTTCGGCCGTGTTGCCGTGGCCTCCATTGCGGTGACCGCGCCGGGCTACTCCATGGGCGAAATGCGTGTGTCGTTGAAAGAGATGCGCGATCGCCTATACGCGCTTCCCGGCGTTGATCGCATCAGCTTCTACGGCTTGCAGGAAGAGCGCGTCTATCTCGAATTTGATCGACCAAAACTAGCCCAGCTTGGATTGACCCCACAAGGGGTGATCGATCAACTCGTTAAACAAAACGTCGTGCTTTCAGGCGGGCAAATCGCCATCGGTGGCATCAACGCTTCGCTGGCTGTTAGTGGAGAGGTTCGCGACGCCGCCTCGCTGCGCGCGTTGCCGATCATGATGGCGCAAGCTCAGGGTGCGCGCGGTGCTTCGCCTGCTCCTTCAATCTCACTGGGAGAGCTTGCGCGCGTGCAGGTACAACCTGCAGATCCTCCCGAGTCTGCTGCAGTCTATAAGGGCCAGCCTGCCGTAGTGATGGCAGTGTCCATGACCTCGGGCCAGAACGTGGAGCAATTCGGCGTAGCCCTCAAATCCCGTGTGGCCGAGCTTGAGAAACTTCTGCCCGCAGGTTTCGAGCTCTCCTATGTGACATTCCAGGCAGACGTCGTCAAACGTGAAATGGGCAAGAT
Organism: Delftia deserti; assembly: GCF_042653485.1. Lineage (NCBI taxonomy): Bacteria > Pseudomonadati > Pseudomonadota > Betaproteobacteria > Burkholderiales > Comamonadaceae > Delftia > Delftia deserti. The sequence continues at coordinate 2,321,817 of NZ_JBHSIH010000001.1, read as the reverse complement.
GAACCAGGTGATGATCGAAACGATTGTCATCGTGCTCGGCGTCGTCGTCCTTTTCCTGGGATGGCGCACAGGATTCATCGTCGGGATGATCGTGCCGCTTACCATTCTGGGGGCACTGATCGTGATGCGCGCGCTGAACATCGAGCTGCAAAGTGTTTCGATGGCAGCCATCATCATCGCTTTGGGGCTCTTGGTAGACAACGGCATCGTGATTGCCGAAGACATTGAACGGCGCTTGGCAGCCGGTGAAGACCGCAAACAGGCTTGTCTCGAAGCGGGTCGTACCCTCGCACTGCCGCTGCTGACGTCCTCATTGGTTATCGTCATCGCCTTCTCCCCGTTCTTCTTCGGCCAGAGTGCGACGAGTGAGTATCTGCGCTCTCTCGTCATTGTCCTCGCGCTCACGTTACTCGGATCTTGGCTGTTGTGTCTGACCGTCACTCCACTGCTGTGCTACCACTTCACCAAAGTGCATCATCAACCGGCGAATGACGCGCAAACCTACAACACACGCTTCTATCGCGGCTATCGCAAGTTGCTTGAGTGGGTGCTTGACCACAAGGCGATCTACGTTGGTGTGATGACGGGTGCATTGGCCGTAGCTCTGTACGGATTCACGACACTGCCATACGACTTCTTGCCGAAGTCCGACCGAGTTCAATTCCAAATACCGGTGCAGCTCGCCCCTGGAACGGATTCACGGCTCACTCTTGCCAAAGTGAAGGAAGTGAGCGGCTGGCTCGGTGATCAAGAAATCAACCCCGAAATCACGGATCACATTGGCTACGTCGCTGACGGTGGGCCGCGCTTCATCCTTGGGCTCAATCCCCCATTGCCAGCATCGAACATCGCGTACTTTGTCGTGACGGTCAAGGCAGGCACCAACATTGACGTCGTGATTGCCCGAACTCGGGCTTACTTCGCGCAGCATCATGGAGATGTACGCGCAGAGCCTCAGCGGTTCTCGCTAGGCACTACCGAAGCCGGCACAGCCGTCTACCGGGTCAGTGGGCCGGATCATGAGGTGCTGATGAATGCGGCGGCGAAAATTGAGTCCGCGCTACGGGAGCTGCCAGGTACGGCCAACATCAAGAACAACTGGGATACCCGTGTCGGCCGTCTCGATGTTCGGGTCGATCAAGATCGTGCGCGACGTGCTGGCGTCACCACCGACGACATAGCTGCCTGGCTTGGCACCCGCTACATCGGCCAGTCGATCTCTGTGATCCGAGATGGCGATACCAGCGTGCCAATCGTGATGCGCGGGACGTCCAATGATCGGCGCAGCACTGCGGACGTTGGTTCGACGACCATCTATCCAGCGTCGGGTGGCCAGCCGGTTTCCCTGGCGCAAGTGGCCGATGTCACGCTCGCTAGCGAGCCGTCTGTGATCCAGCGCCGCAATCTCATTCGTACAGTCACAGTTCAGGGGCAGAACACCGCATACACCGCGCAAGAGATCGTGGATCACCTCGCACCTCGGATCGCCGCAATTGAACTACCTGCAGGCTATGCCATAGAGCTTGGTGGAGAAATTGAGGAATCGGCTGAATCGAATGCATCGCTCACGCACTACATGCCGTTCGCTCTTCTGGCGATGTTGCTGCTATTCATCTGGCAGTTCAACTCCTTCCGCAAGCTGATCGTGATTCTCGCAACGATTCCCTTCACGTTGATTGGGGTCGTGATTGCACTGAAGGCAACAGGCACTCCTTTCAGCTTCATGGCGACATTCGGGGTGCTTGCGCTGTTCGGAATCATCGTCAACAACGCCGTTCTTCTGCTCGAACAAATTGAACACGGCCTCTCGGAAGGTCTCGCCCGACATGAAGCCCTGGTGGGAGCTGCGATGCAGCGGCTGCGTCCAATCGTGATGACCAAGGTGACCTGTATCGCGGGTCTCGTGCCCCTGATGTTGTTTGCGGGGCCGCTGTGGAAGGGCATGGCCATCGGCATGATCGGTGGTCTCGCACTTGGCACGCTCGTGACGCTTGGCCTGATTCCGTTGCTCTACGAGGTGCTGTTCGGAATGAAGTGGCCGGGCAGCAAACGGAGTCACGAGGCGGTACAACAACCAGTGCAACCGGTCTGATCCCTCAGCGTAACTGTCCACACGCTTCCCCCGATCTCTCTCGTGGCCGGAGAGATCGGGGAGACAGATTCTCGCCATCAGAGAGTTTAAGAAGAAATCAGAAGCAGAGCGAATTGACCGCCTACTGCCTATTCTTTGATGCTTTGATGCTTTGATAATCAATTTTCACTGAATAGATTTGGAGAAATATATGAACCCGTTGTCATGGAATCCATGGTTGGTTCTACTGATTGCCGGCCTGTTCGAAATCGGTTGGCCACTAGGCCTCAAGATGGGTGCGGCCAATGCAGCGATGCGCTACGTGGGGCCGGCGATTGCAGTTGCCTGTATGGCAGCCAGCGGCTTTTTCCTATGGTTATCTCTTAAACAGATCCCCATAGGAACAGCTTATGCGGTCTGGACCGGCATCGGTTCGCTGGGCGCGTTTTTCGTGGGCGTGTATGTGTTCGGCGATACCGCCTCCTTGATACGTTGGGTTGGAATTGCGCTGGTTGTTGCTGGCATCGTCTGTCTGAAAATGGGATAAATGAAAATATATATGAAACGCCCTATTTCATTAATCCATTTTGTGCTGCTGGCAGGCCTCACGGCAACCTTATCTGGCTGTGCTTCAAACGGAATGACTCGATCAGGGTTTCTTGGTGATTACGATGTATTGGGAAAAACGAAGTACGAAAATGTTCTGCTCTTCAAGGCGCCAGGCTTTGAACCCAGTCGTTACCGGGAAATATTAGTCGAGGATGCTCAGGTAGTGACGGCAACTGGACGCATAGGTGGGCTTGAAGCTGAGCAAGTGCGAGAGCTTCTCGATCACGTCAACAGTGAACTGCGACATCTCCAAACTAAGTCCGAAGCTCCCGCATCGTCAGGCCGCATACGTGTGCGTGTGGCAATTACGACCATTGAGACGCCCAATAGAGCAGTCAACACCCTAACGACGTTGCTTGTTGGACCAGTGACAACTGGGGGAGCTAGTTTGGAGTTTGAGGCAGTAGATGAACAAACAGATCGTCGGGTGGCTGCTGCTAGCTGCTTCGAGCACGGCAACGCTCTCGCGGATTTCAAAGGCTCCTACACACTGCTCGGGCATGCAAAGTCTGCAATCACCACCTGCCTTGAACGGATCAATAGCGCTTGGAGAAGTGCTGGCTCGTGAATAGCTGCTATTCCATAACTTCGCGCGGATCGCGAGGAGCCTCATCAAGGGGATTCGTAGGGTGCCGTTCTTGTAACGTCTGCAGCATTCTGGAGTGGCTCTGCTTCGTCGCAAAATTGCCGGCGTTTCTCGTTCTTGTCTATTCGAAACGCTGCGTGGTGCTGCTTGCAGAGGTAAAGCGCCTGGAGGTGTGTAAATTCACACGATGGAGTTTGGCCGGTGTGCTGGCAACGGTAGTTCTGACAGGGTGTTCCACTTACCGTCCTTGGATCAACCCGACACTTTCCGACGCCGCCTTAATGTCTCTCGCCGAGAACGACCAACGCATCAGGCCGTCGGAGGTCAACCAACCGGTGGTTGTAGCGGTGACACTGTCAGGCGGGGGCGCTCGGGCGGCGGCCTTCGGCCTGGGCGTGCTGCGCGAACTCAAGGCCACACGCTTCGCGCTAGAGGGCCAGGAGACCACTCTGTTGGATCAGGTGTTCCTGGTCAGCGGAGTGTCGGGGGGCAGCATCCTTGCCGCGCACTTCGCGGCCTTCGGCGATGCCACGCTGACTCGTTTCGAGCCGGATTTTCTGCTTGTGCCTTTTGAGGGGCGACTCATACGTGAAGCTCTGTGGCCTGAGCGTCTTTATAGACTAACTTCACCTTGGTTTGGGCGCAGCCAGATCCTGGCTCAACGCTTGGACGAACTTTTTGAAGGCCGCACCTTTGGTGACGTGCGCCGACGACCGGGCGCGCCCGAACTGATGATCACGGCAACCGACCTCACGACCGGTGCCCCTTTCGATTTCACCACCGAGCAATTCCGGCTAATCTGTTCCGACCTCGATGCAACGCCGCTGTCTTTCGCGGTGGCGGCCTCGTCGGCAGTACCGCTGGTGCTGTCGCCCGTAACGGTGCGAAACAACGCCAATACCTGTCCGCCGCCTCTCCGATCTTTGCCTGTCAGAGGGCAAAATTACAGATCACGCATCCTGCAAAGCGGCATAGACAGCTACCTCAATGCGCACGATCGGCCCTATATCCACCTCGTGGACGGTGGTGTCTCCGACAACCTCGGCGTACGTCTGATGCTAGACCGGCTAGTAGCTTCGGGCTCAATGAGCGCCAATTTCTCGGAGGTCAAGCCCGGAAGCTTGCGCCGACTCGTGTTGGTGACGGTGAACTCCGAACGAGGACTGAGCGAGAGAGTGGACAGTAGCGACCGAGTTCCCAGCACGACGCAAGTACTTGAGTCGCTGATCTTCGGTGCCGGCGCTCGCGAGACCCAGGTGACGCTGGCCATGCTTAACGACGACCTGCAACACTGGCGTTCCGAGATTGTCCGCACCCGTGGCCAAGCGGACAGCCCCTTTGCGGCCGACGCAGAAATCTACGTAGTAAGCGTAAGTCTGAACGACGTGCCGGACGACAAGATCCGGCATTCGCTGCTGCGCGTGCCCACAGCCTTCACGATCGAGGCTACGGATGTCTTGGACCTGCAAACTGCGGGAGGCGAAGCACTGAGGCAATCCAAGGAGTTTATGGCATTGATTGAATCTCTAAGAAGAATCACAGCAGCCAAGCAGACTGCGCCTGGTACTCAGCTTCCCTTGATATCTAACTGATACCGATACTGGGCTTTCGTCCAAGTTCCCAAGAGGCACTTCCGCCGATAACCTTTGCGGCAAGCTGTTGTCCCAGTCGCGGCTCAATTACCGGCCGCCACGGCACAAGGCTGAACCCCATGCCGTCATCGAGCATCGCGTAGCGCCCGCTGGCGAGCATAATGGAACGCCGGTAGATACCGGCTACGCGCTGCCCGTCGGCCACCGGGCGATGCTCTAGGCCGGTTTCCGCCGCAATGTCTTTCGCGGCCTGCACTAGTTCCCGATTGCGTAGCGTGCCCAGCAGGTTGCGCGCGAGGATGACGCGCTGCCCGCGGCGCTGTGCCAGCCCCTGTTCTTCGAGGAAATCGGCTCGCTGCTGTATGGCCTGCTTGGTATCACCGCCAAAGCCCAAGTTGCCCAGCCCACGGCCACCGCCGATCAGTTGCTGGTCAAGCCAAGTCGCGCCGATGACGCGGGCCTGCCGTTCAATAGGAAGGTGTGATTTCAGCTCTACGGCTACATCGCCCAGCCGTTGCGCGTCGTATTGGCGGCCACGCTCGGCCAGGTCGTCCGGTACCTTCCATAGCCCTTCGGCCACGCGCTCCACGATGCAAGCCCGGCGCAGGGCTTCCAGCCGCCGGACATGAGCGGCGACGACTTCCTGCGGGTCGCGTCCGGGCGTAGCCCGGCCCTGCTCGATTACCAGGTGATGATCGGTGCGGTACAGGCCATCGCTCGCCAGCGAGGCGATGTTCTTGTCGGCCGTGCGCACCTCAGTCGAACCCTTCACCTCTACCACAGCGCCCGTGGGATAGTTCGCCAGTTCGTCGCGGGCGTTCAGTGCAACGTAGTGGGCCTTACCGTCCGTGCCGTCGATGATCAGATAGCCTCGGTCGTGCAACTCATCGGCAAGCCCCTTCGCGGCCACGCGGCCGATGAGGCTGCGACCATCGTCGCCCGGCTCGAACACCGCCAGCTCACGCGGCTGGCCGCTCATGGCCCGCTGCATCGTTCGGATGATGTCGCCACGCTCACCCAGGGCACGCAAGGTCTTCTCGGCATCGGCATGAATGGCCCAGGTGCCGGGCTGCACCTCGTCGGCTAGGCCCAGGCGCTGCAAGCGTTGCAGGCGGCCGATCAGCAGCAGGCGCTGGCGTTGCAACCTCGGCTCGTTGAGCCGTTCGACATGCACCCGGCCATCCTCGCCGGTCTCGCGCTGCAAGGTGCGATCCAGGCTCGTCCACCGCTCCTGTTCCACCTCGCGCCTCAAGGTCTGCTGAATCTCCAGTTCGGTGCGCGGCCCCAGCCACTCGGTCGCCAGCTCGGCGGCGCGATGGCGGAAGCCGTGGGCGATGTAGTCACCCGCGATGATGAGGTCTTTGCCGGTGTCGTCGCGCCCGCGCACGATCAGGTGGGTGTGCGGGTTGTCGGTGTTCCAGTGATCCACCGCCACCCAATCCAGCCGCGTGCCCAGGTCGGCTTCCATGCGGCTCACCAGATGCCGGGTGTAGGTGCGCAGGTCGTCCAGCTCGGCCCCGTCCTCGGGCGAGACGATGAAGCGGAAATGGTGCCGGTCGTCGGCGCAGCGTTCCTTGAAGGCGTCCAGATCGGCTTCGTCGGCCTGTGGCCCGTAGCCCCGGCCCGGTTCGCCATCGCGACCCGCGCCGTCGCGCTCGATGTAGCGCAGGTGCTTGGCGAGCGATTGCGGGCTGGCCCGCTGGTGATTGACCAGCAAGGTCTTGATGGTCACGCGCCGCGACATGGGCATTAGCTTCGCCCCGGCGAAGCGCGCCGCCGTGTGGCCACGTCCGAGCCGAGAGCCGGGCCGCTGGCCGGTGCCAGCCGCGCCAGGACGGCGTACTGCCGACTTGCCGCTGCTGGCTTTGCCGGCCTGCTTGAGCACCTTGGAAACGAAGCTCTGCCCCTGGCCCTTGCCCCGGTTCTTCGGGGCGCTGGGGCGCACGCGAAAGTCGTCGTCGCGGCTGTCGGTCATGGCTGCGCTCCCCGCAAGCTTGGGCGTGTCCTGTCGTGCGAAGCACGCGGACATGCCAGCATTGGCGCGACCCTCGCGCCAAACGCGGCACGGTGGCGAAGCCGCTCCGTGCCGCGTTCCCCCCATGTGCTGACTGGCTTTCGACGCGGCCAGGTGCCGCGTCCTTTTGTCTTGCCTTCCGCCTTTGCCCTTCGCTGTCGCTCCAGGCAACGGCGGCCCGGCGGCGCTGCTGCGTGAACAGACAGCGCGCCGGCGAAAGCGCCAATGGCCGCAGGCCGGGCGCGTTCGAGGCAAGACGCCTGAACGTTGGACGGCTGCGCCGGATGCTGCGCGACGTGCGGTGCGAATGCACCGGCACGACAGGCGCAGCGACACTGAAGCAGCCAGCAGAACGACATGCCCGATGGCACGTCAGAGCGCAGCGAATCGGCGGCCATCATGGGCGTATCTCCGGCCACACCGGATGCGCAACGCCGATCACGGCGGATGCGCTGACCGGGCCGAAATAGCGGCTGTCGAACGATGCTGGATTCGTCACGCTCAACAGGAGCAGTTCGCCCGGTTCAAGGCGGCGGCAAAGCTGCAAGGACGGCAGCGCCCGGCCCAGCCGGTCGGCGGGCAGTACGGCGGCCGAAGGCACGCCGTCGATGCGTACCTGACCGGCGACGATGCAGACGTGTTGCGGCGCGACCGCGCCCACACGTTTGAGCAGCGGAACGCGCGTCGGCAGGTAGCCGCGCTGCGCAGCGAGCGCGGCAGCCGTGGCCGGAAGCGGCACCAGCACGATGCTGTCCACGGACAACGGACGTGGCAGCGAGGCGGTGCGCGGGTCGAACGGGTCAATGCGATACCAGCCGACCGCCACGCTGTCGGACGGGTTGTAGGTCAGACGCGGCAGCGGCGACACGAAAGCCGCCCAGGCCAGCGCAGCGAAGCCGATGGCGGCCAGTGTCGCCAGCACGATGCGAGCGCGCAGGCGTGAGCGAGGACGCGGCGCCACGTCGGGCGCGTTGGGTGTGGTGGTCGGGGCGGTCATGGCAGCACCTTCCCGGCCAGCCAGGCGGTATGCCGCTCGGTGGTGTATTCGGGCAGCGCAAGGCGAGCCGCAAGACGGTTGCCCAGCGTGCGCCAGTACGCCGGCGACACGTCGATGGCAGCGATGCCCAGCGCCTCGATGCCGTCGATGCGCTCCAGCACGGCGCGCACGTTGGCATCGCCTTCGGTGTGTAGGAGCAAGCGCGCGCCCGGCTGAACACCGGGGATGCGCTGCGCCGCGTCCAGCGGTGTGCAAGCCTGCATCACCATGAGTTGCCAGCGGATCGTGCCGTAGTCGTTGGCCTGCCAGCGGATGCGGCAGAGCATCGCGCCCGGCAGGAACACCGCGCAGCGCCGCCAGCGGTCGAGCTGAAGCGTGCGCGCCGGTTCGCCGAAGCGCAGGTAGAGCTTGAAGCGATGTTCGAGGTAGGCCAGCGAAACGCGCGTCAGCGGCACATTGCCGGCCTGTCCGGCGAGTGCCGAAAGCGCAGGCAGCGGCGCAGCCGGTGCCGCGTTCGCGGCAGGCCAAGCGAATGCGTTCATGGTGTGTTCTCCGGCGGAAACTCCCGCTCCAGCAGGCCGCGCAGCAGGTCGGCCACGGTCACGCCTTGCGTGAAGGCCGACACCTTGATGCGCGCCCGCATGGCGGGCGTGATGTCGAGCGTGAGGCGGGCCGTGTAGAGGTCGCCTTTGCCCAGCGCGTCGGCATCGCCCTGACGAATCCACGCCTCGGCGTGCGGATTCGCGGGCGGACGTGCGCCGATGCCGACGCGCTTGCCCGTGCGTTTGCTGTTGGGTGGCTGCTGCGCTGTCATGTCGGCCACCGCAGCAGTTCGTCCACCAGGGCGGTGATTTCGCGGGCGGCGGCACTGTCGGGCGCTGTCTCGCGTGCGAGCCGGCCAGCGGCCACGCTGTCGGCGAAGACGATGCGCTGATGCACCTCCGAGCGCAGCGCGGGCAGCGGCTGTTCGGCGAGCGATTGCCGCGCCTCGCGCCCGATGATGGTGGTGCTGACGCGCCGGTTGATGACGAAGGCCGCGCGGAGCAGCGGCCGGAACACCTGCGCCTCGCGGATCAGCGAAACCATTTCCGAGCTGGCCCAGAGGTCGTAGGGGCTGGGCTGCACCGGGATCAGCACGCGCTCGGCCGCCAGCAGCGCGGAGCGCGCCAAGGCGGCGATGCGCGGCGGCCCGTCGATGATGACGTGATCGGCCCGCCTGGCGAGTTCTGGCGCTTCCTGATGCAGCGTTTCGCGTGCGAGGCCCACGGCGCTGAACAGCCGTGGCAAGCCTTGCTGGCTTCTGCGCTGCGTCCAGTCCAGGGATGAACCCTGCGGGTCGGCATCGAGCAGGACGACATGCTGGCCGCGCATCGCCAGTTCGCCCGCGATGTGCGTGGCGAGCGTGGTCTTGCCGACACCGCCTTTCTGGTTGAGCAGAGCGAGGATCATGGCGCGGCCCTCCCTGCTGGAAAGCCGGGCTTTACCTGCCGTGCAAAACGCTGTTCGCCGTGCCGTTTCTCGGTTGTCCACCGAAACGGCGCGCTTCTACTAAAAGTTATGTATTTCTTGTTAGGGAAGTTAGAGGGGCCGCAAACCCGCGCCGTTATTGGCTTTCCGGCGTTTTCGTACTCCTGATAGCACGATAGGCGTACTCCCGATAGCACGATACCCGGTACTCCTGATAGCACGAGGCCGTCCACACCTTTTCCACGAGTTATCCCCGTGCCGTGTGCAGCACGGGCCGGAAGGTCAGCAGTTCTTGTCCGTCGTCCGGCATTCGCTCGATGCCCAGGACGTAGCCGGGCAGCGACTGCCGCGCCACCAGGACGCGCAGGTCGTAAGCGAAGTCGGAGAAGCGCGCAGCGCTGCCCGACTTGCGGTGCAGGTGCCGGAAGTCGAATTGCCAGCCGCCCGGCTGCTTGCCGCCGTGCTTGCGCACCAGGCGGTACAGCCAGCGCTCGATCCCGCCCTTCAAGCGGAAATAGGCTGGGTCGATGGTCAGCACCAAGGCGGCATCGAGCACGCCCGCATAGAACCAGTCCGGCAGGATCAGTTCGATGCCCAGCGGCACGCCGCTGGCATCGGCCAGTTCCTTCCACTCGTTGATCCACGAGAAGCGATGCAATCGCCTTCCCGTGGTTTCGCGGATGGACGTGGCCACCGTGGTCGATTGCAGCCGGTCGAGCGCGGCTTTCAGGCGCAGGTAGTCGTTGAGAGACGTGCCGCGCCCGATGAAGCGCAGGATCTCGTAGGGAGTGGCGCGTATCCAGCGCGACGGGCGCAAGCCCGCGTCGCGCGCCTCCACGATCTGCGAGGCGGCCCAAATCAGCAGGTCGGCATCCCATATCGTTGCGATGCCGTGCTCCTGCGTACCCTCCACGCGGATGGTGATGCCGCCGGCGCGGAAGTCGATCGGCGCGGTACGCCGCGACTTCGCCAGCGAGAAGAACGGAAAGGCCATCAAGTCCTGGCTGTCGCGGGGTGCCATGTCGCCCGGCAGCGCGCGGAACAGGTCGAGCTGTTCGCGCTGCAAGGCTTGCCCTGGCGGGCTGGACATGGCGACGGCCACCCACGCGCCAGCGATCAGCGGCCATCACGGTAATCGCCCGCGTGGCGTTCGGCATATTCCGGGTCGGAAGTCGCCTCGTAGCTGCGCTGGTCGGCCCAGGCATCGAGGTCGGACACCGCGTACATGACGCGGCGGCCGAACTTGCGGAACTTCGGGCCGCCGCCGATCACGCGCTGTTTCTCCAGCGTGCGTGGCGACAGGCGCAGGTACTCGGCGGCTTCGTCGTTGGTCAGGTAGCGTTGGGGCTGCGCAGGCGCAGCGACAGCAGCGGCGGCAGGCCGCAAGGGAGCGGGTCGCATGGGATGTACCTCCATCAAGCCCGGCCACACCACGCGGCCGGTTAGAGGCACTTTCAAGAAAGCGAGGCTGCTTGCTAAGGGACGATCTACGGGGGACGCGAAACGTCCCCCCCTACTGCAACGGCGGCGGAAGCTGTGCCAGGCGGCGATAGCCGCCACGCATCAGCGCATCGCCACGACGTACCAGCCGCCGCACGCGGGCACGTAAGGCGCTGTCCTTGTGCCAGTCGGCGGCGACGGCATCGGCGCCGAACAGCCCTTCGGCCACTTCGCGCAATGACGCGCCCGCCAGGGTCGCGTCGAGCGTCTGCAAGGTGTGCAGTTCCAGCACCGCGGCCGTCGTGGGCCTGGAACGGGCCGCCGCCGCAGGCGTGGCAACCGTGGCCACGGCCAATGCGTCCAGCTCGGACGCGAGCGTGCGATAGCGCGCGCAGGGCGTGGCGCAGGCGCGGGTGGCGTAGAGGTAGGCCATGCCGTCTTCCAGGCCCGGCGCGAGCGCGAGCCGCAGGCAGCAGCCGGGCCAATGCGACACCAGCACCAGGCGCTTGCCGTCGTGGATCAGTTGCTTGCGGCCAGGGACGCGCCAGAACTCGAAGGCATGGGCTTCGGGTGGCGGGTCATCGTCCGGGTAAACCTGCACGACGGCATCGTGATCGGGAAACCAGGCCGGATGCGCGTCGCGCGCATCCAGGGCTGGGTCTTCCAGCAGGCGCAGGCCCCACGCCTGCGCCGTGTCCGGCCGGCGGCGGCGGCGCAGCCAGTCGCGGCGGTAGTCGGGATTTCGGCGCAGGTATTCCCACGCCAGCGCAGGGCCGTCAAGGTGCAGAACGTAGAGATAGGCCGCTGTCGGATACCAGTGTTCGGCGCTGCGATCAGTCATGGCGAAACCTCCCTCTGTTTGGGATGCGTCGCCACGATTTCCGCGATGCGGGAACTATCGAAATGCCATCAGGTCGTCATCAAAATTGGTTAGGCTGTAACTGTCGGTGTCAAGACCATTTGGCTCTGCGTGTTGCGGAAATCGTCTGAATGCGACGGCTACGCCTTCAGGAAAATGACGCGCAGCACCGAACACCGTGCCGCAGCCCGCGCCCAAGATCAGGACTGTTTTCAACAGGATCGCACCACTTCGGTGCAAGAATGCGGATTCAGACCTGCACGGTCTTGATCAAGATTGAAATAGTCACGATGCGCCCCGGCTGGCTAGGCCGCGCTGGTTTTCATCAGTCCGTGATCGCGCCGTTCTCCTGCGCCAGCCGGACGTACTCCGATAACGGGCGCACCGCCTGGAAATACCGATCCCGCCGCACCGGCAGCTTGCGCGGCCCGACGATGCCCGCCAGGTCGGACAGCTTGACCATCCCGAGCTCAGGCATACCGATACCGAGGTCGATCAGGCCGTAGGCCGTGTCGCCATCCGCCGGGTCGAGCGACACCAGCAGCCAGGTCACATGCGCGTCCGGGGTGAACAAGCGCACCACGGGCAGCGGGTCGAGCCGCTGACCAGCGGCGAGCGCCGCGCCGTGGGCCAGCAGCCGGGCGCGTTCATCAGCGGTGACAAGCGGCAGGGTCATGGGCAGCTTCTCCACGAAACCGACGATGCGCGAATGCGCTTTGGTGCCGAAGCGCAGAACTGCCGAAACGCATCCGTGCATTCGTGTGGAAGCACCGATGTGCAAGCCATCGCATCCGTAGAAGAACAGAAGCGCCGAAGCGGAATTGTCGGAAGCCGGAAAGACACGGATGCGATTCCCCGGTTCTGTCGGAATCCGCATCTGCGGATTTCCGTAAAAGCACGAAAGCGGGCCTTTCAGCCATGAATGAACACTATAGATTGTAGCCCTATAGGGCGCAATGGGCTGTCATCTTGGTTTTTATGGGGAAACCAAGTTAGTGACAGCGAAACACTCATTGGCAACGGCAATACGGACAGTCAGGAAGGCGCGAGGCTTGAGCCAGGAAGCGTTCTCCGACGTGTCCAGCCGCACCTATATGAGTACGCTGGAGCGCGACTTGAAAAGTCCGACCCTGCACAAGCTGACCGAGCTGTGCGAGGTCATGGAAGTGCATCCGCTGACGCTGTTGACGCTGGCCTACGCCGGCGACGACACGCACAAGGCCGACGAACTGCTGGCGCGGGTGCGCCAGGAGTTCGAGGCCGTGCTGAAAGAGCGCGACGCGCCCTAGCGCGTCTGAATGCCCGCAAGCGGAGCGCGCAGCGCCGCCAGGCGCGAAGGCGTGAGGGATTGAAGCCGAATGGACATGACGCCATTGGCGGCATGGGGCGCAGCCCGAAAGCCCGGCGGCGCAATGCGCCGACACGCCATGCTGTTCCTACTGCCACGGGCTTCGAGCCATTCGACCATCACCAATGCAATGCTGGCCTTGGACATGCGGGACATGGGGCAACTGCCGAAACCCTGTGCGTGCGATGCTGCGATCAGCAGCACCGCGCCCCGCCGCAATGGGCGGGGCGCGGTGGGCGGCCGTCAGGCCGCCTTGGGCTTGCTGCGCGACCAGATGAGGTCGTGCGTGTCATTCTCGCCTTCGATCAGGCGGGCATAGACCGTCGCCGGGAATGAAGGATCGTCGATGGCCACCGACAGGTAATCCCGCCCGGCCTCGCTGGTTTTCTTCCACGCCGCGCCGAAGTCGTGGCCGGCCGCTTGCAGGCGGAAGTCCGGGGCGCTTTCGTTCTCGCCCTTGTCGTTGGGAACCAGCTTGACCTTGAAGTTGAGGGTCAGGGTGCGGAGCTGGCCGGTGAAGCCGTCTTTCTCTGCGGTGAAGGTGCCGATGTTAGCCATGATGATTTCTCCTTTCGGGTTGAACAAGGTCGCGCCAGTGCGTCCTTGTTGTGATCCGTCCGGCGGGGGATGGGCTGGCCGCACCGCGCAGCGGTCGCAACACCGTGGAGAACCTGGAAGCGAAAAGAATTTGTCCCGCGAGGAATGCGCGCAGCGCAGGGGGAATTGTTTTCGCTGGAAGGTTGCGGCCATGAAGCCCAGCCACCGCCAGGATTCACAACAACACAAGGACGTACTGGCCGCCCGCTCCCGAATGGAGGCATGGCCGACTCGGCATCCCCGCGCGACGGCTTCACCGGCCTGCGCCCTGACACGGGCAAGGACAATGCCCAGCGACAAGGTGAAAGCGTTCCTACCGCTGCTTGCGGCCCTTTGCGTGAGGCGTGGCGTGGAAGCTCCATTGCAAGGCCGGGCGGCGTGTCGGTGAACCGTCCTTCGTGACGTACAGGCGACGAACCGCCAGCGTCGAGGACGGCACGCTTTCGTGCAACCTGCGGCAGCAAGCCGGGGCGTAGCCCCACACGCCCGTCCATTGCGGTGGGGCGCGTTCGGAATGTCGTCGGCGCTGTGCGCCGACGCACTTATGGGCTTCGAGGGTTTCCCGCGCACAAGGTCACTTGTGCGCCGCCCCTTCGCCGTCCGCCCGAAGGCGGCGAAGGGGCGTTCTGGCTTTGGGCTTGGAAACCGGGCGCGGCCACCGCCGCGCCCGGATTTTTGACCATCGGCACCAGGGCGGAACGGCCTGGGGCCGATGCTGATGGAACAGCGAAGCGCCCCGGCCGAAACCGGGGCGCTCGGTGGTGGTGAAGGTCAGGCGGCGAGTGCGTGGGCCTGCTGCTCGTCGTCGTTGTCGATGGCTTCCGGCTCGTCGTTCGTCACCGCCTGCGGCGCATCCTGCGCCGTGGTGTCGTCGGTGCCTTCGGCCTTGAAGATGGCAGGCATCCAGCCGGTGCCATCGGCCAGCCGCTCGGCTTCGCTGGCAATGTCGGCCTTCTTCAACTTCGCCAGCCGGGTGACGTGCGCCGGGGCGTACTGCTCCACGGCTTCCAGAATCGCGGCCTTCGGCACATGCCGGAAATAACCCTCATTGGTGGGCTTCCACCATGCGGCCATGTCCAAGCCGACAGCCTGCGCCAGTTCCGCGCCCGGTTGCTGCGGCGTGGCGCGGGGTGTCACCACGTCCACCGTGACGGCCACGGATATCGCCAGCAGCCGCACCAGTTCATCTTGCGACTTCGCTAGCAGCACGGCGAACAGTTCGGCGCTGTCCTCCGGCAAGCCTTCGCCTGCTACCTGCTGCAACTCGCGCAGCGCCACGGCGGCGGGCGAATCCGGTATATCCGGGGCGATGCCTTCCAGCCGGTCTTGCGCTTTCAGGCTCACGCCCAGCGGCAAGTCGTGGCCGTAGTGGCTGCCCTGCAAGACGGTCTGCACCATGCCATGCACCAGCGCGGCCAGCGCCACTTGCGGATGCCGGGCGACTTCGATTTGCAGCGCGGCGGTGCGGTGGGCGCTCAACCGCTGCGCCAGCTTGTCGGACATGGCGGCGGTCTTGGGCTGCTCGTCGTCCTCGCCTTCGTCGTCGTTCCCGGCTTCGCTTTCGCTGCCGAAACCTTGGCGCAGGCGTTCCAGTGTGCGCAGCGCCTTGGCCTCGGCCTCGCGCATCAACCCGCGATGAATCACTGCCTGCCCGTTGCGGTCGATGGTGACGATGGCACCGGCTGCGGCCTTCACGGTCGTGCCGTAGTCCTGCAAGCCATCTTCCAGCGCCTGCAACTGCTCGCCCACGGCTTCGCCTTCTTCCTGCAAGGCATCGGCCTTTTCCTCGTCCTCGGTATCAAGCGCGTCATCCACGGCGGCGGCCAGTTCGTGCATCTTGGTTTGCAGCTTCTCGATGCGCTGCGCTTCGCGCTTGTTCGGTTCGCGGCGCTCCCTCGGCGCACGCTGGAAGGCGTGCAGGTCGGCATGGGTCACGGCGGGGGTGGCATCCACCCACGCCCAGCCTTCGTCCTTCACCTCGGCGGCGATACCTGCCAGCTTGTCTTGCGCCAGCCGTTCCAGCAGCGCGGCATCGGTCAGATACACGCCCGCGTCACCTTCCGCGAACAGGTCACGGCGCACACCACCGCCTGCGGCTCCGTAGGTATCCAGCCCCACGAAACGCACCAGCGGATGCCGGTATGCGTCAATCTCGCGCTCGGTGAGGCGGTCGCGCAATTGGGAAGGGTTGCGCTGCCACGTCGGCGCGTCGTAGAACGCGGTTTCCTGCGCGGCGTGGTCGTCGGTGATGGCAAGGGCCATCAACTGATCGAGCGTCACGGCTTCGGCGCGGTAGTCGGCCAGCAGCCGGGGCGAGACGTTCGCCAGCTTCAAGCGGCGCTGCACCACCAGCGGCGTGACGCTGAAATCGGCGGCTATGTCCTCGATGGGTCGGCCTTCGGCCACCAGCGCGGCGAATGCCTCGAACTGGTCGGCGGGGTGCATGGCTTCGCGCTGCACGTTCTCGGTGAGGCTGGCCGTGCGGGCGGTGCCATCGGCCACCAACAGGCAAGGCACTTCCCATTCCTTGCTGATGCGGCGCTTCTTCGCCAGCAGCTTCAACGCGGCCAGCCTGCGGCCACCGGCCACGACTTCGTAATGCTCGCCATCGGCGGCGGCAATGACGATGAGGTTTTGCAGCAGGCCGACACGCTGAATGCTCGCGGCGAGTTCGGGAATGGACATGCGCGGGGTCTTGCGCACGTTGCGGCCAGCAGGACGCGACACCAGCCGCGACAGCGGAACCAAAATCAGGTTCTTGGTCGGGTCGGCGGCTTCCAGCGGGATAGCGGCGGCGGTGTTGAGGGCGCGGGCTTCGGTTTGGGTAATGGCGTTCATGGTGATAACTCCTATCGGTTCAGGGATGCAGCAGCGAAGAAAGCGGCAAGGGCTGCTGCCTGCCCCTGCCGCGTGGGGAATCAGGCCTTCAACTGGCGCAGGCCATCGGCCAACATCCAGAGGGCGCGATTGAGGCGCACATCGGAATCAATGCCCTGCACGGGGCGGGTCTGCTGGCGGCGTCCGTTGGCGCTGCGGCCATGCAATCCGCCTTTGGTCAGGTTTTCTTGGGTGCGGTTGAACACGCTCCACAAGTCCGGGCGGCGGTCGTCGAACCGGCGCGGCATCAGGATTTGGCTTTCCGTGATGGGCGCGGGCTTGTTATCGGTGGGGTCGTACTTGAGGGCCAGCGCGGAACGGGCGAACACTTCGGCTTCGCCTTCGTCCAGCGTGATAGCGCGCATCAGGTCGCGGGATTCCTTCACGCGTTCGAAGCCGCTCAACACCTCGAAAGCGCCTTCGATGACAGAACCGGCCACGTCGCCCTTGTGCGGCACGCGCACATCGGCCACGGTATCGCCGCACACAAGGCCATTGCTGCAAACGAACCGGAACATTCCGGCCAGCATCTGATAGCTGCTGGTGCCGTCGTGCGAGTTCAGCAGCACGATTTCATTGGCTTCCGCGCCGTTGATCTGACTGGCATGGCGCAGGCGAATCATGTGTTTGGTGTAGTCGCGGCGGTCGTCGTGCCGCACGCGGGTTTGCGCTGCCATGAAGGGTTCAAACCCTTCCTTGCGCAGTTCCGCCAGCACGGCGGCGGTGGGAATGTAGGCGTACCGTTCGGAGCGGCTATCGTGCGGGGCCTCCGCGAAGATGGACGGGGCTACGCGGCGGATTTGGTCGTCGGACAGCGGGTAGTCACTGCGCAGCGTCGGGGAATGGGAAGCGAATCGAGATGCGAGTTGCATGGTTTTCTCCAATGAGTTGCTGTGGTTTCAAAGCTGACCGGATTCCAAGATTCGGAGCCCGTTGTGGCTTCGGTTGGTTCGGCGCAGAGACCTGGGCCGGTCCTGTTTGCCGCCGTCTTTCCTGAGTTCATCGCCCGCGAAAAACCGGGCCAGCGAGGGACTGGCCGTCAAGGGAGAAGCGCAGGGTTGGTGCGGCCCGCAGCGCAGCGAGGACTCGGCCCTGCGCGCCTTGACGGCCAGGCACCGCGGGCTACGGTCGCGGGAAAAAGCGATGAACTTGGGGAAAGACGAACAGCGGCCAATGGGCCAGGGGGTGCGCTGAAACCAACGCCGCGCGGCGAGCGCCCCTGCGTGCCAGCGGCACGCCTAGCTGGATGGCTGTTGGTCGATCAGGTGCAACCTGTTCGGTGCATGCGAGGGGCGCCAAGCAAGGCGCGGCGGGGATGGGCTGTCCAGCCGATCCCCTGGAGGGCAAGCGCCGCGCGCAGGCCAGGAGCGAAGAGACGGCCGGAGGCATCAGGGATCAAAGCCGCATGGCCGCGACTCGGCACGAGGCGCGGGGCAACGCCCGCGAGCCCGACGGCGGCACGCCGGGATGCTCTACTGTTCACAACAAAATGTAAGTGACGCAATAGTACTTATGAGCCACAATGTAGCTACATCTATTGTGAGCGCAACAATGGCAAGTAACGACGTCGTTCGTGCCCGGATTGACGGGCAGATTAAAGAAGCCGCAACTGTTGTTCTGGCTGAAATGGGGTTATCAATTTCGGATGCGATTCGGATGCTGCTGACCCGAATCGCGGCAGATAAGGCACTCCCCTTTGACATCAATCGTGTGTCGTCCGATTCTGATCGGAAGGCACCATAAGGTTGCGCTGAGGCAAGGCCCGCAAATCGTTTCTCTGAACAGTAGGGATCAAGAATAGTTCATGGCATCTATCAGACCTTCAGCATTCAATCAACGTGAGCGTTTGGACGGCGGCCCCTTCCTTGTCATTGAAGCAGCCGAACCGGAAGAGGAAGGCATTAACGTTTTCTTCACTGATATTCCCGCAGCGGAGCGCAAGCCGGATTCGCCAATAGCGAGACTGCTCAATGTGTGTCCAGACAGATTGACCATTTGGCCTCTTAATATTCGAGAAGATCGCGACGATTACCTGCAACCTGAATACGGCACCCTTGAACGCATCGTCGTCGCTCGGCCTGTTATCGAGCCCTACATACTGCCAGAGACTACTGACGATGTCGTTGGGCTTCTTGAGCAGTTGCCGGATGGGTTTGCCAAAGATTTTCGATTCGGTTTGGGGCTTCTGTGGGAATATCGGCAAATTTGCGAAACAGCCGCCAGCTTAGAAAACGTAAGCATACTCATTGTCCACAAAGGAAATGACGCGAAAATTGATTCGCCATTCTTTATTCTCGGAATAAGAAGATTTCATGAATTAAGAAAAGAATTAAATCGCATAGCCTCTCGCCACCAGAGAGACGCGCGCAAGGACAAGCAATTTCATGTCTACCAGACCTTATTACATGCTGCCGATTCAGCACAATTTCCCGCTCTAAAGAAGAGCGTAAGACCTGATGCACTAACGGAAATGACCGATGGTGGGCGGCAGCATGTGACGCTTTCCAAGCGTGATCGGCGCGCCGCTGTTCGCATGGTTCAAGACAATATAGAAGCACTGGCGGAATCTGAGCCGCGCTCGCTGCTGGCATTAAAGAATGATATTGAGCTCATCACACTGAATCAACTGATTGAGCGATACCAGGAAATGCTTGGAAAAGGACTGACGGAAAGCAAGTGGCAAAGCTTCTTTCTGGAAAATCCTTTCATACTTAGTCTTGCATTTGCCGTTCCAGCCATGCTGGTTCAGGGGCAAGCTTATGCAGGTGGCAAGCGACTTAACGGGTCCGGCGGAAAATTTTCAGATTTTCTATACGCATCCGCTTCCACGGGCAATCTTGGCCTCATTGAGATAAAAAAGCCGCAAACCGAACTGCTAGGAAAATCTCCCTATCGTGGAGATGATGTTTTTGGCCCATCGACAGAATTGGGTGGAGCGATTGCTCAAATTCTAGATCAGCGTTTCAAATTGCAGAGTGAACTACCCGTCATAAAAAATAACATGAACCGATACGACCTCCACAGCTATGCGGTTCGCTGCATAGTTGTCGCTGGCATGACGCCACAAGAGCATCAGCAAAGAAAGTCATTCGAGCTCGTTCGAAATGCGTTCGCAGAGATCGTGATCGTGACTTTCGATGAACTACTTGCAAGGCTAACCGAGATTAAAAATGCGCTCCAACCGATTCCTACCTTAGACACGGTGCCGTTCTAAAACCAACTGACAGTTGGCCATTCCGTAGTTGGGATCAATGGCTGCAGTGTTCAACCAATCCATCGGCCGATCGGCATGTGGATTTCAACAACAAGATTGAATCAAATGCATATATCCAAGCTCAGCCTGGTCAACTACCGGAACTTTCCCAACACGAAGCTGCTGTTCCAGAAGGGTATCAACACTGTCATCGGCGAAAATGGATCTGGCAAAACCAATCTCTTTCGCGCAATCAGATTGCTGCTTGATGACAACATGATTCGCTCTGCCTACCGGCTGGAGCATACCGACTTTCATCGCGGCCTAGGGCGCTGGCAGGGACATTGGATCATCATCAGTCTTGAGTTTGAGGAAATCTCTGCGGATGAATCAGTGCAGGCGCTCTTCCGACATGGGACGGGCGTAATTGAGGAAGAGGCGAACGGCAAGGCCACTTACAACCTGATCTTTCGTCCGAAGAAGGAAATCAGGCTGCGACTTTCTCAATTGAACGATGGTGATCAGGCAGGCCTCGACGCTATCCTGAACCCGGTCACCATCGACGACTATGAAACGATTTTCACAGGTCGGAGTGAAGCCGACTTCAACGACGAGGCCTTCTATAAGGATGTGGTCGGCGACTTCGCGAATGTTCGATTCAATGAAGAGGTTGAATTTCGTGTTATCGGCGCGAAGATTCCGAACGTGCTGTCCGTCTCCAAAGAAATTTCGTTCACTTTCGTCCAGGCGCTACGGGACGTCGTCTCCGAATTTCACAACAACCGGACAAATCCGCTCTTTTCGCTTCTGAAGGGCAAGAGCGGCGATATCGACCCCGTGGCGTTCCAGGCTATCACCGACGGGGTAAAGGCATTGAATGACTCCATCGAAGCGTTGCCAGACGTGCAGGTCGTCCGGACGGATATCAGAGACACCATCAAGGATGCGGCGGGTGAGGCGTATTCGCCGTCTTCTCTTTCTATCAAGTCGGATCTGCCAGACGAAGCTGACAAGTTGTTCCAGTCGCTCAAGCTGTTCGTTGGCGAATCGGGGGAGAGCCACGAAGGACCGATCCACGAGCTGAGCCTTGGTGGAGCAAACCTGATATTCCTCACGTTGAAACTGCTTGAATTCAAGTATCAAAAGGCTAAACAGTCGATCGCCAACTTTCTGCTTATCGAAGAGCCGGAAGCTCACATTCACACACATATCCAGAAAACACTGTTCGACAAGCTCAAATACGACGACACACAGATCATTTATTCGACCCATTCGACGCACATCTCTGAGGTCAGCAATGTTCAGAACGTGAACATCCTCGGCAGAGAAGGTGATCGTTGCGAGGCATACCAGCCTGCAATTGGCCTAAACCCAGAAGAGATCGGCAACATTCAACGCTACCTGGATGCTGTCCGTAGCAACTTGTTGTTTGCCAAGAGCGTCCTCTTAGTGGAGGGCGATGCAGAAGAAATTCTCGTTCCGATCCTGATCAAGAACGTGCTAGGCGTCAGCCTTGATGAACTCGGCATCAGTTTAATTAATATCCGCAGCACTGGATTTCAGAACGTCGCGGTTCTTTTCGATGATGCCCGAATCCGGAAGCGGTGCAGCATCGTCACCGACCTTGACAAGTCCATCATTGACACAACGCCGGCGGCGGGAGACTCCGAAGGGCTGCTCCGGCGCAAGGGCAAGTATCAGGCATCCCAGGAAAAAGGGGTCGCCAGGAAAGCGTTATTGGAAGACACCTTCAAAGATAACGGGTGGGTTTCTCCATTCTTTGCCCCCCATACCTTCGAGGTCGACTTCATTGCCGCCGGCAATGCGCGTAAGGTGGTCGGCATCCTTCCTGATGTCTACAAGGATGCACCAACCATCGCGACGGCCAAGGCGGAGCTCGAATCAGCGGACATCGCGTTGTTCGGTCAGCGCGCATTGACCATGGCGGACAACTACGGCAAGGGATGGTTTGCCATCTTGCTGGGAAAGAAGATCGATCCGCAGACCGCCATTCCGAAGTACATCTTGGACGCCATCGCTTTTGCGCATCCGGTGGTCACTAAGGAAGTCTGGTTTAACGTGCTGAGCTACCGCGTGAACTACATCGATGCAGAAGATATCTTCACTGCGTCTGCCGTATTCGACGACTTTAGGGCCAAGCTGCTGGCCTTCCGAAATGGAGACATCGACTTCGTCGGCATCCGAAACGAGATGCTTGCCACGTTCCCAGATGATCGCATCAACGATGTACTCGCGGTGTTCTGATCATGTTCATGTGGAACAAAGATGATCTGAATCCCGAGCAGGAAGCAGCCATTCTGAAGCCAGGGAGCGTCTTTCTCATCGCTTGCCCGGGCAGCGGGAAAACGCGCACGCTCACCTACAAAATCGCCTATGAGTTGTCCAGGCTGAAATCGAACAAGCAGTTTGTCGTTGCCATCACTTATACGCACCGTGCCGCCGACGAAATCCACGAGCGCATTGAGAGCCTTGGGGTGGATACATCCCGATTATGGATAGGAACGATACATTCGTTCTGTCTTGAATGGATATTGAAACCGTACGGCATCTATCACGAAGCGTTGGATCGAGGCTTCCGTGTGATCGATCAGCATGAGCGCGAGAAAATCCTGGAGGCATTGTGCAAGCCTTACCAGAAGCCAAAAATAACATTCTGGGATTGTGAGTTTTATTACACCGAAACTGGATATGTGCTCTCCTGCCCACAAGATTGGAAGCATTCGGGTCTTCACGTCATATTGGGCAAGTATTTTGAGATTCTGCACGAAAGTCGGCAGCTAGACTTTGAGCTCATTCTTTACTATGCGTACCAACTGATCGCACGTCATCCTGCGATCAGCACTCTTCTGGCACAGTTGTTCTCTTTCGTGCTGATCGACGAGTATCAGGACACCAAACGAATTCAGTATTCGATCATCACCGCCATTCTGAAAGCTGGTCAAGGTGCGACCAAGGCCTTTATTGTCGGAGATCCTAACCAGGCGATTTATCAATCGCTTGGCGGATATCCGATTGCCTTCGAGGATTTCAAGGCGATGGCCAATATCGATTTGGACGAACTCGAACTGTCGCGGAACTACCGTTCTTCTGAGCGCATCATTGAGTACTTCGGAAACTACAACGTTCACAACACACGCATCGAAGCCGCATCCGAGGACAAGGCGTACCCAAGCCTTATTTCATTCGACGACACAGTGAGCAAAAATGATCTGGACGCTGAGCTCATCCGGCTCATCCGTTTCAACATTGAGACTATGGGCATCTCACCTCACGAGGTGTGCATTCTCGCGCCACAGTGGACGCATCTTGCAAGCATGACACGTCGTTTGGTCGCCAGCATGCCGGAGTACTCATTCGATGGCCCCGGTATGGTTCCCTTTGCACGGGACACAGAGAATTTCTGGTACAGGCTTTCTAAGATTGCACTTACTCAGGCATCGCCGGGAATGTATGTGCGCAGACTGCGGTGGGCCGGGGAGATTCTGAATGACCTAGAGGCGGCCGGGGCTAGCGTGTCGAAGCTCACGCGGAGGTCCTTGTTGAGGGAGTGCAATGCAATTAAGATCGATGAAACAGATGGTCTTACCTACTTGAGCGCATTTTTCGAGCGTCTGTTTGCAAACTTAGCAATCGACTTTCGCCTTTTCACGCTGCTTCAAGAGCATCACGTTGCCTTCTTCGATAGTTCGCAAGCCCGGGTAAATCGATTGAAGAGTGAAGGTAGCGAATTTATAGGCGATATTGAGACATTCAGGAAGGTATTTCAGCATAGGACTGGAATCACCATCTCGACGATACACGGCGTCAAGGGAGCCGAGTTCGATGCAGTGATCGCTTATGCATTATTAGAAGATATGGTGCCGCATTTCAATGATCCGAACGGTCAAGAAAGCGCGATGAAATTGCTGTATGTCATTGGTTCGCGGGCAAGGAAGAACCTGCACCTTGTTTCGGAACGAGGTCGAGTTCGCCAGTATTCTGGCGAAGAGTATCAAGTAACTCGCAAGCTTGCCTCATGCAGTTTTGGATACGATCAAATTCCATAGAAATCACGAGTAGCGCAACCGCGCTCTCTATGGGATGCCCTACAGCTTTGTTTAGCGTTTGGCTGAATCATCTGCGCGCGGCTCGCTCTGCATGCCCTGCTGTCGCCAGCTCAACATGCAAGCGGAGCGCGCAGGCCCGGATCACAGTGTCGGGCCGTGGAGGGCTGGCGAATGCCAGTCCCGTCAGGGATGAGCGAATAGCGAACGTGGAGCAGCGCGATCCACAAAGTGGAGACGCTCAAGGTTCCGTCGCTTACTATTTGGACTACGGCGAGTTGAGTAAAAAATATGAAAAATATCTTTGAAGAAATCAATGAATTTTCTTCGGAAAAAATCGCGTTATTCAGCTTTGGGAAATTTTGCTACGTCTTTCTTAATAAAGACCCGATCTTTGTCAAGAAATTGCTTCCCCTCATCCAAACCTCTCTGGCAAATGAGAGCTTTCAGGCAGACGTAATGCGTGCTTATACGGAGGGCTGCATGAATGAAAAGGCGGCCATTCTGAAAGAATTTGAAGCCAAACGCGACCATCCAAACGCAGCCAAGTTTTATGGGCCACAGCTTGATCTAGTGGACAAGCGATTGGCTATAAAGACAATCCAGCATTTAATGGACTACTTAAATAATTATCTCAACGAGTATCCGGGATCGCTAGAAATTCTCAACAATTCCTACAAGCATATCCATGACGAAGATGGTGTTTCGTACATAAAAGAAAATTACGCAAATTATCGCATTGGCTGCATTTTTTATTCCAAGCACCAATCAATCATGGGGAGGGCTGAGATGCTGGAGCTAAAATATTCCAAGGTAGTTGAACGTGAGTACGAGAAAATTGGAATTGACATAAGAAAGGAAGATGCTCAGTTCTCTAAATATAGTCTTGTCAGCCTGAACGAGAATATTCAGATATTCAACGACAAGGATAGTCAGACAATACGCGATGAACGCATAGGGCGACACTTCTGGATAAAAGTTCCGAGGAAGCTGCTTACCTCTATCGAGGAACTCATTGAAAAAGGAATGCTGTCCGAAATAGCATTCAGGATTGATTACGTCTCCGATTATGTCCCTGCAATGGAGGAGATGGAGTTTGGCGCTCCGTTGCGATTGAAAATATCTTCCCTTCCTAGATTGTCAAAGTTCTACTCCACCGATAAATATGAGAACAATCTATGGATTCACCATGACGCAGAGAAGCTAAGTTTGACTTTTGAAGAATTGATGGAGGACTTTGAGGTGGCAGGCGACGACGTCGTAACGCAAGTCATCCATCTTGAATACAGTTCAAAAGGCGATGATTTTTTTATAACTCACTTGGATCACGAATTTATCGTATATACGTTGGATAGCTATCAAGAAAGATTGAGCAATGCCAACATCAAGGGGCATAGAAAAATAAAGACATTCAAAATAGATAACTCAATGATCCCGTTTGATATAAATATTAGCGGGGATCTTTTTCTGTTTCAGGTTCTCGATTCGTATTTAAAAAATGATGACTTGATTCGTGAATATTTTGAAAAAATTAACTGACTTTATAGTTTGAGATATTTAATTAAAACAGCGATCGGCATAGAACATGGCGCTGCTGCCCGCGATAATCATGTGATTGGGCGCTCGCGCCCACTAGCCCCAGCGCATCCTTGAGCCGCAGGCCAGTTCCTTATCGGCCTATGGCGATTCCACACTAGCATGGAGCCTCGATAGAGCAAGAGATCCGTTGCCACATGCTCGTGCTGTGGTTTGGGTGTACGGTTGGACAGATGCTGCTGTCAGGACTTCTCGCCAGGCTGCCGCTGCTCGATCTGCAACCGCGCCCGTTCGGTCGCCTGCTGCAACCGCTCCCCCAGCACCGCACGCGGCGGCAGGGTCGTCAGGTATTCGGCTACGTGGATGCCCGACTTGTCCAGCTCCAGCAACTCGATCTGCTCTGACTTCTTGCCGGTACAAAGAATGATGCCCAGCGGCGAGGCTTCCTCCGGTTCGCGTTCGTGCTTGTCGAGCCAACGCAAATAAAGCTCCATCTGCCCCTTGTATGCTGCCTTGAACTCGCCGATCTTCAACTCCACCGCCACCAGCCGCCGCAGCTTGCGGTTATAGAACAGCAGGTCCAGGTGGAAATCCTCGTCGTCGATCTGGATGCGTTTCTGCCGGGCTAGGAAAGAGAAGCCCGCGCCCAACTCCAGCAAAAAAGACTCCATTTCGCGGATGATCGCGGCTTCCAGGTCGCCTTCCTGCCAGGTATCGCGCAGGCCCAGGAAGTCGAGGATGTACGGGTCGCGCATGACCAGCGCCGGCGACATGCGCTGCGCATCGCGCATCGCCGCCAGCTCTTGCGTGATCGTCTCGTCCGGCTTCTTGGACAGCGCCGTGCGCTCGTATAGCATCGAGTCGATGCGCTCGCGTAGCGTCCGCACGCTCCAGCGTTCGGCGCTGGCCATTTGCACGTAGTAGTCCCGCTGGAGCGGGTCTTTTAGCGGCAGCAGCGCCACGAAATGCGACCAGCTCAATTGTCGTGACAGCGTCACGACAATTGGCTCGTCCGAGAAGGTGGCGGCGAACTGCACCATCCGGCGCAGGTTCTTGTCCGCGAAGCTACGTCCGTAGTCGCGGACAAGCTGCGCCGCCAGGGTCGGCAGGATTTCGTCGCCGTACCCGGCCCGCTGCCCGGCAAGCACTTCCGTATGGATGCGCTGGCCAATGCGCCAGAACAGCAATGTCAGCTCGGCATTGACCGCCGAGGCGACGCGCTGGCGCGACGCTTCGATCAGTGCCCGGATGTCGCCCAGCAGCGCGGGCGGCGCTGCTGGCGCTGAGACGGATGCCTTGCGCCGGGTCATGCGGCCACCTCCTTGGCTCCCTGCATCCCGGTGATCGTCTTACGCCGATTCGCCACCAGTTCGGCCGCCTCTCGCACCGGCTTATCCTCGGTGTGGACGTAGCGCATGAACATGACGACGGTCTTGTGCGCCGTTAGCGCCATGCCGACCTTGACCGGGATGCCCGAATTGGCAATGTCGGTCGCCGAACGGTGGCGGATGCCGTGCGTGCCCACGTGCGTAGCGCCAGCCGCCTTGAGCGCACGGCTCCAGCCACCGTAATACTCGCCCGTGGTTAGATGCTTGCCAGCGTGGCTAGGAGAAGGCAGCACATAGCGGCTACCCTCCTGCCGGGGTGCCGTCGAGAGTAGCCGATAGGCTTCCTCGCTCATGGGCTTAGACATGCCGCCTGTCTTGCTGTCAGGCCAGACGACGCGCCGGTTCTGCAAGTCAACCCAGTTCCATTCCAGCGCGATGATTTCCGAGCGGCGGCCGGCGAACTCGAACTGCAGGCGGATTCCCAAAGGGATGACGTAGTTCTCCAGCCCCTCCGACTCGATCTTGTCGAGCTGTCGGAACAGGTTGCCCATTTCTTCGTCGCTGATGAGGTGAGTCGATTTGCCGGCAGGGAACATCGGGACGTGACGGCAAGGGTTGGTACCGTCGGGCCGATAGCCCCATACCTCGGCCATGTTGAACATCTTGCGCAAGACGCTGAATACCTTGTTCGCCTCGGTCTGCTTGTACGAAAGCTTTTCCATCAGTCCGGCGATTTCAGGACGCTTCACGTCCTGAACTTTCTTGCGTCCCAGCAGCGGAATAATGTTGCGATTGATGACAGCCTGATAGCCGGCTTGGGTGCTGAGCTTGTTGCGCTTCTTGGAGTAGTCCTCCATGAACTTCGTGCATAGCTCCTTGACCGTAGGTGCCTGGCGCGCCTCCGCCTTCTCTGCGGCGGGATCTCCGCCTCGGCGGACTTGGGCCAGCCATTCCTGCGCCAGCGACCGCGCCTGTTCGACGGTCAGCTCCCCGTACAGTCCTAGCGAGGGCTTGCGGCGCTCGCCAGCGTTCGTCCGGTACTGGAGCATGAACACCTTGCGACCCGCCGGGGTAATCTTGCACAGGAAGCCGGGGACCAGCGTGTCCCGGAGTTCGACGGCCTCTGCCTGGGGTTGCGCCGCATCGACAGCGGACTTAGTGAGTTTGATCTTAGCCATGATGACTCCTTGGAAAGACCTGGATTCCAAGGGCCGGATAGGAGTCAGGCGGTCGGAAGTCAGGTCAGGTTTCGGAAAGCACCGGCATATGTTGAACTCGCTTAAGTCATTGATAAACCTGCTGTATCGGGCTGTAGCGTAGTCCAGCGAATTTCGGTGCTGGAGTCATGGTGAAATAAAAAAGGCCCGCATTGGCGGGCCGTGCTCAGATCTCGAGGGCCTTGCGGTCCTTTCCTTCAATCCAGCGCGGCGGTTTGCCCCGGCCGGTCCAGGTGGCGCCGGTGGCGGGGTCGCGGTATTTGGGCACGCCAATGCTGGCGGATTTGGCCTTGCCAGCGCCGAAGATGTCATCCTGGGTCAATCCGAACTCCTCGACGAGTCCGCGGACCGTGGAGATGACTCCGCCTTTTTCCGCCTTCAGGGTTGCGGCGATCTTTGCCTCAAGCTCGGCCTTTTGCTGGAGGAGGGTTTTGTAATCTGCTGTCATGTATTCCTCATGGATAGTGTGCTACACAATGACGCATTCTATGGAGACAAGGCTGATGTCGCAGGTGGGACATCGTTGGTGTTTGCACCTAGCCTCTGCGCCGCCTGTCCCCATGCGCTGGGCGCGAATCGGGCCTATGCCTCGGCAAATTCGCGCCTGGCGCTGAAGTGCAGGATTTCGGAATCCTGCGCTCCCCCCTGTCTTTGAATGACGATGGTGCCGTTGGCATGCAGATAGATGCGGATGCCCGGCAGGGTGTCCGAATCCAGATGGCAAGGGCTTTTGTCCAGGTTTTTCCAGCCATGTTCTGCACACAGCGTGCGTTGCCGCATGCGGTTGAGCAATTCCCGGCGAGCGCCGGCGCCTTCGCAGATGCGCATCCAGAGCAGCAACAGCATGTCGTGTGCCTCCTGGCGGGATGAGCAGGGAGGCATGTGCTTCAACTGGTTCAGCAGGGTGACGAACCGTTCCTCTGCGCTGATTTCGAGTGCCATGCTTGCCTCCTGTGTGCCTGGATATGCATCAAAGTGTAGGCAGGCCCGGTTCTGCGAAGGCGCGGCGTTTGGCGACAGCGCCGGTGGCGTTTTTTCCTGCGTGTTTGCAGGATTTCTGCCTGGCCGCCTGTCGTGACAACGACGCGTGGCGTCAGTGCGACTGCATGCCCATGAGATTGCACGACATGGCGCATTGCTGGCAGGCCGCCGCGCAGGTCTGGCAATGGTCGTGGGAATGCTTGCTGCATTCGTCGGCGCAGGCCTGGCAGATCTGGGCGCACAGGCGGCAGATGGCAGGCGCATGCGGACTCTGGCGCGCCATTGAGGCCACGGCCAGTTCGCAGATCCGGGCGCACTCCAGGTCCTGGGCAATGCAGGCGGCCATCATCCGGACGTCTGTTTCCTTCAGGCAGGCAGCCGCGCAGGTATCGCAGGCAATGACGCAGGCCTGGCAGGCGTCCATGCAGGCCTTGTAGTCGATGGCAGGTAGGGTGGTGGTATTCATGGCAGTTCTCCAGGAATGAGGGGGTGAAGTCGCGCAGGGCGTTCTTCCATGGCCATTTGTCGGCAGCTATCCGCACCAAAGAAAACGCCCCGCGAACGGGGCCGTGTCAAAGACCGCAAGGCCTGGATTTACAGGTAGGGCACGCCGTAGTAATCGTTCACGCGGCGGCCATATTCATCGGTGTAGTCCGGGGCGGTATCGCGCTCGTAGCGTGGAGCGTTGTCCAGCTGCTCACGCGTCAGCGACACCACGTAGCCGTTCATGTTGGGCTCGTACTTGAGGGATTCCCAGGGCAGGGGATAGCGTTCCGTGCCGATGCCCAGGAAGCCGCCGAATTCCATGACGGCGTAGCGCACCTTGCCGGACAGCTTGTCGATCATCAGCGTGTCTATGCTGCCCAGCTTGTCGCCTGCGGGGTTGTAGACATTGGTGCCGCTGACGGTTTCGGAAGAAATGACGCTCGATGCGGTGTTGGGTGTGACCATGATGTTCTCCGGTGAGTGGGTTTGTGCTGGCACGCCGACGCGATGCGTCTGGCGGCTGGGCGATGCGACGTTGAAAAAGGCGCGGGACGCGGACCTTCGAAAGCCTGTGCATCGCCTGGCGAGGTCGAAGCCTGTGTGCTTCTGGGTTCCAGCTTAGGACCGCAATGGCGTGCTCCGGGTAGTCGGTGCGCCGCGACCGGCGTAGGAAGGTCCTTGGGCGTCGGAGGCCAGGTCCTACGAGGCCTTGTAGTCATGGTCTGCGCAGCTGCGGCCCTTGGCTGACGCGGCGGCGCAGCCTGGACCGGCGTCGGCCTGGCGGGCACAGGCGTACAACAAGGTTGCAAGAGGGATGCGGCGGATGCAGTCCCGCATCCACGTTCCATCCCCGAAGGAGAGTCCCATGAATGCAAGCAACAAGCCATCCATCCCGCCGGTGTCTGCAGACGCGGTGGAGGATGAAGACCTGGCCGAACAGGCAAGACCGGGCCACGGAGTACCTTCCCAGGACCCCGATGCAGCTGCCCAGTACCAACTGTCGCCAGAGGATGCGCAGCGCGAGTCGCGCTCGGTGTTCATCGGCGGTGGCGTACTGGCCGGTGCCGCTGCCGGCGCTGCCGCCGGTGCGGTCATCGCCGGACCGGTGGGCGTGGTGGTGGGCGGTACCGTGGGCAGCGTGGCCGGTGCGCTGGGCGGTGCGGCCGCAGGTGCCGTGGCACCGGCAGAGAGCGCGCAAAAGCCCGTGCCACCCGACAGCAAGTCTTCCGGGTGACAGGTGCGGGAGGTGGCAGGCCGTGTGTGGCGCGACGGCCATGGACGGCGGCGGGCGCATCCCGTATACAGGGGCCTGTCCACTTTCTTCTCACCCCAGATGGCCAACGTTCTCATAGGCATCGTCGCCGCAATCCATGTCTACATCCTCGTGCTGGAGATGTTTCTCTGGGACAGGCCGGCTGGCCGGAAGGCCTTTGCACTGACGCCGGAATTTGCGCAACAGACCCGGACGCTGGCCGCCAATCAGGGCCTGTACAACGGCTTTCTCGCCGCCGGGCTGATCTGGGGCCTGGCGCAGGGCGGCGATGGCCTGGCCTTCAAATACTTCTTTCTTCTGTGCGTGCTGGTGGCAGGCCTGTATGGCGCCGCCACGGCCAGCCGCAAGATCCTCTGGGTGCAGGCGGCGCCGGCCGCCGCCTCGCTGCTTGCGTTGTACTTCGGCCTGTGAGGGCGCTCGGGGCGAACTCGCCGTAGTTCAGCGTCTCGCGCCGGTAGTCCAGGCGCTGGTCGATTTCGCTGGCGCGCTGGCGGCCGTGGCCGGCTTTATTCATCGGATGCCAAGCCAACTGGCCAAAACAACTGATCAAAAGACTTCGGAAATGGCAGGCTCCATGCAGCCATTCATTCGATTCTGAAAATGCAGGCGGCGCCATTGAAGGCTTTCCACATGCCAATGGAGCGCTGGCTGCGGGGGCATTCAGGATGAATGTCATCGTTCACCAGACGACATGATTGGCCAGTAGGGCTGGCACGCTTGCGGAGCGTACAGAAGCCTTGGCGCGGCCTGGTTGCTGTCTGGAGTTCTCGAATGGCCGGGATGGCGGCCATCAGGGCATGCAACCAGGAATTTTCTTGATATTGATGGTGTTTTGTATTTTCTATCGATAGAGAAAAATCATTTGCTCCAAGCGCTGTCAAAACCTGCCGGCTATTGGAAAACCTGGGTATTCATGCGATTGCTTTCCGGGGAAAATCAAGGAATGGCGCAAGTGTATTGCGCCAGGTTCTGATTGATTTTTGGGTAGGCATCCGGGTGGATTCATTGACGCAGGCTGCAGCACTGCGCCAATGCAAGGGGCCGGAATCATTTGTCCTGTCTTCATGAACTCTCCGGCGCATCGCGGGCAAGGCCGACGCAGATACCGAGCATCCTGGCGGGCGCTCGCTGCGATGGCTTTGGCTGCCGTCGTGGCCTTGGTGGCGGGCCTGCATGCCTGCAGCGGGCCGCAGCGTTTGCAGGCACAGGGCTGCCGCGTGGATGGCGTTGCGGGCGGCGCGTTGTTCATGGCCAAGAAGCGCCAATTCCATGTGTTGCAGCGGCTGAAAACGCACCGTCTGGCCGAGGCCGAACGGCAGCAAATGCTGCTGGCGCGGGATGCCGTGCGAGGCACGCGCGTGCTGGCCGGGCCAGCCTCAGTCCAGCAGCGCCTGTATGGCCTGCAACTGCGCCGCCAGCCCGGGCCGCGCGGCTGGAAAAGTCTCCTCGAAGGCGGCGGTGCCTACCGTGAAACCCGCGGCACCGCTGGCAAGCACGGCCGCGATGCGTTCGCTGCGATCAATGGAGCCGGCCACGACCACGGGTTTGTCCACCGCATCGCAGACCGCCTTGATCAGGGCCGGCACGTCGCCCCGGAATCGGTAGGCCAGCAGGTCCAGGCCATGAACGCCTTCCAGCCCCGCGATGCGGCGCGCGCTGGCCACGATGTCCTCGGCCGGCCCTGAAAGCACGCTCGGATGCCCGCTGATCCTGCCGGGGAACGGATAGTAGGCAATGCCGCTGCCGCGCAGCACGGGCAGCACCGCCTCGGGGCGCGTGCCGCCCATGAGAACGTCCACCCCGAGTTCGACCGCCGCGCGGGCCGAAGCCACCTCGCTGGCCTCGTCCAGGCTGACGACTTCCAGGTAGACCCTGGCACCGCCCGCGCGGATGTCGCGGGCCAGCTCGCGCAGCTGGGGCAGGGGCAGGCCTATGTCCTTGAAGCCCACATGGCGCACGCCCTGGGCCAGCACTTCGCGCAGCCGCTCGCGCGCATCGGCAATGGTCTTGTCCTGCTGCGTGAGCATGAAGATGAAGTCCGGGCGCTGAGCCTGCCCGCAGGCGCCGGAGCGGCCCGCCTGCACCATGGCCGCCGCCTGGCGCAGCGCGCAGGCCAGGCTGGCATGGTCCGCACGGCCCGTGCCGGCGATGTCGAAGGCCGTGCCGTGGTCCACCGAGGTGCGCACGAAGGGCAGGCCCACGGTAATGTTCACGCCCTGCTCGACGCCCAGGTACTTCACGGGAATCAGCCCCTGGTCATGGTATTGGGCGACCACCACGTCGAACTCGCCCCGGCGTGCCCGCATGAAGACCGTGTCGCCCGGCCAGGGGCCGTTGGCGTCTATGCCTTCGGCCCGTGCGGCCGCAATGGCGGGGATGATGACCGAGCGGTCCTCGTCCCCGAACAGCCCGTTCTCGCCGGCATGCGGATTGAGGCCCGCCACGGCCACGCGGGGCCGGGCGATGCCGAACGCCCGGCAGGCCCGGTGCGCAAGGCGGATGGCACGCAGTTCGTTGTCCGGTGTGACTGCGGCAATGGCCTGCTGCAGCGGCACATGGATGGAGACCAGCAGCACCCGCAGCTCGTCATTGGCGAGCATCATGGCGAAGTCGCGCGTGCCCGAACGCTCGGCCAGCATCTCGGTGTGGCCGGGATGGGGGCAGCCCGCGGCGCGCAGCGCCTCCTTGTGGATGGGGGCGGTCACCAGGCCTGCGACTTCGCCGGCCAGGGCCAGGTCGATGCCGCGCTGTATGTAGGCATGGCAGGCGGCCCCGGCGCGCGCATCGATGCGGCCCCGGGCCAGGTCCGTGGGCAGCCGGTCCCCGGTCTGGAGCACGAAGAGGGTGGCGGGTGGCACGGTGGAGGGAACCTGGGCCGGCGTATCGATGGCGTGGATGCGCGGGTGCACGCCCAGGATGTCGGCGGCCCGCTGCAGTTGCCCCGTGTCGCCGATGACGAAAAAAGGTGCATGGGGCCGGTCAGGGTCCATGGCCAGTTTGACGATGATCTCGGGGCCTATGCCCGCGGGATCGCCCATGGTGATGGCCAGGGGGGCGGTGGCGATGGCGGGGACTTCGTTCATGGTCATTGCTGAAAGCTCAATCGATGGAGGTACTTTGCATGAAAATTGCATTGCAAAAAATCGATATGGATTCAGTATTAGGTTGATCAAAAGTCAATTGAAAACTCTCCTCACTCCCTTTCCCCGATGTCGCCCTCCCGTCCCATGCCACCACCCACCCGTATGCCGCCGCTGTCCGCCCTGCGTGCCTTCGAGGCCACGGTGCGCCACGGCAGCGTTTCCAAGGCCGCGCGCGAGCTGCACCTGACCGACGGCGCCGTGAGCCGCGCCGTGCGCGACATGGAAGAGGCGCTGGGCTTTGCGCTGTTCCAGCGCAGCAACCGCAGCATCATTGCCTCCCCCACGGCGCGTGTGCTGGCCGAGGAGGTGGCCCTGGCGCTGGAGCGCCTGCGCGGCGCGCTG
Organism: Delftia deserti; assembly: GCF_042653485.1. Taxonomy (NCBI): domain Bacteria; kingdom Pseudomonadati; phylum Pseudomonadota; class Betaproteobacteria; order Burkholderiales; family Comamonadaceae; genus Delftia; species Delftia deserti. Next base: position 2,287,797 of record NZ_JBHSIH010000001.1, on the reverse strand, counting down.
GGCCGCGCGCGGCAGGCCGCCGGGCCGGACCGGCCGCTGGTGCTGTCCTGCGAGCCCACCTTTCTGATGCGCTGGCTGATTCCCCGCCTGGGCGGTTTGCAGGAAGCGATCGGCACGCAGCGCGAGCTGCGCCTGGTATCGGCCGGCGGCTCGGTGCCCTTTGCGCGCGAGGGCATCGATCTGGCCATACGCCGCGCGGATTTCGACATGGGCAGCGATGTGCTGGCCGAGCCCTTTCTGCAGGAGCACGTGGGTCCCGTCTGCCGGCCTGCACTTGCGAAGACGCTGGCACGCTCCGGGCCGCTGGGCGGCGTGCTGCTGCACACAGGATCGCGCCCGGACGCATGGCGGCATTGGAGCGAGCTGACCGGCGTGCCGCTGCAGCCCAGGCGCGAGGCCCGCTTCGAGCATTTCTACCTGAGCCTGCAGGCCGCCGTTGCCGGGGCGGGCATTGCCATCGGGCCACGGGCGCTGGTGGCCGACGATCTGGCCAGCGGCACCCTGTGCGCGCCGCGCGGCTTTGTGGCCGACGGCTCGCACTACGTGCTCATGTCACCCAGGCCGGTGCATGACGAGGCCCGCTTCGCCCTGGTGCTGGACTGGCTGCGCACGCAGACATTGCCGCTGGCGCAGGCCGATGCCTGACTTCAGCCTGCCCGGCCTCACTGATCGTGCTCTGACAGCTCCCGCCAGTGCGTGCGGGTGAATGCATAGACGGTTTCCAGCGCCGGTGACAGGCTGCGCGCGCCCATGCGCGCCATGGCGTAGCGGCCGCAGCGCCGGGGATCGGCGGGCAGGGGCACTTCGGCCATGGCGCCGCTGGCGCGCTCCTGGCGCGTGATGGACAGCACGCCGAACAGCAAGGTGTCCGTGGCCAGGGTCACGCTGCGCAGCAGTTCCAGGTCGTTGCAGTGCAGGGTGAACAGCTTGTCGGGCTCGGCGCCCTGGTCCCACAGCTCGGCCAGCTGCCGCGCCATGGCCGTGCTCAGCGTGGTGGTGGCCAGGGGGTAGCGGAGGATCTCGTCCATGCGGGGGTTTTGCAGCACGGGGTGGCCCGCGCGGCAGACCAGGCCGGCGGGCAGCTCGCCCAGCAGCTCCATTTCCACGTCATCGGCGGCGCGCAGCACATAGGCGTCGCCGACGATGGCGTCTATCGACTCATTGCGCAGCAACTCCAGCAGCGCGCTGGTGGCGCCCATCTCGGTGCGCACCTTGATGCGCGGATGCGCCTGCGCCATGTGGATCAGAAAGGGCTTGAGCAGCAGCGCTGCCGGGGCCGGCGCCACGCCAATGGCCAGTGCGCCCTCCTGGCCGCCGCGCAGCAGCTCCAGGTCGCGCCGCAGCTGGGTTTCCTCCAGCCGCATGCGGCGTGCGCGCTCGGCCACCAGTTCGCCGAAGACCGTCAGCCGGGCGCGCCGCGCCCCCCGGTCGAACAGCTGTGCCCGAAGCTCGTCTTCCAGCGCGCGGATGCTGCGGCTCAGCGCCGGCTGGGTCAGGTGCACGGCGCGCGCCGCGTCCGAAAAAGTGCCGTGCTCGACGATGGCCAGCAAGTGCCGCAGCTTCTGGGTATCCATGCGCAGTCCTCATGGTTTGTTGGCAGATTTCTCATTTGAATTATAGGTAGGCGTTTCCTAAGATCGCATCCATGGACATTGAAACGTCCTATAGAGCGGCCACAACCGCCAACTCTTTCATCGGAGCAAAAGGAGACAAACCATGCTCAAGCTGTTCATCGGCATAGGCATCCCGTACATCGCGGTGATCGGCCTGCTTCCCTGGGTCGCGTCGGTCGATCGCCATCTGCTCGGCGTGCCCTTCATCTACCTGTGGATCTTCGTGTGGTTCGTGCTGACCTCGTTGTGCATGCTCGTGTGCTGGCTGGTGTTCGACCGCCACGAAGCCGACGACGTGCAGTCGGCCTGAAGGGAGCGCTGCCATGACCACCGCAGTCTTTCTGGGCTTCATCGCACTGTCGCTGTACCTGGCCATCCGCTCGCGCACGGGCAAGGGTGCGCAAAGCGTGCATGACTTCTTCGTCGCCTCTCGCCAGTTCGGCGCCTACCTGGTGTTCTTCCTGGCTGCCGGCGAGATCTACAGCATCGGCACCATGGTCGGCTTTCCGGGCGGCATCTACGCCAAGGGGCCGACCTATGGCGTCTGGTTCCTGGGCTACATCCTGCTGGCCTATCCGCTGGGCTACTTCCTGGGCCCCATGATCTGGAAGGCAGGCCTGCGCCACAACGCCATCACCCTGCCGGACCTGTTCAAGGGCCACTTCGGCAGCCGCGCGCTGGAGCTGATCGTGGCCGGCTCGGCCATCCTGTTCCTGCTGCCCTGGGGCCAGCTGCAGTTCACGGGGCTGGTGGCGGCGCTCAAGGGGCTGGGCTGGAACTTCCAGCCGCTGCACCTGCTGCTGATCTCGGCGGGCCTGGCCTTCACCTACATCGCCATCTCGGGCGTGCGTGCCTCGGCCTACATCGCCATCCTCAAGGACATCCTCATGGTGGTGGCCATCATCGCCACGGGCGTGGCCGTGGGCTGGCATGCCGGGGTGGGCGATGTGTTCGCCGCCGCCAGCGCCAAGGTCAGCAACCACATGACCGATACGCAGCTGCGCTTTTCCATGAGCACCATGCTGTTCCAGGCGCTGGGCTTCTACATGATGCCGTTCGCCGTGCAGAACTTCTTCACGGCCAAGAGTTCGCACACCATCCGCCGCACCCAGATCGCCATGCCGCTGTACATGCTGATGTACCCGTTCCTGGTGCTGGCCTCGTACTACGCCATCAGCCAGAACCTGCAGCTGGCATCGCCCAACGAGGCCTTCTTCGCCGCTGCCGTGCGCCTGCTGCCCGACTGGCTGCTGGGGCTGGTGGCCGCAGGCGCCGCCCTGTCGGGCCTGCTGGTGCTGGCGGGCATCTGCCTGGCCATCGGCCCCATCGTGGCGCGCAACCTGCTGCCCGGCCTGCCCGAGGCCAAGCAAAAGCAGGGCGCCAAGGTGGTGATCGTCATCTACCTGCTGCTGTCCATCGTGATGACGCTGCTCACCCCCAACCTGATGCTGACCCTGATCAACACCACCTACTACGGCGTGACGCAGTTCTTCCCGGGAATGATGGCCATCCTGTTTGGCTGGCGCATCCGGCCTCTGGCCATTGCGCTGGGCGTCGTCTGCGGGCAGGCGCTGGCCATCGTGCTGTACCTGCAGCAACCGGACTTCGGCGGCATCAACCTGGGCTTCATCAGCCTGGCGCTGAACCTGCTGGTCACGGCCATCGTCCACTGCCTGCCGCGTGCGGCACACGTCAAGACCGCCTGAGGGAAACATCCCCATGAACCACGAAACCAGCGGGCGCGTGCGCATCTTCGCGGCGCGCACCATCCTTACCATGGACCCGGCCCGGCCGCAGGCCACCCACGTGGCCGTGCGGGGCAGCACGGTGCTGGCGGTGGGCGGGGAGGCCGAGATGGCCGCCTGGCCCGATGCCGAACGCATCGACCGCCTGCGCGGCAAGGTGCTCATGCCCGGCCTGATCGAGGCCCACAGCCACCTGATGGAAGGCGCCATGTGGGATGCGGTCTACCTGGGCTACTTTGACCGCCGCGATCCCGACGGGCGGCTGTGGCCCGGCCTGCGCACGCTGGAAGCCGTGCTGGCCCGCCTGGCCGAGGCCGAGCGCGCGCTGCCCGATGCGCAGGCCACGCTGCTGGCCTGGGGGTTCGATCCCATCCTCTTTGGCAGCAGCCGGCTGTCGGTGCGCGAGCTGGACCGTGTCTCCGCCACGCGGCCCATCGTCATCCTGCACGCCAGCGTGCACCTGATGAATGTGAACTCGGCCATGCTGGCGCTGGCCGGCATCGACGAGGACACCGACATCGACGGCATCCACAGGGACGCCGAAGGCCAGCCCACGGGCGAGCTTCAGGAGTTTGCCGCCATGTACCCCGTGCAGAAGGTGATCGGCAGCGCGCTCTCCCTGGCCGCAGCCGAGCAGCGCGAGGCGATCTGGAAGTTCGGCCGCGTGGCCCAGCTCGCGGGCGTGACCACGGCCACCGACCTGGTCAGCGATCTCTCGGCCCAGGGCCTGGCCGCGCTGCGCGAGGTGACGGGCGACGCGGCCTATCCGCTGCGCATCGTCCCGGCCTTTGCGCCGCAGCGCAACCCGGAAGGCGGCGCCGCGCGCGTGCACGCCGCTGCGGCGTCCTCGGCCAGCGACAAGCTGCAGTTCGGCCCCGTCAAGTTCATCGTGGACGGCTCCATCCAGGGCTTCACCGCGCGCCTGCGCGCCCCCGGCTACGCGGGCGGGCAGCCCAACGGCCTGTGGCTGATTCCGCCGTCGCAGCTGCCCGCGCTGTTCGAGCCCTTCCACCTGGCCGGGCTGCAACTGCATATCCACACCAACGGAGACGAGGCCACCGAGGTGGTGCTGGATGTGATCGAGGACCTGCTGGCCAGGCACCCGCGCGCCGACCATCGCCACACCCTGCAGCACTGCCAGCTGGCCGACAGCGCCCAGCTGGAACGCGCTGCGCGCCTGGGGCTGTGCGTCAACTTCTTCTCCAACCATCTCTATTACTGGGGCGATGCCCATGCCGGGCAGACCGTGGGCATCGAGTGGGCGTCACGCATGAATGCGGCGGGCACGGCACGGCGCCTGGGCATGGACTTTTCCATGCATTCCGATGCGCCCATCACCCCCATCAATCCCTTGTTCACCGCCTGGTGCGCCGTGCAGCGCGAAACCGCTTCAGGCCGCGTGCTGGGCGAGGCCGAGCGCCTTTCGGTGGACGATGCCTTGCACGCCATCACCATGGGCGCGGCGCGCACCCTCAGGCAGGAGCAGCGCGTGGGCAGCATCGAGCCCGGCAAGCTGGCGGACTTCGCCGTGCTGGAGGACGATCCCCGCACGGTGGCGCCCGCCGCCCTCAAGGACGTGAAGGTCTGGGGCACCGTGCTGGGCGGGCGCATCTTCCCCGCGCCCGGGTCCCGGCCATGAGCACGCCGGCCGCCGCGGCGCAGCGGGCGCCCATTCCCATGGTCGTCGTGGGCGGCTACCTGGGCGCAGGCAAGACCACCTTGCTCAACCGGCTGCTGGAGCGCGCCGATGGCCTGCGCGTGGCCGTGCTGGTCAACGACTTCGGCGAAATCAACATCGACGCCGCCCTGATCCGCACGCGCAGCAGCGACGTGCTGCAGCTGGAGAACGGCTGCATCTGCTGCTCCATCGGCGGGCGGCTGGCCGAGGCCCTGGCCGCCGTGGGCGCGCGGCCCGACCGCCCGGACCTGCTGGTCATCGAGTGCAGCGGCGTCTCCGATCCCGTGCGCATCGCCCAGGTCGGCATGCTCGACCCCGCGCTGCAGCTCAACGCCATCCTGGTGGTCGTGGATGCCCAGGGCCTCGATGAGCAACTGCGCGACCCGCTGGTCGGAGACATGGTTCGCCGCCAGATCTCCGGTGCGACGGCGCTGGTGCTGACCAAGACGGATCTGGCCGGCGCATATGCCACCGAAAAGGTGGCCGCGCGCGTGGCTGGCATGGCGCCCGGTGCCGTGGTGCTGGCGGCCCGCCATGGCCAGATACCCCTGGCCGTGTTCCTTGATGCGGCTGCCGCGCCACGCCGCCCGCAAGGCCTGCTGCAAGCGGGGGGCTCCTGGAAAAGCCAGGCCGGGGATACGGCCTGCTTGGCCGATGTGGGCAGCTTTTCCTACGCAACGCGTCGCTGCTTTGACCGGCAGCGATTGCGGCAGGCTCTGCGTACGCTGCCTGTCCCGCTGTTGCGGGCCAAGGGCATCGTGCGGCTGGGCGGGCAGGACAGCGCCCAGGAAATCCACGTGGTGGGTGGGCGCTTGCGCATTGCCAGCCTGCCTGGGGCCGGGGTCTCGGAGTCCGTGTTCGTCTTCATCGGTTGTTTCACGGCGATGGGGCGGGAGGCAATACTTCGCTGTCTTGAGGGAGCCCTGGCTGCGCAATGAAGACATCTTTGGCTGAGTCGAAATTTTTGGAGTTTTGGATTTCGGGCCAAAAAAACGTATTAGAATTTACGTCTTCTAGGGGAGTCGCCAAGTTGGTAAAGGCACCGGATTTTGATTCCGGCATGCGAGGGTTCGAGTCCTTCCTCCCCTGCCAGATAGACAAAGGCCCTGACAGTTCTGCTGTCAGGGCCTTTTTGTTTTCAGGCCGTGGCCTGCTGCGGGCTGGCGTTCACACCTGAGCCCGCACCCGCCATGGCGGCGTCCAGCGTGGCGCGTATGCCCTGGGCGTAGGGCGTCTTGGCGATGGGGCCCAGCAGGGCGTGCAGGGCCGAGTCGTCCATGATCAGCGGATCGGTCAGCAGGTAGTGCATCTCGGCCAGTTCGCGCATCAAGGGGCTGAACAGGCCGGCCAGGCGCAGCGCGGTCCTTCCCGCGACGCGCAGTTTCAGCGGCCTGCCGCTCAGGCGTTCGATCTCCAAGACGATGTCGCGCTGCGTGGTCACCCCCGCGCCAGCCAGGTGCCAGACCCTGCCGAATGCCTGCGGCGTGTCGATGATGCGCGCGACGACGGGGCCCACGTCAGGCACGTAGACAAACTCGTGCGGACGGTCCAGCGGGCCGATCATGCCGGCCCGGCCGCCATGGGCCGCCGCCTCGAAGGCACCGTGCAGCAGGCTGTTGTGCACCCCGGGGCCGTAGAAGTCGGGCAGGCGCAACACGGTGGCCTCGATGCGGCCCTGCGCATGGGCCTGCAGCAGCAGGTCCTCCTGGGCTTTGCGCATGCGGCCCTTGAAGGTATGGGGCTCGCGCGGATGGTCTTCTTCCACGGCAAGGGTGCGGGCCTTGCCGTAGGGATAGACGGTGCCGATCAGCACGACGCGGCGCACGCCCGCGGCAATGGCGCCTTCCAGCGTCTTGCGCATCAGCTCGGGATGCAATTCAAACTGCCAGTAGTTCACGCCCACCAGGTAGACCAGCGTGTCCACGCCGTGGGCGGCAGCCTCGATGGAGCCGGCGCTGTCCGGGTTCCAGGTGGCGATCTCGGCCAGGGGATCGGCGCCGAAGGTCTGGTGCAGGCTGGCTGCGTTGCGGCCGACCACGCGATAGGCGCGGCCCTGTTGTCTGAGCGCGGCGGCCAGGCTCTGGCCGATGGCGCCTGCAGCGCCGAAAAGTGCAATGGATGGCATGGGGCGGGTCCTGTGGTGACCACGCCAGTGTCCGCAACACGCTGCAAAAGGAAAATTGCCTAGAATCTTCTGGTGTCCATGCATAAATGAATGGATCAGAGATGTCGGAACCCCACTGGGAGTGGTATCGCAGCTTTTTGCAGGTGCTGGAGTCCGGGTCGCTGTCGGCGGCGGGCCGGGCCATGGGCTTGGCGCAGCCTACCGTGGGCCGGCACATTGACGGGCTGGAGTCGGCGCTGGGCCTGCAACTGTTCACCCGTTCGTCCGATGGCTTCGCGCCCACGGAAGCGGCCTACGAGCTTCAGCCCTATGCCGCCAGCATGGCAGCGACGGCGGCCGCGCTGCGCCGCGTGGCGGCCAGCCATGGCTCGGGCGTGCGTGGCACGGTGCGGCTGACGGCCAGCGAGGTGGTGGGGGTGGAGGTGCTGCCGCCTGTGCTTGCGCAATTGCGCGCGGCGCACCCTGAGCTGGCCATCGAACTGGTGCTGTCCAACGCGGTGGACGACCTGCTGCGCCGCGAGGCCGATGTGGCCGTGCGCATGTTCCGGCCGCAGCAGGAGGCGCTGGTGGTACGCCATATCGGCGCCATCGAGCTGGGGCTGCATGCCCATGAGAGCTATCTGGCCAGACATGGCGTGCCGGATTCGCTGGAGGACCTGGCCGGGCATTCGCTCATCGGCTTCGACCATGAGAACGCCTTCATCCGCAGGTTTCAGCAGCAGTTTCCGATGTTCACGCGCGAGGCCATGGCGCTGCGCTCGGACAGCGACCTGGCACAGCTGGGCGCCATCCGCGCCGGCTTTGGCATCGGCATCTGCCAGTCGGCGCTGGCGGCCAGGGACCCGGGCCTGGTGCGGGTGCTGCCGCAGGCATTCTCATGGAAGCTCGATACCTGGGTGGCCATGCATGAGGACCTGCGCAAGAGCGAGCGCTGCGCCGTGGTCTTCAAGGCTGTGGCCCAGGCGCTGACGGCCTATGCCAGAGGCGGTGCCTGACGCGCGGCACCCAGGGGAACTTGTGTTCAGCCGGCGTGCAGCAGGCAGGAGCGAGCGAGATGGCGCAGCGTGGACTTTCTGCGCTGGGTGGCGACAAAGGCCTGGCAGTTGTGGGCGGTGTAGGCGGCCATGACCACGGTCAGGCTGACGACGGCCCACAGCGGAATGGGCAGCAGGGAATCCAGCAGCACCGCGCACACGGCCAGCATCACCAGGCAGGGCAGCAGCCGCAGCAGGGCGGCTTGCCGGGGTTGCTGCCTGCGCAGCAGGGTGAGGACTTGGGTGGCGGTAAGCCTGCGGAATCTGCCGGCTTGCTTGCGAAAAACGTTCACGGCGCGGTGGGTCGTTGAGGTGGATCAAAAATTTGTGTGCGAATGTATCATCCTGGTGCATGCCCATCAAGCGATGTGTGGCGGCGCCATGACAAAGGCCCGCGCAAGGCGGGCCTCTACCAGCGAGGGCCTGTGCAGGCGTCAGCGCATCTCGATCTCGATGGCGATCAGCACAAAGGCCGCCATCCACAGCGTCTCCACCACCAGCAGTGCAAAAGGCCGCCAGCCGGCCTGCGCCAGTTGCTGGAACGAGGTCTTCAGGCCCAGGGCCGCAATGGCCAGCACCAGGCAGTTGCGCGAGAGGTCGCTCAACTGGTGCTGCAGGCCCGGCGGCACCCAGCCCAGCGAGTTGATGGCCACCAGCGCGACGAACACCCACAGGAACCAGGGCACCAGGCCCGGCTTCTTGCCGTGGTGCTGCTCGGCCGCAGCCTCGCGCTGGCGCTTGAACAGGGCCGAGACCATGACCACCACCACGGCCAGCATGGACACGCGGAACAGCTTGACGATGGTGGCGTAGTCGCCCGTGGCCTGGTCGATGGTGTAGCCCGCGCCCACCACCTGGGCCACGTCGTGGATGGTGCCGCCGATGAACAGGCCCGCCAGCTCGGGCGGCAGGTGCAGGGCGCGCGCCACCAGCGGGTACAGCACCATGGCGGCCGTGGACAGCACCGTGACCGTGACCACCACGGTGAGCGTGAAGCGGTCGCTGTCCTTGTCGCGCGGCAGCACCGACGAGATGGCCAGCGCGGCCGAGGCGCCGCAGATGGCCACCGCGCCGCCCGACAGCACGCCCTGCGGGCGCGTCAGGCCCAGGCGCCGGCCCAGCAGCGTGCCGCACAGCAGCGTGGTGACCACGGCGGCGATGACGATCAGCGCCGTGGTCCAGCCCAGGCCCGCGATCTGCGTGGCTGTGATGCGCGCGCCCAGCAGGCCCACGCCCAGGCGCAGCACGCCGCGTGCGCAGAACTCGATGCCGGGCTTGGCGCGCGCGTCCTGGCTCAGGAAGTGGAAGGCCACGCCGAAGAACAGCGCGAACAGCAGCTGCGGCCCGCCGTGCAGGGTGGAGACGAAGGTGGCTGCCAGCGCAATCACGCCCGACAGGCCCGTGCCGGGCAGGAGCTTCAGCCATTGCAGCATGCGCGGCACGGACGGCTGTGCTGCCAAAGGGGCTTGGACCTGGCTCATGGCTGCTCCTTGCCGCCCGCCGCATCGGCCAGCACGGCCAGCGCGCAGGAGGCGATGCGGCTGGCCACCGAGTCCGAACGGCTGGTCAGCACGATGGGCACGCGCATGCCCAGCACCAGGCCCGCGCATTCGGCGTCGGCCATGTAGACCAGCTGCTTGTAGATCATGTTGCCTGCCTCCAGGCTGGGCACCAGCAGCACGTCGGGCTGGCCGGCCACATCGGAGACGATGCCCTTGTGATGCGCCGAGCGCAGCGAGATGGCGTTGTCGTAGGCCAGCGGCCCGTCGAGGATGGCGCCGCTGATCTGCCCCCGGTCGGCCATCTTGCACAGCGCGGCCGCGTCGATGGTGCCGGGGATGGCGGGATTGACCGTCTCCACCGCCGAGAGCACGGCCACGCGCGGCCGGGCAATGCCGATGGCACGGGCCAGGTCGATGGCGTTCTGCGCAATATCGCGCTTGTCCATCAGCGTGGGGAAGATGTTGACCACGCAGTCGGTCATCAGCAGCGGGCGCTCGAAGCCCGGCAGGTCCATCACGAACACATGGCTGGCGCGGCGGCTGCCGCGCAGGCCGGCCTCGCGCGCCACGGCGGCGCCCAGCAATTCGTCACTGTGCAGGCTGCCCTTCATCAGCGCGCGGGCCTGGCCGCTGCCGCACAGCGCCGCCGCCTGGGCCGCCGCCGCGCGTGGATCGTCGGCTGTGGAGTGGATGGACGCTCCCGCCAGATCCAGCCCGGCTGCCTGGGCCGATGCCCGGATGCGTGCCTCGGGACCGACCAGCAGCGGCGTGATCAGGCCGGCATGCGCGGCCTGCATGGCCGCCTGCAGCGAGCCTGCATCGCGGGGATAGGCCACGGCCACCGGAATGGGGCCTTGCGCCTTGGCCTGGTCCAGCAAGTGCTGGAGATGGGGACGGGGCGTGGCGGGCGCATCATCGGCGGCCACGGCGAGTGAAAGTGGGGGGACCATGAAAGCTCCTGCGGGAAAGTACAGGGCCCGGCGCGAGCAACGCAGGGAATCTGGGAATCGGCTTTCGAGGGCCTTGCGCTTCACCCAGGCGCATGAAACCGGCGCGGCCCATCCCAGGGACACCGAGGAAGGGCCGCCCCGCACCGAGGGTGTCGTCCCCCTCCCCCGCGCAGCGGGTAGAGAGGGGGAAGGCGCGCAGCGCCTCAGGGGGTGTCAGTCTGCGTCAGACGAAATCTTTGTACTTTTCCAGGAAGCGCACGGGCTTGGCCAGCGCATCGCGGCGGAACGGGTCGCCCAGTTCGCGCGTGCACATCACCTCGATCACGCAGGTCTTGCCGTGGTTCATCTGCAGGTCGATGGCCTTTTGCAGCGCCGGGCCCACGTCCTCGATCTGGTCGACCACGATGCTCTCGGCACCCATGGCGCTGGCAATCGCCGCGAAGCTCTCGCTTTCCAGCTCGCCGGCCACGAAGCGGCGGTTGTAGAAATCCACCTGGTTCTTCTTCTCCGCGCCCCACTGGCGGTTGTGGAAGACCACGGCCGTGACGGGAATGTCATGGCGCACGGCGGTCATGATCTCCACCATGCTCATGCCCCAGGCGCCGTCGCCGGCGTAGGCGATGGCCGGGCGGTCGGGCGCCGCGCACTTGGCGCCGATGATGGTGGGCAGGGCATAGCCGCAGTTGCCGAAGCTCATGGGCGCGAAGAAGCTGCGCGGCTCGTCGAAGCGCAGGTAGCTGTTGGCCACGGAGTTGATGTTGCCGATGTCGGTGGAGACCATCACGCGCGGCGGCATGGCCTTTTCCAGCTCGCGCAGCACCTGGCGCGGGTGCAGGTACTGGCCGCCCGTGGGCGTGCGCTCGCCCTTGGCCTCTTCGATCATGTCCAGGCTGTAGGGGTCGCGCTCATGCGTCCACTCGTCCAGCTCCTTCTCCCAGGCCGCCTTCTCGGTGGCGATGGTGTCGGCGCGCGCGGCCTTGGTGGCGTCGCAGGCCAGGGTCTGGCCCTGCAGGCGGCGGCCCAGCTCGCGCGCCACGGCCTTGGCGTCGCCGTGGATGCCGACCGAGATCTTCTTGACCAGGCCCAGGTTGGTGTGGTCGGCCTCGACCTGGATGATCCTGGCGTTCTTGGGCCAGTAGTCCATGCCGTGCTGGGGCAGGGTGCCGAAGGGGCCCATGCGCGAGCCCAGCGCGATCACCACGTCGGCCTGGGCGATGAGCTTCATCGCGGCCTTGGAGCCCTGGTAGCCCAGCGGGCCGGCCCACAGCGGGTGCTTGGCGGGGAAGGCGTCATTGCGCAGGTAGCCCGTGACCACGGGGGCGCCCAGGCGCTCGGCCAGCTGCCTGCACTCCTCGACCGCATCGCCCATGACCACGCCGCCGCCGGCCAGGATCACGGGGAACTTGGCCATGGCCAGCAGTTCCGTGGCGGCCTGCAGGCTGTTTTCGCCGCCCGAGCCGCGCTCCACGCGCATGGGCTTGGGGATTTCGCACTGCACTTCGCCGTAGAAGTAGTCGCGCGGAATGTTCAGCTGGGTGGGGCCCATCTCGGAGATAGCGCGGTCAAAGCAGCGGGCCGTGAACTCGGCCATGCGCTTGGGGTTGCAGACATGGCCCTGGTACTTGGTGAACTCCTGGAACATGGGCAGCTGGTTGGCTTCCTGAAAGCCCCCCAGGCCCATGCCCATGGTGCCGGTCTCGGGCGTGATCATGACCACGGGGCTGTGGGCCCAGTAGGCGGCCGCGATGGCGGTCACGCAGTTGCTGATGCCGGGGCCGTTCTGCCCGATCACCACGCCATGGCGGCCCGAGACGCGCGCATAGCCATCGGCCATGTGGGCCGCGCCCTGCTCGTGCACCACGGGGATCAGGCGGATGCCGGCGGGCGCGAAGATGTCCATGGCATCCATGAAGGCCGAGCCCATGATGCCGAACATCTCCGTGACGCCGTTGGCCACGCAGGTCTCCACAAAGGCTTCGGAAGGGGTCATCTTCTGGACGCCTTCGACCACCGTACGATTGTTGGCTGCAGTCATGTTGTCTCCTTGAAAATGGAACTTTAAGTTCCGAAAAAAGAAATCACGGCGCAAGTCTAGGACTGAGTTTGCCCGGATGTCAAACAAATTTCTTTTTTCGGAACAAATTGACTCGAAAAATTGAAAAACATATGATGACCAACACCATGAACACCCGTGACCCCATCCCTGCCCGTATCGATGGCGACACGCCCAACCTGCGGCTGTTCGCGCTGCTGGAGGCGATTGCGCAGAAGAACGAGCCCTTCACGCTGCAGACCATGGTCGAGGAGACAGGCCTGCCCAAGCCCACCATGCACCGCATGCTCCAGCAGCTCGAGGGCGCGGGCATCCTGCAGCGCGAGGGCAATGGCCGGCACTACGGCACGGGCCGGCGGCTGATGCGGCTGGCCGAGAGCGTGCTGCTCAACAACACCACGCATGGCGCGCGCCATGCGGTGCTGGCCCAGCTGGTGCGCGACATCGGCGAGAGCTGCAACATCACCGCCTTCTCGGGCAGCGAGGTGCTCTACCTGGACCGGGTGGAGACGCCCGCGCCGCTGCGCTTTTATCTGCACCCGGGCTCGCGCGTGCCGGCCCATTGCTCGGCCACGGGCAAGCTGTTCCTGAGCCAGATGGCGCCCGCGCAGCGCAGGCGGCTGCTGTCGGCCGTGCCGCTGGAGGGCTTCACGGCCAACACGCTGACGGCCTTCGACGCGCTGGACGCCGAACTGGACCAGGTGCGCGCCCAGGGCCATGCCTTCGACAACGAGGAGTTCCTTCCCGGCCTGCTGTGCCTGGGCGTGCTCGTGCCCTCCATCCAGGGCGGCCCCTCGAACATGGGGCTGGCCGTGCAGGCGCCCATCATGCGTTTCACCCGCGAACGGGCGCTGTCCTTTCTTCCCCAACTGCGCGCAGCGGCCGAGGCGATTGCGCGCATCAACGACGAAGTCCCCCCGGGAGCCCCTGACGATGACTGAGCTGACCCTGATGCATCCCACGAGCACACTTGGCGTGCGCGAGACCTTCGGCCTGGACACCGACATGCAGGTGCCGGCCTTTGCCGAGCGCAGCGAGCATGTGCCGGCCGTGGACCCGGCCTACCGCTTCAACCCGCAGGCCACGCTGGCCATCCTGGCCGGCTTTGCGCACAACCGGCGCGTGGTCATCCAGGGGCTGCACGGCACGGGCAAGTCCACCCATATCGAGCAGGTGGCGGCGCGACTGAACTGGCCCTGCGTGCGCGTCAACCTCGACGGCCACATCAGCCGGCTGGACCTGGTGGGCAAGGACGCCATCGTGCTGCAGGAGGGCCGCCAGGTCACGCAGTTCCAGGAAGGCATCCTGCCCTGGGCGCTGCAGCGGCCCGTGGCCCTGGTCTTCGATGAATACGACGCGGGCCGGCCCGACGTGATGTTCGTCATCCAGCGCGTGCTCGAACGCGAGGGCAGCTTCACCCTGCTGGACCAAAAGCGCGTGCTCCAGCCGCATGCGCAGTTCCGCCTCTTCGCCACCATGAACACCCTGGGCCAGGGCAACCTCAGCGGCCTGTACCACGGCACGCAGATGCTCAACCACGCCCAGCTCGACCGCTGGAACCTGGTCACCAGCCTGGACTACCTGGCGCCGGCCGAGGAAGCCGCCATCGTGCTGGCGCGCGTGCCGCAGTTGGCCACGCCGCAGGGGCGCGAGCAGGTGGCCGCCATGGTGGCGCTGGCCGCGCTCACGCGCAAGGGCTTTGCGGTGGGCGACCTGTCGCTGCTGATGTCGCCGCGCACCGTCATCACCTGGGCCGAGAACGCGCAGATCTTCCATGACCTGCGGCTGGCCTTCGAGCTGTCCTTCCTCAACAAGTGCGAGCCGGCCGAGCGGGCCATCGTGGCCGAGTATTTCCAGCGCTGCTTCGGCCAGGAACTGGCGCTGCGCGACGAGCCCGCCCATGCCTGCTGAGGCATCCCCTTCGCTGGCGCGCATGGAGGCCTGGGGCGGGCCGCTCTTGCGCGCCATGGCGGGCGATGCCTCGCTGCAGTGGAGCGGGCAGACGCTGTACCGGGGCACGGCGCCCGTGGTGCTGGCAGCGGCCCACCAATCCGATGTGCCGGCCCGATTGGCCGACCAGCGCGGCCTGCTCGACGGTGCCAGCCTGCGCCTTCGCCTGAGCGATGCCGCGCTGCACGCGCGCCACCTGCCCGGCGACCCGGTGGAGCGGCTGGTGTTCGAGCTGCTGGAGCAGTTGCGCGTGGAAAGCCTGGCGCCCGAGGAATGGCCGGGCGCACGCGCCAACCTGCATGCGCGCTTTGTGCACTGGAGCCAGGCCTTTGCCGATTCGGGCCTGACCGAAAGCAGCCTGGGCATTTTGCTGTTCACCGTGGCGCTGACCGCCTGGAGCCGCCTGAGCGGACATGAGCCGCCCGATGCCCTGGCCGACCTGGCCGAGGCCACGCGCGCCGGCCTGTCGGCGCAACTGGGCGCGCAGTGGGCCCTGCTGCGCCGCCACCGGCAGGACCAGCAGGCCTTCATTGCGCCGGCCCTGGCCATCAGCCGCTGGGTGGGCCAGGCCGTGCGGTCAGCCCAGGAAGAGGCGCCGCGCGGCGCTGGCGGGCCGCGCCGGCGCGGCCGCTTCGCGCTGCCGCTGCACTTTGAATCGCAAAGCCTGGATGCGCCGCCCGTGGCGCTCAGCGGCGACAGCCGCGCCTGGGCCGGATCGGCCCACAGCTACCGCGTGTTCACGCGCGCCTATGACCGCGAGGCGCAGGCGGCCGAGCTGATCCGCGCAGCGCAACTGGCCGAGTTCCGCGGGCAGATGGATGAGGAACTGGCGCGCAGCGGCTTGCATGCGGGCCGGCTGGCCCGCCACCTGCAGCAGCGCCTGGCCGTGCCGCGCCACGACGGCTGGCAGTTCGGCCTGGAGGATGGACACCTGGATGGAAGCCGGCTGGCGCAACTGGTCAGCGATCCGCAGCAGCGCGCCATCTTCAGGAACGAGCTGCCGCGCCCCGTCAGCGATGCGGCCGTGGCCCTCCTGCTGGACTGCTCGGGCTCGATGAAGGCACATGCGCGCCAGTTGTCCCTGCTGGTGGACCTGCTGGGTCGCGCGCTGTCCATGGCCGGCGTGCCGGTGGACGTGCTGGGCTTTTCCACCCAGGCCTGGAACGGCGGCCGCGCCCGCCGCGACTGGCAGCGCGCGGGCCAGCCCCACATTCCGGGCCGGCTCAACGAGCGGCTGCACATCGTCTTCAAGGACGCCGCCAAACCCTGGCGCCACGCCCGCCACGGCATTGCCGCGCTGCGCAGGCCCGACCTCTTTCGCGAGGGCGTGGACGGCGAGGCCGTGGAATGGGCCTGCGAGCGGCTGCTGGCGCAGCCCGCGCAGCGCCGCATCCTGCTCGTCATCTCGGACGGCTGCCCCATGGACACGGCCACGCACCAGGCCAACGACGAGCACTACCTGGACCAGCACCTGCGCCAGGTCATCGCCCGGCACGAGCGCGCGGGCGACGTGCAGATCCGCGCGCTGGGCGTGGGGCTGGACCTGGGCGTGTTCTACCGGCGCAGGCTGGCGGTGGACCTGCGCGAGCAGATCGATGAAGCCCTGCTGATGGACGTGGCGGAGTTGATCTGTCGGCCGTGATGCCGGCCGTGGTGCCTTCCGTGATGCCCTCCACGATAGCGACTTCGCTCAGCGCCCATCCGCCCGGGGTGGGACTGCAGATCTAGCGGATCTGCGCGACAAAGTCGCTCACCAACTGCGCAAACTCCACGGGCAGTTCCACGGCACTCAAATGCGCGGCGGGCAGCGACACCAGCTGCGCGCCCGGAATCTGCGCCTGCATGTCCTCGGACAGGGCAGGCGGCGTGGCCTCATCGCGACTGCCCGCAATGAGCAGCGCAGGGCAGGCGATGCGCCGATTGCTCTCGCGAAAATCGATGCCGCCCACGGCCGCACAGGCCGCCGCATAGGGCTTGGCCGCCAAAGCCTCCAGCCCTGCGCGCAAGGCGGCCACGCGGGCCGCCTGCCCGGTACGGAACTCGGGGGTGAACCAGCGCTGCATGGCGCCGTCGGCAATCACCGCCACGCCCTGGTCGTGCACGGTGGCAATGCGCGCCTGCCAGCCTGCGCGCGCGGCCTCGTCGTAGTAGCTGGCCGAATTGGCGATGGTGATGCTGCGCACCAGCGCCGGATGGCGCACGGCCAGGGCCTGGGCCGTCATGCCGCCCATGGACAGGCCCACGAAGTGCACCGGCCCCTGGCCCAGCGCCTCGATCACGCCGGCTGCGTCGTCTGCCAGGTCGTTCATGTCGAAGGCCTCGCCGATGGCGGGCGAGCGGCCGTGGCCCCGGTGGTCGTAGCGCACCACGGTGAAGCGGTCTTCCAGCGCCTGGGCAACGCCGTCCCACATCTGGAGGTCACAACCGAGCGCGTGGCTCAGAACGAGGGCCGGGCCTTGGCCCTGCTGCACAACATGGAGTTTCGACATGGCGGTCACTGCTTGGGGAAAAGGCGATTATGGGATGGCCCATGCGGGCATGCGGCTACGGATACCACGCATATCCGGCATCTCAGCCCCATAATCCCCAGCCATGCACGCCCTGCGCAACTCCGTCTCACTGGCCCGCCTGGTCATGGCGTGGTTCGCGTTGACGCTGGGCATGGCGGTGGCATCGCCCCTGGTGCATCCCCAGGCCATGGAGCTGGTCTGCACGGCAGGCGGCAGCGTCAAGCTGGTGGTGGTCAATGGCCAAGAGGGGCAGGCGGTGTCTGCCCAGCATTCGCTGGACTGCCCTCTGTGCCTGGCGGTGACGCCGCCGCCCGCGCATGTCTCCCCCTCCTGGGCGCAACCGCAGCCGCTGGGCCGCGCGCTGCAGCCCATCGTCTCCGCACGCATTGCCTCCCTGGTCGGCGCGCCGCTGCCGCCGCGCGGGCCTCCCTTGCCGTTGTCGATCGCCTGAGGCATTGGCTGCCGTCCAGCGCTGTCCAGCGTGGTCTGGAGCTTTCTGGCCGCTTGCCTGTCTCAGAACATTGCCGCACCGGCCGGGCGCAGCCTTGGCGCTGCGGCTCCGCCAAGATTCCATGCAGGGAAGCCATGTTCCGTTCCGATTGCCATGCGGTGCCGCAGCGCGCCGCCGATTTTTCTTCGACCCTCCCATCCGTTGCTCCCGTTGCCCTGTCTCGCCGTGCCTGCCTTGGCGGCGGCCTGGCCGCACTGGCGCTGCTGGCCGGCTGCAAGCCCGCCACCGTACCGTTCAAGGGCATCGACCTCACCGGCGCGCAGTACGGCCGGGACTTCCGCCTGCGCGATGCCGATGGACGCGAGCGCACGCTGGCCGACTTCAAGGGCCAGGCCCTGATGGTCTTTTTCGGCTTCACCCAATGCCCCGATGTCTGCCCCACGGCGCTGACGCGCGCGCTGGAGATCCGCCAGTTGCTGGGGGCCGATGGCACGCGGCTGGCCGTGGCCTTCATCACCATCGATCCCGAGCGCGATACGGCCCAGGTGCTCAAGGCCTATGTGGGCGCCTTCGACCCCGGCTTTGTCGCGCTGCGCGGTGACGAGGCGCAGACGGCCGAGGTCGCCAGGGAATTCAAGGTCTTCTACAAGAAGGTGCCCACGGGTGCGTCCTACACCATGGACCACTCGGCCATCACCTATGTCTTCGATCCCGAGGGCCGGCTGCGCGTGGCGTTCCGCCATGAGCAGGACGCGCAGGACTGCGCGGCCGATCTGCGCCAGATCCTGGGGGCTGCATGAAGAGCTTTGCACTTTCTCTGGCCGGCGCCGCAGGCCTTTGCGCGGCATCCTCCGCCCTGGCCCAGGCAGAACCTGTTCTTGCGGATGTGGAGGTGCGCGCCAGTGGCGCCGCCGCCACGCCCGAGGCGCGTGCCGCCCAGGCCGTGCAGGCTGCGCGCGATGAACTGTCGCAGCGCGCAGGCGGCACGGCCGTCATCGATGCAGCCAGCTACGCGGCCGGGCGCGCCAGCACCGCCGCCGATGCACTGGCCTACGCGCCCGGCGTGCTCGCACAGACGCGCCACGGCCCGGAGACGCGGCTGTCCATCCGCGGCTCGGGCGTGCAGCGCGGCTACCTGATGCGCGGCATACAGCTCTACCAGGACGGCATACCGCTGAACCAGGCCGATGGCGCGGCGGACTTCCAGTCCATCGACCCCATGGCGGCCCAGCATGTCGAGGTCTGGCGCGGCGCCAATGCGCTGGAGTACGGCGCCAGCAGCCTGGGCGGCGCGATCAACTTTGTCTCGCCCACCGGGTTGACGGCGCCTGCCGCATCGCTGCGGCTGCAGGCCGGATCGTTCGGCCAGCGGCAGGCACAGGCCCAGCTGGCGGGTCGTGGCGATCGGGTGGATGGCCTGCTGAACATCGGCCGCAGCGAGCAGGACGGCTGGCGCGAACAGTCGGCCTGGCGCACGCAGCGCCTGTCCGGCAATGTGGGCCTGCAGCTCACTGATACGCTGGAGCTGCGCGCCTTCCTGTCCCATGTGGATGCCGACATGCAGATGCCCGGCAGCCTCACGCGCGCGGCCATGCTGGCCAATCCGCGCCAGGCCGCGCCCGGCTATGTGGCGCAGGACGCCGGCAACAACTATCGCCAGACGCGCGGCGCCCTGCGCATGGACTGGCAGCCGCGCGAAGGCCTGCGCTGGACCACTTCGCTGTTCGCCGCGCAGCGCGACCGCTTCCACCCCATGACCATGGGCATCGTCCAGCAGGACATGCGCGACACGGGCCTGGACTCGCGCCTGGTGGCCGAGCTGGGGCAGGGCGGTGGCCTCACGCGCAGGCTGGTGCTGGGCTTTTCCAGCGCGCAGCTCGATGGCGATGAATGGCGCTACACCAATGCGGGCGGCGCGGCCGGCACGTCCACGGGGCGCACGCGCGTGAAGGCGCAGCAGGACGTGGTCTATGGCGAATACAGCCATGGCCTGAGCACCCGCTGGACGCTGCAGGCCGGCCTGCAGTTCGTGCGCGCCCAGCGCCGCCAGGACAATCTGCTGGCGCCCGCCGCCAGCTACGACGTGGATTTCAGCCACACCTCGCCCAAGCTGGGCCTGCTGTTCGCGGCCACGCCCACGTCGCAGTGGTACGCCAACATCAGCGGCAGCTTCGAGGCACCACCCATTGGCGAGCTGGTCTACCAGCCTTCGCTGCCGCTGGGGCGCGCGCAAAGCGCAACCACGGTGGAGGCCGGCTGGCGCGGCCACGGCGAGGCCCTGGCCTGGGACGCCGCGCTCTACCACTCGCGCGTGCGCAGCGAACTGCTGGCGCTGACCGACGCCAGCGGCGCGGCCCTGGGCACCACCAATGCCGACCGCACCATCCACCAGGGGCTGGAGCTGTCCATGCAGGCACGGCTTGCGCCGCGCTGGTCGCTGCGCACCCAGTACCTCTACAGCGACCTGCGCTTTGACAACGACGCCGTCTACGGCCGCCGCCGCCTGGCCGGCATCCCGCCGCACCTGCTGCGGGCCGAGCTGCAGTGGAAGGCCACGCAGCAGGTCACGGTCGCGCCCGGCCTGGAGTGGCTGCCCTCGCGCACCTGGGTGGACCATGCCAACACCGTGGCCTCCGATGGCTATGCGCTGCTCAACCTGCGCTTGAGCGGGGCGCTGGGCGATGGCTGGAGCTGGTTCGTCGAAGGCCGCAACCTGACCGACCGGCGCTATGCCGCGACCACGGCCGTACAGGCCAATGTGCGCGGCGTGGACGGTGCCTACTACTTTCCCGGAGATGGCCGGGCCGTTTACGCAGGCCTGAGCTGGCGCATGCCCTGAGGGGCCGGGCGCAGCGGCGAAAGGCGCCGCTGCCATGGCGTGCGACCTGGCATGGCGCGCTCCTGCCTTGTGCTAAAAATGGGCCGGTCCATCCACCCCGATGCCCATCCAGCCCGAAGGAAAGGCACACCCGGCGCCATGAAGAGGCTTCTTTCCGACAAGGTGCTCCGGCGCCTGGTGCTCGGCAACCTGCTGGTGGCCGGCCTGCTGGGCCTGGCCACCTGGTTGAGCCTGCGTGCCAACCACCAGGCCGACCTGGACCTGGGCGTTGCCGTCACCCGGAACCAGGCGCGCAGCCTGAGCCTGGAGCTGAACGCCGAGATGCGGCTGGTGGACAACGCCCTGGCCACCGTCGCGGGCCGCTACCGCAGCCGGAGTCTGGAGGGCGCGGACGTGGCGGCGCTGGCCCTCTATGAAATCCTGCAGGAGCAGCGCGCCCTCGTTCCCTTCGTCACGGCGCTGCGCGTCACCGACGCCAATGGCCAGGTCCTGCAGACCGCCAACGAGGATGAGCCGGCGTTCTCCGTGGCCGATCGAAGCTACTTCGACCGCGCGCGCAACACCGACCGCATGGTGGTCTCCGACCCGCTGGTCAGCCACTCCTTCAAGAAATGGGCCATCGTGCTGGCGCGGCGGCTGCAATCCGGCGACGGGGATTTCCAGGGCATCGTCTACGCGGTCGTCGCGGCCGAGCATTTCCAGTCGCTGTTCCGCCGCCAGGCCTTCGGGCCCGACAGCGCCATTGCGCTGCGTTCGGACAAGGATCTGCTGGTGGCCCGCTACGCGGCAGGCGATCCCCAGCCCATGGCCGGCATCGGCGGCTCGGAAGTCTCGGGCGAGTACCACCGGGCCCTGGCCGATGACCGGGAGCTTGGCTGGTACATCACGCCCACGCTGCTCGATGGCGTGGAGCGCATCACGGCCTACCAGCGCCTGGCCGGCTATCCGCTGACCGTCTTCACCGGCCTGGGCACGGAAAGCTACCTGGCGGGGTGGCGTGCATCGGCCTGGCGTGCCTGGGCGCTCACCGGCCTGAGCATCGCGCTGATCGCGCTGGGTTCGGTCAGCCTCTATCTGCTGCAGCAGCGCGAACGCGTGGCGCGCATCCGGCTCGCCGAACTGCTGCGCCAGCAGGAACTGTTCATGGACAACGACCTCATCGGCATGGCGCGCCTGCGCGAGCGCCGGCTGCTGTGGACCAACCAGGCCATGCAGCGCATGCTCAAGCGCCCGGCCGGCGAGCTGCAGGGCACCTCGGCCCGCATCCTCTACCCGGACGAGGAAACCTACGAACGCTCCGGCGAACTGGCCTATGGCGCACTGCGCTCCGGCGGAAAATGCCACACCCAGATGCAGTTGCAGACCCGCGATGGCAGCCTGCTCTGGGTCGATGTCAGCGGCGCGGGCCTGGCCGATGGCGAATCGATATGGGTCTTCGTGGACATCGACGCCCTCAAGCGCGGCGAGCAGGCGGCCCAGCACCAGGCATTGCACGACGTGCTGACCGGCCTGGCCAACCGCCGCGCGTTGCAGGCGCGGCTGCAGCGCGCGCTGGCCCAGGCCAGCGGCCCCGGCCAGCTGGCCGTCTGCTTCATGGACCTGGACGGCTTCAAGCAGGTCAACGATACCGAAGGACACGATGCCGGCGATGAAGTGCTGCGCATCATTGCCCGCCGCCTCACCACCCAGGCCCGCGAAACCGACTGCGTCGCCCGCCTGGGCGGAGACGAATTCGTGCTGCTGCTGGACAAACTGGCCTCCGCCGAAGACGCCTTGCAGATCATGCAGCGCTGCCTGGCCTCCATCTGCCAGCCCATCCGCCTGCATGGCGGCGCCACCGTGCAGGTCGGCGCCAGCATGGGCGTTGCCCTCAATGCCGCCCGGGAAGATGCCACCCAGCTCCTGCAGCGCGCCGACGAGGCCATGTACGCGGCCAAGCGCGCGGGCAAGGGGCGGATCGTGCTGGCGGGTGGGTAGGACTATGGAGGCCGTGCCGCTGCTGTGATTGGGGCAGTTGCCGGGGCAGGTGGTGCCTTGGGCTCAACAAGGCAAGACCTCGAATGCCGAACCAAAAGACGACGCAAGGCCGTTGATGGCCCGTGTGCACACGCGTGCCCGGTTGAATGCGATGTCGCACAGCAGCGCGATGGCAAAGGCCAGATAGGCCATGTAGGCCAGGCCGATGTAGGTGCCAAACACAATGGTGTGCAGCCAGTCCTGTGCGAACAGATACAGCATGGCAGTCACCGCCGAGGCGGTCACCAGCACGATGGCGGGCAGTGCCAGCTGCAGCCCCGCCCGCCTGCGTCGCGCCGTCACGCCGGTCAGGGCCAGAAACACCAGCGCATTGGACGCAGTGAAGATCCTGAACTCCCGCACCAGGCTGGCCGTGGTCTGGTGGTAGGCCGACTCGATGAATTCCACCAGCCGGGCTCGCATCTGGATCAGCGATGCCAGCTGGTTGGCTTGGCGTTGCTGCGCGTAGACGGCCTTGCGCTTGCGGCATTCGCAGTCGGCGCGGCGCATGTCGGTCATGACCGAAGCCAGCTTGTCGGGGATGCCTGCCTCGATCTCGCGCCGCACTGCGGCGATCTCGCTCTCTGTCCTGCCAAGCGCCTTCTGGGCCAGGCCCGCCATGCGCGAGCCTGTCAGCGTATCCAGCTGGGTGCCCAGCCTGCGCTCGATCTCGATGCGGATGATCTCCTTGCCCAGGTTCTCGACCAGCAATGGCGAGGAAAACGACAGGGCGAAGGCTGCGCCGAACACAAGCGTGCCCAGGATGCCGAAGCAAAGAATGAGGATTCGCATGCGCAAGCGGTGCCGTGGCTTGTCAACCCTTGCGCGGCGCCATGCCCAGCGTGGCCAGCAGCCCCGCGCAGGCATCCTCCACCAGGTCCAGCACGTCCTCGAAACCCCGGTCGCCGCCGTAGTAGGGGTCGGGCACTTCGCGTGCCGCGTGTTCGGTGCAGAAGTCCGTCAGCCGATGCACCTTGTGCCATTCGCCCTCGGGGCAGATCCGGTGCGCTGCAGATTCGTTGGCGCCGTCCATCACCAGCACCTGGTCGAATGCCCTGAAATCCTCTGCCCGAAGCTGCCGCGCGCGCTGCTGCGACAGGTCATAGCCGCGCCGGGCGGCATGGGCCTGGGAGCGGCGGTCGGGCGCCTCGCCCACGTGGTAGCCGTGCGTGCCCGCAGAGTCCACTTCGATGCGGCCTGCCAGGCCCGCGTCGGCCACCATTTTCTCGAGCACGCCGTGGGCCGTGGGGCTGCGGCAGATGTTGCCTGTGCAGACCAAGAGGATTCTTTTCCTCTCTGTAGAACCTCCTGTGTTACCTAATTGTTCCCTAATTTGTTCCATATCCCCTCCTGTGGATAAGAGGCGCTACGACACCTTCACGCGCACCGGCTCAATGCCGCGCGGATCTGCGTAAATCGCAGCCGCACTCTCCGATTTGTGGCCCAGCAGTGCTTTGGTATCCACGTTGCCCTGGGCCATGTACGTGCGCTTGGACAGGGAGCGTATCTCATGGAATGTAGGCGCGTTCTCGCCCGTGATCCCTGCGAGATCGCGCGCTTCCGTGAATGCCTTGGTGATGCGGTCCACGAATACCGCGCTGCCAGCCTCCACGCCTGCACGGTATGTCTTTCGGTGATGCACTACATACTTGCTGACCACGTTTGATCGGCATGCAGACAATGCATCCAGCAGCGTCATGCCCATCGCATCCATCCTCAGAGACAATGGGATCTCCAGCCAAATGCCTGTCTTCGCGCGGTTGATCGTCAGAAACTCCTTGCCAATTGCTTTGCGCTCCAGCTTGGAAACAGTATCTCGATCCATGCCGGAGATCAGGGCCAACAGCATGGCGCCAGGCAGCCAAGGCGCCACCTCTGGCGCCTTGTCCAGAATCTGGCGGAACTGGTCAAGCGTCAGGCGGCTTCTGGCTGTCTTGGCCACCGGCTTGGAAGTTGGCTCCACAGGGTTTTCATCCATCCACCCTAGCGTGCGGCCACGGCTGCAGACGGCGTACAGCCGAGCCCTCAGCGCCTGCGCAGAACGCTTCCTGCCTGCTTCTGCCTCATCCTCGATGAACTTCGCGCAGTGAGCCACCGAAAGGCCGCCGCATGCGATCTGCCCCAGGCCTTCGCGGATCTTCTTGTCAAGAGATCGGTTGCTTTTTGCCGTGTTGTAGACCGGGCTGACTGGCATCTTGTCGAGCAAGTCGGCGATCGTGTTGTCCTTTCCTTGGATGCGCTCCAGTAGTGCCGGCTTGTCCGAAAGCACAAAAGCAAGCGCTTCGTTCGCCTCGCGCTTGGCTTGAGCGATGGAGACGCGGCCTATCGCAAGGTCTTTGCCCGTCGCCGGGTTGCGCCATGTGAAGTACCCGGGCCGCGGCTCGCGCAGGCCGGCAGGCCAGTCCCTGCGCACTCTATCCCTTGGCCTTGCAGCCATCTCATGCCGCCTTTCTCACGCGATCCAGTAGCGTTTGCCGCTGGTTATGGTCGATAGGGCGTGCGTCTTCTTGCACGTAGTAGCACTTCCCCACCTTGACCGGCTTCGGCTCGATCTTCCCATCTCGCACCAGTCGGCGCAGCGTCCAAAGGCTTGGGATGGGGTCAAAGTGCCGCGCAGCCCAGTCCAAGAGTTTGATTCGTTTGCTCATGGTTTGCTCATGAAAAAGCCCCGACTAGCGGGGCTGGGGTTGGCGATGACGGCGCATCAAGTTTGTCGATAGCGGCCAATCCTCAGGACGAGGTGGGGCGAAAAGATCATCGATCTCGTCCACCTTGTGTCCGCAGCGCGTGCACTCTTTGTAGGAGTGCCAGACCCTTGACCATGCCGGGTAGCCTGATGCGGTGGTGATTTCTTTGCATCCGAAGATGCGGCACCAGAGCTTGCGTTCTGCCATGTCATCCCCTCAAATGAAAGAACCCGCTGGTGCGGGCCCTGGTTGCTGGTCCTGTGGCTCTTGCCACCTGTCGCGCTTGTCGCCGCGCTCGCGGGCTCGTTTGCTCATCAAATCACTCCATATCTGCCAAGCAACACCAGCACGTCGATAAGCGAAATGACTGCGAAATAGACGGCAATGCCGATGAGTAGTGCGTAGATCATGACGATCCTCCGGTGATGCCCGGCAGCGGGCCGGCGGCTTTGGATGTGAGCGCGGCGCGGCCCTCCTCGGTGAGGTGCAGGCGCGTGACATGCACGGGGCCGTCTGCAACCACCTCGCGGCTGGCGATGAGCGATACCGGCCGATCTTGCAAATTCGCGGTTTTGTCAACCAGCGTTCCTTGCAGATTCGGCGATTTGTCAACCAGGCCGGCATCGTACTGATCGGTGATCGCCACGAACCACGCCTCGGCCTCGGCCATGTCGTTGAAGTGCAGGCTGACCGTGGCGGCGCCGTCTACGCTGCTGGTCATCGCGCCGACACGGTAGCTCAGCGGCAGCGGCTTGCGCGCCTCCAGCTCTGCCAATTGCTGGGTGGCCTGAGCATGCATCTGGGCCTGCATGCGGTGCTGCTGGGCCAGTTGGTCGGCGCGGAGCTTGTGCTCTGCCGTGGCGCGGGCCTCGGCCACGAGTTGCGCCTCCAGCTCTGCGATGCGGGCGTATGGGTCGAAGGTGTCCGGCCTCTTGCTGTCTGCATAGCGCTCGGTGATGGCGCGGATTTCGGGGTGATGCTGGATGCTTCCCAGGGCCAGTTCCGCCGTCATGTGCGGCTTGCTGGCGTGATGCACGGCCCAGCGCTCCACGAACTCCAGCGTCTCGCGCATGGCCTCGTTGTCGGCCTGCAGGCGGCGCAGCTCCGCGGCGGCTGGCTGGAGCCATGCCGCGTAGCCGCAGAAGCCTTCCTCAAGGCCTCGGGCCAAGCGCTCCACGTCGGAGGGTGTTGGTGCTGTGGTCACGGGGTCTGTCCTTTCTCCAGCACCCTGAGGCGGGCGCGCAGGTTCCGGTTGTCGTTGAGCATGAAGCGCAGGGCCTCGGCAGACTCGCGAGCCGTGCGCTTGTGCAGCTCGCAGTGGTTTGCCCACATGGGGTCGTCGGCCGCGCGCTGTAGCGTGTCTGCGAGCTCCAGGACCTTCACCTTATTCGCCATGTGGTCCTTTCTGCTGCGCCTGGGCGCGCTCTGGGTGGTGGAGAGCGATGCGAACGGCCCACTTGCCGCCCATGGCAGAGAAGATGTCCCAGCCATGCCAGTCTGGCAAGGTGATGTCCGTCCATCCCGTTTCGATGGGGTGTAGGTGCACCGACCCCTCATGCGTTGTGATTGAGAGGCCCGGCACGCCGTCCACCTCCATGAGGCAGCCGACCGCCGTGCGCTTCGTGTTCATGCTCAGGTCAATCAGCACCACTGTGTCGCTCTGGTAAACGACGACAGCATGCGAAATCACGGCAGCTCCCTGCCGCTCAATGTGCAGCTTGGTCATGTGCTCTCCTTGTGCCCAGTGGGGCGCGCGGGTTCGTTACCAGACACGGAAGCCTCCAGACTTCTCGGCCCAGTCAGCAAATGCGCGCGTTTCCTCAACGAAGTCGCGGCGCACGGGCAGGGTGTAAAGGCGGGTGCGGTCGTCACGCATGCGCTGCTGTTCGCTGGCCGGCATCTTTTCCCACTCGGCATACAGGCTGTCCTGCAGGTCGGCCACCCAGCGAGCGATCTGCGCCATCTGCTTCGCCTCGGAGGCCGAGACCCGGGCGCCATCGTTTGTGGAAACGCACAGTCCATCCTTGCGATTCCGCGCGACGTACTGCCCAGGCACGAAGGCCTTGCCATAGCCCAGGGGCAGGCCAACGCCGGCATCCAACATCCACGGCCACGAGAATCCGCCGGCGTTGAAGTCGCCTGCCGCCTTGTTTCGCGGGTTCAGGGTGTATCCCATGCTCACGTCCCCTTGGCTGCTGCCTGGGCTGCGGCCTTGCGGTTCTTGGGCTGCCGTGCTTCAGCGGCCGCACGGCGCCACCCTTTCGCGCGAGCGTGGTCTTTCCCGTGATCGCCGTTGTCGGGTGGACAGGGCAGGCCGTCTGCGAACATCTTCCTGCCCTCGGCGTCCAGGCCGCCCTCCTTCTGGACCTTCTTGTGCAGGGCCTTGTGTCCGAGGCTGCGGCTCATTGGTCACCGCCTTCCTTGGCCTGGGCTGCGGCTGCGCATGCTGCGGCGGCCGTGTCGCCCTGGCCGCGCGCCAGCACCTTGCGGTCGGGGTTGATGAGCTGAGCGCCGTACATCGGCTTGTCCGTGATCCACGCCATCCAGCCTGTCTGCCGCGTGTACGCCAGCTCGAAGTAGGCGTAGGGGTTGGCATCCAGCAATGCGGCGTGCACGTCCAGCAGGGCCTGCACGGGCGCCAGTGCATCCACTGCAGGCGCAGCAGGTGCTGCCAGAGCGCCCTTGAGCTGATCGCACAGTGGCACAACGATGTGTGCGATACGCTCGCGCAGTTGCCCGGCGCCGTGGTACTTGATCGCGCAGTCGCGCAGGTCGTTGACCAGGCGCGCGGTCTGGTGGTCCTTCCAGGGCGCAGCAGGTGCCTGGGGCGCTGCTGCCAACTCGCCGAGCGCAGAACGAACAATCCGCCTCAGCTCGTCTGCGGTCATCGCTTGATAGCCATCGCCGTCAAAGCCTGTTTGGCGCAACACTATCGCGTCGATTGCATCATCGGTTGCGCCTCGGGCTTCGGGCGTTTCCTGTGCTGGGGCCTGGGGTGCTGCTGCCAGCAGAGCGACAGCGGCGGAGATGACGGCTTCGAATGCATCTTCGATGCTCGGACACGGCACACCACGGCCGGCCTGCCATTGCGCCTCGCCAAACGCATTCAGCAGTGCGCCCAGCTTTTGCCGCGCCAGGCTGTCAAGTTGATCGCCGTCCACGGCTGCAGGCGCTTCCAGGGCGGGCGCTGCCGGGGCAGACTGCACTACCGCGCGCGCGGCTGACAAACCATCGGCCCATGTGTTGGGGCACTCGTATCCCGTCCAACTCGGCTCCGAAAGATCGTCAATTGCTGCCAGTGTTGCAGCCCGGTCGATGGCCGGCCCAGCCACAGCGGCAGGCCGATCGGCGCGCATCTCGTGCGCAACACCCTCTGTCGGCTGATCTGCAGCGATGGTGGCTGCATCGATCAGCCCGATCCCTTGAGCCCAGGCCGGGCCATTGTCGATGGCGAACTGCTGCAGAACGAAGCTGCTGCCATCCAGCCAACTCGAAAGCACCAGGTCGTCAGGGCGCCGTCCATGGCACAGCAGAGCGATAGCGTCACCGAATCGCTGGAGGTAGGTCGTGGGCTTGCGCCAACCCTCGCCCTGAGGCGCCACAGCGGGAGGCGCTTCCAGGGCGGGCGCTGCCAGTGCTTTGATGCGATCTGCCACGGAGCGCGCGCAATCCTGCATTTCAGAATGGCTGTCGTAGATAGCGCTGTGCTGCAGGTCGGACGCGCAGAGCAGTAGGGAATCATCCTTGTCGCCCTGGGGCGCCACAGCGGCAGGAGCTGCCCCGGCGAGGCCTGCGGCAAACACGTCCCGGCCATACGCCAGCAGTGCTGCGCGGTCTGCGCCGGTGACGAAGTTCAGGGAGTGGGGCGCCATCAGCGACGTCAGGTGCAGGTCGTCGCCGGGCTGGATCTTTGTTGCTGTCATGCTGCTTGCTCCGTGGTGTCGGCGGGGTTGAGGAAGTCGGCGGGGAGCAGGACGCCCAGCTCGTTTGCGGGCCGCCAGCAGAGCGGCTTGCACGTCGCAATCACTGCGTTCAGGACATCGAATGCCTCGCGCAGCTCATCCGGGACCTCGCCGTCTTCTGGCAGGTCGTCCATGAAGTGCTCATTGGGGTCGATGGGCTGCGCGTGCACTGGCTTGCATTGCACGAGGCGAACGTCTGCTGGATTTAGTTCGTGCTCCTCCAGCCAGTCGCTCAGGTCATCGAGGTCGAAGAAGTAGCGATCGCTGTCGAAGACGCACAGCGGCAACAGCTCCTCAGAAAGAGGCGCCTTCGGCATGGCCTGCCACTTGGTCTCGTTCTTTTCAGCGTGGCACGCCTCGCAGTAGGAGCGGTTTTCGACCGGGCCGTGCTCGGGGTTGGCTTCGCAAAGCCTGTGGGTCGATCCACAGTAGCGCGCCATGTGCTCGTCGTTGCCCCAGAACCTACCGCCGCGCGAAACCCAGCCGGTGACGGTCTGAATGCTTGCGGCTTCGGGGGAGCTGGCCAGGATCATTTCGGGCTGTTGCTTCGTTGCTGTCATGAGGCTTCCTTGTTGAGCAGCCGCCAATGCGCTGCAGTGGTTTGGATGACGTGGCCTGCGCGCTGCAGCAACTGCTGGCAGGCCGGGGGTGGGGTCGGGGTCATGGGGCGGAAACAGGAAAGCCCTCGCGGCATGCACCGGGAGGGCTTCGGGGGAGGGGAGTGTCAGGCTCTGACGTCGAGCCGGTTTTTGATCGCCGTTACCTTCTGGTGGTACTCGTTGGCCGCGTACACGCGCTCCAATGCGTCACGAAGCTCTCGCCGCGTGCACTGCTGCTGCATCTCATTGCAGATGCGTAGGGCCTCGTAGATAGCGTCGTACTCTGGCTTGGATGCTCCCCAGGTCTGTGCGCGGTCATGACGGGCGCTGATGGAGCGCATTGCGTCCTGTGCAGCCACCATCGCAGCTTCTGCATCTGGGAAGTAGTCGCTCGCCAGGAACCTGCCCCAGTTGATCCGCAGCGTCAGCGTGTGCCACGTCGATTCGTCGGCAGTGCCTTCGATCAGCGTGGTGGCGAGACCGAGCGGGACAAGCTGTAGCTGAGTCTCGTCTGCCTTGCCGAATCGGATGTTGATGGGCAACTGGATGTGCCCAGCACCACGAACAGGGCGCCGCTGCTTCTTGGCCGCGCGGCGCTGGGCTCTGTTGAGTTGCATGGGGGCCTCAGCTGATGACGAGTCGATCTTTGCGGATGATTTGAGCCCCGCTGACCGGCTGGCCTGCCTTGATGGCAGCCTTGATCTTGGTCTTGCTGGGTTCTGGCGGCTTTGGCTCATTGCAAAGCTCTGGCGGGAACTGATAGCCATCAGACAGCACAACAACCTCATCGCGCCCAAAGTACAGCTTTGCGCCGAACAGGCCGTTTTCATGCTTGACCTCGGTGATGCCGGTAGCCTGCATGCAGTCAGCCATGTATGCCTTGAAGCGGACAAGGCGATCTTCCCGGGCCCTCAGCTTCTCCTGCATCTGCTTGAGCATCGCCTTGGCTGCAGCGATGTTCACTTCTTCATCCTTTGCATAGGCCACGCACGCCACGGCCTTCTGCTCGAACAGGGCCACACTGCCTGCGTAGGATTCGGAAATCTCTCCTGTGTCTGGGTCAATCTCCCCCATGGCCTCGCGCACTTGCTGCGCTGCATCGAACAGAGTGATGTTCATGATTTCTCCAAAAGAAGAGGGCGCCGAAGCGCCCCCTTACGCATCAATAGGGAAAGTCGTCATCGCTCGGGGCAAAACCAGCGTTGGCTGGATGCCCAGCAGGCGGACCGCCGTTTTGCGCATGTCCGGCGCTTTGGCGTGGCGCTGGGCGGTTCTTCAGCGGGCGATCTGCCAGCATGGAAGCCAACGCATCCAGCTTCTTCGCTTGCGTTGCGCGGTCCAGGATCTCGGAGGCAGTGAAGCCGGTAGCCGCCTCGAATGGCGCGACAAGCTCCAGGCGCCATCCTGTTTCGCCAGTCTTTTGGCCATCGCGCATCTTTTCGTATTCCGTGTTGACCAGCACCAAGCCGATAGGCTTGCCAACGAGATCGGGGAACACGTCTGCTTCTTCCTTGTAGCGCTGCTTCGCCTCGTAGTCGTAGCGCTCGACCTCAGCCCGGCCCTCAGACAGGGATTTCAGCTTCATGCAGGCCATGATGGCGTTCACGGCCTTGAAGCCGCCCAGGTACTCGTTTTGGGCATTCATCGTCCAGATGTCGAAGCGCGTGGTCTGCTTCGAATCTGTCTCGAATGTGAAGCCGATGCCGTGCGTTCCCTTCTTCGTGCTCACCAGCTTTTCGGCCCTGGTGAACTTGCCCTTGTACTTCCCCGTTTCGGACAGGTAGTTGCTGACGTTCTCGGCTTCACGAGCTGCTGATGTGTCGAGTTGGTACATTGCGCTTGGTCCTTTGCTTGGTGGCGCTTGGAAAAGAAAAACCGCCCTGTTAGGCGGTTTCGGTGGAGCCGTAGAACTCGCATATCTTTGAGTCCACATCGGCGAGATCGTTGGGTATGTGGTGGTCTTGGAACATGCCCATTGGGGACTTGCAGCAGTCCTGGCCGTTGGTCTGGGTGGCAAATAGGTACTGCCCGTTGATCAGCTCGGTGCGCAGGACGATCGTGAAATAGCCCTCTGGGACAATCATGCTGTCCACCATCTTCCCGACCGTCTTCATCCTCACCTGCCCGGTCTCGTCGGTCTGGGTGTGCGTCATGATGTAGACGCGCCGGTGTTCGGCCAGCTTTCCAGCGGTTTGGAATACGCTCCAGGCGTTCTTGGCGATGTCCGTGAATTTGTCGTAGCCGCGCTCGTTGCTTCGGGAGATCAGCTCGTTGATCAGCACAGCCTGATAGTCGTCAATCACGACGATTTCCTTTGTGCTGCCCTCCAGGATGCGCAGGATCTTTTCAGGGCTGTCGGTGCGAATTACGCTCCCTTGCGGATTCTCTTTGCTGCAAGGCTTCCAGCCGCCTGCGCGGAACGGCAGAGGTTTATTGATGCACTGGATCAGCAGCGTCTTATCTGGGTCCAGGTTGCGCAGGCTCGTTGACTTCCCGCTGCCCGAGTTGCCGAGGATCATTGTTGCAATGGACATGGTTTTTTCCTTGAGTTGCTTGGGGTGCTTGGTCGTGCTCCATTTGTCGGCAGGAGGCTTCCTCTGCCATGGATTCAGCGAGGTCGTAGTGATAGGCCATGGTGATCTCGGTTGCGCTAGAAGGCGCCGGAGTTGATGGCGGCCAGGGCCAGCGTCAATGCGCTGATCCCGAGCCACAGGAAGAGATAGAGCAGGGCGTTCATGGAGCCTCCGCGCTGGCCTTGGCGATCAACTCGTCCAGCCTTTGGACGGAGCCCAGCGGGTAGCCGAAGTAGTTGCCATCCCGCACGAACGCCTGGAACTCCTTGAGCAGATCGAGCATTTCGGGCGCTGCGGCGATCAGCGCCCGGTTCCGTGGGGCAATTGACTCGCCCACCATGTGCCCGCCGTATGCTTCAACATGGTCCGAGCCGCTCATCTCGGGCACAGGGTGATCGGCCACCACGGCGCCATAGTGCTTCCCAATGCGCCACGGGCCGGGGGTGTGTTTGTTCGTCATGCTTTTTCTCCCATGAATTTCTTGAGGGCCTTTTCGGCGAGGTCCACTTCCCAGAAGTGGCTCCAGGAGACGGGCCCAGGGCTGCTCTGGTAGCCGGACACGCCCGCGCTGTTCTTCACGATGGCCAGCAGGGCCTGGAGCGCGTGCGCCAGCCCGCCGTTGATCTCAGCCATGCGCAGCAGCTCGTCGGTGTTGGGGTGCTCGCGCTTCATGAGCTGGGCTCCTTCTCGCGGGCGCGCAGCATGGCGTCGGCGGTCTTGATGGCGGCCATGGCGTTCACCCATTGCTTTTTCTGATCCGCCGCTTCAGCGACCTTTTGTTGGTGGAATTTCACAAGGCGCTGGGATTCGTAGGCCATCGCGGCGGCACACATAACCGGATCAGAGATCGGGTGGTAGTCGGATGCTGGCCACGAGCCAGAGTGACCGCCGCAGATCACCTCATCTCCAGTGATCTGGACGTACTCCGTGTGGAATCCGCCGCCATTGCCCTCGGCCGACACGCGGACGAGCGTCCCGCGCTGCATGTAGTAGCCGCCCACTGTGACGGGCTGGGGGTTGATGAGGTGTTTCATTCGAGACCTTTCAGGCATTCAAGATGGCCGTCTTGCCAGACCGGGGTGAGGCCCTCGCAGGCACGGGCCGCGCCGCGCGCGATGCGCTGTTCCTGCGCCGTGGGCTGGGGCTCCTGGGCTTCGGCCTGGCTGCAGCCGACTGTGGCCAGCGCAACGAGCACAACCAGCACAGCGAGCAGCCAGCCGCCGGGCACGCCATCGGCGTCTGGCTCATGCACCGGGCCGGGCCGCGAGCACTCGCGCAGGTAGCGGGCGTCGGGATCGGGGTTGAAGGGCTCGGAAGGGGTCACTCGTTGCATTGCGGTGGCTCCTGAAAAGCGAAACCCGCCGGGAGGTGCGGGTTCTGGGGGAGTTGGATGGGCGGGGTCATGGGGACTCCTCGGGTTGCAGCAGACCGTGCTCAACGATGCGTAGCGCGCCGATGGCGGCCGCGAGCGGGATCTGGCCCACGTATTCGTTGATGCAGTTGTTGAGGTCTTGCACCAGCTCGCCAATTTCTGGGTATGGCCTGCCACCAAAATTCGGTCTGGCTACCTTCGCTTCGGCGTTTTCTGCGGCCAAAGATCGGCGCGCCAGGAGCCATACGCACTGCACGTCACTCAGGCCAGCGTTCGATGGGTGGGGGTCATGCACCAGGCGCCCGTCATTCATCACGACCATGTGTGGCGTACCGCGCGGGGAAGTGCCGGACACAAGGTAGTCGGCCTCAAATGAGCGGTTGCCTGGGATCATCACTGCGCTGTAGCCCTGAGACGCGGCGAACGACTCGAACAGCTCCCAGCACTGCTGTGGGCTGCCGCTGGCCGCGAAATCCGGCACCTGGTCGATGCGCAGGCCCAGCATGAAAGCCATAGAACACTGCATGCAGTTGCCAGACCCCGCCACCTGCTTATATCGAATGTTTTCAGGAATATCGGAGCTACGGAATGGGATTCCAGCGTGGTGCAGGCCATCTCTTGCATGGACAGGAGCGGAGCAGCGACGACAGTTGTACGGGTCGGTGCAGCCGTCCAAAGAAGCTGTTCTAGATTCCATCGTCATCTCCTCAGATTGCATCGGCGCAGTGCTGGAGCGCCTGGAGTCCATTGCCAAGATGGCCGCCTGCAATTCCTCCCAGGGCTCCATAAGGTCAGAACAGCGCTCAAGATGTCCTTTGTCCTCGCAGCGCCCCAGCCAAAATGCCATTGCGTTCCACTCTTTTGCCGGGAGTGAAACTGTTTCTACGTCCCCCTCCGATATTGCCGATGCCTCGGGATACTTTTCGAGAGCCGCCCTTGCTGCATCCACGCGAGGCTGTATTGCTTCTGCACAGCCCTCCCATGCCGGATCGCGCTTCGCAGCATCGCGCATATTTCCTTGGGCTATGAACATGTCCGTGAGCAACTGCCTCAAGGCCTCGCGCAGTTCTGCAACTTCAGGGTTCTTCATGGGTATCTCCAAAATCAGATAGCGTCAGCGCTGAACTCCAGCGCCTGGGGTTGTTGGGCGAGCGCGGCGCGCAGGGCTTCGGGGGCTAGCGGCGCGGCAGGGGTGAGGCTGGCCACCAGGGCGAGCAGCCGCGCGATCTCGGCCTGCTGCTCGCCGATCAGGTACTCGGCAATGGCTGGGTTCGCCGCGGCGCGGGCGGGGTCAACCTGCATGGCGAGCCTCCTGTTCCAGCGCGGCGGCCACGCCCTCGCTGCAGTGCTCGAGCGCGAAGTCCACCAGCGCGGTGTGCAGCTCGGATGCCTGGGCCTGGCCCACCATCACCTTGGCGAACACGCTGCGCACAGGCTCGTTGTCACAGTCCAGGGCATGCAGCAGCAGCTCGTCGGGCGACCAGCCGCCGTTCGGTCCGGGGATGCGGCAGGCGAACCAGTCGCTGGGCTGCTGCAGCACCAGCGCGGCGCGGATCTGGCGCTCGGCCTGCGCCGCCCAGAACTCGCTGGCGGCCTCGTCGTCGCCCTGGCGCTTGGCGTGGGCTGCCTCAGCCATCGAGGCAAGGCATTGGGGGCGGGCGTTCATGCTGGCTCCTTCACGGGTTTGCCTGCCCACGAGAACGTCTCGTCTTGGCCGTCGCTATCCCTGAGAGGCCTCAGCGCGTGGTCAGCCACGCAGCCGAATTCCGCCAACCGGCTTCCGCCACATGAAAGATCAACTTTGACCAGATTGGAGAACCGAACTATCCATTCGTCGCTACGGTTGACTTCATGATGGCGATAGCCACAAGGCAGCAGGAATCCGCCTTTGCATGGGGCCTTTTTGATGACCTCCACGATGCGCCCACAAATATCATCCCGGCCCTTTGCTTCTCGGATGATTACAGCCAAGTCGCCGGGCTTGCAGTTCAATGCCATAAGTCCTCCAATGAAAAAGGCCCTGCATTGCAGAGCCTGGGTATAAAGAGCCGCGTGTTGCGCGTCACGTCGCTTGCGATCAATCCGACGCGCGCGGCTGAAAAGAGAGCCGTGTTCGCGCTTCAATCCCAGCATCCGACTTGCTGGGCGGTGGGAAGCGCGCGGCTGGAAACCATCACAGAGGAATGCTCCTACTCCGTAACCCCCGGCCTTTCGACGTGGGCTCGTGACCTTCAGAACATCCCTCTGTGATGGCCCTGGCTATTCGCTTCAGCCAGGGCGCTGTCTGATGAAGCCCGTGATGTGGGCGATCCGTGGGGGTTACATGGCAGCCTCCCTTGTCTATCCCTGAGCGTTCTGGCTGCTCAGGTTTCGCCGTGACGACGCCATCACATCTACCCACGACAGAACTGCCGTTCTGTCCCGAGGGGCTCATGGGCAGATGTGATGGGCCCTGGGCTTGCCAGGGCGGGGGATCACTTCGATCCGAGGACTGAGTCGATGTAGTTCCTGCAGTCGTCCAAGTCGCCAGTGCCGCCCACGCGCAGTACATGCGCCGCGAACTGCTCTTGGTGATTGGCTGAGCTCATGTTTGCCATGGCCCACACGAGGCGGTCGGCATCGTCTTGCTTCGGCGCGGCAATCGGCATCTCCTGGATCGAATCGCCTTTCATGCCGCCCTCCTGTGATCTGAGGACAAGAAGTGAGGGATCTGCTCGAGATCCAGTTCTTCGTCATCCTCTTCTTCGCGCGCCTGAGGCGAAGCGGAGATTGCTGGACCGAGGTGGCCCAGCATCCGGGCCCGCTCTGTGTGCTGATCACGCGCGGCAAGTGCGAGCATTTGCATGATGTTCATGTGCCTCTCCTGTGTTCGTTCTGGAAACAGAAACGGCCTCCCTGGTAAGCCGCTTTGTTTTGCCCAGATGTCGCTCTGGGCGGGCGGGTCAGAGCTGCTGCTTCGCCTTGCGCCGCACCTCGGGGTCAGTGTCGAGGCGCTGGGGCTTGCCGATGGCCTGCTGCTGCCGCTCTTTCGGGAAGAGCGCGTCGAATGCGTCCAGCACTGCCGCCTTGTAGTTAGCGCGCTGGGCATGCTTGCGCTTTTCATTGAGCTTGGTGACCGTCATGCGGCCTCCAGCATCTTGGTGAACATGCCCCGGCCATGGTTCTTGCCGCCGCACCGGCATTCGCAAGTGCCGCTGTGTTTGCCATTCAGGCACTTGGCATTGCACTCGTGCAGAGAGGGCCGAGCCTTGTATTCGATGCGGCGCGTGACCGGCATCAGGGCGCCGGACTGCGACCGGCCTACCCACATCTGATACCCGTCGTAGCGGAAGCCCTTCACGCCGGGCCAGCGGGCGGCGAATTCCTTGTTTGGCATGCCGGTGATGGCGGACAGCTTTTCAGCTTCGCCCGTGATGTCGCTGAAGTAGTGGAATGCCATGGTGGTGCTCCTTGTGAACAAACCTCAGCCCTGCACGCAAGACTGAGGTTTGATACCTGTTGACGTACAGGGTGGACGGCTGGCATCTCCCGGTCTCCCGGCTCCAGCACGCGTTTTTGATCTAGCCCCAGCTGGGCCCGGCTCGCGAGTGTTGGTTCTCGCGCCACCTGTCTTTTGCTTCTGCCGACAGATCACAGGGGCAGGGCCTTGCGGCCTGTTCATCCTTCTGGGCTGGTGTGATTTGGAGAGGCGGGCCGGACGCAACCCCGGCGATACAGCTGCGCAGTCTCCCGACTCGACGGACCCAGGGTGAGCGGCTTCTGCCCTCCTATTTCCTGCGCTGCTGGCGTGGTGCCGATTTCCTACACCGCCGCCTCTCCAAATCACACCAGGAGAGCTACAGAGAGATGCGGGCCGGTGCTGATCCCCGGCTTCACATGTACCGTCGCATGTCGGAAGAGCCGACCTACCCTCTGCGGATGCGTACCCACGCCCTAGCACCATTCGGATCGCGCCAGGATTGAGCGTCCATGCGTACACCCATGCCCGTCAGCCCGGGCCTTCCGCATCTCTCTGTAGCCCTCGGTTGTTAAAGACCAGTCAGCGCCAGGCCGATCCCGTGACACCCGCCGCCGCAACACGCACGCCCCTTGAGGCTCGACCTGCCCTCTGCTTCCTGTCGGGCTTCCCGGCTCCGTATCGCTTGCCGAGGTCGTTTCGCGTTTGTTGCTGCGATGGGATGTACTGTACCGATATCGGTATGAGGCGTCAATACCGAAATCGGTACGTGGCGGATATTTTTTTGCCCCTGCGTTTTGCGCTGCCGCCCAGACGCAAAAAAGCCCCGTCGCGCGGGGCTTGTGTTGGAGTGGGGCGGCTCAGTTGGCCAATGGCGCCGGGGTGGTGCCTACCAATCGCTGGGCTTGTGGATGGATGTTCCTGGGATAGTGTCTGGAAACTGCGAAGAGGATAGGGCTGAGGTGCTCACGGCCCTGATGAAGTTTGAAGCCTTGATCAGCTCTTTGGACATCGACCGCTTTCCCGGAGCGATGACGCCAACAACTTTTTTGGGATGGTGGTTTCTGACAAGCCGTATGGACTCTGCCAGATCGCTGTCGCCAGAGATCACTATCGCGCAGTCAAACTTGTCCAGCCAAGCGTCGTTCAGAAGATGCACCGCTAGGTTCACGTCGGAGCCTTTTTCTGTGGTCTCCAGCACTCTTGCATGCTTCGCTCCGTTGATCGGCGTGACTAGGCGCTTGGTCACCTCGTAAGTCCGGAACAGTCCTTTGATGACCTGCGTCTCTGGGCACACATGCCTGAGGGCACGCAAGTAGGCCTGCTGATGGTGGGGCTTGTCTGGATCTGCTGGGGTTCCCGACACAAAGGCGGTGAAGTACTTGATTGTGTCGATCTGGTTGTGAGGGTCCAGCAAGTGCTCGCACATGGCGCGGATGTTGAGCCACTTGTAGGGCGTCCCCTTGAGGGCGCCAAAGTAGAGATTAAAGCCATCTACGTACACGCTTGTACGGTAAGTCATCAACTCTCCCCACAAAAAGCAAGGGCCCCAGAAGGGGCCCCGCAGCCCATGTCTAAGACATGGGGGTTGTAGCCTCGTATTTTACACAGAATCCTTGCCGACTCAAGACCCGTCTGCAAGCATCCCCCGGACGCGCGCCGCGCCCCGACGTGTTGACGCCAGCTACTCGCGGCCCAGCTCGGCCAGCGTGTCCTGCAGCGTCTTGATGAGCCGCTCAACGTCCTCGGGCGGCATCTCGATCCAGGTCGTGGAGACGGGAAGGCCGGCCGATGTCTTCGCCGTGTGCTTGAGGCCGATCAGCGTCTTGCCGCCCTCGGTGCGCGTGCGGACGCTGGTGAACTGGAGCAGGGGTGCTGGAGTCATGGCGCCATCGTGGCATGAAAAAGCCCGCTCGGTGCGGGCATTGTCTTTGCAATCAATTGCAAAAATGGGCGACTAGTTTTTGCTTCTAATCTTTTTTGAGATGAGCCAAAGCCTCTTTGGCCTCGGCTTCTGCGTGGGCCTGTTGCTCAGCGCCCTGTTTCACTGCCTTGGAGATTTCCTGAAGCGGACGCGGATCGATATCTATCACGCGATCACTATGCTCGTACATTGAATCTTTTACACGATGCCCCAGGTGCACCAAATACAGCTGGGTGCCCTCGCGACGCGCAAATTTCATGCACGGAACAAAATCACTATCACCAGTGACCAGCACGATAATCTGAACTTGTTTCTTCAGGGATAAGGCGGCGATGTCCATGCCAATCCGCATGTCCACGCCTTTTTGCGTGATTGCTGGCTTCAGATCTTCCGCTGAAATCGTCAGCTGTTTTCCTTGGGCCCTGTCCAGCCTCCTGGCGTTGACAGTCCAGCCGTTGAAGCTGAGCTCCCCAAGACGCACAGCGAACATGGGCAGCCTGCTGAGCAGCGAAAACAATTTTTTGGAGCGCCCTACAATTTCTTGCTTGCCGAACTCCAGGCTTCCGCCCTCCAGCGGTTTTTCCGCTGAAGCCTCTAGAGGCATGGAGTCGTAGTAGTAGACGCGATGCAGCCTGCTAGCCTCGAGCTCTGGAGACCCTGCGATGCGCTTGACGAGCTCATCGAAGGTTTCTGCGGTGGCTGGATTGGGGGCTGTGCCTAGCTTTCGCTTGGCGAAGCCGCCATCAATGAGGACAGCGTAGCAAGTGTTCATGTCTCGCAAAAAAAATTGGCCGCCGAACAGGTCGAAGGTCGAGGCCTTCTGTTACATGTCACCTGTGGGCAGCCGTTTTTATGTGTGGCGGATCTTAGCTAGAAATTTCTGTGGACAGTGTGGATAAGTTAAATTTAAACCACTTTTTTTGTGTAACGAGCGCGCCGAGACAAGTTCGCGCGGGCCGCCTGGAACTACATCCCATGGACTACAGGATTGACTGCTTCAGCCTTGATAAGTTCCTGGCGCGGCGGACGTCTCAGCTGGCATCCTACAGCCGTACCCCTGTGCATCAACGTCAACTTTCCCCGCTACAACCTCGCGGCGTCGGTCCTGCGCTCAGCACCTACAGCTTGCTGGCGTCCTGTGCCAGGCGCACTTGGTAGACGATGTTCAGCGTTGGCGACGCCTCATCCACTGCGGCCAGGAACATGCTGACGTTGCCGCCTGGTCGCTTCCAGTTGCAGCTATATCCTTTTGTGATGGTCCCGGAAAAATGTTCGCAGCTCAATGGGTCGCCGTACTTTGATGTCAACGCTTCGCGGATCTGCTTTCCAGCAAGCTCCGCCTCTGAGTAGACCTTCTTCTCGCCAAGACCTAGGGTCACTTGGTGGAGCCGATCATTCAGGAAGTAGTACTTGGCGTTGAACTTTGTGTTGGCCACGACCACACCTTGCCGCTCCAGCAGCTTTGATGCGCCGTTGTACAGCGACTCGGGGGCTTGCTCAGCATCCACAACTTCTGCCGATGTCGCTTTGACTTCCTGTGGCGTCATTCCGTACACTGCGCCGCCCCAAAGCTCTAGCCCAGAGACTGGCGCGGCAACGGCAGGCGCGACCTGCTCAGGCG
The DNA here is from genome assembly GCF_042653485.1 of Delftia deserti. NCBI lineage: Bacteria > Pseudomonadati > Pseudomonadota > Betaproteobacteria > Burkholderiales > Comamonadaceae > Delftia > Delftia deserti. The sequence goes on along the minus strand of NZ_JBHSIH010000001.1, from coordinate 2,247,136 downwards.
CCGGCTTTTCGCCGCACGCGACAAGGGTCGCACATGCTGCAGCAATCAACGCCCACTTCATCCCTCTCTCCTTCTTCAGAGCTTGGTTCCCATCCATATCGCGCGACCCTGGATTAAGGCTTCGGCCTTTCCGTCAACCACGATGTCTGGATGCTCGTCTTTGTCCGCATTGTCAGATACGGCATGCCATACATCGCTTACCCTCTGGAAGCGCTTCACGAGCATGTCCCCGTCCCAGGAGAACGCGTAGATACTGCCATTGCGCGGCTCTTTATCTGCCCGGTTCAGCAGCAAGATGGAGCCATCTCTGATGGTCGGCTCCATGCTGGTCCCCACCACATTGACCACTGCTGCGTTCAGTGGACTGACGCCTGCGGCGCGAAGGAAGTCTCGACGGAACTGAAGGGCGCTCAGGTGCTCGACAACGCCGTTTGACCGACCTGGCCCAGCGCCCACCTCGACGCTCAGGCGCGATATCTGGATGTAGTCATCCTCATCATCCACCTGCCCACGAAGCAGGGTGTCTATGTCGACGCGGAAGTAGTCGGCGAACTTCTGCAGCGACTCCATCCGGACCCCGGTTTCTCCGTTCTTGATCCGTCCAAGCGTGCCTTGCCCGATGTCGTAGCCATCCCGCTTCATTTCAGCCCGAAGCCCAGCGATGGACTTCTCGCCGAAGAGCATGGCGGCGTTCGCCGCGAGGGTTTCGTTGTTCGCTCCTTGCATGCGCGCGATTCTTTGCGCTTGATGTACCGATATCGGTATGTTAGAGTTGTACCGAAATCGGTTTATAGCTCTATCCATGAACACACCCATCACCACCTATTTGCAAGAGAAGTTGACCGAGGTCGGTACAGCTGGCTTCGAGCAGCTGGCCGCTGACACGGGAGTCAAGGTCAGCTTCATCCGCAAGTTCTTCTACGGCGGACGCGAAAACCCTCGCGTCATGACCATCCAGCCGCTCCTGGATCACTTTCAGGCCCAGGACCGCCGTGCGGCCCGCCGCCGCGCCCCCGCCCAGCCCAAGGAGGCCAGCAATGTTTGAGCCACACAAGTCTTTCGTGATCGATCTGTGCAAGGCGATGGGCCTGAGTACGGACCACCTGGTGTCGTTCCGCATCTCCCAAGGTGAGGACGGAACACTCATCCCGCGCGTCCGGGCCGAGTACGTGATGCCGCATGAGTTCGGCGAGCCTGCCCAGAGGGTTCTGCGCGAGTTCTCCCTGGTGGCTACTCCGGTTTCGTCCCAGGTAGTCGGGACCGTGGATAGATCTGTGTCCCTGTCAACGCTATTTGAAACGACCCATCGGGTAGTTGATTCACGGGACCCTGCCCACATCGAAGGGAGCGCTGATCGTCCATCCACTGAGACCAGCCCTCTGAAAACAACTGGCGAATTTCGGTCTGAGTGACCGCAACCCTGTACTCGTTGCCCTCCATGTCGAACATCAAAACCGTCCCGCGCTGCGTTACGCGCCTCTCTGTATTGCTCATGGCCGAGGCCCTTTCTGTGAATGGTGTGTGGAATCTTCATTCTAGAGAGGCGTCCTCGGCCGCCCAGCCCAAGGAGCAGGCCCATGGCTGAGCCGCAGTATCGCTTTGGTGGACCCATTCCCGAGGGCGCGCGCCGGCTGAAGGAGCGCCGCGAAGCCAGGGAGCAAGGCGCTCTGTGGCGTGAGGCTGAGGCGCGGCGCGCCGACGCCAAGGCTCCCCTGAACAGTTGCGCAGGAGCATTCGCGCACATGACTGCGACGGAGGTGAGCGAGGCGCTGGCCAGCGACACGCAAAAGAAGCTGGCCGAGCAAGTGCGCTCGCTCAAGGTGTCTCTGGAAGCCGAGTGGGAGTCCCGTGGCGTTGACATGTCCGCGCTGTACCACCCGGCATATGGCGGGATCGTCAGGCCGAAGTTGCTGGCTGTTGATCGTCTGGGGATGCTTGCTTCTGAGTGCGGCGCGACTGCAAATCCGCAATCGCAATCTCCAGGGACGAATCGTGAATGTCCTCGAGCGTCAGCTTGTCCCTCGGGATGCTGTGCTCGTACGTCAGATCCAGATCGACCCATCCATATGCAGTCTTCAACGTCCGCTGAACACGGATCTGTTTCCCGATGACTGCCACCTCGAATTTCTCCGCTTTGTCGCTCATGTTCGCCCTCCTTGGCGATGTTGGTAACGGTTTGGAAGCCACCAGCATAGCCCAGCGAGTGGCGGGCACCTTTTCCTGAATTCAACCCAACAAGAACTGCCTGGAGGGCAACAAAACCATGTCGTACAGCAACCGCCGCCTCATCCGTAAGCCCCACGCACTCCTGCGCCTCAATGAAGAAGAGATGCGCGAATTCGAATGGCTGGTCCAAGAAGAGGGCGGCGGCGCGCCGGCCGAGATTTATCGCAATGCGCTGCTGGAGCTGATTCGTGAGCGTCGTCATGCGGCAAATCCTATGTCCGCAAAGCGTGTTGACAGCAATGCATTCACCCGCCTGGCCGCCGTCTAGGCCAGCCCCAAACCACACGGAGACCACATGCAGCCACCGCCGCACACAGAGGACCGCATAGACCTCGAAGGCTTTGCAGAAGAAGACATTGCAGCTATCGAAACTGTAGCTGCAGAGCGCGGCATCTCGTTTGACGACGCCGTCAAACAGCTGCTGCTGGAAGACATCAAGAAGCGCCGCGAGAAGGCCAAGAAGGGCGTCCTGGCGCGCCTGTTCGGTTTCTCCTCCGCCAATAAACGGTAACCCCAGAGTAACTGCAAAGCAGCAATCCCATGAAGCCCACCGCATTCCACATCCCCACTCGCCCCGTGATGGCCGGCACCAAGCCTCACAAGCCCACCGTCCCGACCGCGATCAACCAGATCCGCGTGGTCAGCGGCGCAAAGAGCCGCATTGACAACGACCGCCGCCGGGCAAATCGCCTGGCCTCGATATGAAAGGGCCCAACAAAAAAGCCTGCGGCTGTTAGGCGGCAGGCGATCTTTGTGTCTGGTCTCGGTTGCACCCGGGATTCAGACGAGTTTGAAAAGCACATGCGCATTTTATGGCCTCACCGGGCCAGCGCACAAGAGGAAATTGATGGCACGCATCCGCACCATAAAACCGGAATTCTTCACAAGCGAGGACATCGTGTCTTTGTCGCCGCTGGCACGCCTCTTTTACGTGTCACTGTGGTGTGAAGCAGACCGCGAAGGGCGCTTCGAGTGGAAGCCCAAGACGTTCAAGCTGCGCTATCTGCCCGGCGACGATTGCGACGTTGACGCCCTCGGCCAGGAGCTGATCGACGCCGGCCTGATCGGCCTGTATGAAGTCGATGGAAAGCTGTACGCCGAGATCCCGACCTTCGCCAAGCACCAGATCATCAACAACCGAGAGGCTGCAAGCGAAATTCCGGCTCGGAAGTCCACCCCGTCAGGCACGCGTGAAGCACGCGTGAAAGCGGAAGGGAAGGAAGGAAAGGAAGGAAAGGATGGACGCGTGCCGTCATCTGCCGATGCCAACACGCCAGCCGACACCAAGCCTCCGGCCCTGGTGACATCGATCCCCCTGATCGACAAAACCGAACACCCGATCACCGAGGCAATGGCTGCGGAGTGGGCTGAGGCATACCCCGCTGTCGACGTGACCCAGCAGCTGCGGGAGATGCGGGCTTGGTGCCTGGCCAACCCGAAGAACCGCAAGACTGCGACAGGTATCGCCCGCTTCGTGACGACTTGGCTGGGCCGGGAGCAGGACAAGGCCCCGAGGGTCAACGGCGGCGGCCAGAAGCCCGGCTCCGATGGCGTGGGAAGGAGCTTCGTGTGATCGGCCATACCCCACTGCTGAAGATGCGCCGCGACGGCGTGCTGCCGAACGACGTGATCCGCGTTGTCGACAGCGCCCACGGCTTCGACCGCGAGTGCGCCCGCTGCTGGAACACCTGCCCGAACCCCATCACAGGTCAGTTGATGCCCCATGTGCTGCTGGAGCAAGAAGACGTGCCGGAGCGCGTCGACTTCCGCTTTTGCATCAGCCTGAAAGTCCATCTGGAGGCCAAGCGCGATGCCGGCCGAGCCCAGCGCCTCTTCAAAGCAATCCGTGACGCACAGCCCGATTCGCTGATCTGCGTCATGCCCGAACACATCTGGTTTTTCTCGAAGGAGCAAGGCGGCAATGGCAAACGTATTCACGCCTGACGACGTAGATTTCGCGGCCTATGAGCACGAGACGGACGCGCAGCAGAAGGTCCGCCCAGCATCGGCCTGGGTCCAGGAGCTGATCGACCGCATCCGCAATCCCATCCGCGCCAAGCAGGCCCTCATGCCCTGGCGAAAAACCGCCGAGTTGCTGCAGTTCCGCCCGGGCGAGGTGACGCTGTGGGGCGGCGCGAACGGCAACGGCAAGTCGCTGGTGACCGGACAAGTCGCGCTGTCGCTGTGCGGCCAGGGCGAGCGCGTGGCAATCGCCTCGTTCGAGATGAAGCCCATCAAGACGCTGGAGCGCATGGGCCGGCAGTGGTCGGGCACGAACCCTGCTCACCCGGCCTATGCGGGCAACGCGGACGGCCAGCGCATCTTGATCGACACCTACGAGCAGTTCCGCGACTGGACCGACGACAAGTTGTGGCTTTACGACCAGCAGGGCACCGTGACCACCACCCAGGTCTGTGCTGTGGTCCGCTATGCAGCCGTCGAGCTGGGCGTCACGCATTTCATGGTCGACAGCCTCATGAAATGCGTGCAGGGCGAGGACGACTACAACGGCCAGAAGGCCTTCGTGGACGAACTCACCGCCATCGCCCGCGACCACGGCCTGCACATCCACCTGATCCACCACATCAAGAAGCCGGCGAGCGAGGACCACAAGCCCAGCAAGTACGACATGAAGGGCTCGGGCGCCATCACTGACCAGGTGGACAACGTGATCGCCGTCTGGCGCAACAAGCCAAAGGAGCGCAAGCGCGAAGAGGGCTTGCTGACCGACGAGGCCGACGTGAAAGAGCCCGACTGCCTGCTGATCTGCGACAAGCAGCGCAACGGCGAGTGGGAGGGCTCCATCGGCCTCTGGTTCGAGCGCGACAGCCAGCAATTCGTCGCATCGCATGGCGACGAGCCCCTGATTCTCTACACGCCGGAGGTTGCATGACGCCCGAGAAGCAAAAGCAAAAGCTCGCCGGCCAGACGGCCATCGCGCAGAAGGTGTTCCAGGCCGTGCCCATCGCCGAGGCCTGGACCGTCGCCCAGATCTCGCAAGCCCTGCATCGCACGACCGGCGCCCGCCTGGACCGCCACACGCTGCAAGGCTGCCTGCGCGCCCTGGCCGACTCCGACCTCATCCGCTCCACGGAGCACGGATCGCTGCACCAGCGCGTCGCTGTTTCCGCCGCTCAATCCACCCCGCCCAAGACCAAGGAATCGACCGTGACCCAGCCCGCCAAGCCCGCCACTCCCCAACAAGCCGCGCCCGCGTCGGCCATCGATGTGCTGGGCTGCCTGGCCCAGAAGATGCGCGCCCTGGCGGATGAAGTGGACGCCGCCGCGCTGGCCCTGGAGGAAGAGCAAAGCCGAACCACGGGCGAGGCCGCAAAGCTGAAGCAGCTCAAGGCCCTGCTGAAGGAAATCGCATGACCACCTGCAGCACCTGCGTGCACTGGCAACGCAAAGAGACCGACCCAGGCATGCGCCGCCTCGGCTACGCCCAGTGCATGAAGCGCACCAAGGGCCACACGTACAGCTCAACTGCGCCGGCCTGCGAACAGCACAAGGCAGTAACTCAAGAGCAGGCCACCAAGCGGGCCGAGTGGATCAACAAAGGAGTGGGGCAATGAGGATCGATTTGAAAGAGGGCGAGAAGCTCTACATCTGCGACTTCTGCGGCATGTCGTCCGAGGCTGACGCGCATTTCATAGTGGCTCGAAACGGTGCCACTTGCATCTGCGAAGAGTGCGCCAAGAGCGCCGCGCAGTTCATCAACGAGACCAAGGCATCGAAGGAGGCAGCATGAGCAAGACACAGAGCGAGGCGCTGAGGCTGGCGCTCGAGTTTGAAATTTGCGAGGACTTCGACATCAACCCATCGATCATCGATGCAGCCGCAGCGGCCGCCGAGCTGCGCCGCCTGTACGCAGAGAACATCGCGCACAAGGCCGATGTCATGAGCTTCCACTACGCCATGAAAGACGCCGGATGGCACCCTGGCCGCACCGATGACCTGCTGACCGACATCATCCGCGCCAAGGGCAAGGAGCTGATTCAGGTGCACGCAGAGAACAAGGCCCTGCGTGGCTTGGCCGCTACCTGCTACGCCGGCTTGGGCGCTGAATGCAACCTCCCCGAGAACTGGCTGGATGCTCTGAAAGCGGCGGCTGACGGTGAGCCCTTCGAAACCGAGGGCCTGCTGCCGTTCAATGCAGCCGAGGCGCGCGACGAGACCATCCGGCAGTTGGAGGCACAGATCAAGGCCCTGCGCGAAGTGCTGCAGGCCGTCGAGATGGATGTGGTCTACGTGGGCAGCGGTGAGAACGTGATCAGCGATGCGACGCGCGCCAAGGTCGAGGCGGTGCTTGGGAAGTTCGGAGCGCCTCAGGCAGTTACCCAGCCAGTTGGCGATGATCGTGAGGCGTTCGAGGCCTGGGCCAAAAGCCAGCCCATGATCCTTGATCTAAGCCCACGAGGTGATGGCTACGCGGGCGCGTTTGCGCAGACGACATGGATGGGCTGGAAGGCTCGTGGGGCAGTTCTGGCGCCCCAGGCAGCAGCCAAGAATGGAGGCGCAGCATGAGCACCGAACGCGAAATGCTCGAAGCAGCGGCACGGGCCATGGGCATGCACGTCCTGGCAGAAAGCGAGCCGTGGCCGTCCGAGTGCGAGGGATGGTTTTTCAAGGAAGTGGATGGTCAGGCCTATCTGTGGAATCTCGACGGCCCGGCGAGGCCGTGGAACCCGCGACACTCCAAGGAGCAATCCATGGACTTGATGGCCGCCCTGCGCATCAGCGTGGAGCACAACGACCCCTACGACCGCCATCCCTGGGTCTGCGCCAGCGTGTGGACGGACGGCGATTCTTCGGCGCAGCAGTACCTCGAAGACGTCCCCGACGAGTCCCAGCGTGCCGACCGCATGCGCCTGGCCATCCTGCGCTGTGCTGCGGATCAAGCGCCGAAGGAGCAAGCATGAGCGCCCTCAACACCCAAGCAGGCGGCACCCACTACAAGGACTGCCCCATCCAGCCCATCCAGTACATCCACGCCAACGGGCTTGATTTCTTCCAGGGCAACATCGTGAAGTACGCCACCCGGCACAAGGCCAAGAACGGTGCCGAGGATCTGCGCAAGGTCATCCACTACGCCCAGCTTGCACTGGAGCTGCAGTACGGCATCAAGCCCGCTGACGAGCTCGCAGACATGGTTCGGGCCGGGAAGGGGGCCACGTCCTGGAAAGACCCGGGCTGCTGGTGCGAGGCGTGCGATCTGGCCGCGAACGGCCCTTTCCGCTCGCGTATGAGCCTGTGTCCGGCCTGCGGCGACAAGCGCTGCAAACGGTCCAAGGACCACCGGGAGAACTGCAGCAACCCAGCGCAAGCCCAGGCGGGGAAGGGGGCTCAGGCATGAGCGACCGCGCGCCCATCGATCCACAGGTGGCCGTGGACTACATGCTCCAGACCGCGCCCCGCTACGCCGCTGCGAAAGCAAAGCGCGTGCAGCTGGAGGAGTTCCGCAAGAGCAAGAAGGCCATCCTGATGCAGCAGTCCGAAGGGAAGACCGTGGCGGACCGCGAGGCCTCTGCATACGCCCACCCGGAGTACATCGAGCTGCTGAATGGCCTGGAAGCTGCCGTGGAGGCCGAAGAACTCTTCCGCTGGAAGATGAAGGCGGCAGAGCTGCAGGTGGAGATTTGGCGCAGCCAGGAGGCAAGTAGCCGCGCAGAGGGGAGGGTGGTTCGATGAAAGCCGACCAACTGGCAGAGATCATTCTTCGCGCATCGACCCGCAACTTGGATGATGAAGTTCGGATCGTCGTTCACAACCCGGGGAAGGTTGGGCCGCGTTCTTCTGTCCCCCTTCAGGTGGCTGGATACGGGATGGATTGGGAGCGCGGCACGTTCGAGTTGATCCCGGCCATGCCTCTGACTCGCCTGACACCAGAGGATGTGGCCGCGATCCACAAGAGCGTCAGCGCAGGCTCATCCTGGCATGCATACCAGGCGCACAAGAAGCTGCACGAGCGCATTCAGCAGCTTGAGGCCGAGATTGCGGCACTGAAGGGAGGCCAATGACCTTCCGCCGCACACGTTGTGCCCACTGCCGCGCCAAGCTCACGCCAGAGCGCCCGAGCCAGATCGTCCACGCCGAATGCGCAGAGCCCTACGCCATCGCCAAGCGCGAGAAGGAAGAGCGAGCCCAGGCCAAGGCGGTGCGCATGGCCGCCAGGGTCGAGAAGGCTGAAACGCGTCGGCGCAAGGCAGCTCTGATGACTGCCCAAGACGCCCGCAGGATCGCCCAGCGCGCCACCAATGCATTCGTCCTGGCCCGTGACCATGGACTGCCCTGCATCTCATGCGGAAAGACTGGAGAGGGCGCATACCACGCAGGGCACTACAGGAGCTGTGGATCAGCCCCGCACCTGGCTCTTGATCTGCGCAACATCCACCGCCAATGCGCGCCCTGCAACCTACACCTGCACGGCAACCTCATCGAATACCGCAAGGGTCTGATCGCGCGCTTTGGCGAGGACTTTGTTCTGACCTTGGAAGCAGACGAGACGCCCCGCGCGTACAAGAAACACGATTACGAGGCAATCGCTGCAGAGCGCCGCGCCGCCACCCGAGAGCTGAAGAAAGGGGATCGCCATGGATGAACAGAACTACCTGGATCAGATGCTTAACGAGTGGCTCGCACGGTGGCACCGCTGGACCGCAGGCTACCGCTATCAGGCGCAGCCGGATGAGCGCGAGGATGAGCCCAGCATCTGGGAAGACCCAGCACGCAGCATCAACGAGCTGCAGTCATTCGAGGCGTCGATCTACGACATTCAGGAGCCGCACCGAACGTGCCTGATGATCCAAGCTCGAAACCTGGCATGCAGAGCAAATGTGTGGACAAGCCAGAGGCTGCCAGCCGATCCGAAAGAGCGGTTTGTATTGCTGCAGGAGGCCAGAAATCAACTCGCAGCCAAGATGATCAAAAAAGGGTTGCTGTCAGTTGACACAGCCTGAAAAATCGCTACTATCTGATCCGGGTGCGGTGGTGCGCCCAAAATTACCAAGGCCTCGATTGCTCACGCAGTCGGGGCTTTCTTGTTTCATCCCCTGATCCAGCCAGGGCCGCCCCCGAGAGGTATGACGGGGCGGTGATCTCCTCCGCAAGCGCGGCGGCGCTGGATAGTTCGCGAACGGCATTTCCCCTGTGGCATTGGCCATAAGTCCGAAGGGGCGACCAATTCAAGGCTCCGCTTGTGCGGGGCTTTTTCGTTTCCGCCGCCACCAGGTGCACCCGGCAAAGCATGCATTGCGCATGGGGTGCAAGGCCTGCGTGGCGGCTCCTGTTCCACCATCAAGGAGATCCACATGTCCCAGACAGAAGAAGCCGAAGGCGTTGTTTACCGCCATCTCGAAGATTCCATGGAGCGAATCATCCCGGCGCAGCCTCATGTGCTGGCACCTGACTTGGGCCAGAAGGTGGAGATCCTCCACGATGGCGTTCGTCGCCTGCTCTTCGTGAATGGGCACCTCATCGGCCAGCTGCTGAAGCTCGAAACGCCACGCGGCGTGGGCATGTTGGCCGGCGTCCTGGACATCAGCTTCGTGGCTTCCGAGATCGTGGAGCGCAAGGTGAGCCGCGATGAGTTCAACGCCCTCAAGTCCGAGGGCGTGGCGAGGAGCTGACGATGAAAGAGCGCATCGCCAAGCTCCTCGACTACATGACCAAGCAGCAGGCGCTGGCGCTGGGCTTCACCAACCATGGTGCGATTTACGGCATCCCCTGCTGGATTGGCGAGACCGACGCCAAGGGTCCGATGGTGGCTGCGAAGTGGGGTCCAGCCGAGTACCTGATCTCGCTGGGCCACTGGGTCACAGGCCTGACGCTCTCGATGCTGGGGCGCGAGCCCAATTTCCGCATCCAGATCGGCCGCGAGATCCGCTGAGGTGCTGCCATGGGCCAGCGACCACGCATCAGCGCGCTGCCGCTGAGGATCCAGAAGGCCGACTCCCGCAAGCTGCAGCAGGCCCCGCGCCTGGGTGCCACTGGCCGATCCAGGGGACGAGCCAGGCAAGAGGCTCGGCTGCGGATCTGGTTGCGGGATGGCCCGCGCTGCGCCTGCTGCGGCGGCAACCACGTCGCCGGCTTCGGAGTGGAGGTCGAGACCTTCGCCCGCGTCGGCGAAGACACCACATACCCCGACCTGCCAGAGACGGCAGAAGCACTCCAGCGCCTGAAAGACGGCGCCTGAACTGAGAAAGGGCCTGCCATGGCAACACCGGCAAAGGCAAAGCCGGCTGCTGTCATCGGCGCCCGGCCGTATCCACCCGCTGACCTGTGGCGCTACGTCCCGGCTGAAGGGGTGGCTGAATGGGTGCAGTCCGAGATCCTGGCCGAGGATGGCCGCATCCACAACCCGGATCACGCGCACCTGATTGACGCGGACCTGGTGTTTCTCTGGGCGCCCGGCGGATTCACCAAGGCCATGAAGACCGTGATCGGTCAGGCTGAGGAAGTGATGATCCGCGCCGGTGGCTGGCAAGGCGGGAGGCAGGAGCAGCAGTTCGTGGATTGGTTCGGTCGCGTGCCGGCCTTCATGATCACCCTGGACGCGAGCTACTGCGCCCAATGCTCGGATGCCGAGTGGTGTGCGCTGGTGGAGCATGAGCTGTACCACGTCGCCCAGGCGCTGGATGACTTCGGCGCACCCAAGTTCGGGAAGGACGGCAAGCCGAAGCTGAAGATTCGAGGTCACGACGTTGAGGAGTTCGTCGGCGTGGTCAAGCGCTACGGCCCTTCGGTCGATGTGAAGCGGCTCGTGGATGCGGCGAACGCCGGCCCGGAGCTGCGCCTGGGGAACATAGCTCATGCTTGCGGCACCTGTTTGAAGGTTGCGGCATAACATTCACCACTCATATACAGGAGAGCGCATATGGCGAGGCTCGATGAGGCGGTCAAGCGCTTCATTGTGCAAGCGCTCGCCTGCTACGACACGCCGTCTCAGGTGGCTGAGGCGGTCAAGGAGGAATTCGGCCTGGTGCTGGACCGCGCGCACGTGGCGGTTTACGACCCAACCAAGGCGTCGGGCAAGGACCTGTCCAAGAAGTGGCGGGACGTGTTCTTCGCCACGCGCGATGCGTTCAAGAACGAGATCACCGAGATCCCGATTGCCCAGCGCTCCTATCGGTTGAAGGTCTTGCAGCGGATCGTCTCGAAGGCCGAGTCCATGAAGAACATGCCGCTGGCCCTCCAGGCGCTGGAGCAGGCGGCGAAGGAGTGCGGCGACATGTACGTGAACCGCAAGCCGCTGGATGGTGATGGCAAGGGTGGTGAGGCGCCGCAGCCGGTCAAGGTCGTCGTGCAGGTGCAGGACGCAAGCGCCGATGCAGACCGTTAGCCCGCGCCTGAATATCCCGCAGTCCCGCTTCCTAGCTCTGCCGCACAAGTTCCGCGCCTTCGTGGCGGGGTTCGGCTCGGGTAAGACCTGGGTGGGGTGCTCTGGCCTGTCGGCGCATGCCTGGGAGTTCCCGCGCATCAATGCTGGCTACTTCGCCCCGAGCTACCCGCAGATCCGCGACATCTTCTTTCCGACCATCGAGGAAGTGGCGCACGACTGGGGGCTGAGGACCGAGATCAGGGAGTCGAACAAGGAGGTTCACCTCTACTCCGGCCGCCAGTACCGCACAACGGTGATCTGCCGCTCCATGGACCGGCCAGAGTCCATCGTGGGCTTCAAGATCGGCCAGGCGCTGGTCGATGAGCTGGACGTGATGGCCAAGCAGAAGGCTGAACAGGCCTGGCGCAAGATCATCGCGCGGATGCGCTACAACGTGGACGGCCTGAAGAACGGCGTGGACGTGACCACGACCCCCGAGGGGTTCAAGTTCACGCACCAGCAGTTCGTCAAGGCGGTGCAGGACAAGCCAGAGCTGGCGAAGCTGTACGGCCTGATCCAGGCCAGCACGTTCGAGAACGCCAAGAACCTGCCGGCCGACTACATCCCGTCGCTGTTCGACAGCTATCCCAAGCAGCTGATCGACGCCTACCTGCGCGGCCTATTCGTCAATCTGACCTCGGGCAGCGTCTACCCCGACTTCGACCGCAAGCTGAACCACAGCTTCGAGTCGCTGCAGGAGGGCGAGCCGGTGATGCTGGGCATGGACTTCAACCGCCTGCATATGGCGGCTGTAGCTTACGTGTTGAGGGATGGCTGGCCGGTGGCGGTAGACGAGATCACGGACGGTCGTGACACGCCCTACATGGCGCGGCTGTTCAGGGAGCGCTACCAGGACAAGGGCCACGCTGTCACGGTGTATCCCGACGCCTCGGGCCAGAACAGCAGCAGCAAGAACGCCAGCGAGTCGGACCTGTCGATCCTTCGGGATCACAACCTGACCGTGCAGGTGAACGGCACGAACCCAGCGGTTGCCGACCGCATCAACGCCGTCAACGCTCTGATCCTGAACGGGGAGGGCGTGCGGCGCCTGAAGGTCAACACGCTGCGCTGCCCGAAGCTGACCGAGGCGTTGGAGCAGCAGGCCTATGACAAGAACGGGCTGCCGGACAAGTCCAGTGGCGTGGACCATGTGATCGATGCGGCGGGCTATCCCATCGCGTACATGTGGCCCATCGTGAAGAAACAAGCAGCGGCGTTCACCTTCCGCATGTGAAAACAGGCCCGCCCCAGCAATGGAGGCGGGTTTCTCTATGGCATTGAACGTTCAAGACCGCGACCCGAAGATGCGGGTGATGGAGGCGGAGTGGCCTCTATTGACCGCACTGCTGGGCGGCACGCGGACCATGCGCGCCGCATCCACCACGTTCCTGCCGCGTCAGCCCAAGGAAGCCCAGGAAGACTACAACTACCGCCTGGCGGTGGCCACGCTGTTCCCTGCTTTCGAACGCACATGCACGGTGATGGCTGGGAAGCCGTTCGCCAAGGAGGTGACGCTCTCCAAGGACACGCCGGACGTCATCATCGACCTGTGCAACAACATCGACGGCGAGGGCCGCAGCCTGCACGCCTTCGCCTCGGATGTGTTCGACCATTCGGCTATCAAGTACGGCTTCGGCGGCATCCTGGTGGACTTCACCCGGACGCAAGGCAGGGCAAGGACACGGGCTGAAGAAAAGGCCATCGGAGCCCGCCCGTACTGCGTGCACATCAAGGCCGAGCAGATCCTGGGCTGGATGGTGGGCGATGTCGGCGGCAAGCCTGGTCTCACCATGCTGCGCATCGCCGAGACCAAGGAGGTGCCGGACGGGGACTATGGGACCAAACTGCTGAAGCGTGTGCGCGTACTGCGGCCCGGGTCCTTCGAGGTCTGGGAGGAAGCGGCGAATGGCAGCTACACGAGGGTGGAAGACGAATCTGGTGTGACGACGCTGGGGTTCATCCCGTTCGTGCCTGTCTATGGCCGGCGTGCTGCCTTTATGCAGGGCATGCCGCCCTTGCTGAATCTGGCCTACCTGAACGTGAAGCACTGGCAGAACGAGAGCGACCAGGACGACTCGGCCCGCTTCGCCCGAAAGCGCTTGCTGGTGTTCTCGGGCATCAACAACAAGAATGAGATCGTCATGGCCGCCAGCCAGGCGGTCAACCTGCCGCCCGGCGGAACGGCCGATGTGCTGCAGGGCTCGGCCGAGTCCGTGACAGTGGGTCGGTCCGAGCTGAACGCGCTTGAGGAGCAGATGATCCAGACCGGTGCAGAGCTGCTGGTCGCCCAGCCCGGCCAGCGCACTGCGACAGAGGCATCCAACGACGCCGAGGCCAACAAGTCCGCGCTCCAGAGCATCGTGGAGAACTACGAGGATGCGCTGGATCTGGTGCTGGACTACATGGCCGCGTGGCTCGGCATCGACCGCACGGCCAAGGTGACGCTGTTCAAGGACTTCGCCGCCCAGAGCCTCACGGAGGCCGGCGCGCAGATGATCGTCAGCCTTTACCAGGCCGGTCTGCTGTCGAAGGAGACGGCGATCAAGGAGATGCAGCGCCGCGGCGTTCTGTCACCTGATCTGGACGCAGAGGCGGAGTTCGACCGCATTGCAAGCGAGGGGCCGGCACTCGGAACCATCGGAGGTGAGTGATGGCCTCGGTCAATGACCTGATTCTCTCGGAAGCCATCCGGCACATGGTCGCGCTGCAACGGTACGACAACGGAGTCGTGGCGCGCATCATCGCGCTGCTGAACCGCTCGGACCAGCGGCTGATGGCTGAACTGGCCGCCAGGCTGGAAGGACTGGACTCTGGCGGCTTCACCATGCAGCGCCTGGAGTCCTTGCTCACTTCCATCTGGTCGCTGAACAGCGAGGCTTATGCGCAGCTGGGCCGGGCCCTTACCGAGGAGCTGAAGCAGTTCGTGCCCTACGAGGTCAGCTACCAGGAGCAGATGCTCAAGACGCATTTGCCAGTGGGCGTGCACGTGGCTGCAGTGTCGGCAGAGCAGGTCTATGCGGCGGCGCTGTCCCGGCCGTTCCAGGGCGTGCTGCTGCAGGGCGTCTGGAGCGATCTGGACGCTGGCAAGCTCAAGCGCGTGCGCCAGGCCATTGCCCAGGGCTTTGTCGAGGGCAAGACCACGGACCAGATCATCCGGGAGCTGCGAGGCACCCGGGCGAAGGGCTACATCGACGGCCTGATCCAGAAGGATCGCCGGGACATCGAAGCGGTCGTGAGGACGGCACTGGCTCACACGGCCGGCGTGGCGCAGGACAACGTGATGGAGGCCAATGCGGACCTGATCAAGGCCTCCATGTGGTCATCCACCCTCGATCTCCGCACGTCGCCCATGTGCCGCATCCGAGACCGGCTGCTGTACACGCCCGACACGCACAAGCCCATCGGCCACAAGGTGCCGTGGCTGGGCGGGCCGGGCCGGCTGCACTGGCGCTGCCGTTCCGGCCAAGTGCCGGTGCTCAAGAGCCACAAGGAGCTTGGCATCGATCTGCCGGACATCGAGGTCAACGGGCGCACCCGGGCCAGCATGGACGGCCAGGTGCCGAAGGAAACGAGCTACGCCGACTGGCTGAAGAACCAGTCCCTGGCGCGCCAAACCGATGTGCTCGGAGAGACCCGGGCCCGGCTGATGCGCGACGGCAAGCTGGGGATGGATGCGATGTACGACTCGAAGGGGCGGTTTCTTACCATCTCTGAATTGAAGCAACGAGATGCCGAGGCATTCAAGAAAGCGGGGCTGTAGCCTAAAATAGACGAGCCCGTGAGGTGGTGGAACACGTCACGGGCTCTAACCAAAACAACCTGTACTAGAGGTAATCATGGCTGATGCGAATTCTCTCACATGCACGGTTTATGCCTTATTTGGATCCGACGATGGGCATATTCGTTACATAGGCCAAACGAAGCGGAATTTGAAGGTCCGCTTAGGGGCGCATCTAAGTGTGGCAAAGAGAGGAAGGACGCGCAGAGATGCCTGGATACGAAGCGTGCTCAACCGTGGCGCCCAAGTCCTCATTGTTGAGCTGCGCCGTGAAGCTGTCTGGTGCGCTACCGAAGTGGCCTTGATATTGGAATACACGAAACTTGGCGCCGATCTGGTTAATGGAACATCCGGCGGTGATGGCGTCAGAGATCCTTCCGCAGAAGTTCGGGGGAAGATCTCGGCTGCCCGTAAAGGGCAGAGGCTCAGTGCCGAAAGACGCGCTGAGATTTCAGCAAGGATGAAGGCTGCTGGAATTCCCGCAGAGCATCGCGCAAAGATGATTGCTGGAGTGCGCGCTGCTTATGCGGCGCGTGGCCAGGAAATATCTGCCGCTTTGTCTCTGGCACTCACGGGGATGACATTCAGCCAGGAGCGTTGCGCCAACATCTCGGCTGCGAAGACCGGTTATCGCCACACAGAAGAGGCCAGAGCGACAATGTCGGCTGCTCAGAAGCGGCGCATGCAGTCACCAGAAGCAAGGGACGCAATATCGGCGGCTACCAGAGACGCCATGGCAAGCGAAGAGGTTCGCGCAAGACTGCGGGCCAGCGCGCGCAGTCGGTTTGAATTGCCCGAGAATCGCCAGAAGATGGCTGAGATGACCCGCAAGCGCATGAGCAGGCCTGAAGAAAAGATAAAGGCCGCCAGAGCCAAAGCCAAGATGACGGATGAGCAGGTGCTTGAGGCCAGGACTCTTGCGAAATCTGGCGTCCGTGCTGCTGATCTGTGCCGAAAATATGGAGTCACTAGCTGCCCGATGAGCCTTCTTCTGCGCGGGAAGACTTTTGCGCACGTTCCTATGCCGTCATAGGGCTTGCGGGCCGGGCTGTAGTATTGCGCCGTGACCGACAAGCCGAAGCACCTCTCCCTCGTCCCGCCAGCCGAGCCCGACGCCAAGACAGCGCTGATAGAGCGCGTCAAGGCGCGGTATCGGCCGCCGGGCATGCTCCAGTGCCCGAAGTGTGGCGGCCGGGCCGTGATGACCGTGGTCAACGGCTCCTGGATCGATGAGAAAGGCCGCTACCAGCGCGGCACCATGACCCATGATCGGGTCTGCTACACCTGCGACAAGCAGGGCATCTGGTCGCCCATGATGCCGCCCGAGTTCAAGGTGGCGAAAGAGCCCAAGCCCAGGCGAACGAAGCCCAGGCCCGTGAAATGACAACCAGCCCGCCGCCGTGCGGGCTTTCTTTTTCCCCGCCCGCCCTGAGCAATCACGGCGGGCTTTTTCATGCCCGTCGCAAGCAGAAAGCAGAAGCGGGTTCGCCGGCAGTAAGCCATCAACTTCTGAGCAGAAAGCTCGTTCCACCACCATGAAACTGAAACTCGACTCCAACGGCGCGGTTGTTCTGCAAGACGGCGCTCCCGTGTACACCAAGGATGACGGCACTGAGATCGCCTTCGATGGCGCCAAGGCCTTCGCCAAGATCGGCGAGCTGACCGGCCAGAGCACCGCATACCGCAAGCGCTTCGAGGATGCAGAAAGCAAACTCAAGGGCTTCGAGGGGATCGCGGACCCGGATGCTGCCCGCAAGGCGCTGGAGACCATCCAGTCGCTGGACCAGAAGAAGCTGATCGACGCTGGCGAGGTGGAGAAGGTCAAGGCCGAAATCTCCAAGGCATTCCAGGCTCAACTGGATGCGGCCAACGGCAACGCATCGAAGCTGGAGCAGCAGCTGTACGCCGAGATGATCGGCGGCAGCTTCGCTCGCTCCAAGTTCGCTCTGGACAAGCTGGCGATCCCGCCCGACCTGGTGCAGGCCTACTTCGGCAAGGCCTTCAGCATCGAAGAGGGCAAGGTCGTCGCCAAGGACGCGAACGGCAACAAGCTCTACAGCGCAGCCAGCCCGGGTGACCTGGCCGGCTTCGATGAGGCGCTGGAAATGCTGGTCAACCAGTACCCGGGCAAGGATCACATCCTGAAGGGCTCCGGTGCATCTGGCTCTGGCGCACAGGGCGGCCATGGTGGTGGCAAACAACAGGGCAACTTCGGCGGCAGCAAGGCCGACCGTATTGCCGCAATGAAGCGACTCACATCTGGCGCCTAAGGCGCAGAAAGGCAAATCATGGCACTGTCCGACATGAAGGTATTCAACGAGTACCTGAAGCTGGCCACCATCGAAACCCTGGCCCAAGACGTGGCCAAGTTCAACGCTGCATCGGCCGGCTCCATCCAGCTGACGACGCAGAGCATCGACGGGGACTTCCTGCAGGAATCCTTCTGGGCAGGCATCCACAGCGCCCAGCGCCGCGTGGATCGCTACGCTTCCAACGGCGCACAATCCGCCACGCCGCTGGCACAGAAGCAGTACGACACCGTGAAGATCGCCGGCGGCTTCGGTCCCATCCTGTGGGAGCCTGGCCAACTGTCCTGGATTCAGAAGTCGCCCGAGGAAGCCCTGGAGGTGATCTCGCGAAACCTGTCCGAGGCCATCATGGCCGATCAGCTGAACACGGCCATCGCCGCTCTCGTGGCTGCAATCGCCAACCAGGCCGGCGCCACCAACGACGTGTCCGCCACGGCCGGCATCACCTACAGCGCGATCAACAGCGCGCACGCCAAGTTCGGCGACGCTTCGGCGCGCATCGTGGCGCAGGTGATGACGGGCGCGATGTACCACAAGTTGATCGGCCAGAACCTGGCCAACGCCGAGAAGCTGTTCACCTTCAGCGGCGTGACCATCGTGGACATCCTGGGCAAGGCCGTGATCGTCACGGATGCGCCTTCGCTGTTCACGGCGGGCACTCCCGACAAGGTGAAGGTGCTGTCCCTGGTGAACGGCGCCGCAGTCGTCTCTGACGGCTCTGACCTCATCACCAACATCCAGACCACCAACGGCAAAAACCGCATCGAGACCACGATGCAGGCCGACTACACCTTCGGCTTGGGCCTGAAGGGCTACACCTGGGACACCGCCAACGGCGGCAAGAGCCCCACCGACGCCGAGCTGGCAACCGGCACCAACTGGGACCTGGTGGCCAACAGCGTCAAGGCCTCGGCCGGCGTGGTCACCATCGGCGACGCCGCCAAGTAATGGGAGGGGCTTCGGCCCCTCTCTTCTGGGAGAACCACATGCAAGACAAAAAGGTCTGGTACGAGCCGCATCCGGTGAAGCCGGAGCGCAAGGCCGAGCTGCGCAAGCGCGGCTTCCAAATCATCGATGCCATCTTCATGCCCGAGGGCTACGAGAACCCTGCCGACGATGGCGAGCCCGAGGGCGCCAAGAAGGCCACCGTGGCCGAGCTACGTGCCGCTCTGGAGGCCAAGGGTATCGAGGTGCCCGAGGGCGCCAAGAAGGCTGACCTGCAGGCCTTGCTGGACGCGAAGGCCTGACCATGGCGCTGATCGTTGCCCCGGCTGAGGGCTATGACAGCCTCGTGACCCTGGCTGAGGCAGCGGTCTACATGGCGAACTACGGCCATACGTGGCCCGCCGATGAGCCGGCCCAGGAGGTCGCGCTCCGGCGCGCCACGCAGTACATCCTGAGCAACTACGCCCTTGACCCGCAGTACCTCGACCCCGTGGCCCAGAAGGTCAAGGACGCGTGCTGCGAGGCCGCTTGGCGTGCTGCAAAGGGGGAGCTGTTCCAGGACTCGGACGGCCGGATCAAGATCGAGCAGACCGTTGATGACATCACCACGCGCTGGGCCGAGGGCCAGCAGGGTGGGCAGATGCGGTTCGCGGTCATCGATGCGCTGCTGCGTGGGCTGACCACCGGCGGCGCGATGAACATCAAGCTGGTGAGGGGGTAGGGTATGGCGAAGCGCGACACTCGGCCGCCCAAGGTCAAGTTCCAAGAGAACGAGCCCCTGCAGGACTACTACCACGACGGCAAGGGCTGCTGGTACTCGGTGGCCAGGCTGCTGGACGACACGAAGGACCTGCCGGTGTTCGACATGCCTCTGGCCGGGATCGATCTCGACAATGTGATCTGGCGCGACTGCGACATGTTGGGCCTGGCCCGGCATGTGAGGCAGTGCATGGACGCCGACCTGGACTGCCCGATCCTGCTGGACTGGCACGGCTCCATCGCCGACGGCCGGCACCGCGTGCTCAAGGCCATCGCCCTGGGCAAGCGAACCATCAAGGCCAGGCGCATGACCTGGAAGCCGGACCCGTGCCGGCGCGAGGAGTGAGCCATGGCGAATTTCTGGATGGGCCTCCGTGGGGGCGTGGCGATGATTGGCATCGGGGCCTGTTGCTTCGGTCTTCTTGTGCTGTTTGCTGGAGCACTCCATGCCCATTGACTACAACGAGATCGCCGTGGGCGCGCTGGAGTCCATCGCTGAGGCGGGCCAGCCCGTCACGCTGCACCGCAAGGGGCCGCCCGGGCCGTTCGTTCCTGGCCAGCCGGTCACGCCCACTGTGCTCGACTACCCCGGCACTGGCGCGATGTTCGGCTACAAGCAGCGCGACATCGATGGCACGCTCATCAAGCACAGCGACCAACGCCTGCTCGTGGCGCCGCAGATCGAGGTTGCCCCGAAGACGGGCGACACCGTGACTGTGGGCGCCAAGGTCTACAACGTGGTCGATGTCGGGATCGTCGCGCCGGCCGGCGTGGCGGTGCTCTACAAGCTGCAGCTGAGAGGTATTTGATGGGATTCGCTGCTGATCTTCGCGCCCTGTGCGAGCGCGCCGGCGACAAGGCCGAGATGGTTGTCCGCGGCGCGGCGCTGGAGCTTGGCGGCCAGATGGTGGACCGCTCGCCGGTTGACACAGGTCGCTTCAAGAACGCCTGGGTCACATCCACCGGCGCCTCTGACCCGTCCCAGCCGCAGGGCGCAGACAAGTCCGGCGCCCGGTCCCTGGCCGTCCTCAACGAGAGGATCGCCGCCTGGAAGCCTGGGCAGACCATCTGGATTCTGAACAACCTGCCCTATGCGAAGCGCCTGGAGTATGGGTGGTCTCAGCAGGCGCCCGGTGGGATCGTCAGGCTAGCTGTCCAAAACTACTCCGTTGCCCTGAAGAAAGCGGCTGACTCTATTAGATGACGTGCTTCCAGCGCTGCCTGTTCACGATCTTCGTGATGGCTTTGCGGCCGACCCCGAAGACCTGCGCGAGATCTTTGTGCATCACGCCCTGGCCAGCCTGAAGTCGGATGTCTCGAACGTCTTCTTCTTTGAGCTTCACATTGCCCGCCTGCTCTCCACGAGCAGTCAAGTACAGCTCATTTCTGACTGCATGCATGCAATTGCCGGATCCCGTGCACCACTCAAGATTGCTGGCTGCATTGTTTTCCTTGTCGCCATCAATGTGGTTGACCTGAGGTAGCCCCTCAACGTTTTCAATAAAGACTTGGGCCACGAGTCGGTGCAGATACCACTTCTTCATCTTCCCGCACAAGTACAGGTGAACAGAGCAATAGCCTTGGCTGTTCCTGCTGAGGCTTTTCAATTGACTAGCCACGGCACGCAGCGACTTGCCGTCGGAATGTCGAACATGTCTCGCCAAAGAGCGGACTCGCCCCAAGTTTGAAACTTCGTAATGGCCTTCATGGCCCGGGACAGGCTTCCAGATTTCTTGCATGTTTCTCTCCATCAAAGAGAAGTCATCACTGAGGTGGTGCGGCGGACGGTGATGAATCGTCTTTTCGCCCGCTAAAGCTAGCCGCACCAAGGACCATTTTATGTCGATTGTCGCCATAGAGACCGCGCTGGAAGAGCGCCTGCTGACGCTGGCCACTCCACCGCCTATCGCCTGGGAGGACATGGCCTTCGAGCCGACGACCGGGCGGGGCTACCTTCGCGTGCACCACCTGCACAACCACCCCCGCGACCTGTTCATCGAGGGAGGCCCGGCAGAGCTGCCCGGCATCCTTCAGGTGGATGTGGTCTGGCCGGCGGGCCAGGGCAAGGTTGAGGCGAAGCAGATGGCCGAGCAGGTGGCTGCGCTGTTCGCCCCGGTCCAGAACCTGGATGCCGGGAACCACCGCATCGAACTGGCGCAGACGCCCGCCATCGCTGGCGGCATGCCCGACGAAGGCTGGTACACGGTGCCGGTCTCCATCAACTGGCGGGCCATGCCGGCCTGATCTCCCACATCTGAAAAGCTGAGCCGCCTTCGGGTGGCTTTTTTTGTGCCCGCGAGGGCGTATACATGCCCGCATTTCGCGGGCTTTTTCATCGAAAGGCCCACCATGGCGCGTACACCTAACGGGACGATCACGTCCGTTGCAACCGTCCTCGCGGCGGCAAAAACCATCTCCGCCATTACCAACGCTGCTGAAGCCGTTTGCTCCAGCACAGCCCACGGCTACAGCGTCGGCGACGTGCTGCTGATCTACAGCGGCTGGGGCCGGCTGAACTTCCGTGCTGCGCGCGTCAAGACCGTGACCACGGATTCGTTCACGCTGGAAGGCATCGACACCAGCAACACGGAGCTGTTCACGCCTGGCAGCGGCGCGGGCTCCGCGCGCAAGGTCACCACCATGGTTGACCTGGACCGCACCATGAACCACTCCAGCTCTGGCGGCGACGCCAAGACGGTGAACGTGAAGTTCATCGAGTCGGACGTGGAAATCGTGCTGAACGACGGCTTCAACGCCGTGCAGCGCACCTTCGACATGGACGCCGACATGATCGGCACCCCGGCATACACCGCGCTGAAGATGCTGTCGGACACCAACGCCGACACCGTGGTGCGCCGCCGTGCCAAGACCGGCGCCGTGTCGCTGATCCCGGCCAAGGTCTCCTTCAACGAGGAAGAAACCCTGACCGAAGGCCAGGCTGTGACCGTCAAGGGCACGTTCAACGCCCAGAACATCAGCACGCGCTACGCCGCCTGATCCCCAGCCCGCCGCTTGGCGGGTGTCTCTTCGCCCATCCGGGCATCCCCTTGCACCGACGCAGCCGCTTCGCTCCTTCAGCGGGGCGGGCGGTTGCGCACGGGCATTCATCTTCCTCCGCTGAAAGAACTCAATCATGGCCAAGCCTGCAACCAAGTCCATCGCCGCATCCAGCATCAAGAGCCTGGGCGGCGCCGCTCCGACCTTCGAACTGCCCGTGACCATCGCCCGCCGTGACGGCACAAATGCCGTTATCACGCTGCAGGCCAAGGGCATGCGCAAGTCCGAGTGGGCCGCGCTGCGTGATGAGCACCTCAAGGTGCTGCGCGAGACGGACAAGCCAATGGAGGGCGACTTCACCTTCGCTGCCCTGGTGGGCGAGCGCGCCAAGGAAGCCCTTTCCGTGGTGCTCAAGGGCGCCGCCGGCTGGGACCTGGATGACGACTTCACCACCGAAAACCTGGCCGAGCTGGAGGACGTGATCCCCGGCTCCGTGCAGGCGATGCTGGTCGCCCTCGACTCCGCACTGTTCCACGGCCGCTTGGGAAACTGAAGGCCATCGCCCGTGCGTTGTTTGAGCCACCCATTACCGAGCAAGAAGCCAGGGCAGAAGGCTTCGAGCTGGAGGACTACGAGACCAGCATCGTAGAGGTGTGGCCAGACAACGAGCAGGCGTATGACCTGTTCCGGCGCGTGGGCACGCGCTGGGCGATTTCCCCCATGGGCGGCGTGCCGATTGGCCTGCGCTGGGAGGCCATGTATCCGCTGATGGACCGCATGGGCCTGGACGCAGACGACTGGAACGACCTGCACGACTGCCTCGTGGTGATGGAGGGCGAAGCCATTGCGACGATGCATGAGTTCGCGCCCAAGGACAAGACATAGAGCCGCCTCCGGGCGGCTTTCGCATTTCAAGGCTCGCTTCGGCGGGCCTTTTCTTTTGTGAGGCCGCCATGGCAGAAGATGTAGCAAGCATCGGCGTCAAGGAGGTGTGGCATGGCTGACAAGTTCTCTCAGACCCTCGCCGCCCTGTGCAACGCGCACAAGGAGCGCATGAGAGATGTGGTCCAGTTGACGATGCTGAACCTCTTCAGCCAGTGCGTGGACATGTCTCCAGTGGGGAACCCTGATATTTGGAAGGCCAACGCTGGCGCCATGGCTGCGCGCGATGCCTACCGTGAAGAGGCCTTCACATACAACGCCCAAAACCCCGGCAAGAAGCGCAAGGGAACGGGGCGCGTGACTGTCAGCAAGAAATTCCCCTTGTCAGCAGGGAAGGGCTACACAGGCGGGCGCTTCAAGAACAATTGGCAGGTGGGGATCGCAGCGATCAACCCCAAGATCGAGGACGCTGCAGACGGCTCAGGAAGCGCCGCGATGGCCCGCGCGAGAGCTGCGCTCATCACGTTCCAGATCGGCCACCAAATTTTCATCGGGAACAACCTGCCGTACGCGAAGCGATTGGAGTTCGGTTGGTCAAAGCAAGCTCCCAGCGGGATGATCCGGCTTTCCATCCAGAACACGCAGCGAGCGCTGAGCGATGCCATCGCTGCGACCAAGGGGCGGGGCTGAGGTTACTTCTTCTTGGCGCCTTCGAGCTTCGCTATCGCCTCAAGCAGCTGCGTAAGAGCAGCCTGTGGGTCAAAGCCACCCTCGGAATTCAGACTGGCCTCAAGACGCGCCACGAGCTCCGCCGTGAGTGTTCTCTTGTTCTCGGCTGCCGCCGTCTCCAGCCGCTCCTTGAGTTCGGCGGGGATGCGGAAATTGAGCTGAGGATCTGTTCTGGCCATGCGGAAATTATCGCATCACGGTGCTTGCTCTTTGTGATAGTACCGTGCTACATTAGCACCGTGCTTTACGAAAGGAGCTAGCGATGGCACGCAAAGATGAGCAGACCAATGTCCGCCTGCCGGCTGATCTGAAGGACTGGCTGAAGGCGCAGGCAACAGCAGCCCGCCGCAGCGTGACTGCGGA
The DNA here is from genome assembly GCF_042653485.1 of Delftia deserti. Taxonomy (NCBI): domain Bacteria; kingdom Pseudomonadati; phylum Pseudomonadota; class Betaproteobacteria; order Burkholderiales; family Comamonadaceae; genus Delftia; species Delftia deserti. The sequence continues at coordinate 2,222,769 of NZ_JBHSIH010000001.1, read as the reverse complement.
ACTGATCTTGAGGCTGGAGCAAAGCAGGAAGGCACAAGACGCTGCCGAGGCGCAGCTGGCCTGAAAAGGAGAAAGCCCCAGTGATTGGACCCACTGAGGCTTTCAAGGTGAATCAATCGAGCGATCAAAGGATTCAGCATGAATGCTATCCCAAAAGTAAACAGAATGGAAGTCGGCCGCGCGTTGCATACGCGGCTGCCTCATGCAGATGAGTTTCTTGGCACGGCCGTGGAGCTTGCTGCGGAAGGGTACAGCGGCGTCTGGCCAACCGAGCACAAGGTGTCTGCGGCGTGTTTCCCCGGAACTCCTCGCAAGGACCGAATCACCTTCGACAAGTTCGGCGGCAACTACACCTGGACGCGCCCGCTGGACGAGGAGCAAAAGCAGGTGCGACGCGTTGAGCTCTTTGCAGCGGAGGGAGTACTCCCTCGTAGCAAGACGATCGCCGGCTGGTTCCGAAATTCGCACCGCGATGCGGCATCCGCGCTGATCCAAGAGGCCATCGAGCATTTATCGGTGCCAGCCAAGGCGGCGGAGATTCTGCAGCGCGCGAAAAATGTGTTGGCTGCTGGCGCGGAGACAGCTAAATGACAAGGCCGCACGTTACCCCTGAGTACGTGCGCGACGTACTCGACTACAACCCAGAAACCGGCGAAATGCTATGGAAGGTCAAAGTCGCCATGAGAACTGTTGTCGGAGAGCGAGCCGGTTCAGTTAGCTCGCTTGGAAGCAGAGTTGTAAAACTGAAAAATCTCACATTCCAGTGCAAGCGGGTGGCATGGATGCATTATTACGGAGAGGAACCGAGTGAGAAAATACGACTCAGGAATAATGACCAGAATGACCTTTCAATAAAAAATCTTGTTCTGCATAGCGCATATTTCCACGAAAGAAACCACGATCAGACGAGCGACGGAGACATAAGCGCTGAAAGACTTAGGCGACTTTTTCACTATGACCCAGAAACAGGTATATTTACCAGAAAGTTCTGCGGGACTAGAGGTCGTATCGGGACTAAAGCTGGTGGCCTACACACGTCTCAGGGCAAGCGATACAGGAGTATTAATATCGATGGGCGTTTTTTCAAACTGCATCGGTTGGCGTGGTTGTATGTGCATGGAGAATGGCCAAAGGGAGTGATAGACCACATTGACGGCGATGGCGAGAATAATAGCCTCTCAAATCTTAGAGACGTAACCCCTACTATTAACTCTCAAAACATTAGAGCCGTGAGAAGGAGGACCTTAAGTGGTTATCTTGGTGTCAGCTGGAGTTCCGAGAAAAAGGCATGGTTTGCCTACATCAAGGTAGACAAGAAGAGGCAATATCTAGGGTACTTTGACGATCCAGAGGTTGCGCATCAAGCCTACCTTGATGCCAAGCGTCGTCTTCACCCAGGGTGCACCATCTGATCCTGCTGTACCATCCTCCTGGTTCGTTCTTGGAGGTGACATGGCGCTCTTCGCTGGGTGGGTTCTGTTGGCGATCGCATGCGGGATTTTTGCTGATAAACGTGGACGTTCCGGCATCGGCTGGTTCTTCATCGCGCTGTGTGCAAGTCCTCTGATCGCTGGTGTGTTTCTGCTGGTTCTGCCAGAAGTTGAGAAGGCCGGCGCCTTCAGCGTCCTGCGTCGCTGCAACCATTGCAGAGAGAGCATCCGGCGTGACGCCAGCGTTTGCAAGCACTGCGGATCAACCGCTCCATTTGGCTAAATAAGCCGACTGATTTTTCTCAAGCCACCCTAGGGTGGCTTTTTCATGCCCGCACGGTTCTCCCTGCGGGCATTTTTGTTTGTGAGGTGCTCATGTCTGAAGAACTTGGCGCGATTAACTTTAAGGCAGACACCACAGACCTAGTTCGCGCTGAAGTCGCGCTGACGAAGTTGGCGGACGCTGGGCCAAAAGTCGAGCGTGCGATAGATGGTGTTGAAAAGGCTGCTGCAAAAACGGGCCGCAGCCTCAAGTCGCTTGGCGAGGGCTCGGGGCGCAGCCTTGACGACGTTGGTCGTTCGGCGCCACAGGCTGCTGACGGGATTGGGCGTGTAGCCCGAAGCGCAGATGATGCGAAGCGGTCATTGGCGGGTATGCGTGATTCGGCCGCAGGGCTGAGTGGCGTTTCTTCTGCGGCTGCGCAAGCGGCGCAAGGCCTGCGTGCTTCTGCCACGTCGGTGCAGGAAATGCAGGCAGCGGTGCGCGCAGCTACGGTGACGGCGCAGAGCCTTGCCGCTGAAATGGCTCGCGTCGTGCCATCTGTGCAGGCAGTCATCAAAGCGCAAGCCGATGCCTCGAAGGCCGCTCTTGAAATGGGCCTGTCGTTCAAAACGGCCGGAGACCAGATCAAGGGGTTCGGTACGGCTGCCCAACAGGCGGCGGGCCAGAGTCGCGAAGGCGCCGACGGCGTGAAGAGCCTGGCAGATGCCAGCGGTGGGCTGAGTGCCAACATGGGCCTTGCTGTACGCGGCATTCAGGCCTTCCTGGCTCTGCAGGTTGTGAACTGGGCCAAGGACTCCGCTGTGGCTCTGTACGACGCCAGCGCGGCAGCCGAGCGCCTACGGATCGGGCTTGATTTTTCTTCGGTTCGCGGCAGTGCCGCTGAGATCGCGTATCTGCGCAAGACGACCTTCGACCTGGGGCTGGCATTCGACAGCACGGCCAAGGCATACCAGCAGTTCTCGGCCGCTGCGCGCGGGACGGCGCTGGAAGGGGAAAAGTCCCGGGCGATTTTCGAAGCCGTTGCCAAGGCCTCGGCTGTCATGGGCCTGAGCGCAGAAAACACATCTGGTGTGTTGCTGGCTCTGCAACAGATGATCAGCAAGGGGACTGTTCAGAGCGAAGAGCTGCGCGGCCAGCTCGGCGAGCGCTTGCCCGGCGCCTTCCAGACGGCGGCGCGAGCCATGGGCGTGACCACCGCCGAACTCGGCAAACTGCTGGAGCAGGGCAAGGTCGTCGCAGAAGACTTCCTGCCGAAATTCGCGCGGGAGTTGGAATCGTCCTTGGGGGGGGCAGCGGAGAAGGCCGCAAACCGTTTGGACGCAGCGGTCAATCGCTTCAACACTGCCTGGGAGAAGCTCAAGCAGACGGCCGGCGATTCGGGCGTCAGCCAGGCGCTGGCGAAGGAAATGAACGCGATTGGTCGCGACATGACGGCCATCTCGGACGCGATTGAGAACTCCAGCAAAAGGGGCAGTGGTGCACTGGAGGCGCTGGGCACCGGTGCCGCTGTGGCCGCTGGACGCGCTGGCTTTGCCTCGCTGAATCTGGTCGCGAATGCGCTGAACGGGACCATCAACACCCTGACCGGTGGAGTGCTCGGTCTGCGCACCGACTTGGCGCTGCTGCCCGATTCGTTGCGCACCAACGCAGAACAGCTCGCGATCCTGCAAGCCAAGTCCAAAGATGCGGAGGAGAACCTTTCTCACCTGCAGTCGCTCGGGGGTCAGTTCGGCAAGGAGACTTGGTACAAAAACGAGGTTGAGCGCGCTCGCGCTGTGGCAGAAGAGTACCGCGCAGCTCTTGGACAAAAGAAGGCCTTGATGGGTGTTGAGGAGGCTCCCACGGGTGGCATCAACATCGGCGCTTTCCCTTCGCGCGGAAGCCACGCGAACTACGAAAGAGAGCGAGCAGAGGCCGAGAAGGGGGTGCTCGCAATCAGCGCTCGTCAAAACGGAGTCACAAAGCAATTTCTCTCTGACCTTGCGGCCGTGGAGAAAGCATTCGCGACTGGCGTGTATGGCACCGGGGCAGAGGCCGCGAAAACGTATGCAGCAGAGGTCACCAAGCTGAATATCGCGCGTTACGAGTCCACAAAGGAGGGCAAGGAGGCTGCCAAAGCCGCGAAGGCTGGCGCGTCCGCTGCGCATGAGGAAGAGTCCACCTACGCGCGTTTGGTGGCCACGATCAACGCGAAGATCGCCGCCAACGATGCCGAGCTCTTTGCCGGCGGCCGTCTGTCCGATTCCGAGAAGCTGCGCATTCAGCTGCAGGCCCAGCTTGAGGCCGGGTCCAAGAAGATGTCTGCCGCCCACAAGGCGGAGGCGCTCCGCCTGCTTGAGAAGCTCAAGAGCCAAGAGCAGGAAGAGAAGGCCATCAAGCGCGCTATCACGCTGAATGACCAGCAACTTGCGATGCGGCAGGAGCAGGCCGAAGCGGAGGCTGAGATGCAGCGCCGTGTGGATGCGGTGCGCATGTCGCTCCACTCCTATACGGAGAGCGTGAAGGACTCCGTGGAAATGACGGAGCTGGAGTTGCGCACCATCGGCATGACGAACTCCGAACGCACCGTGCTCATCGAGCAATTGCGAATTGAGCAAGATTTACGCAAGCGCATCCAGGAGATCCAGAACGCCCCCTACCAATCTCAGGAGGCTCGGCAGGCTGACATCGACAAGGCAACTGAGGCAGCCCTCCAAGCGAAACTGAATGCGCAAAGGCGAGTCTTCGTGTCCGAATGGGACAAGACTAGCCAGATGGTCAGTGACACGCTCACCGACTACATCATGCGCGGGGGCGAGAACGCGGCCGAGTACCTCAAGCGCCTGTTCTCGACGCTGGTCCTGCAGCCGGTCGTGCAGGCCGTGGTGGGTGGACTCATCGGCGGCGGCGGTGCTGGCGGTGCGGCAGCGACAAGCCTGCTGGGCAGTGGTGCTTCGGGGCTGGTCAGCAATCTGCTGTTCGGCGGCATGTCGCTCACCACGGTCGGCAGTTCCATTGGCGCCGGAATCATGGCTACGCTGACTGGTTCCACCCTTGGCGGCGCGGGCGCGGCGGGCATCTTGGCCGGCGGCTCGTCGGCCCTCGGCATGTTTGGCGGAGCGCTTCCGTACCTGGGTGCAGGTCTGGCGCTGATCAGTCTGATCAAGTCTTTCGACAAGTCTGGCACCCCGCACTACGGTGCGGATGCCGTCTACTCTGGCGGAGAGACGACCGCTGTGAAGCGGCGCGAAGACGGTGCCCTGGGCTACTACGAGGGCGCCAAGTACTGGAACCAGGGCGCGCAGGACTTTGTGAACGGCGTGGCCAAGTCCGTGGGCGGCATGCTCGACTCGTTCGCAAAGAGCTTCGGCCGCGAGACGGGATACATCGTCAAAACCGGCTTTGCAGACGACAGCAGCAAAGACGGCGCCTGGGGCGCGCTGCAGATCGTGGGTCCTGACGGCAAGACCATTGTTGACTGGTCCAAGGATCAAAACAACAAGTGGGCGCCGCGCGAATTCGCAGATGGCGAAGCAGGGCAAAAACAGTACTTGGACATGATCGCCAAGGATGTGGCGGCGGCGATGAGCAAGACGCTCGGTGATGCAGACTGGGCAACTAAAGCGCTGGAATCCGTCAAGGACCTTGATAGCCTCAACGCCGTGTTGCAGCAGATCGGTGCTGTCAAGGCGGCGTTCGACGGTTGGGCCAAAACGCTCACGGGGTTCGCTGATATCACCGGCAAAGCTCAGACGGAGTTGCTCAAGTTCGCCGGCGGCATCGAGGCGCTGACGAACAACATCAACGCCTTCTACGCCGGGTTCTATTCCGAAGCCGAGCGCGCCGAGATCCTGCAGCGTCAGGTGCGCGAGCAGCTCAAGGGTCTGGGCGTTGACATCGATCCGAAGGACGGCGAAGCGGCCAAGAAGGCGTTCCGCAAGCTCATCGAAGACGCTCTGGCCTCTGGCAACACTGAGCTGGCTGCGAAGCTGCTGGCCCTGGCGCAGCTGTTCGGCGTGGCGGCCGACGCAGCTCAGAAGTCGGCCGAGGTTGCCGCTGATGCCGCCAAGAAGGCGGCGGACGAGGCGCAGGCGGCAGCCGAAGAGATGGCGCGCGTGCTCGCCGAGGAGCGGCAGAAGGCCAAGGATGCCGCGATGGCGAACTTCGAGGCGGCTGTGGCCCGCGAGCAGGAGTACTGGCAAGGCATTGTGTCGTCCTCGCAAGAGGCGATCAACAGCCTGTCCAGCGCCCTCAACACGCTCAAGAGCAACGCCCGCGACCTGTATGGCTCTGTCGATGCCACCAAGCAGATGCTGGCGGCCCAAGGGATGGTCTACATCGAAGAGGCGCTCGCCGGTGTCCGTGCCGGTGCGAAGCTGTCGAACTATGGAGGCCTTTCCGACGCAATCAGCGCCGCGCGTGGTGGCATCAGCTCCGGCGTGTATGCCACCCAGTTTGAGCGAGACCGTGATGCCCTCGTCCTTGCTGGCCAGCTCTCGGATCTGGCAGACAAGGGTGATGCGCAGCTCAGCGTCGAGGAGCGGCAACTCAAAAACTCGCAAGAGCAGCTTGAGCGGCTGGATAAGACGCTGACGTACTGGCGCGACTTACTCGAAGGGAACGAGAAGCACATTGATGCGACGCTCAGTGTCGAGGCAGCCATCCAGGCGCTGAAAGCACTGATGTTCCCAGAGCAGCCTGCTGGAACTGGCTCTAAGCCGGGGAAGGGCGGTGGCCTGGGATCTGACGTGACGCCAGGTCCAGGCAAGAACTTGCATGGCGATAGCGGGAGCTCTGAGTACAAGCACGTCTACACGAACCCGGACGGGTCTGCGTATTACGCATCTGTGACCGCCAAGGATCGCGTGGACCGCTTGAACAGCCTGAAGGATGGCTATCACGCGTTTGACGGCACCGGCAATGCTGCTGGCCTCTACGACTGGGCGAGGCAGAACAACGCAACGCCCCAGGACCTGGCTGAACTGTCGGGCCTCAAGCAATCCGATTGGGAGGCATGGCTGGCCAACCAGCGCATGCCCTCCTATGACGTGGGCACCAACCGCGTTCCGTTCGACATGGTGGCCCGGATCCACAAGGACGAAGCCATCATCCCAGCCCCATTCAATCCCTGGGCCGGCGGCGCAATGCCCTCATCGAGCGGTTCTGCCAGGTCTGATGCAGTGCTTGAGCGGCTCCTCTCGGCTGTCGAGCGCCTGGATGCGCGCGTAACGGAAGTCGCCGAGCGCGTCACGGTACTTCAGGAGCAAACGGACAGCGTGACTGAGGGGGGTAATGCCATGCGCACCGAGGTCATGAACGTTACTGCCTTGGCGCAGGCAATTGCAAAGGAGATGGCATGAACGCATCCGCTCGCGTCATGGTGCCCGTGAAGATCACGAGCACCATGATCGCTGCGGGCACCACCGTGCCCGAGCCGAACACGGCAAACGGAGAGGTTGCGTGGGTCGCCAGTGGCAGCTATGCCATTGACGACTTGCGCACATCCAATGGGTCGGTCTACTCGTGCACCAGGGCTCATACAGGTCGGGCTGCACGTCCTGAAGCGGACCCCGGCTATTGGTATCGGAAGGGCCCAACCGACAGGATGGCCCCCTTCGATGACTACTCGGCAACGAAAGCCCGGGGGAAGGGCGCTGTCACGTTCGTGCTCACACCAGGGTTCATCAACGGGGTAAGCGTCTACGGCCCTGAAGGGGCGACATATTCGCTCGTCGTGCGGAGTGCGCCTGGAGGAGTGGTGATTCGCGAAAAACATGGAGACCTGTATGCGCAAGCGGCGGGCTTCTGGGAGCTTCTGTTTACGCCTTTGCCAGCTTTGGAGAAGATCTCCTTGGACGACATCCCTATTGCACCCAACGCCGAGGTGACGGTGACGATTCGGTCGCCTGGAGATGGCGCGGTTGCTGTGGGCGACATCAAGGTCGGCGACTGGCGGCAGCTCATTGGCGACTCCAGCTTCGGCGGCGCCGAGTACGGGGCCGAGGCACAGCGCAAGTCCTACACGTACAGGCAGTTCAACGACGACGGCACTTACCAGCAGGTTCCTCGGGGAAACGCCCGAGATGTCACCTGTCGCGTGGTTCTGAGCGCAGAGCAGGCGATGTACGCGGACGCCATCCTTGGCGAAGTGATCGACATGGCCGTGCCTTTCGAGGCGTCGGGTCTCCCGCGCTATGGCTACCTCAACACACTCGGTTTTCTGACGGGCTCGATCCGCGCAGACAACTGGGGCGTGACTTCTCTCAATCTCATTGTGAAAGGCAGTATCTGATGGCCATCGAACCAGCAGCCACGCTTACGCCGATCCCGGAATTTCCGGCCCTGTCGGATCGGGCGGCCGGCACGTACAACAGCAAGGCCTACAACTTCGGGACGCACATGGGCGGCCCTGGGCCGTTCGTCGGCGAGATCAACGCCTTGGCGGCCAATGTGCAACACAACGCCCAAGAGGCGCAGAGCGCCGCGGGCGGTTCTGGGGATGCTCAAGCGGCAGCAGAGGAGGCCCGTGATGAGGCTGTCCAAGCCCAGAGCGCCGCGGAGGATGCCCGCGACGCATCTGTGACTGCCAAGGGGCAGGCAGAGGCGGCCCGAGATGCATCGATCACCGCCAAGGGCCAGTCAGAGGCTGCGCGAGACGCGAGCCAGACAGCGCGCGGCGGCTCCGAATCCGCTCGCGACGCCTCAGTCGCCGCCAAGGGGCAGTCCGAAGCAGCGCGCGACGCGGCTCAGGGCTTCCGCAACCAGGCCGAGGTCTTCGCCACCCAACAGATCAAGGGCAGCAGCACGACGAGCGTGACGCCTGGCGCCGGGGCCAAGAGCTTCGTGATCGAGGCGTCCCGCTCGTTTGTCGTCGGCATGTACGTCGTGGCCACCTCCACCAGCGATCCCGCAACCTCGATGAGCGGCTACATCCAGAGCTACAACCCGAGCACTGGCGCGCTTGTGATCGGGGTGGACATGTTCGCTGGTGCATCTGCAAAGGCGGACTGGGTGATCGGTGTTGCTGCACCTGGTGCTGCCTCGGGGCTCACGCGCCAGGTTGTCACGGCGAACACGACGTGCGTCGCCGGGGTTGCCTACATCGTCGCGGCGGCTGGCATCACGCTCACGCTGCCGACGAGTTGGACTCCAGGCGACAAGATTGCTTTTATCGAAGCAATCGGAAATGGAGCTATCTATAGCGTTGCGTGGGGATCAACGCTTCTGCGCGGCCGCGCAATGGGAACTCGACAGATTTCAGCGATTTACGGCGGATCTAACGGAACGCTGACTTATCAAGATGCAACAAGGGGGCTGGTATGAGTACGTGGGCAGCAGATTTGGGAATGGGTGGCACCGACGCGCAGATTTGGGCGCCTAGTCTCGTAGTGGCTCAGGGCCAAATAGTGCAGAGTCCAGTAGATTGGGAGTTCTACAAACGTATTTCCGCAACTGGCTCCGGATCGACTGATCCAGCAGACGACTTCATAAACTATGTGGCGGCAAGCTATGTACGCACGGCATCTCTTCGGTCGTCGGCACTTTCTCCTATAGGGGCTTCATCAACTTTTGCCCAGTACGGCGCGACAGTTGTAAACCCTAGCATATCCGCAGGAGTGCGGACGCTAATAGTTAGCGCGACGGGGCGTGGTAGTGTTGGATTCCTTGGCGTCTCAAATTTTATTGGGTCTTCCAGGACATTCCGTCTTGAGTTAATAATTGATGGTCGCGCGCTGGCGGATAACAATGTAACTCTTTCGAACAATCAATATATCTTGCCTATTGGGCGCACATCAATGAATAGCGCAGGAAATGAGGGGTACTATGCGTGGGATGACAACTACCCCATTAATTTCAGAAGATCAGTTTCTGTATACGTAACTCCAACGACTGCAGTAAGCACATCTTTTTACATCGCGCATAATCTGCGAGGCATGGCATGACAGAAATGATCACGGAAACCATTGGCGGTCTTGAGATCACACGCTGGCCGGATGCCCCTCGCGTCCAGCCTGTGCCACACTCCTGCTCGCGCCGCCAGGGCCGGCTTGTGCTGGAGTCCTGGGGCATGTACGAGGCAGCAGAGGCAGCGATTGCGGCCATTTCAGATCCGGCCGAGCGTCGCATTGCACAGATCGAGTACGAGGCCGACACCTGGGAGCGCAGCAACCCGTTTCTGTCGGCCCTGTGGGCGCAACTCGGCGGCACGCCGCAGTCGCTCGATGAAGCCTTCGCGCTCGCTGTGACGCTCTGACCGACGCCACCCCACACCAACCGCCTCCGGGCGGTTTTTTCATGCCCGGAGGAGGGCCGATGAATCAACTTGAACCGACGAATGTGGCTATCGCGCTGGCCTCTGTGCTGTTCGGGCCGACCCTGGCCGCACTGGTGGGGCCTTATGCCGTGATCCTGATCGCGTCCACCGTGGGCGCCGCCTGGGCGCTGGGCCGGCGCGACCCGAGCGCGCGACTGGGCGCGGCCGGCTATTTCCTGCGGCTGAACGTGACGGCGCTGCTTGTGACCGTGGGCCTGGCCACGCTGGCGGGCCGGTGGCTCGGCTTTGACGAGACGAACTGGATGCTCGCCCCGATTGCGCTGCTGGTCGGCGGCGTGGGCGATGACTGGCCCAGGCTCGGCCGCTGGCTTTTCGAGCGCGCGGCCCGGGTGCTCGAGCGCAAGGCCGGTGGCGGTGAGGGAGGTGCGTGATGACGTGGCAAACACACCAACTGCTCGCGATGCTCAACCTGGCGATCTGCCTGGGCATCGGCTGGGCCTGCATCTGCCGGCTCAACTCGCACGTTGCCCGCGTGCACAAGCTCGCCCGCGCCCGGTATGTCCTGCTGCTGGCCGGCGCCGTGGCCTCGGGCCTGCAGCCGACGCTGTGGAACACATGGACCACTGTGGGCGACACCATTTTCTCGGCTTGCGTGCTCGCGGGCCTGCTCATCAATGTGGCGCGCTGGCACGGCGCTGGCCACCCCATGCGACGGAGTGACGATCAATGACCCTCGACACGATCATCAAGACCGCGATCAACCCGGCGCTCGCGTTGCTGCCGGCCTCCATGGACACGCCCGAGGCGCGCGTGATGCTGCTGGCTATCGGCCTGCAGGAATCCCGATTCACCTGCCGCTATCAGCTGGTGCAGGGAAAGCCGGGCGTCAAGGGCCCGGCCCGTGGCTTCTGGCAGTTCGAGCTGGGCTCGCGCGCAAGCCGTGGCGGGGTCTGGGGCGTCTACCTGCACCAGGCCAGCCGGTACTGGCTGAGCGTGGTCTGTGCGGCCCGTGGCGTGGCATTCGAGCCGCGCGCCATCTGGGAGGCCATCGAGCAAGACGACGTGCTGGCCGCCGCGCTGGCTCGGCTGCTGCTCTTCACGGATCCGCGCCGGCTGCCGGCCCTGGGCGACGTGCAGGGAGCCTGGGATCTCTATGCGCTGCGCACCTGGCGGCCCGGCAAGCCGCACCGGCAGACCTGGGATGCATTCCACGCTCAGGCGCGCGCTGCCGTCATGGGAGTGTCCGCATGATTCCCGCGCTGTACACACACCTCGCGGCCGCAGGCGCTGCCTTGGCCATCGGAGCTTCGGGCGCCTGGTGGACCCAAGCCCAGCGATACGGCCTGCAGATCGAGCAGCTGCAGCACCAACAGACCAGCGCCGCGCTGGCCAGCACGCAACAGGCCGTCACGGACATGGCCGGATTCCAGAAAGGACTGACCGATGCACTCGCAACCTTCCAGGCCACGGGCCAGCGCAACCAGGCCGCGCAGCAGGATCTCGACCGCAGTCTGCGCGAGCTGCGCACTGCTACTGCAGGCATGCGGGGCGACTTTGCAGGCCTCCCCGAGCGCATCGCTGGAGCTGCCCAGCCCGCCCTCGCTCAGTACGCCTCAACCTGCACAGCCCTACTCGAAGGCTTGGCAGACCGAGGTGGAAGGATGGCAGAGCGCGGTGCAGACATCGCGCGAGCGGCTGATGGCCACGCCGCTGACGCCGCGCTGATGCGGGATGCGTGGCCGAAGGTTACGCGCTGACGGATCGGTCTTGCGCCGGCCGGCAGCCAAACGCAAAAAAGCCCCTCGGCAGCCATCAAGGCGCCGAGGGGCTTTTGTCGTTTCTGCTCGCATCAATCCTGCCTCCGCAGGCTCTTGCAACGTGTTCCCTAACTGAGTGCTAAGTGATTGATCCAACTTCACTATATTTCCACTATCCACAACCAAAAATGCCTGTTGTCACATTCTCATAAGTAGTTGATTGGAAAGGCTATATTCCTGTGGATAGTGGAAATGTAGGGGCATATTGCCTGTGCAGACCAAGAGGATTCTTTTCCTCTTTGCGGCTGGCCTGCGGTCAGCTGACTGTTCCCGAATCTGTTCCATAAACCTCCCTGTGGGTAACGGGCTTCACGACATCTCGATGGCCTGCGATGCCCAGGCACTCGCCGGCATTTTCCACGCCCCGCACCTGATCTGCCGGGCCGCTTATGCTGCGCCCATGGTGGAACTGCTTTGTTTCTGGATGGCCCGGGTGGGTGCGGCCCTGCTGGAGTTGCGGTTGCTGCGCAGCAGCGACGGCGGCTTCAGGGTGATGCTCATCACGGCGGCCATCGTGGTCATCGTGTGCCTGGCGTTGCTGTCCTTCTACGCCTGAGCCCGCAGGTCGGGCACGGGCAGGCGCCCTGTCGGGCGGATTCCATGGTGCCGCGCCGCCGGCATGGGACGTGGCTGAACTCAATGCGGCGCCATCTTGCACGCCAGTGCGGATTCTTCGATCACGGCGGAATCGAGGCATCAATCATGTGCGGCCCGGTGATCTTCTGCGACGGGATCCAGACCAGATAGGACCTCCACATGCCCCGGTCATTGCAGTACACAAGGTACTCGCCTGGGTCCAGGCGGCTCTCCCGGTATTGGAATTGCACGCAGCCGATAGCTTGGTTCTTGCCCAGGGCGATGGCGATGTCTCGGCTGAAATCAGTTCTCCAAGGACCGGGATAGCGCTCGGTGAGCGGCACACTTTTCGGCGCAGGCACAAGGAAGGCCACGGCCAAAAACGCTGCGGCGATCACTGCCGCTGCTCTCAGTTTGTTGTTCATCTCTGTCTTGATCGGGCCTCTGCAGTCAAACAATGCGCAAGGACATGCCCGCCTTCCTGGGCGGCAGGGAGGGTTCGAACCCATAGCGGCGATAGAACTCCGGCGTGCCGTGGTCGGCCATGAGGCTGACATAGGCCGTGGGCAGGGCATTGCCGTGGATGTACTGCATCAGGCGCTGCATGATGAGGTGGCCCAGGCCCTTTTTCTGGTGCTCGGGGATGACGGCGATGTCCACGATTTCGAAGAAGCAGCCGCCGTCTCCGATCACGCGGCCTATGCCAACCGGCGTTGCATCGGCATAGACGACCACGCTGAACAGGCCGTTTTTCAGGCCGATGGCGGCCGCCTCGGGCGACTTGCGGCTCAGGCCGGCAGCCAGCCGGATCTGGATGTAGTCCTGGACGGCGGGGACGTGGTCTTCAATGCGGTAGTTCATGGATGGTGAGGGCGCAAGGGGCATATCGGAGGATCGGCAGAGCGCCATCATAGGCAGGCGCCTGCCGGGAGGGCGGGCAGATCGCCGCGCTCAATCCCAGCGATCGATCGTGTAGGCCTGGGTCCATCCATTCGAGACGACACGCAGCGATGCGGTATAGGCATTGCCCTGGTCGCGCAGGTCGATGCCCACGGCAGAGCCTTCGGCCAGGCCGGCCATGGTGACTGCGTTAGAGTGCGCCTCCACCGTGGCGCGCACGCCGTGCAGCTCGGCGCGCAGCAGGCTGGGGAACAGCGCAGTTCCCACGTCGCGGGTTTCGCGCGCGCCGTCCAGCAGCAGGATGATGCCGTCGCCCTGGTGCTTGAAGCGTTCGCCGTCATCGTCCCAGCGGGCCGGCAGCCGGGTGATGCCCGCCACGCTGACCCAGCCTGCGCTCAGGCCGAACTGGGCCGCGGGGGAGCCGCCGTTCCACACATACCAGGAGAACGTATGGTCCCACTGGAACAGGCGCGGTGCGTCTTCGTCCACCGCCGTGGTGATGCCGATATGCAAGGCAGATGGTTCTACCGCGCCATCACGGGACGGGGGGACCCCTCCCCAGGCTGGTCTGCCCGGGACCTCAGTGCAGCGCGACCAGCAACTGTCCGTTCTCGCTGCGCACCGCATGGGCGCGCACGGAGTGCTCGGGCGTTTCCAGGCATTCGCCGGTGGCCAGGTCGAAGTGGTGCTTGTAGATGGGCGAGGCGACGACGATGCGCTCGCCCAGGCTGCCGACCAGGCCGCGTGCGAGCACGCTGGCGCCGCAGCGCGGGTCCACGTTGTCTATGGCGTAGAAGCGGTCTTCGCCAAGGCGAAAGACCGCCACATGCCGGCCTTCGACCAGGGCGCAGACCCCCGTGTCGGGGACGATGTCGCGGGTGGCGCAGACGGGCATCCAGTGTTCTTGGGTGGGGTGTGTCATGGCAGTGCCTTGTCCGTGGTATCGGTGCGGGCCTGGATCAGGCCAGGGCCTCGCTGCGCTCTTCGCTGCGCGCCGGGCGGATCTGGCCGCGCTCCTGCACGAAGACGATGTGCTCGTCGGGCTGGTCGCTGTTGATGAAGCTGCGAAAGCGCTGGCGCACTTCGGGCGTGGTGACGGCGGTCTTCCATTCGCACTGGTAGGTGTCCACCACGTGCTGCATCTGCGCGTCCAGTTCGGCGCCCAGGCCCAGGCTGTCGTTGACCACCACGTCCTTGAGGTAGTCCAGGCCGCCTTCCAGGTTCTCGCGCCAGGTGCTGGTGCGCTGCAGGCGGTCGGCCGTGCGCACGTAGAACATCAGGAAGCGGTCGATGAGCTGCAGCAGCCTTTCCTTGGACAGGTCGGAGGCGATCAGCTCGGCATGGCGCGGCTTCATGCCGCCGTTGCCGCAGACGTAGAGGTTCCAGCCCTTGTCGGTGGCGATCACGCCCACGTCCTTGCCCTGGGCCTCGGCGCATTCGCGCGTGCAGCCCGAGACGCCGAACTTGATCTTGTGCGGCGCACGCAGGCCCTTGTAGCGGTTTTCCAGCTGCACGGCCAGGCCCACGCTGTCGTCCACGCCGTAGCGGCACCAGGTGGAGCCCACGCAGCTTTTGACGGTGCGCAGCGACTTGCCGTAGGCATGGCCGGACTCGAAGCCGGCGGCGATCAGCTCCTCCCAGATCAGCGGCAGCTGCTCCACGCGCGCGCCGAACAGGTCCACGCGGGCACCGCCCGTGAGCTTGGTGTACAGGCCGTACTTCTTGGCCACCTGGCCCACGGCGATCAGGCCGTCCGGCGTGACCTCGCCGCCGGGCATGCGCGGCACCACGGAGTAGCTGCCGTCCTTCTGGATGTTGCCCAGGTAGTAGTCGTTGCTGTCCTGCAGGCTGGCGAGTTGGGGCTGCAGCACGAACTCGTTCCAGCACGAGGCCAGGATGCTGGCCGCCAGCGGCTTGCAGACATCGCAGCCCAGGCCCTTGCCGTGGCGGTGCAGCAGCTCGTCGAAGGTCTTGATGCCGCCCACGCGCACCAGGTGGTACAGCTGCTGGCGCGAATGCGGGAAATGCTCGCAGACATGGTTGTTGACGGCCATGCCGCGCCGGGCCATCTCGGCCTTCATGACCTGGGTGGCCAGCGGCACGCAGCCGCCGCAGGTGGCGCCGGCCTGGGTGCAGGACTTGAGCTCGGCCATGGTGCAGGCGCCTTCGCCCACGGCCGCGCAGATCTGCGCCTTGGTGACGTTGTTGCACGAGCAGATCTGCGCCGTGTCGGGCAGGGCGTCCACGCCCAGGCCGGGCCTGGCCTTGCCGTCGCTGGAGGGCAGGATGAGGAACTCGGGCTCCTCGGGCAGGGCGATGCCATTGAGCGTCATCTGCAGCAGCGTGCCGTACTCATCGGCATTGCCCACCAGCACGGCGCCCAGCAGCTGGCGGCCGTCCTCGCTGACCACGAGCTTCTTGTAGACCTGCTTGCGCTCGTCGATGAACTGGTAGTTGCGGCTGCGCGGCGTCTTGCCCTGGGCGTCGCCGATGCTGGCCACATCCACGCCCATGAGCTTGAGCTTGGTGCTGAGATCGGCCCCGCCGAAGGCGGCCTCGGCCTCGCCCGCGATGTGGCGGGCCGCCACGCGCGCCATGTCATAGCCGGGAGCCACCAGCCCGAAGGTCTGCTCGCGCCAGGAGGCGCATTCGCCAATGGCGTAGACATTGCGGTCGCTGGCGCGGCAATGGTCGTCCACGGCCACGCCGCCGCGCGGGCCTATGGCCAGGGCGCACTGGCGCGCGATCTCGTCGCGCGGGCGGATGCCGGCCGAGAAGACGATCATGTCGGTCTCCAGGTGCGTGCCGTCGGCAAACACCATGCGGTGGCGCGCCGTGGCGCCGTCGGTGATCTCCAGCGTATTGCGGCCCGTGTGCACCTGCACGCCCAGGTCCTCGATCTTGCTGCGCAGCACGCGGCCGCCGCCGTCGTCCACCTGCACGGCCATCAGGCGCGGGGCGAACTCGACCACATGGGTCTCCAGGCCCAGGTCGCGCAGGGCCTTGGCGCATTCCAGGCCCAGCAGGCCACCGCCCACCACCACGCCGGTCCTGGAGCGCGCGGCCGATGCCTGCATGGCCTCCAGGTCCTCGATGGTGCGGTAGACAAAGCAGTGCGGCCGGTCGCGCCCCGGCACGGGCGGCACGAAGGGTGCCGAGCCCGTGGCCAGCACCAGCCTGTCGTAGGGGATGACCTCGCCATCGGCCGTGGTCACGGTGCGGTCGCGCCGCTCCACCGTTGCGGCCCTGGCGGCCAGGCGCAGCGTGAAACCGCTGGCCTCGAAGAAGCCGGGCTCGACCAGGCTCAAGTCCTCGGCGCTCTTGCCCGAGAAGAACTCCGACAGGTGAACGCGGTCATAGGCGGCGCGTGGCTCCTCGCACAGCACGGTGACGTTCGCATCCGCCACGCCCAGGGCATGCAACTGCTCGAGGAATTTATGGCCCACCATGCCGTGGCCGATCACAACGATGTTCATCTGGCGTCCTGCGTTCTGCATCCAGTGTTTGCGGGGCCGCAGGCTGTGGCCGGCGGGTCAGCGCAGCCAATGCAAGCGCCGTGCCAGCATGCGGTGCATCGCCTGCCCGTGGTGCATGGCTGTACGGCCGGCAGGCAGCGTGCACCGCAATGCGCCCGCCGCACCGTGCAGGGGCGGGGTGCGCCGTGGTGGTGCAGGGCGGGAGATCACCGCATCGAGGGGGCGGGCTTGTCGCGCATCGGGCCCACGCCTGCCAATAGCCGTTGCGCGATGCTGCCCATCGCTGCCTGCGCTAATCTGCGCGGCATGAATGGATCTTCTGCATGGACCCTGGGTTGGCGCACCCTGTGGCGCGACCTGCGCGCGGGCGAGTTGCGCCTGTTGATCGTCGCCGTGATGCTGGCCGTGGCCGCGCTCAGCTCGGTGGGATTTTTTGCCGACCGGCTGCAGGCGGGGCTGCAGCGTGATGCGCGCCAGCTGCTGGGCGGCGATGTGGTGGTGGTCAGCGACAACCCCACGGCGCCGGCCTTTGCCGAGCAGGCGCGCGCCGAGGGCCTGCAGTCCGTGGAGACGGCCAGCTTTCCGACCATGGCGCGCGCCAGTGACGCCCAGGGCGGCATGAGCCGGCTGGTGGCGCTCAAGAGCGTGGTGCCTGGCTATCCGTTGCGCGGCAGCCTGCGCGTGGCCGATGCGCTGGGCGCGGCCGAGCGGGCCACGCGCGATATTCCGGCGCGGGGCGAGGCCTGGGTCGATGCGCCGCTGCTGGAGGCGCTGGGCATTGGGGTGGGAGACGTGCTGCTGCTGGGCGATGCGCAACTGCGCGTGGCGCGCATCATCGCCATCGAACCCGACCGGGGCGCGGGCTTCATGAACTTTGCGCCGCGCGTGATGATCGCCTCCGCCGACCTGGCCGCCACGGGTCTGGTGCAGCCGGCCAGCCGTATCACCTACCGCCTTGCCGTGGCCGGCGAAGGCTCTGGCGCCGAGGCTGCCGCGCAGCGCTACCGCCTCTGGGCCGAGCAGCAGGCCAAGGCGCCCGGCGTGCATGGCGTGCGCGTGGAGTCGCTGGACAGCGGCCGCCCGGAAATGCGCCAGACGCTGGACCGCGCCGAGAAATTCCTGAGCCTGGTGGCCCTGCTGGCGGCCCTGCTGTCGGCCGTGGCCGTGGCGCTGGCGGCGCGCGGCTTTGCCAACAGCCACCTGGACGCCTCGGCCATGCTGCGCGTGCTGGGCCAGAGCCAGCGGCGCATTGCGGGCGCCTACACGGTGGAGTTCGTGCTGGTCGGCCTGGCCTCCAGCGCGGCGGGCGTGCTGCTGGGCTGGGCCATCCACCATGTGTTCGTGCTGCTGCTGGCCGGGCTGGTGGAAACCGCCTTGCCCGCGCCCGGCCTGTGGCCTGCCGCCTTTGGCGTGGGCATGGGCCTGACGCTGCTGCTGGCCTTTGGCCTGCCGCCCGTGCTGCAATTGGCGCGCGTGCCGCCGCTGCGCGTCATGCGCCGTGACCTGGGCGCGCTCAAGCCCGCATCGGTGGTTGTGCTGGGCGTTGGCGTGGCCGGCTTTGCCGCGCTGCTGCTGGCCGCCAGCCGCGACATCAAGCTGGGCCTGATCGCCGTGGGCGGCTTTGCCGTGGCCGTGCTGCTGTTCGCGGCCCTGGGCTGGCTGGCGGTACAGATGCTGCGCCGCCTGGTGCACGAGAGCACGGCGCCGCGCTGGCTGGTGCTTGCCACGCGCCAGATCGCCGCGCGCCCGGCCTATGCCGTGGTGCAGATCAGCAGCCTGGCCGTGGGCCTGCTGGCGCTCATGCTGCTGGTGCTGCTGCGCACCGACCTCATCGGAAGCTGGCGCCAGGCCACGCCGGCCAATGCACCCAACCGCTTCGTCATCAACGTACAGCCCGAGCAGGCCGATGGTTTCCGCGCGGCGCTGGACAAGGCCGGCGTCACCTCCTATGACTGGTTCCCCATGATCCGGGGGCGCCTGGTGAGCGTCAACGGCAAGCCGGTCAGCCCCGACGACTTCAGCGAAGACCGCGCCAAGCGCCTGGTGGACCGGGAGTTCAACCTCTCCACCACGGCGCAGGCGCCCGCGCACAACCTGATCACGGCAGGCACCTGGACGCCTGGCGCCAAGGGGGAGATCAGCGTGGAGGACGGCATTGCCGAGACGCTGGGCCTCAAGCTGGGCGACACGCTGGGCTTCGACGTGGGCGGCGTGCCCAGCGAGGCGCGCATCACCAGCCTGCGCAAGGTGGACTGGGGATCGATGCGGGCCAACTTCTTCGTCATCTACCCCGTGGACCACCTGGACGACGTGGCCGTCAGCTACCTGGCCGCCTACCGCGCGCCCGACGTGGCGGGCTTCGACAACGCCCTGGTGCGCGAGTTTCCCAATATCACCAACGTGGACCTGAGCACCACGCTGGCCCAGGTGCAGCGCGTGCTGGACCAGGTGATACGCGCGGTGGAATTCCTCTTCGGCTTCACCCTGGCGGCCGGCCTGGTCGTGCTCTTCGCCGCCGTCACCGCCACGCGCGAGGAGCGCGCCCGCGAGTACGCCATCATGCGCGCCGTCGGCGCCCAGGCCCGGCTGCTGGCGCAGGTGCAGCGTGCCGAACTCGCCGGTGTGGGCCTGCTGGCCGGCTTCCTGGCCAGCTGCGCCGCCGGGGCCGTGGGCTGGGCCTTGGCGCGCTGGGTATTCGAGTTCAGCTGGACCGTGCCCTGGTGGGCTCCTCTGGCAGGGGCCGTGGCCGGGGCCCTGCTGGCCTGGATGGCGGGGTGGTGGGCGTTGCGGGAGGTGTTGAGGAGGCCTGTGATGGATACGTTGAGGCAGGTGGCTGAGTAGGACTTTGATTTCTGTTTTTTGCCCCTGCCGGGCGGTTTCTTTTCGAGGCCGGGTCTCGGCCCGGCGGCCGACCTACTTTCTTGCCGCGCGGCAAGAAAGTAGGCAAAGAAGCGCGCCCCGCACTGCCCACGACCCCTTCGCTTCGCTACGGGGCGACCTGCGTTGGGCGGGATGCGGGGTGTGCCGCAGAACTCGCTGCGCGCTGGCGCGCTTCGCTCAAACAACTGCGGCAAGTCAGATGACGAAGCAGCCCTGTCCTTCGGCAGGGCTGCCACCCCGCATCCCGCCCAACGCAGGCGTGGGCAGAAGGGGGGAGGCTGGGGAACAGCCAACAGCCAACAGCCAACAGCCAACAGCCAACAGCCAACAGCCAACAGCCAACAGCCAACAGCCAACAGCCAACAGCCAACAGCCGGCGCCATCACTGCGTTCGGCTTCAAACCAGGGGCCGAGCGAAGCAAAGGCCCGCACCAACTTCCCGTATGTCAGCGCCTGCGGCGTGGTGATTGCGGGGTTGCAGTCCTGCCGAAGGACAGGACTGCTTCGTGATCTGACTCGCTGCGGTTGTCTGAGCGGCGCGCGAAGCGCAAAGCGAGTTCCGCAGCGAACCCCGCAACCGCCACGACGCAGGTTGCCCGCAGCGAAGCGGAGGGTCGCGGACATTCGGGTCGCCTTTGCTTTGCCTACTTTCCTTTGGCGAAACAAAGGAAAGTAGGTCGGCCGCCGGGCCGAGACCCGGCCTCGAAAAACAACCACCCGGCAGGGGCAGAAACGAGCAACACCAGGGGCAGAAACGAGCAACAGCAGGGACAAGAACGAGCAACAGCAGGGGACGGCCCCGTTCAAGACTCCTTGAACAACCTCCCCCCCACAAAATCCACAAACGCCCTCACCTTAGGCGACAACTGCCGGCTCGACGCCCACAGCGCAGAAAACTGCCCCGTGTGCGTCAGCTCCTCGGCCAGCACCCGCTGCAGTTCGCCACGCCGCAGTGCATCGCGCGCCAGGAAGTCAGGCATATAGGCCAGCCCCATGCCCGCCACGGCGGCACCCAGCATGGCTTCCATGTTGTTGCAGACCAGGGCGGCGGGCAGGTGGGGCGGCATGCCGGGGAGCACCCACTCCTCCAGCTTGCCGCTGCTCAGGAAGCGGTAGCGCAGGCAGCTGTGCCGTGCCAGTTCGGCGGGCGATTGCGGAATGCCCCGTGCCGCCAGGTAGTCGGGTGAGGCGGCCAGGATGAAGCGGAACGGCCCCAGCCGGCGCGCCACCAGGCGCGAGTCGGCCAGTTCGCCGCTGCGGATGACCACATCCAGGCCGGCCTCGACCACGTCCACCAGGTGATCGTTGAAGTCCAGGTCCAGGTCAACCTCCGGGTACAGGGCCTGGAATTCGGGCAGCACGGGCAGCAGGAAGCGGTAGCCGATGGTGGGCAGGCTCACGCGCAGCCGCCCGCGTGGGGCTTGGGCGGCGGCCTGCATGGTGGCGCGGGCATCGTGCAGTTCATCCAGGATGCGGCGGCAACGCTCGTGGAACAGCGCGCCTTCCTGCGTGAGCCGCACCTGGCGCGTGGTGCGCTGGAACAGGCGCAGGCCCAGTTGCTGTTCCAGCCGCGCCACGTTCTTGCCCACGGCCGAGGCCGAGATGCCCAGGGCGCGCCCGGCCTCGGCAAAGCTCAGCAGGTCGGCTGCACGCACAAAGGATTCGAGTCCGCTGAAGCTGTCCATGTCGATTGCCAACCTGGGGTTGGGAGTGTGGGGAGTCTGACAGCTATTTTCACGGCATTGCAGCGCTTTTATCGTTCATGCATGCCCGGCCATGTGCGGCCGGGAAATTGCGAAAGCCTTGCCAACCATGTCCTCCTGCCTGACTTCTTCCCGCGCACCGGGTGCGCTCCACGGTACAGCGCGACCGCGTGCATCCCCGGTCTGGGTGCTGTTGTCGGTGTGTCTCGCGGCGCTGGCCATGCCGCTGAGCTTTACCGGGCCGGCCGTGGCCCTGTCTGCGCTGCGCGAGGCGCTGGGCGGTGGGCCGCTGGCGCTCAACTGGGTGACGAATGCCTTCATGCTGAGCTTTGGCGCCACGCTGATGGCGGCCGGCGCGCTGGCCGATCTGCACGGGCGGCGGCGCGTTTTCCTGATGGGGCTGGGCGTGGTGCTGGCCAGCGCGCTGGCCCAGGCCTGCCTGCGCGGGCAGGGGGCCATCATCGGCTTCAATCTGCTGCGCGGGCTGCAGGGCCTGGGCGCGGCCGCCGCGCTGGCGGGTGGCACGGCGGCGCTGGCCCAGGTGTTCGATGGAGCGGGGCGCATGCGGGCCTTCAGCTGCGTGGGCACGTCGTTCGGCGTGGGCCTGGCCTTCGGGCCGTTGCTGTCGGGCTGGTTGCTGGGCGTGGCGGGCTGGCGCGGCGTGATGCTTTGCGTGGCCGCCGTGGCGCTGGCCGCGCTGGTGCTGGGGCTGCGTTGCATGCCGGAGTCGCGCAATCCGCAGGCGCAGCGGCTGGACCGGGCTGGTGCGCTGCTGTTCACCGCAGCCCTGGCGCTGCTGACCTGGGGCGTGCTGCAGGGGCCGGAGGCGGGCTGGTCCAGCGGGGCGGCGCTGCTGCCGCTGGCCGGTGCCGCGCTGGCGCTGGCGGCCTTTGTGGCCGTGGAGCGGCGCGTGCAGCAGCGCACGGGGCAGCCCATGCTGGACCTGTCGCTGTTTCGCTATCCGCGTTTCGTGGGCGTGCAGTTGCTGGCGGGTGCGCCGGCCTATGCCTTCGTGGTGCTGCTGGTGCTGCTGCCGGTGCGCTTCATCGGCGTGGAGGGCATGGCGCCGCTGCAGGCAGGGCAGCTGATGTTTGTGTTGTCCCTGCCCATGCTGTTCGTGCCGTTGCTGGCGGGCTGGCTCACGCGCTGGGTTTCGGCCGCGCTGCTGTGCCTGGCGGGGTTGCTGGTTTGCGCGGCGGGCCTGCTGTGGCTGGGCGGGTGCGCGCCGGGCACGGCCTTTGCGCAGATGGCGCCCCCGCTGCTGCTGATCGGCCTGGGCATCGGGCTGCCCTGGGGGTTGATGGATGGCCTGGCCGTGAGCGTGGTGCCCAGCGAGCGCGCCGGCATGGCCACGGGAATTTTCAGCACGGTGCGCGTGGCGGGCGAGGGCATGGCGCTGGCGCTGGTGGGCGCGGGGCTGGCCGCATTGCTGGCATGGCGTCTGTCGGCCCTGGCGCCCCAGGCGCCCCAGGCGATGCAGGCGGTGCAGTCCGTGCATGCCACCGGCCGCGCGGCGCAGTTGCTGGTGACAGGGAACATCGCCGAGGCCATGGCCCTGCTGCCTGGCCTGTCTGCACCCGCCGTGCTGGCGGCCTATGGCCAGGCCTTTGGCATCTTGCTGGATGTGCTGGCGGGCATCACGGTGCTCACGGCGCTGGCGGTGTACGGGTTCCTGCGTGCCGGGGCCCCCACGGATACCGGTGCGGGCACGGACATGGCACATGCCTGACAATCGCGGGTTTCACTCAGCCGCCAGCCGCTTTTCGCCATGTCAGAGGAATCCCAGAACAACGCCCCCCAGACCCCGTATGAATGGATCGGCGGCGAGCCCAGGGTGCAGGCCCTGGTGGACCGTTTCTACGATCTGATGGACCTGGAGCCCGGCTACGCCGAACTGCGCGCCGCCCATGGCAGCACGCTGGCCGATGCGCGCCAGAAGCTGTTCTGGTTCCTGTGCGGCTGGCTGGGCGGCCCCGACCACTACCAGGACCGCTTCGGCCATCCGCGCCTGCGCATGCGCCACATGCCGTTTTCCATCGGCATCCTGGAACGCGACCAGTGGGTGGCCTGCATGGACCAGGCCATGGGCGAGACCGGCGTGCCCGAGGAGCTGCGCGTGCGCCTCAAGGCCAGCTTCATGAACACGGCCGACTGGATGCGGAACCGGTAGCAGGTGGCTGACCCCGGCGCCGCTGAAAAAAGGGCCGGCCCCCTGCAGGTGGCCGGCCCAAGCAGCAAACGGCTGGGGTTCAGAGCTTTTCGTCGCGCATGTAGTACCAGTGGTACAGGAACCGCTGCCCCAACCGGCGAAACGGCGCAAACGCCGGTGAGCGCACCATGTTGAAGACGTTCGGATACTCCAGCTCCGAGTTGTAGATGGGCAGCTCGAAGGTCTTGCTCTGGCGCCCCGCGATGCGCTCGGCCATGCGACGGCCCGCGTGGGCCGAGAAGGAGACGCCGTTGCCACCGTAGCCCACGGCGTAGAAGATGCTCTGGGCCGGATCGGGCTGGAAGACGCGCGGCATCATGTCGTGGCTCACATCGACCCAGCCCCACCAGGAGTAGTCGATGGTGATGCCTTCTAGCGCCGGGAACTTGCGGTGCAGGCCGTCCACCAGCTTGGCCATGTGGATGGGGTTGGGCGCATCGGCACCCGTGACGGCGCTGCGGCTGCCGATCTGCACGCGGTTGTCGGGCAGGCGGCGGTAGTAAAAGCGCAGCGTGCGGGTGTCGGTGATGACCTGGGTGGTCTTGAAGCCCGTGGCCTCCAGCTCCTGCTCGGTCAGCGGCCGCGTGACCAGCGAGTTCGAGAGGATGGGCATGATCTTGGAGCGCAGGCTGCCATGCAGGGCGTTGCTGGTGTAGCCGCCCGTGGCAAAGCCCACGGCGCGCGCCCGCACGGTGCCGCCGGGCGTGCGCAGGTGGTGCACGCCGTTGCGCGTCTCGACGCCCAGCACCGGACTGGCCGGGTGCACCTTGACGCCCAGCTCCCGCGCCTTGCGCAGGTAGCCGAAGGCCAGCTTGAGCGGGTGCACGCCGATGCCGTCGGGCTCGTGCATGGCGCCGTGGCTGTCGGCATCGTTCACATAGTCGCGGCGCAGCTCCTCGGGGCTGAGCATGCGGGCGTCGTAGCCGAAGACCTCGCGCATGATCTGGGTCTCGTTGCGCAGGAAGTCGAGTTTCTTTTCGCGGTGGGCGATGTAGAGGTGGCCGCCGGGCTGGGGCTCGCACTCGGGGAATTCGGCCACCAGGTCCTTGAAGGTCTGGAAGCCCTCGCGGATCTCGGCGTCGAGCTTGAGCGCCACGTCCTTGCCCCAGCGTGCGATCCATTGCGAGCGGTACAGGCGCCCGCTGGCGTTCTGCCCCTGGCCGCCGTTGCGGCTGGTGCAGCCCCAGGCGGTCTGGTTGGCGTCCAGCACCACGGCGCGTATGCCGTGCTCGCGCGCCAGGAACAGCGCCGTGGCCAGGCCCGTGAAGCCCGAGCCGACGATGGCCACATCCACGTCCATGTCGCCGCTGACGGGGCCGTCATCATCTGGCGGGCGTCCCGCCGTGCCGACCCAGTAGGTGGGCGCATAGCCCGTGCCATGGCCCGGGTTGGCCGCCACCAGCGGGTCGTATTTCGGGTCATAGGGACGCAGGTGGCTGGGGCGGATGTCCTCGGCTTTCATGGCGGATGTCTCCTGGTGCGGCGGCTTGGGATCTGCCGCTTTTTGCTATGGATTCGGTGGAATGGGGCCAATGCCGGCGAGCCCTGCAAGGCGGTGCGCCGACGATGGAATCAGCATAGCCAGCAGGCCATGGAGCCAGTTAGCGCCACAGCCAAGCTTTCGATAGAGCCAGTGGCGGCCGGTGCGCGCGCCTGGACCTAACGATTGATGGCATCTGGTTCTAACGGGTCCGTGTGCCTGCTACCTACCATGGCCCATCGACATTTCGATGACGCGGCGCGGCGGCCCTGCCCGGGGCCCGGCGCCGTGGTACCCACCACAGACAAGGAGACAGCATGAGCGCAGACACCAACCCTCCGGACGCCCAGTTCCTGGCCCGCTTCGCCGAGGCCTGGAACCGCCACGACATCGAGGCCCTGATGGGCTTCATGGCCGATGAATGCGAGTTCCACGCCGTGGCCGGGCCCGATCTCATGGGCCGCAGCTTCGTCGGCCGCCAGGCGGTGCGCGAGGGTTTCCAGATGGCCTGGCAGGCCTTCCCCGATGCGGCCTGGCTCGATGGAGACCATTTCGTGCAGGGCGACCGTGGCGTGTCCGAGAGCACCTTCAAGGGCACCAAGGCCGACGGCCTGCGCGTGGAAGCGCGCATGGTGGATGTCTTCACCTTCAAGGACGGAAAGATCGCCGTGAAGAACGCCTTCCGCAAGGACCGCCCGCCGGTGGCGGCCGCCTGACGGCGCGGGGCCTTGCGGCCCCGTGCCACCGGGAACACCGGATACGCCACGGCAAGGCGCGCACCTGCGCAGCCACCACAACAGAGCATCAGCCGTGGCGCCTGAACGCAACAGGAGACAAGACATGATCGGACATCAGCAAGCCTCTTCGCCGGGGCTTTCACACGGGCTCAAACAGCGGCACATGACCATGATCGCCCTGGGCGGCGTCATCGGCGCCGGGCTGTTCGTGGGCAGCGGCGTCGTCATCAAGTCGGCCGGGCCGGCCGCGATTCTTTCCTTCCTCATCACGGGCCTGCTCGTGGTGCTGGTCATGCGCATGCTGGGCGAGCTGGCCTGCTCCATGCCCGGCGGAGGGTCCTTCTACGAATATGCGCGAGAGGCCTGGCGCGACCGCCCCGGCGTGGGCCGGCTGGCAGGCTTTCTGACGGGCTGGATGTACTGGTACTTCTGGGTCATCGTCGTGGCGCTGGAGGCCGTGGCCGGCGCCGACCTGGTGCGCTACTGGCTGCCCGATGTGCCCAACTGGAGCATCAGCCTGGTGCTGCTGGTGATGCTGACGCTGACCAACCTGGTCTCGGTGAAGTCCTTTGGCGAGTTCGAGTTCTGGTTCGCCTCCATCAAGGTGGCGGCCATCGTGGTCTTCCTGTTCGTGGCCGGCGTCTACGTGCTGGGCCTGACGCCTGCTTCGCAGGGCATGCACTTCGGCAACCTCACCGGCAATGGCGGCTTCATGCCCAACGGCATCGTGCCGGTGCTGACCGGGGCCGTGGCGGCCACGGGCTTTTACTTCGGCGCCGAGATCGTGACCATCGCGGCGGCTGAAACGGCCGAGCCGCAGAAGGCCGTGGCCAAGGCCACCAGTTCGGTGATCACGCGCGTGCTGGTGTTCTATGTGGGCTCCATCTTCCTGGTGGCCTGCCTGGTGCCCTGGAATGCGGTTGGCATCGCCACGCCGTATGTGAGCGCACTGAACACCATGGGCGTGCCGGCTGCCGCGCAGATCATGAACGCCATCGTGCTGACGGCCGTGCTGTCGGCGCTGAACTCGGGGCTGTATGCATCCTCGCGCATGCTGTTCGCGCTGACGCGGCGCGGCGATGCGCCCCAGGCGCTGGCCAAGGTCAGCCGCAACGGCGTGCCCACGCGCGCCATCCTGGTGGCCACGGTGTTCGGCTACGGCGCCGTGGTGATGTCCTATGTGTCGCCCGACAAGGTGTTCGCCTTCCTGGTCAATTCCTACGGCACGGTGGCGATCTTCGTCTACATCCTGATCGCCATCTCGCAGCTGCGCCTGCGCTCCCGCCTGGAGCGCGAGGCGCCGCACCTGCTCAAGGTGCGCATGTGGTGCTATCCGTACCTGACCTGGTTCGCCATCTTCGGCATGCTGTCCATCGTCATCGCCATGGCCTTCATCCCCGAGCAGCGCACGCCGCTGGCGCTGGGCGTGGCCAGCCTGTGCATCCTGTTGCTGGCCTATGGCGTGCGGCAGTTCCTGCAGCGTGGCGTGGCGCCGGTGGTGTCCTCGCTGTCCGAGGCCGCGCAGCCCGAGCCGCAGAAGTACTGACCCAGGGGCGACGGGACCGGCGGGGCCGGTTCCGGCCACTTTTCGCGTTACTCCTCGGGCTGCTCCTCGCGCATCGCATCGGCCAGGGCCTTCACGCCCTGGCCGATGTCGTTGGCGGGTATGGATTGGTAGCCCATGCGCATGAAGCTGCCGGGCGTGCCCGGGCGGGCGAAGAACACATCGCCGGGCTCGATGAGCACGCCGTGCGCTGCGGCGCGCTGCGCCAGGGCCTGCACAGGCATGTGGTCGGGCAACTGCACCCAGCACGAGCCGCCGCCGCGCACGGGCGTGATGCGGCAGCCGGGCGCATGCTCGGCCATGGCGGCCGTCAGCGCCGCGTGCCGCTCCTTCTGCGCCTGTGCCAGGCGCCGCTGCTGGGCCTCGTAATGGCCCAGGGAGATGAACATGGCCAGCGTGCGCTGCACGAAGGTGGCGGGGTGGCGGATCATCAGCCGGCGCAGCGCGCGCAGCTCGCGGATCAGCTCGGGCGCAGCCACGATGTAGCCCACGCGCAGGCCTGGCGCCAGGCTCTTGGACAGGCTGCCCACGTAGATCACGCGGTTGCTGCGGTCCAGGCTCTTGAGCGCCGGAATGGGCTGGCCGTCGAAGCTGCTCTCGCTCTCGTAGTCGTCCTCGATGAGGATGATGTCGTGCTCCTCGGCCATCTCCAGCAGCGCCTCGCGCCGCGCCAGCGGCATGGTCACGCCCGTGGGGCATTGGTGGCTGGGGGTCACGTAGAGGTAGTCGAGCTGGCGCAGCAGCGGCGTGACCGGCAGGCCCTGGCCGTCCACCGGCAGCGGGATGACCTGTGAAGTGCGGCTGCTGAAGATGTTGCGCGCGTCGGGGTAGCCGGGCTCCTCGATGCCCACGGCCGTGCCCTCGCGCATCAGCAGGTCGGCCACCATGTACAGGGCGTGCTGCGCACCCACGGTAATGATCAGCTCGTCGGCCGAGGCCCAGACGCCGCGGCGCGGCAGGATCTTGGTCTGCACCTGCTGGATCAGCATCTCGTCGTCGCGCGCGATCTGGTCGGGCGCCCACTGGCGTATGTCCAGCACGCCCAGGGCCTTGAGGCAGCACTCGCGCCAGGCGGCCGTGGGAAACAGTTCCTTGTCGAACTGGCCGTACAGAAAGGGATAGGGGTAGCGCTGCCAGTCCTCTTCCTTGACGATGCTGCGCTGCTGGCTGGGCAGCAGCCACAGGCGCCGCGACCAGTCGGTGCGGCGGCCTTCGCCAGGGGTGCTGCTGGCCGCAGCGCCGCCCGGCGTGCGCCCCTTGAGTACGTCGGGATGGATGAAGTGGCCCTTGCGCTGGCGGCTCAGCAAAAAGGCTTCCTCGGCCAGCTGCTGGTAGGCCAGCACGACGGTGATGCGTGCCACGCCCAGGTGGCGCGCCAGCTCGCGGCTGGAGGGAATGGATTCGCCGGGTGCGAGGATGCCCGAGAGGATGGCATCGACCAGCATCTCGCGGATCTGGCCCTGCAGGCTCAGGGAGGGGCGGGCGCTGCGGCGAAACAGCTGCCCCCACATGGCGCCCTCGGGCGGTTGCGGCTGCGTGGCCGCGCGCTTGTCTGTCATGTCTTGTCGTTCCCGCCGCTGCGGCGGGCCGCTCGCTGTGTTTGTCTCCCGCGCAGGTGCAGGGCAGGGCCTGCAATCGCGACCGGCCAATATAGGCCAGCCGGTGCGCCACGGGGCCCGGAGTTTGCGATGGTTGCAATTTTTGCGGAGAGGCCGGAAATTGATATACAATCGTTGTCTTGGCGGCTGTAGCTCAGCTGGATAGAGTACTTGGCTACGAACCAAGGGGTCGTGGGTTCGATTCCTGCCAGCCGCACCAAAACGACAAGCCTCAGAACTGCAAAGTTCTGAGGCTTTTTCGTTTCAGGCGCCACGCACAGAGGCCGTGGCAATGGTCCAGGCAATGGTTCAGTCGCTGGTCAACGGTTATTTTTCGATATTTTCATGGTTTTCCGTAAGCGTTCAAAAAGCACGCTATAATTCAAAGCTTGGCGGCTGTAGCTCAGCTGGATAGAGTACTTGGCTACGAACCAAGGGGTCGTGGGTTCGATTCCTGCCAGCCGCACCAAAACGACAAGCCTCAGAACTGCAAAGTTCTGAGGCTTTTTCGTTGGTATCGCAGTTGGTGCCGCCGTTGGTGTCTCGGTTTGTGCGGCGTCTTCGCCTGCTGCGGTGATCTGTGTGAAGATCGGCTCCCTATGAGCAAGGCTTTCACCAAGGAATCCGACGGCGACGACGATGATGAAGTCGGCCTGCCGCCCTTGCCGCCGGGCGGCAAGAACTACATCACGCCCCAGGGCTTCGCGCGGCTGAAGACGGAGCTGCTGGACCTGATCGACAACGAGCGCCCGCGCATCGTGGAGATCGTGCACTGGGCGGCCAGCAATGGCGACCGCTCCGAGAACGGCGACTATCTCTACGGCAAGAAGCGCCTGCGCGAGATCGACCGGCGCATCCGCTTTCTGACCAAGCGGCTGGAGATCGCCGAGGTGGTCGATCCCTCGGTGCATGCCGGCAGCGAGCAGATCTACTTCGGCGCCACCGTCACCTATGTCGATGACGAGGGCGAGGAGCGCACCATCACCATCATGGGCATCGACGAGGCCGACAGCGCACGCCAGCAGGTCAGCTGGATCGCACCCGTCTCGCGCGCCCTGCTCAAGGCCCGTGTGGGCGACGAGGTGGCCCTGCCCACACCCGCAGGTGTGCGCACGCTGGAGGTGCTGGAAGTCAGCTACCCGGAGCCGGGCAGCGCCGCCGGGTGAGCGTTCAGGGCTGCAGTTTCTGCAGCAGCTCCAGCGTGGGATAGCCGTCGGCCACCAGGCCCTGGCTTTGCTGGAACTGGCGCAGGCCCGCGCGCGTGGCCGGGCCCATCACGCCATCGGCCGTCCCGGCCGAAAATCCCCGTTCGTTGAGCGCGGCCTGCAAGGCGCGCAACTGCTCGCGCGACAGCGGTGCCAGATCGCGCGGCCAGGCCGTCTGCACGCCCGGGCCACCGGCCAGTTGCTGCGACAGCAGGCCCACGCCCAGCGCGTAATTCACGGAGTTGTTGTAGCGCAGGATGGTGCGGAAGTTGGCGCCCACCATGAAGGCCGGCCCGCGTGCGCCGGCCGGTGCGATCACGCTGGCATCGGCCATGGCGGGCAGGGCGGAGCCGTCCACGGCCTGCACGCCCTCGGCCGCCCATTGCGCGCTGTCCTGGCGCACGCTGGTCTCGGCGCGTGCATGGTCAAAGCCTGCCGGCAGGCGTACTTCCATGCCCCAGGGCTCGCCCGTCTTCCAGCCCGAGTGGGCCAGGTAGTTCGCCGTGGAGGCCGTCACATCGGGCAGGCTGCCCCAGATGTCGCGGCGGCCATCGCCATCGGCGTCCACCGCATAGGCCAGGAACACGGAGGGCAGGAATTGCGTGTGGCCCATGGCCCCCGCCCAGGAGCCGATCATGTGGGCCGCATCGATATCGCCGTTGTCGATGATGCGCAGGGCTGCGAGCAGCTCCTTTTGCGCCCAGGCGGCGCGCCGGCCGTCAAAGGCCAGCGTGGCCAGCGCATCGACCGTGGGGAAGTTGCCGAAGTTGCCGCCGAAATTGCTTTCCATGCCCCAGATGGCGGCGATCACCTCGGCCGGCACGCCATAGCGCTGGCTGGCCGACTGCAGCGGTGCAGCCGCTTCGCGCAGCTTGGCACGGCCCTGGGCAATGCGCTGGGCCGATACGGCGCTGTCCAGGTACTGCCAGGGCGTGCGCGTGAATTCGGGCTGCGAGCGGTCCAGCTGTACCGCGCGGCGCTGCAGCCGGGCAGGCTCCAGTGCGCTGCGCACGGTTTTCTCCGAGATGCCGGCGTCCAGCGCCTTGCGCGCGAAATCCCGCTTCCACGCTTCGAAGCTGGTGGCCTCGGCCTGCTGGTCGGCATCCGGCGCGGTGGCGGGTTCGGGCTGCACGGGCGCGGCAGGCGCCGTGGGGACGGGCATGGTGGGCGGCACCGTGACCGCCGGCGCAGGCGCCGGCCGGGACGCGCAGCCGGCCAGCAGCACGGCGGCCAGGGCGGTGGCCAGGGCGGCACGGTTCAGCGCGGCGGGCTGGCGGGCGGTGGGAAAGGCGTGGGCGGTGGCTTGGGCGGTGGCGTGTGCGTGGGGCATCCGGCCATTGTCTCCGCTGCGCCCCGGCTCGGAGTGCAACACGGTGTTTCTGCATTGGGCGTGCGGGGCCGCTATGCTGTGCGGCCATGACCGCCATCGCTACGCTGCCATCACCATCCCCGGTTCTGCACGATGCCGCGCCGGCCCTGCGCGCCTTGCTGCCGCCCGGCCGGCGCTGGCTGGTGCTGACGGGTGCGGGCTGCAGCACGGGCTCCGGCATTCCGGACTACCGGGATCTGGAAGGCCAGTGGAAGCGCCCCCAGCCGGTGACGCTGCAGGCCTTCATGGGCAGCCATGCCACGCGCCAGCGCTATTGGGCGCGCAGCCTGCTGGGCTGGCCCGTGATGGCGCAGGCCCGGCCCGGCCAAGCCCACGCGGCACTGGCGCAGTTGCAGCAGCGCGGATGGATCGAAGGCCTGGTCACCCAGAATGTGGACGGCCTGCACACGGCCGCTGGCAGCGATGGCGTCATCGACCTGCACGGCCGCATCGCAGCCGTGCGCTGCATGGGCTGCGGCACCGGCATGGAGCGCGCCGTGCTGCAGACCATGCTGCTGGAGCGCAACCCTGGCTGGGCCGGCCTGAGCGCCCAGGCCGCGCCCGACGGCGATGCCGATCTGGAGGGGCGCGACTTCAGCCGCTTCGACGTGCCCGCCTGCCCGCACTGCGGCGGCGTGCTCAAGCCCGATGTGGTGTTCTACGGGGAAGGCGTGCCCAGCCAGCGGGTGCAGGCCGTGCGCGCCATGCTGCAGCAGGCCGGCGGGCTGCTGGTCGCCGGTTCGTCGCTGATGGTGTATTCAGGCCTGCGCTTTGTGCATGAGGCCGTGGCCCAGGGCAAGCCGGTGGCGGCCATCAACCAGGGCCGCATGCGCTCCGAGGATTTGCTGGCCCTCAAGATCGAGCAGGACTGCGGCCCGTTGCTGCAGCAGCTGGCCCAGGACCTGGAGCAATGAAAAAACCCCGCAGGAGCGGGGCAGTGTTCAGGGGATGACGCGCGATGCGCGCACCACCGAGTGCACGCGGCGCAGGTTGCGCAGCGCGGACTCCACCTGCTGGTTGTCGTGCACCGAGATCACGAAGCACAGGTCCGTGGTGCTCATGGCCGCCTCGTCGGCCATGTCCACGCGCAGGATGTCCACCTCGGCGCCGGCCAGCTCGGCCGCCACGCGCGCGAGCACGCCCTTGCCGTTGTTGACGGTGACCACGATGCGTGCCTCGAACAGGCGCGCGGCATCCATGTCATCGGCCCACTCGACCACGATGAAGCGGTCCCTGTCCTTTTCCTGCAGGCGCTGCGCGATCTTGCACTGCGCATGGTGGACGATCAGGCCTTCGCCGCTGCCCAGGTAGCCCACGATGGGGTCGCCCGGCACGGGGCGGCAGCATTGCGCGTAGTGGATGGAGCCCTGGTTGGAGCCGTCCAGCAGCACGGCACCCTGGAAGGGGCGGTTGCTGGAGTTGAAGCGTTCGCGCGTGAGCAGCAGGGCGTCGGGCCGGTGGCCGTGGCGCGCCATCAGCGCCGTCAGGCGCGAGGCCACCAGCGACGCAATGCGCCGGCCCATGCCGATGTCCACCATCAGGTCGGCGCGGCTGCGGCTGCCGGCCATGCGCAGCACCTCGTCCCACAGTGCCTGGTTGGCCTCATCGGCCGGCGGCACGGCATCCATGCCTTCGGCCCGCATGGCCTGGGCCAGCAGGTTCTCGCCCAGGCGGGCCGATTCGCTTTGCGCGGCCGACTTCAGGTAGTGGCGGATCTTGGAGCGCGCGCGGCCCGTCTTCACGAAGCCCAGCCAGGCCGGGTTGGGCGTGGCGTCCTCGGAGGTGACGATCTGCACCACGTCGCCGCTCTTGAGTTCGGTGCGCAGCGGCACTTCCTCGTTGTTGATGCGCGCGGCCGTCATGTGGTTGCCGACCTTGCTGTGGATGGCATAGGCGAAGTCCACCACGGTGGCGCCGCGCGGCATGGCCATGATCTCGCTCTTGGGCGTGAACACGTAGACGGCGTCGGGGAACAGGTCCACCTTGACGTGGTCCCAGAACTCGGCCGCATCGCGCGTCTCGTTCTGTATGTCCAGCAGCGACTGCAGCCACTGCGTGCCCAGCTGCTCGGAATCGTGGCCGGGCTGGGCCTTGTACAGCCAGTGCGCGGCGACGCCGGCCTCGGCGACGATGTGCATTTCCTCGGTGCGGATCTGGAACTCGATGTTCACGCCCGAGGGGCCCACCAGCGTGGTGTGCAGCGACTGGTAGCCATTGTTCTTGGCAATGGCGATGTAGTCCTTGAAGCGGCCCGGCATGGGCTTGTACATCTGGTGCAGCACGCCCAGCGCGGTGTAGCAGTCGATCACGCGCGGCAGGATGACGCGAAACCCGTAGACGTCCGTCACCTTGGCAAAGCTCAGCTGGTTCTTCTCCATGCGCAGATAGAGCGAATACAGCGTGCTTTCGCGCCCTGCCAGGCGTGCCTGCAGGCCTGCGCCGGCGAACTCCGCATTGACCTCGTCCTGTACCCGCTGGACCAGGTCGCGGCGGCGCTTGCGCGAGCGGGCGATGGCCTTTTCCAGCGTGGCATAGCGCCAGGGATGCAGGTGGCGGAAGGCCAGGTCCTGCAGCTCGCGGTAGGTCTGGTTCAGGCCCAGGCGGTGGGCGATGGGTGCGTAGATCTCCAGCGTCTCCGACGAGATGCGGCCCCACTTGTTGCGCGGCATGTCGCCCATGGTGCGCATGTTGTGGGTGCGGTCGGCCAGCTTGATCAGGATGACGCGCACATCGCGCGCCATGGCCAGCAGCATCTTGCGGAAGGACTCGGCCTGGTTTTCCTCACGCGTGTTGAACTGCAGCTTGTCCAGCTTGGTGAGGCCGTCGACCAGCTCGGCCACGTCCTGGCCGAAGCGCTGGGCGAGGTCCGCCTTGGTGACGCCGCAGTCTTCCATCGCATCGTGCAGCAGCGCGGCCATCAGGGCCGGCGCGTCGAGCTTCCAGCTCGCGCACAGCGCGGTGACGGCAATGGGATGGGTGATGTAGGGCTCGCCGCTGCTGCGCCACTGGTCGCTGTGGGCCAGGTCGGCAAAGGCATAGGCTTCGCGCACCTGCTCGATGCTGGTGGCATCCAGGTAACCCAGGTGCTCCATCAGTCCGGCAAAGGCATTGGCCGACACGCTCGCTGCCTGCTCTGCAGACATGCGCTCGGGCCGGGGTGTCGGTACGGGATCAGAGGGGGCTGTGAACGAAGTCAAGGCCGCTTTCATGACTTAAATGTAGCGTGCATGCGGGTTTGTGCAGGCTTCATGTAAAAAAAGCACCGCTGTGCGGTGCTCTTTGTGGGGCCATTGTGTTGCTTTGCAGCAAATCAGCCCGGAACCTTCTTCAGCATCTCCAGGCCGACCTTGCCTTCGGCGATCTCGCGCAGGGCGGTGACACCGGGCTTGTTCTTGGTTTCGATCCTGGGCGTGTGGCCCTGGCTCAGCATGCGGGCGCGGTAGGTGGCGGCCAACACGAGCTGGAAGCGGTTAGGGATCTGCTCCAGGCAGTCTTCAACAGTGATGCGTGCCATCAGGATCTCCGGGAAACGTCAGTTGGGTACAGAAATATTGAGAGACTCGAAGGTCTCTGCGCGGCGGCTGCGCTGAGCCGCATACTTGAGGCGCTGGGCGTGGATGATCGTCTTGAGATCAAACAGTGCGCTCTCGAACAATTCGTTGATTATAACGAAGTCGAATTTCGCCACCTGGGCCATCTCCTCGGCCGCGTTCGTCAGGCGCAGCTCGATCACCTCGGGCGCATCCTCGCCCCGGTTTTCCAGGCGTGCGCGAAGCTCGTCCCAGCTGGGCGGCAGGATGAAGATCAGAACGGCGTTCGGAAACGCCTCCTTGACCTGCAGCGCGCCCTGGTAGTCGATCTCCAGCAGCACGTCGGTGCCGACCTGGATGCGCTCTTCCAGCGCCTTCTTGGCCGTGCCGTAGCGGCGGCTGTGCACATTCGCCCATTCGACGAAGGCGTTGTTCGACACCATGGTGTCGAACTCCTGGTCGGAGACGAAGTAGTACTCGCGGCCGTGCTTTTCCTGGCCACGCGGCGCGCGGGTGGTGTGGGAGACGGAGGGCGAGACGCGAGCATCGAACTCGCGCAAGGCTCGCACCAGGCTGGACTTGCCGGCCCCGCTGGGGGCCGAGACGACAAAGAGGTTTCCGGGGTAATCCATGGATTTGTGCGCAGTTTGGTTACGCATGGGCATCTGTGATGGGCTTATTCGATGTTCTGCACCTGCTCGCGCATCTGCTCGATCAGCACCTTCATGTCCACGCTGATGCGGGTCAGCTCCAGCGTGGCGGACTTGGAGCCCAGCGTGTTGGCTTCGCGGTGCAGTTCCTGGATCAGGAAATCCAGGCGCTTGCCGATCTCGCCGCCCTTCTTGAGCAGGCTCTGGATCTCGTCCAGGTGCGAGTCCAGGCGGGTGACTTCCTCGGCCACGTCGATGCGGATGGCAAAGGCCGTGGCCTCGGTCAGGGCGCGGTCCTGGGCGGCTTCGGGCGCCACGGCGCCTTCGGCCAGGGCCATGGCCTCCTTCCAGCGCTCCATGAAGCGCAGGCGCTGCTGCTCCACGAGCTGGGGTACCAGGGGCGTGGCGTCTGCCGCGAGCTTGCGCAGCTGGGCGATGCGGTCCAGCAGCATGGTGGCCAGGCGCTTGCCTTCGCGGGCGCGGGCCTCCAGCAGTTCGGTCAGGGCCTGCTCTGCCAGCGTGGGCAGCACGCTGCCCCAGTCGATGGCCGAGTTGGCGCCGCCGCTGGCCAGGCGCAGTGCGTCGGAGACGGACAGGCTGCGAGCGTCGGGCAGCCAGGACTGGACGGTGTCCTGGAGCATGGCCAGGCGCTGCAGCATGGCGGTGGAGGGGTCGGGCAGGGAGTTGCCGTCGTCGTTGTCGATGGCGGCGCGCACTTCTACCTTGCCGCGCTTGAGGCGGGCGGTCAGAAGGGCCCGCAAGGCCGGCTCATGGGCGCGCAACTCGTCGGGCAGGCGGAACGAAAGATCCAGGAAGCGGCTGTTGACCGAGCGGATCTCCAGACCGAGCCGGCTGTTGCGGCCCGACGCTCCACCATCTTCTGCGGACGCGCCGTGCTGGGCACTGGCGTATCCGGTCATGCTGTAAACTGGCATTGGACTTTTGATGGATGCTTGCAATTGCCCGATTATCCGGGTTTCGCCCCATCCCTGAGACTCACCGGAGAAAAATGTCTTCCAAGATCAAGCCGGCGCCATTACCGCCAGGCAGCACGATCGGCGGCTATCGGGTGGTGCGCAGGCTTGCTTCCGGCGGTTTCGGCGTCGTCTACCTGGCCTTGGATGCAGAGGGCAAGCAGGTTGCGATCAAGGAATACCTGCCCGCCTCGCTGGCCACCCGTGCCCCCGGAGAGTTGCAGCCCGCCGTGGCTCCCGAAAAGCTTTCGCTGTACCGCCTGGGCCTCAAGAGCTTCTTCGAAGAAGGGCGCTCTCTTGCCCAGATCTCGCACGCTTCCGTGGTCAGCGTGCTCAATTTCTTTCGCGAGAACGAAACCGTCTACATGGTGATGAACTACCTGGAGGGCGCCACCCTGCAGGACTTCGTCGTCACCGCGCGCGAGCTCAAGGCCGAGAAGGTGTTCCGCGAATCGACCATCCGCTCGCTGTTCGACGAGGTGCTGCGCGGCCTGCGCATCGTGCACCAGCACAAGATGCTGCACCTGGACATCAAGCCGGCCAACATCTTCATCACCAATGATGACCGTGCCGTGATGATCGACTTCGGCGCGGCGCGCGAGGTGCTGTCCAAGGAAGGCAACTTCATCCGCCCCATGTACACGCCGGGCTTTGCCGCGCCCGAGATGTACCGCCGCGATGCGTCGCTCGGCCCCTGGACCGACATCTACGCGATCGGCGCCTGCATCTATGCCTGCATGCAGGGCTTTCCGCCCAACGAGGCGCCGCAGCGCCAGGACAAGGACCGGCTCACGCTGGCGCTGACCAAGCTGCGCGGCGTGTACTCGGACAACCTCATCGAAGTCGTCGAGTGGTGCATGGCCATGGACCCGGGTTCGCGCCCGCAGTCGGTGTTTGCGCTGCAAAAGGAGTTGAGCCGCGAGGGTGAGCGCCGCTACACCAAGCTCAGTGTCTCCGAGCGCATGCGCCTGCAACTGGACACGCTGGTGACCGACGCCAAGAAGAACATGCAGAAGATCAGCGGCGCGGCGGGCCTGCCGGCCGTCGGTCAGGAGCGCAAGCCATGAGGTTTTCGGTATTTCAGCTGAGCCGCCGCGGCGGCCGGGCGCTCAATGAAGACCGCATGGGCTACTGCTACACGCGGGAGGCCGTGCTCTTCGTGCTGGCCGACGGCATGGGCGGCCATCCCGAAGGCGAGGTCGCCGCGCAGCTGGCGCTGCAGGTGATGTCCGTGCATTTCCAGCGCCAGGCCAAGCCGCTGCTGGACGATCCGCAGGGCTTTCTGGTCGATGCGCTGCTGCATGCGCACCGGCAGATCCTGCGCTACGCCAGCGCCAAGGGCATGATCGATACGCCGCGCACCACGCTGGTGGCGGCCGTCATCCAGAAGGGCAAGATCACCTGGATCCACTGCGGCGACTCGCGCCTGTACCTGGTGCGCGGCGGCGAACTGCTGGTGCGCACGCGCGACCACTCCTATCTGGAGATGGGGGAGATCGCCGCGCAGCTCAAGACATCCAGCCGCAATGTGCTGTTCACCTGCCTGGGCTCGCCGTCCAAGCCCATCTACGACGTGACCGAGCCGCGCCGGCTGGAGCAGGGCGACAAGCTGCTGCTGTGCTCCGACGGCCTGTGGGGAAGCGTGGACGAAGGGCACCTGATGCGCACCCTGCACGGCCGCACTGTGTCCCAGGCCATCCCCCAGCTGGTGGAAACGGCGCTGCGCAACGCGGGCGATGCCAGCGACAACGTCACGGCCATCGCCATGGAGTGGGAGACGCCCGACGCCTTCGCGTCCACCATGGGCATCTCCACCCAGGACATCGAGAACGACGCGTTTGAATCCACGATCCAGGGGGGGCCAATCGAAGACCTGGAAGATGAACTGGATGACGCCGCCATCGAGCGCTCCATCGCCGAGATCAACGAGGCGATACGCCGCTCGGCCGAGCGCCAGTTCAAGCGCTGAACGCCGCTGCCGGCCCGCAGCAGCGGTGCCGGTGGCGCGCATGGACTACCGAACCTATTGACGACAAAGGGCGCACGGGCGCCCGACTGGATTTCTACGATGAAGATTGTGTTGGCCTCCAACAACCGCGGCAAGCTCGCCGAGCTGCAAGCCATGTTCGCCCCGCTGGGCGTTGAACTGATTCGCCAGGGCGACCTGTTCGAGGGCGAGGCGCCCGAGCCGCATTGCACCTTCGTGGAGAACGCGCTGTCCAAGGCCCGCTTCGCGGCCGAGCGCACGGGCCTGCCCGCCATTGCCGACGACGCCGGCATGTGCGTCTCGCACTTCGGCGGCCTGCCGGGCGTGGACACGGCCTACTACTGCACGCAGTTCGGCTACGAGAAAAGCGACGACAACAACGTGCGCGCCCTGCTGGAGCAGATGCAGGGCGTGGCCGACCGCCGTGCCGCCATGGTCAGCACCCTGGTGGGCGTGCGCAGCGCCAGGGACCCCGAGCCGCTGATCGCCATGGGCCGTGTGCTCGGCGAGATCACCACCGAGCGCCGTGGCACGCAGGGCTTCGGCTTCGACCCCGTGATGTACATCCCCGAGCTGGGCCAGACCTTTGCCGAGATGGACCCGGCCGTGAAGCACGCGCACAGCCACCGCGGCCGCGCCACGCTGCAGATGATCGAACTCGTGCGCGAGCGCTGGGTGCGATGATTCCCATCCAGCCCCAGGATTCGGCCTCCGGCGCCCAGGCCGCCGTGCAGCGCGACATCCAGCACTACATGCGCCCCGGCACGCTGCAGCTGGGCAGCCTGCCGCCGCTGTCGCTGTATGTGCACCTGCCCTGGTGCATTCGCAAGTGCCCGTACTGCGACTTCAACTCGCACGAGCATGGCCGCGACGGCCCCGAGCTGCCCGAAGACCGCTACATCGACGCCCTGGTCGCCGACCTCGAAAGCGCGCTGCCGCTGATCTGGGGCCGCACCGTGCACAGCATCTTCATCGGCGGCGGCACGCCCAGCCTGTTCGCGCCCCAGTCCATAGACCGGCTGCTGGCCGCCATCCGCGCGCGCCTGCGCATGGAGGCCGACGGCGAGATCACCATGGAGGCCAACCCCGGCACCTTCGAGACCGACCGCTTCCGCGCCTTCCGCGCGGCCGGCGTCACGCGGCTGTCCATTGGCGTGCAGAGCTTTGACGACCGCCTGCTGCAGACCGTGGGCCGCGTGCACGACGGCGCCCAGGCGCGTGCGGCCGTGCGCGAGGCGGCCGACAGCTTCGAGACCTTCAACATCGACCTGATGTACGCGCTGCCCGGCCAGACCGAACTGGACCTGGCGCGGGACCTGGACGTGGCCATGTCGTTTGCCCCGCCGCACCTGTCGGTCTATCACCTGACCATCGAGCCCAATACGTATTTCGCCAAGTTTCCGCCGGCCATCCCCGAGGACGACCTGGCCTACGACATGCTGGACCGCATCACCGCGCGCACTGCTGCCGCGGGCATGCAGCGCTACGAGATCTCGGCCTATGCGCGTGAGGGCCACCAGTGCTGGCACAACCGCAACTACTGGCAGTTCGGCGACTACCTGGGCATAGGCGCGGGCGCGCACAGCAAGCTCAGCTTTGCGCACCGCATCGTGCGCCAGGTGCGCTTTCGCGATCCCGCGCGCTACATGGACCAGGCCCTGGCCGGCGCGCCGCTGGCGCAGGACGGCGAGGTGCGCCGTGCCGACCTGCCCTTCGAGTACATGCTCAACGCGCTGCGCCTGCGCGAAGGCTTTGCGCTGCAGGACTTCATGGAGCGCACGGGCCTGCCG
Organism: Delftia deserti; assembly: GCF_042653485.1. Taxonomy (NCBI): domain Bacteria; kingdom Pseudomonadati; phylum Pseudomonadota; class Betaproteobacteria; order Burkholderiales; family Comamonadaceae; genus Delftia; species Delftia deserti. The sequence goes on along the minus strand of NZ_JBHSIH010000001.1, from coordinate 2,182,357 downwards.
CTGTCCTCCATCGCCAAGGGGCTGGACGCCGCACAGGCCAAGGGCCTGATCACGCGCGACCTGGGCCGGGTGGTGCCCACGGAGCGGGGCTTTGACTTCCTCAGCGATCTGCAGGAGTTGTTCCTGGCGGAGTGAGCGGGCCAACGACCATTGAAAAAGGACGCCTCGGCGTCCTTTCTTCATCCAGCGCCACAGCGCAATCGGCCGGCGATCAGCCGCAGCGCACGGCCACGATGCGGCCTGTGCCGTCGACCACCAGGTTCAGGCGCTCCTGGTTGAACTCCATGGTGGTCGGTTGGCCGTCGCGCAGCACGCGGGCCATGTAGGCGCCCGACTGCTTGCGTGCGGCCTCCAGCGTGGCCGAGGTATTGCTCTTGCCCACGAAGGACTGGGCCGATGCCGCATTGCAGACCTGCACGGGGCGCGGGGCCGGCTGCGCCGCGCCGCCGCCGCTGCTGCCACCAAAAGGATTGCTCATGCCGGCGCAGCCGGCCACCAGGGTGGTGGCGCCCAGCAGGGCCAGGGCGGCAAGGCGGCGTTGGAGGGCGGGGGCGGTCATCGGCATGGTCTGTCTCCTCGATTCATGGGGTGTTGCTGCGCAGTATCAGGGCGGGCGCGGGCGCGCTGCCTCGGACAATGCCGCATACCTTAGCCGGGCTGAGCCGGGCCAAGGCGAAGCCGAAGGCATGCGGAAGTAACAGGTGGCAGCAAAGGCTTCAGCGCCGCGCGCTGCGGCCTTCCGCGGGGGCGTGGTGGAAGACCGTGGCCTCCATGCCCATGGCGCGTATCTTGGCGGCCGCCTGATCGGCGCTGCGCTGCTTGGCAAAGGGGCCCGAGCGCACGCGCACGATCTCGCCCCTGTTGCTGTGCAGGGTCTGGCTGAGCGTGGGCAGCTTGGCTTTCTCCAGCCGCTCCACCACGCGCCCGGCATTGCCTGCTTCAGAGAACACGCCGATGTTGATGTAGTAGTTGCCCGGCTCCAGAGCCGCCGAGGCGGCCTTGGCAGGTGCCGGGGCCTTTGCGACGGGTTCGGCGGACTTGGCGGGCTTGGCTGGTTTGGTTTCAGTCGCCACCTTGGAGGGCTTTGCGGGCGCTGGCGTGGCTGCGTGCACGGACGCTGGTGCAGGTGCAGGTGCAGGCGCAGGTGCTTTGGCTGGCACCAACGCGGCCTTGACGGGAATGGCTGCCGCTGCAGTGGCAGCGACGGCACCCGCAGCGCCGGCCGCTGCCACTACGGGCATGGGTTCGACCGTGCCGGAGACGGTGCTGCCGGCAGCGGGCAAGGGCGCTTGCGGATCAGGGCGCGCCTCGGCCTGGGCGACCGGCTCTTGCGGCTGGGGTATGGGGACGGGAGTGGGGGCGGGAGTGGGCGCCGGTTCCGTCCTTGGCGTTTCAACGGCAGCTACGGCTGCGGCGGGCATTGGCGCCACGGCTGGTGCAGCTGGCGAAACTGGTGCAGCGGCCGGTATGGCTTCGGACGGAATCACCTCGGTCTGTGCCGCCATGAAATGCGGCGTGCCCGGCAGCGCCCAGATGCCTGCAGCGGCAGCGGCGGCAAGCACCGCACCGGCCGCCACGGCCAGCCGCTTGCGCAGGGGCGTGGCCGCGCTGCGGGCCAGGCGTTCGTGCGCTGCGGCCATGTTGGGGGCCTCGCCAATGGCTTGCAGCGTGTGGCGGCGCACATGGTGCCAGTACAGGGCATTGGCGCCCAGGCCGGGAATGGCAATGGCCAGCAGGATCAGCGTGGCATCGATGCCGTGGGCAATCGCCGGGGGCAGGCCCAGCGCGGGACGCAGCAGCAGGCCCCAGACCAGGCCCGTGCCGCCGGCGGCCAGCGCATAGAGGCCGCCCTCTTGCCACAGCCCGCGCAGCCCGCACCAGGGCAGGGTGAACAGGCCTGCGGCCAGGTTCCAGGTAGGCAAGGGCTTGCCCAGCGCGTCGAAGCGCTCGAACAGGCGCAGGTAGTAGTCGCGCGAGGGCTCGCCAATCAGGCTGGCGTACAGGCCAGGCATCAGGCCGGTGCCCTGTCCGCCCATGAAGCTGGTGACGCCGGAATGTGCGCCGGCGCCTGCCCGCTCGTTGGGGGCAGCGGCGTCATCGCCGTGCTGCAGCGCATAGGCTGCGGCGGCGAAGGCGCTGGCTATCGAGGGCGGCAGTTTGCTGGGGCTCTTTGGAGTGTCGGCAGTGCCGGGCTCGGCAAAGGCGGGCTCCTGCCGAGCAGGGGCCGCCTGCCTTCCGAAGTCGATGGTGGCGGGAGGTGCTGAGATGGCGTCTTCCGATGGGGCGGGCATGTCAGCAATTGTGTCATGCACTCATGGCTGTCGGAATCACGACATTCGGGCGGATCGATCGGGTGAATCAATCGGTCAGATCCATCGCGCAGATCAATCGCGCAGATCAATCGCGCAGATCAATCGGGCCGATCCATCGGCGCCGATCGATCTGCCGTTGCCATCAGGCCTGGCGCGCGGGCAGCACCGTGGCGCGGCACTCGCCGAAGCCGATGCGCGCGGCGCCCGGCTTCTCGCACCAGCCGCGCAGGATCACGGCATCGCCATCCTGCAGGAAGGTGCGGCTCTCGCCATTGGCCAGCGCCACGGGCTTCTTGCCGCCTTCGGTCAGCTCCAGCAGCGCACCGGCCTCGCTGGAGGTGGGGCCGGACAGCGTGCCCGTGCCCAGCAGGTCGCCGGGCTGCAGGTCGCAGCCGTTGACGCTGTGGTGGGCCACCAGCTGGGCCATGGTCCAGTAGGCGTGGCGATAGCTGGTGTGGGTGATCTGCTGGGCGGCCTGGCCTTCGGCGCGCATGCGGCCGGTCTCCAGCGCCACGCTCAACTGCACGTCGAACGCGCCGAGCTCGGAATTGGCGGCCGAGCTGAGGTAGGGCAGGGGCTGGGGATCTGCGGCGGGCCGCGTGAAGGCCGTGCGGTAGGGCTCCAGCGCCTCCAGCGTCACGATCCAGGGCGAGACCGTGGTGGCGAAGTTCTTCGACAGGAAGGGGCCCAGCGGCTGGTATTCCCAGGCCTGGATGTCGCGCGCCGACCAGTCGTTGAGCAGGCACAGGCCGAAGATGTGGTTCTCTGCCTCGTCCATGGAAATCGCCTCGCCCCAGGCGTTGCCGGCGCCGGTGTAGATGCCCATCTCCAGCTCGTAGTCCAGGCGTGCGCAGGGCTTGAGGGCGGGCGCGGCGGCGTCGGGCGCCTTCAACTGGCCCATGGGGCGGCGGAAGTCCACGCCCGACACGCGCAGGCTGGACGCACGGCCGTGGTAGCCGATCGGCACCCACTTGTAGTTCTCCATCAGCGGGTTGTCCGGGCGGAACAGCTTGCCGACGTTGGTGGCGTGGTGCACCGAGGTGTAGAAGTCCGTGTAGTCGCCGACCTGGGCCGGCACCGTGTACTCCACGTCGGACTGGGCCACCAGGCAATCCTTGAGCGCCGCCTGCGCGGCAGCGCCTTCGCGCAGCGCGCGCGACAGCGCCAGGCGCAGGGCCGACCAGGCGGCCGGTCCCATGGCCATGAAGCCGTTCAGGTGCTGTTGCGAAGCGGCTTCCAGCTGCGGCTGCACGGCATCGCCCAGCGCCTTGAGGGCACTGGCGCGCGCCAGGTCCAGCACCTGGTCGCCAATGGCCACGCCGCCGCGCCAGGCCTCCTGGCTGCCTGCGCGGCGGAACACCGCGTAGGGCAGGTTCTGGATGGGAAAGTCGCTGGCGCCGGTGTTGGCCGAGGCCACCCAGCTGCGCAGGCCTGCGTCATGGGTTTCGTTCAAGGACATCTGTCTCTCCTGGTTGGGTTTGTCTGTCGTTGGTATGAAAAGGGGTTTGGCGGGGCAGGGCGAGGCGTGGCGGGGTCAGGCGGCGGCAAAGCCGCCGTCCATGTTCCAGTGTGCGCCGCGCACCTGGGCGGCCTGCTCGCTGGCCAGGAAACCGGCCAGCGCTGCCACCTGCTCCACGGTCACGAAGGCCTGGGAGGGCTGCTTGGCGCCCAGCAACTGGCGGGCCGCCGCGTCGGCATCCAGCCCTTCGCGCGCGGCCAGCGCATCGATCTGCCTTTGCACCAGCGGCGTCAGCACCCAGCCGGGGCAGATGGCGTTGCAGGTCACGGGCGTGGTGGCGAACTCCAGCGCCACCGACTTGGTCAGGCCGATCAGCCCGTGCTTGCTGGCCACATAGGCCGGCTTGCGCGCCACGCCCACCAGCCCGCTGACCGAGGCGATATTGATGATGCGGCCCCAGCCGCGCTCCAGCATCTGCGGCGCGCAGGCCTGGATGGCGTGGAAGGGGGCCGAGAGATTGACGACCAGCAGCTCGTCCCACTTGCCGGCCGGGAATTCGAGCAGCGGGCTGACATGCTGCATGCCTGCGTTGTTGACCAGGATGTCGATGGCGCCCATCTCGGCCGCAATGCGCCGGGCCAGCGGGGCGATGGCGCTGCCGTCGCGCAGGTCCAGCTCGTAGTGGCGTACCGGCACGCCGTGGGCCTGGGCGATCTCGCGCACCAGCGCATCGGTCTCGGCCGATGCGGCGGCCTGGCCATGCAGCGCAATGGCCGCGCCCTCGCTGGCCAGATGGCGCGCCACGGCCAGGCCGATGCCGCTGGTCGAACCGGTGATCCAGGCCACGCGGCCCGCATGCGGGCGGCAAGCCGGGTAGGAGGGGGTGGGGTTCATTTCAGAAGATCCATTTCCATATGCACGTACTCGCTGAGAAAACGCACCCGCGCCCAGTAGATCAGCAGCCCGTCGGCGTTGCAGGCCCAGCGCAGCGCCTGCATCAGCGGCGTGCCCAGGGCCACGCCCAGGTGCTCGGCGGCCAGTTCGTCGGCCGGCGCCACGCTCAGGTGCTGGCGCGCCACGGCAATGCGCGAGGGGTCGCTGCTCAGGGCCACGGCCAGGGAGCTGTGCTCCAGCTGGGCCTCGATCTCGGGAAACAGCTGCTGCTCCAGGTAGAGCTGGGACAGGCAGAACCGCGCCGCGTCATGGTCGTACACACGCAGCAGGTGCACGTAGGCGGGGGCCATGCGGCCCACGTCGGGGAAGCCTTCGGGAATCGGCGGCAGGCAGTCGCGCCCGGTGTGCAGGGTGATCTGGCCGATGTGGGCGCCAAAGGCCACCAGCTCCTTCCAGCTGGTAGGCAGCAGGAAGGACGGCGGCTTGTAGGGCGCCGCAATCACCCGCGTGCCGCCGCGCTTGCGCGTGAGCAGCAGGCCCTCTGCCACCAGGGCACCCAGCGCCATGCGCACCGTGGTGCGCGACACGCCATGCAGCGCCTCCAGCTCCTGCACCGTGGGAATGGCGCTGCCTATGGGCCAGGCGCCCGTGGACACCTTGCTGCGGAACAGCCGCGCCAGCTGCAGGTGCAGCTTGTCCCGGCCTTGTTGAGGGGCCGACGCGGTGGAGTTGGAGGGCATGGAGGCAATAAAGTATCTATTCAGTGCTTTTATTTTCACACAAAGCGCCAGCCCTGACAGCCTGTGCTGACGCCCATCGTTGACAAATGTCTTCAATTGAGCAGGCCGAATGACTTTTAAACTGCGGCCCTTTTTCGGTTTTTCGTTTTCCGTTTTTGAATGTTGGCCAAAGTGGCCGTTGGGTGTTTCATGCAGCAGCAACATGCTTGGGAGTTTTTTCGCGCCGGTGGAGTGGACCAGGTGGTCATACGCACCGGGCAGGACATTGCGCACATCGGCGAGCTGGACCAGAAGCTGTGGGTGGCCCTGGCCTGCCCCACGCGCGGCATCGAGTTCGACAGCGACACGCTGGACCTGATCGACGAGGACAAGGACGGACGCATCCGCCCGCCCGAACTGATCGCCGCCTGCCAATGGGCCGTGGCGCGCGTTCGCGACCCGCAGGTGCTGGCCGATGGTGGCGACGTGCTGCAACTGTCCAGCCTGGAGCGCGACAGCGAGCAGGGCGCCCTGCTGCATGCCGAGGCCGAGCGCATGCTGGCCCTGTCCGGCCAGGCCGGCGGCTCCGCGCTGAGCCTGGCCCAGGTGCGCGAGCGCCTGGCCTCCCTGGCAGCCATGCGCTTCAATGGCGACGGCATCGTCAGCCCCGCCACCGCCGGGGGCGACAAGGCGCTGGCCGCTCTGGTCGAGCGCATCGGCAAGGCCTATGGCACGGCGGCGGGCGCCGATGGCGTGGCCGGCATCGCGCGCAAGCAGGCCGAGTCCTTCTATGCCGACCTGCGCTCCCTGCGCGACTGGCATGCAGGCGCCGAGGCCCTGGGCTGCGGCATTGCCGAGCGCGACCAGGCCCTGGCCGCAGCCCGCGCCGTGGACGCGGTGCAGGCCAAGGTGGACGACTTCTTCGCGCGCACACGCCTGGCCGCCTTCGACACGCGCGCGCAGGACCCGCTCAACCCCTCCATCGAAGGCTATGCCGCCCTGGGCCGCGAAGTGCTGGACAGTGGCGCCCAGGCTATTGCCGCCCTGCCGCTGGCCGCCGTGGCGGCCGACCGCGCGCTGCCGCTGGCCCAGGGTGTCAACCCCGCCTGGGCCGGTGCGCTGCAGGCCCTGCGCGAGCAGGCCGTGCAGCCCGTGCTGGGCGAAGACCTGCAGGAGATCAGCGCCACGCAGTGGGAACAGGTCAAGGCCGCGCTGCAGCCCTGCCGCCAATGGCTGGCGGCAAGGCCCGCCACACCGCTCGATGCCCTGCCCCAACAGGAGGTGCAGGCGCTGCTGGACGGCGGGCAGGAAGCCGCGCTGCTGGACCTCATCGCCCAGGACGAGTCCGAGAAGGAACACAGCCTGCAGGCCGTGGCGCTGGAAAAGCTGATCCGCCTGCAGCGCGACCTGCTGGTGCTGCTCAACAACTTCGTCTCGTTCAGCAGCTTCTACCGGCGCGAGGGCGCGGCCTTCCAGGCCGGCACGCTCTACCTGGATGCGCGCAGCTGCGACCTGACCGTGGAAGTGAGCGACACCGCCGCCCACGCCGCGCTGGCCGGCCGTGCCAAGACCTGCCTGGCCTACTGCGAGCTGCGGCGCGAGGGCAAGAAGAAAGCCATCGTCGCGGCCTTCACGGCGGGCGATGTGGACTTTCTCTTCGTGGGCCGCAACGGCGTGTTCTATGACCGCGCGGGCAACGACTGGGACGCCACCATCGTCAAGCTCATCGAGAACCCCACCAGCATCGGCCAGGCCTTCTTCCTGCCCTACAAGAAATTCCTGCGCATGGTGGAGGAACAGGTGGCCAAGCGCGCCTCGGCCAAGGAAGAGGGCGTGACCGCCAGCCTGGGCACGCAGGCCGGCCAGCTGGTCACGGCGCCCGGCACCGCTGCGGCCAACGCCACAGCCGCCACGGCCGCGGCCGCATCGCGCAAGACCGATGTGGGCACCGTGGCCGCCCTGGGCGTGGCCCTGGGCTCCATCAGCGCCGTGCTGGTGGGCATCTTCGGCAAGTTCATCGACCTGGGGCCCTGGATTCCCGTGGCCCTGGTCGGCCTCATCGCGGCCATCTCCGGGCCCAGCATGATGATTGCCTGGCTCAAGCTGCGCCAGCGCAGCCTGGGGCCCATCCTGGACGCCAGCGGCTGGGCCATCAACGGCCGCATGCGCATCAACCTGCCGCTGGGCCGCAGCCTGTCGCAGACCGCCAAGGTGCCCGTGGGCGCACGGCGCACGGCGGGCGATCCCTATGCGGAAGGCAACGGCCTGCGCAACACCCTGGTGGCGCTGGCCGTGGTGGCCTTGCTGGCGCTGATGGCCTGGCGCCTGCACTGGGTCGACGGCCTGCTGCCTGCGGGCTGGCAGTACGGCGCGGCACCGGCCGCTGTGCCGGCTGCGCCAGAGTCCGCACCTGCGCCTGCGCCAGCAGCGGCACCGGCACCGGCGGCTCAGTAAGTCGAGGCCAAGGGGCGGGCAAGCCACTTGCCCCGCCCCGGTCGGGAAACCTCAAGGCGCGACAATAGCGCCATGACCTCCCCCACCCACGTACAACGCAGTGCCGTGCCCCTGAGCACGCACGACACCACCCGCATCGACGACCTGCGCATCAAGGCCGTGCGCCCCCTGATCACCCCGGCCCTGCTGCAGGAATGGCTGCCCGCGCCCGAAGCCGCGCAGCAACTGGTGGAAACCAGCCGCGCCGCCATCTCGGACGTGCTGCAGGGCCGGGACGACCGGCTCATCGTCGTCGTCGGACCCTGCTCCATCCACGACCACGACCAGGCCATGGACTATGCGCGCCAGCTCAAGGCCCAGGCCGACGCGCTGACCGGCGAGCTGCTCGTGGTCATGCGCGTCTACTTCGAGAAGCCCCGCACCACCGTGGGCTGGAAGGGCTATATCAACGACCCGCACCTGGACGGCAGCTTCGCCATCAACGAAGGCCTGGAAATGGCCCGCGCCCTGCTGCTGGACGTGCTGGCCCTGGGCCTGCCCGTGGGCACGGAATTCCTGGACCTGCTGTCGCCGCAATTCATCAGCGACCTGGTCAGCTGGGGCGCCATCGGCGCGCGCACCACGGAAAGCCAGAGCCACCGCCAGCTGGCCAGCGGCCTGTCCTGCCCTGTTGGCTTCAAGAACGGCACGGACGGCGGCGTCAAGGTGGCCAGCGACGCCATCCAGGCCGCCAGCGCGCCCCACGCCTTCATGGGCATGACCAAGATGGGCCAGTCCGCCATCTTCGAGACCCGCGGCAATGGCGACTGCCACGTCATCCTGCGCGGCGGCAAGCAGCCCAACTACGGCGCCGAGCATGTGCAGGCCGCCTGCGCCCTGCTGGAAGGCGCAGGCCTGCGCCCGCAGGTCATGATCGATGTCTCCCACGCCAACAGCAGCAAGCAGCACCGCCGCCAGATCGACGTGGCGGCCGACGTGGCCCAGCAGATCGCCGGTGGCGATGCCCGCATCACGGGGCTGATGATCGAAAGCCACCTGCAGGAAGGGAGGCAGGACATCGTGGACGGCCAGCCGCTGGCGCATGGCGTGTCCGTGACCGATGCCTGCATCAGCCTGGAGCAGACCGTGCCTGTGCTGGAGCAGTTGGCTGCGGCGGTGAAGGCGCGGCGGGCGAAGCTGCAGGGGTGAGTTGACTGGCCGGGTCTGTTTTGGACCCGCGTCAGGCAATGGGGCAGTCCTGTCCTTCGGCAGGACTGCAACCCCGCAACCGCCACGACGCAGGCGCTGACATACGGGGTGGGGAGACCGGGGGATCGTTCTCAGGCCCGCACGGGCCTCGGCTCCAGATTGCGCGCCGTCCCCAGCCAGGTCGCGCAATGCGTTTCATGACCATCCTCGGCCACCGCGTACAGGTCGGCTGCGCAGATGCTGAGCACGCGGCCCGCATCCACCACGCGGCCGCGCGCCCGCAGGTGGGTGCCGCGTGCGGGGGCGAAGAGCTTCACGCTGCCGTCCACCGTGGCATTGGCCCAGCCTGGCGGTAGCACAGAGCCTGCGGCTGACACCGCCGCAAAGTCGCCCAGCGCAAAGATCGCCGTGGCCTGCAACTGGCCTGGCTGAAAGCACAGGGCATCGGCAATCGGCATCTCCAGCTCGGTGGCGCCGGGCTCGGCCCGCACGAAGCGCAGGCCCAGGGTGCGCGCCATGGGCATGGCCAGCACGGCCTTCTGCAGCGCCTGGGTGGATGGGGTAGGGTGGGTGGTCGGCTCAGTCATGGCTTGTCTCCTTCGTGGTGGGTGAAGCGGCGCGGCGCACGCGCGGCCAGGGCGCGGCGGGTTTGTCGGGGGTGCTGGCTGGGGCCGGTGCCGTCTGCGCCAAGTCCCGCTCGGCCTGGCGGGCGCGCAGCCACTGCACATGGTCCAGGGCCTGGGCGCGCTGGGCCTGCAGCGCGGCGATCTGTTCGTCTATCTCCTGCACGCGCTGCTGCACGGCATCGGCCAGGTCACCGGGACCTATGCGCCCCGCACGCCAGGCGCGCAGGTTCTCCGCAATGCGCGGCAGCCCGAACCCCAGCGCGCGGGACATGGCGATGAACACCACCTCGCGCCGGGCCGAGCGCGGATAGTCGCGGTAGCCATTGGGCAGGCGCCGGGGCTTGAGCAGGCCCGCGCGCTCGTAGTGCCGCAGCGCGTGGATGGAGACGCCCGTGAGCTGGGCGAGTTCGGAGATCAGCATGTGCCAAGGCTAGCAAGGCTCGTGCTGGGCTAGGGTTGGGGAGGTGACAGGTTTTTCCCCGCCTCTTCGCGAATCCATTCCAGGAACGCGCGCACTTCGGTGCGGTCGGCCGCTCCGGGCCGCGCCACCGCGTAGTAGGCAAATCGTGCGGGCCATGGCTTGTCCAGCACCTGGATGAGCCGGCCCGCCGCGATTTCTTCCTGGGCATAGGCCTGCGGCACCAGCGCCAGGCCCTGGCCAGCCTCTGCCGCACGGATCAGCAGGAAGTCATCGTCAAAGGCACTGCCGCGCTCCGCGCGCAGGTCGTCCGCCACGCCATGCGCTTTCAGCCAGAGCGGCCAGTCTGCGCGGTCGCCGTCATGCAGCAGGGGGTAGCTGAGGCAATCGCCGGCCTCATGGATCACTGCCCCGTGCGCCTTCAGGAATCCCGGCGAGGCGACGGGTGTCAGAACCGGCGCCATGAGGGGGAGAACCTCCAGCCCCGGATAGTCTCCCAGCCCATGGCGCAAGGCCACGTCCACCCGGTCGCGCCGCAGGTCCACCAGTTCCGACGTGGCCTCCACGCGGATTTCGATGTCCGGGTGCAATTGCTTGAAACGCCCCAGCCGGGGCACCAGCCAGGATGCTGCAAACGTGGCGACCGTGCTGACGGTCAGGCTCCGTCTTGCCTTGGTGCTTTCCAGGTCGTGCATGGCCTGGTCGATTTGAAGAAACGCTTCGCGCAGCCTGGGGAACACGCTGGCGCCTGCCTCGGTCAGCCGCATGCCAAGGCGCTCACGCTCCAGCAACACCACTCCCAGGCGGTCTTCCAGCACGCGGATCTGCTGGCTGACGGCACCGGGCGTGACGTGCAGGGCCTGCGCCGCAGCCTTGACGCTTTTGCGCTGCCCCACTTCCACGAAAGTGCGCAGCGCCTGCAATGGATAGGTCATTCTATTTTTAGATTTACTAAATTCATTGAGCAGAAATCATCGCTTTAAATTAGACGTATACCTGTTGAGAATAAGTCTTTCCAGCGATTCTATGAATTAAGTTTATCTAAAATTCAAATGCTCCATCTCTATTCAGACAGCTCCCCCAATGGCTTCAAGGCGACCATTGCGCTTGAAGAGCTTTCGCTGCCTTACCAGCTGCACCATGTGCGCATCGATGAAGGCGAGCACCGGCAGCCGGCCTTTCTGGCGCTGAATCCCCACGGCCGCATTCCCGTGCTCACGGACAGCGAGACGGGTGTGGTGTTGTTTGAGTCAGCGGCCATTCTTCTGTACCTGGCCGACAGGACTGGGCAGCTGCTGCCAGAGGACCTGCAGGCCCGCTGGGAGGCGATCAAATGGCTGCAATTCCATGCGTCCAGTGTCGGGCCGCTGCTGGGCCAGCGCGTGCACTTCGAGCTGTTCGCGGACAGCCCGGTTCCTGCGGCCATCGAACGCTACCGGCGCCTGACGGAGGAGGCGTTCACGGTGCTGGACCACGCGCTGGAGGGCCGTTCCTACTTGGCCGGCGACTGCTACTCCATTGCAGATATTGCCCATTTCGGTTGGACGCACATCGCGCGAATCATCCACTTCGACTTCAGCCGGCACCGCCATCTGAGCGCATGGCATGAGCGGGTCGCGGCCCGGCCTGCGGTGCGCAAGGGCATCGCGCTGCCGTCACCGGCAACCGGCGCATGAACACGAGTCAGGTCCAGACAATGAACGCAACTCCTCTCTCCCCGCGCACGGGTGGGGCTTCCTATGCCTCGTTCTACGCACACCCTGGCTACCGGCGCATGTTTGCACCAGACCGGCTGACCGTGGGCATCTTCCTGCCGCTGCGCAGCTACAAGGGCGACATGTCGGTGCTGCGCGGGCAGGCCGATCTGGTCACCCGCATCGACCAGCATGGCTTTGCCGCCGTGTGGGTGCGCGATGTCCCTTTGTTCGATCCCTCGTTCGGGGACGCAGGGCAGGTGTTCGACCCCTTCACCTACCTGTCCTTCCTGGCAGCCCGTACGCGCAAGGTCGCCTTGGCCACCGGCAGCGCCATCGTCTCCCTGCGCCATCCGATCGACCTGGCCAAGGCCGCCACAAGCATTGACCAGCTCTCCGGCGGCCGGCTGGTGATGGGCTTGGCCTCTGGCGACAGGCCGATGGAGTTTCCCGCCTACGGACTGGAACACGCGGCCCGGGCACAGCGCTTTTCCCACGCGGTTGCCTATATGCGCCAGCTCATGCAGCCCGGGCTCCTGGACATCGACTCCCCGCTGGGGCGCCTGGAAGGAGCCGAGTTTCTCCCCCAGCCCGTTGCAGGGAGCATTCCGCTGATGGTGACGGGATCGTCAGGCCAGTCGCTGGCGTGGATTGCCGAGCATGCAGATGGCTGGCTGACCTACCCCGGTGCCACCCATACCCCCCGGGGGCCCCAGCACCTGGCGGAAAAAATCCGCGCCTGGCGTGACCTGATCCCTGGAGGCGCATTCCGCCCGCACATGACGAATGAGTGGATCGACCTGGTCGATGACCCCGGCCATCCCCCGACCCCGTTGCATGGGGGCTATGTCCTGCGCACCGGGCGCAAGGGACTGGTGGCATTGCTCGAACAGTGGCAGGCGGCAGGGGTGAACCATGCGGCGCTGGGCATCCAGTGGTCACAGCGCCCGCCCGCCGAGGTGCTGGAGGAACTGGCCCAGGAGGTGCTGCCGCACTTTCCCTCGCACGAAGGGCTGACGGCAGTGGCGGTTGACTGGTGAACGCAGGCTCGGGACAGGAGTGACCAGGCCTTGGCGAGCATGGAAAAGCACCGGGCGCCGAGCCCCGTGACAATCCGCCCCTCGAACATGGCCGATACGGTCTTGGACCGAGGTGGGTCATGGCTGATGGAGCCGTACCGTCCATGCAATGGCTTGCTGTAGGGGCTTCCATCTGCGTTGAGAGGACGGTTTTCTTGCTTTCTTGAGTGGAAGCACCCATTAGCTACATGATTCATTAATTGGAAGCAAAAAATCAAAATTTGATGCACTATAGGCTAACATGATTGCCTGATAAATAAGCCTATAGGCTAGCAATGTCTCCTGAACTGAATCAGCTTCGACTCGAACAGTTGGACGCAAACCTGTCAAATTACGCAGACTTGGTGAAGCAGCAGACGCCCGCACGGGGATGGCTGAAGCTCATCCGGGAGGCGTTGGGACGCACGCAACGCCAGCAGGCCCAGCGGCTGGGCGTCTCCGGTGCCACGCTGCACAAGTCCGAACAGTCCGAAGCGGAGGACCGCATCACGCTTGGGCAACTGAGAAAGCTGGCCGACGGGTTGGACTGCGAACTGGTCTACGCCCTGGTTCCCAGGCAACCGCTCACCAAAGTGGTTGAGGAACGCGCCCGCGTCATTGCCATGGAGGAGGTCGCGGGCGTGGCCCACACCATGGGACTCGAAGACCAGCGCCCGGGCGCCGATCGGCTTCGCAAACAGGTGGAACGCAGGACCGAAGAGTTGCTGCGCGGCCGATGGTCGGAGCTATGGCGATAGACCTCGACGAGCAGGACGGCCAGAGCCCGCTAGACCCGGACGAGAAGGCCGGGCTCATCCCCCAGCACCTGGCAACCAAGGGTGACCTGAATGAATGGGAACAGGAAAACCTCCTGATTGCTGTGCGCTGGCTGAAGCGGGTGCGGCCAAACGTGCTCAGCGAAGGATTCTGCCGAACCTTGCACTCCAAGATGTTCAGCCTGACGTGGTCGTGGGCAGGCACGTTTCGCAAGTCGGATAAGAACATCGGTTGCGATTGGACGCAGGTGGGCGTCCAATTGGCACAGCTTTTCGGGAACACGCAGTGGTGGGTGGAAAACGCCACCTTCCCTCCTGACGAAATCGCCGCGCGCTTTCACCGCGATCTGGTCTGGATTCACCCGTTTCCCATCGGCAACGGACGTCACTCGCGCATGATGGCCGACGCGCTGTTGCGCAGTCTGGGACAGCCGGCCTTCTCTTGGGGAAGTGGCAGCAATCTGGTGGCGGCCAATGATGTACGGGCTCGCTACCTTGCGGCCTTGCGAGCTGCAGACCAAGGCAACTATCAACTGTTGCTGGCATTCGCCCGTAGTTGAGCGGGGTCCGTTGTCCGCCATCGAGTGGACTCGCTGCAGCTGCTCCGCGTCTGTGCTTGAGCAGCTTCCTCTGGGCAGACGCCCCGTGAGCTGTGCGAGTTCGGAGATCGGCATGTGGCAAGGCTGCCAAGGCTTGTGCTGGACCAGGGTTGGGGAGTGACAGGTTTTTCCGACCGCTCAACGCAATCGTGAACGGTCAAAAGGCCTGATTCCGCCGTGCATCCACAAGACCCAAGAACATTCAAGCTTGGTGCGCTGCAGGCCTCATCACGCGGGCCGTGAACCGGGCCATGAACTCGCGTGTGGCAATGCGGGCGCCCAGGGCCGTCAGGTAGTTGGCGCAACCGTGCACCACCGAGGCGCGGTTGTCGTCGAAGGCTTTCAGCCCCAGGCGAACCACGTCTTCGCTGGACGCTTTTTTCCCGAAGGATGCGGCCTCGCCGGCGCGGGTGAAGAACGCCGTGTCGGTAGCGCCCGGGCACAACGCCAGCACACGCACGCCGCGTGGCCGGTACTCGGCCCAGAGCGCTTCGCTGAACGAAAGGACAAAGGCCTTGGTCGCGGCGTAGACCGCCATGTACGGGACCGGCTGAAACGCTGCCGTGGAGGCGATGTTGATGACGCCGCCCTGGCGCTGCTCCAGTGCGGGGAGGCACAGGTGCGTCAATTCCACCAGGGCGCCCACATTCAGGTCGATGGCCTCCCGCTGCATGGCCAGCGCCAGTTCATCAAACCTGCCATGGGTGCCGAAGCCCGCGTTGTTCACCAGCAGATCCGGCAGCAGGCCCCTGGCGCTGACGGCATCGAAGACCCGCCGGGCCGCCCCGGGTGTGGCCAGGTCCTCCACCAGGAATTCGGCGCCGGGCAATTCGTGGGCGAGCTTCTCGAGCCTGTCGCGGCTGCGCGCGATCAGCACGACTTTGGCGCCTCGGCGGGCAAGCTCCCTGGCGAATACTTCGCCGATGCCCATGGAGGCGCCGGTCACCAGGACGGTTTTCTGGGAGAAATCAAAAGGGGTTTTCATGCACTCGAGTATTGAGACGGGGTGCCCGCCTGGGAATGGGCAGCGCTGGTAAGCTGATTTGCATTCATGAAAAACCAACCGCCCACCACCTGGGATGACCTGCGCGTGCTCCTTGCGCTTCACCGCCACCAAAGCCTGCTTGCCGCAGGCGCTGCCCTGGGCCTGTCCACCTCCACCGTCGCGCGGCGCATCGAGGCACTGGAGCAATCCCTGGGCCGCGCCCTGGTACACCGCAGCAGCGCAGGGACGACGGTCGAGCCCGATGCGATGGAACTGGTGGAACTGGCCGAGCAATTCGAGCTGGGACTGGGCGGCATCAAGCGCGACGACCGGCCCGATGAGAAGGCCCATGCGCTGACCGGCACCATCCGCGTCAGCATGGGCGAGGGCTTCGTGAAGCCCGTGACCGCCGTGCTCTCGCAGTTGAGAAGCGCGCACCCCGGGCTGCATATCGAATTGGCCGTGGAGTCGCGCTTCACGGATGTCGGGCGGCGCGAAGTGGACGTGGCGCTCAGGGTCGGGCGCTCCAGCTCGGCCGTGGTGGTGGAGAAATGGGCGGGGCAATTGACGTTTGGCCTGTACGCCTCGCACGGCTATGTCGAGCAGCGCCTGCCGGGTCGCCACCTGCGCGTGCAGGACTTCGCCAGCCACGACTTCGTGGGACAGGACCTGGCCACCGGCCGGCAGGACGCATCCAACCAGTGGCTGGCCAGCCGGGGCGCCACCCGGTTCGTCTTTCGATCCAGCTCCGACCTGGCCCGCCAGGAGGCCACGGAGCAAGGGCAGGGCATCTGCCTGCTGCCCGACGCCATGGCCCATGCCGTACCCGGCCTGGCACGGCTGGAGGTGGACGCGCCGCTGCCGTCCTGCCCGGTGTACCTGGCCTATCACCGCGACCGCCGCAACGTGCCGGGGGTGCGGGCAGTCATTGATGCGCTGGGTGCGGCGCTGGCCGATGGGCTGCAGCCGCCAGCGGAAAAAGCGGCAGTGGAACGACCCGGAGCCGACCTTCGCCTGGCCCGATAGCAGTCTTTCAAGACGCGTGCTGGCCGGCTTGCTCAGACGTCAAACGACGCGTTCGCCCCCTCCGTGACGAAGCTCACCTCGAACTCTTCGCATTCGAATTCGTCGGGAGACTCCCAAAGCTTGCTCGCCATCTCGAAGACATGGTCCGGTACGACCATGGAAAACGTGGGACCTCGCTCTTCATTCCTGCGTCGAACACGCGCACGACGGATTTCCAAGGGCGCGTCGAGGACATGGAGGTGAGGCGGAAATCCTTCGTTCGTGATCATTCGACAGAACTGGATTCTTGGTTGCTGCTGGATCAGGCCAAGCTCGAGCACAACGTCTCGACCCGACGCCAGTATTCTGCGGCTGTGGTTCCATATCAGACCCAGCAACCGTTCCTTTCGCTCAACATACCAAGGCACAAAATCGCCGCCCGGGCGGTCTGGGCTGAACAGCGTCGCAAACCACTCGTCGAGCGGGATGTGCACGCCGTTGCTGCTTGCAGCCAGAGCCGCGCCGAAGGTGGATTTGCCAGCCCCTACCGGGCCTTCGATCAAATGAACTCGAGACATGCTTGACGGTCACGGATTAAGAAACGGGCGAGATTATGACGTGGCCTCCACCGCCCGCTCCTGGCAGGCTGCGACTGTCGCAGTGCCAAGCCCTTGCGCCAGGGCCCGGCGTGGCTGGTGCTGCTCATTCTCTTCAGGCGCGGCCCGCCGTGTGAGCCGCGCCATGCAGGTAAGACCGGAGTGCCAAGCGGCCTGATTGCGGCTGACAACACCCAACGGAAACGGTCACGTCAGGCCGCGACTTCCGCGAGCAAGGTTTTGGCGGCAAGCTTGCCGAGCGCATTGCCAGCCAGCGGGCTGTCGCCCGTGATGAGTTGCCGGTCCCGGTGCACCGCGCCCGAGATGCCATCGTTCACGATCTCGATGCCCAAGGCCTTGAGCCTTTCGCCGAACTTCCAGGTCAGGTGACCCGGCATGTAGCCGATGTCGGGGGTCTGCGCGTCGAGCGCGTCGGGGAAGGCACATATCTTGTAGCCACGGTAAATGTCGCTGTCGCCAACCGCGAGGAATGCGGCAGGGCCGTGGCACAGAGAGATGACGAACCGGTTGTGGCCGACCGCCCATTCCAGCGCCGCCCCCACGTCACGGCTGACGGGCAGGCCGATCAGTGCGCCATGCCCGCCAGGCACGAAGATGGCTGCATATTGCTCCAGGCCCTGCGCAAGCACAGACGACAGGCGCAGCGGCTGCTTGAACTGCGGGTAGTACTTGTTGAAGAAGCCCTTGACCGGTTGGTTTGAATTTTCAATGTGCTTACTTCTTGTGAATTTCAATTGTCAATTGAATTTTTTATTGATAACTCGAATCTGAGTTTGCATTGACTGCGTAATTTCAAGGTGGCCAAGCGGTTTGCGGATGAGGGGTTGTCTGCTGGGATGTCGTGAAGCGCATGGCGTTCTCATGCAGACAGTGCGCGCCACACCTTGCGCATATTTGCCGAAACCCGAAAGAGCGCGGCGGGCTCGGTCTCATGGAGGCAAGCCCAATACATGATTGTTGATCTGTGAAGCTCCGGTCTCGACAGCAGAAGTGGCTCCAAGGCCGACCAGGCAGCGTCGAACTCGGATGGAGGCTCCATGTCTTCGCCGCTCTGGATCAGTATCTCCATGAGGGAGATACGCTCATCGTCGTTGAGATTTCCCGTGCAATAGAGGTCGAGGAACTCGCCGAAACGCCCGCCGTCAGCCACCTCCCACTCCCAGTCCTGCATTTCTACGGAGAACCGCAGCGCGAGCTGCGCCGCGAGCTTCATGCGTGCGGCGCAAGTGGGGGCGCGAAGCGGGCCATTGGAGTGCTCTTTGGCCATGTGCTGCCTCAAGACTAGGTGTCCGGTGCCGGGCGGGTTGCCGTGATCCCCTGTCGCCATTCACTGAATCCAGTTGCCGCGCCGGGCATGAATGCGTGTCCATCCGTCATCGATCTTGCCGCCGTTGATCTCGCAGGAAGCTGGCGTCTGCGTCGTGCCCTGCACCCTGGCGCCCGTGTGGTTTGTCATGGAAACGGGGGCGGCAACCACGAGGGTCACCACCCGGCGATCCTTGGTGGCGCTCAGGTACGTGGCGCCGGGGGGCAGGCCGGCATTTTTCTGGTACCAGTCAAGGCACAGGCGCGCTTCTTCCTCCAGCATGGAGGAGGGCGATAGAGCCTGCGGCGCGGGGGCAGACGCGGGCTTGGTGGCGGGCTCGGTCGGCATTGCTTCCCGCAAAGGCCCGGGGGATGCAGGGGGCGGATCCAGTTGCATGGGCCTGGTGGTGGTGCCTTGCGGGCAAGGGGCATCCTGGTACCAGGTTTTTCCATCGGCAAGGCATTTCATGACGGCCTGGGCATCGGGGGCCAGGCCGGCTGCCGCCGCCATCCACAGCAGGCTTTTCAGCAGGGCGGTCTTGTTTCGGAGGGGCTTGAGGGAAGTGCGCTTTGCAGGTCTGCTGCCGCCAGTGGATGAATGGGCCATTGAGTCTCCAATGAAGTGAACTGGCTGCTGCGAGCCTTTGCCCCCGGCGTTGCCAATGCGCTGAGGGGCTGGAAATGACGGGTTTCCTGGCTCTTTTGCGGCCCCGTGCAGCGGTTATACGTCAGCCACTTCAACCCACCAATTCACCTGCCGAGCCAGACTTCCTCGAGCAGGCCTTGTCGGTGGCGTTTGCCATGGATCGCTTGCATTTGAAATAAGTGATTGCTAAAGTGTCGTCATGCCCGAGAACGACATCTTCAAGGCCCTGGCCGACCCTACGCGCCGCTCCATCTTCGAGAAGCTGGCCGCTGGCAGCATGCATGCCAGCGCGCTGCGCGAGGGGATGGAGATCAGCCAGTCGGCCATGTCCCAGCACCTGGCCGTGCTGCGCAATGCGGGGCTGGTGAGCGAGCAGCGCCAGGGGCGCTTCATGCATTACGAGGTCGATCCCGAAGGGCTGGCGCAGATTGCGGGCTGGCTGGCGAAGTACCGCGCCTACTGGCCGCAGCGCGTGGATGCACTCAAGGGCCTGCTCAAGGACATGGACCAATGAACAAGATGAGCAATATGGACACCGACGATGCGGCCCGCGAGCTGGTGCAGGAGTACGCGCTGGACGCTCCGCCCGAGAAGGTCTGGCGCGCGCTGAGCATTCCCGAGCTGCGCGCGCAGTGGCTGCCGGGCACCGAGCATGCCGAGCCTTTGCAGCAGGTGCCGCAGCAGGAACTGCGCCTGCGGCTGCGCGAGGCGGAGCCGCCCTTTCTTGAAAGCACGGTGGACCTGCAGATCAGCCCCGCAGCCGATGGCGGCACGCTGCTGCGCATCGTCCATGTGCTGACCGATGCGCGGGTGCAGCCCGCCAGGGAAGCGGCCAACGACGGCGGCTTCCTGATGTACGCGACCTGATGCACCTGACCTGATACACGCGACCTGAGGGCCCCGGCAACGGGGCATGCGGCGCAGGGCCGCAGCCCTTTCTTTTTTCACCACCACACACAGGAGTTCGCCCATGCGCGAATCGATGATGCTCGTCCCCATGGTTGTCGAACAGTCGGCGCGCGGAGAGCGGTCCTTCGACATCTACTCGCGCCTGCTGCGCGACCGCGTGATCTTTCTCAACGGCGAGGTCAACGATGCGGTCTCTGCCCTGGTCTGCGCGCAGCTTCTGTTCCTGGAGGCGGAGAACCCGGACAAGCCCATTCACCTCTACATCAACTCGCCGGGCGGGGTGATCACCAGCGGGCTGGCCATGTACGACACCATGCAGTTCATCAAGTCACCCGTGCACACGCTGTGCATGGGCACGGCGCGCTCCATGGGCTCCTTCCTGCTCATGGCCGGCGAGCCCGGACACCGCATGGCGCTGCCCAACGCCAGCCTGCACGTGCACCAGCCGCTGGGCGGCGTGCAGGGCCAGGCCTCCGACATCCGCATCCATGCCGAGGAAATGCTGCGCACCAAGGACCGCGTGACACGCCTGTACGCCCAGCACTGCGGCCGCAGCTACGAAGAGGTGGAACGCGACCTGGACCGTGACCGCTTCATGACCGCAGAAGAGGCCCGCGAATGGGGCCTGATAGACAAGGTTCTGGACCGGCGCACGGCAACCCTCTGAGCCGCAGCGCCAGCGCCAGCAGGGCGCAGCTCACCGCGCCCCCCTTCTCCCCAATCCCGTATGTCCGCGCCTGCGTCGTGGCGGTTGCGGGGTTGCAGTCCTGCCGAAGGACAGGACTGCTTCGTCAACTGACTCGCCGTGATGTTTGAACGTAGCGCGCAGCGCGAAGTGAGTTTCACGGCAAACCCCGCAACCGCCACGACGCAGGTTGCCCGCAGCGAAGCGGAGGGTCGCGGACATCCGGGTCGCCTTCTTTGATCTGACCTTTCTTGGCGAATCAAGAAAGGGCAGTCGGCCGCCGGGCCGAGACCCGGCCTCGAAAAACAACCACCCGGCAGGGGCAAGAAGCAGTCCCCTGGCCCACGCCAGAAGCCTGCGAGAGGCACTAACCCCGCCCCCTCATCACCCCCGCCAACAACGGCATCCCCGTCCTCCGAGTGAACTCCTCATAACTGATCGGCGCACTCATCCGCGTATCCGCACTGTTGGCCTGCCAGTGCGCCCAGGCACGCCCCGTGCTGGCGTCATAGACCAGCTTGAAAATGTGGCTGGGCACATGGACCTTGCCCGGCCCGATGGTGAGCGGCTGGCCGTCGAACACCGGCCCCGTGAACACATAGACATCGCCCTGGGCGCGCTGGGCGTAGCGGCGCGTGTCCTGCTCAACCTTGCTCCAGACGCCGCCGTTGTGGGTCTGGTCCTGCGGAACCATGTTGGCCAGGCTGAAGCTCTGGGCCATGGCCTCGGGCGAGTACATGTCGCCGGCCGGCGCCATGTGTCCGCGCGAGTAGCCGGAGCGGCGGTAGTCGTCCAGTTCGGCGCGCTCGGCGCGGGGCAGGCGGGCATCGGCATAGAACTTGTCGCTGCGCTTGAGGCCCTGGCCCTGGTCCAGCAGTTTGCGGTTCAGGCGCTCCACCACGAAGACGGGCGTCTTGGTCTGGCCGCTGTGCAGCACGGCAAAGGCGCTGAAGCACAGCTCGCGCTGCTGGGGCTGGACCTGCAGGGCCGGGGGCTCGCCACCGGGGAAGAAATCGCGGCAGTGCGAAAAGCCCGTGGCCATGCTGCCGGCAGGCGGGCTGCCGCCACCGGAGGCCGTGCCCGAACCCGTCTCCGGCTGCTTGCGCAGGTGCTCCAGCCCCGGGATGGGCAGGGTGGACAGGAAGGGCGGCTCGGGAAGCTTGGGGTGCCAGTTCGGGTCCAGGCTGCAACTGGCGATCTGGAAGGTGCCCGCTGCCGCCACCAGGGCGGCGAACATGGAGCGCCACAGTCCGCTGCGGCTGGAGGCTTTCTTCTTGGAGGCGGGGGAGGAACTGCGCTTGCGCGCGGAAGGCTTCTTGTTCTTGACAGTCATTCGGGGGCGGCAGGCGCTGGCCGCTGGGAGGCAAGTCCGCGATGGCGCGGGTTCTGATTCGGGTCCTAGGAATTCTCCTATGTTTCCAGGCCCCCAAATGTTTCCAGATGCCCTGAAAGCGGGCCGCGCATGGCCTGATTTCAGGTCTTGGGCTGGAGGTGGGCAGCCCTTGGTTCGGCAGGCGCGCCGAACCAGCACAGCGCCAGGGCCAGCACCGCGATGCCGCCCAGGGCCATGACGTAGCCGATGTCGTCCAGCCGCCAGCCCTGGGCGAGCAGGAACACGCCCAGGAACGGTCCCAGGCCGTCGCGTACATCGGCCAGGAAGAAGTTGAGCCCCGGCAGCCAGCGCCGCGCATGGTGGTGTGTGCGGTGCATGGCGGCTTCCTTCAGCGCAGCGGGCCCTTGAACACGAAGAAGGCGCCCAGGCAGATGAAGCCGAAGCCCACCAGGTGGTTGAGAGTGAGCTTCTCGCCCAGGTAGAGCACGGAGAAGACGGCGAACACCACCAGCGTGATCACCTCCTGGATGGTCTTGAGCTCGGCCGCGCTGTAGACCTCATGGCCGAGCCGGTTCGCGGGCACGGCGAAGCAGTACTCGGCCAGCGCGATCAGCCAGCTCACCAGGATGACGAGGTACAGCGGCCGGTTCTCGAACTTCAGGTGCCCGTACCAGGCGAAGGTCATGAAGACGTTGGAGATCAGCAGCAGCAGGACGGGGGCGATCTTGGGGGACATGGCGGGGTTCGGTGAAAACAGGAAAGCCGGAAAGCAGAAAAGCAGGAAGGGGCAGGAGCCCGCCCGGCCCCTGGGACCGGGCGGTGGTGTCAGCGCGCGCGGTCGTACAGCGGCTGCAGGTCCGACAGGCTGGCCCCCATGCTGGTGGCCTCCAGCGAGGTGCCGTGCGCGCTGCGCGTGCCCAGGCCCGAGGCGGCAAACAGCTGCCCCGGCTGCAGCGGCTGCTGCAGCGCATGGGGGGCAAAGCGCACGATGGCGCCGTCGGACAGGATGACGCCGTTGGCATCACCGCGCGGGCCGGTGAGGACCACATCAATGCGGCCCTGGGCCTGCTGCGTCTGCAGGCCGGCCATGCGCAGGTGCGGCGGCATGGGGCGTGCGCCGTCGCGGGCGGGCGGCTGGTCGTACACGGTCTGGCCGCTGGCCGAGTTCACGATGGCATCCGCCTTGACCGCACCACCGGCTTCGCTGCGGCCGATGATGCGCACCGTGTCGCCCACCTTCACGGCTGCCGTGAGCGCGTCGGACATATGGGGCGGGAACCGGACCACCGTGCCGTCGGTCAGGCGCAGGCCGTCCACCTCTCCATACGGATTGGTCAGCAGCCGGGCTACGGCGCTTTCGAGCACGGCCTGTGCGTGCGGCGCGCCAGGCCCTGCAGGGGCTGAAGGGGCCGAAGAGGCGAAGCCGCCGGGCGGCACGGCATGCGCATTCAATGCGCTGGAACCCAGCCACAGAACGGCGGAGGTAAGAACAAATCGGGACATGAGGGCTCCTTGGTTGGCGATGGACACGCATCCGTCAATGCAAGTGCCATGCCATCAGGAATCCTCATGAAATCAAGGGCTTGCAGCGGGTTCTGTGGGCCGGGCGTCCGATGCGGAGACAGCAGGTGTCACCGTATCGGACACATGCGGCGCCGTCCGTGCGTCCGTGCGTCCGTGTGCCCATTGCGGCCTCAGCCCAGCCCGAACTCCGCCAGCTTGCGGTACAGCTGCTGGCGCGAAAGTCCCAGGCGGCGCGCGGCTTCGGCACGATTGCCCGCGGCTGCGGCCAGGGCACGCGTGACCATTTCGCGCTCCAGCTGGGCGACGGCGGCGGCCAGCGGGCCGTTCCAGTCGATGGCGGGCCCGTGCGCCACGGCAGGCTGCAGGCCGATGTGCTCGGCCCCGATGACCGGCCCGGGGCACAGCAGGGCCGCGCGCTCCATGGCGTTGCGCAGCTCGCGCACATTGCCGGGCCAGTCGTGCGCCAGCAGCAGGCGCGCGGCGTCGGCACCCAGGCGCTTGGGCGAGGCGCCGCCGCCTTGGCGCAGGAAATGCTCGGCCAGCAGCAGCACGTCGCCCAGGCGCTCGCGCAGCGGCGGCAGGTGCACGGGCACGACCTGGAGCCGGTACCAGAGATCCTCGCGAAAGCTCCCCTGCCTGACGGCAGCCGGCAGGTCGCGGTGCGTGGCCGCGATGATGCGCACGTTCACCGGCAGCGCCCGGCTGGCGCCCACGGGCGTGATCTCGCGCTCCTGCAGCGCCCTGAGGATCTTGGCCTGCGTGGGCAGCGGCATGTCGCCCACTTCATCGAGGAACAGCGTGCCGCCCTGCGCCTCGCGAAAGCGCCCGGCACGGTCGCTGACGGCGCCCGTGAAGGCGCCCTTCACATGGCCGAACAGCTCGCTTTCCATCAGTTCGGCGGGAATGGCCGCGCAGTTGACGGCCACGAAGGGGCGCTCCGCCCGGGCGCTGTTGCGGTGCAGGGCGCGCGCCACCAGTTCCTTGCCCGTGCCTGTCTCGCCCAGCACCAGCACGGTGGCGTCGCTGTCCGCCGCCAGGCCGATGCGCTTGAAGACCTGACGCATGGCCTCGCTGCCGCTGACCAGCTCGGCGTCATCGCCTTCCGGCTCCTGGTTCTGCTCCGGGCTCTGCGCCGTGTTCTCGCGGCTGCCGGCCTGGCCCGCACTGAGCAAGGCGCGCTCCAGCACCTCGACCAGCGCGGTTCTGGCAATGGGTTTGGTCAGGTGATCGAAGGCGCCCAGGCGCATGGCCTCGATGGTGTTGCTGCCGCTGGCATAGGCCGTGAGCATGATGCAGGGCGCCCGCGAGAGGCTACGGGCCTTGCGCAGGAAGGCCAGGCCGTCCTCGCCGGGCATGCGCAGATCGACGATGGCCGCATCCACCGAACCGGCCTGCAGGATCTGCAGCCCCGCCGCCACGGTCGGGGCCTGGCTGACCCCATGGCCAAGGTCGCCGAGCATCTCGGCCAAGCTTTCACGGAAGGCCGTGTCGTCGTCCACGATCAGGATGCGGGCCATGGAAATTCCATTTCTATGCGGGTGCCTCGTGTTGTCTTGCCCAGCGCGATGCGGCCGCCATGGGCCAGCACGATTTCGCGCACCAGCGCCAATCCCAGCCCGGTGCCGCCGGGGCGTGCGGTGGTGAAGGGCTCGAACAGCGTGTCGCGCAGCTCGGGCGCAACGCCCGTGCCGTCATCGGCCACCCACAGTTGTAGTGGGCCGCTGTTGGTGCCGCCGCGGTCTGCCCCCAGTTCCACCCGGCCGCCGGCCGCCGTGTGCGCCAGTGCGTTGAGCAGCAGATTGTCCAGCGCCCTGGCCATCTGCGCGGGGTCCAGCAGCGGGCGGCGCCCGTCCTGCAGGTCCCGGGCAAGGCCGGTGGACACTGCCGTTGCCAGTTGCACGCCGCTGGCCTGGGCCAGCTCGGCATGTGCCTGCAGCCTTTCGTCCAGCAAATGCTGCAGGTCCACCGGCTCCGGTTGCACCCGGAAGGGCTGGGTCAAGGCCAGCAGGCTCGATACCAGGTCTTCCAGGCGCGCGGTCTGGGCCAGCACGGCCTCCAGGGCGCCCTGGCTGCGCGCTTCGCGCAGTGGCGCGGGCGCTGCCAGCGCGGTCTCTGCCTTCATGCGCATGGTGCCCAGCGGATTGCGGATCTCGTGCGCCAGGCCTGCGGACAGCCGGCCCAGGGTGGCCAGCCGTTCGGCGCCGAGCAGTTGCTGCTCCATCTGTGCCGACTGCCGCTGCCAGCGCCGGAGCATTCTGCCCAGCCACAGGCCCGAGACCAGGACCATGCCCAGCAGCAGGCTGACGGCAAGGATGAGGGGGTTGACCACGTCGGCGCTGATCAGGGGGACGCGCATCAGTGTCCAGGCCACCAGCCCAGGCGCATCTGCCTGGGCCGGGCAGGCGGCAAAGACCACCGCCTCGCGCAGTCCGGGGCGCAGGTCGGTCACCAGCCCCGCGCTGTCCCGCGCGCGCTGGGCGGTGGAGGTGATGCGCTCCATCTCCGCACTGGGAGCATCGCGCTTGATGCCCGAGCCGTCATAGGTGGGAAAGGCATAGGCCACGACACCGGGGCCCTCGCGCCAGAAGCCGCCCTCCATGCCGGGGCGCTCGCGCAGCGCCAGGTCCAGCACGGCCTGCGCGGCGGACCGGGCCTGTGCGCTGGGCGTGTCCGCCATCAGCCCCGCCAGCCCCATGCGCGCGGCCCCGGCCTGCAGCGCGCTGCAGCTGACGCCAGCGGCGTCGCGGGCCCGGGCAATCTGCGGCTCGGTGCCCTGCCGTGTCAGCAGCAGCAGCAGCCACGCCAGCACGAGGGCGACGGCCGAGATGGTGAGCCAGAGGATCGCCAGATCCCGTTGGATGGACTTTTGCGGGGACAGGGCCGGCTCCTGAAGTGATGCGCTGGAACATACACCGAAAGGGGGGCGTGTCGGGCAGGCCTGTGCGCCATGGCGGGGTGGTCCCTGGGGCGGGGGATCTTTCCGGGACAGGCATTGGAGAGGCCGCAATTGATCGAAAAATGCCGGCTGTCTTCCCCCATCTACGGCTGCACCTGGCCATGACCCTTGCCCACTGGCTTGTTTTCTGCGGCGCCTCTGTGCTGATGTGCTTCACCCCCGGGCCGGCCGTGCTGCTGGCCATCTCGGCGGGCCAAGGCCTGGATCCGGATGGGCCCATCTGAGCTGGTCGTGGAGAACCTGGAGGTGCTCCCAGCGAATGGCCGCCAAGTGCTTGGATGTGCCCTTGCCTGGGAGGTTTTTGCAGGCATGCTTTGCGGCACTGGGAGTCTTGATGCGAAGCTGCGTCCGCACATGCCTGATGAAGAGCGCCCCGCACAATGTGGCGGGGCGCCGTGGTTGCCGTTCAGGGCGTAATCGGTGTGAAAGTGAGCAGGTATGCGGAATCCCGTTCAGCTTGGATGGATGCGCTCTGGATCACGACCGCCCCGTCTGCGGACACCACCATGCCGGAAGTCCATGCATAGATACTGCTGGAGTCGCCGGGTTTGACGGTGCTTGCCGGCAGCACAGTTGACTGCGTCTTCAGTAGATTGCCGCTTGGTGACAGGATATTGAATTTCCAGTTATCCATCATGTCCACAACGATGATTCTGCCGTCCGCCGCCACGATGAGCGTATCTGAATTGAGGCTTAGTCCTTGCGTGAGCATTCCCGCCCGCGAGAGGTCCTCCGGGCTCCAAAGGGAAACCCCGCCGCCGTACGACAGCATCAGAACGCGCTTGCCATCCCGGGAGATCGCTATACCACCCGCCTGCGGCAGGCGCTCCTGAGCCGGGCTTGCCAGATATGGCTTTGTGAACGAGAGCGTACCTGAGTCCACCTCGCTGTAATCCATGTCCCAGTAAAACGGCGTGTTGGGACTGCGCTGCCTGGAACTCGTCGAGTAGATACGGAGACCATCCGGCGAGACAGCAAGATAGCTCGATTTCAGCACTGAGAAAAACTGCATTTGATCCCGCGGCCGCTCGGCTGTGGCGACCTTGGTAGCCAGAACTTTGCCGTCGGATGCCCGGAAGATCTGCCCTGTTGTCAATACAACGATGCCGATGCCATTGGGACGGGCGTAAACCATATCCACATAGCCGCTGTCGAAGCCCGTCAGGACGGTATCAAGCGGCCAGGACGCGGTCAGTTGCCTGCTCCGCAGATCGAAGACCCTGAGTTGGCTGGAGGCCCAGTCGACCGCATACAGGAAGGCACCGTCCGAAGACGCCACCATTTTCCCGAACGCCGCACCTGCAGCAGTCAGCGTGCCCTCCTGAGCGCCAGTGTAGATGTTGTACACGTCGATCTTGCCGCCACCGGAATGGGCATAGGCATGTGGCCTGACCGGGTCAGCCAGCAGATACTTGTACCGGGCTATTTCCGTGGTGCTGCTTGCCAGCTGACGCACCGGGCCCTTTCCCTTCCACAAGGCAACGACCACGGGCTGAGCTTCACCCACGGTGGCGTCCGGCGATGTGACCGCGACGGTTGCATAGCTGATGGTGTTCTCTGCAAGCGCGGAAGGGTCGGCCTGAATCTGCAGCGCCTCTCCAACTGCTCCGGACGGTGTCACAGTGAGCCATGGCTGGTCGGAGCGAGCTTGCCAACGGCCTGCCTGCCCAAGATTGTCCGACACACTGATCGACCGTGTGAGAAGAGCGAAATCAGACATGCTGGTCAGTGCAACGCCCGTGTCCGATACCAGCAGCTTGTGCACCGTGCGTGGCTGAGCCCAAGGCTTGACCTCGATATCGTACGCAATCTGCCATGGTGAACCGGAATAGGGCTGGTTGCACACCTGAGGATCGTCCAGGCACAGTTGCACCTTGAAGAAGCCCTGGTATTTGCCCGGTTTCAACGTGGGCGACAGTGACATGTTCGCTTCATAGCTGGTGGCGCTCAGCGCCGTCACGGTGGTCTCGTTGGCGTCAAGAACACCGGACGTGTCCACGATCGCCACGTTGACGCGTTCCACAATCGTCTTGCTGGAGGTGGCCACCACAGTAATGGGCACCGCAAAACTGCGCTCCTTCGCCGTATGCGAAATTGATGCCGGGCTGAAACTGAGCCAGGAGTTGTCGGCGCCACCCCCGGTGCCAGGGGTTCCTGTTCCCGGATTTCCTGTTCCTGGGTTTCCTGTTGCCGGAGCATCACCAGATCCTCCACCACCACAGCTTGACAAAATAAACACGGCTGACAGCAATGCTGCCGCCATCCATATCGGCTTAGCCATATTTCCCTCTCGAGTTCGAAATTTCTGGATACAACGGAGCCGTGATTATGGCGAGTGTCTGGGTTCCAGACTCAGGCCCGGCTATTTGATGCGCAGTATTTCATCTGGATTGCCTGGGCAGAGGTCACAGGTACCTGCTCCCGGACTGGCTGCTGTCAGGTTTGCCGTGCAAGTAACGGCGCAGGGCCGCGGCGTTACGTGACATAGCCCGTAACGCGCAATGGTCAATCGGCCTAGTCTGCATTCCCAGGTTCAATCAAATCAATGGGTTACAGAAAGACGCCGGCTTTCGGAAAGGGCGCCAGCCCATGGCACGCTTGTTGCAGCAGGTTGCAAAAAGCTTGTCGCAGTGCCTGGAAAACCATGTGCTGCGCCACCCGCCCCATCGATCGCAGTCTTTCGGAGGAGAAACCATGGCCGCTCTCTCGTTGTCGCTTGCAGGCGTGGCCCTGTCGCGACTGCGCACCAGCCCTGACAGGGCGCGCAGCAAGCCGTTGAATGTGTCCGGTTCGTTCGTGTCTGTGGCGGTGCCGCGTGCTTCTGCTTTTGCTTCTGCTCGCGAGGCCGGTGATGGAGGCATGCATGCACAGGTGGCGCCGGTGGCGCTGCTGACGCGCGTGAGCGAGGGCGTGCGCATCGTGCGGCGCAATGATGTGATCGCGGCCCAGGCCGGCGCCTTGCTGCAGCAGGGCGATCGCGTCATCGTGCCCCAGCAGGGCAGCGCGCAGGCCGTGTTCCAGGAGCAGGACGGGCAGGCGCTGCTGGGCAGCTTTGCAGGCGGCACGGACGCCACGCTGGCGTATTTCAGCCGCAAGGCAGATGCCTGCTCGGTGGTCTTTGACCTGGTGGCCGGCCATGTGGACCTGGCGCTGTCGGCCGTGGATATGGGCGCACTGGGCGCATTGGGCGGCGGGCCCGCAGGCCAGGGGCGCAGGGCGATCGGATTTCACTGCTATTCACAACCCATTGCAGGCCGTTGAATGAAGGAGCACACCATGCACGACATCATCGAAGCTCCGCACGGCGACACCCCCGTGGACCTGGCCATCTGGCTGTCGCCCCTGCGGACCTGGCGCAGCGTCTACGGCAACGGCTTCTGCGACGAGGCCATGCAGGCCTGCGTGGAACGGCTCAGGGGCCTGGGCATCGATGCCGAATCGCTGGAGCGCGCGGGCGATACGCTGCTGGTTCGCGGGTTCGACCCCCGCACGATGGCCGACACGGTACTGCCTGGCAATCAGGCCCGGCATGGCTGGATGCATGCGCTGGAGTCCTCCCTGGTGC
Source organism: Delftia deserti (assembly GCF_042653485.1). Lineage (NCBI taxonomy): Bacteria > Pseudomonadati > Pseudomonadota > Betaproteobacteria > Burkholderiales > Comamonadaceae > Delftia > Delftia deserti. The sequence goes on along the minus strand of NZ_JBHSIH010000001.1, from coordinate 2,152,630 downwards.
GCGAGCCGGTGGTGGACGGCTCGCGCCAGGCCTATCTGCGCGCCGAGGTGCAGGCGCTGGGCTGCGTCTCCCTGACGGGCCTGCACGAGATACGCGGCAAGGGCCACGCCACGGCGGGCGTCCAGGACATGGCGGTGCGCAGGATGCACCCCAGGCTGATCAAGGGCTACCAGGCCGACATGCAGTTGGCGAGCCGCCTGCTGGACGATCTGCGGCTGGGCCACCTGGCGCTGGCATTCCAGCCCGTGACGCTGCTGGAGCCCGCAGGCCTGGCAGGGGGAGGCAGCGGGACCGGCGCGGGCCGCACGCTCTACCACGAGTGCCTGCTGCGCCGCAGCGTGTTCTCTGCCTACGACAACTACGCCGTGCCCCATGCCATCGAGGCGCTGGAGCGCCTGGGCCTGGCCGCGCGGCTGGATCGCAGCGTGCTGTGGTCGGTGATAGGCGCGCTGGAGATGAAGACCGGCCACAGCCTGGGCTGCAATCTGTCGGCTGCCTCGTTCTGCGACGACGCCTGGTGGGAGGGCGTGTTCGACTATCTGGAGGACCGGCCCGAGATCGCCCAGCGCCTGGTGCTGGAGATCACCGAGACCGGCGCCTTCCCCTGCGAGAAGGCCGCGCTGGGCCTGGTGCGGCACCTGCAGATCCTGGGCGTGCGCGTGGCGCTGGACGACATCGTGCCCCGGCGCGGCGGCCTGGACATTCTGGGCAAGCTGCGCGCCAACATCGTCAAGATCGACAAGTCCGTGCTGGACCAAAGCCTGCAGGCCCGGCCTTCGGCCCGGATGATGCAGGGCCTGGTCAGCCTGTGTGCCGACCGGGGTGCCTGCGTGATCGTGGAGGGCATCGAGTCCGCCCAGGGCCTGGAGGCCGTGGCGCTGGCGGGAGCCCATGGCGCGCAGGGCTTCTTCATCGCCCGGCCCTCGCTGCATGGCCTGCTGGACCAGGTGGTGCGCGTGCAAGACGTGCTGGAGGTGCTGGAGGCGACCGAGGTGCAGGACGACGACGAGCTGGACATGGCCCTGAGCTGGAGCGGCATGGAGCGCATGTCTGCACTTTCGGCGGCCTCAAGCGTGTCTGGCGCGTCTGCCGCATCGGCGGTGTCGGCCGCCGAGTCCGGCATGGGCACGGGCTTTTTCCTGCGGGCGCGGGCCTGATCCCTGGACCGGGCCCGGGCCCGGGCCTGGCCGGGGCACATGCCGCTGCGGCGCCTCACTCCAGCATGAGCGGGCCGGCCTTGCGCCGCGCCATGGCCAGGCGGAACAGGTCCATGAAGCGCGGGGCCACGTTGGAGATGTGAAAGCGCTTGCCCGTCTCGCGCGCGGCCCGGCCGTAGCGCTGGCGCCGGGCCGGATCGTCGCGCAACTGGCGGATGGCGCCTATCCAGGCGTCGTCGCTGTCGGGCAGCAGCAGGCCGTTGACATCGTTTTGCACCAGCTCCGGCACAAAGCCCCAGTTCGATCCGATCACGCAGCCGCCGCGCGCCAGGATCTCCATCAATCCCCAGTTGGCCACGCCGTAGCGCAGCGGATAGAGGAACAGGTCCACCGAGGCCAGCGTGCGCGCGAACTCGTCGTACGGCAGCTTGCCCGGAAACTCCACCACCTCGGCGGCCGGGTGGATCTGCAGCAGGTGGTCGCGAAAGCTGGCTACCTTGCCCTGGTAGCGGCGCTCCACCCATTGCTGTTCGTAGCCATAGGTCACGGCCGTGGGGTCGCCCAGGGCGATGAAGCGCATCTGCCGGCCATCGCCCTCGCGCACCAGGCGATCGACCAGGCGCATGAAGGTCTCGAAGCCCTTGGAGCTGGACAGGTCGCGCGATGAGAAGGCCACGGTGAAGCGCCCGTCCTGGCGCGGCGGCGGCTCGGCCTGCTCGTCGGGCGCCTGGATGTCGAAGCCCTCGAACTGCACGGCCACGCGCTCCTGCAGCAGCGGCGGGAACAGCGAGCGCGCATGGGCGCTGGGCGCGATGGTCAGGTCGCTGCACAGCACCTGGTGGTAGTGCAGCATTTCCATGTTGCGGTCGGCCAGGCGCTGGGACAGGTCGGGCGGGTAGTCGGGCTCGTTGCCGTGCACGCGGTAGCTGGGGAACTCGATGTAGCTGACGATGGCCGCATCGATCTCGCCGTACAGCAGGTTGGGCGCGGCCCACAGCGAGTGGGCGACCACCACGTCGATGCGTTTTCCCTTTTCCTTCTCGAAGGCCTGCAGCCCCTGCAGCAGGCCGCGGCCGATGCGCGCCGAGCGCTCCACCTTGCTGGAGTAGTAGTAGCTTTGCGGGCCGACGATGTCGCCATCGGGCCGGAACGACAGCAGGTGGTCGCACTGGCTGGCGTAGTTCTCGGCATGGCCGGGCATGGTCATGAACCAGCTGTCGGCCGCGCCGCTGGCGCGAAGGTGGCTGCACAGCAGGCTGTACTGGCTGGGGTAGACGGCGCTGACGAAGATGATGACCGGCTTGTCCTGCATGTTCGTGGAGGTCTCCGTGGCGTGGGGGGATGGGGATGTGTCGGAGGGCGTGCTCAGCCCGGCACGGGCACTTCGGGCTCGCCGTCGCTGATCTGGTACTTGCGCATCTTTTCCCAGAGCACCTTGCGGCTGATGCCCAGGTGCTGGGCCGTGTTCTGGCGCTTCCAGTCGTTGGTGTTGAGCGCCACGATGATGCGGTTGCGCTCGTCCATGTCCCAGTTGCTGCGGTCGGCCAGCAGGGGCTCGGCGGCACCCGCGTCCGGCGGGAAGGTGGTGGCCGACAGGGCCTGGGCGTGCTGCAGGATGCGCTGCGTGGCGCCGTCGGCGTTCCAGTCGCGCGTCTGGCGGGCGGCCACGCCGATGCGCTCGGCCAGGTTGCGCAACTCGCGCACATTGCCGGGGAAGTACATCTGGGCCACGGCGTCGAGGATGAAGAAGGGCGGCTCGCCCAGCTCCTTCATCGTGGCCTCGCCCACCACCTTGTGCAGGATGGCGTGGAAGATGGCCAGCTTGTCGGCCTCGCCGCGCTCCTCCAGGCTGGGGATCTGCAGCTCGATCACGGCCAGGCGGAAGAACAGGTCGGCCCGGAAGCGCCCCTCGCGCACCAGCCCGCGCAGCGGCTTGTTGGTGGCCGCCACCAGCCGGAAATCCAGCCGCACGGCGGCGGCCGAGCCCAGCCGGGTGATGGCGCGCTCTTCCAGCACGCGCAGCAGCTTGACCTGCTGGTACAGCGGCAGGTCAGCAATCTCGTCCAGGAACAGCGTGCCGCCGTTGGCCTGCTCCAGATAGCCCTTGTGGGCATTCACCGCGCCCGTGAACGAGCCCTTGGCATGGCCGAAGAACAGGGACTCGAACAGCCCGTCCGGGATGGCGCCGCAGTTGACCACCACGAAGGGGCCCTGGCCGTAGCGGTTGTTGCGCTCGTGCAGCCGCTCGGCAATGCGCTCCTTGCCCACGCCGGTCTCGCCGATGATGAGCACGCTGTGCTCGCAGTCGGCAAAGGTGTCCACGTCGCGCAGCAGGCGCTGCATGCAGTCGGCCACGGCGATGATGTCCTCCGAGCGCTGCACCTGGCGCTGGTTGCTCTGCATGCGCCGCAGGATGCGCACCAGCATGGCGCGCAGCTCGGCCCCCGTGAAGTCGAAGGGCAGCACATGCGAGTACTCCATGGCATAGGTGCCGGCGTTGGCGTCGCGCTGCTTGGCGCTGACCCACAGCACGGGCATGCCGAAGGTACCCTCCACGCCCTGGCGCGTGAAGCGCGCGCCCTCCAGCACCGAGACGCTGACCACGGCGATCGCATTGCCCAGCTCGCTGGTGTCGGCGGGCAGGGTCAGCCCGTCGGCGCGCACTACGTCCACGCCCAGGTTGAGCACGCAGCGCTCCACCCGCTCGGCGATGTCGGCCTGGCCTTCCCAGACATAAATGACCAACTCGTCCAGATTCACCTCAGTCTCGCTTTTTGGTTGTTTCAAAGATTGAATGCGCTGCTATTGAACGATGACGCCGTAGTTGCAATCGGCCCAAAGCAGCTCGACGTCTGCGTACCCGACTTGGATCCCAAGCGCTTCAAGCAGCGGTCCGAGCAACACCCCGTCCAGCAACGCCAGGACCGGCATCAGCACGACATTGAGCAGCCCCAGAACGCCGCTGACGATGCCAACGAGGCCGTTGACCAGGCCATCAACGATGCTGCTCACGAGTCCCAGGTCCAGGCCTAGCAACTTCAGCCCCGAGGTATCAAGCTCCACTTCCAGCAAGCCTGCATTGATGGCGTTACCGATGGATTGGCCCAGCTGCTGCTTCATGCCCACGCTCTTGATGAGCGCTTGCTCGGTTCGGGGCTTGCCTTTTTCATAGTCGTAGTAAAGGCTGGAATAAGCCCCGGGTGCATTGACCGGGAGATCCAGCTTCGCCTTCAGGGCAATGGGTGCTTCCACCACAGGGATAAGTCCCAGGAGCAGCTTGATATCCAGCTTCAGGCTCAATAGATGGAATTTTTCCTTGGTCAGGCTTTCCCAGGGCGTAGTGGTGTTGGTCAGGGCCGCAGGCACATTGCCAAGAAACACATGTGCCAGGCCAGGCCTGGCATCAATGCGGACACGGTGCTTGTTGCCTTCGTATCTGCAGATGACTTCTTCGAGCCTGCCATCTGCCGATCCCACCTCGACATAAAGCGGCAGGTTGACCAACTGGCCTGCAGGCATGGAAACCTTGACGCTGGCCAGCAGCAGGTTCAGATCCAGAAGACTGGATTTTCCAGCCACCGGAGTGAGGGCCTTGATATCCAAGAAAGTGCGTATCTGGCCAGTGTGCGCCGTGGTTCGGGGTTTGCCGGTGCTGTCGTAGCCGGGAGGACCCACGGCAATGACGGGTGGTTCTATGATTTTTGCCTTGATGGCTACATCGGCCAGCGGTTTCAGGTCGATACCGGTCTGCAAGGTGGCGGCAGAGTCCGCGTTGGCCACCTGCAATCCCACCATCAGGAGGCTCAGGGCACTGACATCGGCGATCAATGCGGACATCGGGTTGTCTTTGAAGAGTCCGATGTCGAGTAAACCGTTCTGGCCAGGAGCCTTCAGCAGGGAGATGACGGTGTTTTGGATATTGACTGCGATGGGCAGCTTCAGAAGCTTGTCCAGCGCAGCTATTGCGATGTTGGCGGTGTCGCTGCCAGGAGAGTTCTGGATGACACTGATGCTGGATTCCAATAGTTTGGTCAGCAGCACATCGGCATTGAGCAGCTCATCATAGGTGCCGGCGGAGATGTTCAACGCCTCCTTCAATCCCAGGAGGTTGACCTTGGTGTTGGCAAGCCCTTGGTAGTCCACCAAGGTCAGATTGACATTCGTTCCCAACAGCATGGTGAGCAGTCGATTGAGTGCACCTTCATCCAGCTTGGCCACGCCGGAGCCTAGGGAAAAAGCCGCAATAGGATCATCTGGAATCGCCGAAATGGATTCGGCATAGATCTCCCTGTTGCCCAGGAAAGGCAACAGCTGCAGGCTTTTGCCTCTGAGCCGAACCTGGGCTGCATTGAAGGGGGCTGCCCCAAAGGCGGGGCCGGCATCCCTGCTCCATTTGAGGCAGCGCACGCTTTGCTGCAGCGGAGCAGGAGACACCCCTGTCGGCCATTTCCACTGGCTGGCGATGCTGTTCATTCCCGCGGCCTCCGCGGCAGTGCAGGTGGAGGGGTCCACGAGCGCACTGATGGCTTCCAGGGCGGCAAGATCCGCGATCCGTTGAAGATCGCGCTTGGCGTAGTACATGTAGCCAATTTGTGCCGTTCCGAGAATGCTGATGAGTACAGCCAGAAGCAGGGCGAACTGTATCAACACGGTTCCCCTGCTTTTGATCAAGCCTCTTTTCTGAAGGGCGGACGGATAGATTCGCATGGCAGCCTCTCTTTATGGCGCATACCTGAAATGCACCACGCTTTGTTCGCTGATTCGCTGCGGTTCATTGATGAAAAAGGTATTGCTAAGCAAAGGAGGAAGCTGGTAGCTGATCTTGAAGGAAAAGCTGCCTGGCGGAGAGTTTGCGGAAGAGGGGCAAGTCCATTCGAAAGAGCCCATCACCAGAGGCTCGTCCGGCAAGGAGCTTCTCTGTAACCCCAGGCGCGCCACTTGGGAAACCCTGTCTTGAATGACGGTTCGGTTCGCGTTTGCGTTGGGAATAGTGCAGGGATAGTTGGCACCCGTGGAGATCAGGCTGTGGGCGATCCGCGCACCATCTCCCGCGGCACGGGTGACAGCTTGGTGTGCCTGGAAGTAGCGCCACCAGACCAAGAGGCCCATCAGCATGGAGATCATCAAGGCTGCAATCAACGCAAACTCCAGTGCGGCGATGCCACTCTGTGTCCGGATTAAGGATGGATGGGCAACCCGTTGGCGCATCACAGCATCCTCCTGTCCGCCAGCAGGGCGGCGCTGGCTGTCAGGCTGTTGGGAAGAATGATTTTGATTCCGGCAATTGATGGCGCAATGGCCTTGCTGGGGTAGTTATCTATCCTGTAGGAAATGAGGATGAGGCAGGGGGTGCCGATGTCGCAGGCCAGAGTGTTGTTCAGCGGGCTGTTCTGAAAGCAGGTGGTATCGCTGAGGCGGCATACCGTGAACTGGATATCCGCTACTGCAGGTCTCAGATCGTCCGGAAGCCAGGCCAGCATTTTCTGTACCGAGGCGATGGCGGCCTGTTTTCTATGAAGCCAGTTCGGCGCGTTGACTCCCACGGGATATCTGAGCGCGGCACGCGCCCCTTCCTCGACAGCGAACTGCATCGACTCCCGAACGAAGAAGGTCAAACCATAGCTGACGATGGCGTACAGCAGCACGAAGAACACCGGGAAAATGATGGCCCACTCCAGTGCGTACACGCCGCGCTGCCGGCTATGCCGGTCCATGCAGAGAGGATGCGCTTGCGTACTCATGATGCATGTGGCCCGGGGGGTCAGCGTGTCGAGGCCACGCCGGTATCTATGCCGGTGGTGTAGTTGGCCGGTATCTCGCTCTCGAAGCTCTTGAGGTAGCGCTGATAGCTGCGCGTGGCCTGAGCAGCGTCTATGGTGCGTTTGCGCTCGGGCTGGGCGGAGCGTTGTAGGGCCAGGAGCCGCTCCGTGGCATCGCCAATGACGATCTGCCGAATGGGGAGATGCCTCGGCATGGCCTCTGGGCCCAGGCCGGTGGGCGATGGAGCTGCGTCTGCCGTGCTCTGTGCGGTGAGCACGGCAGACGTTTGCAAAGGCGTCACGGTGCGGTCATCCGATTGCTGGGCTTGCAATGCCTTGGGAGACATCAGCATCAGGCCAAGCAGCGGCAGCGTGGCGCATAGCCCTGCGAGGCGTTTGGCGTCGAGTGTGACTTTGCGTTCAATGCATTGCATGGCTGTCTCCTCAGAGTGGTGGCAGCCCGGCTGTGCCGGGTTGAGGCTGATGGCTGGTATGCGAACCTGCTGCAGCGGGCAGTGCGGTGGCTGCCGGATGTTTGGGCGCAGCAGCGGGCTCCGGACGGGGGGGCAGTGAGCTGGCCATGGCGCGGGCGCGTACCGCCTCCTGTACCTGCGCCAACTGGGCCTGCAGCGTTTGCAAAGAGGCCTGGTCAATCAGCGGGAGCGCCCCTCTCGCCGGAGGCTGGGACAGCTTTTGCAGCAGCCGCGAGGCCTCTATCTGGTTGCCGCAGGCCAGCCAGTACAGAGCCAGGTTCAGTTGCACGCGGGCATTGCCGGGCGCCAATTGCGCGGCTTGCAGCATGGGCATCTGCGCCGAGGACAGTTGTCCATCGAGCATGTGGGCGTAGGCCAGATCGCTGAGTACATTGGCATCTATGGGGTTGAGCTGGCGCGCTTTTTCCAGTTGATCCACGGCCTGCGCGTATTGGCCCTGGGCGGCATGAAGAAGACCCAGCCCGCGCCGAGCGCGTGCTGCAGATCCACCATCGAGCAGTACCAGATAGGCTTGTCTTGCCTGTGTGAACTGGCCGGTATTGCGCATGGCGTCCGCGCGCAGCATGCGCGACTCCGGGTTGGCGCCGAACTGCTGTTCGAAAGCATCGGCATGCGCCAGCGACGCATACCACTGGCCTGCTTGCTGCATTTGACCAATCAAATCCAGATAGGTCTGGGTGGTATCGATTTGAGCGGACTGCTCCGAATTGGAGGTTTGTGGCGGGACTGGGGCGGCCGCTGATGGCTGTGGTGCCACGCCGTAGCCCTCAGGCCCCTTGCTGGCACACCCGCCCAGCAGGAGCGCCAGGGTTGTGGCAAGTGCTGCCCAGTTTCGCGGAAGGGACTGTTTGTATGGGTACATGCTCATGCTCCTCCTATGCTCGAGAGGGCACGAATGACTGCCAAAAAGCCTGGGCCTGCGGTGATGACCAGCAGGGCTGGCAGCAGCGTCAGGACCATGACCCCGGTCATCTTGACGGTGATCGCGCCTATCTTTTCCTTGAAGCGGGCTTGGCGCTTTTCGCGCAAACGGATGCTGAATTCCTTGAGCGGTTCTTGCACGGCGCCGCCATGGCGGTCCACCTGGGTCAGTAGATTGACCACGGCGCTCATGTCGTCATCTGCGCTGAGATTGGCCAGGCGCTGGAAAGATTGCTCGCGCGTGCGGCCGCTGCTGTAGAGCTGGTTGGCCAGGGCCAATTCGCCGCTGATGACGCGCAGCACGCTACCGAACTCGCTGGCCAGAATCTGCAGGCTCTGGTCGATGCTCAGGCCCACGCCTTGCAGAAGTCGCAGCAGGTCGACGAACAATGGCAGCTCCTCCACGACCTGCTCGCGCCGTTGTCGGGCCTTGGCCCTGACCAGCCATTTGGGAAGCATCAGGCCGAGGCTGAGGCCCAGGAAACCATAGAACACCGCATAGGTGTCATTGGGCCGCAGAACGGCCAAAACCAGCAGCGGAAAAGCCAGAGCCAGCAGAAGACGACTTGTAACGTAGAAAACGCTGCCACTGCGCAGTGCTATGCCAGCCTGGTCCAGCAGCTTGCGGTCCTCTTCGGCCAGCAGTACCCGGGCCCATCCAGTCTGTAGCCAGGCCGGCGGTTGCAGGCTGGCTGCGAGCGCTTGAGGCGATACGGACCGGACGGTGGTCCCTGTGTGCGGATTCAGCAGTTCGGCATCGGCCGTGGCAGAACCAAAGAGCGCATGGGCTGCGTGCGGGCTAGTGGCAGCGCGTTCGCGTGCCTGCAACAGCTTCTCGACTTGACTGGATGCCTGTTGCGAGCGCTGTAGTTTCCAGACCATGGTGCAGGCCCACATGACCGTGCCGAGCGAGCCCAAACACAGGCTGGCGATCCATAGCTGTTGTGGTGTCATGGCTGGCGTCTTTCCAATGTGGCATGGCCAAAACGCATGGGGCGGCGGAGTGGGCGGCGCATGGCAACGTCCTTGAGCAGTGTCCGCTTCATCTCAGCTGGGCGAGGCGATACAGCAGCAGCGCGCCGACACCTTCCAAGCCGATGGCAAGCAGGACCATGCGTTGCCCGCTGGCGTCATTCCACATGCGTAGGAAGTACCCCTGATTGAGGATCATGATGAGGGCGCCTACGCCTACGGGAAGCAGCGCCAGCACCCAGGCCGACAGGCGGATTTCGGCCGAAAGAGCATGCAGTTCGCGCTCGGCGGACTGGCGGTCCCGGATGTAGGCCGAGACACGCTCCAGCACAAGATCGGCGCGGCCGCCATAGCGCACACTCATCCGAAAGACCGCTGCCAGCAAACCGAACTCGGGAAGGCGCCAGGAACGCTCCAGCTGTGCCATGGCCTGTCCCAGATCCGGGGAGGCGCTCAGCATGGCGGCTGCTTGCTGAAGCGCATCGCCCAGTGGCGAAGGAACATTGCCCAAAGCCAACTGGAAGGCGGCATGAGGCGAGTTGCCAATGGAGATCATGCGAACCATGTTGTCCAGGAAGCCGGGCAATTGTTGAAGCAGCTTGTTGCGCCGCATGGTCAGGCGCCGCCATATGAAGAATGTGAGTAGCAGCGCATACACCACCAAGGCCAGCAAACCGATTGCTGGCCCGCCCTGGCTTGTGGCCAGCAGGAACAGCGCAAGAACGCTGGCCAGCAGCACTGCGGGTGTGCGGGGCGGCAGGCCCCAGGCGTCCACGCCCAGCTTGCGATGTATCCACTGCACTGCGGGAATGCGCGCAGGTTGTGAGCTGCCATCCTTGTGGGGCGGCGCGAACACGGGTGTGCCACCCGGTGGGGGAGACCGGTCCCGGCCCCGTTCAAGACTGCGCCTTAGGTGACGGCTGATGGTTTGCTCATGCTCCCGTCTACGTGCGCGTGCGAACATCCACAGCCCCAGAGCCAGCAGCAGGCAGGCCATGGCGCCTAAAACCAGGGTTGCGGGAGTCGTCATCTCACACCTCCTCCTGAGGCCTGCTGCTGCGAGCGCCACCAGCTCAGCAGCTTGGGCGAGTGGGGCGAGATGCCCAGCGAGACCCAGTGATCGAGCTCCTGTCCGTCAGGGCCCACCTGGGGCTCGTAGCGGTACAGCTCCTGCATGGAGATCATGTTGTCGGTCATGCCGGTGACCTCGGTCAGCGACAGCAGGCGCCGGCGGCCGTTGGACAGGCGGCCGATCTGCACGATGAAGTCCACGGCGTTGGCGATCTGGCGGCGCAGGCTGACCTCGCTGCCCTGAAAGCCCGCGAAGCCGGCCAGCATTTCGGCGCGGTACAGGCATTCGCGCGGCGAGCTGGCGTGGATGGTGCCCATGGAGCCGTCGTGGCCGGTGTTCATGGCCTGCAGCAGCTCCAGCACCTCGCCGCCGCGCACTTCGCCGACGATGATGCGGTCGGGCCGCATGCGCAGGCTGTTGCGCAGCAGGTCGCGGATGCTGACGTGGCCCGAGCCGTCGAAGCCGCCGGGGCGGCTTTCCAGCCGCACCACGTGGTTGTGGTTGAGGGCCAGCTCGGCCGTGTCCTCGATGGAGACGATGCGCTCGCTGGCCGGGATGAAGCTGGCCAGCGCGTTGAGCAGCGAGGTCTTGCCCGAGCTGGTGCCGCCGCTGACCAGGATGTTGCAGCGCGCCTGCACGGCCATCTCCAGGATGCGGCAGATGTCCTGGTTGAAGGTGCCCAGCTGCACCAGCTCTGAAGGCGTCAGCGGGTCCTTGCGGAACTTGCGGATGGAGACCGAGGGACCGTCGATGGACAGCGGCTCGATGATGACGTTGATGCGCCCGCCATCGGGCAGGCGGGCATCGACCATGGGGCTGGACTCGTCCAGGCGCCGGCCCAGCGGCGCCAGGATGCGGCGCACGATGCGCAGCACATGCTCGTCGTCCTTGAAGTGCAGCGTCTCGCGCTGCAGCACGCCGCCGCGCGAGACGTAGATGTTGCCGTGGCCGTTGATGAGGATGTCCTCGACCAGCGGATCTTCCAGCAGCGGCTGCAGCGGCCCCAGTCCCGTGAGCTCGCGCGTGAGGGCGCGCGCCACCTGCAGCGCCTCCTGCTCGTTGACGGGCACGGAGTGCAGGCGGATGAAGCTGTCCAGCTCCATCAGCACGAACTGCGCGATGGCGGCCTGCGACCAGCGGCCGAACTCGGCACCCAGCTCCTCGATTCGGCTGAGCAGGTGCTCGTGCGTGCGGTTCTTCAGGTCGAGGAACAGCGCGCTTTGCTCGAACTCGCTGGCCTGTGCGTCCGCCAGATGGGAATAAGCCGTGGTCGTCATGGTGCGTTCAGCTTCTTGTTCGGTGGAAGAAACGGTTCAGGCCGCGGACGGGCGCTGCCTGATCGCCCGCATGGGCCTGGTGGTGGGTGGTGATCAGCAAGGTGGCGAGCTTTTCCACGGCCTGCACATAGGGCTCGCGCTGCAGCCGGCTGGGCAGCAGCTGGCCCTGGTTGACGGCCTGGACCAGTTCGCGCCGGCGCTCGGGAATGGTGGCCAGCAGCGGCAGCTGCAGTTGCCTGGCGATCTGCGGTGCCTCCAGCTCCAGCTGGCTGTCGTGCCGGCTGACGATGAGCTGCACGCGCTCGCGCTCGACCTTTTGCTCGTCGAGCTGGCGCAGCAGCTCGGTGGTGGAGACCACGCTGGCCACGCTCTGGTCGCAGACCACCCAGATCTGGCTGGCGCGCAGCGCCACGCGCATGGCCAGCTGCGTGGGCACGACGGCACCCAGGTCGGCCACGATGTGGCGGAAATACTGGCGCAGGCGCAGCAGCAGTGCGTCGGCATCGGCATAGGAGACCTCGCGCAGGCGGCCCGGCTGGCGCGGCAGCGTGAGCAGGCGCAGGCCGCTTTCGTGGCGCGACAGTCCCGTCGATGCCAGGCGCCGGTCGAAGCGGCGCAGGTTGTTGACGGCCTCGATGAAGTCGAAGTCGCCCAGCGTGCCCAGGTACAGGCCGCAGTCGCCGCTGGGGCTGCCCAGATCAATGAGCAGTCCGTCCAAGGTCTCGTTGCTGATTTCGCGGGGCGTAGCGTCCTTGCCGGGTATGGCTGTCGTGCCGTGCATGCGTTTTTGCAGGTACCAGGCCAGGTGCGAGGCCATGAGGCTGCTGCCCAGGCCTGCGCGGGCCGACATGATGGCGGTCAGCGGTGCGCTGGGCATGCCCGGCGCCGAAGCGGGCACGCGTTTGATCAGATCGATCACCGTCTGGTACGCGGCCTGAACGGGGCCATCCACATCGAGAAAGTCCTGCACGCCCGCGCGCAACGCGGCCAGCATGCATTGCGGGTACTTGGTGCGGCCCACGGCCACGCAGGGCAGATGCGGGTGGGAGACATGCAGCTGTGATGCCAACTGGGCCGCTTCGTCGGTGGACAGGGGATCGAAGTGAATGAAGACGGCGTGGGGCATGTAGCGCTGAACCTGCTCTGTCACGTTGTCGTTGAAGCGGGCCGTGTGCAGTTGAGCGCCGTCCAGCATGCGCTGCATCCAGGACAGCGCCAGCGCGCTTTCGGGTGTGCCCGCCTGGATGAACAGCAGCTCCACATGGAGGTCGGAGTCGGAAGGCAGTTTCGCCAGGGGCGGTGCCTGCAGCGGCTGCGCGGATGGAGATGACTGGGCAGCCGCCTGGCCCGTCTGCGTGTTCGAGGAACGCAGGCCCAGCAAGGTCTCCAGCGAAGTGGGCGAGCCGACGGCCGGCGAACCCGGGGGCTCGACGGATGGATCGGAGGCGATGGGCTTGCTTGTCATGGATATCAATACGAGAAGCCGGGCAAGGCAGAGTTGGGACTCATGCCGCCTGCGATGAACGGGCCCCAGACCTGGGAGGCGTTGCGTTGCTCGGACTGGGTACCCGGCATCAGGCTGTCCAGATTGGTGGAGGCCGGCAGGGGATGGACCAGGTGCGGTGTGACCACAATCACCAGTTCCGTTTCGTCCTGGGAGTAGCTGAGGTTCTTGAAGAAGGTCCCCAGGATCGGCAGGTCGCCCAGCAGCGGCACCTTGTTGACGCTGGATGAGGTCGATCGGCTTACCAGGCCGCCGATGATGAAGCTCTCGCCATTGGCCAGCTCCACCATGGTGTCAGCCCTGCGGGTGCGTACGGCGGGAACGGATACGCCGGCGATGGTGACGCCCGAGCTGAAGTCCAGATCGCTGGCCTCGGGTGCGACCTTCAGTGCAATGCGCTCATCCGACAGGATGGTGGGCGTCAGTTGGAGCTTGATACCGAATTCTTTGTAGCGAATGGCGATGTTGCCGTCGCGGGCAGGCACGGGAATTGGCAGTTCGCCGCCTGCCAGGAAGCTGGCGTTCTGGCCCGTGTGGGCCACCAGGGTGGGCTTGGCCAGGACGCGAGCCAAGCCGTTTCCTTCCAGAATGCCTAGTTGGGCGCGTATGCCCGCACCACTGAAGGCCTTGCCGAAATTCATCACCAGGTTCATGGCGCTGGAAATGGCCGACGAGCCAGAGTCGCTGCCGCCGGTGCCGGCACTGCTGGTGCCTGGGGTGTAGAGTCCGAAGCTGAAACCGTGGTTGTTGGCTCCTCCGCTTGTGAGGTTGATGCCCGCGCGTCTCATGGCCGCTTTTTTGAATTCCACCACCTGGACATCCACCTGTACGGTATTGCTGGCAACGGAGATTTGCGCGTTGTCTATCAACGTGGCCTGGCTGGGCGCGTTCTGGCGTAGCACTGCCAGGGCTTGCGCATGTTCGGGAAGGGATGACAGGCGCCGGTCCAGGGTCAGGTGCTGGCCCTTGACCTGCACCAACCAGCTTTGCGGTGAGCCGTTGCGCTGGGGCCAAACCACCAGCGTGGTACTGCCTGCGGCTTTGGGTGTAAGCAGCAATTGGACATCGTCCGCGCCGCTGCCGGAGGGCGAGCGCAGCACCTTGATATCTAGAACATTGGGATCACCGACAGCGATACGGCCCGGCGCCAGGCCCAGCTGCAGCAGATGTTGCCGGCCGGCTATCAGCTGCAGCGCATCGCTGGAAGGGATCTCGTTGGTGCGCGGTCCTTGTGCTGGGCTTGCAGCAAACGCTTGCATCGCTGAGTCCACCTGTGCTTGGGCCGCTGCCGGACCCAGGCAGGCCTGCACAACGGTGGCGCAGCACAGCATCCTGATAGCCTGTGGCCTCCTGGGAACCTGGCCGATGGGTGCGAAGGGTGGCGAGAGGCGTGGCGACTGCATGATTTCTCCCTCTTCTGGCTGTTGTCAGTAGTTCACCGTCTGTACGGTGGCGCCGTTGTGTACTTCGATGGCCTGAAGGCGCGGCTGCTGCGAGGCCTTTCTGGTTCCTGCTGAGGAAGGTGCAGTGTGTCCTGTCGCGCGTGATGGGGTACCGGTGGCCAGATCCTTGAAGCGCAGGCCTGCGAATGCACGGTCTGGACCCTGTAGCGGCTGGTTTTTTGCAGAGCGGCCGGCAATGGGCTGCAGCGCCGTGGGCAAGGCAGAGAACAGCGATGGGTCAGGCACCGACATATCGTCCGGGTGACGCAACGCCAGTGTGAGCTGGCCGTATTTCTCTGCCAGGGTCAAGCGTTCCACATCCTCCAGCGGCACCGCCAAAACTGCCGTCTGCGCGCTTTCTGGGCGCTGGCCCTGGTCGTCGCGGCTGTTGCGCCGCATTCCTGAGCTGCTTGTCTCCTGCTCTTGTTGAGCCTTGCGCTGTGCTGCTGAAGGTGGAGGATTTTCGACACTGGATGCCCCGTAGGCCAGAACGCGGCTGCGGGCCAGCAGAAGTCGCGTCTGTGTGTCCACGGGGGAGTTTTCGGCGCGCCCATCCAGTGTGAAGAAAACATCGACGAAGTCGCCCGGGCGCACATGATGGCCAGCGGCCATCTGCTCCTTGATTGCAATGGACAGTGCGCGTTGTCCGGAAGTGAGCTGCAAAGCAAGACTGCTGATCAAATGCTGCTCAAGCAGTGGTGTATCGGCAGCCAGTGCCACCAGTGTGGTGCGGTTCAACACGGCAGCCGTATCCTTGAACCCGTCAGCGGTGGCCGAGGAGTGCTGCACCAGACGGATGTCGTCGGCCATGATGCGCTGGCCTGCCGCGATGGGCCGTGCCGTGACGACGGTGGCATGCTGCTTTGCCGGTTCCGCTGTCGCGCCCGCCGGCGCCGAAGGGGAGGAGCTGGCTGCAGGCGCTGCTGCAGACGGCGTGGGCTGGGGCTGGCGGCCCATCATCCAGGCAAGGAATGCGAGGCCGATAGCCAGCACGATCAGCAGTCCAGCAACAATTCTGGTTAGATGCATGGCTTGTGCTCCCGCGGCTTGAAAACGGTGAAATGACAGAGGGCTGCAGGCTGCCCTGGCCGCTGCAGTCCGTGAAGACCTGTACTGCCTTGCGGGTCTGAAGGGGGAGGAAAGCGTATTGCTGTCATGCGGCCTTTGTGTTCTTTACGGCGAGACATCCATGCGCCATAGCACCCAGATGGCGGCGATGGACAGATAGCCCGCGTAGGGGATGCTGCGTACGGGCCGATGGAGTGAAAGCGTGCCGGGCTGTGATGCGCAGCCGCTTCCATCCGCTGAAAGCAAGGCACTCAGCGGCGCGGGCAGCCAGCCCGTCAGCCACAGCCCCAAGGAGCTGTGCTGCAGGCGGCGCCAAGACAGAACAAGCAAGCCATGAACGCCTGCCAGCAGGCTGCCTCCCAGCCATATGGTCAGCAGCTGGGGGGCCAGCCCCGTCCACAGACCTATGACTGCAGCGAACTTGACATCCCCGGCACCCATCCAGCGCAATGCGTAGAAGGGCAGCAGTGCGGCAAATGCCGCAAGCATGCCTGCCAGGCCGCTCCAGGCAGACGTCTGGAACGGCTGGCCTCCGCTCAAGAAGGCTGCCGTGCCCGCGAAGAGGCCCAGCACAACCATCCAGTTGCGCACCTTGCGGTATCGCAAGTCCATGACGGCGACGGTGATCAGCCATAGCAACAGACCCAGGGATGCAAGCCAGTCGATGTTCATCGCATCAGGTCGGAGGCGTGCCCAACTGGGTGTTGATGTAGACGAAGAAGGCTTTGAGCTTTTCTCCGATATCGCCGACGGCGACGATGATCGCCACGGCGATGAGGCCGGCGATCAAGCCGTACTCGATGGCGGTGGCGCCTTCTTCGTCTTTCCAGAAGTTCTTGATGATGTCGGTCATGGCATCGTCCTTTCGGTTGCAAAAGCCCATCGTTGTCGATGGCAGCGTCCGGCGATGGGCAGAAGCCGGCCGCTGCGCGGGAAACCTCACCTCGTACTTCCTGCTTCCCACTTCACCACTGCTGTCGCGCGGCAGTGGTTTGAAAAGCGTCTGAAATGGGGCGCAGCTGCTGCTCAAGGCGCAGCTGTATTCGTCGGGGCATGGCGCTGGCGGACAAGGAGGCCACGGCAGCGTCCTGGAATTCGGGCCGGCTGCGCGAGGGCTCGGTGCCGGGCTCGTCGATGGGTGCAGTGCCTGGCGCACCACCACCTGCCGGAATCGGCTTTTGCGTGCTGAACAGCGCGTTCAGCCATTGGTCGGGCGGGTCCTGGGGCAGCAGGCGGCCGGTGGTGCGTGCCAGCCGCAGTTCGTTGATGCGCTGGTCGTAGATGGCGTCGGCCTCGTCAAGCAGCAGGCGCTGCATGTCCAGCTGGGCGTCCAGTACCTGGGCCAGGCTGCCGCGTCCGACTTCGAGCAGGCGGCGGCGCCCCTCGAAGGCGGCGCGCGCCTCGCGCACGGCGTCGGCCAGCTGGCTTTCGCGCTGGCGGCCGGACTGGGTACGTCCCCAGGCGGCGGAGGCGGTCTCGCGCACCTGGCGGCGCACGGTTTCCTGTTGCGCCTCCTGGGCCTGCAGTTCGTTGATGGCCTTGAGGATGCGGTCGCGCAGCTCGAAGCCGTTGCCGAAGTTCCAGCTCAGCTCCACGCCGTAGCGCGTGCCCTCGGCATAGAGCACGCCGCTGGGATCGCGCGTGTGGGCCACCACGGCGGCCAGGGTGGGAAAGCGCTGGGATTTGCTGCGGTCGACTTCGGCGCGGGCCTTCTCGATCTGCTGCTCCATCTCCTGCAGCTCGGGGCTGACGGTTTCGGAGGCCTGCAGGGCCGAGTCTTCGCTGGCCGGCAGCCATTGCACGGGCACGTTGAGCTGGGGCAGCCAGCCGGGCTGGGGCGTGAAGCCGAAGTAGCGCGTGAAGCGGGCCAGCGCATCCATGCGCTGCGACTCCAGCGCATGCTGCTGGGCCAGGGCACCGGCCTGGCGCGAGGCGGCCTGGCGCAGGTCGTTGCGGCCCACGGCGCCCAGTTCGGCGCGGCGCTCCTCGATGCGCGCGAGCTGGCCGATGATGCGCGCCGACTCGGCCGCCACGCGCGCCTTGTCCTCGAAGCGGTGCAGCTCCAGCAGGGCGGTCAGCGCCTCCAGCAGCACGTTCTGGCGCGTGCCGTAGAGCACGCTGCCCTGGGCCGCCTCCTGCGATTCGGCCGAGCGGATGCCCGCGCCGATGGCGCCGCCGTCCAGCAGGGCCATGCGCACTTCGGCGTTGACGGCGGTGTAGGACTCGCGGCCCCGGCGCAGCTTGGCATCGCCCGTGTTGGTGCCCACCTTGAAGGTGGGCCAGCGCGCGCCGCGCGCGGTGTTCACGTCATGCCCGGCCGATTCCAGCGCGGCGCGCGCCTTGCGCACGTCGGGGTACTCGTCGATCAGGGCGTAGAGGGCATCGAGCAGGCGGCGCTGCCCGCTGTCGCTGGCCAGGGTGCCGGGCGTGAGCTGCTGGGCCAGGCGCAGGACCACGGCGTCGGGTACCGAGACGGATGTGGGCGCGGGTGCGGAGTCCGCCGTGTTTGCGGCAGCCGTGGTGGTCAGGTCCAGTTCCTCGGTCGCCGCGGGCGCGGCCTGCTGCGCCTGCAGGGCCGACAGACCTGACAGGCAGCAGGCGGCGGCCAGCAGCCGGCGCAGCCGGGCGTGCCAGCCTGTGGTGAGGGTGGACGGGCGGCCTGGCATCAGGGCTCCCGGAAGGCTTCGCTCTGGATGCGCAGCACGGGCCGCAGCAAATACCAGATAAAGGGTTCGTGGCCCAGCAGCAGGTCGAGCTCGGCCTGCATGCCGGTGGTGATGCGGTTGTCGGTGCGGCCCACCCAGGGCTGCTCCAGGCTGGCCTGGATGCGGAAGTACGAGGGCGAGTCGGCCAGGTTGGGATCGCGGTCGGCATCGGCCGCCACCAGGGTGACCTGGCCGGGCACCGAGCCGTAGCGCAGGAAGTCGTAGGCCGAGATCTTCACCCGGGTGGCCTGGCCGGGGCGCACATAGCCACGGTCGGCGGGGCTCAGGCGAGCCTCGACGATGACTTCGTCCTTGTCCGGAACGATTTCGAGAATGGGCTCGCCGGGCTTGACCACCCAGCCTGCACCCGAGCTGCGCAGGCCCTTGACGAAGCCGCTGGTGGGCGCCAGCACGGCCGTGCGCGTGCGCTGGGTGCGGGCGCGGACCAGGTCTTCGTTGAGGCTGGCCAGCTCGCGTTCGGTCTGGGCCAGCTCGTCGGAGGCGCGGCGGCGGAAGGCGCCCTGGGTCTCCTGCAGCTTGGCCTGGGCCTGCTCGATCTTGGCGCGGTTGCTGAACAGCGTCTGGCGCGAGGCCGCCAGCTCGGCCCGCACCTGCTCCAGCGCGCGCTGCTTGTCCAGCACTTCGAGCTGGCCGATTAGCTGCTCGGAGGCGAGCTGGCCGGCAATGGAGGCTTCCTGCTGGTGCAGGCGCAGATTGGTCTCCAGCCCCTCGATGCGCGCCTGCACTTGGGCCACGTCGCCGCGCGCCTGCTGCAACTGGGCCTGGGCTGCGGCAAGACTGCCCTGGTGCTCCAGCGCGCGCGCCGAGAAGGCGCCCAGTTCGGCCTGGACCACCTGCGCGTCCAGGTCGGCGGGGAAGGCGGTGCGCTGCAGCGGCCGGCCCTGGCTTTCCGCGCCCAGACGCGCCTTGACGGCCTGGGCCGTGGCCATGCGGGCGGTGAGCTGTTCGAGGTTGAGGCTGTTGCTGCCCAGGTCGATTTCCAGCAGCGGCTGGCCCTGGGTCACGGCCTGGCCTTCGCGCACATGGACGGCGGTGACGATGCCGCCTTCCAGATGCTGCACGGTCTGCACGCGGTCGGAAGGGATGACCTGGCCGCTGGCGACCACCACGTTCTCCACCGGATAGAACAGGCCGGTGACCACCAGGGCGGCGACGGGAATGACGAGCAGCCACTTGCCCCGCGCCAGGGCGGCTCGGCCAGGGTTGGGGGGCGTTGCGCCGGACACGTCCGCAGGCGGCTGGCCGTGCACGGCCGCCTGCGCTTCGCTCGACTGGCGCAGCACCAGGGGGAGGTCGTCGTAGCGCCCGGCCCTCATGAGGCAAGCTCCTGCGCCACGGCGGGATGATCGGCATGCGGGGCCGGGTCGGCCGGCGTTGCGGGTGCTGCGGGTGCTGCGGGCTCGCGCGCCGTGCCGAACAGCTGGGGCAGCAGCAGCTGGGGCGAGCCATGCTCGATGCCGCCATCGCCGCGCACATGGTAGAGATGCTGGGCCATGGAGGCCACGCGCAGCGAGTGCGTGACGACGATGACCGTGTGCTTGAGCGCAATCTGCCGCAGCGTCTGCAGCAGTACGGTTTCGCTCTCGAAGTCCAGGTCGTTGCTGGGCTCGTCCAGGATCAGCACGGAGGGGTTGCGCAGGAAGAGCTGGGCCAGGGCCAGCTTGCGCAGCTCGCCCGCCGACAGGCCCGCGCCACCTTCGCCCAGCACCGTCTGGTAGCCCTGGGGCAGGCGGCTGATGAAGCCATGCGCGCCCGAGATCTGGCAGGCGGTGACGATCTTGTGGTCGTCGGCATCGGGGTTGACCATGCGCAGCCCGTCCACGATGGGGCCGCTGAACCAGTACACCTGCTGCGCCAGGCAGCCTATCCAGCGGCCCAGTTCGGCACGCGGGAACTGGGCCATGTCGTATTCATCGATGAAGATGCGGCCCTGCGTGGGCTGGTAAAGCCCCGCCAGCAGCTTGGCCAGGGTGGACTTGCCGGCGCCGTTGCGCCCCACGATGGCGTGCAGCCCCCCGGGGCCGATCTCCAGCGATGCCTGCTCCAGCGCCACATGGCCGCCCGGATAGTGGAAGCTGGCCTGATCCAGGCGCAGCCGGCCCTGGGGACGCGGCAGGTCCACGGTCTCGGTCATGATTTCGACGGGCTCCTCCAGTACGGACTGCAGGCGGCGTGCGGCCTCGTTGGCCTGGGCCAGCGAGCGCCAGTTGCTGGCCAGCTGCGAGATGGGACCCAGCGCCTTGCCCGACAGCAGGTTCACGGCCATCAGGCTGCCGATGCTCATCCACTGCGCATTGATGGCAATGGCGCCCACGGTGATCACGGCAACGGAGAACAGCGTCAGCAGCACGGTGCTGGCCTCGCGTGCGTTCTCCATCTCGCCGTTCTTGCCAAAGCTCTCGGCCAGCCAGCGGTCATAGCCGCTTTGCCAGTTCTGGCGTGCGGCGGCGTCATAGCCCAGCACCTTGAGCGTGGCGCGGGCGTTGCAGATCTCGGCCGTGCCCCGGTCCAGCATGCGGGCCTGGGCGATTTCCTCCACGCGGCCGCTGCGCACCTCGTCGGCCCACCACCAGGCCAGCACGCCCATGATGAGCATGGCCACCAGGATCACCGGCAGCACGGGCCAGGCAATGATGCCGATGACGACCAGGGCCAGCAGGGCCATGGGCAGGTCCAGCAGCGAGGTCGCCAGGCCCCCGGACACGCCCGAGCGCATGGCGCTCACGTCGCGGAACAGCTGCAGCCACTGGCTGGAGGAGCGCTGCTCCAGGGCGGCCAGCGGGTGACGCAGCATGGAGTGCATCAGCGCCTGGGACACATCGCGGTCGATCATGGCGCCGGCTTCGCGCAGGGCACGGGCGCGCCTGCGCCGCAGCCACCATTCCAGGCCCAGGAAGAACAGCACGCCTGCCACCATGGCCGTGAGGGTGGCCGTGCCGCCGCGCGCAATGACGCGGTTGTAGACCTGCAGCAGGAAGATGGACGGCAGCAGACCCAGCAGGCTGATGGGCAGCGACAGCCAGCCAGCCCGGCGCAGCTGGTGCGCAGCCCGGTCGAAGGACTCGGCGATGGCAGATGCAAAAGCCCCCACCGTCTCCGTTCCCGACGGTATCGCCGTGGCCTTGGCCAACTGACGGGGAAGAAGGTATCGGATCATGTTCTGATGGGCTTAGTAAGCATCTTTACAAAATGTAAAGTCACTCGTTTTCCAAACACTGTAGCGATTTATATACAGACCTCTATAAGTTTTATTCAATCAGGAATGCATGTTCATTTGTTTTTGATGTGGATCAAAGCAAGAGGATGGAATAGACGTTATTAAATGGCCCCCGTGGTCACTGAAACTATCCCGCATGGCATCGGCTGCCAGGGCCAGATTGGTCGTGGCGCGGCCTGCCAACAAAACCGTGTCGCCTTTATGGGTTGTGCGAAGAAGTGAACAGATCAATTGATTGAGATCGTCATACCAATTGACGTGCAGAAGATCTGCCAGTGCTGCCGCCAGCTGCCGCAGCGGTTCTCCGTACAGCAGCACGCGCCGGGCCTGGGCCGCGCGCACCAGCGGCTCCAGCGCCAGCTGGGCAGTGTCGATGCTGGCCTGGCCCGGCTGTATGCCAGCCAGCACGATCAGCCTTTTGCTCACATGGGGAGCGACCGACTGCAGTTGCGAAAATGCAGCCGTCATTGAAAGTAAGTGGTTGCTCAGGCTGTGGTCCAGCAGGCAGATTCCGCTGGGCAGGAGCTGGGGCTGCCCGGCCCCGATCATGGGCTGCCAATCGGCCAGGGAGGCCTGCACCTGTGCAGGCGCGTATCCCAATGCATGCAGGGCCGCCAGGGCCGCCTGCGCATTGAGTGCCATGTGGTGGCCGTCGGATTGCAGGGAAATTCCCAGGCGCAGGTTGCCCATGCCTATTTGCAGATTTCCATTGTGAAATCCCATTTCACGGACTTGTGCGTTGCAATGGGGGCCAAACGTGATGAGGCGCAGTCCCACGCGTTTTGCACTCTCAATGACACTGGGGTTTTCACCTATGTCCTGACCGGTCACCAGTGCACTGCCTTTGTGCATGTGCTGCATGGCTTCAAGCACTTCCTGCAATGCTTCGTATTTTCTTTCACCGGACAGACCGGCCTGTCCGGGGGGCTCGGACTCCCCTGAATAGGGGGTGTTATTTATTGAAAGATTAGTAATAACCAGAATATCCGGGTCAATCAGCGGCAGGTCGCCACGCAGTGCGTGCAATGGCAGCTCCAGCAGGGCGCAGGGCGAGACCTCGCTCCAATTGATCATCTGCAGCGCGGTGCCCTGGGACAGCAGGGCATCGCCACGCGCGTCCCCCCCGTCCTGCAGGCACTGGCGCATCATGCCCAGGGTGGAGGTCTTGCCCACGCAGCCGCTGACGGCGACCACGGGCGACCGGATGCGTCGGCGGGCCGCCTGCGCCAGATTGCGCAGGCCCTCTTCCATATCAGGCACATGCAGCACCGGCACGCCGTGGTGCAGCAGGCCCTGCGGGTTGCTGCTGATCAGCGCCGAGGCGCGCAGCGTGGGCAGGGCCGCGGCCTGCACGCCCAGGGCCATGCCCGCGCGCCGCACCAGCACGGCGGCGCCGGGCTGGTGGTGCTGGCGGCTGGCGTCCAATCCCGCGCAGCCGGTGCCGCTATCTGTGTGGCTATCTGTGCCGGGCTCTGTGGTTGCATCCAGCCAGCGCCCGCTCATCAGTTCGGCCAGGGAAGCTCTGTCCCAGGACATGGACGGGTACATGGAGCCCGCTGTGGGCGGAAAAGCCGGCTGGCCCGCAGTCTCATCGGCCCGCGACGTGAGGGAGAGTGATGGAGAGGGCGGGGAAGCTTTGGCAGGGCTGCCACTCGCGCTCAAGCCATGGCCTGCCTGCGCAGTCAGCGCGTCTTCCCCGGATTCGGCAGCGCCATGGCTGGTGGCCGAGCGCAGTGCCTGGGTCAGCGCGTCCAGCAGTTCCAGGCTGGCCAGGCTGGATGCCAGCAACCAGGCGATTTCTCGCGGGGACTGCAGCACCTGTCGCAGGCTGGCGTCGGCAAAGGCGGCGTGGCGGCGACGGGCGGGCGGCAGGTACAGCGCCTGTTCCGGCCAGATGGCGCGCTGGGCCATGGCCTGCAGATGGCTCTCCAGGCTGATCTGCCACTGGCGCAGCAGGTCCGTGGGCTGGGGCTCCAGGCCCGCGTCGAGCTGCAGGCTTTCGACCAGGGCGATGCCTATCCAGCGAGCGCATGGGTCGTCGGCCTGATCACCCTGGCGATCGTCGGGGCTGTCGGGCATGTCCAGCAGCGGCGGCAGCGCGGCCTGCAAGAAGGCGGCGGGCAGGACTGCCGTCTCGGGCAGGGCGCTGCGCGCCGCGCGCAGCGTGGGGCTGTCGCTGGTGGGCGGGCGCGAACTGGCATAGACGTGCATGGCCAGTTCGGCCCAGCTCAGCAGGGGCTGGCCGCTGCGGGGTGCATCGGCCTTGGCCGCGGCTGCGGTCTTGGTGGCGCTGGCCGAGGCCGCCGCGCTGGAAAGCAGGCTTTCCGCCAGCGGGTCCATCAGCGCCGGGATGCGGGCTCGGGCCTGGCTGTCGGCTCCCGGCCCCAGCACAAAGCTGTTGCGCAGGTGGCGAGCCAGCACCAGCATGGCCAGCGCGCCGGGCAGGCAGTCGCCGGGCAATTGCTGCAGCCGGCGCTCCACATGGTCCATGGCCAGTGCAATGGCCTGCGTCAGTGCAGCGCTGCCCGCGTGGCGCTGGGCCTGCAGCAGGGCATAGGTCACGCCCAGGTGGTCGCAGACGTCGCCGCAACCGGGCCAGCTTCCATCCTTGCCCTGCTGCGCCAGAAGTTGTTGCAGCGCAGCGTGCACGGGCACGAGATGGGGCCATAGGCGCTGCTGCGGCGGATCGGTGCGCGGCACGGCCACGGCGGGCTGCTCCCCGCTGATATAGATACCGCGCAGGTGCAGCAGCAGGCGGGGCGGGAGCAGGGGCCGTTGGGCGCTGCCTGTTTCGACGTCTTCCTGGTGCGGCTCTGGCAGCAAGGGCTGCAGCAGTTGCGCACGCTCCAGGCTGGCATCTGCCAGGGCCAGGGAGTGCATGGGCGCCTGGGTCCAGGCGCTGCAGTCCGGCAGCGGACTGCCCGCCTTCAGGGGCGTGATGTCCTGCGCCCAGTCGATGCGCAGATCGACCTCATCGCGCTTGCGGGCCCAGGCCCACTGGCGCACGCGGGTCGCGCCCTCGCGCCAGGCAGCCTCCAGCGTGGTGGCGCGTACATGGAAGACGGAGGCAGGCTTGTTCTCGGCCGCCACCGTGAAGAAAAGAATGCAGCCGGGGTAGGGCTCGGGCAGCAACACCATGTGCCGTGCCAGGTACTCCAGGCCATTTGCCAATTGCTGCGACAACATGCTCTCGGCCTCGGTCAAGGTCAGTGGGAGGCTGCGCTTCCCGTGGGGACGGGGCGCCGGGCTGCGGTGCGCTGACCGCGTACGGATCTGTTCTTTCATGGCGGCCCGGCGGCAGGCGAGTGCGGAGCGCGGCGGCTCAGCGGTAGTCGAATTCCACGCGCCGGTTGCGCTGGTGGGCGTCTTCGCTCGTGCCTTCATCGGCCAGCCGCTCCTTGCCATAGCTGACGGACTCCACGCGGGCCGGATTCACTCCCAGCAGCTGCAGGCTGTTGCGCACCGCGTCGGCACGTTTTTGGCCAAGCGCCAGGTTGTATTCGATGCCGCCGCGCCTGTCCGTGTGTCCGCGCAGCATCACCGAGCGGCCGGGATTGCTGCGCAGCCACTGCGCATGGCTTTCCACGATGGCCCGGTCGCTGCTGCGGATGGTGTAGGCGTCGAAGTCGAAGTAGACGATGTGGGCGACATTGGCGGGACCGCGCTGGTCGGCCTGGGTCGTGGTCACCACGGGCGCGACGCCGGAGCTGGCCGGCGCAGGCGCAGGCGCCGGCGCCTTGCCGAAGGCGTAGTGGTGCTCGGAACGCTGCGTGCTGGTGGTGGCGGTGGAGCCGCAGGCAGCCAGGCCTGCGGCCAGCAGCACGATGGTGCACAGCCTGAGAGTGTGTGACATGGAGGATCTCCTGGGACGTGCGCCGCCACCGTGGGGCGGCGGCGCAGGGGATGGATGCGGCGCCCGCAGGCGCCGCGGCCGCTCAGAGCAGGGTGTTGTGGTGCAGTTGCTGCGTCAGCACGCTGGCTGCTGCATCGGCCGTGCTGCTGGCATGGCTGCTGATGGAGGTGGCAATCGGATCCAGCTCGGCGGCCGAGGCCGCTGCCGCGTGCGATGTGCCACCCAGCAGGCCACCGAGCAGCCCGCCGCCGGACGATCCCCCCAGCAGCCCGCCCAGCAGGCCGCCGCCGCTGCTGCCGCCGCCCAGCAGCCCGCTGACGATGCCGTTGCTGCCGGCCACCGTGTTGACCACGCCGCTGACGATGCCGTTGTCGCCCGCCACGGTGTTGACCAGTCCGCTGACGATGCCGTGATCACCAGCCACCGTGTTGACCAGCCCGCTGACGACACCGTTGTCGCCCGCCACGGTGTTGACCACGCCGCTGACGATACCGTTGCCACCGGCCACGGTGTCGAGCACGCCGCTGACGATGCCGTTGTTGCCTGCCACCGTGTCCAGTACGCCGCTGACGATGCCGCTGACGACGCCGTTGTCACCGGCCACGGTGTTGAGCACCCCGCCGACGATGCCGTTGTCGCCCACCACCGTGTCGAGCAGGCCGCCAACCAGGCCGGAGCCGCCCGTCAGACCGCCGGTGAGGCCGCCCAGCAGGCCGCCGTCGCCGCCCAGCAGTCCGCCAACGATGCCGTTGTCGCCCACCACCGTGTCGAGCAGGCCGCCAACCAGGCCGGAGCCGCCCGTCAGACCGCCGGTGAGGCCGCCCAGCAGGCCGCCGTCGCCACCCAGCAGTCCGCCAACGATGCCGTTGTCGCCCGCCACCGTGTCGAGCAGGCCGCCGACCAGGCCGGAGCCGCCACCAAGGCCGCCCGCCAGACCGCCCGTGAGGCCACCCAGCAGGCCGCCGTCGCCGCCGACCACACCGCCCAGCAGGCCATCGCCGCCGGTCAGGCCGGCCAGCACGCCGTTGACAGTGGCGATCACCGGCTGCAATGCCTGGCCCGGGACCTGCGTGAGGCCGTTGGCCAGCTCCGTCACCACGCCCAGCGGACCATCGTTGACCTGGGTCACGCCTTCCACCAGGCCCGTGACCACGGACAGGGCGCCGGTGCCGGGGTTGGCCAGTGCATCCAGCACCTGGCCCACAGGGGCTGCGGCCGTGCCGCCGAGCAGGTCATCGACGGTGTTCTGCACCGTGGTGACCAGTCCTTCGCCGCTGCCTGTTCCGCCGCCCGGAACCAGCCCGCCGAGCAGCCCACCGACCAGGCCGTCGTCGCCAAGTACGCCACCCAGCAGGCCGCCGTCGCCAAGCACGCCGCCCAGCAGGCCGCCGTCGCCGCCGAGCAACCCGCCGACCAGGCCGTCACCGCCGAGCAACCCGCCGACCAGGCCGTCATCGCCGATCACGCCGCCCAGCAAGCCGCCGTCACCGCCCAGCAGGCCGCCGACCAGGCCATTGTCGCCAAGCACGCCGCCCAGCAGGCCGCCGTCGCCGCCGAGCAACCCGCCGACCAGGCCGTCATCGCCGATCACGCCGCCCAACAGACCGCCGTCACCGCCCAGCAGGCCGTTGACCAGTTCGCCGATGCCGCCTTCACCCAGGCCGCTGCCCAGGCCGGCAATCAGGCCGTTGAGGGTGCCGATCACGGGCTGCAGGGCCTGGCCGTCCACCTGGGTCAGGCCGTTGACCAGTTCGGTCAGCACGCCCAGGGGGCCTCCGTCCACGCTGGTCAGGCCTTCCAGCAGGCCGGTCACGACCGAGGCCGTGCCATCGGTGGGATTGGTCAGCGCATCCAGCAGTTGGCCCACAGGGGCTGCGACGGTGCCGCCGAGCAGGCCGTCCACCACGCCCTGGACCGTGGTGACCAGGCCGTCGCCGCTGCCGCCGCCCGTGCCGCCGGGGATCAGGCCGCCCAGCAGGCCGTCCACCAGCTCGCCGATGCCGCCCTCGCCCAGGCCGCTGCCCAGGCCGGCAATCAGGCCGTTGAGCGTGCCGATCACGGGCTGCAGGGCCTGGCCGTCCACCTGGGTCAGGCCATTGACCAGTTCGGTCAGCACGCCCAGCGGGCCGCCGTCCACGCTGGTCAGGCCTTCCAGCAGGCCGGTCACGACCGAGGCCGTGCCATCGGTGGGATTGGTCAGCGCATCCAGCAGTTGGCCCACAGGAGCTGCGACGGTGCCGCCGAGCAGGCCGTCCACCACGTCCTGGACCGTGGTGACCAGGCCTTCGCCCGTGCCGCCACCTGTACCACCACCGGGCACCAGTCCACCCAGCAGGCTGCCGACCAGTCCGCCCAGTCCACCTTCGCCCAGGCCGTTGCCCAGGCCTGCAATCAGCTCGTTGAGGGTGCCGATCACCGGGGCCAGGCCTTCGCCGTCCACCTGGGTCAGGCCGTTGACCAGCTCGGTCAGCACGCCCAGCGGGCCGCCCTCCACATTGGTCAGGTTCTCCAGCGCTCCAGTCACGGTGGACAGCAGCCCGTCCGTGGGGTTGGCCAGGGCATCCAGCAACTGGCCCACAGGCGCTGCCACCGTTCCGCCGAGCAGGCCGTCCACGACGTCCTGCACGGAGGTGACCACGCCGCTGTCAGGCGTGCCGGGCGGGTTGCCCGTTCCGCCGCCCACCAGGCCACCCAGCAGTCCGCCCACGCCGGCCAGCAGGCCGCCCAGCGCACCGTTTTCATCGAGCAGGCCGCCCAGCACGTTGTCCACAACGGTGCCGATGGCGCCGCCGGAGCCCGCTTCGTCCAGGCCCTTGAGCAGCTCATTGAGCGTGCTGATGAGCGGCTCCAGGCCCTGATTCTGGATGTTGACCAGACCGTCCACCAGCTCGGTCAGCACGCCCAGCGGGCCCCCATTGGTGCTGGTCAGGCTCTCCAGCAGGCCTGTCACACCGGACAGCGTGCCGCTGCCGGGATTGACCAGCGTATCGATCAGGTTGCCCACCGGGCCGGCCACCGTGCCGCCCGCCAGCGCGCCCACCACGTCCTGCACCGAGGTGATCAGGCCATGACCGTCCGTGGGATCCGTGGGATTGGTGGGATCCGTGGGATGGGTCGGGTTGGTCGGGTTCGTCGGATCCGTTGGATTGGTGGGGTTGGTCGGGTTCGTGGGATCCGTGGGGTTGGTCGGATTGGTGGGGTTCGTGGGATTGGTCGGGTTCGTAGGATCCGTGGGGTTGGTCGGATTGGTGGGGTTCGTGGGATTGGTCGGGTTCGTGGGATCCGTGGGGTTGGTCGGATTGGTGGGGTTCGTGGGATTGGTCGGGTTCGTGGGATCCGTGGGGTTGGTCGGATTGGTGGGGTTCGTGGGATTGGTCGGGTTCGTGGGATCCGTGGGGTTGGTCGGATTGGTCGGGTTCGTGGGATTGGTCGGGTTCGTGGGATCCGTGGGATTGGTCGGATTTGTAGGATTCGTCGGGTTGGTGGGATTGGTCGGGTTCGTGGGATCCGTGGGATTGGTCGGATTTGTAGGATTCGTCGGGTTGGTGGGATTCGTCGGATTGGTGGGATCCGTCGGATTGGTCGGGTTTGTAGGGTTCGTGGGATTGGTCGGATTGGTGGGATCCGTGGGATTCGTCGGGTTCGTGGGATCGGTTGGCAGCGGGGGGGCTGGGTCGTCGTCGTCGTTGTTGGCTGCGGCGATCAGGCCCACGCCGCCCGCGCCGATCAGGCCGGCCAGCAGGAAGTCGCTGAGCACGGAGCCGCCGGCTGCGGCTGCGGCGCTTTCCTTGGTCACGATCAGGCCCACGGCGTCACCGTCATTGGCGGGTGCCACCTGGACGTTGCCCGAGGCCAGGTCCAGCACCATGGCGCCTGCGCCATCACCCTCGCGCTGGGCCAGCGTGGCCTGGGTGCCTCCCTCGAAAGTGCCGACCAGGGTCTGTCCGTCCTTGCCCGGGAACAG
Source organism: Delftia deserti (assembly GCF_042653485.1). Classification (NCBI taxonomy): domain Bacteria; kingdom Pseudomonadati; phylum Pseudomonadota; class Betaproteobacteria; order Burkholderiales; family Comamonadaceae; genus Delftia; species Delftia deserti. Next base: position 2,123,204 of record NZ_JBHSIH010000001.1, on the reverse strand, counting down.
CGCCTTGGCGCTGCCGTCGGCGGGCACGATGATCTTGTCGCCCACCTGCAGTGCGCTGCCGGGCTGGGCCATCAAGGTTTCTCCGTTGCGCACGATCTGCACGCCCGGGCTGACCTGGGACAGCGTGGGGGTAGGTGTGCCCCGGGGCATGACTGCTGCGGCCGCGCCGGGCTGCATGTTCGACGTGTTCAGCTGTGCAAGCACGACGCTGGAGGGCTGCGGGTCACCGAACTGCACGGGGCTGACGGTGGTGTTGCCGGTGGGCTGCATCGATTGGGCGGTCATTTGCTCTCTCCAGACAAGGGTTGAAACGACAAGGTCAGACGGTGGCTTGGAAGCCGTGAAATCTGTCGAGCCCTTTTGTGCAACATGCATGCCATGTGCCGGTGGCAGGTCTGAATGGCCTAGGAATCTTCCTAAGATATTGATTTGTATGGTTTTGCTTATTGATCACAATGTCTCAGCAAGGGTCTGTTACGGCACACGTTACGTAACACCGGCCGGTCCGCTCCGTTACCCCGGAGCTGGCTCCGCGCCGTGTTTCATGGCCCTTGACTCAAGGGCCCATGCAGCGGGGTAAGGTGGCTTTCGCCTATAAAATCGCTGGCTTTTGGCTGCAGGCGCATATCGGCGCATGCAAGAAGCCCAAAAGCGAACAGGCCCGTCTTCCAACTTTCATTGCGTAGAGAGCGCCCATATGCTGATTTCGTCCAGAGTTCCGTCGCGAGTGCCGGGTCGTGCCTATTTGCGGATAGCCCGACCCGTGGCCATTGCCGCCTTCAGCCTGGGGGCCGCTTTGTGCGGGGCGTTTGCCCATGCATCGCAGGAGGCGGTGGACGAGGTCTCCCGGCTGCTGGAGCAGGGCAAGGCGCCCCAGGCCGCCAAGCAGGCCGAGGCCTACCTCAAGCAGAACCCGGCCGATGTGCAGATGCGCTTTCTGCAGGGCGTGATCGCCGCGGAGCAGCGCCAGAACGCCCAGGCCATCAAGATCTTCACGGCGCTGACCCGTGACTACCCCAGCCTGCCCGAGCCCTACAACAACCTGGCCGTGCTCTACGCTGCCGAGGGCCAGGAGCGCAAGGCCTCGGAAGTGCTGGAGCAGGCCATTCGCACCAACCCCAGCTACGCCACGGCGCATGAGAACCTGGGCGACCTTTATGCGCGCATGGCCAGCGATGCCTATGCCAAGGCCTTGCAGCTGGACGGATCGCGCCAGGCCATCCAGCCCAAGCTGGCCCTGATCACGCAGATCTTCCCCAAGCAAGGTGGTGCCCAGGCCAAGACGGCCCAGGCTGCAGCTGCCTCGACCAAGGTCGCCGATGCCAAGGCGGCCGATGCCAAGGCCCGCGAAGCCGACGCCAAGCTGGCCGAGGCCCGCGCCGCCGAAGCCAAGGCTGCAGAGGCCAAGGCTGCCGAATTCAAGGCCGCTGAAGTGAAGGCCGCCGATGCCAAGGCCGCCCAGGCCAAGGCGGCGGAAGCCAGGGCTGCAGAAGCCAAGGCCGCCGAGGCCAAGGCTGCAGAAGCCAAGCTGGCCCAGGCCAAGGCGGCGGAAGCCAAGGCGGCAGAGGCCAAGCTGGCCCAGGAAAAGGCAGCTCAGGCAGCTCAGTCTGCACAGGACAGGGCCCGCGCGGCCGAGGAAGCCAGGCAGGCTGCGGCCAAGGCCGCTGCTCCGGCCACCGCAGCAGCCGCCACCGCCGTGGCCGCCGCCGAGCCTGCCAAGGCAGCGCCTGCCGTCGACGAGAAGAAGGCGGCCCAGTCGGCCGCAACGCAGGAAGTGGAGGCCGCCGTCAAGGCCTGGTCCACCGCATGGGCCGGACAGGACATGGACCGCTACCTGGACGCCTACAGCGACCACTTCTCCCCGGCCGACGGCAGCAGCCTGGCCAAGTGGAAGGAACAGCGCCGCCAGCGCATCGTTGGCCGCACCGCCATCGTCGTCAATGTGCGCGACCTGAAGGTCACCGTGGACGGCGACAAGGCCACGGCCCAGTTCCGCCAGTACTACGCCTCGGGCGCGCTCAAGACCACCACCCGCAAGACCCTGCGCATGCAGCGCGAAAAGGGACAATGGCGCATCACCCATGAAGGAACCGGCTCCTGATGCCTGAAAAAGCGCGTCCCCTGGCACTGCCGCCCACCGGCCTGCTGCGCCTGCATGCGCGGGCCGCCGGGGTGGCCGTGCTGCTGGTCGCGCTGTCCGCGGTGTCCTTCAGCCCGGCGGCCCATGCCAAGCCGGCCAAGGCCAAGGCCTCCAAAACGGCAACCGCCAAGCCTGTCGCCTCCAAGTCTGTCCCCGGCAAGGCGGGCGCGGCCAGGCTGCGCGCGGCATCGGGCAAGCCCGCTCTGGCCGCCGCTGCGGTGGCCACGGTGGGCGGTGCCGCTGCCGTGGCAGCCACCCATGCCAAGGCAGCCGCCCCCGCACAGCAAAGCCAGGCGGAGGCCCGCCTGCTGGCCATCATCCGCCAGGTGGAGCAGCGGGATCTGGACGGCGCGCTGAAGGCCGCCGGCGATCTCACCGCCGAGGTTCCCAATTTCCGCGCAGCCCAGCTGGTGTATGCCGACCTGCTGCGCTTCAAGACCGGCCGTGCCGGCGAGGTGCTGGCGGGCACGCCCGTCGCCGCCTCCTCCGCTCCCGGCCATCCGGGCCAGGGCGTACTGGTGCGGCACAACCTGTCCGTGGGCAGTGTCGCGCGGCTGGAAGGCCCGGCCAGTCCCGCGCAGGCCCAGCTGCAGGATCTGCAAAACGAACTCAAGCGCCGCCTGCATGCCGACAGCGGCGCGCCGCCTGCGGGCTCCGTTCCCGGCGAGTTCCTGATGCTGGGCGCGTCGGTGCGGCATGCGATTGCCATCGACGCCAGCAAGTCACGGCTGTACCTGTTCGCCCATGAGGCGGGCGGGCTGCGGCTGGTGGGGGATTTCTATGTCTCCGTGGGCAAGCTGGGCACGGACAAATGGCAGGAAGGCGACCAGCGCACGCCGCTGGGCATCTACTTCGTGGGCCGCCACATCCCCGGACCCCGGCTGCCGGAGTTCTATGGCAAGGGTGCGCTCACGGTCAACTTTCCCAACGACTGGGACAAGGCCGTGGGCCGCTCGGGCAGCGGCATCTGGCTGCATGGCTCGCCGCCCGACCAGTTCTCGCGCGCGCCCGAGGCCAGCGATGGCTGCCTGGTGCTGGCCAACCCCGACCTCACCTTGCTCATGCAGACCGTGGACCGGCAGACGCCGGTGCTGATCCGCGAAAAGCTGCAGTGGGTGGCCCCCAAGGCCCAGGCCCAGCAGAAGGCGGCAGATGCCTTTGTGCGTGTCGTCGAGGAATGGAAGAGCGCCTGGGACGGGGCCGACCCGCGCAAGCTGGCCGCGCTCTACGCGCCGGACCTGCTGCAGTCGCCCGCCTCGCGCGCATCGCAGGAACGGCTGGCCGCCTACCTGAACCGCCCCGGCGTGACGCTGCAGGACCTGTCCATCTATTCCTGGAAAGATGCCAAGGGAGAGATCCGCGTGGTCAACCTGCGCGCCAGCAGCAAGTCCTTCGCCGAAGGCCTGCCGCTGCGCCAGTACTGGCGCAAGACGGGCGGGCGCTGGCAGCTTTTTTCCGAAGACGTGATGGGCTGAACCGGGTCGAGTCCGGTTGCTCCCGATAGCGCCCGATAGCGTCCGATAGCGCCAGGCGGGGCCCGGCCGGCTCAGGTGGTCTCGTTCTTGCGGTTGCTGTCGAACCGGCGCTCCGCATCGAACAGATGCTGTATCAGCACATGCGAGGTCATGTTCACGCCGATGCCGCCAATCATGGCCGGCAGCAGGTACAGCGCCGTGGACAGCTCCGAGACGAAGATGGCGTTGTCCGACAGCGAAGGCGTCTGCCGCGCCGCCGAGGCCAGGCTTTGCAGCAGGTAGACATCCACCCCCGCCATGGCCACCAGGGCCAGCCCGAACAGCAGCACCGTGGTGCGCGAGATGCTGCGCTTGGCCAGCAGGGCGGCGTAGATGGCGCAGGGAAGAACGACCGAGAAAGCCACCAGGCTCCAGAATCTGGCTTCGGTGAAGACGGTGGTGCTGATGCGCAAGGCATTCATCGGTGCGGTCCTTTCGGACCTTTCGATCCTTGTAGCCGCCCAATATGCCGGGCTTGCGTAAACGCCCGGTGAACGGCAGGCAAACCAGCGGTTCCACATGCAACCAGCCGCGCCGGCCAGCGGCAGCCGACTGCAGGAATCACAAGATCAGGTCCGCCGCACCAGGTAGGCGGGCAGCTGCGTCTCAGGCAGCACGGCCAGCACCTTGGGCTGCAACTGGGCGCGCTGGCCCGCCTGGGCCAGATAGTCCTGCAGCGCCTGCGCTGCCCGCTCGTATTCACCATCCCACAGGGCGTCGATGACCTGCTGGCAGCTCTCGAACAGGGGAGGGTTGGGCGACTGCGGGAACATGCGGTCAAAGGTGCTGTGCGGCATGCAGCAGCTCGAAGGCTTTGCGCACGGGTATGCGGCGGGTGCCGGGCCCCTCCAGCAGCACCAGGCCGGGCACCATCCGCTGCTCGCCGGAGCCGCCGTCGCGCACGCTGCCGCGCGGGATCAGGATCTGGCCGTCGGTGCCCTGCAGATCCTCGGTGGCGGGCAGGCCGGCGTACCAGTAGTCCCATTCACTGGCGCTCAGGTGCTCGCGCGTGCGCAGCGGGCTGGAGATGCAGTAGCCCTGCCGTGCCATCGCGGCACCGGGCCAGCCGGCCGGCGCCTGGGGCGACGGAGGCAATGGCGGAGGTACTCATGGCGTCCTCGCTGGGGTGGGGGCGGCATCAACGGGTGCTCCGTGTTGATCTGTGAAGACAGCCGCTTGCGCCGCTCTAGCGGTCCTTGTGGTCTGCCTCGCCGCACTTCCAGTAGCCCTTGGCGCTCAGCTGGCTGGGTGCGATGCCACGGTCCAGGAAATGCCGCTTCAGCGCACGCATGGCGCCGGACTCGCCCGCCATCCACAGATAGCCGTTGCCCGGCGGCAGCGGCCGGTACATCAGCCGCTGGCACAGCCTCTGCCCGGGCTGGCCCGGCGCGGCGGTGATCCACTCGGTGCGCCAGCGGGCGGCGCTGTCCATGGGCTGGCATTCGCCGTCATCGGTGATTTCCACGTAGGCCTTCACCCGGGCGGAGGCCGGCAGGCATGCCGCGATCGATTGCATGGCCGGCAGCGCGGAGCCATCGCCCGCCAGCATGAGCCAATCGGTGCCGGCCGGCGGGGCGAAGCCGCCGCTGCGCGGGCCGGCAATGGCCACCTGCTCGCCCACGCGGGCCTGGGCTGCCCAGCGCGAGGCGGGGCCATCGCCGCCATGCGCATCAGGGGCCTTCTGGGCCTGGCCCGCCGTGTGCCCGTTCGTGAAGGCATCGCCATGCAGTACCAGGTCGATATCCAGCGTGCCGGCCTGGCGGTCCACGCTGCGCAGCGTGTACGCCCGGCCCTCGCCGGTGGGCAGGAACAGCTTGACCCAGGCGGCGGGCGTAGCCACGGCGGGCGCCCGCGAGAAGGCGGCGATCTGCTCGCCGCCCAGCGTGATGCGGCGCATGCGCGGCGTGACGGATTGCACCTTCACCACGGTGCCCAGCGCGCGTTGCGTGCCGGCGGGGGCATGAAGCGGCTCAGACATGGTTGGCTCCCCGGGCTGCATTCATGCGCAGCAGCAAGGCCACGGCGATGGACAGCGCCACGCTCACGGCGGCGGCGAAGTACACATCTCCCACGCCGGTGACGCTGGCCAGCAGCCCGGCGGCCGGGGCCGTCAATCCCATGGACAGGTCGAAGAAGGCCACATAGGCGCCCATGGCCGCGCCGCGTGCCTGGGGCGGCGCACGGCGGACGGCTTCCACGCCGAAGGCCGGGAAGGCCAACGAGTAGCCGAAGCCGGTGAGTGCCGCTCCCGCATAGGCCCAGGCCGCATCGCCGCCGCCCCAGATCAGCAGCAGGCCGGCGGCTTCCAGCGGAATGCTGGCCAGCGCCACCCGCACGCCGCCCAGCTTGTCAGGCAGATGGCCGAAGAGCAGGCGCGCTCCGATGAAGGCCAGGCCGAAGGCCGTGAAGGCCAGCGAGGCCGCTCCCCAGCCCCGCGATGCGAACAGCAGCGCTGCAAAGGTCGTGATCACGCCGAAGCCCGCGCTGGACAGGGCCAGCCCCAGGCCGGGCAGCCAGACCGTGCCCAGCACCCTGTAGAACGGCGTGCGGCGCTGTGCGGCGGCTGGCGTGGCGCGCAGGCCCCAGACCATGGCCAGGGCGGCCAGCGGCAGCACGATGGTGGCCACGGCAATGCCCGAGAAGCCCCAGACGGCCTGCACCGCCACGCCGGCCGGCGCGCCCGCTGCGTAGGCGCCGTACATGGCAATGCCCACCCAGGCCATCACCTTGCCGGCATGTTGCGGGCCGATCATGCCCATGCCCCAGCTCAGGGCGCCGGTGATGATCAGGCTCTCGGCGCAGCCGAGCATCACGCGGCCGGCGGCCAGCACCCAGACTGCCGCCTGTCCGCCCTCGAAGGCGCGGGACACCAGGTAGGCCAGGCCCGAAGCGGCGGCCAGCAACATCCCCAGCACCACGGCACGCCTGGCACCGCGCGTGTCGGCCAAAGAGCCGGCCCAGGCCCGCGACAGCAGGGCCGCCGCGAACTGGCAGCCCATCACCGTGCCCACCCCCAGCGTGCCCAATCCAAGGGTCTGGCTAAGGTGAAGGGGCAGCACGGGCATGGGCATGCCCAGGCAGAGAAAGCTGACGAAGACCGCCAGCGTCAGCGGCAGCAGCCGCGCGAATGCGTTCACGGGCGGCGATGCGGCCGCAGATGGTGAAATTCCGGAAGACATGTGCACTACCTTTCAAATGCGAGTAAAAGCTCAGATGACATGTCCAGGAGAATATGAGCCATGGCTCGCATTGAAAACTCGCATTCGCAGGCGGCGCAGCGGCAGCCGCCCCAGCCCCGCAAACAGCCACGCCAGGCGCGTTCCCTTGCCACGGTCGAGGCCATTCTGGAGGCCGCGGCTCGCGTTCTTGCAGAACGCGGCTACGCCGCCACCAACACCAATCTGGTGGCCGAGCGTGCAGGCGTGAGCGTGGGTTCGCTCTACCAGTACTTTCCCAACAAGGACTCGCTGATCACGGCCTTGCACGAGCGCCACGCCGCGCAGATGTACGCGGCCATTGCCGCCGTGCTTGCGGCCGAGCGGCCGCAGGGCCTGCAAGGCCATGTGCAGGCCATGGTCCGCGCGCTGCTGGCGGCGCACCGGGTCGAGCCCGATCTGCACCGGGTGCTGGAAAAGGAGTTCCCCTTCTTCGACGCGCCGCGCGAGCAGAGCGTGGCCGACGGTGGCATCTTCCGCCAGGTGCGCCAGCTGCTGGAGCTGCACCGCAGTCAGCTCGTCCACCGCGACCTGGACCTGGCCACCTGGATGCTGCTGCAGACCATGGAGTCCCTGGTGCATGCCGCCGTCATCGATCCGCCGGCCATGTTCACCCCCCAGGCCCTGGAGGATGGCATCGTGCAGGTGCTGATGGGGTATCTGCGAGCGCCTGCCCTGGGTTGAGGATGCAAGGCGCGATTTGGCCGCCAGGTCCTCAGGGCGCGAAGACCTCCGGATCGTCGTGGCGCCAGGCGCCTATGCAGCCGATGAGGCACACCACAAAGCTGGTGATGGAGCCAGCTTCGCCCGCGTCCTCATACTCGGCCACGATGTTGACCTGCGGCTTGCGCCAGGCCAGCAGACGGCCGCCATGGCCCGGTCGCTCGATCCCGTCATCCATTTGCGGCGGCCCAAAAACCGCCACCAGCTCTTCAGGCACGGATTGCATGCTCAGCCCCGAAGGCAGGCTGCCCGCAAATACGGCCCGGATTCTGCTGTCTGCCCCCGGCGCAAGAAAATGCACGGAGCCAATGAGCCAGACATCGCCATCCTCCCAGTCACTTCCCGTCAGCCTGGAAAGTGCCCGAGGTCGATAGACATCGATGCGCAGCGAGGACTTGGCGGACCAGATGATGTCGTCGTCAAAATGGCTCGACGGCCTGGGCATTCGCTTGACACCCAATGGGCCAAGCAGTCGGGCCACTTTGCCGGCGTCATAGGGCTGGCCCAGCATGTCGATGAGTTCTTCGCAAGGGGATTTCATGGGCACGGTGGTGGTTCTCAACAATGGGTGCAATCACGCAATGCCGACAGGCGCGGCCGGCAAGGAGGGTATTCTTTCGGTCCATCATTTCTCGAGCAAGGCAATGTGACATGAGGCCTGGATTTTTGCGTCACCATTACGCGGTCAGACGGCTTGGCATGCTGGCCCTGCTGGCCAGCTTTCCCATTCAATCCCTGTTCACACAGATCTGGTGCGATGCAAGTCTGACCCGTTTCTGGCTTGCCAATGCACTCGTGATGCTGGTGCCGCTGGGCATGCTGGCCTGGCCCAGTTCCTGGCCTTGCCTGGTTTCTGCGGCAACGGTGCTGATTTTCAGTCTGTGGGCCAATGCACAAGAATGCGCGCCCTATGCAGGCGGCGGTGCATCCATGGCCTATGTGGTGGTGTTTCTTTTGGGTTGGCCCATCGCCTTGATCGGTGGAATGGTCATCGGATACGTGACCGTGATTCAGCCAAGACAGCAGAAAATTAACAAGCCTTGATTTGAAACACATAGCGCGCTCATGTCCAAGAAGCCCAAGAAGACTTACAGCGAATACCTGCTCGAACAGCATCCCGAGCTGCACGGGCTGTTCCCTTATTACGAATCGCTTGGTATGGCCGAGCCCGTGCTATGGGCTCTGAGCGAAAGCCGCGGAGAGCCCACCGTGGCAATGGCGGCACTGGTTCACGGGTTGTGCAGCGAGGTGGCGGCCGCCGGAGACAGCCGCTGGCTGGAGCAGTTGCACCAAGGAGATCTGAACGTCAACGAAGGCCCGTTGCTCAGCGATGCGCAGCAGGCGTTGGGCCGCCTGCGCGCGTTGGGCATTGCCGACGAACTGCTGATGCCCCTGGTGCGCGCGGCGCAGGCGCAGGCGGTCAACAACATCGCAGCCATGATCGACATGGGGCCGCAGATCTCCTGTCTGCCCTTGCCGCAAGGCAGGCAAGCGCACTGGCAGTTGTTCGATGTGGACGTCGAAGACGGCGAAACCCCGGGCAAGGGTTTGAGCGGCTTTGCCATCGATGTCCGGCACGTGCTGGTTCGCTAGTGCCGGGCCCAGCCATCACCCTGTTCAGCTTGGGACGCAGCTGCCCGCATCTTCCTCCGGAGGGGTGACACGCCAGAAGAGGGATGGAAAGCCTTCGCCCACCGGCTGGTGTCCGGGCGGCTGCGATGCCGCCAGCTGCAGATGCAGCACGCCGCAGGCATCCACCATGTGCTGCGAAATCCAGGGACTGATGTCCATGCGGCCATCGATCAGCACCAGCGGCTTTTCGCGCAGCTTCAGGGCCAGGGCCTTTGCTTCGGCCGTGGGGCCTGCAATCACGCGGATGTCGCCGCCCAGCGCCTCGCGTGCGGGCCCGGCAAGCGCCTGGCTCAAGGCCTTTGAATCGAAGTTTCTCCAGTGCCGGCTGTTGAGCCGCAGTTCGCTGCGGGCCGATGTCATCTGGGCCACGAGCAGCAGCACCAGCTGCAGGGCCACAAAGCACTTGAGGGCGGTTCTGACCGGGATGCGGGATGGGTGCAGTTTCGATCTCGCAAGCTCCATGGCGACAGGAACGGCCAGCAGCAGAAAAGGCGTTCCCCAGTGCAACTGCAGCGAAGACCCGGCAAAGATGCCGATGGCGCAGGTCAGCACGATGGGCGTGAGGCCGAAGCACAGGATCAGCGCGCGTGATGCGTCGTGGGCATCGCGTGCATCGGGCGCCCCGGCGCTTGGCGATGCATCCTGCGGCGCCGGGGCCGTTTTGCGGTGCAAGGCCATCACCAGTCCCAGCAGCACCCAGGCCAGCAATGCGCGGTTGAACAGCTGGTCGGCAAGCCAGTGCAAGGTATTGAGCAGTCTTGCACCGCCGCCAAGGCTGGCCCCCAGGGAGGACTCGGTGGCGTAGCGGATGGGACCGAAATCGTTCAGGAACAGCCAGTACAGGTGCGGCGAGATGATGGCCAGCGAGATGGCAGCGGCCAGGGCCAGGCCGATGACATGGACCCGCTCGCGCCAGGCTCCGCAAGCGATCCAGAACAGGAACACGGCCACGGCGGCCAGGATCATCTGGTACTTGGCCAGGGCGCCCAGGCCCAGGCAGCAGCCCAGGGCAGCCCACCAGTGCAGTTGCCTGCTGCCCACCGCACGCCACGCCAGCAGGGCGCTGGCCACGAAGAAGGGCATCAGCACGACCTCATGGTTGAAGAAGTGCAGCCGTTCGTTGTAGTAGGTGATGCACAGGGCCGCCAGCAGGGCCAGCGTGGCATGGCGGCTGCCGCGCAAGGTCTGCATCAGCTTCCAGAAGACAAACAGGCCGACCAGCGTGAAGAGCGCGCCCGTCACATAGCTGGTGCGGGCAGACAGTCCGAACAGATTGACCGGCACCGAGAACATCCAGGTCGGCAGCGGTGGATGCTTGTAGTAGCCCCATTCCAGGCTGTGCACCCAGGTCAGCTGTTCGAGGTTGTCCTTGGGTGCCGTGAGACTGGAGCTGTCGATCTGCAGCAGCCAGACCGCCGAAAAGAGCAAGAGGCCGATGAGGACCTTGATGTCCAGGGAAAGCGACGGTGCGGGCATGGCCCGCGGAGCGCTTCGCGTGATCGCGCTCGCTGCTTGTGAGGGGACGGGATGGGTCATAGGAAATGCCAGCGGCGATGACAAGTGCGCTGGCACAGGGGAAATTCCCAGGAAGGCGGTCGAACGGGAGCTTCAGCGTTGGCTACGGACTCTTGGCTTACGCGGGCGCTAGAAGCACGGCAGCTTATGTCTGTTTGGTTAATCCAATGTAAAGACTGTGTGAAGACTGTGTGGAGGCCGTTGCCTGCGGTTCACGGCGGGCTGCGTGGCTGCAGCCGGGGGCGGGGTGCTGAGTGAGCCTGCCTGGTGTGCGATGGACAAGAAAAAAGCGCCTGGGCAGGCGCTTTGTTTCTGATCATCTGGATCTGGCGGAGGCTGTGAGATTCGAACTCACGGACGGTTGCCCGTCGGCAGTTTTCAAGACTGCTGGTTTAAACCACTCACCCAAACCTCCGAAGCTGCGTATTCTAGCCGGGGTTGCGCCGCTCCTGCCGGGGCAGGGGGCGTAAAAAAGGCGCCCCTGTGAAGGGGCGCCTTTTTTGGGTGCGGCGCGGATCAGCCGCGGGCAGCGATGGCCTGGGCTGCGGCCAGGGCCGTCATGTTGACCACGCGGCGCACGGTGGCGGAGGGGGTCAGCACGTGGGCTGCCGCGGCGCCGCCCAGCAGGATGGGGCCGATGGTCGTGCCGTGGCCGCCCGTGGTCTTGAGCACGTTGAACAGGATGTTTGCGGCGTCCAGGTTGGGGCAGATCAGCACGTTGGCCTCGCCGTGCAGCGAGGACTCGAGCAGGGAGCGGTCGCGGATGGCTTCGGACAGGGCGGAGTCGCCGTGCATCTCGCCATCGCATTCCACGTCGGGGTTGGCGGCGGCGAACAGGTCGCGCGCAGCGCGCATCTTCAGCGCCGAGGGGCGGCTGGAGGAGCCGTAGTTGCTGTGCGACAGGAAGGCCACCTTGGGCGGCAGGCCGAAGCGGGCCACTTCCTCGGCCGCCAGGCGGGCGATGTCGGCCAGCTCGGTGGCGTTGGGCGCATCGTTGATGTAGGTGTCGGCGATGAACAGCGTACCGCTGTCCAGCATCACGGCGTTGACGGTGGCGAACTCGCCGGCGCCTTCCTTGAGGCCGAGCACGTCGCGCACATGGGCCAGGTGACTGTCGAACTTGCCGACCAGGCCGCAGAGCATGGCGTCGGCATCGCCCAGGTGGACCATGAGCGCGGCGATCAGCGTGTTGGAGCGGCGCACGGCGGCCTTGGCGGTCTCGGGCGTGACGCCGTTGCGGCCCATCAGGCGGTGGTAGGTTTCCCAGTACTGGCGGAAGCGCGGATCGTCCTCGGGGTTGCAGATCTCCACGTCCTTGCCCAGCACCAGGCGCAGGCCGGCCTTGGCGATGCGGGCCTCGATCACGGCGGGGCGGCCGATCAGGATGGGCTTGGCCAGGCCGTCATCGACGGCGACCTGGGCGGCGCGCAGCACGCGCTCGTCTTCGCCTTCGGCATAGGCCACGCGCTGCTGGTTGGCCTTGGCAGCGGCGAACACCGGACGCATGAACATGCTGGTCTGGTAGACGAAGCGGGTCAGGCTCTCGCGGTAGGCGTCGTAGTCGGCGATGGGGCGGGTGGCGACGCCGGACTCTTCGGCAGCCTTGGCCACGGCCGGCGCGATGCGCAGGATCAGGCGGGTGTCGAAGGGCGTGGGGATCAGGTAGTCGGGGCCGAACTTCAGCTCCTTGCCCTGGTAGGCGGCGGCGACTTCATCGCTGACGTCCTGCTTGGCCAGTGCGGCGATTTCGCGCACGCAGGCCAGCTTCATGGCTTCGGTGATCTTGGTGGCGCCGCAGTCCAGCGCGCCACGGAAGATGTAGGGGAAGCACAGGACGTTGTTGACCTGGTTGGGGTAGTCCGAGCGGCCCGTGGCCATGATGCAGTCAGGGCGCACGGCCTTGGCCAGCTCGGGGCGGATCTCGGGCTCGGGGTTGGCCAGGGCCAGGATGATGGGCTTGTCGGCCATGGTCTTGACCATGTCGGCAGTGAGCACGCCGGGAGCCGAGCAGCCCAGGAAGACGTCGGCATCCTTGACGGCATCGGCCAGGGTGCGGGCGTCCGTCTTTTGCGCGTACTGGGCCTTGGAGGCGTCCAGGCCACCGGGGCGGCCTTCGTAGATCACGCCCTTGGAGTCGCACATGAAGACGTTTTCGCGCTTGACGCCCAGGCCCACCATCACGTTCACGCAGGCGATGGCGGCAGCGCCGGCGCCGGAGACGGCGATCTTGACGTTGCCGATCTGCTTGTCCACCAGCTCCAGGCCGTTGAGCAGGGCGGCGCTGGAGATGATGGCCGTGCCGTGCTGGTCGTCATGGAACACGGGGATGTTCATGCGCTTGGACAGCTCCTGCTCGATGTAGAAGCACTCGGGCGCCTTGATGTCCTCAAGGTTGATGCCGCCCAGCGTGGGTTCGAGCGAGGCGATGATCTCGATCAGCTTGTCCGGATCGCGCTCGGCCAGTTCGATGTCGAACACGTCGACGCCGGCGAACTTCTTGAACAGGCAGCCCTTGCCTTCCATCACCGGCTTGCCGGCCAGCGGGCCGATGTCACCCAGGCCCAGCACGGCCGTGCCGTTGGTGATGACGCCGACCAGGTTGCCGCGCGCCGTGTATTCGGCGGCCAGCGAGGGGTCGGCCTGGATGTCCAGGCAGGGGTAGGCCACGCCGGGCGAATAGGCCAGCGACAGGTCGCGCTGGTTGGACAAGGGCTTGGTGGGCGTGACGGAGATCTTGCCCTTGTTGGGGCTGCGATGGTATTCGCGGGCTGCGTCGCGCAGGGCTTGTTCGGCGTTGGACAGGTTTTGGGTCATACGGGAATTCTCTGCAAATGCTCTCGGAGCTTACCGGATAGCTACAGCCTATGAGGGTCAGGACAGTTTTGCCTCAGGGATTTCGACAACAAGCCCCCTGGCGCCTATGGACGGCAGGGGGCGCACGGCCCGGCGGGTAGGCCGGGCGATTGTTGGGCGTGCCCGCCAGGGCGGGCACTGTTTCATCAGTGGGCGTCTGCCTGGCGTGCGGCCCGGACGGCAGCAGAGGTGTCGCTGCTGGCTCCGTTGAAGAAAATGTTCAATGCCACCGCGGTAATCGAGGCCAGCAGGATACCGGATTCGATCAACGGATGAATGCCGTGGGGCATCCATTGGCGGAAATTCGGCGCCACCAGCGGAATCATGCCCACGCCGATGGACACGGCGACGATCATGGCGTTGTTGCGGTTGGTCTGGAAATCCACGTTGCTCAGGATGCGGATGCCGGTGGAGGCCACCATGCCGAACATCACCAGGCCAGCGCCGCCCAGCACCACGGTGGGCAGGGACTCGACCAGGGCGCCCATCTTGGGCAGCACGCCCAGCACGATCAGGATCACGCCGCCGGCCACGCAGACCCAGCGGCTCTTGACGCCGGTGACGGCGACCAGGCCCACGTTCTGCGAGAAGCTGGTGTAGGGGAAGGTGTTGAAGATGCCGCCGATCAGCGTGCCCAGGCCGTCGGTGCGCAGGCCGCGCGTCAGCTCGTCCTGGCTGATCTTGCGATCGGTCATGTCGCCCAGGGCCAGGAACATGCCGGTGGACTCGATCATCACCACCACCATCACCAGACTCATGGTGAGGATGAGGATGGGGTCGAACACCGGTGTGGCGATCTCGAAGGGCAGCACCATCGTGAACCATTCGGCCTTGGCGACCTTGCTGAAGTCCATCAGGCCCATGGCCACGGACAGCACGCCGCCGATCAGGATGCCCATGAGCACCGAGACGTTGGCCAGGAAGCCCTTGGCAAAGCGCGCGATCAGCAGGATGGACAGCAGCACGATGGCCGAGATGCCCACGCCGGTCAGGTCGCCGTACTTGGGGTTGGGAATGGTGGGCACGACCGCGAAACCCTTGGGCACGGGCGGCAGCGAGGAGCCTGGCGCGCCGGCCGTGGCCTGGGCGTCGGCCAGCCATTTCAGGTGCTCGGGGTTGGGCACGCTGGGAGCGGTGGGGCCGACGGGGTTGCCGAAGATCCAGTTCACGCCCACGCGCATCAGGCTGATGCCGATGACGGCAATGATGGTGCCGGTCACCACGGGCGGGAAAAAGCGCAGCATGCGGCTGATCAGCGGGGCGATGAGGATGGACACGATCCCCGCCCCGATGACCGAGCCGAAGATCAGCCCCGCCCCCGCCGAGCCGCCCGTGCTCTGCGCCATGGACACCATGGGCGCCACGCTGGCGAAGGTCACGCCCATCATCACGGGCAGCTTGATGCCGAACCACTGGGTCGCGCCCATGGCCTGGATCAGCGTGATCAGGCCGCAGCAAAACAGGTCGGCCGAGATCAGGTGGGCCACCTGCTCGGGCGGCAGGTTGAGTGCGCGGCCGACGATCAGGGGCACGGCCACGGCGCCCGCATACATCACGAGAACGTGCTGCAGGCCCAGCGCCGTGAGCTTGCCTGCGGGCAGCATCTCATCGACGGGATGAACGGAAGATTGCATGGGGATTTGTCTCCTCGGGATTTATGGGAACGGACGCCGGCGTGGCAGTGTTCGGCGCCAACATCCATACAAAAAGTGTATACAGATCATGGGAAATTTCTGCTCCCGGTAAACCCTGTTGCGGCAGTCGCGCCAACCCGTTTTGGTGCGCATCGCCTGCCAGGGCGGGAGTGCCATGGTGCATTGCAAGATGGATGCCAGCCGCCTGGCAAGCACCATGCACCGTGCTGGTGCCTGGCGGCCGCTACCGCGCGGCTTGGCGCGGCTTGGGCGCGGCTCGTGCGTGGCTCTGGCGCACGGCATGGGCTGCGGCGGTGCATGCGCCCCGATGCGGTGCCCGGGCGCAAAAAAGCCCGGCGGCGCCGGGCTTGGGTGTCAGGCCTTGATGCGGGCCGTCAGATGGTCAGGCCGTCAGGTCGCACAGCATGCGCGCGATGACCTTGGTGGCGCGGCGCAGGTCCTCCAGCACCAGGCGCTCGTCGGCGCGCTTGGCGTGGGATTCCAGCACGGTGCGCGGGCCGGCGCCGTAGATCACGCCGGGAATGCCGCGCTCCACATACAGGCGCACGTCGGTGTACAGCGGCGTGCCCACGGCCGGGGGCTTTTCGCCGAACACGGCTTCCCCATGGGCCTGGATGGCGTCCACCAGGGGCTTGTTGCCCGCCAGCGGCGTCATGGCATTGGCCAGCAGCAGGCGCTTGATGTCCACGCGCACGGCATCCTCGCCCGTGTAGCCGCCCTTGGCGTTGAAGTCGGCAATGGCCTGGGCGATGACGGCGCGGATGCTGGCCTCGACCTCGGCCGGGTTCTCCTCGGGGATCATGCGGCGGTCGATCTTGAGCACGACCTTGCCGGGCACCACGTTGGTGTTGGTGCCGCCTTCGATGCGGCCGATGTTCAGGTAGGGGTGCTTGATGCCCGGCACCTTGGAGGTCACCTGCTGGTACTTGGTGTTCTCGGCGTACAGCGCATTCATCAGCACCACCGCGGCCTGCAGCGCGTCCACGCCCGTGTGGGGCACGGCGGCGTGGGCCATCTTGCCCTGCACGGTCACTTCCATCTGCAGGCAGCCGTTGTGGGCGGTGACGACTTCGTAGCTGAAGCCGGCCGCGACCATGAGGTCGGGCTTGGTGAGGTTGTTGGCCAGCAGCCAGCCGGGGCCCAGGATGCCGCCGAATTCCTCGTCATAGGTGAAGTGCAGTTCCACCGCGCCCTTGGAGGGCCGGGCCACGGCTTCGAGCGCACGCAGGGCGTAGGTGAAGGTGGCGAAGTCGCTCTTGCTCACGGCGGCGGCGCGGCCGTAGAGCTTGCCGTCCTCGATGGCGGCGCCATAGGGGTCCTGGGTCCAGCCTTCACCGGGCGGCACCACGTCGCCGTGGGCGTTCAGCGCGATGGTCAGGCCGCCGCCGGCGTCACCTGCGCTGCCGTAGGGGCGGCGCACGATCAGGTTGGTGATGGACTCCATGCCGTAGGCCTTGACCTCGGCCTCGGGCACGGTGTGCTTCTCGGCCTCGTAGCCCAGGGTCTTGAGCAGCTCGGCCGTGCGTTCGGCGTGGGGTGCGTTGTTGCCGGGCGGGGTGTCGGTCGGAACCTGGACCAGGGCCTGCAGGAATTGCACCTCTTCATCGAAATGCTGGTCGATCCAGGCGTCCAGGGCGGCGTAGGTGGCTTGCTTGTCTTGGTTCATGTCGGTCATTGCTGCTCTTGGGCCAGCTGGTTCAGTACGTGGGAGAAGGCATCGACGGACAGTTGCATGTCGTCGGCGGTGGAGCTTTCCAGCGGGTTGTGGCTGATGCCGGCGTTCAGGCCGCGCACGAACAGCATGGCCTGGGGCATGATTTCGTGCAGCTTCATGGCGTCGTGGCCGGCGCCGCTGGGCATGCGGTACAGGGGCACGCCCAGGGCGTCCACGGCGGCTTCCCAGCGCTGCTGCCATTCGGGGGCGCTGGGGGCGGCGGCGGCCTTCATGGCCAGCTCGGTGCTGTAGCGCAGGCCGCGGCGCTGGGCGATGGCCTCGATCTCGGCCAGGATGTCGGCCACCATGGCGTCGCGCTGCTCGTTGGTGGGCGCGCGCAGGTCCAGGCTGAACTGGCAGCGGCCGGGAACCACGTTCACCGAGCCGCTGGGCACATTGAGCTGGCCCATGGTGGCCACCGAGGTGCCGTCGCGCGCGGCGCGCTTTTCGATGTACAGCGCCAGCTCGGCCACGCCGCAGGCGGCATCGCGGCGGCGGTCCATGGGCGTGGTGCCGGCGTGGCTGGCCATGCCGATCATCTCGCAGATGTAGCGCGCGCTGCCGTTGATGGAGGTGACGATGCCCAGCGGGATGTCCAGCTCGTTGAGCACCGGGCCCTGTTCGATGTGCACCTCGATGAAGCCCAGGTAGCGGGCCGGATCGCGCTGCAGCTTGGGGATGTCGTCAATGCACAGGCCGGCATGCTGCATGGCCTCGCGCAGGGTGATGCCGTCGGCATCCTTTTGCTCCAGCCATTCCTGCCTGAAGTCGCCGATCAGTGCGCCCGAGCCCAGGAAGGTGGCCTTGTAGCGCTGGCCTTCCTCTTCCGCAAAACCCACGACCTCGATGTGGAACGGCAGGCGCCTGCCCTGGCGGTGCAGCTCGCGCACGCAGGCCATGGGCACGAAGATGCCCAGGCGGCCGTCGTACTTGCCGCCGTTGCGCACGGTGTCGTAGTGGCTGCCGGTCAGCAGGGTCCTGGCGTCCTCGGTGGCCGCCTTGTAGCGGCCCACGACGTTGCCCACGGCGTCGATCTCGACCTCGTCGAAGCCGCAGTCGCGCATCCAGTGGCTGATGCGCTGGGCGCAGGCGCGGTGGGCATCGGTCAGGTAGGTGACGGTGAGCTGGCCCTTTTCGGCATAGCCGGGGTCGCTGTGCTGGGCCAGCTTTTCCTGCCAGTCCCAGACATCGTTGCCCAGCTCGGGCGTATAGCCGAACTTGTCGTTCAGGCGGATCTCGGCAATGCGGTGGATGTTGCGCAGCGCCTCGCCCAGCTCGAAGTCGGGGTGGTTGTGCAGGCGGCGCTCGAAGGTCTCGATGATCTCGGCCTTGGCCAGGCCCGCGCCGCGCGGACCGCGCACGGCCAGGATGAAGGGAAAGCCGAAGCGCTTGCCGTACTCGGCGTTGAGCTTGCGGATGTGCTCCAGCTCCTCGGGCGTGCAGCGCGTCAGGCCGGCCTTGTTCTGCTCGTTGGTGGATTCGGCCGTGAGCGTGTTGGCCTCCATGGCCTTGCCGGCCAGCTCCGGGTGGGCGCGGATCAGGTCGAGCTTGGCCTGCACGGGTGCCTTGTCCAGCACCTGGGCCATGGCGTACTTGATCTGTGCCAGCGAGCGGAAGGGGCGCTGGGCCAGCGCGGCCTCGGCAATCCAGGGCGAGTGTTCGTAGAGGCCGTCGAGCAGACTGGCGGCGGTGGCCAGGTCGGCGGCGTTGAGTTGTTCCAGCGTCAGAGCCATGCTGCGTTATTCCTTGTCGGGATGGTGGTGCGCCCAGTGGCGCGCGAGGTCGATGCGGCGGCAGACCCAGACCTTGTCGTGCCGCTGAATGTGGTCCAGAAAGCGCTGCAGTGCCGTGATGCGGCCGGGGCGGCCCAGCAGGCGGCAGTGCATGCCAATGCTCATCATCTTGGGGGAGTCGTCGCCGGCCGGATCGCCCTCGGCGTAGAGGGCGTCGAACGTGTCCTTCAGGTATTGGAAGAACGGGTCGGCGTGCGAGTAGCCCTGGGGCAGGGCGAAGCGCATGTCGTTGCAGTCCAGCGTGTAGGGCACGATGAGCTGGCTGCGGGTGCTGCCGTCGCTCTTGC
The DNA here is from genome assembly GCF_042653485.1 of Delftia deserti. NCBI lineage: Bacteria > Pseudomonadati > Pseudomonadota > Betaproteobacteria > Burkholderiales > Comamonadaceae > Delftia > Delftia deserti. The sequence goes on along the minus strand of NZ_JBHSIH010000001.1, from coordinate 2,104,163 downwards.
CGACCTTCATCCAGAAGGGCAGGTCGTCGCCGTAGTAGTCGCTGTCGTAGGCGAAGCGGCCGTCGTCGGCCACCAGGCGGTGGGTGTTGGGGCTGTCGCGGCCCGTGTACCAGCCCAGGCCGTGGTCGCCATCGTGGCCGTACAGCTCGCCGAAGATCTCCATGCACTGCTGCATGTGGGTGCGCTCGACCTCGGCGGGAATGTTCTGATAGTGGATCCACTTGAGGCCGTGGCAGGCCACTTCATGGCCCAGCTCGTCGAAGGCCTGGGCCAGCTCGCGGTGCTTTTGCAGGGCCGTGGCCACGCCGAACACGGTCAGCGGCAGGCCGCGCTTCTCGAACTCGCGCAGGATGCGCCAGACACCGGCGCGCGAGCCGTACTCGTAGATGCCTTCCATGCTCATGTGGCGCTCGGGGTAGGCGGCCGGGTTGAACATTTCGGACAGGAACTGCTCGCTGGCGGCATCGCCGTGCAGCACGCAGTTCTCGCCGCCCTCTTCATAGTTGAGGACGAACTGCACGGCCACGCGGGCCTGGCCTGGCCAGCGGGCGTGGGGGGGCGTGCGACCGTAGCCGATCAGGTCGCGGGGATAGGGGGCAGTGGCGTCGTAGGTCATGCGGATACGGAGGAAAGGGCCATCGAAAGATCGCTGGTCGGCATGTCGCGGTCGAAGGTCAGGCCGGCTTCCACGTGGTCCAGGTGCTGCTGCATGAGCTGCACGGCGTGGTCGGCGTCGCCGCCGGCCAGGGCCGTGACGATTTCGGCATGCTCGTCATGGGAATGCTCGGCGGCCGTGCTGGACTGGTACATCAGCGTGATCAGCGCGCAGCGCGAGATCAGCTCGCCCAGCAGCTGGGCCAGCACCTCGTTGCCCATGAGTTCGGCCATGCGCACGTGGAAGTCGCCCAGCAGCTCGGTGCGCTGGCCGACGTCGTTGCCGTCCATGGCCTTTTTCTCGGCCGCCACGTGCTGCCGCAGCGCGCGGATCTTGGCCGGCGTGCTCTGGGCGATGAAGGCGCGCACCATCTCGGCTTCGAGCATGCGGCGCACGGCGAAGACCTGGCGCGCCTCGTCCACCGAGGGCGTGGCCACGAAGGCCCCGCGCGCGGGTTCGAGCCGGATCAGGCGGTTTTGCGACAGCTGGAACAGCGCCTGGCGCACCAGGGTGCGCGAGACGCCGAAATGGTCTGCCAATTTCTGCTCGGCCAGCTTGGTGCCGGGCAGAAGACGGTGTTCGACGATGGCCCGGGTCAGGCTCTCGACAATGAAACTGGTGGTGGAAGTCTCCATTCAGCCATCATAGCGGCTGGTCACAAGAGTTGTATACAGTTTCTGTCTACTGCTTATTGGCGTTTCCCCGCATACGGCATCCTTTTTCAGAAGCCGGGCGCGGCCGTATCGAAGTGCCGTGCCAGGTGCTCCACAAAGCGCTGCACGCGCTGTGTTACCGCATGCCGCTGCGGATAGACCACATGGATGTCGGCCGGCGCCGTGGCATGGTCGGCCAGCACCTGCACCAGGCGGCCGCTGCGCAGATAGCGGGCGATATCCCATTCGGCGCGCATGACGATGCCCAGGCCGGCCAGGGCCCAGCCCACGGCGATCTCGCCATCGTTGGTGCTCAGGCTGTCGCGCAGGCGGATGGCCTCGGTCTTGCGGCCGGGGCCGTTGTGGGTGAAGCGCCAGACGCCGTGGGTGTCGTCGCCCTGGCGGATGTCGATGCAGTCGTGCTGCATCAGCTCGCGCGGGGTGGCCGGCGTGCCGCGCCGCGCCAGGTAGGCGGCAGACGCGCACAGCAGCCGCCGGTTGGGCGCCAGGCGCCGCGCGATGATGCGCGCGTCCGGCGGCTCGCCAAAACGTATGCACAGGTCGAAGCTGTCATCGACCAGGGGCGGCGGCGAGGCCGACAGCTGCAGCTGCACCTGGATCTGCGGGTGCCTGCGCACGAAGCTGGCGATCAGGGGCGCGATATGGCTGCGCCCGAATCCCAGCGTGGCATTGATGCGCAGCAGGCCCTGCGGCTGCCCGGGCATGCCGGCCACGGCCTGCTCCATGGCGGCAATGTCGTCCAGGATGCGCCGCGCATGGGCCAGGTAGGTCTGGCCCTCATCGGTCAGGCCCAGGCGCCGCGTCGTGCGGCTGACCAGTTGCACGCCCAGCCGCGCCTCCATCTGGGACAGGCGCTTGCTGGCCGCCGGCGTGGTGATGCCCAGCTCGCGGGCCGTGGCCGACAGGCTGGCGCTGCGGGCCAGCAGGCAGAAGAAGGCCATCTCCGATGGCGCTGAGACGGGTGTGCTCATTGTTGAATCAAAGTGAACGATGCCATCACTCTAGAGGCGCGCGCGGCGTTGTTCCATCGATAGATTCACGGACAAGGCCATGGAACCGCATGGCGCTTCATCCACCGCAATCCAAGGAGCCCTCATGACAAAGACATACCGCATCGCCTGCATTCCCGGCGATGGCATCGGCAAGGAAGTGGTGCCCGCAGGGCAGGAGGTGCTGCAGGCGCTGGCCGAAACCCAGCCCGGCCTGGGCTTTGCCTTCACCAGTTTCGGCTGGGGCGGCGACTGGTACCGCGCGCACGGCGAGATGATGCCGGCCGACGGGCTGGACGCGCTGCGCGGCCAGGACGCCATCCTGTTCGGCTCGGCCGGCGACCCGCACATTCCCGACCATGTCACGCTGTGGGGCCTGCGCCTGAAGATCTGCCAGGGGTTCGACCAGTACGCCAATGTGCGGCCCACGCGCATCCTGCCGGGCATCGATGCGCCGCTCAAGCGCTGCGCGCGCGAGGACCTGGACTGGGTCATCGTGCGCGAGAACTCCGAGGGCGAATACGCGGGCGTGGGCGGTCGCGCCCACCAGGGCCATCCCATCGAGGTGGCCACCGACGTGAGCATGATGACCCGCGCGGGCGTGGAGCGCATCATGCGCTTCGCCTTCCGCCTGGCGCAGTCGCGGCCGCGCAAGCTGCTGACGGTGATCACCAAGTCCAACGCCCAGCGCCATGCCATGGTGATGTGGGACGAGATCGCCGTGCAGGTGGCCGCCGAGTTCCCCGACGTGCGCTGGGACAAGGAGCTGGTGGACGCGGCCACGGCGCGCATGGTCAACCGCCCCGCCTCGCTGGACACCCTGGTCGCCACCAACCTGCATGCCGACATCCTCAGCGACCTGGCGGCCGCGCTGGCCGGCAGCCTGGGCATTGCGCCCACGGGCAACATCGACCCGGAACGCCGCTATCCCAGCATGTTCGAGCCCATCCACGGATCGGCCTTCGACATCATGGGCCAGGGCCTGGCCAATCCCGTGGGCACCTTCTGGAGCTGCGTGATGCTGCTGGAGCACCTGGGCGAGCACCGCGCCGCGCAGCGCCTGATGCAGGCCGTGGAGCAGGTGACGGCCGATGCCGCGCTGCACACGCGTGACCTGGGCGGCAAGGCCACCACGCGCCAGGTCACCGATGCCGTCTGCGCACGGCTGCGTGCGCAGACGGCCGAGGCCCAGGCCGAGCCCGTGCCTGCCTGAGCGCGCGCTGCATGGTCCGATAACCCACAAAAGAACAGACAGGAGACAAACCATGAACCGCATCACCAGGGTTGCCGCCGCGTGCGCGCTGGCCACCGCCATTCCTGCCACCATCCCCGCTGCCTGGGCACAGGCCTGGCCGGCACGCCCCGTCAACCTCATCGTGCCGTTTCCCGCAGGCGGCACCACCGACGTGCTGGCGCGCGCGCTGGGCCAGGAGCTGTCCAAAAGTCTGGGCCAGCCCGTGGTCGTGGAAAACCGCCCTGGCGCGGGCGCCACCCTGGGCGCCGACCATGTGGCCAAGGCGAAACCTGACGGCTACACCCTGCTCATGGGCGCCGTGCACCACACCATTGCCACCAGCGTCTACCGCAGGCTGGGCTATGACTTCCAGAAGGACCTGGCGCCCATCACCGTGGTGGCCGTGGTCCCCAATGTGCTGGTGGTCAATCCGCAGGTGCCGGCCAAAACCGTGCAGGAGCTGCTGGCCCAGGCCCGGGCCCAGCCCGGCAAGCTGGCCTATGGCTCCAACGGCGCGGGCACGGGCCAGCACCTGATCGGCGCGCAGTTCGAGTCCATGGGCGGCGTGCAGCTGCTGCACGTGCCCTACAAGGGCAGCGGGCCGCTGACCACGGACCTGCTGGGCGGGCAGATCGCCATGTCCTTCGATACCGTCACGTCTGTGCTGCCCCACATCAAGGCCGGCAAGCTGCGCGCGCTGGCCGTGACCACGGCCCGGCGCTCGGTGGCCCTGCCCGATGTGCCCACGCTGGACGAGGCCGGGCTCAAGGGCTTCGACATGGGCACCTGGTTCGGCGTGCTGGCACCGGCCGCCACGCCCCGCGAGGTACTGGCGCGGCTGGGCGCGGACATGAACCGCATCATCGAGTCCCCGCAGTTCCGCAGGAAGATGGAGGAGATAGGCGCCGAGCCCATCGGCGGATCGCCCGAGCAGATGGCGCGCCAGATCCGCGACGACACAGACCGCTTCGCCAAGCTGGTCAAGGACGCCAAGGTGGCCCTGGATTGAGTTGAGTTGGCACGAGGAACGAGGCCGGGCGAATCAGTTGTGACTTGACCGCATGCCACCGTCGGTGCAGGAAATTCCATAATGCCCGGCGGAGACAACACACCATGACCAGCACCACGGACCTGCACCTCACCGATCCCCAAGCCTTTCTGCTCGACCTCTACCGCGCTGCGGTCAAGGATGCGCAGCCCCTGTACAGCATGGCCCAATGCCTGCCAAAGCCTCCCAAGGGCCGCACCCTGGTGCTGGGCGCGGGCAAGGCCGGCGGCTCCATGGCCCAGGCGCTGGAGGCGCTGTGGCCAGCGGACGCGCCGCTGTCCGGCCTCGTGGTCACGCGCTACCACCACATCCCGCCGCGCCCCGAAGGGCTGGCGCAGCGCATCGAGGTGGTCGAGGCCGCCCACCCCGTGCCCGATGCGGCAGGCCTGGCCGCCGCCGAACGCATCCTCGCGCTGACCGAAGGGCTGACCGAGGACGACCTCGTGCTGTGCCTGATCTCGGGCGGCGGCTCGGCCCTGCTGACCCTGCCGGCCGAAGGCATCGACCTGGAGGAAAAGCAGCGCATCAACCGCGCCCTGCTGGAAAGCGGAGCCGCCATCGGCGAGATGAACTGCGTGCGCAAGCACCTGTCGCGCATCAAGGGCGGGCGCCTGGGCGCGGCCTGCGCGCCCGCGCGCGTGATCACGCTGACCATCAGCGATGTGCCGGGCGACGATCCCTCCATCATCGCCAGCGGTCCCACCGTGCCCGACGCCAGCAGCTGCGCCGACGCGCTGGCCATCCTCGCGCGCTACCGCATCGAAGTGCCTGAATCCGTGCGCCGCGCGCTGGAGGGGGGCGAGCTGGAAACACCCAAGCCCGGCGACGCGCGCTTCGACGGCCATGAGGTCCACATGATCGCCACGCCCCAGCACTCGCTGGAGGCGGCCGCACGCGTGGCCGAGGCCGCAGGCCTGCGCACCCATGTGCTGTCCGACGAGATCGAGGGCGAATCGCGCGAAGTCGCCAAGGTCCACGCCGCCCTGGCGCGCGCCGTGTCCCGCCACGGCCAGCCGTTTGCAAAGCCCTGCGTGATCCTGTCCGGCGGCGAGACCACGGTCACCATCCGGCAGCGCCCGGCCGGCACGCCCAAGGGACGCGGCGGCCGCGCTGGCGAGTTCTGCATGGGCCTGGCCCAGGCCCTGCAGGGGCAGGACAAGGTCTGGGCGCTGGCGGCCGATACCGATGGCATCGATGGCGTGGAAGACAACGCGGGAGCGCGCGTGTCACCGGATACGTTGGCGCGGGCACAGGACCAGGGCATGCGGATTGCCGAGTACCTGGATCGCAATGATGCGTATGGGTTCTTTGATGCGTTGGGGGATCTGGTGGTGACCGGGCCCACGCATACCAACGTGAATGACTTCCGGGCGATTCTGGTTCTCTAGGTTTTTGCTCCTGCCGGGTGGTTGTTTTTCGAGGCCGGGACGTGCGCCCGGCCACTTGTTTCAGGCTCGCATGTTTCAGGCGCTCACGCCCCGCGCGGCAGCGTCTCCCACCATTCGGCATCGAACCGCCCCTGCAGGAAGGCGATGAAGGACTGCACCTTCTGCGGCACCAGGCGCGGCGAGGGGTAGACGGCGTGGATTTCCTGCTCGGGCAGGCGGCAGGTCTTGAGCACTTCGACCACGCGGCCGGCTTCCAGGGAGTCGTGGGCCACGTAGCGGGGCAGGGCGGCGATGCCCATGTGCGAGCGCGAGGCCGCCAGCAGGGCCGAGAGGTTGTTGGAGCGAAGGCGGCCGGTGACGGGCACGGAAACGGGCTCGCCGCTGGCGTTGCGCAGGCGCCAGAGGTCGTTGCCCTGAACGCTGCTGTAGATCAGCGTCGCGTGCTCCTTGAGGTCGGAGGGGCGGCGCGGCGTGCCGCGCTTGCGCAGGTAGGTGGGCGAGGCCACCAGCACCCAGGGGTTCACGCCCAGGGTGCGTGCGCCCAGGCTGGAGTCGGCCAGCTTGCCCAGGCGCAGGGCCACGTCGATGCCGTTGGCCACCAGGTCGGTGTAGCGGTCCTCGAAGCTCAGGTCGACCTGCACCTGGGGGTTGTGCGCCATGAATTCCAGCGCCAGCGGTATCAGCACGCGCCGACCGAAGGCCACCGAGCTGCCGATGCGCAGCTGGCCCTGCACCTGTGTCTGTCGCACCTGGACCACCTTGTCCGCCTCGGCCACGTCGTTGACGATGGCCTTGCATTTCTCGTAGTACAGCGCGCCCGCTTCGGTCAGGCTCACGCCGCGCGTGTTGCGGTTGAGCAGGCGCACCTTCAGGCGCGTCTCCATGGCTGCGACCTGCTTGGTGACCGTGGGCTGGGTGGTGGCGAACTCGTGCGCGACCTTGGTGAAGCTGCCGGTCTCCACCACGCGCACGAACATGTGCATGGCATCGAGTCTGTCCATGGCGTCGTCTCCTTTTCATTGGTAGTTATTCCTGTACGGAATAAATTTTATGGTCTGCGCAGGCGTTCCGCCAACCGGCCTGTCTGCCTAGAGTTGACTCCAATTTGAAGGAGACCTCCCATGGCAAAAATGAAAGCAATCGAAGCCGCAGTCCGCGTGCTGGAAAAAGAAGGCGTGACCGTCGCATTCGGCGTTCCCGGTGCCGCCATCAACCCGCTGTACGCAGCGCTCAAGGACCATGGCGGCATCGGCCACATCCTGGCGCGCCACGTCGAAGGCGCAAGCCACATGGCCGAGGGCTACACCCGCGCCGTGGCCGGCAACATCGGCGTGTGCATCGGCACCAGCGGCCCGGCCGGCACGGACATGATCACGGGCCTGTACTCGGCCAGCGCGGATTCGATTCCGATTCTCTGCATCACGGGCCAGGCGCCGCGCTCGCGTCTGCACAAGGAAGATTTCCAGGCCGTGGACATTGCCTCCATCGCCAAGACCGTGACCAAGTGGGCCACCACGGTGCTGGAGCCGGCCCAGGTGCCGCGCGCCTTCCAGCAGGCCTTCCACCTGATGCGCTCGGGCCGCCCCGGCCCCGTGCTGATCGACCTGCCCATCGACGTGCAGCTGGCCGAGATCGAGTTCGACATCGATACCTACGAGCCCCTGCCTGTCTACAAGCCGGCTGCCACGCGCAAGCAAGTGGAAAAAGCCATCGCCATGCTCAACGAGTCCGAGCGTCCGCTGCTGGTCTCGGGCGGCGGCGTGATCAATGCCGACGCCTCCGAACTGCTGGTGGAGTTCGCCGAGCTGCTGGACGTGCCCGTGATTCCCACCCTGATGGGCTGGGGCACCATCCCCGACGACCACCGCCTGATGGCCGGCATGTGCGGCCTGCAGACCAGCCACCGCTACGGCAATGCCACCATGCTGGCCTCGGACTTCGTGCTGGGCATCGGCAACCGCTGGGCCAACCGCCACACGGGCTCGGTCGAGGTCTACACCAAGGGCCGCAAGTTCGTGCACGTGGACATCGAGCCCACGCAGATCGGCCGCGTGTTCGCGCCCGACTACGGCATCGTCTCGGATGCCGGCGCGGCGCTGCAGCTTTTCGTGGAGGTGGCGCGCGAGTGGAAGGCGGCCGGCCGCCTGAAGGACCGCAGCGGCTGGGTGGCCGAATGCCAGGCCCGCAAGAACAATGTGGAGTACCTGCGCAAGACCAATTTCGACAACGTGCCCATGAAGCCGCAGCGTGTCTACCAGTGCATGAACCGCAGCCTGGACAAGGACACCTGCTATGTCTCCACCATCGGCCTGTCGCAGATTGCCGGCGCGCAGTTCCTGCATGTCTACAAGCCGCGCAACTGGATCAACTGCGGCCAGGCCGGCCCGCTGGGCTGGACCGTGCCGGCCGCCCTGGGCGTGCGCGTGGCCGACCCGGCCCGCAAGATCGTGGCGCTGTCGGGCGACTATGACTTCCAGTTCATGATCGAGGAACTGGCCGTGGGTGCGCAGTTCAAGCTGCCCTACATCCATGTGCTGGTCAACAACAGCTACCTGGGCCTGATCCGCCAGGCGCAGCGCGCCTTCTCCATCGACTACTGCGTGCAGCTGGCCTTCGACAACATCAATGTCGATGACAAGGAGGAGTCCAAGGGCTACGGCGTGGACCACGTCAAGGTGGTCGAGGGCCTGGGCTGCAAGGCGATCCGCGTGCACCGTCCCGAGGACTTCGCGCCCGCCATGCAGCAGGCCGAGGCCTGGATGGCCGAGCACCGCACGCCGGTGGTCGTCGAGGTCATCCTGGAGCGCGTGACCAACATCTCCATGGGTGCCGAGATCGACAACGTGATCGAGTTCGAGGACCTGGCCGCAGCGCCTGCCGACGTGCCCAGCGCCCTGGCACTGCTGGATTGAAGCAAGGCACCCCCTGAGCGGCTGCGCGGCTGCGCCGCTTCCCCCTCTCTTCGGAGGGGGACGATGCCATCGCTGCGGGGCGGCCCTTGCCTGGCATCCCTGGCTGGCGCTGCGCCAATGCCTGCATTGCGGGCGGTGCAAGCACTCGGGGGGCCGATTTCCATTGCCCCTTGGGCATTTTTACCGGCGGGGCGCCTTGCGTGCCCTGCCGCTCCCAACCCACCAAACGACTACCGGAGACTTCTGACATGCCCCGTTTCGCTGCCAACCTCAGCATGCTGTTCACCGAGGTGCCCTTCCTCGACCGCTTCGAGCGCGCGGCGCGCGCCGGCTTCGAGGCCGTGGAATTCCTGTTTCCCTACGCCCATTCGGTCGAAGAGATCAAGGAGCGCGTCGATGCCCACGGCCTGCAGATCGTTCTGCACAACCTGCCGGCCGGCGACTGGGAGGCGGGCGAGCGCGGCATTGCCTGCCACCCCGACCGCGTGGACGAGTTCCGCGCCGGCGTGGCCAAGGCCGTGACCTATGGCCATGCGCTGGGCGTGCCCCAGCTCAACTGCCTGGCCGGCAAGGCGCCTGCCGGTGCCGATGCCGCGCTGCTGCGCCGCACCTTCGTGGACAACCTGCGCTTTGCCGCCTCGGCACTGAGCGCGGCCAATCTGCGCCTGCTGATCGAGCCCATCAACCCCTTCGACATTCCCGGCTTCTACCTGAACCGCACGGACCAGGCCCTGTCCATCCTCGACGAGGTGGGCGCGCCCAATGCCTTCGTGCAGTACGACATCTACCACGCGCAGCGCACCGAGGGCGAACTGGCGGCCACGCTGCAAAAGCACCTGGCCCGCATCGGCCACGTGCAGCTGGCCGACAACCCGGGCCGCAACGAGCCGGGCACGGGCGAGATCAACTACCCCTTCCTGTTCGCGCACCTGGACCGCATCGGCTACCAGGGCTGGGTGGGCTGCGAGTACAAGCCCGCGCGCGATACCGAATCGGGCCTGGGCTGGATCGAGGCCCACGCCGCCGTGGCGGCCTGAACGCACGCGGAACCTTTCCAGATTTCCCGCAATTCCCAAAAACGACAAGGAGTACACAGCATGAATGCATCCTCTCTCAAGCTCGGTTTCGTCGGTCTCGGCATCATGGGCGCGCCCATGGCGGGCCACCTGCTCACGGCCGGCCACCAGCTCTTCGTGAACACCCTGGGCAAGATCCCCGCGCAGATCGCCGAGAGCAGCGCCACCCAGTGCACCACGGCGCGCGGCGTGGCCGAGCGGGCCGACATCATCTTCCTGATGCTGCCCGACACGCCCGATGTCGAGAAGGTGCTGTTCGGCGAGGACGGCGTGGCCGCCGGCCTCAAGGGCAGCAGCGGCAAGGTGGTGGTGGACATGAGCTCCATCTCTCCCGTGGCCACCAAGGACTTCGCGCGCCGCATCGAGGCCATCGGCGCCCAGTACCTGGATGCGCCGGTCTCCGGCGGCGAGGTGGGCGCCAAGAACGCCACGCTGTCCATCATGGTCGGCGGCCCCGAGGACGTGTTCGCGCGCGTCAAGCCGCTGTTCGAGCGCATGGGCAAGAACATCACCCTGGTGGGCGGCAACGGCGACGGCCAGACCGCCAAGGTGGCCAACCAGATCATCGTGGCGCTGAACATCGAGGCCGTGGCCGAGGCCCTGCTGTTCGCGTCGCGCGCCGGTGCCGATCCGGCCCGCGTGCGCGAGGCGCTGCTGGGCGGCTTTGCCTCGTCCAAGATCCTGGAAGTGCATGCCGAGCGCATGATCAAGCGCACGTTCGATCCGGGCTTCCGCATCTCGCTGCACCAAAAGGACCTGAACCTGGCCCTGAGCAGCGCGCGCCAGCTCGGCGTGTCCCTGCCCAACACGGCCCAGGCCCAGGAGCTGTTCAACAGCTGTGTGGCCCACGGCGGCGCGGGCTGGGACCACTCGGGCATGGTGCGTGCGCTGGAGATCCAGGCCAACTTCGAAGTGGGCCAGAAGGTCCAGGACTGATGGCCGGTCTTTGAGACAACGATTGGTGGGAGGGCGGCCTTGCGCCGCCCTGTTGTGAAAAGCCGCGCTCGGCAACGGGCGCGGCTTTTTCTTGCTTCAATATCCCAGTGTCTGCCCGTCGGGGTTGCGCGGGTCGGAGGCGCCGTAGAGCATGCCGTCGCGCAGCTCGATGGTCTGCGTGCGGCCCATCGACGCCTTCACGGCAACGTTGTGGCCGCGCGACTTGAGCAGTGCCACGGTGTCGGGGCTGATGCCCTTTTCAACGCGCAGCTCATCGGGCGTCCACTGGTGGTGGAAGCGCGGCGTGGCGGCTGCCTCGGCCGGGTTCATGCCGAAGTCGATGGTGTTGACCACGGTCTGCAGCACGGTGGTGATGATGCGCGCGCCGCCGGGGCTGCCGGTGACCAGCACGGGCTTGCCGTCCTTGAGCACCATGGTGGGTGTCATGGACGACAGCGGGCGTTTGCCTGCGGCCACCGCATTGGCATCGCCGCCGACCAGTCCATACGCGTTGGCCACGCCGGGCTTGGCCGAGAAATCGTCCATCTCGTTGTTGAGCAGGATGCCCGTGCCCTTGGCCACGATGCCGCTGCCGAAGTTGGTGTTCAGCGTATAGGTCACGGCCACGGCGTTGCCCGCCTTGTCCACCACGGAGTAGTGCGTGGTCTGGTCGCTTTCGTAGGGCTGGGGCTTGCCGGGCCTGATGTCCTTGCCGGCGCGCGCCTGGTAGGGATCGATGCCGGCGGCCAGCGCCTCGGCATAGCGCTTGGAGGTCAGGCCCTTGAGCGGCACGGTCACGAAGTCGGGATCACCCAGGTATTCGGCACGGTCGGCATAGGCCAGCTTCATGCTTTCCGCCATGTAGTGGATGCTCTGCGCGCTGTTGACGCCCCACTGGTTCATGGGCCAGCGTTCCATCATGTTGAGGATCTGGATCAGATGGGCGCCGCCGGAGGACGAAGGCGGCATGGTCACGATCTCGTAGCCGCGGTAGGTGCCGCGCAGCGGCGCGCGCTCGGCGACCTTGTAGCTCTTGAGGTCCTGCAGCGAGAGGGCGCCTGCATGCGGCGCCATCTCGGCCGCGATCTTGCGGGCGATGGAGCCTTCGTAGAACACCTTGGAGCCCTGCTGGCCGATCAGGCGCAGCGACTGCGCCAGGTCCTTTTGCACCAGGCGGTCGCCGCGCTTGAGCGGCTCTCCCCCGCGCCAGAAGATGGCCTGCGTGGCGGGCCACTGGCCCATGTTCTTCTTTTCCTGCTCCAGGATCTTGGCCAGGGTCTCGCTGACGGGAAAACCCTTGTCGGCCAGCTTCGCGGCCGGCGCAATCACCGTGGACAAAGGCAGCGATCCCCATTTCTTCAGCGCATGCTCCATGCCGGCCACGGTGCCGGGCACGCCCACGGCGTAGTGGGTGTAGAGCGACTTGCCGTCGATGACCTTGCCGTCGGCGCCCACGTACATGTCGCGCGTGGCCTTGGAGGGCGCGACCTCGCGGAAGTCCAGCGCAATGTTCTTGCCGCTCTTGGCGTCATGCACCACCATGAAACCGCCGCCGCCGATGTTGCCTGCGTTGGGCAGGGCCACGGCCAGCGCGAAGCCCATGGCCACGGCGGCATCCACCGCATTGCCGCCGGACTTCAGGATCTGCAGGCCGATGCGCGAGGCCAGCTCCTGCTCGCTGGCCACCATGCCGCTCCTGGCCACGACGGGATGGAACACATCCATGTCGAAGTCATAGGCGGCGCTGGCGGCCTGGGCCGCGTTGCTCTGCGTGATGGGCGCCGCTGCCGGGGCAGGCGCTGCGGCCACGGGTGCTGGCGTCGCCGAAGCCGCAGGCGGCTGCGTGCTGCTGCAGGCGGCCAGGCTGGCAATGGCCAGCGCCAGGCTGGTTGCAAGCAAGGGGGAGCGAAGTTGCATCGGTATCTCCTTGGCAGATGAAACAGTGGAACAGTGGAAAAGAGCGTGAGTCCTGTGCCGCCCTGTGTGCGCCGGCCGGAGGGTCCTGCGGCCAGGGCGGTGGCGGACCACAGTGTAGAAGCATGGCGTCGGCAGCCTTCCCGCGCGCAGGCCCGGGCGCCGAAAGTGCGGGTATCTGCCTAGGCGTCGGCCGTGCAACGCCCTTCAAGGGCGTACAAAAACTGTATACACTTTGCGAATGCAGGGCAGGGCCGCGAGTGCTGTCGCGCGCCGCGCTGCGTGCATCGACCAACCAATGACAACCGGCTGGGCCAGCCCCCGCCGCACAGGAGATTTCCATGGGCCTGAGCACCCACGTCCTCGACACCATGAATGGCTGCCCCGCAGCCGGCATGGCCGTCGCGCTGTATTCCACCGATGGCGACCAGGCCACGCTGATCAAGAGCCTGGTGCTCAACCACGACGGCCGCACCGATGCGCCGCTGTTCGACAACAACAGCCTCAGGACCGGCACCTACCGCCTGACCTTCGACGTGGCGGCCTACTTCAAGGCCCGTGGCGTGCAACTGCCCGAGCCCAACTTCCTCAACAAGGTGAGCCTGGACTTCGGCGTGGCCCATGCCGACCAGCACTACCACGTGCCCCTGCTGGTCAGCCCCTGGAGCTATTCCACGTACCGGGGCTCCTGAGCCCTGCTGCAGGCAGGCTGTCGGGGGATGGCCTGGAGTGAACCCTGAAACGAAGAACGGCCCGCATCGCGGGCCGTTCCTGTTCTTGCGCCTGTCTCTGCAGGAGGGCGGGCTACTTGCCCTTGGCGTGCCCCATGGCCACGACCAGGGCCGTGATGAAGAAGAAGGCCTGCAGCTCCAGCGCCCAGCCTCCCGAGCTGTGCAGCTGCATCACCTGGCCCGTGTGCACCAGCGCAAAGGCCACGACCATGTTGATCGCAATCACCAGCGCCGCAGGCACCACCCACAGGCCGACCAGCAGCAGCAGCGGCGCCACCACCTCACCCAGATAGACCGCATAGGCCAGCCAGCCCGGTGCGCCCGTGGACTCCACCATGCGCTCGATGCTGCCTATGCCGTAGCGCAGCTTGGCCCAGCCATGAAAAAGCAGCAGGACCGCGAGCGTGACGCGCAGCAGCACCATGGCTGCCTGGGGATGGTGAAAGTGGCTCCAGAACTTCATGAACTCCCTCGTTGTGGATGGGCCCGGTGGGCCGGGTGTTGCTGTGGGTGCATTCTGGCATCAGCGCGCTTTCGGTGTCGGCTGTGGCGGCACGGCACGGGATTTTCAGACATTTCCTGCGGGCCTGTAGTCCTATGGCGCAACTTGTGACATGTCTCATCACAAGTACCGCAAAGCGGCCTAGCATCATCCCCAGCCTGTCTCAGAAACGGTTTGCGAGCACTGGAAGGGGTGCCCGGGACCGGGAGGCAAGGTGATCAATCCAATGAACCGATGGGGTCTCCCCAAAACGTCCAATCAAGAAAGGCAGGTTTTCCCATGCGTCAGTTTTCTTTGCGTACCGTCGTGATGGCCACGGCACTGGCGGCCGGCAGCATTGCCATGGTCGGCTGCACCACCACCAAGCCGGAAACCCAGTCCGCGCCGCGTGCCGACGCCACCACCGTCAACGCGCGTGCCAACGCCGCGCTGGAGCGGCTGTACCAGACGGCGCCCGGCTCCAAGGAAATGGTGGCCCGCTCCAGAGGCGTGCTGATCTTCCCCTCTGTGATCGGTGGCAGCTTCGTCATCGGTGTCGAGCATGGCCGCGGCGTGCTGCGCGTCGGCGGCCAGAACAAGGGCTACTACAGCACGACCGGCGCCTCGGTGGGCTGGCAGGCCGGTGGCCAGTCCAAGGCTGTGATCTATGTGTTCAACACCCAGGAAGCGCTGGACAAGTTCCTGGCCAGCGACGGCTGGTCCGTGGGCGCCGATGCCACGGTGGCCGCAGGCAAGGTGGGCGCCAATGGCAGCGTGGACACCACGACCGCCCAGGGCCCCGTGACCAGCTATGTGCTGACCAATGCAGGCCTGGAAGCCGGCGTGTCGCTGCAGGGCTCGAAGATCACCAAGGTGGTCGAGTGATCCAGGCCCTGAGGGGCCTTTGAAAGAAACCGGCCTGCGGGCCGGTTTTTCTTGATGCGGTCGTGTCAGGCGGCGCCAGCGACGCCGCCTTCATTGCCGCCTTCCGGTGCCGCGGGCGGGAGCATGGCCTGCTCTATGCGCTCCAGGCGCTTTTCGATGCGCTCCACGGCGTCGGCACTCATCTTGATGTCGTAGATGCTCACGGGCTCCTCGCATTCCAGCGCAGGGTCCGTCGCGGCCGACATGCGGCCGAGCACCGGGGCCTCGAACGTGGTCTGCAGCCGGGCCACGACTTCGGCGTTCATGGAACGGCCGGTGCGCTTGGCTGCCTCCTCGATGAGGTCCTTGAGTTCCTGCGGCAGGCGCAGCTTGTACTGAGGATCGGTCTGTTTCATCGCCGGCAATCATGGACCGGAAAGGTATTGACTGCAATGGACCTGAAAGGTTT
Source organism: Delftia deserti (assembly GCF_042653485.1). Classification (NCBI taxonomy): domain Bacteria; kingdom Pseudomonadati; phylum Pseudomonadota; class Betaproteobacteria; order Burkholderiales; family Comamonadaceae; genus Delftia; species Delftia deserti. Next base: position 2,088,792 of record NZ_JBHSIH010000001.1, on the reverse strand, counting down.
TGCTGCTTCAGCACCAGCACGGTCCCGCGCAAGGGGCCATGAAGACGGTCAATCCATCGGGCCGCAGGCACCTGGGATGCTCACCACAGCACCAGGAAGTGCTCGCGGTCGATGCGCTGTGCCACATGGGAGCGGCCGGGCGTGCTGCCGCAGTTGTCGCAGGAGCGGGGCTATGCCATCGAGGTCATCGACCGCGTGAACGATGATGCTCCGGACGACCTGGTGCTCCATGCCGTGGCCTGCCTGCTCAAAAGCGCCAGGTGCTTTGCCGACGGCCAGCCGCGTGAATCTGCCTGAACCGGCATGAACCGGCATGAACCGGCATGAACCGGCCTGAGCCAGCCTTTGGCGGCCTTAGGCTCAGAGCTGGCCTTCGGTCAGCGTGTCGAGCTGGAAGCGGCCGGACTTGTCCCAGAGCCAGGTATCGGTATACGTGATGCGGGCGGCGCCAGCAGGAGCCGGGAAGGGCGCGGCGGCGCGTACCAGGCGCTCGATCTCGCTCACCACTTCGGGTGCATGGCTGGGCGCGCGCATCCAGTGCAGGCGCTGGACCTGGCCGTTGCGGTCGATCTGCACCTGCAGCACGCCGATCGCGTAGAGCATGGGCGGCAGCTGGCCCTTGTAGATGCGCTCGGCATTGCGCGCGTACAGATGGTTGGCTGCCACCTTGCGGTACTGCAGCTGTGCGCTGGAGGTGGCCTCGTCGGGGCGCGCGCCGGGGCCGGGCGGTGACTTGCAGGCCGTGACCAGGGAGGCAATGGCGGCCATCAGTCCCGCCCACAGCCAGGGACGGCCGGAACGTGGCTTTTGCACGGAACTGTGCTGAGAGGAATCGGGGGAATCGGGCATGATTGCGAGCGTATCCTGAAACGCCGCGGCACCGGCAGTCGGAGCGCAAAACTCAAGTGCCGCAGCGGAAAATCCCGCAACAAGTTCCAACGAAGCCCGCAGGCGCCACGACGGGCTGTCAGGTGCGCCCATGTGGAGTGACACGTTCAAGAAAGTCGAGCAGGGCCTTGCGCAGGGGCCGCTGTGCTGGGTCGAGGTGATGGAGTCGCGCGGCTCGGTGCCGCGCGAGCGCGGCGCCTGGATGGCCGTCTTTGCCGACCGCGTGGCCGGCACCATTGGCGGCGGGCACCTGGAGTTCGACGCCATCGACCGCGCCCGCAGCCTGCTGCGCGACGCGGCGCTTCAGGCCGGGCAGGGCGGCCAGGCGGGCCCTGCCCTCGCCGACCACCAGCACCGCTATCCGCTGGGGCCCAGCCTGGGCCAGTGCTGCGGCGGCGTGGTGGTGCTGAGGTTCGTGCTGGTGCCCCAGGGCCGCATGGACATGCTGCGAGAGCGGCTGCAGCCGCCACGCGACTGCGTGGCCCTGTTCGGCGCAGGCCACGTCGGCCATGCGCTGGTGCGCCTGCTGTGCAATCTTCCCTACCGCGTGATGTGGGTGGACAGCCGCGATTCGGTCTTCCCCGAGGAGGAGCACGAGCTCGTGCAGTGTGAATACTCCGATCCCGTGCAGTCCGCCGTGGCCGATCTGCCCACCGGCTCCCAGGTGCTGATCATGAGCTTCAGCCATGCCGAGGACCTGGAGGTGGTCGCCCAATGCCTGGGCCGCCAGCGCCAGCACGGCGACCTGCCCTATGTGGGGCTGATCGGCAGCGCCACCAAATGGGCCACCTTCCGGCGCAGGCTGCGCGAGCGCGGTTTCAGCGATGCGGAGCTGGACCACGTGACCTGCCCCATCGGCGTGCCCGGCATCAAGGGCAAGGAGCCTGAGGTGATCGCGGTGGCCGTGGCGGCGCAGCTGCTGCAGCGGCGCAGCGCCGCGCCCGCGCAGAATCAGGGAAATCTCTAGTGAATTGATTTCGCGCAAGCCGGTTGGCTGCCGAAAAATTGCATACACTTTGTGTCTACGAAATGGTCGCAGCGGTGCACCGGCGGTATATCTACCGGGTGCGCGGCCTTTTTCTTCTGCTCAGAGCGCCCGCAGTGGTGAGCAGGTTGAACACCGGCGGCCCCCACGCTGCCAAGGTTGAGAGCTATGGAAAGCTACATTCTCGACTGGGCCAACCTGCTGTTGCGGTGGCTCCACGTCATTACGGCCATCGCCTGGGTCGGTTCCTCCTTCTATTTCGTCTTCCTCGACAGCAGCCTGACGCCGCCTGTCGATGACGATCTCAAGAAGCAGGGCGTCAGCGGCGAACTCTGGGCCGTGCACGGCGGTGGGTTCTACCACCCCGTCAAGTTCAATGTCTCGCCGCCCAAGCTGCCCGATCATCTGCACTGGTTCTATTGGGAAAGCTACACCACCTGGCTCAGCGGCTTCGCGCTGCTGACGGTGTCGTATCTGTGGAACGCCAAGATCTACCTCGTCAATCCGGCCGATCCCAACGCCATGGGCTCGGCTGCTGCCATTGCCTCGGCCCTGGCCTTCCTGGTCGTGTTCTGGCTGCTGTACGACGGCATCTGCCGCGTCTTCGGCCAGAAGAAGAACGGCGACGCCACGGTGGGCGCCATGGTGCTGGTGCTGGTGTGCATCGCGGCCTTCCTGGCCTGCCACATCTTCCCGGGCCAGGCCGCCTTCCTGCTGATGGGCGCCATGCTGGCGACCTCGATGAGCGCCAACGTGTTCTTCTGGATCATTCCCGGCCAGCGCACGGTGGTGAAGGCCCTGAAGGAAGGCCAGCCCGTGGACCCCATCCACGGCAAGCGCGGCAAGCAGCGCAGCGTGCACAACACCTACTTCACGCTGCCGGTGCTGTTCGCCATGCTGTCCAACCACTACGGTTGGCTGTACAGCCATGAGCTGAACTGGCTGGTGCTGATCCTGATGATGTTCGCGGGCGCCGCCATCCGCCAGTTCTTCGTGATGCGCCATGGCTTCAAGCTGGGCCGCAACGCCCATCCCTGGCCCTACGCCCTGGTCGGCGTGCTGGTGCTGATCGGCACGGCCGTCTGGCTCAAGCCTGCACCGGCGCCTGCCGCCGCCCCTGTGTCTGCGCCTGCCGCCGCCCCCGCACCGGCTCCCGCCGCCGTGCAGGCCCCCTCTGCTGCTGCCGAACCCGCTGCGACGGCGGCACCCGGCGCCGAAGCCGCTGCACCCGTTGCGGCCGCTCCCGCCGCCGACGGCGCCGTGGGCTACGCCCAGATGGCGCCCTTCTTCCAGCAGCATTGCGTGGTCTGCCACGGTGCCGCCCTGCAGCAAAAGAATGTGCGCCTGGACTCGCCCGAGCAGGTCAAGGCCCACGCCCAGCAGATCTACCAGCAGGTGGTGCAACTGCGCAAGATGCCCTTCGGCAATCCGGGCGCCCTGAACGATGACGAGCGCAGCATGGTCAAGCGCTGGTACGAGTCTGGTGCATCGGTGAATTGATCGCCGGGCCGCGCCCAAACGCTGTCAGCGTCTGGCGGCCAGCCACCAGCCCGCAGCCTCGCAAGAGCCTGCGGGCTTTCTGTTTCAGGCAGGCCAGGTCGCTGCGGCGCCATGCCGGGCGGGGCGCCGCGCTTCATCTTGCGGCGTGTGCAGCGCGATGGCGCCGCGCCCCGGCAGGCTTTGCGCCTTGGCCTGCTGCTTGGCCAGGGCCGCGAGGTTGGCGATGTCCTCGGGTGCCAGCAGGCTGCCCGGCGTGACGCGCACCACGCCGATGGACAGCGTGGTGCAGGCAAAGAATCGCCGGATGCCGTGGCGGTCCTCGGCCCAGATGCCTCCGGCCTCGCGCGCCTGGTCGTCGAACAGCCGGCGCGCCTCGCCTGCGAAGGCGCCGACGATGTCCTCGCAGCGCCGCTGCCAGTCCTCGCTTTGCAGCAGCAGCATGAAGTCGTCCCCGCCCACATGGCCCACGAAGTCGCGCCGCGCATCGCAGTGCGCCACGGCCAGCCGCGCCACCAGGCGGATCATCTGGTCGCCGCGCCAGTAGCCGTAGTGGTCGTTGAAGGGCTTGAAATGGTTGAGATCGGCATAGCAGGCCACGAAGCCCGCGCCGCTGTCCAGCAGTCGCTGCATGTGCAGGCTGATGGGGATGTTGCCGGGCAGGAAGGTCAGCGGGTTGGCGTGGCGCGCGGCCTCGATGCGCGCCTCGGTCACGCGGCGCACCAGCTGCTCGCCCGTGCCCAGGCCCACATAGCGGCCGTTGTCGGTGACGATGAAGCCGTCGCTCAGGTAGCGCTGGTCCTGCGAGGTGAGGATGCCCACGAGCTGGTCCACATCGCAATCGAGTTCGACGATGCGCGGCTGCACGTTGGCAAAGGCCAGGCAGGGCTTGCGTCCGTGCACTTCGCGGAAGTACAGCGTGGCGTAGTGGTTCATGAACTGCTGGCGGTTGATGAGGGCCAGCGGCCGGCCGGCCTCCACGACGGCAATGGCATGCAGTTGCTGGCCGGCCTTGAACAGCTCGGCCACCTCGTCGTTGCTGGCGGCCGGGGCCACGCAGGGCGCCTGCATCACCATCAGATTGCGCAGCACGCCCGGGCGGGCGCTGTGTCCCTGGTGGGGCAGCACGGCCACGCGCGGGTCCTGCGCCACGCTGCGCGCCTGCGTGCTGATCTGGGGCTGGGCGGTTTCGGCAGGGCGGCCCAGCAGCCAGCCCTGGCCATACGGAATGCCCAGGTCGCGCAAGGTGCGCAGCTCACCCTCGGTCTCTATGCCTTCGGCGATCAGCATGGTGCCGAACACCTCGGCAATGCCCTTGATGGCCTGCAGCAACTGCAGCGTGGCCGGGCGCTGCTCGATCTGGTGGATGAAGTATTTGTCGATCTTGACGAAGTCGGGCTTGGCCTCGGACCACAGGCGCAGGCTGGAGCGCCCGTCGCCAAAGTCATCCAGCGCCAGGCGCGCGCCCGTGGCGTGCACGGCCTTCACGGCGGCGCAGACGGCGGGCATGTCGGTCACATGGTCGTGTTCGGTGATCTCCACCACCAGGGACCGGGCCTGCACGCCGAAGCTGCGCACCGTGTCCCCGACCATGCCGGGTCCGCAGACCCCCACGGCCTGCACCAGCGCCTGGGCGCTGAGATTGACGAACAGCCGGCCCGGCGCACTCTGCCGGCCCCAGTCCTGCAGCGCCACGCAGACCGCCAGCAGCTCGAATTCCCGAAGAATGCCCTCGGCCGCCGCCCCCTGGAGCAGGGCATCGGGCGTGTGCAGCGGCGTGCCCTGGGGGCCGCGGATCAGCGCCTCGTGCGCATAGACGCGGGCGCTGCGCAGATCGGCCAGCGGCTGGAAGACGCAGTACAGGCCGCCCGCGCGCATGAGCTGCGCCACGGGGCCTGCGCCGGACCGCACGGCGGCGGACAGCACGGCCGCGGCAGCGGGCAGGCTGGCGAGCATCTGGGGATCGATCATGGGCTCAACTTTTCAGTTGGATACATTGCGTTTCACTGGTGACATGCTTGTGACAAGTATGCCGCCTGTGGACCGGTGGGCTGGCGGTGGATTGACATGGCTCAAAACGCGGCGGGAGCAAAGCCGGCAAAGTTGCATGCATGTTCGCCCTGTCTTCCTTGCAAGCTTTCGCCTTCGCGCCGGGTTCCGCCCAGGTGTTGGCCGCGGGTACCTGGCTCAGGCTGCGTCGTCAGTCGCCGGATACGGTGATGTATCTGGAGCGCGGTCGCGTGCTCCTGGGCATAGGCCAGGGTGGGCAGATGCGCCACCAGCTCGGCGTCGTGGAGGGGCCGGCCTGGCTGGACGCGGCCTTTGTGCTGCGGCGGCGCGGCAGCAGCCTGGACATGCTGGCCGACAGCGATGTCCGCGTGCAGCAACTGCCCCAGACCGACTTCCTGCAGGCCGTCTCGCAGCTGCCTTCGCCCGCCCAGCAACTGCTGCAGGACATGGCCCAGGCCTACTGCGCGCAGACCGAGCTGGCGGTGAGCCGCCTGTCCAAGGACGCCGAGGCGCGCTGCGCCCAGTGGCTGCTGCGCCATGCCATGCCGCACGAGGCTGGCGGCCTGCGCGTGACGCTGCACCTGCGCAAGCGGCTGATCGCCGCCCAGCTCGGCATCGCACCCGAGACCTTCTCGCGCGTGCTGCGCCAGTTGCGTGAGCACGGGCTCATCGCGGGCCGGGGCAATGTCATCGATCTGCCCAAGCCGGCAGCCCTCGAAGTGCTCGCCGTAGGCTGATTCCCACGCCCCTGGCTGGTGCCTGCCTGCAAGCGCCAGGCCTTGCGGGGCGGGGTATCCACTGGTTCGCGGGTTCCACCCAGTGGGACGGCTTTCGGGCCTGCATATATTGATGGCGTCATGTCACTGGACGCCCGCCGATCTCCCTTTTTCCAGGCACTGCTGGCATCCCAGGATGCTCCGCAGCTGCCGGATTCACCCTTGCGGCCGCGCGCGGCCACAGGCTGGGGTGCCATGCGCTGCACGGTGCTGGCGCTGGCCGCTGCGGCCGTGCTGCTGGCGGGCCTTGGCAGCGTCTGGTGGGTCTCGCACAGCATGCGCCAGCAGACGCTGGAGCGCGCCGTGGCCCGGCAGGCCGACGAGGTCGATACCGTGGCGCGCATGCTGGCCGCGCGGCTGGAGCAGCAGCAGCGCCTGCTGTGGGTGCTGGCCCAGGGCATGGCCGACCAGGGCAGCGACCCGAGCCGGCTGATGGGCGAGATGCTGCGCGGAGACGCCTCGGTGCGGCTGTTCGACACCCTCCAACTGGCCGATGCGCGCGGACAGCTGCAGCTCAGCCTGCGCGGCGGCCGTTCCGAGCCCCTGGTCGATCTGGACGAAGGGGTGCGCGACGTGATGCGGCGCAGCCTGGCCGATGGCAAGCCCGTGGTCTCCACCATGGCCCGAAAGGGGCCTGATCCCGCAATGATGGAGTTGCTGTATGCCGTGCCGCTGCGCGACGGCAACGGCACGGTCAGCGGCGTGCTGTCGGCCGGTGTGCGCATGTCCGCCCAGGCCCTGCTGCCGCCCAGCATCGACCCCTCGCGCTCCGGCGGGCGCCTGCTGGTCATGCAGCGCGACGGGCAGATCCTGGCCCACTCGGACCCCTCGCGCTGGTCGGCGCGGGCCGAGGCCGAGCCCGGCCTGGGCGCGGACTGGCTGCAGGACCCCGCTGCCGGCGCAGTGCAGGTGGGCCCCGACACCCAGCGGCGCGCGGGCTACCTGGTGACGACGGCAGGCATGCCGCTGCCGCAGTGGCTGGTGGTCAGGATCACCCCCGAGGAAGCCATTGCGCCCAGCCTGGAGCCGCGCGTGCTGTGGTGGCTGCTGGCCGCCGTGGCCGGTGTCGCTGGCGTGCTGGTCCTGCTGCTGATCCTGGTCACCGAACCCATGGCAGCCCTGCACCGCACTGCACGCCAATGGCTGGCGGACCAGGGAAGGCTGATGGCCGAGGAGCCCGATCCCGCGCCCGAACCCGAGCCGGGCCATGCCGAGGAAGGCGGCTGGCGCATGCCCTGGACCCACGCCTGGGGCGAAGCCTCCACGCTGTGGCAGGCCCTGCATCGCCTGGGCCAGATGGGGCAGGAGCAGGCGCACGAGGTCGGCCGGCTGCAACTGCAGCTGCAGACGCTGATGGACTACGCGCCCGTGGGCCTGGTGGTCACGCATGCGGCGCAGCTGGAGCTGGTAGGCCTGCAGGCTGCGCGCATGCTCGGCTACCCTCCGCGCGAGCTGCAGGGGCAGGCGATACGCCAGCTGTGCGCCTCCGACGCGGCACACATCCAATTGCTGGAGCGGGTGCGCAAGGACCTGGACACGTACGGCCAGTTCGACAGCGAGCAGTGCTTTGTGCGCAAGGACGGCCGCCCCATCTGGGTGCGCCTGCACGGCCAGAGCCTGCAGCGCCTTCAGCGCGGCCTTGAGCCGCGCGCCGTGGTACCGGCAGACCCCACCCTGGTCTGGGTGGTAGAGGATGTGACCATGCAGCGACTGGTGCGCGAGCAGCCGGGCTGGAAGGCCATGCACGATCCGCTGACCCTGCTGCCCAACCGCGAGGCCTTTGCCGTGCGCCTGCATGAATGGCTGCAGGAGTGCGGTGCCGCCCAGCGCCTGCCGACCGAGGCGTTGCAGGATGGTGAATTCGCCATGCAGCGCAGCGACACCACCGCCGTCGCCACGGTCGAGGAGGAGGCCGTTGGCCTGCCGCAGCATGGCGTGATCCTGTTCCTGGACCTGGACCACTTCGCCCACGTCAACCAGCAGGGCGGCCATGCGGCAGGCGACGAGGTGCTGTGCCACATGGCCCGGCTGATCGACAGCGTGGTCCGGCCGCTGGGCTGGGTGGCGCGCCTGGGCGGTGATGAGTTCGCCGTGCTGCTGGCGGGCACCTCGGCGGAGCAGGGCATGCTGCTGGCGCAAAGCCTGTGCATGGCCGTGCAGGACTGGGAGGGCGCCCATGAGGGGCAGCGCTACCTGATGGGTGTCAGCGTCGGCATGGTGGTGCTCGATGCCCGCCAGCACACGGTCAGCAGCGCGCTGCGCTCGGCCGACATGGCCTGCTATGCGGCCAAGCGCAAGGGCCGCAACCGCGTCGAGGTGCTGGAGGCGGCCTGAGTGAGGGAATGAATGCGGGCCTGGGTGGCGGCCTGGGTGGCCGCGCCACCGCGCCAGCGCTTGACCGGCCTTGGCCCGCATATTGCATGTCTTGCACACACAAGTGTTTAACCGTCCCATCCTTGGTGGTTGTATCTAGCCGGAGCGCTGCGTGGCTGGGTTACGCTGCGGGCTCCCCATGACCTGCGGCGCGTCCCCGGCGCGACCGCTCTTTTTTTCGCTGATTGCTTCGCTACATGCGCGACCAGGCCCTGTTCGACAAGATTGACCTGCATCTGATCCGGGTGCTGCACACGGTGCTGACCGAGCGCAGCGTCTCGCGTGCCGCATTGCGCCTGGGCATGCACCAGCCGGCGGTGTCCGCTGCGCTCAAGCGCCTGCGCGACCTGGCCGGCGATTCGCTGCTGGTGCGCTCGGGCGCCCACATGCAGCCCACCGAGGCCGGGCTGCGCATGGTGCAGCCGGCCGCCGACATCCTGCGTGCGGCCGAGGGCCTGTTCAGCGATGCGCGCCATTTCGATCCCCGCACCTCCACGCGCACCTTCCGCATCGCCGCCAGCGACTACCTGGACCCGCTGTTCCTGCCGCGCCTGGTGGCCCATCTCAAGACCGAGGCGCCCGGCTGCCCCGTGGACATCCTGGCGCTCAACGGCGACGCGCACTACGAAGTGCAGCTGGCACAGGGCGATGTGGACGTGGTGATAGGCAATTGGCCCGAACCGCCGCAGGGCCTGCACATGGCCAGCCTGTTCGAGGACGAGGTGGTCTGCCTGGTCAGCCCCCAGCACCCGGCCGTGCGCCGCGGCTGGGACGCGGCCCAGTGGCTGGAGGCCGAGCACATCGCGCCCACGCCCACCTACCCGGGCGCGCGCGGCGTGATCGAGGACCAGCTGTCCCGCATGGGCCTGCAGCGACAGGTGGCGGCGCGCTGCGCGCATTTCAGCCTGATTCCCGACATCGTGGCCACCAGCCTGCTGGTGCTGACCACGGGGCGGCTGTTCTGCGAGCGCTTCAGCCAGCGCCTGCCCCTGGTGATCCTGCCCTGCCCGGTGGAGTTTGCGCCGCTGGTGTACTACCAGCTGTGGCACGCCCGCACGCACATGGGCGCCTCCACGCGCTGGCTGCGCGACGCCGTACGGCACGTGGCCCTGATGTCTCGCGCCCGCTAGGCGACGGCGGCAGGAAGCGCCTTTTTGGCGGGCAAAGTGATGGCCGATATGAGGGCCGCCAAGGCGTTTTCAAGGACTTGTGTTCCAGTTTGTTGCAGAAATTGAAAGACAATCCCAGCCATGAATCCCCCCGATACAGTCCCCCTGCCAGCCGCAGCGCCGCCCCGGCTGCAGCTGACGGGCATCACCAAGCGCTATCCGGCGGTGGTGGCCAACAACGGCATTTCGCTGACCGTGGGCGCCGGCGAAGTGCATGCCATCCTGGGCGAGAACGGTGCCGGCAAGTCCACGCTGATGAAGATCATCTACGGCGCCGTCAAGCCTGACGAGGGCCGCATCGAGGTCGATGGCAAGCCGGTCCACATCCGCAATCCCCAGGAGGCGCGCCAGCTGGGCATCGCCATGGTGTTCCAGCATTTCAGCCTGTTCGACACGCTGTCCGTGGCCGAGAACGTCTGGCTGGGCCTGGACAAGAGCCTGCCGCTGACCGAGGTGGTGCAGCGCATCGAGTCCACGGCGCATGACTACGGGCTGGAGGTCGATCCCCACCGCCCCGTGCACACGCTGAGCGTGGGCGAGATGCAGCGCGTGGAAATCATCCGCGCCCTGCTCACGCACCCGCGCGTGCTCATTCTTGACGAGCCCACCTCGGTGCTCACGCCGCAGGCCGTGGAAAAGCTCTTCGTGGTGCTGCGCCGGCTGGCGTCCGAGGGCTGCTCCATCCTCTACATCAGCCACAAGCTGCACGAGATCCGTTCGCTGTGCACGGCCTGTACCGTGCTGCGCGGCGGGCAGGTGACCGGCGTGTGCAACCCGGCCGTGGAGAGCAATGCCTCGCTGTCGCGGCTGATGATCGGCTCGGAGCCGCCCGAGCTCACGCACCGCGAATCCCAGGTCGGCGCCAGCGTGCTGCGCGTGCAGGGCCTGGCGCTGCCGCGCTCGGAGCCCTTCGGCGTGGACCTGCATGGCATCCAGCTCGAGGTGCGCGCGGGCGAAGTCGTGGGCATCGCCGGTGTCTCGGGCAATGGCCAGAAGGAGTTGCTGTACGCCCTGTCCGGCGAGGACACGCGCGCGGCGCCCGAAATGGTGCAGATTGCCGGCCGGGAGGCGGGACGCCTCGGCCCGGGCCGGCGCCGGGCGCTGGGCCTGCACTTCGTGCCGGAGGAACGCCTGGGCCGTGGCGCCGTGCCCAGCATGGGCCTGGCGCACAACCTGCTGCTGACGCGCAAGACCGCGCTGGGCGCAGGCGGCTGGATCCGCATGGGCCAGCTGCAGGAGCAGGCGCGCGCCATCATCGCGCGCTTCAACGTCAAGGCCGGTGGCCCCAACGCAGCGGCGCAGTCGCTGTCGGGCGGCAACCTGCAGAAATTCATCGTGGGCCGCGAGATCGATGCCAGGCCCACGCTGCTCATCATCTCCCAGCCCACCTGGGGGGTGGACGTGGGGGCGGCCGCGCAGATCCGCGGCGCCATCCTGCAATTGCGTGACGAGGGCTGCGCCGTGCTGGTGCTCAGCGAGGAGTTGGACGAATTGTTCGAAATATGTGACCGCCTGCATGTGGTGGCCAAGGGCCGGCTGTCGCCCTCGGTGGCGCGGGCCGATGCCACCGTGCAGCAGATCGGCGAGTGGATGAGCGGCCTGTGGGACGGTGCTGCCGCCCCGAACGTCGCCCCGAACGCCGCCAGGGGAGGCGCCCATGTTCAAGCTTGAACAACGCCCCCAGGCCTCCAGGCTGTGGACCTACGGTTCGCCCGTGCTGGCGCTGGCCATCACCGTGCTGATCGGCGTGTGCCTGTTCGTGATGCTGGGCAAGGACCCGGTGCGCGGCCTGCAGGCCTTCTTCTGGGACCCCGTCAAGTCCACCTATGCGCTGGGCGAGCTGGCCGTCAAGGCCACGCCGCTGCTGCTGATCGCGCTGGGCCTGGCCGTGTGCTTTCGCTCCAATGTCTGGAACATCGGCGCCGAGGGGCAGTTCGTCATCGGCGCCGTGGCCGCAGGCGGCATGGCGCTGCTGGCGGACAAGACCACGGGCCCCTGGATCGTGCCCGCCATCCTGGTGGCCGGCATGCTCGGCGGCATGGTCTGGGCCGGCATCGTGGCCCTGCTGCGCGACCGCTTCAACGCCAATGAAATCCTGGTCAGCCTGATGCTGGTCTACGTGGCCACCCTGGTGCTGGGCTTCCTGGTCTACGGGCCGTGGAAGGACCCCATGGGCTACAACTTCCCGCAGACCAAGACCTTCGAGCGCGTCACGCAGATCCCCAAGCTCATGCAGGGCATGCGCACCAACATCGGGCTGCTGCTGGCGCTGGCTGCGGCGGCCATGCTGTGGGTCTTCCTGTTCCGTACCCGCGCCGGCTTTGCGCTGCAGGTCGGTGGCCTGGCCCCGGCCGCCGCGCGCTACGCGGGCTTTTCCTCGCGCCGCGCGCTGTGGACGGCGCTGCTGATCTCGGGCGCCGCAGCCGGCCTGGCCGGTGCGCTGGAAGTGGCCGGCCCGCTGGGCCAGCTCACGCCCTATGTCCCGGCCGGCTACGGCTTTGCCGCCATCATCGTGGCCTTCGTCGGCCGCCTGCATCCCGTGGGCATGATCTTTTCCGCGATTCTCATGAGCATGTTCTATATCGGGGGCGAACTCGCCCAGTCGCGCCTGGGCCTGCCCAAGGCGCTGACCGGCGTGTTCCAGGGCCTGCTGCTGTTCACGCTGCTGGCCTGCGACACGCTGGTGGCCTACCGCCTGCGCTGGGTGTCCCGCACGCCTGCGGCCCCGACCGCCGCAACGGCTGCAGTCAAGGAGGCCCGCTGATGGAATCCTATGCACTGCTGCTGGGCTCCACGCTCAGCGCCGGCACCGTGCTGGCGCTGGCCGCGCTGGGCCTGCTGATCAATGAAAAGGCCGGCATCGTCAACCTGGGTGCCGAGGGGATGATGCTGTGCGCCGCCATTGCGGGCTTTGCCGCCGTGGTCCACACGGGCAGCACCACCGTGGGCTTCCTGGCCGGCATGGGCGCGGGTGCGCTGCTGGCCGCCATCTTCGGCGTGCTGGTGATCTGGCTGAACACCAACCAGTACGCGACGGGGCTGGCGCTGTCGCTGTTTGGCACGGGCTTCTCGGCCTTCCTGGGCCTGGGCTATGTGCAGGCGCGCCTGCCCGAGCTGCCCAAGTTCGCCGTGCCCTGGCTGTCCGACCTGCCCGTGGTCGGCGCGGCACTGTTCCGTCTGCATCCGCTGGTCTATGGCGCCGTGGCCATCGCGGCGGCCCTGGTCTGGTTCCTCTACCGCACGCGGGCCGGCCTGGTGCTGCGCGCCGTGGGCGAATCGCCGCAGTCGGCCCACGCGCTGGGCTATCCCGTGCGCCGCATCCGCCTGGCGGCCGTGGTCTTCGGTGGCGCCATGTGCGGGCTGGCCGGTGCCTACATCTCCACCGTCTACACGCCGCTGTGGGTGGAGGGCATGGTGTCGGGCCGTGGCTGGATCGCGCTGGCGCTGACCACCTTTGCCACCTGGCGCCCTGCGCGCGTGCTGCTGGGCGCCTACCTGTTCGGCGGCGTGACCATGCTGCAGTTCCACCTGCAGGCCACGGGCGTGCAGGTGGCCAGCCAGCTGCTGTCCATGCTGCCCTACCTGGCGACCATCGTCGTGCTGGTGCTGATCTCGCGCAATCCGGCCTGGATACGTGCCAACATGCCTGCCTCGCTGGGCAAGCCCTTCTATCCGGGCTCCTGACGCTTTCATTTTTTCCCTCCCTCCAGAACCAAAAAAGGACAAACGCATGCCCGCTTTGCGCGAACGCAACCTGAAACCTGGCCTGAAAAGCACGCTTGTGAAGATGATCGGCCTGTCGGCCATCTCGGTGGCGGCCCTGACCGCCTGCGGCAAGAAGGAAGAGGCCGCAGCGCCTGCTCCCGCTGCCGCGCCTGCCGCCCAGGCGCCGGCCGAGAAGCTCAAGATCGGCTTCATGTACGTCAGCCCCATCGGCGACGGTGGCTGGACCTTCCAGCACGAGCTGGGCCGCAAGGCCATCCAGGAGAAGTTCGGCGACAAGGTGGAAACCTCCTTCGTCGAAAGCGTGCCCGAGAGCGCGGACGCCGAGCGCGTGATGCGCGACATGGCCGGCCAGGGCAACAAGCTGATCTTCGCGACCAGCTTCGGCTACCAGGAGTTCGTGCAGAAGGTCGCGGCCGACCTCAAGGACGTGAAGTTCGAGCACGCCACCGGCTACAAGAACGCCGACAACGTGGCCACCTACGACACCAAGACCTTCGAGGGCGCGTACCTTGCCGGCATCGTGGCCGGCGGCATGACCAAGACCAAGACCGTCGGCGTCGTGGCCTCGGTGCCGATTCCGGAAGTGGTGCGCAACATCAACAGCTTCGTGCTGGGCGCGCAAAGCGTCGATCCCTCGATCAAGGCCAAGGTGGTCTGGGTGAACGAGTGGTTCGCGCCGCCCAAGGAGTCCGAGGCCGCCACGTCGCTGATCAACGGCGGCGTGGACGTGCTCTACCAGAACACCAACTCCCCGGCCGTGCTCAAGACGGCCGAGGAACGCGGTGCGCGCGCCTTCGGCAAGGACGGCGACATGAGCGCCTTCGCGCCCAAGGCCCACCTGGGCTCGGCCGTGATCGACTGGACGCCCTACTACAGCAAGGTCACCCAGGACACGCTGGACGGCAAGTGGCAGGGCGGCTCGTTCTGGTGGGGCGTGAAGGAAGGCGCCATCGACCTCGTGAAGATCGCCGACGACGTGCCCCAGGACATCAAGGACAAGGTCGCCAAGGCACGCGACGGCTTGAAGGACGGCAGCTTCGCCGTCTGGACCGGCCCCATCAAGGACAACGCCGGCAAGGAAGTGCTGGCGGCAGGCCAGGTCGGCGACCTGGGCTTCATGACCAGCATCAACTTCTTCGTCAACGGCGTCGAAGGCAAGGTGCCGGGCGCCAAGTGATCCGGCGGCAGTCCATGCACCAAGGGCCCTTCGGGGCCCTTTTTTCTGCCGCGATCCGCCAGACGGGTCCGCCCTATGCACCACGATTGTGCAAAGTCCCCAAAATGTGGTTTTCCCGCATGCCTGGCGGCTCTGGCGCAGCCGGCTGGCGCCATTCTTGCTTTATTCTCGGGACCCATCGCGGCGGGTCTGCGCCCCTGCGGACCCCGCCTTCTTCCTGCCTGCCGCAGGACCACTTGAGGAAACTTCGATGACTGATCTTCACAAACGCTCCCTGATCAAGGTGGCAGCGCTGTCGGCCGTGGCCGCCGCCGCGCTGGCCGGCTGTGGCAAGAAGGAGGAGGCCGCGCCTGCGCCCGCTCCCGTTGCCGAGGCCCCTGCTGCCGCTGCAACCGAGCCTTTGAAGATCGCCTTCGCCTACGTGGGCCCCGTCGGCGACGGCGGCTACACCTTTGCCCACGATCAGGGCCGCCTGGCGCTGGAGAAGGAATTCGGCGACAAGATCAAGACCTCCTACGTGGAGAGCGTGCCCGAGGGCGCCGACGCTGAGCGCGTGCTGCGCGACATGGCCGCCAACGGCAACAAGCTGGTCTTCGGCACCACCTTCGGCTACATGGAGCCCATCCAGAAGATCGCCCCCGACTTCCCCGATGTGAAGTTCGAGCACGCCACCGGCTACAAGACCGCCGCCAACGTCAGCACCTACGACAGCCGCACCTACGAAGGCGCCTACCTGGCCGGCATCATCGCGGGCTCCATGACCAAGTCCAATGTGCTGGGCGTGGTCGGCTCCGTGCCGATTCCCGAAGTGCTGCGCAACATCAACAGCTTCACGCTGGGCGCGCAGTCCATGAACCCCAAGATCAAGACCAAGGTGGTCTGGGTCAACGAGTGGTTCGCCCCCCCGAAGGAAACCGAGGCTGCCACCTCGCTGATCAACGGCGGCGCCGACATCCTGTTCCAGAACACCGATTCCGCCGCCGTGCTCAAGACGGCCGAGGAAAAGGGCAAGCGCGCCTTCGGCTGGGACTCCGACATGACCGCCTACGGCCCCAAGGCCCACCTGGGCTCGGCCATCATCAACTGGACGCCCTACTACACCAAGACCGTGCGCGAGATGCTGGACGGCAAGTGGAGCAGCCAGCAGACCTGGTGGGGCGTGAAGGAAGGCGCGATCGACATCGTCTCGCTGGCCGATGACGTGCCCGCCGAGGCCAAGGCGAAGATCGAAGAGGTCAAGAAGGGCCTGAAGGACGGCACCTTCCACATCTGGAAGGGCCCGATCGCAGGCCAGGACGGCAAGGAACTGCTGGCCGCTGATGCCGTGGCCGAGGACAAGTTCCTCACGGGCATCAACTTCTACGTCAAGGGCGTGGAAGGCAAGGTGCCGGGCCAGGACAGCAAGTAAGCAAGACGCCAGGCCACCCGGCGCAGGCCGGGTTGCCCGCCGCCGCCAGGGCCGCCTTCGGGCGGCCTTGGCGTTCATGCGCCGCACAGGTGCTGAACAGGTGCTGAACAGGTGCTGAACAGGTGCCGCACCTTTACCGTACTTGGACCGTACCTGTGCTGCGCATCGAGTGGGTTTATGCTCACTCCCAGCCGCGGCCTGCCCGCCGCCGCGGCACAGACAGACAGCAAGAGATTCCCCCCATGATCGAAAACTCCCTCTGGCATCCCGTGGCCCAGGCCCACGAAGTTGTCGATGCGCCGCTGGGCGTGCAACTGCTGGACCAGCCCCTGGTGCTGTGGCGCGATCCGCAAGGCCGGGTCCGCGTCTTCGTGGACCGTTGCCCGCACCGTGGCGCGCGCCTGTCCATGGGCCGTGTCGAGAACGGCCACCTCGAATGTCCCTACCACGGCTGGCAGTTCGCCGACAGCGGCCAGTGCGTCAAGGTGCCGGCCCTGCCCAGCTTCACGCCCCCGCCCTCGCAGTGCGTGAAGGCCTTCGAGGCACAGGAAGCCTACGGCCTGGTCTGGGTGCGGCTGGCCACGGGCGAGGAGCTCTCGGCGGTTCCAGCCCTGGCGGCACTTCCAGCCTTTGAAGCCGAGGCGGACGTGCAACTGCGCAAGCTCAACTGCGGCCCCTATGACGTGGCGGCCAGCGCGCCGCGCATCATCGAGAACTTCCTGGACATGTCGCACTTCGGCTTTGTCCACGAAGGCTGGCTGGGCAGCCGCGATGCCACGGCCATCGAGGCCTATGCCGTCGAGAGCACGCCCACGGGCGTGCTGGCCACGGGCTGCAAGGCCGTGCAGCCGCAGTCCAACCTGCACTCCACCAGCGCGGCCGAAGTCGAATACACCTATGAAGTCACCGCGCCCTATGCGGCCGTGCTGACCAAGCTCCCCGAGTCCGGCAGCACCAAGGCCGGCTGGCGCGAGTCCATCGCCCTGTTCATCTGCCCCCTCACGCCCGAGACCAGCCGCGTCTGGTTCCGCCTGGCCGTGGCAGACTTCGACTCGCCCGACGCACAGCTGCAGCAATTCCAGCACACCATCTTCTGCCAGGACCAGCCCGTGCTGGAATCGCAGCAGCCCAAGCGCCTGCCGCTGGACCCGCGCGCCGAAATGCACTCTGCGGCCGACCGCATGTCCTCCGCCTACCGCCGCTACCTCCGGACCAGCGGCATCACCTTCGGAGTCTGCTGATGCACACCGTACCCACCGTGGATGCAGCGCATCTGCCCCAATTGCTCAAGGCCATGCCCAAGGCCGAGCTGCACATGCACATCGAAGGCTCGCTGGAGCCCGAACTGATCTTCGCCCTGGCCCAGCGCAACGGCGTGAAGCTGCCCTACGCCAGCGTGGAAGACCTGCGCCGCGCCTATGCCTTCACCGACCTGCAGAGCTTTCTGGACATCTACTACGCCGGCGCCAGCGTGCTGCTGTACGAGCAGGATTTCTACGACATGGGCCGCGCCTACCTGGCGCGTGCCGCGCAGGACAACGTGGTCCACGCCGAGATCTTCTTCGACCCCCAGACCCACACCCAGCGCGGCGTGGGCATGGAGACCGTGATCAACGGCCTGTACCGCGCCTGCCGCGATGCGGAGATAGAGCAGGGCATCTCGTCGGCGCTGATCCTGAGCTTTCTGCGCCACCTCAGCGAAGAGGATGCCTTCGCCACGCTGGAGGCCGCGCTGCCGCTGCGCGACCGCTTCATCGGCGTGGGCCTGGACAGCAGCGAGGTCGGCAACCCGCCCGAGAAATTCGCACGCGTGTTCGCCCGCTGCCGCGAGCTGGGCCTG
Organism: Delftia deserti; assembly: GCF_042653485.1. Classification (NCBI taxonomy): domain Bacteria; kingdom Pseudomonadati; phylum Pseudomonadota; class Betaproteobacteria; order Burkholderiales; family Comamonadaceae; genus Delftia; species Delftia deserti. The sequence goes on along the minus strand of NZ_JBHSIH010000001.1, from coordinate 2,070,943 downwards.
CACCTGGTGGCCCATGCGGGCGAGGAGGGACCTCCCGCCTATATCTGGGGCGCGCTGGACGTGCTGCATTCCGAGCGCATAGACCATGGCGTGCAGGCCGCACGCGACGAGGCCCTGATGCAGCGCCTGGTCCGCGACGGCGTGCCGCTGACCGTGTGCCCGCTGTCCAACCTCAAGCTGTGCGTGGTGCCAGACCTGGCCCAGCACAACCTGCCCCAGCTTTTGGAGGCGGGGCTCAAGGTCACGGTCAATTCCGATGATCCGGCCTATTTCGGCGGCTATGTGAACGAGAACTACCTGCAGCTGTTCGCCGCCACCGGCATGAACTCGCAGCAGGCCTGGCAACTGGCGGTCAACAGCTTTGAGGCCAGCTTCGTCACGCCCCAGCAGCGCGCCCACTGGATGCGCCAGCTGGAGGCCGTGTTCACGCGCTACGCCGCCCTGGCCTGAGCCCGTTCAGGCCAGTGCCTGCCTGAGGCGCTCGGCATGGTCCTGCAGCGCCTGCATGCCGGGCTCCTTGCGCGGCCAGCCCAGGCCCACGCCGTCGCCCTCGTGGCGCGGCAGCACATGCAGGTGGAAGTGGAAGACGGTCTGCCCACCGGCAGCGCCATTGGCCTGGAACAGGCTGATGCCATCGGGGTCGAACGCTGACTGCACGGCGCGTGCCACGCGCTGGGCCGTGCGCATCACGGCGCCGGCCTCGTCTGGCGTGAGGTCCAGCAGGGTCACGGCATGGCGCTTGCTGGCCACCAGCACATGGCCGGGATTGACCTGGCCGATGTCCATGAAGGCGATGGTCTGCTCGTCCTCGAACACCTTGGCGGACGGAATCTCGCCCGCCACGAGGCGGCAAAAGAGGCACTGCCCCGGGGGCGAGGTATCGACGAACATCGGCATGGTCCTGTACTCCTTGGTGGTTGCTTGGGTTGGAATTTGCCGACGATCTTAGTGGACGGTATCTGCCGTCCCTTATGGAGGCCATAAGCGCAGGCCCAGGCAGCCCTCGGGGCCGCTGCCTATAATCGCGCCCCGCACCGGCCGCTGCCCACGGCCGGTGCGTTTTCATTTCCGGGCCATGTAGAGGAACACCATGTACAAAAACCTCGCCGCCGCAGTCGCGGCCGCAAGTCTTGTATCCACGGCCTTGTCCCAAGGCCATCCCGCCCCTTCATCCCCCGCAGGTTCCGCGCCTCTCAAGGCCGCCTTCGTCTATCTGACCCCCGTGCTTGACGCTGGCTGGACGCGCCAGCACGACGAGGGCCGGCGCGCATTGCAGGCGGCGCTGGGCCCGCGCGTGCAGACCCGCGCCGTGGACAGCGTGCCCGAAGGCCCCGACGCCGAGCGCGTGCTGCGCGACCTGGCCGCCAGCGGCAACCAGCTGATCTTCACCACCAGCTTCGGCTACACCGAGTCCGTGATGCGCGTGGCGCGCGACTTCCCGCAGGTGAAGTTCGAGTCGGTCACGGGCTTCAAGCGCGCCGACAACGTGGCCACCTCGAACGCACGCTACTACGAGGGCCGCTATCTGTCGGGCATTGCCGCAGGCCGCGCCAGCAAGACGGGCGTGGCCGGCTTCGTGGTCGGCTTTCCGATTCCCGAGGTGCTGCAAGGCATCAACGCCTTCACGCTGGGCATGCGTTCGGTCAATCCCAAGGCCACGGTCAAGGTGGTGTGGCTGGACACCTGGTTCGACCCGCCGCGCGAGCGCGATGCGGCCATGGCGCTGTTCAACGGCGGCGTGGACGTGGTGTCCTTCCAGGTCGCATCCACCGCCGTGATGCAGGCCGCCCAGGAGCGCGGCCGCATGGCGATTGCCTACCACTCCGACATGCGCAAGGACGGGCCCGACGCCCAGTTGCTGGCCGTCACCCATCAGTGGGGCGACTACTACACGGCGCGCGCCCGCGCCGTGCTGGATGGCCGCTGGAAGAGCCAGGACACCTGGGGCGGCGTGCGCGAGGGCATGATCCGCGTGGAGGGCTTCGGCCCCAGGCTGCCGCCCGCCGTGCGCGAGGAAGTGCTGCAGCGCCAAAAGGACATGGCCCAGGGCCGCCTGCAGCCCTTCAAGGCCGGCGACCAGCCGGTGCGCGACAACCAGGGCCAGGTGCGCATTCCTGCCGGCAAGCAGCTGGACGATGCGCAGATCCTGCAGATGAACTGGCTGGTGGAAGGCGTGCAGGCCACCCTGCCCAAGTGATGCGGCCTGCGGGGCGTCCGATCCTGGCGTAAACCCTAGGATGGCGCCTGCCGATGGCGCCTATAGCGCTGCGGATATGGCATCTGCCTAGCCGCCCGCTAAGCTTGGCGGCATGCAAATCTACCGTTCCTCATTGCTGCGTTTTGCCGACGATGGCCAGGCGCTCTACGACGAAGACGGCCTGCTGGCCGTCGCCCCGGATGACAGGGGGCAGCAGCGCGTCGTCGCCGCCGGCAGCTGGCAGGCGCTGCAGGCGCAGTTCACCGGCCAGCCGGGCGCCGAACTCACCCATCTGCCGGGCCGCATCCTGGCGCCGGGCTTCATCGACCTGCACATCCACTATCCGCAGACCGATGTGATCGGCGCGCCCGCCGCCGGCCTGCTGCCCTGGCTGGAGAAATACACTTTTCCGCACGAGTCGGCCTTTTGCGAACGCGCCCATGCCGACAGCGTGGCCGAGTTCTTCCTGGACGAGCTGCAGCGCAACGGCGTGACCACGGCGCTGGCCTTTGCCACCTCGCACCCGGGCTCGGTCGATGCGCTCATGGGCGCGTCGCAGGCGCGCGGCATGCGCATGATCACGGGCAAGGTGCTGCAGGACCGCCACAGCCCCGACGGCGTGCGCGACCAGACCGAGCAAAGCCTGATCGACACCGAAACCCTGATCCAGCGCTGGCATGGCGTGGACCGCCTGGGCTACGCGATCACGCCGCGCTTTGCCCCCACCAGCACGCACGAGCAGCTGCGCGGCGCGGGCGAACTCGCCGCGCGCTACACCGATGTCTGGATCCAGTCGCACGTGGCCGAGAACCTGGACGAAGTGCGCTGGGTGGCCGAGCTCTTTCCGCAGGCGCGCAGCTACCTGTCGGTCTACGACGACTTCGGCCTGATGCGCGAGCGCGCCGTCTACGCCCACTGCATCCACCTGGACGACGAAGACCGCGCCCTGATGCGTGAACGCGGCACCGCCGCGGCCGTGAGCCCCACCAGCAACCTGTTCCTGGGCAGCGGCTTCTTCGACTTTGCGCGGGCCGATGCCGCGCAGTTCCTCTACGGCCTGGCCAGCGACGTGGGCGGCGGCATGAGCTTCAGCCCTTTCCGCACCATGCAGGCCGCCTACGTGGCGGGCCGCGAGGGCCAGACCAAGCAGGGCCTGAGCCTGTCGCCGGGCAACCTGTGGTGGCAGCACACGGCGGGCGCGGCGCGTGCATTGGGGCTGGCGGGCCAGGTGGGCAATCTGCAGCCGGGCTGCGAGGCCGACTTCGTGGTCATCAACCCGGCCTGCACGCCGCTGCTCGAACGCAAGACCCGCCAGGCCGAGAGCCTGGACGAGCTGCTGTTCGCCATGATCATCCTGGGCGATGACCGCCTGATCGAGCGCACCGTCGTTTCTCAAGCAAAATAGCGCCTTTGCGCCAGTGCCCGGCCGGGTGCTGGCGCCTGACAAGGACAGCTAGGGAACGAGGAATTGCCATGAGCATCAAGAGCGACAAGTGGATCCGTCGCATGGCCGAGGATCACGGCATGATCGAGCCTTTCGAGCCGGCCCAGGTGCGCAACGTCGATGGCCGCAAGATCATCAGCTACGGCACCAGCAGCTATGGCTACGACATCCGCTGCGCACCCGAATTCAAGGTGTTCACCAACATCCACAGCACCGTGGTGGACCCCAAGAACTTCGATGAAAAAAGCTTTGTCGATTTCGAGGGCGACAGCTGCATCATCCCGCCCAACAGCTTCGCGCTGGCGCGCACGGTCGAGTATTTCCGCATCCCGCGCAACGTGCTGACCATCTGCCTGGGCAAAAGCACCTACGCGCGCTGCGGCATCATCGTCAACGTCACCCCCTTCGAGCCCGAGTGGGAAGGCTATGTGACGCTGGAGTTCTCCAACACCACGCCGCTGCCCGCCCGCATCTATGCCGGCGAGGGCTGCGCCCAGGTGCTGTTCTTCGAGAGCGATCCCGACGATGTCTGCGAGGTCAGCTACCGCGACCGGGGCGGCAAGTACCAGGGCCAGGTGGGCGTGACGCTTCCCAAGGCCTGACGGCTTTGGCCCGGAAGACAAGGCCCGCAGCGAAAGCTGCGGGCCTTTTTCATCGCCGGGCCGCCCCAAGATGAAAAGCGTCCCCCTCGGGGGGCAGCGGACCTTGCGCAGCAAGGGTAGCGTGGGGGCCATTTTTCATCGCCGGGCCGCCCCAAGATGAAAAGCGTCCCCCTCGGGGGGCAGCGGACCTTGCGCAGCAAGGGTAGCGTGGGGGCCATTTTTCATCGCCGGGCCGCCCCAAGATGAAAAGCAACCCCCTCGGGCGGGCAGCGGACCTTGCGCAGCAAGGGGAGCGTGGGAGCCATTTTTCATTTCACACTGACTTCAGTACCGTAATTCGCTGGACTACGCCGAAGCCAGATACAGCAGGTTTATCAATAACTTAGGCGCGTTCATCATATGCCGGTGCTTTCTGAAACCTGATCCGGCTTCCTGCCTCGTGGCTCCCATGTGGCCCCTGGAAACCGGGTCTTTCCGAGGAGTCATCGTGGCAAAAATCAAGCTCACCAAGTCCGCAGTGGATGCGGCACAACCCCAGGCGCAGGCCGTCGAACTGCGGGACACGCTGGTGCCCGGCTTCCTGTGCAAGATTACACCAGCGGGCCGCAAGGTGTTCATGCTCCAGTACCGCACGAACGCCGGCGAGCGCCGCAAACCCGCTTTGGGCCTGTATGGCGAACTGACCGTCGAGCAGGCCCGCTCGCTGGCCCAGGAATGGCTGGCCCAGGTACGCCGGGGCGGCGACCCGGCCGCCGACAAGGCGGCGGCGCGCAAGGCGCCCACGGTCACGGAACTGTGCGTGAAGTTCATGGAGGATCACTCCAAGCAACGCAACAAGCCCAGCACCCGCCGGGGCTACCAGGGCGTCATCGACCGCTGCATCGTCCCCTTCCTGGGCCGCATCAAGGTTCAGGACGTGAAGCGCCCGGACGTGGCCGGGGCGATGAAGAAGATGGCGCACAAGCCCGCCGAGGCGAACCGCGCTTTCAGCGTCATGCGCAAGATGTTCAACCTGGCCGAGGTCTGGGGTTATCGGCCGGACGGCACCAACCCATGCCGCCACGTCCCGGTGTACCCCGACGGCAAGGCCACCCACCTCATCAGCGACGAGGACATGGGCAAGCTGTTCCGGCACCTTGACGGTATCGAGGCCGAAGGGCTGGAGAACTACGTCATCCCGCTGGCGATCCGCCTGCAATTCGAGTTTGCCGGGCGGCGCTCCGAGATCATCTCGCTGGAATGGGCATGGGTGGATCTGGACAACCGCCGCGTGGTCTGGCCCGATAGCAAGACAGGTGGCATGTCCAAGCCCTTGAGCGAGGAAGCCTACCGGCTGCTGTCCACCGCGCCGCGCCGGGACGGCTGCCCCTACGTGCTGCCGTCGCCGAACGACCCGGCCAAGCATCTCACCGAGGGCGAGTATTACGGTGCCTGGTGCCGCATCCTGAAGGCGGCGGGCGCTACGCACGTGGGCACGCATGGCATCCGCCACCGTTCGGCCACTGACATCGCCAACTCGGGGATTCCGGTGAAGGTGGGCATGGCGCTGACGGCGCACAAGACCGTGGCGATGTTCATGCGGTACGTCCACACGGAGGACGATCCGGTGCGGCAGGCCGCCGAGCTGGTGGCGAACCGGCGCAAGACGATCACCGGGGCGCAACGCACCGAGCAGGCGTCCGCATGAACGGCAAGATGCCGTCGGCTGCGGCAGGCGCGGCGTTGCCAGCCTTTCGTGTCGGAAATCAGGCCCGCCGAATTGTCGCGACGCTGTCGCGACAATTCGAGCGTGGGTCACCAAGCCTTGCAGCAAGGTTGTCACTTGACAACCTTGCGCATCATCCCCATACTGGAGGTCGCTGATGGCCCGTTCCTCTCACCCGAAGAAAGAGGTCGAGGATGCGCTGCGACACGCCGAAGGGCAAGGCTGGCGTGTCGAAGTCGGCGGTAGCCATGCCTGGGGGCGGATGTACTGCCCGTACAACGATGAGGAATGCCGTTGCGGCGAGTTCTGCATTACCAGTGTATGGAGCACGCCGAAGAACCCCGGCAACCATGCCCGCGCCTTACGGCGCGCCGTGGACAACTGCACCATGGACCGCCAGCAGCGCGAGGCGGATGACGATGGCACCCAGGAATAGCGCGATGGAATACACCTTTACCCTCAAATACCAGCTCACCGATGACGACCGCGATTCGCAGACACTGGTCGAGCGCCTGGGTGAAGCCGGCTGCGACGATGCCCTGGTCGGCATCGGGCAGCCGGGGCGGCTGGCGCTGGAATTTACCCGCGAGGCGGTGGATGCAGATGAGGCAGTGCGCAGCGCGCTGGCCGATGTGCGCCGTGCCGCACCCTCGGCCCGGCTGATCGAAGTGGCGCCTGATCTGGTTGGGCTGACCGATGTGGCCGACATCGTGGGCGTGTCGCGGCAGAATATGCGCAAGCTGATGCTGGCCCATCCGGGTAGCTTCCCGGCGCCGGTGCATGAGGGCAGCGCGTCGATCTGGCATCTGGCGGATGTGCTGGGCTGGATGCAGGCCAAGGGCGGTTATGCCCTGGCGCGGGAGGTGCTGGACGTGGCGCGGGCCGCCCTGCAGGTCAACGTGGCCAAGGAAGGCCGGCGCTTGCCGCGCCTGGCGTTCGAGGAACTGGAAGCGCTGGTGGGCTGATGAAAAGCAGACCCCATGACGAAGCGATGGCCGAGCTGTACCGCAGCGACCCGGCGCTCGCGCTCGAAGTCATCAACGGTGTTCTGGAGGACGGCGACCAGGCCGAACTGCCGACTGTGCTGCGCCAGATGGCGCGGACGTTCGGTGCTGACGCTCGATCTTCCGCAGCCGATGAATTCTCGTATCGCTGATACGAGAATTTCGGCTCGGAGGTGCCACCAGCTTCCCATCAGAAAAGGTCGTCCTCGCACGCTTGCGGCGCTGTCGGACGATCCATTGATGGCTTCTTGACCATGGCCTCCAGTGCGTCAAGGGCCGCTTCGCGGAGCTTTCGGACGCGGGGCAGCAAATCGAACAGGGACAGCCCGAGCTGTGGCGACAGCAGTTCGACGATCAGCCGGTAATGCTCGTCCTCCCGCAAAACTTTCGTCTGGAACAACAGCCAAAAGCAGGACTCGCCCAGTTCCTGCCTGGAGGGCAAGTCCTCTATGGACCGCGACTCAGCGGCCTCGATGTAGGTGTCCACGATGGCTTCTGCCTCAAGCCACAATTCCGAAGCCGTCTCGTCATCGACGGGTTCCTTTTCTGCGAGCTCCCTGATATGCGCAAACGCAGCGGCCTCATCGGCCTGCTTGTAGACCTTGCTGCTGGAAATTCCCATTCTGTTCTCCGATCCGTTTCTGTCGCTGCGATGGCGCATCAGATTAGCGTCACGACGGATTGGTGAGTGAAGTGCTTGTTTTTTAGGGGGAGTGTTCAGATAGCCGTCTGCTGGACGCGCCGGCTCAGTGCTTCCGCACTTTCCTTGCGCTCGCTGTAGCGGTCCACGAGGTACGGCGCCGCATCGCGCGTGAGCAGGGTGAACTTCATCAGCTCCTCCATCACGTCCGCGATGCGGTCATAGTAGGCCGAGGGCTTCATGCGCCCGGCCTCGTCGAACTCCTGGTACGCCTTGGCGACCGAGGACTGGTTGGGGATGGTCAGCATCCGCATCCAGCGGCCCAGCACGCGCATCTGGTTGACGGCGTTGAAGGACTGCGAGCCGCCCGAGACCTGCATCACCGCCAGCGTCTTGCCCTGCGTCGGGCGCACTGCGCCGGCCGACAGCGGAATCCAGTCGATCTGCGTCTTCATCAACCCCGTCATGGCCCCATGGCGCTCGGGCGAACTCCACACCATGCCTTCGGCCCACTGGGCCAGCTCGTGCAGTTCCTTGACCTTGGGATGGTCGGCGGGTGCATCGTCCACCAGTGGCAGGCCCGAGGGATTGAACATGCGCGTCTCACCGCCGAGCGCGCGCAGGATGCGAGCCGCTTCCTCAGCGGCCAAGCGACTGAACGAGCGCTCGCGTAGCGAGCCATAGAGCAATAGGAAGCGCGGCGCGTGCGTGGCGCGCTCGGGTGTCAGCAGCCGTTGGGTATCGGGCAGTTGGAATAGCGCGGTGTCGATATTGGGTAGGTCGATTCTGGATTCAGACACGGCGGCCTTCCGCGTCCACGACCGCTTCGCCGTCTTCCTTGTTGAACGCGCCGCGCTGTGATTGCGGCAGGATGTCCAGCACGGCCTCCGAAGGCCGGCACAGCCGCGTGCCCAGCGGCGTCACCACGATAGGGCGGTTGATCAGAATGGGATGCTGGAGCATGCAGTCGATCAACTGCGCATCGCTCCACTTCGGGTCATCGAGGCCGAGTTCCGCGTAGGGCGTGCCCTTCTCGCGCAATACCGCGCGCACCGGCACGCCCATGTCCGTGATCAGGCGTTGCAGGGTTTCGCGGTCGGGCGGTGTCTTCAGGTATTCGATGACCGTGGGTTCCTCGCCGCTGTTGCGGATCAGGGCCAGCACGTTGCGCGACGTGCCGCAGACGGGGTTGTGATATATCGTGATACTGCTCATGGGAAATGCCTTGCTTATCTGCGGGCAGGGTTCGGGCCGCACTCATACCAGCCCTTGCTTTGGTTGACGATCCGAACGACCAGCAGCATCACCGGCACCTCGATCAGCACGCCGACCACGGTGGCCAGCGCCGCGCCGGACTGGAAGCCGAACAGGCTGATGGCGGCCGCTACAGCCAGCTCGAAGAAGTTGGAGGCGCCGATCAACGCCGAGGGGCAAGCGATGCTGTGCTGCTCGCCGGCCTTGCGGCTGAGCCAATAGGCCAGGCCGGAGTTGAAGAACACCTGAATCAGGATCGGCACCGCCAGCATGGCGATGACCAGCGGCTGGCGGATGATGGCCTCGCCCTGGAAGGCGAACAGCAGCACCAGCGTGAGCAGCAGCGCCGCGATCGACAGCGGGCCGATGCGCTCCAGCGCCCGGTCGAAGGCGGCTTGGCCCTTGTTCAGCAGAGCACGGCGCCAGAGCTGGGCCAGGATGACCGGAATCACGATGTACAGGCCGACCGATACCAGCAGCGTGGCCCACGGCACCGTGATGGACGACAGGCCCAGCAGCAGGCCGACAATGGGCGCGAAGGCAAACACCATGATGGTGTCGTTCAGCGCCACCTGCGACAGCGTGAATACCGGATCGCCCCCGGTCAGCCGGCTCCAGACGAACACCATCGCCGTGCAGGGCGCGGCGGCCAGCAGGATGAGGCCGGCAACGTAGCTGTCGAGCTGGTCGGCCGGCAGCCACTGAGCGAAGACCTGGCGGACGAAGATCCAGGCCAGCAGCGCCATCGAGAACGGTTTGACCGCCCAGTTGACGAACAGCGTCACGCCGATGCCGCGCCAGTGCTGCTTGACCTGGCCCAGCGCACCGAAGTCCACCTTCAGCAGCATCGGCACGATCATGATCCAGATCAGCAGACCGACCGGCAGATTAACCTGGGCGATCTCCATGCGGCCAATGGCCTGAAATACGTTGGGTGCGAACTGGCCCAGCGCGATGCCGGCGACGATGCACAGCAGCACCCACACGCTCAGGTAGCGCTCGAAGACGCTCATGGTGGAGGTGGCCGGCACGCGGCCGGCCGTTTGGGTTCCAACACTCATCGCGCAGACCTCACTTCGTACCAATGCTGCGCAGCTCGTGCTGCAGCGACATGGCATCGAGCCGCTGCAATGGCAGCGACAGGAACAGCTCAATGCGCCGGCGCAAGGTCAGCGCCGCATCCGTGAACGCCTTGCGCTTCTGCTCGTCGGTGCCTTCAACGGCTGCAGGATCAGGCACACCCCAATGCGCTGACATCGGGCGCCCAGGCCATACGGGGCAGACCTCGCCGGCGGCGTTGTCGCACACCGTGAAGATGAAATCCAGCTCCGGTGCACCGGGCGCCGCGAACTCGTCCCAGTTCTTGCTGCGGTAGCCGACGATCGGCATATGCAGCCGTTCCAGCGTGGCAAGCGCCAGCGGGTGGACTTCGCCCTTGGGGTGGCTGCCCGCCGAGTAGGCGCGAAAGCGCCCCTGGCCCAATTCATTGAGGATGCCTTCGGCCAGGATGGAGCGGGCCGAGTTACCCGTGCAGATGAACAGGGCGTTGTAGGTCTTGTTGGTGGTCATGGATGTCTCACATCAGCAGCAGGACGAAGCCGGCTTCACCGCAACGCCCACCGGCTTGCCGCGCGCCGGGGCGCAGCAGGCTGCGGCAGAACCCGTTGCAGGCGCCGCTTCGTTGAAGACCGGGATGCTGCCCAGCGTATGAAAGTGTTCCCAGGCCACGCCCTGCGGATCGGTGATCCAGTGCTTCTCGCTGCGCGCGTAGCAGCAGGTGGTGGTGCCTTCGTCGAGCAGCGCCATGTCGGCCGCCTCGGCGCGTGCCTTCAGCACGGCCAATTCCTCCGCATCGTCGGTCTGGATGCCCAGATGGTCGATGCCTGGTTTGTTGCCCCGTGTGGAGATAGCGAAGTTGACCGGCGGGTCTTCGAGCATCCACTTGGCGTAGTCGCCCTCGACACGCGCGGGCTGCGCGGCGAACAGTTGGGAATAGAAGCCGATGCTGCGGTTCAGGTCATCGACGTGCAGGTGAACGTGAAAGCGCTTCATGGGGAGATCCTTTCAGCAGGAAGTACAGGCAGAGGAGGAATCACTGACCTCGCATGTGCTGCCTTGGCAGCAGTGCTCGGTCAGGTAGCCGAGCAGTCCGTTCATCTGGGTGAAGTCGGCGCGGTAGATCAGGTTGCGGCCCTGCTGCTCGATGGTGACCAGGCCGGCATGGGCCAGCTCCTTCAGGTGGAAGGACAGGGAATTGCGGGCCACGTCGAGCTGGTCGGCGAGGGCGCTGGGTGTCAGCCCTTCGGGGCCGGCGACCACCAGGGCGCGGAAAACCCGCAGGCGCTGGGTGTGGGCCAGGGCGCCGAGGGCGGAAACGGCTTGGGTCTCTTTCATATTTCGATAATACAACATTTATTGAATTAATGTGCAAAAGGGCACTATCGCGCCGAATTGTGGCCATCCGGTCTTGATCCCATCGCGCCTCCGGCTCAATACCTTAAATCTGGTTCGCGCGCCGCGCTTGCCTGTCCGCCCCTTCGCCGCGAGGTGAACGGCCGAACTTCTCCGCTCAACAGCAGTGCAATGCCGCGATCAGCGGGCAGGACACATTGCCATGGTGCGCGTCGCATTCACCCACCAATTTCGACAATGCCGCCTCAATCCGTGTGAGGTCCACCAGGCGGGCGCGCACATCGGCCAGCCGCAGCGAGGCCAGCTCCGCCGCCTCATTGCAATGGGTGCCGTCCTCAAGTTTCAGAAGCTGGCCGATTTCATCCAGGCTGAACCCCAGGCGCTGGGCTGACTTCACGAACTTCACCCGCGCCACATCTGCCGGCCCGTAGCGGCGGATGCGGCCGTAGGCCCGCTCCGGCTGGGGCAACAAGCCCTTGAGCTGATAGAACCGGATCGTCTCCACATTGACTGTGGCCGCCTTGGCAAAGGCGCCGATGGTCAGATTGTCCGAGGCGCTTTCCATGACGCTTGACTCCGTAGTTGACTACGGAAGTAACCTTACAGCATCAAGCGAAGTCCCGGAAGGAAAACCATATGTCGGAACCCAAGAGCGGGCGTGGCGCCCTGGCCGCTGGCGGCCTCGCCGCCATTCTTGCGTTGGCCTGTTGCCTCGGCCCCCTCATCTTGGTCTTGCTCGGTTTCTCGGGCGCCTGGATCGCCAACCTGGCCGTGTTGGAACCCTACCGGCCGATTTTCATCGGCGCGGCCCTGATGGCGCTGTTTTTCGCCTGGCGCAGCATCTTCCGGCCGGTTCACGCCTGCAAGCCGGATGAGGTCTGCGCCGTGCCCCGCGTGCGGACGGCCTACAAGATCATTTTCTGGATCGTGGTCGCGCTGGTCTTGATTGCCCTCGCTTTTCCGTACGTCCTGCCGTTGTTCTATTGAGAGGAATCCACCGTGAAGAAACTTGCCACCGCTATTGCCCTGGCCGTTACCCTGGGCGCTCCGGCGTGGGCCGCCACCAAGACCGTCACACTGTCGGTGCCCGATATGACCTGCGCGTCGTGTCCGATCACGGTCAAGATGGCCCTGTTCAAGGTGGCCGGGGTCCAGAAGACCGAGGTCAGCTATGAAAAGCGGGAAGCCGTCGTGACCTTCGACGATGCCAAGACCAACGCCGGGGCCTTGGCCAAGGCCACCGCAAACGCGGGCTACCCCGCCACCGTCAAGCAGTGAGGTTGCCCGCCATGGCCGAAGCGATCGCCTTGCACATCGACGGCATGACCTGCGCGTCGTGCGCCGAGCACGTCAGAGAGGCGCTGGAGAAGGTGCCCGGGGTGCGCTCGGCCTCGGTGTCCTATCCGCGGCGACGGGCCGAGGTCGAGGCGGATGCGGACATGAACCATGGTCCGCTGGTCGCGGCGATGGCCGCGCTCGGTTACCGCGCACGGGTGTCCGACACGCCGAACAAGGCTGCGGGCTTGTTGGGCAAGGCGCTGGGCTGGCTGGGCAGCGAACCGAGTCACGGTGGTGGCGAGCGGGCGCTGCATGTGGCCGTGATCGGCAGTGGCGGCGCGGCGATGGCGGCGGCACTCAAGGCGGTCGAGCGAGGCGCGCGCGTGACGCTAATCGAGCGGAGCACCATCGGCGGCACCTGCGTCAATGTCGGCTGCGTGCCGTCCAAAATCATGATCCGCGCCGCGCACATTGCGCATCTGCGCCGGGAAAGCCCGTTCGATGCCGGCCTGCCGCCCACGCCGCCGTCCATTCTGCGCGAGCGGCTGCTGGCCCAGCAACAAGGCCGCGTCGATGCGCTGCGCCATGCCAAGTACGAAGGCATCCTGCAGAGCACCCCGGCTATCACCGTGCTGCATGGCGAGGCCCGTTTCATGAATGAAAACTGCCTGACCGTGCAACTGGCGGAAGGCGGTGAGCGCACGGTGGCCTTCGACCGCTGTCTCATCGCCACTGGTGCGAGCCCCGCGCTCCCGCCGATTCCTGGCTTGAAGGGCACTCCCTACTGGACCTCCACCGAGGCGCTGGCGAGCGATGCCATTCCCTCGCGGCTGGCCGTGATCGGTTCGTCGGTGGTGGCAGTCGAATTGGCGCAAGCCTTTGCCCGGCTGGGCAGCCAGGTCACGATCCTCGCGCGCAGCACACTGCTCTTTCGCGAAGACCCCGCCGTCGCCGAAGCCGTCACGGCCGCGTTCCGTGCCGAGGGCATCGAGGTGCTGGAGCATGTCCAGGCCAGTCGAGTCGCCCATGCAGAGGAAGAGTTCATCTTGACGACGGATCGCGGCGAGCTGCGCGCCGACAAGCTGCTCATTGCCACGGGGCGCGCGCCGAACACCCGCACGCTGAACCTCGAAGCGGCGGGCATCGAGGTCAATCCCCAGGGGGCCATCCTCGTCAGCCACACCATGCGTACCAGCGCGCCGCACATCTACGCGGCCGGCGACTGCACCGACCAGCCGCAATTCGTCTACGTCGCGGCGGCGGCCGGCACGCGCGCCGCCATCAACATGACCGGCGGCGACGCGACGCTGGACCTGACGGCGATGCCGGCCGTGGTGTTCACCGATCCGCAGGTGGCGACGGTGGGCTACAGCGAGGCGCAAGCGCGCCACGACGGCGTCGAGACCGACAGCCGCACGCTCACGCTCGACAACGTGCCGAGGGCGCTGGCCAACTTCGACACGCGCGGCTTCATCAAGCTGGTTGCCGAGGCCGGCACCGGACGGCTGATCGGCGTGCAGGCGGTCGCGCAGGAAGCGGGCGAACTGATCCAGACGGCGGCGCTGGCGATCCGCAACCGGATGACCGTGCAGGAGCTGGCCGATCAGCTATTCCCCTACCTGACGATGGTCGAGGGCCTGAAGCTCGCGGCGCAGACCTTCAGCAAGGACGTGAAGCAGCTGTCCTGCTGTGCCGGATAGCGTCATCTCTTGCTGAGCGCGATTTTTTCCAGGAGTCACGCTCGGCAGTGACGCCGGCTTGTTTCACGCGGGCCGGGGATTTCGCGCCTTCACGGCGTTCATGGCAAAGCCTGCCAGAGCAACGGCAAGCACCACGGCTTGCGCAATGGCGGTTTCCGCTGACGGATAGATGCCAAGCACTTCGATGCGCGGCCAATGGATCGGGCTGGCGCTCAACCGGCCGGCCTCCTGGAGGCCGGCAACCCCCTTGCCGGCGAGCACGACCGCGAGCACCGCTACCAGGATCGAGCTGAGACTGAAGAATTTGCCGATCGGCATGCGGGCGCTGGTGCGCAGCATGAACCATGCGAGGACGGCCAGAACGGCCACTCCGCCCACCAATCCACCGAGCAGGGCTCCATTGTTGCCGTCGCCGGCCAGGGCCGAATAGAAAAGCACCGTCTCGAAAACTTCGCGGTAGACCGCAATGAACGACAAGGCGAACAATGCCCATGCCGAACGCCGCGTCATGGCTGCGGAGAGTTTTTCCTTCAGGTAGGCCTGCCACTTGCCCGCCGTGCTTTTCTGGTGCATCCAGAGCCCGACGCTCAGCAGCACAACGGCCGCAAACAGGGATGAAACCCCCTCGGTCACCTCACGGCTTGCGCCGCTGATGCTCACGAAGTAGGTGGCCACCGCCCAGGTCAGGCCACCGCAAGCCAGTGCGGCCATCCAGCCGCCATGCACATAGCCCAGCACATCGCGCCGTTCTGCCTTCTTCAGGAAGGCCAGCATGCCCACGACGATCAACAGCGCTTCAACCCCTTCGCGCAGCAGGATGGTGAGGGAGGCGATGAACGTGGTCAGCGGGTCTGCCTTGTCCGCGCCGAGTTCGGCGTCCACCTGGGCAAAGAGATAGTCCAGCTTCTGCGCCGTGGCATCGGCTTGTTCCAGTTTCCCGCCGGCGAGCGCGCCGCGATAGGCCAGCATGGCGTTTTCGACTTCCGTGAGAAGTGTCTGGTTGCGTGCGCGCAATGCCGGCTCCAGAGGCTCAAATCCATCCAGGTAGGCCGACAGGCCCAGGCGCGTTGCGCTGGCCCGGTCGCCCGCGCGCGCCGCGGCAAGGCTCTCCTGAAGGCGTGTGCGGGCCAAGGCCAGTCCGCCCGAGCCGCTCGCGGCAGCGGTGACTTCCGGGTGGCGGCGAACATAGGCGGTGAGGTCGCGGGCTGCGTCCGGGGGCATCCGCTCGGACAAGGCGGCTTCGGTCAAGGTGGCGGCAGCAGCCAGGTCGGGAAAGACAGCCTTGGCGCTGGCGTCTCGCCCCCAGGACTGTTCGCCGCGTGCGCGCATGGCATCGTCATGCGACAGTGTGCCGGCGAAAAATGCCAATGCCCACCGATCCTCGTCGGAGAGCGTGGCGAAGCTGGGCATCGACGTGCTGGTCACGCCTTGAGAAATGACCTGGTACAGCGCGAGCACGCTGCGCGAACGGGCACGATCACGATCGGTGAAGGCGATCGGCGGCGGTTCGAGCTTGGCGCCGAGCGGGCCGTCGCCTGCACCGGTTGCCCCGTGGCATGCCGCGCAGTTGGCTTCAAACAGCACCTTGGCGCGTGCGAGATCCGGCGGCTGGGTCGGCGAGAGCGGAAACGGATAGGCTTTGACCAGCGCTGCGGCCAGCGAATGGGCGCTGTCGGCCACGGCCTTGGCGTCCGCCTTTGCGGCGATGAGGTCTCCGAGCGCTTTGGCCTGCCGCTGCAACTCGGGCAGCGCCGCAGTGCTCGGCAGTGCGGCAAGCTGCTGTGCGGCGGTTGCCGCGAACTCCTTCATCTCCTCGTACTCGCTGGCACTTTGAATCTGGCCGTTGCTCACCGCGCCGCCGTAGTCAACCGCGAGGTAGTCCAGCAATTGCCAGGTCTGCTTGGCCTGGTCGCTGGCGGCAGGGGCGGCAGCCCAGGCGGGAGAAGCCGACCAGAGTGCGAACAACGCGGCTATTGCCAGGAATCGCCTGGCGCAAAGAGAAAGCATTTTCATGATGTATAAATGTTATTGATTCTCATTTTATCGATGACTCGGACCACTGGGCGTTGCACGATGCAGTGCGAGCGAAGGTTCTAAAACGAAGATTTGCCTGTTGCCGGCGAAAAATGATGGGGCTAACTACGCCGCGCACCTTTCGCTGCACGTATGGCCCTGCGCCACGGCCTGTTGTGCAGAAGGCCTTCAACAGCGTCCACATGGGTCGTCGTCATCGCCAGTGAAAGGTTACGTGGCGACCGCTACCAAGATTAGCGTTCCCAGTGCAATGCGATACCACGCAAAAACTCCAAATCCATGTCCGGTCAAATAACGCATCAGAAGGCGTATCGCAAGCAGCGCAAATGCGAAAGAAGCAATGAAACCCATTGCAAAAACGCCGATGTCGTCGCTCGACAATGCGCCCCAGTGCTTGAAGAGGTTGTATACCGAGGCGGCCCCCAAGATTGGAATGCCGAGGAAAAACGAAAACTCCGTCGCAGCCTGCCGCGAAGCCCCGAACCATAGCCCGCCGATAATCGTCGCGCCTGAGCGCGAAGTACCCGGCCAGAGCGCAAGGCACTGCACGAAACCAATCTTCAGTGCGTCGATTCGGCTGATCTGTTCGGCACGCTCAGCCTTCACTTGCACGGGGCGTCGCTCAGCCCACAGGATCGCGATGCCACCGACAACGAGTGCGACGGCCACCGGCCCCGGACTGAAAAGCAGCCTCTGCACATGAGATCCAATCAGCAGTCCGAGCACTGCCGCGGGCATAAATGCAATGGCAAGGTTCACTAAAAACCGGCGGGAGCCTTGGTCGGCATGCGCTGAGACAACAACGCTTGCCAGACGAGCCCTATATTCCCAGATGACCGCGAGCATCGCGCCGAACTGGATGAACACTTCAAAGACGTCGCGCTTCTCTTTCGCAAGGAATGAGAGCGCATTGCCCGCTAGGATCAAATGCCCCGTCGAGGAGACTGGCAAGAATTCCGTGATGCCTTCGACGACGCCCATCATTAGCGTCTTGAGAACGAGTTCAGCGTGCATTTGCAGGCGGCAGTGGTAGCGCCGAGTGGGACATCGGTTTCTCCGAAGCCGTGCTCACGGCTCCGCATGTGTCAATGAAAATCTGGATCATCGTGCTGGCGAATGGGAATCTGCGCCGTTTCGGCCGCGGCCGCGAAACGCGGCGATCAGCAGAAGCCCCGCTCCCAGGGTGATGCCAACGTCGGCTGCATTGAACGCAGGCCAGTGCCAATCGCCCCAATGAAAATCGAGCCAGTCCACCACGGCCCCATGCCGCACTCGATCAAGAACATTGCCGAGCGCGCCGCCGAGAATTGCTGCATAGCCCACGGCCTCAGGTGTTGCAGTCTTCTCGCGGGCAATGAGCCAGGTGAGAAAGGCAGAAGCAGCGACGCCAATAACAATAAAAAAGCCGCGTTGCCACCCACCCGCCTGCGCCAAGAAGCTGAAGGCCGCGCCTGGATTCAGCCAATGCCCGATGTTGAACCATGGCGTGATTTCATGGGAGCCATACAAGGGAATCCACGCGACGATGGCCGCCTTGGTCGCTACGTCGGCGGCAAGCACCGTCACGGCCAACAGGTACATCCGCAAGACAGCCCTATCAATGGCCATGTGGCTTGATGTCCTCAGACGACCGCAGCAAGCGCATCCCATTGAAAACGACCGCCAGACTGGCACCCATGTCGGCCAGAATCGCCAGCCACAGACTTGCATGTCCAGTAAAGGCCAAGGCCATGAACACCGCCTTTGTTCCAAGCGCAAAGACGATGTTGGCCGTCAGGATGCCGGCTACGCGCTGTGACAGCCGGATGAACTCTGGAAGCTTGCGCAGGTTGTCCTGCATCAATGCGACGTCGGCCGTTTCGATTGCCGTGTCGGTGCCAGCTGCGCCCATTGCGAAGCCTATGCTCGACTTGGCCAATGCCGGTGCGTCGTTGACGCCGTCGCCCACCATGCCGACTGGCCCGCGTGAGAGCAGTTCTTCGATTGCCTGCAGCTTGTCCTGCGGCAGCAACTCGCCCTTGGCGCTGGTGATGCCGACCTGGGCAGCCACGGCTTGCGCGGTTTTCGCGTTATCGCCAGTCAACATGACTGGTTCGATTCCCAGCGACTTGAGTTCGGCGATCGCTTGCCGGCTGGTGTCGCGCACTGTGTCGGCCACGGCCAGCAGGGCGAGTACTTGCTGGTCCGTGGCGAGGAGCACAACGGTCTTGGCCTGGTACTCCAACGCATCGAGCTGAGTCTCGACCTCAAGTGTTGAAAGTCCCAGCTCTTTGATCAGCCGGTGGTTGCCGACGTAATAGACATCTCCATCGACGTTGCCTTTGACGCCGCGTCCAGGGATCGCCTCGAACTTGTCCACCTGGGCATGCGGTTGGTTGTAGCCCGCCACGATGGCGGTGGCCACAGGATGCTCCGACAGAGCATCGATGCTCGCTGCAATGCGCAGAACTTCTTCCTTCGGCAGGCCGCGCAGCGATATGACATCGGTCAGTGCGGGGCGCCCATGGGTCAGGGTCCCGGTCTTGTCCAGGGCCACCGATTTCAGGTGCCGCCCTTGTTCGAGGTAAAGACCGCCCTTGACCAGGATGCCTCGGCGTGCGGCAGCTGCCAGGCCGCTGACCACGGTAACCGGCGTGGAGATCACCAATGCGCAGGGGCAGGCAATGACCAGCATCACCAGCGCCTTGTAGACCCATTCGAACCAGGGCTGCCCGAAAGCGAGCGGAGGAATGACCGCCACGGCAAGGGCAAGCGCAAACACCGCGGGTGTATAGATGCCGGCGAACTTGTCCACGAAGCGTTGCGTGGGCGCGCGTTGTCCCTGCGCTTCCTGGACCGATCGTGCAATGCGGTCGAGGGTGGTTTCGCCCTTGCGCGAGGTAACGCGGAACTCCAGCGTGCCGCGCTCGTTGATGGTGCCGGCGAAGACCGTGGCACCGGCGGTCTTCTCCACCGGCATGCTTTCGCCGGTGATCGGCGCCTGGTTCACCGACGACTGTCCCGCGACGACTTCGCCATCCAGTGCGATGCGTTCGCCCGGACGCACCCGCACAACACTTCCGAGTGGCACGGTATCCGCCTTGACCTCGCGCCATTGACCGTCGGGCTGGCGCACCAATGCGTTCTCTGGCGCCAGGTCCATCAGCTTGCGGATGGCATTGCGGGCCCGATCCAGGCTCAAGGCCTCGATCATCTCGGCGATGCCGAAGAGCCAGATGACCACCGCCGCCTCGGGCCACTGGCCGATCAGCGCCGCGCCGATGACGGCGACCGTCATCAACAGGTTCATGTTCAGCGAACGCGTCTTCAGCGCGATCCAGCCCTTCTTGAGGGTCTCGACCCCACCCAGGCCGATGGCCGCGAGGCAAGCAAGAATGATGGGCCAGGAGGCCTCGGGAGCACCCGCGAAGACCATGGCCTCCGCGCCGAGCGCCAGCACGCCGGAGACCGCCATCCGAATCCATTGCCCGCGCGAGATGCCGGTGCCGAACTCACGGGGAGCGGATGGCGCCGGGTCGGAGGCGCTTTGGAGCACTGGAGCCATGCCGAGCCGCTCGATCGCGCTGGTCACCGGAGCCAGATCGACAAGCTCGTGGCTCACGGTCAGCGTGCGGCCCATCAGGTTGAAATCCAGGGCCTTCACCCCAGGCATGCCTTCGAGCGCCTTGCGCAGCAGGCCCTCCTCGGTCGGGCAGTCCATTTTTTCGATCAGGTACACGGCCTGGCCCTGCGGCCCGGTGTCGTCAGCGTGCTCAATGCTGGCCTTCATGCCTACATCGTTCAGGGCCTTGAGGATCGGCGCGGGGTCGGGCAGACGGTGCTGGACATCGAGCCGTCGCCCCATCAGGTCGAAATCCAGCCGTTCGATGCCATCGACCGCACCAAGGCGCTTGCGGATCGTTGCCTCTTCGGTAGGGCAATCCATGTTCGGAATAAGGAAGCGTGTACCGTTCCCTGTCGCCGGTGCCGGGGTTTGCGACGCCGCCGTGCTGGGGATGAGGGCTTCGACAGCGATTGGCATGCTGCCCGCCGTCTTTTCCACCGGCTTCATTCCCAGGCCTTCGATGGTCCTGGCAATCGGGGCTGTATCGGTCAGCGAATGGGTCACCGTCAGCGTGTGGGCCTTCAGATCGAAGTCCACCGCCTGCACGCCCGCCAGTGGCTCCAGCATCGAGCGCAACTGGCGCTCTTCGCTGGGACAGTCCATCTCCTTGATGAAGTAGATGACCTGCTGCGGCGCGGGTTCCACGACCGCCCGCATGCCGATGTCGTGCAGCGCGCGCAGGATGGCGTTCTGTCCAGCTGGTTCGTGTGTGACCTCAAGGCGGCGACGGGTCAAGTCGAAAGCCATATCCCGGACGCCATCGACCTGCGCCAAGCGCTTGCGAATCTGAGCCTCCTCGCTGGGGCAATCCATGTTGGCTATCCCGAAGTGGGTCACGAGTGGCTCAACGGTCGCCGCTGCGCTCATGGCGCTCGCTGAACAGCACGCCGTGGTGCAGGAGGTTTCGGTGTCTGCTTTCATGGATCGATCCGTTCTTCTTCAAGAGTCAGGTGGTGAGACGGGCCAGCTTTGCCAGTCTCCGCGCAGGAGAGCCAAAGCGCAGACGCCGACAGCGTTGCGACAGGTGCCGTTCCCCTTGTGCTTTCATTTACAAGGGCTATTTCACACCTTGGAGTAGCTCCAAGGTCAAGCGGCTACGATGCATGTCCTGACAACATGTGAGTGTTCTGCGATGAAAATTGGCGAGTTGAGCCACGCCACCGGCGTGGACACCGACACGATCCGGTTCTACGAGAGGACGGGGGTGTTGCCGCCGCCAGCTCGGCAGACCAATGGATACCGGGTATACGGGACGGAACACATCGATGGACTGTCCTTTGTCCGCCACTGCCGGGCCTTGGACATTCCTCTGGCCGATGTCAGGCGGCTCCTGAACTTCACATCCCGTCCGGATGAGGATTGCGCGGACATCAACCGGCTGGTCGACGAGCAGATTGCGAGGGTGCGTGCCCGCCTGACCAGCTTGAAAGCACTGGAAAGGCAACTGACGACGCTGCGCGCCCGCTGCTCCGCAGGACATCAAGCGAAAGAGTGCGGCATCCTTGGCGAGCTGGTCTCTGCAGCGCAGCGGGAAGCGTAGTCAAACAGATCTATCGATGGCGCAGGGCAAGACGCCTGTGCGCAAGCACTGGCAGCAGGCGAAGGCTGTGTTGACATGCGCCGGCAAGACCGCCTAAACTACGTACCAAACAACAGACATAGAGTCTTTTCGTCGTTCGATCGCCTGAGCCATTCTTTTCCCCATGCCGACCCATGCATTCACCATACGCAAACTCGCCGACGCGGCAGGCGTTGGCGTGGAGGCGGTGCGCTATTACCAGCGCGGTGGATTGCTGGCTGCGCCGGATCGCGTGGACGGCGGCTTCCGGCAGTATTCGGAGGACGATGTCCGTCGTCTGCGCTTCATCAAGCGGGCTCAGGCATTGGGGTACTCGCTGGAGGACATCGCCGAACTGATGTCCTTGAGTACCAAGCGTGATCGGCTGCGCGTGCGGGAAATCACCCGCGAACGCATCGCGGAGATCCGGGAGCGCGTGGCCGACCTGCAGTCGATGGCCTCGGCGCTGGAAAATCTGGCCGATTGCTGCGCCAAAGCGCCAGAAGGTTCGGCCTGTTCGATCATCGCCGCGCTGACCGGGGAGCAGGACTTAGATCCGGCCATCGCCGATCCGAGCCTCGTTGCGCAGGCAAGCGTTGCCGGCCGACGCAGATCCGTGCGGCCGGGCGCTGAAGCCTATCACCGCACTGATGGGGTGGCCGCATGACGATGACGCGCATGTTCAGGCGATTCGTCTGCCGGCTGATGCTCGGTGTGCTGGTCTTCGGCCAGTTGGCCATCGCTGCCTACGCCTGCCCCGCACTGTCGGGCATGCCGCAGTCGCTTCCGACGATGGCCCTGAATGCGTCGGCCGCGGCGATGCCCGGTGATGAGGCCGGTGCTGCGATGGCCGTGTCGCCCGACATGGTCGCAACGTCAGACATGGCCGCCATGGCGAGCTGCGACCAAATCGACGACAACGCCGCCAACTTGTGCGTAGAGCACTGCCGTTTCGGCCAGCAAAGCGCCGACCATGCGTCGGCCCCGACCGTACCCGCGGCGCTGCTGACGACCCTCTACACCCTTCCGGTGCAACCCGAGCCTCTCGGGCATGGCTGGCCTTCGGCCGACGTGATATTCCGGCGCGTCGCGGCGTCTCCGCCGCACGCCATCCTGCACTGCTGTTTTCGCATTTGATCTCCTGACGCTGGTGCGGCCGGCCTGAGCCGGCTGAACCAGACCGATCGGTCGCGCTTGCGCGTGTCCGCGAGTTTCCGCTCGCCCCCGCCAAGCTCCATTCGACCTGATGGCATTCGTCAACTGGAGATCCCATGTTCATCGACTCTTTTTCTTTCCGCACGCCGGGCGGCGCTGTGCCATGGCGCAGGCTTGCTGCCGGCATCGTTGCGGCATTCGCCATGGGCGCCGGTGCAGCCCATGCCGCCGACGGCCTGACGCTGGATCAGGCGCTGCGCCTGGCACAAACCCGTTCTCGCGCGCTCGTGGCCCAGGATGCGACGGCATCGGCCGCACGGGACATGGCGGTCGCCGCCGGACAGCGGCCAGACCCCACCCTCAAGCTCGGCATCAACAACCTGCCCGTCAACGGCGCGGATCGGTTCAGCCCGACGCGCGACTTCATGACCATGCGCTCCATCGGCGTGATGCAGGAGTTCACACGCGAAGACAAACTCAAGGCCCGTGCCGGGCGCTACGAGCGCGAGGCCGAAGTCGCCGAGGCCGGGCGCAGCCTGGCGCTCGCCAACCTGCAGCGCGACACCGCCTTGGCCTGGCTGGACCGTCTCTTCCAGGAGCGTGTGCGCGACATGCTGGTGACCCAGCGCGACGAAGCGCGCCTGCAGATCGACGCCGCTGATGCCGCCTACCGGGGCGGGCGCGGCACGCAAGCCGATGTGTTCGCCGCCCGTTCGGCGGTCGCCCAGATCGACGACCGCATCGAGCAGGCCGAGCGCCAGGTCGCCACGGCCCGCACGCAACTGGCGCGCTGGATTGGCTCCGTCGCAAGCGATCCCCTGGGCTCGGTTCCGGCATTGGATACGGTTCGCCTGAGCCCGCAGGATTTGGAAGCCCAGTTGGCCCACCACCCTGAAATCGCCGTGATGCAAAAGCAGGAAGAGGTCGCGCAGGCCGAAGCCGACATCGCGCAAGCCAACAAGAAGACCGATGTGAGCGTCGAGCTGATGTACAGCCAGCGCGGCCCGGCCTACTCGAACATGGTCTCGCTCAATGTTTCGATCCCGCTGCAGTGGGACCAGAAAAACCGCCAGGACCGCGAGCTGGCCGCCAAGCTCGCCAGTGTCGAGCAAAAGCGCGCCGAGCGCGAGGAAGCCACGCGCGCCCATGTGGCCGAGGCACTGGCGATGCTGCAGGAATGGCGCAGCGACCGAGAGCGCCTGGCGCGCTACGACAGCTCGCTGCTGCCACTGGCCACCGAGCGCACGCGCGCCTCGATCGCCGCCTACCGCGGCAACGCGGGCACCTTGACCGCGGTGCTAGAGGCACGCCGCGCCGAGATTGACACGCGCGTCGAACGCTTGCGCCTGGAAATGGGCGCGGCGCGCCTGTGGGCACAACTGAACTACCTGGTGCCGGCTGGTCACGACACGGCCGCACCCCGCCCCTGAGCACAACCGAGAGACCTCCCATGAAAACCAAAAACCTCGTGATGGCCCTCGTCGCCGCCGGCGTGCTGGGCGCCGCCGGCTACGGCCTCTACACCCTCGGCATGCGCCACGGAGCCGACATGCCGGCCACGCCTTCGAATCCCAGTGGCATGGCATCGCCGCAAGCGGCGACTCCCGCTGTTGCTGCGCCTGCCAATGAGTCGGGCGAGGACGCCACGCGGCGGCATATCGCGGCCGGCCTCAAGGCCGGCGACGTCGATCCCGCCAATGGCAAGAAGATCCTGTACTACAACGATCCCATGGTACCGGCGAACAAGTTCGACAAGCCGGGCAAGTCACCCTTCATGGACATGATGATGTCGCCGGTCTATGCCGACGGGGATGCAGATAAGGGAAACGTCACTGTCAGCTCGCGCATCCAGCAGAACCTCGGCGTTCGCACCGCCGAAGTGACCGAAGGCACGCTGTCGCCGCAGGTGTCGGCGGTGGGCAGCATCGCCTTCAACGAGCGTGACCAGGCGATCGTGCAAGCGCGTGCCACCGGGTACGTCGAGCACCTGTACGTGCGTGCCACGCTGGACCCGGTCGCCAAGGGGCAACCGCTGGTCAGCCTCTATGTCCCGGACTGGGTTGCTGCGCAGGAAGAGTTCCTGTCAGTACGGCGCATGAAAGGCACGGACCTGGGTGGGCTGGTCGACGGTGCGCGCCAGCGCATGCGCCAGGTCGGCATGGACGATGCCCAGATCGCGCTGGTCGAGCGCAGCGGCAAGACCCAGCCACGCATCACGCTGAGCGCGCCCATCGGCGGCGTGGTGGTCGAATTGCTGGCGCGTGAAGGCATGACGGTGATGCCGGGCGCGACGCTGTTCCGCATCAACGGCTTGTCCACCGTGTGGGCCAACGCCGAGGTGCCCGAGAGCCAGGCCGCGCTGCTGCGCCCGGGCGCCAAGGTGCAGGCCCGTAGCCCGGCCGCGCCCGGCAGCAGCTTCGATGGCAAGGTGCAGGCGATCCTGCCCGAGGTGAATCCGAGCACGCGCACACTGAAGGCTCGCCTGGAGCTCGCCAATCCTGGCAGCCGGCTGGTACCGGGGATGTTCGTCACGATGAACTTCGTGGACATGCGGCCCGACAAGACGCTGCTCGTGCCCACCGAGGCGGTGATCCAGACCGGCAAACGCACGGTGGTGATCGTGGCCGAAGACAACGGGCGCTTCCGTCCGGTCGATGTCGAGGCGGGCCTGGAGAACAGTGGCCAGACCGAGATCAAGCGCGGCCTGTCGGCGGGGCAGCGCGTCGTCGTGTCCTCGCAGTTCCTGATCGACTCGGAGGCCAGCCTCAAGGGTGTCGAGGCCCGCTTGAACAGCGAGCCGGCCGTGGTTGCCCCAGCTTCGCCTTCGGCCCCGGTGGCCGCCAGCGCGCCACGGCATGTCGGTGAGGCCAAGGTCGTCAGCGTCGGCAAGGACGCGTTGACCCTGTCGCACGGCGCCATTCCCACAATGAAGTGGGGCCCGATGACGATGGACTTCAAACTGCCGCCCGACGGCGCGGCGCGCAACGTGCAGGTCGGTGATCGCGTGCGCTTCGAGTTCTTCATGGGCGCGGACGACCTGCCGCAGCTCACGCACGTCACGCCGATGGCGGCCGGAGGCAAGCCATGATCGCCAAGCTGATCCGCTGGTCCATCGCCAACCGCTTCCTCGTGCTGCTGGCCACCTTGGCACTCAGCGCCTGGGGCATCTATGCGGTACAGCGAACGCCGCTGGACGCGCTGCCCGACCTGTCGGACGTGCAGGTCATCATCCGCACCACCTATCCGGGCCAGGCGCCGCGCATCGTCGAGAACCAGGTCACGTACCCGTTGACGACGACGATGCTCTCGGTGCCGGGCGCAAAGGCGGTGCGCGGCTACTCGTTCTTTGGCGACTCCTTCGTCTACGTGCTGTTCGAGGACGGGACCGACCAATATTGGGCGCGCTCCCGCGTCCTCGAATACCTCAACCAGGTGCAGTCGAGGTTGCCGGCCCAGGCTAAGGCCTCGCTCGGTCCGGACGCTTCCGGCGTGGGCTGGATCTACGAGTACGCACTGGTCGACCGCAGCGGCAAGATGGACATCTCGCAACTGCGCGCCCTGCAGGACTGGTTCCTCAAGTACGAGCTCAAGACCGTGCCCGACGTGGCCGAGGTTGCCTCGGTAGGCGGCATGGTGCGCCAGTACCAGATCGTGCTTGATCCGGACAAGCTCGCGGCCTACGGCATCCCGCACACCAAGGTCGTGGAGGCGATCCAGCGCGCGAACCAGGAGACCGGCGGCTCGGTGCTCGAACTCGGCGAGGCCGAATACATGGTGCGCGCCTCGGGCTACCTGGGGAGTCTTGAGGATTTTAGGAAGGTGCCGCTGATGACGACAGCCGCCGGCGTATCAGTGCGCCTGGGCGACGTGGCCCAGGTGCAGATCGGTCCGGAGATGCGCCGCGGTATCGGCGAACTCAATGGCGAGGGCGAAGCCGTCGGCGGCGTGATCGTCATGCGCTCAGGCAAGAACGCGCTGCAGACCATTGCCGCGGTCAAGGACAAGCTCAAGGGCCTGGCGTCCAGCTTGCCGCGGGGCGTGGAGATCGTGCCGGTGTACGACCGCTCCGGGCTGATCGAACGCGCGGTCGACAACCTCACGCACAAGCTGATCGAGGAGTTCATCGTCGTCGCGGTGGTCTGCTTCATCTTCCTGTTCCACCTGCGCTCGGCGCTGGTCGCGATCATCTCTCTGCCCCTGGGCATCCTGGCGGCGTTCATCGTGATGCACTACCAGGGCGTCAACGCCAACATCATGTCGCTGGGGGGGTATCGCGATCGCCATCGGTGCGATGGTCGACGCGGCGGTGGTGATGATCGAGAACGCCCACAAGCATCTGGAGCACTGGAGCCATGAGCACCCCGGCGAGGTGCTCGAAGGGCCGGCCCGGTGGCGGGTCATCGGTGACTCGGCGGCGGAGGTGGGGCCGGCGTTGTTTTTCTCGCTGCTGATCATCACGCTGTCCTTCGTGCCTGTGTTCACGCTGGAAGCGCAGGAGGGACGCCTGTTCTCGCCGCTGGCGTTCACCAAGACCTACGCCATGGCGGCTGCGGCCGGCCTGTCGGTGACCTTGATTCCGGTGCTCATGGGCTACCTGATCCGTGGCCGCATCCCCGATGAGAAAAACAATCCACTCAATCGCCTGTTGATCGCGGTCTACCGGCCGCTGCTCGACAGGGTGCTGCGCGCCCCAAAGCTCACGCTCGTGGTGGCGGTCGTGGTGCTGGCCACCAGCCTGTGGCCGCTGCAGCACATCGGCGGCGAGTTCATGCCGCGGCTGGACGAAGGTGACCTGCTGTACATGCCTTCGGCGCTGCCGGGACTGTCGGCAGGAAAGGCGGGAGAGCTGCTGCAGCAGACCGACCGCCTGATCAAGACGGTGCCGGAGGTCGCGAGCGTCTACGGCAAGGCCGGCCGCGCGGAGAGCGCCACCGACCCCGCTCCGCTGGAGATGTTCGAGACGACGATCCAGTTCAAGCCGCGCGACCAGTGGCGCGCCGGCATGACGACCGACAAGCTGGTCGAGGAACTTGACCGCATCGTCAAGGTGCCGGGCCTGTCCAACATCTGGGTGCCGCCGATCCGCAACCGCATTGACATGCTGGCCACGGGCATCAAGAGCCCTGTGGGGGTTAAGGTCGCGGGCACCGACCTAGCAACCATCGATCGCATCACCGCAGAGATCGAACGCACGCTCAAGGACGTGCCCGGCGTCAGCAGCGCTTTGGCCGAGCGGCTCACGGGTGGGCGCTATGTGGATGTGAACATCCGGCGCGACGATGCGGCCCGCTACGGCCTGAACATCGCCGACGTGCAGTCGGTGGTCTCGTCCGCCGTGGGCGGCGAGAACATCGGCGAGACGGTGGAAGGCCTGCAGCGCTTCCCGATCAACCTGCGCTACCCGCGCGAGATGCGCGATTCGCTGGAAAAACTGCGCTCCCTGCCCGTCGTGACCGAGCGCGGCCAGCGCCTGGTGCTGTCCGACGTGGCCGACATCCGCATTGCCGACGGGCCGCCGATGCTGCGCAGCGAGAACGCGCGCCTGTCGGGCTGGGTGTACGTCGACATCCGGGACCGCGACCTGCGCTCCGCGGTGCAGGACATGCAGCAGGCCGTGGCCAAGCAGGTAAAGCTGCCGCCGGGCTACTCAATCTCCTGGTCGGGACAGTTCGAGTTCCTGGAGCGGGCCACCGCCAAGCTCAAGGTAGTGGTGCCCTTCACGCTGCTCATCATCTTCGTGTTGCTGTACCTGACCTTCGGCGCGTTCGGTGAAGCGCTTCTGATCATGGCTGCGCTCCCATTCGCGCTGGTGGGCGGCATCTGGCTGCTGTACCTGCTGGGCTACAACCTGTCGATCGCGGGTGCGGTGGGCTTCATCGCACTGGCTGGCGTGTCCGCCGAATTCGGCGTGATCATGCTGCTGTACCTCAAGAACGCCTGGCAGGAGCGAGTCGGCCGCGGCACGACCAGCGAGGCCGATCTGCTGAATGCCATTCGCGAGGGCGCCGTGCTGCGCGTGCGGCCCAAAGCGATGACGGTGGCCGTCATCCTGGCCGGCCTGCTGCCGATCATGTGGGGCACGGGCACCGGCTCCGAGGTGATGCAGCGCATCGCCGCGCCGATGGTGGGAGGGATGGTCACGGCCCCGTTGCTGTCGATGTTCGTCATTCCCGCGGCCTACCTGTTGATGCGGCGGCCGCGCGAGCGCAAGGCATCGCGGCGGATGTTCTGGAGGCGTCGTCATGCGGCCACTTGAACGCTCCGGTGGCGGCCGCGCATGGGGTGCGGCGGTGCTTTGCCTGTCGCTGCTGCTGGGCACAGCGACACGCGCTGCCGTTTCCGCCCAGGAGATTCAGCACGCCGGCCCGGTGATGACGGCAATGGTGGCCTCGCGCCCGTTGCCCAGCAGCGCCGACGATTGCCAGGTATGCCCGGCTTGTGCCATCGCACCGGCACCAGCGGCTCACGCATTCACCGGCGAAGGCGAAGCGCGAGAGCAGGCTCCGGTGGCCTGGCTCGCGCTTGCGACGGTGGCGCCGGCGCCGACCTGGTTCTTTGATGCGGGAGGCGGTCGACTGCGATGGCCTGTACGCCTAGCGTTCTGCCGGTGGCTGGATTGATCCGATGAGGCTCCTCTCGGACTTTTTGGATCAACCAACCTTGGAAAACCATCATGAAAAAATCACTGCTCCCCCTCATCGCCGCCCTGGCGCTGGGCGCTTCTCTGCCTGCACTGGCCGGCCCCGACTTCCAGGCCATCGAGAAGGCACGCGCAGCCAAACAGGCGGCAGCAGCATCGCAAACGGCCAGTACCACCCGAGTCGACGGCACCACAGGTCAGCGGGTGAACTGCCCGACCGACCCGCTGGTGCTGCCGCTGGATCACGGCCCGCGTGCCCAAACGACGCCTGGAGAAAACCGGATGCGCAAGGCGCGTTACGAGGCCCAGGTCAAGGCATGCACGAACCCCGGGTCGTGAGCACCAGCCCATGACTCTCCAACGCTGGCCATTCCCAGTGGCCGCGTTCCATCCGGGGCCTGCCAGAAGGCCGGCCCCATTTTTAAAGCTCAGAAAAGGAAATCCATCATGAAACTCGTCTCAACCGCAACGCTGATCGCCGCCTTGGCGTTTTCTGCTGCCACCTTCGCCCAATCCGGCGACATGGGCAGCATGAAGATGGAGGGTAAGGGCATGCAGGAGTGCATGGACATGAAGGGGATGAAGGGCATGGACATGAAGGACATGGATGCCAAGAAGTGCCAGGACATGATGAAAGGCATGGACGCCAAAGGCACCGCCAAGTCCGCGGCCCATGAGGCCGATGCCGTGGTGAAGGAATTTGACGCGGTCCAGGGCAAGGTCACCCTTGCGCATGGCCCCGTCAAGAGCCTGGGGTGGCCCGCGATGACCATGGCGTTTGGCGTCAAGGACAAGGCCCTGTACGACAAACTCGCCGTGGGCGCGAAAGTCCACGTCGGGTTCAAGAAAGAGGGTGACGGCTACGTCGTGACCTCGGTCAAATAACGCGCCGCAGACGATGTGAGCCTGCGACTACGGTGAACGCGCACGCGTTTCGTAGTCGCATCCTTCCTGCAAATTGATCAAGGTGATCAGCATCGTCACCCAAGGCGTTTTTCTGTTTCACCGCAGATGCAGGGCGATCCCGGCCACTGGAGCATGGCCGGCCACGCTGTCGTGCTGCGCATTGAACCCCTGCGGGTTTCGCCCCATGCGGGCTCTCATCGCTGACACCTCCGGCCCAACTTGCTGACCAGGGCCTGCGCGCTGCGCTTGCCAAGACCGGGTGTAGCTGGATGGTGGGGTGTGGCGGCTTGCTGTCTCCCCATGGTGCCACGGCGTTCGCGCCGTAAAGGGCGGCGCGCCATGGGCGCTTGCGGCCTGCGGCCGTCGTGCCCCTTGACGGCTTGCGCTGCGCCGTGACCCGCAGGGGCTGGGCAATTCCGCCCGGCATCCTTTCAGGAGTTCAGCATGAACTACGCATTCATCACCGACGAGCAGCGTGCGCTGCTGCTGGCCAACGGCCGCGCATCCTTGGAGAACCCGGACTTCGATCCGGCGCCCGTAGTCAAGCTGTTCACGCCCGATGCGGGCGCGACCTGGCTGCTGACCGAGATTGATCCCGACGACCACGACCACGTCTTTGGTCTTTGCGACCTGGGCCTGGGGATGCCGGAAATCGGCTGGGTCAGCCTGGGCGAGCTGGCAGCGGTGCGCGGGCGGCTGGGGTTGCCGATCGAGCGTGACCTGTCTTTCCGCGCCGAGAAGCGGTTGAGCGCCTATGCGCGCGATGCGCGCTTGGCC
Organism: Delftia deserti; assembly: GCF_042653485.1. NCBI lineage: Bacteria > Pseudomonadati > Pseudomonadota > Betaproteobacteria > Burkholderiales > Comamonadaceae > Delftia > Delftia deserti. Next base: position 2,040,033 of record NZ_JBHSIH010000001.1, on the reverse strand, counting down.
GGGCGGATCGCTGTCTGACCTGGCCTTGGGAGCGCCGCAAGGCGCTCCTTGTGCTTTCTCGACCATCGAAGGAGATCAATGCCATGAGCAGCCATCACGACTACATCATCGAAATCACGGCGCAGCACGATGCGCTCAAGCCGTTCGCGCCGGAGAACGGCCAGCCCTTGCGCTTCAAGATCGGCGACGCGGTGATCTACACCAACGAGTACGGCGCACAGTTCCGGCGCCGCGTCACCGGGTTCTACCAGCCCACCGGGCTGTCGGGTCTGTACGCGCGCGGTGCGCGATACCTGCTGGACTCGTCATCGCCGTGGATGCCGGTTGCGGAATCCAGCCTGCGTCCTGACGACTCGGCATGATGCCTACGCGCCCCTGACGGGGCGCTGCGCGCTTCGCTTGCCTCCAGGGGAAAGCCCTGCGGGCTATCCCCGCCGCGCGATGCTTGGCACCCCTCAAAGACCGCCGAACCGGCTGCGCCGGATCGGCCAGACAACATCAGCCGCAGATCGACGATGCCTCGCGTTTGCTCATCCTGATCCAGTTGTTCATTCCACTTTGAAGGCTGGGCGTCCCCGGCCACCTGGGAGATAGCCGGTCGCGCTGTCGTGCGCGTGGCGCATCGAGCCGCCTGCGGCGTCTCGCCCCTTCGGGCTTCCATCGTTCCCTCGCTCCGCTCGGCTGACGCCTCCGGCCCGGCTTCCAGCTTCGGGCCTGCGCGCTTCGCTTGCCGTGCGGTCGGTGTGTAGGGACGGCCGTTGCCATGTCCAGCCGTCTTCCCTGACTTCATCACCTTCACCGCGACTGTAGCCCGCGGCTGTGTGCCGTCAAGGCGCGCAGGGCCGTGTCCTCGGCTGCGCCTGCGGGCCGCACCAACCCTGCGCTTGTCTCCTTGACGGCCCCCGTCCGCGCGCTCCTGACCGTCGCGGGCGATGAACTCAGGAAGGACGGTGGCAACAGGGCCAACCGGGTTCCTCGTGCCGACCGCACCGAACAGCCGAAAGGCTGGGCTCCGAATCTAGGAATCCGGTGTGCGGTTTTCTTCAACAGCCTTTTTGTTCAGGAGAACGACATGCTTGCAACCCGTTTCGCTTCCCACTCCCCGGCGCTGCGCAGCGGCTACCCGCTGTCCGATGACCAGATTCGCAGGGTGGCCCCGTCCATCTTCGCGGATGCACCGCATGAGAGCCGTTCCGAGCGGTACGCCTATATCCCCACCGCCGCCGTGCTGACCGAACTGCGCAAAGAGGGGTTTCAACCCTTCATGGTGACGCAGACCCGCGTGCGCGATGAAGGCAAGCGCGAGCACACGAAACACATGCTGCGCCTGCGCCATGCCAGCCAGATCAACGGCGCGGAAGCTAACGAAATCGTGCTGCTGAACTCCCATGACGGCACGAGCAGCTACCAGATGCTGGCCGGAATGTTCCGCTTCGTGTGCAGCAATGGGCTGGTGTGCGGTGACACCGTGGCCGATGTGCGCGTACCCCACAAAGGCAACGTGGCCGGGCACGTCATCGAAGGCGCTTATGAGGTGTTGAGCGGCTTCGAGCGGGTGAAGGAATCGCGCGACCTGATGCGCGGCATCACCTTGGACGATGGCGAATCGGAGGTGTTCGCCCGTGCTGCGCTGGCGTTGAAGTACGACGACCCGGACAAGCCAGCGCCTGTCACCGAATCGCAAATTCTGATGCCGCGCCGCTTCGACGACCGCCGCCCGGACTTGTGGAGCGTGTTCAACCGCACTCAAGAAAACCTCACCAAAGGCGGCCTGTCCGGGCGCAGCACCAACGGACGCAGGCAGCAGACCCGCCCCGTGCAGGGCATTGATTCCGACATTCGGCTGAACCGTGCCCTGTGGCTGCTGGCCGATGGTATGCGCCAGCTTAAGGCTTGAACCGTTCCCCCGCCGGAGGGGCGGTTCCCCTCCATTTCCTTGTTTCACTTATTGGAGATTCACCATGAACGCCGTTACCACTACCGAAGCCCGCGCCGTCCACACCGCAGCCAGCAGCGCAGCGAACGTGCTGCAAGCCGCCGACCCGAGCAAGCACATGATTCTGGTTCCGCTGTCGCGGCTGGTGCTGCGCCCCACGGGCCGCAATGTGCGCAAGACCCCGCGCATGTCCATCCCCGAACTGGCCGCGAGCATCCAGCGCGTTGGCCTGCTGCAAAACCTGATCGTGATTCCCGCCGCTGATGGCGAGCATTACGAGGTGGTGGCCGGTGGCCGACGCCTTGCAGCCCTCAAGCTGCTGGCGAAGAAACACCGCATCGCCAAGGATTGGGAGGTGCCTTGCCTGCAGGTGGCCGATGGCACGGCCCGCACGGCCAGCCTCACCGAAAACGTGCAGCGCGAAGCCATGCACCCCGCAGATCAGTTTGAAGCGTTTGCGGCATTGGTGGCCGAGGGCCGGCCCATCGAGGACATTGCGGCGGATTTCTCCGTCACGCCGCTGGTGGTGCAGCGCCGCTTGAAGCTGGCGAATGTCTCGCCCCGCCTGATGGCCGACTATCGCGCCGATGCCGTGACGCTGGATCAGTTGATGGCGCTGTCCATCACCGACGACCACGCCGCGCAGGAGGCCGCGTTCTATGATGCGCCACAGTGGCAGCGCAACCCGTCCAACTTGCGCGAGCGGCTGACCGAGCGCGAGATTGGGGCATCGCATCCGCTGGTGCGCTTTGTCGGGTTGGACACCTACGAGCAGGCAGGCGGAGGCATCCGCCGCGACCTGTTCGCGGAAGGCGATGCGGGCGTGTACCTCAACGATGCCGCTCTGCTGGAAACGCTGGTGCGCCAGAAGCTGGCGAGCATTGCCGACACAATCCGCACCGAGGGCTGGGCATGGGTGGATGCCACGCCGGGCGTGACCCATGCCGACCTGCACGCCTTTCAGCGTGCGCCGAGGGAGCGCCGCGCACCGGGCAAGCGCGACGCACAGCGCATCGAGAAGTTGCAGGCCAAGATGCAGGAAGTGGCCGAAGCCATTGATGCCGCGATGGACGCCGACGACGAGGACAAGGCCGAAGCCTTGCAGGAAGAAGGCGAGCGCCTGGGCGAGCAGTTGCAGGCATTGGAGGATGGCTTGCTGGACTATGCCGCGAGCGTGAAGGCCGCAGCCGGTGCCATCGTCACCATCGACCGCAACGGCGAAGCCGTCATTCATCGCGGGTTGCTGCGCGAAGCCGAGGCCAAGGCGCTGCGCACGCTGGAGAAGCTGCGCCAAGGTTTTAGCGGCGCGGAAATCGAAGGCGACGACGACGGCGAAGATGCCGACGAAGCACCCAAGGCCGCAGCCATGTCCGACCGGCTGGCCCAACGCTTGAGCGCCCACCGCACCGCCGCGCTGCAAACCGAAGTCGCCCGGCATCCGCAGGTGGCGCTGGCGGCGCTGGTGCATGGCATGGTGCAAACCATCTTGCAGGGCAGTCACTACGGCCACGATCTGCCGCTGGGGGTTCGCCTCACGGTGCAGGACAGGCTGGAAGGCATGGCCCCGGACTGGCCGGAATCGCCTGCTGCTGTGGCTCTGCACGAGGCGCAGCAGGCATGGGGCGAGAAGCTGCCCGAGGACAGCGCCGAACTGTTCGCTGCGCTGCTGGCGATGGAGCAAGGCGAACTGGTCAAGCTGCTGGCCGTGTGCGTGGCTTCGACGGTGGACGTGGTGACGCCGCGTGCCACGGTGCAGCAGCCGGGCGCGGAACTAGCGCAGGCCGTGGGGCTGGACATGGCCGCGTGGTGGCAGCCGACTGCCGAGGGGTATTTCCGGCATGTTCCAAAGGCCGTGATTCTGCGAGCCGTGGGCGAGTACGCGCCCGAGCACGTCACCCGGTTGGCAAAGCTGAAGAAAGCCGACATTGCCAGCGAAGCCGAACGACTGGCCGATGGTACGGGCTGGATGCCCGCCATCTTCAAGGCCATAGGCTCGCAGGGAGCTGCGCAGGAGGAAGGCCCGGAACAGGACGCCCCGGAGGATGCCGAGGTAATGGCGGATGAACCCGCCGAGGCGCTGGCTGCTTGACCCGCGCCAATGGCAATCGCCCCGGCCTTGACCGGGGCGCTTCGCTGGAAGGAGAACCGCCCCATGACCCGCACCACGACCAGCCGCCCGCGCATGGCGGCGATCTACGCGCCCGGCACGGTGCGCGCCCGCCGCTGGCGCGGCGATGGCGACGTGTGCGGCTACCTCCCGCCCTCGGGCTGGACGACGCGCGCCGACCTCGCCGACATTCACCCCATCACGGGACGCGCCTTGCCGCGCGCCGTGTGGTGGCTCATCAAAACGAAGGAATAACCGCGATCAGCACCGCGCCCAGGCCGTTCCGTCCTGGGCGCGGTAAAAGCCCAATCCGGGCGCGGCGGTGGCCGCGCCCGGTGTTGAAGGCCCAACAGCTCCATCAGAACGCCGCCGCCTTCGCTGGCACTCAGGCGGCGGCGTTGAAATTGCCGGGCGTCACGCCCGGCAACGCGCTGTCGGGTTTTCCGGCTGCGCCTCATGCCGTCTTTGCTGTTGTTATAATATAGCCCCCTAGACTATATTAATTGTCGGCTGTCATGTCCCATACCTCTCGCCAGAAAGACAAGCTGGTCGCCCGTGTTCGCCGCATCAAAGGGCAGTTGGAAGGCATCGAGCGCGCTTTGGAATCAGACGCGGCGTGCGTGGAAGTGCTACGCCAGATCGCGTCAGTGCGCGGCGCGGTCAATGGCCTGACCGCCGAGGTGATGGAAGACCATTTGCGCGAGCACGTCCTGGAAGTTGAAACGGACAAGGAGCGCCGCCAGGGCGGCGAGGAAATGGTCGAGGTCATCCGAGCCTACATGAAATAAACCCGCCGCCCGCCGGCGACCTTTTCCAGATGACAGGGACTCCCCGATGACAATGACCTATACCCCCTCGGCCTCAGGCCACGACCATTTCTTTCTCGGCAGCGACCACCAGCGCAATGAGCGCAAGGTGTGGCTGGTGATCGCTCTCACGGCCAGCATGATGCTGGTGGAAATCGTGGCCGGTTCGATCTACGGCTCCATGGCGCTGGTGGCCGATGGATGGCATATGTCCACCCATGCGGGCGCGATGCTGATTACCGCGCTGGCCTACCGCTTTGCGCGCCAGCATGTGGGCAATCCGCGCTTTACCTTCGGCACGGGCAAGCTCGGCGATCTGGCCGGCTTCGCCAGCGCGATCGTCCTGGCCTTGATTGCCCTGCTGATCGCTTGGGAAAGTCTGGTACGGCTCACCCAACCCATCCATATCGACTTTAACCAGGCGATCGCCGTGGCTGTCGTGGGCCTGGGCGTCAACCTGGTCTGCGCTTGGCTGCTGAAGGACGACCATGCGCATCACGGTCACAATCATGGACATCACCACCACGATCACGACCATCATGTGCCAGGCAAGAGCCGCGACAACAATCTGCGCGCCGCGTACATCCATGTGTTGGCCGATGCGCTGACATCCGTATTCGCCATCGTCGCGCTGCTGCTCGGCCGCAGCTACGGCTGGCTGTGGGCTGATCCGGTCATGGGTGTGGTGGGCGCGCTGGTGATTGCCCGCTGGTCATGGGGGCTGATCCGGGACTCCGGCAGCGTGTTGCTCGATGCGGCAGTCGAGGGCGAGGAAGTGCGGCAGGAGATTCGGGAGGCCGTGGAGCCGACGGGAAGCGAGGTTACAGATCTGCATGTCTGGCAGGTGGGGCCAGGGCATTTCGCGGCCATCGTCTCACTGGTGGCTCGGGAGCCCCAGGAGCCCGCGCACTACAAGGCACTGCTCGCGCATATTCACGAACTGTCGCATGTCACGATCGAAGTGCAGCGCGGGGCCGCATGAGCATCGGCGTCACCTTGAAGGCTTGGGCCAGGCGGATCAAGCGTGATGGCGTGACGCTGTGGTTTGCCGGCAAGCATCCCGGCACGCCTTGGTATGCCAAGGCGCTGGGGCTGTTCGTGGTGGCCTATGCGCTCAGTCCCATTGACCTGATTCCAGACTTCATTCCGGTGCTGGGTTATGTGGACGATGTGATCTTGTTGCCCGTGCTGATCTGGTTGACTGTGAAGCTGCTGCCATCCGATGTGCTGGCGCAATGCCGTATTCAGGCCGATGAATGGATGCTGGCGGAAGGCGCCAAGCCGCGGAGCCGGTTCGGGGCAGTGATGATCGTGGCGCTGTGGCTGGTGATGGGGGTGGCATTGTGGTTCTGGCTCATGCCGCATCTTTAGTTTTTCCTGAGGGCATATTGAATGGCATGGGCGTGTCGGCGCGAAGCGCCGCCGGGCTTTCGAGCTGCGTCCCGTGCTTCGTGCCGAATTACGGCCATTCGGCTTCAATCCCTCACGCCTTCGCGCCTGCGCTTGCCTCCTGAGGATCGGCGCAAGGCTCATCCCTGCCGCGCGGTGCTTGACGCCCGTCGAATACCGCCGAACCGGCAACGCCGGATCGGCCAAGCCGGCGCCCCCGCCGCGATGGGCGGGGAACTGGCGAATACGCTGGAGCTTGCTGCGGCAGGTTGTACGGATGCGTGCCGTCCCCGACGCTGACGGTTCCTGCCCATCACGTTACGAAGGACGGTTCACGGGCATCCCGCCCGGCATCGCTATGGAGCTTCCATGCCACGCCTCAAGACTGGCGCCGCAAGGTGTGACCGGGGCGTTCTCGCCCGTCATTGGGGTGTTGACCTGGCCCGCGTCTGGGAGCGAGCCAGTGCAGCGTTCGTGCGGGGATGCCGAGTCAGCCCTGTCTCCTTTCGAAGCGGTTCGGCCCAAGGCGTCCTTGTCTTGTTGTGAATCCTGGCGGTGGCACGGCTGCGCCTCGGGCTTTATGGCTGCAACCGTCCGGCGAAAACAATTTCCCCCTGCGCTGCGCGCATTCCTCGCGGGACAAATTCTTTTCGCCTCCCGGTTCTCCACTGCGTTGCGACCGCAAGCGGTGCAGCCAGCCCGTCTCCCGCCGGTCGGATCACAACAAGGACGCGATGGGCGCGAACCTTGTTCAATCGTAAGGAGATTCATCATGGCAACCATCGGCACCTTCACCGCGGACAAAGACGGCTTCACCGGCACGCTGCGCACCCTGACCCTCAACGTCAAGGCCAAGCTGGTTCCCAACGACAAGGGGGACAACGAACACGCCCCCGACTTCCGCGTGCAGGCGGCGGGCTTCGACATCGGCGCGGCGTGGAAGAAAGTCAGCAAGGCCGAACGGCCCTACGTGTCCGTGACCCTCGACGATCCTTCGTTCCCAGCAACGGTCTATGCCCGGCTGATCGAGGAAGAGGACGGCACGCACACGCTGATCTGGTCGCGCAGCAAGCCCCAGGCGGCCTGATGGCCGCCAGCGCCCCGCCCACGCGGCGGGGCGCCGTGCCGCTTTCGCAGAGCTGCATGGAAGCCTGGTCATTGCAGGAGCGTGGCCCATGTTGGGCCGCTTCTGTTGAGGCATGGGGCGAGTCTGCGGCTGCAAGAACGGCCGGGCGTGTCGGTGCCTTGCACCGCCGGGCTTAGCTGGCTGCGCCCCGTGCCGTCTTTGTCGTCACGGCCATTCGGCGCCAATCCCTCACGCCTTCGCGCCTGCGGCGCTGCGCGCGTCGCTTGCTCCAGGGGATCGGCGCAAGGCCCATCCCCGCCGCGCTGCACTTGGCGCCCCTTGAACACCGCCGAACCGGCTTGCGCCGGATCGGCCGGGCCAGCGCCTACGGCGGGGCCGCCGCTGCGAGCTGGCTTTCAGCCTCGCTCATTAGCACTGCCGTGCTGCATTCGAGCGCGCCAGCGATCTTGAAAATGATCGCCAGCGTGGGCATGTGCTCGCCGCGCTCGATCTTCCCCATGTGGGAACGCTCGATGCCGGCCTGGTGTGCCAGCGATTCCTGCGCGATGCCGCGCTCCATCCGCAGAGCACGCACCGCCGCGCCGAAGGCGTGGGCCAGCTCGGCGTCATGGGTGGTGGAGCCGGCCGGTCGGCCGCGCTGGACGGTTCGCTTCTGCATAGACAGAAGCGTCAATTCGCAGCACAATTAAAACCACGTTATCTTTAACTCATTCATTCCGAATCAATCCTTTTTCGTGCTTCTACGTCTTTACAGAAATACGCATTTGCGGTTTTTCACGGAAGCACAAAACCGAATCCGTGCATTTCCTCAAATCCGCCGATACGGCTTTACGCTTTCACGCTTCGGTGGATTTGTTCCAAGAAAGGGCTGCCCATGAACCGACTCATCACCGAGGACGAGCGCAGGCAGTTGCTGGCCCACGGCCAGAATCGCGCCGCTGGCGGCTCCATCGACCCGTTGCCCGTGGTGCGGTTGTTCACGCCGGACGCGCATCTCACTTGGCTGCTGGCCGCGCTCGATCCGGCCGATGGCGATACGGCCTTTGGCCTGATCGACCTGGGGCTGGGAATGCCCGAGCTGGGCACCGTGAAGCTGTCCGATCTGGAATCCATCGTCGGGCCACGCAAGCAGCCCGTGATGCGGGATCGGTATTTTCAGGCGGCACGCCCGCTGTCGGAATATCTGCGGCTGGCCCAGGAGAATGGTTCCATCCTCGATTGAACCGTTCGCACTGCGGCCAAGCGGGGCGTATTGGGACTATTTCAGTCTTATTCCAGACCTGTCCGGTCTGAATCCGCACTCTTGCATTCAACCCGTGCTGGTGTGACCCAATCAGTCACGATCTTTTATGCGGGTACGGGCACGGTGTTTTGTGCCGCATGACGTTGTCGGGTCGGGCGGTCGTCGCATTCGGACGGGATTCGCAATACACCGGAGCCAATCAGTCTTGACACCGCATGTTACATGCTTGAATTGATGCAGATGATGGTTTTGATCTGGATGCGATAGCTTCGTTTTGATCGGCCCGTGGCGACGTTCCTGCTGTTCGACAGGAGCTTTCGTCATGGTCAGCCCTCACCATTTCCCGCACTGGTATCCCACCGCCGCCTACCTCTACGTTCTGCGGCTCGATGCACTCGCACTGGCCTGGGAGTACCTGCGGCGCCATCCCGACTACCGGCTCGACTGGCTGCACCGTCATCGCCGGCCGCAGGCGGCACAGCACGCGGCGCATCGCTGGGGCTTACGCCTGCTGGAAGACCCAGCCTTGGATGCGCGCGACGCGCATCCGGCCTGGCTCCCCGGCCATGCCGGCGTGGTGCAGCTCTACCCCGATGCCGACCCACCGCAGAATGCCACCGCCTTCGCGTTCTGGCGCATCCCTGGTCACAAGCAATTGATCCACGATGGCAAGCGGCTGGTGCTGATCGCGCGCAGCCCTGGCCATTGCCTGCGCTTCGCGCTGGCACCCGGCCTGGAGGACGGCATGGCTGTCGCCTATGCCCATCACGGCGGTGCTGCCGCACCTGCACGCGGCCATGCGCCCGGTGCGGCGCTGGCCAATGCTCGGCCCCGGCCATCGCATTCGGCCTTGCTGGAACTGCACACCTTGCAGGCGCTCGACGCAACCCTGGCGGGTGCGTCCTTGCGCGATGTGGCCGAAGGCTTGTTCGGCGTGGATGCCGCAGCCGGTTGGTACAGCGACGGCGGCCTGCGCTCCAAGGTGCGCCGCCTGACGCGGCGCGGCGATGCGCTGATGCGCGGCGGCTATCGCCGCCTAGCACAGCTTGCGCCGCTTGAGAAGGGTCGTTTTGAAGGCCACGCAAAACGACCCTGAGCAAGAGAGCTTCATTTTCTGAGACTGCCTCCATCCGGTTGCGCTGTGTGGCCGGAGCCCTGCAACCGATGGAGGTTCTCACCATGCGTCCTGCTCCCTTGCGGCCTGCCGCCGCTCCCGCAACCACCTCGGCCGCTGTCGCGCAACCGCAGCGTTATCTCACCAACGACGAAGCCGCCGACTACCTGCGACTGTCACCGCGCACGCTGGAAAAGCAGCGCGTGCTGGGCGGCGGCCCCAAGTTCCGCAAATTCGGCCGCCGCGTCATGTACGCCGTGGCCGATCTCGATGCCTGGGCTTCCGAGCGCAGCTTCGAGAGCACATCCGATCCCGAGTACGCCGAGCAGCATTCGGCGGACAGCCGTGCGCGCTGACCGCTGGCGCGCGGGTGGCTTTCGCCATGTCCAGCCCTGCGCTGCCGTCCCGGCAGCGGCTCGTGCCAGAGCGCGAACAGCTCGACCTGTTCCGTGCCCTGCCGGGCGACATGGCGCCGCGCGACAGCCAGGATTTGATGGCCTTTCCGTTCTTCTCGCTGGCGAAGTCGCGGCGCGTGGCGCCGATCGACTTCCGCGCCAGCGGCATCACGATCCGCGTGGAGGGAACGCAGGAGCATGGCATCGCCACGATTTGGGATGCAGATGTGCTCATTTGGGCGGCTTCGCAGATTGTGGAGGCGCGCGACGCGGGCTTGCGTCCATCGCGGCTCATGCAGGCCACGCCCTACGAGATCCAGCGATTCATTGGGCGCGGTACGTCGCTGCGCGACTACCAGCGCCTCAAGGCGGCCTTGGATCGCCTGCAATCCACGACGGTGGCCACGTCCATTCGGGAGACCACGGGAAGACGGCTGCACCGCTTCTCGTGGATCAACGAATGGAAGGAACTGGCCGATACCAAGGGCACGCCCTTAGGGCTGGAGCTGATCCTGCCGGACTGGTTTTACGCGGGCGTCATGGATGCCGCGCTGGTGCTGACCATCGACCCAGCGTATTTCCGGCTCACGGGCGGCATCGAGCGATGGCTGTACCGGCTGGTGCGCAAACACGGCGGGCGACAGTCGGGTGGTTGGCAATTCGATTTCCGACACCTGTATCGGAAATCGGGCAGTGCCACGCGCTTCTCAGACTTCGCCTACGACCTGCGCGCACTGGTCGCGCGGCAGTCGCTGCCCGGCTACGTCCTAGGCATCGAGCGGATGCCGGACAACAGCGCCGAGCTGCTGACCTTCCGGCCCGTGCCGTTCGCGGCACGGGGATAAACGGTGCGCAGCTTGTGGACGGGCTCGTGCTATCAGGAGTACGAGGTATCGTGCTATCGGGAGTACGACTCTCGTGCTATCAGGAGTACGGATCGGCCGCAAAGCCAATAACGGCGCGGGTTTCGGCCTCCCCTAACTTCCCTAACTTAAAACATCTAACTGGTAGTAGAAGCGCCGCACCTCGGTGGAAAACCGCCACGCGGCGCGAAGCACAGCGGCAACAACCGGGCTTTCCAACAGGGAGGGCCAGGCCATGATCGTCGCGCTGCTCAACCAGAAAGGCGGCGTCGGCAAAACCACGCTGGCTACCCACATCGCTGGCGAGCTGGCGATGCGCGGCCAACACGTCGTGTTGCTGGACGCCGACCCGCAAGGCTCCGCGCTGGACTGGACGCAGCGCCGCAGCCAGCAAGGTTTGCCAAGGCTGTTCAGCGCCGTGGGCCTCGCACGCGAAACGCTGCACCAGGAAGCGCCAGAACTCGCCAGGCGGGCCGATCACGTCGTCATCGACGGGCCGCCGCGCATCGCCGCCTTGGCGCGCTCCTCGCTGCTGGCGGCCGAGCGCGTGCTGATCCCGGTGCAGCCCAGCCCCTACGACCTGTGGGCCAGCGCCGAGATGGTGGCGCTGATCCGCGAGGCGCAGGTGTTTCGGCCTGCGCTGCGCGCGGCCTTCGTCATCAACCGGCGCGTGAGCACCACGGTGATCGGACGCGAAGCACGCGGCGCGCTGGCCGAGCAGCCGCTTCCTGCGCTGCGCGCGGAAGTGCATCAACGCATCGTGTTCGCCGACAGCGTGGCTGCTGGCCGGCTGGCACGCGAGACGGCGCCGGACAGCGTCGCCGCGCGCGAAATCACCGCACTGGTGGACGAACTGCTGCGGTGGCCGACATGAGCAGCCCCGCCAGCAAGCGCACGACAAAGCGCGTCGGCATCGGCGCGCGTCCGCCCGCGAATCCGCACGCCGAGGCGTGGATTCGCCAGGGCGACGCCGATGCGCTGGGCAAGGGCGACCTCTACACCGCACGCCTGACGCTCGACATCACGCCCGCAATGCGGGCGCGCATCAAGGTGTCGGCGTTCACGCAAGGCGTGACGGTGGCCGAACTGCTGCGCGGCCTGCTGGAGCGCGAGTTTCCAGAACAACGCAGGGAGAACACACCATGACCACATCCGCTTCGTCTGCCCCCGCGCCTGTTGCCTTCGCGGCCACGGCTGCACCGTCGCCGCCACTCCTAGCACACGCGACGGGGCCAACATCAACGCCGCTAACGCGCGTTTCGCTGGCCTTCCTGGAGCACCGTTTCAAGCTCTACCTGCGCTTCGGCGAACCGGCGCGCACGCTGCGGCTCGACCGCTGGCGCAGTCTCGCCGTATTCATGCCGAATGCCATGTTCTGCCGCATTCGCTGGCAGTCCACCGACTACGGCACTGTTCGCTGGCAGCTCATGGTGATGCAGGCTTGCACGCCGCTGGACGCGGCGCAGCGCATCCCCGGTGTGCAGCCGGGCGCACGCCTGCTGCTGCACACCGAGGGCGAGAACCAGGTGCGCGCCGTGCTGGAGCGCATCGACGCCATCGAGGCGCTGGGGATCGCGCCATCCGCCGCTTCACCCGCGTACTGGCGCACGCTCGCCAACCGGCTCGCTGCGCGCCTGCCGCTGCCCGAATACACCGCCGAGCGGCACGCCGGATGGCTCATCGGGAGGGCGCTGCCATGACCGCCGTTTCGACTGTCGGCACCGCGCCGCGTCCTCGCTCACGCCTGCGCGCTCGCATCGTGCTCGCGTGCCTGTCTGCCTGCGGCCTCGCTGCGCTGGCCTGGGCGTCCTTCGTGCATCCGCTGCCGCGCATCATCTACAACCCGTCCGACAGCGTGGCGGTCGGCTGGTATCGCGTGGAACCGCTCCACCAGCGTACCGACTCGCTGCACCAGCCTTTGTCCGTTGGCAGCATCGTCTTGACCACGTTGCCGGCAGACACCGCCGCGCTGGCCGCGCAGCGCCGCTACCTGCCGGCGCGCGTGCCGCTGCTCAAGCGCGTGGGCGCCGTCGCGCCGCAAACGGTGTGCGTGTTTGATGCGCTGGTCTGGATCGACGGCGTGCCGGTGGCCGCCGTGCTGCCCGCCGACCGGCTGGGCCGTCCGCTGCCTTCCTGGCGGCAGTGCCGCCAGCTTCGGCCTGGCGAACTGTTCCTCTTGAGCGTGACCAACCCGGCGTCGTTCGACAGCCGGTATTTCGGGCCGGTCAGCGCATCCGCCGTGATCGGCGTCGCGCATCCGATCTGGCTGGAATCCCGCCCATGATGGCCGTCGATTCGCTGCACGTTGCCATGCATCTCATCGTGCCATCGGGCGTGTCGTCCTGCTGGTCGTCGCCGTGTCGTCGCGCGTGCAGTGCGGGTGCATTCGCACCGCACTTCGCGCTGTCTCCGGCGCAGCCGTCCAACGTGCAGGCGTCTTGCCTCGAACGCGCCCGGCCTGCGGCCGTATCCGCGTTCGCCGGCGCGCTGGCTGCTGGTGCAGCAGCGCCACCGGGCCGCGATTGCCGGGAGCGGATGCGGGAGGCAAATGCGGAAGGCAAGACAAAAGGACGCGGCACCGGGCCGCGTCGAAAGCCTGTCTGCACATGGGGGTGGCGCGGCACGGAGCGGCTTTGCCGCCGTGCCGCGTTCGGCGCGAGGGCCGCGCCAATGCAGGCATGTCCGCGTGCTCCGCACGACAGGACACGCCGGAGCTTGCAGGGGGCACAGCCATGACCGACCGCCGCGATGACGATTTCCGGGTGCGCCCCAGCGCCCTCAAGAACCGTGGCAAGGGCCAGGGGCAGAGCTTCGTTTCCAAGGTACTCAAGCAGGCCGGCAAGGCCAGCGGCGGCAAGTCGGCGATGCGCCACTCCGCAGGCAGTGGCAGCGGCGCCCGCGCAGGCCAGCGGCCCGGCTCGCGCCTGGGGCGCGGCCATACGGCGGCGCGTTTCGCCGGGGCGAAGCTGACGCCCATGTCTCGGCGCGTGACGATCAAGACCCTGCTGGTCAATCAACGCAATGCCAGCCCGCAATCGCTCGCCAAGCATCTGCGCTACGTTGAGCGCGACGGCGCGGGCCGCGATGGCGAACCGGGCCGGGCCTACGGGCCACAGGCCGACGAAGCCGACCTCGATGCCTTCAAGGTGCGGGCCGCTGACGACCGGCACCATTTCCGCTTCATCGTCTCGTCTGAGGACGGGGCCGAGCTGGACGACCTGCGCACTTATACCCGGCATCTGGTGAACCGCATGGAAGCCGACCTGGGCACACGGCTCGATTGGGTGGCGGTCAATCACTGGAACACCGACAACCCGCACACCCACCTGATAGTGCGCGGACGCGACGACGCCGGCAAAGACCTCATCATCGCCGGCGACTACATCGCCCACGGCTTTCGCCATCGGGCCGCCGAACTGGCGACCGAATGGTTGGGGCCGCGCACCGAACTGGAGATCCAGCAGACCTTGGGGCGCGAGGTGGAACAGGAGCGGTGGACGAGCCTCGACCGCACGCTGCAACGCGAGGCCGGCGAGGATGGCCGGGTGCGAATCGAACGCTTCAACGAGCCGAACTTGCAACGCCAGCGCCTGCTGCTGATCGGCCGTCTGCAACGCTTGCAGCGCTTGGGCCTGGCCGACGAGACGCAGCCCGGCTCCTGGGCCATCCATGCCGATGCCGAGAAGACCTTGCGCGCCTTGGGCGAGCGTGGCGACATCATCCGCACCATGCAGCGGGCCATGAGCGGCCAGCCGCGCGAGCTGGCGGTGTTCGAGCCGGGCGACGACGGCCGCACCATCGTCGGCCGCGTGGCTGCCAAGGGGCTGGCTGACGAGCTGCACGACCGCGGTTATCTGGTCATCGACGGCGTGGACGGGAAGGCCCTCTACGTCGCACTGAACGCCCGTGACGAGCTGGCGAACTACCCTACGGGCGCGGTGGTGGAAGTGAAGGGTTCGGCCGACGTGCGCGCCGCCGACAAGAACATCGCCGCGCTGGCGAGCGATGGCCTGTACCGCACCGATCATCACCTGGCCATCGAACAGGGCCGGACCACGCCCGGACGCGACCCGCAGGAGGTTGTCGCCGCCCACGTCCGGCGGCTGGAAGCCCTGCGCCGTGCCGGCATCGTGGAGCGCGTCGCCGAAGGGTTATGGAAGGTGCCGGACGACCTGGCCGAGCGTGGCCGCCAGTACGACGCGCAGCGCCTGGGCGGCGTGGCCGTGGAACTGAAATCGCACCTGCCCATCGAGCGGCAGGCCCGCGTGATCGGTGCCACCTGGCTCGACCAGCAACTGATCGGCGGCGGGCGGGGATTGGGCGACCTGGGCTTTGGTGGCGATGCCAAGCAAGCCTTGCAGCAGCGCGCCAACTTCCTGGCCGAACAGGGGCTGGCCGAGCGACGCGGGCAGCGCGTGATCCTCGCCCGCAACCTGCTGGGCACGCTGCGAAATCGGGAACTGGCGCAGGCCGCGAAGGACATTGCTGCCGAAACCGGCCTGGAGCATCGCCCGGTAGCCGACGGGCAGCGCGTCGCCGGCATCTATCGGCGCTCTGTCATGCTGGCGAGCGGGCGTTACGCCATGCTTGATGACGGCATGGAGTTCAGCCTGGTGCCGTGGCGGCCGGTGATCGAACAGCGGCTGGGGCAGCAGATCGCCGTGACGGTGCGCGCCGGTGGTGTGTCTTGGGAGGTTGGGCGGGCCAGAGGGCCGTCAGTCGGATGACTTTTGATTCAGTATCGGCGTTGAGCCAATCTCCAACGCTATCCAGTCTTCAAGCGCCCATTTGGAACCGTGCGTAGAGTCTTTCACTCGCCTGTCCTACTTGGATGCGTTCTTTTCGGCCCATTCCACCATGGCCATCATCACCGGCTGCAAGTCACGGCCAGACGGCGAGAGGCTGTAAGTGACATAGGGCGGGACCACGGGTTTCGCTTCTCGCGCCACCAGGCCATCCGCCTCAAGTTGTTTCAGATTTTGTATAAGTACCCTCTCTGAGACGCCAGGCATGCGCCTACGCAGCTCGCTGTAGCGTTTATCGCCAAACGAGAGCTGATAAAGGATGACTGGCTTCCAGTACCCACCAATGCGCTCCATCACATATGTGACGGGACAGACCTCGAGCACGGCCTTCTTGTTCTTCTGGACAGTGGAGCGCTCTTTGATGGCCGTCATGACGCTTACTCCGGGGTAAGTACTTTCAAGAGTGAAAGTATAGACCTAGAGTCATGGCTTGACCATCACTAAAAGGCGTTCACATGAAAGTTGCAGTTCTGGGCGCGAGCGGTCGCGCCGGGTCAGAGATCACGAAGGAACTGGCTGCGCGCAGCCATCAGGTACAAGCCATCGCACGCAAGCCTGAGGCCATTCCAAGCGCTGCAGGAGTGACAGCGCTGAAAGGCGACGCCCTGGAACCCAAGGCGCTCTCCTTCCTCATCCGCGGTTGCGATGCCGTGATCAGCGCGCTGCACTTCGACGTGCCTGTAGAAACGCTCACCGCGGCGTTGAATCAGGCCGGCGTCGGGCGCCTTCTGATCACCGGAGGCGCAGGTAGTCTGGAGGTCGCGCCTGGCAAGCGAGTCGTTAACGACCCCGATTTTCCTGAAGCCTGGAAGCCCGCTGCCTTAGGAGGCATTGCGTTTCTCAACGCCATCCGCGCGGAGCAGACGATCGACTGGACGTTCTTTTCGCCAGCCGCCTTGATTTTCGAGGGGCCACGTCTAGGCCGTTACCGATTGGGCTCTGATCAGCTTGTTGTCGATGAGGCAGGCGAAAGCAAGATCAGCTTTTCTGACTACGCTATTGCGATAGTCGATGAACTTGAGCAACACCGCCACAGTCGAGCGCGCTTTACTGCCGCCTACTGAGAGTTCGTCTGAGATGTCTTGATCGGGCCAATCTGGGGATCACGATCCGGATGGAGGCGGCTTAGAGGAAAGGCATTAGCCGAGTCGAGGCCGCTGCACGGTATTCCGCTTGCAGTGAAAAATGCGATCGACACAGCCGGCACGCGCACCACGGCGGGCAGCGCGCAATACGAGAGTCGTATTCCGGCGGAGGACGCGCATTTGGGTATTTTTTCTGGTCGGTGAAATGTTCTTTGATGATCGTCACGATACGCACTCTAGGGTAAGTACTTCCATAAATGTAGGTATAACCTTAGAGTCATGGCTTGACCATCACCAAGGGTTACCTGCCATGAGCACTTCCATTTCCAAAGAAGACATCCAGCGCGTATTCGCCGCGCAACAAGCCAACTCCTGGGCCGTTCGCAAGTCGACGGCCGACACGCGCAAAGCCCGCCTGTTGCGCCTGCGCGAGGCGATCGTGGCGCACGGCGACGCGATCCAAACGGCGCTGTTCGAAGACATCGGACGGCCCGTGGATGACAACGGAAGCTTTGAAACCTTCGGGATCCTGGCCGCCATCGACCAGGCGGTAGAGAATCTCGAAGAGTGGATGGCACCTGTACCTGTCAATGCAACGGTGGCGGCTTCGGCCTATGTGCGTTACGAGGCCAAAGGCGTGGTGCTGCTGTTTTCGGCCTGGAACTTCCCCTTCACGCTGCTCTTCGAGCCGCTGGTGCCGATCATTGCCGCTGGCAACACGGTCATCGTGAAGCCCAACGAAGTGTCCCCGGCGTCGGGCCGGGTGGCCGCCGCGATCCTGCGCGAGGTCTTTGCTGAGAATGAAGTCGCGGTATTCGAGGGCGATGTGGAAGTAGCCGACCTGCTGCTTGAACTGCCGTTCGACCATATTTTTCTGACCGGCAGTCGCCGGGTGGGCCGCACGGTGATGGCTGCTGCCGCCAAGCACTTGGCTTCCGTCACGCTAGAGCTGGGCGGTAAGTCGCCACTGATCGTGGACGAAACCTCCAATTTCGGCGATGCCATCCAACAGATGGGCATCGGCAAGTCCTTCAACGGTGGGCAGGTCTGCATCAGCCCGGACTACGTGCTGGTGCCCAATGCCCGGCGCGACGAGTTTGTGGCCCAGTTCAGCGACTTCTATCGCCAGATGTTCTACGTCGATGGTGTGTACCAGCCCGCCCGCAGCAGCCGCATCATCAACGAGCGGGGCTTCCAGCGGCTGCAGGGCTACCTGACCGACGCGAAGGCGCGTGGGGCCAAGGTCGCCTTCGGCGGGGGCACTGATGCTTCGAAGCTGCTCATCGAGCCGACCATCTTGCTGGACGTGCCGCCTGACGCCGACGTGCTGCAGAACGAGATTTTTGGACCCTTGCTGCCCGTCATCGGCTACGACGATGCCGAGGCAGCCATTGCCCACGTGCAGGCCAGCACCAAGCCGCTGGCGCTGTTTTTGATCTCGAACAACGAGGCATTCATCACCCGCGTGATCGAGAACACGTCCTCGGGCGGGGTGTCCATCAACGGCTGGGCACCCCACTACATGGACAAGGCGCTGCCGTTCGGCGGCGTGGGCGAGAGTGGCATGGGCCACTACCACGGCGAGTACGGCTTCCGCGAGCTCTCGCATGCCCGTGCCGTGGCCTACGCCCGCCCGTTGCAGGGCTGAACGAGATGCTTGCGCTTGCCTGGGATTGCGCAGGCGAGCGCATGCACCACACCATTTCCCGTCTTTTACTTTCGAGCCACGAGCCATTCATGAGTGCTTTCCTTCTTTTCACGCCGTTCCAAGTCGGCGCCCTGACCCTGCCCAACCGTTTGGTGATGGCCCCGATGACGCGCAGCCGCGCCCAGAACGCCGGCAAGGTCCCCACGGCTTCCACCGCAACTTACTACGCGCAGCGCGCCACCGCAGGCCTGATCGTTAGTGAAGGCTCCCAGATCTCGCCTCAAGGCGTGGGGTACATCGATACGCCCGGTATCCACTCTGCCGAGCAGATCGCGGGCTGGAAACTGGTCACGCAGGCCGTGCACGCCGCCGGTGGCCGCATCTTCATCCAGCTCTGGCACGTGGGTGCGGTGTCGCACCCTTACTTTCACGCCGGCGAACTGCCGGTGGCTCCTTCAGCCGTGAAGCCCACGGCCACTGCCTACACGGGCAGTGGCATGGAGGAAGTGCCCACGCCACGCGCCCTCGAAACCCACGAGGTGAAGGCCATCGTGGAGGACTACCGCCAAGCCGCCAAGAATGCTCAAGCCGCTGGATTCGACGGCGTTGAAGTTCACGGCGCCAACGGCTTCCTCATTGACCAGTTCCTGCAAAGCGGCACCAACTTGCGTACCGATGAATACGGCGGCAGCGTCGAGAACCGCGCCCGTTTTGCCCTCGAAGTGGTGCAGGCGGCGGTGGACGTGTTTGGAGCCGGCCGTGTCGGCTACAAGATGTCACCGAGTGCGAACTTGGGTGGCATCTCCGACGCGAACCCGCGGGAAACCTTCAGCTACCTAGCGGGGCAGCTTGAGCGGCTCGGGCTCGCCTACCTGCACGTGATGGAGGCGCTGCCAGGCCACTTCATGGCCCCGAAAGAGAGCAAGGAGCCGATCGCTCCCGCCCTGCGCAAGCTCTTTACCGGCCCCTTCATTCTCAACGGGGGCTACGACAAGGAAACCGCAGAGCAGGCGCTGGCCAACCAGGGAGCGGATCTCATCGCGTTTGGCGTGCCGTTTATCGCCAACCCCGACCTGGTTGCACGCTACCGGACCGATGCCCCCCTCAGCCAGGCTGATCCCAGCACTTTTTATGGCGGAACGGACCACGGCTATATCGACTACCCTGCGTCCGAATGAACGTTGCGCCATAGGCGCAATGCCACGGTGGCGATGTCATGGTGACGCATCTCCGTGATGGCGATGGGGCACGACGTTCAGTATCCAAGCACTTGCAGCGAGCGTGCCTAGGGAGGGCGGGCCGGTATAGACCGCGCCCGCCTCTCAGGTCCAGGGCGTCGCATGCCGAGACCGCCATCCGAAATGGCCGGTCTTGTGGCTCATTTCCGCGCGCTAGTGATGCGCGCCAGTGTCGAATGCAGAGGAGTTCCTATGTCCCTTAGCAAGACTGCCGTCATCTTCGGCATGGGGCCCGGCATTGGCTGGGCGGCTGCCCGAGAGTTTGCTGCGCTCGGCTATCAGCTCGCCCTTGTCGCGCGAAACGAATCGAAGCTTGCGCGGCTCGTCGCGCAGTTCAAGGCCGCCGGGGCCACGGTGAAAGGGTTCGTGGCGAACGGCGCAGACGGCCCGTCCATTGGCGCCGCTGCACGCGATATCCGCGCGTGGGCGGACGGCGACCCCAGTGTCGTATTGTTCAACGCGTACACATCGCAGCCTGCGGGCCCAACGCACAAGGTGGACCCTGCAGGATTCGCGTGGAGCCTGCTGGTGAACGCCGGTGCCGCACAGCACCTGGCTTACCTTTTCGCGCCAGCGATGGTGGCAGCAGGCGAGGGCTCGTTGCTCTTCACCGGCAACGGGATGGCACTCACCCCCATGGCCAACGGCTTCGGCACGTTGAGTGCTGGCAAGTCTGCCATGCGGTCGGTCGCCCTGACCTTGGCAGAGGATCTGGCCGGGAGCGGCGTGCGGGTTGGACTCCTCACTGTCAACGGCCCAACGGCTCGGGGCGCCACCTTCGATCCGGACGTGATCGCGGCTGAGTTTGTGAAGCTGCACGAAGGCACGGTCGCTGACACGGAAATCGTCTACAACGGCGCACCCGTTGCGACCTGACCAATGCTCCTTACGGTTTTTCTGGACTAGTCCCCAGCGGAATAGGATATGGCAATGGCGGCAGGCGATGTGCTGACAGGCAGGCACAACACCGCGGTTATCAGCGCCAAGCACATGTGGCACAGGTAGATTGCGTCGAAGTCGGCACGCTGCAAGTCGGAACTCTCAAGCAGCAGCACGGTCAGGGCAACGCCCATGACCGAGCCGATTTGCCGAATGGCTTGGTTGACGGCACCGCCCACGGCGTAATGGTCAGCCGGCAGGCGACTGACGGCCGCGCCCGACAGCGACGGCATCACCATGCCGATGCCGACTCCACTGAGCAACATGCCCGGCAACCACTGCGTGAGGTAGGCCGGTTCAACGTCTGGCACGAACAGAAACCACAAGGCACTGATCGCATAGATCAGGCACCCGACCAGCAGCAGCGGACGGTGCCCGTACCTGCTCGCCACGCGACCCGACAGCGCTGCTGCCGGCACCACCGTCAGCGGCCCAGGCATCATGGCCAGGCCGGCCAATGGCAGCGGGTACTTCCAGATCGCGCTCATGTTGAAGAAGAACGCGAAGAACATCATCGAGAACGCGATGCCGAAGCTCAACGTTGCGAGATTGACGTACCGGTATGTGCGGTTGCGGAACAAGCGTAAATCTACGAGCGGGGCAGAGGCAGACCGCGCCCAAACGACGAAGCCGATGATACAAACCAACCCGAAGCCCGCCGCGCCCAGCAGTTCATGGCGTGACCACGCCGGGGACTCCGATTGCACAATCGACAGTGCCAAAGCGCCGATGCCGGCGATCAGCAAGCACATACCGACCAGATCCAACGGGCGCCCCTGGGTCTGTTGCTTCGCCTCCGTCAGCAGCCTGGCTCCGCGCCAGATCGCCAGAATGCCCACAGGCACGTTCAGGTAGAACGCCCACTGCCAACCAAGCGATGCGATCACGAACGAACCCAGGCTGGGGCCGACCGCCGCAGCCAGACCGCCGACCGCACCCCATAGACTCACGGCCACCGCACGCTTGGTGGTCGGGAACGCGGCCAGCACAAGCGAAAGCGATGCGGGCGTGAGCAAGGCGGCGCCGATGGCTTGCAGAACTCTTGCCGCCACCAGCCATTCCACGCTGCCCGCCAAGCCGCAGGCAACGGAGGCCGCCACAAACAGTGCGACACCTCCGAGGAACATCCTCTTGCGTCCGTGCCTGTCCGCCAATCCGCCCGCCGGAATCAGCATCGCCGCATAGACCACGGTGTACGCATTGAGCACCCAGGACAAGTCTGCCGGCGTGGCGTGCGGAAATCCCACCCGCAAGGCACTGAATGCCGCGAACAGCATGGTGCCATCCATGGACACGAGGAACACCGCAACGCTGACCACCCAGAAAACCGGCCACGGCGAAACGGCGCCGGGCGGCTTGAATGTGGGGGCCTGTTCGTTGCGGGCCAACGAGGATCTGGTGGCATGGCTGTCCGGGTGGGTCATGGCGCGACTCCGCTTAGTGGGTGCAAGTGATCTCTCGAAGCTGAGCGCATGGTGTCATCGCCGCTACGTGGTGGCACGGATTGGGTCAGGCCAGCCCGAACGTCTTTCTCAGGCCCTTCTCGACGGGGCCGGCAGGCATGAAGCGGCGCAGCTTGGCCAGAAGCGATGCTTCCCCTTTGGGCGTGCGTCGCATCTTCCAAGCCCCCAGCGCCGCATCGACGATCGTGCTGGCCACGCCTTCGGGGTCGGGTGCCTTCTGGACGTTCTTCTGGATGGCCTGGGCGACCACGCCGAACTGTTGGCCGTAGTCCGGGATCTTGCGCACGGTCTGCGGTGCGTTGAGATCCAGATTGGTCTTGGTGAACGAGGGTTCGACCAGTGCGACGCGAATCCCGAACTGGCGTACCTCGTGATCCATGGTTTCGGAGAGCCCTTCCACGGCGTGCTTGGATGCCGAGTAGAGCGCCATGTAGGGCGCAGGCAGAAAGCCCAGCACGGAACTCACATTGACGATGCGGCCGGCATGTTGCGCGCGCATGTGCGGCAGCACCGCCTGGATCGTGCGCAGGAGGCCGAAGAGGTTGGTGTCGAACAACGTCTGAGCTTCGGCAACCGACGTTTCTTCCATGGCGCCGAGCAGGGTCACGCCCGCGCTGTTGACCAGCACGTCGATCCGTGCGGCCTGCCCAATGATGGAGTCGATGCCACGCAGCACCGATGCTTCATCGCGGATATCCATTTCGATGAGCGTCACGCCGGGGATCGCATGCGCCTTTTCCGTGTTGCGCACGGTGCCGAACACGCGGCACCCCTGCGTTGCGAACTTGATGGCGGTGGCGCGTCCGATACCCGAAGAAACGCCTGTGATGAGAACGACTTTGGATTTGGACATGGCAGTTCCTTTTCGTGTGATGAGAGAGGGCGATCAGCTTTGCGAAGGAACCGGCCTGATCTTGAACCAGATGGAATACATCGCCGGCAGGAACACTAGGGTCAGAATCGTTCCCGCGAACGTGCCACCGATGAGCGTGTAGGCCAACGTCCCCCAAAACACCGAATGGGTCAGCGGGATGAAGGCCAGGATTGCGGCCAGCGCCGTCAGGATCACCGGGCGGGCGCGCTGCACAGTCGCTTCGACCACGGCGTTGAAGGGGCTCAACCCTTCCTGCTCGTTGTGGTGAATCTGCCCGATCAAGATCAGCGTGTTGCGCATCAGGATGCCCGACAGCGCGATCAGGCCGACCAGTGCGTTGATGCCGAACGGCTGCTGGAATATCAGCAAGGTCGGCACCACGCCGATCAAGCCCAGCGGGCTCGTGGCAAACACCATCACCATGGCCGCGATCGAGCGCACCTGAAGAATGATGATGAGCAGCGTGAGCGCGATCATGATCGGGAACAGCGGCACCATTGCCGTGGTGGCTTTGGCGGACTCTTCGATCGAGCCGGCTTCCTCGATGCGGTAGCCCGCAGGAAGCGTCTCGACGATGGGCTGCAACTGCTTCAGGACGGCGCTGGAAACGTCCGGGGGTTGCAACCCCTCGGCAATGTCGCCACGCACCGTGATGGTCGGCGTGCGGTCGCGGCGGCGCAGGACAGGATCTTCCATGCGCACATCGACGGTGCCGACCTGCGACAGCGGAATGCGCTGCCCTGCCGATCCGACCAGCGTGAACCCGGCGATCTTCGCGGGATCGAGGCGGATATCACCGGCCGCGCGGCCAACGACCTGCACCGAGCGGATATCCTCGCGCACGTCCGTGAGCGGAACCCCGCTGAGCAGGAACTGCAACTGCAAGGCCACGGAGCTGGAGGTCAACCCTATGGCCTGGAGCCGATCTTGATCCAGCGTGAAATGCAAGGTCGGTACACGCTGCCCCCAATCCACATTGACCGTGCGCATCATCGGACTGGCCTGCATTTCGGTCTCGACCCGCTCGGCGATCTCGCGCAGCTTGTCCGGGTCAGGCCCCATGACGCGATAGGCGACCGGGAACGGCGAATAGGGGCCGAACACGAGCTGTGTCACCCGCACCCGAGCTTCGGAGGCCAGCCCGTTGGCGATCACCTCGCGCAGTCTGAACTTGAGGGCTTCGCGTTCTTCCTGATCGCCCGTCAGCACCACGATCTTGGCGAACGACGGATCGGGCAGTTCGGGCGACATGGCAAGGTAAAACCGTGGCGCACCCTGACCGACGTAGGCGGTCACGATCTTGGCTTCTTCCTGCTGTGCCAACCAGGCTTCGACCTTCGCCGTCGCGGCGCTGGTTTGTTCAATCGAAGTGCCATACGGCATCTGCACCTCGACCAGTACCTCGGGCCGGTCGGAGGTCGGAAAGAATTGCTTCTTGACCACGCCCATGCCAAGGATCGAAACCACGAACAGCCCAACCACTGCTCCGGCCACCAGCCACTTGCGCGCAATGACACGCCCGAGCACCTGCCGGAAGCGGTTGTAGTTGCGCGTGTTGTAGATGGCTTCGTGCCCACCCTCGACCTTCTTGATGGCTGGCAGCAGCTTCACGCCCAGGTAGGGCGTGAACGCCACCGCGACCACCCAGGAAACGATCAGGGCGATGCCGACGATCCAAAACATATTGCTGGTGTATTCGCCAGCAGTCGAACGCGCGAAGCCATTGGGCATGAAGCCGATGGCCGTCACCAGCGTGCCGGAAAGCATGGGCGCCGCCGTATGGCTCCAGGCATAGGCGGAGGCCTTGATGCGGCTGTAGCCTTCTTCCATCTTCACCACCATCATTTCGATGGCGATGATGGCGTCGTCCACCAGCAGACCCAGCGCCAAAATCAGCGAGCCGAGCGTGATGCGGTCGAAGTTCTTGCCGGTGGCGGCCATGATGACGAACACGGCCGCCAGCGTCAGCGGCACTGCCGCCGCGACCACGATGCCGACGCGCCATCCCATGCTCAGGAAGCAGACCAGCATCACGACCAGCAGGGCGACGAAGAACTTGACCATGAACTCGTCCACCGACGAACTGATGTTGACGGACTGATCCGTCACCTTGCTCAAGGTCATTCCCAGGGGCAATTCTGCGTTGATCTTGGTTGTTTCCGCATCGAGCGCTTTGCCAAGATCGAGCCCATTCCAGCCGTCGCGCATCACGATGCCCAACAGCAGCGCCGCTTCTCCATTGTTGCGAACCAGAAAGGTGGACGGATCTTCATAGCCGCGCTCGACGGTCGCCACATCGGACAGCTTCAACGTGCGTCCCTGCGCGCTGATGGGCGTGTTGCGGATCTTCTCCAGCTTGTCGAACGCACCATCGACACGCACGAATATCTGGGGCCCCTTCGTCTCGATGGAACCGGCGGGGCTGAGGACATTCTGGCTATTGAGTGCCGCGAAAATGTCCTGCGGCGAGACGCCCAGCGTGGCCAGGCGGTCGTGCGAGAAGGACACGAAGATGCGTTCGGACTGCTCTCCAATGATGTTGACCTTCTTCACGCCCGGAACATGCAGCAGCTGCTGGCGCAACGTCTCCGCGTCGCGCACCAGCCGCCGCTGCGGCTCACCTTTTGCCTTGAGGGCAAAGAGCGCAAACGTCACGTCCGAATACTCGTCGTTGACCATCGGGCCAATGACGCCGGCAGGCAGCTTTGGGGCTTCATCCGCGAGCTTCTTGCGGGCCTGGTAGAACTCATCCTGCACCTCCGCCGGCGGCGCACTATCGAGCAGCGAAACCATCGTGAATGCCAAGCCGGGGCGCGTGTAGGTTTCCGTGCGGTCGTACCACCGCAGTTCCTGCATGCGCTTTTCCAGCGGTTCGGCGACCTGATCCTGCATTTCCTGCGCCGTCGCCCCAGGCCAGGCCGTGATGACGGTCATCTGCTTGACCGTGAAAGGCGGGTCTTCGGCGCGTCCGAGTTGGAAGAATGCGAGCACGCCCGCGACGGATATCAGGAAAATCAGGAATACCGTGATGGAGCGTTCGCGTACCGCGAGCGCCGAAAGATTGAAACGTCCTTCGCTCATGGACGATCTCCAGCAGGCGCAGCCTCGCCCTGGCCGGCGGGCCTGACGACTTCGCCTTCACGCAGAAGATGCGCGCCCAGCGACACCACCTGCTCGCCGATCTTGAGATCGCCTGTCACCTGCGCCACGTCGTCCGTCAAGCCCAGCAGTTGGACAGATCGCCAAACCACTTTGGCAGGCTTGCCCTCGACCACCCAAACGCCCGGCCCCTTGCCGGGGTCGAACAGTGCGCCGATCGGGACTTGCAGCGAAGGCGTGGATGCCCTGCCATCCGAGATTTCGACAGTGACGGTCGCACCCAGCGGGGCCTGCGCAAGCGCTCCTTCGAGCACATACCTGGCCTCGTAAGTGCGCGTGACGCGATCCGCCGCATCGGAGAGCTGGCGCAGCTTTGCCGCCACGGGGGCCGGCCGCTGGCCGTACAGGGTCGCCTTGGCAACCGAGCCAACGGCGGGCCGCAGGGTTTCGGGCAGATGCACGATGGCCTCGCGCTGGCCGGCCCGGGCCAGGCGAACAACGGGCTGCCCGGCACTCACGACTTGACCGGGTTCGGCCAGTGTCTCGACCACGACGCCATCGGCATCGGCCAGCAGCAGCGCGTAGCTTGACGCATTCCTGGCAACGTCAGCTTGCGCTTCGGCCGCCTTGAGCTGCGCCCGCGCCGAGTCGGCCGCAGCTTTGATTTGATCGTATGCCGACGCTGAAACAGCGCCTTCGGCGACCAGATCACGGTATCGCGCTTCGTCGTCGGCCGTTTGCTTGGCGCGCGCCTGTGCGGCGGCCACTGCCTCTTGCTGGGCGCGCGCCTGCAAGCCCAGGTCGATCGGGTCGATGCGCATGAGGGGCTGGCCGCGCTTGACGGTCTGCCCGGTATCGACCAGGCGCTCCAGCACCTTGCCGGTGACGCGAAAACCTAGATCGCTTTGAATCCGGGCCGCGACAACGCCCGTGAATGAACGCGATGCGGTGGATGCGCCTTGGACGGCACCGATCCGAACCAGTGGAGCCTCTGTGCGTGGATCGGAGGCGTGATCGTCGCCGCATGCCGTGAGGGCAAGCGGCAACAGGCAGATGGCATAGGAAGCAAGCTTGCGCCGGAGCATGGGAACCCTTCTTGACGAAGAAAAAGTGTTCCCATTTTTATTCCTGTGACTAAATTAGTCAATAGTCACGGCAAGCCGGCTACGGTGCCAGGCTGCGCAAGATCAGACTGGAGAGCTGGGTCGTAGCTTCGGCAGCGTTGTCCAGGTTGTGCTGCAACAACAGTGGATTGATGTACGGCCGCATGACCAGGTAGATGGCATTGACCGCTTCATCCAGCGGGGTCTTGCGCTCGAACTCCCCTGACTCGCGACCATCGCGAACGATCTGCAACACCAGGGCCTTGAGGTGTTCTTCGTATGCCCCAACCGACGGCCAGGACTCGCTGGCCGAGGTCGCGGCTATGTCGTAGAGCTTACGGTCGTGGAAAAAGAGATAGCTGCCAGCCTCCACCAGCGCCTTGAACATCCGGCGCAATCTCTCGGGCGCGGCAGGGACGTCGGCGACGGCCTCATCGACCGCCGCCATGATCGTGCTCAGGCGGTTGGAGCAGATGACCTCGCCAATGGCCTGCTTCGAGTCGAAGAACTTGTAGATGTAGGCTTTGGAGAAGCCAATGGCCTTGGCTAGATCGGAAACAGTTGTTTTTCCATAGCCATAGAGACCGAAATACTCGGTCGCTGCTTCGACGATCTGATCCCGGACATCGTGATCCGAGGGCCCCCGAAGCTGGGGCGCGGGAGTGGGTGCTTTCGTCATTTCGCCAGCTTACCTCGGACATCAAAGATTGACAACGAGTGACCGTTTCATATTATAGTCACGACATGCCTTCAGCCCAAGGATCACCATGCTCCCCAATCGCCTCGTTCTTCTTTTCCTGTGCGCCAGCGTGACCGCTGGCTGCGCGGTAGGCCCGGACTACCATCGCCCGGATGCGCCACTGCCGAGCCAATACATCGGCCAGACGGCAGCGCAAGGGGCTGGCACGCCGGACTCGGACTTGGCGACATGGTGGCAGGGGTTCAACGATCCCTTGCTCACGCGCTTCATATCGTTGGCGCTTGAGCAGAATCTGGACTTGGCGCAGGCCGCAGCCCGCGTCACCCAGGCTCGCGCCGGACTCGGCGCCGCCAATGCGGCCTTGCTTCCGTCCGGGGTGGTCAGCGGCTCGGCTGCTCGCGCCTATCAGTCGGTCGAAACCCCGCTGGGACAGGTGCTGAACGCCACGCCCGGATACGACAGGTGGGGCAACGCCTACCAAGTGGATCTCGGTGCGAGCTGGGAGGTGGACGTGTTCGGCGGGCTGCGGCGTGGCCGGGAGGCCGCGCTGGCCGACTACCAGGCATCCCAGGCCGGCGCGGTGGCAACCCGCCTCGCGGTTGCGGCGCAGACGGCGGATATCTACATCACCATTCGGGGTTTGCAGGCCCGGCTCGACATTGCCCAGCGGCAGGTCAAGACCCAGCAGGATCTGCTGTCAAAGGTCAGTCTGCTTCATGCGAAGGGGCTGGCAGCCACGTACCAAGTACGGCAGACGGAAGGCGCGCTGTCGCAAGTGCAGGCGAGCATCCCGGCGCTCAAGACCGGCCTGGATACGGCGATGAACGCGCTGGATGTGATGCTGGGCGTTCCACCGGGCACGCATCGAAGCGAACTGGAAGCCGCCACGCCGATTCCCACGACCCCGAAGATCGCCAGCATGGGCTCCCCGGCCGACTTGCTCCAGCGTCGCCCCGACCTCATCGTGGCCGAACGTCGGCTGGTGGCCACGAACGCCAGGATTGGAGAGGCAGTCTCCGAGTATTACCCCAAGTTCTCGCTGAGCGGCTTGCTGGGAAGCGCCACCGCGATTTCGAGCGGCAATCTGTTCACCAGCGGTGCGAGCCAGGCCGCAGGCGTGCTCGGGCTGAGGTGGCGTCTTTTCGACTTCGGCCGTATCAATGCGCAGATCAGTCTTGCCAAGGGGCGGGATGCCGAGGCACTGGCCGCATACCGTCAGGCCGTGCTGCACGCGACAGAGGATGTTGAAAATGCTTTCTCAGCCTTGGTCAATCGCGGAGAGCAGGCCGCGACGTTGACGCAAGGCGAGGCATCGCTTTCCCAGGCGCGGCAATCCTCCTTCACGGCATACGAGCGTGGAGCGGCGAGCCTGATTGACGTACTGCACGCGGATGAATCTCTTTTGCAGGCATCGGATGCAAGGGCACAAGCGCAGACCGAATCGGCGCGTGCCGCAGTTGCAGCGTTCAGATCGCTTGGAGGCGGCTGGCAACCTCTGTCCACCGAAGCAATGGCGGCCCGCTGATGCGTTAGCAATCCAACAACAAACTCGCATCAATGGCACGCTCAGACGATGCACTGCGATTCTCAAGGGATGTGTATGGAATTACGACATCTGCGTTGCTTCATCGCCGTTGCGGAAGAACTCCACTTCGCCCGTGCTGCGGAACGGCTGCACATCGAGCAATCGCCCCTCTCACGCACCATCAAGGAACTGGAGGAAGACCTGGGAGAACAGTTGTTCATCCGCTCCAGCCGCAGTACGCGACTGACGAGGGCGGGCAAACTGTTTCTGGAGCATGTGCCGCGCGTGTTCACCGCCTTGCAGCAGGCCCGCGAGAGCGTGACAGCAGCAGCCAACGGCTTCCACGGCCAATTGCGCATCGCACTGTCCGACGGCATCACGCCGTCGCGCCTTTCCGCCTTGCTGGCGATGTGCAGACAGGAAGAACCCGAGGTCGATATTAGGTTGTTCCAGGTGTCACTATCGCAGCAGATCAAGGGGCTACAAGACGACCTGTACGACGTGGGCTTTGCACAGTCGGACGAAGTGGGCGAAGGCATAACAGCCCAAGCAGTGTGGAATGACCCGCTGTTGGTGGCCGTGCCGGCACGCCATCATTTGCTCAAGTTCAAGCGAATCCCGTTGGATGACTTGCTGCAATTTCCACTGGTGCTATGTGACCCGCAAGCATGTGAGGGCTATGCACGGCAGGTCGATCGTGTGCTGCGCCGCTCTGACCGGGAACCCCTGATCGCCGAGCGCGTCGCCTCGTTCGAGCTGATGATGGTAGTAGTGTCGGCCGGCTTTGCCTTGGGGTTGGCTGGTTTGCCGCATATCGCGGCAAGTCGGGATTGCGGCGTGGTGGCCCGCCCCTTGGCTGGGCGATCGCCCATGCTGACGACCTACCTGCTGCGCCCGGAAGGCGAGCCTTCGGAGACGCTTGGCCGCTTCATCGAACGGGTGCAGGCCATCGACCTGCCCGAAGGCGCGAGGCCCGCACCGGCACCTGAACCTGATCCGCTGGAGGACATCCCGCCATGAAACGCATTGCACCACTGCTATTGATCGCCGCGCTCACGGCCTGCGGCCAATCCGAAGCGCCGAAACAGACCAACGTGCCGACCGTGGACGAGCTGGCCGCCGATCCGGCGCGGTTGAAGGAACTGCGCCAGCAATGCAAGACCGATCGGGCCAAGCTGGGTGACGTGCTCTGCAACCGCGTGGCCGAGGCTACGCGCAAGCGGTTCTATGGCGATGGCAAGACGCCCTACACACCATCGGAGACGCCGCCGAAGTTCTGATCGCCAGCCCTTCGCAAGAAACCTTTCTCTTTGCCAACACGCCGCAGCGCGCTCGCGCCTGCGGCGTTTCTATTGGGTTCTTTGCAGCCTGAAACGATGCTTATTTCATCATCTAGCTTTCGATAACAGTCTTTGACCGGCACCGACCCGGCACTGATCCTCGCGCTATGCGGCACGTCCTTGTGCTGCTTTCGGACGAGGAAAAGCGCAGGAACATCGGAGGCCAGTCAATGCAAGCTCAGGGCGTGCTGTTTGGGCAGATCGCCGCCGTCTTCGGCATCGTGATCGCCGGTGTATGGAGTGCAACGCAATGGACAGCCGCCGCCCTGGGCTATCAACTACGCCTTGGCTGGCCCTGGTTCGATTTCTTCGGCACGCCGGTCTATCACCCCTGGCGGCTGTTCGAGTGGTGGTTCTTCTTCGATGCCTATGCGCCGCATGTCTTCGACATTGGCGGGGCCATCGCGGGCGGCAGCGGCCTTGTGGCCGTGGTGGTCGCCATTGCCATGTCGGTGTGGCGCTCGCGGCAATCGCGCATGGTCACGACCTACGGTTCGGCGCGCTGGGCCGAAGCGGAGGACATCCGCAAGGCCGGGCTGACGCAGCCGGCCGGCGTCTTCCTCGGCAAGTACCGCAACGAGTATCTGCGCCATGACGGCCCGGAACACGTCCTGACCTTCGCGCCCACGCGCTCGGGCAAGGGTGTCGGCTTGGTCGTCCCGACATTGTTGTCCTGGCCGGCTTCGGCCGTCATCCATGACATCAAGGGCGAGAACTGGCAGATCACCGCAGGCTGGCGCAGCCGGTTCAGCCACTGCCTGCTGTTCAACCCGACCGATGCGAAATCAGCAGCCTACAACCCGCTGCTCGAAGTCCGGCGCGGCGCGCATGAGGTGCGCGACGTGCAGAACATCGCGGACATTCTCGTTGACCCCGAAGGTGCCCTGGAAAAGCGCAACCATTGGGAGAAGACTTCGCACGCGCTGCTGGTTGGGGCCATCTTGCATGTGCTCTATGCCGGCGAGGACAAGACGCTGCGCGGCGTCGCCAATTTCCTGTCCGACCCGGCCAGCCCCTTCGAGCTGACCTTGCACCGGATGATGACGACGAAGCACCTGGGCGATGCACCGCACCCGGTTGTCGCGTCCGCTGCCCGCGAAGTGCTGAACAAGTCGGACAACGAGCGTTCGGGCGTGTTGAGCACCGCCATGTCGTTCCTTGGCCTGTACCGCGACCCGACCGTGGCGGAAGTGACTTCGCGCTGCGACTGGCGTATCGCCGACCTGATCGCATCCGAGCATCCCGTCTCGCTGTATCTGGTGGTGCCGCCCTCGGACATTTCGCGCACCAAGCCGCTCATTCGCCTGATCCTCAACCAGATCGGCCGGCGGCTCACCGAATCGCTCGACGGTAGCGACGGCATCGAGCGCCGCCACAAGCTGCTGCTGATGCTCGACGAGTTCCCGGCGCTGGGCCGGCTCGACTTCTTCGAGACAGCGCTGGCCTTCATGGCCGGCTACGGCATCCGCAGCTTCCTCATCGCGCAGTCGCTCAACCAGATCGACAAAGCCTACGGCCAGAACCACTCCATCCTCGACAACTGCCACGTCCGCGTGACGTTTTCAACGAACGACGAACGCACGGCCAAACGGGTTTCGGAAACGCTGGGCACCGCCACCGAACTGCGCGCCCAGCGCAACTATGCCGGGCACAGATTGGCCCCGTGGCTGGGGCACCTGATGGTGTCGCGGCAGGAGACGGCCCGCCCGCTGCTGACGCCCGGTGAAGTGATGCAGCTTCCGACCGACGAAGCCGTGGTGATGGTGTCCAGCGTGGCACCGATCAAGGCCAAGAAGCTGCGCTACTACGCCGACGCCAACTTCAAGAGCCGCGTATTGCCGCCGCCCGCGCTCGCGGCTGGGCAGTACGCCGACGCACCACCGGCCCGGCCCGACGACTGGAGCGGCCTGGCGATCCCCGCTGTACCAGCGGCCCCGGCTGCGAGTCTGTCCAGCGATGGCGCAGGCACCGCTGATGACGGCGGCCCGCGCCGCCAGCCGGAGCTATCCGAAGTCGCCGAATACAGCCCCGAACCGCAGCCTGCCGGCAATGACCTGGCGCTGCTCGATGACGACGACGACCTGCCGCTGCCGCTTCCCGGCCAGCTCGATCCGGCCATGCAGCGCACGGCCCGGCTGGCTTCCCTCGACCCCAACGACGGAATCGACCTATGAGCCACTACCGCCTCAACCTGTTTATCCAGCCCGAGCACGCCAAGCGGCTGGAAGAACTCGCCGCTAAGAAAGGTGTGTCGAAATCCAGCATCGTCGCGGCGGCGCTGGCGTCCTGGCTGTCGCCCGATGCCGGTGACCAGCGCGAGGCGGCCATCGCCAAGCGCCTGGATCGCCTGTCGCGCCAGGCCGAACGCATGGAGCGCGACCAGAACATCCAGATCGAAACGCTGGCGCTGTTCATCCGCTACTTCCTGACCGTCAGCACACCGGTTCCCGAAGCCCATCAGGACGCGGCCCGCGCCCAGGGCAAAGCGCGTTTCGAGCAATTCGTGGAGCAGCTTGGCCGCCACCTGCTGCGCGGCCGAAGCCTGGTGCGTGACGTGGTGGAAGAACTGCACCCAGACCCGGCGCGAATGGATGACGCGGCGGCGCTGGCTGAAGCCCACGAACGTACTGCGGAGCGTGCTTCATGAGCGCCGTTCCGCAAACCCCGCCCGAACGCTCATCCGCTGCGGCTTCGCTGGATCGCCGTATCCAGATGCTGCGCACGGCAATGGGGCCGGTCATCGCCGCTGCGCTGGCCGACCCCGACGTGGTGGAAATCATGCTCAACCCCGATCGCACCCTATGGGTGGATCGGTTGTCATCGGGCCGCACGCCGCTGGGCGTGGAGCTTTCCGAAAACGATGGCGAGCGCATCATCCGCCTGGTGGCCGCGCACGTCGGCGCAGAAGTGCATCGCGGCCGACCGTTGCTGACCGCCGAGCTGCCCGAAACCGGCGAGCGGTTCGAGGGCATCTTGCCACCGGCCGCGCCCGGCCCGGCCTTCGCGCTGCGCAAGCGCGCCGTGAGCATCATCGGCCTGGATCGCTATGTCGCCGATGGCATCCTGACCACCGCGCAGGCCGAGTTCCTGCGCCGCGCCGTGCGCGAGCGCCAGAACATCCTGATCGCCGGGGCGACGAGCAGCGGCAAGACCACGCTGGCGAACGCGCTGCTGGCCGAGATCGCCGCCACCGGCGACCGCGTGCTGGTGCTCGAAGACACCATCGAGCTGCAATGCGCCGCCCGCGACCATGTGCCGCTGCGTACCCGCGCTGGCGTCGTGTCCATGACCGAGCTGGTGCGGGCCACGATGCGCCTGCGGCCCGACCGCGTGATCGTCGGCGAAGTGCGCGGCGGCGAAGCCCTGGACTTGGTGAAGGTGTGGGGCACCGGCCATCCCGGCGGCATCGCCACCATCCATGCCGGCTCCGCCTTGGGCGCGCTGCTGCGCCTGGAGCAACTGATTCTCGAAGTCGCGGTGAACCCGCCGCGTGCGCTGATCGCCGAGGCGGTCAACGTCGTCATTCACATCGCCGGACGGGGCCGCAAGCGCCGCGTCGAAAGCATCGCCCGCGTCGTCGGCTTCGACGGCGTGGGCTACCGCCTGGCGGATGCGCTGGAAACGCCGTTTCCCGAGCTGATGCCGGTTTCTCTCGCAGCCGATGCCGCTGCGCCTTCCTTGTCCTCTGACCAACCTGGAGAACTGCCATGACGCAGATGCACGTTCACGCTTTCCGCTTTTCCGTAAATCCGCTTCCCCACCTGTCCAGCCTCGCGCGGCTGCGCAGCCTGGCCCGCCCTGCGGGGCAAGGGCTGCTGCTGGCGGCGCTGCTGCTGTTCCTGGCCGGTACGGCGCAGGCCGCCGGTTCCTCAATGCCGTGGGAAGGCCCGCTGCAATCCATTCTGGAGTCGATCCAGGGGCCGGTGGCGCGCATCGTCGCGGTCATCATCATCATCGCCACCGGCCTGGCGCTCGCCTTCGGCGACACGTCGGGCGGCTTTCGCAAGCTGATCCAGATCGTGTTCGGCCTGTCCATCGCGTTCGCAGCTTCGAGCTTCTTCCTGTCGTTCTTCAGCTTCTCCGGCGGGGCCGTCGTATGAGCGGGCCGGACAGCTTCGCGGCTGGCTTCGAGGTGCCGCTACATCGCTCGCTGACCGAACCGCTTTTGATGAGCGGCGCGCCGCGCACCGTGGCGATCGCAAACGGCACGCTGGCGGCTGCCGTCGGGCTGGGTCTGCAACTCTGGATTCCCGGTGTCGTGCTCTGGATCGTCGGTCATTCGCTGGCGGTGTGGGGTGCTCGCGTCGATCCACAGTTCATGCAGGTCTTCGCTCGGCACATCAAGCACCGCCCACTGTTGGACGTGTAGGGGGACGCCGCCATGCTGAACCTTGCCGAATACCGCCAGCGGCCCGCGCTGCTGGCCGACTGGCTGCCCTGGGCCGGACTGATAGCGCCGGGCGTGGTGCTGAACAAGGATGGTTCGTTCCAGCGCACGGCGCGCTTTCGCGGGCCGGATCTGGACAGCGCCACGCAGGGCGAGTTGATCGCCACCACGGCGCGGCTGAACAACGCGCTGCGCCGGCTGGGTTCGGGCTGGGCCTTGTTCATCGAAGCCGAGCGCCAGCCGGCGGCGGACTATCCGCATTCCGACTTCCCCGAACCGCTGTCGTGGCTGGTGGACGAGGAACGCCGCGCCGCCTTCGAGGAATCGGGCCACCACTTCGAGAGCGCCTATCACCTGACGCTGGCCTACCTGCCGCCGGAGGAATCCCGCGCCCGTGCGGCCAAGCTGCTCTACGAGCACGCGCCGGGTGATGGCGTGGACTGGCGCGGCCGGCTCGATGCCTTCGTGGCGGAAACGGATCGGGTCTTTGACCTGCTCGATGGCGTGATGCCGGAAATCGCCTGGCTCGATGACGCGCAGACGCTGACCTACCTGCACGCCACGGTTTCGACGCGGCGCTATTCGCTGGCGGTGCCAGAAGTGCCGTTCCACCTCGACGCGCTGCTGGCCGATTCCGCGCTGGTCGGCGGCCTCGCGCCCATGCTGGGCGAGGCGCACCTGCGCGTGGTGTCGGTGCGGGGATTCCCGACCTCGACCTGGCCGGGCCTGCTGGACGACCTCAACCGCCTGGGCTTTGCCTATCGCTGGAGTACGCGCTTTCTCTGCCTCGACAAAGCCGAGGCGGAAAAGGAGCTGGGCCGCCTGCGCCGCCAATGGTTTGCGAAACGGAAGAACGTCATCGCGCTGCTGCGCGAAACCATCTTCCAGCAAGAGTCGCCGCTGGTGGACACGGATGCCAGCAACAAGGCGGCCGATGCGGACGCAGCCTTGCAAGAGCTGGGTAGCGATCAGGTCGCCTTCGGCTACCTCACCGCCACGGTGACGGTGCTCGATGGCGACCCGGCCGTGGCCGACGAGAAGCTGCGCATGGTGGAGCGCGTCATCCAGGGGCGGGGCTTCGTGACCATTCCCGAAACCTTGAATGCAGTCGATGCGTGGCTGTCGTCCATACCAGGCAACGCCTATGCCAACGTGCGCCAGCCCATCGTCTCGACGCTGAACCTCGCGCACATGATGCCGGTGTCCGCCGTGTGGGCCGGCCCGGAGAAAAATGCTCACCTCGACGGCCCGCCGCTGATCGTCACCCGCACTGATGGCGCGACGCCGTTCCGGCTGGTGACGCACATCGGCGACGTGGGGCATACGCTGGTCGCGGGGCCGACCGGCATGGGCAAGTCGGTACTGCTGGCGATGCTCGCCTTGCAGTTCCGCCGCTATGGCGGTTCGCGCATCTTCGCCTTCGACATGGGGCGCTCGATGCGCGCCACCATCCTCGGCTTGGGCGGCGAGCATTACGACCTCGGTGCTGACGGCGGCATTGCCTTCCAGCCGTTGGCACGCATCGACGGCGAAGGCCATCGCACCTGGGCCGCCGAATGGATCGAAGGCCGCTTGCTACATGAAGGCGTGACCGTCGGCCCCGACGAGAAAGCCGCCATCTGGTCGGCGCTCGGCAGTCTTTCCGGTGCGCCGGTCGAGCAGCGCACCATGACGGGCCTGTCGGTGCTGCTGCAATCGAACGCGCTGCGGCAGGCGTTGTCGCCGTATGTGCTGGGCGGAGCACACGGCAAGCTGCTGGATGCCGACCGTGACCGGCTCGGCAGCGGCGACGTGCAGGGCTTTGAGATGGAAGAACTGATGCACAGCCCCGCCGCCGTGCAAGCGGTGCTGCGCTACCTGTTCGCGCGCTTCGATGCGCGTTTCGACGGTGCGCCGACGCTGCTGATCCTCGATGAAGCGTGGTTGTTCCTCGATGAGCCGTCCTTCGCGGCGCGCATCCGGCAATGGCTCAAGACGCTGCGCAAGAAAAACGTGTCGGTGATCTTCGCCACGCAGAGCCTTGCGGACATCAAGGATTCGACCATCGCGCCCGCGATCATCGAAAGCTGCGCGAGCAGGATCTTCTTGCCTAACCCGCAGGCGACCGAGCCGCAGATTCGCACGATCTACGAAGGCTTCGGCCTCAACAGCCGGCAAATCGAAATCGTCGTCACCGCGCAGCCCAAGCGCGATTACTACTACCAATCGCGCCTGGGCAATCGCCTGTTCGACCTCGGCCTGGGGCCGGCCGCGCTCGCCTTCGCTGGCGCGTCCACACCGCAAGACCAACGCGACATAGAGCGCGTGCTGACGCAGGCCGGCGCTCCCGGCTTCGCCGGCGCGTGGCTGCGCCATCGCGGCCTCGATTGGGCTGCCGACCTGCTGCCGTCCTCACTGGCTGCTGCTGCTTTTCTTTCCCAATCACCGGAGATACAACCATGAAGAAGCGCCTGATCGCCGCTGCCGTCGCGGCCATGCTTTGCACCGCCACCACTGTCCATGCGCAATGGGTCGTGGTCGATCCCACGAACCTCGTGCAGAACACGCTGACCGCCATCCGCACGCTGGAGCAGATCAACAACCAGATCAACCAGCTTCAGAACGAAGCACAGATGTTGATGAACCAGGCGCGCAACCTGGCGAATCTCGACTTCAACATCGTGAACCGGCTGCGCTCGACGCTCGCCACCACCGAACGCCTGATTGCCGAGGCGCAGGGACTGGCCTACGACGTGCAGAACATGGATCGGGACTTTGCCCGGCTGTACCCGGAGCAATACGCCGCCACCGTCAGCGGCGACCAGATGCTGCGCGATGCCCGCGAGCGGTGGAAGAACACGCTTGACGGCTTGCACACCGCGATGCGGATGCAGGCTCAGGTATCGCAGAACCTGGCGCAAGACGAGAGCGCGCTGGCCGATCTGGTCAGCCAGAGCCAGTCCGCGACCGGCGCGTTGCAGGCCGCGCAGGCGACCAATCAGCTTCTCGCCTTGCAGTCCAAGCAGTCCATCCAGGCCCAGCAGCTCCAGATCACGCAAGACCGGGCGGCCTCGCTGGAACTGGCGCGGCAGGCGGCGGCCACCGAGCGCGCCCGCGAAGTGCGGCGGCGTTTCCTCGGCACCGGCACGCCGTACACGCCGCAGCGCGTGGATTTTTATTCCAACTGACGGGAGACGGCCATGCGATGCGCTCCTGTCCTGCTGGCCGTGCTGCTGACCGCGTGCGGCCAGCAGCCGGCCGAAGACTTGGCCGCAACCTTGGCCGCCGATCCCGTGCGGCTCAAGGCGCTGCGCGCCCAATGCGCAACCGACTGGCAAGCCGTTGGCGAAGACGCCTGCCGCGCCGCCGCCGAGGCCTTCCGACGGCGGTTCTTTGCCGGCCAGACCGGGCCAGACGAATACCGGACGCTAGCCGAACTGCCGCCGATCCCGGCGAGCTTCGACACACCCACAGACGGCGAGCCGGAAGGCGACACGCCGCTCGCCGCTACGGAGGACACGCCATGAACGACGTGACCATCATCGATCGCTTCCTCGATACGTTCTCGCGCTACATCGACTCGGGTTTCGGGCTGCTGCAAGGCGAAGTGGCGTTCCTGACCGCCACGCTCATCGTCATCGACATGACCATCGCCGGGCTGTATTGGGCCATGAGCCACGCCACAGGCCAGGGCGAGGACGTGATTGCCAAGCTGCTGCGCAAGGTGCTCTATGTCGGTGCTTTTGCCTACATCATCGGCAACTTCAACTGGCTGGCCAGCATCGTGTTCCGGTCATTCGCCGGTTTGGGCATCACCGCCACCGGCTCGGCCATCACGATGGAGAACTTCTTGCAGCCGGGCCGGCTGGCGAAGACGGGCATCGACGCGGCTGCACCGATCCTCGATCAGATCGGCGACATGGCCGGCTTCCCCGAAGTGTTCGTGAACCTCGACCCCATCGTGGTGCTGTTCATCGCCTGGCTGGTGGTGATCCTCTGCTTCTTCGTGCTGGCGGTACAGCTTTTCATCACGCTGATCGAGTTCAAGCTGACCACGCTCGCCGGTTTCGTCTTGATTCCTTTTGCGCTCTGGAACAAGACCTCTTTCCTCGCGGAAAAGGTGCTCGGCAACGTGGTGTCGTCCGGCATCAAGGTGCTGGTGCTGGCCGTCATCGTCGGCATCGGCTCGGGCCTGTTCGCAGAGTTCCAGGTGCATCCCGACGAGCCTTCCATCGACCATGCGCTGGTCGTGATGCTGGCCTCGCTCGCGCTGCTGGCGCTCGGCATCTTCGGCCCTGGCATCGCAACCGGCCTGGTTTCCGGTGCGCCGCAGCTCGGCGCGGGCGCGATGGCCGGGGCTGCGGTCGGCACCGTCGGCACCGGCGTTGCCATCGGTGCCGCCGCGACCGGCGTGGGCGGTGCGGTCATGGCCGGGGCGCGCATGGCCCCAGCCGCCGCCAAGCTGGCCGGCGCGGGTGCCCGTGCCGCCACGTCGGCGGCCAGCAGCGCCAAGTCCGCATTCCAGGCCGGTTCCGCCGCAGCGGGCGGCGGGGCCAAGGGCGCTGCTGCTGGCCTCGGCAACGTGGCCAAGACCGGCGCGCAGGCCGCAGGCCGCCGCGCTGCATCGGGTGTGTCCGCTGCCGGGCAGAAGGTGGCCGGTTCCTTCCGTGCTGGCTGGAACGGTGCCGATGCTGGCGCTGCCGGTTCCGGCCAGGCCGCCGCAGGCGAAGGCGCAGACAGCGCCGCCAGCGCACCGAAGCAGGAGCAGCCCGCTTGGGTCAAGCGGATGCACCGCCGCCAGCAGATCACCCATGCCGCGACCACCGCCGCCCACACGCTGCGCGGGGGCGACGGTGGCGGCTCGGGGCAAGGCCCGAGCCTGCGCGATTCCGATACCTAATCTTCAAGGAGAACACCCATGCGATTAAAACGCCCGCAGGTGCGCTATGCCGATACGCCGCAACCTGCCACCCCGTACCAATCCGCCGCGCAAGTGTGGGACGAGCGTATCGGCTCGGCCCGCGTCCAGGCGAAAAACTGGCGATTCATGGCCTTCGGCTGCCTGGTGCTGGCGCTGCTGATGGCGGGCGGCCTGGTGTGGCGCTCCGCGCAGTCCATCGTCACGCCCTACGTCATCGAGGTCGATCAGGCCGGCCAGGTGCGCGCCGTGGGTGAAGCCGCCACGCCATACCGACCCGCCGATGCGCAGATCGCGTTCCACCTGGGCCGCTTCATCGGCATGGTGCGCTCGCTGTCGATCGACCCGATCGTGGTGCGGCAGAACTGGCTCGACGCCTACGACTACACCACCGACCGCGGCGCGGCCGTGCTCAACGACTACGCCCGCACCAACGATCCGTTCGCCCGCATCGGCCGTGAGTCGGTGACGGTGCAGATCACCAGCGTCGTGCGCGCCAGCGACACGTCTTTCAACGTGCGATGGACGGAGCAGCGATTCGTCAACGGCGCACCCGCTGGCACCGAACGCTGGAACGCGGTGCTTTCCACCGCCCTGCAAACCCCGCGCACTGAACAGCGCCTGCGCAAGAACCCGCTGGGGATCTACGTCAACGGCCTGTCGTGGAGCCGCGAACTGGATTCTTCCGAAGGAGCCAAGCCATGAACCTGCCTTTCCGCTTTTACGCTTTGCCGTTGATCCTGCTTGCCCTTGCGGGCTGCGCCTCGCAGGGCAAGCCGCCGCCGTCCATCTCGCTCGATGAGCCGGTACAGGCGCAGCCGCTGCCCGAGCCACCCAAGCCTGTCGAAGTCGTTGCCGTGCCTGAACCGCTGGCGCTGCCGGCGCAGCTGAAGCCGTTGCCTGAAGTAGATGCGGCCGCGGCCGTGCCGGAGCCGGCCGACGAGAAGGTGCGCGTCTCGCGGGCCAACGCGGAGGCGCGCATCGCGCCGACCCGCGAGGGCTACGTCAATGCGATTCAGGTGTGGCCGTACAGCGACGGCGCGCTCTATCAGGTCTATGCCGCGCCGGGGCGCGTGACGGTGGTTTCGCTCCAGCCAGGCGAGGAGCTTGTCACTGTCGCCGCCGGCGATACCGTGCGCTGGATCGTCGGCGACACCTCCAGCGGCAGCGGCGCCGACCTGCGCGTGAACGTGCTGGTCAAGCCGATCCGCTCGGCCCTGAAAACCAATCTGGTCATCACCACCAGCCGCCGGACGTACCTGCTGGAGCTGACCTCGACGGAAAAGGCGTGGATGGCTTCGGTGTCCTGGGACTACCCGAAAGA
Source organism: Delftia deserti (assembly GCF_042653485.1). Lineage (NCBI taxonomy): Bacteria > Pseudomonadati > Pseudomonadota > Betaproteobacteria > Burkholderiales > Comamonadaceae > Delftia > Delftia deserti. Next base: position 1,998,666 of record NZ_JBHSIH010000001.1, on the reverse strand, counting down.
CCGGATGCTGGCCTTGCAGCGTCAGGCACAGGCGGCCAGCGCCGCCGCGCCAGTCGATACCGGCCTGTCGCTGGAGAAGATCCGCTTCCGCTACGCGGTGTCGGGCAGCAATCCGCCGTGGAAGCCGCTGCGTGCCTTCGATGATGGCGAGAAGGTCTATATCCAGTTCCCGCAGGGTATCGCCCAAGGCGAGTTGCCGCCCTTGTTCGTCATCGGCGCGCAGGGTGATGGGCAACTGGTGAACTACCGTTTCCGCTCGCCGTACTACATCGTGGATCGGCTGTTCGGCGCGGCCGAACTGCGCCTGGGCGGTGATGGCGGCGATGTGGTGCGGATCGAACGCACGGATGGCGTGGCGCGGAGGAACTGATCATGAGCCAGGACGACACTCCCGACCTTGCCACGCCGCAGGCGGGCAAGGTAGCACCCGAAGCGGTGGCGCTGCGCGCGCAGCCGCGCCCGGTCACGCGCCTGAACCGGCGCACGCTGGCCATCCTCGCCGGAGGCCTGTCGGTCGCCGTGCTCGGCGCGCTGATGTGGTCGCTGCAACCGCAGCGGCGCGGTGCCACGGAGCAGACCGAGCTTTACAACGTCGATCGCGTCTCCAAGTCGGAAGGGCTGGACGCGCTGCCGGCGGACTACTCCAAGCTGCCGCCGAAGGTGCCGGAGCTGGGGCCGCCGCTGCCGGGCGATCTTGGCCCGGCCATCGTGAAGTCGCAGCAGCCGGTGACTGCCGCCTATGCGGCCCCCGGCCATGACCACAACGACGCGCTGCGCAAGGAAGCCGAAGCGGCAGCGGCCTCGACAGTGTTCTTCCGCTCGGGTTCGCAGAAGGCCGCGCCGGTGGCGCAGACGCAGGTAGCCGCCGCGCCGGGCTTCGCCGCTAATGCGGCCTTCGACCCGCTGGCGGCTGGTCCCGCCTCAACGGCCGCCCAGCCTGCCGACCCGACCGCCGTGCAGAATCGGCAAGACCAGAAAGAGGCGTTTCAGAAAGCCGGAACCACGGAAACCCGTAATTCCGGCAACCTGACCCTGCCGGCTTCGCCGTATCAGGTCATGGCTGGAACGGTAGTCGCAGGTGCCTTGGTGACTGGCATCAAGTCGGACTTGCCGGGCGACGTGATCGCCACGGTGACGGAGCCGGTCTATGACACAGCCACCGGCAAGTTTCTGCTGATCCCGCAGGGTTCGCGCATCCTGGGCAAATACAACAGCCGAGTCAGCTACGGGCAGAGCCGCGTGCAGGTTGTGTGGAACAGGATCATCCTGCCCGACACGTCTTCGCTCACGCTCGACAACCTGGCCGGCACCGACCCGGCCGGTTATGCCGGGCTGGAAGACGATGTGGATTGGCATTGGGGCCGCATCTTTGCCGGAGCGGCGCTGACGACGCTGCTGGGCGTCGGCGCCGAGCTGGCCGCGCCGGAGAGTCGCCAGGACGGCGATCGCGTCATCATCGCCGGGCGCGACAGCTTGCAGGACAGCGTGAATCAGGTCGGGCAGGAAATGACACGGCGCAACCTCAACATCCAACCGACCTTGACCGAGCGGCCGGGCCTGCCGCTGCGGATCATCGTCAACCGCGACTTGGTGCTGCGGCCGTACCAGCCGATGTTCTTTAACCGGGGGACTTCACGATGAGCACAGCCAAGAAGTTGCGCCTGGGGCCGCTGCCCAAGACCGAGAACGTCAAACTGACCTTTGCCTGCCCGGCCAGCCTGAAAGCAAACCTCGACCGCTACGCCGCACTGCACGCTCAGACGTATGGCGAGGCGGTCGATGCAGAGAAGCTGATTCCGCATATGCTGCAGGCGTTCATTGCTGGTGACCGGGGATTCAGACGAGAACGGCAAGGTAACGCGGGCAGAAGGAAAACCGCATTGCCATAGCTGAGCCACACCTACACGATGAAACACCGAATCGTGATCAATCCAAATCCGTGCATCACAGTTTCAGAAGACTTCGTTTGTCCATATGATGCAGCGCAATCCCCACGACAAAGCCAGCACCAACGTTCCACATGCACAGAGCGGCGCAGGCCAGGACCACGATCCGATCGCCCCGTGCGGCAGGCAGCACGCTACTGCCCAAGGCAAGTTGGACGCCTGTGAGGAACAGGACGACGCCAAGCACCGCCGTGGGAAAGAGCTGGAACAGCGCATCCACCGACGCGCTGAACAACAGAGCGAGAGTCAGCAGAACGCCGCCAAGAATGACGACCGATCCGCCAGTCCTGGCGCCAAAGGCAAGATGCGCAGCCATGCCACCCGCGCCATGGCACATCGGAACGCCGCCCACGGCCCCGCTGAAGAGGTTCATGATGCCCGTGGAGACGGCAACCCTGCCTTCGGTCACCGGGCGTTGCGGAAAAAGCCGGTTGTTCTCGTCGGTGATGGCGATCACCGCATTGCCCAGGGTCAGCGGGATCTGCGGCAGCGCCAACAGCACGACGCCCACGAAGAGCTGGTTCCAGGTGACATTGGCCAGAGCGAATGACGGCGGCCGGAAGCCGATGCCGGCGTGGCCGATCCGAGAGATCAGCTCGGGGTTCTGAGCGGCGCCCACCGCAGCGCCGAAGACCAGGAGAACGAACATCGCAGGCACGGTCCGATTGCCCATCAGCAGCAGCGTCCCGACCATTCCGATGAGCGCGATGATCCAGTCGCTCTGCATCATCTTGATCCCCTGCAGCATGAAGCCGAAGCCGAGTCCCAGAACGACGCCGATGACCACGGCGGGCGGCACCAGCCTGGCAATGCGCCCCATCCATCCACTCACACCGAGAGCGAGCCAGAAGACACCCGTCGCCAACGCGGCGGTGTAGACGGCCGCTGGCGTGACCACCGCCGTTTGCACCGCCTGGATCGACGCAACGGCGCCGATGGCCTTCATCGGTTGCACCGGGAAGGGTGTCTTGTAGTACAGGCCGCAAGCGACCATGGATACGCCGAAGGCAAAGAGCACGCCGAACGGATCGAGCTTGAGGACGCCGATATAGGCCGCGACGAACGGCACCAGCGTGCCGAGGTCGCCGAATGCCCCGGCCCATTCCATGCGGTCATAGCGATTGCCGGCTTGGCTGGGAGAGGCTGCAGTGCGGTGAAGCTCGGGTTCCACGGATTCGACTCGCAAGACAATCGAATATTCTGGCCCATGGCTTATGCGAGCTGCGGCATGTGCTTATGGCTCAAAGATGGGTTCGACGGGAAGCCCCTTCAGGCAGAGGTGGCCGAGAGAACTGGCTTGCAGCACTCATCCTTCGAGCCGCAGACACCCGAGACATCCATGAACGACGCGAGGATGGCGCAGTCGTGCGAGGTGTCGCCGTCGCAGCGCGCCCGCAAAGCCATGAGTTGGCGGTCCAGATCGCGCAGGGCCTTCAGGCGCCGCCGTACGTGTGCGATGTGCTTGTCCAGCAGTGCGTCGACCTGCGCGCAAGCCTCGGAGGGCGCGGCCGCGAAGTCCAGCAACTGGCGGATCTCGGGCAGCGGAATGTCCAGCGAGCGGCAGTGTCGTATGAAACGCAGGCGCTCCAGGTGGCGGTCGGCATAGAGGCGGTGGTTCGAGGACTCCCGCGTCGGTGCCTCCAGCAGGCCCTCGCGCTCGTAGAAGCGCACGGTCTGCACGTCGCATTCGGCCTTGGCGGCCAGTTCTCCGATCTTCATGGTCTTACTCCAATGCTTGCGCCTTGGCCTCCCATCCTGTCAGCTTCCGGCCTTCATCAGCGTGCGCAAGTCCTGCGCAACTTCCTTCGGGCTCTGTTCATGCCGCACGGCCAGGCGCAATCGGCCCTCGGGATCGACGATGTAGGTCAGCGCCGTGTGGTCCATCGTATAGGAGGTGCCCGTCGGAACCTTGGCGTAGTGAATCTTGAATTCCCGGGCAACCGTCTCGGTCGCAGGAAGGTCGCCGCGCAGCGCTATGAAGCCGGGATCGAATGCAGCCGTGTAAGCCCGAAGGACCTCAGGCGTGTCACGCTCGGGATCGACCGTGACCAGCAGCACCTGCAGCTTCTCCGCGTCCGAGCCGAGCAGCTGCCGCACCTCGACGGCCCGCGCGAGCGCGGTGGGGCACACGTCGGGGCACTGCGTGAAGCCGAAGAACAGCATCACGTAGCGGCCCTTGAACTCGTCGAGCGTGCGCGTGCGGCCTTCCGGGTCCTGCAGCGCGAAGGTACGGCCGAAGTCGGCGCCCGTCAGGTCGATGGCGTGGTAGCTGGGCGGACTGCGCTCGCAGCCCATCAATGCCATGGTCAGCAAGGCTCCGCCGGCCATGAGTGCGGTCCGACGTCCCATGCCGCGTGTCTTGGCGGCCCCCGGCGACGTGCTGGTCCACTTCCCGCTCATGGCGCCTTGCGAGCGCGCTCGGCCTCGCTCTTGACCATCTCCATCAGCACGCGCGGGTCCGGCTCGGGCAACGGCTTGCCGTTGACGAAGAAGGTGGGCGTGGCGCGAACCCCCACAGCCTTCAGGTCGGCCACGTCCTGCTCCAGCAGCTTGTCCACTGCACCGGTCGCCACGTAGGCGCGGGCCTTCTCCAGGTCCAGGCCGGCGGCGCGCGCGAACTCCCAGGCCCGCCCGGTGGCCGGGGTGCTGTGGCTGGCCCACACCGGCTGGGACTGCATCAGCGCATCCATGACCGGCTCGAAGCGCTGCTGCTGGCGCGCCGCTTCGAGGATCTGCACGCCAGCGATGGATGGCTTGCGGTGAAAGGGCACGTAGCGGATCACCAGCCGCACATCCTTCGGGTGGGCAGCCAGGATCTGCTTGACGTAGGGATAGAAGGCGCGGCAGGCCTCGCAGGCCGGGTCGAAGAACTCGACGATGGTGACTGGGGCGTTGGCCGGCCCCAGGACCGGCGAGTGCTCGCGCACCATGACGTCGAACTGCGCCGTGGCCCGTTCGACCGCCTGCTGCCGCTCGTGGCGCTGGTAGAGGAAGGCGGCCGCGGCAAAGGCCACCAAGGCGAGGAGGGCGGTGACGATGACGGTGGTGGTGCGACGGGTCATGGAGAGGTCCGGGAACGGGTGATGACGAGCAGCATGGCGATGGCGCAGAAGGCGGCCAGCGCCAGCACGGGAAGCGGCAGGCCACTCAGGATGGTCATGTCGGCGCTGGTGCAGGAAACGCCTTCGCTGCAAGGAGCGATGCTCTGCGGAAGGAGTCCGAGGTAGAGCCCGCTGTGAAAACCCGCCACCAGCGCACCGCAGATCGCCAGCGGCAGCGCGTAGCGCCAGACGGCCGCGTCCGTGCGCAGGGCCGCCACGCCCAGCACGATGGCCAGCGGGAACATGAAGGCGCGCTGGAACCAGCACAGGTTGCAGGGCGCCTGGCCCATGATCTCGCCGACGAACAGCACGGCGAGCGAAGCCAGCAGCGCGATCAGCCAAGCGCCGAACAACGGCGCCCAGGCGGTGTGGCTCTTCTCGACTGTCACGTCAGTCATGGACAGCCTGCCGGTTGCGGATCAGCCGCGACGAATTGGCCAGGATGCCGATGTCGGGGATGGACTGCAGCGCCGCCGCGTAGATGGGCGGCAGCAGGCCGAAGGCCGCCAGCGACAGACCCACGAGGTTGTACAGCGCAGTAAAGCCGATGTTGGTGTGCACCACGCCCATGGTGCGCCGCGCGATGCGCACGGACTCGGCCACGAGCCGCCAGTCCTCGCGCATCAGCACGATCTGGGCCGCCTCCATCGCCACGTCGGTGCCACCGCCCATGGCAATGCCCACCTCTGCCTGGGCCAGTGCGGGGGCGTCGTTGACGCCGTCGCCCACCATCAGCACGCGATGGCCCTGGCTTTGCAGTTCGCGCACGATGCCGATCTTGTCCTCGGGCAGCAGGTTGGCCCGGTAGCCCAGGCCCAGCGGCGCGGCAATGGCGGCGGCTGTGCGCTCGTTGTCGCCGGTCAGCAACTCGATGCGCTGGATGCCGGCAGCGCGCACGGCGGCCAAAGCGTCAGCCACCTCGGGGCGCAGCGTGTCCTGTGCGGCGAACACGCCGGCCAGTTGGCCGTCCACCGCCATGAACAGCAGCGTCTTGCCTTCGCCTTTGAGGCGCAGAGCCGCATCCGAGGCCGCGCCATCGCTGCCTTCGGCCAACATGCGGCGGTTGCCAATCTCGACGATCCGCCCTTCGATCTCGGCGCGCACGCCCCGTCCGGGCAGCGCCTCGAAGCGCGCCGGCTCCTGCGCCGTCTGGCCGCGCTCCGCGGCCAGGGCACGCACGGCCTCGGCCAACGGATGCTCGGAGTGCCGCTCGGCGGCGGCGGCCAAGCGCAGCAGCGTGCCTTCGTCCAGCGTGCCCAGCGGCACTACATCGGTGATGCGCGGGCGGCCGGTGGTCAGCGTGCCGGTCTTGTCCACCAGCATCACATCGCACTTCACCAGCGCCTCGATGACCTTGCCGCCCTTGATCAGCAGGCCCTGGCGCGCAGCGGCGCCGACCGAGGCCATCATCGCGATGGGTGTGGCCAGCGCGAACGAGCACGAGCAGGCCACCACCAGCACCGCGACGGTGGCCAGGATGTTGCCGCTGAGCAGCCAGGTCAGCAGCGCGATGGTCGCCACCACCGGCAGGTACCAGGCGCTGAAGCGGTCGGCCACGCGCTGCACCTTGCCGCGGTTGGCCTCGGCATCCTCGACCAGTTGCACGGCGCGCCCGAAGGTGGTGTCGCGGCCGATGCGCTCGGCGCGCAGCTTTACGTGCCCGAGCCGGGCCAGCGTGGCGGCGTAGACCTTGTCGCCAGGCTCGGCCTCCACCGGCATGCTCTCGCCGGTGATGGCCGCCTGGTCGAAGGTGGCCTGGCCTTCGAGCACGACGCCGTCCACCGGCACACGCTCGCCGGGGCGCACGATGACCACGTCGCCCGGCACCACCGTCTCGATCGCCACCTCGACTTCCGTGCCGCCGCGCTGCACGCGCGCCGTCTGCGGGACCAGGGCTGTCATTTCCTTGAGCAGCCGGCGCGCCCGCTCACTGGTGAAGCGCTCGGTGAACTCGCCCATGCGCATGAAGAACACCACGATGGCGGCCGTGGTCCACTGGCCGATGGCCAGCGCGGCGATGGCGCCCACGGTCATCAGCGTGTGGCTGGTGACCTCGCGGCGAAGCGTGCTCTTGATGACGTCCCTGAAGATGGGATAGCCGAACACCAGTACAGCCGCCAGGCCTGCCCAGAAGGGCACGCGCTCGGTGAGCGCATCGAACAACCCCAGCCCTTCGCCCATCACCACGACGAACAGGATGGCGCCGAACAACAGGCCCAGGGTCGTGAACAACTGGCGCTGCAGCGCCTTGGCCTCCAGGACGTGGCTTGGCGGCGTCTCATCCTCCGCCGCAGCGGTCACCGGCTGCGGCACCGTGAAGCCGACCTTCTCGATGGTGGCGCGCAGCGCATCAGGCGTCGCCACGCCCGCATCGAACTGGATCACCGCTTTCTCGGCGTTGAGTAGCACGTCGGCGTTCTGCACGCCAGGCACGCGCATCAGGGCGCGCTGCGCCTTGCGTGCGCAGGCCGCGCAGTCCATGCCCGAGACGGGTAACTCCAGCGTCTGGATCATGGCTGTGCCGCCGGCACGTCGAAGCCGGCATCCTCGATGGCGGTAACCAACGCCTCGCGCGTGACGCGGGCGGGGTCGAACTGCACCACGACCTGGGGCGGCTGCAGCGAGGTCTGGGCTTCGGCGACGCCGGGCAAGGCGCGCACGGCCTTGTCCACGCTGCGCACGCAGCCGCCGCAGTCCATGCCGGCCACGGGCAGGGTCAGGCTTTGCAGGTGAGAGGTCTGGGTCATGGTGGTGCTCCTGAAAGGGGGTCGGGGATGGGATGAAAGGAGATGAAACCTACAGCCAGCGCCGCACGCGCGCGGCGTAGGCATCGAAGTCGGCGCCGAAGCGATCGCGCAGCGCGGCTTCCTCGGGCTTGATCTGGAACACGGTCAAGTAGCCGATGAACACCGGCAGGATCAGGAACGCCGACAGCTTGGTCAGGTACAGCGCCCAGGCCAGCAGCACGAGCAGAAAGCCCAGGTACATCGGGTTGCGCGTGTAGTGGTAGATGCCGCGCACGACCAGCGAGGTGGCGGCCGCGGGGCGCATGGGGTCCACCGTGGTGCGGGCTTGGCGGAAGGCCAGCACGCCGGCCAGGCAGACGGCCGCGCCCAGCAGCGCGAGCGCTGCGCACAGGCCGGTGTGCCACGGACCGAGGTGTGGCAGCTCGGCAATGGCCGGCAGGAACCACATCGCTGCAGCCGCGAGCGCCACAAGGGCCAGCGGCGGAATCTTCAGCGCCAGCCCTGATGTCGCCTGGGGGGGCGGACGGTCAGTGCTTGCCATGGTGCGCGGCTGCGCCCGTGCTGGCGCCCGGTGCGCTCGTGGCCCCGATCGGAGCCGCCAGCAGCTCGACATTCACCTTGCCGGCACGCTGCAGGAGCAGGGTGACCGGCACCTTGGTGCCCGGGCGGATGGGCTGGGTGAGTTCCAGGAACATGACGTGGATGCCGCCGGGCTTGAGTTCCACGGTCTTGCCAGGTGGCAGTTCCACACCATCCTTCTGCCAGCGCATGCGGGACACCTCGCCGACGATCTCCATCGTGTGGATCTCGGCGCGGCCGGCGATGGGGGACGTGATCTCCAGCAGGCGGTCCGCTTCTTTTCCTTCGTTCGTCAGGGACATGTAGCCCGCGCCGGTGGGGGCAGCCGGTGGTGTCGCCCGTGTCCAGGGCTTGTCGATGCGGATGGCGCCTGCCCGCGCGTCCTGAGCGAAGGCGCTTGTGGCCGCGGCGAATGCCAGGGCCAAGCCGAGAATGCGTGGCAGAAAGCGGAGAGTGCGAAGCGTGTTCATGCGGCGGATTTCAAGTTCTGGGGCGACTGCTTGACTGCCCGAGTGCGGGCTATGGGCGTGATCGTAGAACCTATAGTTGGTATAGGTGCAAGCCCGTTGAACAGCCGACACGAGAGCTGTGCCCGGAATGGCTTGAACGAGGCCGTGGTCACTCCCGTCCAGCGCATCCGGCGCGTATGCGCCGCGCTTGGGCCGAGTTGCCGTTTAGGCGCTGGCCTTCGAATGCGCGTGCCCGTGGTGCGCGTCCGGCACGTGCGGATGCGCGTGCGTCACCGGCGCGTGGCGGTGCGGATGGCTGTGCGTGCCGGTCGGCATCACGGCATGTGTGTGGTCGTGGTGCCCGTCGTCGTGCCGATGGGCGTGTTCATGCTCCAGCGCCTCGTGGGCGTGCTCGTGGTCGTGCGTTTCCACCAGATGCAGCAGCACGCCCAGCACCATGAGCAGACACCCCAGCGCCAGCAGCCAGGAGGCGTCGCGCTCGCCCAGCGTAAAAGCGGCGGCCGCGCCGATGAACGGGGCGAACGCGAACACGGAGCCGGTGCGTGCGGCGCCGAACGCGCGTTGCGCCAGCAGGTACAGCCGCAGGCTCAGTCCATAGCCGGTGGCGCCGACGGCCAGCAAGGCCAGGGCGGCACCGGCCGTCGGCAGGGGTTCGCCGCGGGCCCAGGCGAGCGCAGCCGTGGCGCTGCTGCCCAGCACGGCCTTGACCAGCACCACTTGGCCCGGGTCGCGCTCGGCCAGGGCGCGCGACAGCGTGTTGTCGGCGCCCCAGGCGGCGGTTGCCAGCAGCAATGCCAGCAACCCCCAAAGCCGTGCGTCGCTGGCTATGCCCTGGTCCAGCAACAGGACGGCGGCGCCGGTCGTCAGCAGGCCCATCGCGGCCCAGACGCGCCGGTCCATGGTCTCGCGGTAGAGCCAGTGGGCGAGCAGCGCCGTGAACAGGGCTTCAGCGTGAGCTTCAGCGATGCGCTGGTGGCGCTGGTCTGCTGCAGCCCCCAGGCCAGCGCCACCGGCCCCAGCGCGGCGCCGAAGGCCGCCATGGCGCCCAGCCTAGGCAGATCACTCCAGCGCAGCCGCGCCTCGCGTTCACGAGGCTGGCGTGACAACAGGCCGATGAAGGCGGCCCCGGCGTACAACAGCGCGGCCGTGGTGAGCGGCCCCAGGCCGACACCGAAGCGCTGGATCAGCGGCGTGCTGAGTCCGAACAGAACGGCGGCAAGCAGTGCCAGCAGTCCGCCGCGTAGGGCAGGATTGTACCGACGCAGGGCGGCGCTCGGTCATGGCCGGTCAGGCTCGAGCGCGGGCTTCGCGCCCAGGCGCGGCAGCAGCTTGACGTAGACCAGTTCGCTGACGAGTTCCACCAGCGTCTGCGCGACGATCACCGCCGGTATCCAGGGCACAGTGCCGGGGATGGCCAATCCGAGCGGCAGAACCACCAGCGAGTTGCGGGTCGCGCTGCTGAACGCCACGGCCCGGCCCTGGTCGGCCCGGCAGGCGCCAGGCGCGCGCCACGCTCCATCCCAGCAACGGCGCGGCAGTGGCTAAGACCACGTAGACAGGCACGACAGCCCGAACGGCGTCCAGCGCCAGACCGAGTTGGGGCATCACCGCCACCACCACGACGAACAGTACGGCAGCCGTCGCCTGCACGGGCAGCAGGCCCAGGGCCGCCACGGCGGATCAGCCCGTGCCGGAACGTGCCGCCCAGGCCTGGCAGGCGCCGGCCAGCGCCAAGGGCACGGCGAAAGGCGTGCAGGAACGGCTCCCACTGCACCAGGCCTTTCGCCGCATCGCCCAGGAACAGTCCCAGGAAACCGGGAGCAGCACCATCTCGGCGCCCAGCAGCACCGCAGCAGGCGGGCGTCTGCCCGGCCCAGGAGGGCGAAGGTCACCACGTAGTCGATGCAAGGCGTCAGCAGCACCAGTAAGGCACCAATGCGCAGCAGCGGGTCGGCCGGAAGCCACGGCAGCAATGCGGCGACCAGCAACGGCAGCACGACGAAGTTCGCCGTCAGTAGCGCGCCGAGGAAACGCAGGTTCGACACGGCGCGGCGCAGTTCGGTCAGCGGCACCTGCAGGAAGGTCACGAACAGCATGAAGCCCAGCAGGGGATCGATGGCCGGCGCCAGCGCGGTCGTGCCGGGGACCTGCCATGCCAGGACGGCGGCAAGCACCACGGTGGCGAAGTAGATGGCGACCTGCCGGGTTTCGAGGAATTCGCGTAAATTGACGGAGGACACGGACAAAGAGCCGTTGCCAACGGAGGGCACGCCACCCGAGGTGGCTGCACGATACGGGCACGGGAGGTATTGCCTCCACAGGTACCACAGGATTGAACCATGGACAGTCGCACGCACTGGGATCGCGTCTACACAACCCGCTCCGCCCAGGAGGTGAGCTGGTATCAGCCGCACGCCGAGCAATCCCTGGCGCTGATCGAGCGCATCGCCGCAGGGCGGCCGAGCCGCGTCATCGATGTGGGCGGTGGGGCCTCGACACTGGTCGACGACCTCCTGCAGCGCGGTCGGTTCGAGATCACCGTCCTCGACCTGGCGGCCGCGGCGCTACAGGTCGCTCGCGAGCGCCTGGGAGAGCAGCAGGCCCGGCGCGTGCAGTGGCTGGCGGGGGACGCCACGTCCGTCGCTCTGCCGGAAAGGGCCTATGACATCTGGCACGACCGAGCCGTGTTCCATTTCCTGACCGAGCCCGAACAACGCGCGGCCTATGTGGCCCAGGTGCGCCGTGCGGTGCGTCCCGGCGGCCATGTCATCGTGGCCGCCTTCGGGCCGGATGGTCCGCTTCAATGCAGCGGCCTGCCCGTCAGGCGCTATTCCGCAGATGCTCTGCACGGCGAGTTCGGGGATGCCTTCGAGCTGATGGAGCACACGGCCGAAGCCCATCACACGCCGGGCGGCGCGATCCAGCAGTTCGTCTACTGCCACTGTGTCATGCACTGACGAGCGGTACGACCGTGTCAGCTGCGGCGCCCGTGCGTTCGCCATGCCGAAGCACCCATATGGCACCTAGCCCGAAACAGGGCAAGAGCACGCAGCGACCAAGATATGACCTATCTCTTGGTTCCGTAAGACTTTTCTCACCCACTGTTTAAGTTCAAAAGAACTTGACAGCGGACATTTTTCATTCCACCAGCGCCGGTGCGGCGTCGATGCGCGAATGTGCGCCGCAGCTCTCGCGCCGCGCGGCGGCGGCCGTGGCCATGAGCCAGCAGACATCGAGCTGGTTGCGCAGCGCATGCGGGACGGCGGGCTCCAGTGTCTCGCGCCATGCAGCGATGCGCTGCAGCGCGAGGGCCAGTCCCTGGTCGCTGCGCTGTATGCCCACGCAGTCCTGCATGAGCTGGCGCAACTCCTGCGCGACGGCGGCCGTGTCCTGCTCCTGTGCGCCGGCCTGCAGGGTTTCGGTCGGCCGTGCCGGCGCTGGGGCGGCAGCCGGCTGCTGCGCGATGGCCCGGGCGGCCGCGCCCCCCATCACCACGCATTCGAGCAGCGAATTGCTGGCCAGCCGGTTGGCGCCGTGCAGGCCGGTGCGCGCCACCTCGCCAATGGCGCGCAGGCCATCGACATCCGTGCGTCCGTCGATGCCGGCCAGCACGCCGCCGCAGGCGTAGTGGGCGCAGGGGGCGACGGGAATCGGCTGCGTGGCAATGTCGATGCCATGGCTGGCGCACAGGGCCATCACACCGGGGAAATGCGACTGCAGCCAGGCACGTGGCCGGTGGGTGATGTCCAGGTGCACGAAGGCCAGGCCATGGCGGTCCATCTCGTGCCGGATGGCCCGGGCCACGATGTCGCGCGGCGCCAGTTCGGCCCGCTCGTCATGGGCAGGCATGAAGCGCGTGCCGTCCGGCAGGCGCAGCAGGGCGCCTTCTCCGCGCAATGCCTCGGAGACCAGGCCGGCCGCGCGGCCGCCCACCTGCAGGGCCGTGGGATGGAACTGCATGAACTCCAGATCACCCACGCGGCAGCCCGCGCGCCAGGCCATGGCCACGCCGTCGCCCGTGGCGGTGGCCGGGTTGGTGGTGGCGGGATAGACCTGCCCCAGCCCGCCCGTGGCCAGCACGGTATGCGTGGCATGCCAGCGCTGCTGGCGGCCATCGGGCAGGCGCACCAGCGCGCCTGTGCAGTGCGCAGGCTGTCCTTCGGTCAGCAGGTCCAGCGCGCTGGTGTGCTCATGCAAATCGATGTTCGTGCGCTCCCGGCAGGCGCGCAGCAGGGCGGCATGCACGGCCTGTCCCGTGCAGTCGGCGGCATGCACGATGCGGCGGCGGCCGTGGCCGCCTTCGCGCGTGAGGTGCAGGCCACCGCTGTCGTCGCGCGTGAAAGGCACGCCGTGGGCCACCAGCCAATCGATGGCGGCGGGCGCCTGCTCGAGGATGGCGCGCACGGCCTGCACGTCGCACTGGCCCGCGCCCGCGACCAGGGTGTCGGCCAGGTGCTCATCGATGCTGTCCCCGGCATCCATCACGGCGGCAATGCCGCCCTGGGCCCAGGCGCTGGCGCATTCCTCGGCCGCGCCCTTGCTGAGCAGGGCCACGCGCAGGTGCGGCGGCAGCGACAGGGCGGCGGCCATGCCGGCCAGGCCGGCGCCGATGACGAGCACGTCCATGGAGGGCTGGGTCATGGCGTGCTCCTCAGGCGGGACCGAAATGCTGGAAGAGCGCCGCATCGCGCGCGAGGTCTCCGCTGGCGCGCACGGGCTGGCGGTGGCCTGCGGCAAAGGCCAGCATGCGTTCGATGGGCTGGCGCGCGGCCTGGGCGATGGCGGGGTCCACCTCGATGGCGCACAGGCCTTGCTCCAGCGCCAGTTCCACGCCGTGCAGGCTGTTCATCGCCATCCACGGGCACATGGCGCAGCTCTTGCAGGTGGCGCCCTGGCCGGCCGTGGGCGCGGGCAGGAAGGTCTTGCCCGGGTAGCGCATGCGCATGTCGTGCAGGATGCCCAGGTCGGTGGCGACGATGAAGGTGTCGGTGGGCAGCCGGCCTGCCGCGTTGATGAGCTGGGTGGTGGAGCCCACCACATCGGCCTGGGCGGCCACGGCGGCCGGCGACTCGGGGTGCACGAGGATGGCGGCCTGCGGGTGCTCCAGCGCCATGGCGGCCAGTTCGTCGGCCTTGAACTCGTCATGGACCAGGCAGGAGCCATGCCACAGCAGCATGTCCGCGCCGGTCTGGCGCTGGATGTGGGCGCCCAGGTGGCGGTCGGGAGCCCAGAGGATCTTCTCGCCGCAGGCGTGCAGGTGGGCCACGATGTCCTGTCCCACCGACGATGTGACCACCCAGTCGGCGCGCGCCTTCACCGCCGCGCTGGTGTTGGCGTATACCACGACCGTGCGGTCCGGGTGGGCGTCGCAGAAGGCGCTGAACTCGTCGGCCGGGCAGCCCAGGTCCAGCGAGCAGCTGGCGTCGTCGTCGGGCATGAGCACCCGCTTTTCCGGGCTGAGGATCTTGGCGGTCTCTCCCATGAAGCGCACGCCGGCCACGACCAGGGTGCTGGCCTGGTGCTGGGCGCCGAAGCGCGCCATCTCCAGCGAATCGCCCACGCAGCCGCCGGTCTCGCGCGCCAGGTCCTGCAGTTCGCCGTCCACGTAGTAGTGGGCCACGAGCACGGCATCGCGCTCGTGCAGCAGGGCGCGTATGCGCTCGGCGGTCCGAAGGCGCTGGGCGCGGTCAAGCTCGGGGGGAATGCGGGCCCAGGCCTCGCCGATGCCGCACTGGCCGGCGAGGGAGAAATGGGGCTTGTCGTACTGCACGGATTTGAGCTGCATGGTGGCCGTCCGGGACTGTGGAAAGGGCTGGTGATGGCTGCGAATAATATGCTCAATTTGAGTATTAGTGTGGTGTTTTTTGCCGCACGGGTGTTGTGCGGCGGCAAGGGGAAGAGGCGCCGAGAGGGCCTTGAAAAGCGCTGGAAGCGCTGGCAGTGCGCGTGACGGGCCGCGTCAGCGCTGCAGCTGCACGTTGTTGCGGCCCGCGCCCTTGGCCTCGTACAGCGCTTCGTCGCCACGGCGCAGCATGGCCGCGGCCGTGTCGGTGGCGCTGCGCAGCGTGGCCACGCCCACGCTGGCGGTGACGGGCTCGCCATGCGCCATGGGCGTGGCGGCCAGCAGTTCGCGCAGTTGCTCGGCAATGGCCACGGCGGCATCGGCCGTGGTGTCGGGCAGCAGCGCCAGGAACTCTTCGCCGCCCATGCGGGCCAGCACGTCGGACTCGCGCAGCCGCATGCGGAATGTGCGCGCCAGGGTACGCAGCACGGCGTCGCCCATGTCGTGGCCATGCTGGTCGTTGATGCGCTTGAAGTGGTCCACGTCGATGACGAGCACGCTCAATGGCCTTCCGCTGCGGCGCGCAAGCGCCATGGCGAAGTCCAGCTGGAAGTCGAAGCCCCGGCGGTTGAGCAGGCCCGTGAGCGGATCGCTGCGCGCCTGGTGCTCCAGTTCGGCATTGGCCTGCTGCAGCTGCAGCGTGCGCTCGCGCACCTGGCGCTCCATGGCCTCGTTGGCCGAGCGCAGCTGGGCAATGCTGCCGCGCAGCGCCTGCGAAAGGCGATGCACCTCGCGGCTGCTGTGCAACTGCGGGATGTCGGAGGCCGCGCCGCTGCCGTCGATGCCATTGGCGGCGCGGGCCAGGCGCTTGAGATCCTGGCTCAGCCTGCGCGCCACCAGCCAGGCGATGACGGCGGCCACCAGCGCGGCCGCCAGGCCGCCGGCCAGCACCTGGTGCATGGCCTGGCGCGCGGGCGCGTAGGCGCTGTCGTGCGGCTGGCGGGCCACGATGTGCCAGCCCATGGCCGTTGCCCTGTTGTGGGCCTGCAGCGGCACGGTGGCCGTCAGAAAGCTTTGAGCGCTGTCCTGCCAGCGCGCCACCTGTACGTGCAACAGCGTGGCATCGGCCGTGTCGGCAGACAGGGTATGGGCCACCGGCAGGCGCTGGTCCAGGGCCAGCAACGGCTCCAGGCTGTCGCCCGGGGCGTGGATGAGCCGGCCACGCCGGTCGAAGATGAACAGGCCGATCTGCCGGTCGGCGCTGTCGGCCTGCTGCAGGGTCTGCATGGTTTCGCGCACCCATTCCCAGCTGCTTTGCATGCACAGCACGCCCTGGGTGAGATCGCCCACGCGAATGGGCGCCGCGAAGTCCATGAACCGGCGCGGCGCGCCGTCGGCCGCAGGCGGCAGCAAGGCGGACATCACAGGCGAGGATGCGCGCACATCGCCCACATGGACGCGCTGCAGGCCCGGCTCGAACCAGGGCCGGTCGCTGACATCGAGGCCCACCAGCACCTGGTCGGTCGCGCTGCGCACCGTGCCCTCGGCGTCGGCCACGCCGATCCAGAGGCTGGTGGGCGTCAGCGAACGGGCGCGGTTGAGCAGTGCACCCACGCCCGGGGAGTCCAGCCCCTGGATCCAGAGCTCCGGCGAGGCAGCGAGCACTTCCACGGTATGGGCGCGGCTGAACAGGCCATCGGACAGCTGCCGGGCGGCGTTGGAGGCCATGGCATGCAGCGAGGCGCTGACCTCGCGCTCCATGCGCCAGCGCAGCAGCTCGCCGAATGCCAGGGACATCAGCACCGTCACGCCCACCAGCAGCGAGCCGAAGACCAGGGCCAGTTGCGTGCGCAGGCCCAGGCGCTGCCAGCGGCTGGGCGCGGTGCTGGAAGCCGGGGCGGGGGAATCCGGGGGGAAAAGCTCGTTCAACGCAGAAATCCGCTTTCAACTGTTCTGGAGTGCAACCCGGCGCATGGCCAGGCGGGTGGCTGCAAGATCCCAGCCACCCCAGCCACAGCATTTGAACAGCACGGGCGAATCCGAGCGCGGCCATTGCTCGCGCACCACCTGCTCCAGCGTGGGCAGGGCGGCGACATCGATGCCGGCCTGCAGCAGATCACCGGCCTCATGCAGCGCATCCCCGGTATCGACCACCACGCGGCCAGACTGCAGCAAGCCCTGGCACAGGCCGGGTGCCAGCTCCACCATCTGCGGCGTGAAGGCACCGACGGCCGAGATGAAGGCATCGCTGCGCGGCGCCTCGCGCAGCACCACGGCCCGGGCGGGCGTGCAGGTCACGATCAGCGGGCAGTGGCGCGCCGCCGCCTCCACATCCTCCACGGCGGTGGCCTGCAGTCCCATGGCCCGGGCCTGGTCGACCAGCGCCTGGGCGCTCTGTGCGCTGCGCGATGCCACCTGAACCTCGCGCACGCCCAGGCCAGCGGCAAAGGCCTGCAAATGGGCCAGGCCCTGCACGCCGGCGCCCACGATCAGCAACGGACCCTGCGGATTCGGCGCCAGCCTTTGCGCGGCCAGCAGCGATACGGCGGCCGTGCGCCTGGCGGTGACCGTGGGGCCGTCCAGGATCAGGCGGCGCTCGCCCGTGGCCACGTCGAACACCACCACATCCCCCTGGATGGTGGCGCGCGGCGTGCCGGCGTTGCCGGGCGTGAAGCTGATCAGCTTGGTCATGGCCACCTGGCCGTCGGTGGCGGGCATGCAAAACAGGCTGCCACCGGCCGGCAGGGGCATCACGATGCGCGCCGGCACCTGCGCTGCCTGGGGCTGCAGCAGCAGGGCGGCGATCTCGTCGGCCAGTTCGTTCCAGGGCAACAGCCCGGCCGTGGCCTGTGCGTCAAGGGCGATGGAGGAGGGCATGCTGGAATGGCTCATGGCCGCGACTGTACACAGTAGGCTCGGGCCGGCCAATTCGCGGTGTGTCCAGCGGTGTGCACAGGCCCGCGAGGGCCTGCGCAGGCACTACGATGTCGCCTATGTCACAAAAGCCTTCTTATCCGCGCGAAGAGCCCCGCTGGGACGGTTCGGCGCGGCCCGAAGCTCCGCGCAAGGAATCGGCTCCGCGCTATGAGCAGCAGCGGCGCGGACCCGCGCCCGAGCCGTGGCAGCGCGAGCAGCCGCCCAGCGAGCAGGCGCCCGCGCCCCGCAGGCCCGGCGAGCCGGCACGCGAGCGGCGCAGGCGCGGCGGATGGGGGCTGGGCCTGGCGGTCGTCATCGGCCTGGGCATCGTCGCCGCGCTGCTGGCCGCCATGGTGCTGGTGGCCCGCGAGCAGGTCCTGCGCAGCCAGGCGCCACCGGCCACCGCCCCCATGGCGGTGCAGCCCGTGCGCTGATACACGCCGTATCATTGTCGGGACTGCGGCCGCTGCGGGCCCGCAGGTTCCGACGTAATATCGCCGCCCGATGCTGCAGGCTGCAGCACAGATCCAGGAGTGAACACCATGAGATGGGAAGGCAACCGCGAGTCGGACAATGTGGAAGACCGCCGTGACGAGGGTGGCGGTGGCGGCGGCCCCGTCTTCGGCGGACGCAGCATAGGCATCGGCACCATCGTCATCGCCCTGGTCGGCGGCTGGGTGCTGGGCATCAACCCGCTGACCATCCTGGGGGCGCTCAGCGGCGGCTCGCCGGTGCAGGTGCAGCAGCCTCAGGGCCCGGCCCACAAGCCTCCGGCCGATGACCAGCTCGCCCGCTTTGTTTCCACCGTGCTTGCCGATACCGAAGATGTATGGCGCGATGTGTTCCGCCAGGGCGGCGCCCAATATACCGATCCCAAGCTCGTGCTGTTCCGTGGCGCAACGCCCACGGCCTGCGGCACGGGGCAGTCGGCCATGGGACCGTTCTACTGCCCTGCCGACCAGAAGGTGTATATCGACCTGGGCTTCTACGAAACGCTCAAGAACCAGCTGGGCGCGCCCGGCGATTTCGCCCAGGCCTATGTGATTGCCCATGAGGTGGGTCACCACGTGCAGAACCTGCTGGGCATCAGCGCCCAGGTGGACCGCGCCCGTGGCCGCGTCAGCAAGGTGGAGTACAACCACCTGTCGGTCAAGCTGGAACTGCAGGCCGATTGCCTGGCCGGCGTCTGGGCCAACCGCGCGCAAAGCGCCCGCCAGATCCTGGAGCAGGGCGATGTGGAGTCGGCCATGAATGCGGCATCCAAGATCGGCGACGACGCCCTGCAGCGCGCAGGCGGCGGTGCCGTGGTGCCGGACAGCTTCACGCACGGCACCAGCGCCCAGCGCCAGCGCTGGTTCGGCACCGGCCTGCGTACCGGCAGCGTCAAGTCCTGCGACACTTTTTCGGCTGCTTCCCTCTGAGAAGTACCCCCACGCTCGCGTTGCTGCGCAAGCTTCGCCGGCCCCTGCGAGGGGCCGCTTTTTCATCTGGAGGCTGTCCGGCGACGAAAAAATGCCCGCATTGCGGGCCCTCATACCGGGTTTTTGCGGGTTGCGCTCACACAACGCCATGCTTGTCCAGGTGCCAATTGGCGTTATTGCAACGCACAAATCGCGCTAGGTGCGACAATAGCGCTCTCAATGACAAGCTCTTTCTCCAATCTCCAGCTGGCTGAGTCCCTGGCGCGCGCCGTGGCCGACATGGGCTACGAGTCCATGACGCCCATCCAGGCACAGGCCATTCCGGTCGTTCTGACCGGCAAGGATGTCATGGGCGCCGCCCAGACCGGCACCGGCAAGACGGCGGCGTTCTCGCTGCCGTTGCTGCAGCGGCTGATGCGCCACGAAAATACCTCCGCTTCGCCTGCACGCCACCCCGTGCGGGCGTTGGTGCTTTTGCCCACACGCGAACTGGCGGACCAGGTGGCCCAGCAGATCGCCCAGTATGCGAAGTACACCAAGCTGCGCAGCACCGTGGTGTTCGGCGGCATGGACATGAAGCCGCAGACGCTGGAGCTCAAGAAGGGGGTCGAGGTGCTGGTGGCCACGCCGGGCCGCCTGCTTGACCACATCGAAGCCAAGAACGCCGTGCTCAACCAGGTCGAGTACGTGGTGCTGGACGAGGCAGACCGCATGCTGGACATCGGCTTCCTGCCCGATCTGCAGCGCATCCTGTCGCACTTGCCCAAGACACGCACCACCTTGCTGTTCAGCGCCACCTTCTCGCCCGAGATCAAGCGCCTGGCCAGCAGCTACCTGCAGGACCCCGTCACCATCGAGGTGGCCCGCCCCAACGAGACGGCTTCCACGGTGGAGCAGCGCTTCTACAGCGTCAGCGACGACGACAAGCGCTATGCGCTGCGCTCCCTTCTCAAGCAGCGCGGCATCCGCCAGGCCTTCGTCTTCTCCAACAGCAAGCTGGGCTGTGCGCGCCTGACGCGTGCCCTGGAGCGTGATGGCCTGCGCGCAACGGCGCTGCACGGCGACAAGAGCCAGGACGAGCGCCTGAAGGCGCTTGAAGCCTTCAAGCGCGGCGAGGTGGATCTGCTGGTGTGTACCGATGTCGCGGCCCGTGGCCTGGACATCAAGGACGTGCCGGCCGTCTTCAACTACGACGTGCCCTTCAACGCCGAAGACTATGTGCACCGCATTGGCCGCACGGGCCGTGCAGGCGCCTCCGGCATTGCCGTGACCCTGGTGACCAACCACGATGCGCGCCTGGTGGGCGAGATCGAGAAGCTCATCAAGAAGAAGATCGACGTCGAGGCCTGCCCCATGGAAGATTTCCGTGGCAGCGCGCCGCGTGGTCATCGTTTTGACGAGCTGCCGCGCCAAGGCAGCGGCGGTTACGGTCGTGAACGGGATCGCGGCGCCGAGCGTGGCGATCGCGGCGGTGATGCGTCGCGGGGCAGTGCAGGTTTTGGCCATCGCGGCTCGCGCATGGCCCAGCGCCCGGCGCACTCGGACCCGTTCTTCGACAAGCCCTACGAGGCAGCCGCCAGCGTCGATGCGAGCTGGGACAGCCAGGGTGCTGCTTCCGCGCCCAAGGCGGGCGGCGGCATCAAGCCCAAGCGCAAGCTGGCCGCGTTGTTCAAGGCGCCCGTCGCGCCTGTCCCGCCTGTGGCACCCGCCGCCACTTCCGAGGTCTGAGCACCGCGCAAGACGCCTGCCTCACGAAAAACGCCTGCCTTGCAGGCGTTTTTTTCATCGCCGGGCCGCCCCAAGATGAAAAAGCTCCCCCTCGGGGGGCAGCGGACCTTGCGCAGCAAGGGGAGCGTGGGGGCCATTTTTCATGGGCGCTCGCTCATCGGCGTCGTCCAGGTCAGCCCGGGGCCTGAGCCTGCGGGCAGTCCACCTGGATCAGTTCCCGGTCTGCCAGGTGATCGCCGAAACGCATCATGCTCAGGCATCCGCCCCAGACGCAGCCGGTGTCCAGCGCCACCAGATCGGGCCGGTCGATGTGGCCCAGCGTGGACCAGTGGCCAAACGCAATTGTTGCGCTCGCCGTGGCGCGGCCCGGCACATCGAACCAGGGCATGAGGCCGGGTGCCGCCTGCTCGGCCGACTCGGTGCTGTCGAAATCCATGACACCCTGTGCGGTGCAAAAGCGCAGCCGGGTCAAGGCGTTGACGATCACGCGAAGGCGCTCCCATCCCAGCAGGTCGGGTGACCAGCGATCGGGCTGGTTGCCGTACATGGCCTGCAAGAAATCGGGCAACTGCTTGCTGCACAGTACCGCATGCACCTCGCCCGCCAGCGCCATCACGTCCTGGCTGCTCCACTGCGGCAGCACGCCGGCATGCACCATCAGCAGTTCCTCGCCATGCGCCGTGCGGTGGCTGCGCGCCAGCGGCTGGTGGCGCAGCCAGTCCAGCAGCTGATCGCGATCGGGCGCATCCAGCACCCGGGCCAGCGTGTCGCGCCGGCTGCTGCGTCGCACGCCCTGGGCGGCGGCCAGCAGGTGCAGGTCGTGGTTGCCCAGCAGGGCGCGCATGGAATCGCCAGCGGCCATGCAGGTGCGCAGCACCTTGTCCGATTCCGGACCGCGGTTCACGAGGTCGCCCAGGATGTACAAGGTATCGCGGCTGGCGGAAAAATCCACGCGGCGCAGCAGGCGCTCAAAGGCGTCGTGGCATCCCTGGATATCGCCGATACAGTAAAGTGCCATGGTCTTCTTTCTGATATACGAACCATGGATTTTCTGCTGATCGCGTTGCTTACGCTGCTCAATGGGGTGTTTGCAATGTCCGAATTGGCACTGGCCTCCAGCCGCAAGGCTCGGTTGGTGGCACTGGCTGAAACAGGCGACAAGGGTGCGGTGGCGGCACTGGCCTTGCTCGAAAACCCCACGCAATTTCTTTCTTCGGTGCAGGTGGGCATCACCTCCATCGGCCTGCTCAACGGCATTTTGGGAGAGGCGGCCTTCAGTGACGGGCTGGCCGCATGGCTGCTGGGCCTGGGCGTTCCGGAACGCGCGGCCAGCATTTCTGCCACGGCGCTGGTCGTGACCGTGATCACCTTCGTCACCATCGTCTTCGGAGAGCTGGTGCCAAAGCGCATAGGCCAGCTTTATCCCGAAACCGTGGCCACGGTGGTTTCCCGGCCCATGACCTGGGTGGCTTCGGCCGCCAAGCCCTTTGTGCGGCTGCTGGCCTTTTCCACGCGCGCCATGCTGACCCTGCTGCGCATCAATGAATCCGCAGCGCGCTCCGTGACCGAAGAGGAAATCGTGGCAAGCCTCGCCGAAGGGCGGGATGCCGGAGTGATCGAGGCCAACGAGCACCAGATGGTGCAAAACGTCTTTCACCTCGATGACCGCTCACTGACGTCGATCATGGTCCCGCGCGGCGACGTGCAATGGCTGGACGCCGACATGACCGTCACCGAGGCATTGCAGGCCTCGGCCGACGACCATTCGAAGGGCGGGCATTCCTGGTACCCGGTGTGCCGCAATTCGCTGGATGACGTGGTCGGCATCATCAGCGTGGCGCGCCTGCTGGCATTGGGCCCGGATGCCGCGGGCACCACGCTTTACGAACATGTGCTGCCGGCATCTTTCCTGCCCGAGACGCTCAGCGCCATGGAGTTGCTGGAGCAATTGCGTGCCCGGTCCGGGCGCATGGTGTTTGTGGTGGATGAATATGGCGTGGTGCAGGGCATCATGACACCCCGGGATTTGCTAGAGGCGATTACCGGCGAGTTACAGCCTGTGACCGAGGCAGAGGCCTGGGCCATGCAGCGTGAGGATGGCTCCTGGCTATTGGATGGCCTGATGCCCATATCGGAGCTGAAGGCGCGCCTCGATATTCGGGATCTGCCCGATGAGCACCGCGGTCGATACAACACCGTGGCGGGCCTTCTCATGGCAGAAAGCGGCCATTTGCCCATTCTGGGGGAACGCGTCAGCTGTGCGGGCTGGATCTTCGAGGTCATCGATCTCGATGGCAAACGCATTGACAAGGTGCTGGCCATATCGGATTTATCCGAGAACTATTCTTCGCAATAGGCAGCGGCGATATTGTGGGTTTTGCTTACATGCATGTTGCGTCATGGGGCGATTATGTTTTTATAATGAAAGCTCTTAAACTACTTTCAAGGCGCATACCATGAGCTCTTACAAGGAACTGCTGAAGCAGCGACAGGAACTGGAGCAACAGATCCAGGAAGCACGCAAGCGCGAGCTTGCCGACGCCGTGGGACAGGTTCGCAACTTGATTGCCGAATACGGACTGACTGCCGATGATGTGTTTCCTGCAACTCGTGGTCGTACCGCTGGCACAAGCGGCGCCAAAGTGGCTCCCAAGTACCGCGATCCCGCAACCGGCCAAACCTGGACCGGACGTGGCAAGCCGCCAAAGTGGATTCAGAATCAGGACCGTGAGAAATTTGTCATCTGATTTTCCCGTCGCGCATGAAAGAGCCCGCCCTGTGCGGGCTTTTTTCATTGGCACAGCCATTTGTCCAAAGATTGTCTCAGGTGAGAATCGCTATCATCTTCGGCGTCAAGTGTGCAACCGTGCATGGACATTTCCAGAGCGGCGATGCAAAGGCGGATTCTTGGCCGTGCCGCACCGGTGATGGCGGGGCGATGTCCTTTATGGCAGTTGGTGCATGTCGAGATGCCTGTTTTGGGGATCTTGATGCGTCTCAATGCCCCCGGGGGATGCGCGCATGCCTCAGAAAATTCCGAGCATTTTGTTGATTTTCTTCAGCGGTGTCCGACTTGAATAATCAGGCCCCGGCCACCATGGGGGGGCCGCAGAGGCACAATACGCACATGAACAAGCAGGTGTTGATTGCCGGCGGCGGCATTGGTGGCCTGGCCGCCGCCATCGGTGCGTCGCGGGCGGGTTGGGAAGTGCGTCTTTTCGAGCAGGCGGCCGCGCTCAGTGAAGTGGGCGCCGGAATCCAGATCGGTCCGAATGTCGTGCGGCGGCTTCAGGCCTGGGGCCTGCAAAAACCGCTGCAGCAGGTGGTGGCACTGCCGGGCAGCCTGCGCGTGCGCAGCGCAGTCACCGGGCAGGAATTGGCGCATATGCCCTTGGGCAGCGAGTCCGTGCAACGCTATGGCGCGGCCTACGCCACCATCCACCGGGCCGATCTGCAGCAATTGCTGCAGGAAGCTGCTCAGACTTATCCGGGCATGCACCTGAACCTGGGCCAGCCCATCGAGGGCTTTTCCGAGACCGACGGCGTGGTCACCGTGCGAACCCGGGCCGGCAAGCTGATCGAAGGCGATGCCCTGGTCGCCGCCGATGGCGTGCGCAGCGTTCTGCGCCAGCAGTTGCTGGGCGACGGCCCGCCGCGTGTCACCGGACACCTGGCCTACCGCGCCCTGGTGCACCAGGCCCAGTTGCCCAAGCGCCTGCGGGCCACCGATGTCACGGCCTGGCTGGGCTCGCGCATGCATGCCATTCAGTACCCCGTGCGCCGCGGGGAGCTGCAGAACCTGGTGATCATCATCCAGGGCCCGGCACCTGAGGATCTGGCGAACTGGGACCACGCGGGCAATCTCGATGATCTGGTGCGGGTGCTGCAGGGCAGTTGCCCCCAGCTGCTGGACCTGGTGCAGCATGTGCCTGCAGCCGGCGGTGACTGGCGGCTGTGGCCGGTGGGGGATCGTCCCCCCGTGCAATCGGCCGCGCAGATGGCGCGCGGCGTGGTGGCGCTGCTGGGCGATGCCGCCCACCCCATGCGCCCCTATCTGGCCCAGGGCGCCGGCATGGCGATTGAAGATGCAGCGGAGCTGCAGCGCGCCCTGTCCATGCATGACCTGGACGTCAACATGCGCCTGCGCCGCTATGCGCTCAATCGCTGGCAGCGCAATGCGCGCGTGCAGGCACGCTCGCAGCGCAATGGCCGCATCTTCCATGCCACGGGTCCGGTGCGCTGGGGGCGTGACCTGTCGCTGCGCCTGCTGGGCTCACGGCTGATGGATCTGCCCTGGCTGTACCGTGGCGACGGCTCGGCCGCCAACGCCTTGTAGAGACAGAGACTGCGGCCGCTAGGCGGCGGATGCCTGGCGCAGCAGTGGTGAGGATGGCAGGAAACGGAACGCGGTCGACGCACCGACGAGGGTGGCGGCAATCGAGATCATCACCGCCTTGTAGGGCTCCACGCCCCAGGCTTCGGCCCAGGCGGCGACCCAGCCCGTGAACCACTGCACCAGGGCCACGCCCAGGAACATGGCCATGGTGAACAGCGACAGCGCGCGGCCGGTCAGCTCGGGCGGGTAGGAGGCCCGCACATCGGCGTACTGCAGCACGGAGTAGCCGGACAGCAGGCCCATGGCGAATATCAGCGCCACATTGGCCCAGGCGTGGTGCAGGAAGGCCATGACCATGAACAGGCTGCCCATGAGCAGGGAGTAGTTGTTGAGCCAGCGCCGGCGCCGGCCCGCACCGGGGTCCATGCGGCCGAAAATCGCGGGGCTGAACAGCGAGATCATCGAGACCACCAGGGCCACATTGCCGCTTTCCACCAGCGAGAAGCCGTAGCGGTGTATGAGCAGCGGCCCCAGCCACAGGCCGCGCAGCGCCAGAAACGACGCATAGCAGGCCATGGCCAGCAGGACGATGCCCAGCGTGTGCGGCAGCGTGAACAGCTCGGCCAGGCGGCGCGCCGCCACGCCCCAGCTTTCCTTGGGACCGGCCTGCGCGCCGGTGCGTACAGGCTCATGTACGCGCCACCAGATCAGCAGCCATGAAGCGGCCGCCATCACGGCCAGCAGGGCAAAGCCCGAACGCCAGCCGTAGTGCTGGACCAGCCAGGCCAGCGGCGTGCCCGTGAACAGCAGCCCCAGTCCGCCCACGCCCATGCCCACGCCTGACAGGAAGGCGAAGCGATCGATGGGGAAGTGGCGCGAGATGAACATGGTGCAGGCCAGGAAGGCGGGCGAGCAGCCCACGCCGATCAGCAACTGGCCCACCATCAGCCAGCCGTAGTTGGGTGCGGCGGCGGACAGTGCCGACCCCGCGATCGCCAGCGGAAACGACAGCAGCACCGTGCGCCGCAGGCCGTAGAGGTCCATTCCAATGCCCATCAGCAGCTGGGCCACGCCGAAGGACAGGCCGAACAGACCGGCGAAGGCGCCCAGCGACTGCGCCGTGAGCCCGAAATCCTGCTGAAGACCCGTGGCCATGACCGAGGTGATGGTGCGAAAGGCCTGGCTCAGCGCAAAGGCCGAGAGCAGGGACAGCAGCATGGCCCACAGCAGCTGGCTGCGCGGCGGCGGTGCTGCGGGGGAGGTCTGCGAAGCCTCTGTGTGTGTGTTGTTGTGTGGGGGCTGTTGTGGCGCTGCGGACACGGTATTTCTCCTGGCGCCGCAGCTTACCCGTTTGCGCGCATGCGCGCTGTCGCCACCGCAGCGGTCTGCCGTCGGTGGCGCCCGCCAGTCCTTACAGCTCGGTGCGCAGCGCCCAGATCTCGGGGAACAGCACCACGTCCAGCATCTTGCGCAGATAGCTGACGCCGCCCGTGCCGCCCGTTCCCCGCTTGAAGCCGATGACGCGCTCCACCGTGGTCAGGTGGCGGAAGCGCCACAGGCGGAAGGCGTCCTCGATGTCGGCCAGCTTTTCGCCGAGTTGATACAGGTCCCAGTGCTTGTGGGGATCGCGGTAGACGGTGATCCAGGCCTGCTTGACGCCCTCGCTGGCCTCATAGGGCTGGGTCCAGTCGCGCTCCAGCCGGTCGGCGGGCACGTCGATGCCCTCGCGCGCCAGCAGCTGCAGGGACACGTCGTAGAGCGAGGGCGAGCGCCATGCCGTCTCCACCTGGGCCAGCAGGTCGGGCCGGTGGGCATGGGGCTGGAGCATGGCGGCGTTCTTGTTGCCCAGCGAGAACTCGATGCAGCGGTACTGGTAGCTCTGGAAGCCGCTGGAGTTGGCCAGGTAGGGACGCATGGCCGTGTACTCGGGCGGGGTCATGGTGGACAGCACGGTCCAGGCGCTGACCAGTTGCTCCATGATGCGGCTCACGCGGGCCAGCATCTTGAAGGCGTCGGCACGCGTGCCGCCTGCGATGGCGGCCGTGGCGGCGCGGACCTCGTGCAGCATCAGCTTCATCCACAGCTCGCTGGTCTGGTGCTGGATGATGAACAGCATCTCGTCATGCGCGGGCGACAGCGGATGCTGTGCCGTGAGGATCTGGTCCAGGTGCAGGTAGTCGCCATAGCTCATGGACTGGCTGAAGTCCAGCTGGGCGCGCTCCTCTTTGACGATGGATTCGGTGCGGCCGGGGCTGTTCATGGGACAGCCGGAGTGTTCGGTGGTCATGTGGGAGTCTCGCAAGTCTCGACGCGGAAAATGCAGGGCGCAGCGTAACCGAATCCCGCGCTGAAATCCTGCGGCTTGCAAGAAGCGGGATGCGCGGGCGCACCGGGCTGCGTAGAGTAGGGCATCCGATGACTCCGAAAGACGCGCCGTGTCCAACAAAGCCATGAATCCATCCAGCGATGCCTGCGCCCACCCAGCGGCCCTGGTGGCCCGATGCTGCCGTTGGCTGGAAACCGAGGAGCCTCCCCCGGCCCTGGGATCGCTGGCCGAGCGCTCCGGGCTGAGCCCCTGGCAGCTGCACCGCCTGTTCAAGCAGGCCACGGGCCTCACGCCCAAGGCCTACGCCAAGGCCCACCGGGCCCGCGCGCTGCGCGCGGCGCTGCAGCCGGGCCAGAGCGACTCGGTCACCGATGCGGCCTACTCCAGCGGCTATGCGGCCAGCAGCAGTTTCTACCGCGACGCAGGCGCCATGCTGGGCATGGCGCCCGGCGACTACCGGCGCGGCGGCATGCGCCAGACCATCCGCTTTGCCGTGGCCGAATGCACGCTGGGCAGCATCCTCGTGGCCTGCACCGAGCGCGGCGTGTGCTGCGTGCTGCTGGGCGACGACGCCGAGGCCCTGGTGCAGGACCTGCAGCAGCGCTTTCCGCTGGCCGAGCTGGTGGGTGGCGATGCGGGCTTCGAGCACACCGTGGCCCAGGTCGTGGCCCTGGTCGAGCAGCCGCGCCGCGGCCTGGCGCTGCCGCTGGATGTGCAGGGCACGGTCTTCCAGCAGCGCGTGTGGCAGGCGCTGTGCGCCATTCCGGCCGGCCAGACCCTGAGCTATTCCGAACTGGCCCTGCGCCTGGGCATGCCCACGGGCGCCCGCGCCGTGGCCAGCGCCGTCGCTGCCAACCCGATTGCCGTGGCCGTGCCCTGCCACCGCGTGGTGCGCAACGACGGCAGCATCTCCGGCTACCGCTGGGGCGTGGAGCGCAAGCGTGCCCTGCTGCTGCGCGAGGCGCGCCAGGCGCAGGAGGCCGCTGTCCCGGAGACAGGGCGGGAGAGCGGCCGAGCCCCGCTGCGCCAGGCCGGCAAGGCATGATCGGGCGGCGCACCGGTCACAGCCATGGCGCAGAGCAGCAACTGACGCTGCCGGCCGGCTACCGCATGACCGAGTTCTGGGGTTTCCACCGGCGCGATTCCCAGCGCCTGTCCGAATGCGATCTGCAGGACGGCGCCACCATCCGCATGCACAAGGGCCTGATGTGGAAAGGCCTTCCCACGCTGCTGACCCTGGAATTGACGCAGCAGTGCGAAGGGGCGGCCGTGGTGCAGGCCCGCTGGCGCCTACCCGCCGAGGCAGGCGCAATCACCGGTATGGACGACGTGCTGGCCGCCATGCTGCGGCGCATGTTCGGTCTGTCCCAGGATGTGGGCGAATTCGAGCGCCGTTTTGGCCGCCATGCGCGGCTGGGGCCGCTGCTGGCGCGCCAGCGTGGCCTGCATGTACCCGCGGCCTGCACGCCCTGGGAGGCGCTGAGCTGGGCCGTCACCGGACAGCAGATCAGCGTGGCTGCAGCCGTGTCGCTGCGCCGCCGCCTGATCGCCGCAGCCGGCCAGCCGGTGGCGCTGCACGATGGCCATGCCGACGCGCCGCAGCAGCTGTGGTGCATGCCGGAGGCCGCCCAGCTGGCGCAGCTGGGCGAGGAGGATTTGCGCGCTGCCGGCTTTTCGCGGAGCAAGACGCACACGCTGCGTCTGCTGGCCCAGGCCGTGCAGTCGGGTGAATTGCCGCTGGACGACTGGGCGGCCCTGCCTGAACTGCCGGTGGCCGAGATCCGCGAGCGGCTGCTGGCCCTCAAGGGCATAGGCCCGTGGACCGTGAACTACATGCTGCTGCGCGGCTATGGCCACCTGGACGGCCCATTGCACGGCGATGTGGCCGTGCGCCGGGCCCTGGCCCTGCTGCTGAAGACGGACGCCATGGATGCGGCGCAGACCGAGTTGTGGCTGCGGGACTTCGCGCCCTGGCGCGCCCTGGTCGCCGCCCATCTCTGGGCCTCGCTGTCGTCCACGGCGTTCTGAGCGCCGGGCTTCAGGCTTTCAGGTCACCGCATTGACGCGGTTGAACTCCGGCTTGCGCCATTCGCCCGATTCCAGCACCTGGCGCAGGTGCTCCACGGCATGCCAGACATCTTCGAATCCCACGTACAGCGGCGTGAAGCCGAAGCGCAGGATGTCCTTGTGCAGGCCCGTGCCGTCGCCCTTGCGGAAGTCGCCGATCACGCCGCGCGCGATCAGTGCCTGCACGATGGCATAGGCGCCGCTGTCCTTGCCGTCCACGCCCAGCCCCTCCTCGCGCGTGAGGCAGACCTGGGAGCCGCGCCGGCCGTGCTCGCGCGGCGTGGCCAGGCCCAGGCCGTGGCCCTGGCAGCGTTCCTCGACCAGGGCGATGAACAGGTCGGTCAGCGCCAGCGACTTGTTGCGCAGCGCGTCCATGCCGCCCAGCGGCTCCACGGCCGTGAACACATCCAGGCCGCACTGCAGCACGCTCAGGCTGACCATGGGCTGGGTGCCGCACAGGTAGCGCTGTATGCCCTGGGCCGGGTGGTAGTCGGGCACGAACTTGAAGGGCTCGGCATGGCCGAACCAGCCCGACAGCGGCTGCCAGAAGCGGTTGATCAGGCGCGGATGGGCCCAGACAAAGGCCGGCGCACCGGGGCCGCCGTTGAGGTACTTGTAGCTGCAGCCAATGGCGAAGTCGGCATTGGCGCCCTTGAGATCGACAGGCACGGCGCCTGCGCTGTGGCACAGGTCCCAGATACAGAGAATGCCCTTGCCCTGCGCGGCAGCCGTCACGGCAGCCATGTCGTGCATGGCGCCCGTGCGGTAGTTGACATGGGTGAGCATGCAGATGGCGACCTCGTCGGTCAACGCACCGCCAATCTCCTCGGGTTCGAGCAGCACCAGCTCCAGCCCGTATTCCTGGCAGACCGACTGGGCGATGTAGAGGTCGGTGGGGAAGTTGCTGCGCTCGCTGATCAGGCGCTTGCGCTGCGGCGCGTCCTCGCGCGCGATGCGGGCCGCCGCCGACAGCACCTTGTAGAGGTTGATGGAGGCGGTGTCGGTGAACACCAGCTCACCCGCGCCCACGCCCAGCCAGGGGGCGAACTGGTCGCCCAGGCGCTGGGGCAGGCTGATCCAGCCCGCATCGTTCCACGAGCGGATCAGGCCCTGCGCCCATTCCTGCTGCACCACCTCGGCCACGCGCGCGGCGGCGGCGCGGGGGCTGGCGCCCAGCGAATTGCCGTCAAGGTAGATCACGCCTTCGGGCAGCGTGAATTGGTCGCGCAGGGCGCGCAGCGGGTCTTGCGCATCGAGGGTGAGGCAGTCTTGCAGGCTCGTCACGGGGTCTCCTTGGGTATCGAAAAGGCGAAAAGGCGAAAAGCGCGGGCAGGGCCGGCGCCGCAATGCGGGCAGGGATCAGGCCAGGGCGCGCAGCACGGCGCGCACGGGCGAGGCATCGGCCTCGACCAGCTTGAGCGGCAGGGCGATGAGCTCGTAGTCGCCCTCGGCCACCTCGTCCAGCACCAGGTTCTCCAGCACGCGCAGGCCGCGCCGGCGGATCACCTGGTGGCTGTCCAGGCTCTTGCTGCTGGCCGGGTCGATGCTGGCGGTGTCAATGCCGATGAGCCTGACGCCCAGGTCGGCCAGACGCTCGACCGTGGCCGGCGCATAGGCGGCCAGTTCCTGGTCCCAGGTGGTGGGGGCGCGCTCGTAGGTGCGCACCAGCACGCGTGGCGGCAGGCTGCCGGTCACCGCGTGGGCAATGTGTTCCCACTCGATCAGCCCACCCTTGCCGATGGCGTGGATCACGCGGCAGGGGCCGAGGAAGGCGTCCAGGTCCACGTGGCCGATGCTGGCGCCGTCCGCGTCATAGTGCAGCGGCGCATCGGCATGCGCGCCCACATGGGGCGACAGCGTGATGGCGCTGACATTGACAGGGCAGCCGGGCCCGATGGTGGCGCACCATTGCTGGCTGTAGGGCGTGTCGCCGGGAAAGACGGCACTGGCGGCCTGGATGGCGGGAGAGATGTCCCAGAGCCTGCGTGTCATGGCTTCATTCCTTGGGGGATGTGCGGGCTGCTTGCGCGCGGGGCCGGTACCACAGCATGTAGACCAGGGCCAGCAGGCCCAGGAAGGGCAGGCCCGTGAGCAGCGTCATGTGGAAGACCTCGGTGAAATAGGTGGTGACGATCACGCCCAGCATCAGCGCGGCGCCGGCCAGCGTGAACAGCGGAAAGCCCCACATGCGGAACTGCAGGCGCTGGCCCGGATGCTCGCGCGACCAGCGCGCGCGGAAGAACAGATGGGTCACGAAGATCATGAACCAGGTGAACATGGCGCCGAACATGGACACGGACATCATCCACAGCAGCGAGCCCTCGGGCTTCCACAGGTTCACGGCCACGGCCACGGCAATGCCCAGGCAGGAGATGGCAATGGCCGCCACGGGCACGCCACGGCTGTTCAGCCGACCGAACACCGAGGGCGCATAGCCGCCGCGCGACAGGCTGAACATCATGCGCGAGGTCACATACAGCTGGCTGTTCATGGCCGACAGCGCGGCCACCAGCACCACGAAGTTGATGATGCTGGCAGCGCCCGGGATGCCGATGATCTCCATCACCTTCACGAAGGGGCTCTTGTCCGTGCCGGCCTGCTGCCAGGGCACGATGGCCAGCATCAGCGCGATCGTGGCCAGGTAGAAGATCACCAGGCGTGCCATGGTGGTGCGAAAGGCCCGGGTGATGGCGCGCCTGGGGTCCTCGGCCTCGCCGGCCGCCACGGCCACGGCCTCCAGGCTCAGGTAGCTGAAGATGGCGATGATCACGGCCACCCAGGTGCCCCACAGGCCCTTGGGGAAGAAGCCGCCATCGGCCGTGTAGTTGAAAAAGCCGATGCCCTGGGGCTGCGAGCCGAACACCACCCAGGCGCCGATCAGGATGAAGGCCACGATGGCGATGATCTTGACCATGGAAAAGCCGTACTCCACCTGGCCGAAGGCCTTGACGCTGCTGGCGTTGACGGCCACCAGCGCGCCCGAGAACACCAGCACCCAGATCCAGCGCGGCACGTCCGGGAACCAGTAGCCCATGTAGATGCCTATGGCCGTCACCTCCATGCCCACGGCCAGCACCACGGCGGCCCAGTAGGCATAGCGGACCATGAAGCCGGCCAGCGGGCTGATGTAGTGCTCGGCATAGGCGCCGAACGAGCCCGAGGTCGGGTGGGCCACCGTCATCTCGGCCAGGCAGCCCATGAGCAGCAGCGAGATCAGCGCGCCGATGGCATAGCTGACCAGCACGCTGGGGCCGGCGAAGCCGATGGCGAAGGCGCTGCCCATGAACAGGCCGGTGCCGATGGCGCCGCCAATGGCGATCATCACCATCTGGGCGGCGGACAGCTGCTGGCGCAGGCCGGTTTCTCGTTGCTGAATGTCTTGGAAGGCGGCCATGGTGCGCGGCAGGTGGGGGCTGAAAGCGGAAGGCGTAAGTATCTGCGCTTTCACCGCCGGCCCCGGGCTGGCCGCAGCAAAACCATGGGAGGGTCCGGCCCAGGCGCGGCCGGCCCAGGCGCGGCCGGCTCAGGCGCCGCGTGCGTAGCAGCCCGGCGTCAGCGCATGGTGGGCCTTGAAGGCGCGCTGCAGGTGCGCCTGATCGGCAAAGCCCATGGCATAGGCCGCCTCGGATAGTGGCGCGCCCGTGGCCAGCAGGCGGCGCGCGCCGTTGATGCGCAGGTTCAGGCGGTAGCTGCCGGGCGTCATGCCCGTGGCCGCCTTGAAGCGGCGGATGAAGCGCGTGGCGCTCATGCCGCATTCCTGGGCCAGCGATTGCACGGTAAGGCCCGCATCGGGTCCCGCGTGCAGGCGCTGCAACGCGGGGGCCAGGGCCGCCGCATCGCCGGGCAGGGGCAAGGCTGCGGGCTGGGCACAGCGGTCCAGCAGGTGCTCCAGGCCCAGGGCCAGGCGGTCGGCGGCCGCCGTGCCATCGACGGGGCGGCACAGGCCATCCACGAGGCGAGTCATATCCGCATCCGTGAGCGTGCGACGGGGAAAGCGCAGCGCAGCCACGGCCAGCCGTGCATGCAGCCAGTCGGCATCGATGAACAGCATGCGGTAGGACCACGGCGCGCCCGGCTCGGGATTGCAGGCATGCCAGGCGCCGGGCTCGATCAGCACCACGCCGCCAGTCTCCACGGGCTGCGGGCCGTGGGCATGGTGGAACATGGTGCGGCCGGCGTCCACGATGCCGATCGAGTACTCGGCATGCATGTGCAGCCGGAAGCAGTGCGCCGAGCGCGCACTGTCGCGCAGCTCGGCCCAGGGGGCGGCCGGGTGGCGGTGGATGCGGTGGGGAGAGGTCGAGGTCATGGCATCTGCAATGGCTGGCGGCCATCATGCCAGCATGGCGGCCACGCTGGCGACCAGCAGCAGGGCCAGCAGGCGGTGGAACAGCCGCTGGCGCTGCGCGGTGTGCAGCCAGCCCGAAAGCAGCTGCCCCAGCAGCGCCCAGCTGCCGACCCCCACCAGGCAGGCCAGCAGCGAAATGGCGCAAAACTGCAGCAGCGCCCACGGGGCATTCGCGTGGGGCAGCACGAACAGGCCCACGCCGGCCAGCGCCACCAGCCAGGCCTTGGGGTTGAGCGTCTGCACGGCCGTGCCCTGCAACAGCGCTTGCAGCAGGGCCTGCAGCGGGCGCTGCGATCCGGCCTGCTGCTGCGCACCGGCCTGGCCCACAGGCGCGTTGGCCAGCCGCCAGGCCAGCCACAGCAGATAGGCGGCGCACAGCCACTGTGCGGCCGTGGACAGCTGCGGCAGCGTCTGCAGCAGCCACTGTGCTCCCTGGCCCATGACCCAGACCACGGCCGCATAGCTGGCGCTGGCGCCCAGCACATAGGCGCCAGAGACCAGGCGCGAGCGGGCTGCGCCGTGGCGCAGGGCCAGCACATTGACGGGGCCGGGCGTGATGGCGCCGACGAGGGTGAAGACGCCCATGGCGAGCAGCGAGGAGGACATGAGATTTCGCGCGGACGCAGGACTGCACAAGGCCCGCAGTCTCCCCCCGCACGCCGCCCCTGTATTGAACGCAATTGCGGGGCGCCGGCATGTCCGTCACATCCTCTAGGGGAGCATGGCGTAGGCCACGATCTCCAGCTTCATGCCCGGCACCACCAGCGCCGAAATCCCCATGCTGGAGCGGTTGGGATAGGGCGCCTCGAAGAACTCGCGGTACACGGCGTCGATGGCCGGCATGTCGGCCACGTCGGTCATGTAGATCAGCACCTGGGTCACATGCGCCAGCGTGCCGCCTGCGGCCTGCAGCGCGTTGCGCAGGTTGGTGAAGGTCAGGCGCGCCTGCTGTTCGATGGGGCCGGTGTCGATGCTGCCGTCGGGCCGCACGGGGCCGTGGGCCGTGAACAGCATCTGGCCGCTGGCCTTGACGGCCCAGGAGAAGGGCTGCTTGAGCGGCGGCAGTCCCACGTCGATGATTTGCTTCATGGATTTCCTTGTGTTTTCCTTGTGTCTTGACCACATGCGAAGGCATGGTGTTCTTGCGTCGGAAACTTGGCGCGGCCCATCGGCGGACGCCGAGCAAGGGCCGTCCCGCAGCGATGGTGTCGTCCCGCGCCCGCGCAGCGAGAGCGGGGGAAGCGGCAAAGCCGCTCAGGGGTCACAGTTTCGTTCTTACGGACCAGATTTCGGGGAACAGCACCACGTCCAGCATCTTGCGCAGGTAGCTGACGCCGCCCGTGCCGCCGGTGCCGCGCTTGAAGCCGATGACGCGCTCGACCGTGGTCACATGGCGGAAGCGCCACAGGCGGAAGGCGTCCTCGATGTCGGCCAGCTTTTCGCCGAGCTGGTACAGGTCCCAGTGCGACTGCGGGTCGCGGTAGACCTGCGCCCAGGCGGCCTCCACCTCGGGGCTGGCCGTGTAGGGCCGGGTCCAGTCGCGCTCCAGGTGCCCGGCCGGAATGGCCAGGCCCTGGCGCGCCAGCAGGCGCAGGGCCTCGTCGTACAGGGAAGGTGCGCGCCATGCGGCATCCACCCGGGCCAGCAGGTCGGGCCGGTGGGCATGGGGCTGGAGCATGGCGGCGTTCTTGTTGCCCAGCGCGAACTCGATGCAGCGGTACTGGTAGCTCTGGAAGCCGCTGGAGCTGGCGAGATACGGGCGCATGGCCGTGTACTCGGTGGGCGTCATGGTGGCCAGCACCGACCAGGCGCCCACCAGCTGCTCCATGATGCGGCTCACGCGGGCCAGCATCTTGAAGGCATCGGCGTGACGGTCGGTCGCCACGGCGGCCGTGGCCGCGCCCAGCTCGTGCAGCATGAGCTTCATCCACAGCTCGCTGGTCTGGTGCTGGATGATGAACAGCAACTCGTCATGCGTGGGCGACAGCAGTTGCTGTGCGCCGAGGATGGCGTCCAGCTGCAGGTAGTCGCCATAGCTCATGGACTGGCTGAAATCCAGCTGCGCCCTTTCCTCGGCGACGATGCGCTCGGTCAGGCCGCCATGGACGGGGCAGCCGCTCATTGCGGCGACTCCAGCACCCGGGCGATGGCGTCGGCCACGTACTGCACGTTGGCGCCGGACAGGCCCGACATGCACATGCGGCCGGAGCGGATCAGGTACACGCCGTGCTCGTCGCGCAGGCGGTGGACCTGGGGCTCGCTGATGCCGGTGTAGCTGAACATGCCGCGCTGGGTCAGCAGGAAGCCGAAGTCGCGCCGCTCGCCAAAGCGTTCATGCAGCGCGCCGTGCAGCTGGGCGCGCATGTCCTTGATGCGGCCGCGCATCTGCGCCAGCTCCTGCGCCCATCGGGCGCTCAGTTCGGGCGACGCCAGCACCTGCTGCACCAGGCGCGCGCCACGGGTGGGGGGCGAGGAATAGTTGCTGCGCACCGTGGCCTTGAGCTGGCCCAGCACATTGCCGGCCGTGGCCGCATCGTTGCAGACCACGCTGAGGCCGCCCACGCGTTCGCCATACAGCGAGAAGTTCTTGGAAAACGAATTGGCCACAAAGGCCTGGGCGCCCGCATCGGCCAGCGCGCGCACGGACCAGGCGTCTTCATCGAGGCCGTCGCCAAAGCCCTGGTAGGCCATGTCCACGAAGGGGATCAGGCCGCGCTCCACGATCACCGGGATGAGTTGCTGCCACTGCTCGCGCGACAGGTCCACGCCCGTGGGGTTGTGGCAGCTGGCATGCAGCAGCACCACGCTGCCCGAGGGCAGTTCGCGCAGTGTCTGCAGCATGGCGTCGAAGCGCAGGCTGCCCGTGGCCGCGTCGTAGTAGGGGTAGCTGTGGGTGCGCAGGCCCGCGCCCTGGAAGATGGCCAGGTGGTTGTCCCAGGTGGGATCGCTGAGCCAGACCTCGGCGTCGGGGAAATAGTGCTTGATGAAGTCCGCGCCCAGCTTGAGCGCGCCCGAGCCGCCCAGGGTCTGCACGGTGGCGATGCGCTGCGCGCGCACGGCCTCGTGCTCAGCGCCGAACACCAGGTTCTGCACCAGCTGGCGATAGGGGGCGATGCCTTCGATGGGCAGGTAGCCGCTGGGGCTTTGCTCGCGGGCCAGGGCATCGCCAGCCTGGCGCACGGAGTCCAGCACAGGCAGGCGGCCAGCCTCGTCGAAATACAGGCCGATGCTCAGGCTGACCTTGTCGGCGCGCGGGTCCTGCTGAAAGGCTTCCATCAGCGACAGGATGGGATCTCCGGGGTAGGGCGGGACGTGGCTGAACATCGAGGCGCGGGCGGTATCGAGGGGGGCAAGAGTCGTCATGTTTCTAAGGGAGGGAGAAAAACGGGAGCCGGATGTCACCGGGCCTGGGTTGGGGCAATGGCTTGAGGTGCGGTTGCGGTCTGTCCGGCCGGCCTGCGGTACCAGATGGCGTAGATGGCGCCCAGCAGCAGCAGGAAGGGCAGGCCGGTGAGCACGGTCAGGCGGAACACGTCGGTGAACAGCGTGGACACCAGGGCAGCCAGCATCAGAGCCGCGCCCAGCAGCGTCAGCACCGGGAAGCCCCACATGCGAAAGGCCAGCGGCTTGTTGCCCTGGCGCACCCAGTGGATGCGGAAGAACAGGTGGGTCACGAAAATCATGAACCAGGTGAACATGGCGCCGAACATGGCCACGGCCATCATCAGCATGAAGGACTGCTCGGGATTGATGATGTTGAACAGCGTGGCCACGGCAATGCCCAGGCAGGACAGCAGCAGCGCCGGCAGAGGTACGCCGCGCGAGTTCACGCGGCCCAGCACGGCGGGCGCATGGCCGGCGCGCGAGAGGCTGAACATCATGCGGGTGGTGATGTACAGCTGGCTGTTCATGGCCGACAGGGCCGCCACCAGCACCACGAAATTGACCACGCTGGCCGCGCCGGGCAGGCCGATGATCTCCATCACCTTGACGAAGGGGCTGCCGTCCTTGCCGGCGGCCGACCACGGCACGATGGCCAGCATCAGCGCGATCGTGGCCAGGTAGAACACCACCAGGCGCACCATGGTGGAACGGAAGGCGCTGGTGACGGCGCGCTGCGGGTCCTTGGCCTCGCCGGCGGCCACGGCGATCATCTCTATGCTCAGGTAGCTGAAGATGGCGATGATCACTCCCACCCAGGTGCCCCACAGGCCGTTGGGGAAGAAGCCGCCGTTGTTGACGTAGTTGGCAAAGCCCACGCCGGCCGGACGGGTGCCGAACACCACCCAGGCGCCCACCACGATGAAGGCCACGATGGCGATGATCTTGATCATGGAGAAGCTGTACTCCACGGCGCCGAAGGCCTTGACGCTCATCATGTTCACGCCGATCAGCGCGCCCGAGAAGATCACCACCCAGGCCCAGCGCGGCACCTCGGGGAACCAGTAGCCCATGTACAGGCCCACGGCCGTCACCTCGGTGCCCACGGCCAGCACCACGCAGGCCCAGTAGGCATAGCGCACCACGAAGCCGGCCCAGGGGGCGATGTAGTGCTCGGCATAGGCGCCGAACGAGCCCGAGGTCGGGTGGGCCACCGTCATCTCGGCCAGGCAGCCCATGAGCAGCAGCGAGATCAGCGCGCCGATGGCATAGCTGATCAGCACGCTGGGCCCGGCGAAGCCGATGGCAAAGCCGCTGCCCAGGAACAGGCCGGTGCCGACGGCACCGCCGATGGCGATCATGGTCATCTGTCCTGCGGACAGCTGCTGTTGGAGTCCGGCTTCGCGCTGGACGATGTCTTCGAAGGCTGGCATGGGTTGTTGTCTCCGTTGCTGTGGGGGGCTTCGGAGGCGGATGCTAGTTACGGCCTTCGCAGGGCGTTTAGTAGTTATCCCTAAATGCGCTTGATCTTGGATAAGTTATTCTGTGAAACATGAATTCATAGGTGGTTTATGTCAATCGAGATCGACAGAACGGACCGGCTGCTGATCCGCGCCTTGCAGGACAACGCGCGGCTGACCTCGGGCGAATTGGCGCAACGCGTGCACTTGTCGCAATCGCCGTCGTGGCGGCGCATCAAGCGGCTGGAGGATGAGGGCGTGATCACCGGCTACCACGCCGCGCTGAGCCGGCGCGCAATCGGCTTTGGCGTGCTGGCCTTCGTGATGGTGGGCATAGACCACCAGAACGAGGAGTCCTCGCGCCACTTCCAGGAAGCGGTCTGCGCCATTCCCGAGGTCGTGATGTTCCACGGCATCTCGGGGCCGGAGGACTTCCTGCTGGTCGTCGTGGCGCGCGATCTCGATGCCTATTCGGACCTGCTGCTCACCCGCCTGCACCGGCTGCCCGGCGTGCGCCAGGTGCACACGCATTTCTCGCTGCAGGAGTTCAAGGGGCAGTTGGCGGGGCTGCCCGTGGAATAACGGCTGGTGGTGGCGGCTGTTGGCGGCCGGCAGCGCCTGGCTGGTTGCTACAGCAGGCCGCTGTCCAGCGCCTGCATGCCATGGCGCACACGCACGCGGTTGCAGGCATCGCTGCCGGCCGCAAATTCGCGGCAAGGCGAGGGCCGCCACTCGTAGATGCCGCAATGGGCCTTCTCGCCCACCTTGCCCACCAGTGCTGCGCAGCGCGGGCGCGACCAGTCCGTGCCGCGCATGCGGCAGGTGTGGTCGGTGACTTCCTCGATCAGCCCGGCCGGCACGCGGCCGCCATGCTCCTGCGACTCGTGCACGGAAAAGTCCACGCGGAACGACGCGCAGCAGGCGCCGCAGCTCAGGCAGGGGTGGGTCATGGCGTGGGCAAGCAGGTGCAGGTGCGGATCGTGGGAGCGCGATTGTCGCGCGCACGCGTGCGAGGCGCCTGGAACCGGCCAAAAACCATGACGGCCATTTGGCAAGACCCTGTCCCTTACTCCGATACCATGCGCGGGCTTCCCGCCGGGATTCGATCAAAATCAAAATGAGAATAAAAATCAGTTGATACAACACGCCATGCATTCGATGAATCCCGGGACGGACGCCACGGCTCCGTCTGCGCTGCCCGCGCCTCCCCATTCCCCCAGCCTGGCCACCGCTGCGGCCATCACCCTGGATGCGCTGCCGCGCCAGGTTCCGGCGCGCGTGGTCGAGCTCCATGCGGCGTGTGACACGGCCGAGCAGGAACTGCTGCTGCGTCTCATGGAAATCGGTTTCCTGCCGGGCGAGCCCGTTCGAATCCTGGCCGCAGGCTTTCCGGGCGACGACCCGCTGGCCGTGCGCGTGGGCCAGGCCACGTTCGCACTGCGCCGCCATGAGGCGGCCCTGGTGCGCGTGGCGCCGGAGGCGGTGGCATGAGCGCGTCGTCCTCTCCCAAGCTCATCCAGCCGCTGCAGCCTGCCCAGGGTGGTGGCGGCAGCGGTGATTCCGCACTGCGCCTGGCCTTGCTGGGCAATCCCAACTGCGGCAAGACGGCGCTGTTCAACCTGCTGACCGGCGCACGCCAGAAGGTGGCCAACTACGCGGGCGTGACCGTGGAGCGCAAGGAAGGCTGGCTGAGCACGGCCAGCGGCCGGCGTGTGCGCGTGCTGGACCTGCCGGGCACCTACAGCCTGCACGCCCACAGCGAGGACGAACGCATCACGCGCGACATCGTCTCGGGCCGCCACGCGCGCGAGGCGCCTCCCGAACTGCTGGTCTGCGTCACCGACGCCACCCACCTGCGCCTGAACCTGCGCCTGGTGCTGGAAGCCCAGCGCCTGGGCCTGCCCATGCTGCTGGTGCTCAACATGAGCGACATGGCCAGGCGCCAGGGCATCGATATCGACCGCGAGGCGCTTTCACGCGCCCTGGGCATGCCCGTGCTGTCCACCGTGGGCGTGCGCCAGGACGGCGCGCGCGAACTGCTGCAATGGCTGGACGGCCCCGAGGCACGTGTCCTGGTCGCGCC
This sequence comes from Delftia deserti, assembly GCF_042653485.1. Classification (NCBI taxonomy): domain Bacteria; kingdom Pseudomonadati; phylum Pseudomonadota; class Betaproteobacteria; order Burkholderiales; family Comamonadaceae; genus Delftia; species Delftia deserti. The sequence continues at coordinate 1,957,975 of NZ_JBHSIH010000001.1, read as the reverse complement.
ACAGCTGCAGGCCCCGGCCCGCCCGGGCGATGCGCGCGAGCAGGTGCTGGCGCTGCACCAGCAGGTGGCCCGCATCATGGCCGACTGCGTCAAGGAGCCCGTGGTGGACACCCGGCGCGATGACCGCATCGACGCCGTGGTGCTGCACCCGCTGTGGGGCATGCTGCTGCTGGCGGCCACGCTGTTCCTGATGTTCCAGGCCGTGTTCAGCTGGGCGCAGCCGCTGATGGATGGCATCGAGGGCGGCGTCTCGGCCGTCTCGGCCCTGGTCAACGAGCACATGCCCGAAGGCGCGCTGCGCAGCCTGCTGGCCGACGGCGTGATCGCGGGCACGGGTGCCGTGCTGGTCTTCCTGCCGCAGATCCTGATCCTGTTCCTGTTCATCCTTGCGCTGGAGGACTCGGGCTACCTGCCGCGTGCCGCCTTCATGCTGGACCGCATCATGGGCAAGGTCGGCCTGTCGGGCCGCTCCTTCATTCCGCTGCTGTCCAGCTTCGCCTGCGCCGTGCCCGGCATCATGGCCACGCGCTCCATCACCAGCTGGCGCGACCGCCTGGTGACCATCATGATCGCGCCGCTGATGACCTGCTCGGCGCGCCTGCCGGTCTATGCGCTGCTGATCAGCGCCTTCATCCCCGAGCGCACGGTGGGCGGCATCTTCAACCTGCAGGGCCTGGTGCTGTTCGCGCTGTACGTGGCCGGCATCGTCAGCGCCATGGCCGTGGCCGGCGTGGCCAAGTTGGCCGGCCGCAGCGCCGGACCCACGCCGCTGCTGATGGAGCTGCCCTCCTACCGCTGGCCCAGCCCGCGCAGCCTGGCCCTGGGCCTGTACGAGCGCGCCATGATCTTCCTGCGCCGCGTGGGCGGCATCATCCTGACCGTGAGCATCGTGCTGTGGTTCCTGGCCAGCTACCCGGCGCCGCCCGATGGCGTCACCGAGGCGGCCATCCGCTACAGCTTTGCGGGCCGCATCGGCGGCTGGCTGGAGGTGGTGCTGGCGCCGATCGGCTTCAACTGGCAGATAGCCATTGCATTGGTGCCCGGCATGGCCGCACGCGAGGTGGCCGTCAGCGCCATGGGCACGGTCTATGCCCTGTCCGCCGCCAGCGACGAGGCCATGGCCGAGCAACTGGGCCCGCTGATCGCCCACACCTGGTCTATGGCCACGGCGCTGTCGCTGCTGGCCTGGTTCGTCTTCGCGCCCCAGTGCATCTCCACGCTGGCGGCCGTGCGGCGCGAGACCAACGGCTGGCGCTATCCGCTGCTGATGACCGGCTATCTGTTCGCGCTGGCCTACCTGGCCAGCTTCATCACCTACCGTGTGGCCGTCGCGTTGGGCGCAGGCTGAAAGGAGCACGTACCATGTGGCAGAACATCATCGTGGGACTGATCGTGGCCCTGGCCGGCATGTCTCTGGTCTGGCGCTATCTGCCCGCGCGCTGGCGCCAGAAGGCCGGGCAGATGCATCCGGCACTGGCGCCCAAGGATGGGGGCGGCTGTGGCGGCTGCAGCGCCTGCGGCGGGGACAGCTGCGCACCGGACAAGCGGGGGCCGTAAGGCCACGGCCCGAACTTCCGCCAGGAAAAAAAGAATGCCTGCAGGCGCAAAGCCTGCAGGCATTCTTTTTTGAGCGGACTGCGCTATCAGTTCGGCTGGCGGCCCAGCAGCAGGTACTCCATGAGTGCCTTTTGCACGTGCATCCGATTCTCGGCCTCATCCCAGACCACGGACTGCGGCCCGTCGATGACCTCGGCCTCCACTTCCTCGCCGCGGTGGGCGGGCAGGCAGTGCATGAACAGGGCATCGCCACGTGCGGCGGCCATCATCTCGGCGTCCACGCACCAGTCGGCAAAGGCCTTCTTGCGGGCTTCGTTCTCGGCCTCGTAGCCCATGCTGGTCCACACGTCGGTGGTCACCAGGTCGGCGCCCTTGCAGGCGTCCAGCGGGTCCTTGAAGACCTTGTAGCAGCCCTCGCGCGGGGTCTTGCCGCCAAAGGCCAGCTTCTCGTCCACCTCGTAGCCGCCCGGCGTGCTGACGTGGACGGTGAAGCCCAGCAGGTCGGCCGCCTGCAGCCAGGTGTTGGCCATGTTGTTGCCGTCGCCGACCCAGGCGACGGTCTTGCCCTGTATCGAGCCGCGGTGCTCGATGAAGGTGAAGATGTCGGCCAGGATCTGGCAGGGGTGGAACTCGTTGGTCAGGCCGTTGATGACGGGCACGCGCGAGTATTCGGCAAAACGCGCGATCTTGTCCTGGCCATAGGTGCGGATCATCACCAGGTCGGTCATGCGGCTGATGACGCGTGCGCTGTCCTCGATGGGCTCGGCGCGGCCCAGCTGGCTGTCGCCCGTGGTCAGGTGGACCACCGAGCCGCCGAGCTGGTACATGCCCGCCTCGAAGCTCACGCGGGTGCGCGTGCTGGCCTTCTCGAAGATCATGGCCAGCGTGCGGTCGCTGAGCGTGTGGTGCTTTTCGTAGCCCTTGAACTTCTTCTTGATCAGGGCCGCGCGTTCGAGCACATAGGCGTACTCGTCGGCCGTGAAGTCGGAAAACTGCAGATAGTGCTTGATGGCAGTCATAGGCAGGTACTCATTCGGACAGGAATTGCACGATCAGGGGCTTGAGCTTGGCGACCACTTCGTCGGCTTCGGCCTCGGTCATGATCAGCGGCGGCACCAGGCGCACCACGGTGTCGGCGGTCACGCTGAACAGCAGGCCGGCTTCGGCGCCACGGCCCAGCAGGGCGCCGCAGGGCTTGTTCAGCTCGATGCCGATGATCAGGCCCTGGCCGCGCACATCGACCACGCCCTTGACGTCGGCCAGTTCCTTTTGCAGCGCAGCCTTCAGGTGGTCGCCCACCTGGGTGGTGTGGGCCAGCAGGCCGTCCTCCTCCATGATGCGGATGGTCTCGATGCCCGCACGCATGGCCAGCGGATTGCCGCCGAAGGTGGAGCCGTGGTTGCCCGGCTGCAGCACGGTGGCCGCCTTGCCATGGGCCACGACGGCGCCGATGGGCACGCCCGAGCCCAGGCCCTTGGCCAGGGTCATCACGTCGGGGATGATGCCGGCCCACTGGTGGGCGAACCACTTGCCCGTGCGGCCCATGCCGGCCTGGACTTCGTCGAACATCATCAGCCAGCCGTTGGCATCGCACAGGGCGCGCACCTGCTGCATGTACTCGATGCGCATGGGGTGCAGGCCGCCTTCGCCCTGGATGGGCTCCATCATCACGGCCACCACGTCGGGGTTGCCGGCCGTGGCCTGCTGGAGCGCCTCGAAGTCGTTCACCGGCACGCGCAGGAAACCGTCGAGCAGCGGGCCGAAGCCGTCGCGCACCTTGGGGTTGCCCGTGGCCGTCATGGTGGCGATGGAGCGGCCGTGGAAGGCATGCTCGTAGACCACGATCACCGGCTTGGCGATGCCCTTGTCCACGCCGTACTTGCGCGCGATCTTGATGGCGGCCTCGTTGGCCTCCAGGCCCGTGCTGCAGAAGAAGACATTGGTCATCTTCGCGCGCTCGGTCAGCAGCTTGGCCAGCGTTTCCTGGCCGGGCACGTGGTAATAGTTGGAGGTGTGGATGAGCTTGGCCACCTGGTCCTGCAGCGCAGGCACCAGCTTGGGGTGGTTGTGGCCCAGCGTGTTCACTGCAATGCCGCCCAGCGCATCGAGGTACTGCTTGCCGTTGACGTCCCACACGCGGCAGCCCTGGCCTCGCTCCAGAGCGATCGGTACGCGGCCATAGGTGTTCATCACGTGGGGCGAGGCAGCCTCAATGAAAGCGGTCATTGCAAAAATCTCCTGAGCTGGAAAGTAAACGGCATCCGGGCGTTGCCGCCGCAGATGCCTGAAAAACAGCGAAGCCCGATTCTAGGGGCCGCGCGATGGCCCACCGTTGCGGTTTGCGCATCACAGCCATGCAATGAGCCTACGCCACACTTGGGTAGTGCGCTGCAACAAGGCCTCAGCTCTTATATAAGAGATAAAATGCCAGCTTGGCCTGCCGGCAGCGATCCTGCCTGCGGGCGCAGATTGTTTGAAGGACTTGCGCAAGCAGGACGCGGCAGGCGCCATGCCCCACGGCATACCGCCGGGCCTGTTCCTCGTTGCGCAAGCCGTATTTTGGCGTGCATCCTGATGGTCTCTCCCTCCAGCAAAGAACTGTTCATCCAGGGCATCACCCACGAAGGCAAGACTTTCCGGCCCAGCGACTGGGCTGAGCGGCTGGCAGGCGTCATGAGCCAGTTTCGCCCCGGTGGTGCCCAGCGCGGCAGCCACCTGAGCTACTCGCCCTGGTGTGTTCCCACAACGCTCAATGGCGTCAAGTGCGTGGTCGTGCACCGCGACCTGCGCGACTACGAGCCCATGGCCTGGGATTTCTGCCTGAACTTCGCCAAGGACAACAACCTGCAGGTTGCCGAGGCCTGCCTGATACCGGACGAGCCGGCCCGCTGAGGCCGGCTTCTTTTTTTGCGGGTCGTTCCCGTCCGATGTGAAGCGCGCCTGGGGTGCGTTTTTTTTCGCCTGTGCTCCGGAGGGTGGGGCTTTTTTGCTGGGCCATGCGGATGCAGCGGCGTTGTTCAGGCACAAAAAAACCGCCCGAAGGCGGTTTTCTCGTTCGCTGACAGCGCACCCGTTACAAACGGCAGATGGCCGGAGCCATCCGTGCGGTTGCCTAATCGGATTAGGCGGCGGGGGCGGCCAGGGCCTTGACCTTGGCGGACAGGCGGCTCTTGTCGCGAGCGGCCTTGTTCTTGTGGAAGATGCCCTTGTCGGCGATCGTGTCCAGAACGGATTGGGCTGCGGCAAACAGTTCGGTTGCCTTGGCCTTGTCGCCAGTCAGAACGGCCTTTTCGACCTTCTTGACGGCGGTGCGGTACTTGGAACGCAGCGAGGTGTTGGCTGCATTGAGCTTGGTGTCCTGGCGGACGCGCTTGCGGCCGGAGGCGAGACGGGGGTTCTTCTTTACGGGCTTGGATGCCATGATATGTATTCCTGGTGTCTGAGGATGTTGTCGGCGAAGCGCGGGATTATAGCACGCAGTCAGTACGGGGCCCTTGTGGCCCGGGCCGCGCGGGCCGGCCTGTTGCAACGGAGTGCAAGAGCGGCCAGGCCCGCCTGGAGCGCCGGCCGGGCGGGGCATGCCAGCGCATACACTCCCCACGGTGTCACTGTTCAAAGCCGCCTCCACCGTATCCCTGCTGACGCTGGCCTCCCGTATCACCGGGCTGGTGCGCGATCTGCTCATGGCCTCCATGTTCGGAGCCAATGCGCTGACCGATGCGTTCAATGTCGCCTTCAGGATTCCCAATCTCTTTCGGCGGCTGTTCGCCGAGGGGGCCTTCAGCCAGGCCTTCGTGCCGGTGCTGGCCGCCAGCAAGGCCAAGGAGGGGGACGAGGCCACGCGCACGCTGATCTCGCACGTGGCCACGCTGCTGTTCTGGGTGCTGCTGGTGACCTGCGTGCTGGGCGTGGTCGGCGCGCCGCTGCTGGTCTGGCTGCTGGCCAGCGGCCTGCGCCAGTCGCCCGAGGGCTATGACGCCGCCGTGCTGATGACACGCTGGATGTTCCCCTACATCGGCTTCATGTCGCTGGTGGCGCTGTCGGCCGGCGTGCTCAATACCTGGCGTCGCTTTGCCGTCTCGGCCGCCACGCCGGTGCTGCTGAACCTGGCCATGATCGCCGCCGCCTTCTGGGGTGCGCCCTGGCTGCAGGCGCGCGGCATCGAGCCCATCTATGCCATGGCCGGTGGCGTGATGCTGGGCGGCGTGCTGCAGCTGGCGGTGCAACTGCCTGCGCTGGCGCGCCTGGGCCTGCTGCCGCGCATCGGCTTTTCGCCGGCCGCGCTGCGCGAGGCCTGGGCCGAGGCCGGCGTGCGCCGCATCCTCAAGCTGATGGCGCCGGCCCTGCTGGGCGTGGGCGTGGCCCAGGTCTCGCTGATGATCAACACCCAGATCGCCTCCTATCTGCAACCGGGCAGCGTGACGTGGCTGTTCTATGCCGACCGGCTCATGGAGTTTCCGACGGCGCTGCTGGGCGTGGCGCTGGGCGTGGTGCTCACCCCCCAACTGGCCGCTGCCAAGGCGGCCGACGACTCGGAGCGCTACTCGGCCATGCTGGACTGGGGGCTGCGCCTGGTGGTGCTGCTGTCCGTGCCGTGCGCCGTGGGCCTGCTCACTTTCGCCGAGCCGCTGGTGGCCACGCTGTTCCACCGCGGCGCGCTGCAGGACAGTGACGTGGGCCAGATCGCATTGGCACTGGTCGGCTACGGCGCAGGCCTGGTGGGCCTGGTGGCCATCAAGGTGCTGGCGCCGGGCTACTACGCCAGCCAGGACATCCGCACGCCCGTCAAGATCGCCATCGTGGTGCTGGTCATCACCCAACTGCTCAACCTGGTCCTGGTGCCCTTCATGGCGCATACCGGCCTGGCGTTGTCCATCGGCCTGGCGGCCCTGGTCAATGCGGGTTGGCTGCTTTGGGGTCTGCTGCGCCGGGGCGTCTACCGTCCCAAGCCGGGCTGGGGCCGGCTGGCCTTGCAGGTGGTCGCGGCCAGCAGCCTGCTGGCCGTGCTGCTGACCTGGGGCAGCCAGCATTTCGACTGGATCGCGCTGCGCGCCCACGGGTGGCAGCGCGTGGGCCTGCTCGCCGCGCTGATGGCCGCCTCGGTGCTGCTGTACTTCGGTGCGCTGTGGGCGGCGGGGCTCAAGCTGCGCGCACTGCTGCGGCGCTGAGAGGTATCGCCCGAACCCGCATAATCGCAGGCTTGGGCGCTGCAATATACAAAGCATCATGAGCTGGAGCTACGAAGACACGCCAACGGCCCTGCAGTACTTTGCAGCGCTGGTGCAAAGCGATGACCACCTGCCGTTGATGGAGGCGGCCATCAGCATCGCCCAGGATGCCGTGCCCGATCTCGATCTGCAGGCGGCCAGCGCCGAGCTGGACCGGCTTCAGGTGCGCCTGCTCCAGCGCCTGGCCGGCGAAACCGATTCCCTGCAGCGCCTGCGCGTGCTCAACCAGTTCTTCTATGGCGAGCTGGGCTTTGGCGGCAATCTCAACGATTACTACGACCCGGCCAACAGCTACATCCACCATGTGCTGCAGACGCGGCGCGGCATTCCCATCAGTGTGGCGCTGATCTGGCTGGAGCTGGCTGCGGCCATCGATCTGCCGGCTCAGGGCGTGAGCTTTCCCGGGCATTTCCTGGTCAAGCTGCGCCTGCCCCAGGGGCAGGTGGTGATGGACCCGCTGAGCGGCGAGTCCTTCTCGGCCAACAGCCTGGCCGAGCGGCTGGAGCCCTTCTGGCAGAACGCCGGCCTGTCCGCCGAGGAGGCGGCTCCGCTGGGCATGTACCTTCAGGGCGCATCGCCGCGCGACATTCTGGAGCGCATGCTGCGCAATCTGCAGGAGATCCACCATGCGCGGCGCGACTGGCCGCTGCTGGTGGCCGTGCTCGACCGGCTGGCCGTGCTGCGGCCCGACATGCCGGAGATCTTCCGGGACCGGGGGCTGGCCTATGCGCAATGGGGAGTGACCGAGCGTGCGCTCGAAGACCTGGAGCGCTTCCTGCATTCCCAGCAGGGCGCGCAGGCCGTGGCCGTGCGCGAGGTGATCCGGCGGCTCAGGGGCCTGTAGCGGCGGCAACCCCCAGGGCCGGGGTGCTGCTCAGACCAGCCGGACGGCTTCCAGCTCTTTCTTGAGATAGGCGTAGAACAGCGGCGCCGCCACCAGGCCTGCGGGGCCGAACACCGACTCGGCCACGAACATCACGGCCAGCAGCTCCCACACGCCCATGTGCGTGCGCTGGCCCACCACCTTGGCGTTGATCACGTACTCGGCCTTGTGGATCAGGATCAGAAAGCCCAGGCAGGCCGCGGCAGCCACCGGGGAGACCGACAGCCCCACGATGGTGATCACCGCATTGCACAGCAGGTTGCCCACGATGGGCACCAGGCCCGCGATGAAGGTCAGCGTGATCAGGGCTGGCGTGTAGGGCAGGGTCAGGTTCCAGTGCGGCAGCACGCCCAGCAGGAAGATGGCCGTCAGGAAGGTGTTGAAGGCAGCAATCCAGAACTGCGCCGCCACGATCTGGCGGAAGGCCAGCCCCATGAGCCGGATGCGTTCGCGCAGCGCAGCCACCAGGGGCGGGCGGCGCGTGGTGATGGGGCGCACGGCGGCCAGCGCGCCGATGATCAGGCCCACATAGGCGTATAGCAGGCCGGTGAGCCAGGCGCGCCCCGCATGGGCCAGGGCGCCGGCCTTGGCCGCCAGGTAGCTGGCCAGCAGGTGCTGGATTTCCTGCGCGCCGTCGGGCAGCTGGTCGGCCATGTCGGCGGGCAGCTTGTCACGCAGCTCCAGCACCGTGTGGGCCAGATAGTCGAGCAGCTCGCGGTACTGCTGCGGCGCGTCGGTGATGTAGGTGCGTGTATGCGAGAGCGCGCCGCTCAGCAGGGCCAGCGGCGCAAGAATGACGATGGTGGCTGCCACCAATTGGGTCCAGCGCGGCAGCGAGCCGCGCCGGGCCTTGGGCTGGGCGCGTGCCAGCAGCCCGGCAAGGGCGCGCGTGACCAGAAAGCCCACGCAGACGCAAAGCATGCCCGGCAAAAGGCCCTGCCACATGATCAGCAGCAGGGCGCCTGCCATCAGCACATAGCTGGAAAGCGTCACGCCGCGCGTGGGCGCGGGCTGCGGGGAGATGATGGGCGAGGGCAGGTGCTGGGTCATGCGCTGCGGGCACGTGGTCAGCGGACCTCGACAGGCTCGCCCTCGCCGCGTGCGGCGATGCGTCCGATGGTGTAGACCGTCTCGCCCAGCTGCTTGAGCGTGGCGGCCGTGGCTTGGGCCGCTTCGGCGGGCACGACAACGACCATGCCGATGCCGTTGTTGAAGGTGCGGTTCATTTCCACGGCGTCGATGCCGGCCGTCTTCTGCAGCCAGGCGAACAGCTCGGTCTGGGGCCAGCTGCCGGCATCCAGGTGGGCGGCCAGGCCCTCGGGCAGCACGCGGGGGATGTTCTCCAGCAGGCCGCCGCCGGTGATGTGGGCCAGCGCCTTGATGGGGTGCTGCTCCAGTGCGGCCAGAACGTTCTTCACGTACAGGCGCGTGGGTTCCATGATGGCCTGCTTGAACGGCTTGCCGTCCAGCGATTCGGGCAGGCTGCCCTGGGCTTCGGCGCGCTCGATGCACTTGCGCACCAGGGAGAAGCCATTGGAGTGGACGCCGGCCGAGGCCAGTCCCAGCACCACGTCGCCTGCGGCCACGCTCTGGCCCGTGAGGATCTTGGATTTTTCGACGGCGCCGACGGCAAAGCCCGCCAGGTCGTATTCGCCGGCCGGGTACATGCCGGGCATTTCGGCCGTTTCGCCGCCGATCAGTGCGCAGCCCGACAGTTCGCAGCCGCGTGCAATGCCGCCGACCACGGCAGCGGCCGTGTCCACGTCCAGCTTGCCGCAGGCGAAATAGTCGAGGAAGAACAGGGGCTCGGCGCCCTGGACCAGCACGTCGTTGACGCTCATGGCCACCAGGTCGATGCCCACGGTGTCGTGCATGTTCCACTCGAAGGCCAGCTTGAGCTTGGTGCCCACGCCATCGGTGCCCGAGACCAGCACGGGTTCCTTGTAGCGCTTGGGCACCTCGAACAGCGCGCCGAAGCCTCCGATACCGGCCATCACGCCTTCGCGCATGGTCTTCTTGGCCAGCGGCTTGATGCGCTCGACCAGCGCATCGCCAGCGACGATGTCGACGCCGGCGTCTTTGTAGGAAATCGGGGTAGAGGAGGGGGCAGAAGAGCTCATGGATGGGTACGGTGCGGTAGGCCCGATGCCGGGCTGGAACCCCGGGATTCTACGGCGCCGGCCGCCGGCAGGCGCGCGCGCCAGTGGGCTTCGAGGGGGCTTTCGTTGCACATGCGGGCCGGCTGCCGCCGTGCCGGGCGCCGCGCAGACTAAAATCCATCGTCCGCCCGGGAGCTCCCGGGCGTTGTCCGCCTTGCCGCAGCGCTGCGCCGAGGCGGGCCTGTCTTTGCTCTCAACCCAATGCCGTTGCCGATTCCTCTGCCTGCTTTTGCCGCATGGACCCGCCTGGACACAGGAAAGGGGGCGCTGCGCGTATGTCGCAGATGAAGCAGCTGGCTCTGGATATCAGCATGGCGTCGAGTCCGACGCTGTCGCGCTTTTTCGTCGGTCCCAATGCCGCAGTGATCGATCATCTGCGCCACTGGGTGGGCGACGGCCGCATGCAGACCGCCCGCACGCCGGTGCCCACCTATCTTTGGGGCGAGTCGGGCTCGGGCAAGACCCACCTGCTCAAAGCCGTGCGCGAGGCGCTGCGCGAGCAGGGCGCCATGGTGGGCTGGATGGATGCATCCACCCTGTTCCCGCCGCCGTTCGACGAGCGCTGGGCGGCGGTGCTGATGGACGACGTGGACATCTACACTCCGCTGCAGCAGGCGCGGGCCTTCAACTGGTTCGTGAATGCGACGAGCCCGGCCACGGGCTCGCCGCGCTGGGTGCTGGGAGCCGGCCCCCTGCCGCCGGCCGACCTCAAGCTGCGCGAGGATCTGCGCACGCGGCTGGGCTGGGGCCATGTGTTCCAGCTGCAACTGCTCGATGAAACCGCGCGCCGCGCGGTGCTGCGCCAGGAGGCCGATGCCCGCGGCGTTTTTCTGGGCGACGATGTGATGGACTACATGCTCAAGCGCTTCTCGCGCGACCTGGGCAGCCTGATGCAGCTGCTCGACATGCTCGACGGCTTTGCGCTTCGCAACAAGCGCGCCATCACCATCCCGTTGCTCAAGACGATGCTGGAAACCGAATGAGCCCACATTCTCGTGTGGGCAGGGACTGCGGGAGCCGGCGGAGCCTGCGTTGCAAGGGCGGCGCGGGACCCATTTTTTTAGGATATGCATGACCTCTGATCAGAAGCAACTCCGGCCCCGGCTGGCGTTGTTCGACCTGGACCATACGCTGCTGCCGCTCGATTCGGACTACGAGTGGGGCGAGTTCACGACGCGCATCGGCTGGACCGATCCGGCCGAGTTCGGCCGCCGCAACGCCGAGTTCTTCGCGCACTACCAGGCCGGCACGCTCGACGTGCACGACTATGTGCGCTTTGCCACCGAGGCCTTCTGCGGCCGTGGCGCGCAACAGGCCGGCGAGGCGCATGAGCGCTTCATGCGCGAGGTGATCACCCCCGCGATCCGCCCCCAGGCACTGGAGCTGCTGCGCACGCACCAGCAGGCGGGCGACCAGATCATCATCGTCACGGCCACCAACGAGTTCGTGACGCGCCCCATCGCCGCCGCACTGGGCGTGCAGGAGCTGATTGCCGTGGAACTGGAGCGCGACGCCCAGGGCTGGTTCACGGGCGAGATCCGTGGAACGCCCAGCATGCGCGACGGCAAGGTCCGGCGCATGCAGCAGTGGCTGGATGCGCGTGGCCTGGACTGGAGCGGCGTGGAGAGCTTCTTCTACAGCGACTCCTGGAACGACGTGCCCCTGCTCGAACGCGTGGACCACCCCGTGGCCACCAACCCCGACGCACGGCTGCGCGCCCTGGCCCAGGAACGTGGCTGGCGCATTCTGGACCTGTTTGGCGAAGCACCATGATCAAGAACATCATCGACAAGCTGCTGGGCAAGACCTCGGCTGCCCCCCGCGCCCGCAAGTCCCCCTTCGGCAAGCGCCAGGAAGTGCCCGTGCAGGTGCACGGCATCGACCCCAACCTGGTGGACCGGCGTGCCATCGACGTGGTCGAGACGCTGCAGGACGCGGGCTACGAGGCCTACATCGTCGGCGGCGCCGTGCGCGACCTGCTGCTGGGCCTGCGTCCCAAGGACTTCGACGTGGCCACCAATGCCACGCCCGAGCAGGTCAAGGGCCTGTTCCGCCGCGCCTTCATCATCGGCAAGCGCTTTCGCATCGTGCACGTGGTCTATGGCCGCGGGCGCGAGAATGAAGTCATCGAAGTCTCCACCTTCCGCGCCTTCCTGGACAACAGCGCGGCCGAGGCCGTGAGCGGCAACGAGCGCACCAGCAAGGCCCAGCTCGCCGGCATGCACCATGCCGTGGACGCCAGCGGCCGCGTGCTGCGCGACAACGTCTGGGGCCCGCAGGACCAGGACGCCACGCGCCGCGACTTCACCATCAACGCCATGTACTACGACCCGCGCACGCAGATCGTGGTGGACTATCACAAGGGCATCGACGACGCCAAGAAGCGCATGCTGCGCATGATCGGCGACCCGGCCACGCGCTACCGCGAAGACCCGGTGCGCATCATCCGCGCCGTGCGCTTCGCGGCCAAGCTGGCGGGCAAGGGCTTCAAGATCGAGCCCAAGACCGCCAAGCCGCTGGTGGAGTGCGAGCCGCTGCTGGCCGATGTGCCGCAAAGCCGCCTGTTCGATGAAATGCTCAAGCTGCTGCAGACCGGCCACGCGCTGGCCTCGGTGGAGCAGTTGCGTGGCCTGGGCCTGGCACGCGGCATCTACTCGCTGCTGGATGTGGTGGTCGAGCGCGCGGAGCAGCCCTTTGTGCGCGCCGCGCTGACCGACACCGACCGCCGTGTCGAGGAAGGCAAGCCCGTGGCGCCCAGCTTCCTGCTGGCCTGCGTGCTGTGGCATGACGTCAAGACCGGCTGGGAGCGCCGCCTGAACCAGCGCCAGCATCCCTTCCCCGCGCTGCAGGAATCCATCGACGAAGTGTTCGACCAGCGCATCGGCGATGTCTCGGGCCGCGGCAAGCTGGCCGCCGACATGCGCGAGATCTGGGTCATGCAGCCGCGCTTCGACAAGCGCACGGGCGCCACGCCGTTCAGCCTGGTGGCCCAGCCGCGCTTTCGCGCGGGCTTCGACTTCATGCGCCTGCGCGCCGACATCGGCGAGGTCGATGAAAGCCTGGCCAGCTGGTGGCAGGAATTCCAGAACGCCGACGACGCGCGCCGCGACGACCTGATCGCCCAGGCCCGCGACGAGCAGCGCGCCCGCCAGCGCAGCGCCGAGCCCAAGGTGCACCGCGTGGCCAAGGCCCGCCCTGCGCGCGAGGACGCCGGCGCTGGCGAAGCGCAGCAGGCCGACGCACCTGCCGCCGCCTTGCCCCAGGTGGAGGGTGAGGAAGGGTCAGCGCCCAAGAAGCGCCGCCGCCGTCGCCGCAAGCCACAGGGCGGTGGTGATGGCACCGTGGGCGGGGATGACTGAGCCGGGGCACTGGGTCGCCATTGGCCTGGGCGCCAATCTGGGCGACCGGGGCCAGGCGCTGGCCCAGGCGCTGCAGGCCATTGGCGGCCTGCCGGGCACGCGCCTTGTGGCCGTGTCCTCCCTCTACAGCACGGCGCCCGTCGATTCCAGCGGCCCGGACTACCTGAACGCCGTGGCCGCCGTGCGCACCACGCTGCAGCCGCTGGCGCTGCTCGATGCGCTGCAGGCCATCGAACTGGCGGCCGGCCGTGAGCGTCCCTACCGCAACGCGCCGCGCACGCTGGACCTGGACATCGAACTGTGGGACGACGAACGCATCGCGCTGCCGCGCCTGAGCGTGCCGCACCCGCGCATGCACGAGCGCGCCTTCGTGCTCGTGCCGCTGGCCGAGATCGCGCCTGAGCGCGTCACGCCCGCGCAACTGCAGGCCGTGGCGGGGCAGGGCATCCGCCTGGCGCACAAGCCTGGCTGGCATCTACGACAAGCCTGAATCCTGAGAGTCGCCTTGATGAAAAAGCCGCAGCGCCTTGAGGGCGACTGCGGCTTTTTTCCAGGCGGGACGTGGTGAGTGGACTCAGTCCACCTTCGCCCCGGAGGCCTTGACGATGGGCTGGTACTTGGCGCGCTCGGCGGCCATGAACCTGTCGAATTCGGCGGGCGTGGAGGACACGGGCTCGGCCATCAGGGTCTCGAAGCGGGTCTTGGTCTCGGGCGCGGCCAGTGCATCGCCAAAGGCCCGGCTCAGCTTGTCCAGCACGGGCTTGGGCGTGCCGGCCGGGGCCACCAGGCCCCACCAGGTGTCGATGGCAAAGCCGGGGAAGGTCTTGGACAATGCGGGCACGCCGGGCAGCAGCGTGGTGGGGTTCAGCGAGGTCACGGCCAGCGCCTTGAGCTTGCCGGAGCGGATGTTGGGCGCTGCGGCGGCCAGGTTGTCGATGTTGAAGTCCACCTCGCCCGACAGCAGGGCCAGCTGGGCCGGGTTGGCGCCGCGATAGGGCACGTGAAGGGCGAAGATGCCGGCCTTTTGCTTGAGCATTTCGCCGGCCAGGTGGCCCGCGCTGCCGTTGCCGCCGCTGCCGTAGTTGAGCTTGCCGGGGTTGGCCTTGGCGTAGGCGATCAGGTCGGCCACGCTGTGGATCTTGAGCTGCTCGGCACGGGCCGCGTTCATCACCAGCACATTGGGCACGCGCACCATCTGGGTGATGCCGGCGAAGTCCTTGCCCGCGTCATAGGGCATCTTGGCGTACAGCCAGGGATTGACGGCATGGGTGGCCGTGGCGGCCAGGCCGATGGTCATGCCGTCCGGCGTGGCACGGGCAATGGCGTCGGCGCCGATGTTGCCGCCGGCGCCGGCCTTGTTGTCGATGATCACCACTCCCAGGGAATCACGCACCCGCTCGGCCAGCGCGCGCGAGGTGATGTCCAGCGGTCCGCCGGGCGCATAGGGCACGATCAGGCGGATGGGCTCTTGCGCCAGGGCAAGCGGGGAGGCCAGGGCAGCAGCGGCCGCCATGACCGAGAGAAGGCTGTTTCTACGGTTCATAGGGGCGCTATTGTGCAAAAAAATTGCGACACCTGGCGGTACGCAGGTATGCAGAGCAGTTTTTCTGCGTATTGATTGATCTGCCCTGGCTTCAGGCAGCCTTGTCGGCTTCCGTGGTGAATGCGTCGGCGTAGAACTCTTCGTCGGGCAGTCCACGCTGGTGCACATAGGCCTGGTGCGCGGAATCGACCACGATGGGCGCGCCGCAGGCATAGACCTGGTGGCCCGAGAGGTCGGCAAAATCGTCCAGCACGGCCTGGTGCACGAAGCCCGTGCGGCCGGTCCAGGCGTCTTCGGGCAGGGCATCCGAGACCACGGGCACGTAGCACAGCTGCGGCATGGCTTCGGCCTGTTCGCGCACCCAGGCGTCCATGTAGAGGTCTTCGGGGCGGCGGCCGCCCCAGTACAGGGTGACGGAGCGGTGGATGTCCTTGTGGCGGATGTGCTCCAGCAGCGCCTTGATGGGCGCGAAGCCCGTGCCCGAGGCCAGCAGGATGACGGGCTTGTCGCTGTCCTCGCGCAGGAAGAAGCTGCCGAACGGTCCTTCCACGCGCAGGATTTCCTTTTCCTTCATGGCGCCGAACACATGGTCGGTGAACTTGCCGCCCGGCATGTGGCGGATGTGCAGCTCCAGCCCCGGTGCCGTGTCCTGCACGTGGGGGGCCGTGGCCATGGAGTAGGCGCGGCGGGCGCCGTCGCGCAGGATGAACTCCACGTACTGGCCTGCGTGGTAGCGGAACTTGTCTGCGGCGGGCAGTTGCAGGCGCACCTGCATCACGTCGTGCGACTTCTTCTCCAGCGTGGCCACGCGCACGGGCATTTTCTTGATGGGAAAGGCGCTGGCATCGGTGACCTGGCGCGACTCCAGCACCACAGAGGTGGCCGGCCTGGCGCAGCAGGTGAGCACATAGCCATCGGCCTCTTCCTGGGCGGTCAGCGCCTTGTCGGCATGCGGGCCATGGGTGACATCGCCACTGAGCTTCTTGCACTTGCAGGAACCGCAGGCACCGTCCTTGCAGCCATAGGGCAGGCCCACGCCGGAGCGGATGGCGGCGGCCAGGATGGTCTCGCTGCCCTGCGTGGCGAAGGCGCGGCCGCTGGGCTGTACGGTGATTTCGTGGGAAGCGTTGGCTATCTCGGTCATGTTCTCGGTATCCTCGGGGGCGCTGGCGGGCGCGTGGAGCGCGCCGGCGATCTTCTTTCCCGGACGGACATGCCGCTGCCGCGACCGGCGGCGCGCGGGTGGCCGCCCTCGCAACAGGCCAGGATTTTGCCCTCAAACCAAAACCCATTGGGCGCGCTGCCGGCGCGCTTTCGACGCGAACGCGTGCTCATCGTCGGCTGCGGCGACGTGGGGCTGCGCGTGGCTGGTGCATTGGCGGGCGCGCCCGGCGCGCGCTCCGGTGCCGCACGACGGGGCCCGCGCGTGCTGGCCCTGACGCGTGGCGCCGAGCGCCTGCAGGATCTGCGCAGGCGCGGCATCACGCCGCTGCTGGGCGATCTGGACGCGCCTGCCACGCTGCGCCGTCTGGCCGGCCTGGCCACGCGCGTCGTCCACCTGGCGCCGCCGCCCAATCCGCCCGCTGGCCAAGAGGGCTGGTGGCTGGACCCGCGCACCACGGCCCTGCTGCGCGTGCTGCGCCGTCGCGGCCGGCCGGCGAGCCTGGTCTATGGCTCGACCTCCGGCGTCTACGGCAACTGCGAGGGCGCCTGGGTCGATGAAAGCCGTCCGCCCGCACCGGCCACGGCGCGTGCCCAGCGCCGCGTGAACGCCGAGCGTGCCGTGCGCTTTGCCGGGCGCGGCGGCCTGCGCGCCAGCATTCTGCGCATTCCGGGCATCTATGCGCCCGACCGGGAAAACGGCACGCCGCGTGGACGGCTGCTGCGCGGCACGCCACTGCTGTGCGCCGCAGAAGATGTCTACACCAACCACATCCATGCCGACGACCTGGCCCGCGCCTGCGTGCGGGCGCTGTGGCGCGGCCGGCCGCAGCGCATCTACCACGCCAGCGACGATACGCAGCTGCGCATGGGGGACTATTTCGACTTTGCGGCCGATCTCTACGGCCTGCCGCGCCCGGCACGCATCACGCGCGAGCAGGCACAGCGCGAGCTGCCGGCCAGCCTGCTGAGCTTCATGGGGGAGTCACGCCGTCTGCGCAACCAGCGCCTGAAGGCCGAGCTGGGCCTGCGCCTGCGCTACCCCACCGTGGAGCAGGGCCTGCGCGCGTGAATCAGCGCGGATGGATGCCGCCGTTGGTGTCGTAGCAGCGGAATACGTTGCAGTGCGAGATGGGCGCCGAAGGCGGCAGCGGTTGCGGCGGCACGGGGCGCCCGACGATCCACGGCCGGTTGATGGCATTGGGCTGCAGTGCGCGCGATTGCTGCAGCTGTTCATAGGCCTTGGGGCCCAGGCAGGCCATTTCCATCTGCTGCTGGGCGGCCTGGCTGCGCGGGCCCCAGGTGGCGGGATCGGGGTCGGCCTCGGCCAGGATGGTGTCCAGGCGGCGGCGCGCCTGCTGGCAGGCAGGGGAGTCGCCGCTGTCGCGCTGGGCCGAGTTCTCGCGCTCGCGCCGGCTGCGTGCCTCGCGCTCCTGCTGCTGGGCACGTGTGCGGCGCTCGGCCTCTTCGCGGGCCATTTGCTGGTTCTTGCGCTCTATGGCGGCGGCGGACTGCGCGCGCTCGCGCTCCAGCTCTTCAGGGCTGGGGGCTTCCTGCACCTGCACGCGGTTTTCGCCGTCCTTGCAACTGCTGTTGGTGTAGGTGACGCGGCCGGTCTTGGCATCCGTGCAGCGGATGACCTGGGCCGAGGCCGACCCTGCGGCCAAGGCCGCCACCAGGGGAACAAGCGCCGTCAGCGCGGCCAGCGCCCGGGGCACGGCAGCCGATGAACGGCGGCCGTGTGCCGGGCGCTGGCAAAGGTCTCGGGTGCGGTGCATGGCGGTTTCCTTTCCCATCACAAGCGGCACAGGGATGTGGTGCATTGCCGATTATGGTGCGGCCCCCGGGGGCTGGAAATGCCGCCGGTCAGCCGTTCAACGCCAGTGGCGCGGATCCTGGGTGGGGTAGGGGTTGCCGCTGCCCTGGCTTTCGCGCTGCATGCGCTCGATGGCGCGTTGCTGCTGCTCGCGGTCGCGCTGCTGCTGATCCCGGTCGCGTTGCTGGCGCTCACGATCGCGTTGCTGCTGGCCCTGGTCGCGTTCGCGGTCCCGCTGCTGGCGCTCGGCTTCGCGGCGCTGCTGCTCCTGCATGCGTTCGCGCAACTGGCGGTCGCGGTCCTGTGCCTGGCGGTCACGGTCCCGGTCGCGCTCGCGCATTTCACGCTCGCGCTCCTGGCGGTCGCGCCAGGCGTCGCGGTTGCGCTCCTGCTGAATGCGCTCGCGCTCGTACTGCAGGCGATCGCGCTCACGCTGCAGGCGCTGGCGCTCGTACCAGCCGTTGTCGGGATAGGCGGGCTGCGTGGGATAGGAGGGGTAGATGACGCCGCCGCCAGAGGGGTAGCTGGGGTAGGTCGGGTAGCTGGGATAGCTGGGGTAGCCGGAGCCCATGTCCGAGTAGCCATCGGGCGGCACGGCGCAGGCGGTGACCAGGGCAGCGAGGCCAAGGCCTGCCAGCAGGCGCAGCATGCGCAGGGGGCGCAGGTCACGCTGCTGGTGTGGCTGCGCGGTGGGGGCGTTGGAACGGGGCATGGTATGGGGTCCGGGCAAAGGCGTGTTTCCTGTCTGGATCTCTTCCTATGACGTTTGACAGGCCGTATCGGTTGACCTGGGTCGTACTTGCAAGGCAACAAGGGCGACAGCGAAGCTTCTATTTTGATAGCAATTCGCCCATATTCTGTAGGTGTCGCTAGATGAATTGTGCAGGCGTGGTGCGCGATGGTGGCCGCTGTCCCGGCTGCGGCAATGGCTTGCGGGCGCGGCTACAATGGCCTCTGTCTTTGGCGGTGCGCAGTCCGTGCGCCGCAAAGCAGCGTTCTCAGGGCGGGGCGAAATTCCCCACCGGCGGTATCTGGATCTGTCTTTCGGCATGTGTCCAGGAGCCCGCGAGCGCCCGGCAAGCCGCAAGGCCGGCCGGGGTCAGCAGATCTGGTGAGATGCCAGAGCCGACGGTCACAGTCCGGATGAAAGAGATCGCGCAGCACCTGCATGGCAGGCGCCATGCCCATGGTTTTCCCATGGGCTGCGCCGCGCCATGCGGCGCCATGGCGCGCGCCCTGATTCATTTGTCTCATCTTGAAAGAGCACCATGAATCAGACTCCTGTCTCCTTGAATTTCTCCGCACACGGCACGGCCTCGGGCACGCCGTGGAGGGCCGTCGCGGGCCGCAGCCGCGTGGCCGTCATCTGCGCGAGCTGGCATACCGATGTCGTGCATCAGGCGCGCGACTCCATGGCGGCCGAGCTGCAGGCCCAGGGCGTGGCTGCGCAGAACATCAGCCACTTCAACGTGCCCGGCGCCTTCGAGATCCCGCTGCTGGCCAAGAAGCTGGCCGACACTGGCCGCTTCGACGCCATCGTCGCCTGCGCTCTGGTGGTCAATGGCGGCATCTACCGCCATGAGTTCGTGTCCTCGGCCGTGATCGACGGCCTGATGCGCGTGCAGCTCGACACCGAAGTGCCGGTGTTCTCCGCCGTGCTCACGCCGCGCGATTTCCATGAACATGGCGACCATGTGGAGTTCTTCCGCGCCCACTTCGTGAAGAAGGGCGTGGAAGTGGCGCATGCGTGCCTGGCGGCCCTGGACCAGCTGGCCCAGGTGCAGGCGCTGGGCCAGGCGCGCGCGGCCTGAGTTGCAAGCATCGCCTGCGTCGCCGGTTGCGGCGCGCCACCCAGCACAGCTTTGGGTGGGGACGGATGCTCGTAAACACTGAGTTGGTGCCGAGTGTCGCGGCCCCGTCACGCGGCATTGCCAAGCCGCGATGACGGGAATAACGTGACGGCCTGTTTCAACTGAGGAGTGCGCGATGAAGATGTCCCGGAAGTTGTGTATTGCGGCCGTCGTGGCCGGCATGGGTGGCGTGGCCATGGCCCAGGAGCAGGTGATCCGCATCGGCCACATCGGCCCGGTGTCCGGTCCCCAGGCCAATTTCGGCAAGGACAACGAAAACGGCGTGCGCATGGCCATCGACGAGCTCAATGCCAAGGGCATGGAGATCGCCGGCAAGAAGGTCAAGTTCCAGCTGGTGGCCGAGGACGATGTGGCCGATCCCAAGCAGGGCACGGCCGCTTCGCAGAAGCTGTGCGACGACAAGGTCGCCGGCGCCGTGGCCTTCCTCAACTCGGGCGTGGCCATTCCCTCGTCCAAGGTCTTCCAGGACTGCGGCATTCCCATGATCACGGGCGCGGCCACCAACCCCGACCTGACCAAGCCCGGCTGGAACACCACCTACCGCGTGATCGCCAATGACAATGCGCTGGGCGCGGCACTGGCCAAGTACGCGGCGCAGACGCTCAAGCTCAAGACCGTGGCCATCATCGATGACCGCACGGCCTACGGCCAGGGCCTGGCCAATGTGTTCAAGAAGGATGCGGAAAAGCTGGGCGTGAAGGTCGTGGCCTCGGAGTTCACGAACGACAAGGCCACGGACTTCATGGCCATCCTGACCTCGATCAAGGCCAAGAAGCCCGATGGCATCTTCTACGGCGGCATGTACGGCCAGGCCGGACCCATGCTGCGCCAGATGGCCCAGCTGGGCCTGAACGATGCCAAGTACTTCGGCGGCGACGGCCTGTGCGTGCCCGAGTTGGCCAAGGTGGCCGCCGGTGCCAAGCCGCTGGACAACGTGATCTGCGCCGATGGCGGCGCCTCGCTGGCCAAGATGCCCGGCGGCACGGAATGGAAAAAGCGCTACGACGCCAAGTACCCCGGCCAGTTCCAGGTCTACAGCCCGTATTTCTACGACGCCACCATGATGCTGGCCGACGCCATGAAGCGCGCCAACTCCTGGGACCCCAAGGTCTACATCCCCTTCCTGCAGAAGGCCGACTACTCGGGCGTGACCTCGAAGATCGCCTTCGAGAAGAACGGCGAGATGAAGAACCCCTCGTACACGCTGAGCGTGTTCAAGAACGGCCAGAAGACAGCCCTCGACTGAGAGCCTGTCCCCCTTCGTTTTCATGCCCGCCCCGTGCGGGCTTTTTTTCGTCCGCTGTCCATGCTCCTCAGGCCGGGGCAGGCGCATCGACCACGCCCGGCAACCGGGCCAGATAGGCCTGCAAGGCAGCGATGGCCTGGCGCACCTTGGCGGGCTGGGCCTGGCGCTGCGGGGTGACGGCCCAGATGTCCAGGCCGCCGAAGTCCCAGTCCGGCAGCAGGCGCACCAGGTGGCCTTCGGCCACGGTGTCGGCCACGTCCATGCTGCCCAGCAGGGCCAGGCCCAGGCCGGCCTCGCACATCTGCTGGATGGACAGCTGGTTGTTGCTGGCCACATGGGGCAGCACCTGCAGGCTGTAGGTCTCGCCCGTGTCAGGGTGGCGCGCCTCGGCACGCAGGGCCTGGCCCTGGCCCTCGCGTGCCAGGCCCAGCCAGCGCATGCTGGCCAGGGGGGCCGGGTGGCGCCAGGCTGCGCCGCCACCCTGGGCCTGCATCCATGCGGGCGATGCGCACAGCCAGTTGCGCATGGCGCCCAGGCGCCGGGCGGCCCAGCCGGAATCGGCCAGCCGGCCAAAGCGCAAGGCCAGGTCGATGCGGCTCTGAATGAGGTCGATGGGCGCGTCGTCCACATCCAGGTGCAGGCGCAGCGCAGGGTGCCGGGCCAGCCAGCGGCCAAGGGCCGGCGCGATGTGGCGCGCAAATCCCACGGTGGCCGACAGGCGCAGCTCGCCGCCGGGCTCGTCGCGCGCGGCGGCCAGCTCGGCCCGCGCCTGGCTGGCGGCCTGGGCCATGGCGGCGCACTGCTGGTAGTAGCGCTCGCCCGTGTCGGTGAGCGCGATCTGCCGGGTGGAGCGGTGCAGCAGGGTCACGCCGCCATCGCGTTCGAGCTGGCGTACCTGCTGGCTCACGGCCGAGGGGCTCATGCCCAGGGCACGCGCGGCGGCGCTCATGGAGCCGTGCTGCACCACGGCGGCGAAAACGGCCATGCGTTTGTAGTCATCCATGGGTTGTATTGTGAAGCTGTGCTTCAAGGTATTGGTAAAAATTGCCGTCTACCGCATGCATTGTGAACGGCGTAATCTCAATGCCATCGTGAACAGGCGCCCTGGCGCCATAAAGGACCGAAGATGAAAGTGGCATTGATTGGCGCAACCGGCTTTGTGGGTTCGGCGGTATTGAAGGAGCTGCTGCAGCGCGGCCATGAGGTCGTGGCCCTGGTGCGCGACCCCGCCAAGCTGGCGGCCCAGCCGCGGCTGCAGGCCGTGCAGGCCGATGTACTGGACGCCGCCGCCGTGCAGCGCGCCGTGGCGGGCGCGGACGCCGTGGTCAGCGCCTACAACGCGGGCTGGGGCAATCCCGATATCTATGAGGATTTCATGCGCGGCTCGCGCGCCATCGTGGCGGGCACCAAGGCGGCCGGCATCAAGCGCTACCTGGTGGTCGGCGGCGCAGGCAGCCTCTACATCGCACCCGGCAAGCAACTGGTGGACACGCCCGAGTTCCCGGCCGCCATCAAGCCCGGCGCCTCGGCTGCCCGCGATGCCCTCGACGATCTGCAAAAGGAGCAGGGCCTGGACTGGACGATGCTGAGCCCACCGATTGCCCTGCACCTGGGCGACCATGGCGAACGCACAGGCCAGTACCGCACGGGCAAGGATGAGCCGCTGATGCAGGCCGATGGCCAGCCCGGCACGATTTCGGCAGCGGACCTGGCCGTGGCCCTGGTCGATGCGCTGGACAAGGGACTGCACCTGCGCCAGCGCTTCACTGTCGCTTACTGAACACCTGCGCCAGTCCGCTGGTGCCGCAGCGGTCTCCATGGCATGCTGGTGTCCGTCATGAACAGGCAGGAGCACAGCCATGATCGACCACACGGGAATCCTCGTATCGGACTTCGACCGCAGCCGGGAGTTTTACGCGCGGGCGCTGGCTCCCCTGGGCTACGAGATCCTGATGGAGCTGTCCGCCGAGCTCACGGGCCACGGCGACACTGCGGGCTTTGGCGAACCGCCCAAGCCCGACTTCTGGATCACCGGCGGCGAGCCCAACCAGCCGCCCATCCATGTGGCCTTTCGCGTGGACAATCGCAACATGGTCGATGATTTCCACGCGGCAGCCCTGGCCGCCGGCGGGCGCTGCAATGGCGAGCCGGGCCTGCGACCGCACTACCACGACGACTATTACGCGGCCTTCGTGCTCGACCCCGACGGTCACAACATCGAGGCCGTCTGCCACCTGCCACCCGCCTGAGTCTCCCTGGCGGCACTGGGGCTTGCGCGGCGGCTGACATCAGGCCGTCGCATGGCGCAGCACAATATTGCGCTGCAACAAACAGCCCCACGCTTTCATGCCCCCTTCCGTTTCCGCTGCGGCCGGTTCCGTTCCCGCGTCTTCCACTCCCACGGCTGCCCAGGCCTGGCTCAGCGTGATCGCCCTGGCGCTGGGCGCCTTCGTCTTCAATACCACCGAGTTCGTGCCCGTGGGTCTGCTCAGCAGCATTGGCGCGAGCTTTTCCATGCCCACCGAGCAGGTCGGGCTGATGCTGACCATCTACGCCTGGATCGTGGCCCTGGCCTCGCTGCCCTTCATGCTGCTCACGCGCAACGTGGAGCGGCGCAAGCTGCTCATGGGCGTGTTCGCGCTGTTCGTGGCCAGCCACGTGCTGTCGGGCGTGGCCTGGAGCTTTGCCTCGCTCATGGTCAGCCGCATCGGCATTGCGCTGTCGCACGCGGTGTTCTGGTCCATCACCGCCTCGCTGGCCGTGCGCGTGGCGCCGCCCGGCAGGAAGGCCGTGGCGCTGAGCCTGCTGGCCACCGGTACCTCCATGGCCATGGTGCTGGGCATTCCGCTGGGCCGCATCGTGGGCGAATGGCTGGGCTGGCGCACGACGTTCCTGGCCGTGGGCGGGGTGGCCGCCATCGTGATGGTGGCCCTGGCCCGGCTGCTGCCGCGCCTGCCCAGCGAGAACGCGGGCAACCTGGCCAGCGTGCCCATGCTGCTGCGCCGTCCGGCGCTGCTGTCCATCTATATCCTGCTGGTGGTCGTGATCACCGGGCAGTTCACGGCCTACAGCTATATCGAGCCCTTCGTGCAGGACATCGCGGGCTTCGAGGGCAAGGTGACCACGGCCGTGCTGCTGCTGTACGGCGGCATGGGCATCGTGGGCAGCGTGATGTTCAGCTGGTGGGGCCTGCGCCATCCGCGCGGCTTTCTGCTGGCCGCCATTGGCATGTTGTCGGCCAGCCTGCTGATGCTGGTGCCGGCCTCGGGCCATGAGGCATCGCTCTACGTGATGAGCTCGGTCTGGGGTGTCGCCATGATCTGCTTCGCCCTGGCCATGCAGTCCCAGGTGCTCAAGCTGGCGGCCGACGCCACCGACGTGGGCATGTCCATGTTCTCGGGCATCTTCAACATCGGCATTGGCGGCGGTGCGCTGCTGGGCAGCCAGGTCAGCATGCACGCGGGCATGCAGAACATCGGCTGGATCGGCGGCGGCCTGGTGGCGCTGGGCCTGGCCTGGTGCATCTGGGCCTTCGTGCGCTGGTCGGCCGGCTTCCAGGCCGCGCACTGAAGCGGGTCAGTCGCCGGGTGCCCGCATGGCCTGGGCGTAGCGCTGCGGCGCCAGGCGGGACACCAGCACGCAGACCACGAGCACGGCGGCCATCTGGGCCAGCCAGCCGGCGCCGAATCCGCCCGTGAACTGGTGCAGCCGGGCGATCACATAGGGCGCCAGCGCCGCAATCAGAAAGCCGCCGCCCTGCATCAGCGCGTTGAGCGCACCGGCCTGCGTGGGGTGGGGAAGATGGTCCAGCGCCACCACCATCATCAGCGCGAAGCAGCCCCCCAGGCCGATGCCGAGGATGACGATGTTGAGCAGCGGCGCCGCATCGGGCCACCAGGCCAGCGCGGCCAGGCCGATGATCTGGCACAGCAGCGTGAACCCCAGCCACGGCCGCCGGTCGGCATGGCGCGAAGCCAGCACGGGCAGTCCCAGAGCTGCGCTGGCCTGGGCCACCGACAGCAGGGCGACCAGGCCGCCGCTTTGCGCGGGGCTCCAGCCATGGGCCTGATAGAAGGGCGCAAGCCAGGCCACCATGGCCGCATAGCCGCCGTTGATGAGGCCGAAGCAGGCCATCAGCAGCCAGGTGCGCGGGCGCCGGCGCAGCCAGCCGGTGTCTTGCGGGGCGTTGGCTCCGGTCATGAGCGCCGGACCCGGCAATGTGCTCAGCGCATGCCGCGCCAACACCAGGGCCAGCAGGGCGGGCGCAGTCCAGAGCGCCAGCGCAAAGCGCCAGTCCAGCCCCCATTGCACGGCCAGCGGCGAAATCTGGGCACCGAGAGCCCCGCCGCCCATGAGCGCAGCCGAGTACAGCCCCATCATCTGGGCCATGCGTGCGGGCGACTGGCGCTTGATCAGGCCCGGCAGCACGCCTTGCACCAGGGCCACGCCAGCGCCGCACAGCGCGGCCGTGGCCAGCAGGGTGGCCGCACTGGAGCCCGCCACGCGCAGCGCGCAGCCCAGCGCAATCACCGCCAAGGACCCGACCACGGCGCGACGCGGACCCAGGCGCCGCAGCGCGGCCGGGGCCAGCCAGGCGCCCACGCCCATCAACGCCATGGGCAGCAGCGTCAGCCAGGACCGCGTGGACAGATCCATGCCGGTGGCGGACTGTATCTGCGGGCCCAGCGGGCCGATGGCCGTGAGAAACGGGCGCAGGTTCAGCGTGACCAGGACCACGGTGGCCAGCCACAGCGCCGTTGGAATGGCGTGCGCTGCGGCAGGCGCCTCGGTGCGCGCGGGCGCAATGGACGACATGGCTTCAGGCCCAGGGGACGTTGCCATACAGCTGGGCCGCCGTGATGCCCGTGTCCAGCCGCGTCAGGGGCAACGGTGGCGGCTGCAGCGGCATGCGCAGCCGCTGGTAGGCGCCTTCGCTGGACAGGCCGTAGGGCTGGGCATCCGCGTTGTCGAAGGCGAAGAAAACCTGCTCGGCCCCGGCCATCACCAGCGCGGCCAGGCACATGGGGCAGGGGTGGCCGCTCGCGTAGATGGTGCAGCCAGCCAGGCTGGGGTTGGCCTGGGCGCGCGTGCCTGCGCGCAGCGCCTGCATTTCGGCATGGGCGCTGGGATCATGGCTTTGCACGATCTCGTTGACGCCCGTGGACAGGATCTGCCCCTCGCGCGCGAGCAGGGCGCCGAAGGGCCGGCCGCCCCGCAGGCGGTTGTCGTGCGCCAGCTGCACGGCATGGCGCAGCAGGCGGATGTGTTCTTGTTCTTGCATGGGGATGGCTGGGCAATCGGGAGCTGAGGCCGCAGTCTAGGACGGGAGCCATCAATTGGAAAATTAAATGATCAAATGCTGGGCAGTGACAAAGCCACTGGAACCCATCCAAGCCCCATGCAGCCCTCTTCCATAGACCCCACCCTGCTGCGCAGCTTCTGCGCCGTGGCCGAAACCGGCAGCTTCACGCGTGCGGCTCAGGGCGTGCACCTCACCCAGTCCACGGTCAGCCAGCAGATCCGCAGGTTGGAGGAGCAAATGGGCTGCACGCTGCTGGACCGCAGCGGGCGCCATGTGGAATGCACGCTGGAAGGAGAGCGCTTGCTGGCCTATGCGCAGCGCATCCTCGCCCTCATGGACGAGGCCGTGGAGCAGTTGGCTGGCGCCACCGAAGCCGTGCTGCGCATCGGTGTTCCCGAGGACTTTGCCGGCAATGCCTTGATGCCCGCCTTGGGCGCGCTGGCGCGCAGCCAGCCGCAGTTGCGCCTGGAGCTGACCAGCGGGTTGTCGCAGGCGATATGGCAGCAGTTCCAGGCCGGCGAGCTGGACCTGGCCATCGTCAAGCAGCGCAGCGGCAGCACGCCCGGCATGGCGCGCTGGCCCGAACCGCTGGCCTGGATAGACAGTGCGCCGCATCCCTGCCACGGGATGGATCCCTTGCCCCTGGTGGTATTTCCGCAGGGCGGCCTGTACCGCAGCGAGATGACGCATGCGCTGGATGCCGCCGGCCGGCGCTGGCGCCTGGCCTATGTGAGCGCCAGCCTGGCCAGCCTGGAAGCCGCCGTGGAGCAGGGCCTGGGCGTGAGCCTGCTGCCGCGCAGGCTGGTCGGGCCCGGCCACCGCCTGCTCGACGACATGACCGGCTTCGCCTCCGTGCCTGATGTGGAAGTGGCACTGCACGTGCGCGCCCAGTTGTCGGCGCCGGGCCGGCGTCTGGCTGAGCGCCTGTGCGAGGTGTGTGAGGCGTTGCTGGGTGTGTCTTAGTCGAACAGCTCGGCGTGCGTGCCGGCTCGCACGAAAATGATCGATTCGTTGGTGCCCTGGCCATCGAGCCGGTAGATCAGCAGGAAATCGCCCCCCACGTGGCACTCCCTGTGATCGGCCCAGTCGCCGGTGAGGGCATGGTCCAGCCACTGAGGCTCCAGGGGGGCGTCGTTGGCAATCAGCCGCAGCATGGCCTCCTTCAACCGCTTCATGTCATGGCGGCCGGAATGAGACAGCCGGACCCAGTCCTTGGCGAAAGCCTTGGTCCGGTCCGATGCGCGGGGAAGGACTGCGCGCTTACTGCCCGCTGCCTTTTTCGAGGTCATGGAGCAAATCGTCCGCGGTGGCAAAGCGTGCCTTGCGCATGGCGCGTGCCTCCTGCATGGCTGCGCGCGTCTCGGCGTTGGGTGCCCTGAGGTCGAAGGGCAATTGCTGGTCGGTCACCACGCGCATCAGGAAGACACGTACGGCATCCGACACCGTCAAGCCCATGCTGGCCAGGGTTTCGGCGGCCTGTGCCTTGATCTCTTCATCCACGCGCACGTGGATCATGGTGGTGGTTGCCATGGTGTGCTTCTGCAAAAAGGGGTGAGATACATTGTATCTCGCAGAGCAAAAGACAGGTAAGCAGGCATGTTGGTGGGATGTCGCTTGGCGGCTCCAGCCTTCGATCCCTGCAACAAAAATCCCCGCCGTGGCGGGGAGGGGCGGTGGGTGACGCGCAGGCTCAATCCATCGTCAGGTTCTGCTTTTGCACCACGTCCTTGTAGACCGCCAGTTCGGCCTTGATCTCTTCAAAGAAGTGCTCGGGCGTGTCGGCCACGATCAGCGAGCCGGTTTCCTCGATGCGCTTCTTGATGGCGGGGTCCTGCAGCACCTTGCGCGTGGCGGCGTTGACCTTGTCCACGATGTCGCGCGGCAGGTTCTTGGGGCCGACGATGCCGTAGTAGGCCATGCGGTTGACGGGGGCCAGGCCCACTTCCTTGAAGGTGGGCACATCGGGCAGGGCGGCCAGGCGCTGGGGCGCGGCCACCACGATGGGCACCAGGCGCTTTTCCTTGACGAAGCCCAGGGCCGAGGGCAGGTTGTCGAAGATCAGCGGAACCTGGCCCGCCACGGCGTCGTTCAGCGCGGGGCCGCTGCCGCGGTAGGGCACGTGGGTGATGTCGGTGCCCGTGGACAGCTTGAACATCTCCATCATCAGATGGGTGATGCTGCCGTTGCCGGGCGAGGCGTAGGAGTACTTGCCGGGGTTCTTCTTCACCTCGGCCAGGAACTCCTGGTAGTTCTTGCCCGCGAACTTGGGGTTGGCCGCAATGATGTTGGGCGTGGCCGCGATGTTCACGATGGGCGTGAAGTCGGTCAGCACGTTGTACGGGATCTTGGGGTTGATCGCCGGGTTGGTGGCCGTGGTGGACACGGTGGCGATGCCCAGGCTGTAGCCATCGGGCTGGGAGCGCGCCGTCTCGGCCGCGCCGATGCTGCCGCCGCCGCCGCCCTTGTTCTCGACCACCACGGGCTGGCCCAGGGCGCGGCCCAGCGGCTCGGCCACGATGCGCGCGATCAGGTCGGTGGTGCCGCCGGCCGCGAAGGGCACGAGCAGCTTGATGGGCTTGGTGGGGTAGCCCTGGGCATGGGCTGCGCCCGAAAGCGCGAGGGCGCCGAGGATGCCGGCGAGCGCGATGCGGGAGGTGTGAGTCATGGTGTTGTCTCCTTGAATGGATGTTGTGGACGTTTGTTGTGAGGCACCGACGGGCAGGAAAGCAGGATTCGTTAGGGCATACGTATGACGGTGCTTGAGCTGAGGGATGTTGAGGCGGTGTTGCGCGGCGCTGGCGATCAGACCACGCCGCGCGAGCGCAGCGCCTGGATGGCCATGGGCGCAATGCCCAGTTCGCCCAGCACTTCATCGGTGTGCTGGCCCAGGGAGGGCGGTGCGCTGCGCAGCACGGGCGGGGTGTCGCTCAGCCGCATGGGGCTGGCCACGCCGGCGATGCGCGAGATGCCGTCGCCGGCCTCGCGCGGCAGCTCGACGCGTATGCCGCGTGCGCGCACCTGCGGGTCGTCGAAGGCCTGGGCGATGGTGTTGATGGGGCCGCAGGGCACGGCCTTGTCTTCCAGCAGCGCAATCCATTCGGCCGTGCCGCGTGTCTTCATGAGGGGCACCATCCGCTCCAGCAGCGCCTGGCGGTTGCGCACGCGGGCGGTGTTGGTGGCAAAGCGCTCGTCCTGCGCCCAGCCGGCTTCGCCGACGGCGGCGCAAAAGCGCGCGAACTGCCCGTCATTGCCAATGGCCAGCAGCACGTTGCCGTTGGCCGTGGCGAAGTCCTGGTAGGGCGCCAGGCTGGGGTGGATGTTGCCGGCGCGGCCCGGCGATTCGCCCGTGGCCAGAAAGCCGGCAGCCTGGTTGGCCAGCACGGCCATGCCCACGTCGAGCAGGGCCATGTCGATGTGCTGGCCCCGGCCCGAGGCCTGGCGCGCATGCAGCGCGGCCAGGATGGCATTGCTGGCATACAGGCCCGTGAAGACATCGATCACGGCCACGCCCACCTTGAGCGGGCCGCCTCCGGGCGCCTCGTCGGCATGGCCGGTGATGCTCATCAGCCCGCACATGGCCTGCACCATGAGGTCGTAGCCCGCGCGCTCGGCATACGGGCCGGTCTGGCCGAAACCCGTGACCGAGCAATAGATCAGGCGCGGGTTGAGCGCCTTGAGGCTTTCGTAGTCCAGCCCGTACTGCGCCAGGCCACCGACCTTGAAGTTCTCCACCAGCACGTCGGCCCCTGCCGCCATCTGGCGAATCAGCTGCTGGCCATCGGGGGTGGACATGTCGATGGTGACCGAGCGCTTGTTGCGGTTGCAGGCCGTGAAATAGCTGGCCTCCTGCGTGGCCTGCCCATCGTCGCGCGGCAGGAATGGAGGCCCCCAGTGGCGCGTGTCGTCGCCGGCCACGGGCCGCTCGACCTTGATCACATCGGCACCCAGGTCGGCCAGCGTCTGCGTGCACCAGGGCCCGGCCAGCACGCGGGAAAGATCAAGCACCTTGATGCCAGCCAATGCAGCCGGCGCGGAGGATGTGGAGGACATGAGAGGGAAGAAATATGAGCGCGCCCGATGCCGCTGGTAGTTCAACTGAGTGCTTGAGCTTCCATCCCCCATAGCGTGCGAGACGGACGCTGCCCAAGCGAGAGACGCCGAGCAAGAGCCGCCTCGCGGCGAGGGCGTCGTCCCCCTCCGCGAAGCGAGAAGGGGGAAGGCGCGAAGCGCCTCAGGGGGTCAGTTGGCAAAAGCTGCGATGCCAGTCTGAGCACGGCCCAGGATCAGCGCATGCACATCGTGCGTGCCTTCGTAGGTGTTGACCACTTCCAGGTTGACCAAGTGGCGGGCCACGCCGAACTCGTCGCTGATGCCGTTGCCACCCATCATGTCGCGCGCCATGCGGGCAATGTCCAGCGACTTGCCGCAGTTGTTGCGCTTGATCAGCGAGGTGATCTCGATCACGTTCTGGTGCTCGTCCTTCATGCGGCCCACGCGCAGCGCGGCCTGCAGGCCCAGGGTGATCTCGGTCTGCATGTCGGCCAGCTTCTTCTGGATCAGCTGGTTGGCAGCCAGGGGGCGGCCGAACTGCTTGCGGTCCAGCGTGTACTGGCGCGCCGTGTGCCAGCAGAACTCGGCTGCGCCCAGGGCGCCCCAGGCAATGCCGAAGCGTGCGCTGTTCAGGCAGGTGAAGGGGCCCTTGAGGCCGCGCACCTCGGGGAAGGCGTTTTCCTCGGGAACGAAGACGTCGTCCATCACGATCTCACCCGTGATGGAGGCGCGCAGGCCCACCTTGCCGTGGATGGCCGGGGCCGACAGGCCCTTCATGCCCTTGTCCAGGATGAAGCCGCGGATCTCGCCCACATGGCCGTCCTCGGTCACTTCCTTGGCCCAGACCACGAACACGTCGGCCACGGGGCTGTTGGTGATCCACATCTTGTTGCCCTTGAGGCGGTAGCCGCCGTCCACCTTGTAGGCGCGGCTGGACATGCTGCCGGGGTCGGAGCCGTGGTCGGGCTCGGTCAGGCCGAAGCAGCCGATGAACTCGCCGCTGGCCAGCTTGGGCAGGTACCGGTTCTTCTGGTCTTCGGTGCCGAATTCATTGATGGGCACCATCACCAGCGAGCTTTGCACGCTGGCCATGGAGCGGTAGCCCGAGTCCACGCGTTCGATCTCGCGTGCCACCAGGCCGTAGCTGACGTAGTTCAGGCCGGCGCCGCCGTATTGCGTGGGAATGGTGGGGCCCAGCAGGCCCAGCTCGCCCATCTCGCGGAAGATGCTCACGTCGGTCTTTTCGTGGCGGAACATCTCCAGCACGCGGGGTGCCAGCTTCTCCTGGCAGTAGGCATGGGCCGCATCGCGGATCATGCGCTCGTCCTCGCTCAGTTGCTGGTCGAGCTGGAAGGGGTCATCCCATTGGAAGCTGTTGCGGGCCATGGTGTCGTATCTCCAAAAACAAAGAGGTCAAGGGCGGGAGCCGCTGCCACGTGCGGCGTCAACGCGGTGCCGGGCAGGCCGCCGCCGTGTAGCGTCGTTGCGCTGCATCTTAGAAGCGGGCCTGGGCGTGGCGCAAACGATGTTTGTTCATCCATGAATGCGTAAAGCGCATGTATGGATTCCATGTTGCGGGTTATTCCCTATGATGTTTGCCATTGGAGTGCGTTGAATTCATGAGATATGCGTAGAGCCCTGCCATCCACCCAAGCCCTGGCCTGCTTTGAATCGGCCGCCCGCCACATCAGCTACACGCGTGCGGCGCAGGAGCTGTCGCTGACGCAGAGCGCCGTCTCGCGCCAGATCATCTCGCTGGAGGAGTTCCTGGGTGTGCAGCTGTTCCGGCGCACGCGCCACGGCGTGCTGCTGACCGAGGCGGGCACGCAGTACGCCCAGCAGGTCTCGCGCTGGCTGCACGGCCTGGAGCGCGACACGCTGGACATCATGGCCCACCAGGGCGAAGGCGGCCCGCTCAACCTGGCTGCCGTGCCCACCTTCGCCACGCGCTGGCTGCTGCCGCGCCTGCCCCAGCTGGCGCGCGAGCATCCCGAGGTCACGGTGCACATCGACGTGCAGACGCGGCCCTTCCTGTTTGCCGATACCGTGTTCGACGCCGCGCTCTATGCCGGCACGCCCGAGCAGGTGGCGCGCTGGCCCGGTGTGCAGGCGCAATGGCTGATGGACGAAGAGGTGGTGCCCGTATGCAGCCCGCATCTGCTGGCCACGGCGCAGGCGCGCGATCCAGGCCGCGCCTGGCTGCCCGTGGGGGCGGACATCGTGGCCCGGATGCCGCTGCTGCAGCAAAGCACGCGGCCTTACGGCTGGCAGCAGTGGTTCGATGCCATGGGCGTTGCCGCGCCGCGCGCGCTGGACGGCATGCGGCTGGAGCTGTTCTCCATGCTGGCCGTGGCGGCCAGCCAGGGCCTGGGCGTGGCGTTGATGCCGCCCATGCTGATCGAGCAGGAGCTGGCGCGTGGCGACCTCATCATTGCCTGCCCACAGCCGCTGCGCGGCAACCGTGCCTACTACCTGGTCACGCCGGCCCTGGCGCCCGACGCGCAGCCCGCGCCCGCCTTGCGCGTGTTCTCT
Organism: Delftia deserti; assembly: GCF_042653485.1. NCBI lineage: Bacteria > Pseudomonadati > Pseudomonadota > Betaproteobacteria > Burkholderiales > Comamonadaceae > Delftia > Delftia deserti. Next base: position 1,925,268 of record NZ_JBHSIH010000001.1, on the reverse strand, counting down.
TCATGGCTGCAGCAGCGCGCCAGGGAGCACCGGCCTGCCTGAAAATTAAGCAGGCTTTGGATTGTTCAACGATGACAGTCACTTAACCGACTTATCCTTGTTGCCGGCGGCGCTTGTCCACAGGCTTGTGGGGGTGTCTCTGGGGAAAACCCGCAATCGCGCTCAGAACCAGGGCAGCAGGGCCAGGCACAGCGGCATGACCACGGCCGTGGCCACGCCGTTCAGGCCCATGGCCAGGGCCGAGAAGGCGCCCATGGTCGGATTCACCTGCAGCGCGCGTGCCGTGCCGATGGCATGGGCCGTGAGGCCCAGGGCAAAGCCCTGCACGGCCGGATCATCGCTGCGCACCAGGCGGATCAGCAGCGGCGCCATCATCGTGCCCGCGATGCCGGTGATGGCCACGGCCACGGCCGCCAGCGAGGCCGGCCCGCCAAAGCGCTCGGCCATGGGCAGGGCGATGGGAATGGTGGCCGATTTGGGGGCCAGCGCCACCAGCGTCTGCACCGTGGCGCCCAGGCTCCAGCCGATCAGCAGTGCCGACAGCAACGCCACCACGCAGCCCACGGCCAGGGCCACGCTGATGGGCAGCCACAGCGCGCGGATGCGCTCGCGCTGGGCGTACAGCGGAATCGCCAGCGCGACGGTGGCCGGCCCGATCAGCAGCCCCAGCAGAGAGACGCCGCTGCGGTAGCTGGCATAGGAGGTGCCCGTGGCCAGCAGCACGCCCACGATCACGACCACGGCCGTGAACACGGGGATCAGGCGGGGATGGTTGCCGCTTCGGCGGTACAGCGCCATGGCAGCCAGGTAGACGGCCATGGTCAGCACCAGCCAGGGCAGATGGGCGGTGCCGGCGTTGCCGGACAGGGATTGCCAGGCAGTGTGCCAAGTGGTGGCCAGTGCGCTCATGCCTTGTCTCCCTGGCTGGCGGCCGCTTCGCGGGCGCGCTGGCGTTCCAGGCACCAGCGGAAGGTGAAGGCCGTGGCCAGGAAGGTAATGGCCGCACCCGCCACGCAGGCGATCACGAAGGGCTGCCATTCGCGCGACAGCCGGTCGAACTCCAGCATCACGCCCGCAATGACGGGAATGAACAGCAGCATCATGTTCTGCAGCAGCACGCCCGCAGCCTTCTCCAGCGACTCGGGCAGGCGGCCGTGCATCAGCAGCCCCCCCAGCAGCAGCAGCGTGCCCACGAGCGCGCCCGGAAGCGGCAGCCCCGTGAGCTGGACGATGGCCTCCCCCAGCAACTGGAAGGCGAACAAGGCGGTGATGGCGTACAACATGAAAACCTGAATCCCTGGAGCAGATGGCAAAAGCGGTGAGCAGAGGGCGGCGACAAGAGCGCGAGCCGCCCGTTTCCCGGACGGGGCAGCGCCCTGGCGACTGTGGGACGCCGCCGCAAAGCGTGCAATCATCGCCCACAACCCGAAAAAAGGTGCGGCCACCGATTGCGCGGCTTCCGGGCCAAGGCTATGTTTGGGTCCGTGCCCCCTAGAGTCCTGGGGCATGAGACTTTGAATAGCGAAGGAGTAGCGATGGCCGAAACCACATATCACGCACCCGTGTACGAGCCGACCGTGGATGAACTCGAAGTGCTCAAGAAGCTGGAAATGGGCGAGCCCGTGTCGCTGGAAAGCGCGGCGCGCGAGCATCTGTCCAAGAGGCTGCGCGAGCGTGGACTGGTCGAAGTGGACAGCAGCCGTCAATGGCACATCACGGCGGCTGGGCGCGCGCAGATCCGTCGCACGGATGCCTGAGGCGAGGTGGGTCAGGTGTCTTCCGATCCGAGGGTTTTCCCTTGGATTTGGAGGTTGCCTGATTTGCAGGCAGCTTAGCCTGCGGCCAGTGAATGCAAGCACTTGGACGCCTCGTTCACTTGCTGTTCACTGATTATCCACAGGGTTGTTCAATGGATCTGTGGAGAAAAGAAGCCACCTCAGGGTGGCTTTTTTCATGGGCTTTTACAGGCCCGAGCCGTGGGCGCACCGGGCTGGTGCCCGCGCTGGGCAAGGGCTGCATGACGGTGGTGCAAGTGCCGCTTTTCAGAGGGAAGATGCTGAATTTGACGCAGAGCTGCAGCCCTGCCTGCGGGCTGGAATGGTGCTGCTTCAAGGAGGCTTCAGCATGGGCCAAGGTCCAGGCCTGGCAGGCCTTGCGAGGCGGTCGATGCCAAAGTTGTACACAGGTTGGGCCCGGTACGGCGAAAAGCGCGCAGGCGTCATCCCGCCCAAGGCATGAGGACGCAGGATCGGTGCAGGCTGGAGGGCCTTGAAATGCAGTGCAGCCGTTGAACACGGCTGGATGCAAAGGGGCTTGAGGTTTGTGCGGACGCTGTAAAGACAGCGGCCGGAAAAGAAATAGCCGAAAAAGCAGGGGACTGCTTTTTCGGCTACGTAATCTCTGGTGCCCGGGGCCGGAATCGAACCGGCACGCCTTGCGGCGGGGGATTTTGAGTCCCCTGCGTCTACCAATTTCACCACCCGGGCTACTTAGCGCAGGGGCGAATTATGGCACAGTGTGAGGCTATGAAAATTTATCCGACCATCGAAGACGCCATCGGCCGCACGCCCCTGGTGGCATTGCAGCGCATCGGTGCGCAGTCTCGCCAGGAACGTGGCAACGTGGTGCTGGGCAAGCTGGAAGGCAACAACCCGGCCGGTTCGGTCAAGGACAGGCCGGCCCTGTCGATGATCCGGCGCGCCGAAGAGCGCGGCGACATCAAGCCCGGCGACACGCTGATCGAGGCCACCTCGGGCAATACCGGCATTGCGCTGGCCATGGCCGCCACGATCAAGGGCTACCGGATGGTGCTGATCATGCCCGAGGACCTTTCCATCGAGCGTGCCCAGACGATGAAGGCCTATGGCGCCGAGCTGATCCTCACGCCCAAGAGCGGCGGCATGGAATACGCGCGCGACCTGGCCGACCAGATGGTGGCCCAGGGCAAGGGCGTGGTGCTCGACCAGTTCGGCAACCCCGACAACCCGCGCATCCACTACGAGACCACCGGCCCCGAGCTGTGGGAGCAGACGGGCGGCGAGATCACGCATTTCGTGAGCGCCATGGGCACCACGGGCACGATCACGGGCGTGGCGAAGTTCCTCAAGGAAAAGAACCCGGCCATCCGCATCGTGGGTGCCCAGCCGGCCGAGGGCTCGCGCATCCCCGGCATCCGCAAGTGGCCCGAGGAATACATGCCCAAGATCTACGACGCCTCGCTGATCGACGAGACCGTGCTCGTGGGCCAGGACGATGCCGAGGACATGGCGCGCCGCCTGGCGCGCGAGGAAGGCATCTTTGCCGGCATCTCTGCGGCTGGCGCCTGCTGGGTGGCCCAGCAGATTGCCGAGCGCGAGAACAACGCCACCATCGTCTTCGTGGTCTGCGACCGCGGCGACCGCTATCTGTCCACGGGCGTCTTCCCCGCCTGACGCAGCGACAGGCCCGCCTTCAGGCGGGCCTTCCTGTTTGCGTAGAGCCAGGACAGCAAAAAACCAGGAACAGCCCCATGCACTATGAGACCCGCTATTGCACGCACTGCGCCACGCCCCTGCAGTGGGTGATCCAGGCCGAGGACGGCGGCGATGTATCGCGCCTTCGCTGCCCCGAGTGCGGCTGGACGCACTGGAACAATCCCACGCCGGTGCTGGCCGCCATCGTGGAGCTGGACGGCAAGGTGCTGCTGGCGCGCAATGCGGCCTGGCCCGAGAAGGTCTTCGGGCTGATCACGGGCTTCATGGAGGCCGGCGAGTCGCCCGAGGAGGGCGTGGCGCGCGAGGTGGCGGAGGAAACCGGCCTGCAGGCCGAGTCGCTGGAGCTGATCAGCGTGCATGAGTTCCTGCGCATGAACCAGGTCATCATCGCCTTCCATGTGCGCGCCAGCGGCCAGGTGCGGCTGTCGCCCGAACTGCTCGAATACCGCCTGCTGGAGCCCGAGAAAGTCCAGGCCTGGCCCTCGGGCACCGGCATGGCGCTGGCCAAGTGGCTGCGCAGCCGGGGACATGATCCCGTGATCCGTGACTTCTGGAAGCGTGCCGAGCAGGCCCAGGAGGCTGAGGCAAGTCGCACCGATGAAGACACTGCTGCCGGCCTCAGCCGCGATGCCGCCTAGAATCCCAGGCTCAAGAGGTGCATCCGATGGAAATTCACAAGGAAATCGACACGCGCGGGCTCAACTGCCCGCTGCCCATTCTCAAGGCCAAGAAGGCGCTGGCCGAACTGGACAGCGGCCAGTTGCTCAAGGTGGTGGCCACCGACACGGGCTCGCTGCGCGACTTCCAGGCCTTTGCCAAGCAGACCGGCAATGAACTGGTGGAGCAGCAGACCGTGGGTGCGGAGTTCATCCATATCCTGCGCCGGCGCTGAGCGGCTGCACGCGGTTCGCTCCAAAGAAAAAGGCCTGCTTTCGCAGGCCTTTTGCATGGGGCAGGGCGGCTCCGAGGCCGGGCCTCAGATGCTCAGGCCCTGCAGGTATTCGCGGAAGCTCGCGCCCACATCCTCGTGCTGCAGCGCCAGTTCCACCGTGGCCTGCAAAAAGCCTTCCTTGCTGCCGCAGTCGTAGCGCTTGCCCTGGTACTGGAAGGCGTAGACGGCTTCATGGGCCATCAGGCGTTCAATGGCGTCCGTCAGCTGGATCTCGCCGCCCACGCCCTTGGGCTGGTTGCGGATCTCCTCGAAGATGGCCGGTGTCAGCACGTAGCGGCCAGCCACGCCCATGCGCGAGGGGGCCTTCTCGGGCGCGGGCTTTTCGACGATCTTCTCGATGCGCATCAGCGAACCGCCGGCCGGCTCGCCTGCCACGATGCCGTAGCGCTTGGTCTGCTCCAGCGGCACTTCCTGCACGGCCAGCAGGGAGCGGCCCTGCTTGTGGAAGGCCGATGTCATCTGCGCCATCACGCCGGGGCCGCCAGGCTCGCCCACCATCAGGTCGTCGGCCAGCAGCACGGCAAAGGGCTCGTTGCCCACCAGCGGCTCGGCGCACAGCACGGCGTGGCCCAGGCCCAGCGAGCGCGGCTGGCGCACGAACAGGCAGTTCATGTCGGCCGGGCTGATGCTGCGCACCAGTTCCAGCATGGCCTGCTTGCCGGCGTTCTCCAGTTCGTTTTCCAGCTCGTAGGCGGTGTCGAAATGGTCTTCGATGGCGCGCTTGCTGCGGCCGGTGACGAAGATCATGTCGCGGATGCCGGCCTCGTAGGCCTCTTCCACGGCGTACTGGATCAGCGGCTTGTCCACCACCGGCAGCATCTCCTTGGGAGAGGCCTTGGTGGCGGGAAGGAAGCGCGTGCCGAGCCCGGCAACGGGAAACACGGCTTTGCGGACACGGGTCTGATTACTCATGAAAATCTTGGGATTCAGGTGATGGAAAAAGCGTGCGGCTTTGCGTCTTCTTCGCTAAGTGTCTCAGCTTTCATTGTGCGACTTGATGCCCTCGGACGATGAAACTGGCGCAGCCCAAGATCAGGGACACCGAGGAAGGGCCTGAGCCGGCCGCGCCGCCCCGCGCCGAGGGTGTCGTCCCCCTCCCGCGAAGCGAGAGAGGGGGAAGCGGCACAGCCGCTCAGGGGGAGATTCCATGTCAACCCAGGCGGGCGAGTTGTTCCTGGATGCGGATCAGCGTGGCGCCGAAGTCGGCCACGCGCTTCTTTTCCTGGTCGATGACGGCCGGGGGCGCCTTGGCCACGAAGGCCTCGTTGCCCAGCTTGGCATTGGCCTTGGTGATCTCGCCTTCCAGGCGTGCGGCCTCCTTGGACAGGCGGGCCTTTTCGGCGGCCACGTCGATCTCCACGAACAGCGCCAGGCGCGCCTCGCCCACCACGCAGACCGGTGCGGCCTGGGCGGCCTCGGCCCAGGCGGCTTCGTCGTCGAACACCTTGACCTCGCTGAGCTTGGCCAGGTTTTGCAGCACGGCGGCATTGGTGCGCAGGAACTGCGACTCATCGGCCGAGCTGGCCACGGCCAGCAGCGGCAGGCGCTGTGCGGGCGACACGCCCATCTCGCCGCGCAGCGTGCGGCAGGCGTCGATCATCTGCTTGATGCGGCCCACGTAGGCGATGGCGGCCTCGTCGATCTTCTCGGGCTGGGCCTCGGGGTAGCGGGCCACGGCCACGGACTCGCCGGGCAGGCCGGCGACCGGGGCGACCTTCTGCCACAGGGCTTCGGTCACGAACGGGATGATGGGGTGGGCCAGGCGCAGGATGGCCTCCAGCGTGCGGATCAGCGTGCGGCGCGTGGCGCGCTGCTGGGCCTCGTTGCCGGTCTGGATCTGCACCTTGGCGATTTCCAGGTACCAGTCGCAGAACTCGTTCCAGACGAAGTCGTACAGCGCGTTGGCCACGTTGTCCAGGCGGAACTCGGCAAAGCCCTTGGCCACTTCGGCCTCGACCTTCTGCAGCTGCGAGGCGATCCAGCGGTCTGGCTGGCTGAACTGCATGTAGCCCGCGAACTCGCCGCCGGCCTGGCACTGCTCCTTGGTGTGGGGCAGCAGGCCGCAGTCATGGCCTTCGCAGTTCATCAGCACGAAGCGGCTGGCGTTCCACAGCTTGTTGCAGAAGTTGCGGTAGCCCTCGCAGCGCTTGCTGTCGAAGTTGATGGAGCGGCCCAGCGAGGCCAGGGCCGCGAAGGTGAAGCGCAGCGCGTCGGCGCCGTAGGCGGGAATGCCCTCGGGGAATTCCTTTTGCGTGTTCTTGCGCACCTGGGGCGCGGTCTCGGGGCGGCGCAGGCCCTGCGTGCGCTTGTCCAGCAGGGTGTCCAGGTCGATGCCGTCGATCAGGTCCACGGGGTCGAGCACGTTGCCCTCGGACTTGCTCATCTTCTTGCCCTGGGCGTCACGCACCAGGCCATGCATGTAGACATGGCGGAAGGGCACGCGGCCCGTGAAGTGCGTGGTCATCATGATCATCCGGGCGACCCAGAAGAAGATGATGTCGTAGCCGGTGACCAGCACCGAGCTGGGCAGGTAGAGGTTGTAGTCATCGTCGGCCGCCTCGGTCTGGTTCGGCCAGCCCATGGTGGAGAACGGCACCAGGGCCGAGGAGTACCAGGTGTCCAGCACGTCCTCGTCGCGGGTGAGCGTCTTGCCGGGGGCCTGGGCCCGGGCTTCTTCCTCGGTGCGGGCCACGTAGACCTTGCCGTCCTCGTCGTACCAGGCGGGAATCTGGTGGCCCCACCACAGCTGGCGCGAGATGCACCAGTCCTGGATGTTGTTCATCCACTGGTTGTAGGTGTTGACCCAGTTCTCGGGCACGAACTGCACCTGGCCGCTGGAGACGGCATCGATGGCCTTCTGCGCGATGGACTTGCCCGTGGCATCGCCTTCGCCCACCTTGTTCATGGCCACGAACCACTGGTCGGTCAGCATGGGCTCGATCACCTGGCCCGTGCGCGTGCAGATGGGCACCATGAGCTTGTGCTTCTTGGTCTCGACCAGCAGGCCGGCCGCGTCCAGGTCGGCCACGATGGCCTTGCGCGCCACGAAGCGGTCCATGCCGCGGTACTTCTCGGGCGCCTCGTCGTTGATGGTGGCCGTGAGCGTGAGCACGCAGATCATCGGCAGGCCGTGGCGCTGGCCAACGGCGTAGTCGTTGTTGTCATGCGCGGGCGTGACCTTGACCACGCCCGTGCCGAACTCGCGGTCCACGTAGTCGTCGGCAATGATGGGGATCTCGCGGCCCACCAGGGGCAGGATCACGGTCTTGCCGATCAGCGCCTGGTAGCGTTCGTCCTCGGGGTGCACCATCAGGGCCGCGTCGCCCAGCATGGTTTCCGGGCGCGTGGTGGCCACCACCAGCTGGCCCGAACCATCGGACAGCGGGTAGGCGATGTGCCACAGCGAGCCGTCCTTTTCCTCGTTCTCGACTTCGAGATCGGAGACGGCGGACATCAGCTTCGGGTCCCAGTTCACCAGGCGCTTGCCGCGGTAGATCAGGCCCTGCTGGTACAGGCGCACGAAGGTCTCGTTGACGATGGACGACAGCTTGTCGTCCATGGTGAAGTACTCGCGGCTCCAGTCCACGCTGTCGCCCATGCGGCGCATCTGGCCGGTGATGGTGTTGCCGCTCTGGTTCTTCCATTCCCAGACCTTGCCCACGAAGTTCTTGCGCGCCTCGGGAGGCGTGGCGCCCATGTCGTGGCGGCTGGCAATGCCCTGCTCCTGCAGCTGGCGCTCCACCACGATCTGCGTGGCGATGCCCGCGTGGTCGGTGCCGGGCACCCAGACCGTGTTGTGGCCCTTCATGCGGTGGTAGCGCGTGAGGCTGTCCATGATGGTCTGGTTGAACGCATGGCCCATGTGCAGCGTGCCCGTCACATTGGGCGGCGGCAGCTGGACGGAGAACGAGGGCTGGGATGCATCTGCCTGGCCCGTGCCGCGCACGCCGGCTGCGCCGTAGCCGCGCTTTTCCCATTCAGGGCCCCATTGGGCCTCGATGGCGGCGGGTTCAAACGATTTGGACAGGCTGTCGAGGCCTGGCTGGGCAATGGTGTCGCTCATGGCTTGCTTGCGGGGAATTGTGCGAATGGCGTTTGGCAAATGAAAACGGCATCCGTTGAAGGGATGCCGTCTGCATATGCGAAATGGATGACGGTTTGACGGGGATTCTACCGACCCCGTCCGCCTGCCTGTTCGCCGGGTTTTATTGAGAGCGTGTTGTGCACTTTTAAGCGCCCGCGCCGGGGACGAACTCGGGCCGGTCGTTGCTCTGGGGCTTGAGCGGCTGGGCGGCCTTGCCTTCGGCGCGTTCCTTGCGCCATTGCTCCTTGCGCGCGGTCCACTCGTTCAGGCGGGCGTGGGCCGTGGTGCTTTCGCGCGCCATCTGCACTTCGTCGGCCAGCTGGGCCGACAGCTCCAGGCGGATGCCGTTGGGATCGAAGAAGTAGATGCTCTTGAAGATGTGGTGGTCGGTCACGCCCAGCACCTCCACGCCATGGGCCTGCAGGCGCGCCTTGGCGTTCTCCAGCTCCTGCACCGTGTCCACGCGGAAGGCGATGTGGTTGATCCACAGCGGCGTGTTGGGCGATGGCAGGGCCGCCTCGTCGTCGCCGATGTCGAAGAAGGCGATGAACGATCCGTCCTTCAGGCGGAAGAAGAAGTGCGTGTAGGGGCAGTACTCGCCCGTGCTGGGCACGTAGTCGCTCTGGATGATGTGATAGAGCGGCAGGCCCAGGATGTCCTCGTAGAAGTGGCGGGTTTCTTCCGCATCGCGGGCCTTGTAGGCGTAGTGGTGCAGCTGCTGCACGGCGGCGGGCGGCGGCAGCGTGGACAGGTCGGGGCGGGCGCTTGTGTTCATCGAATGTCTCCTTGGTGGATGGATTTATTCTACTATTCGTAATCAATTTACCTAAATGAAATGTTGCGATGGATGCAGGGATATGCGCGTCGCCGTGTCCTGGCCACCTGCGGTCGCAACTTGCCGGCAGTACTTGACCTTCAAGTCACTTCACGCTTTCTCATGGAGGTCCGTGCCGCTGCCTGCGTCCGTGCGCAACCATGATCGCCATGGGCAGCGGCCTTCTGTTCACAACCGTTTTCAAGTCGAGGAACCTCATGAGCGACAGCCATCAGCACGGCGACGTGCGCGCCCTGCCGGAATCCCGTCTCTGGTTTGCCTTCGGATTGACCGGCAGCTTCATGGTGGTGGAGATCATCGGCGGCATGGTCACGGGCAGCCTGGCCCTGATCTCCGACGCCATGCACATGCTGACCGACGCGATGGCGCTGCTGCTGGCCCTGGTGGCCATACGCGCCGGCCGCAAGGCGGCGGACCTGCTGCGCACCTACGGCTATGCGCGCTTCGAGATCCTGGCCGCCGCCGTCAACGCACTGGTGCTGCTGGGCGTGGCCTTCTACATCCTGTATGAGGCCTATCGCCGCCTGTCGGCGCCCGCGGAAATCCAGTCGCTGGGCATGATGGCGGTGGCGGCCGTGGGGCTGGTGATCAACCTGGTCTCCATGCGCCTGCTGTCTGGCGGCAAGGACGAGAGCCTGAACGTGAAGGGTGCCTACCTGGAGGTATGGGCGGACATGCTGGGCTCGATCGGCGTGCTCGCCGGTGCCGCGCTGATCTGGCTGACGGGCTGGCGATGGATCGACTCGGCGGTGGCCGTGGGCATCGGCTTCATGGTGTTCCCGCGGACCTGGACCCTGCTGCGCGCGTGCATCAACATCCTGCTGGAAGGCGTGCCCTCGGGGATGAGCCTGCAGGCGGTGCGCGGGACGATTTCGGGCACGGCGGGCGTGGCCGCCATCCACGATGTCCACCTGTGGGCGGTCACGCAGAGCAAGCCCATGCTGACCGGCCATGTGGTGCTGCTGCCCGGCGCGGACGGCGAGCAGGTGCGCCGCGCCATCGAAGACAGGCTGCAGGCCGGCTTCGACCTGCACCATACGACGCTGCAGATGGAGAGCGAGGACCGCTCCCCGGCAGAGCACATCCACTAGGATGCCAGTCTTCATGGACCACACCCGGAGTGCACCGATGCTTGAGCTTCGACCCAACTGCGAATGCTGCGACAAGGACCTGCCACCAGAGTCCGCCGAGGCTCGCATCTGCACCTTCGAGTGCACGTTCTGTGCCGGCTGTGCGGATCACGTGCTGCAGGGCGCCTGCCCCAACTGCGGTGGCGAGCTGGTGGCCAGGCCGCGCCGGCCGGCGGACAAGCTGGAGCGGTATCCGGCCTCGACGAAGCGGGTGCTCAAGGCCGGCGGTTGCGCTGTACGGGCCTGATCCGGCGCGGAGCCATCGATTGCAGTACCAGTACCACGATGGATTGCTGGAGCAGGTGCGCCTGGATGTGGCGGCCCGGAGCGTGGAACTGTGCTTCTTTCTCTATGCCGTGTTCGACAGGCCGCAGGCCAGGGTAGCCATTCGCTTTGAACGGATCGCCAATTTTCCGGCCGTGCAGGCGTACTTTGCCAACGTCCAGCGCGACGCAGCCGCAGAGATGGATGACTGCCTGGACCGCTGCGAAGTGCTGCAGCGGGATACGAAGAGGCCTTCGTCAGCAAGGGCGCAGCATCTGTTCTTGCAGCTGTCCCACTATGGGCGGCTGAAAATCCACTGCGAATCCGTTGTCGAGGAGCTTGTTCCAGAGCCGTAGCGGACCGCTGCGGGTTTATGCCGTGAAGGCGGGGCGCCTGCGGCCACGGAACGCAGCCTCCACCGCCAGCACGGCTGCAAAACCCATCACATAGGCCAGCACATCCCACCAGTCGGCCGTGCTGCCCAGCACGATGCGCAAAGCGCGGTTGGGAATGTGCAACTGGAAGGTCGATGCCAGGAACTGGCCCAGCTCCACCAGCAGGCCCACGCACAGTGCGGCCGATGCCAGCGGCAGCACGCGCGCGGCGATCACGGTCTTGAACACGGCATAGACCCAGGCCACGGCCATCACGTCGCCGAAGAAGCTGCGCACCCAGCCCCAGCGCGCGCCGACGGTGGCCAGCAGCACGAGCAAGACAAACAGGGCCACCGCCCACGCCAGGGAAACAGGATCAAAACGCCATCGCATGGCCGCCATCATCGGGCCAAAAGCGGGTGCGGCCAGCGAGCCGGGTGCGCAGTGCCTTGCGCAGTGGTGGCCAGCGGGTGCGCTATCCCGCCATCGCCGTAGCTGCCCACCACCTGGGCGATCACCACCTGGTAGCCCCTGAGCCAGCGCGCCTGCTGCTGCTTGGCTTCTAGGTGCACAGGGTGGCGCATCAGTTGCTGCAGCGCCTCCCAGGTCTGCCAGTAGTAGACGTTGCAGACCAGGCCTGTGGCGGGGTTCTCCCAGGCCTCTTCGCCCAGGTAGCCGGGGATGGCGCGGGCGATCTCGGCGATCCGGCCGTCAAGGGCATGGAATGGCGCGTCGTATTCGCCCGGCGCGAAGGTGAAGGTGGATGTGTACATCGGTGGTTGGCAATCTGTGTGAGGGTGGCAGGCGCTAGATGCGCGGCGCCGCATCCATGGCACCGGCCAGCGGCTCCTGTCCACGCTCGCGCAGCGCGCCGATGGCGCCTTCCAGGTCGCGGGCCTGCCGGTTCTGGCTGAGCTTGGCCTTGCCCTCCAGGCGGGTGATGCGGATCTGCAGGCCGACGATGGCCTGCAGCATGCCGTCGATGAATTCACGCGGCGAGTCGGACATCTTCCAGGGCTGGGCCTGCGATGCCTCATGGACCCGCGTGAGCCGCCCGACCAGGCCGCGCACGAATTTCTCGTCGTCATGGATGCTGATTTGCCCGTGCACATGCACGGCCTCGTAGTTCCAGGTGGGCACCAGGCGGTGCGTCTCGTGCTTGCTTGGATACCAGCTGGGCGAGATATAGCCCTCGGCGCCACGGAAGACGACCAGCACCTCGGCGCCGTCGCGGCACTGCTGCCAGATCGGATTGGCGCGGGCCACATGGGCGCTCAGCGTGCCCATCTCCCCTGGGTCCGCATCCAGCAGGAACGGCAGGTGGTTGGCGTCCAGCACGCCGTTGGCCTGGGTGACGAGCGTGCCCAGGGGGTGGCTGCGGATCAGGCCGTGCAGGCTGTCGGAATCGGTGAGGGAGAAATGGGCGGGCGTGTACATGGGCGCTTCCTGGGCTGGTGTGCCGGCATCGGGGGAAACCGGACTATCCACCATCCCTGGCACAATGAAAAATCCAGTTTCGTGTTTTTTTGGCAGACCAGTTGAAATCCGCTTTCACCCGCCATGCCGGCGCAGCGCCCGGCGCCCGCACCCTCCACGAATGGCTGAAATCACAGGTGGCCGACGGCAGCCTGGCCGTGGGCGCACGCCTGCCCTCCACCCGCGCCCTGGCGCTGGACCTGGGCGTGTCGCGCACCACCGTCACGGCCGCCTACGAGCAGCTTGCGGCCGAAGGCTATCTGGAGACTGCTCCAGGCAGCAGGGCGCGCGTGGCGGCTGGCGCGGCGCAGCGCAGCCGTGCGCGCAGCATGCCGGCAGCGGCCCAGCAGCATGGCCGTCCCCGGCTGTCTTCCTATGGGCAGCGGGTGGATGCGCTGGCGTTAGCCCTGCCACCGGCAGCAGGCGATGGTGGGCCGGCCCCGATCGACTTTCTTTACGGCGCCCTGGCCTTTGACGACTTTCCCACGCTGGCCTGGCGGCGCGCCTACAACCGCGCCATCGTGCAGCGCCAGTCTTCCCTGTCCTACGACGGGCCCGAAGGCGAGCCGGCGCTGCGCACGGCGCTGCAGGGCTATCTGCGCCGGGCGCGGGGGCTTGTCTGTTCGGCCGATCAGATCGTGGTGGTGCAGGGCTCGCAGCAGGCCATCGACCTGTGCGCGCGCGTGCTGGTCGATCCGGGCGAGACCGTGCTGATGGAAGAGCCCTGCTACCTGATGGCGCGCCGCGTGTTCGAGGCCCAGGGCGCATGCCTGCAGGAAATGGCCGTCGATGAACAGGGCCTGGATACCTCGGCGCTGGCCGGGCGCGAGGCGCGGCTGGCCTATGTCACGCCCTCGCACCAGTTTCCGCTGGGCGGCGTGCTGCCCATAGGCCGCAGGCAGCAACTGCTGGCCTGGGCGCGCGCCACGGGTGCCTGGATTCTGGAAGACGACTACGACGGCGAGTTCCGCTACGGGCTGCGCCCCATCGACGCCCTGCAGTCCATTGACGAGGCGGGCTGCGTCATCCACGTGGGCACCTTCTCCAAGGCCTTGTCGCCGCAGATGCGCATGGGCTACCTGGTGCTGCCGCCGGTCCTGGTGCCTGTGTTCCGCGAGGCCCGGCGGCTGGCCGACCGGCATGCACCGCGCCTGGACCAGCTGGTGCTGGCCGCGCTGATCGAGGAAGGCAGCTACGAGCGCCACGTGCGCGCCGCCCGCCGCCGCAATGAAGGCCGCCGGGCAGCCCTCTTGCAGGCGCTGGAGCGCCACCTGCCGGGCGCGGTGCAGGTCGAAGGCTCGGCCTCCGGCCTGCATGTGGTGGCCTGGATGCTTGCCGTGCACCAGCGCGACGAGTTCGCCCTGGTGCGGCTGGCGCGAGAGCGTGGCGTGGGCGTTCGCCCCATCTCGCCGCTCTATGCGGCGGGCGATGCCCATCGCCGTCAATCCTGCGCTGGGCTGGTCCTGGGTTATGCGAGCCTGGAGCCGGAGGCCATCGAGCAAGGGGTGCGCAGGCTGGCAGTCCTGGTGCGGGATTGGCAGGCACGGTCAACGACGCAAAAAAGCCCGTGACCGATTTCCGGTTCACGGGCTTTTGGGCTGCAGCGCCCCGGAAGGCACCGCGGCGGATGCGGTTTTACTGCTGCTTGACCGCTTCGATGGACATCACCAGGCGCACTTGCTTGGGGAAGCCATAGTCCACGCCGTAGTTCACGCCGAAGGCGGTGCGGTCGATCACGGCCTCGAAGTCGCCGCCGCAGGTCTCGCGCTTTTGCAGCATGGCGTTGGGGTAGCAGGTGAACTTGTTGGCCTTGATGGTCACGGGCTGGGTCTTGTCCAGGATGGTCAGGTGGCCGGTGACTTCCTTGAGCTTGTCGCCGTCGAAGACGAACTTGTCGGAGACGAACTTGGCCTGGGGGAACTTGGCCACGTTGAAGATGTCGGCGCTCTTGAGGTGCTTGTCGAAGGCGGCGGTGCCCGAGCTCAGCGATTCCATTTCCAGCACGACTTCGACCTTGCCGGCCTTGGCGTCACGGTCGAATTCCACGGTGCCGCTCTTCTTGTCGAAGCGCACGCGGTTGGTCGAGGCGCCGTTGTGGTCGATCTCGAACGTGGCGAAGGTGTGCGTCGGGTCGATGGCGTAGGTTGCGGGAGCAGCCTGGACAGCGGTGGCGAACAGGCCGGCAATGGCCAGGGCAAACACGGAAGTGCGCATGAAAGAACTCCTAGGTTGGGGTTGCACGAAACGGGAAGGAAAATGGCCGATCTTGGGCAGGGACGCGGCTTACAGCTTGCCCACGCCGGTCAATGCCAGCTTGAACTGCACCTGCACCTCGTCGGCCACCATGGAGGTATCGCCCCATTCGCCTTCGCCGATCTTGAATTGCAGGCGCTTGAGCGGCAGCGTGCCGGTGGCCGTGGTCGTGGTGCCGGACTGGGCCAGTTGCACGGGAATGCTCACGTTCTGAACCTGGCCCTTGATGCTGAGCTTGCCGTCCACCTGGTACTTGCCTCCGCCCAGCGCCTTGACGGCGGTGGAGTCGAACACGGCCTGCGGGAATTTGGCGACGTTGAACCAGTCCGCCTTGGGCAGTTCGGCGTCGGTTTCCTTGGCGCCCATGGTGGCGCTGCCGGTGTCCACGGTGAAGCGGATCT
Organism: Delftia deserti; assembly: GCF_042653485.1. Lineage (NCBI taxonomy): Bacteria > Pseudomonadati > Pseudomonadota > Betaproteobacteria > Burkholderiales > Comamonadaceae > Delftia > Delftia deserti. Next base: position 1,910,026 of record NZ_JBHSIH010000001.1, on the reverse strand, counting down.
TGCTGGTGTCGGGCTTGGCCGTGTCGAACTGGACCTGGGCATCGAACTTCTTGAAGTGGCCCTGCAGGGGCACGCCCATCTGCTTGGCCGTGAAGTTCACGGCGCTCTGGGCGGGGACGAGCTTTTGCTCGGCCAGTGCCGCTTGGGAAGCCAGGGCCGCAGCGGCCAGGGCGATGGTGGTCAGCGTGGAGGAAAAGCGCATGGCGAGACTCCTAGGGGTCGGGAAGGTCCGGTCAGGGGGTGGCTGGGGCCGGATGGACACCGGCCCTGGCTGGCGAGAGGTTGGCGAGAGGTTCAGGCGCGGCCCGGCAGCATGCGGGAGATCAGGCCGTCGCGGTCGATGAACTGGTGCTTGAGGGCGGCGCCCACATGCATGGCGATCAGCACCACCAGGGCCCAGGCCGCCCAGCCGTGCAGGGGCTTGAGGGTCTCTGCCAGTTCGGGGCTGGCGCTCACGAAGTCGGGCAGGGGCAGCATGCCGAGGAAGACGATGGGAAAGCCGGCCGCCGAGCTGTAGGCCCAGCCCAGCAGGGGCACGGCGAAGAACAGCAGGTACATGGCGTGGTGGGTGCCGTTGTGGGCCCAGTGCTGCCATTGCGGCATGGCGCGGGCCACGGCGGGCGGCAGCTCGGGCGGGCGGTGGGTGACGCGCCAGAGCAGGCGCAGCAGGCTCAGCGACAAAAGCGTGACGCCCAGCCACTTGTGCCAGTTGTACAGCTTCAGGCGCGAGGGCGAGAACGGCAGGCCGGTCATGTACCAGCCCAGGCCCAGGGCGGCGATCAGGCCCAGGGCCAGCAGCCAGTGGGCAGCCATGGCCACGCCGGTATAGCGCGTGGCTCTGGAGGAGGATTTTGCTGGCGCGTTGGCGCGGGCTGAGGACTCTGTCATGGATGGCGGCAGGCTTTGGAACCGTTCAGGGCCCCTGCGAAGGGGCCCTGGATGGCAAAAAGGGTGCGGTGCGCTCTGCGAGGACTTCGTGCACTGCGGACAACGTGCAGTGTAGGAAGCGGCAAATCCAAAAGAGTTCAGCGGTATTGACGGCTCTATTCAAAAAAGATGAAGGCCGCAGCATCCGTGGCACCCGCAGTACCCGCAGTACCCGCAGTATCCGCAGTACCCGCACTACGCGCGGGCTGCGGGAGTTCAGGGCCGGGCGGGATCGGCGGGCAGCATGACCACGGCCTGCGCCGCCTGCTTCCAGGCGGCTGCGGCTGCGTCGGCATCGCCCCGGTGCTCGGCCATCAGGGCCAGGCGCTGCCAGGCACGGGTGCGCAGTGCGCTTTCCTGCAGATGGGGCGCAGCGCGCAGCAGCAGTTGCTGGGCCTTGCCCCAGAGCTGGCGCTGCACGCAGGCCATGCCGGCCAGGTACTGCAGGCGGGGTTCGCGCGGATGGCTGTTGGTGGCCGCCTCGATGCGTGCCAGCCAGGTGCCGTCCAGGCCGTCCAGGCAGGGCTCCAGCACCTGGACCAGGCGCGGCAGATGCGATTCGCTGCGCGGGCCGGCATGGGACAGCAGGCGTTCCCACACGGGCAGCAGCCAGGCGCGGGCCTGCGCGGCCTCGCCGCCCAGGGCCATGAGGCGCGATGCGGCCGGCAGCGCGATCTCGGGCATGGCACGTTCCTCACCGTCCAGCGACATCCAGAAGTGCTGCAGCTGCGTGGTGTCGCGTGCCTCGTTGATGCTCTCCAGCACCAGGCCGCGCACCACGCTGGCGGCGGCCGCTGGCGAGAAGGCGCGGTGCTTGGCCAGCAGGCGCGCCGTGTCCAGCGCCGTCGATGTCTGGCCTGCCAGGCGCGAGGCCTTCAGGCGGATGCGCAGCGCAATCGTGCGGCGTGCCGCGCCCAGGGGCAGTTCGGCCAGGCGGCGCAGCGCGTCGGGGGCATCGCGGTCGTCCAGGGCCCAGCGCGCGGCGCGCATCTGGGCGCCTTCGCGCATTTCCTGCTCCTGGGCATTGCCCTGGGCCGGTGCATTGGCCAGGACTTCGCGCCAGTGGTGGTCGCGCTGCGGGCTGTCCTGCAGGGCGTGGGAGGCATCGGCGGCCACCATGTGGGCAGCCGCACGCAGCCGCGTGCCGTGTGGCACGGCGGCATGGGCCTCGGCCAGGGACTCCTCCATCGCCAGGGCTGCCAGTGCCGACTTGCGCGCGCGCAGGAAGCGGCCGGCCTGCTGGTGCGACAGGGCTTCCAGCAGGCTGTGGTGCATGGCGCGCTCTTTTTGCTGGCTGCGCCAGCGCCGCGCCTGGTGCGGCATCTGCAGCAGCGCGGCCAGGGCGCGCAGCGCTGCATAGAGCAGCACGAAGGCCAGCACGATGATGGCAATGGCCAGGTTCAGGGACAGGTCCAGCCGGTAGGGCGCCCAGAACAGGGTCACCGTGCCCTGGTTGGAGCCCGCGAACAAGGCGGCCGCCACGGCCATGCCGAACAAACCGATCAACCACAGTGCAGCGCGCATTCGTCTGTCTCCCGGCTGCTCAGCGGCCTGCGGCGGCTGTTGCCAGCGCCGCCAGGGTTTCCTGCAGCGCCGGCTGTTCGGTGGTGCGCAGATTGGCCTGGATCTGCTGCAGCTGGGCCTGCACGATCTGGGTGCGCCGCGCGGCGGGATCGAAGTACTTGTTCACGGCCATGCCCGAGGCAGCCAGGTCGGCACGCGCCGCATCCCACTGGCGCGACAGCAAGGCCAGGCGCGAGTTCAGCAGCTTGAGCTTGAGGTTCTCGCGCAGGAAATAGGCCTGCTCGGGCGCCAGCAAGATGGCGTCCGGATGGTCGATGCGGCTGACGCGCAGCAGGTCCTGGGCCTCCTCGCGCACGGCCGTCCAGCCACGCTCGCCCCAGGACTGCCACCATCTCCACTCGGTGGGGCTGCCCTCGATGGGGGCGGGCTCGGGCTGGCGGGCCGCCTGGCCGGCCACGCCGCGATGGCGGCTGGCGCGTGGCTGGGCCACGGCGTTGAGCAGGGGCATCTCGTCGACCAGGCGCACCAGGTCCTCGATGCGCGTGAGCAGGCCGGCCGTGTCGGTCACGCTCATGCGGGCCAGCCGCTCCAGGTCGCGGTCCAGCGCGCGCATCACGGGAGCCAGACGGGGCTGTGCGGCGCGCTCTATGCGCTGGCGGGCGTTCTTGAGCGTGGCCACCAGCGGCTGCAGGCTGCCGGACAGCTCGGCCTGCTGCTGGGCCAGGCGGATGGAGGAATCTATGTCCACCACCAGGTTCTCGTCGCGCGAGCGCGACATGCTTTGCAGGAGTTCGTCGAGCTGCGTGCGCTGCAGCGACAGCTCGGCAATGCGCGCTTCCATGACCGAGGTGCGCGCCGCGCTGTCGCGGGCCAGGTCCTGGGCATCGCGCGCCAGGGTGCGGGCCTCGACCGACTGGGAGCCGGACTGCGCGGACTGGCGGGCCAATTGTTCCTGGATATTGCCCAGGCGCTGCCAGAGCATGCCGCAGGCAATGAGCGCCGCCACGGCCACGGCGCCCACGCCCAGGACCAGGACCAGGGCAGAGGAGCCGCTGCGCAGGTCTGCAGCGGGGCTGCTTTGGGCGGAGCCGGCAGCGAATGCTGCGGCGGAGGCTGGTGGCGTCAGGTCCTGCGGGGTGGGGCGGTCTTGCGCTGCGTCGGAACTCATGGCGTCGATTCTATCGACGCAACCACGTCCTCCAGAGCCGGCCGACATTGCTTGACATATCCGAATCCCAGTTGCTTGGCCTGGGCGGCGATTCGCTCGTGCGTAGCAAGCGCTCGCGCCTTTTGCCACCATTGGCCCGGCAGGAGCTGTTGCAGGTTGGCAACGGATTCGGCGCTGCTGAGCAGCCAGAGCGAGCCATCTTCGGCCGCCTGGCGTGCCAGTGCCGTCTGGGCTGCATCCCAGTCAGGCAGTTCGCGCTGGTAGACGGCCAGCATTTCGACCTGGGCACCTGCCTCGCGCAGCCGGGCGGCCAGCCAATCGCGGCCGGCGCCTGCCGTGGCCGGCACGGTCCTGGGCGCTCCTGCCTGGCTGTCGCCGCGCACGATGAGCACGCGGTCGCCCGCATGGATCTGGTCATGCACGCGCTGCCATAGCGTTTCGGATTCGAACTGGGCGGCGTCCGGTGGCGGGCCGTCGATCTGTGCTGGCGCAATGCCCAGGGCCAGCAGCGCCTGGGCCGTGCCGGGGCCGGGCGTCCAGGCGCGGGTGGAGGCCGGAAGCCGAGCGGGGTCGGTGCCGAAGAAATGCTGGACGGCATTGCCGCTGACGAACATCACGGCGCGGTAGCCCCGGCCTTCGCGCAGCGCGTTGCGGGCGGCCTGCAAGGCCTGTTGCGTGGCCGCATCGCGGCAGGGGCCTATGGCCATCAGCGCCAGCGGCTGGGCCGGAAGGCCCCGGGCCTGCAGCGCATCCACCCACGCGGCTGCGTCATGGGCCGGGCGGGTGACGAGTATGCGCGGTGGCATGTGGGTGTGCCGTCTAGAGCTTTGGGGCCGGTTGGGCGCCTGCCGCCTGCAGCAGCGCAGCCACGTGCTGGCCCAGCGCGTCGGCGCTGGCGAAGTCGGTGACGGTGGCATCGGCGTGCACCTGCACCAGCGGCAGCCGGCCTTCCGGGTCTCCCCAGGCCGCGTCCAGGCGCAGTTGCTGGCCGTCGAATGTGCCGTGCGCCGCCAGCGGCATGGAGCAGCTGCCGCCCATGCAGCGGCTGACGGCGCGCTCGGCGGTCACGGTCAGCCAGGTGGTCTGGTGGGCCAGCGGGGCCAGCGCGTCGATCAGGTCCTGGCGGTCGGCGCGCACCTCGATGCCCAGCGCGCCCTGGCCGGCGGCCGGCAGCATGCCGGTGGGCTCGAACCTGGCGCGGATGCGGTCGGCCAGGCCCAGGCGCATCAGGCCTGCGGCGGCCAGCACGATGGCGTCGTAGTGGCCTTCGTCCAGCTTGCGCAGGCGGGTGTTCACGTTGCCGCGCAGCGGCTCTATCTTCAGGTCGGGGCGCAGGGCCTGCAGCAGTGCCTGGCGGCGCAGGCTCGATGTGCCGACGACGGCGCCCTGCGGCAGCTCGGCCAGCGTGGCGTAGCGATTGGAGACAAAGGCGTCGCGCGGGTCTTCGCGCTCCATCACGCAGGCCAGCACAAAGCCTTCGGGCAGCTCCATGGGCACGTCCTTGAGCGAGTGCACGGCGATGTGGGCGCGTCCTTCTTCCAGCGCCACCTCCAGCTCCTTGACGAACAGGCCCTTGCCGCCGACCTTGGACAGCGTGCGGTCCAGGATCTGGTCGCCCTTGGTGGTCATGCCCAGCAATTCCACTTCATGCCCCCGGGCGCGCAGCAGCGCCTGGACATGCTCGGCCTGCCACAGTGCCAGCTGGCTCTCGCGCGTGGCGATCACGATGGAGTGGGGGAGAAGTGGTTTGGTGTTCATCAGGTGCCTCGGGGGGAGCGCGGGATGCTAGCATGCTGCGCCGCAGTAAACCGGCACCAGGACCGAAGCCCAAGCAAACCGATACGCTGACCGATTCCAGGAGATTCGTTGATGGCCACCGCCCCCCGCAAGAGCAATGCGCGAGATGACAGGCGTGATGACAAGCCTGCCCGCAAGACGGACAAGGATTTGCCGCTGATCGAGGACATACGCCTGCTGGGGCGCATCCTGGGCGATGTGATCCGCGAGCAGGAAGGCGTGGCGGCCTTCGAGCTGATCGAGCAGGTGCGCCAGCTGTCGGTGACATTCCGCCGCGATGCCGACGAGACCGCCGACCGCGCGCTCAAGCGCCTGCTCAAGGGCCTGACGACGGACCAGACGGTGAGCGTGATCCGCGCCTTCACCTATTTCAGCCATCTGGCCAACCTGGCCGAGGACCGTCACCACATCCGCCGCCGCGCCGTGCACGAGCGCGCGGGCAACACCCAGGAAGGCAGCATCGAAGTGGCGCTGGCGCGCCTGCGCTGGGCCGGCATCTCGGCCGGTACCGTGGCGCAGACGCTGGCCAGGAGCTATGTGGCGCCCGTGCTCACGGCCCACCCCACGGAAGTGCAGCGCCAGAGCATTCTGGTGGCCGAGCGCGACATCTCCCAACTGCTGGCCGCGCGCGAGGACATCGTGGCCCGCGCCCAGCTGTACAACAGCGCCAAGGACGCGCTCACCCCGCGCGAACTGGAGCGCAACGAGGCCCAGCTGCGCGCCCGCGTCAGCCAGCTGTGGCAGACGCGCCTGCTGCGCTACTCCAAGCTCACCGTGGCCGACGAGATCGAAAACGCGCTGTCCTACTACGAAGCCACCTTTCTGCGCGAGATCCCCAAGCTGTATGCGCAACTGGAGCAGGAGCTGGGCAACACCCTGCCCGTGCACAGCTTCCTGCGCATGGGCCACTGGATCGGCGGCGACCGCGACGGCAACCCCAATGTCACGGCCCAGAGCCTGGAGCTGGCGCTGTCGCGCCAGGCCGATGTGGCCCTGCGCCACTATCTTCGCGAGGTGCACTACCTGGGTGGCGAGCTGTCGCTGTCCCAGCGCCTGACCGATGTCTCGCCCGAGATGCAGGCCCTGGCAGAGCGCTCGCCCGACACCAACGAGCACCGCTCAGACGAGCCCTACCGCCGCGCGCTCACCGGCATCTACGCGCGCCTGGCCGCCACGCTCAAGGGGCTGACGGGCGGCGAGGCCGCGCGCCACGCCGTGGCGCCGCAGAACGCCTATGCCTCGCCCGAGGAGTTCCTGGCCGACCTGCGCGTCATCGATGATTCCCTGAGCCGCAACCACGGCGAGGTGCTGGCGCCCCAGCGCCTGCGTCCGCTGATGCGCGCCGTGCAGGTCTTCGGTTTCCACCTGGCCACGGTGGACCTGCGCCAAAGCTCGGACAAGCATGAGGAAGTGGTGGCCGAGCTGCTGGCTGCCGCGCGCCTGGAGCCCGACTACTCGGGCCTGCAGGAAGACGCCAAGTGCGCCCTGCTGGTGCGCCTGCTGGAAGAGGCGCGGCCGCTGCGCGTGGTGGGCGCCGACTATTCCGAGCATGCGCGCGGCGAACTGGCCATCTTCGAGACCGCGCGCCGCCTGCGCGCCGCCCTGGGGGCCGAGGCCATACGCCACTGCATCATCAGCCACACCGAATCGGTCAGCGACCTGCTGGAAGTGCTGCTGCTGCAAAAGGAGGCCGGGCTGCTGCGCGGCACGCTGGACGATGGCGCCATCTGCGATGTGATCGTCGTGCCGCTGTTCGAGACCATTGGCGACCTGCGCAGCGCCTCGCCCATCATGCGTCGCTACTTCCAGCTGCCGGGCGTGGCGGCCATGGTGCAGCGCAGCGGCGGCGAGCAGGACATCATGCTGGGCTACAGCGACAGCAACAAGGATGGCGGCATCTTCACCAGCAACTGGGAGCTGTACCGCGCCGAGATCTCGCTGGTCGAGCTGTTCGACGAACTGGCCGACAGCCATGGCATCAGCCTGCGCATGTTCCATGGCCGCGGCGGCACCGTGGGCCGGGGCGGCGGCCCCAGCTACCAGGCCATCCTGGCCCAGCCCCCGGGCACGGTGCGCGGCCAGATCCGCCTCACCGAGCAGGGCGAGGTCATCGCCTCCAAGTACGCCAACCCCGAGATCGGCCGGCGCAACCTGGAGACCCTGGTGGCCGCCACGCTGGAGGCGACGCTGCTGCAGCCGACCAAGCCGGCCACGCGCGCCTTCCTGGATGCGGCGGCCTTCCTGTCCGAGGCCAGCATGGGTGCCTACCGCGCCCTGGTGTACGAGACCCCCGGCTTCACCAGCTACTTCTTCAGCAGCACGCCCATCCGCGAGATCGCCGAGCTGAACATCGGATCGCGCCCGGCCTCGCGCAAGCCCTCGCAGAAGATCGAGGACCTGCGCGCCATTCCCTGGGGCTTCAGCTGGGGCCAGTGCCGGCTCACGCTGCCGGGCTGGTACGGCTTCGGCGCGGCGGTCAAGGCCTTCATCGACCAGCCGGGCAAGGATGGCAAGGCCCAGCTGGCCCTGCTGCAGAAGATGTACCGCCAGTGGCCGTTCTTCCGCACCCTGCTGTCCAACATGGACATGGTGCTGGCCAAGAGCGACCTGAACCTGGCCTCGCGCTATGCCGACCTGGTCCCGGACGCGCGCCTGCGCCGGCGCATCTTCAGCGCCATCGAGGCCGAGTGGCACAGCACCGTCGATGCGCTGGCGCGCATCACGGGCGACAAGCAGCGCCTGGCCCACAACGAAGCGCTGGCGCGCTCCATCCGCCATCGCTTCCCCTACATCGATCCGCTGCACCATCTGCAGGTGGAACTGGTGCGCCGCTGGCGCGCAGGCCAGACCGACGAGCGCATCAAGACCGGCATCCACCTGTCCATCAACGGCATCGCGGCCGGGGTGCGCAACACGGGCTGATCCCGCGCGCAGGGGGCGTGACAGCCCCCTTGCGGCCGGCGTTGTACGATGTGCCCCGGACAGGAGCGCCTGACTTCTGCCGGGAACAAAAGGGTGGGAGCCATGGGCAACAAGACGCCACGGGCCGGCTTTCCGGACGTGCAACTGTTCCTGACGCAGCGCCTGGCCAGGCTGGCCGGCGCCAACTCCATGCGGGCCATTCGCGAGGGCCTGCTCTGGCTGGTTCCATGCCTGCTGGTCTCGGCCCTGTTCCTCATCCTGTCGGCGCTGGCGCAGATGTCCGGCCAGCCTGAATCCGTGGTGCGGGTGCTGGCGGGCCTGCACGCGGAGATCGGCAGCATCCTGCCGCTGCTGGTGGCCGCGTCCATCGGCTACATGCTCTCCATACGCCACCGGCTGCCGCGCCTGCCGGTGACCTTTCTGTGCTTTGCCCATGTGCAGATGGCCATCTTCCTGCTGCGCGAGCATCCGCGCGCTGCGGCCACCCTGGTGCTGTTCATCTCCATCGCCTCCCCCCTGATCACCGTGCCCCTGATGGCGCGCCTGAGCCGGCTGCGCTGGACGCGCATCGCGCGCACCGGCTTCGTGAGCGAGAACGTGCGCGAGGTCATGAACCTCGTCGTTCCCGGCGCCCTTGTCGCCGTGCTGCTCGTGCTGCTGCTGCTGGGCCTGCACCTGGTGCTGCCGGATATCTCGCAGGCCGAACTGCCGCTGGCCATCGCGGGCCCCGAAAACCCCTACCGCAGCGGGCTGACGCTGGCACTGCTCAATTCCGTGTTCTGGTTCTTCGGCGTCCAGGGGTACTACGCCATGCAGCCCTTCTTCCAGGTGCTGGACCAGGCGGTGGTGGCCAATGCCGCCGCGATGGCGCAGGGGCTGCAGGCGCCGTGGGCGCTCAGCGGCGGGCTGATGGGCTCCTTCGTATTCATCGGCGGCTCCGGTGCAACGCTGTCGCTGGCGCTGGCCGTGCTGCTGTTTTGCCGGGGACGGGGCCTGCGCGTGCTGGCGCTGGCGGCGCTGCCCATCTCCTTGCTCAACGTCAACGAGATCCTGCTGTTCGGGCTGCCGGTCATCCTGAACCTGCGCCTGCTCGTGCCGTTTCTCGCGGTACCCGCCATCAACCTGGTCGTGGCCGTCACGGTGGTGCAGGCCGGCTGGGTGGCACCGGCCTCCATGGTGCTGCCGCTGACCGCGCCCGTGGTCTTCAATGCCTATGTGAGCACGGGCGGGGACATGGCGGCCGTGGTGCTGCAGCTGGCATTGACGGCCCTGGGCGCGCTGATCTATGCGCCCTACGTGCGGGCCATCGACCGGCTGGGCCAGGACGACGGTCCCATCGTGCTGCACGCGCTGGACACCACGTTCTCGCGCCTGCCCGAAGAGGCCGGCCTGATCGCGCGCGATCCGCTGGTGCAGGCGCACCAGGCGCAGGCCCGGCGCGAGACCATGCTGGCGCATATCCGGCGCATCAGCGAGTACGAGTTCCACCTGGAATTCCAGCCCCAGGTCTCGCACCGCAGCGGCCTGTGCCTGGGCTGCGAGGCCCTGCTGCGCGCGCGGGACGCACAGGGCCGCTTGCAGCAGCCCGGCAGTTTCCTGCGCTGGCTGGCCGATGCGGGGCTGATGCGCGAGGTGGACCTGTGGGTGGCGGGCGCTGCCGTGCGCCAGAGCCGGCACTGGCGCCAGGAGGGCTTTGCCATGCCGATCAGCATCAATGTGTCGGGTGCCACGTTGACCTCGCCCGAGTACTGCTCGCGCCTGATGCTGCTGCTGGCCCAGGCCAGGGGGCAGGTCGGCGTGGAGATCACGGAGGAAGAAATGGTGGGCGACGTGGAGGCGATCCGCCGCGCCATAGGGCAGATCCATGCGCTGGGCGCCAAGGTGTCCATCGACGACTTCGGCACCGGCTTCTCGTCCATGAGCTACCTGCACCAGTTCGACGTGGATGCCATCAAGATCGACCGCAGCTTCGTCGTGGCCAGCGGCCATGCCAAGGGCGAGCTGGTGCTGGACGGCCTGCTGCGCTTTTGCGAGGCGCTGCAGCTGAACGTGGTGGCCGAAGGCGTGGAGACCGAGGCGCAGTTGCAGGCCCTGGGCTTCGAGGGCGAGCTGCTGGTGCAGGGCTGGTACTTCAGCCGCGCCCTGCCGGGGGAGAAACTGCCGCAGTTCGCCAGGGACTGCGCCGCCAGGGCAGGCGGCGGGACGGTCTAGATTCCTGGATTCCTGTGGCGGCATCGCGGGCGCGATGCGCAGCGCGGATCATCAGTGCAGCATCAGCGAGCCGGCGCTCTTGCTCTTGCCGGCGCGTGCGGGCGGATTGCACAGGCCGCACTGGTAGTGGCGCTCGTTCTCGTAGGGCTCGGTCACGAACTGGCCCTTGCACACCGTGCACTGGGTGCGGGTCAGCATCTGCGCGTCGACGAACTTCACCAGGCGCCATGCGCGGGTGAAGGACAGCAGCGCCTCCAGCTCGGCGGCCTGGATCTGCTCGGTATAGAGACGGTAGGCCTTGGTCAGTTGTTCAACGGCGTCCAGCTCGGCGCCCTTGGACAGGTATTCGTAGATGTTCAGGAACAGCGAACTGTGGATGTTCTCCTGCCAGGTCAGGAACCAGTCGGTCGAGAACGGCAGCTGGCCCTTGGAAGGCGACTTGCCGGCGATCTCCTTGTACAGGCGGATCAGGCGCTCGTAGGACAGCGTGGTCTCGGATTCGAGCACCTGCATGCGTGCACCCATCTCGATGAGCATGGCGGCACGCTCGATCTGCTTGGACTCGTTCAGGACACTTTTGGCGGTGGTGGACATGGCGGGCTCCAGAGTTCTTCAGGCGGATCAGAGGACTTCGGAGACGCGGCTGGCCATCAGGATGTTGGCATGCAGCGTATTGGTCGCACCGTTGCCGATCTTGTTGCTGCTGTGGTTGGTCAGCAAGCTCCAGACCATTTCGTCGTCCACCCGGAAGCTGGCGAGCAAGGTGTTGCGCGAGGCCAGCTTCAGCACCTGGGCTGCCGACAGTGCGGCCAGCAGGTCGCACGATTCTTCGTTCAGTCCCAGGCGGAACACCGCTTCGGCCTTGTCCTGGCGGATCAGGGTCTGGGCCAGCATCAGGTAAGTGAGGTTGGCTTCGCGGATTTCGGCAAGCAGCTGTTCATTGTTCATAGGACCATCCTTTGCATCTCGGCAGCCGCAACGCCCGGGAAGAAACAAGATGTTCAACCTGTTGCGATCTGTTGAGATGGATTGTGGAGGAGGGCCCTTCGCCGTTGAAGTCGGGGCAGGTCTGCGCCGGATGTCTGGTTGTGAGACGGCGTTTGTAAGATTTACCTTACATCTGTAGCAAGGTTTGGATGACTTGGGTTTCACCCGCTTCTGCCGAACGGCGCTTGCCGGGACGCTGTTGCGGCAACTGTGTTGTATGTCGGTCTTTTGACACAGTGCTGTCATTGTGCAGCCTCCCAAGGGGAGGCATAAGCCGAATTAGCCGCGCTCCACCGGCCTCTTCGGGTCACTGCACCACTCGCTCCAGCTGCCCGCGAACAGCCTTGCAGGCGGCAGCCCCGCAATGCGCATGGCCAGCAGGTTGGGCAGCGCGCTCACGCCGCTGCCGCACTGGTGCACCACGCTGGCCGGATCGCGGCCTGCCAGCAGCTGGTCGAACTCCGCGCGCAGCAGGGCCGCGGGCTTGAAGCGGCCGTCGGCGGCGATGTTCTCGGTGAAGGGCCGGTTGAGCGCGCCCGGGATATGGCCGGCCACCGGGTCCAGCGGCTCGACCTCCCCGCGGTAGCGGGCCGGGGCGCGTGCATCGAGCACGGTCTGGCCCGCGTTGCCCAGTGCATCGAGCACCTGCTGCGCCGTTGCCAGTTGCTGCAGCGGCTCGCGCAGCTCGAAGTTGGACTGGAAGCGCGCGCTTTCCTCGCCCGATGCCACGGGCTGGCCTGCGGCCTGCCAGGCCTGGAGGCCTCCGTCGAGCACGGCCACATCGCCATGGCCGGCCCATTGCAGCATCCACCACAGGCGCCCGCAGTAGTTGGCGCCGTTGCGGTCATAGACCACGGCCTGCATGTCGTTGGAAAAACCGATGCTGGACAGCCACACGGCAAAGCGTTCGCGGTTGGGCAGCGGATGGCGGCCGCCCGAGGCGGCCTGCTCGCTGGCCGCCACGCTGCCATGGGCGCCGGGCACGCCATGCTTGGCGCTGAGGTCATGGTCCAGGTCGGCGAAGACGGCGCCTGGAACATGGGCCTGCAGGTACTGGGCCTTGCCGGCCGCAGGCTGGGCCAGGTCGAAGCTGCAGTCGAAGACCATCAGCGGACGGCCACCGGCCTGCAGCGCGGCCAGCTCCTGGACGGAGATCAGGGTCTGGTGGGTCTGGTAGGTGGTGTTGGAAGTCATGGATGCGGAACTCCGAAGGCCTGTGCAGGCGGTGGTGCGCCTGCGGCAAAAGATCCGATCCATTATGCGACGGCCCCGGGCAGGCCGGCGGCGTCAGCCGCGCGAACGCAGGGCCGTGGCCAGGGCGCCGCTGGCCACGATCAGGGCAATGCCGGCCCAGCCGATCAGCGGCACGCTTTCGCCGAACATCGCCAGGCTCAGCAGGGCCGCGAAGACGATGCCCGAATACTGCAGGTTGGCCACGACCAGGGTGTTGCGGCTGTTGCCGGCCGAGGCGTAGGCCGCCGTCATGCAGACCTGGGCCACGGCGGCCAGCACGCCCACGGGCAGCAGCCACAGCGCGCGCCAGCCCGGCCAGGCGGACACGCCCGTGAAGCACATGGCCAGGGCGCCGGCCACGGCCGAGCCCAGCGCGAAATAGAAGACCACGCGCGCCTCGGGCTCGCCCATGCGCGACAGCGTGGCGACCTGCATATAGGCCATGGCGGCGAACACCCCGCCGACCAGGCCGCCCGCGCTGGCCACGAACTCCTGTGGCGCCGCGCTGGGGCGCAGCACCAGCACCACGCCCACGAAACCCAGGGCCACGGTGCCGACCAGGCTCCACGGAAACGGCGGCAGCGCGCGCAGCGCATGCGATTCGGGCTCGCGGCGCAGCTGGTGGCGCAGCAGCAGGCCCTGGCCGATCAGAAACACCGCCATCCAGATGCTGCTCATGGAGTTGAACGTGGCCGCCGTGGCCAGCGGCAGATGGCCGATGGAGTAGAACCAGGCGCCCATGGAGGTCACGCCCACGAAGCTGCGCCAGGCATGCTCGCGCGGATAGCGCGTGGCCAGCGAGATGCCCTGGTGGCGTGCCAGCCACCACAGCGCCACCATGCTCACCAGCCCCCGGTAGAAGACGATTTCCGCCGCATTGAAATCCTGGGAGGCGAACTTCACACACACACTCATGACCGCGAAAACGAACGCGGCCGCCACCATCCACAGGGCTTGCATATTAATGATCGGATAGTGCCGCGCAAGACGGCGGCGCTGGACAGAAAAGGGGGTTGGTTGGGCGCATGCCGTCCTCGCCGCAGGCGGCTCGGGGCCGTGGCGGGGACATGGGCCAGGGAACTGTATTGCATCCGCCAAGACATTGGAGTCGCCTCGGAATGAATTGCCGCCGCCAGCCCCACCCATCGGGCACGACAGGCCACTTGTTTCCCGAGGGGCCGTGCTGCCGGCGCACCGCACAATGCAAACGGCTCCATGCAAACGGCTCCATGCAAACGGCCCGCTTCGCAGGCGGGCCGTTTGCATGGAGTGCGGGAGTCGCGGGGGGTCAGCGCCGGGGCACTGCGTCACCCATCACGCCGCGATACCACTCATGGAAGTGCTGCATGCCGTCTTCCATGGGGCTCTGGTAGGGGCCGACCTCGTTGTCGCCGCGCTCGTACAGCGCCCTGCGGCCGGCGTCCATGCGCTCGCCGATCTCGTCGTCCTCGATGCAGGTCTCCATGTAGGCGGCCTTTTGCGCCTGCACGAATTCGGGCTCGAAGGCCGCGATCTCTTCGGGGTAGTAGAACTCGACCACGTTCAGTGTCCGGTCCACCGCCAGCGGGTGCAGGGTCGAGACCGTGAGCACGTGCGGATACCACTCCACCATGATGTGCGGGTAGTAGGTCAGCCAGATCGCGCCGCGATCGGGCAGCTCGCCGTTGCGGTAGGCCAGCAGCACGTCGTGCCACTTCCTGTAGGTGTCCGAGCCGGGCTGGGCAAAGCCGGGCGCCACGCCCACGGTCTGCACCGAGTACTCCTTGGCAAACTCCCACTGCAGGTCATCGCAGTTCACGAAGTTGCCCAGGCCCGGGTGGAAGGGGCCCACGTGGTAGTCCTCGAGGTAGACCTCGATGAAGGTCTTCCAGTTGTAGTTGCACTCGTGCATCTCGACATGGTCGAGCACGAAGCCCTCGAAGCTCAGCTGCTCGCGCAGCTTCATGCCGGCCAGGTCGGACTCGATGTCGCGGCCGTTGTCCTCGAACAGCAGGCCGTTCCACTCGCGCAGCCGGTAGTTGTTCAGGTTCAGGCAGGGATCGTGGCTGAAGTGCGGTGCGCCCAGCAGCTCGCCGCTGGTGCTGTAGGTCCAGCGGTGCAGCGGGCAGACGATGTTGCCCCCCGCGTGGCCCTTGCCTTCGGTCATCAGGTTGCCCCGGCCCTTGAGCATCACGGCCTGGCGGTGTCGGCAGACGTTGGAGATCAACTCCACCTGCCCCCGGGTATTGCGCACCAGCGCACGGCCTTCCTTTTCCTGGGGCAGGGCGTAGTAGTCGCCTATCTCGGGAACGGCCAGTTGGTGGCCCACGTAGCGTGGGCCGCGTTGAAAGATGGTCTCCAACTCGCGCTGGAACAACGCAGGGTCGAAGTAACTGGAAACTGGTAGTTGGCTTGCGGCCTGCTGCAGTTGAAGACTTAAATCAGACATGGGTGACCTGACCTAAAGACTCCCCACAGGGAGGGTGCGCGTGCGCACGGGATTGGAAAAAGCGAAACCGGCCGTTCCTGGACATGGAGGCAGGCTTCACGACGTGAAAAGAAGCGGCGCCCGAGGCGCTGTGTCTTGTCGATGAGCCCGACCGTATGCCCAGGCAAGGGGCCGGTTTGACGGGGAATGGGATTATAGCCCGTGGGGTTATTTCCGGATGCCCGGTACGTGTATTGCGCGCGCCGGATGCCGCCCGTCAAGGGCTGTCCGGTTATTGGCGGCACGGTCATGGAGGGGCGCCTAGAATCGTCGGTTCCCTACAACGCACCGCCATCGCACCATGCCCAAGGCTGCTCCCAAGGCTCTTGCCGAGCCCACCAGTTACGAATCCGCGCTGCAGGAGCTGGAGCAGCTCATCGCGCAGATCGAGTCGGGCCAGCTGCCTCTGGAGCAGATGCTGACAGGCTACCAGCGCGCGGCGCAGTTGCTCGGCTATTGCCGCGGCCAGCTCGACGCGGTGCAGGAACAGGTCAAGGTGCTTGACGAGGGGACGCTGGCCCCATGGAGCCAGGATTGAAGATTGCCATGAGTGCCGTGATGACTTGCGCTTCCGATGTTTCCCAGCCGACCGTCCCCGGCGCGCTGGATTTCCCCTGCTGGATGACCGATCGCCTTGCGCGCACCGAAAGCGCGCTGTCGCAATGGGTGGGCGTGGATGCGCCCGCGGGCCTGGGCGAGGCCATGCGCTACGCCGTGCTCGATGGCGGCAAGCGCCTGCGCCCGCTGCTGGTCTGGGCCGCCGCCGAGGCCGTGGATGGCCTGCAGTCCGCCGCCGTGCGTGCCGGCTGCGCGGTGGAGCTGATCCATGCCTATTCGCTGGTGCACGACGACATGCCCTGCATGGACAACGACGTGCTGCGCCGTGGCAAGCCCACGGTGCATGTGCAGTTCGGTGAAGCCTCGGCCCTGCTGGCTGGCGATGCGCTGCAGGCGCTGGCCTTCGAGCTGCTCGTTCCCGAGCCCGATCAGGCCGGCAGCATGCCGGACGCCCTGCAGGCGCGGCTGTGCCGGCTGCTGGGCCGTGCCGCAGGCGCGCAGGGCATGGCCGGTGGCCAGGCCATCGACCTGGCCAGCGTGGGCCTGCAGTTGAGCGAATCGCAACTGCGCGAGATGCACCGTCTCAAGACCGGCGCCCTGCTGCATGCCAGCGTGCTCATGGGAGCGGCCTGCAAGGAGGGCGTGGATGCCCAGGCCTGGCAGGCGCTGTCCGACTACGGGCAGGCGCTGGGCGTGGCCTTCCAGGTGGTGGATGACATCCTCGACGTGGTGGCCGACTCGGCCACCCTGGGCAAGACGGCCGGCAAGGACGCGGCCAACGACAAGCCGACCTACGTCTCGCTGCTGGGCCTGGACCAGGCCCGCGCCCATGCCGACGAGCTGTGCGCCCTGGCGCACGCGGCGCTTGCGCGCAGCGGCCTGCCGGACACGCGGGCCCTGGCGGCACTGGCCGACATGGTCGTGAGCCGCACTCACTGACAATGAAGCACCCCCTGAGTCGCTTCGCGCCTTCCCCCTCTCTACCCGCTTCGCGGCGGAGGGGGACGACACCCTCGCTGCGGGGCGGCCCTTGCTCGGTGTCCCTTGGTGGGGGCGCGCCACTTGCAAGGGTGGCGTTCGATGCCACAGGCAACTGATACGAAAATATGGGCGATGGTCTTGCGGCCATCAAGATATCTAGCATGACCACGAACACCTACTCCCTGCTGCAGACCATAGACGATCCCTCGGATCTGAGGCGTCTGTCGCGTGCCGAACTCAAGACCCTGGCCCAGCAACTGCGTGCCTATGTGCTGGACAGCGTCTCCAAGACCGGCGGGCATCTGAGTTCCAACCTGGGGACGGTGGAACTGACGGTGGCGCTGCATGCGGTGTTCGACACGCCCTACGACCGCGTGGTCTGGGACGTGGGCCACCAGACCTATCCGCACAAGATCCTCACGGGCCGGCGCGAGCGCATGGCCTCGCTGCGCCAGTTCGGCGGCCTGTCGGGCTTTCCGCAGCGCGCCGAGAGCCCGTACGACACCTTCGGCACGGCGCACTCCTCCACCAGCATCTCGGCCGCCCTGGGCATGGCCCTGGCCGCCAAGCAAAAGGGCGAGGACCGCCGCGCCATCGCCGTCATCGGCGACGGCGCCATGACGGCCGGCATGGCCTTCGAGGCGCTGAACAACGCCGGCGTGACCGATGCCAACCTGTTGGTCATCCTCAACGACAACGACATGAGCATCAGCCCGCCCGTGGGCGCGCTCAACCGCTACCTGGCCCAGCTCATGAGCGGGCAGTTCTACGCCAAGGCGCGCGACATGGGCAAGAGCGTGCTCAAGCAGGTGCCTCCGCTGCTGGAGCTGGCCAAGCGGCTGGAACAGCAGGCCAAGGGCATGGTCGTGCCGGCCACGCTGTTCGAGAACTTCGGCTTCAACTACATCGGCCCCATCGACGGGCATGACCTCGATTCGCTGATCCCCACGCTGGAGAACATCAAGAGCCTCAAGGGTCCGCAGTTCCTGCACGTGGTCACCAAGAAGGGCCAGGGCTACAAGCTGGCCGAGGCCGATCCCGTGGCCTACCACGGCCCCGGCAAGTTCGACCCCAGCGTGGGCCTGGTCAAGCCGGCCACGCCCCCGAAGCAGACCTTCACCCAGGTCTTCGGCCATTGGCTGTGCGACATGGCGGACAAGGACCAGCGCCTGGTGGGCATCACCCCCGCCATGCGCGAGGGCTCGGGCATGGTGGAGTTCCACAAGCGCTTTCCGGGCCGCTACTACGACGTGGGCATCGCCGAGCAGCATGCGGTCACCTTCGCGGCCGGCATGGCCTGCGAAGGCCTCAAGCCCGTGGTCGCCATCTATTCGACCTTCCTGCAGCGCGGCTACGACCAGTTGATCCACGACGTGGCGCTGCAAAAGCTGCCCGTGGTCTTCGCGCTGGACCGTGCCGGCCTGGTCGGCGCCGATGGCGCCACGCACGCAGGTGCGTATGACATCGCCTTCGTGCGCTGCATTCCGCACATGAGCATGGCCTGCCCGGCCGACGAGCGCGAATGCCGCCAGCTGCTCACCACGGCCTACGAGCAGGACCATCCCGTGGCCGTGCGCTACCCGCGTGGCGCGGGCGTGGGTGTGGCGCCGCTGGAGAGCCTGGAGGGCCTGCCCTTCGGCAAGGGCGAGGTGCGCCGCGAGTCTGCCAAGAAGCAGGTCGCCATCCTGGCCTTCGGCACCCTGCTGTACCCGGCCCTGGCCGCGGCCGAGGCGCTGGACGCCACCGTGGTCAACATGCGCTGGGCCAAGCCGCTTGACGAGGAACTGCTGCGCCAGGTAGCCTCCACGCACGAGCTCATCGTCACCGTGGAAGAGGGCTGCATCATGGGCGGTGCAGGCAGCGCCGTGGCCGAGTCGCTGCAGGCCGCGGGCATCACGCGCCAGCTGCTGCAGCTGGGCCTGCCCGACGAGTTCATCGAGCACGGCGATCCCGCCAGGCTGCTGGCCCTGCAGGGCCTGGACGCGGCGGGCATCGAGGCCTCGGTCCGCGCCCACCTGGCGCCCGAGCGCGCCGTGGCCTGAGCGGCGCCGGGCAGCCGGCCAGCCGAGCAGGACTACGCGGGGGAAAACCCCGTCCGCGCTTGCTTTGCGGCGTTTTTAGAATCGATACCACCTGATACAGTGTGAATGCACGTGCGAACGTGCGTTTTTTTTGCCGCCGGGCCCCCCAAGGCAGCAGCGACCCCTCGGGGGGCGCGGACCTTGCGCAGCAAAGGGGGGGGTGGTGGCTTTATCTGACTGACAACACATCGCGGAGAGACATTCATGGACCGTCGTTCGATCATCAAACATGCGGGAATCGCTGGCGTGCTGGCTGTGGGAGCCGCACCCGCAGTCCACGCCCAGGAGGCGGTCCGCTGGCGTCTGGCCGCGAGCTTTCCCAAGTCGCTGGACACCATCTTCGGCTCGGCCGAAATGTTCTCCAAGACGCTGAAGGCGATGTCGGGCGGCAAGTTCGAGGTCTCGGTGCATGCGGCCGGTGAGCTGATGCCCGCCTTCGGCGTGGTCGACGGCATCCAGAACGGCACCATCGAGATGGCGCTGACGGCGCCCTATTACTTCACCGGCAAGGACTACATCTTCGCCTTCGGCTGCGCCGTGCCCTTCGGCCTGACCGCGCGCCAGATGGATGCCTGGATGGAGCACGGCGGTGGCCGCAAGCTCATGGACGAGTTCTATGCGCAGTACAACATCAAGAGCCAGAGCGCCGGCAACACGGGCACGCAGATGGGCGGCTGGTTCCGCAAGGAAATCAAGTCGGTGGCCGATCTCAAGGGCCTGAAGATGCGCCTGGGCGGCGGACTGTTCGGCGACGCCATGCTCAAGCTTGGCGTGGTCGCGCAGAACATGCCCGTGGGCGAGGTCTACCAGGCGCTCGAAAAGGGCACGCTGGATGCCGTGGAATTCGTGGGCCCCTACGACGACCAGAAGCTGGGCTTCAACAAGGTCGCTCCCTACTACTACTACCCCGGCTGGTGGGAAGGCGGCGCCGAGCTGGAGTTCTTCATCAACACCAAGGCGTATGCGGCCCTGTCGCCCGAGTACAAGGCCATGGTCGATGCGGCCTGCAACGTGGCGGCACGCGACATGACGGCCAAGTACGATGCCAACAACCCCGTGGCGCTCAAGAAGCTGGTGGCCGACAAGACCCAGCTCAAGGCCTTCCCCAAGGACTTCATGGATGCCGGCTACAAGGCCGTCATGGAGATCATGGCCGAGCATGACGCCAAGTCGCCCATGTTCAAGAAGATCAACCAGAGCCTGCGCACCTTCCAGCGCGACCAGCTGCTGTGGGAGCGCTTCTCGGAGTTCCGCTACAACAGCTACATGACCACGGCCAAGCTGTAAGGCCAGGTCTCCAGCCAGCAGCACGCACAAGGACGGTCCATGCCCTCCAAGCCTGCAGGCCAAGCCCGCGTCCCCTCTGCCAAATGCAGCGGGGACGGCGGGCTTTTTTGCCGCCGGGCCGCCCCAAGGCAAAAAGCGGCCCCCTTTGGGGGGCAGCGGACCTTGCGCAGCGAGGGTAGCGTGGGGGCTTTTTTGCCGCCGGGCCGCCCCAAGGCAAAAAGCGGCCCCCTTGGGGGGCAGCGGACCTTGCGCAGCAAGGGTAGCGTGGGGGCTTTTTTGTTCCGATGATGTATGTGGGCCGGGCTGCCAAGAGCAGTCCGGCCTTTTTTGAATGCTCTCAAGCAGAGCGAACCAGGAGGAGACAGTGATGGACAGAAGAAAAGCACTCAAGCACGCCGGTCTGGCCGGTGTATTGACTGCCGCGGCGGCACCGGCCGTTCACGCGCAGGCGGCGGTGCGCTGGCGCCTGGCGTCGAGCTTCCCGCGCTCGCTGGACACCATCTACGGCTCGGCCGAGGTGTTTTCCAAGGCGATCAAGGAGATGTCGGGCGGCAAGTTCGAGGTCTCGGTGCATGCGGCCGGCGAGCTGATGCCCGCCTTCGGCGTGGTCGATGGCGTGCAGAACGGCACGGTGGAGATCGCGCACACGGCGCCTTACTACTTCTTTGGCAAGAACGAGGCCTTCGCCATTGGCGGCGCCATTCCGTTCGGCATGAACTCGCGCCAGCTCACGGCGTGGATCGTGGACGGCAACGGCGGCAAGCTGATGCGCGAGTTCTATGCCGAATACGGCATCGTCAACTTCCTGGGCGGCAACACGGGCGCACAGATGGGGGGCTGGTTCCGCAAGGAGGTGAAGACGCCCGAGGACATCAAGGGGCTGAAGTTCCGCATCGGCGGCTTCGCGGGCCGGATCATCGAGCGCATGGGCGGCGTGCCCCAGAACATCCCGGGCGGCGAAATCTACCAGGCGCTGGAGAAGGGCACCATCGATGCGGCCGAATGGATCGGTCCCTATGACGACCTCAAGCTGGGCTTCAACAAGGTCGCGCCGTTCTACTACTACCCCGGCTGGTGGGAAGGCAGCCTGAACCTCGAGTTCTACGTGAACCAGAAGGCGCTGGCCGCGCTGACGCCCGAGCAGCGCGCCATGGTGCAGGCCGCCTCGCACGAGGCCCACGTGGTCACCCAGGCCCGCTACGACGCCCGCAATCCCGGCGCGCTCAAGCAACTGGTGGCCAGCAAGGCCAAGGTGCTGGCCTTCCCGCAGACCGTGCTCGATGCTTCCTACAAGACCACCATGGCGGTCTATGCGGAGCTGGCCGAGAAAAATCCTGCGTGGAAGAAGATCTACGGCGACTACCGCAACTTCCAGCGCGACGAGGTGCTGTGGTTCCGCTTTGCCGAGGCGCGCTACGACGCCTTCATGTCGGCGCAAAAGCTGTGAAGTCGCGGCGCCCTCGGGCGTCATGCGGGAAAGCCGGGCACTGCCCGGCTTTTTTCATGAGTGCAGGGGACCGGCGCACGCCAGGGCCCGAATGAAAAAAGGCCCCGCGGTTGCGGGGCCTTTGCTGTCCTTGAGGGCGCCTGCGATCAGCTGCCGGACTTGCTCTCGCCCGGCGTGGCCGGTTGCTCGCGCTGCAACTGGTCCTGCAGCGCCTTGAGCGCATCGTCCTCGCTGCCCGGGGCCGATGGCTCGCCAGGGGTGCCCTCGGGTGCAGGCGGCTGGTTCGCGCCGTCGCCGTTGAACATGGGGTCGTTGAAGTCGATGGCCTCGGGCATGGATGCCTCCATCTCCTGGCGCACCTTGTCCAGGTCGTACTCCACCTTCTTGTCCAGCCCGCTGGAGACGATGCCTGGGAAGATGATGATCAGGGCCACCATGAACAGCTGGATCAGCAGGAAGGGGATGGCGCCCGCATAGATCTGCATGGTGGTCACGGGCTCGGTCATCTTCTTGGTGACCTTGTCCACGTAGGCCTTGGCCGGGGCCACGCTGCGCAGGAAGAACAGCGCGAAGCCGAAGGGCGGGTGCATGAACGAGGTCTGCATGTTCACGGCCAGCAGCACGCCGAACCAGACCAGGTCGATGCCCAGCTTGTCGGCCACGGGGGCCAGCAGCGGCACGACGATGAAGGACAGCTCGAAGAAGTCCAGGAAGAAGGCCAGCACGAAGATCATGATGTTGACCACGATCAGGAAGCCGATCTCGCCGCCGGGCAGGGACACCAGCAGTTCCTCCACCCACTTGGGGCCGTCCACGCCCTGGAAGGTCAGGCCGAACATGGTCGCGCCGATCAGGATGAACATCACGAAGCACGACAGCTTGGTGGTGGACATCAGCGCCTGCTTGAGCAGGTCCATGCTCAGGCGGCCGCGCACGAAGGCCATGATGGCCGCGCCCAGCGCGCCCATGGCGCCGCCTTCGGTGGGGGTCGCAACGCCCAGGAAGATGGTGCCCAGCACCAGGAAGATCAGCAGCAGCGGCGGGATCAGCACGAAGGTCACGCGCTCGGCCATGCGGCTGAGCAGGTGCAGGCCCGTGAGCTTGTTGAACATGGCGGCGATGAAGGCCAGGGCCACGCCGAAGCACATGGACACCACGATGGTCTCGTCCAGCGCGACCTTCTCGACCACCTCGCCGGACCACCAGGTGTGCAGCTGGGGCATGTACTGACCGACCACGATGGAGGCGGCCACGCACAGCACGGTCAGCACCAGGGTGGAGGGCAGGCCGGAATTGCCATTGGGCTCGCGCAGCGTGCGCGCCTCGGGCGGCAGGGCGGGCACCATGGCGGGCTTGAAGATGGCCAGCACGACGATGAACAGTGCATAGAAGCCCGTCAGCATCAGGCCCGGCAGGAAGGCGCCCTTGTACATGTCGCCCACGCTGCGGCCCAGCTGGTCGGCCAGCACGATCAGCACCAGCGAGGGCGGAATGATCTGCGCCAGCGTGCCCGAGGCCGCGATCACGCCCGAGGCCACCCGGCGGTCATAGCCGTAGCGCATCATGATGGGCAGGGAGATCAGGCCCATGGAGATCACCGATGCCGCGACCACGCCCGTGGTCGCCGCCAGCAGCGCGCCCACGAAGATCACCGCAAAGGCCACGCCGCCGCGCACGGGGCCGAAGAGCTGGCCCACGGTCTCCAGCAGATCCTCGGCCATGCCGCTTCGCTCCAGTATCAGCCCCATGAGGGTGAAGAACGGTATGGCCAGCATCGTCTCGTTCTGCATGATGCCGAAGATGCGCAGCGGAAGGGCCTGCAGCAGGGCTTCGGGCAGCACGCCCAGTTCGATGCCGACAAAGGCGAAGAACAGTCCGCAGGCGCCCAGGCTGAATGCCACGGGAAAACCCACGAGCAGGAAAAGTATCAGCCCCGCGAACATGATCGGGGCCAGGTTGTGGATCACGAATTCCATGATGTCTGTTTCCCCGATCAGGCGCTTTGCCCGCTTTTGTCCTTGGCACCTGCCAGCCCGCGCAGGGCTTCGGCCAGGTCTTCCTCGGCGGTCTTCTCGCCCTTCTTGGCCGTGGGATCGTCGATCAGGCCCTTCAGGAAGGCGATGCGCTTGATCAGCTCCGACATGCCCTGCAGCAGCAGCAGCCCGAAGCCGATGGGGATCATCAGGTAGACGGGCCAGCGCACCAGGCCGCCTGCGTTGCCCGACATCTCGCCGGTCTGCATGGCCTGGATCACGAAGGGCGTGCCGAACCACAGGATGGCCAGCGCCATGGGGGTCAGGAAGAAGACGAAGCCGAAGATGTCGATCCAGATCTGCGTGCGCTTGGACAGGCGGCTGGCGATCACATCCACCTTCACATGCTCGCCCTGCAGCAGCGTGTAGCCGGCGGCCAGCAGGAAGGAGGCCGCGAACAGGTACCACTGCACTTCGAGGTAGGCGTTCGAGCTGGTGTGGAACACCTTGCGCACGATGGCATTGATGCCGCTGATGACCGTGGAGGCCAGGATCAGCCAGATAAGCCATCGCCCGACCAGGCTGTTGAGCCAGTCGACCCCCCTTGAGAATTTGAGCAAAGCCTGCATGGTGTCTCCAAAAAGTAGGCTGTATTGGGTCCGTCGCCGTACGCCGGCCTGTAGGCCGGCGCGCAGCGCTCTTGTCGGCGCATGGACCAAAGCCGCCAATTCTACGGAGAGCAGGCTGCCGCAGGCGGCCTGCTTCCCCTAAAAGAAATCCGTGTGAACCCGAGGAAACGTCCCGTTCAGGTTGTCGTGCGGGGCTTGCGCGCCCCCAGTTTGCGGTACAGCGTGGCCCGGCTGATGCCCAGCGCGCGGGCGGCGCGGGCCACATTGCCCTGGGCGTCCTGCAGTGCCTGCTCGATCAGCACGCCCTCGCTGGCGCGCAGCGGGCTGGCCTGGGCGACCGTGGCCGGCGCTGCCGTGCCCAGCGCTGGCAGCAGCTGGCGCAACTGGGGGCCGGGCTGCACCAGCGCCTGCAGCCGCAGGCCCGACCACAGCGGCAGGCGCAGCGGCTCGTTGGGGCGCTGGCGCGCATGGTCCACCAGCGCCGACCAGGGCATGGCCAGCAGTTCGCTGCAGTGCAGCGGCTGGCCCGGCAGCGACAGCGGCTGGGGCACGAGCTGGCGGGCCAGGGTATTGCCGCCCGCCACATGCCCTTCGGCGTCCACGGCCAGCAGGCCTTCGCCCTCCTGGCCCAGCGGCCCGCCGGGCCAGTTCAGGTGCAGCAGCAGCGCATGGGGCAGGGCGCGCAGCAGGCGGTCCTCGATGGCGCGGGCGCAGCGCAGCGCCAGGTGCACGAGTTCGGGCCGCTCGGACACATCCACGCCCGTGATGTCCAGCATGCCCAGGCAGCCACCGTCCGGGCCGAACAGCGGCGCGCCCGCGCAGCTGTAGTGGCGGTTGGCCTCGAAGAAATGCTCGGCCTGGTGCAGCCAGACGGGGCCATGCTCGGCCAGGGCCGCACCGATGGCCGTGGTGCCCACGCCCTGCTCGGACAGGTCCACGCCCACGCGGGCGATCGCCTGCACCCGCATGTCGCTGCGGTCCAGCGGCCCCTGCACCTCCAGCACGGTGCCGCGTGCATCGGTCAGCAGGCTGAAGTAGCGCATGGCGCCCACGGCGCCCACCAGCTGGGCCATCACGGGGTGCGCGGCCTGCAGCAGCGCCTCATGGCCATCGCATGTCTGGCGCAGCGCATGCGGCCCCAGCGCTTCGTAGACCACGCGCTCGTCCGGGCGGCGGCCTGCCGCCAGGCAGCGCTGCCAGGAGCGCCACAGCCAGGGCGCGATGCCGGGTGGTGAACCGGCCAGCGCCTGATCGCCGAAAGCCAGGCTGCGGGCCCGCGCGACCTGCTGGTGGCGCGGACCGGCGGGGCAGGGCTGCACGGCATCGGGGCTCAGGGCGAACATGGGGCGGGGACTCCTGTGGCTGGCTGGCAAGGGATTGCGAACGGGCTGGCAGGGGGGCAGAAGCTGGCGCAGGCGAAGACCCGGCCGCTGATGGCGGAGGCTGCGCAGGCAACTGTGTCATTTTGAGAATATCCGCGCCGTCCGGCCCGGGCTTGCGGGTCAACCCTAGAACGGGCGCCTGCGGGCAGGGCGACCATGGCAGGCGAGGTTCCCGGCGTTCCCCCACGTTCCAGATCACCGCCGATCACAGGCAGGAGACAGCACGATGAATGTCCAGCTCACCGTCAACGGGCGCGCGCAGCGCATCGACGTTCCTCCCAACACCTTGCTCGTGCATGCGCTGCGCGAGCACCTCCGCCTGACCGGCACGCATGTGGGCTGCGACACCAGCCAGTGCGGGGCCTGCACCGTCATCGTCGACGGCCACGCCGTCAAGTCCTGCGCCATGCTGGCCGTGCAGGCCGAAGGCTGCGAGGTGCGCACCATCGAAGGGCTGGCGGATATCGACGGCGGCCTGCACCCCATGCAGGCGGCCTTCAAGGAGTGCCACGGCCTGCAATGCGGCTTTTGCACGCCAGGCATGGTCATGAGCGCCGTGGACCTGTGCCAGCGCCAGCCGTGCGCGGGCGATCGCGAGATCCGCGAGGCGCTGGAGGGCAACCTGTGCCGCTGCACGGGCTACCAGAACATCGTGGCCGCCGTGAAAAAGGGCAGCCAGGCCATGGCAGGGCCTGCGGCCTGAGCGCCGCAGGCCACCACAAGGAGACAGCCATGGGTGCATCCGACTTTTCCAAGCTCCCCCACATCGGCGAGCCCGTCAAGCGCAAGGAGGACTACCGCTTCCTCACGGGCGCGGGCCAGTACACCGACGACATCGCGCTGGCCGCCCAGGCCCATGCGGTGTTCGTGCGCTCGCCGCATGCGCATGCGCGTGTGCGCTCCGTTTCCACCGATGCGGCCAAGGCCGCGCCGGGCGTCATCGGCGTGCTCACGGGCGCCGACGTGGCGGCCGACAAGATCAACGGCCTGCCCTGCGGCTGGCTGATCACCAGCACCAACGGCGAGCCCATGAAGGAGCCGCCGCATCCCATCCTGGCGCTGGACACCGTGCGCTACGTGGGCGACCAGGTGGCCATGGTCGTGGCCGAGACGCTGGAGCAGGCGCGCGACGCGGCCGAGCTGGTGGAGGTGGACTACGACCCGCTGCCCGCCGTGGTGCTGGTGGCCGACGCGGCGGCGGGCAGGGTGCCCGGCGCGGTGGTGCACGACATCGCGCCCGACAACCACTGCTACAAATGGGCCATCGGCGACAAGGCCGCCGTGGATGCCGTGTTCGCGGGCGCCGCCCACATCGCCCAGCTGGACCTGGTCAACAACCGCCTGATTCCCAACGCCATGGAGCCGCGCGCGGCCATCGGCAGCTACAGCCGCGCCAATGACGAGTACACGCTGTACGTGGCCAACCAGAACCCGCACG
The DNA here is from genome assembly GCF_042653485.1 of Delftia deserti. NCBI lineage: Bacteria > Pseudomonadati > Pseudomonadota > Betaproteobacteria > Burkholderiales > Comamonadaceae > Delftia > Delftia deserti. The sequence goes on along the minus strand of NZ_JBHSIH010000001.1, from coordinate 1,883,014 downwards.
TCGAGCGGCTGCTGATGACGGCCTTCGTCATGGGCCTGCCCGAGCACAAGGTGCGCGTGATCGCGCCCGACGTGGGCGGCGGCTTCGGCTCCAAGATCTTCCTGTATGCCGAGGACGTCTGCCTGACCTGGGGCGCGCGCAAGCTCAATCGTTCCATCAAGTGGACAGCCGACCGCAGCGAGTCCTTCCTCACCGACGCGCATGGCCGCGACCACGTCAGCCATGCCGAGATGGCCATGGATGCCAGCGGCAAGTTCCTGGCCATGCGCGTGCACACGGACGCCAACCTGGGCGCCTACCTGAGCACCTTCGCCAGCGCCGTGCCCACCATCCTCTATGCCACCTTGCTGGCAGGCCAGTACGCCACGCCCCAGGTCTACGTGGAGGTCGATGCCTGGTTCACGAACACCGCCCCCGTCGATGCCTACCGGGGCGCGGGCCGGCCCGAGGCCACCTACCTGCTGGAGCGCCTGGTCAGCCGTTGCGCCTGGCAGCTGAACCTGTCCCAGGCCGAGATACGGCGGCGCAACTTCGTCACCAGCTTCCCCTACCAGACGCCCGTGGCCCTGCAGTACGACGTGGGCGACTATGGCGCCTGCATGGACAAGGCCGAGGCCCTGGCCGACGTGGCAGGCTTTGCCGCGCGGCGCGCCGACAGCGAGGCACGGGGCCTCAGGCGCGGCCTGGGCTACAGCAGCTACATCGAGGCCTGCGGCCTGGCGCCCAGCAACATCGCGGGCGCCCTGGGTGCGCGGGCAGGCCTGTTCGAATGCGGCGAGGTGCGCGTGCACCCCACGGGCAGCGTCACCGTGTTCACGGGCTCGCACAGCCACGGCCAGGGGCACGAGACCACCTTTGCCCAGGTGGTGGCCGCGCGCCTGGGGATACCCGTGGAGAACGTGGACATCGTCCACGGCGACACGGGCCGTGTGCCGTTCGGCATGGGCACCTATGGCTCGCGCTCCATCAGCGTGGGCGGCGCGGCCATCATGAAGGCGCTGGACAAGATCGAGGCCAAGGCCAAGAAGATCGCAGCCCACCTGATGGAGGCCAGCGACGCCGACATCGACTTCGCGGGCGGCGAGTTCACGGTGCGTGGCACGGACAAGAAAATCCCCTTCGCCCAGATCGCGCTCACCGCCTATGTGCCGCACAACTACCCGCTGGACAAACTGGAGCCCGGCCTCAACGAAACCGCCTTCTACGACCCCACCAACTTCACCTTCCCCGCAGGCACCTACATCTGCGAGGTCGAGGTGGACCCGGCCACGGGCGTGGTGCGCGTGGACCGCTTCAGCGCCGTGGACGACTTCGGCACCATCATCAATCCCATGATCGTCGAGGGCCAGGTGCACGGCGGCGTGGCCCAGGGCATAGGCCAGGCGCTGCTGGAAAACTGCGTCTACGACCGCGAGACCGGGCAACTGCTCACCGGCAGTTTCATGGACTACGCCATGCCGCGCGCCGACGACTTCCCCGAGTTCAGGCTCGGCACCGTCTGCACGCCCTGCACGCACAACCCGCTGGGCACCAAGGGCTGTGGCGAGGCGGGGGCCATAGGCTCGCCGCCCGCCGTCATCAATGCCGTGCTCGACGCACTGCATCCCCTGGGTGTCAGGGACCTGGACATGCCGGCCAGCCCGCACCGTGTCTGGTCGGCCATCGACGCCGCAGCCACCTCCTGAGGAGAGCGCCATGTACGCATTCACCTATGAAGCCCCGGGCACCACGGCCGACGCCGCCGCGCTGGCCGCGCAGGGCGGCCAGTACCTGGCCGGTGGCCAGAGCCTGTTGCCATCGATGCGCCTGCGCCTGGCGCGGCCCGAGCAGATCGTGGACCTGAACCGTGTCCAGGGCCTGGCCGGCATCGCCGTCAACGGCCAGACCGTGGAAATCCGCGCCATGACGCGCCATGCCGACGTGGCCGCCAACCCGCAGGTCCAGGCCGCCATCCCGGCCCTGGCCGAGCTGGCCGGCGGCATCGGCGACCGCCAGGTGCGCGCGCGCGGCACCATCGGCGGCTCGCTGGCCAACAACGACCCCGCTGCCTGCTACCCCAGCGCCGTGCTGGGCCTGGGCGCCACCGTCGTCACCGACCGGCGCGAGATCGCGGGCGACGACTTCTTCCAGGGCATGTACACCACGGCGCTGGGCAGCGGCGAGCTGATCACGGCCGTGCGCTTTCCCGTGCCGAAGAAGGCCGCCTACCTCAAGTTCAAGCAGCCCGCCTCGCGCTTCGCCCTGGTGGCCGTCTTCGTCGCCCAGACCGACAGCGGCGTGCGCGTGGCCGTCACGGGCGCCGGGCTCAGCGTGTTCCGCCACGCGGGGCTGGAGGCCGCGCTCAACCAGAGCTTCACGCCCGACGCGGCCGCCCAGGTGCTGATCGACCATGCCGACCTCAACAGCGACCTGCATGCCAGCGCGCGCTACCGGGCGCAATTGATCAGCGTGCAGACGCAAAGGGCTGTCTCTCAAATGCTGGGGTGACTATGGTGACCCCCTGAGTCGCTTCGCGCCTTCCCCCTTGAAGGGGGACGACACCCTCGGTGCGGGGCGGCCCTTCCTCGGTGTCCCTGAGTTGGATTGCGCCAGTTTTGCGCAGCGCAGACGAAGCGCAGTTCCATGACGATTGGATAAGGACTGAATGAAGGTTCCCGAGCAAGCCATTGCCTCCATAGGCGCCCTGGTCGCCGCGCTGCAGGACGAAGGCTATTTCGCCGACCGGCGCCTGGCCACGGCCGTCTTCCTGGCCCTGCGGCTGCAGCGGCCGCTGCTGCTGGAGGGCGAGCCCGGCGTGGGCAAGACCGCGCTGGCCCAGGCGCTGGCGCGCGTGCTGGCGCGCCGCCTGATCCGGCTGCAGTGCTATGACGGCATGGAGCAGCGCGAGGCGCTGTATGAATGGAACTATGCGGCCCAGCTGCTGCACCTGCGTGCGGCCGAGCTGGCCTCGGCGCAGCCCGCGGCCGCACCCGAGCAGGACCGCATGCAGCGCGCCGAGCAGGAGGTCTACCAGGAGCGCTACCTGGTGAGCCGCCCGCTGCTGCAGGCCCTGCAGCAGCCCGAGCCCGGCGCCGTGCTGCTGATCGACGAGATCGACCGCGCCGACGAGCCCTTCGAGGCCTTTCTGCTCGAATACCTGGGCGAGTACCAGGTCAGCATTCCCGAGCTGGGCACGGTGGCGGCACGCGTGCCGCCCGTGACCGTGCTCACCAGCAACCGCACGCGCGACCTGCACGACGCCGTCAAGCGCCGCTGCCTCTACCACTGGCTGGACTATCCCGGGCGCGAGCGCGAGCTGGCCATCGTGCGCGCCCTGGTGCCCGGGGCCGGGCAGGCCCTGACCGCCCAGGTGGCGAGCTTCGTGGGACGGCTGCGCAGCCAGCCCTTTGCCGACGCCTTCCAGCGCGTGCCCGGCATTGCCGAAAGCGTGGAATGGGCCAAGGCCCTGGTGGCGCTGGACACCCTGGTGGTCGATCCCGAAGTCGTGCACGACACGGCCGGCATCCTCTTCAAGCAGCGCGAGGACGTGGCCGCGCTCACGCCCGAACGGCTGCAGCAACTGCTGGCGCCGGAGCCCGCGCCGTGACGGCTGGTGCAGCCGGTGCCGCCGGTGCCGCCGATGGGGGCGAGCGCACCAGCTGGCTGGGCGATGCGCGCAGCGGCAAGCTGGCAGGCAACCTGGTCGGCTTTGCGCGTGCGCTGCGCCGTGCAGGCGTGCCCGTGGATGGCGGGCGCATGGCGCTGGCCCAGCAGGCCCTGTCCCTGGTCGGCCTGGCGCGAGAGGACATGGCCGCCGCGCTGGAGGCTGTCCTGGTGAGCAACGCCCAGGACCGCGCCGTGTTCCGCGAACTGTTCGATGCCTACTTCCGCAATCCCGACGTGGCCCGGCAACTGCTGGCCCAGTTGCTGCCGCAGGCGCCCCGGCCGTCCGTGCCGCGCCACCGCCCGCGCGTGCAGGAAGCCCTGTCGCCCCGCCAGGCCGGCGAGGGCAGGGCCGCCGTCGATGAAGAGCTGAAGCTGGACGCCGCCATGACGGCCAGCGAGCGCCACCGCCTGCGCCATGCCGACTTCAACCAGCTCAGCGCCAGCGAATACCTGCTGGTGCAGCGCCTGGCCAGGGACATCGCCCTTCCCTTGCCCCGCTACCGCAGCCGCCGCACGCGCACCGGCCAGCGCGGCGCGGTGCCCGACTGGGCTGCCAGCCTGCGTGCGGCATCGCACCACGGCGGCGAAATGCTGCAGCTGCTGCGACGCGAACGCCGGCGCCTGCCGCTGCCCTGGCTGGCCCTGGTCGATGTCTCGGGCTCCATGGAGCGCTATGCGCGGCTGCTGCTGGCCTTCCTGCACGCGGCCACCAGCACGCAGCGCCATGCGGGCCTGCGCCGCCAGGTCTTCAGCTTCGGCACCGAGCTGCGCGACCTGGGCCCGGCCTTTGCCCAGGCCGATGCCGACGCCATGCTGGAGCGCGCCAACGCCGCCATTGCCGACTTTGGCGGCGGCACGCGCCTGGGCAGCAGCCTGGGCGAACTGCGCCGCCTGCATGCGCGCCACCGGGTTTCAGGCCTGGTGGGCCGGCGTACCCTGGTGCTCATCATCAGCGACGGCCTGGACACCGGCGATGCCGCCGAGCTGGACCGCGAACTGGCCTGGCTGCGCCGCCACAGCGCGCGGCTGCTGTGGCTCAACCCGCTGCTGCGCTTTGACGGGTATGCCCCACTGGCCCAGGGGGCGGCCGTGCTGCATCGTCATGCCCATGCCATGCTTGCGGTACACAACCTGGAATCGCTGCAGCAACTGGCCGGTCACCTGGCGCGGCTGCTGGCGGCACCCGGCCGCTGAGCCGCTTGCGGCCACCCCCATCGCAGAAAGGAATTGCCATGGAAATGCAAGCCAGCCGTTCCCTTGCCGTCAGCCAGCAGCAGGCCTGGGAGGCGCTCAACGATCCAGAAACTCTCAAGGCCTGCCTGGCCGGCTGCGACCGCTTCGAACCCCTGGGCGATGACCAGTACGCCGTGGGCATGGCGGTCAAGGTGGGGCCGGTATCGGCCAAGTTCAGCGGCAAGGTCACGCTGTCCGACATCACGCCGCCCGAGCGCTACCGCATCGCCTTTGAAGGCCAGGGCGGCGTGGCCGGCTTCGGCAAGGGCGAGGCCGACGTCACCCTCACCCCCGAGCCCGATGACGCCGCAGGCCAGCCGCGCTGCCTGCTCAGCTACAGCGTGCAGGCCCAGGTCGGCGGCAAGATCGCCCAGCTGGGCCAGCGGCTGATCGACGGCGCCGCCCGCAACATGGCCGACGACTTCTTCGCGCGATTCGACACGCTGATGCAGCAGCGCCACCCGCGCGCGCCGGCAGCGCCTGCCGATGCAGGCGACACCGCCGACCTGTCCCACCTGCCTGCCGGCCTGGCCGATGAAACCGGCCACATCGAGCCCACCGTGGACGCCCAGGCCTGGGAGCACGACGCCGCAGCCGGCGTGGCCACGCCGCTGGATGCCGCACCGGCCACCGAGGCCGAGGAACGCTCGCGCCGCGCCATCCCGCTGTGGTGCTGGGGGCTGGCCATCGTCGTCGTCCTGGGCGCCGGCTGGCTGCTGTCCAGGTACTAGGGCGTGTCATGCACTTTTACGTGCCCGCGTTGGCTCTGCGCGCCGGTGATCGCCAGGAAACGGGTCGGGCTGCAGGCATGGGCAAGGGCTGGCCAGGGAATTTCTGCATATCAACAACCTTTCTTTGAAGGCCGTGGTGGCCTGTCGTGCCCATTGCCCATGGCTCATGGCCGCTGCCGCTGCAGCCTGGCCGCGCCCAGGGCGCCCGCCAGCAAGCCCAGCAGCGCCAGGGACCCCCAGCCCAGGGTGGGTATGGCGGTTGCCGCGCCTGGGGCCGTCGGGGGCACGGTTGGCGGGGTGGTCGGCGGCGTGGTCGGCGGCCCGATGGGCACCAGCCCGGTCGTATCCTGGATGAGCACGTTCTGCGTGGCATCGGCGGCGGGCAGCCATTGGGCGTTGCCGGCCTAGCTGGCCACCAGGGTGCAGGTGCCGGCGCCGACCATGGTCACCGTGCTGCCCGCCACCGTGCACACTGCGGGCGTGGCGCTGGCATAGCTGACGGGCAGGCCGGAGCTGGCCGTTGCCGGCGGATCGATGGCAAAGCGGCCGCCCGCCACAAGGTTCTGGCCGGGCTGGGGCGGGAAGGTGATGGCCTGGGGGGAGAGGGCCTTCAGGTCGCCCGACAGGCGTGCGACGAAGGCATCCGCAAAACCACCACCGTAGGCAGGCTGCGCCCCGCCCAGGATGCCGGGGAAGTCCGTTGAGTAGGTCAGCCCGCCCACCACCACGTCGCCGGTGGCGGCATCGATGGCAAGGGTGTTGGTATGGTCCTGGCTTGCACCTCCCAGAAACGTACTCTGCCGCAGCGTCTTCAGGTCGCCCGACAGGCGGGCGACGAAGCCATCCCTCCAACCACCCAAGGCAGGCTGCGCGCCACCCGGGGCGCCGGGAAAGTCCGTTGAGAAGGTCCACCCGCCCACCATCACGTCACCCGTGCCGGTATCAATGGCAAGGGCGTAGACATTGTCCTGGCCCGTACCTCCCAGATATGTGCTCTGCCGCAGCGTCTTCAGGTCGTCCGACAGGCGCGCGACGAAGGCATCCTGACCACCAGCACCGGAGGCAGGCTGCGCCCCGCCCTGGGTGCTGGGGAAGTCCGTTGAGCTGGTTATCCCGCCCACCACCACGTCACCCGTGGCGGCATCGATGGCAAGGGCGTAGGCATAGTCCTGGCCTGTACCTCCCAGATATGTGCTCTGCCGCAGCGTCTTCAGGTCGCCCGACAGGCGCGCGACGAAGGCATCCTGAAAACCACCACCGTAGGCAGGCTGCGCCCCGCCCTGGGTGCCGGGGAAGTCCGTTGACCAGGAGGTCGCCCCGCCCACCACCACGTCACCCGTGGCGGCATCAATGGCAAGGGCGAGGGCATAGTCCTGGCCTGTACCTCCCAGATATGTGCTCTGCCGCAGCGTCTTCAGGTCGCCCGACAGGCGCGCGACGAAGGCATCTCCAAAATCACCGTAGGCAGGCTGCGCCCCGCCCTGGGTGCCGGGGAGGTCCGTTGAGTAGGTCCGCCCGCCTACCACCACGTCGCCCGTGGCGGCATCAATGGCAAGGGTGACATAGTCTTCGCCCGTACCTCCCAGATACGTGCTCTGGCGCAGCGTCTTCAGGTCGCCCGACAGGCGCGCGACGAAGGCATCGTAGTCGCCACCGTAGGCAGGCTGCGCCCCGCCCCGGGTGCTGGGGAAGTTTGTGGAGGCGGTCCGCCCGCCCACCACCACGTCGCCCGTGGCGGCATCAATGGCAAGGGCGATGACATGGTCCCCGTCTGCACCTCCCAGATACGTGCTCTGGCGCAGCGTCTTCAGGTCGCCCGACAGGCGTGCGACGAAGGCATCTGTACCATCTCTAGCTGTACCACCACCGAAGGCAGGCTGCGCCCCGCCCAGGGTGCCGGGGAAGTCCAGTGAGCTGGTCTCCCCGCCCACCACCACGTCGCCCGTGGCCGTATCCAGGGCCAGGGCCCTCACCTCGTCGCCTACGGCTCCACCGAGGTAGGTACTCTGCAGCAAGGGATCAATCACCAGCGGCAGTCGCGGGTCATGGGCGCCCAGCGCAAAGCCGTAGCCATCGCCCGCTGCGCTGAGCGCATACCGCACGGGCACGTCGACCCTGCGGCCTTCGATCTCCTGGAACGCCACGGGCGCCGTATAGGCCACATCGCCATGGCCGGTGACCACGATCAGCTCGCCGCCTTCGCCCAGGCGCAGCGACAGGGCGCCATCCACCCGGACCTGGATCTGCCCGGCATCGGAATGCGGGGCCACGTGGAAAAGTTTCTCGACATTGCTGCCGCGCGCGGCCAGCTCCACCGCGACGCCGGGCCAGGCCTGGCCCAGGTACACATTGCGGTAGGTGGCGGCCTGGTAGCCGTGCGGGCCGCTGAAGCGGGTGACCTGCGCGGTGGCGGCATCGCCTCCCACGGGGGCCAGGGGCATGGCGCCGGCCAGGGTCTCCGTCAGGCTCCAGCCCGCCTTGCGCGTGGTGGGTGGCGTGGCCTTGCCTGCGTGGGCCCTGGCATCACTCCCGGCGGCTGCCACGGGGCCGGGCAGGCTGTAGACGATCCGGCCTTGCCGGGTGACGTAGATCGCGCCCGCGAAGGTCCTGGCCACGAAGGCCACGCGCTCGTCGAACTGGCCGCCGTTGGCCTCGAAGGGGACGGCCAGGGCCTGCATGGCCTGCTGTACCAGCGCTGGTTCGGAGGGGGGCCCCTGCGCTACGTTGGAATCGACGGCAGCCTGTGCCGCCCCCTGCGCCGCCCATGCAGCCCATAGAACAAACATCTTTGCCAGGGGAAAACTCTGCATGGACTATTCCTTTCTTCAAAAGACATAGTCTATACAGGCTATCAATATGATGAATTGATAGAAAAAATATATCGCAACGCTTCAGGCATGTGCGGAGAACAGCGCGCTGCGTCCAGGGTCAAGTGACATGCAGTACTCAGCAGGCTGGAAGGGTTGGGGCCTTTGTCCGATAGGGAGTGTCTGGACGGATTCAAAACGGAGGTGCAACACCTGCCAACCTGCAAGGCCCGCAGATGCACCATCCCTCCCGTTTCAGCCACCGGTGGCGAAACCGAAGAATTGCGCTTTCGTCGGGTAGCCGGCCGTGAGAGTCGAGATGGACGAACTCGCGGTATGGCGGTACGTCCCAGCAGCGCTTCTTGCATCGCCTGGCCTGACAGGTTGAACCACTGCCGGATGAAGTGCAGCCTCGGCATGGCCTGCAGGGCAAATGGCGGGCGGCCCTTGAGGTCTTTGCTGTAGTACGGCCCGATCAACTCTTCCAGCGCTCTCCATGGACCACCTGCTCCGTCCCCGAGAAGAACACCTGCTTGCGCGTCTTCTTCGTGGTCAGGTTCAGATCAAGGCCAGCTTGCTTCATGCACCTCAGATATTGGCTTTGACGGGAAGTGCATAACACGCTCTAGGGCGCTTCCCCTGAGCGGCTGCGCCGCTTCCCCCTCTCTGCTCGCTTCGCGAGGGAGGGTGGCATACGGGCAGCCGCCGGCGACGCCCTCGGCTGGGCGCCCCCGGCTGGGCGCCCCCGGCTAGGCGCCCCCGCTGCGAGGCGGCTCTTGCTCGGCGCCTTTGGCCTCGGATTTGTTGTGGCTTCTATGCTTCGCCCCGCGCTACCAAGCCCTTTTTACATGCTGCTGCACCCTTCTTGATGCAGAGAGACAATAGCCGCCGAAAACGCCAGGCGCCCAGCTGCACAGGCAAGCCAGGTGCGGGCGTGGAGATTTGCAATGGAAAACCTGGATGTTCATGTTCTGCGCCACCTCGCGCAATGGCGCGCTCAGGGCGAGCGCGCGCTGCTGGCCACGGTGGTGCGTACCTGGGGCTCGTCGCCCCGGCCCATCGGCTCCATCATGGCGCTGGGGGCCTCGGGCGCCGTGGTGGGCTCCGTGTCCGGCGGCTGCATCGAGGACGACCTGATCGCCCGCTACAGCCACGCCTCGGACACCGACGCCCTGCGCGACGGCGCGCCCCGGCTGCTGCGCTACGGCGTCAGCGCCGACGAGGCCCACCGCTTCGGCCTGCCCTGCGGCGGCACGCTGGAGCTGCTGCTCGAATTCGATCCCGACGCTGCTGCGCTGCAGCAGCTCGTGCAATGGCTGGACGAAGGCCGCATGGTGCGGCGCACCGTGGACAAGGCCACGGGCCAGGTCGCCCAGCAGCTCAGCGAAGCGCCCGAGCCGCTGGTACACGATGCGCTGCAGGTCGCCAACAGCTTCGGGCCCGAGTACCGCATGCTGCTCATCGGCGCAGGCCAGCTGTCCGAATACCTGGCCACCATGGCGCTGTTCAACGGCTTTGCGGTCACCGTCTGCGACCCGCGCGAGGAATACAGCCGCCACTGGAGCGTGGCCGGCGTGCAGCTGTCGCGCGAGATGCCCGACGACCTCGTGCGCGCCATGCGCGCCGATGCGCGCACCTGCATCATCGGCCTCACGCACGACCCCAAGCTCGACGACCTGGCCCTCATGGAGGCCCTGGAATCCCCGGCCTTCTACGTGGGCGCCATCGGCTCGCGCCGCAACACCGCGCTGCGCCTGCAGCGCCTGAGCGAGCACTTCGGCCTGGGCGACGCGCAACTGGCGCGCCTGCGCGGCCCCATCGGCCTGTACATAGGCAGCAAGACGCCTCCCGAAATCGCCGTCAGCATCATGGCCGAGGTCCTGGCCGCCAAGAACGGCGTGGCCCTGCCACGCGGCATGACCGTGGAAGAAGGCAAGCTCGCCGCAGCCCAGCCCCCGCAGCCGCTGGAGGATGACGGGCCCGAGGGCATCACGCCGCTGGTGTGCGGGGTGGGGTAGACGGGGCGCCGCAGGCGGGTGGCATGGGGCTGCAGTGACGGGTGTTGAGGCGCTATATTGATCGATCTTCTTTCATAGAGGGAGGCGATCATGTGTTTGGCTGGGAATGATGCCGGCTTGCCCGGCACGATTGTCGGCAATCCTGTGGCGAAATGGTTCGGAGGCGCGGCGTGAGCGGCGCTCGTCCGCTGGCTGCCGGCCTGACGGCCAGCCTCTCCGTGGCGACGGGCTATCTGCCGATTGCTTTCTCCTTTGGCGTGGCGGCCGTTCAGGCGGGTCTTGCTCCATCCATTGCGGTGCTGGCTTCCGTGCTGGTCTATGCCGGAGCCAGCCAGTTCCTGCTGATTTCGTTGCTGGCTTCGGGAGCCGGGCTGTGGACCGCTTTGCCCACGGTGCTGTTGATGAATGCGCGGCATGTGCTGTATGGCCCGGCCCTGCAGGTGGTGCTGGGGCCGCGGCAGCGCCTGGCCACGCCCTGGTTGGCCTTTGGCCTGACCGACGAGGTGTTTGCCACCGCCATGAGCAAGATGCAGGGCGTGCCAGAGGCCGAGCGCGAGCACTGGTTTCTGGGCTTGCAACTTGGCGCCTACGCGGCCTGGGTGGGCGGCACGGTGATGGGGGTGACGCTGGTGGGCGAGGTGGACCGATGGCCGGTAGCCGTCCGCGAGGGGCTGGCCTTCGTTCTGCCCGCGTTGTTCTTTGCGCTGCTGCTGGAGGCGGGTGTGCTGCGCTGGTGGCGTGCGGTGCTCACGGCCGCCGTGGTCGCTGCGGTGCTGGTTTGCTTCATTCCGGGCTACCACGCCCTGGCGCTGGCGATCCTGTGCGGTGCGCTGGCGCATGTGGCCACGGCCGATAGGGGCTGATCACCATGTCGTACACATTCTGGATCTTGCTGTTGTGCGGTGCCGGCACCTTTGGCCTGCGCTGGTTGCCGTTGTGGCAGGCACGCCGAAGAGGGCACTCTGCACGGGCGTCCCCGCAGGTGCAGAGGTGGCTGGCGGGTGTCGGGCCCGCCGCCATCGCTGCCCTGTTCGTGGTGTCAACCAGGGGGCTGTTGGTCAGCGATGTCCGCTGGGGGCGGGTGGCTGTGATCTCCGTGGCTTTGCTGGCCATCTGCCTCGCACGCCTGGTGCGGGGAGGCATTGCCATGCCGACCTTGGCTGGTGCGCTGACCTACGGCCTGCTGGCCCATTTCCAGCCCTGGTGATGTCAGTGCGGCTGGGCATGGAAGGCCTTGTTGGCAATCTTCCAGCCGGCCTCGGTCTTGAGCAGCACGAAGTAGTCGATGAAGGTGATGGCGCCGTGCACCAGGGTGATCTTGGCGCTGGCCGCCGTGCCGGCTATGTCGATGGCGTCGATGCTGCGGCGGCGCGTGGCCTCGTCGGCTGCGGGCTGGCCCTTGAAGCGGGCGCAGTAGGTGTCGATGTCCCAGGAGGTCAGCGGGCCTTCGCGCACGCTTTCGATGCGGGCGGTGGGCATGAAGGCGGCGCGCATGTGGGCGCTGTTGTCCTCGGCATGGCCGCGCATGTACAGCTCCAGCGGCACGCGCACGGCGGCTTCTTCGGGGTGGTCGGTCAGGCGTGGGTTGGCAGTCGTCATGGTGTTCTCCTGTGACGGATGGATGGCGGCCTGCGCCTGCAGGCCGGCGGCCGCGCATCGTAGCCACAAGCGCGGGGGGCAGTCCAACCGGGGGCGAGGCGCGGGCCGCGCCGGGGTGCGGTGCAATGCCTTGTTTTCAATGGATTTTTCGGCCGATGCGCCCCGCATTGGCCGTGCCTGGGTCAACAGTGTTTTGAGCGCCATGCCTTGTCTGAGACCCTGCCGTCGGGTGGCCGACCTGTTTCCGAAAACGCTCTGGCCAGAGCGGGTAAAGCCGGGGTAAAGCGGGGGTAATGCCTGCGTAAAACGGCGATCTGCCTCGTTTTGGAGAGCATGGGACTGGCTACCATAGCCGCATCCGCCGCCGTTCCCTGTTCCGGGGCCGGACCCACGGTTTCCTCCCACGACTTCCCGCAGTGACCATGAAACGCCTGTCAAGCAGCCCCTTTGTTGCAGATGCCCACGGCGTACGCCAGCGTGGCCGGGTACGACCCGCCCTGATGTGGGGCGTGGTGGCACTGGCCCTGGTGGCGGGGGGCGGGCTGTGGTGGTGGAACAAGCGGGCGCCGGCGCAGGGCGAGCAGGCCTCGGCCGGTGCGCCCGGCCCGGGTGGCGGGCGTGCGGGAGGCGGCCGGCGCGGCCCCGGCGGGCCGGGTGGGCCTGGCGGCCCCGGCGCCATGGGTGCCCAGGCGCAGCCGGTGTCCGTGGGCGTGGTGGAGCGGCGCGACATGCGCGTGCTGATCAGCGCCATCGGCACCATGAACCCGCGCGCCACGGCCGTGGTGCGCGCCAAGGTGTCGGGCGAGTTGCTGCGCCTGCATTTCAAGGAAGGCGACGAGGTCAAGGCCGGCCAGCTGCTGGCCGAGATCGATCCGCGCAGCTTCCAGGCCAGCTTCAACCAGATCCAGGGCACGCTGCAGCGCGACCAGGCACTGCTCAAGAACGCCCAGCTGGACCTGCAGCGCTACAAGGAGCTGCAGGCCCAGGATTCCATTGCCGGCCAGCAGGTCGATACCCAGGCTGCGCTGGTGCGCCAGTACCAGGGCACGGTGGCCGCCGACCAGGCCCAGGCCGATGCGGCCAGGCTGCAACTGAGCTACACGCGCATCACGGCGCCCATTGCGGGCCGGCTGGGCCTGCGCCAGGCCGACCGGGGCAATGTGGTCAACCCTTCGGATGCCAACGGCATCGTCACCATCACCCAGGTCAAGCCCATCGATGCGGTGTTCTCCGTGCCCGAGGCCCATGTGGGCACGCTGGCACGGCGCCTGGCCGAGGGGCGCGAGCTGCCCGTGGAGCTGTGGGACCGTGACCTGAAGCAGCAACTGGGGCGCGGCCGCCTCAATGCGGTGGACAACAGCATCGACATCGCCACCGGCACCATCAAGGCCAAGGCCGCTTTCGACAATGCCGAGGGCCGGCTGTTCGCCAACCAGTTCGTCAACGTCAAGCTGGAAGTGGACCGGCTGGAGCAGGCGCTGACCGTGCCGACCACGGCCGTGCAGAACAACTACGTCTACCTGGTCCAGGAGGATGGCACGGTGACGCAGCGGCGCATTGCCGTGGGCGTGACCGATGGCGACCGGGTGAGCGTGAAGGGCGAACTCAAGCCTGGCGAGCAGGTGGTGGTCGATGGCATTGACCGCCTGCGCGAAGGCGCCAAGGTCACGGTGATCGAGCCCGACAAGGTGCAGAAGGTGGACCAGGCCGTGCAGGATGCCTCCGGCCAGCCGCGCGGCATGCGCAATCTGCCGCCCGATGTGCGCGCCAAGCTGGCGACCATGAACCCCGACGAGCGCAAGGCCTACCTGCAAAAGCTGCGTGCCGAGCGCGGTGGGCAGCGCAATGGGGGGTAACGGTGGCAGTGGCGGTAACGGCGGTAACGGCGGCAACGTGACCGCGCCGGCGGCCGAAGGCTCCGCGCCCGCAGGCCGGTCGCCGGCACCGTCGCCCGGATCGCCCCAGCCTTCGCCCGGCCCGGCACCTGCTGCGCCCTCTGCGCCTGCTGCTCCGGCGGCTCCCGCAGCTCCCGCTCCGGCCGGGCGCTGAGCAGCGCCCCGGCACCTGAAGACTGCAAGCCCTTCCAGGCGGCCCCATGAATCTTTCCCGCATCTTCATCCTGCGACCCGTCGCCACCTCGCTGCTGATGGTGGCGGTGCTGATCGCCGGCCTGCTGGCCTACCGGCTGTTGCCTATTTCGGCCCTGCCCGAGGTGGACTACCCGACCATCCAGGTCACCACGCTGTACCCCGGTGCCAGCCCCGACGTGATGACCTCCAACGTCACCGCGCCGCTGGAGCGCCAGCTCGGCCAGATGCCGGGGCTGTCGCAGATGTCGTCCACCAGTTCGGGCGGCGCCTCGGTGATCACGCTGCGCTTTGCGCTGGACATGGCCATGGACGTGGCCGAGCAGCAGGTGCAGGCCGCCATCAACGCGGGCTCCAACCTGCTGCCCAGCGACCTGCCCATGCCCCCGCTGTACAGCAAGGTCAACCCGGCGGACGCGCCCATCCTCACGCTGGCCATCACCTCGCCCTCGCTGCCGGTGATCCGCGTCAACGACCTGGTGGAAAACCGCCTGGCGCCCAAGCTCTCGCAGGTCAACGGCGTGGGCCTGGTGGCGATTGCCGGTGGGCGCCGGCCTGCCGTGCGCATCCAGGCCAACCCGACGGCGCTGGCCGGCCTGGGCATGACGCTGGACGATGTGCGCACCGCCATCGCCGCAGCCAACGTCAAGCAGGCCAAGGGCGGCTTCGACGGCCCGGCGCGCGCCTCCACCATCGATGCCAATGACCAGCTGCAGTCGGCGGCCGAGTACCGCAACCTCATCATCGCCTTCAAGAACGGCCTGCCCGTGCGCCTGTCCGACATCGCCCAGACCGTGGACGATGCCGAGAACACGCGCCTGGCCGCCTGGGCCGGCACGCCCGAGGGTGGTTCGCGCGCGGGCGTGATCCTCAACATCCGGCGCCAGCCCGGCGCCAACGTGATCGAGACGGTGGACCGCATCAAGGCGCTGCTGCCCCAGCTCAAGGAGACCCTGCCGGCCTCGCTGGACGTGCAGGTGCTGACCGACCGCACGGTGACCATCCGCGCCTCGGTCAACGACATGCAGCTGGAGCTGATGCTGGCCATCGCCCTGGTGGTGGCGGTGATCTTCGTCTTCCTGCGCAGCGCCTCGGCCACGCTGATACCGAGCTTTGCCGTGCCGCTGTCGCTGATCGGCACCTTCGGCGTGATGTACCTGGCCGGTTTTTCCATCAACAACCTCACGCTGATGGCGCTGACGATCTCCACCGGCTTCGTGGTGGACGATGCCATCGTGATGATCGAGAACATCGCGCGCTTCGTGGAAAAGGGCGAGCCGCCCATGCAGGCCGCGCTCAAGGGCGCCAGGCAGATCGGCTTCACCATCATCTCGCTGACGATTTCGCTGATCGCCGTGCTGATCCCGCTGCTGTTCATGGGCGACGTGGTGGGACGGCTGTTCCACGAGTTCGCCATCACCATGGCGGTGGCCATCCTGATCTCGGCCGTGGTCTCGCTGACGCTCACGCCCATGCTGTGCGCGCGGCTGCTGCGCCACCAGCCCGAAGGGGCCCAGGAAGAACGGCATGGCCGCCTGTACCACGCCACGGGCCGTTTCTTCGACCGCACCATCGCCGGCTACGGCCGCATCCTCACCTGGGTGCTGGACCGCCGGGGCCTGACCTGGATCGTCTTCCTGGCCACGCTGGCCGTGACCGTGCTGCTGTACTTTGCCGTGCCCAAGGGCTTCTTCCCCGACCAGGACACGGGCACCATCCAGGCCACGACCGAGGCCGACCAGTCCATCTCGTTTGCCGCCATGGCCGAGCGCCAGCAGGCCCTGGCCGAGCTGCTGCTCAAGGACCCGGCCGTGCAGAGCATCTCGTCCTTCATCGGCGTCGATGGCAGCAACACCACGCTGAACACGGGCCGGCTGCTGATCGACCTCAAGCCCCACGGCCAGCGCGACGGCGCACCCGCCGTGCTGCGCCGCCTGTCCGATGATGCGCAGCAGGTGCCCGGCATACGCCTGTATGCCCAGCCCGTGCAGGACCTGACCATCGAGGACCGCGTGGCACGCACCCAGTACCAGCTGCTGATGTCCTCGCCCGACATGGCGCAGCTGACCACCAGCACCCAGGCCCTGGTCGAGCGCATGCACGACCTGCCCGAGCTGGTGGATGTGGGCAGCGACCTGCAGAACCAGGGCCTGCAGGCCTTCGTGCAGATCGACCGGGCCCAGGCCAGCCGGCTGGGCGTGACGGTCTCGGCCATCGACACGGCGCTGTACAACGCCTTCGGCCAGCGGCTGATCTCCACCATCTTCACGCAGTCCAACCAGTACCGCGTGGTGCTGGAAGTGGCGCCGCAGTTCAAGATCGGGCCCGAGTCGCTGCAGGCCATCTATGTGGCCTCCAGCGCGGGCGCGCCCGTGCCGCTGTCCTCGGTGGCCACGGTCAGCGAGCGGCCCATGGCCCTGGCCGTGAACCATGTGGGCCAGCTGCCGGCCGCCACCATTTCGTTCAACACTGCGCCCGGCGTGTCGCTGGGCCATGCGGTCAAGGCCGTGCAGGACCTGATGGCCCAGCTGCGCACCGAGGGCCATATGCCGCTGTCGGTGGACGCCGCCTTCCAGGGCGCGGCCCTGGCCTTCCAGGCCTCGCTGTCCAACACGCTGCTGCTGGTGCTGGCGGCGGTGATCACCATGTACATCGTGCTGGGCGTGCTCTATGAGAGCACCATCCACCCGGTGACCATCCTGTCCACGCTGCCCTCGGCCGGCGTGGGCGCGCTGCTGGCCCTGCTGCTGGCGGGGCTGGACCTGGACATCATCGCCATCATCGGCATCGTGCTGCTGATCGGCATCGTCAAGAAGAACGCGATCATGATGATCGACTTCGCGCTGGAGGCGCAGCGCGAGGAGGGGCATACGCCGCGCGAGGCCATCTACCAGGCCTGCCTGCTGCGGTTCCGGCCTATCCTGATGACGACCTTGGCGGCTTTGCTGGGGGCCTTGCCGTTGATGCTGGGGACGGGGGTGGGCAGTGAGTTGCGGCATCCGTTGGGGGTGACGTTGGTGGGGGGCTTGCTGGTGAGTCAGTTGCTGACTCTGTTCACTACGCCTGTGATTTATTTGACGTTTGAGGGGTGGGCGCAGAGGTGGCGGGATCGTTCTTCTCGGGAGAGCGTTCATGCCTGAGCTTGCGCTCTTGTCTTGGCTGGCGCCGCTGGCCGGGTCTCGGCCCGGCGGCCGACCTACTTTCTTGTCGCGCGACAAGAAAGTAGGCAAAGAAGCGCGCCCCACTGCCCGCGACCCCTTCGCTTCGCTGCGGGGCCACCTGCGTCGTGGCGCTTGCGGGGTTCGCCGTGAAACTCACTTCGCGCTGGCGCGCTGCGTTCAGACAATCACGGCGAGCCAGATGACGAAGCAGTCCTGTCCTTCGGCAGGACTGCAACCCCGCAAGCACCACGACGCAGGCGCGGGCAGAAGGGGAGTTTGCTCGGGCCATCGCTTCGCTCGGCCTGGGATTTTTGGGGCTGGATCATGAGCCAGCTGTCCAATCTCTCGGCGCCGTTCATCTTCCGGCCCATTGCCACCATGCTGATGACCATCGGCCTGGCGCTGGCGGGGGCGGTGTCGTACTTCCTGCTGCCGGTGGCGCCGCTGCCGCAGGTGGACTATCCGACGATTTCGGTGTCGGCCAGCCTGCCGGGTGCAAGCCCCGACACCATGGCTGCCACGGTGGCGACGCCGCTGGAGCGGGCGCTGGGGGCGATTGCGGGGGTCAATGAGATCACGTCCAGCTCCAGCCTGGGCAGTACGCGCATCACGCTGCAGTTCGATCTGTCGCGCACGGTGGACAGCGCGGCGCGCGATGTGCAGGCTGCCATCAATGCGGCGCGCACGCTGCTGCCTTCGGGCATGCCGGGCAATCCTACGTATCGCAAGGTGAATCCGGCCGATGCGCCGATCATGATCCTGGCGCTGACGTCCAGCGCGCTGACGCGCGGGCAGATGTATGACGCGGCATCCACCGTGCTGGCGCAAAAGCTCTCGCAGGTGGAGGGCGTGGGCCAGGCGTCCATCAGCGGCGGGGCGCTGCCGGCCGTGCGCGTGGAGCTGGACCCGGTGAAGCTGGCGGCCAATGGCGTGTCGCTGGACCAGGTGCGTACCGCCATTTCGGCCACGAATGCCAACCGGCCGCTGGGCGCGGTGGAGCGCGAGGACCATTACTGGCAGGTGACCGCCAATGACCAGGCGCGCGTGGCGGCCGACTATGCGCCGCTGGTGCTGCGCTGGAGCAATGGCAATGCGATCCGGCTGCAGGACGTGGCCGATGTCACGGATTCGGTGCAGGACATCCGCAACTACGGCGTGGCCAATGGCAAGCCCGCCATCCTGCTGCAGATCTTCAAGCAGCCGGACGCCAACATCCTGGAGGCCGTGGCGCGCGTGCGCTCTTTGCTGCCGCAGTTGAAGGCGTCCATCCCCGAGGCCATCGATCTGACCATCGTGTCCGACCGCACGCCCACGCTGCGCGCCTCGGTGGTGGAGGTGGAGCGGGCGCTGTTGATCGCCGTGGCGCTGGTGATCCTGGTGGTGTTCCTGTTCCTGCGCAATGGCCGGGCCACGCTGATTCCGGCCGTGGCCGTGCCGGTGTCGCTGGCGGGCACGTTCGGCGTGATGTACCTGGCCGGCTATACGCTGGACAACCTGTCGCTGATGGCGCTGACCGTGGCCACGGGCTTTGTGGTGGACGATGCCATCGTGGTGCTGGAGAACGTGATGCGCCACATGGAGCGCGGCAAGACCGCACTGCGCGCGGCGCTGGACGGGGCGCGCGAGATCGGGTTCACCGTGGTGTCCATGAGCCTGTCGCTGATCGCGGTGTTCGTGCCCATCCTGTTCATGGGCGGCATCGTGGGGCGGTTCTTCCGCGAGTTCGCGGTGGTGATGTCGGCGGCCATTCTGATCTCGATGGTGGTGTCGCTGACCACCACGCCCATGATGTGCGCGGCGCTGCTGCGGCCGCAGCGCGTGCCGCAGCCGGGCCGGCCGCGCAATGGCCTGCAGCGCGCCTGGGACCGCTTCGGCGCCTGGGTGGGCCGTGCCGAGCGGCGTGCCATGTCCGGCTACCGCGCAAGCCTGGCCTGGTGCCTGCGCCACCAGCCGCTGGTGCTGCTGGTGCTGGCCGGCGTGGTGGCGCTGAACGTGCACCTGTACATGGCCATCGACAAGGGCTTCATGCCCAGCCAGGACACGGGCCGCGTGATGGGCTTCATCCGGGCCGACCAGTCCACCTCCTACCAGGCCATGGAGCAGCGGCTCAAGCGCTTCCTGTCCATCGTGCAGGAAGACCCGGCCGTGGAGTACGTGACGGGCTTCACGGGCGGAGGCCAGCGCAATGCGGCCAACATGTTCATGTCGCTCAAGCCGCTGGCCGAGCGCAAGGTGTCTTCCGACGAGGTGATCAACCGCCTGCGCGACAAGCTCAAGAACGAGCCCGGGGCGCGGCTGTTCATGGTCACGCAAAGCGATATCCGCATCGGCGGGCGGCAAAGCTCGGGCTCGTACGACTACACGCTGCAGGCCGACGACATCCAGGACCTGCGCACCTGGGAGCCGCGCATCCGCCAGGTGCTGTCGCAGCTGCCCCAGCTCACGGACGTGAACAGCGATGTGTCCGACTTCGGCCTGCAGACCTCGCTGGTGATCGACCGCGACGCGGCCACGCGCCTGGGGCTGACGGTGTCGCAGATCGACGGCACGCTCAACAACGCCTTCGGCCAGCGCCAGGTGGGCGTGATCTACAACCCGCTCAACCAGTACCGCGTGGTGATGGAGGCCGCGCCGCGCTACCTGCAAAGCCCCGAGACGCTGCGCGGCTTCTTCTTCGTGAACAACCAGGGCGTGCAGGTGCCGCTGACCTCGTTTGCGCGCATCACCACCACCAACACGCCGCTGGCCGTGAACCACGACCGGGGCACGCCGGCCAGCACCATCAGCTTCAGCCTGGCCGAGGGCGTGGCGCTGTCGGATGCCAGCGACGCCATCCGCGCGGCCGTGGCCGAGCTGGGCGTGCCCGTGTCGGTGCGCGGCAGCTTCAGCGGCACGGCCGGGGCCTTCCAGCAGGCGCTGTCGGGGCAGCCGCTGCTGATCCTGGCGGCCATCATCACCATCTACCTGGTGCTGGGCGTGCTCTATGAGAGCCTGGTGCATCCGCTGACCATCCTGTCCACGCTGCCCTCGGCCGGCGTGGGCGCGCTGATGGCGCTGATGCTGTTCAAGACGGAGTTCTCGCTGATCGCGCTGATCGGGGTGATATTGCTGATCGGCATCGTCAAGAAGAACGCCATCATGATGATCGACTTCGCGCTGGAGCGGCAGCGCGCCGGCCATGCCACGGCCGCCCAGGCCATCTACCGTGCCTGCGAGCTGCGGCTGCGACCCATCCTCATGACCAGCCTGGCGGCCATCTGCGGCGCGCTGCCGCTGGCCCTGGGCCGGGGCGATGGCGCCGAGCTGCGCCAGCCGCTGGGCATTGCCATCGTGGGCGGCCTGATGCTGAGCCAGCTGCTCACGCTCTACACCACGCCCGTGGTCTATGTGCTGCTGGACAGGCTGCGCCAGCATGCCATGGGCCTGCGTGGCCGCGTGCAGGGCAAGGACCGTGGCACCCCTGTGCCCGCCGCATCACCCCAGTGACCCGAATCCGAAAGCCCAAGCTGATGCAGTTCAAGACACTTCACTCCCCGGCGATCTGGCTGGCCGCCGCGCTGCTGGCCGGTTGCTCCACGCAGAGCGCCTACCAGCGCCCTGCGCTCGATGTGCCGGCCCAGTTCAAGGAAGCCACGCCCGAGGCGGCCGAGGCCGGCATCTGGCGGCCCGCAGATCCGTCGCGTGCGCAAGTGCCCGACAACTGGTGGGAGCTGTTCGGCGACGAGCAGCTCAACCGCCTGCAGCAGCAGGCCGCCACCGGCAACCAGAGCATTGCCCAGGCCGCCGCGCGCCTGCGTGCCGCGCAGGCGGCCGTGGCCAGCAGCCAGGCCGGGCTGTTCCCCACGCTGGGCAGCACGGCCGGCGCCACGCGCTCGCGCAGCGGCGGGGCTTCCGGTGCATCGGGTGCATCAGGCACGGGCGGCAACACCGGCAACACCGGCAGCAGCGGCAACATCTCGACCAACTACTCGCTGGGCCTGAACGCCAGCTGGGAACTGGACCTGTGGGGCCGCGTTTCGGGCACGGTCAGCGCCAGCCAGGCCAGCGCCCAGGCCAGCAGCGACGACCTGGCCGCCGCGCGCCTGTCGGCCCAGGCCTCGATCACGCAGACCTATTTCTCGCTGCGCGCGGCCGATGCCAGCGTGCGGCTGCTGCAGGAAACGCTGCAGGGCTACGAGCAAAGCCTCAAGCTCACCAACAACCGCTACCGCGCGGGCGTGGCCTCGTCGGCCGATGTGGCCCAGGCCGAGGCGCAGTACAAAAGCACCCAGGCCCAGCTCATCGAGGCACAGACCAGCCGCGCCCAGCTGGAGCACGCCCTGGCCGCGCTGCTGGGCCTGCCGCCGGCCGCCTTCAGCCTGGAGGCCGGCGCCGAGCTGCCGCCGCCGCCCGAGGTGCCGGCCATGCTCTCGTCCCAACTGCTGGAGCAGCGCCCGGACATTGCAGCGGCAGAGCGCCGCGTGGCCGCCGCCAACGCCCAGGTGGGCGTGGCGCGCGCGGCCTTCTTCCCGGCGCTCACGCTGTCGGCCACGGCCGGCTACCGAGGCGCATCGCTGTCCAACCTGGTGAGTGCGCCCAACCTGTTCTGGTCGCTGGGCCCGTCGCTGGCGCTGGCGCTGTTCGACGGCGGCGCGCGCACGGCGGCCGTGGAGTCGGCGCGTGCCTCGCTGGACCTGGCCGCCGCCACCTACCGCCAGACCGTGCTGACGGCGTTGCAGGAGGTGGAGGACAACCTGGTCACCGCATCCGCCCTGGCGCGCGAGCAGCAGGTGCAGATCGAGGCCGTGGCCGCCGCGCAGAAGGCGCTGGATGTCGTCAACAACCAGTACCGCGCGGGCACGGTGGCCTATCTGAATGTGCTCAGCGCCCAGACCACGGTGCTGTCGGCGCGGCGCAGCCTGATCGATGTGCGCAACCGGCGGCTGGCCGCCGTCAACACCTTGCTCAAGAACGTGGCCGGGCGTTGGCAGCCGCTGGGCCCGGCCTCCGTGCAGGGGCCGCAGGCTGTCGCGCGCTGATGTTCAGTCCTGCAGCTCGAAGGCCTGGCGCAATGCTTCGCCGAAGGCCGCGCTGCCGCTGAGCGACAGGTTCACCGTGGTGCGGCCATCCCCCGCCGCCACGGATTGCAGGCGCGCCGTGGTGGCGTCGAAGCGCCAGGCCAGCGGCTGGCCGCCGTCGTCCTGGGCCTGCAGCTCGTAGTCCCAGTCGCCGCCTTCCTCGATGGGGCCGCGCCGGCCCTTGAAGCGGCGGTGCGCCCAGGCCAGCAATTGCTCCACCTCGGCCGCCAAGGCAGGCACGCGCGCGGCGGCCACACTGGCCATGGCGTCCCAGCAGCCCGTGCCTTCGTCGTCTTCGCTGTAGTCGAAATCCAGGTAGTCGAGGGTCATGGTGGCGGTCCGCATGCGTAGTGCGTGGTTGGAAAAGGGAAAGCCCGGCATTGTGCCGCGTGCACAATCGCCCGCATCGCAGAACCGGAAAGACATTCAGATGGACACCGCACAGCAATCGATGGCGCCGCCGATGGTGAGCGCGCAGTCCCTGCGCTTCGGGCAGCCGGGCCTGCTGCTGTGGGATGGTGCCTCGCACGACTGGCCCGTGGGCCTGTGCTTGGTGCGCGGCGGCGAGGGCTGCGGCAAGACCAGCCTGCTGCAAATGCTGGCCGGCCATTTGCCCTTGCAGGGCGGGCGCCTGGCGTATCCGCAGCAGCCCAACCCGTCGCAGCGCCCCGCGCTGTTCTGGCGCGACCCGCGTGCCGAGCTGTCGAATGCCGAGCGCGCCCGGCCCGCGCAGGAATGGGTGCAGGCACAGCGGCAATTGCATCCGGCGTGGAGCGAGGCGGCCTGGCAGGCCCATGCCGACGGCCTGGGCCTGGAGCCCCATCTGCACAAGCCCCTGCTGGCCCTGTCCACGGGCAGCCTGCGCAAGCTGTGGATGGCGGCAGGCTGGGCCAGCGGCGTGCCGCTGCTGCTGATCGACGAGCCGCTGGCCGCGCTGGACCGGGGATCGATGGACCATGTGCAGCGCACACTGGCGGGGCTGAACCGGGCCGGCCAGCAATCTGCGCCCGTGGCCGGGCACGGGCCGCGCTGCGTGATCGTCGCGCACTGGGACGAGATGCAGGGCGTGGCCTGGGACGACGTGCTGGACCTGCCCGATCAGCCGCCGCTGCGCTGACCGGAGCCGGCGTCTACATCGCCACCTACATCGCCACCTACATCGCCTTGAACCGCTGCGCGTAGAGGCGGCTGACGGCCAGTTTTTCCCCTCGCTCGCGCAGCTGCAGCCACAGCCGGCCGGCCTCGTCGCGCTGGGCATTGGCAATGGCGGCTGCGCGCACCACCGTGCCGCGGTGCACCTGCCAGAATTCCTCGGCATCCAGCCGGGGCAGCAGTTCCTTGAGCGGCGTGCGCACCAGGTACTCATGCGAGGCCGTGAGCACGCGCACGTACTTGTCGGCGGCCTCGAAGTAGACGACGTCGTGCACGGGCACCATCTGGATCTGTGTGCCCACGCCGGCCTGGATCATCTGCAGCGGCGGCTCGGTAGCGGTGGCGGCGGCGGCGGGGGCCGTGGCGCCGGCCAGGTGCCGCAATTGCTCCAGCGCCTGCGCCAGGGCAGCGCCGGCCGGTGCCGCCGTGCGCTGGGCCAGCAGCTCGCGCAGGCGCTGCACGCTGCGTGCCAGCCGTTCGGGCTGCACGGGCTTGAGCAGGTAGTCCACGGCCTGGGCCTCGAAGGCGTCCATGGCGTACTGGTCATAGGCGGTCACGAAGACCAGGATGGGAAACGGCTGTGCCTCGGGCCAGGCGTCGGCCAGTTCGGCAGCGGCCTCCAGGCCGCTCTGGCCCGGCATGCGGATGTCGAAGAACAGCACATCGGGCTGCAGCGCCAGCGCCTGCCGGGCGGCACTCAGGCCGTCGCCCACCATGGCGGCAATCTGCAACTCGGGCCAGGCGCGGGCCAGGGCCTGGCGCAGGTCCTCGGCCAGCAGGGGTTCGTCTTCGGCGATCAGGGCGCGGGGGGCGTGGGTCATTTCAACCGGCGTTGGCAATGGTGATTTTGGCGAGCGTGCCGCCTTCGGGCAGGGCGGCCAGTTCGAAGTGCGCGGCGTCGCCATAGCGGCTGGCCAGGCGTTCGCGCAGCTGGGCCGTGCCGAAGCGGCTGCCGGGCAGGGCGGGCGCACCGGAATCCAGGCCCATGCCGTTGTCGGCCACGGTCAGCTCCAGCCGGTTGCCTTCGATGCGGCGCGCACGCACCGCGATATGCCCGCCTTCCAGCTTGGGCTCCAGTCCGTGGCGTATGCAGTTTTCCACCAGGGGCTGCAGCAGCAGCGGCGGCACGGGTACCTGGGCCAGGTCTTCGGGCAGGTCCAGCGTGTACTGCAGGCGCGGGCCCATGCGGATGGACATCAGCGCCAGGTAGTCGCGCAGGCGCGCGAACTCTTCGCCCAGCGCATGCTCGGTGCTGCGCGAGCCGCCCAGCGTGGCGCGCAGGTAGGCGATCAGATGGTCCAGCATGGCCTGGGCGCGCTGCGGGTCGCTGGCCACCAGCACGCGCAGGTTGGCCAGGGTGTTGAACAGCATGTGCGGCTCCAGCTGGGCCTGCAGCAGGGTGAGTTTGGCCTCGGCCGCCTGGCGTCGGGCCTGCTCGGCCTGCATCTGCAGGTGGCGCGAGTAGCCCAGCAGGAAGAAGGCCAGCGACATCACCGTGCTGGCGACGATGGTGACGGCCAGCGGTATCCACAGCCGGTGCATCAGGGCCGTGCTGGCGTCGGGATCGGCCCACTGCCTGTAGGCCGTGCCGATCAGCGACCCGATCACAAACCCCGTCACGATGCCAGCCACCACCAGCGCGGCGCCGCGCCAGCCGCCGGGCCAGGGAATGTCCTGGCCCCGCGTCAGGCGCCAGCGGCCCAGTTCGATGGTGAGCCAGCTGGTCAGGCCAATCGACAGCGAATAGATGAGGTTCACGTCCCAGCGGCCATGGTTGCTCAGGCTGAATGCGGCGGCAATCAGGGCGCAGGCCGAGGTCGTTGCGATGCCGTGGCGCAGCAGCGTGGTCCGTTCCACGATGTGGCCCTGTGCGGCCCGCTGGGATGGGGCGTTGGATGCGGGGTCGGGCATGGAGAGCAATGGTAGTCCCATGGCGTCGCTCAGCGGGCGCGGCCCTGGTCCTGGCGCTGGTCCTGGCGTGATTGCAGCGCCTGCCGCTCGCGCTCCACCATGCGCCCGTGCCAGCCGTGGCCCGGCAGGGCCAGCCAGACCACGGCGCCGTGGATGGCCAGCCCCAGGCCCCAGCCCAGGGCCGGGAAGAGGGCCCAGTGCCTGCCCTGGGACAGCGACAGCGCCGCCAGCCCGAGGTTGACCAGCACATAGACGCTGGCGTGGATCATCCAGCCCATCTTGGCGCCTGCGCGGCGGCGCGCCATGCGCTCCAGGGCATTGTCGTCGTGGCGGGCAGAGGGATCGAGGGGGGCAAGGGGATCGAGGGTACGCATAGGAAGTTCTCCGTCAGGGGGAAGGAAAGCGGCGTCAGGCCAGGCCCAGCTGCTGCCACAGCAGGTCGCCCAGGTAGCGGCCGGGCAGCAGTGTGAACACGCCCGCCACGACGCAGGCGCCGATGTATACGCTGCGCATGATCTTGCGGTGGCCGGCGATGTTGCCGTGGTACAGGTGCCAGAACGAGCGGCCCAGTCCGGCAAAGGTCAGCGGCACCAGCAGGTGGACGGGCGTGTAGCCGGCCCAGTTGGGCAGGCGGTAGTCGCGGATGAAGCAGGCGGACACTGCCGCGCAGACCATGAGCGTGACGAAGGCGTAGCCGGCCGCGCGGTGCAGGCGGGGATGGACGGCGGCCTGGCGGCGTGCCAGCAGGGCGATGGCACCCGTGGCCGTGGCCCCGAGGGCGGCACTCATGTGGATGGCGATCAGCGGTGTCATTTGCATGGCGGTGTCCTGGCGTGCGGCCCGGTTCTGCGGGCCTGTATGGGACAGGACTGTCGCTGCCGGACGCGGGCCGGGCCAGCGCCATGCGACGGACGGGCGCCGGCGGGGTGCCAGATGCATCGGGGCGCCGCGAGCTGCAGGAATCTCCGTGGTCGTTGGAAGATTGCGGCCATGAGGAGTGCGTACGGACTATCGGGTAGGGCCTTTGAATTCAATCACCTGCAGGATTGCTCCAATGCAACAGATTGAGAAAATTCATAGCAGCGCCCCCATGTGGTTGGTAAGCTAATGGATTCTGCAAATCATTCTCAATATCATCCTCATGCCCTCCATCCGCCCGATTTCCCTGGCCGTTCTCTGCCTGTGCAGCCAGCAGGCCCTGATTGCCCAGACCCGGGGCGGCGACCCCGTGCTGGAGGCCGTGACGGTGGAGGCCAGTGCCGACGCATCGGCCCAGGGCCTGTCCAAGCCCTTCGCAGGCGGCCAGGTGGCCACGGGGGCGCGCAACGGCGTGCTGGGCACGCTGGACTGGAAGAACTCCTCGTTCTCCACCACCAGCTACACCCAGCAGCTGATCGAAGACACCCAGTCCAAGAGCGTGGGCGATGTGCTGCTCAACGACCCGGGCGTGCGCCAGGCGCGCGGTTTCGGCAACTTCCAGGAGCTGTATGTGCTGCGCGGCTTCCCGGTGTACTCGGACGACATCGCCTACAACGGCCTGTACGGCCTGCTGCCGCGCCAGTACATTGCCTCGGAATTCTTCGAGCGCGTGGAGGTGCTGCGCGGCGCCAATGCCTTCCTCAATGGCGCGGCACCGGGTGGCAGCGGCATCGGCGGCACCATCAGCCTGCTGCCCAAGCGCGCCGGCAACGATGCGCTGACGCGCGTGGGCGCCGGCATACAGACGGGCGGCCAGGCCTTTGTCTCCACCGACATCTCGCGCCGCTTCGGCCCTGACCGGAGCACCGGCATCCGCCTGAACGCCGTGCGCCGCGACGGCGGCACGGGCGTGGATGGCGAAGACCGCTCGCTCACCGCCCTGGGCGTGGGCCTGGACTGGCGCAGCCGCAACCTGCGCCTGTCGGGCGACGTGGGCTACCAGCGCAACAGCTACAACGGCGGCCGCCCCAGCGTGACGCCGGGCAACTTCATCCCGGCCGTGCCCGACAACAAGACCAACTACGGCCAGAACTGGTCGTACTCCACCGAGCGCGACCTGTTCGCCACGCTGCGCGCCGAATGGGACATCAACGACACCACCACGGCCTGGGCCGCAGGCGGCCTGCGCCGCGGCAAGGAAGACAACTCCCTGAGCGGCGTGACCGTGAGCAATGCGGCCGGCGACACCACGGGCACGCGCTTCGACAACAAGCGCAAGGACAGCGTGGGCACGGGCGAGGTCGGCATCCGCACGCGCCTGGCCACGGGCAGCGTGGGCCACGAGCTGGTGGCCACGGCCAGCACCTACTCGGCCACCGAGCGCAATGCCTGGGGCATGGGCTTTGGCGTGGTCAACAACATCTACAACCCCTGGAGCAGCGCACGCCCGGCGATGACGCTGTTCGGCGGCAACCTGGCCGACCCCACGCGCGCAGGCGAGACCCGGCTCAACAGCTTCGCCATCGGCGACACGCTGACGATGCTGGACGAGCGCCTGCGCCTGACCGTGGGCGTGCGCCGCCAGAGCATCGAGCAAAGCAGCTACGACTACAACACGGGCGCGCAGACCGACAACTACAAGAAGTCCGCCACCACGCCCATGCTGGGCCTGGTGTTCAAGACCAGCGAGAACACCTCGGTCTACGCCAACTACATCGAAGGCCTGACCAAGGGCGCCGTGGCGCCGCAGACGGCCAACGACCTGCCCGTGTCCAACGGCGGCCAGGTGTTCGCGCCCTACAAGTCGCGCCAGAAGGAAGTCGGCTTCAAGTGGCAGGGCCGGCAACTGGGCGCCACGGTGGCGCTGTACACCACGGACATGCCTTCGGCCTATGTGGCCAACCAGGTCTTCGGCCAGTACGGCAAGCAGCGCAACAGCGGCCTGGAGGCCACGGTCTTCGGCGAACCCGTCAAGGGCCTGCGCGTGCTGGGCGGCGTGACCTTCAGCGAGGCCAAGATCCGCGAAGCCGCCGATGCCACCACCATCGGCAACTACGCCATCGGCGTGCCCAAGCGCCTGCTCAACCTGGGCGTGGACTGGGATGTGCCCGGCGTCTCGGGCCTGGCCCTCAATGCGCGCGTGATGCACACCTCCAGCCAGTACGCCAACGGCGCCAACACGCTGAAGGTGGCCTCGTGGACGCGCACCGACATCGGCGCGCGTTATCTCATGGACATCGGCAACAACCGCCTGCTGACCCTGCGCGCGCGCATCGACAACCTGTTCGACAAGGGCTACTGGTCGTCCGTGGGCGGCTACCCGGGCGCCAACTACCTGGTGCAGTCCATGCCGCGCACCTTCTCGCTGAGCGCATCGGTGGATTTCTGAGCCGGAGCGATCTGAAGCATGCGCGCGTTGTGGACGGTGGTGCACCGCTGGATCGGCCTGGTGCTGGCCGGTTTCCTCACCATGGCCGGCCTCACCGGGGCCGTGCTGTCCTGGGACCATGAAATCGACGAATGGCTCAACGCCGACATGCTGGAGACTCCGGCCCGCGGCGCGCTGAAGACTCCGCTGGAGCTGGCCGCCGCCGTGCAGGCCAGCGAGCCGCGCGCCGAGATCAGCTACATGACCCTGGGCCTGGTCGAGGGCGAGGCCGCCATGTTCATGGTGCGCCCCCGGCCCGACCCGGCCACGGGCCAGGCGCCTGCGCTGGGCTATGACACGGTCTTCGTCGACCCGGTCAGCGGCCGGATCACCGGCCAGCGCAACGGGCGCAGCTTCGCGCTCAGCCAGCGCAACCTCATGCCCTGGCTGCGCCACCTGCACGAAAGCCTGCTGGCCCCGCGCTTTTGGGGAACGGACCGCTGGGGCTACTGGTTCATGGGCACGCTGGCCCTGCTGTGGGTGGCCGACAGCTTTGTCGCGCTGCTGCTGACCTTTCCCGTCAAGCTCAGGAAAAGCGTCCCGCGCCTGACGGCGGCCGCGGGATCGTGGTGGCGGCGCTGGCTGCCCTCATGGCGAGTGCGCTGGGGCGGCGGCGCCTACAAGCTCAACTTCGACCTGCACCGTGCGGGCGGCCTGTGGGTCTGGGCCGTCATCGTCATCGTGGCCTTCACCTCGTTCTCGCTGAACCTGTACCGCGAAGTCTTCTACCCGGTGATGAGCACCGTCTCCACCACCACGCCCGGCCCCTACGAAACCCTCAAGCCCGCGCCCCAGGGCACGCTTCTCGTGCCCCAGGTCTCGTTCGCCCAGGCCATCGCCATCGCCCAGCAAGAAGCACAGCGCCTGGGCTTCGCCCAGCCCGCCGGCGGCATCTGGTGGGGCGGGGACTTCCCGTTCTACAACATCTCCTTCTTCGACCCGCACGACGAAACCGGCGCCATGGGCATGGGCCTGTCCAACATCTACGTCAGCTCGGACAACGGCGAAGTCCTGGGCACCTACCGCCCCTGGCACGGCACGGCAGCCGACGTCTTCGTCCAGCTGCAGCTGCCCCTGCACAGCGGCCGCATCCTCGGCACCCCCGGCCGCGTGCTCATGTCCTTCGTCGGCGTGCTCGTCGCCGTCCTGTCGATCACCGGCGTCATCATCTGGTGGCGCAAACGAAGGGCTAGGAAGATGACCCCCTGAGCGGCTGCGCCGCTTCTCCCTTCTCGCTTCGCGGAGGGGGACGCAGCCCTCACTGCGGGGCGGCCCTTGCTCGGCTGCCCGCGCTTGAGCCCTGCGAGTTTGAACGGCTGTCGGTAGTGCACGGCTCCATTGATAGCCAAATCAGAAAACTATCCGCCTAAACAGCAAAGCCACCGAAAACGGTGGCTTCAATGAAAGCTTGCTGCAGAAATAGGGCGCAGCCTCCAAATCTGGCGCGGCCCGACACCAGAGACGCCGAGCAAGAGCCGCCTCACGGCGGGGGCGCCTAGCCGAGGGCGTCGTCCCCCTCCCCCGCGAAGCGGGTAGAGGGGGGAAGCGGCGTCAGCCGCTCAGGGGGAGCTTCAGTCCTTCTTCAAGCACTCGCTCATGAACGCCTTGCGCTCGTCGCCCTTCTTGCCGGTGGCGTCGGCATTGCAGGTCTTCATGCGTTCCTGCTGGCGCTTCTTGCCGTCGGACAGGCAGGACTTCATGAACTCCTTGCGCTCGTCGCCTTTCTTGCCGGTGGCTTCGGTGTTGCAGGTGCCCATCAGCTTTTGCTGGGCCGTGGGGGCCTTGTCTCCGGCGGCCATGCCGATGCTGCAGGCCAGGGAGACGACTGCCAGAACAACGATTTTTTTCATGATGGAATGGTTTTGAAGGCGCGCTGAAGTCCAGCGCACCCACATTGCAGCACAGTGCCGGGCGCGCAGCAACGTCGCGGGCCGCGCGCTGTAAAAGTTTGCGATTGCCGCCGACAGACGGGCAGGAGGACACCGGCAAGCCACGGCCAGCGCAGATAATGGCGCACTTTTGCATTGCGACAGGACGCTTGCCGTGGACATTCTTTTGCTGGTCAAGGCCGCCATCATGGGCATCGTGGAGGGACTGACGGAGTTCCTTCCCATCTCTTCCACCGGGCACCTCATCCTTGCAGGCTCGCTGCTGGGCTTCGACGATGCCAAGGCCAAGGTCTTCGACATCGCCATCCAGACCGGCGCCATCTTCGCCGTGGTGCTGGTGTACTGGCAGAAGATCCGCTCCACCGTGGTCGACCTGCCCACCAGCCGCCAGGCGCAGCGGCTCACGCTGAACGTCATCATCGGCTTCCTGCCGGCCGTGGTGCTGGCGCTGATCTTCGGCAAGTTCATCAAGGCGCACCTGTTCACGCCCACCGTGGTGGCCACCACCTTCATCCTGGGCGGCTTCGTCATCCTGTGGGCAGAGCGCCGCCCGGCATCGGCCACGCGCGTGATGACGGTGGACGAGATGACGCCGCTGGATGCCTTGAAGGTCGGCCTGATGCAGTGCCTGGCCATGATTCCCGGCACCAGCCGCAGCGGCGCCACCATCATCGGCGGCATGCTGGCGGGGCTGTCGCGCAAGGCAGCGACCGACTTCTCGTTCTTCCTGGCCATTCCCACGCTGATCGGCGCCGGTGTCTACAGCCTCTACAAGGAGCGTGCCCTGCTGTCGGCGGCCGACATCCCCATGTTCGCCGTGGGCCTGGTGTTCTCCTTCATCAGCGCCTGGCTGTGCGTGCGCTGGCTGCTGCGTTACATCTCCACCAACAGCTTCGTGCCGTTTGCCTGGTACCGCATTGCCTTCGGCATCATCGTGCTGGTGACGGCCTTCACGGGCGTGGTCGGCTGGAGCGAGGGCTGATGCCCCCTTCGCAGCCTGACGCCGCCCGGGCCTGCCGGCCCTCAGCGTGGGCGGCGGCGTAGGCGCAGGCCCGCCAACAGCACGGCCAGGCTCAGCGCCACCAGCGCGGGAGTACCCGTGGCAGGAATCGCCTGCGGCGGCTGCAGCGCCGCATTCATGGCGTGCGTGAGGGAGTTGTTGGTCGGCACCGGGTCGCTGCTACTGCTGCCCGCCGTGATGACCAGGCTGAGCGGGTCCGACGTGGCCGGCGTGAAGGCCACCGAGCACGAGATTTCCGCGCCCGAGGCCAGCGGCGTGCCGGTGGGCGTGGCCGGTGTGCAGGAGGCATGGACTCCCAAGGGCAGGCCGGTGATGGCACAGGTGGCCGCCGTGGCGTCACCAGGGCCTGCATTCCTGCAGGTGAACGTGCCGGTGACGGGAGTGCCTGCGCCCACGGTCGATGGGAACGCCACTTCCGTGGCCTGCATGTCGGCCACTGGCTCGACGAGCGTATGGATGCCGTTCCAGGTGTTGTTGGCCGGGAGCGGATCCTGGGTGGCGCTGCCCGCCGTGACCGTCACGGACAGGGAGCCCGCCTTGGCAGGCGTGAATGCTACGGAGCAGGAGATGGAGTCGCCCGATGCCAGCGGCGCGGCCGTGGGCGTGTGGGGCGTGCAGGAGATGGAGGCGCCTGCGGGCAGCCCCGTGATGGCGCAGGTGGCCATGGCTGCGGCCTCGAGCCCTGCATTCTTGCAGGAATACGAGCCCGTGACGGGTCTTCCCACGGTCATGTCCGTCGGCAGCGAGGCGGCCATGGCCTGCATGTCGGCCTGCGGTTGGGTGGGGTCGTAGGGGTGGGCCCGCCTGTTGTTGGCCGGCAGGGGGTCGGGCGTGCTGCTGCCCGCGATGAGCATGGCGGTCACCGCGCCCGTGCTCGTGGGGGTGAACTTCACGGTGCACTCGATCCTGGCGTCCTTCTCCAGGGGCAACGTCGTGGGCGAGGTGGGAGTGCAGGACGTCAACGCGCCAGGGGGCAGGCCCGTCAGCTCGCACGATGCCCCGACAGCGGCGCTGGGTCCGGCATTCATGCAGGCGAATTGCCCGTTTACCTCGATGCCCACGGTCATTTCCCTGGGCAGGCCCACATCCGTGGCCTGCATGTCGGCCACGGGCGTGACCTCGAGCACGGCGGGCGCGGCGGGCGGGTTCAGGCCCGCCAGCGTGAGATTGCCGGCGCCGTTGCTGAAGCTGCCCGGGCCTGCGGGGCGTACATCGACGGAGACCTCGCAGGAGGCTGCGCCTTGCGCAAGGTTCCCCTGCGTCACCGTCACGCGCGTGCTGTCGGGCGCGGCGTCAACGACCGTGCCGGCCCCGCAGGTGGTTCCGGCATTGCCCGCCACGGCCAAGCCGGGCGGCAGGCTGTCGGTGAAGGACCAGCCATTCTTGGCCAGCAGGTCCGTGGTGTTGGTGATGGTCAGCGTCAGCCGGGCGGTCTGCAACTGCGTGATATTGGCAGGGGTGAAGGCCTTGTCCAGCTGGGGTGTCACATCCAGGATGCGGACGTTGTCGATCGCGGCGTCGTTGCCGGTCTCGCTGGTCTGGTCGTTGTGGAGCATGAAGCCGACGGAGCTGCCGCTGAACAGCAACGCGCCCGGGGAGGTGACGGTCTGCGCCACCGCCGCTCTGATGCTCGCGTCTCCGATGGCGCTGGTCGAGTACCTGCTCCCACCTTGGCATGGATCCATGGGGGTCGCGGACAGCGGCAGCGCAACACCCGAGTCATTGACCAGCGAAAACCTCAGCGCGGGATGGAGGTAGACGCCATCGCAAAACGTAGCGACCACGTCGATGCTGCCGCTGAAGAACCGGCGGTCGGCGCCTGGTGGCAGCGGGATGTTGCTGGCCGTGCGAAACGTGGTCGAGTTCACGGGATAGCTGCCCCCCACGGTCAGCATTGCCATCGCATGGTTTTTTCGTGCATCGGACGCCGTCCTGCCGGCAAACAGCCCGGCGACCTCGGCCATTTGCTGGAGACCGTTCCAATGGCGCCGTTCGACGCATGCCTTGGCCATGGCCGCTGAGGTGGGGTTCGCGTTGAAGGTCGCGATGATGCCGTTGCAATGCTTGGCGTCCATCCGCCACAGCGGATCGGCGGTGTATTTCTGTCCGACCGGGTTCAGGCCTACGTAGAGCAGCAGGTCCGTGCCATCCATGCTGGAGGTCGGCACGGGAAGATTCTCGAAATCCTCGCTCCAGACAACGACGGGTGGGGCGGGTACGCCAGGCGCGGCGCTCGCATGGCCGGGCAGTGCGCCCAGGCACAGCGCCAGGCCTGCGCCGGACAAGGCCAGCTTCAGGGCGCGAAGAAAAGACGGGGCGTGGATTGAATGGTCGTGCTGGTGGCGGGTCGCGTTCATTGGCGGCGGCATATGTCGTTCCCTCTTGAAATGGATCACAGGCAGCCGGTGTTGCATTCGGGGATTTCTGCGCTCGGTGCAGTCCTCCCGAAAGATGCGTAGCAGTACGGCAGCCTGCTAGGACTTGTCCTAGGAGAATATACGGGGTATTAAGAAAAGCCAAAGTCAATTTATGTTTCCTATCAGCAGGATTGGCAGGCCCCACCCTGTTCGGGGCATCACAAGCGTGCTCGGATGAGGGGCCGCTCCGGTGGAGCAGCGAAGCCCTGGGCGCAGCCTGCATGGCAGGGAGCAGGGACGCATGACCATGGAAAACCCTGGTCTTGGCTATGTGTGGCCGTTCTATAGTTATAAAAAATATGTTTTTTTCATAACTTTCAGGGAGCGGGTGATGGCAGCAGAACAAGGGCAGTTGCTGTGGAGCCCCAGTCCGCAGCAGATCGCGCAAAGCGGCCTGGCGCATTACATGGATTGGCTGGCCGCGCAGCGAGGCCTGGGCTTCGATGGCTATCAGTCTCTATGGCAGTGGTCGGTCACGGACCTGGATGGCTTCTGGCGTTCGATCTGGGACTACTTCGGCATCGAGGCCGACGGCGACCCGGCCCGCGTGCTGGGCGAGCGCGGCATGCCGGGTGCCCAATGGTTTCCCGACACCCATCTCAATTACGCCGAGCATGTGTTTCGCAACGCCGGCAGCGGCTGGCCCGCCCTCATTGCGCGCTGCGAATCGGCAGAGCCGGTCGAGCTGACCTGGCGGCAACTGCGCCGCGACGTGGGTGCGCTGGCGGCCACGCTGAGGCGGCTCGGCATAGGGCGTGGTGACCGTGTCGTGGCCTATCTGCCCAACGTGCCGCAGACGGTGGTGGCATTTCTGGCCTGCGCCAGCATTGGCGCGGTCTGGTCCAGCTGTGCGCCCGAGATGGGCCGGAGCGTCGTGCTGGACCGCTTCCGGCAGATTGGCCCCCGGCTGATTTTCGCGACCGACAGCTATACCTACGCCGCAAAGTCCTTCGACCGCCGCGCCGTGCTCGACGAAGTGCTGCAGGGACTGCCGGGGATAGAGCATGTGATCCATGTACCCGGCCCGCTGTTCAGGCCCGGCGATCCCTCTTGCGCGCTGCCCTGGCGCCATTCCTCGGCCTGGGACGATGCGCTGGCCCGGCCGGCCGAACTGGCTTTCGAGCGCGTGCCCTTCTCGCACCCGCTGTGGGTGGTGTATTCCTCGGGAACGACTGGGTTGCCCAAGGCCATGGTCCACAGCCATGGCGGCATCGTGCTCACCCACCTCAAGACCAACCGGCTGCAGCACGATGTGCGGCCCGGCGACCGTTTCATGTTCCTGGGCAGTACGGGCTGGATCGTCTGGAATCTCATGGTCGGCGGCCTGCTGGCCGGGGCCACCGTGGTGCTTTCAGATGGCAATCCGACCTCGCCCGACGACGACGCGCTATGGGATTTCATCGACCGCCACCAGGTCACGCTGTTCGGCTGTGGCGCGGCCTTCCTGGTCAAAAGCATGAAGGCGGGCGTGGTTCCGGGCCGTGGCCGCAGCTTCAGCAAGCTGCGTGCCATCCATTGCACGGGGTCCCCGTTGCCGCTGCCGGCCTATGGCTGGGTCTATGGCAGCATCAAGCGCGACCTGTGGCTGGCCTCGGTCAGCGGCGGCACGGACATCGCTGCGGGCTTCGTGGCCTGCGCGCCGCTGTTGCCCGTGCATGCGGGTGAAATCCAGTGCCGCGAGCTTGGCGTGGCAGCCCACGCCTTCGACGAGCAGGGGCGCAGCGTGGTCGGCGAGATGGGCGAGCTGGTGATCACCGAGCCCATGCCGTCCATGCCCGTGCATTTCTGGAACGACGACGATGGATCGCGCTACCGCGACAGCTATTTCGACACCTTTCCCGGCTGCTGGCGCCATGGAGACTGGATAGCGTTCAGCGAGCGAGGAACCGCCGTCATCTACGGCCGCTCCGACACCACCATCAACCGCTTCGGCATCCGCATGGGAACGGCCGAGATCTACCGCGTCGTCGAAGAGATCCCTGCGGTCGTGGACAGCCTTGTCGTGGACCTGGAGTTCCTGGGCCGTCCCTCGTTCATGCCCTTGTTCGTCGTACTGGCGCCGGGCATGGCGCTGACCGATGCGCTGGTGATCGAGATCAGGAATGCCATCAGGACCCAGGCTTCGGCGCGCCATGTGCCCGATGCCGTGGTCCAGGTGGCCGAGGTGCCGCGCACCCTCACCGGCAAGAAGATGGAATTGCCCGTGCGCAAGCTGCTGCTGGGCGCCGACCCCGCCAAGGTGGCCAGCCCTGACGCCATGGCCAATCCGCGCAGCATCGATTTCTTCGTCCAGTACCGGGTGCCGGGCGCTGCTGGCGCGGGCGAGGAATGAAATGCCCCCCAGGGCCTGGGCATCCCGTCTTTGACCACAAAGGAGATCAGCCCCATGCTGCGCCGCCGATTCGCCTCAATGACTGCGCTGGCCCTGGCCGGCACCATGCCGGGTGTCGCCAGCCTGGCGCGCGCCGAGGGCTATCCGTCCCGGCCCATCAGAATCATCGTGCCGTATGTACCGGGAGGCCCCGTGGACGTGATCGCACGGCTTGTCGGCGACAGCATCGCGCGCAGCACCAAGGCCCCGGTCATGGTGGAGAGCCGTCCTGGCGCGGGCTCCAATATCGGCAGTGCCTATGTGGCCAGGGCTGTGGCAGACGGCCATACGCTGCTGCTCGTCCCGGGCAGCACGTTGACCATCAACGATGCTCTCTATTCGAGGCTCGGCTACTCTCCTTCCACGGATTTCGCGCTCATCTCCGTGATCGGCGAAATGCCCTTGATCCTGACGGTCGCCAATGAGGTGCCGGCCCGCGACATGCAGGAGTTCGTGCGCTGGGGCCGCAGCCGCAAGGAGCCGGTGACGCTGAGTTCGCCGGGCCACGGCGCGACGCCCCATCTCGCGGCGGAGTTGTTCCAGCGCGTGGCTGGCGTGCCCGTGGTGCACGTACCCTTCAAGGGCGGGGCCGAGTCGGCGAGCGCCATCATCTCGGGCCACGTAGTGGGCGGCATCGAGTCGCCGCCCTCGGTGCTGCCCCACATACAGTCCGGCAAGCTGCGCGCCCTGGCGGTGACCGGTCCCCAGCGCCTGGACAGCCTGCCCGATGTGCCCACGACGGCGGAGGCGGGCTTTCCCGGTCTGCAGATCGTCTCCTGGTTCGGACTGGTGGCACCTGCGGGCACGCCGCAAGCCGTCATTGATCTTCTCTGCAGGCAAGCCCGCCAGGCATTGCAGGACGCCAGTGTCCGCGAGCGCTTTTCCAGGCTCTCCATACGCGCCATCGGCAGTACGCCGGCCGAGTTCGAGGCAAGGGCCGCAGAGGACCGTGCCAAGTGGCATAAGATCATCAGGGAGGCCCGCATCCACCTGGATTGACCCGGGCTGCAGCACGGCCGGCTCGACGAGCGGGGCAGTGCTTTTTTTGGTTGCGCCACCCCATCGCCGATGAAGTCCGAACTCCGCCAAGATTTTCTGATGCAGCAACTGGGCCATTGCGCCCGCCTGGCCCATGCGACCGTGCGCCCCCACTATGCAAGGCACATGCTGGGGCTGGATCTCAAGCCCTCGGAGTTCGCAGCGCTGTCCCTTGTCGCGGCCAATCCAGGCGCGTCCCAGCGCCAGATTGCCGAGGCCGTGATGATTTCCCAGCCCAATATGGCGGCGTTGATGGACAGGCTGCAGACGCGCGGCTTGCTGCGGCGCGAGGCCGACCCTGCCGACAAGCGCCTGTCGCTGCTCTATCTCACGGCCGAGGGCGATCGCCTGCACCAGGAGGCGGCGGTGCGGGTGGAAATCCTGGAGCAGAAAGCCAGCAGCATGCTGAGCCCCGAAGAAAAGCAGCAGTTGCTGGGGCTGCTGCACAAGATGATCGATTGCGCCGCTTGGCCGATCGCTTAGCCGGCCCCCCTTCCTGAAACACCAAGGCCTGATTGCCATCGACTTCCGCACTCATGCTTCCACACCCAAGGACCGCGTGCTGTTCGGCAGCGACTGCCGTCTGATCACGCCGGACCGCTGGAGGAGGGAATTCGAGGCGGGCGGCTTGACGGCTCAGGACAGCAGATTGAGCAAGGAAGCCTCGATGGCCGCGGCCGTGGCATGGGGCCGCTCCATGGGAAACAGGTGACTGCCGTCGAGCATCATCACGCGCCCGCGCGTGATGCGCTGGGTCAGGTCCATTCCGACCTGGCGCATTTCCACCGAGGCGCGCCCGCCGATGAAGGCCGCCGGGCAGCGCAGCGGATGGTGGTGCAGCAGCGAGGCCAGGTTGTGCGGCAAGGTGTTGTAGATGGCGGTCTCCACCTCGCGCGTGAAGTTCAGCATGCGCCGGCCGTCCACATCGGCCAGGCCGCCCTGCACATAGTCCTGGAGCACCTGCGGGTGCCATTGCGCAAACACCTTCTTGGCGCGGAAGTAGGCCAGCGCCTCCTCGTCGCTGTCCCAGGCATTGCGGCGGCGCGCGCTGATCTTGCCCGGCGAGACCGAGCCCACCAGCTGGGTGCGCTTGGCCACGCCCACGGCATTGGCACGCCAGCCGCTGAGCAATGGCGAGTCGATCAGCAGCACGCCAC
Source organism: Delftia deserti (assembly GCF_042653485.1). Classification (NCBI taxonomy): domain Bacteria; kingdom Pseudomonadati; phylum Pseudomonadota; class Betaproteobacteria; order Burkholderiales; family Comamonadaceae; genus Delftia; species Delftia deserti. The sequence continues at coordinate 1,844,374 of NZ_JBHSIH010000001.1, read as the reverse complement.
GCGCCAGCTCGGGGTGGCGTGCGGCCGTCATCACGCTCAGGAAACCGCCCAGCGAATGCCCGACCAGAAAGACCGGGCCGCCCACGCGCTCCACCTCGGCGCGCGTGAATTCGGCCAGTTGCTCGACCAGGTGCGGCCAGTTGTTGGTGACGGGAAAGCGCGGGTCATGCCCGAAGCGCTCCACGCCCCGGGCCGCGATGCCGCGCTCGGCCAGCAGCGAGAACAACAGCCGGTAGGTGGGCAGCGGAAAACTGTTGGCATGCGAGAACACCACGGGCAGCGGTGCCGATGCAGTGCGCAAGCCCGTACCCGTGCCTGCAGCCGCCGCGTCGCTCGCGGCCCGCTGCGCGGACCGGGCCGGGTTCACGGCTGAGGCTCCTGGCCGGCCTGCGCGGGACCATCGGGCAAGCCCTGCTGGTGGCCGGAGGGCTGGCCCGCATCGGGCCGTACGGGCGAACCCGGGCCCGGCTGCAGGGGGGTCATGGGCGATGTCGCAAGTCCGTCGGCCGTGGAGGTGCCCAGGCCTGCGCCCGCGCCGCTGTGATAGGGCTGGCGCAGCGCCGCAGGCGGCAGCCGGCCCATGGTGCGCGCGTTGGCGCGCAGGGCGCCGGCCGGCGCGGTGACCTTGGTCAGCGGCTGGGCCTGGCGGCTGTGCACGCGGATGGGCACTGCGGAGTCACCGCCATCCCAGGCCGGGTCCTCGATGCTGTCGAAGACATGGCGCAGGCGCTCGCCCCAGCTGTCGTGCAGCATGCGGAAATACGGATTGCTCTCGTCGATGCTGACGATCTTGTCGGAGGCGAAGCGGTCCTTCTCGTAGACGATCAGGTCCAGCGGCAGGCCCACCGAGAGGTTGGACTTGAGCGTGCTGTCCATGGAGACCAGGGCGCACTTGGCGGCCTCGTCCAGCGGCGTGCGCGGCGTGATCACGCGGTCCAGCACGGGCTTGCCGTACTTGGACTCGCCGATCTGGAAGTAGGGCGTCTCGCTCGTGGCCTCGATGAAGTTGCCCGCCGAGTAGACCTGGAACAGCCGCATGTTCTCGCCCTGGATCTGGCCGCCCAGCACCAGCGAGATATTGAAATCCACGCCCGAGCGGGACAGCGCCACGCCGTCGCGCTCGAACACATGGCGCACGGCCGCGCCCAGCACGCGGGCCGCGTCGAACATGCTGCGCACGTTCCAGATGGTCAGCATGTCGCCCGTGGCCTCGTCGCGCAGCTGCTGGCTCTCCAGCAGCTCGCGCACCGACTGGGTGATGGACAGGTTGCCGGCCGACAGCAGCACCATGAAGCGGTCGCCGGGGTTCTCGTAGACCATGAGCTTGCGGAACGAGCTGATCTGGTCCAGGCCGGCATTGGTGCGCGAGTCGGCCAGGAAAACCAGGCCGGCGTTGAGCTTGATGGCAACGCAATAAGTCATGGGGGCGTCCGAATCTGCGGAAATGGCGAGTTTAGTGCGCGGAGAGTGACCGCGTTCAGGCAGCGATCTTCTTGAGCTGGTAGAGGGCCTCCAGCGCCTCGCGCGGGCTCAGCGCATCGGGGTTGATGGCCGCCAGGGCCTCGGCCAGGGGGTTGTGCTGGTGCTCCGGCTCGGGCATGTCGGGCGCATCGAACAGGTCCACCTGCAGCCGGCCCTCGTCGGCATGGGCCTCCAGTGCCTCCAGGGCATGGCGCGCGTGGTGCAGCACGCCGGCCGGCATGCCGGCCAGCTTGGCCACCTGGATACCGTAGCTGCGGCTGGCCGGGCCGGGCTGGATCTCGTGCAGGAAGACGATGTCCTGGCCCGACTCCGCGGCGCTCACATGCATGTTCACGGCCGCGCGTGCCTTGGCCGGCAGCTCGGTCAGCTCGAAGTAGTGCGTGGCGAACAGCGTGAAGGCGCGCGTCCTGTCGTGCAGCTGGGTGGCGATGCCGCTGGCCAGCGCCAGGCCGTCGAAGGTGCTGGTGCCCCGGCCGATCTCGTCCATCAGCACCAGGCTGTGCGGCGTGGCCGAGTGCAGGATCTGCGCGGCCTCGGTCATCTCCATCATGAAGGTGGATTGGGCATTGGCCAGGTCGTCGGCCGCGCCGATGCGCGTGTGGATGGCGTCGATGGGCCCCAGCCGGCAGCTGGACGCCGGCACATGCGAGCCCATGCTGGCCAGCAGCACGATCAGCGCCACCTGGCGCATATAGGTCGACTTGCCGCCCATGTTGGGGCCGGTGATGACCTGCATGCGCGTGTTGGCGTTCATGCGCGTGTGGTTGGCGATGAAGCTGCCGCTGGAGGTCTCGGCCATGCGGGCCTCCACCACCGGGTGGCGCCCGGCCTCGATCTCGATGCAGGGATGGTTCACGAACTCGGGCGCACACCAGTTCAGCGTCAGCGAGCGCTCGGCCAGCGTGCACAGCACGTCGATGGCGGCAATGGCGCCGGCCACGCGCGTGAGCGCCGGCACATGGGGCTGCAGCTGGTCCAGCAGCTGCTCGTAGAGGAATTTCTCGCGCTGCAGCGCGCGCTCCTGCGCGGACAGGGCCTTGTCCTCGAAGGCCTTGAGCTCGGGCGTGATGTAGCGTTCGGCGTTCTTCAGCGTCTGGCGGCGGCGGTAGCGCTCGGGCATCGCGTCCTTGTAGCTGTTGGTGATCTCTATATAGAAGCCGTGCACCTTGTTGAACTGCACGCGCAGGTTGGGAATGCCGGTCAGCAGCTTTTCCTTGGCCTCCAGCTCCAGCAGGAAGTCATCGCAGTTGTTCTGGATGGCGCGCAGCTCGTCCAGCTCGGCGTCGTAGCCCGTGGCAAACACGCCGCCGTCGCGCACCAGGGCGGCCGGCTCTTCCATGATGGCGCGCACCAGCAGCTCGGCGCAGCCCTCGGGCGGCTGCAGGTCTGCAAACAGCTGGGTCAGGTGGGCCGAGGGCGTCTGCCCGGCCTGGGCCAGCACGGCGGCCTTGTGCAGCGTGCGGCCCAGTCCCACCAGCTCGCGCGGGCGCACCTGGCGCAGCGCGGTGCGCGCCGTGATGCGCTCCACATCGCTCACGCCCTTGAGCTGCTCGCGCAACTGCTGCCAGGGCGCGGCCATGCCGCCTGCGCTGGTGCCCTGCAGCGCCCGCGTGGCCTCCAGCCGCGCCATGGCCTGCGTGCGGTCGCGGCGCGGCTCCAGCAGCCAGGCCTTGAGCAGGCGGCTGCCCATGCCCGTCATGCAGGTGTCCAGCAGAGAGAACAATGTGGGCGAATCCTCGCCGCGCAGCGTCTTGACCAGCTCCAGGTTGCGGCGCGTGGCCAGCGGCAGCGCAATCAGCTCATCGTCGCGCTGCACCTGCAGAGCGTGGATGTGCGACAGGCTGCGGCCCTGCGTGTGCTCCGCATACGACAGCAGGGCGGCGCTGGCGCCATGGGCCAGCGGCAGATCCTCGGCCTCCCAGGCCTTGAGGCTGGCCGCGCCCAGCAGCTCCAGCAGCTTGCGCTCGCCCAGGCCGCCGTCGAACTGCCAGTCGGGGCGCGGCGACAGCGGGCAGGCGATGGAGCCGCCATGGCGCAGCGCGAACAGGCTTTGCTCGAAACGCTCGGTCACGCCCGCGCTGTAGATCAGCTCGCTGGGCGCGATGCGCGAAATCCAGGCGCCCAGCTCGTCGTGGGAGCATTCGGCCAGGTGGATGCGCCCCTGCGTCACCGCCATCCAGGCCAGGCCGCAGCGCTGGCGCCCGGCCGTGTGCAGGGACAGCAAGATCGCCTCGCTCTTGTCCGACAGCAGCTCGCTGTCGGTCAGCGTGCCCGGCGTCACCACGCGCACCACCTTGCGCTCCACCGGGCCCTTGGCGGCGCCCACCTCGCCCACCTGCTCGCAGATCGCCACCGACTCGCCCAGCTTGATCAGCCGGCCCAGGTAGTTCTCCAGCGCATGGAAGGGCACGCCCGCCATGGGAATCGGCTGCCCCGCCGTCTGCCCGCGCGTGGTCAGCGTGATGTCCAGCAGCCGCGCCACCTTCTCCGCGTCCCCGAAGAACAGCTCGTAGAAATCCCCCATGCGGTAGAAAACCAGCGTGTCGGGGTAGTTGATCTTGATGCCCAGGTACTGCTGCATCATGGGCGTGTGCGCCGACAGATCAGGGGCCGGAGAGGGCTGTGTGCTTTGCGAGAGGTCGCTCATTGGCTTGGGAATCAACAGGTTGCGGCGGCATGCAGGTGCCGGGCAGGGCCTGCCTGGGAGGCGCGGGGCCGCAGGAAGGCGCAAATGTTCTTGTGTCGTGCTGCCCGCCTTGGGCCGTATCCATCGTGTGGGGCGTGGTGGCGGGCAAAGGTCACATTATTGACTACCCGAGGTTGGACGCCGCGCCAAAGGGGGCGTAGATCGCGGCGCACAAATGCGCTGCGCTCAATCCAAGGGACCATTTCCGCCGTACGTCGTCACAGGGCTCCTTCTGGCAACTGCTTGGCTCCTTGGTACAAGGCGTGCTGCGCATCCGCCAGGGTGATCACTTCGTCCCCGGTGAGATAGCTCATCAGAACACTGTTGAGTTTCGCGATGCGTGCGCCATAGCAGCGAATCAGCGAGGCGATCTGAATCTGCTCCGGTTCCGTGATCTGATCTCCCAGCGCTGTCACGGCGTGGGCTGCTGCCTCGATGTCGAACGAGCAACGAATGAGCAACTCACTGGCCCGGTGGCCGCTTCCAAGCAACGGCGATGCCGCTGTGACTGGTGATGCTGTATCTGCCTGGCTGCCGAAGGTATTGATAACGTTGCCAGCCTCCTTGGCTGCAGCAAAGCTGGCCAGGAAGCGCAGGTCGTCCAAGGAGTGGGGAAGCTCGTTGTAGGCCCCGAACAGCCGGTCTGCAAATTCAAAGGCGTGTTTCAGCAGTCCATGAACAAAGGCCGCTTCACCTGCTGCACTGAGCCGGTTCTCTCGGAATGTGTCGCGAGCGAACTCCAGTTCCGAGCTGATGAGGGCGAGCAGTGAAAGCAGATCCACCCTCACCGGCTCATTTGGACTGGTTGCCGGGCAGCAACCGGGAGCAGGAAGTTGGTTGAGCGCTGCAAATGCCCGGCTGAGGTGCGGGCAGGAGTAGCGCTCCTGTGCTCCGTCGTACAGGATGCTTTTCACCGTGTGCTTGAGCACTCCTGCTGCGAAGAGGACTGCTTGGTGGGCATCGGCAAGAGAGGCTCGGGCCATGCATGGGGCGCGGCGTTGGGGCTCAGGGTGCGCGTGATTTCTATCGTGGCGCTGAATGTTTGGCCGCACTCGATTCAGCGCCGCTCGGCGGCGGTGTCGGTTTGACCCAGCACGATGCGGCCCTCGTGCGGGGCGCCGTCCCATGCGCGTTCCAGCTCTTCGCCGGTCATCCCCAGTGGAATGCGTTTGGAGTACATCAGGGGCTCGACCGTGGCCGAGCGGTGGCGGGTGTGGTGCGCTGGGGTGGTCATGTAGTATCTGGAGTTAGGTTGTTACAAGGCATGGTGTATTTTGCGCAATTTTTTGTGATAATCAACGGATTTACCAAAAAAATGGATGAATTTTTCCAAAGGTTGCGTGAGGAGCGCAAACGGCTTGGCCTAAGCCAAGAGGCGTTTGCATCCCTGGGCGGGGTGTCCAAGAACACTCAATCGAACTACGAGACGGGGGCAAATCTGCCTGATGTTGGCTACCTCAACACCATTCGCGGGTTCGGGGTGGATTCCGGCTATGTGCTCACGGGCATACGTACTTTTGACCCCAGCGCGATAGAGCATGTACAGCCCGCTGCCACGCTTGCGGCCCGCCTGGTGCAAGAGCGCAAGCGGCTGGAGTTGACCGTGGGCCAACTGGCCACCAAGTCCGGCGTGGACCGCCTGGCCCTGCTGAAATTTGAAGAAGGCGAGTTCGTGCCCGACGCCAAGGCGCTGCAGCAACTGCACGCCGTGGGTGTGGATGTGGGCTATGTGCTGCTGTCGCTGCGCGCAGGCGCGGCGGGCGGTGATGCCGGCGCGGCGGCCTCAGTCAGTTCTGAGTCACAGCAGCTGCTGCAGCACTACGACAAGGCGCCCGCAGAGGCACAGGCTGCACTGCGCACGCTGGCGGCTATTGCTGCACGCGCATAGAGAGGGCTTTCAACAGGGAGGAACGAGCATGGCTGCACAGCCCGAGATGCGGTTTGTTTACCGCAATGGCGCCGGGGAGGTTTCCGAGCGCATGCTGCTGAATTGGGCCGAGATCGGCCACTACATCAAAGGGCATTGCACTACCAAGGGTAGCGTGCTCACGTTCCGCAAAGACCGCGTGAGCGAGTACCTGAACGGTAGCGATGCGCTGCTGGGCACTCCCCGCAGTTCGCCTCCACCGCGGCCTGTGCGTGGCGCCCCGGTCGATGCTCGCCCTCGCATCCATTTCACAGGCTTCGCCTCAGCAACACGCGATGCCATGCAGAGCCAAGCCGACGCAGCTGGCCTACAGGTCATGCAGACCATGGCAAACGGCATCACTTTCCTCGTTTGTGGCCCCCGTGCTGGTGCGCTCAAGATCGAGAAGGCCCGAGCCGGAGGGGCTTTTGTAGTGGCTCAGGAGCATTTCACCACGCTGCTGGAAACAGGTGAGCTGCCCGACGAAACGGTAGTCGAGTTGGGCGTGGTCGCCTGAGGAATGCGCAGCCTTAATTTTGCGATTGCATTCGCGGCGTGCCTGACGTCTGCCATGCCGGCATGGTCTGCAAACTACCCCTGCAGCGGCAGCAAGGGCGGCGTGGCGCATTGCTCAGGCGCGCAGTTTGTGTGCAATGACGGCTCGGTCAGCGGCAGCAAGCGCCATTGCAGCGCCGAGCTTGGACAGTCGTCACCGCGTGCGTTGGTGGCCCCCAGCCGGGCCGGGGCATCTTCAGGTGACTGCTCATGCCGGTCCGGTGGCGTTTGCACCGGGCCACGGGGTGGGCAGTACTGTATATCGGATTCTGGAAAGAAGAGCTATTTGCGCTAGTAGCCTTATGAGGCGCATACCGAGGCAAGAGGAACTCCGCCGCTTATGTCCTACAGAGTACAAGATCACATCATTGATGTAAGTGATTGGGAGATCGACCAAAATTTTGGCATCTTTCCAGCCGGTGCGCGCGCCAAGGACGCGGTGATTGCTCCGCTGGAGCATGGCTCCAAGATTTTGACGGGAGGTTGTCGGTACCTGTTGAAACGTTCTCAGCAACGCTACCCCGACCAGTTTTGGGGAGAGATTGTTGCCTACAGAGTAGGCGCTATGCTGGGTTTCGACACCCCTCCGACCTATGTTGGCCTGCATCGGCCCAGCGGGGTCGTGGGGGCGTTGGTTGAGTGGTTCTATGACGACACGACTGAGCACTTTGTACCCGCAGGGGATTTGTTGCAGGTTGTGAACCCTGATTTCGACCGCAAGTTAGGTAAGGCGCACAACCTCACCGACATTTCTATGCTGATGAAGGCCTTGGCGCGGACGCGGTTGAAGGGCTTTGACTGGCACACATGGTGGCTGAACACGCTTGCTTTCGATGCGTTGATCGGAAACACTGACCGGCATCAAGAGAATTGGGGACTTATCTATAGTCCAAACTTCGACACCCTGCGACTTGCCCCGCTGTTCGACAACGGAACCAGCCTTGGGCAAGACAGGTTTCCGCACATCGTCCAAGACTGGTCGCAAGATGAGCTTGATCGCTACATCCTCAACGGTCGAAGCCACGTCACATGGGAGCGTGGCGATGATCGAGTGTGTCTTTTCTCGCTACTACGCACAGCGCTTAAAACATGGCAGGCCAGTGCTGATATCGCTGACTTGCGAGCTAGGCTAGAGGTACCACCTGCGCGGTTGAGCGCATGTTTGAGAGACCTCCTGAACCTGGCGCCACCAGTGCCATACCGCCATCTGCAGCAAGATCGTGTTGCGTGGATCGAACGAAACTTGCTGCGTAGATTTGAAATTTTGAAAGAGTTGCTCAATGAGTTCAATTAGCCATCTTTGTGAGCCTTCCCGGCTCTTGTTGACATGGCAAGGCTTGGAGTCGGCAACGAACCCTAAGGCGCGTTATCGGTATGTGGTGGGCGAACTCGTGCCAACAGATGATCCGTCTGTTGTGACGTTTCGCTACCTTTCCGATACGCCTGACTTCCGTGCTGCACGCGAGTATGGGTTCAAGGGGCACCCCGCGTTCCGCCTGAATGAAAAGGAATCTGTTTGGAGCGATGTGCTCCAGACTTTCATGCGCAGGCTACCACCTCGTAAGCGTGAGGATTTCCCGGCGTACCTACAGAGGCACCTACTACCCCATCCGTTTGCGCTGTCGGATTTGGCGCTGCTAGGCTACACAGGCGCCCGTCTGCCCAGCGATGGGTTTTCGCTGTCCCCTGTCTTTGACTGCACCAAGCTGCCCTGCCAGCTCGTCACTGAGGTTGCTGGCACGCGGCACTACGCTACGTTGCAGGACGTTGAGGCAGTGCGTGTGGAAGACGTCGCCGAGTTGATCCTGGAGCCAGAAAACGAAACAGATCCGGAGGCGATCCGTGTCGATATTGGTGGAAAGAAGATGGGCTACATCAACCGAGTTGTGAACACCAATGTTCACGGCTGGCTGGAGCATGCGGTTGTGACTGCTAAGGTTTGCAAGAAGAACGGTACGCCAGAGCGGCCCTTGATCTACATAGCGATCACAGCCCAACCGAAGTGAGCAGCTGCCGGCGGCCGCTTTTCAGCTGTCGTCGTCGATTGCCTCTGCTGACTGCGCTATCACCATCGCCCTGCAGCTCCAGCTCAATCTGCGTGGTGAAGCCGCCATCACCTAGGGCATGCTCCATGGACTTTATGCATCTCGGACTGCGCGGCTTGGCGCGCAGCCTCGGCGCTGGAGAAGGTGTCTTTCAAGGTCTTCACGCTGCCGGTGGGGCTGCCGGCAACCACGCCCTTGCGGCGGGCGTGTTTGCCATCGTGCCAGTACGCGCGCACCCCGGTGTAGCTGGTGCGGTCTGCCGTGTGCCATCGGTGTTGGTCGCCCATTCGCGCGTGATGTGCATGGGGCGATGGCCTGGCCGCTGGCGTTGATGCGCCTGCTCGCTAGTCCGCCCTGAACAATTCCGTTCTTAGCCACAGACCGATCGGCGATTGGCTGGAGCGGCGATCAACGCGGCGATGACCGCCTGCATGCACAGCCCAAAGCGGGCGCAATAAAGCCGCAGCGCGGCCAAGATCAGACGCAGGTTGTGCCCGGCGCCGCACATCACCGCGTGCAGCGCATCGCCCAGCGCGCCCTTGAGCGGATTGCGGCCCAACCGCCCGTCCATCTTCATGTGTCCTATGGCCGGCTCGATGGCGCTGCGCCGCCGGATCATGGCTTTCAGCGTCCTGGTGACGCCGCGTCGTTGTCCCGAGCGCAGGATGCGCACGCCTTCGATCTCCACGCCCCGATAGCCCTTGTCCACGATGGCCGTGGCGGGCAGCTTGTCCGTGCCGGTGAGGATGCCCACTTGCTCCAGCGTCTCGGCCAGTGTGAGGCCGTCGTAGGGGTTGCCGGGCATGGAGCGCATGCCCACCACCAGGCCTTCCTTCAACGTGGTGGCGATGCTGACCTTCACGCCGAACTCGTACGGTGTCCTGGCCTTGCCTTTGCTGATGCATTCCACCTCGGGCGCGTGCAGGGCGTACAGCTTGTTCTTGTCCTTGGTGCGTTGGGTCAGGATGCGACCGGTGCGCTGCAGCAGGTTCTGCACCTTGGCCTTGGCCCCTTCGGGCAACACGTGTAGTTGGCGGGCTACCTCGCGGTGCACGCGGCCGACCCGAGTGCGCAGCGTGCGCACGGCCTTGCGCATGCGCTTGAACTGCTTGGCGTGCGCGTAGCGCCCGATCTGTGCGGCCAGCCGTGGTGCCACCCTGTTGTAGTTCTGGCGCAGCCGCAGTCCGTTCTCCTCGGCCGCCTTGACCAGATGCTGGCGGCTCTTATCCAGCAACCGGCTGTCGGTGGGATGAGCGATGGCTTTGGGCATGACGGTCGTGTCCACGATCACCTGCTGCGTGCTGGACTTCTGCACGACGCCACCACGCCGGGCGGCATCGATGCTGACCGCCAGCAGCGTCTCCAAGCCTTCTTCCCCAACGCGCTTTCTCCAACGCGTCAGGCTGGACGGGTCAATGGGCAGTTCGGTCTGCAGATAGGTCTCGCCACAGAAGAACTGCCAGTACGGGTTCTCCACCCAGGTGTTGACCACGGCTTCATCGGAGGTATCGAAGGTGTGCTGCAGATACAGCAGCCCGGCCACCAGGCGCGCCGGCAAGGCTGGTCGGCCGCGGCCCGAAGTGAACGACACCGCGAACGTGCGCTCGATCTCGGACCAGTCGATCAACGCGGTCAGTCGGACCAGCGGGTGCTTCATGTTGATCTGCTCGTCCAGTCGTGGGCGGAACAGTTCGACCGTGTGTGGCTGCGAAGGCTTCGGGCCCATCGGACTCCTCGGAGGAATTTGCAAGAAAACAGGTACTGGCAAAACCATACCTTGCAAATCCCGCGCCCATCAACCCGACGAACCGCGAATCAGATCAACGGCTTCCGAGTTGTTCAGGGCGGACTCGCTAGCGCCAGCCCCATGCGCTGGAAGGAGTTGCCCGAGGTGCCCACGCTCAGGGAGCAGGGCTACGACGTGGAGATCGACTCCTGGATCGGCCTGGCCTACCCCAAGGGCGTGCCCCCGGCCCTGCGCGACAGGCTGGAGCGCGTCGCCATGGCAGCCGCCGAGGGGCCCCAGGTGGTGCGCATCTTCGAGTCGGCCGGCGTGGACCCGGCGCCGCTCACCGGCGCCGAATACCACAGGAAGCTGGTCCAGGGCCATGAGTCCATGGGCGCGGCCATCAAGGCAGCGAATCTGCCGCGCATGAACTGAGGGCGGTTCGGCTGCCCTGGGGGAGCGGTGGAATGCAAACCATTCTTATTGCGGATGGCTAAAATACCGCCCCATGTCCGTGCCGCACACGCCCCCAGATCCCATGCTCCAGGTCCAGCAGCTGTATGTGGGCCACCATGCCTGGCTGCTGTCGCGTCTGAAGGCCAGGCTGCGCGATACGGCCGAGGCGCAGGATGTGGCGTCCGAGACCTTTGTGCGCGTGGTGGCCGCGCGCCCCGCTGCCGTGGTGCAGGAGCCGCGTGCGTTTTTGACCACCATTGCCAAGCGGCTGCTGTTCACGCTGTGGCGCCGGCGTGAGCTGGAGCGGGCCTATCTGGAGACCCTGGCCCTGCAGCCCGAAGAGCTGGCACCCTCGCCCGAAGAGCGGGCCGTGCTGCTGGAGACGCTGGAGCACATCGCCCAGGCGCTGGACGGCCTGCCGCTCAAGGCGCGCCAGGCCTTCTTGCTGAGCCAGATCGACGGCCTGACCTACCAGGCCATCGCAGACCAGCTGGACATTTCCCTGAGCACGGTGCGCCGCCACATGGCCGAGGCCTTCCGGCGCATCGCCATCGCGCTGGCCCGCCAGCAGTCCGGCATTGCGGCTGCGCGCGGGGGCTGACGTGGCGGCTTCTCTTTCGCAGGACGGCAGCAGTCTGGATGCCGCCACCGAGGCGGCCGTGGGCTGGCTGGTCACGCTGAACTCGGGCACCGTCAGCGATGGCGAGCGCCAGGGCTTCGAGCAATGGCTGCGGGCCGATGCCGGCCACCGCCTGGCCTGGGAGCGGCTGCAGGCGCCGCTGCAGCAGATGCTGGCGCCGCTGCGCACCGGCGCGCCTGCGGCCTCGGGCAGCCTGATGGGCCAGGCGCTGCAGCGTGCCGAATCGCGCATCCGCCGTCGCCGCAGCCTGCTGCGCGGCGCGCTGGGATTGGGTGGCATGGCCGTAGGCACCGCCTTCGTGGCCCACCGCCACACACCCATCAGCCAATGGGCTGCCGACCTGCGCACCGGCACGGGCGAGCGGCGTGATTTTGCGTTGCCCGATGGCAGCACCGTCACGCTGGATGCGCGCTCGGCGGCGGACCTGGATTTCGGCCCTGGCCGCCGCACCGTCATCCTGCGCCAGGGCACGCTGCTGGCGCATGCAGCGCCACAGGCCTGGGAGGCAGGGCAAGGCGCCGCCGCCTTCATCGTGCGCACGGTCCACGGCCAGGTGCGCGCGCTGGGCACACGCTTCGTGGTGCGCCAGGAGGCCGGCAGCAGCCTGGTGAGCATGCTGGAGCACAGCGTGGAGATCACCACGCCACAGGGTGCAATCCAGGTGCTGGCCCAAGGCCGCAGTGCACGCTTCGGTCCGGCGGGCATTACCGAGGATGCGACCGAGCCCGGCACCGCGTCGGCCTGGCAGCAGGGCATGCTGGAGGCACATGACCAGCTGCTGGGCGATGTGGTGCAGTCCCTGCGCGCCTACCGCGCCGGCTTCATCCGCGTGGCGCCGCGCGCGGCGGCCCTGCGTGTCTACGGCACGTTCTCGCTGGACGACACCGACCGCGCCCTGGCGGCCCTGGCCGAGACCCTGCCCATTGCCGTGAACGTCTACCAGCGCGGCTGGCTGGTGACCATCGAGTGACCATCAAGCGAGGTCGGTGCCTGCGCGCAAAAAGATGAACACTTTTTGCGCCGAGTTCGACAAGCCTTGGAAACCTGCTTCTCAGGCCCTTCCAAACCTCCTGTCGAGAACCCGCATGCTCCCTTGCCCTTTGCCCCTGCGCACCCTGGCCGCAGCCGCCCTGGCCTGCGCCCTGAGTGCCCATGCCCAGACCTCCACCTCCGCGCCCGCCGCCACGGCCGCTGCGTCCCTGCGCAGCTATGACCTGCCGGCCCAGCCCCTGGGCAGCGCATTGGCACGCATCGGCGCCGACAGCGGCCAGCAGATAGGCATCGACGCCGAGCTGGTGCGCGGCCGCACCGCACCCGCCGTGCGCGGCAGCTACACGCCCGAGCAGGCCGCGCGCGCGGCGCTGCACGGCAGCGGGCTGGAGCTGGTGCGCACGGCTTCGGGCAACTGGGGCCTGCGCACCGCTGCGCCTGCTGCCGCCCCCGCCGCTGCGGGCAGCGCCTCAAGGCCTGCCGCCGCAGGCCAGACCATGGCGGAGGTGCGCGTCACCGCCCACGCCATCACCAGCCCCACCACCGAGCAGACCGGCTCCTACACCACGCGCGCGCTCAGCATCGGCAAGATGGAGCAGTCCATCCGCGAGACACCGCAGTCCGTGACTGTGGTCACGCGCCAGCAGATGGATGACCAGAACCTGTCTTCCGTCGAAGACGTCATCCTGCAGACCACGGGCGCCACCAAGTCGCAGCGCAACTTCGGCGCCCACGTCTACATGATGCGCGGCTACGAAATCCCGGACTCCAACTACCTGCTCGACGGGGTGGCCGGCGGCACCTACAGCCCCACGGGCTGGGTGCCCATGGACACGGCCATCCTGGACCGCGTGGAAGTGCTGCGCGGCGCAGGCGCCCTGGTGGTGGGCGCGGGCGACCCCAGCGGCGTGGTCAACATGGTGCGCAAGCGCCCGCGTGCGGAAAAGCACTTCGAGTTCGCCCAGAGCATCGGCTCATGGAGCAACTTCCGCACGGAGATCGATGGAGGCGGCGCGCTCAACGAGGCCGGCACGGTGCGCGGCCGCGTGGTGGCCGCCTATACCGACCGCCACAGCTTCATCGACCTGGTGCATTCGCGCTCGCCCATGCTCTACGGCGTGATCGACGCCGACCTGGGCGCCGGCACCAAGGTCACGGCAGGCTACCGCCATGAGCAGACCGACATCGACGGCTACACCATCTTCGGCCTGCCCAGCTACTCCAGCGGCGCGCCCCTGGGCCTGCCGCGCTCCACCTCGCTGGGCCAGCGCTGGAACCGCCACGATGCCCAGGTGGACGATGTGTTCGGCGAGGTCGAGCACCGCATGGGCGGCGACTGGGTGGCCAAGCTCACGCTCAACCACGGCAAGACCACCATCGACCAGAAGCTGGGATCGGCGCGCGGCGCCATCGATCCCGTTACCCTGCAGGGCCTGCGCTACGTGGGCAATGATTTCATTGCGCGCGACATCGATGCCACGGGGCTGGATGCCAACGTCACCGGCAGCTTTCAGGCGCTGGGCGGCACGCACAAGGTCATGTTCGGCACCAGCTGGACCCAGCAGAAGGTGCTGACCCAGTCCGCCTCCTCTGGCGAGGCCATGCCCATGGACGTCTTCCGTTTCGACCATTCGCGCATCCCCGATCCCGTGGCTCCCCCTTATGACTTCGGTCTCAGGGAGCGCAAGCAACTGCTGGGCATCTACGGCAGCGGGCGCCTGCAGCTGGCCGAACGCCTGCACCTGCACCTGGGCGGGCGCCTGAACTGGTTCAAGTTCCGCTCCAACGACACCTTCACCGGCGCCCTGACCAACGACTACCGCGAAAACGGCCGCTTCACGCCCTATGCGGGCCTGGTCTACGACATCGATCCGCTCTGGTCCGTCTATGCCAGCTACACCAGCACCTTCCAGCCGCAGTCGCAGTACGCCACCGTGCAGGGCAACCGCCTCAAGCCGGCCGTGGGCGCCAACTACGAGGCCGGCATCAAGGGCGAACTGTTCGAGCGCAAGCTCAACGTGGCCTTCTCGGTGTTCAACATCAAGAAGCGCGACGTGGCCGTGTTCGACACCGGCAACGAAGGCCTGTGCCCCGGGGTCACCACCAATGACTGCTACCGCAACTCCAGCGTGCTGCGCAGCAAGGGCTTCGATGCCGAAATCGGTGGCGAGGTCGCGCGCGGCTGGCAGGTCTCGGGCGGCTACACCTGGCTGAACACGCGCGACGACGAAGGCAGCTCGCTGAGCACCGACACGCCGCGCAGCCTGCTGCGCGTATCCACCAGCTACGCGCTGCCCGGCGAATGGTCGGCCTGGAAGGTGGGCGCCAACCTCAGCGCGCAAAGCCATGCCCGCGTGGACACGGTGCAAAACCCCGGCCATGCCGTGCTGGACCTGCGCGCCTCGTACCGCATCAACCGCAACTGGACGGCCGCGCTCAACATCGGCAACGTGACCGACAAGGTCTACTGGGCCGCCGTGGGCGGCACGCGCAACGGCACCTACTACGGCATGCCGCGCAATGCCACGCTCACGCTGCGCGGAACCTTCTGAGCGGACTGCCCCTGGGCGGCCTTGCCGCTTCTCCAAGAGGGCGGCAACCACGCGCAGGGGGCGAGTGCCTGCGCCTCAGCGCGGCGCCATGAACAGCTCCATGCGCTGCAGCTCCTCATCCAGCGCACTGCGAAAGGCGGCATCGCCGGGCGCCGCGCCGGCCACATAGCCGAATGACGGCTCCAGCCGGCCGTCGCGCGCCTGCAGGTTGGCCCAGCCGATCACATGGCCCTGCCAGAGCATGGGCAGGGCGTAGTAGCCCAGCTGGCGCCGGGCCGGTGGCGTATAGGCCTCGAACTTGTAGGTCCAGCCCCAGAGCAGCGTGAAGCGGCGCCGGTCCCAGACCACGGGGTCGAAGGGCGCGAGCAGGCGCAGCCGCTCGTCGAAGGCATGGCGGCGCGAGCGTGGGTTTTCGTCGGCGGGCCAGTACCAGGTGGTTCCGTCGATGCGGCAGCTGGCCAGCTGCTCGCGCGCCAGCCGCAGCGCCGCCTGGGTCTGCTGCGCCAGATGGGGGGCGCCATAGCCCAGCAGGCGCACCAGGTAGGTCAGGCTGGGGGCCGGCAGCGGTGCGTACTTGCGCACCACCAGGTCGATCAGCGCGGCGGCGCGCCGGGCGCTGGCGGCGTGGCTGTCGTCGGCAGGCGGGTGAGCGATGGCCTCGTAGACGCGCGTGCCGCTGTCACGGCGCTTGACGCGCAGCAGGCCGCGGTAGTGCATGCCGTCGAGCAACTGCGTGCTGGCGCTGCCCGAGCCGCCCCAGTAGTTCTTCACGCTTCCGTGCGAGAAATGCTGCTCCACCTCGCGCGGATGGGCCGGGCCCCGCTCGCGCACGAAGGCCAGCACCTCGGCGGCCTTGCGCTGTGTCTCGGCATCCCAGGCCTTGCGGGCCTGGCGCGGGTGCATCAGCGCCAGGTGCTCGCTGGGCAGAAAGCCGTAGTTGACCAGGCAGTCCTCGTCGATCGCCAGGCGCGCGTAGCGTCGTTCCAGGTCGCCGGCGCGGTAGTCCTTGACGCGGTGGCGCAGCGTCAGGTCCTGTGCCCGGGCCGGGGCTCGGATCGGATCTGCCTGCACAAAGCCCAGGCGCCGTATGGCCGCGGGCAGGGTGGTCGGTGTGAACAGGGTGCGTGCCACCGCATGGCGGCGCAGGTCGTCAAGGCTCGGTTCGGTGGGCATGACTTGATTGGAGCACGGCCTGATCGTGCTGCCGCGTTTCATCCTGCGCCTGGCCTGCTCGGCGGTGCTGGGCTGCTCAGTCCCGGGCCGTGGACACGGTGGCATCGCTTCACTGCGCGGGGCCCTGGTGCTCCCGGTAGGCCGCAACCAGGGTGCGCAGGGCTTCGCGCGAGCGTCGGTCCGTCAAGGTGGAGTGCAGCATGATTCGCGAGGCAGGCAGGGCTGGCAGTTGGAAGTGCCGGCCGACCTCGACGGTGTCGGCCGGCGCCAGCCGGCATGAGAACACCGACACCGCCAGGCCCGCGGACACGGCGGCGGCCACGGCCGCGCTTCCGCCCACGAACACCTCGGTCCACTCCAGGCCTGCCTGGCGCAGCATGTGCGTGGCGATATCGCGAACGCCGCAGCAGGGCAGCAGGGCCGCCAGGCGCAGCGGCTCGCCGGGCCGGGGTGAAAAGCCCGGCGCCGCGAACCAGCCGAAATGCTCGGGTCCCAGGTCCTCGCCATCGCGCCTGTCATCTTCCTGGCGCACGATCACCGCATCCAGTTCCGCGTTGTCGAAGGCATCCAGCAGGCTGCGCGAGTTCTCCAGCCGCACCTCGATGGTCAGCGCCGGGTCGCGTTCATTGAGCCGCGCCAGCAGCAGCGCAATCTCGGGGCCGGCCACATGCGTGGCAATGCCCAGCCGGAAGCGGCGCCGCTCGGCGCTCAGCGCCGCCATGGCCCGGTCATGCGCGGCAATGAACTCGCGCGCCGCCTGAAGGAACAGGGCACCCTGCGCGGACAGGCGCACCAGCCTGGGCGTGCGTTCCAGCAGCTTGCAGCCCAGGCGCTCTTCCAGCCGCTTGAGCTTGACGCTGATGGCGCCCTGCGTGGTGCCCAGCGCGTCTGCAGCCTTGGTGAAGCTTTGCAGGTCCGCAATGCTCACGAAGGCCTGCACGGAATCCACATCCAGGGTCGGCCGGTTCATGATCCATCTGAAAATGTTGTCATAGATATGTTCGATCATATCGTTGTGCAATGAATGGCGGCTTCCTACCATTGCCGGCACAGGGGCGCTGGCCCGTCGCGGGGCGGCGGCCCGGCGGACTCCTGCCATCTCCAGGAAGCTCTTTCATGAATGCCAATCTCCAACGCCAGGGCCACTACGCGCTGGCCGCCGTCTGCCTGTCCGCCCTGATGCTGGGGCTGGAAATCTCCAGCGTGCCGCCCATCCTGCCCACGCTGGAGCAGGCCATGCAGGCCAGCTTCAGCCAGTTGCAATGGGTCATGGCCGGCTACACCATCGCCATGACGGCCATCCTGATGGCCGTAGGCACGCTGGCCGACCGCTATGGCCGCAGGCGCATCTTCCATATCGGCATCGTCGCCTTCGGCCTCACCTCGCTGGCCTGCGGGCTGGCCACCAGCGCGCCGGTGCTCATCGCCGCGCGCTTTCTCCAGGGCCTGAGCGGCGCGCTGATGCTGATCTGCATGCTGGCCATCCTGTCCCACCAGTTCCGTGATGACCGCCAGAGGGCCACGGCCTTTGCCTGGTGGGGCGTGGTGTTCGGCGTGGGCCTGGGATTCGGCCCCATCGTTGGTGGCGCCATCCTGGCGCTGGCAAGCTGGCCGTGGGTGTTCCTGATCCATGGCGCGCTGGCTGCCGTCACCCTGGGCCTGAGCCTGGCCGGTGTGCAGGAGTCGCGCGATCCGGGCGCGGGCCACCTGGACATCGCCGGCATGGTCACGTTGTCCACAGCGGTGTTCTGTCTGGTGCTGTTCGTGATCCAGGGTCCGGTGCTGGGCTTTGACAGCGCGCCGGCCCTGTCCATCCTCGGCCTGTCCCTGGCCGGTTTTGCGGGATTCTTGCTGGCGGAAATGCGCAGCCCCCGGCCCATGGTCGAATTCTCGGTCTTCCGGGTGCGCAGCTTCTCGGGCGCCCTGCTGGGGTCCATGGGCATGAACTTCAGCTTCTGGCCCTTCATCGTCTACCTGCCCATCTACTTCCATGCGGTGCTCGGCTACGACAGCGTGCAGACCGGCCTTGCCCTGCTCGCCTACACCCTGCCCACCCTGCTGGCCCCGCCGCTGGCAGAGCGCCTGTCGCTGCGCTACCAGCCGGGGCTGGTGATTCCCGCGGGCATGGCCACCATCGGCCTGGGCTTTGCGCTGATGTGGGCCGGCAGCCAGGCGGCGCCGCATGCGGGCCTGCTGCTCGCGGGCTGCGCGGTCGCGGGCCTGGGGCTGGGCCTGACCAATACGCCGGTGTCCAACACCAGCACGGCCTCGGTCCCTGTCGAGAGGGCCGGTATGGCCTCCGGCGCCGACATGAGCGCACGCATGACTTCGCTGGCCTTCAACATTGCCTTGATGGGCTTTCTTCTGATTGAAGGCGTGATGTCCGCGTTGCGTGGCGGCCTGGATGGTGCCACGCAGGGCCTGCGTCCGTTCGCGGAGAAGATCGCCTCAGGCGACCTCCTGGCCGTTGAAGGCCATGCTGCCCTGCTGTCTGGCGTGGAGCGGCCTCAGGAATTCGTGCAGTCGGCCCTGGCCAACGGCTTTGCCTGGGTCATGGCCTACGGCGCTGCCAGCGCCCTGCTGCTGGCAGTGGCCAGTCTGCTCGTCTTCGCGCCGGGCCGAAAGGTGGCGCGTCGCGTGCCGGCCACCTGCCAGACTTGCGGCGGCAAGGTTTGAGGGACTGGCGCAGGGCCGTGCCGCTCAGCCCTTCCTGGCGCGCCTGCGCCGCCACAGCGCGCGCAGCACCCAGCCCAGCGGCAGCACCACCAGCACCAGCCAGGGCAGCACGGCCGCCACGAAGGTGATCAGCGCGGCCATGCTCTCGCCCAGCACATGGCCGGCATCGCGCAGCGCGCGGCCTATGGGGCTGTAGCTGGTGCCGCCCTGCACCAGGGCGCGGGTGGGCGTGAACTGGATCCGTATGTGCTGCTTGCTGGTCTGCTGCTCCAGCACCTTGCGCTGGGCGGCCATGGCGTCCAGCTCGGCCTGCGTGTCCGACAGCGTGCGCTGTATCTCCAGCAGGTCGGACATGGTGCGCTTGGTCGTGGTGTCGCGCAGCATCAGGCGCAGGCTGTCGCGGAATTCGGTACGGTTCCTGATGCGCGCCTCCACGTCGATCACCTCGGCCGTCTTGTCCTCGCTGAGGGTGTTCTGCGACACGATGCTGGCCACGCCGGCCAGCGTGCCCAGCAGCCGCTGCACATCGGCCGGCGCCACGCGCATCTCCAGCATGGCGTTGCCGGGCTGCTGGGGCGTCTCGCGCAGAAGGGATGCCGACAGCAGCTCGCAGCGCAGCGTGGCACACAGGTCGCGCACCTGGCCCCAGGCATCGGCCAGCTGCGCCTGCGGCACTTCCACGTTCAGCTCCTGGCGCACGGCCAGGAAGCGCTGGGCCATCTCGTCCTGCGCCGATGTCTCTGGTGCGGCTGCTGCCGCATCCTCGGCCTGCACGGCGGCGGCGCGGCCTTGCTTCATGCCGGCGCCGCCCGCCATGGGCGCGGGGACGGGCGCAGATTCCATGGCGGCTGTGTCATGCCGCTGGTTGCAGCCCGCAAGGGCCAGCGTGGCAGCCAGTGCCAGCACGGCCGGCAAGGCCATGCGGGAAGACAGAATGGAAGGCCGGGGATGCGTCATGAATTTCCTCTTGAAAACAGGCAGGAACAGGCCGCTGCCAGGGATCAGGGCTCAGGGCTTGCCGCCGGGGCCGAACATGGTGTCCACCTCGGACTGCAGCTCGAAGATGTCGGACACGGTGTAGAGCCAGTCGCCCTTTTGCAGATGGCCGGGGTCCGGCGGCGTCTCCACGCAGGCCTTGACCAGGGTGAACTGGCCGGCCGGGTCGGGCAGGAACTTCAGGCCCGATATGGAAAACCGCGCCACCCGCCCCACGCCATCGTTGTAGCGCCGACCCCGGGCGCGCACGTCGGCCAGTTCCGCCATCTGCGGCACATGGTCGAACACCGCGTCGTAGAACTCCACGATGGGGCTCTGGTTGGTCCTGGCGCAGCCGTGCACGTACAGGGCGTGGAAGCGCCCGTCCAGCTCCATGGCCACCACATCGGCCGCGCGGTAGAAGGTCAGGCTGTCGGGCAGGCCCGGCGAGCGTTTGGGCGGCGCGGGCGGCGTGTCCAGGAAGTCCTGGCGGATCTGCGCCGACTTGCGAAAGAAATCATCGCTGAGCGCCACCTCGGCATTGAGCGCATCGATGGCCGTGCGCGCGGCCGCGTTCAGGCCCGCGTCGGCCAGGCCGTTCCTGTGCAGCACGATGGCCAGGGCCAGCGCCGTCTTGTGCCGGTACAGGGCCGTTGCCTTGGCATCGCCGGCCTGCAGCACGCAGCTCCAGCGCCGCAGCAGGGGCGGCAGGGCATGGCCGCCGTAGTTGGCCGCGATAGCGGCATCGTGCCGGCCCAGCGCAAACGTGCGCGCCATCACGCGCGCCACGTCTTCCTCCAGGGTCTGCACCAGGGTGTCGGCAGCCAGCTTGGCCAGCGCCTGGGTATGGGTCATGGCCATGGCGTCACTGGCTCCAGTTCGATGGCAGGTTCCTGAAATCCGGCAGGCCATGGCCGCCGGTGCTGCGTTGTTCGTTGCGGTGCTCGATGCAGTGTTCGATGCAGTATTCGATGCTCAAGTCAAAGGCTTGCATGGGTCTGTCGCAGGCGCTTTCGCGCCGGGGCCGTTGGAACGCCGGCCAGTGTGCCCCAAGCCGGGCCGCTGGCGGGGTGTGGGCGCCATCGGGTCTGTATCGATCCGCTACCGGCGCGGGCTGCCGCCCTGACGTCTTGCCGTCACATGAAGCGGCAAGACTCGTCATTTGCTTTTCATGCGGTTCATGCGGGTCATGTCAAAAAGGGGGCGCCGCCAGCCCCGGGGAGATGCACGATGTTCTGGGACAAGAAGCTCAGGCGCTGGGCCGAGGCCGTGCGTGCGCGGGCCGACCTGCCGGCGCGGCTGGTGCTGTGGAATGGCGAGCAGTTCGACTTCGGCCGCTTCGAGCAGCCGCGCGTCACGCTCACCGTGCGCAGCGCCTCGGCCCTGCCGCTGCTGCTGGACCCCAGCCTGGACCACCTGGGCCAGGCCTATGTGAAGGGCCAGATCGACATCGACGGCCGCCTGCCCGACATCATCGACTTCGGCTATGCGCTGGCTCGCCGCATGTCCAAGACCCAGGGCGCGGGCAAGGGGCCGGGGCGGCTGGCGCTTGCGGCGCGCGCGGCCAGGCGCTTTCGGCACAGCCGCAGCACGGACCGCGAATCCATCCAGTACCACTACGACGTTTCCGATGACTTCTACCGCCTCTGGCTGGACGAGGGCATGGTCTATTCCTGCGCCTACTTCGAGAACGGCGACGAGGACCTGGCCACCGCCCAGCGCAAGAAGCTGGACCACATCCTCACCAAGATCCGCCTGCAGCCCGGCCAGCGCCTGCTGGACATCGGCTGCGGCTGGGGCGCCCTGGTGCTGCGCGCGGCCCAGCACTTTGGCGCGCATTGCGTGGGCGTGACGCTGTCGCGCAACCAGTTCGAAGCGGCCACCGAACGGGTGCGCGCCGCAGGCCTGGCCGACCGCATCGAGATCCGCCTGCAGGACTACCGCGACGTGCAGGGGCGCTTCGACCGCATCACCAGCGTCGGCATGTTCGAGCATGTGGGCCGCCGCAACCTGCCCATGTACTTTGCGCACATGCGCGAGCTGCTGGCCGATGACGGGCTGGCGCTGAACCACGGCATCACCTCCACCGATGCGGACGTGGGCGCCACGGCCCTGGGCGGCGGTGCGTTCATCGACCGCTATGTGTTTCCCGATGGCGAGCTGCCGCACCTGAGTCTGGCGCTGGAGGCCATGCAGCGTGGGGGGCTGGAGGTGCTGGATGTGGAGGGGTTGCGGCGGCATTACGTGCGCACGTTGCAGTTGTGGCTGGAGCGGTTTGAGGCGAATGCTGTGCAGATACGGGGGCTGGTGGAGGAGGAGAGGTTTCGGATTTGGAGGGTGTATCTGGCGGGGTGTGCCTATGCGTTTGAACACGATGACGTGTCTATCTTTCAGGTTGTTTGTCGGAGGGCGGGGCAGGGGGCTGCTTCGTTGCCTTGGTCGCGGAGGTATATGTACGAGCGGGAGCTGTCCTGATGTCTTGGGACACGGGCGGTGTGTAGCTTGTTCTTGACCCTGCCGGGGGGTGTTTTTTCGAGGCCGGGTCTCGGCCCGGCGGCCGACCCGCTTTCTTGTCTCGCCAAGAAACCGGGCCAAAGAAGGCGACCCGAATGCCCGCGACCCTCCGCTTCGCTGCGGGCAACCTGCGTCGTGGCGCTTGCGGGGTTTGCCGCAGAACTCGCTGCGCGCTTCGCGCTCCGCTCAGACAACTGAGGCAAGTCAGATCACGAAGCAAGCCTGTCCTTCGGCAGGCTTGCAACCCCGCAAGCGCCACGACGCAGGCGCGGGCATACGGGAGGGGTAGCGGAGCGGACTGCCGGGGGCAGGGGCAGGCAGCATTTGGGCGCGATTGTTCTGTTTTTCTGGATGATCCATCCCGGCTGCGCCGGTTTATCGCGCGGGGCGGGCTGCCTAAGCTGGGTGCTTCATCCAAGCACAAGGAGCGTTTCCATGGCAGACCATTCCATTCGCGGCAAGGTGGCGCTGATTGCAGGCGGCGCCAAGAATCTGGGCGGGCTGATTGCCCGTGATCTGGCGGGGCACGGCGCGCGGGCCGTGGTGGTGCACTACAACAGCGAGTCTTCGCGGGCCGAGGCCGAGACCACGGTGGCCGCAGTGCGTGCGCTGGGCGCAGAGGCCGTGGCGCTGCAGGGCGATCTGACGCGTGCTGGCGCTGTGGAGCGGCTTTTTGCAGAGGCCGTGGACGCCGTTGGCCGGCCGGACATTGCCATCAACACCGTGGGCAAGGTGCTCAAGAAGCCGCTGATGGAGATCAGCGAGGCGGAGTACGACGAGATGGCCGCCGTCAACGGCAAGTCGGCCTTTTTCTTCCTCAAGGAGGCGGGGCGCCATGTCAACGACCACGGCAAGATCGTGACCCTGGTGACCTCGCTGCTGGGCGCGTTCACGCCGTTTTATTCCTCCTACGCGGGCACCAAGGCGCCGGTGGAGCATTTCACGCGGGCGGCGGCCAAGGAGTTCGGGGCGCGGGGCATCTCGGTCACGGCCGTGGGGCCGGGGCCCATGGACACGCCGTTCTTCTACGGCCAGGAAGGCGCGGACGCCGTGGCCTATCACAAGAGCGCGGCGGCGCTGTCGCCGTTCTCGCCCTCGGGGCTGACGCATATCGAAGACGTGGTGCCCTTCATCCGCCACCTGGTCAGCGACGGCTGGTGGATCACCGGGCAGACCATCCTGATCAACGGCGGCTACACCACCAAGTAGGCCAAGTGGAAGGACCGCTGCACGGACTATGCTGCGTCCCATGGACCGACTCGACCGATACCGGATCTTCATGCAGGTGGCCGAGATGGGCAGCTTCATCAAGGCCGCCCATGCGCTGGACCTGCCGCGCGCCACGGTCTCCGCCGCCGTGCAGCAGCTGGAGGAGCAGGTGGGCGCAAGACTCCTGCACCGCACCACGCGCCAAGTCAGCCTGACGGCCGATGGCGCCCAGTTGCTGGAGCGTGTGCGCCCGCTGCTGTCAGAGGCCGAGGATGTGGAGCAGATGTTCCAGGCCCGCACGCGCCAGGCCACGGGCCGGCTGCATGTGGACGTGCCCAGCCGCATCGCGCGCCGCCTGCTGGCACCCGCGCTGCCGGGGCTCATGCGCCGCCACCCGGGCCTGCAACTGGTGCTGGGTTCGTCAGACCGCGCCATCGACCTGGTGCAGGAAGGCGTGGACTGCGCCGTGCGCGTGGGCACCTTGCATGACAGCAGCCTGGTCGTGCGTCCGCTGGGCTGCATTGCCCTCATCAACTGCGCCAGCCCCGCCTACCTGCGCGAGCACGGCCTGCCCGAGCAGCCGCAGGACCTCCTGCACGGCCACTGGAGCGTGGGCTATGCCTCGCCGCGCACGGGGCGGGAACTACCCTGGGAATGGAGTGGAGCGAGCGATGTGGATGGGGTGGATGCGGTAGATGATGGGCCGCAGACCCTGGCCGTGCCCAGCCGCGTGGTCACCAACAACGCAGAAAGCTATATCGCCTGCTGCCGCGCCGGCCTGGGGCTGATCCAGATCCCGCGCTATGACGTGCAGCACCTGCTGGACACGGGCGAGCTGGTGGAGGTGCTGCCCGCCCACCGCGCAGCGCCCATGCCCGTGGCGCTGCTGTACCCGCACCGCCGCCAGCGCTCGCGCCGGCTGGCGGTTTTCATCGACTGGTTCGAGGCGCTGATGCGGCCGAACCTGGAGCCGTAGGCGCAGCCCCGGCGGTCCCAGTCACCGCAGCCGCCCCGGCCGCAGGCTGGGGCTGGGCCCCGTCGTCGTCATGAATGGGCCGGTAGCCGGGCCCGAAGGACACGTCCCCCAGCCGCCAGCCCTCGCGCCGGCGAAACGCCCCCCAGAACCGCTTGAGCGTATGCCACTGCATGGCCACCAGCCCGCGCTCGTTGTCGGCATCCACCTCGGGGTCGCTCACGCCCGTGGGGCGCACGGGCTCGTCGGTGTACAGCGCCGTGCCAAACAGCATGTCCCACCAGGGCAGCACCTGCCCAAAATTGCAGTTGTGGCGCGTGGGCCGCTCAGGGTCGCGCAGCATGTGGTGGTGGCGGTGGAACAGAGGGCCCACCAGCACGCGCTCACCCACGCGGCCCAGCCAGCCCAGGCGCAGCCGCACATTGGCGTGCGAGAAGTTCTGCACCAGTTCGCTGAGCAGCCCCAGCAGCGCAAACTCCGAAGGCTCCACCCCCATCGCCAGCCCCACCGTGGCCAGGATGAAGGACTGCAGCATGCCGTCCAGGTAATGGCTGCGGTCATTGCTCCAGCAGCTCATCTGCCGTTGGCTGTGGTGCATGCTGTGCATGGCCCACCACCAGGGAATCACATGCTGGGCGCGGTGCATCCAGTAATACACCAGGTCGTAGACCACGTAGTACACCAGGAACAGCGCCACCGGATGGTCCGCAAACCACGGCACCCAGTGCTTGAGCCCCGTCGCCTCCTCGGCCGCCGGCCCGCCGCCCAGCATGCTGGCAAACGGCATCAGCACCAGAAAACTGAACAGCGGAAACAGCCCCAGCAGCATCAGCAGCGTGTAGTTGCGGTCCACCGTCGTCAGCCGCCGGTCGCTCCAGCGCTCGGCCGGAAACAGGCTCTCCAGCGGCCGCATCACCCCCGCGATCAGGAACAGTTGCAGCCCGGCAATCAGCACCGCCTCGGCAATCTCGCGCGGATCACCGGCCGCCTGGGCGATGTCCAGCCAGTGAACGGTGGGGGTTACGGCGTGGGTGGCGAGCCAGGTGATGGCTGCCTGCCACAGCTCGGTCAGTGGGGTCATGTCTTGTGCCTGCAAGAAGGGCCGGGGGAGGGCTGGGGGTTGCGGGCGGGATTATGGGGTGGGGGTGTGGAGGGAGTGTGTGGAGGGCTTGGGTCACGGCCCAACCCGTGCGCGCCTCACTGAGCGGATTTTTGTATAGCAGCTAAGTTATGGTTTTTCCAGATATTTGCTGTACAGCAAATATCTGGAAAAAGGCAAACATGCTGCCCGTTGGTGCCAGTCGGAACTCCTGCAGCGAATGACGCTGCCCAGCTTGAAATAGTCCTGCCCGCTAGTGAGTACAGCGACCACGCCACGCTCGTTGTACGCATCCACCTAGCAGTCGCCCACGCCCGTGGTGCGCATGGGTTCATTGGTGTACAGGGACGGGCCGAACCGCGTGCCCCAACAGCATCAGCAGCGTGTAGTTGTGGTCCACCGTAGTCAGGCGCATGTACCCCAGCGCTTGGCCGGAATCAGGCTCTCCAGTGGTCGCATCACGCCCGCAATCAGCAACAACTGCAGCGCGGCAATCGGTACCGCCTCGGCAATCACGCGGGTCCCCGGCCACCTGCGCGATGCCCAGCCAGTGCACGGTGGGGGTCACGGCGTGGGTGGCAAGCCAGGTGATGGCTGACTGCCACAGCTCGGTCAGTGGGGTCATGTCTTGTGCCTGCAAGAAGGGCCGGGGGCGTGGAGTGAGTGTGTGGGGTGGTTGTTACTAGCATTTGCAGCGTGCAGGGCTGCGAAAGCTACATCACATACAGCCGCACGCATTGGATCGTTGTAGTAATAGACCTGTACGCCCACAAATTGGTGGGCTGGGCGATGGCTTCCAGCATGCATGCATAGTACCGTGTGGCAATGGGCCATTGCACAGCGCCAAGCTACGCTTTAAAGCGAGTAAATTGCTGCCTATGGCGAAAAACGGCAACGTATGAATCTATTGATGCGCCCGAAGAAAATTGACCAACTCAATATTCAGATATTTGTCTAAGCGAAAACTTTGAAAGGCACTTGAAAGCACTCCGGTGAGCGCTCCATTCCTAGCAATGTGAGGGGTGCAGAAAAAGATTCGAGCCACTTTGGCCGTCGCTAGACCAAACTTCGTGTAACTAAAAATTCTACCAAGCTGCGAATAAGTCTTTAACGACAACTAGATGGCTACGAATCAATGCTGAAATTTTGGGTAATAAGATTTCGTGGATCGATAGTATGTTCAATATAAGGTCTATCGTGTATTTCTCCCGAAATTTACCTCCTTGGGGGATGGCCTTGGATACCAGCTATGTATTTTATGCGGATTGGCAGTATAAAAAGGCTCAGTAACGAGTTTTTCAATATTTCCCAAATCAAACTGGATCATATTTTTCTCAAATTCTTCCAAGAAATTTCCGAACTTTCGCTTTGGATCATCAGGCATAATAACGTGATCTGCCATAATCATAACAATTGCAGAGAATATGTCCATTTGTGGCGTTGGAATCCTTATGGTCCGAATTTCCTTGAATTCTGGGTAATTTCCGGTCGTAATATCCTTTTTTAGCGAAATATATCTTTCTCCCGCTGTTACTTTGGGTTGGGCATGAAAAACTGGATGGTTGAATTTTTTACCATCACAGTCAAAATCATAATGAAATCCAGTTATGGGTATCAAATCTTTTAAAGGTTCAGAGGCCTTCGTCTGTCTATAGTAACCAATCTCGGTTCCGTAATGTGTCAGGTGAGCCTTTCCTTTTTTAATAGTCCCAGATAACCTCGCTGTTATAAAAACGTTTTCAGTGGCATTTTTAGATGACCCAGGACGCTGTGGCAAGCCCTGAAAACTTGCCATCACATAGCAGTCATAGTCGTCCTTTTGATCGTATATGAGAACGCCACTAAATAACGTTTGCAAGCCAAGTTCTTTGAGTAGTGCGCGAACCATTGTGTCAAATGACGGCAGATACGCGCGCAATGAGGAGATGAAACTCTTTGCCAATTTAAATTCCCATCATATGAGCAACAGTATCGTATATATTTTGATCTATTCTACTTAAATGCGCGCCCTGAGGAATCCAGCCTAAGTTACCAACAGATGCTTCTAAAGAGATCGGTTCCTTCTGCACGATGCAATAATATCCCGCCGGTGATTCTTTAGTCGAAATGCAAACACTTGGCGAAGCTTCAATTTCCTTCTTTTTTAAGAAAATCAGTCCATCATCTGAATCGGAATCTATAAGAAGCTGCTCCAGGTCAGTGCGCCACCAGTAATTGTCATAACCAGAAAATGGGCCCTGATATTTTGCAGATTCAAAGTGTTTTGAATTTTGTTTAAAGTCCGCTGTGGCAAGGTTCAAGTATGATGCCGTAGCTTTTTCATTCAAAATGAGACCTGGGAAAGGTAGAATGTAATTGCTTAACCAGCAACCCAAAATAAACGGTAAACGTGCGTCCAAGTCATGTGTAGCGGAATTTTTGGTGCCTTGATTCTGCGCAATATGATAAATGGTATCGCTTGCCAAGCTAGGTCCACTCGCGTACAAAGCTAGGGCATTGGCTAATCCCGGTTTTCCTAGTATTTCTGCAAGAATCGCTGCGGGACCTTGCTTTTTAACTTCGTCCTCTACTAATTCAAAACCTCGCTGTATATTCGCAAAGCCATCTGCCAGAGAAATTATATTTTTTGCGACCAGTTGCTCTCTGCCAGTCGCCATATCGAGGGCAATTGTGAAGGATTTTGTTTGTCCATAGATCCCACGTAGACTCTGGCCGGTTGTTTTTTTGCTCGGTGCACGATGATATGTACACACCGGAGTAGCAGATTGCCTGCATGCATCTGCAATTGCACTCTCCGAGATACGGGCATGCCCATAGCCTGATAAATCATGGTCCGCCACCACAATTGCTATGTCATGTTGTTTACTAAAAAATCTGAACCAAACGTCTTCGTCTGCATTTGACTCAAAGCTATTTTCATCGATATTTTCTTTGTACCGATGTAAAACGTCTTCAGTATTCCATGGTTCTATTATATAGTTATCCTTTATCAATGGATTCAAAGCGCGGCGCAAGTCTTCTTGCATTTCCATCTTGTCGTCAATAAGGATTATCTTTTTCATATTAATTAAGAGGTAATTCTACGCGGAAGCATGTATTCAAGCCTGCAGGCGGTTCAACAAGCTCGATGGTACCTTTTCGAGCCAGAACGACTTTACGCACAAGGGGAAGACCAAGGCCCATACCAGATCCAAGTGGGTTGTTTCCCGATGATGTCGTCGTATACAGTGGATCCCAAATCCTACTTTCGATTTCTGGAGCGATACCAGGTCCATTATCTATAACCTGAAGAATATTTTTTCCTTTCTCGTTCCATGATTGAATGATAATAATTTTTTCTTTTTGTGCTGAATTCAAAAGAACTTTTAATGCATTGGTGTAAAGGTTGTGAATAATCCCCTGGTACATCGCGGCCGGAATTAAGGGGGCGACTAAAGATTTATCTATATTGGAAATGTCTACCTGAATATCTCGTTCATGTTGAAATTTATCAAATGTTGAGACAACGTGTTGTACAGTTGAGCGTACTTTGTAAGGCTTAACTTCAGTCAGCTGCAAATTAGAGATGAATAGCTTTGTGTAATCAATGTAGCCCGTGAAATACTTGATAGAGTTCTCTATTGTTATCACCTCGTCTTTGAGAGATGCATCCCTTTTTGACAAAGTACGGATTACGTTTGCCGCTTTCTCTAAGTGCATGAGCGCAGCTTGGAATTCATGCGTCATGAAGCCGGCAACGACCCCTAGTAAACTCATTGTTTCCAAGCCTTCGCGCGAAGTACGATCATATTCATCAAGATTTTTTATATCATCTTTTACGCGTGAGTAGTGCGTGATAATACGATCTTTGTCTTCTTTGTTTAAAGTTGCAGAACTCCGTATTTCCTTAATTACACTATCAATTTCTGTGGCTCGCTGTTTATATCGGGCATTCCTTGCCTTTTCTTCTTCTTCTAATTGAATTTTTTTGTCAAAATGCGCAATCAACTCCACTGCGAAACGGGATAAATCGCGTAGCTGTGTAAAACCTGCATTAGCGATAAATCCCTGGCGATCCATATTGGGGCTTAAGGCCTCATCGCTAGCATTGACTAGGGACAAGCTATCCAGAAAAATGGCACCAACTGTCTGGTAATTAGATGGCAGTCCCACCATGGGGTTGCGCTTGGGTTGAGCCGCATCCTGAGGGTCCATTGGAAAGAACTGCTTGGTCAGGGTTGAGCGCCATTTACGAGAATTATGTGCTGTATCGTGATTAAGTTGCAGCCAATCATCATCATTGGTGCCATATGGCTTTATATGAAAGCCGTGATCGTATACTTTTACACCATTATTTGATCGTACCCAATCCCAAGCGGCGGGTGCTCTGAAATCATTATTTCGCTGGAATACGCCGGCCCTTTTGGGGAAGTACCGCACATCAATGTATACATTTGAGCCTATTCGGTTTTCCATCGTATAGGTCTCTCTGAATACTTCCCCTCTTAGTGAATGAGAAACCACTACATCAAATTCGTCCCCTTTAAAGTCAATACTGGTTCGTGCAACGTTATTTGCAAGTACAACAGTAGAAAGAGAAATTAAATCCTCGTCCTCTTGAGAGGTATCTTCAAATAGAACATTAAAACCAGGATCGTTTGAGCCATCTAGGCTAAAGCGATCTTTGACATGCTGAGGTGCGTCATCGAGAAATGCATAAACAGGCGAGGCAATTCCCAGAACTCCGCTTTTTACGTTGTAAAGAGTTTTTTTCTCGATTTCGACTCGGAGATTTTGGATCTCAAGAGTTGTCCCCTCGGCCTCGGTGGTAGGCTCCAATAGATATGGGATTTTTAAATCCAGAATATTTACATCTTTGTCTAATAGCGCCCAGTCGAATGTGGCAGTTAATTTTTCAAGATTTCCTTCAGGGTTTTTTGCTACCGATTTTAGAATTAATAGTTTTCCCAAAAAACGAACAGCAAATCTTCCAACACCTTTTGAACCTGTTAGCTTTCTCTTAAATAAGGTGGAAGTTGGGGTAT
Source organism: Delftia deserti (assembly GCF_042653485.1). NCBI lineage: Bacteria > Pseudomonadati > Pseudomonadota > Betaproteobacteria > Burkholderiales > Comamonadaceae > Delftia > Delftia deserti. The sequence continues at coordinate 1,813,693 of NZ_JBHSIH010000001.1, read as the reverse complement.
TTTCTTTATTGCCTGTGGCAATTCGCATCCACTTTGTCTTGAAATCATGGAAACTCATTCCGTTTCCATTGTCTTGTATGACTAGTTTTTTGTCGGATAGCGTAATTGTGCATTCCGACGCATCTGCGTCATATGCGTTTTTAATCAATTCTGTTAGGGCAACCTCGACATTGCTGACGAGACGCTCGCCAAGCTCTCTAAGAACTCGGCTTTCAATTGTAAATTGAACGAATGGAGATTTGGATGAGGCTGATTTTTCCATTATTTCTCCGATGAAATTTCATTGATAATATCCGCTACAATTTTATTCATTTGTCCAACCTCAATTTTACGAAGCCTACCAGAATGGGCAACTACACGAGCACCATAATCAATTGCTATCAATTTTTTGCGTAAAACAGATCGATTTTTGGGTTTGACTTTATGAATTCCCTGAATCGATCCTACTGCAATCGCTTTTACGGTATTCATCAGAAATTTTGGTGCTGGACCAACGAATGCAGATGAGTAAATAATATCTGCGGGTTGATGCGGTCTTGCCTTCCACCACGTATCACGCTGGTTGCAGGTATAGTTATCTCTTTTTTCTTTTGGGATCGAGTCAAGATATGCCATCAGTTGGGGTGACGGCGGTTCCCAAGTCTTTAACAACCAGCAGCGCATACCTTTATTGACATACAATCGATCAAATTGATGGTCTGTCAATGACGTGATATCGTCCTTCCAATGTCTCATTGTAGTAATACAAGGGACAACATCAATGCCTTTTAACAAACGATGGTGGATCCTTTCTCCCTCTGTCAGACAAAAAATATGCTGACCACCTGGACTAAGCCCACGCTGTGCAAAATTTTCCTCTGTTCGTGGAGAGTAAGCAAATAATTCAAAATCTCCAGAAGCAAACTTTTTTTCGTTTATTTTAAAGTTTGAGTCAATTGAGTAATATGACCACTTGCTATTACGCTTTGATTTATCGATGATTGTCAAAGATGCAGTAGTCATTACATTTTGAAATATTTCTTCGGTAAACCTGTAGGCGCTAACTTCCCAATTGTTTTTCTTGATGTATTCACGCAAATCTCTGGCTGCGGGTCTCGATACCCATTCAAATGGTATAACAAGAGCAACCATGCCATCAGCTTTGGTGCTTATTATTGCTTTCGCCAAAAATAACAAAAAAGCATTAGAACGCCGATCTAGGCGAAATCCCAACTCTGAGTCTAGTAGTCGGCAAACGTGCTCATACCAACATTTGTCGATGTCGTGATGACGCACAAATGGGGGATTCCCAATGCAGAGGTCGAATCCCGTTTCTACTGAACTTAACGCACACTCCTGCTTAATGATTGCATTGTTTGGTAAATTTCCTATTGGCAGACGAGAAGCGTCTATTTCGTAGCCAACATAGCTTTTATAGTCTCCACCCGAAGAAAATCTGCCATCACCAGCGCCAAAGTCGACTACGCGATCGAACTGCTTGCCAAGTGCTTTTAACATACTCCAAACATGTTTAATCACGGAGTGAGGCGTATCGACCTGACATTTGTTTAGATAAGAAGTCGAATCTGGCATCGGTGTTATTGCAGCAGGTAAAAAGGCAACATCTTCTTGATTTTTTAAAATACGCATTCAAAAATTATATCCATGGCTTAATAGATGGCTTTGAAGTTATTCATAAGCTTTCTTAAATTTTACACCAAATAAGGCATCTGAATACCTCCTGCAATGTGGGAGCGGAAAGCACTATTAAATTCAAGTTAACTTAGTTGTCCTTATTGACATAACAACAGCTGTCAATGCCACTGATGGACGAAGCATCAAGGTTTTTTCAAACGGCGGCGAGCAAATTTTTTCTTGTAGTCCTTTGGGAGAATTCCAACCTCCTTGTCAATGCGCGCGCTCTGTTTATCGTGGTTCCTGATGTGTACACCTTCACTACGGGTCGCCACCAGTCTCTTCAGCTCTGTAATGGCTATGGTAACAAACTGATTCGTGTGCGTGGTTGTAACCATGTTACGTCGTTGTGGAGCACATCGTTCGAGAAGGTGCCAGGCCACAGTCGTACTTGAACATCCCATGAAATAGTCCTTGAGTCCCTGTGAATCGCTCCTTGTTTTGCGGAAGCTGATCTTCTGCTGCTCCCAACCCTTCTCATTCTTTCCCATCACCTCAGCCGCGCAGCACCCCGCCCTTGCGCAATCTTGAGCGCGATGACCAAGGCCGGGCTGTGCTCCCCACACTCTCCCTTGCCCAGATGAGAGTGTTTGATATCTGCGAGGTTGGCCGATGGCGGCTAGCTCTTGAAGCAGATTGCGCCATAGGCCATGAGTTAAAGAAAACGTGGCCCAGCGTGCCTTGCGAACCAAGAATTGTGAGCCATGACTCACTCACACCCAGGTTCGGTGGAGCAACCAACCTTCGCCACCACTCCCCAACCCAACCTCGAAGACCTGGCCATCGACGCCGTCCTGCACCTGGGCGCTGCCCTGGACGTCCTGGACCTGCACGCCCGCCACAACATCACAGCCATCAACTGCGTCTGCCGCGACCTGCTGCGCATCTACTACGCCAAGGCCGATCAGGCGCAGTCGCTGGAGCCGCAGGACAAGGAGCTGCTGGGCCTGCTGCACGACACGGCGGTGGATTTAGGCTATGCCGTCGAGGTGGTGGACCATCTGAATGGCGACGAGGCCGACGACCCCATCCTCTATGCCGTGAGCTATCTGCTCAAGGCGGCCAAGCGGTTTGCGGATGAGGGTGTTGCTGTGGCGCTTGCTGTGAAGGAGTAGGGCGCAGGGCTGCCGCCTGCGTTGCAGGGGCCGGGCTTCAGGGGCAGGGTTTGAGGTGCGCGGCCGTGGCCTGTTCGGTGAGCGGGTCTTCGGCCAGGGCCTGCAGCAGCGCGTCCAGCAGGCCTGGAAAGCGTGCGTCCAGGTCTTCGCGGCGCAGGGAGAGCAGGTTCTCGCGGCCATCGGGGCGCTGCCAGATCACGCCGCTGTCGCGCAGCACGCGCCAGTGGTGGGTCATGGTGGATTTGGACTGGCCTTGCAGCAGCGAGCCGCAGGCGCGCTCATGGCCTGCGGCCAGCGCGCGCACCACGGCCAGGCGCAGGGGGTTGCCCAGGGCGTTGAGCAGGTTTTCCAGGCGTATCTGTTCGCGGTCGGGGTGGTTGGCAAGCATGAATCGTCCAGTCGATGGGGCGCCACTGTGCCATGGAAGCAATGCCGCACGTCGCTGATGCGGCGTGGCGCGGGCAGTTATCTGGCAGACAGGGGCATGGCGTGGTGAAAACATGAATCGTTCTGCAAGAAGTTGCGGAAGATAGTACGATTGTCTTCGTACATTCAAATTGTCATCAACCCTCATTCAACCCCCGCGAGAATCCGAGCCCACGGCAGATCCACGCATCAACGCTTATCAGCACCCAGGAGTCCTTTCATGGCCCGCCATACCCCCATAGAACGCTATCGCAACATTGGTATCTCCGCGCACATCGATGCCGGCAAGACGACCACGACCGAGCGCATCCTGTTCTACACCGGGGTGAGCCACAAGCTGGGCGAGGTGCACGAGGGCGCCGCCATCATGGACTGGATGGAGCAGGAGCAGGAGCGCGGCATCACCATCACCTCGGCGGCCACCACCTGCTTCTGGAAGGGCATGGACGGCCGCTTTGACCAGCACCGCATCAACATCATCGACACCCCGGGCCACGTGGACTTCACCATCGAGGTGGAGCGTTCCATGCGCGTGCTCGACGGCGCCGTCATGGTCTATGACGCCGTGGGCGGCGTGCAGCCGCAGTCCGAGACGGTCTGGCGCCAGGCCAACAAGTACAAGGTGCCGCGCCTGGCCTTCGTCAACAAGATGGACCGCACGGGCGCGGATTTTCTGCGCGTGCGGCAGATGATGGTCGACCGCCTCAAGGCCAACCCCGTGCCCATCGTGCTGCCCATCGGCGCGGAGCAGCAGTTCACCGGCGTGGTGGACCTGCTCAAGATGAAGGCCATCATCTGGGACGAGGCCACGCAGGGCATGAAGTTCGAATACCAGGACATTCCCGCAGCCATGGTGGCAGACGCCAGGAAGTGGCGCGAGTCCATGGTGGAAGCGGCTGCCGAGGCCAGCGAAGACCTGATGAACCGCTACCTGGAAGAGGGCGAGCTGCCCGAGGCCGACATCCTGCGCGGCCTGCGCCTGCGCACCATTGCGGGCGAGATCCAGCCCATGCTGTGCGGCTCGGCCTTCAAGAACAAGGGTGTGCAGCGTCTGCTGGACGCCGTGGTCGAGCTCATGCCTTCCCCGCTGGAAGTGCCGCCCGTGGAAGGCCATGCGGAAGACGGCTCCATCATCGTGCGCCATGCCGATGACAGCGAGAAGTTCTCTGCCCTGGCCTTCAAGCTGATGACCGACCCCTTCGTGGGCCAGCTCACCTTTGTGCGCGTCTACTCGGGCGTGCTCAACAAGGGCGACAGCGTGCTCAACTCCGTCAAGGACAAGAAGGAGCGCATTGGCCGCATCGTGCAGATGCATGCCAATGAACGCCTGGAGGTCGATGAAATCCACGCCGGCGACATTGCCGCCTGCGTGGGCCTGAAGGACGTGACCACGGGCGAGACCCTGTGCGACCCGTCCGCGCCCATCGTGCTGGAGAAGATGGTCTTCCCCGAGCCCGTGATCGCCCAGGCCGTGGAGCCCAAGTCCAAGGCCGACCAGGAAAAAATGGGCATTGCCCTGTCGCGCCTGGCCGCCGAAGACCCGTCCTTCCGCGTGCGTACCGACGAGGAATCGGGCCAGACCATCATCGCCGGCATGGGCGAGCTGCACCTGGAAATCATCGTGGACCGCATGAAGCGCGAGTTCAACGTGGAAGCCAACGTGGGCAAGCCCCAGGTGGCCTACCGCGAGACCATCCGCAAGAAAGTCACCGACGTGGACGGCAAGTTCGTGCGCCAGTCCGGCGGCAAGGGCCAGTACGGCCACGTGGTCTTCACGGTGGAGCCGCAGGAGCCCGGCAAGGGCTTCGAGTTCGTCGACGCCATCAAGGGCGGCGTGGTGCCGCGCGAGTACATCCCTGCGGTGGAAAAGGGCGTGGTCGAGGCGCTGACCAGTGGCGTGCTGGCCGGCTACCCCGTGGTGGACGTCAAGGTCACGCTGACCTTCGGCTCGTACCACGACGTGGACTCCAACGAAATGGCCTTCAAGATGGCGGCCATCTTCGGTTTCAAGGAAGCTGCCCGCAAGGCCAGCCCCGTCATCCTCGAACCCATGATGGCCGTGGAAGTCGAGACGCCTGAGGACTACGCCGGCACCGTCATGGGCGACCTGTCCTCGCGGCGCGGCATGGTGCAGGGCATGGACGACATGGCCGGCGGTGGCAAGTCCATCAAGGCCGAAGTGCCGCTGTCCGAAATGTTCGGCTACGCCACCTCCCTGCGCTCGCAAACGCAAGGCCGTGCCACCTACTCCATGGAGTTCAAGCACTACGCCGAAGCACCGCGCAACGTGGCCGAGGCGGTGATCAACGCGCGGGTCAAGTAAAAGAGTCTGCGCCACAGGCCAGGCCGTGAGGCCATGGCCGTGGCCCTCACTCCTCCCGTATGCCCACGCCTGCGTCGGGCCGCCTGCGGGGTTGCAGTCCTGCCGAAGGACAGGACTGCTTCGTGATCTGACTCGCCGTGATTGTCTGAACGTAGCGCGCAGCGCGAAGTGAGTTTCACGGCGAACCCCGCAGGCGGCCCGGCGCAGGTTGCCCGCAGCGAAGCGAAGGGACGTGGACATTCGGGTCGCCTTCTTTGATCTGCCCTTTCTTGGCGAATCAAGAAAGGGCAGTCGGCCGCCGGGCCGAGACCCGGCCTCGAAAAACAACCCCCCGGCAGGGTCAAAAACAAAGTACCCAAATCCAAAGGCCCAATGAAAAACAGCCCCCTAGAAGGAGCTGTTTTCACGAGAGACAGGAGAAGCCGAAATCAGGCCTCAGGCTGCTGCTCAGATTCAGCAGCCTCAGCCTCAGCAGCCGGAGCCGCCTCACCCGAATCCGCCAAAGCCTGCCGCACACCCGCCTTCTCACCAGCCGAAGCAAACTTGCTGTACTTGCCAACGATGCCGACCAGGGCGCCATAGATGCGCGGATTGCCCGCCAAGCATTCCTTCTGCTCCAGGAAATCAGCCTCGCCCGTGAAGTTGCCGACCAGGCCACCGGCCTCGGTCACCAGCAGGCTGCCGGCGGCCACGTCCCAGATCTGCAGGCCGCTTTCGAAGAAGCCGTCGGCAAAGCCGGCTGCCACGTAGGCCAGGTCCAGCGCGGCGGCGCCGGGGCGGCGCACGCCTGCGGTTTCCTGCATCACGTCGCCCAGCATGTTCATGTACTGCTTGAAGTTGTCGCCACGGCGGAAGGGGAAGCCGGTGGAGATCAGGCTGTCCTTGAGCTGGATGCGCTTGGACACGCGGATGCGGCGGTCATTCAGGTAGGCGCCGCGGCCGCGCGTGGCCGTGAACAGGTCGTTGCGCGAGGGGTCGTACACCACGGCGTGCTCCACCTTGCCCTTGAAGGACAGGGCAATGCTCACGCAGTACACGGGGAAGCCGTGGATGAAGTTGGTGGTGCCGTCCAGCGGATCGATGATCCAGACGTAGTCGGAGTTCTTGGCGCCGAACTCGTTGCCCGATTCCTCGGCCAGGATGCCGTGGCCCGGGTAGGCGCCCAGCAAGGTTTCGATGATGGCCTGCTCGGCCGCCTTGTCCACCTCGGTCACAAAGTCGTTGACCTGCTTTTGTGCGACACGCACGGATTCCACGTCAAGAGCCGCGCGGTTGATGATGGCGCCGGCGGCGCGTGCGGCCTTGATGGCCACGTTGAGCATGGGATGCAGGTTGGTCGACATAGATTGTGAGGCGTTGGCGGAGCAGCGGCTGTGCAAGGAGAGGACGGTCCTCTCTGGCAAAAGCAGGCTGTTTGACGCGGGTAAGAACGGAAAAAGCCGCGTCCGGCGATGCGGGGCGGCGACAATAGCGCGCAATTTTACCCGCCTTGTCCGTTTTGTGCTGCGCAACCTGTCCCGTCTTGGGGGCTCTGCCGGCGCCGGCAGGCCAGCGACGCCATGAAAACCCGATTCGTACTGATAGAAACCAGCCACGCCGGCAATGTGGGCGCCGCCGCCCGCGCCCTGAAGACCATGGGCTTTGACGACCTGGTGCTGGTGCGCCCGCGCTGGCCCAACGTGCTGCGCAAGGAAGAGACCATCCAGCGGGCCAGCGGCGCGCTGGACGTGCTGGGCAATGCGCGCGTGGTCGAGACGCTGGAGGAGGCGCTGGACGGCATCAGCCACCTGTGCGCCACGGCCATGACGCCGCGCGACTTCGGCCCGCCCACGCGCACGCCGCGCCAGCATTTCGAGCTGCTGCTCAGCGGGGCGCTGGATGTGCTGGATGCGCCGGCTGCGCCCGATGTGCCCGATGTGCCCGATGTGCCCGATGAAGCGGCGGCGCCGGCCGATGCATCCGTGTCCGCACCGGCTCCCGCGCCGCGCTGCAACCAGTCGGGCGTGGCCTTCCTGTTCGGCTGCGAGCGCTTCGGCATGAGCAACGACGATGTCTACCGCAGCGATGTGGCGCTGTCGATTCCGTCCAATCCGCAGTTCGGTTCGCTGAACCTGGGGGCAGCCATCCAGGTCGTGGCCTATGAATGGCGCCAGGCGCTGGGCGGCTTTCCCGTGGTGGAGCACACGCCCGCGCCGCAGCGCGCCGACGCGGCCCAGGTGGCCGGCATGCTGGGCCATTGGGAGCAGGCGCTGGCCCACATCGGCTTTCTGGATCCGGCCGCGCCCAAGAAGCTCATGCCGCGCCTCAACCAGCTTTTCAACCGCTCGCAACTGACCGCCGAGGAAATCCACATCCTGCGCGGTGTTGCGAAGGCGATGCTGCAGAGCACTCCAGCGAAACGCTAGACTGAGCGGTCTTGTCAACAATAACCAGCTCCTAGATGCTTGACCGCCTGCGCTCCGATATCCAGTGCATCCTCGACCGCGACCCTGCGGCACGCAGCACCTGGGAGGTCATCACCTGTTATCCGGGTCTGCATGCGATCTGGCTGCAGCGCCCGGCGCACTGGTGCTGGAACCATGGCCTCAAGTGGCTGGGGCGCTTCATCTCGCACATCGGCCGCTGGCTCACGGGCATCGAGATCCACCCAGGCGCCGTCATCGGCGAGCGCGTGTTCATCGACCACGGCATGGGCGTCGTCATCGGCGAGACGGCCGTGGTCGGCGACGGCTGCACCATCTACCACGGCGTGACCCTGGGCGGCACCTCGCTGTACAAGGGTGCCAAGCGCCATCCCACGCTGGGCCGCGATGTGGTGGTCAGCGCGGGCGCCAAGGTGCTGGGCGGCTTCGAGGTGGGCGACGGCGCCAAGATCGGCAGCAATGCCGTGGTCATCAAGCCCGTGCCCGCAGGCGCCACGGCCGTGGGCATTCCGGCACGCATCATCGCCAGCAAGAACGGCCACAGCGCCGACGTGACCGAGCACGACCTGGCATCGGCCAAGGCCGAGTCCATCAAGGTCCCGGCCTCTGCCGCGCCCCAGCCGTTCACGGCCTACGGCATCACCCAGGAAATGGACCCCGTGGCCCAGGCCATGCGCGGCCTGAGCGATGGCGCGGCCGCGCATGAGCAGCAGATCGCGCTGCTATGGGAGGCTATTGCCAAGCTCTCGGCCGGCAGCAAGGTGGGCGACTGCGTGCCCTGCGAGTCCGAGCGCCCGCAGGCGTTCCAGAAGGACAAGATCGACCAGATCATGGGCAAGTAGGCCTGCAGAAGATCACCAAAGATCCCCCAAGAAGACCGGAGACTCCGACCAGCATGAACGTTGAACAGGCCTTGCATGCGCGCCGCTCCGTGCGCGCCTTCCTGCCCCAGTCGCCCGATGCGGCGCTGGTGCGCTCCCTGATGGAACAGTCGGCACAAGCGGCCTCGGGCGGCAATCTGCAGCCCTGGCGCGTGCTGGCGCTGACGGGCGAGCCGCTGCAGCAGCTGCTCACCGCCGTTGCCGAGGCCGAGCCCCAGGACGCCCAGCCCGGACTGTCCTACCCGCCCAACCTTTGGGAGCCCTACCGCAGCCGGCGCTTTGCCAATGGCGAGGAGCTGTACCAGTCGCTGGGCATTCCGCGCGACGACAAGCCCGCGCGGCTGGAGCAACTGGCGCGCAACGGCCAGTTCTTCGGCGCGCCCGTGGGCCTGATCGTGGCGGTGGACGAGCGCATGGGCCTGCCGCAGTGGGTGGACCTGGGCATCTACCTGCAGTCCTTCATGCTGCTGGCCTGCGCCAATGGCCTGGCGACCTGCGCCCAGGGCTTCTGGCGCCGCTACAACGAAGCCGTGACCCAGGCGCTGGCGCTGCCCGAGGGCTACCACGTGGCCTTCGGCATTGCGCTGGGCTACGAGGACAAGGAAGCCCCCATCAACGGCTGGCGCGCCACGCGCGCTCCGATGGCCGAATGGGCACAGATGCGCGGCTTCGACTGAGCAGGGCTTTCAAGGCCCCTGGGCAAACCCGCAGGGCAAGGGCGCCTTGCCATCCCCTATACTGCGCTCTGCTCCGGGGTGTGCTGATGCACTGAGATGCCAACCGGTCCATGCGCTGCATGGGCCAGGCGGCGAACCCGACGAACTTGATCCGGTTGATACCGGCGGAAGAAGAGCGGGACCCTGAAGCGGGGCCGAAGTCAGAGGATGGAAGTCCGCCACGGCGGATACAGGTACAGGCCGCACAGGCCCCATCCAACGCACATCGGCCCTTGCCACCCAAGGCTGCTCGTGCGCCTTGGCGTGCGTGGCAAGCAGGGGCCAAGGCCATACGGCCCTGGCAGGCCCACACTGGCATAGCCCGGTGCGCGGCCTTTGGCACAGCCCAAGGAGTGTCCGGTTCCCGGAGCGTTGTTGATCGACGCTTTGAACGCAAGGAACCCGACATGAACGCTCCCGATTCCATCTTCACCCCCGCAGCCGGCGAAGCTCCAGACGCACAGCGTTTTTCCGACCTGCTGGCGCAGTCGCGCAAGCCGTTCCCGGCCTCCACCAAGAGCTATCTGCAAGGCAGCCTGCATGCCGGCCTGAGCGTGCCCGTGCGCGATATCCAGCTGACCAATGGCGAGCAGGTCAGCGTCTATGACACCTCGGGCCCCTACACCGACCCGGCCGTGGCCATCGACGTGCGCAGCGGCCTGCCGGGCGTGCGCAATGCCTGGATCGAGTCGCGCGGCGACAGCGAGTACTACGCCGGCCGCCTGCGCCAGGCCCTGGACGACGGCGGCAAGCGCGGCGAGGAAGACGAGCGCGTGGCCCGCCTGCGGGCCGAGGCCGCATCGCTGCAGCGCCAGCCGCGCCGCGCCAAGAGCGGCGGAAACGTCACCCAGATGCACTACGCGCGCAAGGGCATCATCACGCCCGAGATGGAATACGTGGCCCTGCGCGAGAACGGCCGCCGCGAATGGATGGCCGAGTACCAGCAGGACGCCGCGCGCGAGGCGCGCCTGGCCGGCAACGGCCTGGGCGCCGCCATCCCCAAGATCATCACGCCCGAGTTCGTGCGCGACGAAGTGGCGCGCGGCCGCGCCATCATCCCGGCCAACATCAACCACCCCGAGATCGAGCCCATGGCCATCGGGCGCAACTTCAAGGTCAAGATCAACGCCAACATCGGCAACTCGGCCGTCACCTCCAGCATCGAGGAAGAGGTCGAGAAGCTGGTCTGGGCCATCCGCTGGGGCGCGGACAACGTGATGGACCTGTCCACGGGCAAGAACATCCACACCACGCGCGACTGGATCATCCGCAACTCGCCCGTGCCCATCGGCACCGTGCCCATCTACCAGGCGCTGGAGAAAGTGGGCGGCATCGCCGAGGACCTGACCTGGCCCATCTTCCGCGACACGCTGATCGAGCAGGCCGAGCAGGGCGTGGACTACTTCACCATCCATGCCGGCGTGCGCCTGGCCTACATCCACCTCACGGCCCAGCGCCGCACGGGCATCGTCTCGCGCGGCGGCTCCATCATGGCCAAGTGGTGCATGGCCCACCACCGCGAGAGCTTCCTGTACGAGCACTTCGAGGACATCTGCGACATCATGAAGCAGTACGACGTCAGCTTCTCGCTGGGCGACGGCCTGCGCCCCGGCAGCGCCTCGGACGCCAATGACGAAGCCCAGTTCGCCGAACTGCAGACCCTGGGCGAGCTGACCCAGCTGGCCTGGAAGCACGACGTGCAGACCATGATCGAAGGCCCCGGCCACGTGCCCATGCACATGATCCAGGCCAACATGACCGAGCAGCTCAAGCACTGCCACGAGGCGCCGTTCTACACCCTGGGCCCGCTGACCATCGACATCGCCCCCGGCTACGACCACATCGCCAGCGCCATCGGCGCGGCCATGATCGGCTGGTTCGGCACCGCCATGCTGTGCTACGTCACGCCCAAGGAACACCTGGGCCTGCCCGACCGCGACGACGTCAAGCAGGGCATCATCGCGTACAAGATCGCCGCCCACGCAGCCGACGTCGCCAAGGGCCACCCCGGCGCCCGCGCCCGCGACGACGCGCTGAGCCAGGCGCGCTTCGACTTCCGCTGGCAGGACCAGTTCAACCTGGGCCTGGACCCCGACACCGCCCAGGCCTACCACGACGAAACCCTGCCCAAGGACAGCGCCAAGGTGGCGCACTTCTGCTCCATGTGCGGCCCCAAGTTCTGCTCCATGAAGATCACCCAGGAAGTGCGCGAATTCGCCGCCGCCAAGGGCGTGGCCGAGCAGGAGGGCATTGCCGCCGGAATGCAGGCCAAGGCCGAGGAATTCAACCGCGCGGGCGGCGAGTTCTATATCCCCATCGTGGCGGCCAGCAGCGATACGACGGCGCGTTGAAATCCGCTGATTCCTGATCGGGAACGTGCTATGTAGGCGGATATTTCCCCACGGTCGATCCAATTCTGGATCGCAGCCCTGACACCGCAGACGCTGATGTGCCTGCGGTGTTTTTGCTTTGGGGTTCAAGGCGAGGGGCGCAGCCGTTGATCGAGAGGGCCTGATACGAGAGTTGCCGGCCAAGTCCCTCGCAAGGCTGGATGCCTGCAGAATGCAAATAGTTTATAGCTATTGAAATTGGGTTATCAATTTTTTGATAGAGAACCCATGCCATGAGGCGTCGCACAGGCGACACGTTTTTAGAAACTGCTAGCCAGGCTGCTGCTTGTGCCGTTGCTTCATATTGAAGATAGATGTGGTGCCATGCTTTTTATTGAGGTAACATGAAATGCGGTAAGAGGTGGCGCGACGTATGCGGCATGCCCATGGAAAAATGAATTCCCGCAAGGAAATTGAATTCATCTCGAGACAAAGACTACGCCTGGAATAACGCTGAAAAATAATCCATGAATAGTGACCATGCGCATTCTCCTGATCGCTTACGAAACTCCCCCGATAGTTTCAGGTCAATCGCCGCGATGGTTTTATCTGGCAAACAAATCTTCCAGCTACCCCTCATTGCCGATCTGGCCCACCCGGTGATTGCACCACATGCGCCAAAATGGCGCTGCCGCTTTCACCGTGCCTTTGAAACCATAGTGTTCAAGCGGGTCGAAGCCGCCGTTGTGACAACGGAAGCTGCTTCCGAACTGTTCATGAATCGCCATGGCCTGCAGGATCTCAGTGAAAAATTCTCGTGCGTGACACAAGGCTTTCCAAGCAGAGGTGAGAAAAGCACTCATATCGGTCATCGATGCTCAGAATTGCTGAAAATGGTCAGCACAGGGAACTTCTACGAGGATTTCCGATTGGAGAATGGTTTGCAAGGTGCGCTGTCACGCTGTGAAGAGGCCATTGAAGAATATTTCTGGAATCGAAGAGTAATCAAATATGCAAGAAGCATAAGGCGAGTCTCTGTTATTTTGGATGGCGGCAACTGATTGACTTTGCGAAGAGTAATGAGAATAAAGTCGCTAAAGATATTATTATTTTAGCTAAGGCAGCACTGCACTTGGAATGCGGAAATATGAATAAAATTGAGTCCGATACGCAAGAAAGAAAAAGGCCGTGGCGCATAGGTATCTTCGGTACTTTTGACGTTCAAAACTATGGTGATTTGCTTTTTCCCATACTTGCGGAGATGGAGCTTTCGCAACGGCTGGGGTCGGTGGAACTGATTCCGTTTTCATACCATGCCAAATCTCTGGAGGATTGGCCATACAAGGTGGCTTCTCTTGCCGACCTGCCCGATATGGCGATTGAACTCGATGCCATTTTGATCGGTGGTGGTTTCATCATCCGCTTCGACTCATTCGTTGCGCCTGGATATGTGCCGACTGAAGCGTGGATTCATCATCCCACAGGATATTGGTTGACTCCAGCCTTGATTGGAATCCAGCTTGGAATACCGGTCATCTGGAACGCTCCGGGCATGCATTGCAATGAAATGCCGCAGTGGAGCCATCCATTGCTTTCCTTGGTGTTGCAGTGCAGCTCCTACATTGCGGTACGGGATGAGCCCAGCAAGAAGGCACTGGAACAATTCGTGGATCACGATCGTGTGAAGCTGGTTCCCGACACGGCGTTTTCGTTGGGTCAGCATATGAATGGCCACCCTGCGCAAGAAAAGGCCCGAATTCTTCGGGAGCAACTGGGCCTGAAGAAGCCTTATATAGTCATTCAGGCGACCCAGAATCTGGAAAAATTCACAGACCATATCAAACGGTTTCGTTCCGAGTTGCCAGACCTCGAATTTCTTCTCTTGCGTCTGGGCCCGGTGCTGTGTGACCATGAGTCATTCATTGATCGAGAATTGCCAAATACCTACAGCCTGGCTGAATGGCCATCGCCCATGGTTCTCGCAGCACTGGTCGCAGAATCAGAAGGTGTTGCCGGGCATAGTTATCATCTTGCAATAACGGCACTTTGTGCAGGAATTCCTGTATTTACGCCCAGTGATCTTTCAGTAGGGAAATTCACCGCGCTCTCGAGGTTCAGAACCGTTTATCCATTGTCTACGATGGATTGTGATGATCCACGTTGGCTGAGCAGTCGTATTGGCAGAATGAGCCCATTGGATTTGATGGAGAATGCCCGGGATGAAGTGAAGCAGCATTGGGATCAGGTGGCTGATTCCATCAAGTCCAGCTGCTCGAGTTCAAAGATCGCAATGAACAAATTCCTGATGTCGCTGCCGTTTCTTCTTGAGAGAGGTAAAAGCGAAAAAGGAGAAGCGGGGTTGCAGGGAAAAGTTGATTGAGTCAGTGCAGGCCTGCTGATATTCGTTGAAAAAGCGTCCGAGGTCACATCAACCAGCCATTCGACCTGATCCATCCTATCAATTTCCATGAAAAATAATACTGAAAAGCAATTGCTATATTCATCCACTGCAAGTATGCCAGACGGGAAGGATGATCAGTCCGACATGGGGACGCAATCTGGAATTTCGCGGGGGGAAATCCTTGCCTTGCGACAGACCATTGATGAGCTGGAGCGGGAGCTGAAAAATAGCAAAGATGTCATTGCGTCGCGTGATGTGGGAATTGCATGGCTCAGGAGCGAAGTTGCTGCATTAAAGTTGACTCTTGAGCGGCGAAGGAAAAGCTTCCGATACCTGATGATCGATGGCTTGTATCTGATTGCAGAACGCTCCCGATTGGCTCGAAACCTGGGGAACATGCTGCTACCCAGTCGGGTAAAGGCTCTTTTGCACTCGGAGTCACTCAAGAGCCAGCTGTCAAGCCAGCTGCACACCCTCCAATCTCTGCAAGGAGATGAGCAGTCATTGTTCCCTGGGGTCAGCAACGGGAAAATGGACGTTGTCTGTTTGGCCAATATCGAGTGGTCTGCCCGTTACCAGCGGCCGCAGCATATCATGTCTCAATTTGCGGCCAAGGGACATCGCATTTTCTATATTGCACGCTCCATCATGCCGGCACAAGGTGAGCCGTATGTCATGAAGCAAGTGGCATACAACATCTATGAAATAGGGCTTGAGTTTCATGATTCTGAAGAATTCTATGCGCACAGGATGTCTCAGGAAAATCTGAGTGCCGCCAACAGGTCATTGGCACGGTTGATGGTGGACGCAAAAATCAGAGAGGCGCTGATTGTTGTTCACTTGTCTTACTGGACAGCATTGGCGGTCGAGCTCCAGAAGAAGCGAGCCTGGCGCCTCCAATACGATTGCATGGATGAGTGGGCGGATTTTCCAGATATAGGCCAGCAACTTCTCCAGGAGGAAGAAATCCTGATAGAAAAATCTGACCTGGTGACTGTCACCGCTTCCTTGCTTGAGAAGAAGTGGCAGGCCGCCAGCAAGAAGTGCATCCTGGTCAGAAACGGGGTAGAGTTTGAATTTTTCTCATCCAACTGTGTGAAGAATGAGCTTCTGGCACACTTGGAAAAACCAGTTATCGGATTCTACGGTGCACTGGCTCCCTGGGTTGATTTCCAACTCGTACATTACTTGGCGACACGCCGCCCGAAATGGAACTTTGTACTTGTCGGCGATTGCTTCGTCAAGGATCTGGCTGGAATAGATCGGTTACCTAATGTGCACTTGCTGGGGAAGAAGGCCTATGAATACATGCCGCGCTATCTGCATGGCTTTGATGTCTGCCTGATTCCATTCAAATTGAACAAGGTCACCCATGCGGTGGATCCTGTGAAATTCTATGAATACATAAGCGTGGGCAAGCCCGTTGTCAGTGTTCCTCTGGAGGAGATGGCAATATATGGAGACTACGTATACTTCGCCAGGGAATATGCAGATTTCCTGAACAAGGTCGAGGTTGCGCTGAAGGAGAATGATCCAGATCTGACCCAGCGCAGAATTCAGCTGGCCAAAAACAATGACTGGCACCACCGCTATCTTTCAATGGAACAGGCGCTGCAAACCTTGTATGAAAAATGTTCCATCGTCGTTGTCAGCTACAACAACGCCGATCTGACGCGACAGTGTATTGAGAGCATTGTGGCCCGTACGATGTATCCCAACTACGAAGTGATCATCGTGGACAATGCTTCCCAGGATGACACTCGTGACATGCTACGCAGCATGCAGCGTCAATTCCCGTGCTTGAAGTTGAAATTGATCATCAACGATCAAAACCGCGGCTTCGCTGCGGCCAACAACCAAGGCATTGCGCAGGCCGAGGGGAAGTATGTCGTACTCCTCAACAACGATACCGTGGTCACCAACGATTGGCTGGAATCAATGCTTCGGCATTTGCAGAAAAGTGACATAGGTCTGGTGGGGCCGGTAACCAACTCCGTGGGAAATGAGGCGAAGATCGCCGTTGATTACGTCAATATAGAGCAAATGCACGAGTTTGCCGCTCGCTATACGATTGCAAACGAGGGGCGTCACTTTGAAATTTCCGTATTGGCCATGTTTTGCGTCGCAATGCGTCGTGAGGTGTTCGATGAAATCGGGGAGCTTGATGAAGCATTCGGCATTGGCATGTTTGAAGATGACGACTACTGCCGCCGAATACAGTCGGCCGGGTATCGAACTGTGTGTGCGGAAGACTCCTTTGTTCATCACTATGGACAGGCTTCGTTCAAGAAGCTGATTGACTCAGGTGAGTATCAGGCGATCTGGGATCGCAACCAGGCGTATTTCGAGAAAAAGTGGGGTGCATGGACGCCCCATACCAATAATCGCAACCCCGAAAGGCTCACATGATTTCTGACGAAGAAATTACCGCGGCGCACTGGTCCAAGAATGTGGCGACCTCCGATGCATTTTCTCCGCAGCTGTACTGGCTTGCCATTCCGGCCGTACAGCGGCGTTTTCAGAGGCAGGCCTGTGCCGGTACCCGGCATGAATGGTGGGGAACCTATTGCATGGAGGAATTTTTTGATCGACCTCGGTCCTCCGCAAAAATGTTGAGCATTGGTTGCGGAAGTGGCTCTCTGGAACGCGAACTGTTCCGGTTGAACGCTTTTGGAGAGTTTGATGCCATTGATATTGCGTCTGGCGCCATCGATATTGCCAGAGCCGAGGCTCGTTCAATGGGTGCAGACAATATCAATTATTTTGTCAGGGATGTTCAAAGCGTCCCTCTGGGAAGCGGAATCTACGATGCTGTCTGGTTCAATGGATCTCTGCACCACATAAAGCATCTGGAATTGGTTTGCCGATCCGTTCGTGCTGCACTGAAGCCTGGGGGATGGGTGTTTTTCAATGAATACGTCGGGGCAAATCAATTTGCGTTCAACGAATTCCAGCGTACCGTCATCTCCAGCGCGTTCCAATTGCTGCCGCCGGCGTATCGTCGGTCTTTTCAGGTGGAAAATTTTGGAAAGGTGCAGCATGCAGTCCAACTGCCCGATCCGATTGAAGTGGCAAGGGTTGACCCGTCCGAGGCCATCAGGTCACAGGATATACGAAAAGTACTGTCCGAGAACTTTGTTGAATGTGCATTCAATCCCTGTGGTGGGAATATATTGCAATTTGCCTTGCACGGAATTGCTGGAAATTTTGTGGAAAGCAACCCGCGTTCAATGGCATTGCTTGAAATGCTGTTTCAGATAGAGGATGCGTTGATCTCGAACAGTTTTCTTGAATCGGATTTCGCTGTCGGTGTCATGAGGGCTCCCTGATCTATCAGGTTGATTTCTGGTTGTTGGGCGCCGATGTATCCAGCTCAATCCCCAGATCTACGATTCCGAGAAATGGAGTATTGCGCCCGGTGACCGTGTCAAAGCTCAATAGCCCCACTTGTTTGTCGATCAGCAGAGATGTCTCTTCACTATGTCCATTCATCAATTTGATGGTGATGTGATACCGGCCAGGCGCCAGCCTGGCCGGGAAACGGAAGGTGAGGCTTGCTTCAAGCCAATCACTGCTCTTCATGCGGGGAGAGATCTGAAAGTTTTTTCCACCCACCACAAGAAGTCTTGCCTCTTGTACGGTGAGGCTGATATTGGGCAAATGGACGGATTTATGAAATCGACAATTGATTCTGATGTCGATGGTCTCGCCAAATACGAATGATGAGTAGTGGCTGCCTGTATTGTTGAAGTGTGCGGAGACGATTTCACCTTCTGTAGTACCAAAGGCGATGCGGGCACCGTTCACCGGGGTTTTCAATGCCACGGGAGTGGCGCCGCCGCTGGCCCATTGGCGTTGCTCATCGCGCATGTCCAGCAAGTACATCTCCGCCATCTCTTCAGGGGAGCCTGTTGATTTCAACCTTCCTTCACTGAGGTAAATGGCCTTGTTGCAGAATCTTTTCACCATGCTCATGTCGTGAGATACAAAAAGCAGTGTTGTCCCTTTTTGTGCCAGTGCCTCCAGCCGCCCGAGACATTTGAACTGAAATGAGGCATCTCCCACCGCCAATGCTTCATCAATGATCAGAATATCCGGGTCGATACATACAGACACGGAAAACGCCAGCCGAACAAGCATTCCGCTTGAATAGGTTTTGGTGGGCTGATCCATGAAATCACCGATATTTGCAAAATCAGCAATTTCATCAAAGCGGGCATCCATTGCCGATTTGTCCATCCCGAGTAATGCGCCATTAAGGTAGACATTTTCACGGCCTGTGAACTCGGGGTTGAAGCCCGAGCCCAATTCCAGTAAGGCTGCGATCTTGCCTCTGGTCACGATATTTCCAGTGCTGGCATTGAGTGTGCGGCAAATCAGTTGCAATAGAGTGGATTTGCCGCTCCCATTCCTGCCAATGATTCCGACGGCGTCGCCTTTGGCAACGCGAAAGGAGATATCCTTCAGTGCCCAAAACTCGCGAAATCGTCGACGTCTCCCAAAGGGAAGCATCTGTATGAACCGGTCCTGCGGGCTGTCATAGACCCGATAGCATTTGCTCAGCGCTTCAACCTCGATGGAGAAATCAAAGGACATCGGCAAACCCCTCACGGCTTTTCTGGAAGAAGCAGAGTCCCAGGAAGGCGAAAAGACCGGACGCAAGAGTTGATGCAAGCAAAGGCATCGCAGCCGGCATCTTCCCCCAATAGAGCACCATTCGTGCATTCTCGATGACTTGAGCCAATGGATTGAGTTCGATCAGGCCTTTAAGCTCAGCAGGCAAAGTGCTTGTCGGATAGAAAATGGGAGTCAAAAACATCAACGGCAATAGTAGCGCACCAATGATGTGCCCCGCATCCCTAAAATAAACGCCGATGGCACTGAAGATCCATGAAAGTCCCGCCGTCATGAGTATAAGCGGCAGCAATATCACGGGGTAGAGAATGACAGTCCAATGAGGCAGCCCTATCACCAGGCTGTAGAAAGCAAGCAAGACCAGCAGGCTGATACCCATGTGAAATACCGCTACTCCCAGGCTTGTCCATGGCAAGATCTCAAGAGGAAAGACTATTTTCTTCACATAGTTTGGTGTGGATGTGATTAATGCCGGCGCACGGGTGACACATTCTGAGAATAGCCCAAAAACCGTCATTCCAATGAATATGAGAATTGCAAACTCAAAAGATGAGCCATTACCTCCGAGCCATTTGACTGAGAATACATTCTTGAATACCAGGGTATAAACCATCAGCGTAAAAAATGGGCTGATGATTGACCATAGCCAACCCATGACAGAGTTTCTATAGCGCGAATCTATTTCGCGCATGACAATGGCCTGTATCAAATGCCTGTGCTGCCATGGAATAATTAGCTTGGCGATGTCTCCGAATGCTATTTTGGGCATATGCTTCTAGTTTCGAGACAGGCCGAAGAAATGCTTATCAATATGAAAACAGCGCTTGTGCTGGTTGTTGCAAGCTGCTTCAGCTTGCAACATAGTCGTGCAATTCCAATTCCGAACCGGGTGGCCACATTGAGCTGATGGACCCCGGCTGATAGAAAGTCACTGTCACACTGCGACGCGATTCACGTACCCGTGCAGAGACCTGGGTCACCTCATGCCAGGAATCCTCTGAACGCACGAAGGCTACCGAGTTCCCGACAATGGGGTTGATAAGGGCTGCGACGTCCTTTGCATCTGATGAGTTCAATATTGCAAGGCAACCACCGTCTGCTGGAAGCCAGTGCTCATTGAAATAGAAAACATGCGTAACCTTTTTCTCTGGAAGATCACGATGTGGCCCGAGAAGTGCCCCGGATCCATAGTGGTAAAGATTCGCCTCCATGGGAAAATCGGACAAATCGATGCCTGTGAGGGATGACATGGCATTGCGGTAATTTTCGGAAATCAAGTCTTGTGCGAACCTTAGCCAGCTAGGACTTAGATAGTCTGGGCGAGATATGCAATTTTCGCCCATGGGAACCAAGGAGCGGGCATCGTATCGATAGTCCTTTTCTCCCCCATAGGCTTCTATGGTCCGGAAGTGATCGAATGGATAAGTCTGAGCAAGCGAAGCACAATCCTGTGAGGAATACAGGTCAGATATTTCCGCCCAACGGAAAGGAGTTGCATTCAATTGGCAATTAAAAATTTGATTGAAATCTAGCATCGCTTTGATTTGTGGAGTGGTAATTGATTATACGATTTCCATAAGAATAATCAACGCCTGAACTGCAACCCTTGCGTTCGGTCATGCGTGGCTTCACAGTGTGATGACGCTATTGTTCTTTAACCAATAACAAGGCTGCGCAAAAGAGGGAATGGGGTTGTCTACCAGCTGGGGGAGCAGTCGCGGCCCATGCGTCCCTGGCCGTCCATGCGCCCGGCAAGTCTCGCTTAGCGCCCCCTCATCCTTCAGCGTGCATTTGCCTGTTGGGTGATAGCTGCCCCGTGCGGTTGACCGGCGGGTGGCGGTGCGCCAGCGCGAACATCTTGAGACTGAGCGCATGGCGGTCGCCGCCGGCCGAGCGCATCACATATTGCCGGGCCACCAGCCGCTCGAGCATGCGGTAGATCTCGCTGGGGCCCCGGCCCAGTTCCTTGACGATCTCGGCCCGCGTCATTCCATCGGGGTGCTCGGCCAGCAGCTCCAGGATGTCCCGCCCCTTGTCCAGTGCCGGCGCGCGGTAGCGATCGACGTCCTCTGCGTTGGCCAGATGTTCCTCAATGGTTTGTCGGCTCATGTCCGCTGTAGCCGCGCTGGCTCCAGTGGTGGCGCCGGTAGCGCAGCCGTCCCGGCAGGCGCTGATCGAGGCCATGACCGGCGAGCGGGACGGCCTGGGCGGTGCACCGTGCGCAGCCCAGGCAGCCCAGGCATCCCGGCAGACGGGCGCGCAGACGATATGCCCGTGGCGCTGGAACTGCAGCAGGTATGCGGCAAGGGTTTTGGGGCCGTCAGCCTGCAGGTCACGGTCTTTGAGTTGATAAACGGTTGGGCGTCCTCGCGGCTGTCGGTGTCCGAGCGCTAGGCGCTGTGGGGTGGCGCCGCCGCGCGCTGCTACGGCCTGCAGCCGCAAGGCATGACCTGAAACCACATGGGAGACAGCATGGACCTGAACCTGAAAGACAGGACCTTCATCGTCACGGACGGTGCCAGCGGCATCGGGACGGCCATCTCGCTGCGGCTGGCCGGTGAAGGTGCGGTTCCGCTGATCTGCGGCAAGGACACCATGTCCGCGCGGTTCGAGGCGCAGCTCATGGCGCTGCAGCCCCGCGCACGCCACTTCCGCCTCGCCCTGGTCGATGAACGGGCATGCGGGGAGATGGTGGCCCGCGCTGCGGCGTACTGCGGCCACATCGACGGCGTGGTGAAAAACGCGGGCATCAATGAAGGCTTGGGCCTGGACGCAGGGGGCGACGCCTTCGTGCGCTCGCGGCAGGCCAACCTGGTGCACTACTTCGTCATGGCTCACCCTTGCCTGCCGCACCTCCAGGCCAGCCGTGGCGCCATCGTCAACATCTCGTCCAAACTCGATCTCAGGGATGCCCCGGCGCTGATGGCCCGGTATGAAACCCTGCACCGCCGGACATGGCCTGAGGTGGCGGCGCATCTGCGCAGCCATGGCGTCACCGGCATGGAAACCCACCGCCTTGGCACGCGCATGGTGATGGTGATGGTGATGGAAACCGATGACGCGGTGCATGACCCCCGCGCCATGTCCCTGGCCGCTGCCATCGACCCGAAGCTGCGCAAATGGGAGGCGCTGATGTGGACCTTCCAGGCGCCCACGCCCTGGACACCGCCCGGCGACAAGTGGACTCCCATGGCCTGCATCTTCCGGCTGGCAGATGCTGCGGCGGACTGAGAATCCGGCGGCCATGCCCCATCCCCGAATGTCCCTCCGACCCTCTTCCATGGGAAAACCCCCGGGTGCCCGCGCCGCAAATGCATAGGTCTGCGCATCAATCGTTCAGGCCTGGCGCCATCCCTGCGGAGAATTCATGAAAGCAGCCTGCAGGGCATCGCAACCACGGGACTGCATGCGCCCGCAAGAACAAGAAGCACAAGAACAAGGGCTGGTGACCGGTTTCAAGCTGTTTCCCCATGGCGGCCGTGCTGCGGCCACGGGGATTTTCGCCAATCGGCAATGTCAAGGAGGAGAGGGAGATGAGTAAACGCATGATCCGCAGCGCGGGCCTGGCCGCGCTGGTGCTGGGCACGGCCCTGGCTGCCCAGGCCCAGAGTTCGGTCACGCTCTATGGGCGTGTGGTCGCGGGGGTGGACTACCAGAGCAATGTGTACGACCCGGCCACGGGGGGCTCTGGCAATCTGTGGCGGGCGGTTGGCAACCAGTGGGGCACGAGCATGCTGGGTTTCAAGGGGGAGGAGGACCTGGGCGGCGGGCTGCATGCGCTGTTCACGCTGGAGTCGGGCTTCAGCATCGACGATGCCAGGTTCAACGGCGCAGGTTTCTTCAACCGCCGCAGCTTCGTGGGCCTGCGCAGCGGCTGGGGCACGCTGAAGCTGGGCAAGGACCTGTCGATCTCGGATGCGCACTGGGCGCTGGACCCCACGGGCCAGCAGTTCATCGGCTCGGCCACGCTGGTGCGGGGGCGCAACTGGGGCGGGCATGACAATATGATCTCGTACGAGACGCCCAGCTGGGGCGGACTGCGCGTGCTGGCGCTGACCGGCCTGGGCGAGCAGCCGCAGGGCGCATCGCGGCTGCGCAAGGATGCGCTGTCCGTGTCCTATACCGCGCCCACGTTCGAGTTGCGCGCCATCTACGATGTGGCCCGCGATGCCAATGGCCGCTTCAGTGATCTCTACACCACCTCCCGCAACCTGACGCTGGGCGGCACGGTGACGCTGTCCGCGCTCAAGCTGTTCGCGGGCTATGAGCAGCTGTCCGCGCCCGACAGCGCGGCCGGCGTGCCCGACAAGGCGCGGCAGTACTGGATGGGCGCGCGCTACAAGGTGTCAGGCCCGCTGACGCTGATCGGCGCGGGCTACCGCACCACGGTCAACAAGGGCGGCGGCAGCGCCAACCTGTTCATGGCGGGCGCCGACTATGCGCTGTCCAGGCGCACGCTGCTGTACGCCAGCGTGGGCAATGTGCGCAATGGCGGCAATGCGAACTTCTCGGTGCAGACCACCAACAACAACCCGGCGCCAGGCGGCAGCCAGACCGGCTTCTACGTGGGCATGGCGCATTCGTTCTGACTCTGGCGGACCCTGGGTGGTGGCTTCAGGAAGCCGGCCACCCGCCGCCTAGCGCCTTGTGCAGCGTGAGCTGGTTCTGCAGGCGTGCCAGGTGGAGCGCGGACAGGGCCAGCTGCGCTGCGCGGCGGCGCTCCTGGGCGTCCAGCCAGGTGCGCAGCGGCACCTGGCCGGCGCGGTAGCGCGCCTCGTACAGCCGCGTGATTTCCACGGATTCCTGCGTGGCGCGCTGCTGGGCCTCTTCCTGGCGGGCCAGTTCGGTGCGGGCGGACAGGGATTTTTCCGTTTCGGCCAACGCGGCGTACAGCGTTTGGCGGAAGTTGACCACCGCCTCTTCGTACTGGCTGCGTGCAATGGCGGTGTTCAGCCGCATCTCGCGCACATTGAGAAACGGCAGGGCCAGGTTGGCGCCCAGGGCCGCCACGGGATTGGCCAGCACATCGAGCAGGGTGCTGCTGGAGGTGCCCAGGCTGCCGGTGAGCGATAGCCGGGGGTAGTAGCTGGCGGCCGTGGCATCGCTGCCGGCCAGGGCGCCGCGCAGCCGCAGTTCGGCGGCGCGCAGGTCAGGGCGGCGCCCCAGCAGGTCGGCGGGCAGGCCTGGCTGCACGGTGGGCAGGTCGGCCACGGGCAGCGCCTGGGGCTCGCCACCGGGCGGCTCGGCGCCCTGCAGCAATTCGGCCAATGCCTGGCGCAGTTCGGCGCGGGCCTGGGTGTATTGGCTCAGCAGGGCCTGCTGCTCGGCCAGGGCCTGCCGGGCCTCGCGCAGCTCCAGGCCGGACACTGCGCCGCTGCGGTACTGGGCCTGCACCAGGTCGATCGTGCGGCGCACGTACTCCAGGCTTTGGCGTGACATGTCCAGGCGCTCGTTGGCCAGCGCCAGCTGCCAGTACAGGCTGGCCGTGGTGGTGGTCAGCGACAGCGCCACGGCATCCTTGTCCTGCACGCTGGCCTGTGCTTCGAAGACGGCGGCATCGCGCTGCGCGCCCAGCCGGTCGAACAGGTCCAGCTCCCAGGCCACGCCCAGCGTGGCGCTGGCGTTCTCCAGGGTGCTGCGCTGGCTGCCCGACAGCGGGCGGCTGGCGCCCGTGCCTACGCTGCCGCTGGGCTGGGGCAGCAGCGCATGGCCTGCCAGTTGCGCCTGCAACGCGGCACGCCGCACGCGGATGCCGGCCGTGGCCATGTCTGGGTTGCGCGCCAGCGCCAGGTCAATCCAGGCATCGAGCCGTGGATCGCCGAAGCCGCGCCACCACGCATCGGTCATGGGCGTGGGCGTGGCTGCCGGGGACGATGCCTGCGCATGTTCGAACTGCGCGGGCAGCGCCACCTGTGGCGCTTCGTAGGGGGTGCGCGTGATGGCGCCGCAGCCCGCAAGGGCCACGGCGCATGCCAGCGCGCTGGTCTTGAGCATATGCATGTCAATCTCTGGAGAGGGCCTGGACGGGGTCCAGGCGCGCCGCGCTGCGCGCGGGCAGGAAGCCGAAGGTGATGCCTATGAGCGAGGAGCAGGCGACGGCCAGCACGATGGAAGCGGCCGAGAACGACAGCTGGAAGCTGGAGCCCGACAGGCTCACTGCCAGGCCCAGGCCCAGCGCCAGAGAGACACCCAGGATGCCGCCCACGATGCAGACCAGCACGGCCTCGATCAGAAACTGCTGAAGGATGTCCGACTGGCGCGCGCCGATGGCCATGCGCACGCCGATCTCGCGCGTGCGCTCGGTCACCGACACCAGCATGATGTTCATCACGCCGATGCCGCCCACCAGCAGCGCGATCATGGCGATGGCCGAGACCAGCAGCGTCAGCGTGGTGCTGGTGCGCGTGATGGCCTGGCGGATCTGGTCGGAGTTCCAGACGAAGAAGTCCTTGGTGCCGTGGCGTTCCGTGAGCAGGCTGGTGGCCGCCTTCAGTGCGATCTCTGCCGGCACCTCGTCCTTGATGCGCAGCGTGATGCTGTCCAGGTGGTACTTGCCGACCAGGCGCGTGGCGGCCGCCGTGTAGGGCACGAAGAAGGTGGGCGTGGAGCCGCCGAAGCTGTTTTGCGCGGGGCGCAGCACGCCCACGATCTCCACGGGCATCTCGCCCAGCATCACCACCTCGCCCAGCGGGCTGGGGTTGCCGGGAAAGAGCGCGGTGGCGGCCTTCTGGTCGATGACCGCGACCTGGGCGTGCAGGTCCACGTCGCGCTGGTCGAAGAACCGCCCTGACGCCAGGCGCAGGCCCTTCACGCGGAAGTGCTCGAAGCCCACGCCCGTCACCTGGGCCATGGCCGCGTTCTCGCGGTACAGCGCCGTGACGCTGACCGACACATTGGGCGTGGCGCTGTCCACGTAGGGCTGCTCGGCCAGGGCCTGGGCATCGGCGGCGACCAGGGTCTCGATGGCGGCGGCGCGCGTGTCGCCGAAGTCCTTGCCCGGGAAGATGTCCAGCGTGTTCGTGCCCAGCTCGCTGATCTGGTTCATCACCTGCTGCTGCGCACCGCGCCCCAGCGCCACCACCGAGACCACGGCAGAGATGCCGATGATGATGCCCAGCATGGTCAGGAAGGTGCGCAGGCGGTGCGCGTTCATGGCCCGCAGCGCCATGCGCAGCGCTTCGCCGAAGCGGTCGCCGAACTGGCGCCAGGAGGCGGCGCGCGGGGTGGCTGTGGCCTCCAGCGGGGGCTTGCTTTCGTGCGGGGCGCTGCGCCGGTCCGCGATGATGGCGCCGTCGCTGATCTCGATCACGCGCGAGGCGTGGGCCGCCACGGCCATGTCATGCGTGACCAGGATGATGGTGTGGCCGTCGGCATGCAGCTCCTGCAGGATGCGCATGACCTGCTCGCCGCTGGCCTTGTCCAGCGCGCCCGTGGGCTCGTCGGCCAGGATGACGGCGCCGCCGTTCATCAGCGCGCGGGCGATGGACACGCGCTGCTGCTGCCCGCCCGACAGCTGGCCCGGCCGGTGCTGCATGCGGTCGGCCAGGCCCAGGCGTTCGAGCAGGGCGGCCGAGCGCGCATGGCGGTCCGTGGGCGCCGTGCCGGCGTAGACCGATGGCAGCTCCACATTGCCCTGGGCCGTGAGGTCGGCCAGCAGGTGGTAGCGCTGGAAGATGAAGCCGAAATGCTCGCGCCGCAGCGCGGCCAGCGCATCGGGGCCCAGCTCGCCGGTCTCGCGGCCGGCGATGCGGTAGCTGCCCGAGGTCGGATGGTCCAGGCAGCCGAGGATGTTCATCAGCGTGGACTTGCCCGAGCCCGAGGCGCCCACGATGGCCACCATCTCGCCGGCCTCGATGGTCAGGTTGATGTCCTTGAGCACGGCGACCGTGGTGTCACCGGCGGGGAACTCCCTGCGCAGTCCCCGCATCTGCAGCAATGGCTGGTCCATGCTCACATTCCCATGGGGTCGGCGGCGGGGGCGTTGTTCGGGCCCGCCTCGCCGATCACCACCTGCTCGCCCGCCTCCAGGCCCGACAGCACCTGGGCCTGGGCATTGGTGCGCAGGCCGATGCGCACCTTGCGATCGGCGACCTTGCCTTCGCCGTCGCGCACGCGCACGGTGTAGCTGTCGTCCTCTGCCCGGCTGCCCAGTGCGGCGGCCGGCACCAGCACGGCCTTGTCGGCCTGGGCCACGCGCACGGTGACCTGGGCGGTCATGGAGGGGCGCAGCTTGCCGTCCGGGTTGGGTACGTCGAACTGGGCGTTGTAGTAGATGGCCTTGGCGGCGGGCGTGGCCGCAGCGGGCGAGGCGCCGCCGCCCGCGTCATTGACGATGGAGGTCGGTGCGGGCTCGATGCGCTCTATCTTCGCCATGTGTTTTTGGCGGTTGCTGCCCAGCGTGGTGAACCATGCGGTCTGGCCGAGCTGGATCTTGTCCACGTCGGCCTCGGCAATCTCGGCACGCACGGTCATCACGTCGAGCTTGGCCAGCATGACGATGGTGGGCGTGGTCTGGAAGGAGTTCAGGGTCTGGCCCTGCTTGGTGACCACGGCCACGATCACGCCGTCCATGGGCGCGACGATGCGGGTGTAGCCCAGGTTGATGCGCTCGGTCTCCACCTGGGTGCGTGCCTGCTCGATCTGGGCCTGCAGGGCGCCGACCTCGGCCTGGGCCGTGTCCAGCGCCGCCTTGGCGGCCTCATGGTCGGCGCGCGAGGTGGCGTCGGCCTGCAGCAGTTCCTGCTGGCGCTGGAAGGTGAGCCGGGCCTGGACGAGGGCCGCGCGCCGCGCGGCCAGCTGCGCCTGCAGTGCGGTGACCGAGGCCTCGGCATTGCGCAGCTTGATGCGCTGCGGCTGGGCATCGACTTCGGCGATCAGGTCGCCGGCCTTGACCTGCTGGCCCAGTTCCACATGCAGGCGCTTGACCTGTCCGGAGACCTGGGCGCCCACGGCGACCAGCTCCTTGGCATGCAGCCGGCCCACGGCCAGCACGGTCTGCTCCAGATCGCCTACCGTGACGGCGGCGGTTGCGTACTTGGTGGCGGGCTTGGCATTGGCTTTCCACAGCGCGATGCCGGCGATCAGGCAGGCGCCGATCACGGCGCCCACCGTCCATTTGCGGTTGAACTTCATTCTTCCCCTGCTGCGCGGTCGGCCGCAGAGGAAACAGTCCCTGCCCAGCGCCACGCCAGATGCTCGAACTTACCAGTCTGGCGCGGTTCGATGTCCCGGCATTGACCAAGGCATGGAGATTCAGTGGAGAGCAGGCCTGGGATACGCCTGAAACCTCGCAACTCTGTCTTATGGCGGGGACATGTTGACCCCCCAGCCGCAAATCAGGGACACCGAGGAAGGGCCGCCCCGCCCCGAGGGTGTCGTCCCCCTCTGGGGGAAGCGGCGAAGCCGCTCAGGGGGAGCGATGTTTACCGCCAATATTGGCACTTGCTCTCGGCCTTCGTCGTCCAGACCTGCTCGGCGGGCAGCTTCTTGACCAGCTTGTAGTAGTCCCAGGTGCCCTTGGATTCGGCGGGGGACTTCACCTCCATCAGGTACATGTCGTGCACGTAGCGGCCGTCCTCGCGCAGGTAGCCGCTGCCGAAGAAGTCGTCCATCTTCATGCCGCGCCAGGTGGCCATGACCTTGTCCGCGTCCAGCGTGCCGGCCTTCTCCACGGCCTTGAGCCAGTTCATGGTGGCGGAGTAGTCGGCCGCCTGGATCTCGCTGGGGCGGCGCTGGGTCTTGGCCATGAAGGCATCGGCGAACTTGCGCGAGGCATCGTTCATGTCCCAGTACCAGCTGGTGGTGAACTGCATGCCCTGGGTGTTCTTCAGGCCCAGGCTGTGCACGTCGGTGAAGAACACCAGCAGGCCGGCCAGCTTCATGTCCTTGGTCACGCCGAACTCGCGCGCGGCCTTGATGGAGTTGATGGTGTCGCCACCCGCGTTGGCCAGGCCCAGGATCTGGGCCTTGGAGTTCTGCGCCTGCAGCATGAAGCTGGAGAAGTCGCTGGCGTTCAGCGGCGTCTTGACCGAGCCCAGCACCTTGCCGCCGCGCGCCTCGATGATCTTGGTGGTATCGGCCTCCAGCGCATGGCCGAAGGCATAGTCGGCGGTCACGAAGTACCAGCTCTTGCCGCCGGCCTCCACCACGGCCGCGCCCGTGCCCTTGGCGAGGGCCACGGTGTCGAAGGCATAGTGCACCGTATAGGGGCTGCACTGCTCGTTGGTCAGCGCCGAGCTGCCCGCGCCGTTGTCGATGAAGACACGCTTTTTCTCCTGCGCCACCTTGGCCATGGACAGGGCCGTGGCCGAGTTCGTGCCGCCAAACACCAGGCTGATGCCCTGCGTGTCTATCCACTCGCGCGCCTTGCTGGCGGCAATGTCGGCCTTGTTCTGGTGGTCGGCCGTCAGCAGCTCGATGGGCTTGCCCAGCAGCTTGCCGCCGTAGTCGTCGATGGCCATCTGAATGGCCACGGCGCCGTTCTTGCCCTCGACATCGGCATAGAGACTGGACATGTCGGTGATGAAGCCGATCCGAACCTTGTCCTGCTGCGCCAGGGCCGGCGTTGCCAGTGCGGCGGCGCACAGTGCCAGGGCCAGCGGTGTCATCAGCGATGTCTTGGGGCGTTGCTGCATGAAGTCTCCTTGCTTTGGATGGAAAAAGCCCGCTGCTGTTGCGCAGGGGCCGGGGTGATTCCATGCTGGCAGGGACAGGGGCCTGCCGCATTGGGGCAAGCACGGGCTTGGTGGCCCCGGTGCGACAGTACAGCCGCTCATTCTTGCAACGTGGCCGGTCCGTTGATTGATCGCCATGCGCTGCGCATCCCGGCCGTGGCTTGTGCGCGCGTCAGGACCTGCTTTTCCCTTCCTTGACCGGGGGATGCGAAAGCACTGGTCTCGAATTAATTTGTCTAAAAAAACAATCAAAAATTTATGTTTTGCTTAAGATAATGGACAAATGAAAACGCCGGAAAAGTCCACCCTTCTTCAGCGCCAACTGCTTTTGCAGTTCGGTGACCGGCTCAAGCGCCTGCGCAAGGAGCAGGGGCTGGGCACGGTCGAGATGGCCTCGCGCGTAGGCATATCCCGCAGCACGCTCGCTGCAGTCGAGTCCGGCGATCCCGGGCCATCCATGGGCACGTACCTGCGAGTCATGTCGGAACTGGGCATAGGGGGAGAATTGGCATTGCTGGCGGGCGACGCCCTGCAGCCCGCGCCCGCAGGAACTGCCGCAGCCCGTTCGCGCCATGCCAGGCCCGTCGTACAGGTTCTGGTGCGTGCGCAGGATGCGCGCCATGAAGTGCAGGATCTGCAAAGCCTGGCATTGCATGAAGAAGCCGTGCGCCTTGTGCGATCAGACCCGGCATTGCTGCGGCAGGCACAGGACACGTTGGAGCGGTGGTTGAGCCAGGGGGATTCGCATTCCGCCAGCCTGTGGAGGCAGTGGCAGGATGTCTTGCAAAATGGCCGCTGGCGCACCATCCTGGCCCGCACGCGAAGGGCCCAGGAACTGCGCCAGGCCTCGCCCCTGACATCGGTGCTGCCCGAACAGGTGCGCCAGCAGGTACTGGCGCAGGTGGGGGATCTCAAGCGGGGCGTTGCATTGGGAGATACAGGGCGGGCCTATGAACCGAGAGGATCTTGAGCACATCATTCGTGCGAGCGGGGATGTGACGCATGAGTATGAATTCGTCAGCGTGGGAAGCCAGGCAATCCTGGGCTCCATCCCGTATCCCGAGCCGGTTTTCAAGATGTCCGCAGAGGCGGACATCTATCCGCTCAACGCTCCGGATCTGGCGGACCGGATCGATGGATCCATTGGCGAAGGCTCTCGCTGCCATGAGTATGGCACTGATGGAGCATGGCCATGTACAGGTCGATGCGGCACTGGAACTGGCAAGCGGCATGCCGTTGGGTGATGACGGCAAACGGCAATTGCGGGCCCGGATTCAGCGCTGGTTCAAGGGGCTGAAAAAATAAAAAGCAGCCCGCAGGCTGCTTGTCGATTGCCGTGTCCGCGCGCTCAGGCCGCAGGTCGCGCGGTGCGCACTGCGCTCTTGGGGCGGAACGCCTTGCACACGCTGTCGTCCGTTTCCAGATAGGGCCCGCCGATCAGGTCCACGCAATAGGGCACGGCCGCGAAGATGCCGTTGACCTTTTGCGTGCCATCGGGGTTCTTCAGGCCTTCCAGGGTCTCGGCAATCGCCTTGGGCTGGCCCGGCAGGTTGATGATCAGGCTGTTGCCACGGATCACCGCCACCTGGCGCGACAGAATCGCCGTGGGCACAAAGGCCAGGCTGATCTGGCGCATCTGCTCGCCAAAGCCCGGCATTTCCTTGTCGGCCACGGCCAGCGTGGCTTCGGGTGTGACATCGCGCGGCGCGGGGCCGGTGCCGCCCGTGGTCAGCACCAGGGAGCAGCCTGCATCGACCAGTTCGATCAGCGTGGCGCTGATGCCGGCCTGCTCGTCGGGGATCAGGCGCGCCTCGAACGCGATGGGGTTCCTGAGTGCGCGGGTGAGCCAGTCCTGCAGGGCCGGCAGGCCCTTGTCCTCATAGACGCCGCTGCTGGCACGGTCGCTGATCGAGACGATGCCGATGCGCACAGCGTCATGGACGGGATCACTCATCGTCGGCTTC
Source organism: Delftia deserti (assembly GCF_042653485.1). Classification (NCBI taxonomy): domain Bacteria; kingdom Pseudomonadati; phylum Pseudomonadota; class Betaproteobacteria; order Burkholderiales; family Comamonadaceae; genus Delftia; species Delftia deserti. The sequence goes on along the minus strand of NZ_JBHSIH010000001.1, from coordinate 1,782,132 downwards.
CTCGCCAGCGCCATCGCCGTCCTCGGCAGTCTCGCGGCCCGTGCCGCCCAACTGCTGGCGAACCAGCTGGAACAGATCGCGGTAGGCGCGACCCTTGCGCTGGGCCAGGCCAGTGGATTCCTGCACATTGGCCTCATGGGCGCCCGGCATGTCCTTGCGGGCCTGGCGGATCAGGGCGCGCAGCTGCTGGGTGTCGGTGTCGGGGAAATGGTCCAGCCAGATGGACAGGGCCGATTCCTCGGCGATCAGGCGGTCGCGCCATTGCTCGGCGGCGTGCAGGGCCATCTTCTCGGCGGCAGAGCCGTTGTGCTGCTCGTCCAGAGCCGCGCGCACGGCGGCGATCTCGGTCTCGTCCAGCTTGCGCATGAGCTTGCCGACGAATTGCATCTGGCGGCGCTTTCCTTCGAAATTGGTGATGCGCTTGGCCTCGGCCAGGGCATCGGCCAGTTGGTCGGGCAATTGCAGGCGCTTGAACAGGTCGGAGCGCAGCGTCAGCAAATCCTTGCCGAGGTCCTGCAAGGCGTCGGACTCGCGCTTGAGATCCGTCTTGCTGGAGTCGGGGGTGCCTTTGAGTTCGGCCTTGAGCTGCAGGTCGAGTTCGCTGCCTTCGGCAACGAAGTGACCTTTGACGTAGTAGCCTTTTTTGGGTTTGCGTGACATGGGGTAGGGGACAAATGCAGTGGCGGCGCGGAGAGCGCTGCAGTGGCGGCTATCATAGCCGCCGCTATGAAAAAACCCCGTCCCCGCTCGGCAAGCACCGCCAAACCGCAGGCTGATTCCGGCTTCAGCTACAGCCAACCGTTTTTTGAAGACTTGGTGGACCGTGCCCTGGTCCACGCCAAGAAGCTCGGCGCCACCAACGCCGGGGCCGAGGCTTCCGAGGGCTGCGGCCTGAGCGTGAGCGTGCGCAAGGGGGCTTTGGAGACCGTGGAGCGCAACCGCGACAAGTCGCTGGGCGTGACCGTCTACCTGGGAAACCGCCGTGGCAACGCCAGCACCTCGGACTTCTCGGATGCCGCCATCCAGCAGACCGTGCAGGCCGCCTACGACATCGCACGCTTCACGGCCGAAGATCCCATGGCCGGCCTGCCCGATGCGGCCGACATCGCCCAGCCCGGCACCCACCGCGACCTGCAGCTGTTCCACCCCTGGGACCTCACCAGCGAGGCCGCGGCCGAACTGGCGCTGCAATGCGAGGAAGCCGCGCTGCGCACGCACAAGCGCATCACCAACAGTGAAGGCGCGGGCGTCTCGGCCCAGCAAAGCCATTTCTTCAGCGCCCACACCAATGGCTTCCGTGGCGGCTACGCCAGCTCGCGCCACAGCCTGTCGGTGGCGCCCATCGCCTCGCTGCCCGGGCGCAATGGCGAGATGCAGCGCGACGCCTGGTACAGCTCCATGCGCAACGCGGCCGACCTGGCCTCGCCCGAAGCCGTGGGCCGCTACGCCGCCCAGCGCGCCCTGAGCCGCCTGGGCAGCCGCAAGATCCCGACCACCGAATGCCCGGTGCTGTTCGAGTCCACGCTGGCCGCAGGCCTGCTGGGCAGCTTCGTGCAGGCCGTCAGCGGCGGCGCGCTGTACCGCCGCAGCACCTTCCTGCTCGACTCGCTGGGCAAGCCCGTCTTCCCCAAGCACATCGACATCACGGAAGACCCCTTCATCCTCGGCGGCAAGGGCAGCTTGCCCTTCGACGAGGAGGGCGTGCGCGTGCAGGCCCGCAAGGTGGTGGATGCCGGTCGCGTCGAGGGCTACTTCCTGTCCAGCTACTCGGCCCGCAAGCTGGGCATGAAGACCACTGGCAATGCCGGCGGATCGCACAACCTGGTCATGACCTCGCGCCGCACCAAGGCCGGCGACGACCTGCCCGCCATGCTCAAGAAGCTGGGCACGGGCCTGTTCGTGATCGAGCTCATGGGCCAGGGCGTGAACTACGTGACCGGCGACTACTCGCGCGGCGTCAGCGGCTTCTGGGTGGAAAACGGCGAAATCGCCTTCCCCGTGCATGAGATCACCATCGCCGGCAACCTCAAGGACATGCTCAAGGGCATCGAGGCCGTGGGCGCGGATGCCTACAACTACGGCGCCAAGACCGTGGGCTCGATCCTGATCAACCGGATGAAGGTGGCGGGCAGCTGAGCGCCAATTCCGCTCAAAAACAAAGCGGCTTCTTGAAGCCGCTTTTTTGTGGACCTACACCACACGCTGCCTCTGCACCCCCAGGCCCTCGATCCCCAGTTCCATCACATCGCCAGCCTTCAGATAGCGTGGCGCTTTATGCCCATTCCGACTCCCGGGGGCGTGCCGGTGATGATGAGGTCGCCGGGCTCCAGCGTCATCACGCGGCTGCAGTGGCTGACGAGTTCGGCGCAGCCAAAGATCATGGTGCGCGTGCTGCCGCTCTGGCGGCGCTCCCCGTTCACATCCAGCCATAGCTGCAGGGCTTGCGGATCGGGTACTTCGTCGCGCGTGACCAGCCAGGGGCCGATGGGGCCGAAGCGGTCGAAGCCCTTGCCCTTGCTCCACTGGCCACCGCTGCGGTCGATCTGGTATTCGCGCTCGGACACATCGTTGGCAAGGCAGTAGCCGGCCACATATTCAAGTGCGCTGTCCGCAGAGACATTGCGCGCGCGCTCGCCGATGACGATGCCCAGTTCCACCTCCCAGTCCATGCGTGTGCTGCCTTCGGGCAGGGGGATGTCGTCGTCGGGGCCGCAGGCGCAGCTGGGCCATTTGGCGAAGAGGATGGGCTCCTTGGGAATGGGCATGCCGGCTTCCTCGGCATGGTCGCGGTAGTTCAGGCCGATGGCGACGAACTTGGACATGCCGCTCCAGGGCATGCCGATGCGCACCGGGCCTTGCACCAGGGGCAGCCTGGCAGGGTCGATGGCGGCCAGGGCCCGCAGCGCCTCGCGGCCCAGCAGGCGGGGCGTGTAGTCGTCCAACAGGGCGGACAGGTCGCGGATCTGGCCTTCGGCATCCAGCAGGCCGGGCTTTTCCTGGCCCTCGGGCCCGAATCTCAGCAGTTTCATGGAGTCTCCTTGGAATGCTCTGGAATATCTTGAAATGGGCCGGCTGCCTAGTCAACCTGGATGCCTGCCTGCCGGATCAACTGGCTCCAGCGTGCCAGGTCGGCTGCCGTCTGCAGCCGCAGTTCCGCTGCCGTGGGGGCGTAGACGCTGGCGCCCATTTTGCGGAATTTCTCGCGCAGCCCGGGTGATGCCTGGGCCTTGTCCACGGCCTGGCGCATGCGCTGCACTTCCTGCGAGGGTGTGTCCTTGGGCGCGTACAGCGCAATCCACAGGTCGCCAACCAGGCCGGCAACGGTGTCGCGGGCCAGGGGCAGGTCGGGCAGGAACTCGCTGCGCTGGTCGGAGAACACGGCCAGGGCTTTGACGTCGCGGCTTTGCAGGTAGGGCATGGCCGAGGGCAGGGTGCTGATCAGCATCTGTATGCGCCCGGCCATCAGTTCGGTCATGGCCGGGGCCACGCCACGGAAGGGGACATGGGAGGCATCCACCTTTTCGGCGCGCTTGAGGAATTCCATGAGGATGTGCGAGTAGGTGCCGTTACCGGCAGAGCCGAAGAAGTACCTGCCCGGCTCCCTGCGCAGCAAGGCCAGCAGCTCGGGCAGGGTGGATGGCGCAAAGTCCTTGTTGACCAAAAGCACATGGGGCACGCTGGCAATGCCGGCCACGGGCACGAAGTCGCGCAGCGTGTCGAAGCCCGGGTTGGCGAACAAGCCGGGGTTCATGGTGACGATGCTGGCTGATGTCAGCAGCCAGATGTTGCTGCCGGCTTCGGCGCGTGCCACGTAGGCTGCGCCGACATTGCCCCCGCCGCCTCCCCGGTTCTCGACCACCACGGGCCGGTCGAGTTCGCCGCGTAGCAGCGGCTCCATGACGCGCGCCACGATGTCGTTGGAGCCGCCCGGCGCGGCAGGCACCACCAGGGTGACCAGTTGCGCAGGGGCCGCGTGGGCTGGCAAAGAGAGCAGGGCGGCGTGGCCCAGGGCTGCCGCCGTGGCGACCCTGGTGAGCAAAGTCCTGAGAAAGGCCATGGTATGTCTCCTTCGTTGTATGGGCTGAGGGTTCATTCGGTCGGGGCAGGGTGATCGCTCCAGGCGCCCGGTGGCACCAGGTGCTGGTGCTCTCCCAGCGCAGGGCCCAGGCTGCGGATGGACCCGGGTGTGCGCGACAGGCGCGGAAAGACGTTGTGCATGGTCAGGGGCAGGCCGTCGGCATCGGGGATGCAGGTGATGCAGGCCCTGGCGCGCACATGCTCGTCGGCCAGCAACTGCTCCACGTCAAGCACCGGCCCCACGGTCACCTCCCATTGGCCGAAGTGCAGCAGGTTGTCCTGCAGGCTGCGCTGTGCCACAAAGCCGGCGATCAGCGCGTCCAGCGCATCGACATGTCGCAGTCGTGCCGCGTTGGTGGCGAAGCGGGGATCGCTGCACAGGTCCTTGCGGCCCATGGCCTCGAAAATCCGTTCGGCCATGCGTTGGGTGGAGCCCGACATCACCAGCCAGCGCCCGTCGGCGCACTGGTAGGCATTGCGCGGTGCGGCGATGTCGGCACGGTTGCCCATGCGCCGTGGCCGCTGGCCGGTGCGCTGGAAGATGGCGGGGTCGGGGCCGAGCACGGCCAGCATGGGTTCCAGCAGCGACAGGTCCACCACCTGGCCGCGGCCACCATTAGTTTCCACTTCGCGCAGTGCGAACATGGTGGCGCCCACGCCCGCCAGGCCCGCGATCATGTCGGCCAGGCCCAGGTTGGGCAGGGCGGGCGGCTTGTCGGGAAAGCCATTCTTCTGGGCAAAGCCCGAGAAGGCTTCGACCAGGGTGCCAAAGCCGGGCCGTTGCGCATAGGGACCGGTCTGGCCCCAGCCCGAGATGCGCACGATCACCAGGCGGGGATTGCGCTGCAGCAGGACATCGGGTCCCAGTCCGAACTTTTCCAGTGCGCCGTGGCGAAAGCTCTCCACCAGGACCTGTGCCGATTCGGCCAGCTGCAGAAGACTTTGCACATCGGCCCCGTCATGCAGGTCCAGGCAGATGCTTTTCTTGTTGCGCGCATAGATCTGCCACCACAGCGGCTGGCCGTCGTTCTTCCAGTCGCGCAGGGTGTCGCCGCGCGGCGCCTCGACCTTGATCACTTCGGCGCCGAAGTCGGCCAATTGCAGCGTGAGCATGTTGCCTGCAGCCAGGCGCGACAGGTCGAGCACGCGGATGCCGCGCAGGGGCAGGGCGCCTGTGTTGTCCGTGGCGTTCATGCGGCTTCCCCGGTGCTGCGCAGCAACTGGCGTGCGCGCTCGGCAATGGGCGCATCGACCATGCGGCCGTCAACGGCCACGGCACCCTGCCCCTGCGCCAGCGCCTGTTCATAGGCCAGCACGGTGTCGCGCGCCTGGCGCAGATCCTCTTGGCTGGCTCCGAAGGCTGCGTGCACGGCCGCCAACTGGGCCGGGTGGATGCAGGCGGCACCTTGCATGCCCAGGGCGCGCGAGAGCCGGGCCAGTTCGCCGAACTGCGCAAGATCGACATAGCCGCCGATGCTGCCTGCCAGCCCCACGGGATGCAGCCCGGCTGACACGGCCGCGATGGCTACGGCCTGTGCCGGCATGGCAAGGGCCTGGGGCGTGGGCGCTACGCCCAATGCAGTGGCGAAGTCCTCGCCGCCAAAGGCCAGCGACACCAGCCGGGGCGAGGCCCGGGCAATGTCCTGCAGGCGCATCAGCCCGGTGGGCGTCTCCACGATGGCCTGCAGCAGCACCGGCGGGCTGCCGTGGACATCGGCCAGGGCTGCGATGCGCTGCACATCGGCGGCAGATTCCACCTTGGGGATGACCAGGCCATCGCAACCCGCCTGCAAGGCGGCCTCGGTATCGGCCTGTGCCAATGCCCTGTCCGCGTTGATGCGCACCAGCACGGGGCACGGCCCGCGCAGGCTGGCGATGGCCGGTTGCAGCATGGCGCGGGCCTGCTCCTTCTGCGCGGGGGCAATGGCGTCTTCCAGGTCCAGTACGAGGGCATCGGCACCGCGCCGCCCTGCGCTGGCCAGCATGCGTGCGGAGGTTGCAGGAACGTACAACAGGGAGCGGGGTTGGAACGGCATGGTGCTTGGGTACGGGAGTGGCGGTGAGCACAATGTAGGCAGCACCTCGCAGCGCATGGCTGAGGAATTCAGAACCGGCCTTCGTGCAAATCGAAACCCTCTTCGGACCTGACATGGAATTGCGCCAGCTCAGATACCTGATTGCCGTGATCGATGCCCAGAGCATCACCCGCGCCTGTGATGTGCTGCACGTGGTGCCATCCGCCGTGAGCCACCAGCTCAAGCTGCTGGAGCAGGAACTGCAAAGCACGCTGCTGGTACGTGGCGCGCTGGGCGTGCAGCCCACGGCCACGGGCCGACTGCTGTACGGCCAGGCGCAGGCCATCCTGCGGCAGGTGGCCGATGCGCGGGCCTGCGTTCAGGTCGAGGAATCGCAGGTGGCCGGTTCGGTATCGGTGGCCATTGCGGGCAGCATCGCCCAGGTGCTGGCCGTTCCCCTGCTGGCCGTCTGCCGTGAGCGCTGGCCGGCCGTCGTCCTGTCCATCCACGAAGGGCTGAGTGGCCATCTGGTGGAGGGCGTGCACAGTGGCCGCTTCGACATGGGTGTGCTCTATGCCTCGGAGGCCACGGCCAAGCTGGAGACGCGGCCCGTGGTACGCGAGCCTTTCTTCTTTGGCTGCGCCCGCGCCCTGGCGCCCGAGGCGGATGGCAAGCCCATGTCGCTGCAGGATCTGGCGCGGCATCCGCTGCTGCTGCCCAGCCTGCCCAATGCCACGCGCGGTGCGCTGGACCGGGCCTTTGCGGCGCTGGACACCGGCTACCAGGTGGCAGGCGAGGTGAACTCCACCACCACCCAGATCGGTGCGGTGCGCGCGGGGCTGGGCGCCAGTGTGCTGCCGTGGATCAGCCTGCGCATGCTGCGGCCACGGCGCTCCACGGTGATCCGCCCCCTCGACGTCGAGCACCTCTACCGCGACGTGCTCACGGCCACGAAGCCGCAGGCCGTGCGCAGCCGGGCCAGTGCCATGGTGCTGGCGCAGCTGGAGCACCTGCTGCGGGATATCTACGCGCCCCTGGCTTCCGATCACTGATCGCTGGCAGCCCGGTGCCTGCATGCCGGCAAGGCCCTGTCCTACTGGATGTGCAGGGTTTTGGAAGGCGATGCAACTGATTCAAATTGTCAAATTTGTTCCTGAATGTGTTTCCTCCGTGCCAGCAGTCTGGCCGGTTTGCGTAGGTGGTTCGAGGGAGAGCGACGTGGGTTTTCTGAGGCGTATGAAGTTGGGAACCATGCTGGGCATGGGTTTTTTCGCGGTGATCGTGGTTTGCGTATGCGTGGCGGCCTTCGGCTGGATGAAGTTGCATGACCAGGGCGAGCAGCTGCGCGTGCTGGCCGAGGACCGCATGGGCAATCTGGCCCGGCTGCAATTGCTCAAGGACAATGCCAATGTGTCGGCGCGGGTGGTGCGCAACCTGGCGCTGATCACCGACCCGGCGCAGATGGCCGAGGAGAGCCGCCGGCTGGACGAGGTGGTTGCCAGGAACGGCCTGGTCATGAAGGAGCTGGACCAGCGCCTGCAGACCGAGCAGGCGCGCCGGCTCTTTGCCGACATACGGCAGGCGCGCCAGCCTTTCGTGGAGACCATGCGCCAGGCCGGCGACCTGGGCATCGACAACCAGGGCGATGCCGCCAGGGATCTGATCATGGGGCGGCTGCGCGCCTTGCAGGCGACCTATTTCGACGCGGTCGAGGCACTGGTCGATTACCAGAAGGCACAGACGCAGGCGACGGTGGACGGCTCGCTGCGCCGCGTGGCCGAAGACGGCGTGGCCATGCTGGTGCTGACGCTGCTGGCCGCCGCGCTGGGCGGTCTGGTGGCCTGGATGATCACCAGGACGGTCAAGCAGCAACTGGGCGGCGAGCCCTCCTATGCGGCCGAGGTGGCGCGCCAGATCGCGCAGGGCGATTTGTCCGTGCAGGTGCAATTGGCGCCCGGCGACACCTCCAGCCTGCTGCGCGCCATGGAGGACATGCGGGCCGGCCTGGCGCGCGTGGTCTCCGATGTGCGGCAAAGCAGCGAATCCATTGCGACCGGCGCCAGCCAGATTGCCTCGGGCAATGCGGACCTGAGCCAGCGCACGGAAGAGCAGGCCAGCAATCTGGAGCAGACCGCTGCTTCCATGGAGGAGATGAACGCCACCGTCAAGCTCAATGCCGATACGGTGCGCACGGCCACCCAGTTGGCCGCATCGTCCAGCCAGGCTGCCGCCGGTGGCGGCGAGATCGTGCGCCGCGTGGTGGCCACCATGGAACAGATCACCACGAGTTCCCGCAAGATCGGGGACATCATCGGCGTGATCGACTCCATTGCCTTCCAGACCAATATCCTCGCCCTCAATGCCGCGGTGGAGGCGGCGCGGGCCGGCGAGCAGGGGCGTGGCTTTGCCGTGGTGGCTTCCGAAGTGCGCAGCCTGGCCCAGCGCAGTGCAGGGGCGGCCAAGGAGATCAAGGCCTTGATTGGCGAGAGCGTGTCCAAGGTGGATGAAGGCTCCGGCCTGGTGGGCGAGGCGGGTTCCGCGATGCACGACATCGTCCGCCAGGCGCAGCAGGTGGCTGACCTGGTCGGCGAGATAGGCGCGGCCACGGCCGAGCAGGCCGATGGCGTCTCGCAGGTGGGCGAGGCCGTCGTTCAGCTCGACCAGGTCACGCAGCAGAACGCGGCCCTGGTCGAGGAATCGGCGGCGGCCGCTGCCAGCCTGAATGCGCAGGCTGCCAGGCTGGTCGATCTGGTCAGCCTGTTCAAGCTGGACGGGGTGTCCTCGTCCGTGCCCCTGCCCGCGTCCTCACCGGCCCAGGCGCCAGCGCCAGCCGCCGCAGGCAGCAAGGGAGGCCCGCGGACGATGACCTTCGCAGAGGCACCCAGGGTTGCAGCAGCGCCTGCCAAGGCCACCGCGCTGCGCAATGCGGGCGAGCGTGTGGACGAGACCTGGGAAGTGTTCTGACCGCGAGCCGGGCAATGCCGCGCTGTGCGCTGGGAATCGGGGGACTTGCCGGCCTCATGCCGTCGGATGGGGTGGGGTCTGCCCCGGTGCCTGCCCCGGTGCATGGGCCGGCATGTTGCGCACATGCAGGTCCAGCTGCGGGAAGGCCACGGCAATGCCAGCGTCCTTGAGCCGGTCGTTGACGCGGCGGTTGAGGTCGTGGCGCACGGGCAGGCGGTCTTCGACCTTGCCCACGTAGGCGCGCAGCTCGAAGCGCTGGCCGTTGCCCTCCAGCGCCATGAACCAGCAATTGGGCTCGGGCTCGCGCAGCACCTGGGGGTGTTCCCTGGCAATGTCCAGCAGCATGTTGCGCACCTGCTCGGGGTCATTGCCATGGGCCACGGGCACGTCGATCACCAGGCGGGTCACGTCGTCGCTCAAGGTCCAGTTCGTCACCTGGCCGGTGATGAAGGTCTTGTTGGGGATGACGATTTCCTTGTTGTCGAAGTCCAGCACCGTGGTGGCGCGCGTGCGTATGCGCGTGACGGTGCCGGTGAGGGTGTCGATGGTGATGACGTCGCCCACGCGGAAGGGGCGCTCCACCAGCAGGATCAGGCCGGAGACGAAGTTGGCGAAGATCTCCTGCAGGCCGAAGCCCAGGCCCACGGTGAGCGCCGCCACCATCCACTGCAGCTGGCCCCAGCGCAGGCCCAGCAGCGTCAAGGCGCTGACCGTGCCCGCGATGGTGATGGCGTAGCGCGCCAGCGTGGCCAGGGTGTAGCGTGCTGAGCTGCTGATGCGGTTGGAGGCCGAGAGCGTCACTTCCAGCAGGCCGGGCAGGTTGCGCGCAAAGCTGAAGGTGAGCAGCAGGATCATCACGCCCAGCAGCGCGTCCATCAGGCTCACGGGGGCGGCATGCGCGATGCCGTCGGCGCCGGTGTTGGTGGTGTACCAGAGCACCACGCCTTCGGAGCGCAGCAGTGCGGGCAGCACGGGCAGCCAGGCGTAGACCAGGGTCAGCACGACCAGTACCTGCTGCAGCAGGCCCAGCAGCCTGTGCGCCTGCGCGCCCACGGTGACCAGGGCCATCTGGGTGGCTTCGTCGGTGGGGGCCTTGCCGGTGTCCACGCCCGAGCCGCTCTGGGCCAGCCTGGCGGCTTCGCGCAGGCGGTTCAGCGCCAGGCGCCGCTCGCCCAGCAGCAGCCAGCGCCGCAGCAGGTTGACCAGGACCTCGACAGCGCCCAGGAACACGAAGCTGGCCATCAGGGCCTGGATGAATTCGGTGGCCGTGTAGACATAGCCGAGCACGATGCCCACGGCCAGCGCGCTGAGCATGAGCATCAGCACCACGCTGACGATCTGGCCCCAGTGGATGCCGGGCCGCTTTTGCTGCATGACACGGCGAAAGTACAGCCAGGCCATCCAGGCCAGGCCCAGCGACAGCATGAGGATGGAGATGCGCCCCCAGGTGCTGATGGCGTGGTTGTCATGGCTGTAGAAGGCCAGGCCGCCCAGCAGTTCGGCAGGCACGATCAGCCAGGCGGCGCGGCGCACCATCTGGCGCAGCATCTGCACGCGAGCGGCCGGCCAGCCGAAGTGGGCCAGTGCCAGCCCGCCCGGGCAGAACAGGGCGTTGAGCAAGGTGGCCACGAAGATGAAATCGCTGAGCTGGACCAGGGTGGCGCCCAGTGGCTCCAGCGCCGTGCCCACGGTTTCCGGGCCTTGCAGCAGGCTGCCCAGCGCCGCGGCCGCAAAGCTCCAGGGCAGGGTGTAGAGCAGGCTCCAGCCCAGCGCGAGCAGGCTCAGCCCGAAGTTGTCGCGCATGAAGTCGCCCACGCGCACGGCGATGGCCTGCAGCTGGCGCAGCGCATAGCGGCGCAGGCCCAGCAGCAGGGCCACGATCAGGCCGACGGCGCCAAAGGCCCAGGGATCGTTCCAGATGCTGGCGGCCAGGGCGCGCGCGGTTTTCCAGGGCGAGCTGCTGCCTTCGATGTCCTGCTCCAGCGCCCGCCACTCGCTCAGCCAGGTGCGGTCCATGGGTCGGTGGCTGGGGAACCACAGCAGTTCCTTGTCCAGCACCTGGCGCAGCTCGTTGCCGCTGCGCAGGGCCGCACGCAGGGCTTCGTCGGTCTGTTCCAGCACGGCAATGCGGCGCAGCAAAACGGGCTGCAGTTGATCGGTGAGCGCCACCTGCCGGGCCAGCAAGGCGGTCTGCTGGGCCGATACCGTGGCATTGGCGGCCGGCTCCGGTGCCGCGCCGCCACCTGCGTCCGCAGCATCGGCCGGTGCCTGCGCAGCGGCGCCGGCCTCGGGGTTCTGGCGCCATTTGCTGGAGTTGAACAGCATCAGCCGCAGCTCGGCCAGCTGGCGCTGCACGGCCCGGTGCCTGGACTGCAAGGTGTTGCCGGAGGACAGTTCCACGCGCTGCTGCCACAGCCACTGGCCCACGGCCGCGCTGCCACCGCCCAGCCGCAGGCGCGCCTGGGTGTCGCGCAGCGTGGCGCTCAACTGGTCACGCACATATTCGTCATTGGCCAGGGTCTTGCGCTCCTGCGCCAGTTCATTGGAGTTCTTGAGGATCTGCGCGGCCAGCGCCGCATTGCGCTGGGCCAGGTCGCGTATGGCGGGATCGGCGGCGGAAGCGTGCTGGGCGGCCAGCTCCATCTCCTGCACTTGCTGCTCCAGTTGCTGGCGGCTGCGCTCGGCGATGCGCTGGGTCAGCCAGGCGGCGCGCGGCATGCGCTCGAGCAGCTCGCGGCGCTGGGCCTGCAGCTGTGCGGCCAGCAGGCGCTGGCGGGCTTCGATGGTGGACTGCTCTTCCTGGCGCAGCGCCAGCTCCAGCAGGGCGCGGCGGTGCTCGGCGCTGCGCCTTGCCTGGCGGGCCTGGGTGAGGTCGGGGGCCTCGCCGGGCTCGGCGGTCACGGGCTCGGCGTTTTCCTGGGCGCGCTGCTGCAGGATGGACAGGTCGGTCCGTCCCGGGCCGGGCTGGGAAACCAGGTTGGCCTGGTCGGCCGCGGACTTTTCGATGCCCACCTTGAGTGCGGCGATGGCATCACGTTCATCGGCCAGCAGCCGCTCCAGCACTTCCTGGCTGGCGTTGGCGGGAACGCGTTCCTTCCAGCGATCGAACAGGCTGCCCAGCTGCTCGTCGCTCAGCGGCGCGGGCAGGGCAGGCACGGGCGTGCGTGCCCTGGCGCGCAGGCGGTCCAGCTCCTGCGCCAGCGCATCGGCTTCCTTTGTCGCCGATGCGGCGGCATCCAGTTGGGCCTGAATGGCGTTGCTTCGTTCCTTGTCCGACGCGGAGCCTCCGCCCAGCGTGCCCTGCAAGGCACCCAAAGGGCCTGCTGCCGGTGCGGCCTTGGCAAGGCCCGGCAGCAGCAAGGCAAGCAAAAGACCCAGCACGCACAACAGCGGCATCAGCGTGCCCGCAGGCCGGTTGCTGGAGGGGCGACCGGCGGCAAGTATGGGGTTGTCGGCAGGAGACATCTGTTCTGAATTCGGGCCTGTTCCGCTGTGTGAGTGCGGACTATCATTTTTCAAAAGTGGGAGCGTCAGGCGCCGTGTTCACGGGCCTTGCTGCAGGCCCGGCTGGCGCAAGCCCCTGTCCCGAGGCGGCAAAAAGCGGGGTAGTCCTGGAACCTGACATTGTGACCTCGCGCGCAATGCAGACATGTGGGACGTATGAGCTATTCAAAGCCGATGCAAGGTGCTACAACAGTTCCACACGGTAGCGAATGCCTTGCAACTTCGCGGCACTGTTCGCCCTCGGGTGCCGCCGGGAGAGGTCGTATGGATGTCATCAGCAACTCGGCTGCACGTTACGTTCGCCTTCGCGAAGAAGAGATGTCGCTGGACGAATTTCTCGCCCTGTGCCAGCGCGATCCCATGGCCTACGAAGGTGCTGCCCAGCGCATGCTGGCAGCCATCGGCGAACCTGAAATGGTGGACACGCGCAATGATCCACGCCAGTCGCGGCTGTTTGCCAACAAGGTCATCCGGCGCTATCCGGCCTTCGCCGAGTTCTACGGCATGGAAGACTCCATCGAGCAGGTGGTGAGCTTCTTCCGCCATGCGGCCCAGGGCCTGGAGGAGCGCAAGCAGATCCTCTACCTGCTGGGCCCCGTGGGCGGTGGCAAGAGCTCCATCGCCGAGCGCCTCAAATACCTGATGCAGAAGGTGCCGTTCTACGCGCTCAAGGGCTCGCCCGTGAACGAGTCGCCACTGGGCCTGTTCGACCCCGTGGAGGACGGGCCGCTGCTGGAGGAGCAGTTCGGCATTCCCCGGCGCTGCCTCAACCATGTGCTGTCGCCCTGGGCCGTGAAGCGCCTGGAGGAGCTGGGCGGCGATATCCGCCAGTTCCGCGTGGTCAAGCGCTACCCCAGCATCTCCAGGCAGGTGGGCATTGCCAAGACCGAGCCCGGCGACGAGAACAACCAGGACATCTCCAGCCTGGTGGGCAAGGTGGACATCCGCAAGCTGGAGAACTTTGCCCAGGACGATACCGACGCCTACAGCTACTCGGGCGGCCTGTGCCTGGCCAACCAGGGCCTGCTGGAATTCGTGGAAATGTTCAAGGCGCCCATCAAGGTGCTGCACCCGCTGCTGACGGCCACGCAGGAGAGCAACTACAAGGGAACGGAGGGCTTTGGCGCCATTCCCTTCGACGGCATGGTGCTGGCCCACAGCAACGAGAGCGAGTGGAAGGCCTTTCGCAACAACCGCAACAACGAGGCCTTCCTGGACCGCGTCTACATCGTCAAGGTGCCGTACTGCCTGCGCGTGTCGGAGGAGGTGCGCATCTACGAGAAATTGATCCGCGAGTCCTCGCTGGCCAGCGCCGTGTGCGCGCCCGGCACGCTCAAGATGATGGCCCAGTTCGCCGTGCTCACGCGCCTGAAGGAGCCCGAGAACTCCAGCATCTTCAGCAAGATGCAGGTCTATGACGGCGAAAGCCTCAAGGACACGGACCCACGCGCCAAGAGCTTCCAGGAGTACCGCGACTACGCGGGCGTGGACGAGGGCATGTCGGGCATCTCCACGCGCTTCGCGTTCAAGATCCTGTCCAAGGTCTTCAACTACGACAGCACCGAGGTGGCGGCCAACCCGGTGCACCTGATGTATGTGCTGGAGCAGCAGATCGAGCGCGAGCAGTTCCCGGCCGAGCTGGAGACCAAGTACACCAGCTACATCAAGGAGTACCTGTCGCCGCACTATGCCGAGTTCATCGGCAAGGAAATCCAGACCGCCTATCTGGAGAGCTACAGCGAGTACGGCCAGAACATCTTCGACCGCTACGTCACCTACGCCGACTACTGGATACAGGACAGCGAGTACCGCGACAACGATACCGGCGAGGCCTTCGACCGCAACGCGCTCAACGCCGAGATGGAGAAGGTCGAGAAGCCCGCGGGCATTGCCAATGCCAAGGACTTCCGCAACGAGATCGTCAACTTCGTGCTGCGCGCGCGGGCCAACAACCAGGGCAAGAACCCCAGCTGGACCAGCTACGAGAAGCTGCGCGTGGTGATCGAGAAGAAGATGTTCTCCAACACCGAGGAGCTGCTGCCCGTGATCAGCTTCAATGCCAAGGCCAGTGCCGAGGACGCGCGCAAGCACGAGGACTTCGTCACCCGGATGGAGGCCAAGGGCTATACGTCCAAGCAGGTGCGCCTGCTGTGCGAGTGGTACCTGCGCGTTCGCAAGAGCAACTGACGGGTGGGTGCGCCGCCCTTCGGCGCGCCCGGGCTGGGGGGCACAGATGGCATTGCAAATCATCGATCGCAGGCTGGCCGGCAAGAACAAGTCGGTGGGCAACCGCGAGCGCTTCGTGCGCCGCTACAAGGCGCAGATCGCCGAGGCGGTGCGCCGCGCGGTGGACAAGCGCGGCATCCGCCACATGGAGGAGTCAGAGAGCGTCTCCATCCCGCGCAAGGACATCCGCGAGCCCGTGTTCCACCACGGGCAGGGCGGGGTCCATGACACGGTGCACCCGGGCAACACCGAGCATGTGCGCGGCGACCGCATTGCCCGGCCGCAGGGCGGCGCAGGCGGCGGCGGCTCCCAGGCCAGCGACAGCGGCGAGGGCGAGGACGACTTCACCTTCACCCTGACCAAGGAAGAGTTCATGGAACTGTTCTTTGAAGACCTGGCCCTGCCGCGCCTGCTGCGCACCCACATCGGCAACACCATGCAGTACAAGACGCGCCGCGCCGGCTACAGCCACGACGGCACGCCGCACAACCTGGCCCTGCTGCGCACCATGCGCGGCGCCCTGGGCCGGCGCATCGCGCTGACCAAGGCGCCGCACCGCGAGCTCATCGCCCTGGAGGAGCAGCTGGAGGCACTGCTGGCACAGGACGACGGCACCAGCGAGGCGGCGGCCGAGCTGCAGCAGCGCATCGATGCCCTGAAGCTGCGCATGGGCACGGTGGCCTTTCTCGACCCCATCGACCTGCGGTTTCGCAACCGCACGCGCGTGCCCGCGCCCATCAGCCAGGCCGTGATGTTCTGCGTGATGGATGTGTCCGGCTCCATGGACCAGGACCGGAAGGACCTGGCCAAGCGCTTCTTCATCCTGCTGTACCTGTTCCTGACGCGGCACTACGAGAAGATCGACATCGTCTTCATCCGCCACCACACGCAGGCGGCCGAGGTCAGCGAGGACGAGTTCTTCCACTCCCAGGAAAGCGGCGGCACCGTGGTCAGCAGTGCGCTGGTGCTGCTGGACCAGATCATCCGCGCGCGCTATCCGTCCGGGGACTGGAACATCTATGTGGCCCAGGCCAGCGATGGCGACAACTTCGGCGACGACGGCTCCAACTGCCGCAATCTGCTGGTCGAGAAAATCCTGCCGCTGGTGCGCTACTTCGCCTATGTGCAGGTGGTGCAGGAAGAGCAGAGCCTGTGGCAGGAGTACAGCCAGGTGCTGCCGCTGTTCTCGCACTTCGCCATGCGCAAGGTGTCGGATGCCAGCGAGATCTATCCCGTGTTCCGCGACCTGTTCAAGAAAGAGGGGGTATCGGTATGAACCTCTCTCACTATCCCGTGCTGGCGCCCCGCCATGCCACGCCGCAGTGGAAATCCCATCTGGCCAGCGACCGGGCCCAGCGCATCGTGCCCTCCGCGCCGCTGCCGGCGGGCGCGCGGCCAGCCGAGCCTCTGCCCGATCCCAGCGACTGGACCTTCGAGCTCATCGAACGCTATCACGCAGCGATTGCGGCCGCCGCCGAACGCTACGGCCTGGACACCTATCCCAACCAGCTGGAAGTGATCTCGGCCGAGCAGATGATGGACGCCTACGCCAGCGTGGGCATGCCCGTGGGCTACCGCCACTGGAGCTATGGCAAGGAATACATGGCGACGGAGCGGCGCTACCGGCGCGGCCACATGGGCCTGGCCTACGAGATCGTCATCAACTCCAATCCCTGCATCAGCTATCTGATGGAGGAAAACACCACGGCCATGCAGGCCCTGGTGATCGCCCACGCGGCCTACGGGCACAACAGCTTCTTCAAGAACAACTACCTGTTCGGCATGTGGACGGATGCGGGCAGCATCATCGACTACCTGGTCTATGCGCGCGACTTCATCTCCCAGTGCGAGGAGCGCCACGGCCTGACGACGGTGGAGCAATGGCTGGACTCCTGCCACGCGCTGTCCAACCTGGGCGTGGACCGCTACCGCCGCCCCTCCAAGAAAAGCCTGGCGCGCGAGCGGGCCGAGCGCGAGCAGCGCGAGTCCTACGCCCAGCAGCAGGTCAACGAGCTGTGGCGCACCCTGCCGGCCCGCCCCGGCAAGGACAGCGCGGCGCAGCACAGCGAGCGCTTTCCCAAGGAGCCCGAGGAAAACCTGCTGTACTTCATCGAGAAGAACGCCCCGCTGCTGGAGCCCTGGCAGCGCGAGATCGTGCGCATCGTGCGCAAGATCGCCCAGTACTTCTACCCGCAGCGCCAGACCCAGGTCATGAACGAGGGCTGGGCCACGTTCTGGCACTACACCCTGCTCAACACCCTGTACGACGAAGGCTGGCTGACCGACGGTGTGATGATCGAGTGGCTGTCCTCCCACACCAATGTCATCTACCAGCCCCCGGCGGGCCACCGCGCCTACAGCGGCATCAACCCCTATGCGCTGGGCTTTGCCATGTACCGCGACATCCGCCGCATCTGCCAGGACCCCACCGAGGAAGACCGCCGCTGGTTCCCCGACCTGGCCGGCACGCCCTGGCTGCCGGCGCTGCACCATGCCATGCAGAACTTCAAGGACGAGAGCTTTGTCGGCCAGTACCTGAGCCCCCAGCTCATGCGCGATATGCGGCTGTTCGCCATCCATGACGATGCCGGCGAACGCGAGCTGCTGGTCAGCGCCATCCACGACGACGACGGCTACCGCACCCTGCGCCAGACCCTGTCGCAGCAGTACGACCTGGGCGCGCGCGAGCCCAATATCCAGGTCTGGAACGTGAACCTGCGGGGCGACCGCTGCCTCACCCTGCGCCACACCCGCTACCAGGGCCGGCCGCTGTCCGACGATGCGCTGGAAGTGCTCAAGCACGCAGCGCGCCTGTGGGGCTTTGGCGTGCAGCTGGAAAGCGTCAACGGCGATGGCGACGCGCCCGTGCTGCTGCACTCCGTTCCCGCTCCACCGGCCTGATCCACCGGCCTGATCCACCGGCCTGATCCACCGGCCTTGTCCAGCCCGGCGCTAGCGCAACGTGCCCACGTACTTGCGGTTTTCCGCGCGCTGGCGCATCAGCTCGCCGGCGCGCTGCATGAGCGGCGAGCGCTCGGCGGGTCCGGCCAGCGCGGCATTCCAGGCCGCTTCGAAGCGAAGGGTCCAGTCCACCAGTTCGGGCGTGCTGCGCGCCCCTTCCTGCTCCCGGGCGAAGCGGATGATTTCGGCGGCGTATTCGGCATTGGCCGCCAGCCATTCGGTATCGGTCACGCGGCCGCAGCTTCTGCGCAGCAGCACATGCAAGTGCGCGGCGATGGCCAGGAGTTCGCTTTCGGGCATGTAGTGGGCACTCCTTCGGTTTGACGATCATCGGGCGCCGGGCCGCTTTGCGGCTCGGCGGTTCATCCACCCAGGCGTTCGCGGTGCAGCGCCAGGTCCAGGCCCTGCAGCTCGCTTTCCTCGTCCACGCGCAGGCCGATCAGCATGTCCAGCAGCCACAGCAGCACGGCCGTCGCCACCAGCGTGAACAAGGCCACGGCCAGCACGCTCACGGCCTGGGTGAGCACGCTGCCCTGCACGCCGCCGATCTGCGGGCTGGCAAACACGCCGGTGAGCAGCGAGCCCACGATGCCGCCCACGCCATGCACGCCAAACACATCCAGCGAATCGTCCGCGCCCAGCAGCCGCTTGAGCCCCGTTGCGCCCCAGTAGCAGGCGACACCGGCGATCGAGCCGATGCACAGCGCCGACAGCGGCGTCACGAAACCCGCTGCCGGCGTGATCGCCACCAGGCCGCCGACCAGCCCCGAGCACAGGCCCAGCAGCGTGGCCTTGCCGCGCACCACATACTCGGCCAGCGACCAGGCCAGGGCGCCTGCGCTCGCGGCAATGTGGGTGACGGCCAGCGCCAGCGCCGCCCGGCTGTCCCCGGCCAGCGATGAGCCTGCGTTGAAGCCGAACCAGCCCATCCACAGCAGGGCTGCGCCCATCATGGTCAAGGCCAGGTTGTAGGGCTCGAAAGGCTCGTGCCCGTAGCCGCGGCGCGGCCGCAGGAACCAGGCGCAGACCAGGCCGGCCACGCCCGCGTTCACATGCACCACGGTGCCCCCGGCAAAGTCCAGCGCGCCCATGCGTGCCAGCCAGCCGCCTGGCTCCCACACCCAGTGCGCCACCGGCGCATACACCAGCAGGCTCCATAGGCCCACAAAGATCAGCATGGCACCGAAGCGCATGCGCTCCACCCAGGCGCCCACCAGCAAGGCGGCGGTGATCACGGCAAAGGCCAGCTGGAACATGGCATAGGCCGCTTCGGGCACATGCGGCGCCAGGTGGCTCACGGCCACCAGTCCCTTGGCGGCGTTGAAATCCAGCCCCGCGAACCAGGCGCGCGAATCACCGCCTATCCACGCATTGCCGGGTGTGAACGCCAGCGAATAGCCGAGTGCAAACCACAGAATGCTGACCAGGCAGGCAATCGCCACCACGCTGGCCATGGTGTTGAGCACGTTCTTGCGGCGGACCATCCCCGCATAGAACAGCGCAATGCCGGGCAGCGTCATCAGCAGCACCAGCACCGTGGCCGTCATCAGCCAGACCGTGTCCACGGCGCTGATGGATTCCACCGCCACCAGCGACGGCCGCGTGATGGCCTGCTCGGCCGCCTGCGCCGCCTGCGCCGCACCCAGGACCGCGACCCATCCTCCCGCCACCAATGTTCTCAATGCCCGTGCGCACCTGTGCATGCAATGACTCCCTTGCTTGTTGTTGTCATGGGGCCGTCTGCCGTTGCCGCCATGGCTGCATTGGCCGGCCTGCAGCAGCCTTGCACAAGTCGTGCCAGCGCACACGGGGCCCGTGGGGCCCGCGCGATGCAGCCGGAACACCAAAACGGGAAAACCGCGAGTCAAAACAGGGCAGCCGGGCGGGCGGTGCACCATCGCCGTGCGGTGGTGCAGCTCTTAAACTGCCCGCATGAATCGAAGAAATCTGATGTGCGCCGCGCTGCTCGCCTGCCTGTCACAGGCGGCGCTGGCGGCTGCCGAACTGCAGGACAAGCCCGAGTGGGCCCGCTTCTTTGCCGATGCCAAGGTCGATGGCAGCATCGTCGTGGTCGATGCCAGAGGCCAGGCCGAAGCCCTCTACGTCCACGACCGTGACCGCGCGGCGCGGCGCTACTCGCCCGCTTCCACCTTCAAGATCCCGCACAGCCTGTTCGCACTGGATGCCGGGCTGCTGCGGGATGAATTCCAGCGCATTTCCTGGGATGGCGTGAAGCGCCAGTTGCCGGCCTGGAATGCCGATCAGGACCTGCGCTCTGCCATGCGCAACTCCACCCTGTGGGTGTACGAAGGCTTTGCCAGGGAGCTTGGCAGTGCGCGTGAGGCCGCCTACATGCGCAAGATCGACTACGGCAATGCGCTGGCCACGGGCGAGGCGCCTTTCTGGGTGGAGGGCGACCTGGCCATCTCGGCACTGGAGCAGGCGGCCTTCCTGCAGCGGCTGTACCGCAATCGGCTGCCATTGCCGGTGGAACACCAGCGGCTGGTGAAGGACGTGATGATCAACGAGGCCGGCCCGGACTGGATACTGCGCGCCAAAACCGGCTGGACCGGCCGTATCGGCTGGTGGGTGGGCTGGGTGGAATGGCCGGCCGGCCCTGTGTTCTTCGCCATGAACATGGACACGCCCCACCGGCTGGCCGACCTGCCCAAGCGCCAGGACATCACGCGCGACATCCTGCGCTCCATCAACGCGTTGCCCAAGGTGCCGTAGCGCGCGGGACAACGGCTATGCATCAACCCATCAGCCCATCAGGCCCGGTGGCCGCTTGTCGGCCTTGCGCTCCACCGGATTGGCGGTGAGCCAGTTGGACGGGTACTGGCGCATGAACTCGCGCGCCTTTTCCACGCGCGCGTTGAGCCAGGCGTCGTAGGCGCCCTCGTTGAGAATCGCCGGCATGCGCTTTTCCGCGCCGGGCTGCTGGTAGCGGTGCAGCAGCGCATGGCTGTTGGCGTTGACCGTGAGCAGGGCGTAGCTCAGCAGCACCTCGCCGTCGGGGCCCGTCCACCGCGCCCACACGCCGGCCACGCCCATGGGCTTGCCGTCGATGCGCGAGATGCGCGTGGGCAGGGCCTTGCCGTTGCGAAAGTCATCCTCGAAAAAGGCGGCCATGGGCACGATGCAGCGCTGGCCATTGAGCCAGGCATCGCGGAAGGCCTGGGCCGTGGAGACGGTCTCGGAACGCGCATTCACCAGCTTGAGGGCGCGCAGCCGGCCGTCGGAGGCCGACTTCACCCAGTGCGGCACCAGGCCCCATTGGGCGGCAACCAACTCGCGTGCGGGAGTGGTGGGTGCTGCAGGCGGCGTGTCGGGAGCTGCAGGTTCTGCCTGTTCAGCGGCTGCCTCTGCAGCCACGGCGACGCTGCGGATGAAAAAGCCGTGCTTGCGCGGTGTCATGTTGCGCTCGCTGGCCGCGGGTGCTTCCACGTCGAAGGCGTCGCGGTAGGCGTCGGCTTGCGACAGGGATTCGTAGTGGGTACTCATGCGCGGATGGTACCTGCGTGCCGGGGCGAAATGGGGGAGTCGTGGGTGGCGCCGAACTTTCCCCCGCAATCAGACGGCGATCGTTCCGGTCAGGTAACGCGCACAGTGGCCGGCCACCTCCACGCTGGCGTCGGTCACTTCGCAAAACAGCGTGCCCGTGCGGCGCGAGGCCTGGTGGCCCACCAGGCCGCGCTTGCCCAGCCTGCCCGCCCAGTAAGGCGCAAGCGCCGCATGGATGGAGCCGGTGACGGGATCTTCCTCGCCGCCGTTGGCGGGCCAGAAGTAGCGGCTGACGAAGTCATACGATGCGCCCGCATCCGCAGGCGCCGTCACCACCACATCCAGCGGCCCCAGCGACTTCAGGCGCTCCAGATCCGGCTTGACGGCCAGAACATCGGCCTCGGCGGCGTAGACCGCCACGTAGGCCTGCTGGTTCACAAGATAGGCCGTGGGTGCGGGCGTGAGGCCTTCGCGCAGTGCGGCGGGCACCTCATCCAGCGGCTTGGCATCGCGGCGCGGGAAGGTCATGACGATGCGTCCGCCATCCTCCTGCGTGGCGGTGACATTGCCCACGGCGGCGGCCCAGAACGTGATGCTGCGCAGCGCGGGATCGGCCTCGAAGAGCACGAAGGCGCTCGCCAGCGTGGCATGGCCGCAGAACGCGATCTCCGTGAGCGGGGAAAACCAGCGGATCTCGAAGGCGGCGCGATCGGCACTCCAGACCAGGAACGAGGTTTCCGAGAGATTGTTCTCGGCGGCAATGGCCTGCAGCGTGGAATCGGCAAGCCAGGCATCCAGGGGAATGACGGCGGCCTGATTGCCCTTGAATCGTTCCGATGTGAATGCGTCGATGACGTGGATGGGGAGTTGCATTTGCAAAAAGCCTTTGTGTCGAATTCGTGTGCAGCCCGTCATTGTTGTCACTGTCTCCAATGGCTGCGCGCGGATTCTACGGTCCTGCAGGATGGAGTCGAGGCACGCATACCCGGCATGCCGGCCAACGCGGCTGAAGGACACCGCGTGCGATACCTCGCTCCATCCCTGGCTTCAATTGCCCGCTCTCCAAATGCCCACTCCCGGCTGCAAGAGTCACTCAATGCCCAGGACCGCCTTCATGGCAGTCCAGGCCACGCCGTTCAGGCGGGTGGAATAGCTGAGCGCCTGGTCTTCGCTGGCAATGGCGGCAGGCAGGCGATAGCCGAATACGCTGCCGTCGAATTCCGTATAGCCCCGCGTGACGCCCTGCATGTAGGTCTTGCCGGGGAAGTCGGCAAAGGTCAGCATGCGCTCTCCCTGGGATGTGGCGAGGGTGTACGCACTTTGCGAATGCACGGTGCAGGCGCCCAGATCGTTGTAGGCCGGAGGGGTGGATTCGCAGCTGTAGAACTGGGCGTTGGCCGCATCGATGAAGGCCACGCGCAACACATGGTTGGCATCGACCGGTCCTGCCGCCCCGACTGTCGTGGCGCGCACGGTGGCTGGAGTCGACAGGTTCACCGCGCTGGACGGGCGGCCGGCAATCATGGCTTCCAGCGTGGCGAAGCCGAAGCGGTCCGTGGCCGTATTGTTGATGAAGGCCGGCGACCGGTTCAACTGCACCGACAGTGCAGTGCGCATCTGTGCACCCTGCGGGAAGACGGCCGAGCCCAGGGTGGCGGGGTCCATTTCCAGGGACCGGTCATGGCGAATGCCCTCGGCCTGCAGCGTTGTGTCTCCGGCACGCAATTGCGTGATGACTTCGGCCATGGGCTTGCCGCTGACGTCCTGCAAAGCGGTGGTAAAGCTCAGATAGGCGGTGGACTGGTTGCACAGCAATGTGCGCGAGGGAACCCCCTGCGTCGTCAGGCGCGCAACGGAGCTGTCGCAGCGCGTCCAGCCGCTGCTGGTGAGCGTGACGGGGAACAGCGCTTCCTGGGTACTGACCGCACCGTTGGTTTTTCCGCTGCGTGTCTCGAACTGGTGGGCAAAGCCGTCTGCCTGGACGACGCCGTCGGACCTGCGTTCACGCACGGAGTAGTTTTGCGCGTTGCCGTAGTTCAGGAGCGCCAGTTGGCTCGATGCCACGGCCGCTGCGCCAGGTGCCGTCACCTGGATAGGCACGCCCAACTCAAGCGCGTAGGCGGTGACCTTGGCGGCCGTGCGCGCGGTATCCGCGAGCACGGCGGTACTGGAGGCCGCGTCGCTTTGGTAGTCGTAGATCCTGGCGGCGTCGATGCCGAGCTGGCGGGCCACGGCAGCCTCGGCCACTTCCCTGGGCACGCCGGCCGCGATGGCCTTTTGCACCAGGCTGGTCAATGGATTGATCTGCGCGGATTTGCCGGCCGGTGCAGACAGCACGAACGCCTTGGCCGTGGCGGTGCTCGTGGGGTCCGCAGCGTCCACGGATTCGGGCGTGATGCGAGCCAGCACGGGAGCCTGGTTGAAGGCCGCGGTGGCTGCCGCATCGCCGGGTTGATAGGTCAGGCTGAACTTGCCGTCGCTGCCGGTGGCCGCTGCGCTGGGCTCGCCCGTGTCGCAGGCTGCATTGGCATTCAGATCCACGCAGACTGCGGCGTTGCGCACGGCCTGGTCGATGGCGACGGTGCCTGACAGCGTGATGGCCGGCTGTGTCACGGTGCCGCCGCCGTTGCCCCCGCCGCTGTCGGTGCCACTGCTGCCTCCTCCACAGGCATAGAGGCTTGCAACAAGGCCGCACAGCAGCAAAGGGCGCACGGCGGGGAAGGAGGTGGATGCACTGGGTTGGATTTGCATGGTGTCGGTACAGGAATGTGGGTGGCACGCCAACTCTATTTGTGACACGCGGCAAACAAAATGATGCAATTGCACTATCCTGAAGCACAGCCGGGCGGGGACAAGCGGGCATGGCTCGCACAACACCCGCCCGTGCAGACGATCTCAACGTACCGAAGACAGGCAGGCAAGCCGCCATGGACGCTGCATACAACCACCTGCTGCTGCACCTCTACCGGCTGTCGCACGAGCAGCCTGTCGAGCATTTCCAGGACCGGGCGCTGGACCTGCTCAAGCCCGTGCTGCCCTTCGACTCGGCCATGTGGGGCTCGGCCACGATGACCGCGGCCGGCATCGATATCCACACCATCCACCTTCACCGGCAGCCGCCCGAAATGCTGCAGGCCTATGAAGAGGTCAAGCACCTGGACACGGCGGCGCAGGCCGTCACCAGGCATCCCAGCGAGACGCTGGCCTTCGAAGCGAGTACCTGGTTCAGTGGCCGGCATCAGGCAGCGCTGCGCGACTACGGCAGGCGCTTCGAGCAGTCGCATTTCTTCATCGGCGGGCTGCTGAACCCGGCCACTCTTTACACGCGCTGGCTCACGCTGTTTCGTGCCCGCACGGATGCGCATTGCACCGAGGGCGAGCGCCAGCTGCTGGCCGCGCTGCTGCCCCATGTGCAACAGGCGCTGGAGCTCAATCGCCTCGCGCACCTTGGACAGCTTCGGCAGGGCCTGGCCCGTGATCCGTCGGGCTCGGCACTGGCAGACCCGCGCGGCATCCTCCTCCACATGGATGTCGTCTTCGAGCATGCCTTGCGTGCCGAATGGCCGGGCTGGCAAGGCCCTCGCCTGCCTGAGGCCGTGCAGACTGCAGCACAGCGCGGCGCCCATCGCCTGGTGGCCCACACCCTGGTCATCACGCTGTTCACGCAGCACGGTCTGCTGTGGTTGCGAGCGCGTCCCCGGTGCGCAGCCGACGGGTTGTCCCCCCGCGAAGCCACGGTTGCGCGGCTTGTGGTCCAGGGCCTGACGCACAAGCAGATTGCAGCCCAGCTCCAGCGTGCTCCTGCCACGGTGCGCAATCAGATCCGCTCCATCTACGAAAAGCTGGGCATTGCCAACGTGGCATCGCTTGCCGAGGCGCTCCGGCTGGTGGATTGAGGCCAAGTCCCGGGAAAACCCTGCTGTGGTTTGCAGGCAGTGGTCAAAAATAGAATGAAGATTCGTTCTAGGATCATTTCCCATGCAAGACGAGGCCTGGACCTTCTTTCCGCATGCGGGATCGCGCCATGTGCAGACGCTGCGCGTGGCGCTCAGGCTGTTCGTGGAGCGCGGCTTCTTCAATACCTCGATACAGGACCTGTGTGCCGAGGCCGGCGTGTCCATCGGTTTCTTCTACAACCACTTTGCCGACAAGCAAGGCATTGCGCGAGAGCTGTACCGGCATTTGCTGGCGCGCATGAATGTGCTGCTCGACGATATCGAGGAGCGGCACGCGGGCAGCGCCCAGCGCTGCCGCGAGGTGCTGCGCATGCTGTTCGGGCTGGCCGAGGCCGAGCCCGAGGCCATGGGCTTCGTGGTCAATGCGCGCCACCGCGAGTTTCTGCCCGACGAGCAGGCCATCTGCTCGGCCTCGACCTTTGTGCGCATGCGCGGCTTCGTGTTCGCCGGCATGACCGATGGCGAGATCCGCCAGATGGAGCCCATGGTGGCGGCCAGCCTGATGTACGGCAGCGCGATCCGCATGATCTGCCTGCGGCTGGACGGCATCATCGACACGCCCATAGAGCCCCTGTTCGACGCGCTCTGGGACGGGGTGTGGCGATCGCTCAAGCCTGACTGAGCGGCGCATTTTCCGGCGCTGGCGCCGTGCGGCGCCAGCGGTTGTTCCACTGAGGCGAAAGCACAAGGAGTAGCAGGGATGGCGCATCACATCTTGATCATCGGAGGGGGCATTGGCGGCACCATGACCGCCAACCACCTGGTCAGCAAGCTGTATCCGGAGGTGGTCTCGGGCAACGTGCGCATCACCATGCTGTCGAACTCGCCCTGGCATTACTACAAGCCGGCCTTCATGTACGTGGCCTTCAATGCCTTCTTCCGCGACGAGTTGCGGCGCAGGCAGCGCGGCCTGCTGCGGCCCGAGATCGATTTCCAGGTGGAAGAGGTGGAGCGTTTCGACTTTGCGCTGCAGGCCGTGCACTGCAAGAGCGGCAAGCGCTTCGGCTACGACCATCTGGTGATCTCCACGGGCTGCGTGCCCTCGCCCGAGCGCATCGAAGGCCTGGCCGAGGCCGGCGACCACTTCTACCAGCACGCGCCCGCGCGGCAGCTGGCCGACAAGCTGGCGCGCATGGAAAGGGGCCGCATCTTCGTGACCGTGACCTTTCCCAAGACGCCCAATGTGCCGCACCAGTGCGGCATCGCACCCATAGAGACCACGCTGATGCTGGACGACCTGCTGCGCCGGCGCGGCGTGCGCGACAAGGTGGAGATCGTCTACACCTATCCCACGGTCTCGCAGCTGCTGCGCAACTGCCTGTTCCTGCAGAAGGACACCTGCGAGATCCTGCCCACGGTGTTCGAGCAGCGCGGCATCCGCCACCAGCGCGGCTTCACGCTGGCGCGCGTGGACCCCGAGGCCAGGGTGGCGTATTCGGAAGAGGGCCAGGCCGAGGATTTCGACATCCTCATGGCCACGCCGCCCATACGCGCCGTGCAGGCCGTGCGCGACTGCGGCCTGTCGCAGGCGCACGATGGCGAGGGCTGGCTGCCCACCGACCACGAGACCATGCAGGTGCTGGGCCAGAGCCATGTCTACGTGCTGGGCGACACGGTGGACCTGCCCGTGAGCAAGGCCGGCGGCGCCTGCCACAACCAGTCGCCCGTGGTGGTGAACAACATCGCCTCGCAGATCCGCTTCGGCCGCACCAGCGATGCCTACGACGGGCGCGTGGTGGCCATCGCCCAGATGGGCCTGGACGGCGGCATGCCGCTTTGGTACGACTACCAGGTCGACGTCAAGCCCACGCCGCCGACCAAGGTCGGCTCGATGATGCGCAAGGGCTTCAACCGCGGCATGTACTGGGCCGTGGCCCGCGCCCTGGTCTGAGGCCAGGGCCTTTGCATTGTCATTCCAAGCACGAAGACAAGGAGCACCGAGATGAACATCGCTTCCGACATTCCCGTGGCGCAGCCCGCCGCCGGCAGCCTGCTGCAGGACGAAGCCGCGCTGCAGGGCCTGGCCGAGCTGATGGGCAGGCTGGAGCCGCTGCTGGCGGGCCGGCGCCTGAACCGCGTGGTCGACCTGCTGTCGGCCACGGCGGACCTGGTGGACATGGCAGACGACTACATGGTCGAGAAGGTCGCCAAGGCCTTCGAGGATGGCGTGGGCGGGGCCTGGGCCGCGGGCAATGCCGCGCGCATGGCGGCGGCCCAGGTGCAGGCCATGGAGGAAACGCCCACCCTGATCGGCCTGATGCGCATGGCGCGCGAGCCCGATGTGCGGCGCGGCCTGGCCTTCATGCTGGCCATGGCCGGCGCGCTGGGGCGCCAGCATGCCCACGATCCCGTCGACTACACGGCGGACTGAAACGCAGGGCCGAGCCACGGCCGCCCGGCAACGCACGGGCTGCGGTGGTACAAACGCCGGGGGCGGATGTGATCCGCCCCTTTTCTTTTTGCCCATTGCCCGCCATGCCTTCTTCCTGTTCCTTGCCCTTGCCCTTGCCGGTGCTGACGGCCGCTGTTCCTGACCATTGCAGGCCCCGCCGCACCGAGGCCAGGGCATGACCGCGCAGCACCTGAGCCGTGGCGACTGGGCGCGTGCGCTGCTGGTCATCCTGATCTGGGGCACCAACTTCGTGGCCATGAAGTTCGGCCTGCTGACGCTGTCGCCCATGCTGCTGAGTGCGCTGCGCTTCGTGGTGGCGTCGCTGCCGTTCCTGCTGTTCGTGCGTCCGCCCAAGTCGGTGGGCTGGCGCTATCTGGCCGCCTATGGTCTGGTGCAGGGCGTGGGCCAGTTCGGCATGCTGTTCCTGGGCCTGAAGCTGGGCATGCCGGCCGGCATGGCCTCGGTGGTGCTGCAGACGCAGGCCTTCGTCACGCTGCTGCTGGCCGCCTTCCTGCTGGGCGAGCCCGCGCGCCTGTGGCACTGGCTGGGCCTGGTGGTGTCGCTGGGCGGGCTGGTCGCCATTGGCAGCGCCCACGGCGAGGGCGACAACGCCATGACGCTGGCCGGTTTTCTGCTGACCGTGGGCGCAGCCTGCATGTGGGCCGTGTCCAACATGATCACGCGCTATGCGGCGCGCAGCGGCCCCTACGAGCCTTTCCCCTTCATCGTCTGGAGCAGCATCTTTCCCATCGCGCCGCTGATGGCCCTGGCCGTCTGGACCGATGGCGCGGATTCGGTCGTGCAGCAACTGGCGGGGATAGACCTGACCGCCGTGGCCTCCATCCTGTACCTGGCGCTGCTGGCCACGCTGCTGGGCTATGGCCTGTGGACGCGGCTGCTGCAGCGCTATGCGGCCGGCACGGTGGCGCCGCTGTCGCTGATGGTGCCCGTGGTGGGCCTGGTCTCGGCCATGCTGCTGCTGGGCGAGCGGCCCACCTTCATGCAATGGATGGGCACGCTGGCCGTGCTCGCGGGCATGGTGATCAACCAGTTCGGCGGGCGCTGGCTCGCGGGGCGCAAGCGGAGCTAGACAGCGGAGCCGGCAGCGGTCGGCCGGCTTTGCATTTCTTTAAATGACTCTGGTAATAAAAATCATTATCATTACTGATCTTTGAGAGGCGGCGTGCTCCAGGCGCGCGGCCAAAGCCCGGCGCCGCGCAGACCCTGAGCTGTTGTGGCGCCTTTGTCCGTCCGGGCCTGCGCTGCGTCCGCGGCGTCCGGGATGGGCAACGATCCGCAAGAAAGGTCATCCCCATGCAAGCCTCGACCCCGGGAGGGTCCTCTCCATCCTTGCTGCGCTACCGCGCGGCCGTGGCCTCGCGCGCCGTGGCGGCGATCGGCGGCGGCTATCTGTTGTCGGCCGCCTGCGCCGCCACGGGCGCGCGCGCCATGGTCTGGCTGGGCGTGGAGCGGGCCGATGCGGCGCTGGGCTCGACGCTGCTGGCCTTCATCATCTACGCCGTGGCCGCCATGTGGGCCTTTGGCTGCGCCAGTGCCTGGCGCGCCTGGGCCGTGATCGGGCTGCCGGGCGCGGGCCTGGGCCTGCTGGCCTGGGTGCTGGCTCAGGGAGCTGCGACATGAGGACCGATGGCAAACCCGAGGGGCTGCGCCAGTCCATGTCCTGGCTGCACACCTGGAGCGGCCTGCTGCTGGGCTGGCTGCTTTACGCGGTGTTCTTCACGGGCACCCTGAGCTATTTCCGCGACGAGATCAACGACTGGATGCGGCCCGAGCTGCACGGCTCGGTGCAGGACGCCGATACCGCGCAGCGCGCACTGAACGCCATGCAGCGCATCGCGCCCGAGGCCACCACCTGGACGCTGGGCCTGCCCGGCCCGCGCCAGGTGGCGGTGGCCGCGTCCTGGCGCGAGCCCGGCGCCGCCACGGGCCGCGCAGGCACCAAGCGCGCCGAGATCGACGCCGCCACGGGCGAGAAGCTGGAGCCGCGCGAGACGCGCGCCGGCAACTTCTTCTACCGCTTCCACTTCGAGCTGCACGCCATGCCGCGCATCTGGGGCCGCTGGATCGTGGGCTTCGCCACCATGCTGATGTTCGTGGCCATCATCACGGGCGTGATCACCCACAAGAAGATCTTCACGGACTTCTTCACCTTCCGCCCGCGCAAAGGCCAGCGTTCCTGGCTGGATGCGCACAACGCCACGGCCGTGCTGGCCCTGCCGTTCCACATCGTCATCACCTTCAGCGGCCTGGTGCTGCTGATGTTCATGCTCATGCCCTGGGGCATACAGGCGGCCTACAACGGCGACACCAATGCCTACTTCGCCGATGTGCGGGGTGCGCGCGGTCAGGCGGCCAACCAGGGCCCGGGCGCGCGTGGCGGCAAGCAAGAGCGCCAGGCTGCCGCGCTGGCCGACATCGCGCCCATGATGGCCGAGGGCGCGCGCCGCTGGCCCGAGCACGGCGTGGGCAGCATCACCGTCAACGCGCCCGGCACCTCGCGCGCGGTGGTCGAGCTGCGCGAAGGCGGCGGCATGAGCCTCATCAACCGCGGCCAGTCCGAGACCCTGCGCTTCGACGGCGTGACCGGCCAGCTGCAGGACAGCCCCGGAGCGCCCGCCATCTCCTGGGTGCGTGCCACCAGCAACGTGATCACCGGCGTGCACCTGGGCCGCTTTGCCGAGCCCGCCACGCGCTGGCTGCTGCTGCTCAGCGGCGTGGTCGGCACCTTCATGGCCGCGTCCGGCATGGTGCTGTGGGTGGTCAAGCGCATGCCCGAGCGGCGCAAGCTGGGCCGCACGCCCTTCGGCCACCGTCTGGTGGAGGTGCTCAACGTGGGCTCCATCGCGGGCCTGTCGGTGGCCGTGGCCGGTTTCTTCTGGCTCAACCGGCTGCTGCCCGTGCCCATGCAGGCGCGTGCCGACTGGGAAATCAACGGCTTCTTCCTGATCTGGCTGCTGTGCCTGCTGCATCCGCTGCTGGTCTCGCACCGCAATGCCTGGCTGCAGCAGATGGCGCTGGCCACCGTGCTGTATGCGCTGCTGCCCGTGCTCAACCTGCTGACGGGCGGTGCATCGCTGGTGCAAACCATGGCCAGCGGGCAGTGGAGCATTGCAAGCTTCGAGCTGCTGATGCTGGGCCTGGCCGCCATCCATGGCGTGGTGGCCTGGTGGCTGCTGCGCGGCAAGCCGGCAGCGGCTGCCGCGCCCCGGGCGCAAGCCCGCGCCGCCAGCCATGCCCCCACGCTGGAGCGCGCCTCATGATGATTCTTGCCACCCTTTGCCTGGCCTTTGCAGGCTTTTCCATCATTGCCGCTTCCATGGACCGGCACCAGGACCAGCTGGGCACCGCAGGCCTGGCGCCCGCACGTCTCAAGGCCTGGCGGCTGGCCGGCTACGCGCTGCTGGCCCTATCGCTGGCGCCCTGCCTGCTGCGCTGGAATGCCTCGGTGGCCGTGGCCGCCTGGCTGGGCCTGCTGACCTTTGCGGCCCTGGCGCTGGGCCTGCTGCTGACCTATGCGCCGCAGTTCGCACGGCGCGTGGCGGCTACTGCGGCGGCGGCCGGGCTTCTGGCATGGCTGGTGGCTGCCTGATTCAATAAGCTCAATAGGCGGCAGGCTGCTGCACAGGCTCGGCCACCGGCGAATCATCGAACTGCGCGCGCAGCTTGCGCGCCGCATTGGCAAACAGCAGCACATCCACGCCCACGGCCACGAAGCTGCAGCCCAGGTCCAGGTAGCGGCGGGCCAGGGCGGGGTCCGAGGTCAGGGTGCCGGCCGCCTTGCCGCTGGCCATGATGGTCTTCATGGCGGCTTCTATGGCGGCCTGCACCTCGGGGTGGCCGGGGTTGCCGCGGTGGCCCATGGAGGCGGCCAGGTCGGCGGGGCCTATGAAGACGCCGTGCACGCCGTCCACCGCGCCGTGCGCTGCTCGCCCCAGGTGGCCAGCAGGCGCAGCTTGCCGGCCTCCACATGGGGAGCCCAGGAGCTGGAATCGGCCAGCGCATCCACATGGCCGCCCAGCACGCCCTGCAGTGCCTCGGCGCCGCCCTTGTAGGGCACATGGTTGAGCTGTATGCCGGCCACGCCCGCAAACTCCTCCATGCCCACATGCGTGGCGCCGCCCACGCCCGCATGGGCATAGGTCACCTGGCCGGGCCTGGCCTTGGCGGCTGCCACGAAGTCCTTGAGCGTCCTGAACGGCGAATTGGCGGGCACGGCAATGCCGAAGGTCTGGCCCGAGGTGCGCGCGATGTAGGTGTAGTCCTTGCGCGGATCGGCCTGCAGGCTGCCCAGCTGCGAGAAGCGCGTGACCGAGATGGGGATCTGGCCGATGGTGTAGCCGTCCGCCCTGGCCGAGGCCAGCGCCTTGGCGCCGATCATTCCCGAGGCGCCCGCGCGGTTCTCCACCGCGATCGGCTGGCCCAGCAGCTTGCCGGCCACGGTGCACAGCGCGCGCATGGACTGGTCGGCCGTGCCGCCCGCAGGCCAGGGGCAGATGAAGGTGATGGGGCGTTCGGGCCAGTTCTGGGCGAAAAGAGGTCCGGTGGCAGCCAGTGCGCTGGCGCCGAGGGTGGCGAGCACGAATTCGCGCCGGCTTGCATGGCGTGTGCGTGGGGTGTTCATCGCTTGTCTCCTGTATTGGCTTTTTGCAGCCCTGTGATCCGGGCCTTGGGCTGACTGGCGCGATTGTTCAGCGCCTGATCATGACAATCCAATGAAAAGATAGACTGGCTTCATAACCTCGAAGCTATGAAGACCCCATGAGCAAGATTGACCGCGTGCTGCGCTCCAACCTCAAGCTGCGCCATCTGCAGTTGCTGGTGGCGCTGGACCAGTTTCGCCACCTGGGCCGCGCCGCCGAGTTCCTGGCTGTCACCCAGCCCGCCGTCTCCAAGACCCTGGCCGAGATCGAGCGCATGCTGGACATGACGCTGTTCGAGCGCTCCACGCGCGGCACCGAGCCCACGGCCGCCGGCGTCAGCATGGTGCGCTTCGCGCGCTCGGTGCTGGCGGGCTTCGAACGCACGCGCGATGAAATGGCGGCCGAGGCCAGCGGCACGCGCGGGCGCACCAGCGTGGGCGCCATGGTGGTGGCCACGCCCGTGCTGCTGGCCCGGGCCGTCGAGCAGTTGAAGGCGCGATCGGCCCAGACCACGGTGCTGGTCGAGGAGGGCGATCTCACGCGGCTGCTGCCCAAGCTGCGCATGGGCGAGCTGGATCTGTTCGTGGGCCGGCTCGAACCCGGCTACGCCTCGCCCGACCTGGAGACCGAAGCCCTGTACGACGAGCCCATGGTCGCTGTCGTGCGCCCCGGCCATGCGCTGCTGGCGCAGCACGCCAGCTGGCAGGCGCTGGCCGACATGCCCTGCGTCATGCCCCCGCCCTGGGCATCGCTGCGCGTGAAGCTGGAGCAGCAGTTCTTCGCGCACGGCCTGCATCCGCCGGCCGACCTGGTGGAGTCCGCCTCATTCCTGTCGCAGATCAGCTTCCTGCACCAGCGCGGCGCCGTGGCCTTCATGGCGCGCGGCGTGGCGCAGCATTTCGCGCAGCAGGGGCTGGTCGCCGTGCTGGACCTGCCCGTGCCCATAGACCTGCCCCCCGTGGGCCTGATCACCCTGCGCGGCCAGCCCATGACGGCGACGACGAGATTGCTGGTGGAGTGCTTGAGGGCCGTGGTGGGCAAGTCGCGGGCTACAGCACGCCACGGCGAGCAATTGCAACATGGCAGATAAGGAAAGCGCAGCAATGTCTGAAGAGAATCCATGGCCCAGCGGTGAATCAAAGCCGGTCATCCTCTTGTCTGATGGGCCTTCGGAGCTATACAGAAAGCACGGGCTGCATTTTGTGAGAGATGTTGACGATCTGGATGTCTGTCATTATTGCTATGCCTTGGATAAGGATGTTGGTACCATCCTCTTTCATTTCTACGTGAATTCACCGGCCAAAGGCACGGCGATCTACGTGGACAGAGGTGTTGAGACGGTTTTTGCCATCAACAAGCTGATGGCGAATTTTTCCATTCATCCATCAGAGGTGAAGTGGGTTCAGTCGGACATGTAAATGCGCCAATGAAGAACATGCTTGTAATATCGAAAACCTGCGATGCGGGCAGGCTGCAATCCAGTCCGCTTCCGCTTGGCTGTTTTGTGGTGACAGGGATGGGTGAGGACCCGGAATTCAATATTGCAATAACCAGGCTGCTGGAGATCGGGTGCGAGTTCTTTGCGACGTGGGGGGACTACCCCGAAGCGGAAGAGATGATTGATGACTTGCTTCTGGATGCCGGAGATATGGATGTTGTCACTATCTCCCTGAGCGAGAGCTTGGAGGATGCCGTTGAATTCTTCGCTCATGGCGCATTTCCCGGGCTCAATTGCGTGAGGTTTGTATTGCTGATTTGCCAAGATGCACCAGAGAGTCTGGCGCTGAAAGCAATATCGCTGTTTGAAAGGGAGGTGGAACTGTAGGAGTTTCTTGAGTTTCTATTGATTGAAGATGATTCAAGAATCCAATAGGGATGGGATCCAATTAATGATCTGGAATAATTTTCTTGTGGACCGTGCTCATGAGGATGCAGCGCTGCTCGG
Organism: Delftia deserti; assembly: GCF_042653485.1. Taxonomy (NCBI): domain Bacteria; kingdom Pseudomonadati; phylum Pseudomonadota; class Betaproteobacteria; order Burkholderiales; family Comamonadaceae; genus Delftia; species Delftia deserti. The sequence goes on along the minus strand of NZ_JBHSIH010000001.1, from coordinate 1,747,927 downwards.
TTGTTTTGCGAGTTCTTTGGAAGTTTCTCCTGGTGATGTTTGTGCAATAGATTCAGTCGAGCAGCTCGTGGAGAAAAAGGCGAAAATTGTTTTGCTGATTGAAGATTCTCATGAATTCCAGGGAATGAAAATGGTCACTGTATATCTTGAAGAGGATGTTGTGGTCGATAATTCAATTCTTGCTTTTATGGCAAGGAATTTCAAGATTGATGTTTATCTGCCTGACGAAGATTCCGGATATTATCGTGATCTTGTTTTGCTGGATAGGGCGGGTGGAATGAAGAAGGTCACCCTTCAGGAGGGTTGAATCAATGGGTGGAATTGTCCGGGATATTGCGGCACAGGTTTTGGTGAAATATGGTTCATTGCGCGAACCTAATTACTCTGAATTATCTGTTCCATCTTGTGATGCCAGTGCTCTGAAAGAATCGATTGGGCATATCACTGAGGTGCAAGACTATTCAGATGTGAACGATGATGTGTGCTACCGCCTCGACATCAATGGCAGTATTGGGTGCTATGAGGTTTTTATTTCCTGGGTTGGAAACTATGTGGCCATTCTGGAAAATTTTGAAAGATCAGGCAGTAAGGTGATTGCAGTGGCGGGGGATGATCATTTGTTGAATCAAGTAATTGAAAAGATAGTATCGGCTGGATTTGTCATCCTGGAAAAGAGCGTTCTTTTGATGAATATGGATTTCACGCTGATAAATTCAGACGATGATTTTGCTCCGCTGTACAAGGTGCTATTTACCGACCACGATCTCAGGTTCTCCTGAGATATTTGATTCCCCGATGTGGTGGGCTGAGATAGCCCTTTCCCTTCTCGATTCCAGGCAATGGCTTGCGGTACCGCTTGACGCATTCCGGAGCCCCCGGCCTTGCGTTTGGTGACATGGGGTGGTACGCGATTGCAGGGCGCGCTGTGTCCGGGGTGGCCGGCGCATCTGCACAGCCCTCAGCTTTGCGCCACCGGCATGCCCACCACCAGCCCGTCCAGCTGCGGCGATACCGTGATCTGGCAGGCCAGCCGCGAGTCGCCGCGCACGTCGAGCGCGAAGTCCAGCATTTCCTTTTCATTGCCCAGCGCCGGGCCCACGCGGTCCAGCCATTCGGGGCGGATGTAGACATGGCAGGTGGCGCAGGCGCAGGCGCCGCCGCATTCGGCATCGATGCCGGGCACACCATGGGAGACGGCGGTGCGCATGAGGCTGTGGCCGTCCGTGGCCTGCACGGTGTGCTCGCGGCCACTGTGTTCTATGAAGGTGATGGTGGTCATGGTGGGGCGTGTTTTGTGAGGGGCGGGCGGCTTCAGTAATTGGCGGCAATGGCCTTGCGTGCGGCCATGAACTCTCCTGGTGAATTCACGCACTCTGCCGCGCAGAGCACGCCGCCTTGCAGGTGCAAAACGGCAAATCTGCCGCTGGTCGGGTCGCCGCGCAGCACGGTCTGGTCGCCACGGCCGGGCAGGCCGGCGATCTGCAGCTTGCTGTCGTACTGATCGGACCAGAACCAGGGTGTTTCAGGGGCAGGCAGGGCGCGGCCGGTGATGGCGCAGGCCGCGCGGCGTGCCTGTTCAAGCGCACTGGGCACGCTTTCGAGCCGGTGCAGCCCGGTGTGGCCGGCCAGCGGGCGGCGCGTGGCATCGCCTATGGCGTAGATGCCGGGCAGGGCGGTGCGGCCCTCGCCGTCCACGGCAATGCCGCCCGCGCAGTCCAGGCCCAGGGACTGCGCCAGTTCCACGCTGGGCGCCGCGCCCACGCCGATGAGCACGGCATCGCACTGCAGATGGGTGCCATCGGCCATCGCCAGGCCGGTGATGCTGGCGGGGCCGTCGCCCTGGATGGAGGCGACCGAGGCGTTGAAATGGAAGTCCACGCCCTGGCCCGCATGCAGGCGCTGAAGGTGTGCGGCGATCTGCGGCGAGGCGCTGCGGGTCAGCAGCCGGCCTTCGCGCTCGATGACCCGGACCTGCACGCCCAGCTTGCGGGCCGTGGATGCGACTTCGAGCCCCACATAGCCGCCGCCGATGATGGCCAGGCGGCGGGCGGTCTGCAGATGGCCCCGCAGCGCCTGCGCGTCGTCCAGGGTACGCAGGTAGGTGACGCCGGGCCGCTCACCCCCGGGCAGGGCCAGCCAGCGCGGTGCGGCACCTGTGGCAATGACCAGGTGGTCGTAGTGCAGCGCCGACCCGTCGTTCAGCGCCACCTGCCGCGAGCCCGGCTCTATGGCCATGGCGCGCATGCCCAGGCGCAGGACGATGGCCTGGTCGGCATAGGCGCTGGCGGGCCGCAGCAGCAGATCGTCCGGGTCCATGGCCTGCTGCAGCCAGGCCTTGGACAGCGGCGGGCGCTGGTAGGGCGGCAGGTCTTCGCCGCCGACCAGGGTGATGGGTCCGAGGTGGCCGTACTGGCGCAGCAGGGCGGCCAGGGTGCCGCCTGCATGGCCGGCGCCGATGATGACGGCATGGCCTTGGGGGGGCTGGGCGGGGGTCATGATGCACCTTTGCACGAGGCCTGGACTGCGGGGCGGGCGCAGATTTCGTCCCAGGTTTGCCGCATGAAACGCGCGGCCGCCACGTTCTGCGCCAGCAGGTCGTATCTGGCACCCAGGCCGTAGTCGGGCAGGTTGATGAATTCGGTGGTGAGGTGGCGCAGCGGGCTGTGCGGATGCGCATGGTGGTAGGCCAGCACCTTGCGGATGGCCTCCTTGGACGGTTCAAGCAGGTAGGCGTGCCAGGGCGAGTGCCATTCGCCGGGGCCCGGGCGCAGCATGGGATATTGGATGCCCCGGCCATGGCCGCCATCCTCGTTGCGGTGCCACAGGTTCGGTGGCTGGTTGGGCCCGGCCGCGCGCAACTGCGCCCAGCGCACGATGCCCATGTCCAGCCACTGCTCGCACAGCGAGCCGGGCTCGAAGGGGTCCAGCACCAGTTCGCCGCGCTCGACCATCTCGCGCACGCCCGACAGCTCCTGCTCGGCGGGGTTGCCGATCTTGAAGTTCACATGGCTGTAGTCCAGAGTGAAGTGGAAGGGCACGCCATGCGCCTGCACGCGCCGGGCCACCTCGCGCACGCGCAGGAAGTCCTCGGTCCACATGTTGACGTGCAGCTCGAAGCTGGGCTCCACGCCCAGGGACATGGCGTCGTCGTAGACGCGCAGGTAGTGGTCGGTGATCTCGGCATCGTCCAGCACATGGCCGTCGCGGTGGTGCTTGAAGGTCATGATGTTGTGGCAGCGCGCGCCCATGGCCTGGCAGATGCGCAGGTTGTCGGCCAGCAGGGCCTCGTCCTCGCCCAGGCGGTAGAACCAGCTGGCCGTGTGCACGGGCAGGTTGAACTCGGCGATGGCGGCCTCGTATTCGGCCATTTGCATGCGCAGCGGCAGGCGGTCGAAGCAGTCGAAGGCGCCGGCTTCGCTGACCAGGCGGAACTGCTCGCGTATCGGCAGCTCCTGCAGGCCTATAGGCTGGTGGCGCGAGGAGCGCTGCACGCCACGGCCGTTGCAGCCTATGGGTGGAAGCGCGGGATGTGCGGGCACAGGGAGCGGCGTGGTCTGCATGGCCTGCTTCTCAACCGCCCGTGGGCGCGCCCTCGATCATGCGGTCCACCATGCGGCGCATGCGCCGGGGGGCCGCGTCGATGGCGATCTTGATGGTCTTGCGCTCGGCAAAGCGCTTTTCGTTGCGCTCTATGGCTTCGAGGATGGCCTTGTCCTCGGCGAAGGCGACGCGGAAGTCGGCAGAGAGGGCCGCATTGGTGTCGGCATCGGCCGTGAAGTTCTTGACGTGCAGCCAGTGGTCGATGGAGGTGTTCCGATCCACGGGCGTCATGAAGTGGCAGGCATAGATCTGCATGCAGTTGTCGCGCCGGCCCTCGGGGGCGCCCGTGCCCGTGGCGGCACTGCCGAAGTCGATGATGGCGATGCTGGGCGCGTGGTAGTGGTAGTAGTGCCAGCGGTCCACGTTGCCGCTGAAATTGCCGTACTTGGCGAACAGCGGAATGGCCGGCGCATCGATGATCCAGCGCCAGGTGACGATGCGGCCGTCCAGCTCCTCGTGGTGCACGGGGATGTCCTCGCTGGCCGCGTTGCCCAGCGTGCTCAGGTGCACGAAGCTCACATGGGCCGGGTCGCAGAGGTTGTCGGCCAGGTTCAGGTAGTTGGCCTCTATGCGCAGGGCATCGCCTTCGACGGCGCTCCACGCCGGGTCGTGGTACTGGGGCAGGTCGAACACCGGCACGCTGCCGGCGCGCGAGGGATCGCCCATCCAGATCCAGACCAGGCCCATGTTCTCCTGGACCGGATAGGTGGTCACCACGGCGTTGCCCGGGATCATGTCCTGGCCCGGCACGCGCGTGCAGCGGCCGCTGCAGTCGAAGGTCAGGCCGTGGTAGCCGCATTCGATGGCATCGCCCTTGAGCTTGCCCATGGACAGCGGCAGCAGGCGGTGGGGGCAGGCGTCCTCCATGGCCACGGCGGCGCCGGCCTCGGTGCGGTAGAGCACCACGTCGCGTTCGACGATGCGGTGCGCCGACAGCTGACGGCCCACGTTGCGCGACCAGGTCAGCGGGTACCAGGTATCGAGTACATAGGTTTCCATGGGGACTCTCCTTGTTGAGTGTTCACTCAATTTTGTTTGAGTGAACACTCAATTTCAATATGGCGTTTTTCCCTAGAATGGCCGACGCAACGCCCCCTTCACCTGACGCCGTGCCCATGACCACTGATCCCGAGGAAGTTCCCGCCACCCCGAAGCGCAAGGCTGCGCCCGCCAGGAAAGCCGCTGCGAAGTCGGCCCCCTCCAAGGCCCCTGCCAAGGCGTCTGCGGGGCGCAAGCGGACTGCCAAGACCGGCAAGACGACCAAGGAGGCCATCTTGCTGGCGGCCGAGATCGAGTTCGCCAGAAGTGGCTACGACGGCGCCAGCGTGCAGCGCATCGGCAAGCAGGCCAAGTGCTACGAGAGCCTTCTCTACTACCACTACGGCAGCAAGGACAAGCTGTTCGCCGCCGTGCTGGAGAACGCCTACCGCAAGTTGGTGGAGGCCGAGGCGAAGCTGCTGGTGGACTTCGACGATCCGCGCGCGGCGCTGGAGGCCGTGGTGCGCTTCATGTGGCGCTACTACCAGGAGCACCCGGAACTGATCTTCCTGCTCAACACCGAGAACCTGCTCAAGGGCAAGCACCTGAAGAAGGCCTCGGGCATACGGGACTTCTTTCCCAACGCCATCACGCTGCTGCGCAAGGCCGTGGAATCGGGAATGGCCCAGGGCCTGTTCCGTCCCGATGTGCACATCGACGATCTCTACATCACGGTCATGGGCCTGGGCTACTTCTACCTGTCCAACCGCCACACGCTGAGCGCCTTCTTCGACAAGGATCTGCTGCAGCAGGCCGAGCTGCAGCGCTGGGGCGATCACATGGTGGAGACGGTGTGGCGCGCGGTGCAGGTGCCATCTCAGAAGTAGTGGCGCAGGCCCAATCCCCAGGTCTGGCCGCTGCCGGCGCCTGATCCGGTGATGCGGTCGTGCAGGTAGTTGAGATAGATGTCCGTGCGTTTGGACAGCGGGTGGTCGTAGCCCATGGCCCAGGTATTGCGCCTGGCGTCTTCGGCGCCCGAGGTGCGCGCATGGCTGTAGGAGGCCAGCACGGCGCCCGGGCCTGCGGGGATGGACAGGCCCAGCTGTCCACTGTTCCTGCGGCGGTCCGCGCCGGCCAAACCGGCCAAACGGTCGGCCAGTCGCTGGTGCTGGGCGAACAGCCTGGCCACGCCCAGGTCGTAGGAGGCGCCCAGCAGCCAGGCGCCCTGGCGGTCGAACCCGCTGGCGGCGGCATTGGCATAGGCCACGCTCTGGTAGGCGATGGCCGCGCTGAAGGCGCCGCCCGCATAGCCGAGGCTGGCGCCGTACTTGTCTGCATCGCGGCGCCGGGACGCGGGTGTGCCAGCCGGGGGCTCGAACGAGTACTGCAGCCGTGCCGTGAAGCCGCCCCAGGACGGGCTGGTGTAGAGCAGGCTGTCGCTCCAGCCCGAGTCTCCGCGCAGCGCGGCGGCGGCCGTGCCGTTGGGTCCGAAGCTTTGCAGCACCGCAGGTGAGAACGAAAAGGAACCTGCATAGGGGTTGAAGGCAATCGTGGCCAGCCAGTAGGGCGTGGTGTTGCGGCCCAGCTGCAGCGTGCCCAGGTCGCTGCCCAACCCCACATAGGCGCTGCGCGCAAAGAAGGCGTCATTGGCAAAGCGCCCTTCGGAGCCGCTGTCCGCGCGGTAGAAGGCCTCCAGCGCGAACACGGCCTTGAGTCCGCCGCCCAGCGCCTCCGTTCCCCGCAGGGCCCAGAAATTGGTCTGCATGCCGCCTGGCGTGAGCACGCCCGTGCCCTTGTCCGCGCCCAGCGGCCGCGAAAAACCCGCGAAGGCATCGATCTGGCCTTGCAGCGTGACCTGGGCACCCGTCGGCAGCGGGGCGATGGCATGGAGCATGGCAAGCGCCGGGGCGGCCAGGGCAAGGACATGTCCCGTCTTTGAGCGCAGTCTGGGCATGGGTCTCTCCTCGGTTTGATCACGGATTTCAGGCCGTGGCTGTTGGGTCTATGAAGTGTGTGCACTCGAATTGAGTCGGGTTGCCTACAAAAGAACGCCAAGGCTTTTTATGAAGAGATGCCCGTTGTTTCCCTTGCGTACAGAGATTTTGAGATTTCTCATGTGCGTTAACTATCGGGAAACTACTTGACTTGTTTTTGACTATCGTGCGTAGCATTGAGCGTAGGCGCTTGAAATTTCACTGCTTCAGATGCTTCCACCGGATCCGGACGCGGTGCGCCAGCGCGGCGGCGCGGGGCATGTGCCCGTGCACCGCACGGCCATGAACGGTGGCAATGGTCAACACAGCAAGGAGCTGAAATGTCAGTTCACAGCAATGCAGGCATTGGCGGCATGCAGGGGGAGGCGGTCCGGCTGCGCGAGCAGGAGAAGGAGCGGCGGGAGCTGTACGGGCGCGTGACATGGCGGCTCGTGCCCTTCTTCTGCCTGTGCTACCTGGCCGCCTATCTGGACCGCATCAACGTGGGGCTGGCCAAGCTGCAGATGCAGCAGGACCTGGGCTTCAGCGAGACGGTCTACGGCCTGGGTGCGGGCCTGTTCTTCGTGGGCTACATCCTGTTCGAGGTGCCCAGCAACCTGGTGCTGGCGCGCATGGGAGCGCGGCTGTGGATAGCGCGCATCATGATCACCTGGGGCCTGATCTCGGGGGCGACCATGTTCGTGAGCACGCCCATGCAGTTCTATGTGCTGCGCTTTCTGCTGGGCGTGGCGGAGGCAGGCTTCTTCCCTGGCGTGATGCTGTACCTGACCTACTGGTATCCCACACGCATGCGCAGCAAGATCATGGCGCTGTTCCTGATCGGCCTGCCGCTGGCCAGCCTGGTCGGGGCGCCGCTGTCGGGCTGGATCATGACGGCCTTTGCGGGCGTGCGCGGCCATGCGGGCTGGCAGTGGCTGTTCTTCCTGGAGGCGATTCCCTCGGTGGTGCTGGGCCTGCTGGTGTTCGTCTATCTGCCCAATGGCATCGAGTCGGCCAAGTGGCTGTCGCCGCGCGAGAAGGGCCTGCTGCGCGGCAGCCTGGACAGCGACAAGCTGGCCGAGTCCCACCATTCGCTGTGGGCGGCGCTGTCCAGCGGCCGCGTCTGGCTGCTGGGCATGATCGACCTGAGCCTGATGATGTCCACCTATGCCATCAGCTTCTGGCTGCCCACCATCATCCGCGAGGCGGGCGTCAAGAGCCCGGCGGACATCGGCCTGCTCACGGCCATTCCCAATGCCTTTGCCATTGCCGCGCTGCTGCTGTGCGGCATCAGCTCCGACCGGCACCGCGAGCGGCGCTGGCACATCGTGCTGCCGGCGCTGGCGGGTGCGGCCGCCATGGCCATGAGCACGCTGTACACCGGCCATGTGTTGGCCACCGTGCTGCTGTTCTCGCTGGCGACGGCGGGCATCATGGCTGCCTTTCCCGTGTTCTGGTGCCTGCCCGCCACCTTCCTCACGGGGCCTGCGGCGGCGGCCGGCATCGCGCTGATCGCCTCCATCGCCAACCTCGGCGGCTTTGCGGCCACCTATGTGCTGGGCTGGCTCAAGGACCTCACGCACTCGTCGAGCACAGGCCTGCTGCTGTTCGCGGCCTGCCTGGTGGCCGGCAGCCTGCTGACGCTGGCCTTGCCCAAGGCCGTGGTCAACCGCTGAGGGCGCAGGGCCGCAGAGGCGCTTCAGCGCATGGTCACGAACTCCTCGGCCGCCGTGGGGTGGATGGCCACGGTGTCATCGAAGTCCCGCTTGGTGGCGCCCATCCTGAGCGCCACGGCAAAGCCCTGCAACATCTCGTCCATGCCCAGGCCGATGCCGTGTATGCCCACGATGCGCTCCTCGGGACCCACGCAGACCAGCTTCATGCGTGCGGGCTGGCGGTGGCGCGTGACTGCCGTGTACATGGCGGTGAAGGCCGATTGGTAGACCTTGACCTGATCGTCGCCAAATCGTTCGCGCGCCTGCGGCTCGGTCAGGCCCACGGTGCCGATGGGCGGGTGGCTGAAGACCACGGTGGGCACGTTGTCGTAGTCCAGGTGCTCGCCGGTCTTGCCGTTGAACAGGCGCTCGGACAGGCGCCGGCCTGCGGCCACGGCCACGGGCGTGAGTTCGATGCGGCCCGTGATGTCGCCCACGGCGTGGATGCCGGGCACATTGGTGTCCTGGAACTTGTCCACCGCGATGTGGCCGCTGTCCTGCAGCGCCACGCCTGCGGCCTCCAGGTTCAGGCCCGAGGTGTCGGGCCTGCGGCCCACCGCCCAGACCACGCAGTCCACGGTGTGGCTGCTGCCGTCCTGCAGTTGCAGATCCAGGCTGCCGTCTGCGTTGCGGACCACGGCCTTCGGGGTGGCCTGGCGGTGCACGGCAGGGCCTTCGGCCTCCATGATCTCCATCAGGGTCTGGCTCAGCAGCGGGTCAAAGCTGCGCAGCGCCGATGCCTGGCGCAGGAACAGATGGGTCTGCGAGCCCAGCGCGTGCAGCACGCCGGCAATCTCCACGGCGATGTAGCCGGCGCCGACCACGGCCGTGCGCGCGGGCAGGGCCTTGAGGGCGAAGAAGCCGTCGGAGTCAATGCCCAGTTCGGCGCCAGGAATGTCGGGCCGGGCCGGGCGCGTGCCCGTGGCGATGAGGATGTGGTCGGCCCTGAGAAGCTGGCCGCCAACCTCCACGGTGCGTGCGTCCACGAAGCGGCCGAAGCCCTGGAGCAGCTCGACCTTGTTGCGCGCCAGGCCGCTTTCATACGAGGCATGGATGCGGTCGATATAGGCGCTGCGGCTGTCCAGCAGGCGCTGCCAGTCCAGGCGGTTGACGGTGGCATCCCAGCCATAGTCGGGGCCGTAGCGGTGCATGGCCTCGCCGATCTGGGCCGCATGCCACATGACCTTCTTGGGCACGCAGCCCACGTTGACGCAGGTGCCGCCGATCTCGCCGGCTTCGATCAGCGCGCAGTGGCGCCCGTGCATGGCCGCGCGGTTGGCCGATGCAATGCCGCCGCTGCCGCCGCCGATGACGATGTAGTCGTAGTGCTTCATGGAGATTCCGTGCTTTGCTGAGCGGCCCGAATGCCGCAGCCGGCCATCTTGCCCTGTTCGGTGGACAGGGGTTGTGGCCGGGGGCAATGCCGTGATCTCCGCGCCCAGACGATGGCCCGGTCGGCCGGCACATAGCCGCTTTGCAGGCCCGGGGGGCAGCAGGAGGGTGCTGGCGAATGACGGGCCCGTGGCGCGGCAGCCCGCGTTGAGCAGGGGGCGGGACGCAATGTCAAGAAAAGCGCAACGCGCAGTCAAGGCGCGGGCAGATGCGGCCGCTAGGCTCATGCATTGCCGGTACCCCCGGCATGGACCAGAAGAACAGCAAGTTGAAACGGGAGTGCATGTGAGAGAACGAGGCAGTTGCCTTCGGGTGGGATTTTCCAGGGCGATGATGCCGTGGGGGGCGGTACTCGGGGCCGGCCTGCATTGCGCCGTCGCCGTGGCCGCGCCAGCGCAGGGGCTGGTCATGACGAGTTACCAGACGCAGTACCACGCTTTGTATGCGAGCACGGTGACCGAATACACGTTCAGCGAGGGTGGCGTGGTGCAGCAAGGCAGCTCGCCACCCGCCACTGCGGACTGGATCACCCCTTCCAACTACTGGGATGGCGGCTGGGCGAGCAACAGCTGGAACGAGCACTACACCTACAGCTACCAGGGCCAGGTCGTGCAGACGACCGACCCCATGGGCATTCCTGCAGCGGCAGCCTGGGCCACGATCAGCTCCTTTCAGATCGAGGGGTACTCCTTCACGCGTCCCATCGGCAGCACTGTTTTCCACTATTCGCTCGATGGCATCCAGACCCTGCTCGCCATGGACGCATCGTCCATCCCTGCCAATGCGGCCTGGGCGGGCCTGTCATCCATGTCCGATGGGTGGCAACCAACACAAAACCATGGGTTTGCCAGCTATGTGCTGGGCCGCCCGGTCTTCAGTCTGGCTCCCGCCGTCGACCCGCAGGCGGGCGGCGTGACGGCCAAGGCCCGCGTGGCGCTGGACCGGGACGGCACGGGCTACTGGCAGGTGCTTGCTGCGGCCGCGGCGGCTCCGGATGCCGCCGCGCTGCAGGCGGGCGGCGCCTCGGTCGGTCTGACGGCCGGCGTGGTCCACGATATCGATATCGGAGGGCTGGCGGTGAATACGGCCTACAGGCTGCACTTCATCGCCAGGGATGGCGCAGGCCGCGTGCAGCCGGATGTGGCCAGCGTGCCCTTCACCACGCTCCGGCGGGAGCAGACCATCGACTTCGCACAGCCGTCGGCGCAGACCTTCGGCACGACATTCACGCCTGTTGCAACGGCTACCTCCGGCCTGGCCGTGACGTTTTCCGCATCTGCGCCAGAGGTTTGCACTGTCGATGCCGCAGGGGTGTTCAGCTTCCATTCCGCAGGCACTTGCAGGATGACGGCCCGGCAGGTCGGCGACGCGACCTATGGGCCCGCTCCCGAGATGGCTTACCCGGTGACGGTGCAGCCTGCTGCGCAGACCATCGTCTGGAGCATGCCGGCGGCCCTGGTCGTGGATGCACGGGTGGCTCTCAGCGCCGCCGGCGGCGGCTCGGCCCAGGCCGTGCAGTTCAGCTCCCTGACGCCTGCTGCCTGCTCCGTCAGCGGTGCCGAGGTGTACGGAAGGCAGGCGGGTACGGACAACTGCCTGCTGGCCGCCGATCAGCAGGGGGATGCGAACCATCTGCCTGCGGCCCGGCAAGTCCTGTCCTTGAGCATCGGCAAGGGCTCGCAGGCCATTGCCTTCACTTCCGTGGCGCCTGCAGGCGCCAAGGTGGGCGATACCTATGCCGTGGCAGCTACGGGCGGGGCTTCCGGCAAGGCAGTGGTGTTCTCCGTGGATGCGGCGACGGCTGCCCATTGCACCATTGCGGGCAGTACGGTCTCCTTCACTGCAACGGGGCCCTGCCGCATCCTGGCCGACCAGGCCGGTGACGCGAACTACGAGGCGGCAGCAAGGCAGCAGCAAAGCGTGCAAATTGCCCTGGCAGCGGCGACCCTGGTGATCACTTCGACCCCCAACCCTTCCAAACCCGGCGACGATGTGACCATCAACGTGTCGGCCGTGACCGAGGTGCAGGCCCACCGGGAGGCGCTGCGGGCGATGGCGGCCTTGCTTCCCAGGGGCGATATCACGGTCTCGTACAACGGGTCGCTGCTGGGCTCTGCCCCCCTGGCCAGCGGTGCTGCCAGCATCACGGTCCGCGTGCCTTTGGAGCCCGGGTCCCACAACCTTGTCGTGGACTACAGCGGGGATGCGAGCCACGCCCCGATGAGCCAGGGCTTCACGCAGGCTGTGGCGGCGGCGCCAGTGCCCACGTCAGTGCCCACGCCTGTGCCGGCCTTGCACACCGTGGCGCTGTTCATGCTGGGCCTGTTGGCGGCGCTGGTTGGGGCAGGCAGGCTGCGCAGGGCCCGGTAGCCGGGGCGGCGCGAACCCCGGCGTGGCGCCTCAGGCGGCAGCGATGCGCCGGGCGATGGCCTGGCCCACTTCGGTGGTGCTGGCCGTGCCGCCCAGGTCGGGCGTGCGGGGGCCGTTCTTGATGACTTCCTCGATGGCCGAGACGATGGCGTCGTGTGCCGCGCGGCCTGCGCCCTGGCCGTGGGTCAGGAAGTCCAGCATCAGCGCAGCCGACCAGACCATGGCGATGGGGTTGGCGATGTTCTTGCCATAGATGTCGGGCGCCGAGCCGTGCACGGGCTCGAACAGGCTGGGGAAGCTGCGGTCGGGGTTGAGGTTGGCCGAGGGGGCCAGGCCGATGGTGCCCGTGGTGGCCGGTCCCAGGTCGCTGAGGATGTCGCCGAACAGGTTGGTGGCGGCCACCACGTCGAAGCGGCCCGGCTGCAGCACGAAGCGTGCGGTCAGGATGTCGATGTGCTGCTTGTCCAGCGTGACGTCCGGGTAGGCCTTGGCCACGTCCTCGGCGCGCTGGTCCCACCAGGGCATGCTGATGGCGATGCCGTTGCTCTTGGTGGCCAGGGTGACGTGCTTGCGCTCGCGGCTGCGGGCCAGGTCGAAGGCGTACTTGAGCAGGCGTTCGGCACCCTTGCGCGAGTAGACCGATTCCTGGATCACGATTTCGCGGTCCGTGCCCTCGTACATGATGCCGCCCAGCGAGGTGTATTCGCCTTCGGTGTTCTCGCGCACCACGTAGTAGTCGATGTCGCCGGGCTTGCGGCCGGCCAGCGGGCAGGGCACGCCCTCGAACAGGCGCACGGGGCGCAGGTTGATGTACTGGTCGAACTCGCGACGGAACTTGAGCAGCGAGCCCCACAGCGAGACATGGTCGGGCACGGTGGCGGGCCAGCCCACGGCGCCGAAGAAGATGGCGTCCATGCCGGACAGCTGCGCCTTCCAGTCGTCGGGCATCATTTTTCCGTGGGCCAGGTAGTAGTCGCAGTGGGCCCAGTCGAAATGGTGGAATTCGAGCTTGATCGCAAAGCGGCTGGCAGCGGCCTCCAGGGTACGCAGGCCTTCGGGCATGACTTCCTTGCCAATGCCGTCACCGGCGATGACGGCGATCTTGAATGTGTCTTGCATGGTGTCTGTCCTTGGATCGAATGGATGGAAAACGAGAAACGGCATAGGCAGTCCGGCCGCATGCATGGCATTGTTGGCTGCTCCAGGGCTAAATACAATCGGCCAACTGTGGTTCCATTGTTTACAGATCGTGAATAAACAACCGGCTCCCGAAGACCTGCGCGTCTTCACCGTGGTGGCCCGCAAATCCGGCTTTGCCGCTGCGGCCGAGGAATTGGGTGCATCGCCCGCCTATGTGAGCAAGCGCATCCGCCTGCTGGAGCAGGAGTTGGGCGTGAAGCTGCTGCACCGCACCACGCGCCGCGTGGCCGTGACCGAGGAGGGCGAGCGCGTATTCCACTGGGCGCAGCGCATCCTCGACGACATGGACCAGCTGATGCAGGAGGTGGCCATCACGCGCAGCGAGCCGCGCGGGCTGCTGCGCGTGAGCAGCAGCTTCGGCTTCGGGCGGCATGTGATCGCGCCGGCGCTGTCCCGGCTGGTGGAGCGCCATCCGGAGCTGCAGGTGCGGCTGGATGTGTTCGACCGGCTGGTGGATGTGGCGGGCGAGGGCTTCGATCTGGATGTGCGCGTGGGCGACGAGATTGCGCCCCACCTGATTGCGCGGCGGCTGGCCGACAACCACCGCGTGCTGTGCGCGGCGCCTGCCTACCTGGCGCGCCGTGGCATGCCGCGCACGCCGGCCGAGCTGTCGGCCCACGACTGCCTGGCCATCAAGGAGCGCGACCAGGCCTTTGGCGTGTGGCGGCTGCGCGCGGGCGCCGCCGAGCAATCGGTGAAGGTCACGGGGCCGCTGTCGGCCAACAACGGGGAGATGGTGGTGCAGTGGGCCGTTGACGGGCGCGGCATTGCGCTGCGCTCGCTGTGGGATGTGGGCGCCCATCTGCAGGCCGGGCGCCTGGTGCAGCTGCTGCCCGAATGGCGGCAGGAGGCCAATGTCTGGGCGGTCTATCCGACGCGGCTGCAGCTGTCGGCCAAGGTGCGTGTCTGTGTCGAATTCCTGCAGGAGCACTTTCAGCAGGAATGGGCGGCAGCAGCGTCCTGAAAAGGGCGCGGCTGCCGCAGCAGGCTCAACCTGCCAGGGCAGCCTTGACGGCAGCGGACACCTGGCCCATGTCGGCCTTGCCAGCCAGTTGCGCCTTGACCGCGCCCATGACCTTGCCCATGTCGCCGGGGCCGGAGGCGCCCAGCTCGGCCACGATGGCCTTCACGGCGGTGGCCACTTCCTCGGCCGACATGCGTGCGGGCAGGTAGGCGGTCAGCACGGCCATTTCGGCCTTTTCCTTGTCGGCCAGGTCCTGGCGGCCTGCGCCCTCGAAGGCTGCAATGCTGTCCTTGCGCTGCTTGATCAGCTTGTCCACGATGGCGATGACGGCGGCGTCGTCGAGCTCGACGCGTTCATCGACTTCCTTTTGCTTCATCGCGGCCAGCAGCAGGCGGATGGTGCCCAGGCGTTCGCTGTCCTTGGCGCGCATGGCGGTCTTCATGTCTTCGGTGATCTGGGCCTTGAGGCTCATGGCATTTCTCCTGAGGTAGTGGCGTCGGAAAACAAAAACCAAGAAACAAAAACAAAAAACCCGCGCCTGGCGTCCCGAGCGCGGGTTTTGCGGCTGACGAGAGCCGGCTGGTCAAGAGCTGATCAGTACAGCTTCTTGGGCAGCTGCATGCTGCGAACGCGCTTGTAGTGACGCTTGACGGCGGCAGCCTTCTTGCGCTTGCGTTCGGATGTGGGCTTCTCGTAGAACTCGCGAGCGCGCAGGTCGGTCAGCAGGCCGAGCTTTTCGATGGTGCGCTTGAAGCGGCGCAGGGCAACTTCATAGGGCTCGTTTTCTTTTACGCGGATGGTGGTCATTAGCTAGATTTCCAGATATCTGTGCTGACAGCGGGTTCTCGGGAAGATCGGGCCTGAGAGCCATGTTCAGCGGTTGGTCCCCGTCAATGGTTAACTAGTATTGGCCGACGGGGCAATTGCCAGCAAAGCGGGCGATTATACGCGAGACGAAAGCGATCTGACAAATCACGCACAAGGCAAGGCCTGCGCGCACGCATGCGCGCTGGCCCAGGCCCATTGGAAGTTGTATCCGCCCAGCCAGCCGGTGATGTCCACCACCTCGCCGATGCAGTACAGGCCGGGCCGGGTCTTGCATTCCATGGTCTGTTGCGAAAGCGCACGCGTGTCCACGCCGCCCAGCGTCACTTCGGCCTTCTTGTAGCCTTCGGTGCCGGTGGGCACGATCTCCCAGCGCGACAGGCGCTCGGCCAGCTGGTTCAGGGCCTTGTCCGAGGCTTCGGCAATGGGGCGCTGCCAGGCCGCGTCCTGCTGCACCCAGGCATCGGCCAGGCGCGAGGGCAGCCACTGCGCCAGTTCATTGGCGATGAGCTTGCGCGAGCGCGACTTGGCCTTGAGCAATTCGTCCTGCAGGTCCACCTCGGGGGCGAGGTTGATGCACAGGGGCGTGCCGGGCTTCCAGTAGCTGGAGATCTGCAGCACGGCGGGGCCGGACAGGCCGCGGTGCGTGAACAGCAGGTCTTCCATGAAGGCCATGCGTTCCTTCTTGCTGCCGGTACTGATTTCCACGGGCAAGGCCAGGCCGGCGAGCTGGGCGTAGGGTGCCCAGGCGTCGCCGTCGAAGGTCAGCGGCACCAGGCCCGGCACGCGCTCGACCAGGGGCAGGTCGAACTGCCGGGCCAGGCGGTAGCCGAAGTCGGTGGCGCCTATCTTGGGAATGGACAGCCCGCCCGTGGCGATGACCAGGCTGGGCGCCTGCACGGCGCCACGGCTGGTCTGCAGGAGGTACTGGCCATCCGCATGCGCGACGGAATCGACCTTGCAGGGCTGCCAGCGCTGCACGCCGCCGGCCTGGCATTCGGCCAGCAGCATGGCGATGATGTCCTCGGCCGAGCGGTCGGCGAACAGCTGGCCCTTGTGCTTTTCATGGTGGGCAATGCCGTGCCTGTCCATCAGCGCGATGAAGTCGGCCGGCGTGTAGCGCGACAGGGCCGAGCGGCAGAACTGCGGGTTGCCGCCCACGAAGTGCTTGTGCGGCGCGCGCACGTCCAGGTCGCGGTTGGTGAAGTTGCAACGGCCGCCGCCCGAGATGCGGATCTTCTCGGCCACCTTCTCCGCGTGGTCCAGGAGCAGCACCGACAGGCCACGCTGCCCGGCCTGGGCCGCACAGAACAGACCGGCCGCGCCGGCGCCGATGACGATGGCGTCGAAAGAGAGGGAAGAGGTCACAAAAACGTCACTCGGGGGGCAAAAGGGCGCCCATTCTCGCGCACTTGTGCCAGCCCTTCGCGTGCCCTGTGAAACTGGCGTGTCCTGAAGCCAGGGACACCGAGGAAGGGCCGCCCCGCACCGAGGGTGTCGTCCCCCTCTGGGGGAAGGCGCGCAGCGACTCAGGGGGGACCTAAAATCCAGCGATGAATTTCCCATCGCACCAGCTGAGCATGACCGTGCTCATGTCGCCCGACATGGCGAACTTTTCGGGCAACGTCCATGGCGGCGCCGTTCTCAAGCAGCTCGACCAGGTGGCCTATGCCTGTGCCAGCCGCTACGCGGGACGCTATGTGGTCACGCTGAGCGTGGACCAGGTGATGTTCCTGCAGCCCATCCACGTGGGCGAGCTGGTGACCTTCCTGGCCAGCGTCAACCACACGGGCAAGTCGTCGATGGAGATCGGCATCAAGGTGGTGGCCGAGGACATACGCACCCAGGTGGTGCGCCATGTCAACAGCTGCTTTTTCACCATGGTGGCGGTGGACGAGAACAAGCAGCCTGCGCCCGTGCCCACGCTGGTGCCGTCCACCGACGAGGAAAAGCGCCGCTGGCAGGCCGCGCTGATCCGCAAGGACCTGCGCCGCGAGCTGGCCCAGCGCTTCGAGCAAAGCCGCGTGACGGCCAGCAGCTCGGTCAAGCCGGGCTGAGAGCTGAGGGCGCGGTGGGCGGCGTCTTCCAGGTGCCGGGCGCGCTGTCCTGCAACTCGTCCAGCACCTGCTCGATGACGCGCTTGAGGTCTTCCATGGAAGCCGGCTTGGACAGCACTTCGTCGGCACCGGCCTGCAGGTAGCGCAGGGCTTCGGAGGCCTCGGGACTGGCGGTCAGCGCAATCACGCGGCAGCGGCGCAGCTGGTTTTCGGCTTCCCGCCGGCGCAGTCGCCGTATGAACTCGAAGCCGTCCATGATCGGCATGCGGCCGTCGGTGATGATGAGATCAAAGGACTCGACCAGGCAACGCGCCCAGGCATCCTGCCCATCGCTGGCCAGCGAGATGCCGTGGCCCAGCGCGGTGAGCTGGCTCTTGAGCAGCTCGCGATTGAACAGATAGTCTTCCACGGCCAGGATTCTGAGTTCGGGCTCGGCTTGGATGCCGGGCAGGGGCTCGGTGCCTGTATCGACCTGTGCACGCAGCTCCAGCTGCGCGGGCATGACCCGGGGCAGTACCTCTTCGGCCGAAGGCATATCGTCCGGGTCCACCAGCGGCAGGCTCAACCTGACCGTGAAGCGTGAGCCCCGGCCCGGCGCGCTCTCCAGGGTGATGGTCCCTCCCATGTGCTCCAGCAGGCGGCGCGTGATGCTCAGGCCCAGGCCGCTGCCGAAGGCCTGGTCCTGATGGGCCCCTGGCACCTGCGAAAAGGGCTGGAACAGCCGGGCCTGGTCCTGCGGCGCAATGCCGATGCCGGTGTCCTCGACCTCCATCTGCAGCAGCAGGCGGTCATGGCGGCTGGTGCCTTGCGCGCGCAGGGTGACGCTGCCGCGTTCGGTGAACTTGATGGCATTGCTCAGCAGGTTGAACAACACCTGCTTGAGATGCAGCGGGTCGGCCGTCACGCTGTGGTCCACGCCCTTGCCCACGTGGGTGCGCAGCGACAGCCGCTTGCCGTGCGCCAGGCCCTGCAGCAGCGGGGCCATGTCTTCGATCAGCGGCCGCAGCGCCACGGGTTGGGGCGTGGAGTCGATGTGGCCCGACTCGATGCGGTGCAGGTCCAGCACATTGCCCAGCAGCAGCAGCATGCCCTGGGAAGCCTTGTGGGCCGCGGCCAGCGTCTCGCGGTGGGGCAGGCCCCGCTTTTCGCGGTCCTGCGCCAGCTCCAGCAGGCCGATGATGGCGCTGAGCGGCGTACGTATCTCGTGGCTGGTGGTGGACAGGAACAGGCTCTTGGCCTGGTTGGCGGCCTCGGCACGCCGCTCGGCACGGCGTGTCCTGCGCATCTGGCGGCTCAGGTAAAAGCCCCAGACCAGGGAGGTGACCGTGGCCAGCGCCAGCGCCGCCAGCAGCAGCAGCAGGCGCTGGCGGTGCTCGCGCCAGAAACGCGCGCCGCTGCCGCTATCGCGCGGCGCCCATAGGCGGACGATTTCGGCCATTTCTTCGGGCGAGATGGACAGCTGGGCCTTCTCCAGGATGCTCAGAAGCTCGGGCTCGGCGGCATGCACGGCCAGGCTCACGGGGCGGGTGTAGTCCTCCAGGATGCCGGTGAGCTGCAACTGGTTGCCCAATTGCCGGGCGTTGGCATAGCGCGCTGCGTAGTCGTTGCCGACAAAGGCATCGCTGTCATCGGCTGCCACGCTGGCCAGGGCCTTGGCCAGGTCGGGATACAGCTGCAGCCGTATGCGCGGATGCTCGCGGCGCACCGTGTCTTCCAGGAAGAAGCCCTCCACCATGGCCACGCGCTTGCCC
Source organism: Delftia deserti (assembly GCF_042653485.1). Lineage (NCBI taxonomy): Bacteria > Pseudomonadati > Pseudomonadota > Betaproteobacteria > Burkholderiales > Comamonadaceae > Delftia > Delftia deserti. Next base: position 1,729,102 of record NZ_JBHSIH010000001.1, on the reverse strand, counting down.
TCCAGTCCCTGCAGGTGGTGTATGCGCTTGCCACGCTGTGTGCCCGCATTCGCCTCGGGCCGGGCCATCACCACCACCGCACTGCGCAGGTAGGGCGGCAGCAGCTTGATATGGGGCGATGCAATCGGCGGCGAGGTGTATACGGGGGTGAGCAGGGCCTTGCCCGAGCCCAGAATGGTCTCGAGTTCGGCGTAGTTGCGTGCGGTCATGTAGTCGAACTGCAGGCCGGCACGGTGGCTGATCAGGTCCAGGTAGTCGGGCCCTATGCCCTCGGCCTGGCGGTCGGCATCCAGCTGTCCCAGCGATCCCAGCGAACTGTTGAGCACCACGGGAATGCGGGGATGGGCATCCAGCCACTGCTTTTCCGAGGGGGCCAGGGCCACGCGGTCGCTTCCCAGCAGCGGACGGCGGCTGCCGCTCCAGCTGTGCAGAATGTCGTCGCCATGCTGCAAGGTGATGGCGGGCAGGGCCTGGTCCAGATAGGCCTTCAGCTGCGCATCGTCATGCCGCACCAGCATGCCGAAGCCCCGGCTTTCTATAGGGGCGAAGCCCTGCACGCGCAGGTTGAGCAGGTAGTTGGCCTGGATCAGGTAGTACACCGTGACCGTGTCGCCGACGAAGCCGTCGATCTCGCCCAGGCTCAGCGCCTCCAGCGCGCGGCGGGGTGTTTCATAGGTCTGCAGCTCGCTGAGAGGATAGGCGGCCGTCACCTGGGAGCGCAACAGCTGGTCGGGCGTCATGGCCAGCCGCGCGCCCCGGCGCCCGGCGTCGAAGGGGGCGTGCGAGAGCGACACCAGTACGGGCTGGCTGGGCAGGTAGGGCACGCTCAGGGCCAGGTCGGCGCGTTCGGCCTCCAGCTCGGTGCCCTTGCAGGCCAGGTCGATCTCGCCGCGCCGCAGCGCATCGAGCACGGCCACGCGCGATCCATAGGTCTTCAAGCGCACCGGCGTGGGAAACAGCAGGCCCAGATGGTCGGCCGTGATGCCCTGGAAGCGCTCGCCATCGATCATTTCCAGGGGAGGATGGTCGGGCAGGGAAATGCCCACGGTCAGCGGCCCGCGCGCCTGCAGCCACTGGCGGTGCGCTGGAGTGAGCCAGGGCTTTGCACCGGCCGTGACGCGCGTGGCCAGCACCATGTCGGCGCCGCCAGCCAGGCCGGGCATGAGCAGGGCCATGCCAAGCGCGCAGCCGGCCAGCAGCCGTGACCACGTGCGCCGCCATGCGGGCAGCCGTGGCCGCGCAGCTGTGGAAGTGAAAGTAAGGCCTGGTGTTTTCATGGAATCCCCCGATGGCGCTACCGCCGCCTGGCGGAGCTGGCGGTCTGCCAAAACGGTCTACACGCTGTTTCGGCAGCCAACAGGGGATTTTTAATGAAAACTAATGATATTTATGGACCGATAGATTTTTGACTGCGGCAATCTGGCGCTCAGGCGGCTGCAACCGCAGCGGTGAGCGGTGTCTGAGGCTCGGCCATTGCCCGTACGCCATGGACCACATCGCCAACGACGATGACGCTGGGGCTGCCCAGGCCCGTGTCGGCAATGCACTCCACCAGCGCACCCAGCGTGGTCAACGCATGGCGCTGTTGTGGCAGGCTGGCATGCTGGATCACGGCCACGGGCGTGGCCGGGGGCAGGCCGTTCAGCAGCTCGGCGCGGATGTGCTCCACGCTGCTCACGCCCATGTAGATCACCAGGGTGAGCCGCGCATCGCGCGCGGTGGCGGCCAGCTGGCGCCAGTCGGTGCCGCTGTCGCCGGGCTTGGCGTGGCCCGTGATGAAGACTACGCCGTGCGCCCGGTCGCGGTGCGTGAGCGGGGCGCCCAGGCCGGTGAGCCCGGCCAGGCCAGCGGTGATGCCGTTGATGACCTGGACCTCGACGCCCGCTTCGCGCAGGTGCTCCACCTCTTCGCCGCCGCGCCCGAAGATGAAGGGGTCGCCGCCCTTCAGGCGCACCACGGTCTCGCCGTCCTGCACGGCGCTCAGCATGAGCTTTTCGATGAAGGCCTGGGGCGTGCTCTTGCAGCCGCCGCGCTTGCCCACGTAGACGATGCGCGCCGTGGGCGCGGCATGGGCCACGATGGCGTCGCTGACCAGGTCATCGACCAGCAGCACGGTGGCAGCCTGTATGGCCTTGAGGGCCTTGATGGTCAGCAGCTCCGGGTCGCCGGGGCCGGCACCGACCAGGGTGCAGCTGCCGCGCCGGGCGGTGTTCGCGGGGGTGTGGGACGGGGTCGTCATGGCGGGGCTCCGTTTTTTCTGGGGTATTCAGCGAATCTGATCGGCAAGGCGGGTGATGTGTTCCACCTGGCGCGTGAGCGCGGGCGGCACGGGCAGCCGGCCCGCGAGCACGTCTTCGGTGTAGCGCGCCGTGGTGTCCACGTCGATCTCGGCGGGCAGGCCCGGCACGTCGGAGGCGGTGCCGCTTTGCTGTTCGGCCAGCAGCTGGTGGGCGCCTGCCACAAAGCCGTCGTAGCGCGGCAGCCGGCGCGGGTCGGCCACGACCTCGCCTTCCAGCCCGCGCGAGAGCAGGACGTTCATGCCCAGCGTCCCGAAGGTGCCGTGCAGCATGGGCAGGTACTCGGGATGGGTGTAGGCCGTCACCAGCAGGCAGGGACCGTCGCAGGGCGCCAGCAGCTTGACCACGCTGTGGCCCGGGTTGCGCAGGCCGATGACCTCGCGCACGGACAGCAGGCGCGCCAGGGCCGGGTGCAGATGTTCGGTATGGATATGGGCCACCTGGCCGCCGGCCAGGGCCTGGGGGGATGGCAGCGGCGCAATGCCCAGGGCCTGCAGCACATCGCTGGCCAGGATGCGGCGCGCCTCGGTGCGCATGCCGTGCAGCAGCACGGGCAGGCCTTCGCGCGCCAGCAGCAGGGCCAGCAGGGGGGTGAGCACGGGCAGGCGGCGTGCGCCGTTGTAGCTGGGCAGCACGATCACGGGGCCGCTGTCGGCAGAGGCAGGAAAGCGGGCGACGCGCGCATGCACGGCGTCCAGGAAGCCGCTCATCTCCTCGACGGTCTCGCCCTTGATGCGCATGGCGATGCAAAAGGCCCCGATCTCCAGGTCGCTGACGCCGCCGTCCAGCACCTGGCCGAACAGGTCGGCCGCCTGCGGGCGCTCCAGCGCCTTGGCTCCGCGTGCGCCGCGGCCTATTTCCTTGATGTATTGGCTGATGCCCATGGCGTTGCAATCGTGGGTGGAATCCTGTGGGGGCATATTTTCCCGCAGGTTTCATTACTTTTCGCTATATATGCAAACCCGTTGTTCCATCGCCTCTTTCATGCGGCCTCCCGGCTCTTCGCCAGGGGTATGTGGCGCACCAGGCGCTTGAGCTCGGGCAGGCAGGAGCCGCAATTGGTGCCGCAGCGCAACTGGCCCTGCAGCGCGGCCAGGCGCGCGTCGTCGCTGCCCTCGCAGCGCGCAAGCGCGCCTGCGATGGCGGTCTCGTCCACATCGAAGCAGGTACAGACCTGGCGCGCACGCGGCTGGATGGCCAGCGGCGCCGAGCCCGAGGGCATGAGCAGCAGGCGGCCATAGTCCTGTGCCGGCATCTGGTCCTGCAGCAGGGTGGACAGCCAGCTGCCCGCGCGTGTGTCGCCCGCCAGCAGCAGGGCTTCGACCGTGGTGGACAGGCTGTGGCGGTCCAGCCGCAGCGCGCGGCTGTGCTGGCGGCGGCGGTCGCTGTAGCGCAGGGTGTCGGCGGCATCCAGGCCCAGCAGGGACTCGATCTGCGCGATGAGCGCGTCGCCGGGCGCCTCATGCGCGGCGGCGCGCAGCAGCACGCCGTGGCGGGCCCGGGCGGCGTCCTGCAGCGGGACGGCATTGCCGAAGGGCACGCAGCTGGCGAAGCCGAAGTGCGGCATGAGGGCGGACAACTGCTCGCGCACGGCCAGCACCCGGTCCTCGGGCAGCCAGGCCATGGCCAGCAGTGTCCAGGGCAGTTCGGCCTTTTGCAGCTTCACGGCCGTGTGCTTGAGTTCGGGCTGCTTGGAGCCGGGGCAGAAGGCCGGGGTGGTCAGGGCGTTGATGCCGCCCGTTGAGGTGCCGCCCATTCCCGTGCCCCCCAGGTATTCCCCGCCCCAGTGCATGGCCATGAAGAGTTGGGAGGGCGTCAGCGTGTCATCGGGCTGCACCGGCACCAGCAAGGCGCCGCGCCGGCTGCTCATCTGCACCAGGTCGCCCGCGCGCAGGCCGCGCTGGGCCATGTCCTGCGGGTGCATTTGCAGGCAGGGCTCGGCCGCATGGCCGAACAGGCGGCCCAGCTGGCCCGTGCGGCTCATGCCGTGCCACTGGTCGCGCAGCCGGCCCGTGGTCAGGCTGAAGGGGTAGTGCGCATCGGGCGGCTCGGCCAGCGGCTGCCAGGGCAGCAGGGCAAAGCGTGCGCGGCCATCGGGCGTGGGAAAGCGGCCATCTTCGTACAGCCGTGCGCGGCCTTGCGCCACGCCCTCGGGCAGCGGCCATTGCTGGGGGCCTTGCGCGTCCAGCAGATCCCAGGACAGTCCGGTGATGTCCAGGTCGCGCCCGCGCGTGCTCTCGCGGTGCTCGTTCCAGATGGCCTGGGCGCCTGCGGCGGCGTCCTCGGTGTCGTAGGGGAAGAGGCTGGGCCGGCCCGGGCGCAGCCGTGCCTCCATGCGCCGCGCGCAGTCCACGGCAATGCGCCAGTCATGGCGCGCGGCGCCGGGCGCCGCCACGGCGGGGCGCACGCGCGAGATGCGCCTTTCGCTGTTGGTCACCGTGCCGATCTTCTCGCCCCAGGTGGTGGCAGGCAGCAGCAGGTCGGCGTAGGCGCAGGTGGCGGTGGTGGCAAAGGCCTCCTGCACGATGACGAATTCGGCCCGCTGCAGCGCGCGCCGCACCAGGGCCTGGTCGGGCATGCTTTGCGCAGGGTTGGTGCAGGCTATCCACAGCGCGCGGATCTCGCCCTCGGCGGCGGCCTCGAACATCTCCACGGCGGTCTTGCCGGGCCGTGATGGCACGGCGTCCACGCCCCACAGTGCGGCCACTTCGGCGCGGTGGGCCGGGTTGGCCAGGTCGCGGTGGGCCGACAGCAGATTGGCCAGCCCGCCCACCTCGCGCCCGCCCATGGCATTGGGCTGGCCCGTGAGCGAGAACGGCCCCGCGCCTGCGCGCCCGATCTGGCCCGTGGCCAGGTGCAGGCCGATCAGCGCGGCGTTCTTGGCCGTGCCGTTGCTGCTCTGGTTCAGGCCCTGGCAGTACAGGCTGAGCGTGGCGCCACGGGCGGCGTCGTCGCGTGCATCCCCGCCCAGCGCAAACCATTGCGCGGCCTGGAACAGATCGTGGCGGGGCAGGCCGCAGAGCTCGCCCACGCGCTCTGGCGTGGCCTCCCGCACCAGGGCCTGCAGGTCGGCAAAGCCGCTGGTGTGGCGTGCGATGTAGCCGTGGTCCAGCCAGCCTTCCAGCTCCATGATGTGCAGCATGCCGTGGAACAGCAGGGTGTCGCTGCCGGGGCGCAGGGGCAGGAAGAGGTCGGCCATGCCGGCCGTGTCGGTGCGACGCGGGTCGGCCACGATGATCTTCATACGCGGCCGCGCGGCACGCGCCTGCTCGATGCGCCGCGTGAGCACGGGATGCGCCCAGGCCGCGTTGCTGCCCGCGATGAAGAGGCAGTCCGCATGGTCCACGTCCTCGTAGCAGGCCGGTGGCGCATCGGCGCCCAGCGTGAGCTTGTAGCCGGCCACGGCGCTGCTCATGCACAGGCGCGAATTGGTGTCGATGTTGTTGGTGCCGATCAGGCCCTTGGCCAGCTTGTTGAAGACGTAGTAGTCCTCGGTCAGCAACTGGCCGCTCACATACAGGCCCACGGCGTCGGGGCCATGCTCCTGCACGATGGAGGCCAGCCTGCCGGCGGCCAGGTCCAGCGCGGTGTCCCAGCCCACATCCTGGGGCGCCGCGCCGCGCGTGGCACGCAGCGCGGGCTGCAGCAGCCGCGTCTGCCGTGCCAGGGCGGGCGAGGCCGTCAGGTGCAGGGTGCTGCCCTTGGTGCACAGGCGGCCGTGGTTGGCGGGGTGCGCCGGATCGCCGCGCACGCCCGTGATGCGCGCACCATCGCTTTCGATGAGGACGCCGCAGCCTACGCCGCAATAGGGGCAGGTGGATCGGGTTTCTTGCATGGTGGGCCTGGGGTGGATGAGGGAGGGGCAGGGCACGGGCGCGGGCGCCGTCACGCGCCGCTGGCCTGGCTGGCTTGGCCGGCTTGGCCGGCTTGGCTTTCGCCGAACATGAGGCGGTCGCGCAGCTGCTGCACGGCCACGCCATCGCGCAGCAGGCGGAAGTACCAGCCGCCGTCCTCGGTGTCGCCATACAGGCAGGCGCCCACCAGCCTGTCACCGCGCAGCACGAGCTTGCGGTACACGCCCGCGCCGGGGTCGCTGAGCACGATTTCCTCCGTGCCCTCGTCGCCGCGGAAGTCGCCCGCGCTGAACAGATGGATGCCCGTGACCTTGAGCTTGGCCGAGGTCTGCGAGCCCGGATAGCGGCCGATGCCGATCTCGGCCAGGTGGTTGGCCAGCACCTTGCCCTGCTCGAACAGCGGCGCCACCAGCCCGTAGGCCACGCCCCGGTGCACGGCGCACTCGCCCACGGCATAGATGCGCGGGTCGGTCACGGTCTGCAGCGTGTCGCTGACCACGATGCCGCGCTGCACGTGCAGGTGCATCTGCTCGGCCAGCGCGGTCTCGGGCCGGATGCCCACGGCCATGACGACCAGCGAGGCCGGTGCCTCGCGCCCGTCCTGCAGGTGCACGCAGGCCACGCGACCCTGGCCGTCGCCCGTCAGCGCCCGGGTCTGGGCCTGCATCAGAAAGCGCATGCCGCGCTCGGCCAGCGAGGCCTGCAGCAAGGCGGCGGCGGTCTCGTCCAGCTGGCGGTCCAGCAGGCGTTCGCCTGCATGCACCACGGTAACGTCCATGCCGCGCTTCATGAGTCCGTTGGCGGCCTCCAGGCCCAGCAGGCCGCCGCCGATGACCACGGCATGGCGGTGGCTGGCGGCCGCGGCGATCATGGCCTGGGTGTCGGCAATGTCTCGGTAGCCCAGCACGCCTTCCAGCTCGCGCCCGGGCACGGGCAGCATGAAGGGGCGCGAGCCCGTGGCCAGGATCAGCCGGTCGTACCCGGCGCTCACCGGCTGGCCGGCCGCGTCCACGGCATGCACCACGCGGCGCGCCCGGTCCACTGCGTGCACGCGGCAGCCGGAATGCAGGGTGATGCCGTGCTGCGCATACCAGGACCAGTCGTTGAGGATGATCTCGTCCAGCTGCTGCTCGCCCGCCAGCACGGGCGACAGCATGATGCGGTTGTAGTTGGGGTGGGGCTCGGCCCCGAATACCGTGATTTCGTAGAGGTCGGGCGCGATCTTGAGCAGCTCCTCCAGCGTGCGCACGCCGGCCATGCCGTTGCCCACCATCACCAGCCTGGATCTTTTCATCGTGCCCCCGTTGCGGTTCGGAAAATAAAAAAAGGCGTCCCCACGCTGCGCGGCCGATGGCTGCGCGCGGGGTGACGCCTTTGTCCGGGCCGTGGCACGTCGTTGCGCCTGGCCCTGCGGCCATCCATGGCCACGCCCGGGGTTTAGCAAGCCGCGTGCCAGGGTCGGATGACCGGGTGCAGTCCCGGAGCTGAAGACCTGCGTTCCCGCACCGGGTCCAGGCTGGTGCGCTGCATGCCTCAAAGCGGTGCGCACGCTATCGATACGGTCATATCAGACGACTGAATCTAATGGAGGTTTTGTTTTTATTTGTTTCAAATGTGCCGGTTCGGGGTAGAAACTTTGAGCTCCGGCCAGCGGTTTGCCGGGCCGGATAGGGCACGCAGGACTTTTCATCTTCAAGGGGGGACACGCCTATGAGAGTGAATCTGCCGGTCAGCACGCGTGAATACGCATTTCCCAAGGGCCAGACCCTGGTGTCCACCACGGACCTGAAGGGCCGCATTCTCTACTGCAACCCGATGTTCATCGAGGTCAGCGGCTACGAGCGCGAAGACCTGCTGGGCCAGCCCCACAACATGATCCGCCACCCCGACATGCCCGAGGAAGCCTTCCGCGACATGTGGCAGACCATCTCGGCGGGCCTGCCCTGGTCCGCCCCCGTGAAGAACCGGCGCAAGAACGGCGACTTCTACTGGGTCATGGCCAATGTCACCCCGCTGATGGAGGGCGACCAGCCCTCGGGCTACATGTCGGTGCGCACCGAGGCCACGCGCGAGCAGACCGAAGCGGCCGAGCGCCTGTACGCCACCATGCGTGCCGAGAAGGACGCCGGGCGCCAGGTCCACGTGCTGCGTGCCGGCCACCTGTTGCGCAACAACCTGCGCGGCCGCCTGGCCAGCGCATTGAGCCTGGGCCTGGCCGGCAAGCTGGTGCTGATCTTCTTCATGGTGGTGGCGGCGGCCTTTGGCGCGGCGCTGGCGGGCGGGCATACGCTGGACGCGTGGTCCGCGCTGGCCTGGCTGGCGGTCTGCATCTTCACGGGCCTGGCCGGGGCCTGGGCCTACCGGCTGACCGTGGCGCCGCTGGCGCAGATGGTGCTGCTGGCCAACCGCCTGGCGGCCGGCGACCTGACGCAGACCATACGCATCACGCGCAAGGACGTGGTGGGCGATCTGCAGAAGGCGCTGAGCCAGCTCAACGTGAACCTGCTGTCCATCGTGCGCGATGCGCGCGAGGAAAGCGACAAGATGCAGATCTCCAGCCGGGAAATCGCGCAGGGCAACCAGGACCTGTCCGCGCGCACTGAAACCCAGGCGGGCAACCTGCAGCAGACGGCGGCCTCCATGGAGGAGATCACGGGCACCGTCAAACACACGGCCGACTCGGCCCGACAGGCCACGGACCTGGCCGCCCAGGCCAGCGAGGTGGCCGAACGCAGCAGCGGCGCCGTCGATGGCGTGGCCGCCACCATGAAGCAGATCCAGGCCGCGTCGGGGCGCATCGGAGAGATCACGCAGCTCATCGATTCCATCGCCTTCCAGACCAATATCCTGGCGCTGAACGCTGCCGTGGAGGCCGCGCGCGCAGGCGACCAGGGCCGGGGCTTTGCGGTCGTGGCGGCCGAGGTGCGCAGCCTCTCGCAGCGTACGCTGGCGGCGGCCAAGGAGATCCGCGAGCTCATCGATGACTCCGCCGCCAAGGTGCTGGACGGCAACCAGAGGACCGAGGTGGCGCAGAAGACCATGGTCGAGTCGCTGGACCTCGTGCGGCGCGTGAGCCTGCTGATCGGCGAGATCCACAGCGCCTCCAGCGAGCAGCTCAGCGGCATCTCGCAGGTCAACGCGGCCGTGGCGCATCTGGACAGCATCACGCAGCAGAACGCGGCCCTGGTCGAGCAGAACGCAGCATCGGCCATGGCCTTGCAGGCCCAGGCGCAGACCGTGTCGGAAACCGTGCAGGTGTTCCGGCTGGACGCCACGGGTCGCTCGCCTGCCGCAGCGGCCGATGCCGTGGCCCTGCGCCGGTCCATGAAGGCGCAGGCACAGAGCCAGGCACGCAGCCAGGTGCAGGGCCCGCCACAGATGCGGCAGCCGCGCGCGCAGCCGCAGAGAGTGCTGACCACGATCTGAGCGCGGGGTGCCACGTGGATGCTGGAAAACATCGTTGACACTTGGACGCGGCGCCGTCATGTGCGCTGCGCAAGCTTGCGCATACCATGTGGTTTTGTGTTGACCGGGCGACCGGATGAAGGAACGACCATGAACTCCAGCTCTTCCCTGGCCGACGAACTGATGGCCCAACTGCAGGGCGCGCCCATGCAGCAGATGGCGGACCAGATCGGCGCCAGCCCCGCTCAGACCGAAAGCGCCGTGGGCGCGGCCCTGCCCGTGCTGCTGGCCTCGCTGGGACGCAATGCGGCCGAGCCGCAGGGCGCCGCCAATCTCTTCGGCGCGCTGCAGCGTGACCATGGCGCGGCCAGCGGTGGTGCTGGCGGCCTGGACCTCGGCGGCCTGCTGGGCTCGCTGCTGGGCGGCGGGGCCGCTGCAGGCGCGGGCGGCAATGCGGGCGGAGGCCTCGACGGCGCAGCCATCCTCGGCCATATCCTGGGCGGCAACCAGCAGCGCGCGCAGGACGGCCTGGGCCAGGCCACGGGCCTGGGCAGCGGCGGCGCCGCGCAACTGCTGCAGCTGCTGGCACCCATCGTCATGTCCTTCCTCGCGCAGCGCGTGAGCGCAGGCGGCATGGATGCCGGCGGCCTGGGCCAGGCCCTGGGCCGCGAGCATGCGCAGGCCCGGCAGCAGGGCGGTCTTCTGGGGAGCCTGCTGGACCAGGATGGCGATGGGCAGGTGGGCCTGGGCGATCTGCTGAAGATCGGCGGCAGCCTTTTTGGCGGCCGCCGCTGAAATGATGCAACACCCCCTGAGCCGCTTCGCGGCTTCCCGTTGCACGGCGCCCCCTCTCTCGCTTCGCGGGAGGGGAATGACGCCGTCGGCTAGGCGCCCCCGCCGCGAGGCGGCTCTTGCTCGGCGTCCCTGGCTTAGGTAGCGCCAGTCGTATGCGCTGCAGGCGGCTCTATTGCAGGACTAACGGATAGGTTGGGATCAGGGTAACGGGCAGGGCCGGTGCGTGTGCATACACGCGCTGGCCCTGTTGCTTTTTGGGCGCAGTTCGGATGACACTAGAACCGAATTGGCGAACGACTGAAAGGCTCCCATGACAGCAGTTGCAGACATTCTCAAGTCCAAGGCCAGCGGCGCGGTGTACAGCATCACGCCTACCGATTCCGTGCTCGACGCGCTGCGGCTCATGGCCGACAAGGGCATTGGCGCCCTGCTCGTGATGGAGGGCAGCGAGATCGCGGGCATCGTCACCGAGCGCGACTACGCGCGCAAGATCGCGCTGCTGGGGCGCACCTCGGGCGCCACGCTGGTGCGCGACGTGATGACGCGCGACGTGCTGTTCGTCGGCCCCACCCAGACCACGCAGGAATGCATGGCGGTGATGACCGAGAACCGGCTGCGCCACCTGCCCGTGGTGGACGAGGGCGGCAAGCTGCTGGGCCTGATCTCCATCGGAGACCTGGTCAAGGACATCATCTCCGAGCAGAAGTTCATCATCGAGCAGCTGGAGCACTACATCTCGGGCCGGCACTGAGCCGCAGGCCGGCCGGCCCCGGGCGCAACAGATGGCGGCTTCAGGCCGCCTTTTCCACATGCCCCTGGCGTGTGTAGAGGAAGTCGATCACCGCCTTGCGGCACTCGCGGTAGCGGTCGTCCTCGGCCAGCGCCACGCGGTTGCGCGGCCGGGCGATGCCGACTTCCAGCACCTCGCCGATGGTGGCTGCCGGGCCGTTGGTCATCATCACGATCTTGTCGGACAGCAGCACGGCCTCGTCCACATCGTGGGTGACCATGACCACGGTGCTTTGCGTGCGCGCCACGATCTCCAGCAGCTCGTCCTGCAGCTTGGCGCGCGTGAGCGCATCGAGCGCGCCGAAGGGCTCGTCCATCAGCAGCACCTGCGGCTCCATCGACAGCGCGCGCGCAATGCCCACGCGCTGCTTCATGCCGCCCGAGATTTCGCCGGGCCGCTTGTGCGCGGCATGGGCCAGGCCCACCAGCTCCAGCGCGGCCAGGGTGCGTGCCTTGAGCTGGGCGCGGCTTTCCGTGCGGCCATAGACGCGCTCCACGGCCAGGTGGATGTTGCCCTCGCAGGTCAGCCAGGGCAGCAGCGAGTGGTTCTGGAAGACCACGGCGCGCTCGGGCCCGGGGCCCTTGATCTCCTTGTTGGCGCACAGCAGCACGCCCGTGGTGGGCGTGGTCAGGCCTGCGATCAGGTTCAGCAGGGTGGACTTGCCGCAGCCCGAGTGGCCGATCAGCGAGACGAATTCGCCCCGCGCAATGGTCAGGTCGATATTGCGCAGCGCCGGAAACAGGCCCTTGGCGGTCTTGAAGCTCTGCTCCACGCCCTGGACCTCGATGAACTTGGACGATGCATTCATGCCTTCACCTCTTCGAACGTAAATGCCGTTGCCAGCTTGACCAGGGCCATCTCCAGCAGCAGGCCCACGATGCCGATCACGAAGATCGCGATGATGATGTTCTTGACGTTGAGGTTGTTCCACTCGTCCCAGACCCAGAAGCCGATGCCCACGCCGCCGGTGAGCATCTCGGCCGCGACGATGACCAGCCAGGCCGTGCCCACGGCCAGGCGCACGCCGGTCAGCATGTAGGGCAGCACGGCCGGGAACAGGATGGTGGTGGCGATCTTCCATTCGCTGAGGTTGAGCACGCGCGCCACGTTCATGTAGTCCTGGGGCACGCGTTGCACGCCCACGGCGGTGTTGATGAGCATGGGCCAGATCGAGCAGATGAAGATGGTCCAGATGGCCGCCGGGTTGGCTCCCTTGAAGACCAGCAGGCCGATGGGCAGCCAGGCCAGCGGCGACACCGGGCGCAGCAGGCTGATCAGCGGGTTGAACATGCGCGACAGGAAGTTGAAGCGCCCGATCACGAAGCCGGCCGGAATGCCGACCAGCGCCGCCAGGCCGAAGCCCACGGCCACGCGCTGCAGCGAAGCCAGCACATTCCAGCCCACGCCCTGGTCATTGGGACCGTTGCGGTAGAACGGGTCGCTGAAAATCTCGACCGCCTGGTGCCAGGTCGCCAAGGGCCCTGGAATGCTCTGGGCCGAGCCGGCCGCCACCAGGGACCACACGCCCACCAGCAGGCCCAGGCCGCACAGCGGCGGCAGCACGGCCAGCCAGAAGGCGCGAGACAGGGCAGCCCAGTCGCGCGCAGCGGCGGGTGCCCTGGGCGCGGCCTGGATGGCCGCGGCAGTGGCGGCCGACGCAGGCGTGGACGTGTATGCCGAGGAGGTGGAAACCGGCGCAGGCGTGGCCGCCGCGGCGGCGGCGGATTCGGCCGGGAAGTGGAAGACGGCGCTGACCATGGTGTGTTCCTCTGTGGTGTGGGGCTTCAAAGGGGATCTCTCAGGCCTTGATGGCAAAGCTGTCTGCGTACTTGCGCGGGTCCTTGCCGTCCCAGACCGTGCCATCCATGAGCTTGCTGCTGCGCATCTCCGCCTTGGGCAGCGGGGCCTTGGCGGCAGTGGCAGCCTGCTGGTAGATGTCCAGGCGGTTGATGGAGCGGGCCACGCCCAGGTAGTCGGGGTGGTCCTTGAGCAGGCCCCAGCGCTTGTGCTGGGTGAGGAACCACATGCCGTCGGACAGGTAGGGGTAGCCCACGCTGCCGTCGCCGAAGAACTTCATGTGGTTGGGGTCGTCCCAGGTCTTGCCCATGCCGTCCTGGTAGCGGCCCAGGATGCGCTGGTTGATGGCATCCACCCCCGTGTTCACGTAGGCCTTGCCGGCGATGGTTTCTGCCATGCGGGTCTTGTTGGCCAGGCTCTCGTCGATCCAGCGGCCGGCCTCGATGATGGCCGCCGTCACGGCGCGTGCCGTGTTGGGGTTCTGGCGTGCGAACTCGGCCGTGGTGCCCAGCACCTTTTCGGGGTGGTCCTGCCAGATGGACTGGGTGGTGGCGGCCGTGACGCCGATGCCGTCCATGATGGCGCGGTGGTTCCAGGGCTCGCCCACGCAAAAGCCGTCCATGTTGCCCACGCGCATATTGGCCACCATCTGCGGCGGCGGTACGGTGATGACCTTGGCATCCTTGAGCGGGTGGATGCCGTTGGCCGCCAGCCAGTAGTACAGCCACATGGCGTGTGTGCCCGTGGGGAAGGTCTGGGCAAAGGTGTATTCGCGCTTTTCGCTGGCCATCAGCTTGGCCAGGCCCGCGCCATTGACGGCACCCTTGTCGGCCAGTTTCTTCGACAGCGATATGGCCTGGCCGTTGTGGTTGAGCGTCATCAGCACGGCCATGTCCTTCCTGGCGCCGCCCACGCCCAGGTGCACGCCGTAGACCAGGCCGTACAGCACGTGGGCAAAGTCCAGCTCGCCATTGACCAGCTTGTCGCGCACGCTGGCCCAGCTGGCTTCCTTGGAGGGAATGATCTTGACGCCGTACTTCTGATCGATCCCCAGCACCGAGGCCATGACCACGCTGGCGCAGTCGGTCAGCGGGATGAAGCCGATGCGCACCTCTTTTTTCTCGGGCGCATCGGAGCCGGCCGCCCAGGCGCCATGGTGGCCCAGCTGGGTGTAGAGCGCCGCACCGCCTGCCAGCGTGCCGGCCTGGCGCAGAAAGTCGCGCCGGGGCAGGGCCGGGCCGGAGGTGAGAGGGCCTGTGGTGGGCTTGGGGCGTGACGCCATGGCGGAACTCCTTCGATCATCGGGATGGAACACTTGCAAACCGGCATGTCCCAAGCAAAACGGCGTCCTCTCCAGCCGCGCTGCGCGGGGAGAGTGACGCCGTTGTCCTGGGGCCTTGAATCAAGACCGGGTCCCGGCCGCCTTTGGCCGGGATTTGCCAGAGTCAATGCAGAAAGCGTGCCAGGCCGTATTCACAGGGGTCCATGCCATCCGTCGGCCTTGCCGGCCTCGGCGAGCCACCTTCTGGTGCGCTCCATGGCGCTCCGTGGCGCTCCAGGTCGCGGCACTGCACCAAGTCGGTGCTGCGCTGCAGCATGGCTCGCACCGCCCCGGCGTTCAAGGCGCAGGCGGCAGGAGATCGGCCATGGAGAGCACGGCCTGCGCCACATCGGCCAGGCGGCGGTTCTGGTTCATGGCGGTCTGGCGCAGCAGCTTGTGGGCCTCGCCTTCGCTGAGCTGGCGCCGCGCCATCAGCAGGCCCTTGGCGCGCTCCAGCAGCTTGCGCTCCGTGAGCGTGGCGCGCACGGTCTCCAGCTCGGCCTGCATGGCCTGCAGGCGCTGCGACTGGTCCTGTACCAGGTCCATCACGGAACGGTCCAACTGCGGCCCCAGCCGTGCGGCCGGGGGCTGCAGCTCGCCCAGCGTCAGCGTGGCGGAGACCGGCATGGTCGCCAATGCCTGCGGCGCCTGCAGCAGCGTCTGCAGGGCGGCGCGGGCATCGGCAATGCGGTGCTCGCATTGCTGCTGCAGCTCGGCCGTCAGGCGGGCCTCGACGGCCTGCAGCGCGTCCATGCGCTGCGAGCAACTGTCGAACCAGGGCTCGGCCATCTCCACGGACAAAGGCGCGCCCGCCGTGGCCGTGCAGCCCAGGCGGCGCAGCCGCTCGATCACGGCCAGCGTGGCGTCGGCCGCGCTGCGTTCTTGCCACAGGGCCAGGGAATGGGGTGGCGCGAACTCCGCAAAGACCTGAAAGCAGCGCTCCTGCGAGGCGATCAGGTGCAGCCAATGCTGCTGGCGCGACGCATCGCTCAGGCCTGCGCCGAACGCAGCCACGCCCGTGGCGCGCTCCTGGCCCGCGAACTCCTTGCCCTGCATGAAATTGAACAAGGCCACCAGCAGGCGCGAGATACCGGGCTCGGGTGCGCTGTCCGCCGCCTCGAAGACCACGGCCAGCAGGCCGGCCACCAGGTCGATATAGAGGGCCGTTGCCGCCTCCGGCGACAGCGTGCGGCTGGCGACGCGCTCGCGCAGCGCGGGCAGCGCGTCCAGGCATTGCAGCACATGGGCGATGCGGCTGAACAGACGCGCGCCATGGCCGGGGTGGCCGGTGAGCCCCGCGCCACCGGGCCGCATGTCCAGCAGCTCGAAGCCGTCGCGCGCCGCAGCGGCCATGCGGTCGCACTCGGCCATCTGGGCCAGCCTGACCGGGCCGCCGCGCGTGCCTGCGCTGGCCAGAAAGACGTTGGACAGGCCGCGCTCCTTTTGCAGCGCATGGATGAGGCGGCTGAGCAGATCCACCAGTGCGCTGGTGCGCTGCAACTGCTCCAGTTCGCCGATTTCGCACTGCCGCGCGGCCACAAGAAAGTTGAGAGCGGTTTTCATGGGGGCTTGGATCCTGTCTGCCTGCCTTGATGCGTTTTGCCTGGATGCAATGGACCTGGATGCAATTCCCATGCCGAGGCGTCACGCGGCGCTTGCATGGGTGCGGGATAGATGGTTTGATAGAATTTTTTTAATGATTTGAAATTTTCGATACACAAATATACGTGTAAGCGTGTCGAATGCTTGCAAGGTGAATGGTGCGGTTTTTTTCAGGCAAAGTCCCGTTCATCCGGCGCACATGGCAAGGCAGACCACGGCATTGGGCTGCGCAATGCGGCAGCGAGGCTGAATCGGCATGAGCTTGAAATATCACGAGAAGATCGGTTTTTCCCCATGCATTGGCTGTTCATGACCGAGGGAGGGTCCCTGTGGGTACCTGCGCGCTGGCGCGGCCCGACATTTGCGCGCTGGCTGGCTTTGCTGCTGCCTTGTATCGCTCAGGGTCAGGTCCTTGCGGCTGCCGAGGATGCCGTCGCGTCGGCGCAATTTGCCGATGGGGGCGTCTGGTTCGCGGGATGGGATGCCCTCGGCCCGTGGGGCGCCGGTGCGTTCGTGGCGTTCCTGCTGGTGTGCTCGGTGCTCTACATCCGCATGCGCTGCAAGGCGCAGCGCCTGACGCAGTCGCTCAAGCAGAGCAATGAGAAATTGCTGCGCGCCAATGTGAAGCTCAAGCGCATCGCCTTCAGGGACCCGTTGACCGGTACGGCCAACCGGGCGCTGTTCGAATACCGGCTGGGCCGCACGATTGCGCGCGCCGACAGCTCGGTGGTGCAGCCGGGGCCCTGCGGGCCGGTGCGCGTGGGCCTGCTGTACATCGACCTGGACGGATTCAAACCCATCAACGACGTGGAGGGCCATGCCGCCGGTGATGCGCTGCTGTGCCAGGTGGCCGTGCGTCTGGGCCATATGACGCGCAAATCGGACACGCTGGCGCGCATGGGTGGCGACGAGTTCGTGCTGCTCCTGGGCTGCCTGGCTTCGGTGGACGACGCCGTGGCCATGGCGGGCCGGGTGCAGAAGGCGTTGAGCCTGCCGTTTGACCTGCCAGGAAAGTCGGTCTCCATCAGCAGCTCCATCGGCGTGGCCGTCTATCCCGACCATGGCCAGAAGGAAAAACTCATGGCGGCGGCCGATGCCGCCATGTACACAGCCAAGCGTGCCGGCGGAAACACCTACGCCATCTTCAAGGAAAGCATGCGCCAGGGCGTGGCCGCGCAGTTCGACCTGCAGCAGGCCCTGCGTCGCGCCGTGGCCAGCCAGCAGCTGGTGCTCTTCTATCAGCCCAAAGTCGATACCCGCACGGGCCGCATCCGCAGCGTGGAGGCGCTGGCGCGCTGGAACCATCCGCAGTTCGGCCTGATCAGTCCCCGCGTGTTCATCCCGCTGGCCGAGCGCTTCGGTCTGATCAGCGAAATCGGCGACTGGGTCATCGACGAGGCCTGTCGCCAGACCGCGCAGTGGGCGAGCGAGCGGCGCTTCATGCGGGTGTCCATCAATATTTCTGGCTACCAGCTCTTTCAGACGCGGCTGGCGCAGTTCATTGCCGAGGCGATCGCAAGGCACCGCATCCGGCCCGAGCAACTGGTCTTCGAGATCACCGAGTCCGTGGCCATGGAGGACGACAAGACCACCATGGCCGTGATTGCCGAACTCACGGGCATGGGCGTGCAGATCTCCATCGACGACTTCGGCACCGGCTACTCCAGCCTGGCCCTGTTGCGCCAGCTGTGCGCCGACGAGGTGAAGATCGACCGCAGCTTCGTGCGCGACGTGGCCCTCAAGAGCGATGCGCGGGCCGTGGTCGATGCCATCGTGCGCCTGGCCCATGCGCTGGAGCTGCGCGTGGTGGCCGAAGGCGTGACCAACCAGCAGCAGCGCGAAGTGCTGCAGGCCCTGGGCTGCGACGAGCTGCAGGGCTTTTACTTCGCCCGCCCCATGGATGCCCAGGCACTGATCGCCAGCGAGATCTGGACCTCCGACGGCTTCGAGCCCGTGCAGTTCTCGCGCTCTTCCTACATAGACAACCTGTAGCGGGCCGCCGGCCGTGCAACTGCCCGCCTGCCAGGGGCCATTGATGCCTGTGGCCGTGCTCCGCGCCCGCAGGTTCTACACTTTAGCCCCATGAGTTTGCTGATTCTGGGGATCGAATCCTCCTGCGATGAAACCGGCGTGGCCCTGGTCGAGGCCCCCGATGGGACGGGCGTGCCCACCCTGCTGTCCCATGCGCTGCACAGCCAGATCGACATGCACCGCGCCTATGGCGGCGTGGTGCCCGAGCTGGCCAGCCGCGACCACATCCGCCGCGTGCTGCCGCTGACCGAAAACGTGCTGGGCGAGTCCGGCCGCTCGCTGGACCAGGTCGATGTGATCGCCTTCACGCGCGGCCCCGGCCTGGCCGGCGCCCTGCTGGTGGGGGCGGGCGTGGCCTGCGCCATGGCTGCGGCATTGAACAAGCCCGTGCTGGGCGTGCACCACCTGGAAGGCCATTTGCTGTCGCCCTTCCTGAGCGCCGATCCCCCGGAATTCCCCTTCGTGGCCCTGCTGGTCTCGGGCGGCCATACGCAGCTGATGCGCGTGGACGGCGTGGGCAGCTACGCCATCCTGGGCGAGACCATCGATGACGCGGCCGGCGAGGCCTTCGACAAATCGGCCAAGCTCATGGGGCTGCCCTATCCCGGCGGTCCCGTGCTCTCGCGCCTGGCCGAAGGCGGCGATGCCCAGGCCTTCAAGCTGCCCCGGCCGCTGCTGCATTCTGGCGACCTGGACTTCTCCTTCGCCGGCCTGAAGACGGCCGTGCTGACCCAGGCGAAGAAGCTGGGCGATGACCTGGAGGCGCGCAAGGCCGACCTGGCCGCCAGCACGCAGGCCGCCATCGTCGAGGTGCTGGTCAAGAAGACCCTGGCCGCGCTGCAGCAGACCGGCATGAAGCGCGTGGTCGTGGCCGGCGGCGTGGGTGCCAACCGGCTGCTGCGCTCCCAGCTGGATGCGGCCTGCGCCAAGCGCAAGCTGCGCGTGCACTACCCCGAGCTGCACCTGTGCACCGACAACGGCGCCATGATCGCCATGGCCGCCGCCATGCGCCTTCAGGCGGGCCGGGAAGTGGCCAACAGGCACTACGCCTTCGACGTCAAGCCGCGCTGGCCGCTCGATTCGCTGGCCTGATTCCTAGTCCGCCTCTGCCTTCCCCATCGCCGCGCTGTGCGGCGGGCCACCTGCGATGCGCAGCCTGTGCAGCACAAAAAAAGCCCGGCATGTGCCGGGCTCTGAAAACGGGCTGTCACCTTGCTAAGAGGAGGGAAGAAAGGATTGGTTGACAGCCCGGGTGCACAAACTCGCTGACCGGATTTACTGGATGCTCAGCGTGGTGGCCTTGCTCTGCGGTTCCAGGCGGGCCAGGGACAGCGTGAGCACGCCGTTTTCCAGCCTTGCGCTGCTGGCGGCAGTGTCGATCTCATGGTCCAGCTCCCAGGCGCGCTGCACCTGGCGGGGCGCACCCTCGACGCTGGACAGACGGACCACGGCGCCTTCGATGCTCAACTGCAACTGCTCGCGGGACAGGCCGGGCACATCCAGCTGCAGCGTCGTGGCCTTTTCATCGCGCTGCACCTGCACCGACGAGGGAGAGTGGGCGGCGTTGCCCAGGGTGCCTTGCAGGAAGCGCTGCAGGGCCAGATCGGCGGCTTGGGGGTTGAAGGCGTTGCGGCGGAGAACAGGCGAGAAGATCATGGTGAAGTGGCTCCTATAAACTGCGCGGCTTCATCGAAGTTGTCGCCGCATGGAGCGTAGTTGAGCGGCGTTGAACGCATTTCAAGAGGGAAAAAGCCATGAATAAATTGCGCCGCAAGGTCTTGAAAAGCGGTGCCATGGCGCTATTTGCTGCGCCGGCGCTGGCGGCCCTGGCCGCAAACGAACGCGGACAGCCCGTGCCTCCGCCGCGTGGCGAGCCCATACGGCTGGCGCTGATCGAAAGCCTGTCCGGCCCCTTTGCCAACACGGGCGAGGCCGTGTTCCGCAACCTGCTATGGGCCACCGAGCGCGTGAATGCGCGCGGCGGCGTGCCACTGCCGGCCGCGCAGGGCGGCGCCCGGCCCCTGGCCATCGAACGCCATGACAGCAAGGGCCAGAACGAGGAGGCGCTGTCCGCGCTGCGCGCAGCCATCGACGGCGGTGCGCGCGTGGTCATGCAGGGCAATTCATCGGCCGTGGCCGCCGTGCTGGTCGATGCCATTGCCAAGCACAACGAGCGCGATCCGGCCCGGCGCGTGCTGTACCTGAACTACTCGGCCGTCGATCCTGCGCTCACCAACGAGCGCTGCAGCTTCTGGCACTTTCGCTTCGACGCCCATGCCGACATGCGCATGGCCGCGCTGATGCAGGTGCTGCGCGAGGACGCGGCCGTGCGCAGCGCCTACCTGATCGGGCAGGACTACAGCTTTGGCCAGGCCGTGCTGCGCGAGGCACGGCGCCAGCTGGCCGCGCAGCGGCCCGATGTGGCCATCGTGGGCGACGAGCTGCACCCCGTGGGCCGCGTCAAGGACTTTGCGCCCTATGCCGCCAAGATCAAAGCCAGCGGCGCCCAGGCCGTGATCACGGGCAACTGGGGCAATGATCTGATGCTGCTGGTCAAGGCCGCGCGGGAGGCGGGTTTTGACGGCCGCTTCTACACCTTCTACGGCAATGCGCTGGGTGCGCCCGCCGCCCTGGGGGAGGCCGGCATGGGCAAGGTGCTGGCCGTGGCCGACTGGCTGCCCAACGTGCCCGGCGCCGAAAGCCAGGCCTTCTACAAGGCATTCCGCGAGCGCTTTCCCAGGCCTGCCGATGACTATGTGCACATGCGCATGCAACTGATGATCGAGGCCCTGGCCCAGTCCATGGCGCGTGCGGGCAGCACCGACACGGTGGCCGTTGCGCAGGCGCTGGAAAGCGCCGAGGTGGCGCTGGCCGGGCGCAAGGGCCGCATGCGCGCGGCCGACCACCAGTTCCAGCAGGCGCTGGTGGTCGGCGTCATGGACAGGCAGGGCGCGCCTGGCGTGCCTTTCGATGTGGAAGGCTCGGGCTACGGCTTCCGCGTGGTGCGGGAGATCGAGGCGGTGCGTGCCGAGCAGCCATCGACATGCCGCATGCGGCGGCCCTGATGGCCCTGGCAGCTCGGATCAGCGGCCCATGGCTGCGGCGACTTCCTGGCCCAGTTCGATCACGGACAGCGCGTAGTAGCTGGACCAGTTGTAGCGCGTGATGGCATAGAAATTCTCCGTGCCCGCGATATACAGCGGCTGGCCCTGCGCGCCGTTCTCCAGCTTGACCAGGGCCAGCGGCCCTTGATGCTCAGCGCCGCTGCCCGGCAACT
The DNA here is from genome assembly GCF_042653485.1 of Delftia deserti. Taxonomy (NCBI): domain Bacteria; kingdom Pseudomonadati; phylum Pseudomonadota; class Betaproteobacteria; order Burkholderiales; family Comamonadaceae; genus Delftia; species Delftia deserti. The sequence goes on along the minus strand of NZ_JBHSIH010000001.1, from coordinate 1,707,933 downwards.
GCGCGCCGCGCGCGGCCATCTCTGCGGCCGTGAACTGGGGCAGGATGTCGGGCGCCAGCAGGGCGGCCAGGTCGGCGCCCTGGGCCTGCATGATCACAGGGTAGTGGGTGGGCATGCCGCTTTTCCAGCCATGCGCGACAAAGTAGTTGGCCACCGAGCCGATGGCATCGGCCGCGCTGCCGAACAGGTCGATGCGGTCGTCGCCATCGAAGTCCACGGCCCACTTCACCCAGCTGCTGGGCATGAACTGGCCCATGCCCATGGCGCCCGCGTAGCTGCCGCGCAGCAAGAACGGGTCCGTTGCGGCGCGGTGCGTGAAGCGCAGGAACTGCTCCAGCTCGCCACGGAAATATTCGGTGCGCGCCTGCGCGCGGGGGTGGGCTGCGGGGAAGTCGAAGCTCAGCGTGGCCAGGGCGTCGATGACGCGGAAATTGCCCATCTGCTGGCCGTAGATGGTCTCCACGCCGATGATGCCGACGATGATTTCGGCCGGCACACCGTACTGCTTTTCGGCACGCGCCAGCGCGGCGGCATTGTCCTGCCAGAAGCGGGTTCCGGCGCGTATGCGCACGGGCTCGACAAAGCGGCTGCGGTAGACGCCCCAGTTCTTGGCCGTGCCCTGGGCAGCTGGTGTCATCAGGCGGGGCACCTGGGGCAGAAAGCGCGCCTGGGCGATGGTGTCGCGCACCCAGTCCACCGGCAGGTCGTGGCGCATCGCAATGTCGGCAGCCATTTGCATGGCTTCAGGCCGCTCGCCGTAGGGCGTGCTGCCCTGCACGGTCCTGGCCACGGCGGCACCGCCTGCCGCCGTGGCGGCGGCAGCAGCGACCGTGCGCTTTTTCGTGGAAGATTTGGCCGTGGACTTGGCCATGGTTTTGGCAGCGGGGCTGGCTGCTGCTGCCTGGGTGGGCGCCGGCTTGCCGGCCAGCGCGCCGCAGGGCAGGGCGGCGGCCGCAAGCAGCAGCAGGGCGGAGGGGATCAATCGTTGCTTGGTCATGGTGTGCTTGTCGTGGGGCCGGCAGCGGCGGCTTGTGGCCGTGGCTGCGGATTGCGTGGCCAGTCCAGCGCCCGCCATTGGCGTCGCAGGGCGGGCAGGCCGGGGGTATCGGGTGCGGCCTGGGGTGCGGATCGGGGGGCGCGTGCGTAGCGCTGGCGCTCCATGCCCAGAAGCCAGTCGTGCAGTGCCTTGGCGGCCATGGCGTCTTCCTGGCCCCAGCGGTCCATGACCTGGGCTGCCAGCGCGCGCGGGGGCAGGCTGCCATCGGCCTGCAGGCCGATGCGCCGCAGCCGGGCGCGGGTTCTGTCCATCAGGCGCAGCCATTCGTCGCGGCTGTTGCGCTGGGCGCGGGCCATCCAGGCCAGCCAGGCCAGTGCGGCCACGCCGGCCAGCGCGCCCAGCAGGCGCAGCATGTCCACCCAGGAGGGCGACTGCACGCCCAGGTTCTTGAGCAGGTCCAGCTGGCGGCTTTGCGTGTAGTTGAGCACCCACTGGTTCCAGCCGTTGTTGGCGGCCTCCCAAACGGCGCGCATCTGCTGCAGCATGCCCACTCCCACGAAGTTGCCCACGGCGCCGGCAATGGCGCCCTGCGGTGCGCGCAGGCGCTGGAACTCGCCCACGCGCGACGGTGCCACGGCGCCGGTGGGATCGATGCGTACCCAGCCTTCGTCCTCCAGCCAGACCTCGGTCCAGGCGTGGGCGTCGGCGTTGCGCACGGTCCAGTAGCCATCGATGGGGTTGCGCTCGCCGCCCTGGTAGCCGGTGACGATGCGGGCAGGCACGCCCATGCCGCGCATCAGCACGGCGAAGGCCGAGGCGATGTGCTCGCAGAATCCCTGTTTGCTGTCGAACCAGAAATCATCGGCCGTGTGCACGCTGTCCACCACGCCGGGGTCCAGCGTGTAGGTGTAGCCGCCCGTGCGCAGGCGCGCCAGGGCGGCCTGTACCCAGGCGCGGGGCGGGGCGTCGGCCAGTTGCGGGTCGGCGCGCATCTGGCGGGCCAACTCCAGCGTGCGCGGGTTGCTGCCTTCGGGCAGCTGGGTGTAGCGGCGCAGGGCGCGGGTGGGCTTGAGCGGGCCGTAGCTGAACTGCACATGGCTTTGCGCGCTGATGCGCACCACGTCGGTGATGGGGCGCCAGGCCAGCCATTGCAGCTGGGGCGTCATGCGGGCGCTGCCCATGCCCTGGGGCAGTTCGGGGGGCTGGGGCGTGGCGTCGAGCATGGGCAGCCATGGGCGGCGGCTGGGCTCGATGGTCATCTGGTAGCGCACGCCTTCGCCCGATACGCGCAACTGGGCGCTGTCCAGCCCGGCCTCCGTGTCCATCTGCCATTCCTGGCCGTCGAAGCGCGAGAGCACGGGACCCCGGAAGTACAGGGTGCTGGCCGATGGCGGGGCGCCGTCGGGCGTGTCGAAGCGCAGGCGCAGGGCCACGTTTTCGTCCAGCACCAGCGAGGCCATGGAGCCCACGCGCATGTTCTCCGACAGGCCGCTGCGGCCGGCCAGGTCGTTGCCCGGCACGCCCCACAGCGGCGCCATGCGGGGAAAGAACAGGAACAGCGCCACCATCACCGGCGTGCCCCACAGCGCCAGCAGGGCCGCCGTGCGCAGCGCCTGGGTCAGCGGCGGGCGGCCAGCGGTCATGTGGGCGTTGACCAGGGCCGTGAGCAGGCCCAACAGGCCCAGCACCATGGCCAGGGCCAGCAGCAGGGACTGCGAGTAGAAGAAGTTGGCCAGCAGCGCGAAGAAGCCCAGGAAGAACACCACCATGGCATCGCGCCGGGCGCGCAGCTCCAGCGTCTTGAGCGCCAGCAGCAGCACGATCAGGGTCACGCCCGCATCGCGCCCGACAAAGGTACCGTGCGACACCCAGGTGGCACCCAGGGCCAGCAGCAGCAGTCCGCCCAGCAGCCAGCGGCCGGGCAGTGGCTGGCCGCGCCAGGCCAGCAGGCCGCGCCACAGCAGCAGGCCGGCCACGAAGACCATGGTCCACCAGGGCGTGTGGGCGGCCTGGGGCATCAGCACCCAGGCGACCACGGCCAGCAGGAACAGGGTGTCGCGCGCATCGCGCGGCAGGGCGGCCAGGCGCTGGCGCCAGGTGGCCGCAGGCAGCGCGACGGCTTGGAAGGAGGAGGGCATGGACGTGCGATTCATGGGCAGGCCGCCAGGGCTTCCAGGCAGAGCGTGGCATGGGCCGCGCCCTGGTCTGGGGCGATCTCGCGGCCGTCGGGCAGGCGCAGGCCCCAGGTCAGGTCCTGCTGGCGTGCGGCCAGCACCCAGGCGGTCAGGCGGCTGATGCGGGCCTCGGGGTCGGCCAGGCCGGTGGCCTTTGCGTCCAGCCACAGGCGGTGCTGCTGGGACAGAGGGCGGTCGCGGCTCACCAGCTGGTCGCTGCCCGTGGCAAAGGCCTGGGCGGCCTTTTTCCAGACCACCAGCTTGAGCGCATCACCGCGCCGGTAGGCACGCACGCCGTCGAACTCGTCGCCGTGGCGCGTGGAGGCCGCGCTGCGGCCGCCGGCATCGGCACTGGCCGCAGGCAGGGGCGGGGGATTGTGCTCGGGCGCCGGGTAGATCCAGGCCTGGGTCTGCGCGCGCCACAGCGCCCAGACGCGGAAGGTGCCCAGGGGGTAGCGCGTGGCCGCCGTGATCGTGGGCAGCGATTGCAGGCCCCGGCGCAGTGGCGTGAAAGCCAGTTGCGCCGTGGTGCTGCCCTGTGCCGGGACATCGATCCAGGTCCAGTCGGTGACCGCCGCATCGCCTTGCACTGCCAGGCCTATGCCCCAACGCGTGCTGCGGCGTGCGTTGTGCAGCACCACGTCGAAGCGGCAGGGCCGGCCGGCAAAGCTGCCGGCCGGCGGCAGCAGATGCAACGCCAGACCGCGCAGATTGCCGTGGCCGACCACCATGCCCGCTGCCGCGCTGCCGGCCAGCAGGAAGGTCAGCAGATAGCCCAGGTTGAGCTGGTAGTTGATGGCGGCCACCAGCAGCACGCACAGTGTCAGCGCCAGGGCCCAGCCTGCACGCGACGGCATGATGTAGACATTGCGCTGGGTCAGCTTCAGGCTGTCCGTGCGGGGCAGGCGGGCATGCCACCACTGGCGCACGCGCCGCGCGGGAGACCAGCGCTGGCGCAGCGATGCCCCCGGCTGGGCGGCGCCGGGCGAAGACGCGGTAGCGGCCTGCATCAGCGCAGCGCCACGGCGTCCAGCATGGCGCGCACCTGCTCCACGGCGCCCCGGCCGGAGGAGCCAATGGGCACCAGGCGGTGGGCCGCCGTCTGCGGCAGGATGGCCTGCACATCGTCGGGCGCCACGTAGTCGCGCCCCTCCATCAGGGCCACGGCCCGGGCCGCGCGCAGCAGCGCAATGCCGGCGCGCGGCGACAGGCCCTGCACGAACCACTGGCCCGAGCGCGTGGCCTCCAGCAGGTCCTGCACATAGTCGAGCAGCGCGTCGCTGGCATGCACCTGGAGCACGGCTGCCTGCAGATCCTGCAGCTCCTGCGTGGTCAGCAGCGGCGCCAGTGCGTCGGCCTGGGCGCGTCGGCCATTGCCGGACAGCAGGGAACGCTCGGCCGCACGGTCGGGATAGCCCAGGCTGATGCGCATCAGAAAGCGGTCCAGCTGGCTTTCGGGCAGCGGGAAGGTGCCCAGCTGTTCCTGCGGGTTCTGCGTGGCGATCACGAAGAAGGGCTCGGGCAGGCGGTGCGTGCGGCCTTCGGCAGAGACCTGGCGCTCTTCCATGGCTTCGAGCAGGGCGCTCTGCGTCTTGGGGCTGGCGCGGTTGATCTCGTCGGCCAGCAGCACCTGGGCGAAAACGGGGCCGGGGTGGAAGACAAAGGTCTCGCTGGCGCGCTCGTAGATGGACACGCCGGTGAGGTCGCTGGGCATGAGGTCGGCCGTGAACTGCACGCGCGAGAACTGCAGTCCGAAGCTGTGTGCCAGCGCATGCGCCAGCGTGGTCTTGCCCACGCCGGGAACGTCTTCCAGCAGCAGGTGTCCCCCGGCCAGCAGACAGGCCACACTGTCGCGGACCTGAGCCGGTTTCCCTACAACCACCGTGTTAAGCTGATCCAGAAGCGCCTTGATCTTGTGTGTTGCTTGCATGGCGCGACGTTATCCTAAAAAAAACATCGCGGAGACATCACTGTGGGCAAGACGGGTTATTTCACCCATAGGGAGTGCTGGCGGCATGAGATGGGGCCCGGGCATCCCGAATGTCCGGCCCGGCTCGACGCCATCGAGGACCGGCTGCTGGTGACCGGCGTGGCCGATGCGCTGGAGCGGCACGAGGCCCCCCAGGCCTCGCTGGCCGACATCGAACTGGCCCATGATCGCATGCATGTGGCCGCGCTGCAGGGCCTGACACAGCGCCTGGTCGAGGAGCAGCAGGCCGGCGGCCCCGAGTACTCGCAGATCGACACCGACACCTCCATCAACAGCCATACCTTCTCGGCCGCCCTGCATGCGGCCGGCGCCGCGCTGGCGGCCACCGATGCGGTGATGGCCGGCGAGCTGGAGAATGCCTTTTGCGCCGTGCGCCCGCCGGGCCACCACGCCACGCGCCACCAGGCCATGGGCTTTTGCTTCTTCAACAACGTGGCCGTGGGCGTGAAGTACGCGCTCAGCCGCCACCACCTCAAGCGCGTGGCGGTGATCGATTTCGACGTGCACCACGGCAACGGCACCGAGGACATCCTCTCCGGCGACGACCGCGTGCTCATGTGCGGCATCTTCCAGCATCCGTTCTACCCCTTCAGCGGCGACCAGCACCCGGCCGCCAACATGGTCAACGTACCGGTGGCCGCCTATACCAAGGGCATGGACATCCGCGAAATCGTCGAGATGATGTGGATTCCGCGCCTGGAGGCCTTCAAGCCCGAGCTGATCTTCATCAGCGCCGGCTTCGACGCCCACCGCGAGGACGACATGGGCCAGCTGGGCATGACCGAGCAGGACTTCACCTGGATCACCTCGCGCATCAAGGACATCGCTCGGCGATTTTCCAAGGGGCGCATCGTCTCCTGCCTGGAAGGCGGCTATGTGATGGGCCCGCTTGCGCGCAGCGTGGAAGCGCACGTGCGCGTGCTGGCCGACCTCTGAACCGGATCTGGAGCACCATGAACGCGAACCCCCATCCTTCTGGAGCCAGTCCCCTGCTCGACGTGCAGCGCGACGCGCGCGGCGTCGTGCGCCTCACGCTCAATGACCCGCAGCGCTTCAATGCCCTGGGAGAGCAGATGCTCACGCAGCTGCAGCAGGCGCTGGACGACGTGGCGCGCGACGAGTCCGTGCGCGTGGTCGTGCTGGCTGCTGCCGGCAAGGCCTTTTGCGCGGGGCACAACCTCAAGGACATGGCGGCCCATCCGCAGCTGGACTACTACCAGAAGCTGTTCGCCCAGTGCAGCCGCATGATGCTGTCCATCCACCGGCTGCCCGTTCCCGTGATCGCGCGCGTGCACGGCATTGCCACGGCGGCAGGCTGCCAGCTCGTGGCCCAGTGCGACCTGGCCGTGGCAGGCGAGCAGGCACGCTTTGCGACCAGCGGCATCCACTATGGCCTGTTCTGTGCCACGCCCAGCGTGCCGTTGGTGCGCAATGTGCCGGCCAAGCAGGCCATGGAGATGCTGCTCACGGGCGACTCCATCGACGCGCAGCAGGCGCTGGAGCAGGGCCTGGTCAACCGCGTGGTGGCCGAGGAGGCGCTGGACGATGCCGTCGAGCACTTCGTGCAGTCCATCGTCAGCAAGCCCCGCGCGGCCGTGGCCATGGGCAAGGCCCTGGTCTACCGCCAGCGCGAGATGGGCATCGAGGCGGCCTACCAGTTGGCCGGCCAGACCATGGCCGCCAACATGATGGATGCCGACGCCCAGGAGGGCGCCCAGGCCTTCGCCGCCAAGCGCGAACCGGCCTGGAAGACGGGCCGCTGACCGACTTGCATGTAGGCGCCGGTCCGCCGGGGCCGTCGTGAATCTGCGCGATGATGACGGCCTGCGCCCTTGCGGCGGAACGGCCCTGATCCATGGACATCTTCGACAAGCTCATCAACGACTTCCAAAGCTCCAGCGCCTGGCTGGAGTTCTCCGTGCTCATCGCCTGCCTGCTGCTGGCCTACGGCGCCATGCGCGGCCTGCATGCGCGCTACGGCCATCTCAACGATGGAAAGCCCTCCGTATGGATAGGCCGCCATGCGCTCGACGGCGCCCTGTTCCCGCTGCTGGCGCTGGTGCTGGTCTTCACCAGCCAGGAGATCCTGGCGCGCTTTTCCACGGTGTTCTGGCTGCGCGTGGCCGTGTCGCTGCTGGTGTCCCTGTCGGTGATCCGCTTCGTGGCGCGGGTGCTCAGCCGGACCTTCCCCCACTCCACCGTGGTGCGCCTGATCGAACGCATCTTCTCCTGGCTGGCCTGGGGCGCGGCCGTGCTGCACAGCATAGGCCTGCTGCCGCAGGTCATGGAGGAGCTGGAGGCCCTGCAGTTCAACATCGGCAAGACGCCGGTCAGCCTGCTCAACCTGATCGAGGGCACGCTGTCGGCAGGCCTGATGATGGTCGCCGTGCTGTGGGTGGCAACGCTGTTCGAGCAGAAGGTCATCAACCAGTGGGTCAGCGACCTGTCCATGCGCAAGGTGGCCATGAACATCACGCGCAGCGTGCTGATCCTGGTGGGGCTGCTGGTGTCGCTGTCCATGGTGGGCGTGGACCTGACGGCGCTGTCCGTCATGGGCGGCGCCATCGGCGTGGGCCTGGGTTTCGGCATGCAGAAGATCGCCTCCAACTACGTCAGCGGCTTTCTGGTGCTGATCGAGCGCGCGCTGCGCATCGGCGACAACGTGCGCGTGGATGGCTTCGAGGGCCGCATCACCGACATCCGCACGCGCTACACCATCATTCGCGCGCTCAACGGCCGCGAGTCCATCGTGCCCAACGAGACGCTGATCACCCAGCGTGTGGAGAACCTCACCGGATTCGACGTCAAGTTCGGCCTGTCCACCAACATCGTCGTCGGCATGGACAGCGATGTGGAGCAGGTGCGCCGCATCCTGCTCGATGCCGCAGCCGCCCAGCCGCGCGTGCTCAAGACGCCCGCGCCCTCGGTGGCGCTGGTGGACTTTGTGGAGCAGGGCCTGCAGTTCAGCCTCGGCTACTACATCAACGACCCGCAAAATGGCCAGGGCAATGTGCGCTCCGAGGTGAACCTCGCCGTGCTGCGCGGCCTGCGTGCAGCGGGCGTGAGCCTGCCGGTCCCCAAGCAGGTGGTTCAGATCACCGAACGCGGGGGCGTGGCGGCTCAGGCGGCAGAGAAAAACAGCTAGGATTATTCCTAGGTGCATACCCTGAGTTCAGGCTGTTCCCCTGCAGGAAATCTCAATGGCCGTGCTTAAAATGGCACGATCGTTCTTTTTTGTGAGCGCGCATGCGGCCCTCGATCGTCAGGGAAACCTGCCGCAGCTGCTGCAGCGCCGCATACAATGATTTCGGTTTACGTAAACGTCAATCTATCAATCAATCAGGAGCCGCTGCAATGAAGGTTTTGGTCCCGGTCAAGCGCGTGGTGGACTACAACGTGAAGGTCCGCGTGAAGTCGGACGGCACGGGCGTGGACATCGCCAACGTCAAGATGAGCATGAACCCCTTTGACGAAATCGCCGTCGAAGAAGCCGTTCGCCTCAAGGAAAAGGGCGTGGCCACCGAGGTCATCGCCGTCTCCTGCGGCGTGGCCCAGTGCCAGGAAACCCTGCGCACGGCCATGGCCATCGGTGCCGACCGCGGCATCCTGGTGGAGACCACAGAGGAACTGCAGCCTCTGGCCGTGGCCAAGCTGCTCAAGGCCCTGGTGGACAAGGAACAGCCCGGCCTGATCATCCTGGGCAAGCAGGCCATCGACGACGACGCCAACCAGACCGGCCAGATGCTGGCGGCCCTGGCCGACCTGCCGCAAGCCACCTTCGCCTCCAAGGTCGAGGTCGCTGGCGACAAGGTGAATGTCACGCGTGAAGTGGACGGCGGCCTGGAAACCCTGGCCCTGAGCCTGCCGGCCGTCATCACCACCGACCTGCGCCTGAACGAGCCGCGCTACGTCACGCTGCCCAACATCATGAAGGCCAAGAAAAAGCAGCTGGACACGGTCAAGCCTGAAGAGCTGGGCGTCGATGTGGCCCCGCGCCTGAAGACGCTCAAGGTGGCCGAGCCCGCCAAGCGCGGCGCTGGCGTGAAGGTGCCGGACGTTGCCACGCTGGTGTCCAAGCTCAAGAACGAAGCCAAAGTGATCTAAGGAAGACAGCGACATGACATCCCTCGTTATTGCAGAACACGACAACGCTTCCATCAAGAGCGCCACGCTCAACACCGTCACTGCGGCCCTGGCCTGCGGCGGCGACGTGCATGTGCTGGTGGCGGGCGAGAACGCCGGCGCCGCTGCGCAGGCCGCGGCCCAGATCGCCGGCGTTGCCAAGGTCATCCACGCCGATGGCGCCAGCCTGAAGGACGGCCTGGCCGAGAACATCGCGGCGCAAGTGCTGGCGATTGCTGCCAACTACAGCCACATCCTGTTCCCCGCCACCGCCAGCGGCAAGAACGCCGCGCCGCGCGTGGCCGCCAAGCTGGACGTGGCCCAGATCAGCGACATCACCAAGGTGGACAGCGCCGACACCTTCGAGCGCCCCATCTACGCGGGCAACGCCATTGCCACGGTGCAAAGCAGCGACAAGATCAAGGTCATCACAGTGCGCGGCACGGGCTTTGACGCAGCCGCTGCCACGGGCGGCAGCGCCCAGGTTGAGCAGCTGGCCGCCGCCGGCGACAACGGCAAGAGCAGCTTCGTGGGCCGCGAGGTCACCAAGAACGACCGCCCGGAACTGACGGCCGCCAAGATCATCGTCTCCGGTGGTCGCGCGCTGGGCAGCAGCGAGAAGTTCCAGGAAGTCATCACGCCGCTGGCCGACAAGCTGGGCGCCGCCATCGGCGCATCGCGCGCGGCGGTGGACGCAGGCTATGCGCCCAACGACCTGCAGGTCGGCCAGACCGGCAAGATCGTGGCGCCGCAGCTGTACATCGCCCTGGGCATCTCGGGCGCCATCCAGCATTTGGCCGGCATGAAGGACTCCAAGGTGATCGTGGCGATCAACAAGGACCCCGAGGCACCGATCTTCTCGGTGGCCGACTACGGCCTGGAGGCCGATCTGTTCCAGGCCGTGCCGGAACTGGTGCAGGCGCTGTAAGCGGCTTAAGCTGAAAAATGAGGGGCATAGGCCCCTCTTTTTCCGTCATGGATTCCGGGATGGTCCGCTGGTCACGGCGTGCACCACCGACTACAACAACGGACTTGGCCGCCAGCCGGTGCTGGCGATGCATGAACCGCGAGGGAGATTGAAATGAAGATGATGCGCTTGCGCCTGGCCCGCACGGCCGTGGCCTTTGTCTGTGGCGCCATGGCGCTGGCCGCCGAGGCCAATGCCTGGGTGGTGGGGCAGGTGGCACCCATGTCGGGAGCCGGCGCGACGCAGGGCCGTGCCTATGCCCAGGGCATGCGCCTGTACTTCGACCAGATCAACAAGGCCGGCGGCGTGCAGGGGCAGCCCGTGCAACTGGTCACCGTGGACGATGTGGGCCATCCCGAGGAAACCGTGGACAAGACCCGCAAGCTGCTGGACGAGTCCAAGCCCGTGGTGCTGGCCGGCTACTTCGGCAACCGCAACATGGCGGCGCTGCTGGACAGCAAGCTGCTCGACCAGTCGCAGATCTCCCTTGTGGGCTACCAGAGCACGGACACGCGGGTGCTGGGCAATCCGCAGATCTTCAGCACGCGCGCCAACCTGCCCGAGGAAATGGCCAAGATCGCATCGCACCTGGCCACCGTGGGCATCACTCGCCTGGCCCTGCTGCATGACGAGCGCCCCGACGCCAAGGCCGTGGCGGAACTGGTGGGCAAGGCGATTGCGCCCTCCAAGGCCAAGCTGGTGGCCAGCGCCTCGCTGAGCACGGGGAAGGGCGCCATGGACAAGGCCGTGTCCCAGTTGCAAAAGGCCCAGCCTTCGGCGCAGGCCGTGATGGTGGTGGCCTCCAGCCCCGTGACCTCGGCTTTTGTCGAGGCGTACCGCATGGCGGGTGGCACGGCCCAGATCTACGCGACGTCCGAAGCCGATATCGAGCAACTGGCCAAGCGCCTGCCCGTGGAGTTCATGAGCGGCCTGTCCATTGCCCAGGTCGTGCCCAGTCCCTACAAGGTGACCATGCGCCTGAACAAGGAGTTCAGGGATGCGGCCGCCGCAGCCGGCAAGTCGCTGGCCGTGCCGGTCAGCTACGCGATGATGGAAGGCTATGTGAACGCCCGCGTCATCGTGGAGGCCATGCGCCGCACCCAGCCGCTGACGCGCGAGAAGCTGGCCGCTTCGCTGCGCGGCCTGGACGCCTTCGATCTGGGCGGCTACTGGGTTACCTATCGTCCGGGCTCGCAGGCGGGCTCGAAATTCGTGGATTTGTCCATCGTCAATGCATCGGGCCGCGTCACGCAGTAAGGCTGTGACGGCGCGCCCGCTGTCCCAGGTCGCCGCGCGCTGCGCGCCGGCGGTCCAGGCTCTGTTCAGGAAGGTTCAACAATGACTTACTCGGCTCCCCTCAAAGACATGCTGTTCGCCATGGAGCATCTGGCGCAGATCGACCAGGTGGCGCAGTTGCCCGGTTTCGAGGAGGCCGGCCTGGAGACGGCCCAGGCCGTGCTGGAGGAATGCGCCAAGCTGTGCGAGGGCGTGGTGGCACCGCTGAACCTGCCGGGCGACGTGGCGCCTTCCAGCCTCAAGGACGGCGTGGTTACCACCACGGCGGGCTTCAAGCAGGCCTTTCGCCAGTACGCCGAAGGCGGCTGGCAGGGCCTGCAGCATCCGCAGGACTTTGGCGGCCAGGGCCTGCCCAAGACGATTGGCGCGGCCTGCGTGGAAATGCTCAACAGCGCCAACCTGAGCTTTGCGCTGTGCCCGCTGCTGACCGACGGCGCCATCGAGGCCCTGCTCACGGCCGGCAGCGATGAGCTCAAGGCCACCTATCTCGAAAAGCTGGTGACCGGCGAGTGGACCGGCACCATGAACCTGACCGAGCCCCAGGCCGGCTCCGACCTGGCCCTGGTGCGCACCAAGGCCGACCCGCAGCCCGATGGCAGCTACAAGGTCTTCGGCACCAAGATCTTCATCACCTATGGCGAGCACGACATGGCCGAGAACATCGTCCATCTGGTGCTGGCCCGCGTGGCCGGGGCGCCCGAGGGCGTCAAGGGCATCAGCCTGTTCGTCGTGCCCAAGTTCCTGGTCAACAAGGATGGCTCGCTGGGCGCGCGCAACGATGTGCACTGCGTGAGCATCGAGCACAAGATGGGCATCAAGGCCTCGCCCACGGCCGTGCTGCAGTACGGCGACAACGGTGGCGCCGTCGGCTATCTGGTGGGCGAGGAGAACCGCGGCCTCGAATACATGTTCATCATGATGAACGCGGCCCGCTACGCCGTGGGCGTGCAGGGCATTGCCGTGGCCGAGCGCTCCTACCAGCACGCCGTGGCCTATGCCCGCGAGCGCGTGCAAAGCCGACCCGTGGACGGCAGCGTGAAGGCCAGCGCCACCATCATCCACCACCCCGATGTGCGCCGCATGCTCATGACCATGCGTGCCTACACCGAGGGCTGCCGCGCCATGGCGGCCACGGCCGCTGCCGCCTACGATGCGTCCCACCACCATGCCGACGCCCAGGTGCGCGAGGCCAATGCGGCCTTCTATGAATTCATGGTGCCCCTGGTCAAGGGCTACAGCACCGAGATGAGCCTGGAAGTCACCAGCCTGGGCGTGCAGGTGCACGGCGGCATGGGCTTCATCGAGGAGACGGGCGCTGCCCAGTACTACCGCGACGCCAAGATCCTGACCATCTACGAAGGCACGACCGCCATCCAGGCCAATGACCTCGTGGGCCGCAAGACCGCTCGTGACGGCGGCCAGACGGCGCTGGCCATCGCGGGCCAGATCGAGAAGACCGAGGCCGAGCTGGCCGCCAGCGGCACGCCCGAGGCACTGGCCGTGGCCCGCCAGCTGGCCGCCGCGCGCCAGGCCTTCGTGGAGGCGGTGCACTTCGTCTCGGGCCAGGCCAGGGCCGAGCCCAATGCCGTGTACGCCGGCAGCGTTCCCTACCTGATGCTGGCCGGCAACCTCGTCGCAGGCTGGCAGATGGGCCGCGCCCTGCTGGCGGCCGAGCAGCTGTTGCACAAGGGACAGGACGAGGCCTTCATGCGCGCGAAGATTGCGACGGCACGCTTCTATGCCGAGCACATCCTCGTCAAGGCGGCGGGCCTGCGCGATGCCATCGTGCACGGCGGCGACAGCGTGATGGCGCTGCCCATGGACGCCTTCTGACCCGGCGCTCCCGCACGGCACAACGCAGACAGAGACACCGAGAACCAACGGAGACAACGCATGTCCAAGCTTCCCCCGGCGCTGAAGAAACTGGCCCTGCCAGTGATCGGCTCGCCGCTGTTCATCATCAGCAACCCCAAGCTCGTGATCGCCCAGTGCCAGGCCGGCATCGTGGGCTCCATGCCCGCGCTCAACGCGCGCCCGGCCGAGCAGCTCGAAGACTGGCTGGCCGAGATCACCGAGACCCTGGCTGCCTGGGACAAGGCCCATCCGGACCGGCCCTCGGCGCCGTTCGCCATCAACCAGATCGTGCACAAGAGCAATGACCGGCTCGAGCACGACATGCAGATGTGCGCCAAGTACAAGGTGCCCATCGTCATCACCAGCCTGGGCGCGCGCGAGGACGTGAACCAGGCCGTGCACAGCTGGGGCGGCGTGGTGCTGCACGACATCATCAACAACAAGTTCGCGCACAAGGCCATCGACAAGGGGGCCGATGGCCTGATCGCCGTGGCGGCGGGCGCGGGCGGCCATGCGGGCGTCAAGAGCCCGTTCGCGCTGATCCAGGAGATCCGCGAATGGTTCGACGGCCCCGTGGCGCTGTCGGGTTCCATCGCCTCGGGCGGTGCGATCCTTGCGGCCCAGGCCATGGGTGCGGACTTCGCCTATATCGGCTCGGCCTTCATCGCCACGCATGAGGCGCGTGCGCACGACGCCTACAAGCAGGCCATCGTGGACGGCACCTCCGATGACATCGTCTACAGCAACCTGTTCACGGGCGTGCATGGCAACTACCTGGCGCCGTCCATCCGTGCGGCAGGCCTGGACCCCGACAACCTGCCCGAGTCGGACCCCAGCAAGATGAACTTCGGCGGCGACGCCAAGAAGGCCTGGAAGGACATCTGGGGCTGCGGCCAGGGCATCGGCGCCATCCGCGAAGTCACGGGTGCGGGCGAGCTGGTAGAGCGTCTCAAGCGCGAATACAACCAGGCGCGCGACCGCCTGCTGTCCACCCCGTAAGGCAGGGGAGCCCAGGACGGGCTCTTCTCCTACCCCGCCAGACGGCGCCCTCGGGCGCCGTTTTCTTTGGGTATTACCCACGCTGTGCGGGTCCGGTTCTGGAAGTTGTTTGCGCAAACCCCCTTGCGCACGCTTGACTGCTTCACTCGGCTTCCCCCCACGAGCGACTTGCCTGGAGCAAGTTTGTTTAGAATTGTTTGCGTAATTTCAGTAAATACTGAAATTACAGAATAAATGAACAAACCTTGTACCCCGTCATTGCCTGAGTTCCACCAGCTGGCGCGTCGTCCGATGGCGGGTACGGGGCGCCTGGTGCTGGCCTCGCTGCTGTGGCTGCCCCAGGCGGCGCTGTTGGCGCTGGCCGTGCAGTCCATGGCCGATGGCGCGGGCAGGGAGCCGCTGTGGCCGCTCTGGCTGCTTGCGGCCGGCGTGGCGCTGCTGGGCGGGCTGCGCGCCTGGTGCGATGCCAGCGGCACGCGCCGCGCCAATCTGCAGGCGCGCAGCCTGGTGAGCGCGCTGCGAATGCAGGTGCTGCGCACGCTGGCGGGCACCTCGCCGCTGGACCGCCAGCGCGCGGCCTCGGGCCAGGCAGCCAGCGCCATGGCCGAGCAGGCCGAGGCCATCGTGCCCTGGCTGTCGCGCTACCAGACCGCCATGTGGCGCGTGCGCACCGTGCCGCTGGTGATTGCGCTGGCCGTGGCCAGCCAGAGCTGGGTGGCGGCGCTGATCCTGGTGGTGGCCGCGCCGCTGATCCCGCTGTTCATGGCCATCGTCGGCTGGCGCGCCAAGGCGGCCAGCCAGGCGCAGATGCTGGAGCTGGGCGGCATGAACGCCTTCCTGCTCGACCGGCTGCGCGGCCTGTCCACCCTGCGCGCCCTGGGCGCGGTGGATGCCACGGCGCAGCGGCTGCGCGCCAATGCAGAATCCCTGCGCGAACGCAGCATGCGCGTGCTGCGCATCGCCTTTCTGTCCTCTGCGGTGCTGGAGCTGTTCTCGGCCCTGGGCGTGGCCATGGTGGCCGTGTACGTGGGCTTTCACCTGCTGGGCCATCTGCCCTTTGGCAGCTGGGGCCAGACACTGAGCCTGGGCCAGGCGCTGTTCGTGCTGCTGCTGGCGCCCAGCTTCTTCGATCCCCTGCGTGAGCTGTCTGCCGTCTGGCACGACCGCGCCAGCGGCGAGGCCGCGCTGCAGGCCCTGGGCGAGCTGGGCCGCGATGCGCAGCCGCTGCCCGGCGCGCTGAGTGCGCCCGGCAGGGCTGCCGGCCAGGCCTGCGCCCTGCACCTGGAGCAGGTGCGGCCCCAGGCGCCAGGCGGCGCGGTCACGCTGCCGGCGCTCACGGTGGACGTGCGGCCTGGCGAGCATGTGGCGCTGTGGAGCCCCAGCGGCAGCGGCAAGTCGCTGCTGCTGGCGCAGATTGCCGGCCTGCTGCCGGTGGCCGAGCCTGGGCGCATCCATATCGACGGCCAGCTGCTCGACGGCGAATCGGCCGGTCGGCTGCGCGCGCGCATGGCCTGGATGGGGCAGAGCCCCCATGTGTTCGCCGGCTCGGTGGCCGAAAACCTCCGGCTGGGCCGCCCGGGATTCACCTTCGGCGAGCTGCGCCAGGCCCTGCGGCTGGCCGGGCTGGGCAAGCTGGCCGAGACCCGGCCCGGCGCCACGCTGGGCGAGGGCGGAGCCGGACTTTCTGGTGGGGAGATCGTGCGCCTGGCACTGGCGCGCCTGGCCTTGTCGCGCGATGCAGGCCTGCTGCTGGTCGATGAACCCACGGCCCACCTGGACCCGGCCACGGCCGCCCAGGTCACCGATGCCCTGCTGCAGCTGGCACGCGGGCGCACGCTGATCGTCGCCACCCACGATGCCGAACTGGCCGCAGCCATGCACCGCGTGGTGGAACTGGCGGGCCCTGCCGTCCCAGAGGAGCTGGCCGCATGAAGCCCCGCTCCACCCTCTGGCCCGTGCTTGCTGCCCTGGCGCGCATGGCGCCCCGCCGCCTGTGGCTGGGTGGCGCGCTGCTGGCCCTGCTCACGGTGCTCATGGGCATGGCGCTGCTGGGCCTGTCGGGCTGGTTCATCACGGCCACGGCGCTGGCCGGGCTGCTGCCGGCCACGGCCATCGTCTTCGATGTGTTCATGCCTTCGGCGGGTATCCGCCTGCTGGCCCTGGGCCGCACGGGCACGCGCTATGCCGAACGGCTGGTCACCCATGACGCCACCCTGGCCGTGCTGGCCGCCCTGCGCGAGCGGCTGCTGCGCAGCTGGGCTACTCCCGCCGCTGCTCTGAGCCTGCGCCTGCGGCCCGCGCGCCTGCTGCAGCGGCTGACGGCCGACGTGGATGCGCTGGACAGCCTGTACCTGCGCCTGTTCGTGCCCTTGCTGGCCGCCACGGGTGCTACGCTGATGGCCGCCCTGGCACTGGGCCTGATGCGCTGGTGGCTGGGCCTGGCACTGGCCCTGTGGCTGCTGGCCACGGGCCTGGGCAGCGCCCTGTGGCTGGCGCGCGGCGCGCGCCGGCCCGCCGTGCGCCGTGCGCTGGCGCTGGAGTCCCTGCGCGCCCGCACGGCCGACCTGGTGGCCGGGCAGGCAGAGCTGGCCATGGCCGGCACCCTGGCCGCGCATTGCGAACGCATTGCCGCCCTGGACGCCCGCGTGGCCGAGGCCGACGCCGCGCTCCACGGCCTGGAGGCCCGAACCTCCTTCGTGCAAGGCCTGTGCGGCGCCCTGGCCCTGGCCGGTGTGCTGCTGGGCGTGGGCTGGCTGGCCGAGGCCGGCCTGCTGGGTGCCCCCGTGGCCGCGCTGGCCCTGCTGCTGGCGCTGACGGCCATGGAACCCTTTGCCGCATTGCGCCGTGGCGCGCTGGAGGCCGGCCGCAGCTGGCTGGCCGCACGTCGGCTGGCTCCTGCTCTGCGCGATGGCGCTGCGCAAGCCATGCCCGAACCCGCTGCACCCCGGCAGGGGCAGGCGTTTGAACTGGAACACGTCGTGGCGCCGCGTGCCGCAGCGCTGCCGCAGGACCTGCGCATTGCCGAAGGCGAGCGTGTCGCCCTGCTGGGCGCCAGCGGCGCGGGCAAGACCACGCTGCTGTCCCTGATGGCCGGCGAGCTCCAGCCGCTGGCCGGCGCCGTGCGTGCCCGGCGCTGCACCTGGATGACGCAGCGCACCGAACTGTTCGAGGACAGCCTGCGCGACAACCTTTTGCTGGCTTGCCCCGAGGCCGCCGAGGACGCGCTGTGGGCGGCGCTGGAGGTCGCCGGGCTGGCCGGCGATGTGCGCGCCATGGCGCAGGGCCTGGACACGCGGCTGGGCGAGGGCGGGCTGGGCCTGTCCGGCGGCCAGGCACGGCGCCTGGCGCTGGCGCGGCTGCTGCTGAGCCCCGCGCGCTGCTGGCTGCTGGACGAAGTGACCGAGGGCCTGGATGCACGCACGGCCGCCGACCTGCTGGCGCGGCTGGACAGTGCGGCCCGGGGCCGCACCCTGGTGCTGGCCACCCACAAGTTGCGGGAGGCGCAACTGGCCGACCGGCTGCTGTGGGTGGAGCAGGGCCGCGTGGTGTCCGAGGCGCTGCGCGGCACACCGCCGTTCGAGGCGGCCCTGGCGCGCCTGCGGCAGGACGGCTGATCAAGGATTTCACCAAGTACCCCCGAGAGAAAGGATCTCACCATGGACCTCGACATCGTCGATCTATCGCGGCTGCAGTTCGCGGTAACGGCGCTCTACCACTTCCTGTTCGTGCCGCTGACCATCGGCCTGGCCGTGATCATCGCCATCATGGAGACCGTCTACGTGATGACGGGCCGCACCATCTGGCGCGACATGACGAAGTTCTGGGGCACGTTGTTCGGCATCAACTTCGCCATGGGCGTGGCCACGGGCATCGTGATGGAGTTCCAGTTCGGCATGAACTGGAGCTACTACAGCCACTACGTGGGCGACATCTTCGGCGCGCCGCTGGCCATCGAGGGGCTGATGGCCTTCTTCCTCGAAGCCACCTTCGTGGGCCTGTTCTTCTTCGGCTGGGACCGCCTGAGCAAGGTGGGTCACCTGGTGACCACCTGGTGCGTGGCCCTGGGCTCGAACTTCTCGGCGCTGTGGATCCTGATCGCCAATGGCTGGATGCAAAACCCCGTGGGCGCGGCGTTCAACCCGCAGACCATGCGCATGGAGGTCACCGACTTCTTTGCCGTGCTGACCAACCCCGTGGCCCAGGCCAAGTTCGTGCACACGGTCTCGGCCGGCTACGTGACGGCGGCCCTCTTCGTGCTGGGCGTCTCGGCCTGGTATCTGCTCAAGGGCCGGCACATCCAGCTGGCGCGCCGCTCCATGACGGTGGCCACCTCGTTCGGCCTGGCCGCCGCGCTGTCGGTGGTGGTGCTGGGCGATGAAAGCGGCTACCTGTCCTCGGAGCACCAGAAGATGAAGCTGGCCGCCATCGAGGCCATGTGGGACACCGAGCCCGCACCGGCCGCCTTCACGGCCTTCGGCTTCCCCGACAAGGCCGCACGGGAGACGCACTA
Organism: Delftia deserti; assembly: GCF_042653485.1. Taxonomy (NCBI): domain Bacteria; kingdom Pseudomonadati; phylum Pseudomonadota; class Betaproteobacteria; order Burkholderiales; family Comamonadaceae; genus Delftia; species Delftia deserti. The sequence continues at coordinate 1,689,024 of NZ_JBHSIH010000001.1, read as the reverse complement.
TGCCGTGCACATTCCCTGGGTCATGGGCCTGATCGGCACGCGCTCGCTGACCACCGAGATCCCCGGCATCAACGACCTGGTCCAGCGCACCGAGCAGTACATCCGCAACGGCATCGAGGCCTATGGCGCACTGGAGGCCATCCGCGCCGCAGGCCCCACGGGCCAGGTGCCGGCCGAGGCCAAGGCCGTCTTCGAGGACAAGGGCGGGCAACTGGGCTACGCGCTGCTGCTCAAGCGCTACCTGGACGACCCGCGCCAGGCCACGGACGCGCAGATCGCCCAGGCCGCCTGGGACACCGTGCCGGCCGTGGGGCCGCTGTTCTGGGCCTTCCGCATCATGGTGGGGCTGGGCATGTTCTTCATCGCGCTCACGGCCGCCTTCTTCTGGCTGTCGGTACGGCGCAAGCTGGATGCCCATCCGTGGATGCTCAAGCTGGCCGTGATCGCCATCCCCATGCCCTGGATCGCGGCCGAATGCGGCTGGATCGTGGCCGAGGTGGGCCGCCAGCCCTGGATCATCGAAGGCGTGCTGCCCACGGCGCTGGCCGTCTCCAACCTGGGCGCTGGCACGCTGCTGCTGACGATTGCCGGCTTCATCGCCATCTACTCCGTGCTCTTCGTCATCGAGATGAAGCTCATGGTGAAGGCCATCCGCAAGGGACCGCAGGAGGAAAGTGCGCCGCACCTGACCACCTACTTCCCGTTGATGCAAAAACTCGCCCGCGGGCAATGACCAGGGGAGATTGAGACCATGATTCTTCACGAACTGATCAGCTACGACATCCTGCGTCTGCTGTGGTGGGGCCTGCTGGGCGTGCTGCTCATCGCCTTCGCCGTCACCGACGGGTTCGACCTGGGCGCGGCCGCGCTGCTGCCCCTGGCCGCCAGGACCGATGTGGAGCGCCGCGTCGTCATCAATGCCCTGGGCCCGGTCTGGGAAGGCAACCAGGTCTGGCTCATCCTGGGCGGCGGTGCCATCTTCGCGGCCTGGCCACAGCTGTATGCCGTCTCGTTCTCGGGCTTTTACCTGGCCATGTTCGCGGCCCTGGTGGCGCTGATCCTGCGCCCCGTGGCCTTCAAGTTCCGCAGCAAGCGGGAGGAGCCGGCCTGGCGCGCGCGCTGGGATGCCGTGCTGTGCATGGCCGGCGTGGTGCCCGCGCTGATCTTCGGCGTGGCCCTGGGCAATGTGCTGCAGGGCGTGCCCTTCCGCCTGGCGCCCGACATGCGCATCTACTACGAGGGCACGTTCTTCGGCCTGCTCAACCCGTTTGCGCTGCTCGCCGGCCTGGTGTCGCTGTGCATGCTGCTCATGCATGGTGCGTCCTGGCTGGTGTTCAAGACCGAGGGCGATGTGGCCGCGCGCGCGCGCCGCTTCGGCATGGCGGCGGCCGTCGCCACCACGGTGCTGTTCGCGGCGGCCGGCGTGTGGCTGGCCGCGCTCAATGGCTACCGCATCACCAGCGAGATCAACACCACCGGCCCGTCCAACCCTCTGTTCAAGACGGCTGCGCTGCAGGCGGGCGCCTGGTTCGCCAACTACCAGGCCCGGCCCGTGCTCTGGGCGGTGCCGGCCATCGGCCTGCTGATGCCGCTGCTGGCGACGCTGGGCCTGTGGCTGCGCCGCGAGTGGCTGGCCCTGCTGTCCAGCGGCCTGGGCATTGCGGGCATCATCGCCAGCGTGGGGGCGTCCATGTTCCCGTTCATCCTGCCCTCGTCGCTGAACCCGCAGCACAGCCTCACGGTCTGGGACTCTTCGTCCAGCCATGTGACGCTGTTCATCATGCTGGTGTGCGCGCTGATCTTCGTGCCCCTCATCGTGGCCTACACCAGCTGGGTCTACAGCGTGCTGCGCGGCAAGGTCGACCCGATGGCCATCATCGAGGGCCGCGGCCACTCGTACTGATCCACCGAATCAAGAAACGACAGTCAACGTCAAGAAAGGAAACAACACCATGTGGTATTTCGCCTGGTTGCTCGGCCTGCCGCTGGCGGCCGCCTTCGCGGTGCTCAACGCGATGTGGTACGAACTGATGGACGACGAGGCCACGCGCCGCGAACTCCTGGCCCGGGAGAAATAAAGCTCCCCCTGAGGCGCTTCGCGCCTTCCCCCTCTCTCTTCGGGAGGGGGACGACACCCTCGCTGCGGGGGCGGCCCTTGCTCGGTGTCCCTCGCTTTGGGCTACGCCAGTTTTTGCACGCGTTTACCGCCAATGAAGCATTGCTGTAAACACAATGAGCTCCCTCGGGAGCTCATTTTCGTACGCAGGCTTGCCAGGTTCAATCGTCGGTGTCATCCGCCTTGGCGCGGCCCTTGCCGCCCGTGATGCGGTCCTTCAGATCCAGCAGCCGCGTCACGGCCGTGCCCATGCCCATGAGCTGCATGGCGGTCTCGGGCGACAGGCGCTGCACGTCGTCGAACCAGTTCATCAGCCGGTCGATCAGCTCGTACATGTCGCGCATGCGCTGCTGGGCGTAGCGTTCCTCTTCGGTGGTGACTTCCTCCAGCATGGCGGCGCGCAGCATGGACTGGGTGGGCTCGATCTCGCGGCGGCGGCGTTCCTCGGCCAGGCGGCGGAAGATTTCCCAGACATCCTGCGGCGCCTCGAAATACTCGCGCCGGTCGCCGGGCTGGTGGCGCAATTGCACCAGGCGCCAGGCCTGCAATTCCTTGAGCCCCATGCTCACGTTGGAGCGCGAGAACTCCAGCGTCTCGGCGATCTGGTCGGCATTGAGCGGCTCGGGCGAAAGGAACAGCAGTGCGTAGATCTGGCCTACCGTGCGGTTGATGCCCCAGCGGCTGCCCATCTCGCCGAAGTGCGAGACGAACTGCCGGTTCAACGCCGGAAGAGGTTTGGATTGCGTCATGGCATGCATTGTGCCTGCGCGTGCGCGGCACGCTCCGGGCGGCTTGGGAAGCGATGTGTCAGCTTTCTGCAAGTCGCGCCCAAAAGGCGCACAATGGCGCCTTTGCGGGCTTGCGGCCAGGCGGCCCGGGCCCTGCGCCTTCCCGCTCCCGTACCGACCACAGATTGCCCCATGTCCCACGCTAGCCGCAGTGCGCTGATCGACTGCACCAAGGGCCTGGCTTGTGCCGCCATCGTCTGGCACCACCTGGCCTTCTACGGCCCCATGTCCGACATCGCCCATCCGGCCGCGCCGGACCTCATCGACTGGCTCTATGAATATGCGCGCATGGCCGTGCAGATCTTCCTGGTGCTGGGCGGCTACCTGGCTGCGGCCAGCATGGCGCCCCAAGGCCACGGGCAGCACAGCGATCCGTGGTCGCGCATCGGCCGCCGCTTCGTGCGCCTGGTCGTGCCCTATGCAGTGGCCCTGGTCGTGGCCATCGTGGTCTCGGCGGCCGTGCGGCCCTGGTTCGACCATGCCTCGGTGTCGGGCGAGCCCGATCTCTGGCAACTGGTGGCGCATGCGCTGCTGCTGCAGAACATCGTGGGCGAGGAGTCGCTGTCCGCCGGCGTCTGGTATGTGTCCATCGACTTCCAGCTTTTTGCGCTGACTGCGCTGCTGCTGGCCGGCACGCGCTGGGGCGGCGCCTTGCTGCGCCGCCGCTTTGGCGGCGACGCCCTGTCACGCTGCTGGCCCTGGGCGCTGAGCGTGGCGCAGGCGCTGGTGGTGATCGGCGTGACCGCTTCGCTGCTGGGCTTCAATCTGGATGCGCAATGGGATGTGTGGGCGCCGTACTTCTTTGGCGCCTACGGCCTGGGCATGCTGGCCTACTGGGCCGCGCATGCGGACAAGGCCTCGACGGCCTGGAGCTGGTCGGTGCTGATCGTGGCCCTGGTCGTGGCGGCACTGGCACTGGAGTGGCGCGACCGTATCGCGCTGGCCGGTGCCACGGCGCTGGCCCTGGTCTTGGCCATGCGCAGCCCTGCATTCGCCCAGGCGCAAGGCTGGGCGCCGCTGCGCCGGCTGGGCAAGATTTCCTACTCGGTGTTTCTCGTGCACTTCTCGGTCTGCCTGCTGGTCAATGCCGTGGAAAGCCATTTCTGGCCACAGTCCGTTCCCGCCGCCCTGCTGGGCATGTGCACGGCCTTTGCGCTGTCGATTGCGGCCGGCCATCTGCTGTACGAGCGCGTGGAACGCCACGTTCCCAGCTGGCACATGGCGCTGCGCTGGCAGGCCGGCCTGGTGGGCACAGGCCTGATCGCGGCGTTTGTGGCGGGCCTGCGCTAAGGCGCGTTACTCCACAAACAACAAAGGCAGCCGGTTGGCTGCCTTTTTCGCATCAAGCCGGTCGGCGTTCAGCGGTGCAGCTCGCCCGCGCTTTCCGGCTGGAAATCGATGGCATCCACACGCACGGTGACCTGGCCGGAAGGGCCCGGCATGCGCGACTGGTCGCCCACGCTCAGGCCCAGCAGGGCAATGCCCACGGGAGCGAAGACCGATACCTTGTCGGAGCTGCCATCCATCTCCTTGGGATAGACCAGGGTCAGCGTACTGGTCTTGCCCGACTCCAGCAGCGTGAAGCGCACGGTGGAGTTCATGGTCACCACGTTGGGCGGCATTTCCTTGGGCTCGAGCACGTCGGCCCGGTCCAGCTCGGCTTCAAGCGCGTCGCGGCCGGGGAATGCGGGCTGCTTGTCCAGCAGGGCCTCGATGCGCTCCAGGTCCAGGGACGAAATAATGATGTGGGGCTTGCGCTCCATGGTGTTGGCTCCCTTGTGTGCTTGCGCCGTGGCTGCAGTGAAGGGCAGCGGCGCCCAAACGGACAAAAGCCCGGGCAACGCGGTTGTCCGGGCCAAGGCATCTTCAGAAAAGAGAAAAGCACCAAGTTGGTGCGATAAGGCCATTGTGCAGGCCCGTGTGCGTTCTGCCAAGCGAACCCGCACGGCGCGGTGCGGATTGATGCGGGTACTTGCCAATCTGGAAAAACCCATTTCGCAACGGCAAGCATGCCGGGAGCGCTTGTTGTTTATGCTGTATTTATATACAGTTAATTCATGCCTCTCAGTCCTTCCACGCCCCGCCATACGGCCCAGGTGCCCCTGCACGCCCTCAAGGGCCGGGGCGCAGCCAGCCAACTGGCGCACCGCTTCACCACCGACCCGCGCGAGGCCTTCGATGACGGCTGGGGCAGCCTTGAGGCGCCGGCCGAAGGCGAGGAAGCCGCCCCCCTGCGCACCGAACTGCGCTGGGAGCAGGCCCGCTCGGCGCTGAGCCGCCACCAGTCGCCCGACCTGCCGTTTCACATGGGGCTCAATCCCTACCGGGGCTGCGAGCACGGCTGCATCTATTGCTATGCCCGGCCCACGCACAGCTACCTGGGCTGGTCGCCGGGGCTGGACTTCGAGACCCGGCTCATCGCCAAGCAGAACCTGCCCGAGCTGTTGCGTGCCGAGCTGTCGCGCGCCAGCCATGTGGCCGCGCCCGTGATGCTGGGCTCGGTCACCGACTGCTACCAGCCCGTGGAGCGCGAGCTGGGGCTGACGCGCCGCCTGATCGAGGTGCTGGCCGAGGCGCGCCACCCGTTTTCCATTGTCACCAAGGGCAGCGGGGTGGAGCGTGACCTGGACCTGCTGGCCCCGCTGGCGCGCCAGGGCCTGGCCTCGGTGCATATCACGCTGACCACGCTGGACGCAGACCTGGCACGCCACCTGGAGCCGCGCGCCGCCGCGCCGCACCGCCGGCTGCGCAGCATCCGCGCGCTGACCGAGGCGGGCGTGCCCGTGGGCGTGAGCCTGGCACCGCAGATTCCCTTCATCAACGAAGACCTGGAGAAGGTGCTGGAGGCGGCCGCCGACGCAGGCGCGCGCCACGCCTTCTACGCCGTGCTGCGCCTGCCCTGGGAAGTGGCGCCGCTGTTCGAGCAATGGCTGCAGGTGCACTACCCCGACCGCGCCCGCCGCGTGATGGAGCGTGTGCGCGACCTGCACGGCATCCAGGGCGAGCAGCGCGAGGCCGGTCGCGTCTACAACGCCGAGTTCGGCCAGCGCATGAAGGGCACGGGCCACTGGGCCGAGCTGCTGCGCCAGCGCTTCGCCCTGGCCTGCCGTCGGCATGGATTCAACCGCGAGCCTCTGCGGCTCGATTGCAGCCTCTACCACCCGTCGCTTTTGCTGCCGCAACGCAGCCTGTTCTGAGAGCCTGCGTGCCAGGCACAGGTCAGGGCATGGTTCGCTAGCGGGAATCGATCAGCTCGGACAAGGCGGCCGCCAGCGGGGAGCGCACCGACGATCGCAGCCACACCATGCCCACTTCGCGGGACGGGCTCGGAGGGGGCAGCGGCCATCGGCGCGTTCTGGCATCCGGCGGTCCCAGCACGGGCCAGTCGGGCAGGATGGAGACACCGAAGCCTTCCGCAACCAGCTGTGCGATCTGCTCGATGCCGTCCAGCTCGAAGCGGACCTTCGGCTTGATGCCGTGGCCCCGCAGGTATTCATCCGCCATTTTTCCCGCCACCACCTTGCGGTCGTACTGGATGAAGGGCTCGCGTGCGGCCGTGAGCAGCGGATCGCGCACCTTCATGTCCCGGGGCGCGAGAAGAATCAGCGCCTCGCTGCGCATCAGCCGCCATTCGCAGGTCTTGGGCATGGCGAAGGCGGGGTGCACAAGGATGGCCGCATCCAGATGGCCGGCCTGCACCTGGTCCAGCAGCAGTGAGGAGGTGCCGGGTTCGATGTAGACGCGCACGGCCGGATGGGCGCTCATCCACCGGCGCAGCAGCGGGGGCACCAGGCCCATCAGCGCCGTGGGCGTTGCCCCCAGCCTCAATGGGCCGGCGGGAAGCTCGGTGGCCGAGGCGGACGATCTCAGGTTCTCCACGGATTTGAGCACCTCCCGCGCATGCTCCACGATCCGGGCGCCAACGACGGTGGGCCGCACCGTCCGGCCCACCCGCGTGAGCAGTGCACAGCCCACGTCGGCCTCCAGCGCACGCATCTGCTGGGCCACGGTGGTGGGCGGCAGGTCCAGCCTGCGCGCGGCGTCGGCCATCGAGCCGCAGTCCACGACGGCAATGAAGCTCTGGAGAAAGCGCGAATCCATGCGACGCATTTTGCGTCATCTGAACCATGGGACACCATCTTTGTTGCGGATCTCCTGAAGCGCAAAGTTCGCTCGTTCCCGCTTCCAAACCATGTCAGGAGAGCACATGCCCCTCATCGAATCCATTGAAGTCTGCGTTGCCCGCGTGCCGCTGGATAAGGTCACCTATCTGTCGAACCGCACCGTGGTCGACCGCCACTACGGGCTGGTCAAGGTCCGCAGCAGCGACGGCGTCGAAGGCATCGGCTTTTGCTATGTCGGCAATGCGGCGGGCGAGCTGTTCCGCGTCGCGGTCGAGCAGCTGCTCGGTCCTGTGCTGCTGGGCCGCGATTCCCTGGCCGTCGAAGGGCTGTGGAAGGAGATGTACCAGGAGGCGCTGCTGCAAGGCCGCATGGGCACCGTGATGCGCGCACTGAGCGCACTCGACATTGCGCTGTGGGATCTCAATGCCCGCACCGCCCAGCTGCCTTTGCACAAGTACCTGGGCGCGGTGGAACTGGACACGGTGCCCGCCTATGCCAGCGGCGGCTACTACGTGGACGGCAAGACCGCCGGCCATGTCGGAGAGGAGATGGCCGGCTATGTCGAGCTGGGCTTTCAGGCCGTGAAGATGAAGACCGGCCGCTGGTCGCCCCAGGGCGAGGAGTCGCGCGTGAAGGCGGCGCGCGAGGCCATCGGCCCTGACGTGGAGCTCATGCTGGACTGCAACAACGGCTGGGTGGACACCGTGCAGGCCATGCAATACCTGCGCCGCATGGAGGCATACGACCCCTATTTCATCGAGGAGCCGTTCAGCCCCGACGATGTCGAAAGCCACGCCCGCCTGGCAAAGCTCACCCGCATTCCCGTGGCCACCGCGGAAATCGGCTATGGCCGCTGGTACCACAAGCATCTGCTCGACATGGGCGCCGCATCCATCCTGCAGACCGACGCTGCTGTCTGCGGGGGCATTACCGAGTGGAAGCGCATCGCCGCCATGGCGGCGGGCTATGGGCTGCAGATGTGTCCGCACTGGTTCCACGATGTACACGCGCCGCTGGTGGCCGCGACCCCCAATGCGCGCTATGTCGAGTTCTTCTGGGATGACCAGGTGCTGAACTTCCGCCGCCTGCTGGACCGCCAGCTGGCGCAGGAAAAGGGCCGTGTCGTGCTGCACCAGACGCCGGGGCTCGGCTTCAATTTCGACGAGGCGCAGGTGTCCCGGTTCGGCCGCTGGACCTCGGTGGCGTAAGACCGCCGCCAGCCCATCATCCAAGGAGACAAGCCATGCAACGCAGACAGTTCCTGACCTCGGTCGCCGCAGCCGCCGCCCTGCATGCCCATCCGGGCTTTGCACAGGCCAGGCCGCCAGCGGGCCCGGTCAAAATCCTCGTCGGCTTCTCGGCAGGCGGCGGCACGGACATCCTGGCGCGGATCATCGCCAACCGGCTCAACCAGCTGTGGGCCATTCCCGTCATCGTCGAGAACCGGCCAGGGGCGGCGGGGCTGATTGCCGCCGCCGAGGCCGCCAGGGCCGCGCCCGATGGGCAGACGCTGATGATGGGCCACATCAATGCGCTGGGCATTGCCCCTGCGCTCAACCCCAGGCTCGGCTTCTCGCCGGAGCGGGACTTCTCCGCCATCGCCCTTGTGGGCCAGACCCCGCAGGTCCTGGTTGCCAGCCCCAAGGCTTCCGCCACCATGCAGGGCCTGCTGGCTGCATTGAAGCAAAGGCCGGGGGAGGTCAGCTTCGGCTCCTCGGGCACGGGGTCGGCCCAGCACCTTGCGCTGGCACTGTTCGAGCAGACTGCGGCGGTGTCCGCGCTCCATATCCCGTACAAGGGCGCGTCGAACGTGATGACGGATCTGCTGGGCGGCCAGATCGACTACGCGTTCGAGGGGATGACCACGGCGGCGCCCTTCATCAAGGGAGGAAAAGTCCATGCCATGGCTCAGACGGGTGTGAAGCGCGCCAAGGCCTTCGCGGAGATTCCCACCGTGGCGGAGCAGGGCTATTCCGGGTTCAACGCGAGCATCTGGTTCGGCCTGGTGGGCCCCGCAAGAATGCCCGCCGATCTGGTGGCCCGCATCAATGCGGACGTCAACCGCATCCTGGCCATGCCCGAAGTGGTGGCCAAGCTCGAAGAGTTCGGCGCAGAGGATGGAGGGGGGACGCCGCAGCGCTTTGACGCCTTCATGCGCGATGAACGGGCAAAGTGGGCCCGGCTGATCCAGGCACGCGGAATCAGGGTGGAGGGCTGAGGCGGGGTGAGGTGGCCTGGCGCGGCCCTCAAACCGCTTCCAGAAACGACCTCACCAGCAGGCTGTCGCTGCGCTCGCGCATGCAATAGACATAGGTGGTGGTGCTGGCCGGGTCGCCCGCGATGCGCAGCGGGCGAAAGCGCGGGTCGGGGATGAATTCGGCTTCGGACACGGCGCCCAGTCCCAGGCCGCGCGCCACGGCTTCGCGTATGGCTTCGCGGCTGCCGATCTCCAGCTCGGTGCGCGGCTGCACCCCGGCGGCCTGCAGCACCGATTCCAGCGCGGTGCGCGTGGTCGAGCCGTGCTCGCGCAGCAGCAAAGGCTGGCCCTGCAGTTCGGACAGCGCGATTTCGCTGCGCCGCGCAAAGGGATGGGCGACATGGGCGAACAGCACGATGGCGTGGCGCGCGTACTCGCGTGCCAGCAGCTCCGGGCGGTCGTAGAGGCCGGCGAGCACGGCCACGTCGGTGTCGTAGCGTTCCAGGTCGGCCAGCACCTGCTGCGAGTTGCCCATGCGGATGGACAGCTGCATGCCCGGGTGCCGTGCGCGGTAGGCGGCCACCATTTCGATCACATGGAAGGGCCCCACGGCGCCGATCTTGAGCTCGCCCTGGTGCAGCTGCCCCGAGTCGCGCAGGAAGAACTCGGCCTCGGCCTCCAGCGCCATGATTTTCTGCGCCATGGGCAACAGTCTGGCGCCTGCGCCCGTGAGCGTCATGCGGTAGCCGCGGCGGTGGAACAGCTCGATCTGGCTTTGGCGCTCCAGCGTGGCGATCTGGGTGGAGATGGTGGGCTGGCTCACGCCCAGTGCGCGGGCGGCGGCGCTGAGGCTGCCATGGTGGGCGACGGCGATGAAGGCGCGGTAGCGGGCGTTGCTCACGAAAGTCGGTATCTCAAGGTTTTGTCTATGGATGCTGTCAAAACCGATTCTGAAACTTTCACATGGCAGAAATATGTCGCTCCTAGCATTCAGCCATCCCCACCCGCCTGGCGATTTGGCCGGCGATTCACGGATCCACCGATCTGCCGATGTGCCTGACCTGATGCAAAGGAACGCTCCCATGAAGATGAACCGCAAGACCTGGCTGCGCCATGCCGGCGCCGTGCTGGCCCTGGCCGCCACCGCCGCCACTGCTACCACTGCCGCCTTTGCCCAGCCCGCCGAGCTGCGCGTGGGCCTGATCCCCTCGGAGGACGCGCAGGCCATGATCCGCGCCAGCCAGCAGGTCATGGACCAGCTGGCCACCCGCACCGGCATGAAGGTGCGGCCCTTCGTGGCCAATGACTACAACGGCGTGATCGAGGCGCTGCGCTCCAACAAGATCGACATCGCCTTCCTCGGCCCGTTCTCGTACGTGCTGGCCAGCCAGGTGGCAGGCGCCGAGGCCTTTGCCGTGGCCGTGACCAAGAAGACGGGCAAGAGCGCGTACCACAGCATGGTGATCTCCCGCAAGGACAAGGGCCCGGCCAGCGTGGTCGATCTCAAGGGCCGCAGCTTTGCCTTTGTGGACCCGACCTCGGCGTCGGGCCACCTGTTTCCCAAGGCCGGGTTGATGGCCGAGGGCTTCGATGCGGACAAGGGCTTTTCGCGCGTGATCTTCTCGGGCTCGCACGACGCCAGCATCATGGCCGTGGCCAACGGCAAGGTGGATGCGGCGGCCGTGGCCGACCGCATCTTCGACTCGGCCGTGAGCAAGGGCCTGGTCAAGCGCGAGGACTTCCAGATCGTCTGGCGCTCCCAGCCCATCCCCGAGTCGCCCATGACCTGGCGCAAGAACCTGGACGCCGGCACCAAGCAGAAGGTGGCTGCGGCCCTGGCCGAGGTCAAGGACCTGCCCTGGGGCGACCAGGGCGTGCTCGACGGCTTCGCGGCCACGGATGACAAGGCCTACGACGTCGTACGCCAGACGGCCAAGGCGCTCAAGCTCGACCTCGGGAGCATGAAATGATCCGCATCCGCCAATTGCGCAAGAGCTATGGCAGCAACCATGTGCTGCATGGCATCGACCTGGATGTGCAGCCCGGCGAGTTCGTCGTCATGCTGGGCCTGTCGGGGGCCGGCAAGTCCACGCTGCTGCGCTGCATGAACGGCCTGGCCCGCGCCGACAGCGGCACGCTGGAGGTGGGCGGCATGGACCTGATGCCGGGCGGCGGCAGGCACAGCCGGCGCGAGCTGGCTCGCCGCGTGGCCATGGTCTTCCAGCACCACAATCTGGTGCCGCGCCTGTCGGTGCGCAAGAACGTGCTGACCGGGCGCCTGGGCCAGACCGGCACCCTGGCCTCGGTGCTGCAGCTGTTCCGCGAAAGCGATATCCGCCTGGCCGACCAGTGCCTGGAGCGCGTGGGCCTGGCCCACAAGGCGCTGGAGCGCACCGAGGCGCTGTCGGGCGGGCAGATGCAGCGCGTGGGCATTGCCCGCGCGCTGGCCCAGCAGCCCCAGGTCATCCTGGCCGACGAGCCCGTGGCCAGCCTGGACCCCAAGACCGCGCGCAGCGTGCTGCAGTACCTGCGCGATGCCACGCGCGAGCTGGGCATTGCCGTGGTCTGCAACCTGCACCAGGTGGACTACGCGCGGGAGTTCGGCGACCGTGTGCTGGGCCTGGCCCAGGGCCGCATGGTCTTTGACGGATCGCCGCAGGCGCTGGACGAGGCCGCGCTGCAGGCCATCTACCATGCGCAGCCCACTGCAGGGCAAGGCGCAGGGCAGGGCGCAGAGCCGGACACACCTCCGGGCACGGCGGCCATAGGGCCTGCCGGCCTGCATGCGCAGGCGCCGGTGCCTGCCTCGTGGATGCGGGCCAGCGCGCCCGCAGGAGGACTGTGATGACCAGCGCCAATTCCTGGAGCCCCGAGCCGCGCGACCGCTGGCAATGGACCGCGCCGCGCCCCCATGGTGCCCTGGGCTGGACCGGCTATGCGGCTGCGGCCCTGGCCATCGCCTGGGTGCTGCACTGGAGCGCGGGCGGCGCGCAGATGAGCTGGGGCGAACTGGCGGCAGGCATGCCCCAGATCGCAGACTTCGTGGCGCGCTCCGTGCCGCCGGACTGGAGCATGCTGCCGCGCCTGATGGCGCCCGCGCTGGAGACGGTGCAGATCGCCATCTGGGGCACGCTGCTGTCCGTGGTGCTGGCGCTGCCGCTGTCCTTCATCGCGGCCAGCAACCTGCATGGCTGGCACTGGCTGCGGCGCATCACGCGGCAGTTCCTGAACGTGGTGCGCAGCATCAACGAACTGATCCTGGCGCTGGTCTTCGTCTCGGCCGTGGGCCTGGGTCCATTCCCCGGCGTGCTGGCCCTGGCGCTGCACGGCATGGGCATGCTGGGCAAGTTCTTCGCCGAGAGCATCGAAGAGATCGACGACGGCCCGCTGCAGGCCCTGCGCAGCGCAGGCGCCACGCAACTGCAGCTCATCGTCTTCGGCGTGATACCGCAGGCCATCACGGCCTGGATCGCGGTCGTGCTCTACCGCTTCGAGGTCAACCTGCGCTCGGCCACGGTGCTGGGCATGGTGGGCGCGGGCGGGCTGGGGTTCGAGCTGGTCGGCAGCCTCAAGCTGTTCCGCTACCAGGAGACGGCCACCTGCATCGTGGTCATCACGGTGATGGTGATCGCCGCCGATCTCGTCTCCCACTGGCTGCGCCGCCGCATCCAGCAGGGCACCCGCCATTGAGGGCAGCGCTTTTCCCGGCGCCCCCGTTTCATTCAAAGGACCGATTTGTGTGGACCTATCACAACCCCGTTGCCATCCATGCCGGCCCCGGCCGCCTGGACCGCCTGCCCGAGCTGCTGGCCGGGCGCGACTGCCTGCTGGTGACGTTTCCCGAGGCCGAATCCCTGGGCCTGGTGCAGCAGCTGCGCCAACGGCTGGGCAGCCGGCTGCGCGGCGTGGTGGACGGCATCGCGCCCAATCCCGATGTGCAGTGGCTGGCCCCGCTGTATGACCGCGTGCACCGCGAATACGCCGAGGTCCCGTGCATCGTGGCCCTGGGCGGCGGCAGCGCCATCGACTCGGCCAAGGCGCTGATGTGCGCCACGCCCACGCGGCGTTTCAGCGAACTGCTGCAGGCCCTGGAGCAGGGGCTGGCCCTGCCGGCCGCAGGCCACAAGGCGCTGATCGCCATTCCCACCACGGCCGGCACGGGCAGCGAGGTCACGCCCTGGGCCACGATCTGGGACCAGGCCGCCGGCCGCAAGCACTCGCTGCACCAGCACTGGACCTGGCCCGAGGCCGCCATCATCGACGCGCAGCTCATGCAAAGCCTGCCGGCCGGCGCCACGCTGGCCTCGGGGCTGGATGCGCTGTCGCATGCGCTGGAGTCCATCTGGAACCGGCACCGCAATCCCGTCTCCACGGCCCTGGCCGTGAACGCCGCGCGCCGCACCCTGGCCACGCTGCCCGCGCTGATGCAGGACCTGGGCAGCCTGCCGCTGCGAAGCCGCATGGCCGAGGCCGCCCTGATGGCGGGCCTGGCCTTCTCCAACACCCGCACGGCGCTGGCGCATTCGCTGTCCTACGACATCACGCTGCGCCATGGCGTGGCCCACGGCATTGCCTGCTCGTTCAGCCTGCCGCTGGTGCTGGAGATGGCCCTGGGCGCCGACGACGAGGCCGACGCGGCCCTGCTGTCCATCTTCGATGCCGCCACGGGCGAGCTGGCCGTGCAGCGCCTGCGCAACTTCCTCGAAGGCCTGGGCGTGGCCACCGATCCCGCCCACTACGGCCTGCCCGGGGATGAGTGGCAGCAGCTGCTGCAGTCGGCCGCATCCGGCCCGCGCGGGCGCAATTTCATCCGCACGCTGGAATGAACAGGCGCGTACGGCCCTCTTCCGTTTGAACCTCTTTCCTTGTCAAAAAGCACCATGAACCACACCACCGTCTCCACCGCCGCCGCCGATCTGTCGCCGCTGCAGGCCGTCATCTTCGACTGGGCCGGCACCCTGGTCGATTTCGGCTCGCTGGCGCCCACGCAGATCTTTGTCGAGGCCTTTGCCAGCTTCGGCATCACCATCACCCTGGCCCAGGCACGCGGCCCCATGGGCCTGTCCAAGTGGCAGCACATCCACGAGCTGCTGCAGGACGAGGGCATCCGCGCGCAATGGCACAAGGCCTTCGGCCAGCCGCCTGGCGACGCCGACGTGGACGCCATCTACGCACGCTTCATGCCCATGCAGATCGCCAAGGTCGGCGAGTTCTCGGCACCCATCGAAGGCGCGCCCGACCTGCTGGGCTGGCTGCGCGCGCAGGGCCTGAAGGTGGGCTCGTGCTCGGGCTATCCGCGTGAAGTCTTGAACCAGCTGCTGCCCCAGGCAGCGGCCAACGGCCTGGCGCCCGACCATGTGGTGGCCGGCGATGAAATGGCCGCAGGCGGTCGCCCCGGCCCCTTCATGGCGCTGGCCAACGTGCTGGCGCTGGGCATCGGCGACGTGCGCGCCTGCGTGAAGGTGGACGACACCGTGCCCGGCATCGAGGAAGGCCGCAACGCCGGCATGTGGACCGTGGGCCTGACCCTGTCCGGCAACGAGGTCGGCTACTCCCCCGCCGAACTGGCCGCCGCTCCCGCCGAAGAAGTGCGCGAACGCATGGCCCGCGCCGAGGCCAAGCTGCGCGCAGCCGGCGCCCACCACGTGATCGCCAGCGTCAAGGACCTGCCCCAGGTACTGGAGCGTATTGCGCAGGACATGCGCGCTGGCCATAGGCCAGGTTGAGGCAAGCTGCCCTGCACCTGTGGCGCATCACCCTTTGGAACTGGCGCGGCCCAACTCAGCGGCACCGAGGAAGGGCCTAGGCCGGCCGCGCCGCCCCGCACCGAGGGTGTCGTCCCCCTCCCGCGAAGCGAGAGAGGGGGAAGGCGCGAAGCGCCTCAGGGGGTACTCAACTGCTTTGCATGGTGGCGCAGATGGTCGTCGATGAAGCTCTGGATGAAGTAGTAGCCGTGGTCGTAGCCGCCGTGGCGGCGCAGCGTCAGCGGCTGGCCGGCCTGGGCGCAGGCGGCCTCGAAGGCTTCGGGCAGCAGCTGCTTTTCGATCAGGAACTTGTCGGCCAGGCCCTGGTCCACGAGGATGCCGGCCGGGTAGGGCGCCTGGGTCTGGGCGGCCATCAGGCAGCTGGCGTCATGGGCTTCCCAGGCCTTGCGGTCATCGCCCAGGTAGCCTGAGAAGGCTTTCTGGCCCCAGGGGCAGTGGACGGGGTTGGCGATGGGCGCGAAGGCCGACAGGCTCTTGAAGCGGCCCGGATGGCGCAGCGCCAGCGTGAGCGCGCCGTGGCCGCCCATGGAGTGGCCGAAGATGCCCAGCCGCTCGGCGTCGATGGGCAGGCGTGCGGCGATCAGCGGCAGCAGCTCGCCCAGCAGATAGCTTTCCATGCGCCAGTGCAGCGCCCAGGGCTTGGTGGTGGCGTCCAGGTAGAAGCCCGCGCCCACGCCGAAGTCCCAGGCATCGGCCTCGCCGGGCAGGCCTGCGCCGCGCGGGCTGGTGTCGGGCGCGATCAGCGCAATGCCCAGCTCGGCGGCCAGGCGCTGGGCGCCGGCCTTGGTCATGAAGGTTTCTTCGGTGCAGGTCAGCCCGGCCAGGTAGAGCACGGCGGGCACCTTCTCGCCGGCCACGGCCTTGGGCGGCAGGAAGACCGAGAACTTCATGTTCAGGCCGATCTCGGCGGAGAAATGCTCGTAGAAACGCTGTGCGCCGCCGAAGCAGGCATGGGCGTTCTTGAATTCCAGGGGCGGCAGTGCGGACATGGTGTTCCTCAAAAAGAAAAATGCTACGGGCACCTTGGCAAGCGGTGCGTGCAGCATTCAAAGATGGGAGTTGATACGCTATACACGGTCAACGGCCCATGAAACTGGCGCTGCCCAGGCGAGAGGCGCCGAGCAAGAGCCGCCTCGCGGCGGGGGCGCCCAGCCGAGGGCGTCGTCCCCCTCCCTCGCGGAGCGAGCAGAGAGGGGGAAGGCGCGCAGCGCCTCAGGGGGAGCCTCAGTACACGACGACGGAGCGGATGGACTTGCCTTCGTGCATCAGATCGAATGCTTCGTTGATCTCCGGCAGGCCCATGGTGTGCGTGACGAAGGGGGCCAGCTGGATCTCGCCGCTCATGGCCTGCTCGACCATGCCGGGCAGCTCGCTGCGGCCCTTGACGCCGCCGAAGGCCGTGCCCAGCCACTTGCGGCCCGTCACCAGCTGGAAGGGGCGGGTGGAGATTTCCTGGCCCGCGCCGGCCACGCCGATGATGACCGACTGGCCCCAGCCGCGGTGCGCGCATTCCAGTGCGGCACGCATCACGTTGACATTGCCGATGCACTCGAAGCTGTGGTCCACGCCCCAGCCCGTCATCTCGACGATGACCTGCTGGATGGGCTTGTCGAAATCCTTGGGATTCACGCAGTCGGTGGCGCCGAAGGTGCGGGCCAGATCGAACTTGGAGGGGTTGGTGTCCACGGCGATGATGCGGCCGGCCTTGGCCAGCTTGGCGCCCTGGATCACGGCCAGGCCGATGCCGCCCAGGCCGAACACGGCCACGGTGTCGCCTTCCTGGACCTTGGCGGTGTTCTTGACGGCACCCAGGCCCGTGGTCACGCCGCAGCCCAGCAGGCAGACCTGCTCGGGGTTGGCGTCGGGGTGGATCTTGGCCAGCGAGACTTCGGCGACCACGGTGTATTCGCTGAAGGTGGAGCAGCCCATGTAGTGGTAGATGGGCTCGCCGTTGTACGAAAAGCGCGTGGTGCCGTCGGGCATCAGGCCCTTGCCCTGGGTGGCGCGCACGGAAACGCACAGGTTGGTCTTGCCGCTCTTGCAGAACAGGCATTCGCCGCATTCGGCGGTGTACAGCGGGATGACGTGATCGCCGGGCTTCACGCTGGTCACGCCTTCGCCGACCTCGACGACGATGCCCGCGCCTTCATGGCCGAGCACGGCGGGGAAGATGCCTTCGGGGTCATCGCCCGACAGCGTGAACGCGTCGGTGTGGCAGACGCCGGTGTGGGTGATCTTGATCAGGACCTCGCCCTTCTTCGGGGGGGCCACGTCGATCTCGACGATCTGCAGGGGTTCTCCAGCCTTGAAGGCGACGGCGGCTTTGGATTTCATGGGCGTGTCTTTCTGTCGGGGTGGCTCAGGAACGGCAGGGCGCGCGCTCCGCGAAGCCTTGAATGTAGGCCATGGCCGGGCGGCCCGGCCGCATCATGGCCGCAGCCTCAGGTGATATGTCCGAATCTGAGGGGTGTGGCCGGCTTCGGCCGGGCCTGCTGGCCGTGGGTGCTTGCGTCTTTTCGTATAGTCCGCCCCATTCCTCCCACCCTGACAGCCTTCCGGGCAAGCCGTTTCCCATGGACCACCGCCACGCCAGCGCCCACCGCGTCGATCTTGTCGTCTACCCCGGCTTCAAGGCGCTGGAGGCCATAGGGCCCATGTCGGTGTTCGACTATGCCAACGTGCACCTGCGCGCGCGCGGGCACAGCGACGGCTACGAGGTGCGCGTGGTCTCGCAGCGGCGCGGCTCCGTGCGCTCGGACACGCTGATGGCGCTGGACGCCACCCACACGCTGGCCGAATTGGAAGCCGCAGGCACGGGCTGCACCGTGGTCGTCGTGGGCTCGCGCCACATCGAGCAGGTGCTGGGCGGCTCGGCCGAGCTGGTCGCCTGGCTGGGCCGCGTGGCGCCGCGCGTGCAGCGGCTGATCTCGCTGTGCTCGGGCAGCTTCTTCCTGGCCGAGGCGGGCTTGCTGGACGGCCGGCGCGCGGCCACGCACTGGAGCGTGACGGCGCAACTGGCCCAGCGCCATCCGCGCGTGCAGGTCGATGCCGATGCCATCTACCTGCGCGAGGAAATCCGCGATGGCGAAGGCAGCCGCCAGCTGTGGACCTCGGCCGGCGTGACGGCCGGCATCGACCTGGCCCTGGCCGTGGTGGAAGAGGATTTCGGCCATGCGCTGGCGCTGGAGGTGGCGCGTGACCTGGTCATGTATCTCAAGCGCCCCGGCGGGCAGTCGCAGTTCAGCGTGCCGCTGGCGGCCCAGGCCGCGCAGCACGGCGGCGTGCAGGCCGTGCAGCAGTGGGTGATGGCCCATCTGGCCGAGCCCCTGACGCTCAAGCAGATGGCCGAACAGGCGCACATGAGCGAGCGCCACCTGCGCCGCGTGTTCCAGCAGGAAACCGGGCAAAGCCCCACGGCCTTTGTGGAGAGCGCGCGGCTGGAGGCGGGCAAGCAACTGCTGGAAAGCCAGACCCATCTGCCGCTCAAGACCGTGGCCGCACGCGTGGGCCTGGGCTCGGAGCAGGCGCTGCGCCACCTGTTCGTGCGCCACCTGGGCATCACGCCCGTGGCGTACCGGGATCGCTTTGGTGGGCGCGGCGGCGCAGGCTGAACCGGAAACGCTCAGCTCTTTTTTGCGGTCTCGGCTGCTTCGGCGGCCGCGGCGCGCAGCTTGTCCTTCTTGCTGGGGCGGCGGCCCTTGATGCCGCCGTTGCCGTCCTGCGCCACCGGAGGCGGCGGCACGGGATCGGTGGGCTCGAAGCCCGGCAGCTGCTCCAGTTCAAGGTCCAGCTGGTTGCGCTTGCAGATCAGCGCCCAGTGCGCCTGGTCGGCCGGCGTCACGAAGCTGATGGCCGTGCCGTCCTCGCCTGCGCGGCCGGTGCGGCCGATGCGGTGCACATAGTCGGTGGCCGAGCGCGGCAGGTCGTAGTTGACGACCAGGGGCAGCTGGGTGATGTCGATGCCGCGCGCCGCCAGGTCGGTGGTGATCATCACCTGCCAGCGCTTGGCCTTGAAGTCGGCCAGCGCTTCCTTGCGTGCGCCCTGGCTCAGGTCGCCATGGAAGGCCGTGGCGAAGATGCCGGCCTTGTAGAGCTTTTCAGCCACCAGTTCGGCCGTGTGCCGCGTGGCCACGAAGACCAGGGCACGTTCGAGCGTGACAGGGTCGGTGCCCGCAGCGGTGTCGCCCTGCACCAGCTGGCGCAGCAATTGCGTGCGGCGCGCGCGGTCCACGGCAATGGCGCGCTGGGTGATGCTTTGCGGGCTGGCGGCATCCTGGCCATCGGCGGCATCGACGCGGGCCTGAACGGGGTCGTGCAGCAGGCCCGTGGCCAGCGATTGCACGGCATCGGGATAGGTGGCCGAGAACAGCAGGGTCTGGCGCTGCTTCGGCAGCAGGGCCAGCACGCGCTGCAGCTCTTCCTGGAAGCCCAGGTCCAGCAGGCGGTCGGCCTCGTCCAGCACCAGGTGGCGCACGGCGGACAGGCGCACGGCGTTGTGCTCCACCAGGTCCAGCAGGCGGCCCGGCGTGGCCACCAGGAAGTCGGCACTGCCGCGCAGCATCATCATCTGCGGGTTGATGGACACGCCGCCATAGACCACACCGATGCGCGGCGGCTGCTTGAGCGCGCGGCCCAGGTCGGACAGCGTCTCGCCGACCTGCTGGGCCAGCTCGCGCGTGGGCACCACGATCAGCGTGGTCAGGGTTCGCACAAAGCCGCCCTGGGCACCCTGGGCCTTGCCGCCATCCATCCAGCGCTGCAGCAGCGGCAGCAGGTAGGCGGCCGTCTTGCCCGAGCCCGTGGGCGCACAGGCCCAGAGGTCGCGGCCCGCAAGCACGGGGGCGATGGACTGGGTCTGTATGGGCGTGGGATCGACCAGGCCCAGGTCTTGGAGGCTGGAGACCAGCGCCGGGCTCAGGCCGAGGGAGGCAAAGTTCATGGTGTGCAGGGAGTGGCTGGGGCCGGAACCCCGGCGCAAGAAAGGGCCGGCCACGAGGGCCGGGGGGGCATTGTCGGCGAAACCGCGCCGCTGCGTGAAGCAGGGGGCTTGGCCCTGGCTCTCAGGCCAGGCGGCGCAGCCGGCCAGCAGGTCGTTCACCAGGCCGCCAGCCGTTGCAGCCGGGTCGGTGGCGCGTGCCTGAGCGGCTATCTGGCATCGGCCGCACGAAGCGTTGAATAAAGCGTCAGGGCCATTGCCGAAACCGGCGTGCAAGAGAAGACCAGACCGTGACTCAAGGCGGGAGCCGGCCCTGCTTTCTGGATGTTCTTTGCAGAATACCGGGCGTCAGCAGCATGAATCGTTGAGGCCATGACCATCGCTGAAGTTGTTGCCCAAAAAAATTGGTGGCACTTCATGGTGTGGTCGTAGGAAGGTTCCAGTTTGCACCTTCTGCTTCGGTCAGATTTTCCCAACTTACCTCGGGATGTTTGAAGACTTCACCGGGCGACAGTTGCATGGAGTCCTGGTCACCTTAAGGTGGATGGGCTCAATCAATGGACATGTCGCGATAGGGAAAATGGTGTTCCTAGGACTGGCGCGGCCTTCTGGAGCGGGGGGCTCGCCCATGAAAAATGGCCCCCACGCTACCCTTGCTGCGCAAGGTCCGCTGCCCCCCGAGGGGGACGCTTTTCATCTTGGGGCGGCCCGGCGATGAAAAAAGCCCCATGCAAAGGCATGGGGCTTTTGGGTGCCGGGCCGCTGAGGCTCGGACCTGCGCTCAGCGCTGGCCGATCGGCTTGACGTTGCGGGACACGGAGCCCGTGAACAGCTGGCGGGGACGGCCGATCTTGTACTCGGGGTCGGCCATCTGCTCGTTGAGCTGGGCGATCCAGCCCACGGTGCGGGCCAGGGCGAAGATGCCGGTGAACAGGTTCACGGGCACGCCGATGGCGCGCTGCACGATGCCGGAGTAGAAGTCCACGTTCGGGTAGAGCTTGCGCTGCACGAAGTAGTCGTCTTCCAGGGCGATCTTCTCGACTTCCTTGGCCAGGGCGAACAGGGGGTCCTTTTCCAGGCCCAGTTCGGCCAGCACTTCATTGCAGGTTTCCTGCATGAGCTTGGCGCGGGGGTCGTAGTTCTTGTAGACGCGGTGGCCGAAGCCCATCAGCTTGACGCCGCTGTTCTTGTCCTTGACCTGTTCCATGAACTCGCCGACCTTGGCAACGCCGCCGTTGGCCTGCAGGTACTCGAGCATGTTCAGGCAGGCTTCATTGGCGCCGCCGTGGGCAGGGCCCCACAGGCAGGCCACGCCGGCCGAGATGGCGGCGAAGGGGTTGGTGCCCGACGAGCCGCACAGGCGCACGGTGGAGGTGGAGGCGTTTTGCTCGTGGTCTGCGTGCAGGATGAAGATGCGGTCCAGCGCGCGCTCGACCACGGGGTTCACCTTGAACTCCTCGCAGGGGTTGCCGAACATCATGCGCATGAAGTTGCCGGCGTAGCTCAGGTCGTTCTTGGGGTACATGTACGGAGCACCGATGCCGTACTTGTAGGCCATGGAGACCAGCGTGGGCATCTTGGCGATCAGGCGGATCGCGGCGATGTCGCGGTGCTCGGCGTTGTTGATGTCCATGTTGTCGTGGTAGAAGGCCGACATGCCGCCGACCAGACCCGTCAGGACGGCCATGGGGTGGGCGTCACGGCGGAAACCACGCAGGAAGAACTGCATCTGCTCGTTGACCATGGTGTGCTTGGTCACGCGCTCGACGAAGTCGGCCTTCTCGGACTCGTTGGGCAGCTCGCCGTACAGCAGCAGGTAGCAGGTCTCGAGGTAGTCGCAGTTCTTGGCCAGCTGCTCGATGGGGTAGCCACGGTACAGCAGCTCGCCCTTGTCGCCATCGATGTAGGTGATGGCGGACTGGCACGAGGCGGTAGAGAGGAAGCCCGGGTCATAGGTGAACATGCCGGTCTGCGCGTACAGCTTGCGGATGTCCACCACGTCGGGACCGACGTTGCCCTGGTAGACGGGCAGCTCGACGCTGGGAGCGCCGTTGCTGAATGACAGCGTTGCTTTGTTGTCTGCGAGTTTCATTTCCAAACTTCCTTCTCTAGATTGCCTAGCCTACTAGCGGGAGAGAACCGGGCTTGCGCTTGCGCACCAGTTCCAGAACTTCCCTGATTTCTTGGGTATCGAGTTCACCTTCAGGCTCCTTGCGGCGCAAGAAGAGGTCCATCAGGTCGTTGTCTGCCAGGTCCATCAAGGCAGACAGACCGCTCGCGTGTCTCCGCGTGAGCTGGTCTCCGTAGGTGGCGAAGAACTGCGCGATGAACAGGTCGTTCTCGACCAGGCCGCGCCGGCAGCGCCAGCGCAGCAGGTCTCGCTCGCGTTCGTCGAGCAGAGTATTCGTCATGGTCATCAGATGGCCCGGCGGACCATCAGTTCCTTGATCTTGCCAATGGCCTGCGTGGGGTTCAGGTGCTTGGGGCACACGTCCACGCAGTTCATGATGGTGTGGCAACGGAAGAGACGGTACGGATCTTCCAGGTTGTCAAGGCGGTCACCCGTGGCCTCGTCGCGGCTGTCCGCGATGAAGCGGTAGGCCTGCAGCAGGCCGGCCGGGCCCACGAACTTGTCGGGGTTCCACCAGAAGCTGGGGCAGCTGGTGGAGCAGCTGGCGCACAGAATGCACTCGTACAGGCCGTTGAGCTCTTCGCGCTCTTCGGGCGACTGCAGGCGTTCCTTGGTGGGAGACGCGAAGCTGTCGTTCTGCAGGTAGGGCTTGATCGAGTGGTACTGCTTGAAGAACTGCGTCATGTCCACGATCAGGTCGCGGATCACGGGCAGGCCGGGCAGGGGCTTGAGAACGATGTCGCCCTGCAGGGTCTTCATGTTCGTCAGGCAGGCCAGGCCGTTCTTGCCATTGATGTTCATCGCGTCCGAGCCGCACACGCCTTCGCGGCAGGAGCGGCGGAACGAGATGGAGGGGTCCATCTCCTTGAGCTTGACCAGGGCGTCCAGCAGCATGCGCTCGTGGCCGTCCAGCTCGACCTCGACGGTCTGCATGTAGGGCTTGGCATCCTTGTCCGGGTCGTAGCGGTAGATCTTGAAAGTGCGCTTCATTTGTCTGTTCTCTCGTGGGCTGCTGGATTAGAACGTGCGGACCTTGGGCGGCACGCTGTCCACCGTGAGGGGCTTCAGGTTCACGGGCTTGTAGTCCAGGCTGTTGGTGGCGCTGTACCACAGGGTGTGCTTGAGCCATTCCTTGTCATTGCGGCCCAGCGGGAAGTCGGCGTGGTCGGCAGGATGCTCGTAGTCGTACACGGTGTGGGCGCCGCGGCATTCGTGGCGCGCAGCGGCCGAGATCATGGTGGCCTGGGCCACTTCGATCAGGTTGTCCACTTCCAGCGCTTCCATGCGGGCGGTGTTCCAGACCTTGGACTTGTCCTTGAGGGTCACGGAGCCCACGCGTTCGCGGATGGCGTTGATCTTGACTTCGCCTTCGTCCATGCTCTTTTGCGTGCGGAACACGCCGGCATGCTGCTGCATGGTGGCGCGGATGTCGCCAGCCAGGTCCTGGGCGTAGGTGCCTTCCTTGGAGTCGTCGAGCTGGTTCAGGCGCGTGAGCGTGCGCTCGGAGCCATCGGCCGGCACGGCCTTGTGGTCGCCGAAGCCGTTGACGAACTGCACGATGTGCTTGCCGGCCGACTTGCCGAAGACCAGCAGGTCCAGCAGCGAGTTCGTGCCCAGGCGGTTGGCGCCGTGCACCGACACGCACGAGCATTCGCCCACGGCATAGAGGCCATTGACCACGTTGTTCTGCTGGCCGTCCCACACCACGACCTGGCCGTTGATGTTGGTGGGAATGCCGCCCATCTGGTAGTGGATGGTGGGCACCACGGGAATCGGTTCCTTGGTGATGTCCACGTTGGCGAAGTTGTGGCCGATCTCCTCCACCGAAGGCAGGCGCTTGCGGATGGTGTCTGCGCCCAGGTGGTCCAGCTTCATCAGGATGTAGTCCTTGTTGGGACCACAGCCACGGCCTTCCTTGATTTCCTGGTCCATGGAGCGGGACACGAAGTCGCGCGGTGCCAGATCCTTCAGCGTGGGAGCGTAGCGCTCCATGAAGCGTTCGCCTTCGCTGTTGAGCAGGATGGCGCCTTCGCCACGGCAGCCTTCGGTCAGCAGCACGCCCGCGCCGGCCACGCCGGTGGGGTGGAACTGCCAGAACTCCATGTCCTGCAGCGGGATGCCTGCGCGTGCAGCCATGCCCAGGCCGTCGCCGGTGTTGATGAAGGCATTGGTCGATGCCTGGAAGATGCGGCCTGCGCCACCCGTGGCCAGCAGCACGGCCTTGGCGTGCAGCTCGTACAGGTCGCCGGTTTCCAGTTCGATGGCGGTCACGCCGACCACGTCGCCCTGGGTATTGCGGATCAGGTCCAGCGCCATCCACTCCACGAAGAAGTTGGTCTTGGACTTGACGTTCTGCTGGTACAGCGTGTGCAGCATGGCGTGGCCGGTACGGTCGGCCGCGGCGCAGGCGCGCTGCACGGGCTTTTCACCGTAGTTGGCCGTGTGGCCGCCGAAGGGACGCTGGTAGATGGTGCCGTCGGGGTTGCGGTCGAACGGCATGCCGAAGTGTTCCAGCTCGATCACGACGTTGGGCGCTTCGCGGCACATGAACTCGATCGCATCCTGGTCGCCGAGCCAGTCGGAGCCCTTGATGGTGTCGTAGAAGTGGTAGTGCCAGTTGTCCTCGCTCATGTTGCCCAGCGAAGCGGACACGCCGCCCTGTGCAGCCACGGTGTGCGAGCGCGTGGGGAAGACCTTGGACAGCGAGGCCACGGACAGGCCGGCGCGCGACAGTTCCAGCGCGGCACGCAGGCCGGAGCCGCCAGCGCCGACGATGACGACGTCAAACTTGCGCTTGGTGATGTTTGCTTTGGAGTAGCTCATTCTTAACCTTCAATCGTGGAGACCGCGTCTCTATCAGATACGCCACAGGATCTGGATGCCCCAGCCGGCGCAGCCGACCAGCCAGACCAGGGTGAAAACGTTCAGCACCAGGCGCAGGCCCACGGGCTTGACGTAGTCCATCCAGATGTCGCGCACGCCGACCCAGACGTGCCAGGCCAGCGAGACGATCACGGCGAAGGTCAGGAACTTCATCCACTGCGGGGCAAAGATGCCGGCCCACAGGTCATAGCCGACGGAGCCGGTGCTGAAGATCAGCTTGGCCAGCAGCACGATGGTGAACAGTGCCATCAGCACGCCGGTGACGCGCTGCACCATCCAGTCGCGGATGCCGTAGTGCGCACCGACCACGGTGCGCTTGGAGCCGTAATTCACGGACATGGTTCTTTTTCCTTATCGTGAGGGAGAGATCGTGAGTCAGTACAGGCCGAACAGCTTGGCACCCAGGATCAGGGTCAGGCCAACGCTCAGGACCAGCACCACCAGGGCCGAGGACTTGCCGAACTGCTTGTTGACGGCGTGGTGGTTCACGTCCATGAACAGGTGGCGGACGCCGGCGCAAAAGTGGTGCAGGTAGGCCCAGATCAATGCCAGGCACACGAGCTTGAGGAACCATCCGAAGGGGCCAGCGAAAACCGAGGTGAAGCCGTCGAAGGAGATCTCCGAAGTCAGCGACATGTCCATCATCCACAGGATGAAAGGCAGCAGGATGAACATCAGCAGACCGCTGATGCGGTGCAGGATGGACACGATGCCGGCCGGCGGCAACCGGTAGGTGGGGAGGTCCTTGAAGAAGTTGATGTTGCGGAACTCTGGCCGCTTTTTGGCTTGGCTTGTCATGGCAGGGTACTTTCGTGGATGTAACTGCTTCGTAATCGCTCAGGGGCGGCGATGCAAAATTCTATTGCAATGCAATAAAAACAGCTTTGCTGGGAATTGCGTATTTTCGCCCGCTTCTCTGGAGAACGGATCGTTCAGCTCAGCGCGTTGCGGTAGTGATGGGTATCTGTTCGGTACAGGCCACGGCGTAACTCCATGGGAACATCGTTGTATGTGTAAGCGGTGCGCTCCACGCTCAGCAGGGGCGTGGTGCTGGGGACATCCAGCAGCAGGGCCTGCTCGGCCTCGGGCAGGACGGCGCGGATCTTTTCGTCGGCGCGCACCATGCGCACGCCGTAGTCCAGCTCGAACATGGCGTAGGTGGGGCCCTGGTAGGCGGACATCTGCTCGGCCGTCAGGCCCTTGAAGGCGTGGCCCGGCAGCCAGATGTCTTCCAGAATGGTCGGGATTTCGGAGAACGACAGCACGCGGCGCACATGCATCACGGCATCGCCGCTGCGCAGCGCCAGGCCGCGCGCCACGTCCGCCGAGGCGCGCAGGCGCCGGCAGTCGATGATGCGGCGCTCGGCACGGCCCTCGCCCTGCTGGTCGCCGCCGTCGGGCTGCAGCTTGAGGAAGCGGTACTGCACATGCTGGGCCGCGTGGGTGGCCACGAAGGTGCCCTTGCCCTGGCGGCGCATCACCAGGTTCTCCGCGGCCAGCTCGTCGATGGCCTTGCGCACCGTGCCCTGGCTCACGCGAAAGCGCGCGGCCAGCTCCATTTCGCTGGGGATCAGCTCGCCGGGCCGCCATTCGCCTGCTTCCAGGCTTTGCAGTATCAGTCCCTTGATCTGCTGGTACAGAGGGCTGAAGGCCGGGGTCGATGCGCCCGCGCCGATGGTGGGGGCGGCGTTGTCTGAGGCGAGGGGAGGCAGGACTGGCATGGAAAAGTTCGGGGTGGGGAGGCTCCCGGCGACGCAGATGAAAGACTTGGAAACAGACGTCGATCATATCTTATATAAGACATAAGACAAATTGACCGAGCTTCGAAATCGGGAGTACACTTTCGCGTTGTTTGCGGAGCACGGGCTGCTGGTTTCTGACGCTGGTGCGACCTGGCGCCGATAACACCTGATTTTTTCCCCATCCCTGGAGTTTCATCATGAGCAAGAAGCCCGTTCGTGTCGCCGTCACCGGTGCCGCCGGTCAAATTGGTTACGCCCTGCTGTTCCGCATCGCCTCCGGCGAAATGCTGGGTAAGGACCAGCCCGTCATTCTGCAACTGCTGGAGATTCCCGACGAGAAGGCCCAGAACGCGCTCAAGGGCGTGATCATGGAACTCGAGGACTGCGCCTTCCCCCTGCTGGCCGGCATCGAAGCCCACTCCGACCCCCTGCAAGCCTTCAAGGACACCGACTACGCCCTGCTGGTCGGCGCGCGTCCCCGCGGCCCCGGCATGGAGCGTGCCGACCTGCTGGCTGCCAACGCACAGATCTTCACGGCCCAGGGCAAGGCGCTGAACGCCGCTGCCTCGCGCAACGTGAAGGTGCTGGTCGTCGGCAACCCCGCCAACACCAACGCCTACATCGCCATGAAGTCGGCTCCGGACCTGCCGGCCAAGAACTTCACCGCCATGCTGCGCCTGGACCACAACCGCGCTGCCTCGCAACTGGCTGCCAAGGCCGGCTTCAAGGTGGGCGACATCCGCAAGCTGACCGTCTGGGGCAACCACTCGCCCACGATGTACGCCGACTACCGCTTCGCCACCGTCAACGGTGAAAGCGTCAAGGCCAAGATCAACGACCAGGCCTGGAACAAGGACGTGTTCCTGCCCACCGTCGGCAAGCGTGGCGCCGCCATCATTGCAGCGCGCGGCCTGTCCTCGGCTGCCTCGGCCGCCAACGCCGCCATCGACCACATGCGCGACTGGGCCCTGGGCTCGGGCGGCGAATGGGTCACCATGGGCGTGCCCTCCAACGGCGAATACGGCATCCCCGCCGGCATCGTCTTCGGCTTCCCGGTCACCACCGAGAACGGCGAGTACAAGATCGTCGAAGGCCTGGAAATCGACGCCTTCTCGCAAGAGTGCATCGACAAGACCCTGGCCGAGCTGCAAGGCGAACAGGACGGCGTCAAGCACCTGCTGTAAGCCGCCGGCAAGCCATGCTCGACTGGAATCCCGCGCTATACCTGCGTTTCGCCAATGAGCGTACGCGCCCCGCAGCCGAGCTGCTGGCGCGCGTGCCCTTGGCCCAGGCCCGCCATGTGGTGGACCTGGGATGCGGGCCGGGCAATTCCACCGAGCTGCTTGCACAGCGCTATGCCGGTGCCACGATCACCGGCATAGACAACTCCCAGGCGATGCTGGCCACCGCGCGCCAGCATCTGCCTGAGGCCCGCTTCGTGCTGGCCGACATTGCTTCCTGGACGCCCGCCCCCGGCGAGGGCGCTCCCGACCTGATTTATGCCAATGCCTCCCTCCAGTGGGTTGGAGAGCATGAAACGCTGATACCCCGCCTGTTCGCCCAGCTGGCGCCAGGGGGCGTGCTGGCGATACAGATGCCCGACAACCGGCAGGAAGCCACGCACCGCGTGATGCGCGAGATCGCCAGCCTGCCCAAGTTCGCCGCCTACATCGGCGACGCCGCCAAGGTGCGTGCCGACATCCTGCCCATCCGCAGCTACTACGACCTGCTGGCCGGCCCGCAGGAGCAGGCCGGCGTCGAGGCCGGCGCCGTCGATGTCTGGCACACCGTCTACCAGCATCCGATGGACTCGGCCGGCGCCATCGTCCAGTGGCTGCGCGGCACCGGCCTCAAGCCCTTCGTCGAGGGCCTGCCCGAAGCCCTGCAGGCCGACTTCCTCACCGAATACGAAAACCGCGTGGACGCCGCCTACGGCGTGCGCGCCGACGGCCGGCGCCTGCTGGCCTTCCCCCGCCTGTTCATCGTCGCCCAGCGCAAGCCATGACCGCCGCCACGTCCACTCCCTCTCGCGCACACCCGGCCCAGGTGCTGCTCGATGCGCAGGGCGGTGCCCTGCACCTGCCCGTCTGCGACCACTACAGCGGCGTGGAAGCGCGCATGCGCAAGAGCCTGCAGCTGCAGGCCGAGATGATGGCCGAGTTCGGCACCTGCGTGTTCGACGTCACGCTGGACTGCGAGGACGGCGCCCCCGTGGGCCAGGAGGCGGCCCATGCGCGCCTGGTGGCCTCGCTGGCGCGCGATGCCGCGCCCGGTGCCCGCGTGGCTGCGCGCGTGCATGCCGTGGACCACGCCAGCTTCGCGCAGGACCTGGACATCATCGTCGGCGAGGCCGGCGACCGCCTGTGCCACCTCATGCTGCCCAAGGTGGAAAGCGTGGACGACGTGCTGCTGGCCGAGCGGCATCTGGGCCGCCTGGGCTGCCGCGAACTGCCGCTGCATGTGCTCATCGAGTCGCCCGCCGCCGTGCACCGTGCCTTCGACATCGCGGCGCATCCGCGCGTGCAGAGCATTTCCTTCGGCCTGATGGACTTCGTCTCGGCCCATGGCGGCGCGATTCCTGCCTCGGCCATGGGCTCGGCCGGCCAGTTCGACCATCCGCTGGTCGTGCGTGCCAAGCTGGAGATCGCAGCCGCCTGCCATGCGCACGGCAAGGTGCCTTCGCACTGCGTGGTCACCGAATTCAGGAATCCACAGGCGCTGCAGGCCGCTGCCACGCAGGCGTCACGGCGGCTCGGCTATACGCGCATGTGGAGCATCCACCCGGACCAGATCCGCCCTATCCTCGCCGCCTTCGCGCCCCAGGCCGACGAAGTGGCGCAGGCCGCACAAATACTTACCGCCGCCGAGGCCGCCGACTGGGCGCCCGTCAGCGTGGATGGTGTATTACATGACCGGGCGAGCTACCGCTATTTCTGGCAGTTGCTCACACGTGCCCACCAGACCGGCCAGGCGCTGCCCGCACAGGTGCAGCCCTGGTTTGCATCAGAATCACTTGCTTAGCCCATATGGGGAATTTGCAGGAGCCCAACGCATGAAGACAGTTATCGCCTCCATCCTGATCGCAGCCCCCTTGATGGCCATTGGCCAGGGTGCCAGCGCTGCCGAACCCGCCAAGAAGGCGCCGGCCAAGGCCGCCGCCAAGCCTGCTGCCAAGAAGGCTCCCGCCAAGAAGGCCACCACGGCCAAGGCCGCTGCCGGCGCTGCCGCCGTCGGCGGTGCGGCCGCCGTCGCAACGGCCGCCCAGCAGCCGCTGTCCGCCGAGGACCTGGCCATTTCCGAGCGCGTGCACACCGGCCGCATCCCCTGCGAGCTGGGCGCCTTCGTCAATGTGACGGCCGACCAGGCCAACCCTGGTTACTTCAACATCGACGGCAAGGGCTTCAAGTACCACATGTCGCCCGTCAAGACCTCGACCGGCACCGTGCGCCTGGAAGACAAGCATGCGGGCGCCGTCTGGCTGCAGATCGCCAACAAATCGATGCTCATGAACCAGAAGGTCGGCCAGCGCCTGGCCGACGAATGCATGAGCCCCGATCAGCTTCAGGTGGCCGAGGCCATCAAGAAGAACCCGCCTCCCAGCCTGCTGGAAGCACCCAAGCCCGCTGGCCAGTAATCCAGGCCCGGACCTGAGCGTCCCGCAAGCAGCCCCACTTTAGAAAACCATGGAGAGAGAATCATGTTGAAAGCCTACCGTGACCACGTGGCCGAACGCGCCGCGCTCGGTATCCCCCCGCTGCCGCTGGAAGCCAAGCAGGTCGCCGAGCTGATCGAGCTGATCAAGAACCCGCCCGCTGGCGAGGATGCCTTCCTGCTCGACCTGCTCACGCACCGCGTTCCTCCGGGCGTGGACGATGCCGCCAAGGTCAAGGCCAGCTTCCTGGCAGCCGTGGCCCACGGCGACATCCAGGTGGCTCTCATCTCCAAGGCCAAGGCCACCGAGCTGCTGGGCACCATGGTGGGCGGCTACAACGTGCATCCCCTGATCGAGCTGCTGGACGACGCCGAAGTCGCCGGCGTGGCCGCCGATGCGCTGAAGAAGACGCTGCTGATGTTCGACTTCTTCAACGACGTGGCGACCAAGGCCAAGGCCGGCAACGCCAAGGCCCAGGAAGTCATGAAGAGCTGGGCCGAGGCCGAGTGGTTCACCTCGCGCCCCGAAGTGGACAGGAAGATCACCGTCACCGTCTTCAAGGTGCCCGGCGAGACCAATACCGACGACCTGTCGCCCGCGCCCGATGCCTGGAGCCGTCCGGACATCCCGCTGCACTACCTGGCCATGCTCAAGAACACCCGTCCCGACGCGGCCTTCAAGCCCGAGGAAGACGGCAAGCGCGGCCCGATGCAGTTCATCGACGACCTCAAGAAGAAGGGCCACCTGGTCGCCTACGTGGGCGACGTGGTCGGCACCGGCTCCTCGCGCAAGTCGGCCACCAACTCCATCGTCTGGGCCACGGGCCAGGACATCCCCTTCGTGCCCAACAAGCGCTTCGGCGGCGTGACCCTGGGCGGCAAGATCGCTCCCATCTTCTTCAACACGCAGGAAGATTCGGGCTCGCTGCCCATCGAAGTCGATGTCACCAAGCTGGAGATGGGCGACGTCATCGACGTGCTGCCCTATGACGGCAAGCTGGTCAAGAACGGCGAAACCGTCGCCGAGTTCCAGCTCAAGAGCGACGTGCTGTTCGACGAAGTGCGCGCCGGCGGCCGCATCAACCTGATCATCGGCCGCTCGCTGACCGCCAAGGCCCGCGAATTCCTGGGCCTGTCCGCATCCACCGTGTTCCGCCTGCCCCAGGCGCCCGCTGCTTCGAACGCCGGCTTCACGCTGGCCCAGAAGATGGTCGGCCGCGCCGTCGGCCTGCCGGAAGGCCAGGGCGTGCGCCCCGGTACCTACTGCGAGCCGCGCATGACCACCGTGGGTTCGCAGGACACCACCGGCCCCATGACCCGCGACGAGCTCAAGGACCTGGCCTGCCTCGGCTTCTCGGCCGACATGGTCATGCAGTCCTTCTGCCACACGGCCGCCTACCCCAAGCCCGTGGACGTCAAGACGCACCGCGAGCTGCCTGCCTTCATCAGCAACCGCGGCGGCGTGGCCCTGCGTCCCGGTGACGGCGTGATCCACTCCTGGCTCAACCGCCTGCTGCTGCCCGACACCGTGGGCACGGGCGGCGACTCGCACACGCGCTTCCCCATCGGCATCTCCTTCCCCGCAGGTTCCGGCCTGGTGGCCTTCGGTGCCGCCACGGGCGTGATGCCCCTGGACATGCCCGAGTCCGTGCTCGTGCGCTTCAAGGGCGAGATGCAGCCCGGCGTCACCCTGCGTGACCTGGTGCATGCCATTCCCCTGTACGCCATCAAGGCAGGCGCACTGACCGTGGCCAAGGCCGGCAAGAAGAACATCTTCTCGGGCCGCATCCTGGAAATCGAAGGTCTGCCCGACCTGAAGGTGGAACAGGCCTTCGAGCTGTCCGACGCCTCGGCCGAGCGCTCGGCTGCCGGCTGCACGATCAAGCTCAACCCCGAGCCGATCAAGGAGTACCTGACCTCGAACATCGTTCTGATGAAGAACATGATCGCCGACGGCTACGCCGACGCCAAGACGCTGCAGCGCCGCATCGAGAAGGTCGAAGCCTGGCTGGCCAAGCCCGACCTGCTCGAAGCCGACAAGGACGCCGAATACGCTGCCGTGTTCGAGATCGACCTGGCCGACATCAAGGAACCCATCGTCTGCTGCCCCAACGATCCCGATGACGCCAAGTTCCTGTCCGAAGTGGCCGGCACCAAGATCGATGAAGCCTTCATCGGTTCGTGCATGACCAACATCGGCCACTTCCGCGCAGCAGCCAAGCTGCTGGGCGGCCAGCGTGACATCCCCGTCAAGCTGTGGGTGGCACCGCCCACCAAGATGGACCAGAACGAGCTGATCAAGGAAGGCCATTACGCCGCCTTCGGCACGGCCGGTGCACGCACCGAAATGCCGGGCTGCTCGCTGTGCATGGGCAACCAGGCCCAGGTCCGCGAAGGCGCGACGGTGATCTCCACCTCGACCCGCAACTTCCCCAACCGCCTGGGCAAGAACACCAACGTGTTCCTGGGCTCGGCCGAGCTGGCCGCCATCGCATCGCGCCTGGGCAAGCTGCCCACCAAGGAGGAGTACCTCAAGGAAATGGGCGTGATCGATGCCGACAAGTCCAGCGTCTACCGCTACATGAACTTCGACCAGATCGAAGAGTACGCGGACGTGGCCAAGGGCGTGAGCGCCTGAGTCCGGCCTGATCCGGCTCCATGAGCAAAGCCCGCTTCGGCGGGCTTTGTCTTTTGCGATGGAACTGTCTGGGAGTCTGGCATGTCCGCAAGCATGCTTTTGACCATGTGCTAACGTGGAAACCAAGTGAACCAGTGGAGCCTCGCCATGAGCCGCCTGACCATCGACATGACCCCGCAGCAGCACCAAAGCCTCCAGGCGTCTGCCGCTTTGCAGGGCAAAACGATCGAGCAATACACGCTTGAGCGGCTGTTTCCCGGCGACGCGGATGCCGGTCAGGCGTGGCAGGAACTGGCGGCCGTGCTGGGAGAGCGCATCAATGAAGGACTTGCTGGCAAGGTCTCCGGCAAGAGCATTGGAGAGATTCTTGATGAAGAGCTGGGCCAGGGGCGGCGTTGAGACATTACCGGCTCACCGCTGCGGCAGAGGCCGACCTGCGCGGCATCATCCGCCATACGCGCAGGCAATGGGGCGATGAACAGGTAAGGCAATACATCAGTGCATTGGAGCGTGGGATTGCCGGCCTGGTGGCAGGAAAGGCTGGCGTCAAGGACCTCGGCGAAGTCTTCCCCGGCTTGCGCGTGGCCCGTTGCGAACATCACCATGTGTTTTGCCTGCTGCGCGAAGATGCGCCCGCCTTGGTGGTCGCCATACTGCACGAACGCATGGATTTGATGGCGCGGCTTGCCGACAGGCTCAAGCCTTGAGACGGCGCACGCGGGAGTCTCTGTGGGAGGTCCGCTTAGGTGGACTTCCTGCCTTTTGGATCAATTCGCCTTCCTCAACCGCCCCAGCACCTCCTGCGTCTGCGCATCCGCCGGAAAGAACGACTCCACGGCCAGTTCCTGCAGCGTCACATCCACCGGGGTGCCGAAGATGGTGATGGTGCTGATGAAGCTCAGGCGGCCATGGTCGGTGTCCAGCGCGAAGGGCACGGCGATGTGGCTGTCAGGTGCTGCGCCATGCGAGTCCGCTTCATCTTCCTTGAACGGGTAGGCGGCAATCTCGTCGTGCAGCGCCTGCAGCCGCGTGTCCGACGTGGCGGCAATCTGCTGCTGCAGGCGGTGCAGCAGATGCGCGCGCCAATGGGCTGCATTGACCAGGCGCGGGCCCAGGCCTTCGGGGTGCAGGCTCAGGCGCAGCACATTGACGGGCGGCTGCAGCAGCCAGGGCGCCACGCCGGCCAGCAGCAGCGGCACGATGGCGTTGGCGGCCACCAGGTTCCAGTGCCGGTCCACGGCCAGGGCGGGATTGGGTTCATGGCCCTTGAGCACCAGGTCCACGGCCTGGCGCGCGGCGGCCAGTTCAGGGTGGTCCAGCGGCCGGGCCTGGTACATGGGCGCGTAGCCTGCGGCCACCAGCAGGGCATTGCGCTCGCGCAGCGGCACGCCCAGGCGCTCCGCCAGGCGCAGCACCATCTCGCGGCTGGGCTGGGCGCGGCCGGTTTCCACATAGCTCAGGTGGCGCGTGGAGATCTCGGCCTCCAGCGCCAGGCCTTGCTGGCTCAGGCGGCGGTGCAGGCGCCAGTGGCGCAGATGCTCCCCGAAGGGCGAGCGCGCGGACGGTGGATGGGCGGTGGAGGTCATGGTCCGCATCGTAGCTGCGGGGCTGGCGTGGCGGCCATGACCTGCGAGGTTATCGACCCTGTGCAGCCTGCGGCGGACGATGCAGTCCATGGCATGCACGGTGTGTGCCTGTTGCTCTCAAGGAGTTCGCCATGTCGATGTTCGCTTCCCCCCGTTTCCTGCCCCGTGTGATGTGGGCCGATGCTGCTTCCTGCGCCGCCTCGGGCGCCCTGCAACTGGTGGCGGGGCAGCCGCTGTCGGATGTGACGGGGCTGCCCCTGGCGCTGTTGCAGTGGACGGGGTGGTTCCTGCTGGGCTATGCGCTGCTGGCTGCGTGGATGGCGGCGCGCTCGCCTGTGCCGCGCCGGTTGATCGGGCTGGTCGTTGTCGGGAATCTCGGGTGGGCCGTGGCCTGTGTGGCGCTGCTGGCCCTTGGTGGGCTGGGGCTGTCTGCCTGGGGCGTGGCGTGGGTGCTGGCGCAGGCTTTGGTGGTTGTCGTGTTTGCCGAGCTGCAGTGGACCGGGCTGCGGCGCACGCGTGGCGCGGCGGGAGTCGTACGGGCCGCCATGTCCTGAGTGACGTGCCGAGCGAATGGCACGGCCCGTTGAGAACCATCCCCGAGGAGTTTGCATGTCCCTGTTTTCCCCTTCCCGTGCCCGTTTCCTGTCGCGCACCCTGTGGGCCGATGCCATCTGCTGCGCCGCTGCGGGTGCGGTGCAACTGGCCTTTGCGCAGCCGCTGGCCGTTTCCACAGGCTTGCCGCAGGCGCTGCTGCTGGGCACGGGGTGCTTTTTGCTGGCATGGGCCTGCGTGGCTGGCTGGGGCGCGCGCCGCATGCCGCGCAGCAGGGGGCTGGTGGCGCTTGCCGTGTTCGGCAACTTCGGCTGGGCCTTGGGCTGCGGGATTGTGCTGTACAGCGGCGTGCTGGATCTTGCTCCCGCAGGCTGGGCATGGGTGCTGGGCCAGGCGGCCATCGGCGTGGCGCTGGGCGATGTGCAGTGCGCGGTGTTGTGGCGCAGCAGGGCTTCTCTGGCCGGTTCGATGACAACGCCGTGAAAGCCGGCCGCTTTTGCTGCGCGGACAGCGTTGTCCGTGTGTGACTATCGCCAATGGACCACAGCATCAGCGGGCACTTCTGGGCACAATGGAAATCAGAGTCTTGGTACATGCCCAGCAGCCCGGAAAAGGCGGCGTGCATGTGCCTTCCCAGAGTTTCATCCAGGAGTCTCACGATGCGCCACGAATATGAAAACACCCTCAAGTCCTTTGCTGCGGCGGGGGGCAAGAAGGGCAAGTTCTTCTCCCTGCCTGAACTGGCAAGGCAGTATCCGCAAATCCGGCGATTGCCCGTGTCGCTGCGCATCGTGCTGGAGTCCGTGCTGCGCAACTGCGATGGCAACAAGGTGACGCGCGAGCATGTGGAGCAACTGGCGAACTGGAAGCCCCAGGCCGAGCGCGTGGACGAGATCCCCTTCGTGGTATCGCGCGTGGTGCTGCAGGATTTCACGGGCGTGCCCCTGCTGGCCGACCTGGCCGCCATGCGCAGCACGGCCGCCAGGCTGGGCAAGAAGCCCAAGTCCATCGAGCCGCTGGTGCCCGTGGACCTGGTGGTGGACCACTCCATCATGGTGGACTACTTCGGCACCAAGAAGGCGCTGGATCTGAACATGAAGCTGGAGTTCCAGCGCAACAAGGAGCGCTACCAGTTCATGAAGTGGGGCATGCAGGCCTTCGACACCTTCGGCGTGGTGCCTCCGGGCTTCGGCATCGTCCACCAGGTGAACCTGGAGTACCTGGCGCGCGGCGTGCACAAGACCAAGGACGGCGTGCACTACCCCGACACCCTGGTGGGCACGGACAGCCACACGACCATGATCAACGGCATCGGCGTGGTGGGCTGGGGCGTGGGCGGCATCGAGGCCGAGGCCGCCATGCTGGGCCAGCCCGTGTACTTCCTCACGCCCGATGTGGTGGGCTTCGAGCTGTCGGGCCAGCTGCGCGAGGGCGTGACGGCCACCGACCTGGTGCTGTCGGTGACCGAGATCCTGCGCCGCGAGAAGGTGGTGGGCAAGTTCGTGGAGTTCTTCGGCGAAGGCACGCGCACCCTGGCGCTGCCCGACCGCGCCACCATCGGCAACATGGCGCCCGAGTACGGCGCCACCATGGGCTTTTTCCCTGTCGATGAAAAGACCATCGACTACTTCAGGGGCACGGGCCGCAGCAAGGCCGAGATCGAGGCCTTCGAGGGCTATTTCCGCGCACAGGAACTGTTCGGCGTGCCGGCCGCCGGCGAGATCGACTACTCGCATGTGGTGCGCCTGGACCTGGGCACGGTGGCGCCCAGCCTGGCCGGACCCAAGCGCCCGCAGGACCGCATCGAGCTGGGCAATGTGTCGTCCAAGTTCGATGAGCTGTTCAGTGCCCCTGCGGCGCACAACGGGTTCAACCAGCCTATCGAACGGCTGGGCCGGAGCTTTCGCGTAGGCGGTGGCGGCGAGGGCGAGGTGGCGCCCGAGACGCCGGCCCATCCGCCCGGCGCGCAGCGCTCGCTGGCCGAGATGGAGGCCAACAAGCCCAAGCTGGAGGCCGCCCACAGCGAGGCGCCGGTCGAGGTGCCCACGCCGCCCAAGCGCCTGAGCATCGCCAACGGGGACGTCCTGATCGCCGCCATCACCAGCTGCACCAACACCTCCAACCCCAGCGTGATGCTGGCCGCCGGCCTGCTGGCCAAGAAGGCGGTGAAGGCCGGGCTCACGGTGCAGCCGCACATCAAGACCTCTCTGGCGCCGGGCTCGCGCGTGGTGACCGAGTATTTGACCGAAGCCGGCCTGCTGCCCTACCTGGAAAAGCTGGGCTTTGCGCTGGCCGGCTACGGCTGCACCACCTGCATCGGCAACGCGGGCGACCTCACGCCGGAGCTCAACGAGGCCATCACCAGCAACGACCTGGTCTGCGCGGCCGTGCTGTCGGGCAACCGCAACTTCGAGGCGCGCATCCACCCCAACATCAAGGCCAATTTCCTGGCCAGCCCGCCCCTGGTCGTGGCCTATGCCATTGCCGGCACGGTGCGCCGCGACCTGATGACCGAGCCCGTGGGCCAGGGCAAGAACGGCCGTGACATCTACCTGGGCGACATCTGGCCGACCAGCGAAGAGATCCATGCGCTGATGAAGTACGCCATGAACGGCAAGGCCTTCCGCGAGAACTACGAGAAGGTGCGTTCCGAGCCCGGCAAGCTCTGGGAAAAGATCCACGGCGTGACGGGCGCCACCTATACCTGGCCCGAGAGCACCTACATTGCCGAGCCGCCGTTCTTCGATGATTTCCGTCTCCAGCTCGACGCGCCTGCAGCCGGTGCCGAAGGCTCCAACCCCTACGTGGTGCACGGCGCGCGCGTGATGGCGCTGTTCGGCGACTCCATCACCACCGACCACATCTCGCCGGCCGGCTCCATCAAGGAAAGCTCGCCCGCAGGCCAGTGGCTGCTGGCCCACGGCGTGCAAAAGGCCGACTTCAACAGCTACGGCTCGCGGCGCGGCAACCATGAGGTGATGATGCGCGGCACCTTTGCCAACGTGCGCATCAAGAACCTGATGATTCCGGCGCAGGCCGATGGCTCGCGCGAGGAGGGCGGCCTGACGCTGTACCGCGACGGCACGGGCCAGGTCACCAAGATGCCCATCTACGACGCGGCCATGAAGTACCAGGCCGAGGGCCGCGCCACCGTGATCTTCGCGGGCGAGGAATACGGCACGGGATCGAGCCGCGACTGGGCCGCCAAGGGCACGCAGCTGCTGGGCATCAAGGCCGTGGTGGCGCGCAGCTTCGAGCGCATCCACCGTTCCAACCTGGTGGGCATGGGCGTGCTGCCGCTGCAGTTCCTGGGCACGGACAGCTGGCAGACCCTGGGCCTGACGGGCGAGGAGTTCGTGGAAGTGATTCCCGCCGCCGACCTGGCACCGCAAAGCGAGGCCCAGCTGGTGATCACGCGTGCCGATGGCAGCAAGCAGACCGTGGTGGTCAAGCTGCGCATCGATACGCCCATCGAGGTGGACTACTACCGGCACGGCGGCATCCTGCCGTACGTTCTCAGGCAGCTCCTGGAATGAAGTTGGAAACCCCCTGAGCCGCTATGCGGCTTCCCCCTGGAAGGGGGACGACACCCTGGCGGCGGGGCGGCCCTTGCTCGGTGCCCCTCGCTTTTGGGCCACGCCAGTTTTGGACATAGTGAACTGAGCAAGGGTGTGGCGTTTATGGCTGCTGCCCCAGCCTGCCCACGCTGTCGCGCAGGTGGGCCAGCAGCGATTCGACCAGGGGCTGCACATGGCCCGGGTGCCACATGGCCTGCATCTGCGACTGCGCGTGCCGGCCCTGGATGGGCACGAAGGCCAGCCCCGGAAAGCCCACGCGCTGCAGGCAGGACGGAACCAGGGACACGCCCTGGCCCAGCGACACCATGGACAGCACCGACAGCCAGTGCCGCACCTCGTGGTGCAGGTCGGGCGTGAAGCCCTCGCTCTGGCAGATCTGCCAGATCTGCTGGTGGTAGTCGGGCGAGACCTGGCGCGAGAACAGCACCATGCGCTCGCCCGCCAGCTGGCGCACCTGCAGCTTGCGCAGTCCGGCCAGCGCGTGGCTGTCCGGCAGGCAGGCCATGAACGGCTCGCTCACCAGGGTGTGTGATTGCAGGCCTGGCGCGGGGCGCGTGGCGTGCAGCAGGCCCAGGTCCAGGCGTTCCTGCTGCAGGGAGGCGATCTGCTCTGCGCTGTTGAGCTCCAGCATGTCGATGCGCACCAGCGGGTGCCGGGCACGAAAGCTCTCCAGCGCCTCGGGCAGCCCGCGGTAGATGGCCGAACCCACAAAGCCCAGCCGGATGCGGCCCTGCACGCCGTCGGCGATGGCGCGCATGTCCTGGCGCACGCGCTGGGCCTGCTCCATGATGTCCTGGGCCTGCACGCGCAGGTGCTTGCCGGCGGCCGTGAGCCGCACCTCCTTGCTGGTGCGCTCGAACAGCTGGGCGCCCAACTCTTCCTCCAGCTGGCGGATGGCCACGCTCAGCGGCGGCTGGGAGATGGACAGGCGCTGGGCTGCGCGGCTGAAGTGCAGCTCCTCGGCCAGCACCAGAAAGTACCTCAGTTGTCTCAGCTCCATGGTGTTCTATCCGGTTTGACTATTGATCAATACGTTATCGATATTTGACTCGAATAGGACTGTTTCCAAGAATGGGGGCATCCCCAAGACCCGGAGCCCGTGGCCCGGGCCCGGTTCCCGCACAGGAGACAGACCATGAACCCCGAACCGCAGGCGCTGGCCGCCATGCAGTCTTCCCCCGCCCAGGCTTTCCAGGCCGTGCCCGACCGCCACGGCAGCAACCTGTACACCACCGATTCGCAGTTGCAGCCGCTGCTGGCGCTGTACCTGCCGCCCGAGGTGAACGCGCACCTGCAGCCCCATCTGGAGCGCATGGGCGCGCTGGCCGGCCGCGAGATCGATGAATGGGCGCTGACCGCCGACAGGAACCCGCCCGAGCTGGAGCACCGCGATCGCACGGGGCGCGATGCGCAGCGCATCGTCAAGCACCCGGCCTATGTGGAGATGGAGCGCGTGGCCTATGGCGAGTTCGGCCTGGCCGTCATGTCGCACCGCACGGGCGTGCTGGGCTGGGATGGCAAGCTGCCGCCGCTGGCCAAGTACGCGCTGACCTATCTGTTCGTGCAGGCCGAGTTCGGCCTGTGCTGCCCGCTGTCCATGACGGACTCGCTGGCGCGCACGCTGCGCAAGTACGGCGAGCCGGCCCTGGTCGAAAAGTACTGGCCGCGCATGACGCAGCTGCGTTTCGAGGACCAGGCCCAGGGCGCCATGTTCATGACCGAGCAGGCGGCCGGCTCCGACATCTCCAACACCCAGACGCTGGCCCGCCCGGCCGCCGACGGCAGCTGGCGCCTGTCCGGCGACAAGTGGTTCTGCTCCAACCCCGATGCCGACTTCGCCATGGTGCTGGCGCGCGTGGAAGGCGCGCCGGCGGGCATGAAGGGCATCTCGCTGTTCCTGCTGCCGCGCCGGCTGGACGATGGCTCGGCCAACCACTACCGCATCGTGCGCCTCAAGCACAAGCTGGGCACGCGTTCCATGGCCAGCGGCGAGATCGTGCTCGACGGCGCCGTCGCCTACCTGGTGGGCGAGCAGGGCCGGGGCTTCGTGCAGATGGCCGACATGGTGAACAACTCGCGCCTGTCCAACGGCGTGCGCTCGGCCGGCCTGATGCGCCGCGCCGTGGCCGAGGCCGAGTACGTGGCGCGCGAGCGCCGCGCCTTCGGCAAGGCCCTGCAGGACATGCCGCTGATGCAGCGCCAGCTCGACAAGCTGCGCATCTACTCCGAGCAGGCCCGCACCATGGTGCTGCAGACGGCCCAGGCGCTGCAGCGTTCGGACGCAGGCGAAGACGGCGCCTACGCCCTGCTGCGCATCCTCACGCCCATGATCAAGTTCCGCGCCTGCCGCGATGCGCGCAAGGTCACGGGCGACGCCATGGAAGTGCGCGGCGGCTGCGGCTACATCGAGGAGTGGAGCGACCCGCGCCTGGTGCGCGACTCCCACCTGGGATCGATCTGGGAAGGCACCAGCAACATCGTGGCGCTGGATGTGATCCGCGCCATCAAGCGCGAAGGCTCGCTGCCCGTGCTGCGCGACCACGCGGCCCAGCTGCTGGCCCAGACCGAGGCGGCCACGGACTTCAAGGCCGCGCTGTCGGCCAGCATGGACAAGGCTGCGGCCCTGGCCCTGCGCGCGGCGGAGGAGGGCGGTGACCGCCTGGCGCGCGCCGCCGCCTCGGGCCTGTACCACTGCTTCACGGCCACGGCCATGGCCTGGGAGGCCTCTTGCACACGCAGCGCCGAGCGCATGCGCTGGGCCCAGCTGGTGCTGCTGCACCGCGTGCTGCCGCGCGACCCGCTGGCGGCAGGCGACCTGCCCGAAGGCTGGACACGCTGAGCCCATCGACCGCACCGATCCAGAACACACATCCCGTCCACAGGGATGAACGCACAAGTACCGGAGACAAACACCATGCCTTGCACTGACCAGAAGCCGTCCTTCCAGAAACGCCGATTCCTGTGGGCCTGTGCGCTCGCCGCCACCGCCGCGCTGCCGGCCGCCGCACTGGCCGAACGCTTTCCCGAGCGGCCCATCAGCTTCGTCGTTCCCTTCCCGCCCGGCGGGCCCACGGACGCCATGGCCCGCACGCTGGCGATATCGCTGACCGAGACGCTGGGCCAGAGCGTGATCGTGGAGAACAAGGCCGGCGCGGGCGGCAACATCGGCGCCGACTTCGTGGCCCGCGCCAGGCCCGACGGCTACACCATCATGTTCGGCACCTCGGGGCCGCTGGCCATCAACAAGCACCTGTACCGCAAGATCAACTACGACCCGCAGACCAGCTTCGCGCCCATCATCCGCGTGGGCCACCTGCCCAATGTGCTGGTGGTCAACCCGGCGACCAAGGCCACCACCGTGCAGGAGCTGATTGCGCAGGACAAGGCCAAGCCGGGCAGCCTGGACTATGCGTCCTCGGGCAACGGTGCCTCCTCGCACCTGGCCGGCGTGCTGTTCAACAAGATGGCCGGCACCTCGCTGCAGCACATCCCGTACAAGGGCACGGGCCCGGCGCTCAACGACCTGCTGGCGGGGCAGGTGAACATGACCTTCACCGACATCCTGACGGCCATGCCCTACATCAAGGCCGGCAAGTTCAAGGCCATCGGCGTGGCCACGGAAAAGCGCTCCCAGGCCATGCCCGACATCCCCACCATCGCCGAGCAGGGCCTGCCCGGCTACGACGTGAGCGTGTTCTTCGGTGTGGTGGCACCGGCCGGCACGCCGGCCGACCGCATCGAGACGCTGAACGCGGCCTTCCGCAAGGCCCTGGGCAGCGAGCGCATCCGCAAGACCTTTGCCGACCAGGGGCTGGAGCCGGCATCGGATCTGTCGCCAGCGGGGCTGTCGACCTTCATCGCGCAGGAAGTGACCAAGTGGAAGGCCGTGGTCGATGCCTCCGGCGCCAAACTGGATTGAGGAAAGCACATCGATGACCACTTCCCACAGCATGGGCGCACTCCAGGGCATCCGTGTCCTCGACCTCTCCCGCATTCTTGGTGGCCCGCTGTGCGGCCAGATCCTGGGCGACCACGGCGCCGACGTGCTCAAGGTGGAGCCGCCGCAGGGCGACGACACGCGCGCCTGGGGGCCGCCGTTCCAGGACGGTGTCTCTTCCTACTACCGGGGCCTGAACCG
This sequence comes from Delftia deserti, assembly GCF_042653485.1. Taxonomy (NCBI): domain Bacteria; kingdom Pseudomonadati; phylum Pseudomonadota; class Betaproteobacteria; order Burkholderiales; family Comamonadaceae; genus Delftia; species Delftia deserti. Next base: position 1,646,199 of record NZ_JBHSIH010000001.1, on the reverse strand, counting down.
CAACAAGCGGCTGCAGTTCCTGGACCTGTCCCAGGCCGAAGGCCAGCAGGCCGTGCTGGCGCTGATGGAGCAGGCCGACGTGGTGGTGGAGAACTTCAAGATCGGCACCATGGAGAAATGGGGCATTGGCTGGGAGCAGGTGCGCGAGCGCTTTCCGCGCCTCATCTGGTGCCGCGTCAGCGGCTTCGGCGCCGATGGCCCGCTGGGCGCCTGGCCCGGCTATGACGCGGCCATCCAGGCCATGACGGGGCTGATGAGCGTCAACGGCGAGGCCGGCGGCGATCCGCTGCGCGTGGGCCTGCCCGTGGTGGACATGGTCACGGGCATGAACGGCGTCATCGGCGTGCTGCTGGCGCTGCAGGAGCGCCAGCGCAGCGGCCTGGGCCAGCTGGTGGATGTCTCGCTGTACGACAGCGGCATCTCGCTGCTGCACCCGCATGCGGGCAACTGGTTCATGAGCGGCAGGACGCCAGGGCGCTCGGGCAATGCCCATCCCAACATCTATCCCTACGACAGCTTTGCCACGGGCACCACGCCGGTCTTCCTGGCCGTGGGCAACGACCGCCAGTTCCGCCTGCTGTGCGAGAACCTGGGATGCCCGCAACTGGTGGCCGACGAGCGCTTTGCCACGGCCGGCCAGCGCTCGCACCACCGCGATGCGCTCAAGCCGCTGCTGGAGCAGGCCCTGCAGGCCAGCGACGGTCCCGCCCTGGCCGATGCGCTGATGGCCATCGGCGTGCCCGCCGCTCCCGTGCTGGGCGTGGATGCGGCGCTCGACCACCCGCATACCCGGCACCGCGAGATGGTGGTGGAGATGGAGGGCGGCTACCGGGGCCTGGGCGCGCCCGTCAAGCTCAGCCGCACGCCGGCCAGCTACCGGCATGCGCCGCTGGCCGAGGGCGACAGTTTCGAGTGAGTTGCGTGGTGCGCTCAGGGGACGATGGGGCGCAGCTGCGCGTCGGCCATGCCCACCAGCAGCGCGCGCCCGTCGGGCTCCACGCGGAACTCGCCGTAGCGGGCCTGCTCCCAGCGTTGGCCATCGCCTTCGCGGAAGTACCAGGCATCCGTCACCAGTGTCCACCGGCCGCCGCGCGGGGTGAGTTCAAAGCGCTGCTCGCCGGGCGCCAGCGGCTCGCTGGCCGTGCCGGTGCGCAGCCACTGCACCACGCCCTGCTCATCGAGCTTGCCGATGGCGTAGAGGCGTCCGCCGCGCAGGTTCTCTTTCTCCACGTCCCTGTCCTCGGAAGGCAGGCGGAAGTTCAGGCGCATGTAGTCGCCCTGCATCAGGGAGCGCGGGTCCACCGGCGCCAGTTCCACGAACACCTTGCGGCCCTGGGCGATGGTGCGTTCCTTCTGCGCAATGCCGATATTGGCCACCGCCAGCGTGCAGGCCGCCGTCAGCACCACCAGCCACGGCGCCCAGCGCTGCAGGGGCGCGGCGCCCGATGCGGCGGCGGTCTCCGCGCTGCCTGGCAGGGCTGCCGCGCGCGGCCCTGCCCAGGCCAGCAGGCCCAGCAAGGCGCCGCAGCCGGCCAGCACCAGGGCCTTGGTGGCCAGTGGCCAGGCCAGCTGGTAGTAGAAGCTGCCCACGATCCAGGCCGCAGCCAGGGCGGCCGCTGCGGCCTGCCGCCAGCGGCCGCTGGTGCCGGTCACCGCCAGCGCCAGCAGGCAGGCGCCCAGCCAGGGCAGGAAGGCACTCAGCACGGCCAGCACCACGGCAGCCACGGCGGCGCGCGGCTGCCGCAGCGTGGGCCATGCGCGCTGGGCGAACCAGGCGGCTGCCAGGGCCAGCACGGCCGAGCCGGCCTGCGTCAGAACGCCCATGGAGAGGTTCGGGGCGGCTTCCTGCGCCAGCTCGCCCGCCAGGCCGCCGCCCAGCACGCCGGCCATCATGAAGCTCCTGCCGGACAGAAAGGCCAGGCCAGCCAGCACAGCCAGCAGCCAGCCCGTGGCAAAGGGCTCCAGCGCCGCCGCCATGCGGGTCTGTGCCGCAGACTGTCCCAGCGCGCGCCACTGGGCTGCCAGCAGCAGCATCCAGAGCAGCAGCGCCGCATGCACGATGACCCAGGTCGGCAGGCCTGCGTACAGGGTGGATGGATCGTTGTCCGGCCAGAGCATGGTGCAAAACAGCAGCGCGCAGGCGGCGCCCAGCAGCACGCGCAGCCAGGGCCTTGGAATGGCGGCCGTGCAGGCCAGCGCAATGGCCAGGCCTATCGCGCCCGCAGCCTGCCCCGACAGGTCGCGCGCCAGGCCAAAGCCCAGCAGGCCGGCGCCGGTCAGCATGGCAGGCAGGGCCAACTGCTCCAGGAAGACGGGCAGCTCCTCGGCGCGCAGCACGGCCACGGCTGCGGCCAGCATCATGGCGCCGATCACATAGGTGCCGGCGCCGCGCTCTATCCAGTCGGACAGGGCAAACGCAAACAGAATCAGCAAGGGGAGAAGGGCCAGCCAGGCGCCCAGCGCCGTGAGCAGCACCACCGCCCAATGGCGGTCGTTGGCGGCAGGGCGGCGGTCCTGCAAGGCGGCAGGCGGCAGGATGCCCTGGTCCACGGCCTGGCGCAGCAGGGTGTCGTGTTCGTGGCTCATTGAAGGCCTCCTTCCGCGTTGCGTGACATTCGAAGCACCAGGCTGACCGTGGCCGCCAGCAGGCACGCAGCGCCCAGGCCCACGAGCAGCAGCATGCCCGTGAAGTCCGCCCCCAGTTTCTCCAGCAGCAGGTAGACCAGGCCGCACACCAGCAGCACGTTCAGGCCCAGCGCCGCACCGCTGAGCAAAAAGATATCGAAATGCCTGCGCAGGCCCGCCAGCGCCGCCGCGCCTGCCAGCAGCACCAGCCCCAGCGGGTACTGCGGCGCCACCGTGCTGTGGAACAGCCCGCTGATGGCGGTGGAGGTGATCATCGCCAGCGCGAGCGCGCCCGCGCCGCGCAAGGCCCACAGCCCGGCGCCCGTGAAGCGCCGCAGGGCCGGTGCCATGACCGCGGTGACGGCAAGGGCGGCGCCCAGGGCCACGGCATGCACGCCCAGGTCGCGCGACTCCACCTCCCAGAACTGCGGCGTATGGGCCTGCGCCCACAGCGCAATGCCCGTCATGGCAACCACCACCCAGGGTACCCAGACGCCATCGCTGCGCGCCGCCAGGGCCAGCGGCAGGGTCAGCGCTGCCCACAGCGCAAACAGCTGCCAGGGGTCCGCACCCGTCTGGTAGGTCTGCCCGAAAAAGGCGAACAGAGCGCCCGTGCCCAGCAGCGCCAGCACCGACAGCGGCACGCGCGCCGCCGCGCGCCATGCCGCGCCAAGACACATCACGAGCACGAAGCCTTGCAGCAGGGCAAAGCGCTGCATGCGGCCCATGCTCTCCCAATTGGCGGCAATCCACAGCACGATGCCCAGCCCGCCCAGTGCCGCGCCCAGCAAGGCCACCACGGGCCACAGGCGGGTTCTGAGCGCAGCCGGTTCCTGCTCGAATCCCGCCAGTGCAAACAGCTGCACGGCGGCCTTGCGGTCCAGGCCATGTTGGCGGACAAGGTCATGCAATAGGGGGCGCAGGTTCATGGTGCGGACGTTCCTTGGCTTGAAGAGTCGGATGCCCGACTGTGCCAGAACCCCGCGTGCATGGATGGCGGCGCAGGACGGCATTCCGGCGAGCCGGGGGAGCCGTGGGAAGATCGCGGCCAGAGTCCTGCCATCCTCCTGCCATTGCTGCCTAGCCCAAACCTGCCGACATGCCTTTCCTGCCTGCCCCTTGCCTCGTTGCGCAAACGCACCCGCACCCGCACCAGCATCCGCATCCGCACCCACAACCTGCAAGGCAGGCTCGATGAAGCGCGGCGATGCGCTGGACGGGCAGATCGAGTGGCAGGCGGTCACGCGGCCTGCCGCCATCGCGCTGACGGCCTTTGCCGCCTGGATCATCTGGGGTCACTTCATCAGCCAGGGTCACTGGCTGCTGCTGCTGGACAACGCCAACCTGGCACTGCACGAGGCCGGGCATCCGCTGGTGGCCCTGTTCTCGCAGCATCTCTCGGTCTACGGCGGCACGCTGTTCCAGCTGCTGTTCCCGGCCCTGTTCATGCGCCATTTCCACAGGCAGGGCCAGCGCACGGGCTGGATTGCCGCGCTGATGTGGCTGGGAGAGAGCCTCATGAACGTGGCCCACTACATGAAGGATGCGCGCGCCCGGGTGCTGCCGCTGGTGGGCGGCGGCGACCATGACTGGACGGAGATCTTCAGCCGCTGGGGCGTGCTCCAGGCCGATGTACGCATCGGCACGCTGACGGCGCTGCTGGGTCTGTGCCTGGTGCTGTGGGGGCTGCGGCTTGCCGTTGCGGCGCTGCGCTCGCCGCAGGCCTGACCCGCCATCTGATACGGTCGAATCCGCTGCATCTGCTGCTACCGCCGGGGCAGGGCGCTGGGCATAGTTCAGGCAGTCCCCGGCAATTCATGACAAGCCCGCATCAAGGGCGCACCGGCCGGGGCGAAGGCCCCGCATGTCAGAACGACCGAAACCGCTTCCCGATGAAACCGCCGCAGCCCCCCGGCCGCGGCCCGCGCCACGCAAGGTGATTCCCATCGCCGATGCCAGCGCGGACTCCCCGCTGTTCGAATCGCGCAGGAAGATCCAGCCGCGCTCCATCACGGGGCGCTTCACCCATTGGCGCTGGGCCATGGTCTGGATCACGCAGCTGTTCTTCTATGGCATTCCCTGGCTGCAGATCCATGGCCGGCAGGCCTTGCTGTTCGACCTGGAGCAGCGGCGCTTCTACGTCTTCGGCTGGCTGCTGTATCCGCAGGACTTCATCTACCTGGCGGTGCTGCTCATCGTCTCGGCGCTGGCGCTGTTCCTGTTCACCACGGTGGCCGGGCGGCTGTGGTGCGGCTTTTCCTGCCCGCAGACGGTCTACACCGAGCTGTTCATGTGGGTGGAGCGCCGGCTGGAGGGCGACCGCAGCGCGCGGCTGCGATTGGACGGCAGCGGCTGGGGCGCGGAGAAGATCGCGCGGCGCGGCGGCAAGCATGCGCTGTGGCTGCTGATCTCGCTGTGGACGGGCCTGACCTTCGTGGGCTACTTCGTGCCCATCCGCAGCCTGCTGCCCGAGGTGCTGGCGCTGACCGGCGCATGGCAGATCTTCTGGGTGCTGTTCTATGCGCTGGCCACCTACGGCAACGCGGGCTTCCTGCGCGAGCAGGTCTGCAAGCACATGTGCCCCTATGCGCGCTTCCAGCGCGCCATGTTCGACAAGGACACCCTGGTCGTCACCTACGACACCGCGCGCGGCGAATCGCGCGGCCCGCGCCACAAGGGGGTGGACTACCGGGGCCAGGGGCTTGGCGACTGCATCGACTGCACGCTGTGCGTGCAGGTCTGCCCGGTGGGCATCGACATACGCGACGGCCTGCAGTACGAATGCATCGGCTGCGGCCTGTGCATCGACGCCTGCAACAGCGTCATGGACCGCATGCACTACCCGCGCGGGCTGATCCGCCTGTCCACGCAGAACGGCGTGGCCCGGGGCTGGCGCCAGAGCGAGCTGGTGCGCCGCATCTTCCGCCCGCGCGTGCTGATCTACGGCACGGCGCTGGTGGCCATCTCCACAGCCATGGTGGCCAGCCTGGCGCTGCGCACGCCGCTGAAGGTGGACGTGGTGCGCGACCGGGGCACGCTGTCGCGCATCGTGGCCGGCGGCCAGATCGAGAACATCTACCGCGTGCAGATCGGCAATGCCACGGAGCAGGACCAGCGTTATGTGCTGTCGGCCTCGGGCATAGAGGGCCTGCGCGTGGCTTCGGAGACCGAGGTGGACGTGGGCGCGGCCCAGGACCGCTGGGTCGTGGTGCGGCTGCAGGCGCCCCATGGCGCGGCCGGCCCTGGCTCGCATGGCGTGGAGATCACGGCCACGGCGGTGGGTGACCCGGCGCTTTCCAAGCAGGCGCACAGCACGTTCCTGGTGCCGCGCTGAGGGGCCGGTTGGATGGATTGATTCAGGAGTACGGCGCAGTTGTTGTGCACGATGCCTGGTCCGCTGCAGCGCGGGCTGGCATCGGTTTTGAGGCCCCGGAAGTTTGTTCCGGGGCCTTTTTTTCCGTCCATCTGGCGCCGAAGGGCGGCCCCCCAGGCGACTCCCGGGAGACACGATCTGGTGTAAATGCTCATAGGGAAATCCGCAGACCCCGCTATGGTGGGCGGCTGTTTTCCGTCCCGCGTATGAACAAGAAACCTGCCTCCCCCGACAACGTCTTTTCCGAGTCCAGCGCCTCCGCATCGCTGGCCGCGCCCACCACCACAACCAGCACCACCGGCAGCAGCCCGGCAGCGGCCACGCCCACGCCCACGCCCACGCCCACGCCCTTTCGCTCCGCCCTGATCCGCTCCGGCACCATCCGTGCCACCACGCGCAGCTTCCTGCATGCCCTGGGCCAGGACGACGAGGACATGGAGCGCCCGCACATCGGCGTGTTCCACACGGGCGGGGAGATGAGCCCCTGCAACCTCAACCTGCGCGACCAGGCCCAGCATGCCAAGACCGGCATCTACGCCGGGGGCGGTACGCCGCATGAATGCCCGGTGGTGTCGGTCAGCGACGGGCTGACCATGGCGCATTCGGGCATGCGGTTCTCGCTGGTCTCGCGCGAGTTGATCGCCGACAGCGTGGAGGCTTCGGTGCGCGGCCACCAGTGGGATGGCATCTTCGCCATCGGCGCCTGCGACAAGAACCTGCCGGGGCTGATGATGGGCATGGTGCGCTGCAATGTGCCCAGCGTCTTCGTGCATGGCGGCTCGGCCCTGCCGGGACAGGCGCCCGGCGTGCACGGGCGCGACCTGAACGTGGTCGATACCTACGAGACCATCGGCCAGGTGCTGGCCGGCACGGCCACGGCGCAGGACCTGGAGGCCATGAGCCGCGCGTGCCTGCCCACGGCCGGCGCCTGCGCTGGCCAGTTCACGGCCAACACCATGGGCATGGTGAGCGAGGCGCTGGGGCTGGCGCCCATCGGCTCCAGCATGGTGCCCGCCGTGTTCAGCGAGCGCGCACCGCTGATGCGCCGCGCCGCGCGCCAGCTCATGCAGGCCGTGTGGGCCAGCGCCGAAGGCGGCGGCCCGCTGCCGCGCGACATCATCACGCGCCGGGCGCTGGAGAATGCCTGCGCCGTGGTCAGCGCCACGGGCGGGTCGACCAATGCCGCCCTGCACCTGCCGGCCATCGCGCATGAGGCCGGCATCCGCTTCCACCTGGACGACGTCGCCGAGATCTTCGCGCGCACGCCGCTGATCGCCGACCTGCGCCCCGGCGGGCGCTTCCTGGCGCGCGACGTGTACTACGTCGGCGGCGCAGGCGTGATCCTGCGCACGCTGATGGAGCAGGGCTTTGTCCACGGCGATGCGCTCACCTTCACGGGCCGCACCCTGGCCGAAGAACTGGCCGATGCCGCGCTGCCCGATGGCGAGGTGGTGCGCGCGCCCGGCAACCCCATCACGCGCGACGGTGGCCTGACCGTGCTCAAGGGCAACCTCTGCCCCGATGGCGCGCTGCTCAAGACCGCCGGCCTCAAGACCCTGGCGCACCGGGGCCCGGCGCGCGTCTTCGAGTCCGAGGAACAGGCCCAGGCCGCCGTGCAGGCCATGCAGTACGCGGCCGGCGATGTCATCGTCATCCGCAACGAAGGCCCGCGCGGCAGCCCCGGCATGCGCGAGATGCTGGGCATCACGGCCTTGCTCTATGGCCAGGGCATGGGCGACAAGGTGGCCCTGCTGACCGATGGGCGCTTCTCTGGCGCCACGCGCGGCCTGTGCATCGGCTATGCAGGCCCCGAGGCCGCCGACAACGGCCCCATTGCCGCGCTGCGCGACGGCGACCTCATCGCCATCGACGCCCGCGCCGATGCGCGCAGCATCACGGTGGAAATCGGCGAGGCCGAACTGGCCGCACGTCTGGAACAATCAGCCGCCGCGCGCCGCCAGGCCCGGCCGCTGGGCGGCGTGCTGGAAAAATACGCGCTCACCGTGCGCCCGGCCCACCAGGGCGCGGTCACGCATTCGGGCCAGGTGGTCTGGCTGCGCGACGACAGTTGAAGCCGCCGGGCCGGCACGCATTTCCCCCGCTGTTCCCCCACAGTTTTTTTCAGAGTTTCAATTTCAACCGGAGACATACGCATGAACATCGACCGCCGCCAATGGCTGGGCACCGCTGGAGCGGGTGCGCTGCTGGCCAGCCTGGGCCAGCAGGCCTGGGCGCAGGCCCAGGGCCCCATCGAGACCCTGAACATCATCACCGGCTTCGCGGCCGGAGGCACCTCGGACGCCATCTGCCGCCGCGTGGGTACCAAGCTGTCGGGCTATGCCAAGACCTCGGTGGTGGAAAACCGCACCGGCGCGGGCGGGCAGATCGCCATCAGCTACGTCAAGGGCCGCCCCGCGGATGGCGCCACCCTGCTGCAGACGCCCACGTCCATGCTGTCCATCTACCCGCACATCTACAAGAAGCTGCCCTATGACCCGATCGCCGACCTGGCGCCGGTCACCGTGGGCTGCATCTTCGACTTCGGCTTTGCCGTCGGCCCCGCCGTGCCCGCCAGCGTGACCACGGTGCCGGAATTCTTCGCCTGGGCCAAGGCCAACCCCGCAGGCGCCAACTTCGGCTCGCCCGCGCCGGGCTCCACGCCCCACTTCATCGGCGCCCTGCTGGGCCAGCATGCGGGCGTGGACTTCAAGCACGCCGGCTACCGCGGCACCCAGCCGGCGCTGCTGGACATGCTGGGCGGCAACGTCTCCGCCGTCTGCGGCCCCGTGGGCGACATGCTGCAGCACCTGGCCGGCGGCAAGATGCGCATCCTGGGCGTCAGCGGCGCCAAGCGCAGCCGCTTCGCACCCCAGGTCCCCACGCTGGTGGAGCAGGGCTACAAGGACATGGCTCACAGCGAATGGTTCGCCTTCTTCGTGCCCGCCAAGACCCCCGCCGAGACCGTGCAGCGCCTGAACGGCCACATGCGCAAGGCGCTGGCCACGCCCGACGTGGTGGACAGCCTGGCCACCTTCGGCCTGGACGCCCAATCCTCCACCCCCGCCGAACTGGCCGCGCTGCTGCAGTCCGAACTCGCCAAATGGGGCCCCATCGTCAAGCGCGTGGGATTCACAGCAGAGGGCTAAAAAGACCAAAACGGGCCGAGCGAAGCGAAGGCCCGCTCCATGCCCACTCCCCGTATGTCAGCGCCTGCGGCGTGGCGGTTGCGGGGTTGCAAGCCTGCCGAAGGACAGGCTTGCTTCGTGATCTGACTCGCCGTGATTGTCTGAACGTAGCGCGCAGCGCGAAGTGAGTTTCACGGCGAACCCCGCAACCGCCACGACGCAGGTTGCCCGCAGCGAAGCGGAGGGTCGCGGACATTCGGGTCGCCTTCTTTGATCTGACCTTTCTTGGCGAATCAAGAAAGGGCAGTCGGCCGCCGGGCCGAGACCCGGCCTCAGAAAAATACCACCCGGCAGGGTCAAAAACAGACCCACGTAAACCAAAGCCTCAGAACGGCAACGTCCCCTGCACATACAACGTCCGAGGCATCCCCACATACTTGCCCCCGTTGTTGTCCGTGGACCGCGTGTAGTACCTGCGATCGAACAGATTCTTGACCCCCACGGCCACCCGCAGATTGCCCAGAGACTTGCCAAAGTCATAGCCCGCACGCAGGCCCACGGTCGCAAACCCGGGAATATCACCCAGCCGCCCCGCAGCATCTTCCTGCGTCACATACTGCGTGCCCGACCCCGGAGAGCGCTGCTTCGATTGCGCGGCCAGGTCCGCATTCAGCGTCCACTGCCCCAGCGCATAGCGCGCCCACAACTGGCCCGTGTGGCGCGAGTACAGCGGCAGGTCGCGCCCCGCGAAATCGCCGGCGCGCGAGACGGCCTCGGTGTAGGTATAGGACACACCCGCCGTCAGCCCCTTGAGCGCGGCATTCCACTGGCCCAGGTCGTAGCGCAGCGAGGACTCGATGCCGCGGTGGCGCGTGGCGCCCAGGTCGGTCCAGATGCCGTCCACGCCCACGCGGGTCAGCAGCAGTTCCTTGTCGAAGTCGATGTTGAACAGCGTCAGCTCGGCGTTCAGCGCCGGGCTGTTGTAGTGCGTGCCCACCTCATAGGTCTTGGCCGATTCGGGATGCAGGCCGCGCTCGGTCTGTGCCAGTTGCGCGTACTGCTGCGGTCCGAAGGACTTGCCCGCGTTGGCGAACAGCGACCACTGCGCATTCATGCGGTAGAGCACGGACAGCGTGGGCAGGAGCTCGCGTGCATCGGCCTTGGGGAACAGCTGGCTGGTGACGGTGCTGCCATCGGCGCCCAGGTTGCTGACGTTGTTGAAGGAGTTGATGCGTTCGTAGCGCACGCCGGGCGTGATGGTCCAGTTGCCGATGTCGATGCGGTCATCGATATAGAAGGCATGGGCCGTGGTGCCGCCCTGGCTGGTCTGGTAGGGCGTGATCGGCAGGGCCATGGCGTTGGCCATGGTGGCGGGGTTGTAGTAGGCCGTGCGCAGCGCGACCTCGGAACTGCTTTCCTTGAGGTAGCGGTAGCCCACGCTGACTTCCTGCACCACGGAGCCGGTCTCGAGCAGGCGCGAGTAGCGCGGCTCGATGCCGAAGTAGTGGTAGCTGCGCGGCGCGGCCGTCAGGCGGCGCTGGTTGGCGTTGTCCTGCTCGATGTAGCTGCCGCGGAACGAGTCCACGTAGTAGCCCAGCACCTCGAAGTTGTTGCGCCCGTCCTTGTGGTTGTACTTGAACGAGGCATCGGTGCGGCGGCCGTCGAAGCTGTCGTAGGAGCGCGTGGACTGGAACGGGTCGGCCGCGTACTGCGCCGTGGTCAGGCCGCCGGGCATGCGGCCCGAGCCCTCGAAGTGGTGCAGCGAGACGGCGATGTCGTCCCGGGCCGAGATGCGGTAGGCGCCCTTGACCAGGATGTCGTCGATATCGGTCTTGTCATTGCCTGCGCGCCAGCCGTCGCCATGCGTGCCCGAGTACAGCAGGGCCAGGCCCAGGCCGGATTCGTTGGTGCCGCCCACGAACAGGCTGGGCGTGGTCTTGGCATTGCCGCCGTGGCTGTAGATCTCGGTGCCCACCGAGGCCTCGGCCGCGAAGGTCTTGGGAATGGCGCGCGTGACGAAGTTGATGATGCCGCCCACGTTCTGGGGGCCGTAGCGCACCGAGCCCGCGCCGCGGATCACGTCCACCGACTCCAGGTTGCCCAGCGACACGGGCGCCAGCGACAGCTGGGGCTGGCCGTAGGGCGCGTAGGAGACGGGCACGCCGTCCATCAGCACATAGGAGCGCGGCGACAGGCGCGCCGTCAGGCCGCGCACGCCGATGTTCAGCGACACATCGCTGCCGCCCGTGCCGTTGCTGTCCTGCACCTGTACTCCGGGCACCAGGCGCAGCACGTCGCGCAGGCTGGTCGAGCCGCTTTCCTCGATGCGCGTGCGTTCGACGATGGTGCGTGCGCCCGCATGGTCCAGCACCTTTTCCTCGCTGGGGTTGTCCAGCCAGTTGCCCGTGACGGTGATGGCGGACAGGCCGGCCTCGGGGGCGGTGGCGCTTGCCGTTGCGGTGGGCGATTGCGCCTGTGCCCAAGCCTGCAGGGACAGCAGGGCCGTGGCGACGGCAGCGGCGCAGCGCGTGAGCGCGGCGCGGTGGTGGCGGGAAACCATGGAAAAACGTCCTTCTTGCGTCTGGAGTTGGGCAGCGCTGAAGGGTCGGTGGCAGGCTGCGGGACGCGTGGCGACGTGCGGGGCGGAGGGCAGAAGACAAAGACCGGTCAGCATGCGTTGCGGCCATGCCGGTTCGGGGTGCGAGTCTAAATGAGAATCATCCAGCTTGCACCAGGCTGACAGCGTGCACGCCGTGCTGCGTTGCCCCGGCGCTACAGCGCAGCAGGTGCTGCAGGCGCAGCGGGCGCTTACCCTGGCGTGTTGCAGGCCAGCTCGCCCAGCGTGGCCAGGGCCTGCGCGGTTTCGTCGCTCCAGTCGTGGCCGTAGTTCAGCCGCAGGCAATGGCCGAAGGCTTGCGAGGCCGAGAAGATCGGCCCCGGCGCCACGCTGATGCCGCGCGCCAGCGCTGCGCGGTGCAGGGCCAGCGCATCGCAGTGCGGCGGCAGTTGCACCCACATGAAATAGCCGCCCTCGGGCCGCGTTGCCCGCGTGCCTTGTGGAAAGTGGCGGGCAATGGCCGATGCCATGTGGTCCCGCTGCAGGGCCAGGCTCTGGCGCAGGCGGCGCAGGTGGCGGTCGGCGCCGCCGCTTTCCAGGTAGTCGGCCAGCGCCTGCTGGGTGGGCGCATTGGTGGCCAGCGTGGTGGTGAGCTTTTGCCGGGCCACGGCACGCGTGAAGCGCCCCGGCGCGGCCCAGCCCGTGCGCCAGCCCGGCGCCAGCCATTTGGAGAACGAGCTGCAGTGCAGCACCCAGCCTTCGGTGTCGAAGGTCTTGGCGGGCGGCGGGCGGCGCTCGCCGAAGTACAGCTCGCCGTACACGTCGTCTTCGATCAGCGGCACGCGGTGGCGCGTGACCAGCTCCACCAGCGCGCGTTTGCGCGCCTCTGGCATGAGGCTGCCCAGCGGGTTCTGAAAGCAGGTCATCAGCCAGATGGCCTGGGGCCTGTGGCGCTGCAGTGCTGCCTCCAGCGCAGCAAGGTCCATGCCCTCGCCCGGATGGGTGGGTACCTCGATGGCCGACAGGCCCATGCGCTCCAGCGCCTGCAGCGCGCCATAGAAGCAGGGCGACTCGATGACCACGGCGCCACCGGGCCGCGTGACGGCGGCCAGGCTCAGGTTCAGCGCCTCCAGTGCGCCGTTGGTGATGACCAGGTCGGCCGGCGTCAGCGCCAGGCCGTCGGCCAGGTAGCGGCGCGCGATCTGGCGGCGCAGCGCCAGGCTGCCGGGCGTGAGGTCGTCGATGGCGCTGCGCGGGTCGGCCTCGCGCGCGGCATGCGCCAGGCACTGGCCCAGGCGGCGCAGCGGGAACAGGCCCGGCGAGGGAAAGGCCGAGCCCAGCGGGACCACTTCGCGGTCCATGGCCGACTCCAGCACCTCGAACACGCGCTCGCTGACATCGACCACGGCAAAGCTGTCGCCCTCGGGCGAAGACGGCTCGGTGGGCTCGGGCGGCGCACTGTGCGGGCGCTGGGCGACGAAGTAGCCCGAGCGCTCGCGCGCGCGCACCAGGCCGCGCGCCTCCAGCAGGTAGTAGGCCTGGAACACCGTGGAGGCGCTGACGCCGCGCCGCTCGCTGGTCTGGCGCACCGAGGGCAGCTTGTCACCGGCGCACAGCACGCCTGCGGTGATGGATGCCTCGATATCGTCGGCCAGCTCCTGGTAGCGCGTCATGGCGGCGTGCGTGCTTGGGTGCGGGCGCCGCTTCAGCCTTGCTCGGCCAGCAGTTCCTGCAGTGCCTTGATCTGCTGGCGCAGGCGCTCGTTCTCGGCTTCGAGTTCGTTCACGCGCTGCTGCAGCTCCTCGGGCGAGGCGGTCACGGCCGCGCCTTCGCCGTCGGCCGCTTCGGCTTCGGGCTTGGCGGCCTTGGGCTTTTTCTTGGCATCGCGCACGCGCTTGGCCGCCTGCTTGAGTTCGTCGGCGCCTGCGGCGGCCACGGCCTGCTGCTCGTCCACCGGCAGGCTGGCGACCACGGCGGCGGTGCTCAGCGAGATGTCGCCCGAGCGCACGGCGGCCACCACTTCGGGGGCGGCCTTTTGCTGGATGGTCTCGATCAGCTTGACCTGGCTGCTGGACAGGCGGGCCACGCGGGCCAGGGCCTCGCGCGTGTCCAGCGCCTCGTCGGGCACCTTGGCCACGCTGGCCAGGGCGGCAGCGACCACGGGGTCGGTCTCGCCTTCCCAGGGGGCTTCGCCCTCGGCCTGGGGCGCATCGGCCTTGGCGGCCATCACGGCGGCGGCGGCGGCCGAGCGGCGCGTGGCAATGATCTCGCGCTTGCGCAGCGCCAGCACGCCACGCTGGAAGTCGGACACGCTGCGGCGGCCCAGGTGCTGGTCGATCATCCACAGGTGCACGTCGTCCATGTTCTTGAACTGCGTGGCCTGCACGGTGTTGAAGGGCAGGCCGTGCTTTTGGCAGATGGCGTAGCGGTTGTGGCCGTCGATGAGCAGGTCGTTCCAGAGCACGAGCGCGTCGCGGCAGCCTTCGGCCACGATGCTGCGCTCCAGCGCGTCGAGTTCATCGGGGGTCAGCGGGTCGATGTAGGCCTTGAGTTCTTCGTTGACGACGATGTCCATGGCAGTGCAGAAATGAGGAATGAAAGGAAGGGCGGCCGCTCCAGGCCATTGCAGCAATGGCCCTGGACAGCCGCCAGGAAAAAATCACGGGCAAGGAGGGCAGGGCGGCCTGCGCCCGGGCTTCAGAGCAGGCGCGAGATCAGCGCACCTTCGGCCGGTGCATCCAGCGGGATGCGCACGCGGATCGGGTTGCCCTGGGCGACCTGCACGGGTTCGCCGTCGAGGTTGAACATCTTCTCCAGCAGCACCTGGCGGTTGCCCTGCGGGTGGATGATCTCCAGCGTATCGCCCACCGAGAAGCGGTTCTTGGTCTCCACCTCGGCCATGCCGTCGGCATAGCTGCGCACCTCGCCCACGAAGTGGCTGCGCTGCAGCACCGAGTGGCCGGTCTCGTAGTTCTGGTAGTCCTGCGAGGGACGGCGCTCCAGCAGGCCGCCCGTGTAGCCACGGTTGGCCAGGCCTTCGAGCTCGGTGATCAGGTGCGGGTTGAAGGGGCGGCCGGCCACGGCATCGTCGATGGCGCGGCGGTAGACCTGGGCCGTGCGGGCCACGTAGTACAGGCTCTTGGTGCGGCCCTCGATCTTGAGCGAGTCCACGCCGATCTTCACCAGGCGCTCCACATGCTCCACGGCGCGCAGGTCCTTGGAGTTCATGATGTAGGTGCCGTGCTCGTCTTCCATGATGGGCATCAGCTCGCCGGGGCGGCCCTTTTCCTCCAGCAGGTAGACCTGCTCGGCCTTGGGGTGGCGCGCGCCGTCGCCGCAGGTGCTGGTGAACTGGCTGTCGGCCTCCTCGCGGGCCTTCTCGAAGCTGAAGTCCTGCTCCATGGTCTGGGCCAGGGCCTCGCCGGTATTGGGGTCCACGGCCGCGTCATGCGTCTTGTAGTCCCAGCGGCAGGCATTGGTGCAGGTGCCCTGGTTGGGATCGCGCCGGTTGAAGTAGCCCGACAGCAGGCAGCGGCCCGAGTAGGCGATGCACAGCGCGCCGTGCACGAAGACCTCGATCTCCATGTCCGGGCATTCCTGGCGGATCTTCTCGATCTCGTCCAGCGACAGCTCGCGCGACAGGATGATGCGCGAGACGCCGGCCTTCTGCCAGAACTTCACCGTGGCCCAGTTGGTGGTGTTGGCCTGCACCGAGAGATGGACCTCGGTCTCGGGCCACTTTTCCTTGATCATCATGATCAGGCCGGGGTCGGCCATGATCAGCGCGTCGGGCTTGCACTCGATCACGGGCTCGATGTCGCGGATATAGGTGCGCACCTTGTCGTTGTGGGCGATCAGGTTGCTGGTGACGAAGAATTTCTTGCCCCGCGCATGCGCCTCGGAGATGCCCTGGGCGATCTGTTCGAGACGGAATTCGTTGTTGCGTGCGCGCAGGCTGTAGCGGGGTTGCCCGGCGTAGATGGCATCGGCGCCAAAGTCGTAGGCCGCACGCATCTTGTCGAGCGAGCCGGCCGGCAGCAGCAGTTCGGGGGCTTTGAGGGTCATGATCCCCGTATTGTCCTGCATCGCGCTTTCCAACACGGTTCGCTATGGCTCCGCGCGGCCCAGTCCCTTCAGGTGCGCCAGCAACTGCCTTGCATGGGCCGGCAACTGGTCTTCCGGGGCCGTGCACAGCAGCAGCTGGCGCCGGGCCCAGGCATCGCTCAAGGGCACGGCGCGGGCGCCGCTGGCCGGGGCCAGGCGCTGCGCGGCGGCGGCCGGCAGGACGGCCACGCCCACGCCCTGGCCGACCAGCTGGCAGATGCTGTCCAGGTGCTGCAGCTGGGCGCGCCAGCGCAGCCGTCCTCCCGATGGCCCTCCCAGCAGGGCGGCCTGCTGGCGCACCAGCACCTGCAGGGCGGCATCGTGCGGCAGGCCTACCCAGTCTTCGGTCAGCAGGTCCTGCAAGGCCAGCCGCTTGCGCCGGGCCAGGCGGTGGGCGCGCGGCAGCACGGCCACCAGCGGGTCGGGGCGCCAGGGCAGGGCCTGCAGGCCGCGGGTGTCCTGCGCATCGCTGGCCACGCCGATGTCGCACAGGCCCTGGCGCAGCCGGTCCAGCACCTCGGCGCTGCCGCATTCCTGCAGCTCCAGCGCCACGCGCGGATGGCCGCGCAGGAATCCGGCCACGGCCAGCGGCAGATGCTCGCCCACGGCCGAGGTGTTGCCGCAGACGCGCACATGCCCGGCCAGGCCAGCGCCGTACTCGGCCATGTCGCCGCGCAGCCGTTGCATCCGCGCCAGAACGTCACGCGCATGCTGGCCCAGCGTGTGGCCGGCCGCCGTGGGCCGCACGCCGCGCGCCTGGCGCGCGAGCAGGGCGCAGCCCAGTTGCGCCTCCATGCCGCGCACGCGCTCGCTGGCCGAGGCCAGCGTCATGTGCGCGCGCCCGGCTGCCGCCGTGAGCGTGCCGCAGTCGAGGATGTGGATGAACAGCTGCAGGTCGGTGAGGTCGAATCGCATGGACTATGGTGCTGAAGGATCAGGCCAGGCCTGAGCCTTGGTTTGAAGATTCCCGATTGTGATCCCTTTGATGGCGCGCGAGCATGGCGCCATGAGGTTCAGGAAAGGCCTGAGCCAGGTCAGTGAAAGTGCAGGGTGGCCGTGATGTGGGATGCGTGGTGGGTGCTGGCGGCGGCGGTGGCCGTGTTCGGGCTGGCCGGTGTCGTCAAGGGGGTGGTGGGCCTGGGCCTGCCCACGGTGTCCATGGCGCTGCTGGCGCTGTTCATGCCGGCCGGGCAGGCGGCGGCCTGGCTGCTGCTGCCATCCCTGGTGACCAATGTGGTGCAGATGCGGCCCCTGCCATCGCTGCGGCCGCTGCTGCGGCGCCTGGGCTGGATGCAGCTGGGCATTGTTGCGGGCACGGTGGGCGGCATGCTGTGGTGGGGCCCGGTGGGCGAGGCCGCCGTGGCGCGCACGGCGCTGGGCGTGGCCCTGGTTATTTATGCCCTGTGGGGCCTGTGGGGGCCGGGCTTGCAGTTGCCTAAGAGGCATCAGGCCTGGCTGGGTCTGTTGTGTGGTCTGTTGACGGGCGGGATCACGGCGCTGACCGGCGTGTTCGTGGTGCCGGCCGTGGCTTTTTTGCAATCGCTGGCGCTGGGCCGGCAGGCGCTGATGCAGGCCATGGGCCTGTGCTTCACGGTGTCCACGCTGGCGCTGGGCGCGGGCATGGCGCTGGCGCAGGGGCCGGGCCATGCCGCTTCGTCCTGGACGGGCTGGGGGGCCACGGCCCTGGTTTCCGCACTGATGCTGCTGCCCGCCCTGGCCGGCATGGCCTGGGGCGAGCGGCTGCGCCAGTCGCTGTCGCCCCAGGTTTTCAAGCGCGTGCTGATGCTGGGCCTGCTGGCCCTGGGCATCTACATGTGCGCCAGGGGCTAGCCCCGGGCGTTCAGGCGCGGAACACCTTCACGGGGCTGCCGCGCTCCACCTCCCAGTGCTGCTGGCTGCGCGTGCGCCGGGCCTGACCCTCGCCCTGCGCGTTGAGGCGCGCCAGCTTCAGGGCCAGCAGCTCGCGCGCCAGCCGCTTGTTGGCGTGCTGGCTGCGCTCGCTCATGACCTTCACCGAGATGCCGCTGGGCACATGCAGGGCATGGACGGCGGAGTCCGTGGTGTTGACATGCTGGCCGCCCTTGCCCGAGGCCTTGCAGGCCTGGAAGACGATCTCGCCATCGGCCGGCAATTGCCGGGGCGGCTCGCACTTCTGCACGGCAACAAACCAGTTCCTGCGCGGGTGATGGGGGCGCAGGGGACTGTCGAAGACCCACTGGATGGTGCCCAGCCAGGCGCCCAGCGTGCCGTGAAGCAGGCCGGTGTCACCCTCGCAGCGCAGCAGCACGGACTTGTAGCCGGCCGCCGTGGGCGTTTCCTCCAGTACGTCCACGGCGATGCCGCGAGCAGCGCAGTCGCGCAGCAGCTCGCGCAGGGTCAGGCGCACGGCATGCTCGCACTCGGCGGGGCCGTGGGATGCGGTCAGCTGGATCAGCAGCATTGCATGGCTCCCTTCTTGTAGGTCAGCAGGGGGCGCAGCCGCGCCACCAGTTGCACCAGGCCGGCTGCCTGCAGGCTGGCGACCACGGAGTCCACGTCCTTGTAGGCCTGGGGGGCCTCCTCGTAGACCAGTTCGCGGTCGGCGCAGACCACGGCGCTGCCGAATTGGGTGCGCAGCAGCTCGTCCAGCGTGAAGCGCGGGCGCAGGCGGCCCATGCAATCGGTGCGCGCCCACTTGCGGCCAGCGCCGTGTGCCAGCGAGTGCAGTGCCTCGTCACGCCCGGCCACGGGCCGCACAAGGTAGCTGTAGTCGCCGCGCGAACCCGGAATCACCACCAGACCCTGGTCGGCCGGCGTGGCGCCCTTGCGGTGCAGGAAGCCGTCTTCTCCGCGCCAGTGGTGGGCGATCACGTGGTTGTGGGTGATGTCCAGCAGGGCCTGGCCGCGCGTGCGCAGGGCGCGCAGCAGGCGTGCCGCAATGCTGGCGCGGTTGAGCTGGGCGAAGGCGATGGCGGCCGCGTGCTGGCGCAGGTACTGCGTGGCGGCATCGCTGCTGGCGGCCAGGCCGTCGTGGCTGAATGCCTCCACATGGGCGCGCAGGATGGCGCCGCCCAGCCCGCGCGAGCCGCTGTGCACCATGAGGTGCACGCGTTTCCTGTCGAGCGCCTCGTCCTCGTACAGCGTGTCCACCACCTGCAGTTCGGCAAAGTGATTGCCGCCGCCAATGGTGCCCAGGCTGTCCTGCAGATACGCCAGGTCGGCCACGCCGCTGGCCTGGGCGATGTGCTCCAGCTGCTGCATGTCAACGGCGTCCAGCAGTTCCTGGGGCAGGGGGCCGTCGATGTTGCCCACTGCCTTTTCCAGCTTGGGGGCCGAGGTCTTGTGCGCCGCCAGCTCCGTGCTGTACAGCGACATGCCGCAGCCGATGTCGCCGCCGACCAGGGCCGGGTAGAAGCGGCCCACGGAAAAGAAGGCCGCCCCTACCGGGTAGCCCCGGCCCGGGTGCAGGTCCGGCAGGCCCACGGCGGCGCGCATGCCGGCCAGGTTGCGGGCCGTCGTTTGAAGTTGTTGGATGGCGGCGTCTTCAATCCAGACGCCGCGGTTGGCGAACACCTCAATGTAGGTGTCCGAAAGGGAATTGCCCATGAATGGCTTTCGATCGAGTGCTTGGGGCACATTCCGGCAGATGCGGAATGCGCAACGGGCAGTCGCCGCAAGCTCGATGGACAGGCATCAGGAAAAGCGCACGCGCAGCCGAAAGCCGGGCCTCTTGCGGGGCCGGGAATCAGGTCTGCAGCGTGGCCTGGAGGCGCTAGGGCTTCAAGCGTGCACGACTGCAAAGGGACGTGTCGAATGGGACATGGGTTCTCTCCTTTGCGATGGTGGACGGGTGCCGCGAATGCGGCAAAGACGGGGATGCTAGGGACAAGCGGCCGGTGCCGCAAGCGAAGTCGCAGGCGCGTGGCGGATTGCATACAACGCAAGATGGAAAAAGCCCCGCAGGCAGGTACCGGCGGGGCTTTTTGATGAAGGGCCTGTGCCCGTTCAGTCCTGCGGGCGGAATCCGATGACCAGGTCCGAAGGAACGCGGCCATCGATGTCGCGCGGCAGCGTCTCGGTCTTTTGCAGGGCGCGGATGACGGCGTCGTCCCAGGCCTTGTTGCCGCTGGACTTGGCAATGGTGGCGCCAGTGATGGTGCCATCGGGCGCGGTGCGCACGCGCACCTCGGCCCGCGGGTTGCCGCTGATGGCGTCCGGGTAGACGATGTTGGGCTTGACGCGCGCAGCCACCTTGGCGCCGTAGCCGGCCGAGGGGCCTCCGGCCGAGCTGCCCGAGCCACCGCTCTTGCTGCCACCCGCGCCTTCGCCGGCCGAGCCGCCGCTGCCGGCCAGGCCCTGCATGCGGCGGATGTTCTCCAGGCGGCGTGCCTCGGCCTCCTTGGCCTCGCGGGCTTCCTTGGCAGCCTGTTCCTTCTTGCGCTTGTCCTCGGCGGCCTTCTTCTCGGCTTCGGCCTTGGCAGCCTTTTCGGCTTTTTCCTTGTCGGCCTTCTCGGCTTTCTCGCGCTCGGCCTTGTCCCTGGCAGCCTTTTCCCGGTCCGCCTTTTCCTTTTCGGCCTTGTCCTTCTTTTGCTGCTCCAGGCGGTCCTTGCGGTCCTGCTCGGCCTTGTCCTTTTTCTGCTGCTCGAGCTTGTCGCGGCGGTCCTTCTCGGCTTTTTCCGCCTTCTCGCGCTCGGCCTTGTCCTTGGCCGCCTTGTCGGCCTTTTCCTTGTCCAGGCGCTCCTGGCGTTCCTTCTCGCGCTGCTCACGGGCGGCCTGTTCGGCGCGCTCCTTCTTTTGCTGCTCGATCTTGCGCTTCTTCTCCAACGCGATCTCGGCCTCGTGGTCGTCGTCCACGGCCTGCGGCTTGGGAGGTGGGGGCGGTGCAATCACGGGCGCGGGCGGCGGCGGTGGCGGCTGGGGAACAGGCTCGGGTGCAGGTGGCGGCGGTGGCGCAGGCACGGGCAGGGCGGGAGCGGGTGCGGCCGTGGACCAGAACTCGGCCTCGACCATGGGTTCGTCGGCCTGCTTCGGGGGGCGCACGGTCCACAGCATGGCGGCCACAAGCAGCCCGTGCGCTGCCGCGGCCAGGGCCCACGAGCGCGTGCGGCCGCGCGTGCGCGGCGGTGCGAACTGGTCGTGGTCTTGCAGGTTGGGCATGGGATCGAAGGTGGGCGGCGCTGCTTACTGGGAGGACTTGACGCCGAAGGCCACGCGCTTGACGCCTGCCGACTGCAGGGCCGACATGGCGGCCATCACCGTTTCGAAGGGCAGCTTCTTGTCGGCCGAGATCAGCACGGCGCTGTCGTCGCTTTGCTGGCTCTGCCAGTCGCGGGCGGCCGTACCCAGTTCCTTGAGCGTGACGGTCTTGTCGAGGTTGCCTGCCTTGATGCGGATGCCGCCGTCCTTGTCGATCATCACGTCGGCGCGTTTCGGGGGCGTGCGCGCGGCCTTGCCGGCGCTGGGCACGTTGATGGAGCCGGGCGTGAGCATGGGGGCCGTCACCATGAAGATGATGAGCAGCACCAGCATCACGTCGATGAAGGGCACCATGTTGATCTCGTTGACGGTGCGGCGGCTGCGGCCGCCGCGCGAGGCTACTGCGGGCATGTGCTCACTCCTTGCTGGCTGTGCGCGAATTCAATGGCCGGACGCGGTGCTGGAGCCGGTCGCACCCACGTTGCGCTGCAGGATGTTGGAGAACTCTTCGATGAAGGTTTCCTGCTGGCTGGCCACGCGGTCGATCTGGTGGGCATAGCGGTTGTAGGCCGTGACGGCCGGGATGGCGGCGAACAGGCCCATGGCCGTGGCCACCAGCGCCTCGGCAATGCCGGGGGCCACGGTGGCCAGCGTGATCTGCTCCATGTTGGCAAAGCCGGTGAAGGCGTGCATCACGCCCCAGACGGTGCCGAACAGGCCGATGTAGGGAGAGACCGAGCCCACGGTGCCCAGGAAGGACAGGCCCGACTCGACCTCGTCCATCTCGCGCTGGAAGCTGGCGCGCATGGCGCGGCGCGTGCCGTCCATCAACTGGTTCACATCGGCGATGCGGCGCTCGCGCAGCTTCTGGTATTCGCGCATGCCGCTGGCGAAGATGCGTTCCATGGGGCCGCCCTGCTTGGCATGGTGAGCGGCCGAGGCGTAGAGATCGTTGAGGCTGGTGCCCGACCAGAAGTCCTGCTCGAAGCCGTCGTTGAGCGAGCGCACGCGCTTCAAGGTCTGGGACTTGCGGAAGATGGTGGCCCAGCTGGCCACCGAGGCGCCCACGAGGATCAGCATGACCAGCTGCACGACCCAGCTGGCCTGCAGCACGAGGCTGAGTATGGACATGTCATGGGAGTTCATGAGAGTTGCTCCAGGATGCGGTTCGGAATTCTTGCGGGGCGCATGGTCGAGCCATCCACCCATCCAATGCGGATCGTGCCTTCGCACAACAGGGGCGGCGGCGCCTTGCCATCGCCGGCGGATGCCAGCAGCGCCTGCTGCCGTATTGTCAGCGAAGCGCGCCCGCTGCTTTGCAGCGCGGCGGTAACAAGGAGTTGGTCATCGAGCCGGGCCGCCCGCAGGTATTGCAGCTGGGCCTGGGTTACGACAAACATGCCGCCCGTTTGTTCCCGCAACTGCTGCTGGCCTATGCCCAGGGCGCGCAGCCACTCGGTGCGGGCGCGCTCGAAGAACTTGAGGTAGTTGGCGTAGAACACGATGCCGCCGGCATCGGTGTCCTCCCAGTAGACGCGGATGGGAAATTCGAAGGCCATGTGCGGCGGCCCTCAGGCCAGCAGGCGCTGCAGGCGGCGCACGGCCTCCTGCAGCTGTTCCATGGAGTTGGCCGTGGAAAAGCGCACGAAGTCGGCGGTCTCGAATGTGCCGAAGTCGCGGCCCGGCGTGATGGCCAGGTGGGCGCGCTCCATGACGGCGTAGGCAAAGTCCCAGCTGCCCTGGACGCCGAGCTTGGCGGCAGCGGCACGGCAGTCGGCCCAGGCGTAGAAGGCGCCGTCGGGCTGCACGGGCACGGGCAGGCCCAGGGCCTCGAGCGCGGGGATGAAGAAGTCGCGCCTGGCCTTGAACTCGGCGCGGCGGCGCTCGTACTCGGCAATGGACTCGGGCTCGAAGCAGGCCAGGGCGGCGCGCTGCGAGACGGTGCTGGCGCAGATGAAGAGGTTCTGCGCCACGCGCTCGACCACGGGCACCATGGCATCGGGCACCACCATCCAGCCCAGGCGCCAGCCCGTCATGTTGAAGTACTTGCTGAAGCTGTTGATGCTGATCACGTCCTCGCCCAGCGCCAGCGCAGTCTGGCCGAAGGCGTCGTCATGCGACAGGCCCAGGTAGATCTCGTCGATGATGGTCAGCCCGCCCCGGGCGCGCACCACGTCGAGGATGCGGCGCAGCTCGGCCGGCGCGATCGAGGTACCGGTGGGATTGGAGGGCGAGGCCAGCAGCACGCCGCGTGTGTGCTCGTTCCAGGCGGCCTCGACCTTGTCGGCGCTCAACTGGTAGCGTTCGGCGGCCGTGGTCGGCACCATCACGGCCCGGCCTTCGGCTGCGCTCACGAAGTGGCGGTTGCAGGGATAGCTGGGGTCGGGCATGAGGATTTCGTCGCCCGCGTCGATGGTGGCCAGGCAGGCCAGCTGCAGCGCGGCCGAGGCGCCGGCCGTGACCACGATGCGCCGCGCCGGCACATCCACGCCGAAGCGCTGCGCATACCAGTGGCTGATGCGCTCGCGCAGCTGGGGCAGGCCCAGGGCCGGCGTGTATTGCGTGGCGCCGTCCTGCACGGCGCGCGCTGCGGCCTCCTGCACCAGCGGGGGCGCGGTGAAGTCGGGCTCGCCGATGTTCAGGAAGATCATCGGCGTGTCGCTGTCCGCGCAGCCGCGCGCCATCTCCTGCGCCGCCTTGGCGATCTCCATCACGTAAAAGGGCTCAATGCGGTCGGCGCGGGTCGAAAACTTCATGACGGGTGAAATCCTGGAAGAGGCGCCCGCGCCCGGCAGGCGCGGGCGGGCCATGGATGGCCGGATGCGGCGGGGCCTGTGCCCCGAAGACCCGAGGCGCGGCGTCAGCCGGCCTGGTCGGCAGTGTCGTCCGCTGCTGCGTCCGTGGCGGCATCTGCTGCCGCGTCGGTGGCAGTGCCTGCCTTGGCGGCCGCGGGCTGCGCGGGCGCGGCGCCCTTGCCCGCACGGTCATGCTCGACTTCGGCCGCGCGCAGCGTGGGCGCCAGGCCGTTGAGCACGGCGTTCACGTATTTGTGGCCGTCGGTGCCGCCGAATTCCTTGGCCAGCTCGATGCACTCGTTGAGCACCACGCGCCAGGGCACGTCGGGGCAGTGCTGGAATTCATACACGCCGATCCACATGCTGGCGTGCTCTATGGGCGAGATCTCGGCCATGGTGCGGTCCAGCTTGGGGGCGATCAGCGCGTCCAGGTCCACCTGGGAGTTGATGCAGCCGCGCAGCAGCGCGTCGTAGTGCACCGAGTCGGCCTTGTGAAAGCCGGACAGGTCGCGCGTGAAGCGGTCGATGGCCTCCACGTCGTTGCCGCCCACCAGGTGCTGGTACAGCGCCTGCAGCGCGAATTCACGCGCGCGGCTGCGGTTGGACTTGGAGGCGGCCTTGCGCGCGCCGGTGCTGGTCAGGCCGCCGCGGCTTTGGCGGGGAGGGCGGCCCGAGGCCGGTGTGGATTGTTCGTCGCTCATGTTCGGGCTATGGTTTGGAGCAGGTTGGCCATCTCCACGGCGACCCGGGCCGCATCGCGTCCCTTTTCGGTCTGGCGCGCGATGGCCTGCTCGGTGTTCTCGGTGGTGATGATCGCGTTGGCGATCGGCAACTGGTAGTCCAGGGCCAGGCGCGTGACACCCGCGCCCGATTCGTTGGCCACCAGCTCGAAGTGGTATGTCTCCCCACGGATGATGCAGCCCAGCGCCACCAGGGCGTCGTAGCGGTCGGACTCGGCCATCGCCTGCAGCGCCACGGGCACTTCCAGGGCGCCGGGCACGGTGACGTGGTCGATGTTTCCGGCCTGCACGCCCAGGGCCAGCAGCTCTTCGCGGCAGGCCTGGGTCAGGCTGTTGGTGATGCTTTCATTGAAGCGGGCCTGGACGATGCCGACGCGCAGCTGCGCGCCGTCGAGGTTCTGGGCCTGGCCCTTTTCTGCATTCAACATTTCTTATTCCTTGGGGATGTAGCCGCTGATCTCGAGGCCGTAGCCGGCCATGCTGGGCAGGCGGCGCGGCTGGCCCATGAGCTGCATGCGCTGCACGCCGCATTCGCGCAGGATCTGCGCGCCCACGCCATAGGTGCGCAGGTCCATGCGGCCGCGCTCGGGTGCCTGGGCGGCACGGGCGCTGCCGTCGAACTGGGCCATCAGCTGGTCGCCGGTCTCGCCGCAGTTGAGCAGCACGGCCACGCCGTGGCCCTGGCGGGCGATGTATTCGAGGCTGGAGTCCAGGCTCCAGGAGTGCAGGGTGCGGCCGGTCTCCAGCGCATCCAGCACGGACAGCGGCTCATGCACGCGCACCGGCACGGGGGTGTCGGCTTCCCACCGGCCCTTGACCAGTGCCAGGTGCACGGATTGGCTGGGCAGGTCGCGGAAGGCATGGGCGATGAACTCGCCATGCGCCGTCTGCAGCGGGCGCGTGCCGACCTTGCTGAGCAGGGATTCGTTGCGGCTGCGGTACTGGATCAGGTCGGCGATGGTGCCTATCTTCAGGCCGTGCTCGGCAGCGAACAGCTGCAGGTCGGGCAGGCGGGCCATGGTGCCATCGTCCTTCATGATCTCGCAGATCACGGCGGCGGGGCTGCAGCCGGCCAGGGCGGCGAAGTCGCAGCCGGCCTCGGTGTGGCCGGCGCGCATGAGCACGCCGCCATCGACGGCCTGCAGCGGGAAGATGTGGCCCGGCTGCACCAGGTCCGTGGGCTTGGAGTCCTTGGCCACGGCGGCCTGCACGGTGCGCGCGCGGTCGGCGGCGGAGATGCCGGTGGTCACGCCCTCGGCCGCTTCGATGGAGACGGTGAAGGCCGTGCTGTACACGGTGCCGTTGCGCGCGGCCATGGGCGGCAGCTTCAGGTATTCGCAGCGCTCGCGCGTGAGCGTCAGGCAGATCAGGCCGCGGCCGAAGCGCGCCATGAAGTTGATCGCCTCGGGGGTGACATGGTCGGCGGCCAGCACCAGGTCGCCTTCGTTCTCTCGGTCTTCCTCATCGACGAGGATGACCATGCGGCCCGCGCGCATGTCGGCAATGATGTCTTCCACCGGCGAGATGGGCACGGGGGACGTGGAGTTGTTCATGGAGTGCCTTCTGGAGGAGCCGGGTCGTGCGGACGGGGCGCGGCACACGCGCCGGCTCCCTCTGCCTGGCAGGCGTCAGAAGTGGGCTTCCAAAGAACGTGTGGCGCGGCGCAGCCGCTGTCGGCAATCGGCATGACCCGGAATGACCTTGCGAAAGCGCACATTCTATTCCAGCGGCCATCGGCCGCAGGCGGCGCGGGCTTTGGCCGGGTTCAGGGGCCGGGGTCCTGCAGCACCACATCGCCTTCGGGATAGGCGATGCAGGGCAGCACGCAGCCCTCGGCCCGCTCCTCGCGCGTCACGCCCGGCCATTCGATCTCGTAGCGCACGCTGCCCGAGACCAGCTGCCCGATGCAGGTGCGGCAGGTGCCGTTGCGGCAGGAGCTGGGCCAGTCCACGCCGCCCTGCTCCAGCGAATGCAGCAGCGGCTGGTCGGCCCAGGCATCGACCTGCAGGCCGCTGGGCGTGAGGCGGGCGGTGAAGAAGGGCGGGGAAAAAGGGGAGGAGGCGGGGGGAGGTGTGGGGGAGGAGGTAGGTGAATCCTGGCTCATGGGCGTCTGCTTTGGATGGGATCTGCCGAGCCTGCATTTGTATGCGATACGGAGCAGGTCGGTGCAGGTCCGGAATTCCGGTGTTTGCCTGTTTTTTAGTCAATCGCAGGGCTTGTATTTCAAATCAATGACTTAACCGCGAAATCAGGCCGTTGCAGCCGCTTGTCCACATGCTTGTCCAGTACGGATGGGGGTAAATGCGTACATACGGGCTGCGCGGTGGATAAGCGGGACGCGGCCCGAAAATCCGGGGTCTTCTGCCTGTTTTTTAAGCGGGCTGCATGTTTTTCTTTTGAATCAATGACTTGTGTGGCTTATCCCGACCGCTGTGGAAGTTGTTCACAAGATTGTTCAGGGTGAGACGGGATAAGTCGGGCAGACGACTTGTGGATTTGGTTAAAAAATAGGCAAAAGAAAAAAATCCATTCAAAACAACCGCTTGGGCCACCAGTCCCGGGCCAGCACATGGTTGTCCACAGGCTTGTCACGAAATGATGGGGACAAGGCCGGCAGGCCTGCCGCAGTCGCTTGGGCAACCGGAATGAAGGCGGCGTCCGTCTACATTGCTGGGTGACCGGCGCCTTGCCATCCGGCGGGCGGAGCCGGCATCCAATGCAACAAAGGGAGCATCTCCATGGCGATTGAGTTTGAAGGCCGCGTGGCCATCGTGACGGGGGCCGGCGGCGGCCTGGGGCGCCTGCATGCGCTGGCGCTGGCGGCGCGCGGCGCCAAGGTGCTGGTCAATGACCTGGGCGGCGCGGTCGATGGCAGCGGTGGCTCGGCCACGGCGGCCCAGGCCGTGGTGGACGAGATCCGCGCGGCGGGCGGCCAGGCGCTGGCCAATGGCGCGTCGGTCACCGATTTCGCGGCCGTGCAGGCCATGGTGCAGCAGGCCGTCGATGCCTGGGGCCGCGTGGACATCCTGGTCAACAACGCCGGCATCCTGCGCGACAAGAGCTTCGCCAAGATGGACATGGACGATTTCCGCCTGGTGGTGGAAGTGCACCTGATGGGCGCCGCCCATTGCTGCAAGGCCGTGTGGCCGCACATGCAGGCGCAGAACTACGGGCGCATCGTGATGACCACCTCGTCCACGGGCCTGTACGGCAACTTCGGCCAGGCCAACTACGGCGCGGCCAAGCTGGCCCAGGTCGGCCTCATGCAGACGCTGGCCATCGAAGGCGCCAAGCACGGCATCCACGTGAATGCGCTGGCGCCCACGGCGGCCACGCGCATGACGGAAGGCCTGATGCCCGAGGCCGTGCTGGCCGCCCTCAGGCCCGAGGCCGTGGTGCCCGCCATGCTGGTGCTGGCCCACGAAAGTGCGCCCACACGTACCACGCTGTGCGCAGGCGCGGGCGGCTTCGAGGCCGCCTTCATCACGCTGACCGAAGGCGTTTACCTGGGCCAGGGTGACCAGGTGCCGGAACAGCTGGCCGCGCAACTGGCCCAGGTGCTGGACCGCAGCGGTGAGCAGGTGCCCGCCAGCGGCGCCGCCCAGGGCACGCTGGAAGTGGGCAAGGCCATGGCAGCTGCCCGTTGATGAAGCGGGGCGGTCGCGCAGCGTCCGGCGGCGGCCCCGCCGCTTGCCGGCCTGCCCTTGCCCGGCGTCAAGACGGGGCCGGGCAGGAGGGCGAAACTCTGACATATTC
This sequence comes from Delftia deserti, assembly GCF_042653485.1. Lineage (NCBI taxonomy): Bacteria > Pseudomonadati > Pseudomonadota > Betaproteobacteria > Burkholderiales > Comamonadaceae > Delftia > Delftia deserti. The sequence continues at coordinate 1,617,949 of NZ_JBHSIH010000001.1, read as the reverse complement.
CTTTCGCTCGCGGCGATGCCATGCGGGGCAACAGGCCAAAACGCGTGGTTAAGCGGACAGGCACCATCGCGTTTCCTGCCGTTTCTCTATCATTCGGCGTCCGGGTCGGGTCCGCCGGGAATCCTGGTGGTTTCCGTGTGGGCCGGTGCCCATCAACGAATCGGTAAACAAGAATGAAAACATCGCAGGCATCCATGGCGGTTCCCGATCCCCAGCGGCTCAAGGGCATACGCCGTGGCATAGAAAAGGAGGGCCTGCGCGTGCTGCCTTCCGGCAGCCTGGCGCTGACGCCGCATCCCCTGGCACTGGGCTCGGCGCTCACGCATCCGCACATCACCACCGACTACAGCGAATCGCAGATCGAGCTGATCACGGGCGCGCGCCTGGGCGTGCAGGAATGCCTGGACGAGCTGGTGCAGATCCACCAGTTCGTGCTGCGCAGCCTGCGCGATGCGGGCGGCGAGATGCTGTGGTCGTCCAGCATGCCCTGCCAGCTGCCCACGGACGAGACGATTCCGCTGGCGCGCTATGGCTCCTCGCATTCGGGCCGATCCAAGAGCGTGTACCGCATGGGCCTGGGCCATCGCTATGGCCGGCGCATGCAGACCATCTCGGGCATCCACTACAACTGGTCGCTGCCCGGCGTGGCCAGCGAGCAGTACTTCTCGCTGATCCGCAATTTCCGGCGCCATGCCTTCGTGCTGCTGTATCTGTACGGCGCATCGCCCGCGCTGTGTGCCTGTTTCGTCGAGGGGCGCGAGCATGGCCTGCAGCCGCTGGGCGATACGGGCCAGGCGCTGTACCTGCCCCATGCCACCTCGCTGCGCATGGGCCGCCTGGGCTACCAGAGCGATGCGCAGGCCAGCATCAACGTCAGCTACAACGGCCTGGAAGGCTATGCGAATTCGCTGCACGAGGCGCTGACCCGTCCCTATCCCGCCTACGAGATGCTGGGCGTGCGCAATCCGGGCGGCGACTACAACCAGCTGGGCACGGGCCTGCTGCAGATCGAGAACGAGTTCTACGGCACCATCCGTCCCAAGCGCACCGTCAGCCGTGGCGAGCGCCCGCTGCATGCCCTGCGCGAGCGCGGCGTGGAGTATGTGGAAGTGCGCCTGATGGACCTCGATCCCTTCGAGGATGTGGGCATTGCCGCCCCCACCATGCGCATGCTGGACGTGTTCCTGCTGCACTGCCTGAATGCCGACAGCCCGCCCGATACGCCGGCCGAGATCGCCGAACTCAAGCACAACCAGCACCTGACCGCCGAGCGCGGCCGCGAGCCCGGCCTGCAGCTGGTGCGCGCGGGCCGCGAGGTGCCGCTGCGCGACTGGGCCCATGAAGTGCTGGACCAGTGCCGCCCCTATGCCCAGGCGCTGGACAGCACGCACGGCACGCAGGATTACAGCGCCGCGCTGGCCCAGGCGCTGGAGCGCCTGGAGCATCCGGAGCGCACGCCTTCGGCCCATGTGCTGGGCGAGCTGACGGGCGAGTACGGCAACAGCTTCTCGCGCTTCACGCTGGCCCGGTCCGAGCAGGCCCGCGATTCGCTGCTGGCCCTGCCCTGGAGCGAGGCGCAGCAGCAGCGCTTCGAGCAATGGTCGGCGCAGTCCGTGCAGGACCAGCGCGACATCGAGGCCGCAGACACGCTGTCCTTCGAGGAATGGCGCCTGCGCTACATGGCGCCCGAGAACCTGCGCTGACCGTGCCTCAGCCAGGTCCGCCGCTCAGGGCCTGGCCTGCATCCTCGCACCAGAACAGCACGGCGTCGTAGAAGCCTTCCCAGACGCAGCCGTTGCAGCCGCGGCCGCAGCAGCTGGTGGGCTGGGGTGGCGCCGGGCGCAGTGCAATGCCCGCAGCCCGGGCACGCTGCTGCCACTGCCCGATCTGCGACAGCGCCTGCTCCAGCGGGCCCTGCACCATGCTCAGCGCCGCGCCTTGCTGCGGCGCACCGCAAACAGCACGATGAAGGCCGTGCCCAGCAGCAGGGCGAACCAGCCGACCAGGTACGACTGGGCCATCATCTGCACGATGCCCCCGGGTGCCATGAACTGCGGCGCCAGCAGGATCACCAGCCCGATCACGGCGCAGGTCACTCCCTTGATCAACAGTTCGATGTCGGCCTTGCGCGAGGCGGAGCGGGAAGTGGGGGTATCGGGCAAGGACATAGGCAGTGAGGCGGGGCGTAAAAGCGGGGGACAATTGCGGCTTGCGCAAGAAAGAATGAAGCCTGCGGTTTGCGCTGGTGCGCAGCGCGATGCTCCATCCTGTCTGCGCAAGCCATGAATTATCCTTGCGCCCCTGCCAGTTCCCCCGTTTCCCAGAAAGTAATCCCATGGCCATACAGTGGTTCCCCGGTCACATGAATCTCACGCGCAAGGTGATCACCGAGCGCGTCAAGGAAATCGATGTGGTCATCGAAGTGCTGGATGCGCGCCTGCCGGGGTCGAGCAGCAACCCGCTGCTGCAGGAGCTGACGGGCCACAAGCCGCGCCTGCAGGTGCTCAACAAGCAGGACCTGGCCGATGCCGCGCGCACGCCGCTTTGGCTGGACTGGTACAACGCCCAGAGCGACACGCGCGCCATTGCGCTGGACGCCTCCGAGCCCGCGCCCACGCGCCGGCTGATCGAGGCCTGCAAGCTGCTGGCCCCGAACCGTGGCGGCATGGCCAAGCCCATGCGCGTGCTGATCTGCGGTATTCCCAACGTGGGCAAGTCCACGTTGATCAACTCCATGAGTGGCAAGCGGCAGGCCAAGACGGGGGACGAGGCCGGCATCACCAAGCTGGAGCAGCGCATCGTGCTGGCCGACGACTTCTACCTCTGGGACACGCCCGGCATGCTGTGGCCGCGCATCATCGTCGAGCAAAGCGGCTACAACCTGGCCGCCAGCGGCGCCGTGGGCCGCAACGCCTATGACGAGGAACTGGTGGCGCTGGAGCTGCTGGGCTATCTGCAGAAGACGTACGCGGACCTGCTGGAGGCGCGTTACAAGCTGGGCCTGGACAACGAACGCATTGCCGCCCTGCATGACGACGAACTGCTGGACGCCATCGGCCGGCGCCGCGGCGCCATGATGAGCGGCGGACGTGTCAATCTGCAAAAAGCTGCCGAGCTGGTGCTCACGGATTTCCGCGCAGCGATCCTGGGCCGCATCACGCTGGAGACACCCGACGAATACGCGCAGTGGCTGGCCGTGGGCCAGGCACGCGATGCCGAGCGCCAGGCCCGCAAGGACGCCAACAAGGCGCGCAAGCGCCCCCCGCGCGAGCGCAAAAGCGCGCCTTGAACCACCGCCGGCCAGCGCCGGCATCCCCCGTTTGGTGCAAGAGGACGTCCGACCGGGGCGGTGGCACAAGCACCACAGCCGTTGGCGCCACTGGCCGCTAGCATGTTGATTGTTCTTTCTCAGTCGGGGCTTTTTCATGCGGCGTCATCGAGTCGAGGCGGAAATCCATTTGTCCCTGCGCCGGGTCGTTCTGGTCGGCAGCCTATGGATCACCAGCCTCACCGTGCTCCTGGCCATGGCGCTTCTGACGCAGGACCCCATTCCCTGGCCCAGCGTGCGGCTGAACCTGGTGGCCGCCGGCGTGAGCTTCGGCGCCGTGCTGCTGGGCTGGCGCCGGCACTGGAGGCTGGCCTCCAATCTTCTGGTCTGGGGCACCTGGGTGGCAGCCGTGACCGTGGTGGCCGCCACGGGCGGCGTGCAAAGCAGCTCGGTGCTGGCCTTTCCGGCCTTGCTCGTCATGTGCGCCTGGGTGCTGGGCGTGCGCACCACGCTGGCCATGCTGGTGCTGTCCGTACTGGCCATGGCCGCGTTCTGGGTGGCGGGCCGCGAGGGGGTCGACTGGATAGGCCAGCGCGAGACCTCGCCCGTGTTCTCCATGCTGTACTTCGTGGGCATGCTGGGGCTGACGGGCACGGTCACGCTGATGGCAAGGCGCAGCCTGATCCGCCGTGCCCAGGAACTGCAGGACACGCTGGGCTCGCTGGAGCAGCACCAGGACGATCTGCGCAAGTTCTACCGCGCCGTGGAGCAGAACCCCGAAAGCATCGTCATCACCGACGTGCACCAGAACATCGTCTACGTGAACGAGGCCTTTTTGCAGCGCACCGGCTTTGCGCGCAACGAGGTTCTGGGCCAGCCCACGCACCGCTACTCCACCATGGGCCTGGACGCGCCTGCATGGGAAGAGGCCTTGCACCAACTGGGCCGGGGCGCGCTGTGGCGCGGGCAGATGACCAACCGCACGCGCCAGGGCGAGGACCTGCCCGAGGCCGTGCTGGTGGCGCCCATACGCGCCTCGGATGGCAGCATCGTCAACTATGTGGAACTCAAGCAGGACCTGTCCGAGCGCATGCGCGCGGAACGCCAGATCCATGCCCTGGCGCATTTCGATGCGCTCACCGGCCTGCCCAACCGCCTGTCGCTGACCCAGCGCCTGCGCGCGCTGGCGCGTGAGTTCCGCGACGGCGGCAAGGGTGGGGAGCCGCGCCACGGCCTGCTGCTGCTGGACATGGACCGATTCACCGCCTTCAACGATGTGCGCGGCACGGTGCGTGGCGATGCGCTGCTGGGCGCGCTGGCGCTGCGCCTGGCCGATGCCCTGCCCGACGGCGTGCTGCTGGCCCGCATGGGCGCCGACGAATTCGCCGTGCTGCTGGAGAAGGCCGGCCAGGAGGCGGCAGAGGTGGACCAGCACATGCGCGCCCTGGCCCAGGTGCTGCAGGACGCGCTGGAGCGGCCGCTGTGGCTGGAGGAAACCGGCGAGGAAGTGCAGGCCAGCTGCAGCATTGGCGCGGCCAGCTTCGCCGCCTCGCGCACCGACAGCGGTGGCCATGATGTGCTTCGCCGCGCGGGCGTGGCCCTGCACCAGGCCAAGCAGGCCGGCCTGGGCCAGGTCGTCATCTTCCAGCCCGACATGGCCGAGGCCGTGGGCAAGCGCTTTCGCATCGAAAAGGACTTGCGCCGCGCCATTCCTGCCGGCGAGCTGCAGCCTTATCTGCAGTCCCAGGTGGACCATGCGGGACGCTGCGTGGGCGCCGAGGTGCTGGTGCGCTGGAACCATCCGCGCCTGGGCATGGTCGAGCCCGGTGATTTCATTCCCGTGGCCGAGGAATCGGACCTGATCGTGCAACTGGGCGACTGGATGCTGGAGCAGGCCTGCCGCATGCTGGTGCGGCCCGAGTTCGTGCAGCAGGGCTGGCGGCTGTCGGTCAACGTCAGCTGGCGGCAGTTCCGCCAGCCCGACGTGGTGGACAAGCTCAAGCGCATCCTGGCCGCAACCGGGGCCGACCCGCGCCGCCTCACGCTGGAGGTCACCGAAAGCGTGGTCATGCGCGATGTGGACGAGGCGCGCGAGCGCATGGCCGAGCTGCAGCTGCTGGGCGTGGAGATGGGGCTGGACGACTTCGGCACCGGCTATTCATCGCTGGCCTATCTGCAGCGGCTGCCGTTCCGTGAACTGAAGATCGACAAGTCCTTTGTGCAGGACTGCCATACCTCGCCGGGCAATGCCGCCATGGTCGAGGCGATCCTGCTGCTGGCCAGACGCCTGCGCCTGCGCGTGGTGGCCGAAGGAGTGGAGACCGAAGAGCAGGCCGGCACGCTGCGGGCCTGGAACCAGGACGTGCTGTTCCAGGGCTATCACTACGGCCGGCCGCTGCCAGCCGTCGAATGGGTGGACCTGCAGCTGGGCGCTCCGGCCGGCGTGTGAGAGCGGGCGCAAGGGCCTGCGTGTGACGGCGTTCAGGCCCCGGACTGTTCCAGCCAGCGGCGCGCCAGCAGGTCCCAGAAGCGCGCGCCGCGCCCCAGGTTGTCGTCATTGAAGTCGTAGCCGGGGTTGTGCAGGCCCACGCCGGGCTCGCCTGTGGCGGGGCCGTTGCCTATCCAGCCATAGGCGCCGGGCACGGCCTCCAGCATGAAGCCGAAGTCCTCGGCCGTCATGGCCGGCAGGATGTCGGCGTGGGTGCGGTCCTCGCCCACCGCCTCACGCATCACCTCGGCCATGAAGCGGGCCTCGTGCGCGTGGTTGGTGGTGTTGGGGTAGCCGGGCTTGAGGATGAATTCCGCGCGGCACAGATGGGCCGCTGCCACATGCTCGCTGATGCGCTGCATGCCTTCGATGAACATCTGCTGCGTCTCGGCCCTGAGGGCGCGCACCGTGCCGAAGATGCTGGCCTCGTCGGGAATGATGTTCTCCACCGTGCCGCTGGTGATCTTGCCCACGGTGAGCACGGCGCTGTCCAGCGGATCGGTGCTGCGCGACACCAGGCTCTGCAACTGGCCGACGATGGCGCAGGCCACGGGAATCGGGTCCAGCGTGGTGTGGGGCATGGCCGCGTGGCCGCCCTTGCCGTACACGCGGATCTCGAAGCGCAGCGTGGAGGCCATGATGGGCCCCACGCGCACCGCCATCTCGCCGGCAGGCAAGGCAGGCCAGTTGTGCAGCGCGAACACGGCCTCGCAGGGGAAGCGGTCGAACAGGCCGTCCTCCATCATGGCCTTGGCGCCTGCGCCGCCTTCCTCGGCGGGCTGGAAGATCAGGTGCACCGATCCATCGAAATCCGGCTGCTGCGCCAGCAGCGTGGCCGCGCCCAGCAGCATGGTCGTGTGGCCGTCATGGCCGCAGGCATGCATGCAGCCCGGGTTCTGGCTGGCGTGGCCGAAGGCGTTGAGCTCCGTCACCGGCAGCGCATCCATGTCGGCCCTTATGCCGATGCTGCGGCCCGGGTTGGCGGCGCTGCGCCCCCGGCCGTGGATGCTTGCCACCACGCCGGTCCTGCCCAGCCCGCGGTGCACCTGCAGTCCCAGCGCCATCAGGTAGGCCGCCACCTTGTCGCCGGTGCGGTGCTCCTCGTAGCGCAACTCGGGGTTGGCATGCAGGTCGTGGCGGAACTTCAGCAGGGAGCCGAGATGGGGGGTGATGTCGGGTGTGGATCGCATACAGGGGCCGCGGCGGCCTGCACGCCCGGCGGGTCCGCAGGCGGTCGCAGCAATTCAATGACAAGGCGGACATGATAGGTCCTGGGATTTGCCTGCGGCGCCTGCTGCGTTGATAGGCCTTGTACTGCCCAGGCTTTGCGCTACGTTCCTTGCGAGCAGCCCGCACAGTGCCCGGCTGCCCAAGGGGGCCCGGGCGCTGGAGCAAGTGCAGGGGAATGGCGCCAGGCCCGACAATCGCCCCCATCATGAAAAACACCATTCTGCCCCTGCAATTGTTCGTGCGCCCCGAGCATGACGATCCCCAGCCCCTGATCCTCTACCATGGCCGCCGCTGCCCCGACGGCTACGGCGCGGCGCTGGCGGCCTGGCTGTTCTACGGCGGGCAGGCCGAATTCCGGGGCCTGGACCATGGCGAGATCCAGAAGGCCGACGATCTGGGCGAGCTGGCTGGCCGCGCCGTCTACGTGCTGGACTTTGCCTTCGAGCCCGAGCTCATGGCCGAGATCGAATCGCGCGTGGCCAAGCTCGTGGTGCTGGACCACCACAAGAGCGCCGCCGAAAAGCTGAGCGGCTACCAGTGCCGCTGCGGCGTCGTGCACTTCGACATGAACAAGTCCGGCGCGCGCCTGGCCTGGGAGTTCTTCCAGGCCGACAAGCCCGTGCCCGGCCTGATCCGCTTCATCGAGGACCGCGACATCTGGAAGTGGGAATTCGCCGAGAGCGCGGGCTTTCTCGCGGCGCTGGACATGGAGCCGCGCAGCTTCGAGCGCTGGGCCGAGATCGCGGCCTTCACGCCAGAGCAGGAAGCCGCCTTCATGGCGCGCGGCGGCGCCATGGACGAAAAATTCCAGAAGCTGTGCGCCGACATTTCCGAGGCGGCCCAGCCCCTGGTCTTCAACGGCATGCAAGGACTGATGGTCAACTGCCCGGGCATGTTCCACAGCCAGGTCGGCGACCTGCTGGCGCGCCAGAGCGGCAGCTTCGCGCTGATGTGGCATGCCAGCACCAAGGGCGTGAAGATCGGCCTGCGCTCGCGCTCGGAGTTCAACTGCATTCCGCTGGCCGAGAGCTTCGGCGGCGGTGGCCATGCCCAGGCCTGCGGCTTCAAGATGGGCAACGAGCGCCTGGTGGAGCTGCTGTCTGGCGTGCTCAAGGCCGATGCCTCGGCCGACTACGCCTATGTGGCAGCGCCGCTGATGGAGCAGCCCGACGCGGGCGCGCCTGCCGGATCTGTCTGATCCAGCGGCCCCGGCCGGGCTGTTGCCGGCAGGCCCGCACAGGCCTGCCAGCCGGGCAGGGCGCACAGCGCGCGCCAGTGCTGCACATCGGTCACATGGCCCAGTTGCTGCCAGTCGGCCTCGAAGCGCAGCGGCTCGCCCGTCATCGGGTGCGCCAGCTCCAGCGCATGGGCGTGCAGCCACAGCCGCTGCAGGCCCAGCCGCTCGGCCCACCAGCGGTTCAGCGGCCCCTTGCCATGCGTGGCGTCGCCAATGATGGGATGGGCCACATGCTTGAGATGGCGGCGTATCTGGTGGCGCCGGCCCGTGGCGGGCAGGGCCTGGACCAGTGAAATCCGTGTGGCCGCGTGGCGCGGGTCAAAGGCCTCGGGCCATTCCAGGCGCGCCAGGCAGCGCAGCGAAGTCTGTGCGGGCTGGGCTGGCGCGTCCTCGGGCGCATCGTCGGGCCTGAGCGCGTGGTCCACCTCCACCGCATCCGGCAGCCAGCCCCGCACCAGCGCCAAGTAACGCTTGTGCACTTGCTGCCCGGCAAAGGCCTGGCCCAGCCGCTGGGCGGCCTGTGAATGCAAGGCCATGACCAGCACGCCGCAGGTGCCCTTGTCCAGGCGGTGCGCGGGGTATACATGGCAGCCCAGCTGGTCGCGCAGGGTTTGCAGCACAAAGCGCGTCTCGTGCGCGTCCAGTCCCGTGCGGTGCACCAGCCATCCTGCGGGCTTGTACACCGCCACCAGGTGCTCGTCGCGCCAGAGGATGCGCAGCGGTGCATCGTCGGGCGCGGAGACATCGGATGGGGAGAGGGACGGCGGGAGCGGGAACATGAGGGCGTGAGTGTAGGCGCTCTGCCGCGCAAGAGCATCCAGCCGGGCACTACCTGCGCGCAGGGCAACGCAGTGCTGCCTCCCGTTGTATGACTGGCGGCTTCGGGGCGATGCAAGATCGCGCCAGGTTCTGCGCCGCCGCGTGAACCGGAGTTTCTGAACCCCTCTCAAACGCACCACACCGCATGGACCATCGCAGCACCGCTCCCATCCGCATCGCCATCGTCGGCCACGGCAATCTGGGCCGTGGCGTGGAGGCGGCCATTGCCCGCAACCCCGACATGGCGCTGGCCGGCATCTACACCCGCCGTGATCCGGCCCGGCTGTGTCCGCTGCAGCCCGGCACGCCCGTGCACGGCATGGACAGCCTGCTGGCCCATCGCGCCGGCATCGACGTGCTGGTGCTGTGCGGCGGCTCCAAGGACGACCTGCCGCAGCAGTCGCCCGCGCTGGCCGCGCATTTCAGCCTGGTGGACAGCTTCGACACCCATGCGCGCATTCCCGGGCATTTCGACCGGGTGGATGCGGCCGCCCGCGCGGCCGGCACCACGGCGCTGATCTCGGCGGGATGGGACCCGGGCATGTTCTCCCTGCAGCGCCTCATGGGCGAGGCCCTGCTGCCCGATGGCGCCACCTACACCTTCTGGGGCAAGGGCCTGAGCCAGGGGCACTCGGACGCCATCCGGCGCATTCCCGGCGTGGCCGGGGGCGTGCAGTACACCATTCCCGTGGACGAGGCCGTGCAACGCGTGCGCAGCGGCGTGCGGCCCGAACTGTCCGCGCGCGAGCGCCACCGGCGCGAGTGCTTTGTGGTGCTGGAGCAGGGGGCCGATGCCGATGGCGTGCGCCAGGCCATCGTCGGCATGCCGCATTACTTTGACGAATACGACACCACGGTGCATTTCATCAGCGCCGAGGAACTGGCCCGTGACCATGCAGCCATGCCGCATGGCGGATTCGTCATCCGCAGCGGCCGCAGCTCGCAGGGGCTGCACCACTCCATCGAATACCGCCTGCAGCTGGACAGCAATCCGGAATTCACGGCCAGCGTGCTCGTGGCCTGTGCGCGCGCCGTGCACAGGCTGCAGCAGTCGGGGCAGACGGGCTGCAAGACCGTGTTTGACGTGGCGCCCGGCCTGCTGTCTCCCAGGAGCGCGGCCGAGTTGCGCGCCGAACTTCTCTAGCCTGGCCCTAGCCCTGGCCCACGCGTGCAGCGTCTTCCAGCCGGTCCACGTCGCGCAGCGGCTTGAACAAGGTCATCCAGCTGCCGACCACGCCCAGCGTGCACAGGCTGCCCACCACGGCAGCCGGCACGGCGCCCAGCCAGGCGGCACTGGTGCCGGCGCGGAATTCGCCCAGTTCGTTGGACGAGCCGATGAACAGCATGTTCACCGCGTTCACGCGCCCGCGCATGGAGTCGGGCGTGGAAAACTGCACCAGGGCCGAGCGGATGTAGACACTCACCATGTCGGCTGCGCCGGCCAGCATCAGGGCGGCCATGGACAGCCAGAACCAGTGCGACAGCGCAAACACCAGGTTGGCCACGCCGAAGATGGCCACGGCGGCGAACATCACGCGGCCCACATGGCGCTGGATGGGACGGGCCGACAGCCACAGGCCCATGGCCACCTCGCCCACGGCCATGGACGAGCGCAGCAGGCCCAGGCCTTCCGGGCCTACCTTGAGCACCTCGTGCGCATACACGGGCAGCAGGGCCACCACGCCGCCCAGCAGCACGGCGAAAAGGTCCAGCGAAATCGTGCCCAGGATGATGGGGCGCGTGCGGATGAAATGGATGCCTTCGCCAAAGCGCTGCCACAGCGAGCCGCCCGCCGGCGCCATGGCCCCGGCAAAGCGCACGGGCACCGTGCCGAGCAGCAGCACGGCCAGCACCAGGGACACGCTGCAGACCGCATAGGTCAGCACGGCGCCGCCCCAGGCGTAGAGCAGGCCGCCCAGCACGGGCGCGGCAATGGCGGCCGTGCGCATCAGCATGCTGTTGGTGGCCAGCGCCTGGGCCAGTTGCTCGCGCGGCACGATCTGCGGCAGCAGGCTTTGAAGGGCCGGCCCCGTGAAGGCGCGGCTGCAGCCGAACAGCACCAGCACGGCATAGATCCAGTGCACATCGTGCACGGCCGCGCCCTCGTGCCAGGACAGCCACAGCAGCAGCAGGGAGCACAGGGCCGCCACGGACCAGCTGCCCGACAGCAGGCGCTTGCGGCTCATGCGGTCGCTGAGGTCGCCGGCCGGAATCAGCAGCGCCAGCATGGGCAGGAACTGGGCCAGTCCCACGTAGGCCAGGGACATGGGGTCGCGCGTCAGGTCATACACCTGCCAGGCCACGACCACCGCCTGCATCTGCTGGGCGAACATGGACAGCATGCGCGCCATGACGAAGGGGACGAAGGCGCTGCTGCGCAGGCCGGCAGCGAGTCTGTCGGCCGATGAGGGGGGAAGCGGGGAGGAGGGCAAGATCGGATATCCGTGGAGGAGCACGCGCAGTATCTGCGAAATGCCGGCGCCTTGCTGGCCATGCCGCCTGCTCCGCGCTGCCGACGAAGGCATGCGGCCTGCTCCCACAAACACCTGCGGCGCGGCGCGAGAATATGCCATCACGGGTCAGGCCAGAACCCCGCATCAGAGGAGCAACACACCATGTCCATGTTGTCCATGCAATACGCCGGCACCTTGATCGGGCGCGAAGCGGTCATCGACTTCCCCGACAGCAAGGCTGATGTGCGGTACACGCCGCAAGGCCAGATGGTCTGGCATGTGGTCGATTCCCTGGGCCATGTATCCGATGGCTGCGAACGGCTCAGCTACCTGCAGGTCAGCGACAGCCTGCACTTCCTCAACTGGATCGAGAAAACGGGCTTCACCGTCAGCCAGGTCATCGACACGGCCCAGGGCACGGTGCAGGCCTTCTGGTCGTTTGCCGACCCGGCCAGCGAGGGCGGCCACCGCTCCTCCATGTTCGTCGAAGGCCGTTTCCGCTTCCGTTGAGGCGCCCGCCTGCACGGCGCAGCCCGGCCGCGTGAAACATTGCGGCAGCTGCGCGATCTGCCTGTTTTTTCAGCGCCTGCGGCAAACCCATGGCTGGCGCGGCAATGCAGGGTTGTCCCGAAGCTTGTCCACAGGCAGGCCCACAGTCGCTGGGCATAACCGTCACGCTGCGGTCATTTTCGTCATGTAGCGGAAAAGTTCCTGGAATGTGGGTGTGCACTATCGTTGAATCCAAGGATCGGCGGGTGCATGGAATTCCGGTTCATTGCCTGAGGCGAGGCCGGCCGCGCGCAGATCCAGGTTTGCCGCCGTGAAACATCCCTTCCGCCCAATCCCGTCCGCAGGGCCCCCGGCTATGCTGGCTGCATGACCTGGCTGTTTCTTGCATTGCATCTGCTGCTCATTGCAGGCTTTGGCCTGCGCATCCTGCTGCGCGACGATGTGCGGCCCGACGTGCGCATGGGCTGGCTCACCGTCATCGTGCTGCTCCCCTATGCGAGCTGCGCGCTGTACTACCTGTTTGGCGAGGTGACGCTGCGCCGCCGAGGCCGGGCCCGGTACCGCAAGGTGCAGGACTTTGCGCCAGGCGCCCCGGTCACGGGCAGCGGCGTGCCGGTGGCGGGCATCGCGCCGCAATGGCAGGCGGCCTTCGGCTACGCGGCGTCCATCAACCGCTTTGCCGTGCAGCCGGGCCACGCGGCGCAGCTCATGGCCGATGGTGCCCAGGCCCGCGCCCGCATGCTGGCCGACATGGAGGCCGCCCGGCAAGAAATCAACGTGCTCTACTACATCTGGCTGGCCGATGACACGGGAACGGCCGTGGCCCAGGCGCTGGTGCGCGCGGCGCGGCGTGGCGTGGTCTGCCGCGCCATGGTGGACGGGCTGGGCTCGCGCGCGCTGCTGCGCTCCGACCTCTGGCAGCAGATGGCGCAGGCCGGCGTGCAACTGGCCGTGGCCCTGCCGGCCAGCCATCCGTTCAGGGTGATGTTCACCAGCCGGCTGGACCTGCGCAACCACCGCAAGATCACCGTGATCGATGGCGTCATCACCTATTGCGGCAGCCAGAACTGCGCGGACGAGGCCTTCGCCGTGAAGGCCCGCTACGCGCCCTGGGTCGATATCATGCTGCGCCTGCAAGGCCCGGTGGTGGCGCAGATGCAGCAGGTCTTTGCCAGCGACTGGGCGCAGGCGCGCAGCGCGGACCATGGACTGTCCATGCCCCTGGCCGCCGAACCCGAAGCAGGGCCGGCCGACATGCCCGCCGAAGGCTTTGCCGCCGTCGTCATTGCCGAAGGCCCGGCCGAGCGGCCGCGCTCCACCTCGCAGCTGGTGTCCACCCTGCTGGCCAGTGCGCGGCGCGAAGTGGTGATCTCCACGCCCTATTTCATCCCCGACGCCACGGTGCTGGAGGCCCTGTGCGCCGCCGCCTGGCGCGGCGTTCAGGTCACGCTCATCCTGCCGGCACGCAACGATTCCTGGATCGTGGGCGCGGCCAGCCGCAGCACCTACCGCTACCTGCTGCGGGCCGGCGTCATCGTCCATGAATTCCGCCCCGGCCTGCTGCATGCCAAGACCCTGTGCGTGGACGGGCAGGTGGCCCTTGTGGGCTCCACCAACCTGGACCTGCGCAGCTTCGACCTGAACTTCGAGAACAACGTGCTGCTGCAGGACGAGGCCGTGACCCGCGCCATCCGCCAGCGCCAGGGCGACTATATCCGCCAGTCCGACCGCATCACCGCCGCCCAGGTCCACGCCTGGCCCTGGGGGCGCCGCATCTGGAACAACCTGCTGGCGATGCTGAGCCCGGTGCTGTGAGCCTGCAAGGAAAAAGGCCTGCGCAATGCAGGCCTTGATCTGGACTTGCCGAGACGCTGCAGCGGGTCAGCGGCCCACGCGCTCGCTCTCGACCACCATGTCCAGCACATACGCGTAGGCCGAGGCATCGGCGGGCACGTTCTGGCGCTTGTGGCGCTGGATGCGCAGCACGTTGCGGATGCCGGGCTCGTGCTTGTAGCCCTCGATCTCGCTGTAGAAGTTCTCCCACTCGCCGGTGGAGGTCTTCACGCCGTTGTCGCCGTAGCGGATCTCGCGCACGCGCAGGCACTGGAAGTCCTTGATCAGCGGGTGATTGCAGGCCGTGCGCTGGGGGGCCACCTCCAGGAAGATGCGCTCGCCGGCGCTGCCGTACTGGGTCTGGGCCGTGGGCGAGCCGTCGAACTGCCAGCGCGTGCCGTCGATGAAGGTGAGCGTCAGGCGCGCAGGCTGCTTGCCTTCGCCCAGTTGCACGGACCATTGCTTGGCCGTGGGCAGGATGCGGGCCACCTTTTGCTCCAGCGCCATCAGTTGGTCGTCATCGCAGGCCATCAGCGTGCTGGCGGCGCGTTGCGTGGCGATGCGGTTGCCTTCGGTGCGGTAACCCGTGGTCACCACGTTGCACAGATTCTTGACGGCCAGGCGCTGGTCGGCAAATTCCAGTTGCAGGGGCCGCTTGCGCGAGGAGGCGGTCAGGAACCAGCTCTGGTCTTCGGTGCCCTGGGGCGTGAAGGCCTGGCGAAGATTCCAGTGGTAGGCTGTCAGCGATCGGGCATCACCGGGCGGGCCGGCAGGGGCCGACGCCTGGGTCTTGGCACCTTCTTCGGCATTGCCGCCCTTGTCGATATGGCTGCAGGCGCCGAGCCCCATGGTAACGATCACGGGCAGGCACCAGGTCCAGCTTGGCTTCATGTTGAATTCCTTGGTTGATTGGGTCAGACGCTGACACAGGCGCGGCGGGCTTTGACGGCCTGTTGGCGCGGCGCAGGCCCGCACCGGCCTTGGGCGAATCCGGGCACGATAACGCAGATGTGCCGCGCCGCCTGTCAGAACGGGGCGCTATTCACATTCGTTTGCATCAATTTGATGCAGGAAGAAAACCGATTGCAGCAAAGTTGGCGGCCGATGCATGGCGCTCGGGTGAGAATAGGCGGCCAGCCGCCATGCCATCCGCAGGCTGCGGCGCCGGAGCAAGGAGCAGGTTCGTGTATCGACGTTGGAGTGCAGCAAACAGGGTGCGTGGCATGCGCTACGCGGGAGCTTTGGCCATCATTGCAATGCTTGCGGGCTGCGGCTCGACCATTCCCCAGCATGTGCCCGTGCAGGAGAGCTTCGGCTCCACCGAGACCTTCTCGCGAATGTTCGATGCCTCGCCGGCCCAGACCTGCGAGGCCGCGCGCCGCGCGCTGCTGAGCCAGGGCTACATCGCCATGGCGCGCACGGCCGAACTCATTGAAGGCAGCAAGAGCTTCCAGCCCGACCCCGAACTGAACCTGCAGATGAACATCCGCGTGGTCTGCGTGCCGGAGACCGCCGACGGCCAGGTCAGCATCGGCTTTGTCACGGCGCTGCAGGACCGCTATACCTTGAAGAAGAGCGCCAACTCGGCCAGCCTGGGCGTGGGTGCGCTGGGGTCGGTGTCGCTGCCGTTCTCCTCGGGCAGCGACTCCATGGTCAAGGTGGGCAGCGAGACGATTGCCAAGAGCGGCTTCTACGACAGCTTCTTCGAACTGGTGTCGCGCTACCTGGCGCAGGACCGCGAATCCGTCGCCGTGCCCACGCCCGTGGCGCCGCACAACACCATTCCCTCGGCCGACCACTGAAGCCGGCGGGCGCCGGCCCCGTTCAGGCCACCAGGAACAGCGCCGGGTCCACCATGGTGCGGTTGAGCATCACGCCCCAGTGCAGGTGCGGGCCGGTGACACGGCCCGTGGCGCCGACCTTGCAGAAGGCATCTCCCGTGTCCAGCCGATCGCCCAGCTTGCACTGCACGCTGCTCAGATGGCAGTACATGCTCAGCAGGCCGCCGCCGTGGTCCAGCCACACGGTGCCGCCGTTGAAGAAATAGTCGCCCACATCCACCACCTTGCCCGGCAGCGGCGCGACGACGTTGGTGCCCGTGGCTGCCGCGATGTCCATGCCGCTGTGCGGATTGCGCGGCTGGCCGTTGAACACGCGGCGCAGGCCGAAGCTGCTGCTGCGCCGGCCCGGCACGGGCTGGCGCATGCGCAGGTCGCCAGGGCGTGCAGGCGGCTCGGTGAACAGCGCCATGATGGTCTGCTGGTGGGCACGTTCACGCTGGTAGCGGGCATCGTCCTCGGGTGACAGGTCCACGGTCTTGGGCGAGACCTTCAGGCGCTGCTCGGTGTATTTCTTGTCGCGCACTTCGTAGGGCAGGGTGCGCGGTGCGCCTTCGCCCTTCACCGTCACGCCATGCGTGCCGGGCGCCACCGACAGCGCAATGCCGACCACGGCCGTCCATTCGATCATGTCGCCCACCACCAGCACGGGCACGTCGCCGGCCAGCACCTGGGGCCGCTGGGCCGATGGTCCCAGCGACAGGCGGGCCACGCCACCGGGCACGCGGCTGTCATGGGGCCAGGGGGATTCGATGGATGGGGCTGCGGCCTTGGCGGCCCAGGCGGGAACGATCAGGCCCGCGCCCGAGGCGCACAGGGATTGCACAAACAGTCGGCGGGAGCGGGAATTCGTCGTCGGTATCTGCATGGGGGAAGCGGGGGGCTGTGGTCGAGCGCCCCATTGTCCGCCATGCCGGCGCGCCAACTTGCCACCGCCTCAACGGCCCCGACGCCCCAAGGCGCTTGCGGGCCGCTCAACGGTCCCGGCGCTCGTCGCGCCCGCCGCGCCGCTCCTGTGGGCGGGCCGCGTTGGCCATGCGCTGCTGTTGCTGGCGTTGCTCCTGCTGCGCGCGGGCCTGCTGCTGCTGGGCACGCGCCTGTGCCTGTGCCTGCTGTGCTTGCTGGGCCTGCATGCGTTGCTGCTGGGCAGCCTCGAACTGCTGCTGCCTTTGCTGCTGCGCCTGCCGCTCCTGCATCTGGGCCTGTCTTTGCGCCTGCTGCTGGGCCTGTTGCTGGGCCTGCATCCTGGCCTGGATCTGCTCCTGTGCGCGTGCCTGCTGCTGTTGTTGCTGCTGCTGCTGCATTTGCTGCTGGCGCGCCTGGTCCTGGGAGCGCTGCTGCAAGGCCTGGCGATCGCGCTCGGCCTGCTGGCGTGCCTGCGCTTGCGCTTGCGCCTGAACCTGGGCCTGGGCCTGGTCACGCGCCTGATCCCGCATCTGCGCATGGGCCTGCATCTGGGCCTGGCGCTGCTGTTGCTGGCGCTGCTGTTCCTCGCCGCGAAGGCGGGCAGCCTGCGTCTCCATTTGCTGCTGTTGCTGCTGGCGCTGGCGCGTTGCATCGGCCATGGAGCGGTCACGGTCCTGCCTGTCCTGGCCGATCTGCCGGTCCTGTGGCCTCATGCCCTGCTGCGTGGCTGCGGAAGACCAGGAAGGCACGCGGGAGTCGCGGCCCCTGTCACCCTGCATGGCTGCCGCAGGCAGTGCTGGGGCGGGTCGCTGCACGGCGCCCGATGCGGATGAGGGGGTCGATTGCGCAGACTGAGGGGACTGTGGCCACTTGCCGAACTGGCCCGGCTGCGAGGCCGGCACCGGGTTCATCCGGGGCTGCAATGAGGCCTGGGGCCGGTCATCAGGCCTGAGGCCCGGGCGTCCGCGATCGGCGCCATCGTGCCGGGCAAATCCCTGGGTGCCGCCGGGCGGCACCATGCCTTGGGCGGACGGGGGCGGGCCGCCCTGCGGCGGCCTCAGGCCCAGGCGTTGGGGCATGCCGGAGTGCGCTGCTGCGGCGGCGCCGGCCATGCCTGCGGCACCGGCCAGGGCCGCGGCTGCCATGCCGCCTGAACGTGGGTCACCAGAACGAGGGTCGCCCGAGCGAGGATCACCGCCTTGCTGCGGGAAGTCAGGGCGGCGCGGCTCGAAGTGCGGGTTGTTCGCGATGTGGGTGACGTTGCCAACGTTGTTGATGTGCGTGTTGTGGATGTTCTGCACCACCGTGGTCGAGCGCGAGACATAGGTGTTGTTGTTGTAGATCACGGCCGGGCGGCGCGAGGGCGGTGGCGGCGGTTCGTTGCGGTGCCAGCGGTAGCCGGGCTCGCCCCAGCGCATGCCCCAGGAGTTCCAGCCCCAGGGGCGGCGGTCCACGGACTCGGCCAGGATCACGCCTGCGCCGAAGCCGATCAGCCCCGCCACCACGGGCGCGGCCGAACTGCCCACGTACACGGGTTGCGGCGCCACGATGGGGCGGTATCCGCCGTACATGGGCACGGGCTCGCCATAGACCACGCCCGGGTCGTACTGCGGCACATAGACGGTGTCAGGCTGGGCAGGTGCGATCTCGATGAATTGCGGCGGCGTGTCGATCACCGGCACGGGCAGCATGGATGACAGCGGCTCGCCCACGGCCTGCGGTGCGGGCTGGGGCACGGGGGGCGGGGCATCGGCCGTGGCCACGGCCACCTTGAGCCGGCTGGAGTCCTTGAGCGTGCCGGCCTTGTAGGCGCGCTGGCGCATCACCTGGATGGCGTTCATCACATCGGCCGGATCGTTGTAGTAGGCCTTGCCCAGGGCCGTGGTCCAGGGAATGTTGGAGGACAGCTGCGCCAGCACATTGGGAAACTGCGCCAGCGACTTGACCGAAGGGTCCCAGTCCTGGCTGTTGACGGCGTTTTGCAGTTCCTCGGGCTTGAGGCCGGGGTTCTGCCCCATCCACACCTCGGCGGCGCCGACCTGGTCGGGATAGGTGGAGGCGGCCAGCACCTGGGCCACGAGCTTGTCGGGGTACAGCGCAATGGGCGCCACCATCTGGTAGAGCGTCTCGGCCGAAGGCGGCACATAGGCCACGGGCACGGCGACGGGCTGGGCGCTTTCGGTGGCAGGCGGCAGCGGCGCGCTGGGGGCCTGCGGGGGCTTGTCCTGGGATTCGTTGCAGGCGCTCAGCGCCAGGGCGGCGGCCAGGCCCAGCACGCTCAGGCGCAGGGCGCCAGCGTGGGAAGTCGAGCGGGCCGTGGTGCGTGCTGTGGGCACGGCGGATTGCAGCATTGCGTTCTCCTGGGCAGGAACGCCTTGCGCGCCGCAGCGGCAAGGCACATGTCATTTGAACGCCAAAGTGCGCGCTGCGTTGACACCGGCGTGTCAGCCGATGCCCCCAGTCCGCGCAACTTCTGTGACGCGGTGTTTACCCAGGCTGAATCAGGCCGCGATCCAGCCGCGCTCAGGCCACGATCAAGCCGCGATCAGGCGGGCCTGGTAGCTCTCGGCACCCTTGGACCAGGCCAGCAGGCGGTCGATGTTGGGGTGCTTGCCGGGGAAGGCGATGGCGTCCTGCGTGTGCTCGGCATACCACTCCAGGCCCAGCTCGGCGGCGGCCGGGGAGATGCTGCCGCCGTACAGCGCGGCCAGCGCGTGGTACACGGCCAGCGAGCCGGTCTGGCCGGGCTTGTTCTCGATGGTGGCCACGACCTGGCCTTGGGCGTCGGCCAACTGCAGCGCGGCGAGGTGGGTGACGGTGGGCAGTTGCTGAAGGCGTGCGGAGAAGTTCATGCTGAAAGGCAAATCAAAGGGAAAAGAGTGAAAGGGACGGGTCAACCGGCGCCGGGCGTTCTGGTGTTTCAGTGGCTGAGTGGTTCCGTGGTCAGGCCTTGAAGGCAATCCAGGCGCACCAGAACAGGCTGGAGAAAAAGCGCTTGGGCTGCACGAAACCGGCCTGGGCCAGCATCTGCTCCACCACCTCCTCCGAGGCCGGTGGAGCCGCGCCCTGCCGGATCTTGCCGAGTTTCGCATGGACGGCGGCCTCGTCCACGCCCGCCATGCGCCAGCGCATGGCCCAGGCTTCGAGGAACAGCGGCTCGCTGTCATAGCGGTGGCGGTTGCAGGCCAGGATGAAGGGCGCCCCTGGCGCCAGCCGCGCCGACAGGGCCTGCAGCAGCCGCAGCTTGTCCGCGTCGTCAGGAATGTGGTGCAGCACGCCGATCAGCGTGGCCGCGTCGAACACCGTGCCGGCGGGCAGATCCTCCGCCGCACAGGGTGCTGCCCGCACCCGGTCCGCCAGGCCGGCGGCCGCGATGCGGTCCATGGTCTGGTCCAGCATGGGGGCCGAGGGGTCGGCAGCCGTGAACGTCCACTGCGGCCTGAGCCGCGCCGTGGTCAGGATCTCCTGGCCCGTGCCACCGGCGCCGCCAATCAGCACCGACTTCGGCCCGGCATCCAGGCTGGCGGCCAGCAGGCAGGCGGCCAGCTCGTGGCAGGCGTCGTAGCCGGCCAGGGCGATGCGGCTTTGCGTCTCGTACTCGGCCGCGCGCGAGGTGTCGAACTTGGCGGCGGAAGCCGCCTGTGGCAAGGCTTGGTTCATGGCCTGGCATTGTGCTGAGGCCATGGTCCCTGCAAAAGCGCCGATGTGCGATGGCCCACCCCTGCAAAGCAGGATGGTGGGCCATCTTCCGGGAGGAGCGGTGCCGGTGCCCGTCAGCGGGCCATGCGCCTACTTGCCCCAGGAGTCCTTGAGACCCGTTGCGCGGTTGAACACGGGCTTGCCCGGTGCATGGTCCTTGCGGTCTGCCACGAAGTAGCCGAAGCGTTCGAACTGGAACTTGTCGTCAGGCTGCGCGTTGGCCAGAGAAGGCTCCACATAGGCGGTCACCACCTTGAGGCTGTCCGGGTTGAGCAGCGCCAGGAAGTCCTTGCCGCCCACATCGGGCTGCGGGTCGGTGAACAGGCGGTCGTACAGGCGCACCTCGGCCTGCACGCCGTCGGCCACGCCCACCCAGGTGATGGCGGCCTTGACCTTGACGCTGTCCGCACCCGGCGTGCCGCTCTTGGTGTCGGGCACCACGGTGGCCAGCACCTTGGTGACGTTGCCCTCGGCATCCTTCTCGCAGCCCGTGCACTCGATCACGTAGCCGCCCTTCAGGCGCACCTTGTTGCCCGGGAACAGGCGCTTGTAGCCCTTGGGAGGCACTTCGGCGAAGTCCTCGCGCTCGATCCACACCTCGCGGCCCAGCGTGAAGCGGCGCACCGGCACCTGCTGGCCTTCGGCGGCGTGGGGCAGGGCGGGCAGCTCGCAGGCTTCCAGGTGCTCGGCACTGCCGAAGACCTCGGCCCAGTTGGTCAGCTCCAGCTTGAGCGGGTCCAGGGCCACCATGCCGCGATGGGCCTGGTTCTCCAGGTCCTCGCGCAGGCAGCCTTCCAGCGTGGAGTAGTCGATCCAGGCGTAGTCCTTGGTCACGCCGATGCGCTCGCAAAAGGCCTGGATGCTCTGGGGCGTGTAGCCGCGGCGGCGCAGGCCGACGATGGTGGGCATGCGCGGATCGTCCCAGCCGCTGACGATGCCGTTGTCCACCAGGTGCTTGAGCTTGCGCTTGCTGGTGATCACATAGGTCAGGTGCAGGCGCGAGAACTCGTACTGGCGCGGCTGCGGCGCGGCGATCAGGCCACCTTCGCGCAGATGGTCCAGCAGCCAGTCGTAGAACGGGCGCTGGTCCTCGAACTCCAGCGTGCAGATGCTGTGGGTGATGTGCTCCAGCGCGTCCTCGATGGGATGGGCGAAGGTGTACATCGGGTAGATGCACCACTGGTTGCCGGTGTTGTGGTGCTCGGCATGGCGCACGCGGTAGATGGCCGGGTCGCGCAGGTTGATGTTGGGCGATGCCATGTCGATCTTTGCGCGCAGCACGGCAGCGCCATCGGGCAGCTTGCCGTCGCGCATTTCGCGAAAGCGCGCCAGGTTCTCGGCCACCGTGCGGCTGCGGAACGGGCTGTCCACGCCGGGGCGCGAGAAATCGCCACGGTTGGCCTTCATGTCGTCGGCGCTTTGCTCGTCCACATAGGCCAGGCCCTGCTCGATCAGGTACTCGGCTGCGCGGTACATGAAGTCGAAGTAGTTGCTGGCGAAGTACAGGTTCTCGTGACCGTCGGCTTCCTTCCAGCCGAAGCCCAGCCAATGGACGGCATCAATGATGCCGTCCACGTACTCCTGGTCTTCCTTCTCGGGGTTGGTGTCGTCGAAACGCAGGTGGCAGGCACCCTCGTAGTCGCGCGCCAGGCCGAAGTTCAGGCAGATGGCCTTGGCGTGCCCCACATGCAGGTAGCCGTTGGGCTCGGGCGGGAAGCGTGTGCGGATCTTCGCCACGTCCACCTGGCCCTGGTTGTGGTGGTCGCCATCACCGGGGCTTCCACCCCAGCGGCGCTGGGCGTGGGTACCGTTGGCCAGGTCGGCCTCGATGATTTGGCGCAGAAAGTTACTCGGTTTGACCGGATCTTTGGAGATGGGGGAGGCGTCAGCAGAGCTCATCGCAGCATTGTAGGCGCCCGCCTGCCGACCCGCTCCGGACGGCTTTCGGACAGCCGCGCCAGACAAGGCTTGAGGCATTTGGAAACAAACTTGTAGGAAAGCCTGCCATCCGTAGACCCCTGTCGCGCGTTGAGAATGCAGGGCGTGTGCCGTCCCCCTGTGCCAAAGTACGGGGAGGCGGCACCAGCGGCAATGCCTGCCACGCCTGTCCAACTTCGAGGAGAGACACCATGACAACGACAGCTTCCCCGTGGGTTGCAAGAGCAGCAGCAGCCGGCCTGGCCATGGCCGCCCTCATGGCTTCGGGCGCCGCCCAGGCCCGGGGCGATGTGCAATGGTCCATCAGCCTGAATTCGCCGGGCATGTATGGCCCGCCCGTCTATGTCGCGCCTGCCCCCGTCTACGTGGCACCGCCCCAGCCCATCTACTACGCGCCCCCGCCGCCGGTCTACTACGCGCCGCGCGCCGTCTACCGCGCGCCGCCCGTCGTGGTCGTGCCCGGCTATGGATACGGATACGGCTATCGCGGCGGCTACCGTGGCGAATACCGCCATGGTCATGGTCATGGCCACGGGCATGGTCACTGGCGCCGTTGAACTGAACTGAGCTGAATCGACTCGTGCCGCCCTTCGGGGCGGCTTTTTACGTGGTGCCTGCGCTGTGGCCGGGCCGGGGATGGCCCGCATAATCCAGCCCGTTGGAAACCTGGAGTGTCCCCGCCGTGAAAACCGTCTATGTCCTCAATGGCCCGAACCTGAACCTGCTGGGCCTGCGTGAACCCGCCATCTATGGATCCCAGACCCTGGCCGATGTGCGTGCGCTGTGCGAAGCCGCCTGCGCGCGCTACGGGCTGGGGCTGGAGTTCCGCCAGAGCAACCACGAAGGCGAACTGGTGGACTGGATACACGAAGCCGGCCGCATGCACGCCGAAGGCCGCCTGGCCGGCCTGATCTTCAACGCCGCCGCCTACACCCACACCAGCGTGGCCCTGCTGGACGCCGTCAAGGGCACGGGCGTGCCGCTGGTGGAGCTGCACATCAGCAATGTGCATGCGCGCGAGAGCTTCCGCCACCACTCCTACCTGTCGGCCGCCGCGCGCGCCGTGATGTGCGGCTTTGGCGTGGCCGGCTATGGCCTGGCCATTGACGCTGTCGCCCAGTGGTGAACACGCCTGCCGCCATAGAGCGCCTGCGCGCCCGGGCGCGGCGCCTGACCACGCCGCTTTCCGCCGCGCAGCCCGAAGACGGCCGCATGGTCTGGCATGTCTGGGGCGAGCCCCGTACGGGCGTGCTGCCCATCGTCATGCTGCACGGCGGCAGCGGCAGCTGGACGCACTGGCTGCGCTGCATGGACGCGCTGCTGGCCCAGGGGCGCCAGCTGTGGATACCTGACCTGCCAGGCTTTGGCGATTCCGATGGCGTGCCGGGCGGCCAGGATGCCGACACCCTGGTCGAGCCGCTGCGCCAGGGCCTGCGGCAGCTGCTGGCCGATGGCCGCGCGACCGCCGCCCCGCTGTGTGATCTGGTCGGCTTCTCTTTCGGCGGCATGACGGCCGGCATGCTGGCCGCCGCCGATGGCACGCTGGCCCGGCGCCTGGTGCTGGCCGGCGCGCCCGGCATGGGCGTGGGCAAGGGCCTGGCCGTGCGGCTCAAGGGCTGGCGCCACCTGGCCACGCCCGAGGCGCAGGCCGTGGCCCACCGCTACAACCTGCAGGCGCTGATGCTGCATGACGCAGGCCTCATCGACGAGGACACCCTGGCCCTGCATGTGCTCAACGTGGAGCGTGACCGCCTTGCGCGCCGCCGCCTCTCGCACACCGACGTGCTGGCGCGTGCCCTGCAGGCCGTGGACGGTCCCGTATGGGCCATCTATGGCGAGCACGACGCGCTCTACCCGGGCCCGATGATGCAGGAGCTGGCGCAGGCTTTTGCACGCCATGCGCGCGACTTCCGGGGCCTGGCCCTGGTGCCCGGCGCGGGCCACTGGGTCATGCATGAGCGGCCCGATGCCTTTGTGGCGGCATTGACCGCCGCGCTGGATGCCTGAGCGCATGCGGCCCATCGAGCTGCACGAGGTGCAGTGGACCGCCATGCGCGCTCAGGGCGCGGGCGGCCAGAACGTGAACAAGGTCTCCAGCGCCGTGCACCTGCGCTTTGACGTGCGTGCCTCGCGCCTGCCCGAGGCCGTGCAGCAGCGCCTGCTGGCCCTGCGCGACGGCCGCATCACCAACGAGGGCGTGGTCGTCATCAAGGCACAGCAACACCGCACGCAGGAGCAGAACCTGCGCGCCGCGCTGCAGCGGCTCAACGTGCTGGTGGCCGCGGCCTATCCCGAGCCCATCCTGCGCCGTGCCACCCGGCCCACGCTGGGATCACAGCGGCGCCGCCTGGAAAGCAAGAGCCGGCACGGCGCCACCAAGGCCCTGCGCGGGCGCCCGCGCGACGATTGATCCGGATTGACCCGGCCAGCGCAACAATGTGTGCTGCCGCTGGCGGCTTGGCGCGGCGCCCGGGCGTCCCTACATTAGGGGGATGCAAGACTCCCACGCTCCCCAGGTTTCCACCGCTGCCCAGGTTTCCTCCGCTCCCCGTGCCCGGCTGCCCGTGCTCTATGTCTCCCACGGCTCGCCCATGTTCGCGCTGGAGCCGGGTGAAACCGGCCCCGTGCTCGCGCAATGGGGCAGGGCGCTGCGCCAGGCCCACGGCCCGCTGCGCGGCGTGGTCGTCATGTCGCCGCACTGGATGTCGCACGGCGTGGAAGTCATGACCGGGGCCAGGCCCTCCACCTGGCACGACTTTGGCGGCTTTCCGCCCGCGCTCTACGAACTGCAGTACCCGGCCACCGGCGCCCCGCAACTGGCACGGGAAGTCATGGAGCGCCTGCAGGCCGCAGGCATTGCCGCCAGTGCCAACGCGCAGCGGCCCTTCGACCATGGCGCCTGGGTGCCGCTGATGCACTTGCTGCCCGATGCCGACCTGCCCGTGGTCCAGCTGTCCCTTCCCGCCTCTGCCGGGCCGGCCGAAACCCATGCGCTGGGCGCGGCCCTGGCGGGGCTGCGCGATGAGGGCGTGCTCATCGTCGGCTCCGGCAGCATGACGCACAATCTGGGCGAATTCCGGGGCGGCACGGGCGAGGCCACGGTGCGGGTGGACGACGCCGTGCAGGCCCTGCGCAGCCAGGATGGCCTGCAGGATGACCATGCCGTCGGCGGCTCCAGCGCCTCTTCGCCCTACGTGCAGGACTTCAGCCGCTGGATCGAATCGCGCCTGCAGGCGCAGGACCTGCCCGCGCTGCTGGACTATCGCTCACGCGCTCCCTCGGCCCGGCGCGCCCACCCCAGCGAAGAGCACTTCATGCCGCTGTACTTCGCCCTGGGTGCGGCTGGCGCCACGGCGCGGCCCCGGTATCTGAGCCGCGAAGTCACGTACTCCATCCTGGCCATGGATGCGATGGCCTTCGAGGACGCGCAGGCGGCATAACCTCCTGCCGCCACGGACTTGGCGAGGCGCCACAATGGCGCGTTGCCCGGGACCACCCCGGTCCCGGAAATCGCTTAAAAAGCCAAGGAGTCCGTGATGATCGACCTGCCCCTGGTGGCGCTGGAGCGCCCCGCACAACCCGCACCCGGGCAACAGCCCTGGCTGCTGGTGCTCATGCATGGCGTTGGCAGCAATGAGCAGGACCTGTTCGGCCTCGCATCGTTCGTGCCGCAGCAGTTCCACGTGCTCAGCCTGCGCGCTCCGTTTTCCATGGGTCCCTCAGCCCATGCCTGGTTCCAGTTCACGGTGGATGCCAACGGCACGCGCCACATCCACGCATCGCAGGAAGAGCACAGCCGCGCCCTGGTGGCCCAGACCGTGCAGCAGGCTGGCGCGCGGCTGGACATCCCTGCCCAGCGAACCGTGGCGGGCGGCTTCAGCCAGGGCGGCATCATGGCGCTCAGCCTGCTGCTGACCCAGCCCGCGCTGCTGCGCGCCGCCATGTGCTGGCACAGCCGCCTGCTGCCAGAGGCCTTGCCGCACCAGGCCCCTGACGCGGCCTTTGACGGCAAATCGCTCTGGGTCAGCCATGGCACCTACGACAACGTCATTCCGCTGACCAGCGCCCACGCCATTCGCAGCCACGTGCAGCGCCTGCCGCTGCAACTGAGCTATCACGAATACCCGAGCATGCATGAGATCCGCCCCGACGAGCTGCAGGCCGCCATGGCCTGGCTCCAGGATCTGGGCACGCAGGGCTGAGCCGGCTGCACTACCCCCTTCTTGTGCGCAGGCTGGCCGCGTAAGCCGGGTAACGCCTTGTTGCCTGGTGGGCTCGATGGCCTGTGCAGGCAGCCGGGCGGCTTATAAACACAAGGCAGGGGCCGGTGTCAGCAAAGCCGGGGAACCCCGGTTGCGCTTTCCTGTCGCACGTCCTGCGGCAGCTGTGCTGCCAGCCCCCTGCCCAAGCCAAAGGACCCATCCATGCCAGAACGCGACCTCCAAGACTTCCGCCCCCGCGCCAGATCCTCCGGCCCATCGGCTTTCGGCATCGCCGCAGCGGTGCTGGCGGCTGCCGCCCTGGGGGGCGCGGCCTGGTGGTACTGGTGGCGTCCCGCCGCCGTGCCCGAGGCGCCGTCGGAAGTGGCGCAGGTGCCCGCCCAGTCCACCCAGCCCTCCGAACCTGAACCCGTCCCCGCGCCCGAGCTGACCGAGCCCCAGAACCCTGTCGATACGCTGGAGCCCCCCGCGCCTGGCCTGCCTGCGCTGCAGGACTCCGACGCCCATGTCACCCAGGCCCTGAACGGCCTGCTGGGCCGTGACAAGGCAGGCAGCTTTCTGCAGATGGACGGCTTTGTGCGCCGCGCCGTGGCCACCGTGGACAACCTGACCCGCTCACAGGCCCCTGCACGGCTTTGGCCCGTGCACCCGGCGCCTCAGCGTTTCACGGTGCAGGGCGCGGCAGAGGCGGGTGAGGCGCAGGCCATCGCCCCCGCCAACGCCGCACGCTACAAGGCGTTCGTGACCTTTGCCGAGTCCATTCCCATGGACGGGGCCGTCAAGCTCTATGCCCGGCTGTACCCCCTGTTCCAGACTGCCTATGAAGACCTGGGCTATCCCAGCCGCTATTTCAACGATCGCCTCATTGCCGTCATAGACCACCTGCGCGCCGCGCCCGAGCCCGGGGGCCCGGTGCAGGTACGGCTGACCAAGGTGGAGGGCGAGGTGCCCTCCGTCCAGCCCTGGGTGCGCTACGAATACGCCGACCCCGAGCTGCAGGCCCTGTCCAGCGGCCAGAAGATGCTGGTGCGCGTGGGCCTGGACAACGAGCGCCGCCTCAAGGCCGTGCTGGGCGAGCTGCGCCGCCGCATCGCCACCGGCGAGATGGCCAGGCCTGCGGGCTGAGGCGGGCCCGGAATCATCCCGCCGCAGGCAGTGGCAGGGCGGTCTTGTAGCGCACCTGCTTGAGGGTGAAGCTGGAGCGGATCTTCTCTATGCCCGGAATGGGGGTGAGCTGCTCCACGATGAAGCGCTCCAGTGCGCCTATGTCGGCCAGCGCCACGCGGATGAGGTAGTCTGCGTCGCCGCTCATCAGGTAGCACTCCATGACTTCGTCGTGCTCGGCAATGCGGCGCTCGAAGTCGGCCAGCGATTCCTTGGCCTGCGACCTGAGGCTGATGTTGATGAACACATTCAGCCCCAGCCCCAGCGCCGACGCATTGGCCAGCGCCACATAGCGCGCGATCACGCCGGCCTTCTCCAGCGCCTTGACGCGCGCCAGGCAGGGCGAGGGCGACAGGTGCACGCGCCGCGCCAGCTCCACGTTGGACAGCGAGCCGTCCGTTTGTAGCTCGGCCAGAATGCGCAAGTCGATGGTGTCCAGTTTCATGTGCCGGATTTTATGTAAATACCGGCATGAAATGCTGGAATATGGCGTTTTCCTTATCCATGAACGGCTGCTCATGCCGGCCTGCCAGTCCTAAAGTGGCGGTCATGAACGCACCCACGCCACTGGCCGCGCTGGCCGATATCGATACCGATCCCCAGGAAACCACCGAATGGCGGGAGGCCTTCGCGGCCCTGGTCGCCGCCGAAGGCCCGCAGCGCGCGCGCTTCGTGCTCGAAGAGCTGGCGCGCATGGCGCGCGAGCAGCGCCTGGGCTGGCAGCCCGACCTGAACACGCCCTATGTGAACAGCGTGGCGGCGCAGCAGCAGCCGGTGTTTCCGGGCGACCTGGCCATCGAGGAGCGGCTGGCGTCCATCATGCGCTGGAACGCGCTGGCCATGGTGGTGCGCGCCAACCAGGCCTATGGCGAGCTGGGCGGCCATATCGCCAGCTATGCCAGCGCGGCCGACCTGTTCGAGACCGGGTTCAACCATTTCTTCCATGCGCGGGAGGGACTTGCGCCGGGCCAGCACCGGGGCGACCTGGTGTTTTTCCAGCCGCACAGCGCGCCCGGCGTGTATGCGCGAGCCTTCCTGGAAGGGCGGCTGACCGAGCAGGACCTGCAGCACTACCGCCAGGAGATCAGCGCGCCGGCTGCAGGCGCGCAGGGCCTGTCCAGCTATCCCCATCCCTGGCTGATGCCCGATTTCTGGCAGTTCCCGACGGGCTCCATGGGCATTGGCCCCATCAGCAGCATCTACCACGCGCGCTTCATGCGCTATCTCACGCACCGCCGCCTGCTGGACTGCCAGCAGCGCAAGGTCTGGGGCGTGTTCGGCGACGGCGAGATGGACGAGCCCGAAAGCATGAGCGCCCTCACGCTGGCCGCGCGCGAGGGGCTGGACAACCTGGTCTGGGTGGTCAACTGCAATCTGCAGCGGCTGGACGGCCCGGTGCGCGGCAACGGCCGCATCGTCGATGAGCTGGAGCGGCTGTTCGCGGGCGCGGGCTGGAACGTGGTCAAGCTGCTGTGGGGCAGCGACTGGGACGGGTTGTTCGCGCGTGACCTCACCGGCACCCTGGCACGCACGCTGGGCGGCACGGTGGACGGGCAGATGCAGACCTTCGCTGCCAAGGACGGACGCTACAACCGCGAGCATTTCTTTGGACAGAACCCCGAGCTTGCCGCCCTGGCCCAGGGTCTGACGGACGAGCAGATCGACCGCTTGAAGCGCGGCGGCCATGACCTGGTGAAGATCCATGCGGCCTATGCAGCGGCTGCCGCCCATCGCGGCCAGCCCACGGTGATCCTTGCCCATACCAAGAAGGGCTACGGCATGGGATCGGCCGGGCAGGGCAAGATGACCACGCACAGCCAGAAGAAGCTGGACGAGTCCGACCTGATCGAGTTCCGCAACCGCTTCAACCTGCCGCTCAGTGACGAGCAGGCCAAGGGCCTGGCCTTCCATAAACCTGCCGATGACAGCGCCGAGATGCAGTACCTGCGCGATCGCCGCACGGCCCTGGGCGGCGCACTGCCGCGCCGTGAAACGTTGTGCGACCGCGTGCCCGTGCCCGCCCTGGACCAGTACGCGCAGTTCGCGCTGGCGCCTGCCGGCAAGGAGATGAGCACCACCATGGCCTTCGTGCGCATGCTGGGCGGCCTGCTCAAGGACGCGCAGCTGGGTCCGCGCATCGTGCCCATCGTGGCGGACGAGGCGCGCACCTTCGGCATGGCCAACCTGTTCAAGCAGGTGGGCATCTACAGCAGCCTGGGGCAGCGCTACGCACCCGAGGACATCGGCTCGGTGCTGTCCTACCGCGAGGCGCTGGACGGCCAGATCCTGGAGGAGGGCATCAGCGAGGCCGGCGCCATCGCCAGCTGGACGGCCGCGGCCACCAGCTACAGCGTGCACGGCCTGGCCATGCTGCCGTTCTACATCTACTACTCCATGTTCGGCTTCCAGCGCGTGGGCGACGCCATCTGGGCGGCGGCCGACCAGCGGGCGCGCGGCTTTTTGCTGGGCGCCACCTCGGGCCGCACCACGCTGGGCGGAGAAGGCCTGCAGCACCAGGACGGCTCCAGCCATCTGGTGGCGGCCACCATTCCCAACTGCAAGGCCTGGGACCCCGCGCATGCGGGCGAACTGGCCGTGATACTGGACGCCGGCATGCGCGAGATGCTGGTCGAGCAGCGCGACGTTTTCTACTACATCACCCTGATGAACGAGAACTACGCCCAGCCCGACCTGCCGCCGGGCGCGGCCGAAGGCGTGCTGCGCGGCGGCTATGTGTTCGGCCGCTTTGGCGATGCGGGCCGTGCCACGCAGCATGTCACCTTGCTGGGATCGGGTGCCATCCTCACCGAAGTGCTCAAGGCCGCCGAGCAATTGGCCAGCGAGGGCATGGCCGCTACCGTGGTCAGCGTGACCAGCTGGAGCGAACTGGCGCGCGATGGCGTGGCCTGCGAGCAGCGCATGCTGGCGGGCGAGGCACCTGGCCAGCCCTGGATCGCCCAACTGCTGGACGGCACGCAGGGCCCGGTGATTGCCGCCACCGACTATGTGCGCGCCGTGCCCGAGACCGTGCGCGCCTTCCTGCCCGCAGGCAGGCGATTCCTCACCCTGGGCACGGACGGCTTTGGCCGAAGTGACACGCGTGCCGCGTTGCGCGGCCACTTTGGCGTGGATGCGCACAGCGTGGCGCAGGCGGCGCGCCGCTGCAGCCAGGCGGCCTGAGCCCGGCGGGCGAGCCGCCACCCGATACACTGACGGATACACCGACGGTGAAATCAGCGGCCCCTTGCGGGCCGCTTTTTCGTGCGCACCCGAGAAGGCTGCGCGCGCTTTTTCCCTGCATTGATTAAGCCCGCGTTAAATGCGCTATTGGCTTATCGTTTTCGTCGGCTTGCATGGAAAAAATAAGTGGATACCACTAGAATTCGTATATATAAGAAGATATTTCGCAAAGAGATGATCATTTGCTGCAATGGCTGCAGGCGTTGGGTTGAATATCTCGTCAATATCCGTTTTTGCCTCTTTCAATAATAATTCATTCCAGTGGATCGAAGACGATGAAACTCTCGCTCAAGCAAGGCCTGTTGTGCGTGGCCGCGCTCTCGGCCGCCGCCTGGCAACTGGCCATTTCGGCGTCGGCGCCCGCAGTGGACCATGCGCAAATGCCGCAAATCATTGATGACCTGCCCGCCGATTACGCAGCGGACCTGACGGCGGAGCAAAGAACCCTGGTCGATCGCGGCCGATATATCGCACGCCTGGGTGATTGCGTTGCCTGCCACACCGGCAATAAATCCCAGCCCATGGGTGGTGGGCTGGCGCTGGAGACGCCATTCGGCAAGATCTATTCCACAAATATCTCGCCCGACGCCGATACGGGCATGGGCAAATACAGCTTCGAGCAGTTCGATCGCGCCATGCGCAAGGGCGTGGCAGCCGATGGCCGCAACATGTACCCGGCCATGCCCTATCCCTCCTACGCCAAGATGACGGCCGAGGACATGCAGGCCCTGTACGCCTATCTGCTGCAGGGCGTGGCGCCCGTGAAGGCGGCCAACAAGGAGTCCGACCTGGGCTTTCCCTTCAACCAGCGCTGGGGCCTGGCGCTGTGGAACTGGGTGTTTCTGGATGACACGCCCTTCCAGCCCCAACCGCAGCAAACTGCCCAGTGGAACCGGGGTGCCTACCTGGTGCAGGGCCTGGGCCACTGCGGCGCCTGCCATACGCCTCGCGGCGTGGGCTTCCAGGAAAAGACCATGACCGGCGAGGGCAGCAAGGGCGAGTA
The DNA here is from genome assembly GCF_042653485.1 of Delftia deserti. Classification (NCBI taxonomy): domain Bacteria; kingdom Pseudomonadati; phylum Pseudomonadota; class Betaproteobacteria; order Burkholderiales; family Comamonadaceae; genus Delftia; species Delftia deserti. Next base: position 1,586,103 of record NZ_JBHSIH010000001.1, on the reverse strand, counting down.
TTTCCTGGCCGGCGAGACCGTGGAGAACTGGCGCGCGCTGAGCCTGCGCAATCTGTGGACACCCGAGGAAACCGCCCAGTTGCTCAAGACCGGGCGCAACAGCCACGGCACGGTCTCCGGCAACATGGTCGATGTGGTGCAGCACAGCACGCAGTACATGAGCGATGCGGACCTGCTGGCCATTGGCGCCTATCTGAAGTCGCTGCCCGCAGGCAAGAACGATCTGCCCATGCAGGTGGCCCAGGGGCCGGGGCCGGTCATCGCCCCGCATCCGGCGCCGCAGGCCTCCGGGCATGCGCCGTCCGCCACCTCGGCAGTGTCTTCCGACGTGCCTGCCGACCTCTACGCCAGCCGGGGCGGCCTGGGCTATCTGCAGTTCTGCGCCGACTGCCACCGTGCCGATGGCGGCGGCGTGAAGGACGTGTTCCCGCCACTGGCCGGCAATTTCTCGCTGCAGTCGCAGGACCCGTCCACGCTGATCCATCTGATGCTGGCGGGCTGGAAGGCGCCCGTCACGCAAAGCCATGCGCGGCCGCTGACCATGCCGGCCTTCGCCCAGCTCAAGGACGCGGAGATCGCCGACATCCTCAACTTCGCCCGCAAGAGCTGGGGCCGTGCCGATGCGCGCGAGATCCATGCCAAGGAGGTGCAATCCATGCGCAAGCAGCTCGATGCCAAGGGCGAAAGCGCACGCCCCTTCGAGACGCCGCGCCTGGCCGCCATGCTGGACGAGTCCAATGCCAGGCAACTGGTCTACGGCGCCCGCCTGAACATTGAGACGCGTGACCTGTTGCCCAAGAATGTGGGCAATGCGCTGAACTGCGCCAGCTGCCACCTGAACGCGGGCACCGTGGCCGATGGCTCGCCCTACATCGGTGTCTCGGCCTTCTTCCCCGGCTATGCGCCGCGCGCGGGCCGCGTCATCACGCTGGAGGATCGCATCAATGGCTGCTTCCTGCGCTCCATGAACGGCAAGCCGCTGCCGCTGGAGTCCGACGAGATCAAGGCCATGGTCGCCTACTTCGACTGGATGCGCCGCGAAACCAAGCCCGAGGACAAGGTCGAAGGCCGGGGCGTGGGCAAGATCAGCCAGTCCATCGTGCCCAACGTGGACAACGGCAAGAAGGTCTATGCGGCCCAGTGCGCGGTCTGCCATGGCGGCGAGGGCGAGGGCGTGAAGAATGCCAAGGGACAGTGGGTCTATCCGCCGCTGTGGGGTGACGAGTCCTTCAACATCGGCGCGGGCATGGCGCGCACCTACACGGCAGCGGCCTTCGTCAAGCGCAACATGCCCATCGCCTTCCATGGCAACTTCCCGCTGGGCCAGGGCGGCCTCAGCGACCAGGAGGCCGTGGACGTGGCCGAGTACTTCAGCCATCAGCCGCGCCCGGATTTTGCCAACAAGCACAAGGACTGGCCCAAGGACAAGAAGCCGGCCGATGCGCGGTATTGAAGCGCAGCAGGCGTAGTCGCCAGAAAGAAATTCCCGCCATGCGGCGGGAATCCGGGGACGGGGCAGGGAGTAATTCCTGCCCCGTCCTTTTTTTGGGGGAGCGCTTGCTTAGTCGTCCACGCCAATCATCACGGACGAGGCCTTGATCACGCCATAGGCCTTGGCGCCTTCCTTCAGGCCCAGCGCATCGGCCGAATTGCTGGTGATGCTCGAGGTGATCTGGATGCCGGGGGCGATCTCCAGCGTCACTTCCGTGCTGACCGGACCCCGGACGATGGAAACGACCGTGCCCGAAAGCACATTGCGCGCGCTGATCTTCATGCTGGACTCCTGAGGTGTGGGAAGAACGGATGGTAGCGTGCGCCGCCCGGCCCCGTCAGCCATGCCGCAGGCAAAAGTGTGATGCCCTGTCGGGTTCGGGTGGAGCCAGCTCCCGCGCGACCGTGGCCGCAAAGCTCGCCAGGCTGGCGGTGCGCAATGCCATGAAGGGCACGCCGTGCCGCTCGCTGAGGCGCTTGAGGTTGACCACGGAATCATGGTCCACGCAGTCCACGGGAAAGACCACCAGATCGACACGGGGCAACTGCGCGGCCAGCAGGCCCTTGCGCGTCTCCAGTCCGCCATCGTGGTGCACGAACTCGCCGCCGTGGCGCTGAACATGGTCGCGTATGGCGGGCGTGGAGCTGGGGCGCCCGCCCACATAGAGCAGCTTGCGGCCCTGCAGCGCCTGCTGCTGCGTGGCATCGGGGGCCTGGGGCTGGCTGGCCGCGCGCTGCAGTTCCTTCTCGGCGGCGGCCAGTTCCTCGGCCAGCCACTGCACGCGCTGCTGCAATTGTTCGGCCATCTGCTGCAGGCGGCCGGCCTCGGCCCAGGCCTGTTCGGCAGCGCGTTCTGCACGCTCGCGCCGTTCGGTATGCATGCCGACCAGGGCGCCGGCATCGGTGGGGCGGGCCTCGCCTTCAGGGGCTGCCCCTGTCCTGAGCTGTGACAGGCGGGCCTCGAAGTCCAGGGATTGCTGGCGCAGCTGGCCGGCCAGCGCATCACGTTCGAGCTGGGTTTGGTGGTGGCGCTGGCGTTCGCGTTCCAGCTTGTCCTGCAGTTGCAGGTTTTCCTTTTCCAGAGCCACGAAGCGCTTGAGTTCATGCCGGTTGGCCGATCCCATCAGGTGCGACAGCATGTGCACCTCACCGAAGGCCATCTGGCGCAGCGCAAAGCTCGCGCACTTGTGCGTGAGCAGTGCCCAGTAGGCACCCGGAATCTCGCCCTGCTGCCAGGCCTGCTTCCAGGCCGCTTCGAGCGCGGCCTCGTCCTGGGCGGCGGCAAAGCCCTTGATCACGGCGGCATGGCGCTGTTCCAGCGCCTTGTGGATGGCCTTGGACAGATCGCCGTTCTCATGCGCAAGGCCCACGGCCTGGTGGTGCAGTTCCAGGTCGGTCCTGCCCTTGATATCCATGTGCCTGCCCATCAGCTTGCGCAGCTCGGCCGGGCTCAGGCAGGTGCCGATCACCGAACAGTGCAGATGCGTGTCCAGCTGGTACAGCCGCGTGCGCGTCTGGGCGGGCGCCGCGCCTGCAGCGTCGTCCTTGCCATGGTCATGCCCGCAGCAGGTGCCGTCCCCGGCCTGCAAGGCGCCGGCCGACACGGCGGCGCCCAGGGCGGCCATGCCGCCTGCGCTGAGTTTGAAGGGGGGCGTCAACATCGGAAGGCCTCTCATGGGTGGGCTGGTGCAGTTCGCAATATATGATGAAACATAGCGTGGCGCGCACAGGGGCTGCAAAGTCGACCGGCTGCGCTTGGTCTTCAAGGCGCCCCGGGCTGCATGTCAGCGTTCGCAGTGCCCACCGTTCAGGACTTTTCCCTTTCATGCACATCTACATCTTCGACATAGACGGAACCCTCACGGACAGCGTTGCCGCGCACCAGAGCTGCTTCAGCGCAGCCTTTCGCACCATCGGCATGCTGGAGGTGGACGAGAACTGGGGCGGCTACCGCCACCACACGGATTCAGGCATCTTCCGCGAAGCGTTTGCGCGCGCCCACGGCCGGGATGCAACCAGCGGGGATGAGGCCCGCTTTGTCGGCGCCCTGATGCAGGAATGGAGGCGGATTCCGGGCCAGGTGCAGGAGATTGCGGGCGCCGCAGACTTCATGGCCAGGCTGTCCGAGGCTGGTCAGATACGGTTTGCGTTTGCCACGGGCTCCTACCGGCATCTGGCGCGGGCCAAGCTGGCGGCGGCGGGTATTGCCTGCTCCGAGCGGCTGCTGGTGACGGCCAGCGAATTCAGCACGCGCGAGGAGATCGTCAGCGCAGCCATCGCGGCCGCCGGCGACGGCTGGGATGCAGCGCAGATCACATCGGTCGTGTCCTTCGGCGACGGGCTATGGGACCTGCGCACCGCGACAAACCTGCGACTGCAGTTTGTGGGCGTTGCCGCAGGCACCAAGGCCGAGCAGTTGAAGAGCGCAGGCGCCGAGACGGTCGTCGCGGACTTTCGGCAACTGGGCCATTTGCTTTCCGTGCCGGAAACGGTCAGGGCGCCGGTGGTCTGAGGGGATGCGCGCTCAGCCCGCGCGCTGCAGCAGCACCGGCACCGAGGAGGCCAGCAGCGCCACGCCCGACAGGCACAGCAGGCCGAGCACGACCTGCCGGAAGCGCGCCTCGCTGATGCCGATATACAGCCTGGAGCCCAGCAGCGATGGAATGAGCATGGCCGGCGCCACGATGGCGAACAGCGGCAGCATGCTGCGCGTGACCATGCCGGTGCCCAGGTAGGTGGCCATGGTCACGGCCAGCATGGACAGGTTGAAGTTCTGGATGATGGAGCGCTGCTCATCCTTGGGGTAGCCGCGCAGCGTGCACCACAGCGTGGGCAGCGTGCCCGTGAAGCCGCCCAGTCCGCCCATCACACCGCCCGCCAGGCCCACGGCGCCGTCTGCCACCCGGCCGCCGCGCGCCAGCCTGGGCAGCCGGGCCGACAGCAGCATCACCGGGCACCACAGCACCAGCATGCCGCCCAGCAGGGCCTTGAACCAGGCCATGTCCAGGTGCGGCAGCAGCAATACGCCCAGCGGAATGCCGGCAAGCCCACCCAGGATGAAGGGCAGCAGCTTTGCCAGCGCAAACCCGCGCCGCACGGTGATGGCCGACAGCACCTGGCCCAGCAGCGAGCCGAAGACGGTGAGCACGGCCGCATCGCGCGGCTCCAGCACCCAGGCCCAGAACGACATGGCCACCATGCCGAAGGCAAAGCCCGACAGGCCCTGCACGAATCCTGCCGCCGCCGCGCCCAGCGCGATGATGAAGAACATGCCATCCATGGTCTGCCTTGCCCTTTCCTTTTTGGTGTGGAAGACGCAGGAATTCTGGCGTGGATACATAAGCAGAAATTCATTTGTTTTTATTGTTCAATATGGTTTTTCTTATGACGCACCGTGCCCGATGCCATGCCCGAAGCCCAGCCCGAAACCGTGATCGCATCGACCGCAGCCCAGCTGTCGCACCGCATGGCCACGCGCCTGAAGATGAAGCATCTGCTGCTGCTGCGCGCCATCAGCGAGCAGGGCACGCTGACCCGCGTGGCCGAGCGCATGGCCACCAGCCAGCCCGCCGTGACCCAGGCGTTGGCCGAACTGGAATCGTTGTTCGGCGCGCCGCTGTTCGTGCGCTCGGGACGCGGCATGGAACCTACGGAACTGGGCACGCTGGTGCTGGCGCGGGCCCGGGGCATGCTGGCGGATCTGGACCATTGGGCAAAGGACATCGAGGCCGTGGGCCAGCAGCGTGCGGCGCATCTGCAGGTCGGTGTGATCCCCTTCCTGCCCGCACGCATGCTGGCCGATGCCATTGGCAGGACGCGGCTGCAGGGCCGGCGCATCACGGTCACGCTGCACGAGGACACCAGCGACCGCCTGCTGCACAAGCTGCGCGTGCATGAGCTGGATTGCGTGATTGGCCGCGCCTCGGCCGTGCTGGACATGACCGGCATACGCCACAGCGTGCTTTATGAGCAGGAGCCGCGCCTGATCGCCCACCGCAGTCTGGCCACGCGGCTGGGGCGCCGGCCTTTGCAATGGGCCGAACTCACGGGGCTTGACTGGGTACTGGGTCAGCGCCGTACACCCATGCGCGAGCAGATCACCGACTTTTTCCTGCGCGCGGGCGTGGAGCCGCCGCCGCCGTTTGTGGAAACGCTCTCGGCCAAGGTGATCGGCGAGCTGGTGGCGGCCAATGAGCGGGCCGTGTCCATCGTGCCGGCCGACATTGCCGAGGAACTGGTGCGCATCGCAGGCGTGGGCATCGTGCGCCACCGCTTTGGCTGGACCTTGCCGCCCATCACCCTGTTCGAACGCAAGGCGGGCGGGCAGTACGAGGAGCAGCGCCTGTTCGCCCAGGCGCTGAAGGAAGTCTGTGCCGGCTAGCGCTGGCTGGAGGCCGGCTTGAACAACGCTGTCAGCAGCGGCTCCAGCGTGGGAAATTCCTGGGCAAAGCGTGCGCGGTCCACGAAGAAGGCCTCGCAGGCCACGGCGAAGAATTCGGCGGGTGCCGTGGCGCCATAGCCATCCAGCCAGGGCCATTCGCCGCCAAAGCGTTCGGCAATGGTCACCTGCTCGCGGAATGCGTCATAGGCCGGAGCCCAGGCGGCCTGCCATATCTCGCGCGTCTGGCGCGCGGAGCTGCTGCCCATGAAGCCCGGCGGCAGGGGCGGGCAACCGTCGGCACCGCCGTTGCGCATGTCGATCTTGTGGGCGAATTCATGGATCACCACATTGGCGGGCTGGCCGCCGTGGCCGTGGTGGCTGGCGTGGGAGCCGCGCCCTGCGCCAATGGCCTGCCAGCTCAGCATGACGGGGCCGCCATGCATGGCCTCGCCCATGATCACTTCGTCGTAGTCGTGGATGACACCGGCCTCGTCCAAGCTCTGGCGCCGCGCCACGGCATCGCCCGGGTGCACCACGATGCCGACAAAGTCGTCATACCAGGACAGCGCGCCCTGCGGCTCGCCCCAGTGCAGCAGGGGCAGGCAGGCCTGGGCGGCAATTTCAAGCGCCATGGCATCGCTGACTTCCAGGCCGTGCGCGCCGTGGAAGCGCTTGCGCTGCAGGAAGACGGCGGCCAGTGCGCGCAGCTTGGATTGCTCCTCCAGCGTCAGCGAGGAAAGAAAGGGGTAGGCGGCCAGCGTGGACAGCCACAGCGGCGCGGGAATCTCGGGCACCGGCGAGACGGCGGAGCGTGCGCGGCGGCCCAGCCGCCGGACCCAGTGGCCCAGTTGTCGCCAGAGGCTCATCGCCGGGGCACCTGTTCAAGTACTTCGGACAGCGGCAGGCGCCGCAGGCCCTGGCCGTGCTCCCAGCGCAGCACTTCGGCGCGCGGCACGGGGGCTGCCAAATCCCAGTCGCTGAGCACCACACGCCGCAGGCCATCGCCCAGTTCATGTTCGGCCGGGCGGTGCGTGTGGCCGTGGACCAGGGTGGCGGCGCGTGCGGCCCGCAGCCAGCTGCGCGTGGCCTCGGCATCGAGATCGGCATAGGTGGGCATGGCGGCGGTGTGGCTGGCGGATGGGGCCGCTCCATCCGGTCCGGCCGATTCACGTTTGCGCGATTCGCTTTCTTGCCGGATGCCGCGTGCCTGCTCGCGGCGCAGCGGCAGCGGCTGGGCCAGAAAGGCCGCCTGCCACGCGGCGGAGCGCGCCATGACGCGAAAGCGCTGGTAGTCCGCATCGTCCAGGCACAGTGCGTCGCCATGGCTGAGCAGGATGCGCTGGTTGCCGCACTCGAGCACCGTGGGGTCGGCCAGCGTGGTCGTGCCGCACAGCGCATCGAACTGCGCTCCAGTCAGGAAGTCGCGGTTGCCCTGCATGAAGAACAGCGGCCTGCGCGCGGCTGCCTCGCGCAGGGTGGCGGCGCATTCGGCCTCGAAACTGCCGGGCTCCAGCAAGGCGTCGTCGCCCACCCAGACTTCGAACAGGTCGCCGAGCAGAAAGACGGCATCGGCCTGCGTGGCGTGCAGGTAATGGCGAAAGGCCTGCACGGTGGCGGGCTCGCAGGCCTGCAGGTGCAGGTCGGAGATGAAGTCCAGCGTGCGCCAGGCCGCGGGCAGTGTCCATTCGGCCGCGATGGGCGGCACGCAAGGAGAGCGAGGTGCGGCGGTCTGGGCCATGGGAGGGTGCGCCCGTCAAGGGCGCTGCATGAAGGCTGTGGAAGGCTCTGAAGGGACTGTTGTCCATGGACACGGCCGGGTACGGCCGGGGCCATGTGCATGGACAACAGGGCGGCTGCACGCCAAGGGGGCAGCCGCCTTGTTGGAAGGGCTGGAAGGGCGCCTGATTACAGGGCCACGGCCTTTTCGATGATCACGTCATCCTTGGGCACGTCCTGGTGGCCGCCGTTGCGGCCGGTCTTCACGCCACGCAGCTTGTCCACGATCTCGGTGCCCTTGACCACCTTGCCGAACACGGCATAGCCCCAGCCCTGGGCGCTGGGCGAGGTGTGGTTCAGGAAGCCGTTGTCGGCCACGTTGATGAAGAACTGGGCGGTGGCCGAGTGCGGGTCGCCGGTACGGGCCATGGCCAGGGTGTACTTGTCGTTCTTCAGGCCGTTCTTGGCCTCGTTCTCGATGGGAGCGTCCGTCTCCTTTTGCTTCATGCCGGGCTCGAAGCCGCCACCCTGGATCATGAAGCCATCGATGATGCGATGGAAGATGGTGTTGTTGTAGTGGCCCTTGTTCACATAGGCCAGGAAGTTCTCCGCGCTCTTGGGGGCCTTGGCGGCGTCGAGTTCGATGGTGATGACGCCGTGGTCGGCGATGTGGAGTTCGACTTGGGGATTGCTCATGGCGGTTCCTTGTTGGGTGAAGGGGAAGGGCGTGCCACGCTGGGCGCGGCGCGCGGTTTACTTGACCTCGGTGGCCGAGAGGATGGTCACCGGCTTGGTGGGTACATTCTGGTGCATGCCCTGGTTGCCCGTGGCCACCGTGCGGATTTTGTCCACCACCTCCATGCCCTGGACCACGCGGCCGAAGACGGCGTAGCCGTGTCCGTCAGGCTTGGGCGCATTGAGCATGTCGTTGTTCACCACGTTGATGAAGAACTGCGAGGTGGCCGAGTTGGGGTTGCCCGTGCGCGCCATGGCGATGGTTCCCCGGTCATTCTTGAGGCCGTTGTCCGCTTCCAGCGGAATGGGCGCGCGCGTGGGTTTTTCCTTGAGGCTGGCATCCATGCCGCCGCCCTGGATCATGAAGCCGTCCATCACGCGGTGGAACACCGTGCCGTCATAGTGCTTGTCGCGCACGTACTGCATGAAGTTGGCCACGGTCTTGGGGGCCTTGGCTTCGTTCAGCTCCAGCACGATGTCGCCCATGCTGGTCTTGATCTGCACCTTGGGCGTGGCGTTCTGCGCCATGGCGGGCAGGGCGGTGAAAAGGGAGGCGGCCAGGGCCATGCCGGCCAGGGAAAGCGACGCGATGCGGCGTGTGGTCATGCGAATCTCCTGTGAAAGCCAAAGGGCTGGGGAATGGAGTGGGGAAAACCGGGCTGGTTCCTGCGGGTGCGCGCCAGGCATGGCGAGACCCGATCGACCGTCGCACGCGCGCTGGCGCAAGGGCTGCGCGCGTGGGACGGGATGCCTACTTGGTGGCGGTGACGGGCGCCAGCAGGTCGCGCAGCAGCTTGAGCTTGGGGCGTACGCTGGCCGCGCGGCCATCCAGGCCTTGCGCCTTGGAGTAGGCCTCGTAGGCCAGGCGGGCATGGATGTCGCCCAGGTTCTCGTAGGCGACGCCGTAGTTGGGGTTGTTGCGCACGGCGGATTCGAGCGCGGAACGTGCCTTGTCGAGCTGGTTCTGGCCGGCATAGATGACCGCCAGATTGTTGTAGGGCTCGGGCAGCTCGGGGTAGTCCTCGATGAGCTGGTTCAGCGCGGCGATGGCCTCGTCTGTCTTGCCGCTGTCGGTCAGTGCAACCGCCTTGAGAAAGCGCATCTGCGGGTCGCGTGCGTTCTTGGCCAGATAGGCATCGGCGCGTGCCAGCGCCTGGGTGCTCTTGCCGTTGCGCAGCAACTGATTCACTTCCGTATAGTCGTCGGCGTGGGCGTGGCCTGTTGCGAGCAGGGCCGCCAGTGCCGCGAGGCGCAGGGCGGAGCGAAACGAGTTGCGTAGAGGCATGTAGGTGCTTTCGGGGCCTCGGGGGAATGCCCCGCGGCGCGGGCTTATACTGCGGTCAATTGTAGCTGAGGGGTGTGCTGGGTCACACGGGCTCTGCGCCTGCCGCTCCTGCTCCCTGCTGAGCATGCCTGCGTCGGCGCCAAGGGTCCGGCGGCGCGTGGGACGCGCCCCCTGCAGCGACCCTTTCTCCCCTGATAAACATCCATGAGTTTGCGTATCTACAACACGCTGTCGCGTGCATTGGAAGCGTTTTCGCCAATCGAACCGGGCCATGTGCGCATGTATGTGTGCGGCATGACCGTGTACGACCTGTGTCACCTGGGACACGCACGCTCCATGGTCGCTTTCGATGTGGTGCAGCGCTGGCTGCGTGCCAGTGGCAATCGCGTGACCTATGTGCGCAACATCACCGACATCGATGACAAGATCATCCGGCGCGCCGTGGAGAACGGCGAGACCATCCGCTCGCTGACCGACCGCATGATCGACGCCCTGCACCAGGACGCCGACGCCCTGGGCATCGAGCGCCCCACGCACGAGCCGCGTGCCACCGAATACGTGCCGCAGATGCTGTCCATGATCGGCCGCCTGCAGGACAAGGGCCTGGCCTATCAGGGCACGGATGGCGACGTGAACTTTGCCGTGCGCAAGTTCCCCGGCTACGGCAAGCTGTCGGGCAAGTCGCTGGACGAATTGCAGGCCGGCGAGCGCGTGGCCGTGCAGGATGGCAAGCAGGACCCGCTGGACTTCGTGCTGTGGAAGAGCGCCAAGCCCGCCGAGCCGGAAGAGGTCAAATGGGCCAGCCCCTGGGGCGTGGGCCGTCCCGGCTGGCACATCGAGTGCTCGGCCATGGGCTGCGAGATGCTGGGCGAGAGTTTCGACATCCACGGCGGTGGTGCCGACCTGCAGTTCCCGCACCACGAAAACGAGATTGCCCAGAGCGAAGGCGCGACCGGCAAGCCGTTCTCGCAGGTCTGGATGCACAACGGCTTCATCAACGTGGACAACGAGAAGATGTCCAAGTCGCTGGGCAACTTCTTCACCATCCGCGACGTGCTCAAGGAGTACGACGCCGAGACCGTGCGCTTCTTCGTCGTGCGCAGCCACTACCGCAGCCCGCTGAACTACAGCGACGTGCATCTGAACGACGCCCGCGGCGCGCTCAAGCGCCTGTACACGGCGCTGAGCCTGGTGGCCCCTGCCGAGGTCGCCATCGACTGGAATCATCCCGCTGCCGCACGCTTCAAGGCCGCCATGGACGAGGACTTCGGCACGCCCGAGGCCGTGGCCGTGCTGTTCGAGCTGGCTGCAGAAGTCAATCGCAGCAAGAGCGCCGAGACGGCGGGCCTGCTCAAGGCCCTGGCCGGCTGCCTGGGGCTGCTGCAGGGCGACCCCCAGGCCTTCCTGCAGGCAGGAGCGGCAGACGTGGATGCCGCCGCCATCGAGGCGCAGATTGCCGCACGCGCAGCTGCCAAGGCGGCCAAGGACTGGGCCGAGGCCGACCGCATCCGCAAGGCCCTGCTGGAGCAGGGCATCGTGCTCAAGGACTCCCCCGCAGGCACGACCTGGGAGGCAGCCGCAAAGGGCTGATCCGTATGCCTTGCCAGATGAGCCGCGCCAGGTGCGGGGAGGTGCTTTGATGGCCTCCGCCAAACCCCTGGACACCATGGATTTCGAGCAGTTGCCGCTGGTGGCCGATCTGCCCGTGCCCGAACAGCAACCGGCCCCGCTGCCGGTGGTGACGCTGGGCGCGCGCGCTGGTTCTGCGGCTGCCGCTGCCCCCGCTCCCAAGGCCAAGATATCCCTGCCTGCGCCGCCCGAGGGCGCGCCGGCCTATTGGGCCGAGGCCTGCCGCCAGTTGGTGCGGCGCGATCGCGTGATGAAGCGCCTGATCCCTCGCTTTGCCCACCTGGCCCTGCAGCCCGGTGGCGATGCCTTTGCCACGCTGGCGCGCTCCATCGTGGGCCAGCAGATCTCGATGAAGGCCGCGCAGACGCTGTGGAACAAGTTCGCGCGCCTGCCCGCCCGGATGGCGCCCGACCTGGTGCTCAAGCTCAAGGTGGATGACATGCGTGCCGTGGGCCTGTCTGCCCGCAAGGTGGACTATCTTGTGGACTTGGCCATGCATTTCACCGAACACCGGCTGCACCAGGACGACTGGCAGGGCATGAGCGACGAGGCCATCGTGGCCGAGCTCATGTCCATTCGCGGCGTGGGCCGGTGGACGGCCGAGATGTTCCTCATCTTCTACCTGCAGCGGCCCAATGTGCTGCCGCTGGACGATGCAGGCCTGATCTCGGGCATCAGCCAGAACTATTTTTCGGGCGACCCCGTCAGCCGCAGCGAGGCGCGTGAGGTTGCCGAGGCCTGGAAGCCGTGGTGCACCGTGGCGACTTGGTATATTTGGCGCTCGCTCGAGACGCAGCCTGCAGCCTGAAGACAAACCGATCACACCCGATCAACCCCCGTTTTCCGGCAGGAACGCATGCACCGTGCCTGGCTGGGACAAGGAGAAACAAGTTGGCGAAAAAGAACTTTCTGGATTTTGAGCAGCCCATCGCCGAGCTCGAATCCAAAATCGAGGAACTGCGCTACGTGCAGACCGAAAGCGCAGTCGATATCTCGGAAGAGATCGAGCAGCTCAGCAAAAAAAGCCTGCAGCTGACCAAGGACATCTACAGCGACCTCTCGCCCTGGCAGATCACCAAGATCGCGCGCCATATCGAGCGTCCCTACACGCTGGACTATGTGCGCGACTGCTTCACCGACTTCATCGAGATGCACGGCGACCGGCACTTCGCCGACGACCAGTCCATCGTGGGCGGGCTGGCGCGCTTCAATGGCATTTCCTGCATGGTCATCGGCCACCAGAAGGGCCGTGACACCAAGGAGCGCACGCTGCGCAACTTCGGCATGACGCGCCCCGAGGGCTACCGCAAGGCCCTGCGCCTCATGAAGACAGCCGAGAAGTTCGGCCTGCCGGTCTTCACCTTCGTGGACACGCCCGGCGCCTTCCCCGGCATCGAAGCCGAAGAGCGCGGCCAGTCCGAAGCCATCGGCCGCAACATCTACGAAATGGCCCAGCTGCAGACCCCCATCATCACCACCGTCATCGGTGAAGGTGGATCGGGTGGTGCCCTGGCCATTGCCGTCGCCGACCAGGTGTTGATGCTGCAGTACGCCGTCTACTCCGTGATCAGCCCGGAAGGCTGCGCCTCCATTCTCTGGAAGACCGGCGAAAAGGCCCAGGACGCGGCCGATGCCATGGGCATCACCGCGCATCGCCTCAAGGCCCTGGGCCTGGTGGACAAGATCGTCAACGAGCCCGTGGGCGGCGCCCACCGCGACCCCAAGCAAATGGCCGCCTTCCTCAAGCGCGCGCTGGGCGATGCCTATCGCCAGCTGGCAGACCTCAAGCCCAAGGAATTGCAGGACCGGCGTTACGAGCGCCTGCAAAGCTACGGCCGCTTCGCCGATACCAAGGCCGACAACCGCTGAAGGCCTGCGCCACGCTCTGGCACACTGGACGGCTCCCCCTGGGAGCCGTTTGCTTTTGCGCCAGGCCCTGGCCCGCGTCCTGATACCTCTGATCCAAGCCTGTGGAAATTCCGATCCCCGACCCGCCGCGCAATGTGCCGGCAGCCGCGCCAGATGGTGCACCAGGTGCCGCACCGGGTGCCGCTTTGGACGCCGCCATCCATCGCTTTGCGCCGCAACTGCCGCTGGCCGTGGCCTTCAGCGGCGGTGCGGACTCCACGGCGCTGCTGCTGGCCTGCGCCGAGCGCTGGCCGGGCCAGGTCGTGGCCATCCATGTGCACCACGGTCTGCAGTCGGCGGCCGACGCCTTCGTCGGCCAGTGCGAGAAAGTCTGCGCGCAGCATGCCGTTCCCTTGAAGATTCGCCGCGTGGACGCGCGCCACGCGCCGGGCCAGAGTCCTGAGGACGCCGCACGCCAGCTGCGCTACGCAACGCTGATAGAAGCCGCCCGCGAACCCTGGCCTGGGCAGGGCGCCGGCGGAGGGCCCTTGCCGCCCGTTCGCAGCATGGCGCTGGCGCAACATGCGGACGACCAGGTCGAGACGCTGCTGCTGGCCCTGTCTCGCGGCGCCGGTGTGGCCGGGTTGGCCGCCATGCCGGCGCAGTGGAGCAGGGCGGATCTCGAATGGCATCGTCCACTGCTTGATGTGCCCGGCCAGGTCCTGCGTGACTGGCTTGCAGCGCGTGGCCAGGCGTGGGTGGAAGACCCGACCAATGCCGACGCGCGCTACACGCGCAATCGCATCCGCGCCCAGTTGCTGCCCGCGCTGCAGCAGGCCTTTCCCCAGTTTCGCGCCACGTTCGCGCGCAGCAGCCGGCATTGCGCCGAGGCGGCGGAACTCCTGCAGGAGATGGCGCAGGCCGACCTGGCGGCCATCGGCAACCCGCCCGGCATCACCGCCTTGCAGGCGCTGAGCCCTGCGCGCCAGGCCAATGTGCTGCGCCACTGGCTGCGCAGCGTGCATGCCACCACGCCCAGTGCCGCGCAGCTCGATCAGCTGCTCGCGCAGATCGGCGTTTGCCGTACGCGAGGCCACCGCATCCATCTCAAGATGGGACGGGGTTTTGTGCGGCGCCTGGGGTCGGTGCTCGATTGGTACAATTGACGAGTTTTGGTCCAACTTTGCACGAAAACCGGCGGCGCGCCAAAACCAAACGGCTTGCGCAAGACGGGTCCGGGCGGACATTTCGCTTCATGCGCGATCCTCTCGAACATCCTGGCTTGCACAAGCATCCCTCTGTCGTACAGCGCCGTGGCAAGCAGTTTCGTCACCCTGATATCCAATGGCACTGATCGTTCATAAATACGGCGGCACCTCGATGGGCTCGACAGAGCGCATCCGCAACGTTGCCAAGCGCGTGGCCAAGTGGGCTCGTGCCGGTCACCAGATGGTGGTCGTCCCCAGCGCCATGAGTGGCGAAACCAACCGTCTGCTGGGTCTGGCCAGCGAGCTGGCTCCCGGCTCGGCCAAAACGGCGTACTACCGTGAGCTCGACATGCTGGCCTCCACGGGCGAGCAGGCGTCGTCGGCACTGCTGGCCATTGCGCTGCAGGCCGAAGGCGTGGAAGCCATCAGCTTCTCGGGCTGGCAAGTTCCCGTGCGCACCGACAGCAGCTTCACCAAGGCACGCATCGAGTCCATCGACGACAAGCGCGTTCGCGCCGAACTCGACGCTGGCCGCGTGGTCATCATCACGGGCTTCCAGGGCATCGATCCCAACGGACATGTCACCACGCTGGGCCGTGGCGGCTCCGACACCTCGGCCGTGGCCGTGGCTGCGGCGCTGAAGGCGGCCGAGTGCCTTATCTATACCGACGTGGACGGCGTCTACACCACCGACCCGCGCGTTGTGCAGGCCGCCAAGCGCCTGAACACCGTGAGCTTCGAGGAAATGCTGGAAATGGCCAGCCTCGGCTCCAAGGTGCTGCAGATCCGCTCGGTGGAATTTGCCGGCAAGTACAAGGTGCCCATGCGCGTGCTCTCCAGCTTCACGCCCTGGGACATCGACCTGGAGGAAGAATCCACCTCCGGCACGCTGATTACTTTTGAGGAAGACGAAAAAATGGAAAAGGCCGTCGTATCCGGCATCGCATTCAACCGCGGCGAAGCCAAGATCTCCGTTCTCGGCGTGCCCGACACCCCCGGCATCGCCTACGGCATCCTGGGCCCGGTGGCCGACGCCAACATCGAAGTCGATGTGATCATCCAGAACATCAGCAAGGAAGGCAAAACCGACTTCAGCTTCACCGTCAGCCAGGGCGACTACCAGCGCGCCATGGAACTGCTGCGTGACAAGGTCGTGCCCGCCCTGGGTGCCTCCGAAGTCGTCGGCAACCCCAACATCGCCAAGGTCAGCATTGTCGGCATCGGCATGCGCAGCCATGTGGGCGTGGCATCCACCATGTTCCGTGCGCTGAGCCAGGAAGGCGTGAACATCCAGATGATCTCCACCTCCGAGATCAAGACCTCCGTCGTCATCGACGAGAAGTACCTGGAGCTGGCCGTGCGCGCCCTGCACACCGCCTTCGGTCTCGACAAGCCGGAATAAAATCATCGTTTTGCCGAAACCGGCAAAAAAGCACGTTACAATAACGTCATTCCGGAAACGTGACCGAGTGGCCGAAGGTGCTCCCCTGCTAAGGGAGTATGGGGTGTAGAGCCTCATCGAGGGTTCGAATCCCTCCGTTTCCGCCAGGATAGAAAAAAGCCACCCGCAAGGGTGGCTTTTTTTATGAGAGGGTTGCTTCGGCGGCCTGATCCGGTGGTTGGGGCTGATGCTCTGGTTGCTGCGGTAGGGTTCTTGTTGTTGGCGGGTTGAAAAAACGTGCTACAATGCAAGGCTCTGCTGAAGAGAAGCGATGCAGATCGCTGGTGTTAAAGAGATCGAAGAAATTTGATTGCAACGACGCTAAAAACTGTGCTAGAATTCAAGGCTTCACTGATCGCAGTGAGTCGG
>NZ_JBHSIH010000001.1:0-1567500 GCF_042653485.1 Delftia deserti | reverse complement strand
ATGGGGAAACCCACCCGCAAGGGTATCGCATACTGAATACATAGGTATGCGAGGCGAACCTGGAGAACTGAAACATCTAAGTACCCAGAGGAAAAGACATCAACCGAGATTCCGAAAGTAGTGGCGAGCGAAATCGGAAGAGCCTTCTAGTGATAGTCAGACGGTTAACAAAACGGAATGGAAAGTCCGGCCATAGTAGGTGATAGCCCTGTATGTGAAAACCGACTGGTGGTACTGAGCTAGAGAAAAGTAGGGCGGGGCACGAGAAACCCTGTCTGAATATGGGGGGACCATCCTCCAAGGCTAAATACTCATCATCGACCGATAGTGAACCAGTACCGTGAGGGAAAGGCGAAAAGAACCCCGGGAGGGGAGTGAAATAGATCCTGAAACCGCATGCTTACAAAAAGTAGGAGCCCGCAAGGGTGACTGCGTACCTTTTGTATAATGGGTCAGCGACTTACATTCAGTGGCAAGGTTAACCGAATAGGGGAGCCGTAGAGAAATCGAGTCCGAATAGGGCGTCCAGTCGCTGGGTGTAGACCCGAAACCAAGTGATCTATCCATGGCCAGGATGAAGGTGCCGTAACAGGTACTGGAGGTCCGAACCGACTAGTGTTGCAAAACTAGCGGATGAGCTGTGGATAGGGGTGAAAGGCTAAACAAACTTGGAAATAGCTGGTTCTCTCCGAAAACTATTTAGGTAGTGCCTCAAGTATTACCTGCGGGGGTAGAGCACTGTTTAGGCTAGGGGGTCATGGCGACTTACCAAACCTATGCAAACTCCGAATACCGCAGAGTACAGCTTGGGAGACAGAGCACCGGGTGCTAACGTCCGGACTCAAGAGGGAAACAACCCAGACCGCCAGCTAAGGTCCCTAAAATTGGCTAAGTGGGAAACGAAGTGGGAAGGCTAAAACAGTCAGGATGTTGGCTTAGAAGCAGCCATCATTTAAAGAAAGCGTAATAGCTCACTGATCGAGTCGTCCTGCGCGGAAGATGTAACGGGGCTAAGCCAGTTACCGAAGCTGCGGATTTGCAATTTATTGCAAGTGGTAGGAGAGCGTTCTGTAAGCCTGTGAAGGTGCCTGGTAACGGGTGCTGGAGGTATCAGAAGTGCGAATGCTGACATGAGTAGCGTTAAAGGGGGTGAAAAGCCCCCTCGCCGTAAGCGCAAGGTTTCCTACGCAACGTTCATCGGCGTAGGGTGAGTCGGCCCCTAAGGCGAGGCAGAGATGCGTAGCTGATGGGAAACAGGTCAATATTCCTGTACCGATGTGTAGTGCGATGTGGGGACGGAGAAGGTTAGCTCAGCCAACTGTTGGATATGTTGGTTCAAGCCTGTAGTCATGCCTGGTAGGCAAATCCGCCGGGCTTAGATGAGGGGTGATAACGAGTCTGCTTGCAGACGAAGTGAGTGATACCCTGCTTCCAGGAAAAGCCACTAAGCTTCAGCTACACACGACCGTACCGCAAACCGACACTGGTGCGCGAGATGAGTATTCTAAGGCGCTTGAGAGAACTCTGGAGAAGGAACTCGGCAAATTGATACCGTAACTTCGGGAGAAGGTATGCCGCAAGTAGGTGAACTTGAACAAAGGGAGCCCAAAGCGGTTGCAAAAAATCGGTGGCTGCGACTGTTTAATAAAAACACAGCACTCTGCAAACACGAAAGTGGACGTATAGGGTGTGACGCCTGCCCGGTGCTGGAAGATTAAATGATGGGGTGCAAGCTCTTGATTGAAGTCCCAGTAAACGGCGGCCGTAACTATAACGGTCCTAAGGTAGCGAAATTCCTTGTCGGGTAAGTTCCGACCTGCACGAATGGCGTAACGATGGCCACACTGTCTCCTCCAGAGACTCAGCGAAGTTGAAATGTTTGTGATGATGCAATCTCCCCGCGGAAAGACGGAAAGACCCCATGAACCTTTACTGTAGCTTTGTATTGGATTTTGAACGGATCTGTGTAGGATAGGTGGGAGGCTTTGAAGTGAGGACGCTAGTTCTCATGGAGCCGACGTTGAAATACCACCCTGGTGCGTTTGAGGTTCTAACCCAGGTCCCTTATCGGGATCGGGGACAGTGCATGGTAGGCAGTTTGACTGGGGCGGTCTCCTCCCAAAGCGTAACGGAGGAGTTCGAAGGTACGCTAGTTACGGTCGGACATCGTGACGATAGTGCAATGGCATAAGCGTGCTTAACTGCGAGACTGACAAGTCGAGCAGATGCGAAAGCAGGACATAGTGATCCGGTGGTTCTGTATGGAAGGGCCATCGCTCAACGGATAAAAGGTACTCTGGGGATAACAGGCTGATACCGCCCAAGAGTTCATATCGACGGCGGTGTTTGGCACCTCGATGTCGGCTCATCTCATCCTGGGGCTGTAGTCGGTCCCAAGGGTATGGCTGTTCGCCATTTAAAGAGGTACGTGAGCTGGGTTTAAAACGTCGTGAGACAGTTTGGTCCCTATCTTCCGTGGGCGCTGCAGATTTGAGGAAGCCTGCTCCTAGTACGAGAGGACCGGAGTGGACACACCTCTGGTGTATCGGTTGTCACGCCAGTGGCATTGCCGAGTAGCTAAGTGTGGAAGAGATAACCGCTGAAAGCATCTAAGCGGGAAACTCGTTTCAAGATGAGATCTGCCGGGGCCTTGAGCCCCCTGAAGAGTCGTTCAAGACCAGGACGTTGATAGGCTGGGTGTGGAAGCGCAGTAATGCGTTAAGCTAACCAGTACTAATTGCTCGTGAGGCTTGACCCTATAACTTTGATGACGTGATCATCAAGGTGGTTATGCCAAGTAAGGCGCAGTCAAAATACAAAGCTGATTACAGACTCTATGAATTCGTTGTGTTGCTCGATGAGCAGCATGACAACAAGTTATGCCTGATGACCATAGCAAGTTGGTACCACTCCTTCCCATCCCGAACAGGACAGTGAAACGACTTTGCGCCGATGATAGTGCGGGTTCCCGTGTGAAAGTAGGTCATCGTCAGGCTCTTACAGCCCAAAAAACCCCGTAGCCCAAAGCTACGGGGTTTTTTGCTTGTTTGCGCAGAAGTACTTGTATCGTCGCCTGCGCGATGTGCGTGCGCCATGGTGGGCGCAGACGGCTTGAAAGATGAACATGCAACTGCAAGACATTCTGTATTCCCAAGGGTTCGGCATCCGCCGCGTGTGCTCTGGCCTGGTCCAGCAGGGCTGGGTGGAACTGTGGGACACCGAGGCCAATGACTGGGTGCGTTGCCTTGACTCCACGCAGGACATCGATCCTGAAGGCCTGCGCTATCGCGTGCAGGGTGTGGAGTGGGCCTATCACGCGCTGGGCTATGTGCTGCTGCACAAGCCGGCGGGCACGGAGTGCTCGCAAAAACCTTCGACCTATCCGAGCATTTACTCGCTTTTGCCCCTGCCGCTGCGGCTGCGCCCGAACAAGGGTGCCGTGCAGGGCGTGCAGGCCGTGGGGCGGCTGGACCAGGACACGACGGGCCTGCTGCTGCTCAGCGATGACGGCCAGTTCATCCACCGCATGAGTTCGCCCAAGAAGCATGTGCCCAAGATCTATCGCGTGACCACCAAGCATCCGGTCGATGCCGGCCAGGTGCAGCGCCTGCTCGACGGCGTGGTGCTCGACGATGACCCCAAGCCCGTCAAGGCCGCTGCCTGCGAGCAGGTGAGCGAGCATGTGCTGGACCTCACGCTGACCGAAGGCAAGTACCACCAGGTCAAGCGCATGATCGCGGCCGTGGGCAACCGCGTCGAAGGCCTGCATCGCTGGAAGATCGGCGAGCTGGAACTCACCGACGACCTGCAGCCGGGCCAGTGGCGATGGTTGACGGCCGAGGACCTGGCCAAGCTCAAGGCCAAGTGAGCCAAGGGGGCGCGTTTCCATGATGAATTCCGCTGACGCAGGCCGGGGCTGGGCCCTGTTGTGTACTGCTTTCGATGCGCCCGTGCCGGATGCGCTGCGCATCCAGCAGGACGTGCTGATCGTGGTGGATGGCGGCGGCATGATCGATGCAGTGCTGGAGCGCGGTGATCCCCGCCGCGCCGCTCTGGAGGCCGCGCATGCGGCCGCAGGCACGCTGCAGCGCCTGCCCGAAGGCCAGTACCTTTTGCCCGGCATGGTGGACCTGCATGTGCATGCACCGCAATGGCCGCAAAGCGGCAAGGCCCTGGATGTGCCGCTGGAAACCTGGCTGCAGGAGTACACCTTTCCCCTGGAAGCGCGCTACGGCGATGCCGGCTTTGCCGCTTCGGTCTACGACAGCGTGGTGCGCACGCTGTTGGCCAATGGCACGACGACGGCCATGTACTTCGGCACCATCCACGCCGTGGGCAACCAGGTGCTGGCCGAACGCTGCCTGGCCCTGGGGCAGCGCGCCCTGGTGGGCAAGGTGGCGATGGACGAGCCGTCGCAATGCCCCCCGTACTACAAGGACGCCAGCGCCGCCGAAAGCATTGCCGAGACAGCGCGCTTTATCGACTGGCTGCGCCAGCATCCGGACAACGCGCAGCAGCGCGTGCTGCCGGTGATCACGCCGCGCTTCATTCCTTCGTGCACCGACGAGCTGCTGCACGGCCTGGGCGACCTGGCTGGACGCACCGGTGCCCATGTGCAAACCCATTGCTCCGAGAGCGACTGGGCGCATGCCCATGTGCTGGAACGCCAGGGCCGCACCGATGCGCATGCGCTGCATGATTTCGGCCTGCTCACGCGCCGCACGGTCGTGGCCCATGCCAACTTCCTCACGGCCGATGACGTGGCGCTGATGGCGCGCACGGGCGCCTCGGTCGCGCATTGCCCTCTGTCCAACTTCTATTTCGCCAACAGCGTGTTCCCTGCCCGCAGCGGCCGCTCGCAGGGGTTGGGCATGGGGCTGGCCACGGACATCTCGGGCGGCTACAGCCCCAGCATGTTCGATGCCTGCCGCCATGCCATGACGGCCTCCCTGGCCTTGCATGAGGGGGTGGACCCGGCCCTGGGCGCTTCGCAGCGCGGCAGGGCGGGCCAGGGCGTGCAGGCCCGCATCGACCACGTCTTTGCCCTTTGGCTGGCCACGGCGGCGGGGGGTGATGCGCTGGACCTGCCCATTGGCCGCATCGAGCCCGGCCATGCCATGGACGCCCTGGCCATCGACTGCCAGGGGCCTGACTCCAATGTCCAGATCTGGCCCGGGGCGGATGGCCCGGCCGACATTCTGCAAAAGATCATCCACCACGCCACGCGCGCCAATGTGGCCAGCACCTGGGTGCAGGGCGAGTGCGTGCACCGGCGCCAGGCCGCCGGCGCGGTCGGCGCTGTCACTGCTGTCTGAGCGCCGCAGTCTTTGCGCTGCGGCCGTTTTCCGCATTTTTCCGTCCCATGACCGAACCGACCTCCTCCTACGAAGGGCGCCTGATCGCCCGCCCCGACGACCGCGTCACGATCTCACAGGCCTTGTTGCTGGGCCTGCAGCATGTGATGGCCATGGACGTCTATGTCGTGCCCTTCATCATTGCGTCGGCCCTGGCGCTGTCGCAGGCCGACGCAGCGTCCATGATCCAGTCCACTTTCCTCGCGGCGGGACTGGGCACGTTGATCCAGACGGCCTGGTGCATGCGCATGCCCGTGGCACAAGGGCCGTCCTATATTCCTCTGGGTGCCATCCTGGCCGTGGCCTTTGGCGCGGGCGGCGGTTTCGGCGGCATGGGGGCCGTCTATGGCGCGCTGATTCCGGGGGCGCTGATCGTCATTGCGCTGGGGGCGCTGGGCTGGTTCCACCGGGTGATCCGCTGGCTGGTGCCGCCCATCGTCGGCGGCACCATCATCCTCGTGGTGGGGCTGTCGCTGCTGCCTATCGCGCTGAGTGCCAACGTGTTCTCGGTCCACGGAGGCATGACGGTCAACCAGTCCATTGCCCTGGCTTCGGTGTCGGCGGCCCTGCTGATCGCGGCCATGATGCTGGGTCTGCGCTTCGACAACCGGCTGGGCCGCTGGATGCGGCTGTCGTCGGTGATCATTGCGCTGGCAGGCGGCACGGCCGTGGCCTGGGCCATGGGCCTGTTCGCCTGGCAGCCGGTTGCGGATGCGCCCTGGCTGACGCTGCCCAAGCTGGCCGGCATCGACTACCCGCTGCAGTTCAGCCTGCCCGCCGTGCTGACCTTTGTCGTGATCTATCTGGTGGTCATGGCGGAAACCACGGGCACCTGGTTCGCGGTATCGGCCGTGATCAACCAGCCCATCACCAGCCGCCAGCTCGACCGTGGCGCCGTGGGCGAGGGCCTGAGCTGCAGCGTGGCCGCGCTGATCGGCGCCACGCCGGTCACCGGCTACTCCACCAATGCCGGCGTGATCTCCATCACCGGCGTGGCCAGCCGCATGGTTTTCATTGCAGCCGGTCTGGTGCTGGCCTGCCTGGGCTTCCTGGGCAAGTTCTCGGCGCTGATTGCGGCCATTCCCTCGCCCGTGATCGGCGGCATGTTTGCCGTGGTCTGCGTGACCATTGCCATGGCGGGCATCCGCATCCTGCGCCATGTGCGCCTGGACGAGCGTGCCATGCTGGTGGTGGGCGTGCCCATCATCTGCTCCTTCTTCGCCACGCTGGCCCCCAAGGACTGGGTGCAGACCCTGCCGGACATGCTGCAGTACCTGCTGGGCTCGGCCGTGACCGTGGGGGCCATGGCCGCCATGGTCATGAACCTCATCCTGCCGCGTGCGCAGGGCGACGACGCACCGGCCAAGGACCAGGTGATCTGAACGCCGCAGGGGTCCGCGCCCGCAAACCCATGAGAAAAGGCCATGCGCTGTCGTTGCGCATGGCCTTTTCTCGTTTGGCCGGAGGGCGGCAGGGCCGCGGGATTCAGCGCCGGTCCAGATCGTCGATGGATGCGCTCCAGCGGCTGTCCCAGTTGCCGCGCTCGCGCACCTGGTCGATCTGGCGGCGGTCGCGCTTGGTGGGGCGGCCGTCGTGCTGGTCGGCAATGCTGCTGGCGGGCTCGGGCGCCAGCCGGCGCTGCTCGGCCAGGCGCTCCCGCTCGGCCTGGCTTGCGGCGGTTTCTTCGTACAGGGCCTGGGCCACTGGCGCCGGGCCACGCATGCCGGACAGGCCACGGATGACCACGGTGCGCGGAATCTGGCCCTGGCGCAGCGCCACGGTGTCGCCGCAGCGCACCTCGCGCGCGGGCTTGACCGGGGCTCCGTTGACGGTGATGCGGCCCTTGCCGATCTCTTCTACCGCCAGGCTGCGCGTCTTGTAGAAACGCGCGCACCACAGCCATTTGTCCAGACGCATGGATTCGATATCGGTCATGGCGTTATTGTGCGCGCGGCGCGGGGTGCTTGCCAGTGGCCGGTTGCAGCGGAATCGCCACGTGCGCGTGCAATCCGCAGACCAGGCCTTGCCGGTAGATGTTGCGCAGTTCGATGGCGCCGCCCAGCGTTTGCACGATCTCGTGGCAGATGGCCAGCCCCAGGCCCGAGCCGCTGCGCGCATTGCCGGCCGAGAACGGCTGGAACAGCCGCTGGGCCAGGTCGCTGTCTATGCCCGGCCCGCTGTCGCGCAGGCTGAGCACGGCCTGGCTGCCGGCCTGGTGCACGCTGATGTGCAGGCTGCCGGCCGCGGGCATGTGGCGTATGGCGTTGTGCAGCAGGTTGCGCGTGAGTTCGCGCAGCATCCATTCGTGGGCCGGCACGGGGCAGGGTTCGGTGTCTATGGAGAAGTCGATGTCCTGCTCGGCAATCAGCGGGGAAAGTTCGATGGCCACGTCGCGCACCACTTCGTCCAGCAGGCTGGGTGCGGGCGACGCCGGCTCGGCGCTGTCTTCCTGGCGTAGCTGCTCGACCTTGGCCAGCGCCAGCATCTGGTTGGCCAGCCGCGTGGCGCGGTCCACGGTGGCGCCGATTTCCTCGAAGGCCTGCTCGGCCGGCACATCGCCGCGCTGGGCCGACTGCAGCTGTGCCTTGAGCACGGCCAGCGGCGTGCGCAACTGGTGCGATGCATCGCGCACGAAACGCTTCTGGTCCGACAGCAGCTGGCGCAGCCGCAGCATGAGCTGGTTGATGGCCTCCAGCAGCGGCTGCAACTCGCGCGGCGCAGCGGGTGCGGACAGCGGACTCAGGTCGCCGCGCGGGCGCGAGCGCAGGTCGCTGCTGAGCCGGCGCACGGGTTGGGTGGCGCGCTGGACGACGAGGATCACGATCAGCGCCACGGCGGCCACCAGCAGGGCCTGGCGCGCCAGCGTGGTGCGCAGGATCTGCAGGGCCAGGGTCTCGCGCAGCTCCAGCGTCTCGGCCACCTGGATCACGGCCATGCCGCGCCCCTTGGCGCTGGCCACGGGCTGCAGCAGCACGGCCATGCGCACGGGCCGGCCGCGGAACTGGGCGTCGTAGAAATCGACCAGGGCCGCGTAGGGCGGGCGCTGGGGGATGACGCCGTGCCACATGGGCAGCTCGCCAAAGCCCGACACCATTTCCCCGTCCAGCGTGGAGACGCGGTAGAACATGCGGCTCTGGTTGTCGGCCTCGAAGATCTCCAGCGCCGAGTAGGGAACGATGGCGTGAAGCTGGGCGGACTCGTCATAGCCCGTCACATCCAGCTGCTCGCTGATGCTCTTGGCCGATGCCAGCAGCGTACGGTCATAGGCCGTGTTCAGCGCAGCCAGCGTCTGGTGGTACAGGCTCCAGGTATTGAAGCCAATGAACAGAATGACCGGCACGAGAATGCCCGTCAGCAGCTGGCGGCGCAGCGACCAGGGCTGGCGCGTGCGTGCGGGGGCGGGAAGGGGAAGACCGGGGTCGCGCATGGGCTTGCGGTGCAGGAACGCGGCAATGCGTCAGGCCGACTCGGCCTTGAGCAGATAGCCCAGGCCGCGCAGCGTGACCAGCTGCACGCCCGTGCCCGACAGCTTCTTGCGCAGCCGGTAGGCCACCACTTCCACTGCCTCGTACTGCACATCGGACTCGCCAGGAAACACCAGCGCGAACAGCCGCTCCTTGGCCACGGCATGCCCGGGGCGTGCCAGCAGGGCGTGCATCAGGGCCAGCTCGCGGGGCGTCAGCTCCATGATCTCGCCATCGCGGTGGATGGCGCCGCTGGCCTTGTCGTAGCGCAGCGCGCCCATGGCAATGGTCTCGGGCGGCGGCTTGGGCGCGAAGCTGTCGCTGCTGCGGCGCAGCAGGGCGCGCAGCCGGGCCTCCAGCTCGTCGAGGTCGAAGGGCTTGGCCAGGTAGTCGTCCGCGCCGGCGTTCAGGCCCAGCACGCGGTCGCCCACGGTGCCGCGCGCGGTCAGAATGAGCACGGGCGTGCGCAGGCCCTGGCCGCGCGCACGCTCCAGCACCTGCAGGCCATCCAGGCCGGGCAGGCTCAAATCCAGCACCACGGCGTCGGGCTCGCGCATCAGCCACTGCGCCAGGGCCGAGGGGCCGTCGGCCGCCGTCTCCACCTGGATGCCGCGCCGGATCAGCGTGCGCTGCAGCGTGGTGCGCATGGCGTTGTCATCTTCTACGAGCAGCAATTGCATGGCCCGCACGTTAGCACCGGGCGCGATGCAGGCCATCGCGCCAAGAGCGATCTAGGGATTCCCCTAGGGGTTTGGACAGCCATTTGACAGGTAGCGAACCGATCATCGACAGCCTTACAACATAAGGAGTCAAACCATGCGTCGTGATACTTTTCTGAAGTCGCTGGCCGCACTGGCCGCCGCAGGCAGCCTGCCGCTGTCTGCGCAGGCTGCGGTCGCCGTCAAGATGATGCTGCCGGCCAACCCCGGCGGCGGCTGGGACACCACGGGCCGTGCCCTGGGCAAGGCTTTGCAGGACGCTGGTCAGGCTGCTTCTGTCACCTATGACAACAAGGGCGGCGCCGCCGGCGCCATCGGTCTTGCGCAGTTCGTCAACGGCAGCAAGGGCGATCCCAACGCCATGATGGTCATGGGCGCCGTCATGCTGGGCGGCATCATCACGGGCAAGCCGCCCGTGAACCTGACGCAGGCCACGCCGCTGGCGCGCCTGACCAGCGAATACAACGTGTTCGTGCTGCCCGCCAACTCGCCCTTCAAGAACATGGCCGAGGTGATCGCCCAGCTCAAGAAGGACCCGGGCTCCGTCAAGTGGGGCGGCGGCTCGCGCGGCTCCACCGAGCACATTGCGGCAGCCATGATCGCGCGTGAAGTCGGCGTCGATCCCTCCAAGATCAACTACGTGGCCTTCCGTGGAGGCGGCGAAGCCATCTCCGCCATCCTGGGCGGCAACGTCACCGTGGGCGGCAGCGGCTTCAGCGAGTTCGCCGAGTACATCAGCACCGGCAAGATGAAGCCCATCGGCGTGACCTCGGGCCAGCGCCTGAAGGGCGTGGATGTGCCCACGCTCAAGGAGCAGGGCATCAACGTGGAGATCGGCAACTGGCGCGGCGTGTACGGCGCGCCAGGCATCACCAAGCCGCAGCGCGATGCGCTGGTCGCCATGCTGGAGAAG
Organism: Delftia deserti; assembly: GCF_042653485.1. Lineage (NCBI taxonomy): Bacteria > Pseudomonadati > Pseudomonadota > Betaproteobacteria > Burkholderiales > Comamonadaceae > Delftia > Delftia deserti. Next base: position 1,557,050 of record NZ_JBHSIH010000001.1, on the reverse strand, counting down.
GCCACCAAGAGCAAGGCCTGGGCCGAGGCTCTGCAGAAGAACGACTGGACGCCTGCATGGCTGGCCGGCGATGCCTTCGGCGAGTTCGTGGACCAGGAGTTCGCGAGCCTGCGCGCCACCATGGTCAAGTCCGGCATGGTGTGATCGAACTGCCGCATAGGCCTCTTGCGGGGCCGGTGCGGCAACAGGCCCGCACTGCTGCGGGCCACGGCAGGCATCAGTCGCAGCGCCTGCTCCAAGAAGCGGAAGATGCCCGCGCGCCGCGCCAGCGGCTCGCAGGCCCCGGCGGCTTAATTTTTTCCCCACGTCTGCAGCGGTGGCCGGCCCGGTCGCCGGTTCCGCTGCGGCCAGGAACTGACCATGTCCGAGTCCTCACAACCCAATCCACTTGCCACGGATGCCGCCCAGGCCGATGAGCCCAGCGGCTTTCCCTCGGTTCGCGCGCAGACCATCGTCGGCTCCGGCGTGCTGCTCGTCGCTGCAGGCCTGGCCTTCGGCGCGCTGCAAATTCCCGGCGATGCCGGCTACGGCGGCGTCGGTCCCAATTTCCTGCCCTGGCTGTGTGCCGTGGTGCTCGCGGTCTGCGGCGCCTGGCTGGTCTGGGAGGCTCGCACGGGCGGCTTTCGCGAAGCCTCCGCCCCGGGTGGCCATCCTCGCGCCGACATCGGTGCCTTCGTCTGGGTGTCGGCCGGCCTGATGGTCAATGCCGCGCTGATCGGCACGGCAGGCTTCATCGTCAGCTGCACCATCTGCTACGTGCTGGCCGTACAGGGCCTGCGCCGCGCCGGTGGCCAGACCCAGGCGGGCAAGCCCATCACCTGGGCCAAGGATGTGATCACCGGACTGCTGATCTCGGCGCCCGTGTTCTGGGCCTTCACGCAATTCCTGGCAATCAACCTGCCGGGCCTGACTGAGACAGGGTGGCTGTAATGGAAATCTTTGACGCACTGATGGCGGGCTTCGCCACCGCCATCACACCCGCCAACCTGCTGTGGGCTCTGGTCGGCTGTGCCCTGGGCACGGCCGTGGGCGTGCTGCCCGGCATCGGCCCGGCCGTGGCTGTGGCCATGCTGCTGCCCATTACCGCCAAGGTCGAGGTCACCGCCTCGATGATCTTCTTCGCGGGCATCTACTACGGCGCCATGTATGGCGGCTCCACCACCTCCATCTTGCTGAACACGCCCGGGGAGACCGCGAGCATGGTCACGGCCATGGAGGGCAACAAGATGGCCAAGAGCGGCCGCGCGGGCGCCGCGCTGGCCACCTCCGCCATCGGCTCCTTCGTGGCCGGCACCGTGGCCACCGTGGTCGTGACGCTGTTCGCCCCCTCGGTGGCCGACTTTGCCGTCAAGCTGGGCCCGCCCGAGTACTTCATGCTGATGGTGCTGGCCTTCACCACCGTCAGTGCCGTGCTCGGCCAGAGCGCGCTGCGCGGCATGACGGCCCTGTTCCTGGGGCTGGCGCTGGGCTGCATCGGCATGGACCAGATCTCCGGCGCTGCGCGCTACACCATGGGCAAGATGGAGCTGCTGGACGGCGTGGACATCGTGCTCGTGGCCGTGGGCCTGTTCGCCGTGGCCGAGGTGCTGTATGCCGCCATGTACGAAGGCAAGGTCGTCGATACGCAAAACAGGATGGGCCGCGTTCACATGACCGGCCGCGACTGGAAGCGGTCGTGGCCCGCCTGGCTGCGCGGCACCGTCATCGGCACACCCTTCGGCTGCATCCCTGCCGGCGGCACCGAGATCCCCACCTTCCTGAGCTACGCCACCGAAAAGAAGCTGGCCAAGGGTGAGAACCGTGCCGAGTTCGGCAGCAAGGGCGCCATCGAAGGCGTGGCCGGCCCCGAGGCCGCCAACAACGCCACCGTGACCGCCGCGCTGATCCCGCTGCTGACCCTGGGCATTCCCACCAGCAACACCACGGCCGTGCTGCTGGGTGCGTTCCAGAACTACGGCATCAACCCCGGCCCGCAGCTGTTCAGCTCTTCGGCCGCCCTGGTCTGGGCGCTGATCGCCTCGCTGTACATCGGCAACCTGATGCTGCTGGTGCTCAACCTGCCCATGGTGGGCCTGTGGGTCAAGCTGCTCAAGATCCCGCGTCCCCAGCTGTACGCCGGCATCCTGATCTTCGCCACCGTGGGTGCCTACGGCATGCGCCAGAGCGCCTTCGACCTGTTCCTGCTGTACGGCATCGGCGTGCTGGGCGTGATCATGCGCCGCTTCGACTTCCCCACCGCGCCCGTCGTGGTCGGCATGATCCTGGGCCCCCTGGCCGAGGCACAGATGCGCAATGCCGTGTCCATCGGCGAAGGCAGCTGGTGGATCTTCCTGCAGCGCCCCATGTCGCTGACGCTGATCATCATCGTGGCCTGCGTGCTCATCGTGCCGCGCGTGCTCAAGCGCCTGCAGCCCAAGCCGTCGCCGGAGGCGGCTGCCGGCTGATGCCAACCCGTTGCTAGCCGGCCCGGCGATGCCACGCATGGCGCCCCGGGCCCCTGACAGCTCCTGCCTTTCGAGGCAGGGGCTTTTTTTGTTGGCGCGCCTTGATGCGGGTCATCAGGCCGCACCCACTACTACGGCTGGGACGGCGACCGCCTCATCCGCACGGAACGTCTGCAGCACGGCAGTGACACGCGCCACATAGAACACACCATCTACGAACCGGGCAGCTTCACGCCCCTGGTACGCCTGGGCACCACGGCCAACGGCGATCCCCAAGGCGGGGCCCACCTGCTGGTACAAGCCATCACTGCAGGCCTGCCCGACCAGGAAGACCCCAACCACACGCCAGCCCTGGCCCTCATGCCAGGTGGCCTGGGCTGCCAAGCTGGACCCCTGGGGCAATGTGCTGCAGGAGTACAACCCGCAAGGCATCCACCAGGCGATCCGGCTGCCGGGGCAGCACCATGACAGGGAGACGGGGCTGTATTACAACCGGCATCGGTATTACGATCCGGTGGTGGGGAGTTGTATCAATCAGGATCCTATCGGCTTGAATGGAGGTGTTAATTATTACAATTACCCCAAAACCCAAATATTGGCATAGATCCATGGGGCTGGTCTATTTAAATCTCTTTCCGGAGAAAGATGATAGATTTCAACCCTTCGTCAAAGGGGAAATGATGCGGTACATTTTCATATTATTCATGCTCATAACAATGACCCACATGGCCAATTCAGATCAATCATCCGGATTGATATATCATTTAAATTCAAATGAAATCCTTGATCTTGAAAATAAGGCCGAAACTGATCCCAAGGCTTCTTATGGGCTTTACGAATACTATACACTCTCTGAATACAATGAGGAAGAATCCCTGACTTGGCTGGAAAAAGCTGCCTTGTTAGGTCATGAACTAGCGCAATTCAACTATGTGAAGCATTTTTATGACAACGGAAACAAAAAGAAAGCAAATTCGCTAGCAAAAAAATGGAAAGACAATGTTGAGATAAATAAATTATTTCTTGAAAAAAATCCATCAAATAAAAAATAACAATTCAGAAACACAATCCGAAGCAGATGCACCAGGCCTTCTGGCTGCCAGGGCAGCACCATGACAGGGAGACGGGGCTGTATTAAAACCGGCATCGGTATTGCGATCCGGTGGTGGGGCGTTATATCAATCAGGATCCGATTGGTTGACTGGGCGGGACTAATCATTTAAATTACCCTAAAAATCCATTGAATTGGATAGGCTCGGTGGGTCTACACTCAATTGGTCCCCCTGCGGCGGGAACATGCTATCCACGAAGAAAAATGCCAAGACCTATTTTGCTTAGCGATCTGCCTCGTCGTGCAGCATATGAGGCTGCTGCGAACATGACGCAAGCGCCAAATCCGGGGTATCCAGAAGATCCACTTGATCTTCCATGTGTCGAATGGGATTGTTCCGATAAAAATTCACTTATTTTAAAATCTGGTGATTCGAAAAAATCCACGGACTTCATCCCCCCTGAAAATTCAACAGCAGATCCTGCACAGGGATGCCGTTGCATATCTGCAGGTAGAGATCCTGCGTATAAAATGCCATTCGATCCAAAATTGGATCCATTCTCCAATGCTCATGATGTTGAAGATGATTGGAAGAGAGGATTAAGAATTATTCTCCTGGGAAGATAGTGAAAAAATTACTTTTCTTAATTGGTTGTTTCTTCATTGTTGTCACACTTGGGTTGCCCGATGGAGTCAATGTTCAGTCAGGATTGAAATCATCTCCATTCTATTTTATTTGTTGGTTGATGTTGCCGATTCTAGATTTTTTTGGGGAATGGGGTGGTATATTTTTGGGCGTGGCATTTATTGTTTTTGCCATTTTGACAGGTAATAAAAAGAAGAAAAGCCAGAAAGATTTCAATAAAAATAAATAAATGCATTGTGTCGAATTTTTGGCATGTTCTATTAATTGACTGCTTGCACAAAATTCATGGAAACAGACGGACTGCTTACCCCATCTGGCGTGTCGGAAAAACTGGAGATCAGTGGCGAAAAGCTGATCTTGGACGTGATGGATACTGAATATATAAAAAATGAAGAAAAAGATGAAGATATTCTTTGCGTTGATCTCTGGAGTTATATTCCTGATATTTGTTCTATTGATTTCAACGGCTGAAAATCAGGAGGAGAGTACGTTCTCTTCCTATGAGGACTTGAAGAAATATGGCAAAGGATATACGTCATGGATCCCCGGGTTCCTGCCAAAAGAGGCTTTTAATATAAGAATATATACTCACGTTGAAACAAACTATTTTTATATGTTTTTCCAGCTTGAAAAGAGTAAATATGTTGATTTTCGAGAAAAAATGAATATTGAGGCTTCAAGGGAAGGACTATCGATTCTTCAGAAAGGAGTTAGGGAAATAAAATCGGGGTGGTGTGTTTTTCAGGATTCATCGGATGGTTTTGGGGAGAATTTATATCTGATAGGGGAAATGAATTCTAATCAAGAAATATATTATTTAACGAAGGCAACAACTGGCATAAGATCTAGCTCAGTTGTATATGCTGATGAAATGGCAAAGAAATACTGTAGGCTTGAAGAATTAAAGCCTGAAATGCGAAAACTGAATATCAGGTAATTTCCACAGTGGAATCCAGGATATGTGCATTTGCCGGCAGAAGATCGCCTCAGCCTGACATCGCTCCTGCAGCAATCTCCTGAAACCCGCCCTGTTTATTGCCACCCGGGCACGGCATAGCTGTTATCGTGAATTAAATTCACAGATGGTGTTCCCGCAGACCGTCTAGTCCCGCGCAGCCCTTGAATCCATGATCCCGTCATCGACAGACATCGGATTCCTTGCATGCGGCAACCCTTTCCATCGCTTTCCACGGCCTCGGGCGCGGTCCTTCTGGCGCTTGTGATTTCCACGCCCACCATGGCGGATTCGACGGTGCCGGCGGATTCGGCTGAAGCCTCCAACTGGGCCGCCACCTGGCAGGCCAGCCCGCAGCCGGTCTGGGGGGCGGACTTCCTCTTTCCCACCAACCTGCCCGCTGTGCTGCAGGACCAGACCGTGCGCCAGGTGGCGCGCATCAGCCTGGGCGGGCCGCGCCTGCGCATCGTGCTGTCCAACGCCTATGGCGGCCAGCCTGTGACGGTGGGCAGGGCCACCGTGGCAAAGTCGTTGCCGGCGGGCGCCATTGATGCTGGCAGCCTGCAGGCCGTGACCTTTGGCGGCAGCGCGCAAGCCAGCATTGCCGCAGGCGCATACCTGGTCAGCGACCCTGTGGCCTTGCCTCTGGCGGCGCTGTCGCAGGTGGCCGTGAGCCTGTACCTGCCCGGCGCCACGCCTGTGCAGAGCTTTCACTGGGATGGGCGCCAGACCGGCTGGATCGTGGCGGGCGACCAGTCCGCTGCTGCGGCGCTGCGGACTTCGGACCCTGGCGCAATCAGCAGCACGGCCCGCCCGTTGTTGGCGGGTATTCAGGTCGAGGCCGACACCGCGGCGCCCGCGGTGCCCGTGGTAGCGGTGATGGGCGACTCCATCACCGACGGTGCCACGGCCAGCCTGGACCGGGACAGCCGCTGGCCGGACTTCCTGGCCGCGCGCCTGGCGCCGCACGGCGCGGCCGTGGTCAACGCTGGCATCTCTGGCGCGCGCCTGCTGTCCGATGGCATGGGCGAGCATGCGCTGGCTCGGCTGGAGCGTGATGTGCTGGCCCAGCCCGGTGTGCGCAGCCTCATCGTGCTGCTGGGCATCAACGATATTTCCTGGCCCGGCACGGCCTTTGCGCGGCAGGCGCCGCGTCCCATGCTGCAGGACATGGCAGAGGGCTATCGCCAGCTGATCGCCAGGGCGCGCAGCCACGGTTTGCGCGTGATAGGCGCCACCTTGCCGCCCTTCGAGGGCGCCTTGCCAGGCACGCCGCTGGACGACTACTACCAGGACGACAAGGACGATCTGCGCCGGCAGGTGAACGCCTGGATACGCCAGGGCGGTGCCTTCGATGCGGTGATCGACTTCGATGCCGTGTTGCGTGATGGCGCCCATCCTTCCCGCATGGCGGCGCGCTTCGACTCGGGCGACCGCCTGCATCCTGGCGACGAAGGCAATCGCGCCATGGCCGACGCGGTGGACCTGAACGCCATACTGCCGGGCCTGCCGCCGCGCTAGCCGCGCCTGCACGCGGTGGAGGTGGCGTTGATGGTGGCGTTGGCGGCGGCGGGGCTGTCTCCCTATAAAATGCAAATGGTTCTCATTTGTCATTCATCCCAGGCCTGCCTGTGCCCCGGGATACAGGGAGGGGTATCGTGGCCGCCGCCGAGTTTGCGCTTCAGCAACAAGTCGAAATTCTCTACACCGATCACCACGGCTGGTTGCGCGGCCTGTTGCGCCGCAAGCTGGGCAATGCCTTTGATGCGGCCGATCTGGCGCACGACGTTTACCTGCAACTGCTGCGCACCGGCCGTGTTCCGCCGGCCGACGAGCACCGCCGCCATCTCACCCAGATTGCCAACGGCCTGGTGATCGACCTGTACCGGCGCCGCCGCGTGGAGGCGGCCTATCTTGAAGCGCTGGCCCTGCTGCCTGAGCAGATGGCGCCCTCCGAAGAAACACGTGCCCTGGCGCTGGAGGCGCTGGTGGAGATCGATGCCGCGCTGAACGGCCTGCCGCCCAAGGCGCGCAAAGCCTTGCTGCTGTGCAAGCTGGACGGCATGGCCTACCGCGACATTGCGGCCGAGCTGGGCGTATCCGTGTCTTCGGTGGAGAAATACATCGCCGCCGGCCTGCTGGCCTGCTACCAGGCGCTGCACGGCCCTGTGTGCTGAACGGTTCCGCGCGCATGTCCTCATCGCCCGCATCTTCCGACGCCTCCGGCGAGCTGCTGGAGCCGGCCATTGTCCAGCGCGCCGCCGAATGGATGGCCCGGCTGTGGGCCGATGACGCCAGCGACGAAGACCGCGCCGCCTGTGTCCGCTGGCGTGCCGAGCATCCGCGGCACGAGCTGGCCTGGCGTCGGCTGCAGGCCTTTGACGACAAGCTGCGCAGCGTGCCCGGCGGCATTGCGCGGCATACGCTGGCGGACACCTCCGCTGCGTCGCCGGCGCCACGCCGTGGCCGCCGCCGCGCCGTGCAGGTGCTGGGCCTCATGGCCATGGCCGGTGGCATTGCCCATGTGGTGCGCGGCACCGATGCCTGGCAGATCGCCGCCGCCAGCCATGGCACGGCGCGTGGCGAGGTCCGCGAGATCACGCTGCCGGACGGCACGCAGGTGGTGCTGGCCTCGGCCTCGGCCATCGACCTGCGCTTTGACGGGGCCGAACGCCTGATCCTGCTGCGCGCCGGCGAAATCCTCGTGACCACTGCGCCTGACCCGCAACGCGCGCCGCGCCCGCTGCGCGTGCGCTCGCGCCACGGCACGGTGCAGGCCCTGGGCACGCGCTTCACGCTGCGCCAGGAAGATGAGCAGTCCCGCGTGGCCGTGTTCGATGGCGCGGTGGAAGTGCGTCCCGCCCGGGCGCCGGGCCAGGTGGTGCGCGTGGAGGCAGGGCAGGGCGCCGTCTTCTCCGGTGATCTGGCCCAGTCCCCGGTGGCCACGCAGGAAAGTGCCGCAGCCTGGGCGCGCGGCGTGCTGGTGGCCGACAACATGCCGCTGGGCGAGCTGGTGGCCGAGTTGGCGCGCTACCGCACGGGCCTGCTGCGCTGCGACCCGCAGGTGGCCGGCCTGCGCGTGACGGGCGTGTTCTCGCTGCGCGACACCGACCGCGCCCTGCACAACCTGGCGCTGGGCCTGCCCGTGCAGGTGGTCTCGCGCACGCGCTACTGGGTCACGGTGCTGGCGGCAGGCTGAGGCGCCATTCATCGCGGCGCCTTCCCCGTCTCTCGGAACCCGTTACCGGCTGATTCAACTTCCTTGCCCTGCGGATTGAGGGTTTGGCGTTCTCGTTCGGAAGACAGGCAAGAGCCCTTGTTTTCTGTCCCGCCATGCCTTCCAGGAAATCCCATGCACTCCACCGAGGCCGATGACGCCCAGGCCGCCCCCGGCCCCATTGCGCAAACGCTGCAGCCCATCCGCGCGCAGCTTGTTCTTGCCGCACTGCTGTCGTTTGCGGGCGCCGTGCTGGCGCTGGCACCGCTGGCCGGCATTGCCCACATCGCGCGGCTGGCGCTGGCCGATGGCGGCATGGTGGCGGCCGAGGCCTGGCGCGTCATCGCGCTGTGCCTTGCCTGCCTGCTCGCGGGCATGGCCCTGGTGTCGTCGAGCGAGCTGGTCGCCCATCTGGCCGACAACCGCCTCACCCACCAGTTGCGCCTGTCGGCCATGCAGCGGCTGGCGCGCGTGCCGCTGGGCTGGTTTACCGAGCGGGCCTCGGGCCAGGTCAAGCAGGCCATGCAGGACGACGTGGCCACCCTGCACGAGCTGACCGCGCACTTCTACACCACGGTGGGGCGCGGTGCGGGCACGGTGGCCGCTTCTGCGGTCTACCTGGTGGCCATGGACTGGCGCATGGCCCTGGTCTCCGCCCTGCCGTTCGGCATCTTCTTTCTGGTGATGCGCCATGCCATGCAGGCCAGCGGCGCCCACATGCCGGCCTTTGGCGCGGGGCTGGCGCGCATCAACAACGCCGTGGTGGAGTTTGTGCACGGCATTCCCGTGGTCAAGGCCTTTGGTGCCAGCGGGCGCGCCCATGGCAGCTACCGCGAGGCCGTCGATGGTTTTACCGACGCCTTCCTCGGCTTTGCGCGCCCGCTGGTGTCGGCGCGCGCCAATGCCAATGCGCTGATCGCGCCCGTGGCCGTGCTGGGCGTGGTGCTGGCCTTCGGCACGCTGTTCACGGCCCTGGGCTGGATGGCGCCCGTGGACGTGCTGCCCTTTGCCCTGGTGGCGCCGGGCATCAGCGCGCCGCTGCAGCTGCTCAGCTTCAACCTGCATGCGCTCAACCACGCCACGGGCGCCGCCCAGCGCGTGCAGGCGCTGCTGCGCACGCCCGTGCTGGAGCAACCGGCCGCCGATCAATGCAGGCTGCCCCAAGGCTGCGAAGTCCGCTTCGAAGGCGTTGGCCATGCCTACGAGGCGGGGCATGACGTGCTCAAGGGCATGGATTTCACGCTCAGGCCCGGCACGGTGACCGCCGTGGTCGGTGCCTCGGGCGCGGGCAAGTCCACGCTCGCCCGGCTGTTGCTGCGTTTCTTCGACCCGAACGAAGGGCGCATCACGCTGGGCGGGGTGGACCTGCGGCAGATCGAGACCCGGCAGCTGTACCGCCACCTGGCCTTTGTGCTGCAGGACGTGCGCCTGGTGCACGCCAGCGTGCGCGAGAACATTGCGCTGGGCCGGCCCTCGGCCAGCGCGCAAGAGGTGGAGGAGGCAGCGCGCGCTGCCCACATCCATGAACGCATCCTGGCGCTGCCGCGCGGCTATGACTCCGTGATCGGCGAAGACGCCCAGTTGTCCGGCGGCGAGCAGCAGCGCGTGAGCATTGCGCGCGCCGTGCTGCTGGATGCGCCCGTGCTCGTGCTGGACGAGCCCACGGCCGCCGCCGATGCCGAGAGCGAGGCCACCATCCAGGAAGCCCTGTCGCGCCTGGCCGCCGGACGCACCCTGCTGGTCATCGCCCACCGGCTGGACACCGTCATGCATGCGGACCAGATCCTGGTGGTGGAGGGCGGAGCCATCCGCGAGCGCGGCCGCCATGCCGAGCTGCTGGCGCTGGGCGGACGCTACGCACGGCTGTGGGCGCTGGGCGGGTATGCACCCCCGCCCACGCAAGCCCAGCCTTTCACCCCCGCCCTGGCCCCGGAGCTGCCGCCATGCTGAAGACCCTGATGCAACTGCTGGGCGACGATGCCCGGCTTTTCCGCCGCTATGCCTGGATGGCCGTGCTGCATGGCCTGCTCGGCGGCCTGGTCGTCACCGCTCTTGTGCCTGTGCTGTCGCGCCTGCTGGCGGGCGATGTGCGTGGTGCCGCGGCCTGGCTGGCCGTGCTGCTGGCCGGCGTGGTGCTGTGCTGGGCCTGGCAGCGCCAGGTGGAAAAAGCCGGCCTGGGCCTGGGCGCCGCCGTGCTGCGCGTGGCACGCCACCGCCTGGGTGACCATGTGGCCAGGCTGCCCGTGGGGTGGTTCACCCCTGAGAACACGGCCCGGCTCAATCACGTCGTTTCGCAGGGAATGATGGAAGTGGCCCAGCTGCCCGCCCATGTGTTCACGCCCGTGTTCAGCGGCGCCGTGGCGCCCGTTGCCGTAGTGGCCGCGCTGTTTGCCCTGGACTGGCGCATGGGCCTGATCGCGCTGCTGGCGTTGCCGCTGCTGGCCGCCGTGCTGTGGGCCACGGCGCGCATGGCCCGCCGCGCCGACGAGCGCCTGCAGCGCAGCATGGCCGGCGCCAGCCAGCGCATGGTGGAGTTTGCGCAGGCGCAGTCGGTATTGCGCGCCTTCAACGGCGAAGGCGGTGGCACACACAGGCTGGAGCAGGCCCTGGGCCGGCAGCGCGCATCGGGCGCGCAGTCCATACGCCTGTCTGCGCTGTCTGGTGTGCTCAACGGCTGGGCCGTGCAGGCCGTTTTTGCGGCCTTGCTGGTGGCCGGCGCACTGTGGCTGGACGAGAGCCTGGGTGCCGCCTCCGCACAGGGCATGGGCATGGCCGCCGCCATCCCCGTGATCGTGGCCCTGCTGCTGGCCTGCCGCCATGTCGATCCGCTGCTGGAGGTGGCCGGCTACGCCGACTCGCTGCGCGCCGCGCGCGTGCAGCTCGATGCCGTGCGCGACATCCTCGCGGTCCAGCCGCTGCCCGAGCCTGCCGTGCCCCAGGCGCCGCGCGATGCCTCGGTGGAGCTGCGCGACGTGGTGTTCCGCTACGCGCCGGGCCAGCCCGAGGTGCTGCGCGGCCTGAGCCTGCGTGTGGAGCCGGGCTCGATGACGGCCCTGGTGGGCGCCTCGGGCTCTGGCAAGTCGTCCGTGCTGCGGCTGATCGCGCGCTTTTTCGATGTGCAGCAGGGCAGCGTGCTGGTGGGCGGCATGGATGTGCGCCAGATCGCGGGCGAGCGGCTGGCCGGGCAGATCAGCCAGATCTTCCAGGACAGCTACCTTTTTCAGGGCTCCATTGCCGACAACATCCGCATGGGCCGCCCGCAGGCCAGCGATGCCAAGGTGATGGAGGCCGCGCGCCAGGCCGGCGTGGCCGAGATCATCGAGCGCCTGCCGCAGGGCCTGGACACGCCGGTGGGCGAGGGCGGGGCGCGCCTGTCGGGCGGCGAGCGCCAGCGCATCGCCATTGCCCGCGCGCTCATCAAGGATGCGCCCATCCTCCTGGTCGATGAGGCCACGGCCGCGCTGGATGCCGAGAACCAGGCGGCCATCGCCCAGGCGCTGGCGCGGCTGCGCGGCCGGTGCACGCTGATCGTGATTGCCCACCAACTGTCCACCGTGGCCATGGCCGACCAGATCATCGTGCTGGACCAGGGCTGCGTCAGCGAGCAGGGCCCGCCGCAGCAGCTGGCGCAGGCCCAGGGCCTGTACGCGCGCTTTCTGGCGCGGCGGCGTGCCGCCAAGGGCTGGCGCATTGCGGGAACGCGCACGGGAACGGACACGGGCGAGGACCTTCGTTGAACCCGCTTGCGAAGCCAGGGACGAAGACGCAGGCCCCGCGCCTGGTGCCATGGCTGCTGCCGTTTGCCGCGCTGTGCTGCGCATCCGTGCTCACCGGCGCGCGGCAGGTGGACTGGGGGCAGCTGCTGTCGCTGTCGGGCGATGCCTGGCTCACCCTCACGGCCAGCCGGCTGCCCCGCCTGGCAGCGCTGGTACTCACGGGCGTAGGTCTGTCGGTGTGCGGCGTGGTGCTGCAGCAGATCGTGCAGAACCGCTTTGTGGAGCCTGCTACCTGCGGCGGGCTGGATGCGGCCAAGCTGGGCATTCTGGTGTCGCTGACGGTGGCGCCCGCCTCGGCCTTCACCTCGGGCGCGTGGGGCGTGGCCTGGCGCATGGTGTTCGCGCTGGTGTTCTGCCTGGGCGCCAGCCTGCTGTACGTGGCCATCATCCGCCGCATGCGCCTGCGCAACCTGGTGCTGGTGCCCGTGGTGGGCCTGATGTACGGCAGCGTGCTCAGCGCCATCGCCGAGTTCTACGCCTTTCGCCACAACCTGCTGCAAAGCATGCAGGGCTGGCTGCTGGGCGACTTCTCGCGCATCGTGCAGGGCCACTACGAAATCATCTACCTCATCGTGCCCATCGTGGCGCTCACCTATGCGTTTGCGCACCGCTTCACCGTGCTGGGCATGGGCGAGGGCATGGCCACCAGCCTGGGCCTGAGCTATCCGGCGCTGGCCACGCTGGGCCTGGTGCTGGTGGCGGTCACCGTCTCGGCCACGGTCATCACCGTGGGCGCCATTCCCTTCGTGGGCCTGGTCATTCCCAGCCTGGTGGCCCTGCGCTGCGGCGAGAACCTGGGCCGCACCCTGCCCATCGTCGCGCTCAGCGGCGCCTCGCTGCTGCTGGCCTGCGACATCGTGGGCCGGCTGATCATGCACCCCTTCGAGGTGCCGATCGGCCTGACGGCGGGCGGCGTGGGCGGCGTGCTTTTTCTGGCGCTCATCCTGCGCAGGAGGCCGTGATGCGCAAGGCCTTGCCTCACACAACCGCATGGATTGCGGCTGCCGTGGTGGTGGCCGCGCTGGCGGCCTGCTTCGTGCTCCTGGGCTCGGGGCTGGACTTCGGCTATGTCATTGCACGGCGGCTGACGCGGCTGTCGGCCATCGTCATCGGCGGTATCTGCATTGCGCTGTCGTCCATCGTCTTCCAGACGCTTGCGGGCAACCGCATCCTCACGCCCGCCATCATGGGCTACGAGGCGGTCTACCTGCTGCTGCAGGCGCTGCTGGTGCTGGCCATGGGCGTGCAAAGCCTGGTGGTGCTGGGGCCCGCCGGCAACTTCTGGCTGTCGGTGGCCTGCATGCTGGGCTACTCCTGGGCCCTGCACCGCTGGCTGCTGGGCGGGGGCCGCGACAACGTGTACTTCCTGCTGCTGCTGGGCCTGGTGCTGGGCATGGTGATCGGCACCTTCACGCAGTTCGTGCAACTGCGCATCAGCCCCGGCGAATTCTCGGTGCTGCAGGGCTACAGCTATACCTCGTTCAACCGCGCGCGGCCTGCGCAGCTGCTGTGGTCGGCGCTGATCGTGGCCGTGGCCTGCGTGATCGTGCGGCGCAGCCTGCCCGTGCTGGATGTGCTGGCCCTGGGGCGCGAGCAGGCCATCTCGCTGGGCGTGCACTACCAGCGCCAGCTGCGCCTGCAACTGGCGCTGATTGCAGCGCTGGTGGCGGTGTCCACCAGCCTGCTGGGGCCCACGGCCTTCATGGGCATCTTCGTGGCCCACATCAGCTATGCGCTGGCGGGCACGGCGCGCCACCGGGTCACGCTGCCGCTGGGCTGCGCCGTGGCCGTGTCCATCTTCATCGCGGCGCAACTCGCGGTGGAGCATGTCTTCAACTACCGCACGTCGGTGGGCATCCTCGTCAACCTGGTGTGCGGCAGCTACTTTCTCGCGCTCATGGTGCGCGGGCGCGACCGGGCCTGAGCGTGCCCACAAGCCTCCAAAAACCGTCAACGCAATGCATTCCATTTTTCAGGAGAGAAAGCCCGTGACCCGTCTGTTCCGCATTCCCCATCACGCTTCCATGCTGGCCCTGGCCCTGGCCCTGGCTGCTGCCCTGGCCCTGTCGGCCTGCGACCGGCCCGCCACCCCGTCGGCACAGGCCGCAGCGCCGCAGGCGGCGGCCGGCGGGTTCAAGCCCGTCACCGTGCAGCACCAGCTGGGCACCACGGTGGTGGAGCACCTTCCGCAGCGCGTGGCCGCGCTGGACATGAACGAGGCCGACTTCCTCGACCAGCTGGGCGTGCCCATTGCCGGCATGCCCAAGGACTTCGTGCCCCACTTCCTGGCACGGTACAAGGACGATGCCGGCGTGCAGGACCTGGGCTCCATCGTCCAGCCCAACCTGGAGCGCGTGCATGCGCTCAAGCCTGACCTGGTGCTGATCTCGCCTATCCAGGCCAGCGCCTACCAGGAGCTGTCCGGCTTTGCGCCCACGCTGCATTTCGATGTGGACTTCAGGAACAGCGGCGCACGGCACCTGGACACCGTGCGCGATCATATGCTGACCCTGGGCCGCATCTTCGGCAAGGAGGACCTGGCGCGCGCCAAGGCCGCCGAGATGGACGACAAGGTTGCCCAGGCAAAGCGCGCCACCGACGGCCGTGCGGAGACGGCCCTCATCGTCATGCACAACAACGGCGCCTTCAGCTCGTTCGGGCCGCAGTCGCGCTACGGCTTTGTCTTCAACGCACTGGGCGTCAAGCCCGCCAGCACGGCGGCCGAGGCCGACCTGCATGGCCAGCCCGTCTCCAGCGAATTCATACAGCAGGCCAACCCGGACATCCTCTACGTGATCGACCGCACGGCCATCATGCAGCGCCGCCCCGGCATGGACGCCACAGGCATGGACAACCCGCTGCTGCGCCAGACCCGTGCCTGGAAGAACAACCGCGTGGTCTTCGTCGATTCAGAGGCCTGGTACGTCACGGCGGCCAGCGTGACCTCGGTGAAGCTCATGGTCGATGACGTGCTCAAGGGCTACGGCGATGCGCCAGCAGCGGGCGCGGGCCCGGTGGCTGCTGCGATTGCAAATTGATCGCATTCTCGATTGAGGGTTTGGCTTTCTCGTTCGGAAGACAAGGTGAAACACCCAACGCCTACCCGAATCGAAAGGAGTCCCGCATGGCACTACGCCATCCATCCCGCCCCGCGCAGAACGGCGCATCGCGCGCCCTGCCGCACCCGGCCTTTGCCTCCAGGCACACGGCCATCGCCGTGCAAATGCTCTGCATGGCGGGCCTGGCACTGGGCGGCCTGGCCGTGGCCATGCCGTCCGCGCTGGCGCAGGCGGCTGCCCAGGGGGCCGCATCTGGAGCTGCCTCCGGGGCGGCACCCGGCGAGGCCCGCCGCGCCTTCAACATCCCCGCCGGTCCGCTGGGCCAGGCGCTCAACGCCTTTGCCGCAGCGGCCGGCGTGGAGCTGACGGTGGATTCCAGCCTGCTGCAAGGCCGCAGCAGTGCCGGCCTGTCGGGCAGCTACAGCGTGTCCGAAGGCTTTGCCGAGCTGCTGCGCGGCCAGGGCCTGCGCGCGCTGCGCGAGGCCAACGGCAGCTATACCCTGGGCCGCGACCGCAACGCCGCAGCGCCCGTGGAGGGCGGCGTGCTCCTGCCCGCCGTCACCGTGCGCGCACAGGCTCAGCAGGCGCCGGAAGCCTATGCCGGTGGCCAGGTCTCCACCGGCGGCCGCATGGGCCTGCTGGGCGACAAGGACTTCATGGAGACGCCTTTCAACACCATCAGCTACACCGAGAAATTCATGGCCGACCGCCAGGCCCGCGACATCACCGACGTGATCTCGGCCGCCGACCCCACCGTGTTCAGCACGGGCATGACCGGCATCATCAGCGAGAACTACTCCATTCGCGGCTTCAGCTCCAGCATTGGCGATGTGACCTTTGGCGGGTTGTTCGGCGTGGCGCCGTTCTACCGCGCATCGCCAGAAATGTTCGAGCGCGTGGACGTGCTCAAGGGCCCCTCGGCCCTGCTCAACGGCATGCCGCCCGGCGGCTCGGTGGGCGGCACGGTCAACCTCGTGCCCAAGCGCGCGGGCGATGAGCCGCTCACGCGGCTGACCACCTCCTTCATGTCCGATGCGCAACTGGGCGCCCACCTCGACCTGGGCCGTCGCTTTGGCGAGCGCAAGCAGTTCGGCATCCGCTTCAACGGCGTGCTGCGCGACGGCGACGGCGCCGTGAACCACCAGGAAAAGGAAACCCGGCTGGCCTCGCTGGGCCTGGACTGGCGCGGCGACCGTGCCCGCCTGTCGGCCGACCTGTATAGCAGCGATG
The DNA here is from genome assembly GCF_042653485.1 of Delftia deserti. Lineage (NCBI taxonomy): Bacteria > Pseudomonadati > Pseudomonadota > Betaproteobacteria > Burkholderiales > Comamonadaceae > Delftia > Delftia deserti. The sequence continues at coordinate 1,540,672 of NZ_JBHSIH010000001.1, read as the reverse complement.
ACCGCACCGACGGCCTGAACCGCGGCATCAACCTGGCCGCAGGCCTGCCCGTGCCCAGGCCGCCCAAGGCCGACACCCTGCTCAACCCCAGCTGGGCCTTCTACGACACCAAGGACAAGGGCGCCATGGTGCGCGGCGAACTCGACCTGGGCGACAGCGTCACGGCCTATGCCGCCGTGGGCACCAGCAAGACCCGGTACCGCTCCACGGGCGCCTACCTGATCCAGGTCTTCAACACGGCCGGCGACTACCGCACCAACCTGGCCGACCTGGGATTCGAGATGGACAAGAAGTCGGCCGAGGCCGGCCTCAAGGGCAAGTTCAACACGGCCGGCGTGGGCCACCAGTGGGCGCTCAACGCCACCTACTACACGCATACCGACAAGCAGTTCGGCCGCCGCAACGTACTGGCCCAGGACTGGATCACCAACATCTACAACCCCGTCTGGGGCCCGGCCACCAGCTTCAACGCGCCCCCGATCTCGCGCACCGAACTGCGGCTGACCAGCATCGGCGTGGCCGACACCCTGTCTTTTGCGCAGGACCGCGTGCAGCTCACCCTGGGCCTGCGCCGACAGCAGGTGCTCAGCGACACCTTCAACGTGGCCACGGGCGCGCGCACCGCGCGCTATGACGAAGGCGCCACCACACCCGCCGCCGCGCTGCTGGTGAAGGCCAGCGAGCGTGTCTCGGTCTACGCCAACTACATCGAAGGCCTGAGCCAGGGCGCCACCGCACCCATGACGGCGGCCAACGCGGGCGAAGTGTTCGCTCCCTACAAATCCCGGCAAAAGGAGCTGGGCCTGAAGCTGGACCTGGGCGACTTCGCCCACACCTTCAGCCTCTACGAGATCCAGCGCCCCAACGGCTACACCGATCCTGTCTCCAACGTCTTCTCCTTCGGCGGCGAGCAACGCAACCGGGGCGTGGAATGGGGCTTCTTCGGCAACGTGGCCACGGGCGTGCGCCTGATGGGCGGCATTGCCTACGTACAGCCCAAGCTCACCCGCACGGCAGGCGGCGTGAACCAGGGCAAGCTGGCAGCGGGCGTGCCCCGGCTGCAGGGCAAGCTGGGCGTGGAGTGGGACGTGCCTGCCCTGCAGGGCCTGACGCTGACGGCCAATGCCACCACGGCCTCCAGGCAGTACATCAATGCCGACAACTCGCTGTCCGTCCCGGGCCGCACCGTGTTCGACGTTGGCGCGCGCTATGTGACCACGGCGGCCGGCCATCCGCTCACGCTGCGCGGCAGTATCACCAACGTGGCCAACAAGGCCTACTGGGCCACGCCGCTGTGGACCAGCCTGGGTCTGGGCGCGCCGCGCACTTTCATGCTGTCGGCCACGGTTGATTTCTGAGCGATGGCACGGCGCCTGCCGTATATCAAGCCGAGCCCGAGCCGGGCCGAGCCTGCGCTGCCGCCCTGCGGGCTATAAACTAGCCCGATGGGGCGGCGAGCATGCCGGCCCTCCTGCCCACCCGCCATTACCAGGATGACAGACGCCTATGGACAGCCGCAATGACAGCATGGACCTGAGCGACGACAGCGTGTTCGAGAGCGCTGCGGAGCTGTTCCGTGCCATGGCGGCGCCCGTGCGCCTGAAGATCATCAGCGTGCTGTGCAATGGCGAGAAAAACGTGACCGAACTGCTCGCCGACATCACCACCACGCAGCCCAACATGTCCCAGCACCTGAACACGCTGTACCAGGCCGGCGTGCTGGGCCGGCGACGCGAAGGCGTCAGCATCTACTACTTCATCGCCAACGCGCAGGCGGCGCAGATGTGCCGCGCCATCTGCGCCCAGGTCGCCATCGCGCAGGGCTGAGCGCGGCAGACCCGCAGGCGGCAAAAAGGGATCTCAAGGGGACTCAAGGCGACTCGGCTAGGATGCCATCCATGCCGCCCACACCCACCCTGGTCCAGCCCCTGCCGCTCGATGCCGACGGCATCCTCGCGCTGGCAGCGCGCTCCATGTTCCAGCTGTTCTCCACCATGAGCCAGGGCATGTTCCTGGCCGACAGGGCAGGGCGCATCGTCTGGGTCAACGAGGGCTACCAGCGCTTCCTGCCCGACCTGGGCGTGGCCTCGGTGGACGACTTCCTGGGCCACATGGTCGAGGACGTCATCCCCAACACCCGCATGCGCAGCGTGCTGGAAACCGGCGAGCCCGTGCTCATCGACCTGCTCACCAACCGCGCCGGCACCTTCGTGGTCAGCCGCATCCCGCTCAAGGACGATGCGGGCGCGGTCATCGGCGCCATCGGCATCGTGCTCTTCGACCAGCCGGAGACCACGCTGCAGCCCCTCATCAGCAAATTCGCCGTTCTGCAGCGCGACCTGGACGAGGCCCGGCGCGAGCTGGCCGCCCAGCGCAACCGCAGCCTGCGCGTGGCCGTGCAGGGCGAGCGCCGCGCCAAATACAGCTTTGCCAGCTTTGTCGGCAGCAGCCCGGCGGCCGTGGAGGTCAAGCGCCAGGCACGCCGCGCGGCCCAGTCGCTCAGCCCCGTGCTGCTGCTGGGCGAAACCGGCACCGGCAAGGAACTGCTGGCCCATGCCATCCACGCGGCATCGGCCCGCACCGGCGGCCCCTTCGTCACCGTCAACATCGCCGCCGTGCCGGATGCCTTGCTGGAGGCCGAATTCTTCGGCGTTGCCCCCGGCGCCTACACCGGCGCAGACCGCAAGCCGCGCGACGGCAAATTCAGGCTGGCCGACGGCGGCACGCTGTTCCTCGACGAAATCGGCGACATGCCCCTGAACCTGCAGGCCAAGCTGCTGCGCGCGCTGCAGGAGGGCGAGATCGAGCCGCTGGGCTCCAACCAGCTCGTGCGCTTTGACGTGCGCGTGGTGGCTGCCACCTCGCGCGACCTGCCGCAGATGGTGCGTGACGGCCGCTTCAGGGAAGACCTCTTCTACCGCCTGCACGTGCTGCCCATCCGCGTGCCGCCGCTGCGCGAACGCAGGCGCGACATCCCGGCCCTGGTCGAAGTCCTCTCCGAAGAACTGGCCCTGCGCAACGACATGCCCCCGCCAGAACTGCTGCCCGACGCCCTGGCCCTGCTGGCCGGCCAGACCTGGCGCGGCAACATCCGCGAGCTGCGCAACGTGCTGGAGCAGGCCGCCATGCGCAGCGAAGACACCGCCATCAACGCAGAACAACTGCGCGAAGTGCTGCGCTCATCCGGCGTGGAACCCGCCGCCCCCGCGCCCGGCCCCGAGACTGCGCTCGCCCCGTCCCCTGCCCACAACAGCCCCGCCGACACCGACCTGCTGCGCCCCCTGGCCCAGCAGGTGGCCGAGCTGGAACGCAAGGCCATCACCGCCACCCTGGCCGCCAACAGCGGCAACAAACTGGCCACGGCGCGCCAGCTGGGCATCTCGCGGGCCACGCTGTATGACCGGATGGCGGTGCTGGAGCTGGGAGGCTGAGTCACCCGCCATCTGCAGGCCGTACCGTGGCCAAGAGGCAGGGCGATTCCTGCTGTTCTCAATCCCGGAAGCAATCCCGGAACCAAGCCCGTGAACATGAAACACCTCCTCGCCCGCCTCAGGACCGCATTCAGCAAGCCCGCCCCCGAGCCCGCTCGCCAACAGGAACACCAGCAAACCCAGCACCAGCAGCACGAACCCCAGTCGGATGCCGCAGAAGACGAAGTACTCATCAACGCCTACTGCACCGTCTGGGACCTTCCCGCGCTTGACTTTCCGCACACGCTGGCCGGGCGCCGTGATCTTTCGGACCCTGAGCTGGCACCCCATCTTTCCGGCTTTGTCGGCTATGTGCTGGGGCGCGGCGATGGGCAGATGACGCGCAACCGCTACCACGCCATGCGCCACATCCAGCGCGTGCAGCAGCACCTGAGCCTGGGCATTGCGCCGGCCCAGCTCGATGCCTTTGCCGGCTGGGCACAGCGCGCCAACGCCATCGCCTTTCTGAAGGACGGCAGCATCCGCGACCCGCAAGGCCGCATCCTGCTGGATGCCAACGGCGCCGAGCCTGATGACCAGGCCGCGCTGCCCTATCCGCAGCAGGCCTGGCAGCGCAAGCAGCGCAGCGAGCAGGCGCTGGCGCAGCGCGGCTTCACGCCAGCGGCCAGCCTGCCGCCGCTGATCTCCGAGCCCGAACTGCGCATGCGCGCACCCGACGAGATCGCCGCCCGCGCCTTCGCCCTGCTCGCCGTGGCCGTGCGCGCCGAATCACTGAACGGTGGTGAACCACTCACGCCCGAGCAGCTGTTCCAGCGCCTGCCGGCCGCCCAGGCCGCGCTCACCCCCAACGAGCGCGAGTTCATGGCCACTGCCCGGCCCTCCGAAGAGGCCATCGCCAAGTTCGGCTGGCGCTACGAAGCCGCGTATTTGCTGGAATGGGCGCTGGGCCTGGTCGATACGCTGCCGTTCCCCGACGCCATCTGCGACGTGCCGCTCACCTCGCGCACCCTGCTGCAGGCGGGCGACCTGCAAGGCGCCCTGCATGCCGCACGCATGCGGCCCGACAGCGAAATCCTCGACTCCCTCGACCAGCACTACCGCCTGCACTGGATCGTGCGGCAGGCCCAGGTGCAACAGCAGCCCGCGCCAGCCGGGCTGAGCGCCGACGTGCTCATGGAGCGCCACCATGCGCTGAACTGGCTGGTGCGATTCGAGGGCAATGACTGGGATGACGTGGATACGCCGACCTGAGGCGTGCTGCACAGGGCGCATCAAGAACCCATGCGGATCGGGGCGAGCACTATTGCACTGCTTGCCCTATCTGAAAATCCGGTCGAATGCATACCTGCACGTGGCCTGCAATTCCTTGGGAGAAAGCTTTCGATCTGCCGGAACGGGCGCGGCCTGCGGGATTGCATCAGCCACATGCGCAAAGCTCGCATCCCACCCTCTTGCACATGGGACGGCACACCGCTGACATGGCCCAGCTTGAGCGCATCGGCGGCGGCGATCAGGCCCAGACAGCGCTCGCCGGGAGAGCGGTCCAGCAACTCTCGCAAAGTCCGATAAATCCTGGAAATTGGGTGATCTAGCCGGGGTTTTATATAAGGGATGCTCAGGAGATGATTTTGTGAAAGTCAAATATGGTAAAAAATGGATATTTATCATCCTGGGAGTGGTGGTTGCGGTATTGCTTTTGCTTTTCATGACACCAAGGAAACAAGGTGAGAGCATCAGTCCGCGCGGCGCTTACAGGGTTGAGTACTATTACGTGCCATTGGCCCAGAAACTGATTTATCACCAGATGAAAATGCCCATGACTGTGCGTCTGTATGAAGTGAAAACAGGCAGACTTATTTCTGAAAGCGCTGTGGTGGATCTTTGGCTGAATGGCTCAATATATTGGTATCTTGAACCGCCAATGAATAGCATCATGGTGGGAAATGATGTGATATTTGAAAATATTCCAAGGGAGTGCCAAGATTGCCCAAGATTAACTCTTGAGCAAATGGCAAAATAGGTCATCGTTGCCCGTAGATACGGACTACCGGCCACAACACATCCCGCTGCGCCGCCGTCACCACATGCAGTCAGCTCTAGCCATGAACCTCAACAACGTCTTCGACAAGCGCTACTGGGTCCCCGGCTTTGTCGAACAAAACGGCAGCAACGACTTCGGTGACTCGCGCAACGTCATGTTCACGCTCATTACACGCCGCGCATCTGAGAGGCAGGCGTGCGCGGCGGACTGAGGGCACGGGCCGTGCGCGCATTGCCACCACGGCCCAACTCAGGCCCAACTCAGGCCCCACTCAGGCTGAACCCACGCCCAACTGCTCCAGCGTGATGCAGGCCAGCCACCTGCATCCATCCGATGGCCAGGCGGCGTTATCCGAGATGCAGCGTCCGGTGGCATCCATCTGGATGCGGGTGACGTGGCGGTCGGCCCCGGGCCTTGACCGGCGGGCGGGCATGGCCAGCAAGGCTTCGGGCAGCGGCTGCGCTGGTGGATAGGGTTCAAGGCGCGTGAGATTTTTTGCAGAGCGCAGGCGCAGCGGAGATCGCTCCATGCCGATCACCCAGGTCCAGAAGAGCGCCGGGCAGCGAAATCTGTGACCTGGCATTTCCAACAGCAGCATGGCGCTGCCGCCCCGCTGCATGGCTTGCGCACAACGCAGCGGAGCGAGGGCGGGGAAATTCTCAAGCTGCGCTCTCCAGCCGGGCAGCAGCAACGCCAGAACCTGCGCCAGCTCTTGCGGGCCGGGCTGTGGCGTCAACTGCAGCGGCAATTGCACCTGCAGCCAAGCCCGTTGCCGCAGCACGGCAGCGCATCGTCTTGCGCACCACCAGGCGCCCTGCGGATCGGGCAGGCACTGGGCATCGGGAACCGTGGGCAGTGTGGCCCAGCGCGTCTTGCGCGTCGGTGTATCCACCTCGTAGCGCCATTGCGTATCAAAGCGCAGGCCGGGCATGAAGGTATGAATGGGAGACCTGGGCGTGCGCATTGCGGCTGCAGATCCACCAGCGTCAGGCCGGTGGAGGCCTGGCAGCGAGCGTGACCGTGCCAAGCCACTGGCAGGGGAGCCAGGGGCCGTCCGCACCATGCAGGTGGCAGGACCCGTCGGCATGCACCTGGATCCGGGTGGCGTATCCGCTGGACCAGGGGAGGGTCGAGCCGAAGGGCAGTGCAAGCAAAGCCTTGGGAGCGGCCATGGCCTGTACTCCTGCTGATGGCAAGGCCTCGGATGCAACGCAATCGTCGGTGCACGACAACGGCAACTCCGGCTCGTACCCCACCACCCAGGCCCAGAAAATGCCGGGCTTGGGGCCGTCGCATTCTGGTGACTCCAGCATCAGCAAGGCACTTCCTTCCTGCTCGACCGCCTGGGCGCATAGCAAGGGCGTCTGGGCGCATTGAAAATGTGCCTGCACGTCCCAATCGGGCAGCAGCACATCAAGGATCTGCGCCAGCTCCTGTACGCCGGGAAGAGGGGGCAACTGAGCGGGCAGTTGCAGGAACAACCAGTGGTGCTGCTCCAGAACCACGGCACACCGGCGAACGCACCACCAGGCGCCATATGGGTCGGCCGGGCCAACAAGGTCGAAGGCCATCGGCAGTTGTGTCCAACTGGTCTTGCCGGCTTGCGTACACCTCCTGTATTGCCAGTGACCGTCAAAGCGCAGGCCGCCCATGAGGCGTTGACCGGGACTTGCTGGCTCCAGCGGAATTTCCCGCTCGTACTGCTCTGGCGCGAGATTGGACTTCTGCATTTTTTCGGGTCAGGAAAAGCCGGTCAGGAAAAGCGGTCGTTGTTGGCAAGGTCGTTGCTCAGTGGCTCCAGCGTGATGGTCGCAGTGCACCGGTATCGGCTCCCGCGCGCATCTATGCCTTGCGCATCGCACAGCCCTTTGTCATCCACCGTCACCCTCAAGGCATGGTTCCATGCCAGGGGCGAGCCGAACGGCCAGACCAGCAGGGCGCGAGGGCGCCCGGGCATTTCAAAGGCTGAAATGCGCTTTGCACGCTGGAATCTCTCGTGCATTTCCACGCCGATCACCCAGGCCCAGAAAACGGCTTGCGCGCCATCGCTCGAATCTTCGGCCTGAAGTTGCAGCAAAGAGCAGCCACCGGCAAGCAGCGCGTCGGTGCTGCGCAGCAGGGGCGCCTGTGTCGAGGGCTCATGGAGCACCTTCACGTTCCAGTCCTCAAGCATTGCGCCCAGGGCCAGTGCCACATCGCCGCATTCCGGCTGCGCAGGCAGGCCCGAGGGCAGATGCGCGGAATGCCAGGGCCTGCGATTGAGCACTGCAACGCACTGGCGCACGCACCACCAGGCCCGCTGTGGATCTGCTGCAGCCACGCCGCCTGCCCGGGTTGCCGGCAGCCTTGCCCAATAGGTTCGGCCAGACGGCGTGCGCGCCGCGTAGTTCCACAGTCCGTCAAAGCGAAGCCCCGGGGCGAAGCGGTGGGTGAGGTGAGCGGTCTCAGCCATGTGCAGCCTTGTCGGGCTGGGCTGTGGGCCTTATGCCGCACGGAGTCTTGATGCCGCAGCGTTTGCCGATGCGCATGAGCGCGAGGCCCAGCGAGGTGCGCGGCTCCTTGGTTTTGCCTAATGCGAGGTCAGAAATCGTTGCTTGACCGCAGCCCACTTCGCGGGCGATCTGGCTTTGACTGACACCCTGCGCTGCAATTTTGGCGAGGTAGTCTTTCCATTCCATAGCGTCATGCTATCGAAAAGTCGATTTTTATTCAATCGAATTTGAAGTATCGGTTTTCCGTAAGCTACGGAGCATGTCAACCGATTTCGGCCAACGTCTCAAAAGCGCTCGCAATCTCGCGGGCCTCACCCAAATGCAGCTGGGCCGTCTGGCGGGCATGGGGCAATCGACCATTGCCGACCTTGAGAGAAGCGGAAGCGGCACGTCCAAGACAGCCACGCTCGCTTCGCTGTGTGGTGTCTCGGCGCTGTGGCTTGAGTGCGGCAAGGGCCCCATGTCGGCCGACGCCGCAGCGCTGCAGCTCCAGCTGCCCAAGGGCATGCGCCGCTATCCGTTGCTCGGCATGCAGCAGGTCGGCGCTGGCAGCACACAGGACGCGATGGGCGACTCCGATGATGGCGAGGTCCTGTTCATCGAAGTCGCCAGCGACAGCGCATCGCCTCATGGGTTTTTCGTGCAATTGGACGACAACTCCATGGCCCCGGAAATCCGCGAAGGGGACCGCGTGCTCATCGACCCCTCCCTGCCGCCCCGGCCGGGGGACTGCGTACTGGCCACCGACTCCCGGCAACGGGCCATCTTGCGCAAGTACCGGGTGCGTGGAATAGACAAGGCCGGCGCGGAAATCTTTGAACTGGTGCCACTCAACGAAGACCATCCCACACTGCGCAGCGACGAGCAGGTGCTCCAACTGCGCGGCACCGGCGTCGAGCACCGCAGGCGGCTCCAGGCCCGGTAAAAGATCGGGACTACCCGCGGCCGCACCGGTCTTTGCCGTTTGCGTTGAGCGGCTGGGTGCAACGCCCCTGGTGCATCCCATGGCGGTGGTTGGTGAATGGCATGAGCGAGTCTCCCGGCTCGGGCCGACAATGGTTGGTTCAAGACAGGCCGCATGGACAAGATGTGGCTTCCCGTGGCCGGAAAGATACTGAGCGTAGACCTGCTTTTGGACGTTGATGTGTCCGCAGATGGTGCAGCCTCGGCGGTGGGGCGCGCCTTTCCCCTGAGCTTTACGGGTCCGTCCCGCCGCCGCAGGATTCGCCTCGTGGAGTTCGGAGACGACAGTCCCTCGCAGGGTGCTTTCTTCCTTCAACTCGATGGCGACTCCATGTTCCCCGATTTCCGCGAAGGTGACCGTGTGCTGATCGATCCTGCCGTCACGCCGCAGCCCGGCGACTATGTGGCCGCCGAGTCCGGAAAGAATGAAACCCTGTTTCGCAAGTACCGGCTGCTCGGCCACGATGACAGCGGCGAGGAGGTCTTTGAGCTGATGCCGCTCAACCAGGACCATCCCGTTATGCGCAGTGACAACTACGAGCTTTCCGTGATCGGAACCATGCTGGAGTTGCGCCGGAAGTTTCCGCGACCGTGAACCGAGGATCTGCCAGTGTGCGCAGTTCCGTGAACACCGGCTTGGCCAGTAGTCCAGCTTCTGGTCTGATATCGAGCCATTTGGTGGCGCTCATCTGTTGCTTGAGGGTGTCGGCTTTGCAGTGAAAGCAGACGTCGCGCCTGCTGGGCTGATTGACCGCAACCAGCCTCCCACAGGACTCTCGTACCGCCGACTCAGCAGCGGCATAGTCGCTCGATCCTGACAGATATATTCCCACCGACGCCAACACCATTTGTGACCATGGCGAGAGCTGAAGCGCGTGCCACCGGCATGGCTCCGCCCACGCCCTCCACACCCGCGTCGGCCGAGTACGCCGACTGGCTGCCCAGCCTGCACGTCTGAAACATCCAGTCAAGCGCGGCACGAACGCACAGTCAAGCCGCCAGGGCTGCGCGCCCGCAAGATGGCCGGCAGTGCGCATCCACCCGTGCCACATGCTTCCATGAATACGGCTTTCAGCGCTTGATGCACAAGCGCTGAAAGCATTTTTCATGGCCGATCGCGGCTGGGTGGAACACAGCTCCACCCACCCACCACATCGCATGAAAACCCTTGCCCTTCGAATTGCCGCGCTGCTGCTGACGGCAGCGGCTTCAGTGTCTGCTGGTGCAGTCACGGTATTCGACAACCTGGCAGCCGCCAATGACCCGTGGCTCATCCAGCACAACTCCAGCTACCACACCAACCTGTGGGTGGCCAACCGCATCCCGATTGGCAGCCAGTCGCTGCGCATCACGCAGGTGAAGATGAATCTCACCCAGATCGACCAGTTCGAGCTGCAAGTGTGCGCAACCGATGCCAGCGCCGCCACGCCGTTCGTGGACATGACGGCCTGCGCCCCCTTCACCGCCGACGCGGCCGTGCCAGGCATGCGCGTGTTCACAGGCGACCGCATCGTGGCGGCGGGCGACTTTGCCTGGGTGGTGGTGCGCAGCATCGGCCAGACCATGATCCGCCGCCAGATCACCACGGCCACCAATGACGGGCTGACCTGGTACTCGGGCGCGAGCCACAACCCAGCCTGGGTGGCCGAGCCGCAGACCTCCATCGGCATGACGGTCGAGGCCGGTTCCGTGCAGCTCGATGGCGTGTGCGGCAGCGCCAGCAGCAACACGCCTCGCCGCTATCCGCCAGACTCCTTGCTGTGCAGCGTGGGCACGACCAGCGGCGTGATGGGTGATACCTACTCCTTCACCTGGGTGTGCCAGAGCAGCTACGGCGGCAACCCTTCGCCGCAATGCTCCGTGCCTCGCACCTACCTCGTTGCCTCCCAGGCCACGGGCGGAGGCAGCATCGAGGCGGGGCGCGATGTAGCGGCGGGGCAGCAGGCCAGCTTCACGCTCACCACGCCGCCGGGCTACACGGTGCAGGTCAGCGGCTGCGGCGGATCGCTTGCAGGCAACACCTACACCACTGCGACCATTACCGGCAATTGCACCATCAGCGCCACCTTCGCCCCGCCGCCCACCAACGGCGCGTGTGGCAGCACTGCGCCTTCGCTCACCTTGCCAACCCTCTTGTGCAGCGCCGGTTCGGCCACCAACCAGTCTGCCGCGGCCGATGCCTTCCGCTGGGATTGCGCGGGCATCAGCGGCGGCACCACGGCCACTTGCCTGGCACCGCGCCAATACATGGTGACCGTCAACACGGATGCGGGCATCGCCAGCGCACAGTGCACCCCGAACCCCGTGACCCATGGCTCCAGTGCCACCTGCACGGCCACGGTGCACGACCCTGTCGCCCGCCCCTTCAGCGGCTGGGGCGGCGCATGCAGCGGCACGGGGGCTTGCCAGCCCCTGGTTCTCGGGACTACCACCGTCTCTGCCAACACGACGCTCATCACCTACGCCATCACCACCACTGCCACCACGGGCGGGAGCATGTCGTGCACGCCCAACCCCGTGCCCCACGGCCAGAGCGCTAGCTGCACTGCCACGCCGCAAACGGGCTTTCAGTTCACCGGCTGGACGGGCGATTGCGCGGGCTCGGGTGCATGCCAGTTCACCAACGTGACCAGCGCGCACAGCGTGGGAGCCACCTTCGCGCCCATTACCTACGCCATCGCCACCCCCGCCGTCACCGGCGGCAGCGTGAACTGCACGTCCAACCCCGTGCCCCATGGGCAAGACACTATCTGCGTCGCCTCGCCCGCTATGGGCTACCACTTCACCCATTGGTCGGGCGATTGCTCGGGCACTGCCAGCGCGTGCATTCTCTACAACGTGACCAGCCCGCGCAGCGTGAGTGCCACATTTGTGCTCAACACCTATTCCATCGGCATCGTCCCCGCCCCGGCCAACGGCACAGTCACCTGCACGCCCAACCCCGTCACCCACGGCCAGGATGCAAGCTGCACCGCCACGCCCGATGCGGGTTACCACTTCACCAGTTGGTCGGGCGATTGCACGGGCACGGGTGCATGCCAGTTCACCAGCGTGACCGCGTCGCGCACCGTCTCGGCCACCTTCACGCCCAACACCCACTCCATCGCCACCCCCGCCACAACCAACGGCACGGTCACCTGCGCACCCAACCCCGTTAACCATGGGCAGGGCGCAAGCTGCACCGCCATGCCCGATACGGGCTATCACTTCACCAGTTGGTCAGGCGACTGCGCGGGCACGGGTGCATGCCAGCTAACCAACGTGACCAGCCCGCGCAGCGTGAGCGCCACCTTCGCGCTGAACACCTACCCCATCAATATCACCCCCGCCACAACCAACGGCACGGTCACCTGCGCACCCAACCCCGTTAGCCATGGGCAGGCCGCAAGCTGCACCGCCACGCCCGATACGGGCTATCACTTCACCAGTTGGTCAGGCGACTGCGCGGGCACGGGTGCATGCCAGCTCACCAACGTGACCAGCCCGCGCAGCGTGAGCGCCACCTTCGCGCTGAACACCTACCCCATCAACATCACCCCCGCCACAACCAACGGCACGGTCACCTGCGCACCCAACCCCGTTAGCCATGGGCAGGGCGCAAGCTGCACCGCCATGCCCGATACGGGCTATCACTTCACCAGTTGGTCAGGCGACTGCGCGGGCACGGGTGCATGCCAGCTCACCAACGTGATCAGCCCGCGTAGCGTTTCGGCCACTTTCACCCACGACCCGGTCGATGCCACCTGCGGCTCAGCGACCACCGGTGCTGTGGCCTTCAAGCCCAGCGCGAATCTGTGCGCCACGGGCACGCCAGGGGCCGTGCTATCCGCTAGCGGCCAATACAAATGGCAGTGCAGCGGTGAATATGGCGGCGCAGCGCAGCTGTGCAGCGCACCGTGGCAGGGTGCGGGCGGCAACGGCAATCTGGGGGCGGTGGAGGTGGACAGCGCGAACGGCTGGGAGATCAGCAGCGCCGCCTTTGCCTCCACCTTGCCCGCGCCCTTGCCGTCTCATGTGCGTGCGGTGCACGCGCCGCTGGGGCTGGTGCTAGGGCGTGTCGCCGGCAATGCAGATGCGCAGGTGACCGTGCACTTCACCACACCAGTGCCGCAGAGGGCCGTTTATTACAAATACGGCCCCAGCCCCGACGGGCTGGGCTGCACCGGCGCTGCCTGCGCGCAGCCGCACTGGTATGCGCTGCCCGGCGCGCAGTTTGCGCCCGACGGCCTGAGCGTGACCTTCACCCTGGCCGATGGCGGCGTGGGTGACAGCGATTCCGTGCCCAACCAGATCACCGACCCCGGCATGCCCGTGCTGCTGGCCCCGCAGGCCATCCCCGCACTCGGCCCCTGGGCGCTGGCGTTGCTTTCGCTGCTGGCGGCGGGTCTGGTGGCGGTGCGTCGCCGAGCGTTGAGCGGTGGTTGCGCACCGCTGGTCAGAAAGTGAAGCCAAGCTGTCACCAAGGCAAAGCCGTCCCAGCGACGGGTTTCAGATGAGTTGCCGGCGGGACACAGGGGCTCCGCAAGGTTTCCTATTGCGGCCCACGCATAGGCGCTGCCGAAACAACGCCGCCGTTCAGTGTGTACAACTGGGGCCGAGGCGACTTCGCAGGTGTGTACCGTCATACTTCACGCAACGCTGAATCATTTGCAAAGTTGCCATGTACACACTCCGCACATCACGTCCTGAAGATGGTGCTGCTCTGGTTGACCTTTGGCGGCGTTCCGTAGACGCCACCCATCACTTTCTCAGTCCCGATGATCGAAAGGCAATCGATGCCGAAGTGGTCGAGTTTCTACCGCATGCGCCGGTGACTGTTGCTGTCGATGAACATGACCAGCCCCATGGCTTCATGCTGATCGATGGCACGCACATGGAGGCGCTGTTCATCGATCCGGATGTCCGTGGCACCGGCATCGGCCGCAAGTTGTTGCAGCATGGATTGGCGCTGCACGGGGCATTGAGCACAGACGTCAACATGCACAACTCCCAAGCGGTTGGCTTCTATCAACGGATGGGGTTCGTTGAAACTGGACGTTCGGAGGTGGATTCGCAGGGACGCCCTTATCCTCTTATTCACCTGCGATACCTGGGCTAGCTGGAAGCAGGCCGCTGCGGCTTGGCGAGCCAAGGGTGCTGCTCGTATGGGGCCTGCTTTGCATCAGCAGCAACCCCGCACTGTGGACTGCTGCCGACCCTTGGTTGACGCTCAGATACACCGTCAGCAACTACCGTTTTGGTACGCTCTGATTTTGATGGATAGGCAACCAGATACAGGCATGATTTTGGAATTTAAGCGGCTCACTGAAATTGAGCCGGATCATATTGTTTCGCTGAACAACAATCCAGATGTGCTACGACAAATGCCGCTTGGAAGCGCGAATTTCGACCTGGCGAAAGCAAATGAATGGGCTCGGCAAAAAGATGCCCAGTGGCAGCAATATGGCTATGGGCCATGGGCGTTTGAAATTGATCAGCAATTTGCTGGCTGGGGTGGTTTGCAGTACGAGGAAGGTGATGCCGACCTCGCTTTGGTGCTTCACCCCAAATTCTGGGGAAGTGGCAAAGCCATCTATCAAGAGATAGTGAAACGTGCATTCACTGGCTTGGGGCTGAACTCCATCACAATTTTGCTGCCACCTTCAAGAACCAGAATAAAAGGGATTCTCAAGCTGGGATTTCGGCCAGATGGCGCATTGGATATTGAGGGGACTCGTTTTTTGCGCTATCGCCTGCATGCACCCGGCAAACCCGCTCGACTAGATGTTTGAGCAGCGCGTCTTGATCCCGTCAGCATACAGTCTGTCGGTATCGACTGGCCGGATTGGCCGTTCCGCGACCGTCGAGTACAGGCGGATAGGCTGCCAGATGTCCGCTGTCCCGTCGTGCGAACGAGAGCTTGCGACCCTTTACGGCCACTCAGGCCCTGCGCCGTGAATGTCGCAGTTCAGCCTAGAGCCGTCGCTCGGAACTTTGCGCGACAACTACAAGAAAGGCAGTTGATGCAAAACGTACTGCGGATGGGCGCGATCATGGCGTTGCTGGCAACTTCGGGATGCAGCCAGTCGCCGAGTGGGCGGTGGGAAGCGACGCAAAGCGTCGATGTTCTGCTGAAAAAAGGCGATCCACAGACGGTGGCATTTGTCCTCAATGCAGGGGACATTTGCGCACTCGGCCAGCAGTGGAGCTTTGAAAAAGAGCTGCGTTACAGGGAAGTGATCTGCCCCCAAGGCAAGGGCTGGATCACTTCCGACACGCCGTTCAAAAAGCTGAGCGGCTGAGTTGGCGATGGGGCAAGTGCTCGCAACGCCCCTCAGAAGCTATGCATCAACCCCGCAGTTACCCCCGTAGCCACATCCTTGTTCTGCCCGCCCTGAAACCCTCCACTCCAATGCGTACGGTCCAGCTCCGCATACAGCTTGCTGCGGCGCGAGAGCTTGTATTCCGCAAACAGCAGGGCGCGGGTGTAGCCGTCTGCGGCGCGGCCGCTGCGTTCGCGTTCCATGCGGTACAGGGCGGCGGTCAGGTCCAGCGT
Source organism: Delftia deserti (assembly GCF_042653485.1). Classification (NCBI taxonomy): domain Bacteria; kingdom Pseudomonadati; phylum Pseudomonadota; class Betaproteobacteria; order Burkholderiales; family Comamonadaceae; genus Delftia; species Delftia deserti. The sequence continues at coordinate 1,525,210 of NZ_JBHSIH010000001.1, read as the reverse complement.
GCTGCGGGCCGACCAGGTGGCGCCCAGCGAGTGCACGCGCTGCACGGTGCGGGCGGTGGTGGCGTTGGTCTGGCCGTCGCTGCGCGCGGTGTTCAGCGCAAGGCGCAGCTTGTCCCATTTGTAGGAGGCGCCCAGGGTGGCGGCTTTCAGCTCCCATTGGTCTGCGGTCTTGAAGCGCTGGTAGGCGCCGGAGACCGTCCATGTCTGCGTGCCATAGGCCAGGCCCGCGCCGGCCGACGAGCGGGCGGAGCCGCCTTGCGCCGTCTCGCCAAAGCTGTACATGGCGCGGGCGGTGAGGCCGCCGAAGCGGCCGGTGTACTTGACCGAGTTGTCCAGCCGGTAGGAGCCCGTGGTGGCGCCTGCGCTGCCGTATTCCACGCCCAGGCCGTGGCTGCTCAGGGCCGCTGTGGCGATGTTGGGGTTGAAGGACGCAAAGCGCATGCCCACGGGGTCCACGGGGCTGATGGCATCTGCCAGCAGGTTGGTCTGGCGGCCGGCCGTGACCTGGCCCCAGCTGCCGCCCAGGCCCACGATGGCCGCGCGGTCGAAGAATTTGCTGGAGTTGGCGGTGGTGCCGGTGTCCAGGTTCAGGCCGGTCTCCAGGTTGAACAGGGCGTACATGCCGCCGCCCAGGTCTTCGCGGCCGCGAAACCCGAAGCGGCTGGTGGTGTTGACGCCGCTGGACAGGGCGGCGCCCGAGCTGTTGCTGGCCGCGTTGGCGGCGGTGAGGCCGCTGGTGTAGCGCACGCCGGTATCGGCAATGCCGTAGAGCGTGATGCTGGATTGCGCAAGGGCCGACAGCGGTGCGGCGGCGAGGGTGATCAGCACCAGGGTTTTGGTGTTCATGGATGTGGCGAGGGTGATAGGGCTGGGCAGCGGCATGCCGCAGCAGTGCCGTTGCAGCGCCGCTGAATGGAGGTCGAACCGGGGGAGGGGTGAAGGCCCCCTCTGTGTCGAGGGCCTTGAGGGCTCGGGGCCCTGCCGTCAGGGCTTGGCCGCCGGCTCCATGCCGGTGCTGCGCACGATGGGCGCGGCGGCGGGGGCTGCCAGGAAGCGGATGAGGTGGCGCGCGGTCTCAGGGCTCTTGGCGCCGGTGGCCACGCCTGCGGAGAAGAAGACGCGCTGCTGCACTTCATCGGGCAGGGGGCCGACGAATTCCAGTTCCTTGAACGGCAGCAGTTCGCTCACCTGCTGGAAGCCGATGTCCGCATCGCCACGCAGCACCACGGCGCCCACGCGCTCGCTGAGGATGCGGGTGGCCTTGCCCTTCATCTGCTCGGCCACGCCCAGGCGCGGGAACAGTTCGTTGGCCAGATAGGTGCCGCTGGCGCTGGCCGAGTAGGCAATGGTCTTGGCATCCAGCAGGGTTTGCTTGAGCGCGTCCACGGTGCTGATGTCGGGCTTGGGCGTGCCCTTGCGCACGCTCATGCCGATCATGGAGCGCGCCAGGTCCACGCGGCTGCCCGCTTCCACCTTGCCTTGGGCGGCCAGATTGTCCAAGGCTCCATCCGCAAGGATGACGATATCGAACTGCTCGCCCCGTGCCAGGCGGCTGGGAATGGAGTCCTGCGCATTGCCCATGGAGGCACCGCGCGAGGTGACGACCTTGTGGCCCGTGGCCTGCTCGTACAGGGGTATCAACTGGTCATAGGCGGCAGAGAAGCCGCCCGAGGTGACCACGCGGATTTCATCTGCGCTGGCCGTGGAGGGCGTGGCAGCGCCCAGGGCCAGGCCCAGGCTGAGGGCGGCGCCCAGCAGCGCGCCCAGGGTGCGGCGGCGCAGGGTGGATGGCACGGAGAACTGCAGAGAGGACTGCACAGAGGGCGGCAGGGGGGTGGAATGGATGGCGGTCATGGTTTGTCTCCTGGTTTTTTATGGTTGGGGGATGCGGCCGAGGCTGCCGAGGCTGCCGGGGGATCAATCGGCGGTGATTTTTCGCTCGCGGATGATGCGGCCCCACTTGGCGTGCTCGGCGGCGATGAACTGGCCCAGTTCCTCGCGGGTGCCCGGGGCGGCGGTCTGGCCGTGCTTGAGCAGGTTGTCGCGTACTTCGGGGGTGTTCAGCACCTTGATCAGCTCGGTGTTCCAGCGGTCCAGCAAGGGCTTGGGCGTCTTGGCGGATGCCACGAAGGCGTACCAGTTGGTGGCGTTGAAGCCGGGGAAGCTTTCGGCCACGGTGGGCACGTTGGGCAGGTAGGCCGGGCGCGTGAGGCCCGTGGTGGCCAGCGGGATCAGCTTGCCCGATTCGATGTGGGGCAGGGCCGTGGGCGGGGCCGCGTAGAAGGAGGTCACGCGGTTGCCCAGCACGTCCTGCAGGGCGGGCGCGCCGCCCTTGTAGGGCACGTGCAGGGTGTCGATCTTGGCGACATCGTTGAGCAGTTCGCCGGCCAGGTGCGATGCGGAGCCGGGGCCGGTGGAGGCGAAGTCCAGCTTGCCGGGCTCGCGCTTGGCCTTGGCCACGTATTCGCCCAGGGTCTTGATGCCGGTGGCGGCAGGCACGACGAGCACGTTGGGAAAGTTCACGCCCATGGTGATGGGGGCCAGGTCCTTGAGCGGGTCGTAGCCGATCTTCATGAAGTGCGGCGCGATGGCCAGCGGGCCGATGGAGCCGAAGAGCAGCACCGAGCCGTCGGACGGGCCATTGGCCACCTGCGTGTGGGCCAGGTTGCCGCCTGCGCCGGGCTTGTTTTCCACGACCACGCTCTGGCCGATGTTCTCGCCCAGCTTCTTGGCGATGATGCGCGCGGCAATGTCGGCCGAGCCGCCTGCGGCGAAGCCGACCACCATGACCACGGGTTTCCTGGGGGGGAAGTCCTGGGCCTGGGCGGTGCCCACGGCCAGGGAAACGAGGGCGGCCAGGGCGCCGCCCACGATGAGTCTGCGTTGCTGCATTTTTTGTCTCCGTTGCATGCTGGCAGGGGGCCAGCGTTGTCAAGGGCGCCATCCTATGCAGCGGGTGTTATTCTGTGAATTGCAACTTTTAGAAGGACTGTTGCATGCGGCGCATCAAATTCGACATGGGGGAGCTGATTGCCTTCGTGACCACGGCCGAGAAGGCCAGCTTTCGCCTGGCCGCAGAAGCGCTTTTTCTTTCACCGCCAGCCTTGAGCCGCCGGGTGGAGCGGCTGGAGTCCGTGCTGGGCGCGCGGCTGCTGGAGCGCACCACGCGGCGTGTGGAGCTGACCGAGGTGGGCCATGAATTCCTGCAGGAGGCGCGCCGGGCACTGGCCGGCCTGGACGAGGCCGTGCAGCGCGTGGATGACCAGTTGAAGCTGCGCCGTGGCCGGGTGACGGTTGCCTGCGTGCCGTCGGTGGCCACCAATCTGCTGCCGCCCGTGCTGAAGTCCTTTGCCGTGGAGCAGCCCGATGTGCAGGTGCACGTCATCGACGAGAGCGCGCAGCAGGTGGTGGAGGCCGTGCTGCGCGGGGATGCGGACTTCGGCCTGAGCTTCACGGGCAGCCAGGAGCCTTTGCTGCGCTTTGAGGCGCTCACGCGCGAGCGCTATGTGCTGGCCATGCCGCGCAGCCATGCATGGGCCGGGCGCGGCCAGGTGGAGTGGGCCGAGCTGGCGGGCAAGCGGCTGGTCTCCGTCTCCCACAAGAGCGGCAACCGTCTGCTGCTGGACCAGGTGATGGCCGGCCTGCCGGAGCAGCCCGTGGCCTGGCATGAATGCAACCACGTCACAGGCGCCCTGGCCCTGGTGGAAGCGGGCCTGGGCCTGGCCGCCGTGCCCCAGCTGGCCCTGCGCCAGGACCACGCCCAGGTCTGCGGCGTGCCCCTGACCGCGCCCGATGTGTGGCGCACCCTGGGCCTGCTGCAACGGCGCGACCGCGTGCTCGGGCCCGTGGCGCAGGCGTTGCGGGAGTGCCTGGTGCAGGTGCAGGGGGCGGGCGGCTGAACTGGCCTTGGATTCACTGCGTTGCAAACCCGTTGCGCGCAGGCCCTGGCATGGCTGCCGCATAGCGCAGTGCGAAGAAGGATGGGATCACACCTTCACATGAATGCAGATCATGCATCTGTGAAATAAAACCATTTTACTTCATCGATTCGCATCCATACCATTCGCTCCCATTGTTCGTTTGCATTTTGGGAAGCAGTCATGGTCATCACCACACCCTCGGATCGCATGGATGCCAGAGCCGGCTCCTGCGCTGAACTTGGCCCTCTCGCGTGAAAGCAGCCATGTCACGTCCGCTCCGTCTGGTCGCCGTTTCCGGTGGACTGCAACGCCCCTCCAAATCTGCCGCCCTGGCAGAGCATCTGTCTGATCTGATCGCCGACGAAATTCCGTGCGAACAACGCCTGGTGGAACTGGGCCAGCTTGCGCCGCAGCTTGCCGGCGCGGTGTGGCGCTCGCAGTTGCCCGGGACGGTGGAGCGTGAGCTTGCGGCGGTGGAGCAGGCGGATGTGCTGGTGGTGGCCACACCGGTCTTTCGCGGTGCCTACACCGGCCTGTTCAAGCACTTCTTCGACTTCGTCCACCAGGACGCCTTGATCGACAAGCCCGTGCTGCTGGCGGCCACCGGTGGCAGCGAGCGCCATGCCCTGGTGATCGACCACCAGCTGCGGCCGCTGTTCAGCTTCTTCCAGGCGCGCACCCTGCCGCTGGGCGTCTACGCGACCGACAAGGATTTCGTGGACTACCGCCTGCACGACGAGGCACTGATACAGCGGGCCGCACTGGCGGTGCAACGGGCATTGCCGCTGGTCGAGCTGATGCACCGCGCCAGGCCCTGCCTGGCCGAGGAAATGGCTGCGGCCTGAATCAACCAACGTTTTTTATTTACAGCTCAGGTCATTGGATCACCATGAACGCAGAACTGCACTTCAGCCTCAAGAGCATCCGTTTCGATGAGAACTATCACCCATCGGACAGCACGCGCATTACCACCAACTTTGCCAATCTGGCCCGGGGAGCGAGCCGGCAACAGAACCTGCGCCACACGCTGAGGATGATTGACAACCGCTTCAATGACCTGGCGCATTGGGACAATCCGACGGGAGACCGTTATTCCGTCGAGCTGGACATCATCTCCGTGGACATGGGCATGGGTGCGGAGATGGGAAGTGGCGTATTTCCGTTGATCGAGATATTGAAGACCAGCATTCTCGACAGAAAATCGAACAAGCGCATAGCCGGTATCGCAGGGAATAATTTTTCATCCTACGTGCGTGACTATGACTTCAGTGTTCTGCTGCCGGAATACAACATCAACCGCCAGGAGTTCAGCACGCCGGACGATTTTGGCGACCTGCATGGAAAGCTGTTCAAGCAATTCGCCCGTTCGAGCACGTACAGGGAGCACTTCAACAAGCCCCCCGTCATCTGCATCAGCGCCTCTACCAGCAAGACCTATCAGCGCACCGGAAACCAGCATCCCGTACTGGGTGCCGAGTATCAGCAAAATGAGCTGTCATCGACGGACCGGTATTTCGGGAAGATGGGAATGCAGGTTCGATTCTTCATGCCACCCAATAGCGTTGCACCCCTGGCTTTCTATTTCCAGGGCGACCTGCTGGCCGACTACACGAATCTCGAGTTGATCGGCACCATCAGCACCATGGAAACCTTCCAGAAGATTTACCGCCCCGAGATCTACAACGCCAATTGCGCGGCAGGAAAAATCTATCAGCCGAGCCTGCAGAACCATGATTACTCGTTGACGCAGATTGTCTATGACCGTGAAGAGCGCAGCCAGCTGGCCGTCAAGCAGGGCAGGTTTGCGCAGGAGCATTTCATCGAGCCGTACAGGAATGTTCTTGAGCAATGGGCTGCCGATTGCGCGCTCTGACCGGCCAGGCAGACAGAAAGACAGACAGACCATTTTTCATTGATTGCGCAGCGGCTCGGGACAACGGTCCTGAAGTACGCTGGCACCACCCATTTTTGCCTTGAAGGACTTCTCCGATGTTTGAAACCTCTATCGCCGGCAGCCTGCCCAAGCCAGCCTGGCTGGCCGAAACCAACAAGCTCTGGCCCCAGTGGCGGGCCGAGGGCGATGCGCTTCGCCAGGCCAAGGCCGATGCAACCCTGCTGTGGATCAAGGCCCAGGAAGATGCAGGCTTGGACATCGTGTGCGACGGCGAGCAGTCGCGCCAGCATTTCGTGCATGGCTTTCTGGAGCAGGTGGAGGGCATCGACTTCGACAACAAGGTGAAGATGGGCATCCGCGACAACCGCTACGACGCGATGGTGCCGCAGGTGGTTGCCGCCCTGCGCCTGAAGGGCCGCGTGCATGCCTTCGAGGCGCAGCTGGCGCGTGCGCACACCAGGAAGAAGCTGAAGTTCACGCTGCCCGGCCCGATGACCATCGTCGATACCGTGGCGGACCGCTTCTATGGCGACAAGGTCAAGATGGCCTTCGCCTTTGCCGAGCTGCTCAACCAGGAGGCCCTGGCGCTGCAGGCCGACGGCGTGGACATCATCCAGTTCGACGAGCCCGCCTTCAATGTCTACATGAAGGATGCCGCCGACTGGGGCGTGCAGGCGCTGGAGCGCGCAGCGCAGGGCCTGACCTGCACGACGGCCGTGCATATCTGCTACGGCTACGGGATCAAGGCCAACACGGACTGGAAGAGCACGCTGGGCGAGGAATGGCGCCAGTACGAGACGGTGTTTCCCGCGCTGGCCAGGAGCCGCATCGACCAGGTCAGCCTGGAATGCATCCACTCCCATGTGCCGCCCGACCTGATGAGGCTGCTGGCCGGCAAGGACGTGATGGTCGGCGTGATCGATGTGGCCAGCGACGTGGTGGAGACAGCCGAGGAAGTGGCGGACACCATCGGCCGGGCACTGGAGTTCGTGCCGAAGGAGCGGCTGTTCCCCTGCACGAACTGCGGCCTGGCGCCCATGGGCCGGGACGTGGCGTGGCGCAAGCTGAAGGCGCTGGCAGAAGGCACGAGGCTGGCCAAGGATCGGTTGGCCACGGCTTGATGTCTATTGGAGTGAACCTGGGGAGCAACGACCAGGCCTTGCCGCCGTTTCGCGCTTTGGAGACCAGTCCTGCACTTCCTGTGCAATGAACTCGGCTGGAGGCGCGGTTCGGCCTTTGGCGCTGGCGCTCTCCAGCGCCTGCATGTAGGCATCCGGCCGGCTGATCTGGATCACGGGCCAAGGATAGCCGCCCGATGCCAGCAGCGTGGTCATCAAGAATCGAGCGATGCCTCTGTGGCCGTCGCAGTACGGATGGCTGAAAACGGAGAGGTGGTGGCCAAGCTCCGCGCGAGCGCAGGCCTCTGGTTCCGCTTGCAGCATTCCCCCCCCCTCCCCCCGCGCTTTCGACAAGAACACTCATGGCTTTCCATAGGGGGCATCGAAATGTCTTTGTAAAAATATACAATATACAGAATTATTTTTAAGGAGACATTCCATGCCCACGACTTCCTTTCTGGTTCCTGGTTCTGCCGCACAGGCATCGGCGCGCACCCCGTTGCCGCTACCGCTCCCTACGGGGGGGCATTGGTCTGTGGCACGCGGTTTTGCGCGAAAGTGCCTGCCGGCTGGCGCGCGCCTGCCAGCCGGTGCGTTGATGGCTGCAGCAGTGGGATGGGTGGCGATGGGCAGCTGCAGTGCTGCCAGTGCATCGTCGGTGACGATCTATGGGATCTACGACCTGGGCCTGACCCAGGTGAGCAACATTGCCGGCTCATCGGTCACGCGCATGGATGACAGCATTCTTCAAGGCAATCGTCTGGGCTTCCGCGGCCTGGAGGAACTCGGCGGCGGTCTGTCCGCCTTCTTCACGCTGGAGATGGGTTTTGCCGGAGATACCGGTGCGCTGCGGCAAGGGGGGCTGGGCTTTGGCCGCGCTTCCCTCGTCGGCCTGTCGCACAAATCATGGGGAGAGTTCTCGATGGGCCGCCAGTTCGACCAGATGAACACCACGCTGATCCGCTTCAGCCCGGTTCTGGGGGCGGGGATCTATTCAGCCACGGTGGGCGACGCGGACCGCGTCGGCGGCAACTGGCTGAACAACATGGTGACCTACAGGAGCCCGGTCATCGCCAATTTCCGGTTCACGGGCCAGTACAGCTTTTCGGAGGATGGGACCAGCACCACCAATGCGGGCAGGGCCTACAGCATCGGTGTGACCTACGCCAGGGATGGCTTCAACGCGGGTGCGGCCATGACCGAGATCAGGGGCTCCACGATCACGCCGGGAGCGGCCTTGGGTGTGTCTCAGTTCATGGGGGCGCCGATCGGCAAGTCGACGCCCGTCAAACTGTCCAACTACCGCACGGCGGGCGCAGGGGCTGGGTACACCATGGGCCGGGCGACTCTCAGCGCGCTGGCCACGCATACGAGGTATGAAAGCGAAGCGGGACGCACGCAGGCACTGTCGAGCTTCGCCATTCCCCTGGCCTACAGGTTGACCGACCAGTGGCAGCTGCAGGCGGCGTTCTCCCAAAGCCGCATGGCGCAATCGCGCTGGCGCAATACCAGCCTGATCGCCGATTACCTGCTCTCCAAGCGCACGGACCTCTATGTGTCGGCCCATTGGGAGAAGGCCTCGGGAGACGGCACATCGGCGGTGCTGTTCACCTTGCCCGGGTCCAGTACGAGCCGGCAGTCGGCGTTGCGCGTGGGCCTGCGGCATCGGTTCTGAGGATTGACGCAGACCAAGGCCCAGCGGGCCTTGGGTAGCGAGCAAGCGTGGGGGAGCGCGCTGAGGATCAGGGCGCCGCGGCCATGGCCTGCTGAAAGCCCACGGGGTCCTGGCGCCAGGCCTCGTGGGCCTTGGCGGCTTCGCCCGGGAAAAGGTCTTCATCGCCGCCTTGCAGGAAGTCGGCCATGGCATCGGCAAGCTCGCCGGGAGACATCTTCTGGACCTGCAGGTCGCGGCTCATGCGCGTGTCGATCGCGCTGGGGTAGACGCCGCAGACGCGCACGCCCTGCGTACGCAATTGAGCGCGCAAGGACTGGTTCAGCGAGTGCGCGGCCGCCTTGCTGGCGCAGTAGGTAGCCATCTGCGGCAGGCTGGCGTGGCTCAGCAGGCTCAGCACCGTCATCAGGGTACCGCCTCCGCGTGCCGCGAGCAGTGGGCCGAATACCAGGCCCACGTGCATCATTCCGAAGTAATTGACCTCCATCTCCCGCCGTGCGGTCCCGGTATCGCCGTCGGTGAACAGGGACTGGTTCCCATTGACGCCCGCGCAGTTGATGACGGCCCGCAGGTCCCTGCCTTGCAGGCGCGCGGCCAGGCCTTGCACGCTGGCAAGGTCGCTCACGTCGACGGTTTCATGCGCGATGGCCGCCATGGCGGCGTCCACGGGGGCGGGTTGCCGGGATGCCAGCACGATGGAGCGAAACCCCTCGCGGGCGAGCCGCTGCGCCAGGGCCGAGCCTATGCCTCCAGATCCCCCGATCAGCAGGAGTTCCGTTCCCTTCGGCGCCCCGGTTGCGGGGTTGCCATCCATGTCGGCCATATCGATTGCTCCTGTATTGCCTGTTGTCAGCAGGGTGAAATGGTTGGTATTCAGTATACTTTATGTTTGGAGTTCTCACACGCTGACGCTGCTGGCACAATGAAGCGCTAGCAAAGGAAACAGGGAATCTATGCTTGCCGCCTCGTTCAAGGTGCCCGTGCTCAATGCGGGCGAGTTGCCGAAACAGAATATTCGTGACCAGGTATACGCAGTCCTGAGGGACAGGATGTACCGCGGCGAGATCACCTTCAATGATCGGTTGATCGACAACGAGCTCGCCGCCCAGCTCAAGGTCTCACGCATGCCGGTGCGTGAGGCGCTGCTGCAGCTCAAGAACGAGGGATATCTGGAGGGGACCTCGCGCGGCTTCGTGCTGCCGCAGTTCACCCCGGAAGATATTGCCAACATGTTCGAGATCAGGCTGTTGCTGGAGCCCACGGCGGCCGCAGCCTCGTGCAGCCATGCCACGGTGGAGGGCCTGGGTCGGATGAAGGCGGCCGTCGACCAGGCGGACCGCGCCCACCAGAAGGCCGATGTACTGGGATACATCAGCGCCAATTGGGCGTTCTGGACGGCCTGGGTGGAGATGGTGCCCAACGATCGCCTGGTGCAGGTGATCAACCGCCTGCGCGACCATGCGCAGGTGGTTCGATTGGCCACGCTCAAGGACAAGGAATACCGGGCCCTCTCCCTGGCACGCACCAAGGAAATCCTGGAGGCATTCCTGAAACAGGATCCGGAGGACGTGAAAGACAAGGTGGCCCACAATCTGCGGGCATCGGCCGCCTCCTACTATGCCAAGCTGCAGTCCGAGCTGGATCAAAAGGGCACGGCGCCCGCGCAGGAGCCGGCGGCGCCGCGCAGGCGCTCGCGCCAAGGCTAGTGTGCAGGCTCCGGCGAGGCGGGCCTGGCATGGAACAGGCAGATCGCAGGCCCGCCAGGCTCTTCGCAAGCCGCGCAGCGGACCTCGCGCACCCGCATCGGGGCCTGTTCCAGCGTCTGCGCGACCGCCTCCAGCATGCCTGCAATGGCATGGCAGACGGGGCCGCCATCGCGGTGCCGGCTGCCCGCAGCGAAGGGGCTGTTGCGCACCTCCAGCCAAAGTCCGGTGCCGTCGCGCCTGAATGTCCAGCTGCCCCAGCCCAGGGATGCGGACCCTTGCACCATGGCCTGCAGCAGCGCATCCGGCCCGACCTGCGCGAGGTAGGCGCGCACGCTGTCCGCTCCGAACCGGGTGACGGAGGTGCCCAGGGCCTGCAGGGCCTGCTCGCGCGCCGGCTGTGGGAAATGGTCGAAGGCTCCCATCAGCACATCTGCCCGCATGAGCACATAGCGCCGCGGACCATCCAGCACCTGCCCGGCTGCCAGATCGAAAAGCAGCCGCTGGTGCAGTTGCAGGCAAGTGCTTGTCATCGGGATGCCCTCATGGAAACAGCTGGATCGCCTCGTGGGCGAAAGAGGCGTTCACAAGGTCGGTGCGCTTGAGCACGATTTGCAGTCCTGACGATGTGTTGCGCAGCCGGTGGCGCCATGTGCCGGCCAGCGTGGACCGATGCGCGCCGCAGACCTCGATATAGAGAAAGGGCGTGTAGACCTGCCATCCGGTATCTTCATCACCATTCCCATCGCCGTTCCCATCAGTATTGCCGCTGGCGGTTTCCACGCGAGGCTGCTGCAGCACATGCAGGCCGCGCACGCCGGGCTCGAGCGAATGCGCGCGCGGGCCCTGCAGGCGCCGGATGCGCGTGGCCAGCAGCAGCCGGTCTTCATAGGCGATGGAGGCATGGGCAAAAGGATCGGGCTGGCGATCGCCGGCCAGGGGCACCCAGTAGTGGCCGTCCGGTGCGAACAGGGCCAGCCAGTCGTCATAGCGCGCGTCATTGAGAAGGCGGGCTTCGTCCAGCACGAATCGGACGGGGTCGATGTCGGTGTGAGGCGTCGTCATTTCAGATCTCCTGCGCCGAGCCCATGAAGCGGGCCCAGGCCTGGAACTGGTTGCGCATCAGCTGCTCGCTGGTGCCCTTGCAGGGTGTCGGCTCCGTCACTTCCTCGTGGCCGGGAGCTGAGCCCCGGTGCAGGCTCACCCATTCGTTGCCCTGGGCCTTCAGGCCTTGCTGAACGCTCTCGAACAGGTGGATATCGTCGTGGGCGACGATGGACATGGGTGAGAAGACCAGTCGGTTGTAGGTCATGGCACGCTCGTGCAACAGATCCGGCGCGCCCTCGGCGCGCAAGCTCCAGGCTTCGACCAGCGTGCGGTCCACCGCCAGGGGCCGGATGACGCGCATCACCAGCGGGGCCCCCTTGACCGCGATGCTGGGATAGAGGACGGAGTTTTGCGGAGCCCTGGCCAGCACCTGCTCGGCATGCCCAAGGCCATGGGCCTGGGCCAGCGCATCCAGGTAGGGCTGGGGATAGGCATAGCCGGTGTGGGTGCTGAAGTTCACTGCCAGGGCGCTGTGGCCGTGGGGATAGAGCTCGGCGTCCATGCGGCTGAAGAAGTCGTAGCCCGAGGCGAAGGGCAGCATCTGCTCCATGGAGAGGGGCATCTCCTGGCCTTCGGGCTGATGGCTCCAGATGATCTTGGCGGCCTTGCCCGCGGATTCGTGGGTGGATACCGGGTGGATGGTGTCGTTGATGTTCTCCAGGTACATCTTCCAGTTGCACCGGATGGTGCTGCGGACGATGCCACCCGCCACGGTCAGCTTCCCGGTGGGGGAGCGGTCGGCCATGTTGTCCAGCCATTGCAGCGACGCGCCGAAGTATTCCTCGAAGCCCATGCCCTGTTCATCGAGGCGCACGAAGATGAAATCCCGATGGACGGCGACCGCTCCCACGCGCGACAGGCCGCGGCCTGCCTGGCACTGAGACAGGGACGATTGCGCGTACTCCTGCCGAAGCGGTATGCCCATGGTGCTGCCGTCCAGGCGATAGCTCCAGGCGTGGTAGCCGCATTGCAGTACCCTGCCTGCATGGCCGCGCTCATTGGTGTAGAGCTTGGTGCCCTTGTGCGCGCAGCGGTTGTAGAAGACGCCGATGCCTGCATCTGCCTGGCGCACCACGAGCAGCGGCCTTCCCGCGAGATCCAGGGTGACGTAGTCGCCGCTTTCGGGGAGCTGGCTTGCATGCGCGACGAAGTTCCAGGTCGCTGCGAAGAAGCGGCGCTGCTCCTGTTCGAACAAAGCTTCACTGGTGTAGGCGTCGCGGTGCACGCGGTCCGCCTGCACGATATGGGAGAGAAGGGACTCGGAGGAAGTGTTCATGGTTGGAGGCGGCGTTGTTTGTGCATTAATAGTATACTGTATTCTGTTATAGACAAATTTACCTCACTCCATGGAACCCGATCTGAAACTTTGTGTCGTCGACAAGCGGCTGATCGCCGAATCCATCGTCTTGCTGGAATTGCAGGCTGCGGGCGCAGGCCTGCTGCCTGCCTTCACGGCGGGCGCGCACCTCCAACTGGATCTGCCGGGAGGCCTGTCGCGGGCCTATTCGCTGTGCAACGACCCCGAGGAGCGCCACCGGTACCAACTGGCCGTCCATCTGGATCCGATGTCCCGCGGCGGCTCGCGTGCGGTCCATGAAAACATTCACCAGGGGGATCTGTTGCAGGCCCGTGGGCCGACCAATCTATTTGCGCTCGATGAGGCAGCGCCGCACTCCGTGCTGGTTGCCGGCGGCATCGGAATCACGCCCATGCTGGCCATGGCGCGCCGCCTGCAGCACCTGGGCCGGTCCTGGGAACTTCACTATGCCAATCGCAAGCCTGCCCGCTGCGCCTTTCGCGAGGAACTGACGGTGGGTCCGCTCGCCGCATGCAGCCGGCTGTACTTCGACGATGCGGAACCGGCGCGGCAACTCGACCTGGACCGTCTGCTGGGTGCACCGCGCGCGGGCGCGCATCTTTATGTGTGCGGACCTGCGGGCCTTATCGACACGGCGCTGTCGACGGCCCGGGCCATGGGCTGGGGTGAGGAGCGCCTGCACAGCGAGCGGTTCTCGGCGCAGCCCTTGGAGGTGGCCGGCGCCCGGGCCTTCAAGCTGGTTCTGGTGCGCAGCGGGCTGACGCTGGATGTCCCCGCCGACCGCAGCGTGATGAGCGTGGTCCATGAGGCCGGCGTGGACTTGCCTGCGTCCTGCGAGCAGGGGGTGTGCGGGACCTGCATCACCGATGTGCTCGAAGGGCGGCCTGATCACAGGGACCAATGCCTGGATGAGGCCATGCGCGAGCGATGCTTCACGCCCTGCTGCTCGCGCTCCCTGGATGCCGTGCTTCGCATTGATCTGTGAGGCCGGCCCGGGCGGGATCGACGCTGGGCGATCCCGCTGCGGTCATCAGTCAACCACCACGCCTGTCTCCTGGATGATGGGGCGGTAGCGGTGGCTTTCTGATTCGATGAAGGCGTTGAACTGCGCTGGCGCCATGGGCGTGCGGCTGTAGCCCAGGTCCGAGAGCTTCTTCCAGATATCGGGCAGGCTCAGGGCCTTTTCGATGGCGGCATGCAGGCGGTTGATGATGTCCGGAGGCGTGCCCTTTTTGACTGTCGCGCCTATCCACAGGTCCATTTGCATCGCCGGAAAGCCGATTTCGGTGGTCGTTGGAACCTGGGGCAGGAACTCGCTGCGCTGAGGTGCGGCTACCGCCAGCGGGACGGCCTTGCCATTGTGCACCATGTTCAGCGTACCTGGCACGCCGTCGAACAGCAGGTCGATCTCGTTGGCCATGATGGCCTGGAAGGCCGGCGGTGCGCCTTTGTAGGGAACATGCAGCAGCCTGGCCCCGGGGACGCTGCGCGACAGCAGATGGCCCAGGATGTGCGGTGCGGTGCCTGGGCCGAAGGAGCCATAGCTGAGCTCCCTGCCGGAGGCGAGGGCATCCTTCAAGGCGGAAACGCCGTGGAACTTGCCCGCCTTGCCGCTGTACATCACCATGGGTGTGCGTACCAGCATGGCCACGCCTTCGAAGTCGCGCGTGGGCTGGTAGCTGAGGTTCTTGTACAGGCTGGGATTGATGGCGAACGCCCCGATCTCGGCCACGAAGACGGAGTAGCCGTCGGCCGGCGCGTTGAGTACGGAGGAGGCGCCGATCTGGGCGCCTCCTCCGGGCCGGTTGTCCACGACGATGGGCTGGCCCAGTTCGGCGCTCAGTTGCGGGCCGATGGTGCGTACCAGCACATCGACGGCGCCGCCAGGAGGAAAGGGGATCACCATCTTGATCGGCCTGGACGGGTAGGGGCCTTGCGCCATGGCGCCGAGGCTGGCCACAGCGGCCACGATGCAGGCGAGGGACTTGAGGGCGGTTTTCATCAGGGGTCTCCGTGGTGGTTCTTTGCGGCCGGGCATTGCCCGGCCCCTTCGCGGTAAGGGGCCGCGAAGCGGTGGCGAACATTCCGGCCATGCGTTGTGGCCGGGTGACGTGGCGTGCTGTTCTAGTCGTTGTGTCCTGTGTTGCGGTCTGCCTCGCCCGGTGCGGAGGCGAGGGGCGGCTGCGCCGCGAGCAGTTCGGGCAGCGCGGCGGGATCGCCGTCATGGAAGGTGGCTGGGGCCAGGCTGCGGCGGTTGACGCGAAGGTCGAACACGTCGAAGCGGTTGTAGTGGCCCGTGATGTCATGCATCTGGCGGGGCTGTATGCAACGTGCGAGATCGATGTCGGCATAGACGATGCCTTCGGCATCGATCAACGGCTGGCCGAGCACGCGGCCGTCCGGGCCGATCACGCCCGAGAACGCGCTGTTGCCACGGCCCAGAAGCGCGGCCGATCCCGGGAAGGCCTGCTCCATCTGCGCGATGGTTTCGGTCGAGATGGTCGAGCAGGAGACGACGGTGTAGACCTTGCCTTCGAACGAATGGGCCATGGCCCGAACCTTGATGGCCTCGGCCATGTCGTAGTCCGGAGGCGCCACGGGCAGCGAGATATAGCTTGCCAGGTGCACCAGCTCGCCCTGGGCCAGCAGCGCAAAGCGCGCCAGGGTGTTGGTGTTCTCTCCACAGGCCAGCATGCCGATGGGGCCCAGGGCGGTGTCGTGCACACGCAGGCCCGCGCCGTCGCCGGGAGTCCATGTCAGCTTTTCGGCCCAGGTCGGCACCAGCTTGCGGTGGCGGCCCAGCAACTGGCCGTTGGGTCCGATCAGCAGCATGGTGTTGTAGATCGTGGTCAGGCTGCGCGGCGCGCGCTCATTGATGCCGATGGCAACATGCAGGCCGCATTCGCGTGCGGCCTGAGCGATGTGCGCCACCTCGGGACCGGGCACCTCCACGGCTGATTCGCACAGTCTCTGGAACCATGGGCCGGCGGCGATGGGGCTGCCGATCCAGCTCCAGTAGGGATAGGCGGACACAAAGACTTCGGGGAAGAGTACCAGTTGCGCGCCGCCGGCGGCTGCCTCTCGAATCAGGCGGCAGGCTTTGTCTACCGTCGCTGCGGTGTCCAGGAAAACCGGGCTGGCCTGTACGGCGGCCACCTTGAATGGGGCATGCTTGGGCATGGAGTCCTCCTGTTCAGACGGCAATGACCGGATGGCGGATCTGGCCGATTTTCTCGATGCAGGCCACGACCACGTCGCCGGGTACCAGCCACTCCTGAGGGGTGCGGCCGGCGCCCACGCCCTCGGGTGTGCCGGTGGCGATGATGTCGCCGGGCTCCAGAGTTATGCCGGCGCTGATGTCCGCCACCAGCTGGTTGACCTTGAACAGCATGTGGCGCGTGTTGGACTGCTGCTTGGTTTCGCCATTGACGGTGAGCCACAGGTCCAGGACCTGGGGATCGGGTATTTCGTCGGCGGTGACGATGCAGGGGCCAAAGGGGCCGTAGCTGTCCTGGCCCTTGGAGTAGATCCACTGCCCGGCCCGGCGGCAGTCGCGGGCACTGATGTCGATCATGACGCTGTAGCCGAAGATGTACTGCAGGGCCGTGTCGGCGCCGACGCGGCTGGCGCGTCGGCCGATGATGGCGGCGAGCTCCACTTCCCAGTCCATCTGTTGCGTGATGTCGGCGTTGTGACGGATCGGTTCGCCGGGGCCGATGACCGTTGTGGGCGGCTTGGAGAAGATGACGGGTTGTGCGGGCAGATCCCGCGAAGTGTCCAGCGTGCGGCTGGATTCGGCTACATGCTCGACGTAGTTCAGACCGATGCCGAAGATGTTCTTGCGCGGGCGGGGGATGGGCGCGAGCAACTGCACGTTCACGGTGGGCACGCAGCAGCCTGGAGGCCAGGTGCCGCGGGCGGCATCCAGCATGCGCTGCAGCGAACGCAGGGCCGCAGGCCCGAGATCGATCAGCGCGAGCATGCAGGACGGCAGCTCTGCGCCCTGGCTGGCGGCCAGGCGTTGGACATCGACGATTTCATCGCCCTGGATCACGCCCAGTCGGGCGGCGTCGACAACGCAGGGGCGGTAGGTAACTAGGCGCATGGGTGTTCCGTAGTAAAGGTGGGGTGGGATTCGATGGATTGATGGCCGCCGTTGGTGCCCAGGCCTTCCTCTCGGTACAGGCCCAGGGCCTTCATTACCGGCAGGTCGCTGAAGCTAAAAAGGCAGGCGTCCTCGGTGGCCTGGGTATTGGCGTGCTCGTGCCAGGCCCAGGACGGGACGCAGAAAATATCGCGCTCGCGCCAGTCGAAGCGCCTGCCGTTGATGACGGAGTAGCCCTCACCCTTGGCCACCTGGTACAGGTAGCTGCCGGTGTGGCGGTGGGCCTGGGTATGCTGCTGCGGCCGCAGCAATTGCATGCTCGCGCCGATGGTGGGCATCACGGGGCCACCGGTCAGCGGATTGACGTAGTGCATCAGGGCACCGTCGAACTTCGAGCCTTCGCTGACCTGGGCAAGGCGGCGCAGGGATTCATAGGTCGGACCCCATTCGTACTTGAACAGCGGCGAGTAGGACTTATTCCATGAATGTCCGTGCGGCTGCAGCGCGGTGCCGCTCCAGGCATGGCTGGAGTCGTCCACTGGGTAGGCCACCTGCTGGTGAAGGTCGGGGTGGACTTCGTAGAAGTTGGCCTCGAGCGCGTTCACGAAGGGAATATCCAGGCCGTCTTGCCAGATGCAGGGGGTTCCCTGCTCCGCCACGCCATGCTCGTGCCAGGTGCCGTTGGGCGTGAGAACGAAGTCGTTGGCGCCCAGCGTCATCTTGTGGCCGTCGACGATGGTGTAGGCCCCGCTGCCTTCCATGATGAAGCGCAGCGCAGAAGCCGAATGCCGGTGCGTGGAGGCGCATTCCCCGGGGTACATCACCTGCAGGCCGGAGTACAGCCAGCCCACGGCAGCCGAGACATCCCGGCGTCCCGGGTTGTTCAGGTAGATCACCCTGCGGCCTGCCTTTTCGGGCGTGACCAGGGCCACGGAGCGCAGCACATGTTCGCGCAGATCCCGGTAGCGCCACAGCGTCGGCACCGATACGGAAGCGGGCTGCCAGGGTTCGATCTTGTTGGCCACGGTCCACAGTGCGCCGGCTTCAAACCGCTCCAGGTCCCTGTAGTAGGCCACCAGCTCGGGGGTGTCCTGTACGTTGGCGCGTCCGGCCACGTCCTCGCGGTAGCTGTCGTAGGGGGTCTGTGTACTCATCTTCGCTCCTTGGCGTGCACGGGAGTTAGGGGCATGCTTATGCTGTTAAAAAGAATACTGTATTCTTTTATTCGAGGCGTAGGAATTTGCCTTGACAGGGTTTGCCCGGAATTCACCAGCCCGCGATGAGGCGGTTGCTGGGGATGCCGTTGTCGGTGATCTTGTCGGCGCCTTCGGCCCCGACCACGGGCAGGCCTGCCCTGTCCAGCAGCCCGGCCTGGACCAGGACGCATGCCTGGTCCCAGTAGATGTGCTCGTGGCATAGCTTGTCGCCCTTGAAGCGCACCACCCCCACCAGGCCGAAGCGCAGCCTGCGGCCCGTGGGCGCCACGCCGGGCAGCAGCCATTCGATGCGCCGGTCATGCGTGAAGCTGAAGATGACCTCATCCACGATCTGGCGCACGCCCTGGGTGCGCGAGACCGTGATCTGTCCCGTGTCCTCGGGGTTGGCGTTGATGAAGTAGTCCTTGTAGAAGCGCCGCAGGTCGGCATAGCCCACGCCGCCCGTCATGGTGGGGATGTGGTTGACATAGGGCTGGTCCACCATGGTGGACATGGTCAGGTCCACATCGCGCGTGGTGAATTCGTAGTCCAGATGTGCCTCCCAAAGGGCCTCCAGGTCATAGGCGGGCCCCACGCGCGGCACCAGGAAATTCATGGTCCGATCGTGGGCCAGGCGCGCGCTGTCGGCATGGAAATGGGGCGATCCCGCGCGCGCGAAGGCATGGTCGCAACCAGGATAGAAATGGGCTTTCAGGGGCCCCCGCGCGGCCTCGCGGATCGTGGCTTGCACGGGCGCGGAGCAGTAGATGTCCTGCTGCGGAACATGCAGCAATGCCGATTTGCCGGCGGGCAGCGGGCGGGTCGCCAATGTCTCCAGTCCCACCCCGTAGTAGGAGACCGAAGCAGTGACGGCCGTGTCGAACAGCGAGCGCAGGGCGAGTCGCCCGCCCAGACAGTAGCCAACGGCCGCCACGCTGCGAGGGCAGCCATGGAGGTGCTGTGCGAAAGCGATGCTTGCCGTGATGTCCTGCATGGCCTGGGCGTCGTCGAAGGACGCGAGCAGGGCCAGGGCGCGGTCCATGGCCTGCTCTGAGGAGGGGTCTATGTCGATGCCACGGCCCTGACGCCAGAACAGGTCTGGGGCGATCGCCACATACCCTTCCTGCGCATACTCGTCACACAGGGCGCGGATATTCGCGTTGACGCCGAAGATTTCCTGCAGGACCACGAGCAGTGGGCCGGTGCCGGCTGCAGGAAGCGCCACATAGGCGCCAAGTCCTTCGCCGCCGATGGGAGTGAGGTGGGTCATGGGATGGTCTCTTTTCAGGTTGCGGAAACGACGATGGCTCCATCCGCGCTTTGGGACAGGCCCACCAGGCTGCCGGGCGGCGGCGCGTGGGCAGAGGCCGCCAGCAGCGTGACGCCCCCGGCCGTGCATAGTTCGACCAGGCAGTTCCACGGGCAGGCATTGGGCAGGCGATGCGCCCGGACCACGCCGGTCACCCTGGCTTCGCGGACCGATTGCGCCTTGAAGGCCCTGCCGCCGCAATGCGGGCAGCGAAGGCGGGCGGGGAAATGCTGGGCGCCGCAGCCGAGGCAGGCGTTGATGTACAGGCTCATTCCAGACCCTCCAAAATGGTGGCGTTGGCGCACATGCCATATCGGTACTCGACCATTCCATAGCCCGAGACCAGGGCGGTGCGGGCACGGGCCAACTGGCGTTCGCCGCAGCGCCCGCCCAATTGGCGCACCGCCTCGACCAGCCCGTGCATGCCTCCTGCGGTTCCGGCCTGGCCCGCGGACAGTTGGCCGCCCGACGTGTTGACGGCGATCCGGTCCTGGGGCACGGCCTCCCGGAGAAAACGCTGCAGGCCGCCTGCCTCGATGAGACCCAGGTCCTGCAACTGCACCAGCGACATGACCGGATAGTCGTCATAGACCGACCACAGGTCGATGTCGCCAACGTTGCAGCCGGCCTGTGAGAACAGTTGGCCAGCCACCCGGGACAGTCCGGTGGACAGGCCGTCGCCTTGCTGGCCGTCATGGTTGTGGCAGGCCTGCAGGGAGCGCACGCGCACACAGCCGGCGCGCCGGGCCACTTCGTCGGCATGGCTGATCAGGATGGCGTTGGCTCCCGCAACGACGGGTACGCAGTCGTAGATCACCAGCGGATCGGCCACGGGCGCCGCGTTCAGGTAGTCGTCCATGGACATTGCGCTGCGGTAGACAGCCTGGGGATTGCGGCTGGCATGGCGGCGCTGGGCCAGTACCAACTGCCCGTAGTCGCTTCGCGACAGGCCTTCCCGCGCCATGTGGCGTTGGGTCAGCAGAGCGAACAGCGTGTTGGGATTGGCGATGCCCAGCGGCCTGAGCAGGGTCTGCGTGGTGCGGTTGTAGTTGGCCGAAAGGTCCTGGAACTCCGACGCCTGAAAAGCATCGCCCGCCAGCAGCACGATGTTGCGGGCCTGCCCGGTCTCGATGGCGGCGATGGCGTGCTGCAGCAGGTTCAAACCCGAAACGCCGCCGTTGCCGTCATCCATGAACCAGGAAAGCTGCAGCCCCAGACGCCAGGCCAGGTCGATGCAGCGGTCCGGTCGCAGCGTGAAGGACGCCACGCCCAGGCCATCGATGCGGCTGGCCTCGAACCCGTGCTGTTGCACCAGGGCTTCGAAGGCCTGTCCCAGCCAGTGGGTGGTGGATTCGGTCGTGCGGCGGGCATAGGGGATTTCGACCGCTCCCTGGATCAGCGCGTGATTCATCGCTTCACCACATGGCCGCTGCTGGCCAGATCCCAGGTGTCGGGCGTGCGCCCTTCGGCCCTGAGCTTGTACTTCTGGATTTTTCCGTTCTCGGTCTTGGGCAGCTCGTGCGTGATGCGAAGAAAACGCGGAACGGCGTAATAGGGCAGGCGGGGCTCGCACCACATGACCAGCGCCAGCGGATCGATGGTGCAGCCGTCGCGCAGCACGAGTGCGCACATCACTTCGTCTTCCGCCAGCTCCGAGGCCACCGCATAGGCAGCCACCTCGGCCACGGCTGGATGCGAGTGGAGCACCTGCTCGACCTCGTAGGATGAGATGTTCTCGCCGCGGCGGCGGATGCTGTCCTTGATGCGGTCCAGGAACCTGAAATAGCCATCCTCGTCGCGCAGCACCCGGTCGCCGGTATGGAACCACAGATTGCGCCAGGCCTCGACCGTCTTGTCGGGCATGTCCAGGTAGCCTGATGCAAAGGCGTAGGGCTGCTCGCTGCGCAAGATCAGTTCGCCTGGCGTGCCATGGGGCACTTCGTTGTCATGCTCGTCCACGACGCGGGCCTGGAAGCCTTGCGCCAGCGTGCCCATCCAGCCCGGGCGCGAGGCGTCATGCGGGGTGCAGATCACGAAACTGGTCTCTGTCGAGCCGAAGCCGTCGAGCATGCGGATTCCGGTACGCTGCTCGAAGAGCGCGTAGTGCTGCGCGGAAGCGCCCGGCGCCAGCGCAGTACGAACACGGTGCGCTTTCTCGCTGCCGTCGGGTGCCCGCGACAGCAGCATCGCCACCATGGCTCCGAGCAGGAAGGTGACCGTGGCCTGCGTGCTTGCCAGTTCGAGGAAGAACTGCGATACCGAGAACCTGGCACCCAGCGCGATGCGTCCTCCGCTGAGCAGTGCCTGGTAGAAGGTGTTGAGTGCATTGATATGAAAGAGCGGCAGACAGGTGTAGAGCACATCCTGAGAATCGATGCCGATGTTGCGCAGCGAGTGATGCCCCCACCAGTACAGCTGTGCGTGCGAGCAGATGACGCCCTTGGACGGGCCCGAGGTGCCGGAGGTGTAGATCACTACGGCCGGCGCCGGCGCATGGGGCGCGTGGGCCGGGATGTCCTCGGCCAGGGCCGCGTCCGCGAAGGGCGACAGGCCGGGCAGCGTGGCGACGGGCGCATGGGCATCCAGGGACCAGATGGCATGCAGGCCGGACAGGCTGTCCGGATCGGCCAGCTGCGCGCTGGTGATATGGTCAAACAGTGAAGGTTCGGTCAAAAGCACGCTTGCCCGAGAGTTCCTCATGTAGTAGGCGAGTTGGCTGCCGCGTGACGCGGTATTGATGGGGACCAGGACCAGGCCGGCCAGCGCGCAGGCCGTGAGAACGAACAGGAATTCAGGGCGGTTGCCACACTGCAGGGCGACGCGGTCGCCTGCCTTCAGCCCCGCTGCGGCAAAGGCCCGTGCGAACACGCTGGCTGCGGCCAGCAGTTCTTCGGCCGTGAAATCGCGCTCCTCCTGGCTGAGCAGGACGGAGTGGGGCGCGGCGGCGATGCGCTGGTGCAGCAAGGGGATGAGATGCCGTTGCGCGGCATCGGGACACAAGGGAAAAGATGTCGGCATAAGTTGTTGGCTTCGTGGTTTGTTGATAAAAAGTATATTGTATATTTTTAATGTCATCAACGGATTTTTCCTGTACCTGCGGGTCACGCGGATCTTTGAATGTGTCCTTGTGGCTGCGGTCGAAGGCCTTCAAGTGCGGTCTTGTGGAAGGGGGCTGTGCTTCGAGCGGCGCGATTGGTCACAATCGGGCCTCCACGCTCAAGAAGGGGCCGGTGGTGCTGTACTTCTTCCCCCAAGGCCTTCACCCAGGGCTGCACCATGGAAGCCCACGCCTTTGTCGAGGCCATGCCGCGTTTCGCGGCCATGGGCGCGACGGTGGTGGGCATGTCGCATGACGACATCGATACGCTCAAGCGCTTTTCCACCGAGGCCTGCCGCGACCAGTTCGCCGTGGCATCGGACCCGCAGGCGCAGACCATCCGCGCCTACGACGCCTCGGCCGCCGCCGACCTCCAGCGCGCCGACCGCATCTCCTGCGTGATCGGCCGGGACGGCAAGGTCCGCTTCGTGCACATCGGCTCGGACCCGGACGAGCATGTGCGCCAGACCGAGGCCGCGGTCAAGCGGCTGGCCGGCAAGTAGCCCGCCGCGCAGCCGCTGTCAGGGGCTGCCGCCCTCGCTGGCCAGGATCTCGGCGAATTCCTCGTCCGTGAACAGCCTGGAGCGTGCGTGGAAGGCCTTGCCCGTGCTGCCCTCCAGCGAGAAGCTGCCGCCCTGGCCCTCGATCACGTCCAGGATGAGCTGGGTGTGCTTCCAGTGTTCGTACTGGGAATTGCCGATGTACTTCGAAGCTTGGCGCAGTGGCATCTCCGTACTGTTGCAGGGAAAGATGCCGGGGTACCAGGGGTTCATGGTTTGCCCTGTATCGGATTCAGGCAACTGTCTGAAGTCAAGACAATGAATCTGTTCAATGGTCGGACACTCGCAGGCCATGCCCGGCCCGTGCCCGCGGCGCGCGGCCCAGGGGCGCAAGGCCGTTCCTGGCATTGCGCCCCCTGGCCGTGCCTGGCACAAAGCATGCATGGTCCCTCCCCACAAAAGCAGCGGGCGCCAGCCCAGCCGCCAACCCAAGGAGACACACCATGCAACGCCGCCCCTTCCTGCATTCCGCCCTCGCACTCTCCGCCATGGCCACCATGGCCGCTGCGGCTCCTGCCGCCATGGCCCAGCAGGGCGAGATCCGCATTGCCCACGTCTACAGCAAGACCGGCGCGCTGGAGGCCTATGGCAAGCAGACCCAGGCCGGGTTGCTGATGGGGCTGGAGTACGCCACGGGCGGCAGCATGGCGGTGAATGGCAAAAAGCTGGTGGTGATCGAGAAGGACGACCAGGGCAAGCCCGACCTGGGCAAGAGCCTGCTGGCCACGGCGTATTCCGATGACAAGGCCGATCTGGCCGTGGGGCCCACGTCGTCCGGCGTGGCGCTGGCGATGCTGCCGGTGGCCGAGGAGTACAAGAAGATCCTGCTGGTGGAGCCGGCCGTGGCCGATTCGATCACGGGCGACAAGTGGAACAAGTACATCTTCCGCACGGGCCGCAATTCCAGCCAGGACGCCATCAGCAATGCGGTGGCCATCGACAGGGCGGGCGTGACGATTGCCACGCTGGCCCAGGACAACGCCTTCGGCCGCGACGGGGTGAAGGCCTTCAAGGACTCCATCAAGAAGGGCAAGCTGGCGCATGAGGAGTACCTGCCTGCCGCCACCACGGATTTCACGGCAGGGGCGCAGCGGCTGATCGACAAGCTCAAGGACCAGCCGGGCCGGAAGATCATCTGGATCGTGTGGGCCGGGGCGGGCAATCCGTTCAAGATCGCGGACATGGATCTCAAGCGCTACGGGATCGAGATCGCCACGGGTGGCAACATCCTGCCCGCCATGGCGGCCTACAAGAATCTGCCGGGCATGGAGGGCGCCACGTACTACTACTACGGCATTCCCAAGAACCCGGTGAACGAGGCCCTGGTGTCCATGCACTACAAGCAGTACAAGACGCCACCGGATTTCTTCACGGCGGGCGGTTTCTCTGCGGCCATGGCCATCGTGACGGCGCTCAAGAAGACAGGTGGAGACACCAAGACCAACACGCTGATCAAGGCCATGGAGGGCATGAGCTTCGACACGCCCAAGGGCCAGATGACCTTCCGCAAGGAAGACCACCAGGCCCTGCAGAGCATGTACCACTTCAAGATCCGCGTGGACCCGGCGCTGGCCTGGGGCGTGCCCGAGCTGGTGCGCGAGATCAAGCCCGAGGAGATGCAGGTCCCCATCCGCAACGGCCGTTGAGCAATGCTGCGCACAGAGGATCTGACCATCCGCTTCGGGGGCCATGTGGCCGTCAACGGCGTGAGCTGCTCTTTCGAGCCGGGCACGCTGACGGCCATCGTGGGGCCCAACGGGGCGGGCAAGACCACGTATTTCAACCTGATCTCGGGGCAGCTCAAGGCCACGGCCGGGCGCGTGCTGCTGGGCGGGCGCGAGCTGACGGGGCTGGCCCCTTCGGCGCGCACGCGGGCCGGGCTGGGGCGGGCGTTCCAGCTCACCAATCTGTTCCCGCACCTGAGCGTGCTGGAGAACGTGCGCCTGGCCGTGCAGGCGCGCGACGAGGGGCCGCACCGGCGCGGCCTGAACCTGTGGAGCATCTGGAGCGACCACCGCGCGCTCACGCAGCGGGCGCTGCACATCCTCGACCAGGTGGCCCTGTCTGCCCGACGCGACGAGGCCGTGGCCGCGCTGCCGCATGGCGACCAGCGCAAGCTGGAGGTGGCCTTGCTGATGGCGCTGGAACCCCAGGTCTATATGTTCGACGAGCCCACGGCGGGCATGAGCCATGACGAGGCGCCGGTGATCCTGGACCTGATACGCGCGCTGAAGCAGGACCGCAGCAAGATCATCTTGCTGGTGGAACACAAGATGGACGTGGTGCGCGAACTGGCCGACCGCATCATCGTGCTGACCAATGGCACGCTGGTGGCCGATGGGCCCCCGGCCGAGGTGATGGCCTCGCCTGTGGTGCAGCAGGCCTACCTGGGTGTGGTGCCGGAGCAGGGCGCTGCAAAGGAGGCCGCATGAGCACCGCCGCCAACCCCAGCCCCAACCTGCTCGAGCTGTCGGGCGTGCACACGCATATCGGGGCCTATCACATCCTGCATGGCGTGGACCTGGCCGTGCCGCGTGGGCAGCTGACCATGCTGCTGGGGCGCAACGGCGCGGGCAAGACGACCACGCTGCGCACCATCATGGGCCTGTGGCGGGCCAGCCAGGGGCGCATCGCCTTTGGCGGGGCGGATATCACGGCCCTGCCCACGCCGGCGATTGCGCGGCTGAACATTGCCTATGTGCCCGAGAACATGGGCATCTTCGCGGACCTGACGGTGCAGGAAAACCTGCTGCTGGCCGCGCGCGGCGCCTCGCGCGCCGACCGCATGGACGCGCAGCGGCTGCAGTGGATCTTCGGCATGTTCCCGGCGGTGGAGAAGTTCTGGAACCACCCGGCCGGCAAGCTGTCGGGCGGGCAAAAGCAGATGGTGGCGGTGGCGCGCGCCATCGTGGAGCCGCGCGACCTGCTGATCGTGGATGAGCCCAGCAAGGGCCTGGCGCCGGCCATCATCGAGAACATGATCGCGGCCTTCGCGCAGCTCAAGGCGGGCGGCACGACGATTGTGCTGGTGGAGCAGAACCTGGGCTTTGCGCGCCGCCTGGGCGACCGCGTGGCGGTGATGGACAACGGCCGCGTGGTGCACGCGGGCGGCATGGCCGAGTTCTCGGCAGATGCGGCGTTGCAGCAGTCGCTGCTGGGGCTTTCGCTATGAACAAGCTGGATTGGGATTTCAAGCCGCTGCTGCTGGTGCCGGTGCTGGCCCTCGTGGCGCTGCCGCTGGTGGGCTCTGGCTCGACCTGGCTGACGCTGACGGTGGCGGGGCTGGCCATGGGGATGATCGTGTTCATCATCGCCTCGGGGCTGACGCTGGTGTTCGGGCTGATGGACGTGCTCAACTTCGGCCACGGCGTGTTCATCGCGCTGGGTGCCTTCGTGGCCACCAGCGTGCTGGGTGCCATGGGCGACTGGACGGGGTCGGACCAGCTGTGGCGCAACCTGCTGGCCGTGCTGCCGGCCATGGTGGTGGCCATGCTGGTGGCGGGCGCCATCGGGCTGGCGTTCGAGCGCTTCATCGTGCGGCCCGTGTACGGCCAGCATCTCAAGCAGATCCTGATCACCATGGGCGGCATGATCATCGGCGAGGAGCTGATCAAGCTGATCTGGGGCCCGCAGCAGATTCCGCTGCCGCTGCCCCAGGGCATGAAGGGCGCCTGGCTGCTGGGCGACGCCGCCGTGGAGAAGTACCGCGTGGTGGCCGTGCTGGTGGGGCTGGCGGTGTTTGCGCTGCTGGCCTGGACGCTGTCGCGCACCAAGATCGGCCTGCTGATCCGCGCAGGCGTGCAGGACCGCGAGATGGTGGAGGCCCTGGGCTACCGCGTGCGCCGCCTGTTCGTGGGCGTGTTCGTGGCGGGCTCGGCCCTGGCCGGGCTGGGCGGGGTGATGTGGGGCATGTACCAGCAGAACGTGGTGCCGCAGATGGGCGCGCAGGTGAATGTGCTGATCTTCATCGTGATCATCATCGGCGGGCTGGGCAGCACGGGCGGGGCGCTGATCGGCGCGCTGCTGGTGGGGCTGATGGCCAACTACACGGGCTTTCTCGTGCCCAAGGTGGCGCTGTTTTCCAACATTGCGTTGATGGTGGCCATCCTCTTGTGGCGGCCTCAGGGCGTGTATCCCGTAGCGAACCGCTGAAGGAGTGATCGACATGCTCAACCGATTGCTTTCCGGCGACATGCCGCGCAGCCGCGTGCTGGCGGTGCTGCTGCTGTTGATCTTTGCGGGCCTGGCGGCGGCGCCCTTCGTGTTCCCCGGCGTGAAGGCGTTGAACGTGGCGGCCAAGGTGCTGATCTTCGTGGTGCTGGTGGCCAGCTTCGATCTGCTGCTGGGCTACACCGGCATCGTGAGCTTTGCGCACACCATGTTCTTCGGCATTGGCGCCTATGGGGTGGCGATAGCGTCCTCGCGCATGGGCGCGGGCTGGGGCGCGCTGGCGCTGGGCCTGGGCGCGGCGCTGCTGGTGTCGCTGCTGCTGTCGCTGGCCATCGGACTGTTCTCGCTGCGGGTGCGGGCCATCTTCTTTGCCATGATCACGCTGGCCGTGGCGGCGGCGTTCCAGACGCTGGCCTCTCAACTGTCGGAATGGACGGGCGGGGAGGATGGGCTGAGCTTCAAGCTGCCCGAGTGGCTGTCCCCCGGCTTCGAGCCGTTCGAGAACGAGGTGCTGGGCGTGCTGATCGACGGGCGCATCCTCACCTACTACCTGTTGTTCGTGCTGGCCGTGGTGCTGGTGCTGGCGCTGCTGCGCATCGTCAATTCCCCGTTCGGCCGCGTGCTGCAGGCCATCCGCGAGAACGAGTTCCGCGCCGAGGCCATCGGCTACCGCGTGGTGGTCTACCGCACGCTGTCCAGCGTGCTGTCGGCCCTGTTCGCCTGCGTGGCCGGTGCCATGCTGGCGCTGTGGCTGCGCTATAACGGGCCCGATACCTCGCTGTCGTTCGAGATCATGATGGACTGCCTGCTGATCGTGGTGATCGGCGGCATGGGTACCATCTATGGCGCGGCGATCGGCTCGGTGCTGTTCCTCATCGCCCAGAGCTATCTGCAGGACCTGCTGCGCGTGGCCAGCGAGGCCGCGCACAGCCTGCCATGGCTTGCCGCGCTGCTGTCGCCCGACCGCTGGCTGCTGTGGCTGGGCGTGCTGTTTGTGTTGTCGGTCTACTATTTCCCCACGGGCGTCGTGGGGCGTCTGCGTTCTTCCCGCGTCGGGGCCTGACCAGGGCCCCTGGCGCATTCGTGCATCAGAGAACTATCACTAGGAGATGGCATGTTCAAGGCTGAAGAGTTGGCATTTTTGAATGAGCGAACGGAGGTGTCCGCCCCCTGGCGCTGGGCTTTCACGGCTCTGGCCGTAGCCACGCTGGCGGCCTGCGGCGCCGAAGGACGTGATCCCAGCAACGACCTGCCCAAGGGCTTTACCGAGCTGGGTGCCACGGTGTATCCGGCCACGGCCACCGGCACGGGCAGCACGGCGGCCACGCAGGACTTGCTGACCGGCGGCCTGGGCAAGACGGGCCTGGGCGCCGCGGCCGCCCCCCTGTACGCGGACCCTGCCAATCCCACGGCGGCCGAGCTGCGGCGCAATGCGCTGTACTCCAACTACCGGGGCATCCTGGACCCCACGGCGGGCGGCGGCTACGGCACGCTGTACGGCCCCAACATCACGGCCGACGGGCAGGTGACTGCGGGCGAAGGGCTGATCCCCGGGCGCGAGTATCTGGCCGTGCTGGACGACGGCACGGGCCGCAAGCAGACCATGGTGGCCGTGCAGGTGCCGGACAGCTTTGACCGCAACCGGCCCTGCATCGTGCTGGGCCCGTCCTCGGGCTCGCGCGGCGTGTATGGCGCCATCGGCACGGCGGGCGAGTGGGGCCTGAAGAAGGGCTGCGCCGTGGCGCTGACCGACGCGGGCAAGGGCGTGGGCCTGCACAACCTGAGCGACGATACCGTCAACAAGCTGGACGGCACGCGTGCCACGCGCACGGATGCGGGCAGCCTGTCCTTCTTTGCCGCGCGGCTGACCGATGCGGCGCGCGCCGCCTACAACGCGGCGTTTCCCAACCGCATCGCCATCAAGCACGCGCACTCCCAGCAGAACCCCGAAAAGGACTGGGGCAACGACACGCTGGCCGCGGCCCGCTATGCGCTGTACGTGCTCAATGCCCGCTATGGCACCACGCAGGACCCCGTGCCCTTCGGCAAGGACAACACGCTGGTGCTGGCGGGCTCGGCCTCCAACGGCGGCGCGGCCGTGCTGCGCGCGGCCGAGCTGGATGCGGACGGCCTGATCGACGGCGTGGTGGCCTCCGAACCCGTGACCGAGATGCCCACGCGCCAGGGCTACACCATTGCCGTGGGCAATGCGCCCATGCCCAACCCGGGCCGCCCGCTGGCCGAGTACACCACCTACGGCAACATCTACCAGCCCTGCGCGGCGCTGGCCCCCGATGCTGCGCTGACCGAAACATCCATCTTCAACTACATAGGCCTCACGGCCATGACGGCGCGGGCCGAGGCACGCTGCACCAGCCTGGCCGCCAAGGGCCTGGTCGTCGGCGCCACCACGGCCGACCGTGCCGCCAATGCACTGAGCAAGCTGCGCCTGTACGGCTGGACGCGTGACCATGACCGCATGCACAACGCCCACTACGCGCTGGGCAACGGCCCCATCCTGTCGGCCATGTACACCATGGCCTATGGCCGGTTTGGCGTGGATGCCAACCTGTGCCGCACCAGCTTTGCGGCTGCCAATGCCACGGGCGACGTGGTGCCCGCCACGGGGGCTGCGCTGGCCCAGAGCTTTGCCACGGCCAATGGCACGGCCAACGGCACGCCCGCCACGGTGGTCTACAACGACTCGGTGGGCGGGGCCAAGGCCTGGCAGTTTGCCGTGTCGCCCTCCACGCGCGTGGCCGACCTGGGCCTGGACAACGCGCTGTGCCAGCACGCGCTGGTGACGGGCTTCGATCCGGTGACCGGCTTCAATCTCTCCGAAAGCAGCGTGCCCACGCGTGCCCAGAGCGACGCGGTGCGCGCAGGCATTGCCGAGGTGCTGCACACCGCCAAGCTGCGCGGCAAGCCCACCATCATCGTGGCGGGCCGCAGCGATGCGCTGGTGCCGGTCAACCACAATGCGCGCGCCTACACGGTGCTCAACCGGGGGCTGGATGGCGCCAACACACGGCTGCGCTACATCGAGGTGGTGAATGCCCAGCACTTCGATGCCTTCCTGCCGTTCTCCGGCTTCGACACGCGCTTTGTGCCGCTGCATCCGTACTTCAATCAGGCCATGGATGCCGTGTGGGCCAACCTGCGTAGCAGCACCGCGCTGCCCGCCAGCCAGGTGGTGCGCACCACGCCGCGCGGCGGCCAGCCGGGCGCGGCACCCGCCATCACGGCGGCCCAGGTGCCGCCCTTCGTGGCGCGGCCCAGCACGGCCAACACCATCGAGGTCAGCGACGGGCTGATCCGCATTCCTGAGTGAGCAAGGCCGGGGGCGGGCGGCCGCCAGGCAGTTGCCAGGTCGCCGCCCACCCCCTGCACAGCAGAGATTTCTCCCATGGCTTCCAAAGCATCCCCCTCATCCGCGCCCGTACCCGCTTCCTGCTACACGCAATGCGCGGGCTACGAGATCCACTACATGGACTGGCAGCCCGCGCCCGAAGTGGCGCCAGCGGGCACCGTCGTCGCCTGGCACGGGCTGGCACGCACGGGGCGCGATATGGATGCACTGGCCCGGTTCCTGGCAGGCCAGGGCTGGCGCGTGATCTGCCCCGACACGCCGGGCCGGGGCCTGAGCCAGTGGAGCCGCGCGCCGCGCGAGGAATACCGGCTGGGCTTCTACGCCCGCATCGCGCGCGAGCTGTTCGATGCGCTGGGTCTGGAGCGCGCGCACTGGGTGGGCACATCCATGGGCGGGGCGATCGGCACGGTCTGCGCCTCGGGCCTGTTCGAGCCTTCGCTGCGTGCACGCATTGCCACGCTGGTGCTCAATGACAATGCGCCGCAGCTGGCCGAGTCGGCGCTGGCGCGCATCAAGGCCTATGCGGGCGAGCCACCGGCCTTCGACACCGTGGGCGAGCTGGAGGCCTTCTTTCGCCAGGCCTACCGGCCCTATGGCTGGCTCGGCGATGCCGAGTGGCGCAAGCTCACCGAGACCAGCGTGCGCCGCCTGCCCGACGGGCGCGTCACGCCGCACTACGACCCGGCCATGATCGAGCAGTTCACGGCCCATGACGACGACTACGGCATCTGGCCGCACTACGACGCGCTGGAGATCCCCGTGCTGCTGCTGCGGGGCGTGGACTCGGACCTGGTGCTGCCCGAGGTGGCCCGCGAAATGACCACGCGCGGCCCCGGCGCGAGCGGCCTGCTGCACTGGCAGGAGGTGCCCGGCTGCGGCCATGCGCCGGCGCTGAATGTGCCCGCGCACTGGCTATGGGTGCTGGAGCATCTGCAGCGCGGCTGAGCATCAACCCGGGCCGGGCGCGGATGTTGCCGCCGCGCTAGCATTTGCGACGGGTGCAGCCTCGCCTTCTTTTTCGGGTGCGGGCACCGTCTGGGCAAGAGAGGCCTGACATGGGTTTTCTGGTGGAGCTGATCCGCGAGTACGGCTTCGGCATCGTCTTTCTCAATGTGTTCGTCGAGCAGCTGGGCGCGCCGATTCCGGCCTACCCGGTGCTGGTCGTGACCGGCGCGCTGGAAGGCGCTGACTGGGTGCGCCTGCTGTGGCTGGTGGCCGTGGCCGTGAGCGCGGCGCTGATTGCCGACCTGTTCTGGTACCAGGCCGGCAAGGCCTACGGCCACCGTGTGCTGGGCCGCATCTGCCGCATCTCGCTGTCGCCCGATGCCTGCATCCGCCAGACCGAGACCGTCTACGGCCGCTGGGGCGCAAGGTCGCTGCTGGTGGCCAAGTTCGTGCCGGGCTTCGCCTCCATCGCCAGCGCACTGGCCGGCGTGATGGGCACGCCGCTGCGCAGCTTCGTGCTGTATGACGGGCTGGGCGCGCTGATCTGGGTGGGCTCGGCCGTGTACCTGGGCTCGCTGTTCAGCTCCACGGTGGAAGACCTGCTGGGCGTGCTCACGGCGCTGGGCCAGTGGGGCCTGTTGCTGCTGGGCGTGGCGCTGGGGCTGTTCATCGTGCGCAAGTGGTGGCAGCGCCATCGCATGGTGCGTTCATTGCGCATGCCGCGCATGTCGGTGCGCGAGCTGGCGGGCCTGCAAGCCCAGGGCATGGAGCCCACGGTGATCGATGTGCGAGCCCTGCCGCAGTACCGCCAGGGCCACATCCCCGGCGCCCAGTCCTGGGAACTGCGCCCGCGCGACGGTGGCGAGGTGCATGCCCATCTGCTGCCCCAGCACGACCATCCCCACGGGCTGGTGATCTATTGCGACTGCCCCAACGAGATATCCGCCGCACGCCTGGCGCGCCAGCTGCAGCGCGCCGGCTTTGCCAACGTGCGCCCCCTGGTGGGTGGCCTC
Organism: Delftia deserti; assembly: GCF_042653485.1. Taxonomy (NCBI): domain Bacteria; kingdom Pseudomonadati; phylum Pseudomonadota; class Betaproteobacteria; order Burkholderiales; family Comamonadaceae; genus Delftia; species Delftia deserti. The sequence continues at coordinate 1,492,713 of NZ_JBHSIH010000001.1, read as the reverse complement.
AAGGCCTGGCAGGCCGCCGGCTTCGACGTGGAAACCGCACCGCTGCCCGTGACGGCCGGTGCGGACGAGGGGCCGGCGCCCAGCGTGCCCTGACCCTGACCTTGACCTACTTGCCCGCCGGCATCGAGCAATGCCCGCCTTGCGTGGCCTTGCCCGAGCCGGCCGCGATCAGCGGCGCCTCGAAGCGCAGGTCCACGGGCGGCGAGTGCAGGTGGTCCCAGGCCAGGAAGAGAACCAGCACGGCCCAGAAGACCGCGCGCAGGGTGTTTTGCTGTGTCATGGCGGGTCCTCTCAGAAATTGAAGTGGCGGCGGATGCGCAGGCCGAAGATGGTGCCGGCAAAGGCCAGCGGCACCCAGATCCAGCCGTGGATGCTGCCCGTGGAGATGCCCGAGAGCATGGCGCCCACGTTGCAGCCGAAGGCCTGGCGCGAGCTGTAGCCCAGCACCAGGCCGGCGACCAGGGCCACGATCCACTGCGTGCCCGTGAGCGGCTTGGCGTTGACGGGCTTGGCGGCGGCCACCCACAGGGCGCCGCCCAGGATGCCGATGTTGGTGATGCTGGTCACGTCCAGCAGCACGGTCTCGTGCAGGCGCGCGGCGTTGCCGGGTTGGCTCCAGAACCAGTTGCCGGCCAGGTCCACGGCGCCCGTGGCGTTGGCGATCTTGGCGGCCCACAGGCCGAAGCCGTAGACCACGCCCCAGGGCTGGCCCGCAATGACGAGGTTGAGCGTGGCCAGCACGGCCAGCAGCACGGCGCCCGCCACCCACTTGCGCACGAACAGCGGCTTGGCCGGGCGCTTGAGTGCCATGTTGGCGCCACGCACATACCAGGCCACGCCCAGCGCGACCACGGCCAGCGCCGCCAGCGTGGCCAGCAGGGCAGGGGCCCAGCCCCAGGCCGTTACCAGGCCCACGGGCTGGGTGTTGCCCAGGTCCAGCCACCAGCCCAGGTGCAGGCTGCCCAGGAAGCTGCCGACGGCAAACACGGGCAGGATGGCCGCATTCATGGGAATGCCCATGCCGGCCTTGTACAGCGTGCCGCTGCCGCAGCCGTCCGCGATCTGCATGCACAGGCCGAAGACGAAGGCGCCCACCAGCAGGCTGATGCTGGGCGGGCCCAGGGCGGCCGTGAGTTCGGGATAGTGGCCCAGCAGCGGCATGGCCAGCGCGGCGGCCAGCGCCAGCAGCAGCAATTGGCCGAAGACGCCGCTGGCGTCCTTGTCCTCAATCAGCATGCGCCAGCCCGTGGTGAAGCCGAAGCGCTTGCCGGCCAGCACCGCGCCCAGGCCCAGGCCCACGGCGAACAGCGCGGCCTGGCGCACCGAGACGCTCCACAGCAGCCAGCCAAAGAAAATGGCCAGGATGGCCGCAAGAGGAAGTCGTTTCATATCATTTTTCTCCATGGCGCGGCACTTTGCTACCGGCACGCTCCAAAGCCAGAGACGCCGGGCAAGAGCCGCCTCGCGGCGGGGGCGCCCAGCCGATGGCGTCGTCCCCCTTCAAGGGGGAAGGCGCGAAGCGTCTCAGGGGGTGTTTATTTGAACTTTTTTTCCCACCACTGCTTGGCGTCGTAGGCCAGGGATTCGGCGCGGCCGGGCTGGTTGGCCATGGGCGGCGCATCGGCCTGCTGCGTCCAGTCCACCATGGAGCCCGCATACAGCTTGACGCCCGGCAGGCCCGCGACTTCGGACAGGCCGAACCAGTCGGTGGCCGCCCAGTGGCCGGTGTTGCAGAAAGCCACCATGTCCTGGCCCTGCTCGCGCTTGACCTTGGCCGCGATCTGCTTGGCCGTGGCGGTATCGACAAAGGTGGAGGTGCCGGGCACGAACCACTGGTTGAAGTCCAGCTGCTGCGCGCCGGGCAGGGTGCCCGAGATCTTGGCGGCGGGTGCGCGCGTCTTGCCCTGGTAGAAGGCGTCGGGGCGCGAGTCCACCAGAGCGGCGTTGCTGAGCCTGACGTGCTGGCCCACGTCCTCGCGCGTGGCGATCAGGCTGGTGTCCAGCTGGGGCTGGTAGCTGCTGCGAGCGACTTTGACGGCCTCGTTGTCCTGCGGGAGCTTTTGCTCGTTCCAGGCCTTCATGCCGCCGTTGAGCACGGACAGCTCCTTGAGACCCAGCAGCTTGAGCGTCCAGTACACGCGCGCTGCCGCGCCGAAGTCGGTGGCGTCCGCGCCCGTGGAGACCACGATGGCGTGGTTGGCCGGCGTCAGCCCCAGGGACTGCACGAGTTCGGTGAGCTTGGGCAGCTCGGGCAGTTCACCGGGATTGGTGGCGGGGCCGCGCCATTTGCCGTAGGGGGCGTTGAGCGCGCCTGGGATATGGCGCTCGCCATAGGCCTTGGGATCGCGGATGTCGATGATGCGCACGGCGTCCTGGCCGGCGGCCGCCTGCACGCCGGCAGGGGGGAGCAAGGGTTCGGCGGCGTGGGCCGTGCCGAAGGCGGTGCAGGCGAGGCCCAGCGCCAGCAGCGGGGCCGCCAGGCGCAGAGCGGGGGAAAAGGTCTTGGTCATGATGGCTGGGGCCGGTCATGGAAGACCGGCGGAACAAGCAACTGGAGTGCAATTGTCCTGCTTGCAGCATCTATATACAAAGACGCTTATGCATTCTGCTCATGAGGCAGGGTTATATGGCGCGGCGCAGAAGATGCAGAACGGCCTCAGCGCTGTGCGCCCACGGCCTTGGCGCGCTCCAGGCTGGCTTCCAGTTCGGCCTGAGGCGCCTTCTGCGTGGGCCAGCCCTGCATATGCTGCTGGGCGATACGGCTCAGCGCCGTGATCCAGGGCGCGCTGTCGTTGAGGCAGGCAATGAACTCGAACTGCTCGCCACCCGCATGCAGGAAGGCCTCGCGCGCTTCCTGGCTGATTTCTTCCAGCGTTTCCAGGCAGTCGCTGGTGAAGCCGGGGCAGACCACGTCCACCCGCTTGGTGCCGCTGCGTGCCAGCTCGATCAGCGAGGGCTCGGTATAGGGCTCCAGCCATTTGGCCTTGCCAAAGCGCGACTGGAAGGTCACCAGGTATTGCGAAGGCGACAGGCCCAGGCGCTCGGCCAGCAGGCGGGCGGTCTTGCGCGATTCGCAGTGGTAGGGGTCGCCCAGGTGCAGCGTGCGCTCGGGCACGCCGTGAAAGCTCATGACCAGCTTTTCGCCACGGCCGTTGCCGCGCCAGTGGGCCTCGATGCGCTGGGCCAGCGCATCGATGTAGGAAGCGTCGTCGTGGTAGCGGTTGACGAAGCGCAGCTCGGGAATATGGCGCTGGGTGCGGGCCCAGTCATAGACGGCATCGAACACGCTGGCCGTGGTCGTGCCCGAGTACTGCGGGTACAGCGGAAGGATGAGGATGCGCGTGGCGCCCTCGGCCTTGAGGGCATCGAGCACGCTGGGGATGGAGGGGTTGCCGTAGCGCATGGCATGGCGCACCAGCACGTTGTGCCCGGCCTCGCCCAGCCAGCCGCGCAGCAGCAGGGCCTGGCGCGCGCTCCAGTGCTGCAGGGGGGAGCCGTCCTTCTCATGCCAGACGGTGGCGTACTTGGCGGCCGACTTGGCCGGCCGCGTGCGCAGGATGATGCCGTGCAGGATGGGCAGCCAGGCAATCCTGGGGATCTCGACCACGCGGTCGTCGCCCAGGAACTGCGCCAGGTAGCGGCGCACGGCCGGGGCCGTGGGCGCATCGGGCGTTCCAAGGTTGCACAGCAGCACGGCGGTGCGCTGGGGTTGGTCGTGGCGGAATGGGGGTTCTGGCGCGAAGCGGGAAGGCATGGGGCCGATTGTGGCAGGACGGAGCCGCCTGCCACGCGAGTCGGATGACCCGGCTGCAGCCGGCAACGGCTGCCTTCGCTATGCTCGAACCATGTCCCAAGCCGCCATCACCCCCCTCGCCGAATCCTCTCTTGACCCTGCATTGGCCGCCTTGCAGCAGCTGCGCCGCAGCGGCCGCATCCGCGCCATTTCCATCGACCTGGACGACACGCTGTGGCCTGTATGGCCAGCCATCTCGCGCGCCGAACAGGTACTGCTGGACTGGCTGCACGCCCATGCGCCCACCACGGCCGCAGCGCTGCGCGATGTGGCCGCCGTGCGCGCCATCCGCGTGCAGATCGAGCGCGACCGCCCCGACCTGGCCCACGACCTGAGCGGCCTGCGCCGCGAGTCCATCCGCCTGGCGCTGCAGCGCAATGGCGACGATGGCGGCCTGGCGGAAGCGGCCTTCGACATCTTCTTTGCCGAGCGCCAGCGCGTGGATTTGTACGAGGACGCGCTGCCCGCCCTGCAGTTCCTGGCCGCGCGCTGGCCCGTGGTGGCGCTGAGCAACGGCAACGCCAGCGTGCACGTGGTGGGCATTGGCGAGCATTTCCATGCCGCGCTGAGCGCGACCAAGGCCGGCATGGCCAAGCCCGATGTGCGCTTTTTCCAGGCGGCCGCGGCGGCGGCAGGCGTGGCGCCCCACGAGGTGCTGCACATTGGCGACGACGCGCGGCTCGATGCGCTGGGCGCCATGGATGCGGGTATGCACGCAGTCTGGCTCAACCGCACGGGCGTAGCATGGCCTCACGAGGGGTCCACGCCCCACGTCACGGTGGCCAGCCTTGCGCAGTTGTGCCAGGGGCTGGCTGACAGCTGACCCTGCCTGCCCGCGAAGCCGCGCCATGCCATGCCCACCAGCCACAGCACCGCTTTCTTCCACCCCCCCGTCCTCCCCGCCGTGCGCAGCATCGGCTGGAAACACCCCCTGAGCTGGCTGGCGCGTGGCGCGCGCGACATGGTCCGGGCGCCCTGGCTGAGCCTGGCACATGGCCTGGTCTTGACCTTGATCGGGTTTTTGATCTTGACGCTGGGGCACAATCGCTTTTGGCTGATGGCCGGGGCCCTGTCGGGGTTCCTGATCGTCGGCCCTGTCATGGCAACCAGCCTCTACGCCATCAGCCGCGCGCTGGAGCGCGGCGAGGCTGCCGATCTGTCCCTGGTGCGGCGCACCTGGACGCGCTGGCAAAGCTGCCATGCGGCCAAGGCCGAGGGGCAGGGCGGCTACTGGTGCCTGGTGCAGTTCGGGCTGCTGCTGTCGCTGGCGGCCACGGGCTGGGTGCTGGTGTCGGCGTCGCTGATCACGGTGCTCTCGCCCGTGAGCATTGCCACTCCGGCGGATTTCGTGCAGCACGTGGTGCTGGCCCGCGACGGGCAGTTGTTTGCGATATGGTTGGCGCTGGGCAGTTTTCTGGCAGCGCCTATTTTTGCGTCCAGCGTGGTGGCCATGCCGCTGATGCTGGACAGGCGGGTGACGGTGCGCCAGGCCGTGCTGACCAGTTGGTTGGCCGTGCTGGCCAACCCTGTGCCTCTGGCACTGTGGGCCGCCCTCATTGTGTTGTTGACCCTGCTGGGCCTGGGCAGCTGGCTGCTGGGACTGGTGGCCGTGATGCCCCTGCTGGGGCACGCGAGCTGGCACGCGTACCGCGATCTGGTCGATGCGTCGGCCTTCCCGGCGCGTTGAGCCGGGCGGGCCCGGACCGGCCGGGCCTGCAGGGGAGGATGTAGGACGGTGTTGTCGTGATATTCGGGTACACAGAAGAACAGATCGCCCATTTCTTCCTCACCTATGGCGTGGGGGCCTTCATCCTCTTCATGGTGTTCATCATCCTGCAGCTGGCGCGCCAGTCCAAGGCAGGAAAGTTCGGCACCTTCGTGATTTTCCTGGGCCTGGGCGTGGGCTTTGTGGGCTACGTCGCCAAGATCGTCATCCAGTGGTGGATGGAGAGATGACGCCGCAGGCGTCACACCCATGAGTTGGACGGACTACTACCGCTTTACCGAGGGACGCAAGATATCCCCCCTGCTGGTGCAGGCGCTTGACGCGTTGGCGGGTGATACGGCAGATAAAGCGGCCATCGATCTGGGCTGTGGCGCGGGCCATGAATGCCGCGTGCTGCTCAATACCGGCTGGTGCGTCCACGCCATCGACAGCGAACCTGCGGCCATCGAGGGCTTGCGCCCCCTGGCATCGCAGGCCTCCGGCGCTTTGACGCTGCAGGCTTGCCGTTTCGAGGATCTTTCCTCTTTGCCTGCAGCGCATCTGATCCACGCTGGACTGAGCCTGCCCTTTTGCCATCCTGAGTACTTCGATGCGTTTTGGTCGCTGGTGCGTTCTGCGCTGCGTCCGGGCGGTGTGTTCGCAGGTCATTTTTTCGGACCGCGCGATGCCTGGGCCGATTCGCAGTCCATGAGCTTTCATTCGCGTGATCAGGTCTTGCACCTTTTGGATGGCATGGAGCTGTTGGCCTTCAATGAGTTCGATGGCATGGCCCCCAGCATGCAGGGGCCAAAGCACTGGCATCGCTTTGATGTCGTGGCCCGCAGGCCGGTGTCGTCGTAGTGCGGCGTTACTCGGCCTTGGCCCCCGCAGCCTTGATCACCGGGTCCCAGCGCTTGATTTCTGCGGCGGTGTGCTGGCGCAGGGCGTCGGGGGTAAGGCGGTCTGCGGGCGGGATGATGACGCTCATGTCCGTGAAGCGCTTGACCAGGGCGGGCTCGGCCAGGGCGGTGCGCAGGGATTTGTTGAGGCGTTCGATGACGGCCTGGGGCGTGCCTCGCGGAGCGTACAGGCCGTGCCATACGGCAAGCTCGAAGCCGGGCTGGCCGGCCTGCGAGAAGGTGGGCACATCGGGCAGGGAGGGCAGGCGCTCGCGCGTGGCGACGGCGTAGCCCTTGAGCATGCCCGCCTGTATGTGCGGGCCGGTGGCCACGGGCTGGTCGCAGATGACATCGACATTGCCTGCCACCAGGTCCTGCAGGGCCGGGCCCGTGCCACGGTAGGGTACCAGGGTGGCCTCGGTGGAGGTGGTCTGCAGCAGCAGCATGGCGCACAGGTGGGAGGTGGCGCCTACGCCGGCGTGCGAGAAGCGTACTTCGCCCGGCCTGGCCTTCATGTGGGCGATGAAGTCCGCCAGCGTGGCGGGCGCAAAGCCTTTGCTGCGCACCAGGATCATGGGCACGTCGCCGGCCAGCGCGATGGGTTCCAGGTCGCGCCTCACATCGAAAGCGAGCTTGCTGTAGAGCGCGGGCGCAGTGGCAATGCCCATGTTGTGCAGCAGCAGGGTGTGGCCGTCGGCCTGGGCGCGTGTGACGCGGCTGGTGCCGATGGTGCCACCGGCGCCGCCCAGGTTCTCGACGATGACCTGCTGGCCCAGGTCGCGCGTCATGGCCTCGGCCAGCACGCGGGCCAGCACGTCGGTGGAGCCTCCGGCCGCGTAGGGAACGACGATGGTGACGGGCTTGTTGGGGAAGGCCAGGGCGGCAAGGCTGGCCGCTGACAGCGCGGCGGCGATAAGGGTCTGGGCGAGGGGGTTGCGGATGAGGGGGTTGCGGATGAGGGGGCGCATGGGTTTGTCTCCTGGAGGCGCGTGCAGGGGCCGCCGGCTCGGTTCGGCCGGTTGTCGGTGGCGTGTTTGGTGGCGTGAGGCAGGAAGGCAAGGGCCGCATGCGGCCCTTGACGACGGCGAGACGGAGCAGGCTCAGGCCGGGGCCACGTACCTGTACAGCTCGGTGTGGTCGGCGGCGAGTCCCAGGGACCTGGAGGCTTCGGCCGCCATGGCGCTGACCTGCTCGGCCAATGCCATGGGCGTGTGCATGGCCTGGCCCAGCGACAGGGCGATGCCCACGTCCTTGGCCTGCAGCGCCAGCGAGAAGCCCGAGTTGAAGGCACCGTTCAGCATGAACTGGTGGGCCTTGTTTTCGGTGGTGTTGTTCTTGCCAGTGGAGGCATTGATCACGTCCACGATGGTGGCCGGCGCAATGCCGAAGGCCGCGCCTGCGTGGATGGCCTCGGCTGTGGCGATGAGGGCCGCTGCCGAGACATAGTTGTTCAGCGCCTTGAGCGCATGGCCTGCTCCCACGGGGCCGACATGGGTGATGGCCTGTCCCATGCGCTGCAGCAGCGGCAGGTGCTGGGCGAGCAGGTCCGCATCGCCACCGACCATGATGGACAGCGTGCCCGCAATGGCGCGCTTGACGCCGCCGGAGACCGGCGCATCCAGCAGCCCGATGCCGCGCTCGCCCAGCAGGCCGGCCAGCGCCCGCGTGCGGTTGGGGTCGGCCGAACTCATGTCGATGATGCAGGCGCCGGGCGGCAGGTACGGTGCCAGTTCGCCCACCACGGCATCGACGATGCGGGAGTCGGGCAGCATGGTGAAGACCACGCTGCAGCCGGCAAAATCGGCCGCGCCGGATGCCACGGACACGCCCGCATGTTCGCTGGCAAAGCGCGCGGTGGCGGTGGGCACGGCGTCCCGGATGACCAGGGCGTGCCCTGCGGCGTGCAGCAGGTGGGCCATGGGCTGGCCCATCATCCCGAGGCCGATGAATCCTATGGTGGTCATGCTGCGTGCCTCAGATGTCCATCTCTTTGAAGACTTCCGAAGCCACGCGGAAGGAGTCGATGGCGGCCGGCACGCCGCAGTAGATGGCGGTCTGCAGGAAGACTTCCTTGATCTCTTCCTTGCTCAGTCCGTTGTTGATGGCGCCGCGCACATGCAGCTTGAGTTCATGCGGGCGGTTCAGCGCCGTGATCATGGCCAGGTTCAGGAAGGAGCGCGTCCTGCGGTCCAGGCCCGGGCGGTTCCAGACATCGCCCCAGCAGTACTGGGTGACCAGTTCCTGCATGTCGATGTTGAAGTCCGTGGCGTTCTGTATGGACGCATCGACATACTCGGCGCCCAGCACCTCGCGGCGGGTGGACAGGCCCTGGTCGAAGAGGGCGGGGTTCTTGGGTGCGTAGGCTCGGGTCATGAAAACTCCTGATGGAAGGCGGTGAAGGTGTTTTTCGGTGGAGTGAATTTAATCAGATTGTCAGACAATCCTACTTGATGAAAATCGGGATTGCCTGCCGAGCCAGGTGTGTGTATGACAATCCGTCAGTCCGTCCGGCCCCTGGATTGGCGGGTAGGATTCGTCCCATGAACCAGATGCTGCGTGTCCCCCGCGAAGAAACGTCGCTGCGCCTGCGCACGACGCAGACCCTGCGCACGGCCATCCTCGATGGCGTGTTTGCGCCGGGCCAGAAGCTGTCCGAGCGCGAACTGTGCGAGAGCCTTGATGTGAGCCGTTCGTGCCTGCGCGAGTCGCTGCAGCACCTGCAGGCCGAGGGGCTGATCACCATCGTTCCGCACCGTGGCCCCGAGGTCACGGACATCTCGGTGCAGGAAGTGCGCGATATCTACGAGGTGCGGGCCAGCCTGGAGGGGCTGGCCAGCCGGGGCTTTGCGCTGCATGCCTCGGCAGGCCAGCGCGCCGCGCTGCGCGCCAAGCTGGGCGAGCTGGCCGTGCCCGCCGTGGCCAGCGACAAGGTGGCCCTGCTGGCGATCAAGAACCAGTTCTACGACATCCTGATCGAGGGCTGCGGCAATCTGGTGGCCGGCCAGATGCTGCGGCAGCTGAACAACCGCGTGACGGTGCTGCGGCGCATCTCCATGTCCCAGCCCGGGCGCCTGCCGCAGACGCTGGCCGAGCTGGACGCCATCGTGGCGGCGATAGAGCAGGGCGACGCGGACCAGGCCGCGCGCCTGAGCGCCGATCATGTGCAAAAGGCCAGCCAGGGCGTGCTGCGGGCCATGGCCGAGAAGGCAGGCCCGGCCAGCTGATGCCGGGGCCTGTGCCTGGGGGTGTCAGTCCGTGTGCGCTCAGTCCGGCTTGACCTGGGCGCGCTTGAGCACCTTTTGCCAGCGTGCCTGCTCGGTGGCAATGAACTGCGCGAACTGCTGGGGCGTGCTGCCGATGGGCTCGGCCGCATCGCCCTGCAGGCGCTTGAGCGCGTCGGGCGCCTTGACGGCCTTGGCGCATTCGGCGGCCAGCTTGTCCACGTGGGCTCGGGTCATGCTGGAGGGGGCGAGCATGCCGTACCACTGCGTCATCTCGAAGCCCGGGAAGCCCTGCTCGGCCACGGTGGGCACGTCGGGCAACTGGGGCAGGCGCTGGGTCGATCCCGTGGCGATGCAGCGCACCTTGCCCGCCTTGATGAAGGGCAGCAGGGCGGCGGCGCCGACCGAGGCAGCGTCCAGCCGGCCCGACATCAGGTCCGTCATCATGGGGCCCGTGCCGCGATAGGGCACGTGCAGCATGAAGATCTCGGCCGTCATCTTCAGGTACTCGAAGGCCAGGTGCCCGGCGCTGCCATTGCCGGCCGAGCCGTAGCTGAGCTGGCCCGGCTTCTTCCTGGCGTAGGCGATGAGTTCGCGCAGGTTCTTGACCGGCACATCGGGGTGGACCACGTACAGGCTGGGCACCTTGGCCAGCAGGCTGACGGGCTGGAAGTCCTTGTTGGCGTCGTAGGGCAGCTTGTCGAAGATGTAGGGATTGACGGCCAGCGTGCCGATGTGGCCCAGGATGACGGTGCTCTGGTCATCGGCGCGCGCCACTTCCTGCATGGCGATGTTGCCGGCTGCGCCGGGCTTGTTGTCCACGAAGACGTTCTGGCCCAGGGTCTTGGACAGCTCGGCCGCCGTGGAACGCGCCACGATTTCCGAGCTGCCGCCCGGCGCAAAGGGCACGACAAAGCGGATGGGGCGTGTGGGCCAGGCGTCCTGCGCCAGCGCGGCCGCAGGCAGCAGGCCCGACAGGGCCATGGCGCCCGTGCCGGCCAGCAGTTGGCGGCGGCCGAGCGGGGGCAGGTCTGCGTGGTGAAGAAAGTCGCGCGAAGGCATGTCTGGTCTCCTGGCTATCGTTGTAGTGGATGGGCCGCAGCGGATGCGGCGCCAGCGATGGTGGCGCCGGTGGCTGTCAATCTGCTGTCAAACCAGGGTCTGCAGGCTACGGAGATACCCGGGGGATCAGGCTTTTCCCCCGGCACCCAGGGCCTGGCCGATGGCCTCGGCCGCCTGCAGGCCGCTGCGCACGGCGCCTTCGATGGTGGCCGGATACGGGCCATCCACATGGTCGCCGCAGGCCCACAGGCCGTGGCCCAGCTCCATGCCGGGGCGCTGCAGCTGCGGCAGGCAGGCGAAGGTGGCGCGCTTGTCGATCACGGTGCGCAGCGCAACCAGTCCATGCCAGCCCAACTGTGCCCGGGCCTGGGCCAGTACCTGGGCCTGCAGGGTTTCGCGGTCCGATGCGCTGTCGCTGATGACGAAGGCCATCAGGCCCTGCGGTCCTCCCAGCTGTCCCCGGTCGAAGACGAACTGCGCAGGCGCATCGGGCGTGGCGCGCAGTGCCAGCCAGGGCGCGCCCGGGGGCAATGCGTGGGAGGGATCGCCGGTCTGCGCATAGACGGTGGCAATGGGGCGGTGCTGCAGGTCCTGGGCCAGCTGCGCCCAGCGCTGCAGGGCTATGCCGTCGCGTGCAGGCAGGCTGTCGTGCCCGGCGGCGGTGAGCGCCAGGCGCGCCGCCTCGGGCGCGGGGCAGGCCAGCAGCACGGCGTCGAAGGGCGCGTCTTCGGCCTGGGCTGCGCCCAGCGTCCAGTGCGGGCCCTGGGGCTGCAGTTCGGCCACGCGGCTGCCCAGGCGCACGGCGTGGCCGCGCTCCTGCAGCCACTGCGCGGCCGGCGCGGGGAACAGGCCGCCCAGGTCACGGCGCGGCACCAGGAAATGCGAGCCGCCACGGCCGCTGAACAGCGCATCGCGCAGCACGCGCAGGAACACCGTGCCGCTGGCCAGGTGAATGGGTGTGTTGAGTGCCGAGATGCACAGCGGGTCGATGAACTCGCTGACCAGGCGCTGCGGCAGACCGGCGCACAGGTCGGCCACGGTGGCCTGCGGCGCGCAGCGAAAGCCCGCCAGCCGCCAGCGCACGGCGCGCGCCAGCAGGGCTGCACGCTCGCCCAGGCTCCAGCCGCGTGCGGTGGCAATGCCGGCCAGCGCATCCAGCGGCGCAGGCCAGTCGGGAAAGCGCAGGCCGCTGCCATCGGCATAGGGCAGGGCCATGGGCTGGCGGTGCAGCGCCCGTTCAGGGTCCACGCCCACTTCGCGCATGAGGCGCAGGCTTTCGGTGTACGCGCCGATGAGGATGTGCTGGCCGTTGTCCACGCGCAGCGGGCCCTGTGGCGTGTCGAGGTCCATGCCGCGCGCACGGCCGCCGGGCTCGCGTGCGGCCTCGTGCAGGGTGATGTGCCAGCCGCTGCGGGCCAGCGCAAGGGCGGCAGCAAATCCGGCCCAGCCGCCGCCGAGGATGGCGGCGCGCGGCTGAGCGGCGCGCGGCTTGTCTTTGGCGCTCTCTCTGCTCACCGCGCCATGCGTCCCAGCGCCTGCATCTTCCAGGCCAGCCACAGCTTGCGCAGCGGCGGCAGGCTGATGCGCTGGTGCAGCACGCGGAAGTCGTCGGCCTCGATCTCGCGCAGCAGGGTGCGGTAGATGCTGGCCATCATCAGGCCGGGCTTTTGCGTGCGGCGGTCGGCGGCGGGCAGCAGGGCCAGGGCCTCGTCGTAGAGGCGGTGGGCGCGCTCTGCCTGAAAGCGCATCAGCGCGGTGAAGCGGTCCGAGTACTCGCGCTTGGTGATTTCATGCGCCTTGACGTCGAACTGCTGCAGCTCGCTGATGGGCAGGTAGATGCGTCCGCGCATGGCGTCCTCGCCCACGTCGCGGATGATGTTGGTCAGCTGGAAGGCCAGGCCCATCTTGTGGGCGTAGGCCGTGGTTTCTTCCTGTGTCTGGCCGAAGATACGCGCTGCCACTTCGCCGACCACGCCTGCGACCAGGTGGCAGTAGCGCGTCAGGCCCTGGAAGTCCAGGTAGCGGGTCTGCTCCAGGTCCATGCGGCAGCCGTCGATGACCGCCTGCAGGTGGCGCTCCTCGATGCCGTAGACTGGGGCGTGCGGCATGAGCGCACGCATCACGGGATGCGAGGGCTTGCCTGCAAAGGCCTGGTGCACTTCGTTTTGCCACCAGCCGAGCTTGGTGGCGGCCACGCCGGGGTCGGAGACTTCGTCCACCACGTCGTCCACTTCGCGGCAGAAGGCATAGAAGGCTGTGATGGCGGCACGGCGCTCGCGCGGCAGGAAGAGGAAGGCGTAATAAAAGCTGCTGCCCGAGGCGGCAGCCTTGTCTTGGACGTACTGATCCGGATTCATATGGGGCGGGATTGTCCCATGGACGGCTGGGGGCCAAAGCCTGGGTGTCGCAACGGCCGGCCCGCCATCACATGCGCAGGGCGCGCCACAGCAGCAGCGGCGCATCGGCCTTGCCGACGGTGGGCCGGCGGTAGAGGCTGGCGCCCTGCAGCGCATCGACCTTGTCCAGGATGCGCAGCCCGCCCTGCACGACCAGGCGCAGCTCCCAGCCGATGCGGCCCGGCAGGCGGTGCGCCAGCGGTGCGCCGGACTGCATCAGTGCGCGCGCCCAGGCCGATTGTGCGGCCAACAGTGCACGCACGGCGGGGGTCAGTGCCGAGGGCTCGGCGCGCAGTTCATCGCGCTGCACGCCGTGGGCGGCGCAGTCGGCGTCGGTCAGGTAGTGGCGCCCGCGTGGCAGGTCCACACTGAAGTCCTGCCAGAAATTGATCAACTGCAGGGCGGTGCAGATGGCGTCGCTTCGGTTGAGCGATTCGGCATCGTCCACGCCGTACAGGTGCAGCAGCAGCCTGCCCACGGGATTGGCCGAGCGGCGGCAGTAGTCGAGCAGCTCGGCGCGGTCGGCATAGGTGGCGCCGGATTCGGTCTTGTGCACGTCCTGCGCGAAGGCGCTGAGCAGATCGTCCATCAGCGCCAGCGGAAGTTGGTGGGCGCGTACCTGCGGTGCCAGCCCTGCAAAGACCTGGGGCCATGCCGTGCGCGAAAGCATGGAAGCCTCGCCTTCGGTGCCCAGCGCCATCAGGTCGCCACGGTAGGCGGCCAGTGCGGCCAGGCGCTCGGGCGGCGTGGCGTCGCCCTCGTCGGCCAGGTCGTCTGCAGTGCGCGCGAAGTGGTAGAGCGCGGCAATCGGCGGGCGCAAGCGGGGTGGGCACAGCCAGGACGCCACGGGAAAGTTCTCGTAGTGCGTGACCGGGGCGGGGGAGGCGGGCAGGGTGGGTGCGGTGGACTTCACGGTGGCCGATTGTCGATGCTGTGCGCAAGGCCATGCATTTCACTTGACGGGCTCAAGGGCTTCTCCTAAATTACTAACCCGTCAGTCAGTAAACGGCGCCAGCCAGCTGCCGCGGCATGTTGCCCGGATCTTGCAGCCCGCAGCCGCTTTTCGCACCAGCCCTCCCGGATCCACATGCCCGACTTGCCATCGACCCCTGCCGCGCCCGCTTTGCCGCGCCATCTTCTTCTTGCCCCTCTGTGCCTGGCCGCCGCGCTGGCGCTGGGCGCCTGCTCCAAGGCGGAGCCGCCGCCCGAGCCGGTGCGCGCCGTCAAGCTGCTCACCGTAGGCGTGGGCGCGCTGGACACGCAACTGGAGTACGCGGGCGAGGTGCGCGCGCGCATAGAGTCGCGCCTGGGCTTTCGCGTGGCCGGCAAGCTCGTGCGCCGCGAGGTGGAGCTGGGCCAGCATGTGCAGGCAGGCCAGTTGCTGGCGCGGCTCGATGCCAGCGACTACCGGCTGGGAGCTGACGCCGCGCGCGCCCAGGTGGCGGCCGCGACCACGCAGCGCGATCTTGCTGCCGCCGATGTGAGGCGTTACTCGCAGCTGAAGGCGCAGAATTTCATCAGCGGTGCGGAGCTGGAGCGGCGCGAGGCCACGCTCAAGTCCGCCCAGGCCACGCTGGACCAGGCCAAGGCGCAGCTGGCATCGCAGAGCAATCAGGAGTCCTACGCGCAGTTGCTGGCCGATGTGCCCGGCGTGGTGACCGGCATAGACGCCGAACCCGGCCAGGTGGTGTCGGCCGGCTCGCCCGTGGTGCGCATTGCCCAGGACGGCCCGCGCGACGTGGTGTTCGTGGTGCCCGAGGACAAGCGCGGTGCCATCCGCGTGGGCCAGAAAGTGAATGTGCGCCCCTGGTCGGCCGGCATGCAGCCGCTGCAGGGCCAGGTGCGCGAGGTGGCGGCCAGCGCCGATCCCGTCACACGCACCTACCAGGTGAAGGTGGCACTGCCCGCGTCGGATGCGGCTGCCGTGCCGCCGCTGGGCGCGACGGTCCATGCGCTGCCCGAGGGCATGGGCCCCACGGGCCAGCCCGTGATCAAGCTGCCCACCACCGCGCTGCGCCAGGAAGGCGGCGGTGGCCAGGGCACGGCAGTGTGGGTGTTCGACGCCGCCAGCAGCACGGTGAAGCTGCAGCCCGTGCAACTGGCCACGGCCGATGGCAACGAGGCCGTGATTGCCGCAGGCCTGGCGCCCGGCATGCAGGTGGTGGCCGCCGGCGTGCATGTGCTCACGCCCGGGCAGAAGGTCACGGTCTATCAGGACCGGTATGACAAGACGCAGCAGCCGGCACAGGCCCCTGCCGCCGCAGGCGCCGCTGCTCCCGAAGGTGCTGCGTCCAGCGGAGCGGCCCAATGAGCGGGGCCAAGCACAAGGCGCCGCAGGGCGGGCACTTCAATCTTTCGCGCTGGGCGCTGGACCATGTGGCGCTGACGCGCTATTTCATGGTCGTGCTGCTGCTGCTGGGCTTTGCCTCGTACTTCCAGCTGGGGCAGGACGAGGACCCGCCCTTCACCTTCCGCGCCATGGTGGTGCGCACCAACTGGCCGGGCGCCACGGCGCAGCAGATGGCCGAGCAGGTGACCGACAAGATCGAGCGCACGCTGCAGGAGGTGCCCTACGCCGACAAGATCAGCAGCTATTCCAAGCCTGGCGAGTCGATGATCATCTTCCAGCTCAAGGACAATTCGCGCCCCGGCGATGTCCAGCAGCTGTGGTACACGGTGCGCAAGAAGATCGGCGACATGCGCTACACCCTGCCGCAGGGCGTGCAGGGGCCGTTCTTCAATGACGAGTTCGGCGATGTCTATGGCGTGATCTACGCCCTGCAGGCAGACGGCTTCAGCTACGCCGAGCTCAAGACCATGGCCGACGACGTGCGCCAGCGCCTGCTGCGCGTGCCCGATGTGGCCAAGGTGGAGCTGTTCGGCGTGCAGGACGAGAAGGTCTACATCGAGCTGTCGCAGCGCCGCCTGTCGCAGCTGGGCCTGGACATGAACCAGGTGCTGGGCCAGCTGGGCCAGCAAAACGCGATCGAGGGCGCAGGCGTGCTGCAGACACCGCGCGAGGATGTGCAGGTGCGCGTGGCCGGCCAGTTCCTGGCGGTGGACGAGTTGCGCGCCATGCCGATCCGCGGTGCCTCGGGCGCGCAGCTGCGCCTGGGCGATATCGCCGAGATCCGCCGCGGCTATGCCGATCCGGCCAATGTGAAGGTACGCCACCAGGGGCGCGAGACGATTGCGCTGGGCGTGTCCATGACCAAGGGCGGCGACATCATCCGCCTGGGCAAATCCCTGCGCGGCGCCGTGGGCGACATCGCGCGCACGCTGCCGGCAGGCGTCGAGCTGGCCAACATGCAGGACCAGCCCAAGGCCGTGGCCGATTCGGTGAACGAATTCCTGCAGGTGCTGATCGAGGCCGTGGTGGTGGTGCTGGCCGTGAGCTTCATCAGCCTGGGCCTGCACAAGCGCGAGGGCCACCAGCCGCTGTGGAAGCGCTGGTACATCGACCCGCGCCCGGGCCTGGTGGTGGCCATCACCATTCCGCTGGTGCTGGCCGCGACCTTCCTGGCCATGTGGTACTGGAACATCGGCCTGCACAAGGTGTCGCTGGGCTCGCTGATCATCGCGCTGGGCCTGCTGGTGGACGACGCCATCATTGCCGTGGAGATGATGGTGCGCAAGATGGAGGAGGGCTACGAGAAGTACCGCGCCGCCACCTTTGCCTACGAGATCACGGCCAAGCCCATGCTGACCGGCACGCTGATCACGGCAGCGGGCTTTCTGCCCATCGGCATGGCCAAGTCCATGACGGGCGAGTACACCTTCGCCATCTTCGCGGTGACGGTGATTGCGCTGGTGCTCAGCTGGTTCGCCTCGGTGTACTTCGTGCCCTACCTGGGCATGCTGCTGCTCAAGCGCCCGCCGCACGCGGCCACGCTGCCGCCCGAGGTGGCCTCGGGCGAGGTGCCCATCGAGGAGACCAACCTCAATGCCTCGTCGGCCGAGCATGAAGTCTTCGACAGCCCGTTCTACAACCGCTTCCGGCGCGCCGTGAACTGGTGCGTGACGCACCGCTGGCTGACCATTGCCATCACGGTGCTGGTCTTCGCGCTGGGCCTGGTGGGCATGTCGCGCGTGCAGCAGCAGTTCTTCCCGGATTCCAGCCGGCCCGAGGTGCTGGTGGACGTCTGGTTCCCCGAGGGCACGTCGCTGGCCGCCAACGAAGCCGTCACGCGCCGTGTGGAAGCGCGCTTCATGCAGCTGGACGGCGTGCGCACGGTCAGCGAGTGGGTGGGCTCGGGCGTGCCGCGTTTCTACCTGCCGCTGGACCAGGTATTTCCGCAGAACAACGTCTCGCAGTTCATCCTGGTCGCCCAGGACCTGCCCACGCGCGAGCGCCTGCGCAAATCGCTGCCGGCGCTGCTGGCCCAGGAGTTCCCCGAGGTGCGCGGCCGCGTCAAGCTGCTGCCCAACGGGCCTCCCGTGCCCTATCCGGTGCAGTTCCGCGTGTCCGGCACCGATCCGCAAAAGCTGCGTGCCTATGCCGACGAGGTCAAGCAGGTCATGATCGCCAACGCCGACATGCGCGGCGTCAACGACAACTGGAACGAGTCCGTCAAGGCCGTGCGCCTGGAGGTGGACCAGGACAAGGCGCGCGCCCTGGGCGTGAGCAGCCAGGCCATCGCACAGGCGGCCCGCGTCATGCTCAGCGGCTCCACCGTGGGCCAGTTCCGCGAGGGCGACAAGCTCATCGACATCGTGCTGCGCACGCCGTATTCGGAGCGCGACGCCATCACCGACATCGCCAACGCCTACCTGCCCACGGCATCGGGCAAGTCGATCCCGCTCACGCAGATCGCCAAGCCCGTGATGGTCTGGGAGCCCGGCGTGATGTGGCGAGAAAAGCGCATGTTCGCCATCACTGTGCAGGGCGATGTGCGCGAGGGCCTGCAGGGCGCGACGCTGACCCATGCGCTGCTGCCGGGTCTGCGCGAGATCGAGGCGCGCTGGCATGCCGCGGGCGACACGGCCTACCGCATCGATGTGGCGGGCGCCGTGGAGGAAAGCTCCAAGGGCTCGGACGCCATCGTCGCCGGCGTGCCCGTGATGCTGTTCCTCACCTTCACGCTGCTCATGCTGCAGTTGCGCAGTGTCAGCCGCTCGCTGCTGGTGTTCATCACCGGGCCGCTGGGCATTCCCGGCGTGGCGGCGGCGCTGCTGCTGCTGGGCCGGCCCTTCGGCTTCGTGGCGCTGCTGGGCGTGGTGGCGCTGATGGGCATGATCCAGCGCAATTCGGTGATCCTGATTGACCAGATCGAGACCGATCGTGCGCGCGGCGTGCCGGCCTGGGACGCCATCATCGAAGCCGCCGTGCGCCGCCTGCGTCCCATCGTGCTGACGGCCGCAGCCGCCGTGCTGGCCATGATCCCGCTGTCGCGCAGCGTGTTCTGGGGCCCCATGGCCGTGGCCATCATGGGCGGGCTGGTCGTGGCCACCGTGCTGACACTGCTGGCGCTGCCGGCCATGTACGCCGCCGTGTTCCGCGTGCGCCGCGAGCCCACGCACTGATGGCCGCGAAAGCGCAGAGGCCGCCGATCAAATCCGGGGTATGGCAATGGGCCCCGCAATTGCGGCTAGAATCTGCGCCCTGACCTAGGAGCCGCCGCGCAGGCGGCTCCCTCAAGAACCAGCGCGGGTGGCGAAATTGGTAGACGCACCAGGTTTAGGTCCTGACGCCAGCAATGGTGTGGGGGTTCGAGTCCCCCCCCGCGCACCACAATAAAAACCCGGTGTAATCCACCGAAACCCCCTCAAGCCCGTTTTCTCCTATGAAAACGGGCTTTTTTCTTGGTTCGACGCCTCTGCGCGTGCCGGCCGAAGCTGGCAGGATCTGGCGCAAAATCACATCCCAATCCCGCACGGTTCCCGCATGCGATCCCGCATGACCTGGCGCGGGTCATGGGGGTGTGGGTGGCGTATTTCCGAAAACTCAAAACGGGGTGGCGCGCAGAGGTTGAGCGAATGGGCGTGCGGCGCACAGCTGTGCGGCCGACAAAGGCCGAGGCTCAGGCCTGGGCTGTCGCTGAAGAGGCTGCGATTTTGGCCGGCGCACGGGGCGAGTTTCCCCGGCGCACCTTGGCCGAGGCCGTAGAGAGATATCGGTGCGAGGTCACGGACAAGAAGCCGTCATCGACGGCGCGGGCCGACAACTTGCGTTTCGACGCTTGGCTGCGCGATTTTCCCGAGCTGGCGGCCAAAGTCTTTCATGAGGTCACAGGGGACGATTTAGCGCGCTGGCGTGATGCCAGGCTGAAACAGGTGTCCGGGTCCAGCGTGTTGCGTGAAGCACAGCAGTTCCGGCCCATCTGGTCGCTGGCCGTCAAGCAGTGGAAATGGGCAGGCAAAAGCCCGTGGCCAGAAATCAAGCTCCCTGGGAAGGCCCACGCTCGACGGCGCACAGGGCAGTGGTCCGAAATCCGGCTGATGCTGCGATCTGCAATGGTTTCTCCACGCGTGGCTCCCGTGGCCCCCATGCAGCAGGCTGCGTGGGCCATGCTGGTGGCCCTGCATACCGGCATGCGAAGCGGCGAAATCCTGCGCATGTCACGCAGCAACGTGGATCTGCGGCGCAAAGTCTACGAGCTGCCTCACCACAAGACAGAGGCCATCGTGGGGGCGCGGCGCGTGCCACTGACAAGCCGCGCAGTGCGCCTGCTGCGCGTGCTGGACGCCTCAGCCGAAGCTGCTGGGCGTGACGCCTATTGGACCATCAGCGATGCGAGCCGCGACACGCTCTACCGCAAGCTGCGGGATCGGGTGATGGTTGAGGGCCTGCGCTTCCATGACCTGCGCGCCACGGCCCTGACGTGGCTCAGCAAGCGCGTGGACGTGATGACGCTGGCCCGCATCAGCGGCCATGTCGATATCAATGAGCTGTTCAATACCTACTATCGGGAATCGGCCGAAGACATCGCCGCACGGCTTTAGGCCATTTCATAACCCACCGGTTATTTTTTGCCTTTATCACCCCAGGGTGATTTTGGAGCACGCCATGGACTACCTGTTGCAGTTGCCGCACCAATTGGCCCCACAGCTCAAGTCATTACGCAAGGCGGCCGGCATGAGCCAGGCCCGACTGGCTCACCTGCTTGGAATCTCCCAGGCCCGCGTGGCGGTGATAGAGCGAGATCCGCTGGCTGTCAGCGTCGGCCAGCTGGCGGAAATTTTGCGGCTGCTGGATGTTCAGTTGGTGCTGCGTGCCAATGATGTGCCGGGCTCTGGTCGCGAAGCCTTGGAGCTGCCGCCCGGCTGGCAGCTGCGCAAGCCACAAGGGCACTGGTAGTCCCTCTCAATGCTCAATGGCGCCCCTCCGCCCATGCTTTCACGTCTGCCACGCGCCAGTAGCGAATGCGGCGGCTTGCGTTGATGAACGGCTTGGGGAAATCCGGGCGCTTGGTCAGGCGCGCAGTGACGTGCTCGCGGCTCAGTCCCAGATATTCGGCAATTCCTTGGGTGTCCATGCGGGGGGCGGTGCTCAAGTGCGGGTTCATTTCGCTGGTTCCTTGTTTCGGGTTGTGCTTGTTCATGTCTAGATCTCGAGCGCTTGCTGGACGGCGGGCGGCGCGGCCAGGCGCTGCTGGCACGCGGGGTTGAGCCACAGCACTTCGGTCTTGACCGCTGTGCCACGGCCGGCAGAGATGCGGGCGCCCGTGGTGTGGACCTGCCAGTCAGCCAGCTCGCGCTCGTACAGATCCGATGGGTAGCCGCACAGCACGACCATGCCCTGCAGGCCGCGCAGCACGGCCAGCAGCTCCAGGTGCTGCTCGTCGGTCATCTCGTGTCGATAGCAGCCCTGAGTCACGTTGCGCAGCGAGCGCGTGCCGAATACGTAGGGCGGATCCACGAAGTGCAGCGTGTCGAGCGTGTCGTGCTGCTGCATGACCTCGAGTGCAGGCCTGTTCTCGATCAGCACGCCCTGCAAGCGCTCGATGATGGGTGGCAGCTGGGCTGGGTAGCGGCTCCAGAGTCCCTGTGCTGTGCCGTACTGCCGAGCGGTATCAATGCGGAAGCCCGTGACTCCCTTGGTTGCGCCGGCAGAGCCATAGCCCATGCATGCCCGCACAGCCGTGCGCCTGGCGCGCTCCACCGGTTCGTCGCAGTCCTGATAGGACAGGTCGAACTCGGCCCGTGCGTAGGGCGTGAGGTTCAGCAGCTGGATCAGCCGCTCGGATTGGCCAGGGTCGCGCAGCACGCGGAAGAAGTTGGCGATTTCGTCGTCCAGGTCGTTGTAGACCTCGGCGTAGGCCCGGGGCTTTTGCAGCAACACGCCGGCCGCGCCGCCGAAGGGCTCGACGTAGCAGCGGTGCTCTGGGAAGTGCTGGAGCACCCAGGGCGCCAGCCGGAACTTGGCGCCGTGGTAGCGCAGGGCGGGGGATTCGACTTGACTCATGTCGTGGTTCCCTTGGTTTCCGCCGCAGGCGCGGCAGGGGCGGCAGGCGCCTCCTGAGCGCGCGCGTTCAACGTGAATGCGCCCTGGTTGCTTTCCAGATCGCGCAACACAACGAGCGCTGAATGCAGCTCCTGCTCGCGGTTGCGCATGTCGCGCACGGGTTGCGAATCCCATTCAAGAACCGATATCTGGTCCAGGTCTTTGGACACCTTGTCGAGTACGGCCTCGATGCTTGCGGCGGCCTGGGCGGCAGTCATTTCTGAAAGGTAACGTCGCGCGCCCATGGCTCAGGTCTCCAGGCGTTCAACGCGCAGCACGGGCAGGCCGCTGGCGGCGCCTGCGCTGACGGTTGCATGCGATGCGCTGGCAGCCTTGAGCTGCAGCACTGGCAGCAGGTTGTCGTCTGCCAACTGCTCCACCTCATCAGGGTGGATATCGGCGGGGATGAGGATTGCGCGGTAGCTGTGCGCGGTGGTGATGGTGTGCAGGCTCATGGTGGTGGTCCTCTGTGGTGGTTGCGGGGTCAGCCGACCAGTCGCAGCTGGGCGGGGTTGGTGTCGGGGATCGCGGCGCGGTGCTTGCGCTGGCGGCGGGGCTTTACGGCGGCCAAGCGCTCGCGCTCGGCGGCGAACACCTTGGCCAGGTGGTCAGGCGCCATGTGCTCGCTGTGCACGTAGTCGCCATTGATGGCGCGGGCCCAGCAGTGCACGCGGGGTTCTGTGCGGCGGGCGTGGGGGATGGATGCGGACACGGGTAGACCTCCTTTTCAGGAAAAACGAGAAGAAGCGGGGGATGCGGTGGCCGCATCGGGCCTGTAGAGCACTGAATCCGGGCTCGAAGGGCTGTTCCAGTCCTCGGCCTCATGGCGTCCACGGCCAAAAAGGTCACGGACGCTCTGGCTTTGAAGCCGGGCCGTGAAGTTATTGAAACCAGTCCAAGCGGCGCCCAAAGGGCGCCGTGTCTGCGCCTCTTGGCCAACGCTTTGGATGACTCCATCAGCATCAGCAGCCCCGCCTGCGGCGTGCACTGCTGGCGTTGCATCGGTGCAATGCGCCCAGGCAATGCGGCGGCTCACGAGCCAGTGACCACGGGCACGGCCACGCTGCACTTGCACGCCGCGCACCGGGCCGGCCTTGATCAAGTCGCCATACCTGTTGGTGGCGCCTTCCTTGGGTGCGCGACGCGCAGGGCGCAGCAGCCAGTCTTGGCGCTTGCAGCCATGCCCACCCATCGACTCCATGAACATGCGCCAGTCGGCTCGCAGTTCGCCGTGGCGGTGGCAGGCTTGATAGGCGCGCTGGATGTTGCGCTGGGCCTCACGGTCGAACAGGTCGATTTGCTCGGGCTGGTCCTTGCTGACGCGGCGCAGCTCTCGCCAGACCGTCACACTGGGCATGCCGAAGGCTTGGAACTGACGGATGTTCCACGTTGACGCCCAGGCGTCTACCCTCTTCTGGGCGGCCACCCCGTTAGATTCCATGGCCTCGGGGCTGTCAGGCTGCTCGGGGCTGTCCAAGCCCAGGGCCATCTGGATTTCCTGGCCCTGCACCACGTCCAGGTGCTCAGCAAGGGCGTGGTGGCCCACGTTCTTGGCGATGTACTTCGCCACGTAGCCTGCTGCGCCGCCGGCATTCATGCGCTTCACGTCTACGCGGTTTTCTTTGGCGCCGCGTTCGTTTCCGTCTTCGCTGAGCCAGTATTTGCGAATGGTGTCCACCAGGGCACGGGCCTGGGCCTCACCCTCGACCCACACAAGCATGTGCCAGTGGGGGGTGGCATCGTGGTGCGGCTCGGCAACGCGCAGACCGTAGCGTTTGACCTGCTGGCGGTCCAGTTTGGCCAGCACGCGCTTCCATTGCGCGAGCATCCATTGCTGACTCTCGCGCGGTGTCGCTCCGTTGTACTTCGGGTTGCGAGCTGCCCAGCGGTTGTCTCCACTGCCCATGAGGCGCATGGCGTGGTACTTGCTGGGCACAGTCATCGTCAGAAACAGGCCCACATGGCCGTGCGCATCAGCGTATTCCTCGGCACCACGAATGCGCGTCATCAGCTCGCCGCCGCGCACAGTGGGGTTAGACGTGCTCAGCGCGGACAGCTCGGCCAGGCTGTAGACCTGCCCGGCCTCGTTCTTGTAGAGAGTGCGGCCCAGCGCTTCGGCGTTGCGGGCCAGCTGGCCCTTGCGGGCTTTCAGGCCTCTCTGGCTGACGTAGCCGCCGCTGTTGAGGTGCACCAGACCCATGCTGATGGCCCCAGCCTCCACCACGCGCGCGATGTGGCGGCGCAGGCGACGGCGCCACCAGCGCGCGCACTTGGCGCGGGCGATTGCGGGTTCTCCCTCGATGGGCTTGCCTTCATCCACGCCGATTAGGTGGACGATGCCGCGCACCAGTGTCAGCCGCTCACGCAGGCCGCCGCCCATGGCGATGCATCGGTTTTCCAGCTCTTCCACGTCGTCGGCCAGCTTGGCCGCCCAGGCGCAGATTTCGCCATCGCCGATGTTCAGGCGCAGCGCGTCGCCGTAACGGTCCTCATAGTCGGCCAGCTCCTGCAGATCCATCCACGCCTGTTCGCTTTCGCTGGGCAGGCCCAGATACCAGCGTGCATAGGCGTCCGAATCCAACGCCACACCGGCAGGCGGCAAGGGTGCCGACTTCAGGAAGCGGGAGCGGATGGCGCCCTGCCACTCGCGGGGTGCTGACTCGACGATGCGCTGCAGGTGGTACTGCACATGGCCAGGCTTCGGACGGCTGTTGAGCCATTCAGAAAAGCTGGACGTGACGCGCTTGCGTGGGATGGGGGATACAGCCATTGCGAGCTACCAAAGGCTGGCGAGCGCCACCAGGCGCCCGGCGTGGCGCTTGAGGGAGCGCGCCACTGTCTTGATGGCCGCGCGCTCTGGCGGCGGCGTCTCGCGCCAATCACGGTCAGCCAATGCCCGCAGGTCGCCGCCCACGTTGGCCAGCAGCAGGATGGCCATGCGCAAGTCTCCCGGCATCCCGAACCATTCCTGGTTTTCGGCGTCGATGTAGCCGGCGCCCGATTGCTTGCGGTACTGCTCGCGCAACGTGGCCAGCTGCTTGCGCACGTCTGCCGGCATGGGCACGGCGTCATGCTTGTGCAGCGGCGTCCAGGCGTCCGTGGTGATGCGCAGCAGCTGCAGCGCTGCACCCGGCAGCACATCGGCCAGCACGGGCGCCAGCGTTGCAGCAGGCTCGGGCATATGCACCAGGCCGCACAGCGGACACAGGTCTGGCTCATGGGCTGGGTGCAGAGGCGTGGAATGCTGCGGCAGCATCACCAGGCCATTGCGCAATGGGGCATTCATGGGCGGCTCAGGCCTTCTTGCAGGACATGAACCAGGCCGAGCCATACAGGCGTTCGGCGCACTCCCAGGCCATGGCGCGGTTGGCCGCGCCGATCACGAGGTGGCGGCGCACATGCTGGGCATCGATATGGGTGATGGCGTACCGGCTCATGGCGCCACCCCTTGACCTTTGGCGTGGGCATTGAGGGCGCGCGCCTTGTCTGCTGCGGCAATCAGGGCTTCGCCCAGCTCTTGCGCGGCCTCTGGCGTCATTTGTCCTGGCAGCATTTCGGACCCCGCCTTGAACCCTTCAAGGCAGTGCACATCCAGGCTCACGTAGGCCGTCACCCAGCGGTGCACCTGCTCCACGAACACGCGGTAGCTGACTCCGCGCCGCGCTTCGATGAAGCGCTTGCTGCACTCTTCGTAGTTCTCCCAGGTGCCTGCCAGGTACGAGGGAACAGTTGGGCCGCTCATGCTTGCGAACCCTCCGCGTCTACGGCCCAGCGCAGGGGCGGCACGGGGTCAAGGTGCTCTTTCTTGCACCGGCCCTTGAGCCTCCAGGCGTGGGCCAGGTGCTCGAAGCGCATGCCGAAGTCCGTGCGGCCATACATCTGGTTCAGCCACTGGTGCACCTCCATCTGCGGGCGCGCGTCGAACTGCAGCAGCGTCAGCGCGAGCTGCAGGTTCTCGGCGTCCAGGCAGCGCAGGTCGGTCAGATCGAAGGGAAAGCGCGTGCCGTTGTACAGACCCAGCAGCAGGTGCGCCGCCACGCGGGCGCCGCTGTGGCTATGGCAGGTGGCCAGAATGAAAAACTGTGTGAGGGCGAGCAGCGGCTCATGCGTAGCGTCAGGGTGTTGGGCAAGGTTGCTCATGCCGCACCCCCTTGCACCCCAGCCGCCGCAGCGCGCGGGTCCACGTAGAAGGCCATGTGCAGGCCACCCAGGTCCAGCTCCACGGCGAAGCCGCCATCGTTGAATGCGGCCTTGTTGCGGGCCTTGCCGCCCAGGCCCATGAGGGCCTGCAGCATGCGGCCGTTGCGGGCGCGGTCCTGGCCGCCATGGATGAACAGGCCATTGATGTTGGCGCACTCGTGGCCGCCCAGCTCCACGCCGGCCGCGCGCAGCGCTGGCAGGTGCTGCTGCAGCCGCTGCAGGTCGCTGGCGAGGCCGTCAATTTCCTTGAGCCGCGCAGCGTGCCGGGTGTGCTCGGCCCGCAGGGCCTCATCCACCAGGGTGATCTGCTGCGCGGGCCGGGGCCTGCGGAGTTCAAAGATTTGCATTGCGTCCTCTCGGGTTTGCGTTTTTCAGGGTGAGCACGTCCCGCAGGGCCTTCTTTCAGGCTCCGCAGGGCAGGGGAAACGGGGTAGGTCAGGGCAGGGCGCCAGGCCCTGGGGTCAGTCCGCTGGCGGGCTGGTGCCGAACAGCTCCAGGGTCACGGGCGCCGTCTGGGTGGTGCGGTAGTCAGAGGGCTGGGCACACGCCAGCTGCTCGCGCATCAGATCGCGGCGCACATGGGTGCTCAGGGGCAGGCGCACGGTGGGGTCTGGCGTGGCGCTGGGGCTCAGGGTGCGCGTGATTTCCATGGTCGCGCTGAAGGTGTGGCCGCACTCGAAATTCGTGCAGGCAAAGGCGTATTCGCGCGTCAGGTTGGTGACCTGGTTGCTGCGCCGGATGGTGGCCGGGCTCAGGCAGTGCGGGCAGGCGATGCGGTGGAATTCGGTCTTCAGGCGCGGGCCATCGTCTGGCGCCTGGGCCGGAGCATCGGCGCGGGGGTCAGGCTTTGACAGGTTGTTACAGCCTTGCGCGCCTTTTCGTACAACGGCACGCGCCTTGGCGGCCGTGTCGCCGGCCCTGCGGACTACGCCCAGGGCGGCGCCCGTGAAGCCAATATTCGGCGGGGCGCCGATCAGGGGCTGAAAGGGGTTTGCTGCTGCGTGCGCCATGGGGGCCTTTCAGCGCTGCTCTGCAGCGGCGCCCCGCTGGAGCGTGCCCAGCTCGATGCGGCCGAGATGCTCGTACATCTCCATGCCCATCAGGTGGATCATCCGCGCGAAGTTGCTCTGGCTGCGGCCTTCGCGGGTGGCGCAGCCTTGCACGGCCTGGCGCTCGCCATGGGTCAGCCGCAGGGCGATCTGCTTGTCATGCACAAGGGGCTCGACCGTGGCCGAGCGGTGGCGGGTCTGGTGCGCTTGGGTGGTCATGTAGTATTTGGATCTAGGTTGTTACAGGGTGGCTCTAATTTACCAAACGAATGTTTGTGTAGCAAGAGATTTAATAGCAAATGTTGGATTTTTCTGCGCGCCTGAAAGAAGAGCGCAAACGCCTCGGGCTCAATCAGGAGAGCTTTGGCACGGTTGCGGGTGTCTCTCAGATGTCCCAACTCAACTACGAAAAGGGCGTGCGCAAGCCCGATGCCGAGTACCTGATGGCTATTGCCGCGCACGGGGTCGACGTCTCCTACCTGCTCACTGGTCTACGTTCGTTTGACCCCAGCGCCGCTCTGCATCCGAGCCCAGGGCAAACGATTGCTGCGCGACTTCAGCAAGAGCGCAAGCGGCTGGGGTTGACCTTTGGTCAGCTGTCCGAGAAATCAGGCGTAGACCGACTAGCCCTGCTGAAATTCGAAGAAGGCGAGTTCGCCCCAGACGCTAAGGCGCTGCAGCAGTTGCACGCCGTGGGCGTTGATGTGGGCTATGTGCTGCTTTCGCTGCGCGTTGGCGCTGCAGGCAGCGATACCGGCGCGGCGGCCTCAGTCAGTTCTGAGTCACAGCAGCTACTGCAGCACTACGACAAGGCGCCCCAAGAGGCGCAAGCCGCGCTGCGCACGCTGGCGGCCCTGGCCGCTCGCGCCTGAGCAGGCACCGTTTTTCACCACCGGAGGGAGCAATGAAGA
Source organism: Delftia deserti (assembly GCF_042653485.1). Lineage (NCBI taxonomy): Bacteria > Pseudomonadati > Pseudomonadota > Betaproteobacteria > Burkholderiales > Comamonadaceae > Delftia > Delftia deserti. Next base: position 1,465,034 of record NZ_JBHSIH010000001.1, on the reverse strand, counting down.
AGTACGTTTTGGCGATGGGCCTTGCGGCCGTGGCCACGCTGTCGCATGCGCAGTTCAAGGGCAGCATTGAAAAGGTCATGGAAGAGATGGGCGATTTCTCGCCCGAGAACAACACATTCCAGGTGGTTCGCGCCAAGCCGCTGCACATCAGGTTGGCGGCCCGCATCATGGGTACGAACATGCCCGAGCACACCAAAGAAGAGGTGCTGCGCGCAGTGGTGTACGGCGTGTACCGCACATTTATCCACACTGACCAGGCACAGGTTCAGGTGACGGCGCAGCCGCTACTGGTGACCCTTGGCGGGAAGGATAACAAGCTACTTGACACCCCACATGCCACGGTGACGGTGACGCGCGCCAAGGCCCTGCAGGTGGCCCAGAAGACGCTGGGCGTGAAGTCGTTCAAGGAACTGGTGGACAGCGACGACACATGGAGCGACAAGATGCAAAACGGCCGTTATTTCACGCGCAAGCCGGGGCTGGCCAAGCTGGCCCATGATCTGGGCGTGGTGTACGTGGGCAAGTGATTGGCACGTCAGCCATGCGTTGCCTGATATTGGTGATGGCGTTCTCGGCTTGCCTAGCATCTGCCCTGCCTGCAGGTGCCGCCAACTACCCCTGCAGCGGCCGCAAGGGCGGCGTGGCGCATTGCTCTGGTGCGCAGTTTGTGTGCAATGACGGCTCGATCAGCGGAAGCAAGCGCCATTGCAGCGCCGAGCTGGGCCAGTCATCATCGCGCGCGCTGTTGGCGCCCAGCCGGGCCGGGGCATCAGCAGGCGACTGCTCATGCCGGTCCGGGGGCGTTTGCACTGGACCACGGGGTGGGCAGTACTGTATTTCTGACTCTGGGAAAAAGAGCTATTTGAAGCGTTGAGCCGCAAAAAAAAAGGCCCGCTGCGTGCGGGTTTTTTTGTGGGTCAATCGGCCTGCGCAGTCTGCAGGGCGGCCAGCACCTTGCGCTGGTCCAGGGCGCTGGCCGCACCGGCCCTGAGCATGACCAGCTGGCCGGTGCGCAGGTTGTGTGCCAGCGCGCCGATTGCGTGGCCGCGCTGCACGGTGCCTAGCATTTCCCAGCCCGGTAGCTCCACCCTCTGGTAGAGGCGCCACGGCCCCGCGGCGTCTACCGCCAGCTTTGCCCGCTGGCTCATGCCCGGCTGTACCAACCCAGCCGTACCACCTCGGCCACTTTGCAACGTGTTCAGAATTCCGGGGCCGGCTCTGAATGCCCTGCAGGAAATCATGCGGCCAGCTTGCCCTTTGTCACGGCGTCGCGCAGCACGCTATTGACACGCGATTGCCAGCCCGTGCCGGTGGCCTTGATGGCCTCCAGCACATCGGCGTCCACGCGCATGGTCATCGGCATTTTGGTCTGCTCCAGCGGGGGACGGCCACGCCGGGCCAGCGGTTGCATGTCGGCGAGCATCTCGCCCGTGATTTCCATGGTGTCCGGGTCTTGTTCGATGCCCCGGGCAATGGCGGCATCTTCGGCCGCCGTGGGCTGGATCAGCCCCACTTTCTTAGATTGCTTCATAAGCCTTGACCTCTCTGGAGTTTGCCTTGCGGAGACTAACGATTCGCATGGTCTGCCCGCGCTGCACGAACACCACAACGTACAGCCGTTGGCCGATGACGGTGAAGCCGATTTCACGTACTTCGCCGTAGTCCCGGCGCGCATCCGGCATGCACAGGACATTGCTCCATTCGATGTGGCCCGCCATCTCCAGCGAAACGCCGTGCTTGTCGATGTTGGCCTGGTTCTTGGCGGGGTCGAATTCGATGTCCATGGGAATTATTGTACGTACACAAATTCCCGTGTCAATGCTTTTTTGTATGTACGTTAATTATCAGGGCCCGGGGCCTCTTTGCTCCCATCGTGGGAGTCGTCGCCGTCCTCCTGCGCCTGCGCATCGCCATCGCCCTGGCGCTCCAGCTCGATCTGTGTCGTGAACCCGCCATCGCCCAGGGAGTGCTCCACGGATTTGACTAGCCAGCCCTCGCCGTCAATCTCGGGCTTGAAGCCCTCCACAGTCACGGCGGCCTGCGGCATGAGGTGGGGCCGGCCCAGGGCCAGGGCCAGGCTCAGGGTGGCGGCGCCACGGTCCACGCGCTGCATCTCGGACTGCGCGGCCTGGCGCGCGGCTTCGGCGCTGGAGAACGTGTCTTTCAGGGTCTTCACGCTGCCCTTGGTGCTGCCGGCCACCACGCCCTTGCGGCGGGCGTGCTTGCCATCGTGCCAGTACGCGCGCACGCCCGTGTAGCTGGTGCGGTCTGCGGTGTGCCAGCGGTGCTGGTCGCCCGATTCGCGGGTGATGTGCATGGGGGCAATGGGCTGGCCGCTGGCGTTTGTGCGGCTGTTGGTGCGCAGAAAGATCAACTGCCCCTTCTTGACCGTGGCCACGGCGTCGTGCTGGCGGGCCAGGCGGGACAGAAAATGCAGGTCCGATTCGTTTGTCTGGTCGATGTGCTGCACCTTGCGCTCGGCCAGCTCGGGGGCAATGCGCGCCGGCAGCTTGTTGCGCGCGGCAATGTCCTGCACCACGGTGCCCACGGTGCTGTCGTTCCAGCTGTGGCTGGCACGCTCGCGCAGGCTCTTGGCCATGTCCGCGCTGCGGGCGCGCACGCTGATGCGGTCGGGGCTGCCGCCGTGCTCCACCTCATCCACCACAAAGCTGCCCTTGTCCACCAGGCCCTCGTGCAGCCAGCCCAGGCGGATGGAGATGGTGGCACCCTTGGGCGGGATGGCCATCCGGCCGTCCGCATCGTCCAGGGTCAGATCCAGCTGGTCGGCCTCTTCCCCGCGGCTTTCGCGCAGGCGCAATTCGATCAGGCGTTTGCCGACCTTGGGGGTGATGTTGACGCCGTTGATAGTGAGCTGATAGTCCGGCTGCTGGTAGGCGCCCGTGGCCTGGTTCTCTGTGCCTGCCATCACATCCACCAATCCCAGAAATCGCCATCATCCCAATCGCCACCCGTGCCGCCATCGCTGCCGCCGCTGGGGTCGGCCTGGGCGTCGTCCACACGGGCCAGCTCCACGCTGAAATCAATGCGGCGGGGCAGGCCTTCCTTGACAAACACGCTGCCGTTCTCGCTCAGGCGCTGGATCACCCAGGCGCCCAGGTTGTCGCCCGCGCCGTTGACCATGGCGTATGCGCTGCCGGCGTCGGCCATCTTGCGCAGCTCATCCAGGGTCTTGCGGCCGCCACGGAATTCGGGAACGAACAGTCCGGTAAACGTGATGGTGTCATCACCCAGGCCCACGTACTGGCGCGCCGGCCGGGCGCCCACGCGGCTGTTGCTGGGGTGGCGCCAGTCGGTGGCGCGCTGCATTTCCTGATACGCCACGGTATCGAGGCCAAACACGAATTGGCCCAGGGTCATCATTGGCATGGGTCTGGCTCCTATCCCTCTGTGTCGCTGAGCTGGCTGAGCACGCGGGACTTGTTGGCGCGTTCGCGCTTGTCCAATTCTGTGGCCACTGCCTTAGCCACTTCTTTGGGATCCATTCCTGGGGCCGCGTGGATGGTGAAGTTGTAGGTTCCGCCAGCCATGACTGGTGCGGCAGCCGAGAGGCCTGGCACGCCGCCCTTGTCCTTGCCAATGGCTGAGCCCTGCACCAGTTTCAGCTGCTTTTCCATGGCCGCCTGGTCCATGCCCTGAGTGCTTGCCGCAGGTATGGCAATGCCTGCGGCCTCGGCCATACGCTGCCCCATCTGCTGCCCGGTTGAGGCGGTGTCTGGCAGCTTGCCATCAGCGCCAATGCTAATGGTGGCGGCCTTGTCGCCCAGTTGGTCCTGCATTTCCTTGCCGGCTTCAGCTGCGCTTTGCTTGACCTCATCAAGCCCGCCTGTCATGCGCCCCCACAGCTTGCCGAAGAATCGGCCGATAGGTTCCCAGTATTTGTACAGCAAGATTCCCACGCCAATCAGTGCAGCCACACCGGCCACGACAAGGGCAATGGGGTTTGCGGAAAGGGCAAGATTGAGCAGCCACTGTGCCGCCGTGAGCGATGCCGTTACACCCGTCGCAAACATCCCTGCCTTGGATGCCGCAATGCTGGCTCCCGTGTATAGCAGCCATGCGGTGCGAGCCGCGACCAGGCCAGCCCGTAGAGTCCACACCACACCGAACAGCAGATACATGGCCCCTGCGACTGCAACTGTAGCGATACGCCCAGCAATTTGAACTGCAGTGAGCGCCCAGCTTGCCAGGATGGCGCCGCGCGTGGCGACCGTTCCCGCCACGGTGGCGCCGGTGTAGAGCATCCAACCCAAACGAGCGGCCACAAATGCCCCGCGTACTGCCAGCAACGCACCTTTCATCAGGCCATAGACGAAGGTGATAGCGATGGCCGAAACCTTGCCGACGATGAGCGCCGCAGTGAAAAGCACGATGGCGCGCGTTGTACCGGGAAAGGCCTGGGTGAGGGCTGCAAGTCGCTCCATCCATGGAGAAAGAATGGACAGCCCGTCATTGAGCGCCGGCAGCAGGATGTTGCCCAGCGAGATGCCCATGGCCGCTGCCTGGTTGCTGGCGAGCTTCAGGCGGTTGGCGGTGGTGGCGGCGCGCTTATCGTATTCGGCATTGACGGCGCCGCCATATTTTGCGGCGTCGTTCACTTTGTCAAGGTTTTCCTTCAGCGTGTCCAACTGGCTGAGCATGGGTGCAATGGCCAGGATGGACTCTTTTTGAAAGATGGACTGAAGCACAGATGCCTGCCTGTACTTGTCCAGTTTCTTGACGCGTTTCAGCAGATCCACCATGGTGCCGGCCGCGTCTTTTTGCATGCTCTTCGCAACTTTCGTTGAGTCGAGGCCGAGTTGCTTAAAGCCTTCCTTCTGGCTCTTGCTGGCACTTTCGCCGGCCACCATGGCGAGAATCATGTTTTTGATGCCGGTGGCAGCCACTTCTTCTTGCACACCCATGCCGGCCAGTGTTGAGGCCATGGCCGCCAGTTCCCCCGAGGCGGTCCCAGCCACAGCACCAAGTGGCCCCACGCGCGTGACTATTCCGAGAATCTGCTTTTCGCTGGCCGCGCCTGTGTTTCCCAGCAGGTTGATTTTGTCGGTAAGCGTGGCCACCTCGGGAATGGTCATGCCAAAGCCTGATTTCATTTTGGCCATAGCCTCCCCCGATTCCTCGGCAGTCATGCCGAAGGCCACCCCCATCTTTATGGCGTGCTCCGCGAAGCCCACATCGCCGTCACCCTTGAGCTGTTTCTTTGTGAGGCCAGACTGCCCGCCCAAGGCCAAGATTTGGGCAATGTCCTTGGCGGCCATGGGTAGGCGCTTGGACAGGTCCAGGGCGTAGCTGCTCATTTCTTCTAGGCCGCTCTTGTCCAGATCCATGACCTTGTCGACATCGGCCATGGAAGACTCGAAGTCAACGGCCATCTTCAGCGGAGCGGCCAGCGATGCGGCCATGGCCGCGCCGTCGAACAGGGCGCCGCGCGCATCGGCGCGGGCGGTCTTGTTGGCTTCCACGGCGGCGCGTTGCTTGCTCACGAGCTCGTGGGCCTTGCGCTGGCGTTCCAGCGCCTTGGTGGTGCGGTCGATGGCCTCGCGCAGTTTTCCCTCGGCCTGGGCCGCATTGGTGATGCCCATTTCCGCCAGGCCGGCGCGCAGGCGTTTGGTCTGATCAATCTGCCGCTGATAGGTGGCTGCGAGCTTTTGCACTGCGTCGCCAGCGGCGCGGTACTGCCCGCCTGCGGCCTTGGCCGCCTCGCCGCCCTTGAGCATTTCAGCCACCAATGCAGCCTTGGCCGTGCGCGCGGCCTGCAGCTTGGCCTGCGTTTCGCGCAGGCTGGCCTGCATGGCGTTGGCCTTGCCCACGGCGGCCTGCTGCTGCTGGAGCTTGCGCAGCGCATCCTGGGTGCCACTCACGTCCAGACCCACGGACCTGGCGCCCGCGCCTATGCGTTTGAGCGGCGCGGTCACGCGGTCGGCCAAGTCCAGCAGCACCTGCAGCTTGAGCTTATCCATGCTTGTTCATCTTTTGGAAACGATCCACGGCCAGCTCGCGCCAGTGCATCAGCTCGGCCAGGTCCATGGGGTCCATGTCGGCGGGCCGCCAGTGGAAGATGGCGGCCACGTCGGCCATGGCTTCCTCTACGCGCCCAGGGATTCCTGGGCCTTCGCCTGTTCGTCCTTGGCCTTCTCCAGTTGTTTGGCTGGCACCAAAAAATTGACCACCTCCGAGGCGCAAGCCACCAGGTCCACGGGGTCCATCTGTTCCACGTCCTGCTGCGTGAGCGTGGGCGTGGTGATGCGGGGCAGCAGCTTCATGACGGCCTCGGCGCGCAGCTGCAGCAGCTCGGCCAGGTTGATGCCGCGCAGTGCGCCGGCCAGGGGCTTGCGCAGCGTCACCACGTCGATGACGCCGCTGCCGCGCGGGATGGGTGTTTCCAGCGTGACATTGACATGTACGGTCTTGGGGCTGGTGGTGGCGTCGGTGGTGTCGGTGGTCTTGGCTTGGGTGTCCATGGGTGCCTCGGTGGTGGTTGTGGTGAAAAAAAGCGCCGGCCAAGGTAGTGGCCCAGGTCGGCGCGAAGGGCCGTTTCCCATGCGGCCGGAGACAGACGAGAGGGGCAGAAAAACTGTTGGCGGGTGGCGGCGGTCAGATGCCTAGGGCGGTGCGGACACCGGCCATGCGGTCCTCGCCGTGGACCTTCTCAATCAGGTTCACGAAGTCGATTTCCAGAATGGTTTCGCCGTCCAGAACTTCCTTGTAGTAGCTCAGGCTGTACTTGTAGGTCTGCTCCACCATCTCGCCGGCCTTCGCGCTGCCGGGGTCGCGCTCGGTCAGTCGGCCGCGCATGACGACTTCGACGGCCTGCACGCCCTCGCTGTCATCTGTCTGCAGGGCGCCGGCAAAGCGCAGCAGCACGGCGTCAACCTTGCCCGCGCCCCATTGCTTCATGAGGCCCTTCATGTAGCCGGCGGCCTTGAGTTCGGCTTCCATCTTGTCCTGGCCCATGTCCAGATCAATGGGGCCGTTCATGCCACCCGCCCGGTATTCCTCCATCTTGCGGGTGAGGGTGGGCAGCGTGACTTCGGGCATGTCGCCCATGTAGTTCTCGCCGTCGATGAAGGTGGCGAAATTCTTGAGTTTGCGGGGCAGTCCCATGGTGTGGATCTCCTGTGTGCGCGGCGGTGGCCGGGGTTACTGGCCGGTGCCCACGCGCATGGCGAAGTCGGCGAAATACTTGTCGGTGATGCGCTGGCGAAAGCCCAGGTCTTCCAGCGGCGGCACGGGTGTGTAGTCGTAGTCAATGACCAGCTTGCCGGCCTTGAGCGCTTCGGTGGTGTTGACCTCGGTGTCAAACCAGGCGCTGCCGTCAAGGATGTAGCCCAGCGCCTTGAGTTCGCGGAACTTGGCATTGATGCCTTCGATGATGTCTTTCACCAGGCTGGGGTGCAGGGGCTTGTCGATGAAGGCGAAGTGACCTTCTGCGATGGTGTCGGCCAGCACCTGGGCGGTGCGGGTGGCGGACTCGAAGCGGAACAGTTCGTTCGTGCTGCAGGTGCGCGAGCCCCAGAAGCGATAGCCCTGGTAGTTGATGAGCGTGGTGACGTTGCCCTCATTGAGCAGGTTGGCATCCGTCTCCGAGCTTTGCAGGTCGAAATGCACGTCCTTGCTGATGCCCACGGGGCCATTGAGCGGCACGTTTGACAGGGTTTTGTGCCAACCCTGCTCCACATCGATGCGGGCGCGCAGGCCCAGCGCGTAGGCCACGGCCGGCACGTTGGCAACCTTGTTGGTGGTGGTGTTCCAGGCCTTGAAGTCGGGCCAGATGACCATGGTTTCGCGGGCGCCGAAACTCTCTGCATAGGCCAGCGCTTCGCTCACATCGTCTGCGCCGTGGCCCTGCACGTAGGCCATGGCGCGCAGCTTGATGGCGGCGGCCGTAAGCGCATCGGCCACGGGCTTGGAGTCCAGGCCCGGGGCGCCCAGGATGCGGGGCTTGACGCCCAGCTGCTGCTGCGCCGTGAGCAGGGCTTGAATGCCGGAGCGCTTGCCGGCCAGGTTGTCGCCAATGACCAGGCTGGTCTGGTCGGCGTCGATTTCTTCGGGCGTTGCGCCTGCGCCCACGGGCACGCGCACGATGACCAGCACGGGGCGGGACTGGTCCTTGATGGCTTTCAGGGCCTCGGGCAGCGTGCCGGTGGTGCCAGCCTTGTCCAGCGCTTTCTCGATGTTCGTGAAGAGCACGGGGGTATCCATGGGGAAGGCCTCGGCATCGGCCGTGGGGCCGGTGGCCACCAGGCCGATGACGGCCGTGGAGACGATGCGCAGCGTGGTGGTCCCGGTGTTGACTTCCGAGACGCGCACGCCGTGGTGGTAGCCGGCGAGTGACATGGTGATGGGCTCCTGCAGGGGGTTCGGTGGGTGTGCGGTGTGTGTCTGCATGTTCCCCCGCCCGCGCGTAGGCGGCCAGCAATGGGCGCGGTGCCAGAGCCTGCTACCCAGAAAGACAAGGCCCGCCATGGTGGCGGGCCTGTGGTGGTCGTGCGGCCAGGTCAGGCCGGCAGTTCGTCCGGGCGCGGCGGCGTGTCCGTGATCTGCAGCGCGCGGCCGTCTGCGATCAGGCCCACGGTTTCCAGCAGCTGCACGCCGGCCGCCACGTCCGGGTCGTCAAGGTCGATGAAGCTGGCCAGCTCCTGGTCCTTCAACGTGCTGCGCAGCTGCGCGGCCTGCTGGCGTTCGCCACTGGTGGCATCGGCGCGGTCCACGGCGGCCCATTCGATGGCGGCGCGCTCGGCGCCCGTGAAGCGGCGGCGGAAGGCCAGCGGGGTGATATGGCGGTGCTGCTCGTGCGGTGGCGCGGGCTGCTCCTGCTGCTCGGCCAGGCGCCAGCGGCCGGGGTGCATGGCCTCGGCGGTTTGCTCGTCGGCCACGATGGTGTTGATGACTTCGCCCGCGTTGTCGAGGATGTGGATGATTTTCATCGCTATGCCCTATGCGTTGACCCGTTGGTAGAGCCTCAGATAGCCCATTCCGGCACCACCATTTTTGACATCGCCGGCCGCGGCCCTTCCGGCCGATCCACCTCGGCCAGGATCATGTGCATTCTCCTGACCAGACACAGACCCTCCGCCCCCACCGAACATTCCAGCTTTTCGCGCACGGGAACCCCCACCGCCGGGAGATCCCGATTCATAGCCCCGGAACTGCACGGAGAACGGCCAGAAGAAGTAGCCCCATGGCACTCCAGCGCCCGTTCTGGATGAGCCTTCAAAATCCACACAATCGTCGCCAGATTTGTAATCTTTGTTATACGTCCCCGAACCCACGTCTACGGCCGCGCCACTGACAGGAGTTGTTCCATCCAGACGGCTTTTCGGCTGCACTCCCAGTTTCCAGATATCTGCGCCAATCACTTTGGCATTCAGAGGACTGACGGCAGTAGCTGTAGCAGGCCCGGCATCTCCACCCTGGCATGTGAGCACTGCCGCACCGTTGATGGAAATGACGGTATTGGAGCCAGCCTTGGCCGCCGAGGTGGCGCCCAGTTCGGCCAGGCCTCCCGCTCCGATTTCAAATGCAATCACATCCCCGGCTCGCACTGCGATGGCTTTGACCCCCCACGGCGCCGAGTTGCCGGGCGCATAGTTCTTGCAGCCGCCCGCGCCACCGCCCATTCCCGAGAGCACGGCATAGCCATCCGCTGCGATGTTGAATGATTTGGTGGTGAGCACCATTTCAGATTGCACGAGCAGCATCGGGTTGCTGCCCAAAAGTTCATCCAGATTCAGCATTCCTACCCCCTGGTTAGCGTCCAGTTTTTGTTGCCCGCATACGTAAACACGACGCTCCAGGCGTTGACGTTGAACAGTACATCTCCGGCCCGTCCGTTGATGGTGTAGGCGGGGTCGCTTCGGGCAATGGTGATGCGGCCCAGCTTCCATTCGCCCGTGGGGTCACGCAACCGGATGGAGTCGCCCAACTGAGCGTCGGCAGGCAATGGGCGGCTGTAGGCTGCATCTGCCAGCAGCGTGTATTCCACGCCAGCCACCAGCGGAGCGCCGTTGGTGGAGCTGTTCGCGGCTTCTTGCACCAGGCGCTTGATTTTTCCCACGCCCTCACGGGCCTGCTGCGCATCGCTGGCTTGAGCGACGGCCTGCAGGTTGACCGATTTGCTTTCTATGTCATCGGCCAGCTGATCTATCTGCTGCCCCATCTGCGCCAGGGCCTGGCCGGTGCTTTGCTGCAGCTGGTCGATGCTGTCGCCCGTCGCCTGGGCCAGCGCCTGCAGGGCTTCCCGGCTTGCGCTGGCGTCGATGGCCAGCCCCATGTCCTCGGCCACTTGGTCGATCATGTCCAGCGCTTGGCGCAGTCGGCCTATGTCCACTTCCAGCTTGTTCGCCGGGTGGGGCAGGGGCATGCCCAGGTGCGGCGTGTCTTCAAAGACAGGCGGGGTTTCGAGGGTGTCATCTGCCATATCCACCTCTACAGCACCACGGCGCGCAGGTTGTCCACCAGGGGGCGCGCCGTGGGCGTTCCGGTGAGCGTGAGGCGCAGGCGCAGGCTGGCCGCGTTGATGCCCTGCAGCCGGTGCGTGAGTTCGATGGTGCCGGCCGTCTGCGGGCTGCTGCTCAGGTAGGGCACCTCGGTCCACTGCTCGCTGGCACCCAGCTGCGCATGCACGGCCACGGCCGCGCCGGCAGGGATGGTGCCCTCGAAGATCACGCGCAGCTCGGTGCCGCCCGCCGTGGCGATGGTGGGCGTGATGTAGGTGCCGCTTTGCAGCAGGCTGCCCACCGCCAGGAGGGTTGCGGGAGCCAGCACGGCGCCCATGCCGCTGTCGCCCACGCGCAAAGTGGCCTTCACGCGCACGGTGCCGGTGTGAGGCTCATCCAGGCGCACGGGCTGGCCGGCGTCCGCCTCGATGGTGCGCAGCACGGCAGCGCCTGCGCCCAGCAGCTCGATGGAATAGGTGATGCGCGCCGTGGGGTCGGGCTGCTCGGCGCCGGCATTGATCAGCAGCATGGTGGCGTTCTCCACCTCCTGCGCACCAACGTCCACGGTTTTGACCGTGGCGGGATATTGGGCCTCGAACAGATCAAAGCGCAGCACGCGGTTGGCGTGGCGCGTGGCGATGCCGGAGGCATTGATCTCCAGCAGTTGGCCAAGCTCTGCCGGCGCGGTCGTGACCCATCCGGTGCCGTCCTGGCGCGCATCACCGATCTGAGCCACGGCCAGGGCCGTGTCTGTGTCAGCTGCCGATATGCACAGCGCGTAGCTGGTGCCCGCCTGCAGCTGCACCAGGGCTGTCCAGGTCACGCGCGTGGCGGCCCCGTCGGTCTTGATCTGCGCAATCTCCAGACGCTGCTCACGCAGTGCCACGCCGGGCAGGCCGGCGTCATCCAGTGCGGCCAGCACCACGATGGCGGGCCCGCCGCTGGCGGTGAAGTACAGATCCAGCGCCGCGCACTGCTGGGAGCGCGAGGGCGTGATGGTTTGGGTGATGGTGCTATAGGACATAGGTCACGGTGGCAAAGCCGGCAGATATGGCGCCGTAGGAGTTCGATCCCAGTACATCGAGATTGAGTTTCAGGGCTGCGCTGCCCACATACTGGGCACGGCCTGTGCTGCCGTGCTCCCCCTTGATTTCCACGGTCTTGGCGCCCACGGGAACGCCTTCGGGAATGGTGAATCGGCCTTCCAGCACGCCGGCAGCGTTGGCCACCAGGCCGCCACCCGCCAGCGGCTGGGCCGCGATGGGCTGGCCATCGAAGTGCAGGCTTTCCATCGCCTCCAGTGCGCGAAAGCCCGCCAGCGAGAAATGGACCTCCAGGGGCCGCAGCGTGATGCCACTGAGGTCCAGCAAATCCTTGTTGATCTGCCCCCGGTACTGCGCTTGAAGGTCTTCGCTCGTGCTGCCAAGGGCCTGGTAGAAGCGCACCAGCTTGGGATACTTGAGAGCCTGCGGAACCTCCCAGCGGTCCACGCTGGGCACCAGTTCAACGCTGGCGGGCAGGGCGCCCGCCGTGGCCTGCGCGTTGATCTTCATGGCGCGGCTGGTGGCTGTCTGGCCCATGGTCTTGGCCAGCGTGTACTCCAGGCTGTGGACGGTCTTGCCGTCGCCCAGTATGTAGGCATGGTCGGCCTCATAGAGCTGCAGCGCGCCGCCCGCGATCATGGCGCTCTGCTCCATGCCCTGGTCGCGCATGCTGTTGTCGATCATGGGGTCGGCGAAGTAGCCTTTTTTCAGGCCGCTGTATCGGCCTGCGGTGTCGGTGGCCAGGCGCAGTTCGGCCAGGTCCAGCTCGATGCGGTCCATGCGTTCGCGGTAGGCCACCAGGGTGGGCATGGAAACCACGCGCACGCCGTCCGGCTCGGTGCGGCGCGTGTCCGGCTCCCAGGTCTGGTAGATGCTGCCCAGGGCCAGCACATTGCCCGGCACGTCGGGCGCCACGGGCTGCCAGCTCGCTGGAATGCCCTTGACCACGTTGATGCCGCCATCGCCTCCCATCACGATGCGGTCAATGCGGCGCAGCGCATAGCGGTAGTCCACAAGAATCAGAGTGCCCGGCAGCGCGCCCTGCACGTCAAAGCCGCGGGTGGTCTGGTTCTGCGCGGGCTCGGTGCTGATGTAGTCATAGTTCACGCTGTAGGTGCTGCCCGGCGTGGGTTCGGCGCCGGCCGGGCTCCAGTCGATCTGCCCGGCCGTCAGCTTGTAGTCCACGTCCTTGGTGTAAGTGGTGCCGCCCTGGGTGACGCTGTTGATCTGCACCACGCTGGCATCGGGCAGCGGGTCAGCGGCGCCCACGAAACTGCCGTGCACCACCTGCGCGGTCTTGCGGCGCGTGATGCGCAGGGTGGCCTGCTCCAGCACGGGCCAGCGGTCGAATGCCACATGCTGCAGCGCATCCGTGCTGCTGCTGTGGGGCTCGCTGTTGACCTGGGCCATGTTGGCCTGGGCCGCATAGACCAGGCGCCGGTCTGCTGGCACCTCAATGGCAACGCCGCCCACTCGCGCGGCGCCGGCCGTGATGGCGTAGACCTGGCGGCCCTGGTCGTCGTCGGGTAGCTGCAGCGTCTGCAGGCCGCGCACGGCGTAGGTGCCGCCCGCGCTGTCGCGGTCATAGCGCTCGATGGCCTTTGTGACGGCGTTGAGCTGGGGTGCAGGCTCGCGGGGCTTGACGATGCCATCTTCAACGGTCCAGACGGGGTAAAAGTCCCCCTCGCCCTGGCCCTGCAGGCCCCAGGTGACGGACACCTGCAGGCGGTCGGCGCCGGGCTCGCCGTAGCCGCTGGTGCCCACTGCGGGGTTGTACAGGGTTGGGTCTTGCTCGGCCGTGACGATGCGCGTGGCGTAGTGCACGCCGATGTAGACGGTGCCCTGCACGGCGATCTGCAGCGCGGCGGCGGCCACGTCATGGACGGCGCCGTTCAGGTAGATGCTTCCGGCTTCCAGCTGGCAGGCGCCGGTTTCGGCGTTGACGGTGCAGCGCGCGCCGGCCGTGATGTCGCCATCGGCAAACAGCACATCGGCCACGCGGCGCAGGGCATAGCGGGCCTGGGCCTGCATTTCGTTGGGCTCTGCAGATTGCGCCACGCGGTCGGCGTGAAAGATGTGCTGCGTGTAGCCCTTGGCAGGGTCGTGTCGGTTGTAGCTTGTCATGCGCGGCTCACAGTGGGATCACGATTTCTTCGGTGGCCTTGGTCGTGCCGCTGCGCAGGACTGGCGAGCGGTATTCCAGGCAGTACACGGTGCCGGGGTTCTCCACCTCGGCCGGCGTCAGGTAGCGCTGTCCCGGCGGCACGCCGGCCTTGGCCACGGTGCCGAAGAACACGCCGCATTCGCGCACGGTTTCGCCCTGGGCATCGCCAAAGCCGAACGTGGTGCGCAGCAGCAGGAATGGCGTTGGCAACGGGCTGGTCTTGTAATAGACCTGGCCGGGCATCTCGATATCGTGGTCCTGTGCGGTGCCGGGCACGGCATAGCCCACGTCCACCACGGCGCGGCGGCCGATTTCGTCCTGCAACGCGGTGCGGTTGGATGGGGTGGCCGGTGGCGCGGTCCACGCACCATCGCCACGGCCCCATGCGATGTGCACGGGCATGGCGGCCAGGGATTTGGCCAGCGCAATGCGGCCGGCGTCTTGCAGTGTTTGCATGGGCTATTCCTCGGATTCGGTGGTCTTGCTGTGGATGTTGGATTGCTGCCAGCGGTCGCTGTCCCAGCGGCCCGTCCAGCCCCGGGCCGGGGCCATGCGGGGCTGGCAGGCAGCGGCCGCCAGGTGGTGGGCGGCGCCAGGCCACTGGCCCGGCCGCATGCCTGCACTGGCGGCGCAGGCTTCGCCGCTGGTGGTCCATGGCTGATGCCGGGCGCGCTGCGGCGCCAGGCCGGGGGTGGTCTGCAGCTGGCCGCCCGTGGCCAGGCGCTGCATGCGGCCGTCCCAGCGCCACACATCCAGGCGCAGCTGGTCGGCACGGCGCATGCGGCCGCTGGTGTGCAGGTGGTTCGCGCTGCGCAGGGGCGTGAGCTTGGGCGCCTGGGCCTGGGACTGGTTGATGCGGCCTTGACTGCCGATGACGGGCGGCTCACCCTCGCCCACGTCCACGGGCGTGCCGCTGTCGTTTTCCCAGAGGGCGCCGTCCAGCTTGGGCGCGCGGTCCCAGCGCAGGGCGCGCAGATCGAAGCGGTAGAACACGCGGTAGAAATGGACGTGCAGCGGGATGCTGGCTCGCACGACATGGGCCATGCGCGCGATATCGGCATTGCTGACTTCGCGGCCCGGGTTGATGTGCAGGCGGGCGCCGTCCTCTTCCAGGGTCACGGCCAGGTAGCCCTGCCAGGCCAGCGCGCGGCGCACGGCGGCGGCGCTGCCACGCTCGCGCAGCCAGGGCAGGCCCTTGTCCAGCAGCTCGCGCGGGTCGGAAAAATACCGCTCGAATTGCCCCAGCTGCCACTGCTGGGCCAGCCATGGCAGCAGGGCCGGGTGCTGGGCGGTGCTGGCCGGCTCGGCCGCGTCGGCCATGGTGCCCCAGTCACGCGGCAGCGTGGTGTCCACCACGCGCTCCAGGCTGGTGGATGCCGGGGGCAGGATGCTGCGGCGCGCGTCCATCAGGCCACCCCTGCGTCGATCAGGTCCACGGCGCCCAGGGCCGGGAATTCGCCGGCAGCGATGGGCGTGATGGGCGCGGGCCGCGTGTTGTCCGGGTAGTCCACGGCGTGCACGCCATCGACGTGCAGCAGCGTGGTGATGTAGCTGCGTGCCACGCTGCCTTCCAGGCTGGCCATGCCCGCAAAGGCCGCCTGCAGGCGCGCCTGCAGCTGCTGCAGCAGGCCAGCCGGCGCGGTGCGCGTGCGGGTGATGCGCGCGGTGATGTCGATGGTGCGCGGCACGGCCACGGCCACATTGACGGGCACGCCCAGCATGCGGGCGTTGTCGGCATTCAGCGCCTCGGACACCAGCTGCCGCACGGCCTGGGCCTGCGCCTGGTCGGTGACCCACAGCATGACCAGCACGCTGCCCGGCGCGGCCTGGCTGGCCCGCACGGCGCGCACCAGGGGCGAGGCGGTGAGGGCGTGGAATTCGTAGTGCTCGCGCGTGCCCTGGCCGGCCAGGGCCGCGATGCGCAGCTGCAGCCGGGTGCGCAGGCGGTCGTCGGCTTCGCCGGCCTGGCGGGTCACGCCGTACTGCGCGGCCAGGTGGTCGAGGTCGCCGCCCGTGGCAAAGGCCAGCAGGTGGGCGCGGGCGGCATCGTTGACGCGGGCGCGATACAGCAACTCACGGTAGGCGCAGGCCTCCAGCAGCTTGACGATGGGATCGGATTCGAGCGCCAGGACTTCGGCCAGCTCCGGCGCGCGGGCCAGTATGTCGGCCTTGAGGCCGGCCAGTATCTGCTCGAAGTCCAGCGGCTCGATGATCTGCGGGGCGGGGAGGGTGGCCAGGTCTGTGCCCAGGGATTGACTCATGGCGCCCCACCGATGGTGATGGCCAGGCGCAGGGCGCGGGCCTTGGCAGCGGCGCCGGTCAGCAGGTTGCCCACTACGGTGATGGTGGCCCGGCCCTTGGTCAGCGGGTCGCGCTCGATGTTGAGCTGCTGCAGCTGCAAGCGCGGCTCCCAGCGCATCAGGGCACTGGCGGCGGCAGACAGCAGGCGGATTTCGGTGGTGCGGTTATCGGGCTGGTCCACCAGCGCGGGCACAAGCGATCCATAGTCGCGGCGCATGACGCGCGTGCCGATGGGCGTGGCAAGGATGTCGCCGATGGACTGGCGCAGGTGCTCCAGCTCGGTGATGGCGCGGCCGGTGTTGCGGTCCATCATCACAGAGGCCCCCCGGTGTTGGCTGGGCCTGGCTCCACGCCGCCGTGGCGGTGGCGCGTGAGGCTGATGCCCCTGGCCTCGATATCCACGTTGGTGCTGATGCCCTCGCTCGTCATGCTGAGCGATGCGGTGCCCACGGTGAGCTGCAGGCTGTTGGGGGTCATGTGCAGGCGGCACTGGCCCTGCCCCACGTCCAGCGTGATGGATTCCAGGCACAGGATTTCCAGGGTGCCGCGCAGCCACTGCAGGTAGTTGTGCTCGTCCCACTCCATGCGCTCGCATGCTGCTTGCTCGCTGGGCTGGGGCATGGCGTCGGAGTACAGGCCCACCAGGGCCACGCCCTGGGCCATGTCGCCGCCCTGGCACAGCACC
The DNA here is from genome assembly GCF_042653485.1 of Delftia deserti. NCBI lineage: Bacteria > Pseudomonadati > Pseudomonadota > Betaproteobacteria > Burkholderiales > Comamonadaceae > Delftia > Delftia deserti. Next base: position 1,448,384 of record NZ_JBHSIH010000001.1, on the reverse strand, counting down.
ACGGCTTGCTCGCCCACCACGGGCGGGGACCAGTGCCGGCCGCCCTTGGCGCCGCCAGCGCGCAGGGCCAGCCAGGGGAGCCAGTCCGTGGTGTTGTCGCCCACCTTGACGCGGATGCGCGCCGGGCTGGCCAGCCGCACGGCGGCCACGGTGCCGCGCCGGATCAGGTTCTCCATGCGGCGGGCGGCCTCGTAGGGCGATTCGGTTTGTGCGACGGGCGATTCCATGGCTCCCATGGTGGCCACGCACGCGCGCGAAGGCCACAAGCATGGCCGGTGCCAGGCGGTGCAACCGCCGAGAGGCGATCTAGAGTTTCAGGTGCTGCAGCACCAGGGTGCGCAGTTTGTCCAGATCCTCGTCCCCGTAGCCCAGCAGCTCGCGTGCCGGGTAGTCGTAGCGCGGGCCTCGGCCCGGGTTCACGTTGTCGGTTTCCCCGAAGTGGTGGACGCGGGCCACGCGCTGGGCTCGGCCCAGGAATTCGACCACGGCGCCGTCTGTCTGGCCCTTGGCCTGCAGAGCCTTGGCGCGCTTGAGCTTGGCCATCATGGGGCCGGTCTTGGTTTCAAAGCGGGGCTTGCGCCGGCCCTTGAGGGACGGGGGCGGCTTGCGCGCTTCCCAGCGGCTGCCGTCTGGCGCCTGCTGCTGCGTCATGCGGCGCGTGTTGGTGGTGCGCAGGCTGCGCGCCACCTGGGCCGCCAGGCGCTTGCGCTCAGGCGGGCTGAGCTTTTCGAGAAAGGCGCCGGCCCAATCCTCCAGGGCCTTGAGTTCCTGGGCCATGGTTTACTGCGGCATGCGTTGGCGCCACACGGGCGGCAGAAATTCCCAGGTGGCCAGCAGCCGCTCGTTGCGCAGCCACAGCTCCCATTTCTCCAGCTGCTGAATGTCCTGGCCATCGAAGCGCTGCAGGCCCACCTGCCCGGGTTCTTCGGGATGGGTGATGTGCAGGCGCGTGTCGTGATCCGGGTCGTGCGTGACGATGGCGCGCTCTGTGAGGTCGATCTCTATGCCCAGGTCGTATGTGGATGCGCTTTGTGGTGCGACAGCAAAGCGTATGGCGTTCTCGCGCTTGGCAGGGTTGTCGAACAGCTCCGGCTGGTTGGCTTTGCACCAGGCCAGCAGCGGAACCATGATGGCGTCCGGGTGTCCTGCGTAGCCCAGCAGCGTGGCATAGACCGTATAGCGGTACTCGAAAGAGAGCGAGTTCGTGCCCGAGGCAATGAGCCGCCCGTCATCGCCATAGACGATGAAATTCTCAGGGTCGCGCGCCAGGTCGGGCGCGCATTGGGCCAGGAAGTCGCGCAGGCTCTGCAGCTTGAGCATGTCAGCCCCCCATGCCGGCCAGCGTCTGCTCGGTCCAGCGGTCCATGGCCTTGCGCATCAGATCGTATCGGTCAATGCAGTAATTCAGCTCCCGGATTCCCTGGTCCCCATCGTGGGCGATGTCGGCAAGATTTGCTGCTGCCGTTGGGTCAAGTTGGGCATACGCGGTTTCAGGCCCAGCGGCTCCACCCTGGGCGGGGCCGCGTGGCGCAGATCCACCGCAGGCGGGCACTGCAGGGACGATGGGGACGCGCACGCGGACAGTGCCAGCACGCACGCCAGCGACATGGGTTTGATGAGCTGCATTGGCGTTTCCTTGGGTGGTTTCGAGTTTGGCTTTCTGGTCGGCGATCTGCTTGCGCAAGTCGCGCTCTGTGTCGTCGCGCTCGGCGCGCAGCTTGTCCACAGCCTCGTCGGCCTTGCGCTGCTGATCCTGCAGGGCGGTCTGCTGTGCCTTGGCGGCGCTGCGCCCTTCGTAGAGCACGCCTATGCAAAACGCTGCCAGCAGCAAGGCCAGGAGCAGCACGGCGGGCAGCAGGAATTGCGAGCCAAGCAGGCCGCGCTGGTGATGGTGTGGTGTCACGTCAGGGCCTCCATGCAGGCGCTGTGCCGCGCGAGCTGCCGGGTCCAGACGCCGCGGCAAACGCGGTTGCCCGGCGTGCTGCAGTCAAAGCGCCAGCGGCGCGGCCGGCCCGCGCTGTCCCATTGGTAGGCGGTCCAGCCTGCGGCCTCCTGCCGCGTGCTGGTCATGTAGCGATAGGCCAGGTAGGCCTGGCAGGCGCCCGCATAGTCGCCGGCCCGGGTGCGCGCCAGCATGCTGGAGCCGCGCCAGGCGCTGCAGCCGTACTGGCCAGCGAAGTCCACCGCCTGGGCAAACTCGACCTGGTGCACCAGCGTGTCCCCCAGCGAGGCGCGCACGCAGGCCCCGTACTGCTGCTCCAGCAGGTTCGCGGCCAGGTCGCGGGCGCGCTCCCTGGTGATGGGCGAATCTGCCATGGTCACGCGCGTGCCGTCCTCGTAGCGCGTGGCGCCGTGGCCGATGGTTGGCACGTCGCCCTGCACCGGCACGATGGGCGCCGAGCTGAAACCCTCGGCCGCAATCCAGGCGGTGACGATGGCCGCGCCGATGCCCAGCAGCTTGGCGGGGATGCGCCGGCCGCTCATGCCTGCGCCTTGCAGGCTGCGGCCTGGTCCATAGCTTCGCGCGCCTGCTTGGCGCGGCGGTCTTCGCGCTCATTGCTCCAGCGCCACAGCAGGTACGCGGCCTGCAGCAGCAGATACATGATGGTGAGTGCGGTCACGGTGTGGGTCATGGTCCAGCCATTGGCCAGATTGGTGGCCACCACGGTGACGGGTGGTGCGGCCTTGGCTCCCTCTACCGCAACGGCTTTCACGATGGTTTCGCGGTCCATATCAATCCCACAGTTGAATCATTGGGCGGGCCGGCGCGGGCGCGGCCACGAGTTCGACGGGCTCGCCAGCGCCCAGGCCTGCGGCGCGCTTGGCCAGGCCCGGGTGGGCGTTGAGCGTGGCTTCCACGGCGCCGGCCGTGCGGCCCAGGTGCCGGTGGCACAGGGCGTCCAGCGTGTCGTGCTCATGGGCGCGCACGGTGGTGGTGGGGCTGCTGGTGGTGGCCATGGCTACAGCAGTTCCACGGTGCAGCGTGCACGGCCCAGCAGGTCGGCAATGGCCCAGCGCTGGTTTTTGCGGTGGTAGTCCACCTTGGCCGCCAGGGCCTCGCGCACGGCTTCCTCGCCGCCGCCGCCCACCTTGGTGGCCGCGCTTTCGCGGTAGGCCTCCTGCAGATCGGCCTGCATGCATTCGTGCACGGCGCGGCGGTAGTGCAGGAGCTTGGCGCTTTCGCCGCCGACCTGGGGCGCGGGCACGTCCGCCAGCTGCTCATAGCCCCAGCGGGCGCGCTGCTCGGCCGCCCACTCGGCCAGCTCGGCATTGACGCTGAGCATGGCGTCCTTGAGGGCCGGCAGCAGGCGCGCGGTGGTCACGGTGCCTTCCAGGCGGCAGGCATCGCGCACCTGGGTGGGCGCCAGGTCGGGAAACCAGCCGTCATTGCTTACGGTGGGCTCTGCGGTGGATGCGGGCGGGTTGGCGGTGGCAATGAAGGACATGGCAGGCGGTGGCGGGTGGTGTAGGTGGGCGGTGGTCCGTGGCGTTGGCCGTGCGTGGCATGGCCAGATGGCCGTGGCCACGGAGCCGCCCGGCGCGGGGGGTGCGCTCAGGTGGGAGCGTCGGACTGCAGCTCGGTCAAGCGGCGCTCCAATCGCTCCACGTCTTTTTTCACGCCCACCTTGTCAAACAAGGTGACGGCGCGTGTCAGGTGCTCCAGCGCGATTTGCACGGGCTGCAGCTCCAGCTGTTTGGGGTCCACCTCGGTGGTGGTGGTCTTGCCCATGGCGGCCCAGCCGATGGCCTTGTGCAGCTTGGCGCGCACCTGGTCATGGATGTCCAGGCCGGTGGTGAGCTGGTCCACCTTGGCCAGCGTGACCATGGCGTCATGGCCGGCCAGCTTGCCGACAATGGCGGCCTCGGCGGTTTCCTCCATGACCACGGCCGGCAGGTCGCGGTTGTACTGGTCGGGCATCTTGAGCTGGTGACGCAGCGCGTAGTCGGCCAGCTCCAGGACGCGGGGCCAGTTGCCCACGTCGATCTGCCACACGAGCACTTCCACCAGCACCGGGTCTTGCGCGCCCGCATCGGCCTGCAGCACGCCGTCGATGTAGGCATCGAAGTCGGGCAGCAGCTTGACCTTGGCCGCGATCTTGTTGTCCACGGCCTTGATGTTTTTCAGCGTGGCCTTGTGGGCGTGGAGCGTGGCCAGCATGAGCTGGTGTTCGCTGCCTTGCATGGGGCCGTGCGGGTCGATGGCGGCCGCCTTCGCTGCATGCTCTTCGGCCAGGACGCGGGCGCGGTGACGTTGTGCGGGTGTTTGTGCCATGGTTCAGTGGGCCTTGAGTTGTGGGCCGCCGCCTTTCGGCAGTCGCGGCCCCGGGTCTTGGCTCGGTCGCTCAGGCGACGAGTTCGATGTTTTCCACCATGGCGCACAGGCCGTAGTCTTCGACCACAAAGCTGTCGTTGGAGCTTTCGTAGAACTCGATGCGGTCACGCTTGGGCACGTCCACCACGGCACGGCGGCGGGCGCCGTCCTGGTAGTAAATGGACAGGTTGTCCAGGCGCGTGATGAGCGTTTTTCCGGCCGGGAAATAGGGCACCACCATGGCCGGCAGGCCACCCAGGCGGCGCTGGCTCACCACGATGTCAGCAGCAAGGCGCTCGGTAGGCGCGTCGTTCTTTTCCACCAGGGGAAAGAGCTTGTCGTGCATGAGGTCACGGCCCACGAGCACCACCAGCTGCGGATCTTCTTGAAACCAAGGGTCCAACAGTGTTTTGTAAGCGTCGTACACCAGGGCATCGAGGTGGGCATAGTCGCCGCCTGCGCCAACCATGACTTTGCCCGCCACCTTGTCGCCTTGCTTCATCACGCGGCTGGCGGCGCGGGTGCGCAGCTTTTCCAGCCAACCGATATTCACGTCCTGCAGCAGAGGGTTTGCCACGCGGTCGGTGGTTTCTGCAGCGCTGGTGCCGTGCCAGCCGATGGTGATGCGATCCAGTGCGCCACGCGCCAGGACCTGGCCGCTAACCCGGGCTTGGAAGTCCTTGAACTTCGACCAGGCATCCAGCGTGGCATAGCGGATGTGGGTGTCGTAGTTGGTTTGCTTGCATTCGTAGCCGTCTTTTTCCAGGCCCGTGGGGTCCACGGTTTTGCGTTCGCCCTCGCCCTTGGTGTCGGTGCGGCTGGCAATGGTCCCGCTGATGCCCAGGCCCAGCTTCTCGCCTTGCATTTCGCTCACGCCGATCACGTTGATGCGGCTCAGGAAATCGCTGCTTTCCTGAATCTTGGTTTCCAGCTTTTGCTGTACCGATGGCGCGACATTGAATTTACTGGTGACGTTGTCCACGCCATTGATACGGGACTGCTGGCCCAGGTAGCCATTGAAGAGGACGCGGGTTTCGTTGCGCATGATGAGTTTCCTATTTCGCGTGTGGTGGTGGTCTTGTGCCGGCCGTTGCTGCTTGGTCAGTAGTCAACGAGGTCGGCACCGCTGCCGCCCGTGGCGGGTGCGCGCCGGTTGCCTTCTGGCTCTTCATTGCTGAGCTTTTTCACCAGGTCGGTGTGCTGGGTTTGCAGCTGTGCGAACTGGCTGGCCATTTCGTCCTGCTTTTGAGCCATGGCCTTGAGAGCCTTGCCGGCCTCGTTGAGCGCGTCGACCAGTGGCGCCTGGTCAGCTGTCATGCTGTGCGTCTGCACGGGTTCGGTCTTTTTCTCGGTCTGAGGAAGGAACCGCTCCAGCGCCTTGGTGAATGCTCCAACCACCGCCTGCACGGTGCCGGTTTCGCTGCCACTCGGTGCCGGCGTCTCTTCAAACACCAGCTCCGCAGGTTCAGCCACCGAGAACATCAGCGCCTTGTCCACCTTGCGGCCGACAAACGGGCTTTTCGCCAGGTCGCCGGCCGAGAACTTCAGCACCTCGGTGCTGAGCGAGGCGGGGCTATCGGTGACGGCCAGGCCGAAGAAGTAGGCGCCGCCCGTCTTGGGAAAGCTGGGATGAATTTCGATGGAGCTGAAAATCTTCTGCCCCTTCTTGTTCATCTCGATGAGGCCCTGCAGCGGCTCGATCTGCGCGAACAGCTGCAGCTTCTTTTCCTCGTTTTCTTCGGCCTTCAGTGCCAGCACGTCGCCCAGGGCGTCGAATGGGCCACCGGGCACGGTGCCCCGGTAGTGCTCCAGCCAGACCCGCGCACCATAGGTTTTTTCGCGGTCATAGCTGGCGGCCATTTGCTGGATTTCGGCGCGCGTGATTTCGCGGCCATCGGTGGTGGCGCCTTCGGTGGCCACGCGGAACCATTTGGACTTGGTGGGCATGTGCTGCAGTTCGGTGGATGGTGTGGATCGGCCCCTTTTGGGGATGCCTCTATGCTCCCGCCGCACCGCGTAGGCGTCCAACTGAATGGCCGGTGCGAGGCGATCACAGCGGGCAAAGGTGATGCGCGCGCGCGAGGGCATGCAGACACTCGATGGCATGACTGCTGCCGTGCGCCGAAAGAGGCCTGCCAACCCCTTCCCCATCCAACCCGACGCCACGCCGGCCGACCAGGTGCAGCTGCTGCATGACCTCACGGCAGACGGGGAGGCGGGCCAGCGGCGCCAGGCTCGGGCGCTGTACTGGATGGGGTGGCGCATCACGCATATCGCCGAGCACCTGGGCATCGCGCGCACCACGCTGCACGACTGGAAAAAGTCCGATGGATGGGATGCGGCCAAGCCCGTGGAGCGTGTCGAGGGATCACTGGAAATGCGCCTGTGCACGCTCATCCACAAGGAGGGCAAGGGCAACGGCGATTACAAGGAAATGGACGCGCTGGGGCGCGCCCTGGAGCGCTTGGCGCGCGTGCACAAATACGAGCGCACGGGCCGCGAAACAGATCTGAATCCGACCATTGAAAAGCGCAATGCCGGGCCAAAAAAGCAGCCCGAGCGCAATCACTTCACCCCCGAGGATGTGGACAAGATTACGCAGGCATTTCTGGATTCACTTTTCAACTACCAAAAGACATGGTGGGAGCAGATCCAGCAGCGCACGCGCGCCATTCTCAAATCGCGCCAGATCGGGGCAACGTGGTACTTCGCCCGCGAGGCCCTGATTGATGCCCTGCAGACAGGCCGCAATCAGATTTTTCTTTCGGCCAGCCGTGCGCAGGCCCATGTTTTCCGGCAGTACATCATCGCGTTTGCAAAGGAGCATTGCGATATCGATTTGAAGGGCGACCCCATCGTCCTGAGCAATGGCGCCACGTTGTATTTCCTGGGCACGAGCGCCCGCACCGCGCAGTCGTACCACGGCAATCTCTATTTCGATGAATTCTTTTGGGTCAACAACTTCACGGAGCTGTGGAAGGTGGCCAGCGGTATGGCCATCCACAAGCATTGGCGCAAGACGCTGTTTTCCACGCCCAGCAGCCTGCAGCACCAGGCCTATGCCCTGTGGAGTGCGGAGCGCATCAACAAGAAGCGCGCCAAGAAGGACCGCATAGAGCTTGACCTTAGCCATTCGCACCTGGCTGGCGGCTTCACCGGCGAGGACAAGATATGGCGGCAGATTGTCACGGTGCTGGATGCGCAGCGCGGCGGCTGCAATCTGTTCGACCTTGACGAGCTGCGCTTCGAGTATTCGGACGAGGAATGGGACAACCTGCTCATGTGCGGGTTTGTCGATGACACCTTCGCCGTGTTCCCACTGTCCACGCTGATGCGCTGCCATGCCGACAGCTGGGACGCATGGAGCGATTTCAAGCCTTTCACGTTGCGGCCGTATGGCAGCAAACCCGTCTGGATTGGCTATGACCCCAGCCACACGGGCGACTCTGCCGGCCTGGTGGTGCTGGCCGCGCCCGACAGGCCCGGGGGCAAGTTCCGCGTGCTGGAGCGCATCCAGTTCAAGGAGCCGGACTTTGAGGACCAGGCCGAAGTCATCCGCAAGATGACGGAGAAATACAACGTGGCCCACATCTGCATAGACACCACGGGCCTGGGCCAAGGCGTTTATCAGATCGTCAAGAAGTTTTTCCCGTCCGTGAAGGCGCTGCAGTACAGCGTGGAAGTCAAAACGCGCCTGGTGATGAAGGCGCAAAGCCTGATGCGCGCCGGCCGCTTTGAATTCGATTCCGGCGACGTGGATCTGCAGCGCAGTTTCATGGCCATCAAACGCGAATTGACGGGGTCGGGCAAGAGCGTGACCTATGCGGCTGGCCGTGGCGGTGAGACAAGCCACGCAGACCTGGCCTGGGCATGCATGAATGCGATGGACAACGAGCCGCTGGAGGCCGTCGCCGTGGGCGGCGCTCCCAGTCGCACGACTTTGGAGATTTTTGGATGACAGAAACCACAGCCCCAGCGGGCACCATGGCGGCGCCGGCCACTGCCGAGGCCTTCTCTTTTGGCGATCCCGAGGCCGTGCTGGACCGGCGCGAAATCTTGGATTACGTGGAATGCTGGCTCAATGGGGATTGGTACGAAACCCCCATCAGCTTCGATGGCCTGGCGCGCACGCTGCGCGCTGCCACCCACCACGAAAGCGCCATCCAGTTCAAGGCCCAGGTGCTCGCCAGCACGCTGCGCCCGCATCCGCTGCTGAGCCGCGCCACGGTGCATTGGGCTGCTCTGGACTTCCTTGTTTTTGGCAATGGCTACTTGGAGCGCCCGCGCAATCGGCTGGGTGGCACATTGCCACTGCGCCACGTACTGTCCAAGTACACGCGGCGGCACCGTGGCTTGAGGCTCTTCGGATTCCGGCGCACCTGGCAAGAAGAGCACACGTTTCCCGAAGGCAGCATTTGCCACATCTTCCAGCCCGATGTACACCAGGAAATCTATGGACTGCCGCAGTACTTGGCCGCCTTGCAATCTGCCTGGCTCAATGAGTCGGCCACGCTGTTTCGGCGCCGGTATTACAACAACGGGAGCCATGCCGGATACATCCTCTATCTGAGCGACCCCGAAGTGGCAAAAGACGATGTGGATGCGCTGCGCCAGGCCTTGAAATCCTCCAAGGGCATGGGCAATTTCCGCAATCTGTTTTTCCATTCGCCTGGTGGCAAAGAGAAAGCCATCCAGCTGCTGCCCATCGGCGAGGCGGCGGCCAAGGATGAGTTTTTCAACATCAAGAACGTGAGCCGCGATGACCAATTGGCCGCCCACCGCGTGCCGCCGCAGCTTATGGGCGTGGTGCCGGCCAATGCTGGCGGCTTCGGCGATGTGGTCAACGCTGCAAGGGTGTTTGCGCGCAACGAAATCCAGCCCCTGCAGACCCACTTCGCGCAGGCGATCAATGATTGGATGGGGGATGTGGTCTGCAGCTTCGACCCCTATCTGCTGCCCAGCGTGGAGCCGGCACAGCAAGGGTTGAAGTAGACGGGAAACGATGGAGCAAAGGGGCCTGCCTGCAGGCCCCATTTTCATTGGCGCGGTCAGCTGGTGGCGCGGTCCAGCGTCTTGAGAGCGGGTTGCAGCAGCTGCCGCACATGGCAGGCGGGAATGGGGTTTGCCTGCGCCGCCTGCAGCAAAGCATCCAGTGCAATCAGGCTCGCATAGATGTCCCGCGCTGCCGCATGCATCGGGTCGTCGGTCTCATTGCTATCGCTCACTCGTGGCCCCTTGTGTCTCTTGGTTCTGTGGAAATATACAGTGTGCTACTGTTTAAATATACAGTACTTTTGAATCTGTAACTTTTCGCTTGTGCACCCGCAGGCCTCCAGCGCGCTCGACGCATGCGGCCTGCCCCACCCCTTGCCGCTGTCCCGTCGCGCTGCCCAGCGGCCCGCCACGCCCCTGCACGCCCCCATCGCAGGGCACCCCCTTTCCCGCCACCCAGCCGAAAAGCCCTATCTTGACCGCCAGCGCGCGCCGAGACCCCCGCCTCGCCCCCGCCCTAAATGTGTGGCTTTCGACGGCCCTGCCGGCCGGCGCCAGCGCAAAGCGCGGCGCGGCTTGCGCGGCGATGTGGCTCATATTTCACATGACGATATTTGACGATCAAATAGGGCTTTTGACGGCTGCCCGGCTGCCCGGCGGCCTGCGTGGGTGGCGGGCTTGCGATAAGCGCAACAACAAGCCCCGAGCCCCGCTGTAATCCCGCATTTAGTGCGTAAACTTTTGATTCGTATTGCTTTTCGTCCCGCCCCCCGCGCACCACGCACCAACGCCGCTCAACTGCGGCGAACACTGCTCAAGCCCGCTTCCTGTAGAGGAGGTGCATTGGCCAGGCGGATTGCGGGATTCCCCTGCAAGAGCGCGCGTCTGGAAGGCAAAACCGCCTCGTTTATAATGTCCGGCTTCGCTTACATCACGGGTTGAGCGAACCATGTGCGGTCCACAGCGGCCAGGCGCATGTGATGTAAGCCCTTGAAATCTGAGGTGCCGCGCGGCCGACTGGCTTGGCTCGCGTCGCACCGTGACTTTTGCGCAATACGGTGCGGGCTGTACAGCAGCCGGCACGGTCCAATCCCTCATAGGAACAAACATGGCCGTTACTGTTGAAACCCTTGAAAAGCTCGAGCGCAAGATCACGCTGAGCCTGCCCCTGAACTCCATCCAGAGCGAAGTGGAAAACCGTCTGAAGCAGGTGGCGCGCACCGTGAAGATGGACGGCTTCCGTCCCGGCAAGGTGCCGATGAGCGTGGTGGCCCAGCGTTATGGCTACTCGGTGCAGTACGAAGTGCTCAACGACAAGGTTGGCGAGGCTTTTGCACAGGCCGTCAACGAAGCCAAGCTGCGCGTGGCTGGCCAGCCACGCATCTCCGAAAAGGAAGGCGCTCCCGAGGGCGAGGCCCAGTTCGAAGCCATCTTCGAAGTGATGCCTGAAGTCAAGATCGGTGACCTGACCTCGGCCGAAGTCGAGAAGCTGACCGCCGAAGTGGACGACGCCGCCATCGACAAGACCGTGGACATCCTGCGCAAGCAGCGCCGCACCTTCGCCCAGCGCGCCCAGGCCGATGTGGCCGTGGACGGCGACCGCGTGACCGTGGACTTCGAAGGCAAGATCGACGGCGAGACCTTCTCCGGCGGCAAGGCTGAAGACTTCCAGTTCCTGGTCGGCGAAGGCCAGATGCTCAAGGAATTCGAAGACGCAGTGCGCGGCATGAAGGCTGGCGAGTCCAAGACGTTCCCGCTGGCATTCCCCGCTGATTACCACGGCAAGGACGTGGCCGGCAAGACCGCCGATTTCCTGGTGACGGTCAAGAAGATCGAAGCCGCCAACCTGCCCGAAGTGGACGAGGCCTTTGCCAAGGCCCTGGGCGTGGCGGAAGGCACGGTCGAAGGCCTGCGCGCCGACATCAAGAAGAACCTGGAGCGTGAAGTCAAGTTCCGCGTCCAGGGCCGCAACAAGCAAGCCGTGATGGATGCCCTGGTGTCCAAGGCCGAGCTGGAACTGCCCAAGGCTTCGGTGCAGGCTGAAGTCGCCCGTCTGCTGGAAGGCGCCCGCGCCGAGCTGCAGCAGCGCGGCATCAAGGACGCCGAGAAGGCCGAGATCCCTGAAGACGTGTTCCTGCCCCAAGCCGAGCGCCGCGTGCGTCTGGGCCTGGTGGTGGCCGAGCTGGTGCGCGCCAACGAGCTGCACGCCACGCCCGATCAGATCAAGGCCCACGTGGAAGAGCTGGCCGCCAGCTACGAAAAGCCCGAAGACGTGGCACGCTGGTACTTCGGCGACCGCCAACGCCTGGCTGAAGTCGAAGCTGTTGTCATCGAAAACAACGTGACCGAGTTCGTGCTGGGCAAGGCCAAGGTCTCCGACAAGGCCGTGTCCTTCGACGAACTGATGGGCCAGGCCTGAGGGCTTGAGCACCGCCTGCCTGCCGCTTCGTGAGATCGGCGGGCGGGTTGGCATCTGCGGGGCTTGTGCTTTGGCGCACAAGCCCCATTTTCTTTCCGGATACGGCTAAAGTAGCCCCCTAGTACTGGAGAAAACATGAGCGCATTGGAAACTCAGGGTTTGGGCATGATCCCAATGGTCATCGAACAGTCCGGCCGCGGAGAGCGGTCGTACGACATCTACTCGCGCCTGCTCAAGGACCGGGTGATCTTCCTGGTGGGTCCTGTCAATGACCAGACGGCCAACCTCGTCGTGGCCCAGCTGCTGTTCCTCGAAAGCGAAAATCCCGACAAGGACATTTCGTTCTACATCAACAGCCCCGGCGGCTCAGTGAGCGCCGGCCTGGCCATCTTCGACACGATGAATTTCATCAAGCCCGATGTGTCCACGCTGTGCACCGGCATCGCAGCCAGCATGGGCGCCTTCCTGCTGGCCGCTGGCACCAAGGGCAAGCGCTTTGCGCTGCCCAACTCCCAGGTCATGATCCACCAGCCGCTGGGCGGCATGCAAGGCCAGGCCACCGAGATCGAGATCCACGCACGCGAGATCCTCAAGACCCGCGAGCGCCTGAACAAGATCCTGGCCGAGCGCACGGGCCAGCCGCTGGAAAAGATCCAGCACGACACCGAGCGCGACTACTTCCTGTCCGCCGAGGAAGCCAAGGACTACGGTCTGGTCGATCAGGTGATCAACAAGCGCTCCTGAAGCCCAGAGGCTGCATGAGAATGGGCGGCGTTTTCCCCCTACGGAAAACGCCGCTTTCCATTTGGTTATCATCCTTTTCCATATTTCTGTAACAAGGCACCGACCCCATGGCCGAGAAAAAAGGCTCCTCCAGCGAAAAAAACCTTTATTGCACCTTCTGCGGCAAGAGTCAGCATGAGGTCAAGAAGCTGATCGCTGGTCCGTCAGTCTTTATCTGCGACGAGTGCATCGATCTCTGCAACGAGATCATCCGCGACGAGCAGCCCAGCACCGAGGCCAAGGACGGCCGGGGCGACCTGCCCACGCCCGCCGAAATCAAGGCCAACCTCGACAACTACGTGATCGGCCAGGACCTGCCCAAGCGCACGCTGGCCGTCGCCGTCTACAACCACTACAAGCGGCTGCGCCACAAGGACAAGGCCGGCAAGGACGAGGTGGAACTGGCCAAGAGCAACATCCTGCTCATCGGCCCCACGGGTTCCGGCAAGACGCTGCTGGCGCAGACGCTGGCGCGCATGCTCAACGTGCCCTTCGTCATGGCAGATGCCACCACGCTGACCGAAGCCGGCTACGTGGGCGAGGACGTCGAGAACATCATCCAGAAGCTGCTGCAAAGCTGCGAGTACGACGTCGAGCGTGCGCAGCGCGGCATCGTCTACATCGACGAGATCGACAAGATCTCGCGCAAGTCCGACAACCCCAGCATCACGCGCGACGTGTCGGGCGAGGGCGTGCAGCAGGCCCTGCTCAAGCTCATCGAAGGCACCATGGCCAGCGTCCCCCCGCAAGGCGGCCGCAAGCATCCGAACCAGGACTTCCTGCAGATCGACACGACCAATATCCTGTTCATCTGCGGCGGTGCTTTCGCGGGCCTTGAGAAGGTCATCGAGAACCGCACCGAGGCGTCTGGCATCGGCTTTGGCGCCACGGTCAAGAGCAAGAAGCAGCGCTCCATCTCGGAAGTGTTCCAGGAGATCGAGCCTGAAGACCTGATCAAGTTCGGCATCATCCCCGAGCTGGTCGGCCGCATGCCGGTGGTCACGGCCCTGGCCGAACTGGGCGAAGACGCCCTGGTGCAGATCCTGACCGAGCCCAAGAACGCCCTGGTCAAGCAGTACAGCAAGCTGCTGGCCATGGAAGGCGTGGAGCTGGAGATCCGGCCTGCCGCGCTCAAGGCCATCGCCCGCAAGGCGCTGGCGCGCAAGACGGGTGCCCGTGGCCTGCGCTCCATCCTGGAGCAATCGCTGATCGGCACCATGTACGAGCTGCCCAATGCCGACAATGTCGAAAAGGTAGTGGTGGACGAGTCCACCATCGAAGACGGAAAGGCGCCGCTGCTGGTTTACCGCGAAGCGGCCAAGAAGGCCTGATGCGCCGTCGCCTGCAAAGGTCCGGCAGCGCAAGTCCCCGCGGCACGAAATCCTTTCGGGCCGCGGGGTTGAAATACACCGGTGGGCGGACCATCTTCCGCTGACAAACCGAGGATTCCCATGTCAGGACATACCCCTTTGCCTTCCACCCCCCTAGACCTGGCGCTGCTGCCGCTGCGTGATGTGGTCGTGTTCCCCCACATGGTGATCCCGCTGTTCGTGGGGCGCGCCAAGAGCATCAAGGCGCTGGAGCTGGCCATGGAGGGCGACCGCCGCATCATGCTGGTGGCCCAGAAGACCGCCTCCAAGGACGAGCCCACGGCCGCTGACATGTTCGATGTCGGCTGCGTGTCCACCATCCTGCAGATGCTCAAGCTGCCCGACGGCACGGTGAAGGTGCTGGTCGAAGGCCAGCAGCGCGCGCTGGTCAAGCAGGTCATGGACGAAGAGACCCACTTCGTGGGCTCCGTCGTCCCCGTGGCGCCCGAGGCCGAAACGCACAAGCCCAGCGAGATCGAGGCCCTGCGCCGCGCCGTGACGCAGCAGTTCGACCAGTACGTCAAGCTCAACAAGAAGATCCCGCCCGAGATCCTCACCTCCATCGCCAGCATCGACGATGCAGGCCGCCTGGCCGACACCATTGCCGCGCACCTGCCGCTCAAGCTTGAGAACAAGCAGGCCGTGCTCGACCTGGTGGACATCAAGGAGCGCCTGGAAAACCTGTTCGAGCAGCTGGACCGCGAAGTCGACATCCTCAACGTCGACAAGCGCATCCGTGGCCGCGTCAAGCGCCAGATGGAGAAGAACCAGCGTGACTTCTACCTGAACGAGCAGGTCAAGGCCATCCAGAAGGAGCTGGGCGAGGGCGAAGACGGCGCCGACATCGAAGAGATCGAAAAGAAGATCAAGCTGGCCCGCATGCCCGCCGAGGCGCGCAAGAAGGCCGAGGCCGAGCTCAAGAAGCTCAAGCTCATGTCGCCCATGTCGGCCGAAGCCACCGTGGTGCGCAACTACATCGACGTGCTCACGGGCCTGCCCTGGAGCAAGAAGACCAAGATCAAGCACGACCTGGCCAATGCCGAGGACGTGCTCAACGCCGACCACTTCGGCCTCGAAAAGGTCAAGGATCGCATCCTTGAATATCTTGCTGTGCAGCAGCGCGTGGACAAGGTCAAGGCGCCCATCCTGTGCCTGGTCGGACCTCCGGGCGTGGGCAAGACCTCGCTGGGCCAGTCCATCGCCAAGGCCACGGGCCGCAAGTACGTGCGCATGGCGCTGGGCGGCATGCGTGACGAGGCGGAAATCCGCGGCCATCGCCGCACCTACATCGGCGCCATGCCGGGCAAGGTGCTGCAAAGCCTGGACAAGGTCGGCACGCGCAACCCGCTGTTCCTGCTGGACGAGATCGACAAACTCGGAATGGACTTCCGTGGCGACCCGTCGAGCGCCCTGCTGGAAGTGCTGGACCCCGAGCAGAACCACACCTTCGGCGATCACTACGTCGAGGTGGACTTCGACCTCAGCGACGTGATGTTCGTGGCCACCTCCAACTCCATGAACATCCCGCCCGCGCTGCTGGACCGCATGGAAGTGATCCGCCTGTCGGGTTACACCGAGGACGAAAAGGTCAACATCGCCATCCGCTACCTGCTGCCCAAGCAACTCACCAACAACGGTGTGAAGGACGGCGAAATGCAGGTCGATGAGTCCGCCATCCGCGACATCGTGCGCTACTACACGCGTGAAGCCGGCGTGCGCTCTCTGGAACGCGAGCTCTCCAAGATCTGCCGCAAGGTGGTCAAGGGACTGCAGCTCAAGAAGCTGGAGCCCACCGTCGTCGTCAATGCCGACAACCTCACCGACTACCTGGGTGTGCGCAAGTACAGCTACGGCCGTGCCGAGCACAACAACCAGGTCGGCCAGGTCGTGGGCCTGGCATGGACCGAGGTCGGTGGCGATCTGCTGACCATCGAGGCCGCCATCATGCCCGGCAAGGGCGTGATCTCGCGCACCGGCTCCCTGGGTGATGTGATGAAGGAATCCGTGGAAGCTGCCCGCACCGTGGTGCGCAGCCGCTCGCGCATGCTCGGCATCAAGGACGAGGCCTTCGAGAAGAAGGACATCCACGTGCACGTGCCCGATGGCGCCACGCCCAAGGACGGCCCCAGCGCGGGGGCGGCCATGACGACGGCCTTCGTCTCTGCTCTGACCGGTATCCCGGTGCGTGCCGATGTCGCCATGACCGGCGAAATCACGCTGCGCGGCGAGGTCACCGCCATCGGCGGCCTCAAGGAAAAGCTGCTGGCGGCCCTGCGTGGCGGCATCAAGACGGTGCTGATCCCCGAAGAGAACGTCAAGGACCTCCAGGAGATCCCGGACAACGTCAAGAGCGGCCTGGAAATCATCCCCGTCAAGTGGATCGACCAGGTCCTCAAGGTGGCGCTGGAGCGCGTGCCCGAGCCCCTGTCCGAGGAGGAGGCTGCAGCGCCGCCGCCGGCGGAATCCAAGCCTGTGGAACCGGCCGTCAAGCACTGAGGATGAAAAAATGTAGCGTTTTTCCTGAACCCTCCAAGAACTACGCTACAATTCATCCCATCGCAGCAAACGACGTTGTAGAATGTCAGGCTTCGGTAGAAATGCGGGAATAGCTCAGTTGGTAGAGCGCAACCTTGCCAAGGTTGAGGTCGACGGTTCGAACCCGTTTTCCCGCTCCAGTTTCAGGATGTGCCCTGTGCATATCTGATTCAGGTGGCGGTGGCTGCTTGAATGTTTGCGGGAATAGCTCAGTTGGTAGAGCGCAACCTTGCCAAGGTTGAGGTCGACGGTTCGAACCCGTTTTCCCGCTCCAGTTTTGAATGTGCCTCGTGCGCATCCGATTCAGGTGACAGTTGGTTGCTTGAATTTTTTGCGGGAATAGCTCAGTTGGTAGAGCGCAACCTTGCCAAGGTTGAGGTCGACGGTTCGAACCCGTTTTCCCGCTCCAGTTTTAGGAAAACTGCAGCAATGCTGCATGTTTGATAGTGATCTTGGCGCGATAGCAAAGCGGTTATGCCCCGGATTGCAAATCCGGTTAGACCAGTTCGACTCTGGTTCGCGCCTCCAAGAATATTAAAGAAAATCAAATATTTATAAGGCCCTTCGGGGCCTTTTTCTTTTTTCTGCATCACGGATTGTTGTTCGTCCTTGGTGCCATGTCTTCGCCACGGCCTCGACTTGGCTGGCGCATCTTGTTCTCTTGCGATTCAGTGCCATGCGGTGCTTCACGGTCTGCACACCGACAGCATGGCTGCATGCCTGTTTTGGTCATTCATTGCTGATTTAGTGAGTTTAATTGTTTCTATTTGTTCAAATGATTGGTGGTCATTGAAATTTGGCATTTCTTGCTCATTGAGAAATTGCAAGAAATTGCAAATAGGTCGCCATTGCCGGTAGCTTTAATTGGCTGGTCCTGGATATGATGCGCGCTTCATTTATCGGGAGGGACTATGAAGATCAAGCTATTGACGGCCATTGTTGCCAGCGGCGTGGTGCTGGCTGGCTGTAAAACCATGGAATCCGCTGATGTGGGCGGGCTGCTGGATTCGGGCTCCACGGCCATGAAGGCCATGACGCTCACGGATGACGACGTGGTCACGCTGTCCAATGATTCCTGCGCAGCCATGGATGCCCAGAACAAGGTGGCAGATGCAAAGAGCAAGTACACGCTGCGGTTGAACAAAGTGATCGCCGGCATGCCGCAGGCTGTCAATGGGAAGAAGGCTGTATACAAGGTCTATATGACGCAGGATGTGAATGCCTGGGCCATGGCCAATGGCTGCATTCGTGTCTACAGCGGCCTGATGGATCTGATGAATGATGACGAGCTGCGTGGCGTGATCGGCCATGAGATCGGGCACGTGGCACTGGGTCACAGCAAGAAGCGCATGCAGACGGCCTATGCGGCGTCGGCTGCACGTTCTATTGCCGCCAATAGCGGCAATTCGGCGCTGGCCTCGCTGTCGCGTTCGCAGGCTGGTGATCTGGGCGAGAAGTTCATCAATGCCCAGTTCTCGCAGTCGCAGGAATCGGCTGCTGATGACTACTCCTTCGATCTGCTCACGGAAAAGAAGATGAGCCGCCAGGGGCTGGTCACATCGTTCCAGAAGCTGGCCAAGCTCAGCGCCGGCAGCGGCGGCAGCTCCATCCTGAGCTCCCATCCGCCGTCCGAACAGCGGGCCAAGCGCATGCAGGATCGCATCGATGGCAAGTAGGCGTCGACGGTGAAGCAGCCTGCCGCCGCAAGGTGCAAGGCAGGCTGCCATCTGCCTCGGTGCAGATTTTTTACGAGCTTCTTCCGAAGCACCAAAAATCTGCGCTAGAATTCAAGTCTGCTCTGTGAAGCGAACAGCTTGACAGATACGCGGGAATAGCTCAGTTGGTAGAGCGCAACCTTGCCAAGGTTGAGGTCGACGGTTCGAACCCGTTTTCCCGCTCCAATTCAGAAAAAAGGGAAGCGGTAACGCTTCCCTTTTTCGTTGGTGCTGCAGTTGCAGGTGTGAGCAGTTCGCGCTGACCTGTGACGCTGCGGTGCAGGGCCCCGATGGTGAAATTGGTAGACACTGCGGACTTAAAATCCGCCGCTTCCGAACAGGGGCGTGCCGGTTCGATCCCGGCTCGGGGCACCACAACCCAATACCTACTAGGCATTGTTGCTATCTATACGGTAGCGGATTAAAGCAGCCAAGGCGCCTGCTGTTCCGCAAATTCAGGCGTCGTGCCGCAACGTGCATCGACGGTCCTGCCCGCTTGCTGCGCTGCACGGTGTCCATGCGTTGCCAAGACCTTGCCCGTTGGCATAACGTGCGAGAATCCATTCATCAGGCCCCGGGCTGCTTGCCTGGATGGCGCGGCGCGGGCAGACAGTGATGGCGATGCCTGCATGCGTTCCGTTGACGTTGATCGTGGCACACGGTGCGGCGTGACAGGTGTGGCCAAACTCATCCCAGACGAGAACATGTCGAATTACAACGCTCCATTTGAAATCCACGTGCACGGCCAGGTGCTGCTGCGCCCCGACACGACCTACGAGCAGTTGCAGGAAGCGCTGGGTCCGCTGTGGAAGTATGCGGGGGCCCGTTCCCTGGCCGATGGCGCTGGCAGCGTCTATGAGGAAGAGCCAGGCATCCAGTTCGATACCAAGGAGCGCCTGCTCCAGGTGTGCTGGACGGTGCGTGGCGACGAGGACTTCCGCCAGTCGCTGGACGACATGTGCATGGGCATCAACGAGCTGGCCGAGCAGGGCGCGGCCATCGAGGTGACCTTCTACGACACCGAGTTCGACGAGGAAGAAGAGTCCGAAGAGGCCGAATCGCGCGACGACTTCGTCATGCTCTTCGTTGGTCCGACGCCCGCGGCCATCATGCAGGTGCAGCGCGATCTGCTGGTGCAGGACGTGGTCAACCTGATGGAGCGCCATTTCGACGGCTCCGAGCTGGGTGGCGTGGTGCAGGAGATCGACAAGCTGTTCTCCCAGCGCTTCGACGCCCTGGTCAGCTCGCTGGAGATCGGCAAGCCGCCGCGCGGCATGGGTGGATCGGGTTCGGGCCACGGTGGCAATCGCCGCCCCCGCCACCTGCATTGAGCGCACGGCGCTGCCTCGCGCGGCGTACAGCCATGGCGACACAGGCCAGCACGCCCAAGTATTCCGGAGCAGTCACCGAGACCGTGCGCCGCCAGCGCGAGCAGCGGCGCGAGGTGGCTGGCGGTGCACTGCCTCTTCCCTACCTGTCCGCCTACCCGGCCGCGCTGCAGTCGCAGGTGCGCGGCTGGCTGGCCGATGACAAGGCCGAGGCCTGGCTGCTGCGCAAGCATCCCGAGGCCCATGCCGTGCGCACGGACAAGAGCCTCTATGACTACGTGGATGCCCTCAAGGGCCGGCACATGCGCAATGCCGGCACGCTGAACAAGGTGGCCTACGACGGCCGCATCCATGTGGTCCACAACGCCCTGGGCCTGCACACGCGCCGCACCGTGGTGCAGGGAAGCCGCCTCAATGCCCGGCACGAGATCCGCATCGGTGCACTGTTCAAGCAGGCGCCCGAGGCTTTCTTGCGCATGATCGTCGTCCATGAGCTGGCCCATCTGCGCGAGCCTGACCACGACAAGGCCTTCTACCAGCTGTGCACCCACATGGAGCCCGACTACCACCAGCTGGAGTTCGAGCTGCGGCTGTACCTGAGCTGGATGGACCACTCGGGCCGGCGCCTGTGGCAGGCGCAGCCGTGATTCAGGCGGCCGTGGGGACGGCGCTGGATTCGCCGACCTGAACGCACGAGCAGCATTGCGCGGGCAGATCCAGCCAGCGCGATGCGGCCGATTGCAGGGCCTGCAGCGATCCCGTGGTCATCAGCTGGACCTGGCCCTCTGCTGCGGGCAAGGGGCCTGATTCGCTGGCCAGGGTGCCCAGGCGGTCAAGCACGCGCCGCGTCTGGCGAGCTACCGGGGCACCTGTGTCGATGAACTGGATGTCCGGCCCCAGCAGCGTGCGCAACTGCTCGCGGGCGAATATGTAGTGGGTGCAGCCCAGCACCAGGGAATCCATCTCACCCGTCTTCTGTCCGAAGCTGCCCAGGGCATTCACATACCTGGCGCACAGTTGCGCCACCTCGGTGGCCATGGGGTCGGCGGGAACGGGTTGCTCCGTGCTTTCCTCGATGGCCTTGGCCAGTCCGTCGCAGGGCTGGACATGGAATTGCACGCGCTGGCCATGGTCGGCCACCAGGCGTGCAAAGCGTGCGCTGCCCACCGTGCCGCGCGTGGCCATCACGCCCACGTGGCCGGTCTGGCTCGACAGCGAAGCGGGCTTGATGGCGGGCTCCACGCCGATCAGGGGCAGTTCGGGCATTTCGGCGCGCAGCATGTCCACGGCCGCTGCCGTGGCCGTGTTGCAGGCGATCACCAGCACCTTGATCTGGTGCTGCTCACGCAGATGGCGCGCAATGGTGCGCGTGCGCTGCTGCACGAAGGCGTCGCCGCGTGCGTCGCCATAGGGTGCATTGCCGCTGTCGGCCAGGTAGACGAAGCGCTCATGCGGCAGTTCATGGCGCAGCGCCTGCAGCACGCTGAGGCCGCCGATACCGCTGTCGAAGACGCCGATGGGAGAGGCCGGGGAGGTCATGTGCAGATCCGGATAAAGGCTTTTGGAGGCGGCGCCCAGTATGCCCGCTCGGGCGCGTTCATGCTGCGCCCATGGCTTGCTGCTGCAGCCATTGGGCCTGTGTCAGGCGATACAGGCAATGCCTGCGCAGCGCGTGGCCTGCGGGCACCTCCGGATGGTCGAAGTCATGTGCCTCGCGCTCCATGCCCAGGCGCTGCATCACGGCCTGCGAACGCAGGTTGGACAGCGCGGTGAACGAGACGATGGACTCCAGATGCAACCCGCTGAAGCCGTGCTCCAGCGCCGCCCGCGCGCCCTCGCTGGCCAGGCCCTGGCCCCAGAAAGGCCTGGCGAGCCGCCAGCCGATTTCCACGCAGGGCGAGAACGGCAAAGACGCGGCGGGAGTGTGCAGCCCGATGAAGCCCATGAACTCGCCGCTGGCAAGGTGCTCTGCCGCCCAGAAGCCCCAGCCGCGTTCCTCGATCAGTGCCTGGATCCTGTCTGCCATGGCATCGCTTTGTCCACGGCTGAGCAGTGCCGGAAAGTGCTCCATGACCTGTGGGTCGGCATTCAGCGCGGCAAAGGGCTGCCGGTCGCCGGCCTGCCACTGGCGCAGTATCAGGCGCGGTGTCCGCAGGGTCGCTACAGGGGAATGTGTGGTGGTCATGGTTGGAGAGGGCGCTGCAGTACCAGCAGATAGGCGGCTGCATGGCCGTGGAAGGAGTGGGGGATGAAGCCTGCCTCGCCTGCCAGCTTTTCCACGCTGGTGCGGCGCTGGAAATGCGGGTCGAAGACCAGTTCGGCCACGGCCAGCAGGCCGCCGGGGCGCAGGCTCTGGAATACATCGGCCAGCGCGGCCTGGCGGTTCGGGATCTCTCCCAGCACGGCGGCCATCACGGCGCGGTCGTGCTGCCCGGCTGCGAGCTGCCCCTGGCCCAGCGCAGCCGCCTGGGTGCGCACGTTCTCCAGCCCCTGGGCATGCGCCTTGGCAGCCACCTGTTCGAGCATGGCAGGCTGCAGGTCCACGGCCAGCACATGGCCCTGGGCACCGACCGCACGGGCCAGCGGCAGGGTGACGCGTCCCGGGCCGCAGCCCGCATCCAGCACCTTCATGCCTGGTTGCACCTGCAGTTGTCCGACGATGAAGGCGGCCTTGTTGCTGGCCGCGAAGGGGTTGTCGAGTTCGACCATCCAGCGCAGCCAGGAGGGGCAGGGCAGGACATGGCGGCGGGAGGACAGGCGCCATGCCATGCTGGTCACGGCCAGCAGGGCGATGAGGACGAGCGCGATGGTCATGTTGAATGGGCAGTGGGGCAGTGGGGCAGTGGGGCAGTGGGGCAGTGGGGCAGTGGGGCAGTGGGGCAGTGTTGCAGGCAGCGGGCAGTCTGTCACAAATGCCCGCACCAATGAAAAGACCGCCCGAAGGCGGTCCCTTTGCGCTCGACGCCGGCTTCAGGCCGAAGCGATCTCAATCGTCTTGAACTCGCCGGATGCGATGCGCTTTTGCCATTCGGCCGGGCCTGTGATGTGGGCGCTGGTGCCGCCGGCATCAACGGCCACCGTCACGGGCATGTCCACCACGTCGAACTCGTAGATGGCTTCCATGCCCAGGTCCTCGAAGCCCACGACCTTGGCGTTCTTGATGGCCTTGGACACCAGGTAGGCGGCGCCGCCCACGGCCATCAGGTAGGCCGACTTGTGGTTCTTGATGGACTCGATGGCCACCGGGCCGCGCTCGGCCTTGCCGATCATGGCGATCAGGCCGGTCTGCTCCAGCATCATGTCGGTGAACTTGTCCATGCGGGTGGCCGTCGTGGGGCCTGCGGGGCCCACGGCTTCGTCCTTGACCGGGTCCACCGGGCCGACGTAGTAGATCACGCGGTTGGTGAAGTCCACGGGCAGCTTCTCGCCCTTGGCCAGCATGTCCTGGATGCGCTTGTGGGCGGCATCGCGGCCCGTGAGCATCTTGCCGTTGAGCAGCAGGGTGTCGCCGGGCTTCCAGCTGGCCACTTCTTCCTTGGTCAGGGCGTTGAGGTCCACGCGGCGCGACTTGTTGTAGTCGGGCTCCCAGTCGATCTTGGGCCACAGGTCCAGCGAGGGCGCGTCCATGTAGACCGCGCCGGAGCCGTCCATCACGAAGTGCGCGTGGCGCGTGGCCGCGCAGTTGGGGATCATGGCCACGGGCTTGGAGGCCGCGTGCGTGGGGTACATCTTGATCTTGATGTCCAGCACGGTGGCCAGGCCGCCCAGGCCTTGCGCGCCGATGCCCAGGGCGTTGACCTTCTCGTACAGCTCCAGGCGCAGTTCCTCGACCTGGTCGAGCTTTTCTCCGCGCGCGGCCTTGGCCTGCAGCTCGTACATGTCCAGGTCTTCCATCAGGCTTTCCTTGGCCAGCAGCACGGCCTTCTCGGCGGTGCCGCCGATGCCGATGCCCAGCATGCCCGGCGGGCACCAGCCCGCGCCCATGGTCGGAACGGTCTTGAGCACCCAGTCCACCAGGTTGTCGCTGGGGTTCATCATGATCATCTTGGACTTGTTCTCCGAGCCGCCGCCCTTGGCGGCCACAGTCACGTCCAGCTTGTCGCCGGGCACGATCTGCACGTTGATGACGGCAGGCGTGTTGTCCTTGGTGTTCTTGCGCGCGAACAGCGGATCGGCCACGACCGAGGCGCGCAGCGTGTTCTCGGGGTGGTTGTAGCCGCGGCGCACGCCTTCGTTGATGGCGTCTTCCAGGCCGCCCGTGAAGCCTTCCCAGCGCACGTCCATGCCCACCTTCAGGAACACGTTGACGATGCCGGTGTCCTGGCAGATCGGGCGGTGGCCCGTGGCCGACATCTTGGAGTTGGTCAGGATCTGGGCCATCGCGTCCTTGGCCGCCGGGCTTTGCTCGCGCTCGTAGGCGCGGGCCAGGTGGGCGATGTAGTCGGCGGGGTGGTAGTAGCTGATGTACTGCAGGGCGCCTGCGATCGAATCGATCAGGTCCTGCTGGCGGATCGTGGTGGTCATCGGTGGGGTGTCTTTTTTGATCGGGGGAACAGGGGGAGGGGAATCCCGGGGGCGATTATCGGCGCTGCAGGGGGAAAAGTGCACGCAATGGGCGCAGTCTTGTACAAGAGTCGAGGGGTTTGGCTGGACAAGCCATGCCTGGCGACACCGCTGTGGGGGATGGATGCGAGGGGTTCCCATTTACGGAGTTACCATGAGCGGGTTTTTGCCATTGCGGCCCTGCCAGCCAGACATCCCCGAGCCACGTCCTGCGCGGCCCGCCGACCTGCCTCCAGCCAACTGCGCCGCGTTGTTTTCACCAAGGAGTCCATACCAATGACCGCGACCCGCCAGGAAAAAGACACTTTCGGACCCATAGCCGTCCCCGCAGACAAGCTCTGGGGCGCGCAGACGCAGCGCTCGCTGCAGAACTTCGACATCAGCGGAGAGCAGCAGCCGCGCGAGATCATCCACGCGCTGGCCCAGGTCAAGAAGGCCTCGGCCACCGTCAACCACAAGCTGGGCCTGCTGGACGAGAAGAAGACCCAGGCCATCCTGGCCGCCGCCGACGAGGTGATCGCCGGCAAGCACCCGGACGAGTTCCCGCTGGTGGTCTGGCAGACCGGCTCGGGCACGCAGACCAACATGAACGTCAACGAGGTGCTGGCCAACCGCGCCAGCGAAATCCTCGGTGGCGAGCGCGGCGAAGCGCGCCTGGTCCACCCCAATGACGACGTGAACAAGAGCCAGTCGAGCAACGACGTGTTCCCCACCGCCATGCACGTGGCTGCCGTCACGGCCATCGAGCAAAAGCTGCTGCCCGCCATTGCCCTGCTGCGCAACACGCTGCAGGCCAAGAGCGAGGCCTATGCCGACATCGTCAAGATCGGCCGCACCCATCTGCAGGACGCCACGCCGCTGACGCTGGGCCAGGAAATCTCGGGCTGGGTGGCCCAGCTGGCCCATGGCGAAAAGCATGTGCGCGCCGCGCTGCCGCACCTGTACGAGCTGGCGCTGGGCGGCACGGCCGTGGGCACGGGCCTGAATGCTCCCAAGGGCTATGCCGAGGGCGTGGCGGCCGAGCTGTCCCGGCTCACCGGCTACCCGTTCGTGACGGCGCCCAGCAAGTTCGAGGCCCTGGCCTCGTGCGACGGCCTGGTCCACGCCCACGGCGCGCTCAAGACGCTGGCCGCCAGCATGATGAAGATCGCCAACGACGTGCGCTGGCTGGCCTCGGGCCCGCGCAGCGGCCTGGGCGAGATCTCCATCCCCGAGAACGAGCCCGGCTCGTCCATCATGCCCGGCAAGGTCAATCCCACGCAGAGCGAGGCTGTGACCATGCTGGCGGCCCAGGTCTTCGGCAACGATGTGGCCATCAACTTCGGCGGCGCCTCGGGCAACTTCGAGCTGAACGTGTTCCGCCCCATGGTCTCCCACAACTTCCTGCAGAGCGTGCGCCTGCTGGCCGATGGCATGAAGAGCTTCAACGACCACTGCGCCGTGGGCATCGAGCCCAACCGCGAGCGCATCACCGAGCTGGTGCAGCGCTCGCTGATGCTGGTGACGGCGCTGAACCCGCACATCGGCTACGACAAGGCGGCCTACATCGCCAAGAAGGCGCACAAGGAAGGCTCCAGCCTGCGCGAAGCGGCTGTGGCATCGGGCCACCTGACCGGCGAACAGTTCGACGCCTGGGTGATCCCTGCCAAGATGGTCGGCAATCTGTAAGACCTGCTGATGCAATCAAAAAGGGGAGCCGATCGGCTCCCCTTTTTTTGCTTCATGGCCTGGCTCAGTTGTCCGCCTGCGGGCGGCGCACGGTGCGGAATACGTACTTGAGCGCGTCGCCGATGGTGCTTTCCCAGACCGGCCATTCATGCTTGCCGTTGACGATGCGCAGCTCGGCAGGCTGCTTGTTCCTGCGCAGCTGGGCGTAGAGCTGGGCGGCGTCGGACTCGATCATGAATTCATCGTCGTCGCCCGAGTTGATGTACATGGGCACGCTGATCTTGCGGGCGAGAAAGCTGTCCCACAGCACAGGGTAGTTGTAGCTTTTCCAGACGGTGGTGCTGTACTGGCCGCCCGTGTTGGGTTCGGCAAAGACCTTGACCGAGCGTGCCGAGGAATCGGCGGGCGGCTCTGGGTTGTAGATGGCGGGGCTCAGCAGGGCGGCGGCCTGGAATTTCTCGGGGTACTTGAGCACGTAGCGCAGCGCGCCGTAGCCGCCCATGGACAGGCCGCCGATCACGCGGCCATCGCGGCTGGTGAGGGTGCGGTACTTTTTCTCGACATGGGGGACGAGGTCCTGGAAGAAGGCCGTCTCCATGGGCTCCTTGAGGTCCACGTACCAGGTCGTTCCCGCGTCGGGCATGACGATGATGGCGGGCGGGATCTCGCCGTTCTGGATCAGTTGGTCCACCGTGCGCAGCAGGCTGCCCTTGACGGGCCAGTCGTTGCGCTGGCCGTCATTGCCGTGCAGCAGGTACATGACGGGGTAGCGCAGCCTGGACTGGGCGTCGTAGCCCGTGGGCAGGTAGACGTTGTAGGTCCAGCTGCGCTGCAGCGTGGCGCTCTTGAACTCGGCGGCCTCGATGGAGCCGGCCTGGGCTGCTGTGCCGGCCAGCAGCGCGGCGGCTGCCAGCGTGCCGGTGGCGGCCTGGCGCAGGACGATGGAAAAGGAAAGTTGGCGCATGTTTTTGTCTCCTGTGGTCCGTGGCAGTGGCCACGGCTGCGCCAATGTAATCGAGGCCCTGGCTCCGCCTGCGCTTTGCGCGGCCGGGCCGTCGCCTCGGGGACCATGGCCCTCAGCCGGACTGCCCTCAGCCGGGCGCACGCTGCGCGTGGCGCAGCGCACCACGAAAGCCCAACTGCCCCACCACGCAGGCTACGACCAGGGCGAGCGCGGCCGACAGCGCCGGGTTGCTGCCCAGGCTGGCGCCCAGCGTGCACAGGCCGCCCACGGCCATCTGGGTGCTGCCGTAGACCCCGGCGGCCGAGCCCGTGAGGCGCGGATGCACGCTGAGCGCGCTGGCCAGCGCCGCAGGGCTGGTCAGGCCCGAGCCCAGCGCGAACAGCACCATCAGCGCGACCACGATGGCCGGCGTGAGCTGGTTGCACAGGGCCAGCAACAGCAGCATGGCCGCGCTGGCCAGGCTCAGCAGATTGCCGTTGAGCATCAGCCGCTCCAGGGGCCAGTGGCGTATCAGCTGGCGGGCAAGCGCATTGCCCGCGGCCATGCCGCCCATGAGCAGGCCCAGGTAGATGGCCACTTCATGCTTGGTGGAATGCAGTTGCTCGATGAAGACGAAGGGCGCCGCCGCCAGGAAGGCATAGATGGACGTTGTGGCGCAGCCGCCGCCCACGGCAAAGCCCACGAAGGCCGGGGAGCGCAGCAGGCTGCGGTAGTCGTCGCGGATGGTGCCCAGGTGCAGGCGGCCCGTGGGCTGTCCGGTTTCGGGCAGCAGCTTCCAGATGCCGAAGGCCGTCACGCCGCCGACCACGGCCAGCGTGCCGAAGATGGCGCGCCAGCCCAGGGCGTCGTCGATGGCCGAGCCGATGGCCGGCGCGATGCCCGGGCCGATCATCATCATCAGGTTGAGCAGCGCCAGGCTACCGACGGCGTTCTCGGGCGTGCTCGAATCGCGCGCAATGGCGCGTCCCAGGGCCAGGCCCGCGCAGCCGCCCAGCGCCTGGAGCAGCCGCGCGCCGATCAGCCAGGGGGCGGACGGGGCGAGAAAGGCCGCCAGGCTGGCCAGCGCATAGAGGATGAGCCCTGCCAGCAGCATGGGGCGGCGCCCCAGGCTGTCCGACAGCGGGCCGTAGACCAGCTGGCCCACGCCCAGGCCCAGGATGTAGACCGTGATGGTCAGCTGCATCTGGCTGGCGCCGGCCTGGAGCTGGCGTGCCGCATCGGGCAGGGCGGGCAGGAACATATGCATGGCCAGCGTGCCGACGATGGTCACGATCACCAGCAGCCATAGCGGAGCCTTGCGGCTGGCCGCTGTATCGCCTTGCACCGGTGGTGGCAGCGAAGAGTGCTCGGGCGCCATCTCAGCGAGCCTGCTCGTCGTGCAGGTCCGCGTCTGAGGCGGGCTCGGCGGCCATGGCTTGCAGCAGGCGCTGCAGCGTGGCGTAGGCCGCCTCCAGTTCCTCGGGCGGCACGGCGCCCAGCACCTGGGCACGGGCCTGCTGCAGCAGGCCCTGCACGGCTTCGACCTGGGCATGGCCGGCTGGCGTGAGCTGGATTTTCCTGACGCGGCGGTCGCTGTCGTCCACGCGCTCTATCCAGCCTTGGGCGGCCAGGCCGTCCACCAGCCGTACGACGGAGGAGCTGTCCAGCGCAAGGGAGTGGGCCAGATCCTTCTGGCGCATGGCGTCAGGGGAACGCGCCAGATGCATCAGCGGCATCCACAGCGCCTGGGTCAGCCCCATGGGCGCCAGCAGTCGGTCCAGCGTGCGGCGCCACTGCTTGTTCACCTGGCCCAGCGTGAACATGAAATGCCGCTGCACGCTCGCGGCATCGGCCTGCGCGGGCAGGGACTGGTCGGACTGGGAGGACATCGTGGTATTCAAATAGTTGACATTCCAATTATCTGCATGTCAACGATATCGTTCCCGGAGTCTCCCGATACATCCGCAGGCGCCAGGGTTTTGGCTCCCGCACCGCAGGCCGGGCTTACATGCCCAGCGACTTGAGCAGTTCGTCGGTGTCGGTACTGGCGGGCGGCGCGGGCGCTGCGGCCGGGGTGCTGGCGGCGGTCTGGGCCATGAGCGCATCGGGATCGGGGCGCTCCTGGGGCTCGAAGTCCACGACCTTGATGAACTCGGTGCGGTCCATGGCCAGTTCAAGATAGAAGATGTTGTTGTTGCCCGTGTAGAAGGTCACGCGACGCGCCTCGGGGGAGTCGAGGTTGGCATCCACGCTGAGGTTGACCTGCTTGTTCAGGCGGATCATCTTGGGCTGGCTCTGGGTGATGTAGGTCTGAAGCTCGCGCTGGACCTTGCTGGTGAAGTCGCCCACCACCTGGTTCATCAGCTCGCCCATGACGTTGCTGACATCGTCCGAGGTATAGGAGGTGGCCAGGTCATCCTCGCCCATGCCCATGCTCAGCATGTAGCTGCGGTACAGCTCCATGGCGGCGGCGGCCGAGAAGTTGATGATCACCAGGCCCGAGAAGCCACCGTCCACCAGGACAAAGCAGCCGATATCGGGCTTGAGGCTGGTCTTGGTGATGCGTTGCACCATGCCCGAATACTGGATCTGGCACTGCGTGGCCACCTGGAGCACGCGGGATACCGAATTGCAAAGGCTGATCAGCACGTCTTCCGTGCCATGGACGATGGGGTGTTGGGGCTGGTTCATGAGGTCAACGGGACAAAATTGTGAGCGATTATGGGTGCAAGTCCGTTGTTGCGACCATTTGTAACCTCGAAGGCGTATTCTGGATGCCGGACCTGGCTGCCCGCCGGTCTGCACCCTTGATGCAACGGAGGTTTGGACGATGAGAGCACAGCAGCATCTGATCCGGGTTTCGCTGGCCGCACTGCGTCCCACGCAGATGACCATAGGCGCCGCCGAAGTGCAGGCCAAGCGCGCCCAGTGGGGCCGTCTCAAGCGCAAGGAGCGCGAAGGCGTTCTGGCATCGCACTGGTTCCCGGCCGTGCTGGGGCCGCAAGGCCTGCACTACATCGTCGACCACCACCACCTGGGGCTGGCGCTGACGCAGGAGTCCGTGGACCAGGTCTGGGTCATGCAACTGGCCGATTTCAGCGAGGCCGATCCGCTGATGTTCTGGCGCCTGATGGAGTTCCACCAATGGGCCCATCCGTATGACGAGCGCGGCCGCCGCTGCGACTGGGCCAAGATGCCCGAGCAGCTGGACCGCCTGCGCGACGACCCCTACCGCAGCCTGGCCGGCGCCGTGCGCAAGGCTGGTGGCTATGCCAAGGACACGGCGCCCTTTGTCGAATTCCTGTGGGCCGATTTCTTTCGCACGCGCTTCGCCACCAAGGACCTGCGCAGCGGCAAGGGCGATGTGGCCTTGCCCGAGCAGGCCCTGCACGAGGCCCTGGGCCTGGCGCACGGCGCCGAGGCGCGCTACCTGCCGGGCTGGTCCGGCGTCGTTGCTCCGCAATCCTGATGCGTGCGCCCGGCCTGCCTGCCTTGGCCGATTGGGGCGCCGGCCTGTCCATCGCCGGCCTGTTGCTGCCCGAGGCCGTGGCCTATTCCGGCATTGCCGGCCTGCCGCCGCAGGCCGGGGTGATTGCGCTGTTCGCCGGGCTGCTGGCCTATGGCCTGCTGGGGAGCAGCCGCTTCGCCATCGTCTCGGCCACATCCTCCTCTGCCGCCGTGCTGCTGGCGGCCACGGCGTCCATGGCCGGCACCTCGCCGCAGCAGCGCATGCTGCTGGGCGTGGGCATCGTGCTGCTGACGGGCCTGTTCTTCGTGGTGGCGGGGCTGGCGCGGCTGGGCGCGGTCTCCAATTTCATTGCCAAGCCCGTGCTGCGTGGCTTTGCGCTGGGGCTTGCGCTGACCATCGTGGTCAAGCAGATCCCGCATGCCGTCGCCTTCCAGCCCGTGCATGGCGATCTGCCGCGCTTTGTCTGGGAGCTGCTGGCCGGCTGGCGCCACTGGAATGGAGCGGGTCTGGCCATGGCCGTTGCGGCACTGCTGCTGATGCGTGCGCTGGCCCGCTGGCGTGGCCTGCCTGCGGCCTTGCTGGTGATTGCGGCCGGCATTGCGCTGGATGCGGGCGGCTGGTGCGCGCGCTGGGGCATTGCGGCCGTGGGGCCGATACGGCTGGATTTCTCCAATCCCGGCATTCCCTCGCTGCACCGCGCCGAATGGCTGCGCCTGGGTGAGCTGGCCTTTGCGATGGCGCTCATCCTCTATGCCGAGTCCTATGGCTCCATCCGCAGCTTTGCGCTGCGCCACGGCGACCGCGTCGATGCCAACCGCGACCTGATGGCGCTGGGCGCGGCCAACCTGCTGTCGGGCGTGTTCCATGGCATGCCCGTGGGCGCGGGCTACTCGGCCACCTCGGCCAACGAGGTGGCGGGCGCGCAAAGCCGCGCTGCAGGCCTGGTGGCCTGCGCCGTGGTGGGCCTGGCCGTCTGGCTGCTGCTGCCCTGGATAGAGCGCACGCCGCAGCCGCTGCTGGCCGCCATCGTCATCCACGCCGTGGGCCACACGCTGAACCCTGCCGCGCTGCGACCTTACTTCGCCTGGCGGCGGGACCGGCTGATCGTGGTGCTGGCGTTCCTTGCCGTGCTGGCGCTGGGCGTGCTCGACGGGCTGCTGCTGGCCATTGCGGCCAGCCTGCTCATGCTGCTGCAAACGCTGTCGCGCTCGCATGTGAGCTGGCTGGGCAGGCTGGCAGACACGCATGACTTTGTCGATGTCGCACGCCACCCCGACGCGGTGGTGCCGGCCGGCCTGCTGATCGCGCGGCCCGAGGCACCGCTGTTCTTCGGCAATGCCGACCCGGTGTTTGCGGCCATCCGCGAGCGGCTGCAATCCCTGCCTTCGCCCTGCGGCGTGGTGCTGAGCCTGGAAGATTCGGCCGATCTGGATGCCACCAGTGTCGAGGCGCTGTGCGACTTCGCGGCCCAGTTGCAGCAACTGGGCGTGCCGCTGGCCCTGGCCCGCGTCAAGGACCCCGTGCGCGACCTGCTGGCGCGCGTGGGCAATCCGGCCTTGCCGCCCGCCAGCTATGCGGGCTGGAGCGTGGACGACGCCGTGCGCCAGTTGCAGCTCCCTGCGTGATCCCTGCCCCGGTGCAAGGCCTCGGCCCGCAGCCTGCGTGGACTCGCGCACGATATTTGGCTGCAACCGGTGCAAGCCGGGTGCCAGGCCTGCTGGCCGACGCATCCGCAGGCGCATCGTGGCGGCCAAGGCCATCCTGCCCAAAAAGCCCGCCGAGGCGCGCATTTGGAAGGGGTTGCCGCAAGAGTGTCAGCAGAGACTCCCTTCCCTGGCCGTTTTCAGCGTTCAGCGGGCTGCCGCGCGGGCCTGTTCCAGCCAGCCGTCGAAGGTCTTCTGGTGGGCCTTGATCCAGCCGTCCACATGGCGGTTGATGTCCGAGGGCTTGTTCTGGCCCTGGCTCATCATGTGATTCTGCGCACTGATGTCGCCCACGGGCAGCTGCATCAGCTCGAACAGCTTGCCGGCGTCGGGATGCTTGTCGGTGAAGGCCTTGTTGGCCACGATCTGCTGCTTGTTCACCACGAAGCCGTAGTTCTTGCCGTTGGGCAGCTTGGTATCGAACTTGGCCTGCTCGCCGGGCAGCGAGGAGAAGGGCACCTCCAGCCACACCACGTCCTTGCCGGGCTTGAGCACGTTGCTCACCCAGTAGGGCGTCCAGGTGTAGTAGAGGATGGGCTTGCCGGCCTTGTAGCGCGAGATGGTGTCGGCGATCAGCGCCGAGTACGTGCCCTGCTTGTGGGTCACGGTGTCGCGCAGCTTGTAGGCCGTCAGGTGGTGCTCGATCACGGCCTCGCAGCCCCAGCCCGGCGTGCAGCCGGTGAGGTCGGCCTTGCCGTCACCGTCCGAGTCGAACAGCTTGGCGATCTTGGGGTCCTTCAACTGGCCGATATTGGTGATCTTGTATTCGTCGGCCGTCTTCTTGTCGATCAGGTAGCCCTGGGCGGCGTTGTCCGAGTAAACGCCCTTGCGGAACAGCTTGGCGTCGCCGCCCGCGTTCTTGTAGTAGTCGGCGTGCAGCGGGTTCCAGTGCGTGGCCAGGAAAGTGGCGTCGCCATTGGCAATCGCCACATGGGCCGTGGGGTACTCGACTTCCTGGAAGGGCTGCACCTCGTAGCCCAGCTTCTCCAGGGCCTTCATGACGATCAGGGTCTGGAAGCTTTCTTCGGCGATGGAGCTCTTGAGCGGCGACACCTTCACGCCTTTGCCGGGCTGGTCGCTGGCGGCCGATGCGCCTGCGCAGGCCAGTGCGATGCCGGCAGCCATCGTGGCGGTGCGCAGCCAGTGGCTGGGGGTGGTCGCTTGCAGTCGGTTGTGGTTCAGGGCTTGGTTCATCCTCGGGTTCCTCCGTTGTGTGATGAAAGGGGAGTGGGCGGCCAGCGTGGCTGACCGCTTTTCGGGAAGGCGGCGCGGCAGTGGGCCCATCCGCGCCGCAGTGAAGGCATTCAGCTGGTGCTGCCGCGGTGGACCGGCTTGTTGCCGGCGCCCAGCAGGCGGGCCACACAGCCGGCGGGGCCGCTGTGCCACCAGCGCGCACCGCCGCGGGTCGTCTGCCCCATGGCCTGGGTGATGCGGTCCAGCACGATGGCCAGCAGCACGATGCCCAGTCCACCCACGGTGGCCAGGCCCATGTCCAGGCGGCCGATGCCGCGCAGCACCATCTGGCCCAGGCCGCCCACGGCGATCATGGAGGCGATCACCACCATGGACAGCGACAGCATCAGCGCCTGGTTCACGCCCGCCATGATGGAGGGCATGGCCAGCGGCAGCTGCACCTTCCACAGCAGCTGCCAGGGCGATGCACCATAGGCGCGGCTCGCTTCGATCAGGTCGGGGCGCACCTGGCGGATGCCCAGGTTGGTCAGGCGGATCAGCGGCGGCAGCGCGAAGATGATGGTCACGATCACGCCGGGCACGTTGCCGATGCCGAACAGCATCACCACGGGCACCAGGTAGACGAAGGCCGGCGTGGTCTGCATGGCGTCGAGCAGCGGGCGTGTCCAGCGCTGCGCACGGTCGCTGGAGGCCAGCAAAATCCCCGCAGGCAGGCCGATGACCATGCAGAACACCAGCGAAGTCAGCACCAGGGACAGCGTCACCATGGCCTCGGGCCAGATGCCCAGCATGGCGACCACCACCAGCGAGACGGCGGCGCCAATGGCCATGGCGCGGCCCGCGAACTGCCAGGCCACCAGGGTCAGGACCAGGACCAGCAGCGGCCAGGGCAGGGCCAGCATGGCATCGGTGATGCCCGACAGCGTGCCGTCGATGGGCGTGCGCACGGCCTGGAAGAAGGGGCGGAAATGGTGGACCACCCATTCCAGGCCGCTGTTGATCCAGCCCTGCACGGGCAGGCCGTCGGTGGTCAATTGGTGCCAGAGGCTGGCATGGGCGTCGTCGGGAACGCCCGAGCCGGCCGAGGCGCCCAGCCAGTCACCGCCTGCGGCATCACCGCCGCTGGCGGCGCCCCAGGGATCGGCCGAGGCATCGGGCGCCGGCGTGGCGGCGGTTGCCCAGGGATCGGCGCTTGCAGGCGCTGCAGAGGCTGCGGAATCGGTGGAAGCAGGGGCGGCGCTTGCACTAGCGCCTGCACCGGCGCTTGCATCGGCCCAGGGATCGGTGGCGGCAGCGGCGGTGTTCGGGTTCAGGCTGTTGGTTGCATCGCTCATGCGGCATCTCCTTGTCGTTGTTCGATCGGCTCCACGGTCGGCGCGACGGTGGGGGCGACGGTGGGGGCGTTGGAGGCCGGGAAATGCGGGTTGAGCGTGACCGGCGGCACGATCTCCTGCGGCGGCGGCACGGGCGGCGTGTCGCGGTCCAGGAAGCGCAGCATGGTGGTGCGGCTGACCACGCCCATGAACTGGCCGTCGTCGCTGGTCACCGGCAGCGCGCAGGGCGCGGCGGCCACGGGGCCGAACAGCTCGGCCACCGGCGTGCCTGCGGACAGCGGCTCGACGTTGGGCAGGAAGGCGTGGCTCAGGCCCAGCATGCCCGGGCGGCCATGCAGTGCGTCGCGCAGCGATTGCGAGGACACCACGCCCAGGAAGCGGCGGCGCGCGTTGACCACATAGGCGTAGTCGCGGTCCGAATCCTCCAGCAGGCGCTGGGCCGCGCGGCAGCCGCGGTCGCTGTGCTCGGACACCACGGTCAGCGCCTGGCGCGCGATGTCGCCGGCCTTGAAGACCGAGGCCGCATCCACGCCGCGCACGAAGCTGCGCACATAGTCGTCGGCAGGGCTGCGCAGGATCTCGTCGGGCGTGCCGACCTGGATCACCTGGCCATCCTTCATGATGGCGATGCGGTCGCCGATGCGCATGGCCTCGTCCAGGTCATGCGAGATGAAGACGATGGTGCGGCGCTGGATCTGCTGCAGGCGCAGCAGCTCGGACTGCATCTCGGTGCGGATGATGGGGTCCAGGGCCGAGAAGGCCTCGTCCATCAGCAGGATGGACGGATCGGACGCCAGCGCCCGGGCCAGGCCCACGCGCTGCTGCATGCCGCCCGACAGCTCGTCGGGGTAGCTGGCGCCCCAGGCGCCCAGGCCCACCTGCTCCAGCGCGGCCTGGGCCTGTGTCTGGCGCTCGGCCTTGTCGGCGCCGGCCAGCTCCAGGCCGAAGGCCGTGTTGTCCAGCACCGTCATGTGCGGCATCAGCGCAAAGGACTGGAACACCATGGAGATGTCCTTGCGGCGAAGGGCGCGCAGGTCGCGCTCGCCCAGGGCATTGATGTCCTGGCCATCGACCACGATGCGCCCGGCCGTGGGCTCGATGAGGCGGTTGAGCATGCGCACCAGGGTGGACTTGCCCGAGCCCGACAGGCCCATGACGACGAAGATCTCGCCGGCCTCGATGGTGAAATTGGCGTCGAACACGCCGATGGACTGGCCCGTGCGCTCCAGGATCTCCTGTTTGCTCAGGCCCTGTTGGACGAGGTCGAGTGCGGTCTTGGGGTCGTCCCCGAACACCTTGAACACATGATCGATGATGATCTGCTTGGCCACTGTGGCGTTCTCCTTTTGGGTGAGATGGAACACAGTCCAGCGTCCTCGACGGGCGAAGACGCTGGCGCGCAAGCCAAAAATGAAGCCCTGATGCCGTTCGCTGCAGGGGACTGCCGTCCCCCGTTGCTGGGATTCAAACAGGTGCGAAAGCACCCGAGGCGGCTCGGATGGCACGCGAAGCGGTGCGCAAGAGCCAGAAGTCGAGAGCAGCCGGCGGTGAGGCGCGCGGTGTCTCAGTCGGGCATCGTGGCTGAAGATCAGCCAGCGCGATGCCCCACAACATCAGGACCGAGTTTCGGCCCGGTTGACGGGGCTGTGCCGGAAGCACAACGATCCGCCGGGGTATATCGGCAGGCCGTGAAGACGGTGCCGATGACCTGCTTGGCAGGTTGTAAAGAAGCTGAAATTATATAAAACAGGTTTTACTGCGTCAAAACGCATGAGCCGAACAAGGCCTGTTTTGGGCTGTTTCAAGCCCTTGGGGGCTGCAATCGGGCCAGTATTTGCTCACTTAATGAGAGCGTTGAGGCCATGATTTGCAAGGCATATGCTGTCATCGATGAATAAAATCGGTCAAGCGTCAGCTTGAGGAAAGCTTCAGGCCCGATCTGCGGCAAAAAGCGTGCCTGGCGCGCTGGCCGGCCGGGCGCCAGAAGGTGTCCGACCCGTTGCCTGCGCCCGCCCATGAAAAAAGCCCCGCGGCGGCTGGCGCTGCGGGGCTTTGGTGCGGGATGCCGCCGGCTCAGTGGTTGCTGGCCGTGCTGTTGATCAGCTTGTCGGTATAGGCGATGGCCAGGGCGCTGGCCAGGAAGGTGACGTGGATGATGGTCTGCCACATCAGCACCTTGACGTCGTAGCTGCCCGCGTTGATGAAGGTCTTGAGCAGGTGGATGGAGCTGATGCCGATGATGGACAGGGCCAGCTTGACCTTGAGGATGGAGGCGTTCACGTGGCCCAGCCACTCGGGCTGGTCGGGGTGGCTGTCCAGGCCCAGGCGGCTGACGAAGGTCTCGTAGCCGCCCACGATGACCATGATCAGCAGGTTGGAGATCATCACCACGTCGATCAGTGCCAGGACCACCAGCATGATGATGGTCTCGTTGAGCGCGCCGATGGGCGCATCGTGCTTGTAGCCGATGCTGGTGATCAGGGCCTGCAGCGCCTCCTGGTTGCCGAAGGCGGCCTCGATCAGGTGCCACAGCTCGAGCAGGAAGTGCCAGACATAGACACCCTGGGCGGCGATCAGGCCCAGGTACAACGGCAGCTGCAGCCAGCGGCTGGCGAAGATCAGGGAAGGCAGGGGACGCAGGGGGGAGCCGGGGGCTCGATTGGAGTTTTGCTGGCGGGCCATGGTGGTCGGTCGCGCTTGTCTGGTGTGGGAGCGTGGATGGGAGGGGACAATGGCCGTGGAAAACGGGCGCGCGATTTTAGCGGTGAAACAGGCCAGTGCCCGTGACAGCCGGGAACTGCGGGGAATCCCCAGGTCGGCGCGCCCAAGGGGGTTTCAGTCAGTGGCATGTAAGACCGGCCCCCGACAGTCGCACCACAATTTTTATTTGGCCAGCCCAGGAGACAAGCAAGCATGAGCACTGCAACAGCATCCCCCATTGAATCGGTACTGGTGGAGAACCGGGTCTTCCCGCCGCCGGCCGACTTTGCCGCCAAGGCCCGCATCTCCGGCATGGAGCAGTACCAGGCGCTGTGCGCCGAGGCCGAGAACGACTACCAGGGTTTCTGGGCCCGCCTGGCCCGCGAGAACGTGGTCTGGTCCAAGCCCTTCACCCAGGTGCTCGATGACAGCAACCCGCCCTTCTACCGCTGGTTTGCCGATGGCGAGCTCAATGCCAGCGCCAACTGCCTGGACAAGCACATGGGCACGGACGTCGAGCACAAGACGGCCATCATCTTCGAGGCCGACGGCGGCGAGGTCACCAAGGTCAGCTACCGCGAACTGCTGGAGCGTGTCTCGCAGTTCGCCAACGCGCTCAAGGCCCAGGGCGTGCAAAAGGGCGACCGCGTCCTGATCTACATGCCCATGACCATCGAGGGCGTGATCGCCATGCAGGCCTGCGCGCGCATCGGCGCCACGCACAGCGTGGTGTTCGGCGGCTTCTCGGCCAAGGCGGTGCAGGAGCGCATCGTGGACGTGGGCGCCGTGGCCGTGATCACCGCCAACTACCAGATGCGCGGCGGCAAGGAGCTGCCGCTCAAGGCCATCGTGGACGATGCGCTGGCGCTGGGCGGCTGCGAGGCCGTGCGCCATGTCTTCGTCTACGAGCGCACGGCCACGGCCTGTGCCATGACGGCAGGCCGCGACAAGACCTTCGGCGAGATCCTGGCCGGCCAGAGCACCGAGTGCGCGCCCGTGGCCGTGGATTCCGAGCACCCGCTGTTCATCCTCTACACCAGCGGCTCCACGGGCAAGCCCAAGGGCGTGCAGCACTGCACGGGCGGCTATGTGCTGTGGGCCAAGCAGACCATGGAGTGGACCTTCGACCTCAAGCCCAGCGACGTGTTCTGGTGCACGGCCGACATCGGCTGGATCACGGGCCACACCTACGTGGCCTACGGCCCGCTGGCCGCTGGCGCCACGCAGATCGTGTTCGAGGGCGTGCCCACCTTCCCCAACGCGGGCCGCTTCTGGCAGATGATCGAGCGCCACGGCTGCACCATCTTCTACACGGCGCCCACGGCCATCCGCTCGCTGATCAAGGCGGCCGACAGCGATGCCGCCGTGCATCCGAAGAACTCGGACCTGTCCAGCCTGCGCCTGCTGGGCAGCGTGGGCGAGCCCATCAATCCCGAAGCCTGGATGTGGTACCACCGCAATGTGGGCGGCGAGCGCTGCCCCATCGTGGACACCTTCTGGCAGACCGAGAACGGCGGCCACGTGATCGCCCCCATGCCCGGCGCCACGCCGCTGGTGCCGGGCTCTTGCACGCTGCCGCTGCCGGGCATCATGGCCGCCATCGTCGACGAGACCGGCCATGAACTGCCCAACGGCGCAGGCGGCCTGCTGGTGGTCACCAAGCCCTGGCCCAGCATGATCCGCACCATCTGGGGCGACCCCGAGCGCTTCAAGAAGAGCTACTTCCCGGCGGAACTGGGCGGCCAGACCTATCTGGCAGGCGACGGCGCCGTGCGCAGCGAGGACCGTGGCTACTTCCGCATCACGGGCCGCATAGACGACGTGCTCAATGTCTCGGGCCACCGCATGGGCACGATGGAGATCGAGTCGGCCCTGGTGGCCAAGACCGACCTGGTGGCCGAAGCCGCCGTGGTGGGCCGCCCCGATGACCTGACCGGCGAGGCCATCTGCGCCTTCGTGGTGCTCAAGCGCTCGCGCCCCACGGGCGAGGAGGCCAGGCAGATCGCCAAGGAACTGCGCGACTGGGTGGCCAAGGAAATCGGCCCCATCGCCAAGCCCAAGGACATCCGCTTTGGCGAGAACCTGCCCAAGACGCGCAGCGGCAAGATCATGCGCCGCCTGCTGCGCTCGATTGCCAAGGGCGAGGCCATCACCCAGGACACGAGCACGCTGGAGAACCCGGCCATCCTCGACCAGCTGGCCGAGACGAACTGAGGGCGGACACGCCCGCCATGAAGAACCGGAGCACAGGCTCCGGTTTTTTCTTGGCTGGACTGCGGGCGGCGCGCTGTCTTGCAGTCCTATTTTGTGTGGGCCGACAGCTCAGGCATGATGGCTGCAGTACAACCGAAGCTGTTGCTTTCACCACTGCCGAGGGAGGCGTTGCACCATGAATCTGAGAACCCTGTCGCTGCTGATCACCGTGGCCCTGATTGCGCTGCTGGCGGCATTCAACTGGAACACGCTGGCCGCGCCGTCCGTCGTGTCGCTGGGCGTGACCGAAGTCCAGGCGCCGCTGGGCGTGCTGATGCTGGCGCTGACCTGCCTGCTGGGCGTGTTCTTCGTCGCCTATGTGCTGTGGCTGCAGGGCTCGGTACTGATGGAGGCGCGCCGCCACGCCAAGGAAATGCAGGCCCAGCGGGACCTGGCCGACAAGGCCGAGGCCTCGCGTTTCACCGAGCTGCGCACCGTGCTGGAAGACCTGCATGCGCGCGACAAGGAAGTGCTGATGGCGCGGCTGGACGGGCTGGAGGCCCACCTGGTGCAGCGCGCCCAGGAGTCGGACAACAGCACGGCCGCCTATGTGGGGCAGCTGGAGCAGCAGGTTCGCCTGTACCAGCAACCCGGCGCAGGCGCACCGGACTACAGGTAGGCGGCCCGCGCCCGGATTCACGGGCGGACCATGAAAAAAACCGCGCTACTTGCGTTGCGCGGTTTTTTCGTTGCGGGCCCCGAGGCGGGGGGCGGGCAGGTCAGTGGAACTTACTTCAGAGACAGCACCCAGGCGGCCAGCTTCTTGGCGTCGGCATCGTTGACCTGGGGGTTGGCGGGCATGGGAACCGGGCCCCAGACGCCGCTGCCGCCCTTCATGATCTTGGCAGCCAGCTTGTCCACCGCGTCCTTCTGGCCTGCGTACTTGGAGGCAACATCCTTGTAGGACGGGCCCACCAGCTTCTTGTCCACGGCGTGGCAGGCCATGCAGTTCTTGGAGGCGGCAAGAGCCTGGTCGGCCATGGCGGGAGC
Source organism: Delftia deserti (assembly GCF_042653485.1). Lineage (NCBI taxonomy): Bacteria > Pseudomonadati > Pseudomonadota > Betaproteobacteria > Burkholderiales > Comamonadaceae > Delftia > Delftia deserti. The sequence goes on along the minus strand of NZ_JBHSIH010000001.1, from coordinate 1,408,113 downwards.
CACGGCGGCGACGGTCAAGGCCAATGCGATCAATGTCTGCTTCATCATGAGTTCCTGGGGTTGTCGGGAATAATTATGCGGAGCATTGTAGTGGGCGCGCATATCTGATGCGTTACCTCGTGTGAAGCACCGTCTGGTGAAGGAGAAGTTATGTATCTGTTGGGAATCGCGGTCTTGCTTACCCTGCTGAAGTTGGCCGATATCGAGCCTGTGGCCTCCTGGTCCTGGTACGTCATCCTGGGCGCCTATGGCGTGACGGCAGCCTGGTGGGCCTGGGCCGACATGTCGGGCTATACCAAGCGGCGCGCGGCCGACAAGATCGAACAGCGGCGCCTGAAGCGCATCGAAAAGAACAAGGAAGCCATGGGCACGGGCACACGCTCGCGCCGCTGAGGGGCCCTGAACGGGTGGTGCAGGCTTCGCAGCAGGCGATGCCTGGGGTCTGCAAAGGGGCAGTCCATGCCGGCCGGGGCATTCCTGGGGCCCAGCGGTACGGCGGGCGCTGCGCCATAATCTTCGCCCAGACCCTGGCCTTCCCCACAGGACCAGGGATGGACCGAGACGACAGACAACTGGATTCCCCATGCCCGCATACCGTTCCAAGACTTCCACCGGCGGCCGCAACATGGCTGGTGCGCGCGCCCTGTGGCGTGCCACCGGCATGAAGGATGGCGACTTCGACAAGCCCATCATCGCCATCGCCAACTCCTTCACGCAGTTCGTTCCGGGCCACGTGCACCTCAAGGACCTGGGCCAGCTGGTGGCGCGCGAGATCGAGGCCGCAGGCGGCGTGGCCAAGGAATTCAACACCATTGCCGTGGACGACGGCATCGCCATGGGCCACGACGGCATGCTGTATTCGCTGCCCAGCCGCGACATCATCGCGGATTCGGTGGAGTACATGGTCAACGCCCACTGCGCCGACGCGCTGGTGTGCATCTCCAACTGCGACAAGATCACCCCCGGCATGCTGATGGCCGCCATGCGCCTGAACATTCCGGTGATCTTCGTCTCCGGCGGCCCCATGGAAGCGGGCAAGACCAAGCTGGCCAATCCCAGCACGCACAAGCTGGAGTTCAAGAAGCTGGACCTGGTCGATGCCATGGTGATCGCGGCCGACAACAACTACACCGACGAGCAGGTCGCCCAGGTCGAGCGCTCGGCCTGCCCGACCTGCGGTTCCTGCTCGGGCATGTTCACCGCCAACTCCATGAACTGCCTGACCGAGGCGCTGGGCCTGTCCCTGCCCGGCAACGGCACGGTGCTGGCCACGCATGCCGACCGCGAGGAACTGTTCAAGCGCGCCGGCCGCCGCATCGTCGAGCTGGCCCGCGAGTACTACGAGCAGGAAGACGCCTCCGTGCTGCCGCGCTCCGTGGGCTTCAAGGCCTTCGAGAACGCGATGACGCTGGACATCGCCATGGGCGGCTCCACCAACACCATCCTGCACCTGCTGGCCATTGCCCGTGAAGCCGAGATCGACTTCACCATGGCCGACATCGACCGCCTCTCGCGCTCCGTGCCCCAGCTGTGCAAGGTGGCGCCCAACACGCAGAAATACCACATCGAGGATGTGCACCGCGCCGGCGGCATCTTCGCCATCCTGGGCGAGCTGGCCCGCGCCGGCAAGCTGCACACCGACGTGCCCACCGTGCACGCCAAGACCCTGGGCGAAGGCCTGGCGCAGTGGGACATCACCACCACCGAGGACGAGGCCGTCAGGCACTTCTACCTGGCAGGCCCGGCCGGCATTCCCACCCAGGTGGCCTTCAGCCAGAACACGCGCTGGCCCAGCCTGGACCTGGACCGTGCAGAAGGCTGCATCCGCTCCTACGAGCATGCCTTCTCCAAGGAAGGCGGCCTGGCCGTGCTGACGGGCAACATCGCCCTGGACGGCTGCGTGGTCAAGTCGGCCGGCGTGGACGAAAGCATCCACGTGTTCGAAGGCACGGCCCACGTGACCGAGTCGCAGGACGAGGCCGTGCAGAACATCCTGGACGACAAGGTCAAGGCCGGCGACATCGTCGTCGTGCGCTACGAAGGCCCCAAGGGCGGCCCCGGCATGCAGGAAATGCTCTACCCGACCAGCTACATCAAGTCCAAGGGCCTGGGCAAGGCCTGCGCACTGCTGACCGACGGGCGCTTCTCGGGCGGCACCTCGGGCCTGTCCATCGGCCACTGCTCGCCCGAGGCGGCCGCTGGCGGCGCCATCGGCCTGGTGCGCAACGGCGACCGCATCCGCATCGACATTCCCAACCGCAGCATCAACGTGCTGGTCTCCGACGAGGAGCTGGCCCGCCGCCGTGCCGAGCAGGATGCCAAGGGCTGGAAGCCCGCCCAGCCGCGTCCGCGCAAGGTCTCGGCCGCACTCAAGGCCTATGCCAAGCTGGTGATGTCGGCCGACAAGGGCGCCGTGCGCGACCTGTCCCTGCTGGACGACTGACACCGGGCCGCACCGCCGCCCGGCGGTGCGCACCCGATGAAAATGAAAAGGGATGGAAGGCCTTGCGGCTTTCCATCCCTTTTTCTTTTCTTCTCTCAGGCCCTTCTTGAGGGCTCTTGCTACTTCGCGGGGCGACCGGCTTGCCGTTTCATCGTGGCTGCCGGTTCGGGTTTTCATCGTGGAGCAAACAGCCCACTCTCATTTATGGGAAGTGCCTGAAAAACTGGCGCGGCCAAAACAAGGGACAGCGAGCCAGGGCCGCCCCGCCGCGAGGCTGTCGTCCCCCTCCCGCGAAGCGAGAGAGGGGGAAGGCGCGAAGCGCCTCAGGGGGAGCTTCATTCAGGCCGGCTCACCCATCTTGCTTTGCAGGTAGTTGGGCAGGCCGATCTTCTCGATCAGGCCCAGTTGCTTCTCCAGCCAGTAGGCGTGGTCTTCTTCCGTGTCGCGCAGCTGGGCCAGCAGCAGGTCGCGGCTGTTGAAGTCGCTGTGGCGCTCGCACAGCGCCATGGCCGAGCGCAGGCTGTCACGCACGCGGTATTCGGTGGCCAGGTCCTTGCGCAGCATCTCTTCGACGGTCTCGCCGGGCGTGAACTCGTGCGGGCGCATGTCGGGGCGGCCGCCCAGGAACAGGATGCGGCGCAGGATGGCGTCGGCGTGCTGGGTTTCCTCTTCCATCTCATGGCCGATGCGCTCGAACAGGCGCAGCAGGCCCTGGTCTTCGTACTGGCGCGAGTGGATGAAGTACTGGTCGCGCGCGGCAAGCTCGCCGCGCAGCAGTTCTATGAGGCATTCGATGACTTCTGGCTGGCCTTGCATGTTCTTCTTCTCCTGACTGTGTTGAACACCGCAAGTATCGCGTGAACACCGGGATCGGCCAAAACGCCTGCCGCAATTCCCCGTGGGCCGCGCATTGCATGCATGCGCGACGCAGAAGCATTCGCATCGCGGCAGGCTGGCGGGAGGCGGAGCTAGGGTAAACGCTGTATTGCGGGCTTCAATAATAGTTATTTATCATAACGATTATGGAGCCGAAGCATCGGTGTCCAAAACCCCATTTCCCCTTTGCACAAGGAAGCGCAATGAGCACCGAACGTACCGAAGAACAGACCGTGTCCTGCACCGTCACAGGCCGCGTGGCCTGGGTGAAATTCAACCGCCCCGAAAAGCGCAACGCCATGAGCCCCCAGCTCAACCGCCAGATGATGCGCGTGCTCGACGACCTGGAGTTCCGTGACGACGTGGGCGTGGTCGTGCTTGCAGGCGAAGGCACGGCCTGGACGGCCGGCATGGACCTGAAGGAATACTTCCGCGAGACCGAGGCCACCGGCCTGGCCGGCACCCGCAAGGCCCAGCGCGAGAGCTATGGCTGGTGGCGCCGCCTGCGCTGGTTCCAGAAGCCGACCATTGCCATGGTCAACGGCTGGTGCTTCGGCGGCGGCTACGGCCCGCTGTTCGCCTGCGACCTGGCCTTTGCCTCGGATGACGCCAAGTTCGGCCTGTCCGAAATCAACTGGGGCATCCTGCCCGGTGGCGGCGCCTCCAAGGTGGCGGTGGAGCTGCTGTCCTTCCGCCGTGCCATGTACCACGCCATGCTGGGCGAGAACATCGACGGCCGCACGGCCGCCGAGTGGGGCCTGGTCAATGAGTCGCTGCCGGCCGATCGCCTGCAGGCCCGCGTCACCGAAGTGGCCGAGGCCCTGCTGCAGAAGAACCCCAGCGCCCTGAAGGCCACCAAGGACGCCATCCGCCGCGTGCGCGACATGAGCTACGACAACGCCGAGGACTATTTGGTGCGCGCCCAGGAAGCCGCCAACAGCTACGACAACGAAGGCCGCAAGGAAGGCATGCGCCAGTTCCTCGACGACAAGACCTACAAGCCAGGTCTCGGAACCTACGACTTGAGCAAGCAAGTCACCCCCTGAGGCGCTTCGCGCCTTCCCCCTCTCTAACTCGCTTCGCGAGGGAGGGGGACGACACCCTCAGTGCGGGGCGGCGCGGCCGGCTTAGGCCCTTCCTCGGTGTCCCTCGCTTGGGCAGCGTCCACCACGCGCGGTAGGCCTCCCAGCTTTAATCATTGGAGACAAGAATGACAACGACAGAGATGGCGGCCGCCGTGCGGCCCGACATCGGCAGGCTGCTGAGGCCGCGTTCCATCGCCATCGTCGGCGCCTCGGCCACGCCGGGTGCGCTGGGCGCATCGGTGCTGGGCAATCTGGAGCGCAACGGCTTTGCCGGCGACATCCACCTGATCAATCCCAAGCGCAGCGAGATCGCAGGCCGGGCGTGCCTGGCTTCGGTGGACCAGTTGCCCGAGGGCGTGGACGTGGCCGTGCTGGCCATCCCCCAGCCCTTTGTGCTGGACACGGTGCGCGCACTGGCGGCGCGCCGCGTGGGCGCGGCGGTGATCTTCTCGGCCGGCTTTGCCGAGGCGGGCGAGCGCGGCATGGCCGAGCAGCGCGAGATCGCGCGCATTGCCGCCGAGGCCGGCATGGTGGTGGAAGGCCCCAACTGCCTGGGCTGCATCAACTACCTGCAGCGCGTGCCGCTGACCTTTGTCGAGGTGAATATCGACGCGCAGCAGGTCGATGCCGCGCGGCCCGCGATCGGCGTGGTCTCGCAAAGCGGCGCCATGATGACCGTGCTGTGCACCACGCTGGCCAGCCGCGCGCTGCCGCTGTCGCACGCCATCTCCACGGGCAACGAGGCCGCCAGCCATGCCGAGGACTATGTGGACTTCCTGCTGGAGCAGCCCTCCACGCGCGTGGTCGCCATGATCGTCGAGCAGTTCCGCCAGCCCGCGCGCATCCTGGCCGCCGTGGCCCGGGCGCGCAGCCTGGGCAAGTCGGTGGTGCTGCTGCATCCGGGCAAGAGCAGCGCGGCGCGCGCCTCGGCCGCCACGCACACCGGCGCCATGGCCGGCGACTATGCGCTGATGCGCACCAAGCTGGAACGCGCAGGCGCCGTGTTTGCCGAGACGCTGGAGGAGCTGGGCGACATCGCCGAGATCGCCATCCGCTGCCCCGTGCTGCCATTCACGGGTTCGGCGGGGGCCGCAGGCGTGGCCGTGCTGGGAGAGTCCGGCGCCTTCAAGGCGCTGACGCTGGACTGGGCCGAGGAGCTGGGCCTGGCCCTGCCCGCCATCGACGACGACGACTCGCCCGCGCTGCGTGCGGCCCTGCCGCAGTTCGTGGGCGTGAGCAACCCGCTGGACCTCACGGCCCAGGGCCTGGTCGAGCCCGACCTGTATTTCCGCACGCTGGATGCGCTGTTTGGCGATGCGCGCTTTTCCACCATCATCGTCGGCCTGATCCAGGGCGACCCGGTGACCTGCGGCATCAAGATGCCGCCCGTGCTGCGCGCCGTGCGCGAGCTGCGGCCGGCCAAGCCCGTCATCGTCGCGGGCCTGGACGAGGGCGCGGCCGTGCCTGCCGAGTTCATCGCCGAGATGCGTGCGCTGGGCGTGCCGTACTTCCCCAGCACCGAGCGTGCCCTGCGCGCCGTGCAACGCCTGACCGCCTTCAGCCAGCGCAGTTTCGAGCGCACCGATGCCCGGCCCATCGCGCTGACCCTGCCCGCAGGCCGCACGGTGGTGCCCGAGTACGAATCCAAGGCCGTGCTGGCACAGGCCGGCGTGCCCTTTGCGCGCGGCCGGCTGGCCACCTCGGCCGAGCAGGCCGTGGCGATTGCGTCGGAGATCGGCTGGCCCGTGGCGCTCAAGGCGCAGTCCGCCGACCTCAGCCACAAAAGCGATGCGGGCGGCGTGATCCTGAACATTGCCGACGCGCAGGCCATGGGCGAGGCCTGGAGCCGGCTGCATGCGAATGTGGCCGCCTATGACAGCGCCATTGCGCTGGACGGCGTGCTGATCGAGGCCATGGGCCGGCGTGGCCTGGAGATGATCATCGGCGCGCGCAACGATCCGCAGTGGGGCCCGGTGATCCTGGCCGGCCTGGGCGGCGTGACGGCCGAGATCATGCGCGATGCGCGCCTGCTGGATGCCGACCTGTCCACCGGCGAGGTGCTGCGCGAGCTGGACCGCCTGCAGGGCGCTCCCCTGCTGCACGGCTACCGGGGCGCCCCGGCGCTGGACCGCCAGGCGCTGGCCGAACTCATCGTGCGCCTGGGCCAGGTGCTGCGCGGCACGCCGGCCATCCGCGAGATCGACCTCAACCCCGTCATCGTGCTGCCACAGGGGCAGGGCGTGGTCGCGCTCGATGCGCTGATGCTCGTCGAGCACAGCGCCGGCTGATGCCCGTGCAAGGGCTGGCGCGGTGCGCCGGCCCTTTTCATGCGCATCCCTTTTTCGCTTTCCCGCTTTCTTTTTTCCGCTTCCCCTTCCTCCACAGGAGGTCTCCATGAGCCTGCCTTACCCGCCGGGCCGCGTGTCCACGCCCACGCCCACGGCGGCCGAGTCGAACGGACTCGGCTATGCCTACTACGTCACCATCATCCTGCTGCTGGCCTACACCCTGTCCTTCGTGGACCGGCAGATCCTGGGCCTGCTGGTGCAGCCCATCAAGAAGGATCTGCAGCTGTCGGACTGGGTGTTCAGCATCGTCCACGGCTTCGCCTTCGCCATCTTCTACACCTTCGTCGGCATCTTCCTGGGGCGCCTGGCCGACCGCTGGAACCGCCGCAACCTCATCGTCATCGGCATGGCGATCTGGGTGGTGGCCACGGCGGCCGGTGGCTATGTCACGGGCTTTGTCTCGCTGTTCGTGGCGCGCATGTTCGTGGGCGTGGGCGAGGCGGCGCTGTCGCCGGCTGCCTATTCCATGCTGGCCGACTACTTCCCGCCCGAGCGCCGCGCGCGCGCCATGAGCATCTACACCTCGGGCGTGTACATCGGCTCGGCCACGGCCTTCATCGTGGGCGGCCTGGTCATCCAGGCGACCAGCCAGGCCGGCGAAGTGGTGTTCCCGCTGCTGGGCAGCTTCAAGCCCTGGCAGGCGGCCTTCATCTTCGTGGCCCTGCCCGGCATTCCGCTGGTGGCGCTGATGTACACCGTGCGCGAGCCGGTGCGCCGCGGCCTGCAGGCCCGGGCCGCGTCCGCAAAAATGGCCGCGCCCGCAGTACCGGCGCCCGACCTGTCCCATGTGTTCCGCAACAAGCGCGCCTTCCTGCCGCTGCTGCTGGCGCCGGGCATCACGGCCATGATCACCTTCGGCGTCACGGCCTGGCTGCCGGCCACCTTCATCCGCCAGTGGGGCTGGACGCCCGGCGAGATCGGCCCGGCCTACGGCGTCATCATCCTGACCTTCGGCATTGGCGGCATGCTGCTCAGCGGCTTCCTGGCCGACTACCTCACGGCGCGCGGCAAGCAGGTGGGCTCGATCGTCATCTCGCTGGTGGCCACCGGCGTGCTCATCGTCACCGGCCTGGTGCTGGCCTTTGCGCCCTCGCCCACGGTGGCCCTGGTGGCCGTGGCGGCCACCACCTTCTTCCTGGGCATGCCCGTGGCGCTGGCGCCGCCCATACTGCAGGCGGTCACGCCCAACCAGCTGCGCGGCCAGGTGACTTCCATCTACCTGCTGCTGATCAACCTGATCGGCCTGGGCCTCGGCCCCTTCCTCGTGGCCTTCTTCACGGACTTCGTCTTCCATGACGAAAAGCTCGTGGGCCTGTCGCTGGGCCTGGTGTCCGCCCTGGCCGCGCTGCTGTCCGTGCTGTGCCTGGCCAGCGCCATCGGCCCCTACCGCCGCCTGGTCGCGGCCATGGAGGGCCGGGCATGAGCGCGCAGGCATCACATTGCTCGCATTACCAGCCGCCGCTGCAGGACATCCGCTTCGTCCAGCAGCACTGGCTGGGCGCAGAGGCCGACTGGCGCCGCATGCCGGCCCATGACGCCCTGGACCAGGAGACGGCCGACATGGTGGTCGAGGCGGCCGGGCGCTTTTGCGCCGACGTGCTGGCTCCGCTCAACGGCCCGGCCGACCTGCAGGGCTGCCGCCTGGAAGAGGGCAGGGTGCGCACGCCCGACGGCTTTCCCGAGGCCTATGCGGCCTTCGTGGAAGCAGGCTGGCCGGCCCTGGCCTGCGCGCCCGAGGCCGGCGGCCAGGGCCTGCCCCAGCTGCTGGACGCCGCCCTGCACGAAATGCTGGCCTCGGCCAACCATGGCTGGACCATGTACCCGGGCATCCTGCACGGCGCCTATGCCTGCCTGCACGCCCATGGCGACGAGCACCTGCGCACCACCTATCTGCCGCACATCGTCAGCGGGCGCTGGCTGGCCACCATGTGCCTGACCGAGCCCCAGGCCGGCTCCGACCTGGGCCTGCTGCGCAGCCAGGCCCGGCCCCGGGGCGATGGCAGCTACCGCCTGGACGGCAGCAAGATCTTCATCTCGGGCGGCGACCAGGACATGAGCGAGAACATCGTCCACCTGGTGCTGGCGCGCCTGCCCGATGCGCCCGCAGGCACGCGCGGGCTGTCGCTCTTCCTGGCGCCGCGCGGCATTCCGCAGGACGGCGGCGGGTTCCTGCCCAATGCCATTCACTGCGACGGCATCGAAAAGAAGATGGGCATCAAGGGCAGCGCCACCTGCGCCATGCGCTTCGAGGGTGCGCAGGCGTGGCTGGTGGGCCAGCCCCACCAGGGCCTGGCCGCCATGTTCGTGATGATGAACTCCGCCCGCCTGCATGTGGGCCTGCAGGGCCTGGGCCATGCCGAGATGGCCTGGCAACTGGCGCGCGCCTATGCGGCCGAGCGCCGCCAGATGCGCGCCCAGCCCCGGCCCGCCGATGCGCAGGGCCCCGCCGACCCCATCGCCCTGCAGCCGGCCGTGCAGCGCATGCTGGCCGACCTGCGCGTCTGGACCGAAGGCATGCGCGCCATTGCAGGCTGGGTGGCGCACCAGCTGGACCTGGCCGAACAGGCGCCGGATGCGCAGGAGCGTGCCCAGGCCCATGCGCTGGCCTCGCTGCTCACGCCCGTGGTCAAGTCCTTCTTCACCGAGCGGGGCTTTGCGCTGGCCAGCGAGGCGCTGCAGGTCTTCGGCGGCTACGGCTATGTGCACGAGTACCGCATCGAGCAGACGCTGCGCGATGCGCGCATCGCCATGATCTACGAGGGCACGAACCAGATCCAGGCGCTGGACCTGCTGCAGCGCAAGGTGGCCGCCAGCGGAGGGGCCGCGCTGGCGCCGCTGCTGGCCGCACTGCGCGAGGAGGCCGCTGCCTGCGAGGCGGCGGGCATGGAGCCCGGCCTGGCCGGCGCGCTGCGCAGCTGGAGCGATCGCACCGAAGCGCTGACGGGCGCGCTGTGCGCCCGCGCCGCAGGCGACGCCCCGTTGCTGGCGCGCTGCGCCGAGGACTATCTGCGCCTGGTCGGCACGCTGTGCATGGCCTTTGCCTGGGCGCGTGCGGCGCGCGTCAGCCAGCCGCTGGCCGATCCGGCGCTGCGCCGCTCCAAGGCGGACAGCGCGGCCTGGTTCTTCGCGCATGGGCTGCTGGATGCCGAGCACTGGCTGCGCCGCACCGAGTCCGCCGCGCGCACGCCGCTGCCGGCCGCCGTGGCCTGAGCGGGCCGCCGGGGCTTTTATGATGGAACGCCGCACCGGCCCTGACGATCCGCAGGCGCCGGGGCGGCTCTGCCTCGGTGCGCCTTCTTCCTCTTCCAGACCCGTGTCCATGGACAGCTCCTCCGAACCCGCCGTCGATCAGTCGCGCCTGCAGCGTTTCCTGGGCTACCGCCTCACGCGCGCGGAAATCCACATCCACAAGCTGTTCGCGCGGCGCGTGGCCGAACTGGACCTCAAGCCCAGCGAGTTCTCCATCCTGGTGCTGATCCACTCCAATCCCGGCATCTACCTGCGCCAGCTGGGCGAGGCGCTGGACATCTCGCCGTCCAACCTGGTGCCGGTGGTCGAGCGCCTGGTGCAGCGCGGGCTCATCGGGCGCCAGCCCGATCCGCGCGACCGCCGGCTGCAGCAGCTGCACATGACGGCCGAAGGCAGTGCGCTGCAGGCACGGGCCGAGGGCGTGGTGGTGCAATTGGAAGACGAGCTGGAGCAACTGCTGACCTCCACCGAGCAGCGCCATCTGTTCGCGGCCCTGGACAAGCTCATGGCCATCCAGGAAAGCCGGCCGGGCTGAACCGCCGCGCCGCCAGCTTTCCAACCCCTGGCCGGCGCCGGCCATGCGGCGCTGCGGCACAATGCCGACCATGCTGATGTACCCGCAGATCGATCCCGTGGCCCTGCAGATCGGGCCCCTCGCCGTGCACTGGTACGGCCTGACCTATCTGGCCGCTTTCGGCCTCTTCCTCTGGCTGGGAACGCGCAGGCTGCGCCACCCGCCCTTCGTGCGCATGCAGGGCGACCGCGCCTGGACGCGCAAGGACGTGGAAGACATTCTTTTCCTGGGCGTGCTCGGCGTGGTCGTCGGCGGCCGGCTGGGCTACTGCCTGTTCTACAAGCCGGGCTACTACCTGAGCCACCCGCTGGAGATCTTCTATGTCTGGCAGGGCGGCATGAGCTTTCATGGCGGCCTGGTCGGCGTGATCGCCTCCATGGTCTGGTTCGCGCGCTCGCGGGCCCGCTCCTGGCTGGAGGTGGCCGACTTCGTCGCGCCCTGCGTGCCCACGGGCCTGGCGGCCGGCCGCGTCGGCAACTTCATCAACGGGGAACTGTGGGGCCGCTTCGCCAGCCCCGAGCTGCCCTGGGCCATGGTCTTTCCGCAAAGCGGCTCCATGCTGCCGCGCCACCCCTCGCAGGTCTACCAGTTCCTGCTGGAAGGGCTGCTGCTGTTCGTGCTGCTGTGGCTGTATGCGCGCAAGGAGCACAAGCCGGGCCAGGTGGCGGCGGTCTTCCTCGTCGGCTACGGCGCCTTCCGCTTCATTGCCGAGTACTTCCGCGAGCCCGATGACTTCCTGGGCCTGTTGTCGCTGGGCATGAGCATGGGCCAGTGGCTGTGCGTTCCCATGGTGATCGGCGGCATCGCCATGTGGTTCTGGGCAGCGGGGCGCCCGTCCTATCCTGGCCAGGCGGGCAAGCCGGCCTGAGACCGGCGGTACGGACGCATACGAAGCGGGCCTGGTGCCCGCTTTTTTTTGCAAGGTTGACGCGAGGGGGGGACAGGGGCATGCATGGGGATAGCCCGAAGACAAGAACGCGACATCGGCGTACACGGTCTGCCGCGCAGGCTCTCATAATGTGAGCAGCAAAAGATTGTCATTGGCCCGACTGACGGCATGACAGTCCCGTGACCGCTTGACATGGAGGAACTTCTGAATGGGTCTGGCTACCGACTGGATTGCCCGCAATGTGTCCCGCTTTCGCAGCACCGATGCGGCTGTGCCTGCAACAAAGTCCGAGGGCGAGGCAGCCAAGGGCCCCGCGCCGCGCGGCACGGCCCAGCGCCTGCAGGCCACCCTGCGGCGCGGCCAGGAAGTGCTGTCCCCGCGCGAGCTGCGCAAGCTCATGGAAGACCTGCAGGCTGCCGCCGACGCCGGCCTGAGCGATGTCGAGGGCGGCCGCCATGCGCAACTGCTCATGGACTGGTACGCCCAGGCCGAGCTGCCCGCGCACAAGGATTTCTGGGCACTGATCGTCGAGCAGTTCGGCCCCGATACCGAAGCCCTGATGGCCGCGCGCAAGCGCTATGACACGGCGGCCAGCGATGCCGAGCGCGGCCAGGCCGAGATGGACCTGCGCCGCGCGCTGATGTCGCCGCGCACGCGGCTGCTGCAGCGCTTTGCCCAGCCCCAGGGCGGCATGGGCTTTCTGGTGGACCTGCGCGCCGAACTGCTGGCCCTGCCCAAGGCGGAGCAGCAGCGCTTTTCCGCGCTGGACGCCGAGCTGGAGCATCTGTTTGCCACCTGGTTCGACGTGGCCCTGCTGGAGCTGCGCCGCCTGAGCTGGGACTCGCCGGCCTCGCTGATCGAAAAGCTCATCCAGTACGAGGCCGTGCACGACATCCGCAGCTGGGCCGACCTCAAGAACCGCCTGGACAGCGACCGCCGCTGCTACGGCTTCTTCCACCCGCGCATGCCCACCGTGCCGCTGATCTTCGTGGAGGTGGCGCTGGTGGACCGGATGTCCGACAGCATCGCCCCGCTGCTGGACGAGACGGCGGCGGCCGCCGACCTGGGCCGCGCCACCACGGCCATCTTCTACTCTATCAGCAACACCCAGACCGGCCTGCGCGGCGTGAGCTTCGGCGACTCGCTGATCAAGCATGTGGTGGAGACGCTGACGGGCGAGTTCCCCCGGCTGCGCCATTTCGCCACGCTGTCTCCCATTCCCGGCCTGCGCGCCTGGATCGCCAAGCACGGCGACGCCATCCTGGAGAAGATGGACGAGCGCCAGCGCAAGGCCTTCGAGCTCAAGGCCGGGGGCATGGGGGCCGAGCACCTGCTGGCGGCGCTGGATGCGCCGCAGGATCTCAAGCCCGATGCGCCCGTGCGCCGCGCCCTGCTGTTCTGCGCTGCCCACTATCTGGGGCGCGAGACGGCCAAGGGCCGGCCGCTGGACCCGGTGGCGCGTTTTCACCTGGGCAACGGCGCGCGCGTGGAGCGGCTCAACTGGGCGGCCGACCTGTCGGCCAAGGGACTCAAGCAGTCGCTGGGGCTGATGGTCAACTACCTCTACGACCTCAAGCGCCTGGACAAGCATCGCGGCCTGCTGGCGCAGGGCCGCATACCGGTGTCCTCGGACATCGAAGCCCTGTGCAAATGAAAAGAGGCACGGCGCAGGCCGTGCCTCTTTTCTTGCACGGGGACTGCTGCGCCTGACAACGAAGACAGCCTCAAAGAGGCGACAAGGAGACAAGTCATGCAAGCTTCCCATCCCACGGGGCGGCGCGCGGTGTTGCGCGCGGCCGGGGCCTCGATGGCCGCGCTGGCCCTGCCCATGGCAGCCCGCGCGGCGGACTGGCCGTCCAAACCCGTGAACCTGGTCGTGCCGTTTCCGGCAGGCGGGGGCACCGATGCCTTTGCCCGGCCGTTCTCGGCCCAGTTCGCCAAGAGCGCGGGCAAGACCCTGGTGATCGACAACCGCGGCGGCGCAGGCGGCACCCTGGGTGCCAGCTACGCGGCCAAGCTGGCGCCGGACGGCTACAACTTCTTCATGGGCGGCACCCACCATGTGATTGCGCCGTCCATGTACCCGCGCCTGGACTATGACCTGGAGCGCGACTTCATCGCGCTGGCCCTGCTGGCCAGCGTGCCCCAGGTGCTGGTGGTCAACCCGCGCAACGTGCCGCACAAGACCGTGCAGGAGTTGCTATCCGACCTGCGCAAGCGGCCGGGCAAGCTCAACTACGCATCGGCGGGCGCGGGCACCTCGCACCACCTGGCCGGCGAGCTGTTCAAGCTGCAGACCAATACCTTCATCACCCACATTCCCTATCGGGGAGCAGGCCCGGCGCTGCAGGACCTGATCGCCGGCAATGTGGACATGATGTTCGACGGCCTGGGCTCGTCGGCCCAGCACATCAAGAGCGGGCGCATCCGCGCGCTGATGGTCTCGGGCGACAAGCGCAACCCCGCCTTCCCCGACGTGCCCTGCGCGGCCGAGTCCGGCCTGCCCGACTACACGGTCACCACCTGGTACGGCCTGTGGGCGCCCAAGGGCACGCCGCAGGCCGTGCAGGCCCAGGTCATCGACCAGGTACAGCGCATAGGCACGGCCGAGGACATCAAGTCCACCTGGGCACGCAACGGCGCCGACTACGGCGGCATGAACCAGCAGCAGTTCGCGGCCATGGTGCATGGCGAGATCGCACGCTGGGCGCAGGTGGTCAAGGCCTCGGGCGCCAAGCTGGAGTAGCGGACGGGGGGCCGGTCAGGGCAGGGGCAGGGCGGCGGCATGCGCGCGCATGTCACCACCCTGTCACGGGCCTTGGCTACGGTCCATCCCTTCTGAGATCCATCCTGGGAGGGAATATGAACAAGGCAGACAAGGTCCGCTCGCCCGCATCCGTGCTGCTCGCGCTGGTCCTGGCTTTCGGCACGGCCACGGGCCTGGCAGGCTGCGGCGGCAGCGACGACGGCCCCGAGACCATCGGCTCGCTGCGGCTGATCGGCGACTACAGCATCAAGACCAAGACACTGTTCGACGGCGTGGAGTTCGGCGGCATCTCCGGCCTGGACCGCGCGCCCGACGGCAGCTACTGGGCCATCTCCGATGAGCGCGGCGGCGAGCGTGGCACGCCGCGCTTCTACAACCTGGGCATTGAGTTCGACGACAAGGCCATCCAGGCCGTGACCATCCGCAAGATGGTCACGCTCAAGGGCCGCGACGGCCAGCCCCTGCCCGGCACGCGCCGCACCGTGGACCCCGAAGGCATCCGCGTGGCGCCCAACGGCAACCTCTACGTGTCCAGCGAGGGCAACTTCAGCACCGACCCCGCCAGCCTGTTCCAGCCCTTTGTGCGCGAGATCAAGGTGGACGGCAGCTTCGTGCGCGACTTCGAGACGCCTGCGGCCTTCAACTACGTGGACAACACCACAAGCGGCGGGCGCAACAACAAACTGTTCGAGGCCCTGGCCGTCACGCCCGACGGCAGCGTGTTCACGGCCAACGAGGATGCGCTGGTGGAAGACGGCCCTCTCACCACGCTGGCTGCGGGCAGCGTGGTCCGTGTCCTCAAGCTCGATCCGGCCACGGGCAAGTCCGGCGCGCAGTACGCCTACCAACTGCCCAAGATTCCGCTGGACAAGGCCGCCAGCGGCAGCTTTCCGCCGGACAACGGCCTGCCCGAGCTGCTGGCGGTCTCCAACCAAGAGTTCATTGCCATCGAGCGCGCCTTTGCCGATGGCGTGGGCAACACCATCCGCCTGACGCGCGCCACCATCGAGCCGGACACCACCGATGTGCGCAGCTTCAAGAGCCTGGTGGGGGCCAGCTACAAGCCCATGAGGCGCGAGCTGCTGCTGGAAATGCCCGTGACCTACCAGGGCGTCAAGCTCGACAACATCGAAGGCATCTCCTGGGGCCCGCGCCTGGCCAACGGCAACCGCACCCTGGTGCTGGTGGCCGACAACAACTTCGCGGACAACCAGGTCACGCAGTTCCTGGCCTTCGAAGTGCGGCCCTGAGCCCTCTTCGGGCTACCTTGGCTTGCGCGGGCGTTCGTAGCCGGCCTGCGCGGGCGCGCCCAGCACCATGTCGGTGAAGGCGCTGCCGCCTGCGCAGATGTGCTGGCGCATGGCCTCGGCGGCCACCTCCGCCTGGCCTGCGCAGATGGCGGCCACCACGGTGGCGTGCTCCTGCTGCGAGCGCGCCAGCCGGCCGGGCTTCTCGAACATGCGGCCCCGGTAGGGCGTGATGCGCAGCCGCAGCAGCCGGGTCTGTTCCACGATGAAGTCGTTGCCGCTGGCCTCGTATATCAGTTCGTGCAACTGCATGTTGGCCTGTACATAGCCTTCGGCATCCTGCGCCTGGGCGCAGGCGGCGGTGTGTGCCAGCGCCGCCTGCAGCCGCTCGCGCAGCTGCGCATGGATGCGCGTGGCAGCCAGCCGGGCCAGCACGCCTTCCAGCTCGGCCAGGCCTTCCATCATGGCCACCAGCTCGCGCGCATCCAGCCGCCGCACATAGATGCCCGAGCGCGGAACGATCTCCACCAGCCCCTTGGCCACCAGCAGCAGCAGCGCCTCGCGCACGGGGGTGCGCGAGGCGCCGAAGCGCTCGCACAGGGCCGGCTCGTCGATGGCGTCGCCGGGCCGCATGGCGCCCGAGCGCAGCTCGTCTTCCAGCGATTGCCGTATACGCTCCTGCAGGCTGGAGGTGGCCGGGGTTTTCTCCAATGGCTGCTTGGCTGGAAGCATTTTCTAATTCAAATATATCTGATTGACTGACTGATACATATGACGCCCAGACTCGACATCCAGGATCACCTGGCCACCATCACGCTGCAGCGCCCCGAAGCGGCCAACAAGCTGGCCCCGGAAGACCTGGGCACGCTGGTCGCGCACGTGGAGCATATCAACCACCGCGATGATGTGCGCGTGGTGGTGCTGCGCAGCGAGGGCCGGTACTTTTGCAGCGGCTATGATATATCAGAGATCCAGGGAAGCCAGACCGAGGGCAGCAGCTTCGGCGAGATGGTGGACGCCATCGAACAATGCCGCGCCGTGACCGTGGCGGCCATCCACGGCGGCGTCTACGGCGGTGCCACCGACATGGCCCTGGCCTGCGACTTTCGCGTGGGCAGCACGGCGGCCGAAATGTTCATGCCGGCCGCGCGCCTGGGCCTGCATTTCTACGCGGGCGGGCTGGAGCGCTATGTCTCGCGCCTGGGCCTGGACACGGCCAAGCGGCTGTTCCTGACCTGCGAGCGCATCCAGGCCCCGGAGATGAAGGCCTGCGGATTCCTCACCCATCTGGCCGATCCCGCCGCCTTCGATGCCGCCGTGGCCCAGCTCACGGACACGCTGGCGGCCATGGCGCCCATCCCCCTGTTCGGCATGAAAAAGCACCTGAACCTGATCGCGCGTGGCCGCCATGACGTGGCCGAGATCACGCGCGAGGTGCAGCGCAGCATCGCCTCCGAAGACCTGCAGGAAGGCGGCCGGGCCTGGCGCGAGAAACGCAGCCCGGAGTTCAAGGGGCGCTGAACCGCATCCTCCCGCATACACGCAGACTGCCCGTGGTGCTGCCTACCGCCCACAGCCCACGGAACCGGCGCGGCCCAACTCGGGGACACCGAGGAAGGGCCGCTCCCGCACCGAGGGTGTCGTCCCCCTTTGGGGGAAGGCGCGCAGCGACTCAGGGGGTATCAATAAACAGGAGACAAGCCATGTTCAAGCGTTTTGCACTGTCGTTGCTGCTGGCCGGATTGGCCGGTGGCGCGATGGCCCAGTCCTATCCCGCCCGGCCCGTCACGCTGGTCGTGGGATTTCCGCCCGGCGGCGGCGCCGACGCGGTGGCACGCATCGTGGCCGACAAGGTCGGCAAGATCCTGGGCCAGCCCCTGCTGGTGGACAACCGCCCGGGCGCCGGCACCACGCTGGCCTCCGAGCATGTGGCGCGTGCAGCGCCCGACGGCTACACGCTGCTGCTGGGCAGCGCCAATATCTATGGCTCGGACCAGTTGCTCTACAAGAGCGCGCGCTATGACGGCGCGCGCAACTTCACGGGCATCACGCGCTGGAGCTCGGCCCCCATGCTGCTGGCCGTGCGCAAGGATTTTCCGGGACAGGGCGTGGGCGATCTGGTGGCGCTGGCGCGCAGCCAGCCCGACAAGCTCAGCTATTCCTCCTCGGGCGCAGGCGTGATCACGCACCTTGCAACGCTGTCGTTCGCGGGCGCCAGCGGCGGCCTGCGCATGCTGCATGTGCCGTTCAAGGGCGGTGCGCCATCGATACAGGCCGTGGCCGCCGGCGATGTGGACCTGACCTTCGGCACGCCGCCCTCGGTGCTGCCGCTGGCCCAGGCCGGCAAGCTGCGCATGCTGGCCGTGAGCACGGCCGAACGTTCGCCGCTGTTCCCCGAGCTGCCGGGCATGAAGGAGTCCGGCGTGCGGGGCTTCGACTACACCTTCTGGTTCGGCCTGTTCGCGCCGGCGGGCCTGCCCGAGGAGGTGGCCAGGAAGCTGTTCGATGCCAGCACCAAGGCCCTGGAAGACCCCGATGTGAAGGCCAGGCTGGCCAAGCAGGGCAATCTGGCCGCACCCTCGGCATCCCTAGAGGAATTCCGTGCCTGGGCCCTCAAGGAAGGGCAGGAGTCCAAGGCCCTGACCCAGCGTTCCGGCGCCGGATTGCAGTGAATATGAATGAGCAAACCATGAATGAACAAGCCACGGGCCTGCCGCTGGAAGGCCTTACCGTCATCGACCTCACGCGCGTGCTGGCCGGTCCCATGTGCACGCAGATGCTGGCCGACCTGGGCGCGCGCGTGATCAAGGTGGAGCAGCCCGGCACGGGCGATGATGCGCGCGGCATCGGACCGTTTGTGAACGGGAGCTCGGCCTATTTCCTGTCGGTGAACCGCAACAAGGAATCCATTGCGCTGGACCTCAAGCAGCCGCAGGACCGCGAGGTCTTCGAGCGCCTGCTGAGCGGCGCCGATGTGCTGGTCGAGAACTTCCGCCCCGGCACCATGGACAAGCTCGGCTACGGCTGGGAGGCCCTGCACGCACGCCATCCCCGGCTGGTGATGACCTCGGTCTCGGGCTTTGGCCAGACCGGCCCCTACAGCGGCTTTCCGGCCTACGACATGGTGGTGCAGGCCATGAGCGGCATGATGAGCGTGACCGGCCACCCGGACGCCGGGCCCTGCCGCGTGGGCGTGTCCATCGGCGACCTGGGCGCGGGGCTGTATGCCGTCATCGGCACGCAGGCCGCCCTCATGCGCCGCGCCCGCACGGGGCAGGGCGAGCGCGTCGATGTCTCCATGCTCGACTGCCAGGTGGCCCTGCTGGAGAACCCCGTGGCCCGCTTGGGCGCGCTGGGCAGCGTGCCGGGGCCGATCGGCACTCGGCATCCCTCCATGGCGCCCTTCGATGTGTTCGCGGCGCAGGACGGCTGGTTCGTCATCGCCGTGGGCAGCGATGCGCTGTTTCGCAAGCTCTGCGGTCTGCTGCAATTGCCCGAACTGGCACAGGACGCGCGCTTTGCCGGCAATGCCCTGCGCTGCGAGCACCAGGCCGAACTCAAGGCCGCGCTGGAGGCGCGCCTGCGGGACAGTCCCAGGGCGCATTGGCTGCGCCTGCTCACTGATAATGGCATCCCGGCGGGGGAGTACAACAGCGTGGCCGATGTCGTCGAGCACCCCCAGGTGCGCGAGCGCGGCATGCTGGCCCAGGTGCAGGCCCCCGGTGGCCAGACGCTGCGCGTGGCGGGCAACCCCTTGCTGGCCGCGTGCAATCAGCCCCTGGTGCGCAGGCAGCCGCCCGCGCTGGACGCGGACCGCGAGCGCATCCTGCGCGAGCTGTCCGTGGCGCAGCCTTCGCCCCACCATGAACATGCCTGAGATTTCCCAGCTTCCCGCGGACTCTTCCTTCTTCTTCACAGCCATGACCAACCGCAATCTGTTCGCTGCCTTGCGCGCCGCCTTTCCCCAGGATCTGCACAAGTGGGCCGTAGAGGCCATAGGCGCGGACGGCGCCAGCCTGTTCTACAGCTGGGCCGACCTGGACCGTGGCAGCGCGCGCATGGCCAACCTGCTGCAGTCGCTGCAACTGCCGCCCGCCAGCCGCATCGCCGTGCAGGTGGAAAAGTCGGTCGAGGCGCTGATGCTCTATCTGGCCACGCTGCGCAGCGGCCATGTGTTCCTGCCGCTGAACACGGCCTACCAGAGCGCCGAGATCGAATACTTCGTGGGCAATGCCGAGCCTGCCGTCGTGGTCTGCGCGCCGGGCAATTTCGGCTGGGTCTCCAAGATCGCCTTCACCTCGGGCGTGGCCCATGTCTACACCCTGGGCGACGACCGCAGCGGCACGCTGCTGGAGCGCGCCGCCCACCATGGCGACGAGCATGAGGTGGTGGAGCGCGGCGAGGACGACCTGGCCGCCATCCTCTACACCAGCGGCACCACGGGCCGCAGCAAGGGGGCGATGCTCACGCACGGCAACATGCTGTCCAACGCCGAGACGCTCAAGGACTACTGGGGCTGGCAGGAGGGGGATGTGCTGATCCACGCGCTGCCCATCTTCCATGTGCACGGCCTGTTCGTGGCCATCCACGGCGCGCTGATCAATGGCAGCCCCATGATCTGGCTGGCCAGGTTCGAGCCCGGCACGGTGATCTCGCGCATGCGCGACGCCACCGTCTTCATGGGCGTGCCCACGCTCTACGTGCGCATGCTGGCGGACGCGCGGCTCACGCGCGAGGCGGCGGCCCACATGCGGCTGTTCATCTCGGGCTCGGCCCCCATGCTGGTGGAGACGCACCGCGACTGGCAGGAGCGCACCGGCCACGTCATCCTGGAGCGCTACGGCATGAGCGAGACCATCATGCTGACCTCCAATCCCTGCCGCGCCGACGCGCACAACGGCGGCCAGTCCGAGCGGCGCGCCGGCACCGTGGGCTTTGCGCTGCCCGGCGTGGGCGTGCGCATCGTGGACGACGCAGGCCAGCAGGTGCCCGTGGGCGAGATCGGCAATATCCAGGTGCGTGGCCCCAATGTGTTCAAGGGCTACTGGCGCATGCCCGAGAAGACGGCCGAGGAGTTCACGGCCGATGGCTGGTTCCGCACGGGCGACGTGGGCAGGCTCGACGAGCGCGGCTATGTGAGCATCGTCGGCCGCAGCAAGGACCTGATCATCTCGGGCGGCTACAACGTTTATCCGGCCGAGATCGAAGGCTTCATCAACGAGCTGCCCGGCGTGGCCGAAAGCGCCCTGGTCGGCGTGCCGCACCCGGACTTCGGCGAAGTGGGCGTGGCCGTGGTCGTGCCGCGTCCCGGTGCCGCGCTGGAGCCCCAGGCGGTGGTCGATGCGCTCAAGGGCCAACTGGCCAACTTCAAGATTCCCAAGCGCTGCTTCGTGGTGCAGGAGCTGCCCCGCAACACCATGGGCAAGGTGCAGAAGAACCTGCTGCGAGACGAGCACAAGCAGCTGTTCGCCTGAGTCGCCAAGGCGCGTTACGCGCATTTCCCCGATTGAAAAAGCAAAAGGCATCGGCGCCGCCGATGCCTTTTTTTGTGTGGCGGCCGCCGACGCTGCCGCTACCCTTCAACGCAGGACCAGCACGGGGATATGGGTGTGCGTGAGCACATGCTGCGTCTCGCTGCCCAGCAGCAGGCGCTGCAAGCCCTTGCGGCCATGCGAGGCCATGACGATGAGATCGCAGTCGCGGCGCTTGGCCGCGTCGATCACGCTTTCCGCCACGAGGTCGGACTTGACGATCTCGGTGGTCACGTTGACCTTCAGAGCCTGCCCCTTGGCATGGATGGCGTCCAGCACGGTCTGCGCATTGGCGGTCCACTGGCCTTCGATGCGCTCGATCTGCTTGAGGTCCACGGTCTCGCCACCCTCGAAGTAGCTGCGCGGATAGTGTTGCACCACCTGGACGACGACGACGCTGGCGCCGCACAGCGCGGCAAGGCCCAGCCCGCTGTCCACGGCCTTGTCGGAAAGCTCGGAACCGTCGGTGGCGATCAGGATGCGGTTGTACATGCGTGCTCCTTTCGTGTGTGCTGATGGATGGGATGAAGTCAGCATAGACCCAACCATGAGTTAACGGTTGATTAATGTCAATACGCTTATCATGCGGCCCAATTACGCTAAGAACCATGCCCCACACCACGATAGCCCCATCCAGCGAGGCGGCGGTGGCGGCGCTTGATTCAGGCCCCTCGCCCTTGCCGCAGGCCACGGCCCGGCTGCTGGATGATCCGCAGGAGTGGAGTTCGTTCGGACGGCCTGCGGGCTCCGCAACTCCCGCCGATCCTTCCAAGGAACCTACCGACTTCCCCGCCTGGGATTCGCACGTCGTTCTGGAAGGCATGCACTGTGCCGCATGCGCCCTGACCATCGAGGATGCTCTGCGTGCCGTGCCTGGAGTGGAGAAGGCCGAAGTCAGTGCTGCCACGCGCCGCGCCCGTGTCACCTGGCGCCATGCACAGGTGCTTCCCTCCGAGTGGATGGAGGCCGTGCGGCGCGCCGGCTACCAGGCGCTTCCCGCACGCGATGCCTTTGCGCGCGAGCGCCGCCAGGCCGAGAGCCGACGTGCGCTGTGGCGCTGGCTGGTGGCCGGCTTTTGCATGATGCAGGTCATGATGTATGCGTGGCCCGCCTACGTGGCCCGCCCCGGCGACCTGTCGCAGGAGATGGAGACGCTGCTGCGCTGGGCCTCCTGGGTCATCTCGCTGCCTGTGGTGCTGTTTTGCTGCGGACCGTTCTTCTCCAGCGCGCTGCGCGACATACGCCAGCGCCGCGTGAGCATGGACCTGCCCGTGGCCTTGGGCATGCTGATCACCTTCGTGATCAGTTCGCTGGGCACCTTCGATCCTTCGGGCCCCTTCGGCGAGGAAGTCTTCTACGACTCGCTGACCATGTTCGTCTTCTTCCTGCTGTCCGGCCGCTGGCTGGAGCTGCGCCTGCGCGACCGCACGGCCGGCGCGCTGGAAGCGGTGATGAACCGCCTGCCCGATGCCGTGCTGCGCGAGAACGCAGCCGGCCATTTCGAGCGCGTGGCCACGCGCCGCCTGCGGGCGGGCGACCGGGTGCGCGTGCTCAGTGGCGAGGCCTTCCCTGCCGACGGCACCATCGTGCGCGGCCGCACCCATGCCGACGAGGCCCTGCTCACCGGCGAGTCCACGCCCGTGCTGCGTGCCGAGGGCGATACCGTCACGGCCGGCAGCTACAACCTGGATGCCGTGGTCGATGTGCGCGTGGATGGCGTGGGCGCCGATACGCGCTTCGCCCAGATCGTGGGCCTGATGGAAAGCGCCTCGCTGCAAAAGCCGCGCCTGGCCCAGCTGGCCGACAAGGTGGCGCGGCCCTTCCTGGTCGTGGTGCTGCTGGCCGCGCTGGGCGCCGCCATCTGGTGGTGGCCCACCGATCCCGGCAAGGCCATGATGGTGGCGGTGGCCGTGCTCATCGTCACCTGCCCCTGCGCGCTGTCGCTGGCCACGCCCGTGGCCATGCTCACTGCCGCCGGCACGCTGGCGCGCAGCGGCGTGCTGGTGCGCAACCTGCAGGGCCTGGAGGCGCTGGCCGCCGTGGACACCCTGGTGTTCGACAAGACCGGCACGCTCACGCGCGATGGCCTGGCCCTGTCTTCCTTCGAGCCTGCTGGGGGCGAAGATGCCGACGAAGTGCTGGCACTGGCGGCGCTGCTGGCGCGCCAGTCCATCCACCCGGCCTCGCGCGCCATTGCGCAGGCCGGCGCCGATGCCGCCACCGACTGGAAGCTGGACACCATGCAGGAAATGGCCGGCCTGGGCCTGGACGCCTGGGTGCAGCGCGCCGGCGCGCGCCGCCATCTGCGGCTGGGCTCGGCCCTGCACGCAGGCCTGGCCGGGGAGCAGCCCGTGCAGGGCGTGCTGCTGGCCGAGGAGACCTCGCAGGGCTGGCACACCCTGGCCCGCTTCGTGCTCAGCGAGGACGTGCGGCCCGAGGCTGCCGCCGTGGTGCAGGCGCTGCACCGGCATGGCGTACAGGTGATGCTGCTGTCCGGCGACCGCGAGGACGCGGCCCGCGCCATGGCGGCGCGCGTGGGCATCACCCAGGCCGAAGGCGGCTGCAGCCCGCAGGACAAGCTGGAGCGCCTGCAGCAGGCGCAGGCGGCCGGCCACCACGTGGCCATGGTGGGCGACGGCCTCAACGACGGCCCAGTTTTAGCTGGAGCGCATGTCTCTTTTGCGTTTGGTAGAGCAGTGCCCCTGGCACAATCGCGCGCAGATTTCGTTGTTCTGGGTGACAGCCTGGAACTGGTACTCCAGGCATGCCTGTTGTCGCGCCGCACACTGCAGGTGGTGCGCCAGAACATGGCCTGGGCAGCCGCTTACAACGCGGTGTCGATTCCGCTGGCCCTGGCGGGCTTCATGCCTGCCTGGGTGGCCGGCCTGGGAATGGCGCTGAGTTCGCTGCTGGTGGTGATGAATGCCGCGCGCCTTGCGCGCAGCCTGCCACTGGCCGCAACGAAACATACGGGCACGCCTGCTGCGCCCGCAGCGTCCGTCGCGATAAAGACGGGCTCCACCGCAACGGTGGGGAGGTTCTGATGGAAATACACCCCCTGAGCGGCTGCGCCGCTTTCCCCTCTCTCGCTTCGCGGGCGGGGAACGACACCTTCGCCGCGAGGCGGCTCTTGCTCGGTGTCACCGAGCTGGATCGCGCCCGTTCTGGGGGCAAGGCGTGGCGCGTCAGCGCCACGGGGAACTGAGCATGGATATTTTGTATTTGCTGATCCCGCTGTCGGTGGTGCTGGTGCTGGCCATCCTTGCGGCTCTGTGGTGGGCCGTGTATCGCGGGCAGTTCGAGAGTGTGGAGCAAGAGGGTGAGCGCATTCTTCGGGACGATTGACGTGGGTCAACACGCCCGGGAGCGAAGAACGTAACACTTTGATAGCAATCTAAGGGGTGCACGATGGATAGTTCAAATAAAAACGCTGTCTATTACGACGATTCCGTCGTAAGGCAGTTCTCTATCATGGCCGTCGTCTGGGGGGTGGTAGGCATGGCTGTCGGGGTGTTGATCGCCTCGCAGCTGGCCTGGCCGGAACTCAACTTCGGCATTCCATGGCTGAGCTACGGACGCCTGCGTCCGCTGCACACGAACGCCGTGATCTTTGCCTTTGGCGGATCGGCGCTGTTCGCAACCAGCTACTACGTGGTGCAGCGCACCTGCCAGACGCGGCTGTTCATGCCCAAGCTGGCCAGCCTGACATTCTGGGGCTGGCAGATCGTCATTCTCGCCGCCGCGATCAGCCTGCCGCTGGGCTACACCCAGGGCAAGGAGTACGCCGAGCTGGAGTGGCCGATCGACCTGCTGATCGCCGTGACCTGGGTCTCGTATGCCATCGTGTTCTTCGGAACCATCGGCATCCGCAAGGTCCGCCACATCTACGTGGCCAACTGGTTCTTCGGCGCCTTCATCATCGCCGTGGCGCTGCTGCACATCGTCAACAGCGCGGCCATTCCGGCCGGCTGGATGAAGAGCTACTCGGCCTACGCCGGCGTGCAGGACGCGATGGTGCAGTGGTGGTACGGCCATAACGCCGTGGGCTTCTTCCTGACTGCAGGCTTCCTGGGCATGATGTATTACTTCATCCCCAAGCAGGCTGGCCGTCCGGTCTACAGCTACCGCCTGTCCATCGTCCACTTCTGGGCGCTGATCTTCACCTACATGTGGGCGGGTCCTCACCACCTGCACTACACCGCGCTGCCCGACTGGACGCAGTCCGTGGGCATGGTGTTCTCGCTGATCCTGCTGGCTCCCAGCTGGGGCGGCATGATCAACGGCGTGATGACGCTGTCGGGCGCATGGCACAAGCTGCGCGACGACCCCATCCTGCGCTTCCTGATCGTGTCGCTGTCGTTCTACGGCATGTCCACGTTCGAAGGTCCGATGATGTCCATCAAGACCGTCAACGCGCTGTCGCACTACACGGACTGGACCGTGGGCCACGTTCACTCGGGCGCCCTGGGCTGGGTCGGCCTGATCACCATGGGCTCGCTGTACTACCTGATCCCGCGCCTGTTCGGCAAGACCAAGATGCACTCGGTGGGCGCCATCGAACTGCACTTCTGGATGGCCACCATCGGCATCGTGCTGTACATCGCCGCGATGTGGATCGCCGGTGTGATGCAGGGCCTGATGTGGCGCGCCGTCAATCCCGATGGCACGCTGACCTACACCTTCGTCGAGAGCGTCAAGGCCAGCTATCCGTTCTACGTGATCCGCGTGGCCGGTGGCCTGCTGTACCTGGGCGGCATGCTGGTCATGCTGTGGAACACCTGGAAGACCGCGATCTCGGGCCGTTCGGTGAAGGTGGCCGTGCCTGCCGTCGTGGCCCACGCCTGAGCGTCTAGGAGCATTACTCATGTCCGATCACAACAATAGCGCTCCCAAGAGCTTTTCCCACGAGAAGGTGGAAACCAACAATTTCCTGCTGATCGTGCTGACCCTGCTGGTGGTCGCCGTCGGCGGCCTGGTGGAAATCGTTCCGCTGTTCTTCCAGAAGTCCACCACGGAAGCGGTGGCGGGCCTCAAGCCCTACACGCCGCTGCAGCTGATGGGCCGCGACGTCTACCTGCGCGAGGGCTGCTACAACTGCCACTCGCAGATGATCCGCCCCTTCCGCGCCGAGACCATGCGCTACGGCCACTACTCGGTGGCTGGCGAGTTCGTCTATGACCACCCCTTCCAGTGGGGTTCCAAGCGCACGGGTCCCGACCTGCACCGCGTGGGCGGCAAGTACAGCGACGAATGGCACCGCATCCACCTGAACAACCCGCGCGACGTGGTGCCCGAGTCCAACATGCCCGCCTACTCCTGGCTGGAAAAGAACAAGGTGGATGACACCGTGGTCGCCCAGCACATGAGCGCGCTGCGCAAGGTGGGCGTGCCCTACAGCGACGAGGAAATCAGCGGCGCTGCCGAGCAGGTCAAGGGCAAGACGGAAATGGACGCCGTCATCGCCTACCTGCAGGTGCTGGGCCGTTCGGTCAAGTAAAGGAGAGCGACATGGACATCACCACCATGCGCATCGTGGCCACGCTGGCCTCGCTGGCCTGCTTCATCGGCATCTGGTGGTGGGCGTTCGCCCGCCGCAACCAGGCCCGTTTCGACGAGGCCGCCCAGCTTCCGTTCGAGCAAGACTGAGTCCCTCCACCAGAACGAGAACTTCCCATGAGCGATTTCGTAAACAACTTCTGGTCGATCTATGTCACGGCGATCACGCTGGGCGGCATCATCGGCTGCCTGCTGCTGCTGTATCTCACCGCACGCAAGAAGGTGGTCCCATCGGCCGACAACACCACGGGCCACGTCTGGGACGAGGACCTGCGCGAGCTGAACAACCCCATGCCCAAGTGGTGGATGTGGCTGTTCATCATCACCTCGGTGTTCGGTTTCGCCTACCTGGCGGCCTATCCCGGCCTGGGCTCGTTCGCGGGCAAGCTGGGCTGGACGCAGCTGGGCGCCTATGAAAACGAGATGGCCAAGGCCCGCGCGGACCTGGAGCCGCTGTATGCCAAGTTCACGAGCATGAGCACCGAAGACATGGCCAAGGACCCCCAGGCCATGGCCATCGGCGAGCGCCTGTTCATGAACAACTGCGCGCAGTGCCACGGCTCGGACGCACGCGGGGGCAAGAGCTTCCCCAACCTGACCGATGGCGACTGGCTGCATGGCGGCACGCCCGAGAAGATCAGGGAAACCATCACGGGTGGCCGCATCGGCATCATGCCGCCCATGGCCGCTGCCGTCGGCACGCCCGACGATGTGCGCAACCTCTCGCACTATGTGCTGAGCCTGTCGGGCAGCCCGCACGACTCGCTCAAGGCCTCGCTGGGCAAGTCCAAGTTCACGGCCTGCGCCGCCTGCCACGGCATGGACGGCAAGGGCAACCAGGCCCTGGGCGCGCCCAACCTGACCGATGACATCTGGCTGCACGGCTGGGGCGAGGCCGCCATCACGGCCATGATCAACAACGGCAAGCACAACGAGATGCCTGCCCAGAAGGACAAGCTGACCGAGGCGCAGATCGCGGTGCTCGCTTCCTATGTCTGGGGCATGTCGCACAAAGACGGCGCAGTCCGTCAATAAGGACAGAGGGCGGCGCTGCGGCGCCGCCTTTTTGCCTTTTGAGTTTTCAGATATTCCAAAAAAACCAAGGAACCCACCATGAAGCCCGAGAACGGGGATGGCGCCGGGAAGCCTCCCCGCAAAGTCATTCCGATCACGCCTGCCGACCCGGATCCGGGCCAGCTGGTGTCGATGTTCGAGTCCGAGAAGAAGGTCTACCCGCGCTCCATCAGCGGTGTCTTCGCACGCTGGCGATGGGCCCTGGTGTTTCTCACCCAACTGCTTTTCTACGGCCTGCCCTGGCTGGAGTGGGGCCAGCGCCAGATGGTGCTGTTCGACCTGGGCGCGCGGCGCTTTTACCTGTTCGGGCTGGTGCTGTACCCGCAGGATTTCATCTACCTGGCGGGCCTGCTGATCATCTCGGCGCTGGCGCTGTTCCTGTTCACGGCCGTGGCCGGGCGCCTGTGGTGCGGCTTTTCCTGCCCGCAGACGGTCTACACCGAAATCTTCATGTGGGTGGAGCGCAAGGTCGAAGGCGACCGCAGCGCGCGCATGCGCCTGGACAAGAACGGCTGGACCTTCGAGAAGCTCTGGAAGAAGTCGCTCAAGCAGTTCCTGTGGATTGCCATTGCCCTGTGGACCGGCTTCACCTTCGTGGGCTACTTCGTGCCCATCCGCGAGCTGGGCGGCGAGCTGCTGGCGCTGCAGGGCAGCTGGCAAATGTTCTGGGTGCTGTTCTACGGCTTTGCCACCTACGGCAACGCGGGCTACATGCGCGAGCAGGTCTGCAAATACATGTGCCCCTATGCGCGCTTTCAGAGCGCCATGTTCGACCGGGACACCATGATCGTCAGCTACGACACGGGCCGGGGCGAGCCACGTGCGCCACGCACCAAGAAGGTGGACTACAAGGCCCAGGGCCTGGGCGACTGCATCGACTGCAAGATGTGCGTGCAGGTCTGCCCCGTGGGCATCGACATCCGCAACGGACTGCAGTACGAATGCATCGGCTGCGGCCTGTGCATAGACGCCTGCAATTCCATCATGGACAAGATGGAGTACCCGCGCGGCCTGATCCGCCTGACAACGCAGAACGCCATGGCCGGCCTGTGGCGCCGCGCCCAGGTGCTGCGCCGCATCTTCCGTCCGCGCGTGCTGATCTACTCGGCCGTGCTGGTCGGCCTGAGCGTGGCCATGATCGTGAGCCTGGCGCTGCGCCAGTCGGTCAAGGTGGACGTGATCCGCGACCGTGCCTCGCTGTCGCGCATCGTGGCGGGCGGCAAGCTGGAGAATGTCTACCGGCTGCAGATCATGAATGCCACCGAACAGGCCCAGCGCTACCGCATCAGCGCCCATGGCCTGGACGGGCTGGAGCTGGCGTCCGAGCAGGAAGTCGAGGTCGGCCCGGCCGAGACGCGCGGCATTGCAGCGCGCCTGCAGATTCCCTACGGTTCTGCCGAGCCGGGCTCGCACACCGTATTCTTCGATATCGATGCCCTGCAAGCGGGTGCGGGCCGCACGTCCGAAAAGGCCGTGTTCCTCGTTCCCCGGTGATGTTCCTGGCAGGCGCGGCACGGTCCGCGCCTGCCGCCTGAAAGAAAGAGGTTTCCCATGTCTTCCAGTCCCGCAGTTCCCGCACCCGCCCAGGCCGCTTCGCATCCCGACGCCGGCAAGCCCTGGTGGAAGTTCGGCCATGTCTGGCTGGTGGTGGCAGGCCCGGCCGCCGTGGTGGTGGCCGCCGTGATCACGGCCATCATCGCCATCAATGGCGCCGATCCCGTGATCGACCCCGACTACTACCGCAACGGCATCACGATCAACGAGCGTGCCGATGGCGTGCGCGAAGTGCCCAAGAGCATGGCGCCCGCCGTCACCGGTCGCAACCATGCGGCCACGCCAGCGCACGACCATCCCACGGACCGCTGACCGCGCCAAGCCCCCTCACGAGGCCGCAGTCGCGGCCTTTTTGCATGGCGGATCGCATCTCCGGCATGTGCGACGGGTGAGGGTTTCCTACAGGCGCGCAGGGCGCTTCGGGGCTTGGCGCCAGGCGTTGGCGCGGCGCACAATGAAGGCGACCCCCTCTACAGCACAAGGAGATCGCTGATGTTGGCCCAACGCTGGATGTGGATTGCCTGGCCTGCCTTTCTGGCCGCCGCCGTGATGGAGATGCTGGTTTTTGCCTTTGTTGATCCGCTGCAGCTGCATTGGCTCGGCGATCTGGGCTGGTCGCGCCAGGGCATCTACACGCTGGCCTTCTTCGCCTTCTGGGGCGTGACCATGCTCTCCAGCCTGATGACCACCATGCTGGGCCGCTCGGCCCGCGATCTCAATGACGGCGTGGTCTCCGAGCCCGAACCGGACCTGGCCATGCAGGGGCTGGGGCGGGACTGAGAGAACGCCGGCCGCAATGAACAAGGCCCGCTGTCGCGGGCCTTGTTCATTGGCGGATGAATGCCTGCAGCCCCTGCAGCCTTACTGGCACTGCTGGCTATTGACGATGCGCTTGAGCGCCTCCGTGTCCAGGATGCGCAGATGGCGCTGGCGCACCTCGATGATGTTGTCGTCCGCGAACTTGGAGAACGTGCGGCTCACCGTCTCCAGCTTCAGGCCCAGGTAGCTGCCGATTTCCTCGCGCGTCATGCGCAGCACCAGTTCGGACTTGGAAAAGCCCCGCGCATGCAGGCGCTGCACCAGGTTGAGCACGAAGGCGGCCAGGCGCTCTTCGGCGCGCATGCTGCCCAGCAGCAGCATCACGCCGTGCTCGCGCACGATCTCGCGGCTCATGACCTTGTGCACATGGTTTTGCAGGGCCGTGACCTCGCGCGACAGGTCTTCCAGCTTGTCGAAGGGCATGACGCAGACTTCGGCGTCTTCCAGCGCGACGGCATCGCAGGTGTGGTGGTCGTTGACGATGCCGTCCAGGCCGATGATCTCGCCGGCCATCTGAAAGCCCGTGACCTGGTCGCGTCCGTCCTCGGTGGCCACGCAGGTCTTGAAGAAGCCGGTGCGGATGGCGTACAGCGAGGTGAAGGCCTCGCCGTTGCGAAACAGCAGGCCTCCGCGCTTGACCTTGCGGCGCGTGGCCACGATGTCGTCGATGCGCTGCATCTGCTCGGCATCCAGGCCCATGGGCATGCACAGTTCGCGCAGGTTGCAGTTGGAGCAGGAGGCTTTGATGGTCTGAAGGTTCATGGAGTGATAAACATCAGCGGCACACAGCGTGCCGGCGGTGACCTCGTGGATTGCGATGAGTTGGATCAAATTGTCGCAGCAGTGCCTCAAACAACTCTTGATATGAGTCAAGGACATGACCGATGTGCTGCGGCACAGTCAAGGTATTAGAGGAAAAACCCATGACCGCTGTCACCCCAGAGCTGCTGCGTCGCTTTGACGTACCGGGGCCCCGATACACCTCGTTCCCTACCGCCGACCGCTTTGTCGAGGCCTTTGGTGCAGAGGACTATATCCTGGCGCTGCAACAACGCAAATCGAGTACCGCAGCGCGTGCCATGCCTTTGTCGCTGTATGTGCACGTGCCCTTTTGCGAGTCGCTGTGCTACTACTGCGCCTGCAACAAGATCGTGACGCGCCACCACGATCGCGCCGCCGTCTACCTGGACTACCTGGCGCGCGAGATGGCCTTGCACACGGCCCATTGCGGCAAGGGCCAGACCGTCAGCCAGCTGCACCTGGGCGGCGGCACGCCCACCTTCTTCTCCGACGACGAGCTGCGTACGCTGATGGGCCTGTTGCGCGAGCATTTCAAGCTGGAGCCGGGCGGCGAATACTCCATCGAGGTCGATCCGCGCACCGTCAGCGTCGAGCGCCTGGCCGTGCTCAAGGAGCTGGGCTTCAACCGCCTGAGCTTCGGCGTGCAGGACTTTGACGAGCAGGTGCAGATCGCGGTGCACCGCGTGCAGCCGGCAGAGCAGGTGTTCGAGCTGGTGGCGGCCGCGCGGCAGCTGGGCTTTGCCTCCATCAACGTGGACCTGATCTACGGCCTGCCCAAGCAGACGCCCGAATCCTTCGAGCGCACGCTGGCCCAGGTCAACGCGCTGCGGCCCGACCGCATCGCGCTCTATGCCTATGCCCACCTGCCTGAGCGCTTCAAGCCGCAGCGGCGCATTGCGGCCGAGGATCTGCCGCAGGGGGCCGACAAGCTGGCCATGCTGTCGCGTTCCATCGCCGCGTTCATGGACGGTGGCTATGTCTACGTGGGCATGGACCACTTCGCCCTGCCCGAGGACTCGCTGGCCGTGGCCAAGCGCCAGGGCCGGCTGCACCGCAACTTCCAGGGCTACAGCACCCAGCCCGACTGCGACCTGATCGCGCTGGGCGTCTCGGCCATCGGCAAGGTGGGCGCCAGCTACAGCCAGAACGCCAAGACGCTGGAGGAGTACTACGACGCCATCGACGCCAGCCACCTGCCCGTGGTGCGGGGCCTGGCGCTGTCGCGCGACGACCTGGTGCGCCGCGCCGTCATCATGGCCATCATGTGCCAGGGCGCCGTGCTGTTCGAACCCATGGAGCAGGCCTGGCTGCTGGGCTTTCGCGAGTACTTCGCGCCCGAGATGGCGGCCCTGGAGGACCTGCAGGCCAAGGGCCTGGTGCAGATCAGCGACGAGGGCTTCCAGGTCACTCCCATGGGCTGGTACTTCGTGCGTGGCGTGGCCATGCTGTTTGACCGATATCTGCAGGCGGACAAGAACCGGGCGCGGTTTTCGAGGATCATCTAGGCCCCATGCTGTTGTCGCTGCTCTGGACCGCTTTGATCATGGGGCTCGTCGGCGGGCCCCATTGCCTTGCCATGTGCGCGGCGCCCTGCGGCGTGGTCACGGGCGGGGCGGGGCGGGGCGGCGGCTCCCAGGTGGTGGCCGTGCATGGATTGCAAGGCCGGCTGTGGCTGCGCACGGCGCTGTTCCATGGCGGACGTCTGGCCGGCTATGCCAGCCTGGGCGCTGCCTCGGCCATGGCCATGGAGAGCCTGTCCTGGCTCACCAGCCAGACCACGGCGCTGCAGCCGTTCTGGACACTGACCCATGTCGCCGTGATGGCCTGGGGCCTGGCCATGATGGTGCAGGCCCGCCAGCCCGCCTGGCTGGAGTCTGCCGGCCGCGCCGCCTGGCGGCGCGTGCAGCCCTGGGTGTCGGCGCCGGGCGGCACGCTGGCGGCAGGCTATGCCTGGGCGCTCATGCCTTGCGGACTGCTGTATTCGGCCGTGCTGGTCGCCGCGCTCAGCGGCGGCCCGTTGCAGGGCGCGCTGGCCATGGCGGCCTTTGGTGCGGGCAGCGGCCTGTGGCTGGTGGCCGGCCCCTGGTTGTGGCGGCTGGGCCGGCGGCGCCTGAACGGCCTGCGCGCCGAATGGGGCACGCGCCTGGCCGGCCTGATGCTGGTGGGCGTGGCCGTGTGGGCGCTGTGGATGGACCTGATCTACAAGCCCAGCCTCTGGTGCCGTTGAGCAACAACTGGGGCCGGACTTGGGCCCTGGGGCCGCGTATTGGCTGCGAGGCTCTCAGAACTGGAGATAATGCCCGAATCATCGGCTTACATATTGCCGATTCCTTCAGCCTCGGGGCCGTTGCCGCGCGTGAACCATTCCGTCCTCATCGATATCCGAGACCTCCGTCCGGGCATGTTTGTCCAGCTCGATGTTGGGTGGCTGAACCATCCCTTTCCGGTCAGCAGCTTCAAGATCACCTCCAGCGCACAGATCCAGACCCTGAAATCCCTGGGCCTGGAAGTGGTGCGCTGTGTTCCGCACAAAAGCGACACCTGGCCCGCCGAGGTGCGCAACCCGCCGCCGCAGGAGCTGCCACCCGTCGTGGAGGCCCCCGAGCCTGCGCCCACCGAACTTTCGCCCGCAGCACCGCTGCTGCTGTCCGTGCCCGACTGGCGCGGCCGGCTGGAGGACTGCAATGCGCGCTTTCAGAAAGTGGAGCGCGGCTATGTGGCCATAGAGACCACCATTGCCAGCGCGCCCGAGCAGGCTCGCATGCCCACCGAGGCCCTGGTCGATGGCTGCCTGGCCGAACTGGCGGGCCCGCAGGACGTGGCCATTCACCTGCTGTCCGATGGCGTGGGCAGCAGCCAGAGCGTGCATGCCGTCAACGTGACCGTGCTCAGCCTGCTGCTGGGCCGGGCCCTGGGCCTGGAGGCATCGTTGCTGCGCGACCTGGGCCTGGCGGCGCTGCTGCATGACGCGGGCAAGCCCGTGGCCGGTGTCGACGGCATGCATGGCCTGGCCCTGGAGCCTTCCGTGCCCGACGTCCTGCGCGAGCGCTACGAGCGCCATGTGGGCGAATCCGTGGCCATTGCCATGCGCATGGGCCTGTCGGCCCAGGTCACCACGGCCATCGCCCAGCACCATGAATGGGCCGATGGCACGGGGTTCCCGTTGAGCCTGGTGGCCGAAGACATGGAGCTCACGGGCCAGATCCTGGCCCTGGTCAACACCTACGACCGCCTGTGCAATCCCGGCGATGCACAGACGCCGCATACGCCGCATGAGGCCCTGTCCCTGCTGTTCAGCCGGCTGCGCGACAAGTTCGCCGCGCCCGTGCTCAATGGCTTCATCCGCATGATGGGCGTGTTCCCGCCGGGCTCGGTGGTGGAGCTGACCGACGGGCGCCATGCCATGGTCATGTCCGTGAATGCATCACGCCCGCTCAAGCCCTCGGTGATGGTCCACGATGCCGGCGTGCCGGCCGCGCAGGCGCCCGTGCTGGCGCTGGAGCTGTTTCCCGAGCTGGGCATACGCCGGGGCGTGGCGCCGGCGCAGCTGCCGCGCGATGCGCTGGACTACCTGTCGCCGCGCCGGCGTGTCTGCTATTACTTTGAACGGGCGGTGGAGTTGGATCCACCGAAGGTGGCGTCTTGAACAAGCAAGCGCTGAACCGCGCCTGGCCCCGTCTGCTCGATGCACTGCAGGAGGCCCTGTGGCTGATCGATGCGCGCACCCTGAAAGTGCTGCGCGCCAACGCCGCCAGCGAATCCGTCACCGGCTATGAGGCCGATGCGGCCCCGGGCCTGCCCGTGCAGGTGCTGGCCGCCACACCGCAGCAGCAGGCTTTCTGGAGCGATCCCTTCAACTGGCAGGCCGGAGCCCAGTTCATTGCAGAGGTGCGCCGCGCCGATGGCCAGCTGGCGCCCGTGGAGATGCGCGTGCGCGCGCTCGACGGCGAGGTGCTGCTGGTCAGCATGCTGGACCGGCGCGAGCAGGCATTGCACGAGGCCGAGTTCGAAAGCCTGCTGGGCGAGCTGCGCGCCACGCTGGAGTCCGCGGCCGACGCCATCCTGGTCTGCGATCCCGATGGCCGCATCCGCGCCTTCAACCACCGCTTTGCCACGCTCTGGGGCATTCCCGAGGCACTGCTGGTGCGCCGCAACGACGCGGCCATCCTCGATCACCTGACCGGCCAGGTGCGCGATGCCCAATCCTACGCGCAGCAGTTGAAACTGCTGTCGGCCCAGCCCCTGATGGAAGCGTCCGATGTGTTGGACCTGCGCGACGGCCGCATCCTGGAGCGCCGCGCCGTGCCCCAACTGCGCCGGGGCCTGCCCATGGGGCGGATCTTTTCCTTCCGCGACATCACGGCCGAGGCCCAGACCCAGGCGGGCCTGGAGCTGGCTGCGCGGGTCTTCGAGTCCAGCCTGGACGGCATCTTCATCGCCGATGGCCACATGGACGTGGCACGCACCAATCCGGCCTGCGAACGCTTGCTGGGCGGCATGCCCGTGCAGGGTCGCACGGTGGAATCGCTGTTCGAAGCTGCCGAAGGCCAGGCCGACACCCTGGGCGACCTGGCCCGCATCCAGTGGCACCAGGGCGGTTTCTGGGAGGGCGACCTGTGGCTGCGCCAGGCCGGCGGCGCGCGCTGCGCCGTGCGCCTGTCCTGGGTGCCGCTGCGCAATGCGCAGGGCGACGTGGTGCAGAGCATCGGCTTCATGCGCGACCTCACGCAGCAGCGCGTGGCCCAGCAGCGCATTGAACAACTGGCCTACAGCGACGCGCTCACCGGCCTGCCCAACCGGCTGAACCTCACGGAGCGCGTGGATGCAGCCATCGAGGCCGCGCGCGCAGGCGGCACGGTGTTCAGCATCCTGTTCATCGACCTGGACCGCTTCAAGATCATCAACGACTCGCTGGGCCACCAGTTCGGCGACCGCGTGCTCAAGCTGGTTGCGCAGCGCCTGAGCGACTGCATGCGGCCCGTGGACATCCTGTGCCGCCTGGGTGGCGACGAGTTCGTGCTCTACCTGCAAGGCTGCAACGCCGAGCTGGCCGCGTCGGTGGCCAGGCGCATCCTGCAGGAGATGGAGCGCCCCTTCCTGCTCGACGGCCTGGGTTTCTCCGTGCAGTGCAGCATCGGCGTGGCCCAGTACCCGGCCGATGGCCTCACGCTGGATGAGCTGATCCGCCAGGCCGACACCGCCATGTACCGCGTCAAGGAACGGGGCCGGGGCCATTTCAGTTTCTACCAGCCGCAGATGAGCGCCGGCCTGCTGTCGCGCATGAAGCTGGAGCACGCCATGCGCCAGGCGCTGGAGCATGGCCGCATGGCGGTCTACTTCCAGCCCCAGGTGCACATTGACAGCGACCGCATCGTCGCGGCCGAGGCGCTGCTGCGCTGGACGGATCCCGAATTCGGCGTGGTCTCGCCGGGTGTCTTCATCCCGCTGGCCGAGGAGTCGGGCTACATCGTCACGCTGGGCGCCTGGGTCATGGAGCAGGCCGTGCAGGAGGCTGCGCGCTGGCAGCAGCAGGGCATGCCCATCAAGGTCTCGGTCAACGTGTCGGCGCTGGAGTTCCGCCAGTCGGGCTTTGTCGAGCGGGTGACCGAGCTGCTGCGCAGCTACGGCCTGGCGCCCCAGCTGCTGGAGCTGGAACTGACGGAAAGCATCTTGCTGCAGGACGCCCAGGACATGGCGCTGCGCGTGTGCCAGATCGCCGACCTGGGCGTGGGCATGGTCATTGACGACTTCGGCACGGGCTACTCCAACCTGGCCTACCTGAAGAAGCTGCCCATCTCCAAGATCAAGATCGACCAGAGCTTCGTGCGTGGCCTGCCCAGCGACGAGGGCGACCAGGCCATCGTGGGCGCCATCATCAGCCTGGGGCTGGCGCTGGGCGTGGAGATCGTGGCCGAGGGCGTGGAAACGCCCGAGCAGCTCACGGCCATCCATCGCATGCAGGGCCACTACTTCCAGGGCTTTCTGTGTGCCCCGGGCCTGCCGCGCGAGCAATTCGGCGAATGCCTGCAGGCCCAGCGCGCCGGCATTGGCGCCATCGCCTACCGGCAGAGAATGGCCCAGGCCGCGAGCGTTCAGCTGCCTGCGCTCAAGCCCTTCCAGAGCATGTAGGCCGCCAGGCCGAACAGCAGCGTGGCAAAGATGCGCTTGAGCTGGCCCACGGGCAGCCGGTGCGCTGCCCGTGCCCCTAGCGGTGCCGTCAGCACGCTGCAGCAGGCCAGGGCCAGCAGGGCCGGCAGCCACAGGTAGCCCAGCGAATATTCGGGGCGCCCCGCGTCACCCGCGCCGGTGAAGATCAGGCCCGCCGCATTCACCACGGCAATCGGAAACCCCAGCGCCGCGCTGGTGCCCACGGCCATGTGCATGGGCACCGAGCAGCGCATCATGAAGGGCACGCTGATGAAGGCCCCGCCTGCACCCACCAGCCCCGAGATGAAGCCCAGGCCCGTGCCCGCACCGTACAGCCCCAGCGGCCCCGGCAGGGCGCGCGTGGCCGTGGGCTGGCTGTTGCTGCGCAGCATGCGAAGCGCCATGTAGCCGATGAACACGCCAAAGAACAGTGCCAGGTACTTGCCGCGCAGCAGCGCGAAAACCCCCAGGCTGGCGAGCAGGCCGCCCGTGATGATGCCCGGCGCCAGGCTGCGCACGATGTCCCAGCGCACGGCGCCGCGACCGTGGTGGGCGCGCAGGCTGGAGATCGAGGTGAACACGATGGTGGCCATGGCCGTGGCGATCGCCATCTTCACGGACAGGTCCGGGCCGACCCCGCGCTTGTCGAGAAAGTAGGTCAGAAACGGTACAAGAACCATGCCGCCGCCCACTCCCAGCAGGCCGGCCAGGAAACCGGAGCACAGGCCCAGCAGGGCCAGTTCGAGAAACAGCAGGTCAGGCATGCGGCAGAAGATCGGTAGAGGAGGGGCGGGCAACAAAAAACCCGGCGCACCGTGGAGGTGCGCCGGGTTGGGATCAGGTGTCTGCAAAGACCACCGGGCCGTCATCCTGAACCGGGGTTCAGGGGGGCAAGGGCAGCCAGACGTTGGGTTCATCTGACGCGAGACGATCACGCTCGAATGGCAATGTACCAAGCCCGGGCTCATAGAGCATTGGTCCAAGGAACTATAAAGCCCGGCGGGTTTGCAGACGCCTCCATTCTACGGCGATTGGACAGGCCCGCAATCAAGTTCTTTGAACGGCATGGGCTTTCCATTGACATGGGCGATGCCATGAAAAACGGCCTCCGAAGAGGCCGTTGCATGGGCGGGGCGCGGCGTCTCAGAGCAGCCGTGCATCGCTCTCCAGGGCCTGGTCCAGGCGCAGCACCAGTTGCTCGGCAAGCGCCTCCTGGCGTGCGCGCTCGGCCAGCTCCTCGGGGCTGGGCTCGGGTGGCTGGGAGGGGGCGTCCTGCTGGGAAGCGGCCTCGTCATGCAGGGATTGCATTTCGGCCTGGGCCGTGGCCATGGCGCTTTCCTGGGCTTCGCGGTCCAGCACGTCGAAGGCCATGTTCAGCGCGGACAGCACGGCCACGCGCTCGCGGGAGCGGACCTTGCCGCTGTCGCGGATGCGGGTCATGGCCGTGTCCACACGGCGCACGGCCTCGAGCAGACGCTCTTCCTGGCCATCGGGGCAGGTCAGCACATAGCTTTGCTGCAGGATTTGCACTTCGATCTGCTTCATGGGCGTTCGGGGCGTCGGCGGTTGCGAAGGGGTCAAGCCCCCTGGTTGGAGGGCAGGCGCTCGATCAGGGCATCGACGCGGGCCCGGGCGGCGTTGAGCCGCGAGCGCAGCGAATCACGCTCCTGGGTCAGGGCCGCCACCTGTTCGGCGAGTAGCGCATTCGTGCGTTGCAGTTCCTCGTGGCGAACCAGCAGGCGCTCCACGCGCTCTGCAATGTGGTCGAGGGAAGTCTGGGAGGTCATAGACGCTGAGATTGTAGGACGTGCGAACGAAGTGAGCGCATTCCGTGGAAGTATCCGAGGAAACCTGGTAGCAGGAGGGCGTAGAAGGCTTGACGTCAGCGCCGTGCTCAGGTATTCGAGCGCAGGCGGCAAACTGTCTCACAAAATCGTAGCGCCATGTGTAGGACTCGTCTGCTTCGGCGGGGTGTAATGCGTAAGCATTGGTTGCGGGCGCGGTGCGGGTACGGGGCGGATACGGTGGGGGTGCGCACTACAATGCGCCGCGTTGGCGGAGCGGCCGGTTCAAGGCAGCGTCGCACGGAGCAAACAAAACCATGAATATTGACCTGGGCCGGGGCGGGGCACGCTGCCCGGCGCTGCTCATCACTTCCACGGCCTCAGGGCAGGGCAAGACCACGCTGACGGCTGCGCTGGCGCGGCTGCATGCGCGCCAGGGGCGCCGCGTGCGCGTGTTCAAGTGCGGCCCTGACTTCCTGGACCCGCACTGGCACGAGCTGGCCAGCGGCGCGCCCGTGCACAGCGTCGATCTGTGGATGACGGGCGAGTCCGACATGCGTGCGCGCCTGCACGCCGCCGCGCTTGAGGCCGACCTCATCCTGGTGGAAGGCGTCATGGGCCTGTTCGACGGCACGCCCTGCGCTGCCGATGTGGCCGAGCGGCTGGGCCTGCCGGTGCTGGCCGTCATCGACGCGTCGGGCATGGCCGGCACCTTTGGCGCACTGGCCCATGGCCTGCAGCACTACCGGCCCGGCCTGCGCTGGGCCGGCCTGCTGGCCAACCGAGTGGGCAGCATCCACCATGCCGACCTGCTGCGTGCCGGCCTGCGCGAGCCTTCGCTGTGGCTGGGCGCGCTGGCGCGGGTGCAGGGTGCAGGCGCTGCCTCGCTGCTGCCCGAGCGGCACCTGGGCCTGGTGGCCGCGCATGAGCTGGACGATGCCCTGCAGCGCCTGGACCAGGCCGCCGATGCGCTACTGGCCACGCCGCTGGGCCAGTTGCCCTGGCAGGCGGAAGCCGGCCAGAGCGCCAGCTGGCAGGACTGGTCCGTGGACTTTGAACCGTGCCCGGAACCTGCCGAAGCCGTGCAGCCCTGGCTGGCGGGCCGCACCGTGGCGGTGGCGCGTGATGCGGCCTTCAGCTTCATCTACCAGGCCAACCTCGACTGCCTGCGCTCCATGGGGGCGCAGATTGCCTTCTTCTCGCCCCTGGCCGCAGAACGCCTGCCGCAGTGCGATGCGCTGTGGCTGCCCGGCGGCTATCCGGAGCTGCACCTGGACGCGCTGGCAGCCCATGCCGCGCTGCGCGGCGACATCGCCGGCCACGTGGCTGTCGGCCGGCCGGTCTGGGCCGAGTGCGGCGGTATGCTCGCGCTGTGCGAGCGACTGACCGACACTGCGGGCCGGACCACGGACCTCTGGGGCCTGTTGCCCGGCCATGCGCGCATGCAGCCGCGGCTGGCCGGCCTGGGCATGCAGCAACTGCCCACGCCCTGGGGCCTGCTGCGTGGCCACACCTTTCACTACAGCCGGCTGGAGACTTCCATGGCCGAGGCGGGGCGCAGCAGCCGCCCGGGACAGGATGCCCATCCCGACCGGGGCGAGGCGCTGTACCGCCACGGCAGCGTACATGCCAGCTATTTCCATGCCTGGTTTGCCTCGCAGCCGCGTGCCGTGGCCGCGCTGCTGGGCGCCGACATTCCCGCAGGCCAGGCGTCATGACCGAGCCCATCTCCACCGTTTCGCTTCCCCGCAGCCAGCTCATTCTGGGCGGCCAGAAAAGCGGCAAGTCGCGCCGTGCCGAATTGCTGGCCCGCGCCTGGCTCGATGGCGCCCTGGACCGCGAGGCCGCGCTGATCGCCACCGGCCAGCCCTGGGACGACGAAATGCGCGAGCGCATCGCCCGCCACCGGCGCGACCGCGCCGAGCGCGTGCCCGGCATGGCCACGCTTGAGGAGCCGCTGGACCTGGCCGCCATGCTTGCGCGGCACAGCACGCCGCAGCGCCTGCTGGTGGTGGACTGCCTGACGCTGTGGCTGACCAACTGGATGATGCCGGCCCGGCCTTCCGAGGAACTGGCGCGCGGATGGGCGGGCCAATGCACGGCCTTTCTGGCCGCCTTGCAAGCTGCGCCCGGCCCGGTGATCCTGGTCGGCAACGAGATCGGCCTGGGCGTGATCCCGCTGGGATCGCAGGTGAGGGCCTTTGTGGATGCGCTGGGTGTGCTCAACCAGCGTGCGGCGCAAAACTGCGAAACCGTCACGCTGATGTGCGCCGGCCTGCCGCTGGCGCTCAAGGGCCCGCAGCCGTGAGGCCATGGCGTCCCGCCCTGTGGGGCCTGGCGTTGGCACTGGCGCTGTCTGCGGCGCAGGCTGCCATCCGGGTCACGGACGGGCGGGGCGTTCCGGTGGAGCTGCCACAGCCGCCGCAGCGCATCGTCAGCCTGCTGCCCTCGCTGACCGAGACCGTGTGCGAGCTGGGCGGCTGCCAGCGCCTGGTCGGCGTGGACCGCTATTCGAACTGGCCGGCCCATGTGAAGACCCTGCCCGTGGTGGGCGGCGGAATGGACCCCAATATCGAGGCCATCGTCGCGCTCAAGCCCGATCTGGTGCTGGTGTCCATGGCATCGCGCTCGGTGGCGCGGCTGCAGGCACTGGGCCTCAAGGTCGTGGCGCTGGAGCCGCGCACCCATGCCGATGCGCAGGCCGTGCTGCGCACCGTGGGCCAGTTGCTGGACCTGCCGCCCGCGCAGGGCGCCGACCGTGTCTGGTCCGCCATCGAGGCGCGCCTGCAGGCGGTGGAGCGCAGCATGGCCCCCGCGCTGCGCGGGCAGACGGTGTATTTCGAGGTCAACCGCGGCCCCTTTGCCGCAGGCGAGTCTTCGTTCATCGGCGAGACCCTGGCGCGCCTGGGCATGCGCAACATCGTGGGCGCGCAGCTGGGGCCGTTTCCGCGCATCAACCCCGAATTCGTGGTGCGCGCCGATCCGGACTTCATCCTGGGCGGCGATCGCAGCCTGGGCACATCGGGCGAGCCCTATCCGGGCTGGGGCCGCATGCGTGCCATGCAGGCCGGGCGCGTCTGCCGCTTTGTTCCGGCCGAGCTGGACGTGCTGGTGCGCGCCGGCCCGCGCATGGCCGAGGGCGCCGCGCTGATGGCGCGTTGCCTGAACGGGGCCGCACGGTGATGCAGGCCCGCACGCTGCACGGCGGCCTGGCCGCGCCCTGGATGGCTCTGGCCCTGCTGGTCGTGAGTGCCCTGCTCATGCTGCTGGGCGCGGGCGTGGGCAGCACGGGCTGGGAAAGCGTGTGGGCGGCGCGCAGCGATCCGCTGTCCTGGCAGATCGTCACCGAGATCCGGCTGCCCCGCACGGCGGGCGCCTGGCTGGCGGGCGGCCTGCTGGGGCTGGCCGGGGCCATTGCCCAGGGCGTGTTCCGCAATCCGCTGGCCGATCCCTATCTGTTGGGCAGCGCCTCGGGCGCCTCGCTGGGCGTGGCGCTGAGCATGGCGGCGCTGGGCGTCTCGCCCTTCGCGCTGGCGGGCCTTGCGCGCCTGGGTGTCACGGGCGCGGCCTTTGCGGGCGCGGCCCTGGCCGTGCTGCTGACCCTGGTGCTGGCCCAGGGCGCGCACAACACCATGCGGCTGCTGCTGGCCGGCGTGGTGGTGGGGGTGGTGCTGGGCGCCGCCGCGTCCCTGGTGCTGTTGATGAACCCGGAC
Source organism: Delftia deserti (assembly GCF_042653485.1). Taxonomy (NCBI): domain Bacteria; kingdom Pseudomonadati; phylum Pseudomonadota; class Betaproteobacteria; order Burkholderiales; family Comamonadaceae; genus Delftia; species Delftia deserti. Next base: position 1,365,656 of record NZ_JBHSIH010000001.1, on the reverse strand, counting down.
ATCATGCAGGCCATGCAGGCCTTCATGCTGGGCAGCACCTCCTTCATCGGCTGGGGCGCCTGCGCGCTGATGCTGGCCGTGCTGCTGGCCACCGCCCTGGGCGCCTGGTGCCTGGGCCGCGTGCTCGACGGCCTGTCCCTGGGCGAGGCCACGGCCCACAGCCTGGGCCTGCCGCTGGCGCCGCTGCGCATGGTGCTCATTTTGCTGCTGGCACTGGCCACGGGCACGGCCGTGGCGCAGACCGGGCTGATTGCCTTCGTCGGCCTGGCCGCGCCGCATCTGGTGCGCTCCATGGTGCGGTCCATGCACCGCTGGCTGCTGTTGCTCAGCGCGGGCATGGGCGCCGTGCTGCTGCTGGCCGCCGACCTGCTGGCGCGCTGGCTCATCGCCCCGCAGGAGCTGCCGGTGGGTGCGCTCACGGCCCTGCTGGGCGGCAGCTACCTGCTGTGGCTCATGCACCGCCGCCACGGCCTGCGCGGCGGGGAGGCCGCATGACGGCGCTGGCCGCCGCACTGCAAGCGCGCGCCCTGCAGGTGCGCCTGGGCGACCGCCAGGTGCTGCACGGCCTGAGCCTGGCCCTGCCCGCCGGCCGCTGGACCGCCATCGTCGGCCCCAATGGCGCAGGCAAATCCACGCTGCTGCGCGCCCTGGCAGGCATGGAGTCCGGCGCTGGCGTGCAAGGGGAGGTGGAGCTCCTGGGCCGCCCGCTGCGGCAATGGAGCGCGCGCAAGCGGGCCTGCTCGCTGGCCTGGCTGGGCCAGAACCAGCCCGTGGCCGGCGACATGCAGGTCTACGACCTGGTCATGCTGGGCCGCCTGCCGCACCAGGGCTGGCTGGCCGCGCCCGGTGCTGCCGACCATGCGGCCGTGGAGCAGGCGCTGCGCCAGACCCAGGGCTGGGACTGGCGCATGCGCAGCGTGGGCAGTCTCTCGGGCGGGGAGCGCCAGCGCGTGCTGCTGGCGCGCGCCCTGGCCGTGCAGGCCCGCGTGCTGCTGATGGACGAGCCCCTGGCCAACCTCGATCCGCCGCACCAGGCTGACTGGCTGGAATGCGTGCAGGCCCTGGTCGCCAAGGGCTGCACCGTGGTCAGCGTGCTCCATGAAATCTCCATGGCCTTGCAGGCGCAGGAACTGGTCCTTCTCGACAAGGGCCGGGTGATGCACCAGGGCGCCTGCGCCGACGCGGCCACCCATGCGGCGCTGGAGGCCGTGTTCGAGCACCGGCTGCGCATCCGCGCCATCGACGGGCAGTGGCTGGCCCTGCCACGGCTGCGGGGTCAAGCCGCAGCGCCTTGATTGCCTTTTCGAAAAAATGTCCCACTATGAGCCGTATCTGAGCCGCTGGGCTCTGGTCATCGACGGCCAGCCCCTGTCCACGCCGCGCGGCGTGCTGCTGCCCGTGCGCCAGGGCGGCGCGCCCGCCATGCTCAAGATCGCCCAGGAGCCGGAGGAAGTGGCCGGCGCCCAGCTGATGGCCTGGTGGAATGGCGATGGTGCCGCGCCCGTGCTGGCCCATGAAGGGCCGGCCTTGCTGATGCTGCGCGCCACAGGACCCGAATCGCTGGTGGAGATGGCCCGTGGCGCGCGCGATGAGGAGGCCACGCGCATCCTGTGCACCGCTGCCATGCGCCTGCACCTGCCGCGCGCCAAGGCGTTGCCATCCCTGGTGCCGCTGTCGCAGTGGTTCCATGCATTGCTTGCACAAGGCCATGGAACCACCAGCCTGCTGGGCCAGTGCGCCGCCACGGCACGCGAACTGCTGGCCGCACCGCGCGATGTGGCGGTGCTGCATGGCGACATGCACCACGGCAATGTGCTGGACTTCGGCCCCCTGGGCTGGCTGGCCGTCGATCCCAAGGGCCTGCACGGCGAGCGCGGCTTCGACTACGCCAATATCCTGAGCAATCCCGACCGCGCCAGCGCGCAGGTGCCGGGGCGCTTTGCGCGCCGCCTGGCCTCCATTGCCGAAGTCTCGGGCATCGAGCACAGGCGCCTGCTGCAATGGGTGCTGGCCTGGTCGGGGCTGTCTGCCGTCTGGAGCATGGAAGACGGCGACGATCCTGGCGCTGCGATGGCTGTGGCGCAAATGGCGGCTTCGGCCCTGGCATGCTGATTTTCAGGCTGCGATACATCTCTTTTTCTGTCGCAGCAGGGTGAAATGGCGGTTCACAAAAAAGAGGGCGGAGGAATTTTTCGATGCTTGCCGATGCACTGGAGATGTTTGAGCAGCAGGGATTTGTCATCTGGCCAAGATCCATGGAGAAGGGCCTTCTCGACAGCTTGGTGGCATCTGTTGAAGCCATCCAGCGCAATGCGCAGGCCAGAACACTGGATCCGGCGTTGGACGAGCTGTTGGTGTACGAGAAAGATCTGTCGGCCAGCAAGCGCGCCGGCTTGGATGGTGCCCTTACCGGAAACTCGATCTTCATCGTTGGAGATCCCGCCCGCTTTGATGAAGTCTTCGCAGAGACACTTCACGATGCCGCGCTTGTCTCGGCTGCAACGACGCTTCTTGGCGTGGACGAGGCTGTGCTCCATTTCATGAACGTGACCATCAAGAATCCCGGGTTCGGACGGTCAATCTCCTGGCACCGCGATTATCCCAATGGGTATTTCTGCACCAGGGATTCCAGCTTTGTCCGTCTGATGATCTGCCTGGATGGCATGTCGGTGGAAAGCGGTGCCACCTGCTTCGATGCGGGCACTCATCGCATCTCCGACCAGGAGGCGCAGCAGCAAAAGGCGAATGGCAAATGGCCCACTCCCGATCCGGCCAACACTGTCACGGTGCAGTGTGGCCCAGGCCAGATCGTGGCGATCCACCCGAAGGTGCTTCATGGCGGAGGCATGAATACCGGCTCTGGAATGCGGCGCAACGTCATCCTGCAGATCGGCACTCTGGGTGCAGAGCCCATGACACACGCCAATGAATCTCTGACCGGCATCGTCATCGGCGCGAAAGGCTGCAGGGAACACCTGAATCGCTGAAGGCGTATCGGGGACGAGGTCAAGGCCATCGTGGACCGCGTGGTGAGGGGCATGATGCCTTCGCCCATCCTTCGCCCATTCCTCGTCCCAGGGCATCTGAAGGGCGCAGGCCGGGCTGGTTGCCCTGGCGGTGGAATTTTCCTAACATACAGAAATCTGTACGAAAGATTTTTGCAAAGATCTGTGCGGGAAATCTGTACGAAATTCCTGCTCCGGGGGCCGCCATGAAGACCACGCTTGACCTCAACGATGCATTGCTGACCGAAGCGAAGACCTATGCGGCACAGCAGCACACCAGCCTGACGCGCCTGATAGAAGAGGGCCTGCAATTGCGTTTGCGCAAGGCCCAGGCACCTGCCCGGCGTGTGCGCCTTCCCGTCTACCATGGCAAGGGCGGACTGGCACCGGGGCTGGACGCACTGAGCAACCGCGCGCTGCTGGATGCCGCCGACCAGAACGAGCAGCCATGACGCCCGACGTCAACCTGCTGGTGGCGGCATCGCGCAGCGACCACCCCCATCATTCGGTGGCCCGCGAATGGCTGGAGCAGGCCATGGCCGATGCCAGCCAGGGCGTGCTGTTGAAATTGCAGCCCATGGTGGTGGCGAGCTTTCTGCGCCTGGTCACGCATCCGAAGATCTTCGTCAACCCGACTCCCATGGCCGAGGCTTTGCGCTTCATCGACGCAGTGCTGGCCTCGCCAGGCGTCGAGCAGGCCGTGCTGGGTTCCGAATGGCCGGCGCTGAGGCAACTGTGCGCCGACAAGGCGTTGGCCGCCAACGACGTGCCGGACGCATGGCTGGCCGCCGCCGCCATCCACCAGGGCGAGCATGTGGTCAGCTTCGATGCCGATTTCAAGCGCCTGCTGCCGCGCTCCCAGTTCACCCGGCTGTCGCCCCGATGACTCCTTTCCATTCCAGACTCCCCCATCCATGACCCGCATCGCCCTCATCCACGCCCTCAGCCACTCCGTCGCTCCCATCAACGAAGCCTTTGCGCGCGACTGGCCCGAGGCGGTTCGCATGAACCTGCTGGACGACAGCCTCTCGGCCGACCTGGCGCGCAACGGGCGCGGGCTGGACGCCGCCATGCACGAGCGTTTCCAGCGCCTGGCGCAGTACGCCGTGGACACGGGCGCGCAGGGGATCTTGTTCACCTGCTCGGCCTTTGGCCCCTGCATCGAGGCCGTGGCCGCGCGCCATGCGCCGCTGCCCGTGCTCAAGCCCAACGAGGCCATGATCGAAGAGGCCGTGCAGGGCCGGCAGGGAGCCTTGGGTTTGATCTCCAGCTTCGCGCCCACGCTGCAGTCCATGCCGCCGGAGTTTCCGGCCGGCATCGAACTCGTGCCTGCCCTGGCCGATGGCGCCATGGACGCGCTCAACCGGGGCGACACCGCCACGCATGACCGCCTGGTGGTCGAGCAGGCCAGGGCCCTGGCCGCGCGCGGCTGCACGCGCATTGCGCTGGCCCAGTTCAGCATGGCGCGTGCCCGCGCCGCCTGCGAGGCCGCCACGGGCCTGCCCGTGCTCACCACGGTGGACAGCGCCGTGCGTGCCCTGCAGCGCCGGCTGGGCGCCCGCCTCGGTTAAAGTGGCGCTCCGCTGCGGCGCATGCCCACCGCAGCGCGTGCAACTTTTGAGGATGACAGACCCATGCAGATCGAACAGGCCCCGACGGAAAAGCCCTATGAAAAGCCCGAAGGCGAACGCCGTGGCCTGGTGCTGGTGAACACCGGCGACGGCAAGGGCAAGAGCACGGCGGCCTTCGGCCTGGCCCTGCGCGCGCATGGCCGGGGCAAGTCCGTCAAGATCTTCCAGTTCATGAAGGTGCCCACGGCGCGCTTTGGCGAGCACCGCATGTTCGAGCAGCTGGGCATGCCCATCGAGGGACTGGGCGACGGCTTCAGCTGGAAGAGCCAGGACCATGAGCGGTCGGCCCAGATCGCGCGCGAGGGCTGGGAGCGTGCGCGCACCGCCATCCTCTCGGGTGATCACTTCCTGGTCGTGCTCGACGAAATCACCTATCCGCTGATCTATGGCTGGCTGCCGCTGGAGCCTGTGCTGCAGGCACTGGCCGACCGCCCGCGCCATGTGCACGTCATGCTCACGGGTCGCCGCTGCCCCGAGGAAATCATTGCCGTGGCCGATACCGTCACGCGCATGGAACTGGTCAAGCACGCCTTCCAGGCCGGTATTCCCGCCCAGCGTGGTATTGAGGACTGATGCCGCCCGCAGGCCCGGCCTGCGGCGGACAATGGCGGCATGAGCAGCGAAACGCAATCCCGGGCGCCAGAGACCATTCCCGCCCAACCCTTTGCCGAGGCCGAGCGGGCAGCCGTCTACCGTGCCATCCATGAGCGGCGCGACATGCGCCACTTCTGCGGCGGCGAGGTCGCGCCCGAGGTGCTGCTGCGCCTGCTGCGCGCCGCCCACCATGCGCCCAGCGTCGGCTTCATGCAGCCCTGGCGCTTCATCCGCGTGCGCGATGCGCATTTGCGCCAGGAGATCCATGCCGTGATCGAGCAGGAACGCCTGCAGACCGCGCGTGCGCTGGGCGAGCGCGAGGAAGACTTCATGCAGCTCAAGGTCCAGGGCGTGCTGGATGCGGCGGAGGTCCTGGTCGTGGCCATGCCGCCAGGGCGTGAGTCCCATGTCTTCGGCCGGCGCACCCTGCCGGAGATGGACGTGGCCTCGGCCGCCTGCGCCATCCAGAACCTGTGGCTGGCCGCGCGTGCCGAGGGGCTGGGGCTGGGCTGGGTCTCGCTGTTCGATCCCGAGGTGCTGGCCGCGCTGCTGCAAATGCCCGTGGGCAGCCGGCCGCTGGCCGTGCTGTGCCTGGGCCCCGTGTCGGCCTACTATGCCGAGCCCATGCTGCAGCAGCAGAAATGGGCCAGCCGCGCACCGCTGCAGGACATGCTCTACGACGACTTCTGGGGCCAGCGCGCCGCCGGTCCGCAGCCGCAGGCATGAGCGACAGCTCTTCCTGGCAACTGCTGGGCGCCGCGCTCAGCCCGCTGTGGTGGTGCTGGCAGGCGCTGTCGCAGCCTGTGTCCGAACCCTGGGCGCGCCACGCCCTGGCCGCCGCGCTGGCCGTTCCCGTGGCCCTGCTGATCGACCGGCTCTGGGGCGAGCCGCCCGTGTGGATGCACCCCGTGGTCGCCATGGGCCGGCTGCTGGCTGCGGTTGGGCGAAGAATTGCCCCACGCGAAGAACATGTGCGCGACTGGCCACGCTTTGCGCTGGGCGCAGTCGCCTGGTGCCTGCTGGCGCTGCTGTTCTTCGCCATCTACGCGTTCATCCAGTGGCTGCTGCCGCCCATGCCATGGTGGCTGGGCGCCCTGGTGCTGGGCGTGCTGCTCAAGCCGCTTTTGTCCTGGCGCATGCTGCGCGACGAGGTGCTGGCCGTGGAAGCCGCACTGCAGCAATCCCTGCCCGCAGGCCGCGAGCGCCTGACCTGGCTGGTCAGCCGGGACACGGCGCGGCTCGACGCAGGCCAGGTGCGCGAAAGCGCCATCGAAACCCTGGCCGAGAACCTCAGCGACTCCGTGCTGGCGCCGCTGTTCTGGTTTGCCGTGGCCGGCCTGCCGGGCGCGGCCCTCTACCGCTTTGCCAATACGGCCGATGCCATGTGGGGCTACCCGGGCTGGCGCGGGCAGGGCGATGACCGGCGTCACTGGCAATGGGCCGGCAAATGGACGGCGCGTGCCGATGACCTGCTCAACTGGATACCGGCGCGCCTGACCGCCTTGCTCCTGGCCTTGTCCGGCCTGGCCGCTGGCCGGCGGCCGGGCTGGGGTGCGCTGCGCCAGGACGCGCGCATCACCCCGTCGCCCAACGGCGGCTGGCCCATGGGCGCCATGGCAAGGCTGCTGGGCGTGCGCCTGGGCAAGCCCGGCGTCTACGTGCTCAACCCCGCAGGCCGCGTGCCGCAGGCGGCCGAGCTGCAGCAGGCCGTGGCGCATGCGGGCCGCGTGGTGGCCATGCTGGTGGCTGCCGGGCTGGCTGTCGCCCTGGTCCTTGGATGGGTGATGGTAGGAAAGACACCATGAAACCAATGACAGTCATCCACGGCGGCACGGACGCGCTGGGCGTGCCCGCGCACGATTTCTCCACCAACCGCAATGCCTGCGGACCCTGCCCGCAGGCGCTGGACATGCTGGCCCAGGCACATGCGGCCCAGTATCCGGACCCGCACTACACGGCGTTGCGCGCACGGCTGGCGGACCTTCATGGCGTGCCGGCCGAGCGCATCGTCATCGCGGCCAGCGCCAGCGACTTCATCCACCGCATCACCATGCATGCGGCGCGCGAAGGCGCGGCCGTCGCCAGCCTGCCGGCCCACCATTACGGCGACTACGCCCACGCCGCCCAGGTCTGGCGCCTGCGCCAAGCCGCGCGCGACGGCATCACCGAGGCCGGCCCCGGCCTGCACTGGGCCTGCGCGCCATCGAGCCCGCTGGGCCGGCCCGAGGATGTCTGGCCCCTGTGGAGCGAGCCCGCACCGCCCGGCACCTGGCGCGTGATCGACTGCGCCTATGCCCCCCTCAGGTTGGAGCCGGGCATTGAACCGGCCGTGCCTGCCCAGGTGCGCGATGCCTGGCAGATGTGGACCCCCAACAAGGCCCTTGGCATGACCGGCGTGCGCGCGGCCTACGCCATTGCGCCCGAAGCCGTACCGCACGACGAGATCGATGCCTTGCGTGCCCTGTCGCCATCCTGGCCCGTGGGCGCCCATGGCGAGGCCATGCTCACGGCCTGGACCGCACCGGCCACCCGGCAATGGCTGGCGCAAAGCCTGCAACGGCTGCGCGATTGGAAGGCGCAGCAGATCGAACTGGTGCAGCGCCTGGGCTGGCAGGTACTGCCCGGCTCGCAGGCCAATTACTTTGTGGCGCGCTGGCCGCAAGCACGGCAGGGCGACGCCATGCAGACGCGCCTGGCCCAACTGCGCGCGCAGGGCATCAAGCTGCGTGACTGCGACAGCTTCGGCCTGCCCGGCTGCGTGCGCATGGGCGTGCTGGCGCCCGCATCCCAGAACGCCTTGCTGGCCGCCTGGCAGCCAATGGAGAAGCACCATGCAATCGAATGAACCCGCCGCCGTGAACCTGCCCCTGCCCACGCCCGGCCAGCGCCCCGCGCTGTGCGTGATGGTGCTGGGCACCAGCAGCGGCGCCGGCAAGAGCTGGGTGGCCACCGCGCTGTGCGCCTGGTACCGTGCCCAGGGCTACAAGGTGGCGCCCTTCAAGGCGCAGAACATGAGCAACAACGCGCGCGTGGTCTCCGCGCCGGGCGGTGCCTGGGGCGAGATCGGCACGGCGCAGTACCTGCAGGCCCTGGCCGCAGGCTGCGCGCCCGATGTGCGCATGAACCCGCTGCTGCTCAAGCCCGAGGCCGACATGCGCAGCCAGGTCGTGCTGCTGGGCCGGGTCAGCGAGGAACTCTCGGCCTTGCCCTGGCGCGGCCGCAGCGCCCGCGTCTGGCCGCAGATCGCCGAGGCGCTGGACAGTCTGCGTGCCGACAACGATGTGGTCGTCATCGAAGGCGCAGGCTCCCCCGCAGAAATCAACCTGCATGCCAGCGACGTCGTCAACATGCGTGTGGCGCGCCACTGCGGCGCGCATTGCCTGCTGGTATCCGACATCGACCGGGGCGGCGCCTTCGCCCACCTCTACGGCACCTGGGCCCTGCTGCCGCCGGACGAACAGGCGCTGATCCGCGGCTTCGTGCTCAACAAATTCCGGGGTGATGCCAGCCTGCTGGCGCCCGCCCCGCAGATGCTGCAGGAGCGCACCGGCGTGCCCACCGTGGCCACCATCCCCATGCAGTTCCAGCATGGCCTGCCGGAGGAGGATGGCGTCTTTGACGACCGTGGCTCTGGAGGAGGGGCGGGGCGCGCCGTGCACACCACCATCGCCATCATTGCCTACCCGCGCATCAGCAACCTCGACGAATTCCAGCCCCTGCTGCAGGTACCGGGCCTGCGCGTGGCCTGGGCGCGCACGCCGGCCCAGCTGGCAGGCGCCGACTGGGTCATCCTGCCGGGCTCCAAGGCAACCGCCGCCGATCTGGCCTGGATGCGTTCCCAGGGCCTGGACGCCGCCGTCGCAGCCCACGCCGCAGCAGGCCGGCAGGTGCTGGGCATCTGTGGCGGCCTGCAGATGCTGGGCGAGGCGCTGATCGACCTGCATGGCGTGGACGGCAACGCAGCCGGCCTGGGCCTGCTGCCCTTGACCACGCTGTTCGCACCGGACAAGACCGTGCTGCCTGCCAGCGTGCGCCTGCCACCGCTGCCCGGTGCGCTGGCGCCGTTGTCCGGCGTCCAGGCCCGGGTCTATGAGATTCACCATGGCCAGACCAGCGTGCGCGCCGACATGGTGGCTGCAGGCAGTGCCGTGGCCGAGCCCGTGCCCGGCCTGCTGTGGCACAGCCCCGATGGCCGCATCGCCGGCTGCTACTGGCATGGCCTGTTCGAGAACGCCGAGGTGCTGCGCGCCCTGTGGGGCGCCGAGGTGCCCACGCTGGACAGCGTCTTCGCACGCATGGCCGAAGGCGTGCAGCGCTGGTTTGCGCACAAGGCTTGACCCAGGTCAGGAGCCGCGTGCAGGGGGTCCGGCAAGCTGTAGGCCATGGCCTGCATGCGCAGCCGCGCTGTACCGATAAATGGGGAGCTGGAAAACACGCATGCTTGGGCCTTGACTTTTTTCACGAGGAATGGAGTGAAGCTATGAAGAACCCATGGATTCGTCCCCTGCAGCTGTGTATTGGCGCTGCCGTCCTGGGCATGGCCGGCCTGGCCACCGCCCAGCCCGGCCCTGGGCCTGATGGCGCACCGCCCCCGCCGCCGCCCGCTGCGGAAAAGGCAAAGCCCCATCACCACCACAAGAAGCACGCCGATCAACATACCGATCACAAGGGCCCCGCCAAGCGCGGCTATGACCGCCGTGACCCCGACCAGCACGAGGCCGCCGCCGTCAAGGAACAATCGCGCCGAGGCGGCGTCCAGTCGGGCGATCACTTCCAGCGCAACGCTGTCGCCCGCTGCGATGTCTTCAAGAACGAAGGCGACCGCCGCTCCTGCGTGGAACGCGTCAAGGACGGCCAGGTCAGCGGCTCCGTCGAAGGCGGCGGCGTGCTGCGCGAATACACGGAACAGGTTCCGGTAAGGCAATAACAGCATCTGCTGTTACTCACCCGGGAAAACCCGCCGGGCCACGAAGCCGGTGGGTTTTTTTGTGGGGAAATACAGGCGGCAGCGGCAGCTGCATTCAGGCCAGAAGCACCACGTTCAGGCCATGAACCCTCTGGAAGGCAGCGTCCCCCGTCAAGAGCCTGTGGTGTGGTCCCAGTTGCAGGCAACTGGCGGCGTGCAGGGCATCGGGGGTCCGCAGTCCATGCCGCGCGCGGATCGCGGTGGCCAACTCCACCACCTCGCGGCTCAGTTCCACCCAGATCAGGTCCGCCCGGGCAAAGAAGGTGTCGAAGACCGCCAACGCGACCGAGTCATTCGACTTCAAGGGGCCGGTGCGGCACTCCAGCCAGGACAGCCGGCTCACGGCGGATGCCATGCCCGGATTGGCCGTATGCAGCGCCTGGAGCTCGGCCCGGGCATGGCTGGCAAAAGGCTCTCGGGCCTGCAGCAGGTAGATCAGTGCGCTGGCATCAAAAAAGGCGATCACCAGTCGCGCTCCCCTGACAGGAATGCATCGATCTCCGCCTTCTCGCGTGCGCCTGTGGTGGGTTGCGACAGCAGCCATTGCACCGCTGTCATGCCGTGGTGCGGCTGCGGAGCCTGCTCCAGCAGTTTCCGGTACTCCTGCTCGGACAGCACCACCGCGGTTGCCTGGTTGCGCTTGATCAGGTGGACAGGGCCATGCCGAAGTCCATCCTCAATGGCGGCCATGCCGCGGCGCTTGAGCTCTGCGGCAGTCAAGGTGTTGTGCACGGTGGCTCCTTATCGGCATCGATGTGTTGAATGGTACTGAATTCAGTATCGAATCTCCAACGCGGATACCGGTGATTTGGGAGGGGCATGGAGGGTCCGCCACCACGCCCCTGTCCACCGGATTTGACCTGGGTCATACAAACCCATTCCACCCGCCCCGGACCGGCGCGCACCGGCAAGGCATTTCTATGATGGCGCCGTACTTCCCATATGCAAAAGGATTCAACCCATGCAAGCCTTCCGGATCGTGGTCATTGGTGCGGGGCAGACCGGCACTCCCTTGCTGCAGCAGTTGCTGGACGCGCCCTTCGTGCAGTTGCTCGGGGTGGCCGACCTGGACCTGGACCAGCCCGGCATTGCACTGGCGCGCGCGCGTGGCGTGCCGGTCACCACACGGTTCATGGATCTGGTGGATGCAGCGGTGGACGTCATCATCGACGTGACCGGCTCCGTGCAGGTGCGCGAATCGCTGCGCAGCAAGATGGTGGAGACCGGCAACACGCACACGCTGATCATGCATGAGGCGATTGCGCTGCTGATGATGTCGCTGTCGGCCGGCCGGCTGGTGACCAGCAAGCACAGCGATCTGGAGTATTCCTGAGCGGGGGCGGCCGCGCCTCTACAGGAACCCGATCGACAGCCAGGGCACGGCCGCCACCGCCACCGTACCCAGCAGCAGCGCCAGCAGGTAGCCCACGATGGGCCGCAAACCCTTGTCCGGGTGGATCTGTCCTATGGCGCAGGCTGCGTAGTAGCCCACGCCCAGCGGCGGAGCGAACAGGCCCAAGCCCATGGCGAGCACGACGACGATGGCGTAGTGCACTTCATGGATGCCCAGGTCGCGTGCGATGGGAAACAGCAGCGGGCCGAACAGCACGATGGCGGGTATGCCTTCCAGCACCGATCCGAGGATGACGAAGATCAGTAGCGAGACCGCGAGAAACGCGGGTGCCCCGCCGGGCAGGGCGGCCATCGCCTCGGCCAGCGAGCGCGAGAAGCCCGATTGGGTCAGGCCCCATGCCATGGCCGTGGCAGTGCCGATGATGAGCAGGATGGCGCCCGACAGCGATGCGGTAGCCACGAGCATGGGCCCCAGGCGGCGCCAGTCAAACTGGCGGTAGATCAGCAGACCCGCAATGGCCGCGTAGGCAATGCCCAGGGTCGAGACTTCGGTGGCCGTGGCCACGCCCTCGACCACGGCCGCGCGGATCACGAAGGGCAGGGCCAGTGCCGGCAGGGCGATGAAGCCGAGCCGCGCGATCTGCGACCAGGGCTGGCGCTGTGTCTGCGGCGGCTGGTCGTGGCGCGAGCGCCACCAGACGACCACACACAGCGACAGGCCCAGGGCCAGCGCCGGCAGCAGTCCGCCCGTGAACAGCGCTGCAATGGACACGCCCGTGACTGAGCCGATGGTGATCAGCACCAGGCTGGGCGGCACGGTTTCCGTCTGCGCGCCCGTGGCCGACAGCAGGGCCACCAGATCGCCTTCGTCCGCGCCGCGCTTGCGCATTTCGGGGAACAGGGCCGGAGCCACGGCCGCCATGTCGGCGGCCTTGGAGCCCGAGATGCCCGAGACCAGGTACATGGCCCCCACAAGCACATAGGACAGGCCGCCGCGTACATGGCCGAGCAGGCCCGCGAGAAAAGCCACCATGGCGCGCGCCATGCCCGTCATCTCGATCAGCAGTCCCAGGAAGACGAACAGCGGAACGGCCAGCAGGATGAGGTGGGACATGCCTTCGTCCATGCGCCCGACGATCACGGGCAGGGCGGTGTCCGTGGCCAGGGCCAGATAGCCGAGCGTTCCCAGGCCGAAGGCAAAGGCAATGGGCACGCCGCCGAACACGCAGGCCGCGACCACGCCGACGAAGAAGACCAGCAGGTTCAGGCGCCCCAGGTCCTCGAAGAGGTCGAAGATGCCGTTTGCCAGCACGAACGCCGCCATGATGGCGGCCACCACGGCCAGTGCCTTACAGGCCGCCGCCTTTTCGCCGCTGCGCACTAGGCGCAGCACCGAGAAAGCAGCCATCAGCACGATGCCGGCGGGCAGTGCCGCAGCGCGCCAGATGTTGGAGATTTCCAGCGCCGGCGTGGTAATGAATCGCTCGTCCGCTGCCCATTCCCAGGCGGGCCAGGCCACCAGGGCGAGAAAGGCCAGCGTGGCACAGGTTCCGATGGCATCGAACAGGGCCCGGCGCGCGGGCGACAGGCGCGAGAGCAGGGCCGTCATGCGCATGTGCTCGGCGCGCCGCAGTGCAATCACGGCACCCAGCATGGCCAGCCAGATGAAGAGCATGGAGGCCAGTTCATCCGCCCAGACCAGTGGCTGGTGGAAGACAAAGCGTGCCACCACTCCCGCAAACAGCACGGCGATATCGGCCAGCACAAGCAGGCCCGCCGCGCAAGCCACGGCCGCGCCCATCCAGCGGTCGATGCGGTCCCACGCGGTCCGGGCGTCGTGCGGGGCGTGGGCGGGCTTGTCCTGGGGCGCAGTCATGCCAGCGCCCCGACGCTGCGCTCGAGAATGGCCCAGGCTTGGTCACCGTACTTGCGCTTCCATTCGGCGTAGAAGCCGGCCTTGCGCAACCGCGCACGAAAGGCGGCGGTGTCGGCGGTGTTGAAGGCCAGGCCCTTGGCGGCCAGCTCCTTTTGCAGGCCGGCGTTGAGCTCGGCGACATCGTCGCGTTCGCGCAGGCCTGCGGCATTGATGTGTCGTGCCACGATGTCGCGCAGGTCGGGGGGCAGCTTCTCCCAGGCGCGGCGGTTGGCCAAGAACCAGAAACCGTCCCACATGTGGTTGGTGAGCGAGCAGTACTTCTGCACCTCGTAGAGCTTGGCCGTGGAGATGATGGCCAGCGGGTTCTCCTGCCCGTCCACGATCTTCGTCTGCAGCGAGGAATAGACCTCGGCAAAGTTGATGGACGCGGGCGCGCTGTCCAGCGCCTTGAACATCGAGGTCCACAGCGGAGAGACGGGCACGCGGATCTTGAAGCCCTGGAGGTCGGCGGGACCCGCGATGGGGCGCGTGGAGGAGGTGATCTGCCGGAAACCGTTGTCCCAGATGCGCTCCATGGCCACCAGGTTGGCCTGGGCGATGCGTGCGCGGATATGGGCGCCCAGCTCGCCGTCCATGGCCTTCCAGACACTGTCATAGCCGTCGAATGCAAAGCCCACGCCGCTGATGGAGGCTGCCGGCACCAGGGTGGACAGGATCAGGCCCGACAGCGTGAAGAACTCCACGCCTCCCGAGCGCAACTGGCCTAGCACATCGGTGTCCGAGCCGAGCTGCCCATTGGAGAAGACCTGGATGTCCACCCGTCCACCGGTCTCGGCCAGGATGGCCTGCGACATCTGCAGGGCCCGGATGTTCATGGGATGCGTGGCGGGCAGGTTGTTGGCGTACTTGTAGCGGAATTCGGCCTTGCTGGCGAAGGCGCTGCGCTGTGAAAGGGCCAGAGGAAGGGCGCAGGCTGCGGCACCGTGCAGCAAGTGGCGTCGGGAAAGGGTCATGGCTTGTCTCCTGGGTGTTGTCTTTGTGTCGTTCGGGCGCAAGCGGCGCGCGGGGGCGCATCACGGGATAGGGGCGGCCTGCTCCTTTCCCTGCGCCGTGTCCTGCAGCAGGCGTTCGCGTATGTCCTTCTTGGCCACCTTGCCGTAGCCCGAGCGGGGCAGGGCGTTCCAGAAGTGGAACTGGCGCGGCCAGCGATAGCGCGCGCAGCGGCCCTCCAGGTGCGCCAGCAGCGCCTCGGCAGTGAGTGCTCCTGCGGTGGCATTGGCACCCCCCCGCGCGACCACCACGGCCACGCCGATCTCGCCCCAGGTGGCGTCGGGCATGCCGAGCACGGCGACCTCGGCGACGGCGGGATGGGTCAGCAGCGCCTCCTCGACTTCGCGCGGATAGACGTTGGAGCCGCCCGAGATGTACATGTCCGACTCCCGCCCCGTGATGTAGAGCAGGCCCCGCTCGTCCAGCCGCCCGAGATCGCCCGTGTGAAACCAGCCGCCCCGAAAGGCCTGGGCCGTGGCCTCGGGGTTGTCGTGGTAGCCCGCGAAGACGGCGGGGCCGCGGCAGCAGATCTCGCCGATGGCGCCCGTGGGCACGGGCTGGAACTGGCGGTCGAGGATGGCGACCTCCATGCCCGTGCGCGGGCGCCCGCAGGTTCCGATCAATGTGTCGGCGGTGCCGTCGCTGTGCCCGTCGTCCAGTGCGTGCATGGAGGGCGTCAGCACGGTGATGCAGCCCGTCACCTCGCCCAGGCCGAAGTACTGCACCAGCACCGGGCCCAGCTTGTGCAATGCGCGCTGCTGGTCGGCGTGGTACATGGGCGCGCCCGCATAGACCACGTAGCGCAGCGATCCGTGGTCGAAGCGGTCCACCGCGGGGTCTTCCACCAGCAGCTTGACGATGGTGGGCACGGTGAAGAGATTGGTGACCCGGTGCCGCTGCACCAGCTCCCAGACCTCGGCAGGGTTCAGCCGGTCGGCGGTGGGCAGCACGGTGGCCGCACCGCGCGCCACGTTGAGCAGGGCATGTATGCCTGCGCCGTGCGACAGCGGTGCCACGGCAATGGAGCAGTCGCGCTCGTCTGTGCCCGGGATCAGGTCGGCAAGGTGGTTGGTCACCACGAAGGCCATCTGTCCATGGGTGAGCATCGCGGCCTTGGGCCGGCCTGTGGTGCCGGAGGTGTAGAAGAACCACAGCGGCGTATCGGCATGCACATGTGCTGTATATGCGGGAGCGCCTGCGTTGTCATGCAGCAATTGCTCGTAGTCCTGCTCGCCCTGGCTTTCGCGAGGCCGGCCGATGGTGATCACCTGCCGCAGCCGTGGCGAGGTGGCGCGCACGGCGTCCACGTGGCCGGCGAAGCCCTCTTCTGCCAGCATGGCGGTGGCGCCGCTGGCGTGGCCCAGCCAGGCCACTTCGGATGGTGTAAGCCGGAAGTTGACCGGCACCCAGACGGCGCCGAGCCGGAAGGCGGCCCAGCAGCTTTCAAACAGGGCAATGCCGTTGCGCGACTGCACCAGCAGGCGGTCACCGGCCTGCATGCCTAGCGCACGCAGGCCTTGGACCAGCGCATTGACGCGCGCATCGATCTGCGCCCAGGTCCAGCGGCGGTCGCCCTGGATCAGGCCAGGCCTGTCGGGAAACAGGGCGGCCGTCTGCGACAGCAGCAGCGACAGGTTGGCTGCCTGGGGCGCGGGTACTGCAGCGATGTCCGCAGGTGCAAGCCTGTTCATGCGGCCTCCAGCACGCTCAGGTAGTTGGCCACGGCCGCACCACCCATGTTGAAGACGGCGCCCAGCCGGGGCGCGGGCAATTGCATGGCCCCGGCCGAGCCTGACAGCTGCATGGCCGCCATCACGTGCTGGGAAACGCCTGTCGCGCCTATGGGATGGCCGCGCGACTTGAGTCCTCCCGACGGGTTGACGGGCAGCCTCCCGTCGCGGCATGTGCTGCCGTCGAGGATGGCGCGCGCGCCTTGGCCATGTGGCGCCAGGCCCATGGCCTCGTATTCCAGCAGTTCGGCCATGGTGAAGCAGTCATGTGTTTCCACGAAGTCCAGGTCGGCCAGCGTGGCACCTGCGTCGGCCAGCCCGCGCTGCCACGCCAGGGCGGCGCCTTCGAAGCGCGTGGGGTCCCGCCGCGACAGGGGTAGGAGGTCGTTGACCTGGGTGCGCGAGCGCCAGCGCACGGGCGCCACGCTGGCATTGCCGCAGGACTCGCGCGAGATGACCAGGGCGGCCGCGCCGTCGGAGACCAGCGAGCAGTCCGAGCGCTTGAGCGGGCCTGCGACGAAGGGGTTCCTGTCCGAGGCGTGGCGGCAGAAGTCCAGGCCCAGGTCACGCCGCATGTGGGCGAAGGGGTTGTGTACGCCGTTGGCATGGTTCTTGGCCGCGATGGCTGCCAGCGCATCGCTCTGGTCGCCGAAGCGTTCGAAATAGCGGGTGGCGATCTGCCCGAACACGCCTGCGAAGCCCGCCGGGGTGGCAGCTTCCTCCTTCACGTAGGAGCAGCGCAGCAGGATCTCGGCAATTTTCTGCCCAGGCTGTGCGTTCATGATCTCGAAGCCCACCACCAGCGCGCAACGTATGCGGCCGGACTGCACGGCGTCGAGCGCAGCCCAGATGGCAGCCGAGCCGGTGGCGCAGGCGTTCTCGCTGCGCGTGGCGGGCACATGGCGCAGTTCAGGCACGGCCAGGGCCACCAGGCTGGCGCTGAAATCCTGAGGCAGGAGGCCGCCATTGAAGTGGCCGACGAAGATGCCGTCGATGTCCCGGGGCTCCAGGCCGGCGGTTTGCAGTGCCGGGTCGATGGCGTCACGCAGCAGTTGCTCGGCATCGGCTGCGGCATGCTTTCCGAAGGGCGTGTGGCCCCAGCCGATGATGCGGGGTAGGTTCATGGCGTGGCTCCTGTGGTGCGGGCGGTGTTCAGGACTGCGCGGAATGCACTGTTGCCGGTGCCTCGGCCAGCCGGCGGCGCAGCGTAGGCAGACCCACGCCTGCGGCATCGAAGCCGCCGTCGACGGCCAGCACCTGGCCGTTGATGAAGCTGGCCGTATCGCTGCACAGAAAGCCCACGGCCTCTGCCATTTCCTGTGGTGTGCCGTAGCGGCCCAGCGGGATGGCGTCGTGGTAGTCGGAGCGTATGGCGACGCTGTGCACGAGCTTGGCCATCTCGGTCTCCACCGGCCCCGGCGCGATCACGTTGACGCGCACGCCCAGATTGCCCAGTTCCACTGCATGCTGGCGCGTCATGTGGATGAGCGCGGCCTTGCTTGTGCCATAGGCAACCCGCAGGGTGCTGGCCCGCAGGCCTGAGATGGAGGCGATGTTGACGATGGCTCCGCCGCTGCCGCTGTGGCCTTCGTTGCGAGCCATACGGGCACCGAAGGCCTGCGTGCAGAGAAAGGCGCCGTCGAGGTTGGTGGCCATGACCGTGCGCCATTCCTCGAACGATGTCTCCAGCACGGGCTTGAAGACCGCCACGCCGGCGTTGTTGACCAGCGCATCCACGCGGCCCCAGCGCGCTATGACGGCGGTGGCGGCTTCGTGCACCTGCTGCGGGTCCGAGACGTCGCAGTGCTGGCACAGCAGCCGGGCTGGGCAGTCCATGTCCTGCGCCGTGCGCTCCAGTGTTTCACTGTCGATGTCCAGCAGCGCTACGCGCCAGCCCCGCTGTAGAAACCATTCGCCGATGGACCGGCCTATGCCGCGCGCCCCTCCGGTGACTACGGCGACGCGCGCGGGGGATGAATGGGAATCTCGTTGGTTCATGGACAGGCTCCTGGATCCGAGGTCAAGGCAGAAGGGGTTTGGGGAAGCCACTCTTCGAGGGTCAGCTCGAAGGTGATGCAGACGGGGTTGGCTCCGGCCACGAAGGGGCCGCCATGCACCTGGCCGGTGGTGTCGGCGACCACGCCGCTCAGGCAGGCACGCAGCGAGCCGTCGTCCTGGCAACGCACCTCACCGGCGAGGCTGACCACCTCGATGGCCGGCCCTCGCAGCAACAGGCAACCGCCGTCGGCGCGCGCCAGGCAGGCATCGACCAGGCTGCCCAGGGCGCCGCGCACGAAGGCGTTGCGAAAGCCCTGCAGCGCGCAGAGCTTTTCCACGCTCAGCACCAGATCTTCGTTGGGGGCAATGCGTGCATAGGCGACGCGGCCCATGCGGCCCGACTCGACCATGCAGGCCTCAGCCATGGCAGACCTGCGCGGCGACCGGACGCATCAGGGACATGCGCGTTTCAGGGTCGTAGGCGATGCGCAGTCCGAACCCGTCCAGCGAGGTCGCCAGGGCGCTGACGGGCGCATTGACGATGCGGCAGCGCTGCGTGATGACATGGCCGCCGAGCAGGTGGCCCTGTGCGCTGGAGAAGACGGCATGGCAGTGCACGGCCGGATGCCCTGTTTCGGCGCAGCCCAGCGTGGCGTTGCCGAACAGCAGCCTAGCGGACCGCAGTGTCGCGGGCGGGCCGTAGGTGGCCACGACATGGCCGCTGCGATCGGGTGGCGCCACGCAGAAATCCAGGTCTTCGAGATCGCCTTCCAGCAAGGTCAGCGAGGCGCTCTCGACGCTGGCCGATGACAGTGCACCGACGATGGCGTCGAACAGCGTCAGCCCGGGCGCCAGGGCCAGCCGCAGGTGGCGCGCAGCGGGCACTTGCCGGTGATCCAGTCGCACGGCGCTGCAGGGGCCGGGGTGTATGAGGGTGCGTGGCCTGGGCAGGCCCGCGAGGCGCTCTGGCATGTTTGTCTCCTGCTGCTGCTTTGTATTCAGCTTGTGTTGTCCTGGGCGCGGGATGGTGCGTACAGGCCTGCAGCGCAGTCTAGGGATCTGGTTCAATGCAAGGAAATTTGCAATTCATATGGATCGATTTGCGGAGGCTATGAATGGACATGCGACATCTGCGGTGCTTCGTGGCCGTGGTCGAGGAGATGCACTTCGGTCGCGCGGCCGAGCGTCTGCACCTGACCCAGCCCCCCGTGAGCCTGGCCATCAAGGAGCTGGAGGAGGAGCTGGGCGTGACGCTGCTGGAGCGCACGTCGCGGCGCATCGTGCTTACGAAGGCCGGGGAGGATGCGTTGCGCGACGCCCGTGCCGTGCTGGCCGCTGCTGACACCATGCGGCGCCGCGCACGCGAGACCTCGCAGGGGCTCATGGGTTCCATGTCCATCGGGTTCATCAGCCTGCCGGCCTACTCCTTCCTGCCGGAAACGCTGAGGCGCTTTGGCGAGGACTATCCGCAGGTCCGGCTATCGCTGCAGGAGGGCACGACCGACCAGATCGCACATGACATCGAGAGCGGGCGGCTGGATATCGGCTTGGTGTTTCGCACGCCGGACCTGCCTGCGTCACTGGACTCTGTGCTGGTGCGCAGCGAGCCGCTGGTGGTGGCCTTGCCCGAGTCCCACCCGCTGGCCCGCAACCGGCGCATCGCGCTGGAGAAACTGGCCCAGGAGCGTTTCCTGGGCTTCGAGCGCCACCAGGGGCCGTTGATGTTCGATGCCATCGTCTCCACCTGCATGCGCCACGGCTTCAGTCCCCGGCTGTTCGCGGCGCGGCAGATGCACACCATCGTCAGCCTGGTCTCTGGCGGTTTGGGCGTGGCGCTGGTGCCCGCCTGTGTGCAGGCCCTGCACCGTGAAGGCGTGGTCTACCGGCCCTTGCTGGGGGAAAGGACGACCGTGGAGACGGTCGCTGTCTGGCGGCGTGCCGATGATTCGCCGCTGGTGGGCGCGCTGCGAGGGTATCTGCCCGGATCTACAGCCACCCCTTCATCCACCCCAGCCCCTCGCTGGTAGCGTGTGCCGCCGCGCCGCGCGCGGGGCGGTATTCGCAGCCTATCCAGCCGTCGTAGCCCAACTGGTCCAGCAGGCGGAACAGGTAGGGGTAGTTGACCTCGCCCACGTCGGGTTCGTGGCGCTCGGGCACGCCTGCGATCTGCACATGCCCCACGCGGCCCGTGGGCAGGTGCTGGCGGATCTTCATGGCGAGGTCGCCTTCGACGATCTGGCAGTGGTAGAGGTCCATCTGGATCTGGACATTGGGCTCGGCAATGTCGGCCAGCAGGGCGTGGGCCTGGTCCTGGCGGCTCAGGAAGAAGCCGGGCATGTCCCTGCCGTTGATGGGCTCCAGCAGGATGGCGATGCCATGGGGCGCGGCCAGGCGTGCAGCGTGGCGCACGTTGGCGATATAGGTGGCGCGCAGGATCTCTTCGCTGGCACCTGCAGGCTTGAGCCCGGCCATGACGTGGATGCGCGGGCAGCCCAGGGCCTGGGCGTAGGCCACGGCGCGGTCCATGCCCTGGGCGAATTCCGCTTCGCGCCCCGGGATGCAGGCCAGGCCGCGCTCGCCCGCGTTCCAGTCGCCGGGCGGGGCGTTGAACAGCACTTGCTGCAGGCCGTTGTCCCGCAGGCGCCGCGCCAGTTGCTCGGGGGCGAAGTCGTAGGGAAACAGGTATTCGACGGCCTGGAAGCCGTCGCGCGCGGCGGCCGCGAAGCGGTCGAGAAAGTCCAGGTCGTTGTAGAGCATGGACAGGTTGGCGGCGAAACGGGGCATGAAAGCTTTCCTGAAAACGGAGGCTGAGTGTGGCATCAGGCGCGCTGCAACGCGCCGAAGGCCTTGGTGAAGAAGTCCGTGGTGCCGAAGTTGCCGGACTTGAGCGTGAGGTGCAGCCCCTGGGGCGCCAGCGGCGAGGCGGCATGGCACCAGGGCACGCCAGGGTCGATCTGCGGCCCTATGCGCATCTGCTCGATGCCCAGCGCCTGCACGCAGGCGCCCGAGGTTTCTCCGCCCGCCACGACAAGCTGGCGCACGCCCATCTCGACCAGCCCCCGGGCGATGGCGGCGATGGTCTGTTCGACCAGGGCGCCGGCCTGCTCCACGCCCAGGCGGCCCTGCACGGCCTTGACGGCCGCGGATTCGGCGGTGGAGTAGATCAGCACCGGGCCGCTGGCGATGTGCCGGCGTGCCCAGGCCAGGGCCTTGCCGGCTTCGTCCTCGCCGGCGGCGATGCGCAGGGGCTCCAGCGCCAGGGCAGGGCGCCCCGAGGCGATGAAGTGCGCCACCTGTGCATTGGTGGCCACCGAGCAACTGCCCGAGACGACCGCCTGCAGGCCGGTGGCGGTTGGCAGGGCAGCGGCTTGGGCCGTGGGCTGGATGCCGAAGTTCGCGGGCAGGCCGATGGCCACGCCCGAGCCCGCCGTGACAAGCGGCATGCCGGCCAGGGCCGGGCCCAGGCGCAGCAGGTCGTCGTTGGAGACGGCATCGACGATGGCCATGCCCACGCCCTCGGCCTGGAGTGCGGCGATGCGCGCGCGGATGGCGGCCTCGCCCTGTGCGACGGCCACATGGTCGATCAGGCCCACCTTGCGCCGTGTCTGCGCCTGCAGCACGCGCACCAGGTTGGCATCGGTCATGGGGGTGAGCGGGTGGTTGCGCATGCCGCTGTCGCTGAGCAGCACATCACCCACGAACAGGTGGCCCTTGAAGACGGTGCGCTGGTTGTCGGGGAAGGCCGGCGTGGCGATGGTGAATTCGCAGCCCAGGGCGTCCATCAGGGCCTCGGCCACGGGGCCGATATTGCCCTGCGGCGTGCTGTCGAAGGTGGAGCAGTATTTGAAGTAGATCTGCGGAGCACGGCCGTCGGGGCCCTGGCCGCGCAGCCACTGCAGGGCCTGCAGCGACTGCGCAATGGCGTCGGCCTGCGCGATGGTGCGCGACTTGAGCGCGACAACGACGGCGTCCACGCCCTCGTCCACCGGGCCGGCGGGTACGCCAATGCTTTGCACCACGCGCATGCCCGCGCGCACCAGATTGTTCGCCAGATCGGTGGCGCCCGTGAAGTCGTCGGCTATGCAGCCCAGAAGAAGTGTCATGGGGATTCCGATGAAGCCGGGGGCAGGGTGATGCCCGGGAAGATCTTGATGACGGCGCTGTCGTCCTCGCGGCCATGCCCGGCCGTCGATGCCTGCATGAACATCTGGTGGGCGGTGGAGGCCAGGGGCAGCGGGAAGGTGCTGTGGCGTGCCGTGTCCAGCACCAGCCCCAGGTCCTTGACGAAGATGTCCACGGCCGACAGCGGGGCGTAGTCGCCGGCCAGCACGTGGGCCATGCGGTTCTCGAACATCCAGCTGTTGCCCGCGCTGTGGGTGATGACCTCGTAGAGCGCGGCGGCATCGACGCCTTCGCGCAGGCCCAGGGCCATGGCCTCGGCCGCCGCCGCGATGTGCACGCCGGCCAGCAGCTGGTTGATGATCTTGACCTTGCTGCCCGCGCCCGCGCTGTCGCCCAGACGGTAGACCTTTGCGGCCATGGCATCGAGCACGCCTTCGCAGGCGGCATAGGCCTCGGGGCGGGCGGCCGTCATCATGGTCATCTGGCCCGACGCGGCCTTGGCCGCGCCGCCCGAGATGGGCGCGTCGATGTAGTGCACGCCCTGCGCCTGCAGCCTGGCCTCCAGCGCCACGGACCAGCGCGGGTCCACGGTGGAGCACATGACGAAGACCGAGCCGGGCCGCAGTTCCGCGGCGATGCCGCCTTCGCCGAACAGCACGGCCTCGGTCTGCCGGGCGTTGACGACCACGCTGACGATGATGCTGCAGGCGGCGGCCATGTCGGCCAGCGTGGCGCAGGCCGTGCCCCCTTCGGCGGCGAAGGTGGCTGCGGCCTCGGGACGGATGTCGTGGACATGCACGTGGTGGCCGGTGCGGCGCAGGCTTTGCGCCATGCCGGCGCCCATGGCGCCCAGGCCGATCACGCCGACGGCGCGGGGTGTGGCGGCGGTGTGGTTCATGGCTGGCGCGGGGGTGTCAGGTCATCGGCGATGTAGGCGCGCACGATGGCCGCAAAGTCCTCGTCGCCGCGCAGGCCCAGCTGGTCGGCGCGCGTGGTGTCCCAGCGGCCGGGCCAGCTGCCGACGATGCGCTCGACCTTGTCGTCGCGCTGCCAGCTCACGCGGTTGGCCGCCTCGTCGCCACCCACTTCGCGCAGCGCGCGCACCATGTCGCCTGCGCTGACGCACACGCCGGGCAGGTTGATGGGGCGGCGGTCGGCGACGGCGCTGGCATCGAGTTCGCAGCCTGCGACCAGGGCCTCGACGGCGCGGCGCGGGGACAGCAGCCACAGGCGCGTGGTGGCACCCACGGGGCAGTTGGCCGCCTCGCCGTTGAGGGGCTCGCGGATGATGCCGCTGGCAAACGACGAGGCGGCCGCATTGGGCCGGCCAGGGCGCACGCTGATCGTGGGCAGGCGCAGCACGCGGCCGTCGACAAAGCCGCGCCGCGTGTAGTCGGCCAGCAGCAGCTCGGCAATGGCTTTTTGCGTGCCGTAGGAGGACTGCGGGTTCAGGGCCGTGCCGTCCAGCACGGTGTCGGGCAGGTCGCCCCCGTAGACGGCCACCGAGCTGGTGAAGACCACGCGCGGCACGTGGCCCACGGCGCGGCAGGTCTCC
This sequence comes from Delftia deserti, assembly GCF_042653485.1. NCBI lineage: Bacteria > Pseudomonadati > Pseudomonadota > Betaproteobacteria > Burkholderiales > Comamonadaceae > Delftia > Delftia deserti. The sequence goes on along the minus strand of NZ_JBHSIH010000001.1, from coordinate 1,341,776 downwards.
AGCAGGGCGCGCGAGGCATCGAGGTTGATGCGCATGCCCAGGTCGAAGTCGGCCTCGGCCTGGCCGCTGACCACGGCGGCCAGATGGAAGATCACGGCCGTGTCCTGGTCTATGGCGCCGCGCAGCACCTGCGGGTCGGCGATGTCGCCCACCAGCGAGCGCACGCGCGTGTCCGCGATGGCGTCGCTGGCCGCCACGTCGAGCAGGTCGATCTGGTGGATGGGCCAGCGGGTGCCGGCCAGCGTCAGCGAGCCTTGTTCGAGCAGTTTGCGGGCCAGGCGCTGGCCCAGGAATCCGGCGCCGCCGGTGATCAGTACTTTCATTTGGCTTGAGCTTGGAGCAGGAGGATGGGAAAGAGAGGCCGGTCAGCGGTTGACCATCTTTGCGGGGGTGAGCCAGACCGCGATGGCGCCTATGACGAGCACGCCCGCCAGCACGAACATGCCCGCCTGCGTGGACTGGGTCAGGTCCTTGAGGTAGCCGATCATGTAAGGGCTGGCGAAGCCGGCGAGGTTGCCGACCGAGTTGACGATGGCAATGCCCGCCGCCGCCGCCGTGCCCGACAGAAAGGCCGTGGGCAGCGACCAGAACAGCGGCGCGCAGGTCAGCACGCCGGCTGCGGCCAGCGACAGGAAGATCAGGGAAAGAACGGTGTTGTCGGCGAAGAAGGCCGTCATCGCAAAGCCCACGGCGCCCATCAGCGCAGGCACGATCAGGTGCCAGCGGCGCTCGCGGCGCCTGTCGGCGCTGTGGCCCATCAGGTTCATGACGACGATGGCGCACAGGAAGGGAATGGCACTGAGCAGGCCGATGTTCAGCGCGCCCGTGACGCCAGTGGACTTGATCAGCGTGGGCATCCAGAAGGTCAGCCCGTACTGGCCGGCGACGAAGGCGAAGTAGATCAGGCACATCCACCAGACGCGGCGGTCGGCGAACACGGCCTTGAGCGAGTGCTTCTGGGCGCCCGAGTGCTGCTGGTCCAGCTCGATCTCGCGCGCCAGCAGCTGCTTTTCGGAGGCCGTCAGCCACTTGGCGCTGGAGATGCCGTTGTCCAGGTAGAAGATGGTCACCACGCCGATCACCAGGGCGGGGATGGCCTCGATCAGGAACATCCACTGCCAGCCGTGCAGGCCGTGGTCGCCGTGGAAGGCCTCCATGATCCAGCCCGACAGCGGGTTGCCGAAGATGCCGGCCACGGGAATGGCCGACATGAACAGCGCCACGATCTTGGCGCGCCGGTGGGCCGGGTACCAGTAGGTCAGGTACAGGATCACGCCGGGGTAGAAGCCCGCCTCGGCCAGGCCCAGCAGAAAGCGCAGGATGTAGAAGCCCGTGGGCGTTTCCACATACATGAACAGGGCCGACAGAATGCCCCAGGTGATCATGATGCGGGCGATCCAGATGCGCGCGCCCAGGCGGTGCATGAGCAGGTTGCTGGGCACCTCGAAGAGGAAGTAGCCGATGAAGAACACGCCTGCGCCCAGGCCGAACACGGTCTCGCTGAAGCCCAGGTCCTGGGACATCTGCAACTTGGCAAAGCCCACGTTCACGCGGTCCAGGTAGGCGATCACATAGCACAGCATCAGGAATGGCACGAGGCGCCAGAACACCTTGGCGTAGGCGCGTGCCGTCTCCAGCGAGTCGGGCTGGCGCGGGGCGGCCCCGGCCTGGCCGGATGCGATATCCGTTGTCGTCATTTCAAGTCTCCCTTGGGTTCGCCGCTTGGTGCGCCGCCTGGCGGCTGCGCGGCTGTGGATGGGCTGGGTGGTGGAATGCGGCCGTGGGCGCCGCGGTGCAAATCAGTAGCGCGCCCCGAAGGTGGTGCGCAGCTCGTCGATGGCGGCCGCGTCCAGGGGCTGCGGGCGGGGATGGGTCATGAGCCAGAGCCTTGCGGTTTCCTCCAGCTCTTCCAGCACATGGCTGGCCTGCTCCACCGAGCGTTCCCAGACCACGGGGCCCAGGCGCTCGAACAAGGCGCCGCGCACCTGGGCGGCCTGCGCGGCCACCTCGGCGGCGGCCTGCGGATCGCCGGGGCGGCGGTAGCGGATCAGCGGAATACGGCCCACCTTCATGACCTGGTAGGGGGTGATGGGCGGTAGCACCTCGTCCTCGCGCCAGACGCCGGACAGCGTCAGCGCCACGAGATGGGTGGAATGCGTGTGGATAACGGCGCGCGCCTGGGCGTCATTGCCGTAGATGCCCCGGTGCAGGACCAGGGTCTTGGAGGGCTTGGCGCCGCTGACCCACTGCCCGCCGGCATCGACCTTGGACAGCTCGGCCGGGTCGAGCCTGCCCAGGCAGGCGTCGGTGGGGGTGATCAGCCAGCCATCATGGAGGCGCGCGCTGATGTTGCCGGCAGCGCCGACGGTGTAGCCGCGCTGGTAGAGGCTGGCACCGGTGGCGCAGATCTGCTCGCGGATGCGGGATTCGTCGCTCATGGTCGCAGGCCGCGATGAGCGGCGGAAAATGGATGACTGACTGATATTGTCATCAGGTCATCATACAAATTTTGCGAGAAAATCCAAACAAGGTGAAAACCCTTGGCCATGCGCCCAGGGATGGTTTCGGAGGTTCAGGGCTTGGCGGCCAGGATGTCGCGCGCCAGGCGCTCGCCATCCTGCTCCCAGAAGCTGGCGTCGGCGCGGTGGATGCGGTCTATGGCATTGCCCATGTGCGTGGCGGCGGCCTTGCGCGCGGCCTTGGGGTCGCCGGCCTCGATGGCCAGCACGATGCTGTGGTGCTCGCGCTCCACGGCCTTGCCGAAGTCCTCGCGCCGTGCCTCGTTGGCGCGCGTGATGCGCATGGCGCCGCGCAGGAATTGCGACAGGTAGTCCAGCGTGCTGATCAGGAAGGGATTGCCCGAAGCCTGGGCAATGGCGCGGTGAAACGCCATGTCCTCCTCCACGCCGTCACGGCCCAGCCGCACGGCCTCGGCCAGGGCTCTCTCTGCGTCGTGGATGCGCTGCATGTCCTCTTCGCTGCGCCGCCGCGCCGCGAGTTCGGCCACCTCGGCTTCCAGCGCGCGGCGCACCTCGGTGATCTGGATCAGCGCATTCCTGCCAGCCGCCGGCAGGCCTTCGAAGTCCAGTGGCTCTATGCCTGCCGCCTTCACGAACACGCCGCTGCCCTGGCGCGATTCCACCAGGTTGCGCGACTTGAGCTGGGACACCGCCTCGCGCACCACGGTGCGGCTGACCTCGAGCTGCTGCACGAGTTCGGCCTCGGTCGGCAGCTTCTGGCCGGGCTGCAGATTGCCGGCGCGGATGCGCGCCTCGAGCTGCCGGGCAACCTGGTCCGCAAGCTTGAGACCGGGCTGGATGGCCGAGAAGGAAACCGTCATGGAGGTGGGGGCTGGAGAGACACGTGTGGCAGCGATTGTCTCAGAACGATGGTGTCTGCCGGGCAGGCTGCGGCAATCAGGGCAGAGGGTATCTGCGCGGGCAGGAAAGAGACCGATGGTTCTGCCGGCGTTGCGCGGCGCGCCATACTTGCGCCTTTGCAATCCGCCCGTCACGCCCGCCCCGGGCCAAGGCCGCTTCGCCATGTCAACGCCCACCCCGCATTCCGCTGCACCCACAGAACACTCGCACGATGGCGCCATTGCCGCTATGGCCGCTATTCCCGCCATCGCCTCGCTCGCCGATGCCGCCTTCACCCAGCGCGTGCAGCACGCCATAGACCACAAGACCAAGCCTCTGGGCGCGCTGGGGCGGCTGGAGCAGCTGGCGCTGCGCATCGCCTGCATCCTGGGGCAGGACAGGCCGGTGCTGCAGCAGCCGCAGATGCTGGTGTTTGCGGCCGACCACGGGCTGGCTGCGCGCGGCGTGTCGGCCTATCCGGTGGATGTGACCTGGCAGATGGTCGAGAACTTCATGGCCGGCGGCGCCGCCGTCAGCGTGCTGGCGCGCCAGCATGGGCTGGCGCTGAACGTGGTGGACTGCGGCGTGGCACGCGACTTTCCCGCACGCGAGCAGGACCCCGACGACAAGCTGCCCCGGCCCGGCCAGCCGCGCCTGTGGCGCCGCAAGCTGGGCTACGGCACGCGCGACTGCAGCCAGGGCCCGGCCATGACGGCTGCCGAATGCGCCATGGCCCTGCGCAACGGCGCTGCCCTGGTGCGCCAGCTGCCCGGCAATGCGCTGCTGCTGGGCGAGATGGGCATTGGCAATACCTCCAGCGCATCCTTGCTGCTGGCACGGTTGTGCGGCGAGCCGCTGGCCGAGGTCACGGGCGCTGGCACCGGCCTGGATGCGGCCGGGCTGGCGCGCAAGATCGGGGTGCTGCAGGAGGTGCTGCAGCTGCACGCCCAGGCCACGCAACCGCTGGACGCACTGGCGGCCATGGGCGGCTTCGAGGTCGCCACCATGGTGGGCGCCGTGCTGCAGGCCGCTGCCGAGCGCCGCGTCATCGTGGTCGATGGCTTCATCACCACGGCCGCCGTGCTGGTGGCCAGCCGCCTGCAGCCGGCCGTGCTGGAGCGCTGCGTTTTCTCGCACCGCTCGGGCGAGCCCGGCCATGTGCGCATGCTGGCCCACCTGGGTGCCGAGCCGCTGCTGGACTGGCAACTGCGCCTGGGCGAAGGCTCGGGCGCGGCCCTGGCCTGGCCGCTGCTGGTGTCGGCCTGCGCCATGCTGGGCGAGATGGCCAGCTTCGAGCAGGCCGGCGTGAGCACGCGTTCGCAAGAGGCATAGCCGCCTGCGCCGGGCAGCTATGTCCGCACCGTGGCCGCCGCCAGTTGGCCCAGGCGCCTGACCAGTGCGCCGAAGCGCGCGGCATCGGTATTGCCGTAGCCGATCACCAGGCCGTTGTCCTGGGGCAGCGGCTCCATGGCGAAGGACGAGAGGGCGCCCGGGTTCATGCCGACGCGCCGCGCCTGCTCCACGATGGCGCGGTCGGGCAGGCGGGGCGGCAGCCGCACTGTCAGGTGCAGGCCGCCGTGGCCGCCCAGCACCTCGTGCTCCACGCCCAGTTGCGTGGCAAGCGCTTCGCGCAGGGCCGCCTGGCGCTCGCGGTACAGGCGCCGCATGCGGCCCAGGTGGCGCGAAAACTGGCCGCTGTCCATGAAGTCCGCCATGGCCAGTTGCTCCAGGCGGTGGCCGCCGCGCAGCATCTCCTGCACGGCGGATGCCGCGCTGGTGGTCAGTGCCTGCGGCAGCACCACAAAGCCCAGGCGCAGTGCCGGGAACATGGTCTTGCTGAAGGTGCCCACATAGAGCACGGGCGCGTCCGGCACCTGGCCCTGCATGGCGGCGATGGGCGTGCCCTGGTGGCGGAATTCGCTGTCGTAGTCGTCTTCGATGATCCAGGCCCCCGCGCGGCGTGCGCGCTCCAGCAGCTCCAGCCGGCGCGCCACCGACAGCACGGCGCCCGTGGGATATTGGTGCGAGGGCGTGATCTGGATCAGCCGTGGAGGATGGCTGTCCCACAGGCCGGGGGCAATGGCTGCACCATCCGCATCCACGCGCAGTGTGCTGACGCACAGGTCTCCCCCCGCAAAGGCCGACTTGGCGCCCCGGTAGCCGGGCTCCTCCAGCCAGGCATGGTCGCCCGGGTTGGTGAGCAGTTGCACGCACAGGTCCAGCGCACCCTGGGCGCCCTCGGTGACGATGATGCGCGAGGCATCGCAGCGCACGCCGCGCGAGATGCGCAGGTGCTGCGCAATGGCCTGGCGCAGTGCGGGCTCGCCCGCAGGATCGCCATAGTCCAGCGTGGCGTTGGCGGGAAGGCGCAATGCGCGGTCCTGCGAACGGCGCCAGGCGGGCAGGGGGAATCTGTCCAGCGCGGGCGTGCCCGGCGTCAGGGGCAGGCTGCGGTCGATGGCATGGCGCGTGGGCGCGATGCGGTCCAGGCGCCGTGCCGTGCGGGGTGCGCAGGGGGGCGCGGCGGCCGCCTCGGCGGCTGCCGTGGAATGGGTGGATACAGCCGCCACGCGCGTGCCCTGCCGGTCGGCGATCACATAGCCTTCGGCCGCCAGTTGCTCGTAGGCGATGAGCACGGTGTTGCGCGAGACCCCCAGATCCTCCGCCAGCGAGCGCGAGGCCGGCAGGCGGTCGCCGGCCGGCAGCCGGCCCGCAAGAATGGCCTGCTTCAGGCGCTGGATCAGTTGGCGCTGGCGCGGCGGCGCGCCGGCGCCGGTGAGCAAGGGGCTGGTCAGCAGGTCAGGGGCGGGCATGGAGGGTGTGGCGTGGCACCATGAAAAAATTGAATATGGCACTTTCCATGATGCCACGCCAGCGCTATCGTGGCCCTGCCAAATGACCTGACCAGGAATCTCCGATGCCCCCCGCACTCAATGCCCACTCCCAACCCGTAGGCCACGACCTTCCCAACTGGACCCCGCGCCAGCGCCCACCCCGCACGCCCATCGAAGGCCGCTACTGCCGGCTGGAGCCGCTGTCCGCCGCGCGCCATGCAGCCGATCTGTTCGATGCCTTCAGCCAGGCGCCGGACGCCAGCGACTGGACGTACATGTCGGTAGGCCCCTTCGCGGATGCCGAGGCCTATCTGCGCTTTGCCGAGGCCGCCCAGGCCAGCGATGACCCGCTGCACCACGCCGTCATCGACCTGGCCACGGGCCGTGCCATCGGCTCGCTGGCGCTGATGCGCGTGGACACGGCCAGCGGCGTGGTGGAGGTGGGCTTTGTCTGCTACTCGCGCCGGCTCAAGCGCACGCGTGCGGCCACCGAGGCGCAGTTCCTGCTGATGCAGCGCGCCTTCGACGAGCTGGGCTACCGCCGCTACGAGTGGAAGTGCGACAGCCTGAACGCGCCGTCGCGTGCCGCAGCGGCGCGCCTGGGCTTTCGCTTCGAGGGCGTGTTCCGCCAGGCCGTGGTCTACAAGGGCCGCAGCCGCGACACGGCCTGGTTCTCCATCATCGACAGCGAATGGCCGGCGCTGCGCGCGGCCTACCAGCGCTGGCTGGAGCCGGGCAACTTCGATGCCGGGGGCGGGCAGCGCCAGCCGCTGGCGGCGCTGCGTGGGCAGGGGGCCTGAGGATTGCCTGTTGCGCTGGCGACATTGCGCGGATCGCCACGGCCGGTGGGTGGATAAACCACCCGGTATCATTTCGGCAGTTTGTCAACCTGGATTGCTTGCCCGTGGTGACCTCTTCCGACATGGCCACCTGGTTGGCCGCCAGCTATGACACGCTGCCGTCAATGCAGCTGGCCATCCTTGACGCCGCAGCCAAGGCGTTCACGACGCTGGGCTTCGCCGCCGCATCGGTGGATCTGATCGCCAACCAGATCGGGGCAACCAAGGGCAGCGTCTACTACCACTATCGCAGCAAGGCGGATCTGTTCTTTGCCGTGCATCGGCGCGCCATGACCATGAACCTGCAGGCACAGTTGCCCATTGCCGAGGACATGTCTTTGCAGCCGGGAGCCCGGTTGCAGGCCATGGCCCACCGCCATGCCCGCCTGATGATGGAGCACCTGTATTACCAGCGCGTCACGGTGCAGGGTGTGGAGCTGCACCAGTCCGCCAGCACCACGCCCGCACAGCGCGAGGCACTGGCCGAGGTGGTGGCCATGCGCGATGCCTACGAGGGCCTGTTCCTCAGGGTCTTGCGGGATGGCGTGGCGTGCGGGCAGTTCGCCGGCCTGGACTGCCCCTTGGCCGCCAAGGCCATCTTGGGCTCGCTCAACTGGATCACGGTCTGGTACCGGCCGCGCGACACGGATACCTCCGACTACAGGGAGCATGTGGCCACGCAGTTCGCACGTCAGGTGGTGCAGGGCGTGCTTGCTTAGGCCCTGGCCCTATTCCGGCTGGATCTTTGCCTGTGCCATGCGTTTGCGCCAGGCTGCAAGCTGGGCCCGGACGAAGGCGTCCTGGTTTTCCAGTGTGTTGGGTGCCGACTGCATGCCCAGCAGTCGGAACCTTTCCTGGGTATCGGGCTGGGTCAGCGCCTTGTTGATGGCGGCGTTGAGCCTGCGTGCCACATCGGGTGGCATGCCCGAAGGTCCTCCCAATCCCACCCAGACCACCAGGTCGTAGTCCTTGTAGCCCGCCTCGGCAAAGGTGGGAACGCCTGGCCAGTCGGCCAGGCGCTGGGGGGCGCTGATGGCCAGTGCCTTGATGCGGCCGGCCTTCATCAAGGTGGTGGCAACGGACAGATCGGCCAGCACATAGTCCACCAGGCCTGCCGCGAGATCGGTCAATGCCGGCGGCTGGCTTTTGTAGGGTACGCCCAAGGCTTCGAAGGCGGCGGCGCTGTTGAAGGCGACGGCACTGACCTGCCCGCCGGGCGATCCATAGCCATAGGAAAGCTGGCCGATTTTCCCCGTGGCCACGAAGTCCTGCAGCGTGGCATGGGGTCCGTCGGCCTTCACCAGCAGGGCAATGGGCATGGTGGTCAGCCGCGAGATATGGGTGAAGTCCTTGACGGGGTCGTAGGGCAGTTTCTTGAACAGTCCCGGATTGATGGCGTTGAGGGAGCTGCTGGTGATGGTCAGTGTGTAGCCGTCGGCGGGTGAGCGCACTGCCGCCTCGGTGCCGATGACACCCTGGGCGCCCGGTTTGTTGTCCACGATGATGACGGCGCCCAGTTCATTTTTGAGGACCTCGCCGACGATGCGGGCGCTGATGTCCGTGGCGCTGCCGGGCGAGAAGGCCGCGATGATCCGGATCGGCTTGTCGCGCGGGAAATTCTGGGCGGTGGCGGGGCTGGTGCACAGTGCCAGTCCGAACAATGCAATTGCCGAGGTCAGGATGCGCATGGTGTTGTCTCCCTGGCGATGCGATGCCTTCAGTTGAAAACCTTGCCGTCGGCCGCCCAGACCGCATCGCCCAGCGTGGGCGGCGGCCTGCGGATGGCGGCAGGGGTGTCGCTGAGCTTGATGGGGCAACCGGGGCCCGTGTAGTCCGCGCGTCGCAGCACCATCTCGCGCACGCGGGCATGCTCGGATTGCGCCACCGCCTGTATGTCGAGAATCGGCGCGGCAGGCACGCCTTGGGCCAGCAGGGCAGGGCCCAACTGTTGCGCATCCATGTCCAGGAAGGCCTTCTCCAGCAAGCGCTCCAGTGTCAGTCGGTTTGCCACCCGCCGCTGGTTGCTCGAAAACCGCGGGTCCTGCGCCAGCTCCGGCAGGTCCAGGCTTTGGCACAGCTTGACGAACAGGCGGTCGTTGGCCACGGCGATGAACAGGGGCGTGCTGCGGGTCTGGTAGACGTTGTAGGGAACGATGTTGGCGTGCTGGTTGCCCGTCGGGCCGGGGACCTGGCCGCTGTGCAGGAAGTTCGTGAGAAACGGATGGGCGACCGATATGGCGCTGTCATAGAGGGATACATCGGCCATCTGGCCGCGCCCCGTGCGATGGCGGGCCTGCAGCGCCAGCAGCACCGCCATGGCGGCATTCATGCCCGTGGCCAGGTCCACCACCGGCACGCCGATGCGCACGGGTGCGCCCTGTGCGTCGCCATTGACGGACAGCAGCCCGGCCATGGCCTGCACCGCAGCATCGTAGCCGGGCAGGCCGCCGTAGGGGCCATGGTCTCCGAAGCCGGTGATGCGGCAGTGCACCAGGCGTGGAAAGCGCGCCGTAAACCATGCCGGATCGGGTATGCCCCAGGCGCTGAGGCTGCCCAGCTTGAAGTTTTCTATCAGCACATCGGCTTCGTCGAGCAGGCAAAACAGCCGCTCGCGTTCCTCGGGCCTGGCCAGGTCCAGCACCAGGCTGCGCTTGTTGCGGTTGACGGCATTGAAGTAGGCGGAGCTGCCCCGGACGAATGGTGGACCGAAGCTTCGGCATTCATCGCCTTCGGGTGCCTCGATCTTCACCACGTCCGCGCCGTGGTCCCCCAGTATCTGGCCGGCGAAAGGCCCGGCCAGCACGCGCGAGGCATCGATCACTTTCAGTCCCTGAAGGGCTCCGGGCTTGGTCGTTGCATCCATGGTCATGGCTCCTGCGGGCTGCGGGTCAGGCGGGGGAGACGGTCCATTCGAGCGTCCGGCCTGCCTCGGACCGTCCGCATTGGAAGCCCAGTTGCAGGCGCCGGTTGTGCGCCTGTAGCGCGCCTTCCAGCAAGCCGTTCCAGGCCCCAGCGAAGCAGGCATGGAATGCCGGCATGTCCTGCATGAAGGCCCAGCCCTGCTGGGTGACCCGGTAGCCTTGGCCATGCTCGTGCACGGCGGCGGTGTCGCCCTGGGCGTGGGCGAGGTCGCGCAGGAAGGCGGAGAATCCCGCCGCGTCGCCGCCGTAGGCTCCTCCCAAGCCGCGCGCAGTCTGGTGATAGAACTGCATGCCTATGAGCCGGCCGGCCATGCGCAGGTGGTGGCCTGCGGCGTCGGGGCCCCACAACTGCAGGGCCACGGGGTAGGCTGAGCGCACATACTCCATCGCATAGTTGCGATGTGCCTTGGCCAGGCGGGCGGCAGGCCAGGTGTCGGTGGGCAGCGTCGGGGCCTTGTGGGGCGCGAAATCGGGCGCGTCCTCATGGCGGGCGAAGCGCAGGCGCTCGTGCGGTGCCAGATCGTGCTCGTACTCCAGGTAGTAGCCTTCCAGCCCCGACTGCCCGTCCACGGCCTGCTTGGTGCAGACAAAGCCCAGGCGAGGGTTGTCCAGCATCACGCCGTTTTGCGCATGCCAGCCGGTGAGCATGGCCCGGGACACCTCGGGGGGGATGCCGCACAGCGCCGTGCCAGACCAGATCCAGCGCGGGGCGGAATACCGTATCCAGGCCTTGCGGTCGGACTCGTAGATGTACTCGACAGGCACGCCGCCGATGTGGTTGGACAGGTAGTGGTACTGTGCCGCCGCCACGGCATGGGGCAGATGGTCCAGGCCGAGCTTGCGCAGTCCGGGGACAAAGCGCTCGCGGCGCTGATGGCAGAAGATCTCATGGACGAACTCTTCAGCCTTGGCCGTGCCCAGCCGCGAGACGGTGAACAGCACCATGCCTGTGAAGCAGGCGTGGTACCAGTCGGCCACGGCCTTCCAGGAAGACAGTTCGCTGTCGGCGGGATGGGTGTTTTGCATGGTGCGGCGCATGTAGCAGGTGCCGTTCAGGCGGTGACGGCGGCAGTGTTCGCATGGCGCTTGATGGCGCGAGCGATCACCAGGCGCTGGATTTCCGAGGTGCCTTCGTAGATCTCGGTGATGCGCTGGTCGCGATAGCAGCGCTCCACAGGGCTGGGTTTGACGTATCCCCGTCCCCCCAGGATCTGTACGGCGTCGTCGCAGACCTTGTGGGACACCTCGCTGGCATGGAGCTTGGCCATGCTGCCAAGGGTGGCGATGTCTTCGCCACGGTCATGGGCCGCGGCGGCCTGGTACAGCATCATCCTGGCGGCCGATAGCTGCGTGGCGCCATCGGCGAGCATGAAGCCCACGCCCTGATGGTCGATGATGGTGTGGCCGAAGGTGCTACGCGTGGCTGCGAAGGACGATGCGGCCGAGAAGGCGCATTGGGCAATGCCCACAGCCTGTGCGGCCACCACGATACGGCCGATGTTGAGTGTGGACAGCGCCAGGCGCAGCCCCGAGCCCGGCTCACCGACGATGCTTGACGACGGCACCCAGGCGTCGATCTTGAGGTTGGTGGTCGTCGTGCCGCGTATGCCCATCTTGTCTTCGTGGAAGTCGACGACGGCGCCCGGGGTCTCGCGCGGCACCCAGAAGGCGGTCACATGGTTGCGCGTGCCGGCCGCAGTGCGGGCGAAAACGATGAAATGCCGGGAATGTCCGCCATTGCCCAGCCAGCATTTCTCACCGCGGATACGCCAGCCGTCGCCTTCTGGCGTGGCCGTGGTCTCCAGGTTCGCGGCATCCGAGCCGGCCCCGCGCTCGCTCAGGGCGAAGTTCACCGCTTCACCACGGCGAGCCAGTCCGCCCAGCAACACCTGCTTTTGCGTCTCGCTGCCGCCCAGCAGCACCGGGAATGCGCCCAGGGACAGTGCTGCCAGGATGGCCGCCGTGGAGGCGCAGCCGCCGGCCACCGTTTCCACCACGGCGCTCAGCGCCGTCAGCGATGCGCCCGCACCGCCATAGGCCTGGGGCAGGAACATGCCCGAGATGCCGCTGGACAGCAGATGCGGCAAGTGCTCCAGCGGATAGCGCTGCTCTCGGTCGATGGCATCGGCCAGGGGCGCAAACCGTTCATGGGTGAGCCGGGCGGCAATGGCGCGCCAGCGCGCGCAATCCTCATCAAGTGCTGGTGTCCAGATGACGGGCATGGAGACTCCCCAAAAAGAGTTTCAGGTTCAGGATTCATGCGAACATACTACTTGGTAGGTTGTGGCCGTATAGGTGAAGTCCCCAGTCCCGCGGGCGTGGCAAGAGGCGATCGGACGGCACGGCCGCACTGCCTCGATGCGGAACGAGCCGGCTCGAGAAAGAAAGGGAAAAGGAAAAAGGGGGAAAAGGGCCGGTGCCGGCCCGGTCTGGGGCTACCGCGTGCCGCCTGCGTAGTAGGCCTGCAGCACCTCGATCAGGGCCTGCGCATGGCGCGGCAGCCGGCCCTGGTCGCGCACGAGGATGCGGCGCTCGCGCACGCTCCAGGCGTCGGTCAGATCGATGAGTGCCAGCCCCATGCTGTCGCGGTTGCGCCGCGCGGCGCTCTCGGGAACGATGCCGATTCCCACGCCGGCGCCGATCATGCGGCACATGGCGTCGAAGCTGGACAGCTGTATGCGCAGCTTCATGGGCTTGCCCAGGCGCTCGGTCACGCCCGCCAGAAAGGTCTGCAGCGTGCTGCCCTGCTGCATGCCGATGGCGTCCTCGTCCAGCGTCTCGGCAAACGCAATGCGCTTGCGCCGCGCAAAGCGGTGGCCGCGCGGCGTGGCCAGCACCAGCCGGTCGGTGCTGAAGTGGATGGTCTGCAGGCCCAGCGTATCCACCTGGCCGGCCACGATGCCCAGGTCGGCCCGGCCGTCGAGCACGCCGCGCGCGATCTCGGCGTTGGGCCGCTCCTGCAGGTCCACGTTCACGCGCGGGTGGTCGGCAAGAAAGGCCGGCAGGATCTCGGGCAGAAAGTCGGTCACGGCCGTGGTGTTGGCAAACACCCGCACATGGCCGCGCAGGCCGGCGCCGTACTCCTGCAGGTCGTGGCGCAGCTGCTCGGACTGCAGCAGCATGCCGCGCGCATGGTGCAGGAAGGCTTCGCCGGCCGGCGTGGGCCGTACGCCGCGTGCCTCGCGGTACAGCAGCGGCATGCCCGCCTGCTCCTCCAGCGCCTTGATGCGCAGGCTGGCTGCGGCCAGGGACAGGTGCTGCCTTTGCGAGGCGCGCGTGAGGCTGCCCAGTTCGGCGGCATGCACGAACAGGCGCAGGTCCGTCAGGTCGAAGTGCATGAGGGGCATGAAGGGCGAAGAGGGCATGGGCGGGGTCAAGGCTTTGTCGATTCCGAAGGCAGGGTCAGGAAATGCGCGATTGTGCGCTGGCCCGGCACGGGCAACCATGCGGGCTTGCGACAAGAACAAATGGAGACATGACCATGCCGGATTCTTCCTTTCCCCTGCCGTCGAGCCTTTTGCGCCGCCGAAGCCTGGTGGCCGCCGTACTCGCCTTGCCCATGCTGGGCCGTGCCCAGGCCTGGCCCGCGCGGCCCATCGTGATGATCGTCCCGCAGGCGCCGGGCGGTACCAACGACATCGTGGGCCGGCTGGTCAGCCAGAAGCTGGCCGAGGTGCTGGGCGCCAGCGTGGTGGTCGAGAACCGGCCCGGCGCGGGCGGCAACATCGGCACCCAGGCCGTGGCCAAGGCGCCGCGCGACGGCCATACCCTGCTGATGACCATCAGCAGCAGCCAGGCCATCAACCCCGCGCTGTACCGCAAGCCGGGTTTCGATCCGGTGAAGGATTTCCGGCCCATAGGCCTGATCGGCTCCGTGCCCAATGTGCTGCTGGCCCATCCCGGCTTTGCGGCCAAATCCGTGCCCGAGCTGATCGCCATGGCCCGGGGCCGGCCCGACGAGTTCCGCTATGCCTCGGCCGGCAACGGCACGCTCAACCATCTGCTGGGCGAGATGCTCAACAGCATGGCGGGCATCCAGCTGCAGCATGTGCCCTACAAGGGCGTGGCGCCCGCGCTCAACGATGTGCTGGGCGGCCAGGTGCCGCTGCTGTTCGGCAGCCTGCCATCGACCCTTCCCCATATCCAGGCCGGTCGGCTGCGCGCGCTGGCCGTGAGCGGTGCGGCGCGCTCGCCGCTGCTGCCCGATGTGCCCACCATCGGCGAGACCGTGCCCGGCTACAACGGCACGCTGTGGGTAGGCCTGTTTGCGCCTGAAGGCGTGCCCGCGCCGGTGCTGGCGCAGTTGCAGGACGGCATGGCGCGTGCGCTGGCGGCCGGCGATCTGCGCGGCAAGCTCGAAGCCTCCGGCGTGGAGTTGGCCGGGCCTGCGGACAGGCCCGTGCCGCCCGCCCAGATGGCGGCCCTGCTGCGCGAGGACATCGCCAAGTGGGCGCGCATCGTCAAGGCGTCCGGCGCATCGCTGGATTGATGCAAGGCCTCAGCCCTGCGGCTCCATGGCCAGCGCGAACAGCTCGCTGCGAAAGTGGATGCCCAGCCGCGCAAAGGCGCGGTTGCGGTAGGTCTTGACGGTGGGCAGGCTCAGGCACAGGTCGCAGGCAATGCCCTCATGCGTCATGCCCTGCAGCAGCCGGGCGCAGACATCGAGTTCGCGCGGCGTCAGATCGGGCTGTGCCTGCAGCAGGCGCATGCGCAGGGCCGGCAGTATGGGCGCCATGCTCCAGAAGCCGTCGATCTGCGCATCGCCCAGTGCCCTCTGGTGCTGGTGGCGATAGAAATTGACGGCAAACACATCGCCGTCGTCCTGGTGCTCGACCATGGACACGCGCTCGGCCATGCCGTGCGCGTCGTAGACCAGGGCGCGGTGCTCGCCTTCCACCTCCTGGGCCGTGACGTGGCACAGCGCCGTGCTGCGTGCCGGGCCGGCGTCGCCGTGGTTCCAGGTGCTGTCCCGCAGATAAGGACCTGAAGGATAGGCCCACCAGCAGTCGCGCGCGGTGTCGCGCGCCTCGCTGCTGGCCGACAGGAGCAGCTGCGGTCGGCTGCGCAGGCCCGTGCGGTAGACCGACCAGGAGGCGGAGGGATGCGGTACCGGCTCAGCACTTGCCCGCAGCCGGGGAAGGCGTCTTGGGCGAGTAGTCGCAGTACGGTGCCACCACGCACTCCCAGCAGCGTGGCTTGCGGGCCTGGCAGACGTAGCGGCCCAGCAGGATGAGCCAGTGGTGCGAGTCCACGGCATAGGCCGGGGGCACGCGCTTCATCAGCTGCATCTCCACGGCCAGCGGCGTCTTGCCCGGCGCCAGGCCCGTGCGGTTGCCCACGCGGAAGATGTGCGTGTCCACGGCCATGGTGGGCTCGCCAAAGGCCACGTTGAGCACCACGTTGGCGGTCTTGCGGCCCACGCCGGGCAGGGCTTCCAGTTCCTCGCGCGTGCGCGGCACCTGGCCGCCGTGGCGCTCGACCAGGATCTGGCAGGTCTGCATCAGGTGCCTGGCCTTGCTGCGGTACAGGCCGATGGTCTTGATGTAGCCCTCCAGCCCTTCGAGTCCCAGGTCCAGGATGGCCTGGGGGGTATTGGCCACGGGAAACAGCTTGCGCGTGGCCTTGTTCACGCCCACGTCGGTGGCCTGGGCCGAGAGCAGCACGGCAGACAGCAGCTCGAACACATTGGTGTATTCCAGCTCGGTCTGGGGAGAGGGATTGGCTGCCTTGAGCGTGGCGAAGAAGGGTTCGATGCTGGTGGTTTTCATTGTGGGGGCGCGTATCCATCGATGTGGCGTGCATTGTCGTGCAAGCGTGATTTCGTCGGCACGCAACAGGGCGTCACATGCTCTAGGACTGTTCTGGTTTTTCATGTCTGCCAGGGTCAGATCGTCTGGTTATGCAGAAGCGGCGTTGACTGGCTGGGGTCGCATGGCAATAGTGGGCCGGGCCGATTCCGCAGGCACCACATATCCAGACATCACGCCACCAGGAGGGGGGCGACCACATGGCCACTCGCAAGATATCCGTTTCTCCCGCGCTCGCATCGTCTCAGGCCCTGCTGGGCAATGTGCGGGACCTGATCGAGGCCGCGCGGCTTCGCGTGGCGGCCAACGTCAACAGCGAACTCACCCTGCTGTACTGGCACATCGGCCAGCATATCCACGGCCATGAATCCGAGGTGCGGCAGGCAGGCTGCAGCGATGGGGTCCTGCCGGTGCTGGCAGGGCATCTGGTCCAGGACTATGGCAGCAGCTTCTCGGAGAAGAACCTGTGGCGCATGATGCAGTTCTCCACCGCGTTCCCCTACGAGCCCCTGGTCATCTCGCCGACCCGCAAATTGAGCTGGGCGCATGTGATCGTGCTGATTGCGCTCCGGGACCCTGTGCAGCGAGAGTATTACGCCAGCATGGCGAGCATTGAGCGCTGGAGCGCACACACGCTGCGCAGCCGCATCGACTCCCGGCTCTATGAACGCCTGGCGCTGCCCTGCGATGCCGAAGCGCTGATCGCGCAGGAGCCGGTCACGCCGCGCAGCACCGAGCGCATGTCGCCGGCGCTGTTCATGCGCGATCCCTACATCTTCGACTTTCTGGGGCTGCACGATGCCTGGCAGGAGGGCGACCTGCAGGCCGCCATCATCCGCGAGATGGAGGCCTTCCTGCTGCGGTCGGGCACGGGCTTCACCTTGGTGGCGCGGCAAATGCACATGCATATGGATGGGCAGGACTTCCACCTCGATCTGCTGACCTACAACCGCAAGCTGCAGCGGCTGGTGGCGGTGGAGCTGAAGGTGGGCGAATTCACGGCCGAGGACAAGGAGCAGATGGAGAAATACCTGCGCTGGCTGGACCGGCATGAGCAGGAGCCGGGCGAGAACACGCCGATGGGTATGGTGCTGTGCACGGGCAACAGCGCCGAGCAGATCGAGCTGCTGGAGCTGGGCCGCTGTGGCGTCCAGATGGCCGAGTATCTGCCGGGCCTGCCTGCGCGCCAGGCCCTGGCACAGCGGCTGCGGCAGGCCACGCGCCGGGCGCAATGGCATTGGGCGCAGCGCCAGCTGGAAGGCGGCGGGCCAGCCTGAGCGCCCAGCCCTTCCTTTGGGAACCGCTTCCTCTTCCTCCTACCCAGGCGGCAGCAGCTCCCGCAGGTGCTCCACGAAGGCCCGCACGCCCTTGGACAGCGTGCGTCCGGCCAGGGTCTGCAGTTCGATGGCGCGCGCATTCATGCCGCGCTCGCGGATGGGCGCCGCATGCAGCTCGCCTCGGCGCACGCGCTCGCGCATGGTGACCTCGCCGCCCAGCGACAGGCCGCCGCCATGCAGCACGAAGTGCACCAGGGTCTCGAACTGGCCGCTGACCAGGGCGGGCTCGAACACCAGGCGGCGGTGGCTGCAGGCGATGTCGAACAGCTGGCGCGCGGTGTTGGCGTCCTCGGGCAGGGCAATGGCATGGGGATGCATCTGGGCCAGGGTGATGCTGGCATGCCGGGCCAGCGCATGGTCGGGCCGCATGATGGCGACCACGGGCGAGACCTGGCGGTGCCAGACCTCGATGTCGCGTGCCGCCGCGCGGCTGTAGGTCAGGCCCACATCGGCCTCGCCGCCCAGCACGGCCTGGGTCACGGCGGCAGGGGCTTGCACGCGCAGGTGGAACTGCATGCCCGGGTACTGTTCGCGGAAAAGCGCCATGGCGCGTGGCAGGAACTCGATGGCAAAGCCGCCCGAGCTGCACACGCGCACCACGCCCCGGCGCAGGCCTTGCAGGGCCTCGATGTCCGAGACCACACGGTCGGCCTCCAGCGCACCGCGGCGGGCATGGGCGGCCAGCAGCTCGCCTGCCGGGCTGGGCGCCATGCCGCGCGGACGGCGCTCGAACAGCGGCACGCCCAGCATCTCTTCCAATCCGGCGACCTGGCGGCTCACGGCCGAAGGCGAGACATTGAGCCGCGTGGCGGCTTCGCTGACCGAGCCGCTGCGCACCACTTCGAGAAAGTAGCGCAGGGCCGTGTCCTGTAGGCGGTTGGAAAGCATGGTGGCCTGCTCATGGTTTGCGAAAAACGCAACGATAAGCCAAGAAAAAGGCGATTGTCGAAATAATTTCGCCTGCTTATGCTGACTTCGTTCTGTCACAAAAACGAGGAAATCCATGGAGTCAAACGCAAGCACTGCAGCGCAGCGGCCGGATCTGGCCACCGGGGGTGGTGCCGTCGTGGAGATGTCGGCCGTCGCGCTGTCAAAGGCCATCCATGGCCGCGATCTGTCCTGCGTGGAGGTGCTGGATGCCTATTGCGCACAGATCGACCGACTCAACCCCGTGGTCAATGCATTGGTGGCTCCGCTGGACCGCGACTGGCTGCGCGGACGCTCCCGCGAGCTGGACACGCTGCTGGCACGCGGCCAGAGCCTGGGGCCGCTGCACGGCTTTCCGCAGGCGCCCAAGGACATCATGCCGGCCGCAGGCATGGTGACGACCAAGGGATCGCCGATCTTCGCGAACCAGCTCTCGCAGGTCGATTGCGTGGTGTTCGAGCGCATGCGCGCAGGCGGAGCGCTCTTTGTGGCACGCAGCAATTCGCCCGAGTTCGGCCTGGGCGGACATACCTACAACCCGGTCTACGGGACCACCCGCAATGCCTTCGATCCTTCGCGCTCGGCAGGCGGCAGCAGCGGCGGGGCCGGCGTGGCCGTGGCGCTGCGCATGCTGCCCGTGGCCGACGGCTCGGACATGATGGGCTCGCTGCGCACGCCGGCCGCCTTCAACCATGTCTACGGACTGCGCACCTCGGTGGGCTGCGTGCCGCATGGCCCCTCGGAAGAGCTGTTCTTCCAGCAGTTCAGCGTGGCCGGCCCCATGGCGCGGGACATTCCCGACCTGGCCCTGCTGCTGTCCGTGCAGGCAGGCTTTGATGCGCGCCTGCCGCTGACGCGCCGCAGCGAACCGCCCAAGGACTGGACTACCCACCTGGCGCGCGACTGCAAGGGCCTGCGCATCGGCTGGCTGGGGGACCTGGGCGGGCACCTGCCCACCGAGCCCGGCCTGCTGGAGACCTGCCGCGCGGCGCTGCGGCATTTCGAGACCATCGGCTGCACGGTGCAAGAAGCCGTGCCGGCCTTCGACTTCGAGCGCCTGTGGCGCGCCTGGATCGACCTGCGCAGCTTCAGCGTGGCCGGGGCCAACGCCGCCCTGTACCGCGACCCGGTCACGCATGCCCTGCTCAAGCCCGAGGCCCTCTGGGAAATCGAGCGCGGCCTGGCGCTGCCGGCCATGGCTGTCTATGACGCGGCGCGTGTGCGCTCGGCCTGGTACGAAACCCTGCGCCGCCTGTTCGAAAGCTACGACTTTCTGGTGCTGCCCTCCGCCCAGGTCTTCCCGTTCGATGCGGCGCTGGACTGGCCGCATGCCGTGGGCGGCCGCGAGATGGACACCTACCACCGCTGGATGCAGACCGTGGTGCCCGCCACCATGGCCGGCCTTCCGGCCCTGGCCGCACCTGCAGGCTTCGGGCCGCAGGGCCTGCCTGCGGGGCTGCAGATCATCGGCCCGGCGCAGGCCGATCTGGCCGTGCTGCAGATCGGCCATGCCTATGACCAGGCCGGCGGCTTCTCGCGCGTGCGCAGCCCGCTGCTCGACTGAAACCGCTGCATCGAGTTTTCCCAGGTTCCCGTTCCCTCGTCCCCCAGGAGATCCGTGCCATGGCCTTGTCCCGTTCCCGTTTTCTGTCGTGTCTGATGGCCGGTGCCACGGCACTTGCGCTGCCCGCAGCCAAAGCCCAGCCCCAGTCCTACCCGGATCGTCCGATCAAGCTGGTCGTGCCCTTTGCGCCGGGCGGCGCCACCGACATCCTGGGCCGGCTGCTGGCCACTTCGCTGGGTGAGCGGCTGGGCCAGCCCGTGGTCGTGGAAAACCGCCCCGGTGCAGGCACGGTGGTGGCGGGCGCGCTGGTGGCCAAGGCGCCGCCCGACGGCTACACGCTGCTGCTGGGCGCCAGCACCACGCTGACGCTCAACCCCGCCATCCGCAACCCGCTGCCCTATGACCCGCTGCGCAGCTTCACGCCGCTGGGGCTGGTGGCCGACATGGGCCTGGTGCTGGTGGCCCACAACGAGACGCCTGCACGCACGCTGCCCGAACTCGTGGCCCTGGCCAAGGCCGATCCCGACAAGCTCTCCTACGGCTCCTTCGGCACGGGATCCTCGGTGCACTTCGGCGGCGAAATGCTCAAGACCGCCACGGGCATGCGCATGGTGCATGTGCCCTTCAATGGCAGCTCGCCCAGCCTCACCGCGCTGATGGGCGGCCAGGTGCAGGTGGCCGTGGACACGGTGGTGGCCACCACGCCGCTGATCAAGGCCGGCAAGATCCGTCCCATCGCAGCCCTGGGCCCGCAGCGCCTGGCCCTGCTGCCCCAGGTTTCCACCGTGGCCGAAAGCGGCTACCCGGGCTTTGCCATGGACACCTGGTTTGCCTTCCTCGCCCCGGCCGGCCTGCCCGCACCCATCCAGAAGAAGCTGGAAAAGGCGCTGGCCGACGCCATGGCCGAGCCGGCCATGAAGAAGAAGCTGGTGGACATCGGCCTGTCGCCCGCATGGGGTCCGGCCAGCGCGCTGCAGGAGCGCATAGAGCGCGAACTGCCGCAAATGCGCGCCGTGGCCGCCAGGGCCGACATCAAGGTGGATTGAACGCAGCTGCCTTCCGGGAGAGAGGGGGCAGGGCGCGAATCGACTCAGGGGGCTTCTAATCGTGCAGGAAAGCTGCGGCAGGATTGGCGACAATGCAGGCTTCGCCTTTTCATTGCACCGACAAAGAGACTCCTGCCCATGCAATTCGCCGACCGTCTGAACAACGTAGAAACCTCCGCCATCCGCGAGCTGTTCAAGCTGCTGGGCAAGCCCGGCATCATCAGCTTTGCGGGTGGTTTCCCGGACAGCGCCATGTTCGACGTGGCCGGCATCAGCGCCGCCTCCCAGGCTGCGCTGCAGCAGGAGCCGGGCGCCGCGCTGCAGTACGGTGCGACCGAAGGCTACCAGCCGCTGCGCGAGCAGATCGCCGCCTTCATGGCCGCCAAGGGCGTGCGCGAGCTGGCCCCCGAGCAACTGGTGGTGACCACGGGCAGCCAGCAGGCGCTGGACCTGCTGGGCAAGACCATGATCAACCCCGGCGACAAGGTCATCGTCGAAGGCCCGACCTTCCTGGCCACCATCCAGTGCTTCCGCCTGTACGGCGCCGAAGTCATCAGCGCGCCCATCGATGCCGAAGGCGCCCAGGTCGATGCGCTGGAGCAACTCATTGCCGAGCACCGCCCCAAGCTGGTCTACCTGATCCCCACCTTCGGCAACCCCAGCGGCGCCATGCTGAGCCTGGAGCGCCGCAAGAAGGTGCTGGAGCTGGCCGTCAAGTACCAGACCCTGGTGGTGGAGGACGATCCCTACGGCGACCTGTATTTTGGCGAAGCGCCTCCGCCCAGCCTGCTGGCGCTGTCCAGCGAGGTGCCCGGCAGCCGCGACTGGCTGGCGCACTGCGGCTCGCTGAGCAAGGTGCTCAGCCCCGGCCTGCGCATTGGCTGGCTGGTGGCCCCGGCCGAGCTGCTGGGCCGCGCCGTGATGTGCAAGCAGTTCAGCGATGCCCACACCAGCACCTTTGCCCAGGCCACGGCCGCGCAGTACCTGAAGTCCGGCGCCATGCCCGCCACGCTGGCTCATGTGCGCGAGGTCTACGCGCGCCGCGCCAAGGCCATGGGCGATGCGCTGCGCGAGCACCTCGGCGATGCCGTGCAATTCCTGCAGCCCCAGGGCGGCCTGTTCCTGTGGGTGCGCCTGACCGGCAAGGGCGGTGCGCTGGCCGATGCCGGTGAGCTGGCCAAGCGGGCCATTGCCCAGGGCGTGGCCTTTGTGCCGGGTGCGCCGTTCTTTGCGCAAAACCCCGATGCCACCAGCTTCCGCCTCTCGTTCGCCACGGCTGACGAGGACAAGATCCGCGAAGGCATCGCCCGCCTGGCCCAGGCGCTCAAGGCATGAGCGTGGCTGACGACGGAGAACATGGCGGCGGGCACGCAGACGCCGATGCCCTGCAGGCGCGCGTGATGGAGCTGGAGATCAAGGCCAGCTACACCGACGACCTGCTGGAGCAGCTGAACCTGACCATCTACCGCCAGCAGCAGCAGATCGACCGGCTGCTTGACGAGCTGCGCGACCTGCGCCGTCGGGTGCCCGAAGGCGGGCCCGCCGGCGGCGCGACCCATCTGCGCGACGAGCTGCCCCCTCACTATTGAGTGCGCAGGGCTGCTGCGTGCGAATGCCCAGGCCAGCCCCTGCCTGGGCATTTCTTCATTCAAGCGGCTTGTTGGCCACGTGCTTCATCTTGCCCAGGAACAGGCGCAGGAAGAAGCCCGCCATGATCAGGATGAAGACGATGACGCCCAGGCTCATCAGCCCGTAGTCGGTGGAAAAGAGATCGATCATCAGCTTCACAAGTCCTCCTGTGGTTTGTAGGTATCGGTGGGGTCCCGATCCGACTATCGCCGTGGCATGGCGTGGAGGGCTTGTGATGGGTCAACGCGGTGGCAGGGTGGGTTTGCGGCAGCGCAAAGGGGCAAGCCCTGGCACGGTGCCGCCCATGCTGTTTCGTTTGTTTCGTTTAGACTGGTGAAATATTTTTCCTTTCGGAGTGCTGCCATGAGCCACGCCATCTCCTCCAGAGTGATCCTGCCCGTTGAGCGCGAAGTCGAGGCCGCCGTGCAAAGCCGCCGTGTGTTGGCTGCCTATGTCGGCACGCAGCGCGAGACACAGTGCATCCAGATCTTCGATGAGCACAACCAGGCCCATCAGGTGGAGTTGCCCACATCCGCCCTGCGTCTGCTGATGGATGTGTTGACGGAACTGGCCGATGGCAATGCGGTTCAGGTTGTCCCCATCCATGCAGAACTCACGACTCAGGAGGCCGCGGATCTGCTCAATGTCTCGCGGCCTCATGTTGTCAGGCTGATGGAGGAGGGGGCTCTGCCATTTCATCGTGCTGGCAAGCACAGGCGTGTGCGGTTCGCAGACCTGATGCAATTCAAGGCGGATCGTGACAATTGCAGCGAACAGGCCATGAAGGAGCTGGCCCGGCAAGCCCAGGAACTGGGCATGGGGTATGAATGAGGCATTCGCCCTTCACCCTTCACTGCCATCTACGATGCCTGCGTGCTGTATCCCGCGCCCTTGCGGGATCTTCTGCTTTGGCTGGGCTTGTCCGGACTCTTTCGGGCGCGCTGGAGCGCGCAGATTCACGATGAATGGAAGCGCAATCTCCTGCTCAACCGTCCTGATCTTCATCCCGAGCAATTGGACCGCACCTGCTCCTTGATGGATGGGGCCATTCCCGACGCCTTGGTCACGGGCCATGAAGCGCTCGTCGCCGGTCTTTCGCTTCCTGATCCTGAGGACCGCCATGTGCTTGCAGCCGCCATCCGCTGCCAGGCTGGCGTGATCGTGACCTTCAACCTGAAGGATTTTCCGCAGGCATCGCTCCAACCCTTTGGTATCGAAGCCCAGCATCCCGATGAATTCATTGCCAATCTGTTTGACCTTGACCGGTCTGCCGTTCTTGAGGCCGCGCGGCGCCAGCGCGCAAACCTCAAGCGACCGGCCATGGATGCGAAGCACTATCTGCAAGTGCTGCGCAGGCAGGGCCTGGTGCAGGCCGAACAATTGCTGGGCCGCTTCGAGTCCATCATCTAGGGCGAGCCAAGCCCATCACCCCCGCATGAACGGCAAGGGTACCTCCGCAGGAATCGGGCACGCATAGGGTCGGCCGCCGCGGCGCTCAAGCAGCTCCGCCTTGGCCTGGGCAATGCGTTCGGGCTGCTCCAGCAAGGCGATGGCCGTGGCCGCCAGCACCTGGGCGGCGCGCACCATGCCTGCGTGGGCCAGGCCGGACTGGCCTTGCGAGACCATCTGCCAGGAGTGCAGCGGCGTGCCGAAGGCGTAGCAGGCCACCCAGGCCTGGACGGTGGGCGTGATCCAGCTCACATCGGCCACGTCGGTGGAGCCGAACAGGGTGTCCTCCACGGCAGGATCGTAGGGCGCCAGGCCTTCGAAGACGGCCGGCACCTTGCCGCGCAGCACGCTGGCCAGCGGGCGGCTGACCTGGTCCACGTCGTTGCTGTCCAGCGTGGCCTGGAAGTCTCCGGCCAGGCGATGCAGGCCGGGGTCCACGTGCAGCGGGCCCAGGGCCTGCATCTGCCCATACATCACCTGGTTCAGCGTGCGGTTTTGCAGCAGGTTGGAGCAGGCCTTGTCGAAGACGATCTCCAGCCGGCAATCCGTCATCAGCGCGGCGCCGCGCGCCACGTTCTGCACGCGCTCGTAGAGTGCGGCCGCCTCGTGGTTGCGCGCGGCGCGCACCAGGTACAGCACCTCGGCGCGCGCCTGCACCACGTTGGGCGACAGGCCGCCCGAGTCGGTGATGGCGTAGTGCACCCGCGCATCGGTGGGCATGTGCTCGCGCAGGTAGTTCACGCCCACGTTCATCAGCTCCACGGCGTCGAGCGCGCTGCGGCCCAGGTGCGGGGAATGCGCGGCATGCGCGGCCTTGCCGTGGAAGATGAATTTCGCCTGGATGTTGGCCAGCGTGCTCTGGCTGAACACGCCGGTGAAACTGGCCGGGTGCCAGGTCAGCGCCGCGTCCACATCGTCGAAGACCCCGGCGCGCGCCATGAAGGTCTTGCCCGATCCGCCTTCCTCGGCCGGGCAGCCGTAGTAGCGCACGCGTGCCTTGGCACCGCTGCGGCGCAGGTGCTCCTGCAGCGCAACGGCCGCGAAATGCGCCGAGGTGCCCAGCAGATGGTGGCCGCAGCCATGGCCGGCCAGGCCCGGGCTGTCGGTGGAGGGCGTGCAGACCAGGGCGCCGCTTTGCTGGTTCAGGCCCGACAGCGCGTCGTACTCGCCCAGGAAGGCCAGCACCGGGCCCTCGTCGCCCCATTCGGCCAGGAAGGCCGTGGGAATGCCGGCCACGCCGCGCGTGATGCGAAAGCCTGCCTGCTCCAGCGCATCGATGTGCAGTTGGGCCGAAGCGGTTTCGGCATAGCGCAGCTCGGCCAGGGACCAGATGCTGTCGGCCAGGGCCGCCATGCGCGGGGACTGCTGCTGGAAGAAGTCCTGGAGATGCTCGACCGCGCTCATTCCGGCTTCACTCCTGCCTTGTCCAGCAGCGCCTTGTTGCGCTGCAGTTCGCTGGCGATCTGGGCGGGGAAGCGGCTCTGGTCCATCTCGGTGACCGAGGCGCCCAGCAGCTTCAGGTGCTTTTGCACCTCGGGCAGGCGCACGGCCTTCACCGACGCATCCTGCAACTGCCGGACGATGGCCGGCGGCGTGCCGGCCGGCACGACCAGGCCGAACCAGCTGATGCCCAGCTCGTTGAGCTGCGCATAGCCCAGCTCCTTGAAGGTGGGTACATCGGGCAGGTCGGGCGAGCGGCTGTCGCCCGACAGCGCCACGGCGATGAGCTTGCCGCCCTTGATCTGGGGCATGGCCGAAGGCAGCTGGTCGGTCATCACCTGCACCATGCCGGCCAGCGCATCGTTGAGCGCCGGCCCGTTGCCGCGGTAGGGCACGATCTGCACCTGGGTCTTCATGGTCTCGTTGAAGGAGGCCACCATCAGATGGCCCAGCGTGCCCAGGCCCGGCACGCCCGCGCTGTAGGCGCCGGGCTGGGCGCGCAGCCTGGCCAGAAAGCCCGGGAAATCCTTGACGCCCATCTTGGGGTGGACCATGTAGACCGATGGCATGGTCACCAGGTTGGCCACGGGCAAAAGCCTGCCTTCCAGCTTGGCGGCGCGCGTGTACAGCGAGGGATTGATGGTGGCCGTGCTCACCGTGGCCATGCCGATGGTGTAGCCGTCAGGCGCGGCCTGGGCAATGCTTTCGGTGCCGATCAGGCCGCCCGCGCCGGCCTTGTTGTCCACCACCACGGGCTGGCCCAGCGTGCTGCGCAGGCCCTCTGCGATCACGCGCGCGACGATGTCGGTGGAGCCGCCGGCCGCAAAGGGCACGATGAGCTTGACGGGCTTGCTCGGATAGGCGTCGGCCGCGTGGGCCAGGGTGAGGCCGCACAGCGCGGCGCAAAGGCCCGCACCCAGGGAAAGCAGGGTGCGGCGCGGCAGGTGAGAGAGAGGCTGTAAGAGGGGCTTGGCTTGCATGACATGGACTCCATCGACGAGGAGGGAGCCGCAGCCTGGGCCGTGCCGGCTCCCGATGCAGGCGACTATAGAAATCCTGCCGCCCGCGTGGGCCACGGTATTTGTGCCAAGCTATAAGCCGTTCCGATAGCTCGCCTTGCTCCGCCTGTGGTGCGCCAGCGCCTGCGTCGGGAAAACACCGAGATTCCCATGAGCCACGATTTTGACGACCGCGAGGGCCTGGACGATGCGGCCACGCCCCAGGGGCGGCTGCTGTATTCGCGCCTGACCAAGCATGTGCGCCTGCGCCAGCTGCAGCTGCTGGTGGCGCTGCAGCAATGCGGCTCGGTGGTGCAGGCCGCCGCCACGCTGCACATGAGCCAGTCGGCCGCCACCCAGGCGCTGGCCGAGATGGAGCGCGTGCTGGACATCCGCCTGTTCGAGCGCCATGCGCGCGGCATACGCCCCACGCTGGCCGGCCAGACCCTCGTGGACACGGTGCGCGGCGTGCTGGCCGCGCTGGAGGAGGTGGCGGAATCGCTGGCCGCCATTCGCCGGGGCGCCGCGGCCGCGCTGCGCCTGGGCGCCATTCCGGCGGCAGCCCTGGCCATTCTTTCGCCCCTGCTGGCGCGGTTTTATGCCGAGCATCCCGAGGTGCATGTCGATGTGCACGAAGACGCCAGCACCCGGCTGCTGTCCCAACTGCTGGGCGGCGGGCTGGACGCGGTGTTCTGCCGCGAGCCCGCGCTGCTGCCCGGCCCCTTCGCCTTCGAGCCGCTGCTGGCCGACACGGCCGTGGTGGTGGCTGCACGCTCGCATGCACTGGCCGGGCGCCGCGATGTGCCGCTGCAGGCATTGACCGGCGCACGCTGGGTACTGCCCACGGCCAACATCGCCGTGCGCGGGATTTTCGAGACCGAGGTGCTCAAGGCGTTGCCGGATGCGCCCTGGTTTCCTGTCTCCACCGTTTCCCTGCCCATTCTGGAAGGTCTGTTGAGCCAGCCCGGCGCCGTGGCGCTGGTGCCACTGAGCATTGCGCCGGGCCTGCAGACCCACGCGCGTGTATGCCGGCTCGACGTGCGGCTGGCGGGCGGGCTGGCGCCGCTGGGCGTGGTCTGCCGGCGCGACCAGGCGCCCGCCCTGCTGACCGAGATGCTGTCGCTGTGCCAGCAGATGCTGCCAGCGCTACCGGCCCGCTGAACGCCAAAAGCTGGCGACATGGCTTCTTGCCGCCCCCGCTTGCGGCCACAATACTGTCCGCGCGAAAACACGGCAGCATGGCCGCACCAGACAACAGAAAGCACGCAGAGGACCGCATGATCAATTGGTCGCTAGACGCCGATACCGTCACCCACAGCATCCAGCTGGCGCTGGCGCCGGTGTTCTTCCTGACGGCCGTGGCCGGCATGATCGGCGCCGTGGCCGGGCGGCTGGCCCGCATCATCGACCGCGCGCGCAAGCTGGAAGAACTGCTGCGCAACCCGCAGGAAGAGGAATTCATCGCGCGCAGCCTCACGGAACTGCACTTTCTGCGCAAGCGCGGCCGGCTGGCCAATGTCTGCATAGGACTGTTGACGGTCTGCGGCTTTTGCATCGGCCTGACCATTGCCCTGCTGTTCCTGGGCGAGGCCTACGGCATCAACGGCCATGGCTATGCGGTGCTGGGCTTTCTGTTCGGCGTGCTGATGTTTCTCTCGGCACTGGCCTGCTTTCTCTGGGAAACCATCATGGCCACCAGCCTGCTGGACTTCCACACCCTGACCCGCGTGCGCGCCGCGGTGCGCACCATACAGCGGCCGGAACGCAACGACCAGGCACAGGCTGAACCGTCCACCCCGGCGGACGAAACCGGCCGCCAGCCCTGAGCCGGGCGCGGACGGCGCCGCCGTCGCTGTCGCCGCTGCCCATTCACTCCATCGGGTCCAGGCAGGCGGCTGCCGCCTGGATCACGCAGTCCGTCAGGCGCTGCAGGCTGGCCTGCGCATTGCGCGCATGGGCCCAGTACATGGGAATGTCCAGGTCGTTGCCGGGCAGCAGCTCCACCAGGCTGCCTTCGGCCAGTTGCGCGCCGATCATCAGTGGCGGGTGCATGCCCCAGCCCATGCCCAGCTCGCAGGCCCGCGTATAGCCCTGGTTGGAGGGAAGAAAGTGGCGCGGCGTGCTGCGCCGCCCCTCTGCGCCCAGGCGCTGCAGCCACTGGTCCTGCAGGCTGTCCTTGCGGCCATAGCTCATCATGGGTGTGCGCGCCATGGCCTCGGGCGTGATGCCGTCCTTCAGGTAGCGGCGGATGAAGTCGGGGCTGGCGGCCGCCACGTAGCGCATGCGGCCCAGCGGCCAGGTATTGCAGCCCGGAATGGCCGAGGAGGTGGCCGTGACGGCAGCCAGCACCTCGCCCTCGCGGATGCGCTTGGCCGTGTGGTCCTGGTCGTCGATGCTGATGTCCAGCAGCTCGTTGCCGTCGCGCGTGAAGGCGGACATGGCATCCATGAACCAGGTGGACAGCGAGTCGGCATTGACGGCCAGCTTGAGCGTGGGCAGGGCGGTCTGGCCCTCGGGGACCAGCTCCGGGTTCTTGCGGCGCAGATCGTTCTCGAGCAGGGCCACCTGCTCCAGGTGCAGGCACAGCCTGCGGCCCGCATCGGTGCCCGAGCAAGGCTGGCCACGCAGTACCAGCACCTGGCCCACACGCTCCTCCAGCAGCTTGATGCGCTGGGAAACGGCCGAGGGCGTGACATGCAGCTTGCGCGCCGCGCGCTCGAAGCTGCCTTCGCGCACCACGGCCGCCAGGGCTTCGAGTCCGGCGTAGTCGAGCATTTAGATATTCTTCATTTGGTTGAGTAAATGTAATTTTACTTAACCATTTGCCGGCCAGACAATCCCGGCCATGTGGACTGCAAATGTTTCTTCTTCCTGGCTGGCGGGCTTCACGGTCTGCCTGTCTCTCATCGTCTCCATCGGCGCCCAGAACCTCTATGTGCTGCGCCAGGCCGTGCACGGCCAGCATGTGCGCGCCTGCGTGGCCTGGTGCGTGGTGAGCGACGTGGTGCTCATCGGCCTGGGCGTGGCGGGCATGGCCCGGCTGCTGGGCGACAACCCCGAGCTGGCCCGCTACCTGACGCTGGGCGGCGCCCTGTTCCTGCTGGCCTATGGGCTGATCGCGCTGTGGCGCATGGCCATGGCGCCCGATGCGCAACTGGCGGCGTCGGGCGGGCAGCTGGCCCCGCGTGGCCTGCTGGGCGTGGTCTCCACGCTGGCCGTGATCACCCTGTTCAACCCCCATGTCTATCTGGACACGGTGCTGCTCATGGGCTCCATCGGCGCACGCCAGGAAGGCGTGCTCAAGTGGGTCTATGTGGTGGGCGCCGCATCGGCCAGCCTGTCGTGGTTCGTGGCGCTGGCCTTTGCGGGCCGCCGCATGAAGCGCTTGTTCGAGAAGCCGCAGGCATGGCGCGTTCTCGATGGCCTCACGGGCGTGATGATGCTGGCGCTGGCCTGGTGGGTGGCTGGCAGCGCGTTGGCGCCGGCGGGTGGCTGACGGCGCAGATCAGTCTGCGGCCGGGGCTTCCTCGCCGGGCGCCCAGGTGCCCACGGCCTCGATGAGGTTCCAGCTGTTGCATTCGATGCAGTAGTGGCCCGTGGCGCCGGTCTTCTGGCTGGTCGCCTCGATGACGACCTTGTGGCCATGGCGCCGGGCCTCGGACAAGGGCTGGATCTTGTCGTAGCTGTATTGCTCGGCCAGGTCGCCCCGGAAGGAAATGGTGATGCGGTCGCGCTTGGGATAGTAGTCACGCTCGTACTTGTCGAGGGTGCGTGTGGCGACGAGGCGGGCCATGCTGTCCGGTGAAGGTGCGCTCAAAGCAGTCTCCTGGTGTGTGTCTAGGTTGCGTCAACTTGTTTCATTGTCGGGACTGTGTTCTGCCATTGGCAACTGCAGCCCGGTCTTGATGCGTTCCAGAGCGATCGAGGTGGTGTAGCGCCGGATGTTGTCGTCTCCAGAGAACAGCCGCGCCGCCAGCGCCTGGTACTCCTGCATATCGGCAGCCGTGACGATCAATGAATAGTCGGCTTCCCCGGTCACGTAGTAGCACTGCTGCACGGCGGGCTCGCGCGCCACGCGCGCGCGAAAGGCCAGGGACAGGTCCGGGCGCTCGTTGGCCAGCTGCACGTTGATGAGCACGGTGAGCGGGCGTCCCGTGCGCACGGGATCGACCACGGCGACGTTGGCCGTGATCACGCCCAGCTCCTGCAGGCGCCGTATGCGCCGTTGCACGGCTGGCGCCGAGAGGTGGACACGCTCGGCAATGAGGCGCTGCGGCGTGAGGTTGTCGCGCTGGAGCACGTCGAGGATGGCACGGTCAAAAGTATCGAGCGCGATGGCGGGCATGGGGGAGGGGCGGAAAACGGGTGCGGGGAGGTCGGAAATAGCGAATGTTGCGCGAAGAGGCCCCAAAACGAGCCTTTTCCATCGCTGGCCTGCAATATCGTACGTGCCATGACAACAAACACCACATGGAACCGCGCCTGGCCCCTGCTGGCCGTGCTGGGCTCGGTCACGGCACTGGGCGTGGGCACCTCACTGGCCAAGCAGCTTTTTCCGGTGCTGGGCGCCCAGGGCACTTCGGCATTGCGCGTGGGCTTTGCCGCGCTGATTCTGGTGGCCATCTGGCGGCCCTGGCGCTGGACGCTGGCCCGTCCCCAGGCCTGGGCGCTGCTGCGTTTCGGCGTGGCGCTGGGCGCCATGAACCTGCTGTTCTACATGGCGCTGCGCACCATTCCCTTTGGCCTGGCCGTGGCCATCGAATTCTCCGGTCCGCTGGCCGTGGCCATCTACCACTCGCGCCGGCCGGTGGACTTTGTCTGGCTGGCGCTGGCCGTGGCGGGGCTGGCCCTGATTTTGCCGATAGGGGGCGCCGGCGCGGGCGGATTGGTGCTGGAGCCCGTGGGCATTGCCTGCGCCGTGGGCGCCGCCATCTGCTGGGCGCTGTACATCCTGCTGGGGCAGCGCCTGGGCAGCATTCCCAGCGGCCAGGCCGTGTCGCTTGGCCTGGTGTTCGCCGCCATGGTCGTGGTGCCCTTCGGCGTGGCCGAGGCGGGGGCCAAGCTGCTGCAGCCGTCCATCCTGGCCTTCGGGGTGGTGGTGGCGGCCATCTCCAGCGCCTTGCCCTATACGCTGGAGATGATGGCCCTGCGCCGCCTGCCGCCCGCCACCTTCGGCATTGCCCTGGCCACGGAGCCTGCGATTGCCGCCCTCATGGGCATGCTGCTGCTGCATGAGCACTTGGTGGGGGCCCAATGGCTGGCCATCGCCTGCATCATGGGCGCGGCCATGGGCAGCGCCATTACGCGGCCCGCCGCGGCGGCCAAGGCGCCGGCCGAGGTGACGCCTGCGGGTTGAGTGGCGATACCTGGGAAGGGGAATGAAAAAAGCGCTGCCGAGGCAGCGCTTTTTGCGGGGACAGGATGCAGCCGACCGGCTGCATTCCTTGCGCCTCAGAACGCAGGAACGACGGCGCCCTTGTACTTCTCGATGATGAACTTCTTCACGTCGGGCGTGTGCAGTGCGTTCATCAGCTTGGCGATGTTGGGATCGTTGGCACGGTCCTGGCGCGAGACCACGATGTTGGTGTAGGGCGAATCGGCGCCTTCGATGAACAGCGCATCCTTGGTGGGATTGAGCTTGGCCTCGATGGCGTAGTTGGTGTTGATCAGGGCCAGGTCCACGTCCGCCAGCGCGCGCGGCAGCAGCGGGGCTTCGAGCTCCTTGAACTTGAGCTTCTTGGGGTTCTTGGCCACGTCCAGCGGTGTGGGGGTCAGGCTCTTGGGGTCCTTGAGCTCGATCAGGCCCTGCTTGGCCAGCAGGATCAGGGCACGGCCGCCGTTGGAGGGGTCGTTGGGGATGGCGATGGTGGCGCCGTCCTTCAGGTCCTTGACGTTCTTGATCTTCTGCGAGTAACCGCCGAAGGGCTCCACATGGACCTTGCCATTGGGCACGGCCACCAGCGAAGTCTTGCGGTCCTTGTTGTAGCTGTCCAGGTAGGGCTGGTGCTGGAAGAAGTTCACGTCCAGCTGCTTGTCCTCGACGGCCGCATTGGGCTGCACATAGTCGCTGAATTCCTTGATCTGCAGGTCGATGCCCTGGGCCTTCAGCGCCGGCTTCACATGGTTGAGGATTTCTGCATGGGGCACGGCGGTGGCGCCGACCTTGAGCACGTCGGCGGCCTGGGCCGTCAGGGCCAGCGTGGCAATCGCGATTGCGGAGAGGGCTTTCTTCAACATGACCGAAGGACTTTCTTCAACGGGTTGCAAAAACGCCATACGCCCGGTGGAATGGTTCTGTGTCGGGCTGTACGGCAGGCAGGCGCATAGTCTAGTGCGGCGCCAGCCGCCGCAATGAACAATTTTGCTATTTGGTTATAAGGCTGTGGCTTTTTATGCAGATTCTTGCGATGCCGCAGCGCT
Source organism: Delftia deserti (assembly GCF_042653485.1). Taxonomy (NCBI): domain Bacteria; kingdom Pseudomonadati; phylum Pseudomonadota; class Betaproteobacteria; order Burkholderiales; family Comamonadaceae; genus Delftia; species Delftia deserti. Next base: position 1,309,206 of record NZ_JBHSIH010000001.1, on the reverse strand, counting down.
TACCATCGCCATCATGGACCCCGAAATGCTGCAAAAGCTGGTGCAGGTGCAAATGCCCTATGGCAAGTACAAGGGGCGGCTGATCGCCGACCTGCCCGGCAACTATCTCCACTGGTTTGCGCGCGAAGGCTTTCCCAAGGGCGAGTTGGGCCAGTTGCTGGCGCTGATGCGTGAGCTGGACCACAACGGGCTGTCGCACCTGCTGCAGCCGCTGCGCGCCGGGCCGCGCTGAAGCGGCCGCGACACAAAGCAAAAGGCCGCGACAATCGCGGCCTTTCCAGGGAAAAACGCAGGCGGCTTACTTGGCGGCGGCGCGTGCAGCCTCGGCCTTGGCCTTGGCTTCGTCGGCCTTGCGCTGCAGCTCGGCTGCCTCGGTCTCGGCGGCCTTGGCCTTGGCTTCGGCTTCCTTGGCGGCGGCGTCCTTTTCAGGAGTCATGGCGCCAGCCAGCGCATTGCCGGCCATGGAGCCGGCGACCGCGCCCACGGCGGCGGCGCCCAGCGTGCCCATCATGCCGGGGCCTGCTGCAGCTGCAGTGGCAGGTGCTGCTGCCGGAGCGGCGCCTGCTGCAGGCGCTGCCGGTGCTGCGGGGGTGGCAGGAGCTGCCGGGCTGGCAGGCGTTGCCGCCTTGTTGGCGGTGGGGGCCGCAGGCGCCGCGGGCTGGGCAGGGGCCTTGCCGATCGACGCCGGGCGCACGGACTTGCCGCCGCTGCCCATGCGCTTGGCCTGGGCCAGCGTGGGCACGGTCAGGGATGCAATGGCCAGGGCGATCACGGAGGCAGTGGCGCGGAACGAAGTCTTCACGGAAGTTTTTCCAATCATGGTGGTCATGTACACGGTCGGCGCAGGCATGCCTGAGCCGGTCGGCGCGCCACAGGCTGCCCGTATGCGGGCAGGCCTGCGGCCTTGGGTGTCACATGGGGATGGGGGAGGAGATTCCAAGCACCGGCGCGCGGATGCGCCGGCGTACAGCCTGCTGTTGTAGGAGAGCCACCGGCGCTGAGGCGGTGGCCTATGGGGCTGCGTCAAGCATTGTAGAAAAGACTGGGGCTTGCCGGAAAAGCAAGCCCACAGAACATTCTCAGCTATTGATTGCGGAGCAGCGCAGCGGCCTGCGCAAGTCCCTGCCGCCCGTTCTCAGCGCAGCACTTCCAGCAGGCGGTCCAGGCCGCCTTCGGTGATGGAGACCTTGGCCTCGTTGCGCACGCGCGGCTTGGCGTGGTAGGCCACGGACAGGCCGGCGACCTGCATCATGGGAATGTCGTTGCTGCCGTCGCCCACGGCGATGCACTGGTCGGGGCGAATGCCCAGCAGCGAGGCGACTTCCAGCAGCGTGCGGCGCTTTTCGGCGCCGTCGCAGATGTCGCCCCAGGGCTGCTCGATCAGGCCTCCGGTCAGCGCGCCGTCACGCATCTCCAGCACGTTGGCACGCACGAAGTCTATGCCCAGCATGCCGCGCACATGTTCGGCAAAGTAGGTGAAGCCGCCCGAGACCAGCAGCACCTTCAGGCCCGCGGCCTGGGCTGCGCGCACCAGGGTTTCGGCGCCCGGGGAGAGCTTCAGGCGCTCGGCCAGCACGCGGGCCATGTCGGCCTCGGTCACGCCGACGAGCTTGCCCACGCGCTGGCGCAGGCTGTCCTTGAAGTCGGTGATCTCGCCGCGCATGGTGGCTTCGGTGATGGCTGCGACCTCGGCCTTCTTGCCGGTGGCGTCGGCGATCTCGTCGATGCACTCGATGGTGATCAGCGTCGAGTCCATGTCGAACGCGATGAGCTTGTAGTCGGCCAGCTTCAGTGGCGGCTGTATGCCGCGGATCAGCAGTCCGGGCGCGAATTCGGTGACATCGGTCATGGGTGGGGCAGCAAAAAGGGGACGGGCCGCCGGGCTGGCGGGAAACAGGCGCAAATCATATCCAGTGGCGGGCCTGCCGTCAGGCTGCGGGCGGCTGGCGCAGGTAGATGGCGTCCGACCAGGTGGCCAGCCATTGGGGGCGAAACACCACGAAGATGGCGGTGACCATGCCGGTGACCACGGCATCGCCCCAGGCCATGAGCCAGCGCGCGATGCGCGACAGATCCTCGTTGACGCCGGGCAGGGCGTGGCCCGCCGCCTGGGCCAGTAGGGCCGAGATGAAAACGCACAGCACCGTGCCCGCAAAGCCGCGCGCAAGAATGAAGACAAAGATCTGGTGCGGCAGCCAGCGCCGCAGCGCCGCGCCCCAGAGCATGGCCAGCGTGGCAGGCACGATGCCCTGCCAGACCGAGATGCCCAGCGCATCGCCCCAGCCCAGGGCCGGCGACAGCAGGGCGGCCAGCCCGCCCACGATGAGCAGCAGCGGCACGGCCAGAGGCCAGCCCAGCATGAGCACCACCAGCGGCGCAGATGACCACTGCAGTTGCAGCGGCATGCGGTGCAGCGTGGGCAGGGCCCAGATCCAGGGCAGCAGCACGAGCACGCCCAGCAGCGGCGTGACCAGGGGCGAGGCAACGCGGTCCTGCGGGCCGCCCGGACCAGTGCGGCCGGCCAGCATGCGCCAGGGGCGCAGCCACAGCGCGGTGGCCAGGGCCAGCAGGGCAATGCTCGCTTCGAGGAACATGGCTGGAACGACGCGTTCTATGCGGGCTGGGCGGCCTTCGCCTCCACCAGCGGCTGGCCCAGGCTGCGCAGCACGTCGCGCACCATCTGGGCGCGGTCCTTGGGGTTGTCCAGGGCACGCTCGATGCGCAGCTTCTCGTTGCCGGCCAGCTTGATGTGCTTGTTCTTCTGGATGAGGTGGATGATGGCCATCGGGTCCACGGGCGGCTGGGGCTTGAAGGTGATGTTGATGACGCCGGGCGCCGCATCCACCTTGACCACGCCGTAGGGCTGGGACAGCACGCGCAGGCGGTGCACGTCGATCAGCGTCTGCGCCTGGGGCGGCAGCTTGCCGAAGCGGTCCACGATTTCTTCGAGCAGGGTGTCGATCTGGTCGCTGGTGCGGGCCGTGGCCAGTTTCTTGTAGAAGGACAGGCGCAGGTGCACGTCGCCGCAGTAGTCGTTGGGCAGCAGGGCCGGCGCGTGCAGATTGATGTCGGTGGAGGCCGACAGCGGGCTGAGCAGATCGGGCTCCTTGCCGGCCTTGAGGCTGCGCACGGCCTCGGACAGCATCTCGTTGTAGAGCTGAAAGCCCACCTCCATCATGTTGCCGCTCTGGTTCTCGCCCAGCACCTCGCCGGCGCCGCGGATCTCCAGGTCGTGCATGGCCAGGTAGAAGCCCGAGCCCAGCTCCTCCATCTGCTGGATGGCCTCCAGCCGCTGCTGGGCCTGCTTGGTCAGGCTGTCCAGGTCGGGCACCATCAGGTAGGCATAGGCCTGGTGGTGGCTGCGGCCCACGCGGCCGCGCAGCTGGTGCAGCTGGGCCAGGCCGAACTTGTCGGCGCGGCTGATGAGGATGGTGTTGGAGCTGGGCACGTCGATGCCGGTCTCGATGATGGTCGAGCACAGCAGGATGTTGTAGCGCTGGGCCACGAAGTCGCGCATCACGCGTTCGAGCTCGCGCTCGGGCATCTGGCCGTGGGCCACGGCAATGCGTGCCTCGGGCAGGATTTCCTCGAGCTTTTGCTTGCGGTTCTCGATGGTCTCGACCTCGTTGTGCAGGAAGTAGCACTGGCCGCCGCGCTTGAGCTCGCGCAGCACGGCCTCGCGGATCACGCCCGTGCCCTCGTTGCGCACAAAGGTCTTGATGGCCAGGCGCCGCTGGGGCGCGGTGGCGATCACGGACAGGTCGCGCAGGCCTTCCAGCGCCATGCCCATGGTGCGCGGGATGGGCGTGGCCGTCAGCGTGAGCACGTCCACCTCGGCGCGCATGGCCTTCATGGCTTCCTTGTGGCGCACGCCGAAGCGGTGCTCCTCGTCGATGATCAGCAGGCCCAGGTTCTTGAACTGCGTGGACTCCGACAGCAGCTTGTGCGTGCCCACGACGATGTCCACCGAGCCATCGGCAATGCCCTTGACGGCCGCCGTGATCTCCTTGCCCGAGCGAAAGCGCGAGACTTCGGCCACCTTGATCGGCCACTTGGAGAAGCGGTCCACCAGGGTCTGGTAGTGCTGCTCGGCCAGCAGCGTGGTGGGCGCGAGAAAGGCCACCTGCTTGCCGCCCGTGATGGCCACGAAGGCCGCGCGCAGGGCCACCTCGGTCTTGCCGAAGCCCACATCGCCGCAGACCAGTCGGTCCATGGGCTGGGGGCTGATCATGTCCTGGATCACGGCGTGGATGGCGGCGCGCTGGTCCGCCGTTTCCTCGAAGCCGAAGTCGTTGGCGAACTGCTCGTAGTCCTGGGGCGAGTAGCGGAAGGCATGGCCCTGGCGTGCGGCGCGGCGCGCATAGATGTTCAGCAGCTCGGCTGCCGAGTCGCGCACCTGCTCGGCCGCCTTGCGCTTGGCCTTTTCCCACTGCGTGCCGCCGAGCTTGTGCAGCGGCGCGTCCTCGGGCGAGACGCCCGTGTAGCGGCTGATCAGCTGCAACTGGCTGACAGGCACGTAGAGCACGGCGTTGCCCGCGTACTCCAGGTGCAGGAACTCCTGCACGGCCGGCGTGCCGTCAGGGTTCTTCTGACCCATGTCCATGTTGACCAGGCCCTGGTAGCGGCCGATGCCGTGGTCCGAATGCACCACGGGGTCGCCCACCTTGAGTTCGGACAGGTCCTTGATCAGCGCCTCCACATCGCTGACCTGCTCCTGGCGGCGGCGCCTGCGGCCCGTGGGGCTGGTGGCGAACAGCTCCGTCTCGGTGACGAAGTCCAGGCCTTCCTCCACCCAGGCAAAGCCGTTCATCAGCCCGGCCGTGGCAATGCCCACCTTCTCGCCCGCATCGCCCTGGAACTCGGCCAGCGAGTCGAAGACCGGCGGGTTCACGCCCGAGGCGCGGAAGAAGTCCAGCAGGCTTTCGCGCCGGCCATCGGACTCGGCCAGCAGCAGGATGCGGTGGGCGCTGCTGGCAATGTGCCTTTGCAGGCGCGCCAGCGGGTCTTCCGCGCCGCGCACCACGGACAGGTCCTCCAGCTTCTGGAAGATGGCGCTGTCGGCCACGTCCTCGGTGCCGGGGCGCAGCGCGAGCTGGGCGTGCTCCTTGGCGCGCGTGTAGAACTGGTCGGCGGACAGGAACAGCACCTCGGGCGCCAGGGCCGGGCGCTCGGGGTCGCCCTGCACCAGGCGGAAGCGCTCCTTGGTGTCCTGCCAGAAGCGCTGGAAGGCCGGCTCCAGGTCGCCATGCATCACCACGGTGGCATCGGCGCCCAGGTAGTCGAAGACGGTGGCCGTTTCGTCGAAGAACAACGGCAGGTAGTACTCGATGCCGGCCGTGGCGATGCCCTGGCCCATGTCCTTGTAGATGCGGCTGCGCGTGGGATCGCCCTCCAGCAGCTCGCGCCAGCGGTGGCGGAACTTGGCGCGCGCGTCCTCGTCCATGGGGAACTCGCGGCCGGGCAGCAGGCGCACCTCGGGCACGGGGTAGAGGCTGCGCTGGGTGTCGGGGTCGAAGGTGCGGATGGAGTCGATCTCGTCGTCGAACAGGTCCACCCGGTAGGGCTGCAGCGAGCCCATGGGAAACAGGTCGATCAGGCCGCCACGCACCGCGTACTCACCGTGGCTGACCACCTGGGAGACATGCTGGTAGCCGGCCAGGGTCAGCTGGGCCTTGAGCTTGGCCTCGTCCAGCTTCTGGCCGCTCTTGAACTCGAAGGTGTAGCCGGCCAGGAAGGAGGGCGGCGCCAGCCGGTACAGCGCCGTGGTGGCGGGCACCAGCACCACGTCGGCACCATGCTCCTTGTCGCGCTGGTTGATGCGCCACAGCGTGGCCAGGCGCTCGCTGATCAGGTCCTGGTGGGGAGAGAAGCTGTCGTAGGGCAGGGTCTCCCAGTCGGGGAACAGTGCGCAGCGCAGGCCCGGGGCGAAGAAGGCCATCTCGTCGATCAGCCGCTGGGCATCCGAGGCGTCGGCCGTGACGATGGCCGTCACCCGGCCCGCAGCCTTCTCGCGCTCGCCCAGGCGGGCCAGCAGCAGGGCGTCGGCGCTGCCCACGGGACGGGGCAGGGTGAAGCGTTTTCCGGGAGTGAGCTTGGGCAGTTCCATGGTGCTTGGACGTGGGCGCCGCAGCGCCTGGGCGAAGTAACGACAAAACCCCTCGGCACGCGCAGAGGGGTATCGAAGTATTTTAGCCAGCACGCATGGCGGCCATGCAGGCATGCCCGCATGTCCATGGTGGCTCATGGCGGCTCATGGCCGCTCATGGCCGTGCATCGCGGTCACTACAATGCGCCTCCATGACAGATCTGCTTGCGGCGGCTGCGCCCGCGTCCCTGGAGCCGGCCCGGCTGTGGGCCTTGATCCCCTGTGCGGGCACGGGCTCGCGCGCCATCGCGCCCGATGCGCCTGCGCCTGAACTGCCCAAGCAATACCACCTGGTGGCCGGTGCGCCCATGGTGGCGCACACGCTGGCCGCCTTTGCCGGTGCAGCGCGCGTGCACCACACCCTGGTGGTGATCGCGCCTGGCGATGATTTCTGGCGCCAGGGCCTGCCGGGCCCGTCGCCCACGCGCTACTCCACGGCGTCTTGCGGCGGCGCCACGCGGGCCGAATCCGTGACCAACGGCCTGAAGGAGCTGCTGGCGCGCGGCGCAAGCGCGCATGACTGGGTGCTGGTGCACGACGCCGCACGCTGCCTGGTGACGCCCGAACTGATCGATGCGCTGATCGACGCCTGCGAGCACGATGCCGTGGGCGGCCTGCTGGCGCACAAGCTGCCCGACACGCTCAAGACAGCCGTGACCGGGCCTGGCGGCGTGCGCGTGGCGGGCACCGTGGACCGCAGCGACAAATGGCTGGCGCAGACGCCTCAGATGTTTCGCATCGCGCCGCTGCTCGACGCCCTGGAGCACGCGGGATCGGCCGTCACCGACGAGGCCAGCGCCATGGAGGCCGTGGGCCAGCGCCCGCGCCTGGTGCCCGGCGGTGCGCAGAACTTCAAGGTCACCTATCCCGACGACTTTGCGCTGGCTGCCGCCGTGCTGTCGCAGCGCGCGCATGGCACGACGCTGGAACGCTACCGGGGCAAGCGCGACCAGCCGCAGGCGTCGGGCAATCCGTTTTTCTGAACCTGGAATGTTTCACATGAATTTTCGTATTGGCGAGGGCTGGGACGTGCATGCCCTGGTGCCCGGGCGCAAGCTGATCCTGGGCGGCATCGAGGTGCCGCATGAACTGGGGCTGCTGGGCCATTCCGATGCCGACGTGCTGCTGCACGCCATCACCGATGCGCTGCTGGGCGGCGCGGCGCTGGGCGACATCGGCCGGCATTTCCCCGACACCGACCCCGAATTCCGCGGCGCCGATTCGCTGGTGCTGCTGGTGGAGGCTGCGCGCCGCGTGCGCGCCACGGGCCTGGAGATAGGCAACATCGACAGCACCATCATTGCCCAGGCTCCCAAGCTGGCGCCGCACATTCCTGCCATGCGCGAGCGCATCGCCACGGCGCTGGGGCTGGCGCTGGACCAGGTCAACGTCAAGGCCAAGACGGCCGAGAAGCTCGGCCCCGTGGGCCAGCTGCAGGCCATGGAAGCGCGCGCCGCCGCCTTGCTGTTCCGCGCCTGACCAGCGGGGTGCCATCCCCATGCAAAAGGCCCCGGCGATCGTTGACCGATCGGCCGGGGTCTTTGTATCTGCCGAACGTATCTGACGAACGCGCGCTGCGGGCTCAGTCCTCTCCGTCCAGGGCGCCGTCCTGCGCACGCGGGGGCAACTGGCGCTTGATCTGCGGGCGCTGCAGACGCTGCTCGGGCTCGGCACCCTTGGCCACGCCCGAGGCACGCTGCAACTGCACATGGGCGACCAGCCCCCCCGTGGAGGAATTGGACAGCGCAAACACGCCGCCCATGCGCTGCACCGTCTTGTCCACGATGGACAGGCCCAGGCCCGCGCCCGCCGCGGCCGTGCGCGCGGAGTCGCCACGGAAGAAGGGCTGGGTCAGGCTGGCCAGCTGCTCGGGCGGCACGCCCCGGCCATGGTCGCGGATGCGGATCACGACCCAGCTTTCGCGCTCGGATGCGGTCACGTCCACATGCGTGGTTTCGGTCTCGGGCGTCTTGCCGTAGCGGCGTGCGTTCTCGAACAGGTTGGAGATCACGCGCGCCAGTTCCACCTCGTCGGCCAGCACATAGACGCCTTCGGGCACGGCCATGCTGATCTGCAGCTCGCGGTGGTCCTGCACCGCATAGACGCAGGAGGACACCACGGCATGCAGGTTCACCGGGTTGAGGGTCACATGGTCGGGGCGGGCGTAGTCCAGGAATTTGTCGATGGTGGCGTCCAGCTGCACGATGTCGGCCACCATGTGCTCGCGCGCCACATCGTCCACCACGCTCATCTCGGTCTCCAGCCGCAGGCGCGCGAGCGGCGTGCGCAGGTCGTGGGAGATGCCGGCCAGCATCACCGCGCGGTCCTGCTCCAACTGGGCGAGTTTCTGCGCCATGCGGTTGAAGCCGATATTGACCTCGCGGATCTCGCTGGTGACGGCTTCCTCGTCGAGCTGGCTGGCGTCGAAGTCGCCGTCGCGCACGCGGTTGGCCGCATAGCTCAACTGCTTGAGCGGCCGGTTGATCAGGCGGGCAATGGCCGCGGCGCCCGCCAGCGACAGCAGGCCGGCCGTGATCAGCCAGATCAGCCAGGTGCGCCCGCTGGCCGGCGTGAAGCGCGAGCGGTCCATCAGCAGCCAGGTGCGGTCGCCATTGATGGTGAAGCCCACCCACAGGCCGGGCTCGCCATTGACGCTGCGCGCCACGATGGTGCCGTAGCCCAGGCGGCGCGTGAGTTCTTCGGTCAGGCGCTTGCCCAGCGTGCTCTGGTCCAGCAGCTCGAAGCTGTCGCCAGGCTCGCGCGGCAGAATGCGCACGCCTTCCTGGTCGGCCATGGTCTTGATCAGCGAGACACGGTTGATGGCATCCGAATGCACCAGGGCCGCGCGGCTGAGGTTGACCAGCGAGGCGATCTGCTGGGCGGTGTGCAGCGTGCGTGGCTCGAATTCGAAGGCGCGCAGCGTCTGCAGCCAGGCCAGGATGCTGCCCACCAGCAGCAGGGCCAGCAGGCAGAAGGTGCGCCAGAAAAGATTGAGTCCCAGCGGAGAGCGCGCAGTCATGCGTCGCTCGTAGTCGAGCGGCGCAGGGCTGGTGGCGTCATGGGGCGGGACGGTGAAGGAACTCATGGAATGCGGTTCGTCATTCTAGGGGCCGGCTGCGAGATTACGCCTGTGCCGGCCAGCCTGCGTTACCGGTTGTCTCGGTCGACAGGGTGAGGTTTTGGCGCTGCGCATTTGTCGACGGCACATAAAACGTTGCGGCTCCAAGCCAGCGACGCCGAGCAAGAGCCGCCTCGCGGCGGGGGCGCCTAGCCGAGGGCGTCGTCCCCCTCCCGCGGAGCGAGAGAGGGGGAAGGCGCGCAGCGCCTCAGGGGGTGATGCATTTCAGTTCGCGCCATCGGGTACGAACACGTAGCCCACACCCCAGACCGTCTGGATATAGCGCGGTGCGGCGGCATCTTCCTCGATCAGCTTGCGCAGGCGCGAGACCTGCACGTCCAGGCTGCGGTCGAAGGGCTCGAACTCGCGGCCGCGCGCCAGCAGGGCCAGCTTCTCGCGCGACAGCGGCTGGCGCGGGTGGCGTACCAGGGCCTTGAGCATGGCGAATTCGCCCGTGGTCAGCGGCAGTTCCTCGCCGTTCTTCTGCAGCACGCGCGTGCCCAGGTCGAAGGTGAAGGGGCCGAAGCTCACCACCTCGTTGTCGCCGGAAGGCGCGCCCGGTGCTTCCTGCGGCGGGCGGCGGCGCAGCACGGCATGGATGCGGGCCAGCAGTTCGCGCGGGTTGAAGGGCTTGCCCAGGTAGTCGTCGGCGCCCACTTCCAGGCCCACGATGCGGTCCACATCCTCGCCCTTGGCGGTCAGCATGATGATGGGCGTGCGGTCGTTGGCCGAGCGCAGGCGGCGGCAGATGGACAGGCCATCCTCGCCGGGCATCATCAGGTCGAGCACGATCAGGTCCACTGTTTCGCGCAGCAGGATGCGGTTCAGCGCCTTGCCATCTTCGGCAATCATGATCTCGAAGCCTTCCTGCGTCAGGTAGCGGCGCAGCAGGTCGCGGATGCGCGCATCGTCATCCACCACCAGGATCTTGTCGGTGCGGTTGGTCGTAGTGGCCATGTTCATCCTCGGTCGGTCATTTGTAACAGCAGCCATTGTTACCAGCTTGCGCCGAAAAGTCTGGTCAAACCCCCGAACTTTTGCCGTGTGTTACAGATGTTGCGTTTAAATTTAGAACGGAAAATGTGTCTTTAGAATATTTAACTATGGGTTTTCCGTGTTGATGCATTTATCGTTGCAATAATGTTGTGAATGATGGAGGGGGTAGGCCTGACCGGCTCCACTCCTGTCACCATCTGGCGGCATGCCGTAGCGAAAGGGCGGCATGCAGTTGTATCCCTGAACTACCTTTCATTTCAAAGGGTGAACGCATGAGCAAGCTTTCCAAACAGCTGTCCCGCCCCTGGGTCAAGTCCGTTGTCGCGGCCACTGCACTGGCCTGTGCCAGCGGTGCCTGGGCGCAGAGCGCCGCCACGGCGCAGGCCCAGCCGGCCAATGTGGTGCAGTTGTCTGCAGAAGGCTCGGTGGATGTGGTGCAGGACCTGCTGACCGCCACCTTGTCGGCCACGCGCGAAGGGCGCGATGCGGCCACGGTCCAGTCCCAGCTGCAGAAAGTGGTCGAGGCCGCCATGGCCGTGACCAAGCGCAGCGCCCAGTCGGGCCTGATGGATGTGAGCACCGGCAGCTTCGGCATCTATCCGCGCTATGGAAAGGACAACAAGGTGGAAGGCTGGCAGGGCCGTGCCGAGATTCTTCTGCAGGGCCGCGACTTTGCGCGCATCACGCAGACGGCGGCCCAGGTGCAGGACATGACGCTGTCGCAAGTGGGCTTCGGCCTGTCGCGCGAGGCCCGTGAAAAGGTCGAGGGCGAGGCCCAGGCCAAGGCCATCGAGCAGTTCAAGCAGCGCGCCTCCACGCTGTCCAAGAGCTTCGGCTTTGCCAACTACAGCCTGCGCGAGGTCAACGTGAGCAGCAGCGATACCTCGGTGCCCATGCCGCGTCCGCGCATGATGGCCATGTCGGCCAAGGCCGCCGGCGCGGAAATGGATGCCGTGTCCGTGGAAGCTGGCAAGGCGCAGGTGATGGTCCACGTGTCGGGTTCGGTGCAGATGTATTGACCGGGTGACCCGTCCATGAAAAAAGGAGCGCCGTGGCGCTCCTTTTTTGGGAGTGGAGTGGATCGGGTCTGGCCGCGATTACTGCGCAGCCCAGCCGCCATCCATGTTCCAGGCCACGCCGCGCACATTGGCGGCAGCGGGCGAGCAGAAGAACACGGCCAGTTCGCCAAGCTCCTCGGGCGTGGTGAACTGCATCGAGGGTTCCTTCTCACCCAGCAGCAGTTTCTTGGCTTCTTCATTGCTGATGCCGTGCTGCTCGGCCTTGGCGTCCACCTGCTTTTGCACCAGCGGCGTCAGCACCCAACCGGGGCAGATGGCGTTGCAGGTGATGCCGGAGGTGGCGTTCTCCAGGGCCGTGACCTTGGTCAGCCCGACGATGCCGTGCTTGGCCGCCACATAGGCGGACTTCTGCGCCGAGCCCACGAGGCCGTGCACCGAAGCCACGTTGATGATGCGGCCCCAGCCCTTGCCGCCATCGGCCGCCTGCATCATGGGCAGGACCAGGCGCGAGGTGTGGAAGGCGCTGGACAGGTTGATGGCGATGATGGAATCCCAGCGCTCGGGCGGGAAATCCTCCACGCGCGCCACGTGCTGGATGCCGGCATTGTTCACGAGGATGTCGATCTGGCCGAAGTTGCGCACGCTGTACTGGACCATGTCCTCGATGTCTGCCACGCGGCTCATGTCGGCGCCGTGGTAGGCGACCTGGGCGCCGGCGGCCTGGCCTGCGGCCAGCACTTCGGCACGCGGGCCGTCCACATCGCCGAAACCATTGAGCACGATATTGGCGCCCTGGCGGGCCAGCGCTTTCGCGATCCCGAGGCCGATTCCGCTGGTCGAACCGGTCACGAGGGCGGTCTTGCCTTTCAACATAGAGAGTCTCCGAATGAATGTACGATGCAACACAGCCATTATCGGCGCCGGCTCCGCGAATGCGTTTCCATGAATCATCCTACGCTGAACTACGTATCCTGCCCCGCAGTTGCCGGGCGTGCCTCACCCTGGAGCCGTACTGCCAGCCCGGCTGCTCAAGAGAATGCGTCGCACCGCATGGCCTATTGGGAATGGAATCGCACCGGCGATCCGAACCATCCCCATGTCGTGGTCTGCGTGCACGGCCTCTCGCGCCAGGGGCGTGACTTCGACGTGCTGGCCGGGCGGCTCAGCGAACGCGCCCGCGTGATCTGTCCAGACGTGGTCGGGCGTGGCGAAAGCGACTGGCTGCAGGAGCCGGCCGCCTACCAGGTGCCTCTTTACGCAGCCGACATGCTGGCCTTGCTGGCCCAGGTGCATGCGCAGGCGCCTGTCGAACAATTGGATTGGGTGGGCACCAGCATGGGCGGGCTGATCGGCATGGCGCTTGCGGGCCAGCCGGGCCTGCCATTGCCGGTGCCCGTTCGCAGGCTGGTGCTCAACGATGTGGGGCCTGTCATCGAGTGGTCTGCCCTGGAGCGCATAGGTCAGTACCTGGGCAAGGGCGTGCATTTTGAAAATCTTGAGCAGGCAGCCCATGCGCTGCTCTTGATTTCCGAGGGCTTCGGCCCACATAGCGAAGAGCAATGGCTGCGATTGACGCAGCCTATGATGCGCCATGCCGCCGATGGCGGCCTGGTATTGCATTACGACCCGCAGATTGCAGTACCCATGCAGCAGATGACGCCCGAGATGGCCCAGGCCGGCGAAGCGCTGCTCTGGCAGCTGTATGACCAGATCAAGGCACGCGTCTTGCTAGTTCGTGGTGCGCAGTCCGATCTGCTGACTGCGGCCACGGCGCAGGCCATGGCGCAGCGCGGCCCGAAGGCGCATTGCGTGGAATTTGAAGGGGTGGGACATGCGCCCACCTTCGTCGCAACAGGGCAGGTGGCCTTGCTGTGCCGGTTCTTATGGGGAGAAGAGCGCTTGCCAAGCACCATGAATCTTGCCGAGCAGGCCAGGGAGAGTGACGAATGAAGACTGCCAGCAGCGAGGCCGCCGTGCAGGTGCCTTCGCCCGCCGCAGCCGCGCCGGGCCAGGTGCCGGCGGTGCTGCCGCACCTGATCACGGCCACGTCGCAGACCCTGCCCGAACAGGTCAATGCACTCGCCCGCGCGCGCAGCTTTGCCGAGCCGCTGATCGCTACCGAGACCATGGAGTCCGGCGAGAACACGATGGCCCATGCCGATGCGGTGGCCGCCATCCTCAAGACCATCGGTGGCTCCGAAACAATGCAGGCGGCGATCTATCTGGTGCATGCCAGCGTGCACCTGAATCGCCCGCAGGAAGTGATCGCAAAGGCCTTTGGCGAGAATTTCGCCACCCTGGCCGTGGAAACCAACAAGCTCATGCGCGTGCAGCAGCAGGCGCGCGGCGCCGAGCTGGGCGGCCAGTATCTGGACGATGAGGCCACGCAGACCGAGAACGTGCGCAAGATGCTGCTGGGCTTCTCGCGCGATCTGCGTGTCGTGCTGCTGCGGCTGGCCTCGCGCCTGCAGACGCTGCGCTACTACGCGGCCAGCAAGCGCCCGGTCTCTCCCGGCATTGCGCGCGAGGCGCTGACGGTGTTCGCGCCGCTGGCCAACCGGCTGGGCATCTGGCAGATCAAGTGGGAGCTGGAAGATCTGTCCCTGCGTTTCCTGGAGCCCGAGACCTACCGTGAAGTGGCCCGTCTGCTCGACGAAAAGCGCGTGGAGCGCGAGGCCTACATGGAGCAGATGCGGGCACGGCTGGAGGCCGACCTGCGCGCGCACAGCATCAGCGCCACGGTGCAGGGCCGGCCCAAGCACATCTACAGCATCGTCAAGAAGATGCGCGGCAAGTCGCTGAACTTCGACCAGGTCTTCGACATCCGTGCCATGCGTGTCGTCGTGCCCACGATCAAGGACTGCTACGCGGCCCTGTCCTGGGTGCATGAGCAGTTCACGCCGATCGAGGCGGAGTTCGACGACTACATCGCACGCCCCAAGCCCAATGGCTACCAGTCGCTGCACACCGTGGTGCGCGACGAGACGGGCCGTGCCATCGAGATCCAGATCCGCACCCAGGCCATGCACGACCATGCCGAGCACGGCGTGGCGGCCCACTGGGCCTACAAGGAGGCGGGCACCAAGGGCTATGCGGGCGTCACGGCCAGCAGTGAATACGACGCCAAGATCGCCGTGCTGCGCCAGCTGCTGGCCTGGGGCAGCGACCTGGCGGGCGCACACCATCGCGGCCTGTTCGAGGACCGCATCTACGTGCTCACCCCCGACGCGGCCGTCATCGAACTGCCGCAGGGCGCAACGCCCGTGGACTTTGCCTACTCGGTGCACACCAGCCTGGGCCACCGCTGCCGTGGCGCGCGCGTGGACGGCGCCATGGTGCCCCTGAACACGCCGCTGCAAAACGGCCAGACCGTGGAAATCACCACGGTCAAGGAAGGCCGCCCCTCGCGCGACTGGCTCAATGCCGACCTGGGCTATCTGACCAGCAACCGCGCCAAGGCCAAGGTGCGCGCCTGGTTCAATGCCCAGGCCACGCACGAGACCGTGGCGCGCGGCCGGGAGGCCGTCGAAAAGCTGCTGCAGCGCGAGGGCAAGACCGCCGTCAAGCTGGAGGAGCTGGCGGTGCAGCTGGGCTTCAAGTCGGCAGATGCGCTGTTCGAGGTCGTCGGCAAGGACGAGTACTCGCTGCGCAATATCGAGACCGTGCTGCGACCGGTCGAGGTGGAGGAAGAGCCCGAGGAGTTCACCCTGGTGCGCAAGGCGCGCGGCACGGACTCGCCCAAGGGCGGCGTGCTGGTCGTGGGCGTGGACTCGCTGATGACCCAACTGGCCAAGTGCTGCAAGCCTGCGCCGCCGGACGACATCCGGGGCTTCGTCACGCGCGGCAAGGGCGTGAGCGTGCACCGCTCCGACTGCTCCAACTTCCGCGAGATGGCGGCGCGCAATTCCGAGCGCGTGATCGACGTGGCCTGGGGCCAGCCCAAGGCGGCCACCGTGGCGGCGGCCGTCTATCCGGTCGATGTGTCCGTGGAGGCGGCCGACCGGCAGGGCCTGCTGCGCGATATCTCGGAAGTCTTTGCGCGCGAAAAGACCAATGTCATTGGCGTGCAGACCCAGTCCGTCAAGGGAACGGCCTGGATGACCTTCACCGTGGAGGTGGCCGATTCGGGTCGCCTGAGCAAGGTGCTGGGCATCGTGGCCGCCGTGGCGGGCGTGCGTTCGGCGCGGCGGCGTTGAGCATGTTCAGGCATTTTTGCCTGGGCGCTGAAAAAGCCGTGCTAGAATCGCTTTCTCGAACAAACACAGGCGCGTAGCTCAGCTGGTTAGAGCACCACCTTGACATGGTGGGGGTCGTTGGTTCGAGTCCAATCGCGCCTACCAATTTTCCATTGCCAGATGGAATGAAAAAAGCCTTCTGATCACTCAGAAGGCTTTTTTGTTTGGTTTTTTTGTTTGTTTTTTTGTTTGTGCGTCCGCCAACGATGGGGTGACGTGCCGGCCAAGGAGGCGGGCAGGGCCCGCGCTCCTCTGGCAGCGGTCAGGTGCCGATTCCGGCCTGTGCCTGCAGGTAGTCGTTTTGCAGCAGGTACATGCGGATGGCGTTGCGATACTGGCCGTTGGCGAAGAACTCGTCGATCAGCACGCCTTCCTGCACGAAGCCTATGCGGGCGTAGATGTGGATGGCCTTCTCGTTCTCCTGGTCCACATGGAGAAAGATCTTGTGCAGGTTGAGCGTCTTGAACCCATAGTCCAGCGCCAGCCGCGTTGCCTGGGCTGCGATGCCCTGGCCTTGCTGCTCGGGGGCGATGATGATCTGGAATTCGGCGCGCCGGTGGATCAGGTCGATCTCCACCAGCTCGACGAGGCCGGCGCGATCGCCCTGGTGCTCGACGATGAAGCGGCGCTCGGTCTGGTCGTGCACGTGGGCGTCGTAGAGTGCGGAAAGCTCGTCGAAGGTCTCGTAAGGCTCCTCGAACCAGTAGCGCATGATGGCGGCATTGTTGTTGAGCAGATGCACGGAGCGCAGATCTTCGCGCTCCAGGGGTCTCAGGCGGATGCTGTGATTCATGCGCTCATTGTGCGAGAGCCGCGGTATCCGGCTGCAGGCCACGGATTACCAGCCGGTAGATCAGCTCCGCTGCAGTGTCGTAGTCTTCGGCGGTCAGTGCCGGCTGGCCCAGCAGCAGCGCGAACTGGGCCTGCTGATCGGCATAGGCCTGGGTCACGGACCAGAGGATGAACATCAGGTGGGTGAAGTCCACGCGGGCAATCTTGCCCTGCGCCACCCAGCGCTCGAACGCCTGCACGTCTGCCGCCAGTGCCGGGCCCACCTGGCTCGATATGGCATGTCCGAAGCGGGGCGCACCGGCCATCACCTCGCGCGTGAAGACCCTGGAGCCATGGGGCCGTTCGCGCGAGGACTGCAGCTTGGCCCGGATGTAGATGCGCAAGGCCTCTGCAGGGTCGTCGCCCCGCAGCAGGTCGGACATGCCGGCCAGCCACTGCGTCAGCACATCGCCCAGTACGCGCAGGTACAGCTCCTCCTTGCTGGCGAAGTAGTACAGCAGGTTGTGGCGGCTCAGGCCGGCGTCGTGCGCGATCAATTCCAGCGATGCGCCTTCGAAGCCGTATTGCGCGAAGTGCAGTTCGGCCGTCTGCAGGATGTTCAGCTCCTTGCGCAGCCGTGCGGCCGTGGGCTTGCGTGTGGCCGAACGGGCCTGGGAGGAGGGCGCAGTGTCAGAAAGGGTTGCCATTGCGCAGATGGTAAGTCGGGATAAGTTGCGTCATTTTGGTGCGATTGTCTGGCATCTTTCTTGCTGACGACTTTCTGGGTGATTTTACTGATTGGTAAATTTTTTCACCCGCGTACATTCCGTTCCATCCCCAGTGCGCCCGACAAGAGGCGTCACCCACACATGCGAGGACCACGATGAAACCTCCGAAGACTGTGTTGTTGGATCCGGTGCCCTGCAGGAGTCCTTCCTGCGGCCCGCCTTGCGTTGTTCGAGATGGTCCGGCGTGCGCCCGCATGCCGTGGCCCCCTTCACGCCCTCAATCCCGACTCTGGAGGATGCACCATGGATAGCCCCGCGCAACGCGCCTGCGGCATTGCCGCAGGCCGCCTGAACCTGGCCGACTACGCGGCCAATTTCTCGGACGCCCACCCCCCGCTGAACCGCTCGCAAGCCTTGATCGAGGCCGAGCGCTGCTACTACTGCTATGACGCGCCGTGCACCACGGCCTGTCCCACCAGCATCGATGTGCCGGCCTTCATCGCCCGCATTGCCCAGGACAACGTCCGTGGCGCGGCGCGTGAAATCCTCACAGCCAATCCGCTGGGCGGCATGTGCTCCCGTGTCTGCCCCACCGAGCAATTGTGCGAGCAGGCCTGCGTGCGCAACACCCAGGAAGACAAGCCGGTCGAAATTGGTGCGTTGCAGCGCTATGCGACCGATGCCTTCATGGCCTCCGATGGTGCACCGCTGTTCCAGCGTGCCGCCGCCACGGGCCGCAAGGTGGCCGTGGTCGGGGCAGGGCCTGCCGGCCTGACCTGCGCCCACCAGCTGGCGCTGCAGGGCCACGAGGTGGTGCTGTTCGATGCCCGGCCCAAGCTGGGCGGACTCAATGAATACGGCCTGGCCAGCTACAAGACCCCGGGCGATTTCGCGCAAAAGGAAATCGACTGGCTGCTGTCCGTGGGCGGTATCACGCCGCGCAACAACCAGCGGCTGGGGCGTGACTTCACGCTGGATTCGCTGCTGGCCGAGCATGACGCCGTGTTCCTCGGCCTGGGCCTGGCGGGCGTCAATGCGCTGGGCGCGGCCGAGCCGCAGGCCGAAGGCTTGCGCAATGCGGTGGACTTCATTGCCGACATCCGCCAGGCGGCCGACAAATCCACGGTGCCGGTGGGCCGGCGCGTGGTGGTGATCGGCGGAGGCATGACGGCGGTGGATGCGTCCGTGCAGGCCAGGCTGCTGGGCGCCGACGAGGTCACCATGTTCTACCGCCGGGGCAAGGATGCGCTGTCCGCCTCCTGGGTGGAGCAGGAATGGGCGCAGACCCATGGCGTCAACCTGCGGCTGTGGGCCGCGCCCCAGGAGATCCTGGTGCAGGACGGCAAGGTCTGCGGCGTGCGCATGGCCTGCACCCGCATGGATGGCGACAGGCTGCAGGTGACGCAGGAGGTGTTCGACGTGCCGGCCGACATGGTGCTCAAGGCCATTGGCCAGACCTATGTCGGCACGCCGGCGGGCGCGGCCATTGCCCTGCGTGACGGCCGCATCGACACCGACGACGAAGGCCGCACCAGCGTGCCGCGCGTGTGGGCCGGGGGCGACTGCCGCGCCGGTGGCCAGGACCTGACCGTACAGGCGGTGGAGCACGGCAAGGTCGCCGCGCGAGCCATGCACCAGGCGCTGACCAGCGCCGTGGCGGCCGGGGTTTGAGCGGCTGTGCCCGCGCTTTTCAAGGAGCATTGACATGGCAGACATCAGCAGCCGCTTTCTGGGCATTTCCAGCCCCAATCCGTTCTGGCTGGCCTCGGCACCGCCCACGGACAAGGAGATCAACGTCACCCGCGCATTCGAGGCCGGCTGGGGCGGCGTGGTGTGGAAGACGCTGGGCGAGGACCCGCATGTGGTCAACGTGAACGGGCCGCGCTACTCCACCCTCATGGCGCAGGACCGGCGCGTGATGGGCCTGAACAACATCGAGCTGATCACCGACCGGCCGCTGCGCACCAACCTGGAGGAGATGACCCGCGTGAAGAAGGCCTGGCCTGACCGTGCGCTGATCGCCTCGCTGATGGTGCCCTGCGTGGAGGAAAGCTGGAGGCGCATCCTGCCCATGGTGGAGGACACCGGCGCCGACGGGCTGGAGCTGAACTTCGGCTGCCCGCACGGCATGAGCGAGCGCGGCATGGGCGCGGCCGTGGGCCAGGTGCCCGAGTACATCCAGATGGTCACGCAGTGGTGCAAGCAGTACAGCCGGCTGCCCGTGATCGTGAAGCTCACGCCCAACATCACCGACGTGCGTTTTCCCGCGCGTGCGGCCAAGGCCGGCGGGGCGGATGCGGTCTCCCTGATCAACACCATCAACTCGGTGATGGGCGTGAATCTTGACACGCTGGTCATGCACCCCAGCACCGACGGCCAGGGCTCGCACGGCGGCTACTGCGGCCCGGCCGTCAAGCCCATCGCCCAGAACATGGTGGCCGAGATCGCGCGCGATCCGCAGACGGCGGGCCTGCCCATCTCGGGGATCGGCGGCATCACCACCTGGAAGGACGCGGCCGAGTACATCGCACTGGGATGCGGCAACGTCCAGGTGTGCACGGCGGCCATGGTCTACGGCTTTCGCATCGTGCAGGACATGTGCGACGGCCTGTCCAACTACATGGACGCGCACGGCTTTGCGCGCATCGAGGATTTCCAGGGCCGGGCAGTGCCCACGGTCAGGGACTGGAAGGACCTGAACCTCAACCACATCGACAAGGCCGTCATCAACCAGGACAGCTGCATCCAGTGCGGGCGCTGCCATGTGGTCTGCGAGGACACCTCCCACCAGGCCATCACCTTCAGCAAGGACGGCGGTGTGCGCCGGTTCGAGGTGGATGACACCGAATGCGTGGGCTGCAACCTGTGCGTGTCCATCTGCCCCGTGCCCGAGTGCATCACCATGCGCAGCCTGCAGCCGGGCGAGGTGGACGCTCGCACCGGCAAGACGGTCTCCGGCGACTATGCGAACTGGACCACGCATCCCAACAACCCCATGCGCCAGGCCGTGACGGCGCAGGGCTAGAGGGGGCATTGCGGCAGGTCGGCGCACGGACCGCATCCGGGCCGACCTGGCACGAAAAGCGCTTGATGCAAAAGGTCAGACCCTGGATCAGCAATGGATTGGTGATTTCTCTCTTCGAGAAGGAGCTTCGCAATGTCGCATGCCCCGCATTCCGGTGACTCCACAGGCAGCCTGTGGAATCACGACCTCGCGCCCACGCTGCCGAGCCAGCGCACCTGGACCTGGTACCACTTCGCCGCCCTGTGGATAGGCATGGTGATGTGCATCCCGGCATACACGCTGGCCGCCAGCATGATCACCAATGGCATGTCCTGGTCGCAGGCGGTGATGACGGTGTTCCTGGGCAATCTCATCGTGCTGATTCCCATGCTGCTCATCGGCCATGCCGGGGCCAGGTACGGCATTCCCTTCGCCGTGCTGGCCCGCGCCTCCTTCGGCACCCACGGCGCCAAGCTGCCCGCACTGCTGCGGGCCCTGGTGGCCTGCGGCTGGTACGGCATACAGACCTGGTTCGGCGGCATGATGATCTACACCCTGCTGGGCGTGCTGCTGGGCCATCCGCTGGAGGGCGAGAAGATCGCGGGCCTGGGCATCAATGTGGGGCAGCTGGTGTGCTTTCTGGTGTTCTGGGCCATACAGTTCTACTTCGTGGTGCATGGCATAGAGTCCATCCGCAAGCTGGAGACCTGGACCGCGCCACTCAAGATCGTGATCTGCTTCGTGCTGCTGGGCTGGGTCTACCAGAAGGCCGGCGGCTTCGGCCCCATCATGGAGCAGCCTTCGCAGTACGCGCCGGGCGGCCCCAAGGCGGGCCAGTTCATGTCGGTGTTCTGGCCGTCGCTGACCGCCATGGTGGGCTTCTGGGCGACGCTGGCGTTGAATATTCCGGACTTCACGCGGTTCGCCAAATCGCAGAAGGACCAGGTGGTGGGCCAGGCCATCGGCCTGCCCGTGCCCATGGGCTTGCTGGCCATGCTGGCGGTGGTGGTGACATCGGGCACGGTGGTGATCTACGGCAAGGCCCTGTGGGACCCCGTGGATGTTGCCAGCCGCATGACGGGCGCGGCCGTGCTGATCGCGCTCATCGTGCTGCTGATCGACACCGTGAGCGTGAACCTGGCGGCCAACCTGGTGGGGCCGGCCTATGACTTCTCCGCCCTGGCGCCCCGCAGGATCAGCTACCGCGTGGGGGGCTACATGACGGTGGCCATTGCCATCGTGATGATGCCCTGGAAGATCCTGGAGTCCACCGAGGGCTACATCTTCACCTGGCTGATCGGCTACTCGGCACTGCTGGGGCCGATCGCGGGCATCCTGATGGTGGACTACTTCCTGGTGCGCAAAACGCAGCTGGTGGTGGAAGACCTGTACAGGGAAGAGGGCGCCTACCGCTACTCCAACGGCTGGAACTGGGTGGCCGTGGCGGCCTTCGCCCTGGGCGTGGCGCCCAACCTGCCCGGCTTCCTGCACGCGGCGTTCCCCGCTGCATTCCCGAACGTGGGTGATTTCTTCAAGCATGCCTATGACTACGCATGGTTCATCGGCCTGTTCATTGCCGGCGTGGTCTACCGCATCGGCATGGCAGGCCAGGTGGCCAAGGGCGCGCCCGCTCTGAGCAAGGCATAGGCCGGACCAACCAACAGGAGGCATGACGCTATGGGTCAATCACAGGGTTCGGTATGGGTGCGTGGCGGCACGGTGGTGAATGCAGACCGGCAGGAGAAGGCCGACGTGCTGTGTGTGGATGGGGCGATTGCGGCCGTGGGGCCGGATGTGGCGGCCCTGGTGCCGGCCGGGGCGCAGGTGATCGATGCCTCGGGGCAGTTCGTCATGCCCGGCGGCATCGATCCGCACACCCACATGCAACTGCCCTTCATGGGCACGGTCACGGCCGATGACTTCTACACCGGCACGGCGGCGGCGCTGGCCGGTGGCACCACCAGCATCATCGATTTCGTCATTCCCGATCCGCAGGAGCCGCTGCTGGACGCCTACCGCAAATGGCGCGGCTGGGCCGAGAAGGCTGCGGCCGACTACTCGTTCCACGTGGCCGTCACCTGGTGGAGCGACAGCGTCCATGCCGACATGGGCACGCTGGTGCGCGAGGAGGGCATCAACAGCTTCAAGCACTTCATGGCCTACAAGAACGCCATCATGTGCGACGACGAAACGCTGGTGAACAGCTTCAAGCGCGCGCTGGAGCTGGGCGCCATGCCCACGGTGCATGCCGAGAACGGCGAGCTGGTCTACCTGCTGCAGCAGGAAGTGGCCAAGATGGGCATCACCGGGCCCGAAGGCCACCCTCTGGCCCGCCCGCCCATGGTGGAGGCCGAGGCGGCCAACCGCGCCATCGCCATCGCCGGCGTGCTGGGCGTGCCCATCTACGTGGTGCATGTCAGCTGCACCGAGGCGGCGCAGGCCATTGCCGCCGCCCGTGCACGCGGCCAGCGTGTGTATGGCGAAGTGCTGGCCGGCCATCTGGTGATCGACGAAAGCGTGTACCGCGACCCCGACTTTGCCAAGGCTGCCGCCCATGTGATGAGCCCGCCCTTCCGGGCCAAGGGCCACCAGGAGGCCTTGTGGCAGGGCCTGCAGTCGGGCCAGCTGCACACCACGGCCACCGACCATTGCACCTTCTGCGCTGCGCAGAAAGCCATGGGCAGGGACAACTTCGCCAAGATCCCCAACGGCACCGGCGGCGTGGAAGAGCGCCTGGCCGTGATCTGGGACGCTGGCGTGAACACCGGCCGGCTGACGCCCAGCGAATTCGTGGCCATCACCTCGGCCAACACCGCGCGGCTGTTCAACATCTATCCGCGCAAGGGCCTGGTCGGCGTGGGGGCCGATGCCGATCTGGTCGTCTGGGACCCTGCCGCCACCCATACCCTGTCGGTCAAGACCCAGCATTCCAAGGGCGACTACAACATCTTCGAGGGCCGCACCGTGCAGGGCATGCCCAGCCACACCATCAGCCAGGGCGTGGTGGCCTATGCGCAGGGCGATCTGCGTGCCGAGATGGGCCGTGGCCGCTATATCAAGCGCCCGGCATTCGGCCCCAACTTCGACGCGGTCCAGCGCCGTGCCGCCGCGCTGCAGCCCACGGCCGTGGCGCGCTGAAGCCCGCATGACAAGGAGACAGCAATGGATACAGATACCCAAGTGAAGCAGGACATCGCACAACTGCGCGTCAACGGAAGCCGGCTGTGGGATTCACTCATGGAGCTGGCGCAGATCGGCGCCACGCCCAAGGGCGGCGTCTGCCGCCTGACGCTGACCGACCTGGACCGCCAGGGCCGTGACCTGGTGACCCGCTGGGCGCGCGAGGCAGGCATGACGGTGACCATCGACAAGATCGGCAACGGCTTCATGCGCCGGCCCGGGCGCGACAACAGCCTGCCGCCCATCATGACGGGCAGCCACATCGACACCCAGCCCACGGGCGGCAAGTTCGACGGCAACTACGGCGTGCTGGCGGGGCTGGAGGTGGTGCGCACGCTCAACGACCACGGCATCGAGACCGAAGCGCCCATCGAGGTGGCCTTCTGGACGAACGAGGAAGGCTCGCGCTTCGTGCCGGTGATGATGGGCTCCGGGGTGTTTGCCCGGGCCTTCACGCTGGAGCATGCCTATGCGGCCACCGACTCCGAAGGCAAGACCGTCAGGGACGAACTGGAGCGCATCGGCTATGTGGGCGGCCAGGAGCCCGGCGACCACCCGATCGGTGCCTATTTCGAAGCGCATATCGAGCAGGGCCCGGTGCTGGAGGACCATGCCAAGACCATTGGCGTGGTCACCGGCGTGCTGGGCATCCGCTGGTACGACTGCGTGGTCACGGGCATGGAGGCCCATGCCGGCCCCACGCCCATGGCGCTGCGCAAGGACGCGCTGCAGGCGGCCGCGCAGCTCATGCAGGAAGTGGTGGCCTGCGCCCACCGCCATCCGCCCCACGGGCGCGGCACCGTGGGCATGGTGCAGGTCCATCCCAACAGCCGCAACGTGATCCCGGGGCAGGTCAAATTCAGCATCGATCTGCGCAACGCCACCGATGCCGACTGCGAAGCCATGGACGCCGACATCCGTGCCGTGGCCGCGCGCATCAGCCAGGAGACGGGGCTGCCCATAGCGATCAACCTGGTCTCCAGCTACCCGGCCCAGCCCTTCCATGCCGACTGCGTGGATGCGGTGGCGCGCGCTGCCAAGGCCCTGGGCTACTCGCACATGCCCGTCGTCTCGGGCGCCGGGCATGATGCGGTCTACATGGCGCGGCTGGCACCGGCCGGCATGGTGTTCATCCCCTGCAAGGACGGCATCAGCCACAACGAGATCGAGGACGCCACGCCGGCCGACATCACCGCAGGCTGCAATGTGCTGATGCACGCCATGCTGGAACGCGCCCAAGTGGTGGGGTGATCCAAAAATCTGCTCAACTTGCCCGGAAGCCCTGTTTTGCACTGCTATACTTGCGGCTTCAACAAACGACAGGCGCGTAGCTCAGCTGGTTAGAGCACCACCTTGACATGGTGGGGGTCGTTGGTTCGAGTCCAATCGCGCCTACCAAATATATTGGTAAAAAGCCTCTCGGATAAAGTCCGAGGGGCTTTTTTTCGTCTGGACGATCTTTCTCGTGCAAATCCTGGCCCCTGCCCAGCTCGGAATTTGCATTGTTTTGTTTCGATGGCTTTCCGTGCTGTTTCCGTGACTGTGGCGCAATTGCTTCAATAAGCGCTTGCGTCAAAAAAAAAGATCCTGGCAGCGCTGATTTATGGGTGGCATGCTTATTCATGGCAGGGCTGCCACTGATGACCATTTCATGCACAGCCATGGTGCATTGGCCACCTGCCCATGCCCTGCCCATGCCCCGCCCGTTCCAGGTCGGCAGCTCTCTTCCAGTCACCCTCCAGTTCCCGGGCCTGCATGGCTTTCGCCGCGATCTTGCCACCGGCTCTTCCTGGCGCCGCTCTTTGACGCCACGATGTCGATATCACTGATTTCAGTGATATACATGTGGTGAAAATATATTGAAAATCCATTTTCAATAATCAATCGACTTTGCCAGGATTTTCTGCAGGCGTTTCTCTTGCGTTGGCATGCCAATGCTCCCATTGAACCTTCTCTTAATGAGAATGGCTGCATTGACATTAAAGAAAATGTTTGTAACTATCCGGCCGGTCTTTGGCCAGGGCAGGTGAATCGGCGTCGGAACCACAGCTTTGAAGGGATCGGATCGATGGCGGGTACGGACAGCGGGGCGGAAGCGGGCGGTCTGAAAGCCCGCCTGATGGCGGCGGGAGCCGCCGATGTGCATCTTTCTCGGCGCAATGCTGCGGGGTTCGACGGTCTGGTCGCCTACGTGGTGGGCGGAGAGCGCGATACCCTGCAGGCTGCCCTGGCTGGCGCAGGCGATGCGGTGGTGCGGGTCAGCGCCTTGCCGCTGGATGACATGGGCGCCATCGACGAGGCCGCCCTGGCCGCATTGCCAGTCTGGTCGCCGGGCGCGGTCGACGCCGCGCAGCGGCAATGGGGCAGCGCCCTGGTCGCCCGGCCTGCCGTGCAGCCGGCTTCCCACCTGCACCTGTGCGATCTGCTGCCCGGCCGGCCCTTGCTGGGCGATCCGGCGCCCGCACCTGCGGCGCGGCGCGGCACGGTGCCTTTGCACGAGCGCATTCCTGCCATCCACCATTCGCCTGCGCTGCCGGACGCGGGTGTCGGATATGCGCTGGAGCAGGCGCTGGTGCGAGCGGCTGCGCGTCCCGCAGCGGGCATCGTCCATGTGGCTGCCGATCTTTCCCAGTCCCGCACCAGCTATGCGCAGCTGCTCGACGAGGCCTGCCGTGCCTTGGGCGGGCTGCTGGCCCTGGGGCTGAAGGCGGGTGACACCGTCATCGTGGATGCCGGGGACAGTCGCCACCTGCTGCCCGTGTTCTGGGGCTGTGTGCTCGGCGGCCTGGTGCCGGCGCCTCTGGCACTGGGACCGGCGGCGGCCGGGGGGGCCGGCCTGGAGCGGCTGCTCAACTGCTGGGAGGTGGCGGGCAGGGCGCCCGTGGTCGGCTCTGCGGCAGCCCTGGCCGGCTTGCGGCCCCACGCCGCAGCGCTGCAGGGCATGCAACTGCTCGAGGCCCAGGCACTGCAGGCGGGTGCGCCCGCCCAGCCCTCGGCCAGCGCCGGGCCGGCGCAGCCCGCACTGATGCTGCTGACTTCGGGCAGCACCGGCACGCCCAAGGGCGTGGTACTGAGCCGCGGCAATCTGGCCGCCATGATCAGCGGCGTGCAGCAGCAACTGCGCTTCGTGCCCGGCGAGACCGCGCTGAACTGGATGCCGCTGGATCATGTGGGTGGCGTGGTGTTCCTGTGCGTGATGCCTACGGTGCTGGGCCTGGACCAGGTCCAGGTGGATACGGCCACCATTCTCGAGGCTCCCGCGCGCTGGCTGGATCTGGTGGCCGAGCACCGGGTCGCAGCGGTGTGGGCGCCCAACTTTGCATTCGACCTGCTGCTGCGTGCAGCCCGCAGCCAGGCACCCGGCCATTGGGACCTGTCCTGTTTGCGCATGCTCATCAATGCCGGGGAGCCGGTGTCGGAGCCGGTCCTCGTGGATTTCGAGCGCCGCTTTGCGCAGGACGGGCTCAGGCAGGGCGCCGTCTGGATGTCCTTCGGCATGACCGAGACGGTGTCTGCGTTCTCGCTGCGCTGCTGGACAGCGTCCGGCGAGGCGGTGACCAGCCTGGGCCACCCGATCGCAGGCGGTGCACAGCGCATCGTGGACGATGCAGGCCGCACCCTGATGGAGGGTGAGATCGGGCGGGTCGAACTCAGCGGGCCCTCGGTGTTCTCGGGCTATCACGGCCGGCCCGACCTCACGGCCGAGGCGCTGCGCGATGGCTGGTTCCAGACCGGCGACATGGGGTTCCTGCGTTCGGGCGAGCTGCACATCGTGGGCCGCGTCAAGGAAATGATCATCGTCAACGGTGCCAATTTCTACAGCGCCGAGATCGAGGAGGCCGCTGCGCGCGTGCCCGGCCTGGACCGCCAGGGGCTGGCTGCCATCGGCGTGCGCCCGGCCGGCGCGGCCACCGACCAGTTGGTGCTGTTCTTTCACGCGCCAGGCGCTGGCGAGCCGCAACTGCGCCGTTCGCTCATGCGCGCCTTGCGCATGCGCCTGGGCCAGGACCTGGGATTGGCCGTGGACCATTTCATTGCCGTGCCGCCCGAGCGCCTGCCGCGCACGGGTGCCGGCAAGGTGCAGCGCGTGGAGCTGCGCCGCCTGGTGGAGGCAGGGGCCTTCGATCGCGAAATCAAGGATGCCGCCTGCCTGATCGGCGGTGCAGGCACCGTGCCTGCCTGGTTTGCCCGGCCCGTATGGCGCCCGCGCCAGCACGATGCGTCGCCGGCCATGGCGCCTGCGCAGGCGCATGCGTTGACTGTGGCGCTGTGTGGTGCCGGCGCCCAGGCGCTGGCGCAATTGCAGGCCCTGCAGCCCCGTCACCGCTGGATGGCGCTGGACGATACCGGGTCACCGGCCGATGCCGTGGCCGCGTTGCGCGAGTGGGCGCCTGATGTGCTGGTGCTGGCCGGTGAACAGGCGCTGGCGCCTGGCCTGCTGCAGGCAGCCCGCTGGCTGGCGGCCCCCGGCGGGCATGTGCCGGGCCGGTTGCTGGTCTGCGCAGGTACGGGCCAGGACGAGGGCCAGCGGGCGATGGCGCGCGCGGTCCTGCGCAGTCTGGAGGCCGAGATGCCTGCCTTGCGCTGCCGCCATGTCGCCTGGGGCGACGCCGGTGTCGCTGCCGACGCCGACGCCGACGCCGACGCCGACGCCGACGCCAGTGTCGTTGCCGATGCCGCCGTTCTTGATGCCGCCGGGCTGTGTGCGGAGCTGGGCTGCAGCCAGCGCGAGCCCGAGGTGCTGTGGCATGCCGGCGTGCGGCGGGTGCGGCGCCTGCTGCCCCTGGTTCCCGAGGCTGCAGGGCATCAGGGATTCCAGGAGCAGGGGCTGTACCTGCTGGCCGGTGGGCTGGGAGGCGTGGGCTTTTTGCTGGCCCGGCACCTGCTCGGCCGGTACCGCGCCCGGCTGCTCATCGTCGGCCGTGCCCCTGCTGTGGAGCGCCGGCAGCCGCTGGAACTGCTTTCGCGCAGCGGGGCGCTCCTGTACGTGCAGGCCGATGTCACCGACCCCGCCGCCCTGCAGGCCGCGGTGGTCCAGGCGCAGCAGCACTTCGGACAGACGCTGGCCGGCGTGGTGCAACTGGCGGTCGAGTCGCGCCTGGCCCTGTGTGCGGAGGAAGAAGAGCAATGCTTTGCCCGGGCGCAGCGCGCCAAGGTCGAGGGAACGCGCCATTTGCACGCCCTGATCGCCCACGATCCCCGGGCCCTGTTCCTGGTGGCCGGCTCGGTCATGGGCCTGCTGGGGGGGCGCCGCGTGGCTGCCTATGCGGCGGGGGATGCCTGGCAGATGGCCTTTGTGGAGCGACAGGCGCACAGCGCCGGTGGCGCCCGCTGCCGCTACCTGGGTTTTTCGGCGTGGCGGGACACCGGCCTGAGCCGCCAGGTGTCGAACCCGGCGCTGTTCGCCGCCTCGGGCTATCTATCGATCGATGAGGCGCAGGGCCTGCAGGCCTTCGAATTGGCGGTGCGCGGCGAGCAGCCTGTCATGACCGTGGGCCTGGACTTCGGCCATCCCCGCCATGCCGCGCTGCGCGAGGGCGCCATCTGCGGTGCCGATGAGCTGGTCTGGGTGCGTGAAGGCGCCGCAGTCGACGCGCGCCGCGCCGGCGAAGAGGAGCAAGTGGATCAAGTGGAGCAAGTGAATGAAGTGGCCGGCAGCGGTGACCCGTCCGCACCGCATCGGTGGCTGCGCGATGCCTGTGGCCGGCCGGTGAGCGTGCCGGTGCTGAACGTCGCATCCCTGCCCACCGATGCCCGGGGGGCGCTGGACCGCGCGGCCCTTTTGCGCCTGGCTGCGGGCATGGCATCCAGCGCAGCGCCACGCAATGCGTTCGAGCGCTACATGGTGCGCCTGTGGTGCAAGGCGCTGGGCCTGGCCGACTGCGGTGTGGACGACGACTTCTTCTCGCTGGGCGGCAATTCGCTGGGGGCGGCGCAGATCGCGGCGCGCACGCGGGAGCTGTTTCGCGTCGATATATCGATGGCCGAGCTGTTGCGCCACCCCTGCATGGCAGATTTTTGCCAGCGCGTGATTGCGCTGGAATCCCGCCCGGGAATCACGCTGGCCATTGCGGGCCGGCTGTTCGAGATCGAAAGCATGACCCCTGATCAAAAGGCGGCCGCCCACGGCGCTGCAGCAACCAAGGCGCTGCCATGAGCACGGGCGGTTTTTCCGACGACGATCTGCTGGCGGCCCTGCTGGCCGAGGATGGGTTCGAGCTGCCAGACACGCAGGCGCCAGGCGCCGCGCCGCGTGCCGCAGATGCGCCCGTGACCGCGCTGTCGGCGCAGCAGCGGCTATGGATGATGGAGCGCATTCATGGGGCTCGCGGCGAGTTCAACCTTGGCCTTGCCGTGCGCTTTGGTGGCGCGGCGCCCGATGTGGCCGCGCTGCAGGCCGCACTGACCGCCCTGGCGCAGCGCCATGAAAGCCTGCGTGCGCGCTTCGAGGATGCCGATGGCGAAGCGG
The DNA here is from genome assembly GCF_042653485.1 of Delftia deserti. NCBI lineage: Bacteria > Pseudomonadati > Pseudomonadota > Betaproteobacteria > Burkholderiales > Comamonadaceae > Delftia > Delftia deserti. Next base: position 1,279,541 of record NZ_JBHSIH010000001.1, on the reverse strand, counting down.
CGCGCCTGGTCTTCGATGCGCTGGATGCATTGCCGCTGGCAGTGCACGATGTCGGCCCGGCATCGATGCCGCAGGCGCTGCAGGACGCGGCGGCCCGGCCTTTCTCGCTGGAGCGGGGCAGCCTCTTCCGGGCCGATCTGTTGCGCGCCCCCGGCGAGCAGGTGCTGCTGCTGGGTTTTCACCACGCCATCATCGACCTGTGGTCGGCCTCGCTGGTGCTGCGCGAGCTGGCCGCTCTCTACGCCGCGCAGCTGGGCGAGGCGGCCGCAGACCTGCCGCAGCCGCAGCGCTTTGGCGACTACGTCGCCTGGCTGGGCGACAGCGCCCGACAGCAGGCCGTGCCGGCCCTGACAGCGTACTGGCGCAACAGGCTTGCAGGCCTGCCGCCGCTGCTGGAGCTGCCCTTTGCCGGGCCGCGCGAGGCGGGCCAGGACCGGTGCGGCCGTATCGCGGTGGTGCTTGCGCCCGCGCTGGCGGCGGACCTGGGAAGATTCGCCGCCGCCTGTGGCACCACGCCTTTCACCGTGGTGCTGGCCGCCTTCAATGCCGTCCTGGCGCGCTTCACCGGCCAGGACGATCTGGCCGTGGGCGTGCCCGTGTCCAACCGCCACCGACCCCACACCGGCGGCACCGTGGGCTTCCTGGTGGAGACCCTGGTGCTGCGCACCGACCTGCGCGCAGACCCCGGTTTTGCAGCCCTGGTGGAGCGCGTGCGCGAAGCCTGCCTTGAGGATTTTGCCCACCAGGACCTGCCGCTGCAGGCCGTGGTGCAGGCGGTCAACCCGCCGCGCCTGCCGGGGGTGCAGCCGCTGTACCAGGCCATGCTTGTCTTCCAGGCCCTGCCTGCGCTGCGCGAGGCGGCCGGCGATGTCCTGCTGACGGGACAGGCCGTTCCCCTGCCTGTGGCACGGGCCGATCTCACGCTGGAGCTGGACCAGGGGCGCGACGATGGCGCCATTGCGGGCTGGCTGGAGTACCGCGAGGGCCTGGTGGATGAGCAGGTGGCTCAGGCCATCGCCATCGCATTGCCGGTGCTGCTGCAAGCGGCGCTGGCCCAGCCCTCGCTGCCGCTGTCCGTGCTGCCGCTGCAGCGGCCGGCCGACGCACGGCGCGGCCTGGACGCACTGCATCCGGCGCCGCTGGGCGAGCGCATCGAGAGCGCAGGCAGCCTGGCGGCGATGTTCGAGCGGCGCGCGCGCCAGTCGCCCGCCGCGACTGCGCTGATAGATGCGGGCCGCGCAGTCAGCTACCAGGAACTGGACCGGCGCTCGGCGACCCTGGCGGCGCACCTTGTCGCGCAGCTTGGCGCATCGATGGCCACGGGGGCCGGGGCAGGGGGGGCTGCAGCCGGCATTCCCGTGGCCGTGTGTCTGCCGCGCGGTGCCGACCTGGCCGTGGCCCTGCTGGCCGTGCTGCGCGCCGGCGCGGCCTTTGTGCCCATGGACCCGGACCATCCTGCGCAGCGCCTGGCCTATATGCTGGCCGACAGCGGTGCATCGGTGCTGCTGGCACAGGGCCGGCCCGCATGGCTGCCGGCCGCAGGCGCTCCCCTGCTCATCGATCCCGGCATGCCGTTGCCGGAGGCCCAGGCGCCTGCGCTGTGCATCGGCCCCGATACCCTGGCCTACGTGCTCTACACCTCGGGCTCCACGGGCGAGCCCAAGGCTGTCATGGGGCTGCACCGCGGCGCCGTGAATCGCCTGCTGTGGATGTGGGATGCCTATCCCTTTGTCGCGGGCGAAGTGTGCTGCCAGAAGACCACGCCGGCCTTCGTCGATTTCATCTGGGAGTTCTTCGGCCCCCTGCTGGCGGGCGTGCCCAGCGTGGTGCTGGCGCATGCCGATGTGGTGGACCCGCATGCCTTTGCCGGCGCACTGGCGCGCCATGGGGTGACCCGGCTGGTGGTGGTTCCCTCGCTGCTCAAGGCCCTGCTGGAGCCGGCCGCTGATACGGCAGGCCTGCTGCCCGCGCTGCGGCACTGTACGGTCAGCGGCGAGGCGCTTTCCAGCGACCTGGCCGGCCGCTTTCTTGCGGCCCTGCCGGGCTGCCGCCTGGTCAACCTCTATGGCTCCTCTGAAATCTCGGCCGACTCGACCTTCCAGGAGGTGACACAGGCCGGTGGCCATCTCGTTCCCATAGGCCGGCCCATTCCGGGCCACCGCATTGCGGTCTGCGACGCCGCTGGCCAGGCGCTGCCCGTGGGGGTGGCAGGGGAGATCGTGGTGGGCGGCGATGGCCTGGCGCTCGGCTACCTGGGCCGCGAGCGGGAGACCCGGCAGCGCTTCCAGCCCACTGCGGCCCTGGACGGCGCCCGGGGCTTTCGCACCGGCGACCTGGGCCGCTGGCGGCCCGATGGCGGTCTTGACTGCCTGGGGCGGCTGGATCGGCAGATGAAAATCCGTGGCGTTCGCGTAGACCCTGCGGAGGTGCGCGCGGCCCTGTTGCTTCACCCCGGCGTGGCCGACGCGGCCGCCGCCGGATGGGTGGGCACCGACGGCGAGACCGTCCTGGCCGCCTGGGTGGTACACCTGCCGGGGCATGCGCCCGCGGCCTCCGCACTGCATGCCTGGTTGCACGATCGCCTTCCCCGTGCAGCGCTGCCCAGTGCCTATGTGCGTCTGGCGCAGTTGCCGCTCAATCCGAACGGCAAGGTCGATGTGCGCGCCTTGCCGGCCCCGGGCCCCGACGACCTGCCGGCGAGCGGCGAGGGCAACGCGCCCCGCCTGCCGCTGACGGCCGCACAGGCGCGCCTGGCCGATGTCTGGGAGCGCGTGATCGGCTCCCGTCCCGGCAGCGCCGACGCGGATTTCTTCATGATGGGCGGGCATTCGCTCAATGCGGCCCGGCTGGCCCAGGCCGTCCGCCAGGAATGGGGCGTGCCGCTGGACGCGGCGGCCGTGTTCGAGGTGCCGACGCTGGCCGCCATGGCGACGCGCATCGGCCAGGCTGCGCCCGGCGCGGGCCTGCCGGCCATCGGCCGGGGGGCGGCGCATCCGGGGCGCGAGGCTCGCGCCTCCTCCAACCAGGAACGCCTGTGGCTGATCGAGCAGCATGAGGCCCAGCGCGGCGCCTACAACCAGGTGGTGTGCTACCGCACTTGCGCCGGGCTGGATGCCGGAAGGCTGGAGCAGGCACTGCGCGCCGTGGTGCTGCGCCACGAGGCCTTGCGCACCCGCCTGGTGCTGCGCGATGGCCTGCTGTGGCAGCAGGTGGGGGAGGCCGGTGATTTCTCGCTGTGTCGGCGGGATCTCTCGGGCCCCGGTGCCGAAGCGGCGCTGGAGCGCTTTCTGGACGACGAAGTGGCGCGGCCGACTGCGCTGGACCACGCGCTGCCCTGTTCGGCCACGCTGGTCACCCTGGGCATGCACGACCACGCGCTGGTGATTTCCATGCACCACACGGCGGTGGACGGCCAGTCCTGCGAAATATTCATGCGGGAGCTGGCGCATGCGCTGCAGGGCGGTGATCTGTCGGCGCTGCCGCAGCCCCTGCAATGCATCGATGTGTCCGAGTGGCAGCGCGCCTGCGGCGATAAGGGCCTGTGGGCACCGCAGCTTGAATACTGGCGGCGCGCACTGGCCGCCGCCCCCGCCGTGCTGGGACTGCAGCCCGAGCGCATGCCGCAGCGGCGCAGCTACCGCAATGCCCGGGCCGCACTCTGCCTGCCGCCGGCGAGCATGCAGCGGGTGACGGCAGCGGCGCGGCAAGCGCGCACCACGCCCTTTGCGTTGCTGCTGGCCGTATGGGCTGCCACCCTGGCACGCTTTGGCGGTGATGCCGAAGTCATGGTTGCAACCCCCGTTTCCGCGCGCGAACGCGAGGGCATGGACAGCGCGGTCGGCTTCTTCAGCAACACCGTCGTCCTGCGCGTGGGCGTCAGCGGCAGTACCGGCCTGGATGTGCTTGCCCGCAACGTGCGCGACCAGCTGGCCGAGGCGCTGCGCCACCAGGATGTGCCCTTCGCCCAGGTGGTGGAGGCCTCGGGCGTGCCCCGCGCCGCGCAGCGCCCCGCGCTGGCACAGGCGATGTTCGTGCTCTCCCGGGGGCAGGACTGGGATCTGGTGTTCGACGGGCAGCGCGTCCCGCCCCGTATCCAGGCTGCACCGGTGTCGCGCTGCGACCTGTCGCTGGCCTTGCTGGCAGGGCAGGGCGAAGACGACCTCGTGCTCGGCGGGCATATCGAATATGCGGCCGATCTCTTCGGCCCCGCGCTGGCGGCGCGGCTGGCTTCGGCTTTTTCGGCCCTGCTGGAGGCCGCCTTGCAGCAGCCTGCCGCGCCGCTGGACGGCCATCCGCTGTGCGATGCGCATGAACAGGCCCTGCTGGACAGGCTGGCCTGCGCTGCGGCGCCGCCGCAACGGTTGAACCCGCCGCACCGGGGTCCGCAGCGGCTCGATGCGCTGCTGCGCCGCGCCGCCGCGCAGCATCCCGGCCTGCCAGCCGTGGCCAGCATGGCGGGCGCGCCGCAGGCGATGGACTATGGGCAGCTGTCGCGCCTGGCCTCGGCCTATGCACGCTGGTTGCGCAGCAAGGGGGTGCAGGCGGGCGACTGCGTGGCGCTGGTCGCGCAGCGCTCGCCCGCGCTCATCGTGGCGCTGGCCGGGTTGTGGGAGGCGGGGGCCACCGTGGTTCCCGTGGACCCTGCCTATCCCGGCGCGCGCATCGCTGCCATGCTGGAAGATGCCTGCGCCACGGCCGTGGTGGCCGAGGCGCCCGTCGCGGGCTGCAGCCTGCCCCTGTGGCCCCTGCCCATGTCACTGTCCTTTCCCGTGGCAGGCGAGCCAGGCTCAGGCGTTGACTTGGTCGAGGGCCAGGACCAGGGCTCCCCTGGCGCCAGCGCCGCGCCGGCAGGCCATGGCGACGAAGCCCTGGCCTGCATCATCTTCACCTCGGGCTCCACGGGCCGGCCCAAGGGCGTGCGCGTCACGCATGCCGCACTGTGCCGGCTGGCCGAGGCGGCGGGCACGGCCTTCGGCATCGGGCCCGGCAGCCGCGTGCTGCAGATGGCGGCCTTCGGCTTCGACGTGGCCATGTCCGATATCGCCTTCGCCCTGTCGGCCGGTGCCTGCCTGTGCCTGGCCTCGCGCGATCAACTCCTGCCTGGCGCCCCGCTGGTCGGCACGCTGCAGGCCATGGCCGTCACCCACCTGCAGATCCCGGCCTCGCTGCTGGTGGCCACGCCGGTGGCGGACCTGCCGTGCCTGCAGACCCTGGTCGTCGGCGGGGAACGCTGTCCCGATGCCGTGGCCGATGCATGGTCGCGCGGGCGCAGCCTTTTCGTGGCCTACGGCCCGACCGAGGCTACCGTGACAGCCACCGCTGCACGCCATCTGCCGGGCCAGTCGCCGGGCATAGGCCGCCCGCTGGGCGATGCGCGCCTGTACGTGGTGGACGACAAGGGACGGCGGGTTCCCGTGGGGGTGGCCGGGGAGATCTGGATCGGCGGCCCGAATGTCAGTCCCGGCTATGTCGCCAGCGGCATGGGCGACGGACGTTTCGGCCCCGATCCTTTTGACGGCTCGGGGGGCGCACGCCTGTACCGCAGCGGTGACCGGGGCCGGTGGCGTGAAGACGGAACCCTGGAATTCCTCGGGCGCATGGACCGCCAGATCAAGCTGCGCGGCTTTCGCATCGAGCCTGGCGAGATCGAGGCCGCCCTGCTGGAGCAGCCCGGCGTGGCCCAGGCCTTTGCCATGCCCTGGACCGATGCACAGGGCCAGCAGCGCCTGGCCGCCTGGGTGGCCGGTGGCCAGGATCTGGACGCGGCAGCCTTGCGCGCGCGGCTGCGCGGCACGCTGGCCCCGCACATGGTGCCGGCCGTGGTGGTGCGCGTGGATGCGATGCCGCTGACTGCGCATGGAAAGATCGACAGCAGGGCGTTGCCGCAACCGCAGTTCGATGGCGGGCCGGACGGCGGCAGCCGGACCCCCTTGCCGGCGCCGATGCCCGCGGCCACGCAGGCACGCGTGGCCGCGCTGTGGAGCGAGGTGCTCGGCCGTGCCGGCATCGATGCGGATGCCAACTTCTTCGACGTGGGGGGCCACTCGCTGCTGCTGGTGGCGCTGCACGACAGGCTGGGATCGGACCTGGGTGTATCCGTGCCCATCAGCGAGCTGTTTCGCTTCACGACCATCCGCAGCCAGGCTGCGTATCTGGACGCGCTCCGGTCCCCGCACGCTGGCGCAGCGCCGATGGCCCAGCGGGTGCCGCAGCCTGCGGGCGACCAGGATGTAGCCGTCATCGGCATGGCCTGCCGCTATCCCGGTGCGCCTGATCTCGATGCCTATTGGCGCCTGCTGCTTGAAGGCCGCGAGGGCATCGACCACGGTGGCGCGCCAGACGCTCCGCTTCCGGGCTTCGTGGGCTCGGCCGGGCACATCGGCGATGCGGACTGCTTTGATGCGGCCTTCTTCGGCGTGGGTCCGCGCGATGCCCTGACCTTCGACCCGCAGCACCGCGTGGCACTGGAGTGCGCCTGGCACACGCTGGAGCATGCGGGCTACACGCCCGAAGCCCATGGCGGGCGCATCGGCGTCTTCCTGGGCGTGGGCACCAACACCTATCTGCGCGTGCTGTATCCGGGCGGCGAACTGCCGGCCGGCGCCGACACCTACCACGCGCTGTCATGCAATGACAAGGACTTTGCCGCCAGCCGCATCGCCTATCACCTGAACCTCAAGGGCCCGGCCATGGCCGTGCAGACGGCCTGCTCCTCGTCCCTGGTCGCGGTGGACATGGCCTGCCGTGCCATCCGCGAGGGCAGCGCCGAGATGGCCCTGGCCGGGGGGGTGTCCATCCAGTTCCCGCAGCGCGACGGCTACGTCCACCAGCCCGGCATGATCCTGTCGCCCGATGGACGCTGCCGCCCCTTCTCGGCCGACGCGGGCGGCACCGTGCCGGGAGGCGGCGTGGGCATGGTGCTGCTGAAATCGCTGTCCCGCGCCCTGGCCGATGGCGACAACGTGCTCGCCGTGGTGCGCGGCAGCGCCGTCAACAATGACGGCTCCGCCAAGGTCGGCTACACCGCGCCCGGCGCCGACGGGCAGGCCGCGGTGATTGCCGCCGCGCTGGCAGCGGCGCGCCTGGCTCCGGGCGACATCGACTACATCGAGGCCCATGGCACGGGCACGGCACTGGGCGACCCGGTGGAGATCGCGGCCCTGGGCCGTGTTTTCGGCAACACAGCCGGTGGCGCGGGCGCGCAGGACACGGCGGCCCGCAGCCGTCCCCTGGCGCTGGGCTCCGTCAAGAGCAACATCGGCCATGCCGATACGGCTGCAGGCATTGCAGGCTTCATCAAGGCCGTGCTGGCCGTGCACCATGGCGTGCTCCCGGCCAGCCTGCATTTTTCGGCCCCCAATCCGCATGCGGACTTTGCCTCCGTCCCCATCGAGGTGGTCTCCCGGCAGCGGCCGTGGATGCATGACGGCACGCGCCGCGCAGGCATCAGTGCCTTCGGCATCGGCGGCACGAATGCGCATGTGGTGATCGAGCAGGCGGCGGCGCACGCGCCCCATGCGTCCAGCACGGGCGCGCTGCCGCAGGCCTGGGTGCTGCCGCTTTCGGCGCGCACGCCGGCCGCGCTGCAGGCCGGCCTGCTGGCCCTGGCAGGGATGCTGGACAAGGCGCCAGAGACTTCGCTGGCCGACCTCTCGTTCACGCTGCACCAGGGCCGGGCCGCCTTTGCCTGGCGCGCGGCCGTGGTGGCGCACGGCACGGCCCAGGCGGCGGCGCTGCTGCGCCGCGCCGCGCCCTGTCAGGCGTCCCAGGCGTCCCAGGTGTCCCTGGGCGACCGGCCTGCGCAGGCCTGGCTGTTTCCTGGCCAGGGCAGCCAGTATCCCGGCATGGGACGCGCGCTGTACGAGCAGGACGCCGACTACCGCAGCGTCTTCGATCGTTGTGCCGATGGGCTGGCTCCGCACCTGGGGCAGGATCTGCGCGGCATTCTGTACGGCCCGGTCGGCGTGGCCGTCGATGCCCAGGCACTGCGCCAGACCGAGCTGGCGCAGCCCGCGCTGTTCGCCGTGTCCTATGCCATGGCCAGCGCCGCGCTGGCCCGTGGCCTGGAGCCGGCGGCCTTGCTGGGACACAGCCTGGGCGAGTACGTGGCAGCCTGCCTGGCCGGGGTCTTCTCGCTGGACGACGCCCTGGCCCTGGTGGCCGCGCGCGGCCGCATGATGCAGGCGCTGCCGCACGGTGCCATGCTGGCCGCGCCGCTGACACAGGCTCAGGCGCGCGAACTGCTGGCCAGCCCGGCCCATGCCGGCATCGACCTGGCCGCCATCAACGCGCCGCAGCAGTGCGTGTTCGCCGGGCCGGTGCCGGCCATAGACCGGCTGCAGGCGGCGCTGGCGGATGCGGGCCAGGCCGCCATGCGGCTGGACACCTCGCATGCCTTCCACTCCGCATCGATGGAGGGCATGCAGCGCGCGTTCACCGACTTGTTCGATGGCATGGTGCTGCACCCTCCGCAGCGACGCTTCCTGTCCAATCTCACGGGTACCTGGATCACGGACGCCGAGGCCACGGACCCGGCGTATTGGGCGTGCCACCTGCGTGCGCCAGTGCGCTTTGCCGACGGCCTGAAGACCCTGCGCGCCGAGGGCATCGGTGTGCTGGCCGAATTCGGCCCGGGCAGGGTGCTGGGCAAGCTCGCTGGCGCCAATGGATGGGCTGCAGATGCGCTGGCGCCCTCGGCGCTGCAGCGCAGCGAGGGGTCCGCCGCCGAGCCTGCGCTGGATGCGCTGGATGCGCTGCATGCGCGGCTGTGGTGCCTGGGCGCTGCCTCGCGTCCGGGGCGCCTGCCGCCCGCAGCCGGCCGGCGCATTCCCCTGCCCGGATATGCCTTCGAACGCATCCGGCACTGGCCTGCCGAAGTGGCAGGCAAGCCGCATGCGCCAGCAGCCCCTTCGCTTTCCGCTGTTTCACCGGCCTCGCCTTTCCTGGGCGATGTCCGGGCCGCTCCGCCGAAGCTGCCCGACATGGCCGACTGGTTCCATGTGCCGGGCTGGCGCCGCGAGCCCGCTGCACAGGCGGCTGGCATTGCGGCACCCGCCGCAGCCTCGCTGCGCTGGATGGTGGTGGGCGTACACCTGCCGGCCGGCGCCGCGCTGGCGCAGGCCCTGAGCGTGGCCGGCCAGCAGGTGCTTGCCGTCAGCGCCGGCCAGGCGTTTGCGCAGGCGGCGCCCGGCCATTTCACGATCGGTGCTGGAGATCACCAGGATTTCCGGCGTCTTCTGGATGCCTTGCCCGAGCATGCACGGCCGCAGCGCATCGTGCACCTGGAGGCCACACGCGGCGGCGCGCCGGACGATCTGTTGCGGCGCGGCTTCTTCGGCGTCCTGGGGCTGGCACGCGCCCTGGGCAGCGCGGTGCCGACCTGGCCGGTGCGGCTGGACATCGTGACCACCGGCGCAGCCGATGTGGACGGCGACGAGGCCCTGGCCGCGGGCGCGGCAACGCTGCTCGGCGCCGTCAAGGTGTTGCCGCTGGAGTATCCGAACCTCGATTGCCGCCTCATCGATGTCCGTGACCTGGACGGCCCGGGCGCAGGCGAGGCGCTCCAGGCGCTGGCTGCCGAGCTGCTGCGCACCGATCCGCTGGAGCAGGCCCCGCAGCAGCCCGTGGTCGCCCTCAGGCGCGGGCGGCGCTGGGTGCCGCAGTTCACGGCGCAGCGCCTGCCCGAGCCGCAGGCCGGCCAGGCGCGCTTCAGGCCTGCAGGCGTCTATGTGCTGACGGGCGGATTCGGCGGCATGGGCTCGGCGCTGGCGCGCGAGCTGGCCGGCAGTGGCGCGCATCTGGTGCTGCTGGGCCGGCATGTCGATGCATCCTTGGTCGCGCAGTTGCAATCGCGCGGCGCCCAGGTGCTGGCGCTGGCCTGCGATGTGTCGGACGCCAGAGCGCTGGGCGATGCCCTGGCCCGGGCCCGCAGCCGGTTTGGCCGCGTGGACGGCGTGCTGCATGCGGCCGGGGTGGCGGACCAGGGCGGGGTGGTGCACAACCGCGACGACGCCAGCATCGCCACGGCCATGGCAGCCAAGGTCCAGGGCGCCCTGGCGCTGGATGCGGCCCTGGCCGGACACGAGCCCGACTTCGTCGTGCTGTTCTCCTCGCTGGGCACGGTGGTGCCGGGCAGCAAGTTCGGCCAGATCGGCTATGCCGCCGCCAACGAGTTCCTGGCGCTGTTCGCCGCCGAGCGCACGGCGCGCCGTGGCGGCTTCACGCAGGCCATCGACTGGGACGACTGGACCGAAGTGGGCATGACCGTCATGGCCCGCCAGCGCTGGGGCCTGCCCGCGCTGGCCGCCAGCGAGGGACTGACGCCCGCCGAAGGCGTGGCCGTGCTGCGGCGTGCCCTGGCCTCGCCCCATCTCCGCGTATCGGTTTGCGTGCGCGACCTGCCCTCCCTGCTGCGCCTGGCCGGGAGCGTCTGGACGGACGCGGCTGCGGCGCCCGCAGGCCTGCCCGCCAGCGGCGAGCCTGCACAGCCCCCGGAGCAGGGCGGCGAAGGCCCGGACACGCGGCAACGGCTGGCCGCAGTCTGGCGCGAGGTTCTGGGCGTGGCCGAGATCGGTGCGCAATCCCACTTCTTCGAACTGGGCGGCCATTCCCTGATTGCCATGCGCGTGCTGGCCTATGTGCGTGAGCACTTCGGCGTGGAGCTGGGCATCGCGGCGGTGTTCGAGCATCCGGTGCTCGGCGACTTGGCGGACTTTGTTGACGCGTGCCGGCCCATGGGCGGCACCGTGGAGGAATTCACCTTATGAAGAGTGCGAGCGACAGGGCAAGCGATCTGCTGGCCCGCCTGGCGCAGCTGGGCGTGACCGTGCAAGGCGAGGGCGGCGATCTGAAAGTGCGCGGCCCGGCAGGTGCCATTGGCGGGCAGATGCGCGATGAGCTGCGCGCGCTCAAGCCGCAGCTGCTGGCCCTGCTGTCACGCAGCGGGCCCGCGCCGGTGGCCGCAGGAGCGGCTGCAGAGGTGGACCCCGACCGCGTGCCGCTGTCCTTCAACCAGCGCCGGCTCTGGTTCCTGGACCGGCTGGAGGGCGGTGGCAGCGCCTTCATCATGGCCGCCTGTTTCGAGCTCGACGGCCCTTTGGACCTTGAGGCCCTGCAGCAGGCGCTGACGGTGCTGGTGGAGCGCCACGAGCTGCTGCGCAGCGTCATCGTGGACGAGGCCGCCGAGCCGGTGCTGCGCATCGGCGCTGCCACGGCCGTGCGCCTTCAGCCAGAGGCCGTGGACGATGCCTCACCCCGGGGCCTGGCCGAGCTGATGGCGCAGCAGGCGCGCCAGCCCTTCGATCTGACGCAGGCGCCCCCCTTGCGGCTGCGCCTGTTCGCACTGGAGCCGCAGCGCCACGTGCTGGCCCTGTCGCTGCACCACATTGCCGGGGATTTCTGGTCCATGGGGCTGCTGCTGGCCGAACTCGGCCAGCTGTATGGCGCGGCCTGCCGGGGCCTGCCGTCGCCGCTGCAACCGCTGCCCCTGCGCTACCCCGACTACTCGGCCTGGCAGCGCGCCACGCTGGACGAGGCGCGGCTGGCGCCGCAACTGGCCTTCTGGCAGGCGCAACTGCAGGGCGCACCCACCCAGCTGGCGATGCCGCTGGACAGGCCCCGGCCCGCAGAGCGCGGCGCCAGTGGCGCCCACCATCACTTTCGCATCTCGCCGGAGGGCACCCAGGCGCTGCAGGAGGCGTCAGCACGCGCAGGCGTCACGCCCTTCATGGCGCTGCTGGCCGCCTATGCCGCCGTGCTGGGGCGCTGGACCGGCCAGGACGAGATCGTCATCGGCTGCCCTGTGGCCCACCGGGACACGCCGCAGACGCAGGGACTGGTCGGTTTCTTCATCGACACGCTGCCGCTGCGCATCGACCTGCGCGACGACCCCCGACCGGCCGAGCTGCTGCAGCGCGTTCGCCGCACCTGCCTGCAGGCATTCGAGCACCAGGACCTGCCGTTCGAGCGCATCGTGCAGGCCGTGCGGCCCGAGCGGGCGCTCAACCGCGCGCCCCTGTTCCAGACCATGTTCGTGCAGCAGACCGCTGGTGCAGCCGTGCTGGCGATGCAGGGGCTGGCCGTGCGGCCGCTGCCCGTGCCAGCGGCGGCACCCGAGCTGGACCTGAACCTGTCGGCGCGCCTGGACGGCGAAGCCTTCGCCTGCGACATGGAGTACGACGCCGACCTGTTCGACCCGGCCACCGTGGCTGCGCTGTGCGCGCAGTTTGCGCATGTGGCGGGGCAGTGGGCGTGCGGCCTTGCACTGTCCCGGCTGGCACTGGCCCCGCAGGCCTGCGCCGTGGCGCCCGCACCGGCCATGGCCGAGGGCGTTGCGCCGGCATCCGTACCCGCGCTGATAGCCCGCGCTGCCGATCGCTGGCCGCAGCGCATGGCCGTGCAGGCGGATGGCGCGGCACTTTCGCTGCGCGAGCTTGTGTGCCAGGCCGACGCACTGGCCGGGCGACTGCGCGGCGCGGGTGCCAGGCCCGGCGACCTGATCGGCCTGGGCCTGGGCAACTGCCTGGCCCTGCCGGTGGCCATGCTGGCGGCCTGGCGCTGTGGCTGTGCCTATGCCGTACTCAGCCTGGCGAGGCCGCTGGCACAGCGCGCGACCATGATGGAGGCGGCCGGCGTGCGCCTGGTCATTTCCGCGTCTGCGGCGGAGCAGTGGCCTTCGCATACGGTGCTGGTGGCGCCGGACCTGGTGGCAGAGCCTGCCGGCAGCGCCGCGCAGCAGCCCTGGCTCGCAGACCCCGCGCAACGGGCCTATGTCTGCTTCACCTCGGGATCGACCGGCGCCCCGAAGGGCGTGGTCGTGAGCCATGCCAACCTGGCCCACCATGCGGCGGCGGTGGCGCGTGAGTTCGGCCTGTGCGAGACCGATCGCGTGCTGCAGTTCGCGGCCCCCGATTTCGATGTGGCTGCCGAGGAGATCTTTCCCACGCTGGCCTGCGGTGCCTGCGTGGTGCTGCGGGCACAGAACAGTCTTGACAGCCTGGAGGCTTTCCAGGCCCAGGTGGCAGGCGCGCGGCTGACCGTGCTCAATCTGCCGTCCGCGTTCTGGCACGAGTGGGTGGGCATGCTGCAGGCGTCGGGCACGGCTGTTCCGCCCGACCTGCGGTTGGTGGTCACGGGCAGCGACCGCGTTTTCGTGCGCAGCTTGCGCCAGTGGCAGGCGCTGTGCCGCCATCCTGTGGCCCTGCTCAGCGGCTATGGCCCGACGGAGGCCACCATTTCGGCCGCGTTCTTCGACCCCGCGCACGACGTGCTGCCGCTGGGGGCCGAGATCCTGCCGCTGGGCCATGCGCTGCAGGGCGTGCAACTGGCCGTGGTGGACGGCGCCGGGCAGGCCTTGCCTGCCGGGGCCATCGGCGAAATCGTCATCGGCGGCGGTGGTGTGGCGCAGGGGTATCTGCAACAGGACGAGGCCACACAGGCCGCGTTTCGCGCCTGCGCCGCACTGGGCGGGGCGCGCGCCTACTGGAGCGGCGACCTGGCGAGGCGGCGTGCCGACGGTGCGCTGGAGTTCCTGGGCCGGCGCGATGCGCAGGTGAAGATCCGGGGATTTCGCATCGAGCCCGCCGAGGTGGAGGCCGCCCTCATGGCCCATCCCTGCGTGCGCGAGGCTGCCGTGGTGCTGGCGCACGATGTCGCAGGCCAGCCGGTGATGCTCGCGGTGGTTGCGGGACAGGCCGATGCGGCGGCGCTGCGCAGCTGGCTGTCCGAGCGGCTTGCGCCCTACATGGTGCCTGCCGTGTGCCGCGTGCTGGAGAGCCTGCCCCATACGGCTTCGGGCAAGATCGACCGGCGCGCGCTGGCGGGGCTGGCCCTCCAGTCGCCGCCGCAGCTGCCTGTGGGGGACGGCACGGCCCAGCCTTGCAGCCCGCTGGAAGCCACCCTGGCCAGGCTCTTTGCCGAGGTGATGAACCTTGCGCAGGTGGGCGTCACCGACAACGTCTTCGACCTGGGTGTGGACTCCATCCGCTGCCTGCAGATCGTCTCGCGTGCGCGCCGCCAGGGCCTGGACCTGGTGGTGCGCGACATCTTCCGCGCCCAGACCGTGCGTGCCCTGGCCGGGGAGATCGCCCTGCGGTCGCGGGCCGCGCCGACGGTACCGGTGGCGGAGGCCGGGGCACCGTTGTCACCGACCCCCATCCAGGCCTGGTTCCTGGAGCATGCAGGGTCAGGGGCCGCTCACTACAACCAGGCGGCCGTGCTGCGCGTGCCCCCGCAGTTGCCGGCCGAAACGCTGGAGCGGGCGCTGGCGGGCGTGGTGGCATGCCACGAGATGCTGCGCCTGCGGGTGGACGCGCAAGGCAGGCTGGATATTGCCCCCATGGCGCCCGGGCCTGTGCTGGACGTGGTCTGCCTGGAGGGCCTGGCGCCGGCAGAGGCACAGCAGCGCCGGGCCGAAGCCTTTGCCGCGGCCCAGCGCGCCATGGACCCGGCGTCCGGCCGCATGGTGCGTGGCGTGCTGCTGCCCGGCACGGGCCGGCTGATGCTGGCCATTCACCACCTGGCGGTGGATGCCTACTCCTGGTCGGTACTGCTGGAGGACCTGGCCCTGGCCTGCGCACAGGTGTCGCGCGGCGAGCCCGTGCGACTGCCCGCGCCCACCAGCTCCTATGCGCGCTGGTCGCACCGGCTGGGCGAGCTGGCCGCCGGGCCCGAGGCGGCTGCGCAGGCGCAGGCGTTGCAACAGGCGTTCAGCCAGATGGGCGCGACCGTGTTGCCTCGCCAGACGCCAGCCGGTTGCGTGGGCCAGGCCCAGACCCTGGCCTTCGAACTGGACGAGGAGACGACGCAGGCCCTGGTCCACGAGGTGCCGCGTGCCTTTGCCGCCCGCGTGGACGAGGCTTTGCTCGCCGCCCTGGTTCTGGGAGGCGTGCGGCTGGGGGTGGACGGACCCTGGCGGCTGGATCTGGAGCGCAACGGACGCGCCGACCTCTTCGAGGAGCTGGACCTGTCTCGCACCGTCGGTTGGTTCACGGCGCTGCAGCGCGTGGGCATCGAGCCAGTCCACGGCGCCGCCGATGCCGCGGCGGTGGTGGCACAGGTTGCCGCTCAGGTGCGCGGCGCCGCATGGCAGGGACTGGCGCTGGGGCTGCTGCGCTACCGCTCGCCCGACGGCGCCGTGCGCGCCGGTCTGGCCGCGCTGCCTGAACCGGAACTGCTGCTGAACTACCTGGGCCGCATGGATGGCGCCCCTGCCGGGGACGAGACCATCGCCCCGGTGGATGAGGCGGCGGGCCCTGCGCAGGCCCCCGGCCTGGCGCGCAGCCATGTGATCGAACTCAATGCGGGGCTCTGGAATGGCCGGCTGCGCGGGGAGCTGAGCTTTCCGGCAGGGGAGCCGAACCGCGAGCGCATCGCCCACTGGCTGGACGAGGTGAAGGCCGTGCTGGCCGAGATCGCCAGTGCCGCGCGTGAGGGCCGTGGAGCATGTGCTGCCCCGGCCGGGCAGGTGCCGCAGGCCGTTCCCCGCAGCCGTGCCCCGGTGGCCGTGCTGGCGCTCACGCCCCTGCAGCACGGCCTGCTCTACCACAGTCTGCGTGCACCCGATGACCAGGTCTACTTCGATCAATTGACACTGACCCTGCAGGGTCCGCTGGACCCGGCAGCGCTGCGCCGTGCCTGGGAGGCTGTGGTGGCACGCCATGGCGTGCTGCGTACCAGCTTCCACTGGGACGATGGCGAGGCCATGCAGCATGTGCATGCCCACGTGGAGCTGCCCTGGCTGCACGACGACTGGCGCACCATGGATGCGGCCGCGCAGCCTGCCGCCCTGTCGGCACTGCTGGCGCAGGACCGGGCCCGGGGCTTCGACCTGCGCCGCGCACCCCTGATGCGCCTGCATCTGCTGCACACGGCAGAAGACCGCCATGAGCTGTTGTGGAGCGCCCACCACCTGCTGCTGGACGGGTGGTCGGTCTCGGTGGTGATGGACGAGGTCTTCCGCCTGTACGGCCAGGCCCTGGGCGATGGCACGCCAGCGCTGCCGCGCGCGCCCGATTTCGCCGACTGCGTGCGCTGGCACCAGCGGCGCGACGTGCAGGCCGACCAGGCCTTCTGGCGCCAGGCGTTGCAGGGCCTGCACGAGCCCACCTCGCTGGCCTTTCTGCGCCAGGCCGGGGAGCCTGTCGAGCCTGAGGCTCCGGACCCGATCGAATGCCTGCTGTCGCCCGCCACCAGCAGCGCCCTGGCCGCGCTGGCCCGCGCCGCGCGTGCCACGCCCGGCATCGTGCTGCAGGCCGCCTGGGCGCTGCTGCTGTCGTGCCACAGCGGCAGCCGCGACCTGGTGTTCGGTGTGACCGTGTCGGGGCGCTCTCCCGACATCGCTGACGTGGAGCAAATGGTCGGCATGCTGATCGCCACGGTGCCGGCGCGTGTGCGTGTGGCTGCCGGCATGCCGCTGCTCTCGTGGCTGTCCGCGCTGCAGCAGGACCACCTGGAGCGCGAGCAGCATGCGGCCGCATCGCTGGCGGAAATCCGCCAGGCTTCGGAACTGGAGCCAGGCTGCGATCTGTTCCAGTCCCTGGTTCTGGTGCAGAACTATCCTGCGCCCGATGCGCTGCAGGCCGGTGGTCTGCGCCTGGCCGCAGTCGCCAGCCATGAGCGCACGAACTTCCTGCTCACCCTGGCCTGCATGCAAGGCGCGCACGGATGGCACCTGGCACTGCACCGCGACCGCGAGCAGGTGCCGGCTGCGGCAGCGCGCCGCCTGCTGTCGCACCTCGATGCGCTGCTTGCCGCCATGGCGGCGCAGCCCGGCCAGGCACTGGGCTCGCTGCTGCAGCTCGCGCCCGAGCAGGCGCGCGATGCCCTGGAGGCCGGCACCGGCCCTGCCGAGACCATGGACGAGCGCTTTCTGGTGGACTGGATCGACCACTGGGCGCAGCACACGCCCGGCGCCACGGCCCTGGAAGGGCCGCACGGCCGCATGGACTATGCGCAACTGGCGAGGCTGTCGCGCCAGGCGGCCTGCTCGCTGTCTGCCCTGGGCGCAGGGCAAGAAACCCGTGTGGCCCTGTGCCTGGGCCGCTCGCCCGTCTGCCTGGCGGCAATTGCCGCAATCCTGCGCGCGGGCGCAGCCTTTGTGCCCATCGACCCTGCGCTGCCGGCGCAGCGCCAGCGCTTCATGCTGGAGGACAGCGGCGCAGTGCTGGTGCTGGCCGATGCCGCGCTGCCCGTGGCGGAGGAGGTGGGTTTGCGCTGCCTCACGCCGGAGCAGTTGTTCGGCACCATGTCGCCAGCCGAGGCTGCCGAGGCCACTGTGCTTGCCCAACCGCAGGCCTCGTCCTCGGCCTATGTGATCTATACGTCCGGCTCCACGGGCACGCCCAAGGGCGTGGTCAATACGCGGGCGGGCATGCGCGCCCTGGCCCATGCCCAGCAGCGCGTGTTCGCGCTGGATGGAAGCGATCGCGTGCTGCAGTTCGCCTCGCTGTCCTTTGACGCCTCCGTCTGGGAGATGACCATGGCCTGGCGCCATGGGGCTGCGCTGCTGGTGCCTGCCCCGGACATGGCAAGGGCCGGGCCGCAGCTGCAGGCCTTTGTGCGGCGCCATGGCATCACCGCCGCAACGCTGCCGCCCACGGTGCTGTTCACCCTGGATGCGGCCTCGCTTGATGCGCTGCGCCTGCTGGTGGTGGCCGGCGAGGCCTGTGCACCGGAGTTGGCGCTGCGGTGGTCGGTGGGCCGGCGCTTTTTCAATGCCTATGGCCCGACCGAGGCTTCGGTGGCGGTCAGCGTGCAGGAGGGCGTGCAACGCGCAGACCGGCTGCCCATTGGACGGCCGCTGCCGAACATGCAGCTGCATGTGCTGGACGAGGACATGCGCCTGCTGCCCCCGGGGGCGCCGGGGGAGCTGTACATCGGCGGTGCAGGGCTGGCGCGGGGCTACCTGGGGCGTCCCGGGCTGACGGCGGCCAGCTTTGTGCAGGATCCGTTCGGCGACCCCGGCGAGCGGCTGTACCGCACGGGCGACCGGGGCTGGCGCCTGGCCGATGGGCGCGTGCACTTTGCAGGCCGCAACGACCACCAGGTCAAGCTGCGCGGCCTGCGCATCGAGCTGGGCGAAATCGAGGCTGCGCTGGCCACCCACCCGGGCGTGGAGGCCGCAGCGGTGCTGGTCATTGCGCACGGCGAGGCCGATCACCGGCTGACGGCCTTCGTGGGGGCCGCGCACCCCGTCGGCGCCGAGGCGTTGCGCGCGTACCTGGCGCCCCGCCTGCCTGCGCACATGGTTCCCGCCTATTTCGTGGAGCTGAACCAGCTCCCGCTCACCCACAGCGGCAAGATCGACCGCCAGGCACTGGGCCGGCAACTGGCGGCGCAGCCGGCCCGGCCGTCTTCGCCAGCGCCTGCCGCCGATGCCGCTGCAGGCGACGCCTGCGCGCGGCTGGCGGCGGTCTGGGCCCAGGTGCTGGGCGTTGCCGAGGTGGGGCCGCACCAGAGCTTCTTCGAGCTGGGCGGGGACTCCATTCTTGCCATCCAGGTGGTTGCGCGGGCCAACCGGCAGGGGCTGGCCATCACGCTGGCGCAGCTGATGGACCCGGCCTCGCAGACGGTGGCCGCTCTCGTGGCGCTGCTGGATCAGGACGGAGGGCCGGTGGTGCTGCCCCGCGCCACCGAGGACGTTGCGGGCGATGGCCGCGTGCCGCTCACGCCCATCCAGCGCTGGTTCCTGGCGCTGGAGGCTCCGCAGCGCCAGCACTACAACCAGAGTTTCCTGTTGACCGTGCCTGCCGACCTCGCGCCCGAGCGGCTGCAGGCCGCGCTGGCGCTGCTGCTGCAGCGCCATGATGCGCTGCGCCTGCGCTATCGCCGCGAGGACGGCGGCTGGGTGCAGACGCTGGCCGATGGCCTTGTGCCGCCTGCGGTCCCGCTGCTGCAGGTGGTGGCATCGCCCCCTGGCGAAACGCCGGCCGCCTGGCGCGAGCGGCTGCAGGCCGCCGCCGTGGCCAACCAGGAGCGGCTGGACTTGCAGGCGGGCCCGCTGATGCACGCGGCTCTGTACCTTCCCCCGGGCCAGGAGGAGGCGCCAACTCAGGCACAGGCACGCCTGCACCTGGTCGTGCACCACCTGGCCATCGACGCCGTGTCCTGGCGCGTGCTGCTGGACGATCTGGCCGAGGCCTGCCGCCTTGGCCGCATTGCCAGGCCGCCTGGCGCGTCCTTCAGCCATTGGGCGGCAGCCGTGTCGCGCCATGCGGCATCGCAGTCGGCGCGTGCCGAGCTGCCGTACTGGCTGGCCCAGTCTGGCGACGCCTGCCTGCCGCTGGCGCGTGGCGCCGGGGCGGCCTCCACGGTGGGCGGAGCCGTCACCCTCGGCGTGCAGTTATCCGTGGACGAGACTGGCGCCTTGCTGCGCGAGGCGCCACGGGTCCATGGTGCCTCCATGCAGGAACTGCTGCTGGCGGCGCTGGCCTCGGCCCTGGCCGGTCGCGTCCAGGGCCGTTGCATCGGTGTGGCGCTGGAGTCGCATGGCCGCGATGTGGTGCTTGAAGGCCTGGAGGTGGGCTCCACCGTGGGGTGGTTCACGGCACTGGCTCCCCTGGCACTGCCGCTGCCACGGTCGTTGCCTGACGCCCCGCCTGCGGACGGCGCTGCGGGCCCGTCCGCGCTGTCTGCACTTGCGGTCGTGCGTGAGGCGCTGCGCGCCATGCCGCGGCGCGGCTTCGGCTATGGCGTGCTCAGCCAGCTTTCGCCCGAGCCGGCCGTGCGCCAGGCCCTGGCCGCGCAGGCCCGGCCCGGCATCGCCTTCAACTACCTGGGGCAATGGGATACGGCCTGGCCCGAAGGAGAGGGCCTGCGCCCGGCTCCGGAGCGCGATGGCCCGGGCTTCGCGGCGAGCACGCCGCGTACCTTCCCGCTGGAAGTCAATGCCATGGTGGCGGACGGGCGGCTGGCGCTGGACCTCACCTACGATCCCCGGGACCTGGAGGAAGGCTGGATTGCGGCGCTGGCCGCCGACATGCAGGCCTGGCTGGTGCACGCGGCGGCCAGTGCGCGGCAAGCCGGTCCTGTACAGGCAGGCGGCGCACAGGCCAGCCCGTCCTTGCGCGCGCCAGCCTTGCCCTCGCATGGCCTGGGGCCGCAGCAGGACGCCATGCTGTCCCACGCCCTGGCCTGCCCGGGATCGTCCGCCTATGTGGTGCAACTGGGGGCCAGCCTGCCTGCGACGCTGGACGTGCCCGCTTTCATGGCTGCCTGGAACGCCGCCGTGGCTCGCCATGCGGCGCTGCGCGCCTGTTTCTCTGTGGACGCAGCAGACGGGTCGGGGCGCCAGCATGTGGACGACAGCCTCACCGCCGCGCCCTGGCGCACCGAGGACTGGTCTGCCTGGACACCCGCCGATGCACAGGTCGCATACGATGCACTGCGCGAGATCGAGCAGGCGCGCGGCTTCGATCTTGCCAGCGCCCCGCTGATGCGCTTTGCGCTCGCCCGCATGCCGGACGGCGGCTGGCGCTTTTGCTGGACCTACCATCACCTGCTGGTCGATGGCTGGTCGATGCCGATTTTGATGGCCGATGTGCAGGCCGCCTATGCGGGCCGCTTGCCCGGCGCGGCGGCGCCCGACACTCCAGCGCCCGACGTGCGGCGCTTCCTCGACTGGCTGGGTGCGCAGGATGCGGACAGCGCGCAGGCCTTCTGGAAGAATGAACTGGCGGGCCTGGCGCCCTCGCGCTGGCCTGCTGCCGAGGCAGCCGTGGCCAGCGGACGTTCCCGCCAGGTGCACCGGGTGCTGGCAGCCGGGACGGGCGCCAGCGTGGCTGCCTTTGCCCGCCGCCACCGCCTGTCGGTGCCCAGCGTGGCCCTGCTGGCGTGGGCGCTGGTGCTGGCGCGGCACATGGAGCGCGACGACCTGGCCTTTGGCGTCACCTCGGCCCTGCGTCCCGCAGAACTCGAGGGTGCCGAGGCCATGGTGGGCGCCATGTTGGCCACACCGCCGCTGCGCGTGAGGCTGGACCGGGCGCAGGGCTTTGCCGCCGCCTGCCAGCAGTTGCAGCGCCGGCGCATGCAGGCGTCCGGTCATGCCTGGCTGGCGCCGCGGGCTATCGCATCGGCCGCCGGGCTGGCCGCTGCCGATGACCTGTTCGGCACGGCGCTGCGCATCCAGAACTACCCGCTGGGCGAGCTGGGCAGCGACAGCGCCGCCCTGGCTTTTCACGATGTGGACATCCGTGACGCCTGGCACCACCCGTTCAACCTGGAAGTCATGCCCGGCGACGATTTTCGCCTGCTGGCGGTGCACGACGCGCTCAAGGTCGCCCCGGCCGTGGCCGACGCCCTGCTGGAGTGCATGGCGCACCTGCTGGAGACGCTGGACCAGGACCGGCCGCTGACCTATTGGCTTGAGGAGACACATGGCTGACGCAACACCGCTTTATCTGCGCGAGGACGTGGTGGCCGTGCCACGGTTCGCGGGCTGGTATGCCTGGTCCTTTCTGATTTCGCCCGCCACGGCGGCCCTGTACCTGGCCAACCGCTACGTGCGCATCATGGAGTCCTATCTGGAGGCGCCCGAGCTGCATGCGCAGGCCGTGGCCAATGCCGCCATGCGCGGAGGCCCCTTCATGGACTGGCCGGCCGAGCGCCGCGGGGACATCCAGGCCCTGCTGGACGAGACGCGCCAGCGCCATGCCGGGCTGCTGTCGTTTGCTGCCGACCTGGGGCAGTGCTGGGAGTTGCTCAAGACCCAGGCCGACGGGCATTCGATGGCGCAGCTGTATCCGCGCCTTCCCGATTCGGTGCGCGGCTATGCGGAGCTCGTGTACTCGCTGACCGGCGCACCGGACCTGCGCCTGATCGAGGCGCTGCTCTACCGCAGCCCGCTGTATGACACCTCGGCTCAGAGCACGCTGGTGATGCGCGGCGGCGATGTGCGGCCCTTTGCCCTGGGCACGCCGCAGCTCGAACGTGACGGGGCGGTCGCCCTGCAGATACCGTATGCCAGCCCCGCCAACGACATGCTGGCAGCGCTGCGGAACGCACCGCGCCCCTTCGACGCCATCGCCGAGTCGCTCGGGCTGGAGGGCGCTCGGGCCGATCGCTTCCACGCCTTGCTGACCGGCACGCCACCGGCCCGGCGCGGTGGGGACCTGGCGGACACGGCGCCGGTGGGCAGTGCGCGCTGGCGGTATTTCGGCCATGCCTGCGTGCTGGTCGAGACGCCAGGTGGGCGCAGCGTGCTGATCGATCCCCTGGTGCCTGCCGGTGGCAGCGCGGGCCAGACACCGCGCTTCACGCTGGCCGACCTGCCGCAGCGCATCGACTGCGTGGCGCTGACGCACAACCACCAGGACCATGTGCAGCTGGAGACCTTGCTGGCCCTGCGCTCGCGCATCGGTCGGGTTCTGGTGCCAGCCGGCGGGGGAGGCAGTCTTGCCGACCCCTCGCTCAAGCTCGCACTGCAGGCGGCGGGCTTTGCCGATGTGCAGGAAATCGGCCCGCTGGAGGTTTTCAGCGAGGGCGACCTGACGGTCACTGCCCTGCCTTTCCTGGGCGAGCATGCCGACCTGGACATTCGCACCAAGGCCGCCTGGCTGGTGGATGCCGCCGGCAGCCGCCTGCTGTTCGCGGCGGACTCCAACAATCTGGAGCCTCGCCTGTACGAGCACCTGCGTCCCGTGGTGGGCTCGCTGCAGGCCCTGTTCATCGGCATGGAGTGCGAGGGCGCGCCCCTGAGCTGGCTGTACGGTCCGCTGCTGCCGGCACCGCTGGACCGCGCACGCGACCAGTCGCGCCGGCTCGACGGCTCGGACTACCGCCGCGCCATGGGCCTGCTGCGCATGCTGCAGTGCGAGCAGGTCTTCGTCTATGCACTGGGGCTGGAGCCATGGCTGTCGTTCATCACCAGCATCGAGTTCGACCCGGAGTCGGCCGCCATGCGCTCCGTGCGCTCCCTGCTGGCCGCCTGCGAGGATCTGGGCATCCCGGCCGAGCGCCTCTACGGAAAAGCCGAAGGCTGAGGCCCCGAATGCACCCCGTTCGCAGTCCCCTGACCCCCTCCTGCGCCCCCGGCCAGGGCGCGGCGCGCAGGGTTGACTGTTCCCTGTGTTTCACGAATGATTCCGGTGTCGGTGACACTTTGGAACATTTGTGTTCCGCCGTGGCACTGGGCGAACTCCGCTTCCTGTGCCGCCTTCCCGGCGCCGTGCGCCGGGCCACTTGTTCCCCAACTGGAGATTTCCCATGAGCGTGGAAAAAGCCGAAAGTACCGTGAGCCCCGCCACCGACACGGCCATTGCCGATGCTGCCGTGGCCTCTGCCGAGACAGCCGATGCGCCCCTGACCCCGCAGGAGCGGCAAAACGAGGCCCTGCACACCATCAAGAACCACGTGATCACGGCCATGGGCATCGGCATCCTGCCGGTTCCGGGCCTGGACCTGATCGCCCTCACCGGCGTGCAGCTGAGCCTGCTGCGCAAGGTGGGCCGCCTGTACGGCCATTCGCTGTCGGACGAGACTGGCAAGAAGCTGCTGGGCGCGCTGCTGGGGGGCTACCTGCCGCTGGTGGTGACGGCACCGCTGGCCAGCCTGCTGAAGTTCATTCCGGGCGTGGGCATCGCCGCCGGCGTGCTGGCCCAGTCCACTTTGGCGGGCGCGACCACCTACGCGGTCGGCAAGCTGTTCATGCAGCATTTCGAGACGGGCGGCACCTTCCTGGATGTCAAGGTCTCGGACATGAGCAGCAAGCTCAAGCAACAGGTGGAAGAGGGCAAGGCCTTCGTCCAGAAGAACGTCGGCGGCGGCAAGGCCGGCGCGTCCTGAGCAGGCACTGCCCGGTTGCGATGACATCGATGCAGCCCTCCCGCTGCCCCTGGCTGGCCTTCGGTGCAGGTGCGGCGGATGCAGGCTTGCGCCTGCTGTGCCTGCCCTTCGCCGGTGGCGGTGCCTCGACCTATCTGGGCTGGCGCCGTCATCTGCCAGGCGTGGCCGTGGCGCCGCTGCAGTACCCGGGCCACGAAACGCGGCTGTCGGAAAGGCCGCTGGTCAGCCTGGACGCCATGCTGGCCGGCCTTGCCGATGCCGTGGCGCCCTGGCTGGACCGTCCTTACGCGCTCTTTGGCTGCAGCCTGGGCGCGCGCTTGGCGTTTGCCCTGGCCCGGCAACTTGCCGAACGCGGCCTGCCGCCACCGTGCGGGCTGCTGGTGGCCGCCAGCGCGCCCCCCGGTCGCCCGGCCGTGGCCGATACGGCTGGCCTGGATGATGGCGCCTTCCAGCGGCTGGTCCGCTCCTATGGCGGCATCCCGCCCGAGCTGGATGCCGACCCCGGTTTCTGGGCCATGGCGCTGCCCGTGCTGCGGGCCGACTTCGCGCTGGCGGCCCAGCCGCTGCCGGGGCCGGGGCATCCCCTGGATTGCCCCGTGGTGGCCTATGCGGGACGGGCCGATACGCTCGCCACGCCCCTGGCGATGGCCGGATGGTCCGCCATGACCACGGGTGGCTCGCGGCTGCATTGCTTCGATGGCGGGCATTTCTTCCTCCAGTCGGCTCCCGACTTCCTGGACACTCTGTCCGCCGACATCGACCGCCTGCGCCTGGGCGCAGCGGCCTGCCTGGTGCCTGCATGAACGATTTCCCGATGATGACGAGCGGCGCGCTGCGTGCCGCGCTGCTGTGTACGCTGATGGCGGGCGGCCTGGCCGCCACCACGACGGGCGCCAGGGCCCAGGACGTGGGGCACCGGCTGGGCAGCAACAACCATGTGATCGAAGAGCCGCTGCAGGAACTGGTCAAGAGGCGCCGGCCCAAGGGTCAGATCTATGTGTCCATTCCCCAGGCCCTGGTGATCCTGGCCAACGACGGCATGAACCGCCGCTCCGTGTGCTCGCCCCAGATCCAGGTGAACAACTCCTCCAACCAGACCATGGAGGAGCTGGTGGCCGGCATCCGCTACCGCAAGCAGGGCAACGACAAGTCGGCCGGCAGCACGATCGCCCGCTTCTATGTCCTCAAGGTCGGCAAGCAGGACCTGACCCATCTGTCCAATGCCATCGATGTGGGCAGCTGCGACAACCTGACCGGAGAGCTCGAAGTCATCGAGTGCACGTACTCCAACGGCGCCGACTGCTCCGCCGACGTGCGTGCGCTGGCCTACGGCGCCATTCCCCTGAAGATCATCGACAAGAAATAGGAGCCCGGGCATGTCGAACGCCTTTCTCATCTATCTGATTTTGTGCCTGATCGTTTCCTTCATCGGCCGGCGCACCCGCCTGGGCTGGATGCGTACCCTGGTCGTGGCTTTCATGCTGACGCCGCTGGTGGCATTCATCTACCTTCTGCTGTTCGCCTCGCTGCAGGCCGAAGACCGCCTGGGTGGCCGCTGACGCATGCGCCTGACGGAACTCCTGATCCGCGATGCGCGGACCCCGCTGCAGCGCCTGGGCTTTGTCGCTTTCCTCGCCGGTGCCTCCAGCACGGTGATCCTGGCCGTGGTCAACTCGGTGGCGACGGACAGCCAGCTGCGTTCGGGCGGCAACGCCCAGTACGTGGCGCTGTACGGATTGGCGCTGCTGGTCTACATCTTCAGCCAGCGCTATGTTCTCAACACCACCACCGACGAGGTCGAGCGCATCGTTGACGAATGGCGCCGCCGCCTGATCCGCAAGCTGGCCGCCAGCCGCCTGGTGGGGGTGGAGAAGATCGGCCATGGCGCCATCTTCACGGCCATCAATGCCGATACGCAGACCGTCTCGCACACTGCCGGCAGCCTGATCCTGGGCGTGCAGGCCGTGATGATGATCCTGTGCACGGCGGTCTACATCGCCACGCTGTCCCTGCCTGCGCTCGGGCTGGTGGTGGTGGTCCTGCTGCTGGCCGCGCGCGTGTATGCCCGCCGTGGCCAGCGTGCCAGTCAGGATCTGCGCCGCGCGCATGAGGAAATCGGCGCCCTGCACGAGATGGTCGAGGCGCTGCTGGGCGGCTTCAAGGAAATCAAGCTGTCCAGCCGCCGCGCCGCGGAACTGCTGGACGATGCGGTGCGCGTCTCCTCGCGCACGGCCCACTACCGTTCGCTGGCGCAGCGCACGCTGGGCATGAATTTCGTGTTCTCCCAGGCGGCGATCTTCGTGCTGCTGGGCTCGCTGGTCTTCATCCTGCCGGTGTTGAGCACGACCTTCGCGGCCATCACGGTCAAGGTGCTGACCGCCGTGCTGTTTCTGGTCGGGCCGGTGTCGGGTGTGATCTCCGCCGCGCCGCAGATCACCGTGGCCAATGCGGCTGCGGAGAACCTGCTGGCTGTCGAGAAACTGCTGGATGACAACGTGGAGCCTCCGGGCACCAGCACTGGCAACCCCACGAGCACGGGCACCGATTCCGGCGCGCCCGCCAGCTTCGACACCATCGAGTTGCGCCATGCCGTCTTCACGCGAGGCGAGGGCAGCGACCGTTTCACGGTGGGGCCTGTCGACCTGAGCATCAACCGGGGTGAGACGTTGTTCATCACGGGCGGCAACGGTTCGGGCAAGACCACGCTGGTCAAGCTGCTGACGGGGCTGTACCCGCTGGACTCCGGCTCCCTCGTCCTGGACGGGCAGCCCGTGGACGCCCAGGGCCTGCAGGCCTACCGCGACCTGTTCGGCGCCATCTTCTCGGACTTCCACCTGTTTCGCACGCTGTACGGCCTGGACCCTGTCGATAGCGCACATGCCGATGCGCTGATCGACGAGATGGAGATCGAGAGCAAGGTACACATAGAGGGCGGCCGGCGCTTCTCGACCGTGGGCCTGTCCACCGGACAGCGCAAGCGCCTGGCCCTGGTGGCGGCCCAGCTGGAAGGCCGGCCCGTGCTGGTGCTTGACGAATGGGCGGCAGACCAGGACCCGCATTTCCGCGCCAAGTTCTACGAGGTCCTGCTGCCGCGCCTGCAGCACAAGGGGGTGACCGTCATCGCCATCACCCATGACGACCGCTATTTCCACCATGCGGACCGCCGCGTACACATAGAGGACGGGCGCATCGCCTCCGTCTCCAACCGAGGGAGTGCATCATGAACGCCACCACCGCAAGCCGGGATGGCGGCATGGCCGCGATGGGCCGCAGGCTGTGGGCACGGCTGCGTTTTTTCGGGGACGATCTGCTGATCGCCGCCGTGGTCCTGCTGGTCATGCTGGTCTTTCTGCTGCCCTCCATGGTCGTCACCATTCCGGCGGGCCACCTCGGGGTCCACTGGAAGCGCTTTGGCGGGGGCACGGACATCGACTCGGTGCGCTCCGAGGGCACGACCCTGATTCCGCCCTGGGACATCCTCTACATCTACGACGCCCGCCTGCAGAGCGTGGACCGCGAGTACGAGGTGCTGGCCTCCGACGGACTGAAGCTGCAGGTCACGCTGGCCTGGCGATTCCGCCTGGTGCCCGAGTTCCTGGGGGAGCTGCACCGCTACATCGGCAGCGACTACACCGAGACCCTGGTGGGCCAGTCCATCGGTGCGCGTGCGCGCGACGTGATAGCCATCTACCGCCCCGAGGATATCTACACCAGTCACCGTCTGGAAATCCAGAACCAGATCTCGGAGTCGGTGCGCTACGACATCCGCCACCGCTTCAACACCGAACTGCGTTCTGGCCAGGAGTGGGTGCTGATCGAGGACGTGCTGATCAAGCGCATCGTGCTGCCGGGCGGCGTGGAAGATGCCATCGTGCGCAAGAACGTCACCCGCCACGAAGTCGAGCAATACGCGCTGATGGTGGAAAAGGAAGGGCAGGAGAGCGAGCGCAAGCGGGTCGAGGCACTGGGCATCCGCAACTTCCAGGAAATCATCAGTGGCGGCATGAACGATGCCTATCTGCGCTGGCGCGGCATCGAGGCGACCCTGGAGCTGGCACGCTCCGAGAATGCCAAGGTGGTCATCATGGGCAACGACAAGACGGGCGGGCTGCCGCTGATCTCCATCGGTGGCGAGGGCCTCAAACCCGAGGGCAAGACGGCCGGCAAGCCGGTCGCCGGCACCAGCAGGGGCGATGCCTCCACGCCGGCAGATGCCGTTGCCGGACCGCTGGTGCGCGACGCCAGGCCTGCCTCGTCCGCCATGCCACGGCCGACGGTTCCCGACACGCACCGGCGCGAAACGGCCAGGCCGGAAGCCACCCCGGCGCCTGCTGCGGCTGCGGCTCCTGCTCCTGCTCCGTCCATGCACCGCGATGGCATCGCGGCCGCCAGGTGACACTGCAGCGGCTGCGCGTGCCGGCCCATGCGCCGCTGGATTTTGAGCTGCCACCCCTGGCGCCGGACTCTGCCGTCTGCCTGGGGCTGACACTGGACTGGACACTCGAGCGCGTCTTTCGCCCGGCCCTGGCGGCGCATACCGCCACCTGCGAACATGCGCGCGCTGCGCGTTTTGTGCAGGGGCGCGATGCGCTGCGCCACCTCGCGGGGCGCAGCCTGCTGCGGCGTCTGGCCAGCGCCTATGGCGGCATGCCGGCGCTGGCGCCGCTGGCACTCAACTCCTTCGGTCGGCCCGATTTCGCGGCCTTCGGGCTGGGTTGCAACCTGAGCCACAGCGGCAACCAGGTCTGGGCCGTGGCCACGCGCTGCACCACGGCGGGCATCGACGTCGAATCCGCCCAGGCACCCCCTGACTTCCTGGGCATTGCGGCCTGTTTCCACCCCGCGGAGAAGCGGGCCATGGAGGCCCTTGCCGAAGAGGCGCCCGGTGCGGCCATGCGCTGCTGGGCGCGCAAGGAGGCAGTGTCCAAGGCAGTGGGCCAGGGGCTGTCGCTGCCGCTGGATGCCTATGCCGTGGACTGCGGGCCTGCCGCCTCCGGTTGGCTGTGCCATGCCCCGGCCGGCATGGCGCCACAGGACTGGACCACGCTGGATCTGCCTGTGCCGGCCGGCTATGTGGGCGCGCTGGCCGTGGGGGCGCCGGGAGTCCAGGTGCAAGTGCTGCTGCTGGAGATGGAGGCCTGAGCGGGGCTGATCCCGGCGCGCCGTGCACACCATGCGTGAAACGAGGGCTGAACCATGACCATTTCCCGTGCCTTGACCCGCGATGGCCTGCGCCGGCTGCGTGCGCGCGAAGTCATCCGCAATCACACGCTGATGACCGCTGCCAGCGCTGCGGCGCCTCCCGGCATGATCAGCGCGGCCGTCGCCATGGCCGTGCAGCTGCGCATGGCGCAGCGGCTGTGCCTGCTGTTCGGCGCGCCTTTCACACAGGAGCTTGCGGTGCAGGTCATCACCGGGCTCGTGCAGGCCATGGAGCCGCCGCGCCTGGGCACGCAGGTGCTGCGCCTGGCCTCCATTGCCAGCTGGTTCACCGGGCCGCTGACTTGTGCAGGCATCAATGCCGCCTATACCTGGGCCATCGGCGAGGCCTTGCTGGAGCAACTGGCCACGCATGCCAGCCTGGGAATGCCGCCTGCCAGCCCGGGCCTGCCGGCTTGACGGCGTGCGACCTGCAACTGGCTGCGCACTGCGGCCTGGCCAAGGTCGCCCTTGAGACGCTGTTGCGCGCGGCAAGGCCCGCAGGCGCGCCGTACGCGGCTACCATCAGGGTTACTGCTGCGCCAGGTGATGTGGGCGCTGCCTAGAATCTGCTGCAGTGCAATAGATCAATTGCCCGTACAAGCACGTACAAGAGGAGAAGCATTGCAATGCAAGAGACGACAACAGCCGCCGCCCCCAGCGCCCAGCGCGTGATCAAGAAATACCCCAACCGCCGTCTCTACGACACCAACACGTCCTCCTACATCACGCTGACGGAAGTCAAGCAGCTGGTGATGAGCAACGAGCCCGTGGTGGTCAAGGACGCCAAGAGCGGCGAAGACCTCACGCGCAGCATCCTGCTGCAGATCATTCTGGAAGAAGAGGCCGGCGGCGCGCCCATGTTCTCCGAGACCGTGCTGGCCAACATCATCCGTTTCTACGGCCATGCCATGCAGGGCTACATGGGCTCGTACCTGGAAAAGAACGTGCAGATGTTCACCGACTTCCAGAACAAGCTGGCCGAGCAGGCCCAGGGCACCTCGCCCGAGGCCTGGAGCCAGTTCATGCGCATGCAGCCGCCCGCCATGCAGAACATGATGAGCAGCTACATGGAGCAGTCGCAGAACATGTTCACCCAGATGCAGGAGCAGATGCAAAAGCAGACCGAGCAGATGCTGAGCGCCCTGGGCATCAAGCGCGGCAGCTGAGCTTTCAGGGATAAGTTCGGGGGCGATGTGCCAAGTTCACGCAGAACTGGGACAATATCGCCCCTATGAATCCCACGAGCGACGCAACAACCATGACAACCCCTGCCGGCGCGGCCGCTCCGCGCGTGGGCTTCGTGTCTCTTGGGTGCCCCAAGGCACTCACCGACTCCGAACTCATCCTTACCCAGCTCAGCGCCGAGGGCTACCAGACCTCCAAGACCTTCGAGGGCGCTGACCTGGTGATCGTCAACACCTGCGGCTTCATCGATGACGCCGTGCGCGAGAGCCTGGACACCATTGGCGAGGCGCTGGCCGAGAACGGCAAGGTCATCGTCACGGGTTGCCTGGGTGCCAAGGCGGGCAAGGATGGCGGCAACCTGATCCAGGAAGTGCATCCCAGCGTGCTGGCAGTGACCGGTCCGCACGCCACGCAGGAGGTGATGAATGCCGTCCACACCCATCTGCCCAAGCCGCACGATCCCTTCATCGACCTGGTGCCGGGCGCCTTTGGCGAGGCGGGCATCAAGCTCACGCCCAGGCACTACGCCTACCTGAAGATTTCCGAGGGCTGCAACCACCGCTGCACCTTCTGCATCATTCCCTCCATGCGCGGCGATCTGGTCTCGCGTCCCGTGGGCGATGTGCTCAAGGAGGCGCGCGCGCTGTTCGAGGGTGGCGTCAAGGAACTGCTGGTGATCAGCCAGGACACCTCGGCCTATGGCGTGGACGTGAAGTACCGCACGGGCTTCTGGGACGGCAAGCCG
This sequence comes from Delftia deserti, assembly GCF_042653485.1. Lineage (NCBI taxonomy): Bacteria > Pseudomonadati > Pseudomonadota > Betaproteobacteria > Burkholderiales > Comamonadaceae > Delftia > Delftia deserti. Next base: position 1,248,631 of record NZ_JBHSIH010000001.1, on the reverse strand, counting down.
GTGAAGACGCGCATGCTCGAACTGGTGCAGACGCTGGCCGAGATCGCCGAGCCCTATGGCGCCTGGGTGCGCCTGCACTACGTTTATCCGTACCCCAGCGTGGACGAGATCATTCCGTTCATGGCCACGGGCCGCGTGCTGCCCTATCTGGACGTGCCCTTCCAGCACAGCCATCCCGACGTCTTGAAGCGCATGAAGCGCCCGGCCAATGGCGAGAGGAACCTGGAGCGCCTGCAGCGCTGGCGCGAGATCTGCCCGGATCTGGTGATCCGCTCCACCTTCATCGCGGGCTTCCCCGGCGAGACCGAGCAGGAGTTCGAGCACCTGCTGCAGTTCCTGCGCGAGGCGCAGATCGACCGCGCGGGCTGCTTTGCCTACAGCCCGGTCGAAGGCGCTGCCGCCAACGAGATTCCCGGCATGCTGCCGCAGGAAGTGCGCGAGGAGCGCCGCGCGCGCTTCATGGCCGTGGCCGAAGAGGTTTCCACTGCGCGCCTGCAAAAGCGCGTGGGCCAGACCATGCAGGTGCTGGTGGACAAGTCCGTGGGCCTGGGCAAGAAGGGCGGCGTGGGTCGCAGCTATGCCGATGCGCCCGAGATCGATGGCCTGGTGCACCTGCTGCCGCCCGAGAAGGCCAGCAAGACCTACAAGGTGGGCGACTTCGTGAAGGCGCGCATCGTGGGCACGCAGGGCCACGACCTGGTGGGCCAGCCCGTGTAAGGCCTGCATTCGCATCCCTGAAAAGCGGGCAAGGTTTTCCTTGCCCGCTTTTTTTGTCCTTGATGGTCCAAGGCCTGATTTTGATCAAGGCGTTCAGGTCGCTTCGCTGAAATGCTGTACCTACTTTGACGCAAAGAAAGGATGGCGCGAATGAACAAGACCATGAAGGCCGCCGTGGTGCGGGAGTTTGGCAAGCCGCTCACCATCGAGGAAGTCCGGGTGCCCCGGCCCGATCCCGGCCATGTGCTGGTGAAGATCGAGGCCTGCGGCGTCTGCCATACCGACCTGCATGCGGCGCAGGGCGACTGGCCCGTCAAGCCCAATCCGCCTTTCATCCCCGGCCATGAGGGCGTGGGCTATGTGGCCGCCGTGGGTGCGGGCGTCACCCATGTGAAGGAGGGCGACCGCGTCGGCATTCCCTGGCTGTACACGGCCTGCGGCCATTGCGAGCATTGCCTGGGTGGTTGGGAGACGCTGTGCGAGCAGCAAAAGAACACCGGCTACTCCGTCAACGGCGGCTTTGCACAGTACGCGCTGGCCGATGCCAACTTCGTGGGCCTGCTGCCCGGCAGCGTGGACCTGATCGAGATCGCCCCCGTGCTGTGCGCGGGCGTCACGGTCTACAAGGGTTTGAAGGTCACGGACACCAAGCCCGGCAACTGGGTGGTGATCTCGGGCATCGGCGGCCTGGGCCACATGGCCGTGCAGTACGCCAAGGCCATGGGCCTGAACGTGGCGGCGGTGGACGTGGATGACGACAAGCTGGCGCTGGCCCGGCGCCTGGGTGCCCAGGTCACGGTCAATGCCATGACCACGGACCCTGCGGCCTACCTGAAAAAGGAGATCGGTGGCGCACACGGCGCCCTGGTGACAGCGGTATCACCCAAGGCCTTCGAGCAGGCGCTGGGCATGGTGCGGCGCGGCGGCACGGTGTCGCTCAACGGCCTGCCGCCCGGCAGCTTCCCGCTGCCTATCTTCAACATGGTGCTCAGCGGCGTGACCGTGCGCGGCTCCATCGTGGGCACGCGGCTGGACCTGCAGGAATCGCTGGACTTCGCGGCCATGGGCAAGGTCAAGGCCACCGTGTCCACCGACCGGCTGGAGAACATCAACGACATCTTTGCGCGCATGCATGAAGGCAAGATCGAAGGGCGCGTGGTGCTGGACCTGAACGCCTGACGCTTTGCCCACCCCAAAAAAACAGGCTTCCCGAGGGAAGCCTGTTTTGCATGGCGCACGCCTCACACCATGCGGCGGATGGGGCGCTTCTTCCAGACCAGCTTGTAGTAGGCGGTCTGCAGGCACAGCGTCAGGGTGTAGGACAGCGGAAGCGCCATCCAGATGCCCATCAGCCCGAAGCTGCGGCTCAGCCACCAGGCCAGGGGCAGCTCCAGCACGGCCAGCACCGTGATGGTGATGGCCGTGGGAATGATCACATCGCCGCTGGCGCGCATGATGGACGACAGGGCGATGAAGCAGCCCAGCAGCAGACCGCTCCACAGCACGATGTACAGCAGCTCGATGGCCAGCACCAGCACCTGCTCGTCGGTGATGAACATGCCCAGCAGCGGCCGTGCGAACAGGCTGCCGATCAGGGCCAGGGCAGCGCCCAGCACCAGGTTCATGCGGATGGCCGTGGCCGTGATGGCGCCCAGGCGCTCGCTGCGGCCCGCGCCGATGGCCTGGGCGCCGAGGATGGAGGCCGTGATGGCCACCGAAATGACCGGGAACTGCGCAAACGAGTTGATCTGGTTGACCGCACCGTAGGCCGCCGTGGCGCTGGAGCCAAAGCCGTTGACCAGTGACACGACGACCAGCCCGGCCATGGACGAGGCGATCATCTGCACGCCGGTGGGAATGCCCACGCGCAGGATGCTCTTGAGCAGGGTCCGGTCGATGCGCATGGCCCTCCACAGCTCGGCATTGGGTGCCAGCGGGCTGGCTATGCGGCGCAGCCGCCAGCCCAGCCAGGCCAGCGCCAGGGTGAAGCCCAGGATCATGGACACGCCCGCGCTGGCCACGCCCAGGCGCGGCAGGCCGGCCCAGCCCGCGATCAGCGCCGGGGTGCAGGCCAGGCCCGTGCCCGTGGAGATCAGCAGGGCCAGCATGGGCGAGACCGTGTCGCCCACTCCGCGCAGCAGCGAGGTGGCCAGCAGGAACACGAACAGCCCCGGCATGCCCAGCAGCACGATGCGCGAGTACAGCGTGGCCTGCTCCATGATGTCGGGCGGCGTGCCCAGCAACCGCATCAGCGGCTCGGTGAACAGCCCGCCGAACAGGGCCACGATGGCGCCGAACAGCAGTCCCATGCACATGGCCGTGCCTGCGATGGCGCGCAGCTTGTCGTGCATGCGCGCGCCGTAGGCCTGGCCGATCAGCACCGAGGAGCCCGCGCCCAGGCCGATCACGAAGGCGATGAAGAGGAACATCACCGGAAAAAAGGCCGCGACGGCGGCCAGCGCCTGCACGCCCAGCATCTGGCCGATGAAGACGCTGTTGATGGTGCCCGACAGCGATTGCAGGATGTTGGCCAGCACCATGGGGCCCAGGAACACCAGAAAGGTGCGCCACAACGGCTGGCTGCCGGCAATGGGCGGCCCGGCGGGGCTGGATGCGGCAGGCGCGGCGGCCTGGGGCAGGGGGGTCGGTTGGTTTCGTCATGTTGTGTCTGGTAATGCGACGAGAAAAGCAGTGAGGTCGGGCCGGGTCAGGTCTTCAGTCCTGGGCTGGCGCCGCAGGTGAGCCTGCCCACACGGGGTCGCCCAGTTGCTGCAGATAGCTTCGCACATCCTCGGGCCAGGCGGCGGTGTGCTGTGCAAAGGCTTCGGCCTGGCGTGCAAACAGGGCGCGGCTGGCGTCCTCGAAATGGGGCAGGTCGCCCGCCATCTCGCTCATGAAGCGGTAGACGGCTTCGGTGGCGGCGCGCACGGCATCCTGCGCGGCGTGCTTGCCGCGCGCCTCCTCGATCAGCCTGCGCAGTGCGCCGGAGGCGCCGCCGGGCTGGCGGTTCAGCCATTCCCAGTGGCGCGGCAGCAAGGTCACCTCGCGCGCCACCACGCCCAGTTTGGGGCGGCCCACGCTGCGGGGGGCGGCGGCTTCGGTGGGGGCAGGCGCTGCGGCCAGCTCGCTGCGCCAGTCCAGGTCCAGCCGCATGCCGCTGTGGTCGTCGAACACCCACAGCGGCGGCGCGGACCCGCTGCCGTGGGCCTGTTGCTCATGGCTTTGCAGGAACTGCAGGATGGCCGGCCTGCCGGCCTGCAGCAGCCGGCTGTGGCCCTGGAAGATGGTGTAGCTGGGGGCGGGCTCGGCGGCCGCTGCGCTGGATTTGGTAGTCATGGCGCAGATATTAGCCGGGTAAAAATATCAAGTCAATTAAACCCGGGTTAAATTTTTTCGATCGTCCTGCATGCCGCCAAAGAAAAAGCCCCTGGCAGAGACTGCCAGGGGCTTCGCAGGGGGAACTGCAGGCGTCGTTCAGACGCGCTTGCGGTACTCGCCTGTGCGGGTGTCGATTTCGATCTTGTCGCCCTGGCTCACGAACAGGGGCACGGGCACTTCGAAGCCGGTGGCAATCTTGGCGGGCTTGAGCACCTTGCCCGATGTGTCGCCCTTGACGGCGGGTTCGGTCCAGGTGATTTCGCGTTCCACGGACGTGGGCAGTTCGCAGGAGATGGCCTTGCCGTCGTAGAACACGACTTCGGCTTGCATGCCGTCTTCCAGGTAGTTGATGGCGTCGCCCATGTTGGCGGCTTCCACTTCGTACTGGTTGTACTCGGCATCCATCCAGACGTACATCGGATCGGCGAAGTAGGAGTAGGTGCACTCCTTCTTGTCCAGGATCACGTTGTCGATCTTGTCGTCGGCCTTGAACACGACTTCGGTGCCCATGTTCGACAGCAGGGCCTTGAGCTTCATGCGGACGGTGGCGGCGCCGCGGCCACCGCGAGCGTATTCGGTCTTCAGGACGATCATCGGGTCCTTGCCGTGCATGATCACGTTGCCGGCGCGGATTTCTTGAGCGATTTTCATAGCTTGCTTGGCTGAGGTTGAGCCGCTCAACAGGGCAGGCAAGCGAAGTCGCTGGGACGGTGCGCCTGCCGCAGTTCCGCGGCGGGTGCAACCCTGGTCAGTGGCGGCCGGCTGGCGGTCGCCCGCAGCGGCGCCTCCAGGGAGGCAAAACGTGCATTCTAGCTTTTTTCGGTCACGAAAGCTTGTAGCTGCTCAATCAATGGGGTCTGTTGCAGCAGCCGCAAGCGTGCCGCCTGCACGCATTCCTGCCAATGCTGCAGCAGCGCAGGCGTGATTGCGGGCAGGGTGCTTGCAGGTGCCATGCCGTTCCAGGCGTGGTGGAAGGCGCGCAGGCTGGCCGGTGCCTGCAGCCAGTCAAGAAAGGCGTCGAGCTTGTCGTGATGGGCGTCTTCGTGCTGGGGATAGATGTGCCAGACCAGCGGCTGGCCAGCCCACAGCGCGCGTACCAGCGAATCCTCGCCACGCACCAGGTTCAGGTCGCAGGCCCAGAGCATCTCGTCGAACTGAGGTTGGGGGCAGGGCTGCAGCGCATGCCGGGTCACCGCGCCTTGTTCCGTGGCGGGCACGCTGGCCATGGCCTGTTGCACGGCGGCGGCTGCGCGCCCCGGGGTCACCAGCAAATGCGTGGCCTGCGGCGCAAGGGGCGCTGCATGCAGTTGGGCCAGCCATTGAGGCAGGGCAGGGGGCTCGTAGCAGAACAGCGAGATGGCGCAATCGCCGGTGCCTATGCCGTGGCGTGTGCGCCAGGCCTGCCGGCCCTCGGAAGCAAAAGCTGCCTGGCGCGCGGCCAGGTCCGGCTCGCGCAGCAGGCCGCCCGTGGCGGCCGTGAAGCCCGGGTAGAAGAACCAGCGCGTCAACCCCGCAGCCGGCCCCGACATCAGCGGCGAGGGCAGGCGGTGGCAGCGCTCCACATAGTCCTCTGCCGACAGGTATTCGAGGTTGATCCACAGCGGTGCCCGGCGCGCGATGGCTGCCAGAAAGGGCGGCGGGATCTCGCAGCCGAAGGCCTCGATGACCACATCACCCATGGACTGTGGGACGTCCTGCGCCTGCGTGGGCCAGCCATGGACGCTGAGTCCGGCCGGGTGCGGCCGGGGAGCCATCCAGGCCAGGGCGCTGGCGTCGTCCATCCACAGCCGCACGCGCTGGCCGCGTGAGGCCAGGTCGGTGGCAGCGCGCCAGCACACGCCGATGTCGCCAAAGTTGTCTATGACCTGGCAGAAGATGTCCCAGGTCCGTGCAGTGGCCTGCTTTGGCGGCGGGTCCGGGGGGATGGGGTTGAAGGCAAGCATGGGAATCAGGGTTCGCACAGATGTTCGACCAGCAACTGCGCCACGGGCGGCAGTGCCTCTTGCGAGCGCACGCACAGCATCAGCTGGCGCTCGGCCCAGGGCTCGTCCAGCGCAATGCAGCGCAGCGGCAGGGCGCCCAGGTACAGGCGTGCGCTGCCTTCGGGCAGGATGCCTACGCCCAGGCCCGAGGCCACCATCAGGCACAGCGCGTCATAGCCCGTGACCTTCATTCGCAGCCGGGGCTGCAGGCCCAGGTCGGCGGCGGCGCGCGTGATCTGGTGGTTGAGCGCGCTGCCCGCGTGCATGCCCACCAGGTCATGGTCCAGCACCTGGGCCAGCCGCAGCGAGCGCCTGCGTACCAGCGCATGGCCCTGGGGCACGATCACGATGAGGCGATCGCGGCGGTACGGGCGCAGGCGGATCTTCTCGCCATAGCTGCCCTGGTTGAGGATGCCGATGTCGGCCTCGTTGTCGGCCACCGCGCGTGCGATGTCGCTGCTCACGCGCTCCTGCAGGCGCACGTCCACATGCGGGTGCTGGTCCAGGAAGCGCTGCAGCTGGGAGGGCAGGAACTGCGTGATGGCCGAGATGTTGGCCATCACGCGCACATGGCCGCGCAGGCCGCTGCCGTACTCGCGCATCTGCTCGCCGATGCCGTCCAGGTCGTTGAGCACGCCACGCGCCATGTTCAGCAGCGCATAGGCGGCAGCCGTGGGCACGCTGCCGCGGTTGCTGCGGGTGAACAGCTCCACCTGCAGCTGGCTCTCCAGCTCGGCCAGCCGCCGGCTGGCGGCCGAGGGGGCGATGTGTTCGCGTGCGGCAGCGCGTGCGATGGCGCTTTCCTCCATCACGGCCACGAACAGGCGCAGCGAAATCGGGTCGAGTTTCATGGGGTGGCGATTATCGCCCGGCCCCGTCCGGCTGGGTTCTGCCATGCCGGTTTGCGATGGCAGCGTCGCGCTTGAGCGTTTTGCGGCGCGCGCGGACGGCGGCAAGATCGGCGCCGCGGCAATGCCATCGCAGGCAGGCCGTGGAGACAACGAGGAAGCGTTCACCCATGACACAACAGACAAGGCAGGTTCCCACCCCCGGCGCACTCAACGGCGTGCGCGTGGTCGAGATGGGGCAATTGATCGCCGGGCCGTTCTGCGGCAAGACGCTGGGCGAGTTCGGCGCCGACGTGGTCAAGATCGAGGCGCCGGGCGCAGGCGATCCGCTGCGCAACTGGCGCCTGATCAAGAACGGCACCTCGGTCTGGTGGCAGGTGCAGTCGCGCAACAAGCGCTCGGTGGCGCTGGACCTGCGCCAGCAGGAGGGCCAGGACATCGCCCGGCGCCTGATCGCCGAGGCCGATGTGCTGGTCGAGAACTTCCGCCCCGGCACGCTGGAAGGCTGGGGCATGTCGCCCGAGGAGCTGCATGCGCTCAATCCCGGCCTGGTCATCCTGCGCATCTCGGGCTACGGCCAGACCGGCCCCTACCGCGACCTGCCGGGCTTTGGCGTGATCGGCGAGGCCATGGGCGGCCTGCGCCACCTGACAGCCGAGCCGGGCCGGGTGCCGGTGCGCGTGGGCGTGTCCATTGGCGACACGCTGGCCGCGCTGCATGGCGTGATCGGCGTGATGATGGCCCTGTACCACCGCAAGGTGAACGGCGGTGCCGGCCAGGTCATCGACGTGGCGCTGCACGAGGCCGTCTTCAACGTCATGGAAAGTCTGCTGCCCGAATACAGCGCCTTTGGTGCCGTGCGCGAGGCGGCGGGCAGCGCGCTGCCGGGCATCGCGCCGTCCAACGCCTATCCCTGCCAGGACGGCTGGGTGCTGGTGGCCGGCAATGGCGACTCCATCTTCAAGCGCCTGATGGCTACCATCGGCCGCCAGGACCTGGCCGACGATCCGCAGCTGGCCGACAACGCGGGCCGCGTGGCACGCATCGCCGAGATCGACGCCGTCATCGGCGGCTGGACGCGTGCCCAGAGCGTGCAGTCCGTGATGGACCAATTGGCCGCCGCGCGCGTGCCGGCCGGCAAGGTCTACACGGCCAAGGACATTGCCGAGGACCCGCACTACCGCGCCCGCGACATGATCCTCAGCCAGCACACGCGCGACGGCGACGACATCGAGGTGCCGGGCATCGTCCCCAAGCTCTCGCTCACGCCCGGCACGGTGCGCAGCAGTGCGCCCCATGTGGGCGATGACACCGATGCCGTGCTGGCCGAGGCCGGCCTCACGGCCCAACAGATTGCGCTGCTGCGCAGCAAGGGAGTGATCCAATGAATGCCGTCCACCCCACGGATGTCTGGCAGGGCGCGGGCCGCCGCGTTTTCTTCAACGAGGTCGGCACGCGCGACGGGCTGCAGATGGAGCAGGCCTTTGTCCCCACCGAGGACAAGATCGCCCTGGTCAATGCGCTGTCGCAGGCCGGCCTGTCCAAGATCGAGGTCACGGCCTTTGTCTCGCCCACGGCCATTCCCGCGCTGCGCGATGGCGAGATCGTGATGCGTGAGATAGAGCGCCGCCCCGGCACCGTCTACACCGCCCTGGTGCCCAATGCCCGTGGCGCCGAGCGCGCCATCGAGGCGCGCACGGACGAGCTCAACCTGGTCATGTCGGTCAGCGAGACGCACAACCTGTGCAACCTGCGCATGCAGCGCAGCCAGTCGTTCGCGGCGCTGGCCCAGGTCGTGGCCACGGCGCAGCAGGCCGGCGTGCCGGTCAATGTCTCGCTGTCATGCTGCTTTGGCTGCCCCATGGAGGGCGATGTGCCGCAGCAGGAAGTCTTCGACTGGGTGCAGCGCTTTGCCGACCTGGGCGTGCAGGGCATCACGCTGTGCGACACCACGGGCATGGCCTTCCCGACCCAGGTGCGCGCCATGGTGGCTGCCTTCCGGCAGCGCTGGCCGCAGCTGGGCATGACCCTGCATTTCCACAACACGCGCGGCATGGCCCTGGGCAATGTGCTGGCCTCCATCGAGGCGGGCGGCGACCGCTTCGACGCCTCCATCGGAGGCCTGGGCGGCTGCCCCTACGCGCCCGGCGCCTCGGGCAATGCCTGCACCGAGGACATCGTCCATGCGCTGCAGCTCATGGGCTACGACACCGGCGTGGACCTGGCGCGGATCGTTGCGGCCGCGCGCAGCCTGCCCGCGCTGATCGGCCATGACACGGCCAGCCAGATCGCCAAGGCCGGCGCGCGGCTGGACCTGCACCAGCCGCCGCCCGAGTTCGCGGCCATCCGCGAACGGGCGCTGGCCAAGGGCTGAGGCCGGCGCGAAATTTCACCCACAAGAACCGGACAACCCTCAAGGAGACAAAGATGAAGAAGATTCAACGCAGGCAGATCGCAGCCGTGGCCATCGCCATCGCAGGACTGGGCCTGGGCGGCACGGCCGCGCTGGCGCAGGGCGGCTACCCCGCCAAGACCATCACCATGATCGTGCCTGCCGCAGCCGGTGGCACCACCGACCTGGCGGCGCGCATGGCGGCCCAGGCGCTGGCGCCCGTGATCGGCCAGTCGGTGGTGGTGGACAACAAGGGCGGCGGCAACGGCTCGATTGCGGCCAGCCTGGTCAAGCGTGCCGAGGCCGATGGCTACACCCTGCTCATGCAGTACTCGGGCTACCACGTGATCTCGCCCCACCTGACCAAGGCCCGCATCTGGGAGCAGGGCGACTTCCAGCCCGTGGCCAATGTGCTGTCGGCGCCGCAGATCATCGTGGTGCGGTCCGAACTGCCCGTGAAGACGCTGGCCGAACTCGTGGCCTATGCCAAGGCCAACCCCGGCAAGCTGAACTACGCCTCATCAGGCAATGGCTCGCTGCAGCACGTGACGGGCGCCATGCTGGAGCAGCAGGCCGGCATCAAGATGGTCCACGTCCCCTACAAGGGCACCGGCCCCGCGCTGCAGGACCTGCTGGGCGGCCAGGTGGACCTGACCTTCGGCACGGCGCCGCCCTTCATGCCCCATGTGCAAAGCGGCAAGCTGCGCGTGCTGGCCGTGACCGGCCCCCAGCGCCTGCCCAGCCTGCCTGATGCGCCCACCACGGCCGAGGCCGGCTATGCGGGCGTCAACGCCACCTCCTGGTTTGCCGTGTTTGCGCCCGCCGCCACGCCCAGGCCCGTGATCGACAAGCTCACGGCCGACCTCAAGAAGGTGGTGGAGAACCCGGCCTTCAAGCAAAAGGCGCAGGAGCAGGGCGCCACGGCGGACTACATGAACCCGCAGCAGCTGGGCGCCATGGTCAAGACCGAGTGGTCCAATTGGTCCCAGGTGGTCAAGTCCTCGAAGATCGAGGCCGAGTAAGAGCCTGAAGGCCCGCAGGCCCGCTGCGGCGGGCCCGGGCAGCGGCCACAATAGGCGCATGTCCGAACCCCATTCCGATGAACTGCTGGCCCAGGTGGCAGCGCTGCCGGGCCTGCCCGGCGTCTATCGCTATTTCGACGCGGCAGGCAGCCTGCTGTACGTGGGCAAGGCCATCAACCTCAAGCGCCGCGTCTCCAGCTATTTCAGCAAGAACCATGGCGGCACGCGCATAGGCCACATGGTCGGCAAGATCGCTCGCCTGGAGACCACGGTGGTGCGCTCCGAGGCCGAAGCCCTGCTGCTGGAAAACAACCTCATCAAGACGCAGCACCCCAAGTACAACATCCTGTTCCGGGACGACAAGAGCTATCCCTACCTGAAGATCACCGGCGTGGCCGCGCGCGACGGCCAGGCCGGCGAGCCCGCGCACCAGCGCTTCGCGCGCATGGCCTACTACCGCGGTGCCGTGGACAAGCGCCACCGCTACTTCGGCCCCTATCCCAACGCCTGGGCCGTCAAGGAAAGCATACAGCTGCTGCAGAAGGTCTTCCGGCTGCGCACCTGCGAGGACACGGTCTTTGCCAACCGCTCGCGGCCCTGCCTGCTCTACCAGATCAAGCGCTGCAGCGGCCCTTGCGTGGATCTGATCTCGCCCGAAGCCTATGCGCTGGACGTGCGCAATGCCGAGGCCATGCTGCGCGGCGAAACCCAGGAACTGCTGCGCCAGCTGGAGGCCCGCATGATGGAGCTGGCCGAGCGCATGGAGTACGAGCAGGCCGCCGAGGTGCGCAACCAGATGACGGCGCTGTCGCGCGTGCTGCACCAGCAGGTCATAGAAACCGCCGACGACCGCGACGTGGACATCCTCGCCGTGAAAGTGCAGGGCGGCCGCGCCTGCGTGAACCTGGCCATGGTGCGCGGCGGCCGCCACCTGGGCGACCGGCCGTACTTTCCCGCCAATCTGGGCGATGCCGCCTCGGTCTACGCCAGCGAGGAAGAGGCCAGCCTTGCCGAGTCCGCGCGCCCGGTCGAGGACATCGTGCTGGAGGCCTTCATCGCCCAGCACTACACCGGCGTGGCCGTGCCGCCCGTGCTCATCGTCAGCCATCCCGTGGACAAGAAGCTGCTGGCCCTGCTGAGCGAGCAAGGCGGCGTGCGCATCACCGCCGTGCAGCAGCCGCGCGAGCAGCGGCGCATCTGGCTGGAGATGGCGCAAAAGAATGCCGACATCCAGATGGCCCGCCTGCTGGCCGAAGAAGGCTCGCAGCAGGCGCGCACGCGCGCCCTGGTCGAGGCGCTGGACCTGGCCTGCGAAAACCTCGATGAACTCACCATCGAATGCTTCGACATTTCGCACACGGCGGGCGAGGCCACGCAGGCCTCCTGCGTGGTCTTCCATCACCACAAGATGCAAAGCAGCGAATACCGGCGTTTCAACATCGAGGGCATCACGGGCGGCGACGACTACGCGGCCATGCGCCAGGTGCTGACCCGCCGCTACAGCCGCGTCGCCGAAGCCCAAAGAGAGGCGGGAGGTGCCGAGCTCACGGGCAAGCAGCCGCAACTGCCCGACCTGGTGCTGGTCGATGGCGGCAAGGGCCAGGTCAGCATGGCACGCGAGGTGTTCGACCAGCTTGGACTGGATGTCTCCCGCATCGTCGGCGTGGAGAAGGGCGAAGGGCGCAAGGTCGGCCTGGAGGAGCTGGTCTTTGCCGACGGGCGCGAGAAAATCTACCTGGGCCATGACTCGGCCGCGCTGATGCTGGTGGCCCAGATCCGCGACGAGGCCCACCGCTTCGCCATCACCGGCATGCGCGCGGCGCGTGCCAAGGTGCGGGTGAGCGGCGGCAAGCTCGAAGAGATTCCGGGCGTGGGCCCCAAGAAGCGCGCGCGCCTGCTGCAGCGCTTTGGCGGCGTGCGCGGCGTGTCCGAAGCCACCGTCGAGGACCTGTGCAGCGTGGATGGCATCTCGGCCGCGCTGGCTGAAGATATCTACCGTGCATTGCATTGAAATGACCGTCCCGCAGGCTGCACCGCGGCCCCCGAAACAGAACCTCAAACACCAAGGTACGTGACACAATGGCGGCCATGTTTCTCACAATCCCCACCTTGATGACCTGTACGCGGATCGTCGCGATTCCGCTGATCGTCGGGGTGTTCTACGCGCCGTTCGATGTGGCGACCCGCAACCTGGTCGCCACGGTCATGTTCATCGTCTTCGCGGCCACCGACTGGCTCGACGGCTACCTGGCGCGCAAGCTCAACCAGACATCGGCATTCGGCGCCTTCCTCGATCCGGTGGCCGACAAGTTTCTGGTCTGCGCCTCGCTGCTGGTGCTGGTGCACCTGCAGCGCACCGACGTGTTCGTGGCCCTGATCATCATCGGCCGCGAGATCGCCATCTCGGCCCTGCGCGAATGGATGGCCCACCTGGGCGCGGGCAAGAGCGTGGCCGTGCACATGCTGGGCAAGCTCAAGACCACGGCGCAGATGGTGGCCATCCCCTTCCTGCTGTACGACGGCCGTGTGTTCGGCATGATCGACACCGGCGTCTGGGGCCAGGTGCTGATCTGGGTGGCGGCGGTGCTCACCGTCTGGTCCATGGTGTACTACCTGCAAAAAGCCCTGCCCGAGATCCGCGCGCGGGTCACGCACTGAGGGCCTTTTCGACCGGTCCCGGATCCTGCGCCAGACACGTCAAACTGTCTGGCGTTGCTATTTTTTCGGAAGCATTTGAATCAGGCAGGGCAGCAGCTGTGGCGCCGCGGATGCGAAGCGATGATGCGCTTTGCAGCACCGGCAAGGCCTGCAGAGGACAAGTCCATTGTCAACCCTTGTCAATTCGTGAAGCCGCTAGCCTCGGCTGGGCGCAAAAAACCGGCCGCAAAGCCAAAGCTGGCGCCAAAACCGCATAGAATCGTCCCCTGTCGCTGCGATGCGCAGCGTGCATTGACACCTGGAAGGTCGATGGCTTTAATTCACCGATGTCTGCCCCCGGGGCAGGCGTCCAGCGGCAAGCCAGATTCCGTATCCGTCGCGCCGGGTCTCTGGCCGAGCCAAGTTGGTGGCCGCAGAGACATCCCATTCACTTATTTCTCCAGAGGCATCTTGTGAATAAAACCGAACTGATTGAGCACATCGCTAACAACGCCGACATCTCCAAGGCTGCGGCTGCTCGCGCACTGGATTCCACGATTGAGGCTGTGAAGAAAACCCTCAAAAAGGGTGGTACAGTGTCGCTCGTTGGTTTTGGCACATTCGCCGTTGGTAAGCGCGCTGCTCGTACGGGCCGCAACCCCCGCACCGGCGAAACCATCAAGATCAAGGCCGCCAAGGTTCCAAAGTTCCGTCCGGGCAAGGCATTGAAAGATGCCCTGAACTGACACCAGTCAAGGTGGGGTGCTTAGCTCAGTTGGTAGAGCGGCGCCCTTACAAGGCGTAGGTCGGCGGTTCGACCCCGTCAGCACCCACCAAGAACAAAAGGCGAACGAAAGTTCGCCTTTTCTATTTCTGCCATTGAAAGACGACAGACCATGTTCGAATCCATCCGCAAGCATTCCAAGTTCGTGATGATCTTGTTGTTCTTGCTGATCATTCCCTCGTTCATCTTCGTGGGTGTGAACCAGAACTACTTCACGGAGTCCAGCGTCATCGTCGCACGTGTCGATGGTCATGAGATCAAGCAGGCCGACTGGGAGAACGCGCACCGCATGGAGAGTGATCGCCTGCGCGCCGAGAACCCCAACATCGACCCCAAGCTGCTGGACTCGCCGCAGGCGCGCTACGCCACGCTGGAGAAGATGGTGCGTGACCAGGTGCTGGCCGCTGCCGTGCAGAAGATGCACCTGGCCGCGTCCGATGCGCAACTGGTGCGCACGCTGCAGGAGATCCCCGCGATTGCCGCGCTCAAGAAGCCTGATGGCTCGATGGATGCCGAGGCCTACCGCGCCCTGGTCGGATCTCAGGGCCTGACGCCCGAAGGCTTCGAGGCCAACCTGCGCCGCGAGCTGTCCATGAACCAGGTGATGGGTGGCGTGACGGGTACGGCCTTTGCGACCGACACCCAGGTCAGGCAGGCCATCGATGCGCTGTACCAGCGCCGCGAAGTGCAGGTGGCCCGCTTTGAAGCCAGCGCCTACGCCAGCAAGGTCCAGCCCACCGAGGCCGAACTCAAGGCCTACTACGATGCCCACACCAGCCAGTTCCAGCAATCGGAGCAGGCCAAGGTGGAGTACCTGCTGCTGGACGTTCCCAGCATCGAGGCCGGCATCACGCTGAGCGAAGACGATGTGCGTTCCTACTACAACCAGAACGCCGAGCGCCTGGCCGGCCCCGAAGAGCGCCGTGCCAGCCACATCCTGATCAATGCAAGCAAGGATGCGCCTGCTGCCGAGCAGGAAAAAGCCAAGGCCAAGGCCGAGGAACTGCTGGCCGAGCTGCGCAAGGACCCCAAGCGCTTCGCCGAACTGGCCAAGGCCAATTCGCAGGACGGCGGCTCCGCTGCATCGGGCGGCGATCTGGGCTACTTCGGCCGCGGTGCCATGGTCAAGCCCTTCGAGGACGCAGCCTTCGGCATGAAGGTGGGCGACATCAGCGACGTGGTGCACAGCGACTTCGGCTACCACATCATCTCGCTGGTGGACATCAAGAAGCCCAAGGCTCCGAGCTTCGAGCAGATGCGTCCCAAGCTGGAAGCCGAACTCAAGCAGCAACAGGCCCAGCGCAAGTTCGCCGAACTGGCGGAAGGCTTCTCCAATGCGGTCTACGAGCAGTCGGACAGCCTGCAGCCCGTGGCCGAAAAGTTCAAGCTCACCGTGCAAAAGGCAGACCATGTGACGCGCCAGCCTGGCCCCAACGTCAAGGGTCCCCTGGCCAATCCCCGCTTCCTGGAAGCGCTGTTCTCCAGCGACTCGCTGAACAACAAGCGCAACACCGATGCAGTGGAGCTGGGTTCCAGCCAGCTGGTGGCCGGCCGCGTGGTGGAGTACACGCCGGCCCGCACGCTGCCCATGGCCGAGGTCGGCGACAAGCTGCGCACCCTGTACGTGGCGCAAAAGTCCGCCGAACTGGCCAAGGCCGATGGCGAGGCCAAGCTTGCAGCATGGAAGGCCAAGCCTGATGCGGCGCAACTGCCTGCCGCCAAGGTGATCAGCCGTGACCAGCCGGAAGGCCAGTCGCGCGAAGTGGTGGATGCCGCCCTGCGTGCACCGACCGCTCAACTGCCTGCCTGGACGGGTGTCGACATGGGTGCCCAAGGCTATGCCGTGGTCAAGATCAACCGCATCGTCGAGCGTCCGGCCGATGATGCACAGGCCGCTGCCGCGCAGAAGCAGGACTTCCTGCGAAGCTCTGCGGTCGCAGAAGCTATGGCATACTACGAGCTTCTCAAGAAACAGCTCAAGGTGCAGATCAAGGTCCCGCGCCCCTGATGAGAGAAATTTCTAGAAAAACAGAAATTTCAAAAATCAAGCAGTTTATTGACATACAATAGCATTCTTCTACGGTGGCTGTAGCTCAGTTGGTAGAGTCCAGGATTGTGATTCCTGTTGTCGTGGGTTCGAGCCCCATCAGCCACCCCAAATAAAAAGATCCCCAGTGCAGAAATGCATTGGGGATTTTTGCTTTCGGCGGCGGTTCTGGCTGGAGATGCCCGAAGCCTCCAGATCAGGCAGGCAGGGCGTTTTGCCTGCGGCAGGCGCACAGAGGGGCTGCTGGCCGCGTCTTCCGGCGAGATCTGATCGTGCAGCGCACAGGGCAACACAGCAGTTGCTGCCCGCAAGTCATTTGGCTGCCGGTTTCTGGCATATAATTCGATGCTTCTACGGTGGCTGTAGCTCAGTTGGTAGAGTCCAGGATTGTGATTCCTGTTGTCGTGGGTTCGAGCCCCATCAGCCACCCCAAACAAAAAAATCCCCAGTGCAGGAATGCACTGGGGATTTTTGCTTTTCCGTTGCCAGGGATGTCGAATATTCGCTTCGGCCATGGCAGGAGATGGAGGCTGGGAGTGTGCGCTCGTACGTACGTGCCGCCTTTCGGGGCGAAATCGATGGCCCGATCTGGGCGTGCCCGTTGCAGTGGCGTTTCGACGACGGCCCTGCAGACTGGACGCCGCAGCCCTGCTGGCCCGGCCTGATCCCAGCGTCCATGAGTATGTCTGCGGCCCCAGGGATTTCATGGATCATGTCATTGAAATCAATACAGGGCGCGATTGCGCCGCCTCAGCGTTTCCGAAGGCAACTCGCCGAACATGCGCTTGTAGTCTGCAGAGAAATTTCCCAGGTGCGACAGGCCCACTTCCATGGCTATTTCGGCAATGGACAGAGTCGGGTTTCGGGAGCTCTCGAGCTCGCGCCTTGCTTTGCGCAGACGTTGTGCCTTGAGGTAGCCCATGGGTGTGAGATCCCGGTAGGTCCTGAACGCTTTGTAGAGATTGCGCTCACTGGTGCCCGAGGCCAGCACCATGTCGGCCAGCGAGAGATCCAGCGCCAGGTGTGAGTCCACGTAGCGCTCCGCACGCAGCAGGCACTCCGGGCCGTCGCTGCCGATCACCCGTTCGACGCGATCCGAGTGGGAGTGTGGTACGGCCCAGAAGAAAGTGTCTGTCAGCTGGCTCTCGAAAATACGGGCCAGCTTGGGCGTGTGGATGGTCGCGTAGGGGTCCTCGAGTTCCGCACAGATGTGCTCAATGGAGCGGACCAGACTGCCCACGCGCTGCTGGTTGCGCAGTACAAAAGGTGTGAACTCCACCTGGTTCGCCACGGTGTGGCCCAGGAGGCCGGTGAGATGCTGCTGCATCGCGCTGCGCTCAATGCGCACGATCAGTGCGCAGCAGTCGGCGCTGTGATGCAGCAGCGCGGGACGCATGGGATTGATGATCGCCATCGCGTTGCTGTCCACGGAGTACGAATGGCCGCCCATGCAGACGTCAAGCTGTCCTGACAGGACGATCTGGATGTAGTAGTTGTCTTGCGTCGGGAAACCGTCGATCAGCGTTTCTGCGCCGAAACCCAGGTTCGCCACCGCCATGCTGCCGAGCGAGACGTGGTGCAGGTAGCCTTCTTTGATCTGTCGCCCATTGGATGGCCGGACCTGATGCTGGGCAATGCGCTGCTGGGCATGCGCCGAAACGGTGTCTGCGGAAACACCGTGCAGCACACAGTGGCGCTGTAGCGTGGAGGTGTCCATGCGTCGACTCCTGAGGTTCTGGTGGGGCGATCGGGGTGAACGCAAACGTGAATCACACAGCAAGAAATATCACAGGCTTCGGTCAATCGTTCGTCTGGTTTTCCCTTTGAACCGGGGTCCTGTGAGGTGCCGTGCAGCCGCTGGATAACGGCGTGCTGCCAGGCGATAGACCGGGGGACGGCCTGGCCAGAACAATCACTGCAAGCAGGCGGTGAAGCGTGTCGATGCTCCGCAGGAGCGGCGTCCCGGCCGACTGCGTACCCATCGATATCAAGGAGGCATATCTCATGGCAGAAATCAGTTCCCTGGGCTACCTGGGCTTCGGCGTCAGCGATTTGGCGCGTTGGGAAACCCTCTTGGTGGACGTGCTCGGCCTGCAGGCGGGCGAGCGTGATGGCCACCGCAGCCTCGCACTGCGCATGGACGACCGCATGCAGCGCGTTGTTCTGGAGCACGATGGCTGCGACGACCTGAGCTACGCCGGCTGGATGTTCGATACCGAAGCCGAGCTGGAGGACTATGTGCGTGCGCTGGCTGCCAAAGGGTTGGCCGTGAACGTGGTGGACCGAGAAGCCACGCAGCGCCGTTGCGTCGAAAAGGCGTATGCCTGTATGGACCCGAACGGCCTGCGCCATGAGTTCGCCTTCGGCATGAAATTCGCAGCCGAGCGCTTCGCCTCCAAGGTGCTGAACAAGGGCTTTGTGACGGGGCGCCTGGGAATGGGCCACATTCTGGTGGCCGGCAGAAATTACCCCGCCACGCTGGACTTTGCGCGCCAGATCCTGGGCCTGCGCCTGAGCGACTATGTCCGTGCTCCGCTGGAAACGCCCCATGGCGTGGTGCAGGTGGACGCAACGTTCTTTCATACCGTCACTGGCCGCCACCACTCTCTGGCGGCTGCCGCCGTGCCCTTTCCCAAAAAGCTGCACCACTTCATGTTGGAGGTGGAGGACTTCAACGATGTCGGCATGGCACACGATCGCTGCGCCAAAGCCGGCTTCCCGGTGGCCACGGGCCTGGGCCACCACCCGAATGATCAGATGTTCTCGTTCTATGTGGTGACGCCTTCCGGTGTTCAGCTCGAGTTTGGCCACGGGGGCCTCGTGATCGATGACCGCGATTGGGAGGTCAAGACTTACTCGCAGCTCAGTGACTGGGGCCACATCTCGCCGTGCGCCTGAATTGCGCCTGCATCTCCGGTTTCCTTCAGATCAATCAAGGAAGACATGACCATGAACCCACAAGACCACAAACTCATCCAGACCGGTGAATTCAGAACCGCTTACTACGAAGCGGGCTCGGGCGAGACCATCATCCTGATCCACGGTGGTGGCGCTGGCGCCGACGCCTGCGGCAACTGGAAGAACTGCTTCCCGCTCTTCTCACGGCGTGCACGCGTGCTGGCGATGGACATGGTCGGCTTTGGCGCCTCCGATGCACCCGATCCGGCGCTGTTCAGCTACACGCAGGACGCCCGCACTGCCCAGGCCATCGCCTTCATCGAGGCGATTGGCGACGGGCAGCCGGTGCATATCGTCGGCAACTCGATGGGCGGGGCCACAGCCCTGGGGGTGGCGATGCAGCGTCCCGAGCTGGTCAGGAACATCGTGCTGATGGGCAGTGCCGGCCTGAACCGCGATCTCAACGCCGCCTTGGCCCCGGTGATCAACTACGACTTCACTCTGGAGGGGATGCGCAAGATCGTGGGCGTGCTCGCCAACCCCGATCTGGGCATGTCGGAGGAACTGCTGAGCTACCGCTACGAGCTGTCCATCCAGCCCGCCAGGAAAGCGGCCTACAAGGCCACGATGGGCTGGGTCAAGGAACGCGGCGGCCTGCACTACGAGGAAGCGCAGATCGCGGCCGTGAAGACGCGTGCGCTGGTGTTCGCAGGAAAGGATGATCTGGTGATTCCGATGGAGGACAACCTGCGTTTTCTGCAGCTGCTGGACCATTCGACAGGCTACTTTCTGCCGCACTGCCGCCACTGGGCCATGATGGAATATCCGGAGATATTCAGCCGCGTAACCATCGACTTCCTGCTTCTCGACCGCTGAGCCGAACGGCGTCAGCTACTTTTCATCCCCTTGGAAAATTGGAGGCAACGTCGTGTCAAAACCGGCTGAAACTGATGTTCTCATCGTTGGCTCCGGGCCTGCGGGTGCTGCCGCTGCGGTGGCCCTGGCCCAGGCGGGCGTGAAGAATACGGTCATCAACAGGTACCGTTCGACCTCCCCCGGGCCGCGCGCGCACATCACCAACCAGCGCACGATGGAAATCCTGCGCGACTTCGGCATCGAAGAGGCTGCCAAAAAGCTGGCCACGCCCTGGGAGTTGATGGGCGAGCATGCCTACGCGACCAGCTTGGTGGGCGAGGAGTTGGGCCGCATTCCAGCTTGGGGAACCTCGGATGCCGCCCGAAGCGCGCAGCTCAAGGCGAGCCCCACCACCTATTGTGATCTGCCCCAGCTCTACCTGGAGCCACTGCTGGTGGCCGAAGCCAGCCAGCGCGGATCGGACCTGCGCTTTCGCACCGAGTATCTGTCGCATGTGCAGGACGCCGAGGGCGTGACGGCACGCCTGGCCGACCACGTGAGCGGGCTGGAGTATGAGGTCCGTGCCAGGTATCTGATTGGCGCCGATGGCGCCAGATCCAAGGTGGCGCAGGACATTGGGCTGAGCTTCGAGGGCGAGCTGGCCTTCGGTGAGTCCGGCTCGGTCAATATCGAGTTCACTGCGGACCTCTCCGCGTTCTGCGCCCATCGTCCCAGCGACATGTACTGGATTCTGCAGGTGGGCCGAGGTCTGAACGGTCCGGCTGCCGGCCCCGGGTTTGGCGTCATGCGCATGATCCGGCCCTGGAACAAATGGATGTGCGTGGTGGGCTACGAGCTTGCCGGCGGCGTGCACAGACCGACCGACCAGGAGGCGCGCGAGATGGTCTGCAGAATCCTGGGGACGCACACGGTGCCGATCCAGATCGATGCCATTGGCCACTGGGCCAACAATCGACAGTATGCGCTGAACAACACCAACGGCCGCGTGTTCTGCATGGGTGACGCCGTGCACCGCCACACGCCTTTCGGCGGGCTGGGCATGAATACCAGCATCCAGGATGCCTATAACCTGGCCTGGAAACTGGCCTTGGTGCTCAAGGGCCAGGCAGGCCCAGCGCTGCTGGCCTCCTACGAGGCAGAACGTGCGCCAATCGCCAGACAGGTGGTGGAGCATGCTTTCCAGAGCACCCTGACTCTTGGGCCGCTGTTCCAGGCGCTGGAGCTGCCGCCCGGCGCTTGCGAGCAGGACATGGAGCACGCGCTGGCACGGCTGAAAGAGCCTTCGGCCGACGGAGCCCGCATGCGCAAGTCGTTGCGGCAAGCGATGGACAAGACGCTGGACGGTTTTGGCGCCGCCCATGGCGTGGAACTGAACCAACGGTACGTCTCCAGTGCGATCGTAGCCGACGGAACGGCGGACCCTGGTTTCTCACGCGATCCGGTGTATTTCTACCAGCCCAGCACACGACCTGGTGCCCATCTACCCCATGCGTGGCTGACATGCTTGCAACGCAAGGTCTCGACGCTGGACCTGTGTGGCAAAGGCCGTTTCACGCTGCTGACAGGCCTGGCCGGTCAGGCCTGGGCCGAGACGGTCGCCATGGCGGCGCATGAGTTGGGGATCGATTTGCACATGCATGTGATCGGCCCGGGTCAGGAGTACGTGGATAGCCATGGCGATTGGGCGCGCGTGTCGGGCCTTGACGAGGCCGGCGCGCTGCTGGTGCGCCCCGACATGTTCATCGCATGGCGTGCTGCGGATTGCTCCTCGGCCAGCCGCGATGGCCTTGTGCCGGCGGTGCTCCAGATTCTGGGGCGCTGATGGGCCTGCCACCGCAGGACGCCTGCCGTTCGACCAGGCCGGTCGCCGTCTTGGTCCGACCCGGCTATTGAGCTGACGCAGAGATCCAGCAGAAAGAGTGCGCAATGCCAATGCAGGAAAACCCAATGCAAACATCGGATCTGATTCAAGAACTGGCGCTGAGCCTTCGCACGGCAGAGGCTCGCCGCGCGCCGATGCAGCCCCTGCGGTCACGGTTGCCGAACGACGGGGGTGCCTCTGCCTACGCGATCCAGCGCAGGAACGTGGAGCACGCGATCCGTGCAGGACGGCGTGTGGTGGGGCGCAAGATCGGCCTGACTTCACCGGCCGTGCAAAGGCAATTTGGCGTCGAGCAGCCGGACTTCGGAACATTGTTCTCCGACATGGTCTTTGGCGATGGTGAAAGCGTGCCCTTCGCACGCCTGATCCAGCCCAAAGTGGAGGCCGAAGTCGCGCTGGTGCTCGGACGGGATATCCCGATGCTCGATGCCACGCTCGTCGACGTGATAGGTGCCACCGAATATGTGTTGCCGGCGATCGAAATCGTGGACAGCCGCATCGCCGGATGGGACATCGGCTTCACGGACACGGTGGCCGACAACGCATCCAGTGGCGCGATCGTTCTGGGCGCGGTTCCTACCGCCCTGGCCGGGCTGGATCTGAAACTGGTGGAAATGAATCTGCTGCAAGGCGGCCAGCCAGTGTCCAGTGGCAACGGCGCCGCATGCCTTGGGCATCCTTTGAATGCCGCAGTCTGGCTCGCTCGCAAGCTCGCCGCCATGGGAGAGCCGCTGCGCGCGGGCGACCTGGTCCTGACGGGTGCACTGGGGCCCATGGTGGAGGCCCATCGCGGTGACGAATTCGTGGCCCATGTCACCGGCATCGGGAGTGTACGCACCCGGTTCGCAGCCGTCTGACGGCCCAACCGAGACCTAAAGGAGCGCAGATGAGTCGCAAATTGAAGGCTGCCATCTTGGGCAGCGGCAACATCGCAACGGATCTGATGATCAAGATCCTGCGCCACGGCAAGCACATCGAGCTGGCTGCCATGGTGGGGATCGACCCCGCTTCCGACGGGCTGGAGCGTGCCTCGCGCATGGGCGTTGCCACCACGCACGAGGGGGTGGATGGGCTGGCGGGATTGCCGGTGTTCCAGGATATCGGTCTTGTGTTCGATGCCACCTCGGCTTCGGCGCATATCCGCAACGACGCCTTCCTGCGCGGGATCAGGCCGGACATGCGCATGATCGACCTGACGCCTGCAGGCATCGGCCCGTACTGCGTTCCCGTGGTCAATGGCCAGCAGCACCTGGAGGCCAGAAACCTGAACATGGTCACTTGCGGTGGCCAAGCCACTATTCCGATGGTGGCGGCGGTCTCGCAGGTGGCGAAGGTCCACTACGCCGAGATCGTGGCGAGCATCTCCAGCAAAAGTGCGGGCCCTGGCACGCGTGCCAATATCGACGAGTTCACCGAGACCACGTCGAGGGCGATCGAGAAGATAGGAGGTGCCGTCAAAGGCAAGGCCATCATCATCCTGAATCCGGCCGAGCCGCCGTTGATCATGCGGGATACGGTCTACACCTTGAGTGAGCTGGCCGATACCGACGCCATGGAGGCGTCGGTGGTGAGCATGGTCAAGAGCGTGCAGGCCTATGTGCCAGGCTATCGCCTCAAGCAGCGCGTGCAGTTCGATCGCATCGACCCCGGCAATCCGATCCGTATTCCTGGCGTGGGCGACCGCCTGAGTGGCCTGAAGACCTCCATATTCCTGGAGGTCGAGGGAGCTGCCCACTACCTGCCGGCGTATGCGGGCAATCTGGACATCATGACCAGTGCCGGGCTTCATACCGCAGAGCAAATCGCGCTGCGCATGCTCAACGCCTGAGGGGCAAGCTATGCCCGGCAAGAAACTCTATATCTCCGACGTGACGCTGCGTGACGGCAGCCATGCCATCCGGCACCGGTACTCTGTCGAGAATGCCAGGCAGATTGCCAGGGCATTGGATGAGGCCAAGGTCGACTCCATCGAGGTGGCCCACGGAGACGGTCTACAGGGCAGCAGTTTCAACTACGGCTTCGGCGCCCATACCGACCTGGAGTGGATCGAGGCCGTCGCCAGCGTGGTTCGGCATGCCAAGGTCGCTACCCTGCTGCTCCCGGGCATTGGCACTTTGCATGACCTCAAGGCTGCCTTCGATGCGGGAGCGAGCATTGTGCGTGTGGCCACGCATTGCACCGAGGCCGATGTCTCCAGGCAGCACATCGAATACGCCAGGAAGCTGGGCATGGAGGCGGTGGGCTTTCTGATGATGAGCCACATGCAGACGCCCAGGGGTTTGGCCGAACAGGCCAGGCGGATGGAAAGCTATGGCGCCACCGTGTGCTATGTGGTGGACTCCGGCGGTGCGCTGAGCATGTATGGCGTGCGCGACCGCCTGCGTGCCTTCCAGGACGTACTCAAACCGGAGACGCAAACCGGCATTCACGCACACCACAACCTGAGCTTGGGCGTAGCCAACTCCATCGTCGCAGTGGAAGAGGGCTGCGACCGCATCGACGCCAGCTTGTCCGGCATGGGCGCTGGTGCGGGCAATGCGCCGCTGGAGGTGTTTGTCGCTGCTGCCGAGCGCCTGGGGTGGAACCACGGAACCGACCTGCACCGGCTCATGGATGCGGCCGATGACATCGTGCGTCCGCTCCAGGACCGTCCGGTGCGGGTGGACCGCGAGACGCTGGCGCTGGGGTATGCCGGCGTCTACAGCAGCTTTCTGCGCCACGCCGAAGCGGCGGCCTCCAGGTACGGCTTGAAGACGGTCGACATTTTGGTGGAGCTGGGCCGCAGGCGCATGGTTGGCGGGCAGGAGGACATGATCGTGGACGTGGCGCTGGACCTGCTGAATCAGAGCAAGGCGTGATCGCGCCCAGGCTTGCGTGCCCCATCAATGCCAATCGACGCAAGCCGTGCAAGGACCTGACAAAGACGTGCAATGCCGAGATAGACCACGGTTACGGCATTCCACAGAATATGTCATGTAAATAAATACATCAAAGGAGACAAACCCATGATGGACGCCCCTTGCCAGTATCGGCCGGGTTCTGAAGTGCACGCATCCTGGTGCACAAGCCATTCAGGTTCCGGTTTGATTTCATGCTATGCCCATGATTCGGCAAACAGATAGGAGAAAATCATGTATTTGCGAAATTGCTGGTATGTTGCCGGGCACGCAGAAGAAGCCACGGTCAAACCATTAGGGCGTATTTTTCTGGACGAACCCGTGGTCATTTTTCGTACCGAAACGGGCACCCTGGTGGCCATGGACGATCGTTGCCCGCACCGTCTGGCACCCTTGCACAAGGGAACCGTCTGTGGCGAGCAGATCCAGTGTCCCTACCACGGGCTGCGATTTTCTCCCGCCGGAATGTGCACCGCGACGCCCAGTGGCGACCGGCCGCCTGCCCGTGCCCGGCTCAAAACTTATCCACTAGTGGAGCGCCATGAAATGCTGTGGATATGGATGGGCGAAGCGTCCTTGGCTGACACCTCGCTGATTCCTGATTTTTCTCGACTGACGGAAGATGACGCCGACTGGCTCAGCGGCTATCTTTATGTCCGTGGCAACTACCAATTGGCGGTGGACAATCTATTGGACCTGAGTCATATCGAATTCCTGCATCCCATGCTGGCGTCGCCCATCGCGCGGGCCCACAGCCAGCTTGAGCAAGAGGGCGATACCGTCCATTTCACCAGCACACTTCCGGACGACAAGCCATTGGCGCTTGCTTTGACAATGAACCCCCGGCTGGCGCCTCATGGCAAGACCGTCATGAGAGAACGCTGGGAAGTGCCTTCGCTGGTCTTCCTGTCTGTTGAGTATTACAGCGCAACGGGTGATTGGTACATACCAAGTGGGCATTTTTTGACGCCGGAAACAGCGACAACCACTCACTATTTCCTGCGTTCAGGCCAGACAGTAGACAAATACAACGCGCAAATGACCGAGGCCTTCAAGAGCGGATCACTTCATATCTTCGCAACAGAGGACATCCCCATGATAGAGGCGCAGCAAAAAAATATCGGTGCCATCGACCTCATGGATCATCACCCTGCCATTCTCCGCACGGATGCCGCAGCGGTTCGTGCTCGCCGCGTGCTGTCACGCAGAATAAAGGAGGAGAATTCTCCAGTGTATACGGCCGTGGAGGCCCAGCAGGGGCAGTGAAGATCTGAATCTTCTTCCGGGTATAGCGAAATCCGAGGACCGTCCTGTCCATTTAGCCGATGTTTATGTTGGCGAGATGATTCTGCGCCATTTCAAGATAAATATTTCCTGAACGTCTTTGCATATTGAAAGCGTTGCCCTGTGTCTATGTATTTCTCGGGGACGATTTTCATTCCGTGCATGAAAAGGAGACATTGCAATGATATTCCACATGATCACGCAGTGCACGCGCCTTGCACTGACAGTGGCAGGTATATTTTCGATGGCGACCGGCGCGCATGCGCAGGGGCACTATGTGCCTGGCGTGGAGGGCATGGAGTCGGGCACCGTTCCTCCGCCTGGTTTTTACTATGCAGGATATTGGGTCAACTATCGCATTGGATCCATGCGCGCACCAGGCACCGATACGAATCTGCCGGGCAGCAACAAAGCCACGATCACCGCTTTGACAAACCGCTTTATCTGGGTGCAGAAGGTCGATTTTCTGGGGGCCGACTGGGGCATGGATCTGATAGTTCCCGTGGCCCGGTCATCGTTCAGGATGGACACGCTCGGCCTTCGCGAAAACCACTCCGGTGTCGGCGATGTCTATGTGTCACCGTTGGGGCTGGCCTGGCATGGTGATCGATGGGACGCCGGTGTGCAACTGGGGCTGTGGCTGGACAGTGCCAGCGCCGACGGCCCCGCCGATATTGGCAAGGGCTTCAAAACCTGGATGTTGTCGGCAGGGGCCACCTACTACTTTGACACCGCCAAGACCTGGTCAGTCGCCGCCATGACGCGGACTGAGCGCAATGGCAGGAACGATCAGGGGTTTCGCAATGGCAACCAGTTCACGGTGGAGTGGGCCCTGGGCAAGCGCTTCGGCGTCATGCAGGCCGGGTTGGTTGGCTATAGCCAGGTGCAGGTCAGCCATGACAGTGGTTTGGGTGCCAGTCAGAAGAAGAGTTCGCGTCATGGATTGGGCGTGGAATTCAACTACGCATTTCCGGCACAGAAAATCAATCTGAAAACTGCTGTGTACAAAGATTATGGTGTGGAGGCTGGGACAGGACCGCAACCCAGTGGAAGCACGCTGCGCCTTGCGCTGTACAAGGCATTTTGAGGGTTGGGCGCGGCGCTGCTGCAGCCAGTCCAGCAGCCGTGCCTTGTCCATGGGCCTGGCGATGTGGTAGCCCATGACCCTCAGGCCCAGCGGCAGGCGTTCCAGATAGCTCAGCGATGAATAGCGGGTGCCGAAGTCGCCGATGGCTGGCTGCGCGCGGCTCGCGGTGATGCCACGCTGGCGGATGCGCGTGCCCGCGTGACGGCCTGAGCTCCCAACGCAAAAAAGCCCCCTCGGCTGCGACCATGGCGCCGAGGGGGCTATGTGTTTCAGTGACCTGATTTGTCAGGCGCAAGGGTTAGGGAGGAATCTTGGGGTGATGGCCGGCTGCGCCTCTTGGCGAGGGCATCGTGTCAGCAGTTCGTGACACTGCGGCAAAGAAGAAAAACGAGAAATGTTCCCTGTGTTCCCCAGGATTTTTCTGGAGAGCCGTTTCCAGAGGGGAAAGGCTGGCCCCGGAGGGACTCGAACCGCCGACATGGCATAACCAAGCACAACGCAGCATAGATTCCCCTTTGAAAGCTTGTGCTGCAGATGGCTGGGTTTGGCTAATTCTTCCCAGAATTCTTCCCAAAATTACCCATTGGCTGCATGCGGTGAACGGGGGGAAAGCAGGTCTTCCAACTTGCCCATTTCCAGGGCGTTATGGCCGCCGTCGATCCACTTCGCATAGGTGCGCAGGAACATCTCGATGGTGTGCCCCATCTGCTTGGCAGCATAGGCCGGCGTGACCCCGGCCATCAGCAGCATCGTCGCATAGGTGTGCCGGGTCTGGTACGGGCTTCTGTACCGGATGCCCAGGCGCTTGAGCATCGGCCGCCAGTAGAGCTCCCTCGGCGGCTCATCGTCCGTCCAGCGCTCACCGGTGCGCGGGTCGGGGAAGATCCAGCCGTGGTCCTGCATGAACGTGTGCGGCTTTTGGGCCTTCAAGCACGCCATGGCCCGCGAGTTCAGCTGCACGATGCGCGAGGCATTCGTCTTGGTGCTGGTCTTGAAGACCCCAAGCACCACAGCGTCTGCCACCAGCAGCTGCTTGCGACGCCAGTCCACATTTTCCCAGCGCATTGCCAGGCTTTCGGAGGTCCTCAGCCCGGTGAAGAACTTGGCCGCGAAGTACGATTCGATCTGTGGGCCGTAATGCTTTGCCATGCTGTCCAGGATTAGATCGACCTCCTCGATGGAGAAGGGGTCGGGCTGGGGGGCTTGATGCTCCGCCGGCTCCAGCCCGTTGATGGGGTTGGCGGCCAGGTCGCCGTCGCGCACGGCCAGCTGCAGCGCCAGGCGCAGCACGCTGGACTTGTTGTTGCGGGTCTTGCCGCTCCACGTGGGCTCCGAGGCCAGAGCCAGCAGGATATCGCTGTGCTTCAGCGTCTTCAGCGGCAGGTCCGGCACCAGCTTCTCCTTCCACCAATCCACTGCCACCCGGTAGCCCTTGAGGGTGCTGTTGGCCTTGTGCGCCTGCGTCATGAGCCACTTGTCCAGATGCTCACCCCGGGTGATGCTCTGACCAGATGTGGCCCGTTGGCTGTCAGGGAAGTAGTCGGCATGCACATAGGTGCCGAAGCGGATCTTCTGCTTTATCTCGCTGGCCAACCGGTGCGCATACTTGATGTTGGCCGGGGTTGGCGCGAGCGCCTTGCCATCCGTCTTGAGCATCTCCTTTACAGGCGCCCCATCCAGAACGAAGTTCAGGCGGATGGAGCTGGCCCTTACCTCTACGCCGCTCCCTGTGCGACCCATAGTTCATATCCTTTCATATCCACCAGGACGCTGCCGTCCCGCTTTATCCACTGCCGACCTTCAATCCACTTCCCGCGCGCGATCTTCGTTCGGATTGCGCTGCATGTGAATCCCGTCATCGCGGCAGCCAGTTCGATGGTCACGAAGCGCGCGCTCACAACCTGGACTGTGGGCGCCGCTGCTGTTTGCGGCTGTGCATTCATTTGCCTGGGCTCCAATAAAAAAGCCCCGACTAGCGGGGCTGGGATTGTTGCTGTGTGCGCTCGGCTATTCGCTCTGCCTTGCGCTGGTGGTCCGGTGGCTGGCTGCTGGTGCCTATGGCTTGCCAGTTGATGGGGCAGGCGTTTTCGGCCCATTTCTTCTGCCAGTCGCGTTTGTCGCCATGGTCGCGGGCTCGTTTGCTCATCAAATCACTCCATATCTGCCAAGCAACACCAGCACGTCGATAAGCGAAATGACTGCGAAATAGACGGCAATGCCGATGAGTAGTGCGTAGATCATGACGATCCTCCGGTGATGCCGTGGGAGCGCTCAGCGTCCCGGAAGGCCTTGAAGTACTCTTCGCGGCCGATGTCAAACCCGCGATTTGCCTCGCCATGCAGGTCGTCGATCTGCTCATCGCTCAGCGGCAGCGGCTTGCGCGCCTCCAGCTCTGCCAATTGCTGGGTGGCCTGAGCATGCATCTGGGCCTGCATGCGGTGCTGCTGGGCCAGCTGGTCAGCGCGCAGCTTGTGCTCGGCCGTGGCGCGTGCTTCTGCTGCAAGCTTCTCTTCCATCTCTGCCATGCCGACCTCTCGGCCCTGGCGAAATCCTGCCCAGTCTGGCTTGAACTCCTCTTTGGCCTCCAGCTCTGCGATGCGGGCGTATGGGTCGAAGGCGTCCGGCCTCTTGCTGTCTGCATAGCGCTCGGTGATGGCGCGGATTTCGGGGTGGTGCTGGATGCTGCCCAGGGCCAGTTCCGCTGTCATGTGCGGCTTGCTGGCGTGATGCACGGCCCAGCGCTCCACGAACTCCAGCGTCTCGCGCATGGCCTCGTTGTCGGCCTGCAGGCGGCGCAGCTCCGCGGCGGCTGGCTGGAGCCATGCCGCGTAGCCGCAGAAGCCTTCCTCAAGGCCTCGGGCCAGGCGCTCCGCTTCGGAGGGTGTTGGTGCTGTGGTCACGGGGTCTGTCCTTTCTCGGCTGCCAGCAACTGTTCGCTGGCCTCGTGCATCCGCTTCCAGGCTCGCTGCCGTTCTGCGGCGCAGAGCTTGATGATTCGCTGCGTGGCGTCGAAGTGCTCCATGCTGGGCGCGCTGGCACCTTCGAGCATGCTGATCACGGCGTTGAACACGTAGAGATCAGCATTGGCGCGCGTGGCCTCTTCCAGTGTTGCCCGCTTCATGCACGTCCTTTCTGCTGCGCCTGGGCGCGCTTCAGGCGCCACTTGATCTGACGGGCATAGATGTTGTCGGGGGCATGCTCCACCGCGCCATCTCGCATCATCTTTTCCAGCTCACGGCGCACGGGAGCGGCGTTGCCACGGAAGCCGACGCAGTTTGCGATGTGGTATGTCATGGCCCCATCGGAATGAATGTTCAGCATCTTGAGGATCTCTTCGCGCGAAACGCGCTTTGCTTTTTCGGCCATTCAGCTCTCCTTGTGCGCCTGGGCGCGCTGCTTGTCGATGATTGCGTCCCACTCGTCGGCACGGCCACGAATGTCGATGCGCTCGCCGCCGCTGGTGACGTGGTTGGTGGTGGCCTTGAGCCAGCGGTAGCGCTCGGCATCCATGCCGTCCGGTGAGCGCATCCAGAGGACGAGCACGGCCAGGCCGCCGCCGAGGACCCCCAGGCCCAAGGCGAACAGGTAGTTGAGGTCCATGTCAGCTCTCCTTGTGCCCAGTGGGGCGCGCGGGTTCGTTACCAGACACGGAAGCCTCCAGACTTCTCGGCCCAGTCAGCAAATGCGCGCGTTTCCTCAACGAAGTCGCGGCGCACGGGCAGGGTGTAAAGGCGGGTGCGGTCGTCACGCATGCGCTGCTGTTCGCTGGCCGGCATCTTTTCCCACTCGGCATACAGGCTGTCCTGCAGGTCGGCCACCCAGCGAGCGATCTGCGCCATCTGCTTCGCCTCGGAGGCCGAGACCCGGGCGCCATCGTTTGTGGAAACGCACAGTCCATCCTTGCGATTCCGCGCGACGTACTGCCCAGGCACGAAGGCCTTGCCATAGCCCAGGGGCAGGCCAACGCCGGCATCCAACATCCACGGCCACGAGAATCCGCCGGCGTTGAAGTCGCCTGCCGCCTTGTTTCGCGGGTTCAGGGTGTATCCCATGCTCACGTCCCCTTGGCTGCTGCCTGGGCTGCGGCCTTGCGGTTCTTGGGCTGCCGTGCTTCAGCGGCCGCACGGCGCCACCCTTTCGCGCGAGCGTGGTCTTTCCCGTGATCGCCGTTGTCGGGTGGACAGGGCAGGCCGTCTGCGAACATCTTCCTGCCCTCGGCGTCCAGGCCGCCCTCCTTCTGGACCTTCTTGTGCAGGGCCTTGTGTCCGAGGCTGCGGCTCATTGGTCACCGCCTTCCTTGGCCTGGGCTGCGGCTGCGCATGCTGCGGCGGCCGTGTCGCCCTGGCCGCGCGCCAGCACCTTGCGGTCGGGGTTGATGAGCTGAGCGCCGTACATCGGCTTGTCCGTGATCCACGCCATCCAGCCTGTCTGCCGCGTGTACGCCAGCTCGAAGTAGGCGTAGGGGTTGGCATCCAGCAATGCGGCGTGCACGTCCAGCAGGGCCTGCACGGGCGCCAGTGCATCCACTGCAGGCGCAGCAGGTGCTGCCAGAAGGGCGCTCTCTACAGTGCTCAAGGCATCGCTGTAGTAGCGCATTGCGCGTGCGTTAACGCGAGGGCTGCCTGACTTATGCAGGTCATCCCACATTTCCTGCAAAGCCTGCACGGCCTGCGCGGCTGAGCGCCCCAACGCGGGCGCAGCAGGTGCTGCCAGAGCGCCCTTGAGCTGATCGCACAGTGGCACAACGATGTGTGCGATACGCTCGCGCAGTTGCCCGGCGCCGTGGTACTTGATCGCGCAGTCGCGCAGGTCGTTGACCAGGCGCGCGGTCTGGTGGTCCTTCCAGGGCGCAGCAGGTGCTGCCATCGGGGCCTTGGATGCAAGGTTGGTCAAAACCATTGCCAAGGTCCCCATGCTGTATCGAATGTTGGGCAGGTCGCTGTATCCCTTGGCCGTGTCTGCAAACCTTGCCCAGTCCAGCAGTTCCTCGCGCGCAACGGGCCAAGCCATGGGTGTGGGCGCAGCAGGTGCCTGGGGCGCTGCTGCCGCGAGGTGAGCCTCAAATTCCAGCAGCGCGCCTTCTGCTGTGGTCGGCTCGCGGTCCTCTGGCTGGGAGTACATCCATTCGATGAATTGGCGAGCCGAGCCGACGGGGGCTGCAGGCGCTTCCAGGGCGGGCGCTGCGGCGTGATTCAGTGGAACAAAGTAGCCTTCGACGTAGCGTTCCCCGGTGCTCAGAATCGTGTCCTTGTGCCACAAGGCGTAGTGCAGGAACTCTTTTCCATCGTTCTCGTCTTCGCGCTGCCGGAATACCGCCCACAGTTTGTGCCCTTCTGTTGGCACTGAAACAGCCGAAGACTGATCGGCGCGCATCTCGTGCGCAACGCCCTCGGTCGGCTGATCTGCCGCGATGGTGGCTGCATCGATCAGCCCGATCCCTTGAGCCCAGGCCGGGCCATTGTCGATGGCGAACTGCTGCAGAACGAAGCTGCTGCCATCCAGCCAACTCGAAAGCACCAGGTCGTCAGGGCGCCGTCCATGGCACAGCAGAGCGATAGCGTCACCGAATCGCTGGAGGTAGGTCGTGGGCTTGCGCCAACCCTCGCCCTGAGGCGCCACAGCGGGAGGCGCTTCCAGGGCGGGCGCTGCCAGTGCTTTGATGCGATCTGCCACGGAGCGCGCGCAATCCTGCATTTCAGAATGGCTGTCGTAGATAGCGCTGTGCTGCAGGTCGGACGCGCAGAGCAGTAGGGAATCATCCTTGTCGCCCTGGGGCGCCACAGCGGCAGGAGCTGCCCCGGCGAGGCCTGCGGCAAACACGTCCCGGCCATACGCCAGCAGTGCTGCGCGGTCTGCGCCGGTGACGAAGTTCAGGGAGTGGGGCGCCATCAGCGACGTCAGGTGCAGGTCGTCGCCGGGCTGGATCTTTGTTGCTGTCATGCTGCTTGCTCCGTGGTGTCGGCGGGGTTGAGGAAGTCGGCGGGGAGCAGGACGCCCAGCTCGTTTGCGGGCCGCCAGCAGAGCGGCTTGCACGTCGCAATCACTGCGTTCAGGACATCGAATGCCTCGCGCAGCTCATCCGGGACCTCGCCGTCTTCTGGCAGGTCGTCCATGAAGTGCTCATTGGGGTCGATGGGCTGCGCGTGCACTGGCTTGCATTGCACGAGGCGAACGTCTGCTGGATTTAGTTCGTGCTCCTCCAGCCAGTCGCTCAGGTCATCGAGGTCGAAGAAGTAGCGATCGCTGTCGAAGACGCACAGCGGCAACAGCTCCTCAGAAAGAGGCGCCTTCGGCATGGCCTGCCACTTGGTCTCGTTCTTTTCAGCGTGGCACGCCTCGCAGTAGGAGCGGTTTTCGACCGGGCCGTGCTCGGGGTTGGCTTCGCAAAGCCTGTGGGTCGATCCACAGTAGCGCGCCATGTGCTCGTCGTTGCCCCAGAACCTACCGCCGCGCGAAACCCAGCCGGTGACGGTCTGAATGCTTGCGGCTTCGGGGGAGCTGGCCAGGATCATTTCGGGCTGTTGCTTCGTTGCTGTCATGAGGCTTCCTTGTTGAGCAGCCGCCAATGCGCTGCAGTGGTTTGGATGACGTGGCCTGCGCGCTGCAGCAACTGCTGGCAGGCCGGGGGTGGGGTCGGGGTCATGGGGCAATGAGAAAAGCCACTCGCGGCACGGGGCCGGGTGGCTTCGGGGGAGGGGATCAAAAAAGCCCGCGTTGTGCGGGCTCTGGTTCGGGTCGTGGCGCGTGGCGCTCGGGCGGCGCTGGCGCTGCCGCGATGGTTTCTGGCGGCAGTGGTTCGGCTGCCAGTGCTCCGTGCCGGCGCGCCTCGTGCTCGATGCGTGCGCGGGCGATGGCCAAGTACTCGGCCTCGCGCTCGATGCCCAGGAAGCGGAATCCCTCGCGCATGCAGGCTTTGCCGGTGCTGCCCGAGCCCATGAAGGGGTCCAGCACCAGGCCGCCCGGCGGCGTCACCAGCCTGCACAGGTAGGCCATCAGGTCCGTCGGCTTCACCGTGGGGTGGTGGTTGCCGTTGCGCGCCGGCCAGTCGGCATCCTCGCGCTCGCGCATGGTGGCGCCGGTACCGACTGCCGGATTGGAGCCGCTGGCAAGGCCTGCATTGCGGTCGGCGCGGCTGGCCTTGGCGCAGTAGAAGAAGCGGGCAGCGCTACCGGAGCTGGCCGGCACGTCTACGCTGCTCACCGCGCCACCGAGCGTTCCATAGCAGACGCTGCCGGGCTCGTCCTGAGCTGCGCGTTGGGTGCTTGACTTCATTGCGCCGCTGGTGCTTTGCGGAAACCCCGCCAACACCTCTTTGCTGCCATCGTGGATCAGGTTGGCTGGCCAGCGGCCTTTGGTGGCGTCGTAGGACGCGGCTCGGTCCATTGTCTCGCCTCCGCTGTACGCTCCGTTGCCGCCAATGCTCTTGGTGGCGTTGAATCCGACTATGCGCTCGCCGATGTACGCGGCGTCTTCTGCGCTCATGCCGACACGGCACCCATCAATATTCAGCCCTCCCGTGCCATGCGCCGATACATTGGCCGCCACGGTGCCGGCCAGAGGTTTTCGCGCCACACTGATGGGCTCAAGTGCGGGCTTCAGCGCAGTGCCACCCCACGGGCCGTTGTGAGACTTCGGGAAGCCGCTGCCGTAAACCCACGCGATCATGTCCCGGATCTCGAATCCAGCGTCTTCGATGCGGACTGCCATGCGGTGCTGGGTGCGGGTGCCAGCGAATGCCAGGAGGTGGCCGCCCGGCTTGAGCACGCGCAGGCACTCTGTCCAGACTTCCACGTCAGGCACGTCGTAGTCCCAGCGCTTGCCCATGAATGAGAGGCCGTAGGGCGGATCGGTGACGATGGCGTCGACGCTGCTGTCTGCGAGCGTGCGCAGCACTTCCAGGCAGTCGCCGTGCTCCAATTGGTATTGCATCGGGGCTCCAGAAACGAAAAAAGCCTGGCGGCATTACCCGGGCAGGCTTTGGAAGGGGGAGGGGAGAAATCAGGGAAGGAGCCGCGCGGCCCCTTCGCTCATGCCTCGTTCAGGCGGTGGCGATCAGGAACGGCGCGCGGTCCTTGCCATTGATCCAGTTCGGAGGCTTGCCCCGGCCGGTCCAGGTGGCGCCGGTGGCGGGGTCGCGGTACTTCGGGGCGCCCACGCTGCCCTTGGCCTTCGCGGCGGGGAAGACATCGGCAGCGGTCAGGCCGTGCTCTGCGATCAGCGCGCGGGCCTGGGCGACGGCTTGTGCCTTGGCTTCGGCCTGGGCCTGGGCGATCTGGGCGTCGAGGGTGGCCTTCTGGGCCAGCAGGGTCTGCATTTCGGTCATAGATGGTGCTTTCAGGCGCCGCGCGGGCGCCGTGGGTGGTTCAGTGGATGGTTCAGGCTGGTTCGCCGGTCACGGCCGCCGCGAAGGCGTCTTCGGGCGTCTGGTTCACAGGGTGGTTCGGGTCGGTCGGCGGCTCGTCCTCGCCATCCACCTGCAGCTCCTGCTGGTCCTCGTTGTCCGGCTGGCTGGCGGGCGTGTCTGGCCTGCCGGCGCGGTAGCCCTTCTTGGCCTGCAACAGTTCGGCCGGGGCCAGCAGCTTGATGTAGATCTCGCCCTCGGCTGCCAGGCCGGACAGCTCGCCGAAGAGGTCGTTATCCAGCAACTCGTCGCCGTTGTACTGGACCTTGCCCTTGATGGTGACGCTGCCACCCTCGAACAGGTCGTAGTGCAGGCCGGTCAGCACTGCGTCCGAGAAGTCCACGCGCGCGCCTTCAATGCCCCAGTCCCAGATGAAGCGGTAGCCGCGCCACCGCTGCTTGCGCGCGTATTCGAAGCTGGTGGGCAGCAGGGGGTGGCGCAGGTTCGGCAACGGGATAAGCACGCCCGGTAGTGCGACCTGACCGTCCTTCACCGCCTTGTTGAAGTAGTGGTGCTCGCGCAGGCCGGGCTCCAGCAGGTCCAGAAGAATGTTCTCCCCGGTCAGCTGGAACGAGATATCGATTGCGCGCACCTTCTCATCGCCGTGCAGCTCTCGGCGCGGGTTGGCGTTTGTGACGGTGACGGCCGTGGATTCAGCCAATTCGAAGGCCATGGTTTTCCTTTGTGGTGGTGGTGGAAACAGGGTTCAGGCTGCCTTGGCCGTCTTCAGGTCCTGGACAGCGAAATAGACAGCGATGCAGGCGGCGACGTCAGCACCAGCGGTGTGTGCGCCCTCGAAGTTGTGGCCGAAGAAGTGGTGGTAGGCCTCGGCCAGCTTCGGCGTCTTGAACTTGCCTATGCCGGCGGCGCGCATCTTTTCGGTGGGCGGCAGCTTGCAGAGCGGCGTGGTCAGCAGCGCCGTGCATGCGCTGGGGCCGGCCTTCCAGATGTCGGATTGGGGCAGGGCAGCAGCCGGCTCGCGCGCATCGATGTGACGCTTGATGGCGATGCGCAGGATGCGGGCATCGAAGCTCTCGTTGTGCCCCACGCGCATGCGACCACCCCACATCGACAGCAGCATGCTCACGGCCACATCCTCGGGCACGCCCAGGTCCAGCGCCTTCTCGGTGGTGATGCCGTGGATCTTGGCCACGTCGTCGGGGATGGTCCAGCCGTCCGGCTTGACGATGACATCGATGCTGGAAAGCACCGTGCGGGTGTCGAGGTCCACCAGGCTGGCGGCCAGCTGCACCAGGTGGGGCTGGTCGGGGTGTTCGCTGGGCTCCTTGAAGAGCGGCAGGCCAGTGGTTTCCGTGTCGAAGAAGAGGGCGGGGTTCATGAGCGGGCTTTCATGGCCGGGCGGCCGTTGAGAAAAAAAGCAATGCCCGCACGAAGGCGGGCATCAGGGCGGCGGGCAGAGCCCGGGATCAGGCTGGCGCGGTGAGCGTGCCGATTTCAAAGGCCATGGTGTTCCTTGAGGGTGGCGATGGAAACAGGAGTGGGTTGGCCCAGGGCCAGGGCGGCGTACTCGCGCGCCAGCTTCTCGGCACCCAGGGAGACCCGGTAGAAAGCGCTGGCGGCCTGCTCATGCGTCAGCACATCGGTGCCGATGGGCAGGCCCGTGATGAGGCCAGCCAGCCGAGCGGCGAACTCGGAGGACGTCACGGTGCCGACGGTCACATCGCCAGCCACAGCCCCAGGCTGCGGCGCATGGGGTCGATGTAGGGGATGTCGTCGTCCATGTCGTCGAAGCCGGACGAGGCGCGCGGCGCGGGCGCCGGGGCGGCGCGCGGGGCAGGCGCTGCAGCTTCGCGTGGCGCCTGTGCCGGGGCGGCTGCTTGGCCCTCCGGCCGGCTGCCCAGCTCAACATCCAGCACGCGCGCCACGAGCTTGTGGCCCTGCGTCCCGTCCTGGCGGCTGAACATCTGGATATGCATCTCGTCCAGCGTGAAGCAGTGCAAGGAGCCTTTGAGCAGGAAGGGTGCCAGCTTCTCGGCGCGCTGGCCCCACATGGTGGCGTCGATCCACTGAGTGGGGCGCTTGCCGTCCTGGCCGGCCTTGCCGTAGTTGTAGGCCAGCGAGATGTTGGCGACAGGCGTACCGTCTTGAAGAGTGCGCAGCTCTGCGTCGCGGCCGACGCGATAGTTTCCGATTTGCTTGGGCATGTGGTTCCTTATGCGGCCAGAGCGGCGCGCAGAGTCTTTTCGTAGTTCTGGACGAGACGAGCGAAAGCCATCAGGTCGGTCTCCAGTTTCTCTATCGCGTCCTCGTCACGCGTGATGCGCTTGATGGTCATGTGGCCGAGGTCGGGAGCCCAGAGCACGAGATCCACCCACTGGCGGCCCAGCAGCCAGAGATAGCCAAGGCACTGGTCCATGTAGGCGGAAACATCGCCATCAGCGACGGCCGAAAAGAGGGTGTCGCTGCTGACCATGGTCTTGATCTCCAGCACGCCGTCGTCATCGATCAGGCCGTCAGGGCTGAGCCCATAGAGGCCGTCTTCCGTGGTGAAGAACCCCACTTCCTCCACCAGATTGCCGGTGCGGCGCTCATATGCTTGGCGCGCCAGCGGTTCCTGCTCAGTGCCGGTGCGCATCGCGGCGTTCTGGAACTTCGCTGGGGCGCGGCCGCCGACCCGCTCGCGTGCGGTGTCCATCGCATAAGCCACGCAGGCCTTGGAGGGCTGGCCTCCTTTCAGCTTGTCCCGGCAGTCCTTGAAGCGTGAGCCGGTGATGCAGCCCTTGCGAGCCGCCAACCAAGCCTCGCTGCCTTGTTCATGGTCGTGATGGATCATGCTGTCCTTCCTTTCGCGTCAGCGTCCTTGGCTGCCTTCTTCAGGGCGTAGCTCTCCGGCTCCAGTGCGGCGCGCGCTTCCGGCGAGAGAGACTTGATGTGCGCGCTCAGTGCTGCCCAGCCGTTCATTGCGGCCTCGCGCGCTGGCGCCAGGATTTCGAGTGGCACAGCGGCCGGCTTCTCGTTGCCGTCCGTGTCGTCGCCACCCTCGGCCACGCCGCATATGGCCTTGAGCGTGTAGCGCTCCAGATAGGACTTCGTGCTGGCCCTGGCCTGGAGCTGGTTCTTTGCGCCGCCAGCGTCCGGCGGGCCGCCCATGCTGACCGTCTCGCTGTGGCCGCCCACGTGCTTCAGGGTGCAAGTGACCTCCAGCCAGTCCTTCTCGTCGCGCGTCAGCTTCCATGAGGTGCTGAGCCCGTGCTTGGACAGGGC
The DNA here is from genome assembly GCF_042653485.1 of Delftia deserti. Classification (NCBI taxonomy): domain Bacteria; kingdom Pseudomonadati; phylum Pseudomonadota; class Betaproteobacteria; order Burkholderiales; family Comamonadaceae; genus Delftia; species Delftia deserti. The sequence continues at coordinate 1,210,274 of NZ_JBHSIH010000001.1, read as the reverse complement.
CGGCGTGACCGCATCCACAACGTCGTGCAGCTCGGCGTACTCCTTGCCACGCAGCGGGCCATCGGTGACCTTGCGGCCCTTCACGATGCGAACGGCCTCTGCCTTGAACGCGGCGAACGCCACGTTGTAGGCCTTCTCAGCCTCGCGCTGCTCCCAGCGGTCATGCAGGTCCATCATCTTGCCGATCTCGTCGGTGCTGATGCCCTGAGCGCGAGCGGCCAGCCACACGCCGGCGGGCGAGTTGGCGGCCAGCATTCCGCCCTGCTGGACCGCCGGCAATGCCTGCTGCTGCACCGGCACATCGACGAGCGTCATTTCTTCAGTTGCTGTTTGCATATCGATTTCTCAGTAGGTGATGGAGACGGCCGGGATGGCCTTCTTTGCGATCAGCGTGATGGCCTGTTTCGCGCATTCCTCGGTCATGCCGCCGGCAACGAAAGCGGCCAGCGCGGCGCGGTTGACGGCAGTCTTGTGGGCCTTGTCGGCTTCGCGGCGCTTTGCCTCGGCGGCTTCTGCGGCCTGCTGCTGGGCGACGCGTCGCTGCTCAGCTGCTACGGCCTCGGCAGCGCGGCGCTCGGCGTCCGCCTTGGCCTGCTGCTCGCGTTGCACGGCTTCTGCCTTTTCGCGCTCGGCACGCTCTGCCGACAGCTTCAGCTCCAGTTCGCGCTTGTCGGCTGCGGCCTTTGCTTCAGCCTCGCGCCGGATCACCGCTTCGCGCTCTGCCTGGGCGCGGGACTCGGCCTCACGCTGGGCGCGCTCTGCGGCCTCGCGGGCGATGCGTTCTTCGCGCTCCTTCTGCTCGCGGGCGGCAGCCTCGGCGCGCAGTCGGGCCAGTTCAGCCTGCTCCGCCTCATACTTCTCGCGCGTCTCCAGCGCAGCAGACAGGCTCTCCAGCGCCTTGGCCTTCGCGCGATGTGCCTCTGCCTCGTATTCCTCGAAGGCCGCATCAATTACCTTGACATTCAAGGCCGCGATTTGCTCCCGCAGAGTCCCGGAGGTCAGGTTCTCGGCGCCCTGGACCACCTGCTGCATAAGCTCAATCGCTAGACGGTGCTTTTGCTGCCGAGCCTCTTCCGCTTCTTCCCACTCGGTCAGCGGCCGGCGAACCTCATCCGCCAAGCTGTCCAGCGCGTCCCGCATACGTTTGCGCTCGGCGTCGATCTTCTTGGGGACTTCCTTCATGTCATCGACCAGCTGTTTGCCCAGGCCGTCCAGCGCCGTTTTGGACTTGCGCACCTTGAATGCAATGCTTGCGATGTGATCGCGGCCTTTCTTCGTTGACGTGTCAGGAGCGTGGCTCAAAGCCTCCTTGCGGATCAGCTCAATGTACGGATCAAGCCCTGACGGGGCGCTGTAGACCTGCAGGGCGGTTTCTTTGGGCGGCAGCAGTGCCAAGTCTGTATTTGTGCTCATATTGATCTCGGTTGCGCTCAGAAGGCGCCTGAAGTGAGGGCGGCCAGGCCAGCGCACGTGGCGCTCAGGCCGAGCCAGAGGAAGAGGTGGAGTAGGGCGTTCATTCGGGGTCCAGAGGTTCGCCGCGCATTTCCCTGACGAATTTCAGGTAGCGGTTGCCGCCGGCGGGCCAGGCCCTGTCCAGCTTCTGTGCGGCTTCTTCAAGCCATTCGAGAAGGAGCGGGACTTTCTCTGTGTCGGTGAGTTCGGCCAGATTGATCACGGGCGCTCCTTGAGGCAGGTGTGTGAGCCGTTGTCTTGCCAGACGGGGGTGAGGCCCTCGCATGCCCGGGCCGCGCCGCGCGCAATGCGCTGCTCCTGCGCCGTGGGCTGGGGCTCCTGGGCTTCGGCCTGGCTGCAGCCGACTGTGGCCAGCGCAACGAGCACAACCAGCACAGCGAGCAGCCAGCCGCCGGGCACGCCATCGGCGTCTGGCTCATGCACCGGGCCGGGCCGCGAGCACTCGCGCAGGTAGCGGGCGTCGGGATCGGGGTTGAAGGGCTCGGAAGGGGTCACTCGTTGCATTGCGGTGGCTCCTGAAAAGCGAAACCCGCCGGGAGGTGCGGGTTCTGGGGGAGTTGGATGGGCGGGGTCATGGGGACTCCTCGGGTTGCAGCAGACCGTGCTCAACGATGCGTAGCGCGCCGATGGCGGCCGCGAGCGGGATCTGGCCCACGTATTCGTTGATGCAGTTGTTGAGGTCTTGCACCAGCTCGCCAATTTCTGGGTATGGCCTGCCACCAAAATTCGGTCTGGCTACCTTCGCTTCGGCGTTTTCTGCGGCCAAAGATCGGCGCGCCAGGAGCCATACGCACTGCACGTCACTCAGGCCAGCGTTCGATGGGTGGGGGTCATGCACCAGGCGCCCGTCATTCATCACGACCATGTGTGGCGTACCGCGCGGGGAAGTGCCGGACACAAGGTAGTCGGCCTCAAATGAGCGGTTGCCTGGGATCATCACTGCGCTGTAGCCCTGAGACGCGGCGAACGACTCGAACAGCTCCCAGCACTGCTGTGGGCTGCCGCTGGCCGCGAAATCCGGCACCTGGTCGATGCGCAGGCCCAGCATGAAAGCCATAGAACACTGCATGCAGTTGCCAGACCCCGCCACCTGCTTATATCGAATGTTTTCAGGAATATCGGAGCTACGGAATGGGATTCCAGCGTGGTGCAGGCCATCTCTTGCATGGACAGGAGCGGAGCAGCGACGACAGTTGTACGGGTCGGTGCAGCCGTCCAAAGAAGCTGTTCTAGATTCCATCGTCATCTCCTCAGATTGCATCGGCGCAGTGCTGGAGCGCCTGGAGTCCATTGCCAAGATGGCCGCCTGCAATTCCTCCCAGGGCTCCATAAGGTCAGAACAGCGCTCAAGATGTCCTTTGTCCTCGCAGCGCCCCAGCCAAAATGCCATTGCGTTCCACTCTTTTGCCGGGAGTGAAACTGTTTCTACGTCCCCCTCCGATATTGCCGATGCCTCGGGATACTTTTCGAGAGCCGCCCTTGCTGCATCCACGCGAGGCTGTATTGCTTCTGCACAGCCCTCCCATGCCGGATCGCGCTTCGCAGCATCGCGCATATTTCCTTGGGCTATGAACATGTCCGTGAGCAACTGCCTCAAGGCCTCGCGCAGTTCTGCAACTTCAGGGTTCTTCATGGGTATCTCCAAAATCAGATAGCGTCAGCGCTGAACTCCAGCGCCTGGGGTTGTTGGGCGAGCGCGGCGCGCAGGGCATCGGGTGCCAGCGGCTCGGCGGGTGTGAGGCTGGCCACCAAGGCGAGCAGCCGGGCGATCTCGGCCTGCTGCTCGCCGATCAGGTACTCGGCAATGGCCGGGTTCGCCGCAGCGCGGGCGGGGTCAACCTGCATTGCGGGCCTCCTGCTGGGCCTGGCGCTCCAGCGCGGCCGCGATGGCCTCGCCGCGCGACTCCAGCCAGAAGTCGATCAGCACGCGCAGCAGCGGGTACGCGGCCGGGCTGGCCATCAGCTCCGAGAACGCGGTGCGCACCGGGGTGTGATCGCTGTCCAGCGCCGTGGCCAGGATCTCGTCTGCCGACCAGCGGTATTCCGGGCCGGGAACGTTGCAGGCGAACCAGTCGTCGGCACGGGCCGGCACCAGGGTGTCGCGGATCTGGCGCGCTGCCTGGGCCGACCAGAAGTCACTGGCGGACTCGTCGTCGCCCAGGCGCTTGGCGTGGGCTGCCTCGGCGATGGAGGCAAGGCATTGGGGGCGGGCGTTCATTGCGTGCTCCCGGTGGCCTTGGCGATGGCGGCGCGGGCTGCCGTCAGCTCAGGGCGAATCACCACCAGGCCAGCGAGGTCGCGTTCCATAACAGCCACGACATCGCGCAGGGCGGCGAGCATGTCCGGCGCGGCGGCGATCAGGCGGGCGTTGGCCTTTGCTTCTTCCGTGTGCGGCAGAAAATAGCCATCCCGACACTCGACAATTTGCACGCCACGCGGCAAACCTTCTGGCTGATGCATGGGGGAACGAACAAAGTTTCCAGTCGCCTCCCATGGCCCCGGGGTGTGCTTGTCTTGCATGAAGCCTCCTTGCGGCCCGCAGGCCAATGAAAAAGGCCCGGAGCGGTGAAGCTGCGGGCCAATGAAAAAAGCCGGCGCCCGGATGGGCACGCCTGGGGAGTCGGAAGGGGAGGGAGGAGATAGTCCCCCAGGACCCGGCTGGAAAAAGGAGCCGCGTATTGCGCGCAAATCGCTTGCATCCATCTCCGGTGCGCGCGCGGCTGAAAACTGGTGCCCGTGGCGGGTATCGATCCGAGCCCCCGTCGGGGCCGCGCATCCGGCTTAAGAAGCCGGTGCACTCCTTGTGCTACACGGGTGAAGGTCGATGGAGCCGGGTCAGAACCCACTCCTAGGTTGATTTGCCAAATGGCTCCAGCTCCATCGCGGCGGCGTCCTGGGGGAAGGGCGCCTGCGTGATGGCCCTCGGCGCGAAGCCGAGGGGTGTATCAATCGAGCGCTGTCAATGCGCTCTGTCGGGATTGCTCGGCCTGCGCCCGCGCCATGTCGCGCAGCTCTCGCAGGTAGCCAGTCTGCTCGCGCATCAGGGCCAGCGCCGGCTGCTCTGCGGCGAAGTCCTCGCCCAGGGTCTGTGCCAGGCGGTGGACTATCTCGGCGTTGAGGCTGCGGCCGCTTTCCCGCGCCGCCTGTTCAATTCGCTCCCGCATCTGCGGCAGCATGCGCAGGCCGAGCGGGGCAATCTGCCCGGTGGGCGCGGTGGTTGTCCTGGCCATCCCCATCACAGCGCGAGGCGCCGCTCCAGGTCCTGGAGGTTCGCGCAGTGCAGGCGCAGCAGGTCGGCCTGTTCCTCGATGAGGTTGACCAGTGGCGCCGGTGCGGCTGGCACAGGCGCTGTGCCCGCACCTTCCGCCCTGTCGCAGGCCGGAGCAAGCACGGGGCCGAGGCGCTGGGTCAGGCGCTGGATGACGGCAGCGAGTTCGCGCATACCGCCGTCGATGTGGCCCACGGCCATTTCGACCGGGCTGATGGGCTGAGCCTGGGCGGCGCCGTATTGCGCCTGTGCGCTGTCCGAGGCCTGGGCTGCTTGGCCGTGGCGAATGCCGCTGTAGAAATGGTCACGTTGGTTCACGGTGGTCTCTCCTGTGGTGGTGGCGGAAACAGAAAAGGCCTCCCGCATCGAGAAGCCTCTTTTGTTTGCCCCGATGACGCTCGGGGCGGGCGGTGATGCTCAGGCGGGGAAAAAGACGTGGCAGTAAGGGCCATCGTCGCCATCGGTCACGACAGGCTCATTCGAGTTGCCGTAGCTGTCGGGCACGCCGGCCTCATATGCCCAGCCCAACAGGTTTCCGAATCGTGTGTGCAGCAGAACTTGCATGTGCTTCTCCTTGTGATCAAACCTCAGCACCCTCTCGGAAGACGCTGAGGTTTGGACCCTGTTGACGTACAGGGTGGACGTTGATCTGGGCTTTTCTTTTCTTGGCATCCCAGTCCATGCCTCACCCCCGTTTTCTTGACCCAGGGGCTGGTTCGCAGTGCAGTGGTAGCTCGCCTGCTGCCGGCTCAAGTCCGGCATACATGCGGCGCCATATCTCGTTCGCGTTGCCTGATCCCATCCAGGGGCAGAGCGCTACTAGCCTTCGCACCGGCAGGTTTTGAATCCGCGCCTACCCGCGGAGGGGCTGGTCCGATCACCGTTCCCCAGAACTGCCCTGGCGCTGATGCGCTGTGTGGGCTGTTGGGATGAATTAAAGCATGCTTTCGAATCTAGATGCAAGCATTCTTTCATCTCGGGTGAAAAAAGACGAGAATCCACAGCAGAGACCGGGCGTAGGCACGCCGGCAGCAGGCGCCTGGCAGGTGGACGCAAAAAAGCCCGCTCAGGGCGGGCTCAGGAGGATGTATGGAAGATCAGAAGGAAGTCGCAGCGAGCGAGAGTTCGGCTCGTCTCAGTCCGGTATTTCTGGCCAAGATGAAGGGGCAACTCCAGGGCGCTCTAGGAGACCAGGAGCGATGCCTGCAAGATTTGCTGCTTGCGAATGTGCTGCCTCCAGAGGCCCTGGAGTCCATGCGGCTCTGCAATGTGCAGCTGGAGTCACTGATTGGCACCGTCGATCAGATGCAATGCGATGTGCGTCGTGAAATAGACGCAGAGGCCGAAAATCTGCCCGCCTGGCTGATTGAGGCAATCGATGAGGTAGTGTGCGAGATGATGCCGCCGGATGCAGTTCTTTTTGAGCTGATTGGTCCAGGTGGACGCATAACGCTACGGCGCAATGGAATTCATTCGGGAATTCCGAAAGGACTCTCTCCAGTCAATTTTGCTGCAGCCTATCTTCCAGTCTTAATTTTAAAAGTGGCTGCCGCCGCCCTTGTCATGACCCGCGATGCGACTAAGGCGAGATGATGCCTGCGGCTTCTCGCATGGAGTTGCTTCAAAAGCGTTCGCCAACTGACTAGCCTCCGGAGAGAAGTAGATGGTTACGGAATTAGAAGCAAGGTCTGAATATGAATATATTGCAGCGCCGGTCTGATCGCCATGAACAACTGCATAGTTCATAAATGCTTTCAGAATCTCCATGGATTGAGGCAGGGAGTTGGCAGTCTTGCCAATGTTCTTCTGATACCAAATTTGGCTTTCCATATTAACCCCTTCGGACTTGAATAATGCTAGATAATATTCTTGATAAACTGGATCAACTGTGGTGCAGGGTAAGGTATGCAGAGTGTTGGAAATATTTCGACCCTTGGTGGTTTGGTTGGTTTCTGTTTGTGCTTCTTATTTCCTTCGCAATGGGAAAAATTCAGAAACAGGTTACCTCCCAAAAAATCCAAGAGCCCAGCCAACAACAACAGAAGCAAGAGTGCTCGCCGCCGTCACCCACATTGCCTTCCTCGTCGCGCGAATAGATTTATCCGCCAGGCGGCGCTCCCATTCCTTTTCGGCAAGGATGTGCGCCCCTGACCCTATATCTCTAAGGCTCTGCCAGTGTGCTAGTTCCTCGTCAGACATTAAGGCCAACTCGCGCATGTTGGTGTCAATGCTTGTTTCGGCAAAACCCTGGCGGAAATTCTTTTCTTCTATTGCGCGTGCTTGGGCTTGTTTCCTTGCGCGTGAACGAAAGACGCGCGGCTTTGTTGTGGCTCTATTGGGTTTTGCATCCATAGCTGGCTTAGAGAGTCGCTGATTCGAATTGCTTTGGATCTAATGCCGCACCGTCCGCCACGCCATGAATTTGCCGGTGGAGTTGCCGTGGCTATTGCGCATCTCTTGGCCGAGGCGTGAATTGATAAATCTTCGCAGAAAGCCTAGGCTTGCTTTGAGTGCTGAATTGGAATTGCTAGGGGTTGCATTCCAAGGAATCCCCTCACACTATTTTCAACTCTTATTATTTCTGTCTGATCCAGATTTGAAAGCTCTTTTAGCAAATCGTCGGATAGAGGAAATTTTGATTTAGGGCGTGGCTCACCCTCTCCAGTTGCAAGCCAGAAGTGATCGACGCGCAGTGCCTCGGCTGCCCTCGCACTGTTTTCCGCAGTGAGCGCAACCGTGTCGCCACGGATCACCTGTCCTATGGCCTGGACCGATGCGCCAACAGCTTCTGCAACTGCTGCGCGGGATGAGCCCGCAAGTTGGATGGCTTGGTTGAGTCGTTCGCCGTATGTCACAAAAGTCAGCTTACATGGCGGTTGCCCATGGGTGAGAAAGCATGCTTGCTTGTTGCTTTGAAAGCATGCTTTAATCTCGGCTATGAACTCTGAACAGATCATCGCCGCCTTGGGCGGCACATCCGAAGTGGCAAAGCTCTGCGAGTGCTCCCCGCAGGCTGTGTCCCAGTGGTTTGGCGTCGATCCAGCAACTGGCGCGCCACGGACCATCCCCAAGCCCCGGTTGCTTTTTCTCAAGGCGGTGCGTCCAGAGATCTTTGCCGCGCCGACCCCCGCCCAGGAGCCCGGCCATGCGTAGCCGCACCGCCAAGAGGCCGGGCCCGCTGCTGCACCAGCAGCGCCTGCACAGCGCACGTCTCCACCGCAGTGAGCTGGCCCAGAAAAAGGCCAGCCAGGACTTCTACGCTGCCATGCAGACGCTGACGGCGCACCAGGCCGCAATCAAGGGGTTGAGCCATGCATAGCCGCACGATCACCCTGCGCCCTGGCGAGTCCTTCGTCACGGCCGACGGCGTCACGGTCGAGGCGCGCACCGAAGAGCAGGAGTGCCGCGAGCAGGCCTCGCTGGGCGCGATCGAGAAGGCCCGCGCCGACACGGCGGCCGAGCTGGTTCGCAGCGCTGGCCTTACGCGCCTCTCGCGTGCCGTCTCCATAACCGACCTTGACGACCGTCTCGTAATCGAGGTGGGCGCGGCCGAGCTGCGCCTGACCAAGGAGGAGGCGGCCTGCCTGTTCTCCCTCGGATCGGTCTATGCCCGCAAGCCGCAGGCGTAGGGGACAGCTGTGCCATCCCGCTACGCCCGCCGCCGCGCCAGCCCATACAGCAACGCATCCAGCTCCCTGCGGCTGACGTCCCATTCGTCCGCTTCGCAGTCCTCCACCACCACAGCCAGGACCGAGAAATGAACCAACAGCAGCCTGCCTTCGCGCGCAGTCGCAACCCTGAACTGGACCGCACGGACCTGCGCGCCACGGTCCGCAAATTCACGATGGACGTCATTGACGCCGAGGTGAACCACCGCATCCGCCACACCGACGCGAGCGCGAGCCGGAACATGGTCATCAACGAGATCCTGGAGGCGTGGGCTTCTGAGCAATGGCATAGGGCAACTATGACCGTAGCCCTGGCGCCTATCAATCCGTTGCTGCAGGAATCGGAGCAGGGCGGGGAGGGCGGCAATGTCTGAAGTCGTCAGCCTCGACCGCATCAAGGCCCTGGCGGCTGCCGCGCGCGCCGCTGGCCAGCCCATTGAACAGGCATGCCCTTGGCCCGTGGAATCGCCCGCTGGCCAGGTCTTCGCTGCCGCCTATGAAGGGCGTTCGCAGTGACTGAAGCCACCGAGAAAACCAAGCGTCCGGCGTTCCAGTTCTACCCGGCGGACTGGCGCAAGGATGTCGAGCTGCAGTCGTGCTCCATGGCCGCCCAGGGCCTGTGGATCAACGCCATGTGCATCGCACACGAATGCGAGCCATACGGCCACCTGATGGTCAACGGCCGCCCCATGAACACCGCGCAGCTGGGACGCCAGGTTGGCCTTTCCGTGAAGGAATGCGAGGGCCTGGTCTCCGAACTGCTGGACGCTGGAGTGGCCCGCCGGACTGAGGAAGGGGCGTTGTTCTCCAAGCGCATGGTGCAGGACGAGGTCACCCGAAACGCCCGTGCTGGCGGCGGGAAGAGTGGCGCTGAGCACGGCGCGAAGGGGGCTTCCCATGGGAAGAAGGGGGGGCGTCCTGCTAAACCGAAGGGGGGTTCTGAAACCCCCCTTACTGGAAACGGAAATACCCCCCTTCCAGGCTTCGAAGAACCCCCCCCTTCTTCTTCATCTTCTTCTTCAACTTCTCTTAATTCCGTTCCTGACGGAACGGGCGGACAAGCCGCCACCTCGCCAGGCGACATGGCCCGGGATGAGCTGTGGAAGGCCGGCAAGTCGCTGCTGGCACAGGCCGGAATGCCTGCTGCGCAGTGCGGCTCCTTCGTCGGAAAGCTGGTCAAGGACTACGGCGACGCCGTGGTGGTGGAGGCCGTCCGCGCCGCCGTGGTGACTCGCCCAGCCGACCCCGTTTCGTACCTCAAAGCCGCGTGCCAGGGCACTGCCGGCGAACGCCGCCAGCCCAACCGCCAGGAGGCGCTGGAGACCCGCAACCGCAACGTGGCCGACGCCTGGGCGGCCGGAGGAGATGACCATGCAGGAGCCTGATCGCCCGGCCTTCGGGAAACTCGTCACCGACGTGCTGGCGTACTACCGCCAGGACGCCAGCCGCTTCGTGCTGGACCTGTGGTGGAACGCTTGCCAGGGCTTCGACCTGGAGCAGATCCGCACTGCCATGCAGCGGCACTGCACCGACCCGGAACGCGGCCAATTCGCCCCGAAGGTGGCCGACCTGGCGCGCATCCTGCAGGGCACTGCGACCGACCGTGCCGCGTTGGCGTGGGGCAAGGTGCACGAGGCCATGAGCTCCGTCGGCGCGTACACCGACGTCGTGTTCGATGACCCGGCAATCCATGCCGTGATCGAGGACCTGGGCGGCTGGCCCAAGGTCTGCCGGATGGACCTCAAGGAGCTGTCCTACCTGCAGCACCGCTTCACCGAGTCGCACCGGGCCTACACCGGCCGTGGCCAGTTCGAGTTCCCGCGCCGGCTCATGGGCGACCGCAGCCCCGACAGCGAGTACGAGAAGCACGGCCTGCGCCTGCCGGCGCCTGCGCTGGTGGGCGATGCCGCCCGCGCCAAGCGCGTGTACCTGCAGGGCAACGCGGCAGGCAAGACGGCGATCAGCTACCAGCCGCTGGAGGCCATCGAGGCCGCTCCCGCCGGCCTGCTGCCCGCAGGAAGGCCACAGGCAGTGGCATGAGCAACACCCCGAACCCCAGCGGCCGCCACGTCGCCATGTTGCAGAACCTGCGCGAAGCGCTGTCCGCCAGCGCGGCGCGCGACCCGAAGCAGTGGGCGCGCGACATCTTGGCCGAAGCACAGCGCGGCCGGAAGGTCTCCGCGATCCGCCTGCGCTTCGCCCGCGAGGCGCTGGGTCGGGACGCAAACGAGCAATTTTGAGAGGACCCACCGAGATGATCATCCCCATTCACAGTCCCGAGCTGCGCGCCCTGGGCGCCGTGCTCCTGGCCAACGCCACATCCGGCCCCGTGATGGACGCGCTGCACTGCGCCCACATGGAGACCGAGCTGGGCCATTGCATCCGCTTCGCGATCCGTGTGCTGGAGAGCAAGGATCTGGCCGTCGATGTGCTCACCGTCTACGAGTTCATCCAGCAGCGCACCTGCACCATCCGCTTTCCCGTGGGCAGCAAGCAGGCCACCGTGCAGCTGCTGGCCGAGCTGGTGCAGTACTCGGCCACACCCGACGCCGCCCTGGCGTACTTCCTGAGCCGCGCCAATGCCGGCGAGGACGAGCTGGACGTCGAGGAGCAGCCATGGGCCTGATCCAGATGCTCAAGAACGGCGCCGCTCTGCGCTACCGCGAGGGCTTCGGCTTCTACGCCGTGCGCCAGGGCCAGCAGATTTCCGTCGACCAGATCGAAGCCGAGGCCGCCGTGCGTGCCGGCCGAGCCCGGCCCGAAGGCCGTGGCCCGGACAAGTTCGGAGTCTTCCACTTCGCCCTGTCGCGTGGTGCTGCATGAGGGCGCCGTCCGAACGCAGCCTGCAGGTGCTGGCCTTCATGCGCGAGTTCCTCGCCGAGAACGACCAGCTGCCGCCGGCGTGCGTCATCGCCAAGCACTTCGGCTGGGCCTCGGCCAACGCCGCACAGGAACACATCAACTCGCTGCGCGGGCACGGCCTGGTTGAGACCAATGCCTGCGGAAAGCTGCGCTTCGTCCGCGCCACCCCCAACGCCACCGAGTGAAAGCCCCACCCATGATCACCCTCACTCTCCCGTACCCCATCAGCGCCAAGTTCGGCCAGCTGACCATCCTGTCCCGTGCGGAGAACGACCGTTTCGGGCGGACCCAGTGGCACTGCCGCTGCGACTGCGGCAAGGAGCACATTGCGGCGCTTTTCCGGTTGACCAGTGGTCACACGAAATCGTGCGGCTGCATCAGGAAGAAGGGCCAGCCCATTCACCGAATGAAGGGCACGCCAACCTACAACAGCTGGTGCGCAATGAAGCAGCGCTGCAACTATCCCAGTAGCGACGAATACCAGAACTATGGCGGTCGCGGCATCCGTGTCTGTGAGCGATGGAACAAGAGCTTTGAGGATTTCTTCGCCGACATGGGAGAGAGGCCTCTGGGAATGTCCATTGAGCGGATCGATTCAAGCAAAGGCTACGAGCCGGGTAATTGCAAGTGGGCTACTGATCACGAACAGGCCCGCAATCGCCGAAGCACCATCTGGGCGACGCGGGAAGGGCAAACGAAATGCGTGAAAGATTGGTGCGATGCACTGGGTCTTTCTGTGGACCGTGTGTATGGGCGGATTCGTCGCGGCGCAACTCCCGAGGAGGCGCTGCAATGACCGCTGCAATCACGCTCATCCTTCCTTATCCTGTTTCTAGTAATCGCTACTGGCAGACCCGCGTGATCCGCAAGGGCTCGGCCAGCATGGCCATGACCTACGTTTCGACCGAGGCCAAGGCGTTCAAGGAAAAGGTGGGCTGGTTGGCCAAGGCCGCGGGTGTGCGCAGCCCCATTGCCGGCCGCGTTGCCATCGCCTACACCCTGCACCCGCACCGGCCCCAGGACTGGGCGCGCCGGGCGAAGCGCGACCCCATGGCATGGGACGACACCGTGCAGTGCATCGACCTGGACAACGCCCAGAAGGTGCTGTTGGACGCGCTCAAGGGCGTGGCCATCGAGGACGACCGCTGGGTGCGCAGCATCAATGCCCAGCGCGGCGAGCCCGTGGATGGCGGCAAGCTGGTGGTGACCATCACGCCCCTGGCTCTGGCCACCGCGCCCGTGCCGGAGCAGGGCGACCTGCTGGGAGCGCTGGCATGACGGTGCTGGCCAAATGCTCCAAATGTGGCGCCCTCAAGGACCAGGACGAGTTCCCGCATCGCCTGGGCGCGTCGCGCCCGGGGAGCGTGTGCAACGCGTGCAACAGGTCCAGCTCGGCAGAAAGAAACCGCGAGTACCGGCGCAGGAATCGTGAAGCCATCAATGCCCGCCTGAAGGAAAAGCGTGCCGCCGCGCCAGCGCAGGACCGTGACGAGCGCCTGGCACAGCGTGCCGCGCGCGCCATGGCCAGCGCCCGCGCCACGGCCGGCATGGCCTGCTCCAGCACCGTGGCCATGGGCTCGGCCACCGGCCAGGCCCAGCCCAAGGCCGAGATCCTGACCTGCGAGGCCTACCGCCGCGCCGTGGCCGGCCTGCCGTGCATCTCCTGCGGCATTCACGGGCACAGCCAGCACGCCCACCTGAACCTGGGCAAGGGCTTCGCGCTCAAGACCGACGACCGCACCGGCTTCCCGCTGTGCTGCGCGCGCCAGGGCATCGAGGGATGTCATGCAGCCTATGACCAGTACCGCCTGGTTGAAGGCGGCAGGGAAGGGCACCGCGCCTACGGCCTCGAATGGGGCCGCATCACCCGCCACACCATCCAACAGCGCGGACTCTGGCCCGCGCGCCTGCCTCTCTGGAGCGAAGAAGCATGACCAATCCCACCGACAACCTAGTGCGCGCCACCTTTGGCGGCCGGCCCTATCCCCAGATAGAGGAGCTGGTCCAGGACCTGAACGACTGCCTGCGCGAGTACGCCGGCCAGATCCCGCTCGCGGCCGCCATCGGCGCGCTGCGCATCGTCGAGCACGGGCTGCTGGAGCAGCACAGGGAGGCACCATGACGAAACTCGTTCTCACGAAAGACCAGCAGGGCAAGCTCTGCGGCATGGACCCGGCGGGCCAGCGGGCCTACGGCCGGTTCAAGGCGGCGGTGGCTGCCCTGGAGCCGGGCCAGACCATGGCCTTCAACTACCGGCTGCCGCGCAGCCCGAAGCACCACGCCTTCTTCTTCGCCAAGCTGCAGCGCCTGCTGGACAGGACGGAGGCCTTCACCGATCTGGACAAGCTGCGGGCCTGGCTCACGCTCGGCGCCGGCTACGCCTACTTCGTGCCCGGCCTGGATGGCAAGCCCAACGCCATTCCGCAGAGCCTGGACTTCGACTGCATGGACGAGAACGAGTTCTGCGAGCTGCACCGGGCCGTGGATGCCTTCCTCTGGACCGGCCATGCCCAGGCAGTCCTCTGGCCCGCCCTGGACGTGCACCAGCGCTGGGCCTGCATGGAGAGCTTCATGGGAGGGTTCGAGCGATGAAGCACATCCCCAACAAGCCGCGCCGCGTGCCCGACGTGGTGCCGAAATTCTGGCGCGCCAAGCTGGCCCCGACCACGAAGCTGAGCGCCAAGGTGGCCCATCACGACCTGGTGCAGCGGCTGGAGACCGGCACGGCCACCGTGGCGGATCTTTGGGACTGGATCGAGACCGGCTTCACCTACAGCCAGATGATGCGCATGCTCCACGAGGACGGCGAACGCTTCACGGACGAGGCCATCAAGGCCGTGGACGACCAGCTCAACACCTACCCGGCCGTGTGCCAGCGCCTGAAGAAGACGAAGAGGGTGGGCCTGTCTGGGCCAGAACTGCAGATCGCGCGCCAGGCCGCCCAGGTCTTCGACGGCCTCATCGACCTGGACCGCAACGGCATCGCAGTGGCCGCCGTGCAGTGGTCCGATCAGCAGATGCGCCAGATCAGGGGAGCGCTGCACATGCCCTGAAAAAAGGAAAGCCCGCGCGAGGCGGGCGATCCCGGTCTGTGACCTGAGCAATCGCAGTTTACCGGGAGAAGCCATTGACCACCAGCACCACCACGCCGCAAATCGACGACCGCACCAGCGCCGACATCATCTGGGCCACTATCCAGGACCTGCATAGCCAAGAGCAGGTGTGCACGCGCGAGCTTCTGCACGAACTCACTGGCCTGAAGATGCCGATCATCGACGACCATGTGTCGCGGCTGATTGACGATGGGCGTCTGCGCCGCCTGCGTGCTGGCGTGTTCGCGATGCTGATCACGCGCCCTGAACCTGAGGCCTTCTCGATCACTGAACTGCCCGAGGGCCTTGTGATCATTGAAGTTGGTGATCAACAGCTCCGCACCAATGAGGCTATGGCGCGCCGGATTGCCCGCAGCCTGATGGGTTATGCAGTGCAGTTCTCGAACCTCCAGAATCAGCATGATATGGGCGCGATCCTCACGGATTACACCGTGCGTCATCGATCGCAGGCCAATGAAATTCAGGAGTTGCGCAAGGTGGTACAGCAGTTGCAGAAGAGGTTGCAGGATGGGGATGCGGGGCAGATGTCGTTAATTGGGTAAGGTTCCTTTTTCATATGTGTGAGAATTGGTGTTGCTGGCCTCTAAACGCATTGATAGAAAGGTGTATGCCATGGGAATCGAGTCTGAAGAGAAATATGAGATTGAATATTTCGTGAAACCTCCAGATGGCCATTCACTGAAACGACTGGAGTCAGAGTATTACGGCGCAAGCAAGGGCCAAGATGTGGATCGGTATCTTTATGCGTTGCTTGACGCCGATGGCAAAGAAGTGAAGCGCTATGTGCTTAAAGATTCAATGGGAACTTTTCCGCCATTCGCCCGGCATGCCGAGGTGGAAGAGGTCTCGCTCACATATGAGCTTCCGAAGCGGCGTTAGTCGCTGATGTACCAGCCCGCCCCCGGGTAGGGTTCGCCTAAAAGACACGCGCCCGGGAGACTCCGGGCATGCCTTCCACTCCCGCAGTTCCCGATCAAGCCCCCAGCGCAGGTGGCGCAGCCCCCGGTCCCCGCTCCCCTGACTGGGAGCGCATAGAGCTGGACTACCGGGCCGGCATCAAAAGCCTGCGCGAAATCGCCGAAGGCTCCGGCACCAGCCACGTCAACATCTCCAAGCGCGCCAAGAAGCTGGGATGGACGCGAGACCTCACCGCCAAGATCCAATCCAAGGCCGACGCGCTGGTTAACGCGGCCCTGGTTAACACCCCGGTTAACAATGCGTCTCCAGCGGTAGAGCGGGAGACGGTGGACGCCGCTGCCACGACTCAGGCGACTGTGCGTCTGGCAGAGCGCGGCGACATCGTGCGGTGCCGGCGCATCTGCATGGGCCTCATGGATGAGCTGGAGCAGCAGAGCGCGAGCCCGAAGCTGCTGACCGACGTGGCAGCCATCCTGCGCAGTGCCCCGGCCGAGGAACTGACCAAGGAGCAGCGCGGCAAGCTGGCCGAGGCGGCGGGCAAGGCCTCCAGCCTGGCGAACCGCAGTAGCACCATGCGGTCGCTGTCCGAATCCCTGCGCGTGCTCATCGGGCTGGAGCGCCAGGCCTACGGCATCCGCGATGAAATGCCCGAGCCACCGGCCAAGGGCATGGAGAGCGTGACCACGGCCGAGCTGCTGGCCATGCGCGATGCGGTGAGGGCGCGCGCATGAACCTCTCCCCTGAGAAGCAGGCCGCCATGCTGGCCATGATCGAGCGGGAACTGGCGGCGCGGCAGCTGGACCAGTACGGCCCCTACGGCAAGCAGCGAGAGTTTCACCGTGCTGGCGCGTCGTTCAGCGAGCGCCTGTTCATGGCCGGCAACCAGCTCGGCAAGACCAAGGCCGGCGGCGCCGAATGGGCCATGCACCTGACGGGCCGGTATCCAGACTGGTGGGACGGTGCCACCTTCAACAAGCCCGTGACCTTCTGGGCCGGCTCCGTGACCAGCGAAGCCACGCGCGACAACCCGCAGCGCATGCTGCTGGGCCCGCCGGCCACGGTGGATGCCTGGGGCACGGGCATGGTGCCGCGCGATGCCATCAAGGCCACCACGCGCGCCATGGGCGTTGCCAACCTGCTGGACAGCGCCGTGATCCGCTGGGGTGGTGGTGGCGATGTGCAGGCCGGCGAATCCATCATCGCCTTCAAGTCCTACGAGAAGGGCCGCGAGAAGTGGCAGGGCCCAACCGTGGATGGCGTCTGGTTCGACGAGGAGCCGCCGCAGGACATCTACGCCGAGGGCCTGACCCGCACCAACAACGGCCAGCGCGGCCAGTTCGCGCAGACCACCTTCACCCCGCTGCTGGGCATGTCGGACGTGGTGATGCGCTTCTTGATGCCCGAGGCAGACGACCCTGGCGCCAAGGCCCGGCACGTCACCAGCATGACCATCTGGGACGTGGACCACTACTCGCTGGAGCAGAAGCAGTCCATCGTCGCTAGCTACCCGGCGCACGAGCGTGAGGCGCGCTCCAAGGGCATCCCGACGCTGGGCAGCGGCCGGATCTTCCCCGTGGAAGAGGACAGTATCAAGGTGCAGCCTTTCCCAATCCCTGCTCACTGGGTGCGCATCAACGGCCTGGACTTCGGCTGGGACCATCCCACGGCCGCCGTGCAGCTGGCCTGGGACCGAGACAGCGACTGCCTCTATGTGATCCAGGGGCATCGCCAGAAGGAGGCCACGCCCATCCTGCACGCCGCGACGATCAAGGCTTGGGGCGACTGGGTGCCTACGGCCTGGCCCCACGACGGCCTGCAGCACGACAAGGGCAGCGGCGAGCAGCTGGCCGTCCAGTATGCGAAGACCGGGCTGAAGATGCTCAAGGATCGCGCCACCTTCGAGGACGGCAGCAATGGTGTCGAGGCCGGCCTGATGGAGATGCTGCAGCGCATGCAGACCGGACGGCTCAAGGTGTTCGCCCACCTGGAGGACTGGTTCAGCGAGTTCCGCCTGTACCACCGCGAGGACGGCAAGGTCGTGAAGAAGCAGGACGACCTGATGAGCGCCACCCGCTACGCCGTGATGATGAAGCGCAAGGCCATCGTGCGACCGGCCCCGGCCAGCGCCGCAGCCTCGGCCTGGCAGCCACTGGACAACGAGATAGGGTACTGACATGCAAGCCACCGCCAACCATGGGGGCCTGCTGGCCCAGCAGCACGACGACAGCGGCGAGCCCCAGCGCGACCTGCGCGCCGAGTTCGTCCTGACGCTCCTGTCCAAGCGCCGCGAAGCCATTGCCGGCCGCGCTGGCTCCGGCATCGAGGAGGAGTGGACTGAGGACGAGGAGCACTACCAGGGCATCGACGACGCCAACCGCAACTTCCAGAACGCCAACCAGCTGTACCGCAGCAGGAAGGCGGCCATCATCGGCGGCCAGCCCAAGCAGCAGGGCCCGGCCCGGTCGGTTGTGTTCCTCAACATCACGCGCCCCTACACCGATGCAGCCAGCGCCCGCGTGGCGGACATGCTGCTGCCCACGGATGATCGGGCCTGGGAGATCAAGCCGACGCCGCTGCCGCGCCTGAGCGGGCCACAGCTGACCATGCTGGCCCAGGCCATGGGCGCCACGGACCCCGCAGCCGTGCATGAGCAGATGGCCGCCCAGGCGGACCAGGCCAAGGAGGCCGCCGAGCGCATGCAGCAGGCCATCGAGGACCCGCTGGTGGAAAGCAACTGGCATGGCGAGGTGCGCCAGGTCATCGAGGACTCCGCGCGCATTGGTTCGGGCGTGCTCAAGGGGCCGTTCCCCATCACCCGCACGGCGCGCATGACCCGGAAAGACCCGGCCACGGGCATGACCGAGTTCATCAAGGTGGACGAGATCAAGCCAGGCTCCAAGCGCATCGACGTCTGGAACTTCTTCCCGGACCCGTCCTGCGGAGAGAACATCCACAACGGCAGCTACACCTGGGAGCGCGAGCACATCGGCCGGCGCCAGATCAAGGAGATGGCGGCCGATCCCAGCTACGAGACTGCCGAACTGCTGGCCGTGCTGCGCGAAGGCCCGGCCCGCACCCGCGAGGGCACGGAGGCCGTCTACCGTCCGGGTGAGGACGAGTTCGAGATGTGGATCTTCTACGGCCACTGCGCCCGCGAGCACCTGGCGCGCCTGGGCGTGGAGATGGAAGAGGGCGACGAGGACCGCGTGCCCACCATGGCCGTGATGATCAACGACCGCCTGGTCAAGGTCGTGCTCAGCCCCCAGGATGACGGCGAGTTCCCCTACGACGTGCTGGCCTGGCAGCGCCGCCCCGGCATGCCCTGGGGTGTTGGCATCAGCCGCCAGATCCGCACGGCACAGCGCATGCTCAACGGCTCGGCCCGCGCCATGATGGACAACGCCGGCCTCTCGGCCTCGCCCCAGGTGATCATCGGCAACGGAATCACACCCCAGGACGGCAACTATGCGCTGCGCCCGGGCAAGGTCTGGCGGGCCGAGGCGGATGCAGATGCCTCCGACGTGCGCGCCGCCTTCAATGCTTTCGTGGTGCCCAGCGTGCAGGCACCGCTGATGAACATCATCAACTTCGCCCTGAAGATGGCTGAGGACACCACGGGCATGCCGGCCATGCTGCAGGGCATCCGCGGCGATGCGCCCAACACCCTGGGCGGCATGCAGATGCAGAACAACAACGCTACCAGCGTGCTGCGGCGCCTGGCCAAGCGTTTCGACGACTACATGACCCGGCCGCACATCCAGCGGTACTTCGACTGGATGATGACCTACTCGGACGACGAGTCCATCAAGGGCGACTTCCAGATCGACGTGCGCGCCTCCTCTGCGCTGGTCGAGCGCGACGCCCAACAGCAGTTCCTGATGACGCTGCTTCAGGTGTCGGCCAATCCCATCTACGAGCTGGACCCGGCCAAGCTGGCGGCCGAGCTGTGCAAGGGCCAGCGCCTGGACCCCACCAACTTCCAGTACACGGATGAGCAGAAGGCTCAGCGCGCCCAGCAGGGCCAGGACCCGACGGTGCAGGCCAAGGCCCAACTGCTGGCCGCCCAGGCTCGCAAGGCCGATGCCGACGCCACCAACACCGGCATGGAGACGTTGTACAGCGGCGTGCAGACCGGCCAGCTCATTTCGATGAACCCGGCCGTGGCCACGCTCGCCGACGGCTTGGCCAGGTCGGTGGGCTTCCAGGACCAGGATGCCGCGCCCATCGTGCCGCAGGGAGGCTGGATCACGCCCCAGCAGCAGCCCGACCCCGGCGCTATGCCCAACAACACCGACCCGCTGACGCCGCTGCGCCCGGACAGCCCTCTGCTGGGCGTGCGCCAGGGCATCGAGACGCCGGCCGCTGACGGCGCGCGGGGCTGACCCCCGGCCAGGGTTCGCTCCAGCGGGCGTTCCTCCGGACACTGCAAGCCATGACGAACCAGGGTATCGACTTCACCTCACCGACGTGGCGCGCCATCGAGCGCCATGCCAACGCGCAGATCGACACCCTGCGCAAGAAGAACGACAGCCCAACCATGGACGCGCTGCGCACCGCTGAACTGCGTGGGCGCATCGCGGCCTGGAAAGAACTGCTGGCACTGGACAAACCAGACCCGGCACATACCGCTGACATCGGTGGCCCCGGCTACTGACCTCAGCACGACATACAGGAGTGCATGACGCATGGACGAGCAACAACAGCAGGAACAGCAGGCTCAACAGCAGGCCGAGGCCCGTGCTCAAGAGGAGGCCGATTTCCATCGCGCCTTCGCTGAGACGTCCGGCACCGAGCCGCCCGCATCCACTGCAGCGCCGGTAGGTGCTGCGGCCGAACAGGGCGGCAAGGAAGCTGTGACGCAAGAAGCCAGCGAGCAACAGCAGGAGGAGGCCACGGCCGCCGCCGGCACTGAGGGGCAGCCCGCCCAGCAGCAGCCGGCCACGACCGAGGACGACGATCCTGTCGAGTTCGCCGGCTTCAAGCGCAGCGAGTTGCGCCGCCTGCTGGGCAACGCCGCCGAGGTGGACACGCTCAAACGCCAGTTGGACAAAGCACACGGGAGCATCGGTGATCTGCTGCGCAAGTCGCAGCAACCCGCTCCCGCGGCCCCAGCAGCCCCGGCGCCCGCAGCGGCGCCCGAGCTGCCACCCCAACTCAAGCAGTTCGAGCAGGACTATCCCGACGTTGCCGAGTACGCCCGGGCGTTGATCGGTCTCCACAACCAGCAACCTCGCCAGGAAGCCCCACCAGCCGAAGCGCAGCAACCCGTGGCCACGGGCGAAGCGCCGCAGGTCCAGGCCGGGCACGACCCCATGGCGCTGGAGCTGGCCGTGATGGACCGCATGCACACAGGCTGGCGCGACAAGGTGGGCTCGCAGGAGTTCAACCTGTGGCTCACCGCTCAAGGGGAGCAGGTGCAGCAGGAGTTTGCTGACGCGGTCACGGCCGACAGCATGGGCTCCGTACTGGGTAAATACGACGCATGGACCACCGCCCGCACCGCCGCCGCCGACAAGGCCGCGAAGGGGCAGGCACGGCTCAAGGCGGCCGTCACGCCCAGCGGCAACGCGCCGCGCCCCCAGGCCGCGCCCACTGAAGAGGAAGAATTCTTGGCCGCCTTCCAGGCCACCATGGGCCAGCGCTGAGATAGCCAGGCCCGAAGGAGAACATCATGGCTCAATACGAAAGCGGCAACCCGGCGCCGCGGATCGGCAAGATCAAGGGCGACATCCTCGCCCACGCTGTGGCGAGCGAAGTGCTGGGCATCACCGGCCAGCAGCGCGCGCTTCCCAAGAACCAGGGCAAGACCATCGTGCACCGCCGCTACCTCCCCTGGGGCGCAGCGAACACGGACTGGAACACCCGCAACCGGCCCAAGGCGGACCCGGTGGCCCACGAGCTGACCGAAGGCGTCACGCCCGGCGCAGACACGCTGGTGCCGCAGGACATCCAGGTCACCATCAAGCAATACGGCTGCCTCTACCAGCTCACCGACCAGACGGTGGACACGTACGAGGACGACGTGCCGGCTGAGATGAAGAAGCAGTGCGGCGAGCGCATTGCCCTGGTGCGCGAGATGATCCGCTACGGCGTGCTCAAGGCCTGCACCAACGTGTTCTATGCCGGTGGCGGTGCCAGCCGCGCTGCTGTGAACGCGAAGATCAGCCTGAACCTGCTGCGCAAGATCAGCCGCAACCTGCAGGCCAACCACGCCAAGCGCATCACGGGCATCCTGTCGCCCTCGGCGATGATCGCCACCAAGCCCGTGGAGGCCAGCTACCTGGTCTTCGTGCACACGGACGCCGAGGCTGATATCCGCGACCTGCAGGGCTTCGTGCACGTCAGCGCCTACGGCAGCCGCAAGCCGGTTCACACCCAGGAAATCGGCTCCTGCGAGAACTTCCGCTTCATCACCAGCGCAGAACTGGCGCCCTATGCCGGCGCTGGTGCAGCCATCGGCAGCACCGGCCTGACGGGTGCGACCAACGTGGACGTCTACCCGTTCATCATGGTCGGCGAAGACGCCTGGGGCCAGCTGGCACTGCGTGGTTCCGACTCCATCGACCCGACCTACATCCCGCCCGGGGTGAAGGACAAGAGCGATCCGCTGGGCCAGCGCGGCTACGTGGGCGCCAAGTTCTACATGGCCTGCACCATGCTCAACGAGGGCTGGATGGCGGTGGCCGAAGCCGGGGTGACCGCGCTGTAAGGCCGGGGAGGGCTTCGGTCCTCCCTCCACTCTGAACCTCAACTCCCACGGAGAACGCATCATGGCCGACAACACCGCGGGCCAGACCCGCACCAAGACCGACAAGCAGGACTCCCAGAGTTCCGCCCAGGGCAAGGTGGTCTACGACGCCACCGCCATCGTCGCGGGGGACACCACCCGCATCGAGACCGGCTTCAAGCCCAGCCAAGTCCGCTGGATCAACGTCACCGACCGCGTGCAGATCGAGTGGTTCGAGGGCATGGCCGCTGGCTCTTGCCTCAAGACCGGCGCCGATGGCGTCCGCACCCTGGACGCTGCCAACGGCATTACGGTCGATGAACGCGGCTTCCGCGTGTCGCAGAACGCCACCCTGGCGG
Organism: Delftia deserti; assembly: GCF_042653485.1. Lineage (NCBI taxonomy): Bacteria > Pseudomonadati > Pseudomonadota > Betaproteobacteria > Burkholderiales > Comamonadaceae > Delftia > Delftia deserti. Next base: position 1,187,886 of record NZ_JBHSIH010000001.1, on the reverse strand, counting down.
CCGTCCTGGCTTCCAAGACCTGCGTCTACGAAGCGCGCAGCTGAAGCCCCCCCCCCGTGGTCCTGGGGCACTCGCCCCGGGCCACCTCACATCCCCGCAAGGACATCAACATGGCCACCACCCCCCGCAAGAACGAAACGGACGCCACCAACGAGTACCTGGGCGCCACGCCTCCCATGGAGTTCGGCATCGTGCCCGACTTCTCGGCTGAGATCATCGACACCCCGGTGACCCTCAAGGACGCCGAGCTGGAAGCCTTCATGAACGAGCCCGTGATGGTCACCGTGTTGTCCGGCGGCCGCGACAACGAGGCACCGTTCGTGCAGGTCTCGGTGAACGGCGTCATCCAGATGTTCCGCCGCAACTTCCCCATCGTGGTCAAGCGCAAGTTCGTCGAGCGCCTGGCCCGTGCCAAGGAGACCGGCTACGACCAGGAGCTGGACGACCGCCTGGGCGAGCGCATGAACGCGGTGCAGCCCATCAACAGCCTGCGCTACCCGTTCCAGGTGAACCGCGACGACAACCGTCTGGGCCAGGCCTGGCTGCGTTCGATCCTCGCCTCCTGACCTGAAGGCCCGCCATGACCCTCGAAGACCTGATCAAGCAGTACCGGGCCGACTCCATGGACGAGGCCAGGGCTACTGGCGGCGGCGATACCGATGTGTTCTGCAGCGATGAGCTGCTGACCATCTACGCCAACGAGGCCCAGGTCGAAGCCTGCCGCCGTGGCCAGCTCCTGCGCGATTCGGTCTCTCCCATGTGCCGCATCCCCTTCCTGGCCGGCGCCGAGACGGTGGACCTGGACAGCAGGGTGGTGCGCATCCTGCGCGCCTTCATCAACGGGCAGGAGGTCGGGGAGATCTCGGTGGACGAGATGGACTGCCACCACCCTGGCTGGCAGTTCCAGGAGCGCCAGGACGTGCCGCAGCGCCTGGTGGCCGGCATGACCACGGGCAAGCTGCACCTGTGGCCCAGGCCTGCAGCAGACGGTGAGCTGCGGCTGACCGTGCAGCGCCTGTCGCTCAAGCCAATGCGCACCTGCATGGACAAGCCCGAGATCCGGCCCGAGCTGCACTTCGCCCTCGTGCACTGGATGCTGTACCGGGCCTATGGCCGCGAGGACACCGACATGCACAACGACGCCAAGGCTGCCGTGGCACTGGCCAAGTTCGAAGCAGAGTTCGGGCGCAAGGTCAGCGGACGCAATGAAGAGTGGGTGCGCTCGCGCGAGGTGGGTGTGCCTGGGCCGCTGGCTTGAGCGCCTTATGGCGGGTTTGTCGTCCCCATGGCCTGCCGGATCAGGCAGTATGAATTCTTCAGGCCTTCAAGTTGAAATTTCGACGGTGTCGGAGTTCCTCGCCTGAACGCCGCGTGCCAAGAAGAATTCTCCTCAGCGACGAAGCCAACTGGTGCGTCGGGAAACTGGTCTGCCGTCAAATCCACAATTAGGTTGCCACGTTGCAGCCACGCGTGGCTTCCCTCTGTATGTTCATGGACATTTCCTCTGTATCCGATGACATAAGAAAACCCCTCAATTCCAACTTCTTTGAGATAAGCCCCGAATAGCCGAGAGGTGTCGCCACATGCACCATGAGGAAACCTCTGCAAATTGAGAGCTAGGAGGTGTGGAGGTACTCGCAAAATTGCGTTCTTAAAGTCTCTGCCGAGAGCACGGATTTTTTCAGTCTCCAAGGTTCGTCCCTTATTCGTTGAGATCAGGCGGCGCCGATGTTGTGCCCCCACTGGGGTTCGACGGGCCGACAGCATATCCGCACACTGCCATGAGCAACTCCGCAAGGAACACTCATGGCCACGAATCCCCTTCTCGAAGCAGCCCAGCGGCGTGACGCGCTGATCAACCAGATCCCGGTGGGAGGCAATCCGCAGGCACCCACGCCCGACGGCTCCCAGAGCAATCCCCTGAACAACGACTTCGGCCGCAACCTGGCCGCGCTGCCCAGTGCGGGCGGCATCCCGGGCGCTGCGCTGCGTGGTACTGGTCTGGTTGCGCGGGCCTTCGGCGCATCGCAGCCGGCCATGTCGGGGCTGGGCCAGGCCGCCCAGGCTGCTGCACCCTATGCGCCCGTGGTGGGCGGTGGTGCTGCGCTGGCGACTGCTGCTGGTGCCCAGAGCCCAGCACCCGCCAGCCCGATCACGCGCCAGTCCAATCCGCTCGTGGCCGCCGCGATGGAGCAGCAGGCGGGCGCGCCCGGAACTCCAGGCTCCCCTGGCGTCGCAGCTGCGCCCATGCCTGGCGCCACGCCATCTCCTGGCCCGGCCAACATCACGCGCCAGGGCAACAGCTACAGCGGCCCCGCCAACATCAGCGGCGACATCACCATCAACAGCAAGCCCCCTGGCGGCACCATGAACTCGCTGCCCAGCGGAGCGACGCCTGGATCGCAGATGCAGGACATCGCCCCGGGCCTGTCGTCGTCGCTGGGCAATCCCCTCGTGCAGGCCGCGAACATTGCCCACAGCGGCAACGACTGGGCCTCGCGCAACGCGCTGCGCAACGCGGAGGTGTCGGCCAGCTCCATCAAGAACACTCAGCAGTGGGGCGGGCCAGGGGCCGAGAACAACCCCGCCGTGCAGAAGTACCAGTCCATGCTGGCGACAGACCAGGTGCTGCAGCAGGCCGACCCAGGCCTACAGGCAGAAGGCATGCGCCAGGGCAATTCGCTCGTGCGCGCGATGTTGGAGCAGCAAGGCCAGAACCAGCGCGCCGGCCTGCATGCCGGGCTGACGCAGCAGCGCCTGGACATGGACCGCGAGACTCAGGGCTACAGCAACCGCACGAACCGGCTGGTGGAGGCGGCACGCAGCCAAGTGGCGCAGGAACAAGACCCGACCAAGCGCCGCAGCCTGGTGCAGTACATGCGGGACATCGAGGGCGCGACGCAGCAGTCTGATCCGTATCTGGTGGTGCCCGGTGGGCAGCAAGTGGACCCGACCAGCGGCCGGGCCTACAACACGCCGTCCACGGTGTTCAATCGCCAGAGCGGGCAGTTTGTGCAGCAGCCGGGGCAGGGTGGGCCTATCTCTGTGACGAGTCAGGCGCAGCTCAGTGCATTGCCCCCTGGCACGTTGTACACGGCACCTGACGGACAGCAGTATAGGAAGAACTAGTTGACGGGGGGGAGTTCTTCTTCCACCAGCCGTCTTCGTCATACAGCCGACTGCACCCCAACCAAGCCCGCACCGCGCGGGCTTCGTCGTTTCTGGGCAACAGTGGTCCGAGAAACCCCGATTAGGGTGTTCGCGCACGGACGCGAGCCCCGTACCGTACGGGCATGAGCAACACCAACGCATTCCCATCCCCATGCCCGCTGTGCGGCCAGACCGCGACCACGTTCTCGGAGCATTACGACAGCCGTCACCACTACTTCTGCCCGGGCTGCCGCGAGATCAAGGTGAACAAGCTGGTACGCGATAGCCTGCGAGAAGCCCCTGCAGAGGTTCGTGAGGCCCTATCGGCACAGGCGCGAGCATTGCGCGAGGGCGAGTACTTGAACTTCACCCGGGATTTCGACCAGCCGATGCAGGGAGAGCACCGGTCGCCCTGGAGCGCGGAGGTGCGCACGCGGCCCGTGTGAGCAGCGCCCAAGGGAAAGGCCCGCTGGGCGGGCCCATGGGAGGGCCTCTAGCGCGCCGCTGGCGGCTTACCGGTCAGTTCGTTGACGCATGCCGTGACCTGCTGTACGACGGCCGCATCTTTTTTCATCCGCCCGGAAAAGATGCGAGAGGATGCCCCCTTCTCAGTAAAGCCGACCCAGATGGTTTTACCTGCCAGGATTGATGCGATTGCTGTGATGGCGGATGCGGCATCCACCGAAAACAGGTGATAGGGCGGCGCGTCACCGGGAACAATTTTCCCGTTCAATGGTGCTAGAGGTGTGCCGCCTTCAATGCGTATCCATGCGACTTGATCACCAACCATTCTGGTCACCATCTTGCCGCTTTCCATGCTTGTGATCTGGTGACCGGCCTTCACCATGCTTGGCGCGTCGACATGAATGGCCACTGAGCCTGCGATTTGATCCGCCTCCAGCGTCGTGCCTGGTTTGATTGCAGCGCCGTTGAAGCTGACGCCACATGAGGTGACCACGCCTTTAGGTGCAAGCATCGTCGCTTGCATCTCAAACTCCATTGGCGAGACTGCCTGTGCATGGGCGCTCGATCCCAGTAGGCATGAGGCAGCTGTCAAAAGGGTGATGGCGTAGTTCATTGGTGTCCTCCTGCCGGGACTCTAACAGCGCAAGCCGGGGCTTTTTCACGCCCCCGCCCAGGGTTCGCGCGATCACGCCCCGGTGCGAGCGTCGGGGCGGGAGTTCAGTTGCAGTTCCAACTCGATCCAGAGCCAATGCAGGTCTTGCCCTGGGGGCTTGTCAGAGTTTTGCCATTCGGGCTCATGCGGTAGCTGTTCCCCTCGGTGTCGAAGCAGTTGCGCCCTTTGCACCGGCCTATGGTTGTTGGGTGCGGGCCATCATCGTCGTATCCGTGCGGAGAAACGACGACCTTGGGCGGCTCCTGCATCAGCGGCGTACTCGTTCCGCATGAGGCGTTCACGCTGGAGATTGCCGCGTTTGTGCGCATCCGCTTTTCGTCTTGCGAGATGGTCCGAATGCTCGAAACGAACTCCAACTCCTTTCGAGCCTCCTTGCAGGCTTGCGTGGTCGAAGGATTGGCCGGCGCCTGCTGCACTGCACGTGCTTGCTGATTTATCAGGCGCTGCTGCATTTCCATCTGCTGTTGCTGTGCCTCAGCGGCGCGCTGTTGGTACTTGCGCTCATTGGCTTCTGCGGCTTGCATACGTTCCCGGTAAATCTCAGCGTCCGTTCTGCGCCGCTCTTTCAGGCCACCGCTCTGATTACTTGCGCACGGGCGATCAGAGAAATTCACATGCCCGGATGCATCCTTGCACTGATAGACCTGTGCCAGAACTGGAATTGAAAAGCTAAAAAGAATGAGTGCCGCCATTGCGCCGCGCATGTGTGTCTCCCAAAGGAATTGGCACGATGGTAGCTGATGCCCCCGTGTAGGGTTCGCGCCCCAGCCCCTGCGTGGGAACACTGGGGGCATGGCACAAAGCAATGAATGGTGGAAGCAAGGATCCACGCCCGTTGAATCCGCTGCATCCGGTGGCGACTGGTGGAAGCAGGGTTCGACGCCTGTTGGCGATGGCGCGCCCAAGCCCAAATCCCGCAGCCCTCTAACCGTCCTGAACGACACGGCCATCGAGGCAGCGAACGCGGCGGCCGGCGGCGTATCGGCGGCGGCCAACTTCGTGAAGCCCGGCAACGACGTCTCTGGCTGGATCGACAAGAGCATCATTCAGGCCGGCGAGGCTGCCCAGAGCGACGTGGTCAAGGCCTCGAAGCAGCAGTTCCGCCAGGAGGTGCAGGACGCTAATGGTGTCGGCGGCGAGCTGGCGGCCGTGGGCAAGTACGTGGCACAGAACCCGCTGCTGGCTGCGGCGCAGGCGGCGGGCTCGTTCGCTGGGCCGGGCCTGGCGGTCAAGGGCGCTGGGCTGGCGGCGCGTGCCGGCGGCCTAGCCGGCAAGGCAGTGGAGACGGCCGGGCGCGCGGGCGGCGTTGCTGCTGGTGCTGCGATGGCTGGTGGTGATGCTGCTGGCACGGCCTACGACCTGGCCAAGCAGGGTGGCGCCACAGAGGACCAGGCCGTGTCTGCGGCGCGCGGTGCCAGCGTACTGCCGGCCGTGATCGGTGGTGCTGGCGGTGCCTTCGGCGCTGAGCGGCTGCTGGCCGGCGGCAAGGGCTTTGCCGGTGGTGCTGCTGCGCGCGCCCTGAAGACGGGTGCCAGCGAGGCGGCGCAGGAAGGCTTGGAAGAGGGCGTCACCCAGTACGAGGGCCAGCGGGCGGCCATGCCGTTCGACCCGAGCATCGATCCCTCGAAGGGCGTGGCGGCGGCTGCCGGCATGGGCGCGGCCCTGGGCGGCGTCACGGGCGCCAGCACGTCGCTGCTGACGGGCGGGCACTTGCGCAACAGGCCGACGCAGGCGGGCGAACAGGCGCCCGACACGCTGCCCGATGTGCGCAGCTACGCCGCCACCATCGACCAGATGGTGCTGCCCGAGAGCCAGCAGGAGTACCGCGACATGCTGGCGCGCGCCACGGATGAGAGCCTGTCCGCGACCGAGCGGGAGGCTGCTGCCAATGCGCTGCACCGGGCCTTCAATCCCGACCTCTACCAGCGCACCAGGCCTGAGCCGCTGCAGTTGGGCAACCAACCGCCTGAGCGCCTGATCTCCTTCCCTGATGGCAGTGTCGGCCGGGTGGGCGAGGTGGAGAGCTACCTGGCCAACCTGCCCGAGGACCAGCGCGAGGAAGCCCGGGCCAGGATCATGGGCCAGTCCATCCGCGAGGTGAACGACCCGGCCGCGCAGCAGGCCCGCCGCTGGTGGGAGAACTACGGCGACGGCGCCCCCCAGGCGCCAGGCCCCGACTACCTGGCCGAAGTCCAAGCCGCCGTGCGCAGCGGCACGCAGTTCTCCACCCAGCAGACGGTGGACACGGTGCGCGATGCCATGGAAGACGCCTGGCTGGCCCAGAACGTGGGTGCTGATCCTGCTGGTGCGCCAGCCCCTGGTGCCGGGCTGCAGGCGGCCGATGCCATGGCCGCGCAGCTGCAGGGCCAGTTCCAGCAGGCCAGCGAGGATGCCGGCATTGCCGCCGTGGACGCCCGAGTGCGCACCGGCCGCATCTTGTCCGGGCTGCAGAACCTGCTGGATGGCGGCGCCGAGAACTCGGCCCAGGTGCTGGGCGGCCTGAACGAGGGCCTGGCCCGCATCAACGAGCAGCCGCTGGACACCGCAGAGACGCAGCGTGTGCGCCGCATGGTGGACGCCTACATGGGCTTCCGGGGGGTGGGTGAGCCTGCGCCGCTGCCGGCCGACCGCGCGCCAGCGGTGGACCCCTTCGCAGACAACGCCGCCATGGAGGCGCTGATCCCACAGCGTCCGCTGCAGCGCCCGTCCGAGCGCATGGGCATCAACCCCGCAGACGGCCCGCTGTCGCGCGGCGCAGCCATGGCTGTGGATGCCGGCTTTGACGCCACCCAGCAGGCCGCCCTGCAGGCCCAGGAGATCGCAAATGCCCAAGGTGCCCAGGCACAGGCTGCCGCCGTGGCCGCCCCAGCAGCCAATCCCCCAGCCGGACCCGGCGCCCTGGAAGCCGCTGGGCCTGGCCCCCTGACCCAAGCCACAGGAGCCCCCTTTGCCCCGCAAGCCGATCAAGCCCAGCAAGCTGGCGCGCAACCTCCGCAAGCAACTGGAGCGCCAGGCGCGCCGGCTGCTGGTGCTGCTGCAGCGCAGGAAGGTCTGACGAATGCCAGCACCACGACTTTCAACGATGGCGCGCAAGGCGGCCCGGCGCCAGGCGCGCAAGGACAAGCGCAGGCGGCAGCAGCCCGCCCGGCCAACTGGCGATCCAGCGCGCTACCTGCCGGCCGCGTGGCCCGGAGTCTGGGAATAGATCCCAAGGGCAAGAGGCTGGCGCAGATCCTGCAGGAGGTGGATGCTGCTGATGCGGCGCGTGCCGGCCAGCAGCAGGCCAGCCTGCAGTTCAGCCGTGGCCCTGGTCCTGACAGCGAAGGAACGGCGCCGGCTGCAGCGCAGCCGCCGGCCATGCGCCGGGCCACTACGTTCGCCGAGGCGCGCCTGGCGGCCAAGGCGTTTCAGGGCAAGCAGCTGACGAACGGGCAGACGGGTCTGCAGGCGGTGGTCTCGCGCAACAGCCTGGACAAGATGCTCAGCAGCAAGGCTGTCGGCAAGTCCTCGGGCGCGCCTGCGCACTCCACGGCCGTGGCCAGCGTGGATCGTCTGTTCGAGGGGGCAATACTGGGCTGGTCGAAGGAGGACCGGGACAGCAATTCGAACTTGGCCGCCGTGCATCGATTCTTCGCGCCCATGGTGTTCGACGGGCGCCAGATGCTGGCCAAGATCACGGTGAAGGAGACGGTGGACCCGAACCACTCGAATCCGGTCTACACCGTGGAAGCCGTGGACTTCAACGAAAAATCCCCCGCAGCTCAATGGGTGGACGCATCTGCCAGGGCCGATGGCCTTGACCTGACTTCCATCCGCTCTGCGGGGGACGTGGTCAGTTTAGCGCAGGCCATCGAGCAGCGCAACGCAGGGGGTCCTCAGCAGCGGGAGTGGGCCGTCGAGATTGCCGGCGGAGCCGACCCTAAAACAGCCCTCGCGCAGCCCCGCGACGTGAATCCGGGCCGCTCTACCGAGGACGGCGCCAGTGTAGGCCAGACCGGCGCGGACCCTGAATTCAGCCGCAACATGCCAGAGGAGTTGGCCCAGGCCATCCGCAAACTGCGCCCGCCAGTCTCCGCCGCTACGAACGCCTCTGTGCGCCAGGCTGTGAACCAGCTGGTGGGTGGCATGGGCGTGCTGCCCAACAGCCTGGGCCGCATCGTGGTTACCACCTCGGACGACATCCGTGCCAACTGGGAGCCGCTGATCGGCCCTGTGGCCATGGGCGCCGAGGGTGGCGGCAAGGCCCAGGGCTTCTACGACCCCAACACCAAGACCGTGTTCATCATCTCGGACCACATCGTGGCCGGCGACGAGCTGGGCGTGGTGGCGCACGAGCTGATGCACAAGCACGGGCCTGCGGTGCTGGGTGAGGAGGGCTGGAACCAGCTGCATAGCGCCATCGGCAGATGGGCCAGTGCGCCCGAGGGCAGCCTGGAGCGGCAGGTCTACAACGAGGCCGCCGCCCGCGTGCAGGCCTCCGGCCCCGAGTTGTCCACCCAGGAACTGTTCCCCTACGCCGTGCAGGTGGCGCTGGAGATGGGCGTGCGTCCGAATGCCCTGGCCAAGCCCGGCACCGTGGCGCGTTGGCTGGACCAGGTGCGCAAGGTGTTGCGCCAGGTCTGGGCCAAGATCGCTGGCAGCCGCAGCGACTTCGCCAGCCAGGACCTGGTGAACCTTGCCTTCGGCATCGCGCAGCGGGAGAACCCCGCCTTTGCTGGCGAGCTGGACGGCGCGGCGACTGCCCAGGATACCTCCCGCCCAGCCGCGCCCCCGGCTGCATCGGCGGCCGCGCCAGCCCATGCCGCCCAGGGTGTGCAGTTCAGCCGCGCCGCCCCGGCCGCGCCCGCCACCAGCGACTACAGCCCCAAGCAGGCTCGCGCTGCCGAGCGAGTGTTTGGTGCCCAGGTCAAGCAGACGCTGGCCGAGAAAGCCTTGGCCATGCGCCACAACCTGGGCACGAAACTGCGACAGGGCCTTGTTGATCAGTTTGCCCCCCTCAAGGAGATCAGCGAGAAGGCCTACATCCTGGCCCGCATGTCCAAGGGGACCGACGGCGCCGTGGAGGCAACGCTGCTCTACGGCAAGATCTTCCTGCGCGATGGTGTCTACGACGTGGACATCAAGGACGGCGGCTTCGCCAAGGTGCTGGCGAGTCTCAAGGGTGAGCACGACCGCTTCTTCCATTGGGTGGCGGCGATCCGTGGTGAAAGGCTGAAGGCCGAGGGCAAGGAGAATCTGATGTCCAGCGAAGACATCTCAGACCTCAAGACGCTCAACGCAGGACGCATGGCTGACGGCACGCCTCGAATGCCGCTGTACGCCGCAGCCCTGCGGGAACTCAACGCCTACAACGAGGCGGCTTTGAAGGTCGCCCAGGAATCGGGCCTGATTGATCCTGCAGCGCTGGAGATCATGAAGGGCCAGCCCTATGTTCCGTTCTACCGCCTCATGGAGGAGGACGGCGGAATGCGTGGCCCGCGCTTCAGCTCCGGGCTGGTGAACCAGCAGGCCTGGAAGAAGCTCAAGGGCGGGACACAGCAGCTCAACGCTGACCTGCTGCAGAACACGCTCATGAACTGGAGCCACCTGTACGCCGCCGCCGCGCGCAACCGCGCCTCGCTGGAGACCATGGACGCGGCCGAGAAGCTGGGCGTGGCCTACCAAGTGCCTGCCGACACCAAGGGCGCCGTGAAGGTGATGCGCGAGGGTGTGGCGGAGCACTGGGCTGTCGAGGACCCTTACCTGGTCGATGCCATCTCGGCGATGAGCTACACGCCCAGTGGTGCGGCCAAGGCCATGGCACCGTTCAAGCGCCTGCTGACCTTCGGTGTGACTGTGAACCCCACCTTCAAGATCCGCAACCTGATCCGCGACAGCCTCTCGGCCATCGCCCAGAGCGACCTGAGCTACAACCCGCTGGAGAACGTCGCCAAGGGCTGGAAGGCCACGGACAAGAACAGCCAGACCTACGCCTCCATGCTGGCCAGCGGCGGCATCATCAAGTTCGGCACGCAGGAGAACACCAACCAGCTGCGCGGGAAGATCGAGCGCCTGGGTGGCACCATGCTGGACAAGCAGGGCTTCGACAAGCTCAAGGACCAGATGCGCTCCCTGTGGGAGGTGTACGAGGAATTCGGCGACCGCACCGAGAACGTCAACCGCACGGCGCTGTACGAGCGCCTGCGCGCCAAGGGCCTGAGCCATGCCGAGGCCAGCTTCCAGGCCCGGGACCTGATGGACTTCAGCATGTCCGGCAAATGGGAGACGGTGCGTTTCCTGGCCCAGACCGTGCCATTCCTGAACGCGCGCCTGCAGGGCCTGTACAAGCTGGGCCGCGCCGCCGGTGAGGACCCGCGCCGCTTCGCCGCCATGGCCGGCGCCGTGTCGCTGGCCAGCCTGGGCCTGCTGGCCGCCTATGCCGATGACGACGACTGGAAGAAGCGCGAGGACTTCGACCGGGACAATTTCTGGTGGTTCAAGATCGGCGACAAGGCCTTCCGCATCCCCAAGCCCTTCGAGGTGGGCGCCATCGGCACGGTGGCCGAGCGCACGGCCGAGCTGATGATGAGCGAGGAGATGACCGGCAAACGCTTCGGCCAGCGCATCAGCGACATGGTGTTCAACACCTTCGCCATGGACCCGACGCCCCAGGCCATCAAGCCTTTCTTGGACGTCTACGCCAACAAGGACAGCTTCAGCGGCCGGGCCATCGAGGGCATGGCCGACGAGCGCCTGCGCCCGCAGGACCGCTACAACGAGCGCACCTCCGAAGTGGCGCGGCTGCTGGGCTCCTGGGGTCTGCCGGACCCGGTGCGCCTGGCCAAGGGCGAGTACTCGGGCTTGAGCCCGAAACAGGTGGACTTCCTGCTGCGCGGGTACTTCGGCTGGCTGGCCACGGTGAGCACCACGGCCACGGACACCATCGCGCGCCCGTTGCTTGATCGTGGCGAGCGCCCGGCAGCACGCCTGCGAGACACCTTCGTAGCAGGCAACTTTGTCGAGGAGCTGCCCACGGGCTCCAGCCGCTACGTGACCACGATGTACGAGCAGGCCAAAGACGTGGAGCAGGCCTGGGCCAGCCATCAGGCTGCGATCAAGTCCGGCGACGTGGAGCTGGCGCGCAGCATCCAGGAAGAGGAGGGGCCGAAGCTGCGCAACCGTATGGCCATCAACGCCGCCAAGCAGCAGATGGCCGAGCTGGGCCAGCGCGCCAAGAAGATCGAGGGGGACCGCCTGATGAGCGGCGAGATCAAGCGAGAGCGCCTCACGCAGATCGAGCAGCAGCGCAACGCCATCGCGCAGCGCGTGGCGGGGCTCACAGACTGATCGCGCCGCGCCGGATGAACTGCCAGATGAAGCCCACGGCGCCGAGCCCGATGATGATCAGCCAGTAGGTCTCAATCATCGAGCGGCGCTCGGCGGGCGTGGTCAGCTTGAAGAAGAGGATGGCTGCGATCACGAGCAGCCAGAAGATGATGCCGGGCATGGAGACATGGTAGAGGCCGGCGCGTGCCGTCGCAATCCTAACTGCGTGGCACACCCCCGCCCAAGGTTCGACCCAAACGCGCGCACCCGGGAGACTGCGGTGCATGGACCAAATCCTCCTCGACACCTGGCAAGGCTCCGGCAGCATCCACGGCCACGTCCCTGACCAGGGCGGCGGCAACTGGGTGCACCAGGACCTGACCACCTACCCGGCGAACACGACCATCGTGGCCGGCGGGAAGGGTTCGCTTGTGAGCCCTGATGGGCTGGTGTACGTGGACTATTTCATGCCCATGCCGGCGGGGGTGGACATCTTCACCGCCGAGTTCGAGTTCCTGAGCGAGCCCGACTCCGACTCCTCTGGCACTGAGTTCGGCGCGACGCTGGGACTGGCCGAAGCCGACAATTTCGTGTCGCTGCGTGTGGGCGGGTACTACTACTCCTATCCCGGCAATGCGAACTACGACCCACCGAAGTTCAACGCCTTGGTGCTGGGCGAGGAATACACGGGTCAGGAGGTCGAGGTCTCGCGCCCGGTTCCGGGTGGCACACGCGTCGTCAAGCTGATGCTGAGCGCGGCCAGCCAGACGGTGACGTTTGATGGCGAGGTGGTGGTGTCTGCGACAGAGGCCGTGCCAGCAGATGTGCAGCAGCTGTACCTGTCGTTCAAGCTGCTGGGCCGGCATTCGCTCCAAAAGGTGACGGTCACGGGTGGGGGCGAGCGGCCGTTCTGGACGGGCTTTCGGCGCACTGCCGAGGTGTCGGAGGTGACGCCATGACGGGGCAGAACAAGGCGCTCGGCCCCTGGCCTCTGGGCGTCGACAACCGCAAGGCCGACCACGCGCTGACGCAGGCCCAGGGCAATGTCGTCATCGATCTTCTGCGCAGCGCGACGAACGTGGACATCACGGACGAGGGTCGGCTGAGGCGGCGGGGTGGCTTCGCGCTGGCATTGGCTGGGCAGAACGTGCATTCGCTGTGGTCGGATGGCGGCCCGGTGGGCTTCTGCGCCTCTGGCCAGCGGCTGCTGCAGCTCGACGAGCAGCTGGTGGCCACCGAGATCCGCGCCGATCTGATCCCCGGCCAGCCGCTGTCCTTCTGCGAAGCCGGCGGCACCTACTTCTACACCGGCGGCGGCCAGCTCGGCATGGTGCGCGACGGCGCGCGCCTGGACTTCACGCCAGCGCCGCGCGTCGTTCCAGCCCTGGACATCGTCGCTGGCGCGCTGCCTGCTGGCCGCTACCAGCTGTGCTTCACGCACCTTGGCCCTGGCGGCGAGTCGGCGGCCACACCCATCCAGGAGATCGTCCTGGCCGAGCCGGGCGGAATCTCCATCAGCACGATCCCGGCTGCCGAGACGCTGCTGGCCTACATGACCGGGCCGGACGGCGAGGTCCTGGGCAGGGTAGGGCGCGTGGACGGCACGCTGGACATCGTGGCGCCGCCGGCCCTGGGCGCGCGCTGCCAGACCGTGAACCTGGCGCCCATGCCGGCCGGCTCCATCGTGCGCTTCAGCAATGGTCGGCTGCTGGTGGCTGCCGGCAACCTGCTGGTCTACAGCGAGCCCTTCGGCCTGGGCCTGACCAACCCCAGCAAGAACTACATCCCGTTCCCGGCCCCGATCACCGTAGTGGAGCCGTGCGGCACCGGCGTGTTCGTCGCGGCAGACAAGACCTACTGGATCGAGGGCGAGATCACCCAGGCCTCGCTGGTGGTGCGGCTGCCCTATGGCGGCGTGGCCGGTTCCGGCACGCGCGATCCGCTCTCGCCTGAGACCGCCTTGTGGATCTCGGATCGTGGCCTGGTGGTGGGCACGGCGGACGGCACGGCCACGGCGGTGCAGGAGCCGCGCCTGGTGCTGGGCGGCGGAGCGGCGGGCGCAACACTGCGCCGGGAGCATGAAGGCATGCAGCACGTTGTGACCGCGGTGCGCGACCCGATGGGCGTGACCGGGGCCTGCAGCAGCTATTTCGAGGCAGAGATCATCAGAAAGGGATCACGCAAATGAAACAAGTCCATAGCGCTGGTGGCGACGCCGGCATCGTCTACACCCTGGAGATCCTCCGGCGCGGCCAGGTCATAGACCGCGAGGTGGTGCACAACCTGATGCCCGAGGAGGGTCGCAACCACGGCGTCTCCGTGATGCTCAAGGGCGCCACACAGGCGGCGACCTGGTACATCGGCCTGTTCGAGGGCAACTATGTCCCGGTGGACTCGGACAAGGCGGCGACCTTCCCTACGCTGGCCACCGAGTGCACGGCCTACGCCCCGGCCACCCGTGTCGCCTTCACCAGCGGCGCAGTGGCTGCCGGCACGACCGACAACACGGCCAGCCGCGCAGAGTTCACCTTCACCTCGGCCAAGACCGTGTACGGCGCCTTCCTCACCTCGGCCCAGGCCAAGGGCGCGGTCACGGGCGTGTTGCTGTCGGCTGCCCGCTTCACGCAGCCCAAGGCGCTGCAGGTCGATGACGTGCTGCGCGTCACGGCCTCGTTCTCCCTGCAGTCGGCATAAGGACCAGCACCATGACCACTTACGTTTCCACGGGCCTGCAACGCCAGATGCTCAATGCCGGCGGCTTCAAGGAAGTGATGGACGGCAGTGAGGTTCGCCTCTACGCCGGCCTGCGCCCCGATAGCGCCGACGCCAGCATCGGCGGCGCCACGCTGTTGTGCACGATCAAGAACGGGTCCTCTGGCATCACCTTCGATGCCGACACCACGCCCGGCGTGCTGCTCAAGCCTTCGGGCGAGACCTGGCAGGGCACCAACGTGGCCAGCGGCGCGCCCAGCTTCTACCGGCTGGTCAAGTCCGACGACACGGGCGCTGCCTCCACTACGGCCGCACGCGTGCAGGGCGATGTCGGCGTGGTCGGCTCAGATCTCAACATCTCGTCTGGCGCCCTTACTGCAGGTGCTCCGCAGTCCATCGAGTACTACGCCGTCTCTGTGCTGCCGGCGGCCTGAGCGCGCCATGGAGTTTCCGTCCCGCACCGGCGGCGCCCAGGGCGGGCTGATCAAGGGCAACCTGTTCGCCCAGTCCGGCATGCCCGCATTCAGCCACACCCGGCACGGCGACGCCGTGATCCACACGGTCAACGGCCGCATTGCGATCACGCGCGACCAGGTGGGTGGCCTGCCTCCCTACCTGATGTGCCAGCTGTACTTCGACGAGGTGCTGGGCACGAAGCGCGCGGGCATCGAGGCCGATGTGCAGACGCTGGAGACCTTCGGGGATACGCCGGCAGCAGGGCAGGACTGGCGCAGCGGCAACGGCGTGTTCGTTGGAGACGGCTATTTCCTGTGCCTGCGCCGCAATGCGGAAAGCACGGCGGCCCGCCCGGCGCTGATCAGCATCGATGACCCCGAGGCGCCGGCCGTGGATTCGCGGTCGGCCGACAACGTGGCCGGGGCCAATGTGTTCTTCGATGTGCCGTACCTGATGGAGCGCACCACGGGTGCGGGCTGCCTGTTCCCTTCGGTGATGGCCTGCGGCTGGCGCGACAGCGCGCGGCGCTACGGCTTCGCGGTCTTCGGGATCCTGGTGGATGGCACCTCGATCCTGCAGTCGCGCTATGTCTGCTTCGTCGGCGACACCGGCACGCGCTCCGTACGAATGATCGACCTCCCAACGCTGCCGGACTCGCCGTACCCCGTTCTGGTCTACGGCGACCCCGACCGCAAGGTCTACAAGACCAGTTGGTGGGGCGTGGAGACCTGCGACTACCGTACCTATTACAGCGAGGCGGAAGGCACGACGCTGGACCCTGGGCCGGCCCGCTGCTACTGCATCGCGCCCGGCCACCTGGTCACGGTGCTGATGCCCCAGGAGCGCCTGGACGTGCCACCAAATGCGCAGGGCGGGTATGCAATCCACCCCAATCGCCTGCCAGCGGGGTCGGCTCCGCGCCTGCTGCGCTCGCGCGACTTCGGCGAGACCTGGAGCATCGAGAGCGCCGATTTCCTGATTGCCGACGATCCGCCAGCGCCTGACCCCCTGTTCGACGGTGTGCTGACCCAGCGCGTGAGCTGGCAGTCCATGTTCATCGCCGCGCCATTCGGAGACGGCCGCGTGGCCCTGGCCGCCCATGGCAAGAGCCTGGGCAGCTTCTCCTATGAAACGGCCGAGAACGAGAACTTCGCATCCGCGCACCGGGCCTGGCGCTTCTACGTGGCCGACAGCCACGGCAGCGGCTTTCGCAACGTGCCCTGGCCGCTGGACCAGATGCGTGGCTACTTCGAGAGCGTGCTGGACCTGGGCGGCGAGGCCGAGCGCAGCTACGAGTACCCGCTGTTCTATCCGGACCAGCGCGCTGCGCGTGCGTACTCCTTCGGGCCGGGCAACTTCACGATCTGCACCATGCGCTCGCACCTGTCCGTGCCGGGCCTGGTCTGGGGCAGCTATCCCCAGGACTACCCGGTCACGGCATGGATGACCGGCGACTACGGCCTGACCTGGACAGCCCACCTGGTGCCCGACAGCTGCAAGCCCTATGCGACACGGCTGCAGGAGCTCAAGGACGCCTACGGCATGGGCACCGGCAACGGCAGCCCGCTCAGCGACGGCTGGGCGCTGAACTGGTTCAAGCTGGGGTTCTATGAGCCTGCCGTGCCAGCCGGCGCCGAGGCCGCGCAGCCGCCGCTGGTGACAGTGATGACGCACGACGTGGTGGGGCCGCTGCTGCTGTGTGCCAGCACCGACGTGGCCGCGCCCGTCGAGAGCCTGGTGCCCATCAAGGAGCCCAGCTCCATCGACATCACCGTGGCCGCTGACCCGACCAACATCTATGCGGAATTCAGCCGCGTGCCCTACGAGTGGTTCTACACAGGAGACGCGCTCAATCCCATGTACCCGGAGCTGGTCTACCCGGGCTATCCAGAATTCGAGGTGGAACCATGACGACGCTCATCAAGTCGGAGCGCTTCGACACGCCCGAGCCATTGCCGCCCGTGCCTCCGGTGGTGCGCCGATACACGGTCACCACCCAGGTGCCGAAGTACGGCCGTATCCCGGTTTTCACGCGCGCAGAGGCGGATGTGATCCTGTACCCCAAAGTGCCAACGGCATTGGCCAGGGCGGGCATGGACCTGAACGGCAACTGGATCCTGGTGCACAACTGGTACAAGACCGTCATCACTGGCTACACGACGGTGACGGAGGTGCGCACAGATGTGATCCCGCAGCCACAGCCCACCCAACCCACGGCGACGCCGGTGCCCGATGCCTGGGATGCCACGGCCCGCTCCATCGACGCCTTCGCGGACCCGGTGCGCGCCACGTTCGCATTGGGACCGGGGACGCGCGGGGCGGTGCGGGCTGGGCTGACCTTCCTGGAAGCCAAGCCGGGCACGGAGCAGAGCCACATCATCCACGGCTTCAAGATCGAGTCCGGCATGGCCTATGTGCAGACGCAGGCGCCCGCCGGTTTCCCGCCCTCTGACGCTGCCACGGAGACCATCATGCCGGCCCGCAGCGTGGTGCCCGGCGATGTGATGCGCATTGACGTGGTTGCCGGGGTGGTCAGCTACTTCGTCAACGACCAGTTGATGGCGCGCGGGCCGTCCTTTCTGTCCAACTTCCCGGTGCACCTGGGAGCCGCCCTGTACACCACGGCGGACTCCATCCAGGGCGCCGCCATAGAGCCGCTTGGCGCCACGGGCCGGGGCCAGGCCCAGCTGAAGGTGGTAGCGGTGGGCGGCCCCACCGATGCCGGCAGGCTGAAACTGCGCCTGCAGGCCAAAGGCGGCCAGACCGGCAACGGCTTCAAGCTGCGCCTACACGCCACCGGCGGCGACAGGCCACCCGGCTACGGCCAGGCCCGGCTGCCGGCACTGCGGGCCCAGGGGTTTGGCTACACCGGGGCGACGGCACAAGCCACAGTGCGCCTGTTCTCGCGGGTGGTGTCTTTTGGCAGTGACAGGCCCTACAGTGCGGGGGCTCTGGTACTGCAGCTGGCCACCCTTGCACGCACGGAGGCACCGGCCACCGAGGTGATCGGCTCGGTCCGGGGCGTGATGGCGGTGCTGGAGTCCACGGCCACATTCCCGCACGCCGGGGCCTACGAGGTGGTGCGCGGCGGGGCACAGTTCGAGGGGGCAATCTCTCCAGTGGTGCCGCACCATGCTGCAGGCCGGGCCGCTGCAGTGTTCAAGGGATCGCGCCGCCTGCTCGATGAGTTGCTGGTGCGCTGCAGGGGCGCGGCTACGTTTGGCGCTCAGCGCCTGCTGGACGCCGCGCTGCTGGCACAGGGCCAGCTTGGTGCGCAATGGCTGGGCCTGCTGCTGGTCTCGGAGTCGCTGCACACCGTTGGCGTGGCCGGCGTGGACCTGCTGGGCCAGCGCACCGTCGGTGAGGCCTTCACCACAGGCGCCACGGGCGACATCGCAGTGCAGGCCGGCCAGGTGCTGCAGGCCGCGCTGCAGGCGCTGGGCTATGCCGGCGTGGCGGTGGGCGAACCTGGCCGCAACCTGTCGGTCTGGTCGATCAACACCGCCACGGGCGCGAGCTCGGCCTATGAGGGCTATCCCTTCAACAGCTTCGCGCGCATCGGCGGCCGGTACTTCGGCGCCACGGCGGACGGAATCTACGAGCTGGAGGGCAACGACGACGCCGGCCAGCCCATCGCAGCCCACGCCAACCTGGGTCAGCGCAATTTCGGCTCCAACCGCCTGAAGGCCTGGCCTACAGCCTACCTGGGTGTGTCCAGCCGTGGGCACATGGTGGTGCGCGTGACAACAGAACGCGAGACGTACACCTACCGGGCGCGCAGCAGCGGCCGCGACATGCAGACCCAGCGCGTGGACTTCGGCCGGGGCCTGCGCGCCAACTACATCACGCTGGAACTCATGAACGAGTGCGGCGCCGACTTCGATCTCGATGGCATCGAGTTCACGGTCGTTGAACTTGGAAGGAGGATCTGACCATGGCCACCGAAAGCACGAACATCAGCATCATCATGCTGGAGCGGATATGGGAGCTGCTGAACGGCATCATCGATGAGAAGAACAGCGCCGCCGAATCGCAGCTCAATGCAGCACTGGGAGCTGCAGGCTCCGTCGCGGTAGAGTTCGACAAAGGCGCAGCCACAGCGGCCGCCTCTGCCATCAATGCGGTTACAGCCCCAGCACTGGGGCCGATGACATCGCCCGGCACTCCGGCATTGCTGCCCTCGGCGCCAGACCCGGGCCAGGCCCCGACACCCGTGGCGATCCTGACTCCGGGCCTGGGAGCTATCGACCCGATGGCGGACTACGGCCAGGCGCCTGCATTCGACGATGCCGATGCCTTCACCATGGACAGCCTGCGCAACCTCTACGAGAACGACCGGGCCGAAATGCTGCAGCAGCTGGAGTTCTCGTTCCAGGGCTTCATGGCCGAGTACTTCCCGCCGGGTGGCTACTTCGATAAGGCCACGGCCTGGCTGGAGCGCGTGCTCGACGCCCAGGGCACCGGCATTCCCATCGCCGTGGAAAGCGCCCTGTGGGAGCGCGACCGGGCCCGGTTGACGGCTGAGGCCAGCCGCGCCGAGGACGAGGCGCTGACGATGTGGGCAGGGCGTGGCTATGCGCTGCCGCCCGGCGCCCTGGTGCACAGCACGCAGTTGATCAGGTCCGGCCTGACCAACGCCCTGGCCCAGCAGTCTCGCGACATCGCCATCAAGGTCACGGACGTGCACGTCGAGAATGCGCGCTTCGCTGTCGGCCAAGCCGCCACGATCCGCTCGCAGGCCATAGGCGCTGCTGTCGAGTACATCAAGGCCTTGATGGTCAGCCCGCAGTACGTGGGCCAGTGGCTGGGCGCGCTGCTGGACGGCCGGGCCAAGCTGGTCGGCGCCCAGGCCGACGTGTTCCGCACGCGGGCCGGCGTGGCGGTGGACGTGTTCAAGGTCGGCGCGCAGACCCAGCTCGACAAGTTCAAGACCTCGGCCGATGTGGGGATCGAGTCCGCCAAGACGCAAAACGCCACAGGCCTGGAGGCCTATCGCGTCGGCGCCGACGTGGGCCGCCAGCAATTCCAGGCCGAATTGGACCTGTACCGCAGTTCCGAGCAATTCCGGCTGGAGCACTTCAAGACGGTCGAGGACCGGGCCCTGCGCTACTTCGAAGGCGAGCTGCGCGCGGCCCAGGTCAAGGGCGAGATGCTGACTCGGGCCGGCGAGTTGGGCGCCCGTGTCAGTGAAGGCGTCTCGAAGGTGGAGCTGGAGAAGGCGCAGATGAAGGTCCAAGCCATGATGGAGGCCGCCAAGATGCTGGCTACCCAGTGCGCCGCTGCCCTGAACAACATGCAGTTGTCGGCCCAGGCCAGCAATTCGTCCACGACCAGCGGACGCATGTAGCCTGCCCCCGGCTAGGGTTCGCCTCCGGGCGGCCCTGCCGGGACACTGCGGGGCATGACAACTCCTGCCCGGCTCCAGCTGAAGATCTACCAGGGCGCCACGTTCCGCGAGGCGCTGGAGCGGCTGACCGTGCCGTACCCGGTGCGCTGGGACTGCGGCCAACTGGTGGACGCCTGCTCCGGCTTGCGCGTGCCCGATGCGGACATCACCCGCGAGGACTACACCGGCTGCACTGCGCGCATGCAGCTGCGGCGCGACATCGATGACGCACAAGTGCTGCTCGAATTGACCACAGAGAACGGTGGTATCGAACTGGATGGCGCCTGGCTGCGCCTGGTGATGACGGCCACCCAGACGGCGGCCCTGGAGTTTGGCGATCTGCCGCCGGCCTGGACTTCATGCATCGGCCAGGTCGAAGTCACGCGCCCGGGCGGCGATGTCGAACGCCAGTACGAGCTGAGCTTCGTGCTTCTGCCGGAGGGCACCCGGTGACCACCGTCGTTTCGTCCGACCTCTCTGCCGTTGTCATTGAGCGGCAGGCCTCTGTCGTGGTGACGCGCGAGGGCGGGCCAACCGTGGTGGTGCAGCAGCCGGCGCTACGCCAGGTCGTGGTGACGCGGGGCATTGAAGGCCCGCGTGGCAAGCAGGGCCTGCCTGGACCAGCCGGTGGCGAAACCACCGTCAAGGTCGGCCCGCTGCCCATCAGCGGGCACAGCGTGGTGGCTTGCAACGCCCTGGGCGAGCTGATCGCGGCCGATGCGACCAATCCAGCCCATCGTGGCGCCGTGCTGGGCATGGTGGCCGACGCATACAGCCCTGGCGATGACGCCGTGGTGCAGACCGGCTATGTGCTCGAGCACGCCGGCTGGGCTTGGACGCCCGGCCCAGTGCTGGTCGGCCTGGCCGGCCAGCTCTCCCAAGCCCCGCCCGCTGGTGCCCTGTTCGGCCAGGTGGTCGGCCAGGCGCTTTCTTCCACGCGCGTCCTGATCGACGTGCAACCCCCCATCACACTTGCATGAACAGGAGGCCGCCATGGCTGCCAAGAAATTCCTCCGCTTTGTCGGCAACGCCATCACCGAAGTGTTTGGCATTCAGTCCTCAGCCGGCGCCGCCAATGCCGGCGACATCGTCGCGCTCGACGACACGGGCCGCATTGACAACAGCATGATGCCCGTGGGCATTGGCGCCGACACAGCCGTCATCGCCGCGAGCGAGGCCCTGGCCGCAGGCGACTTCGTCAACGTCTGGAACAGCACGGGCGCCAAGGTCCGCAAGGCCGATGCCACCACAGCCGGCAAGGAAGCGCACGGCTTCGTGCTGGCGGCTGTGTCCAGTGGCGCGAACGCCACCGTCTACTTCGAAGGCACCAACACCCAGGTGGCCGGACAGACCCCGGGCCCAGTCTTCCTGCAGGCCACGGCAGGCACTGGTGGTACCACTGCCCCCAGCGCCTCGGGCAACGTGGTCCAGCGCCTGGGCGTGGCTGTCAGCGCCACCTCCGTGAACTTCGAAAGCGGCGTGCCCGTGGTGCTGGCCTGACATGTTGACGCGACGACCCCTCGTCGTGGTGGCCGGCGGCATTGCCGAACTGCCCGCCGGCGATACGCTGCAGCTCGATGCCGCATCGGGCAGCCGCTTCCTCGGAGGATTCAGCCGCTGGACGACGGCCAAGGCCCGTGGCTCATCCAGCCCTGCACGATTTGCCGTGATCGGCGACAGCAACGTTGCCGGGGAGGGCGCTGGTTCCGGCCCTCGTGGTCTCACGGGCGGCGCGGCCGCATCGTTCCCGCGCCGGCTTGCCAATGCCTTGGGATTCCAGACCGCAAGCTTCTTCGGCGATCAGAACATCACAGTGAGCCCGGCCGTTGCCCTGGCAACCTACGACCCACGCCTGTCGCTAGGGTCGGGCTGGGCGCCCGATGCATCGGTCTCATCCATCGTGGGCGGGCGCTTCCTCGTTGCTGCAGCCGGCTCCTCGGGCAAACTGGCCTTTGCCCCGGGCTCGTCAATTACGGGATTCCGGCTCTGGTATCCCACGCTGTCGGGGCTCAATACTGCGCTGTCCGTGGCCGTCGATGGCACCACCATCGATACGATCAATCAGTCCAGCTCCCCGAGCATTGCCCACCGGGACTACACCGTCTCGCCTGGCATGCACACAATAAGCATAGGGGTCGGCGCAACCGGCAGTGCTTTTGTCTCGGGCATCGAATGCTGGGACGGCTCCGCAGCGCCCGTGCTCCTGCAGGGCGGGTTTTGCACAGCGCGCGCGGCAGATCTCAACGTTGCGAGCAACCCCTGGAACAGCCGCCCTGGCGCCACAGCGCTCGCGCCAGACTACGCTCTGCTGTACTGCACCATCAACGACGCCATCGCATCGACAGATGTGGCAGCCTATTACGCTGATACGGAAGCGCTGGTGCGCAGCTTGGCCGCTACGGCTGATGGCTGCCTGTGCGTTGGATTCCCAGCGAGCACCGCAGCCGTGACATCCGGGCGGTACGACGCCTACGCCCAGGCGTTGCGCAGCATTGCAGCAGATGCCAACTGGTCGTACTTCGATGCGCGGGCCGTGCTTGGACGCTCCTACACCGTGGCTTCAGCCAAAGGCTACGCATTCGACAACTACCATCCCAGCCCAGCCGGGGCTCAAGCGCTGGCCGATGGACTGTACGCATTCCTCGCGCCGCATCTGTAGCCCCCGTGTAGGGTTCGCCAGCGCGGCCCGGCCCCGGAATCATCGGGGCCATGAAGAAATACCTCGTATCCCTGCTCGCGCTGATGGGCATCCACCAGCACTTGAGCGCCGAGCAGCGGCAGGACATTGTCGGCGCCGTCATGCATGCCACGCCCGGCGCTGCCGCAGGCGGGGTGTTCAAGATTGCAGGCCTCCCATTGAGCGACTGGCTCGTCGTGGCGTCCCTGGCTTTCGTGATCCTGCAGGCCGGCTATCTGGTCTGGAAGTGGCGCCGAGACTACCAGCGGGACCAGCAGCGGCGCGCCGACCGCGAACGGCTGGCTGGCCTTGCTCGGCTGCAGCCGGAACCGGAAACTGACATGGGGCCGCTGGCATGACAGGGCCGCGCATGCCTGCCGCTCTGCTGCGAAAGGGAGCCATCCCCGCCACGTTGCTGGCGGCACTCACCAGCCCGCTGGCCTTCCAGACCCTGGAGCGCTGGGAGGGCAATGTGCTGCAGGTCTATGCGGACCATCTGGCCGGCGGCCTGCCCACCTACTGCGCTGGCCGCACGGACCCGACTGCGGTGGAGGGCACCAAGCTGACCAGCGACCAGTGCCAGGCCATCAACAAGACCACGCTCCTCGAATATGGCTATGCCGTGCTGGGCTGCGTGAACTGGGACTACCTGACGGCGCGGCGCTTGATCGGCCTGACGGTCTTCGCCATCAACGTGGGCAAGGACGGGGCCTGCGGCTCGCAGGCGGTGCGCCAGATCAACGCGGGCGCGGTGAAAGCGGGTTGCGACCTGATCGCGCGCACGCCCGACGGTCGGCCGAATTGGTCCTATGCGGGCGGTGTGTTCGTGCAGGGCCTGCAGAACCGGCGCCAGGCCGAGCGTGCGCTCTGCCTGGAGGGTCAGCCATGAGCCCGATCTGGATTGCCATGTGGTGGTACTGGTGGAGGGGAGGGCGATGACCGTTGTTGCCTTCAAACGTCCGGAGCGGCCTCCTCAATGTCCGGAGCAGACCGAGCAGCATGGAACCGGCCCGGCCTTCTGCGTCGGTTGTGGCCACACCTGGACGGCCGTCGCACCGACTGGCACCACACAACTTGAATGCCCGGCCTGCAAAGCGCTCAAGGGGCATTGGAAGTTCGAGTTCTACCCCAGCGAGGGCCAGATGGTTCGGGAGTGCAACTGCGGGAATCAGCTTTTCTACCTGACCACGGAAGGGCATCTGTGCGCCAACTGCGGCATTTATCAGAGGTACTGAGACATGCCAGTCATCACTCCGAAACTGCTTGCCGCCGTCGTCCTCGCCCTGCTGGCCAGCCTGCTCAGCAATGTGCTGTTGACCCGGGCCTACCTGGGCCAGCGCGATGCCGCCACCACCGCGCGCGCCAGCGTGGTCGAGATGACGCAGCAGCGGGACGGCGCCCGCTACCTGGCCGCCGCCTGCAGCGATGCAGTCGATGACCTGCGCGATCTGGCCGACCGGCGCAAGAAAGAGGGCGAGGCCGCGCGAACCAGCGCAGCAGCCCAGGCCCGGACGCACGAGCGGCGCGCCGACGAGATCCTGGCCGCGCCGCCGGCCGTGCCTGGCGATGCCTGCGCGAGCGCCCAGAACCGGGTGGACAGCTGGCTGCAAGGGAGAGCGAAACCATGAAATTTCGATTTTTCGCAATTCGGCAATTCGAGGGCAGTGCGCTGCAGCGCTTCTGCGAGCGCACGACCTGGGTGCCCCATGTGCTGGTGTTGCTGAGCCTGCTGGGCTGCCAGGCCGCGCCGGCCCGCGTCGAGTTGCAGCGCGTGAATGTTCCTGTGCCCGTGGCATGCGACGAGCCAGTGCCCGAGCGCCCGGCTATGCCTACCGAGCAGCTGCGCCCAGGTGCCACGGTGGACCAGTTCACCCAGGCCGCCCAGGCCGAGATCGAGCGGCGAGAAGCCTACGAGATCAGGCTGGCCGCCGCCCTGGCCAACTGCATCCGCCCCATTTCCCCGAGCCTGCCGGCCGCAGGCACTTTCCCCAAAGACTGATATGCCCTCTACCACCGCCAAATACTTCGCCCACGCTCACCTGCCGATGAAGCTGCAAGCCGTGGCCAAGCCCCTGGGCCTGCTGGCCGCGCAGCTGGAAAGCCTGCTGCCCGATGGTCCCGAAAAGAGCGCGGGCATGCGCAAACTGCTGGAGGCTAAGGACTGTTTCGTGCGCACGGCGCTGGACATGCCCGAGCTGGCGGCCAGCAATGTGCCGCCGCACCAGCAGCGCGTGCTTGATGAAAAGGCCGAACTGGATGACCGCTCCACCAAGCTGCAGGCCTTCTTCTCGAATCCCATCTTCTCGGGACTCCCGGCGGACGAGCAGGATCGCATGCAGAAACAGGCCGTTGCGATGCAAGCCTATTCCCAAGTGCTGGGCGAGCGCATCGCCGCATTCTGAGCCGCTTCGGTCCGACGCCTGCCGGCCGCAGGCACCACCACAGAGAGCCACCCATGACAGAACAACCCACCCAGAGCGCAGCCCTGGACGCCGCGAAGACCGGCGCGCAGATCCACGCCCAGATGTTCAGCAGCGCGCTGAGCCGCATCAGCAGCCATGCCTCATCCTGCGCAGTGCACAACGAGCCCGCCATGCCGGCCGGCCCCTGCGACTGCTCCGTTGAAGCCGAGATCCAGGCCAAGGGCAAGACAGCGGCGCGGGTCACCCCCGATGACATCCAGCGGGAGATCGTGGAGGAGACCTACTTCACTGCTGCCGAAGGTCGGCACGGGCACTCGCACAAGAACCACGGCTTCGAGTACGCCGAGCCGGCCAACAGTCCCCTCAACTTGCTGACGTTCTGTGTTCTGGAGCTGCGCAACGGCTTCACGGTGACCGGCGAAAGCGCGTGCGCCAGCCCCGAGAACTTCGACGCCGAGATCGGCCGCCGCATCGCGCGCGAGAACGCCGTTCAGAAGATCTGGCCGCTTCTGGGCTTCCGGCTGCGTGACAAGCTGGCGGGCATCAACGACCCCAGCAAGGCGGAGCAGGTCCTGGGCGAGGTGCTTTCTGTGGTGCAGCACTACCTTCCGCCGGATGGTGGCACGGTCCATGAGGCGATGGACAAGATCATCGGGCTGGTTGATCCCTGGCCTCTGCATGGTCGGCCCCTGCCTTGTGGCACCAAGCCGCGCGCAGCGCAGTCCCCCATCGACGTAGCAGCTGAAGAATATGCCCGCGCCGAGCAGAACCTGAGCATCTCCAAATTGCACAGCCGTGAAGCCCAGGATGCAGTCACAGCCGCCTTTGAAGCGGAGCGTGCAGCAGAAGCGGCCTGCAAGGCAGCTCTGGGCAAGCTGGCCGAGGCGGCGCTGCCCAAGCACCCGGGCGCAACACAGGGCTGATTTTCCCGGGTCGCCTGAGTGCCCTGGGATATGTTGATTTTCCCCAGGACAGATGTAGGTGCCGCAGAACGCAAAAAAGCCCCCTCGGCTGCCATCACGGCGCCGAGGGGGCTTTTTCGTTCAGAAAGCGGATTCTTCCCAAATTCTTCCCAGGGAGACTGGGAAAAAGTGCGTTTCAGAGGGGAAAGACTGGCCTGCCCGGAGGGACTCGAACCCCCGACCTATTGCTTAGAAGGCAATTGCTCTATCCGGTTGAGCTACGGGCAGGTAAGGCCGCCGACGGGCCAGCGCGGATCATACCCGCAATGGGCGGGCGCGCAGGGCTTGGCGGCGTGCCCTGGCGCCCTTGCCGTCATTCGGCGTCTTCTTCTTCCTCGAACACCACGGAAGGAGGCGCCATGACGCGCGCCATGTCGCTCATCGTGGGCACCAGGCCGCGGGCGAGGTAGCTGTAGGGCGTGTCGGGCTCCAGCGCCGCAGCGGCAAGATTGGCCATGGGCTGGTTCATCGTCAGGTAGTAGCTGCCCACGGGCGCTTCGACGGCGCCGCGCGTGAGCGCATAGGCGCCGCTGGCGGGCGTGGCCGAGCGGGCTTCGTTGTACGAGTCGGCCAGCAGCTGGCCGGGCTCGGCCACCTTGAGCACCTGCAGGCCCAACAGGCGCAGCCTGTCCACGGCGGGCTGGGCGCTGGCGGACAGCCAGTAGCCGCAGGAGCGCGGGCGCGACAGCGTGGTGCGCGGCTGTAGCGACGCGTTCCAGTCCACGCGCACCTGCTGGTCGGCGCCCGTGTCGGGCTGGATCATGGTGAGGGTGCGCTGCTCGGGTGTCTGCTCGGCCAGCACGGCAAGTTGCTGGTGGCAGGCGAGGGAGGCGGTCTCGCGGGCCACGAAGGCTTGCACCTGGGTGAGGTCCTTGGCGCGCTCGGCGCTGGAATGCAGCATGCGTGTGGCCGCGGTGACCAGGGTGTGCACGCGCCGCTGGATGTGGGCGCGACCCAGGTCCGAGCCACGGCTGCTGACCAGGTAGCCCACCGAGTTCTTGAGCCCGCTGATGTTGCGCAGCGAATCGGGCGCGAGGCTGCCCATGGAGATGGACTTGTCCTGCAGATCCTGGCTGGTGGTGTAGTACCAGTCGCTGCTCAGTCCGGCCTGCGACAGCGCGGTACGCAGCGGCGCCGTGTACCACTCGCGCGCAGCCTTGGTCACGAATTCATTCTGGTTGGCCGTGGCCGAGTACTGCAGCAGGGCGTCATAGCGCTGTATGGCCTGGTACTTCTGCAGGAAGATGCTGGCGGCGGGGAACTCCTGCAGGTCCACCACGGCGACGGGGCGGTAGTCGCGCGCCAGCGTGGCCAGGGCCTTGGCCTCGGGCGTGTTCAGGAGCAGATGGTCATGGGCGATGTCGGTGCCGTCGGCCGCATTGCGCGTGCCGGCTTCCACGGCGTCGGGGTTGGCGCGCGGCACGAGGATCACGTTGATCTGCTGCAGCAGCGGCTCCAGCAGGCCGCCGGGAGCCAGCTCGCGGGCGATGATGAGCAAGGCCTCCGTGCCCGCAGGTTCGTCGCCGTGCTGGCCGGCCACGAGCATGACCGTGGGGCGGCGGCTGTCATAGAGCGCCGACGGCTGAATGCCGGGTGCGCGCGTGGCCACCAGGGCCTGGATGGGGCTGCCGCGCTGCGAGCTTGCGGGCTGCACGATACCCAGGCGCGTGTCGCGGCCCAGGGATTTGTTGGCCTGGCTGTTCAGCCAGGAAGACAGTTCGCTGGCCGTGGTGAACTGGTTGCGCTGCGGCGCCAGGCCCGGTGTGTCGTAGCGGGTGGCTGGATCGGGAAAGCGCGCAGCCACGGCCGCGTTGTAGGGCAGCGGGACCAGGTTGTTGGCCGGCGCGATGGGCTGCGTGGTCGCCTGGGGCACTACCGGGGTGGCCGTTGCCGGCCGGGTGGGGGCGGGCGCCTGGGGCTTGGAGGTGGTGGGCCATGGCGGCAGCGGGGTGCTGGCGCAGGCGGAAAGCAGGGCTGCGCACGCCAGGGCCGACCACCGCAACCTGTCCTGTGGCAGCTCCGAATCGGGGCGCTGGCTGGAGGGGGTGGCGTGTGGGGTCTGCAGTGTCATGGCGTGGCCTTGAGGAACCAGTCGGGAGAGTCTTTGAAATCCGGGAAAAGGGCGCGGCCTTCAATCGCCGCAGGCCGCAATGCTATCGGGATGATAGCCATGCAGGCTTGCGGCGCGCTGTCGGCTGAATGCGCAATCTGCGCCATGTGAAAAGGGCTGCAGCCCCCGGGGAGATGCAGCCCTTTTTTGCTGGCGGATTCCTCGGCTTGCCGCAGGGCGTGCCGAGTAGCCGTGGTGCAGATCAGCGACCGTAGCCGCCGCGCGAGGGGCCGCCACGGCCACCGCCGCCGAAGCCGCCGCCACCGCCGCCATTGCCGCCGCGGTTGAAGCCGCCACGGCGGCCGCGTTCGGCCATGGTGTCCACGCTGGTGCGCATCGGATCGGGCTGGCCGCCACCTGCTGCGCTGCCACGGGGGCCGCTGCTGCGTGCATGGCCCAGCTGCGTGCCCAGGTGGGCATCAGCGCGCGGGGGTTGGTCATCGAAGCGACGGGCACCGCCGCCGCCTTCGCCGTCAGGGCGCGGGCCGCGCCTGGGGGCGTTCTGGGGTGCTGCCTTGGGGCGGTGGGCGGCGCCGGAGCCATTGCCCGGACCATCGAAGCGATCGCGGCGCGGCTTGTTGCTGGCGCTGGCTCCGGCGTGGTTGCGGCCACGGCCCTGGCCGCCGGCATTGCCTTCGGAGCGGCCTTCGTCCGAGCCGGCCTTGGGAGCCTGGCCCCGGCCGCCTGCGCGGCCGCCACGGTCGGGCTGGGTGGCCTTGGTGGTGCGGATGCGGTCCATCATTTCCTGGCGCGCAGCCTTGGCGGCGGCCTGCATGACGTCACGGCTGGGCGGCTTGCCTGCACCGCCCCAGATGGTCTGGCGGCCCATGGCGATGGGTTCGGCCACTTCGTCCTCTTCAGGGCCGAAGCCTTCGAGCACCTGCACAGGGATTTCCTGCTTGGTGAAGCGCTCGATGTCCATCATGAAGCCTTCTTCGTCCATGCAGACCAGGCTGACGGCGTGGCCTTCGCGACCGGCACGGCCCGTGCGGCCGATGCGGTGCACGTAGTCCTCGGACACGTTGGGGATCTCGTAGTTCACGACGTGCGGCAACTCGTCGATATCGATGCCGCGTGCAGCGATGTCGGTGGCGACCAGGGCGCGCAGCTCGCCGGTCTTGAAGCCGGCCAGGGCCTGGGTGCGGGCGCTCTGGCTCTTGTTGCCGTGCAGCGCCATGGCGCTGATGTTGTTCTTGGTCAGGAATTCGGCAACGTTGTTGGCGCCGAACTTGGTGCGCGTGAACACCAGAACCTGGCTCCAGTTGTTCTCGTTGATGATGTGCAGCAGCACCTGTTTTTTCTTGCCGCGGCCCACGGGGTGGATCACCTGGGTGATGCGCTGGACCGTGGTGTTGCTGGGCGTGACCTGGATGGACTGCGGGTTGCGCAGCAGGCCGTTGGCCAGGTCGCGGATCTCGTCGCTGAAGGTGGCCGAGAACAGCAGGCTTTGCTTGTCCTTGGGCACCAGGGCCAGCACCTTCTTGACGTCATGGATGAAGCCCATGTCCAGCATGCGGTCGGCTTCGTCGAGCACCAGGACTTCGACGGTGGACAGGTCCATGAAACCTTGCTGCTGCAGATCCAGCAGGCGGCCCGGCGTGGCGACCAGGATGTCCACGCCCTTTTTGATGCGGTCGATCTGGGGCTTCATGCCCACGCCGCCGAAGATGACGGTGGAGTTGATGTCCAGGTACTTGGCGTAGCTGCGCACCGATTCCTCGACCTGTGCGGCGAGTTCACGCGTGGGCGTCAGCACCAGGGCGCGAATTCCCTTGCCGCCGAACTTGTTGCGCGGCACCTGGCCTTGCGAGAGGCGGTGCAGCATGGGCAGGGTGAAGGCAGCGGTCTTGCCAGTGCCGGTCTGTGCGCCTGCCAGCAGGTCGTGGCCGGCGAGCACCGCGGGGATGGCCTGTGCCTGGATGGGAGTCGGGTTCTCGTAACCCTCCTCAAGCACGGCCTTCAGAATGGCGGGAGCCAGATTCAGTTCTTCAAATGTCATGTGATCAAAGATGCGCCCGTCCGGGGCGCTGGGTATCAGCCTGTCGAGGCAACCAGGGCGGTTGCCGGACCAGTCGTAGGCGGATGAGGTTCAATGTCGGGAGCCTGGAAAACAGCGTCCATCGTCCCCAGCTGGAATGCTGATGTCACGGGCAACTGGAACCCGTGACGCAGGGTATTGTCGCATGCGCGGATAATCACGGCTGGCGTGCAACCGATTTGTTGCCCGGTTTTTGCAGAAATCAACGATTCAAGTACTCGGACCAGAATGGCTCAATACGTTTTTTCGATGAACCACCTCACCAAGACCGTGCCGCCCAAGCGGCAGATCTTGAAGGACATCTCTCTCAGCTTTTTCCCGGGCGCCAAGATCGGCGTGCTGGGACTGAACGGCTCTGGCAAGTCCTCGCTGCTCAAGATCATGGCCGGGGTGGACAAGGAATTCGAAGGCGAGGCGCTGCCCATGCAGGGCCTGTCCATCGGCTACCTGCCGCAGGAGCCTCAGCTCAATGCGGAGCACACGGTGCGCCAGGCAGTGGAAGAGGCCATGGCCGAAGTCAACGCGGCCCGTGCGCGCCTCGATGAAATCTACGCCGCCTATGCCGAGCCCGACGCCGACTTCGACGCGCTGGCTGCCGAGCAAGGCGAGCTGGAAGCCAAGATCGCCGCTGCCGGCACCGACTCCGAGCACCAGCTGGAGATTGCTGCCGACGCCCTGCGCCTGCCGGCCTGGGACGCCGTGATCGGCAAGCTGTCCGGTGGCGAAAAGCGCCGCGTGGCCTTGTGCAAGCTGCTGCTGTCCAAGCCCGACATGCTGCTGCTTGACGAACCCACCAACCACTTGGACGCCGAGTCCGTGGAATGGCTGGAGCAGTTCCTGCACCGCTTCACCGGCACCGTGGTGGCCATCACCCACGATCGCTACTTCCTGGACAACGCTGCCGAGTGGATCCTGGAACTGGACCGTGGCCACGGCATTCCCTACAAGGGCAACTACTCCGAATGGCTGTTCCAGAAGCAAAGCCGCCTGGAGTCCGAACAAAAGGGCGAGGAAGCCCGCGCCAAGGCCCTGAAGAAGGAACTGGAGTGGGTTCGCCAGAACGCCAAGGGCCGCCAGACCAAGTCCAAGGCCCGTATCGCGCGCTTCGAGGAACTGAGCGATTTCGAATACCAAAAGCGCAACGAAACCCAGGAAATCTTCATTCCTGTGGCCGAGCGACTGGGCACCCAGGTCATCGAGTTCAACAACGTCACCAAGAGCTTCGGTGACCGCGTGCTCATCGACAACCTGACCATGAACATCCCCGCTGGCGCCATCGTCGGCATCATCGGCCCCAACGGCGCCGGCAAGTCCACGCTGTTCAAGCTGATCGCGGGACGCGAGCAGGCCGATTCCGGCGAAGTCATCGTGGGCCAGACCGTGAAGATGGCCTACGTGGAGCAGACGCGTGACGCGCTGGCCAACGACAAGACGGTGTGGGAAGACATCTCGGGCGGGCTGGACATCATCAACGTCGGCAAGTTCCAGATGGCTTCGCGCGCCTATGCGGGCCGCTTCAACTTCAACGGCCAGGACCAGCAAAAGAAGGTCGGCAACCTCTCCGGTGGTGAGCGCGGCCGCCTGCACCTGGCCAAGACGCTGATCCAGGGCGGCAACGTGCTGCTGCTGGACGAGCCCTCCAACGACCTGGACGTGGAAACCCTGCGCGCGCTGGAAGATGCGCTGCTGGAGTACGCGGGCACGGTGCTGGTGATCTCCCACGATCGCTGGTTCCTCGACCGTATCGCCACGCACATCCTGGCGGCCGAAGGCGATTCGCAATGGGTGTACTTCGACGGCAACTACCAGGAGTACGAAGCCGACAAGAAGAAGCGCCTGGGCGAAGAGGGCGCCAAGCCCAAGCGCATGCGCTACAAGGCACTGAAGTAAGCATCAAAGGCAAGCCTCAAAGCGCCTCCGGCACGGGCTGGAGCCTGTATTCTTCGGGCCATGAATCCTCCACCCGTTTCTGTTGCCGCGTTGCAAGCCTGCCTGGTGCAGGCCGTGCGTGGCTCGGAGGCGCTGATCCTGCGGCTGCTGCAGCGAACGGCCCATGCCATGGAGCAGGCCGACCAGCCCGGCTCCGGCCTGCCGCGCCGCGCTGAAATCCCCGAGGCGCTGGAACTGCTTGCCCGCCACCGGGCACCCATGCTCAAGGGCTATGGGCGGGCGCTGCTGGAATGCTTTGGTCAATCCGGTGGCGCTGCTGCATGGCCGCCCGTGCCTGGCGTGTCCGGTGTGCCCGGCGCCACCGATTTCGCCTCCCTCTCCCTCCTGGACGACTCCGTGCTGCAGTCGCAGCTGGCCCACCAGCGCCTGCTGCAGCATGTGGCGCCGCAGGTGGAGATCGCGCTGGCCGAGCTCGATGCCCTGGTCAGCGCCGTCCAGGGCCTGGACCGTGTCCAGCCCGAACGCAATCCGCTGCGGCCCCACAGCTATGTGCAGGCGCTGCAGCGCGTGATCGACGACACCGGGGTGGACCCCGGCTGCGCCGCCTGCTGGCTGGGCTTCATGCGCGAGCACCTGGGTGCGCTGCTGGTGTCCGAGTACGGTCATATCGCCCAATCCCTGCGTGACCAGGGGGTTCAGCCTGCGGCCTATGGCCTGGCGCCGGTACAGGCCCTATCGCCCGACGCGGGACGCCGCCATTCCGACCTGCCGGGGCAAAGCCGCTGGCGGGCACCTTCCCACTATGGCGATGCCGTGGCCCAGAGCCGCGCCTATGGCTCCTTTGGCCAGCAGGCCCAGGAAGATGAGCTGACGCGGCGCCTGGTGGCCGCCCTGCTGTCCGATCCACGCTGGATGGATTCGCACCGCGAGGCGCCCGCTTCGGCGCCTTCTTCCATGTTGGCGCTGGCCCACCCATCCGCCTATTCCGTGCCCGGGCAGTTCGCGTCGGCCATGGACGGCACAAGCCGCCTGCAGACCACCGCCTGGCAGGGCAGCGAGACGGCACCCACCGTGCTGGCGGCGCTGCCCGAAGGCTGGACTTCGCTGAGCTGCATGGCGCTGGAGTCCGTGCAGCACCACTCGGCCCAGCTGGAGCAACTGATGCAGGCGCTGCAGCCGCCCGAGCAGCAGGAGCCCGCACCCGGCGTGCGTGCCGACGACGGCGCCGCGCTGCACACCCTGCAGCGCATGATGCGTTTCATGGCGGCCGACACGCGCCTGCTGCCTTCCGTGCAGCGCACCGTGGGCCGTCTGGAGCCGCTGCTGCAGCAACTGGTGGTCCAGGACCCGCGATTTTTCGAGGACCGCAGCCACCCTGCGCGCCAACTGCTCGATGAGCTGACGGCACGCAGCCTGTGGTTCGACAGTGAATCCGCGCCGGGCTACGGTCAATTCCTGCAGGTGGCCGATTCCGCCGCCATGCGGCTGGCGGCCCTGCAGCGTGCCGATGCGTCGGCCTTTGCCACGGTGCTGCAGCAGCTGCGCGACGGTTGGGGCGGCAGCGGCATGCAGCCCGTGGGCCCTGGCGAAGTGCCGGAAGGCGGTACGGTGACCGGGCCTGTCTCGGCTGCGCTCAGGCATGTGGAAAGGCGTGGCGTGGACCCGCGCTGGCCCGAAACCGCCATGCCCAGGGCCGAGCAGATCGCAGCCGCCATCCGGCGCCTGCCCAGCGCCCAGGGCGTGCCCGATGACATTCTGGAATTCGCCACGGGGCCCTGGGCCGAAGTGATCGCCAGCGTGCAGGAACCCGTGGACGGCAGCGAGGCCCGGGACCCTGGCGGCTATCTGGCCCTGGTGCCCAGCCTGCTGTGGAGCGTGTCGGCCCACGCGGGCCGCGATACCGACCGCCTGGTGGCGCTGGCGCCGCGCCTGCAGGCCCGGCTGCGCGCCGGTCTGCGCAGCGTGGGGCGTACGGAAGAGGAAATCCAGGCCTTTGCCGCGCGCCTGGCCGGCCTGCACCAGGATGCGCTGGATGCCGGTGTGGTCCGCCAGCCCATTGAGAGCGTGGATATTTATCTGGACTCCGTACCGCCCACCATCTACGGGTCGGACTCGGTGCTCGCGTCCTTGTCTTCCTCGACTGGCGCGGCAACGCTTGGCCAGACAACGCCCGGCTCCCTGGCGGCCCGCCTGCCGCAGTCGTTGTTTGGTGTGGCGGCCTCCATGCCGGTGCCGCTTGATGCGCAGCAGCCGATGGCGGACGATATCGGCGCGCTGACCGCGCAGGACCTGGAATTGCCCGAGGCGCTGCAGGATGAGCTGCCTGCCACCCGGGCTGCAGAGGCACCGCAGGCCTTTGCGGGGCTTGCCGCGCAGGCTGCGTTGGCTGGTGGCGACACGGCCCCGACGCCCACCGAGCCCGCCGAGCCCGCCGAGCCCGCACTGCCCCTGGAGCCACCGCCGCCGGTGGCTCCAGGGGTGTCCGAAGACTGGGCGCTGGGCACCTGGGTGGAACTGTCCAACGCCCGGCAGTGCATCCGCACCCAGCTGACCTGGGTCAGCCCGCAGCAGACGCTGTTCCTGTTCACCGCAACCGATGGCAGCACCCAGTCCATGACGCGCCGCATGCGCGACAAGCTGCTGGCGCAAGGGCAGCTGCGGCGCGTGGACTGAGGCGCTGCTGCCTGCTGACTGGTGCCGGATTGCGGCGCTTGCGGGTCTGCAATGAATCCCAAGCCTGACTTGCCATCGACGCGCAAGCGTCGATGGGGACGAATCGTGCCCAATTCGGGCCTTGTGGAGGTTGAGGCCTGGGGCCTGTCAAAAAGACAATGTCCTGCATCGGTGCGCTCCGGATCACGGGGCGCATCACCGAATAGACCCCACCAGCAGGAGACAGGAACCATGGCGCGTTTGAGGATAGGCATCGTCGGAGCAGGCATTGGCGGACTGGCGGCAGCCAATGCGCTGCACCAGGCAGGGCATGAAGTATGGGTGTTCGAGCAAAGCCGGCAGTTCCTGCGCGTGGGCGCGGACATCAACCTCACGCCCAATGCCGTGCGCGCCCTCGATGGCCTGGGCTCCGACATTGCCGCCGCCGTGCGCGCCAGCGCCGCCCGGCCCACGCACCGCATCAGCCGCAACTGGGACACGGGCGAGGAAACCTCGCGCCTGACCATGGGTGACGAGGCCGAGCGCAAGTACGGCGCCCCGCAGTTGACCATCCACCGCGCCGATCTGCTGGCCGCGCTGGCCGATGCCTTTCCGCTGGACCAGGTGCAGCTGGGCAAGCGTGCCAGCCAGATCACGCAGACGGGGCAAGGCGTGGACATCGCCTTCACCGATGGCAGCGAAGTGGCCGGGCTGGACGCACTCATTGGGGCGGACGGCATCCACTCCGTGGTGCGCGCGGCCCTGTTCGGTGCCGAGAGCCCGCGCTTCACGGGTGTGGTGGCCTTCCGCGCGGTGGTGCCCACCGAGCGCGTGCGCCATGTGCCCGACATCCAGGCCTTCACCAAATGGTGGGGCGCCACGCCGCAAAGCCAGATCGTGACCTTTCCGCTGAACCAGGGCCGCGACACCTTCATCTTCGCCACCACGGCCCAGGATTCCTGGCACGAGGAATCGTGGACCACGCCCGGCAGCGTCGAGGAGTTGCGCGGCTTCTACGCCGATTTCCATCCCGACGCCCGGGCGCTGCTCGACGCCTGCGATGGCGTGCTCAAGACCGCGCTGTACGAGCGCGATCCCCTGCCTGCTTGGTCGCAGGACCGCATCACGCTGCTGGGCGATGCCTGCCACCCGATGATGCCCTTCATGGCCCAGGGCGCAGGCATGGCCATCGAAGACGCCGTGGTGCTGGCCCGCAACCTGGATGCCGCCCCGGGTCCGCAGCAGGTGCCCGAGGCCCTGGCGCGCTACCAGGCCATGCGCATGCAGCGCACCAGCGAGATCCAGATCGGCTCGCGCGGCAACAACTGGCTGCGCGCCGGTGGCAATGCCGATGGCGTCTACGGCTACGACGCCTGGGCGGTTGCGCTGCAGGCCTGAGCCCGGTCAGGGCCGGCAGGCGGCCAGCTCCCTGGCACAGGGCAGCTCCAGCCCTTCGGCCGTGGTCAGCGACTGCGCGGCCAGCACGGCGCGCACCGTGGCCAGGGCGACGGCCTCGGCGGCCATGGCGGACAGGGTCAGCATGCCCAGCGATTGCTCGGCCAGGCCGGTGCCCAGGGCGAACAGCGTGTCGCCATCGCTCATGGTGTGCACGGGGCGTATGGCGCGTGCCAGGCCGTCATGGGATACCACGGCCAGGCGCTGGGCCTGGACCTTGGTGATGCGTGCATCGGTGGCAATCACGCCGATGGTGGTGTTGGTGCCTGCCAGCAGCGGCCGCGGCTCTTCGCCGCGCAGCAGGGCGCGGCAGGTGTCGTGCAGCTGGCGGCCATCGGGGCTGCGCGCGCCGGCCAGCAGCGCGCCGCTGTGGGGGTCGACCACATCGCCCACGGCGTTGCAGGCGATCAGCGCGCCCACGGTGACGCCGTGCACGGTGAGCGAGGCCGTGCCAATGCCGCCCTTCATGGCACGCTCCATGCCGAAGACCTTGCCCACGCAGGCGCCCATGCCGGCGCCCACATTGCCCTCGGCTGGCCGCGCGGCGCTGGCGGCCTGGCAGGCCGCATGGCCGGCATCGGCACCCGGGCGGATGCGGCTGTCGCCCACCGCCAGGTCGAACAGCACGGCGGCCGGCACGATGGGCACGCGGCCGACGCCCACATCCAGCCCTATGCCCTGCTCATCGAGCCAGCGCATGGCGCCGCTGGCCGCGTCCAGCCCCCAGGCACTGCCTCCCGACAGCATGACCGCATGCACCTGCTGCACCAGGTTGGAGGGATGCAGCAGGTCGGTCTCGCGCGTGCCGGGGGCGGCGCCACGCACATCGCAGCCGCCCACCGCGCCGCCGCGCGCCAGCACGACGGTGCAGCCCGTGGGGCGGTGGGCATCGGTATGGTGGCCCACCTCGATGCCCCGTACGCGGGTGATGGAGCCGGTGTCTGAGCCGGTGTCGGAGTCGGTGCTTGGCATGCCTTGCTCTGCTCGGTGATGGAAAGGCCTTCACCTTAGCCGAAACGGCCGCCGCAGCACCCTGCCTTCAGCGCAGCACTTCCAGCTGCGTGACCACGAAGGCGCCCTGGTCCTGCTCGGCGCGAAAGCGCACCTTGTCGCCGGCCTTGAGGGCGGGCTCGGGCGCGGCCACGCGCAGCTGGAAGACCATGGTCATGGGCGGCATGCCCAGGTTCTTGAGTTCGCCGTGGCGCAGCGTGACCTTGTTGGTGCGTGCATCCCAGCGCGTGACCTCGCCTTCGCTGAGATCCTGGCTGGAGGCGGCGGACGCGGTTTCGGCAGATTGCGCGCCATGGCCTGCATGGTCATGGGCCGTGGCCTGTGCGGCTGTCCAGGCGGGGATCAGCGCGGCGGCCAGGGCCATGCGCACGGCAAGGGCGGTACGGGAGGCAAGGGGGACTGTGTTGTGCATGGTGTGCTCCAGGGTTCAGCGGTAGCTGGTGAAGGTTCGGGTGGAAACGTCGTTGTTCATGACGTTCTTGGTGATGAGCAGCACCTCGTAGGGGTCCTTGCGGCCGCCGTACTCGGGGCCGTCCATGCCAGGGCTGCCCACGGGCATGCCGGGCACGGCAATGCCCAGCGCCTTGGGCTTTTGCTTGATCAGCTTGTGCACGTCGGCCGCAGGCACGTGGCCTTCGAGCGCATAGCCTTCGACCAGGGCCGTGTGGCAGGAGCCCAGGCGCGCCGGAATGCCCAGCCTGGCGCGCACGGCGCTGTTGCCGGTGTCGTGCACGGTGACGGCAAAGCCGTTGTGCTCCATGTGCACCACCCAGTCCTGGCAGCAGCCGCAGTTGGGGTCCTTCCAGACCTCGACGGGGATGCGGGTACTGGGTGCTTCTTTGGGCGCCGTGGGTGCAGCCGCCCACAGAGAAGGGGCGGCGAATGCCGTGCAGGCCAGGGCCATGCGGTGCAGCGCACTGCGGCGCGGGTGGGCGGATGCCATGCGTTCATGTTTCATGGTGTGCTCCTGAAGGGGGGGGAAGCGGGCGCGCTCATCGCGTCACCGTGATG
This sequence comes from Delftia deserti, assembly GCF_042653485.1. Taxonomy (NCBI): domain Bacteria; kingdom Pseudomonadati; phylum Pseudomonadota; class Betaproteobacteria; order Burkholderiales; family Comamonadaceae; genus Delftia; species Delftia deserti. Next base: position 1,149,510 of record NZ_JBHSIH010000001.1, on the reverse strand, counting down.
GTTCCGCGCATGCCGGCCTGGTAGTGGCCGGGGATGAGGCAGGCGAAGTCGAAGCTGCCTTCGCGGTTGAAATTCCAGACCAGGTCGCCGGACTTGCCGGGCGAGACATGGGCCATGTAGGGCTCGCCGTGCTCCATGGTGGGGAACTTGAGCATCATCTGCGCGTGCTCGTCCAGCGAGGCCGGCGTGCCCAGCACGATCTCGTGCATGATCTGGCCCTTGTTGGCCACGCGCAGGCGCACCGTCTCGCCGCGCTTGACGCTGATGCGCTCTGGCGTGAAGCGCATGTTGTCGCTCATGTCCAGCGTGATGGTGCGCCGGGCGGCCGAGGCATCGCCGGCAATGCCCCAGGGCTTTTGCTCCTTGACCGCGGCGGCCTTCGGAGGGCCATCGTGGGTTTCGCTGCCATGGGCGAAGACGGCAGCGGGGCTGGCGAGCAGTGCGGTGGCGAGGAGGAAGGCAAAGGTGTTCATGAGGTACTCCTTGGATGGCATCAGTGGTGCTCATGGCCCGCACCGGGCTTGCGCACACTGGGTGCGCCGGGGGACTGGCCGGGCGTGGTCTGGCGCGGTGCGGAAGCCTCGGCCGCCGGCCCCTTCCATTCATGGGCCACGCTGCCCTTGGGGTGGGTGAACCAGCCCGGGTCGCCATAGTCGTTGGCGCCCAGCTGCTCGCGCACCTTGAGGGTGGTGAACATGCCTCCCATCTCGATGGGGCCGAAGGGGCCCGTGCCGGTCATCATCGGGAAGGTGTTGTCGGGCAAAGGCATCTCCATGGAGGCCATGTCGCCCATGCCGCGCTCGCCCATGACCATGTAGTCGGGCACGATCTTCTGGATCTTGCCGACCAGGCCCCGGTGGTCCACGCCGATCATGGTCGGCGTGTCATGACCCATGGCGCCCATGGTGTGGTGGCTCTTGTGGCAGTGCAGGGCCCAGTCGCCCAGCTCGTCGGCGATGAACTCCACCTGGCGCATCTGGCCTACGGCCACATCGGTGGTCACTTCGGGCCAGCGCGCGGACCGGGGCACGGGGCCGCCGTCCGTGCCCGTGACCTCGAACTCATGGCCGTGCACGTGAATGGGGTGGTTGGTCATGGTCAGGTTGCCCACGCGCAGGCGCACCCGGTCGCCGCGCCTGGCGACGACGGGGCTGATGGCGGGGAACACCCGGCTGTTGAAGGTCCAGATGTTGAAGTCCGTCATCTCGGCCACGCGCGGCGTCATGGAGCCGGGCTCCACGTCGTAGGCCGACAGCAGGAAGGCGTAGTCGCGCTGGACCTCGGCGATCTGCGGGTGGGCCGCCTTCGGATGCGTGATCCACAGCCCCATCATGCCCATGGCCATCTGCACCATCTCGTCGGCATGCGGGTGGTACATGAAGGTGCCGGGGCGGCGCGCCGTGAACTCGTAGACGAAGGTCTTGCCGGGTGGGATGTGCGGCTGGGTCAAGCCGCCCACGCCATCCATGCCGTTGGGCAGGCGCTGGCCGTGCCAGTGCACGGTGGTGTGCTCGGGCAGGCGGTTGGTCACGAAGATGCGGACCTTGTCGCCTTCCACGACCTCGATGGTGGGGCCGGGGCTCTGGCCGTTGTAGCCCCACATGTTGACGAAGAAGCCCGGTGCCACCTCGCGCACCACGGGCTCGGCCACCAGGTGGAATTCCTTGACGCCTGCGTTCATGCGCCAGGGCGTGGTCCAGCCGTTGAGCGTGACCACGGGGCGGTAGGGGCGGCCGTTGGGCGGTGCCAGCGGGGCGGCGGTTTCGGCCGAGGACTGGGTCGCTGCCTCGGGCAGGGCGGCCAGGGCCACGCGGCTGACGGCGGCGCTGGAGACGGCGGCCACGGCCGCGCCGGTGAAGAAGTTGCGGCGGTTCATTTCAGTGGCTCGCTGTGTTCGTGGGAGTGGGGGCGGCGGCGCCGGATGCGGCCTCGACCGTGCCTGGCGAGGTTCCCGTCAGAGCCAGCTGCAGGTCGGTGTCGGCCAGCCAGAAGTCGCGCTGGGCGTCGGTGGCGGTGGCCACGGCCTGGGCGCTGTTGCGGGCCTCGGCCAGCAACTCCCAGACGCTGACGAACATGCCGTTGTAGCGGAGCATGGTTTCGTCCTGGATGAAGCGGCGCAGCGGAAGCACCTCGGCCTGCTGCTGGTGCGCAAGATCCCAGGCCGTGCGGTAGCGCATCCAGCTGCTGCGCGCCTCGGCCCGCGCCTGGATGGCGCCTTGCTGCAACTGGGCCGCGCTGCGCTGGACCTCGGCACGTGCGCGGCCGCTGGCGGCGCCACCCCAGTCGAACAGCGGCAGGGGCAAATCGATCTCCCAGCCGCGCGTCACATCGCTGTGGCCGGTGGCTTTGTCGGTGGCGGTGTTGCGGCTGTACCCCAGGCCGATGTCGCCGAACATGGCACCCAGGCGCGCCCAGCCACGGCGTTCGGCCAGTTGGTCCAGGTCGCGGCGCAGGGCGCGCAGGTCCAGGCGCTCGCGCAGCGCGGTGGCTTCGGCGTCGTCGCCGCTGCGCAGCGCCGTGGCGGCCTGCGGCAGGGGCGGCAACTGCTCGGGCAGGCGGAAATCGATGCGCCTGCCCCACAGGCCCATCAGGCGTGCCAGCTGTTCATGCTCGGCCGTGGCGGCCAGGCGCGCACGCGCCAGCTGGGCTGCGGTGTCCTGCTGGATGCTGAGCTCGCGTGCCTGCTGCAGCCGGCTGAAGTTGCCCACTCGGGCCATGCGCCGCGCCAGCTCGGCCCCGGCCTCGGCCGCCTCGTGCATGCGCTCGCTGGACGCCAGCTGCTGGCGCGCGGCCACGGCGCGCAGCCAGGCGCGGCGCGTGTCGGCGGCCAGCCGCAGCACATCCTGCGCGGCGGTCAGCGTGGCCTGTTCCATCTGCATGCCCTGCCAGCGGCTGCGCCAGGGCAGGGTGATCAGGCTGACCAGGCCAAAGCTCAGCTGGCGCTCGATCTCGCGCTCGTCGCTGTTGACCATGCGGCCCAGGGCCAGCGTGGGGTTGGGCAGGGTCAGGGCCTGGACGCGTTCGGCATCCTGCACGCCCAGTTGGGCCAGGCGCGCTTGCAGGCCGGGGTTGTTGAGCAGTGCGATGCGCACGGACTGGTCCATGTCCAGCGGCTGGCGCAGCCACTCGTCGATACGCTGCTGCGCCGTGTCGCGGGCCTGCGGTTCGGGTTGCGGCAGCTGGGCGCCGTCCGGCAGCCGGCTGGCGGTATGGGATTGGACCGCGCCGCGCAGGCCGTCGGGCGAGATGCTGGCGCAGCCGGCCAGGGCCAGCACGGCAGCCATGGCGCCGACCAGCCGGGTGGGGGCGAAGAGGGCGCGCTTCATGGCCGGCCTCCGTGCTGCATGTGAGAGCCGTGCGGGGACGGCGCCGGAGTGGATCGGCCGGCCTGGGCTGCCTCCCAGCGCAGGATGTCCATATGGCCGTTGGGAAACTCGCCCACGGCGGCATTGGCCTGGCGCCAGTCGGTCAGTTCGGTTTCCACGGCGCCACTGGCCGGCAGCGCGGCATGGCGCAGCGGCAGGCTGGCCGCAGCCGGATCGATGGCGCCGGTCAGGCCTGCGGAGGAAGAGGCCGGGGGGTGGCTGCCGTCATGGGCTTGGGCCCAGGCAGCGGGGCTGGATGCGGCAAGGGCCGCCAGCCCGAATTGGATGAGGGGGGCGAGAAAATGCGCACGGCGCATGGTGTTCTCCTGAATGCGAAACGGACAACGCATCCGCGGCCAGACGCCCCGCCATGCCCGCAAGCGGGCTGCCCATGGAGGGGCGGCAGGGATGGCGCGGACGCACTTCGGGCGTCAGGCTTCAGGAAATGGGTGGCTTGATGGCCTGCAGCTTGGCCGCGCTGGCAAAGCGCGCGCTGCCTTGGGGGCGCAGTGCGGCGGACGGCGCTGCGCCGTCCGAACCGATCTGGCCAGGAGTGAACAGGGCTGAATGGCAGATGCCGCACAGGGTGCAGCTGGGCCCATGTTCATGTTCGCCGCAGCTGCCGCCCGGATGGCCGCCGGCCTGGGGGGCGCAGCCTGCACTGTGCTCGGCGTGTGATGCGTGATCCGGGCCGTGATCTGCGACGTGCGCCGCGTGAAGCTGCTCGGGGCTGTCCGGCGATTGCGTGATTTCCAGCGCGACTTCCCGCGCGATTGCCGACGCAATTTCCGGCGCGTGGTGGTGGAGTGCAGACGCCGGATCCAACGCTGGCGCAGATGCGGCAGCCGGCGCCAGGGCCGACATGACGGGCGCAGCCCCCATGGCCATGGCGTCGCCCAGCAGGCCACGAAGGACCAGCAGCAAGACCAGGACAATGGACAAGGGGCGGCGCATAGGCTTGGATGATACCGGACGGCGGCGCGAAGTTCCTCAGGCGCGTGAGCTTTGCCGGGGCGTGTGGCGCGTGGCGCGCAGGGCCTCGGCAATCAGGGCCGATACGGCGGGCGGCATGTCCATGGGCAGGGTGGCCGGCACCGTGGCGCGGCCTGTGTTGCCGCGCGGCAGCCGGTCCAGCAGGTGGCCTGCAGGCACCAGGGCCAGGCGCAGCAACTGGCCTGCCACCTCCCCGCCATCGCGCAGCTGCAGCGCATGGCGCAGCATCCAGCAGTGGGATCGCCAGTGCAGGCCCAGCTGCTGCTGGCCCAGCACATGGCTGGCCTCCAGCAGCAGCCAGCGCTGTGCAGGCGCCTGGTCCTGGCTTGAACGGAAACTGTGCAGCAGGTGGGCGAAGGCGGCGCGGCGCTGGGCGTCGGTCATGCCGCCTCCCTGTCGCTGCCCCAGCGGCGCAACCTCAGGCCGTTGCCGACCACCAGCAGGCTCACGCCCATGTCCGCCAGCACGGCCAGCCACATGCTGGCGTTGCCGGCCAGTGCCAGCCCGAAGAACACCAGCTTGACGCCCAACGACAGGGCGATGTTCTGCCAGAGCACGGCGTGGGCGCTGCGCGACAGTTCCACCACCTCGGGCAGGCGGCGCAGGTCGTCGTTCATCAGCACCACATCGGCGGTTTCCATGGCCATGCCCGTGCTGTGCATGCCGCCCATGGCAAAGCCGATGTCGGCCTGGGCCAGTGCGGGTGCGTCGTTGATGCCGTCGCCGGTCATGGCCGTGGGGCCGCGTGTGCGTTGCAGCTCGGCCAGGGCGTCGAGCTTGTCCTGGGGCAGCAGGCCGCCGCGCGCATCCTGGATGCCGGCTTCGGCAGCGATGGAGCGCACGGTGGCCGTGTTGTCGCCGCTGAGCACCACGGGCTGCACGCCCAGGGCCTGCAGGCGTGCCACGGCCTCGCGGGCCTGGGGCCGCAGCGGGTCGGCCACGGCGAACAGGGCCCGCACGCCGCTGCTGTCGGCCAGCAGGGTCACGGTGCGGCCCTGGGCTTCGTGCATGGCCAGGCCGGCGCGCAGCGCGGCGCTGTCCCAGCCTTGCTCCTGCACCCAGCGCAGGTTGGCCAGGGTCCAGAGCTGGCCGTCGATCTCGGCCTGCACGCCACGGCCGGGCAGGGCCAGCAGCTTGCTGACCGAGGCCCGTGCGGCATCGGCGGCCACGGCGGCATCGGCCTGGAGGCCGGAGGCAATGGCGCGCGAGACCGGGTGGTCCGAGCGGCCGGCCAGGGCCAGGGCATATGCGGCGGGCGAGCTGGAGTCATGGGCCGCATCCTCTTCGCTCCAGGATTTCCACTCGACCAGCTTGGGGCTGCCCGTGGTCAGCGTGCCGGTCTTGTCCAGTGCGATGGCGCGCAGCTTGCGGGCCGATTCCAGCGCCTGGCCGCCCTTGATCAGCAGGCCACGCCGTGCAGCCGCCGTGAGTGCGCTGACCACGGTGACAGGGGTGGACAGCACCAGGGCGCAGGGGCAGGCGATGACCAGCAGGGCCAGGGCCTGGTAGGCCGCGTCATGCCAGCTCCAGTCCATGACCAGCGGTGCCAGCACCGCCAGCGCAATGGCCAGCACCAGCACGATGGGCGTGTAGACGGCGGCAAAGCGATCGACGAAGCGCTGGGTGGGCGCCTTGGAGGCCTGGGCCTGCTCCACGGCGTGGACGATGCGTGCAATCAGGCTGTCATTGGCCGCCGAGGTGACGCGCATCTGCAGCTCGCCATCCTGGTTGATGCTGCCGGCGTAGAGCTCGTCGCCCGGGGCCTTGTCTGCCAGTGCGCTTTCTCCGGTGATGGGCGCCTGGTTGACCGAGCTTTGGCCACGGATGACCACGCCGTCCAGCGGCACGCGCGCGCCGGGGGCCACGCGCACGGTGGCCTCCAGCGCCACGTCGGCGGCGGCCACGCGCTGCACGCTGCCGTCGGGCTGGAGGATGTCTGCCGTCTCGGGCGCCATCTGCAGCAGGCTGCGGATGGCATTGCGCGCCCGGTCCATGGCCTGGTCCTCGATGCGTTCTGCCGCGGCGTACAGGGCCATGACCATGGCGGCCTCGGGCCACTGGCCGATGGCGAAGGCACCCGTGACGGCGATGGCCATCAGCGCATGGATGCCCAGCTTCAGGCGCAGCACGTCGCGTATGCCGGCCTTGTAGACGCCCAGGCCCGACAGGGCAATGGCCAGCACGGCCACGGCCATGCCGCCGTATTGCAGGGCCGGCACGCCGCCCTGGGCGCCGCTGACCCAGTGGGCGGCTTCGGCCAGCACGGCCGCAATCAGCGCGGCCGTGATGCGCGGCCAGCCGGGCAGCACGCTGTGGTCGTGGCCGGCATGGGGGTCGCTCTCGTCGTGACCGTGTTCATGGTCATGGTCGTGGTCATTGGCGTGGGCGTGATCGTGGCCATGGCCTTCGCCGTGCGCATGCGAGTGGCCTTGGGCCTTCTTGCGGGCCGGCGTGTGCTGGGTGATGGTGAAGGGCGCGCAGCAATCGGTGCCGCAGGCGGAAGACGGCGAAGTCGAGGCGGGCTTGGAAAGGGCTGGGGAGGCTTTCAGGGCCTCGTTGCCCTGAGGGCTTGGCAGGCGATTGGAGTTCATGCGAGCATTGGAAACGGTGAAGTCACTTCAAGGTCAAGCATGTCACAGCATGAATCTGCGCGCTGGCGCATCGGCGAGGCTGCCAAACGCTCCGGCGTGGCCGCCGCCAACATCCGCTACTACGAAAAGGAAAGTCTGCTCAGTGCAGGCGTGCGCGAGGACAACCAGTACCGGCTGTACAGCGACAGCGATGTGCACCGGCTGCGCTTCATCCGCCTGTGCCGCGCCATGGACATGTCGCTGGACGAGGTCCGCACCCTGCTGGCGCTGGACGGGGCCAGCAAGGCCGACTGCGTGGCCGCCAACGAAACCCTGGATGCGCATCTGGGCCATGTGCGCGAGCGCCTGGCCGAGCTGCGCGCGCTGGAGCACGAGCTGATGCAGTTGCGCAGCCAGTGCGACGGATCGGACGGCTATTGCCACCTGATCGAAGCCCTGCACGCCCAGGCTGACGAGCCGCTGGCGGCTGCCCTGGGCAGTACGGGCACCAAGCGCCATGTGTAGGCCCCCGTGTTGCGCCGGCGTCCGACGGACCGTCCCGGTACGGCTCGCTATCATCGGCCGATGAGCCTGAGCCACGCCGCCCTGTCCCTGCCCGACCGCATCTGGGCTGCGCTGCGCGACCATGCGCTGGCGTGGTGGCGCAGCGTCTACCTGGGCGCCGTGCTGCTGGTGCTGGCCATGTCGCCTTCCAGCTACCGGCGCGGCGCGCGGCGCGCCATGGCGCACCAGATCTATGTGCAGACCGGGCCCATCCTGCTGGGTTTCACGGCGCTGGCGGCGCTGTTGTGCGCGGTGATCACGCGCATCGTCATCGTCACGGCGCTCAGCTACGGGCTGTCGCGCTATGCGCTGGAGATGGTGGTGCGTGTGCTGGTGATCGAGCTGATCCCGCTGACGGCGGCGCTGTTCGTGGCCATGCGCTGCACCATTCCCAACGGCACGCTGATTGCGCAACTGCGCGCGCGCGGCCAGTTGAGGGCCTGGCAGGAGCGCGGGGCCGATCCGCTGCGCATGGCCCTGGTGCCGCGTGCCGCTGGCGGCGTGTTTGCCTCGGTCACGCTGGCCGTGCTCAGTTGCGTGGTGGCCCTGGTCACCGTCTACCTGAGCGTCTATGGCTTCACGCTGGCCGGGCTGCCCGGCTATACGCGCATCTTCGGCCAGATCTTCACGCCCGCCGTGACCCTGGTCTTCGTGCTCAAGACCTGGTTCTTCAGCCTCACCGTGGCCATCATGCCCATGGCCTCGGGCCTGTATGCGCCGCTGCGGCGCCACCGGCTGGGCGGCGCGGCGCTGGGCGGCTTTGCGCGCATGTTTGCCGTGCTGCTGGTGATCGAGGTGATCTCGCTCATGGGCAATTACTACTGAGCACGCCCGCTGAACTCCACGAACCCCACATGCACGGCAAGGCCCGTGCCAGAACAAGGAATGCCATGACCGATACGCGGCGCACGCCGCCAGACCCCTGGGACGGCGAGGAAATCGAGGCCTTGCGGCCCGTTGCCCATCTGCGCGCCAAGGCAGCGGGGCTGCTGCTGTTCACGCTGGTGCTGATCCTCGGATCGGCCCTGTATCTGCTGTATTCGCGCGGCGTGTTCGATGCCACGCAGCGCCTGGTCCTCACGGCCGACGACTCCGAGGGTGTGAGCGTTGGCATGGACATGACCTTCTCGGGCTTTCCGATCGGGCGCGTGCGCCGCATCGAGCTGGCCCAGGACGGCAATGTGCGCATCCTGATCGACGTGCCGCGCAAGGATGCGCACTGGCTGCGCGAGTCCAGCGTCTTCACCCTGGTCAAGGGGCTGGTGGGCGGCACCACCATCAAGGCCTACAGCGGCATCCTCAGCGATCCGCCGCTGCCCGACGAGGCCGTGCGCCCCGTGCTGCGCGGCGATGCCACGGCCGAGCTGCCGCAGATCATGTCCACGGCCAAGGAGGTGCTGGGCAACATCGCCCAGCTCACCGCGCCGGACTCGGCCCTGGGCGGGTCGCTGACCGAGCTGCGCGGCCTGGCCGGCCGGGTCCAGGGGCCGGGCGGCGTGCTGGGCGTGGTCATGGGCAGCGAGCAGGAGGCGCGCAAGGTGACGGCCCTGCTGGACCGCGCCAACGCCACGCTGGCCCGCATGGAGCACATGGTGGCGCGGGCCGACAGCCAGGTGTTCGACGCCGGCGGCGTCATGCCCGAGGTGCGTTCCACCGTGGTGCAGCTCAACGGCCTGCTGGCCGACACGCGCCGCACGCTGGGCAAGGTGGACGCCGTGCTGGCCGAGGCCCAGGCCGTGGGCTCCAATGCGCGCGAGGCCACGGCCGACCTGGGCGCCCTGCGCGCCGAGGTCGAGGGCAACCTGCGCCGCCTGGAAGGCGTACTGGCCGACCTGCAGCGCAAGTGGCCGTTTGCCCATCAACCGGAGTTGAAGCTGCCATGAGTGCTGCCGCCAAGAAACTTTCTGCCGCAACCCTCCTGGCGCGCCATGCCGTCGCCGGCGCCGTGCTGACCCTGGTGCTGGCCGGCTGCAGCAGCCGCCCGCCCGCGCCGGACTGGGCGCTGAATGCCGAATCGGCATCCCATCGCGCATCCACCGCCTACCTGGAAGGCCGCCAGCGCGTGCAGGCCATGGAATGGGACAAGGCCCGCGCCGAGGTGGCCGCCACGGGCCGCACCGACCTGGCTGCGCGTCTGGAACTGATGCGCTGCGCGGCCCAGGTGGCCAGTCTCGAATGGGACGACTGTCCCGGCTACCAGGCGCTGGCGCTTGACGCTGCGCCGGCCGAGGCCGCTTATGCACGCTATTTGCAAGGCATGCCCCGGCCCGAAGACATGGCGCTCTTGCCAGAGGTCCAGCGCCCCGTGGCGCAGGCCTTGCCTGGGGCGCCCGCTGCGGCGCTGGCTGCCGTGCGCGCCATCCAGGAGCCGCTGCCCCGGCTGGTGGCGGCCGGCGCGGCCTTGAGGGCGGGAGTTGCAGAGCCTGGCCTGCTGGAGCTGGGGGCGCAAACCGCCTCGGCCCAAGGCTGGCGCCGCGCGGTGATGGCCTGGCTGCTGCTGCAGGCCAGGGCCCATGAGCAGGCGGGCGAGGTGGACAAGGCCCAGGCCGTCAGGCGCAGGCTGTCGCTGCTGGAGAAGACGGCCAGCGGTGGGGGCACATCGGCCGGCAAATGAAAACAGCGCCAGTCCGAAAGGGATGGCGCTGGGCAGGCATTTGCAGGCGTTTGCAGGGCTTACATCGACGACAGCAGGGCGCCCGGGTCTTTTTGCAGCAAAGTGTCTGCGGCCGGGGCGGCGCTGTCCAGCCACAAGGTGGCAACGCTGGCAGCGACGGCAAGCACCACCGTGGCCGTGAAGGCGATGAAGGGATGACGTCCGAAGGGGCTGGGTCTGCGCATGGTGGACCTCCTGTCTGGCAGCGCAGGCAGAGCATGGGGCTGGGCCTGGACTCCATTGGACACCGGATTGCGCAGCGTGGCTGTCGGACAATCGCTTTCTCTCTTGACGTTTGTAGAAAAGTGCCGAGAGAAAATTTCTATCGCTCTTCAAGCGGCCAAAAAAAAGCGAGGCAGGGCCTCGCTGAAAGTTCGGGACGTGAATCCCTGGCCCGTGCTGGCAGGCCAGGCGTCGCCTTAGAAACGGTGGCGGATACCCGCGATCAGGCTGGTGCCCGACTTCAGGTCCGTGATGCGGTCATGCATCAGCACGGTGTACACATCGGTGCGCTTGGACAGGTAGTGGTCGTAGCCCAGGCTGGCCGTGGTGCGCGTGGAGTCCACGGCGCCGATCTCGGCCTTGGTGCGGGCCAGGGCCGCCTTGATGGTGCCGGCGCTGCTCACGGGCACATCCAGGCCCAGCGAGTAGGTGCTGTTCTTGCGGTCCAGGTCCTTGACCTTGGCCTGGCCATAGGTCGCGTACAGCTTGGCCACTTCGAAGTTGTACGTGCCGCCCAGCATCCAGTCGGTCTTGGTGGGCATCACGGCCAGGCTCACGGGGTTGCTGATCTGGGCGCGCTCGTAGAAGGCCACCAGGCTCAGGGGGCCGCCGAAGTACATGGCGTTCACGCCGATGTTCTTCTTGCCGGAATCGCCGCCCTTTTCACCGAACTGGTAGTGGACGTTGGCCTGCAGGCCGCCGAACTTGGGCGTGGTGTAGACGACCTGGTTGCTCCAGCCGGTGTCGGACGGCGTGGTCAGGTTGGCCGAGCCCCAGGCTGTCGTGCCCACGTTGGCGTGCAGCACCAGCGGGGAGATGGTGAAGGAGTCACCGAAGGGGTTGGTCAGGATGGTGGGCAGGAAGTTGGGCGCCATGCCGCGGCCCAGGCGCACCGTGCCGAAGCCGCCGGACAGGCCGACGTTGGCATCGCGCGAGAAGTACGGGTCACCATCGAAACGGCCGGGGCTGCCGGTGTCCACACGCATGAAGGCCGTCAGCTGGAAATCGACCTTCAGGCCGCCGCCCAGGTCTTCCTGGCCCTTCATGCCCCACCAGGAGGTGGTCATGCCGCCCGAACCCACGACACCCTTGCCGCTGGCGTCGCCAGCCATGCGCATGGAGCCGGCATAGGCGTCCACCAGGCCCGTCAGCTGGACCGAGCTTTGGGCCTGTGCGGCGCCGGCGCAGGCCAGTGCAGCGGCCAGTGCGATGAAGGAACGTTTCATGTTGAGGAGTCTTTCATTGTTGGAGAGTGGAAACGGGTGGCCAGTGCTGTGACCGGGGCAGACGATGAACCAATCGCCCAGGCTGGGCTACGTGGCAAACCTGGAACAGTGGCGTTTTCGCATCAGGGGCGGGCTGGCGTCGGCATGTCTTTTCGGCCTGTGTGCAAGGCGGTGTTGACTGGCTAAGCCGCGTATTACAACGCATCCGAGCCATTGCGCCGGCCAGAAAGTGGTGTGTTTGACACAGTTATGACGAAACTTAATTTGTGTTTTGCACTCTCGCGGCTTGAACACCGCCGTGCACTGGGATGGGGCCGTGGCACCAGGGCTGTGCGGCAGGTCGTTGCAAGAGGGCACATAGGTCAATTCAGGGCTCCTTGTTCGTCGGATGGAGGGCGATTTCTGCCTGTTGCCAGGCCGGTGGCTGCAACTGATTGCAAACGGCGTGCCAGCCTGCAACCCGGCCATCGGCCTCCATGGGTCCATGAGCCGGGTAGGTGTCTGCAGACGTGTCAGACTCGCGCCCATGTCCGAATCCACCCTGCTCGTTGCCGATGACCACCCGCTGTTCCGCGCCGCGGTGATCCATGTGCTGCGCGAGGCCCTGCCGCAGTTCGCCGTGCTGGAGGCCGCAAGCGCTGCGACCCTGGGCGCGGCGCTGCAGCAGCATCCCGAGATCGAGCTGGTACTGCTGGACCTGGCCATGCCGGGCGCGCGCGGTTTCTCGGCGCTGCTGCATGTGCGCGGCGAGTACCCCGATGTTCCGGTGGTGGTGATCTCGTCCAACGACCACCCGCGCGTGATCCGCCGTGCCCAGCAGTTCGGTGCCGCGGGCTTCATTCCGAAATCGGCGCCGGCCGAGGCCATAGGCACGGCGCTGCAGGAGGTGCTGGACGGCGGCAGCTGGTTCCCGCCCATGGCCGCCGAGCGCTCCGAGGCCGACGCCGCGCTGGCCGCGCGGCTGGCCCAGCTCACGCCCCAGCAGTTCCGCGTGCTGCTGTGCCTGGCCGACGGCCTGCTCAACAAGCAGATCGCCCACGAGCTGGGGCTGGCCGAGAACACCGTCAAGGTGCATGTGACGGCCATTCTCAAGAAGCTGGAGTGCTACAGCCGCACGCAGGCGGCCGTGCTGGTCAAGAGCCTGGAGAACGACGGCACGGTCTGAACTCCCTGCCGCTGCATGCCGCGCCTACCGGTGGCGCAGCAGCATCTGGCTCATGAGCGCGCGTAGCGCGGGCGGGCGCACGGGCTTGGCCAGAAAGCCCCAGCCGCGCTCGGCCGCCTGGCGGCGCACCATGCCGTCGCGCTCGGCCGTGACCAGGATCACGGGCGGCGACTGGCCCCAGCGCTGGCACAGCTGGGCGTAGACATCGGGGCCGTGCAACTGGCCCAGGCGCACATCGAGCAGCACCAGCTGCGGCGCTTCGCCGGGCGCGGCCAGCGCCAGCGCCTCGGCCGGGCCGCCGGCCAGCGGCACGCTGCAGCCCCAGCGCTGCAGCAGGGCGCGCATGGCGGTGCAGGACTGGGCATCGTCTTCCACGTACCAGGCGCTCATGCCCTGCAGTGGTGCGTCCTGGCCTGCTTCGCCGGAATGCGTGGCCGCGGCGATCTGCGGCACGGCTGCGGGATCGCCCAGCGGCACGCAGACCCAGAACACGCTGCCCCGGCCCAGGTGCGAGCGCAGGCCGATCTCGTGGCCCAGCAGGCGGCCCAGGCGCTCGACGATGGCCAGGCCCAGCCCGGCGCCACGGTCGTCGCCATGGCCTTCGTCCAGGCGGCGGAATTCCTCGAAGATCTCGTGCTGCAGGCTCTCGGGAATGCCCGGTCCCTGGTCGTGCACCTCGATGCGCAGCTGATCTGCCTGGCGCCGGCAGCCGATGACGATGCGACCCTGGCGCGTATAGCGTATGGCGTTGGACAGGAAGTTCTGCAGGATGCGGCGCAGCAGCGCCTCGTCGCTGCGCACCACGCAGCGCGTGTCCACCGCGCTCAGGCGCAGGCCCCGGCTTTCGGCCAGGATGCCGAAGTTGTGGCGCATGACCTGCAGCAGCGGGCCCAGCGCGAAGTCGCGCACGCGCACCTCCAGCTGGCCCGATTCCATGCGCGAGATGTCCAGCAGGCTGCCCAGGATGGCGTCCTGCGCGGCCAGGGCGCCGTCGATGCTGTCGGCCACATGGCGGCCCGCCTCGTCATGCAGATGGCTGCGCAGCAGGGAGCTGAACATGCGCGCGGCGTTCAGCGGCTGCAGCAGGTCGTGCACGGCGGCGGCCACGAAACGGGTCTTGTAGCGGTTGGCCTGCTCGGCCTCGCGCTTGGCTTCGGCCAGGTCGCGCGTGCGCTCGGCAATGCGCTGCTCCAGCGCATCGGCCAGCGAGCGCAGCTCGCGCGCGGCGTTCTTGTAGCTGGTGATGTCGGCGTAGCTGGTGACGAAGCCGCCATCGGGCAGCGGGTTGCCGCGGATCTCCAGCACCGTGCCGTCGTCCTTGGTGCTTTCGCGCAGGTGGGGGCTGCCGCTGCGCAGATGCTGCAGCCGCCGGTGGATGGCCTCCTCGATGGGGCCGGGCCCCAGCAGGCCGCGCCGGGCGTTGTAGCGGAACAGGTTCTCTATGGGCTGGCCGGTGCGCAGCAGCTCGGAGGGAAACCGGAACAGCTCCACGTAGCGCGAGTTCCAGGCCACCAGGTTGAGGTCGGCATCGATCACCACCACGCCCTGGGGCAGGTGCTCCAGGCTGCGGCTCAGGCCCGTGTCGGCCTGGCGCGCGGCCTGGACGATGCCGTCCTGGGCCGTGCGCAGCTCCTGGGCATGCTGGCGCAGCACGGTCTCCAGCTCCAGGCGGCTGCGCAGGCGCAGCGCGGCCAGCCGCCTGCGCTGGCGCACGAACAGCACCAGCAGGCCCAGGGCCAGCCAGCCGCCCGCGGCGGCGGCCGCCGCCCAGCGGCTGGCCACGGTGCTGGCCTGCGTGTCGTGCAGCAGGTGCAACTGCCAGTCGCTGCCGGGCAGGGGCAGGGTCTGCCACAGCGTGGTGCCGGGCAGGGCGGGCTCCTGCATCTGCACCAGGCGGCTGCCTTGCTCCAGGCCCTGGCGCACGCGGTAGCGCATGGGGTGCAGTTCCTGGTCGATGTACTGGCGCGTTGCGGCCAGGTCCGCCTCGTCGGCGGGGCTCAGGGGGGACAGCAGGCGGTAGCGCCAGTCGGGCTGGCTGGCCAGGAAGACCACGCCGTGCTCGTCCGAGGCCATGACCACGTCGGGCGTCTGCAGCCATTCGCGCTCCAGCTCCAGCAGCGCGATCTTGATCACCACCAGGCCCGCGACGGCGTTCTGTTCGTCCAGGATGGCCTGCGACAGGAAGTAGCCCGGCAGGCCGGTGGTCAGGCCGATGCCGTAGAAGCGTCCGCTGCCGCGCGACAGCGCCTGCTGCACATAGGGCCTGAAGCTGTAGTCCACGCCCACGTTGCTGCGCGTCTCGCGCCAGTTGCTGGCAGCCAGGGCCGTGCCGTGGCGGTCGATCAGGGTCAGCGTGGACGATTGGCTGGCGCCGTTGGCCTGCTCCAGCTTGCGGTTCAGGGCATCGACCTCGGCGGGAGACAGCGGGTGGGTGAGGGCGGCGCGCAGCTGCGCGTCCAGCGCCAGCACCTCGGGCAGGGTGCGGTAGCGGTCTATGCGCTGGCCCAGGGCCTGGGCGTAGAGGCTGAGCTGGCGCTGCACGCTTTCGGCCTCGCCGCGCAGGGCGCGGTGGTAGACCAGCTCACCAGCCAGCAGCATGCAGGCGAGCATGCCGCCGAACAGCAGCAGCAGGGTCCAGAAGGAACGGCGTGAAGGGCGTCGAACGGGTTGGGGCATGGTGGTCTGGACCCGATTGGGCGCCAGCTTGGTGCCTTCCAGGGGCGGGAAGGGGTTGGGGATTACCCTGATTCTGCGTGCATTCTCCCTGGGAGCGTACCTGCGCCTAATACCAATAGGTTATCGGCGCCGGAGCACGCCAGCGGTACAAACTGGACCTCGCCGCACCTTGGTGGTGCGCCCACCCCCACACAGTCCCGCCGGAGCCGCACCATGCATGCCGTCCCCACCCACGCCGCCAGCCCCGAGCGGCTGCCTTTCTACCGCCAGCTGTATTTCCAGGTGGTGGTCGCCATCGTGGCAGGCGTGCTGCTCGGCCACTTCGAGCCCCAGTACGCCGAGCAGTTCAAGCCGCTGGGCGATGCCTTCATCAAGCTGGTGAAGATGATCATCGCGCCGGTGATCTTCCTGACCATCGTCACCGGCATTGCGGGCATGACGCACCTGCGCACCGTGGGCCGCGTGTTCCTCAAGGCCATGGCCTACTTCCTGTTCTTCTCCACGCTGGCCCTGGTGGTCGGCATGGTGGTGGCGCACGTGGTGCAGCCCGGCGCAGGCATGAACATCAACCCGGCCGACCTGGACCAGGCCGCCGTCAAGGGCTATGTGGCCAAGTCGCACGAGCTGACGCTCACCGGCTTTGCCATGGACATCATCCCCAAGACGCTGGTCAGCCCCTTCGTGGGCGACAACATCCTGCAGGTTCTGTTCGTGGCCGTGCTGTTCGGCATCTCGCTGGCCATGGTCGGTGATGCGGGCAAGCCCGTGCTCAACTTCCTGGAGGCGCTGACGGCCCCCGTGTTCAAGCTGGTCGGCATCCTGATGAAGGCAGCGCCGCTGGGAGCCTTTGGCGCCATTGCCTTCACCATCGGCAAGTTCGGCCTTGGGTCGCTGGTGAACCTGGCCTGGCTGGTGGGCTCGTTCTACATCACCTCGCTGCTCTTCGTGGTGGTGGTGCTGGGCTTCGTGGCGCGGATGTGCGGCTTCTCGGTGCTCAAGCTGGCGCGCTACCTGAAGGCGGAACTGCTGCTGGTGCTGGGCACCTCGTCCTCGGAATCGGCCCTGCCTTCGCTGATGCAGAAGATGGAGCGCGCCGGCTGCGGCAAGTCCGTCGTGGGCCTGGTCGTGCCCACGGGCTACTCCTTCAACCTGGACGGCACCAACATCTACATGACGCTGGCCGCGCTGTTCATCGCCCAGGCCACCAACACCCACCTGACCCTGGGCCACGAGATCGCGCTGCTGCTGGTGGCCATGCTCAGTTCCAAGGGCGCTGCCGGCGTGACCGGCGCGGGCTTCATCACGCTGGCAGCCACGCTGGCCGTGGTGCCCGAAGTGCCCGTGGCCGGCATGGCCCTGATCCTGGGCGTGGACCGCTTCATGAGCGAGTGCCGCTCGCTGACCAACTTCATGGGCAACGCCGTGGCCACCGTGGTGGTCTCGCGCTGGGAAAACGAGCTGGACTACACCAAGCTCAACGCCGCCCTGGATGGCGCGTCCGCCATGGAGGTGAGCCCGGCAGGAACTGCTGTGCCTGCCGCTGTCGGCAAGGTTTCCTGACCCATGCCGGGGGGGCGCATGGCGCGCCCCCTGCAGGCGACAACCCTCAGCCCAGCCAGGTCAAGCCTGGCTGGGCTGCTGTCTTTTGAGGCGGCTGCCGCGCCGCTTGGCTGTATTCTTGGTGCTTCGCTTCACGCAGCCTTGCGGCCGACCCAACCATGCATTTGTCCAGACGCGAATTTCTCGGCGCCAGCGCGGCCGCCGCCTGTGCCTCGCTGGTGGGTTGCGCGGCCTCGGCGCCCGTGTCGGGCAGCTTTCTGCAGCCGTGGCGCAGCCATCTGGAGATGCCGCGCGACCAGTGGCGCCAGCGCCTGGCTGCCACCCAGGCGCTGGGCTGCCGGGAGCTGTTCGTGCAATGGAGCGGCCTGCAAGGCGATTCCGAGGCGGACAGCTGGATGCTGGCCGACGCGCAGATCGCCGACCTGTTGGACATCTGCGCCGAACTGGGCATGGGCGTGCACCTGGGCCTGCCCTATGACGAGCGCTGGTGGAAGCAGATCAGCCTTGCCAATGCCGCAGGCCCTGCGCCCTACCTGGCGCATATCGCCGAGCAGGGCGCCAGCCATATGTACGCCAGTACCTGGCCGCGCCATGCGGCGTTTCGCGGCTGGTACATCCCCTACGAGCTGGAGCAGTACCACTGGGCCGCGCCCGAGCGCATCGAGCTGCTGGTGAGTGCGCTGCAGCCGCTGGCCCAGGCGGCTGCGGCCACCTCCGGCCAGGTGCCCGGCATCTCCACCTATTTCAGCCAGCTGCAGACCCTGGGCAGCCTGCCCACGCTGTGGAGCATCCTGCTGGACCGCGTGTCCCTGCGCCCCATGGTGCAGGACGGCGTGGGCGTGGCGGGACTGCGCAACTACGAGGCGCTGGCACCGCTGCAGCAGATGCTGCTGGAGCGCAGGGCGCCGTTCGACCTCATCGTGGAACTGTTCGAGCAACTGCCGCCCACGCGGCCCGATGGCTCGGACTTCCAGGCGCGCACGGCCAGCTTCGAGCGCGTGCGCCGCCAGTGGGACGTGGCCCGCGACTACGGCGCCCAGCGCGTCGTTGCCTTCGCCATCGACCCCTGGGTGCTGAACGACACGCCAGAGGCCCGGCAACTGCTGCGCGAGTGGAAGGCCGCCGCCCGCTGAGCGCGGTGGCTGCGGGGTCAGAAGCGCTTGCCGATGATCTCTCTGAGGATCTCGCTGCTGCCCCCGAAGATCCGCAGTGCCCGTGCATCGGCCCAGGCGCGGCCAATGCCGTATTCGGCCATGTAGCCGTAGCCGCCGTGCAGTTGCAGCAGCTCGTCCAGCACCTGGCCCTGCAGCTCGGTGGCGTTGAGCTTGGCCATGGCGGCGGTGACGGAGTCCAGCGAGCCTTCCATGTGCCGGGCCAGGCAGTCGTCCAGGAAGACGCGCAGCATGGTGGTCTTGGCCAGGGCGTCGGCGAACTTGAAGCGGGTGTTCTGGTAGTCGAGCACGCGGCGCCCGAAGACCTTGCGGTTGCGCACGAACTCGGCAGCCTCGTCCAGCATGCCTTCGGTGGAGGCTGCCGCACGCAGCGCGATGGCCAGCCGTTCCTGCGCCAGCTCCTGGGTCACATGCTCGAAGGCGGCGTTCGCGCGGCCCAGCAGGTGGCCGGCCGGCAGGTGCAGCTCGTCGAAGAACAGCTCGCAGGTGTCCTGGCTGTGCTGGCCTATCTTGCGCAGGGCCGGGCCCTTGCCCAGGCCCGGCATGCCTTCTTCCACCACGAACAGCGACAGGCCGCGCGCACCCAGCTCGGGCTCGGTGCTGGCCAGCACCACCATCAGTCCGGCGTTGACGCCGTTGGTGATGAAGGTTTTCTGGCCATTGAGCACGTAGCCGTCGCCCTCGCCCCCGTTCTTGCGCCGGGCGCGCGTGCGCACGGCCTTGAGGTCGCTGCCCGCGCCGGGCTCGGTCAGGGCGATGGCGCCTATCAGCTCGCCCGTGGCCATGCGCGGCAGCCAGCGGTCCTTCTGCACCTGCGTGCCGAAGTTCCAGAGATAGGGCGCCACCATGTCGGAATGGATGGAAAAGCCGATGCCCAGGCAGTTGGCGCGCGCCAGCGCCTCGATGACCACGGCCGCGTGGCCGAAGTCGCCGCCCTGGCCGTAGGGCGGGGGCAGGTCGCAGTTGAGCAGGCCGCTGTCGCCGGCCTTGCGCCACAGGGCGCGCGGCGTGATGCCCTCGGCCTCCCAGTCATTGATGTGGGGCAGGATCTCGGTGGCCACGAATCGGTCCACCTGTTCCTTGAACAGCAGGTGGTCTTCACGCAATACGGAGCGGGTGCGCATGTCGGTATCGGTCTCCTTGGGCTGGGTCAGGGGCGATAGGTGTCGGTGGCGCTGGCCTGGCCGCGCAGCACGGGTGCGGCGGCCGTACCCGTCATGAACAGGCTGTAGTGGTCGCCCGGCTGCAACTGTGGCAGCGCCAGCGGCGCGCTGGCCGCAGTGGCGCAGGTGGCGGCGAGCTGGGCGCTGACCGGGTTGATGGAGCGGCTGGCCGATGCGGCCGGCGCCACGCCCGTGAACAGGGGCGTGCCCGCGGGCGCGACCTGCAGGCCGCCCTGGGGGCAGTCGGTGCTGAGGTTGTAGAAGCGCAGCTCGGCCTTGAGCGCGTCCTGGCTGCCGCCGGAGTCGTCGATGGCCGTGAAGCGCGCGGCCCCATTCTTGCCCTGGCGCTGCGGCACCAGGGTGGTGAAGCTGCCCGGTGCCACCTTCATGCTGCCGGCGCTCTTGCCGTCGAGCTGAATGGCAAAGGGCGTATCGCCCTTGACGATGGCGTAGCTGCTGGCCGGCTTGCTGCCTGACAGCGTCTGCTCGGGGCCGTCGGCGATCTTCACGCGCAGTTTGCCCGCTTCGGGGTGGACCACGCGCACGAAGGACGAGCCTGCGGGCGGGCGCGCCGCATAGAGCTGGGCCAGCGTGCCTTCGGCATGCGCGGCGGGCAGGCAGGAGAGCCCGGCCAGGCCGGCCAGGGCGAGCGCGACGGTGCGCATCACGGGGGAGAAAGCGGAGGTCATGCCTGCGGGTCCTTGGTTTCCTTGGCGGGACGCATGCGTGCATCGAGGTACATGCGCTCCAGTTGCTTGCGGTCGGCCTTGTCAGTCTGCGTCAGCGGGAAGCCGTGGCAGGCCAGCAGTTCCGACGGAATCATGTAGGGTGGCACCCGCTGCGACAGCAGTTCGCGCCATCCGGCCAGTGCTTCGGGCAGGGGCTGCATGCCGGGCGGGCCGCTGCGGTCCAGGTCCACGAAGCCGATCATGCGCACGATGAAGCCATCGGGCCGCTTGAGTGCCACCGCCGCGCCTGCGCGCACGCCAGGCAGGGTGGCCAGCACGGCATCGACCTCGGCCAGCTCGATGCGGTAGCCGTGCATCTTGATCTGGTCGTCGCGCCGGCCGTGGAAGGTGACCAGGTCCTCGCCGTCGATCTCGCCCAGGTCGCCCGTGCGGTAGCCGCGCTTGCCGTTGCGCATGAACATGCGTGTGGCATGCAGGTCGGGGCGGTTCAGGTAGCCGCGCATCACGTGGTCGCCGGCCACGCAGATCTCGCCTTCGTCCAGGAACACATCGGCATAGGGCTTGGCCCGGCCGATGGGAAAGGGCAGCGGCGCGCGCTGGCGCAGCGCGGGGTCGATCTCCACCCAGGTGGTGGAGCAGGTGGCCTCGGTGGGGCCGTAGGAGTTGATGATGCGCGCCTGGGGAAAGCGGCTCCACAGCGCCTCAGCCACGGTGGGCGTGAGCGATTCGGCGCCGAAGACGAAGACGCGCAGGTCGGGCAGGTGCTGCTGGTCGAAATCGGCATCCAGCAGCTGCTGGCGCACGAAGGAGGGCGTGGATGCCCAGACGTTCACATGGGTGCCCGCCAGGTAGGCGGCAAAGGCCTGGCGGTCGGCAATGGTCTCACGCGCGCACAGCACGCAGGCGCCGCCCGTGACCAGGGCGCCCATCCAGTTGAACAGCGAAAAGTCGAAGCTGAACAGCATCTGGTCCATGAAGACCGGCGCCTCGCCCAGGGACAGGCAGTCGCGTATCCAGCCGGCGAACAGGCCCAGGCTCTCCCGCCCGATCTGCACGCCCTTGGGATCGCCCGTGCTGCCCGAGGTGAACATGATGTAGGCCAGCGATTTTTCCTGCAGCGCCTGCGCGGCGATGCCGGTGTCCAGGAAGCTGCGGGCCTGCGCGTCGTAGTGCAGGCCGGCCTGCACCAGCGTGGCGATGCGCGCCATGCGCTCGGGCGGGTTGATCACGTCCACGGGAACAAAGGGCACGCCCAGGCGCAGGCAGCCGAGGATGGCCACGAGGAACGCGGTCTCCTTGTGCCCCGTGATCAGCAGCGGCTCGTCACGCCGCGCGCCGCGCGCCAGCGCCTGCTGCTCCCACTGCGCCACAGCCTGGGCCAGTTGCTGCCAGTCCAGCGTGCCGGCAGCATCGATCACGGCGGGCCGCGCGGTGTCGGCGCCGGGCTCGGTGAAGTCGAAGCGGTCAAAACTGAATCGCATGCGGGCTCCTTGTTGCGCAGGGACAAAGGGACGGGGCGGCGGCGTGCAGGTGCTGCATCAGGCCTTGCGCTGCTCGGCCACGTACTGCGCCAGCGTGTGCACGGATTCCAGGTGCAGGTCGATCTCCGATGGCGGTATCTTGACGCCGAATTCCTTTTCGATGGCCAGTGCCACGTCCACGGCGGACAGCGAGTCCACCAGGCCCGATTCGAGCAGCAGCGTATCGGGCTCGACCGAGGTCAGGATGATGGCGCCGATGATCTGGGCAATCTTGGTTTCGATGTCGTTCAGGGACATGGTTTCTCTCCAACAGGCGTTTCAGAACTGGAAATACAGGAAGCGGGTTTCCTTGTGCAGGTTGACCAGGCACAGGAAGAGCAGGAACAGGGTCACGGCCGTCCAGCCCGCGCTGGGGCGCCAGCGCATCCAGGCGCGGGGCGCTTCCTGCACCTTGAACATGGCGGGCGAGAAGCGGCCCAGGATCTGGTGGGCATTGGGCGTGAACCAGGCGATGGCCAGCAGCAGCAGGACCAGGGCCAGCTGCATATGGTGGCCTATGGCCAGGCGGATGGCATCGCCCAGTGCCAGGCCCTGGACGTGGGACAGCGACTCCAGCGCCTCCACGCCGCGCAGGCCGGCCATGCCCTTGAGCAGCAGCATGGCGTCGCCCACGCCGTGGGCGCGGAAGAAGGTCTGGGCGATGAGCACGGCGATGAAGGTGATGACAACGCACAGCGCCTGCACGCCCCGGCCCGATTTGCGTGCGGCGGCCGGCTTGCGGCTGACCACGAAGATGCGCCAGGCGTGGTTGACCGACAGGTAGAAGGCATGCAGCAGGCCGAAGATCACGTACTGCAGGCCGGCGCCGTGCCAGATGCCCGCCAACCCCATGGTGAACAGCGTGGGCACGACGATGGTGGCCGCAAAGCCGCCGGGCGTGCGCGCGGCGCTGGAGCCCACGGACAGGCCGCGCTTTTCCCGTGCGCGCGAGATGGCCATGGCCACGGGGTAGTACAGGTAGGCGGTGAGGTAGCGCGTCAGCGTCATGTGCCAGCGTGCCCAGAAGTCGATGATGCTGCCGGCCTTGTAGGGCGAGTTGAAGTTCAGCGGGAAACGGATGCCGAACATGCGCGCCAGGCCCAGCGCCATGTCCGAGTAGCCCGAGAAGTCGAAGTACAGCTGCAGCGCGTAGCTGAGGCTGGCGCCCCAGGCGGCCCAGAACTGCAGCTCGCCGGGCGCGGCGAATCCCGCGTCTGCATAGGGCGCGATCTCGTCGGCCAGCAGCACCTTCTTGGCCAGGCCGATCACGAACAGCGTGCCGCCGATGGACAGGTTGTCCGCGCGGAACCGGTAGTTATCCGGCTGCGCGAACTGCGGCATCATTTCCTTGTGGTGCAGGATGGGCCCCGCGATCAGGTGCGGGAAGAAGGTCACGAACAGCACGTAGCTGAGCAGGCTGCGTTCCTTGACGATGCCCGAGCGGCAGTCCAGCAGATAGCCGATCTGGGTGAAGGTGAAGAACGAGATGCCCAGCGGCAGGATGAGCTCGTGCATGCCGCCCTGCGTCAGCCCCCATTCGCCCAGGAAGTTGAACAGCGTGGCGAAGTACTTGTAGTGAAAAAGTGCCGTCAGGTCGGCGCCCACGCCCAGGGCGGTGACCAGCCCCTGCAGCCGCGCACGGCCGGCAAAGCGCAGGATCAGCAGGCTCACCACGTAGTTGAAGGCGATGGACAGCGCCAGCAGGGCGACGAACTGCGGGTTCCACCAGCCGTAGAAGACAAAGGACGTCAGGCACAGCCAGAACGCGGCCAGCCGCAGGCTGATGGCGCCGGCCAGGTAGTGGCCCGCCAGCGCGATGGGCAGGAACAGCAGCAGGAAAAGATAGGAATTGAACAGCATGTAGCGGGCGGGGTCACGCAGGCGGGGACGCGGCGTCCATCTCCTTGAGCGCCGCTTTTTCATCGTCCGTCAGGGGCAGGGACAGGGTGTTTTCCGAGAACTCCCAGATCACCAGCCGCAGGCTGGCCGGCCAGGAGGCGCGGCGCTTGAGCGCTGCCACCATGGCGCCGCTGAACTGGCCGCCATCCATGCTGAGGTTCCAGACTTCCTGGCCCAGCGCGCGGCCCAGCTGCGGCGCGAAATTGCTGCGCAGTCCGTTGGAGCTGCCGGCCAGCAGCACCTGCACGGGCGGCGTCTCGTCCAGCAGGCCGCCGCCGCGCACGGGGGCAATGGTCTGCGGGCGCACCTGGTCGCGCCGTGGGCGCCAGCCGGCCGGGGCATCGGCCAGGCCGGCCAGGGCCAGCAGGTCGCCGGGTAGCGGCTGCAGCGGCCCGGGCGCTGATTCCTCGAAGGCCTGGGCACCGCGCTGCCCGCCCAGCAGCGGCAGCGCGGCCTGGGCCACGGCCAGGGCGGCGGTGCGCGCGCCCTCGGCATTCATGTGCACGTCGGTGCGAAAGAAAACGGGTTGCGCCTGCTCCTGTACCTGCAGGGCGGGACGCAGATCCGCGAAGGCAATGCCGTCGGCCTGCAGGCGCTGCTGCCACAGGTCCAGGCGCTGCAGCATCACGGGTGCCACGGGCAGGCCGCACAGATGGGCGGCCTCGATGCGCGACTTGTCGGGCACGGCCACCACCAGGGTGGCAATGCCTTTGTCCTGCAACTGCCGGGTCCAGTGGCGCAGCAGGCGCTGGCGCGCCTCGAAGGGCGCGGCGCCCGTGCCGGGCTGGGGCCGCAGGCCGTCGCGGTAGAACATCCACTGCGGGCAGCCCAGGGCCACCTGCGCTCCCGTATCGCCCAGCAGGCGATAGCGCAGCGCGGCCTGGCCGGTTTCCAGCGAGGACTGCGCAGGCAGGCGCAGGCCCTTGTTCAGCGCCGCGCCCGCGCGGCCATCCAGCCAGGCGGCCAGCTGCAGCTCGCCGGCCTTGGGGCCTTGGCGGGCCAGCGTCCAGCCGCCCCAGGCCAGGCCCGACAGCAGCAGGGCGCCCCAGATCCAGGCGTTGCGCCAGTGTCCTTTGTCGGTTTGCAGTTCTTGCGCGGTGGGGTCCACGGTGTCAGCCCTTGAGCGCGGCCCGCAGCCGCTCCAGCCAGGTGGCGTTGGGCATGAGCGAGGCGTTGTCCCACTGGCCGGCCGCGTTGGGGCCGTAGCTGTAGGTGGGCTCGAACATCTGCCACACCAGCACCTGGGGCTTGTGGGACTTGAAGGCCGGCGACTCCAGGTACTCCAGCAGCATGGTCCACTGGCCCACGTTGCCGGGCTTCCAGTTCAGCGAGACCGGGCGGTCCAGCAGGTTGGAGAGCTTTTGCGGAAAGCCGAAGTAGGGCTGGACCATGCTGTGGCCGGTGACATGGACGGGGGCGGGCTCATCGTCGAGCAGGCCCTTGGCCGGAGCCTGGCGGCGCACGGTGTAGACCTCGCGGCCGATCTGCTTGCGCTCCTCGGCGGTCAGAAACAGCTCGGCCAGGTCGCCATAGCGGCGCTCGGTGACGGTGTCGCCCAGGGCCAGGCCGCTGCCGGCGCTGCCGGCCAGCTGGGGCACCTCGCCCTGGACGATGCGGGCGGTGGCCTCGGCCGTGGCGTCGGCTGCCGCCTGGGTCCAGTGCTGGTCGGTGCGGTAGAACACGTCCTTGCCGCTGTCGCGCACGGTGCGCAGCACGGCCTCGTCGTCAAAGCTGGGAAGGCCGGCGGCCTGCAGCGCCTGCAGCACCTGCTTGTAGCGGCCCTGGACATCGGCGCTCATGGCCTTGCCGTCGGGCATCTTGTCGGCATAGAAGCGCACCTTGTCGGGCAGCAGCAGCACCTGCAGCTTCACGCCGCGCGCGGCCAGCAGGTTGCGCGCCTCGGTGATCAGCCGCGTGGATTCCGTGATGCCGGCGCGGTCCACCTGGGTCAGGCTGCCCCAGCCCGGAAACAGCCAGCCGTCCTTGCCCCTGAGAACGATGGAGGAGCTGTCCTGTGCCTGTGCCGTACCCTGCGCTGCCAGCGCGCCCAGCACCAGGGCGCAGCCAGCCAGCCCGCGTGCGGCGCGCGCCATGCCCGAGCGCAGTCCGTGCAGGGCGGGGCGGGGTGCTTGCTTGGTCGAATCCATGGGAGCTTTCTCCTTTTCTCTTGTCTGTGTGGTGGCGGCGGCGGGGCAGGGCTTTCAATAGGACAGCGTCAGCGTCATGAAAAGGCCCTTGGCGCGGTCGGCCTGTCCGCCGCCGATGTTGAAGCGGTACTGCATGGACCAGTCCAGATAGGACTGGGCCGTGCTGTAGTGGCTTTCGCGGAACCATTGGCGCAGGCTGACGCCCACGCCGGCGCTGGCCGACCAGCTGCTGCCATTGCCTTGCAGGGCCAGCGTCTGTCCCTGCTGGGCGGCCAACTGGGCTGCGGTGGGCGTGGCGCCCGGGGCGGCCTGCAGGGAGCGCACATCGACGCGGTTCCTCTGCTTGATCCAGTCGGCCGCGACCACGCCGAACGGAAAGATCACCAGCCCCTGGTTGATGCCGTCGGCACGGAAGCTGCGGCCGATGCGGGCCTCGGTGGAGAAGAACCATTGCTCGCGCTTGTAGCGGCCCGAGCCGTCGCCCACCAGGGCGCCATTGGTCTGGTCGGTCAGCGTGAAGCGCGAGGCCATGCTCTGGTTCGCATAGCCGGCCTGGCTGTAGCCCTCCATGGTGAACCAGCTGGAGCGGTCCGTGCGCCGGCCCGTTCCCTCGTAGAAGCCGTGGGTGACATAGGCCAGCCAGCCGCCCTGGCCCGCGCCCGCGCTGTATTTGGCCGATATCGGGTTGCCCAGCGCCGGTCCCGTGGGGTTGAGCGGATCGCGCCCGCTCATCAGGCAGCGCAGCTGGGGCGATTCAGGCGTGATGAAGCCCGAGCGCGTGGCCGTGCCCAGGTTGAACTGGCGCTCTATGCCGAATGTCAGCGCGTACTTGGTGGACGGCGTGAAGCGCATGCCCAGTGATCCCGTGGTGGTGGGCAGGCCAGAGATGCCCCGGTTGTCGCCCGCCTGCACATTGATGGGCAGGCCGGTACAGGGGTCGATGGCGCTCTGGCCCAGCGTGGTGCCGCCGCCGTCATGCAAGGTGCTGCCCAGTCGCCCGTAGACATCGAAGATGCGGGTGGACGAGTTCAGGAAGTTGGACGGGCGCCAGTAGGCTTCGGCCGTGCCGAAGACCGCATCGCCCGCCTGCGTGAGGATGCCGTCCGAGAACGCGCGCCCCGCAGGCCGCGCACCCCGGTAGCCCATGGAGACGATGGCGCCCCATTCGCGCGCGTAGCCGGAGACGGCGCTGCGCGCGTTCTCGCGCTGGCCGGGCGTGAGTTTGGCGGTGCCGGCATCGTCCAGGTCGATGGCTTCCTTGAAGGTGCGCACGGCGCCCCGGCTGTCGCCGGTGCCGGCCAGCGCATAGCCTTCGTCCAGCATGGCGCCCGCTGGCGCCTCGCCCGTGGCGCGGGCGGCACGAAAGTCCTGCAGCGCCTTGGCCGGTTCTTCCAGGCGTGAGTACAGGTAGCCGCGCTGCATCAGCAACTGGGCATCGTCGGGGGCCAGCGACAGGGATTTGTCCAGCCGCAGCAGGGCCTGGCCCTGCTGGTCGCGGTTGCCGGCTGCCAGCGTGGTGGTCAGCAGCTTTTGCAACTGCGGGTTGTCGGGGTCCTGTTCCACCGCCATGCGTGCCTGGTCGATGGCGGCCTTGTAGTCCTGGCGTGCGTAGGCTGCATAGGCCTGTGCGCTGGGGCCGCCCGCACCCTGGGCGTCGGAGGGCTGCAGCTCGCAGACCGTGCCATAGGGCGTGTCGCGGCAGTCCTGCAGCGGGGGCGGGTAGTCGGCCATGGCCAGGGTCTGCGAGGCGCCGCGCGTATCGGCCACCATGGGCGTGTCGCGGCCGGGGCGCAGGTCATCGGCTTGCTTGAGGCGGCGGGCCACGGCTTCATCCTGTGCCGGCATGGGCGCCAGCAGTGCGCGGGCGCGCGCCGCGTCGCCAGCGGCCAGGGCTGCGTCGGCCGCGATCAGGCGCAGGTTGGCGGACTGCTTGTCGTCCAGCCAGTCCTGCTTGAGCACGGCGTCGAAGTCCTCGTTGGCCTGCGCGGTCTTGCCCTGGCGCTGGCGGATGTAGCCACGCATGCCCAGCGCGGCCGTGTCCTCGTTGTCCTGCGCCAGCGCCTCGTCTGCGGCTTTTTCCGCATCGGGCAATTGCTCGGCCAGCAGCAGCGAGGTGATCAGCAGCAGGCGGTGCGATGCCGTTCCCGGCGCCAGCGCCACCGCTTCGCGCGCAAAGGGCACGGCCTGCGCCGGGTTGTTGGCGATCAGTGCCTGGTAGGCCTTTTGCGCGGGCAGCACGGCCTGGCTGCGGCGCAGGGTCTGGCGCTTGGCCACCAGGTCGCTTTTGTTGGGAGGGTCCAGGGCCAGGGCGGCGTCTGCGGCCTCGATGGCGGCGCCCAGCTGCTCCTGCGCCTCCAGCGCGCCTATCCACAGCAGCGCCCACTGGCCCTGGCTGGGGTCCAGGCGAAAGGCCTGCTCGGCCCTGCGTGCGCTGTCCGCGTAGTTCTTGGCGTTGTAGTCGGTGTAGGCCTGCGTGGCGATGGGAAAAGCCTTGTTGTAGGCCTCGGAAGCCGTGGCCCCGGCGGGCCCGCCCGCCGCCGCCCCGCCTGCGGCCGCCGCCCGCACATTGGCTTCGGCCTGCTGCAGCGTGGCCTCGTCCAGCCCGGCGGCACGGGCCGAGGCGATGGCCTTGAGCGCTTCCTCGTTCTTGCCCTGCTTTTGCAGCGAGTAGACCAGCAGCATGCGCAGGCGCAGCAGGTCGGGGCGCAGCTGTACGGCCGATGCGGCGGCGGACGCGGCCCGCGCAAAGCGGCCGGCCTGGTAGTGGGCATAGGCCTGGTTGGCCAGTTGCCACGCGCGCCCCCTGAGGGGCGCCTCGGCCTTGACGGCCGCCACGGCCTGCGGCCAGGCCGGCGGCGTGCTCCAGCCGGCGCCCAGCAGCGCGGCCAGCGTGAGAGGGCGAACGAGGGGAGCGAGATGCTTCATGTGCCGGCCCTTGGAGTGCTTGGAATGCCTTGTGCGGGAATGTCGGGATGCACCGTGGGGTCGGTGGGCTCCCCCTGCTGGAAGCTGATGGCCTCGTGCAGCGTGGCTTCGTCCAGCCAGCCCTGCTCCATGAGAATGGCGCCCAGCGGGCGGCGTTCGCGCCGCTGGATTTCCAGCGCGCTGGCCAGCCGGGTTTCGTCGATGGCCTGCCAGGACAGCAGCAGCTCGCCCAGGCGCTGGCGCTGGTGGCTCAGCTGGTCGGTGGAGGGGAAGTCGTGCATGGTCTTGTCCCAGGCCAGCCGCTTGCCCGTGACCAGGTGGACGATGAACAGTTTCCAGGCGCGCGCTGCCGCCATGGCATTGATGAAGTTGCCGATCACCATGCGCGGGATGGACAGCAAGGCGTGCTCCCAGCCATACAGGCGAGAGACGAACCAGGCGCGCTGCACCACGCGCAGCAGCAGGGCGATGACGTTGACGCTCATCAGCGTCACCAGCCAGCCATTGGGAGCGAACAGGGACGGGTAGTACACCGTCCACCAGCCCATGTGGTCGGCCAGCAGGAAGAGCAGAAAGTTCAGCAGCAGCAGATAGGCGAGGATGGCCACGAAGGAGGTCACCAGCCCCTTGCGGTCCCGGAACAGCAGGTACTTGGTGGACAGCGGTCCGGCCCAGCCGACCTGGCTCCAGCCCTGCAGGCCGATGCCCAGCGTCCAGCGCGCCTTTTGCCGGTAGGCGGTCTTGAAGGTGTTGGGAAAGAACTCGCGTATGCCCAGCGGCATGGTCAGCGTGGAGACCTTTTCCTTGCCCAGGCCGAACAGCGGCTTGCGCCGTATCACGTAGTCCACGGGGAACTTGCCGAAGATCTGCTTCATGCCCCGGCGTGCCAGCCGCGCGCCGATGTCGTAGTCCTCGGTCAGCGTGTCGGTGTTGAAGGGCTGGTTGTGGGTCTCGGCGGCCAGTTCCTCCATCGCCTTGCGCGAAAAGCAGGTGCCCACGCCGGCCGAGGGCACCATGTGCGACATGCTCTCGCGCACCACCAGGTCCTTGGTGTGCCATTCGGCGAATTCGTCCATGTAGGTGCCGGCCACCAGCTCGTACCACTCGCGCTCCAGCGAGGTCACGGGCAGCTGGATGAAGTCCATGCGCGGCAGCAGGTAGTTGTAGTACTTGAGCTCCAGCGGATGCAGCACGTCCTCGCTGTCGTGCAGGATCACCCCGGCAAAGGGCTCGGGCTGCAGCGTGTTCTGCTGGAAGATGGCCTGCACGATCCAGTTGAGGCAGTCGGCCTTGCAGGTGGGGCCGTCGTGGGGCACCTCCACGCGGATCAGTTGGCGGTAGCGCCGGCGCATGCGCTCGACCTCGTTCTTGGTGCGTTCGTCGTTGCGGTAGGTGCCGACGAAGATCATGTAGTTCTTGTAGTCCAGCGTGCCCACCATGCTCTCCAGCATGGGCGCGATCACGTCGTACTCCAGCCAGGCCGGCACCATGATGGCCAGCGGCTTTTCCTCGACCTCCAGCAGCTGCTGCGTCTTCAGCGGCTGGTAGCGCCGCTTCACGGTCAGCGCGCGCCAGGCTTCGCGCACCCAGTACCAGGCGTCGATGAACAGGTCGTCGATGCTGGACAGCAGGATGACGACGGCCACCACGGCGCTGACGATCTCCAGCGCGTGGTAGTAGTCGGCCACCAGGTAGGGCCAGTAGAGGGAAGAGATCATGGCGATCGCCTCATGCCGTCGTCGTCGTGGCCCAGGCCGGGCTCAGTGCTTGGACTGCTTGCTGCGCGCCACCGCCCAGGCCAGCACCACCAGCAGCAGCACCACGAACAGCGCGATGGCGATGCCCGGCACGCTCCAGGACAGGAAGTTGCGCCATTCGTGGAAGGCGCTTTCGTGCGGGCCGGACGGAATGCCGGTTTCGGGATTGCTGCTGTCCACCCAGGCCAGCGGGCCGTCGCCGCCGATCACGGCGATGTTGCCGCGATTGAGCAGGAAGGGCTCGCCCAGGCCGCCCGTCCATTCGCCGATGGCATGCCACAGAACGCCCTGCTGGCCGCCTGCTGTGACCACTTCGGCCGAGGACAATTGCTTGAGTCCCTTGATGTCCAGCCAGTCCACCGACTTGCCGCGAATGCGCAACTGCTGCCGGTCCGTCACCGTCACCAGGGGCTTGGCGCCGTCCACCGGCACTTCCATGGCGACAAAGGGCATGGAGGGCCTGGCCGTTGCATCGGCCTGGGCCACGACCAGCTCGGCCTGCGAAGCCGACAGGCCGCTGGCGGCCGCCAGGTTGGCCATGCGCTCCAGCGCGGCCGGCGCCGCCGACAGATAGCTGGCCGGCACCAGCAACTGCGACTTGGCGCCCAGCAGCGGCAGCAGGCCGATGAAGCTGCCGTTGGGCTCGGCCTTGCCGGGCGTCACGTAGCTGATGGCCGGCAGCACGCTGGCGGGGTAGGGCTGGGGAATCTCGTTGCAGTCGGCCGAGTAGGGCTGGCGCTGCACGGACACCCGCAAGGTGTTGTTGATGCCCAGCGCATAGCCGGGCACACGGGCGCTCAGGCGTTCGGGCTGGCCGTTGGCCTCCAGCTGGCGGGCCGACAGCAGCATGCCGTTCCAGAACAGCGTGGCCACGGGGCGCGTGGCCGAGGCGCCGGGGGCGGCGGCCACGTACAGCGTGATCTCGCCCGGCATCTGGCCCTGCGAGGCCACGGCGCTCAGCGGGAAGTTCATCGTCCAGTCGCCGCGCGACAGCACGTCGAAGCTGTCGGGGCTGCCGCCCAGGCTGGACAGGCGTATGCCCTTGGCCTCGTCCCATTGCGGGGGCTGGGCCGCGGCCACGGTCACGTTGTCGCTGACCAGCAGGCGCTGCAGGGCGGCCTCTTGCAGGCCGGCCACGCGCGCACCCGCGTCGGCGGCCACGGCCAGCACCATCTGGCGGCCCATGGGCAGGGCGCGCAACTGCTGCGAGGCCAGCGCCTCGTTGGCCAGCGGTGCGCGCCGGGCGCGCCATTGCTGCAGGGCCTGGCCCGCATCGGGGTCGGCCGCCAGCTGGGCCTGCAGGGCCGCGAAGGCGGAGGTCAGGCGCTGCTGCAGTGCCTTGTCGGCCACCACGATGTCTCCGCTGACCTGGGCGGCGCCCAGCATGAGCAGCGCGCCCAGTTCGGCCTCACTGGCCAGCTTGTGCCGGGGCTCGGCGCCGCGCAGTGCGGCAAAGGCGGGCACGCCGGCCAGGGCGGCGGGAACCTCCAGGCCGCGCAGGTCGAGCGTTTCTCCCACGGCGGGCAATGCGTTCACCGTCATGCGCCTGTTGTTGCGCTGCAGGCTGGCGCCAATGCGCCAGGCGCTGTCGAACGAGGCCTGCTCCAGCTGCCGGCCCGCCACCAGCACGGTGGTGCGCACGGGCAGGGTGTTCCAGACATCTTCGATGCTGCGCACATCGCGCGGGTCCACGCGGTAGCTCAGCCGTGTCTGCGGCGAGATGGTCAGGGAGTTGGCCAGGGAATGGTTGTCATCGCATCGCACCTGTCCGTTGCGACTGCGCCAGTTCACGCCCAGCCGCACGAAATCGCTGGCGCGGGCCTGCTGGGCGACGGGCAGCGTGCGCTGCAGCATGCCGTCGCCATCGGGCACGGTCTGCGACACGGCGGGCGTGCCGTTGAGCGAGATCACCACGGTCGAGACACCGGGCTCGCCCTTGAGGTAGCGGCTATCGAAGGCAATGCTGGCATCGCCCAGCGGCAGGCCGCGCGGCACGGGCAGGTAGAAGTCCTGGGTGGCCGTGCCGGCCAGCACCACGGGATCGACGATGCCCAGCTCCTTGAGCGTGACGCTGCGCTGCAGCCCGTCGCTGGCGCCCAGCTGGCGTATGGCGTCACCCAGCGCCGAGGCCGATGCCGTCTGCGCGAACAGGGCGCCCAGTCCCAGCAGCGAACCCAGCGCCCAGCGGGCCCTGGTGCGGGAAAGCGATTGGCGGATGGTCGGTTGCATGGGGGCCTCTTTTCTCACTTCGGTGCTCGATTCGTAATGCGCTTCGTGGACGTGGTGCGCGGGGTGGTGCGTGCGTGGTTCAGGCCGGCGCCATTCCCTTGGTCACGGCCGCCGCGATGCCCGGGACGGCCGCGCCGCCTGTGTGGCCGGCGGCAAACTCGTCGAAGGGCTGTCCCAGCAGGGCATGCACGATGCGCTGCGAGGCCTGGCCATCGCCATAGGGATTGATGCGGCGCGCAAACGAGGCGTGGTGCCCCTCATCGGCCAGCAGCCGGTTGACCTCGGCCACGATGCGCGCGCGCTGCGTGCCCACCAGCAGCACGGTGCCGGCCGATACGGCCTCGGGCCGCTCGGTCACGTCGCGCATCACCAGCACGGGCTTGCCCAGGTAGGGCGCCTCTTCCTGCACGCCACCGGAGTCGGTCAGGATGATGTGGGCGCGCTGCATGAACCAGACGAAGTCCACATAGTCCAGCGGATCGATGAGGCGGATGTTGTCCATGCCGCCCAGCGTGCGCATGACCACTTCGCGCACGGCGGGGTTGAAGTGCACGGGGTAGACGATGAGCAGGTCCGGATGGCGCTGCGCCAGCTCGGCCAGCGCAGCGCAGATGTTCTGGAAGCCTTCGCCGAAATTCTCGCGCCGGTGTCCCGTGACCAGCAGCAGCGGGCGCTGCGCATCCACCCAGGGATGGCGCTGGGCAATGGCGCGGGCCAGCTCGGGCTGGGCATCGAGCCGGTCGCACAGCGTGGCCAGCGCATCGATGACGGTATTGCCCGTCACGGCGATGCGGCCCTGCAGGTTCTCGCCCAGCAGGTTGGCGCGCGATGTCGGCGTGGGCGCAAACATCCACTGGCTGACCACATCGACCACGCGGCGGTTCATCTCTTCGGGAAAGGGCTGGGCCAGATCGCCGGTGCGCAGGCCGGCTTCCACGTGGCCCACCGGAATGCGGCGGTGAAACGCCGCCAGCGCGCAGGCCGTGGCCGTGCTGGTGTCGCCGTGCACCAGCACGTAGTCGGGCCTTTCCTGCTCCAGCACGCCATCGGCACCTGCCACCACGCGGGAGAACAGGCCGTTGAGCGTCTGGCTGGGCTGCATGACGGCGAGATCGTGCTGCGCCCGCAGGCCGAACAGATCCATCACCTGGTCCAGCATCTGCCGGTGCTGGCCGGTGACGCACACCACGCTCTCGATGCCCCGCGTCTGCGACAGGGCCGTGACCAGTGGCGCCATCTTGATGGCCTCGGGACGGGTCCCGAAAAACGAAAGAATCTTCATGCCAACCCCTTTTGCGTTTTCCCGTGCTCTTCGCTTGTGCGTTCTTGTGCTGCGCTGTACCCGGCAGGGACGGGACCCGTCTCAGCCCGAAGACGGGCCGGGCAGGCTGCAAAGCGGTGTGAAATATACGGCGGGTTTTTGGAATTCTCGATCGATTGGGTGCAGTCGATTGAAAACTATCGTCAATTGAGAGAAATTGACGGAAGTTAAGAGGACTTGAGGGAGCTTGATGACCTTGCTTTCCATTGGGAACCTCCGTCGAATCTCAAGCGCCGCAAGCCATGCGCGCCATGGGGCTGGATGCACTTTCGCGCTCCGGTGCTGTTGCACAAAGCTGCGCGCCTGGGTGCTTTGTTGCAGCTAGTACATCACCGAAACAAGGGTGTGCTTGTCAGACGCTTGCCTATTGCTGCCAACTGCTGCCTATTGCAAGCCCTGCCGCGGGTCTGCGCAAGGCTTGGAGCGGGCGCCTGTCCTGTCGCTTTCCCTGATGTGCGGCCGGTGCGCGAGGCAGGGGCAGGGGTGGGCGCGGCGGGCGCAAGCCTGGGCATGAACCTTGCCGCAAGCAGGCCCGGAAACGAAAACGGGCCCCGTGTAGGGGCCCGTTTTGCTGGGTGCATGGCGGAGAGGGCGGGATTCGAACCCGCGGTGGGGATTAGCCCACACACGCTTTCCAGGCGTGCGACTTAAACCGCTCATCCACCTCTCCGAAGCCAGCGATTGTAGCAGTGATTTCGGGTGGCCTCGGTAAGAAGCTGGAACCGGCTGCGATGGGGGGCGCCCGGGTGCGCCTCGCAGGTGCAACCGGGCAAGGCAGCGCCCGGTCGTTCAGCGGGGAGTCAATTGGGGTGGTGAATGGTTGCAATATCGTGAAATCCGGCGGGCTTGTGATGCGGGTCCATCAAGAAACTACTCTGTGCACACTATTGGCACTTGGCAAACCATGGCGTATCCGCATTGATTCAGCTTTTCCTCAGCCCGTGCATTCGATGGATGCAGATGCCGGGGGCTGCCATGTATACAAGAAGGTATTTTTCTTGCGCTGTGGAATTGGGGTAAATTTCATGTAAGTCATTGATATGATTGATTTTTGTGCAAATGAATTTATCTTCGGCTGATCCCTCCCGTATTGCGGCGTATCGACAGCCCAGCCCCAATCCATAGAAACCCGCTATCACCATGGCTCACCATTCAATGCGCTCCGATTTTCCCAGCGGCGGGGCGCTGCCATGGCGGGCACCGGCCTTCAGCCTTGTGGCTGTGCTGGGCGCCGCGGCGGCGCTCGCTGCCGGGCCGCAGCGGCAGGTGCTGGAAAGCCTGCCTTCGGGCACGGCCAAGGGAGCGCCTGCCTATGAGTTGTCGCTGCCCGCCTGCGCGGCGGCGCCTTGTCCCTTTGAGCTGAGGCTGGTGCGTGCCGGTGTGCAGCAGGGCCAGCCAGCGGCGCTGTCCTGGCCTGCGTCCAGGGGGCCGGCGCAATTGGCGCAGCCCGATCCGCTGTACGGCGTGGGTGATCCGCTGTCTGCGGCAGCAGGGGTCCAGCACCTCGAGCGCGTGTGGACGACTGGAGAGGAAGAAGACACCGTCACCGCTGCCGTGCGCAGCTTGCGCCTGCCCGCAGTGCAGGGCGGCTCGCGTGCGCTGCTGGTCACGCAGATGGGGGGTTTTGACCACCCCAAGCGCCGCCATGCGCTGTATGTCGCCACCGCCCAGGGCCCGCACCTGGCCTGGCAGTACGACGAGCCCCAGGGCAACTACCAAAGCTGGGTGCTGGCGCCCACGGGCCGGATTCCGGTGTTGCTGGTGCGCTATGCATCACCGCAGGACGATGCGCCCGACCAGATCGAGACCCGCAGCCTGCGCTGGAACAAGGGCCGGCAGGTGTTTGCCGAGCAGGCCTCGGCAGCACCGGCCGCCGTGCAGGCCGTGGTGGCGGCGCGCTATGCCAGCGTGGCCGCAGCGCGTGCCGCACGCGCGCAGCAGTCCGACTGCCTGGGCGCCTATTCGGTCGTGCGCACACGCCCCGCAGGCGCTGCGCCCCACCACGCCCTGGTGCAGGTGGCGGCGGATATGGCGCAGGCGCATGCCGAATCACTGCGGCTGCGTGCCTGCTCGGCCAGTCTGCAGCCGCGCACCGTGCCATTGGTGCACCTGCTGCCGGATGCCGGCCTGAAGCCCGGCAACAAACCCGACCGCAAACCGGACCGCAAACCGGACCGCAAACCCGAGCCCGCCCGCTGAGCCGGTGCTGCGGGCCACATCGACAACCGGAAAGAGGGGAGCTATATGCCTGCCAACGGCCCGCAGAAGTTCAGCGGTTGCGGCCCGCCAGCCGCACGGCCAGTGCTGCCGCCGAAGCCGTGCAGGCCAGGGCCACCACCCCGCTCCAGCCCCACTGTCCCAGGGCCAGGGTGCCCAGCGCCGAGCCCGAGGCCATGCCGATGAACACGCCCGTGAACAGCAGCGCATTGAGCCGGCTGCGGGCAGCCGGGTCCAGGCCATACACCAGGGTCTGGTGCGCCACCAGCGTCGCCTGGATGCCGAAGTCGAAACCGATGGCGCTGGCCACCAGCAGCGGCAGCCGGGCCGCAGCCGGCAGCCAGGGCGACAGTGCCAGCAGGGCAAACGACGCCAGGGCCAGGCCCGCACCCAGGCAGGTCACGCGCTGCGGACCGCTGCAGTCGGCCAGCCGGCCTGCCAGCGGCGCGGCCAGCGCACCGGCGGCGCCCGCCAGGCCCAGAGCGCCGGCTGCGGCGCTGCCCATGTGGAACTGCTGGTGCAGCATCACGGCCAGCGTGGACCAGAAGGCGCTGAAGGCCACCGACAGCAGGCCCTGGGCCAGGGCCGCACGGCGCAGCGCGGGCTGGCCGCGCCACAGCTGCACCATGGAGCCCAGCAGCGCGCCATAGCCCAGTTGCGTGGTGGGCCTGAAACTGGGCAGCCCGCGCCACAGGGCTGCCCCCAGCACAGCCATGGCAGCGGCGGCCAGCAGGTAGACGCTGCGCCAGCCGCCATGCTCGGCCAGCAGCCCGCTGACCACGCGCGACAGCAAAATGCCCAGCAGCAGCCCCGTCATCACCGTGCCCACCACCTTGCCACGCTGGTGCGCGGGCGCCAGCGTGGCGGCGGCCGGCACCACATCCTGCGCCAGGGTGGCGGCCAGGCCCACGGCCAGGCTGGCGGCCAGCAGCGGCGCCAGGCCCGGGGCCAGCCCGCTGGCCAGCAGGGCCAGCATCAGCGCGGCGGTCTTGGCCAGGATGATGCGCCGGCGGTCCATGCGGTCGCCCAGCGGGGCCAGCAGCAAAATGCCCAGCGCATAGCCCAGCTGGGTCAGCGTGGGCACGAAGCCCACGGCGCGCTCGCCCGCGTCCAGGTCGGGGCCGAGCACGCCCAGCATGGGCTGGCTGTAGTAGAGCGAGGCCACGCCCACGCCCGCCGTGGTCGCCATCAGCAGCACCAGCGAGCGGGGCACGCCGGACGCCTTTTCGCCGTTGGCCGCTTGGTTATGCGTAGATTGAATGCAAGACATGTTGATCCGCCGATACGGCGTGTTTGAGAAGCGATGGCCGTAGTGTGGTGCGATGCAGCAACCCACGGTAGTGGCTGCGTCCGCAGAATCGATATACGCTTTGCGTATGACAATCGCCGACCTCTCCCTGCCTTCGGGCGCAGACCGCATCGAACTGCTGCAGACCTTTGTGCGCATCGTCGAAAGCGGCAGTCTCTCGGCCGCCGCGCAGCAGATGTCCACCACCCAGCCCACGGTCAGCCGGCGTCTGCAGACGCTGGAGCGTGCGCTAGGCCTGCGCCTGCTGCGGCGCTCCACCCACGCCATGGCGCTGACCGACGACGGCGAGCGCTGCCTGGCCCACGCACGCGAACTGCTCGATACATGGCGGGCGCTGGAGTCCGACCTGCGCGGCGCCCAGGACACGCCGCGCGGCCTGCTGCGCGTGGTCGCGCCCCACGCCTTCGGCCAGGACCAGCTCATGGCGCCGCTGCTGCAGTTCCTGGGCCGCCATCCGGCCGTCAAGGTCGAGTGGCTGCTGCATGACCGCCAGCCGGACTTCATTGCCGAGGGCATCGACTGCGCCGTGCAGGTGGGCGCCGTGGTCGATCCGTCGGTGGTCGCGCTGCGCGTGGCCGAGGTGCCGCGCATTGCCGTGGCCGCGCCTGCCTTGCTGGGGCAGGGCAGCGTGCCCCAGCACCCGCGCGAGCTGCAGGGGCTGCCCTGGATTGCGCTGCGCACTTTCTACCAGCGCGAGCTGGAGCTGCACCGCGTGGGCGATGAGCGGGTGTGCAAATCCTGGCGCCTGCAGTTCGAGCCCCGGCTCAGCACCGACAGCCTTTATGCGTTGCGCAACGCCGCCCTGGGCGGGCTGGGCGCGGCCCTGGCCTCGGCCTGGATCGTGCGCGACGATCTGGAGGCGGGCCGCCTGGTGCACCTGGCCCCGGACTGGCAGGCCGCGCCGCTGCCCGTGCACCTGGTGTATCCGCCGGCGCGCCACCAGCCGGCGCGCCTGCGCGCCTTCATCGCGGCCATGCGGGAGGTCATGCCGGGACTCACCGGAATGCGCGCGCCGCTGCCCTGAGCCGTTCGCCCGCCGCTGTTGCGGCGGCGCGTCACCGCCCGGTTTGCCAACGGTAAGCATGGCAACTGCATAGGATAATAAGAATCATTTGCGATCTTCTTCGCGATTGACTTTTCCTCCATGCCGTCCCCCTCCACGCTACAACCGCCCGCCGAGCCCCTGCTGGCCCAGCTGGTGCAGCACTATGACGAACTGGTCGGTTTCCTGCGCCACCGCTTCGGCGATGAATGCCAGCCCCGTGAAATCGTCAACGAGCTGTGCCTGCGGTTGATGGAGCGGCCCGTTCCCCAGGGCATTGCCAACCCTCTGGCCTTTCTGCGCCATCTGGCGCGCGACCTGGCCATAGACCGCCATCGGGCCCAGGCGCGCCGGCCCGAAACGCCCTTCGATGGCGCCGAGCTGGAAGAGCGCCTTGCCCCCACCGCAGCCATGCCGCTGTCCCCGCCCGAGCTGGCCGTGGCCGCCGCCCAGCGCCAGCGCGCGCTGCTGGTGGCCATAGAGCAGCTGCCCCAGGCCAGCCGCGAGGCCTTCATCCTCACCAAGCTCTACGGCATGCCGCAGGAAGAGGCCGCACAGCGCATGGGCATCTCGCGCGGCATGGTGGCCCGCCATCTGGCGCGTGCACTGCGCGATGTGCAGCCCGTGCTCACGGCCGACCATGCCGCCTGAGATCACGCGCAGCACAGGCGGCACGCGCAGCGCGCGCCAGGGTGCTTCTGCGCAGTCTTCGGGGCGCAGCGCCCATCTGCC
Organism: Delftia deserti; assembly: GCF_042653485.1. Lineage (NCBI taxonomy): Bacteria > Pseudomonadati > Pseudomonadota > Betaproteobacteria > Burkholderiales > Comamonadaceae > Delftia > Delftia deserti. The sequence continues at coordinate 1,110,394 of NZ_JBHSIH010000001.1, read as the reverse complement.
CGTGGATGACGCCCTGGCCCCCTTTGCCGACATGCTGCGCCGGCACCTGCCCACGCCCGAGGAAATCGAGCAGGCCGCCGCCCAGCGCCAGAAACTGCGCCAGCGCAGGGCGCTGCGCGCAGGCACGGCTGCGGCCCTGGCGGCGCTGGCGCTGCTGCTCTGGGTCGACCCCGCGCTGCAGCGCCAGACCCTGGCCACGGCCATGGGCCAGCGCCAGAGCTGGCAACTGGCCGATGGCAGCGAGGTGCGGCTGAACACCGGCTCGCGCGTGCAAGTGGCGCAGCACCTGCGCTCTCGCCGCCTGGTGCTGGACCAGGGGGAGGCGTCCTTCGAGGTATCCCATGCCTTCTGGCACGGCTGGCTGCCCTGGCTGCAGCGGCCCTTCACCGTGCAGGCCGGCGGCGTGGTGGTGCAGGACATCGGCACCGTGTTCGGCGTGCACCGCCATGACGATGGTGCCGACATCACCGTGCTGCAGGGCAGGGTGCGCGTGCATTCCATGGATGGTGGCGGCGCGCCCGTGCAGCTGTCCACCGGCCAGCACCTGCGCACGCGCGCCGGCCGGCCGCTGCCGCAGCTCGTGCTGGCAGAGGCGGGCGACGGCGCCGCTGCCCTGGCCGCCCTGGCCTGGCGGGAGGGCCGCCTGGTGCTGGACGGCACGCCGCTGTCCGAGGCCGTGGCGCAGATGCAGCGCTACCGCAGCGCACCCATCGTGCTGGCCGACCGGCATGCGGCGCAGCTGCGCATCTCGGGGCAGTTCGACCTGGACCGCATCGACCAGCTGCTGGACCTGCTGCCGCGCCTTGCGCCCGTGCAGGTGCGGCATGAGGACGACGGCCGCGTGCTGATCTCCACGCGCCACAGGTAGGCGCAGGTAGGCGCAGGTAGGCCGCCCGGCAGTTGTCCCTGCAGCCGCTGGCCTGATCCAGAAATTTTCCGTGGCCATGTGTACAAACCTGCGCGCTGCAGCGGCTTACAGGCAGACCGGCATCGCGCCCGGGGCCGATCAGGCCCTGGAGGGGCCTGCCGCCACCGCCGTACCCCGTATTCCGTACCCAACGCCTCAGGAGAGATGTCGCCATGAACCCTTCCCCTACCGTCACCGGCCTGCCGCGCCTTCGCATGGCGGCCCTGGCCGCCGCACTGTGCATTGCCGGCCTGGCCCATGCCCAGCCCCTGGCCGTGGACCTGCCGGCCCAGCCGCTGGCCCAGTCGCTGAACGCGCTGGCGCGCCAAAGCGGCGCCCAGATCATCTTCCTCACCGATGTGGCCCAGGGCCTGCAGGCGCCCGCGCTGCGCGGCACGCTGGAAGTGCGCGAGGCCCTGCAGCGCCTGCTGGCCGGCAGCGGCCTGCAGGTGCGTGCGCAGGATGAGCGCACCTTCACCGTGGAGCGCAGCGGCGGCCCGGCTGCCGGCTCCGGCGCGGCGGGCGCCGTCATGGCAGAAGTGCGCGTGCTGGCCTCGCGCGCGGAGGACACGGCCTACTACGCCCCCTCGGCCGCCAGTGGCACCAAGACCGAGGCGCCGCTGCGCGACGTGCCCCAGACCATCAATGTGATCCCCCAGCAGGTCATGCGCGACCAGGCCGCCACCTCGCTGCAGGACACGCTGCGCAACGTGGCCGGCATCGGCCTGTCGCACGGCGACGGCCAGCGCGACCAGGTCAGCATCCGCGGCTTCACCAGCATCGGCGACCAGTTCGTGGATGGCTTCCGCGACGATGCGCTGTATTTCCGCGACCTCTCCAACATCGAGCGCGTGGAAGTCGTCAAGGGCCCGGCCGCCGTGCTCTATGGCCGGGGTTCCTCGGGCGGCCTGGTCAACCGCGTGACCAAGAAGCCGGGCGTCAATGTCTCCGACGTGGCCGTCAGCGTGGGAAGCTGGGCCGACAAGCGTGCCGAATTCGACGTGGGCCGCGCGCCCGAGGGCAGCGACTGGTCCTGGCGCGTCACCGGCGCCGCCGAAGACGCCAACAGCTACCGCAGCCAGCAGTTCCTCAAGCGCGAGACCATCGCCCCCTCCGTCATGTGGAAGCCGGACGGCAACACCTCGCTGACGCTGCAGGCCGAGCTGCTGCGCGACAAGCGCGTCACCGACTTCGGCATTCCCGCCTACCGCGGCCGCCCCGTGGATGTGGCGCCCGGCACCTACTACGGCTCGGCCAATGCGCGCGATGCGGACACCTCCGAATCCACCGTGGGCTCCTTCACCGCCACCTTCAACCACCGTTTCTCGGACACGCTGCGCGTGCGCAACGCGCTGCGCTACTACCACTACGAGCTGGACCGCCAGAACACCTTGCCGGCCGGCACCACCAACGAGGCGGCCGGCACCGTGGCGCTGACCCGCTCGGGCGTGGACCGCAACGAGCACGGCATCTTCAACCAGACCGAGCTGATCCAGAATTTCAGCACCGGCAGCGTGCAGCATGAAGTGCTCTACGGCCTGGAGCTGGGCCAGCAGAACAAGGATGCGCTGTCCTACAGCGGCGGCACCCTGGCCAACGTGAACCTCTGGAACCCCGTGCTGCCCGTGGCCCCGCTCAACGGCGGCGGCACCTTGAGCGGCAGCACGCTCAACCGCTACCTCACGCGGGCCCTGTACCTGCAGGACCAGGTCACGCTGTCGCCGCAGTGGAAGCTGCTGGTGGGCCTGCGCCATGACCGCTTCGGCCAGGAAACCGACAACCGCCTGGCCGGCCAGAGCGACTTCAACCGCACGGACTCCACCTGGAGCCCACGCGCCGGCCTGGTGTGGCAGCCCGATGCCGTGCAGTCCTATTACCTGTCGGTCAGCCGCTCCTACCAGCCTTCGGCCGAGATGTTTGCGCTGTCGGCCATCAATGCCGCCATCAAACCGGAAAGCACCACCAACCATGAAGTGGGCGGCAAATGGGACCTGATGGACGGCAAGGCCATGGCGACGGCATCGCTGTTCCAGCTGGAGCGCACCGACATCAAGACCACCAACCCGGCCCAGCCCACCCAACTGATTCCCATCGGCACGCAGCGCACGCGCGGCCTGGAGCTGTCGCTGTCCGGCGAACTGCGCCCCGGCACCCAGGCCACCTTCAGCTACGCCTACCTGGATGCCGTGGTCACCGAATCCACCACCGTGGACGCCGGCCAGCCCGTGCAGGGCAAGCGCGCCACCATCACGCCCAGGAACTCCTTGTCTGTCTGGCTGACCCAGCGCCTGGGCGATGCCTGGACCGTGGGCGGCGGCCTCAACTACGTGGGCGACCGCTTTGCCAACCCCGGCAACACCGTCACGCTGCCCGCCTACACGGTGGTGGATGCCATGGCCCAGTACCGCATCGGCCGTGCCACCACGGTGCAGCTGAACCTGCGCAACCTGTTCGACCGCCGCTACATCGTCTCGGCCCACGGCACCAGCCCCAACCTGAACCTGCCGGGTGCGCCGCGCAATGTGATGGTGACGCTGCGGCACAGCTTCTGAGGCCGCGCCGGCAGCGCCGGCCTCTGCAAAAGACAAAGGCCCACGCAAGTGGGCCTTTGTCCATCCGGGCCGTGCCGTTTACTCGGTCGCCTTCTTCAGCGATTCCTTGGCGTTGTCTGCCGACTGCTTGGAGCGCTTCTTGTGGTAGTCCGACTTGACGTTGTTCACGGCCTTGCCGACCGGCCCGCTGTCCTTGGCCTTGGCGTCGGCCTGCTTTTCCTTCACCTTGTGGTCCGCGGCGTCGGCTGCCTCGGAGGCGGCCTTGCCCACCTGGGCATGGGCGGGCGACAGGCCTGCGGCGAAGGCAAGGGAAATGGCGGTGGCAAGCAGCAGTTTTTTCATGGAATAGGTGTCCTGTGATGAGGTGGCTGCATGGTGCGCCAGTCCGCTGGTGCCGCCTTGTAGGAGCAGGGCTGTGCTGCGCGCGGGCACTGCGGCCCAAGCGCAGAAGGGCTTCCGACGGCAGCTTGCTTCGGTGTCCGACATGGGGCTGCCGGCCGAGCTTCTAGCCTTGGACCAACCCCCGCCACACCCAAGAAGGACACACCATGATCACAGCCGAACCCACCATGACCAACCTCTTCGATCAGCTGGGACTGGACTCCAGCCCGGAGGGTATCCGTCAGTTCATTCTTTCGCACCGCCTGGAGAAAAATACGCTGCTGGTGGACGCGCCGTTCTGGACCGATGCGCAACGCGCCCTGTTCTCGCAGCAGTGGCATGCCGATGCGACATGGGCGTTGGTGGTGGACCAGCTCAGCGAGGCCTTGCATTCCGAGCCCGACCTGGACGCCGTGCCTGTCCCAGCGGCTTCCGAGCACGAGCAGGAAGCGCGTCCCTGATCCTGTGATGCAACCGCTTGCGATGAATCCGTGCTGCTTACAATTTTCGCGGCGCATTCAACCCATTTGCCTACGGAGTCGCTCACATGCTGACCTCGAATGGTCTGGCGTCTGCCTCTCCAGGCTCCGACGCTCTCTTGCCCCTTGACCCGGGCCACGCCGTTCTGGATGCGTTTCCCGATGCCGTCTTTGTCGTTGGGCTCGATGGTCGTCTGGCCCACTGCAACCGCCAGGCCCGCAGCCTGCTGGACCACTCGGGAGATGCGCTGGAGGGCTGCGTTTTCGAGGAGCGTTTCGTTGCCCAGGCTGCGCGTGCAGGCTGGGCAAGCCGCCAGTGGGAGCCGGCCCAGGCCGCACAGCCCCGGCAGGCCAACTGCTGGCCGCTGCTGACCTGTTCAGGGCACGAGCGGCCCGTGGCTTCGAGCGCATCGCGCATACGGCTGCTGGACGGCAGCCCGGCGTTGCTTTTGTGCGTGCGCGAGGCCGATGCGCACCGGCCTGCAGCGCCGCCGTCCTCCCCGCCGTCCTCCCCGTTGCCCAGCCCGCTTTCCAGCGCCGAGCGCAGCTTTGCCTTGCTGGTGCAAAGCGTGACCGACTATGCGATCTACATGCTCGACCCCGAAGGCCGCATCGTGAGCTGGAACCTGGGCGCCAAGCGCATCAAGGGCTATGAAGAGGACGAGGTCCTCAACACCCATTTCTCGCGCTTTTACACGCCGGAAGACCGGCAGGCCGGCCTGCCGCAGGCGGGGCTGCGCACGGCGGTCAGCGCGGGCCGCATGGAGGCCGAAGGCCTGCGCGTGCGCAAGGATGGTTCGCGCTTCTGGGCCTCGGTGGTCATCGATGCCATCTACGATGACGGCCGGCTGACCGGCTTTGCCAAGGTCACCCGCGATGTGACCGAGCGCAAGGCTGCCGAGGCCCAGCTGCGCCAGGCCTTGAAAATGGAGGCCATTGGCCGCTTCACGGGTGGCGTGGCCCATGACTTCAACAACCTGCTGATGGCGGTGCTCAGCAGCCTGGAGCTGCTGCGCAAGCGCATGCCGCCCGACGAGCGGCTGCGCGCGCTGGTGGAGACCGCCACGCGCGGCGCCCAGCGTGGCGCCTCGCTGACCCAGCGCATGATGGCTTTTGCGAGGCAGCAGGAATTGAAGACGGAGGCCGTGGATGTCGCCGTGCTGCTGACCGGCCTGCAAGGCCTGCTGCAGCAGGCAGCGGGCCCGCATATCTTTCTCAAGATGGCCCTGGCCGCCAACCTGCCGCGCATCCTCACCGACCCCGGCCAGTTCGAGAGCAGCCTCCTCAATCTGGTGGGCAATTCGCGCGATGCCATGCCGGGCGGCGGTGTCATCAAGATCACGGCTGCCGTGGAAACGACGCTGCCGCGCCAGCTTGCGGGCCTTGCCGCAGGCTCGTATGTCTGCGTGCGCGTGGAGGACACCGGCGAGGGCATGGACGAGCAGACGCTGTCCCGCGTGGTCGAGCCCTTCTTCACCACCAAGGGCGTGGGCAAGGGCACCGGCCTGGGCCTGGCCATGGTGGACGGGCTGGTGGCCCAATCCGGCGGCAAGCTCGTGCTGCACAGCACACCGGGCAACGGCACCACGGTGGAGATGTGGATGCCCGTCTCCAAGGACGAGAGCACGGCCTGCCACCTGGGCTCCCAGCGCATGCAGGACGTGGGGCCCATGCACGTGCTGCTGGTGGACGACGACCCGCTGGTGCTGGCCAACGCCTCGGCCCTGCTGGAGGACCTGGGCCACCATGTCACGGCCCTCAGCGCCGGGCAGGAGGCCGTCGACCTGCTCGCCCGCCAGGCACGCTTTGACGTGGTCATCTCCGACTACGCCATGCCGGGCATGAATGGCGTCGAGCTGGCCGAACACATTGCGCAGCGGTACCCGGGCTTGAATTTCATCCTGGCCAGCGGCTTTGCAGACATCCCGGCGCTGCCCCCTGGAATGGCGCGGCTGGCCAAGCCGTATTCGCAGGAAGATCTGAGCCAGTTGCTGCATCAGTTGGTGAGGGCGTGAGCCTTCAGCCGACATGAACCCGGTTGCGGCCCTTCGCCTTGGCGGCGTACAGGGCCGCATCCGCCTGCGATATCAGTTCATCCACCGTGGTGTCGCCGGGCTGGATGGTGGTCACTCCGATGCTGACGGTGCAATGCGGCATATCCGAGGACGCGGGCGATGCGTCCAGCGCGGCCCGCATGCGTTCTGCCAGGGCGCTGGCACCTTCGGCATCGGTCTCGGGAAGCAGCACGATGAATTCCTCGCCGCCGTAACGCCCGAGCCGGTCCGCCGATCGCAGTTGCGATTGCATGAGTCTGACGAAATGGGACAGAACGCGGTCTCCCGTCAAATGCCCATGCCCGTCGTTGATGCGCTTGAAGTGGTCGATATCGAGCATCAACAGTGAAAAGGGCTTGCCATAGCGGTTCCAGCGGGCCAGTTCCTCGGAGCAGGCCGCCAGTGTCGATCGACGCGTCTGCGCCCCTGTCAGTGCGTCGTGCGTGGCCAGGTACTCGAACTCGGCGCGCACCCGTTCACCGGCCATCAGCAAGGCACCGATGCTCACCAGCAGGACCGAGAAGCTGAAAGTGGCAATGTAGAGGGTCTGGACCGTGGACTGCGCAAACCTGTGGGTATCCGCCTGATCCAGCCAAAGGGTGGAAACGGCCCGGCCCATCAGCACCAGGGCCTGCACCCACAGCACTGCGGCGGTGAAGCGTGTGGCGAATCCCTTGCCATGCTGTCCCAGCAGGCGTGCGTGCTCGATGACGATGGCGGCCAGGCAACCGCTGAAAATCAGCACGCGCACGCGGTAGTCCGGGTAGACATGGGTGAGCAGGGCCAGCAGCACCAGGACCCCGGCAATCACCGCGGTCCATTTGCGTGCCGAAGAGGGGCGGCCCAGCGAACGCTCGCTTCCAAGCAGGAAGAGGGTGACGCCCGCCAGCAGCAGCCCGTTGCCGACAGAAGCCACCAGTGCGGTCGGCAGTACGCCATCCAGACCGTAGAAGAGGGTGGAGGCCGCACACAGCAAGGGTGCCGCACCCCAAAGGCCCATGCCTCTTATCGATGGCGGGTAGGTCCGGCGCAGACCCAGGAGCACAACACCCATGACCATGCCGATCATTCCCGCCATGACGGCCAGGGAGCGAAGGTCAAGATGGGGCATCGAGCTCCTCTGGCTTGGGTGTGCGCCTGCGTGGGGTGCCTGTGGGTCTTGGGGCGCGCGGGCTGGGCGATCGGCTCCCCGTCCACGCTGGTCTGTTGCGATTCTAGTGGTGTGCCGAACGGCCGCGATGCCGTCCGCGGGTCAAGGCAACGGCGCCGCGCATGCCGGGCGCGGCGATCTGTCTGGCTCAGACACCTGCCTTCTCGAACAGCCGGCGCAATACCTGCATGGGCAGGAACCTGACCTTTCGCCGTTTCAGTTCCCGCCGGAACAGGCGCTCGCGTTCAATGAAGTTGATCTTGGGTTTCATCTTGTTTTGGGGCTGCAATGGACGAAGCGCAACAATCTACTGGCGAACGCCACCGCTGCTGTAACACCGTGTCAGCGATGCGGCGGGCTTTCCGGTTGCCGCTCGGCCCTATGGCCCGCGCCATTGGGCATGCCGCACGCCAAGCTGCAGCTGCTGGATGCGGCGGTGGATGGTGGAGCGGCTGACGCCGAGCTGGCGTGCGGCCTCTGAGACGTTGCCCTGGCATTGGGCAAGCAGTTGCTCCAGCGCCTGTGCGGCGGGCTCGCTGGTGTTGTGGGCCAGGGTGGCGGTGCAGGGCGGGGTGCCGTGCAGCGCATCGGGCAGGTGGTCGGGCTCGATGCTGCCGTCGCCATCGTGCCCGCACAGGGCTGCGGCGTAGCGCAGCGCGTTGTGCAGCTCGCGCAGGTTGCCGGGCCAGGCGTGCGCGGCCAGCAGGGCGCGGGCCGCATCGCCCAGGTGCAGATGGCTGGCCAGTGTGGCCAGCATCTGGTCGGCAATGGCCTGCAGGTCGCTGCGCTGGCGCAGCGCGGGCAGGTGCAGCTCGGCGGCGTTGAGGCGGTAGAGCAGGTCTTCGCGGAAGCTTGCGCGCCGCACCAGCTCTGCCAGCGGCCGGTGCGAGGCGGAGATGAAGCGCACGGACACCGCGCGTGGCGAGCGGGCGCCCAGCGGGGTGATTTCGGATTCGGACAGGACACGCAGCAGCTTGGCCTGCAAGGCCAGGGGCATGTCACCGATCTCGTCAAGAAACAGCGTGCCTTCGTGCGCCGCGGCGATCAGCCCTTCGCGGCCCTTGCTGGCGCCGCCGGTCCAGGTGCCGGGCAGGTAGCCGAACAGCTCGCTTTCCAGCAGTGCCTCGGGAATGGCTGCGCAGTTGATGGCGATGAAGGCACCGCTGCGGCCGCTGCAGGCATGCAGCGCGCGGGCCAGGTATTCCTTGCCTGCGCCGGTCTCCCCCTGCACCAGGATGGGCAGCGTTTGCGGCGCGAGCCGTGCGGCCTTGCGCAGCAGCGTCTGCAGCTTGGCATCGCCCGTGTCCAGCGCCTGCAGTGCTGCCGGCAGCGGGGGCTGCGCGGGCGTTGCCTGCGCGCGCAGGCGGCGCGTCGGGTGCTGTGGCTCCATGGCATGGGCGAAGAGGATGCTGCCGTCGCGGGCGCGGATGATGCGCTCCTGCGCCGGGCGATGGCGGCGCAGCTCGGGCAGGTGGCGCAGGTCCACGTCGAAGAAGCGCTCCAGCGGCTGGCCGATGAGCTTCTGGCGCTGGCGCCAGTCCAGCTGCGCGGCGGCCACCAGCAGGCGGGCGCCCGCGTGGGTCATGGCGCGAATGCGGCCCCGTGCGTCCACGCTGATGGAGGCGTCGGGATCGACGTCGAGGAAATCGGGCGACTGCGCCAGGCGCACCACCCAGTCCTGGCCGGACTGGGCCATCAGGTTGGCCTGCTCCACGCGCCGCGCGGCGGCCACGACGAGGTTCAGCGCCAGGTTCTGGCTGGCCCGCTCGGCGGGCGAGCGCAGCAGCGACAGGTCCAGCACCGCTGCGAGTTCACCGTGCATGTCGTAGATGGGCGCGGCCGTGCAGGACAGGCCGGTGTGGGTGAAGTCGAAATGGTCGCTCTGGTGCACGGTCAGCGCCTCGCCCGTTTCCAGGCAGGCCCCCACGGCCGAGGTACCCGAGTGGTCCTCACGCCACTGCGCGCCCAGGTACAGGCCTGCGCGGCGCAGGTCGCCGGCGTCGGCCTCGTGCCCGAGGAAGTCCACGGCCACGCCGTGCCGGTCTGCCAGCAGCAGCACGTAGTCCAGGCCCTTGAGCTGCTGGTACAGCCGCTCCAGCGCATGGCGGGCAATGTGGATCAGCGGCTCGGATTCCTCGCGGTGTGCGCGCAACTGGCCATCGGTGACGATGTGGGCTTCGCTGGTATGCGCCGGGTCGAGCCGATGGGAGTCGATGCAGCGGCGCCAGCTGCGCAGCACGGCGCGGTCGCGCTCTTGCCCGCGGTTGGAGTAGCCCAGGCCGAAGGCTTCGATTTCCTGGATGTGCGAGGCGTAGGACTGCAGGGGCATGGCGTGGAGTCGATGCGGGCTTTGAACGTGCCGCAGACGATTCTGTGCCCTGTGCGGTGCAGCGCCAATCAAGACTTACCCACTGCTCCTGTTGCGCTGCAGCACGCCTGGTGCGACAGGTGTCGCATGACTGCCCCACCTGTCGCGGGCGGCAACGCCGGGCAGCGGGGCGCAAGGCGCAGGGTTTGTACCGGAGGGACGCCGGCAACCCCTTGATTTGTCTGGCGCCTCCTGCCGCCAGGTCTGTCTGGCATGGTGATTGCGTAAGAGGGCCTGCCCGAAGAAAAACCAGCGGGCATGACCGCATCAAGGAGACAACCATGACCGATACGACAGCCAACGCCCGCGCCCAGGCGCTGCTTGACCAACTCAACCATGCCCTGGGGGACCGCGACTTCGCGGCCGCCAGCGGCCTGTTCGCCGACGAGTGCTACTGGCGCGATCTGGTGCTGCTGACCTGGAACATCAAGACCATGGAAGGGCGCAGCCAGATCGCCGACATGCTGGCCGCGCAACTGGATGCCGCGGCGCCCGTGCGCTTTTCGCTGGACGAGCGCGAAGCGGTGGAGGAGGCCGATGGCGTGGTGTCCGCCTGGATCGTGATCGACACGCGCCATGCGCGCGGCGGCGGCCATGTGCGCATCAGGGACGGGCGCATCTGGACGCTGCTGACGGCCGCCCAGGAGCTCAAGGGCCATGAGGAACCCATGGGCACGCGCCGCCCGATGGGTGCCGAGCACGGCATCCGGCGCGGCCGCCAGACCTGGCTTGAGCGCCGCCAGCAGGAGGCCGAGGAGCTGGGCCGCGACAGCCAGCCTTTCGTGCTCGTCATCGGCGGTGGCCAGGGCGGCATTGCGCTGGGTGCGCGACTGCGCCAGCTGGGGGTGTCGCACATCGTCATCGACCGCCAGGCGCGCCCTGGCGACCAGTGGCGCAACCGCTATAAATCGCTGTGCCTGCACGATCCGGTCTGGTACGACCACCTGCCGTACATGCCATTCCCGGACAACTGGCCCGTGTTCGCGCCCAAGGACAAGATCGGCGACTGGCTGGAGATGTACACCAAGGTGATGGAGGTCAACTACTGGCCCTCCACCGATTGCCTGAATGCCCGCTTCGATGAGGACAGGCAGGAATGGGAAGTCACCGTGGAGCGCAACGGCGAGACGCAGGTGCTGCGCCCCAGGCATGTGGTGTTCGCCACCGGCATGTCGGGCAAGGCGAATGTGCCCAAGATCAAGGGCCAGGACGTCTTCAAGGGCGAGCAGCAGCACTCGTCCCAGCACCATGGCCCGGACGCCTATGCAGGCAAGAAGGTGGTGGTGATAGGCGCCAACAATTCAGCGCACGACATCTGCGCGGCCCTGTGGGAGCACGGCGCCGATGTGACCATGGTGCAGCGCTCGTCCACGCACATCGTGCGCTCCGATTCGCTGATGGACATCGGCCTGGGCGACCTGTATTCGGAGCGCGCCGTGGCCAGCGGCGTGACGACCAGGAAGGCGGACCTGATCTTCGCCTCGCTGCCCTACCGCATCATGGCCGACTTCCAGGTGCCGGTGTACGACCGCATCCGCGAGCGCGACGCGGACTTCTACCGCAAGCTGGAGGCGACGGGCTTCATGCTGGACTTCGGTGATGACGACTCGGGCCTTTTCATGAAGTACCTGCGCCGCGCCTCGGGCTACTACATCGACGTGGGGGCCTGCGATCTGGTGATCGACGGCAGCATCAAGCTGCAGGCGGGCAAGCAGATCAGCCACCTGTCGGAAAACGCGGTGGTGCTGGCCGATGGCACCGAGCTGCCGGCGGACCTGGTGGTCTACGCGACCGGCTATGGCTCCATGAACGGCTGGGTGGCCGACCTGATCAGCCAGGAGGTGGCAGACAAGGTGGGCAAGGTCTGGGGCCTGGGCTCGGACACGACCAAGGACCCGGGACCGTGGGAGGGCGAGCAGCGCAACATGTGGAAGCCCACGCAGCAAGAGGCGCTGTGGTTCCACGGCGGCAACCTGCACCAGTCGCGCCACTATTCGCTGTACCTGGCGCTGCAGCTCAAGGCGCGCCAGGAAGGCCTGCCAGTGCGTGTCTATGACCTGCAGCAAGTTCATCACCTGCGGTAAGGCCGAATAATCGCCATGGGGCGGCTGTGCCGCCCGCCAACCCAGCCTTGCAAAACAGAAAGTTCAATCATGAAAGCAGCACGTTTCTACGACCGGGGCGATATCCGCATCGAAGACATACCCGAACCCGTGGTGGAGCCCGGCACCGTGGGCATCGAGGTGGCCTGGTGCGGCATCTGCGGCACGGATTTGCATGAGTTCATGGAAGGGCCGATCTTCATTCCGCCCTGCGGCCATCCGCACCCCATCTCGGGCGAGTCCGCACCCATCACCATGGGGCACGAGTTCTCCGGCGTGGTGTACGCCGTGGGCGCGGGCGTCGACGATATCAAGGTCGGCCAGCACGTCGTGGTGGAGCCCTACATCGTGGCCGACGACGTGCCCACGGGGCCGGGCGACCACTACCACCTGTCCAAGGACATGAATTTCATCGGCCTGGGCGGGCGTGGCGGCGGGCTGTCCGAGCGGATTGCGGTCAAGCGCCGCTGGGTGCACCCGATCTCCAATGCCATTCCGCTGGATCAGGCCGCGCTGATCGAGCCGCTGTCCGTGGGCCACCATGCCTATACCCGCAGCGGAGCGAAGGCGGGTGATGTGGCGCTGGTCGGCGGCGCAGGCCCCATCGGCCTGCTGCTGTCGGCCATCCTGAAGGCCAAGGGCCTGACCGTCGTCATCACCGAACTGAGCGCCAAGCGCAAGCAGAAGGCGCGTGAATCGGGCGTGGCCGATCACATCCTCGACCCCTCCGAAGTGGACGTGGTGGCCGAGGTGATGAAGCTCACCGGCGGCAAGGGCGTGGACGTGTCGTTCGAATGCTCCAGCGTGAACAAGGTGCTGGACACGCTGGTGGCCGTGACGAAGGCCACGGGCGTGGTGGTGATCGTGTCCATCTGGAGCCACCCGGCCACCATCAACGTGCACAGCGTGGTCATGAAGGAGCTGGACGTGCGCGGCACCATTGCCTACTGCAACGACCACCAGGAAACCATCAAGCTGGTCGAGGAGGGCAAGATCAACCTCGAGCCCTTCATCACCCAGCGCATCCAGCTCGATGACCTGGTGGCGCAGGGCTTTGACACGCTGATTCACAACAACGAATCGGCGGTGAAGATCATCGTGCAGCCACGGCTCAGGTAGGCCGTGCGGCAGGCCTGAGGAATCGAACCCGCTGCGATCACGCGCGGGTTCGCCTGATGCCTGCCAGGCGGTCACGCTGTACAAAGAAAAAAGCCCTTGATTGAATCAATCAAGGGCTTAGATCATTTTGGCGGAGAGGGCGGGATTCGAACCCGCGGTGGGGATTAGCCCACACACGCTTTCCAGGCGTGCGACTTAAACCGCTCATCCACCTCTCCGAAGACCGCGATTCTAGCATCGATTTTCGGGGGTGGCGGCGAAGTTTCCTGCCTGCGTGATCGGCACGCCTTGGACGGCTGGCACTTGCGGCATGGCCCGCACCTGCGCCTGCAGCCACGTGCAAAGGGTGTCGAGCCGGGCAGGCGCGGCGGTGCTGCGGCGCAGTGCCAGGTAGCGGTAGCCGGAGGCCGTGAAGCCGAAGGGTGCCAGCAGGCGGCCGGCCTGCACGTCGTCCATCACCAGGTGCCATGGAGCAACGGCTGCACCCAGGCCGCGCAGCGCCGCTTCCAGCGTGAAGTAGTAGTGCTCGTAGACGGGGCCGGCCGCTGCGGGCGGGGCCATGTCCATGGAGGCGGCCCACAGGTCCCAGGCGTTGCGCCGGCCGCGCGTGTGCAGCAAGGGGAGGCTGGCCAGGTCCTGGGGCCGCGCGACAAGCCCGGCCATTGCGGGGGACATCACGGGCCCCAGGTATTCGTCGAAAAGCGGCAGGGCCATCTCGTCGTCTGCAATGGCCTGGCCGCTGTTGCCGCTGCTGCCGCAGTCGGTGGGGATGGCCGTGATGAGCAGGTCGCAGCCTTCGCGTGCAGCGTCGGTGCCGGTGTCCGTGGTGCGCAGGCGCACTTCGATGCCGGGATGGTGCGCGTGGAAGTCGAACAGCCGGGGGATCAGCCATTTGACGGTGAAGGTGCTGAAGCAGGCCACGTCCAGCGGGCCCTCGTGGGCGTCGCCCAGGCTGCGCACCGCCTCCTGGATCTGCTCGAAGGCCTGGGTGAGCGCGGGCTGCAGGGTGCGCGCCGCTGCGGTGAGCGTGGGGCGGGCCTTGGTGCCCGCGAACAGCGCCAGGCCCAGGTGCTGCTCCAGCTGCCGTACCTGGCGGCTGACGGCGCCGGGCGAGACGCACAGCTCGTCTGCCGCCGCCGTCATGCGGCCCAGGCGTGCGGCAGCTTCAAAGGCGCGCAGGGCGGCCAGCGGGGGCAGGCGGCGGGTCATGGGTCGGGTCATGAGTCGGGTCACGGGGCGGGTGGAGGGTATGTGAGTTCCAGGTACATAGAACCGGCCAAATCATCGCTTTTCAGGCAATGGGCCGGTGGATAGATTTGCCGCTTCGGCCGGCAATCCTGCGTGGATTCTGGCCGGACTCCCCCTCTCCATTCGATCCTAAAGCACATAGCACCATGCCCTTCGTCCACACCTATCTGCCCCAGTCCACCTCCACTTCCCAGCGCGATGCCGTCGTGCAGGGCATCCACCAGGCGCTGGTGCAAGGCATTGGCATGCCCGAGGACGAGCTGTTCAACATGGTGCACCCGTACGTTCCCGGGCAGTTCGCGTTCAGCCGCAGTTTCAACGGGGTGGCGCGTTCGGATGCGCTGGTGGTGGTCGAGATCACCATGCGGCGCGGACGCAGCGATGCGATGAAGAAGGCCTTGTATGCGGCCATTGCGTGCAACCTGCACGAGGGGGCCGGGGTTGAGCCGGCCGATGTGTTCATCTTCATGCATGAGAACGACTACTCGGACTGGTCCGTGGGCCATGGGCGCTTCGCCATGGCACTGGTGCAGCAGACCGGCGCGCAATGAAGAACGGGCCGCGATGGCCCGTTCTTCGTGGGGTTGCGGCGGATCTCAGCTGGTGCGCTGCCCGGTCTGGATCATCTTCATGGCCGATGTGATCAGGCTCGATACCTCGGTCATGTTGCTGGGAACGATCAAGGTGGTGGTGGCGTCCGATGCCACCTGGCTGTAGGCCTCGACGGCCTTTTCGGCCACCTTGAGCTGCACGGCCTGTTCGCCGCCGGGCTGGCGGATGGCGTTGGCCACGCGTTCGATGGCCTGGGCCGTGGCGTCTGCCACGGCCTTGATGGATTCGGCCTCGCCCTGGGCCTTGTTGATGACGGCCTGCTTCTCGCCTTCGGAGCGTGCGATGAAGGCTTCGCGCTCGCCGGTGGCGATGTTGATCTGTTCCTGGCGGCGGCCTTCGGAGGCTGCGATCAGGGCGCGCTTTTCGCGCTCGGCCGTGATCTGGGCCTGCATGGAGCGCAGGATTTCGGCGGGCGGCGTCAGGTCCTTGATTTCATAGCGCAGCACCTTCACGCCCCAGTTGAGCGCGGCCTCGTCGATGGCCGAGACGATCTGGGCGTTGATCATGTCGCGCTCCTCGAAGGTCTTGTCCAGTTCGAGCTTGCCGATCACGCTGCGCAGCGAGGTCTGGGCCAGCTGGGTGACGGCCATGATGTAGTTGGACGAGCCGTAGCTGGCGCGCATGGGATCGGTGACCTGGAAGTAGAGGATGCCGTCCACCTGCAGCTGGGTGTTGTCGCGCGTGATGCAGACCTGGCTGGGCACGTCCAGCGGGATTTCCTTGAGGCTGTGCTTGTAGGCCACGCGGTCCACGAAGGGCACGAGGAAGTTCAGGCCCGGGGTCAGCGTGCCGGCGTACTTGCCAAGGCGTTCCTTGACCCAGGCGTGCTGCTGGGGCACGACCTTGACGGAGCGTGCGATGAAGATGGCCGCGATGACGGCGATGACGATGGCGATTTCCATGGTGTCTCCAAGCCCGGAGGGCATTCAGTGAAACAAGAGGGTGAGGCGAAGGGGCGCGAGGACTGCATCCCCAGGTGTGCGCAAGAGGCGGGGCGGTGGCTCAGAGCTTGTCCACGAGCAGCCGGTTGCCGACGACCTCGGCCACGCGGTGCATGCCGGCCGAGGGCAGGTTGCCCGGGCGGCCGATCACGGTCCATTGGGCGCCACGGTAGCGGACCTGGGCCGTGCCGTCGGAATTCCATTGCTCCACCATGACGGACTCGCCTATGTCGAGGTTGACATCGCGGTTGCTCGATGCCGGCTGGCGGCTGGGCTGGCGGCGGCGCACCAGATGGCAGGCCAGCACGAAGGCGCTGCCCAGCGCGGCGGCGGTGATGATCTGTGCAATGGGCGCCAGGCCCGCATGCGCGCACAGTGCGCCGACGATGGCGCCCAGCGCCAGCATCAGCAGATAGAAGCTGCCGGTCAGCAGCTCGGCGATGACCAAGGCGCCGGCGACTAGCCACCAGATGGTGGAATATTCCATGCGAGAGACTCCCTTTGTGACAGTTGCTTGTGTTTAGTGCAGCCCATTCTGGGTGAAAATCCGCACGCTTCAAAGGCGCAATAAGGATATTCCTTACACTTCGCGCCTGTTTCGTTTTTTAGGCCCGCTCAGGTTACGGAGGCTGCCCCCATGAAGTTTCGCTTTCCCATCGTCATCATCGACGAGGACTACCGCTCCGAGAACACCTCGGGCCTGGGCATCCGCGCCCTGGCCCAGGCCATCGAGGAAGAAGGTTTCGAGGTGCTGGGCGTGACCAGCTACGGCGACCTGTCGCAATTCGCGCAGCAGCAAAGCCGGGCCAGTGCCTTCATTCTGTCCATCGATGACGAGGAGTTCTCGCTGGGCGATGGCGGAACCGATCCCGTGATCCACAGCCTGCGCAGCTTCATCGGCGAAGTGCGCCGCAAGAACGCCGATGTGCCGATCTACATCTACGGCGAGACCAAGACCAGCCGCCACCTGCCCAACGACATCCTGCGCGAGCTGCACGGCTTCATCCACATGTTCGAGGACACGCCGGAGTTCGTGGCCAAGCACATCATCCGCGAGGCCAAGAGCTACCTGGAAGGCGTGCAGCCGCCGTTCTTCAAGGCGCTGCTGGACTATGCGGAAGACGGCTCCTACAGCTGGCACTGCCCCGGTCACTCGGGCGGCGTGGCCTTCCTGAAAAGCCCCGTGGGCCAGATGTACCACCAGTTCTACGGCGAGAACATGCTGCGCGCCGACGTGTGCAACGCGGTGGAGGAACTGGGCCAGCTGCTGGACCACAACGGCGCCATCGGCGAGAGCGAGCGCAATGCCGCCCGCATCTTCAATGCCGATCACTGCTACTTCGTGACCAACGGCACGTCCACGTCGAACAAGATCGTGTGGCACCACGCCGTGGCGCCCGGCGACGTGGTCGTGGTGGACCGCAACTGCCACAAGTCCATCCTGCACTCCATCATCATGACGGGTGCGATTCCGGTGTTCCTCAAGCCCACGCGCAACCACTTCGGCATCATCGGCCCGATCCCGCAAAGCGAGTTCTCGGTGGAGTCCATCCAGGCCAAGATCGCGGCCAATCCGCTGCTCAAGGGCGTGGACGCCAAGACGGTCAAGCCGCGCGTGCTGACGCTGACGCAGTCCACCTACGACGGCGTGCTCTACAACACCGAGACCATCAAGAGCATGCTGGACGGCTATGTGGCCAACCTGCACTTCGACGAGGCCTGGCTGCCGCACGCTGCCTTCCACCCGTTCTATGGCAGCTACCACGCCATGGGCAAGAAGCGCGCGCGCCCCAAGCACTCGGTGGTGTATGCCACGCAGTCCATCCACAAGCTGCTGGCCGGCATCAGCCAGGCCTCGCATGTGCTGGTGCAGGACAGCCAGACCGAAAAGCTGGACCACCACCTGTTCAACGAGGCGTACCTGATGCACACCTCGACCAGCCCGCAGTACAGCATCATCGCCAGCTGCGACGTGGCCGCCGCGATGATGGAGCCGCCCGGCGGCACGGCCCTGGTGGAGGAGTCCATTCTGGAAGCGCTGGACTTCCGCCGCGCCATGCGCAAGGTGGAGGACGAGTTCGGCGACGACGACTGGTGGTTCGAGGTCTGGGGCCCCGAGAAGCTGGCCGATGAAGGCGTGGGCTCGGCCCAGGACTGGATCATCCGCGGCCATGACGCGGCACCCAAGCGTTCCAAGGCCAAGAACGGCAAGGAGTTCGACAACTGGCACGGCTTCGGCGAGCTGGCCGACGGCTTCAACATGCTGGACCCGATCAAGTCCACCATCGTGACGCCGGGCCTGGACCTGGACGGCGATTTCTCGGACACGGGCATCCCCGCCTCCATCGTGACCAAGTACCTGGCCGAGCACGGCGTGGTGGTGGAGAAGACGGGCCTGTACTCGTTCTTCATCATGTTCACCATCGGCATCACCAAGGGCCGCTGGAACACCATGCTGACGGCGCTGCAGCAGTTCAAGGACGACTACGACCGCAACCAGCCGCTGGCGCGCATCCTGCCCGAGTTCTGCCAGCAGCACCGCCGCTACGAGCGCATGGGCCTGCGCGACCTGTGCCAGCACGTGCACCAGCTGTACGCCAAGTACGACATCGCCCGCCTGACGACCGAGATGTACCTGTCGGACCTGCAGCCCGCCATGAAGCCCACCGATGCCTACGCCCACATCGCGCAGCGCAAGACCGAGCGCGTGGAGATCGATCACCTGGAAGGCCGCATCACCGTGGGCCTGGTCACGCCGTACCCGCCCGGCATTCCGCTGCTGATTCCCGGCGAAGTGTTCAACCGCAAGATCGTTGACTACCTGCTGTTTGCGCGCGAGTTCGCCAAGGAGTGCCCGGGCTTCGAGACCGACATCCACGGCCTGGTGGAACTGCAAGGCGAAGATGGCGAAGTGCGCTACTACGCCGACTGCGTGGCCGGGACCGCGCCGGCCCGCAAGACGCCGGCAGGTGGCAAGCCTGCTGCGAAGAAGGCCGTGAAGACCGCGGCCAAGCCTGCGGCCAAGACAGCCGCCAAGACAGTTGCCAAGGCAGCCGCGAAACCGGCAGCCAAGCCGGCCGCCAAGGTTGCCAAGGCCGCCGCGGTCAAGGCGCCTGCCAAGCGCCCCGCAGCGCGCAAGGCGCAGCCCGCCGCGCCTGAAGTCGGCACGGCAGCCAAGCCTGCGCGCGGCCGCAAGATGGTGCAGGTGGGGGACGATGGTCCCTTCGGCCGCACGATCTGATCGCCGGGCCGGCTGACGGTCCATCAAAAAGGCGCGGGTCCCGAAAGGGGCTCCGCGCCTTTTTCAATGCCCCGCTGCGGTGTCGTTATTCCGTGGTCACTCCAGGCGTATCTTTGCGTCGCGGATCAGCGCGGCCCAGTCCGTCTGTTCCTTGAGCAGGTATTGGGCGGCATCCTGGATGCTGCCGCCCAGGGCCGTGCTGCCCTCGGCCTGCAGTTGCTGCTGCACGGCGGGCTGCTGCAGGGCCGCGTTCACGGCGGTATTCATCTTCTGCACGATGGCAGCCGGCGTGCCCTTGGGCGCGACGATGAGCTTCCAGTCCACGGCCTCGAAGCCTGCATAGCCCGACTCGGCCACCGTGGGCACCTCGGGCAGGATGGACAGGCGCTTGGCCGAGGTCACGGCCAGGGCGCGCAGCTTGCCGCCCTTGAGCAGCGGATAGACGGCCTGGGGCGTGCCGAACATGTAGTGCGTCTGCTTGCCCAGCAGGTCGGTCACGGCCGGCGCTGCGCCCTTGTAGGGCACGTTGAGCACCTGGATGCCGGCCTTGAAGGCCAGCATCTCGCCGGCCAGGTGGCCTACCGTGCCCGTCGATGCCAGGCCCTGGCGGATGCCGCCCGGGTCGGCCTTGGCGGCCTTGACCAGGTCCTGCACCGACTTCCATGGCGAGTCCTGCGGCACGACCAGCACCGTGGGCTGGGCGGCGACCAGGGCCACGGGGATCAGGTCGGTGCGCGGGTTGAAGGGCATGCTGGGCAGCAGGGCGGGGTTGATGGCGAGGTTGGCGGTCTGGCCCATGCCGAAGGTATAGCCATCCGGCGCGGACTTGGCCACGGCATCCAGGCCGATGTTGCCGCCCGCGCCGGGCTTGTTGTCCACGACCACGGTCCATTTGTTCAGCGTACCCACGCGCTCGCTGATCTGGCGCGCGACCGCGTCCGTGCCGCCGCCCGGCGTGTAGGGCACGACCATGCGCACGGCGCGTGAGGGCCAGTGGTCAGGCTGGGCCCGGGCCGCCAGCGGGAGCAGGGCGGCAGCCAGTGCGGGCAGGACGCACAGCAGCCACTGGCGGCGCGGGGCGGAACGAGGGCTGGCCTGGGTCTGTGCCTGTGTCCGGTTTTGGGCGGCCGGGTTGCGGTGGATGGCGGGCATGGTGTTGTCTCCGGGAATTTTTGGGAAAAGGCCTCCCCGCCGGGCGCGCGGCAAGCGGCGTCCGGTGTGGGGTGGATGGGGTGCAAGGTTGCAGGGGCGCCGCGCGCCGGGTGGACGGCGGCGCCTTCAGTGGCTCAGCCTGGCTTCAGTGGGAAGCCTTGGCGTGGCTGTCGGTGGCGTCGCCCCGCGCCAGGGCCTGGGCCTGCTCGCTGCTGTAGCCCAGGGCGGTGAGGATCTCCAGGCTGTGCTCGCCCAGGCGCGGCGGCGACAGGCGCACATCCAGGCGCTTGCCGCCCAGCGTGAAGGGCAGCAGCACGGTCTTGGTCTCGCGGCCATCGGGCAGGGTGATGGGGGCCAGCGCGCCCGTGGCGTTCAGGTGCGGGTCTTCCAGCAGGTCCTGCGGGCGTGCGATGGGCGCGAAGGGCAGGCCGTTCTTCTCGAAGATCTCCGCAATGTGGGCGGCACTGTGCGGGGCCATCTTCTCGCGCAGCAGCGGCATCAGCCAGCTGCGCGCCAGCACGCGGTCGTTGTTGCTGCCAAGGCGCGGATCGTCGCGCAGCTCGCCCAGGCCGAAGGCGTCGCAGAACAGGCGCCAGGCGCCGTCGCTGACCACGGCCAGGAAGATCTGCTCGCCGTTTCGCACCTCGAACACGTCGTAGATGGCCCAGGCCGAGATGCGTGCCGGCATGGGCGCGGCCGGCTTGCCGGTGACGGCGAACTGCATCATGTGCTGGGCGACCAGGAAGATGTTGTTCTCGAACAGCGCGCTTTGCACTTCCTGGCCGCAGCCGGTCTTCTCGCGCTGGGCCAGGGCCGCCATGGCGCCCATGGCGCCGAACATGCCACCCATGATGTCGTTGACGCTGGCACCTGCGCGCAGCGGGTCGCCGGGGCGGCCCGTCATGTAGGCCAGGCCGCCCATCATCTGCACCACTTCGTCCAGCGCCGTGCGGTGCTCGTAGGGGCCGGGCAGAAAGCCCTTGTGGCTTACGTAGATGAGGCGCTCGAAGCGGTCCTTGAGGCTGTCGTAGTCCAGGCCCAGCTTGCGCATGGTGCCGGGCTTGAAGTTCTCGCAGACCACGTCGGCCGTGGCGATCAGGCGCAGCGCGGCCTGCTTGCCCTCCTCGGTCTGCAGGTCCAGCGTCAGGCTTTTCTTGTTGCGGTTGAACAGCGGGAAAAAGCCCGAGCCCGAGCCCAGCAGCTTGCGCGTGGCATCGCCGTCGCGGCCGTGGCCCACGGGCTCGATCTTGATGACTTCGGCGCCCAGGTCGGCCAGCATCATGCCGCAGGACGGGCCCATGACCATGTGGGTGAACTCGACCACGCGGATGCCCGCGTAGGGCAGGGGCGCGGCCTGGCCTGCGGCGCTGTCAGGGGTGCCGGGGGTGCCGGGGGAGGAATCTTGGCTCATGGGAAAACGGTGGATGAATGGGTGGGTGGGCGCTGCCGTTCAGGCCTGCGCGTAGTGGTGGGGCACAAAGCCCTTGGGCAGTCCGGCCAGCGGCGTCATGCCGTGCAGCTCCTCGCCGGGCAGGCCTGCGGCCAGCGGCTGGCGGGCGGTGATCAGGCGATCGATGTCCACGCCGGTGCGTATGCCCATGGCCTCGAACATGAAGACCAGGTCTTCGGTGACCACGTTGCCCGAGGCGCCGGGTGCGTACGGGCAGCCGCCCAGGCCGGCCAGCGAGGCATCGAAGGTGCGCACGCCGGCCTCGTAGGCGGCCAGGCAGTTGGCCAGGCCCAGGCCGCGCGTATTGTGCATGTGGGCCGCGCCTGCATGCCCGCCCAGCTCGGCGCGCAGCCGTGTGAACAGGCGCCGCACCTGGGCCGGGTTGGCCATGCCCGTGGTGTCGGACAGGCCCGATTCATCGGCGCCCGCCGCCACGCAGGCCAGGGCCAGTGCAATCACTTCGTCCTCGGGCACCAGCCCCTGCAGCGTGCAGCCGAAGGCCGTGGAGATGCCCGCCTCGATCAGGGCCTGCGGCGCGATCTCGTCGCGCAGCGCGGCAATCGCCCGCACCTCGTCCACCATCTGCATGGGCGTCTTGCGCACATTGGCCATGGAGTGCGCGGGGCTGGCCGAGACGGGCAGCGTGACCTTGTGGGCGCCGGCGCGCAGCGCGGCCTCGGCACCGCGCAGATTGGGGGCCAGGGCCATCACGGTGACGCCGGGCAGCGTGATGGCGTGGGCGACGACCTCGGCCGCGTCGGCCATCTGAGGCAGCAGCTTGGGCGAGACGAAGGAGCCGACCTCGATCTCCTGCAGGCCCGCATGGGCCAGGGCGGCGATCCAGGCCAGCTTGTGCGCCGTGGACATGGTGGAGGCCACGGACTGCAGGCCATCGCGCGGGCCGACTTCGCTGATGAGTACGTCAAAACGGTGGGAGGACATGGGCAGTTGCATCCGGCGGTGGGTGTCGATGGTGGCGAGATTCGCCTGTTGACATCGGGTTTCGATGTTGTTCTAATAGATAGAACTTTATTCTCTCTATTGAAATATTCTCTGCTGCACGCGCCATCGTCAAGCCTGCGTGCCTGGGGTTTTCCCTTGGATGCCTTTTTATGCCTCGCAAATCAGTGACGGAATCGGTGGCCGATGAGAATGCCGCGCCTGGCGGCGTGGCGGCCGTGGACAGGGCCTTGAGCCTGCTGGCAGCGTTCCGCGACGGTGATGACGGGCTGACGCTGGCCCAGTTGTCGGAGCGCACGCGCCTGTACAAGAGCACGGTGCTGCGGCTGCTGGCCTCTCTTGAGCATGGCGGCTGGGTGCTGCGCATGGATGACGGCCGCTACGCCGTGGGCCCGGCGGTGGCGCGGCTGAACACCGTCTATGCCCGGCATTTTTCGCTGGACAGCGTGGTCATGCCCGTGCTGCGTACCCTGGTGCAGGCCACGGGCGAGAGTGCGGCCTACCACGTGCGCCAGGGCCAGGACCGGCTGTGCCTGTACCGCGTGGATTCGCCCCATCCCGTGCGCGACCATGCACGCACGGGCGATCTGCTGCCGCTGGGCCAGGGCGCAGGCGGGCGCGTGCTGTCGGCTTTCGACACCGAACTGTATGCCGCATCGCGCGGCGGCAGCCGCACGCAGCTGGCCCGTGTGCGCGCCGATGGCTACTGCGCCATGGTGGGAGATCGGCACCGCGAGATCGCCGGGATTTCGGCCCCCGTGTTCAAGCGCGATGGGGAATTGGCAGCGGCACTGACACTGACCATGCCAGCCCACCGCTATGAAGAGCGCCACGCCCGCCATGTGCTGGCGGCGGCGCGGGAACTGGGGCTTTTGCTGCCCTGAGCCAGGAGTGCGCGGTGCGCGGCCTCAGCCCAGGGCCGTGTCCAGCACCATCATCAGCACGAAGCCCAGCATCAGGCCGCCCGTGGCAAAGGCTTCGTGGCCCTTGCGGTGCGACTCGGGAATGATTTCGTGGCTGATCACGAACAGCATGGCGCCCGCTGCAAAGCCCAGGCCCCAGGGCAGCATGGCTGCCGAGCCGCTCACGACGGCTGCACCCAGCACGGCGCCCACGGGCTCCACCAGGCCGGAGGCCATGCCCAGCAGCACGGCAAAGCTGCGCTTGTAGCCTGCGGCCAGCAGGGCCACGGCCACCACCAGGCCTTCGGGCACGTCCTGTATGGCGATGCCCGTGGCCAGCGCATTGGCGCGCAGTCCGTCGTTGCCCGCATAGCCCACGCCGATGGCCAGGCCTTCGGGCAGGTTGTGCAGGGTGATGGCAAAGACGAACAGCCAGGTGCGCTGCAGCTTGCGCGCGCCTTGCGGGTCCAGGCCTTCGCGGCCCTTGATGAAGTGCTCATGGGGCAGGAGCCTGTCCATGAGCATGAGGGCGGCACCGCCCATCAGGATGGCCGAACCTATGATCCCGCCAGCCGCCCAGCCGCCGCCGCCGAGCAGTTCCTGGGTGCGCACGGCCTCCAGTCCCGGCAGGATCAGCGAGAAGGCACAGGCGGCCAGCATGACGCCGGCGCCAAAGCCGAACAGGGTGTCCTGCGTGCGTTCGGACAGGCGCTGGGACAGCATCACGGGCACGGTGCCCAGTGCGGTCGCCAGCGCGGCGGCCGAGCCTCCGGCCAGTGCCTGGAAGACCACCGGATGGTTCTGCGCATAGGCCCAGAACTGGCTGGTGAGCGCCCAGGCGCCGGCCATCATGATGGCCAGGCCTATCCACAGGCGGATGTTGGACCGTACGCTGGTCTTGGAGCGGAAGCGTTGTGGCAGATCCATGCTGGTCGAGGTCAGAGGTTGGCGTTGCAGACCGTTCAGCCGCGTGCGGCGGCGTAGCGGCGGGCCACTTCGGCCCAGTTGACTACGTTGTAGAACGCCGCGATGTATTCAGGGCGGCGGTTCTGGTACTTGAGGTAGTAGGCGTGTTCCCACACGTCCAGGCCCAGGATGGGGGTGGCGCCGGAGCCGATGCCGGCCATCAGCGGGCTGTCCTGGTTGCCGCTGCTTTCCACGGCCAGCTTGCCGTCCTTGCCCACCACCAGCCAGGCCCAGCCGCTGCCAAAGCGCGTGAGCGCGGCCTGGGTGAAGGCGGCCTTGAAGGCATCGAAGCCGCCCAGTTCCCGGTCAATGGCCTGTGCCAGTTCGCCCGAGGGAGTACCGCCGCCGCCCTGGTCCACCGGGGCCATCACGGTCCAGAACAGGCTGTGGTTGGCGTGCCCGCCGCCGTTGTTGCGCACGGCACCGCGAACGCCTTCGGGCAGCAGGGGCAGGTCGGCGATCAACTGCTCCACGGGCTGGCTGCCGTGCGGCGTGTCCTTGAGCGCGGCATTCAGGTTGTTCACATAGGCCTGATGATGCTTGGTGTAGTGGATCTCCATGGTCTGCGCATCGATATGGGGCTCCAGCGCGTCGTAGGCGTAGTTCAGGGGAGGCAGGGTGTAGTTGCTCATGTGGTTTCTTTCAGGGACTACGGGAAAAAATCGTCGCGTTGCGATGTCTGTGCGACAGCAATCAATGCGCAAGCCGGGGCGGCAGGGCCGTGGCTGTGCAGTCGAAGACGCGGGCCGAGGCCTGCAGCGCTGCATCGATCCGGGGCTGGCTGCCGTGCTGGCGCTGCCACTGCAGCAGGGCTGAATGGGTTTCGCGCATATGGCGCCAGGCGGCGCTGCACACGGCGGCCGCATGGTGGCGCGCATCCCCCAGGGCCAGCAGGCCCTGGTGCGCCTCGCACAGATATTCGATGGCCAATGCGGGCTGCTGGCGCAATGCCAGCAGCTCGGCCAGGTTGTGGTGGGAGACCACCCAGGCGGCCATGCAGTGATCGGCATGTTCCGCCGGCAGCGGGCCGGCGATGAGGCGCTGCGCCACATGCAGGGCCTTCATCTGCATGGCGAGCGCGCTTTCGATCTGGCCGGCATGGAAATGCCCATGGGCGCGGCGCGCCAGCTGCTCCCACTGATTCAAGGATGCTTCGGAGGGTGCCGGGACGGGAGAGGGCAGACTGAGGTCAGAGGTTGCTTGCATATCTGCTGGCTCCGAGTTTTCCAGAGGTTCTTTGATATTGATCTGAGAATTGTATTATTCATGAGAATCATTCTCATTCAAAACGGAAATGACCGTATGCAAGCCGATGTGTATTTCCTTTCGCGCATCTGCAGGATGCGGATGCGCGGATTCCAGGCGAAAAAAAAGCCCCGCAGGCGGCAATGCCTGCAGGGCGGGGACTGGCGGTGACTTAGACCTGGTCGGCCGACAGGCCAGCGGTCTGGCTGAAGCCGCCGTCCACGTAGGTGATCTCGGCCGTCACGCCCGAGGCGAGGTCCGACAGCAGGAAGGCGGCCACATTGCCCACGTCCTCGATGGTCACGTTGCGGCGCAGCGGCGATGCATCGGCCACGCGGCCCAGCAGCTTGCCGAAGTCCTTGATGCCCGAGGCGGCCAGGGTCTTGATGGGACCGGCCGAGATGCCGTTGGCGCGGATGGCGCGGCCGTCGGCCGTGCGGCCCACGGCCTCGGCCAGGTAGCGCACCGAGGCTTCCAGCGATGCCTTGGCCAGGCCCATGGTGTTGTAGTTGGGGATGGAGCGCAGGGCGCCCAGGTACGACAGGGTCAGCAGCGAGGACTTGTCGTTGAGATAGGGCAGGGCCGCCTTGGCCATCGCGGGGAAGCTGTAGGCGCTGATGTCGTGCGCGATCTTGAAGCCTTCGCGCGACAGGCCGTCCAGGAAGTTGCCGGCGATGGCCTCGCGCGGTGCGAAGCCGATGCTGTGCACGAAGCCGTCGAACTTGCCCCAGGTCGCGCCCAGGTCGGCGAACAGCTTGTCGATCTGGGCGTCGTCGGCCACGTCGCAGTCAAAGATCAGCTTGGAGTCGAATTCGGCGGCGAATTCGGTGATGCGGTCCTTGAAGCGCTCGCCCACATAGCTGAAGGCCAGCTCCGCGCCCTGTGCATGGCAGGCCTTGGCGATGCCGTAGGCGATGGAGCGGTTGGACAGAACGCCCGTGATCAGCAGTTTTTTACCGGCGAGAAAGCCCATTGTTGTTCTCCAGAGAAAGTGAGTGGAAGTGCGCACCAGCTGGCGGCGATGGCCGGGGCCCGCGTCAGCGTTTGCCAGCGGAAGGGCTGGCTGCGTGGTGCAGAATTGTCGCATGCGCCATTGGATGATTTCTTCGCTGCTGCTGGCCTCGGCGTGTGTGCCGGCCTGGGGCTCGCATGCCTATGCCCTGTGGGGCGAGCCTCGCTACGCCGAGGGCTTCAGCCATTTCGACTATGTCAACGCCAAGGCCCCCAAGGGCGGCGAGCTGCGCCTGGTGAGCAATCTGCGCATCTCCACCTTTGACAAATACAACCCGTTCACCATCAAGGGGTCGTCGCCCGCCTATCTGGCGGAGCTGATGTTCGACACCCTGCTGTGGCCCTCGCTGGACGAGACCGCCACCGGCTACGGTTTGCTGGCCGAGGATGTGCAGGCCGCGGCCGACGGCCTGTCCGCCACATTCCGGTTGCGGCCCCAGGCACGCTTTCACAACGGCAAGCCCGTGCTGGCCGCCGATGTCAAGTTCAGCTATGACACGCTGGTGGGCCCGCATGCACTGCCCGGCTACAGAACGCTGTTCTTCGATGTGGCGGGCGTCGATGTGCTGGACGAGCGCACCGTGCGCTTTCGTTTCAAGCAGCCGAACCGGGAATTGCCGCTGACCGTGGGGGCCATTCCGGTGTTCAGCCGCGACTGGGGCGTGGAAAACGGCAAGGCCAAGCCCTTCGACCAGGTGGTGACGGACACGCCCATCGGCAGCGGGCCCTACAAGATAGGTCCCGTGCGATTCGGCAAGGACATCACCTATGTGCGTGACCCGGACTACTGGGGCCGCGATCTGCCTGTGCGCGTGGGCACGGCCAATTTCGATCGCATCTCCGTCAAGATCTACCGCGACAACACGGCGAGGCTGGAGGCGCTGAAGGCCGGGGAGTTCGACCTCATGCGCTTTTACAGCGCCGGCGACTGGGCGCGGCGCCTGTACGGCAAGCGCTTCGACCGCGGTGAACTGGTCAAGGGCGAGTTCAGCAACAAGCTGCCATCGGGATTCCAGAGCTATGTGCTCAACGTGCGCCGGCCTGTGCTGCAGGACGTCCGGGTGCGCCGCGCCCTGGGCCTGGCCATGGACTACGAGTGGATGAACCGGCAGATGTTCTACGGTTCCTACCAGCGCGTGCGCGGGCTGTTCGGCAACACGGCCTGCGAGACCCATGGCGAGCCCTCGCCCGAGGAGCTGGCGCTGATGGAGCCCTTGCGCAAGAGCATTCCGCCAGAGGCTTTCGGCCCCATGGCCGAGCCGCCACGCACCGATGGCGACAGCTCGCTGCGCGGAAATCTGCGCCAGGCGCGGCAATTGCTGGCCGATGCCGGCTGGACCATTCAGGATGGCGTGCTGCGCAACGCGCGGGGCCAGGCCATGGAGCTGGAGTACCTGGACAGCAGCGAGTCGGGCATACGCCAGGTCTCGCCCTGGATACGCAATCTGGAAAAGCTGGGCATCCGGCTGCGCTTTCGCTCGGCGGACTATGCGCTGTACCAGCAGCGCGTGGAGAAGTTCGACTACGACATCATCTCCATCGCCTACCAGGGCACGAACAATCCGGGCCAGGAATTCGCCGACCTGTTCGGCAGCCAGGCGGCGGCAACCGAGGGTTCCGGCAATTTCCCCGGCGTGAAGAACCCGGCGGTCGACGCCATGATCCGCCGCATGACCGAGGCCAAGACAGAGGCGCAACTGTTGCCTGCCTGCCACGCACTCGAACGCATCATCACGCACGGCCACTATCTGATTCCGCAGTGGAGCGCGGGCACGCACCGCATGGTCTACGACTCCTGGCGCCTGGTGCGGCCGGCCGTGGTTCCGGCCTATGCGAAGGGCGAGAGCTGGGCCATGGACACCTGGTGGGCCCGCATGCCGGTGCTGACCGCGCCACCTCCATGAGCCGGCGTTGCGGCTGTGTCGTTGCGATCCGTTGCATGATGAGGGCGTCCCCCGGCCGGGGGCCCTCCCCGCAATGGACATAATGCAAGACTTCTTATGTGGGCCTACATATTCAAACGCTTGCTGCTGATGGTGCCGACCCTGCTGGGCGTACTGCTGCTGACCTTCGTGGTCGTGCAGTTCGTGCCCGGTGGCCCGGTCGAGCAGTATCTGGCCGAGGCCAAGGCCAGCATGGGCCGTGGCGGCGAGGGCGGTGGCCTGGCCTACCGTGGCAACCAGGGGGTGGACCCCCAGCGCATAGAGCAGATCAAGGCCCTCTACGGCTTTGACAAGCCGGCCCATGAGCGCTTCTTCCAGATGCTCGGGCAGTTCGCGCGGTTCGACCTGGGGCGCAGTTTCTTCCAGAACAAGGATGTCTGGCAGCTGATCAAGGAGAAGCTGCCGGTCTCGGCCAGCCTGGGACTGTGGACCTTTTTCATCAGCTACCTCGTTGCCGTGCCGCTGGGCATTGCCAAGGCCGTGCGGGCCGGCTCGCGGTTCGACTTCGCCACCACGCTGCTGATCCTGGTCGGCTATGCGATTCCGGGTTTCGTGCTGGGCGTGGCGCTGTTGGTGATCTTTGGCGGCCAGTTGCAGTGGTTTCCGCTGCGCGGGCTGACTTCCTCCAACTGGGACGAGCTGTCCTGGGGCGCGCGCATCGTGGACTATCTCTGGCATATCGCGCTGCCGGTGACGGCCATGGTGGCGGGCAGCTTCGCCATCACGGCCATGCTGACCAAAAATGCCTTCCTGGAAGAGATTCGCAAGCAGTACGTGCTGACTGCGCGTGCCAAGGGCCTGTC
The DNA here is from genome assembly GCF_042653485.1 of Delftia deserti. Lineage (NCBI taxonomy): Bacteria > Pseudomonadati > Pseudomonadota > Betaproteobacteria > Burkholderiales > Comamonadaceae > Delftia > Delftia deserti. The sequence continues at coordinate 1,080,808 of NZ_JBHSIH010000001.1, read as the reverse complement.
CGAGCGGCAGGTGCTCTACCGCCACGTGCTGCGCAACGCGCTGATCCCCATCGTCACCGGATTTCCGGCCGCCTTCATCGGGGCCTTCTTCACGGGCTCGCTGCTGATAGAGACACTGTTCTCGCTGGACGGCCTGGGCCTGCTCAGCTATGACAGCGTGATTCGGCGCGACTATCCCGTGGTGCTGGGCACGTTGTATCTGTTCACGCTGATCGGCCTGGTGACCAAGCTGGTCAGTGACCTTTGTTATGTGTGGGTGGATCCGCGTGTACGGTTTGATTGAGCGCCCCCCGAACGGCTGCGCCGCTTCCCCCTCTTGCTTTGCGGGGGGAGCGTTCGGGCCATTGGCGGCTGGCGCAGGCCCTTGCCTGGTATCCCTGACTTTGGGCGGTCGCGCCACTGTGATGCAGCAACATGGAAACTGAGATGCACTCCCTTGCCGCTCCAGGCGCAGGGCTGCCCGGGGCAGCGCCTGCACCGCTGGCTGTGGTGGCAGTGTCGCCGGCGCGTCGGGCCTGGATGCGGTTCAGGCGCAATCGGCTGGGGTATTGGAGCCTGGTCGCTTTTTGCGTGATGGTGGTGCTGAGCCTGGGCGCCGAGCTGATCAGCAACGACCGGCCCCTGGTGGTGCGCTATGAGGGCCAGACCTACTGGCCGCTGTGGAACGATTATTCCGAGAAGACTTTCGGCGGCGACTTCGAGACGGCCACCGACTACCTGGACCCCTTCATCCGTGACCGCCTGAGCCAGGGCGACAACTGGGCGCTGTATACGCTCAATCCCTATGGGCCGCAGGCGCTGAACTACTTTGCGACCTCGCCCAATCCGGCGCCGCCCTCGCGCGACAACCTTCTGGGTACCGATGACCGGGGGCGCGATCTGCTGGCCCAGCTGATCTACGGGTTTCGCGTCAGCGTGCTGTTTGCGCTGGCGCTGACGGCGTCGGGCGTGGTGCTGGGCGTGGTGACGGGGGCCGTCCAGGGTTTTTTCGGCGGCAGGACCGATCTGGCATTCCAGCGCTTCATCGAGATCTGGGGTTCCATGCCCGAGCTGTATCTGCTGATCATCTTCAGCGCGGTGCTGGCGCCCAGCGTCTCGCTGCTGCTGGTGCTGCTGTCGCTGTTCGGCTGGATGGGGCTGTCGGACTACGTGCGTGCCGAGTTCCTGCGCAACCGCCAGCTGGACTATGTGAAGTCGGCGCGGGCGCTGGGCGTGGGCAATGGCGCGCTGATCTGGCGCCATCTGCTGCCCAACAGCATGACGCCCGTGGTGACTTTTTTGCCGTTTCGCATGAGTGCGGCCATCCTGGCCCTGACCTCGCTGGACTTCCTGGGGCTGGGCGTGCCGCCTGACACCCCCAGCCTGGGCGAGCTGCTGAACCAGGGCAAGAACAGCATCGATGCCTGGTGGATCTCGCTGTCCACCTTTGCCGTGCTGGTGGTGACGCTGCTGCTGCTGACCTTCATGGGCGATGCGCTGCGCGATGCGCTGGACCCGCGCAAGGCCGCTGCCAGCGATGCCGCCCCCGGTGTCGATGCAAAGGACGCCGCATGAACGCAGAGCAGCCGGCAATGGAAATACCTTCGCCCCCCGGCCGTGGCCGCACATTGCTGTCCGTGCGCAACCTGCGCGTGCGCTTCGGCAGCAAGGACGTGGTGCACGGCGTGAGCTTCGACCTGGCGGCCGGCGAGAAGCTGGCGCTGGTGGGCGAGTCCGGCTCGGGCAAGACCATCACGGCGCTGTCGCTGCTGCGGCTGGCCGGGGATGCCCAGCTGGGCGGCCAGGCCCTGTTCGACGGCCGCGACCTGCTGCGCCTGCCCGAGCGCGAGATGCGCGCCGTGCGTGGTGGCGACGTGGCCATGATTTTCCAGGAGCCCATGACGGCGCTCAACCCGCTGATGACCGTCGGCGAGCAGGTGGGCGAGGTGCTGCGCCTCAAGCAGGGGCTGACGCGAGCGCAATCCCTGGTCCAGGCTGCCGAATTGCTGGCGACCACCGGCATCGCCGAGCCTGTGCGCCGCGCCCGCGCCTTTCCCCACCAGCTCAGTGGCGGGCAGCGCCAGCGCGCCATGATCGCCATGGCGCTGGCCAGCAGCCCGCGCCTGCTCCTGGCCGATGAGCCGACGACGGCACTCGATGTCACGCTGCGCGGCCAGATCCTGCAGTTGCTCGATGACCTGCAGCGCCAGACCGGCATGGCCGTGCTGATGATCACGCACGACCTGCACCTGGTGCGGCGCTTTGCCGACCGCGTGGCGGTGATGGAGCGCGGGCAACTGGTGGAGCAGGGCGGGGTGTCGGCGGTCATGGCGGCCCCGCGCCATGCCTATACGCGCAAGCTGCTGGCCAGCGTGCCGCGACGCGACCTGATCGAGGTGGAGGCAGGCGCCCAGGCCACGGCTGGCGAGCCGCTGGTGCAGGCACAGGGTCTCAAGGTCAGCTATCCGGTGCCGCTGGCAGGCATGCGCGGATGGTTCGGCCAGGGGCGCTTCGTCGCCGTGCAGTCCGCAGACCTGGAACTGTTGCCAGGGCGTACCGTGGGCGTGGTCGGGGAGTCGGGATCGGGCAAGTCCACGCTGGCACAGGCCGTGCTGGGGCTGCTGCCCCATGAAGGCGGGCTGCGCATCGCAGGCCATGCCTGGCAGCAGCCGGCCACGCGCAACTCGCCCGCCAACCGTGCGCTGCGGCGCAAGGTGCAGGTGGTGTTCCAGGACCCGTATTCATCGCTGTCGCCGCGGCTGACGCTGGAGCAGATCGTTGGCGAGGGCCTGCGCGTGCATGCGCCGGCGCTGGCGGCGACGCAGCAACGCGACCGCATCGTGGAGATGCTGTCGTCCGTGGGCCTGACGCAGGAACAGTTTCCCGGCCTGCTCGACCGCTATCCCCACGAATTCTCGGGAGGCCAGCGCCAGCGCATCGCCATTGCTCGCGCCCTGGTGCTGGAGCCCGAGGTGCTGGTGCTCGACGAGCCCACCAGCGCGCTGGATGTGACCATTCAGCAGCAGGTGCTGGGCCTGCTGCAGCGGCTGCAGCGCGAGCGGGGCCTGGCCTATCTGCTGATCACGCATGACGTGGACGTGATCCGCGCCATGGCCCATGACGTGGTGGTCATGAAGGATGGCGCCATCGTCGAATCCGGCCCCGTCGCCCAGGTGCTGGGCGCGCCGCGCCAGGCGTACACGCAGCGGCTGGTGGAGGCCGCGGGCTTCTCGGGAGACGGCATGCCCGAGGGGTTCTGAGGCAGTTGCCGGTCCGCGCTACCAGCTGCCCGTGGGATTGACCCCGTCCTGCAGGATCCACTGCACCTTGTCCACGGGCACGCCCAGCAGCCGGGCCTGTGCCAGCAGGCGTGCCGCCACGCCGTCGGCCAGCTCGGGCGTGCGCGAAAGAATCCAGAAATAGCGCAGGTCCGATCCCACCACCATGGCCCAGCGGTACTCGGCATCAAGAGCCACCACGTTGTAGCCGCCGTAGAACGGGCCGAAGAAAGAGACCTTGAGTGCCGCAACGTCCGGGCCGTGCACCGTGCGGGCCTTGCCCTCGGCCGATTTCCAGCGCCGGTGGCGGGCGTCGTAGCCCCGGTTCAGCACGTGCACAGTGCCGTCGGGAAGCGGTGTGTACTCGGCCTGGGTGCGCTCCAGGCCTTTTTCGAAACTGTGGTCGATGCGGGCCACTTCATACCAGCGGCCCATGTAGCGCTCGATGTCCCAGCCGCGCACCGGCTCCACGGTAGGGGGGATGGGTGGGTTGCGCAGGCCCTTCCACAGCAATGCTGCTGCGGCGGCGCCAACGGCAAGCCCTGCCAGGCCGGCCGTTGGCAGAACCCAGGCGGGGCGGGGAGTGGATCGGGCAGTTGACTCTGTATCTGGTTGGCGGGGTGACATGGTGCGGAACTCCGTGTTCAGGCAGGCGTGCATGCCAGGGGTCTTGCGCGCTTGGCAGCATGCTCCTACTTTAGGACAGAAAACCGGGTCGCAGTGTAGGCCGGCGCTGCCTGCGCCGGTGCTGTGCGGACCGCGCAACGCTGGAACTTTCCCTATGCCAGAGCAGGCCATGTGTTTTTTTGTGCGCGGTCATGCAGGTCTATGGCCTAATTGCGCGTTCTCATTTTTTTGAAGAAGGAAATGCCATGGGCAACAAGATCGTTACCGAAGCCGACCGCAAGTTCACTCCCCAGCCTCCCCTGCCCAACGGCGTCACCCTGCCCACGCCCGGCCGTGGCCAGCGCGTGAGCCGCGCCCGTGGCGCGCACACCCACACCAAGAAGAACCCCGGCAAGCGTCACCGCTGAGCACGGCGGTCCGCATGCACGCCTGCTGCGGCCACGTTCTGAAAGCAAAAGCCCTCGAAAGAGGGCTTTTGCTTTTGAGGCACCGTGCTCAGTGCTGCAGTGCCTGTAGCTTGCGGCGCAGCATCTGCACTTCCTCGATCAGGTCCGCCGTCAGCGCGGCCAGCTGAGGGTCGGCATCGAAGCTGTGCTCCAGGTGGGCTATGCGGCGCGCGCGCACCAGTGTCTGGCTGCTGAAGCGCCACTGTGCCTGTGGCGCGTCCGCTTCGCCGGCTTGCTCGTTTTCGCAGTACAGCACGCCGGTCTGCACACGCTCCACCACCCAGGCGGTGTTGCGCCGGCAGTGGCGGGCCAGATCCTGCAGGTCCAGAGCGCCTTCGCCCAGCAGTTCTGCCGGCTCGTAGAAGGGGTACAGCGGCGTGCTCATCGCGTGGCTCCTTGGCCCGCTGCGTGCTGGCGGGCATCGAACGAGGGAAAGGCCTGGGCCAGTGCCGCATAGGCCTGGCGCTGGGCGTCGGTCTGGGGCTCGGGCAGGGCGATGCCCAGCACCAGGTACAGGTCGCCCGGCGTGGCGGCGGGCAAGCCCTTGCCCTTGATGCGCAGTTTGCGGCCGGCGCGGCTGCCTGCGGGTACGCTGACCTCGAATTCACCGGCAATGGTGGCCACGCGGACCGGGCCGCCCAGTGCGGCTTCCCAGGGGGCCAGGGACACGGGCTGGTAGACATCCTTGCCCTCGGCCCACCAGCGCGGGTCGTGGCGCAGGTGCACTTCCAGCAGCAGATCGCCTGCCGGGCCGTTGCCCAGGCCCGGCCCTCCCTGGCCGGCCAGGCGGATCATCTGGCCTTCGCGCACGCCCTTGGGAATGCTGACCTGCAATTCCTTGTCGCGCGCCACCGGGTGGCCGTCCTCGTCCAGCACCGTGGTGCGCAGGTGCAGGCTGCGCTGCGCGCCCTGGTAGCTGTCCAGCAGGTCCAGCTCGATGCTGGCGTGCTGGTCCTGCCCGCGCAGGTCAGGCGCACGGCGATGCTGGCCGCCTCCGCCCGCATGGCGGGCACGTGCGCCCTGGCCGAACATCTGTGAGAAGAACTCGCTGAAGTCCGCGTCGCCTTCCGGCATGGCGCCGTCGCCGCTGCGAAAGTGAAAGTCCTGCCCTTCCCAGCCGGGCGGTGGCTGGAAGCCGCCAGCGCCAGGCCCGCTGCGGCGCGGCGCATCGGCCAGGGCGTCATAGGCGGCGCGCTTTTCGGGGTCCGACAGCACGGCATTGGCTTCGTTGACTTCGGCCATGCGCTCGGAGGCGTCCGCCTCCTTGCTGACATCGGGGTGGTACTTGCGCGCCAGCTTGCGGTAGGCCTTCTTGATGTCATCGGCACTGGCCTGCCTGTCCACGGCCAGGATGCGGTAGTAGTCCTTGTAATCCATGAATTTCCGTCCTCCGGCCCTTGCGGGCGATGTTCTGGACAAAACCGGATGCAGCATAGCCCGGTCATGGCAGGGTCTCAACCGATGGGCCTTTTCCTGCTTGACTGGCATCTTGTGACGGGTTCATTACATTCGCGCGTCGGCAGGACGGAACAGGAGGCGTCGGACATGGCACATGGCAGTCGATGGCGGGCTGGGCGGGGGCGCACAGGCTCCAGGGGATGGAGGGCCCTGCTGGGCGCATGGCTGGTGGCCGGCGCGTGTGGAGCCTGCGCGGTGATGGCGCAGACCATGCAGCCAGCACCGGGCGTGCCCATGGCAGACCTGCCGCCGGCCGTGGTCAGCGCCCCGCTGCCCGATGTGGGCTCCATGGCCGCCAGGGTGCTGGCCTGCACGGCCTGCCATGGTCCCGAGGGCCGGGCCACGCCCAGCGGCTACTTTCCGCGCATTGCGGGCAAGCCTGCGGGCTATCTGTACCGCCAGCTCAAGAACTTCCAGCAAGGGCGCCGCAGCTATCCCGCCATGAACCGGCTGATCGAATTCATGTCGGACGACTATCTGCGCCAGATCGCCACGCACTTCGCTGGCCTGGAGCTTCCCTATGCCGCGCCTGTACCGGTGCAACTGCCGCCCGCTGAACTCGCCCGTGGCGAGCAACTGGCCTTGCGCGGCGACGCGCAGCGCAGCCTGCCCGCCTGCGCTGCCTGCCATGGTGAGCGGCTCATGGGTGCCGGGGACGATATCCCGGGCCTGCTGGGCCTGTCGCGCGACTATCTGAACAGCCAGATCGGTGCCTGGCGCTCCGGCCAGCGCAAGGCGGCGGCGCCCGATTGCATGGACCAGGTGGCCAAGGCGCTGACGGCGCAGGAGGTCGTGGCCGTCACGGCCTGGCTGTCATCGCGCCCTGCGCTGGCGGCGCCGGGTGGACACGAAGCCCTGGCCCTGCCCATGCCGCTGCGCTGCGGCGCCGTGGCCGCCATTGCTGGCCAGGAGGGCAAGCCATGAACACCCTGGCAGAAAACGCGGCAAGCGGGAGCACACGCGGGCGACGGCGGCTGGCCAGGGCGGGAGGGCTGGCGTTGCTGATCATCGCCCTGCTGGGCGCGCTCCTGGTCTGGTTCAACCTGCGCGGCGAGCAGGGCGTGCACGCCTATGGCCATGGCGGCTGGTCAGGCGCGCGCGAAACGCCAACTGCCTTGATCGAGCGCGGTGCCTACCTGGCCCGCGTGGGCAACTGCGCAGGCTGCCATACGGCGGCTGGCGGCGCCGAGTATGCGGGCGGGCGGGGCCTGCCCACCTCGTTCGGCACGCTGTACACCAGCAATCTCACGCCTGACAAGGAAAGTGGCCTGGGGCTGTGGACGGCCCAGGACTTCTGGCGTGCAATGCATAACGGGCGGTCACGGGAAGGGCGCCTGCTGTATCCGGCCTTTCCATATGACAGCTACACCCATGTGACGCGTGCCGACTCGGACGCGTTGTTTGCCTATCTGCAAAGCCTGCCCGCCGTGCGCGCGCAGGCGCCCCGGCATGCGCTGGACTTTCCCTATGGCTGGCAGGGCTCGCTGGCCGTCTGGCGCGCGCTGTTCTTCACCCCGCAGGATTGGCAGGACCGGCCGCAGAAGGCGGCTGCCTGGAATCGCGGCGCCTATCTTGCCCAGGGCCTGGGGCACTGCGCGGCGTGCCACGCGCCGCGCAACGGCATGGGCGCCTCGTCCCAGGCCATGTCCGGTGGCTTTGTGTCAGGGCAGGCCTGGTATGCGCCGTCGCTGCTTGATCCGGGCGAAGCCGGCGTGCGCGCGGGCCAGGAGTCCGCCTGGGTGCAGTTGCTGCAGACGGGTTCGGGTCCTTCGGGATCGGCGCTGGGCCCCATGGCCGAAGTCGTGGCGCGCAGCACCCAGCACTGGCAACCGCAGGATCTGCAGGCCCTCGCTTCCTACCTGCAGGAGCAGGGCGCGGCAGCAGGCCCGCCCAGGAGCAGGCCTGCTGCCGCACCCGTGCCATCCGGGCAAATGGCCTTGGGGCGGGCCATCTACGAGCGGCAATGCGCGGTTTGCCACGGTGCCGAGGGCCAGGGAACGCCGGGCGCGTTTCCCGCGCTTGCGGGCAATGCCTCCGTGACCCTGGCCGAGCCGCGCAACCTGTTGCTGGTGTTGCTGGAGGGGGGCTACCCACCCTCCACCCGGCAGCAGCCGCAGCCGCACGGCATGCCGCCTTTCGGCCATGTGCTGTCCGACGCACAGGTGGCCGCCGTGGCCAGCTATGTGCGCAACGCCTGGGGCAACAAGGCAGCGGAAATCGGTAACATGGAGGTTTATCGCGCCCGGGAAGGGCGTGGTTTCTGAGAGGCTTTCATGGATTCAATGGCCGGCAAGCTGCCGGACGACAGCGACGCCACCCGCCCCTGGTGGGTGGTTTGCCTGTGCGCGCAATGGTGCGGCGTTTGCAACCAATACCGAAGCACGTTTGCGGAACTGGCAAGCCAATTCCCGCAGATGCGCTTTGTCTGGCTCGATGTCGAGGACCGCGAGGATGTGGCCGGTGACCTGGACATCGAAACCTTCCCCTCGCTGCTGGTGGCCGATGGCGAGCGTGCACGTTTCCTGGGGCCGGTGCTGCCCCAGGCGGGGGTTGTGGCGCGCATGCTGCAGTCATTGGCCCAGGACCCGGGCGCGGCCCCTGCCGACCCCGCCGAGGCGCAGGCCCTCTTGCGGCGGCTCCAGTCGGCGCAGGCGCTGGAGCGCATTGGCGTCTGAGCCTCGGGCAAGGGCGGGTGGGCGGGCCTGAGGCCCCTCGTCCTGTCCCCGCTTTTGTGCTGGGCGGGCTTGGCCTGAGGGTCGTTTGCGGATACAATGGCATATTCACGACCAAACGGGCGGGTACCAACCGCCCTTTTTTTTGGGCGATCTTCGGGCGACCTTCGGGATTGCCATGGGGCTCGGCGCTGTTGGGACATGGCTGCTGCCAAGGTTTCAGGGGCGTTCCGGGTCTTTTGTGTTTGCAGGACTGAATTTAAATACACGTGGCACTACAGCAAATCGTTGAACAAACCGTGACAGGTCTGGGCTATGACCTGGTGGAAATAGAACGCTCCGCGGGCGGGCTGTTGCGCGTCACAATTGATTTGCCTTGGCAGCCCCCGGTGGAGGGCGAGCCGGTGGTGCCGGAGCAGTTCGTGACAGTCGAGGACTGCGAGAAGATCACGCGCCAGTTGCAGTTCGCGCTTGAGGTCGATGGCGCAGATTACACGCGCCTTGAGGTCTCCTCCCCTGGTATCGACCGTCCCCTGCGGCACGAGCAGGACTTCACCCGCTTCGTCGGGGAAGTCATAGACCTGACCCTCAAGGAGCCCATCGGGGCCGCCGCTGAAGGGCAGGTCAGCGCCAATCGCAAGAAATTCCGCGGCACGCTGGAGCGTGCCGAAGAGGGTGGCTGGCAGATCGTCTGGAGCGACGAGCCACCCGTCAAGCCTGGCCATAAGGTCAGCAAAAAGCGTGTTCCCGCGCCACTGCAGGCGCTGGGCTTCACGCTGGAGGAGCTGCGCGAGGCGCGTCTGGCTCCCATCGTGGATTTCAAGGGACGTTCTGCCAAGCCGGTCTGATCGGAGCAGGCAGGGTACGTCGAATCATTGGGGCAGGAAGGGCATTGCCATCCCCTTCCTGTGTGATTGAAATAGGAGAGTCGTCGCATGAATCGCGAATTGTTGATGTTGGTAGAAGCCATTTCGCGCGAAAAGAACGTGGAGCGCGATCTGGTGTTCGGTGCAGTGGAATCGGCCCTGGCCCAGGCCACCAAGAAGCTGTACCAAGGTGAAGTGGACATCCGCGTGGCCATCGATCGCGATAGCGGTAACTACGACACCTTCCGCCGCTGGCTGGTGGTGCCCGATGATGCGGGCCTGCAAAACCCCGATGCCGAAGAAATGCTGATGGACGCACAGGACCGCGTCCCCGGTATCTCCGAAGGCGAGTACATCGAGGAAGAGATCGAGTCGGTGCCCATCGGCCGCATCGGCGCCATGGCGGCCAAGCAGGTCATCCTGCAGAAGATCCGTGACGCCGAGCGCGAAATGCTGCTCAACGAGTTCCTGTCGCGCGGCGACCGGATCTTCACGGGCACCGTCAAGCGCATGGACAAGGGCGACATCATCGTCGAGGCCGGCCGTGTCGAAGGACGCCTGCGCCGCAACGAGATGATCCCCAAGGAAAACCTGCGCAACGGCGACCGCGTGCGGGCCATGATCATGGAAGTGGACGCCACGCTGCGCGGCGCGCCCATCATCCTGTCGCGCTCGGCGCCCGAGTTCATGGTCGAGTTGTTCCGCAACGAAGTGCCCGAGATCGAGCAGGGCCTGCTGGAGATCAAGAGCTGCGCTCGCGATTCCGGCAGCCGCGCCAAGATCGCCGTGCTCAGCCATGACAAGCGTGTCGATCCCATCGGCACTTGCGTCGGCGTGCGAGGCACCCGTGTCAACGCCGTCACCAATGAACTGGCTGGCGAGCGTGTGGACATCGTGCTGTGGTCCGAAGACCCAGCACAGTTCGTGATCGGCGCGCTGGCTCCGGCCAATGTGTCGTCCATCGTTGTGGACGAGGAAAAGCATGCCATGGACGTGGTGGTTGACGAGGAAAACCTCGCCATCGCCATCGGCCGTGGCGGCCAGAACGTTCGCCTGGCTTCCGAGCTCACCGGCTGGAAGATCAACATCATGGACGCGGCTGAGTCTGCGCAAAAGCAGGCGGACGAGTCCGCTGTTGCGCGCCAGCTGTTCATGGAAAAGCTCGATGTGGACGAGGAAATCGCCAACATCCTCATCGAGGAAGGTTTCGAGACCCTGGAAGAAGTGGCCTATGTGCCGCTGCAGGAAATGCTCGAGATCGAGGCGTTCGACGAAGAGACGGTGAACGAGTTGCGCACCCGGGCGAAAGATGCACTGCTGACGCAGGAAATCGCGCACGAGGAAAACGTGGGCAAAGTGTCGCAGGATCTGCTGACGCTCGAGGGAATGACTCCGGAGATCGTGGACAAGCTGGCCGAGGCCGATGTGCACACCCGAGACGATCTGGCCGATCTGGCCATCGACGAGTTGACCGAGCTGACCGGGCAGACCGAGGAAGAAGCGAAGGCTTTGATCATGAAGGCGCGTGAACACTGGTTCACCGAAGGGCAAGAGTAAGGTCAGGGAGGTTCAGAGCATATATGTCCAGTAATACGGTTGCCGAGTTTGCAAGAGAGCTCAACAAGACCCCTGACACGTTGCTGCAGCAGCTCAAGGCTGCAGGCGTCGCCAAGGACAACGCATCGGATGCGTTGACCGACGGCGACAAGCAGCAACTGCTCAGCCATCTGCAGGCCAGCCACGGAAGTGGCGCCAAGAAGATCACGCTGACCAAACGGTCCACAAGCGAGATCAAGCAGGCCGATTCGTCGGGCCGCGCCCGCACCATCCAGGTGGAAGTGCGCAAGAAGCGCACCTTTGTCAAGCGTGACGAGGCCGCCGAGGGCGCCTCCGATCCCGCTGTCGTTGCCGCTGCCCAGGAGCAGCGCGCGGCATCGGAGCGCGAGTCCCAGGATCTGGTGCGCCGCGAAGGGGAAGCACGTCGCCAGGCCGAAATGATCGGCCGCGAGGAGGAAGAATTGGCACAGCAACGCCGTGAGCGCGAAGAGCGCGAACTAGTTCAACAACGCGAGCGAGAAGCCGAAGAGCGCGCAAGCGCCTATGCGGCTGCAGAAGCCGCAAAGATCCTCGAGGCCAACCGCGCAAAGCAGGAAGCTTCGCGCGAGCAGGCTGCAGGTCAGGCCGCGCGCGCCGAAGCCCAGGTTGCGGCACGCGCCAAGGCCGAGGAAGAGTCCCGTGCCCGTGCGGCCGAGGAAGCCGAACGCGCCAAGGATCTGGAAGACCGCCGCCGCAAGGCGCTGGCCGAGGCCGAAGCCATTCGCGCCATGATGGCTGCGCCCAAGAAGGTGCTCGTGGCCAAGAAGCCCGAGGAGCCCAAGCCCGTGGCCAAGCCTGCAGCGCCTGCTGCCGGCGATGCCAAGAAGACCACGCTGCACAAGCCCGCTGGCACGACCGCCGGCGGAGCTGGCGCGCGTACGGGTGCGCCTGCCGGTGCCGGCAAGGAAGTCAAGTCCGCCAAGCTCTCGTCGAGCTGGGCTGGCGATGGCAAGAAGAAGGAAATCAAGACCCGTGGCGACAGCTCCGGTGGCGTGGGTGGCCGTTCCAACTGGCGCGGCGGCCCGCGTGGCGGCCGTCGTGGCAATGACCGTCATGACGGTCAGCACCAGAGCGCGGCAGCGGAATTCCGCGCCATCGAAGTGCACGTGCCCGAGACCATCACCGTGGCCGAGCTGGCCCACAAGATGTCGGTCAAGGCGTCCGAGCTGATCAAGGTGCTGATGAAGATGGGCCAGATGGTCACCATCAACCAGCCTCTGGACCAGGATACGGCCATGATCGTGGTCGAGGAAATGGGCCACACGGCCAAGGTCGCCGCGCTGGACGATCCCGAAGCCTTCACGGCCGAGGAAGTGTCCCAGCAGGAAGCTGCCCAGGAGTCGCGTGCTCCCGTGGTCACCGTCATGGGCCACGTGGACCACGGCAAGACCTCGCTGCTGGACTACATCCGCCGCACCAAGGTGGCGTCGGGCGAAGCCGGTGGCATCACCCAGCACATCGGTGCCTACCATGTGACGACGCCCCGCGGCATCGTCACCTTCCTGGATACCCCGGGCCACGAGGCCTTCACGGCCATGCGTGCCCGTGGTGCCCAGGCCACCGACATCGTCATCCTGGTGTGCGCGGCCGACGACGGCGTGATGCCCCAGACCAAGGAAGCCATCAAGCACGCGAAGGCGGCTGGTGTGCCCATCGTGGTTGCCATCACCAAGGCCGACAAGCCCGATGCCAACCTCGACCGCGTCAAGCAAGGCCTGGTGGCCGAGCAGGTGGTGCCTGAAGAGTACGGCGGCGAGTCCCCGTTCATCGCCGTGTCCTCCAAGACCGGCCAGGGCATCGACGAGCTGCTGGAGCAGGTTCTGCTGCAGGCCGAAGTGCTGGAGCTGACCGCTCCCGTGGAAGCCGCTGCCAAGGGCCTGGTCATCGAAGCCCAGCTGGACAAGGGCCGCGGCCCTGTGGCCACGGTGCTGGTGCAGTCCGGTACGCTGAAGGTGGGCGACGTGGTGCTGGCAGGCCAGACCTACGGCCGCGTGCGCGCCATGCTGGACGAAGACGGCAAGCAGACCAAGTCTGCAGGCCCCTCCATCCCGGTGGAAATCCAGGGTCTGTCCGACGTGCCCCAGGCCGGCGACGACTTCATGGTGCTGCAGGACGAGCGTCGTGCCCGCGAAATCGCGACCTACCGCGCCGGCAAGTTCCGCCACACCAAGCTGGCCCGCCAGCAGGCTGCCAAGCTCGAGAACATGTTCGCCGAAATGGGTGCAGGCGAGGTCCAGACCCTGCCCATCATCATCAAGGCCGACATGCAGGGCTCGCAGGAAGCGCTGGGCACATCGCTGCTCAAGCTCTCGACCGACGAGATCCGCGTTCAGCTGGTCTACTCGGGCGTGGGCGGCATCAGCGAGTCCGACGTGAACCTGGCGCTGGCCTCCAAGGCCATCATCATCGGCTTCAACGTCCGGGCCGATGCCCAGGCGCGCAAGACGGCCGAGAGCAACGATGTGGACCTGCGCTACTACAACATCATCTACGACGCAGTCGAAGAGGTGAAGGCGGCCATGTCCGGCATGCTGGCTCCCGAGCGCAAGGAAGAGATCATCGGCATGGCCGAGATCCGCACCGTGTTCGTGGCATCGAAGATCGGCACCGTGGCCGGCTCGTACATCACGCAAGGCCAGGTCACGCGCAATGCGCATTTCCGCCTGCTGCGCGAGAACGTGGTCATCTACACGGGCGAGATCGAATCGCTCAAGCGCCTGAAGGACGACGTCAAGGAAGTCAAGGAAGGCTTCGAGTGCGGTATCAAGCTCAAGAACTACAACGACATTCGCGAAGGCGACGTGCTCGAAGTGTTCGAGATCAAGGAAATCGCGCGCTCGCTGTAATTCGCCATGGCAACACGCAAGTCCGCTGCGCCGAATCGCAGCTTCAAAGTCTCTGACCAGATCCAGCGTGATCTGGCAGAGCTGATCGCGCGCGAGTTGAAGGACCCGCGCGTGGGCATGGTCACGCTGCAAAGCGTGGAGGTGACTCCGGACTATGCCCACGCCAAGGTCTACTTCAGCCTGCTCGTGGGCGATCCACAGGCGACGCAGGAAGCGTTGAACCAGGCCGCGGGCTTCCTGCGCAACGGCCTGTTCAAGCGCCTGCACATCCACACAGTGCCCACGCTGCACTTCATCTACGACCGCACCTCCGAGCGTGCGGCCGACATGAACGCCTTGATCGCCAAGGCCGTTTCTTCGCGCGGAAAGGAAGAGTAGCCCCATGAACGCGCCACGCACAAGGGTGCAGCGGCGCCCTGTGCATGGGGTGTTGCTACTCGACAAACCGCTGGAGCTGTCCAGCAACGACGCCTTGCAGAAGGTCAAGTGGTTGCTGCGCGCCGAAAAGGCCGGACACACCGGCACGCTGGACCCGTTGGCCACCGGCGTGCTGCCGCTGTGCTTCGGTGCGGCGACCAAGTTCAGCCAGTTGCAGCTTGAAGCTGCCAAGACCTACGAGGCGATTGCGCGCCTGGGCCAGACCACGACCACGGCCGATGCCGAGGGCGAGGTGCTGCGCGAGCGCGCCGTTGACCCCGCCGCCCTCACGGCCGAGCGATTGGCCGCCGTGCAGGCGCAGTTCACGGGTGCGATCCGCCAGGTGCCGCCCATGTACAGCGCCCTCAAGAAGGACGGCAAGGCTCTCTATGAATATGCGCGTGCCGGCATCGAAGTCGAGCGCCCGGCGCGCGAAGTGACAATCCACGCACTGGAGCTTTCGCTGACGCAAGACAGCGAAGGCCTGCCTGCGATCCGGATGCGGGTGACCTGCAGCAAGGGCACCTACATCCGCACGCTGGCCGAGGACGTGGGCGAGGCCCTGGGCTGCGGCGCGCACCTGCGCGCGCTGCGCCGTATCGACACCGGCGGGCTGGGTGTCGAGCGCTGTATCTCGCTGGAGGCGCTGGCCGCCATGGGCGAGGGCGAGCGTCTGCAGCAGTTGCAGCCTGTCGATGCCTTGCTGGCCAGCCACACGGCTGTCACGCTGGGCGAGCAAGATGCGGCCCGTTTTCTCACGGGCCTGCCCCGCAAGGGCGCTTGGGCCGATGCCGAGGCGGTGGCTGTGTATGGCGAGAACCCGCAGGCTCTGCTGGGAGTGGGGCGCGTGGTGCGTGGGGAACTCATCCCCGGGCGCCTGCTCAGTTCACTGGAAATTCAACAGATTTTGGAAGACACGCCGCGCCCATGACGCTGCGGCAATGGGAAAACACTATGAGCAAACAAATCCGCAATATCGCGATCATCGCCCACGTGGACCACGGCAAGACCACCATGGTGGACCAGCTGCTGCGCCAATCCGGAACCTTCGCCGAACACGAGAAAGTCGTGGACACGGTGATGGACAACAACGCCATCGAACGCGAGCGTGGCATCACCATCCTGGCCAAGAACTGCGCCGTGAGCTGGAACGAGACGCACATCAACATCCTCGACACGCCCGGCCACGCGGACTTCGGCGGTGAAGTGGAGCGTGCCCTGTCCATGGTGGACGGCGTGGTGCTGCTGATCGACGCGCAGGAAGGCCCCATGCCCCAGACGCGCTTCGTGACCAAGAAGGCGCTGGCCCTGGGCCTGAAGCCCATCCTCGTGGTCAACAAGGTGGACAAGCCCGGTGCGCGTCCCGACTACGTGGTCAACGCCGCCTTCGACCTGTTCGACAAGCTGGGCGCCACCGATGAGCAGCTGGACTTCCCCGTGGTGTACGCCTCGGGCATCAACGGCTGGACCTCGCTGGAAGAAGGCGCTCCCGGCGAACAGTGGGGCCCCGACATGTCGGCCCTGTTCGACACCATCCTGAAGCACGTTCCCTCCGTCAAGGGCGATCCTGCCGCCCCGCTGCAAATGCAGATCTCGGCGCTGGACTACTCCACCTTCGTGGGACGTATCGGCGTGGGCCGCATCACCTCCGGCACGCTCAAGCCTTCGACCGACGTGCTGGTCATGGAAGGTCCTGACGGCAAGAGCTACAAGGGCCGCATCAACCAGGTCCTGAAGTTCCAGGGCATCGACCGCGTGCAGGTGACCGAAGCCGGTCCCAGCGACATCGTGCTGGTCAACGGCATCGCCGACCTGGGCATGGGCGTCACGCTGACCGACCCGCTGAACCCCCAGCCGCTGCCGATGCTCAAGATCGACGAGCCCACGCTGACCATGAACTTCTGCGTCAACACCTCGCCGCTGGCAGGTCGTGAAGGCAAGTTCGTGACCAGCCGCCAGATCTGGGACCGCCTGCAAAAGGAACTGCGTTCCAACGTGGCCCTGCGCGTCAAGGAAACCGACGAAGACGGCATCTTCGAAGTGTCGGGCCGCGGCGAACTGCACCTGACCATCCTGCTGGAAGAAATGCGCCGTGAAGGCTACGAGCTGGCCGTGTCCAAGCCCCGCGTGGTCTACCGCGACGTGGACGGCGTGCGCCACGAGCCTATCGAGCTGGTGACGGCCGACATCGAAGAAGGCCACCAGGGTGGCGTGATGCAGGCCCTGGGCGAGCGCAAGGGCGAGCTGGTCAACATGGAACCCGATGGTCGTGGCCGCGTGCGCCTGGAATACCGCATTCCTGCGCGTGGCCTGATCGGCTTCACCAACGAATTCCTGAACCTGACCCGTGGTTCCGGCCTGATCTCCAACATCTTCGACAGCTACGAGCCGCACAAGGGCGAAATCGGCGGCCGCAAGAACGGTGTGCTGATCTCCATGGACGAAGGCGAAATCTTCACCTACGCGCTGGGCAAGCTGGACGACCGTGGCCGCATGTTCGTCAAGGCCAACGATCCCGTGTACGAAGGCATGATCATCGGCATCCACAGCCGCGACAACGACCTGGTGGTCAACGCCACGCGTACCAAGCAGCTGACCAACTTCCGCGTGTCCGGCAAGGAAGATGCCATCAAGATCACGCCCCCGATCGACCTGTCGCTGGAATACGCGGTGGAATTCATCGAGGACGACGAGCTGGTGGAGATCACCCCCAAGAGCATCCGCGTTCGCAAGCGCCACCTGTCCGAGAACGAGCGCAAGCGCGCTTCGCGCGGCGCATAAGCGCTGTTGCGCCAGGGGCGCACGCAAGCCGCATGGCTTCACCGCCCTGACCGTCAAAGGCCGCATCTGCGGCCTTTGTCTTTTGTGGCGCGTCGTTCAGGCGTGCGGGTGCCACGGCAAAGGAACTGCTGCTGCTACTGCTTGCAACTGCTTTCTACTGCAGCTGCAGCAGCAACTCGCGCAGGCGCTGCCCGGCCGCTGCGCTTTGCTGCGGGTTGAGCGCCAGGGCCAGGCCGATGGAGGGCAGGTTCTCGGTATCTGCCAGCGCGCGAAACACCACCCCCGGCGTGCTGCCCTTGGCCACCACGGCTGGCACCAGCGCCACGCCCAGGCCCGCGCCCACCAGGCTGACCAGGGTCTGCGCCTGCACGGCATGCTGCTTGACCTGCGGCATGAAGCCCGCGTTCTGGCAGGCCAGCACCACCAGCGCGTGCAGGCCGGGCACCTCGCTGGGGCGGTAGTTGATGAAGGGCTGGTCCGCCAGGTCCCGCAGCCGCAATACGGGCCGCTGCAGCAGAGGATTGCCTTGGGGCAGCACGGCCACCAGCTCGTCCTTTTCCACGGGCGTGATGGACAGGTCGGTGGCCTGCGTCACCGGGTAGCGCAGCAGGCCGGCATCGAAATCGCCGCTGGCCACCTGCGCGCAGATCTCGCGCGTGGTCGATTCGGTCAGCACCAGGTCGATCAGCGGATATTCGCTGCGAAAGGCCTGCACCAGCCTCGGTATCAGCGAGAACGTGGCCGAGCCTATGAAGCCTATGTGCAGGCGCCCGCGCTCGCCGCCGGCCGTGGCGCGCGAGACTTCCTGCATCTGGCGCGCATGGTGCAGGGCCAGCTCGGCACTTTCCAGGGCCGCCAGGCCTGCCTCGGTCAGCGCCGTGCCCCGGCGGTCGCGCTGGAACAGCTGCACGCCCAGGCTGTCTTCGAGCCTGCGTATGGATTGGGACAGCGGCGGCTGCGACATGTGCAGCTGCTCGGCCGCCTGCCGGTAGTTGAGCGTGCGGGCCAGGGTGACGAAGTGACGCAGTTGGCGCAGGTCCATTGATATCCACCGTGTATCAGAGGTGCTGAATTAAGTCTTAGACGCAGCTTTGAAGATATCAAATACTGGCTCCCTGAAGCAACATGGAGACCACAGTGCAGGCTGCGTTGACAGGGATTCGGGTGCTGGATCTGTCCAGCGTGGTGTTCGGGCCGCTGGCCAGCCAGGTGCTGGCCGACTATGGCGCCGAAGTCATCAAGATCGAGCCGCCGGCCGGCGACTCCACGCGCCATACCGGCCCGGCCGTGGAGCCCGGCATGGCCGCCATGTTCATGGGCACCAACCGCAGCAAGAAGAGCGTGGTGCTGGACCTCAAGCAGGAAGAGTCGCGCCAGGCCCTGCATGCGCTGCTGGCCACGGCCGATGTGTTCATGCACAGCATGCGGCCGCAAAAGCTGGCCCCGCTGGGCCTGGACCCCGAAACGCTGCGCGAGCGCTATCCGCGCCTGGTCTATGCAGGCCTGCATGGCTTTGGGGAGGACGGGCCCTATGCAGGCATGCCCGCCTATGACGACGTCATCCAGGGCATGAGCGGCCTGGCCGACCTGATGGAACGCCAGACGGGCGAGGCGCGCTATCTGCCCACCATTGCGGCCGACAAGACCTGTGCCCTGGTGGCAGCGCATGCCGTGCTGGCGGCGCTGTTCCAGCGCGAGCGCAGCGGCCATGGCTGCTTTGTGGAAGTGCCCATGTACGAGACCATGGTGGGCTTCAACCTGGTCGAGCATTTCTACGGCATGCATTTCAGCCCGGCGCTCAGCGGTGCAGGCTACCCGCGCGTGATGGCGCCCTGGCGCAAGCCCTACAGAACGCTGGACGGCCACGTCTGCATGATGCCTTACACCGATGCGCACTGGCGGCGCTTCTTCGCCGCCGTGGGGCAGCCGCAGCTGGCCCTGGACGCACGCTTTGCCAGCCAGGCCAGCCGCACGGCCCATATTGCCGAGCTGCTGGAGACCGCGGGCGAGCATGTGGCGCTGCACGGCACCCAGTACTGGCTCGATACCTGCCAGCGCCTGGAGATTCCCGCCGCCCCGGTGGCCCGCATGGACGATCTGCCCGCCGATCCGCATCTGCAGGCCACGGAGTTCTTCGTACCGCTGCAGGACGCCGCCATGGGCACCGTGCACCTGCCTCGCTCCTCCGTGCGCATGGACGGCCGGCAGGCACCCATGGGCATGCCGCCGCGCCTGGGCGAGCACACGGCGGCGCTGCTGGCCCAGGCGGGCTGGAGCGCCGAGCGCATCGCCGGCCTGCAGATCACGCAACAGGAGACATGAGATGACAGTGAACACCCCGCAGCCCCACCCTGGCGCCGCCTGGAACGCCGTGCCCCGCATGGGCCAGGGCTTTTTCTGGCAGGACCTGCAGGTTGGCCAGCAGCTGCGCACCTTCCGCCGCACCGTGACCGAGTCCGACCTGGTCGCCTTCATCAACGCCACGGGCATGCTGGAGGCCATCTTCATCGAGGAGGGCTACGACGGCGGCGCCATTGCCGGCCGCCCCGTGCCGGGCGCCATGACCTATGCGCTGATCGAAGGCTTCATCCTGCAAAGCATGATCCAGGGCACGGGCCTGGCCATGCTGGAGCTGCACCAGAAGATCCTCGGCCCCGTGCTGGTGGGCGACACCATCGAGGCCCTGGTCGAAGTCACCGCCATCAAGCCCACCTCCAAGGGCAACCGCGCCGTCGTCACCTCGCGCATCGAGGTCTTCAACCAGGGCCACCAGAAGGTCATGGAATACACGGCCGTGCGCCTGCTGGCCGGGCGCAGCTAGGCGGCCACAAGCATTCCCATAACGACATCAGGAGACAAAAGCATGGACAAGCAGATCGACAAGGCGGCCCGCAATAGAAGGCGCCGCATGGCGCTGGTCACCCTGGCGGCCCCCATTGCGGCGGCTGCGGCGGTGGCAGTGGGTGCGGCACTGCCCGGCGCCGCGCTGGCGCAGCAGCCCTGGCCCAGCAAGCCCATCACGATGGTCGTGCCCTTCCCGCCGGGCGGGCCCACCGACCTGGTGGCGCGCGTGCTGGCCCAGCAGGTCGGCCAGCAACTGGGCCAGACCGTGATCGTGGACAACCGGCCCGGAGCCAATGGCAACATCGGCAATGCCCTGGTGGCCAAGGCCGCGCCCGATGGCTATACCGTGCTCTACAACACCTCGTCCATTGCGCTGAGCCCGTCGCTCTACAAGAAGATGAGCTACGACGTGGGCAAGGACCTGATGCCCGTGGCGCTGACGGCCGTGGTGCCGCTGGGGCTGGTGGTCAACCCCAAGCTGCCGGTGAAGAACATGCAGGAGTTCGTGCACCATGCCAGGGACAAGGCCGGCCAGCTGTCCTATGGCTCGGCCGGCAACGGCAATGTCACCCACCTGGCGGCCTTCCAGGTCGTGCAGCACTACCGGATCGAGGCCAGCCACGTGCCCTACAAGGGCAGCGCGCCGGCCGACGTGGATCTGGTGGCCGGGCAGATCGACTTCATGACCGACACCATCAACTCGGTCGCCCCCTTCATCAAGGAAGGGCGGCTCAAGCTGCTGGCCGTCAGTTCCTCCAAGCGCCTGCCCAACTTCCCCGATGCCCCCACGCTGGCCGAAAGCGGCATGTCCGGCTTCGAGGCCGGTGCCTGGCAGGGCGTGATGGTGCCCGCGAAGACGCCGGCCGCCATCATCCAGCGGCTCAACCAGGAGCTGATGCGCGCGCTCAAGGATCCGGGCGTGGTCGAGAAGCTGCAGCTGCAGGGCGCCGAAGGCCTGGGCTCCACGCCGGAGGAATACGGCGCCTACATCCGCAGCGAGATCAAGCGCTGGGCCGGCGTGGTCAAGAGCACGGGTGTCTCTCTGGACTGAGTGCGGGCCGTTGCGGCACCTGTCGCGCAGTTGCGCATATTGGCACCTGTTTGTCAGGGGCGGGCGCGGTTTTTCAGCTATGGTTGCGGCTCATTGCCCCGGGCTGCCGGGGCAGGGCATGCATAGCAACAAGGAGCAAGATATGACGGGAGCTGCCGGCGAAGTCCTCAGCGAAGTGCGGGGCCGCATGGGCATGATCACCTTGAACCGGGCCAAGGCGCTGAACGCGCTGTCGCTGGGCATGGTGCGCGATCTGCTGGCCACCCTGCTGGCCTGGCAAAAGGATGAGCAGGTACTGGCCGTGGCCATCCGAGGCATGGGCAAGGAAGGGGTTTTCGGCGCCTTCTGTGCGGGCGGGGACATCCGCTTCCTGCATGGCGCGGGCAGCACGGGCAATCCGCAGCTGGAGGACTTCTTCACCGAGGAGTACGCGCTCAACCACCTGATCCACACCTTCGGCAAGCCCTACATCGCCTTCATGGACGGCATCGTCATGGGCGGCGGCATGGGCATCAGCCAGGGCGGCACGCTGCGCATCGTCACCGAACGCACCAAGATGGCCATGCCCGAGACGGCCATCGGCCTGTTCCCCGATGTGGGTGGCGGCTACTTTCTCTCGCGCTGCCCGGGTCACGCGGGTGAGTGGCTGGCGCTGACGGGTGATGTGATCGGCGCGGCCGATGCGCTGGACTTCGGTCTGGCCGATGGCTACCTGCCCTCGGACCAGCAGCCTGCGCTGTGGGATGCGCTGGCCGACGGCAGCTTTGCCGATGCAGCGGCCATCGAGGCCCTGGTGAAGTCGAAGTTCTCGGCCCCTGCCAAGCCCGCTGCCCAGCCCCGCGCCGAGATCGACCGCGTGTTTGCCCTGCCCACGGTGGCTGCCATGGTCGAGGCGCTGGAAGCCACCGATGGCGAGTGGGCCCGGCACACGGCAGCCACGCTGCGCAAGCGCTCGCCGCTGATGCTGCACGTGGTGCTGGAACAGGTTCGCCGCGCGCGCGGCATGACGCTGGCCCAGGACCTGCGCATGGAGCGCGACATGGTGCGCCACTGCTTCTACCTGCGCCCGGGCCAGAGCGAGACCATCGAAGGCATTCGCGCCCTGGCCGTGGACAAGGACCACCAACCGCGCTGGAACCCCGCGCGCATCGAGGATGTGCAGGAGGCGCAGTGGCGCGCCTTCTTCGACAGCCCCTGGCCTGCGCATTCGCATCCGCTGGCGGCGCTGGACTGATCGCGGCGCAGAGCGTTCAGCGTTCAAGCTTCCAAAAGGCCATCCGGCGCCATGCCGGGTGGCCTTTTTTCATTCAACGGTCCGCAGGCTCCATGCTGCAGGCCTGGCCGGCAAGCAGCCGGACCGCATGTTCGATGCGCGGCCCCGGGTCCCATTCGGGCACGGGCGGTGTCAGGCCCAGGGCCATTTGCCGCAGGGGCTCGGCAATGACCATGGACAGCAGCAGGTCGCAGACGGCTTCGGGCTGTTCGGCCCGCAGCAGCCCCTTGCTGCACTGGCGCTGCAGCCATTCCACCAGCATGCCGCGGCCGCGCTCAATGCCGTTGCGCTGGTAGACCTCCAGCAACTCGGGCTTGGCGGGAAAGTCGGTGGTAAGCAGGCGGAACATTCCCACTGCCTCTGCCGACAGCACGCGCGCGGCAATCACGCGCAGGATCTCGGCCAGCGCTGGCGCCACCTCTGCGGCCGATTGCGCATCGGCCGACAGGGCAGGGCGGAAACCGTCGGTCCAGCCGCGCACCACCAGGGCCACCAGATCCTCGCGGTTGGCCGCAAAGCGATACAGCGTCTTCTTGGCCAGCCCTGCGCGCCGGGCCACGGCCTCCATGGTGGTGGCGGCATAGCCCTCATTGAGCAAAAGCCAGGTGGCAGCGGCCACGGCGGCATCGCTGGCCTCGTTCTCGGGCCGGGCCGGCCGGCCGCGCGGCCGGTTGGCGGCAGGCCTGATTGCAGGCGTGATGGCAGGTTCCATTGGATTGCTTGTCGTTGTGTCGTGTTGTGCAAGGCGGGGCCTTGTTGTGCTGCATTTTTGCTGCCCCGGCGAGATTATCCAATTGTTTGGAAACGCTTTGCGTTTCTTTAATATAAGATGGCCTCTCCTCCTCAACCCCATCACGGAAAAAGTCCATGAAAGACCATGCCTTCGAGCCCGACATTTCCCGCATCGACGAGCTGCTGCACATCACGCCACTGAGGCTGGAGACCGGCATTTCCCGCCTGCCCAGCGGCTGCCTGGTGGTGGCCTGCCGCACCGACCTGCATGGCTGCAGCGGCCGCATGCTGGACTGGTGGTTCAAGTTCTTCGAGACCACGCAGCACATCAAGTGGTGGCATCCGCACGACCACATCGCGCACCGCGGCTGGGATGCGCAATGGAAGAAGGGCGAGAGCTACATAGGCGCGTCCATCGAGGCCGTGGAGTCCCTGGCCGACATTCCGCCCGTGGCGGCCAGGCTCAAGTTCCACGACCCGCGCGAACTGTTCGACCCTGCGCAGCTGGAGCTGGCCTTCGCCGAAAAACGCGCCTCGGCCGCCGTGTATGCGCGCATCGGTTTTGGTGAGCATGTGCAGCTGGATGCCAGCGGGGACCCCATGGACGGGCAGATGGTGCACCTGGCGCGTGACACGCCTTTTGGCTGCGTGCTGCGCAGCCGCTTTTTGCTGGGCCAGTCCTGCGCCGACCCGGCCACCGAGCTGCCTGACGCGCTGGGCCTGGGCCTGCTGCGCCATTGCTACACGGAGTTCACCTATCTGTCGCGCTTTCTGCCCTCGCTGTACTACGGCGAACATGGCAACGGCGAGGCGGCACCCCTGCCCTGGTAGCAGCGGCGGTCGTGCCTTCGCCGGTCAGAGCTGCTGGTGCACGGCCGTGGCCAGCTGCAGCAGCCGGTTGCGCGGCAGGGCGCCGCTGAGCGCATAGCCAAAGCCCTGGTCCACCCAGTAGAAGCTGGGCACGGGGCCATCGCTGCTGAAGTGAAAGGCGGTTTCGTCGCGCTTGGCCGCATCGTCCAGTGCGCCCAGGTAGAGGGTGATGCGTTCGCCTGCCGCGTCCTGGTACATGAATTGGGCGCGTGCGCCGCTGTCGCCGGGCAGCAATCGGCCACCTACCAGTTCATAGCCCAGGTCCGTGAGTGCCGGCAGCTTCAGCGGCCGGCCCAGGCGCCTGGACAGCCACTGCAGCAGATGGGCCTGCTGCGCGGCATCGACTTCGACCGGGTGGCGTTGCTCGGGCTGGTAGACCGCGTGGGCGACGGCCGCCTGGTGGGCGAAGCGGGCCGGGGTGGCCGCGGCCAGCGTGGCCGCCGTTGATGGCGCAGCGGCGGGCGCTGCCTGCTGCCCATGCACCAGCCAGCCCAGGCCGAAGGCCAGCATCCAGCCCGCGGCCATGCCACCCCAGCGCCACCATTGCTGCTGGCGCTGGTGCAGGCCCTGCAACTGTTCGGCGGCGGCGCGCATTTCGTCGGGCATGGCGGGTTCATTCCGGGCGGCATGCAGGGCGCGCAGCAACTGGCGTTGGCGTTGCCATTGATCCACGCGCGCGGCACTGTCTTCGTCCAGCCGGTCGCGCAGTGCCTGCGCCTGCTGCGCGGGCAGGCGGCCATCGACCAGGGCGTGCAATTGCTCGTCGGAAATGGGCGGGGGCAAGGGCGAGGAAGATGAGAGAGGGGTGGGGACGGGTGCAGTCATGGCGGCCTCGTCATTTGAGCCGGCGCAGCGCGGGGGCTGCGGCTTGGGGTGTTGCGGCCCCGGCAGTCGGTGCAGGCGGTGCCGAGGTGGCCGAGGGGGCCTCCATCAATTCGCGCAGCCGGGACCGTGCGCGCGACAGGCGCGACATCACGGTGCCCAGGGGCAGCTGCAGCACGCGCGCCGTGTCGGCGTAGCTCATGTCCTCCACGCTGACGAGCAGCAGCACGGCCCGCTGCTCGGCGGGCAGGCGCCGCAGGCAGCGCTCCAGGTCCAGGGCCGCATCGCTGCTGTCCTCGGGGGCGGCCAGGGTCTCGGACAGGCTGTCTATGTCCAGCCACTGCCCGCGCGCGGCCGAGCGCCGCTGGTTCAGGTAGAGGTTGTGCATCAGCGTGAACAGCCAGGCACGCAGATCACCGTCGGGGCGCCACAGCAGCCATTTGCGGCAGGCACGCTCCAGCGTGTCCTGCACCAGGTCGTCGGCGGCCCAGGCATCGCCCGCCAGCAGCCGCGCATAGCGGCGCAGGCCGGGCAGGTGCTCCAGGATCTGGCTGCGGTCCATGGGCAGGTCCGAAGGCGGATGCGGCTGGAGTCAGGGGCGTGCGGTATGCCAGACGCCCATGACGCCATCGCCCGTGGTATCACCGGCCTTGCCGTCCTTCACCCAGTAGTACAGCGGCTTGCCCTTGTAGGCGATCTGGCTGCTGCCATCGTCGCGCTGGACCACGCTGTAGTTGCCGCCAGACGGCGCCTGCTTGCCCATCAGCGGCGGCCAGTTGGTCGCGCAGGGACCGTTGCAGACGGACTTGCCGCTGCCGGCCGTGTCCTTGTCGAAGGTGTAGAGCGTCATGCCGTTGGCGCCGACCAGCATGCCGTTTTGCACGCTGACCGCGCTGGGCGGGGTCTGGCCAGAGGCGTTGGCCGCAGGCGCGGAATAGCAGCCTGCCAGGGTCAATGCCAGGGCTGCCGTGAAGGCACAGGTACCAAGTTTCATGCCGAGCTTCTTCATCGCTGTCTCCGGTGCTTGCCGGCGCGCGAAATTGCGGCCGGACACTGCAATGAACACTGGGCCGTGCCGGTTTATTCCGCAGCAGTGCAAAAAAAGCTGCGGATGCCCGTCAACGGTTGAAGCTCTTCATGGCGCGCTCGACTTCGCGCTTGCCTTCGCGGTCCTTGATCACGTCGCGCTTGTCGTGCTCGGCCTTGCCCTTGGCAAGGGCGATGTCGCACTTGACGAAGCCGTTCTTCCAGTGAAGGTTGATGGGCACCAGCGTAAAGCCCTTTTGCTCGACCTTGCCGATCAGGCGCAGGATGTCGTCCTTCTTGAGCAGCAGCTTCTTGATGCGCGCCGCGTCGGGGTTGACGTGGGTGGAGGCGGTCTTGAGCGGGTTGATCTGGCAGCCGAGCAGGAACAGCTCGCCGTCCTTGACGATGACGTAGCCGTCCGTCAGCTGCACCTTGCCGCTGCGCAGTGCCTTCACTTCCCAGCCGTGCAGCACGATGCCGGCCTCGAAGCGTTCCTCGAAGAAGTAGTTGAACGCGGCTTTTTTGTTGTCGGCGATGCGCGACTGTGTTTCAGGTTTCTTGGCCATGGAGTAATAGATGCGGCGAAAACCTGGAGATGAAAGCTCTCCATACAATACTGGATTGCCGTCTCGCCTCTGTGCGGGATTTTAGTTTCGCCTTGCCGTCATTGTGACAGCCGTATGCGCCATGACCGCGCAGCCGGTGTTTTGCATGCCGTGCAGCCCGTCCCATTCATGAAAAAAGTCAACAAGTCCGTCCTGATCTGGTACAGCCCCCAAGAAATGTTTGCCCTGGTGACGGACGTGGCCCACTATGCCGACTTCCTCCCCTGGTGCGACCAGGCCAGGGTGCTGGAGCAGGACGAGCAGGGCATGACGGCCGAGGTGGGCATTGCATTCGGCGGCATGCGCAAGTCCTTCGTCACGCGCAACACGCACAGCGTGCTCGACGATGGCGGGCGCCAGGTCAGCATCCGCCTGATCAAGGGGCCGTTCTCGCGGCTGGAGGGCAACTGGATGTTCCGCCCCGTGGGCGACGGATCCCAGCGTGCCTGCCGCGTGGAGCTGCAACTGGACTATGGCTTTGACAACATGGCGCTGGCCGCCGTGGTCGGCCCGGTGTTCGACCGCATCGCGGGCTCCATGGTCGAGGCCTTCGTCAAGCGCGCCGAGCAGGTCTATGGCTGAACCCCGGCCGTTTCTGTGCATCACGCTGGCATGCAGCGCGCATGCCAGTGAAGTCGTTGAACTGGCCCTGCAATTGCCGGCCGGTGCCTCGATTGCCGACGCGGTGGAGGCCGCTGGTGGCTGGCAGGCGCTGGGCTTTGCACAGGCCGCGCCTGCGGGCCTGTGGGGCCGCAGTGCCCCGCTGACGCAGTGCCTGCGCGATGGCGATCGCGTGGAGCTGTACCGGCCCTTGACCGTGGACCCCAAGGTGGCGCGCCGCGAGCGTTTCGCACGCCAGGGCGCCCGCGCCACGGGCCTGTTCCAGCGCCAAAGGCCCGGGGCCAAGGCCGGTTACTGAACCGGCCTTGCACTGTGGGGCCGTGCCCGGCGCTCAGCGCGCCGGGCCGCAGTCCGCGGCGATGGTGGCGTCGGCGCGCTTGAGTTCGCTGTCGCGCGTGGCTTCGTCCATGAAGCCACGCTCGCCCTGGGCATTGGTATAGGCCATCAGGCCGCCCGATGACAGCGCCGTCTTGGCCTGTTTTGCCCGCGCGCAGTTGTCCTGGCGCTCCTTGGCAACCCGGTCCTTTTCTGCCTTGGCCTTGGCGGCCTCCTGGGCCTCGGCCTTGCGCTTTTGCTCTTCCAGGGCCTTGTCGGTGCCTGCGGGCTTGGTGTCCTTGGAGCCGGCAGGCGCTGCCTGTGCCGTTGCATCTGCAGCGGTCTGGGCGGCTGCATCCGTGGCTGCTGGTGCACTGGAAGGCGCCGCCGCTGCAGGGGCGGGCGCGCTGCCGCCAGGCTGGCGCAGGATGTTCTTGGCCGGAATGTCAGGGGGTGGCGCGCGGTCGCTGAAGACCTTGCGGCCTGTTGCATCGACCCATTGCCACTGGGCGGCTGCGGACAGTGAACAGGCGGCAAGCGCGGCTAGCAAAACAAGCTTGGTGGCATGCATGGTGATTGGGGTGATCGGGCCGGTTGCAGGTAGCAATAGCAGGAAATGATGGCGGGCAGCGATAGCGGGGAACAATGGCCTACAGCATACATTGTGATCCGGCGCACGGGTACAATCCTTCTTTTGGAGCTCTCACATGCGCCTTCTCGGTAAAGCCCTGACCTTCGACGACGTCCTCCTGGTCCCCGCTTTCTCCCAGGTCCTGCCCAAGGACACCTCGCTCAAGACGCGCTTTTCGCGCAACATCTCCCTGAACATCCCCCTTGTGTCCGCCGCCATGGACACCGTGACCGAAGCGCGTCTGGCCATTGCCATTGCGCAGGAGGGCGGCATCGGCGTCATCCACAAGAACATGACGGCAGAGGAACAGGCTGCCGAAGTGTCCAAGGTCAAGCGCCACGAATCCGGTGTGGTGCACGACCCCGTGGTCATCACCCCCGAGCACACCGTGCTGCAGGTGCTGCAGCTGTCCGAGAACCTCGGCATCTCGGGCTTTCCCGTGTGCGACGGTGGCAAGGTGGTCGGCATCGTCACCAGCCGCGACCTGCGCTTCGAGACCCGCTACGACGTCAAGGTCAGCCAGATCATGACGCCGCGCGAGCGCCTGATCACCGTCAACGAGAAAGACGGCACCACGCCCGTGGAAGCCAAGGCCCTGCTCAACAAGCACAAGCTCGAGCGCATCCTGGTCGTGAACGACGCCTTTGAACTCAAGGGCCTGATCACCGTCAAGGACATCACCAAGCAGACCACCTTCCCCAATGCAGCGCGTGACAGCGCAGGCCGACTGCGCGTGGCCGCCGCCGTGGGCGTGGGCGAGGGCACCGAGCAGCGCGTGGAGCTGCTGGTCAAGGCCGGTGTCGATGCACTGGTGGTGGACACGGCCCACGGCCACAGCAAGGGCGTGATCGACCGCGTGCGCTGGGTCAAGCAGAACTACCCGCAGGTCGATGTCATCGGCGGCAACATCGCCACCGGCGCCGCTGCGCTGGCACTGGCCGAGGCAGGCGCCGACGCCGTCAAGGTCGGCATCGGCCCTGGCTCCATCTGCACCACGCGCATCGTCGCCGGTGTGGGCGTGCCCCAGATCATGGCCATCGACAGCGTGGCCCAGGCCCTGCAGGGCACGGGCGTGCCGCTGATCGCCGACGGCGGCATCCGCTTCTCGGGCGACATCGCCAAGGCCCTGGCCGCTGGCGCCTCGACCATCATGATGGGCGGCATGTTCGCCGGCACCGAAGAGGCTCCGGGCGAAGTCATCCTGTACCAGGGTCGTTCGTACAAGAGCTATCGCGGCATGGGCTCCATCGGCGCCATGCAGCAGGGCTCGGCCGACCGCTACTTCCAGGAATCGAGCACCGGCAATCCCAATGCCGACAAGCTCGTGCCCGAAGGCATCGAAGGCCGCGTGCCCTACAAGGGCTCCATGGTCTCCATCGTCTACCAGATGGCCGGCGGCGTGCGCGCGGCCATGGGCTACTGCGGCTGCGCCACCATCGAGGAGATGAACAACACGGCCGAGTTCGTCGAGATCACGGCCGCCGGCATCCGCGAATCGCACGTGCATGACGTGCAGATCACCAAGGAAGCGCCTAACTACCGCGCCGACTGACCAAGCGCCTTCGCGCCAGCTGGGTGCGAGACGCAAAAAGGGTCCGGGCAATCGCTGCCAGGACCCTTTTTTCATGGGCATGGGTTCGTTCAGCCCTCGAAGCGGTCCAATACCGCGCCCGAGCTGGCGCTGGATGCATTGAACGCGAACTTGGCCTGCGCGCCCCGCGTGTAGCGGGGCGCGGGGGCCTTCCATGCCGCACGGCGCCCGGCGAGCACGTCGTCGGGCACGTTCAGCTGCAACTGCAATGCATGCGCATCGATGGTGATGGAGTCGCCTTCATGCACCAGCGCAATGGTGCCGCCCACGGCGGCCTCCGGCGCCACATGGCCGACCACCATGCCCCAGGTGCCGCCCGAGAAGCGGCCGTCGGTGATCAGGCCCACGCTCTCGCCCAGGCCGGCGCCGATCAGGGCGCCCGTGGGGGCCAGCATCTCGGGCATGCCGGGGCCGCCCTTGGGGCCCAGGTAGCGCAGCACCATCACATCGCCCGCCTCGATGCGGCCCGCCAGGATGGCCTCCAGCGCCGATTGCTCGTCGTCGAACACGCGCGCCGGGCCGGTGATGACCGGGTTCTTCAGGCCCGTGATCTTGGCCACCGCGCCTTCGGGGCTGAGGTTGCCCTTGAGGATGGCCAGGTGGCCCTGCGGGTAGAGCGCGTCGGCGATGGGTCGGATGACCTCGGGCCTGGGTGGCACATCCGGCACGTCCGCCAGGGTCTCGGCGATGGTCCGGCCCGAGATGGTGATGCAGTCGCCATGCAGCAGGCCCGCGTTCAGCAGCAGCTTCATGACCTGGGGGATGCCGCCCGCCTGGTGCAGGTCCACGGCCAGGTACCTGCCGCTGGGCTTGAGGTCGCACAGCACGGGCACGCGCTGGCGGATGCGCTCGAAGTCGTCGATGGACCAGGGCACGCCGGCTGCGTGGGCGATGGCGAGAAAGTGCAGCACGGCATTGGTGGAGCCACCGGTGGCCATGATCACCGAGACCGCGTTCTCGATGGATTCGCGCGTCACGATGTCGCGCGGCTTGAGATCCCTCTTGATGGCCTCGATCAGCACCCTGGCGGATTCCCGGGCCGAATTCTCCTTTTCGTCATGGGGGTTGGCCATGGTGGAGGAGTAGGGCAGGCTCATGCCCAGCGCCTCGAACGCGCTGGACATGGTGTTGGCGGTGTACATGCCGCCGCACGAACCCGTGCCGGGAATGGCGTGCTGCTCGATGTCCTTGAGTTCCTGGTCGCTGATCTTGCCCGCGGCGTTTTCGCCGACGGCCTCGAACACGCTGACGATGTTCAGGTCCCGGCCTTTCCACCGGCCGGGCAGGATGGTGCCGCCGTACACATAGATGGCTGGCACGTTGGCGCGCAGCATGCCCATCATGCCGCCCGGCATGTTCTTGTCGCAGCCGCCGACCACCAGCACGCCATCCATCCACTGGCCGCCCACGCAGGTCTCGATGCAGTCGGCGATCACCTCGCGGCTGACCAGCGAGTACTTCATGCCCTCCGTGCCCATGGACATGCCGTCCGAGATGGTCGGCGTGCCGAACACCTGCGCGTTGCCGCCGGCTTCCTCGATGCCTGCGATGGCCGCGTCCGCCAGCTTTTGCAGGCCCGAGTTGCAGGGCGTGATCGTGCTGTGGCCGTTGGCCACGCCGACCATCGGCTTGCTGAAGTCCTCCTCCTTGTAGCCCATGCCGTAGAACATGGAACGGTTGGCGGCGCGCGCCTTGCCCTGTGTGATGTGGGCGCTTCGGCGGTTGATGGGCAGAGCTGGGGTGGCCATGGCGTGTTTCTCGCTTGTCTCTCGTGGTGGGGTGCGATGAGTATGGGCGCTTTGATTCATCCGATCCAATCCTATTCATCGCCCGGATTGATATGCTGTACATATGAATGAGCCCCCCATCGACCTGCGTGCCTGGCGGCAGTTCCTGGCCGTGGCGGACGAACTGCACTTCGGCCGCGCCGCCGCGCGCCTGCACATGACGCAGCCGCCCCTGACGCAGGCCATCGCACAGTTGGAGCGCAACCTGGGCGTGGCGCTGTTCAGGCGCTCCAGCCGGCATGTCGCGCTGACGCCGGCCGGCGAGGCACTGCTGCCGCAGGTGCGCGAACTGCTGGCGCGATCGGCGGCGCTGCCGGGGCTGGCGCGTGCCGCGGCGGCGGGCGAGGTGGGGCGCGTGCGCCTGGCCTTCGTCTCCACCATCGGCTTCACCCGGCTGCCGCTGTGGGTGCGGGATTTCGGGACGGACACGCCGGGCGTGGCGCTGGAACTGGTCGAGGCCACAAGCGATGTACAGATGCAGGCCTTCGAGCGCGGCCAGATCGATGCCGGGCTGATGCTGCATGCTCCCGGCCATGCGCCGGCCGGCCTCCAATGCCTGGCCGTGGGGCGCGAGCCCATGGTGCTGGCGCTGCCCGCGCAGCACGTGCTGGCCGGCACGGACCGGTTGATGCTGGACGCCGTGCTGGAGCAGCCACTGGTGATCTTTCCGCGCCGCATCATGCCTTCGCTGCATGACGCGGTG
This sequence comes from Delftia deserti, assembly GCF_042653485.1. Classification (NCBI taxonomy): domain Bacteria; kingdom Pseudomonadati; phylum Pseudomonadota; class Betaproteobacteria; order Burkholderiales; family Comamonadaceae; genus Delftia; species Delftia deserti. The sequence continues at coordinate 1,048,971 of NZ_JBHSIH010000001.1, read as the reverse complement.
ATGGACCTGTACCGCCAGCACGGCAAGGTCCCGCGCATCGCGCAGCAGGCGATACAGATGCAGACCATCGTGAACCTGGTCTGGGGCGGCATGGGCCTGGCGTGGGTGCCGGCCAGCGTGATGCAGTTTTGCCGGCCCGGCGTGGTCTATCGCGAAGTGGTTCACGCCTCGGGCACGGGCCGCAAGCCGGTGGCGTTGCCGACCTGCGAGACCAGCCTGGCCTGGCCGGCCGGTGTGCTGTCGCCCGCGCTGGAGCGCTTTGTCGAATTCGTGCGCGCGCAGCGCTGAGGGGCAGGGCTGTGCACCGCTTACCGTGGCAGATGCATGGTGGCCTCCACTTCGACCAGCACCTCGTCGCCTGGCAGAAAGCGCGAGACCTCGACCACCGTGCTCACCGGTGGCGCGCCGGGGTAGAAGAGGCCGCGCACGCGGTTGTAGAGCGCGTAGTGCGGCAGGTGGCGAAAGTACTGCACGAGCTTGAAGACATCCTGCATGGTGCCGCCATGCTCGGCGGCGATCTGGCGGATGCGCTCCAGCACGAACCAGCTTTGCGCGACGATGGCGGCCTCGAACACGTCCACCGACATCTGCCCCGTGGCATAGCCCAGGGCTTGCAGCGCGCTGCGCGCGTGCCCGGGGATGTCGTCGTAGCCGGCCACGGCGCGGCGCGAGGCAGGGTCGACGGCCACCACGCCGCTCATGAAGACGAAGTCGCCCACGCGCCTGGCCGCCGCATAGTGGGCCATTGGTTTGCCCATGTCCATTTCCCGGTCCTTTCATTTGTTGCATTACCAGCGGTATTCCATGGCCAGCCGGTTCTGCCAGAAGTTCGCGGCATGGTTGGGTGACCTGGCCAGTGCAATGAAGTTGGTCACGCGCAGGCCCTTGAGTTTGCCGCTGAACTGGTAGATGGCATAGCCCAGGTATTCCGACTGGCGCAGGCTGGGGGCCGTGGCACTGCTCTTGAGGTCCATGTAGGAGTACCGCAATCCTATGAACCAGCCCGGTGCCGGCGCGCCATTCAGATCCAGCGCCCAGGCGTTTCCGGCGCCCAGGTCCTGCGCGCTGGAAAGAAAGGGCTGGGCGAACATCGGTCCTGAGGCGACATAGTGGGCATAGGGCGTGACCAATGCCCCGTTCAGATAGGAGCCTGCGTTGGGAACGATGCGGTTGTAGCTCAGGGACAGCGTCGCCGAATGGCGCCTGGCACCGACCTGTACGCCGTAGACCTTGCTGTCGACAGGGCCCAGCAGCTTGCGGCCTTCGCCGGTCTGGCGGAACACCTGGCCGGCGATGAAAGGCAGTACGCCAACGCCATCGCCTTTGGCGCTCCATTGCGCCTGGGCATAGGCCATCCTGGCGTAGTCCTGGTAGTTGAAATACCAGGCCTGGCCTCTGAGCTCCATGGTCTGGAGATCCAGGCTCCTGACACCGCCCACGCCATAAAAGCCTGGCGTCTCGGCCATGCCTGCTGGGGAATAGGCGTCTATGGTGGTGTTGTAGGTCGTGAGCTTTCTGAAGCGGTCATCGATATAAGACTTGAAGCGCGTCATGCGCACGGCCGTGATGTGGTTGCCATCGGACAGGCCGTAGCGCGCCGAGATGCCCTGGAACAGCTGGGCTGCCATGCGCCAGTCATAGCTGGCGGCAAAGGGCAGCTCGATGGCCTGGTTGCCGAGGGTCACGCGGGCATGGCGGTTTTCCCAGCGTGCATAGGCCTCGCCCATGGCCGTGATGTCGGGCCCCACATAGCCATCGACGCGCGCGGGATCGCCGGACCGGTGCAGCGGGCGCTGCAGGAATCCGGAAACCCCGAACGAGAACCCCTGGTACCCGGCCGAGCGGAAGCCGATTTTCCCGCCGATGCTGGCCGTATCCTGCCTCAGGCCCGGCACGTAGTACGCATTGCTGCTGTGAAAGTAGATCGTGCGTGCATGGCCTTCGAATCGCCCCTTGGACAGCATCTCCCAGGGATTGCTCGCCGGGCTTTCAGCCGCTGGCGTATCGCCACCGGAATCCGCCGCCTGTGCCGCAACGCCTGAAAGCATGGACAAAGCCACCGCAGCCTGATTCAGGCGATGGCGGCAAAGGGATTTTCCGTGGTGCGTCTTCATGGCTTCTCCTGCCTGTGGGGTGGTTTGAAAAATGCGGACTGGACCGGTTTTTCCCTGGATGCGGGCAAGGCTCTGCCATTCACGCAATAGGGATGCCTGTTGCGTGTTGCCTGCTTCGCGATGGAATGGAAAAAGTGCCTTCCAGAAAGGCCATCACGCCCCATCAGGGCCTGATGCGCAGTGGCATGGCCGCCCGGCTTCTGCGGCGGCCGTGGCTGCCAGCTATCGGACGCCGGAGCCCTTCATCAGGAATGCCATGACCTGTTCGATGAGATAGCGCCGGTCCTTTTCACCGCTGTCGGTCGGCGTGTCGCGGAAATAGGCGGCCTGGGTGGCGTGGTCGGCATAGAACTGCGTCACCGCCCAGATGTGGAACAGCACCAGCATGGGGTCGGCCGGGTCCATCAGCCCCTGGTTCATCCAGTTCTGGAGCACGGCCGCCGCCTGGTGGGTGCGCTGCTTGCTGGTGTCCATCATGCTGCGCAGCACCGGCGCGCCGCGCATCATCTCGGCGGTGAAGATGCGCGAACGCAGAGGGTGCTCGAAGGAGAACACCATCTTGCGGCGGATGAGATCGCCCAGCACCTTGCGCGGGCCGAAGGCCTCGTCGCTGAAGCCGAAGACCACGATCCAGTCGTTGAGGATGTCCTGCAGCACCTGCCGGTACAGCGCCTCCTTGCTGCCGATGTAGTAGTGCAGCTGCGCCTTGGACAGTCCGGCCTTGTCCGCGATGGCCTGCGTGGACGCGCCGGCCAGCCCCTCGCTGGCGAACACCTCGATGGCCGCCTGGTGGATCAGGCCGAGCACCTGCGTGTACTTGCGCGAGCGTCCGCGCGTGGCGGGCGCATCCACGGTGTCTGCGTCGTCGAGGGTGGGGGAGGGAGAGGGCATGGCGGTCACAGCTCGAGCACGAGCGTATGGTTCTTGGCACGCGAGCAGCATAGCGCGATGCGGCTGCGCCGTTCGGTGGCCGTCAGGCAGACATCGCGGTGCTCGGCACCGTCGCCATCGCCGGGGACGACGCAGGTGCCGCACAGCCCCTGCTGGCAGGACACGGGAATGTCAATGCCCACGTCATGCAGCGCATCCACCGCCGTCTGGTCGGCGGCCACGGGCACCTCGATGCCGCGCCGTGCCAGTTTCAGCGTGAAGGGCCGGCCGGTGGCGGCCACGGCGCTGCCGTCGGGCGCCGCGAAGTACTCGGTGTGCAGCGCCTCCTCGGGCCAGTGGGCGGCCGCTTCGCGCACCGCCTGCACAAAGCCGGCGGGACCGCAGACATACACGTGGGTGCCGGGCGCGGGTTCGGCCAGCAGCTGGCGCAGGTCGATGCGCTGCGAGGCCGGGCCCTGGTCCAGGTGCAGCCGCACATGCGGCGCCAGATCGGGTGCGCGCAAGGCCTGGGCGAAGGCCAGGTGCTCCCGGCTGCGGGCGAACACGCACAGCGTGAAATCCGCGCCGCGCAAGGCCAGTTCCTGCGCCATGGCCAGCAGGGGCGTCATGCCGATGCCGGCCGCCAGCAGCAGGTGGCTGCGCGCCTGGGCGTGCAGCGGGAAGGTGTTGCGCGGCGAGCTGATGGCGATCAGATCGCCCTCGCGCACGCGCTCATGCATGGAGGCCGAGCCGCCCCGGCTGGACGCCTCGCGCTTGACGCCGATCACATAGGCCTGCTGGCCCGCAGGCCGCGGCGCCCGGGCCAGCGAGTACTGGCGCGAGAATCCGCCGGGCATGTGCACGTCGATATGGGCGCCGGCCTCGTAGCCGGGCAGGGCGCGGCCCCACGGATGGCTCAGCTCGAATGCCAGGATGTCGGGTGTCTGCCGCGCGATGCGCGAGACGCGGACGGTGAGCGTGCGTTCGAGGCCCATGCTGCGGGATCTCCTTGTAGCGTGGCGGGAGGGCAAGGCGTGTGCTGCGCGGCTCATTGGCCCGTCAGCTGCTTGCGGATGTCGACGCCCGCGCCCTGGTTGACGAAGCGCGTGTCCACCACCTTGGACAGGTCGATCTGGCCGCTGCGGTACAGGCCGGCCTTGACCATCTTGTCGTGGAAGTCCTTGACGCGCGCCGGATCGATGGCGCCTATGCCCCGGGCCAGCGAATCCTCGCTGTCCACGAGGCCGAGCTTTTTGATGCGGTCGATGTAGCCCTGCTGCACGGCCAGCGAGGCGTCGGGGTTGATCTGGAGGATCCTCTGCTTGGCGGCATCGTTCTTGCCGTACAGGAAGTGGTTCCAGCCGATGATCGAGGCCTCGATGAACCTGCGCACGGTCTCGGGCCGGTTCTTCACCATGTCCGTGCGCGTCTCTATGGTGGTCGCATAGGTGGAGAAACCGTGGTCGGCCAGCAGGTGCACGACGGGCTCGAAGCCGGCCGCGTTGCGGATGGCGATGGGCTCGGAGAACGCATAGCCTTGCTGCACCGATTTCCTGTCGGCCAGGAAGGGGCCCATGTTGAAGGTGTAGGGCCTGAGGCTTTTGTCCTGGAAGCCGTGCTCCGACTTCATCCACTGCCAGAAGCTGAACTGGCCGTCCTTGCCGATGAAGGCCACGGGCGCCCCGGCCATGTCCTCGAACCTGTCGTAGCCCTGGCCCGGATGGGCGAGCAGGGCCTGCGGGTCCTTCTGGAAAAACGCGGCGACCACCACGGTGGGGATGCCGTTCTTGACGTTGTCGAAGGACTGCAGCAGATTGCCCGCCATCAGGAAATCGACCTTGCCCGCGGGCAGCATGGGGCGGTTGTTGACCAGGGCGCCACCTTGCTGGATCTCCACATCGAGGCCGTAGCGCTGGTAGGTGCCGTCCACCAGCGCCTGGTAGAAGCCGCCATGGTCGGCATGCGCCTTCCAGTTGGTGGCGAACACCACCTTTTCCTGGGCGTGGGCGGCCAGCACGGCGCACATGAGCGCCAGGCCGGTGACGGCGCTTCGCAGGAGCGATGGGGTTGGGCGGGCGGGCACGGGCATGGCATGTTTCTCCTGGTGTCGGGAACCTGGCAAAGCAGGGCAGGCGTGGCTCAGCCTTCCTGCTCCATGTGGGGCTGCCAGCCCAGCGTCTTGCCGGGATTGAGCAGGCCCATGGGGTCGCTGCGCTGCTTGAAGGCGATCTGCAGGGCATCGATGGTCTTCATGCCACCGTCCTCGATGGTGACCACATGCGGGTTGAAGACCTGGCAGCCGCCCTGGGACTCGATCTCGCGCACGATGGCGTTCAGGTGTTCCTCGCCCTTCCAGCGCACGAGCACGATGCCGAAGGTGGCGCATTCGCCATGGGCGCGCGCGAAATCCTGGTGCTGCAGCACATCGTCGCCAAAGACCGACAGATGGCGCTGCACCACGGCCGGGTCGAAGGGCTGGGCATAGGCCAGCTGCAGGTAGGTCCAGCCGCGGTCGGCCTTCAGCGCCTGCAGCGTCGTGTGGTTGAAGGCGCATTCGTAGGCGGGCGGCAGGCCCTGGGCCAGCAGCTCGGCCTCGGTTCCGGCGACGGAGACCGTGCCGCCATGCGCCCGGGCCAGGGCGCGCAGCGCCGGCATGGATGCGGGCGGCACCATGGTGAACACGGCGTGCCGGTCGGCTGGAAAATGCCGGCCCATGGCCGTGTAGTACGCGGCAAAGCGCGCCTCCACCGTCGACAGCAAAAACAGGTCCAGCGACGGGTCCTGCGCCGCGATGCCGAAATCCAGCGCCCCACCATAGGTGGGAAACAGCAGGGTGCAATGCACCCATTCCACGGCCGGGCTCAGCGCCACTTCCAGGTCCAGGATCACGCCATTGGTGCCGTAGGCGTGGTGCACCTGCTGGATCTCGTCGCCGGCCAGTTCGATGGTGCGCGGCGTGCGCTCCACCGTCATCACGCGTGCGCGCAGCAGGTTTCCGCTGTCGCGCAGAATGCCGTGCCGGAACGAACCTATGCCCCCGAACCCGCCCGCGATGAAGCCGCCAATGGTGGCCACATGCCAGGTCGACGGCCACATGCGCAGCGCCTGGCTGGTCTCGCGCGCGGCGAGGTCGATGTCGTGCATGCGCGCGCCGGCCTGCACGCGGATGCGGCCCGGGGCGATGTCCAGCACGCGGCACATGGGCGTGACGTCGAGCACGATGCCGCCCCGCAAAGGCACGCATTGCCCGTAGTTGCCCGTGCCGCCGCCGCGCACGGTGACGGGCAGCTTCCAGCGCGCGGCCACGGCCAGCGCCTGGCGCACATCCTCTTCGGTGCTGACCTTGACGACGAGGTCGGCCACGCAGTGCGCGAGCTGCGCCGAAAGAATGGGGCTGTACCAGTGGAAATCGCGGGACAGCTGCCGGCGCTGGCCGGGCGCGCTGATCAGGTTGAGGCCCCGCAGGTCGGCGCGCACGGCCTCCCAGTCGACGGGGGGGCGCTGCGGATGTTCTCTAACGTTCATGGCGCATCTCGCTTTCATGCCAGTGGCCGAGCATCAGGCGCGACAGCGTGGCGAACACGGCGAAGATGACGATGCCCAGCAGCGATACCAGCAGCAGCGCGGCGAACATCATCGGGATCTCGGTGCGAAAGCTCGACTCCAGGATGCGCGATGCCAGGCCGGTCTCCCGGCCCGCCGTGCCCGCCGTGAACTCGGCCACCACGGCGCCGATCAGGCTCAGGCCGCCGGCGATCTTCAGGCCCGCCATGAAGTAGGGCAGTGCGCTGGGCACCAGCAGATGGCGGAAGGTCTGCCAGGGCGATGCCCGGTACAGCCGCAGCAGGTCGCGCAGCAGGCTGTCGGCGCTCTTGAGCCCGATGACCGTGTTCGAGAGGATGGGAAAGAAGGCCACGATCCACGCGCACAGCAGCAGCGCCGCCGTGGTGTCGGAGACATAGATCAGGATCAGCGGCGCGATCGCCACCACGGGCGTCACCTGCAGCAGCACGGCCAGCGGGAACAGCCCGATCTCCACCCACCGGGACAGGCCGAAAGCGATGGCCAGCGCCACCCCTCCCACGATGGCGGCGGCCAGCGCCGCCAGCGTCAGCTTGACGGTGAACCACAGCGCGGTGGACAGGGAATCCCAGTGCTCCACCAGCGTGCGCAGGATCAGCGAGGGCGCGGGCAGGATGTAGTGCGCGATGCCGTTGGCGCGCACCGTCCATTCCCAGGCCAGCAGCAGCGCGGCGACCACGGCCAGCGGCACGGCCACGCGCAGCGCGGATTCGCGGCGGTGCAGCCGGTCCTCGTGGGCGCGCAGCGATTCAGCCGTGGGAGTGATGGCCGCAGGCGTAGTGGCTGCCGGGGCCGCTGTGGCCGGGATTGCGGATTCAATGGTCGATGTCGAGGCCATGCAGTGCTCCATGCAGTGAACGGGAGACGGCGGCGCAGTGCGCGTTGTAGCGGGTCGACGTGCGAAACGTCTCGCCGCGCGGGTAGGGTTCGTCGATGCGGATCTCGTCGATCACACGGCCGGGGCGCGCGGCCATCACCACGATGCGGTCGGACAGGTACACCGACTCGTAGACGCTGTGCGTCACGAAGACGATGGAAAAGCGCTGCTCGCGCCAGATGGCCAGCAGGTCGTTGTTGAGCTTGATGCGCGTCATCTCGTCGAGCGCGGCAAAGGGCTCGTCCATCAGCAGCAGGCGCGGGCGGGTGACCAGGGCGCGGGCGATGGACACGCGCATCCTCATGCCGCCCGACAGCTCGCGCGGGTAGACGTCGGCGAAGCGCGAAAGCCCCACCATCTCCAGCGCCTGCTGCACCACCGGCGCGGCGGCGTCGCGGCGCGTTCCCGACAGCCTCAGGGGCAGCCACACGTTGTCGAACACCCGGGCCCAGGGCATGAGGGCGGGCTCCTGGAACACAAAGCCCAGGTCGCGCTCGCCACGCGGCTGGCCTGGTGTGTCATCGCGCCAGTCGATGTCGCCGCCGCTGCTGCGTGCCAGGCCCGCGATCAGGCGCAGCGCCGTGCTCTTGCCGCAGCCCGAGGGGCCGAGAAAACTGATGAAGTCGTGCTCGCCGATGTCGAGCGACATGCCGTCAAGCGCCAGCGTGCCGTTCGCGAACCGCTTGCCGACCTCGCGCAGGCGCACCAGGGGCGGGCCGTCCCCGGTGCAGGTGTGGATGGGGGTGGGGGTGGGGGTGTTCATGGGGGCGGGCTCCCGGGACACGGTGGCCTCACTGCCAGGCGGGCACGTTGGCCAGCCGCTCGACCGGGAAGCGATCGATCTCCTGGAGCAGTTGCACGAAGCGCCGGGCCACATGGTCGAGCACGGCCGCGCCCTTGTCGGCGCTGGCGCGCGACGCATCCCCGGCGGCGCCGGCGGGATTGATGTCGTGCATCTGCCAGCCCAGCTTGCCGCTGGGCGTGATCGACAGGAAGCGGTTCTCCTCGGCCAGTTGCTCCGTCATCGACGGGAAGTTGCGCAACTGGTCGCGCCGCACATGCGCGGGCGCCAGATGCAGCATGACCGAGCTTTCCAGATCGCCGGCGTGGATGCCGTGCCTTTCCTCGTGCGCAGTGAACAGGCCCTCGGGCAGGCCCAGCGTGTACCAGTGGGCTGCGACCACCATCATGCCGTGCGCCTCGCGCAGGTCGCGCGCCACGATGTCCATCACGCTCATCTGCCCGCCGTGGCTGTTGTAGAGCACCAGCTTGCGCACCCCGGCCCTGGCCACGCAGGCGCCAATCTCCGTCCACAGCGCCATCAGCGTGCGCGCCGACACCGTGAGCGTGCCTGGATAGCGTGAATGCTCATTGCTCTTGCCATAGGCCACCGTGGGCAGGAACAGCACCGCCAGGTCGTCGGGCAGCAGGGGAAGGCTGGCGCGGACCATGCCATCGATGGTCGCGGTGTCGGTGGACATGGGCAGATGGGGGCCGTGCTGCTCCGTGGCACCGACCGGCAGCACGGCGATGAGCCGTTCGCGGTCCAGCCGGGAGAACTCTTCGCTGGTCAGGTCCGACCAGAAGCGGGTGCGCAGGGGAGTCGGTTGCATCGGGACGCGCCTTTCTGTGGTGGCATCGATAAGCAAAATTATCCATATGATCAAAAATAATTGGATAAGTGATTACCCATTGGGTAAAAACTCTGTAGTTTTTGATGACAGATAAGAGCATATGGATGAATTTGTGCACCTGGCACACGCCTGCGGCGCGGCACCAGGGAGCGATCCGGCCCCAGGCCGTGCCCCGCCAGCGCCCGGAATGCTCGCAATGTTCTGGCCTGAATTTTGGAAAATTCTGGCCAGAATGATAGAATCCGGCCTGTGCCTGATTCCAGGCCTTTTCCGTTTCCAGCCCAGCCATGCAATCTGTCGGCATCTACGAAGCCAAGACCCGTTTCTCCGCCCTGATCGAACTTGTCGAGCAGGGCGAGGAGGTGCGCATCACCCGCCACGGCAAGGAAGTGGTGCGCATGCTGCCGGTGCGCCGCCGCCCCGTGATCACCGACGAGCAGATCGCCCGCGAGCTGGAGCAGATGCAGGCGTTGCAGGCCACGGTGCGGCCGGCCCAGTCGGCCCCGGCGGCACAGGCGCCGGACTCCACCACCCGACTGCGCCACGCAGGCCGGAGCCAGGCATGACCTCCTTCGTGCTCGATGCCTCCGTCACCGCCGCCTGGCTGCTGCCCGATGCCGCCAGCGTGCACACCCAGCGCCTGTACACCCGCATACGCCGCCACGAAGTGGACCCGCAAGCGCCCAACCTCTGGCAGTGGGAGTGTGGCAACCTGATCGCCTCGGGCGTGCACGGCGGCCGCATTCCGCACAGCTCGGTCGAAGGCCTGTGGAGCGTGCTCGAGGCCATACGCCACCGTGTGGAGCTGCACGAACTGGCGCCCGCCCAGCACAAGGCCGTGCTCGACGTGGCGCTGGACACCCGGCTGCCGGTCTATGACGCGGCCTACCTGTGGCTGGCGCAGTCGCTGCGCCTGCCGCTGGCCACTTTCGACCCGGCCCAGGCCGCCGCCGCCCGCAAGCGCGGCCTGGCGCTGCTGGCCCCTGAAGATTTCTGATTCCCTCCAATCACCTTTGCCTGAGATGACCATGCAACACGACAAGATCCTCATTCTTGACTTCGGCTCCCAAGTCACCCAGCTGATCGCCCGCCGCGTGCGCGAAGCCCATGTCTACTGCGAAGTCCATCCCTGCGACGTCAGCAGCGACTGGGTGCGCGAATTCGCCGCCGATGGCCGCTTGAAGGGCGTGATCCTGTCGGGCAGCCACGCCAGCGTCTACGAAGTGGACGACCGCGCCCCCGACGCCGTGTTCGAGCTGGGCATTCCCGTGCTGGGCATCTGCTACGGCATGCAGACCATGGCCACCCAGCTGGGCGGCAAGGTCGAAGGCTCGCACACCCGCGAATTCGGCTACGCCGAAGTGCGCGCCCATGGCCACACCGAACTGCTCAAGGGCATCGAGGACTTCAGCACGGCCGAAGGCCACGGCATGCTCAAGGTCTGGATGAGCCACGGCGACAAGGTCACCGAACTGCCCCCGGGCTTCAAGGTCATGGCCTCCACGCCGTCCTGCCCCATCGCCGGCATGGCCGACGAGGCGCGTCGCTTCTACGCCGTGCAGTTCCACCCCGAAGTCACGCACACCGTGCAGGGCGCGGCCCTGCTCAACCGCTTCGTGCGCGAGATCTGCGCGGCCAACGCCGACTGGATCATGGGCGACTACATCGAGGAAGCCGTCGCCAGGATCCGCGAGCAGGTGGGCGACGAGGAAGTCATCCTCGGCCTGTCCGGTGGCGTGGATTCCTCCGTGGCCGCGGCCCTGATCCACCGCGCCATCGGCGACCAGCTGACCTGCGTCTTCGTGGACCACGGCCTGCTGCGCCTCAATGAAGGCGACATGGTCATGGAAATGTTCGAGGGCAAGCTGCACGCCAAGGTCATCCGCGTGGACGCCAGCGACCTGTTCCTGGGCAAGCTGGCCGGCGTCAGCGAACCCGAGGCCAAGCGCAAGATCATCGGCGGCCTGTTCGTGGACGTGTTCAAGGCCGAAGCCGCCAAGCTGAAAGCTGGCGACGGTGGCCACAAGGGCGCCACCTTCCTGGCCCAGGGCACCATCTACCCCGACGTCATCGAGTCGGGCGGCGCCAAGAGCAAGAAGGCCGTCACCATCAAGAGCCACCACAACGTCGGCGGCCTGCCCGAACAACTGGGCCTGAAGCTGCTCGAACCCCTGCGCGACCTGTTCAAGGACGAAGTGCGCGAACTCGGCGTGGCCCTGGGCCTGCCGCGTGAAATGGTCTACCGCCACCCCTTCCCCGGCCCGGGCCTGGGCGTGCGCATCCTGGGTGAAGTCAAGAAGGAATACGCCGACCTGCTGCGCCGCGCCGACGCCATCTTCATCGAGGAACTGCGCAACTGGACCGACGAGGCCACCGGCAAGAACTGGTACGACCTCACCAGCCAGGCCTTCACCGTCTTCCTGCCCGTCAAGAGCGTGGGCGTCATGGGCGACGGCCGCACCTACGACTACGTCGTGGCCCTGCGCGCCGTGCAGACCAGCGACTTCATGACCGCCGACTGGGCCGAGCTGCCCTACGGCCTGCTCAAGAAGGTGTCTGGAAGGATCATCAACGAAGTGCGCGGCATCAACCGCGTGACCTACGACGTTTCGACCAAGCCGCCGGCGACGATTGAGTGGGAGTGATTTGACGTCCTTCGGGGACTATCGCCAGCCATCGATAAAGCTGCCGTAACGTGTTGATTTAAAAGCAAATGCGTCGCGGCAACTATCGGTGACTATCGCCGGCCAGCAAAAACGGCTGACGGTAGGGCTGACGGTAAGAATCGAGGCGGAATTAAGACACTCTCGTTCACTATTGAGCCTTTTACCGTCTTTGACGGTAAAAGGCTTCTCAGGAAAGCTTGTTTCATGCGGCTTTCCGGGCATCAGCGGGTCTCCTGGTCCCTGACTCGAGCGCAAGACCTGGACGATTCCGAAGCAGCGAATGAAGGGGCGCAACCCGCACGTGGTCTACCTGTCGCGCCAGGCGCTCGATATCTTCGTCACGTTGCACGCCTGCTCGGCAGGCTCAAGCTTCGTTTTTCCTTCCCGCTACGATCCACGGCGATGCATGTCCATGCGACCCTGAATCGCATCACGATGCTCGTGGCAGAAGGCGCCAAGGCCAAAGGCCTGCCGTTACAGCCGTTCACCGTCCACGACCTGCGCCGCACCGGCTCGACGCCCTGAACTTGCCGTTGAAGCTTTCGATGTAGGCGTTCTGGGGCGGGCATCCGGCATCGTTGAGCAGATGCCGAACGCCGCGTGCCGTTGTCCACGCCATGAAGGCCCGACTGGTGAACTCAGGCCCCTGATCGGTGCGGATGGCCAGCGGGTAGCCGCGGAACTGCGCTGCCTGGTCCAGCAAGCGCACGACGTACTCGCCACCCATGCCGTGGTCCACCGCGATGTCCACACACTCGCGGCTGAAGTCATCGACCACCGTCAGGCACTTGATGCGCCGGCCGTTGGCCAGTGCGTCCATCACGAAGTCTGCGCTCCAGGTGTCATTGACGTGCTGGCTGGCAGCCAGGGGCTGGCGCTCGCCAGTGGGGCGTTTGACTTTGCGGCGCTTGCGCACCGACAGGTTGGCCAGCTTGTACAGGCGCCACACGCGTTTGTGGTTCACCTGGTGGCCTTCAAGGCTCAACAGGTCGTGGATGCGCCGGTAGCCAAAGCGCCGGCGCTCGTGCGCCAACTCGACGATGCGCGTGCTTAGGCTGGCCGTGGACTGGTTCATGCTGAGCGGCTCCCGGTAGCTGGTTCTGGACAACCCCGCATAGCGACAGGCGCGGCGCTCGCTGACGGACAGTCCCTGAACCATCCTGGCAGCGGCCTCGCGCCTGGCCTGCGGGGTCAGCGCTTTACCCCGAAGCCCACCTTCAGCGCTTCGATGTGCAGGTGGGCCTCGGCCAGCAGCTTCTTGAGCCTGGCGTTCTCGCTCTCGATCTCGCGTAGCCGCGTGGCCTCGCTTGCCCGCATGCCGCCGAACTTGGTGCGTCACTTGTAGAAGGTCGCATCGCTGAAACCGCCAAGGCGACACAGTTCCTTGACAGGCATGCCGCCCTCGGCCTGCTTGAGAAAACCGATGATCTGTTCGTCGATGAATCTGCTCTTCTTCATGTCCGTTCTTCCTCTGAAAACGGACTCTACTAACCTTCGACTGGTACGCCCTATGGGGAGCAGGTCAGGACCGTACATCTAAACAACAGGCCACGCAAAACGCTGGGCTGGAGGACACCGGCTGAAGCTTTGCATGGCTACGTAAAATATGCGGCTTGACCCAGTGTTACGATCACCGATTGATTCCACCCAATACGTCAGCATCCGGTACTCGGAGCGACTGGCAGAGGCCGGCATAGAGCCGTCTGTTGGCAACAAGGACAACAGCTGTGACAAAGCGTTGGCCGAGACCATTAATGGCCTCTACAAGGCCTAGTTAATCCATCGATGAGTACCCTGGGAAAAGGAGTCGGTGGAGTTCGCCGCGTTCGAATGGGTGTCCTGGTTCAATCCCCATCGTTTGCTCGGACCCATCCGATACATATCGCCTGTAGAGGCTGAGGAAAACTACTACCGGTAACTCGCCAGTCAAGCCACAGCGGTAGTGGCCTGACTTAAACCAATCAGCCTTCGCGAATCCCGTGATGATTTAGTTCGAACCCGGGGTGGTTCAGCGACAGTGGCAACGTGCCGCTACAACGGTCCGGATATACATTTGCAATTTTGACCTTTCTAGCATTACGAATCGAAGGCTTGGCAAATCGTCCTTCATATACGCGCTTAGCGACTGACATGGGATTGTAGGCATTTTTTTTTGCACTCTAGATATTTCTGTTAAAATAATCTAAAAAACCCGCGAGGAATTTTCAAAGACTCTATTTCATGATCCAACATTTCAAAAGAGGATCGAATAAAAGAATCAAGTTCATCATTGTTGTTTGATGCAATGGTTAATTGCAGAGAGGAAATTCTCTGAATCACTTCGTTAATTCTCCGTAACTTAGCAGGATCTGTGACGCCGTCAGAATTAATTTCATAGGTGTCCCGGCCGGCCATTGATATGGTATGAATTATTTTTCCAAGTTCTAGCATTTTTTTCAAGGAATCAAATTCAATGAATTCTTGGATTTTTTTTTCAAATTCAGTCGGCATATATTACCCTTGGTAGTTTATTGATGTCATACCCACGCTCTTCGAGAATTAGAGTTCTTGTATTGCCTTGCATTATTCGTCCATCTCGCTTGACCGTTAATGGCTCCTTTTGCCCAGGCGCCAGAGATTTGACGATTTCATTGTCGGTCTTCTTCCCCCAATACTCATAACTTGAGCGATTACTTGAAAGAAGGCGTCTCGGCTGGACTGTTGTTCCAGTGGCGCAAGCTCGAACGCCAGGGTGCTTTGACCGCCGTCTCCGCTGGCGAGGAAGTCGTGCCCGCATCCGAGCTGGCGGCTGCCCGCGCGGAAATCGCCAAGCTGCAGCGCGTGCTCGGCAAGAAAACCTTGGAGAATGAAATCCTCAAGGAAGCTGTGGAGTACGCCGCAGAAAGAAATGTATGGTCCGCCTCGCATTTGCCAAGCACTTTCTCTCGGACGAAGGCAGTTTGCACAAATGTATCCGGCCTCTCGCGAGTGGGCTGCGGTTGCAGCCAGGCCATGATGAGATCCGCACGCATCGTTCCCAATAAGTGGACCGGGTTGGAACACCCGTTTTTTTTGTCGGGCTTACGCTGCGTCGATCGACTGTTTCGTCATCAATCCAGAGCTCAGCAAACTTCGGAAAGCAGAAGTGAGATTAATCGTTTGGTGAAAGGGTCAGATGCGGGCTTCATCGGTCAGGTAACCAACTGAGGGACTCGGCGCTCGTAGAGCGCACCCGGTTTGGTCAGGACCACCCACGCAATGCGCGCCAGCTTGTTGGCCAGTGCGACCACCATCTTGTTGTGATGCAGTCGTCCTTCAAGCGCCTCGATCCACAGTCCCAGCCGGTCCTTCGTTCGGTCAAGGTGCATGCTGCAGGATCGTGCACCGTGGATAAGGAGCTTGCGTACGTAGGAGTTTCCGCGCTTGCTGATACCTGTCAGGTGCGTCTTACCGCCGGTCGAGTACTGCGCCGGAGTCAGCCCAAGCCAGGCGCTCAAGTCGCGTGCTGTCTTGAAGTGGCGCGCGTCGCCAACGGCAGCGACGAGTGCGGTGGCAGTCAGTTGCCCCACGCCAGGAATCGTCGCCAAGCGCCGTGCGATGTCGGACGCATCGGCCTGTGCATTGATTTTGCGTGTGAATTGCGCGATCCGATCTTCAAGCGTGGAGAGTTCCTGTGCGAGATCGACCAGCAATTCGCGCATGCCGGGCGTCAGGTCATTGCTCTCGTCGCTCAGCACGGGCGGCAAGGCAACCTTGAATGCCCCAACCCCATTGCGCATGGCGACGCCGTACTCTAAGCAAAAGGCTCGCATCTGGTTGATGAGTCGTGTGCGCGTGCTCACCAGGAGATCGCGGCTGTGGTGCAGTGCCTGCAGGTCAACCTGATCGCATTGTTTGATCTGCACGAAGCGCATGGTAGGCCGGGTAATAGCTTCCGCGATGACTGCGGCATCGATGGTGTCGTTCTTGTTCGACTTCACATAGGGCTTGACGAATTGCGCCGGCACGATACGCACTTGATGGCCGAGGGCCTGAAGCTTACGAGCAAGCCACTGAGAGCCTGGACATGCCTCCATGCCGACGAGTGCGGCGGGTATATTGATGAAGAACCGGATGATGCTGGCACGGTTGAGCTTGGCACGCTTGATCGGATTGCCGGTGTGGTCAAGCCCAACCACGTGGAACCAAGTCTTGCCGAGATCGATTCCATAGGTGACGGCGGTGCATTGCTGGTTGCTCATGACGGTCTCCTGCAGTGGATGGTGGCGGTTCGCGCTTTGTACTCCCGCACAAGCACGATGGCGAGCTGTGGGGAGGAGCGAGGCGGACCATCTCATTAGTGGATTGCGCGCTCGCCCTTGTTGCCCGGGGACGACCAGTGAAGACGGTCTGCCGGACGATGGGGCTGGCGCGCTCGCATGTGCGCGACCTGCTTGGGCGCGGTGAAGGCTGGGCCGATGGCCGCAGCCATCGCACACCCAGCGACGACGCCGGGCTGCTCGCCGAACTGCGCCAGCAAATTGCCGACTTGCCCAGCTATGGCTACCGACGTGCCTGTGCCTTGGTGAACCGCCAGCGTGCGGCACGGGGCGCCCCGAGGGTCAATGCCAAACGCGTCTATCGCGTCATGGCACAAGCCGCTCTGCTGCTGCCCAAGGCGCCTCGCCGGCGCCAGTCCGCACGCACGCATGAGGGCCGTGTTGCGGTCTCGCGCAGCGACCTTCGACGGTGCTCCGATGGTCTGGAAATCAAGTGCGATTCGGGTCAAACCGTGACGGCCGCCTTCGCCAAGGACTGCTGCGACCGTGAGGTGCTGGCCTGGCGTGCATGGGAGGGCAAGGGGCTGCCAGGCGAGCCGGTTCGCGAGATGCTCGTCGAGGCCGTCGAACGCCGATTCGGCTCGGTCGAAGCGGTCCCGCAGGGACAGGAGTTGGAGTTCCTCAGTGACAACGGCGGTGCCTACATCGCCGCCGAAACGAGGGCGCTGGCGCGCGCTCTGGGCCTGAAGCCCATCAACACGCCCGTCTGCAGCCCGCAGAGCAACGGCATGGCCGAGAGCTTCGTCAACACCTTCAAGCGCGACTATGTGGCGCGCATGGACCTGAGTGACGCGCAGACGGTACTGGCACAACTGCCAGCGGCCTTCGAGCACTTCAACGAGGTGCATCCGCATTCTTCGCTGAAAATGCGTTCACCTCGGGAGTTCAGGCGGCAACAGGCTGCAGAGGCTGACCAGCTGCTTTATTGCGAATAGGGTGGGGTCGGGAATACGGGGGCAACATCAGTTGCAGCCATTTCGAGTTTCACATGTGAAGTTGCAATAACTCGTGTAGCGACTGAATCGCTTGCCCCAAATCTTTACCTCGCTGTTAAGGTGTGATAAAATGTTACTAATAGTAAATATATGAGTTCTGGCTATTTAAATTAGGTTCTTCATGAAAACTTCAGCGTCTCTGAAATTTAAGCTCCTCACGTATTTGTTGGCCGTCGGGTTGTCGGGTTGTGTAACGGCTCCGAGAAATACAATGAACTATTATGAAGACAATACGGTTGCGTTTAAGTTCAGTGATTTATCAAAGGGTACGGCCTGGGGTTACACAAACGAACCGAGATATGCGCTTGCAGTTTCGGTGCGTGGTTATGACTATAATATGAAAGATGTTGACCGTATTTATACCCAGAATATGAAGGGTAATACGGGTGAATGGTGGAGAGTCGTTGTTAAATTAAATTCTGGTGAGATAATCGCCGAGAAGTATGTCAATGTATCGTGGCGTGTCTGTGAAAAATCTTCGGGTTGCACGAGCTTGCCATTTTCAGGTAAACCTCAATCCTCTGAGAAATTGAAGACTCGTGCGATTAGTGCGGATTTCTTGAGTAATTCAAATCCCACATCCGATGGCGTTATTTATGATGCATTGCCTTCGTTTGCAAATAGACACGAACTGCAAATTTCACCAGTCAGTAAGACGGAGTTGCAGGATGTAATTTCAAAGTTCTCCACTCTAAGCGCTAGGTGGCATTCGCGAGCGCCTGAGCGTGAGGAGGCTGAGAGAAATAGGATTAGGCAGCGAACAGCGTGGATACGCAACAGTAAGGTGGGAACCCGGGTGATTTGTAAAACCACATTTTCGAAAATTAATCATACAGATAATGAGAAAATAGCCTGCCAAGGTTATGATGGAGTCATTGAACAGTACGATATGAAGGCTTCAGGTTGGCAAGAGGCGGATGTGGTGCCTCAAATGGATAGAGGGGTAGGTTCGGCCTACCATTGGTTGAAAATAACATATCATAAAATTAATTAAAAATAGTTTGCACGCGCTTGATTTTGAAGGTGAGTGTGTAATAACGGGCGTTGTCTTCAAAGTCAGAATCACACCCGGAGTACCCCAGGAAGCCGCGCTCTTCTGGGAGCGGTCGGGAGCCGTTGAGGGCGCGGATGATACCGTGCATGAGAGCGCCGTCGTCACGGTCTGAGGCGGTGGCCCCTCGGCACATCAGTACGACAGCATAGGTCTGCTCTGCAGAGTAAGCATCTTCTGAAATCACTTCGAGGACTTGTTCACCTGCAAAGCAGACAACAGCTGTAGCGCCAGCCGGGGCAGATTTTTGCGTAGCAGCTTGTTCAGCGGTGACAGAACGCAGCGCAGTAACACGCGCCGCGAGGATTGCAGAGATGTTGTTGCAGACAGCGAAGTAGTTCATTTTGAGGCGGCTTTACGTAACTGATAACGTATAGCGTTCAGCAAATATTCTTCGTCTGCGGGTGCTAGGGCACGCTTTCCGCCACGCTGGCTGAAGATGAATGAGCACCGCGGAGTTTTCCTCGAACCTTGTTCATGGTGTTTACCGTATGCAGTGCCAAAACGCACCCACAGCGCCTGTTTTGATGCGACAAAGCGTGTCTCTGTTAATTCCCACGCAAAACTGACCCGCCATTTCCATCTCAAACTGACCCACCCTCTGACTTGAGCCGCAAGGCTCAAGATGTGGATAAGGTTTTGTTTCTCTCCTTCTTCATGGGCGGTTGTTGGACTGCACTGCTGTGCTTGAAGCGGTAGCTGTCGTTGCCTGTTTCCAGAATATGGCAGTGGTGGGTCAGGCGGTCCAGCAGAGCCGTGGTCATCTTGGCATCACCAAACACGCTCGCCCATTCGCTGAAGCTCAGGTTGGTGGTGATGACCACGCTGGTGCGTTCGTAAAGCGTCGAGAGCAGATGGAACAGTAGCGCACCACCAGATGAGCTGAAGGGCAGATAGCCCAGCTCATCGAGTATCACCAGATCCGTATGCACCAGCCTGTGGGCGAGCTGTCCGGCTTTGCCCTGGGCCTTCTCTTGCCCCAAGGCATTAACCAATTCCACGGTAGAGAAGAAGCGCACCCTTTGGCGGTGGTGCTCGATGGACTGAACAACGAGGTGCATCCGCATTCTTCGCTGAAAATGCGTTCGCCTCGGGAGTTCAGGCGGCACCAGGTCGCAGGGGCTGACCAAGCGCTTTATTGCGAATAGGACGGGGCCGGGAATACGGGGCAACATCAAAAATTCACGCGCGTTGCCTTCTTTGATAGAGCAACCAAAGCCAATGCAGCGCAGTTCCTTCGACAGGTACTTGTTGCCTTCCCGTACCGCATACATACCGTTTTGACGGACAACGGCATGGCCTTTACGGGACAATAACGCTTAAGAGGCGGCGTCACCGACACATGCATCGGTCACATCTTCGAGCGCATCTGCAAGTTCAATGGCATCGAGAAAAGGCATGCCAAGCCGTATCACCCCTGGACGAACGGCATGGTCGAGCGCATGAACCGGACCATCCAGGAATCCACGATCAAGGCGTATGAGTACGAGGGCCTGGAGCAGCTACGGCAAGCACTTGAAGGCGCTCAGGTGGAAGACACCATTCCGGGCGATTTGCGAGGCATGGGAAAAAGATCCAAGCCGCTTTAGACTTCATCCGCACCATCTCACTGTGGGACTGAACATATTAATGGCTGCGGAATTCCAGTAACTCATCCAGATCACGGATCCATTCGGGAAGAAAGCTCTGATCCAGCCCGAATGAACCTTTGAGTTCGGGTCCATCCGGGGAATCCTTCATGGTGTATTGGGCTAACAGGTGACCCCATGCGTTCGCCCCCCCGATGGCAAGCAAGAATTGAGGCTCGATCCCGGATAGTTGGACAGGGTCGATATCAAACTTTCCTGCTATCAATGACTGATAGGCCTGCGAAAGATATTGCTTGAATTTCTGGATTTCTGTCGGCATAACCAGCCACTGAACGTTGCCAGAAAAATTACCATCCGTAATTTTTACGTTGATGGTCAACCAGTCCATGTAGGGGCCGCCATCTACTTCAATGGATCGAGAAATGGGCTCGATGTCGAATTTGAAATCATCAAAATCAATGGTCAACATTGTTATTCATATGCAAAATGAGAGATAGTCCAATCTACCTTGCGAACCAATAGTTCAATATTTTTGAGGAAGGTCTGCACGAATCAAATCGAAGTGTGAAGGAAGTGTCGGAGCATTGTGGGGTACGGGTTAGCATCATGGATGCTAGCCTTGGTTGCATTGACCTGCCCCCACTGCATGGTCAATGACATAAAGCCAGCGCCCATCCCCCTGCTTGCGCACCAGCTCGGCGGAGCTGCCGGAGGCCACCACGGCGCCGTCGTCGGTGGTCAGTTCCCAGTCCGCGCGCAGCAGGGCAAGGTCGCCGTGGATGATGCAGAAGTGGTTGCGGGAGGCCATTCGGCCTGGCGCTTGTAGGAGTTGCGACAACGCGCTTGCGATGGCGTCGAGGCCGGTGTGGTTTGTGCAGTCGCCGCTGGTGCGCAGCACTGCGCCCGGTTCGTAGAGCGCGAGCAGATGGGCGAGGCTGCGGCTGTTGAATGCATCGGCGAATGCGCTGTTCATGTGCTCTGGTGAGGTGATGCTGGGTGCCATGCTGTCGTTTCCCTGGGTGTTGGAGCGGGCCATAGTGGATCGCGCTTCCTGGAGTCACCGAATGGGAAGAACTGCACGGAGGTCACCCGATGAGCGAGAACGCCCTGGAGTCGCCCGCACCGCGTCGCCCGGCTGAATGTCCCGTGGAGGACTGGCTGGCTTTTCTCGGTCATGGCTGGAACGCGCTGGTGCTGTGGCATTTGCAGGAGGGCAGCAGGCGGCACAGCGAACTCGTGGCCGTTCTGCCCGGCGTGTCGCCCAAGGTGCTGTCCGAGCGCTTGCAGGGCCTGGAGGGGCGGGGCTTGCTCGAACGCCGCCCCATGCCGGTCTTCCCCCGGGAGGTGGTTTATGGCCTGACTCCATCGGGCAGGGCGCTGGTGTCCATCCTCGACCAGTTGGAGAGCTGGTCTTGCCAGTTCGGCGGCCGGCGCTTGGCCCGCAGCGGCTGGCCGCTCCGGGAGTCCGGGGGCTCATAGCATCCTGAGCGCAGCGTGGGCATCGCTCATGAAGCTGCCCCTGGCCATTGCTCACCTGGCGCCGATGCTGGCGGGATTCGTGGCGAAGTACCCGCGCTGCAAGTGGACGTCGTGACCGATGACGGCCTGGCCGACATCGTGGGCGATGGCTTCGATGCGGGAGTCCGCTTCGGTGAGAGCCTGGCATGGTGCCGGTCGGGCCGCCGCAGCGTTTCGCCTGCGTGGCCGCACCGTCCTATCTCGCCTTGCGCGGCACGCTACGGACGCCGCGCGAGTTGCCCGGCCACTCCTGCATTGGCCGCCGTTTCCCCAGCTTGCACTGCTACGCCTGGGAGTTCCACGTGAATGGCGAGCCACTGGCCGTGGAGGTCAACGGCCCGCTGGTGTTCGACGACGACCTGCCGATGATCCAGGCCGCCTGCGACGGCGCAGGCATGGCCTAGGTCTATGAGGCCATGGTCGGCGAGGACCTGGCCGCAGGCCGGCTGGTGGCGGTGCTGGGGGACTGTGCCGCGCCGCCAGGCCGGTTCTGTCTCTACTACTCCAGGCGACGGCACCTGCCCGCAGCGCTGCGGGCGCTGGTGGATTTCCTTCGGGCTTGACGGTGCAGGCTGCACGACAATAGCCCATGATTCAAGACAAGCCCCTGGCGGCAACCGAACTGGAGCGGCCTGCCATGGCCCTGCGCACTCTCCCGAACGGGGTACGGCTGCTGGCGCTGCCCATGCCGCACCTGCAGAGCGTCAGCGTGGGGGTGTTTCTGCGCGTGGGCTCCCGCGACGAGACCTCCACCAGCAACGGCATCAGCCATGTGCTTGAGCACATGGCGTTCAAGGGCACGCACACGCGTTCCGTGCAGGAGATCAACCTGGATGCGGAGCGTCTGGGCGCGGAGGTCAACGCCTTCACCGGAAAGGACATCACCGGCTATTTCATGACCGGCCTTGGCTGGCATGCGCAGGCCCTGCTGGGCATGACGGCGGATATCGTCCTGAACAGCGTGTTTCCCGAGCATGAACTGCAAAGGGAGCTGCAGGTGATCCGGCAGGAGGCCATCGAGTACGAAGAGGATCCGGAGGACAGCGCCGGCGATCTGCTGGACCGCGCCATCTGGGGCGATGACCCCATGGGCATGCCTGTGATCGGCACGGTCGCCAATATCGAAGGCTTCACCCGGCAGGATCTGGTGCACCATGTGCAGTCCCATTACGTGGGAGAAAAGACCGTCGTCGTCGCGGCCGGAAACTTCGATGTCCCGGCCTGGCTGGAGCAGGCGGCGCAGCTGTTCTCCGGCATGCCTGCGTCGGCCGGTCCGGCCGTGGGGCTGCCACCCCGGCCGGCAAAGTATGTGGGGCAGGCCCTGGCCCGGCGCTTCACGCAGGTGTCCCAGGTGTTCGTGAACCTGGCCTATCCCCTGGTGCTTGATGAAGCGCAGGGCGAGCACCGGCAGCGCGCGCGCCTCGTGGCCTCGCTGGCGGCCCATCTGCTGGGCGAGGGGATGTCGTCGCCCCTGGTCGATACCGTGCGTGAACGGCTCGGGCTGGCCTATACGGCCTATGCGGCGATGGAGGGGGGCGACGTCTGGGCCAACTTCATCGTGCATGCCGTCACGACCCCGGACAAGCTCGAAGCGCTGGTGGCAGCGACAGGCGGCCTGCTGCGCGCCCAGGCGGCCGGCATCGACCCCGTGCATCTGGAACGGGCCAAGAACCAGCTGGCGGTCTCGCGGGTGCGTGCGGGCGAGCGGACCTACGCCACCATGGAGCGGGCTGTCGAGGACCTCTTTGCCCATGGCAGCGTGACGTCTGTGGCCGAGACGCTGGCGATGATCGATGGCATCGGAGCCGAGGAAGTGCGCAGCGTCTTCGAGCGCATGCTGGCCCACCCCCCTGCGGTGGCCATCACCGGCAAGGGCGCCAATGCCCGGACCGTGCGGCAACTGGCCGCAGGCCTGGCGGCCTGAGCCGGCAGCGCGCAATGCGTGGGGCATGGCTTCACGGCCATCCCTTCAATCGGGAGAAGCCATGAAAGGGGCGAGATTTTTCCGGGAAGCAGATCGCCTGCAGCACTGCGCCTGGCCCCGCAGAAGGTCGTCCGAATCGTGTCACCCTTTTACAGAAACTGTGACCGAATCACATCCACATCGAACGGCGTCACTCCCTCGAGGGGGGGAAAACACCGTCTGCGCCCGCTGCGGCTCGCTCACCCGTTCACCCCGTGCACGTGCATGCAGGTCGAACAGGGTCTCCAGATCGGGTCGTGGTGTGTGCACCAAGGCCCGCAGCATCAATGAAACCCCGCTCAGGTTGTTGCGGACGTTGTTCCACCTTGGCGATGCAGTGAGGCCCAGGTCGGCCCAGATCATTCGGCGCTCCTGCAGGTCCATGACGAAGGGCAGGCAGATCCGGGTGTCGGATGCGATGTCGATGCGGTCGATCACGGAACGCGGCTCGAAGACTTCACCCGATGCCAGGTCGGCGCGGGCCATCCAGCCGGCGAAGCATTCCGGCAGATCGCAATACGGCTGCTCGGTATAGGAGTTGATGGAGGTGACCACGTAGCGGATGCCTTTTTCCACGAGGGCGTCAATGTCGAGGTCGATGAACTCCGAGGCGCCCTGGGGCGCGTCGACAATGTCGCCGCTGTGGCAGCCTCCGAAAGCCGTAAGGTTGTAGTAGGCGACCGTCTGCATGAACACGAAGCGGGCATCGAAGAAGGCCGCGGACAGGTCGATGTCCGTGCGGGCTCGGCCGTTCTTCCACCACAGGAACAGGCGGATGAAGCGCGTATCGGGCAGGGGCAGGCGGCTGCCCCGCACCAGGGTGCGCAGGGTTTTCGACGCGGCGCGCTGCGCCAGCGGCACTTTGTAGTCTCGCAGTGCGGGGTCTACGAAGCAGGGGCCAAGCGGCGGCAGCGAGGCAAAGCGTTGGATGAGCGCGTTCTGGCAGATCCGGGCCACACGGGCCAGTATCTCGGGGGCCACGGGCTCACGCCGGTCTTCAGTGCCATAGACCTTGGCCAACGCGCCTTTGGGTGTGAAGGCCCGCAAGGGCAGGGGGCGTGGCGCCCGTGTCTGGGCCAGCACCTGCAGCACGATGGGCGTGGATGCCTGTGCCGCCACCGCCTCGAAGGCGTCGAGCACGGCGTTGGCGTCGCTTGCTCGGCGCAGGCTCACGTCCAGCCGGCGTGCGAATTCGCCCGGGCGCTGCTGCAGAATCGGCGTGAGCGCGGCGATGTGGCGCCGGGCCAG
Source organism: Delftia deserti (assembly GCF_042653485.1). Classification (NCBI taxonomy): domain Bacteria; kingdom Pseudomonadati; phylum Pseudomonadota; class Betaproteobacteria; order Burkholderiales; family Comamonadaceae; genus Delftia; species Delftia deserti. Next base: position 1,024,566 of record NZ_JBHSIH010000001.1, on the reverse strand, counting down.
CAGTGTCTCGACACGCGAGCCGAACGAGGGCGCGGCATCATCGCGGCGCGCCGCCGTGATGGCCGCCAGGGCGCGAGGGTACTTGTCGGCATAGTCGCCGGGGTGCAGCACTTCACCCAGGCGCTTCCAGCGCTCGGCGTGCCGCATCACATCCTCCGTGGCGTTGGGGGCACGATCGAGCAGGCGCAGCAACAGGCGGCGCATCGCGCGCTTCATTGGCGCAAAGCGTTTGGAGGCGGTCGTCAGCGATAGGTCGCCCCCGCTCAGCGAGACGGCCAGCCGAAGCACGTCCGTGGCCGTTTCGACATTGCGCTCCAGGAATGTGTCCACCCGCGCATCGCCGGCCACATGCTGGATCAGTGCGCCGCCAACCAGCGCACGAATCTCCCGGAACGGCACGGTTTCCGGCAGCAGACGGAAGACATCGCCTCGGTACTGCCGGATGAACCAGACGACATCGGCAGCATCCACCTCGGACAGCGAGGTGCGTGACGAAACCAGGGGCGCGAGCAGCGACTCGAATTCATCGATGCTGCCCGACTCGATGACCCGGGACATGAAATTGCCCTCAAGCATCGGAGGCCGGGTGTGCCCGCTTGCGGGCAGGCGCCGCAGGGTGAGGTAGTGCATGACGGCCGTCAGGTACAACTGCGCCTTCGACGCCGACAGCACTTGCTCGGGGAAGCCGGGGAACAGCGGCTGGTGTCGCACATGGGCGCCAGCCTGGCGTCGAAGCACTGCGAGCACCTCGCGCAGCCAGCGTGCGAGTTCCTCGGACGACAGCAGGCCGATGCGCTCTATCAATGGCTCGGACAGGACACTGCGGAGGGCCGCAATTTCCTGAACGGCCGAGGCAACCTGGGCGGGTGTGGCTCCGCCGGTGCCGGCAGGGACGTGAACCTTGTTGCGGCGACGCAGGAACAGTTCCTGATTCATGCTTGCTTTTCTCCGTGGGCCGCCGCTGTGAGCCAACTGCAGCGCCACGTCGACGGCCGATATGAAAACGCCTGCAGAAAGCAGGCGCAGTGTGGAGAGCGGGACCCCTAGGTAATCAGAGGTGAGAAGGAAGGTGTCCCATAGCCACGCAGCTATTGTAATGAAGATACTGTTGTTTCATTTTGTTTCTTCGGAGTGATCGTCATTACCTGCAAGCTACTTCCGTCGGCAATCTGTCGTGTCCACGGATTTTCAAGAGGAATCATCGGGGATGACATCGGTGGCGACGGACGTGCTTGACGGAATTGATTTTGATGGTTTCTACGCAAACCATGTCCCACCTGTATGCGATATGTAGCGGGCTATTCGGCGTGGGATGCTCAGGAAGATGACTTCTCCATGAATAGGCCCAATTGCAACCCGATCCATGAATCAGAGAATTGATCCCTCCACTAGCCAGCCCGGCGCCTCCATCTCCGACATCGCCGCCTGCGAAGCCGTCATCGGAGCACGACTGCCCGACTGGCTGCGTGAGCGCCTGCTCGCCGGGAATGGCTGGGAAGTGGATGACACGGCAGGTGCGACGCGCCGGGAATGGCGGTTTCTGCCGGTGCTGGACCGCAGCGACAGAAAGCGGCGTTCACGCACGGCAGAAGACATTGCCTGGCATACGCAGCGGTTGCGGCAGCAGGCGGACGTGCCCGTGGGCGCTGTCGTGGTCGCTCGCGCGTGGTCCGAGACGACGCGGTTGATCCTGTTGCCCGACCTGCAGTCTCCCGGCAGGCTGGGGGCCATGTTGTGGATGCAGAACGGGGTTGCCGTGCCGTTGCAAACGCCGGTAGATCCTTTGCTGCTTGGCGCGCCGCCCGAGCCGGCTGCGCGATTGCGGCTGCGGCCGCGCAGCGAGCTGCCGGTATTTCGTTACCACCCCGATCCGGTGGCAACAGGCTCGATACAGGAAAACCATGCGCTCGCATGTCCTTGCTGTGGGCGGGTGTCGGGATGGGTCTACGCGACCACGCCGTACGGATTGGGGGAGCAGCCGTCCGACCTGTGCCCCTGGTGCATTGCCGATGGCAGTGCGGCAAGCCGATTCGGGTCCGGGTTCGTGAGTGACTTGGCGGGCGAAGTGCCTGGCGAGGTGGCCGATGAAGTCAATCTGCGCACGCCTGGCTTCATCAGTTGGCAGGGAGAGCAGTGGCTGACACATTGTGGCGATGCGGCTGCCTTCCTGGGACCGGTGGGTTGGGAGGCGCTCAAGGACTTGCCGGATGCCCAGGCCGCCCTGCTGGAAGATGGCTGCGATAAAGAGATGCTTGCGCTGATGCGCAAGGACGGCGATCTCACGGCCTACCTGTTCCGTTGCCTGCATTGCGGTGTCCATCTGGCCTATGCAGATGCGTCTTGAGACCCGGTGCATGCACCATACAGACCGAGAGACAAGCCGGTGACCGATACACAGAAAACAGGCTCCAACCACCACCTTCGCCTGGCCGCCCAGCGTGGCGATCTGGCAAGGATCACGGCCCGGCTGGAGGCCGGCGATGCGCTGGAGGGGCGCCACAAGGGGACAGGGCGCACACCGCTGCTGGAGGCGGTGATCGCGGGCCAGGCGCAGGCCGTATCGCTGTTGCTGCAGCAGGGCGGCGATGTCCATGCCTGCTGCGCGGCGGTGGGGCACACCGCGCTGCAGTGGGCTGTCGTGCAGGGCCATGAGCAGATCGCGCGAACGCTGCTGCAGCAGGGCGCTGCTCCCGACCACCGGGGGCCGGATTCGTTTCTGGGGCATACCAGTCTCATGATTGCTGCGGCGCATGGAAAAACGCCACTGGTGCGCCTGCTCCTTGAGGCGGGTGCCGATCCGGGTGCCGTTGACAACCGGGGTGGCACGGCGCTGACCCATGCCGAGTCGAATGGCCATGTGGAGGCTGCGGCGATGCTGCGCGCAGCGGGCACCAGGCCAGCGCCGCAGGCGCCGGCCCTCATCGTGCAGCCATGGCCAGAGCTTCGCTGGGTGCCCTCGTCACTCACCCGCTCAGGGGAGCCTCTCCCCGGCGACGCGGCGGCTGCAGAAATCGTGCGCAGCTACATCGTGGCCAGCCACGACTGGGAGGTGGATGCGTGGCTCCGGTCCAGGGCGGTGCGCGCAGGTGCCGAGCATTTTTCGTGGGAGGAGGCGCTGGCCAGGGCCGGGGAGATCCGTGAGTTGCATTGCACCAGCAGGAAGCGCCAGTACCCTCGGGCCGCCATTGGCGAAACCCCCGAATGGACGCCCGATATCGCACTGATCGAGGTTGTGCAGCCACGGGCTTCAAGGGCCGAGCTTTTGCTGCGCTTCCCGTCTCCCAGCCATTTCCTGCACGAATACGAAACGGTGTTCGTATGCCTGCGAGAACACGGCCTGTGGCGTATCGATTCGGCCCGCAAGCGACTCGTGGGAACCGCAGGCTGGAGCCAGGTGATTCTCTGACGGCAGGCATGGACTGCCTGCCTTGGCTGCAACGAACGCAATGCATCATGGCGCTGATGCGATACCCAGGAGTTTTCACATGACCGAGCTTGCCTACGCCTATCTCACGCCTTCCGGATTCGTGCAGCAGCAGGGCCGGGCGGACCTGAGCCTGGCCACCAGCGGTGGCGTTGCACCAGCGGGTGCGGTGGCGCATCCCTTCTTTTTTTCGGGGTTCGTGGAGCATCCTGCGGTGGTGGCGCAGGCGCTGCTGATGGTGGCACGCGTAGCGCGCACGCGTTTTTATGTACCGCCGAACACGCTGGCAGCGGTGCTGAGGGCCGCCGATCCTGTGGTGACGTCCACGCCGCAAGGCCTGCGCTTCGAGTCATTCAGCGTGTGCTGCGGGGCGTATGCGCGCCTGGACGTGGACGCGGCGGCACTGGATGCCGTGCATTCGGCAGCCGGTGTCACCAATGTGGATGTGAATCCGCCGCTGCGCCAGGCGCTGGCGGGGCTGCGTGCCTCGGAGCCCCTGCACCTGAGCGTGGGCAGCGAGGAGTTGCGGGTGGCCACGCTGGCCGGGACGGTGGTGGAGGAGAAGGTGCCGCTGCCCGGGCGCTGGCTCAAGGGGTTTGCCGAGACGCAGATGCTTTCGGCGGGCATGGCGCTGCGCCATGAGCTGGAGGGACCGGCGCTGCGCCAGTTCGTGCAGGCGCTTCCACGGGCCTCGGCCACGAAGACGGTGATGTGGGCCACGCGCGCGGCGCGTTCGCTGCGGCTGGCATCGCAGCCCGCGCCGGGGGCAGTCTGCGTGGCGGGGCCGGAGCGGCTGCGGGTGCTGGAGCCGCTGCTGCGCTTTGCCACGGCGCTGCGTGCCTATGGGCCGGATGCCGAAGCGGGCTCGGCACCGCTGGCCAGTGCCTGGGTGCTGGAGTTGCCCGGCGCAAGGCTTACGCTGGGGCTGAGCCCGGAGAAGGCCCGGGGGTTCTCGGGCGAGGGCTCGGTACTGCACCTGCTGGCGGGAGGCGATGCAAGCGAGGATGCCGACTTCATCTCGACCCTGCTGGCCTTTGAGCCGCGCATCGACATGGCATGTCTGGCGGCGCGGGCCATGCTGCCGCTGCCACAGGTGGCCTCTGCGCTGAGCGTGCTCGCATCTTCGGGCCAGGTCGGTTTCGACCTGGCGGCAGGTGCCTACTTCCACCGCCCGCTGCCGGTGCAGGCAGGGCAACTGAATGCGCTGCATCCGCGCCTGGCCGATGCGCGCAAGCTGGTGGCCGAAGGCCGGGTGACACCCCAGGGCGAGGGGCGGTTTGCGGTGCAATCCGGGGCGCAGCCGAGTGCGCACGCTTCGGAGCAGTTCTACCGCGTGGTGCTGGGCCCGGAGGCTGGGCAGGACCGCTGCACCTGCCCCTGGTACGCAAAATACCAGGGCACGCGCGGTCCCTGCAAGCACACGCTGGCTGCCCGTATCTCCATCGACCCTCTGAACGCGCACGGAGTTGCCGCTTGACCCAGACCATGACCATGACCCCAAGCCTTTTGCAGCGCAGCGCCCTGCTGCGCGAGGCCTGCCGCAGCAATGATGCAGATGACCTGTCTGCCTATGTCCAGGCGCTGGACGACGCGAGCGAAGCAGACCGCGTGGTGCTGGCCAGGGCCCTGCCGCCCTCGCGCCTGTTCAAGGCCGAGGGGCCGACGCCAAGGGCCTGCTATGCGCTGGTGGCGCTGGGTCGGCCCAAGCTCGTGGCGGAAACGCTGGCTGCCGCGGATGTGCAGCGCCAGCGCGAGTTCAGCCATCGCCATGCGGCAATGGTGCCTGTCGTCATCGATGCGGCGGCTGCGCGGGATGCGCAGTGGCGCACCGAGTTCATCGACCTGCTGGCCCAGCAGTACTGGTGGGGGGCGGACCTGGTATGGCCCGTATGCCAGGCGCTGGTGCGGCAAGGCGGCGCGGTCCCGCACTCCCTGGCCTATCTCGGGTGCTTTGTGCAACAGGTCACCAGCGTGGGGGCCGACGGGCTGCCCGCCGATGAGCATGGCCTGCGCATGGCGGCCCATCTGCAGGCGCATGCCGATCTGCTGGAGCAGGAGTTCCGGGCGCTGTTTTGCGTGGAGGGCATGGGCGTGCACCACTTTCTTGTGGAGCACGCCGCGCCTGCATGGGATGCCGCGGTCCTGGAACTGTGCAAGGCCGATGCCGCATTCCGCCAGCGCCTGCTGGACGAGTCGCTGGATGCACTGCTGCGTGACTTCTCCGCCAAGAACATTGCCTGGTACCTGCGCATGCACCGGCTGCTCGATCCGGTAGCGCAGGAAATCGCCGCCAGGCAGCATGCCTATTTCGCGGTGCTGGGAACGGCACCCAGCACTGCAGCGGGCCTGGCCCAGGAGATGCTGAAGGTGGCGTCCGGGCTGCTGGATGCGGATGGCTTGATCGAGGCTTCGCCCGGCGTGCTGGTGCGCCAGGAAAAGAAGCTGGTCAAGGCGCAGCTCGGGCTGCTGGCGGCGATCCAGGCCGATGCGGCGCAGAAGGCACGCATCTCGCAGATCGTCTCCGAAGCCATTGAGGGCATGGCGCTCGATCTTGCCTCGCTGGCCCGCAAGCTGGTTTCGGACCCCGGCGAACCGGCCGCAGGAGCGCATGCCGTGCAAGCCTTGGCGCCGGCAGTGGCCGTGCCGGCTCCGCGCCGCACGCCCCTGCCCGGTGCAGCCCGTGAACTGCCACCCATACGGGACGATGAAGAGCTGCTCGCGCTGATTGCCGCGCAACTGGAAGACGCCGGGCAGGGCACGGACCTGCAGCGCCTGTTGGGCTGCCTGGCCGGCCAGCCGGATGTCGCCTTGCCCGATACGCTGCAGCAGCGCGCCGCGCAGGTGCTCGAGTCGGTCTGGGATGAGCGCAATGCCTCGCCGCGGCGGCTGCTGGCGGCGCTGCTGCTGGGCCGGGAGGTCGGGTTTCGGGGCTATGCCCGTTTTGTGGTCCTGGGTCCGGGCGAGCAGATTCCTTGCGATGTGGCACTGGAGGAACAGACCCTCACCACCAACCGGTACGACCCGGGGACCGGCGATTGGGCCGTCGATGAAACCTGGACCTCCCGCTCCGGCTACCGGTACGTCCGCACGCACTCGCCCCTGGCCTTGCTGGCCGGCATGTTCCAGCGTCTGCGGCTCGCCGCAAGGCAGGGCCCGCCTTTGCGTCCTCCTTCCGTGCTGCCTGCGCGGAGCTTTCTCTGGAAGAGGGTCCTGGCCCAGCCCGGGGAGGGTACATTTTCCCGCGACCTGGAGGTGCTGGGGGAAGGCGCCAAGCCGTTCTGGGTCGTGGACGGACAGGCCGGCCCAGTCGATGGACATGCCGCGCCGGATGGGCCGGACATGCTGGAGGACCAGGCGCTGGATGTGGCCGGCGTGGCCTCCGAGTTCTCTTTCCGTGCGCAGGAAGCACGGGAGCAGGACGGCTATGACCAGATCGTGCAATGGGCTGCATGGCTGCTGCAGGACAACCCCGATACGCTGGCTGCGCATTTCCACCCGATGCTGTGCGCTGCCGTCGCCGTGGTCAATGTGCGTGGCCTGGGGCCGCTGCTGGCTGCGCTCGGGGCATCGCGGCAGGTGCCGGGCGGACCCGTGTATTCGGCGCTGACGCTGGCTGCATCGGCCAAGATGGCAGAGCAGCGTGCGCAGGCGGCCGAGGCCTTGGCGCAACTGGCCGGCTCGGGCCTGCTGGACCCCGCGCCCTTCGCCGAGCAGACAGCGGCCCATCTGGCAGATGGCTTTGCCCTGGCCGGCAGGCTGGCCCAGACCCTGGCCGATGCCGCCTCGATCAGCGCGGTGGCCGGATACCGCGTATTGCAGACGCTGGGGGAGTTGCTGGCGCGCCTTGTCGATGCCCAGGGCAAGCCGCTGGCCCAGGCGGGCAAGCTGGTGGAGCTTGCCGCACGCCTGTCCGGCGACTATGGCACGCCCCTGCCAATTCCCGCCGCGCTGCTGGCGCGCCGCAAGGGCGCCTCGGCCCTGGCGGTGGCGCTGAAGGTCCTCGAATCCGTGCAGCCGCATCCCACGACACAGGCCCGGGAAGCCGCCACGGCGGCGCAGGCCGCGAACGAAGTTGAATGCCCCGCATGAACACCTACAAGAATGCATGGGACTTCTACCGCGACACGACGCGGCTGGTGGCCGACGGGGCAGACCTGAGGGCCCTGTATGACGCAATGCTCGGGGTGCAGGACAGCGATATGCGCTCGGTGGACGCATCGCCCCGTCGGCTGCGCGAGATGGCGCAGAGCTGGTCGCAGCGGCCGAGCTTTCTGCCCATCCGCCTGAACGAGCTGTTCAACGGACTCAAGGTAGAGCACACGGACGACTATGTGCTGGCCATGGTGGCGGGCCTGGGCGGCAGGCATGAGCAGGAGGTGCGCCTGTCCATGCTGCGCCATGACCATGCGCTGCGCGAGCAGGTGTTCTGGCGCATCTTCGAGGTCGAGGGCGGCGGCGAGATCTCGCTGGCCAACATCGACAAGTTCTCGCGCGAGCAATTCAATTGGCACAATAGCGTCGTCCTGCTGGCCAACGAGGGCACGCTGGACCGAAGCCGCGTGCTGCGCTCCTGCCTGCAGGCGCTGAACCGCGACTTCTCGGCCTACCGGGCTGGCTGGTTTTCGCGCGTCTACGCGGCCCTTGTGCCCAAGCCCGAGGAGGCCGCGGCAGACCAGCATCTGCTGCGCCTTTGCATGGGCTCGCCACTCACGGCCACCGTCTCTCTGGGCGTCAAGCAGCTCGACGTGCTGCACAAGGCCGGCCTGCTGGATGCGGCTGCATTCGTGGAGGCTTGCGGCGGCGCATTCTCCGGGCCGAAGGCGGCGGCGCTGCAGGTGCTGCGAATCCTGGACGCGCTTGCGGCAAAAGGCCTGGTTCCGCACGAATCCCTGGGGCTGGCGTTGGCACCGGGCCTGGGACATTCCCATGCCGATGTGCAGGGCGCGGCGGTGAAGGCTCTGGTGAAGTGGGGGTATGCGGAACTGGCGTACCAGCAGCGCGATTTGCTGGCGCCCGCCGTGGCTGCAGAGTTGCTGCCGGCACCGGGACCTGCGGACTCCGCATGTGGGGAGCACGAGGTCACGGCGGCACCTGGGGAGGCGGCGATTGAATGGGACTGCGGGGGGCTGCAGGCGGGTGTGCCGCCGCCCCGGCCCTTGCACCCCTGGACCGATGAAGATGCCCTGGAGCGCTATGCGGCCCTGCTGGAGGCGCCCGCCGATGCGCTGGAGTTCGAGCTGGCACTGGCATGGCTGGCCCTGTCCGCAAACGTGGCGGCCACGCTGGCCTCCCTGGCCAGGCGGGCTCGCACCCTGGCCGCCCGCGATGAGCAGCATTACCCGGCCGCCTTGCTGGTGTCCGCGGTGGATGGCCAGGCCGCCTTTCTTCCTCGACGGTACTGGCAGCAGACGGCGGTCAGCCTGATGGACGGCAAGCGGGTCGAGGAGAAACTGGGCAAGCCCAGGGCGCTTCCCACAGTCGAAGAGACCACCATGCTGCCCAGCCTGGTGACGCGGCTGCGCGAGGTGGCCGAGGTGGTACAGGGCAGGGCGCCGCGCTGCCCGCTGCTGGCCACGCCTACCGACACCCAGGGCTGGGTTGATGCCGATACGCTGCTGGCGCGTTTTGAAGCTGCAAGGCGCGTTGGCGGGCCATTCCCGGTCGATCAGAGCCAGGCACTGCTGCGCGTGCCGCCGGCGCACCGGGTGCGCGCAGCTGCAGCAATGGGATGCGAACTGCCCGAGGTGACCGATGAACTGCGCATCGAATGGCGCAGCCGGGCATCGGACAGCCTGAAAGCCAATGGCTCCCCGCAGTGGGTGTGGTGGGATCCGGTGGTGCATGCCGCGCCCTTGGCAGCACCGTCTGCCACCCAGCCCGGGCTGATTGCCTCGGGTTTGCTGCGGTACAGCGACGGGCCTGCTGCCTGTGACCTGACTGCAGCCGAACTGGGCCTGGCCAATCCGGCCTCGACGCTTGCGCTGGTCGCAGCCGGCGTGGCCATTCTCCACGGCGCGGCAGGTGATGATGTCGAGCACCGCGCTGCAGGCCTGTTGCGCGCCCTGGCCGCGCATCCGGGCGCATGGAGCGCCGAAACCGTGCAACTGCCTGCCCTGGGCATGGCGGCGAAGCAGGGCGAGGTGCGCGCGCAGGCGGTGGAGCTGTTCGCCGCGGCGGTTCCGGCCCGTGTGGATGCTGCAGCGGCGGCCCAAGGCTTTGCCGCATGCGCTCCCACCATCGTGCTGGCCCGCTGGGCGCCGGCTTTTGCCGATGCCGCAGGCCTGGCTCCCGCAGCCGTGATCGCCGTGCTCACGGGGCTGCTGCCGCGCCTGGAGCACCAGGCGCGTGGCATCGGATCGCTGCTTGCGGTGTTGCTTGATGAGTCGTTGCGCCATGCGCGCCCCGTCACCGATGCCAGCCTGCGAGCGTGGCTTGCCGGCTTCAGCGGTGCCTCCGCCGCCGCCAAGGCGGCCAAGGCGCTGCTGGCCCTGGACGCAGCCGGCGCGTAGCGGCCGGACCGCACCATGCCGGCATGGCCACCCAGCACTTCGCCGCCACCCCCCTCGACGGCTTCCTGGCCACCTACGAATGGATGCTGCGCCACGCGGACACGGTGGCGAAGGAGGCCGGGGCGGCGTGGCCGTATACGCAGCCCGCCTGGGTGTTTTCCAGCCCTGCACTGCCTGGTATCCCGGGCGCCGATATCCGGTTTGTCAACGGCGATGTGCGTGCCAGCGTCGGTGCTTTCATGGGGATGATTCCTCGGAACATCAGATCGGCTGCCAGCCGCCACCCAGTGCCTTGTAGATGGCCACGATGCCCCGATAGGCCTGGGCTTCTGCATTGGCCTGTGCTTCTTCGGCGGCAAGCTGCTCGCGCTGGGCATCGAGCAGGACGAGATGATCGGCGATGCCTTCGCGGTACTGTATGGCCGCCTGCCGCGCAGCGTCTTGGCTGGCTTGGTGCCGCTGTATCAGGGCCCCAAGCTGCTGGTGCCTGTGGCCGTAGTCGCTGAATGCGTTGGCCGCTTCCTCCACAGCCAGCAGCACGGTTTGTTCATAGTGTGCAAGCGCCTGGTCTGCCTGGGCTTCGGCGGCGCGCAGGCGTGCGCGCACGCTGCCCATGTCGAATGCGTTCCAGGAGATCGCTGGCGAAGCGCTCCAGGCGCGTGAGGCCAGGCTGCCAATCTGCGAGCCGCGTGCCGCCGTGAATCCCAGAAATCCGGTAAGGCTGACCCGGGGAAACAAGTCCGCAGTCGCGGCGCCCAGTTCAGCTGTGCTGGCAGCGAGTTGCCGCTCGGCAGAGCGGATGTCCGGCCTGCGCCGGAGCAATTCGCTAGGGTCGCCGATTCGTATCACGGTGTCGATTGCGGGCAACCGGCGAGGAGATAGGTCCACGGCCAGTTGATCAGGGCGCAGGCCCAAAAGCACGGCGATTCTGTGCCGGGCCCGCGTTGCCCCGGCCTGGATCTCAGGGAGGCTGGCGCGGGTGGCGGCCAGTCGGGCCTGAGCACGCAGCAGGTCCAGCTGCGGGCCGAATCCGGCATCGTGCCGCTCACTGGCCAACTGCAGAGTCTGCTGCTGAAGCGAGAGGTGTTCCCTGGCGATCCGCTGCAGCCACTGCGCTGCGCGCAGCGCGCCGTAGGCATCAGCCATTTCCGCTGCCAGGCTGACCTGCAACTGTTGCCAGTCTGCCAGGGCGGTTTCGCTGCGAGCGTCGGCGGCGGCCAGTTGATGACGCAGACGGCCGAACAGGTCCAGCTCCCAGCGGCTGTCCAGACCCAGGTCGTGGCGCTGTGTGTCCACTCGTGCTGTGGTCAGTCCAGGCAGGATCGCCTTGCCTGTCTGGGCGCTGGCGCGCCCGGTCATGGCGGGGTAAAGGTTGCTGGCGCCATCGTCCCGCAGCGCGCGTGATGCACGCCAGCTGGCGAAAGCCATGCGCAGATCGCGATTCTTGGACAGCGCCGCCGCCACCAGTTCGTCCAGCATGGGATCTTCAAACTGTTTCCACCACTGGGTCTCAAAGCCGCGGGCATCCAACTGCGGCAGGACGGGGACTGTGTCCATCACCAAATGCGGTTCGGCGGGCCGCACATAGGGGGGGGCGACGGCACAGCCGCCCAGAAGTGTGCAGCCCAGAAGGAGGAATGCAGTACGGCATATGGTGCTCATGGCTGGATCTCCTGGGGCCGGGCATCGAAGGTGGGGCGCCGGCCCGCGTTGCGCTCTGCCAGGCGGCGCATCAAAACGAAGAACAAGGGTGTGAACAGCAGGCCGAATACCGTCACTCCGACCATGCCGGACAGCACTGCGACGCCTGTTGCGCGGCGCATTTCTGCGCCGGCCCCGGAGGCCAGGGCGAGCGGGAGGACACCCATGATGAAGGCGAGGGAGGTCATGAGAACGGGGCGCAGTCGCTGGCGGCATGCGGCCACGATGGCTGCCGCAGAGGAGGCTCCGCGGGCTTGCTGGTCTTTGGCGAATTCCACCAGCAAGATGGCGTTCTTGCAGGCAAGGCCCATGAGCACCAGCAGGCTGATCTGGGTGAAAATGTTGTTGTCTGCTCCCACCAGCCATACTCCGGCCAGCGCCGACAGCAGCGTCATCGGAACGATCAGCACCACGGCCAGCGGCAGGCTCCAGCTTTCATACAGCGCGGCCAGTACCAGGAATACCAGCAGCACGCACAGCGGGAACATCAGCAGCGCCGTATCGCCGGCCAGCCGCTGCTGGAAGTTCAGTTCGGTCCATTCGTAGGCCATGCCCTGTTCCAGCGCCTCTTGCAGCAACTGCTCCATGGCGGCCTCGGCTTGGCCGCTGCTGTAGCCTGGCGCCGGGCTGCCCATGATTTCCGCTGAGAGAAAACCGTTGTAGTGCATGACACGGTCGGGTCCTGCGGAATCCTGGACCTGCACCAGCGAGGCCAGGGGTACCAGGTCGCCGTGGCTGTTTCTGACCCGGAGCCTGCCTATCTGCTCGGGTGCTTCACGCTGGGCCGCCTCGGCCTGGACGATGACGGGGTAGGTTCGCCCGAAACGATTGAAGTCGTTCGCGTACATGGATCCCAGGGAGATCTGCAGTGCGTCGTGTATGTCGTCGATGGCTACCCCCTGGGATTTGGCCTTGTCCCGGTCCAGGTGCAAGGCGATCTGCGGCGCGTCGATCTGGTAGCTGGAGTAGATGCCCTCAAGTTCAGGGCGCCCGGCGGCCTTGTCCACGATGGACTGGATCTGCCGGTGCAGGGCCTGTGCGCCCTGGTTGCCCCGATCCTCGATCTGCAACCGAAAACCACCTACGGTGCCCAGGCTGGCCACAGGGGGCGGCGGCACCACCATGACATATGCCTCTTGCATGCCTGCGTATTCCTGTGCCAGGGCCCGTGCGATTGCCGTATCGGACAACGCATGCGTGCGCCGTTCTTCAAAGGGCTTGAGAGGGATGAACATCAGCCCTGCGCTGGCGCTGTTGACGAAGCCGTTGATGGACAGTCCGCTGAAGCTCACGGTACTGGCGACGCCCGGGTGCAGGAGTGCCAGTTCGGACATCCTGAGGATGACCGCCTCGGTGCGGTCCAGGCTGGCCCCTTCGGGCAGCTGGGCGAAGGCGACCAGGAACTGCTTGTCCTGTTGGGGGATGAACCCCGTCGGAGTGCGGGCCAGGGCAACACAGGCCAGCATGATGAGCCCGGCATAGAGGGCCAGCATCAACGGGCAGGCCCGCAACGTTTTGCCCGTCAGCCTGGCATAGGCTGCATTTGCCTGCTCGAACCGCCGGTTGAAGGGCTGAAATATGCGCTTGCCGAGCAGCCTGTTCATGGCGCGGGACAAGCGGTCCGCGGGCGCATCATGCGCCTTGAGCAGCAGTGCGGCCAGGGCTGGCGACAGGGTCAGCGAGTTGAAGGCCGAGATCACCGTGGAGATGGCTATGGTCAGTGCGAACTGCCGGTAGAACTGTCCCGTCAGGCCGGAGATGAATGCGGTGGGGATGAACACCGCACACAGCACCAGTGCGGTGGCGATGATCGGCCCGGTGACTTCTCGCATCGCCTGCCGCGTGGCTTGCGCAGGCGTCTTTCCCAAGCCAATGTGGCGCTCGACGTTTTCCACCACGACGATTGCATCGTCCACCACGATGCCGATGGCGAGCACCAGGCCGAACAGGGACAGCGAGTTGATGGAAAAACCCAGCCAATGCATGGCGGCGAAGGTGCCGATGAGGGAGACGGGCACGGCAGCCAGCGGAATGATGGATGCGCGCCAGGTCTGGAGGAACAGCACGACCACGACCACCACCAGGGCAACGGCCTCCAGCAAGGTCGTCACCACGGCCGAAATGGAGCTGCGTACGAAGACGGTGGGGTCGTAGCCTATCGCGTACTCGACGCCCGGCGGAAATTCCCGGGCGAGTTCGGCCATGCGGGCGCGGATGCGGTCGGACAGTTCGATGGCGTTGGCATGGGAGTCCTGGAAGATCTGCAGGGCCGCGGAAGGCTGGCCGTCCAGATGGGCGCGCAGGGCGTACTGGTTGGCACCCAGCTCGATGCGGGCGACATCCTGCAGCCGCACCAGTGCGCCGCCTTCGCTGCTGCGAACGATGATGCGTTCGAACTCCTCCTCATCGACCAGCCGGCCGCGCGCGTCAATCAGCAGCTGAAAGGAGCTGCCGCTGGCGGTTGGCGCTGTTCCCAGCGCGCCGACGGCGACCTCGCGGTTCTGTTCGCGGATGGCGCGCACCACATCCATGGCCGTCAGATCGAATGCGGCCAGCCGGTCGGGCTGCAGCCACACCCGCAGCGCGTATTCGCCCGCGCCCAGCATGCGGATGTCGCTCACTCCGGCGATCTTGTGGAGCTCATCGACGACATGGATGGAAAGATAGTTGCCCAGGTAGGCAGGGTCGTATTGACCGCCCGGGGAGTGCAGGTGCACGACCTGCGCCAGCGCGGGCGAGACCTTGTCGACGGTGATGCCCTGGCGTTGCGCATCGGGAGGCAGGCGGCTGAGTGTCCGGTTGACGCGGCCCTGAACCTGGAGCAGCGCGGCGTCTAGATCGGTCCCGAGCGCGAAGGTCAGTGTCAGCGCCATGCTCCCGTCGGCCGTGGACTGGGAGGACATGTAGAGCATCTGGTCGACGCCGGCGATCGCCTGCTCCAGCGGAGAGGCCAGCGTCCGAGCGAGCTCGTCGGGGTTGGAGCCGGGAAGCTGCCCGCGCACCATGATGGTGGGCGGAACCACTTCGGGGTACTCGCTGACTGGAAGCTGAAGCAGGCCAATGCCGCCAGCCATCAGCATCAGCAGGGACAGCACGATGGCGAATACCGGCCGCCGGATGAAGAACTGTGCAAATTGCATGGGGGGATACCTTCAGCCGCGCGGTGCCGCCGCGGTCGCACTGGCGGCGGTCTTGCCTGTCGCCGCTGGCGCCGAGGTGGCATGCGTCGACCATTGCGCTAGGTTCGCCAGCGTCTGCTCGTCGGCCATCGCGACAGGCTGCGCCATGACACGGTCATCGGGCCGTGTCCGCTGCAGGCCATTGACGACGATCCGTTCGCCTTCCCGCAGCCCTTCGCGGACGACGCGCAGGCCGGCGAGCCTGGGGCCCAGCTTGACCAGGCGGTAGCGGACCCGGCCATCGTCTTCCAGGACGAGCACATAGCGCCGCCCCAGGTCCGTGCCGATCGCCTCGTCCCTTACCAAGGAAGCGGGATAGACGGGGCCGGCCGGCAACTGGATACGTGTCCAAAGGCCGGGTGTGAGATCACCGTTGGCGTTGTCCACTGTGACCCGGGCACGCATAGTGCCCGTACGGGGATTGATCTGATTGTCGAGGAAGTCAAGTTCACCGGTTACCGCGATGCCGGGCCGGTTCACCAGCAACAGCCTCGCAGGCTGGGGGCCCTGGCCGCCGCCTGCGCCTGTCAATGCCAGGGGGCCGATCCTGTTCATGTACGTGCCCTCGTCAATGTCGAAGTAGGCGTGGAGCCTGTCGGTGCCGACCAGGGTGCTCAGCCGGGTCGCACCGGCCGTGACCAGATTGCCCGCTGTCACCTCGGCACGGCTGATCTGCCCGCCTATGGGCGCAGTGATACGGGTATGGGCAAGATTCAGCCGGGCCACTTCCAGCCGGGCCTGCGCTGCGGAAATGGAGGAGCGCGCCTCCAGCAGGGTGGTCTGCCGGGCATTCGCCAGTTCGATGGATATGGCGTTGCTGGCGCGCAGGCGCTCTGCGCGCATGGATTCGCTGTACGCGCGCTGCTCCTGTGCGCGGGCTTGCTGGAGCTGGGCCTGCAGGCGCTCGACCTCGGCCTGGTAGGGGCGTGCATCGATCTGGAACAGCAACTGTCCCTTGGCGACACGGGCGCCATCGCGGAAATGGACCCTGTCGATCATGCCGGACACGCGCGGGCGTAACTCCACGGATTCGGGTGCTTGCAGGCGGCCATGGTACTCGGCCCAGTCGTTGACCGGACGTACCAGCACCTGCGCCACACTGACCTGTGGCGGTGGCCGTTCGGCAGCGGCACCTTTCTCCGGCTGGCTGCAGGCGCCAAGAAGCGCTGCGCCGGATATCGCGGTAGCGAGAAGAAACAAACGGCAAGGTCCGGGCATGGGAGTTCCTTTGAACGCAGGAGTCATATGCAATGGTCAAGGCAGAGGGCGCGCTCAGGCCCGGGGCTTGGATGCAGGCTGGCCTTGCGTCTCCAGCCAGTTGTCGTGCAGCCACTTTTCCGTCTTGCGATGCCCGGGGAAGGAAACCCAGACGATGTCGCGCTCGAAGACCATCACCTGCTCATCGGCCCCGACAATGACCCAGAACCACCGGTTGTCGGCCAGGTTGCGGGCCTTCACTTTCATGCCGGTCAGCTGGATGGTTTCCGCGCTTTCGCCGCGCTGCACGGTCAGCGGCTCGTCGTGGGGCTCGATCCAACTGATCCGCATGCGCGGGAGGAGGTCGGGAGCATGCTGCTGGAGAAAGCTGCGGGCGATCGCCTCGCTGCGCTCCCGGCTGGGCAAATGCCTGCCTGCCAGGTCCATGCTCATGTGTGTGAAGCCCTTGAGAACACCCGCGGCCGAGACGACGGTGCTGAAGTGCTCTCCGCCCAGTGCTTGGTTGCGGCCGTCGCTGCGGACATGGCGGGTCAGTATGGCCGCTTCGCCATCCACCAGGACGTCGCGCAGCCGGGATTGGACATGGGTGGAAGGGACCTTGATGGAAGGTGGCGAGGTTTGCGGCATGGCATGGATCTCCTGGGTCATTGCTCGGGGGCTATAGGCAGTGGCTGCCGCCAGGCAGGCTGTGGTGATGACAGCGGCAGCGATGGCGTGGACGGGGTGTCGCATGGAGAAGCTCCTTTCAAGATCAGGCAGGCAGGGCGGGCAGATTGGCGGCACAGCTGCGAGCGGGGGCCGAGTGGACAAGCGACAAGGCGGCAAAGCTGATGAGAATCAGCAACAGGCGGACGGATTGGATGGCTCCTTGCTTCATCCAGCAGCCGAACCAGAGTCCGCAGCGGATGAGGCAAACCAAAGCAGCAGGAAGCCTCTCGGCGCCATGAATCGCTATGCTTCGGCCTGAACGTACGAGGGCAGTGCCTCGATGATTTATGTGCATTGCTACATATATCCTTAAAAAAATGCATGACGAAGCTTGGTGTCTGCGTTGCCATGGGAAAGGGATCGATCCAATGTGCAGATTGAAATAAAGCATGCTTTGTAGCTTGCTTCATATTTCCAAAAAAAATTAACCCAGCTCATCCTCCAGACGGATTTTCCGCAGGGCGGGCGAAACCTTCATCATGAGATTGACCAGCGTCTTGCGCTCCTTTTCATCGAAGTGGCCCATGAACGAGGCCACCCATGCGTAGTGCCTGGGCAGTACCTTCGAGAGCGCTTCGTCGCCCTTGGGAGCCAAGCGCACGATGGACGACCGGCCATCCTCGGGATCGGCGTGCTTGGTGCACAGCGTTGCAGCCGCCATCTTGTTGATGGCGCGGGTCATGGTCTGGGACGCGACCGCCACTCCGTCCGCCAACGCACCAATGGTCAGTCCGTCCGGGTTGCGCTTGAGCAGCAACAGCACGAAAAACGGTGTCTGAGACAGGCCTTCCCGTGCGAGATTGGCCTCGAAGGCTTCCAGCATCTCGTTGGTTGCAGAAGCCCAGGTCAACCACGCGTGCAGGCCGCCCACATCGGGATTGCCATAGCGTTGTCCGAATTCGGCTAGCGTTTCGGGGGAAGGGAGATCTTTGAGTTCAAACATGGGTTCTTTGACTTTCAGCTATTTACGTAGCTTGCTTTGTAGTTTGCTGCTTAGTTTAGGTGTTTTCTGCGCCCCGTCAAGCCACAAGAGCTAGTGCCGCAGCAAATGACTTGCGGCAAGGACGGCAGTTCGGCGTACGACAGCCCGGCTGGCTGCGGGAGCGACTTGTGGCCTGCCATGGCTGGGCGGTCGACGACCGGGCCGGAGCGAGGCGCCAGGAATGGTGCTTCTTGCCGGTGTTGAACCGCAGCGACAGGAACGAGATGATCCTGGGCGTGGGCTCGGCCACGCTGGGCCGGGACAAGCCGCTGTTTCCGCGCCGGGTGCTGCATTACGAGGTGCGCAAGAGCACGGACTGACAGGCTCCCTGATTCGGTCTGCGCGCCGCTCAGTTCGCCTCCCCGCGCCCAGGCGCCGTCATCCCCGGGATGTATTCATTGGAGATGAAGCTGCGGCAGCGGTGCATGAAGGCTTCCACCACGTGGCGGGGCTTTTGTTCGCGCGCCCAGGCCAGGCCCAGTTTCATGGGGCGGTGGTTGCCGTTCAGGTGCAGGTTGACGATCTTCTTGCCGTCCAGCGCATGGGAGTTGCGCGGGCGCACGTTGACCAGGGAGTAGCCCACGTCGTTGGCGACCAGGGAGCGCACCACGTCGGGGCTGGCGCTGCGGGCCGCGATCAGGGGCGAGACGCCGGCTTCGCGGAACAGGGACATGAAGTATTCACGGCTCAGGGGCAGGTCCAGCAGCACCATGGGCAGCTGGGCCAGCGCCTCCAGCGTGGTGGAGCGGTGGTTGGCCAGCGGGTTGAGTTCGCTGACGATGACCATGGGCGGCAGCTGGGCCAGCGGCTCGAAGCAGATGTCCGATTCGGCCACCAGCAGGTCGTAGGTGATGGCGACATCGATCTGCGCGGTGCGCAGCTTGTGGATCAGTCCTTCCTGGTGGTCCTCGATCTGGGTGACCGCAGCCTTGGGGTGGGCGCGCGCGAATCCCTGGCACAGCTCGGGGGCGACCATGGCCGCCAGCGTGGTGAAGCAGCCCACGCGCACGGGGCCGCGCACCTGGCTTTGCGCGCTGCTGGCCACGTCGTACAAGGCCATGGCCTGGTCGAGCAGGCCGCGGATTTCCCGCAGGACCTCGGCGCCTGCGGGCGTGACGGACAGGCCTTGCGCATGGTGGCGCACGAACAGCGGCACCTGCAGCTCGGCCTCCACCTGGGTGATGGCCGATGAGATGGACGAGGGCGAGACGTGGATGCGGTTGGCGGCCTCGGCAATGCTGCCGAATTCGCCCGCCGCCACGCAGTATTCCAATTGTCTGAAGGTCAGTCGTGTCAGCACGGTGTGCAAGAGGTGGAGAGGGGGAGACGGGGAGGGCTGCCAGGGTGATCCGCCGCGTAGTTGACCAAGCGGCGGACCGCGCTGCAAGAGGCCCTTCCCGCAAGGCGCCTGCATTGTGCGGCGGTCGGGCCCCGGCAGCCTTCAGCCGCTGGCGTTGTGATTGCGAAACCATTGCGCCACCGCACCGTCGCCCTGGGCCGGCGCCTGCGTGGCCTTCACGCGGTCCGTCAGGCCGGCGGACTTGCCCACGAAGTCCAGCGGCGCATCCCAGTTGAAATGCCGGTACACGGCCGCCGTCTGGGCGTAGGGCGGGCATTGCGCAAACAGCTGGAAGCTGAGCCGCTGGCCGGCGTGGTCCGAGTCGAGCAGGTCGCGCGCATAGGCCAGCAGCCTGCGGCGGTCGTCGGCCTGCCATTGCGGGCCGAGGGTGTAGAACTTGCGCAGCCAGGGGCCGGTTGCCTCGTTCTCGAAGCTGGCGTGGTCCGGCGTCAGGCAGACCTGGCCGCCGCACAGCTCGCGCACGGTGTTCATCATGTGGTGCAGCTGGCCGGTGGCCAGCGACCGTCCCGTGAACAGCAGCGACTGGTTGGGCATCATCAGCCCGGCCGGGCTGCGCTCGGCCAGTGCGATGGCGGCCGTGAGGTGGGCGTTGATGCCTTCGCGGTAGCAGGCCAGGCCGGCCAGCCTGTCCTGCACGGCCTGCAGCCTGTCCACGCCGGTCTGGCGCGCGTTGTGCAGGGCCGTGCCTATCAGCATGTCGGCGAGCTTGAGGCTGCGCTGCAGGAAGGTGAAGGCCGAGTAGCGGTGCAGCGTCTCGCGCAGGAAATGGGCGGCCCGGGTGTGGCGGTAGAACAGCACGTTCTCCCAGGGAACCAGCACGTCATCGAAGACCACGATGGCATCCACTTCGTCGAAGCGATGGCTCAGCGGGTGGTCCTGGGCCGATGCGCGGGCGGCCAGGCCCGGGCGGCAGATGAAGCGCAGGCCGGGCGCGCCCAGGTCGCAGATGAAGCCTATGGCGTATTCGGACTGCGCCGCGTCGCCCCAGTGCGCCAGCCCCGGCTTGGTGAAGGCCTGGTTGGCATAGGCGGCGGCGGTCCCGTACTTGGCGCCGCGCACGATGACGCCTGCATCGGTCTCCTTGACCACATGCAGCAGCACGTCGGGGTCCTGGTCCTGCGGCAGGCGCGAGCGGTCGCCCTTGGGGTCGGTGTTGGCCGATACGTGGAACAGGTCGCCACGCACCACGCGGTGGATGTGGGTGCGGATGTTGGCGGAAAAGCGCGGGTCCAGCTCGTTGAGCACGTCCTGGCCGTCGAACAGCGACCACATCTCGCCCACGCTCTCGTCGCCCACGCGCATGACCACGCCGCCCATGTCCTCCAGCAGCAGGTCGGTGGCGCGGCGCTTGTCCCACCAGTCCTGGCGCGTCAGCGGCAGCTTGTGGGCGATGGGGTGGCGCTCGCCGTCGCCTTCGTCGTAGGTGAGCGCGTCGCGCAGCGCGGCCTCGTGCTGCAGGTCGTACATGCGCGCGCGGATGTCCACCAGCGGCTTGAACATGGGGTGGGTGGTCACATCCTTGACGCGCTCGCCGTTCATCCAGACCCGCCGGCCATCGCGGATGGAGTCGCGGTACTGGCTGCCTGTCCTGATCATCAGCGGCTGGCCCACTTGCCGTCTTTGACCTCGTGCAGCTGCAGCTCCACGGGCACCTGCGTCTGGCCGTTGGCATCAAAGGTCACGGTACCGGTCACGCCGTCGTAGCGTATGGCGCGGATGGCCTTGGCCACGGCCTGCCGGTCCTTGGTGCCTGCCGTCTTGAGCGATTGCAAAAGGATGCCGGTGGCGTCGTAGGCGTACTTGGTGTACGGGCTCTCGGAGTCGGCATAGCCCTTGGCGGCATAGGCGCGGCTCATGGCGTCCAGCCGGGGGGTGGTCTGTGATTTGGGCGTGCCGACGATGGTGCCGTCCGCGGCCGGGCCGGCGATCTGGATGAGCTGCGGATCGAAGATGCCGCTGATGCCCAGCATGGGCTGCTTCATGCCCAGCTCGGCCATCTGCTTGCGCACGATGCCGGCCTCGGTGATCACGCCGCCGAAGTAGACCGCGTCGGGGTTCAGGCTCTTGATCTTGGTGAGGATGGAGCGGAAATCCGTGGTGCCCACGGGGTAGCTTTCCTCGGCCACCACGCTGCCTTTTTCCGCCTTGTAGAAGCTGCCGAACGAGGCCAGGTTGGCGCGCCCGTAGTCGCTGGTGTCGGCAATGATGGCTATCTTGCTTGCGCCCAGGCCCGTGGCGGCCCAGGTGGCCAGGGGCTTGTTCTCGTTGACCAGGGTGGGCGTCACGCGCGTGGTGTTGGCGAAGTTCTGGTCGGTGATCTTGGGGCCGATGGCGCCCCAGACGATGAAGGGCATCTGCACGCGGTTGAACACCGGCAGCGTGGCCAGGGCCACGGGGCTGTTCCAGTGGCCGATGGCGCCCACCACGTCGCGGTCGTTGACCAGCTTGAGCGCGGCGGACACGCCGGTCTGCGGGTCGGAGGCATCGTCCAGCACCACGCCCTCCACCTTGAACGGCACGCCGGCCGTGGCATTCCACTGGTCGATGGCCAGCAGGAAGCCGTTCTTCGCCCCCAGGCCCTGCTGTGCGTTGCCGCCGCTGACGGGGCCGATGAAGCCCAGCTTCACGGTGGACTGGGACCAGGCCGCGCCGCAGGCCAGCGTGGCGGCGGCCAGCGCCAGGGCGGATGCGGCAAGGCGCCGGCGCGATGGCAGGAGGGCGGTGGATGTCGTGAAGGCTTGCATGGTCGGTCGGTCCTGTTCAGGTGAAGACGAGGGGCAGCCATGGCGGCCCGGGGGGGCCGGGGCGCCACGGTGCATGGCGGGCTGGCCGGCGCTGTCTGGCAACGCCGCCGGATCAATGTATCGCCGCACCTGCCCGGGACTGGATCGCGTTTTCCGAAGCAGCGCCTCGGCAAAAGCGACGCAGGTTCTGCGCGGTTTCTTGCTTCAATGGCTGCGTGACATGGAGACAAGCGAAGCCCCGCCAACCCGGCCGAACCCGACACAAGAGGAACCCTATCGATGCATGACGCGCTGTTCCAGCAACTCATCAACTGGCTGACCCTGGGCTGCATCTACAGCCTGCTTGCCCTGGGTTTCAGCCTGTTGTTTGGCGTGCTGCAGGTGATTCACTTTTCCCATGGCGACGTGGCCATGGTCGCCCCCTTCATTGCCCTGGCGGCCGTGCAGGCCCTGGCTGCCGCGCTGGGCGGCTCGGCCCCCTGGCTGGTGCTGGGCCTGGCCTGCCTGGTGGCCATTGCGGCGGTGGGAGGGCTGGGCGTCGCCCTGGACCGGCTGGTGATCAGCCGCTTTCGCAATGCGCCGCCCATGATGCCGCTGGTGGCCACGGTGGCGCTGGGCATCGTGATCCGCGAGCTGATCCGCCACCTGTACCCGCAGGGCAGCAATCCGCACGCGTTCCCGGCGATTGCGCAGGGGGCCGTTCCCACCCCGTTCGGGCCGCTGCCCCTGATCAGCGTGGTCTCGGTGCTGGTGGCGGTGGCGCTGGTGGGCGTGCTGCTCTATGTGCTGCACCACACGCCCATGGGCATGCGCATACGCGCCGTGTCGCAGGACCGCGAAACCGCGCGGCTGTTCTCCATTGCGCCGGGGCCGGTGTTTCGCAACACCTTCTTCATTGCCTCGGCCACCGGCGCGGTGGGCGGCATCTTCCTGGCCAGCTATGCGGGCGTGGTGCGCTTTGACTTCGGCGTGCAGGCGGGGCTGATCGGCTTTTCCGCCGCGGTGGTCGGCGGCCTGGGGCGGCTGGGGGGCGCCATTGTCGGCAGCCTGCTGATTGCGGCCATCGAGACCATCGTGCAGGGCTATGTGCCCAATGGCACCTCGTACCGCCTGGTGTTCGTGTTCGCCCTGGTGATCCTGGTGCTGATCTTTCGCCCCGCCGGCCTGTTCGGCGTTCAGAAAATGGAGAAGGTGTGATGCAGACAACGACGATACAGGCGCCGCCGCGGGCGGCTCCACGGAGTGCGGGCTCGGCCGCCATCGTGCTGGGCGTGGCCCTGGCGGGCGCCGTGCTGCTGCGCCAATTCCTGCTGGCCGAAAGCTGGATCACGGTGCTGGCGCTGCTGGCCTGCTTTGCCGTGGCCCTGGTCGCGGTGCAGAAACGCCCGCTGGTGGAAGACCGCATCGTGGCCGCCTTCGGCCAGTGCAGGCCGCTGGCGGCGGGCACGGGCGTGGTGCTGGCCCTGGTCTTTCCGTGGGTGCTGGGCGGTGACAGCTACGCCATGCACCTGATGATCATCGCCTGCCTGTACGCGGTGCTGGCGCTGGCGCTGAACTTCCAGCTGGGCAGCGCCAACATACCGAACTTCGCCACCGGCGCGTCCTACGGCATCGGCGCCTATGCGTCGGCCCTGCTGGCCATCCACTTCGGCGTGAGCTTCTGGATCTGCCTGCTGGTGGCCGCCGCCGTGGCCACGGTCTTCGGCTTTTTGCTGGGCCTGCCGTCCATGCGCACCCGCGACAGCTACCAGGCGCTGGTGACGATCGCCTTCGGCATCGTCGTGCACCAGCTGCTGATGAACCTGGAGTGGACCGGCGGCGCCAACGGCCTGGTGGGCATTCCTTCGCCCACATTGTTCGGCCATTCGTTCAACGACCCCATCACGCTGTGGGGCCACAGCCTGCCGGGCCAGGCCAACTTCTACTACGTGGCCGTCGCCCTGCTGGGGCTGGCCATCGTCTCGGCGCAGCGCCTGCACAGCTCGCGCGTGGGCCTGGCCTGGAATGCCCTGCGCGACGACGAGATCGCAGCGCGCGCCTGCGGCATCAACGTCACCTGGTTCAAGGTCAAGGCCTTTGCGGTGGACGCCTTCCTGGCGGGCTTCGCGGGCACGGTGTATGCGTTCTATGTGAGCTTCATCTCGCCGGACAACTTCACCTTCCTGGTGTCGGTGACCATCATGACGCTGGTGATCGCAGGCGGCATGGACAACACGCTGGGCGTGATCGTCGGCGCCTTCCTGCTGACCATGCTGCCGGAGAAGCTGCGGGCGTTTTCCGACTACCGCATCCTGTTCTACGGCCTGGTGGTGATCGCCTTCCTCATCATCCGCCCGCGCGGCATCTTCCCCCAACGGGTGCGCAACCATGAGCATTGATTCCCATTCCACCCACCATGCCGCGCCCGCAGGCCCGCTGGTCCTGGAGGGGCGTGGCCTGACCATGCGCTTCGGCGGTCTGACGGCGGTGCAGGGCGTGGACATCCACCTGGCGGCGGGCGAGGTGCTGGGCATCATCGGGCCCAACGGCGCGGGCAAGTCCACCTTGCTGAACCTGCTGACAGGCATCTACCAGCCCACCGAGGGCGAGGTGCTGCTGCAAGGCCGCTCGCTCAAGGGCATGGCCGCGCACGACATCGCGGGCGCCGGCATTGCGCGCACCTTCCAGACCAGCCGGCTGTTCGGCTCGCTGAGCGTGCTGGACAACGTGATCATCGGCATGCACGCGCGCACCCGCTGCGGCGTGCTCACCGCGCTGCTGCGCCCGGCCGTCTCGCGCGCCGAGATGAAGCACTGCGCCGAGCGCGCCTGCGCGCTGCTGCAAAGCGTGTCCAGCGACCTGCACCAGCGCCGCAACGTGCTGGCCAGCAGCCTGCCGCAGGCCGACCGCCGCCGCCTGGAGATTGCGCGCGCCCTGGCCGCCGAGCCCCGCATCGTGCTGCTGGACGAGCCCTCCAGCGGCATGGACGACCGCGACACCGATGCGCTGATCGCCGACATCCAGCGCCTGCGCGAGGCCAATCCGGCGCTGGGCTTCATCATCATCGAGCACGACATGCGGCTCATCGCCACCTTGCCGCACCGCGTGATGGTGCTGGACTACGGACGCAAGATCGGCGACGACAGCTTCGAGGCCGTGCGCCGGCTGCCGCGCGTGCAGCAAGCCTATCTGGGCAGAAAGGCCAGCCATGCTTGAATTGGACTCCATCAGCACGCGCTATGGCGTGGTGAACATGCTCAACCAGGTCTCGCTGCAGGTGCCCGAGCACAGCATCGTCTGCCTGCTGGGCCCCAACGGGGCGGGCAAGACCACCACCTTCAAGGCGATTGCGGGCCTGCTGCCCGTGCACCACGGCGCCATCCGCGTCATGGGCCAGCCGCTGGCGCGCATGCGCACCGAAGACCTGGCCGGCCTGGGCGTGGGCTTCGTGCCCGAAGGGCGGCGCCTGTTTGCCGAGCTGACCGTGCAGGAGAACCTGAAGATCGGCCACGACGCGCTGCGCCCGCAGCAGGGCTTTGCCCAGGCGCTGGAGCGCGTGGTGGCCCTGTTCCCCCGGGTGGGCGAGCGCCTGTCGCAGGCGGCGGGAACCCTGTCCGGCGGCGAGCAGGCCATGGTGGCGCTGGGCCGCGTGCTCATGGGCGACCCGCGCCTGGTGGTGATGGACGAGCCCACGCTGGGGCTGTCGCCCAAGCTCATCGAGGAGTACTTCGAGACGGTGCAGCGCATCCACAGCCAAGGCATCACCGTGCTGCTCATCGAGCAGAACGCCGAGGCGGCGCTGTCCATCGCCCACACCGGCTATCTGCTGCTCAAGGGCCAGCTGGTGGCCTCGGGCACGGCCAGCGAGCTGCTGGCCAACGACGTGGTGAAGCACCTGTACCTGTAGCGCCGCACGGGCGGCCTTCACCTTCTTCCCTTTTTTTGTTGCGGACCACGCCAAGGCAGTCGGCACCGCGCCGACGCGGGACGACCTGCGCCTTTTTTTCCTGAGAGACCCACACCATGACAGCTGAAATCCAAACCATCGACACGCTCGTGGTCGGCGCCGGGCAGGCCGGCATTGCGGCCAGCGAACACCTGGGCCAGCTTGGCGTAGAGCACCTTGTGCTGGAGCGCCAGCGCATCGCCCAGGCCTGGCGCACGGGGCGCTGGGACTCGCTGGTGGCCAACGGG
The DNA here is from genome assembly GCF_042653485.1 of Delftia deserti. Classification (NCBI taxonomy): domain Bacteria; kingdom Pseudomonadati; phylum Pseudomonadota; class Betaproteobacteria; order Burkholderiales; family Comamonadaceae; genus Delftia; species Delftia deserti. The sequence goes on along the minus strand of NZ_JBHSIH010000001.1, from coordinate 998,568 downwards.
CCGGCCTGGCATGACCGCTTTCCGGGCCTGCAGTTCAAGGGCGACCGCGACGGCTTTCCCGGCAAGGACGAGGTGGCCGACTACTTCGAGGACTATGCCCGCCAGATCAAGGCGCCCGTGCGCACCGGCGTGGAGGTCAGGCGGGTCACGCGCAACCAGGGCCGGCCGGGCTTCACGGTGCAAACGTCCGAGGGCGTGATCGAGGCTCGCAACGTGATCGCGGCCACGGGGCCGTTCCAGGTGCCGGTGATCCCGCCGATAGCGCCGGCTGCACCCGCCGATGGCGGTCTGCTGCAGATCCATTCCGCGCACTACCACCGCCCCGCGCAGCTGCCCGAAGGCGCCGTGCTGGTGGTGGGCGCAGGCTCCTCGGGCGTGCAGATCGCCGATGAACTGCAGCGCGCGGGCCGCAGGGTGTTCCTGTCGGTGGGTGCCCATGACCGGCCGCCGCGCGCCTACCGCGGCCGGGATTTCTGCTGGTGGCTGGGCGTGCTGGGCGAATGGGATGCGGCCATTGCCAAGCCCGGCCGCGAGCATGTGACCATTGCCGTCAGCGGCGCGCGCGGCGGCCACACCGTGGACTTCCGTGCGCTGGGCCACCAGGGCATCACCCTGGTGGGGCTGACCGAGTCCTTCGCCGATGGCAGGGTGCGCTTCAGGGACGACCTGGCCGAGAACATCGCCAACGGCGACGCCAACTACCTGGCCATGCTCGATGCGGCAGACGACTACATCCGCCGCAACGGCCTGGACCTGCCCGAGGAGCCCGGGGCGCGCAGGCGCCTGCCCGATCCCGGGTGCATGACCCATCCGCTGCGCGAACTCGACCTGGCCGCCGCAGGCATCACCTCCATCATCTGGGCCACGGGCTACAGGGTGGACTTCAGCTGGCTGCAGGTGGACAGCTTCGAGCCCGGCGGCAAGCCGCGCCACCACCGCGGCGTGGGCCATGAGCCGGGCATCTACTTCCTGGGCCTGCCCTGGCTGTCGCGCCGTGGCTCGTCCTTCATCTGGGGCGTGTGGCATGACGCCAAGTTCGTGGCCGACCACATCGCCAAGCAGCGCCGCTACAGCGACTACGACGCCGCTGCCCGCAGCAGGTAGCAGGTAGCGCGCTCTGAGACACCTTCCCATCCATCCCCTGCAGGAGCCAGACCATGCCCACCCATACCCGCATCCGCATGTTCAACACCAAGGACACCTATCCCAACCAGTCGCTGGACAACGACCTGTGCCAGGCCGTGCGCGCCGGCAACACCGTCTATGTGCGCGGCCAGATCGGCACCGATTTCGAGGGCAATCTGGTCGGCCTGGGCGATCCGCAAAAGCAGGCCGAGCAGGCGATGAAGAACGTCAAGCAACTGCTGGAGGAAGCGGGCAGCGACCTGTCGCACATCGTCAAGACCACCACCTACATCATCGACCCGCGCTACCGCGAGCCCGTCTACCAGGAAGTGGGCAAGTGGCTCAAGGGCGTGTTTCCCATCTCCACGGGGCTGTGCATCTCGGCCCTGGGGCAGCCGCAGTGGCTGATGGAGATCGACGTGATCGCGGTCATCCCCGATGACTGGCAGCCGCAGGCCGGCGCCTGAACGTCGACCACAGCAAGCACCTGGTACAGCCGCATAGGCAGGAGGCAGAAACCATGACTTTTTCGATTGTGGGGCGCTGCGAGCGCACCGGGCAGCTGGGCGTGGCCATCAGCTCGTCCAGCATTGCGGTGGGTGCGCGCTGCCCCTGGGTGCGCGCGGGCGTGGGCGTGGTGTCCACGCAGAACATCACGCTGCCCGCCCTGGGCCCGCGCGTGCTGGACCTGCTGGAGCAGGGCGCCGACCCCCAGGCCGCGCTGCGCCAGGCGCTGGACGACGGCAGCTGGCCGCAGTACCGCCAGGTCACCGTGGTGGACGCGCAGGGCCGCGCCGGCGTCTTCAGCGGCAGCCAGGCCCTGGGCATCTTCACCAGCGCCGTGGGGCGGCAATGCGTGGCGGCCGGCAACCTGCTGGCCAGCGAACGCACCATCGAGGCCATGGTGCCGGCCTTCGAGCGCAGCGCGGCGCTGCCGCTGGCCGAGCGCCTGCTGGCCGCCATGCAGGCCGCCATGGCCGCGGGCGGCGAGGCCGGGCCCGTGCATTCGGCCGCGCTCAAGGTGGCGGGCGAGCACAGCTGGCCCATGGCGGACCTGCGCGTGGACTGGTCGGAGCACGATCCCATCGGCGCGCTGCAAAGCCTCTGGGCCGCCTACGCGCCGCAGATGCAGGACTACCAGACGCGCGCCATCGATCCCACGGCTGCGCCCAGCTACGGAGTACCCGGCGATGAATGAGGCGGCCGGGTAGCTGACACATCGCCTTGCCCCGGCGCACGGGCGTGTCGCGGCACTGGCATCGCGCTCACTTGGCGTCCGAAACCACGGGGGTATCGGGCGTCCAGCACGTGGTGCGATTGCGGCCATTGCGCTTGGAGAAATACATGGCGGCGTCGGCCCGCTCCAGGAAGCACTCGACCGATGCCTCGCCCTCGTCCATGAGGCATACGCCCAGGCTCACGGTGAAGCGGATCGGGCTGTCCTGGCCCTGGACGGACACGGCCAGCGCCGCCACGGCCTCACGCAGGTTCTCCGCGCGCCGCAGTGCGGTGGGGGCGTCCACGTCCGTCAGCAAGACGGCGAATTCCTCGCCGCCCAGGCGGCCCAGCATGTCGCCCTGGCGCAGCTCCTTGGACACCGCGATCACCAGGTGCCTGAGCACCTCGTCGCCCACGCCATGGCCGAAGCTGTCGTTGACGCGCTTGAAATGGTCGATGTCCAGCATGATCAGTGCCGCCGGATGGCTCAGTCCCAGGCGCAGGTGCTCCAGCTCCGACTCCATGCGCGTGATGAAGGCTCGCCGATTGCTGGCACCCGTGAGCGCATCGGTCAATGCCAGGGCTTCGAGCTGCGTTTCGCGCCTCTTGTAGTCGGTCACGTCGTGGAATACCCAGCAGTAGCCAAGCAGCCGCTCCTGCCTGCGAAGCGGCAGCAGCTCCGTTTCTATATGGCGGCCGCTGGACAGGGCAAAGATCGTTCGTTGCGATAGATCGCCTGTCCCAGGTTGCGGCGCAGGTTGCAAGGCCTTTGCCATGGCCGGGGGCAAATAGGACAGCAATGTTTGCAGGCTTTTCCCCACAAGGTCCGTGGCGGACAGCGGCAGCTCGAACAGGTCCACCAGCATTGCGTTGCTTGCCCTGATGCACTGCCCCGCGTCGTCGGTCACCAGGATGCCCGACGGAAACTTCTCGATGATGGCCTCCAGCCGCTGCTGGACCTGGTGCAATGCGCTTTCCGCCTGATGGCGGGCATCTACGTCAAACAGTGTCCAGATCACATTGCCCTGGGGGTCTTCGGGGTCCAGCAGTGCTCCCTGCATGTCGAACCAGCGCATGTGCCCGCCCTTGACCGTCAGTGCCCACTCGGTACGCACCGAGCCCTTCAGGCTGAGGCGCTCGTACAGCGATGCGAAGCTGTCGAAGCTGTCACCGGACGGGTGCAGTTGCCGGAATGAACACTGCGGCTCAAGTGCGCCCGCCGCAAGGCCGAAGCACTCGGCTGCCCGGGCATTGGCGTAGACAATGCTGCGACTATGGCTGGCGACAAGCACCAAGGCGCTTCCGCGCTCCAGCAGGGCGCCCACCATGTGGGTCTGCTCCACCCGTTCCTGGATATCGGTGTGCATTCCCAGCATGCGCAATGCCTTGTCGTCGTCATCGCGCAGGGTGACTTCCCCGCGCGATTCGATCCATCGCCAGGAGCCATCGGCCTGCCTTATGCGCATCTCGACACGGAATGGGTCGCCGTGTTCGAGGTGGCGCCTGAGCCGTTCCTGGACGCGAGGCTGGTCCAGTGGGTGCAGCAGATTCATGAAGCCGGCCACGGTGAACGAACCGAGTGCCTGATCCGGCATGCCCAGCATCTGGTAGCAGCGGGCATCCCACAGCACCTGGTCTTGTTCGCGGTCCCACTGCCAAAGTCCGTCACGCACGGCGCCGATGGTCAGCCGCAGCCGCTCCTCGCTCTCGTGGAGCGCCTTGCGCAGCCTTTCGTCCTGGGTGACATCGAGAATGTAGCCATGCCAGAGCACGGTCGCGTCTTCAGCGCGTTGCGGGCGTGCATGGCCCTGCAGCCAGCGCACGGAGCCATCGGCTGACTGTACGCGGTACTTGCAGGCCCAGTCACCCTGGCTATGCACCGCTTCGTCGATGGACTGCCTGAGCACGGAGATATCTTGTGGATGAACCCGCTGTGCCAGGCCCTGCAAAGCCCTGCCTGCCGTATCCGCATCGATGCAGTGCATTGCATAAAAGCCTGGGTTGGCAAATGACAGAGCGCAATGGCCAGCAGGATCCCGGCTGTACTGGAACAGGCCGCCCGGGACTTCCTCGGACAGGAGATGAAAGCGCTCTTCGGACTGGACCCGCTGGTCCTCCTCCCGCCAGCGCTGGAACGCCAGCCAGGCCGTCAGCATCCCGCCCAGAAAAATCAGCAGCGTGCCTATCCCGTTGCGCCACAGGCTCTGCCGTATGGTCTCGTTGAGCGGGCCGAACACGGCCTCTCGGTCCAGCCCCGTGCTCACCAGGATCGGAAAGCCGCTCACGCGGCTCCAGGCATACATGCGCTGTATGCCGTCGGTGCTCGCCAGCGCCTCGTAGGTGCCATGCGTGACGTCGGGGGCAAACAGCGCCACCCGCGTCGCGGGCAGCTGGCGCCCGAGCACCCGATCCTGGTTCTGCGAGCGCGCAAGATAGGTGCCGTCCTCGCGCAGCAGCATGATCACGTCGCGCGGGCTGTCGAAGATGGCCTGCAGCTGCCGCGACAGGTACTGCGGCGACAGCGACACCACCAGCACGCCCGCAAACGCGCCGCGGTGGTGCAGGGCGCGGCTCAGCTGGATACCCCATTGCCCGGAAACCCGTCCCTGCACCGGACGGCCGATGAAGGTTCCCTGCGTCAGGCCCTTCAGATGCGCCTGGAAATGCTCGCGGTCGAGAATGGACACGCTCTGCGCAGGCGGCTCCGAGGCCGCCAGGCTCGAATACACCACCTGGCCCTTCGCATCGGCCACGGCCACCTGGACGATGGTGCCGGGCGGATAGGCCTCCTGGACGCTGGCGACGGCCCGCCCGAACGCCTGCGAGTCACCCGACTCGTAGTCCCGGGCCAGGTCCCGCAGGGAATAGTTCAGGCCCGACAGCATGGTCCCGGCCTGCGCGGAAACCGCCTGGGACATCTGCGAGACGCGCAGCCATGCCTGATCCCGTGTGTAGCGTTGCATGTACTGGTGGCTGGTCAGCAACGCGGCCCAGTACAGCCCCGCTGCGAGCACCATGAAGCAGACGCCCACGATGACGGCCAATGATGTTCTTGCGTGCGAGCGCGAGGAAAGGGCGGGACGATGGATAGCGGTGGAACGAGAAGACATGCAACGCAGCGAGACAAGAAAAGAGATCTGCAACGCCACTTGCCAACCGCAATGGCCCACCGGTGCGACGCCCCTGCACGCGACAGCGTTGGAGACTCAGGTCCTGCCTGCCGGTGGGCCAGAGCAACCGATACGACTCTGTGAATGCGCTGCTCTGTAAGCATGCTAACCCAGATATGGGCCCGTGCGATAGCCAGTGGGGCCAGTGAGGCAGGGCAGGGGCCTGCAGGCTGCAGCAGCTGGCGCGCAGCCTATCTGCGTGCCCGGGGTGTCTTGGATGCCCTGGCCGCGTCCTGGGCCTGCCCGGGTTGCACCTGTGGAAACACCCGCGCGCACAGGAAATCCACCAGTGCCCGCAGCTTGGGCGAGGGGTGCCTGCTGGCGGGCCACAGCACATGGAAGACATTGGTCTGCTCCATGCAGTCCGCCAGCACGGGCTGCAGCCGGCCGTCGGCCAGCGGCTCTCGGATGGAGAAGTCCGGCAGGTAGGCGATGCCCAGGCCCTGCAGCGCAAAGCACAGGCGTGTTTCGATGTTGTTGCAGATCATGGAGGTGGGCAGTTGCAGCTCGGGCGCGCCCGCTGCGCGCCGCAGCGCCCAGGGCTCCAGCTTGCCGCTGTGGGGGTAGCGGTAGTGCAGGCAGCTGTGCTCCAGCAGATCCTCGGGCACCCGGGGCGTGCCGCGCCGGGCCAGGTAGTCGGGCGAGGCCACCAGCAGGTAGCGGAAGTCGCCCAGCCGGCGCGCGGACAGGCGGGAGTCGGCGGGCGCGCCCGTGCGCACCACGGCGTCGAAGCCTTCCTCGATCACATCCACCAGCTGGTCGGTGAAGTCCAGGTCCAGCTCGATCTCCGGATAGGCGCGCATGAACTCGCCCAGCACCGGCAGCACCAGCGAGCTGACCAGGGGCAGGCTGACCCGCAGCCGGCCACGCGGCGCGGTGCTGGCCTGCGACAGCTCCAGCTGCGCGGCCTCGATCTCGGCCAGGATGCGGCGGCTGCGCTCCAGGAATAGCGCGCCCTCGGCCGTCAGCGTGATGCTGCGCGTGCTGCGGTGGAACAGGCGCACGCCCAGCCGGTCCTCCAGCCGCGCCACGCTCTTGCCGATGGCCGATGCCGATACGCCCAGCAGCCGGCCGGCCGCCACGAAGCTGCGGGTCTCGGCGACCTGCACGAACACCACGAAACCGTTGAGGCTGTCCAAACGCCGCTCCTTCATTGCGGACATCCAGTTCCGCGCAAACCGGAAATCTACCCCACTTTTTCTTTAATCGCGGTCTTTCTATCGTCGGAGCCCTGTTCACTTGATCCCGGGAATTCCCATGACGATTGCCCTTTCTGCAGCGCCTTCAGCACCTGCTGCACCCGCTGCGCTGCCTGCGACCCTGTTGTCCTCGCCCCTGTCCGACCGCATCCAGGCCGTGGTCCGGCAGGCGATTGAGGCGCAGCGCCTGGTCGGCGCCGTGGTGCTGGTGGCGCGTGGCGGCGCGCTGGTCCACCGCCAGGCCGCAGGCTGGGCCGACCGCGAGCGCGGGCTGCCCATGGCCGTGGATGCGGTGTTCCGCCTGGCCTCGGCCAGCAAGCCCATCGTCTCGGCTGCCGCGCTGGTGCTGGTGGCGCGGGGACTGCTGGCCCTGGACGAGGGGGTGGAGCGCTGGCTGCCCCGGTTCCGTCCCCGGCTGGCCGATGGCCGGCCCGCCCGCATCACCGTGCGGCAGCTTCTCAGCCACACGGCGGGGCTGGGCTACCGCTTCTTCGAGGCCGATGCACAAGGCCCCTATGCGCGCGCGGGCGTATCGGACGGCATGGACCGCCAGGACATCGGCCTGGCAGAGAACCTGGAGCGCATCGCCAGCGTGCCGCTGCTGTACGCGCCGGGCACGGCCTGGGGCTACTCGCTGGCCACCGATGTGCTGGGCGCCCTCATTGAACAGGTGCACGGCAGGCCGCTGGACCAGGCCGTGCGCGAGCTGGTGACCGGGCCGCTGGGCATGACCGATACCGGCTTTGCCGTCACCGATGCGCTGGCCGTGCAGCGCGTGGCCACGGCCTATGTCAGCGATGTGCCGCAGCCCCATCCGCTGGCCGAGGGCGAGACCGTGTCGCCCTTCGAGGGGAGCATCGGCATTGCCTTCAGCCCTTCGCGCATCTTTGACGCCCAGGCCTTTGCCTCCGGCGGCGCCGGCATGGCCGGGACGGCAGGCGATTTCCTGCGGCTGCTGGAAGCCCTGCGCCAGGGCGGCAACACCCTGCTGCCCGATGCCCTGGTCGCCGAGATGGCGCGGGACCAGACCGGCGCTCTGGCCCTGCCCAATGCGCCGGGCTTCGGCTTTGGCCTGGGCTTTTCCGTGCTGCGCGATGCGGCGCAGGCGGCATCGCCGGAGTCGGTGGGCACCTGGCGCTGGGGCGGGGCCTATGGGCATTCCTGGTTCGTGGACCGGGCGCAGGAACTCAGCGTCGTGGCCTTCACCAACACCTTGTACGAGGGCATGTCGGGGCGCTTCGTCAACGATTTGCGCGACGCGGTCTACGGGGTTTGTGAGGTCCACGGGGCTTCGGGAGCGCCGCAATGAAAGGAACAAGCCAGGACCGCCTGCCCGTTGCCTCCCTGCTGGCGCTGGCCATGGCAGCCTTCATCACCATATTGACCGAGGCGCTGCCGGCCGGCCTGCTGCCGCAGATGGCCCAGGGCCTGGCCGTGACCGAGGCCTGGGTGGGCCAGACCGTCACCCTCTACGCCATAGGTTCCCTGGTGGCCGCCATACCGCTGACGGCCGCCACGCAGGGCATGCGCCGCCGCCCCCTGCTGCTGGCGGCGATAGCGGGCTTTGTCGTCGCCAACACGGTCACGGCTCTGTCCACGCACTTTGCGCTGACCCTGGTGGCGCGCTTTCTGGCGGGGGTCTCGGCCGGGCTGCTGTGGGCGCTGCTGGCCGGCTATGCGGCACGCATGGTGCCCGGCCATCTCAAGGGCCGCGCCATCGCCATTGCCATGGTGGGCACGCCGCTGGCGCTGTCGCTGGGCGTGCCGGCCGGCACCGTGCTGGGCCAGTGGGTGGGCTGGCGGCTGTGCTTCGGCCTCATGAGCGTTCTGGCGCTGGCGCTCATGGTCTGGGTGCGCGCCCGCCTGCCCGACTTTGCGGGGCAGGCGGCAGGCCGCCACCTGCCGCTGCGGCACGTGTTCACCCTGGCGGGCGTGCGCCCGGTGCTGTTCGTGGTGCTGGCCTTCGTGCTGGCGCACAACATTCTCTACACCTATATCGCGCCCTTCCTGGCGATGGCGGGCATGGCCGCGCGCACGGACCTGGTGCTGCTGGTGTTCGGCGCCATCTCCGTGCTGGGCATCTGGATCACCGGCGTGCTGATCGACCGCCACCTGCGTGCGCTCACGCTGGCCAGCATTGCGCTGTTCGCCTTGTCCACGCTGATGCTGGGCGTGGCCGGTGATGCACCGACCCTGGTGTATGCGGCGGTGGCCGTCTGGGGCCTGGCCTTTGGCGGCGCCGCCACGCTGCTGCAGACCGCCATTGCCCAGACGGCCGGCGAGGCCGCCGACGTGGCGCAGTCCATGCTGGTCACGGCCTGGAACATGGCGATTGCCGGCGGCGGCATCGTGGGCGGCCTGCTGCTGGCGCGCATGGGCGTGGCCGCCTTCGCGCCCGTGCTGCTGGTGCTGCTGGGCGCATCGCTGGCCGTGGTGTGGGCGGCCAGGCGGCATGGGTTTCCTGCGGTGTGCAGGTAGGGCGGGGGCAGGGCGCGACCTGGCCGCCTCAGGGGCGCAGAGAGGGGCCAGGCTGGCCCGGAGGCGCTTCATTGCGCCGGCCCAGCCAGCCCCGCAACTGCTCCTTGTCCATGGGCCGGGCAATGTGATAGCCCTGTCCCTCCTGGCAGCCCATGGCGCGCAGGGCCTGCCAGGCGCTGGCGTCCTCTATGCCTTCGGCCAGGACCTGCAGGCCGAGCTTGCGGCCCAGTTGGGCGATCATTTCGGCGATGCGCGCTTCCTGCGATTCGCCAAGCTGGCGCACGAAGCTGCGGTCGATCTTGATGCGGTCCAGCGGCAGGCGCTCCAGGTAGCTCAGGGAGGAGTAACCGGTGCCGAAGTCGTCGATGGCAATGGTCACGCCCAGCGCGCGCAGGGCGCTGAGCGTGGTCTGCAGCAGCTGGGTGGGCAGCACCGCGACGGATTCGGTGATCTCCAGCTCCAGTTGCGCGCCCTGCAGGCCATGCTCTGCCAGGGCGTTGCTCACGGTCTGCAGAAAGCCCGGGTCCTGCAACTGCACGGTGGAGACATTGACGGCCATGCGCCTGGGGGCGCGGCCGGCGTCCAGCAGTTCGCGCATGGTGCGGCAGGCCGTGGCCAGCACCCATTGGCCCAGCGGCACGATGAGGCCCGAATGCTCGGCCACCGGAATGAAGCGGTCGGGCGGCACGAAGCTGCCGTCCTGCCGGCGCCAGCGCAGCAGGGCCTCCAGGCCGACCAGGGCATGGGTTTGCAGGTCCACTTGCGGCTGGTAGACCAGGAAAAGCTGGGCCCCGTCGATGGCGGCGCGCAGGTCGGACAGCAGCAGGGCGCGGTCGCGCGCCTCCATGCCCATCTGCTCGGAGTACTCCAGCAGCTGGCCGCGGTGATCGCGCTTGGCGCGCTTGAGGGCGATGGTGGCGTCCTTGACCAGGTCGGTGCCGGCCTGGCGCTCATGGGGCAGGTACACGTAGCCGCAGGTCAGCGAGACCTTGTGCGGCACACCGTCCACGGCCAGGGGCTGGCGGGCGCAGTCCAGCAACTGGGCCAGGGCCACCTCGTCGGTGGGGCCCAGGATGCCGAAGGTGTCCGATCCCACGCGCGCCAGCAGCACGCCAGCGGGCAGCGCGCCGGCCAGGCGGCGGGCCATGGCTTCGAGCAGGCGGTCGCCAAAGCGGTGGCCCATCACGTCGTTGGTGGCGCTGAAGTCGTCGATGTCCACCAGGGCCAGTACATGGTCACGCGTGCCGCGCCACACGCATTCGTCCACTTTTTCCACGAAGTGGGCGCGGTTGGGCAGGCAGACCAGGGGGTCGAAGTAGGCGGACTGGTGCAGGCGCTCCAGCAGGCCGCGGTTGTGCAGCAGCGTGCGCAGGTTGGCGCAGAAGACTTCGAGCAGCTGGCGGTCCAGTGCGCTGTGGGAGGCCGGCGCGTCGATGAAGACGGCCATGTCCTGCTCGTCCCCCCGGCCTATGTACAGCGCCACGCCGCGCTGCACGCCGTAGATGTTGCGCCGCGCCTGCAGCGCCTGGCGCAGCAGGCGCAGCCCGCGCGAGGCCAGCACGGTGGCGATGGGCTGGTCGATGAGCCGGGCGAATGGCCCCGTGGCCGCGAGCACGCGGTACGGCTCGGCCGGGTGCGTGCCCTCCGAGCAGACCAGGCCTTCGCTGGCCACGCCCAGCAAGGTGGCCAGCTGGGTGATCACGCCCCGCGCGAAGGCGTGCAGATTGGTTTCCTCCAGCAGCGAGGCGCTGGAGCGCACCATCAGCTCCAGGCTGCGGCGGTTGGCCTCGATGGCGCACAGCTGCTCGTAGGAGCGCACGGCGGTCACCACGATGGCCAGCAGCCGGTCGGGCGTGAGTTCGGTCTTGGTGCGGCAGTCGTTGATGTCGTAGCGCAGCAGGGTTTCCAGGTCGGGGGCCTGGCCCGGGCGGCCGGTGCGCAGCACGATGCGGCTGTTGCGCAGGCCGGCCGTGTAGCGGATGAAGTCCACCAGGTCCAGCCCGGCGCCCGTGCCATCGGTCACGGCATCGAGCACCACCACCGCCAGGTCCTGCTCGCTGCGCAGCAGGTTGCGCGCCTGCGTGCCGGAGCGGGCGTAGAGAAACACCAGCGGCCGGCCGAACAGGCTGTGGCCTTCCAGCGCCAGGCGGAAGGCGGCGTGTACGTCGGGGTCGCTGTCCACGATCAACACCCGCCATTCAGGCCCGGGCACGGGCCCTGGCGGGGGCGGCTGCAGGGGCGTCTGCAGGAGGGCGGAAGCAGGGGCGTGCGCCCTGGGCGCCCGTGCGCGCATCACGAAACTCATGCCTCAGCCCTGTCTCTGTCCGCGCCGCTCAGGCCGTGGCATGGTCTGCCGCGCGCACGACCTGGTTGCGCCCGCTGCGCTTGGCCGCGTACAGCGCCTCGTCGGCCAGGCTGTAGGCGTCGTCGAAGCGGCCGCCGCTCGGGCGCCAGCTCACGCCGAAGCTGGCCGTGATGCAGCTGGCGTCGGGCAGGCCGAAGGAATGGGCCTCGATGGCGGCGCGCACCTGCTCGGCCACGCATACGGCGCCGTCGCTGTCGTGCTGGGGCAGCAGCACGGTGAATTCCTCTCCGCCCACGCGGCCGATATGGGCCGTGGCCGGCACGGCGGCCTTGAGGCAGCGCACCACGCCCAGGATCACGCTGTCGCCCACGGGGTGGCCGAAGCTGTCGTTCACGCGCTTGAAGTGGTCTATGTCCAGCACGATCAGGGCCAGCCCCTGCTGGGTGAAGTGGCGGTTCACGCGCTCGATGATGGCCGCGCGGTTGAGCACGCCGGTCAGCGGGTCGTGCGTGGCGCGGTACTCCAGCTCGCCGGCCAGCTCCTGCAGGCGCTGGTTGAGCTGGGTCATCTCCAGCTCGGCGCGGTCGCTGCGGCGCACCAGCCGACGCGTTTCGCGCAGCAGGCGGTCATAGGCGGTCAGCAGCGCGCCCAGGGCCTGGTGGCAGGCCGGGGCGCCGGCCTCTTCGCCCTGGTCGTGGGCGGCGCGGGCCGCCAAAAGGGCCTGGTGCTCGGCATCGAAGAGGTCCGCGGGAGCGGCCACGGTGTCCATCACGCCGCCTTCACGGGGTGGCCGGTGAAGGCGATGGCGGGAAAGTCGTCGCGCAGCTCCTCGCCGAATTCGCAGATGGTGTCGTCTTCCTCGTCGTGGTACCAGTGCAGGGCCACGGGGCGGCCGGCCTCGGCGGCGCCGCTCAGTGCCTCGATCAGGTTGAACAGCATCTTGGTGCTGGAGCTGTTGAAGTAGGCCAGCGCGATGTGCACCTCGATGCGTGCCTGCTGCTGCGCCGGCTGCGGCTGGGCCAGGTAGTCCTTGAGGCGGGCCAGGATGCCGCCGTAGAAGGCGGCGGCGTTCTCGGGATAGGACTCGCCACGCAGGTGCAGCGTGTGCGTGTCGAACCGGAAGTCCACTTCCGGGGAGCTGGGAGTCGGAGCGATGTAGAGGTTGTCCATGCGTGATCTCGGTGCGTTGTCCGTGCCTGCGGGCCCGGCCTGTTCAGGCCTGGTGCCGGAGCGACGGCTCAGAGCGTGGCTTTCAGGTAGAAGACGGGACGACCGTCCACGGTCTGGGCGGGATCGAAGTCGAACTGCAGCGGCTCGCGCGCATCGCGGGCCAGGGTCAGGAAACCCATGCCGGCGCCCTTGCTGCCTTCGGGCGCGTCATCGCGCAGCGACTGGCGGCAGGCCTTCTTGATCTCGTCCAGGGTCATGCTGCGCAGCGCGTCGAGCTTGGCGCGCAGCGCCTCGCCCATGCCGGGCTCGATGGGGTTGGCGCACAGCAGCACGAAGCTGCCGTCGTCCTCGCGGCGGATGCAGACCGCGCCGTGGCGCAGCTCGCCATCGTCCTGGTGGGGCGGGGTCAGGGCATCGGCCGAGTAGTGGATGATGTTCTGCGCCATCTCCACGAAGGACGAGAACAGCTTGCGCCGCGTGGGGCCGGGCACGCCGGCCACTTCCAGCTGCAGCCGCACGGCCTCGGCCATGGCCGCGACGATGTTCTGCGAGAAATAGCCCACGTAGTAGAAGATCACCTGGTGCTGGCGCGCCAGGTGGAAGAAGCTGCCGTACTTGTCGGCGATCTGTGCGGAGGGCATGGGAGGCATTCAGGTTCTGAAGCAGAAAAAGGTCAGGTCGTCGCGGCGGTGGTGCTCGCCCTGCCAGGTCTGCAGGGCGGCCAGCAGGGCGCGGTTGATCTCGGCGGGCGTGCGGCCGGCCTGCTCCAGCAGCAGCTCGCGCACGCGCTTCTTGCCGAAGGTGATGCCGCGCGGGCCGCCCACCTGGTCGATCAGGCCGTCGGTGGTGGTGAAGACCAGGGTGCCGGCGGGCAGCTCCAGGTCGATGTTGTTCCAGGCGAAGTCGAACTCGCTGTCCACATAGCCCACGCCCTTGCGCTGGCCATCCACCAACTCCACCGCCTCGGCGCCGGGGCGCAGCATGAACAGCGCAAGCCGCGCGCCCGCAAAGCGCAGGCGCCGGTGCGCGGGCTCGAACCAGAAGCAGGCCGCGTCCAGCCCGTCGTCGGAGCCCGGCGTGCCATCCTTGCCATCGAGCTGGCCCAGCATCTGCTTGACGCTGCGGTTCACATGGCCCAGCAGCGCGGCCGGGTCGCGCGGGCCGTGCTCCTTGATGGCCTGGCCCAGGCTGCTGGTGGCGATCAGCGTCATGAAGGCGCCGGGCACGCCGTGGCCCGTGCAGTCGGCCACGGTGGCAAACCAGCCATCACCGTCCTGGCTGAACTGGTAGAAGTCGCCACCGACCACATCGCGCGGCTCCCAGACCAGGTCCGCCCCCGGGCAGGCGCGGGCCAGGGCCTCGCGCGAGCTGCGCAGCAGCGACTGCTGGATCACGCTGGCGTATTCGATGCTGTGCATGATCTGGCGGTTGCGCGCCACCTGCATGTCCGCCACCGCGCGCATCAGCTGCAGACCGTTGCCCACGCCCGCGAACAGGCCGTCGCGCGTGATGATGAAGCCATCGGTCAGCGCCTTTTCGCCGTACTCCACGGTCTTCACGGTCAGGGTGTCTATGTCGGTGGAGGCATCGACCACCAGCGGCTCCTTGTCCATGAAGGCGATGCAGCTCTTCTTGCCGTACAGCTCCATGCGAAACGGCTTGCTGAACTGGGACAGGAAGATGCTGCGGTTGATCAGGCCGATGGGGCGGTCCCCCTCGACCACGGGCAGGCTGACCAAGTCGCGGTGTCGCGTGAAGACCTCGAGCACCTTCTCGTTGGTCTCGTCGGTGGTCATGCTGGGAACGGGGGTACACAGATCCGCGGCGCTGGGTGGGCGGAAACGTGGCCTGGAATCGCTCAGGTAGGCGCGGGACTCATCCATGGAAGGCACATCGCAAAATTGTTAGGGAATGTTACGTTTTCCTTGTTGCAGTTTTGTGACGCGGACGGCCATGGCTGGCATGCTCATCATTTGCGCGCAACCACGCGCCAAAAAGCTGCGTTGTGGCGACAGGTCGGTTCCTGGCACGGGAGTCCCATCCATGCCAGCAACGGGGAGCGAAGCCGTGAACGCTGTCACCGCAGCCAGCCGAGCTTGGCGGCCCGGCCGCCCGGCCGCTGGCCGCCAGAAGACAGCCGGCTTCAGTTCGGCCCGGCAGCGCGCTGCCTGACCGCGTCTTCGTGCAGCGACTCGCTGAGTTGGTCCACGACGATGGACCACGACGCATCGGCCTTGAGCTGCTCGGCCAGGAACTGGCGCTGCGCATCGCTCCAGTAGGGCGCATCCACCACATCCACATCGGCGGCCAGCTGGTGCGCGCGGATGAAATCGGCAATGGCCTGGTCGCTGGCATCCAGGCCCAGCTGCAGGAAGAGATTGGACATGCGTACGACGGAGTTGTTCATGAAGGCGTGTGGATGTGTGTGGGATGAGAAGGCGCTATCTTCCCCGATTCAACCGGCCCTGCGGCCCGGTTGTGTCGCGGTGGCGGTCCGGTTGCTGTCGTTCGTTGCGCGGGTAGGTGCAGGCTGACAGCCTGCCGCGCTGCGGGCCAGGGCGCGCGCGGCGACCGTCCCACTAGCATGGGGCCATGAGCATTCCCGCCCCTGATCCCGCATGGCCGCCGACCTGATCGTGGCCCGCCCCGAAGGCCTGTACTGCGCGGCAGGCGACTTCTACATCGACCCCTGGCGGCCCGTGGACCGGGCCGTGATCACGCATGGCCACTCCGACCACGCGCGCGCCGGCCACGCCCATTACCTGGCCCATGACGACAGCGCAGGCGTGCTGCGCGCACGGCTGGGGTCGGACATCACGCTGCAGACCCTGCCGTATGGCGAGGCGGTGGAACACCACGGCGTGCGCATCTCCCTGCACCCGGCCGGCCATGTGCTCGGATCGGCCCAGGTGCGGCTGGAGCATGGCGGCCAGGTCTGGGTGGCCTCGGGCGACTACAAGACCGAGGCCGACGGTACCTGTCCCCCCTTCGAGCCCGTGCGCTGCGACACCTTCATCACCGAATCCACCTTCGGCCTGCCCATCTACCGCTGGCCCCGCCAGCCCGAGCTCATGGCCGGCATCAACGCCTGGTGGCAGGCCAACGCCGCCCAGGGCAGGCCCTCGGTGCTGCTGTGCTATGCCTTCGGCAAGGCCCAGCGCATCCTGCACGGGGTGGATCGCCGCATCGGCCCCATCGTCGTGCATGGCGCGGTGGAGCCGCTCAATGCCGTGTACCGCGCCGCAGGCGTGGACCTGCCGCCCACGCTGCGCGTGACCGACCCCGGCGTGGATGCACAACTGCTCAAGACTGCCCTGGTGCTGGCGCCGCCCTCGGCGCAGGGCACGCCGTGGATGCGCCGCTTTCCCGGCCATGCCGATGCCTTTGCCAGCGGCTGGATGCAGCTGCGCGGCACGCGCCGCCGCCGTGGCGTGGACCGGGGCTTTGTCATGTCCGACCATGCCGACTGGCCCGGCCTGCAGTGCGCCATAGGTGCCACGGGCGCCGAGCGTGTCTTCGTCACGCATGGCAGCGTGGCGGTGCTGGTGCGCTGGCTGCGCGAGCAGGGGCTGGATGCGCAAGCCTTCCAGACCGAGTACGGCGATGAGGACGAGGCTGCCGCCGCTGAGGCTGCACCGGACGAGGCGCCCGCGCCATGAAGGATTTCGCCGCCCTCTACCGCGCGCTGGACGCCAGCACCGCCAGCCGCGACAAGCAGGCCGCGCTGCAGGCCTATCTGCGCGCCGCCGCGCCTGCCGATGCGGCCTGGGCCGTCTACTTCCTGGCCGGTGGAAAGCCGCGCCAGCTGGTGCCCACCAAGGTCTTGAAGGAGCGGGCGCGCGAGGCGGCCGGCCTGCCCGAATGGCTGTTCGACGAAAGCTACGAGGCCGTGGGCGACCTGGCCGAAACCATTGCGCTGCTGCTGCCGCCACCCGGTGATGCGCACGACCTGGGCCTGGCCGCCTGGGTCACGGACCACCTGCTGCCGCTGCGCGGCATGGCGCCCGACGCGCTGGCGGACACGCTGCGCATGCAATGGGCGCGGCTGGCGGCCGATGAGCGGCTGGTCTACTTCAAGCTGATCACCGGCGCCTTCCGGGTCGGCGTGTCGCGGCTGCAGGTCACACAGGCGCTGGCGGCCGTCAGCGGCGTGGATGCCAAGCGCATCGCCCAGCGGCTCATGGGCTACACCCACATCGGGGCGCGGCCCGGGGCGGCCGACTACCTGCGGCTGGTGGCGGGAGAGCAAGAGGGCGATGACGCGCATGCGGGCGAAGCCCGTGGCCACCCCTATCCCTTCTTCCTGGCCCATCCGCTGCAGCTGCCGCTGCAGCAGTTCGACGCCGTGCTCGGCCCGCCGTCCCAATGGGTGGTGGAGTGGAAATGGGACGGCATACGCGCCCAGATCGTGCGGCGCGGCAGCGGTGACGCGCTGGGCACCTGGATCTGGTCGCGCGGCGAGGAACTGGTGAGCGAGCGCTTCCCCGAGCTGCAGGCCATGGGCGATGCCTTGCCTGCGGGCACCGTGATCGACGGCGAGATCGTCGTCTGGGCCGCACAGCAGGGCGAGGCGCCCGCCCATGTGCGCCCCTTTGCCGACCTGCAAAAGCGCATAGGCCGCAAGACCCTGGGCCCCAAGCTGCTGCGCGAGCTGCCCGTGGTGCTGCTGGCCTATGACTTGCTGGAGGAGGGCGGCCAGGACCTGCGCGCGCTGCCCCAGCATGAGCGGCGCGCGCGGCTGGAGCGGCTGGTAGCCTTGGTGGCGCATCCGGCGCTGCTGCCCAGTCCGGTCCTTGCGGGCGATGGCTGGCAGGCCCTGGCCGAACTTCGCGAGCAGGCCCGTTCCCTGGGAGTGGAGGGCATGATGCTCAAGGCCCGCGACGCCGCCTACGGCGTGGGCCGCACCAAGGACAGCGGCGTGTGGTGGAAGTGGAAGATCGATCCGCTGAGCGTGGACGCCGTGCTCATCTATGCACAGCGCGGCCACGGCCGTCGCGCCAGCCTCTACAGCGACTACACCTTTGCCGTCTGGAACGCGCCGCCCGGCACCGAGGGCCGCGCCCTTGTGCCCTTCGCCAAGGCCTATTCGGGCCTGACCGATGCAGAAATGGCCCGCGTGGACGCCATCATCCGCAAGACCACGGTGGAGAGCTTCGGCCCCGTGCGCAGCGTGCGGCCCACCCTGGTGTTCGAGCTGGGCTTCGAGGGCATTGCGCGCAGCGCACGCCACAAGAGCGGCATTGCCGTGCGCTTTCCGCGCATGCTGCGCTGGCGCGAGGACAAGCCTGTGCAGGAGGCCGACTCCATCGACACGCTGGCCGCCCTGCTGCCGCATTCCGACCCTTGATCAACCCTTGACCGACCCGTGACCCCACCCTTGACGCACCGCGCCATGGCCACCCGTTCCGCCCACCCCCTCGCCACCGCCTGGCTTGCCGCACGGGGCTGGAAGCCCTTTTCCTTCCAGCGCGCCGTGTGGAAGGCACTGGCCCAGGGCCACAGCGGCCTGCTGCATGCCACCACGGGCGCAGGCAAGACCTATGCGGTCTGGCTGGGCGCGCTGCAGGCCTTTGCGCAGGCCTCCAAGGCGCCTGCCCAGGCCCCTGTCCAGGACCCTGCCCAGACCCCATCCAGCAGGAGAAAACCCGCCGCCACGCCGCTGACCGTGCTCTGGATCACGCCCATGCGCGCCCTGGCGGCCGACACGCTCAAGGCGCTGCAGACGCCCTTGCAGGCGCTGGCCCAGGGCCATCCCGCGCTGGCGCGCTGGACCGTGGGCGCACGCACGGGCGATACGGGAAGCGCCGAGCGCAGCGCGCAGTCGCGCCAGCTGCCCACCGTGCTGGTCACCACGCCCGAGAGCCTGTCCCTGCTGCTGGCGCGGGCCGATGCGCGCGAGCTGCTGGGCTCCGTGCGCCTGGTGGTGGCCGATGAATGGCACGAGCTGCTGGGCAACAAGCGCGGCGTGCAACTGCAGCTGGCCCTGGCGCGGCTGCGCGGCTGGAGCCCGCAACTGAGCGTCTGGGGCATGTCGGCCACGCTGGGCAATCTGGACGAAGCCATGCAGACCCTGCTGGGCCTGGACGACCATGGCCAGCCGCGGCCCGGCGTGCTGGTCCAGGGCCAGGTGGACAAGCGCCTGGTGGTGGACACCTTGCTGCCCGACCGGCCCGAGCGCTTTTCCTGGGCCGGCCACCTGGGCCTGGCCATGCTGCCGGCCGTGGTGCGCGAGCTGGAGGCCACGGCAGGCTCCACCTTGGTCTTTGTGAATGTGCGCTCGCAGGCGGAGCTCTGGTACAAGGCGCTGCTGGAGGCCCGGCCCGACTGGGCCGGCCTGCTGGCCATACACCATGGCTCTCTGGACCGGGCTGTGCGCGAATGGGTGGAGGCCGGGCTCAAGGCCGGCACGCTCAAGGCCGTGGTCTGCACCAGCAGCCTGGACCTGGGCGTGGACTTCCTGCCCGTGGAGCGCGTGCTGCAAATCGGCTCGGCCAAGGGCATTGCGCGGCTGCTGCAGCGCGCGGGCCGCTCGGGTCATGCGCCGGGCCGGCCCTCGCGCATCACCCTGGTGCCCACGCACAGCCTGGAGCTGGTGGAGGCCGCCGCCGCCCGCGCCGCCGTGCGCGCGCAGCAGGTGGAAATGCGCGCCAGCCCCCGCCAGCCCGTGGACGTGCTGGTGCAGCACCTGGCCACCGTGGCCCTGGGCGGCGGCTTCGTGCCCGATGAGCTGTATGCCGAAGTGCGCCGCACCGTCGCCTACGCCGGGCTGGCGCCTGCGGTCTGGCAGTGGTGCCTGGACTTCGTGCACCGGGGCGGCCCCTCGCTGGCCGCCTATCCCGACTACCAGCGCGTGCGGCCCGACGGAGAGGGCCTCTGGCGCATGCCCGACGCGCGGCTGGCGCGCAGGCACCGCGCCAACATCGGGACCATCGTCAGCGACGCCAGCATGAGCGTGCAGATCCTGCACGGCGCGCGGCTGGGCCGCATGGAAGAGAGCTTTCTGTCGCGCCTGTCGCCCGGCGATGCCTTTGTCTTCGCGGGCCAGGTGCTGGAGCTGGTGCGCATCGAGGACATGACCGCCTACGTGCGCCGCGCCGCCAGAACGCGGCCCACCGTGCCGCGCTGGGCGGGCGCGCGCATGCCGCTGTCCACCGTGCTGGCCGACTTCGTGGTGCAGCAATTGGCGCTGGCGTCGGCGGGCGACTACCACTCGCCCGAGCTGCGCTGCGTGCGCCCCTTGCTGGAGGTGCAGCAGCGCTGGTCGGCCCTGCCCACGCCCGGCACGTTGCTGGCCGAAACCCTGCGCACGCGCGAAGGCTGGCATCTGTTCCTCTACCCCTTTGCGGGCCGCCATGCCCATACGGGGCTGGCCAGCCTGCTGGCCTGGCGCGCCGCGCAGGGCGAGACGGGCACCTTCTCCATCGCCGTCAACGACTACGGGCTGGAGCTGCTGAGCGCTACCGAGCGCGACTGGGCCGCCATGCTGCCCGAGCTGCTGCGCGCCGAGCCGGCGCAGGCCGTGGCGGCGCCCGGACGTGTCTCTGCCACGGAGGCGGGCGCCATGCGCAATACCGCCAATGCCGACCGCCACTGGGACCAGGCCGCCGACGACGCCCATCTGACCGGCGAGGACGCCCATCACGCCAGCCATGCCCGCCACGCCCTGCTGCACGAGGTGCTGGCCAGCCTCAATGCCACCGAGATGGCGCGGCGGCGCTTCCGCGAGATCGCCCGCGTCTCGGGCCTGATCTTCCAGAGCCACCCGGGCGAGCGCCGCAGTGCGCGCCAGCTGCAGGCCTCGGCCCAGCTGTTCTTCGAGGTCTTTCGCAAGTACGACGACAGCAACCTGCTGCTGCGCCAGGCCGACGAGGAAGTCCTGAGCCAGGAACTGGACGTGGCCCAGCTGCTGGCCGCGCTGCGCCGCATGCAGGCGCAGACCTTGGCGGTGAGCGCGCTGCGCCGTCCCAGCCCGTTTGCCTTTCCGCTGATGGTGGAGCGCTTTCGCGAAAAGCTCACCAACGAGCACCTGGCCGACCGCATCGCGCGCATGCTGGCCCAGCTGCACGAGGCGGCAGACGCCGGCGGTGCAGCCAGCGAGCCGCGCACGCAGGACCTTGTCCCGCCCGATCCACCGCTGCGTCCACGGAAAAAGCCCAAGGCAGACCAGCCCCCCGCCGTGGACGAGGATACGGCCGCCGTGCGCCGCACGCTGGATTTCTCGCTGCAGGCCACCGATGGACCCGAGGCCGATGCCGCCAGCCGCCGCCCGCGCCGCGTGCGCAAGCCCTCGCGGCCCTTGCCGCTGCTGTAGAACCATTGCACCGCTGATGAAAGGCCACGCACCGTTGCCAAGTCCTTTTTCCCCCGACGCCCTGGCCGGCAGCCTGGGCATCCTCCTGGCGGGCGAGCCCGTCCACTTGCTGGCCCAGCACGCCCTGTGGTGGCCCGCCCAGGGCACGCTGTTCATTGCCGACCTGCACCTGGGCAAGGCCGCCACCTTCCGCGCGCGCGGCATTCCCGTGCCGGCAGGCACTACCCAGGGCAACCTGGACCGACTGTCGGCCCTTCTCCTGGGCCTGCCCGTGCATCGACTCGTGGTGTTGGGGGACTTCCTGCACGCGGCCGAGGCGCGCAACCCCTCGGTGCTGGCGGCGCTGGCCGGCTGGCGCAGCCGCCATCCGGCCGTGGAACTGGTCCTGGTGCGCGGCAACCATGACAGCCATGCGGGCGACCCGCCGCCTGCGCTGGGCATGGCCGTGGTCGATGAACCCTGGCGCCTGGGCCCGTTCGCCGCCTGTCATCATCCCCCGCAAGCACTGCAGGCCCCGCAAGCACTGCAGGCCGCGCCCTGCCATGTGCTGGCCGGCCATGTCCACCCCGCCGTCGTGCTGCGCGGCCCGGGGCGCGATGCCCTGCGCCTGCCGTGCTTTGCCGTGCACCCGGGCTTCACCCTGCTGCCGGCCTTCGGCCTGTTCACCGGCATGGCCAGCCTGCCGCCCGGGCCGGGCCGCCAGTGCTTTGCCGTGGGCGGAGGGCGGGTCTGGGCCGTTCC
Source organism: Delftia deserti (assembly GCF_042653485.1). Lineage (NCBI taxonomy): Bacteria > Pseudomonadati > Pseudomonadota > Betaproteobacteria > Burkholderiales > Comamonadaceae > Delftia > Delftia deserti. The sequence goes on along the minus strand of NZ_JBHSIH010000001.1, from coordinate 976,851 downwards.
CGGCTGAGGGGCGGGCTGTAATCAGGCGTAATTTTCTGAAGGATCGTTGTTCCCTACAGTGCGCTTGCGCACGCACGGCGGGGCAGCAGAAAGCGCCGCAGCGCTTTTTTGATCCATCAGGAGAGATGCATGGGCGTTCAACTCAACTTCGTCAATCAGTCGAACGACGCGAACAACTCGCAGATCGTCATCTTCCAGAAGAACGTGGCCAGCGATTTCGAGGAGCTGGCCGTGGCCTGGCGGGTCATCAAGTACTGCGGCCAGGGGGACAACCATCCGTTCACCTTCCCGCTGGGCCTGCAGGTCGGTGCCAGCGACAGCTATGGCAACCACACGCCCCAGCTGGAGGCGCAGTTCGGCCAGCAGTTCCAGCTGTCCCTGAGCAGCTGCGGCGATCGCCTGGCGCCCGCAGGCTATGGCGCAAGCTCCAACGAAGTGCAGGTGCTCAACGCGCTGCCCCGGGGCGCCATCAATGCCAGCTGTTACAAGGACGGCCGGCTGCTGGCCGTCAAGACCGCGATTGCCCCCCAGCAAAAGGCCGTCTTCGAATTCAAGCCCTCCATCTGGATCGGGGTTGTCTCGCAGATCGAACAGGGCCAGGTCATGAACTCGGCCATCCTGGGCGACATCAACACCGAGATCTCCCTGCTGGGCGTCTCGCGCGCCGACATCGTGATGCGAGGCGGCGGTGCGGGCGCCGGGTCCACACCGTTCTCGTTCACGCTGGAGAACGTCGTGATGTGCTGAGGCCCGCCCCGCCCCCCGGACTGGGGGGCGGGCACTTCGGATGACGACTCCGTGACAGTTGTCACACCTCTGTCATGGAGGCGGCCAAGAATCCCGCACTTGTCCGGCCCGCGCAGGCCACTCCCCGCAGGTGCCTGACCCATCCATGACTGACGCAGCCTCCCCCCTGGCCCAGGCCAATGAAGACGCAGGCCTGATCTGCGGATGGCGGTTTTTCTGCGACACGCAGCGGCGTGTGGAGGCCATGACGGCGCAGTCGGCCGCGCAGTGGCTGGGCGCGGAGCGTCCGCTCACCGAGCCCGGCCGGCGCGACTTCCTGTGGCTGCACTTCAACCTGGCCAATACCCAGTCCCTGCGCTGGCTGCAGCGCCACGCCGCGCTGCCCGAAGTCTTCTACGCCACGCTGCGCGAGGGCCTGGCCTCCACGCGCATCGAGCGCTCCGATGACTCCCTGGTCGCCGTGCTCAACGATGTGAACTTCGAGTTCAACTTCGAATCGGCCGACATCGCCACGCTGTGGATCTGCCTGGACGAGCGCCTGGTCGTCACCGCGCGAACCCAGCCGCTGCGCTCGGTCGATGCGCTGCGTGCCGGCGTGCGCCAGGGCGACAGCCCCGCCAGCACGGCCGAGCTGCTGGAGCACCTGATGCGCACCCAGGCCGACGTGCTGGTCAAGGTGGTGCGCGAGACCACGGCGCGCGTGGACGACATCGAAGAGGCCATCATCGCGCAGCGCTACCACCATCCGCGCGCCCACCTGGGGCGGCTGCGACGGCTGCTGGTGCGCCTGCAGCGCCTGCTGGCGCCCGAGCCGGCCGCGCTGTTCCGCCTGCTGCAGCAGCCTCCCGCCTGGATGGGCGAGGACGACCGCCGCGGCCTGGCCGCCGCCAGCGAGGAGTTCTCGCTCATGCTGCGCGACATGCAGACCCTGCAGGACCGCATCAAGCTGCTGCAGGAAGAAGTGGCCGCCGCCGTGAACGAGGACAACAGCAACAGCCTCTTCGTGCTGACCGTGGTCACCGTGCTGGCCCTGCCCATCAACATCCTGGCCGGCCTGTTCGGCATGAACGTGGGCGGCATACCGCTGGCAGAGCACGAGCACGGCTTCTGGATCGTGGTGTCCATCGTGATCGCCTTCACCGTCATCGCCGCCTGGCTGGCGTTTCGCAAGAAGCGGTACAGGGATTAGCGTCTCGCCTGTATTGCGGCGCCGGCGTGCTGCCGTGCACCGATTTACCCCAAGGGATGCGCTGCATCCCGGGTGGTATGGTCGATTGCCATGCGCTACGAACTCTCGGATCTCCGCCTTTTCCAGGAAATCGCCCAGGCGCGCAGCCTGACGGCCGGGGCGTCCGCCGTGTTCCTCACGCCTTCTGCGGCCAGCTACAGACTGAAAAATCTGGAGCAGGCTTTGGGCACGCTGTTGTTCGAGCGCACTTCACGCGGCATGGAGCTGACGCCTGCGGGTGAAAGCGTGCTGGCCCATGTACGCGAGCTGTTCGAAGGAATAGCACGCATGCAGGGTGACGTCAGCCGGTTCATCAGCGGTGTGAAGGGCCATGTCCGCCTTATGGCCAACAGCAGTTCGCTCAACGGTTTTGTCACGCCTATGCTGGGCCGTTTCCTCGCGGCCTATCCAGGCATAGATGCCGAAGTGCAGGAGCGCCAGAGCGAGGATATTCCCGGCCTGGTGTTGGCACGCGAGGCCGATGTGGGCATTTTCGCGGGTGGCACCGATGTACAGGGGCTGGCAGTTCATCCCTATGCCGTGGATCGACTCGTCATTGTCACGCCCCGGGACCACATCCTGTCATCACAGGCATCCATCCGGCTGGGGGCGGCGCTGGACTTCGATTTCGTCTGCATGGCGCGGCGCAGCAGCAATTTCCTGTTCCTGCGGGACACAGGCCAGAGGATCGGCAAGGCCGTTCGTGCACGTACCCATGCACATGGTTTCGAGGCCGTGATCTCGCTGGTGGCCGCCGGCGTGGGCATCGCCCTGGTCCCGACCAGTGTGCTGGAGCGCCACCCCTTATCGGACCGGCTCGTGTCCATCCCTTTGGACGAGTCCTGGGCGCTGCGCGAGCTCAGTCTCGTTGTGAGGCAGGATGCGCGGTTCCCGGGATTCATCACGGAGTTCGTAGGCTTCCTGCTGGACGATCCAGTGGTGGTGGCGACACGGGCCGGTTCCGTACAGGCCTGACCCCTTTCCAAATCCTTGAACCGAGCCTTCGAATCTTTCTGATGGAGCTGCCGCAAGGCGGTTCCTACACTGCCTGCATGCTGCATCACAAACGGTGAGAGCGTATTCGGACCCACTCGAAGGCAAGGAGACAGAATATGGCGATTGTCGTGCCGGGATTGACCCGTTTGCCGGTGTGCGCGGCGATGCTGGGGCTGTGGATGGCAGTGTCGTCGCCGGCCACCGCCCATGCCCAGGTCCCTGCCGGCGTCTATCCCTCCAGGCCGGTGACCATGGTGGTGGCTTTCCCTCCGGGGGGCATGACGGACATCGTCAGCCGTGCCCTTGCCAAAGAGCTTTCGCAAAGCCTTGGACAGGCTTTCATCATCGAAAACCGGGCTGGCGTGGCAGGGCAGGTGGGCACGGAATATGTCGCCAAGCAGCCGCCTGACGGCCACACCCTGCTGGTCGGTGCAACCGGCTACGTGATCGCGCCAGCGATGAAGAAGGTGGCCTACGACCCGCTCAAAAGCCTGGAGCCCGTGGCCGTGCTGGCCAAGGCGCCCAACCTCATCGTGGTCCATCCGGGTGTGCCTGCGAAGAATCTCGCCGAGTTTCTCGACTGGGCCAAGACCCAGGACAGTATTCCCTTCGGCACGGCGGGGGCCGCCGGTTCCACGCATTTGGGCGGCGAGTGGCTGCGTAAGCTGACGGGCTATCGGTTCACCCACGTGCCCTACAAAGGGGCGGCGCCGGCAACGAACGACGCGGTGGCGGGCCAGATTCCGATGGCCGTGCAGGACTCCATGAGCGTGTCGGCCTTCATCACATCCGCACGCCTGCGGCCCATTGCCAACATGTCCGCCGAACGCAGCCGGCTGTTCCCTGAACTGCCCACGCTGCGGGAAGCCGGTTTCAAGGATTTCGATGTGTACACCTGGCTGGGGCTGTATGCACCCGCAGGTACGCCGGGCCCGGTGCTGGCCTTGCTCAATCGCGAAGCCAACCGGATCATGAATTCTCCGGAAATGACAGAGCGCCTGCGCCAGCAATACAGCGAGCCGATGGGCGTGATGGACCTGGCCCGCACGCGTGCCTTCGTTGCTGCGGAAGTGGCCAAATGGAAGCGCGTCGTGGTTGACACGGGCGTGAGCGCACAGGAGTGATGGGCATGGCTGATACCGATACGCCGCAGGCCGCTGCGGCAAAGGCTTGCGACCAGCGCTACTTCGAAGCCCTGGCGCAGGGGCGGTTCGAGATTCCGCATTGCAGGGATTGCGCCAGGTTCCACTTCTATCCCCGCGTGCTGTGTCCCGCATGCGGTTCGCAGAACCTGCAATGGCTGGCTCCATCGGGAAAGGGGTGCGTGTACTCCGTCACCATCGTGCGCCGTGGAGACGGCGACTACACGGTGGTGCTGGTAGACCTGCAGGAGGGGCCCCGGCTGATGAGCCGTGTGGTGGGCACGGCCGTGGAGCGGGTCCATATCGGCATGTGCGTTCAGGCAAGAATCGACTCGGTCGATGGCATGCCCTTGCTGGTCTTTGTTCCCTCTGCGGAGTCGTCATGAGTGGCGCGAGCACAAGAGGGTCCCTGGCTGTTTTGGGCACGGGGCTGGCTGGCCTGGGCCATGCCGCTGGTGCCAGCGAGCAGGAAATCACTGCTCAGGCCGCCTGCATGGCGATAGAGCGCAGCGGCCTGCGCAAGGGCGACATCGATGGAATCATGACTTGCAGCCTGACATCGCCCTGGTGGGTGATGCGCATGGCCGAGTACCTTGGCATACGCCCCCGGTTTTCGGACAGCACCATGTTTGGCGGATCGGCCTTCATCGCCGACCTGAAGATCGCCCAGATGGCCATTGATGCCGGGGAGTGCGAGAACCTGCTCATCTGCTATGGCGCCACCCCCCGCAGTGCGCCCAGCAGTTCACGCATCAACCAGATGCGCGCCGAGCTCGATCCCCAGTCCTACGAACATCCCTACAAGGCCTTCAATCCCGTCTCCAGCTATGCGCTGGCGGCTGCCCGCCACATGTACGAATACGGGACCACGCGCGAACAATTGGCGCAGGTGGCGGTGGCCGCGCGCCAATGGGCCCAGTTGAATCCGGATGCGTTCTCTCGCAAGCCCCTCGCCGTGGAGGACGTGATCAACGCCAGGATGATTTCCGACCCTTTCACGGCGCTGGACTGCTGCCTGGTCACGGATGGTGCGGGTGCCATTGTCGTCACGTCCTCGCGGCGCGCGCAATCGCTGCATGCCAGGCCCATCTACGTGCTGGGCAGTGGATTTGCGCACTGGCACCGCCAGATCTCCTGCATGCAGGACCTGACCGTTACGCCTGCCGTGGATTCAGGGCGCAAGGCCTTTGCGCAGGCGGGGCTGGGTCCGGCGGACATCGACGTGGTCCAGTTGTATGACGCCTTCACCATCAACCCCATCCTGTTCCTGGAGGACCTGGGCTTTTGCCGCAAGGGCGAGGGCGGTGCCTTCATTGAAGGCGGCCGCATAGCGCCGGGCGGTGATTTTCCGATGAACACCAACGGTGGTGGCCTGTCCTGCATCCACCCGGGCATGTACAGCATCTTCCTGATCATCGAGGCCGTGGCCCAGTTGCGCGGAGAGTCCGGGGCACGCCAGGTGCACGGCGCCGAGGTGGCACTGGTCCATGGCAACGGCGGCGTGCTTTCCAGCCAGGCTACGGCCATTCTTTCCTCGTCGCTGTAGTGCAAGTCCGTTCATTCGCGAAAAAGGAGGCAGGCTTGAATTCTCTTGCAAAGCAATCCATGCAGTTGACTGCAACCGTGGGCTACGAGGAACGCGACGGCATTGCGCTGATCCTGCTGGATAGCCCTCCTGTCAATGGACTGGGCGACAGCGTCAGGCTTGGTATTGCCCGGGGGCTGGCGCATGCCGGATACAGGGCTGGCGTCAAGGCGATCGTGTTGCTGGGCGCCGGAAAGCTGTTTTGTGCCGGTGCCGACATCCGCCAGTTCAATACACCAGCCGCCACCGCCACGCCCCTGTTGCGCGAGGTTAACCAGAGCACCGAGCGCCTGGCCAAGCCGGTGGTGGCCTGCATCCACGGGGTCGCTCTGGGCGGTGGCTTGGAACTGGCCCTGGCCTGCCACTATCGCATCGCTTGTCGCTCGGCCAGACTGGGGTTGCCGGAAGTGAATCTGGGTCTGGTCCCCGGCGGTGGCGGCACGCAGCGGCTGCCGCGCCTGATTGGCGCGCCGGCCGCTCTGGAATTCGTTGTATCGGGGAAACCCGTGGAGGCATCGCAGGCGTTGACGTGGGGCCTGGTTGACGAAGTGTTCGATGGTGACCCTGTGCAGGCCGCCATCCGCTTTGCGCTGTCCATGGCAGGGCGTGAGGTGTTGCCGGTCCTGGCGAACCGTTCGCCGGCCGCGACCGAAGGTCTGGATTTCAATGCGCTGCAACAGGCCGTTCCTGCAAGGGCGCGCAACGCACTGGCGCAGCGCGCGGCCATCGCTTGTGTCCAGGCAGCGACCTGCCTGGAATTCGAGGCCGGGCTGGACAGGGAGCGTGCGCTGTTCGAAGAGCTGGTGGCGGGAGAGCCTTCCAAGGCGCTGCGCCACCTGTTCTTTGCCGAGAAAGAGGCGGCGAAGCTGCCCGGATCGGTGCCCACCGTTCTGGCCTTGCGCAGTGTGGGCATCCTGGGCGCAGGCACCATGGGTGGCGGCATCGCGATGGCCCTGGCCAACGCAGGCTACGACGTGGTGCTGTGCGAGCGCGAACAGAAGGCGCTGGATCGCGGGCTGGCATTGGTGCGCCGCAACTACGATATATCCGCAGCCAAGGGGGCGTTCTCCCCGCAGGAGGTTCAGGAGCGCATGCTCCGCATACGGCCAACGCTGGACATGCGCGCATTTGCCGACGTGGATCTCGTGATCGAGGCGGTTTTCGAGGACATGGCCGTCAAGCGTGCGGTCTTCGGGCAACTCGACGCCATCTGCAAGCCGGGAGCCATCCTGGCCAGCAATACCTCCCGGCTGGACATCAACGAAATCGCCGCAGCGACGGGCCGTGCGCAGGACGTCATAGGTCTGCACTTTTTCAGTCCGGCCAATGTCATGAAGCTGCTGGAGATCGTGCGGGGTGCTCGGACTTCGCAGGAGGTGGTTGCCCGTTGCCTGAAGCTGGCAATTTCGATGGGCAAAACGCCGGTGCAGGTTGGCGTCTGCGAAGGTTTTGTCGGAAACCGGATGCTCACGGGTTATTGGCGGGAGGCAGGTTTTCTGCTGGAGGAGGGAGCGACACCCGCACAGGTGGATATGGCACTGCGCAACTTCGGGTTCGCAATGGGCCCCCTGGCCATGGCGGACCTGGCCGGCATGGACATCAACTGGGCTGCACGCAGGCGCCTGGCACCCACCAGGCCCGCGCATCTGCGCTATTCCAAGGTGGCGGACCGTCTCTGCGAACTGGGCCGTTTTGGCCAGAAGACGGGGGCAGGCTACTACCGCTACGAGCCTGGCAGCCGTGTGCCGCTTTCCGACCCTGCCGTAGAGGCCGTGGTGGCGCATTGCGCGCAAGAGGCCGGCATCATTCGCCGCCAGATCGAAGAGGAAGAAATCGTCGAGCGCTGCATCCTGGCCCTGGTCAACGAGGGCGCACGCATCGTGGAGGAAGGGGTGGCGCAACGCGCCTCGGATGTGGATGTGGTGTACGTCAATGGCTATGGCTTTCCGGCATGGCGCGGAGGTCCCATGTTTCACGCCCGGTCGATGGGCTGGGCCTTGGTGCTGGAGAAACTGCGCGCCCTGCATGCCCGGCACGGCGAGCATTGGGCGCCAGCGCACTGGATAGAGCAGCAGGCATCCTGATTCCTCCGTCAGAGGCTGAAATGTCGCGCAATAGCCGGCTGGCCACCGCCCAGTGCCGGCATTGCTCAATGCGTGGCCTCAAACGGAGAGGACACGCTGTAGTCGGCTCCCCTCAAGCCGCCACGGCCCGGCTCCCGAACGCCATCGCCCGCAACTTGCCCAGCAGCGGCCACGCCAGCATCAGCAGGGCCAGCGTGGTGATGGTGCTCGACAGGCCGTTGTGCCAGAAGATGCCCGGCGCGCCCTGGCTGGACAGCATGCTCAGGTGGAAGGCGTCTTCCATGCGGTCGCCCAGCACGATGGCCAGGACCATGGGCGCCAGCGGATAGTCCAGCTTCTTGAAGACATAGCCGACCACGCCGAAGACCAGCATGAGCCAGATGTCGGTGGCGTTGCCGTGCACGTTGAAGGCGCCGACGGCAGGTTACGAGGATCATGGGCGCGACGATGGAAAACGGCACGCGCACGATGGCGGCGGGACAGGCCGGGGGCCTGGGCTTCGGTGGCGGGGCGGGACTCGGTGGCCGCTATGGTTGGCTGGATTGGGGCCGTGGCATGGGAAATGGGCGGGGAAAGGTGGATTGCGGTGTCCATGGCGCGGCTCCCCGCCTGGCGGCGGCGGCCACGCTGGCCGTCATGACGCCGGCCTTTGCATCCCGGCGGGCTGGCGACCGGCCTGTCCGTGGAGCTTGCAGGGCGGGCCAGGCGCCTGCCGGGCGCACGCGCTATCCTGCTCCAAGCACTACAGGCTTTTCAGCAGGTGCCTACGGCCTGCGGGCGTGGCTGCCCGCACCATGGTGGCGATCAGACACACCAACCAGGGACAAACAATGGCCAACGCAGCGATCAGGCTGCAGATCCAGGTGGATCTTGCTTATGACATCCGCGATCCGGCCGGGGCCGATTTCGTGTTCAACATCCATGCGGCCCACACCTCGCACCAGACGGTGGAGAACGAGCGTCTGGTGCTCAGCCAGCCCGTGGAGCCCGACATTGCCACCGAGCCCGCCACCTCCACCCGCTTCATGCGCCTGCATGCCAACCCAGGCCCCCTGCACCTGACCTACACGGCCACCGTCTGCATCGCGCACCACCGCGAGGATCCGGCGGCGCTGGGCGAGGTTCCGGTGCGCTGCATCCCGCTGGAGGTCCTGCCGTACATCTACCCCAGCCGCTATTGCCAGTCCGACCGGCTGATGCAGCTGGCCTTCCGCAATTTCGGCCAACTGGCGCCCGGCTATTCGCGCGTGCTGGCCATACAGCAGTGGGTGCAGGAGCTGGTGACCTTCGCTTCGGCCACCAGCAACTCGTCCACCTCGGCCGTCGATACCCTGGTGGAGCAGGTGGGCGTGTGCCGCGATTTCACGCACCTGATGATCGCCCTGTGCCGTGCGCTGAACATTCCCGCCCGCATCGCCACCGGCACGGACTACGGTGCCGACCCTGCGCTGGGCCCGCCCGATTTCCATGCCTACGTGGAAGCCTACCTGGGCGACAGGTGGTATCTGTTCGATGCATCGGGCACGGCCATCCCCATGGGCTTCATGCGCTTTGGCACGGGCCGTGACGCGGCCGACGTGGCCTTTGCCACCATCTTCGGCAACGTGGTGGCCATGGCCCCCATGATCCAGACACAGGCCCTGGAAGACGAGCACAGCCAGCTGCCCCGTCTGTGCAGCGAGGCGCTGTCGACCACCGCGCCTTCGCCCGCCGTGCTGTCGGGCTGCGCATCGTTTGGCAGCACGGCGGACCGAAGGAGCTTCAGGCAGCTGCCTGCCTGAGTTGCCTGCGCTGTGAAAGGCGCGCGGCGGCGGCTCTCAGAAGCGGTGCGTTCCCGTCACCGCAAAGGTGCGCCGCTGGCCGTAGAAACAGTCGCCGCGTGCCAGGCACTGCGTGATCTGCACCTTGTCGGTCAGGTTGACCACGTTGAAGGCCAGGCGCCATGGGCCGGCGTCATAGGACACCATGGCATCCAGCAGGGTGGCAGAGGGCGTGTCCACCAGGCTGGTGCCCGTCCACTGCGAGCCCGTATAGCGCACGCCCGCGCCCAGGCTCCAGCCGCCACGTCCTTCGCTGGCAAAGCGGTGGGTCAGCCAGGCCGACGCCGTGTGGCGCGGCACGCTGGTCACGCGCTGGCCCTGGTCGCCGCCATTGCTGCGCGAAATGACGGCGTCGGTGTACGCATAGGCGAGCGTGGCGTCCCAGTGGCGGGCCAGGCTGGCGGTGAGCTCGGCCTCGAAGCCGTTGACCTTGACCTCGCCGATCTGCAGGCTATTGAGCGGGTTGGCCGGGTCGGTGGTCTTGCGGTTCTTCTCGCGCAGCGTGTAGACGGCGGCAAAGGCCGACAGGCCCTGGCCCGGTGGCTGCCATTTCACGCCGGCTTCCCATTGCTCGCCGCGCTGGGCCTTGTAGGGCGTGCCGTAGACATCCACGCCGCCCAGCGGCTGGAAGGACTCGGAGTAGCCCAGGTAGGGCGCCCAGCCACCGTCCATCTGGTAGGTGGCGCCTGCGCGCCTGGTCCAGGCCTTTTCGTCCACGGCGGAGGCGGGCCGGCCTTCGGTATCGGTCTGGGCGCTGTCGTGGCGCAGGCCCAGGGTGGCGGTCCAGCGGCCCCACTTGATCTGGTCCTGGGCGTAGAAGCCCAATTGCTTTTGCGACACGCCCGGCTGGCGCACCAGCTGCGAGGCCGTGGGCGGTGTGAAATTGCCGTAGACGGGGTTGTAGACGTCAAACGGCGCGGTCAGGCCGCGCCAGGTGGACTGGCTGGTGCTGTTGCGCTGCGCATCCATGCCGGCCAGCACGGTGTGCTCGGCCGTGCCCCAGCGCAGCCGGCCTTCGAGCTGCGTGTCGATCACCAGCATGCGGCCGCCGTTGACCTGCCAGGAGGCATCGCGGTAGACGCTGCGGTTGTCGGGGTTGAAGACCGGGCGCGCAGGGCGGCCCTGGCCGGGGATGGCGGTGAAGCTGGTGTAGATGGAGCGGTAGTCCACGTCGCTGATGGTGCGGCGCAGGTTCTGGCGCACGGTCCAGTCGGCGTTCAGGCGGTGGCTGAACAGGTAGCCCCAGGATTTGTTCTCTGTGTCGAACGAGTCCCAGCCGGGCTCGCCGATGAAGGTGCTGGTGGGAATCTGGCCGTAGGGGTTGGGCAGGCGCGTGCCCTGCCAGGGGAAGAAGCCGATCAGCGAGCCGCTCTTGTCCTTCTGGTAGAGCGCCTGCAGCGTGAGCGAGGTATCGGCGCTGGGCCGCCAGGTCAGGCTGGGCGCGATGACCAGGCGGTCGTCGTTCACATGGTCCACCTGGGTGCCGCTTTCCCGGCCCACGGCCACCAGGCGGTACAGCCACTGGCCGTCTTCGGTGACGGGGCCGGTCAGGTCGGTGGCGATCTGCTTGCGCCCGTAGCTGCCCATCTGCACCTGCACCTCGCGCAGCGCCTCGGCCTGGGGGCGCTTGCTGGTCAGGTTGAGCACGCCGCCCACGCTGCCCTGGCCGTAGAGCACGGAAGAGGGTCCGCGCAGGAACTCCACGCGCTCCAGCGTGTAGGGGTCGGGGCGGCTGGTGTTGTAGGTGCCGTAGGTGCGCAGCAGACCGTCCTGGTACTGGCTCACGCTGCCGCCGCGTGCCGAGAAGCTGTCCACGCGGCTGTCAAAGTAGTTGGACACCACGCCCGCGCTGTAGGCCGTGGTCTGGCGCAGCGTCTGCACGCCCTGCGCCTCGAACTGGTCGCGCGTGACCACGCTGATGGCCTGGGGCGTCTCGATCAGCGGCGTGTCGGTCTTGGTGGCCGAGATGGCGCGCTTTGCGGTGAAGCCCACCACGGGGCCGGTGGGATTTTCCTTCTCGGTGCCTGCGTTCACGGTGACCGGGGCGAGCGTGGCCTCGGGAACATTTTCAGGCTGGGCCTGCGCGTGGGCTGCGCCGCACAGGGCAAGCAGGGCGGCATGCGCAACTGCCGTGCGCGAGAGTCTTTGGATAAGCATGGTCAATGGTCGAGAGCTGGGAAACCTGTGCCGTGGGGCGTGCTCTGGGTGCGTCGGCGCTGCTGCCGGCCAGGGGCCAGCAGCGCAGCCTGTCATGGCGGGTGCGGATTCTAGAATGACAATGAGAATGATTTCTTTTTCTTTTCATTTGTATGTAGCATGCAACGCATCAGTAGCATTTTGATAGCGAAAAAGCATGTCTTGAAGAGATCTGCGAGTCGATGTGCAGGGCGGTGCGATACGCGTGCGGTCTTGCTTGCGGGAAGTCCGCGCAGCGTGTTAGCCCCTTTCACGCCGGGGCGCCAACGGCCCCGGTCGCCTCAGGCCTGGGCGGCCTGCAAGGGGTTGCTTGGGTGTGAAACGGCCTCGGGCCACAGCCGCCCGGCCGCCGCATGCAACTCTTGCACCAGCTGCCGCGTATCCGCCTTGCCCGTGGCGTGCAGCGCTTCGGCCACGATCAGCGCATTGACCGTGGATTCGCGCACTGCCGAGTGGCCGCTTTGGCGGTTGCACCAGCGCCGGGCGTGGGCGCGGCCAGCGGTGTCGGCAAAGATGATTTCGCCGGGCTCGGGATACTCGATCTCGCCCGAGAAGGTCTCGTAGACCTCGCTGCCGGTTGCGGAGCGCACCTGCAGGCAGCCGCTGATGCGGTCCAGGTCGAAGACGGCCACGGGAATGGCAAAGGCCACCGAGGCCGCATTGCACAGGTCCACCAGCGGATGCAGGCCCGGCAGATCTCCTTCCTTGCGCAAGCGGCGCAGCAGGGCCTCGGCGGCGCAGCGGTATTGCGTGGGCTTGAGGCCCATCCTGGCAAAGCCGCGCCGCCAGGCCTGAATGGATGGCATCTCGCTTTCCGGGGTGCAGGCCAGGTTCTGCCTGGCCTGTGCCATGAAGGGGGCGATCACGGCGTGTGCGGGCACGTCGGGTGACAGGCCCCGCAGCAGCAAGGTCTGCGAGGCCAGTTCAGGAAAGTCGCGGGGGATGGAGGGTGCGTAGGAGAACTGCAAGATCAGGCCTTGTGAGTGGAGAGGGGATGTGATCTCCATCCTCGCCAAGCCGGTTTGCGTGGTCTTGAAGGAAATTGCAGCGCGTCACGCAGCGCAGGCCTTGGCTGCCCTGGCGTAGAAGCCGGGTGCCATGCCGAAGCTGCGCACGAACAGGCGCGTCATATGGCTCTGGTCGGCAAAGCCGCTGTGCGCGGCGGCCTCGGCCAGCGGCATGCCGCTGGCGATGAGCCCGCGTGCCCGGTGCAGGCGCCGCTGCAGCAGATAGGCATGCGGAGTCATTCCCGTGGCGCGCGCAAAGGCACGCAGGAACTGGTAGCGGCTCAGGCCGGCCTCCCGGGCCAGGGTTGCCAGGGTCAGCGGCGCACCGGGGTCGTCGTCCATACGGGCGCGGGCCAGGGTGATGGGTGCCGGTGCGCGCGGCGCCGGGGCAGGCCGCTGCAGCATGCCGCCCAGCAGTTGCAGCAGTGCTTCGTCCAGGTCCAGGGCGTCAGTTGCCTCGCCGCTGCCGGTCATCCTCCGGTACAGGGTTTGAAAGAGCGCGGCCATGCGCGGGTCGCGCACGGCGGGCTGGCGGAACTCGAAGCCGGCCGCCGGCCCGGCGCCATCCATGTCCGCCATGAGCGCAGCCACTACCGTGGGCTCCAGGTAGAGCATGCGCCATGCGCGACCGCCATCGCCCAGGGGCATGCCGTCATGCAACTCGCCGGGGTTGACCATGATGAGGTCGCCGGCCTCGGCCTCGTAGAGGCCTCGCCCGCTGGCGGACTTCTGCGCGCCACGCTCGATCAGGCCGATCCCGTACTGCTCGTGGGTGTGTCGTCCAAAGTGCCGCGCCGTGTCTGCGGCCACGGCCTCCACGCCTGCGGTGCGGCAGCGCAGCCAGCTGAAATGCCCATCCGTGCTCGAAACCATGCCGCAGCCTTTCCTACCCAACCTGGCGCACCAGCGTGATCGCCAGGCCTGCCAGCCCCGCGCCTACCACCACGGGGATCACGCCGACCTTCCAGCGCAGCAGCGCGGCTGCGGCAGCCAGGCCCAGCAGTGCGGACGGCCAGTCGAAGTGTCCATCCAGGCCCCGGGGCCACAGCACGTGCCAGGCAAAGAACACGGCCAGGTTGGCGATGACGCCCACCACGGCGGCCGTGATGCCCGTCAGCGGCGCGGTGAAGCCCAGCCTGCCATGGGTGGACTCGATGAAGGGGCCGCCCAGCAGGATGAAGGCGAAGGACGGCAAAAAAGTGAAGAAGGTCACGACCAGGGCGGCGGCGGCGCCGGCCGGCAGCAGCGCATCGGGGCCGAACACCTGCGTGCTCCAGCCGCCCAGGAAGCCCACGAAGGACACCACCATGATCAGCGGCCCCGGCGTGGTCTCGCCCAGGGCCAGCCCGTCCATCATCTGCGTGGCCGTGAGCCAGTGGTAGTGGTCCACGGCGCCCTGGTAGAGGTAGGGCAGCACGGCGTAGGCGCCGCCAAAGGTCAGCAGCGCCGCCTTGGTGAAGAACCAGCCCATCTGGGTGAGCGCGCCCTGCCAGCCGAAGGCGGCGGCCAGCAGGCCCAGCGCCAGCGCCCACAGCCCCAGGCTGGTCGCCAGCACCTGGCTGAAAAAGCGCCAGCTGAACCGTGCATGGGCCGGTGCGGGCGTGTCATCGTCGATGACGGCCGGGCCGTGGCTGCCGCCGCGCGGGCCGTGCCCGCCCGCAGGGGCGAAGTGGCGCGGCGCCAGCCTGCCCCCCAGGTAGCCCAGTGCGCCGGCCGCCAGCACGATCAGCGGAAAAGGCAGCTTCAACGCGAAGATGGCCACGAAGGCCGCTGCAGCAATGCCCCACAGCCAGCCGTTGCGCAAGGTACGCGAGCCCACGCGCCAGGCCGCATGCACCACCAGCGCCGTCACGGCCGGCTTGATGCCATAGAAGATGCCGGCAATGGCCGGCACATGGCCGAAGGCCACATAGATCCAGGACAGGGCGATGAGCAGCAGCAGCGAGGGCAGCACGAACAGCCCGCCGGCCACGATGCCGCCCCATGTGCGGTGCAGCAGCCAGCCGATATAGGTGGCCAGCTGCTGCGCCTCGGGGCCGGGCAGCAGCATGCAGTAGTTGAGCGCATGCAGGAAGCGACCCTCCGAGATCCAGCGCCGCCGCTCCACCAGGTCCTCATGCATGATGGCGATCTGCCCGGCCGGCCCGCCAAAGCTGATGCAGCCCAGCTTCAGCCAGTAGCGCAGGGCTTCGGCGCGGGTGGGCGGGAGGGGGGCAGCGGGTGCATCAAGCGAACTGGGAGGCATGCCGCAAATGTCTCATACGGCAGCCGCCGCCGACGCCTGCAGGCACCTGTACCGCATCCGTACCGCAACTGCACCGCACCCGCGCTGCGCAGACGCTACATCTGCCGGGCGGCCTGCTTGACCAGCACCGGCTCGGCGCGGTAGCTGCCCGGGAACAGCTGCTTGAGCTGCTCCACCTTGGGCAGGTCGTTGATGACGATGTAGGGATGGCGCGGGTTCTCGGTCATGAAGTCCTGGTGGTAGTTCTCGGCCGGGAAGAAACTGGGCTTGTCTTCCAGCCGGGTGACGATGGGCTTGCCGAAGACCTTGGCGGCGTCCAGCTGGGCCACGTAGGCCTGGGCGGTCTTGAGCTGGGCCGCGTCGGTGGCGAAGATGGCCGAACGGTACTGCGTGCCCGTGTCCGGCCCCTGGCGGTTGAGCTGGGTCGGGTCATGGGCCACGGAAAAGTAGATCTGCAGCAGCTGGCCGTAGCTGACCTGGGCCGGGTCATAGGTGACCTCGACCGACTCCGCATGCCCGGTGCGGCCGCTGCTCACCGCCGAATACGAGGCCTGGGCCGCCGTGCCGCCGCTGTAGCCCGAGACGGCGCGCTGCACGCCCTTGACATGCTGGAACACGCCCTGCACGCCCCAGAAGCAGCCGCCCGCAAAGATGGCCTTTTGCGGGCCCTGGCCCGTGGCGGGCGCATCCTGCGCGGGTGGTGGAATGCGCACGGCCTGCTCGGCCGCCTGCAGGTGGCTGCCCTGCCACAGCAGGGTGCCGCCCAGCAGCACGGCGCTGCCGGTCAGCAGTTGGAGAAGGCCGCGGCGGCGGGGTGCGGTGGCGAGGGTGGAATCGTTGGTCATGGTGTCTCTCCGGTGAAAGTGAAGTGGCCAGGGATCAGCCAAAGGTGAAGGCATAGGCGGAGATGCCGGGATCCAGAAATTCGATGCTGAAGGTGCGCTCGGCCGCGCCGCCGTCCTGGCGCACCAGCTGGTACAGGCGCTGCTCGGTCACGCTGCCGCTGCCGTCGGCGGCCACGTCCATGCCGCGCGAGGCGCCGGGCGCCTTGCCGTCGATCAGCACCTTGAAGCGCACGGGCTTGCCATCGCTGCCGGGGCCCAGCACCAGGTGCAGGTCGCGTGCCTGGAAGCGGTAGGTGATGCGGCCGGTGGCGCCGTCCAGCGTGGCGCTTTCCGGGCCCACCGTCCATTGGCCGCTCAGGCCCCAGGCGTTCAGCGGCAGGCGCTCGGGCGTGGCATAGGCGGTGGCCTGGTTGTGCACGGCGGCAGGCGTGGCGGCAAATTGCTCGGCGCGCTCATAGCCCAGGTAGGTCTCGTGCGAGCGCACGGCTGCCATGTCGGCGGCCTGCTGCACGCCCTTGGCCTGCACGTCGATCAGGCCCTGGTCCACCTGCTTCGATCCGGCTTCCTGCAGCAGTTGCTGGATCACGCGCTCGGACTCGGCATAGCCGCCCTCGCCAAAGTGGTGGTGCCGGATGCGGCCCTGGGCGTCGATGAAGTAGTGCGCCGGCCAGTACTGGTTGTTGAAGGCGCGCCAGATCTTGTAGCCGTTGTCCACGGCCACGGGGTAGCCGATGCCCAGGTCCTTGATGGCCTTTTCCACGTTGGACAGCTTGCGCTCGAAGGCGAACTCCGGCGCATGCACGCCCACCACCACCAGGCCCTGGTCGCGGTACTTCTCGGCCCAGGCCTTCACATAGGGCAGGGTGCGCAGGCAGTTGATGCAGGAATAGGTCCAGAAATCCACCAGCACCACCTTGCCGCGCAGTTGTTCGGCCGTCAGCGGCGTGGAGTTGAGCCAGTCGGTGGCGCCGTCCAGCGCAGGGGCCAGCCCTTCGTCCGGCAGGGCGGCGCGGGACGGGCCGCCGGCCATGCGCATGGCGCCGCCTGCGGCCATCATGGCCGGGCCAGCACCCTCACCCCTGTCCACGGCGGCCATCATTGCGGGACCGGCCTGCATGGCCATGGCGCCACCCTCGGGCCTGCCGCCCAGGCGGTCCACCAGCCTTTGCTCCAGGCCGCCGGTGGAGGCCGTGGACACTTGCGCCAGCACGCCCGTGTCCAGCCCCAGCGCAATCGCGCCCACACCGGCCAGCATGGCAGCGCCCAGCCCGCGCCGCACCCATTCGCCCGCGCCCAGCATGCGCTTGAGCGCCGCAAACACCTTGCCGCCCAGCAGCAGGGCCGCCGCCATGGAGGTGGCCGCACCGGCCGCATAGGCCAGCAGCAGCAGGCTGGAGGTGGTGTTGGCGCCCTGCAGTGCAGCGCCCGTGAGGATCAGGCCCAGGATGGGGCCCGCGCAGGGCGCCCACAGCAGGCCCGTGGCCACGCCCAGCAGCAGCGAGGCGCCGGGGCGGGCGCCGCCGTCCGTGCCCTGGGCACGCTCGGAAAGGCGCGAGCCCGCCGCCACCAGCGGCCGCGTCAGCCGTTCGGACAGGCCGGGCCACAGCAGGGTCAGCGCAAACACGGCGACCAGGCCCAGGGCCAGCCAGCGGCCGTATTCATTGGCGGCCACCACCCAGCCGCCGCCCACGGCGGCCAGCGAGGCCACCAGGGCAAAGGTCAGCGCCATGCCCGCCAGCAGCGGCAGGCCGCTTTTGGCGAAGGGCTGGTCGGCGCGTGCAAAGACGAAGGGCAGCACGGGCAGGATGCAGGGGCTGACGATGGTCAGCACCCCGCCCAGATAGGCCAGGACGATCAGCAGCATGGCGTGGCTCCCGGGGTCAGGCGGGCTGGGGCGTGAACGTCAGGGACAGCCCGTTCATGCAGTAGCGCAGGCCCGTGGGCTTGGGGCCGTCGTCGAAGACATGGCCCAGGTGGCCGCCGCAGCGGCGGCAATGCACTTCGGTGCGCAGCATGCCGTAGGCGCGGTCCTGGCGCGTGGCCACGGCCTTGTCCAGCGGCTGCCAGAAGCTGGGCCAGCCCGTGCCGCTGTCGAACTTTGTCTTGGACGAGAACAGCGGCAGGGCGCAGCCCGCGCAGGCAAAGGTGCCGGCGCGGTGCTCCTTGTTCAGGGGGCTGGTGCCGGCGCGCTCCGTGCCTTCCTTGCGCAGGATCTGGTACTGCTCGGGCGTGAGCCGGGCACGCCACTCGGCGTCGCTGTAGCTCACCTCGAAGATTTCGCTGGAGGCGGCAGCCGGTGCGCTGCGCGGGAACAGGCTGGCCGCCAGCACGGCGGTGGTGCCGGCGCCTGCAGCCCACAGAAGATGGCGTCTGGTGGTCATGGTGTGCTCCTGAAGGTTCTTTGCGTCTGAAAACGATGCGATGCCAGTCAGGTTAGGGCGGTGGCCTCCCGAAGTCTTCACGCAGAGTTCAAAGATTCGTGATAACTCCCGGCCCCGGTATTGCGCACAATGGCAGCCACTCCCGCCACTTCCAGGAAACCGCATCCGATGACCGCCACGCGCCGCGTACTTCTCGTCGAGGACGACGCCCATATCGCCGACCTGCTCACGCTGCACCTGCGCGACGAAGGCCTGGAAGTCATGCACTGCGCGCGTGGCGACGACGGCCTGCGCCAGCTCGAACGCGGCGGCTGGGACGCGCTGGTGCTGGACATCATGCTGCCCGGCGTGGACGGCCTGGAGATCTGCCGCCGCGCCCGCGCCATGGCGCGCTACACGCCCATCATCATCATCAGCGCGCGCTCCAGCGAGGTGCAGCGCATCCTGGGCCTGGAGATCGGCGCCGACGACTACCTGGCCAAGCCGTTTTCCGTGCTGGAGCTGGTGGCGCGCGTCAAGGCGCTGCTGCGCCGCGTGGAGGCGCTGGCCCAGAATGCCCGGCTGGAGTCCGGCAGCCTGACCATCGCCGGCCTGGCCATGGACCCCGTGGCGCGCGATGCCCGGCTTCATGGTGCCCGGCTGGACCTGACCCCGCGCGAGTTCGACCTGCTGTATTTTTTTGCGCGCCAGCCCGGCAAGGTGTTCTCGCGCATGGACCTGCTCAACGCCGTCTGGGGCTACCAGCACGAAGGCTACGAGCACACCGTCAACACCCATATCAACCGCCTGCGCGCCAAGATCGAGGCCGACCCGGCCCAGCCCGCGCGCATCCTCACCGTCTGGGGGCGCGGCTACAAGTTCGCCGAAGCGGGTGAGGGCGCATGACCATGAAGCTGCGCCTGACACTGACCCAGCGCCTGTCCCTGGTCTTTGCCGTGCTGCTGCTGGTGTGCAGCGGCACCTCGGCCTGGATGCAGCTGCGCGCCAGCCGCATGCACGAGCTGGAAGTGGTGCAGGGCCTGTCGCGCGACGTGGCCGAAAGCATTGCGCGCGATGCCCAGCTGACCGACGCCAACGGCCTCATGCCCGGCGCCGTGCGCAGCTTCTTCAACCAGCTCATGCTGGTCAACCCCAGCGTGGAGGTCTACCTGCTGGACGCTGACGGCCGCATTGCCGGCCATGCCGCCCCCGATGGCCGCGTGCGCCGCGAGCGCGTGGACCTGGCGCCCGTGCACCGGCTGCTGGAAGGCGGCACCCTGCCCATCCTGGGCGACGACCCGCGCAGCGTCGAAGGCCGCAAGGTCTTCAGCGCGGCGCCGCTGCGCGTCAACGGAAAGGACGTGGGCTTCATCTATGTGGTGCTGCAGGGCGAGGCGCATGACCAGCTGGTGGCGCAGGGCTCGGCCAACTCGGTGCTCAGCACGGCGCTGTGGTCCATCGGCATGGTGGCGCTGCTGTGCCTGGTGGCGGGCCTGGTGGCCTTTGCGCTGATCACGCGGCCGCTGCGCCGGCTCACCGAAGAGGTGGCCGGTTTCGACATCCATGGCGCGCCCCCGGACCTGCCGGCCCCCCAGCCCGGCGCCGCACAGGACAGCCGTGACGAGATCGCCGTGCTGGACTCGGCCTACCGCCGCATGGTGGCGCGCATCGGCGAGCAGTGGCGGGCGCTCACGCGCCAGGACCAGGAGCGGCGCGAACTCATCGCCAACGTCTCGCACGACCTGCGCACGCCGCTGTCGTCCCTGCACGGCTACCTGGAAACGCTGCTGCTCAAGGACGCGGTGCTCGACGCCACCGAGCGCCGCCGCTACCTGGGCATTGCCCTGGCCCAGAGCCAGAAGGTGGGCGAGCTGGCGCAAAGCCTGTTCGAACTGGCGCGCCTGGAATACGGCTTTGTCCAGCCCGAGCCGGAGCCGTTTTCCATGCCCGACCTGGTGCAGGACGTGTTCCAGAAATTCGAGCTGCGTGCCGAAGCGCGCCAGGTGGCGCTGCGGGCCGACTTCCCGCCCCGCCTGCCCGTCGTCCAGGCCGACCTGGGCATGATCGAGCGCGTGCTGGGCAACCTGCTGGACAACGCGCTGCGCCACACGCCCGGCGGCGGCAGCATCCAGGTGGCGCTGGCGGCAGCGGGCAACGCGGTCGAAGTCACCGTGGCCGACACCGGCCCCGGCATCTCGGCCGATCTGCGCGAAGGCCTGTTCGAGCGCCCCTTCACCGTTGGCGGCGCCCGCCGCGGCGGCGGCCTGGGCCTGCGCATCGTCCACCGCATGCTGGAGCTGCACGGCTGCCGCATCGAACTGGTGGACCAGCCGGGGCAGGGGGCGAGCTTCCGGTTCGCGCTGCCTGCTGCCGTGCAGGCAACGGGCGCTGGCGCGCGGCCGCGCCAGGGCTGAGGCGGGTCGTGGGTTACCCTTGGGCACAGCGCGCCCTTGAAGGCGCGGCATGCACAAGATCGTCAACTCGTTCCGAGGACCCACGCCATGTCAACGTCTGCCTCTCCCGTTCATCGCCTGCCTGCATGGGTGCCGCTGCGCTACACCACGTTCTGCCTGAGCCTGGTCGGCAGCGCGGGGCTGCTGTTGGCGGCGCTGGCGTGGGGCGGGCTGTGGTGGTGGCTGGGCTTCGGCGTGTGCGCCGCGCTGGCGCTGCTGGGGGTGAGGGACATGACCCAGGTGCACCATTCGGTGCTGCGCAACTACCCCATCATCGGCCACCTGCGGTTTCTGCTGGAGTTCATCCGGCCCGAGATGCGCCAGTACTTCATCGAGTCCGACCACGAGGCGCTGCCGTTCTCGCGCGCCCAGCGCTCCCTGGTCTACCAGCGCGCCAAGGGCGACCCGGACAGCCGGCCGCTGGGCACGCAGCTCAATGTCACGGCCCAGGGCTATGAATGGGTGAACCATTCCATGCAGCCGACCAAACTGGCCTCGCATGACTTCCGCATCACCATCGGCTGCACCGATGAAGGCACCTCGCCCTGCACCCAGCCCTACAGCGCCAGCATCTTCAACATCTCGGCCATGAGCTTCGGCGCGCTGTCGGCCAATGCCATCCTGGCGCTGAACAAGGGCGCGAAGATGGGCGGCTTTGCGCACGACACGGGCGAGGGCTCCATCAGCCAGCACCACCGCGTGCATGGCGGCGACCTGATCTGGGAAGTGGCCTCGGGCTACTTCGGTTGCCGCAATGACGATGGCACGTTCAACGAAGAGAAATTCATCGCCAACGCCACCGACCCGCAGGTCAAGCTCATCGAGATCAAGCTCAGCCAGGGCGCCAAGCCCGGCCACGGTGGCATGCTGCTGGGCGCCAAGGTCACCCCCGAGATCGCCGCCGCGCGCGGCGTGCCCGTGGGCGTGGACTGCATCAGCCCGTCCAGCCACAGCGCCTTCAGGACACCCGTGGAGATGATGCACTTCATCGCCCGGCTGCGCGAGAAGTCGGGCGGCAAGCCCACGGGCTTCAAGTTCTGCGTGGGCCATCCCTGGGAGTGGTTCGCCATCGTCAAGGCCATGCAGGAGACGGGCATCACGCCGGACTTCATCGTGGTCGATGGCGCCGAGGGCGGCACGGGCGCGGCGCCGGTGGAGTTCACCGACCATGTGGGCGTGCCGCTGCAGGAAGGGCTGCTGCTGGTGCACAACACGCTGATCGGCGTGGGCCTGCGCCACCGCATCAAGATCGGCGCGGCGGGCAAGGTGATCACGGCCTTCGACATCGCGCGCATGATGGCGCTGGGCGCCGACTGGTGCAACGCCGGGCGCGGCTTCATGATGGCCCTGGGCTGCATACAGGCGCAGAACTGCCATACCGGCCACTGCCCCACGGGCGTGGCCACGCAGGACGCGGCACGCCAGAAGGCCCTGGTCGTGCCCGACAAGGCCACGCGCGTGGCCAACTTCCACGACAAGACCCTGCATGCGCTGCTGGAGCTGGTGCAGGCGGCGGGCCTGGAGCACCCTTGCGACATCACGGCCCACCATATTGTTCGGCGCATCTCCGACACCGAGGTGCGCCAGCTCGCCAACCTGGTCCTGCGCGTGGAGCCCGGCGCGCTGCTGGGGCCGCTGGACAAGCAGCACAGCGTGTTCAAGCTCTACTGGCCGGGCGCCAGCGCCGACACCTTCCAGTTCGCGCCGCCCACGCTCAAGCCTTCGGCACCGCAGGCCAAGGCGCAGGCGGCAACCCAGGCTGCATAGAGACGCCGCGCAGAGACAGGCGCCACAGAACACAGCCGACTACAGGCTTTAACAACCCTCGGGGATAATGTGCCCCGAGAACTTGGTGCACAACTGTATTTTTCCGTGTAAATGAAAACTATTTTGGTTCGCATTGCAGCTGCCGTCTTCGGCGGCTATGCCTTCACCTGGGGCTTCATCGCCCTGGGCGTGGCGCTGATGTTTGCCGCCGGAATGGAGTTCCACGATGCCGAGCATCTGGGCTACATCCTCGGCTTCCTGGTGTTTCTGACGGTGTTTCTCTGGGCCTTTGCGGCGCAGAGCCTCCCGCGCGTCTGGGCCGTGCTGGCCGGTGGCGGCATCGTCATGACCGGCTGCGCATCGCTGCTCCAGCAGATGCTGCTGCCCTGATCCGGAGATCGCTTCCCATGTTCCAGAATTTCCGCCTTTCCATGGCCTGGCTGCATACCTGGTTCGGGCTGGTGCTCGGCTTCGTGCTCATGGCCGCCTTCTTCTTTGGCGCGCTGTCGGTGTTCGACCGAGAGATCGACCGCTGGGCCATTCCGGCCTCGCGCTTCGAGCCCACGCCCATGCCCTCGTACGACCAGATCCTCAAGCCGGTCTTCGAATCCATGCAGCCCAACGCCCAGGCGCGCGAGGCCATGCGCGGCGAGGTCAACGGCCCGCTGCCCGAGCGTTTCGACACGCCCCAGCGCTGGGGCGCCTACACCACGCACCGCGACCCGGTGCTGGGCTTGTTCGCCGGCTACGAAGTGGCCAACGCCAAGAAGCCCGAGACCCTGATCTGGGCCTTGCGCACCATCGACCCGCGCAATGGCGAGTCCCTGCCCGATGACCACCTGAAGATCGGCAGCCAGTTCTTCTACCCGCTGCACTACAGCCTGACGCTCGACTGGATGGGCCTTGGCTACTGGATCGTGGGCTTTGCCGCCCTCATCATGCTGGCGGCCCTGGTCAGCGGCGTGGTCATGCACCGCAAGATCTTCCGCGAGCTTTTCACCTTCCGTCCGAAGAAGGCCACCCAGCGCAGCGTGCTGGACCTGCACAACATGACGGGCGTGGTGGCGCTGCCCTTCCACTTCTTCTTCGCCTTCACGGGGCTGGTGATCTTTGCGGGCATCTACTTCCCCATCACCCACACCCAGCTGGAGCCCCTGCACGAGCTGCACGAAAAAATGGAGGCCGAGGAAACCGGCCTGCCGCACGACCGCTCCGGCGTGGCCGCGCCCGTGGCCTCGGTGGACGCCATGGTGGCCGAGGCCCGGCGCCGCTGGGCCGCCAAGGGCATGGCTGGCGACGTGGGCTTCCTGTCCGTCACCCATGTGGGCGATGCCAATGGCTACGTCAGCGTCTACCGCGCCGGCACCGACCGCATCGCGCTCACGGGCGAGGGCATCCACTTCAAGGCCAGCACCGGCGCCCTGCTGCGCGAAGATCCGCCGCGCACCGCCGTAGACAGCCTCAACACCTTCCTCACCGGCCTGCACCTGCAGCATTTTCGCCACTGGCTGCTGCGCTGGCTGTACGTGCTCGGTGGCCTGGCGGGCTGCGCCTGCATTGCCACCGGCTTTGTCTTCTTCGTGGAAAAGCGCAAGAAGCAGCACGCCAGGCAGGGCGTGCAGGGCGCGCGCGTGGTCGATGCCCTGGCGGTCACCACCGTCGCCGGCATGCTGGTGGCGGCCCTGGGCATGCTGATTTCCAACCGCCTGCTGCCCGAGGCCATGCCCCAGGGCTGGCCGGGCCGGGGCGACATGGAGCGCTATTTCTTCTGGGCCACCTGGGTGCTGGCCATGGCGCATGCCTTTGTGCGCAGCGGACCCGTGGCCCGGGGCCTGCCCAATCCCGCCTGGCGCGAGCAGTGCTGGGCCGTGGCCGCCATGGCCGTCACGGCCGTGCTGCTGAACTGGCTGACCACGGGCGACCACCTGCTCAAGACCCTGGGCGCGGGCTACTGGCCCGTGGCCGGCGTGGACCTGTTCATGCTGGCCAGTGCCGCGCTGGCCGTGGTGGTGGCGCGCAAGCTCAAGACGCGCGCAGCGCCCGCCATGTCCTCGCGCGCTGCGGAGGTGGCCCATGTCTGAGGGACTGATGGACGCACTGCTGCTGGCCGCCGCCTTTGCCGCCTCGCTGCTGGGCATGGGCTGGTTTGCGCTGGCCAAGGACGTGCACTGGGAGCAGGTGCACGGCGACATGCCCCAGCCCGATGGCAGGGGCAGGCTGCTGCGCTGGCTGGGTGCCTCGGGGCTGGCCGCCTCGCTGGGCCTGTGCCTGGCGGTGGACCATGCCTCCATGGCCTCCCTGGTCTGGATCATGACGCTGGCCGCCTCCGCCCTGGCCATTGCCTTCACGCTGACCTGGCGGCCTGGCTGGCTGCGCTGGCTGCCTGTCTGAGGTTCCTGCACAGATCCGTGTCCGTGGGGCAGGTTCAGGCCTGACTTTTTCTCATCCTGCGGCTCGCCAGACAGGCCACGCCACACAGCAGTACCAGTACGCCGCCGGTACTCAGGCCGGGAATGGCCTGGACATTTCCGGGGCCGTTGCCCGTGCCTGGACCGGGGCCTGGGCCGGGAGGATCGGCAGCGAGCACGTCGATGGACACGGACGCAGGTGCGGCAGCGCTTTGGTGCCCGTCGGATACCGTGAAAGCGAAGGCATCGGGCCCGGAGTAGCCGGCCGCCGGCGTATAGACCAGCGTGCCCGTCTGGGGGTCGAATCCGCTGATGCCGCCGTGGCTGGGCCCGGCGGTGATCTCGAAGCGCAACGTGTCCGACTCGAAGTCCGTGCCAGCGAGGGTGATGGACAGCGCCGTATCCTGCGGGGTCGTGACGGCCTGCGGCAGCGCCACGGGGGCGGCGTTGGCCGCCATCGCGTTGGAAAAGCGCGAGGTGTCGCCGGTGGAGATCCGGGTGGCGGTCGCCGTGACGGCGGCCTGCTCGCCGGGCGGCATGGCGCCCTTGAACGCCAAAAGTGCACGGCCGGAGGCATCGGTGGTCACGGTCTGCATGCCCAGCAAAACCTTGCCGGCAGCGCGCTCCACCAGCCCGCCGGGCAGCCTGGGCGTCGAGAAGTACTCGATGCGCATGCTCTCGTTGGCGACGCTGTCCAGCGTGCCGGACAGGCCGTCGTGCGTCACCGTGAGCAGCACCGGCTCGGCAGCAGCTCCATTGGCCAGGCTGGTTCGTGCGATGCCTCCCTCGGTATTGCCGTAGATGGAATTGCCGAACATGGAGATGCCCTTGATTTCGTCCCCCCGCAATCCCACGCCGAACAGCCTGTTGTGCGCAATCACGTTGGCATGTGCCGCGTCGTCACCGCCGACCAGGGTGTCATGGGCCTTCTGAAAAAAGGAAACGCCTTCGCCGTTGG
Organism: Delftia deserti; assembly: GCF_042653485.1. NCBI lineage: Bacteria > Pseudomonadati > Pseudomonadota > Betaproteobacteria > Burkholderiales > Comamonadaceae > Delftia > Delftia deserti. The sequence continues at coordinate 951,010 of NZ_JBHSIH010000001.1, read as the reverse complement.
GCAGGGCGGTTCCCTGGGGACTGACGCCCACGTAGTTGCCCTGCACGAGGTTGTTCTTGCTGGCGCCCTGGAACTGTATGCCGGACGCCTTGCTGCCACCGACGATGTTTCCGCGCACGGTCACCTCGTCCGAATCCTTGATGACGATGCCCCATTCATTGGGCAGCATGGTGCTGGCATCCAGACTGGTTCCCACGATATTCCCGGCAATCAGGGTATTCGAGTTGCGTGCGCCGTAGTTTCCATTCAATTCAATGGCCGCTTCCTTGCTTCCGGCAACCAGGTTGCCGTCTTCAGGGCCTGTGCCAATGCGATTTCCGCCTTCCACTGAAAAGAATACGGCAATGCCTGGCCCATTGTTGGGAATCATGGCCGTGCCGGCTGCATTGGTCCCGACACGGTTTCGGGTCACCAGCGTGTTGGCGCCGGAAATGGAAATCGCGGAGGAACCACCGGTTTCCTTGACGTTGCCGGAGACGAGGTTGCTGTCGATCAGCGTGCCGGTAAATTCGGATGCCACGCTGATGCCGTTTCCCTGGTTTCCCAGGGCCACAGTGCCGGTGATATCGGTGCCTATGTAATTTCCCTGAATGATGTTTCCTGTACCGACGCCCGGCCAGGAAAGCGTTATTCCGGAATTTTCCGCCGTGGAAATGACATTTCGTCCGCCAACATCCAGATTCCCGAAGCGGTTGCGACTGCCGGAGGTGACAAAGATGTTGCTGCGATTGCCCAGGGCAACCGTTCCCGATGCGTCAACGCCAATATGGCAGCCCAGCACGGTGTTGCCGTCGCCGGTCACCGTCAGGGCCGTGTTGAAGTCGCCTATCGCCAGACCGCGCAACGTGACGCCGCCTTCCAGTTGAAATGCCGTGCCCATGCCGGGAAAGCCGGATCGCAGTGTGACCAGGGGGCGGCGTGGCGAGTGCTCCGCATAGCCGGGTTGGGTGCTGGCGTCCACTGTCAGTGATCTGGCCGGTGCAAGGGGCTGCATGAGCCTGCCATCCCAGCCGGCCTGGGTGGTGATGGTGTGTTCTCCCCCTGTGCCGATGCTGAACTCGATGCGGTTGTCGCCCCCCGTATTGCGGTGGGAATTTGCGTAGGCGATGGCGTCGCGCAGTGTGCACGGCCCAAGGCCGGTGCTGGCGCACGGTCCGACTTCGTCGGCATCACGGTCAACCACGACGGTCCATGCGTGGGCCGTGGCGATGCAGCCTTGCATCAGCATCGCCAGGGCGAGCAGGCGCAAGGGCCTGCTCGCCGCCGTGGGAGTGAATCGTTGCCTGTATATTGTCAGTGCCATTTTATCTTCCCTGGATGTGGCTGCCGGAATGCCTTCTGGACATTGCGCACAGGAAGACCTGCCGGCGCGCTGGCATGCTGAATGCGCGATGCCCTTGTCCCATATCACCGAGATGGATCAGAAAAACGGAGCAGCCGTTGTCGATGAATCAATTCGGCAATGGTCTCCCGTATATCCTGGGAATGGTTTAAGAATTTTCTTAAAGCGCAGCGATCACTTGGAATATCGAGTGGGTTGGACGAATTTACCCGGTGGCGGATAAATGCTCGCGATATCCATTGCGATATCCATTGCGATATCCATTGCGATATCCATTGCGAAGTGGCATGCGCCGGATTTCAAAATTAAGAAAATTCTTAGACCCATTTTTCTGCCGCTTCCTATGATTCGGCAATGCGCCAGTTTCAAGCTCTCTCGTTTTATCCCAGTGCGATGCAGCACAGGCTGTGCCTGTCCATGGTGCTGCGTGATTGGGTGGTATCGCTGCGTGATTTGATGGTGTTTTCACTGGCCATCCTGGTCATGCTCGGCTGTGCCTTCCTCGACGGTAGAGACGATGCCGTCCCGGGGGGGCCGTCCCGCAGCCGGGTCCATGTGCCCGTGCGAGAAGTGCAGCTGTTTTTCATGGATCGCTATTTCCCGCTGCTGGACGCCGCGCTGGGGGCAGCGCACGCGGCCATCCACCCTCAAGCCGGCTTGGCATGGCCGTGGCGCGCCAGCGCACCGCAGGGCCACCTCGGACCGCTCCACTCACTGATGCAGGCAGGCCGGAATCTTCCCGAGTCCCTGTTGCTGCGCAAATCCGCGAACAATGCCGGATGGCTTGCAGACCGTTGGGAGCCCGTGCGGCAGCTGGCCAGGGCCCATGCCTGGCCGCTGCTGTGGTCCGTGTTGCTGGGACTTGCCTGCATGGCTGTCCTTGCATGGTGCGTGCGCCGGCTGCGCCGCGGCGTGCCGGCTTCGGCCTGGAGCCGGGCAGGCGCCTGCGCCGCCGGTGATGCGCTCTGTCGAAAGCTGCTGGACACGGCTCCCGTGGGGCTGGCGCTGGTGCGGTGCAGTGATCGCAGCCTGCTGCTGTCCAACGAGCTTGCACGGCAGTGGGTGTGCAGTGATCCCTCGTGGTTCGAGCATGCCGTTGCCGGGGGCGCGCAGGAGGTGCCGCGTGAGCTGGGGCTGGAAGACGGAAGGTTGGTGGAGGTCAGCACCACGCCCACGACCCACGCAGGCGAGCCGGTGGTTTTTTGCCTGGTCAGCGATGTGACGGCGCTCAGGCAGGTCCAGACAGCGCTTGTCGATGCCAAGCTGCGCGCCGAATCGGCGAGCCTGGCCAAGACGCAATTTCTGGCGACCATGAGCCATGAAATACGGACACCGCTCTTTGGCATCCTGGGAACGCTGGAGCTGCTGGCGCTGTCCAGGATTCCTGCCGAACAGACACGCTACCTGGGAGCCATGCAGCAGGCATCGGCCTCCTTGCTGCGCATCGTCAACGACAGCCTGGACCTGTCGGCCATCGAGGCTGGCCGGCTGCAACTGGAGGCCCAGGCGTTCTCGGCCACCGAATTGCTCGACAGCGTGGCCGCAGGCCTGCTGTCGCGTGCCGAGCAAAAGGGGCTGCAGCTGTATGCTGTCTCCGATGTGAAAACGCCCCCACTGCTGGTGGGCGATGCCTTGCGGCTGCGGCAGATCCTGGACAACCTGGTGGGCAATGCCATCAAGTTCACGTTCTCCGGCCACGTGGCCATCCGCCTGCAGGTCATGGGCGACAGCGAGGACGGCACCGACCTGCGGTTCCAGGTGCAGGACACCGGCATTGGCATCGATCCGGAGCAGCAGCCCTTCCTGTTCGATCCCTACTTCCGGGCCCATTCGGCCACGCAGCAGCAGGTCCAGGGTGCGGGCCTGGGGCTGTCCATCTGCCTGCGCCTTGGCCAGGAGATGGGCGGGCGGCTGACTGCCGCCAGCCAGCCGGGACTGGGGACCTGTGTGTCATTCGAGCTGCGCCTGCCGCGCGAGCCCGCAGCGGGCCATGGACCGGCGCCCAGGCTGCTGCCGCAGACCGTCTACGTGGATGGTGCCATTCCGGAAGTCGTGCACAACCTGTGTGCCTGGCTGCGGCATTGGGGGGCCATGGCCCAGCCGTACCGGGATCAGGTGCAAAGCCTCAAGGAGCAGGCTGTGCTGGTGCAAGCTTGGCCACGGTCGGTGCGCCGTGTGCAATGGACGGGCAAATGCGTGCTGGCACTGGGGCCGGGCGAGGGCCCCCGCGAGAGCCTGCCCGCCCGCGTATGGGAAGCCGGCACGCATGGCGTGCTGGCCGTGGGCCAGGCGCTGGGCCTGGCGCAGCAGGGCATTGCGCCGGGGGCGCACACCGACCTGTGCGCCGCCGTTCCCCATGGCCAGGAGCCGATGGGACTGCGCGTGCTCATCGTCGAGGACAACCCCATCAACAGGATCATCTTGCAAGAGCAGCTGCAGATGCTGGGCTGCGAGGTCCAGCAGGCCAGCAATGGACAGGACGCGCTGTCCGTGCCCGGCCTGCTCGAATTCGACGCCGTTCTCACCGATCTGCACATGCCTTTGCTGGACGGCCTGGCCCTGGCTCGTGCGCTGAGAAAGCGCGGGTACAGCCGCCCGATCGTCGGGCTGACGGCCAATGCCCAGCCGCAGGGGCAGGGTGACGGATTGCCCGCCGGCCTGGACAGCCTGCTGTGCAAGCCGTTTCCATTGGCAGTGCTGCGCACCACCCTGAACAACCTCAAGCAAAGCAGGAGCTGAACCCATGCTGTCGGCATTCAAAGTACTCATTCTTGACGACCATGCACTGTGCTGCGAACACGCCCGCAGCCTGCTCATGGAGGCGGGAATCGTGGACACGCACATTGCCTACAACGCACGAGATGCCCTGGAAAAGCTGCGCAATGGCGGATTCCATCTCGTCATCACCGACCTGAAGATGCCCGACATGGATGGCCTGCAGTTCATCAACGAACTGAGCCGGCGCGGCCTGCACCCCATGCTCGTCATATCCACCTCCTGCTCGCGCCGGTTGATGAACAGTGTCAGTCTCATGGCCAAGGAATCCGGCTTTGCGGTCATCGGCATGTTTCAGAAGCCGTTCGGTGCGGACCATGTCCGGATCCTGGCCAGCCAGCTCAGGTCTGCCCATGCGCGCAAGAAGAAAACCGCGCCCGGCATCGAGGAGCGGCCGATTTTCGACAAGGCAGACCTGGTCCGGGCGCTGGAGAAGAAAACCATACAGGCCTGGTTCCAGCCCAAGAAATCCCTGCTCACGGGCCACACCGTCGGGGTGGAAGCGCTGGCACGCTGGAGCAATCCGCAATTCGGGTTCATGATGCCGGGCTCGTTCATGTCCGCCATCCAGTTCCATGGCCTGGACCATGCCTTGCTGGTGCGGATGATGGAAGATGCCATGGCAGCGCACCTGGCCTGGCGCAGTTCGGGATATGTGATTCCTGTATCCGTCAACCTGCCGATACCGTTGCTGGACGATATCGGGCTGCCGGATCAATTGCACGGCATGGCTGCCCGGTGCGGCATCGCCGCGGAGAACATCACGTTCGAGCTGCTGGAGGACCAGGCCGTCGGCATACCCGCCAACTACTACATGTGCGCGAGCCGCTTGCGGCTCAAAGGCTTTGGCCTTGCCCAGGATGACTATGGGCGAGGATACAGCTCGATGTACAGCCTCATCTCCACGCCCTTCACCGAATTGAAGATAGACCGGGCCTTCGTGGCCGGCGCCGCGGATGACGAGGTGCGGACTGCGGCCTTGACGTCGTCGGTGCAACTGGGGCGGCAACTGGGCCTGACGGTGACGGCGGAAGGGGTGGAGACCACGCAGGACCTGGAGTTGTTGCGCAGCATCGGTTGCGACTGCGTGCAGGGCTATCTGGTGTCCGCCGCGGTGCCCGCCAGCGAATTTGCCCTTATGCTGGCATCCGAACCCCGACACCAAGGCAACCCCACCTGACCCAAGCACGCAAGGCGTCCATGCCCGACTCCCCGTTCAGCAAGATCACACGCACCACACGCTGGCAGAACCGGGTACTTTTTGGAGTGCTTCCCCTGGCGATCTTCCTCATCGCCGTGCTGCTGTGGGGCTCGGAGAGGATCTTCGAGCAGGAGCAGGGCCGCCTGGCCCTGAACTTCTCCGCCATCGTCGGCTCGCTGGACGAGCAGGAGATCTTTCTTCGGCGGCTGAAGACCGGCAACGAATCCTTGAAAACGCTGCCGGACCAGAGAATAGCGACCTTCTTCGACGCGCCCGCCCCTGCGCAGGCGGGCTACCGCATGTTCCGGGGGCGCGAGTCCATCGGCGGCATTCCCTTTTCACTGCAATGCTCCCTGCGCATTGCCTGCGACACGCTCCCGGACCGGCTTTTCTCGCTGGGCAGCTACCTGGCCGCGGGCTATTCCTCCTTCTGGGCAGGCTCCTACTTCCCGGCAGCCGCTGCATTCTTCACCAAGGAGGATGGGGCGATCAGCATCGGCGTGCCGGCCATCGACGTGCCCCTCGGCAATGAGAGCGTCACGCAGGAAATGTTCGACAGCACGATTGCCGCAGTCAAGGCCTATCTGCGGGCAAGGACGGTCGACGCCCGGCAGGGCGCCGGCGCGACGGCGCCGGCGCAGGAGGTCGTCTGGCTTCGGTCGCCACAGTTTCCGGAGAAGATGATCGGCATGGCTGCAGCCGGCTTTTCCAGCCATATCAATGCCGACGACGAAGCCGCCACAAGCCAGGTCTACGCCGCCATACTTTTCAGCCGCCAGCGCATCAGCGCCATAGAAAGAACCATCCATACGTTGCCCAGGCATCGATTCTGGCTGGAGCATCGGGATTTCGGCGTGCTCATGGGCTCCGGCCCGGTGCCGCAGGTGGATGAGGCGGGGATGCGGTACACGCGCAATGGCCTGATCCTCAAGACAGAGGATGCCTCCGGCCGGTGGACCGGCTACTACCAGGTGGACTACGCCACCTTTTTCCAGGGCCGGCTGTTCGCGCCCTCTGCCGGCCTGGTGCTGGCCCTGCTGCTCAGCATCCTGGCCGGTGTCGCCTATACCCGCTGGTTCAACCGCAAGGTGATTGCCCCCGCGCAGGAGGCGCAGCGGGTCATCGTCGAGAGCAATGAATTCAATCGTACGCTGATCGAGACCGCCCCCGTGGCCATCTGCCTTGTCGCCCACGGCAGTGGAAAGATCATCTTCAGGAATTCGCTGGTGCAGGAGTGGCTGCACTCGGCCGATGGCTACCTGCGCCCCGGCTCGCCGGAAAACAGGGCGGCGCTGGACGAAATCGTCCACGCCCGGGCCGCGGGAACCATTGAGCGGCTGGTCACTGCGCAGGGCCGAACGCTTTACGTGGCCTATGCGCCCACCCGCTACCTGGGGCAGGATGTGACGCTGTGCATCTTTGCCGACGTCAGTGCGCGTGCAGAAATCGAGAGCAATCTGGAGCGGGCCAGAATCGCGGCGGACGAGGCGAACGAGGCAAAGTCCACCTTTCTGGCGACCATGAGCCACGAAATCCGCACGCCGCTGTATGGCGCGCTGGGCACGCTGGAGCTGCTGGGCATGACCGAGCTCACCCAGTTGCAGAGCAAATATGTGGACCGCATCGAAGCCTCCTCGTCCATCTTGCTGCAGATCATCAGCGACATCCTGGACACCAGCAAGATCGAGGCGGGCCAGTTGCAGCTGGAAAAGGCACCGTTCAATCCCCGGGAGCTGGTGCAAAACTGCACCAGCTCCTATGCCGCCATGGCGCAGCAAAACGGCCTGCTTGTGTTTTCCTGCGTGGACGCGCAGGTGCCCGTGTCGGTGCTGGGCGATGCGGTGCGCATCCGCCAGATACTGGGCAATCTCATCAGCAATGCCATCAAGTTCACCGAGGCCGGCCATGTGATCGTCCGCCTGCGCAGCGTGCCGGGCACGGCCTCCCAGGCCAGGCTGGTGTTCGAAGTCAGCGACACGGGCGTGGGCATAGAAAAATCCCTGCATGGCGAGCTTTTCACGCCCTTTTATCTCGTCAAGAACAGCAACCGCACTGCCCGTGGGGCGGGCCTGGGCCTGTCCATCTGCTGGAGCCTGGCCCGGATGATGTCCAGCTCCATCGAGGTCTGGAGCGAGCCCGGCCTGGGCAGCCGGTTCTGGTTCGAGCTGGGGCTGGAGACCGTCCCGCAGGCGCAGGAGGACGCACCTGCGCTCAACGGTGTCCGGGTCGCGGTGCGTACCCCCCACCCGGAACTGACGGACAACATCTGTGCCTGGCTGCAGCGCTGGGCTGGCCAGGCCCGCGCGGCGGGCGCCGCCCCGGTTGCCACGGACAAGGATGAACTGCTGCTGGATGTCCTGTTGCCGGCGGACAGCCCCGCGCCCGGATGGACGGGGCGACACCTGAACCTTTCCTCGCCGGACAACCGAGGCATTGACGGGCACGACGTCCGGAGCATCGGTTTGGGCATTGCTGAAGTGCTCGGCGGCGCACAGCGCTCGGCCGGCTCCGGCACCGACCTGCCCCTGTTCGAGCTGCGCGTGCTGGTCGCCGAGGACAATCCCGTCAACCAGGTGACGCTGCGCGGCCAGCTCGAGAGCCTGGGCTGCGAAGTCACGGTCGCCGACGATGGGGAGGAGGCGCTGGCGCTGTGGGACATCAGCCCGCACGATCTGGTGCTGACGGACGTGAACATGCCCTACCTCAACGGCTACGAACTGGCAGAGCGGCTGCGTGCGGAGGGCGTTGCCTGCCCCATCGTCGGAGTGACCGCCAATGCCATGCTGGACGAGGAAAACCGCTGCCTGAATGCCGGCATGAATGCCTGGCTGGTCAAGCCCATCCAGTTGCGCACGCTGGTCCGCACCCTGGAGAAGTTCGCGCCGAAAAAGCGGCTCCGTCCGGCGCCTGCCCAGGCTGGCTTTCCTGTCGCGGACACCCCGCAGCCTGCGGCGCTGTCGGAGCCCAACGTACTGCAAACGCACCGGCCGGTCTTCATGCAGTGCATGAACGATGACATCGCAATGCTGGCCCGTGGCCTGGATGAGCGACGGACCGATCTGGCCGCACAGGCACTGCATCGCATGCGCGGCGCCTTGCTGCTGGCCAGGATGCTGGAGCTTGCCGCCCGCACCCAGGCACTGGAGGACCAACTCCTGAACGGCACCCGGGAGCCTGTCCTGCAGGCCGCGCTGTCAGTCCTTCTGGCCGACCTTCGCGCCATGATGGTGCAATTGCCCCAGCCCTAACCCTTTGCTTGCGATCCCATGAAACTGAAACTGCGCATTGCTGTCGTGGACGACCACGCCGTGGTCCTGCTTGGCGTCAAGGACTTCCTGGAGCAGGACCCCAATCTCCAGGTCGTGGCCACATTCAGCACGCCATCGTCCTTGATGCAGTACGCCAGATCGAACCCGCTGGACGTGGTTCTGACCGACTACTCCATGCCGGGCGATGATGTCTATGGAGATGGGCTGCGCTACGTGAACTATCTGATACGCCACTTTCCGGACATCAAGGTGCTGGTGCTCACGACCGTCTCCAACCCCATGATCATCTCGGCCCTGTATGACGCCGGCGTCGCCGGTGTGCTGCTCAAGGAAGATCCGCTCACCCAGATCATGGCGGCGCTGCAGTGTGTCCGCCTCGATACCCGCTACTATTCGCCCTCGTTCCAGGCCGACACGCCCAGGCAGGAGCGGTCCGTTTTCCTGAGCGAACGTGCCAACAGCCTCTCGCCGCGCGAGTTCGAAGTCCTCAGGCATTTCGCCAATGGTGAGTCCATCACCGAGATCGCCGCACGCCTGAGGCGCAGCGTCAAGACCGTCAGCCTCCAGAAGAACTCCGCCATGCGCAAGCTGAACGTGGACAGCAACCAGGACCTGGCTGCCTTCTGCGCCGAACACCATCTTTTCGATTGACCGGCCCACCGGGCTGGAGAAGCCGGTGACGCCTTTGCGCTTGTCTTTGCGCCTGCATCTACGCCTGCATTTGCGCCTGCATGCCGTCTTCACCGCTCCCCTCTCCCAGGGGATAGTGCGGTGTGGACGGCATGAGGCGAAACCCCAGGAGTGCCCCGCGCCGGCTTGCCTTCATCGCCAGGGGCGCCTGGCAATGCACGCAGCAATAGTTCACAAAATTGGCGTCCTGCTCCAGTGAGTAAAAGCTGAACCTCAGTCCGGGGTGGGGCTTGGACAGGGATGTATCGCTCACCAATTCGTAGCATGGATCGCACAATTTACGGGATGTTCTCTGCTGCTGCATTTCTGGAAATAAGACGGATCGATGTACCGCTTCCAGTCTTGCCAGAACCTGCGCAATCCAGGCTAAGACGATTCTTATTCCCGCCCCCTGATTTTTTGCCAGTGTTGCAACACTTGGTTACTACTTGACCCATCTCAAATCCCGCATGCGGCAGCGCCGATACGCTTCGGCCCTTGAACCGCCACGGCTTGACCTTGGTCAGCATGGCTCGGCACGCAGCACTCCCTGGCGCGTGCGCATACAACAGCGGCGCACAACGCCGCACAGGAGATGCATCAATGCACATCGGTCAACGTTTCTGGCGCCGCCAAGGATTGGGCGCAAAGCTGTCGCTCACCAATTTTGTCTGGGTCGCCGCCATCCTGGCCCTGCTGGTGCTGGGCATTGCCTGGGATGTGAGCAAGTCCCTGCAGAAAAAAATGCACAACGAGATGCAGCAGGGCGTCCAGATGCTGCACAACTTCGTCGAGTCCACCGACAAGGAACTGCGCCAGCGCACCCAGTTCCTGGCCGACAGCCTGGCGCACAGCCTGCAGGGAACGCTCAGCCTGGACACCAGCGGCGGCGAACCCGTGCTGAGCCTGGACGGCCAGCCGCTCAACGGCAACGATGCGCACCTGCAGGCCTTCACGCGCAGCACCGGCGCCGTGGCCACGGTGTTTGCGGCCCAGGGGCAGGGCGACTTCGTGCGCATCGCCACCACGCTCAAAAACGAGAAAGGCGACCAGAGCGCGGCCGTGCTGGGCAGCCGGCTGGACCGCGCCCACCCCGCCTATGCCGCCATCCAGGCCGGCCGCAGCTACATGGGCCTGGCCCACCTGTTCGGCCGCCAGTACATGACGCAATACCGCCCGCTCAAGGACGCTTCCGGCGCCACCGTGGGCATCGCCTTCGTGGGCCAGGACTTCTCGCAACTGCTGGAGCACTTCAAGGACTCCATCCGCGCGCTCAAGGTGGGCCAGACCGGCTACTACTACGTGCTCAATGCCGAAGACGGCCCCCAGCGCGGCCAACTGGTCGTGCATCCCGCCCTGGAAGGCCAGAACATGAGCGATTCCAAGGACGGCGATGGCCGCTTCTTCATCCGCGACATGCTGGACCGCAAGCAGGGCAGCATGGCCTATCCCTGGACCAATCCGGGCGAGACCCAGGCCCGCGACAAGCTGGTCGTCTTCAGCCAATACGCACCCTGGAACTGGGTCATTGCCACCAGCGCCTACGTGGACGAAGCCGTGTCCGAGACCCGCAGCCTGATCCTGCAGTTCGCCCTCATGGGCCTGGGCGCCGTGCTGCTGCTGTCGGCGGCATGGTTCTGGCTCATCCGCCGCATGATCGTGCGCCCCCTCAAGCAGGCCAGCCATATGGCCTACGCCATTGCCGATGGCGACCTGACCGTGCGCATCGCCAGCGACCGCCAGGATGAAATCGGCCACCTTCTGGACGCCATGAACACCACCAGCACGGGCCTGACGCGCGTGGTCGGCAGCGTGAACGAACAGGCCCACAGCGTGGCCCTGGCCAGCGCGGAAATCGCCCAGGGCAACCAGGACCTGGCCGCCCGCACCGAAAGCGAGGCCAGCGCGCTGGAGCAGACCGCCGCCGCCATGGAGGAGCTGGGCTCCACCGTGGCCCACAACGCAGACCACGCGCAATCGGCCGACCGCATCACGCGCGAGGCCCAGCGCGTCGTCACGGAAGGCGGCCAGGCCGTGCGCAAGGTCGTGCAGACCATGCAGGGCATAGACGCCAGCAGCAAGAAGATCGCCGACATCATCGGCGTCATCGACTCCATCGCCTTCCAGACCAACATCCTGGCCCTCAACGCCGCCGTGGAAGCGGCCCGCGCGGGCGAGCATGGCCGCGGCTTTGCCGTGGTGGCCGAGGAAGTGCGCGCCCTGGCAGGCCGCAGCGCCGAGGCTGCCAAGGAAATCAAGCAGCTCATCAGCCACAGCGTGGCCGAAATCCACACCGGCAACCAGGAGGCCGCGTTTGCCGGGGAAACCATGGAACAGGCCATGGAGGAAATCCGCAAGGTCACCCAGCTGATATCGGACATCAGCCACGCCAGCGCCGAGCAGAACAACGGCGTCGCCCAGGTGGCCGAGGCCATCACCCACATCGACCAGACCACGCAGAAGAACGCCGCCCTGGTCGAGGAAATGGCCGGTGCCGCCGCAGGCCTGCGCCACCAGTCCGATCAACTGGTGCGCGTGGTCTCGGTCTTCAGGCTGCCGGGCGGCAGCGGTGCGCCGCTGCAGACTGCGGCCCGCGCAGCGAGCGCCGCGCCAACCACCAGCGACGCAATCCACCGTGCCCCGGCGCTGGCGCCCAGCGCTGTCGCGGCCAAGCCTGCGGCCCCGGTAGCCCCAGCAAAAACGGCCGCCGCCAAGCCCGTCGCCATGGCCTCCACGGCCGATGACGACCGGGACAGTTTCTGAGAGCCACCGGGTGAGGCCAGGGGAGCCTGGAGCCCCTGGCTCCAGCGGCCCGCCCTCTCGGGTCCGCGGCGCTCTGGCATGCTCTGCAGCCACTCCATGAACCGGTCGAATCCCATTGACGCCCCTTGAGTACATCGATCGCGCCCTGGCGCTGGTGGCCCAACGTGCCCTGGCCCTGCCAGGGCACGATGTCTTCCAACACCTGGCGCAACAGCTGCAGTACGTGCGTGCGGTGCTGCTGGACCTGGGCCTGGATCGCTCCAGGCTGCACCAGATCACCATCGGCAGCATGGCGGTCAAGGAGTTCGACGAGACCGATCCAGAGCTGGCCCGGGCCCTGAAGGATGCGCACTACGTGGCCGTGCAGACCGGGCGCGGGCGGAAGATCGATTTGCCCTGAGCGCGCTTCAGCAAAGGAGATGGCGGTGGCAGTTGGGCGCTACGCCAGCGGAGTCTCGAAGACCACCCAGCCCAGGCGGCTCTTGGCGATGTAGCTGTTGCCGCTGATCTCGGCGGTCTTGAAATAGTCGCGGCGGTCAATGAAACCGGGCACATCGCTCATCCACAGTTTTTGCGGGGTGCTCTGGCCTGCCCTGGTCACTTCGCAATACCAGGCCTCACCCACTTCGGAATCAAGGCGCCGGAACACTTCCACCCGCGACTTTCTGTCCTTGCTGCGCTTGCCCAGCTTCTTGATGGGCAGCGTCAGCTGGAATTGGCTTTGCACCACCGCATCCGCTGCTGCGTTGATGGCCTGCACGGCTTGCAGGTTCGGTCCCTTGCGATGGGCGATGTCCATCAGGCACTGGCGCAGGAGCTCCAGCAACTGCTGGTTCTGGGCAGCGCGGTCCTGCGCCAGAAAATGCGCAAAGTCGAAATCTTCAACAAAAACCGCAGTCACTCCAAGCACATTGTCGAACGCCTCCGCTTCGCCCTGGGGGCCAAGAACCACGGCAATCTTGCTGCTGCCATTGATCTCAACCGCAGGCAGCAGGGCCATGAACATCTCGGTGATGGGGTGGGTCAGGCGGCGAATGTACACACCATCAGGCAGCGTGGCCAGGTCACTTTCGTGCAGGGTGAGCAGGTTCAATTTCATGGGAGTCTCGCTATATGCGCCATTGTCCCTGCCCGAGTCACTGCCCTGCCAGCCGCTGGCCATTCCTGGGGTAAAGGAATGACATTTGACGCCCGCGTCAGTCGTGCCGCGCCATCAGGTCACGGCGGCGGCGCTCGTAGTAATGCCGCTGGCACTCGGCCGCCTCCTGCCAGGCCTGCCTGTCTATGGCCTCCTGCACATGGGCTGGCAACGGCCGGGGCGCAGCCGCAGTCGCCAGCATGGACTCCATGCCCTCCAGCGGCGCAAAGCCCAGGCAGGGCAGCTCGAATGGCAGCGCAGGCTCCTGCGCATTGGCAAGAATGGCCCCCAGCGCCCAACGTGCCATGCGGTCAAAGAACCCGTCAGAGTGCCCATGGTTCCAGTACCGCGCCATCTCCGGCCCCGCAAACCGCATGGCGTCATAGGCATGCCTGGGGTTGTGGCGGGCCAGCTCCACCACCTCGCTGAACCAGATCTCTCCAATCCCGTGGTGCTCATGCCCGCTGTTCACGCGCGGCGGCACAAACCACTGAATACGCTCCCCCTTCGCATTGCGCCGCGTGAAAGACAGGTCATCGCAGGTGCGGATGCGGCGCAAGACCTGGGGCGCAGGCCCAGGGATCAGGCTTTGGGGCGGATGCTTGGCCTTGTGCTTGGGTTTGTGGTCTTTGGCCGATGCATCCATGCTGGCCAGGACCTTGTATGGCCTCCTATGTCAACACGGTCATGGGGTTGCCCGTCTGTCTTCGCCTTGATGGCTTTATGCCGCGGCGGGCAGCCCGGCCATAAACAAGACTTGCCCTGGGTTGCAGGGCAAGACAAAGCGTATGGGCGAAATGCCACTGACTTTCGGGAGTGACTTCCGCCTATGAGGGTGTGTTGAGCACCGGGGGATCGTAGCAGGTGTGGGCGCGCGGGAACTGCCAAAGCGGTTACGTAGGCGTGCTGGATGAAGGGTGCAGGGACGTGTTGAATGAGGGGCTTTGCAGTGAATTGCGAGGGCAACGTCACCTGTTTTGGTTTCTTCGCAGTTCAGTTGTTCAAGGCCTGTGCGTCAGCAGTAGGCCACCGCAGACGTTTGAACGACGGCTTCAGGCTGATTGCAGTCGGTCAACTCAACAAGGTCAATGATTGCTGCCACCTGAAGCAGTCATTGCAGTGAATAATGCTTGTAGGTCAGCTCAACACCTTGAAACTGGCATTGACAATCCCCCGAATATCAAATCCTCCAGAGTTCATAATAACCCCATGATGCTATCCATGGGTCTCCGGCAGTGCCTCCGTTGGGCTGCTATGCGCCTTCTTCGATGATGCCGATTCCCGCTTACCTGCTGGCGGTTGCTGGACCCCAGTGACGAAACGCCAGACCTACTCCACGCATTGTCGAAACGCGAGGTTCTGGTCCATATCTTCGATGAGCAGAACCGGGAGCTCCTAGGCTACTGTGCAGAAATCGACGCGCCACTAACCCTCCAAAGTCCGCCTGGAGCATGTTGCCTACCCCGAATTAGACCAGAAGAGCTTCCATCTCGCCTATGAACAAGCAGCCGCCTGGATTGGCCTGGGAAGTGCGCAAGATGATGCGGATGCGATTAAAGTCCATTTCACGGAATCGCTCATCCCTGAAGACCTGATGGTCCTGGACCTCCGCTACGATCAGTACACCTTCCATGGCAGCAAGGGATTTGGATTCACCTCCTTGGAAAGGGAGGATGCAGGCCGCTACCAGGAAATGGACATCATTAACCTCATCCACAGAGTGTTCAGATCCGACCAGATTTATCACGCACCGAAACGCTTCTATGGCATGGAAGAGATTGCCGACATCGTAGTCATCACCGACTCAACCTGTCAGGAAATTTCAATCGACCTCGGCAAGAGCCACATACTCTCTCTGGCCGTTGTCCTGGAAAGTTTCTCGATACCTATACCGAGTACAGCCATGAGCTTTTTTCACTGTTCGATGACATCAACTTCCCATGCATAGCTCTCGACTACGCCGAGTTGCACAGTTACACAAGCTACTGTGGTGATGAGCACCGCTTTCTGGGCGCCTACTTCCAAATCTTCAACTTTGCCCGCTCCAACGGCAACTTCCCACGACTTCGCTTCGGCTTAGAGGACGCGGCGATCTTGATGCGTGAGTCAGGTGCAGGCGGCGCGTGATGCCCCCACTCCAGAGCGTGTGCAGCCAGTCTTTGGCTCTTCGCAAGGGGTTGCGTGCCGGCGAGCCAAGGGCCGCCGCACACATCCCCGTGCTCAGCGCGGCTTGCTCACCATCAGATGGCAGACCGCGCCGGGTGCCAGCATCCCACCCACCGCGCAGGGCGGGTTGCTCATGGTGCTGCGTTGGGCGTGCCCAGACGTGAGTGTGATGCCGGTCACGCGCAGCGCCTGGCCTGTCGTGTTGCGAACTACGTACGGGCTCATGAAGTCGCTGTGCGGCGTATCCAACGCCGCGTCGTAGGGGATGTCGGCAGTGCCGCCAGCGGGGCTGTCGAGCAGCACAGCAACGGCCCCTTGCGCTTCGGCCTTCCCGCTCCAGGATACGGCCACCAGCAAGGCTGCGGCCAGCACCCCAGGGCTCGCTGCCAGCACCAGGCTGGCCAAGCGCCCGCGTGCCGCTCGCCAGGCCAGGGGCGCCATCAGCAGCGACAACACCACCACACCCCACTGCGCCAGCGTGGGCACCGGCTGCGCCGCGCCGGCCAGGGCGGCTGCGTACGTCATGGCGCCCACTGGCGGCTGTACCTGCGCCCAGGCCGTGTGCGGGCAAGTGGCAGCGGCAGCGGCAGCGGCCCATAACCACGGTGTGAAAGTGCGAGGCAAGAGGGAGGGCAAGATCATTATGATTCCTGGACGTTGAGGGAAAACGGTTGCAAGCGCTTGCTGAGCAAGCGCGGTCGGCTGTGAAAAATGGAGCAAGCAGGTGCCGGCAGCGAAAGGCGCAGGGCGTCAGCGGAACAGTGAGAAGCAGACGCTGAGGGCCTGGCCCGCCGTGAATTCGTTGTCCACATTGACGGTCAGGGTCAGATGGATGGGGCTGCCACGCTGCACCTTGATGGGTATGCCGCGGCCCGTCGTGCTGTTGCGCGCATCCAGCAGCACGGTGGAGTCGAAGCCGCCTGGAGGCGTGTCGAACATGACGAAGTACACCCTTTTCTGGATGTCGTAGGGGTCGGAGGCCGCGTTCACGAAATAGCCATTTCCGCTGGTCTTAGTGGCGATTGCTAGGGGGTTTCCAAGCGGGTTTGTCACCGAAAAGCAGCCGTGACGGAGGTCAGCCACACCCGCCACGGTGCCCGCAGGCCCGGCGGGCCCAGCGTCACCCTTGGGCCCAACGTCACCCTTGGGTCCGGCGTCACCCTTGGGCCCAGCGTCACCCTTGGGCCCAGCGTCACCCTTGGGTCCGGCGTCACCCTTGGGGCCAGCGTCACCCTTGGGGCCTTGCAACCCCTGTGATCCTGCGGGGCCGACCGGCCCTGCCGCGTCCACTGACAAAACCCCTTGGGCATCCGCACGCACAAAGCCCGCTCCGCCGAGTTGGGGCAGAGAGACCTTGCCGTCATTGCCGAAGTTGGAGATGGTCTGTCCGGTGGTGGGCGACTGGATGAGCACGCCACCAGACCCCGACAGGGTGACTTGCGCGCAGGCGGCGCTGGCCGCCATCAGGGCGGCGGTGAAAAGGAGATGGGATTTCATGGTTGACATGGATGGATCAGCAAAAAAAGCGCGGAGGCCGTGTGGCTATCTAGCGGTCGGTGTGGTGGTGCCGCGTGGCGCCCGCAACCGGCGCCAACCCAGCAGGCCAGCCAATGTGGACAGCAGCAGTACGCTCCATTCGCCGAGCGAAGGCACCGCCACGGCACCCAGGGTGGGCGGGCGCGCGAACCAGCCTGGCGCGCTGCTGCCCCCCGGCCCGTTCTGGCCGGTGGGTGCCAGCCACTGGCCGCGCGAGGCATCGACGCCCGCCACGGTCACGGCGCCGATCTGCTGCGCGCCGCCGGGCAGCAGGGTGAGAAATGCCGTGCCGCCCTGGCCCTGCGGCGCCACATCGCCCAAGGTGAGCGTGCCACCCACCTGTTGCTCGCTGCCCGCTGCGAAGCGCAGCACCTGCCCGGCTTGCGCGGCACTCAGGTGGCTGAAGGTGGTGTTGCCCGTGATGTCGGTGGCCCCGCCGCTGCTGCAGCGCCCCACCACGGCCACAGTGCTGGCTGCGCCGGTGAAGCCACCCGGGCCGGCCGCGTTGTGCCAACCCGCGCCCAGTTCGATGCGCGCGCCCGCAGCGGCGATGGAGCCCGCCGCACCGATGCGCACCATGCCCACGCCGGTGAAAGTGGCGCCCGCCGCACTCAGCGGGCCGTTGACTTCCAAGTCGCCACAGGCGAGATCGATGGTGCCGTGGTACGCCCCGCCGCCCGCGCCCACGGTGAATGCCGCTGCCTGAGCGGCCGCCGCGCCCGCCAGCAGCAGCGCGGCCAGCGCGGCGCGCAAGGATCTGTTGAATTCATGCATGAAATCGTCCTCTGGCGCTTGTTGTGCAAGCACTTTCTGCTATCGAAAAAAATGCTTTCTGCGCGCTGCCAGCAGCGTCAGCGCCGCCACCAGCAGCGCCAGCGCCCAGGCCGACAGCGTGGGAATGGCGTGCGCGCCGTCGGCGGGCGCGGCGGCCAGCAGCACGGGCAGGCCGGGGTCGGTGATCTGGCCGGGCACGGTGTCGCTGTCGCCTGCGCCGCCGTCGGTGAGGGTGAAGGTCACGCCCAGGCCGTCGGGCGCGAACTGTGCGCCGGGCAGCGCATACCAGTGCGGCTGCGCGCAGGCGGCGGTGCCGCTGCAGCCCAGGCCTTCGGGGCTGGGGCCGTATTTGAGGTAGACGGCGCCGGGCGGTACGGGCTGCGTGTAGTTCACCGTCACGCGGGCGCTGGGCGTGCTGCCCGTGAGGGTGAGCGCAAGCGGCGTGAAGTCTGTGCGCGCACCCTCGGGCAGCGGCGCAGGCAGGCCGGGGGTGAATGCGGCGCGGTCGATCCGCCAGCCGGGGACTTGCACGGCGGCCTGGCCTGAACCCGCATCGGCCCAGGGGGCGCTGCACTGGCTGGTGTTGCCGCCATGCGTGCCTGCGCAAGACCAGGCCCACGCGCCGTTTGCTGCGTCCACGCTGCTCGCCTGGCCCGCGCTGCACAGGCCGGCTGTGGGCGTGGCGATGCGTGGCTGGCCTTGTGCGCTGCCACAGGCGCCGTCGGTGCGTGCCACGTAGGCGAGCAGGTCCGAGCGCGTCATTGTGCCGCCCGCGGTCGTGACGGCCACGGCCACGGGGCCTGCGGCGTGGGCAGGCGCGGTGGCGGTGATGCGCGTGTCGCTCTCCACCGTCAAGGCCGTTGCAGGCACACCGCCGAAGGTGACGGCGGTGGCGCTCGCCAGGCCGGTGCCAGTCAGGCTGACCTGCGTGCCGCCCGTGGCCAGCGCCTGGGCGGGGCTGATTGCGCCCAGAGTCGGAGCGCCCACGTAGCGCAGGGCGTTGTTCAGTGTGGCGTCGCCCGCCTGCGTGGTGACCTGCACGGCCACGCCGCCTGGCGGGAGGGCGGGTGCGACAGCGGTGATTTCGTCATCGCTCGCTGCCTGAAAGGCAATGGCAGGCGCCGTGCCGAACCACACCTGCGTGGCGGTCTTCAGGTGCTGGCCGCTGAGGGTAACGGACCCGCCGCTCAGGGGCATGAAGCCCGGGGCCGCGCGCAGCACCTGCGGCGCGCCCAGGTATTCGAAGGCGTCGGCCATGGTGGTGGTGCCACCGGCCGTCTCGACGGTGATAGGGACGATGCCCTGCTCTCCGACCGCGAAGGGCGAGGGCGGCGCCGTGGCCTGGATGATCGGAGTGCCCGCGAGCGGGTCGGACACCATGGCGAAGCTGGCTGCGGGCTGGCTGCCGAAGTGCACGGCCTTCACGTTGGCAAGATCGCTGCCGCTGATGCGCACCGGTGTGCCGCCCAGCCCGTAGGCAGGTTGAACGCCAGCCACGGTGGGCGCTTCCTGGAAGAGATAGGGTACGGAGTCCGTGCCGTAGGCGGTCTCCACCGTCACCATGGCACTGCCCGCTCGCGTGCCGGGCAGTTGCACTTGCAGGCGGGTGCCATCCTGCGGGTCTGGCGTGAACGCGGCGGGATTGCCGCGCACGCTCACTCCTGCCACACCGTGGAAGTGGTTGCCCGTCAACACCACGGTAGTGCCTCCGTCGGCCGGACCGATGCCCGGGTCGATGCCGCTGAGGGCGAAGGCGGGGTGGTCGGCGTAGGTGTAGCTGCCCGCATCGATGGCGCCGTAGGTGCCCTGTGCCGTGACGGGCACGCTGCCCATGCCCGGTGGGGCTGTGGCGATCAGTTGCGCGTTGTTCCGTCGGGTAAAAGAGGCCGTCACGCCACCGAATTGCACCGCGTCGATGTAATACAGATTGCGCCCGGTGATGATCACCTGCGTGCCCCCGGCCGTGGGCCCGGTGGGAGGTTGCAGTGCGCCGCCCGCGGGAGGGTAGGCCACCTCGACCTCCACGCGCATGCCGATGTTGGTGTGCCCTGTGCTCCAAGTGGCGCCGCCGTCCGAGCTGCGAATGCCGTTGGCGTACTGGCGGTTGTCGGCAATCACGTTGTAGCCCTGGGCGCCGGGCGCCACGCCCACCATCACCCACAGATAGGAATTTGCCTGGGCGTCGAGCCGCCCGGTGAAGATGGGGTAGCCCGCGCCGGGGTAGTCCGGAGTGAAGTTGGCGCAATGTGTGCCGGGCGCGTCCTGCTCGCCCTGGCACACGCGCATCAGCAACTGCGGATAGCCGTGGGACATGGCGACATTGAGCGTTACTTTCTTCACGCGGAAGTTCTCGTTGAGGAAAAAGCGATTGCCCCGCCACTCGTTGTTTTCCAGGGACTGCCCCGCCTCGTAGCGGAGGTCGTCATACAGCATGTACGCATACGCCGGCATCCAGGCCAGCGTGCACGACAGCGCCAGCACCAGTGCGGCCAGCGGGGAGAGGACACAGGTCATGGCAGTCGTGCCTTTCATGTATGCATCGGATCGGGTTGCGATTTGCTATCGCGCCACGCCGCCGTGCGCGCCCGCGCATTCCCAGGCGTACTGGCCGTTGGTGGACTGCACGCCGCTGGCGGTGCCCGTGGCGCAGAGGTTCGCGCTGGGCGCAGTAGCGGCGGGGACGCTGGCCGCCGCGCCGCAGGTGCCATCGACAGGCGCCAGGGTGAACTGCGCGCCGACGCTGCGCAGCCCGGTCACGTTGGCAAGCGCGCAGGCGCCGTTTCCGCTGCAACTGCCGGACCAGCTGGTGAATTGGTAGCCCGTATCCGGTGTGGCGGTGCAGTGGGCATCCTGGCCGTGGGGTACGGGGTTGGGCGTGCAGGTGACCGTGCCGTGCGTGGCGTTGGTGGCGATGGGGTAGGTGATGGGCGTGAAGGTGGCGGTGATAAGGCAGGTGTTGCTAATGGCCGCCGTGGTGAACTCGTCGCCCACCAGCGCGCCGCCACACCCGCTGGCCGACGCCGTGTAGCCCGGCGGGATGCTCAGGCGGAACGCTGCCGTCTGTCCGGCGGCCACCAAATGGCCCGACTCGATGGATCCGCCGCCGCTGGCCTCGGTATAGACGTTGTACCCGCGCGGTGCGCTGCACTGCGGCGAAGTGCCGCCGCCCGCTTGGCCCAGACATTGCCATGTGAAACGGTTCCAAGCAGTCGCCATGCCATCCAGCGCGCCTGGGTTGCACGCATTGGTGCCGCTGGGCGCGTATTGGATGGCGGCGTTGCCGTTGGCGCTGCCGCAGGTGCCTTGCACGACTTGCGGTGTGCCTTCCACGCGCATGCCAAAGGTGATGCTGCGGGAGGCATTCCAAGTGGCACCATCGTTAGTGGTCCAGCTCAGCCCGGTGAAATCGCTGTGGCTTTGCACGAAGACGGTGCTGCTCAGGGGTCTCGCGGAGCGGCTGCGCATCACCACCCATGCGGCGTTGCCCCAGCCGATGGTGCGGCTCCCGGAAAACGTGCGCCTGCCGGAGGTGGCCGCGTCGGGCGTGAAGTCGGCGCAAGCGCCGGTGTACGGCGTCTTGCTGTCGGCGGTGGTTTCGCACACCTGCACTTCAAAGCCGTTGAACGTCTCCACGACCATCTCCACGGTCTCGATACGCAAGGGTTTGGTGCCGATGGTGATGCGGTTGGCGAACCGGCGATCCGTATAGTACGGCGGGTACGCCTCGCCCCATGTCTGACTCAGGCTGGTGGCGTCGATGTTGTCAAACAGAACATCTGCGCAGGCAGGCGCGGCAGCAGCCGCCAGCAGCAGGGCGGCCATCCGAAGTGCAAAGGGCGTCATGGGCATGTGGGTGAAACTGCGGTCCACCCACCGGCACTGGGCATTAAAACCGCTGCCAGCGCTTGCTCTGCAAGCGCTGGCAGCTATCTTTTGGAAGCATCCGGCGCGGGTGGGTGTGTGCTGCGGCTATCTTGTTGCAGCCGCGCCCCGGCGGCTTGACTGTCCGTGTGCCCGGCGCTTGACTGGGCGTGTCAGAGGCCGTTCAGAAAGGCGCCCATCACGCCCATGATTTCAGTGCGGCGATGGGCCAGCGAGTCTGCGGACGTTTTTAGGAACCGCGCGGCAGGCGGTTCCGCCAGATGCGGCGCCGGCACCAGCGGCATGGCCCGCCGGGTGCCATGCTGGTCGGTCAGCGCGCTTTGCACGTCCAGCACGCAGGAAACAAAAAGGCGCGAATCGGGCTGCGAGTTGGCATCGAAACCAAACGGCGCCATTCAGGTCGGCCGCCATGCCGTCATACCACGGCCATGCGTTTCATGGCACGCGTTCTGGAACACTATGGCGCCGAGTCAGGCGGTTGCTTTTGCAGATTCAGACGTGCAGGCTCAAGAGCCAATCCGCATATTCCACCGATGCGGCCGTGGACTGCGCCAGCGGCGCCCTGCCGGCGGCGTGCGCCGCCTAGGCCATGGCGCGCACGTCGCTGGGAGTGTGGCCGAAGGCGGTGCGGAAGGCGCGGCTGAAGTGCGCTTCGCTGGCAAAGCCCAGGCGAGCGGCTACTTCGGCTACCCGTAAACGGAGGTATGCGGGGTTGGCCAGACACTGGAAGGCACGGTGCAGCCGGCGCTGCTGCACGTAGCGGGCCACCCCGCCCAGCGGCGCGAAGAGCTGGTAGAGCCGGTGGTGCGAGATGCCGAAGGCGCGGCAGAGCGCGTCGGGCGTGAGCGGCGCGCCCAGTTGGCTGGCGATGTGGCGTTGGATGCGTTCGAGCGTGACGGCCTCGACCTGCGAGCGCGCTTCGGCCAGCGTGCGCTGGCTGGGGCGCAGGCAGGCGGCCAGCATGTGAGTGGTGGCGCACACCACATCGTCGGCCTGGTCCATGCCGATCAGCGCACACACCAGGTCTCTGAATCGGTCGCTACGCTCGGTTGTACTGGGCAGCTTTCTTTGATTCGCTTCAGGTAGAGCAGTGCCGACCGCATTTCTAATACAAAAAACATCTCCCGAAGGCATTCCGCAGCAATATTGACGACGCGCGTCCAGTTCCACTTCCAGTTTCAACGCACTGTCTACGCTTTTTGGCAACATCTCTGCCTGTCTGGGGTTCGCATATAGCTGCCGCATGACTGCTCCGGTTGGCCGACGGCAACCGCTGCGAAGCCGACACCTGACGGCAAAGGTCGAACGGCTGCAGCGGGGTAGTGGATTCAACCGGCCAACCCAACACATCGTCAAACCTTCACCGGCTTGAGTCGCTTTAAAGCGCCCGAACTGGAATGCAGATGTCGCAGCAGAACTCCCCGGTCTCGGCATCCATTGCGGTGACCGCAGAAAACATCTCAAAGCAAGGCCGGTCGTCACATTGCATTCCGCTGGACGGCATCCATTCGCGCGTCAGCCACATCCAGGCATTGGCCAAGCCCTCGGGTTTTCCTTTGAACTTTGCCACGGCGTAACGGCCGCCCGGCAAGGCTTGGGTATCCACCTTGCCGCTGGCAACAAAATGCGCGGGGACTTCCACGCAGGCGTCATAGCGGCATTTGCTGGCGGGCGTGAGAGAGGGGTCGTCATAGCCTATGCCGTAGCACGTCTGATCGCTGAGGCCATTGGAGTGCATCCACGGTGCAATGGTGCCTCGCCAGAATTCGCCTATGGCTGGCCCATAGGGACCGATCAAGCGTTGATAGGCGACATGTGCTTTGGGTAGATCAATGATGCGTACGTCCATGGTGATTTTTTCCTTCAGGTGACAAGAGCCCTGAGGTTCGCCGAACGCGCGCAGGTCTTCCTGATGGAGATTGCCGAAGACCTGATCAGGATTGCTCTCCTGGCCGCCTGGCTGCTGCCCGATCGCAGCCGCCTGTGCTTTCAGCCGCTCAAGCGTCGTGGAGCGCCAGGCCGATGGCGTGCAGCCAAACTTGAGCTTGAAGGCGCGCGCAAATGCTTCGCCCGATTGGAAGCCGGTGGCCAAGGCGGTTTCAAGCACGGTTTCCTTGCTGCCGCAGGACAGCCGGAAAGCCGCCTTCTCAAGCCGTCGACGCTGCGCATAGCTGCCCAGCGTTTCTCCCATCCATGCGGCAAAAATTCGGTGAAAGTGGAAGCGCGAGAAATTGGCGATGTCGGCCAGATGTGCGCCGTCCAGAGGCTGATCCAGGTGGGCATCGATGTAGTTGAGCACGCGATTGATCCGTCGCGCGTACTCGGCGCGGGATGCCTGCTCGGAAGGCTTGTTCGTCATGGTCGTTGTTCTGGAAATCACCGTTCATGCGGCGATGGGGCCTGCCTGTCAGCAGGGGGCGGATGGAGACAACCAGCCGGCGCAGTTCTCGTCAGGCCGGCGCCTTCCCCTTCACCCACAACCCAAACTCCTTCATCACCCCCACCACCGGCTTGAGCCGCTCCCCATCCTGGGTCAATTCGTATTCCACCTTGATCGGCGCGGTGGGGTAGACCGTGCGCTTGACCAGGCCCGCTTCCTCCAGCGCGCGAAGATCCAGGGTGAGGGAGCGTTGGGATATGCCGGGCATGTCGCGGCGCAGGTCGTTGAAGCGCCGGGGGCCGTCGATGAGGTAGGAGGCGATGAGCAGCCTCCAGCGGCCGCCCAGCAGCCGCATGGCTTCTTCCACGGAGCAGCCTGAGATGTTGGATTTCATAGCACATCCATCATAGGCAGGCGGCAGGTATATTTTTTAACCTATGGGCAGTTTTATTGCCTTCTTCCAGATTTATCCCTGGTGCATAGCATTTGCGAGGGGCTGTGCCTGAACGCGCAGGCCCCTTGTTCCATCACCAGAGAAATTCCATGAAGCTGTACTACCTGCCGGGCGCCTGTTCGCTGGCGCCGCACATTGTCCTGAACGAGCTGGGGCTTGATTTCCAACTGGTCCGGGTGGACCACAAGACCCACCAGACGGAAGACGGCAGGGACTTTCGTGCGCTCAGCCCGTTCGGCTATGTCCCCCTGGTGGAGTTGGACGATGGCAGCCTGCTGCGGGAAGGGCCCGCCGTCCTGCAGTACCTGGCGGACCTGCGGCCTGCATCGCTTCTGGCGCCGGCCCAGGGCAGCCTGGAGCGCTATCGGCTGCTGGAGTGGCTGGCCTTTCTGAATTCGGAGATCCACAAAGGCTTCATCCCGCTGCTGTATGCGGTGGCGGCGGGAAAGTACGGCGTGGAAACGGCCAGGCCCAAGCTGGAGCAGCGGTATGCCTGGGTGAACGCGCAACTGGCCGGCAAGTGCTACCTGATGGGCGATGGCTTCACCGTGGCCGATGCCTACCTGTACGCGCTCACGCAGTGGGGGCAGGCGCCGTGGCTGGAGTCGGTCTACAAGACGAGCATTCGCTTTGATGGCCTGGAGCATCTTGCAGGATGGTACGCGCGGATGCGGGAGCGGCCTGCCGTGCGCAAGTCGCTGCAGGCGGAAGGGCTGCGATAGGGCTGCGATAGGGCTGCGATAGGGCTGCGATAGGGGTGCGATAGGGGTGCGATAGGGGGAGGGCACAGGGCAAGGCCCTTGCGCCGAGCGCCAGTTCAAGGGGCAGGGCTGGCACCATCCCCCAGCCCGCCCTCCAGCACCCGCAGCAGCAGGGACAGCTGCTGGTCCAGCGCGGCCAGTTCGGCGACGGGCATGGGCGCCAGCATGGCGCGCTCGTTGTCCAGATGTGCTTCCACAGCGCGGTCTATCAGCTCCAGCCCCTGGGCGGTGAGCTGCACCAGCATGCTGCGCGCGTCCTGCGGGTTGGGCAGGCGCTGCACCAGGCCGCGCGTCTCCAGACTTTTCATGCGGTGGGTCATGGTGCCCGAGGTGACCATGAGCGTGGAAAACAGGGCCGTGGGCGTGAGGCAGAACGGCGCGCCCGAGCGGCGCAGCGTGGCCAGCACGTCGAATTCCCACATGGTCATGCCGAAGCGGGCAAAGCACTCTTCCAACCGCTGCTCCAGCAGGGCGGCGCAGCGCTTGATGCGGCCTATGGGGCCCATGGGGCTGGCGTCCAGGTCGGGGCGTTCGCGCGCCCATTGTTCGAGGATGGTGTCTACCCGGTCTGGAAGGCGGGGGAGGGTGGGTTTCGGCATTTGTCTTGATTTTAAGATAAGTCATGCATAATGGATTTGTCTTGAATTGAAGATAAATGCCATGTCCTCCTCGCCATCCTCTTCCGCCTCACCCTCGGCCAGCCCCGCCATGTCCTGGCGTGACATCCTGCTGACCGCGCTGGCGCCCGCCATCTGGGGCTCCACCTACATCGTCACTTCCGAACTGCTGCCGCCAGACCGTCCGTTCACGGCTGCGCTGATCCGCGTGCTGCCGGCCGGGCTGCTGCTGGTGCTGTTCACGCGGCGGCTGCCCGTGGGCTCGGGCTGGTGGCGGCTGCTGGTGCTGGGCGGGCTGAACATCGGCGTGTTCCAGGCGCTGTTGTTTGTGGCGGCCTACCGGCTGCCGGGCGGGCTGGCGGCCGTGCTGGGTGCCGTGCAGCCGCTGCTGGTGATGGCGCTGGCCTGGGGCGTGGACGGGCGGGTTCCCGCGCGGCTGACGCTGTGGGCCGCCGTGGCCGGCATTGCGGGCATGGCAGTGCTGCTGCTGTCGCCGCAGACGGTGTTCGAGCCTGTGGGCATGGCGGCGGCGTTGGCGGGTGCGGTGTGCATGGCGGCCGGCACCTGGCTCACGCGGCGCTGGCGCGTGGACTTGCCGGTGCTGGCGCTGACGGGCTGGCAACTGCTGTTTGGCGGGCTGATGCTGCTGCCGCTGGCCTGGTGGGTGGATGCGCCGCTGCCTGCGCTGACTGCAACCGAGCTGGGCGCCTATGCCTACCTGTGTCTTGCCGGGGCGCTGCTGGCCTATGTGCTGTGGTTTCGCGGCATCGGGCGCCTGCCTTCGGTGGCCGTGTCGTCATTGGGCCTGCTGAGCCCGCTCACCGCCGTGGTCCTGGGCTGGGCGCTGCTGTCGCAGTCCATGACGGGCCTGTCCTTCCTGGGCCTGCTGGTGGTGCTGGCCAGCGTGCTGGCGGTGCAGTGGTCTGCCTCGCGCAGCACCTGAGCGGGGGAATGGTTGGCAAGGGGTTGCGGATTATTTATCATACGGTGTATGTTTAATTGGATGGAGAGATCGCCATGGCACCCGCAAAAGCCCTCAGCAATGCATTCGGCAAGGTCTTCATCGCCACTTCGGTGGATGGCTTCATTGCCCGGCCCGATGGTTCGCTGGACTGGCTGCCTGTTGGCGGCGATGGGGGCGAGGACTACGGCTACGCGGCCTTCATGAGGACGGTGGATGGCATCGTCATGGGCCGCTCCACCTATGAAAGCGTGCTCGGCTTCGAGTCCTGGCCGTTCGACAAGCCCGTGGTGGTGATGAGCCGCACGCTGGGCGCGGGCGATGTGCCTGCCCACCTGCGCGGCAAGTTGCGCATCACGTCCGCCCAGCCTGCCCAACTGGTGGCCGAACTGCGGGCCGAGGGCTGGGGCAGCGCCTATATCGACGGCGGCGCCGTGATCCGCGCCTTCCTGGCGGCGGGTGAGGTGGGCGAGATGACCATCACCCGCGTACCCGTGCTGATTGGCGCGGGGCGGCCGCTGTTTGGCGATATCGGCTGCGATCTGCGGTTGACGTGCCTGGCCTCCCAGGCCTATCCCAGCGGCATGGTCGGCACGCGCTACCGGGTGGAGGCGGGCGGCCGGGTCATGGCGCGCAACGGTGGTGGCGATGAGTGAGCCGGCTGTATCGGCTGTACCGGCTGTATCGGCTGCACAGGCCGCACGGCGCGGGCGCCCCTCGGCCGGGCGCTCGCTCAGCCGCGATCAGGTGCTGGACGCCGGGCTGGCCTTGCTGGAGGCCGTGGGCGCGCAGGGCTTTGGCCTGCGGCCGCTGGCGCGGCAGCTGGGCATTACGCCCATGTCGGTGATCCACCATGTGGGCGACCAGCAGGAATTGATGCGCAGCCTGGTGGAGCGCGTGCATGGCCTGCCGCTGGCCGAACCTCCGCCCGCGCTTGCGCCCGTGCAGCGCGTGCAGGCGCTGCTGGCGGGCTACATGGAGCGCGTGCGCCGCCATCCGGCGCTGACGGTCTGCATTCTGGGCGACCCGGCCCTGTTCACCGATTCGCTGGCCGCCTTCACGCAGCGGCTGCGCGGCGAGGTGCAGCAGTGCGAGCCCGGCGAAAACGAGGGCGATGCTGCCGTGCTGCTGGACCTGCTGATCGACTACACGCATGGACATGCGCTGGCG
The DNA here is from genome assembly GCF_042653485.1 of Delftia deserti. Taxonomy (NCBI): domain Bacteria; kingdom Pseudomonadati; phylum Pseudomonadota; class Betaproteobacteria; order Burkholderiales; family Comamonadaceae; genus Delftia; species Delftia deserti. Next base: position 923,152 of record NZ_JBHSIH010000001.1, on the reverse strand, counting down.
CTGGCCTTGTCGGGCGAGGGCGCGCAGGCCTTGCATGGCCGGTTCGAGCAGGGGCTGGCGAGGCTGTTGCGCTAGGCGCCGGCCTCCACGCGCAGGCCGGCCTGTTGCCAGCCGGTGAAGCCTGCCTCGAAGCGCCGCGCCTCCCGGCCGCTGGCGCGCAGCGCCGTGACGGCATTGGCCGAGAGCACGCAGTACTGGCCACCGCAATAGGCCACGATGTCCTTGTCGGGCGGCAGCGCGCCCAGCTCGCCTTCCAGCGCTTCCAGGGGAATGTTGACTGCCCCGGGCAGGTGGCCCTGGGCGAATTCCGCTGGCGGGCGCACGTCCAGCACGATGGTGTCGTCCATCTGCATGCGCTGCAGCAGCTCGTCCAGCGCAACGGCTTCCAGACGGTCACGCTGGCGCAGGCTGTCGGAGACCACGGCGCGGATCTCGGCGTGGCGGAATTGCAGATAGTCGTGCAGCGCATCGATGATGCCGGTGATTGGCCCGTCGCCCAGCCGGTACAGCACATGCTTGCCCTCGCGCCGTGTGAGCACCATGCCCGCGCGCTTGAGGTGCTGCAGGTGCTGGGAGGTGTTGGCCACGGACAGCCCGCACAGCTCGGCCAGGCGCTCCACGGGCTGCTCGCCTTCGGCCGCATGGCTCAGCAAGGTGAGGCGGTGGGCATGGCCCAGGGTGCGCGCCAGGTCGGCCAGGTCGGGGAAGGCCTCGATCGGTACAGGGCTGCTTGACGGATTCATGGGGGATAGCCTAGCATTGCGCAAACATTCAATCAATTAATTGAATGTATTGTTCATTGTGCATGCGGTGGCATCCAAGAAGGCCGCTGCAAACCTGCAAGAGAGTGAAAAGACATGCTGGATGTGCCGGAATTCCTGCTGCGCGCCGTGCTGACGGGCGCAGGCGCGACCTTGGTGATGGATGTGTGGGCGCTGCTGCTGCAGCGTCTGTGGGGCGTGCCTTCGCTGGACTACGCCATGGTGGGCCGCTGGCTGGGCCATCTGCCGCGCGGCCGTCTGGTGCATGCCGGTATCGGCCGGTCCGCGCCGGTGGCGGGTGAGAAGGCCCTGGGCTGGGTGGCGCACTATGCGATCGGCGTGGCCTTTGCGGCGGCCCTGCTGGCCCTGGCGGGTGAGGGCTGGGCCCGGGCGCCCACGCTGTGGCCGGCCCTGGCCTGGGGCGTGTTCACCGTGGCCGCACCCTTCCTGGCGCTGCAGCCGTGCATGGGGGCGGGGCTGTTTGCCCGCAAGACACCCAAGCCCGCCGTGGCGCGGCTGCGCAGCCTGATGGCGCACACGGTGTTCGGCCTGGGCCTGTTCATCGCGGCCTGGGCCGTCTCGCAACTGCGGGGCTGAGCGGATGCGCTGACCCGGTTCAGGCAAACAGCCTGTGCGCCATGAATTCGAGAAAGGCCCTGACCTTGGGCGAGAGGTCGCGGCCCGGGGGCCAGACCATCCAGACCGTGCCCTGGGCGTTGGCGGTGAACGGGTCGAGCACGGTCTGCAGCAGGCCCTGCTCCAGCTGGCGGGCCACGGTGAAGTCCGGCAGGCAGGCAATGCCCTGGCCGCGCAGCGCCAGGAAGATGCGCATCTCCACGCTGTTGCAAACCACGCTGGAGGGCAGCGCGGGCGGGGCGGTGTCGTCGTCATTTCCCAAGGGCCAGCGCTCCAGCCGGCCGGTGGCCGGATAGCGGTAGTGCAGGCATTGGTGGCGGGCCAGGTCGGCAGGTTGCGTCGGCCTGCCATGGCGCTGGAAATAGGCGGGCGAGCCCACCAGCACGCGCCGGAAGCCGCCCAGCCGCCGGTGCTTGAGGCCCGAGTCCTGCAGCGGCGCGGCGCGTATGGCCACGTCAAAGCCGTCGCCGATCACATCGACCAGATGGTCCGAGAAGTTCAGGTCCAGTTCGACCTCGGGGTACTCCAGCAGGAAGTCCGAGAGCGCCTGCTCGAACAAACCGCAGTGGCGTGGCAGGCTGACCTTGAGCCGGCCGTGCGGTCGCTCGCCCGCATGGCGCAGTTCCTGCTGGGCGGCCTCGACCTCGCAGAGGATGCGCCGGCAGCGCTCCAGAAAGCGTTCGCCCTCGGCCGTCAGTGCCAGCGTGCGCGTGCTGCGGTTGAACAGGCGCACGCCCAGGCGCTCCTCCAGCCGCGCCACGGCCTTGCCCACGGCCGAGGGCGACAGCCCCAGCTCGCGCGCCACGGCAGAGAAGCCCAGCCGCTCGGCCACGCGCACAAAGAGGCCGATGCTGCCCAGGCTGTCTATTTCCATGCGCTGTGTGAAGAGGTGTGTGAAGAAGATGATTTGAGACTCGGGTGTCTCAAGTATTCGGAAATGAAGATGGATTGTCTCAGATGAAGGAGGGCCTACGCTGGCGGTCGTTTCATGAAATGGCGCACAAACCATGTCTTCCCTCTCTCGCGGCAACCCCCTCAAATGGCTGCAACTGCTGGCCGTCTGCCTGACGGGGCTGCTGATTCCCCTGAGCTTCACGGGCCCGGCCGTGGCCCTGCCTTCCATCCATGCCGAGCTGGGCGGCACGCCCTCCCAGCTGGGCTGGATCATGAATGCCTACATCCTGAGCTACGGCAGCGCCATGATGGTGGCCGGCAGCCTGACCGACATCCATGGCCGGCGCCGCCTGTGGCTGCTGGGGCTGGCCTGGTTTGGCCTGCTGAGCTTTGGCGTGGGCCTGGCAACCGATCTGCGCTGGGCCGATGGGCTGCGCCTGCTGCAGGGGCTGGGCGGGGCGGTCGCCTTTGCGGCGGCCATGTCCTCGCTGGCGCCGCTGTTCGAGGGCGCGGCGCGCATGCGGGCCTTCAGCCTGCTGGGCACGACCTTTGGCCTGGGCCTGGCCTTCGGCCCCTGGGTGTCGGGCCTGATGGTGGACAGCCTGGGCTGGCGCTGGGTGTTCCATGGGACGGGGCTGGTGGCGCTGCTGGGCCTGCCCATGGTGATGGCCAGCGCGCGGCGCGATGAAGCCGCGTCTGCCGACCGGCCCGACTGGTTGGGCGCAGCCCTGTTCACCCTGGCCCTGGGCGGCTTCACCTACGGCGTGCTGATGGTGCCCGAGCGCGGCTGGCTCCATGCCGAGGTGCTGGGGCCGCTGGCGCTGTCCGCCGTGCTGTTCGTGGTCTTTGTGGCGGTGCAGCGGCGCGTGGCCCGTCCGTTGCTGGATCTGTCGCTGTTCTCGCAGCCGCGCTTTCTGGGCGTGCAGTTGCTGGCGGCGTCACCGGCGTTTCTGTTCATCTCTCTGGTGGTCATGCTGCCCGGGCGCTTCATTGGCGTGGAGGGGCTGAGCCCGCTGGCGGCGGGCCGCATGATGGGCTGGCTGGCGGCGCCCTTGCTGGTGGTGCCGCTGCTGGCGGCCCTGCTGGTGGGCCTGCTGTCGCGCTGGATCAGCCCGGGCCGGCTGTCGGCGGCCGGTCTGCTGCTGGCCGCGGCGGGCCTGTGGTGGCTGGCGGCTGCCTTCGGGCAAGGCGCCGGTCCGGCGTTGGCGCTGCCCTTGCTGCTGATAGGCACCGGCATTGGCCTGCCCTGGGGCCTGATGGACGGGCTGGCCGTGAGCACCGTGGCGCCAGACCGCGTGGGCATGGCCACGGGCATCTTCAACACCGTGCGCATCTCGGCGGACGGCGTGGCCCTGGCCGTGGCGGGCGCCGTGCTGGCGGTGCTGGTGGAGGGGAAGCTTGGCGGGCTGTCGCCCGATGCAGGCCTGCGGCGCGAGATGGCCGGGCAGCTGGCCCAGGCCGATCTGGCGCGCGCCGCCCAGGCGCTGCCGGGGCAGGACGGCTTGCTTGCGCAGGTGTACGGCGCGGCCTTCCACGATCTGTTGCTGCTGCTGGCGGGGCTGGCGGTGGTCACGGCGCTGGCCGTGCTGTGGCTGCTGGAGCACAAGGGCCGGGCCGTGTCTTCCCCGGAGCAACTGGCCCCGCTGGCCGGGCGCAGGCTCAGCTAGCAGGCTGCAACTGCACGCCCAGGCGCGAGAACAGGATCTGCCGGCCATCGCCCTGCAGGCGCTGTATCACCATGCCGCCATCGCGGTGCAGGTAGATGCGCAGGGCGCTGCCGTTGCCGGGGTCGTGGTCCAGGTGGCAGGGGTCCTTGTCCAGATCCCTCCAGCCGTGGAGTTCGACCAGCCGGCGGCCGGCGATGCGGCGCAGTTCGGTCTCGGGGGCCGCGAAATAGCTGTGGGTCTGAAGCCACAGCGTACGCAGCTGCTCGAAGGACTGTTCGCGCGAGGAACAGGCGGGCGCAGCCTCCAGCAGGGACAGCAGCATGTCCAGAAGCTGATCGAATGAATACTGCATGCCGCGCCCCTTTCAGCGATCGACGGTGCGCACTGCGCAACCTTGACCAGGGTAACCGGATATTGCGCGAATGTGAACAAAGCAAGACCGTGGTGGTTTGTCGCTATTGCCAGCCTGTGCCGACAGTGATTGGCGCGGGTGTTGCATGCAGTGCACCCGGCCAGGATGGCCGGACAATGGCCGGGCACATCCTGCGTGATGCCGACCTCTTTTGTTCCCGCCACCTGTTTCCCCACTTCTGCTGCCCATGGAACGCTTCACCATCTCCATCGACGACGACCTGGCCCGTAGTTTCGACGCCTGGATCGCCGCGCGCGGCTACGACAACCGCTCCGAGGCCATCCGCGACGTGCTGCGCGCCCACCTGGCCCAGGTGCGCGAGCGCGAGGACGCCGACGGCCTGTGCGTGGCCAACCTGTCCTATGTCTACAACCACCACGAGCGCGACCTGTCCGAGCGCCTGGCCAGCCTGCAGCATGACCACCACGAGCTGCACATGGCCACCACCCACGTGCACCTGGACCATGAGCAGTGCATCGAAACGGTGATGCTGCGCGGCCCGGCCAGCGCCGTGCGGCGTTTTGCCGACACCATCACGGCCGAGCGCGGCGTGCACCATGGCCAGCTCAACGTGGTGATGGCGCGCCGGGGGGAGCCTGGCGGGCATGAGCACGCGCAACCCGATCCGCATCCACATCCCCATTCACACGCCTACGGCGACTGATTGAAGCCAGGGCGGGCGCCTTGCCCAGCCTCTGTCACGCAGGTCGGTATGAAGTTTGCTTTTTTCTTCATACAACTCCTGGACCTGCATGACACATCCTCTGAAATTTCCTTCTCGGCCCTGCGCCTTGCACCAGATTGCGGCGGCCGGCCTGCTGGGCCTGGCCGCCATTCCCCAGGCTGGTGCACAGCAGGCGACGGATGCCGCGGCCAGCCTGCAGCCCGTCGAGGTCAAGGGCCAGACCGCGCGCGGCGCCTCGGCCGCCTACACCACCACGGTGATCGAGGCCGAGGACATCGCCAACGCCCATGCCAGCCATCCGCAGGAGCTGCTGCGCCAGGTGCCCGGCATGAATGTGCAGAACTACCAGCTGTCCGGCGTGGGTGACGCCATCGTCATGCGCGGCTTCGGCGGTGGGGGCCATGGCGGCGATGTGGGCGTAGTGCTGGACGGCATTCCCCTGAACGAGGCCATGTCGCATGCCGACGGCTATGTGGACCTGGGCGTGATCGTGCCGCTGGAGATGGAGCGTATCAGCATCTACAAGGGGCCGGTGTCGGCCCTGTACGGCAACTTCAACCGCGCGGGGCTGATGGCGATAGAGACGCGCAAGCAGGGCGACTACACCCCCTACCGCGAGGCCGACGTGAGCCTGTCCTCCCACGGCACGCTGGACGCTCAGGTGGCGCTGGGGCTGAAGCCGGGCGAGGGCGAGTTCCTGAACCTGGCGGCCCAGCACTACCGCACGGACGGTTTCCGCGCGCAGTCGCAAATGCAGCGCAGCACGGCATCCCTGCGTTGGAGCAAGCGGCTTACGCCGCAGCTGGAAGTGGCGCTGTCGGCACGGCTGCACCACGGCGAGGGCGATTCGCCGTCGTACCTGACGACGGGGCAGTTCGCGCGCGCTCCGCAAGGAATGGACCCGCGCGCCATGAACGATGGCACGCGCAAGAACTTCGCAACGCTTCGGGCCGATGTGCAGTACGCGCTTTCGCCCCGGCTGACCTGGCTGGGCCATGCCTACACCACGCAGCAGAGCTTCACGCGCTGGTTCAGCCGGCCCATCGACGCACTGCAGTGGCGCCAGCGCGAGGAAAGCTATGACCGCGCCGTCTACGGCGCCGGCACCAGCCTCAATGGCCGCCATGTCACGGCGCTGACCCCGCTCAACTGGGTGGCCGGGCTGGAGGCCGTGCGCGAATCCACCGACTACCAGTTCTACGACGGCCTGCAATGGCGCGAGCGCACGGGCGCGGCCATTGACGACCGCAATTCCAGGCTCGACACCCTCTCGGCCTTTGCCGAGGTGGATGCGCCCATCCACCGCCTGCTGCAGCTGTCCGCCGGCCTGCGCTGGGACCGCTTCACGGGCGGCTGCCGTCCCAATGGCCCCGAGACGGGCAGCGACCCCTGCGGCCCGCTGGCGCGCACGGCGCATGCCAGCCCCAAGCTGGGCCTGCGCTCGCAGGTGGCTCCGGGCCTGCTGCTGCGCGCCAGCTGGTCCGAAGGATTTGCGCTGGCCAGCGATTTCGCCAAGTACGCGCTGGGCGCCGCGCGGCTGGACCCCAATATCTTTCGCCAGACCGAAGTGGGCGCGCAGATCAAGCCCATGCCGGGCCTGGTGCTGGATGTGGCCGCCTATCGGCTGCAGTCCTCGGGCGAGATCCGCAACGTGGCGCCTGGCGTGTACGAGAACTTCGGCGCCACGCGCCGCACGGGCGTGGAGGCCAGCGTGCAGTGGGCGGTGCGCAGGAACCTGGACCTGCAACTGGCCTGGGGCAGCGCCCATTCGCGCGTGACCGAGAACGGCAACCCGGCCCTGGTCGGCAACCAGGTGGCCGGCGTGCCACGGCAGACCGCCACGGTGGGCCTGGCCTGGCGTCCGCTGGCGCAGTGGGAGGGCACGCTGACCTGGCGCCGCGTGGGCCGCTATGCCGTCACGGCCGACAACAGCGTGTTCTATGGCGGCTACGCCACCTGGGACCTGGGCCTGAGCTGGCGCCTGCCTTCGGCGCGCAGCCGCATCTACGCCGTGGTCTCCAACCTGGGGGACAAGGCCTATGCCACGTCGGCCTCGGTCATCCGCGGCGTGCCGCTGTTCGCGCCCGGCGCGCCGCGCACGCTCAAGGTCGGCGTGCAGACCCAGTTTTGAGGAGGAAAAAATGAAATCCAACCCCTGTTTCGTATCCGTCGCGTCCGCCGCATTCGCGGCCCTGCTGGCCTGCGCACCGCTGGCCCAGGCCCACAACGTCTGGCTGGAGCCCGATGCCGACGGCGCCTACACCGTGCAGTTCGGCGGCCATGAGGGCCAGCTGGAGAACTTTGCCGCTGGCAAGCTCAAGAGCGTTGAGGCCTATGACGCGCGCGGCCGCCGCATCGACGTGGCCGTGCAGCCCGTGCCCGGCGGCGCCCGCGCCACGCCGGCCCGCAAGGCAGCGCTGCTGGCCGCGCATTTCGACAATGGCTTTTTCAGCCGCGTGGGCGAGGGGCCGATGGTCGAAAAGCCCATGACCGAGAACCCCGGTGCCACCAGCGGCGTGCATGCGCTCAAGTTCCACAAGACCATCCTCGAATGGGGCCCCGTGGCGCGCGAGAAGCTGGGCCAGACCCTGGAGATCGTTGCCAGGACCCGCCGCTCGCCCCACGCGGGCGAGCCCCAGCAGTTCCAGGTGCTGCTGAACGGCCAGCCCCGGGCCGGCGTGCGCGTGTCGCTGGGAGAAAGCGGCCCGCCACTGGCAACCGATGCCGACGGCCTGGTGACCGTCACACCGCGTGCCGGCATGAACCAGCTGCTGGCCATCGTGCGCCTGCCCGTGGCAGGCGACGCGCGCACCACCAGCCTCAGCTACGAGTACCTGCTGGGGTTCTCGGCGCATTGAAAGGGGATGGCGGCGCGGCCCGGCGCGGCCCGGCGCTGCGGGGTCAGTCCAGCGCCAGGCGCCGGTCGGCGGCCAGCTTCTTCCACTTGGCGTTGTCCTGGGACATGAAATGCTGGATCTCGGGCAGGGACATGGGCGTGGCCACGGCCCCGGCGGCCTGCAGCGTGGGGCGCAGCTCGGGCGACTGTATGGCCTGGTTGATCCACTGATTGAGTTGGGCCAGCCGCTCGGGGGGCGTGCCGGAGGGCACGGCCACGGCATACCACTGGGTGGCCTCGTAGCCGGGCACGCCGGCCTCGCGCATGGTGGGCACGTCGGGCAGGCTGTCTATGCGCGTGGCGCTGGTCACGGCATAGGCCTTCAGCCGGCCCGACTGGATGTGCGGCAGCACGGGCGTCACGCCCAGCATGGCCAGGGGGATCTGCCCGCCCACCACATCGGTCACGGCCTGGCCGCCGCCCTTGTACGGCACATGCACCATGCTGGTGGCAGCCAGGGCGTTGAGCAGTTCGCCCGCCAGATGCTGGGAGGTGCCCGTGCCCGAACTGGCGTAGCTCCATTGGCCCGGTTTGGCTTTCATGGCGGCTACCAGTTCGCCCAGGCTGCCGGCCGCACCCGGGGCAGGGCCCACCAGCACCATGGCGCCCCGGGCCATCACGGCCACGGCGGTCAGCTCGCGCCCCACCTCGGGCTGGCGCGGCCCGGACAGCTGCGGTCCCGGAATGGAGACCAGGGTCAGGCCATCGGCAGGCGCCTTGGCCGCCGCCTGCAGGCTGATCGCGCCCGAGGCGCCCGGCCGGTTCTCCACCACCACGCTGACACCGGCCCTGGCCTCCAGTTGCCGGGCCACATGGCGGGTCAGCACGTCCAGGCTGCCGCCGGGCGCAAAGCCCACGATCCAGGTGATGGGCTTGCCCTGCGGCGCGTGCGCCGGGGGATCGGCCGCGCGGGCCGTGGGCAGTGCAAGGGCCAGCAGGGCTGCGGCGGCCAGGGGGCGCAGTGCATGGCGGCGGGTGGTCGGCAGGCGGCCGCTGGCCTGCGGGGCGGGTAGGGGTGCGCAGGTCATTGGTCGGGGGCGCCGGGCGCGGTGTTGGGGTGTGCCTTGCAGCTTTCGTTGAAGCGCTGGACCATGGTCAGCATGGGGTTGAGCACCCAGGTGTTGAAGATCAGCACGTCATGCTCCTCCTTGGGATCGCGCACGATGTTGAACAGGTAGGGGGACTCCAGCTTGCCCTTGCTCTCGTTGACCTCGGGCTCCCAGTAGAAATGCAGCTTCCAGTCGCGCCACTTCGCGGCCCGCAGCTGGTCCTTGATGTAGAAGAGAAAGCCCTCGCGCGCGGACCGGGGCTCGCCCAGCAGGAAGGCCGTCTGGTCCAGGCCGTCGATGGGCCGGTCCTGTGGCACGGCAGCGCCCGCCACCGCCGCCAGGGTGGAGAAGATGTCGGTCACGTGCATGATTTCATTGCTGGTGCGCCCGGCCTGGATGCGGCCCGGCCAGCGTGCGATGAAGGGCACGCGCAGGCTGCCCTCCATGGCCGTGTGGTAGGTGCCGCGCCAGGGGCCGGCCGTGCCGCGGTAGGGCTGGCGGAACTCGGGGCCGTTGTCGCTGCAGAAGATGAACAGCGTGTCCTCGCGCAGGCCGAGCCGGTCGATCTCGTCCGAGATCTGGCCCACGCGGTGGTCCATCTCCACCATGGAGTCGGCAAAGTCGCCCTGGCCGGTGCGGCCCGCGAAATCCGCATGAGGCAGCGTGGGAAAGTGCAGGTGCACCAGGGGCAGATACAGGAAGAAGCGGCGGTCCCGGGCGTGGTTGCGGCGCATGAAGTCCAGCGAGCGCTCCACCAGCTCGGCATCGATGTTGCGCCGCGATTCCAGGTCATAGACCTTGACATCGTCCGAGGGGCCGCCCGCGCGGCCTTCCATGATGTGGGGCAGGGGCGCCACCAGGGGGTCGTAGCCCGTGGTCGCGGTGAACTGGCTTTCGTCCGTGGTGCGCGGAATGCCGTACCACTCATCGAAACCCCGGTCCGAGGGATAACGGCCCGGAATGTCCCCCAGATGCCATTTGCCGAAATGCGCCGTGGCATATCCCTGGGTGGACAGCAGCTGGGCCAGCGTGGTCTCGCCACGCGTCAGGCCCTGGGGCAGCCCGGCCGGCACCGATTGCAGGGCACCCGTGCGGATGGGATGGCGCCCCGTCATCAGGGCCGAGCGCGTGGGCACGCAGTCGCTTTCCACATTGAAGTTCTGCAGCAGCAGTCCCTCGGAGGCCACCTGGTCGATGCGCGGAGTGGGCGCGCCGCGCAGCGCACCGCCGCCGTAGCAGCCCAGCTCGCCCCAGCCCAGGTTGTCCGCGACGATGAGCACGATGTTTGGTGGGTTCATGATGTGGCTCAAAAAGTTTCCATGCCAAAACTCTAGCCACAAGCCCTGTCTTGGTGATAACCAAACCAGCGAAAATCGATGAACATCTGGAATGGCTTTGCTCGGCAAGCCGGCAAGCTTTCTCGTTTTTCTTCGTTGACAAGGAATGGCATGACGGGATTTGCCTATAACGAGCTGGCCTGCTTTCTGGCCGTGGCCGAGCATGGCCATTTCGGGCGTGCGGCAGCTTCACTGCAACTGACCCAGCCGGCCGTCTCCAAGATCGTGCGCCGCGTGGAGCAGGGCGTGGGAGCGGCGCTGTTCACACGCGGAACGCATGGCGTGGCGCTGACCAGCAGCGGCCAGCTGTTCATGGAGCCCGCGCGCCAACTGGTGCTGCGGCATGAGGAGACAATGCGCGCCGCCAGCGACATCCAGGCCCAGCATGTGGGCCTGATCCGCCTGGGCTTCACGCAGGCCACCTCGGAAAGCCGCGCCACCCGGGCCGTGGCCGAGCTGCTGCGCCGCCGCCCCGGCCTGCGCGTGCGGCTGACCGTGGGCAAGTCCGACGACCTGGAGCGCGCCCTGCTCGACGGCAGCCTGGACCTGGCCGTGGTGCCGTCCTACCCGGGCCATGCCACGCGCTGCGCCCAGGTGGTCATCGGCGAGGACGAGCTATGGGCCGCCGCACGGCCGCGCCACCCGCTGTTCCAGCTGGCGCTGGAGCAGGGCCTGAGGTTCGGGCATTTGCAGGGCTACTCCTGGGCCTTGCCGGCTCCGGGCACCGCCGTGCGCAAGGTGGTGGCCGAGGCCTTCGCGGCCCAGGGGCTGGGCGTGCCCACCGTGGCCCTGGAGATCCAGCACAACACCGAAGCCGCCATCGACATCGTGGGCCAGACCGACCTGCTGTGCTACGTGCCCAGCCATGTGCTGCGCAGCAACCCCGAGCGCCTGCAGTCCCTGCCCCTGCCCGAGCTGCGCACGCGCCGCAGCTGGCTGCTCATCAGCCACCCCAAGGCCCATTGGTCGCCGCTGATGTCCGCGTTGCGGGACCTGACGCTGGGGTAGCGGCCCTTCTGGCAGGGTAGGTGCCAGCCGGCCTCAAGTGCTCAGGGTGTCTCGCGTTCAGGCGGAGATGGGGTTGGAGCCGGCCCCCAGGTGCCGGGCCGGCCGGTGCGTGTAGCGGTCCAGGGCCAGACCGTCGGTGCTGATTTCCGGGCTGCGGCCGGTGATCAGGTCGGCGATCAGCCGGCCCGAGCCGCAGGCCATGGTCCAGCCCAGCGTGCCGTGGCCGGTGTTCAGGAAGAGGTTGGCATAGCGCGTGGCGCCGATGATGGGTGTGCCGTCCGGCGTCATGGGCCGCAGCCCGGTCCAGAAGCTGGCGCGCGCCACGTCGCCGCCCGGGAACAGGTCGTTGACCACCAGTTCCAGCGTGGCGCGGCGGCGCGGATCCAGGCGCAGGTCGAAGCCGCCCAGCTCGGCCATGCCGCCCACGCGGATGCGGTCGTCAAAGCGGGTGACGGCAATCTTGTAGGTCTCGTCCAGCACCGTGGACTGCGGCGCCAGCGCCGGGTTGCCCAGCGGCACGGTGAGCGAATAGCCCTTGACGGGGTAGACGGGCAGGTCCAGCCCCAGCGGCTCCAGCGCCTGGCGCGAATAGCTGCCGAAGGCCATCACATAGCGGTCGGCGGTCAGCAGCTCGCCATTGACGCGCACGCCGGCAATGCGGCCGCCTTCGACCACCAGGCCATCCACATTCTGGTTGAAGCGCAACTCCACGCCCAGCCCGCTGGCGACGCGGGCCAGCTCGTTGGTGAAGCGGTGGCAGTCGCCGGTCTCATCCTTGGGCAGGCGCAGGCCGCCCGTCAGCCGGTCGCGCGCCTGGGCCAGGGCGGGTTCCACCTGGGCCAGCTGGTCGCGGTCCAGCAGCTCGAAAGGCACGGCGCATTCGCGCAGCACGGCCACATCGCGCTCCACGGCGTCCAACTGGGCCTGGGTGCGGAACAGTTGCAAGGTGCCGCCGGTGCGCTGCTCGTAGGCGATGCCCGTGTCGGCGCGCAACTGCTGCAGGCAGCTGCGGCTGTACTCGGCCACGCGCATCATGCGTTCCTTGTTGACGGCGTAGCGCTGGGCCGAGCAGTTGCGCAGCATCTGCGCCATCCAGCGCAGCTGGAACAGGCTGCCGTCCAGGCGCACGGCCAGCGGCGCGTGTTCCTGCAGCATCCACTTCAGGGCCTTGAGCGGAATGCCGGGCGCCGCCCAGGGCGTGGAGTAGCCGGGCGAGACCTGGCCCGCGTTGGCAAAGCTGGTTTCGGACGCGGGCGCATCCTGCCGGTCCAGCACCGTGACCTCGGCACCGGCCCGCGCCAGGTAGTACGCACTGGTCACGCCGATGACACCGCCGCCAAGAACAAGGACTTTCATGGGATTCACCGCCAAGTCAACAAGATGAAATCAAAGTCTATTGACGATGAGGCAGTGGAAATCACTGAAATATTGCTACTCTCCAGTGATTGATAAGACCCAGGAGTCGCCGCCATGGCCGCCAAAAGTGAAAACCGCGTGCTTGACCGCACCGATCGCAAGATCCTCGACATCCTGCAGCGCGACGGCCGCATCTCCATGACCGAGCTGGCCGAGCAGGTCAGCCTCTCGGCCACGCCCTGCTCGGAGCGCGTGCGCCGCCTGGAGCGCGATGGCGTGATCACGGGCTACCACGCCCACCTCTCGCCCGAGGCGCTGGGCAAGACGCTGCTGGTGTTCGTGGAGATCAAGCTCTCGTCCAAGTCGGGCGAGGTCTTCGACAAGGTGCGCCAGGAACTGCTGCACGTGCCCGACGTGCTGGAGTGCTTCCTGGTCTCGGGCAGCTTCGACTACCTGGTCAAGGCCCGCCTGGGCGGCATGCGCGAATACCGCCGCCTGCTGGGCGACATCCTCAAGAAACTGCCCGTGCCGGCCGAGTCGCACAGCTATGTGGTGATGGAAGAGGTCAAGGAGACGCTGGCGCTGCCTGTGGATCGGTGAGGGTGCCGTCCTCGGCGTTCCAGGTTCGCATCTACCGCCATTCATCACTGTCATTTACTGTTTGAAACGTTTGTCACAATAGATTCGATTCAAATTGGGTATTGTGCATTCCAATCAAAAAATATATTAGGGGTAGATGGGGTGTTATGCAGTTCGGCATTCATCTGCGTTCTCCGTTGAAAAGTAGGCAGGACGACAGCCTGGAGTTCAATTCCAATGGCGGGATTGCAAATATTTGTCATTGGATGGTGGCTGTAGGGGATTGGTGATTTTTAAAGTTCAATACCGGTGATACCTTGATAGCGTAAATCTATTTATCACTGGGAGTTCTATGAAAAATCACGCCCTCATGGCTGCCTTGATGGCCGGCGCAGCACTCTCGCCCTGCCCCCCCGCCAGCGCCCAAGCGACGCGTTATTACGGGGAGATGAGAACCGCCTACTCGGATTTCCAGGATCGCACGGCGTGTCCCCTGGGGTCTCACGGCTCATGCCAGGATTTTCCGAGGACCGCCCGCCTGGCCGGCTGGTTTGAAACGGCCGCACCCTTGCAGCCCGACCTGGACGAGAGCGAAATAAGGGCGCTGGTCACTTCCTATAGTTTCTCGGACGGATTGAACACCTACAGCAGTTCCGATCCGGATGTGCGCGCATTCATATTCAGGGTTTCCACGGACAGTGGGTCCAATATCGTGAAAAACAGAATCCACCTTCAACGCTGGCTGACGGGAAACAATCCGCACCGCTCCATCAATGAAATGGGCCCGGGTGGATCTCCCAATGATGTGGATATGCTCAGCCGGTTTGAAATGGCCACAGAACAGGTGGGTGCCATGAACAACGCGATGTGCGCTTCCTTGTTCTCGGAAACATCCCTGCAGGTCAGTTATTCGGGTGAGAGCGACACCTGTCTGGGGACCTATGAGGTGCCAGACAACGGCGTGTCCGTTGCGTGGACCGGGGCGCCCGTGCAAAACCAGAACGTCATGTCCTGGCACAGGGAGGCCGTGCATCCTGCCCTGTCGTTGACCCACAGCATCTCGCCCGCAGGCCAGGTGCAGGCGGGGCAGGAGGTGCGCTACACCATCACCGTCAGGAATACGGGGACCGTGGCCGCCACCCAGGCGCAGATTGCCGACAGCCTGCCTGCCGGACTGGAGCGCGCCACCTGGATCTGTACGCCCGGCGCCAGCACGCCATGTCCCGTGGCGTCAGGCTCCGGATCGCTGGCAGTCACGGTGCCCGTGTTCGCGGCAGGAGACTCGCTGGTTTTCACCGTGATGGCCAGCGTGGCCAACCCGGCGCCCGCAACCATTACCAATGTGGCCACCGTGGATGCCGGGGACCCGTCGGTGCAGTGCATGCAGGCAGGGCAGGTCGTGGGAACGGTGCCGTGCATGGCTTCCGCGTCCATCAATACGGTGGCGGCTTTCCCCGGCGGTGGACAGGTGACCCCCGTGCCGACGCTGCAGCACACAGCCCTTGCGGTCCTGAGCCTGCTGGCTGCAGCCATCGGATGGATGGGGCTGGGGCGGCGCCAGCGGATCGGCGCGGGCCGCTGACGCGGCCACAGGGGCGCTGGCGCAGCTAGGTCGCGCTGGCGTCCTGCGCGGCGGCGCCCATTTTCTGGCGCGTGTCCTCGTCGAGCAGGCTGCGCACCTGGGCGAACAGAGGATCGGCGCCCGTGTACTTCCTGCCGTAGCCCAGGTTGAACCCGTAGTCGAAATCCTGCGGATTGATCCCCTGATTGTGCTGCAGGATGGTCTCCAGCTTGTCCAGGGCCTTGACGGCGCGGGCCTCGGGGGTGGCGGCGTCTTCGTACTCCTGCCACAGGGCCATGATGGCGTCGCGGTGCTCGGGCTGCAGCGAACGGGTCAGGTGCAGCAGGTCGGCCTTTTCCTGCGCGCTCTTGTCGGGGTGCTGGTTCTTTTCCACGGCGGGGATGTCGCCGTGGATGGCCTCGCCCAGGTCGTGGATCACGCACAGCTTGAGCAGCTTGAGCATGTCCAGCTGTGCCAGCTGGTCCTCGAAGGCGATGGCCATCAGGCACAGGCGCCAGCTGTGCTCTGCCGTGCTTTCGGTGCGGCCGGTGGAGGTGTGGGCGCTGCGCAGCACGCTCTTGAGCTTTTCCGCCTCGCGCAGGAAGTCCAGGCGGCCCTTGATGTTGTTGATATCCATGGCGGATATTCTCGTCGGCTTTCACCAGGGCCGCGCGCGCGTCCGGGCTCAGTCGATCAGCCGCCCCTGTGCATCCCAGAACGGGTGCGGGCCGTCAAACCGGCCGCTGGCCACGGCATGGCTGACCAGCCGGCCGCGGGGCGGCAGTGCATGCAGCATGAAGCCGGGCGGCTCCAGCGTCCAGGCCGATGCGGCGTCGGGCGCCAGGTCCAGGCAGACCTGGTGGGCGGGTGCGGGCGAGGTCATGGCCACCGTGCCGCCGAAGGCGACCTGGATGCTGCGGTGCAGGTGGCCGCAGATGACGCGCTGCACGTTGGGGTGGCGGCGCACCAGCTCTTCCAGCGCCTGGGCGCCCTGCGGCAGGCCGATCTTGTCCATATGGCCTATCAGGGTCTCGAAGGGCGGGTGGTGCATGGCGATCACCACGGGGCGGCCTTCGCTGGCGGCCATCTGCAGTTCCAGCCACTGAAGGCGCTCCTCGCACAGCGCGCCCTCGCTGTGGCCGGGCACCACGGTGTCGAGCGCGATCAGCCGCAGCGCGCCAATGTCCACCGCATACTGGATGAAGCCTTCGCTGCGCAGCCAGGCGTGCTCGGGAAAGGCGGCGCGCAGCGCGTCGCGGTCATCGTGGTTGCCGGGCAGCAGGTAGACGGGCAGGGTACCCAGAGGCGCCAGCAGGCTGCGCAGGTGGGTGTATTCCGCAGGCCGGCCGAAGTCGGTCAGGTCGCCCGTGATCACGACGGCGTGCGGCCGCTGCGGCAGGGCCAGCACGCTTTGCACGGTGCGCTCCAGGTATTGGGCGGTATCGATGCGGCGGTAGGTCAGGCGACCGGGTTCGCGGATATGCAGGTCGGTGAGCTGGGCCAGGAAGGTGGTCATGGAAGTGCGGGAAGTGCGATGGCTTTCAGGCGTGGGCATGGTTGGGCATCCATTGGTGGGGGGCGATGCGCAAGGCCACGCGGTCGCCCGATTGCGCGGCGTGGTCGCGGGCCACGTCGGCCATCAGCGGCGTGTGGCCCGCCAGTTCCAGCGTGAGCTGCAGGCGGTCGCCCAGGAAGACGCGGCGCGCCACCGATGCCGGCACGCCGCCCGGCGTGCCGGCGGCGCAGACCTCGATGTCTTCAGGGCGCAGCAGCAGCCGGGCCGCGCCCGTGCATTCGGCCGGGCAGGCCAGCTCCATGCCGGCCAGCGCCAGCCGGTTGCTGCGCGCATCGTCTTCGCTGCGTTCGACCTGGTTCACGCGCCCCAGGAAGGTGGCGACAAAGGGATGGGCCGGTCGGCGGTACAGGCTCTCACCGTCGCCCACCTGCAGGATGCGGCCTGCCTGCATCACGGCCATGCGGTCGGCAATGGCCATGGCCTCCTGCTGGTCGTGCGTGACATGGACGGCGGTGATGCGCAGCTGGCGCAGCAGCTGTGCCAGCTCGTCGCGCAGGGTTTCCTTGAGCTTGGCGTCCAGCGCGGTCAGCGGCTCGTCCAGCAGCAGCACGCGCGGGCGCGATGCCACGGCGCGTGCCAGGGCCACGCGCTGGCGCTGGCCGCCGGACAGTTCGGCCGGGCGCTTGTGCTCCAGGCCGTTCAGGCGCACCAGGTCCACCAGTTCACCCAACACGCGGCGCTGCTCCTGCTCGGACGCGCCGCGTATGCGCAGGCCGTAGGCTATGTTGGCCTGCACGCTCATCTGCGGGAACAGCGCGTAGTGCTGGAACACCATGCCCACCTGGCGCTTTTCTATGGGCACGCGGGTGACGTCGGTGTCGCCGAAGGCGATGCGGCTGCCCGCATCCGGCGTCTCCAGCCCCGCAATGATGCGCAGCAGCGTGGTCTTGCCGCAGCCCGAGGGGCCGAGCAGGGCCAGCACCTCGCCGGGCTCCACGCGCAGGTCGGTGGCCTGCAGGCCGCGGGTGCCGTCGGCATAGGTCTTGGCGCATTGCCGGATGTCGATGGCGACGCTGTTACTTTCCATAATGCTTCTCGATGAAATGCCCCAGCGCCTGCAGCAGCCACATCACGGGCAGGATGACGATGAGGAAGATGAGGGTGTAGGCCGAGCCCACCTCGATGCGCATGGACGCATAGCTGTCGGCCAGGCCCACGGGCAGGGTGCGTGTCAGCGGCGTGTGCAGCATCCAGGTCAGGTTGAACTCGCCCATGGACAGGGTGAACACCATCAGGCAGGCGGCCACGATGGCGGGCAGCACGGCAGGCACCAGCACGCCCAGGAAGCGCTGCGTGAACGAGGCGCCCAGGCTGCGCGCAGCCTCCTCCAGCGCCACCAGCTCCTGGCGGCGCAGTGCCGAGCCCACCATGCGCACCATGAAGGGCAGGGTGAACACCACATGGCCCACCAGGATGAAGGCAAAGCTCTGGCGGAAGGCGGCCACGCTGCCATAGGCCAGCAGCAGGGCCAGGGCGCTGGCCAGGCCCGGAATGGCCACGGGCAGCGTCAGCAGCTCCTCGAAATGCCGGGCCCAGGGCGAGCGGCTGCGCGCCAGCGCATAGGCGCAGGGCACGCCCAGCACCAAGGTCATGGCCACGCAGGCGCAGGCCAGCAGCAGCGACATCAGCACGGTATTGCCGTAGCCGGCCCAGACCTCGGCCAGCCAGCGCGTGGTCAATCCGCTGGACAGGCCCTGGCCGTAGTTCTGCACCAGCCCGGCCAGCACCGACAGCAGCATGGGCGCCAGCATGAACACGGTGACGGTGGCCGTCACCAGCCACATCAGCGGCGGCATTTTTGGCCGCCGGGCCGCTCCAAGGCAAAAAGCGGCCCCTTCGGGGGGCAGCGGACCTTGCGCTGCAAGGGCAGCGTGGGGGCTATTTTTTTGTGTGGTCCGCATGTTCAGACTCCCGAGGCGGCCGGACCCGCCCAGCGCCGCGACAGCCACAGCACCAGCCAGGTGATCAGCCCCAGGCTGATCGACAGGCTGGCGGCCAGGGCGAAGTTGGCGTAGTTGGTGAACTCGTTGTAGATGGTGATGGGCAGCACCTCGAACTTGCTCGACAGCGTGAAGGCCGTGCCGAAGGCGCCGACCGACGTGGCGAACACGATGGCGCCGCAGGCCAGCGTGGTGGGCAGCAGCTGCGGCCACCACACATCGCGCGCCACGCTCCAGCCGTTGCCGCCCAGCGAGCGCGCGGCCTCTTCCAGGTGCGGGTCCAGCGCCTCGGCCGCCGCCGTGTAGGAGGCAATGGCGCGCGGCAGCGAGAAATACAGGTAGCCCAGGAACAGGCCCAGCAGCCCGTAGGCGAAGGTGATCCGCTCGCCGCCCAGGGCCACCGACAGGTCGGCCAGCGCGCCCTGGCGCCCGCCCAGCAGGATGATGAAAAAGCCGATGATCACGCCCGGAAACGACAGCGGCAGCGTCAGCAGCGACAACAGCAGGCCGCGCCCCGTGAAACGGTGGCGCGCCAGCGCAATGCCCATCACCGCGCCGATCAGCAGCGTGGCCAGGGTCACGGCCAGCGACAGGGCCAGTGTCTGCAGCAGGCTTTGCAGGTAGAGCGCGTCGGTCAGCGTGGCGAAGTAGGTGCGCCAGCCTTCACGCGCCGGCAGCGCCAGCAGCAGGCCGGCCGGCAGCAGCCAGAACGCGGCGAAGAAGGCCACGGCTGGCGCGCTGCAGGCCAGCAGCAGCGCGCGGGCGCGCCAGTCGCCTGGCGCTTGGGAGGTAATGCCCACGATGCAGTCCGCCTGGCTCAACGCACTTCACGCAGGTAGCGCGTGGAGAAGCCCTTTTGCACATCGGCCATCTTCTGGTAGTCCACCGAGGTGGCGCGTGCGTACTCGCTGGCGGGCAGGAAATGGCCGGCCACCTCCTTGGGCAGGGCCACGTCGCGCACGGGGCGCAGGTAGGCGTTGGCCCAGATGGACTGGCCCTTGTCGGACAGCACATAGTCCAGCACCTTCTTGCCGTTGTCCATGTGCGGCGCCTTGTTCACCAGGCTCATCACATAGGGCATGACCACGGTGCCTTCCTTGGGGATCACGAAGTCCACGTCGGCCTTGTCCTTGTAGCGGGCGCGGTAGGCGTTGAAGTCATAGTCCAGCAGGATGCCGATCTCGCCCGACAGCAGGCGCGCATACGAGGTCTGCTTGGGCACGATGGGCTCGTTCTTCTGCAGCTTCTTGAAGTAGTCGATGGCCGGCTGGAAGTTGTCCAGCGTGCCGCCCATGGCCTGGTTCACGGCCACGGCGCCCACATAGCCCACGAAGGCCGAGGCCGGGTCCAGGTAGCCGACCAGACCCTTGTATTCGGGCTTGAGCAGGTCTGCCCAGGATTGCGGCACGGGCTTGCCGCCCAGTGCCGCCTTGTTGACCATGAAGCCCAGCGTGCCCGAGTGGATGGTCACCCACTCGCCCTTGGGGTCCTTGAGGCCGGCGGGAATCTGGTCCCAGTTGGCGGGCTTGTAGGCGGCGACCACGCCGTCTTTCTGCGCCTGGATGGCGAAGGTCACGCCCAGGTAGGTCACATCGGCCACGGGGCTGGCCTTCTCGGCCACCAGCTGGGCCAGCGACTGGCCGGAGTTCTTGTTGTCGGGCGGCACGGTGATGCCGGTATCGGCCTTGATGGCCTTGATCTGCGTGCCCCAGTCGGCCCATTCGGGCGGGCAGTTGTAGCAGATGGCGCTCTGGGCCAGCGCCGTGCCGCAGACGGCGGTGGTGGCGGCCAGCAGGGCAAGGCGCTTGAAGGAGGGCTTGAAGGAGAGCTTGAAGGAGAGCTTGAAGGGGAGGGCAGTCAGTTTCATGGTGCGTACTCGAAGAGGTTGGGGAGCGTGGGGAAGGGAAGGGCGCGGCCTTGGCTTGCGCGGGCCGCTGCTGTTGGTTTCAGAGCCGGCAGGACTCGCCGCTGCGCCAGCCATGCGGCAGGCACAGGCTGTCCTGCGGGGCCAGGGTTTTCTTGTTCGCCAGTGCATCGCACAGCAGGCGCACGCAGGCCGAGCCGATGTCGTGGTTGGGTTGGGAAATCGAGGCCAGCGAAGGCGTGAGATCGCCCGCCATGGCAATCCCGTCAAAGCCGACCACGCTCAGGTCCGCAGGCACGCGGAACCCGGCCAGCGATGCCGCGCGGATGGTGCGTATCGCCAGCAGATCGTTGCTGCAGACAATGGCCGTGGGCGGGGCCTGCTCGCTCAGGTGCTGCTGCAGCATCTGCACGGCGGTGGCGGCAAAGGGCACCTCCCAGACCGGCAGCGGCGCCAGGCCTGCGGCCTGCATGCCCAGCGCATAGCCGCGGCAGCGCTGCTGGGCGCGGTCGGACGCGCGCAACTGGCCCGTGACCATGCCGATGCGGCTGTGGCCTGCCGCAGCCAGGCGCAGCACCAGCTCTCTGACGGCGCCCGTGTTGTCCACGCCCACGCAGGCATGCTCATGGGTGTGGTGATAGGCCAGCACATAGGGCTTGCCGGCCTGGCGCACACGCGCCAGCGCTGCCGAATCGCCAGGGTTGGAGACCACCAGCACCAGCGCATCCACCCCGCTGGCCAGTAGCCGCGTGGTGGCCGCGTCTTCACCGGCGTGGTCGTATTCGGTGGTGCAGGGCGAAATCGCATAGCCGCGCAGCGCCGCCTGCGAGGCAATGCCCTGCAGGCACTCGGCAAACACCGGATTGGTGAGCGTGGGCAGCACCACGCCCAGCACCTTGCTGCTGCGCGTGCGCAGCGTGCGTGCGCTGGCATTGGCCACATAGCCCACTTCCTGCGCCACGCGCAGCACCGTGCTGCGCGTTTGCGCATTGACCACCTCCGGCGAATTGAAAACCCGCGAAACAGTGGCGACGGACAGTCCCGCGCGGCGTGCAACCTCGGTGATGCTCATGGATGTAAACGATTTCCTGAAAACGTTTACATTGCACCCGCCGCGCGTGACAGGGAGGTGACGAAGGTTTGAAGCTTTTGTGGCAGCCAGGCGTTTGGCGGCTGAGGCCCTGGCCTTTGCAAGGCGCCGATGCTTTGCCGGTCTGTGGGCTTTGTCTTGGCAGTTGAGTTGCCCCGCTGCGCATAGCGGCTGCCCGTGCGAACAAGCCCGGAGCCTACAGCTCCCCCCTCAGGGCCAGGCATACGATTTGCAGCGATCGGAAACCGCATGCCGCCAGCGTGCGGGCGTCCGTCGCAAGAATCACAACTCCAAGCCTCCCATGTCTTCATTCGATACCCAACTGCTGCTCATCGCGCTGGCCAGCGTGCTGGTCCTCGTCGCGCTGATCGTCTCGCGCATCCGTCTTCATCCCTTGCTGGCCCTGCTGGTGGTTTCCATCGGCGTGGGATTTGCCACGGGCATGGCGCCGGGCGAGATCGTCAAGAACCTCACCAATGGGGCCGGCAAGACGCTGGGCGCGGTGGGCGTGGTGATTGCCCTGGGCGCCATGCTGGGCAAGATCCTGGCGGACTCCGGCACCACCGAGCGGCTGGCCAGTGCCATCCTGCAGCGCACCTCCGAGCGCATGATTCCCTGGGCCATGACCCTGGTGGCCTTCGTGATCGGCATCCCCATGTTCTTCGAGGTGGGGCTGGTGGTCATGCTGCCGCTGATCTTCAGCGTGGCGCGCAAGCTGGAAAGCAATGAGCGCTTCAAGGGATCGGCCTATGTCTATGTGGGCGTGCCCGTGATCGCCGCGCTGGCCGCCATGCACGGCATGGTGCCGCCGCACCCCGGCCCGCTCACCGCCATTGCCACGCTGCACACCACAGTCGGCCCGACCATGCTGTACGGCTTTCTGGCTGTGGTTCCCGCCATGGTGCTGGGTGGCCCGCTGTACGGCGCCTTCATCACGCCGCGCATGGGCACGCGCCCCGATGCAGCCCTGCTGGAGCAGTTCACATCAGGCAAGAAGGAAGGCGGGGAGGGCAGTGCGCCCAGCATCGGCATGGGCGTGCTGTGCGCCTTGCTGCCCGCGCTGTTGATGCTGGTGCATGCGCTGGCCGAGGTGCTGCTGCCCAAGGATTCGGGCCTGCTGCATGCGGCGGCCTTCCTGGGCAATCCGCTGGTGGCCATGCTGCTGGGCGTGGTGTTTGCCTCCATCACCCTGGGCTATCTGCGCGGCGCCGATGCAGAGAAGCTGCGCGACGCGCTGGGCCAGAGCCTCAAGCCCATCGCCGGCATCATGCTCATCATTGCGGGCGGCGGTGCCTTCCAGCAGATCCTGACCAGCGCCAAGGTGGGCGATGCCATCGTCCACATGACCCAGCAGTTCGCCATGCCTCCGCTGGTGCTGGGCTGGATGATCGCCATGCTGCTGTCGGTGTCCACCGGCTCGGCTACCGTGGGCATCGTCGGCGCGGCGGGCCTGCTGGCGCCGCTGGCGGCCTCCGATCCTTCGCTGAACGTGCCGCTGCTGGCGTTGGCCATCGGCTGCGGCTCGCTGTTCTTCAACTATGCCAACCACGCGGGCTTCTGGATGGTGAAGGAGTCCTTCGGCATGAGCATGGGCGAGGCCACCAAGACGATTACCGTGGTCCAGTCCATCGTGTCCTTTGTGGGCCTGCTGATGGTGCTGCTGTTCAATCTGCTGCCCAAGCTGGGATAGGTGAAAGGCATGAGGCGGGCTGCCGGCGGCCGCTTCGATGCCGCGGCAACCACCAAGAGAGGGCACTACTTCCGGTTCGACTGCGAATTGCCCCAGTCGCGACAGGGAAAATGCCGCCCCGTACAGGTGCGGTACCCGGCGCCGCTTCAACGCACGGCCGGCAATTCACCTATACTGATGGAGGTGCTGTCCTTGTTGTTCGCCTCCTCAGTGCCCGTCTGACACCTTCTCGGTCTCCGGGCTGCCGTTGGCCGCCCACTGTCACGAAGTCTGTGACGAGGTCCGCAACTGTCACCCTCAACGGCGAGCACCACGCGAATCCAACCCACTTCCCGGGTCCGCACTCTCCCTGCCACCTGCAGGGTCCTCTTTTTCCCTTTTTCGATGCTCCGCTGCCTGCGTGCAGCGGTCATCCTGCGCTGGCCCAAGGCCGCAGCATGGTGCTGCACCAGCAACTTGCGGCGACGCAACCCTTTCAACATGTACTCACAGGAGTCCCATTGGCTAAAGAAGAACTGATCGAAATGCAAGGCCGGGTAGACGAAGTGCTGCCTGATTCCCGCTTCCGCGTAACGCTGGAAAACGGCCACCAGCTCATCGCCTATACCGGCGGAAAAATGCGCAAGCACCGCATCCGCGTGCTGGCCGGCGACAAGGTGACGCTTGAAATGTCGCCCTATGACCTGAACAAGGGTCGCCTCACGTTCCGCCACATCGAGCAACGCTCCGGCGCACCGGGCCCGCGTCCTCCGCAGCGCCGCTGAAGCCCGCCGGCCCGCTTCTGTTGCAGAGCGGGCATTCGGGGCGCAGGCAGGACCGGGCTCCGTGCCTGGTTGCCTGATCGGCAGCCCCAGTCAGCTTTCCAAGCAGCCCCGACGGCCCGACCGCCTGGAGGGCACCAGACGGATCAGGCGAGTCCGTCTGCTTATTTGGACATGGCGTCCTTGCCCATGGAATCCTTCTTCATTCCATCCTTGGACATGCCGTCCTTGTGCATGCCATCTTTGTGCATGCCGTCCTTGGACATCGAGTCCTTCTTCATCCCGTCCTTGGACATGGAGTCCTTCTTCATTCCATCCTTGGACATCGAATCCTTGGACATGGCTCCTTTGGACATGCCGTCCTTCGCCATCTCATCCGCAGCGAATGCCGTGGTGGCACCGGCCAGGGCGAGGCAGGTGGCGAGCAGGGTGGTGGTGAGCTTGGTCATTTGAGTCTTCCTTTGGATTAGCGGTTTGCGGGATTGCAAATCGGCCGGCTTTGGATGGGCCCGGCCTCGCACCTTCGTTGGCGGCCCAGCGGCTTGGAAGGCCGCTCAGCTGCCTCCGAACCAGTTGTAGCCCTGGTCTTCCCAGTAGCCGCCGGAGTAGGTGTTGGTGACGAACATGGCCTGGATGTGCTTCGGGTTCTTGTAGCCCAGCTTGGTGGGCATGCGCAGCTTCATCGGAAAGCCATATTTGGGCGGCAGGGGCTGCCCGTCGTAAGTCAATGCCATCAGCGTCTGCGGATGCAGGGCCGTGGCCATGTCGATGCTGGTGAAGTAGTCGTCCACGCACTTGAAGCCGACGTACTTGGCACTGGTGTCGGCGCCTATGTGGCGCAGGAAATCGGCAAAGCGCACGCCGCCCCAGCGGCCTATGGCGCTCCAGCCTTCCACGCAGATGTGGCGCGTGATCTGTTCGTCCTGCGGCATGGCGCGCAGCTCGGCCAGGGTCCATGCATGGCGGTCGGCGACCATGCCGGTCACTTCCAGGCGCCAGCTGGCCCCGTCCACCTCGCGCACCTCGTCCTCGCCGTAGTAGGCATTGAAGGGGAAGGGGCGCGTGATCTCGGCTGCGGTATAGGTGGGCGCCAGCCGCGTGGGACTGAAGAGCAGGCCCTGCATGCGGTCGTTGAAGCGCGATACCTGGCTGAGCGCGGCCTCGACGTGGCTGTCATCGCTGATGCTGCAGCCCGTGAGCAGGGACAGGCCGCCCAGCGTCAGCGAGCGCTGCAAAAAGGCGCGGCGTGCGGGCTGGTCGAGCTTGCGGGCGATCAGCGAGCGTGCCTCGTGCACCACGGCCGCGCCATCGACGCCGGGCAGGGAAGGGGCTTTGAAGATTTTCATGGGGACTTGGGCGCACGGCCGTGGATCATGGTCAGGAAGGTCCGGGGCACCAGGGCGACCATCGCCAGGTGCACCATCACGAAGGCCACCAGCGCGGACATGCCGAAGAAGTGCACGCGCCGTGCGGATTCATAGCCGCCCAGCAACTCGCGCAGCAGCGGGAACTGCACCGACTTCCACAGCACCAGGCCCGACAGCACGATCACCACCAGGTCCAGCACCACGAACAGGTAGGCCAGCTTTTGCACATGGTTGTAGCGGGCCGGGTCGGCGTGCGACAGCCGGCCCTTGAGGGCGGCCACCAGGTCCTGGCGCACGCCCTGCATGCTGACGGGAAAGAACTTGCGCAGCCACCGGCCGCTGGCGATGTTGAGCAGCAGGTACAGCAATCCGTTGAACACCAGCAGCCACATGGCCGCGAAATGCCATTGCAGCGCCCCGCCCAGCCAGCCGCCCAGCGTGATCGAGCCCGGAAAGCTGAAATCAAAGAACGGCGCCGCGTTGTAGATGCGCCAGCCGCTGGTCACCAGGATGACCACGGCGAGCGCATTGAGCCAATGCGTCAGGCGCAGCCACAGCGGGTGGATGCGCTGGCCATCCTTGGGCTGTGCCGGTTGGGGGGTGATGAGGGCGGTGTTCATGGATCCCATTGTTGGAGGGACCCTGTAGCGGATGTATCACGCAAACTTCAATTAATCGTGACAACTCCCAAGAACTCCCAAGGCCTGCTCAGCCCGCCTGGGCACACCCGGCCAGGCGCGCTATGGCGTGCCGGCCTGCCGCGCAGCGAGGCCGCAGCGGCAACCGCCGCAGCTGCATGAATCCCTTGCCTTCCCGCGAGCACACCTGTATGGCCGCCGAACCCCTGCTGCCGCTGTCCGGCATCCGCGCCATCGAATTCACCCACATGGTTATGTACCCCACTTGCGGCCTGATCCTGGCCGACCCGGGTGCGGCCCGGCTTGCAGCGCAGCTGGAGGCCGAAGGCACTCCCCTGCCGGCCGCGCCGGCCGGCGAGTTGCAGGCGCTGGCGTGGCTCAGCGGGGTGGCGCTGGCGTTGTGAGCGACGGGCCTGCAGCTGGTTGGCCGGACGACATCACCGCCTCCAGCCCGCTTCTCGGGAAGACCGGGCTGTAGTTCACCTGGATCTCGGAGAGCTTGTCATTCACCCGCGTCGTCATGAAATAGCGCGGCATGCCGAATCCCACCTTCATCACCAGGCCGCGAAGCTCGGAGAGGGCGCCGACCTTCACATCGGGATCTACCAGCACGGCAATGCGTGCCGTGCTTTTGGCGTCGGGGGCTGCGGTCAATTTTCTGGAAAGCGCGTTTTTCAACTGGACCAGGCTGAGCTGCTGGCCATCCAGGCTGTACGGGCGATCATTGCCGCTTGCAGCATGCATTTCGATCACGGTCAGATCTGCAGCAAGAGCGGGTGGGCCGAGCAGGGCGGCCAGCAGCAGGAATCTTGTTGGTTTCATGGTTTTGTTGTGCGATGCAGAGCTTGTACCAGCTCGTCCCCACTTCTCCCAATTTCCCCCCATATTGGTCGCAAGAATTCCTTGGCAACTCCAGGAAAAGACCATGATTGATTTCTCGCAAACCAACGCTTCACGCATTCGCCCGGCCCTGGTGCTGGCTGTGGCGGCCTTCGCGGCGGCCTGCAGCCATGCCCAGGGCCACGGGGGACACGGCAATCCGCCGTCGCCGCCGCCCGAGGCCTATACGGCCTGCCAGGGCAAGGCCGAGGGTGACAGCGTGACCCTGACAATGCCCGACGGGAAGACGCTGGCCGGCACCTGCCGCAGCCTGAACGGGCAACTGGTGGCCATGCCGGCCGGCGGGCCCGGCGCAGGCGGGCCGCCGCCCCATCCGCAGCAGTGATCACCGGAGACACCACCAATGGCCACACCGCCACGATTTCCATCGGCATTGCCGTCTGACGCAGCAACTGAATGAGCCTCCGCCTCCCACGCCTGAAGCTGCAGCACAAGGCCTTCTTCGCCCTGGCCGTGCTGCTGGTGGCCCTGCTGCTGGTGTTTCTCGGGTTCTCGCGCCTGGGGCTGCAGCGGGGCCTGGGCCCGTACATGGCCGAGGTGGAGCTGACCGGCATGGACGGGCTGGCCGAGCGGCTGGTCCAGCAACACGAGCAAAACGGCGGCTGGGATGCGGCTCGCGCCAACCCCGGTTTCTGGCGCGACATGGTGCGCCCGGGCGCAGGCATGGGCCGGGGCTTTCCTGCGGGCGAGCCCGGGCCACGGCCCCCCATGCCCATGCCCATGCCGGAGCCGAGGCCTGGTTTTGAGGGAAGCCACGGTCCGGGGCCGGGCCCGGAGTTTCCGCCGCCACCTGGGCCGGAAGGCGGAGAGCCTGCCGATCGCTCAGAGCGCTCCGACCTTACAGACCGTACAGACCGCCCAGGCCCGCCGCCGGATCGCCCCTTCGGCGGCCCGTGGGCGCGCGTGGGCCTGCTGGATGCCCAGGGCCAGCTCATCTCCGGCATGGCGCCGCAGCCCGGTGCGGCGCACCGCGTTCTGCGCGCCGCCAACGGGCAGGCCATTGGCGAGATCGTGCTGTCCCCCGTGCAGACCGGGCAGGGCATGCAGCGCGACCTGGACCGCGCCTTCCTCGCGCAGCAGATGGACTTCGTGGCCTGGACCGGGCTGGCCGGCCTGCTGCTGGCGCTGCTGCTGTCGGCCTGGCTCACGCGGCGCTGGCTGGAGCCGCTGACCGCCTTTGTCGACGGCCTGCGCGGCATTGCGGCCGGGCGGCTGGATACGCGCGTGGCCATCAAGGGCGATGCGGAGTTGGCCCGCCTTGCGGAAACCTTCAACGACATGGCCGTGCAGCTGGCCACCATGGAGGCCTCGCGCCAGCGCTGGCTGGCCGACGTGGCGCATGAGCTGCGCACGCCCCTGTCCACCATGCGCGCCGAGGTCGAGGCCGTGCAGGACGGCGTGCTGCCGCTGGACGACCGCATGGCGCTGCGCCTGCACCGGCAGATCATGCGGCTGATACGGCTGGTCAGCGACCTGCGCGTGAGCCTGGACGACCCGCAGGCCCTGCACGGCTCGGGCCATGTGCCCGTGCATGTGCTGACCCTGCTGGGCGAGGCGCTGGACGGCGCGCGGCCCGGCTTCGAGCAGGTGGGCATCGGCCTGGACCGCTCCACCGTGGACCAGCTGGCTGCGCGCATTCCGCCGCCGCTGGTGCAGGGCGATCCGCACCGGCTGCACCAGGTGTTTGCCAACCTGCTGGAAAACAGCCTGCGCTACACGGCTGCGGGCGGGCGGCTGCAGGTGTCTGCCGAAATCGTCCAGATGCAGGACCGCAGCATGCTGCAACTGCGCTGGGACGACACGGCTCCCGGCGTGGCCAGCCCGCACCTGCCGCGCCTGTTCGACCGCCTCTATCGCGTGGACGCCTCCCGCGTGCGCGATGGCGACGGCCTGGGCGGCTCCGGCCTGGGGCTGGCCATCTGCCGCACCATCGTCCAGGCCCATGGCGGCAGCATCGAGGCGGCCGCCTCGCCGCTGGGCGGCCTGCGCATCACGCTGTGGCTGCCCTTGCTGGAAAATCCCGCGCCATGAAGCCTGCCCGCATCCTCCTGGTCGAAGACGAGACCGACATGGCCGCCATCGTCATCGACTACTTGCGCCATGCAGGCTACGAAGTCGAGCACATCCGCCACGGGCGCGAGGCGCTGGACCGCATGCTGCGCTCCCCGCCCGACCTCACCGTGCTGGACATCATGCTGCCGGGGCTGGACGGCCTGGACATCCTGCGCCAGTTCCGCCCCCACAGCGCCAGCCCCGTCATCGTGCTCACCGCGCGCGTCGAGGAAATGGACCGCCTGCTGGGCCTGGAGCTGGGCGCGGACGACTACATCTGCAAGCCCTTCGCCCCGCGCGAAGTCGTGGCCCGCGTCAAGGCCGTGCTGCGCCGCAGTGCCGGCCCCGGCCCGGCCCAGCAGCGCCTGACGCTGCTGCCCGATCAGGGCCGCGCCATGCTCAACGGCAGCGCCCTGCCGCTGACCAAGCGCGAGCTGGCCTTGCTGCAGGCCCTGATGCGCCAGCCCGGCCGCCTGTACTCCCGCGCGCAGCTGCTGGAGCTGGCCTGCGCCGACACGCTGGACGTGAACGAGCGCGCCATCGACAGCCACATCAAGAACCTGCGCAAGAAACTCAAGGCGGCGGACGACCGCCATGAGTGGATTCGCTCCGTCTATGGCGTGGGCTTTGCGTTCGAGCCCGATGGCGGGTCCGACACGCGGGCGCAGTGAAGGCCAGGCGAGGGCAGGGCGCAGCCCCTACCTCGACTCGTCGAGGTGCTCCATGAACGTGGTGCCCGTGTAGCGGGAGCGGAACAGGCCGGCCTCCACCAGGCGCGGCACCAGCTGCTCCAGCACGCAATGCAGGGACTCGACGGAGCCGCCGGGCGCGGCCAGAAAGCCGTCGATGGCGCCGGCGGCGCTCCACTCGGTGATCTGCGCCACGGCATCGTCCACCGTGCCCACCACCTGCCAGTGCGCGGCGGACAGGATTTCCGGTCGCAGCAGCAGCTCGTCGATGCGCAGTGATTCGCGCTCCATCAGGCGCCTGAGCAGGCCCGCATGCGTGCGGCTGGACGGGGTCGCCACGGGCGGCGGAAGGTCGGCCGCGGTGATCGGCCGGTCTGCGGGCCAGTCCGTCAGGTCCAGGCCGACCATGGCCTGGATCGATGCCAGCTTGCGGCCCCTGTCCACCCGGCCGTGCGTCTGCTGGAACATCTCCCGGGCCTGCTCGCGGGTGTCGGCCAGGTACAGGCTCAGGCCGGGCAGCAGGCGCACATCCTGCGCCTGGCGGCCATGGCGCTGGGCGCGCCGAGACAGGTCCCGGCGCAGCTCCAGCGCCGCGTCCAGGTCCGGCGTGGGCGCGAAGACGATGTCTGCCACCGATGCGGCAAAGTCGCGCCCGGTGCTGGACGCGCCCGCCTGCACCAGCGGAATGCGCGGACCGCCGAACTCCGGCAGGTTCAGCGGGCCACGTACCTTCAGGTGCGGTCCCTCATGGTCTATGGGGCGCACCAGCGAGGCATCGGCGTAGCGGCCGCTGTCCCGGTCGATCTTCAGGGCCTCGTTGGGGAAGCTGGCCCACAGCCGGCGCACCACGTCGGTGAACTCTGCGGCCCGCGCATAGCGTTCATCGGCATCGGGCATGGCCTGCAGCCCGAAGTTCTCGTGGCCCTGCAGGGCCGTGACGATGTTCCACCCGGCGCGGCCGTTGCTGATCCAGTGCAGCGACTGCAGCTGGCGCGCCACCGCATAGGGCGGGAAAAACGTGGTCGATACCGTGGACACCAGGCCGATGCGCGAGGTCTCGCGCGCCAGCGCGGCCATCAGCACCGTGGGGTCCAGGCTGGCGAAGCCCGCGCCCGTCTCCAGCGCCTCCATGGGCAGAAAGCTCACGTCCGGGCGGAAGACGAAGTCCAGGTGCGCGGCCTCGGCGCGCCGGGCCAGGTCCAGGGCGAAGTCGCTGGAGTACAGCCCTTCGATATTGCTGCCGGGCCGCCGCCAGGCGTCGCCGCTCAGCCAGGTGGGGGCCAGCGAAAGGCCGATGTGCAGGGGTTTGCGGGTTGTCATGTCTGCTGTCATTCCCATCTCAGAACGTTCCGCGCACGCCCACGCCTATCATGCGCGGCGCGGTCATGCTGGCCTCGATGCCGCCGATGCCGCGGTTTTGCTGCAGGTACGTCGGTGCGCGCCTGTCGAACAGGTTCTTGATATAGCCGTACAGCTGCACGCGCGCGCTGTAGGCATAGGTCATGCGCAGGTCGGCGATGGTGTTGGAGCCGACCGCATAGGCGCGGGTGTTGGCGGTATCGGAGTAGTAGCCGTCCAGGTGGCGCACCTGGCCGGAGACATTGAACCGGGGGCTGGCGTCCCAGCTCACGCCCAGGCTCAGGTTGTAGCCGGGCGAGCGGGCGAAGCGGTTGTGCTCGTAGCCGGGGTTGCTGCCCATCTCCTCGATGCGGGTGCGCAGCACGCCCACGCCGGCCTTGATCCGCAGGTTGTCCAGCGCGCGGTAGTCGGCACCCAGCTCGAAGCCGTAGGCATGGGCCTTCTCCGCGTTGATGGTGTAGGACTGGGCCACGCCCGGGGAGATGACCACGGGGATGTTGTACTGCGCGTCCCGCATGTCCATGTAGAACAGGTTGGTGTTGAGCATCAGCCGGTCATCGAGCAGGCTGGCGCGGCTGAACAGCTCGTAGTTCCAGATCGACTCCTTCTTGAAATACGCCCACTGCCGGCTGGTGAGGTTCAGCGACACACCGCCCGGGTTGTAGCCCCGGCTGACCAGCGCGCCCACGGTCCAGCGCGGTGTGGCGGCATAGGCCAGGGACAGCTTGGGCAGCAGTGCCGAGAAGGTTTTCGTGTAGTCGAGGGCGGTGGGTGCCAGCACGGAGGTGCCGGTGCGCACCACCTCGTCGTGCTGGTAGCGCAGGCCGCTGGTCAGGGTCCAGCGGTCGGCCAGGCGCCAGTTCAGCTCGCCGAAGACGCCCAGGTTCTTCTTGGTGTCGTCGAAGGCGGACAGGCCGCGCAGCAGCAGGCTTTCGTCCGTGCCGGTGCGCGCGTAGTAGACGCCGCCGAAGCCGCTCAGGCGGTCCTTGTCGCTGCCCACCAGGGCGCGGAACTCATTGGAGACATTGTTCTGGCGGATATCGGCATCGCCCTCGCCGGGAATGCCGGTATAGCGCTGCACGGACGAGCGCGAATACTGGGACTGGTTGACCAGCCGCACGCCGTTGCCCAGCTCGTAGCTGAGGTCGAGGATGCCGGTGTCGGTCTTCTGCTTCCAGCTGGGCATGGTCGTCGTCCAGTGCTCCAGCGCGCTGAACGGAGCGGAGGCCGCCTCCTGGCTGGGGCGGTTGCTGTCGTTGTGGGAATAGGTGAACTTGGCCTCCAGGCCGGGAATGCGGCTGGGCAGCCACAGGAACTTCAGGCGTGCGTTCAGCGCGCGGAAATCCTGATCGGCCTGGCCCCGCTGGAACTGCGGATTGGTGTAGTCGATGAAGGTATCGCGCCCCGAGTAGTCCACGGCCAGCCGCGCGGCCAGCTCCTCGCCCACGGGGCCGGAGACGGCGATGGACGCACGCCGCGATTGGTAGTCGCCCGCCTCCAGCTGGTAGGCCCCTTCGCGCTTGAAGCTGGGGTCCTTGGTGTTCACGACGATGGCGCCCGCAATGGCATTGGCGCCCTGCGAGGTGGTCTGCGGGCCGCGGAACACCTCGATGCTCTCCACATCCCAGACCGAGGTCGCGCCGAAGAACATCTCGTTGTAGTTGAGGTAGTGCCCATCCAGGTTGATGGTGGCGCGCGGCACCGTGCCGCCCCAGAAGACGTTCTGGCCGTTGTTGGGGCCCTGCGTGTCCTGCCCGCGGATGATGGGCGCGCCCACCGTGTCGGTGTAGACCACGTTGGGCACGTCGTGCAGCACCTCGTGGACCGAGGCGTTGCCGGACTCCTGCCGGGCCAGGTCCTTGCCGGCCTTGACCGACACGGAGGACGCCGTGTCCTTGAGTTCGCGCCTGACCTTTTCTCCGCTGACCACGACCGCTTCAAGCGCGTTGGACTCCCCCCCGGAACCCGACGCGCCCTGTGCGAAGGCGCCGGCCGGCGCCATCAGGGTAGAGAGTGCGATGGCGCCCGCCCGGGACGGTAGCCTGCGATGGAAACACAGCTTCACAGCATCTTCCTTTGATGAGAATGATTCGTATTTTTCAAAGGTCGCCATCATGCATGGAAATTCCACAGTAGGGAATGCATTCCCACATGCGGAAGGAAGAAACAACGGAGAAATGGTGCGAACGCACCCGTGCAGAGCCTTCGGCAGAGCCGGTATCATCGACACCGGCGGCGCCCGCGCCCCCACCTGCGATGCGCCTGGTACAGGCAAGAAAGCCCAGCCCTTGAAAACAACAACACCTCAGACGACAGCCGGCGAGAAGCGCTCCGGCACCATCCAGTCCGTCTCCATCGCCACCCGGTTTCTCATGGTCCTGGCCAATGCCGAAAGCGAGCTGGCGCTGGGCGAGGTGGCCCGGCGAACGGGAACGGGGGGCTCCACGGCCCACCGCTACCTGCAAAGCCTCGTCAAGGAAGGCCTGGCCAAGCAGGACCCGGCCAGCGGCCTGTATGACCTGGGCAGCGCGGCGCTGAGCATCGGCATTGGCGCGCTCAAGCGTGTGGATGCGGTGGAGATTGCGGCGCAGCGCATGAAGGCGCTGACGCACAGCCATGCGCTCAGCGGCGGCGTGGCCATCTGGACCGACCGCGGGCCCACCCTGGTGCGCTGGTACCGCAGCGCCTACTTCTCGATCAACCCGTTGGCGCTGGGCGACATCCTGCCCATAGACAACACCGCCTGCGGCCTGGTGTTCCAGGCCTTCCTGCCCAAGGCCACCATCGACGCCGCGCGCCGCCAGCAGCCCGCCCATTTCCGTGGCAAGCCGCCGGCCAAGGCCGTGCTCGACGACGTGCGCGAGCGCTGCTGGTCCGAGATGACCAGCCACCTGCTGTCCAACGTCACGGGCCAGGCCGCCCCGGTGTTCGATGCGCAGCATGAAATCGCCTGCGCGGTCACCACCGTCTCGGACCTGGGCCAGCTCAAGTCGCCGCAAGACCGGGTCGCGCTGTTCCGCGAGGCCAGCCTGATCAACCAGTCCACGGGCGGGCGGGCCTTCAGCGCAGATTCGCCTTGAAAGCCGCGCCGGGAAGAATGGCCGGGCGCCTCAGTTCCCTGCGGCACGCTCCCTGGCATTCACGGCCCTGCGCCCCCTGGGCACCACCAGGGGTGTCCCCGACACGGGGTCTGCAATGATCACGGCCGGCAGGCCGAACACCTCCTGCACCAACTGCTCCGTGAAGATCGCCCCGGGCGCGCCCTGCGCGGCAATGCGCCCGTCGCGCATGGCGATCAGGTGCGAGGCATAGCGGCAGGCCTGGTTGAGATCGTGCAGCACCGCAACCACCGTGCGGCCGGCGTCGTTGAGATCCGCCAGCAGCTCCATCAGCTCGATCTGGTGGGCGATGTCCAGGAACGTCGTGGGCTCGTCCAGCAGCAGGATCGGCGTCTGCTGCGCCAGCACCATCGCAATCCACACCCGCTGGCGCTGGCCGCCTGACAGCTCGTCCAGCAGGCGGTCGGACAGCGCTGCCACATCGGTGGCCTGCATGGCCTCGGCCACGGCCTGCTCATCCGCGTCCGTCCACTGCCTCAGGAAGGATTGGTGGGGGTAGCGCCCCCGCGCCACCAGGTCCGCCACCGTGATGCCATCGGGCGCCATCGCGCTTTGCGGCAGCAGGCCCAGGCGCCGCGCCACCTCCTTGGCGGGAAATTGCGAAATGTGCCGGCCATCCAGGATGACCTGCCCGGCAGCTGGCACCAGCAGCCGCGACAGCGCGCGCAGCAGGGTGGACTTGCCGCAGGCGTTCGGCCCCACGATGACGGTGAAGGAGCCATCGGGAATGGCAAGGGACAGGCCCTGCGAAATCGTGCGCTCGCCGTAGCGCAGCGTCACCGCATCAGCACTCAGGCGCTGCGTCATGGCCGGTCATTTCCCACAATCGATAGGTCCTTCGGTGTTTGCAATGTGGAATGAATTCTACAATACGGAATACGCTGAAGACGCCGCCCTGGCGCCCGGCCCCGTCGCTTCGGATCGAGATGAACAGACTCCAACTTGCCGCCCTGGGCGCGGCCGCCGCACTGGCCGTGCTGGCCTGTTTCGCATGGTTTCCACGCGCCGCCGTTCCCGTGGCGGGCGCCGCACCGCATACGTCGGATACATCGGATACGCCGGCTGCAGCACACGCAGACCATGCACCGCTGCCCCGGCGCATCGTCTCCACCTCGCCCAGCGTGACCGGCATCCTGCTGGCCATCGATGCGCCGGTCGTCGCGACCGCCGCGACCACGCCCAGTCGCATGACCGACGACAAGGGCTTTTTCTCGCAATGGGCCGCGGTTGCCGACAAGCGCGGCGTGCAGGTGCTCTACCGCAACCTGCAATTCGACATCGAGGCCGCCATCGGCGCCAGCCCCGACCTGCTGGTGGCCTCCGCCACCGGGGCCGACAGCGTGGCCCAGCACCGCACCGAACTGCAGGCGCAGGGCGTGCCCATGGTCGTGGTCGACTACTCCAGCCAGTCCTGGCAGGACATCGCCACCGAGCTGGGCCGCATCACCGGCCATGCGAAGCAGGCCGCCGCAGCCATTGCCCGCTTCGATGCCCATGTGGCGCAGACCGCCGCCTCCATCACGCCACCGGCCCAGCCCGTCAGCATCGTCGCCTACAACCTGGCCGGCAGCTACTCCATAGGCCGCGCTGCCAGCCCCCATGCGCGGCTGCTGGCCGCACTGGGCTTCAAGGTGGAGGGCTTGCCGCCCGCGCTGGCCGCCCAGGTCACACGCGCCTCGGACTTCGAATTCATCTCCCGCGAGAATCTATCGGCCGCCATCACCGGCGACTCCGTCTTCCTGCTCGGCGCCTCGCAGGGCGATGTGCAGGCCTTCCTGGACGATCCGCTGCTGGCCAACCTGCCCGCCGTTGCCGGCCGGCGCGTCTATCCGCTGGGCCCGACCTCGTTTCGCATCGACTACTACTCGGGGCAGCAGATGGTCGACGCCGTGGCAAGCCATTTCCGCTGAGCCATGCATGCACGGCTCCAAGGCGCGGTGGCGCGGCCTGCCTCGCGTGCTCCGCGCGCTCCCCTGCGCCGCAGGCGTTGGCTGGGCCTTGCAGGCGGGCTGCTTGCGCTGGCCATCATCGCCGTGCTCGGCATCACCGTCGGCTCGCGCGACATTGCGCTGGCCGACATCCTCGGCGCGCTGCGGGCTCCGGACCTGCGTGATGACCAGCACCTGATCGTCAGCCTGCTGCGCATGCCCCGCACCGTGGTGGCCATCCTCGCCGGCATGGCGCTGGGCGTGGCGGGCGCGCTCATGCAGGCCGTCACCCGCAATCCCCTGGCGGAGCCGGGCCTGCTGGGCGTCAACGCGGGCGCGGCGCTGGCCGTGCTCATCGGCATGACGGCCTTCGGCCTGACGTCCGTGCTCCAGTACGTCTGGTGCGCCTTTGCGGGCGCGGGGCTGGCGGGCGCCGCCGTCTTCGCGTTCGGCCAGTCCCGGGGCGCGGGTGCGGCGGGTGCGCACCCGGTGCGCCTGGTCCTGGCCGGGGCCGGCCTGTCGGTCATGCTCACCTCCAGCGCCGGCATCATTTTGCTCAACGCGCCCCCGGAAGTCTTCGACGGCTTCCGGCACTGGGCGGCCGGCTCCCTGGAGGGCAGCGGCTATGCCAGCGCTGCCGTGCTGGCGGCCGCCGTGGCGGCGGGGCTGGCGGCGGCCTGGGCCATCGTCGGCCAGCTCAACGCCATGGCGCTGGGGCATGACGTGGGCCTGGCGCTGGGCGTCAATGTGCGCGCCACCGCGCAACTGGCCTGCCTGGCGGTCATGCTGCTGGCCGGGGCGGCCACGGCGGCCGTGGGCCCCATCGCCTTCGTCGGCCTGGTGGCGCCGCATCTTGCGCGTCTCTCGTCCGGGCCGGACTATCGCTGGATATTGCCGCTGTCCGCGCTCTACGCGGCGGTGCTGCTGCTGGGGGCCGATGTGCTGGGCCGCGTCGTCGCGGCGCCTGCCGAAGTGGCTGCGGGCATCGTCGCCTGCCTGATCGGCGGGCCGTTCTTTGTCTGGGTGGCGTGCAGATACCGGTTGAGCAGGCTATGAAGACCTCCGTGAACACATCGGTTGTGCGCTGGGGAGCCTGTTCGTTTCTCTGGCGGCCCAGGCCGCTGGCCGTGGGCATGGCGCTGGTCGTGCTGGCCCTGGTGCTGGGTGTGCTGCTGCTGGGCACGGGAACCCTGTCCCTCAGCCCCGCCGAAGTGCTCGACAGCCTGCTGGGCACGGGCTCCAACCCCGCAGCAGAGCGCATCGTGCAGCGGGTGCGGCTGCCGCGTGTCCTCACGGCCGTCTTCGTGGGCGCGTCGCTCGGCATGGCGGGCGCCATCTTCCAGTCCATCTCCCGCAACGCGCTGGGCTCGCCGGACGTGATCGGCTTCACCACCGGCGCGGCCAGCGGGGCGATTGCGCTCATCGTGCTGGGTGACGCCGGGCCGCTGTGGACATCGCTGGCCGCCGTGCTGTCGGGCATGGCCACGGCGGCGGTCGTGCTTGCGCTGTCCGGGGGGCGGCGTGCTGGCGGCGGCTACCGGCTGGTGCTGGTGGGCATAGGCATGGGGGCCACGCTCTCGGGCCTGAACACCATCTTGCTGGTCATGGGGGACCTGGACCGGGCCGTCGCCGCGCAGCGCTGGCTGGCCGGCTCGCTCAGCGCACGGACCTGGGCCCATGTCGTGCCCGCCGCGCTGGGCTTCATCGCCATCGTGCCCGTCGTGCTGTGGTGCGCCCGGCGCATCAACCTGCTGGAGCTGGGCGACGATGCCGCCACCCAGCTCGGCGTCAACGTGCCGCGCACGCGGCTCACCATGGTTATGGCTGCCGTGGCCCTGACCGCCATCGCCACGGCAGCGGCGGGGCCCATCGCCTTCATCGCGCTGGCCGCGCCCCAGGTGGCCAGGCGCCTGGGCCTGTCGCCCGACGTGCCCCTGTTCACGGCGGCAGCCATGGGCGCCGTTCTGCTGCTGGCGGCCGACATGCTCAGCCAGTGGGCACCCGTGCGCCTGCATCTGCCCATCGGATTGGTGACGGGGCTGCTGGGCGGGGTGTATCTGCTGTGGCTGCTGTTTCGCACACGCAAGGGATAGACGGCCGTGCAGGGTGCAACGGGGCGCAGACCCAGTGCCTCCGGGACTACCTGACGCCGCGCGCCACCCCAGGCCCCACCACGGTGTACACATGCCCGGCCTCTTCGGCAGCCACCTTGGCCGCCTCGCTGCGGCGCACCTCTGCCTGGTCCTCGTACTCGTAGCTCATCACCCGGGCTTCAACTGCCTGTGAACTCCGCCAGCGATTCAGCGCTGTTTCGTATGGTCACCAGCCGTCTGCTCTCGGCCAGGAGTTCTCGTTTGAACTGGACTGCACCGGCGACTGGAACAAGTCATGAGAGACGCTGAACTAAAATTCAACATCTCCGTTGTATCCCCTTCATCCAGACGATGACACAAGGACCACGTGACGTCCTGAGCCGCATTCTTTCCGCATGCAAAGCCGAACGTGCCGTGACGGCCAGTTTCCGGCTGCACGCGCCTTGGGCGATGCACTCGTCTGGAGCCGAGGGGGCGTTGATTCGCATGTGTACCGGATCTGGGTACTGGATCTGCACCGATCGAGGTACGCCCATCGAAATTGGTCCGCGCGATATTGTGATGCTGCCGCGCGGAACTCCACACACGGTGTCATCGATGCGGGACCCCGGTGATCGTGTCGAGCCCTTCGCCAAGCTGCTGAATGCGCACATGATCGGCACCCATGGCGACCATCCGATAGAGCTGGAATATGGCGCTGATGATAGGGACACCCAGCCAACACATCTGTTCTCCCTGCACCTGTGGATGCCAGCGCTCGACTTAGGGACTATCCCTGCGGAATTGCCCCCTCTGATCGTGTTGCGTGTCGATCAGCAGCGACTGGCACATACGTTGGCAAGCACGATGGAGCTGCTGGTACAGGACTCGCTTGCCCAACGTCCAGGCTGGCAGTTATCAGCGGCACGTATGGGTGACCTACTGCTTGTGCACATCCTGGGCGAGTATCTGCGTATGCCCGCTGCCGCACGCCAGGATGCGCCCAGCATCCTAGACGATTCAGGCATTGCCCGTGCCGTTGCGGCAATGCACGAGGCTCCGCAACAGCAATGGGACATCGCCCAGCTCGCAGCCTTGGCTTACTTGTCGCGCACCGTATTCACGGAGCGCTTTTGTTCGCTGCTAGGTGTTCCTCCGATGCAGTATCTGCGCGCATTTCGCATGAACCTCGCCGCTGAACGACTCCGCCAGCCGCGCGCACGGATCGCCGAGGTTGCCGAGGCAACAGGCTACGCGTCCGAGAAGGCTTTCTCCCGCACTTTCCAACGTTGGATAGGTGTGTCGCCCTCTCGGTACCAGCGTGACGCATCTCGACCTGATGCTTTGTAGCACGGCCGATCCGGACGATCAGTACCCAAATCCGGTGTTCTGGAGGTTGAGCCTCCACCGACCTCAACCCAATAATCCTGCTCAAACGCCAGCAGCGGCGAGTAAGGAGACTCAGGTATGAAGTATGTGAAAAACGCCCTGATCGTGGGCGGGGGCATTGCAGGCTGTGCATCGGCCATTGCATTGGCACAAGCTGGAGCGAAGGTGACGATTCTGGAAAAGCAG
Source organism: Delftia deserti (assembly GCF_042653485.1). NCBI lineage: Bacteria > Pseudomonadati > Pseudomonadota > Betaproteobacteria > Burkholderiales > Comamonadaceae > Delftia > Delftia deserti. Next base: position 883,691 of record NZ_JBHSIH010000001.1, on the reverse strand, counting down.
CAGGAATGGAGATTCCAGAGTTCCGGCATCTTTATCTATCACAATGGACTGGCGGCACTAGGCAGCCTCGGGGTATTGCCGGAGATCATGGCGAGTGGCTTTGCTATCACCGATGGCCGAAATATATACATGGACCAGCACGGCGAGCCTATCGTCGATACTTTCTACCCGTCCTGTCATCCGGGCGTTGCGCCGATTGTTGGTATCCGCCGAGCTGAATTGCATCGCATCCTTGCTGGTCGACTTAGAGCACTGAGCGTTGATATACGCCTGGGCACCACTGCCTTGCATATCGATCAGGATGGAGTGGATCATGTGTCCATTGATTTCTCTGATGGCAGTTCGGGCCAGTACGACCTCGTTGTTGGAGCGGACGGAATTCGTTCGGAGATTCGCCGAATGGTTGCAGGCACGCTGGAGCCGGTCTACACCGGGCTCGGCGTCTGGCGTAGCGTGCACCGGCGGCCAAAAGACCTCACAGCCAAGATCATGATGATGGGCACCGGCAAACGCCTGGGCATCATGCCAATCAGTGATGAGCAACTGTATCTGTTCGGCACGGTAGCCGAGCCTGCCGGACAATGGTATGGGCGGGAGGACTGGCCAAGGCTGATGAAAGCCCGCTTTGCAAAATTCGGTGGGCCAGCGCGTCAATTCTTGGATACCCTCTGCGCCGAATCTGAGGTCTTGTACACGGCAGTAGAGGAGGTGGCAGCTCCACTGCCTTGGCATCGTGGCCGGATCATCATGATCGGTGACGCCGCACACGCATCCACGCCCTTCATGGGGCAAGGTGGAGCAATGGCTCTCGAAGATGCGGTGCTGCTGGCAAAGATGCTATTGCAAGACGACCGCGTGGAGGAGACTCTGCGCAACTTTGGTGAAGTGCGCTACCCCCTGTGCAAGTTCGTGCAGGACACCTCGCGCAAAGTCGGCGAAGCTGGAGCGCAGGAAGATGAGACTGTTTTGAACCTGCGCAATGAGACAATGCGACGCACCGCGCAGCGGCAAGTGGATGACTTCTACGCGCGGATGGATGCTTTACGCGGCCAATTGCCGTTGGTGGAGTGCTCCTGACAGAGGTTCACGCCACCAACCGCCAGAACCCTCACCCAAACAACCCGCCCTCATCCAACAACTCGAACGCCACCTCCGGCGTCCTCTCCATCCCCCGCCGGATCGCCGCAGGAATCGCCTGCCGCGTCTTGCTGCACAGCCCGCGCATGGGCAGGACCTCGATCTGTATGCCGCGCACCGTGCGCACTTCGCTGGCGCCGGGCTCGATGCGCACGCGGATGCCGAGCTGCTCATGCATGCGCTGCTCCACATGGCGCAGGTCTCTCAGGCTGGTGATCTGTTCGAGCCGCTGCAGCAGGCGTTTTTCCTCTTCCCTGGTGAGCCGCAGGATGCGCTGGTCGGCCATGGAGTCGGCGAGCAGCGCATCGTGCTCGCAGATGCAGGCGCCCGGAGGGCAGGGGACTCGGATCGGAATCTGAACGGGAAAGCTCATCGATGCCCAAAGGAGAGCCGCCCCGGCCGGGGCGGTGCAGGCCATGCTAGTTCAAGGCTGCGGCGGGGCCAAGGGGAAAGTCCTGGGCGCGCCCGCTGCCTGCGCCTGCTGCCTCTTCCCCCTCCCGTTTGTCCGCGCAGGTTGCCCCGCAGCGCAGCGAAGGGGTCGCGGACATCCGGGTTGCCTTCTTAGATCTGCCCTTGCTTGGCGAATCAAGAAAGGGCAGTCGGCTGCCGGGCCGAGACCCGGCCTCTAAAAGAAACCGCCCGGCAGGGTGAACAAGTGCGCGCGGCGTTCAAATTTACAGACGTTCAGAGCCGCAACAGCGAAGTCGCATGGGTTGGGCCACCCGCCTCACGACTTCTGACTCCTCCCATAAAGATTCTCCAACCCCGTCCACACCCTGCGCGTGAGCGGCTTGCTCTGCGCCGCAGGCCGCCGGTAGAGCCGCACGTTGATGGGCACGTCCTTGTCGGGCCCGGCCGCGCGGGCCAGGCGGCCCTGGGCCAGGTCGGCCTTGACCAGGGTGAGCGGCAGCCAGGCCAGGCCCAGGCCCTGGTGGACCATGGCGTGCAGGGAGTCGGCCAGGTCGGCCTCGTAGACGGTGCGCAGGCGCGTGGTGTCGCACAGTTCGTGCAGGTGGCTGCGCAGGATCTTGCCCAGGGACATGCTTTGCGCGTAGTCCAGGTAGGGCAGCAGCGGGCCGCCGCCGTGGGCGGGCAGGGCGTACTTGGGCAGTTGCGGGACCAGGGGGATGCTGACGGGGATCAGCGTGTCCTGGCCCACGGGCAGCCAGGCCAGGTGGTGGCCCTGCAGGCTGCCTTCGATGGCGGGCTGGGCGTGGCACATGAGCAGGTCCACCTTGCCTTGCAGCAGCATTTCCACGCCGTAGTCCAGGCTGGTGGTGACCACTTTCCAGCACAGCTGGGGCATGGCCTGGTTGAGGGCGGTGATGATGCCCGGCAGGACGGTGTGCGAGAGCGTGCGGCCCGCCGCGATGGTGATGGTCTCGTCGCGCGTGCGGTGCGGGCGCTGGAGCAGGCCATGGGTCTGCTCCAGGATGCCCAGCACTTCATGGGCCGAGGCCAGCAGCGTCTTGCCGGCTGCCGTGAGCGTGGTGGACTGGTGGCCGCGCTCGACCAGGGGCGTGCCCGCCCATTCCTCCAGCGCGCGGATGCGGCGGCCGAAGGCAGGGTGGGTGATGTGGCGGCGCTCGGCGGCCTTGTAGAGGCTGCCGGTGTCGGCCAGGGCCTGCAGGTCCTGCAGCAGTTTGAGGTTGAGTTCGTGCATGGCAAAGGCGGGGTCGGGGCAGCGTGATGGGTGGATAGGGCTGTGCTGATCCGGCACAGCCCCGCCGCAATCGGCACAGCGCCAAGGCGGGGCCTGCCTAGCATGGCGGTATGCGAGAGAAGCCCTGTTATGCCTGAAGTTTGCCTCAGGAAGATGCAAAGCCATTTCATTGGCGGTGCGCAGCGCACGGTGCGGGATCTGCCGATCCAGCACAGGGAAGTGGTGCGCAATGGCGGCGAGCGGCCGCTGGACATGAATGGCAGCTATGCCGTGGGCCAGATGTATGCCATGGAGTACCGGCTGGCGCACCCGCGCAGCCCTCTGCCCGTGCTGCTGTGGCATGGCGGCGGCATGACGGGTGCGCAGTGGGAGTCCACGCCCGATGGGCGCCAGGGCTGGCTGTGGCGCCTGCTGGAGGCCGGCCATGACGTGGTGGTCTGCGATGCCGTGGAGCGCGGCCGGGCGGGCTGGGCGATGTTCCCCGAGATCTATGCCGAGGCGCCCGTGTTCCGCAGTGCCGAGGAGGCGTGGCAGCTGTTTCGCATAGGCCATGCGACGCGTTCAGGCGTGGACCTTGGCCTGGGCGAGCCTTTCGCGGGACAGCGGTTTCCACATGAGAATTTTGGTGCCCTGGTGCGGCAGATGGTGCCGCGCTGGCTGGGGCACGAGGCCATGGCCATGGCCGCCTATGACGCCTTGCTGGAGCAATTCGGCCCCTGCGTGGTGATGGGCCACAGCCAGGGCGGTGGCTTTGCCGCGCATGCGGCCAGCCGCAAGCCGCACCTGGTGCGCGCCGTGGTGGGCGTGGAGCCTACGGGCATGCCGGTGGTGCAAGAAGGGCAGCAGGGGCAACAGGGGCAGGAGGGGGCGGATGCCTTCGCGCCTGCCTCGGCCATCCCGCACCTGGCGGTGTGGGGCGACCATTTCGCGCACAGCCCGCAGTGGCAGAAGTACCGCGCGCAGACCGATGTGTATTGGCAGCTGCTGCGCCGCCTGGGCGGCCGTGCCGAGGTGCTGGACCTGCCGGCCGCAGGCATCACCGGCAATTCGCATTTCTGCATGCTGGACACCAATGGCGACGAGGTGCTGGGCCGGGTGCTGGCCTGGCTGGAGCGCCTGGGCCGGTGACTGGAGAGTGCTGGTCCCGAAGAATTTCAACGAGGAGAAAAATCCGATGCAACGCCGCAATTTCATGATCCGCAGCCTGTCTGCAACCACGGCGGCCCTGGCCCTGGGCGCCCTGGCGCCCGCGCAGTCGGCCCTGGCAGCCGATGCAGGCTGGCCCACGGCCGAGCCCATCCGCCTGATCGTTCCGTTTCCGCCCGGCGGCACGGCCGATGTGGTGAACCGCCTGTTCGCGCAGCAGCTGGGCAAGGTGCTGGGCGCTTCGGTGATCGTGGAGAACAAGGCCGGTGCCGGTGGCTCGCTGGGCACGCGCTTCGTGGCCGATGCCAAGCCGGACGGCTATACGCTGCTGGGCGCCACGTCCAGCACGCACGGCACGAATCCGGCCGTCTACACCAAGCTGCCCTATGACGCGGTGAAGGATTTCACGCCCATCACCCAGGTGATCACGGTGCCGGGCGTGCTCAGCGTGCACCCCTCGGTCAAGGCGGCCAATCTGAAGGAGCTGGTTGCGCTGGCCAAGGCGCAGCCGGGCCATCTGTCGTATGCGTCCTCGGGCGCGGGCGGGCTGGGCCATCTGGCCATGGAGCTGTTCAAGGCCAAGGCGGGCGTGCAGATCATGCATGTGCCCTACCGTGGCGCGGGCCCGGCCTTCACCGATCTGATCGGCGGCCAGGTGTCCATGCTGTGGGAGCCGCTGCCGGCTTCGCTGCCGCACATCAAGTCCGGCAAGATCCGCCCGCTGGCCGTGGCCACGGCCCAGCGCAGCAGCGAGCTGCCCGATGTGCCGACCTTTGCAGAGTCCGGCGTGCCCGGCTACGCCGTGCAGGCCTGGAACGGCCTGCTGGCGCCCAAGGGCCTGCCCAAGGACATCCGCGACAAGCTGCACAAGGCCAGCGTGCAGGCCCTGGCCGATCCGCAACTGCGCCAGCGCCTGGCGGAGCTGGGCGGCACGGTGGTGGCCAATACGCCGGAGCAGTTCGGCGCGGTGATCCTCAAGGATGTGACGACCTGGAAGCAGGTGGCCTCTTCGTCGCAGATCAGCCTGGACTGATGCGGCGGGCACCGGGGAAAGCCCTGTGTCCCGGCGCCCACGGGTGGCGGGGCCAGGCGTCGTGACGGTGCCATAGTCCGAGGGTGGCGGTCCGGGCGCGTTGCCTGCGGCCGCGCACAAGGCCGCGAACAAGGCCGCGAACAAGGCGGACCGCCTGACCTGCCGCTCTCAAGCCATGGACATCAACCTCATCCGCAATTTCGTAGAGATCGTGGACGCCCGAAGCCTCAGCGCTGCGGCGCGCAAGCGCGACATCACGCGCTCCAAGGTGAGCAAGGAGCTCAAGTCGCTGGAGACGGCGCTGGGCGTGACCCTGCTGCACCGCACGACGCGCAGCTTTTTGCTGACGGCGGCGGGCGAGGTGCTGTACGAGCACGGGCGCAGCATCATCCAGGAGGTGGAGGCCGCGCAGGGCGCCATCGACGCGCTGCAGCATGTGGTGACGGGCTCGGTGCGGCTGAGCATTCCCACGGGCCTGGGCGAGCTGTACCTGGCCGACATGCTGCTGGCCTTCCAGAAGCGGCACCCGCAGGTGCGCATCCGCGTGCTGTTCTCCAACCGGGTGAGCGATCCCATGAGCGCCCAGGTGGATGTGGCCGTGCGCGTGGCGCGCGACGTGCAGGAGCACCTGGTGGCGCGCGACCTGGGGCCGGTGGGCTTTGGCCTGTATGCCAGCAGCGCCTATGCCAAGGCGCGGCCGTTCCACGACCCCGCCGAGATTCCCCACGGCGTGCTGCTGACGCCGCCCGGCGACGGCAAGACCTATGCCGTCTCGGTGAAAAAGGGGCAGCAGGAGATTGCGCTCAAGTGCGAGCCCTGCATCACCAGCGAGCATTTCCCCTTCCTCAAGCAGTCCATGCTCCGTGGCAGCGGCGTGGCCACCTTGCCCAACTACATGGTGATGGACGAGCTGCGATCGGGCGCGGTGCAGCGCGTGTGCCCGGACTGGACGGTGTCCGGCCTGGGCGACCGGCTGTACATCATCACGGCCGAGGACCGTCGGCCCTCGCATGCCGTCAAGGTGATGACCGAGTTCCTCAGGGCCAGCCTGCTGCGCTTCGTGGAGCAGGCCGAGGTGTCCGGCCCTTAGGTCCTTAGTTCATCACCTTTTCGGTCTTCAGTTCTCCAGCGCAATCGCGTTGTCCGCGATCACCTTGCGCCACATCTGGCCGTCTGCGGCCAGGAAGTCGTCGAGCTGTGCCTGGGTCTGGGGCTTTCTGGCGGCCAGGGTCTGGTTGCCCAGGGCGCTGGCGAACTCGGGGTTGAGCATGACCTTGTTGACGGCGGCCTGCAGGGTGTTGCGCGCGTCCGCTGGCGTGCCTGCGGGCACGGCAATGCCGAACCAGGTGGAGGCCCTGAAGCCCGGCACGCCCGATTCGGCAATGGTGGGCGTCTGCGGCAGGAACTGCGAGCGCTCCGGCCCGGTGGTGGCAATGGCCACCAGCTTGCCGGCCTTGATGTGGGGCAGGGAGGTGCCGGCCACGTCCACCATGAGCTGGGTGTCGTTGGCCATGAGGGCGGTCAGGGCCGGCGCGCTGCCGTTGAAGGGAATGTGGGTGGCGGCCACGTCCAGGCGCGACTTGATCAGCTCGGTGGTCAGCTGCAGCGGGTTGCCCAGGCCGACCGAGCTGTAGTTGAGCTTGCCCGCGTGGGCCTTGGAGTAGGCCTTGAGGTCGGCCACGTTTTTGATGCCGGTCTGGCTGTTGGTGACCAGCACCAGCGGGGCCTCGGCCAGGATGTTGGTGAGCTTCAGCTCCCGGTCGGGGTTGTAGCTGAGCTTTTTGTAGAGCAGCGGGTTGAGCACCATGCTGGCATTGCTGGCCAGCAGCAGGGTGTAGCCGTCGGCCGGCGAGCGCGCCACGGCCGAGGCGGCAATCATGGTATTGGCGCCCGGCCGGTTTTCCACGACCACGGACTGCTTGAGCTCGGTGGACAGGTGCGTGGCCAGGGTGCGGGCCAGCACGTCGACCGAGCCGCCCGGCGCATACGGGGCGATGAGCTTGATGGGCTTGCTGGGATAGTCGGACTGGGCGAACCCGGGGGCGGCGGCTGCGGTGGCCGCAGCGGCAAGCAGCAATGCGATGGCCTTGTTCATGCGTTGTCTCCTTCTCTGTCGTTTCTGCCGTTATCTGCCGGTGGTGGCAGGTTCAGATCTTGCGCTGCGTCGCGCCCCAGTGGGCGTCGCGCAGCTTTCTTTTGGCGATCTTGCCGTTGTCGTCGCGGGGCAGGCGCTGGAAGACAAAGCTGCGCGGCAGCTTGTAGGCCGCCAGCCGGCCGCGCAGCCATTCTTTCAGCTCGGCCTCTGATAGTTTGCCTGACTGGCCGGGCTCGACCAGGGCCAGCAGCCGCTCGCCGTACTCGGCATCGGGCACGCCGATGACGGCGCAGTCGGCAATGCCGGGGTGCTTGAGCAGCTCGTTCTCTATCTCGGCCGGGTAGATGTTCACGCCGCCGGAGATCACCATGTCCGAGTCGCGGTCGCAGACGTAGAGAAAGCCTTCTCCGTCCAGGTAGCCCATGTCGCCCAGGGTGATGAGGCCGCCCTGGTCCATCTTGCGGCGGGCCTCTTCGTTGCCCTTGTAGGTGAAGTCGGCATAGGCGGGCTGGCGCACGTAGATCAGGCCCACCTCGCCCGTGGGCAGGGCCTGGCCCTGCCTGTCGAGGATGCGGACTTCGGCGTCATGCAGCGGCAGGCCCGCGCTGCCGGGGTGGGTAAGCGCGTCGGCCGAGCCGATGAAGGTGACCAGGCCCGACTCGCTGGAGGCATAGGTCTCGTTGATGATGGGCCCCATCCACTCGATCATGGCCTTCTTGACCTCGGGCGCGCAGGGCGAGCCCGTGGAGGCGATGAAGCGCAGCGAGGAGATGTCGTAGCGCTCGCGCACCTCGCGCGGCAGCCTGAGCAGGCGCACGTACATGATGGGCACCATGTAGGCGGTGTCGATGCGGTGCTCCTGCACCAGCTGCAGGAAGCGCTCGGGGTCGAAGCGCTGCTCCAGCACCACCAGCTCGCTGAGCATGAGCGCGTTCTGGAAGTACAGGCTGGGCGCGCTGTGGTAGATGGGCGCCGTCAGCAGGGTGCGCGCGCCGGGCTGCAGGCCGTAGGCGGTGGCGATCAGCGCCTGGTTCACGGCCAGGCGCCGGGGCAGTTCTTCCACCGGAAACGCCTTGCGCAGCACGCCCTTGGGGCGGCCCGTGGTGCCGGATGTATAGGCCATGTGGCCGCGCGGCGCCACGGGCGGGCCCTCGTAAGGAGCCTGGGCGGCCAGCCAGGTTTCGTAGTCCTGCTCCGGCTCGCGTGCGTGGGCGACGCGCCGGGGCAGGTCCGCATAGAGTTCGCCCTTGAGGCCGTCGAGCAGGTCCTGGTTGGTGATGAGGGCGCGGGCGCCGCTGTCGGCCAGGATGTAGTCGATCTCCGTGGCCGTGAAATGCCAGTTGATGGGGCAGTAGTAGATGCCCGCGATGCGGCAGGCATGGACCACGTCGGCGTATTCGATGCCGTTGCGCAGGAAGACGGCGAGCACGTCGCCCTCGGCCAGGCCCAGGCTGCGCAGGCCCTGGGCCAACTGGCGGCCGCGTTGCAGCTGGTCGGCGGGCGTCAGCGTGCGCTGCTCGAAGACCAGGATGGATTGGGGCGTGGCGGCAGTGCTCATGTGGGCGATGCCTCCTGCTCCGCATCCTTGACGTGGGGCTGGTTGGCCGCCTTGGCCATTTGCCGGGCATGCGCCCAGTCGGCATCGTCCCAGGCCTGGTATTCGGTGAAGTAGGCGCCGTTGGCCAGGGCATCGCCGCCGTCCAGCGTGATGGTCTGGCCATTGAGCCAGGTGTTGGCAGGGGCCAGGATGAAGGCGGCCATGTTGCCGATGTCCTCGTCCGTGCCCAGGCGGCGCGTGGGGTTGTCCAGGCGGCGCCGGTCGGCCGAGTCCTCGTTGCCGTCGATCCTGGGGCGCAGGCGCTGGCTGGCGCCTGGGGTGGGGATCACACCCGGCGCAATCGCGTTGAGCCGTATGCGCTTGGGACCCCATTCCACGGCCAGCGATTTGGTCATGGCGTCCAGCCCGGCCTTGGACATGGCTGAAGGCACGACAAAGGGCGAGCCCGTGTCCACCCAGGTGACCACGATGGACAGCACCGAGCCCGGCAGCCCTTCGGCGATCCAGCGGCGGCCCACGGCCTGGGTGACGTAGAAGGTGCCCCGGAAGACGATGTCCGAGATGGCATGGAAGCCGTTGATGCTCAGGTCCTCGGTGCGGCTGACGAAGTTGCCGGCCGCGTTGTTGACCAGGCCGGTCAGCGGGCCGTGTTCGGCCCAGATGCGGTCGATGACGGTGTGCACGGCCTCGGGCTGGCGAATGTCGAGTTCATGCGCAAAGGCCTGTGCGCCCGTGTCGTTGCTCAGCATCTCGCAGGCCTGCTGCACCACGGAGCGCCGCCGGCCGCACAGGTGCAGCTCGGCGCCCAGCTCCGCCAGCTTGGCCGCCATGGCCAGGCCCAGCCCCGTGCCGCCCCCCGTGATCAGGACGCGCTGGCCCTGGAATAGATTGGCTTCGAACATGCTTGTCTCCTTTTGCTTTCACTCTAGGGAGACAGGGGCGGCTGGCAAAGGACGGTGGTGGAACGCGGTTGGTTCCGTGGTGGAAACAATGGGCGGGGTTTCGGGCCGTGATCACAGCCAGTTGACGAAGCAGTCCTGCCCTTCGGCAGGACTGCAACCCCGCAACCGCCACGACGCAGGCGCGGGCATGCGGGCTAGGGCCTGCAGAGCAGGCCGGGGTTTCAGGGCGCTGGCCTGTGTCCCGCCTTGCCCGCTGCGCTGCGCAGGTCTGCCACCTGGGCGGCCGTCACGTCGGCGGGCTGGCCGCCCATGGTGGCGCGGGTGTAGTTGGCCAGGGCGGCGACTTCGCCATCGGTCAACTCCTGCATGAAGCCGGGCATGCCGGGCAGGGGCGTGGGGCCCTGCCGGGTGGCCGGGTGCTTGGGCAGGCCGACGAGGATGGCCAGCACCAGGTTGCGGGCGTCGGCCTGGCGCACGGTGCTGTTGCCCTTGAGCGGGGGCATGGTGAGGCTGCGGCCCAGGCCTTCGCTGCCGTGGCAGCTGGCGCACAGCGCCATGTAGTGGCCCCGGCCCGCGTCCAGCGTTCCCGCGCCGTTGCCCGCGCTGTTGCCGGTGCCGGAATCCGGGGGCGCGGCGGCCGGCAGCGGCTGGGGCGCGGGCGGGTTGTCGCCCAGCAGGAAGGTGGACAGCGCCGTCATGTCCTCGGCTGTGAGGTATCGGGTGCTGTTGGCGATGACCTCGTGCATTTCATCGAAGGCGCTGCCGTGGGCCGAGAAGCCCGTCTGCAGGAACTGGGCCATGCCCTCGCGCGTCCAGCCGCGTGCGGCCAGGGCTTCGGCGGTGATGCCGGGGGCCGTGAACAGCGACAGCGTGCCGCCCTGCAGCCAGCGGTCCTTCTGCATCTGGCCGAACATGCCGCGCGGCGTGTGGCATTCGGCGCAGTGGCCCATGACATTGCCCAGATACTGGCCGCGCAGCCAGGCCGGGCTCTGGCCCTGAGAGCCCACAGGCAGCGGCGCGCTGGACAGGAACAGCGTCTTCCAGCCGAACATCAGCACGCGCAGGTTGAACGGGAAGGGCAGGGCGGGCTTGGTGTTGGGCTGGGCCACGGGCCGGATGTTCATCAGGTAGCCGTAGATCAGGTCCGAGTCTTCGCGGCTCATCAGGTGGTAGGAGGCATAGGGCATGGCCGGGTAGAGCTGGCGCCCGCCCGGCGCCGTGCCGCGGGTGACGGCGGCGTGGAATTCCTCGGCCGTCCAGCGGCCTATGCCGTGGTCGGGGTCGGGGGTGATGTTGGTGCCGTAGAGGGTGCCGAAGGGCGTGGGCAGGGGCTTGCCGCCCGCAAAGGGCTGGCCTTCCCGGGCGCCACCCACGCCGCCTACCCCGTCATGGCAGGCCATGCAGTCGGCGGCGCGCGCCAGGTACAGGCCCTGGGCCAGCTGCTGGGGGCTGCGGTGCACGGCCTGCGGCTCGCGCTGGGGCACATGGGGCCGGTTGCCCCAGACGGCGGCAATGGCAAACAGCACGGCCAGCAGCAGGAGGACGAGCAGCAGCCCGCGCCAGCGGCGCCTGGGCCTGCGCGGTGGCGGGGGGCGGGCACCGCTGTAGTCGGCAGGTGGCGCGGTGGCGGCGGGGGTGGCTGCGCTGGGGTCGGCGGCGGACATGGCGCTCATCCTTTCAAGGTCAGCCCGGGCGTGTTCAGGACCAGGTCCTTCACGGCCGCGTAGTAGCGCACATAGCCGGTGCAGCGGCACAGGTGGGGCTGCAGCGCCTCGCCCACGACCTGTTCCACATCGGCCGCGCGGATGGGCGCCTTGGCCAGGCGCTCGACCAGCACCGTGGCCGCGATGACGAAGCCTGGCGTGCAGTAGCCGCACTGGAAGCTGAAATGCTCCAGGTACTTCTGCTGCACGGGGCTGATGGCGATGACCTTGCGCGGCTGGCCCGGGGCGCCGGGCGAGGGCGGGGGCGCGGTGTCCGCACCGGCCGGGTCGGCAATGCCTTCGATGGTGCGGACCTTGCGGCCCTGGAAGTAGTGGGCGCCGGTGATGCAGGTGCGCATCTCGCGGCTGCCTTCGGGCCCGTCCACGATGATGGTGCAGGCCCGGCATTCGCCGATGCCGCAGCCCAGGCGCGAGCCGGTGAGGTTCAGGTATTCGTGCAGGAAGTCGATCATGGGCATGCCTTCGGGCACGTCCATGGGGCCGACGCTCTGGCCGTTGACGGTCAGCGACAAGGGGCGCGGGACAAGGCTCATGGTGCGAGTGCCTCCCTGATCTTTTGCGGGGTCACGGGCAGGTCGTGGAAGCGCTTGCCAATGGCGTGGTGCAGTCCGTTGACGATGGCGGCGACGATGGGAATCATCACCACCTCGGCAATGCCCTTGGGCGGATCGGTGTCCGACAGCGGTGCCAGCAGCTCGGCCGTCTGCTTCCAGACCGCCACCTCGCTGCCGCGCGGCAGGTGGTAGCGGTGGAAGTTCCAGTTGCCGTCGCCGGGGCCGCCCTCGTACAGCGGCATGGTTTCGTACAGCGCATGGCCTATGCCCATGGCAATGCCGCCTTCGAGCTGGCCGTGCACCAGCTCGGGCACGATGGGCCGCCCGCACTCCATGATGGAGTGGTGGGCCAGCAGCTCGACCGCGCCCGTGCCCGTGTCCACCGCCAGCTCGACCAGGGCCGCATTGGCGCTGTAGTAGGTGACGCCCGCGTTGTTGCGCTGCATGGGCGGATAGAACAGATTGCGCCGCGCAACCATGCGGTAGCCGGCGGCGCTGCGCCGCGCGGTGACAGAGGCCTCGACGGGCGTGGCCGCCTGCGGCGTGTCGGTGGTGTCAGGGGCCGGCGTGACGGCGCCAGCATCGGGCGCGCTGCCCAGGCGCACGGCCAGCGCGTCCAGCGGCCGGCGCGCGCTGGTGCCCAGGATGTCGAAGTCGGCCTCGGCCCATTGCCAGCGGTTGAAGGTATGGCCCACGGCGCCTGTGACCAGCTGCATGGCATGGGCCTTCTGGGCCAGGGCCTGCAGGGACAGCGGCTGCATGCCGTTGGCCGTGAGCATGCCGTTGACCCAGCGCGCGTCCTCGCGGCGCACCACATAGGGCGCCTTCTGGCCGCCGCCCGTGCCCTGGCTCCAGATGGCGACGGCGGCAGGCCACAGGCCGTGCTCGAAGACCACGCGCGCCGTCTCGCTGGTGGCGTGGCTGTAGTAGTAGGCCGAGTTGCTGGCGCTGGCCGGCGAGGCGTAGACCGGCGTCCACAGCGGCCGGGTGGCGAAGCGGTCCTGGTCGGCCTGGGGCATGGTGTAGTTGTCGCCCTCGGCCTTGAGCGGCAGCTCCGGCCAGTCCAGGCAGGCGGTCTGCAGCTCGTCGGCGGGCTTGCCGAACCATTGCACGCACAGCTGGGCCTGCGAGGTGCCCATGCCCGTGCCGATCTCGGTGCCCGAGTGGTGCAGCAGCACGCGACCCTGGGGCGATATCTCGATGCGGGCGAAGGCCGCCTCGCCGCCCGTGCCGAAGTCCTTTTGCACGCAGGCAAAGCCCACGCCGTAGCGCTGGCCCGGGTGGCCGGCCTCGTAGGCGGTCTTGCGCTTGGCGCGCTCGGTCCACAGCGGATGGCGGCGGGCGCGCTCCAGCACCTCGTCGGCGCGCAGGGCACCGGCGGCAATGGCGCCCTGGGTGTTCTTGGCACCCGAGGTCAGCACGTTGCGCAGGCGCAGCTCGATGGGGTCGATCTGCAGCAGCCCGGCGATTTCGTCCACCATCATCTCGGTGGCCGCCATGCTCTGCAGCGTGCCGTAGCCGCGTGCCGAGCCCGCGTCCAGCGCGCGGCTGGCCAGGGCCACGGCGGTGATGTCGTTCTTGGGAAAGTAGTAGATGGACTGCGCTGCCGTGCCGCCGACCATGGCGACCGAGGGCGAGAAGTTGGCCCGGCCGCCGCCATTGGCCGTCATGCTGGCCACCAGGCTCTGGAAAAGGCCGGTCTTCCTGTCGATGGCCATGGTGTAGTCGATCTCGAAGGCATGGCGCTTGAGCGAGGACTGGAACTGCTCGAACCGGTCATTGGCCAGGCGCACGGGCTTGCCGTCCGCATACAGCGCGCAGACCAGGCCGTAGTAGGGCATGGGCGCGTGGTCCTTGGAGCCGTAGCCCACCGTGTAGCACGGGTGCACGAAGAGGTTCTTGAGCGGGAACCTGCTGGCCTGCACCATCTGCGCAGCCCATTCGGCCACCTCGTGCGGCGACTGCGTGGCCAGCACCATGTGCAGGCTTTGCGTGGCCGCGTCATACCAGCAGTTGGCGTTGTCGGGCTCCAGCGCGGCCGTGTCCACCGATTGCGTGGCGTAGTGGCGCTGCAGCACCAGCCAGTCGGCGGGCGGCGTGGCCAGCTCCTGGGCGATCTGCTCGGCCGCGCGCAGGCCGCGTGCCGTGACCGCGTCGGCCTTGGAGATCTGCGGCCAGACCAGCGGCTTGCGTTCGGCGGGGAACAGCGGGGCGTCGCGCAGGCTGGAGAACACGTCGTCGTCAAAGGCCGTGGCGCCGCCCTGGCGCACGTAGCGGAACACGCCCCAGGGCGGACGGTCCAGCGCGCCCGTGACGCGGCCGTAGCGGATGACGCCGGCCGTGGCCTGCAGCCTTTCCTTGGCAAAGCGAAAGCGCGCGAAGTCGTGGTAGATGAGGATGGCCACGGCCTGGCCCAGGTAGGCGGGGGTCTTGCCTGCGGGCAGCAGCATGTCCTCGCCATAGAACTCGGGAAAGGCCAGGCCGTCGCGCGCCAGGTCTTCGGCCGTGACCACGCGGTCGGGCGCCAGTTCGCCGTCCAGGGACGACAGGTCCATGCCGTCGAACAGCCGGTCGGCCAGCGTGGTGCGCACGATGAAGGCATGGGATTGCTGCTGGGGCCAGTGCGGCATGTCGCGTGCGCGGATGTCGCGTGCGAAGACCTTGGCGCCCATGACCTTGGAGCGGCCATCGAGCCGAAAGCGCGGCATTTGGGTGGCGGGCTCGCGGGGGACGCTGCCGAGTACGCGCTCCTCGAACAGGGCTGCATAGGCCTGGCTGGCCAGCGGCGCCACCCAGACGCTGACGCCCGCGATGCTGGCGGCCTGCAGAAAGCCGCGCCGCGACAAGGGAGCCGCGCCGGCCTGGCTGCCGGCGCCGGAGTGTTGTTCTGGGCGCATGGCGCTCTTCTCCTGTGGGGTTGAGCCCACTGTAGGAGGGCGCATGCCGCGCGGCCTGTCAGCAAAGGCTGCTTCTGGCGTCAGCGCGGCGGCAGCGGCGGCTTCCCGCCAGCGTCAAAAGCAGGAGCATTCCAGGTCCGCCGGGCCGCAAAAGCAGCGGGGCGGAGGCCCTGTCAATCAGACGCCAACGCGAGATGGCCTGCACAGGAGTGCCCCGGGGCACCGCGCATAGCCCGGCAAGGCGATGGCGTGTCCACATTCAGGCATAGTTGAGGGTTATGCAGAAAGTGGCGAGAACCCGGACATTACCGGGGCTTCTTATTACTTTCGTTTTTTATAGTTTGCGTTTTTATACGCGCAACCTATATTTGCTCCCACTTCCCAACAATGCGCAGCGGCGTCCCCAGGCCGTCCTGCGCCGTGGCGTTTTTTCATGATCGAGATTCGGGATCTTTCCCTGACCTACAAGGGCCCCACCGGGCCCGTCCATGCCTTGCGGGGCATCAATCTGCAGATCGAGTCGGGCGAGGTGTTCGGCATCATCGGCCGCAGCGGCGCGGGCAAAAGCTCGCTGGTGCGCTGCCTGAACCTGCTCAACCGCCCGACCTCCGGCCAGGTGCTGGTGGGCGGCCGTGACCTGATGCAGCTCAGCGATGCCGAGCTGCGCACGGCGCGCCGCGACATCGGCATGGTGTTCCAGCATTTCAACCTGCTGTCCTCGCGCACGGTGTTCGACAACGCCGCGCTGCCGCTGGAGATGGCGGGCATGTCGGCCGACGACATCAAGAAGCGTGTGGACCCGCTGCTGGACCTGGTGGGCCTGAGCGCGCTGCGCGACCGCTATCCGGCGCAGATCTCGGGCGGGCAAAAGCAGCGCGTGGGCATTGCGCGCGCGCTGGCCAGCCACCCCAAGGTGCTGCTGTCGGACGAAGCCACATCGGCCCTGGACCCGGAGACCACGCGCTCCATCCTGGACCTGCTGCGCAAGGTCAACCGCGAGCTGGGCCTGACCGTGGTGCTGATCACGCACCAGATGCAGGTGATCAAGCAGATCGCCGACCGCGTGGCCGTGATCGACGGCGGCGAGATTGCCGAGCTGGGCCCCGTGATCGACGTGTTCACGCGCCCGCAGCAGGCCATCACGCGAAGCCTGATCGACGAGATCGTTCCCCAGCAACTGCCCGAGTCGGTGGCCGTGCGCGTGAATGCGCTGGCCGCCCAGCTGGCGCCGGGCCAGCAAGGCCGGCTGCTGCGCCTGTCGTATGCGGGCGAGAGCGCCTACCAGCCCATCCTGTCGCACCTGATCCGCGAGCTGGGGCTGGACCTGTCCATCCTGCATGGCCAGATCGACGAGATCCAGGAGCAGACCTTCGGCTCGCTGGCCGTCTTCGCCAGCGGCGACGCGGCCAAGATCGATGCCGCCGTGGACCATCTGCGCGCCACGGGCGTGCAGGTGCAGATCGTTTCCACCAGGGATTGAGCGATGTTTGAGAATTTTTCGGAAATGATGCTGGAGCTGTTCGTCAGCTCGCTGTGGGAGACCATCATCATGGTCGGCGTCTCTGGCCTGGTGGGCGGCCTGATCGGCATTCCCCTGGGTGTGTTCCTGCGCCTGACCGACCACGGCGGCGTGCTGCAGAACGGCCCGGCCAACAAGATCGTGGGCTGGATCGTCAATGCGCTGCGCTCCACCCCCTTCATCATCCTGCTGGTGGCCATCATCCCGCTGACGCGGCTGATCACGGGCTCGTCCATCGGCACCTGGGCGGCCGTGGTGCCGCTGACCATTGCGGCAGCGCCCTTCGTGGCGCGGCTGGTGGAGACCGCGCTGCGCGAGGTGGACAACGGCCTGGTGGAAGCGGCCCAGTCCATGGGCGCCACCACGGGCCAGATCGTCTGGAAGATCCTGCTGCCCGAGGCGCTGCCCGGCATCGTGGCGGGCCTGACCATCAGCTTCGTGAGCCTGACCGGCTACTCGGCCATGGCCGGCGCCATCGGCGGCGGCGGCCTGGGCGACCTGGGCATCCGCTACGGCTACCAGCGCTTTTTGCCCGACGTGATGCTGGCCGTGGTCATCATCCTGATCTTCTTCGTGCAGGCCATCCAGAGCCTGGGCGACTGGGCGGTGCGCAGGCTCAGCCACCGCTGATCCACACACCCCGGTGGCCGGCGCGGCCGGGGCGGCAAGCTGCCGCGAGATTGTCTGAAAGAGGGATTCCATGAAAAAGCGCGCATTGCTTCAATCGCTGGCCCTGGCCGCCGTCCTGCCCCTTGCCGGGCTGGCCGCGCTGCCGGCCCACGCGGCCGACGGCTCGGTCACCATCGGCGTGACCTCGGGCCCGCATGCCCAGATCGCCGAGGTGGCCAGGAAGGTGGCCGAGAAGAACGGCCTGAAGGTGAAGCTGGTCGAGTTCGGCGACTTCATCCAGCCCAACGCGGCGCTGTCGCAGGGTGAGCTGGATGCCAACATCTACCAGCACCAGCCCTTCATGGACGCCCAGAACAAGGACCGCGGCTACAAGCTCGTGCCCGTGGCCCGTGCGGTCAACCAGCAGATGGGCGTGTACTCCAAGAAGATCAAAAGCCTGGCCGACCTCAAGAGCGGTGCGCGCGTTGGCATTCCCAACGACCCCACCAACGGCTCGCGCGCACTGATGGTGCTGGCTGCGCAGAAGCTGATCGAACTGAAGTCCGGCGCGGGCGCCCGTGCCTCGGTGCTGGACATCACCGCCAATCCGAAGAAGCTGCGCTTCGTCGAGCTGGAGGCCGCCCAGTTGGCGCGCTCGCTGGACGACCTGGACGCCGCCGCCGTCAACAGCAGCTATGCCGTGGCCGCAGGCCTGTCGCCGCAAAAGGATTCGCTGGCGCTGGAAGCCACGGACACGCCGTACGTGACCGTGCTGATCGCCACGCGCGCCGGCCATGAGAAGGACGCCGGCCTGCAGGCCTTCGTCAAGGCCTACCAGTCGCCCGAGGTGCGCCAGTTCATCGACACGCAGTTCAAGGGCGCCTACACGGCGGCCTGGTAAGACCATGGGTGCCCTCGAATCCCCCCGGGTTTCCGACGCGGACTTCGTGGCCGCCATCGGCGTGCAATGGCAGCACCGCCCGCTGGCGCCCGAGCCCGGCCTGGCCGCGCTGCTGGCGCAGGCCCAGCTGGACGACGGCGGCAAGGCCACCGTCGTCCAGGCCGTGGGCATGCTGGTGGTCGACGAATGCGTGGCCCATGGCTACCACAGCATGGACCTGGTCGTGCTGCACCCGGACACGCCGGGCCTGGACCAGGCGCTGGACCGCTTCGACAAGCCCCACACCCATGCCGATGACGAGGTGCGCTACATCCTCGAAGGCGAAGGCCTGTTCGGCTTTTTCGATGCCCACGGCCAAGAGCGCGTGCTGCGCGTGCAGCCCGGCGACTACCTGCGCATACCGGCCGGCGTGGAGCACCGCTTCACGCTGACCGCCACGCGGCGCATCAAGGCGCTGCGCTTGTTCGCGGACACGGCTGGCTGGGTGGCGCAATATACCCAGCGGCCCGCCGCTGCCATGGAGGTGCCCGCATGAGCCTGCCGGTCCCGACACTGTTCCAGACACTTGACGAAGCGCTGTTCACGCGCGCCCAGGGCCTGCTCGACGAGGAATGGCTGGCCAAGGATGCCGACCTCGCCCCCGTGCTGCCCGTGGTGCTGGCGCGCGGCGTGGGCCAGGACTGGCACAAGGCCGGCACCTTCCGCCACCACCTGGCGGGCGTGGCGCGTTCGCTGGCGCTGTGGCGCCAGCCGCGCGACGTGCGCCTGCTGGGCCTGCTGCACAGCGTCTACGGCAACGCCTTCGTGGACCTGGTCAAGTTCGACGCGGGCAGCGAGCGCGGCCGCCTGCGCGAACTGGTGGGCGAGGGCGCCGAGCACCTGGTCTACCTGTTCTGCACCATGAGCCGCACGCAGTTCATGCAGAAGATCCTGGCCGGCGACCTAGCCGAAGACGGCTCCATGGCGCTGGAATCCGCCGGCCGCAGCCAGCGTCTTAGCGCCTATGAGGTGGCGGCCTTCACCATCGTGAGCATGGCCGATGCCATGGAGCAGTGGTTCAGCTGGCAGGAAGACATCTATTCGCAGTTTCCGCAGGTGCAGAACCAGCGGCAGCAGGGCGTGCACTGGGCGGCCTCGCTGTGGCCCGGTCCCATGCGGCCTGCCAGCCGCATGCTCAGCCAGATCAGCGACCTGGGCCGTGCGCTGCAGCACCCGGCGCTGCGCGCCCAGCTGCCGCTGCCGCCGGTGTTCGACCATTGCAGCCGGCAGCTGTCGCCCGGCGACGAGGCCGCTGCCGTGTCGCTGTACTGGTCGGTGATCCAGCTGGACCAGCCGCTGGTGGACCTGGACGCCGCCACGGCCGTGCTGGAAAGCGCCGTGCGCCTGAACCCCTGGGTGGGCGAGCCGCAGATGGTGCTGGCCCAGCTCTACCTGTCTGCCGGCCGCGCAGACGACGCCGCGCGCGCAGCCGCCAGCGCGCTGCAGTGCTTCTGCGGCTGGGGCAATGCCTGGGACAAGCGCGTGCAGTGGGACGCCTGGATCGCCTGGACGCGCATCCTGCTGCAGTCGGCGCAGCAGAGAAGCTGGCCCGAGCGCCTGGACAAGCTCAACAACCTGGCCCTGAAGGGCTGAGATGCAAAAAAGCCTGGCGCGAGAGCCAGGCTTTTTTGTGATGGGAGCGCGTCCGCGCCTTATTTGGCCGGCGCCGTTCCGGCCTTGGCGGCCGGCGCAGCGCTGGCGGGCACGGCGCCGTCCTCGATCGCCTCGGGGTGCATGGGCCGGCGTGCATAGCGCTGTGCCAGCACGGCGCAGACCATGAGTTGCAGCTGGTGGAAGATCATCAGCGGCAGCACGATGGCGCCTACGGCGCTGGACTCGAACAGCACCTTGGCCATGGGCACGCCGCTGACCAGGCTCTTCTTGGAACCGCAGAACACCAGGGTGATCTCGTCCTCCTTGGAAAAGCCCAGGCGGCGCGCCGTCCACGACGTGATGACCAGCACCAGGGCCAGCAGGATGGACGACAGCAGCAGCAGGCCCAGCAGCGCGGGCAGGGGCGTCTGCTGCCACAGGCCGCTGATGACGGCGGCGCTGAAGGCCGTGTACACCACCAGCAGGATGGAGCCCTGGTCCACGAACTTCACGCGCTTGGCATGGCGCGAGATGAAGCCGCCGATCACGGGCCGCAGCAGATGGCCCAGCACAAAGGGCAGCAGCAGCTGCAGCGCGATCTTGCCGATGGCCTGCAGCGCGTCGCCGCCCTCGGCGCTCTTGTGCAGCAGCATGCTGACCAGGATGGGCGTGATCACGATGCCCATCAGCGTGGAGGCCGATGCGCTGCACACGGCAGCGGGCATGTTGCCGCGCGCCATGGCCGTGAAGGCGATGGCCGATTGCACCGTGGCCGGCAGCGTGCACAGGAAGAGCACGCCCATGTACATCTCGGGCGTGACCAGGGGCTCCAGCACGGGGCGCAGCGCCCAGCCCAGCACCGGGAACAGCACGAAGGTTGCGGCAAAGATGGTCAGGTGCAGGCGCCAGTGGCCTATGCCGGCAAAGATGGCCTCGCGCGAGAGCTTGGCCCCGTGCAGGAAGAACAGCAGGCTGACCATGAGCGTGGTCGCCACCTCCAGCCATTGCGAGACGGTGCCCGAGGCGGGCAGGAAGCTGGCCAGTGCCACGGTGGACAGCAGCATCAGCGTGAAATTGTCAGGGGCGAAGCGGGGGCGTGCCATGGGAAAACTCTCTCCAACTAACTATCGGTTCGTGCAGCCAGGCTGCAAGGCCCCGATTGGACGACACGGCTATTGAAAAGAGAAATGGATTTATCTGATGGTTTTATAATTTTTCCGTATGAATATCAGCCTGCGCCAGCTGCGCGCCTTCCTGGCCGTGGCGGAAAGCCGCAACTTCAGCCGCGCGGGCGAGCTGATGGCGCTGACCCAGCCCGCCGTCAGCCGCAACGTCACCGAGCTGGAGCAGGCCCTGGGCGTGCAGCTTTTGCACCGCACCACGCGCGAGGTGGAACTGACCGACGCCGGCCGCCTGCTGCAGGGCCATGCCACGCGCGTGCTGGACGCGCTGGATGAATGCCTGCTCGAAGTCAGCGGCCTGGCCACTCAGCGACTGGGCAAGGTGCGCGTGGCCAGCAGCCCCACGCTGTCGGCCCACCTGATGCCGCGCTGCATTGCGCGCTGCCGCGAGCAGGCGCCGGGCATCGAGCTGCTGCTGCTGGACCGCATCCAGAGCGATGTGCTGCAAAGCGTGCGCAGCGGCGAGGTGGACTTCGGCGTGGTCATCGACCCGCAGGGCCGCGACGACCTGCACTGCGAAACCATACTCAGCGAGCCCTTTTGCCTGGTCTGCCCGGCCACGCACCGGCTGGCCCGCAAGCGCCAGGTGGCCTGGAGCGACCTGGCCGGCCAGCCGCTGGTGCTGCTGGACCACGCCTCCGGCAGCCGCCGCCTGATCGACGCCGCGCTGCAGGCCCACGACGCCGAGGCCGCCGTGGTCCAGGAAGTCGGCCACACCACCACCATCTTCTGCATGCTCCAGGCCGGCCTGGGCCTGAGCGTGGTGCCGGAACTGGCCGTGCCCCAGGAATGGCGAACTCCCGCGAGTGGCGCCACCACCCCCGACGCCCTCGCAAGCCGCCCCCTGCTGCCGCGCGTGCAGCGCGACATCATGCTGGTGCGCCGCCGCCAGCGCGAGCTGTCGCCCGTGGCGCAGAGCGTTTGGGATTTGATCAGGGGGGAGGCGGGGCTGCTGTGAGGCTGTGGTGGGCGAGGATCAATCCATGTGCCAGTTCAAGCACTGCAAGTCGGGCACACGAGAAAACTCCCGGATATTGCGGGTGACCAGCGCTGCCTGATGGCGCAATGCAGTTGCTGCGATCAAGGTGTCATGCGGTCCTATCGGCGTGCCCTTGGCCTCCAGCGCTGCGCGTATGCGGGCGGCATGAGTCGCGCATTCGCTGTCGAATGCCAGCAACTGCATGGGGCGCAGGAGTTGCACCAATGCCTCAAGACGAGGCGCGGAGGCGGCTGGCGGCAAGCGTTGCAGTCCATAACGCAGCTCGTACTCCACGATGGCCGGTACGCCGATGTCGGTGGGGCGCAAAGCCTGCAGGCGAAGCACTACCTGCGGGTCTCCGCGAAAGTAATAGCTGATGGTGTTGCTGTCGAGGATCAGCATGGCCGCATGTCAATAGCCGACTCGAGGCACATCGGCGGCAACTGGAGCGTTATGTTCGTTCGCAAGAGGGAAATCGGCGAAGCGACCTGCCAGCTCAATGCAATCCTGAGGCCATTCATGCGCTGCGTACTTGCGAATGATCTCGGCGACCCAGCGGCTCTTGGACATGCCATTGGCTCTGGCCGCCTCTTCCACCAGAGCTTGGGTGGTGTCGTCCAAATAGAGTGTGATTTGCGGCATGGCAGTTACTCCTTGAGCGGGGGAACGGGTTCAAAAAGTATATGTGCAAACATAATTGCCCAGTTCAAGACCCAGTTCCCCTACGAGGCTGGCGCATCACACAACACCCCCACAGGCCGCCGCATACGGCCTGATCGCCTCGCGCACGCGGTCCAGCACCAGCGCGTGGGGCGAGGGGGCCAGCCGCCCGGCGCGCACGGCCTGGTATTGGGCTGGGAGGAACTGGCTGAGCATGTTCTCGGGCAGGGTGCAGGTGGACAGGTCGTCCGGCAGCCGCGCCACGGCGGCGTTCACCGTGGGGTCGGCTGGTTCGGAGAGGCTACCGGCTGGCCGCGCCCAGGGCCACGACCACGGGCCGCTGAAGCTGCGCCGTCCAGGCCCGGTAGGTCCGGTGGGCCAGGGCGTTCAGCACGGGAATGCGCAGGTCCAGGTGACGCAGGATCTCGCTCTCGGTCTGCGCCGCGGGGCCGCGTGCGCGCAGCAGCTCGTCATGGCCTTCGGTGCACCAGGCAGCCACGCTGGCGGCGGTCACCTCCATATGGCCCTGGAAGGCCCAGTGCCGGCCATGTCGAAAACCCTTGTTCAGGCAATGGCTGCCGTACATGGTGCGCACGGCGCCGCGCGGGATCTCGAAGGTGTCGTAGTGCCAATGAAAAATCGTGGCCTCGCGCGGCAGATCCATGATCTGCTGCGCGGCGGCCGTCACCCAGATGCGGCTCCAGCCAATGTTGGGGCAGGGGTTGCGCCAGACCCTGGCGCCCATGGCACGCGCCAGCATCTGTGCGCCAAAGCAGTGGCCGAGCACGGGGATGTCGCTGCGCAGCGCATCGACCAGCAGGGCTTGTTCATCCTCCATCCACGGCAGGCCCTCGTTCACGCAATGGTTGCTGCCCAGCACCACGATGCCGCTGTAGTCGGCGGCATGCAAAGGGGCCTTGCCGTCGAGAGCCGGTTGCAGCAGGCGGTAGGGGATGCACTGCTGCTCCAGGTGTTCACGCAGAACGCCGGGGCCCTGGGCGGATTCGTGCTGGAGGATGGCGACAGGTCTCATGGTATGGGGCTGCCTCTGGCAGGCCCTGTGGTTGCGAGACCTTCACTGTAGGAACGGCCGTCTCAAGGGCGGGTTGAGTTTGCCGGGATGCCCATCAAGACGGCATCAAGGCCGCACCGGGCAACACCACGGATGCCGCCATCGTCCCTCTCAAGCGGTGGATGCGCCAGCCTTGCGCCGGGTCCATTTCAGCTCGCTGACCAGCACCCCGCCCACGATCAGCGCGGCCCCCAGAATCGCCAGCCCCGGCAGCCGGTCGCCGGCCATGCGTCCCACGATGCCGGCCCAGACCGGCTCGCTGGCATAGATCACGGTGGCGCGTGTGGGCGACAGGGATTTCTGGGCCCAGTTCATGGTCAGCTGGATCAGGATGCTGGCGCAGGCCATGGCCACGGCGGCCGTCAGCCAGACCCACGAGAAATCAGGCACCGACTCGCCAGCCACGGGCATGGCCAGCAGCGCCATGGTGCCGGCCGCCAGCAACTGCACCGTGGTCACGCGCCGCGCATCGACCTTGCCCGCGAAATGCCCGATCAGCAGCACCTCGGCCGCAATCGCCAGCGTGCTCAGCATGGTTGCCATCTCGCCCACGTTCAACTCCATGCCGCCGGACTCCGGCCCCGCCACCAGCATGAGTCCCGTGAAGGCCAGCCCGATGCCTATCCAGCTCATCAGGCGCGGTGGCTTGCCCATGACCAGCCATTGCAGCAGCGGCACCAACGGCACATACAGCGCCGTCAGGAATGCCGACTTGCTGCTGCTGATGGTCTGCAGCCCGAAGGTCTGCAGGCCATAGCCCAGGAAGATGCTGGCGCCGATGGCGATGCCTGCCACCAGTTCGGTGCGCGTGAGCCCGGCCATGGCCTTGCGGAACACCAGCAGCCCGATCAAACCCGCCGTGACAAAGCGCAGGCCCACAAAGAACAGCGGCCCGCTGTACTGCATGGCCAGGTGGACCACGAGAAAGGTGCCGCCCCAGACCATGGTGACGGCGATCAGGGCCAGCTCCTGCCGGCTCAACAGCGGCGTGCGCGAACTGTGAGAAGATGATGTGTGCAACATATTGCGCACATCATATGAGAAGTATATTGCACAGCGCTGGCGAGCGCTCCGATGTCCTGGCTTTCGTCAGCGAAAACCTGCGCCGCCTGCGCCAGCGTGCAGGCCTGAGCCAGGCGGCCCTGGCCGAGGCCGCGGGCCTGAGCCGGCGCATGGTCGTGCAGCTGGAAGGGGGAGACACCAATATCAGCCTGTCCAGCCTGGACCGGCTGGCCGACGCGCTGGGCGCCAGCTTCATCGAAATCGTCAGCGACCCGGCCGCGCAGCGCCTGCGCATGGACGCCATGGCCTGGCGCGGCAGCCGGCCCGAAAGCCAGGCCATGCTGCTGGGCAGTGTGCCCGCTACGCGCGAGGCCCAACTGTGGTCATGGTCCCTGGGCCCCGGCGAACGCTACCAGGCCGAACCCGATCCCGAAGGCTGGCACGAGATGATCGTGGTGATCGAGGGCCGCCTGCTGGTGGACCTGAGCGAAGGCCCCATGACCATCGAGGCCGGCGACTACGCCATCTACGGCAGTGCCCAGGACTACGCCTATGTGAACCTGCACGAAGGCGTGACGCGCTTCATCCGCAATGTGATCTCCTGAGTGGGCAGGGAGTCCGATCCATAAGAGTTTCTTATCCTTGCAGCCCTGAACTTGTTGTTGGAACTGCGCGCAAGCCTCTGACATCATGGCCATCCATAAGCAGAGCAATGGAGACAAGCCATGGATGCCAAAGTGCAGCCCCCCGGGCTGGAAGACGCAGCGCAGCGCAACCGCCGCCATATGCAGGAGCGCCTGGACGAGGTGCGGCAGCTGGAGCAGCGCGCCGTGCAGCGTTCGGCGCGCGCGGCGCGGCAGTTCCATGCCCGTGGCAAGCTGCTGCCGCGCGAGCGGCTGGCGCACCTGCTTGATGCCGACAGGCCTTTCCATGAACTGATGTCCCTGGCCGGCTACTGCAGCCTGGAGGACCCGGACCCCGCCACCAGCGTGCCCGGCAGCGCCTTGATCACGGGCATAGGCCATGTCTCGGGCGTGCGCTGCATGGTGGCCGTCAATGATGCGGGCATCAGCGCCGGCGCCATGCAGTCGCTCACGGGGCAGAAGCTCATGCGGGCGCAGGAGATCGCGCTGGCGCAAAAGCTTCCGCTGATCCAGCTGGTGGAGAGCGCGGGCGGCAATCTTCGCAAGTACCGGGTGGAGCGCTTCCTGGTGGGCGGCGGCATGTTCTACAACCTGGCGCGGCTGTCGGCGGCAGGGCTGCCCGTGGTGTCGCTGATCCATGGCTCCTCGGCGGCTGGCGGCGCCTACCTGCCGGGGCTGTCCGACTATGTGGTCATGGTGCGCGGCCAGGCCCGCGCCTACCTGGCAGGGCCCTCGCTGCTCAAGGCCGCCACGGGCGAGGAGGCCGGCGACGAGGAACTGGGCGGCGCCGACATGCATGCCGCCACCTCGGGCCTGGCCGATTACCTGGCCGACAACGACCTGGACGGCATCATGCGGGTGCGCGAGATCATGGCGCGCATAGGCTGGACCGATGCGCCGGCCCCCGCCTGGCGGGCACCGCGCCACGATGCCGAGGAGCTGCTGCAGATCATGCCGGCCGACACGCGCACGCCGGTGGACATGCGCGAGGTCATCGCGCGGCTGGTGGACGGCTCGGACTTCCATGCCTTCAAGGAGGCCTTCGGCGCCCAGACGGTCTGCGGCTACGCGGCCATCGAAGGGCGCGAGCTGGGCCTGCTCACCAACAACGGCCCGCTGGACAGCGACGGCGCCAACAAGGCCGCGCAGTTCATACAGCTGTGCGCCCAGCTGGGCCGGCCCCTGGTCTTCCTGCAGAACATCACGGGCTTCATGGTGGGGCGCGGCCATGAGGAGGCCGGAATGATCAAGCATGGCGCCAAGCTGATCCAGGCCTTGTCGAATGCGCCCGTGCCGCGCTTCACGGTGATGTGCGGCGCCTCCTATGGAGCGGGCAACTACGGCATGTGCGGGCGCGCCTTCCGGCCCGACCTGCTGTTTTCCTGGCCCAACGCGCGCACGGCCGTGATGGGCGGCGAGCAGGCGGCCATGACCATGCGCATGGTGGCCGAGGCCGCCGCACGGCGCGCGGGCGCCGAGCCCGATACGCAGGCGCTGGATGCCCAGGACCGGGACATCGTCCATGCCTTCGACTCGCAGTCGGGCGCCATCCACACCAGCAGCCTGCTGCTGGACGACGGGGTGATCGACCCGCGCGAGACACGCGCCTGGCTGGCCATGGCGCTGGCCACCGCGGCCGGCGCGCGGCAGCGCGACCTGCATCCCGTGCAGTTCGGCGTGGCCCGCCTTTAGAGCGCTGAGGGCGGCCCTGCCATCCCTTCCTGCCCGGTGGCGCGGCGCCCATGCCGCGCGGGCCCGGCTTCGCAAGTTCACAGCCCACCAAGGAGAGCACAGCATGATGACTTCCGACCATATCGCCCTGCAGGACAGCGTGCGCAGGCTGATCGCCAGGGAGATAGAGCCCCATGTCGAGGAATGGGAGGCGGCCGAGATCTTCCCCGCCCACGAGGTGTTCAAGAAGCTGGGCGCGGCGGGCTTGCTGGGCGTGAACAAGCCCGTGGAATATGGCGGCATGGGGCTGGACTACAGCTACGAGATCGCGTTCTGCGAGGCCATAGGCGGCATCAGCAGCGGCGGCGTGGGCATGGCCATTGCGGTGCAGACGGACATGGCCACGCCCGCGCTCACGCACTTCGGATCGGACGAACTGCGCCAGCAATTTCTCAAGCCCACGGTGGCGGGCGACATGGTGGTCTGCCTGGGCGTGTCCGAGTCGGGCGCGGGCTCGGACGTGGCCTCGCTCAAGACCACGGCGCGCAAGGACGGGGACGACTATGTCATCAACGGCTCCAAGATGTGGATCACCAACGCCACCCAGGCCGACTGGATGTGCCTGCTGGCCAATACCAGCGAAGGCGATGTGCACCGCAACAAGTCGCTGATCTGCGTGCCGCTGCGCGAGAACGGCAGGCTGCGCCCCGGCATCAGCATGCAGAAGATCCGCAAGGTGGGCATGTGGGCCTCGGACACGGCCCAGGTCTTCTTCGACGATGTGCGCGTGCCCCAGCGCTACCGCATCGGCGAGGAGGGCAAGGGCTTCACCTACCAGATGCGCCAGTTCCAGGAAGAACGCCTGAGCGGTGCCACGCGGCGCGTGACGGCGCTGGACAAGGTGATCGACGACACCATCGAGTACACGCGCCAGCGGCAGGCCTTCGGGCGCTCCATCCTCGACAACCAGTCCGTGCACTTCCGGCTGGCCGAACTCAGGACCGAGGTGGAACTGCTGCGCTCGCTGATCTATCGCGCGGCCCAGGTCCACATGGGCGGCGGCGACATGACGCAACTGGCCTCCATGGCCAAGCTCAAGGCCGGGCGCCTGTGCCGCGAGGTCACGGACTCCTGCCTGCAGTACTGGGGCGGCATGGGCTTCACCTGGGACAACAGCGTCTCGCGCGCCTGGCGCGACCTGCGGCTGATCTCCATCGGCGGCGGCGCCGATGAAATCATGCTGACCATCATCTGCAAGCACATGGGCACCTTGCCCCGGCGTGCGGATTGAGCGGGGAGCCAGCCATGCGCTTCGACACCCTGCTGATCGCCAACCGTGGAGAGATCGCACTGCGCATCATGCGCACGGCGCGGCGCATCGGCCTGCGCTGCGTGGCCGTGTATTCCGATGCCGATGCATACAGCCCCCATGTGCGCTTTGCCGACCTGGCCGTGCACATAGGCCCTGCGCCTGCCGACCAGAGCTACCGCGACGGCGCGGCGCTGATCGCGGCCTGCCGGCGCGCGGGCGCCCAGGCCATCCATCCGGGCTATGGCTTCCTGTCCGAGAACGCGGACTTCGCGCAGGCCGTGGCCGATGCGGGGCTGGTGTTCGTGGGGCCTTCGCCGGGCGTGATCGACCTGATGGGCAACAAGGCCCGGGCCAAGCAGGCGATGGAGGCCGCAGGCGTGCCCACGGTGCCCGGGGCGGCGGCCCATGGCGATGCGCGCCAGGTGCTGGAGGCCGCGCGGCGCATCGGCTATCCCGTGATCCTGAAGGCTGCGGCGGGCGGTGGTGGCCGGGGCATGCGCGTGGTGCGCCGCGAAGATGAACTGGAGGCGCTGCTGCGCCAGGCGCGGTCGGAGGCGGCCAGCGCCTTCGGCTCGGACGAGATCATCCTGGAGCGCGCCATAGAGAACGGCCGCCATATCGAAGTGCAGGTGCTGTGCGACGAGCATGGCCGCTGCCTGCACCTGGGCGAGCGCGACTGCTCGACCCAGCGGCGCTTCCAGAAGCTGATCGAGGAAGCCCCGTCGCCCGCCGTGGACGAGGCCCTGCGCCAGGCCATGGGCGAGGTGGCGCGCAAGGCCTGCGAGGCCATCGGCTATACGGGTGCGGGCACGCTGGAGTTCCTGCTGGACGCGCAGCGGCGCTTTTACTTCATGGAGATGAACACGCGCCTGCAGGTGGAGCATGGCGTGACCGAGCTGGTCACGGGGCTGGACCTGGTGGAGCAGCAGATCCGCATCGCCCAAGGCCAGCCGCTGGCGCTGGCACAGCAGGACGTGCGCCTGCGCGGCCATGCCATCGAGCTGCGCCTGTGTGCCGAGGATCCCTGGCAGGGCTATCTGCCCCAGGTCGGCACGGTGGGCCTGTGGCGCGCGCCGCCCGAGGTGCGTGCCGACACCTGCCTGGAAGATGGCACCGAAATCGGGCCTTTCTATGACTCCATGGTGGCCAAGCTCATGGCCTGGGGCGACAGCCGCGAGGCCTGCCTGGCCAGCCTGCGCCAGGCCTGCGAACGCACGGCGCTGCTGGGCGTGCGCAGCAACCTGGGCTTTCTGCGCCGCTGCCTGGCGCATCCGCAGTTCGCCGCAGGCGAGGTGACCACGGACTTCCTGGGGTGCCAGGACCTGGGGCAGGACCCCTGGCGGCGCACACCCTCGCCCCATGCGCGCGCGGCGGCCGCGCTGCTGCTGGGCGGCGGCATCAGCCCGGCGGCAGGCGCCATCGCTGCGGGCCGGATCACAGGCCGGATCACGGACCGGTTGCCGGGCCGGTCGCTGTGGCTGCGCGATGCCAGCCACCCGGCATCGCCATCCCCGGCGCAGGGCTACACGCTGAGCCACGCCGGGGGCGGGCTGCAGCTGGCCTGTGAGGATGGCCCGCCGCCCATGGCGCGTGGTGCCACCGATCCTGCGCCTGCGGCCGCTTCTGTCTCCGCTTGCTGGCAACTGGGCCATCTGCGCTGGGAGCCCCGGACGGGCCTGCTGGGGCTGGAGGTCGACGGCCTGTACCGGCCGCTGCACTGCCACCAGGACGCCAGCGGGCAGCTCTGGGTACAGGACGGTGCGGACAGCTTCGTGTTCGAGCGCCTGCTGCGCTTCGAGGCCGGCCACGGCAGTGCGGGCGGAGGAGGGCAGGTGCGCGCGCCCATGAGCGGCCGTGTCATCGCCGTGCTGGTGGACGAGGGCCAGCGGGTGGAGCGGGGCGACACCCTGCTGGTGATCGAGTCCATGAAGATGGAAATGCCGCTGGCCGCGCCCGGCGCGGGCCGCATCGCGGCGCTGGGCGTGCGCCCGGGCATGCAGCTGGCCGCGGGCCAGGTGCTGCTGCAAGTGCGTGCCGATGAAGACAAGGAGCTGTCATGAACCCCTCCATCCTCCCGGACCGGCCCGCGCAGCACACGGTGCTCATCGGCGGTGCATCGGGTTTCTGGGGCGACTCCCAGATGGCCGTGCCCCAGCTTTTGCAGCAGCCGGGCCTGCAGTACCTGGTGTTCGACTACCTGGCCGAGACCACCATGTCCGTCCTGCAGCGCGCACGGCTGCGCTCGCCCGAACTGGGCTATGCCACCGACTTCGTGACGGCGGCGGTCGGTCCGCATCTGAGGGCCATCCGCGACCAGGGCGTGCGCCTGGTCTCCAATGCGGGGGGGCTGCATCCCGCAGGCTGCCGCGATGCCATCCTGGCGCTGGCGCGCGAGCAGGGCGTGCAGGTCAAGGTCGCCATCGTCACGGGCGACGATGTGCTGGAACGCCAGCCGGACTTCGAGCCCTGGCTGCAGGAGCCGCTGCCCGCGCAGCTGCCGCCGCTGATGTCGGCCAACGCCTATCTGGGCGCCGGGCCCATTGCCCGTGCGCTTGACGGCGGCGCCGACATCGTGGTCACGGGCCGCTGCGTGGACAGTGCGGCGCTGCTGGGCATTGCCATCCACGAGTTCGGCTGGCGCATGGACGACTACGACCGCCTGGCCCAGGCCAGCCTGGCCGGCCACCTGGTCGAATGCGGCGCCCAGGCCACGGGCGGCCTGTTCACCGACTGGGAGTCCGTGCCCGACTGGGCCGACATCGGCTATCCGCTGGTGCGCATGCAGGCCGATGGCGGCTTCGAGCTGTTCCAGCCCGCAGGGCGCGGTGGCCTGGTCACGCGCCAGACCGTGGGCGAGCAACTGCTCTACGAGATAGGCGATCCCTGCGCCTATGCGCTGCCCGACGTGGTCTGCGACTTCTCGCAGGTGCGCATCGAGGACCTGGCTGGCCATGGCGGCGAGGGCGGGCGCGTGCGCGTCGGCGGTGCACGGGGGCGCGCGCCAGGGCCGGGCTACAAGGTCACGGCCACCTACCAGCAGGGCTGGCAGATCGCCATCATGATGGCCATCCGTGGCCAGCGCGCCATGGACAAGGCCCGCCGCACGGCCCAGGCGCTGCTGGCGCGCACCCGTGTGCAGATGCGTGCGGCGGGCTTTGCCGACTATGGCGAAACGCTGGTGGAACTGCTGGGCGCCGAGTCCATGTACGGCCCCCACCGCCGCGTGGCCGACAGCCGCGAGATCGTGCTGCGCATTGCCGCGCGGCATGCGGACCGGCGCGCGCTGGGCTTTTTGCAAAAGGAAGCCTCCTCGGCCGGTACCTCCATGGGGCCGGGCACGCGCAGCCACTTCGGCGGCCGGTCCGAGGTGCAGAGCGTGATCCGCACCGCCTCCTTCCTGCTGCCCAAGGCGGCCGTGGCCGTGCAATGCCAGGCGGCGGCCGATGCCTTGCCGGTCCCGGTCCCGGTCCCGGTCCCAGTTACGGCGGATGGGGCGGCGTCAGCCATCGCTGATGAGGCCGCCGTGGCGGAGGCTCCCGCCGCGATGCCGTCCGACGAGGACACCGTGCGTGTGCCGCTGGGCTGGATCGCCCATGGCCGCAGCGGCGACAAGGGGGACGACGCCAACATCGGCCTCATGGCGCGTGCACCGCAATGGCTGCCCGTGCTGCGCGAACAGGCCAGCGCCGATCGCGTGCAGGCCTACTTCGCCCACCTGGCCAGCGGGCCGGTCACGCGCTACGAACTGCCTGGCCTGGGCGCATTGAACTTCGTGCTGCGCCAGGCGCTGGGCGGCGGCGGCTCCTGCAGCCTGCGCTCCGATCCGCTGGGCAAGTGCTATGCCCAGATGCTGCTCGACATGGAAATCGACTGCCCGCGGGCCCTGGCTCCCCAGGGCCCGCCCGTGGCCGCCCGCGCGCCCGGCGCATCACTGTGAAGGAGATCGATCATGCAGACGCAGGAACTGGAAACCCCAGAGGGCTGCGGCCCGAGCACGTTCAGGCCCATGCCCATGCCCTGGTCCCGCCGCGCCTGGCTGCGGGGCGGCTGTGCCGCGGGCCTGGTGGCCGCGCTGCCACCGCTGGCCCTGGCGCAGGGCAGCCGGCTGGACAAGCCCGTGCGCATCGTCGTCGCCTACGGAGCGGGTGGCGCCTCGGACAGCATTGCGCGCTATGTGGGCGAGGCCATCGCCCAGCGCGGCGGCAAGCCCGCCATCGTGGAGAACCGGCCCGGCGCGGACGGCAACATCGCCGCCGAGTATGTGCTGCGCGCGCCCGGCGATGCCTACAACCTGCTGGTGTCGGGATCGTCCACGCATGCGGCCAACGCCACCATCTACCGCAAGCTGGGCTATAGCCCGCAGGGCGATTTCACGCCGCTGGCCACCATGGCGACCACGCCCTATGCCATGCTGGTCAACCCCCGGCGCATCGCCCAGGCCACGGCGACCGACTTCCTGGCCTGGGCGCGCAGGGAGGGAACGCAGCTGTCCTTTGCCAGCGCCAATGTGGGCGGGCGCATCGCGGGCGAGCGCTTCAAGCAGCTCACCCGGATCAATGCCGTCAACGTGCCCTACAAAAGCAGCGCCCAGGCCATGACGGACCTGATCGGCGGGCAATTCGACTACTACTTCTGCGACATGCTCACGGCGCTGCCCCAGGTCAAGGCCGGCACGGTGCATGCGTTGGCCCTGTCCAGCGCCCAGCGCATACCCAGCCTGCCCGATGTGCCCACCGTGGCCGAGCTGGGCTACCCCGACTTCGACGTGAGTTCCTGGATCGCCGTCTGGAGCGCCAGGGCCGCCACGCCGCCCGCCGTCTCGGTCCTGCTGTCGCAATGGGTGGGCGAGGCCCTGTCCGGCGCGGCGGGCAAGGACTTCCTGGTCGGCAAGGGACTGGTGCCCACGCCCGTGTCGCCCGAGCACCTGCTCTTCCTGCAGGAGCGCGATACCCGGCTGTGGGGGCGGATCATCACCGAGGCGGGCATGACGGCCCCCTGAGCCGGGGCAATGCGCCATGGCGACTCAACGCGGAGCGATCAGATGAAGCACCTTTCTTGCACTGTCGTCCAGCGCGTCGGCGCGCCAGTAAAGGTGAAACCGCATGGGGGCGAGGGCGGGCAGGCGGACCTGGGGGTCGAGCACGCGCACGTCGGGGGCCAGCATCTCCACCGTGCGGGCCGTGATGCCCAGGCCCGCACGCACGGCGGCACGCACACCGGCCAGGGTGGAAGTCTGGAAGGCCGCATGCCAGCCGATGCCGGCCTCGTCCAGGGACTGCACCATGCTGCTGCGAAACGGGCAGGCGTTGTCCATGAGGATCAGCGGCACGGAGCTGCCGGCCTGGTGGTGGTAGCGCGCACCCGCGATCCAGGCCACGGGCGAGGTACGCAGCACCAGCTGCTCGAAGCCCGCATGGGCGGCAATGTCCACCAGCAGGTCCACGTCGCCCCGGCGCAGCGCCGAGGCCAGCCAGCGGCTGCGCCCCACCTGGATGTCGATGCTGAGCTTGGGAAAGTTCTCGGCGCACAGCTCCAGGTAGGCGGGCAGCAGGGCGTCCAGCGCGTCGGCGCAGACGCCTATGCGCACCGGGTGGGAGAAGGTCTCCTCGGTGATGGCGCGGTAGGCCTCGTCGTTGAGGCTGACCATGCGCCGCGCGTATTCCAGCAGCCGCGCGCCCTCGGTCGTGAGGCGCTTGCGCCGGCCCACGCGCTCGAACAGCGCGCAGCCCAGCAGGGCTTCCAGTTTTTGCATCTGCTGCGAGACCGCTGCCTGGGTGCGGTAGACCTTCTCGGCGGCATTGGTGAAGCTCTCGCGCTCCGCCACGGCCACGAAGGTGCGCAGCAGGCTGATGTCGAGGTTGCGGGCCGTCATCGCGTGGCCGCTCCCTGCCATGTGGTCGGGTGCACCTTGTCTCCTTGCCGGCCTTCAAAGGCCTTCTTTCTTGTCTGAACGCCGCATTCCATCGGAGGAAACCATGTCCGACGCCATCCTAGACCAGGCCGCGCCCGCCTGCGTGCTCCGCACCATAGACGGGCCTGTCTGCACCATCCACCTGAACCGGGCCGAGGCCCGCAACCCGCTGGGCGCGGACACGGTGCAGGCGCTGTCCCAGGCCGTGCGCGAAGCCTCGCAGGCGCCAGGCGTGCGCGCCATCGTGTTCACGGCCGCCGGGACGGCCTTCAGTGCCGGAGGCAACCTGGGCAATCTCCAGGACCGGCTGGACGCGCCGGCAGGACGCGATGGCCGCGACCCCATCGCGGCCGGCAATCGCCGCTACGGGGACTTCCTCACCGAGCTGTCCCGCGTGCCCCAGGTCACCATGGCCTGTGTGCAGGGGCCGGCCATGGGCGGTGGCGCGGGCCTGGCCTGTGCGGTGGACATCGCGATAGGCTCGCCACTGGCCCGGTTCGGTTTTCCCGAGGCGTCCATCGGCCTGGTGCCCGGGCAGATCCTGCCCTTCGTGGCCGCGCGCCTGGGCCTGCAGGCGGCGCGCCGCCTGGTGCTGACGGCAGAGCGCATCGATGCCGCCGAGGCCCATCGCATCGGCCTGCTCGACTACCTGGCCGAATCGCCGCAGGAACTCATGCCCCTGGTCCGGCGCGTGTTGCGCTCCATCGTGGCCACCGCGCCCCAGGCTTCGGCCGCCACCAAACGCCTGCTGGGCGGGCTGCCCGTGGCGCCGCTGCCGGCCAGCGAGGCGCTGCAAGGCTACCTGGACGCGGCCGCCGACCTGTTTGCACGGCAGATGCGCTCGGAAGCGCCCGAAGGCGTGGCTGCCGCACGCGAGCGCCGGCCGGCCAGCTGGAACCAGGCTGCTGGCTTGAACCTGGGCATTTGAAACACTCAAGGAGACTTGCGATGGCTGCCATGGACGGACTCAAGGTGATCGATCTCTCACGCGTGCTCGGCGGGCCGCTGTGCGCGCAGATCCTCGGCGACCACGGTGCCGACGTGCTCAAGATCGAAGGCCCCGACGGCGACGAGACGCGGACCTGGGGCCCGCCCTTCGACGCGGCCGGCATGGCCTCCTACTTCGCGGGCATCAACCGCAACAAGCGCACGGTCTGCCTGGACCTGTCGCGGGCCGAAGGGCGCGAAGTCGTGATGCGGCTGCTGGAAGACGCAGACGTGCTGATCGAAAACTTCAAGGTCGGCACGCTGGAGCGCTGGGGCATGGGCTACGCGCAGGTGCTCAAGGACCGCTTTCCGCGCCTGGTCCACTGCCGCGTGACAGGCTTCGGCGCCACCGGCCCGCTGGGCGGCCTGCCAGGCTACGACGCGGCCGTGCAGGCGCTCAGCGGCCTCATGAGCATCAATGGAGACCCCGATGGCGTGGCCACGCGCATGGGCGTGCCCATCGTGGACGTGACCACGGGCCTGAACGCCGTCATCGGCATCCTGATGGCGCTGCACGAGCGCGAGCGCAGCGGCCTGGGCCAGTCGGTGGAATCGGCCCTGTACGACAGCGCCATCTTCTCGCTGTACCCGCACTCCATCAACACCTTGTTCACGGGCCGTGCACCCCAGCGATCGGGCAACGGCCATCCCAACATCGCGCCCTACGACACCTACGCCACGGCCACCGACCCCATCTACCTGGCCGTGGGCAACAACGGCCAGTTCCAGCGCCTGTGCGAAGCCGTGGGCCATGGCCACCTGTCCAGCGAACCACGCTATGCCACCAATGCACAGCGGGCCGTGCACCGCTTCGAACTCAAGCGCGACCTGGAGGCCGCCTTTGCCCGCTTCGATGCGCAGGCGCTGTTCGAGAAGCTGGTCGCCACGGGCGTGCCCTGCGGCGTGATCCACAACGTG
Organism: Delftia deserti; assembly: GCF_042653485.1. NCBI lineage: Bacteria > Pseudomonadati > Pseudomonadota > Betaproteobacteria > Burkholderiales > Comamonadaceae > Delftia > Delftia deserti. Next base: position 847,984 of record NZ_JBHSIH010000001.1, on the reverse strand, counting down.
GTCGAGGCCCTGGACCATCCCCACACCGCCCATCGCGGCATGGTGGCGGAGGTGGACGGCTTCCGTTCCGTGGCCTCACCGGTCAAGCTGGACCGCACCCCGGCCAGCTACCGCCTGCGGCCCCAGGAAATAGGCAAGAGCAGTGTGCAGGTGCTGGCGGAGGCCGGGTTCACGGCCGGGCAGATCGGCCAGTTGCTGGACAGCGGGGTGCTGCGGCAGTCGGCAGGCCCTGCAGCCGCTCCGGCTGGTGGTTGAAAAATTGCACAAGATCCGAAACGGTATGGACACGCCCGTAGCAGGGGTTGGTCTGGGTGTCATCCAGGCAGCGGCCCGTGCGGCGGGCGATGGCGGGGACAAGCTCCATGTCGAGGGTGTCGTCGTCGATTTCCAGTTCCTTGCCGAGCCGGTCCGATGCGCGTACGGGAAAGCCCGCTCGGCTGCCACGCAGTTCATGCTGGATCTGTTCATGGACGGCGCGCACCACCAGTGGGTCCGTGCTGCGCAGGTCAAAGGAGCGCGCAAAGCCGCAGATCGACTCTCCCTCACGCATTGCGGCAATGGCCTGCAGCCTGGTCTTGTGGCGGCTGCTCGTCCAGGCCGCGAAACCAGCCACCACCGTGATCACCACGACTGTGCCGAACGGATGGCGCACCATGGCCGCGCCCATGCCGCAGGCAAGGGCGGCAATGAAGGCTCCACATGCCATGCGTTGCCAAAGGCGCGCTGGAGGCTGTTCAGGTGGTGGCAGCGGCTGCCGTCGGGAGGATGGGCGCATGCCGGCCAATTCAGTGGCTTCCTCCAGAACACGGCAGTGTTGTGCCTGTGTCCGGATTGAGGCTTCCCGCCCGGATGCCGGCCACGATGAAGGTCACCAGGTATTCGGCCTTGTGCTCTATGTCACCCGCGCGGATGGTGCCGGCCGACAGGCGTTCAATGCGCCGATCGAAGACGCTCATGACCAGGGCGCCCACGGCGAACAGATAGGCCCAGTGCGCGTAGTCGTGGTTCTGTCGGGGCAGGGCCTGTTCTATGGCGCGTATGAACTCCATGCCGAACGGGTCGAAGTAGTCCTGCACGATACCGCGATCGGCCTCACGCGGATCGGAGGTTTCGCGCGCGATCAGCCTGGCGTAGGCCAGCCCGGCCTCGCTGCCCTGGGCCTGCATGACGGGCAGCACAAAGGCGCGCACGATGTGCACCAGCGGGTCCCCACCGGGCGCCAGGGGCTGGCGCAGCGCGGCCAGGCGGGCATCCAGCACGGCCTTGTAGCGGTCGAACAGGGCGCGGTACAGGTTCTGCTTGGTTTCAAAGTGGTAGACGATCAGCGGCAGTCCGACCCCGGCCGCCGCGGCGATGTTCCGCATGGACACACCGTCGAAACCGCCTTCGGCGAACAGGCGCTCGGCCGCGTCCAGTATGCGTTCGCGCTTGCTCACGGAGGTGCCGCTTTGCAGGGGCTCCGGGGCTTTTCTCGTCTTCGGCGTCGATCTGCCTTGCATGCGTCTTCCTTGGTGCAGGCGCGATTGTAGGGAAACGGGAGCATGCGGGCCTGACGGCGCCCGACTTGAGCATGCGTGGCAGAGGCTCATGGTTGTCCCTATGAAAAAACTGACTGTACGATCGTACAGTTTGCACAAACAAGCCACTACCTCATCGGGAGACAAGACCGTGAACTCTTCATCCAGCGCCCTGAAGTGGCGTGTGCTGATCGGCTATTTCCTCAGCTACATGTTCGATGCCGTGGACATCATCATCCTGGCCATTGCCATGCCCTCCATCACGGCCTCGCTGCAGATCGGGCCCACGCAGGCGGGGCTGCTGGTGACGGCGACGCTGCTGGGCATAGGGCTGAGCGGCGTGGTGATGGGGCCGGTGGCCGATGCCCTGGGCCGCCGCAAGGCGCTGCTGCTTTCGCTGGCCAGCTTCGGCCTGCTGACCATGGCCATCGCAGCCGCCACGGACTGGCGCCAGATTCTGGTGCTGCGTTTCCTGGCGGGCCTGGGCCTGGGCAGCGTCTGGAGCACGGCGGCCGCCCATGTGAACGAGACCTGGCCCGCGCACCAGCGCGGCCGGGCCACGTCCTTCGTGCTCAGCTCGTTCTCGGTGGGCGCGGCACTGGCGGCGACAGCCGCGGCCTATGTGCTGCCCGCGCATGGCTGGCGCGTGCTGTTCTTCGTCTGCGGCGCGGCGGTGCTGATCGCCATCGCCTATGTCTGGCTGCGCGTTCCCGAGTCCCAGGCCTGGCTGGAGCAGCGCAGGCAGCGCGGCGGTCACGGCCTGGCCACCGCTGGTGCGTCGGGCGCCGCCGCGCCGGGGCTTGCGGCGCTGTTCGCCCCGGACCTGCTGCGCGTCACGGTGCTGGGCACGCTGACGTCGGCCCTGGCGCTTGCGGCCTACTGGGGCGCCAGCACCTGGCTGCCCACCTTCCTGGTCAAGGAACGCGGCCTGGACGTGGGCACCATGGCGCGCTTCATGGCCTTGCTCAACGTGGGCATGTTCGTGGGCTACAACGCCTTCGGCCTGATCGCCGACCGCATCGGCAAGCAGCGGGCCGTGATCCTGTCGCTGGTGGGCACGGGGCTGGCGTTGCCGCTGTACATCCAGGCCACGGACCACACGGTCCTGCTGTGGCTGGGCCCGGCGTTCGCCTTCTTCATGGCCTTTGCGGGGCTGATGGGCTCGTATTTCGCCGAGCTGTTTCCCACGCAGTTGCGCGCCACGGGCACGGGCTTTTGCTTCAACGTGGGGCGCGGCATTTCCGCTTTTGCGCCGCTGGCGCTGGGTTCGCTTTCGGCCAGCCTGGGCTTTGCCATGGGGATTGCGCTGTGCGGCGGCCTGTTCCTGGTGGCCGCCGTGGTGGTGGCCCTGCTGCCGCGCGACGGCGCCGTGGCCGTAACCACAGCCTTGCCCGCGCGTTGAGTTCCAGACCTTTTCTTTTATTCCAACCCGAGGAGACCCCACCGTGCCACGCCGCTTTGTAGACCTGTCCATCTATCTGGAGAACGATGTCGTTTCCGATCCGCCGGCCTTCAGGCCCGAGATCCAGTACTTCACGCACGAGAACACGGTCGAACAGATCGAGCCCTTCTTCCCGGGGCTGCGCAAGCAGGACCTGCCCGACGGGGAGGGCTGGGCCGTCGAGAAGGTCACGCTGTCCACCCACAACGGCACGCACCTCGATGCGCCCTTCCACTTTCACAGCACCATGGACAAGGCGCTGGGGAAGAAAAAGCCCGCCATCACCATTGACGAAGTGCCGCTGCAGTGGTGCTTCCAGCCCGGCGTGAAGCTGGACTTCCGCCATTTCGAGGATGGCTATGTGGTGACGGCCGCCGACGTCGAGGCCGAGCTGCGACGCATAGGCCATGCACTGCAGCCGCTGGAGATCGTGGTGGTCAATACCCGAGCGGGCAGTCGCTATGGCGGCAATGACTATGTCTCGTCCGGCTGCGGCATGGGCTACGAGGCCACCATGTACCTGCTGGAGCGCGGCGTGCGGCTGACAGGCACCGACGCCTGGAGCTGGGACGCGCCCTTCGTCCACACGGCCGAGAAGTACGCGGCCACGCACGATGCCAGCCTGATCTGGGAAGGCCACAAGGCCGGGCGCGACATCGGCTACTGCCACATAGAGAAGCTGCACAACCTGGAGGCGCTGCCGCCGGACGGCTTCTACATCAGCTGCTTTCCGCACAAGATCCGTGGCGCCTCGGCCGGCTGGACGCGCGCCGTGGCGATCTTCGACGAGGCGCTGCAGGCGCAGACTGCCTGAGGGGTGCCATGATCGAGCTTGACCCCACCCATGAAGCCGGCGCGCGCAGCTGGCTGGAGTCGGCCCAGGCGGCCGGTACGGACTTTCCCCTCCAGAACCTGCCGTTCGCGGTGTTCCGCCCGCAGGGCACCGGGCAGGCCTTTCGCGGCGGCGTGGCCATAGGCGACCAGGTGCTGGACTTGGCCGCGCTGGGCTCCGCGGGCGTGCTGGACGGCCTGGCGGGGCAGGCGCTGGGCGCGGCGGCGCAGCCGGCCCTCAACGACTTCCTCGCGCTCGGGCCGCAGGCCTGGCGTGCGCTGCGGCATGCGCTGTTCGGCCTGCTCCACGAACAGGCCGGGGCCGCGCGCGTTGAACAGGTACGCCGCTGCCTCGTGCCCCAGGCCGATGCCGAGTACACGCTGCCCGCGCGCATAGGCGACTACACGGACTTCTACACCTCGCTGGACCATGCGCTCAACTGCATGCGCATCATGTATCCCGATGCGGACGTGCCCGCCAACTTCCGCTGGCTGCCCCAGGCCTACCATGGCCGGGTGTCCTCCATCGGCGTCAGCGGCCAGCGTTTCCACCGCCCCATGGGCCAGTTCCTGCCGCCTGGCGGCTCCACCCCGGTGTTCCAGCCTTGCGCACGCATGGACTATGAGCTGGAGCTGGGATTCTGGATAGGGCAGGGCAACGCGCAGGGCCGGCCCATCCCGCTGGCGCAGGCCGAGCAGCATGTATTCGGCATCAGCCTGCTCAATGACTGGTCTGCGCGTGACATCCAGGTCTGGGAGATGGCGCCGCTGGGGCCTTTCCACGCCAAGAACTTCGCCACCACCGTGTCGCCCTGGATTGTGACGCTGGATGCACTGGCGCCCTTTCGCACGGCCTGGACACGGCCTGCCGGAGATCCGCAGCCGCTGGCCTACCTGGAGTCGGCAGGCAACCGTGCGGCCGGCGCGCTGGACATCCAGCTAGAGGTGTGGATTCACAGCGAGCAGGCGCGCGCCCGGGGCCGAGGGCCGGCCCGGCTGTCCGGCACCAGCTTTCGCCACCAATACTGGAGCATGGCCCAGATGGTGGCCCACCACACGGCGGGCGGCTGCAACCTGCAGCCGGGCGACCTGATAGGCAGCGGCACGATTTCGGGCCCAGGCCCTGGCGAGGCGGGCGCCATGATCGAGCTGGCCCGGGGCGCGCAAAGCCCCGTGGACATCGGCGGTGGAGAGCAGCGCGGCTTCCTGCACGATGGCGACACGGTGCTGCTGCGCGGCTGGTGCGAGAAGTCCGGAGCCGCGCGCATCGGGTTCGGGGAGTGCCGGGGGACGGTGCAGGCGGCGAGGGAGCAGGGATAGCTGCCGCAGGGACGCTGGCACAGGAACGGCTTGTTCGAGCCGGTACACCCTCGCCGCCGTCCCGCTGAACAGCAGGGCCTTCTCGTCCGGCGACATGCCCGTCGCAATGCGCTTGAAGGCATTCCACAGCACCTGGTAGCTGCAGGTTCCCTTGTCCACGGGGAAGTCGCTTTCGAACATGCAGCGTTCTGGGCCGGAGAGGTCGATGCAGGCGCGGATGTACGGTCCCCAGGCCATGGCCAGTTCCAGGGAGTTGGGTGGCTGGTGGCGCAGGTCGAAGGCGATGACGCGAAAGCGCCGCGTGATCTCCTCGTCGCACATCAGGTGGCGGAACAGGCGCGCGTCGGCGCCGGCGGTGTGCAGGCATAGCAGGGGCGCGCCCTGGCCGCTTTCCTCGAAGTGGATGCGGTGCGACTGGCCGAGGATGTCCACATGGACGTATCGACCGACGATGGGTTCGATGCATGCGTTCATGGCTGGCCTTCCACCTGCATCTCGCCGCGCTTGGTCAGCGCGAACAGGTCGTGCCAGCCGGGCTCGGGCACGGGCTGCCACAGCGCCTGCCAGGCGCGGGCGCTGCCGCAGATGGTGAGCAGCCGCTCCTGGAACAGCGGAAAGCGGCGCTGCACGGCGGCGATGCGGCCAGCTTCCAGGCGCAGCAGATGGGGTGTGTCGCCGATCTCGACGAGCAGCGCGCCCGTCAGCGTGCGGCCACGGTGGACCAGGTGGGCGTCGGCATTGACGGCCGGTGCGATGTGCGCAAAGCGCTGGTTCAGCAGATGCGTGTCAGGCGTGTCCATGGCGTGTTGTTCCCGGTGGCCCGTCAGCCGATGGCGGCGCCCGACTGCCTGACGATGTCCTGCCATTTGCGGGTTTCGGCCTGCATGAAGGCATCGAACTCGGCCGGCGTGCTGGACACGACTTCGCCGCCCAGGTCGATCAGCCGTGCGCGCAGCTCGGGCTGGCCGACCACGGCGCGCAGGTCCTGGGCGATGCGTTCGCGCAGTGGCGGTGCCAGCGAGGCCGGCGCGAGCACGCCGAACCAGGTGGCGGCCTCGAATCCGGCCAGGCCCGATTCGGCAAAGGTGGGAATGGCGGGTACCTTCTCCACGCGGCGGCCGTTGGCCAGGGCGATGGCCTTGAGCCGGCCCGAGGCGATATGCGGCAGCACCACGGTGAGGGTGGCGAACATGGCGTCCACCGAGCCGCCCATGAGGTCGGTGATGGCCGGGGCGTCGCCCTTGTAGGGCACATGGACCAGGCGCGACCGCGTGGCCGTGTTGAACATTTCGCCGGCCAGATGCTGGGCCGTGCCATTGCCGGGCGAGGCAAAGCTGGCCTTGTCCGGTTGGGCCTGCGCATGGCGGATGAAGCCGGCCAGGTCGCCGACGCCCAGGTCCGGGCGCACCACCAGCACCAGGGGCACCTTGGCGATCAGGCTCAGCGCCGCAAAATCCTTGAGCGGGTCGTAGTCCAGCTTCTTGTAGAGGGTGGAGCTGATGGTGTGGGCCGAGGTGGTCATGTACAGCAGATGCCCGTCGCCCGGGCCGCGCGCCACCTGGGCCGCGGCCAGCGTGGTGCCGGCGCCGGGGCGGTTGTCTATGACCACGGGTTTGCTCCAGCGCGCATGCAGCTTCTCGGCCACGGCGCGGGCCACGATGTCGGTGGCGCCGCCGGCCGCATAGGGCACGACCATGCGCACGTTGTCCGTGGGGTAGCTGGCGATGCGGTCCTGCGTGCGTTCCTGGGCGTGGACCAGGGCCGGGTGCAGTGCAGGCGCCAATGCGGCGGCCAGACCGCAGCGCAGTGCGCGGCGGCGTGTGGGGAATGGCATGTCTGTCTCCTTGGGGTTCTTGTCTTTTCCGTGCTGCCGCCCTGCGGTCAGTGCTGGCCCGCGATCAGCCGGCTGATCACAGGGTGGTACTGCTCGCCCAGGCCGCTGTCCAGGGCCTGGGCAAACCAGGCATCGACCACGGCGGCGCCACGTGCGTCCACGCCGGCTTCCCGGGCGAGCTGCAAGGCATACGTCAAGTCCTTGCGCGCGTAGCGCACCGAGAATGCGCGCTCGGGGAACTCGCCCGGCAGCACGGCCTTCATTCCGTGGTTGCGCAGGGCAAAGCTGTCGGCCGAGCCCTTGGACAGGGTCTCGAACAGCACGGCGGGATCGACGCCAGCCTTCTCGGCAATGGCCTTGGCCTCGCTGAAGGCCACCACGGTCTCGAACAGCACCATGTTGTTGAGGATCTTGAGCACCTGGCCGCAGCCCACGGGGCCGCACAGCGCGATGTCCGAGGCGAAGGTGGCGATCAGCGGGCGCAGGGCCTCGAAAAGGGCGGGCTCGGCGCCTACCATCACGGCCAGTGTGCCGGCCTCTGCCGCGGCGCGCGTGCGGGCCACGGGCGCGTCGGCAAACTGCACGCCGCGTGCCTTGAACTCCAGGGCCAGGGCGCGCGTGGTGTCCACGGGGGAGGTGCTCAGGTCCACGAGGGTCTGGCCTGCGCGGGCGGATTCCAGCAGCCCGCCCGGCTCGCGGCACAGCCGGGCCACGACCTCGCCCGAGGGCAGGGACAGGAAGACGGTGGCGGCGCACGCCATCACTTCGGCCGCGCTGGCTGCGGCCTGCACGCCATCGGCGGCCAGGCGCTGCAGGGGCGCGGGGTCCAGGTCGAAGGCGACCACGGGGGCGCCGCTCTTTTTTGCCAGGTTGCGGCAGATGGGCTCGCCCATCACGCCCAGGCCGATGAAGCCGATGGTGTTCTTGTCGTCGGGGGTCATGTGCTTGTCCTTGCTCATTCCATGGCGAAGTAGATGCCCTTGGGCTGCTGGTACAGGCGCATGCCGCCCACGCCTTTTTCGCGGCCCAGGCCGCTGTCCTTGAAGCCACCGAAAGGCGTGGCCACCGACAGCTGCTTGTAGGTGTTGATCCAGACCGTGCCCGCCTCCAGCGCGCGCGCCACGCGCCAGGCGCGCCGGTAGTCGGCCGTCCATACGCCCGAGGCCAGGCCGAAGGCACTGTCGTTGGCCTGGGCGACGAGGTCGTCCTCGTCATCGAAGGGCAGCACGCACAGCACGGGGCCGAAGATTTCCTCCTGGGCGATGCGCGCGCTGTTGGAAATGCCGGCGATCACCGTCGGTAGGTAGTAGGCCCCCGCACCCAGGTGCGATGCGTCGGGCCGTGCTCCGCCCGCAAGAATCTCGGCGCCCGCTGCGCGTGCCGCTTCCACCATGCGCTCCACCCGGTCGCGCTGGGCAAAGCTGGCCAGCGGCCCCATCTGGGCGCCGGGGGCATCGGGCCGGTCCACGCGCAGTGCGCGGGCACGCTCCAGCAAGCGGCCCACCACCTGATCCAGCACGGTTCGCTGCACGAACAGCCGCGAGCCCGCCACGCAGGACTGGCCGCTGCCCTCGAAGATGCCGTCGGCCACGGCTGCCACGGCGGCGTCCAGATCCGCATCGGCAAACACGATGTGGGGTGACTTGCCGCCCAGCTCCAGCGCAACGGGCATGAGCTTGCGCGCCGCCACCTCGGCGATGCGCCGGCCGCTTTCCGTGCCGCCCGTGAACGACACCATGCGCACCAGCGGATGGGCGACCAGGGCGCCGCCGGCCTGGGCGCCCGTGCCCGGCAGCACATTGAGCAGGCCCGGCGGGAGACCTGCCTCCAGCGCAATGCGACCCACGGCCAGGCCCGTGGACGGCGTGACCTCGGAGGGCTTGAGCACCACGGCATTGCCGGCCGCCAGTGCCGGGGCGATCTTCTGGGCCTCCATGGTCAGCGGCGAGTTCCAGGGGGTGATGGCGGCCACCACGCCATAGGGCTCGTAGGCCGTCATCGACAGGTAGCTGCCGCGCGGCGGCGTGACCTCGGCGCCCGTGGCCTCGCAGACCGCGCCATAGTAGCGGAAGGTGGCGGCAGCGCTGTGCACCTGCTTCACGCACTCGCTCCAGACCTTGCCGTTTTCCTGCATCTGCAGCCGTGCCAGCCGCTCGCTGTCGCGCTCCATGCGTTCGGCCATGCCGTGCAGGATGCGCGCCCGGTGCATGGGCAGCATCTGCGCCCAGCTGCGCTGGCGCACGGCCTGGGCAGCATTGCAAACGGCTTCGTCAACCAGCGCCGCGCCGGCCGCGGCCACCTCGTGGTTGGGAGCGCCCGTGGCCGGGTTGACCGAAAGCAGCGCAGCGATGCCTTGCTCGCCGCCGCGGTCCTGCCCGGCGATGAGCAAAGGGTGGGGTTGTGTCATAAAAGTTCTTTCAGAGAAAACAATGGTTCTGTTTTTGCGAATTCTAGGGTCGATGTCGCAAAAATCAGTATTGGTGTTTTCACTGTCAGAACTTTTGTTCTGTTTTATGAATATTCCTGGCGGTAAAAGCGGCAGGCAGGCAAGCACGGGCAGCGCACCGGGCGCCAGGCCGGGTGCGCAGGAAAGACGGGAAGAGGAGGAGGGGAGAAGCTGCGCCGCGTGCGCAGAAAGGCCGTGGTCGTCAGGCCAGAGGCCAGTTCCCGCCCAGGCTTTCGGTGGCGCGCCGGGCAGCGCCCATCACCAGGGATTTCATGCCTTCAACCGCCAGCTCGGAAAAGCGCTCCAGCGGCCCGGACACCGAGATCGCACCCAGCAGCGAGGCCGACGGCCCGAACACCGGCGCCGCAATCGCACCACACAGCGGATCGCGTTCGCCGAACGAAGTGAAGATCAGATCGGCCTGCGTGGGGGACGCCGGCAGGCCCGCCTCCAGCGTGGTGATGACCTTGCCCGCCGCACCGCGCGCCAGCGGCAGCAGATCCCCCACGCGCACGCGGTCCAGCGTGGAGTGGTGGGAGTCCAGGCGCATGACGCAAAGCCGGTGCTGCTGATCATGACGCACGTGGAAGGACGGGCTTTCCGTTCCCTGGTCCACCAGCCACTGCAACACGGGCTCGATGGCGCCCTGCAGGCCATGCGTCTGCTCGAAGGAGCGTCCCAACACAAAGGCCAGCGGTCCCAGCGCGTACTTTTTGTCCGCCCGGTGCATCACCAGGCCCGCGCGCTCCAGCGAGGCCAGCAGGCGCAGCAGCGTGCTCTTGTACATCTGCGTGATGTGCGACAGCTCCGTCAGCGTCAGCCCCCGGTTGGCATGGGCCAGGGCCGTTGCAATGTGCAGCGCGCGGTCTACGGCCGCGACGCCGTCGTTCTTTTCGGTGGCTTCGGCGGGGGCAATGGTGGACATGGAGTGTCAAAAAAGCGGGGTGTTTGCACAAGGTACGGAAGGCCGATCGTATGCCGGCTTTGGAGCGCTGCAGGCCTTGCAGGTGCGCCGTCCTGGCCAACTCCGTTCTTTGTTCTGTAGTCCTGGGGTTGATACCTAATGTCTAAGCATGTATAGACAACTAGAGTCATGCCACACCAAGGAGATGCAAATGAGGCGAGACAGACTGTTCCGGGGCTGGTACATCGTGGGCGCCGTCCATGTGCTGCTGGCGCTGATCTTTGGCGCGGCCTATTCGTTCGGGGCGTTTTTCGCCAGCATCCAGGCCCAGTTCGGTGCCAGCAGCTTTTCCACGGCCTCCATTTTTTCCCTGACGGCCCTGATCTACTACGGCGTAGGCGTGTTCTCGGGCGCATGGAGCGACAGGACCTCGGTGCGCACCGTCACCTCGGCCGGCATCGTGCTGCTGGCGCTGGGCTTTGTGGCCAGCAGCCTGCTGTCGTCATCGCTGGTCCTGTTCCTGGGCGCCTTCTGCATTCTGGTCGGCCTGGGCGTGGGCCTGGTGTATGTGCCCGCCGTCTCCACCATTGCACGATGGTTCGTGCTGCGGCGCAGTTCTGCCTCCGGCATAGCGCTGGCGGGCACCGGGCTGGGTACCCTGCTCGGTCCCGTGGTGGCGGGCGCACTCATGGAGCACCTGTCCTGGCAACTGACCATGCAGGTCTATGCCGCAGCCATTGCACTGGCCGGCCTGGCTGCTGCGGCCAGCCTGCGCGACCGGCCTGAGGAACTGGGGCTGCATCCCGATGGCGTGCCGCATTCGGGTGTCCCTGCTGCCGGGCAGTCCGCCCCGGGCATGGACCTGGCCCAGGCGGCGCGGCAGGCCCGGTTCTGGTGGTATTTCGCGGCCATCTTTCTGGGCTCCATCGGCCTGTTCCTGGCCCTCATCCACATCAACCCGCTGGCACGCCAGCAGGGGTTGTCTGCCGCGCAGGCCAATGGGTTGATCGGACTGATCGGCGTGGGCAATGTGCTGGGGCGCCTCGCGCTGGGCCGGCTGGGCGACAGGATGGGGGCGCTGCGCTTTCTGCTGGTGCTCACCGTGTCCCTGGCCGTGCTGTGCGGGCTGTGGTCCATGGCGCGGGGCTTCGTGGCCCTGGCCGGTTTTGCGCTGGTGTTCGGCGCGGCCAACGGCGGCTGCATCGCGCTGTATCCCGCCGTGGCCGCGACCTGGTTCGGCACGCGGAACCTGGGCGCCATTTTGGGGGCGCTGTATGTGGCGGTCGGTATCTCGGCCATGGCCGGGGGCAGCCTGGCGGGCTGGCTGTTCGATATCTGGGGTGGCTACACGCCGTCCATCCTGCTGGCCGGAGCCAGCGCTGCGCTGTCGGCCCTGGCGGTGTGGCGTGCCGAATGGGCCGGGCGCGGTTAAGAAAACCTTGCGCAGGCGTGGCTCGCAGGGATGGCCTCCTGCCGCAGTTCCGGGCGATACATGCTCTGCGAACGGCCGTCGCCGCACCTGCACCGGAGGCGGCCTGGGCTCTTCATGGGAAAGGCCCTGGCTCTTGCGAACCAGGGCCTGCCAGGCTGCCAGGGCAGCTTGCGCGTCAGCGCCGTGCCGTGAACACCTTCCTGCTGCGCAGGGCCAGGCCTCCCAGCAGCCCGGACAGCATTGCGAGCGCCCATCCACCCAGCGAGGGAATGGCCTGCGCGCCGCCGGGTGCCACTGCAGCCACCACGGGAACGAACGGATCGCTGACGGAGCCCGTGGCCGGGTTGGTGTCACCCAGGCCGTTGTCGGTGATGGTGTAGCTGATCGTGGTGCGGGCGGGGTTCATGTGCACGTTCAACGAGGTGGCGGCGTTCATGGGGTCGAACCAGCCGCCGGCCCCATCGGGCTTGCGGAACTGCACGCCCAGGGGCAGGGGGCTGGGGTAGACCAGGGTCATCGTCACGGCGCCCGTGCATTGCTCGGCCGTGAAGGCGAACTGGCCATTGGGCGCCTGCAGGCCGGGCGGCGTGGCAGCGGCCGGGCCGAAGCCGCCGCTGGCCTGCAGCGTGCAGGTGGAGCCGCCGCCGGAGAGCGTGGCTGTCGGCGTGCCGGACATTCCGGGCACGCTGCCGGGAGCACCCACCAGTTCCAGCTTGCGCGGCGTGCCTTGTACCGCTGCGGAGTCCGCGCTGGTCTGTGCGCCGTTCGTGGCCTTGACGGTGAAGCTGTAGGCAAAGCCATTGGCCAGCCCTGTCACGACGATGGGCGATGCCGTGCCTGTCTGGGTGGTCACGGCGGGCGCACCGGGCACCACCAACGGCGTGGCCGTCACGGTGTAGCCCGTGATGGGCGCACCGCCGCTGCCGGCGGAGGCCGTGAAGTTCACCGTGGCCTGGGCATCTGCGGTCGTGACGGTGCCGATGACGGGAACATCAGGCGCGATGGCGTTGACGTTGAAGGTCTGCGAGACCTGGGGTGCGGCGCTGGTGGCCGCGTTGCCGGGCTGGTTGGCGTTGATGGTGCAGCTGCCGGCGGTCACGAAGGTCAGCGTGCCTGTTGGCGTGATGGTGCACACGCCCGTGGTGGTCGATGTGAAGCTCACCGGATAGCTGCCGCCTGCGCTGGAGGTGGCAGTCAACGTGGGCGTGGTGCCGAAGTTGTAGCTGGCAGCGGGCGTGAAGCTGATGGTCTGCGACGCCTTGGGCGTCACGGCGTTGGATGCAGCCGAGGGAGAGCCCGGTCCGGCTGAGTTGGCGGCCGTGACCGAGAAGGTGTAGGCCGTGCCATTGATCAGGCCGGGCACGGTGATCGGGCTGCTGCCCGTCGCCGTGAAGCTGCCCGGGCTGGATGTGGCGGTGTAGGTGACGGCGGCTCCCCCGGTGGAGGCGGGTGCGGTGAAGCTCACCGTGGCCTGGGCATCGCCGGCTGTTGCCGTGCCGATGGTGGGCGCTCCCGGCGCGATGGCGTTGACGTTGAAGGTCTGCCCGACCTGGGGTGCGGCGCTGGTGGCCGCGTCGCCGGGCTGGTCGGCGTTGATGGTGCAGCTGCCGGCGGTCACGAAGGTCAGCGTGCCTGTTGGCGTGATGGTGCACACGCCCGTGGTGGTCGATGTGAAGCTCACCGGATAGCTGCCGCCTGCGCTGGAGGTGGCAGTCAACGTGGGCGTGGTGCCGAAGTTGTAGCTGGCAGCGGGCGTGAAGCTGATGGTCTGCGACGCCTTGGGCGTCACGGCGTTGGATGCAGCCGAGGGAGAGCCCGGTCCGGCTGAGTTGGCGGCCGTGACCGAGAAGGTGTAGGCCGTGCCATTGATCAGGCCGGGCACGGTGATCGGGCTGCTGCCCGTCGCCGTGAAGCTGCCCGGGCTGGATGTGGCGGTGTAGGTGACGGCGGCTCCCCCGGTGGAGGCGGGTGCGGTGAAGCTCACCGCGGCCTGGGCATCGCCGGCTGTTGCCGTGCCGATGGTGGGCGCTCCCGGCGCGATGGCGTTGACGTTGAAGGTCTGCCCGACCTGGGGTGCGGCGCTGGTGGCCGCGTCGCCGGGCTGGTCGGCGTTGATGGTGCAGCTGCCGGCGGTCACGAAGGTCAGCGTGCCTGTTGACGCGATGGTGCACACGCCCGTGGTGGTCGATGTGAAGCTCACCGGATAGCTGCCGCCTGCGCTGGAGGTGGCAGTCAACGTGGGCGTGGTGCCGAAGTTGTAGCTGGCAGCGGGCGTGAAGCTGATGGTCTGCGTGCTCTGGGGGGTAACGTTGTTGGACGTGGCCGCAGGGCCGGTCAGTCCTGCCGAGTTGGTGGCCGAGACGTTGAAGCTGTAGCTGATGCCATTGGTCAGGCCGGGCACGGTGATGGTGCAGGCCGCCGGCCCTGGGCAGGATCCGGTCTGGCCTCCGACCCCGCTGGCCACGGCCGTGTAGGTGGCGATGGCCGTGCCGCCATTGCTGGCGGGTGCGCCAAAAGTCACCGTGGCCTGGCCATTGCCCGGCGAGGCCGAGGCAACCGTTGGCGCGCTGGGCGCCACCGGAACGGCCACGGTGTGCGTGGCTCCGGCGCTGAAGGCTGCCGGTGAGGCATTGCCCACGCTGTCGGAAATGCCGTTGGCCCCGCTCAGGTTGAGCTTAAGGGTGCCATTGCCCGTGATGCCGGTAATGTTGACGTCGAAGGAGATGCCCGAGGCTGTGAAGACGCTGGCGATGGTGCCGCTGGCGGACCCGGTGGAGGCAAGTGCGAAGTCGCTGGCAAATACATTGGAGACCTGCTTGTTGAAGGTCACCGTGAACTCCATGCTGGCATCGCCCGGGGCTGGCGAGCCTTTGAAGGCGATGCTGCTGACGGCGGGGACCAGGGTGTCCACCGTGGCGTTGGCCGTATCTGCCGTCGTGGTTGATCCGTTGCCATTCGTGGCGGTCACGCTCACGTTCCTGTTGGTGCCCTGATACCCGGCGGCAAGAACGTAGGCGGCCGTCCAGATGCCACTGCCGTTGTTGGTTGCAGGCGCTGCGGCAGGTCCACCGAACTGGCTGAAATCCACGGTCACGCCATTGACGCCATTCTCTTCGCTGACGTTGTCTCCTGCGCCTGTGTTGTTCCAGGTGACAGTTACCGTATCGCCAGCCTTGAAGGCTCCCAGCAGGCTGCTGGCACCGCTCAGGCCGATGTTCGCATCCGTCACCACTGGAAGCGGCAAGGGAGTGTTGACGGCATTTTGTACCGTGAAGTTACGCAACTCCATGTAGGCAGCGCACTGCGAGGAGCCCGGCGGTTTGCAATCGAAAAGCAGCCGGAAACTCTGGAAGCGTTTGTTCTGGAAGGCGCTCAGATCGGCTCCGCTGAAGTTGAAGCTGTCCGCCGAGCCGGTGCCGTCCTTCGGCGCAGTGACGATGGTCGAAACTCCGTCCGCGCGCAGGCCTTCGATGCGCACATTGGTGAGGTCGGCGTACTGCATGCCTCCGCCGCCGGGGATGAGGGCTTCACCTGTATTCACTGCCGTCAACTCGAACAGCGTGGTGTTCGGTGCGTTGGCGCGCAGGCGCATGGCGTTCCCTGTATACGTGCCATCCATCATGCCCACGGCACCTGCATACATGTAGAGTTTCCGGATGGCGTCGTCGCCGTCGCGGGCTGTCAACTTGAAATGTGCGGAGGTCAGCTCCGGTGTCTTGTCACCCGACCAGTTGGTAACGGGAACGAAGCCGTAGGTTCCGTTGGCGGCCTGTAGCACGCCCGAGAAATCAGCCAAAGCCTTGTCCGAAAACGCCAGCTGCGTATCGACGTGGCCACGCCGTACCTCCAGCTGCCAGTCTCCACCCTGGGCCAGGTTGCCTGTGGCATTGCTGGACGCCGCCATGTCCAGCTGCGTTGCATGCTGCACGATGTCCAGCAGTTGCTCGCCCTCGGGCGTGGCTGCGAGATCGCAGCCGTAGAACAGCAGGTCACCGCCGGGACGCACGGCATTGCGCAGGGCGGCCAGCGATTCGATCTCGCCCTTGATACTTTCGGCCGTGATGCGGCTGCTGCCCAGCAGCAGCACGCCGGCCTCGGCATGCGAGACCACGTGGACGGCGGACAGATTTTTGAACGAAGCCAGGGCCTGGACCAACTGGGGCAGGCCGGGGCGCGAGGCATCGATCTCCACCATCTGCACGCCGGGCTTGAGCGCACGCTGCAGCACGGCCCGGTCCTGCACGGCAGAGTCCACGATCACCAGTTCGCTGACGGGCGATGCCACGACGATCTCCAGCTCTCCCGGGGGGCGAGGCCGCAGGTCGCGCACCGGCGCGGCACTGCGGGACAGGGGCAGGGCGGTCTGCTCGCCAGAGTCCTGGGGCGATCTCAGGTACGAGCGCAGGTAGGAGCCCGCTGCCGGGCCTGCGGAACCCAGCAGGCCCAGCGGAAGCAGTGCGGCGGAGAAGCCGCCAAGGAATGTGGTGCCTATCATGGTGTTCCTCTCTGTGTTTCGGCGTCCGTCGCGGACGCTCTCTTGCTGGCAATGATGTGGGCCGAGGTGCCGGTGGTGTCCTGCCAGAAGTCCATGGCCTGGTACTTGGCAAACAGGTCGGGCGGCAGGATGCTGCGGCGCGGCGTGAAGGCCACCTTCCGGCGCACGTCGTGCAGGCCCTTGACGCCCAGTTGCAGGTCGAACTCGCTTTCGGAGTACTCGACGGCATCGAAGTCGTGGGCGAAGGCCTCTTCGCCGAGAAATTGGTAGATGAGTTCCACCGTGCGCCGGGGGTGATGGGTGAGCAGGTCGTAGTCCACGATCAGCAGGCGCTCGGAAAACTCGCCGTAGTAGGCTTCCTTGAGCGCGGTCCATGCGCTGCCCACGGCACCGGCCACATGGATGAGCGATTCGCAGCGGCTGTACACCGTCTGGCGCGAGGCCGCGTTGAACATGCGGCTGTAGTCGAAGGGGTTCCTGCGGTAGATGGCCTCGAAGCTGTCCATGACCCATGCCGGATTGCGCACGCAGCACACCATCCTGAAGTCGGGTACCAGCTCCACGAGCTGGTGCATGCGTGCCGTCCACTGGCGGTTGGTGTCGAAGAGGACGGGCTGCTGCTGGCCGGCATAGTAGGCATCGACGATGGCCCGGCAGATGGCCTTGCGCCGGGCCTCATCAAAGAAGGCGTGGGATTCGCTGCCGGCGCCCATCTGCTCGAGGGCTCCGTTGACCAGCCCCGCCACGGGACTGCTCATCGCGGCGTGAAAGCGCGGGTTCTGCCGCAGGATGCCCGCGAGCAGCGTGGAGCCCGAGCGCGGCAGGCCGGAGATGAAATGCAGTGTGCGTGGCATGGGCTGCGGCACGTCAGTTACGTGGGGGGAAGACGCCTTGCAACGCAATGCAGAAGTTCAGCACGAGAAAGGGCTGGCGATTCTCATGCGCGGTGTTGCCTCCGGCCGGAGTCAGCATGTTGGGAGCCATGGCGGCGCTGGGCGTGCCGTTGGTTCGCATGTACCGCACGACCCCAGTACCCCCCCCGACCGTCGAACGCCAGGAAGGACGTGCTGTCGGGCGCTGCCTGGGTGCCTGGATTGTTCAGCCCGGTCAGCAAATGTTTGTGCTGGGGCATTTCAGTGGCCAGCAGCGTGACGGAATCAGTGCCTGCCGTGGAGCCTATGTTCCAAGACTGCTGCGGGTCGGCTCCGGTGACGACATGGCCTCTCAGATCGGGCAGGCCGAAGGTTGTGGTTCCGTTGCCGCCATAGAAGGTTCCGATGATGGAAAACAATGCGGGGTTGGACTGGATGGCCAGCAACTGGCCATCGCACAGCGCCCAGTTCTTGGGGGCGAAGTTGAACGGAAATTGGCGAATTTCGCCGATGAAAGCGTCCATGGTGCTGTCCTAGTTCCTGGAGGGGTAGATGCCTTGGAGCGCAATGATGTAGTTCATTGCCATGCTGGGCATGATGTTGTCGTGCGGTAGGTTGTTGCCTGCGACGGTGACCGATGCGGGTGCCATGGTCTGTGGGTTGGCCCCTGCCACCGGCTGTGGCGCATAGAAGAGATCGGAACCGTTTTGTGCAGGCACCAGCCCTGTGGCCTGTGCTGCGGTAGCCAGGGAGGTGCTGGCGACAAGACCGTGGGAATGGATGGGCATCTGGTTTGTCGTGAGCGAGACCTGTGCCACTCCGAACTGCTGACCCAAGGAGCGACTGGTCAGCCCCAGGCCTGTTCCCTGCCCCACGGGCACGCGGGATCGAAGGTCCGGCAGCTTGAAGGTGGTTTGCCCGTCTCCGCCGTAGTTCGTTCCCAGCAGCGAGTACAGGGCGTCGTATGCAGAGATGTTGAGCGTCGTGCCATCGCACAGGTGCCAGCCTGCGGGCGCAAAACTGCCTGCGAACAGGCGGATCTCTCCAAGGTAATAGTCCATTGCGTATTCCTGTGGGCGCGAGTCAGTTGCGCGAAGGGTAGATGCCGGTCAGCGCGATGCACGGTGTCAGCACCAGCGAGGGCTGGCAGTTCTCGTGCGGCTGATTGCCGCCGGTGTTGGAGACGCTGGCCGGCGCGATCGGCTGCTGGCCAGCGGTGCCTGGTGCATAGAAATTGGTGGGGGCGCTGGTGGCCACGAGCGTGGCCGTGGCCATGCTGTTGTTGCTGAACGCGGGCGCATCCCCGCTGTCCGTGCTTGCCATGACGACGTGGGTGTGCTGGGGAAGATTGTTGGCGACCAAGGTGACGCTTTCCACGCCACCCGGCAAGCCTTGCTGCAAGTCGCCGCCCGTGTGCCGTGCGACCCGGCCACGAAGATCGGGAAGCGCGAAGGTAGTGAAGCCGTTTCCGCCGAATTGCGTACCCAGCAGCGAGAACAGTGCCTGGTTCTGGTTGATGGCGAGAAGCTGTCCGGCGCACATCGCCCATCCCTTGGGAGGCCAGCCATAGGGATACAAGCGGATTTCTCCAATGAAGTTTTCCATGGAAGCGTTGCCTTTCTGTTATCGCTTTGTGGGGGTGCAGGAGGGGTATGAAGGTGTCCAGGGGGCAGGGGGATGCCAGGCCATGCCCAGTTGAACGGCATCGATGCCCGATGACGCGAAGCCCAGCCGTTCATAAAGTCTTTGGGCTGCCGGATCGGCAGCATCGACGCTCAGCGTGACCCTGCGGCCCAGCACGGCGGCACTGCCTTGCACCCAGCGCAGCAGGGCCGCGCCGTATCCTTGTCCGCGTACGGCAGGCGTGATCACGATGTCCACGATGTGCAGGTCCGCTCCGCTGTCATGCACCGTCAGTGCGCCTATGGGCACCCCCCTTTCCTGCACGATGAGGCGGGATGCTCCGGCAAAGCGGCGCTGGTAGTCGGCCTGCTGGAAGTCGTACTGCTGGTCCATCAGCTGTGCGAGCGCGGCCTCGGGCAGCGGCAGGGATTGCAGGTGCGGGCGCGCCGAGAGAAACAGTGCGCTCTGGAAGTCGCGGTCTTCGGGTTCAGCGGGGCGGGTGAACAGGCCGGGGGGGCGCAGCGCTTCAAGCAGCATGCAGGGCCTCCGCATCCATCAGGGGGTGTGCGCACTGCAGCAACTGTGCGTGCAGCGGACCCAGGCGCGCTTCGATAGCCTGGCGATCACCTTCGCCAAAGACGGCTGCCTTGTCCTGCCCGTCAGGCGAGAAGCGCTGGTCCAGCGCCTTGGCATGCCGGCCGAGGCGCACGGCGATGCGCTGGCGTGCTGCCTCGCTCGCATGAAGGCCGAAACGCCGGGCTATCTGCTCCATGGCCCCGGCACCCAGCTGGCTGTAGTGCAGCACAGGAACGCCCCGGCTTTCGTGCAGGCCCCGCATCCGCTCCATCATTGCCTGCAGCACGCGCATGCGATGGTCGAGCATGGAGACAAAAGGTTGGCTGCTCCTGCCGCAACGGAACACCGGACTGGCACCAGCCAGCGACGGGTCGCCCGACATGTGCCGGCCGGCCTGCCTGTGGTGCGAGGCCAGGATCTCCACGGGATCGCGCACCAGCATCAGGCTGGGCACCTCGGGGTAGAGGTCCTGCAGCAGCTCCCACTGGAAGATATCCCAGGCATTCCACTTGACCACAAGGTCCTGGCGCCCAGGCACGGCGACGGTGATCGCCGACACCAGACCGGCAATGCCCTCGCGCTTTTGCGTATGGTCCAGAGAGGTGTCCAGCAGCAGCTCGGTGAACACCGGCGGCTCCGACAGGACCAGCGTGCTGTCCAGCTCGGAAAGGCTGCCCGAGACCAGGGTGGAGCCGCAGCGCGAGAGGTGGAAGATGAAGCCGGCAGGCCGATGGCCCAAGTGCCTGGGAACGGAGTCCGCGCACAGGCCCGCCAGCGGCGTGCGCGGCCGGATGAACTGGTTCAGCAGCCTGCGCTGCAGGCAGCGGCTGATGTACTCGTCATGAAACGGCTCGGTGGCCGGTCCGTCCGGCAGGCACCACTGGATGCTGCGCGTGCGTGCCTCATACCTGTGGGGCAGCCAGCCGCCGGCCAGCAATGCGGTGGCCGGCACGGCGGCCGCCTGGCTCGCCTGCTCCAGCGCCTGCATGAGCCGGGCATCGCTCCAGGCGGGAAGAGACCACAGCCGGCGCAACCGGGCCAGCAGCGACTCCACGCTCCTGGCCTGCTGGAGCAAGGCCTGTTGCCGGGGGCTTGCAATCAGTTCGGCAAAGGCTGCCTGCAGCTCATGCATGGACCTGCCCCTTGCCGATGCGGTCGGCCAGCCAGGCGTTGGCCATGCAGTCGATGACCAGATGGGTGCGGTCCTGCGTGCCCCGGTTCACCACTTCATGCGTGGCATCGGCATTGAAATACCAGAGCTCCCCTGCGGCCATGGGGATCACGCGGCCTTCCACGATGAACTGCACATCCGGATGGGTGTGCACGGGCACATGCAGGCGGGCCTGGCCGTGCGCCAGGCCCAGCCCATGGTCGCGATGCGGCCTGATGGATGAGCCGGCCTTCAGCTGCATCAGGCGCACGGAGCGCAGCGGGCATTGCAGTTGCTCCAGCACCTGGCGTATGGCGGGGCATTGCCGCAGCAGGGGCAGGTCTTCCCAGTCCTCCTCGGGTGCCTCGATGGAGAAGCTCTGGAGCAGCGGATGGGCCGCCACATGCTGGCGCTGGCAGCGCAGCGGCATCACCCGCCATACCCCTTCGTAGCCGCCGTGGTTCACATGGTCACACCATGGCATGGACAGCAATGCATCGGCCTCGTCGCGCAGTCCCTGCAGCGCAACCTTGGCATCGAGCCGCGCAAACAAGGGCGTGGCGGCGCATACGACCTCATGTGCGCAGGACAGGTCGGGCCTGGCATTCATGGCATTGCCTTGGCCAGCGGCAGGGCGTAGGCATTCAGCGGTGCCATGGCAGGGGCTGGCGCACCCGGCCCGGTTTGCTGCTCTTGCTGGAACAACGCCTGCATGCGCGAAACACAGGCTGCCACGCTGAGCTGGTCCGTGCGCAGGGTCAACTCCGCTGCCACAGGGGGTTCATAAGGCGAGTCGATTCCGGTGAACTGACGCAGCTCGCCGCGGCGCGCTTTGCTGTACAGGCCCTTGGGGTCGCGCTGCTCGGCAACGGACAGGGGAACATCCACGAAGACCTCGAAGAAGTCGCCCTTGTCGAACAAGGCCCTGGCAGCATCACGCTCGGCCCGGAAAGGCGAGATGAAGGCGGCGATCACGATGGTTCCCGCATCCACGAACAGCCGGGCGACCTCTGAAACCCTGCGGATATTCTCTGCCCGGTCTTCGTTGGAGAAGCCCAGGTCGCGGTTCAGGCCCTGGCGGATGTTGTCGCCATCAAGCACATAGGTGCATCTGCCGGCGGCATGCAAGCGGGTCTGCAGCGCATTCGCAATGGTCGATTTGCCAGATCCGGAAAGACCGGTGAGCCATATGGCGCATGCCTTGTGTCCATGCAGATTTTCTCTGTCTTGCCTGGCAATGCAAAACGGTTGTGCATGTACGTCGGGCGGTGGGGTATGGCCGGCAAATGGCATGACTTCGGTGGGAATTCGGAAAAACGAAAGACGGGTCTATGGGATAGGGCGAATATCTACGAATTGTTAAGAAATTTCAAGAAAAATTACGGGCCACGGCATTCGTCCATCAGCAGTCCCGGCGCACTCGTCTCCACTGGAAAACGCGTGCCGCATGCCTTCTTTCACAGGGGGGCAACAACCATCAGCAATGGCTGTTTGTCATTTTTCTGTTTCGAGATGGTGTTTTCAATAGCTTTTTGAAGACGCCTATAGGCCCGCAGGCGGATTCAAATCCTGGTGGAATGATTTTTCATTCTCGTTAATATTTTTTCTCTCGTGAATACCGCTGTCACGGGAGGATGTGGCAATCATAGGAGGGGCACGGAAAATGGAATATCACTGAAAATAGGTATTTTTCGAAATGTTCCATTGTCGGCGTCAAGTCCATATCGGGCGTATAGCGGGCGTATAGCGGGCCTGCGCGTGCATGGGGCGGCACCCTTTTTGCCGTCCGAGACGGCGGCAGGACGCGTGTGATGAGTGTTGGAAGCAGGGCCGCTGCGTGCATGCCGCCCGACCGGGCTGCATGTGGCTCCAATTGCGAATGTCTGGCCCTGGCTGCCAAGCTTGGATCTGTTACCCATGTCCTTGTACTGATGTGTCCCCTATGAGTGTGAGTCGTACCCTGGGGCCGTACATCTCAGGACTCATCCCAGAGCGGGGGAGTACACATGTTCGCACAGTGGTTGGGCCACCTTCGGGTGGCTTTTTTGTTTCCGCCCGAACCAGCCGGGACGCGCGCTGCTGGATTGGCGCGCGGGAATGTCTCGCCACAAGCTGCGGAGCTGGTCAGCGAACGGCATCCCCCCAGCGCCCCAGCAGGCGTAGGTCCGATGGGGTGACCAATTCAGTGGAGTGCCAGAGATGGCCGAATGGTGACTCGATGCAAGAGGAACTGCGTGGCGCCGAGAGCCGATACGCCGGTCTGCCTGAGTTGGAATCCCTGCTCAGCTACCTGCACCAAGCCTCGATTGCTTGTGCAGTCGGGGCTTTTCCTCTGGCTCCCGTGAGCTAGTGGCGAATCAACGGCACCGCATAGGTGACAGGACCCCTGGTGTTGACTGTGCTCACGCAGTTCGCATCAGCGCATGTGCCGTAAAGCGCGATGTATGCCAGTAGACCTCCGGTGAAGTCGCGACCGTGGTTGAATTTCAGAACGCTCATGCCAGTCAGATCAGACCTGTTCGGCTGATCGATCGCGGACTGAGCATTCGGCTGGCATCGGCCTTCGCAAGAGTACCTGAGTTGCCTCTCAACCGTGGCGTCGGGAGCGAAGAGGTCAATCTGTATGTCGCTCATCGATTGAGTTGTGGTGTCGTATACGTAAGAGCCGGCAGCGGTGCTGCCGTCAGCGAATTGCACTCCTGAGAACGAGAGTGTGATCATTTCGGCTTGTGCCGTGGGTGCCAAAAGAATAGGCGCAATAGCTAACAGCAATCGAAAATTCATAGATAAATTGGCTTGGTTGATATGGCAGCTTATCCGAGCACTATGACAGATGAAGATGCTCAGATTTCTCGAGAGCGAATGGTTGACTTGCTAGCATTCAACAAACCGTAAGGTTAGGTCAGGCGCTGCACTGATGGCCGAGCGGAAGAGCCGGCGCGCACTGCTGACGATGCCCGCCGCCGTGGCCGCGCATGCGAGCGTGCCTACGACGCCGGACTCGCCATGACACATGGCTGCTCGCAATGGTGCAATCAACTGACGGCTACGCCGTTGACCCCGCATCGATGAGGGCGCGTGGAGATGGCCCTCGACGTTGCCCGCGTCGCTGGTCATCCAGCATTTCCTCGAGCAACTGGATCCGGCCTTCTATGCGGCGCACGTCCCATGCGAGCTCTGGGTTCCTGCTCGTGGATGAGCGGAGCTGTTCTTCTGCCAGAGCCTTCTTCGCTCGAAGATGGTCCAGCATGTCTTCCATCGCTCTGATGTCCGGGGCGCCCTGACAGCGGGAGAATCACTCTAGGTTCTGTATTTGGTCGCGTGCCCGCTGTGCGACTGCCGGTCGCACGCGTGCCTTCTCGCGTCTGAGGCTGTTGTGATCCATTTGACCAAAAACGCCTTGCGCACGAGTACGGAAGGTGTCAGGTGCGCTCGCCAGTATTCCAGCGAAAGTCAGGGCACTGAACCGCGCTGGGACTTGATGGCGCCACCGATTTCATCGGCCGTCGGGGCGGCAAGACGGATTGCCGGCAATCGGTCTTTTTGCTCCTTGTGGAACAGCCAAACTGCACTCACGATGACCAGCATGGCCAGGATAACCAAGCATGTATGCAGCTATACACAGGCTGCGAGCCCGTACAGCAAGGGGCGACCAGTCAAGGCTGGCTCCTACGCCCAGCGTCGCAACCTGACCACAGTGCATCGATGCGGTTCAGAGCAACGTCAATCACACGCCCAGCACTTTCCTGGAGTAGCAGATATGAAAAATTCCATCCAAGCTCCATGCCCTCTGTGCAGCCTGACCAGCACGGCCTACCTGGAAAACTATGCCAAGTGGACGCACTTTGTGTGTCCCTGTTGTCGTGAGTTCAAGGTGAACAAGCTGGTCATGAACACGCTGCGTGCTGAACCTGTTGATGTTCGTGAGCGGCTGTCACAGCAGGCTCGGGCGTTGACGGGGGGGGAACTATCTTCATATCACTGCGGCTGAGGGCAAGTCATTGCAGCCCAATGGGCTGACCCCTTGGCGCGCAGATGTGCGACAGCGGCCGGTCTAAGGTCCAGCCGTCCAGTCCATGCCCAGGGTTTGCCGAGAACGCGATACCAGGGAACACTGGGGCCCTTGCCTCACCCCTGCTGTTATGTCAGCCTGCAGGTCAGGCCACCTAAAAGATCCTGCACGTCGTTTCTAGCTTTCTCAGCGTATCCTTCGCCGATATAGCCCAGATTTATTAACGTCTCGAGCATGGATAAGGCTCCTGCATTCCATGCTTCCGAAATGGTTAGGCTTGTGCGTATCTCCTCTGGCAGGGATTTTGCCCAGTCATCGAATTTCATATAAGTGCCTTGTCTCCGGTATTTATGCGGTGACTTTCAATGCCTTCCAGCCCGACTTAACTGCTCAGCGAGTAAAAAAGGGCCCTGTGGGCCCTTTGGTTTTTTAGCCAGCAGATTTATTGCTGAGCTTGTTCTTGCTCAGACCGTTTTTTTTGCTCCTCGGGAGCGTGCGTTCCCTCTTTCTGAGGGCGGCTTTGCTCCTGCTGCGAGGGTTGCGGCTTGTTGCCTTGTTGCTGGTTGTTGCCAGGGGTATTTTGGAAAACGGACATGAAGAGCTCCTTGGTTATCAAAAGCCAAGATAGGCTCCTGAAGTCCAACGATGCTCCTTTTCCTAATTCTCTGCTGTAGTCAAATCGGCCGATGATTATTTAATGTGTAAGCAGCATGCCGTAAGGCTTTTGTTTTGTAGGTTAAAAATGGGCCTGGATAGGTTTCTGGCTTCACGTAATATGCAGATATGACGCTCGATCAGATCGCAATTGCTTTGCTGGGCGCCTTGGCGGCCTGGCTCTCCCAGGCCCGAGGAGACAGTTCGCGCAAGTGGGCGCCGGTGTTCGGCATGCTGGGCCAGCCGTTCTGGTTTTATGCCAGTTGGCAGGCCGAGCAGTGGGGCGTCTTCGCCATGTCGATCATCTACGCCTGCGCGTGGTTACGGGGGCTGTGGGTTCACTGGATATCGCCGCGCCGAGCGCATGGGACGGGCTCCATCCAACTGGTGCCAGGTCGCAAGCCATGATCTACACGCTTCACATCGACAAAGAGGGTCCATGCCTGTACACAGCCCGCGTGCTCGACGGTCGCGCCGAGGTTGCCGAATTTCAAGCCGCCACCCTCTCCGGACCTATCAGGGACTGTGTAGAAGTAGGAGAAGCCTGAGGTAGAAGCGCCGCTGCGGGCCAACCAGCTGCAAGCTCCGTGGGCTGAACAGGTGGCTTGAGTTGCCGAAGTTCAGGTGTGCTTTGGCCGCTGCAAAACAAAAAGGGAAATTGAGTTTCCCCAATTTCCCTCCAGAATCCTGGCGGAACCCGCATGGATGCTATGTTCTTGGTGCCGGAGAAAGGAATCGAACCCTCGACCTTCTCATTACGAATGAGCTGCTCTACCAACTGAGCTACACCGGCGACAGACAAAAATTATAACGGCAAATTCATGCCTCGGAATGGTATTGCGTCACTTTTTCGACTTCGTTCTTCGAGCCGAGGATGACGCTCACACGTTCGTGCAGCTGGGTGGGCTGGATGTCGAGGATGCGCTGCTTGCCGTTGGTGGCGGCGCCGCCGGCCTGTTCTACGAGCCAGGACATGGGATTGGCTTCGTACATCAGGCGCAGCTTGCCGGGCTTGTTGGGCTCGCGGCGGTCCCAGGGGTACATGAAGATGCCGCCGCGGGTCATGATGCGGTGCACGTCGGCCACCATGGAGGCGATCCAGCGCATGTTGAAGTCCTTGCCGCGCGGGCCTTCCACGCCGGCCAGGCATTCGTCCACGTAGCGCTTGACGGGCGTATCCCAGTGGCGCATGTTGGACATGTTGATGGCGAATTCCTTGGTGTCCTCGGGGATGCGGATGTTTTCCTGCACCAGCACGAAGGAGCCTTGCTCGCGGTCCAGCGTGAACATGGACACGCCATCGCCCACGGTCAGCACCAGGGTGGTCTGCGGGCCGTAGATGCAGTAGCCGGCCGCGACCTGCTGGGTGCCGGGCTGCATGAAGTCCTGCTCGGTCACGCCCGGGTGGCCTTCGGGCTTCTTGAGCACGCTGAAGATGGTGCCGATGGAGACGTTGACGTCGATGTTGGACGAGCCGTCCAGCGGATCGAACATCAGCAGGTATTCGCCGTGCGGGTAGCGGTTGGGCACCAGGTAGATGCCTTCCATTTCCTCGGAGGCCATGGCCGCGAGGTGGCCGCCCCATTCGTTGGCCTCGATCAGCACCTCGTTGGCGATGATGTCCAGCTTCTTCTGGACTTCGCCCTGCACGTTCTCGCTGCCGGCGGTGCCCAGCACGTCGCCGATGGCGCCCTTGTTGACGGACTGGCTGATGCGCTTGCAGGCGCGGGCCACGACTTCCAGCAGCAGGCGCAGCTGGCCGGGGATGAGGCCGTCCACGCGCTGCTGCTCGACCAGGTAGCGGGTCAGGCTGACGTTTTTCTTCATGGGTTCAACTCCTAAAAATCCGGGAGCAGATGCGGTGTGGAGTATGCATCTGCTGATGAACAGCATTTCAGTGATTCCTGGCTCGCAGCATGAAACCGGCGTTGCTCAGGCCAGGGACACCGAGGAAGAGCCGCCTCGCACCGAGGGTGTCGTCCCCCTGCAAGGGGGAAGGCGCGAAGCGACTCAGGGGGGTGGCTCGTCAATCGGCCAGGGCGCGGGTGACTACCTCACGCACATCGTTGCTGAGTTCAGCGCGGGCCGCCACGCGGGCGACGGCTTCGCGTGCGGCCGTGCGGTAGGGCTCGGCCAGCTTGCTCCAGCGGTCCAGGGCGCGCGCCAGGCGGGCGGCGACCTGGGGGTTGATGGCATCCAGCTCGATGACGCGCTCGCTCCAGAATACGTAGCCCGCCGCGTCGGCGCGGTGGAACGCGCCGGGGTTGGCGCTGCAGTAGCTGAAGATCAGGCTGCGCGCGCGGTTGGGGTTCTTGATCTGGAAGTCGGGGTGCTTCATCAGCTGCTTGACGGCCGGCAGCACGTTGCCGCCACGGTCGCAGGCGCCACCCTGCAGCGCGAACCACTTGTCCAGGACCAGCGCATCGTGCTGGAACAGCTTGTGAAAGCGTGCCAGGGCCTGGGCTGCGAGCGGATGGCCGCTTTGCACCAGGGCCGAGAGGGCGCTCATGCGGTCGGTCATGTTGCCGGCATCCTTGAAGCGCTGCAGCGCCTTGCCGGGCCAGACACTGTCGCCCGAGGCGCGCGCGGCCAGGCACAGCATGGACAGGGCCAGGCCTGCCAGCGCACGGCGGCCGGAGCTGACGGGGTCTGGGCGGTAGGCGCCGGTGTCGCTGTGCTCTTGCCAGGCCTGCTGCCAGTCGGCCTGCAGCTCGGTCGCCAGTTGCTGGCGCATGGCTTCGCGCACGGCGTGCACGCGCTGCGGATCGACCACGGCCAACTGCTCGGCGATGTAGCTTTCGCCGGGCAGGGCCAGCATCAGCTCCTTGAAGGCCGCATCCAGCTGGGGATGGCGCAGCACGCCGCGCATGGCCTCGATGAAGGAGGCCGGCAGCAGGGCGGCCGTGATCTGGCCGCTGGCGTCTGCCGTGATGGAGGTGTCGCCAATGGCCTGCAGCGCGATGCGCAGGCCCAGGCGCTGGCCGGCTTCCCAGCGGTTGAAGGCGTCGCTGTCATGGGCCAGCAGGGTCAGCAAGGCGGCATCGCTGTCGCTGTGCTGCAGCACCACGGGGGCGCTGAAGCCGCGCAGCAGCGAGGGCACGGGCTCCTGGTCCACGTCGGTGAAGACGAAGCTGTGGCTGGACTCGGACAGCACGAGCAGGCGGCTGTCGTCCGCTGCCGCCTGGTCCTCGCCCTGCAGGCGCAGGGTCAGCGCGCGGCCGTCCTGGCCCAGCAGGCCCATCTGCACGGGAATGACGAAGGGCAGCTTCTCGGCCTGGCCGGGCGTGGGCGCGCAGCTCTGGCTCAGGGTCAGCGTGTAGGTGCGTGCGGCGGCGTCGTAGCTGCCTTCGGCGCGCAGCTGGGGCGTGCCGGCCTGGCTGTACCAGCGCTTGAACTGCTCCAGGCGCTGGGCCAGTTCGCTGCCGGGGTTGGCGTCGGCCATGGCCTGGGCGAAGTCGTCGCAGGTGACGGCGTGGCCGTCATGGCGCTCGAAGTACAGCTTCATGCCCTTGGCAAAGCCTTCGCGGCCCACCAGGTTGTGCTGCATGCGCACGACCTCGGCACCCTTTTCGTAGATGGTGACGGTGTAGAAGTTGTTGATCTCGATGTAGCTGTCGGGCCGCACCGGGTGGGCCATGGGGCCCGCATCCTCGGGGAACTGGGCGGTGCGCAGCACGCGCACGTCCTCGATGCGCTTGACGGCGCGCGCCGAGGGGCTGCCCGCCATGTCCATGCTGAATTCCTGGTCGCGGAAGACGGTCAGGCCTTCCTTGAGCGACAGCTGGAACCAGTCGCGGCAGGTGACGCGGTTGCCGGTCCAGTTGTGGAAGTACTCGTGGCCGACGACGGACTCGATGTTGGCGTAGTCGGTGTCGGTGGCCGTGGACTGGCTGGCCAGAACGTACTTGGTATTGAAGACGTTCAGGCCCTTGTTCTCCATGGCGCCCATGTTGAAGTCGCTGGTGGCGACGATCATGAAGCGGTCCAGGTCCAGGGACAGGCCGAAGCGGGCTTCGTCCCAGGCCACGCTGGCCATGAGGGAGTTCATGGCGTGCTCGGTCTTCTCCAGGTCGCCGGGGCGCACGAAGACCTGCAGCAGGTGGTCGCGGCCTGCGCGGCTCTTGATCTTTTGCTCGCGCGCAACCAGATTGCCGGCCACGAGGGCGAACAGGTAGCTGGGCTTTCTGTGCGGATCGGCCCACTTGGCGAAGTGCCGGCCGTCTTCCAGCGTGCCCTGCTCGACCAGGTTGCCGTTGGACAGCAGCACCGGGTACGCGGTCTTGTCGGCGCGCAGCGTCACGGTATACATGGCCATCACGTCGGGACGGTCCAGGAAATAGGTGATGCGGCGAAAACCCTCGGCCTCGCACTGGGTGAAGAACGTGCCCTGGCTCACATACAGGCCCATGAGCTTGGTGTTCTTGGCGGGCGCGCAGGTGGTGAAGATCTCCAGATCGACGGGGTCGCCGCCCTCGGGCAGGTTCTCCAGCACGAGCTGGTCGCCGTCCATCTTGAACGAGGTGCCGCCGCCGTTGACCAGCACGCGCGCAAGGTTCAGTTCGTCGCCGTCCAGGCGCAGCGGCTGCGCCGGCACCTCGGTGTTGCGGCGCACGCGCATCTTGTTGAGCACGCGGGTCTTGGCCGGATCGAGATCGAAGGTCAGGTCCACGGTGTCGATCCACCAGGCAGGAGCCTGGTAGTCGGCGCGGTGGATGGCGGTGGCAGGGGCCTGCCCGTCACGCAGTTGCAGCATACAGATTCCTTCCTATGCCAGTATCAGGGGACAGAGTTCAAGCCCCTGTGCGGCCGGTGCCGCCCAGGGGCTTGAAATCAGAGGCCTTGCTTGAGCGAGGCTTCGATGAAAGCGTCGAGGTCGCCGTCCAGCACCTTCTGGGTGGCCGAGATTTCGACGTTGGTGCGCAAATCCTTGATGCGGCTGTTGTCCAGCACGTACGAGCGGATCTGGTGGCCCCAGCCCACATCGGTCTTGGTGTCCTCCAGCTTTTGCTGCTCCACCATGCGCTTTTGCATCTCGTGCTCGTAGAGCTTGGAGCGCAGGCGCTGCCAGGCCACGTCGCGGTTGCTGTGCTGGCTGCGGCCGTCCTGGCATTGCACGACGATGCCGGTGGGCATGTGCGTCAGGCGCACGGCCGAGTCGGTCTTGTTGATGTGCTGGCCACCGGCGCCCGATGCGCGGTAGGTGTCGGTGCGCACGTCCGAGGGGTTGATCTCGATCTGGATCGAGTCGTCGATCTCGGGGTAGACGAACAGCGAGGCAAAGCTGGTGTGGCGGCCACCCGAGCTGTCGAAGGGCGACTTGCGCACCAGGCGGTGCACGCCGGTTTCGGTGCGCAGCAGGCCGTAGGCATACTCGCCTTCGATGTGGATGGTCGCGCTCTTGATGCCTGCGATGTCGCCCGGCGTTTCTTCCTCGACCGTGGCCTTGAAGCCCTTGCGCTCGGCGTACTTCAGGTACTGGCGCAGCAGCATGCCGGCCCAGTCGCAGGCTTCGGTGCCGCCGGCGCCGGCCTGGATGTCCACGAAGCAGTTCAGCGGATCGGCTTCCTTGCCGAACATGCGGCGGAATTCCAGCTCCTCGATCAGCGGCTGCAGCTTGGCGGTTTCGCCTTCGATGGTGAGCAGGCCGGTTTCATCGCCTTCTTCCTTGCTCATCTCGAACAGTTCGGCGTTGTCGGCCAGCTCGGTGGTGAGCTTTTGCAGCGTCAGCACGACGCCGTCGAGCAGCTTCTTTTCCTTGCCCAGTTCCTGGGCCTTCTTGGGATCGTTCCAGACGCTGGGATCTTCCAGCGAGGCGTTTACCGTGCGCAGTCGTTCGTACTTTGCATCGTAGTCAAAGATACCTCCGTAGATCTGCCGCACGCTGCGACAGATCTTCGAGGGTGTTGCCGATGAGGTTGATGCGTTCTGCTTCCATGATGTGTTCCGTTCTTCTGATGAATGTGTTCTTGGCCGAATCGCCGATTTTCTCATGCTGGGGCCCCGTGCCGGGGCAAGCGCCTGCCGCGCGGGTCTGCAGGGGCGCCGCCATGTGACTATGGCTTTCAAAACAAAGGCTTGCAGCGGCCGATCATGGCAGATTTGAAGGGCTTGGCCATGGCAATGGCGCAGGTTGCAGCGTGGGCCCCGGCGTGATCTGCCTGCAGGCGTCCCGGAAAAAAGGCCCGGCCAGCAGGAGCTGGTCGGGCCTTGGCAGGCATGTCCGCCCCCGGCGGGGCGGGCGAAAACCTGGCTCAGAAGGTTTCCCAATCGTCGTCGGAAGCCGTGCTGGCCGCCTTGGCCTTGGCTTTGGCCGATGCCGTCACGGCGGGCCGGGCCGGCTGTGCTGGCTGGGCCGGGCGCGCGGCGCCAGCCGGAGCAGGGGGTGCACCGGCCGCACCGGTCGCACCGGCCACAGAAGGCAGGGCGGCCGAAGCACGTGCGGGCACCGCGCGTTTGGGAGCGGAAGGCGCCAGATGCGGACGGGGCGCCGTCGGCGCTTGGCGGGGCGCTGCCACGGCAGCGGCGTGGTTGCCGCCACGGCTGTTGCCCAGCATGCCGGTGGACGGCGAGAGCTTGAACACGCTGACCACTTCGGCCAGCGCCTTGGCCTGGGCCTGCAGCGCGCCGGTGGCCGCCGCCGATTCCTCCACCAGCGCGGCATTCTGCTGGGTCATCTGGTCCATCTGCGTGACGGCCTGGTTGACCTGCTCGATGCCGGCCGTCTGCTCATGGCTGGCAGCCGAGATCTCGCCCATGATGTCGGTCACGCGGCGCACGCTGGCCACGATCTCCTCCATGGTCTTGCCGGCCGAATCGACCTGGGCGCTGCCTTCCTCGACCTTGCCCACCGAGTCGTCGATCAGCTGCTTGATCTCCTTGGCGGCAGCGGCAGAGCGCTGGGCCAGGGTGCGCACTTCCGAGGCGACGACGGCAAAGCCCCGGCCCTGGTCGCCGGCGCGGGCCGCTTCCACGGCGGCATTCAGCGCCAGGATGTTGGTCTGGAAGGCAATGGAGTCGATCACGCCGATGATGTCCACGATCTTGCGCGAGGCATCGTTGATGGCGGACATGGTCTGCACCACCTGGGCCACGGCCGAGCCGCCGCGCACGGCGACCTGGGAGGCGGCGGCGGCCAGCTGGTTGGCCTGCTGGGCGTTGGCGCCGTTTTGCTTGACGGTGGAGGTCAGCTCCTCCATGGAGGCGGCAGTCTGCTCCAGCGAACTGGCCTGTTCCTCGGTGCGGGCCGACAGGTCCTGGTTGCCCGAGGCGATCTGGCCGCTGGCCGTGGCAATGGAGTCCGTGCCCTGGCGCACCTGACCGACGATGCGCTGCAGGCTCTCGTTCATGTGCTGCAGGGCCAGCAGCAGCTGGCCGGTCTCGTCCTTGCCATGCACCTCGATGCGGCTGCCCAGGTCGCCTGCGGCCACGGCCTGCGCCAGGCTCACGGCCTGCTGCAGGGGGCGCGCCACGCTGCGGGCGATCAGCAGGGCCATGGCCAGGCCGAAGGCCACGGCGCCCACCAGCAGGGCGATCACCCACCAGCGCGCAGCCGTGAAGATGTCGTCACCGGCCTGGTTGGCATCTTCGATGCCCTGGGCGTTGAGCTTGACCAGTTCATCGAGCTTGTTGTTGATGGCGCGGCTGGTCTTGACCGAATCGCCGCGCAGCACCTCGGAGGCCTCGTCTGTGCGCAGGGCGTGGGACAGGTCCACGATCCTGGCCGTGTGCTGCGCGTACTGGCCCAGGTCGTCCTTGATGCCGGCCATCAGCTCGCGCTCACGCGCGGTGTTGGCATAGCGCTCGAAGGCCTGCTGGTTCTTGAGCAGCTCGGACCACAGCGCCGGCATGCTCTTGTCGTAGATGGCCATTTCATCCATCGAGGTGGCCAGCACATGCTGCATGGTCTGCGAGCGGTAGCGCTGCAGCTGGTAGCGCATCTCCAGGAGCACGCGCTCGGCGGGCATCCAGTGGTGGGCAAGGTCGGTGGCGGTCTGGTTGACGCGGTCCAGCTGGACCACGGAGAACAGGCCCAGGCCGGCGGTCAGCAGCAGCAGGGCGATGAAAGAGGCCAGCAGCTTGGGGGCCAGCTTCAGATTGCGGAAAAACATCATGGTGGGGGAGTGCCGTACGGCGAAGAGCGAAAGCGGGTGAGCGGCTGGGGCGGGCAGTCAGGGGAGTCGGGGGCGATCTGTAACGATCGGCGGGGCCGACACTCAGCCGCCGCCATGCCGCAGTTATCGGTCACTTGTCGATGAGGCTTAGGGAAAAATAGATCCAGTCCGAATATTTATTACTGGTCGTTACTTTTGCCGGCCCGGGTTTCCGCGCCAGCCCCCGCTGCCTTCACATGTCCGTTCCCGGGCCGGCTTGCAGGCTCGATGCCTGCAGCCAGCGCTCCAGATCAGCGGCCGGCAGCGGGCGCGAGAACAGATAGCCCTGCGCGACCGGATAGCCCTGCTCGCGCAGGATGGTGTTCTGCGCTGCCGTCTCCACGCCCTCGGCCACCACGGTCAGGTGCAGGCTGCGGCCTATGCCCAGGATGGCGTTGCTCAGGGCCTGGGCGGCTTCGTCGTTTTCCAGGTCGGCCACGAAGCTGCGGTCCAGCTTGAGCTCGCTGACCGGCAGGCGCCGCAGGTAGCTGAGGCTGGAGTAGCCGGTGCCGAAATCGTCCATGGACAGGCGCACGCCCTGGGCGTGCACGGCTTGCAGCGTGCGCATGGTGCCGGGGTTGGTGTCCAGCAGCAGGCTTTCGGTGATCTCCAGCGTGAGGTCCTGCGGCTTGAGCGCGTTGCGGTCCAGCGTGTCGGCAATCATGCGCGGCAGGTCCAGGTTGTGGAAGCTGGTGGGCGAGAGGTTGACCGACATGGCCGGCACATCCAGGCCGCGGCTGCGCCACTCGCCCAGCTGGCGGCAGGCTTCGCGCAGTGCCCAGGTGCCCAGCTCGCCGATCAGGCCGCATTCCTCGGCCAGCGGGATGAAGCGTGCGGGAGAGACATCGCCGAATTCGGCATGGCTCCAGCGCGCCAGGGCCTCGACGCCGTACAGGCGGCCGTCCTTGAGATCGAGCTGGGGCTGGTAGTGCAGGTGCAGGCCGCCGCTGCGCAGGGCGTCGCGCAGCGCCGTCTCCAGCACCAGGCGCTCCTGGGCCAGGCGGTTCATCTCTGGGCTGAAGAAGCTGTAGAGCCCGCGCCCGCCCGATTTGGCCTGGTACATGGCCATGTCGGCGCGGTGCAGCAGGGTCTCCATGTCGCGCCCGTCGGCGGGAAACACGGCAATGCCGCAGCTGGCCGTGCTGGCCAGGGCCACGTCGTCGATCATGCAAGGCTGGCCCAGGGCCGACTGCAGCCGCTCTATCACCTCGGCCGCCTGCGCGCCGCCGCAGTGTGGCAGCACGATGACGAATTCATCGCCCGACAGGCGCCCGGCAATGTCGCCCGCGCGCAGCTCCGCCTGGATGCGCTGGGCCACGCTGCACAGCAGCCTGTCGCCGGCCGGGTGGCCCAGCGAATCGTTGACCTGCTTGAAACGGTCCAGGTCGATGAAGACCACGGCCAGTTCGGAGCCCTCTTGCGAGGCCGCGGACAGCGCCTGCTCGGCCTGGGCCAGCAGCAGGCTGCGGTTGGGCAGGGTGGTCAGCCCGTCGTAGAAGGCCAGCTGGCGGATGCGGCGGCGTGCTTGCTCGCGCTCCAGCGCCAGCGCGCACAGGTCGGTGCAGGCCTCCACCAGCCGCTGGTGGAAGGGATCGGGGCCGGGCCGGTCGAAATGGCGGTAGTAGAAGGCAAAGGTGCCGGCCACGCCGCCCTGCAGCCCGCAGATGGGCGTGGACCAGCAGGCCGTATACCCCAGCGGCAGGATGAGCTGCTTGAAGTCGGCCCACAGCGGGTCGGTGGCGATGTCACGCACCAGCACGGGCCGGTTGTGGAAGGCGGCCGTGCCGCAGGAGCCGATATTGGGGCCGATGGGCACGCCGTCCAGTGCCGCCGAGTACGAGGCCGGCAGGCTGGGCGCGGCCAGCGGGTGCAGGCGGTTCTGGTCATCGACTTCCAGCACCGACACCGCAATGTCGGGCGCAATGCGCTCCACCTCGCGGCACACCAGGTCCAGCACCTCGGTCAGCGGCTGGTCGCGCGCCATGGCCTCCAGGGCGCGCCGCTGCAGCACCTCGTGCATCTTGGCCTCGGTGATGTCGGTGATCACGGTCACCGTGGTGTGGAGGCGGCCGTCGGGGCCCATGACGGGATTGGCCTGGGCGCTGACCCAATACCGCTCGCCGTCCTTGCCGACGAGGATCTCCTCGCGGTACACCGGCTTGCCTGCGTCCAGTTCGGCGCGGTAGGCGGCCGTGAATTCGGGCGAGGCATGGGGCACCAGCAGGGCGATGGGCGCACGGCCCACGACCTCTTCGCTGCTCCAGCCGAACATGCGGGTGAAGCCTGCGTTGACATAGGAGATGGTCCAGTTGCCGTCGGCGATCACCACGGCCGCGTCGGTGGCATCGGCCACCAGGGACAGGCGCCGCAAATGCTCCTGCCGGCTGCGGTCGGCCTGCACCCGGGCCGTGATGTCGGTGGCAATGCACAGCACATGGCTGAGCGCGCCCTGGGTATCCAGCACGGGGGCATAGGTGGCCTCCAGCCAGCAGGTGCTGCCGTCACGGCGCCGGTGTTCGCCCACGCGCGAAATCGTCTCGCCCGCGCCCCAGCGCTGGCGCCACTGGCCGTAGGCGGCCGGATCGGCCTGGGCCTGCGTGCACAGATCGCTGTGAAGCAAACCTTCAGTGCCCGTGGCCGGATAGCCGAGGATGGCCTCGTAATTGGCATTGGCGCGCATCAGCCGGCCTTCGGGCGTGAATTCCGCCAGCGCCATGGCCTTGTCCAGCGTGCTCCACAGCGCCTGTTGTCCTGCCGTGCCTGCTACCCGCGTTTCGAACATGGTTCGCTCTCCTCATGGATGCTGAGCTGATGATTGATTGTTTCTAAATGATACCGATCCGGCGCAGTACCTGGATGTCAGCCACGCCTGGTCGCGCTTGCTCCCACTGGTCGCCCTTGGATGGTCCGACTGATGGCGGGCCAGGCAAGTGCTGCCGCTGGTTACAATAATTTGAGAATGATTCTTGTTTGATGGTGCCTCCCGCCTTCAAGCCATCGGGTCCTACCATGCCATCCGCCCCAGCCTCCGACGCCGCCTCCAGCCCTTTGCACCGCGAAATCTCCGCCCTCTACGCCGGCCACCACGGCTGGCTGCAGGGCTGGCTGCGCCGCCGGCTTGGCAACGCCTGCGACGCGGCCGACCTGGCGCAGGACACCTTCATCCGCCTGCTCACCGCGCCTGCAGGCGACATTCCCCCCCTGCGCGAGCCACGCGCCTATCTGGCCACGGTGGCGCGGCGCCTGCTGATCAACCACCTGCGCCGCCAGTCGCTGGAGCAGGCCTGGCTGCAGGCCCTGGCCGCGCTGCCAGCGCCGCAGGCGCCGTCGCCCGAGCAGCAATTGCTCATCCTGCAGGCGCTGCAGGAGGTCGATGCCATGCTCGACGGCCTGCCGCCCAAGGTGCGCGCGGTCTTCATCCTGTCCCAGGTCGAGGGGCTGACCTATGCGGCCATTGCCGAGCAACTGGGCATGGGCCTGCGCTCGGTCAAGCGCTACATGGCCCAGGCCATGGCCGAGTGCATCCTGCTGTCGGCATGAACGCCGGGGACGCGCAGGCCGCTGTGCCGCTGTCGCGCGAAATCGCCTTGCAGGCCGCCGAATGGTTCGTGCTGCTGCACTCGGGCGAGGCCAGCGAGGCCGACCACCGCGCCTTCGAGGCCTGGCGCACCCGTGCCGATGTCCATGAGCAGGCCTGGCAGCGCGCCCTGGCCGTGAGCCAGCGCGCGGGCAGCCTGCCGCCCGCACTGGGGGCACCGGCCCTGGGCCGCAAGCAGCGCCGCCTGGGCGCCATGGGCCGCCGCGACACCGTGCGCGCGCTGGCCCTGCTGATCACGGCCGTCCCCGCAGGCTGGCTGGCCTGGCGCACCGTGCCGTGGATGCAGTGGACCTCCACCCATGCCACCGCCACGGGCGAGCGCCGCGAATGGACGCTGGCCGATGGCAGCCGCATCGTGCTCGATACGGGCAGTGCCGTCGATGTGTTGTTTGACGAGGCGCTGCGCCGTGTCCACCTGAGTGAGGGCGCCGTCTTCATAGAGACCGCGCCCGACCCGCAGTCCCGGCATCGGCCCTTCGTGGTCACCACAGGGCAGGGCAGGGTGCGCGCCCTAGGCACGCGCTTTGTCGTGCGCAGTGTCCGGGAGCGCAGCGAGGTGGCCGTGCTGCAGGGCGCCGTGCAGATCACCACCCGTGGCGGCGCCGCGCAGCAGCTGCAGGCAGGCCAGCAACTGTGGTTTGACGCCATGGGCATAGGCCGTGCCGAGCCTGCGGACGCAGGCGCCGCC
The DNA here is from genome assembly GCF_042653485.1 of Delftia deserti. Classification (NCBI taxonomy): domain Bacteria; kingdom Pseudomonadati; phylum Pseudomonadota; class Betaproteobacteria; order Burkholderiales; family Comamonadaceae; genus Delftia; species Delftia deserti. The sequence continues at coordinate 810,441 of NZ_JBHSIH010000001.1, read as the reverse complement.
CAATGGGCGCGCGGCCTGCTGGCCGCAGACAACATGCGGTTGGCCGATTTTGTGGCCGAGCTGTCGCGCTACCGCTCCGGCTGGCTGCACTGCGATCCGTCTGTGGCGGATTTGCGCGTCACCGGGGCCTTTCAACTGGGCGATGCCGATACCGGCACGGACGCCGTGCTCGCCAACCTCGTGCACCTGCTGCCCGTGCAGGTCCACTACCGCACGCGCTACTGGGTGACGGTGGCGGCGCGCGGCACACCACCGACTTGAAATTTCTTTCGGAATCTGGCCCCTTTCTGCGGCAGGCCGTGTCCTGTTCGATGGCAACCGATTTCATCGAACGACTTCCGAAGGAAAAACAGACCATGGCTCTCCGGCCCGGCATGCGCAGCGTGGCGCGCACTCCCTCCCCCTTGCTCTTTCCACTGTCCCAGACGGGCCTCGCCGTGCTCATGGCCGCTGGCCTGGTGGCAGGCTCCGCCTTGCCGCGCGCCGCGCTGGCCCAGGCCGGTGCGGCGGCCACCAGCGCGGTGCAGCGTCCGTTCCAGGTGCTGGCAGGCCCGCTGGCCGCCGCGCTCACGGCGTTTGCCGCCGACGCAGGCGTGAGCATCAGTGCACCGCCCGCCCTGGTGCAGGGCCGCCGCACCCAGGGCGTGGAGGGCCGCCTCACGGTGCGCGAGGCGCTGGACCGGCTTCTGGCCGGCACCGACCTGCAGGCGCAGGCGGCGGGGGCGGGCGGTTTTGTGCTGCGTGCGGTGCCCGAGGCCACCCAGGCATCGACCGTGCTGGGTGAGGTCAGGGTGACCGCCGCGGCCCAGGCAGAAAGCCCCTGGGGCAGCACCAGCGGGTATGTGGCGCGCCGGGCCAGCACGGCCACCAAGACCGATGCGTCGATTCTGGAGGTGGCGCAATCGGTGTCCGTCATCACGCGCGACCGCATGGACGACCAGGGCGTGCGCACGCTCAACGACGCCGTGCAGTACACGGCCGGCGTGCGCACCAATGCGGGTGGGGCAAATCCTGCGGATGACAGTCTGTCGGTGCGCGGCTTCAGCCAGTTCTCGGGCAATTTCTACCTGGACGGGCTGCGTCTCATGCCGCTGGGCACGCTGGGCTTTTTCGGCATGGAGCCCTACGGGGCCGAGCGCATGGAGGTCCTCAAGGGGCCGGCCTCGGTGCTGTATGGCCAGAACTCGCCGGGCGGTATCGTGAACTTCGTGTCCAAGCGGCCTTCGGCCGATGCGCTACGCAGCATGGAGTTGTCCGTGGGCAGCCATGCTCGCCGACAGGTGGCCTTCGACCTCGCAGGGCCGGTGGGTGACGATGGCACGGTGAGCTACCGCCTGGTGGGGCTGGCCAGGGCGGCCGACCAGCAGATCGACTTCATGCGCGACGACCGCGTCTACCTGGCGCCCAGCCTGACCTGGGCGCCGGACGCACGCACCAGCGTCACGCTGCGCGGCTTCTACCAGAAGAACCACGCCATGATGTCCACCAACGTGCAGTGGGATGCGCTCAACGGGCGCAATCCCAATGGCCGGCTGCCCCTGAGCCGCTTCCTGGGTGAGCCGGGCTTCGACCGCGAAGAGACCGAGGTCGCATCGCTGGGCTACGACGCACGGCACGAATTCGACAGCGGCTGGACGCTGCGGCAGAACTTCCGCTACCTGCACGCACGCAACCACGAGCAGTACATGTTCCGCTACGGGCCGCTGATCGACGGCTCCATCACCAACCGGGAGATCGATTCGCGCGATGGCAAGGGTGGTGTCTACACCGTGGACACCAGCCTGTCGGGCCAATTCGTGGCGGCCGGCCTGCAGCATGAACTCATCGTGGGGCTGGACTACAACCGCAGCCGCTCCAGTTTCGACTCCTATATTGCCGACGGGCCGCAACTGGACATCTACCGGCCCATCTACGGCAGCTTCATCGACACCTCGCTACTGCAGCCCGATGCGCTGCGCGACGAGCGCGCCCAGCAGGTAGGCCTCTACGTGCAGGACCGCATCCGCAAGGACCGCTGGGTGCTGGCCCTGGGCGGACGCCACGACTGGAGCCGCCTGGAGCAGTCCAGCCGCCTGGCCGACCCCGTGTCCACCACCGTTCGCAAGCCAAAATCCTTCACGGGCCGCGTGGGCCTGACCTATCTTGCGGACCACGGCGTGGCGCCCTATGTCAGCTACAGCGAGTCGTTCGTCCCTCTGATGGGAGCCGACCGCAACGACCGGCCCTTTGATCCCGAAACCGGCAAACAGGTCGAGGTCGGCGTCAAGTACTCGCCCGACGAACGCAGCAGCTTCACGCTGGCCGCCTTCGAGCTGCGCAGGCAGAACGTACTCACCACCGACCCCGAGAACGTCCGCTATTCCATACAGCAGGGTGAAGTGCGTTCTCGCGGCATCGAGTTCGAGGCGGCAGTCCAGCCCACGCGCGGGCTCAAGCTCCTGGCCGCGCTGACCTACAACCCCGTCAAGGTGACCAGGGCCCAGCCAGACCAGTGGGGTGGCAACGTGCAGGGCAAGTCGCCTTACGAAATTCCCCGCAAGATGGCGTCGGCCTGGGTGGACTATGCCTTCGGGGGCGACCTGCTGGGGCTGGGGGCGGGCGTGGGGGCACGCTACATCGGCTGGAGCTGGGGCGACGCGGACAACAGCTTCCGCGTGCCGTCGTTCACCCTGGTGGATGCCTCGCTGCGCTATGACCTCGGGAAGATGCGCAGCGACTGGCGCGGGGCCAGCGTGAGCCTGACGGTCAAGAACCTGTTCGACAAATACCACACGGCGTCGTGCTTTTCCGCCAATGCCTGCAACTACGGCGAAGCCCGCAACATGGTGGTTCGGTTCGGGTACATCTGGTAGGCCTTGCGGCATCAGGCCGGTCGAAAGCGCGGTCGCACGCTCCCTGGCATGGATACAATCGAATAAGAATGATTCTTGTTTGATTGCGGGCCCCGCCCCCAAGGGAATCGGAACCCGCCATGCCATCCGCCTCCACCCCCCAGCACCGAGAAGCCGCCTCCCTGTACACCGCCCACCATGGCTGGCTCCAGGGCTGGCTGCGCCGCAGGCTGGGCAACGGGGCGGATGCGGCGGACCTGGCGCAGGACACCTTCGTGCGCATCCTGGGCGTGCGCGACCTGGCCGGTGTGCAGGAGCCGCGTGCCTACCTGACCACGGTGGCCAAGGGCGTGCTCGTCAACTGGTACAAGCGCCAGGCGCTGGAGCGCGCCTACCTCGAAGCCCTGGCCGCCTTGCCCGAGCCCGTGGCGCCTTCGCCCGAGCAGCGCGCCCTGGTGCTGGAGACCCTGCACGAGATAGACGCCATGCTGGACGCGCTGCCGCCCATCGTGCGGCGCACGTTTTTGCTGTCCCAGCTGGACGGCATGAAGTACGAGGACATCGCGCAGCAGCTGGAGGTCTCGCTCACCAGCGTCAAGCGCTACATGGCCCAGGCGTTTCGCCAATGCCTGGTGGCAATGGCGTGATGGAGACGCCCCTGCAAGCGCGCGTGCTCGACGAGGCCGCCGAATGGCTGATGCGCCTGCACGACAGCGGCGCCACCGAGGCCGACCGCGCCGCCTGCGAACGCTGGCGCCAGGCCGACCCACAGCATGCCCTGGCCTGGGAGCGTGCCGAGCGGCTGCTGGGCAAGTTGGGCGGCCTGCCTGCAGCACTGGCCATGCCGGCGCTGGACCGGCCCCGAAGCCACCGCGCCCAGCGCCGCGCCGCCGTGGCCCGGCTGGCCGCGCTGCTGGCCGTGGCGCCTGCAGGCTGGCTGGCCTGGCAAGCCTGGTATGCGGCGGACCAGCGCGGCTGGGGCGCCGACCTGCGCACCGCCACCGGCGAGCGCCGCACCGAGCATCTGGCCGATGGCAGCCGCCTCCTGCTGGACACGGCCAGCGCGGTGGACATCCGGTTTGATGGCGCACTGCGCCTGCTCACCCTGCGCCAGGGTGCGATTTCCATAGAAACGGCGGCCGATACCGCCACACCGCACCGCCCCTTTGTCGTGGACACCGCCCATGGCCGGCTGCGCGCGCTGGGCACCCGCTTCACCGTGCGGCAGGAGGGGGGCAGGGCGGACGGCGGCCCCGTGCGCCTGACCGTGACCGAGGGCGCCGTGGAGGTCACGCTGCGCGGCGCCGCCAGCCCGGCGCTGGGCGTTCAAGCCGGTCAGCAAACGGTATTGCGAGCAGGGGAGGTGACCTCGCCCCAGACCCTGCAGCCCGAGGCCACGGCCTGGACCCACGGCATGCTGATGGCTGACGCCATGCCGTTGGCCGCGTTCTGCGCCGAACTGTCGCGCTACCGGCCCGGCCTGCTGCAGTGCGCGCCCGAGGTGCGCGCGCTGCGCGTGTCCGGCTCCTTCCCGCTGGGCGATACGGACCGGACGCTGACCATGCTGGCCTCCACCTATCCCGTCGATGTGCAGACACGCATGCGCGGCTACTGGATCACCGTGGTCGCCAGGAACTAAAAAAATCGAGGCAGGCTGGTACTTTTTCGGATCTCGGTTGGCAACGGGGAAAGAGCTTCTTTCTTCACCGTCTCCAAGGACCGATTTCCATGCCTGCCGTACCCATGCCGCATCCCGTCTTCCATCCCCTGGCGCATGCCGCCCGACTGGCCCTGCTGGGCATGGCATTGGCCGCAGGCGCCTTGCAGGCGGCCGAACCGGCCCCCGCTTCCGTACCTGCTCCCGCACCTGCTCCCGCAGCCCAGACCTACCAGATCGCGCCCGGGCCGCTGGGCCGCACGCTGGCCGGCGTGGCCACGGCGGCGGGTATTTCGCTGTCCTTCGATCCTGCGCTGACCGAAGGGCTCACCAGCCCGGCCCTGTCCGGCCTCTACGCGCCGCAGCAGGCGCTGCAGCGCCTGCTGGCCGGCAGCGGGCTGGACATGGTGGCGCGCAGCGACGGCAGCTACACGCTGCGCAGGCAGGCGACCCAGGCAGGCCAGGCGGCAGGCGCCACCGCGCTGGGCGAGGTGCTGGTCACGGCGCAGGCCGAGCGCAGCGCCGTGACGCAAGGATCGGGCAGCTATGCGGCCACCGGACCCAGCAGCACGGCGACACGGCTGGGCCTTTCGCAGCGCGAGACCCCGCAATCGCTGAGCGTGATCACGCGCGAGCAGATCGAGGACCGCGGTTTTCAGTCGCTGGAGGAGGTTGCCCTGGATGCCACGGGCCTGAGCACACGCCAGATCGGAGGAGGCGAACGCACGCAGTTCTTCCTGCGCGGCTTCGAGGTCAACTCCTTTCTGGCCGATGGCGTGCCGCTGGCCTTCGACTACGACACGCAGGGCCTGGCCACCATGGCCATGTACGACCGCGTGGAAGTGCTGCGTGGCGCTGCCGGAATGATGACGGGCACGGGCAATCCGTCCGGCACCATCAACCTCGTGCGCAAGCGCCCCACGGATGCCCCCCAGGTCTCGCTGACGGGCAGCCTGGGCTCCTGGAGCAACCTGCGCGGCGAAATCGACGCGTCCGGCCCGCTCAATGCGGCCGGTACGCTGCGCGGCCGCGCCGTGGTGGCCCTGCAGGATACGGACACCTTCAAGCGTGCCTACCGCCATGAGCGCCAACTGGTCTACGGCACGCTGGAGGCCGATATCGCCCCGCGCACGCGGCTGAGCCTGGGCGGCTACTACAACAGGGAAGACAACCCCGGCGCCGACTGGAACGGCCTGCCCACGCGGCGTGACGGCAGCTTCTACCCGCTGCCGAGATCGGCGCGCGTGACGCCCGACTGGGCCTACTGGAACAAGGAAAACGCCAGCCTCTTCGCTGAACTGGAGCATGGCCTGGGCAACGGCTGGAAGACCCAGCTGACCGCACGCGTGCTGCAGGCGAAGATGGACATGCTGGGGACCTACCTGTATCCGCTGGAAGATTCCGCCGACTTCGGCCAGGGCGTGGGAACCTATGCCTACAAGAAGACCCAATACAGTCTCGACGCCTTCGCGCAGGGGCCCTGGCAATGGTTGGGCCGCACCCATGAAATGGTCTTCGGCGCCAGCGTGAGGCAAAACAGCGACGACGACGGACCTGGCGGGTGGCCGTCGGACTACCAGCAGATCGTGGACCCCATGACCTGGGACCCGGGCTCCGTTGCCCGGCCGGCCATCGACACCCTGTGGTCGCGGCGCGGCCACCAGCGGCAGCTGGGTGCCTACGGAACACTGCGCTTGAGCGTCGCGCAGCCCCTGACCGCGCTGCTGGGCGCGCGCGTGGATTCCTACTCCTACGACATGCTCACGCGCTCGGGGGAATGGAGCGATTCCAGCGGGTACCGGGTCCATGACCGCATCACGCCCTATGCAGGCCTGGTCTATGCGCTGGACAGCCGGCATTCCGCCTATGCCAGCTGGACCAGCGTGTTCCAGCCCCAGAGCAACCAGGGCGCCAGAGGCGCGCTGCTGGACCCGGTGACGGGACGCAACCTCGAGCTTGGCATCAAGGGCGAGTACGCCCAGGGCCGGCTGCAGGCCAGCGCGGCGCTGTTCCAGATCAACCAGAAGAATCTGCCGCTGCAACTGCCGCAATCGCAGTGCAGTCCCAATGTGGCGTCCTGCTATGCGCAGACCGGAGAGGTGCGAAGCAGGGGGGCGGAGTTCGAGGTGGCGGGTGCCGTCACGCCCTCCCTGCAGCTGATGGCCGGCTACACCTACAACAGGGCGCAGCATGTCCGCGACTCGGACGTCGCCAAGGCCGGCACGCCCTATGACACCCAGACCCCGCGCCATCTGCTCAAGCTGTCGGCCCGCTACCAGCTGCCGGGCGCCTGGCAGCGCTGGTCGCTGGGCGGATCCGTGCGCACGCGCAGCGAGACCCGCTCGGCCGGCTACGGCGTGCGCCAGGGGGGCTATACGCTGGTGGACCTCATGGCGAGCTACCAATTCAGCCGGCAGCTGGATATACGGCTGAACATCCACAACCTCACGGACAAGTACTACTACCAGGCCATTGGCAGCACCCAGGACAACAACCATTTCGGGGCGCCGCGCAATGTGCTGCTGACGGCACGCTACCGCTTCTGAATCAGAGACAGGTTGGCATGGATACAATCGAATAAGAATGATTCTTGTTTGATTGCGGGCTCCGCCCCCAAGGGAATCGGAACCCGCCATGCCATCCGCCTCCGCCCCCCAGCACCGAGAAGTCACAGCCCTGTACCTGGCCCACCACGGCTGGCTGCAGGGCTGGCTGCGCAAGAAGGTGGGCAATGCCTTCGACGCGGCCGATCTGGCGCAGAGCACCTTCCTCAAGGTGCTGGGCGCCCAGGGCCTGGACCAGCTCCAGGAGCCGCGCGCCTACCTGACCACCATTGCGCGCAACCTGCTGATCAACCAGGTGCGGCGCCGCGCCATCGAGCAGGCCTATCTCGATGCCCTGGCCGCCATGCCCGAGCCCGTGGCGCCGCCGCCCGAGGTCCGGCTCATGGTGCTGGAGACCCTGGTGGAGATCGACCGCCGCCTGGGCCGCCTGCCCGCGCTGGCCAAGCAGGCCTTCCTGCTGGCCCAGCTCGAAGGGCTCGGCCATGGCGAGATCGCTGCCGAGCTGGGCATCTCCATCTCCACGGTCAAGCGGCATCTGGCCAAGGCGGCCATGCGCTGTTTCTTTCCGGAGTAGGCGGCATGCAGGCGTTCCCGTCCGCTTCTTCCCCCATTTCTGCCGAAGTGGCCCGCCAGGCCGTGCAATGGTGGCTGCAACTGAACTCCGGCAAGGCCCAGGCCCGGCAGCACGATGGCCTGCAGCGCTGGCGTGCGGCCAGCCCCGAGCATGAGGCCGCCTGGCAGCGCATCGAATCCATGGGCAGCCAGATGGCCGGCATCCCCATGCCGCTGGCGCGGGCCGTATTGGCCGCACCCGGCTCGGCCGGCAGGCGCCGTGCGGTGCAGGCGCTGGCCGTGCTGCTGGTCTCGGGCGCAGGCTCCGCGGCCGTGGTGCGCTCGCAGGCCTGGCGCGGCTGGACGGCCGACCAGGTGGCTGCCGTGGGAGAGCAGCGCCGGCTGCCGCTGCCCGACGGCGGCAGCGTGGTGCTCAACACCGGCAGCGCCCTCAATCTGCGCTACGGCGCGGCCGAGCGCGTGCTGGAGCTGGTGCGTGGCGAAATCCTCGTGCAGACGGCGCCGGACAGCCAGCACCGGCCCTTTATCGTGCAGACCGCCATGGGCGCCGTTCAGGCCCTGGGCACGCGCTTCACGGTGCGCGAGCGCGAGTCCGGCGTTGAAGTGGGCGTGCTGCAAGGTGCCGTGCAACTGCGGCCCGCGCATGCCCCGCATGCCGCGCAGCGCATCGATGCGGGAGAGCAGGGCACGTTCACGGCCCAGCAGGCCGTGCACTCCGGCGCGCTGGACACGGCGGCCAGCGCCTGGGCCGAAGGCATGCTGGTGGCCTCGCGCATGCGGCTGGAGGATTTCCTGGCCGAGCTGGGCCGCTACCGGCGCGGGCGCCTGGGCTGCGACCCGGCCGTGGCCGGCCTGCACGTCTCCGGCGCCTATCCGCTGGCCGACACCGACCGCGTGCTGGCCGCGCTGACTTCCTCGCTGCCCGTGGAAATCCACTCCTTCTCGCGCTACTGGGTGATGGTGCGGCCTGCCGGGGCGGGCAAGGCATGAGCGGCACGGCCTGTATGAAGGCCTTCGCACTTTCCTGAAAAAAATTTGAGCTGATTTGCCGGCGATGGCTGTCAACAGAGACAGGAGCGCACCGCAGCGTGCGCCAACGCTTCTCTACAACCATTGCAACAAGGCCTTTCCATGCGCCCTCAGACCATGCGCCAGAACTCCATGCGGCAGGCTGCCGCCCCCACCCTACGCCCATCCCCGGCGGCCCCGGCGTTGCGCCCCGTGGCGCTGGCGCTGCAGGTGCTGTGCGCGGGCACGCTGGCGGGGCTGGCTGCTGCGGGGGCGCTGGCTCCTGCCCAGGCCTGGGCGCAATCCGTTGCCGGTGCGCAGGAGCAGCGCCAGTACACCATTGCAGCCGGCCCGCTGGAAAGCGTGCTCAACCAGCTCGGGCGCGAGGCCGGCGTGCTGGTCACCTTCGGCTCGGCCGTCACCGAAGGGCTGCGCAGCGGCGGCGTGAGCGGGCGCTTCACCGTGGAGCAGGCACTGGACCGCGCCTTGCTGGGCACGCCGCTGGCGGCCGTGCGCTCGGCCGGTGGCGGCTACACCCTGCGCGAGATGCCCGTGGTGCCTGCCACCTCCGGCGCGGCGGATGCTGCGGGTGGGGCAGGCGCGGGGTCCTCCCAGACACTCAGGACCGTGCTGGTCACGGCCTCGGCCCAGGCCAGCCCCACCACCGAAGGCTCGGGCTCCTACACCACCCCGGCCACGGCGGCGGCCACGGGCCTGAGCCTGTCGCTGCGCGACACGCCGCAGTCCGTCAGCGTGCTCACGCGCCAGCAGATCGAGGACCAGGGCCTGCTCTCGCTCAACGACGCCATGCGCAGCGTCACCGGCATCCATGTCGTCAGCTCGGACAGCGACCGCTCGGACTTCTACTCGCGCGGCTTCTACGTGGACAACCTGCAGTACGACGGCGTGCCCACCTCCATCGGCCTGTCGTTCTACGGTGACTCGGGCACCGATACCACCATCTATGACCGCGTCGAAGTGGTGCGCGGCGCCACGGGCCTGCTCACGGGCGCGGGCAATCCGTCGGCCTCCATCAACATGGTGCGCAAGCACGCCAACAGCAAGGTGTTCACGGGCTCGGCCTCGGCCAGCGTGGGCTCGTGGAACCACCATCGCGGCACGGTGGACCTGTCCATGCCGCTGACGCAGGACGGCCGAATCCGCGCACGCGTCGCAGGCATGGCCGAAGAGCGCGACTCCCATGTGGATCTCTACCACGCGCGCAAGCAGGTCTTCTACGGCGTGATCGATGCCGACCTCACGCCCGACACCACGCTCAGCGTGGGCGCCGACCACCAGTCCAACCGGCCCACCGGCTCGACCTGGGGCGGCCTGCCGCTGGTCTTCACGAACGGCATGCCGGCCGACTGGAGCACCTCCAAGACCACGGCCGCGAACTGGACGCGCTGGAACAGCACCAACAAAAACATCTTCGCCAACCTGCAGCACCGCTTTGGCAACGACTGGAAGCTCAAGGCCAACTTCGTGCACCGCGACAGCGCCTACGACGCCAAGCTGCTGTACCTCATGCGCCAGCCCGACATCACCACCGGCCTGGGCATGGCAGCCCTGCCCAACTACTCCGAATACAGCTTCCAGCAAAACAGCGCCGACCTGCAGGTGACGGGCGGCTGGGAGCTGGGCGGGCGCCGCCACGAGGCCGTGGTGGGCCTGACCAGCAGCCGCGCCCGCGAGCACAAGGCCGGCCATGCCCGCACCAGCCCGTTGCAGGACGTGGGCAACTACTACCAATGGGACGGCTCCTATGCCGAGCCCACCTGGGGGCCGCTGACCACCAGCAGCCTGGACCACACGCGCCAGGACGCGCTGTACGGCGCGCTGCGCCTGTCGCTGGCCGATCCGGTCAAGCTCATCGTGGGCGGCCGCCAGAGCAGCTGGAAGGTGCGCAGCCTGAGCGAGGTGCGCGACCACAACGTCTTCATCCCCTACGCAGGCCTGGTGCTGGACCTGAGCGATGGCTTCTCCGCCTATGCCAGCTACACCGACATCTTCCAGCCCCAGAACTACCGCGACCGTGCCGGTTCCTACCTCGACCCCGTGGCCGGCAAGAGCCTGGAGATCGGCATCAAGGGCGAGCACCTCAACGGCAGGCTCAACAGCTCGCTGTCCGTCTTCCGCATCCAGCAGGACAACGTGGCCCAGTTGGACGAAGGCCAGGTCGTGCCCGGCACCACCGACTTCGCCTACTACGGCGCCAAGGGCGTGACCAGCAAGGGCTTCGAGGCCCAGGTCTCGGGCGAGCTGGCCACGGGCTGGAACCTGTCGGCCGGCATTGCCCGCACCGTCGCGCGTGACGCCCAGGGCCTGTCCATCAACGCCTGGGCGCCCAAGACCCAGGCCCAGCTGTTCACTTCCTACCGCCTGCCCGGTGGATGGAATCAGCTCACCGTGGGCGGCGGCCTGCAATGGCAAAGCCGCACCCGCGCCAGCGTCTTCGTGGCGGGCAGTGACCTGCTCTTCGAGCAGAAATCCTTCGCCACCGCCAGCCTCATGGCGCGCTATGCCTTCAGCCCCAGGCTCTCGCTGCAACTGAACCTGAACAACCTCTTCAACAAGAAGTACTACGTCAACATCGACGGCCAGGGCCAGTTCGGCACGCCGCGCCAGGCCATGGCGGTGCTGAACTACAAGTGGTGAACCTGTCTCTGCGAGAGTGGGGTGGAGTCGGCACGGCAGCATTCGGGCGCGGCGGTGCAGGCCGCTGGCGCCCATTGCGGAGCCAGCGGCCTTGCAGAGTCACTCAGCCCTGCGGGCGCACCGGCTCATGGGTGCGGCAATCGAGCAGGTGCGCCATGGCCTTGGCAGCCGCCTCGGCCGCTTTGGCGCGGCGCATCTCGGCCGGGTCTTCGAACCCGCAGCCCATGGCCTGGGCCTCGGTGCCGGCGTAGTCGGCCAGTGTCTCGGCGCTGTCGCGGATGCTTTGCAGTGCGCGGGCCACCACGTCCATGTGGCGATGGCCCTTGGGGGTCTCCAGCCAGGCCAGGGCCAGTTGGGCGATGGAGGAGATCTCTGCACAGCCTTGCTGCACCAGATGGTCCACCTGGGTGAGGGCATTGGACAGTTGCCGGGTGCTGTGGCTGCCTGTGGCGGGGGTGGGCTGGTTTGGCTGGGTGGAGGTCATGCCTTGGCCTTCCGTATGGAAGGAGCGGCGCCAAAAGAGGGCGCGCAGGCGAGTGCGAGAGAAACGGCGTTCATGGTTCCGTACTCCTGTGTGAGATTTGAAACCGCCAATCCCGCGTTTTGAAGCACGGAAAAGGTGGACGGGATGTTCAAAACACGCACACAGACGTGCGGGCAGCCTTGCGGACAGCCCCATCCCGCCCGTGATCGTTTGGACGAGCGGGCGGCAGCCCACTTGCCAGGTGTTCAGACGTGACGAGGCCTTCTTTCGGGAAGGCTCAGCCGCTGTGTGGTGAAGGTGTTTTGAAGCACCGGCCCCGGAACAGGGGGCTGGTGCGGATGATAGCGCGTGCGGCCCGCTGCACCTTGCGATCGCGCCCTTTCAGGATGGCCCAGGAACCGCTGAAAGAGCCCGGCATGCATTGCGTTTATTGAGAATGATTCTTCTTTGCGCGGTTATGATCCAGCCCCATGGATTTGTCCGCCTCCTTCACCCGCGCTCTGCTTTCCGGCTTCGACCGGGCCTATGCCGACCTGGTGCGTGCCGCCACGCGCAGCACGGGCAGCCGCGAGGAGGCGGGCGACCTGGTGCACGACACCTGGCTGCGCCTGGCGGAACACGCGCGCAGCGCCCCGGCCGAGGCCGCAGACCTGGCCGGGGCCGCGAATCCGGCCCAGATGCCGCGCGACGCCACGGCCTATCTTGCCGTGATGGCCCAGCACATGGCGCTGGATGCGCACCGCCGCCGCCAGCGCCATGCCCGCTACCTGGGCGAGGCGGCAGTCCATGAACAACTGGCGCCCAGCCATGCGCCCGATGTGGCCGATTCCGTCATGTACCGCCAGGCGCTGGCCGTGCTGGAGTCCGCCTTGCACAGCCTGCCCGAGCGCTGCCGCGCCGCCTTCATCGCCCACCGCGTGCAGGGCGAGCGCCAGCCCGAGATTGCCGAGCGCCTGGGCGTCAGCCTCAACACCGTGGAGCGCGACCTGATACAGGCCAATGCCTGCATAGAGGATGCACTGCACCGCTGGCGCGGCACGCGGCCCGGCAGCATGGGTGAACGGCGTGCGGGGCGTGCGGGGCGGCGGCGCAGCCTGGCCGCGCTGCTGGGCGTGGCCGGGTTCGGCCTGGGCGGCAGCCTGGGCTGGCAGCAATGGCGGCATTACCGCGACACGCATGTGCAGTGGCAGGCCGGCTGGTCCAGCCTGCGCGGCCAGCAGGTGCGCCATGGCCTGCCCGATGGCTCCAGCCTGCTGCTGGACGCGCTCAGCAGCGCGCAGGTGGAGTATTTCGCCACGCGGCGCGCGGTGCAGCTGACGCAGGGCGCGGCCTTCTTCGAGGTGGAGCGGGATGCGCAGCGGCCCTTCACCGTGCAGGCCGGCGGCGTGCGCGTCACCGTGCTGGGCACCCGCTTCGGCGTGGAACTGGCCACGGGCGCCCAGGGGCAGGAGCAGGTCACGGTGCAGGTGGAGTCGGGGCGTGTGCGCGTGGAATCCGGTGCGCATGGCGGCCGCTTCTATGAATTGTCTGCAGGCCAGGGCCTGCGCCTGGAAGGCACGGTGGCCACGCAGACCCGGGGCGATGCCGGGCAGGCCGCCTCCTGGCGGCATGGCGAGCTGGTGTTTGCCGACGCCACGCTGGGCGAGGCCCTGGCGCGACTGTCGCGCTATGCGCCGTTCGACCTGCAGGCCACGCCCGAGGCCGCGCGCCTGCCCCTGAGCGGGCGCGTGCGCATCGCCAAGGCCCATGCCTGGGTGCGGGCGCTGCCCCATGCACTGCCGGTGCAGGTGCGCAGGCAGGCCGACGGCGGCCTGCTGGTGGCCACGGCGGGCTGAGGCGTGACGGTGGCAAGAGCAACTGCATGCGCACGGCAGCGGGGCGCACATTATTTTTCAGGAGTCTTCCTGGCCAGTCGTCATGGCAGTGATCCCTGTGGGTCCCTTCCATCACTGTCAAGGACGATTTCCATGCATCCGCTTTTCCCTTCTTCCGGCGCCTGCCGCGCCGCCCTCCATCCGCTGGCCCATGCCGTGCTCTGTCTGGGGCTGGCCATGCCGCTGCAGGCGACGCTGGCCCAGCCGGCCGCACAGACGCTGCGTTTCGACATAGCGGCGCAGCCGCTGGCCAGCGCGCTGGATCAGTTCGCGCGGCAGGCCGGACTGCAGCTGGTGTTCACGCCCTCGCTGGCCGCCCAGCGGCAGGCGCCGGCCGTACGGGGCGAGCTGCCGCTGCGCCAGGCGCTGGATGATTTGCTGGCCGGCAGCGGCCTGCAGGGCCATGTGCAAGAGGGCACGCTGACCGTGCAGCCCGTCGCCACCATCGAGAAGACGCTGGCCGAAGTGCGGGTGAGCGCGCGCCGGGCCATCGACGGCACGACCGAGGGCACGGGCTCGTACACCAGCCGCGTGACCAGCATCGCCTCCAAGACGGACCAGTCGTTCCGCGAGATCCCGCAATCGGTGTCGGTGATCACGCGCCAGCAGCTCGACGACCGCCGCATGACCGACATCCGCGACGCGCTGGCCGCCACGCCCGGCATCACCACCAGCCAGATCAATTTCGACTCCACCTATTTCTATTCGCGCGGCTTCCAGATCGACAGCATGCAGATCGACGGCGGCGCGCCGCTGAACATCGCCCAGTACACCTACAGCGTCAACCAGAGCATGGACTTCTACGACCGCGTGGAGGTGATGCGCGGTGCCTCGGGCCTGCTGGGCGGCGTGGGCGACCCGGGCGGCATCATCAACATCGTGCGCAAGAAGCCGCTGGCCGAGCCGCGCTTCGTGGTGCAGCAGTCCATCGGCAGCTGGAACAACTACCAGACCATGGTGGATGCCACGGGGCCGCTGGCCCTCGATGGCCGGGTGCGCGGCCGGGCCGTGCTGTCCTACCAGGACACGGACCAGTTCGTGGACATCAAGCACACGCGCGCTCCCCAGTTCTACGGCGTGGTCGAGGCGGACCTGACGCCCGACACCCTGCTGACCGTGGGCATGAGCCGCGGCAAGATCCGCACGCGCGGCGATGGCGGCGGCGATGTGCCGCGCTACAGCGACGGCAGCGATATCGGCCTGCCGCGCCACACCAGCTTCACCCAGCCCTGGGCCACGGGCCGCAAGGACAACAGCGAGCTGTTCGGCGCACTGGAGCACCGCTTTTCCGCACGCTGGAAGGGCAAGCTCAACCTGACCCGCACCAAGTCGGACTATGACGGCACCACGGCCTTCGGCTACGGCACGCTGGACCGCGCAACCGGCCTGGGCGTGAACTGGAACGGCGGCGGCCACTACCTGTACGAGAACAAGCAGACCGTGCTGGACGCCAGCCTGGCCGGCAGCTTCGACCTGGGCGGGCGCACGCACGAAATCCTGCTGGGCATGGACCGGCAGAAGGTCGAGAGCTTCTGGAACGTGGGCTATTCCACCGATCCCACGGGCGTGGAGCCCATCGATGTCCAAAACCCTGGCGCCTGGCGCCCCGCGCCGGCCGGCCAGATCTCGCGCCGCTACAACCCCTGGGGCCAGGACCAGTCGGGCGGCTATGGCGTGCTGCGCCTGCATCCGACGGACCGCCTGCATGTGATCGTGGGCGCGCGCTATGCCAAGTACCGCTTCAACCAGGTCTATGAGTCGCTGAATGCGGCGGGCCAGTGGGAATTGGCATCGGGCAGCCGCTTTTCCGAGCCGGCCAAGTTCACGCCGTATGGCGGGGTGATCTATGACTTGAACAACCAATGGTCGGCGTATCTGAGCTATTCCTCGATCCTCAAGCCGCAGGCGCTATCCAAGGCGGGGCCTCCTCCGGGCAATTCGCTGGACCCTGTCAAGGGCAAGAGCTACGAGGCCGGGTTCAAGGGCGAATTGGCCGACGGCCGGCTCAATGCCACATTCAGCCTTTTCAACGTGGTGCGCACGGGCACGGCGGTGACGGATACGCGCTATCCGAGCAATCACGAGGAATGGTCGGGCAATTGCTGCTATCTGCCGCAGGGCAAGGTGACCAGCCGCGGCCTTGACGCCGAGATCGGCGGCGAGCTGCGCCCCGGCTGGCAGGTCGCGGCCGGCTACACCTACACCACCACGCGCGACAAGACCGAGGATGCGCCCTACAGCAGCATCACGCCGCGCCATCTGCTCAAGCTGTCCACGGCCTATGTGCTGCCGGGCGAGCTGTCGCGCTGGAAGATTGGCGCCAGCGCCCATATCCAGAGCAAGCACCATGTGCGCGATACGCTGTATGACGCCGACTGGGATGAAGTCGGCCGCTACAACTTCACCCAGGGCGGCTATTCGGTCGTCAATGCCATGGTGCAGTACCGGATCGATCCGCGCTGGACGGTTTCCCTGAATCTCAACAATATCTTTGACAAGACGTACTACCAGACCGTGGGCTATGCGAGCGGCGGCAATTTCTATGGAAAGCCGCGCAATGCGGTGCTGACGCTGCGCGGCACCTTCTGAGGGCCGGGGTGGGGTCCAGGAGAGCCCGCCCCAGTCCGACCCAGGCCACTGGCCGCAATGGCGAAAACCATTGCGGCTGGCCTTTTTTTCGATCTCGTTTGTCATGTATGAGGAGGGCCTTGACGGCCGCCGCATCACGGCATCCGTCTGGCCCCTTGTTTGCACGCATTCGTGCGTTCCTGTGCTTATCCGAATACCCATTACATGCCCCAATCCCAACCCGCTGATCCTGCAGATATCACCCATGCCGACAGGCCCGTCCATCCGGGCCTGCTTGTCCTGTCCCGCCTGCTGGCTGCCGTCTTCGGCGGCTATGCGCTGGCCAGCGCGCTGGCGGCCTTCCTGGCCGCTGCGCTGCCCGGCGCGCGTGTCGATGCCGTGATCGCCGGCATGCAGTGGAGCTTTGCGCTGCACGCGCTGGCGGTGATCTGGGCGTTCTCGCCGGTTTCGGCGGGCCGGGTCTGGCTGGGGTTGCTGGTGCCTGCGGCCCTGATGGGCGGCGCCGCGCTGCTGCTGGCGCGCAATGGCGGGGGCGTTTGAGATGGCCAAGGCGCAGATCAGCAAGGTCCCCGGCAGCGGCGCTGCCACGGGCGGTTTCCGCCAGGCCCAGGCCTGGCTCCATACCTGGTGCGGGCTGTGGTTCTCGTGGCTGCTGTTCGCGGTGTTCCTCACGGGTTCGCTGGCCGTGTTCCAGGAGGCCATCACGCACTGGATGACGCCCGAGCACCATGCCCAGGAGGCGGCCGAGGCGGCAGCGCGCGCCGCCGCGCCGGCCGGGCAGGGTGCGGACCTGGGCCAGCGCCTGGCCTGGGGCGCGGCCTACATGCAAAAGCACCACCAGGGCGCGCAGATGTGGGAGATCTGGCCGTCCGACGACAAGGGCGGCGGCGACCTGCACGTGTACTGGTTCGACGCCAACCGCCAGTACGCCGATGCCGAGCTGGACACCGTCACGGGCGAGGAAATGGCGGCTGGCCACGGCCACGGCGCCGCGCGCGCCACCATGGGCGGCAACCACTTCGTGGACTTCCACTATGAACTGCATGCGGGACAGGTGGGGCTGTGGGTGATCGGCATTGCCGCCATGGCCATGCTGGTGGCCCTGGTCAGCGGCGTGATCACGCACAAGCGCATCTTCAAGGACTTCTTCACCTTTCGCGCACGCAAGGGCCAGCGCAGCTGGCTGGACGCGCACAACGCCGTGGCGGTGCTGACGCTGCCCTTCCAGTTCATGATTGCCTATACCGGCATCGCCATCTCCAGCCTGAGCTTCATGCCTGTTGGCGTCTGGACGGTCTATGGCACGGACCAGGCGGCACGCACGGCCTTCATCGCCGACATGAACGAGGCCGGACCGCCCGCGCTGTCCGGCAAGCCCCTGGCGGTGCCCGATCTGGAGCCGTTTGCGCGGCGTGGCCAGGAGCTGATGGGCCAGGCCGTGCGTGCCGTGGTCATCAACCATCCCGGCGATGCATCGGCACGCATCGGCGTCTACGGCTGGAACAGCGATGACCGTGCACATCAGCGCCTGAGCCCCAATTCGGGCATGGCCATGTTCTCGGCCGCCACGGGCGAGGTGCTGCAGGTACGCCTGCCCGGCGGCGCCGACGGCGGCACCCCTTCGCTGGCCCAGGCGGTCATGGGCGGGCTGCACATGGTCAAGTTCGGCGGGCTGGCCATGAAGTGGCTGTACTTCCTGTGCGGCCTGGCGGGCGCGGCCATGATGGCCACGGGCGCCATTCTCTTCATGGTCAAGCGCCGCAGCCGCCACCAGGGCGAGTTCGGCAGCGCCACGGCGCGCGTGTACCGGCTGGTAGAGGGGCTGAACGTGGCCGCCATCGCCGGCCTGGGCCTGGGCTGCATAGGCTACCTGTGGGCCAACCGCCTGGTGCCGGTGGGCCTTGCGCACCGGGGCGGCTGGGAGCTTGGGGTGTTCTTCGGACTGTGGGCGCTGGCCCTGGTGCATGCGCTGGTCTGCGCGCCAGCCACCGCCTGGCGCCAGCAGATGGGCCTGCTGGCACTGATGTGCCTGCTGCTGCCGCTGCTCAACTGGATCACCGTGGGCGAACCGCTGTCCGCCCACATGCTGGAGGGCGACTGGGAGAGTGCCGGCGTGGAGCTGTTCTCGCTGGCCACGGGGCTGGCGGCTGCCTGGGCCTGGCGCTGGCTGGGGCGGCGCGGCGAGGGTGCCACCGCCAAGGCCAAGGCGTCCAGTGCCCAGGCCGCCGTGGCCGGCCAGTCGGAGGTGCAGGCATGAACACGCTGCACGCATCCCTGGTCGCGCTGGCACTGGCCTTTGCGGGCATGGCTGCCCTGGCCTTTGCCATGGACCGCCATTACGAACAACTGACGGGCGCGCGCGAGCTGCCGGCCCGCCGTGGCCCGCAGTTGCGCGGCCTGGGCACGGCGCTGCTGGCGCTGGCCCTTGTGCCCGTCCTCTCGGGTTGGGGCGGCACGGTGGGCACGGTGGCCTGGCTGGGCTTCGTGTCCGCCGGCGCGCTGATGGCCGTGGCCCTGATCAGCGTCCATGCACGCTGGGCGGCGCGGCTGGCCTGGTCGGCCGGCGTGCTTGCCGTGGCGGATTTGGCGTGGATTGTTTTCAGTTTCGGTACTACGGGGTTTTTCAGATGAGTTTCCTGCTTTCGTTCCAGTTCGGGGTGTGTGTGATCGGGAGGCAAGCATGACGCGCACGCAGCAACGCTGGAGAACCATTGCCGTCGCGGCGGTCCTGGTGGCGGTGGCCGGTGGCGCGGCCGCCTGGTGGGGCAGCCGCCCGGCCGTGGCCTACCAGACCGAAAACGTGGCGCGCACCGATATCGAGTCCACCGTCACGGCCATCGGCACGCTGCAGCCGCGCCGCTATGTGGACGTGGGCGCCCAGGTGTCGGGACAGGTCACCCGGCTGCGCGTGGAGCCCGGCGCCCAGGTGGAGAAGGGCGCGCTGCTGGTGGAGATCGACCCCAGCGTGCAGCGCGCCACGGTGGATGCGGGGCGCGCTTCGCTGGCCGGCCTGCGCGCCCAGCTGGCCGAGCAGCAGGCGCTGCGCAAGCTGGCCGAGCAGCAGCTCGCGCGCCAGCGCCAGCTGGCCCGCGATGGCGCCACGCGCGAGGAAGACCTGCAGACGGCAGAAGCCAACCTGGCCGCAGCCGGCGCCCGCATGGAGCACCTGAGGGCCCAGATCGACCAGACCCAGGCCACGCTCAAGGCCGACGAGGCGCGCCTGGGCTATACGCGCATCTACGCGCCCATGGCCGGCACCGTGGTCTCGGTGGAGGCGCGCGAGGGCCAGACGCTGAACGCCACCTACCAGACGCCCAACATCCTGCGCATTGCCGACCTGTCGGCCATGACGGTGTGGACCGAAGTGTCCGAGGCCGACGTGCGCCGCGTGCGCGACGACATGCCGGTGTACTTCACCACGCTGGGCGGCGCCGACCAGGCCAAGCCCCGGCGCTGGTCCAGCAAGGTGCGCCAGGTGCTGCCTTCGCCATCGGCCAGCCAGGCGCCGGCCGGCGGCAATGCGGGCCAGGCGCCTGCGCCCGCCACGAAGGCCGTGGCCTATACCGTGCTGTTCGACGTGGACAACGAAGACGCCGAGCTGATGCCCCAGATGACGGCCCAGGTGGTCTTCGTCACCGGCCAGGCCGCGCAGGCGCTGACCGTGCCGCTGATGGCCGTGGCTGACAAGGGCGGCAGCGCGCAGACAGCGCGCGTGCTGGACGCCAGGGGCCAGCCCGAGGAACGCACCGTGCGCCTGGGCGTGCGCAGCCGCCACCAGGCCGAGGTGCTGGAGGGCCTGCAGGAAGGCGAGCGCGTCATCATCGGCGAGACGCCGCTGGACCGTGGCCCGCGGTGGCTGCAATGGTGATGGCGCAGGGCATGCAGGCCGGCGCGCCGCTGACCGCACCGCTGATAGAGCTGCGCGGCATCACCAAGCACTACGGCGGCGGCGACAGCGGCCAGCCCGCCGTCACCGTGCTGCACGGCATCGACCTGGAGATACGCGCGGGCGAGTTCGTGGCCGTGGTGGGCAGCTCGGGTTCGGGCAAGTCCACGCTGATGAACATCCTGGGCTGCCTGGACCGGCCCAGCGAGGGCAGCTACCACTTCCAGGGCCAGGACGTGGCCACGCTGGACTCGGACGCGCTGGCCTGGCTGCGGCGCGAGGCCTTCGGCTTCGTCTTCCAGGGCTACCACCTGATAGCGAGCGAAAGCGCCAGCGAGAACGTGGAAATGCCCGCCATCTACGCGGGCCTGCCCAAGGAAGAGCGCGTGCGGCGCGCCCGTGCGCTGCTCGAGCGCCTGGGCCTGGGCTCGCGCCTGGGCAACCGGCCCAACCAGCTGTCGGGCGGGCAGCAGCAGCGCGTGTCGATTGCCCGCGCGCTGATGAACGGCGGCCAGATCATCCTGGCCGACGAACCCACGGGCGCGCTGGACTCGCACAGCGGCGCCGAAGTCATGGCCCTGCTGCGCGAGCTGGCCGATGCGGGCCACACCATCATCCTCATCACCCACGACCGCACCGTGGCCGCCCAGGCGCGCCGCGTGATCGAGATCAGCGACGGCCGCATCACTAGCGACAGCCAGCGCGACGATGCCGCAAATGGGGTGAATGCGGGCGCTGCCGCCCTGCCGCTCACGCCGCAGCGCGGCAGCGCCGGCGCGCCCTGGCTGGCGGAATTGTTCGAGGCCGCGCGCAGCGCCTGGCGCGGCATGCGCATGAACCGCGTGCGCACCAGCCTGACCTTGCTGGGCATCGTCATCGGCGTGGCCTCGGTCATCGTGATGCTGGCCATCGGCGAGGGCGCGCGGCGCAAGGTGGTCGAGCAGATGGGGACCATGGGCACGGCCATCCTCTACATGGGCAGCAAGCCGCCGGCCACAGGCGGGCCGGCCGGCCAGATGACCGAGGAAGACCTGGCCGCCGTGCGCGAGCTGCCCGAGATACGGCGCGTCATGCCCGTGATCGGCGACCCCATCACCGTGCGCTACGGCAAGGCCGACAAGCAGATCTACGTCTTCGCCGCCAGCGAGGAGATGCCCCTGGTCCACCACTGGAAGGTGGCCCAGGGCCGCTACTACACCGAGGCCGAGGACCGCGACCTGGCGCCCCTGGTGGTCCTGGGTCACAAGGCGCACCAGCACTTCTTCCCCGACACGCCCAACCCGCTGGGCCGCCAGCTGATCATCGGCACCTCGGCCTTCGAGGTGATCGGCGTGATGAGCGAGCGCGGCGCGGACTCTGGAGCGCAGAACTATGACGACATGGTCTTCATTCCCTACCGCTCGGGCCGGGCGCGCGTCTACCAGTCGCAGACCCAGCCCGACTATGTGGTGATCGAGGCCATGTCCTCCGACGTGGTGCACGAGGCGGAGGAGGCCATGCGCAAGCTGCTGCTGGCGCGCCACGGCGGGCGCGAGGACTTCGGCATCGGCAATGCGGCAGCGCGCATCCAGGCCGAGGCGGCCACGCGCCAGAGCATGGCCGTGATGCTGGGCCTGATTGCTGCCGTTTCCCTGGTGGTGGGCGGCATCGGCGTGATGAACGTGATGCTGATGACGGTGCGCGAGCGCACGCGCGAGATCGGCATCCGCATGGCCACGGGTGCGCGCCAGCGCGACATCCTGCGCCAGTTCCTGACCGAGGCCAGCCTGGTCACCTTCGTGGGCGGCACCGTGGGCCTGCTGGCAGGGCTGGCCGTGGGCGTGGTGCTCATCGTGGCGGGCGTGCCCGTGGTGTTCTCGGTGCGCGCCATGCTGGGCGCCTTTGCCTGCGCCGTGGTGACGGGACTGGTGTTCGGCTACATGCCGGCGAAGACGGCGGCGCGGCTGGACCCTGTGCGTGCGCTGGCGGGAGAGTGAGATGAAAGACATGAGCAACAAGACAATGTGCTGGGCGCCAATGCGTCGGGAGCCTGTGCGCCATGCCCGCCTGGGCTGCATCGCCCTGGCCCTGGCGGCCCTGGGCGGATGCGCCGCGCAGCAGACGGTGCCGGACAGGGAGGCGCCTGCGCTGGCCGCTTCCTGGAAGCAGCAGGGCGAAGCCGTCCCTGCCTCCGTCTCGCCGCAGTGGTGGCAGGCCTTTGGCAGTGCGGAGCTGGGCGGCATGGTGCAGGCCGCCCAGGACCAGAGCCTGGACATGGCCGCCGCCATGGCCCGCGTGCGCCAGGCCGAGGCGGCCACGCGCCAGGCGGGCGCGGCGCTGCTGCCCTCGCTCAATGGCGAGCTGCGCGCCCAGCGCATGAACCATGCACAGGTGTCAGGCGGGCAGGCCAGCGTCTACGGCGCCGCGCTGACGGCCTCGTACGAGGTGGACTTCTGGGGCCGCAACCGCGCCACGCGCGATGCGGCGGCGGCGGCCTGGCAGGCCAGCCGGTTCGACCAGGACACGGTGCGCCTGACGGTCACCGCCCAGGTGGCCCATGGCTGGCTGCAGGCCGTGGCGCTGCGCGAGCGCCAGGCCATTGCGGCGCGCAACGTGGCCAATGCCGAGCGGCTGCTGGGCCTGGTGGACTCGCGTGCACGTGCCGGTGCCGCCACCCAGCTGGAGCTGGCCCAGCAGCGGGGCCTGGTGGCCAGCCAGCGCCAGGCCCTGGCCACGCTGCGCCGCCAGGGCGAGGATGCCGATGCCGCGCTGGCCGTGCTGCTGGGCCAGGCCCGGCGCCCTGCGCTGGCCACGGACTCGCTGCAGGCCCTGCAACTGCCCGAGATCGGCGCAGGCCTGCCCACGCAACTGCTGCAGCGCCGCCCGGACGTTGCCAATGCCGAAGCGCAGCTGGCCGCCGCCAGCGCCAACCTGCAGGCTGCGCGCGCTGCACTATGGCCCCGGCTGACCCTCACGGGCAGCGCGGGCACCAGCGCGGGCCGCGCCAGCGACTGGCTGCGCGAGCCGGTCTATTCGCTGCTGGCCGGACTGGCCGGCCCCATCTTCGACGGCGGCCGTCTGGCGGCAGAGCGCGATGGCGCCCAGGCCCGGCGCGAGGAGCTGCTGGCCGGCTATTACAAGTCCATCGTCGCGGCCTATGGCGATGTGGACCTGGCGCTCAACGCCGTCCACGGCCTGAAGGCCCAGGCCGAGGCCCAGGCCGAGGTGCTGGCCCAGGCCCGCCAGGCCGTGTCGCTGGCCGAGCTGCGCTACAAGGCCGGGGCGGAAAGCCTGCTGTCCCTGCTGCAGGCCCAGACCACGCTGTACGCGGCGCAGGACGACGCCGTGCTGCAGCGCCTGCTGCAGCTGCAGGCGCGCGTGGCGCTGTACCGGGCGCTGGGCGGTGGCTGGGAGCCGCCTGCCCTGGGCACTGAAATGCCGGAAAGGCAGGCACAAAAAAGCCAGGGGGCATTGCCACCTGGCTGAGAGGGGAGGGCCAGGGCCGCCACCCGGTCCTGCCGGGTGTGCGGCCTGAGGCCTCAGGCTTGAAGCCTGCTCAGCTGCCGCGCGTGATGGGCACGCCGGCATCCTTGCCGTAGGCGCCGTACTTGCCCAGCTCCCACTTGGCGATGGCGTTGCGGTGCACTTCGTCCGGGCCGTCGGCAAAGCGCAGCGTGCGCGCGTGGGCGTAGGCGCTGGCCAGCGGGAAGTCGTCGCTCATGCCGCCGCCGCCGTGCACCTGCATGGCCCAGTCGATGACCTGGCAGGCCATGCTGGGGGCCACGACCTTGATCATGGCGATCTCGCTGCGTGCCACCTTGTTGCCGGCAATGTCCATCAGCCAGGCGGCCTTGAGCGTGAGCAGGCGCGCCATGTCGATGCGGCAGCGCGCCTCGGCGATGCGTTCCTGCGTCACGGTCTGCTGGGCCACGCTCTTGCCGAAGGCGATGCGCGAGCTGGCGCGCTTGCACATCAGCTCCAGCGCGCGCTCGGCCAGGCCGATCAGGCGCATGCAGTGGTGGATGCGGCCGGGGCCAAGGCGGCCCTGGGCGATCTCGAAGCCACGGCCCTCGCCCAGCAGGATGTTGCCCACGGGCACGCGCACGTTCTCGAAGTACATCTCCATGTGGCCGTGCGGCGCATCGTCATAGCCCATGACGTTGAGCGGTCGCACGATGCGGATGCCGGGCGCGTCGCCGGGCACGATGATCATGCTTTGCTGCGAGTGCTTGGGCGCATCGGGGTCGGTCTTGCCCATGGTGATGAAGACCTGGCAGCGCGGATCGCCGGCACCCGAGATCCACCACTTGTGGCCGTTGATCACGTACTCGTCGCCCTGGCGCTCGATGCGGGTGCAGATGTTGGTGGCGTCGGAGGAGGCAACCTCGGGTTCCGTCATGGCGAAGGCCGAGCGGATCTTGCCCTCCAGCAGCGGCTTGAGCCAGCGCTCCTTGAGTTCGGTGCTGCCGTAGCGTGCAATGGTCTCCATGTTGCCGGTGTCGGGCGCCGAGCAGTTGAACACTTCGCTGGACCATGGCACGCGGCCCATGATCTCGGCCAGCGGCGCGTATTCCTGGTTGGTCAGGCCGCCGCCCTTGTAGCCTGCGGCCTCGGCGCTGTCCACGGGCAGGAACAGGTTCCACAGGCCTTGCTCCCGGGCCTTGAGCTTGAGCTTCTCGATGGTCTGCAGCGGCGTCCAGCGCTTGCCTGCGGCGGTGTTGGCCTCCATCTCGGCGGCATAGTCCTTTTCGCCGGGATAGATGTGCTCGTCCATGAACTTCAGCAGGCGTTCCTGCAGGTCCTTGGTCTTGGGCGAATATTCAAAGTCCATGGATGCGCTCCTTCTCTTGGCTTGTCGCTTGTGGTGGAAACGGGGTGATCGGTGAGTGATGGGGCAGGTCTGGATGGCTCAGCTGCGCTGGGCAAAGGACCAGGCCAGCTCGGCCATGGGCCGGGCGGTGTCGCCCGAGGCCTTGGCCTGGGCGCTGGAGGCCGTGCCGGCCTCCACGCGCTTGGCGATGCCTTGCAGGATGGCCGCGATGCGGAACATGTTGTAGGCCATGTAGAAGTTCCAGTCGGCGCGCAGCGTGTCCACGTCCTTGAGGCCCGTGCGCTCGCAGTAGCGGCGGATGTATTCCTCTTCGCCCGGAATGCCCAGGGCCGCCAGGTCCTTGCCTGCGATGCCCCGGCCCAGCGTGGCCGGGATGTGCCAGCTCATGCAGTGGTAGCTGAAGTCGGCCAGCGGGTGGCCCAGGGTGGACAGCTCCCAGTCCAGCACGGCGATGACGCGCGGCTCGGTGGGGTGGAACATGAGGTTGTCCAGGCGGAAGTCGCCGTGCACGATGGACACGCGCGAGGCATCCAGCGCGCTGGCCGGCATGTGGGCGGGCAGCCACTGCATGAGCTTGTCCATCTCGGGGATGGGCTGGGTGACCGAGGCCACGTACTGCTTGCTCCAGCGGCCGATCTGGCGCTCGAAGTAGTTGCCGCTCTTGCCGTAGTCGGCCAGGCCCTGGGCCGCGAAGTCCACGGTGTGCAGGGCCGAGATCACGCGGTTCATCTCGTCGTAGATGGCTGCGCGCTGTGCCGGCTCCATGCCGGGCAGGGACTGGTCCCAGAGCACGCGGCCTTCCATGCACTCCATGATGTAGAAGGCGCGGCCGATGATGGACTCGTCCTCGCACAGCGCATACATGTGGGGCACGGGCACGTCGGTGCCGGCCAGGCCCTTCATCACGCGGAACTCGCGCTCGATGGCATGGGCCGAGGGCAGCAGCTTGGCCACGGGGCCGGGCTTGGAGCGCATCACGTAGCTGCGGCCCGGGGTGATCAGCTTGTAGGTGGGGTTGGACTGGCCGCCCTTGAACATCTCCACCTGCAGCGGGCCGGCAAAGCCCTGCACATGGCCCTGCATCCAGGCGGTGAGCGCGGGCACGTCGAATGCGTGCTGGTCGGAGACGGGGCGCGTGCCTACGAAATGGTCGAAAGTGCTCATGGGGCAGTCAGTCCTGTGATCGGTTCGGAAACCGGTTCTAGAAAGGGGAGCAGCCGCGCGGCACGGGCGCGGCAAGGCACCGGCCGGCGCGAGCGTCCGGTCGGTGAAGGAAAGGGTTGTGTGTACGCGGCGCGGTGGGGGCCGCGCAGGTTCAGGCGTCGGGCGCGGCGATGCGCAGCAGCGTGTCGCGGTCGCAGACCACCAGGCCGCCGGGCTCGATGCGGATGGCGTTCTCGCGCTCCATGGCCTTGAGTTCCTGGTTCACGCGCTGGCGCGAGGCGCCCAGCAACTGGGCCAGTTCCTCCTGCGCCAGGTGCAGGCCGATGCGGATCTCGCTGCCATCCGACAGGCTGGTCACGCCGTAGCTGCGCACCAGGTGCAGCAGCTGCTTGGCCAGGCGCGCGCGCAGCGGCAGGGTGTTGAGGTCCTCGACCAGGCCGTAGAGCTGGCGGATGCGCCGTGCATGCAGGCGCAGCATGGCTTCCGAGAACTCCACATGCATGGACAGGATTTTCTTGAAGTCGGTCTTGGACACGCACAGCAGCGTGGTCTCGCCGTGCGCATAGGCATCGTGCGTGCGCTTGTCCCCGTCCAGGATGGCCACGTCGCCGAACCAGATGCCCGGCTCCACGTAGTCCAGCGTGATCTGCTTGCCCGTGATCGAGGTCGAACTCACGCGCACCGCACCCCGGGCGCAGGCGATCCATTCCTCGGGCGGTTCTCCGCGTGCGCAGATGAGCGTGCCATCTTTGAACCGTTTGACGTAAGCGCATCGAAGAATGTCGTGCCGAAGCGATGGAGAAAGTGATGAAAACCAGCGACCGGAATTGATCGCTTCACGTTCTTCGATGGTAAGAATCGGGTCGTCCATGGCCTGTCTTTTGCGTGACTGATGACGGTCACATTGTCGCGTGTGGGACCGCCGCGGCGCAGCATGCCGCCAGCGGGCCTGTCACTTCGGTGTCTGGGCCTGCCGAAAACGGGGCAGGGCGGCGAAAAAAAGGCGACCCGTCGTGCGTCGGGTCGCCGGCTTTGCAGGGCTTATGGCTCCTCGTGCGTGAGGCTCAGCCCCAGCGCGCCACGGCGGCGCAGCCAGGGGCTGGGGCGATAGCGCGGGTCGCCGTAGACGGTCTGCAGGTTGAACAGGACCTCCAGCATGTTGGTGGGGCCCCAGCGGTCGCCCATGGCCAGCGGGCCCACGGGATAGCCCAGGCCCAGGGTCACGGCCTTTTCCAGGTCGGCCGGGCTGCCGATGCCCTGCTGGCAGATGTCGCTGGCGATGTTGACGATGGAGCCCACCACGCGCTGCGTGACGAAGCCGCCGCTGTCGCGGATCACGCTGACGGCCTTGCCGTCGCTCGCAAAAAGCGCATGGGCCGCATCGCGCATGTCGGTGCGCGTGGCCGGCGTGGTGGCCAGCACGCGGCGGCGCGTGTCGGTGTCGGCGATCAGCATGTCGATGCCCATGGTGCGCGTGCAGTCCAGCCGCTCCACGGCAGCCACCGTGGTCACGTCCAGGCCCAGCGGCGCCACCAGGATCAAGGCCTGCTCGGTCGGTGCCTGCGCGGTTTCAATGCGTGCGCCCAGGCTCTTGAGCAACTGGTAGATCTCGTTGCGCCGGGCCGCGCGTGCGGACACCCAGACTGGTGGCAGCGTCTGCACCTGCGGCACGGCAGGCTCGGCAGGCTGCTCGGCGCGGCCTTCGGCATAGCGGTAAAAGCCCTGGCCGGTCTTGCGGCCCAGCAGGCCGGCCGCCACGCGCTGCGCGGCAATGGGGCTGGGGCGGTAGCGCGGTTCCTGGTAGTACTGGTGGTAGATGTGCTCCATCACGGCATGGGTGACATCCAGGCCGGTGAGATCCATCAGCTCGAACGGGCCGAGCTTGAATCCCACCTGGTCACGCAGGATGCGGTCGATGGTGGCGAAGTCCGCAATGCCTTCCTGCACGATACGCAGCGCCTCGGTCACGTAGCCGCGGCCCAGGTGGTTGACCAGAAAGCCCGGCGTGTCCTGCGCCCGCACCGGCGTGTGGCCGAAGCTGCGTGCAAACTGCGCCAGCGTGGCGCAGGTGGCTTCGTCCGTGGCCAGGCCGCGCACGATCTCCACCACCTTCATCAGCGGCGCCGGGTTGAAGAAGTGAAAGCCGGCAAAGCGCTGCGGATGGCGCAGCGCCGTCGCTAGCGTGGTGATGGACAGGGCCGAGGTGTTGCTGGCGATGATGGTGCCGTGCGGGACGATGGTTTCCAGCTCGCGCAGCAGCGCCTGCTTGGCGTCCATGCGCTCGACAATGGCCTCGATCACCAGATCGCAGTTCTTGAAGGCATCAAGGCCATCCGCCACCGTCAGTCGGGCCCTGCAATCTGCGGCCTGCTCACTTGTTATTTTTTGTTTCTTCTCAAGCATGTCCCAAAGCGCAAGCAGCTGTTGCTGCGCTTGCGCGGCAGCGCCCGGGCGCGCGTCCTGCAGCAGCACGCTGACGCCTGCCTGGGCGGCCAGCTGGGCAATGCCTTGTCTCATGATGCCTGCGCCTATCAATCCGATGTTCCTGATAGTAGAAATGTTGTTTTGGATCATATACATAGAGGAGGTGTCCTACAGGTGTCTATGCAAAAATGCAAGCGTTCAAAGAAAGGCTGATGTGAGAATTTGTAGCACCATTCTCGGCGTCGCCCTGTCCTCCATGGCCTGGAACGCGTCCGCATTGTCGTTGGGCAGTCCCCGGGGCAACGTGGTGCTGGGCGCTCCGTTCGACCTGGTGGTGGGCCTGCAGCCCGACAGCGGCAACGATGCCGGCAGCTCCTGCGTGCGCGCCGAGCTGCTGGCCGGTGACAGGCCCATCGAATCCTCGCGCGTGCGCGTCAGCCCGACCTCGTCGGGCAAGGCTGTGCGGGTGCAGTCCAGCTATACGGTGGACGAGCCCGTCGTGACGCTCAAGCTGTGGGCGGGCTGCGAAGGTGGCATCAGCCGCAGCTACACGCTGCTGGCGCAACTGCCGGATTCGGTGGGCGCCGCAGGCAACCAGCCGATCAACGTGCGTGAACTGGCAGCGGCGCAGCCTGCGCTGCCGGCCGTGGGCGCCGCTGGTGTTGCAGGCACCGCTTCTGAATCTTCTTCGACGCCCTCCCGCGCGGCCACTGGCCGCAGTGCGCGGTCGGATGTCCGGCCAGCCACGGCGCCCGCTCCCAAGGAGGCGCAGCTCCAGCCCAAACCAAAGCCCAAGCCGAAACCCAAGGCCGTGGCCGAAAAGTCCAAGCCTCCCGTGGGCGTGACCGCCCAGGCCCAGGCCGGGCAATTGCAGGCGGGCCTGCGCATCGAGCCGCGGCTGCGCATGGAGCCGGTGGAGGAGTGGCTGGGAACGGGCGGCACGCCGGGTGCCCCTGGCGCAGCCGCTGCAACGGGTGCTGCCGAAGGCGGCGCAGCGCCTGCGCCCTTCATTCCCGATGCCAACAGCGAGCAACTGGCCGAGGCCAACAAGCGCGTGCAGGCGCTGGAGGCCGAGATGGCGGCCTTCAAAAAGCGGGACGGCGTGGACCGCGGGCAACTGGCCCAGTTGCGGGCCGAACTGGACGCAATGCGCCAGGAATCCGGCGGCTCATCCTGGCTGTTCAATGCGCTGTTGCTGGCCCTGATTGCCGCCGTGGCCGTGATCGGCTGGATGGCCTGGCGCATGCGCTCGGGCGCTTCGCTGTTCTCGCGCGAGCAGAACGCCTGGCGGGAATCGGTGGAGCGTTCGTCGCAGGACCCCGTGCCGTCGACCCCGCCGCATTCGCGCGATGACGAGATCAACACCCTGCCGCATTCCCTGGATCCCCATAGACCCACGCGGCCCATGGCCCCCAGTCTGCGTGATCACCGGCCTGCGGCACCGCAGCAGGACGACCGCCGGGGACCGGATACCCTGGCTTCGCCCTATGTGCAGCGCGGCGCCCAGATGCGCCCCGGCGTGACCTACGAGCTGCATGAGGATGTGGACCCCGGCGACTTCGGCCCGGCCACCGTTCCCGTGCCTGTGTCCGTGCATGCCGAGCTGGGAACCGAGCCTGCGCCGCAGGCCCCGGCACTTGCGTCCATGTCTGCGCCCGAGGCCATCAAGGCCAGGCGCATGGTGCAGCCCGGCGAACTGTTCGACGTGCAGCAACAGGCGGAATTCTTCATCTCGGTGGGCGAGCACCAGCAGGCCATCGAACTGCTGCGCTCGCATATCGACACGCATGAGGATTCCTCGCCGCTGGCCTATCTGGAGCTGCTGCACCTGTACTACACGTTGAGCCGCCGCGACGATTTCGACCAGCTGCGCGCGCGTTTTGCCAAGCATTTCAACGCCCGTGTGCCGGCCATGCCGGGCTTCACCGACAAGGGCAGCAGCCTGCTGCAGGGCTATCCCGAGCAACTGGCACGCATCGAGGCCCTGTGGCCCGTGGACGAAGTCGAAGTCTGTCTGGCGCACTACCTGTTCAAGCAGGACGGTGCCCCCGACCCCGATGCGCCTGCCCCCTTCGATCTGGCCGCCTTCGACGACCTGCTGCTGCTGCTGTCCATTGCGCGCACCTCTCCTGCCGGGACGCGCGGCGAACCCGGCCCGCGCGAGCGCACCACGCCGCGCATGGTGGCGGCCACTGCAGCGGCCTTCACGCCGGCCGCAGAACCTGCGCAGGCTCCTGCATCCACGCCCACGCCCACGGGCGTGGACTGGATGGCCGAACTGCGGCCGCCGATAGAACCTGCACAGCAGCCGGCCTCCCTGACGCCGCAGGAGCCGGGCCTGGAGTTCACCCCCATGGACACGCTGCCGCTGTCCACGGGTGCCGTCGGCGGCGGCGACAAGCCTGCGGGCAGCAGCGCACCGGACTCTTTGTCCGCACCGCTGCACTTCGAACTGCAGCCCCTGAACTTCGATCTGGAGCAGGCCGGCCAACTGCCCGCAGGCCAGGTGCGTGCCCTGCCCCTGGGCGAGGCGCCTTCCTTCATCCACGATGAGTCGGCACCGCTGCTGGACATAGACCTCACGGACCTGGGCGAGAATGAGCTGCCGCATGTCGATGTGCCCTCGCGCTTTCCGCCCGTGGCGCTGTCGGTGCCCGGCTCGGGTGCCGTGGGTTTCAGCAGTCACAATCTCAAGGCGCCGCTGGACATGGACCTGGCGCTGGACCAGTGGGAGCTGGAGCCGCCCGGCACCGTGCGTGAGCACCGTGGCCTGGACGAGCCGCTGGGCCGCTCGGTGGACATGCTGCTGTCGCGCGAGACCGATCCGGCCTTTCGCACCTCACCACAGGCCCCGTCGCCGCAGGCAGACGACAAGGAACCGCCCAAGGGATGAGGCAGTGCAAAAAAAGGGAGCATCTGCTCCCTTTTTTGTTGGGGTGCCCAGCAAGAACTCAGTCTGCAGCGTGCATGCCTGCGAGCAGCTGATGCGCCGCCGCTTCCGGATCCTCTGCATTGACCAGCGCCCGCACCACGGCCACCGAGCCCACGCCCGTGGCGCGCACGGCCGGGAACTGGTCGGCCGAGATGCCGCCTATGGCCACCAGCGGATAGCGCTGCATCAGGCGCACATAGGCGCCCAGGCGCGCCAGGCCCTGAGGGGCCGTGGCCATTTTCTTGAGCGTGGTGGGGAAGACTGCGCCCAGTGCGATATAGCTGGGCTGCACGGCATGGGCACGCACCATTTCGGCATAGCCATGCGTGCTCACGCCCAGGCGCAGGCCCGAGGCGTGGATGGCCTGCAGGTCGGCGCCGGCCAGCGCGTCCAGGTCTTCCTGGCCTACATGCACGCCATAGGCGCCGGCATCGATGGCCTCGCGCCAGTGGTCGTTGATGAAGAGCAGGGCGTCCGTGCCTTCCACGGCGGCCACGGCGGCGCGCACTTCGCGCGCGATGGCGTCGCGGTCCTCGGACTTGAAGCGCAATTGCACGGTGGGGACACCGGCGCGGGCCATGCGGCCCACCCATTTCGCATCGGGCAGCACGCCGTACAGGCCCAGGGACCTTGGGCAGTCCGGGAAGGCCAGTGCCGCATCGGCGCCCTCCAGGCCGAAGTCGCGCGGATCGTCGGGCCATAGCGAGGCCTCGAAGCGGCCCCTGCGCAGCGTCTGCGCCTGCCAGGCGCAGGCCAGCGTCTCGGCGTCGATGGCGATGAAGCCCAGCGCGCTGCAGGCCTGCAGCGCCGCAAGATAGGCCGGCTCCTGGCTCCGTGCCTGCGGCACGGGCTGGGAGGGCAGGGCGGAGCCTTCAGGGGCGAAGGTGGCGCCGTGCAGGCGCACGATGGCATCTGCCCAGGACTGGATGGAGTCGTTGCTCATGGCCGGTCTCCTCAGCCGTGGTGCCAGAACGGCGTGCCCAGCACGGGCGTGCTGGGCTGGGCGGCAGATTGCTCGGCCATGGCGCCGGCGCGGTGGGCGGCGTGGCCGGCGTTCACGGCATCGGCAAAGGCGCCGGCCATGGCCACCGGGTCTTCGGACAGGGCCACGGCCGTGTTCAGCAGCACGGCGTCATAGCCCCATTCCATGACCTGGCAGGCATGCGAGGGCCGGCCCAGGCCCGCATCCACGATCAGCGGCACCTTCAGTCGCTCGCGCAGCGTCTGCATGGCGTAGGGGTTGACGGGGCCGCGGCCCGTGCCGATGGGCGCTGCCCAGGGCATGACGGCCTGGCAGCCCGCATCCACCAGGCGCTGGCACAGCACCAGGTCCTCGGTGGTGTAGGGCAGGACCTGGAAGCCGTCCTTGATGAGGATGGAGGCGGCCTCGACCAGGTTCAGCGTGTCGGGCTGCAGCGTGTAGTCGTCGCCGATCAGCTCCAGCTTGATCCAGGGCGTCTCGAAGACCTCGCGCGCCATCTGGGCCGTGGTCACGGCTTCCTGCACGGTCATGCAGCCGGCGGTGTTGGGCAGCACGGGCACGTTGAGCTTTCTGAGCAGCTCCCAGAAGCTGGCGCCGGTCTCGGCGGCATTGCTGCCCTGGCGGCGCAGCGAGGCCGTGACCATGGCCGGGCGGGCACGCTGCACGGCAGCTTCCAGCACGGCGGGCGAGGGGTAGCGGGAGGTGCCCAGCAGCAGGCGGCTGTCAAAGCGCTGGCCGTACAGGACCAGGCTGTCGTCGGAGGGTGAGGCGGAAGTCGTCATGGCGTGAGGCAATGGGAGAGTCGGATGGGGCATCAGCCGCCGGTCACGGGCGAGATCACTTCGAGGCGGTCGCCGTCGTTCAGCGCCTGCTCGGCATAGCGGGCCTTGGGCACGAAGACGGTGTTGATGGCCACGGCAAAGGGCGGGCGCGGCGCAAGCTGGGCCAGCGCGTCGGCCACGGTAGCGCCGTCGCGCAGTTCGGTCGCTTGCTGGTTGATGGTGATGTTCATGGCGGCTGAGGGGAAACGAAAGGCGGGTACGGAGGCTTGTTCGATCTTAGGCAGGGCCGGGTCTGGCGACCCTGCGTGCATGTCCGGTCTGTTGTGCGTGAAAGTGCCGTGCGTGCCGTTCAGGCGGCTGCCCTGTGCTGCGATGGCGCATGCTCGACGGCAACATCGAAGCGGCGGGCCAGTTCGGAATCACCGCCGTCGAGCAGCTCCAGCACCACGTCCAGCATGGCCGGCGCGATCATGAAGCCATGGCGGTACAGGCCGTTGACCTCCATCACGCGCGGCGCGCTCCAGCGCACGGCTGGCAGATTGTCGGGCAGGGTGGGGCGGCACTGGGTGGCGATCTCGACGATGCGGCCCTCGGCAAAACCCGGATGCACGGTGTAGGCGGCACTGAGCAGCTCCAGCGTGGAGCGCACGCTGGCCGGCGACATGTCGTCGGACTCGATCTCGGTGGCGCCGATGACGAAGAGGTGGTCCTCCTTGGGCGCAATGTAGATCGGGTAGCGCGGATGGATCAGGCGCGTGGGCCGCTGCAGCGTGACCTCGGGCGCATGGATGCGCACCACCTCTCCGCGCACGCCGCGCAGCGCAGGCCACTGGCCGCGTGCGCCCAGGCCCCGGCAGTCCAGCACCCAGTCGGGCTGGCCCGGCGTGCCGGGTTGGAAGTCGGCCAGCTCGCGCGGCTGGTTCCAGTGCTGCTCCACGCCCAGGCGGGTCAGCGTGGCGTGGAGCGCGGCCAGCAGCTGGCGATTGTCCAGCTGGCCCTCGCCCTGCAGGTACATGGCCTGGGCAAAGCGCCGCTCCAGCGCGGGCTCGCAGTCGTGCAGAGCCTGGTCGGCCAGCGGCTGCAGCGCGGGAAGGCTGGAGTTGATGCGGCGGTTTTTCTCCAGCAGGCCGAAGAAGCGCTGGGCATCTCCCGCGTCCTGGCGGTGCCAGAGGATGAGGGTGCCGTTTTGCTGGAAGAACACGGGCGCATCGAGCTGGGCCAGCAGTTCGGGCCAGCGCGTCAGGCCGTGCTGGCCCATGCGTACCACGCCCGGCTCGGTGATGGCCGATTCGGCCAGGGGCGCCAGCATGGCGGCTGCCACGCGGGCCGCTGCGCCATCGCCTTCTGGGCCGTGGGCGTCGTATACGGCAATGCCGTGGCCGCGACGGGCCAGCGCCAACGCCAGCAGCCGGCCCATGAGGCCGCCGCCCAGAATGGCGATGCGGGAAGAAGCTTGTAGAACGGACATGTGCATCTGGTGGTCAAGTGCGCCCATGCCCGTGGGACTGCCGGCCGGCTGTCCGCGCACAGGGCATGTGCTGGACAAAACGCGGCGTACCACCCCGATTGATTGAAACTCCCCACGCCAGCATGACCTGGATCGGGTGCAGGGGCACTGCGCGGCAAGATGCCTGTGGTGCAGGCTTGTGCGGCAGGGGGCTGGTCGCCCCGGGGCCCCAGGGTGTTTCTCAGTCACGCATCGGCGAGGCGGGCCAAGCCCTGTTTCACCGACGGGACACCCCTGTTTCGTCCGTCAGCAGGCATTACAGCACATCCCGCAGCTGCCGGTATTGACCATGCGCATGGGTGATAATTTTCGCCCATGACTGCCGACCACTCCCCTTCGACCGCCGCATCCCCCGAACCGGCTCCCGCCGCGCGCAAGCGCTATGCCCGCGTGCTCATCATCGCGGGCTCCGACAGCGGTGGCGGCGCCGGCATACAGGCCGACCTCAAGACCTGCAGCGCCCTGGGCTGCTACGGCATGACGGCCATCACGGCCATCACCGTGCAGAACACGCTGGGCGTCAGCGGCATCCACGGCATTCCCGTGGACATACTGCGCGGCCAGATCGATGCGGTGGTCGAGGACATCGGCGCCGACGCCGTCAAGATCGGCATGCTGGCCACGCCCGAAGTGGTGCAGGTGGTGGCCGATGCCATCCGCCGCCACCAACTGCGCAACGTGGTGCTGGACCCCGTGATGGTGGCCACCAGCGGCGACCGTCTGATCGCGCCGGAAACCGCCTCCGTGCTGGTGCGCGAACTGTTCCCGCTGGCCACCGTGGTCACGCCCAATCTGGACGAGGCGGCGCTGCTGCTGGGCCACTCCATTGATGGCATAGACGCACTGGACGGCGCCGTGCAGGAACTCCTGGCGCTGGGCGCGCCTGCCGCCTTGCTCAAGGGCGGGCACTTGTCGGGCGATCTGGTGGTGGACCTGCTGGGCCATGGCAACGGCCAGCGGCTGCGCCTGCAGTCGCAGCGCATTGCCACGCACAACGGGCACGGCACGGGCTGCACGCTGTCTTCGGCGATTGCCTCTCACCTGGCGCTGGGCCTGCCGCTGGAGGCGGCCGTGGCCCAGGCGCGCGAGTACATCCTGGGCGCGATCGCGGCCGGCGCCGATGTGTTCACGGGCGCCGGCCATGGCCCGCTGAACCACGGCTATGCGCCGCGCGCGCAGGTCGTGGTCAACGGCTGAACGTCCAGCCAGACGTCCAGGTAATCAGCCCAGGTCACCAGCCCCAGGTCAGGCTGCGCGCCACCCAGCCCTTTTGGCCGTTGTCGCGCTGGACCTGGGCCCAGGGGCCCTGTTTCCTGAGCGTGCGCACCACTTCCATTTCAGCCAGCTTGCCCACCACGCGATGGTTCTGGCCCGGGCCGGCGCGCAGGTTGGCGGTGCGCCCGGTCACCACCATGTGCGGGGTCTTGCCGGTCAGCGGCGCATGCACCCAGCCCAGCGTGCTCTCGTTGTCCTTGACGCGCAGCCACTGGCCCTTGCGCTGCACCACCTGCAGCGGATAGCCCTTGCCCAGTTCCCACAGCGTGGCCGAGCGGGTGGTGGGCTGCTGCCGCACATTGACGCTGGCGCCCTTGACGCTGACGAACTCGCGCGCATGGGCGACGGCCGGGGCCAGGGTGGTGGTGAGGACGGCGAGGGCGGTGGCGGCTGCGGCCAGCCAGCGGGTGGCACGGCGTTGATTGCAAGGCACGGGAACGGGTCTCCTTTCGTTTGAGGATGGCTGGCACGCGGAGACTTCCGGCGCGAGCCCATGGAAAGCGCGTGGGATCAGGCGCTGTAGCTATAGTTCCTGAATGAAACTGACGTGCGGCGCCCCGACCTCATGGGGAAGCGGGCAAGCTTGCCTTAAGCTTGCCGCACAACCGTGTTTTCCAGGAGGGCTTGTATGCACCATGCTGTTTCCCGATCCGGCGCCCAGGGCCGGCACGCGGCGATCCTGACGGCCTGTCTTGCGGCGGGACTGGCGGATGCGCAGGCGCAGGAGGCCCAGGCCGTTGCCGCAGCCGCCGAGGGCCGCGATGCGGCCAGGGCGCAGGAGGGTGCGGTGAATCGCCCTGAATTCGGCCCTGCGCTGCTGGCGGCCGCCCAGGCCGGCGAAGCGCTGCAGGTACGCGACTGGCTCAAGCGCGGCGCACCTGTTGATGTGCGTGATCCGCAGGGCAATACGCCGCTGCTGCTGGCCGTGCGCGGCAACCATGTGGAAGTCGCGCGCTCCTTGCTGGTCCACGGGGCCAATCCCAATCTCAAGAACGACCTGCAGGACAGTGCCTATCTGCTGGCCGGCGCCCTGGGCCGGCTGGAGATACTGCGCATGACACTGTCGTATGGTGCCGACCTGCGAAGCACCAACCGCTACGGCGGCACGGCGCTGATCCCCGCCTGCGAGCGTGGCCACGTCGATACCGTGCAGGCCTTGCTGGCCGCTGGTGTCCGGGCCGACCATGTGAACCGGCTGGGCTGGACCTGCCTGCTCGAAGCCGTTTTGCTGGGCGATGGCGGCCCGCGCTACCAGGACATCGTGCGCCAGCTGATCACGGCGAAGGCGGACCTCAGCCTGCCTGACAAGGACGGCATCACTGCCCTGGCCCACGCCCGCCAGCGCAGCCAGCATGAAGTGGAGCGGCTGCTGCAGGAGGCGGGAGCGCGCTGAGCGGCGCCTGCGAAACGCCGCAAACCGGGTCTGGAGCTGCAGAACCGGACGGGTCTGATTGTCCTGGATGTCTATTGATGCAAATGATTGTCATTTACATCAAGGGCCATTGCCATGCGCACTTCAAGTACCAGACCGTTTGTCTCCACCCCTCACTCCTGTCTGTATTCCGCCCTTGCTGCGGCGCTGGTCACACCCGCGCACGCGCAGGAGGTGATCCCTGAGGATCGCCAGGTCCAGCTGGCGCCGGTCACCGTTTCGGGACCGCGCAACACGGGCTCGCGTACCGAGGCATCCGGCTCGGCCAAGTACGCCAAGCCGCTGCTGGATGTGCCCCAGACCATCACCGTGGTGCCAGGGCAGGTGCTCCAGGAACAGAACGCCCTGAGCCTGCAGCAGGCGCTGTCCAATGTGTCCGGCATCACCTTCAACGCGGGCGAGGGCGGTGCTGGCTCGGGCGACAGCATCAACATCCGCGGCTTCAGCGCCAATGCCAACCTGCAGATCGACGGGCTGCGCGACAGCGGTCAGAACAACCGCAGCGACCTCTTCAACATGGAGTCGGTCGAAGTCATCAAGGGCCCCAATTCGGTCTTCGGCGGGGCCGGCACCTCGGGCGGCAGCATCAACATGATCAGCAAGCAGCCCAAGGCCCATGACTTCACCGAGGCCGATGCAGGCCTGGGCATGGCCAGCTACCGGCGCCTCACGCTCGACGCCAACCGGGTGCTGGCTGGCGGCAAGGCCGCCATGCGCCTGAACCTCATGGGCCATGACAGCGACGTGGCCGGGCGCGACACCATCTTCAAACGGCGCTGGGGGGTGGCACCCTCGCTGGCTCTGGGATTGAATTCGCCCACGCGCGTGACTCTCGGCTTCTTCCACCAGAACGATGACAACCTTCCCGACTTTGGCGTGCCGGCCTTTCGCGGCAAGATGCTCGATGGCGTCTCGCGCAATGCCTATTTCGGCTGGCGCAACCTTGACCGGGAAAAGATCAGCCAGGATGCCTTGACCGCGAAGATCGAGCATGACTTCGGCTCGGGCGCCAGGCTGCAGAACCTCACGCGCTACTCGCGGCTGAGCCGCGACACCGTGATCTCTGCCTCGCATGTCGATCTCCGGGGCATGCAGCCCGGCTACTACCGGCCCGCAGGGCCGCAGGCCTACGGCCGCGATGCGGCCACCACCCTGTGGATCAACCAGACCAACCTGACGCGGCACTTCGATACCGGCGCCCTGGGCCATACGCTGGTCGCGGGCTTCGAGATCGCGCGCGAGACCTATGACCGCACCACCTCTTCCTACAACATCACCCGGCAGTTCCCTGGCGGCGGCTACCCGCTGGTCCGTCCGCCCGGATACTGGGCCGGCACCACGGATCTGCAAAACAGCGGAAGGAACGAAACCAGCCTGGACACCCGCGCTCTGTATGCCACCGATTCCATTGCTCTGGGTCCGCGCTGGGATCTGGGCCTGGGCCTGCGCTACGACTGGATAGACGGGCGCTCCCACGCCACCAATGCCGCTGGCGTGCGCACTTCGGTGGACAGCTCCGACGGCCGGCTCAGCGGGCGCACCGCCCTGAGCTTCAAGCCCGCCGACAACGGCCGCATCTACCTGGCCTACGGCACGGCCTTCAACCCTTCCGCGGAATTCCTGGTCTCCACGGGCTCGGGCCTGGATGCGGCCACGGCCTCGCTGGCACCCGAGAAGAACACCAGCCTGGAACTGGGGACCAAGTGGGATGTGCTGGACCGCCAGCTGGCGCTGACCGGCTCCCTGTTCCAGGTGGACAAGACCAATGCCCGCGAGCAGATGGCCGATGGCAGCTATCTGCTGGCCGGAGAGCAGCGCGTGCGCGGACTCGAGCTTGGTGCCGCAGGCAAGGTGACGCCGCAATGGGATGTCTTCGCCAACTACACCTTCATGGCCAGCAAGACCCTCAAGTCACTGAACGAGCCTGCGCGTGTGGGCCAGGCGCTGGGCAATACGCCGCGCCATTCACTGAACCTGTGGACCACTTACGCGCTGCCCGAGGGCTGGACGGTGGGCTATGGGGCGCGCTTCGTGGGCACCCGCAACGTGACCTCGTCTGGCGATGGAAAGCTGTCCGCCTACTGGGTGCACAGTGCCATGGTCGGCTATGAACTCAACCGCCAATGGAAGCTCAGGCTCAATCTCGACAACATCGGCAACAAGGCCTATGTGGCCGGCGTGCGCCAGCGCCTGGGCGAGCAGTCGCGCTCCTCGGCCATCGAATACGGCGAAGGCCGCACGGTCCGGTTGACGGCGCTCTACCAGTTCTGAACTGCCGGATTGCCGGGGCCCGACGCTCAGCGTATCGGCCGCAGGTAGCAATGCTTGCAAGCTGCCCCTCCGAGGGCAGCTTTTGTTTTCTTCAGGGTCGTCGGACAAAAAAAGAGCCCGCACAAGGCGGGCTGGTGATGGTCAGGCCGGCGGCAAAAACCGCCGACTCGTACGCATCTTACTGGATCTTGGCCTTTTCGCGCAGCGATTCCTGGAATTGCGCCAGCTTTTGCTGTTGCAGCTGCTGCACGATCTGGGGCTTGACTTCCTCGAACTTGGGCAGCTCTGCCTGACGTGCGTCGTCCAGGCGGATGATGTGATAGCCGAACTGGGTCTTGACCGGCTCCTGGGTCATGCCACCCTTTTCGAGCTTGACCAGGGCTTCGGAGAACTCAGGCACGTAGTTGCCGGGGTTGGCCCAGTCGAGGTCACCGCCACGGGCGCCGGATCCGGGGTCCTTGGACTCCTTCTTGGCGATGTCTTCAAACTTCTTGCCGGCCTTGATCTCGGCAATGATGGCCTTGGCGCGGTCTTCCGACTCGACCAGGATGTGGCTGGCCTTGTATTCCTTGCCGCTGTTGGCAGCGACGGCCTTGTCGTACTCGGCCTTGGCTTCGGCATCGGTCACGGGGTTCTTCTTCTGGAAGTCCTCGAACAGCGCGCGGATCAGGATGGTCTGGCGGGCCAGTTCCATCTGCTGCTTGTAGGCTTCGCTGTTGGCCAGGCTGCGCTTGTTGGCTTCCTGCATGAAGATCTCGCGGGCGATGACTTCTTCCTTGATCTGCCCTTCCAGCTCGGGCGTCACGGGGCGGCCGCTTTGCTCGATCTGTTGCTTGAGCGCTTCGGCGCGTGCCTTGGGCACAGCCTTGCCGTTGACGACGGCGATGTTCTGGGCCGAGGCGGACAGGGCTGCGGTGCTCAGCACGGCGGCAGTCACCAGGCTGGTCAGAAGCTGTTTTTTCATGCGAATTCCAGATATGAAGGAAAAATTGATTCTATAGCGCGGATACGCAACAGGCTCCGAATCGTCGGAGCCTGTAAAAGTTCAAAGAACCTCGATGGCGATGGCGTGTGCGCCCTGGTCGATGAAGTCTTGCAGCGCATCATACACAAGGCGATGGCGTGCCACGCGCGGCTTGCCTTGAAACAAAGGTGACGCAATGCGCACGCGGAAATGCGTGCCGAAGCCGGTGCCATTGGCGCCCGCATGGCCGGCGTGCTGGTGGCTCTCGTCGATCACTTCCAGGTGATCGGGGGCCAGGCGCTCGTGCAGCACGGCCTGCATGGCTTCGGCGGTGATGGGCAGCGGATGGGCGGGGGTGCTCATGGCTGCTTGTCCTGCTGCACGCCGGACGGGGGCAGGACGTCGGGCGTGGCGGCTGCTGCCTCGCCCTTGTCTTCCTGCATGAAGCGGCTCATGTAGATGGCCTGGCCGATCACGAAGACCAGCATCAGCCCCATGCCGCCGAACAGCTTGAAGTTGACCCAGGTGTCGGTGTCGAAGCGGTAGGCGATGACCAGGTTGAGCGCGCCCATGACCGCGAAGAACGCCGCCCAGCTCCAGTTCAGGGTGCGCCATGCGTTGTCGGGCAGTTGCAGCTGTGCGCCCATGACCGAGCGCAGCAGGTTCTTGCGGAACACCAGCTGGCCTATCAACAGTGCGCTGCCCATGAGCCAGTACAGCACGGTGGGCTTCCACTTGATGAAGGTGTCGTTGTGGGCCAGCAAGGTGGCTCCGCCGAACAGCACGATCACGCCCAGGCTCACCCATTGCATGGGCTCGACCTTGCCGTGGCGCACGCGCAGATAGGCGATCTGGGCGATGGTGGCGACGATGGCCACGGCCGTTGCCGTATAGATGCCCCAGACCTTGAAGGCGACGAAGAACAGGATGATGGGGAAAAAGTCGATCAGTAACTTCATTGGAAGGTTTCGATGGGCTTGGAGTCAGGCATGGGGCCTGAGCTTGGCAGGCGCATTGTGGCGCAGCGGGCTGGCCAGGCATGGGTGCCGGGCCGCGCCTGCCTGGGGTTTTTGCGTGCCTAGGCCTTTGGAGGCTCGAATTCCAGGGATGCGGAGTTCATGCAATAGCGCAGTCCCGTATCGGACGGGCCATCGGGGAACACATGGCCCAGATGGGCGCCGCACTGGCTGCAGACGGTTTCGGTGCGCACCATGCCATGGCTG
Source organism: Delftia deserti (assembly GCF_042653485.1). Taxonomy (NCBI): domain Bacteria; kingdom Pseudomonadati; phylum Pseudomonadota; class Betaproteobacteria; order Burkholderiales; family Comamonadaceae; genus Delftia; species Delftia deserti. The sequence goes on along the minus strand of NZ_JBHSIH010000001.1, from coordinate 768,551 downwards.
CGGTCCACGATTTCGGTGATGGCGCCGGGGATGGCGCGGTCGAAGCTGGGCCAGCCGCAGCCGGCGTCGAACTTGGTGTCGGAGTCGAACAGCTTGCTGCCGCAGCAGATGCAGTGGTAGCTGCCATCGGCCCAGAACTGTTCATAGCGGCCCGTGAACGGGCGCTCGGTGGCTGCATGGCGGGTCACCTGGAAGGCGGCCGGTTCGGCGCCCTTGGCCTGCAGCTCGGCCTGCCATTCCTGTTCGGTCTTGTGGATGGGAAAGCTCATGATGAACAGCTGATCTCGATGGAGGAAGCCCAGTCGGGCGGGAAGCCTGCCCATTCGGCATGCTCGGCGTGGGGGGCGAACGGAGTCTGCAGCACGGCCAGCAATTGGCGCACGGGATCGAAGTCGCCCGCCTTTGCGGCGCGGATGGCCATCTCGCCCAGGTGGTTGCGCAGCACGAATCGCGGGTTCGATTCTTGCATCAAAGCGGCGGCCGCCGCGGCATCCGTGCCTGCCAGGTGCCGTGCGTAAAGGTTTGCCCAGCGGTCGAAGGCCTCGCGGTCCAGCACCAGGTCGCGCACGGGCTCGAGGTCGAGGTCCGTGCCGGCACCGGCACCGGCAGCCACCGCATCGGTCAGGCGGCTGAAGAAGATGGTGTAGTCCACCGCGTTGTCGGCCATGAGCTGCAGCAGCGGGTTCACCAGGGCGGCAAAGCGCCCCTCGGCGGGCGGGGTGCCCGGTGCGTCTTCGGGCAGGCCCAGCTTGCGCAACATGAGGGCGCCGTAGGCCTGCGGGAAGACCTGCTTGTACGACTCCAGCGCCGCAATGGCCAGTTCCTCTTCGCCGATCAGCGGCAGCAGGGCCTGGCCCAGGCAGTAGAGGTTCCAGTAGGCCACCTGGGGCTGGCGGTTGAAGGCGTAGCGGCCCTGGGTGTCGCTGTGGTTGCAGATGTGGCCGGGGTTGAAGGCATCGAGGAACTGGAATGGCCCGTAGTCGATGGTCAGTCCCAGGATGCTCATGTTGTCGGTGTTCATCACGCCATGGCAAAAGCCCACGGCCTGCCAGTGTGCCAGCAGCCGCGCCGTGCGCTCGCTCACGGCCTGCAGAAAGTTGGCGTAGGCGTTGCCGGCCAGTGCCTCGGCCGTGCGGCATTCGGGGTAATGGCGGTCGATCACGTAGTCGGCGAGTTGGCGCAGAGGCGCTATCTGGTCGCGTGCCGCAAAGTGCTCGAAGTGGCCAAAGCGTATGAAGCTGGGCGCCACGCGCGCCACCACGGCGGCGGTCTCGATCTCTTCGCGGCGAATGGGGGCGGGCGATCCGGTGAGGCTCAGCGCGCGCGTGGTGGGAATGCCCAGGGCGTGCATGGCCTCGCTGCACAGGAACTCGCGGATGGACGAACGCAGCACGGCACGTCCGTCGCCCATGCGCGAATAGGGCGTGCGGCCCGCGCCCTTGAGCTGGATCTCCTGGCCCGAGGTCGTTTCGCCCAGGAGGATGGCACGGCCGTCGCCAAGCTGGCCGGCCCAGACGCCGAACTGGTGGCCGCTGTAGACGCTGGCCAGCGGTTGGCTGCCGGGCAGTACGGCATTGCCGGTGAGCGCCTGCAGGGCCTCGTCGGAGGCCAGCCATTGCGGGTCCAGGCCCAGCAGCTCGGCGGTGCCGGTGCTGGCGGCAATCCAGTGCGGCTCAGGCAGCGGCGTGGGGCGCAGATGGGTGAAGAAGTCCGGGCCCAGGGCGGCGAAGCCGTCTTGCCAGGAGATGTGAGGGCGTGGGGAGGTCGCCGGAGCCTGGCCTTCGGCGGCAGCATGCAGGTTCATGCGGGAATTGTCCCCCAGCGCCTATGCCCCGTGGGGCGCAAGGTTCATGCGCGCATTCACCCCATGCATTCACGCACGCAGTTGCTGCCGGTACTGGCCCGGCGGCATGCCGAACCAGCGGCGGCAGGCGCGAAAGAGGTTGCTCTGGTCCACAAAGCCCAGCAGGTCGGCCACCTCGGCCAGGCTGCGGCGTGGCTCGCCCAGGTACTGCAGGGCCAGCTCGCGCCGGGTTTCGTCCAGCAGTTGCTGGTAGCTGGTGTCTTCGGCCTGCAGGCGGCGCTGCAAGGTGCGGTCGGTCAGGCCCAGCAGGCCGGCCACGTCTTCGCGGCGCGGCTCGCCCTGGGGCAGCAGGCGTGCAATCTCATGGCGCACGCGCGCGCCCACGCCGGCCTGGCCCAGGTGGTCGAGTTCGGTTTCGACCAGCTTTTCGTGCAGTGCCAGCAGTTCGGGGTTGTGCGTGGGAATGGGGGCGAGCAGGTCGGCCTCGGACAGCAGGAAGCGGTTCGCGTCCTCGCCGAAGCGCGGCAGCAGGCCGAAGGCCGCGCGGTAGGCGGCCTCGTGCGAGGGGGCTGGCGCCTCGGCCATGAATTCCACGGCCAGCGGCCGGACATCGCGCCGCGTCAGCCAGTTGCACAGCACCAGCAGCGTGAGCACGGCGAACTCCACGCGCTGGCGCGGCACGGGCCGTGTGGCGCCGATGTGGTGTATGGACAGCCAGTAGCCGCGCGCATCGCGCTCCAGCGTGAAGGACGTTGCGTCCGAGATCACGGCCATGTGGCGTTCCAGGTCGCGGAAGCCGGCCAGCAGGTGCGGGCCCGAAGCCAGCGAGTAGCCGACCAGATCGATGTTGCCGTAGCGCGCGGCCAGTTGCCGGTCCAGCCCCAGCGTGGGATTGGCGGACTGGGCCACGGCCAGTTCCCAGAGCCGGCTCACTCGGTCCACATCGGTACGGGCCTGCGAATGCTGCAGTGCGGCAAGGTCGATGTCGGCTGCGGCGCACAGGCTTTGCGGGGCCAGCCCTTCGGTGGCCATCATGTCCAGGATGCCGCGCACCCAGGCGGCGGAGCTGCTGCGCTGCGTTGTCATGGCCGGGTTTTCCTGGGCCATTCGGGGCGCTGTTTGCGTTCTGAAGTCACTGTTTTGGCGTGGTTGCGATAGCGGCGTTTTGCCGCGCTGTTCCTAGAATTTTTGCAGCGCGGCGAACGACTGCGCAGTGTGACCCATGGGCCCGGCGCGGCCCATACGGGAAACCCCAAAAACCATTCAGGAGACAAGCATGCGCACAGGACAGCGGTGGATGGCCGGCGGCATACGCCTGGCCGTGGCTTCAATGGCATTGTGGCTCGCGGCCTGCGGCGGCTCGGGCGGCGGCGGACCCGAACTGCGCGAGACGGCCTACGGCCCCTTGCGCGGCGTGGACGACGGCGCCGCCACGGGCACCTATTACTGGAAGGGCGTGCCCTTTGCCCAGGCGCCCGTGGGCGCGCTGCGCTGGCAGCCGCCGGCCGAGCCCAAGGCCTGGGAGGGCGTGCGCGAGGCGCGCCAGTTCGGCAATGCCTGCCTGCAGATCGGGCGCATGTACGGCCCGGGAGCCAACAACCGCTTCGACGACACCATCGCCTCCACCCTGGGCCAGCCCGTGGGCAGCGAGGACTGCCTGACGCTCAACATCTGGCGCCCGGCCAGCGGCGCCGAGAAGCTGCCGGTGCTGGTGTTCATCCACGGCGGCAGCGCCATCTCGGGCTATACGGCCGATCCGCTGTATGACGGCGCGGCCCTGGCGCGCGCCGCCAATGCCGTGGTGGTGACGGCCAATTACCGGCTGGACATCCTGGGCTACATGCACATGCCGCAGATGCAGGCCGGCGCGCCGGCCACGGGCAACTTCGCGCTGCTGGACAACCTGCAGGCGCTGCGCTTTGTGCAGCGCAACATCGCGGGCTTTGGCGGCGATCCGGGCAATGTCACCCTCATGGGCCAGTCGGCGGGTGCCACCAATGTGCTGGCGCTGCTGGCGGCAGAGTCGGCGCGCGGCCTGTTCCACAGGCTGGTGCCGGTCAGCGGCGGGCTGTCGCTGCCCTCCAACCTGCCGGCCGGCGTGCTGGCCACGCTCAAGCCGGCTTCGGCCTACGCCACCCAGTCCGCGCTGCTGCTGGCCCATCTGATGGTGGCCGATGGCCTGGCTGCCGATGTGGCGGCTGCGGCCGCGGTGTCCGCCGGCTGGACGCCGGCACAGGTTGCGTCCTATCTGCGCGGCAAGGATGCGCGCGTGCTGCTGCAGACCCTGGTGGCCAAGGGCCTGACGGGCGCGGGACCGATTCCCGACGGCCTGCTGCTGCCCACCGACCCCATGGCCGCGCTGGCTGCGGGCCGATACAACCGCATGCCGGTGATGGCCGGCTACACGGCCGAGGAGGGCAAGCTGTTCGCGCCGCTGCTGGCGGCGCTGGGCGGCAGGCCGGGCTTCAGGATCGACGATGCGGCGCGCTTTCGCATGATGCAGTCCTTCGATGCGCAGTCGCCGAACGCGCCGGGCCTGGCCGACATCATCGATGCCGCCTACCTGCCCGTCGATACGCCGGTCACCGGCTACAACGCCCGCATGGCGCAGCTTACCCATCTGTTCGCCGATCCCAGCCGCGACCAGTTGCTCAATACGCTGCGCACCCAGCAGGCCGAGGTCTGGAGCTACCGCTTCGACTGGGCGCGCCAGCCTGCGCCCTGGAACACCGTCTACGGCGCGGCCCATGCGTTCGATCTGCCCTTTCTCTTCGGCAACTTCGGGCCCTCCGTGTTCTCCCGCGTGACCAACAGCACGGCGAATGCGCCGGGCCGGCTGGCGCTGTCGAACGCCATGATGGCCAGCCTCAAGGCCTTCATGCAGACGGGCAATCCGCAGAACGCGGCCCTTGGCCAGACCTGGAAGCCCTGGCCATCCAGCCTGATCTTCGACGCCGAGCCGGGCGCGACCAGCATCCGATTGCAGTGAGAGGGCAGGCGAGCAAGCCCCAAGAGATAGCCAACAACAACGAAGGAGACAAGTACCCATGACAGTCAAGACCGTTTTCACACATGCCTGGCGCTGGCCGCTGGCGGGGGCCATTGCGGCCGCCGCCGTGGGCCTGGCCGCCTGCGGAGGAGGCTCGTCCGGCATGCCCGCGCCCATGGGGCCGGGTCAGCAATCGGGCTACATCACCCTGCCGGACGGCAGCAGGATGCGTTACTCGCTGCTGCTGCCCGAGGGGCAGGGCCCGTTCCCGCTGCTGGTCGAGTACGACGGCTATATCTCGGGCTCGTACCCCAACATCAGCAGTCCCTGGACCAGGGAAGGCTATGCGGTCATGGGGCTGAACGTGCCGGGCACGGGCTGCTCCACGGGGGAAGACCGGGTGTTCGACGCCACCGTGGGCGCGGCCGGGGCCTTTGCCATCGAGTGGGCCGGGCGGCAGGCCTGGTCCAACGGCCGCATCGGCATGATCGGCTACTCTTACTCGGGCTACAACCAGCTGTGGGTGGCGGCACACCGGCCCAAGGGGCTGCTGGCGATCACGCCCAGCAAGAACGTGGGCGATCCCTACCGCGACGTGGGCTATCCGGGCGGCATTGCCAACATCGGCTTTCCGGCGCAGTGGTGGAACGGCTTCCCTCGCATCTGGCGCACGGCCGCCGACCTGGCCGTGAAGAACGGCGGCGACACGGAATGCGCCAAGACCGTGGCCGACAACATCGAGAAGATCAAGCGGCCCGAGCTGGACCTGATCAAGTGGCTGGACAACCCCTATGCCGATGGCCTGTACCTGGAGCGCAGCGCCATGTTCCAGAGCGGCAAGATCAATATCCCCACGCTGGGAACGCAGTCCTGGCAGGACGAGCAGATCGGCCCGCGCTCGGGCTACTACGAGGACACCATTGCACCCGACAAGATGTGGCTGGTCAGCTCCAACGGCGACCACCATACGAACATCACCTCGGACCATATCGACCAGACCCTGAAGCGCTTCCTGGCGCGATTCGTCAAGGGCGAGGACAACGGCTTCGACAAGGAGCCGCGCGTGCGCCTGCTGCAGGAGATGCAGACCACGGACGCCAAGGCCCCCAATGGCGGCGCCAAGCTCATGCCCACGGGCGAGGCACGCTTTGACCGGCTGCCCGTCCCCGTCAAGCCGCTGCGCCTGTGGATGCAGCCGGGCCAGGTGCTGGGCGACAGCGTGCCCGCCTCAGGCACGGCTTCGTCCAGCTACCGCTATCCGGCCCTGAGTCCGCAGGTGAACAACCCGGCGGCTGAAGGCTGGCCCGCCGTGCCCGCCTCGGAAAAGGATGGCCAACTGGTCTTCACCACGGCGGCCCTGCCGCAGGACCTGAGTTTCTATGGCGAAGGCTCGGCCGACCTGTGGCTCAGCGCCACGGCCGCCAATACCGACATCCAGGTCACCGTGTCCGAGGTAAGGCCGGACGGGCAGGAAATGTTCGTGCAGCGCGGCTGGCTGCGTGCCTCCAAGCGTGCGCTCGACGAGAGCCGATCCACGGCGCTGCGTCCCTGGGGTGCCTACACACGGGACAAGGATGTGCCACTGGTTGCCGGCCAGCCCCAGTTGATGCGGGTGGAGATCCAGAAGTTCGCGCATGTGTTCCGTGCCGGTTCAAGCATTCGCGTGACAGTCGATTCGCCATCTCAGACCGGATACTGGATCTTCGGCAACGACAAGACGCCGTCCACGAACACGCTGTGGCATGACGCGGCGCACGCCTCCAGCATCGTCCTAGGGTATATCCCATACGAGCATGCGAGGACGCTGCCGAGTTGCGACAAGACAATGCGTCAACCATGCCGGAAAAACGATGCGCCTGTCCCTGCCGGGATCGGCCCCAGGGCGCCGGCCTGAGCCACCCTCCATGCGGACAGCGGCATCGCGCACCGGGGCCCCGGCCTCGTGCGGATCCGCGGTCCGCAGTTCACGACGTTCACGAAGTTCAATCACCTTAGGAGCCTTTAGATGCTGGGTCTGATGCAAAGCCAACCACTGTTGATCTCGTCGCTGATCGACTTCGCCGACCGCCACCATGGCGATGCGGAGATCGTCTCGCGCAGGGTGGAGGGCGATATCCATCGCTACACGTACCGCGACCTGGCACGGCGCTCGCGCCAGCTGGCGAACACGCTGGACGGCCTGGGCCTGCAGCCCGGCGACCGCGTGGCCTCGCTGGCCTGGAACGGCTACCGCCACATGGAGATGTACTTCGGCGTCAGCGGCTCGGGCCGCGTGCTGCATACGGTCAATCCGCGCCTGCACCCCGACCAGGTGGCGTGGATCATCAACCACGCGGAAGACCGCGTCATGTGCTTTGACCTGACCTTCCTGCCCATCATCCAGGCCGTGCATGCCAAATGCCCCACGGTGCGCCAGTGGGTGGCGCTGTGCGATGCGGACCGCCTGCCCGCCGACAGCGGCATTCCGGGCCTGGTCAGCTACGAGGCCTGGATCGCCGGCCAGTCCGACCAGTACCAGTGGCCCGAATTCGACGAGAACACGGCCTCCAGCATGTGCTACACCAGCGGCACCACGGGCAACCCCAAGGCCGTGCTGTACAGCCACCGCTCCACCACGCTGCACGCCTACGCGGCCGCGCTGCCCGATGTGATGTGCATATCGGCGCGCGACTCGGTGCTGCCCGTCGTGCCCATGTTCCACGTCAACGCCTGGGGCATTCCCTACTCGGCCGCGCTCACGGGCTGCAAGCTGGTGTTTCCCGGCCCGGCGCTGGACGGCAAGTCGCTGTTCGAACTGATCGAGGCCGAGGGCGTCACCTACGCGGCCGGCGTGCCCACGGTCTGGCAGATGCTGCTGGGCCACATCAAGCCCAACGGGCTGCGGTTTTCCACGCTCAAGCGCACGGTGATCGGCGGCTCCGCCTGCCCGCCGGCCATGATCACGGCCTTCCAGGACGACTTCGGCGTGGAGGTGCTGCATGCCTGGGGCATGACCGAGATGAGCCCGCTGGGTACGCTGTGCACGCTCAAGAACAAGCAGCTGCAGCTGCCCAAGGACGAGCAGATGAAGATCCTGCAAAAGCAGGGCCGCGCCATCTATGGCGTGGACATGCGCATCGTGGACAGCGACGGCACGGACCAGCCCTGGGACGGCAAGAGCTATGGCGACCTGCTGGTGCGTGGCCCCTGGATCGTGGACAGCTACTTCAAGGGCGAAAGCCCGCTGGTCAAGGACGCGCAGGGCCGCGGCTGGTTCCCCACGGGTGACGTGGCCACCATCGACCCGGACGGCTTCATGCAGATCACCGACCGCAGCAAGGACGTGATCAAGTCCGGCGGCGAGTGGATCAGCTCCATCGACATAGAGAACATCGCCATGGCCCACCCGGCCGTGGCCATGGCCGCCTGCATCGGCATGCCGCATCCCAAGTGGGACGAGCGCCCCATCGTCGCCGTGGCGAAGAAGCCCGGTGCCGAGGTGACGCGCGAGGAACTGCTCAAGTTCTACGAAGGCAAGACCGCCAAGTGGCAGATCCCCGACGACGTGGTCTTCGTCGATGCCATTCCGCTGGGCGCCACCGGAAAAATGCTCAAGACCCGGCTGCGCGAGCAGCTGGCCGGCTACCGGCTGCCGGGGCTTTGAGCCGTTGCGGGCGGCCACCGGGCCAGGGCATGCGGGGGCATGTCCTGGCCGGGGCGGCCGGTCCGAGTCTCGTCGGCGATAGCCGCTAGGGGCAATCACCGATCAGGGCAGGGCACATGGGCCATTACCCTGGGCCTCGCCCAGAAACCACCACAAGAGGAGACGCTTCATGAAGTTTGCGATCAAGGCATTGACGGCATCCCTGGCCCTGGCTTGCGCCACGGGCGCCATGGCCCAGAAGGGCGAGACGGTGAAGGTTGCGTGGATCGACCCGCTGTCCGGCCTCATGGCCGCGCTGGGGTCCAACCAGCTCAAGAGCCTGCAGTACATCGCCGAGGAGCTCAACAAGGGCACGGCCTCGGGCGTGAAGTTCGAGATCATCGGCATCGACAACAAGCTCAGCCCGCAGGAAACCACGGCAGCCCTGCGCTCGGCCATGGACCAGGGCGTGCGCTACGTCTTCCAGGGCAATGGCTCGGGCCCGGCCCTGGCCATCATGGATGCGCTGGAAAAGCACAACGCGCGCAACAAGGGCAAGGAGGTCGTCTACCTCAACTACGCGGCCGTGGACCCGGACCTCACCAACAGCAAGTGCAGCTACTGGCACTTCCGCCTGGATGCCGATACCTCCATGAAGATGGAGGCCTTGACCACCTACATGAAGGACGTGCCCGAGATCAAGAAGGTCTACCTGATCAACCAGAACTACTCGCACGGCCAGCAGGTCTCCAAATACGCCAAGGAGATGCTCAAGCGCAAGCGCCCCGACGTGGAAATCGTGGGCGACGATTTCTCGCCGCTGGCCCAGGTGCGCGACTTCGCGCCCTACATCGCCAAGATCAAGCAGTCGGGTGCCGACTCGGTGATCACGGGCAACTGGGGCTCGGACCTGGCGCTGCTGATCAAGGCCGCCAGCGACGCAGGCCTGAACAACGTCAAGTTCTACACCTACTACGCCATCGCCACCGGCGCGCCCACGGCCATGGGCGCGGCCGCCGCCGACAAGGTCTACATGGTGGGCTACGGCCACATGAACCTGCCCGGCCCGCTGGACCGCATCACCAAGGGCTACAAGGCCAAGTTCAACGACGACATGTACACGGGCTCGCTGTACTCGGGCCTGACCATGCTGGACCAGGCCTTCCTGCGCGCCAAGACCACGGACCCGGCCAAGGTGGCGGCCACCATGGAAGGCATGAAGTTCAACAGCCTCAACGGCGAAGTGGAGATGCGCAAGAGCGACCACCAGCTGCAGCAGGGCCTGTTCATCGCGCGCTGGGAAAAGGCCGGCGGCAAGTACCCCATGGATTCGGAGAACACCGGCTACACCTTCGTGCCCGTGAAGTACTACGAGCCCTATGTGGCCAGCACGCCGACATCCTGTGAGATGAAGCGACCCTCCTGAAATGAAAAGCCTCCCCCTGAGCGGCTGCGCCGCTTCCCCCTCTCTCGCTTCGCGGGAGGGGGACGGCACCCTCGGTGCGGGGCGGCCCTTCCTCGGTGCCTCATCGTTGCGACAGGCCTGTTTCTGGCTGATCGCCATGGCTCATTGATATACGGGAGAACGCATTACTTCGCAAAGGGGCGCGAGGCGCCCCTTTTTTTGCCCGAAATCAGGCAAAACACGGCTTTCTGGCCTGATCGATGGCGATCTGTCGCCAATGTGTCCAGGGCCGCAGCCAAGTCGCATGCGCGATAGTTTCTAAGGCATTCCCCAGAGGGAAATTGTCATTCAGGCGTTAGTCTGGCGCCAATACAGATATACGAATCAACCGGAAAAAGGAGACAGAAAAATGAAGTGGATCGTGCATTCGGTGGCCGCCTCGGCCATGCTGGCCTGTGCATCGGGCGCCTGGGCGCAAAAGGGCGAGACGGTGAAGATCGGCTGGATCGATCCGCTGTCGGGTCTGATGGCCGCCGTGGGCACGAATCAGCTCAAGACCTTCCAGCTGATGGCCGAGGAGTTCAACAGGAAAAATGCCTCGGGCGTGAAGTTCGAGATCATCCCGCTGGACAACAAGCTCAGCCCGCAGGAGACCACGGCCGTGCTGCGTTCGGCCATGGACCAGGGCGCACGCTACGTGGTGCAGGGCAACGGCTCGGGCCCGGCCCTGGCCATCATGGATGCGCTGGAAAAGCATAACGCGCGCAACAAGGGCAAGGAGGTCGTCTACCTCAACTACGCGGCCGTGGACCCGGACCTCACCAACAGCAAGTGCAGCTACTGGCACTTCCGCCTGGATGCCGATACCTCCATGAAGATGGAGGCCTTGACCACCTACATGAAGGACGTGCCCGAGATCAAGAAGGTCTACCTGATCAACCAGAACTACTCGCACGGCCAGCAGGTCTCCAAGTACGCCAAGGAAATGCTCAAGGCCAAGCGGCCCGACGTGCAGGTGGTGGGCGACGACTTCGCGCCGCTGGCCCAGGTGCGCGACTTCGCACCCTACATCGCCAAGATCAAGCAATCGGGCGCCGATACGGTGATCACGGGCAACTGGGGCTCGGACCTGTCGCTGCTGCTCAAGGCCGCCAACGACGCGGGCCTGAACAACGTCAAGTTCTACACCTACTACGCCTTCGGCTCGGGCTCGCCCACGGCCATGGGCGCGGCCTCCGACGGCAAGGTCTATACCGTGGGCTATGGCCACTACAACATGGGCGGCGCCATCCAGCCGCTGATGGCCGAGTTCAAGAAGAAGATGAACGACGACCTCACGCAAAGCTCGATCTACCACGTGTTCGCGCTGCTGGACGCGGCCTTCGTCAAGACCGGCGGCACCGACCCCGTCAAGGTGGCGGCCGCGCTGGAGGGCATGAAGCTCAAGAGCTTCAACGGCGAAGTGGAGATGCGCAAGAGCGACCACCAGCTGCAGCAGGGCCTGTACATCACGCGCTGGGAAAAGGCCGGCGGCAAGAACCCGTATGACGCAGAGAACACGGGCTACACCTTCGCCCCGGTGAAGTACTACGAGCCCTACGTGGCCAGCACGCCCACCTCCTGCCAGATGAAGCGCCCGTCCTGAGAGCGGCCCGCACCGCTCCCTGTCCCCAACGCACCGAGACCAAGGCCTTTCGATGACGCTTGAGTTCTTCACCATATCGCTGCTCAATGGCGTGAGCTATGGACTGCTGCTGTTCATGCTCAGCTCGGGGCTGACGCTGATCTTCAGCATGATGGGCGTGCTCAACTTCGCCCACACCAGCTTCTACATGCTGGGCGCGTACTTCGGCTACACGCTCAGCGGCATCATCGGCTTCTGGGGCGCGCTGTTCGTCGCGCCCCTGCTGGTGGGCGCGCTGGGCGCCATGTTCGAGCGCTACAGCCTGCGCCGCGTGCACAAGTACGGCCATGTGCCCGAACTGCTCGTGACCTTCGGCCTGTCCTATCTCATCCTGGAGATGGTGCAGCTGGTCTGGGGCCGGGGCACCGTGCCCTACGGCCTGCCGCCCGCGCTGCAGGGCCCGCTGTTCACGCTGTACGGCACGCAGTTCCCGCGCTCGCGCTCCTTCGTGATGCTGCTGGCGCTGCTGATGCTGGTGGCCGTCTGGCTGCTGCTGACGCGCACGCGCATCGGCCTGGTCATCCAGGCTGCGCTCAAGAACCCCGAGATGGTGGAGGCGCTGGGCCACAACGTGCCGCGCGTGTTCATGATGGTGTTCGGCGGCGGCTGTGCGCTGGCGGGGCTGGCCGGCGTCATCGGCGGCAACACCTATGTGACCGAGCCGGCCATGGCCATGTCGGTCGGCTCCATCATCTTCGTGGTGGTGGTGGTCGGCGGCATGGGCTCGCTGGCGGGGGCTTTCGTGGCCTCGCTGCTGATCGGCGTCGTGCAGACCTTTGCCGTGGCCATCGACTGGTCGCTGGCCAGCGTGCTGACCTCGCTGGGCAGCCCGGTCGGCGAACAGACCTTTGGCTGGCCACTGCTCAAGCTCACCATTTCCCAGGTGGCGCCCATCCTGCCCTACCTGTTCCTGGTGCTGATCCTCATCTTCCGGCCCAAGGGCCTCCTGGGCACGCGGGGAGATTGACGCCATGTCCTCGATCACCAAAACGACCATGACATCCACTGCCGCAAAAGGCGTTCCGGGCGCTTCGGGGGCTGCGGGCGCAGGGCGCCACTACAGCTTCCAGCCGCTCAACATCGGCCGCATCCTGATCTGGGGCGCCTTCGCCCTGGCGCTGATCGTCGCGCCGCTGGTGTTCACCAGCAGCCTGGCGCTGACCATGCTCAGCCAGATCGGCTATCTCATCATCATCTGCCTGTCCTACAACATCCTGCTGGGGCAGGGCGGCATGCTGAGCTTCGGCCATGCGGTCTACACGGGGCTGGGCTCGTTCATCGCCATCCATGCGATGAACCGGGCCAGCTCCGGCGACTGGGGCATTCCGCTGGTGCTGATTCCCATCATCGGCGGCCTGGGCGGCATGTTCTTCGCGGCCCTGCTGGGCTATGTGACCACCAAGAAGTCGGGCACCACGTTCGCCATGATCACCATGGGCATCGGCGAGCTGGTGGCGTCCATGGCGCTGATGTTCCCCGAGTTCTTCGGGGGCGAGGGCGGCATCACCACCGACCGCGTCTATGGCAAGCCCTTCTTCGGGCTGACCTTCGGCTCGGGCATGGAGGTGTACTACCTGATCGCCGCCTACTGCTTCATCTGCACGGCCGCCATGTTCGCCTTCACGGGCACGCCGCTGGGGCGCATGCTCAACGCCGTGCGCGACAACCCCGAGCGCGTGGAGTTCGTGGGCTACAACACGCAGCGCGTGCGCTACTTCTCCTTCATCATCGCGGGCTTCTTCGCGGGCGTGGGCGGGGGGCTTGCGGCCATCAACTTCGAGATCATCACGGCCATGGACAGCGTGAGCGTCATGCGCTCGGGCTCGTACCTGCTGTTCACCTTCCTGGGCGGAGCCACCTTCTTCTTCGGACCCATCATCGGTGCCGTGCTGCTGGTGCTGGCCTCGGTGCTGCTGTCGGAGCTGACCAAGGCCTGGCTGCTTTACCTGGGCCTGGTGTTCCTGCTGATGGTGATGTATGCGCCCGGCGGCGTGGCCAGCCTGATCATGATGAACCTGCGCGTTGCGCGCTTCGGCAAGTGGCGCCGGCTGGCCCAGCCCTACCTGGCCATTGCGGCCAGCGCCCTGGTCATGATCGTGGGCGGCGCAGCCATCGTCGAGATGATCTACCACCTGCAGCTCAATGCGGCCCTGGGTCCCCAGGTCTCGTTCATGGGCGTGCAGCTCGATACCAGCTCGGCATCGACCTGGACCGTGGCCGTTGCCATCTTCGTCGTGGGCCTGGGCCTGCTGGAAGTGACCAGGCGCTGGTGCCTGCGGCGCTGGGAGCGCATCCAGGAAGAGATCGAAGAAGCCATCAAGCGAGGGGAGGGCTGAGCCATGTCCAGCATTGCAATCGAACGACCAGGCACCGCCGCCGCGGCGGCCGGCGAGGCCACCTATGCGCTGGAGCTGCGCGACCTGCACAAGCGTTTCGGCAAGGCCGAGATCATCCGCGGCGCCCAACTGGCCGTGAAGCCCGGCGAGCGCGTGGCCATCATCGGCCCCAACGGCGCGGGCAAGAGCACGCTGTTCAACCTGATCAGCGGCCGCTTCGAGCCCACCAGCGGGCAGGTGCTGCTCAACGGCCAGCGCATCGACGGCAAGAAGCCCTATGAAATCAACCGCATGGGGCTGTCGCGCAGCTTTCAGATCACCAACATCTTTCCCAAGCTCAGCGTGTTCGAGAACCTGCGCTGCAGCGTGCTGTGGAGCCTGGGCTACCGCTACAGCTGCTGGCGCTTCCTGTCGAAGCTGCGCGATGCCAACGCCCGCGCCGATGAGCTGATGGAGATGATCGGCCTGCACAGAAAGCGCGACACGCTGGCGGTGAACCTGACCTATGCCGAGCAGCGCGCGCTGGAGATCGGCATCACCATCGGCGGCGGCGCCGGCGTCATCCTGCTTGACGAGCCCACGGCCGGCATGAGCAACAGCGAAACGGCCCATTTCATCCAGCTGATCAAGAAGGTCACCGAAGGCAAGACCCTGCTGACCGTGGAGCACGACATGGGCGTGGTCTTCGGCCTGGCCGACAAGATCGCCGTCGTGGTCTACGGCGAAGTCATCGCCTACGACACGCCGGAGGCCGTGCGTGCCAATCCGCGCGTGCAGGAGGCCTATCTGGGCTCGTCCGTGGCGGATCAACAAGCTGGTGCACATTGAGGGAGCACGGATGCTGAACATCAACAACCTGCATGCCTATTACGGCAAAAGCCATGTGCTGCATGGCGTGGAATTTTCCGTACAGCCCGGCGAGATCGTCGCGCTGCTGGGGCGCAACGGCTCGGGCCGCTCCACCACGGCCAAGGCCATCATGGGCCTGGTGCACTGGGAGGGCTCGCTGGACTGGAAGGGCCAGAGCCTGACCGGCCGCAAGGCCTACGAGATCGCCCACCTGGGCCTGGGCTACGTGCCCGAGAGCCGCGACGTGTTCCCCAACCTCACCGTGCACCAGAACCTGCTGCTGGGCCAAAAATCCAAGCACCGGGGCAAGGGCGGCGGCAGCCGCTGGGGCTTTGACGACATGTACGCCATGTTCCCCCGCCTGAAGGAGCGCCAGCACACCGAGGCCGGCGTGATGTCGGGTGGCGAGCAGCAGATGCTGACCCTGTGCCGCACGCTGATGGGCGACCCCGACCTGATCATCATCGACGAGCCCACCGAGGGCCTGGCACCCAAGATCGTGGAACTGGTGGGCGAGTACCTGCAAAAGATCAAGCAGCGTGGCGTGTCCGTGCTGCTGATCGAGCAAAAGCTCACCATTGCCATGAGCATCTCGGACCGGGCCCTGGTCATGGGCCACGGGCGCATCGTCTTCGACGGCACGCCCGACGGGCTGCGCGCCGATCAGAAGGTGCGCAAGGAGTGGCTGGAGGTGTGATGCCGAACAAGGCCGGGCATGCTGCCAGGCAGGCGGCCCGGACCACGGCGCTTGTCCCGCCTGGGACAAACCGCAGTGGCGCCGGCCCGCATTTTTTTTACAATCAAAATCGCACGATCGTTCTTTTTCTATCGCATAGGGGACAACAGCATGACTGCTGAATACAAAGTGGACGGTGCCATCGCCGTCATCACCTTGAACAATCCGCCGGTCAACGGCCTGGGCCTTTCCACGCGGCGCGGCATCGTCGAGGGGCTGGACAAGGCCTATTCCGACCCGGCCGTCAAGGCCATCGTCATCACGGGTGCCGGCAAGGCCTTCTCGGGCGGCGCCGATATCAACGAGTTCGGCAAGGAAGAGGCGTATCGCGAGCCGCACCTGGTCTCGCTGATCAACTCCCTGGACCAGGGCAGCAAGCCCGTGGTGGCGGCCATCCACACCGTCTGCATGGGCGGTGGGCTGGAGCTGGCGCTGGGCTGCAACTACCGCGTGGCAGCCCCCGGCACCCTGGTGGCCCTGCCGGAAGTCAAGCTGGGCCTGCTGCCCGGTGCTGGCGGCACGCAGCGCCTGCCGCGCGTGCTGGGCGTGGAGACCGCGCTGAACATGATCGTCAGCGGCGAGCCCGTCAAGAGCGAGCTGCTGGCCTCCATCCCCGGCCAGAAGCTGTTCGACAAGATGGCCGCCTCGCCCGAGTCCCTGCTGGACGAGGCCAAGGCCTTCGCGCTGGAAGTGGCAGACAAGCGCCCGCTGCCGCGCGTGCGCGACCTGCCCTGCAAGCATCCCCAGGGCGACGCCTACTTCCAGTTCGCGCGCAACATGGTCAAGGGCATGGCCAAGAACTACCCGGCCCCGGCCCGCTGCGTGGATACGGTGGAGAACGCCGCGCGCAAGAAGTTCGACGAAGGCATGGCCCTGGAGCGCGAAGCCTTCATGCAACTGATGTGGTCGCCCGAGTCGCGCGCGCTGCGCCACCTGTTCATGGCCGAGCGCGCGGCCTCCAAGATCGCCGACGTGCCCTCGGATACGCCTGTGCGCGACATCAAGACCGTGGGCGTCATCGGTGCCGGCACCATGGGCGGCGGCATCTCCATGAACTTCCTGAACGCGGGCGTTCCCGTGACCATTCTGGAGACCAAGCAGGAAGCGCTGGATCGTGGCGTGGCCACCATCCGCAAGAACTACGAGGCCCAGGTCAAGAAGGGCAAGCTCACCCAGGAAAAGTACGACCAGCGCATGGCGCTGCTGAGCACCACGCTGTCGTATGACGCGCTCAAGAATGCCGACCTCATCATCGAGGCGGTGTTCGAGGAGCTGGGCGTCAAGGAAACCGTGTTCAAGCAGCTGGACGAGGTTGCCAAGCCCGGCGCCATCCTGGCCTCCAACACCTCCACGCTGGACGTGGACAAGATCGCCGCCTTCACCAAGCGCCCGCAGGACGTGGTGGGCATGCACTTCTTCAGCCCCGCCAACGTGATGAAGCTGCTGGAAGTGGTGCGCGGCAAGCACACCGCCAAGGACGTGCTGGCCACCGTCATGAAGCTGGCCAAGAAGATCAAGAAGACCGCCGTGGTCTCGGGCGTGTGCGATGGCTTCATCGGCAACCGCATGATCGAGCAGTACTCGCGCCAGGCCGGCTTCCTGCTGGACGAAGGCGCCACGCCCGCCCAGGTGGACAAGGCCATCGAGAAGTTCGGCTTCGCCATGGGCCCGTTCCGCATGGGCGACCTGGCCGGTAACGACATCGGCTGGGCCATCCGCAAGCGCCGTGCCGTCGAGCGCGCCGACATGAAGTACAGCCGCACGGCCGACAAGCTGTGCGAGCTGGGCCGCTTCGGCCAGAAGACCGGTGCGGGCTGGTACGACTACCAGGCGGGCAAGCGCGATGCCATCCCGTCCGAGCTGGTCAACCAGATGATCGAGTCCCACCGCAAGGAGCTGGGCATCACCCCGCGCAAGATCTCCGACGAGGAAATCGTCCAGCGCCTGGTCTTCGCCCTGGTCAACGAAGGCGCCCACATCCTGGAAGACGGCATCGCCGGCAAGTCGGGCGACATCGACATGGTGTATCTCACCGGCTACGGCTTCCCCATCTGGCGCGGCGGCCCCATGCACTACGCGGGCGAGGTCGGGCTGTTCAACGTGGTCCAGGCCATGAACCGCTTCGCCAAGAACCCCAACGACGACGCCGATTTCTGGCAGCCGGCCCCGTTGCTGGCGAAGCTGGCGGCCGAAGGCAAGCAATTCAGCTGAGACGTGCGGCGCACGAACTCCTTGCGAACCACCGCAAACCCGCCATACAAGGAATATCCATGACATCCGCCGTGATCGTTTCCACCGCCCGCACGCCCCTGGCCAAAAGCTGGAAGGGCTCCTTCAACATGACCCATGGCGCCACGCTGGGCGGCCATGCCGTGCAGCACGCCGTGCAGCGCGCGGGCATCGACCCCGCCGCCGTCGATGACGTCATCATGGGCTGCGCCAACCCCGAAGGCGCCACCGGCATGAACATCGCGCGCCAGATCGCGCTCAAGGCCGGCCTGCCCATCACCGCATCGGGCATGACCATCAACCGCTTCTGCTCCTCGGGCCTGCAGACCATTGCCACCGCATCGCAGCGCATCATCGCGGGCGAGGGCGATGTCTACGTGGCCGGCGGCGTGGAGTCCATCTCCTGCGTGCAGCAGGAAATGAACCTGCACATGATCCAGGACCTGGCCCTGGCCAAGCAAAAGCCCGAGATCTACTGGAGCATGCTGCAGACCGCCGAACAGGTCGCCAAGCGCTACGGCATAGCCCGCGACGCCATGGACGAATACGGCGCCGCCAGCCAGCAAAAGGCCTGCGCGGCCCAGGCCGCCGGCCTGCTGGACGCCGAGATCGCGCCCATCACCGTGACCATGGGCGTGGCCGACAAGGTGCGCGGCCTGATCACCAAGGAAGTGACCTGCAGCAAGGACGAGGGCGTGCGCGAGGGCACGACCAAGGAAGGCATCTCGGGCATCCGCCCCGCGCTGCCCGGCGGCGTGATCTCGGCCGGCAATGCCAGCCAGTTCTCCGACGGCGCAGGCGCCTGCGTGGTGGTCAGCGAGGACTATGCCGCGCGCAACAACCTCAAGCCTCTTGGCCGCTTCCTGGGCTTTGCCGTGGCCGGCTGCGAGCCCGACGAAATGGGCATCGGCCCCGTCTTCGCCGTGCCCAAGGTGCTCAAGAAGCTGGGCCTGACGGTGCAGGACATCGACCTGTGGGAGCTCAATGAAGCCTTTGCCGTGCAGGTGCTGTACTGCCGCGACAAGCTGGGCATTCCCAACGACCGCCTCAATGTCAACGGTGGCGCCATCGCCCTGGGCCATCCCTATGGCGTGTCGGGCCAGCGCCTGACGGGCCACGCCCTGATCGAAGGCAAGCGCCGCGGTGCCAAGCGTGTCTGCGTGACCATGTGCATCGGCGGCGGCATGGGTGCCGCCGGCGTGTTCGAAGTGCTGTAAGTGCAGGTGGCGGCTGCGGCCGCCACCGCCTGTTCCCGTTACTCCTGTTGGCCGCACGCGCTCCCTCTGGCGGCGCCTGCGGCTTCTTTTTTGATTCCGGACATCACCATGCGCCTGCGTTCCACCATCGATTTCCTGCTCTATGAATGGCTGCGCGCCGATGCGCTGGGCGAGCGCGAGCGCTTTGCCGACCATTCGCGCGACACCTTCGATGCCGTGCTCGACACCTGCGAGCGCATCGCCCGCGAGAAATACGCCCCCTTCAACCGCACCGTGGACACGCAGGAGCCGCAGTTCGACGGCGAGAAAGTCATCCTGCCCCAGTGCACCCACGATGCGCGCCAGGCCTATGCCGACTCGGGCATGCTCAGCGCCGCCCAGGACTACGACATCGGCGGCATGCAGCTGCCCTACACCGTGGAGGCAGCAGCCAACAGCTTCTTTGCGGCGGCCTCCATCAGCATCGGCTCCAACATGCTGACCTCGGGCAATGCCAACGCCATCATGGCCCATGGCACGGACATGCAAAAACAGGTCTTCGCCACCAATGAATTCAATGGCCGCTGGGCCGGAACCATGTGCCTGTCCGAACCCCAGGCCGGCTCCTCGCTGAGCGACATTGCCACCCGCGCCGAGCCCGATGGTGCCGACTTCGAGAGCGACGCCCTGGGTCCGCGCTACCGCCTCAAGGGCAACAAGATGTGGATCAGCGCGGGCGACCATGAGCTGACCGAGAACATCGTCCATCTGGTGCTGGCCAAGATCCCCGGCCCCGATGGCAAGCCCGTGCCCGGCGTGCGGGGCATCTCGCTGTTCATCGTGCCCAAGAAGCTCGTGGATACCGAAGGACAACTCACCGGCGAGCGCAACGACGTGGCCCTGGCCGGCCTCAACCACAAGCTGGGCTGGCGCGGCACCACCAACACGCTGCTGAACTTCGGGGAAGGCCGCTTTCCCGTGCGCGGCGGCGCCGGGGCCGTGGGCTACCTGGTCGGCAAGCCCGGCGAGGGCCTCAAATGCATGTTCCACATGATGAACGAGGCCCGCATCTCCATCGGCATGGCTGCCACCATGCTGGGCCTGGCCGGCTACCACGCCAGCCTGGAGTACGCGCAGAGCCGCCCGCAGGGCCGGCCGATCAAGGGGGCGCCGGGTGCAGCCGGCAAGGATGCCACGCGCCCCCAGTCGCGCATCATCGAGCACGCCGACGTCAAGCGCATGCTGCTGGCGCAGAAGTCCTATTGCGAAGGCGCACTGGCGCTGAACCTGTTCTGCGCGCGCCTGGTCGATGAGCAGCACACCGGCACGCCCGAATCCGTGGCCGAGGCCCGGCTGCTGCTGGAAGTGCTGACCCCCATCTCCAAAAGCTGGCCCAGCGAGTTCTGCCTGGAGGCCAACTCCCTGGCCATCCAGATCCACGGCGGCTACGGCTACACGCGCGACTTCCCCGTGGAGCAATACTGGCGCGACAACCGCCTGAACATGATCCATGAGGGCACGCACGGCATACAGGCCATGGACCTGCTGGGCCGCAAGGTGCTCATGGAGGGCGGCAAGGGCCTGCAACTGCTGGCCACGCGCATCAACGACACCATCGGGCGCGCCATGGCCCGGCCCGAGCTGGCCGGCCATGCCAATGAACTGGCCAAGGCCCTGCAGGAAGTCGGCGCCGCCACCAAGGCCGCATGGGCCACCGACGACCCGCAACAGGCCCTGGCCAATGCCGTGCCCTACATGCAGGCCTTCGGCCACACGGTACTGGCCTGGACCTGGCTGGACGTGTCCCTGGCCGTGCTGGACAAAGACCCGGGCCTGACCGCTCCCGCCAACGCTGGCCGCATGGCCGCCATGCGCTACTTCTTTGGCTACGAACTGCCGAAGATCGGCGCCTGGCTCAAGGTCGTGCGTGAGCGCGACATGACTTGCGCGCAGATGAGTGAAGAGGCGTTCTGAGGAACGCCGGCAGAACAGCTGCCGGAGGATGCAAAAGGCGCAGGCTTGGCGGCCTGCGCCTTTTGCTTGTCAAAGATCCAGCGCCAGGTACCGTGTCCCCGGCACAGGGTTGAAGCTCACCGGTTCCGCATCCACAAAACCCAGGTTTTCATACAGCCGCTGCGCAGCCTGGAACTCGGGCAGCACGTCCAGGCAGATGCGGCTGTAGCCTGCGTGGCGCGCAGCGTCCAGGATGCCTTCCACCAGGCGGCGACCCAGGTTCTCGCCGCGTACCGTGGGGCGCACGTAGACGCGCTTCATTTCGCCTGTCTGCGCATCCACTTGGCGCAGGGCGGCGCAGCCCACGGGCTGGCCGTCTTTCCAGGCCAGCAGCACGCAGCCCTGGGGTGCGGCGTACTTGCCGGGCAGGGCGGCGAACTCGGTCTCGAAGTCCTGGAAGTCCAGGCTCACGGTGGGACTGGCCACGTATTCCCGGAAGATGCGGACCACGGCGTCGAGGTCTTCGGGAAAGCGGGCGGGGCGTATATCGGTCATGGGTGGCAAGGGGTCAAGCCCTGTTCAAGGGCGCTGCTCAGTTGGAATGAAAGCGCACAAGGATAGGGCAAGACGCCCGGGCCACCGCCGATCCGCTACAGCATGAGCACCACGCCCAAGCACAGGGCATCGTCGTGGGCCAGGCGGGCAACGGGACAGCCCGCAAGTCACTCCTTCGGGGGCGCCTGTTCAGGGCGTTCGCACCTGCCGGTTTGCCTGGAGATCTGTGCTCCAGCTGTCAGGCATTTGTCCTTCTCGGCATGATTCAGGATCAGCGGCGCCAGCCACGCTGCCAGCAAGGCAAGCGCCAAGGGCAGCACGCCAAGCACCCACAGCATCCACTTCGCCTCACGCCGGAAATGCCCGGAGATTCCTGCGGTGGGCGATGCGGGATCCTTCATGGCGATGGCTCCGCTCAACTGCACAAGCGCAGATTGGTGCGCGCTGCCTTGAGCATGGGCAGCACCACATCGGCATCGGTGGGCGGATAGGCCTCGCGCAGTTCCTGATCCGTCTTGCCGGCTTCCTCGGCAAGCGGCGCCAGGGTCTGGCGGCAGGCGGCTGCATCGCCCGAGCGAAGCTGCGCCAGCGCCAGGTCGTTGCGCAGCCAGCCTTTGGCGACGCCGGTCAGCACCTCATCGCAGTCCTGCAGCACCGGCGCCAGCGTGGTCAGCGCCAGGCGGTAGTCCTTGGCGTCGTACGCGCGCTTGAAGTTTCTGCGCGATGCGGCAATGGCTTTGTCCGTGCAGCCGGGTGTGGGCCGAAGGTAATCGCCACCGAACCAGGCCCGCATGCCGCAGAAGTCCCGGCATGCATCGGCGGTGGCCGTGTCGACCCCGACACGCTGACCGGCAGGCGTGAAGTCCACGGCGCAGGCCGAATTCGCCATCCTGGCCCGGCCGTTGGTGATGGTGCCTTCCAATTCGCAGGTATGACCATTGGCGCCCACGGTCTGGATGTGGAACTTGCCGCCAGCCTGCACCACCAGATCGCCGCCCCCGCCTTTGCGGACATAGGTGCCTGGCGCTGGTGTGGTTTGCTGTGCACTGGCTATGCCGATGTGGCAGGCAAGAACCAAGGACGGCAGGCGAAGCAGGTGGACGGCGAGTTTCATGGGTAGGGGCTTGGGAATTGCGGTGTAGATGGTCGGCGCCGGAATTGCAGCGAGTGTATCGATGAAGACCAATGGTCTTGGCAACGCCGTTTGTCTGGTGACCGTTTGGTGCGGCGCACAGTTACATTGCTCCTCCATAAAGCCTTGGCCATTCATGGAAACCACAAAGCACATCAATCCAGACCACTATCTGGAAACCGAACAAGGTCGCCTGTTCACCCCGGAACGCAGTGCTGCCGCATGGGAGTTGGCGTACCGGGACTTGGACAAAGCACTGTCTGCCAGCTCGCCCGCGACCAAGCTCTATGTGGTGGTCGGGGTGCAAGCTGCAGGCAAGAGCAGCTGGATTCAACAGAACGCCGTAGCGTTGGGCGGTGATGCGGTGTTCTTTGATGCAGCCCTTCCGAAGGCGGTGCATCGTGAGCGTTCCATTCAGATCGCCAGATCACATGGGGTGCCGGTAGTCTGTATTTGGCTCAAAGCCGATTTGCAGACCGCCTTGCGGAGGAATACGCAGCGGCGAGCCGATCACCAAGTGCCGGAGCAGGCCATTCGCAGCGTGTTTGCCATGTTCGAGCCGCCGAGTGAGCAGGAAGGGTTCGCGGTAGTCCATATCGATGACACCGAGCCGGCCCCCGGGAGCTCCATCCAGCCCATGGGGCCGCGCCAGTTCCCGTCCCTTCAGGATCTCGACCAGCAGGTGATTGTGGGCTGGCGAGCTTGCGAGATGGCGTTGGCCGAAGGCGGCCGCTGGGATATGGATGAATCAGGTCGGCAGCACTGGGTACCTGGCGAAGCAGTCTGGAGCCATCCGCAGGTGCCCTATCTCCAGTTCATCGAGATTTGGATCCAACTGGTGGACGGACGTGTCTGGTCAATGCTTTCCCGTATCGACGATGGCAGCGGTTTTCACGGCCTGTACCTTGTGACTCCAGAGGCGTCTGAGTCGGGTCCCGGCGTGCCTGCATCCATTGGTTACCGTGACCGACTGCTGGCTGAGTTGCCCTTGGGTCTTGTGCGGATAAAAGACATGCGCCGGGATGCAGATGGCTTTGTCGTGGAGATGTGCATGCACATCGGCCAGAAAGTGGTTCGGTTCCTGTCAGGGGAGGTCTATGAGCGGGGTCAGGGCCTGTTTGAAGTCATAGAGCTTGATGAATCGATACTCGTCCAGATAGAAAGCTAGATGCAGCCAAGCATTGGGCAGCAATCGCTGATGTGTCTTTTGCCGTCGGTATGCCCTGATGTGGAAAGCGCGCGGTGACAGGCTCCTCACAACGCCAGATGCAAAGCCTCCCCCGTCCCCTGCGCAGGCACCGCACAGCAGATCAGGGCCTCGCCCGCCGGCACGGCGAAGGAGGGTGGGGATGCATAGGTCACGCCGCCTTCCAGCACGCGAGCGCGGCAGTCGCCGCAGCTGCCGCCCCGGCAGCCGAAGGCGGGCTCCAGCCCCCGGGCCTCGGCCACTTCGAGCAGGCTGCCGTCGCCGGGCTTCCAGCGCGCTTCCTTGGCCGAGTCGGCAAAGAGGATGCGGACAGGCTGTGTGGCGGGTGCAGGCAGTTCGGCGGCGGGGGCCGCACCGGCCATGGAGCGCTTCAGGGCCGAGGGACCGAAGGCTTCTGCGTGGATGCGCTCGTCGGGCACATTGCGTTCGCGCAGGCCGTCATAGGTGGCCTGCATGAAGGCGTCCGGGCCGCAGAGGTAGAAGTCGTAGTCGTCCCAGGGCAGGGTGGCTTTCAGCAGGGCCATGTCGATGTGGCCCTCATGGTCGTAGTCGCGGCCGGCCTTTGCCGCGCGAGGCTGGCTGAGCGTGCGGATCCAGTGCAGATCGCCATTGCCTGCCTTCAGCAGTTCTGCGATTTCCGCGTCAAAGGCCCGTTCGCTGCGCGTGCGAGCCGCCTGGAACAGCCAGGTGGGCCGCAGGCTGCGGGTGCGCAGGCCTTCGTGGACGATGTGGCGCAGCATGGCCAGCAAGGGCGTGATGCCTATGCCCGCGGCCAGCAGCACGGCGGGGCGGCGCAGGGCCGCATCGGCGGTGAAGCTGCCGGCGGGCGGGCGGGCCTCGACCAGATCGCCGGGCTTCAGGCCATGCAGATGGCTGGATGCGCGGCCTTGCCTCTTGACGCTGATGCGCAAGCGCCCGTCCGACGGCGCCAGCGACAGCGTATAGGTGCGCTGCAGATGGCTGCCGTCCGCCAGCGTGAGGCGCAGCGGCAGGTGCTGGCCGGCCAGGGGTGGCACCGTGGCCATGCCATCGGCAGGCTCCAGGTAGAGCGAGCGGATGGTGGAACTCTCGTCCACGGCCTGCGCCACCCGGAACGGCCGCCACTGCTGCCCCAGCCGGGCGGCGGCCAGGCGCTGGCCGGCATCGGCCCAGCTTCCGGTCATCTGCAGGTGGGGCGACCAGCCGTCGGCCGCCATGCTCCAGCGCAGCGGCAGGGCGTCGGGCCTGCGCACGATGCGGCGGGGCTTGAAGGTCCACAGCCGCTCGGCGCCCTCGAAGGCCGCGATCTCCGGGGAGTCGAGGATGACGCTGGCCTCGCCTGTCATTTGCAGCATCTCCCCGGTTTCGGAGTCGATGAACAGCAGGCCCGCCTTGGGATTGACCAGGAAGTTGCCCAGGGTCATGAAGAACAGGTTGCCCGAGAAGTCGGGGATGGTCAGCGTTCCATCGGCGTCGATCCGCACAAAGCCCGGCTTGCCGCCACGGTGGGAGACATCGACCTGGCGCAGGCCATCCTCCCCATCAACGTAGGACGCCACGTAGAACGTATCCGCCTGCGTAATCAGGGCCTGTGCGCGCGGGTCCAGCGATGCCAGTTCGACCGCCGGCACCTGCGTAGGCTCCCCGGCAGGCCGGACAAACCGGACGCTGCGGTTCTGGATATAGCGCGGGCAGTTGCCGAAGCTCTGGACCACGCCGATGTCGAAGCCACCGGCCCCATCGGCGCCTGCCCTGCGCCGCACCGAGCCGTTGAGCCGGTTGCGCCGGCGCGTCAGGGGGTCCATGCCCAGCAGGCCCACGGCATGGCCGTCGGCCAGGCCCGGCTCGGCCGGGTCGGCCGCATCGCGGCCTGCCGCCACACGCAGGGTCGATGGATCGGGAGAGCGCAGGAAGCCCGGCTCGCCGGCCCGTACCGTGGCCCAGGCGTCGCCTTGCGCATCCACGCTGCCCAGCACCACGAAATGCAGCAGTGGATAGAACTCGCGGTGCTGGTCCAGCAGGAAGGGGCGCAGGAACTTGCGGCCCGGCATGTCCATGCGGCCCACGACGCCAACGCTTTGCTGGATGGCCAGTTCGCCCGCATGCCAGGGCGATGCGGGGTTTTGCAGGGGTTGCGGGTGCATGGTGCGCTCCTTTGCCGGGGTTTCAGGGGAGGTGTGGCTCAGGCACTCAGGCCCGCAGGCCGGCCGGTGTCCGGGCAAAGGCCACAAAGCCGGGCAGCGCCTCGATGCGGACCAGCCAGGCGCGCACTTCGCGGTAGGGTTGCAGGTCCACATTGCCCTCGGGCGCGCTGGCGATGTAGCTGTACAGGGCCACGTCGGCAATCGTTGGCGTGGCGCCGGTGAGGAAGGGGCGGGTGGCCAGTTGCGCCTCGATCTTGCCGAGGATGGCGTGGGCGCGGGCTATCACTTCCTCGGCCTGGAAGGGCGCCTTGAACACCGTGACCAGCCGGGCCGCCGCCGGGCCGAAGGCAATGGGGCCGGCGGCGATGCTCAGCCATTTCTGGATCTCGGCCTCGGCCCGGGCGCCCAGGGGCATCCAGTCCTGGCGGTCCAGCTTGCGTGCCAGGTAGACCAGGATGGCGTTGGAGTCGGCAATCACCGTGCCATCGTCGTCCAGCACCGGCACCTGGCCCAGCGGGTTCAGCGCCAGGAATTCGGGCTTCTGCTGCGCGCCGCTGGCCAGGTCCACATGGACCAGCTCATGCTCCACGCCCAGCAGGCCGAGGAAGAGGCGGGCGCGGTGGGCGTGGCCGGACAGGGGAAAGTGGTAGAGCTTCATTGCGGTTCCTTGGGGTTGGTGAAGGCGCCGGTTTTCGGCGCCACGGGACGTATCCTCCTTCCCCGCCCGCATCTTTAGAATCCCTGGCGGCGGCAAGTCACTCTTGCGGGAACGCGAACAAAGCGCCGGCGCAAACCTGGGCAAACCTGGGCAGTCCTGCGCGGGCCGCCCGCAGCCGGGCAGACATACGACACAGACAAGGCAGGCACAGATGGATCGCTTCCAGTCCATGACGGCATTTCTCGCAGTGGTGGACACGGGCGGCTTCGCCTCGGCCGCACGTCGGCTCAAGGTCTCGCCCTCGGTGGTGACGCGGGCCGTCTCCGACCTGGAGGAGCGCCTGGGCGTGCGCCTGCTCACGCGCACCACGCGCTTCGTGCGCGTGACCGAGGCCGGCACGGCCTATGCCGACAGCTGCCGCCGCATCCTGGCCGAGCTGGAAGAGGCCGACGAGCATGCCGCCAGCGCCGATGCCGCACCACGCGGCCGGCTCACGCTCACGGCGCCGGTCAACTTCGGGCGCATGCACGTGCTGCCTGTGGTGCACGACTACCTGGGCCGGTTTGCCGAGGTGGACGTCAACTGCTGGTTTGTGGACCGCGTGGTCAGCTTGGTGGACGAGGGCGTGGACGTGGCCGTGCGCATAGGCGAGCTGCCCGACTCCTCGCTGCAGGCGATCCGCGTGGGCAGCGTGCGGCAGGTGCTGTGCGCCTCGCCCGCATACCTGGCCAGCCACGGCGTGCCCCAGCGGCCCGAGGAGCTAGCGCAGCACACCACCATCACCGCATCCGGCCTCACCTCCACGCCCGAATGGCGGTTTCTCGAAGGCGACAAGGCCCTGGCTGTGCGCCTGCAGCCGCGCCTCATGTCCATGACCAACGAGGCTGCGGCGGACTGCGCCCTGGCCGGGCAAGGCATCACGCGCCTGCCGCTCTACCAGATCGCCAAACCCGTGCAGGACGGCGCACTGCGCCTGGTGCTGGAGCCCTTCGAGCGGCCACCGCTACCGATTCATGTGGTGCACAGGGAAGGGCGCCATGCCGCGCATCGCGTGCGGGCCTTCATCGACATGGCGGTGGATGCGCTGCGGGAGGCCGCGTCGAGGTGGTAGCGGGCCCGGGCCGGGTTTTCCTCGGCATACTGCCGGCAAGTCCGCCTATTGAAGTCACTGCATAATCCGGACGGCTAGTCATCTTTCTACAGGCAGGCACTTTCATTCAATGACCATTGATGAATGGGCGTTAAGAGCCGGTGCAATTTCTCGATGGATCCATGAAATCCCTTGTTGCTTTTGTTTTAGTGGCGGGCAGCGCATGCCTTGTTCGTGCTGAACCGGTTTTGGACTGGAATGTTCTTGGATTCGATGCCCAGGGCAATCCCACCAAGAGTTCTCGTCACTCATCTCACAGCAGTGCTCAGAGAAAACTGAACCTGCTATGCGGCGCTGAAGCGGCAAACGGGTCTCCTTTGCCTGAGACCTTAAGCGTGCGCATTGAAGTGAGGCCCTTCTCCAGCGGTGGTCCGCAGGGAAAGCGCATCTTCCGCAGCGCTGAAATCACCTGCAATGAAGTCCGGCGCGAAAAAGATGCCTTGTCCAAATATATTCCGGTTCCCAGGGCGAGAAAGGCCGAGACCCTGCACGTTCCCAGTGTCTGGGACTGATTAATGCTCGTGCCCGTAGCTTTCTCCACCTGATGCGATGAAATCGCTCGGTCTTCTATGCCGCTACCCTCAAAACTGCGCCGTCACCCCCAAATACAAGCGCCGTCCATCCAGCGTCTTGCCGTAGTCGGCGAGGTTCACGGTCTTGTCCAGCAGGTTGTACAGGCCCGTGAACAGCTGGATGTTGGGCGTTGCCTGGTAGCTGGCGCCTATGTCCACCAGGGTGTAGGCGGGTAGCTGGGCCGTGCCGCCGTCTATGCTCCTGCTCTTGTAACGGGCCTTGCCCCAGAGCTTGATCTGGCCCGTGATGTTCCAGTCCGCGCCCAGATTGAGCATGTGGCGGGGCAGGTTGTTGAGGGGCCTGCCGGCGTCCGGTCCGCTGGCCACGTCGCTGGAGGTGAAGGTGTACGAGGTGTTGAACCGACCCCGGCCCAGCGGCAGGGCGATGGGCATGCCGTAGGCCAGCTCCAGTCCCTTGATAGTGGCCGAGCTGACGTTGACGTACTGGTTGATGCGCGAGCGCACTTCGCCGTTGTATTCGCAGGCGGGGGCGGAGGTGGGGCTGGTGCAGATGGTCTGCGTGCTGATCTTGTCCTTGAAGTCGGTTTGGTAGGCGGTGATGCTGGCGTTCACGTCCTGCGCGGGCGTCCAGTTCAGGCCGATTTCGTAGTTGGTGCTTTTCTCGGGCTTGAGGTTTTTGTTGCCCATGTCCCAGGCCGCGCCACGCGCAGCGATTTCCACGATGTTGTCGTCGGCCTGCTTGAGGGTGGGTGCCTTGTAGCCGCCGCTGATGCCGCCCTTGAGGGTCAGTGCACTGCTCAGGCGGTAGATGCCGTAAAGGCGCGGAATCCATTCGCTGCCGTAGTGCTGGTTGCGGTCGTAGCGTATGCCGCCCACGACGGAGAAGCGGTCGGTCAGGAAGTATTCGTCCTCGGCAAACAGGGCCATCTGCCAGCGTTCGAGGTTGATGTTGCGCGATCCCGGAAAGCGGCTGCCGTCATGCGCAGTCTCTTCGTTCTTGTACTCGGCACCGAACGAGACCATGTGCCGGTCCAGCGGCACGACGGTCTTGGACTGCAGGTAGGTGGCCCGGTATTCGGACTGGTAGGCGCCATTGGTTATCTGCACGTTCTCCCGCGTGATGAAGGAGCTGGTGCGGATGCGCGAGCCCCATTCGATGTCATGCGTCAGCGCGTAGTAGTTGCGTTCGTTCTGCACCGAGCCTGCGGCGCCCGTGCGGGCCGTGCGCTCGTTGTCCCCGGTGCCGCGCGTGGCCTGCAGGCCCAGGGTCTGGTTGCCGGTGAGTTTCCAGGCCAGCTTGGCGGTGATGTCGCGGTTCTCGCGGGCGGCGTAGCCGCCGGTGAACCGGTCCTCATGGCGCTTGAAGCGCGAGCCGTACAGCGTCAGGCCCAGCCGGTCCTGTACCAGCGGGCCGCTGAGGTAGAAGCGCTGCTGGCCCTCGCTGCCGGCCTGTGGGTTTTCCTGCATCGTTCCGTCCACGGTGACGCTGCCGGTCCATTGCGTGGACACCTTCTTGGTGATGATGTTGATCACCCCGCCCAGCGCGCTGGATCCGTACAGCGACGACATGGGGCCGCGAATGACCTCGATGCGTTCGATGGCCGACATGGGTGGCAGCCAACTTGTCTGCTGCGCGCCGCCGAAGCCGTTGTAGTAGGCCTGGGAGGAGCTGCCCAGGGGCTTGCCGTCCACCAGGAACAGGGTGTAGTCCTCGCCCAGGCCGCGGATATAGATCTGCGTGGATTCGATCTTGCCGCCCGCACCGCCCTCGATGGTGACGCCTGGAATGTCGAGCAGGGCATCGGTCACGTCGCGGTAGCGCTTGCCTTCCAGCTCCTTGGCTGTCACCACGGTGATGGAGGCAGGCGCGTCGGCCAGCGATTGCTCGAAGCCTGTGGCGGTCACCACCACTTCGGACAGCTTGCCTTCGCCGGCCGCCTGCTGTGCATGGGCCAGCAGCACGGTGCTGCCGCTCAGCAGACAGGCTAGGCCTTTGCCGATGAGGGTGAGCGGGTGGGCAGGGGTGCAGGCCCTGGCCGGCTGCAGGAAAGAGTCGATCACTGGTTGGCTCCGGTCGCTATTGAAAATGGGGTTGTCCGTACACGACGGCACGCGCCGCCGGGCAGGCGGTGCGGGTGATGGGTTGGGGCGCCCTCGCCCGGGCAACGGCCAGGCGGGGGCTGCGCTGCAGGCGGCTGGCTAAGCCGGCTCAGGGCTTGCGGGGGGCGCAGGTTCTGGATCTTGCGGCGTCATGGCGCTGGCCTTGCAGCTTTCAAATTTAAAATACGTCTGATTCGTATTTGTATCCGACATTCCTGATCAACGTCTGACCGATGAAGCTGCTCGTTGTTGAAGACCACCAAGATTTGCGAGCGCTGTTGCAGGCCCATCTGGAGCGCATGGGGTTCGCGGTGGATGTGGCCGCCACCGGACGGCAGGCGCTGGACGCGCTTGCCGTCGCCGACTATGAGGCCCTGATCCTGGACCTGGGGCTGCCCGACATGGATGGCATGCAGGTGCTGGCCCGCTGCGATGACCGCCGCCGCAGAACCCCCTGCATCATCCTCACGGCACGCGACGCGCTGGAAAGCCGCCTGGCCGGGCTCAATTGCGGCGCCGATGACTATGTGCTCAAGCCCTTTGACATCTCCGAGCTGCAAGCGCGCGTACGCGCCGTGCTGCGCCGTGCCCAGGGCGGCCGCGAGCCTCGGCTGAGCCTGGGCAATCTGGCCTTTGAAACCGATTCCCGCCATGCGACCGTGGATGGCAGGCACATCGATCTGCTCCGGCGCGAGGCCATGCTGCTGGAGGAGATGCTGCGCGTGTGGCCCCGCATCGTGGTCAAGGAACGCATGGAAGAGCACCTGTACGCCTCGCGCGAGAGCGTGACCCTGAATGCCGTGGAGGCGCTGATCTCGCGCCTGCGCCGCAAGCTGCGCGACGGCGGCGCCAATGTGCTGATAGATACCGTGCGTGGCGTGGGCTACCGCATGGTCTTGCCCGCTGCCGCGCATGAAGAGCACCAGTCTTGAGCGGCGCGTGCTGTTGGGGCTGGCGCTGGCCTTTGCGGCTGGCGCCGGAGCACTGTCGCTGTCGCTGTACGACACGCGCGACCAGCTGCGCCGCGTGGCGATGGTGATCCAGGCGCGGGAGATCGCCGAAGGCTTCACCATGCAAAGCGATCCGGCCCGCCTGCCCAAAAGCCATGCGGGCGGCGAGCTGTCGTACACGCTGTATTCGCCCGAGGGGAGGGTGCTCTGGTTCTCCGACAACCTCCAATCCCCGCGCCGCCTGCGCCTGCCGCCGGACGATGCGCGGGCGCCGCTGTTGCGGCTGCCCATCTACAGCGGCCAGGTTGTCAACGTGGCCGCACCGCTGGCCGATGGAGCCACCCTGATGGTGGCCAAGCGCGATGTGCTGGAGCGCCAGGCCATTGGCGATCTGCTGCACGCCAAGCTGCTGCAAAGCCTGGTCATGCTGGTGCCTGTAGGCCTGCTGGCGCTGCTGCTCATCTACTGGATGATGCGCTGGACGCTCAGGCCCGTGCAGCAGGCCGCACGTTTTGTGCAGGGCATGAAGCCAGGCCAGGTCCAGCCCATTCCGACCGCCCGGCTGCCGCGCGAACTGCTGCCGCTGGCCGAAGCCGTCAACCGCGCACTGGAGGATCTGGCGCAGTCGCTGGCCAACGAGAAGCGCCTGGTCGCCGACGCGGCGCATGAACTGCGCACGCCCCTGACCGTGCTGGACCTGCGCCTGCAAAAGGCGCGCACGGACCCCAGCCCCGATTGGCAGGCCGTGGACGGCGATGTGCGCTACCTGCGCCGCGTGGCCGAGCAGCTGTTGCTGCTGGCGCGCCAGGAGCAGGACCTGGGCGCTGGCGAGGCTGCTCGCGCCGCAGCGTCCACGCATCTCACGCGGCTGGTGAGGGAGGCCATCGCCGCAATGCTGCCGTTGTTCGAGGCCGGCTCGCGCCGCATGGAGGTGGACCTCATCGATGGCGTGCACTGCCAGGGCGACGCAAGCCTGCTGCACACCGCCATCTCCAATGTGCTCGAGAACGCCTTTCACCATGGCCAGGGAGATGTCTTGGTAGCCATGACGGCGGTTGAAGGTGACGTGATCCGCCTGACGGTGGCCGACCAGGGGCATGGCGTTCCGCCCGACCGCCAGGAAGCCATGTTCACCCGCTTCAGCAAGGCGCGGCCTGGCAGCAGGGGCGCCGGCCTGGGACTGGCCATCACCCGCAAGATATTGCGCAATGCAGGCGGGGACATCCGCTTTCTGGGCAGTCCCCATTGCGAACTGGAACTGTGCTTCAGGAGTGCATCGCATGGGGCTGTTGCGCCAGGGGCCATTGGCAAACAAAACTAGAATGATAGTCATTCTCGTTGTCGATTCCCCACCTCCCCCCGGCCATGCCCACCCCTTCCGCTTCCTGGACCGCTGCGCGCTGGCACCAGCTTTTCTGTGCCTGCCAGCAGCAGCTGGTGTCCTATCTGGCCGGCAAGACCGGCAGCCGCGACGAGGCGCAGGAACTGGCCCAGGAAACCTGGCTGCGCCTGGCCGATGCGCCGCCGCAGCTGCCCGATGGCAGCTCGCCCACGCTCGAAGCCGCGCGGGCCTACCTGTTTGCCACGGCCAAGCACCTGGCGATAGACCGGCTGCGCCAGCGTGGCGCGCAGCAGCGCTGCATGGACGACTGGGCGCAATTGCAGCCCGAGGCCGAAGGCGATGTGGCCGACCGCGCCATGTACCGCCAGGCACTGGCCGTGGTGGAGCGCACGATTGCAGACCTGCCCGAGCGCATGCAGGCCGCCTTGCTGGCCCACCGCCTGCATGGCGAGCGGCAGGCCGACATCGCCCGGCGCCTGCAGGTCTCCCTGAACACCGTGGAGCGTGACCTGATGCAGGCCGATGCCTGCCTGGAAGCCGCCTTGCTGCGTTGGCGCGGCGGGGTGGAGGCGGGCTTGCAGGCCTCTTCCAGAAAGCGGCGGCGGCGTGCCCTTGGCGCACTGCTGGGCGTGGCCGGCATGGCCTGCGCGGCCTGGCCCGCCTGGCAGATGTGGAGCCGCCGCGTGCTGTGGCAAGGTGAACTGGCCAGCGCCACGGGCGTGCAGCGCAGCCTGGAACTGCCCGATGGCAGCGTGCTGCGCGTGGACGCCGCCAGCCGCGTGGCACTGACCTACCGTGCCGACCTGCGACAGGCACGGCTGCTGGAAGGCGCCGCCTTCTTTGCCGTGGCCCGCGATGCGGCACGGCCCTTTGTGGTGGAGGCCGGCCCCCTGCGCGTGACCGTGCTGGGCACGCGCTTTGGTGTGGAACTGGAGCCCGATGCGGTGCGGGTGCAGGTGGAGTCGGGCCAGGTGCGGGTGGAGCATGCAGCCACCGGGCGCAGCCAGTTGCTGCAGGACAGCCAGTCGCTGCGCATTCCCCTGGACGGCGGGGCAGGAGATGCCGACGGCGCTGCCTGGCAGCCGCAGCTCCAGCAACGGCCCGCGGCCTGGCGCGAGGGCGAGCTGGTCTTCGAGCAGGAACCGCTGGGCCGCGTCGTCCACCGTCTGGGCCGCTACACGCGGCGCCGCCTGGTGGTGGAGGAGGGCGCGGCGCAACTGGCCATCAGCGGCCATGTGCGCATTGCCCAGGCCGAGCGCTGGCTGCGCGGGCTGCCGCAGTTCGCCCCGGTGCAGGTCAGCGTGCTGGACGACGGCGGGCTGCGGATTGCGCGGCGCGGCGGGCGCGCGGAGCCGTGAGGTTTTTTTCAGGGTTTTTGGGAGTGACTCGTATTTGCATATGAAAGGCCGGGCGCCCTGCCTGTGCCGGCGATTCGCAATGAGCCTGTCTTCCAGAAAGTCCTTATGTCCGCTCCCAAGTCCTCCCGATTCCGCCTCCGTCTCCGCCGCACAGCGGTTTTTCATGCATGTGCAGGCCTGGTGCTGGGCCTGCAACTGCAGTTGGCCGCCGCGCAATCGGTGTCCTTCGACGTGCCGGCCCAGCCGCTGGCCCAGGCGCTGAGCCAGTTCGCGCGCCAGGCGGGGCTGCAGCTCACCTACTCCTCCGAACTGGTGCAGGGCCGGCAGGCCCCGGCGCTCAACGGCAGCCACGATGTGCGCCAGGGCCTGGCGGCATTGCTGCAGGGCAGCGGCCTGCAGGGGCGCATCGAGGGCGGCACGCTGACCCTGCTGCCTGCTGCCGCCAACGCGCCGGAAAACGCGCACCGCCTGTCCGAGATCACCGTCACGGCCGGCGACCAGTATGTGAGCCTGCTGCCCGCACCCTACGCCGGCGGGCAGGTGGCCAAGGGCGTGCGCCTGGGCGTGCTGGGCAATACCGGCAACATGCAGGCGCCGTTCAGCACCACCAGCTACACGTCCGAGGCCGTGCGCAACCAGCAGGCCGGCACCATTGCCGAGGCGGTGAACCGCGACCCTTCCGTGCGCTATACCGTGCTGCCGGGCGGCAACGTGGACAACCTCTACATCCGGGGCTTTCCGATCTGGGAAGGCAACTCGGGCGAGATCGCCTTTGACGGCATCTACGGCATTGCCCCCAACTACCGCGTGCGCACCGAGTACGTGGACCGCATCGAGGTGGTCAAGGGCCCGGGCGCGCTGCTGTTCGGCATGTCGCCCAACGGCTCGGTGGGCGGCGTGATCAACATCGCGCCCAAGCGTGCCAATGAAGACGTGGCGCGGCTGACCACGGGCTGGACTTCGGACAGCCTCTGGCGTGCCCACGCCGACGTGGGCCGGCGCTTTGGCGACGAGGCCCAGTACGGCATCCGCGTGAACGCCAGCAAGTACGGCGGCGATACGTCCATGGACCATCAAAGCACCGACGGCCATGTGCTGGCCGTGGCGCTGGACTACGAGGTGGAGCGCTTCCGTGCCACGCTGGACCTGCTCTCGCAGGACGAGCGCATCGACGGCGTGGGCCGGCCCATCATGCCCACGGGGCTCACCTCCATGCCTGCTGCGCCGGATGGCCGGCGCAACGTGACCCAGCCCTGGGAATGGTCGAGGAACCGCGAGCGCGCCGTGCTGCTGCGCACCGAACTGGACCTCACGCAGCAGCTCACGCTGTTCGCCAACATCGGCCAGTCGCGCGCCGATGTGGACCGCATCTATGACTCGGCCCCGCGCCTGACCAGTGCTGCGGGCGCCACCAGCATCACGCCCACCTACGCGGTGTTCGACGTGGATCGCAGCACCATCGACGCGGGCCTGCGCTCGCGCTTTGCGCTGGCCGGTGTCCAGCATTCGGTCACGCTGCAGCTGGCCAGCTACCGCGAGGATTTTCACCGCGCGCTGCAGGCGGGCTCCACCGTGGCGTCCAACATCTATGCGCCCATTGCCCATGCGCCGCAGAGCATTGCGCGGCCTTCGGCCATTCCGCGCATCCATGACAACCGCAACACCAGCCTGGCGCTGGTGGACACGCTCTCGCTGCTGCAGGACAGGCTGCAACTGTCGCTGGGCCTGCGCCACCAGGCCATCAAGTCCACCAACTACAACGTGCTCACGGGCGGCACCGCCAATGTCTACGACGAGAGCGTGACCACGCCGGCCGTGGGCGTGGTCTGGCGCCAGGCGCCCAACTGGAGCCTCTACGCCAACTACATCGAAGGCCTGAGCAAGGGCGACATCGCGCCGCCCGCGGCCAGCAACTACGGCGAGGTGCTGCGCCCCTACAAGAGCCGCCAGTACGAAGTGGGCAGCAAGTACGACTTCGGCAGCTTCATGGCCACGGCCGCCCTGTTCAGCATTGAAAAACCCAGCGGCGGCCTGGACCAGGGCGTCTACAAGACCAACGGCGAGCAGCGCAATCTGGGCATGGAGCTGTATGCCTACGGCGAGGCCGCGCGCGGCCTGCGCCTGCTCGGTGGCGTGACCTGGCTCAAGCCCGAGATCACGCGCTCGGCCACGCCTGCGCTGGTGGGCAACCGGCCCATCGGCACCTCGCGCCTGCTGGCCAACCTGGGCGTGGAATGGGATGTGCCTGCCGCGGAAGGCCTGACCCTGGTCGGCGACCTGGCCTACACCGGCGCCCAGTTCGTGGACCAGGCCAACCGCCTGCGCATCCCGGGCTGGACACGCACCGACCTGGGCCTGCGCTATGCCACCCGCATCGCAGGCCGCAAGACCACGCTGCGCGCCACGGTGCAGAACGTGGCCGACCGCAAGGCCTGGGCCGGTGTCACGTCCTGGGGCGCCGTCTCGCCGATGATTCCGCGCACCTTCGTGGTGTCGGCTTCGGTGGACTTCTGAGGCACCGGGCGGCCTAGGCGCCTTCCGCACCTCGGCGAATGGCGGCGCTTTGCGCCGCAGGGGTTCCCTGGCCGTCACGCGCTGCGGCCTTGCGCACCGGCAGCCATCGGCAGGCAGCCAACGCCGCCAGAACCGCCAGCGCCGCGCAGCCGAAGATGGCCTGCAGCCCGTGGCCCAGCGCGGCGGTGACGGCATCGGCGTGTGCTGCCAGGGGGCTGGCCGCAGCCAGCTCCTGTTTCATCAAATGGGTGAGCAGGGCTGCCAGCAAGGCCACGCCGGCGGCGCCGCCCAGGCTGCGCAGCATGACGGGTGCCGCCGTGGCAATGCCCAGGTGCCGGGCCGGCGACACACGCTGCGCCACCACGGTGATGATGGGAAACATCAGCCCCAATCCCAGGCCCAGCGGCAGCAGTCCTGCGGAAAGGGCCAGCGGCGCCTGCGGCAGCCAGTGCAAGGCCGCAGTGATCAGCCCGAACGACAGCAGCATCAGCACGCAGGCCACCCGGGCGAGCGACGCGGCTGGCGTCTGGGCGCGCAGGCGCCGGCCGCTGCCAATGGCCCCTGCGGTGATGCCGGCCATCAGTGGCGCCAAGTGCCAGGCGGAACCGGTAGGCGACAGGTGCAGGCCGATCTGCAGATACTGCGGAAGGAAGACAACGGCCGCATACAGCGCAACGCCCGTGGACAGGGCCAGGAAACTGACCGCCGCGTAGGCCGGGTGGGCAAACAGCGACAGGGGCAGCAGCGGATGGGCGGCGCGGCGCTGGCGCACGAAGAATGCCAGGGCGAACTTGGCGCCCAGGGCCAGCAGCACCCACAGCGACAGCTGCTCTGGCAGATTCAGGTGGCTGTGCTGGGTGGCCAGCAGCAGGCTGACCAGGGCTGCGGCCAGCAACACGGCACCCAGCCAGTCGATGCGCTGCCGGGGCCGGGGCTCGGCGGCAGCCTCCGGCGCAGCCGCCCTGGCAGGCAGTGCCCATGCCAGCACCCCCCAGGCCAGCCCTGCGAGCGGCACATTCAGCCAGAACGCCCAGTGCCAGGACAGATGCTCCACCAGCGCCCCGCCCAGCAGCGGGCCGATCATGGTCGATACGCCATAGGCGGCGCCCAGCAGGCCCTGGTAGCGGGCCCGTTGTTCAGGTGCAAACAGGTCGGCAAGGGTCAGCATCGTCAGCGTCATGAGTCCGCCGCCGCCTGCGCCCTGCAGGGCACGCGCCAGCACCAGCTGCTGCAGGTCATGGCTGGCGCCACAGGCCAGGGAGCCGGCCAGGAACAGGCCGATGGCCAGCAGCAGCATGGGCTTTCTGCCCAGCACATCGGCCAGCCGGCCGTACAGCGCAATCACCACGGTGGCCGCCAGCAGATAGGCCGAGAACACCCAGGCCAGCGGCCAATGGCCCGGCAGTTCGCGGGCCATCACGGGCAGGGCCGTCGAAAGAATGGTCTGGTCCAGGGCCGCGAGGACGAGCGTCAGCACGAGCATGGCGAAGCAAAGCCGGGGCAGGTTCCGCCGACCGGGCGGGGAAGTCAGCGAGGTTGTGGGCATGGGCGTCATGGGTGTCATGGGCGTGCAGCGGCGAGGGCTTGCGTTGAGGCAACGGCCGCCAGTGTCGGGAGCGGTGTGGGTTTTGTACAGTGCAATGTATTGAACGTATGATTTCGCATGGCGAACACATACGACCTCAACCTGCTGATTGCACTGGATGCCTTGCTCAGCACCGGCAGCGTGACGCAGGCGGCCGGGCGCATGCACCTGAGCACTCCCGCCATGAGCCATACGCTGGCACGCATCAGGGAGGCGTTTGGCGATCCCATCCTGGTGCGTGCGGGCCGCAGCCTGGTGCCCACGCCGCGCGCCCTGGCCCTGGCGGAGCCGGTGCGCGCGCTGCTGGCCCAGGCGCGGGCGCTGCAGGACCCTGTCGATGCGGGAGGACTGGCGGGCCTGCGCCGCCGCTTCGTGGTGCGGGCGCCCGAAGGCATTGCCGTCGTCTTCGGTGCCAGCCTCTCGCGTGCGCTGGAGGCGGAAATGCCGCTGGCCAGCCTGCAGTTCCTGCCCGAAACCCATGCCGACCCGGGGGCCCTGCGCGAAGGCCGCATCGACCTGGATGTGGGCAGCTTTCGCAGCATGGACCCGGAAACCGAGAGCCTGGTGATATCGGAGCAGACCTTGGTGGGCGTCGTGCGCGCCGGCCATCCCCTGTTGAAGTCCGCCAGAAAGTCGCAACGGCCGAGCGCCGCGCAGTTCGCCGCCGCGCGCCACGTCGGCATCACCCAGCGCCCGGGGGAAGGCTCGCCCGTGGATGTTGCCCTGCAGGCGCTGGGCCTGCAGCGGCAACTGGCGCTGCTGGTGCCCAGTTCGTTCTCGGCACTGATTGCGGCCTCCCGCACCGACCTGGTGGCCTGCGTGCCGACACGCACGGCGCATGGCATGGCCGCATCGCTGGGACTGGTGGTGTTTGCCTTGCCCATCGACGTGCAGGTGCAGCCCATGCGCATGGCCTGGCATCCGCGCCATCAGGCGGATCCCGCGCATCAATGGTTGCGCGACTGCATTCAACGGCAGCTCGATGATCCGCAATGGATCAGGCCTTCCGTGGCGTCGCTGACGGATGGGGCCGGCAGGGGGGTTACCTGAGCCGTACCGTTGCGGGAGCGGCCCGGTTCTCCCACCATCGGTCTATGCTCGCGGTATGAACGCAAGCAAGACCCTGCTGATCGTCTACCACTCCTTGACCGGCGGCACCCGCCAGATGGCCGAGGCCGCGCGCGACGGCGCAGCGGCCGAAGGCCAGGGCGTGCAGGTGCGCCTGCTGCACGCCTCCGAGGCCGGCCCCGACGATGTGCTGTCCGCCGACGGCTACCTCTTCGCCACCCCGGAAAACCTGGCCGCCATCAGCGGCCAGCTCAAGGACTTCTTCGACCGCAGCTACTACGCGGCGCTGGATCACCTCAATGGCCGGCCCTATGCCAGCCTCATCTGCGCGGGCAGCGACGGCCAGAACGCCGCCCGCCAGATCGCCCGCATCGCCACCGGCTGGCGCCTCAAGCCCGTGGCCGAGCCCCTGATCATCTGCACCCACGCCCAGACCACCGAAGCCATACTGGCGCCCAAGCGGATTGTCGCAACTGAGCTGGAACAGTGCAGGGCGCTGGGGGAGGCGATGGGGGCGGGGCTGGCGCTGGGGGTTTTCTGAGGGTTGCCAGCATCTTGGGAGGCCTACATTTTCAGTGATCGCAATGCGGTCTTCAACTGGGACGTGGTGCGTCGGGTGAATTGCCTGAATCAGGGAAAATGGATCGCCTACAACCCACGTCATGGGCAATAAATGAACGCGAACGCGCTGAAGCGTGCGGTGCTTGGCGGAATTGTCATTATTCGGCTGAATTTTCGGGGAGCATGGTGTGAAATATGCGTGTCAAGATTGCGGTGCAGTATTTTCCAGATTGACGCAGTGGTTCGGCAGCGAATTGAAGTGCAGGGTATGTCATGCAAAATACGCCAAGAAGATGACTTTTGTTTCTTTTTTATTTATTGGTCCTCTTGCTTGGTTTTCTATCTGGCTTGGAATATGGAATAATAATCCGCTGGGGATAGTTATTTTTTTGGTGTCATGCATTGGTTATGAGTATTTCTGCATAATACAGAAAAAGATTGAATACGATGATTTTCTCGAAAGAAAATAGCCAAAAGGTTTATTTCTTGCGATTTGCATGCTGCTGTGGCTGGTATCAGATGAATTTCACCATGCAATCCACGGTTGGGCTCCTGGATATGGTGCGGGCACCTGATAACCAGTGTTTTAGGAGCGCTTTTAACAGGTCGGGAAATCAGCGTCCGGCGCCGGGGTCCTTGCCGGCTTCTTGCTGCCATGTCTGGAAAAGGCTCACCAGCCAACACGCAGGGCATCCGCGCATCAGCAGTAACGCACCGCCGAAGGCGGCCAGCCTGGGCAGCAGCGGCAGACCGTCCAGCAGCATGGCTGCCAGCAAAAGGGCCATGGCGGCTGCGCCGCGCAGCAGGTGGATGCCCACGGAGCGGCTACAGAACATCGCGTGGCTCCTGCGGCATATCGTCCTTGACCCAGTAGCCGCTGGCCAGCAGGTGCTCGCGCACCTTGGCGCGTGCGCGGTGCAGGCGGCTTTTCACTGCTTCCACACTGAGGCCGAGCTGGGCGGCGGTTTCGGGAGCGGTAAGTTCGTGCACGTCCCGCAGGATCAGCACTTCGCGGTAGGGAGGGCTCAAGCGTTCCATGGCGCGGGCCAGGTCCAGCCGCAGGCCGTGGGGGATGGGCGCAGCGGCGAGGTTCATCGGCGGTGCATCGGGCGCATCCAGCGATTCGGTGCGGCCACGGCCGTGCAGCAGGCGCCAGCATTCGCGCTCGACGATGCGGAACAGCCAGGTGGCGAAGGCCGCCGTGGCGCGCAGCGCTCCCACGCGGCGGTATAGCTGCCACAGTGCCAGTTGCACGGCGTCTTCTGCGTCCTGGGCATTGCTGCAGGTGCGCCTGGCAAAGCGCTTGAGGTCGGGTTGACAGACCGACAGCAGGCGGACTATGGCATCCCGGTCGCCCTGGCGCGCGGCCTCGATCAGAGGGGCGTCGGCGCGGATCATGGCGCAGTGTCCACGGGCTTGCGGCCGAACAGGGCGCAGGCCGGGCAGAACCCGGCCACGCCCGTGATGGCCAGCGTCGCCGCGCCGGCGATCAGCAGCCAGAACGAGGCGCTGCCGAGTGGGGTGACGCCCAGCAGTGCCACTGCGATCAAGGCGATTGCACCGGTTGCGCGCAGTGCGCGTTCCCATATCGGCAGGTTGCGTTTGAGATAGAACATGAACAGGCTTTCTGAAGGGTTGAGTCCTTGCCAGGAGACGCTGGCCGCCTAAAAGGATTCGACACTGCCTGATTTTTTAGGGTGGCTGTCTTGGTGGCCCGGTCGCCCGGTGTGGCTCAGCCGAACAGGCGCGACCAGAATCCGCCTTTTCCACCCACCTGCTGCCGGGCTCCCTGCATGTGGGCGCGTATGCCGAGCAGCTGGGCATCGTCCGGATCGTGGCGCAGGGCGATCTCGACCAGTTCAGGCTGAAGGTGCGAGGCCTTGAGCTGGCCCAGGGCCCTGAGGGCGGTGACCTTGTGCGCATGAACGAAGCTCATGCTGCGAACTTCCCATTGCGCTTGCCGTTGCTGCGGCGAAAGCTGCGCATAGCGGCGCTCGGCTTCGGCCACGATGTCGAGGACGTCCTGGTGGTGGCTGGTCTCGTTGAGATAGGCGCATGCGGTCTGCGCGCAGTCAAGATACAGGCCGGTGTCAAGCGCGTAGTCCTCCATCAGCAGCAGGGACAGGTCGGTGGCCTGCTTGCGGTTGCCCAGTTGCCGATAGGCATGGCGCAGGTTTTCCAGCAGGGCCTGGAAACGGGTCTGCTGC
The DNA here is from genome assembly GCF_042653485.1 of Delftia deserti. Classification (NCBI taxonomy): domain Bacteria; kingdom Pseudomonadati; phylum Pseudomonadota; class Betaproteobacteria; order Burkholderiales; family Comamonadaceae; genus Delftia; species Delftia deserti. The sequence goes on along the minus strand of NZ_JBHSIH010000001.1, from coordinate 726,705 downwards.
AGCCCGGCTTCGAGGACGGCTGCCGCCTGCTCGTACTGTTCCTGTGCGTTGTACAGCACGCCCAGGTTGTTGCAGCACATGGCATAGGTGTGGATGTCCAGCGCGGCGGGCGCGGCCTCCTGGCCGCTTGCCGGCGTGCCGGCGCTGGCGAAGCGCTCCAGACAGCGTTCGTAGAGTGTGGTCTGCAGGCGCTCGATTTCCTGCAGGGCCGCTGCATCCGTGTCGGGGCGCTTCCACTTGCCCACGGTCACGCCGGCCGTGTAGTAGTCGGGTGCCGCCGGGCCATCAGCCAAGTCGGGATAGGAAAAGATGCTGCGCCAGGGCACGGCATGCTCCATCTCGAAAATGCGGGCTTGCAAGTCCACCTGGGGCTGCAAGGCATGAGACTTGCGGTAGGCGGCCAGCGCGGGCTCGGGTTCGTCCAGCCAATAGTGGGCACTGCCCAGATAGCGGTGTCCATACGCATTGCCTGGTGACATCGCCAGTGCGCGCTGCGCCCATTCGCCCACCCGGCGCAATGCCGCACTGCGGTCCTCGGTGAATTGGTCACTGGAATCGAGATACACCAGGCACAGCATCAGCCATGACCATTCGCTGCCCTGGCCTGATTCGGCAGTGGCCTGAATGCCGGTAAAGAGGCTGGCAATCGCTTCGTTGTCCAGGTGGTTGAAAACCGTGGTGCCGGACCATAGCGCATGCATGCGCGCATGGTCGCCCTGGCTGAAGGAATTCATTCCCTGGGAAATCAGTCGGTCCATGGTCTGTTGGGGATATTGTGGAAGGCGCCATCGTATCCGCTGTTTTTGGCAGGAGGATGGGGAAGCGATCAATGGGAGTGACAAGACGCCCGTGTAGACAATGTCTGAACAACAGGTCAAAGCCCCGTCAACTGCGGCAATGCCTTCTCGCAGGCCTTGCGGCACAGGTAGCGCAGGTCGTGATCGCCATCTTCACTGCGCAGGTAGCCGGCACCGGCGGCGTTGATGTTCCATTCATAGACCTTGCCCGAACGCAGCAGCCGTCCGCTGAAACTGCAGGGCAGGATGATGGATTCCTCATGGAAGCTGCCAGCCGAGACTTGCTTTGCCGTCGCGAAATAGCGGGCCACGTCGGCGGCGTCCAGGCTGACTTTCTCGCATCCCATGGTCTCGCCCGTGCCTACGGAACGGGTGACCGGGCCGATGACGGAAACGGGCGCAGCCTTGGCCGCGTGTTTGTGCGTGGATGTGGAAGTAGATGAGGCCTGCAGCGGCGCATGCAGGCACAGCATCACGGCAGCCCAGGCGGCAATGCGCAGGCTGCGAGAGGGATTGTTGAAAAGCTGGCTGGATGGCATGGCTCAGGCTCCCGTGAAGATGTAGCGCAGCAATTGGGCGCCTTCGGTCGCTTCCTTGCGGGCAATGGCGCCGTGGGAGTAGACATCGGACAGAAGCTTGAGCTTGTAGTGGTCCACCAATTGCTGGGTCAGCCATTTGGTCTGGAACAGCTGCGATTGGGTGGGCGCCTCGTAATCCTTGTTCGATGGCAGGAAACGGCCCACCACCTCGATGCCCACGGAGTCGCTGTTGGCCGGATAACGCAACGGATAGGCCTTTGTGTTCTCGTGCGATGACACATTCTTGGCCCGCTTGCTGAAGCTCAGGCCCTTTTGGTGCAGCAGGGCATTGATGTTCTTGAGTTCCGTGGGATCGCAGGTGCTCTCGTTGACGCAGCGCGGCTGCAGGATGCCCACATGCCAGCAGATGCGCTCAAGGCTGGCCGTCTGGTAGATCTTCCCGTCCTTCTCGATCAGAAAGTGCGCCCCCGTTTTCTGGCCACTCTTGTAGGCATTGAGCACGCTGGCGGCCGTGGACGAGTCAGTGCGGTGTAGCACGATGGATGTGACGGACAGCAAGGCGCCGTGCTCTATGGACGGATAGGTCTTGACTTCGACGCTTTTGTCTACCATCAATCCTTTTTCGATAGTGGCCAATTATTTCTCCCTCTGTATTCCGGCTGAATGAATGCGAATGGCGGAAAGCCGGGAGAGCATACGTGGCAGAGGGATATGAATGATTCAAAATGTACAACTCATGCCTGATTGGAAATATCTTGAAACAATTAAGGGAATTTATGAAGTCTTGATGAATGGTGAGCGCATGTGTTCATGTCTTTGCATCGGCCATGAAGTACCTCATGGCCTTGTACACCTGTCTAATGGGTTTTGATTTCGATGATCATTCCGAAGATAAACGCAATCCCCAACCCAAAAATAGTGCCAAGAGAATTCAGGAAAATGTATTCAAGATCCGTAGAAAACGGACCATTCATTGAAAAAATCAGAGAAATTCCAAGATATGGAATGGAGCCTGCGATGGCTCCATAAATCGAAAGATTCAATAGTGTCAAACGGTTGTGTTTATTCAACATGAATATGCCAGGCAGACCCAGAATGACGAAGCCTGTGTAGCTGCAGGCCCAAATCGGGAAGATCAGCAAGCCGATCCAACTGTCCCCGCTGATTCTTGCTGCGGCAAGAACTGCCAATATCACCGCGGGGAAAAATGGCGCAGCCAAGCATGCGACAAGCATTCTGGGCGTAATGCAGATAAATGATTGAGTCTGCAGCTCATGGGCGTCTGGCCTGACGGAATTGATCCGTTGCGGAATCATTTTTTCCATGATGTAACGGTGGATTCACAGTGGGAAATGGCTGAAAGGAGTGGCCATCGTATTTGCCCTCTGTGAAGTCAGTGAGAAGTGGCTTGGAACGGTAATTCACGACTGGCCCGTGAGCCGGTGCCCCAGCACCGCCACCACAATGCAGCCCATTCCCGCCCACTGTTCCGCCGACGGCACGGCGCCAAACCAGGCCAGGTCCACCAGCAAGGCCATGGCGGGGTAGACGAAGGACAGTGCCGCAATGGCGGGCGCCGGCAGCCGCTGGAATGCGGCATACATCACCGTGTACATGAAGGCCGTATGGACCAGTCCCAGGGTCAGCACCATGGAGGCGGCCCGCGCTGACAGCAACTGGGGGCTGGCTGCGGCGACATGGGCGAGCAGGGGCAGGGCCCACAGGCCCAGCACCAGTCCGCCCGCGAGCATCTGCAGCATGGCGATCTGGGCCGGGGGCATGTGGCCCAGGCGGCGCGTGGCGACCGTGGTGCCTGCGTAGAGTGCGGCGGCCAGCAGGGCCAGGGCCACGCCTATCCAGGCGCCTGTTCCAGCATGCGATGCATCCATGCCATCCAGCCCGACCAGGCCGCTGCTCAGTGCCACGCCCAGCAGGGCCAGCAGCAGCCAGGGCAGCTTGCGGCGTTCGACGGGCTCGCCCTGCAGCGCCGAAAGAGCCAGCAGCATGAAGGGCTGCACGTGGTAGACCACGGTGGCCACGGCGATGGAGCTGTAGTGGTAGGCGCTGAACAGCGCGACCCAGTTGAGCACCAGGGCGATGCCGCCCCCGGCCAGCCACAGCCATTCACGGCCTTGAGGGGAGACCCATTCGCGCCGCCAGGCCAGCCACAGGCCCAGGCCCAGTGCGCCCAGCACGCACCGGGCGAATACGACCAGCAGCGGCGGCAGCGCGCTTTCCACGACGAGCAGGCCGATGGTGCCCGACAGCGCCATGGCCAGCAGCATGCGCCAGGTGCCGCCCTGGCTGGTTCGGGGCCGTGTAGGTGAGGTTGCAGAGGTGAGGCTGGGGCTGTGGGACATGGTGTCGATTCCTGGGCGCGCTTCGGTATGGAGCGCATGGCCGTATCTTGCGGACCCTGCAATCAATCAACAATCCACCAGTCATTCAAATTAATATTGCCTGCCATGCAACAAAGACCGGAGTAGCGCCTTGCCCGATACCGCCATGCCCCTGGATGAAATGCTGGTCTTCGCCCGCGTGGTGGAGCACCAGAGCTTTGCGGGCGCGGCCCGGCAATTGGGGCTGACGACCTCGGCCGTGAGCCGCAGCGTGGGGCGGCTGGAGGCGCACTTTGGGCTGCGGCTGCTGCAACGCACCACGCGCTCGCTGTCGCTGACCGAGGCGGGGGCCGAGATCCACCAGGCCTGCCTTCGGCTGGTGGCGGATGCCCAGGCCGTGCAGGCGCTGGCCGGCCAGCTGCGCCAGCAGCCGCGCGGGCTGCTGAAGATCAGCGCGCCGGCCGTGCTGGGCGATATCTGGCTGTCACCACTGCTGCCGGGCTTTTGCGCGCGCTGGCCCGAGGTGCAGGTGCAGGTGGACATGACGGACCGCATGGTGGACCTGGTGGCCGAGGGGCTGGACCTGGGCCTGCGCATCAGCGTGCCGGGCCAGATCGCGCCGGGGCTGGTGGCGCGGCCGCTCAAGACCATCCGCTATGTGCTGGTGGCCACGCCCGGCTACCTGGCGCGGCATGCGCAGATCATGGAGCCCGGGCAACTGCTGGCGCATCCCTTCATCAGCCTGGGCTACGGGCAGTTCCAGAACGAGGTGGAATTGCGCCCGCTCCACCCTGCGGCCGCGCCCGCCATGCGTCTGCTGGTGGATACGCCCATCACCATTGCCAGCAGCCTGGGCATCATCCACGCGCTGCAGCAGGGGCCGGGCATTGGCGTGGTGGCCGACTTTGCGGCGCAGGCGGCGCTGCAGGCCGGGCAGCTGGCGCCCGTGCTGCCGGGCTGGGCGCTGTGCGGCAAGTACGCGCCGCGCGTGGTGCATGCGGTCTATGCGCCCACGCGCCATGTGCCGCTGAAGCTGCGGGCGCTGATCGACTACCTGGTCGAGATGGAAGGCGAGGGCGCCGCGGCCTCCACCACCTAACCCATGCGCCTTCGCAGCGCCGCGCTGGCCCAGTCCACGGCCACGGACAGCGCCAGCATGGCGATGATGACGGTGCTGGCCTGGGCGTAGTGGAACAGCGACAGCTCGAAGTACAGCAGCTGCCCCAGCCCGCCCGCGCCCACAAAGCCCAGGATGGCGGCCATGCGGATGTTCATCTCCCAGCGGTACAGCGTATAGGCCAGCAACTGCGGCGCGGCGCCGGGCAGGGTGGCGTAGAGGAAGGCCATGGCGCGGCCGCTGCCGGACAGGCGCAGCGCCTGGGTGGGGGCGGCGGGCTGGTTCTGCAGGGCCTCGGCATACAGGCGCCCCAGCACGCCCGCCGTGTGCAGCGCCAGCGCCAGCGCGCCTGCGAACGGGCCCAGGCCCACGGCCAGGGCGGTGATGGTGGCCCAGACCAGCTCGGGCACGGAGCGCAGCACGTTGAGCACCAGGCTCCAGGGGGCGCGCCAGCGCGGCAGCGCCAGCAGCAGGCCCAGCACGGCCGCCAGCAGGGTGCCGACCACGGAGATGGCCAGCGTCTCCCACACGCCCACGGCCACCTTGCGCAGCCATTCGGCGCTGGTGTCGGGAGGGAAGAAGCTGATGACGAATTCCAGCATGGACCGGCCCGCCGCGCCGGTGAACAGCGAGGGCAGGTCCATCTCCAGCATGGCAAAGCTGGCGGCCACGCCCAGCGCCAGGGCGGCGCAGGTGAGGGCGCTGCGCCAGCCCCAGGCGCTGGCACGCGCGGCGGGCGGCGTGTCCAGCGCGCGGCGCAGGCCGCGCGAGAGCAGGTTGGCGCCCCAGACCAGCAGCATGAAGGTCAGCAAGATGGTGGAGGCCTCGCCGCCGTTGAGCATCTTCATGGCCTGGTCCATGAGCTGGCCCAGGCCGCCCGCGCCCACAAAGCCCATGACCACCGAGGCGCGTATGGCGCACTCCCAGCGGTAGACGGTGTACGAGGTCAGCTCGCGCGCTGCCTGGGGCAGCAGGCCGTAGAGCATGGCCAGCGGCCGGCGCGCGCCCGCCTGCGCCAGGGCACGCGCAGGCGCGGGGTCGGCCGATTCCAGGATTTCCGCATAGACCTTGGCCAGCATGCCGCCATAGGTCAGGCCCAGGGCCAGCACGCCAGCGGCCGGCCCCAGGCCGAAGACGCGCACGAAGACAAGGGCCCAGACCAGCTCGGGCACGCCGCGCAGGATGGTGAGCAGGCCGCGCGTGACGGGGTTGAGCGCCCGCCGCTCGCGCGCGGCGCCCGTGACCAGGTAGGCCAGCGGCACGGCCAGCACAAAGGCCAGGGCCATGCCGGCCGTGGCAATGGCCAGGGTCTCCAGCGTGGCGCGGCCCAGGTAGCCGAGGAAGTCGCGCCCGGTCTCGGGCGGCAGGAAGGTGGCCAGAAAGCGGCCTATGACCTGCAGGTTGCCGGGATCGAACAGCGCACCCAGGCTGAAGCCTGCGCCCTGGAACAGCGGCCACAGCACGACGGCGGCCAGCACCAGGGCGCCGAGGCGGCGAGGCGCGGCGGGGTCACGCAGCGCGTGCAGATCGGAACTCAACGGCATGCGGATGCGGACAGCGGTGCGGCAAAGGCGGCGGGCGCGGGTGTCCACGCAGGGCGGGAGGGATCATCGCCAGGATGCTCGGACCCATACAGCGCACGCAGGTGTTCCTGCGTGACTTCGGCCACCGGCAGGTCGAAGGCGATGGCGCCATCGCGGATGCCCACGATGCGCGCAAAGCAGGCCAGCGCCAGGTCCACGGCATGCAGGCTGGCCACCAGGGTGGCGCCGCGCGTGGCCGCTTCTTGCACCAGCAGTTGCACGGTGGACAGGGCCAGGGCCGGGTCCAGCGCGGCCACGGGCTCGTCGGCCAGGATGAGCTCGGCCTGCTGGTAGAGCACGCGGGCGATGCCCACGCGCTGCAGCTGCCCGCCAGAGAGCTGGTCGCAGCGCGCGAACAGCTTGTCTGCCAGCTGCACGCGGGCCAGGGCCTCGCGCGCGCCGGCGGTGTCCTGTGGGTACAGCAGCGAGGCCAGCGCCTTCCAGGCCGGCCAGCGGCCCAGGCGCCCGGCCAGCACGGCCGTGACCACGCGCTGGCGCGGCGGTATGGGCGGCGCCTGGTGCACCGTGCCGATGCGCGCGCGCAGCAGCCGGGGAGCCCCCGCGCTGGACGCAGGCACCTCGTCGCCCAGCACGCTGCGCCGGCCCTGGCTGGGTGCCAGCGCCGTGCCGATGACGGACAGCAGCGTGGTCTTGCCCGCGCCCGAGGGGCCGATCAGCGCAATGGCCTCGCCCTGGCGTGCGGCCAGCGTCACGCCGCGCAGCGCAATGCCGCCGCCGGCGTGGGTCAGGCCCACGCCTTCCAGTTCAAAGCTCATGGAGCGCGCCTGCCGCGACTTACTTGAGCAGGCCGGCCGACTTGGCGGCAGCCTCGATGCCTTCGTAGTTCGAGGCCTGGGTGGGCACGAAGCGCGCGGCGCGCTGCAGCTCCAGGATGGCCTTGTGCTCGGGCTTGGCCGGGTCCAGCGCCAGGAAGGCGTCGGTCAGCTTCTTGACCAGGGCCGGGTCCAGGTCGCCGCGCACGGTCCAGTTGTAATCGAAGTAGGGCGGTGTGGTGGCGAACACGCGCACCTTGCTGGTATCGATCTTCTTGGTCTCCACCAGCTTGTCCCATACCGATGCGTTGAGCACGCCGGCCTCGGCCTTGCCTGCGGCCACGAAGGCCACGGTGGCGTCATGCGCGCCGGAGAAGGCCACGGTCTTGAAGTCCTTCTCGGGGTTGATGCCGTCCTGCTGCAGGAAAAAGCGCGGCATCAGGCTGCCCGAGGTGGACGAGGGCGCGCCAAAGGCAAAGCTCTTGCCCTTGAGGTCGGCCAGGGTCTTGATGGCGGGGTTGGCCGTGATGAACTTGGAGGTGAACCTGGCGTCTTCCTCGCGCTGCACGATGGGGATGGCCGTGCCGTTGGTGCGGATCTTGGCCTGCACGAAGGTGAAGCCGCCCAGCCAGGCGAGGTCCAGCTTGCGCGTGGCCAGCGACTCGACCACGGCGGCGTAGTCGGTCACGGGCGTGAACACCACCTTCATGCCGGTCTGGGCCGAGAGGTACTTGCCCAGCGGCTCGAACTTGCGCTGCAGCTCGGTGGGAGCTTCATCCGGGATGGCCGAGACGCGCAGCACGGCGGATTCGGTGGCCAGCGCGGGCAGGCTGGACAGGGTGGAGGCGGCCAGCACGCAGGCAGCCGCCTGGCGCAGCGCCGAGCGGCGCGCAGGAATGTGGTTCATGGATGGGCTCCGTTCAATCAGCCACCGCCGTCCGGATACACGGCGGTTTAATGGGCGCCCGGGATGACCGGGCGCCGAAAGTACAAGGGCGGTACACCGACCGCTGAGGCTGCATTGTAGGGAGCGGGCTTTTCCGTTGGGGGCGTCAGGCATGGGCGCCGGACCTGCGGGCACAGCGCTGCCGCCGATCTTTTTCCAGCTTGCGCCGCGTTTGTGCACCGCCTGGGGCCTTGCCTGGCCGAAGACTTGAGCATGCGTCGCACCAAAATATCCATGATTGGTATGACCAATAAATGTCCTGGTGCATTATCTGCACTATTTTAGGTGTTTACCCTGTTCAACTGATGGCTTGAAAGCTCTGAGAATCGCACCACTTCGCGCAATGGTCTGAATTTTGACTTAATTGGTTGGACCAATTTTTCAATAGCCCACAAGGCACCAGCGCGGGGAACACTCCCGGTCACCGTTGCAACCAGCCAGCCAGCAGACATCAGTGCGGATCGCACCGCATGCCAACGCTGCAACGAGAGGGAGTGGCCGACAAGGGGCGCTCACCGCGCCCTCCCCATCATCTAGAGACACGGTCATGCAAACCATCTGGCAGCAGAACTACGATCCCGCCGGGAACATCTGGATCTCGGCGCTGATCGCGCTGATTCCCATCATCTTTTTCTTCCTGGCGCTGACCAGGTTCCGTCTGAAGGGCTACCAGGCAGGCACCGTCACCGTGGCGCTGGCGCTGGGCGTGGCGCTGCTGTTCTACAAGATGCCCGTGAGCGCGGCACTGGCCTCGGCCGTGTACGGCTTCTTCTACGGCTTGTGGCCCATCGCCTGGATCATCGTGGCGGCCGTGTTCCTCTACAAGATTTCGGTCAAGACGGGGCAGTTCGACGTGATCCGCTCGTCCATCCTGTCGGTCACGCCCGACCAGCGGCTGCAGCTCATCCTGGTGGGCTTTTGCTTCGGTGCCTTCCTGGAGGGCGCGGCCGGCTTCGGCGCGCCCGTGGCCATCACGGCCGCGCTGCTGGTGGGCCTGGGCTTCAAGCCGCTGTACGCGGCCGGCCTGTGCCTGATCGCCAACACGGCGCCCGTGGCCTTCGGCGCCATGGGCATTCCCATCATCGTGGCGGGGCAGGTCTCGGGCGTGGATGCATTCGCCATCGGCCAGATGGCCGGGCGCCAGCTGCCCTTCATGACCGTGCTCGTGCTGTTCTGGCTGATGGCCATCATGGACGGCTGGCGCGGCGTCAAGGAAACCTGGCCTGCCGTGCTGGTGGGCGGCGGCTCCTTCGCCGTGGTGCAGTTCCTCACGGCCAACTTCATCGGTCCCGAGCTGCCGGACATCACCTCGGCCATCGTCTCGCTGGTGGCGCTGACGCTGTTCCTCAAGGTCTGGCAACCCAAGCGCATCTTCCGTTTCGACACGGAAGGCGAGGGCGGCAAGCCCGCTGCAACCGCAAAGGCGGCCAAGGCTCCAGCCGTCAACTCCGGTGCACCGCTGACGGCCGGCGCCGTCATCAAGGCCTGGTCGCCCTTCATCATCCTCACGGCCATGGTGACGGTCTGGAGCATCAAGCCCTTCAAGGCGCTGTTCGCCGCAGGCGGGCCGCTGGCCTCCACCGTCATCAACATCCCCGTGCCCTTCCTGCACAACCTGGTGGAGAAGACGCCGCCCGTCGTGGCCGCCGCTGCGCCCTACGGCGCGGTCTACACCTTCAACTGGCTGCTGGCCACCGGCACGGCCATCCTGATCGCGGCGCTGATCACCATCACCTTCACGCGCCTGTCGCCGGCCAAGGCCGTGGCCACGCTGGGCGAGACCTTCAGGGAACTGGCCGTGCCGATCTACTCCATCGGCATGGTGCTGGCCTTCGCCTTCGTGGCCAACTACTCGGGCCTGTCGGCCACGCTGGCCCTGGCGCTGGCGCACACGGGCCAGGCGTTCACGTTCTTCTCGCCCTTCCTGGGCTGGATCGGCGTGTTCCTCACGGGCTCGGACACCTCGGCCAACGCGCTGTTCGCCGCGCTGCAGGCCACCACGGCGCAGCAGCTGGGCCTGCCCCAGGTGCTCACGGTGGCGGCCAACACCACGGGCGGCGTGACGGGCAAGATGATCTCGCCCCAGTCCATCGCCATTGCCTGCGCGGCCGTGGGCCTGGCAGGCCGCGAGTCGGACCTGTTCCGCTTCACGGTCAAGCACAGCCTGATCTTCGCCGTGATCATCGGGGTGATCACGACGCTGCAAGCCTATGTGTTTACGTGGATGATCCCGGGGTATTGACATGAAACACCCCCTGAGTCGCTGCGCGCCTTCCCCCTCTCTACCCGCTTCGCGGGGGAGGGGGACGACACCCTCGCGGCGGGGCGGCCCTTGCTCGGTGTCCCTGGCTTGGGCAGTGCGGGTTTCATGCGATGAGGCTGGCGCATAGCGCCGTGAATCACTGAAAACCAATTCTGAGAATCCCCATGCGCGTTGCCGATCAAGTTGTCGAGAAATTGCTTGCCCTGGTGCAGGCCAGCGGAGTGCAGCCCGGACAGCGGCTGCCCGCGGAACGGCAACTGGCGGCCGAGCTGGGTGTCTCGCGCACCTCGGTGCGCGAGGCCATACAGAAACTCACCAGCCAGGGCGTGCTGGCGGCGCGGCGCGGCGATGGCACCTACCTGCAGGAGCCGGCGCCGGCTGCCGAGCCTGCGGACTGGCTCAAGGACGCCATGCGGCCGCTGGCCGGCCTCATGGAGTCCGACTCCCACTACCGCTACGACGTGCTGGAAACCCGCCATGCGCTGGAGACCAGCACGGCCTGGCTGGCCGCCCAGCGCGCCACGGAGCGCGACAAGGACCATATCCAGCGCTGCTTCGACGTGATGATCCAGCATCAGCAAAGCGGTCACGCCGAACTGGCGGCGCGCGCCGACGCGCAGTTCCACCTGGCCATTGCCGAGGCCTCGCACAACCTGGTGCTGGTGCAGGTCATGCACAGCCTGTTCACCGTGGTGCTGTCCACGGTGGAGCGCAACCGCCATGACATGTTCCGCCTGAGCGCGCCCCAGACCCTGCAGGAGCTGACCGTGCAGCACCAGAGCCTGATGCAGGCCATCCTGGACGGCGACCCGCAGCGCGCCCGCGAATGCATCGGCGAGCACCTGGAGCATGTGCGCACCACCATCCAGCGCCTGGACGAGGACCGCGCGCGGCGCGAGCGGTCCATGCGGCTGCCGCTGAAATGAAGCTCCCCCTGAGTCGCTGCGCGCCTTCCCCCTCTCTGCTCGCTTCGCGAGGGAGGGGGACGACACCCTCGGTGCGGGGCGGTGCGGCCGGCGTAGGCCCTTCCTCGGTGTCCCTGGGTTGGGGTGCGCCAGTCTCATGCGAGATCGCCCCAGGCCAGCGTCCTGTTGACCTATTTTGAAAGACATGAGACCACCATCATGATCATCTCCTCCACCTCCGACTACCGTGCGGCGGCGCAAAAGCGCCTGCCGCCTTTCCTGTTCCACTACATCGACGGTGGCGCCTATGCCGAGCAGACGCTGCGCCGCAATGTGGAAGACCTGGCCGCCGTGGCGCTGCGCCAGCGCGTGCTCAAGGACATGAGCCGGCTGGACACCAGCATCGAGCTGTTCGGCGAGAAGCTGTCCATTCCCGTGGCGCTGTCGCCCGTGGGCCTGACGGGCATGTACCGCCGCCGCGGCGAGGTTCAGGCCGCGCGCGCGGCCGACGCCCATGGCATTCCTTTCACCATGTCCACGGTATCGGTCTGCCCCATCGAAGAGGTAGCGCCCAAGATCAAGCGCCCCATGTGGTTCCAGCTCTACGTGCTCAAGGACCGGGGCTTCATGCAGAACGCGCTGGAGCGTGCCCAGGCGGCCGGCTGCTCCACCCTGGTCTTCACCGTGGACATGCCCGTGCCCGGCGCGCGCTACCGCGATGCGCATTCGGGCATGAGCGGCCCCAACGCGGCCCTGCGCCGCTACTGGCAGTCGGTCACGCACCCGGCCTGGTCCATGGACGTGGGCCTGCTGGGCCGCCCGCATGACCTGGGCAACATCTCGGCCTACCGGGGCAGCCCCACGGGCCTGGCCGACTACATCGGCTGGCTGGGCGCCAACTTCGATCCCTCCATCTCCTGGAAGGATCTCGAATGGATACGCGCCTTCTGGAAGGGCCCCATGGTCATCAAGGGCATCCTGGACCCTGAGGACGCCAAGGATGCCGTGCGCTTTGGCGCCGACGGCATCATCGTCTCCAACCATGGCGGCCGCCAGCTCGACGGCGTGCTGTCCTCGGCCCGCGCGCTGCCGGCCATTGCCGATGCGGTCAAGGGCCAGATCAAGATCCTGGCCGACTCCGGCATCCGCAACGGACTGGACGTGGTGCGCGCCATCGCCCTGGGCGCCGACTGCGCCATGATCGGCCGCGCCTTCATCTACGCGCTGGCCGCTGCCGGCGAGGCCGGCGTCAAGCACCTGCTGGAACTATTGGAAAAGGAAATGCGCGTGGCCATGACGCTGACCAGCGTGAGCAAGGTATCCGACATCACCGGCGACCTGCTGGTGCGCCAGCCATGAGCGCGCTGCAGACCCCGGCCGTCTCCCGCGAGACCCTGCTGCTGCAGTTGCGCGAAGCCGTGGGCGCCGCCCATGTGCTCACCGACGACCAGGCAACGCGCCGCTTCCGCAAGGGCCACCGCACGGGCGAAGGGCCGGTGCTGGCCGTGGTACGGCCCGCGACGCTGCTGGAGCAGTGGAAGGTGGTGCAGGCAGCCGTGGCGGCCGGGCGCATCGTCATCATGCAGGCCGCCAACACGGGCCTGACGGGCGGCTCCACGCCAGACGGCGCGGACTACGACCGCGAGATCGTGCTCATCAACACCTTGCGCATCACCGGCGTGCAGGTCATCGGCAGCGGCGCCCAGGTGGTCTGCCTGCCCGGCGCCACGCTGGACCGGCTGGAGCAGGCGCTGGCGCCGCTGGGGCGCGAGCCGCATTCGGTGATCGGCTCGTCGTGCATCGGCGCCTCGGTGCTGGGCGGCATCTGCAACAACTCGGGCGGCGCCCTGGTGCGGCGCGGCCCGGCCTATACCGAGCTGGCGCTGTACGCGCGTGTCTGCGACGACGGCTCGCTGGAACTCGTCAACCACCTGGGCATCGCCCTGGGCCGCACGCCCGAGGAAATCCTCACGCGGCTGCAAAACGGCGACTACACCGAATCCGACATCGCCCACGATGCGCAGCGCGCCGCCTCCGACCCGCGCTATGCCGAGGCCGTGCGCGCCGTGGACGAGGACACGCCCGCGCGCTTCAATGCCGACCCCTCACGCCTGTTCGAGGCCTCGGGCTCGGCCGGCAAGCTGTGCCTGTTCGCCGTGCGGCTGGACACCTTTCCCAAGGAGCCCAGCACCGTGTTCTATATAGGCAGCAATGCGCCCGACGACCTCACGGCCGTGCGCCGCGAGCTGCTGACCGCGCTGCCGCGCCTGCCGATCGCGGGCGAGTACATCCACCGCACGGCCTACGACATCGGCGAGAAATACGGCAAGGACACCTTCCTGCTGATCGACCGCTTCGGAACGGCCAGGGTGCCGGCCGCCTTCGCCCTCAAGAGCCGCGTGGACGGCTTCTTCGAGCGCTTCGGACTGCGCGGCGTCACCGACCGCGTGATCCAGGCGCTGACCAACCTGCTGCCCAGCCATCTGCCCGCGCGCATGCGCCAGTGGCGTGACCGCTACGAGCACCACCTGCTGGTGCGCGTGTCCAACGACACGGCCGAGGCCACGCGTGAATTCCTCACGCGGCACTTCAGCGGCAGCACCACGGGCGGCTGGTTCGAGTGCGATGCCGACGAGGGGCGCAAGGCCTTCCTGCACCGCTTCGCCATCGCAGGCGCGGCCATCCGCTACCGCGAGGTGCACCGCGCCCAGGTGGAGGACATCGTCGCCCTGGACGTTGCCCTGCGCCGCAACGACCGCGAATGGGTGGAGCAGCTGCCCGCCGAGGTCGAGCGCGACATGGTCCACAAGCTCTACTACGGCCACTTCTTCTGCCATGTCTTCCACCAGGACTACATCGTCAAGAAGGGCGTGGACCCGCTGGCCATGGAGCACCGCATGTGGGAGCTGCTGGACGCGCGCCGCGCCGAGTACCCGGCCGAGCACAACGTGGGCCACCTGTACGTGGCCAAGCCCGCGCTGGCAGGCTTCTACCGTGAGCTGGACCCGACCAACACCTTCAACCCCGGCATAGGCCACACCTCGCGCAAGCTGGGCTGGGAGGAATGCTGCGACCGGCCGGGGGGATGGCCCAAGGGGTATTCGGAGGCCTCCTGAAGCCAGGTGCAGGCGGGCCAGGGAGCGGCCCGCCGTATCCGGCTCACAGATTGATGAACACCGACTTGGTCTCCAGATAGGCATCCAGCGCGGTGCGGCCCATGTCGCGGCCCATGCCGGACTGCTTGTAGCCGCCGAAGGGCATGCCCGGGTCCAGCGTGCTGTGGCAGTTGACCCAGACCGTGCCGGACTGGATCTTGGGGATCAGGCGGTGGACCTTGGACAGGTTGTTGGACCAGATGCTGGCGCCCAGGCCGTAGGGCGTGTCGTTGGCCCAGGCGGCGACTTCGTCGAGGTCGTCATAGGGCATGGCCACGAGCACGGGGCCGAAGATTTCCTCGCGGGCGACGCGGTGGTCGTGCTGCACGCCGGTCATCACCGTGGGCTGCACGAAGTAGCCGCGCTGGCCTGCGCGGGCGCCGCCCGTCACCACCTCGGCGCCCTGGCCGCGGCCAATGTCGATGTAGCTGCAGACGCGCTCCATCTGCTCCTGCGAGACCAGCGGGCCCATCTGCGCGCTGGGGTCCAGGCCATGGCCCAGGGTGAGCCTGGCGGCCTGGTCGGCCACGTCGGCCACCACGCGGTCGAACATGCTCTTGTGCACGTACAGGCGCGAGCCCGCGCAGCAGACCTGGCCGTGGTTGAAGAAGATGGCATTGGCCGCACCCGCTGCCGCCGCGGCGGGATCGCAGTCATCCAGCACGATGACGGGGGACTTGCCGCCCAGCTCCAGCGTGATGCGCGTCATGTTGTCCATGCAGGCATGGCCGATGAGCTTGCCCACCTCGGTCGAGCCCGTGAAGCTGACCTTGTTGACCAGCGGGTGCGAGACCAGGGGCGCACCCGTGCCGGGGCCGTCGCCCGTGACGACGTTGAACACGCCGGGCGGAAAGCCCGCTTCCTGGATCAGCTCGGCCAGCATCAGCGCGGTCAGCGGCGTCTGCTCGGCGGGCTTGAGCACCAGGGTGCAGCCTGCGGCCAGCGCGGGCGCCAGCTTCCAGGTGGCCATGAGCAGGGGGAAGTTCCAGGGCACGACGGCGGCGACCACGCCCACGGGCTCGCGCCGGGTGTAGGTGAACATCTGGGCCTCGGGCGCGAAGGGCACGGAGTGCTCGTGCGTCATGCCTTCGATCTTGGTGGCCCAGCCGGCCATGTAGCGGATGGAGTCGATGGCCATGGCGATGTCCACGGCGCGCGCAATGGCGGCGGACTTGCCGTTGTCCAGCGATTCGACCTCGGCCAGGGCCTGGGCATGGGTCTCCATGAGGTCGGCCAGGCGCAGCATCAGGCGCTCGCGCTCCACGGGGCGCATGCGGCCCCAGGGGCCCAGGTGCAGCGCGCGGTGGGCGGCGCGCACGGCCAGGTCCACGTCGGCAGGGCCGGCGCTGGCGACTTCGGCGATCACGGCCTCGGTGGCCGGGTTGACGGTGGACAGGCGCTGGCCGGTCCGGGCCGCCACCCATTGGCCGTCGATGAAGAGGTCATGCGTGCCCCGGTTGAGGAAGGCGCTGGCGCGCTCGGTGATCTGGTGCTGGATGTCGTTGAGGTTCATGGTTCGCTCCTTGGTGGATGGGCAGAGGTCGGGGGACCGGGGGGTCAGAACACTTGCAGTAGACGAAGGTTGATGCGGGCGTTCTCCTTGAAGCCCTGGCGCACATGCAGGTCGCGGCCCACGGTGGCCAGCAGCTGCGTCTTGGGCGCGACAAACACCGCGCCGCCGAACGAGACCTTGGTGGTGGACTGGCGGTCGCCTTGCGCCACGCCGTTGACCTGGGTCTCGCCGCCCGTCAGGTGCGACAGGCCCAGGCGCAGGTCCGAGGTCTCCGACAGGTGGTAGCGCAGCAGGCCCTGGAACTGGAACTGCGCCTTTTGCTTGAGCGTGGCGCTGTTGGCGCCGAAGTCGTCGTTCTTGCCGAAGACGGTGACATCGGCCGCCAGGTCCATGGTCACGCTCTTGCCCAGCGGCTTGATCCAGCCGGCCTGCAGGGCGGCCTTCCAGCGGTTCTCGCCCAGGCTCAGCGGGTCGTTGCGGTTGTACTGGCCCGTGGGCAGCCAGACAAAGGGGGTGATGCCGAAGTGCTCCTTGTCGCCGGGCTTTGTCAGCCACAGGGTGGCGGCCAGCATCAGGTCGCCCACGCCGGTATTGCTGCCCATGGCCGCGATATCGCGCGAGGCCGACAGGCGCCCGAAGGGCAGCAGGAACTGCGGGTCGATCACATAGTCGCCCAGCTTCATGAAGTGCACGCCGCGCGCTATGCCGATGTCCGAGGTCAGCCTCGGCCGTATGGGCGCCTGGTCGCCATTGGCATAGAGGCTGTCCCGCGTGGCGTGCTGGTAATAGACCATGCCCAGCGTGGTGCCCGGAGGCAGGGCGGTGTAGTCGCCTGCGTCGATATCGACGGCGTGGGCGTTGAAGGCCGTGCTGGCGGCCATTGCGGCCGCAGCTGCGAGGGCCAGTGATGCGCGTTGACGGGGTTTGAATCGCATGGCGGGATTCCTGTTTGGGGGTTTTCAGGCAAAGGCCGTCCCTGGCCTGCTGCGGGGCAGCAGGGCCGGGGATATGCCTGTGAGAGGTGGGGGAGGGAGAGGAAGCGGGGCGGGAGCCGCCTACTTGGGCCGCACCGCGTCGGCCGTGCCCTGGATGAAGGCCTTGATCTTTTCCACGTCTTCCATGCTCAGCTTGCCCGTGAAGTCCGGCATGCCGCGCGACATGGCCGGGCCCTTGAAGATGAACTTGTCCAGATGCTCGATATAGGCCGGGTCCAGGTAGCCGAGGTTGGGCAGGTTGCCGCCCCGGTCCACGCCGGGCACGCCGTGGCAGAAGGCGCAGTTGCTGACGTACAGGGCCGTGCCTTCGGCCACCAGGCTCTTGTCGTAGGGCACGCCCTGCAGCAGCTTGCCCTGCTGGTAGGCGACGAAGGCGGGCGCCTCGGCCTTGCCGTCCAGCGCGAAGGTGTAGACCGTGCCCGGGCCCTTGCGCTCGGTGTGGCGCGCGGCCAGGCCGTAGACGCCGCCCCAGCCCACGGCAATGGAGACGTACTGCCGGCCATCGACCTCATAGGTGATGGGAGCGGCCACCACGCCCGTGCCCGTGGGCTTTTCCCAGAGCTTCTTGCCGTTGCGCGCGTCATAGGCCACGAAGCGGCCGTCGGCCGTGCCCTGGAACACCAGGTTGCCCGCCGTGGCCAGCGTGCCGCCGTTCCAGGGCGAGGCATGCTCCACGCGCCAGCGCTCCTTTTGCGCCACCGGGTCCCAGGCGATCAGGCGGCCGAAGGGCGTGCTCTTGGGCGGCTCCATGTTGATCAGCGTGGCCGTGTTCCAGCCGATGTTGCTGTGCGGCTCGGGCAGGGAGCCGCCGTTGAACTTCCAGTTCTTGTTGTCCTGCAGCGTCAGCGGCACATGCTGGGCCGGCAGGTAGGCCAGTCCCGTGTCGGGGCTGTAGGACATGGAATGCCAGTTGTGAGCGCCGAAGGGGCTGGGAATCACGTCGCGGGCGCGGTCGCCGCTGCGCGCGATCGGTGTCTCGATGGGCCGGCCCTTGGCGTCGTAGCCGCTGGCCCAGTTCACATCGACGAAGTTCTTGGCCGAGATGAACTGGCCGTTCGTGCGGTCGATGACGAAGAAAAAGCCGTTCTTGGGCGCATGCAGGATGACCTTGCGCGGCTTGCCGCCGATCTTGATGTCGGCCAGCACCATGGGCTGGGTGGAGGTGAAGTCCCAGCTGTCGCCCGGCGTCTCCTGGTAATGCCAGACGTACTCGCCCGTATCGGGGTTCAGCGCCACGATGCTGGCCAGGTACAGGTTGTCGCCACCGGCCGGGCTGCGCTTGGCTTGCGCCCAGGGCGAGCCATTGCCCGTGCCGATGTACATGAGGTTGAGCTCGGGGTCATAGGCCATGGTGTCCCAGGCCGTGCCGCCGCCGCCGGCCTCCCACCACTTGCCGGCCGGATCCCAGGTCTTGGCGGCGCGGGCCATGGCCTCGTTCTCGAACGGCTTGGACGGATCGCCTGGCACGGTGAACCAGCGCCACTGCTGCGCGCCGGTCTCGGCGTCATAGGCCGTGACATAGCCGCGCACGCCGTACTCGGCGCCGCCGTTGCCGATCAGCACCTTGCCCTTGATGACGCGCGGCGCGCCCGTGATGGTGTACGAGTAGGCACGGTCGATGATGGTGTCCTGCTCCCAGACCTTCTGGCCCGTGGCCGCGTCCAGCGCCACCAGGCGGCCATCGAAGGCGCCCACATACACCTTGCCCTTGTAGACCGCCACGCCCCGGTTGACCACGTCGCAGCAGCCCTTGAAGCCGTTGGCGCGGTCCACGCCGGGGTCGTAGCTCCACAGGCGCTTGCCGGTGCGCACGTCCACCGCATGCACCACGCTCCAGCTGGCCGTGACGTACATGATTCCATCGACGACCACGGGCGTGGACTCCACGCCGCGCGTGGATTCCAGGTCATACGACCAGACCAGGCCCAGCCGCTTCACATTGGCCGTGTCCAGCTGCCTGAGTTTGGAAAAGCGCGTCTCGCTGTAGTCCATGCCGTGGCTGGGCCAGTCCTTGGAGCTGCGTGCGTTGTCGCGGATGCTCTGCGAGTCGATGCGCGAGGTGACGGCGCGTATGTGCTCGGGCGAGCCTTTGCTCGGCAGGCCGGCCTGCGCCAGGGCGGCGCCCGGCAGGGCCAGCGCCAGGCCGGCGGCCAGCAGCGTGGAGGAAAGCACCTGGGTCTTCATGTTGTCTCGTCTCCTGTATGGTTTGTTTTTGCGTGCATGGCGCTGGGGGGCAAGGGCACCATGTGGGAGACGATAAAAAAAGCGGCCTCGTGTAACAACATTCGGATTTTCCCGGGGGCGGATCTGTACCGCCGTGGAACAGCTCAGAACGTCCGGCTGACCGTCACCCCGGCCGACAGCCCACGGCCCGCACCCGGTTCGAAGAACCGCTGGTTGCCCTCGTTGACGATGACCGACCCTGCAAAGCGCCGGTCGAACAGGTTGTCCAGCCGTACAAAGGTCTGGGCGCTCCATTGCTGCCATTGCCGTGACCAGCGCAGGCTGGAGCCCCAGACGGTGTAGCCGGCCGCGCGGTCGGTGTTGCGGTCGTTCACGGCCACGGGGCCGCTGTGCAGCATGTCCACGGTCCAGGTCCATTGCGGCGACAGCTGCCAGGCCAGCTCGCTCCACAGGCGGCGCGGCGCGGTGCCGGCCAGGCGCGCGCCGGCATCCACCGGGGCGGTGGGCGTGGTGCAGGGCGTGGCCTCGCAGGTCAGGAAGCTGTCGCGGTAGCGGGCCTGCAGCAGGGTCAGGGCGGTGCTGGCCGTCAGCCGTCCCCATTGGGCGTTGCCCGAGAATTCCAGCCCCCGGCGCAGCGTGCGGCCTGCGTTCTGGTAGGTGGCGCGTCCGCCCATGTTGGACAGCACGGTGAGTTCGCGCTGGGTATGGGTCTCGAACAGCGTGAGGTTCCAGCCCGCGTTGCCGTGGCGCCCGCGCAGGCCGACCTCGACGGTGTTGTGGGCGCTGGCGGCCAGGCCGGTGTTCAGGCCACTGCTCATGCCATTTTGGCCACCGGGCCGGTAGGCCATTTCGTTGAGCGTGGGCGTCTCCATGCCCCGGCCCACCGATGCGTGGGCCACCAGGTCCGGCAGCAGGTTGACGCGCAGGCCCAGCGAGGGCAGCCAGCCGCGCCAGGCCATGCTGCCGCTGTCGTCGCCATTGCCGGCTGCGATGTAGTGGTCCTCGGAGCGGTAGCGCACGCGCGCCTGGCGCAGGCCGGCGCTCAGGGCCAGGTTCTGCGTGCTCCATTCGGCCTGCAGGTAGGGGTCGGCGGAGCGTGCCTGGTTGCGTTCGTCGCGGCGCAGCCGGCCCTGCACGCCGAGCTGGCTGCCGATGAAGTTCTCGTAGCCGCGCCGGGTTTCGCCCTGCCAGTCGTAGGCCAGGCCCGCCGACCAGTCCAGCCGGCCGCCGGCCACATCCTCATGGGTGCTGCGCCAGCGCAGGTTCATGCCTGCGTAGTCGCGGTCCAGGTCGATCACGCCGCCTGAATGCGAGGGCGGTGCCTGCGTGGCCACGGGAATGGACTGGTACTGCAGCACGGAGCGCGTCCCCGCATAGGCCATGAGTTCCAGGCGCCGGCCCGCGCCGAACTGGTGCTGCCAGGCGGCACCCAGCTGGCGCTGGCGCACGCTTTTGCGCGTATTGAAGCGCAGCGCGCTGGCCGTGGTCTGGCCGGGGTCGGCCTCGAACTCGGCGCGTGTCAGGCCCAGCGGGTCCTGGGCGCTGGCGCGCTGCTCCTGGTACTGCAGCAGCCACTGGTCGTCGCCCTGCTTGCGCGACAGCTTCATGTGGGCCGTGCTGCGGTCGGCGGCCGACTGGGGGCGCATGCCGTCGGTGGCGAAGCGCTCGATGTGAATGGCATAGCGCCAGGGGGCGGAGCCGCCATCCGCCTGGTCCGGCTTTCCGCCCCCGATCGTGCCGCGCAGCTGGGTGGACAGGCGCCACAGCCCGTCCGGCCCCACGGCCATGCCGCTGCGCCACAGGCCGGGTTCCTCGCCATCTTCGGTGTACAGCAGCAGCGCACCGCCTGCGCTGTTGCCGTAGAGCACGGCGGCCGGGCCGCGTACCACGTCGATGCGTGCCGCATTGCCCAGCGTGAAGTTGGCGGCCTGGCCCTGGCCATCGGGCGCGCCTGCCGGAATGCCGTCCACGTACAGGCGCAGCCCGCGCACGCCAAAGGTGGAGCGCGCGCCGAAGCCGCGCACCGAGATCTGCAGGTCCTGGGCGAAGTTCTGGCGGTTCAGCACCACCAGGCCCGGCACGCGCGCCAGGCTCTCGGACAGGTTGATCTGCATCTGCCCCTCGCGCAGCACCGTGCCGTCCACGCTGTCGATGGCGGCCGTGGCGCCCCACAGGTCGGGGCCGGCGCCGGGCTGGCTGGCCGTGATGACCACGGGGGCGAGCAGGGCCTCGCTGGAGTCCCGCGCTGCGTCCGCCGCGTGGGCGGGCAGGGCGTGCAGCGTACAGGCCAGTGCGGCGCCCAGGGTGGGCAGGGCGGGGAGGGTGTGTCTTGTGCTGTGTGGGGAGCGTGTCATTGCGGGCGGGCCTGTGGCGATGCCCGAGGTTACCGAGCCCGGCAATCCGTTCCAACACGGGTGATTTCCCTAGTGCTGTCCTGTGCCGTGGCGGAACAACAATCGCGGCAGTTTTGATCTCCGTCATGCAACAGCCGCCTCCCGCCCCACTGCCCTCCAACCCCTTCTATGCCACGCGCCAGGACCGGGTGGCGCTGGCGCGCGAGCGCTATTTCGAGCGTGGCGAGCGCCCCTCGGGCCTGGTGTCCGAGCCCGTGCTGCAGTCCTGGACGCGCTGCCTGGGCGCCAGCCGCAGCCCCGACGAGAAGATCAGCTTCGACCCGGTCAGCAAGATCCGCACGGCCACCTTGCTGACCCGCAACCGCGCGCTGATCGAGGCGGCGCGCGACCCCATCGCCGAACTCGAGACCGTGATCGCGGGCAGCCAGGCGCGCGCCATGCTTACCTGCAGCGAGGGCGTGGTGCTGATCGCCTCGCGCCCCACGCCGGGCGACGGCCCGCTGCTGCTCACTGCCGCGCGCGTGGGCGTGAACATTGCCGAGGATGCCGTGGGCACGGGCGCACCCGGCGTGGCCGTGCGCACGGGCGAGGTCTGCCATGTGCGCGGCGGCGAGCATTTCTTCCGCTGCCTGGCCTCGCTGCACTGCGCGGCCGCGCCCGTGCGCGACGCCAGCGGGCGCACCGTGGCCATGCTGGACCTGAGCAGCGAGGCGGGCCCCTTTCGCTTCGATGCGGGCGCCATGGCCCACATGTACGCCACCTGCATCGAGAACCGGCTGCTGGTGGGCGCCGCACGCATGCACCTGCTGCTGCGCTTCCAGTCCAGCCGCAGCATGTTCGGCACGCCGCTGGAAGGGCTGGCCGCCGTGGATGGCGAAGGCATGGTGCGCTGGTTCAACGGCGTGGGTGCCCAGTTGTTCGACTGCCCGCGCCGGCCTCCCGAAGGGCTGGCGGCAGAGGAAGTCTTCGGCCTGGGCCTGAACCGGCTGCTGGAGCTGGCCCACCACGGCCAGGCACGCCCGCAGATGCTGCCCACGGGGCTGACGCTGTGGATGGAGGCGCGGCTGGATGAGGGATCTTCCCAGGTCGAGGAGGTGCTGCCGGCCATCGAGGCCCTGCCGCCACCCGCCGAGGCGCCGTCCTCCCTGGGCGAGGCCAGCCGCGAGCTGATCGAGCAGGCCCTGGCCCGCTGCCAGGGCAATATCTCGCAGGCCGCCCGCATGCTGGGCGTCTCGCGCGGGCTGCTGTACCGGCGCCTGCGCGAGTGGGGGCGGCTGTAGTGGCCTGTCCGCCTGCTCATGGCTGGCCGGGCGTGGATCGCTTCAAGCGGGGTTTGCTGCGGGGGGCGGGCCTGAGCGCACTGCCGGGCATTCATGGATGCCCGTTACCACCGAGCGAGGTATGAAATCCACGCGCTTGCTTTTCTCGCCTATTGCACGAACCAGGAAATGACCATCGGACTCGACCAGAATGCGTAGAGGAAGGGTGTCATTGGGAAAGGCGTTGTCTTTGAGTCGAGGCAGGGCCTTGGCCCCCTCGGGCGTCCACGATAGCACCGCACATGTTCTAGCACCTGATGCTGTTATCTGTAGTGCCGCCCCCGCCAGCAGGGCGCCCGACGGCGGATAGATGCCAAGGAGCGCGACAAGGCCTATGCTCAGCAGCGCAGCTCCTGCCAGAGAGTCGCCTGGCTTCGTTACGACGGCGATGAGCCGGGCTCCGGCGAGTTGGAGCAAGCCCAAGCCGACAGCGCCTGTCAAAGTACACAGTGCCAGTATTCCGAGGCTGCCTCCATTGCCATGGGTCGCGCGCGCGGCCAGCATGACCACATAGGTCATGAGCACGAGCTGGGGCAGCATGGTCGCCATCAGCAGGCCCCGAAAGCTCCAAGATGTCTCGCGCCATTTCGGCACCTGTGGATGGAACCGAATGGCGACCCACAGGATCAGGACGGCCAGTGCGGGGCACATGAGCAAGAACGCCAGTTCCAGCCAGATCGAATACTCGTCGAGCCACTGCATGGGTAGCAACTCCACCATTCCCAGGGCCACTCCGGGAGGCGCGAGAGACAGGAGCCAGCCGCCAATGATGGCTTTGGAGACAGCAGGCTGCCGGCCTTGGCTGGGCTTATCGTGCTGTCCTTGCAGCAGATCGATCAAGCGCTTGGAACCCTGCGGCGTCATGGGGGTGAACAGTGCCAGCGTCGGGGACAGCAGAAAGCCGGTCAACAGAGCGATGAGCAGGACCAGCAGCACGAACAGCGATGGCAGGGCCGTGATCATCGTGGAGGAGGTGATGCTCAGCGGAACCTTCTCTTCCTGTATGAAGGAGAGCATGTAGAGCATGGCGATGGACAGCATGAGGCCTGACATAGGCAGGGCCCTGTCGTTAAGCCACAGTGATGCTCTGCTGAACTGCTGCCAGTGTCCCTGCGCGTCCGGCGGTACCGACCCTGGCTCTCGCTGTATCGCAGCGGCCACTTGCGGCGGCGCTGGTGCCGCCTTTCGCACAGTCTTTCTGGACGCCACTTTCTCCTCCTTCTCGATGAATTCTATGGAGGCCGCGCTCCTGCCCCCACGCTGCTTTCCTTGTCAGCACCGCCAACGGGCAGCATGGCCTGCCTGTGGAATGAGGACGCGAGATACCAACCTGCTCCAGGAAAAGAGCCCGGCGATCAGGCCGTGGACGCGGGTGCGCGGTAGGCCAGCACCTTGAGGCTGCGTTCGGGATCGATGTCGGCGAAGGCGCCCGGGTTGGCCACGCGCTCCACGAATTCCAGCTCGGGCGCATGCTCGCGCATGTGCTCGCGCAGGAAGGACGTGCCCATCTCGGGCGCGTTCAGGCACAGCAGCACATGGCCGCCGGGGCGCAGCAGGCCGGGCAGGCGGCGCATCAGGCGGGCATAGTCCTTGGTGGCGACGAAGCTGCCCTTCTGGTAGCTGGGCGGGTCCACCACGATCAGATGGTAGGGCCCGCCGCGCGTGATCTTGCCCCAGCTGCTGAAGATGTCGTGGGCCAGGAAGCTGGCGCCCGACAGATCGTTGAGCCGGTGGTTCTGCTGGCCCGTGGCCAGCGCGCCCTGGGCCATGTCCATGTTCATCACATGGCGGGCGCCGGCCTGCAGCGCCACCACCGAGAAGGCGCAGGTGTAGGCGAACAGGTTGAGCACCTTGAGGCCGTGGCGATGCTCGGGATGGGCGGCCACATGCGCGCCCACCCAGCGCCGGCCCTCGGCCATGTCCAGGAACAGGCCGTGGTTCTGGCCCCGCAGCACGTGCACGCGATAGCGGGTCCCGGCCTCGGTCACCACATGGGGGTCGGGCACTTCGCCGGCCATGAGGCGTGTCTCGGCGGGGGCGGCGCTCTGGCGCAGCTGGTAGACCCAGTTCAGGGGCTGGCCGGCAGCGATTTCACCCCAGCGCCGGCCCAGCGCGTCGCCGATGGCGGCCAGGGCATCGGCGTCCAGTGGCGCGAAGCTGGTCAGCACCAGCACAGGGGGGAAGATATCCAGCGCCAGATGTTCGCAGCCAGGGTGCAGTCCTCCGCGTCCATGGAAGATGCGTTGGGCGTCGGTGGAGGGTTCCATCCGGGCGATGGCGTCGAGCAGGGCTTGC
Organism: Delftia deserti; assembly: GCF_042653485.1. Lineage (NCBI taxonomy): Bacteria > Pseudomonadati > Pseudomonadota > Betaproteobacteria > Burkholderiales > Comamonadaceae > Delftia > Delftia deserti. The sequence goes on along the minus strand of NZ_JBHSIH010000001.1, from coordinate 701,628 downwards.
ATGGGAGATCGAAGACAGGGGGAAGGCGCTGGCCGCTGCCGGCGCGAAGCCCGCAAGTGTATGCAGTTTGCAAAGCCTCAGGACGCCCCGCCGTCTTGCAGCCAGCGCAGCCACAGTTCCAGTGCCTTGTCCTGGTAGGTCCGCAGGGCCTGATGCAGCGCCTGGCGCGCGTTCGAAGGCATCAACTCCTCGGGCAGCAGCGGGTCGCGCAGCAGGTGGGCGATGGCCTGGCGGCCCAGCAGCAGGGATTCGCGCAGGGCCGAGGGCAGGGGCATGCCGTCCAGGCGCGCATGGCTGGCCTGTACCACGCCCAGCCAGTGGCGGTGGGCCGACTGCAGCGCCCGCACATCCCACAGAGCGCGCGCCCGGGCCAGCGTGGCCTCGTCGAAGTCCTGCGCCAGGAACATCAGGGCCGATCCCGACAGGCCCAGGGCGTGCAGTTCCTCGCGCTGGACCGCCAAGCCCCCGGCGAGATTGTCGGGGCGCACCAGCAGGCCCTGCTCCAGCATGGCGAAGCCGCGCAAGCCCAGGGCCAGCTGGTGGTGGCGCCAGCGTGTCTTGTCCGAGCGCGGCACGGCCGCATCGTGCACGGCCAGCCATCGTCCCTGCCAGGGCGTGCGCCGCGACTCGCGCAGCCGCCAGCCATCCACCGTGCGCGACAGCGACGGACCCTGGGCCTGCGCCTGGTAGCTGCCGCGCCCGTGCCGCGCGATCTTGCCCTGGGCCACCAGCCGCGTGAGGCTGACGCGCACCGTGGTTTCCCCAAGGCCGAGCAGCGCGCCCGCGCGCAGCAGGGCCGAGGCCGGCAGCGCCTGGCCGCGCGCCATCAGCAGGTCCAGCATCAGGTCGGGGCCGCTCGGGCGCGGCGGCACGACATTACATGACTTGTCCATCGTTGTGAAACCTTGCAATGCTTCCTAGCATGCATTGCAGCATGTCCCGGACCTGGCATCCGGCGCGGGCGGGACAGCGTTATTCAGGAGCTGAGGCATGGAATTCGTGGATTTCGCGGTCGATGGTGCGGTATGCGTCATCACCATGAACCGGCCGGGCAAGCGCAACGCGGTGCACCGGCCCATGGCGCAGGAACTGCGCCAGGCCTTCGAGCGCTTTGAAGAAGACCCGGCATTGCGCGTAGCCATTCTGGCGGGGGCGGGCGGGCACTTCTGCGCAGGCGCGGATCTGGGGGCCGTGTCCGATCCCGACCTGCGCAACGAACTGGACCCGGCAGGCGGCGGTGCCGGGCCCATGGGCCCGACGCGGCTGGCGCTGTCCAAGCCTCTGATCGCGGCGGTCAACGGCTACGCGGTCGCCGGCGGCCTGGAACTGGCCTTGCTGGCCGACCTGCGCGTGGCCGACGAGGACGCGGTCTTCGGCGTGTTCTGCCGGCGCTGGGGCGTGCCGTTGATCGATGGCGGCACGGTGCGCCTGCCGCGCATCGTGGGCATGGGCCGGGCCCTGGACATGATTCTGACGGGCCGTGCCGTGCCTGCGCCCGAGGCCCGGGCCATGGGCCTGGTCAACAGCGTGGCGCCGCCCCAGGGCGCCTTGGTCGAGGCGCTGGCGCTGGCGCGGCAGATCGCGGCATTTCCCCAGCAATGCATGCTGGCAGATCGCGCATCGGCCTATGCGCAATGGGACCTGCCGCTGGCCGAGGCCCTGCGCAACGAAGGCGCGCGGGGCACGCCCATGGTGGTGGCCGAAGGCCAGGCCGGTGCGGCCAGTTTTGTGGGAGGAGCGGGCCGCCATGGCCGCTTCGAGGATTGAGGCAGCAGGAGATCTACATGCATTCGAACACCGTGCCGGGCGGCGCACAGGCGCGCCAACCCACCTATCTGGAATTGATCCGTCGGGGCGCGCGCCAGCACGGGCCGCGCACCGCCGTCACCTATGGGGACCAGAGCCTGAGCTTTGCCCAGGTCGATGCCCTCAGCAGCCGGCTGGCGCATGCGCTGCACGCGGCGGGCGTGGGCCAGGGCTCGCGCGTGGCCCTGCTGCTGGGCAATGGCCTGTACAGCGTGCCGCTGGATTTCGCCTGCGTCAAAGGCGGGCTCAACCGCGTGCCGCTCAATGCGCGGCTGTCGCTGGCCGAGCATGTGGCCATGCTGGGGGAGACCGGCTGCACGCACCTGATCTTCGGCGAAGGGCTGGCGCCGCGCGCGCAGGCGCTGCGCGAAGCCATGGGTGGCCTGGACTGCCTGGGGCTGGGAGCGGCCTTTGACGGATCGGCCGACCTGCTGGCGCTGGCCCAGGGACAGCCGGAACAGGGGCCCGACATCGAGGTCGGGCCCGACGATGTGGTGCTGACGCTGTTCACCTCGGGCACCACGGGCACGCTCAAGGCGGCCCAGCACACCCAGGCCTCCTATGCGGGCATCTGCCGCAACGTGCTGCTCAACCTGCTGCCGGCCACGCCGGGCGATGCCATGCTGCACGCGGCGTCCATGATCCATGCCAGCGGTGTCTTCGTGCTGCCGTTCTGGCTGCGTGGCGCGCGCACTGTGATCCTGCCGGGGTTCGAACCCGGCCAGTTCCTGGCCACGCTGCAGCGCGAGCGCGTGACGGCCATCAACCTGGTGCCCACCATGCTGCAGATGCTGCTGGAGCACGCGGACTTCGCAAAAGCCGATGTGCCTGCGCTGCGGTATGTGATCTATGGTGCCTCGCCCATGCCGCGCGCCGTGCTGGAGCGGGCCATGGCCCATTGGGGCAGGCAGCGCTTTTGGCAGTACTACGGACAGACCGAGGTACCGCTGTGCCTGGCCGTGCTCAGGCCCGAGGACCATGTGGACGAACTCATCGGCTCGGCCTGCGGCCAGCCCTGCATCGATGTGGAAATGCGCCTGCTCGACGACCAGGGCCGCGATGTGCCGGCTGGCGAACCCGGCGAGATCACCGTGCGCGCGCCCTCGGCCGTGGCCGGCTATCACGGCGCGCCCCAGCTCACGGCCGAGACCTTCACGCCCGATGGCTGGGTGCGCACGCGCGATGTGGGCGTGCTGGATGCGTGCGGCTTTCTGCACCTGAAGGACCGCAAGTCCGACATGATCATCAGCGGCGGCTACAACGTCTATCCGCTGGAGGTGGAGAACGCGCTCATGACCCACCCGGCCGTGCGCGAGTGCGCCGTGGTGGGCACGCCGCATGACAAATGGGTGGAGACGGTCACGGCCGTGGTGGTGCTCAGGCCCGGCCAATCGGCCGAGCCCCAGGCGCTGATGGACCATGTGGCTGGCCAACTGGCCTCCTACAAGAAGCCGCAGCGCGTGGTCTTTGCCCAGGAGATCCCCAAGACCGCCGTGGGCAAGCTCAACCGCCGCCTGCTGCGCGAGCAGCTGCGCGGGCAGGCCTGAGGCCTGCCGACGCATCTTGCGCAGGCCGCGTTGCGGGTTCCCCGGAGGCGGGCCTCAATGCCGCCAGCCGCGCCGCACCTCGAAGAAACTGCATTCGCCGTCGCCCAGGCCCTGCATGCCGGCCTCGGTGGCGGCGCGCGCGGCCTTCATCCAGCGGGCGAAGGCGAGCTTGGCGTCGTCGCTGATTTCTTCAGGGGGCGTGTCTTCCAGGCCCTCTACCAGGTACAGGGTTTCACTGACCTGCTCGGCGCTGCCGAGCTGGCGTTCGAGCACGCGGGCATAGCGTGCCTCGGCCTTGTTGCGTTCCTGCTCGGGCAGGTTGGGGTAGTCACACAAGGTGACGGTGAAGGCGGCTTCTTGCATGTCCATGGTTCACGAGGTGAGGAATGATGACTGGTGAAATATACAGTAATAACTGGCTGCGCATCCAGTATTAGACCAGTGTTTTTTTACAGTGTTTTCCCGAATCGGATGGCAGCGGGGCGCAACCGGCCGCATCCGGCCACAATCGCCTGCCAGGAGAAAAGCACTGCCATGACGAACGAATCGAGCACCGGCCATCCGGCATGGGACCCCGAGGCCACGGGCCATGCGCTGTTTGCCACGCGCGTGGGGCCCTGTGGCGTGGCCTGGGGCGCCTGCGGCCTGGTGGCCTTTCAGTTGCCCGAGGTGGACGGCCCCGCTGCCACGCGCACCCGCATGCTGCGCGGCGTGCAATTGCGCAGACCGGGCAGCTACGCCGCAGCGGCGCGGACCGAGGACCTGCCGGTCAGCGTGGCACAGGCCATCGCCGGCGTGCAGGTACTCATGGCGGGCCATGGCGAGTGGACCTTGGAGCCTTCCGCGCCCAGCGCGCGGCAGTTGCGTGACGGCCCGGTGCTGCCCGATCTGCGGGCACGGCACATGCTGCCCGCAGGCGAGGCACTGCCGGATCTGGCCGAGCTGGCACTGGACTGGCACGGCGTGTCGGACTTTCACCGCCGCGTCTATGACCTGACGCGCGCCATTGCGCCCGGCCATACGCGCACCTATGGCGAGATCGCGCGCGAGCTGGGCGAGGTGGGCCTGTCGCGCGCCGTGGGGCAGGCGCTGGGCCTCAACCCTTTTGCGCCCGTGATTCCCTGCCACCGCGTGCTGGCTGCCGGCGCCCAGCCGGGCGGTTTCTCGGGCGGCGCAGGTGCGCTGACCAAGCTGCGCATGCTGGAGATCGAAGGCGCGGCCTGGGGCGGCACGCGCTCGCTGTTCGGGGATTGACGGGCCGGACACGCATGTGACATGCGGCACAGCAGGGCGGCTTGCACAATCGCCGCTGCAGGCTGTTCCGCTTGGGGATGGCCGCCCTCCATTCCAACCATGACCGGAACACAAGACCCGGCGCAGGAGACAGACGAATGACTCGCAATGTGCAGCAACTTTTCGACCTCACCGGCAAGACCGCCCTGGTGACCGGCGGCTCGCGCGGCCTGGGCCTGCAGATGGCCCATGCGCTGGGCGAGGCGGGCGCCAGGATCATGCTGAGTTCGCGCAAGGCCGCCGACCTGGAGGAAGCCGCCGCCGAGCTGCAGGCCGCAGGCATAGACGCCCGCTGGATTGCCGCCGACTGCGCCAACGAGGCCGACATCGAGCGCCTGGCCGCCGAGACCCTGGAGCGCCTGGGCCAGGTGGACATCCTCGTCAACAACGCGGGCGCCAGCTGGGGCGCGCCGGCCGAGGAGCACCCGGTGGCCGCCTGGGACAAGGTGATGAACCTCAACGTGCGCGGCTACTTCCTGCTGAGCCAGCAGATCGCGCGGCGCAGCATGATCCCGCGCAAGACCGGGCGCATCATCAACCTGGCCTCCATTGCCGGGCTGGGCGGCAACCCGCTGGGCATGAAGACCATTGCCTACAACACCTCCAAGGGCGCAGTCATCAACTTCACGCGCGCGCTGGCCGGCGAGTGGGGCGTGCACGGCATCAACGTCAACGCCATCTGCCCGGGCTTCTTCAAGACCAAGATGGCCAGCGTGCTGATCGAGACCCTGGGCGAGGATGAAATGAAATCCCACGCCCCCCTGCGCCGCCTTGGCGACGACGAAGACCTCAAGGGCCTGACCCTGCTGTACGCCAGCGACGCGGGCAAGCACATCACGGGCCAGTGGGTGGCCGTGGACGGCGGCGTCAGCGCCCTGGTGGGCGGTTGAGCCGCAGCGGCGCTGCTGCCGAGGTGACAGTTTTTCCCGCAGATCGGGCCGCCGCGCGCGGTGGCGCCTGCCGGCGCCCTTATGCTCGGCTCCATTGCGATCCGAACTGGAGAATTTCGTGCTGGATTTTGGCCACCCCATCCCCTTCGTCGACCACCTGGGTTTCACCCTGCACCGCATGGAGGACGGGGAGTCCGAGCTGCGCTTCGAGGCGCGCCCCGAGCACCTGAACACCTTTGACGTGACCCACGGCGGCGCCACCATGACCCTGCTGGACGTGACCATGGCCGTGGCTGCACGCAGCCTGCAGCGCGACATGGGCTGCGTGACCATAGAGATGAAGACCAGCTTCATGCAGCCGGCGCGCGGCCCGCTGGTGGCCAAGGGCGTGGTGCTGCACCGCACGCGTTCCATGGCCTATACCGAGGCGCGCGTGTTCGATGCCTCGGGCCGGCTGTGCAGCCATGCGACCGGAACGTTCAAGTACATGCCGCGCGTGGCCAAGCCGGCCGCCGCCGAGACAACCCTCGCCACGGACTGATCCGCACGGCGATTTGCCAGATACCCAATGCCACACGCCAGCCCCGGCAGCACCGGGAACTGGTTCCATTGTTTGTGATGCCACCGGAGGTTTTCCCATGCCCGTGAACCAGCAGATCCTGCTCGACAACCGCCCCGAGGGCGAAGCCGTGGAAAGCAATTTCCGCCTTGTCAGTACCGAGACCCCCGCGCTGGCCGAAGGCCAGGTGCTGGTGCGCCACCACTACCTGAGCCTGGACCCCTACATGCGCGGCCGCATGAATGACAGCAAGAGCTATGCCCAGCCGCAGCCGCTGGGCGAGGTGATGATCGGCGGCACCGTGGGCGAGGTGGTGGAAAGCCGCCATCCCAAGTTTGCGGTCGGCGACAAGGTCGTGGGCATGGGCGGCTGGCAGGAGTACAGCGTGGTCGATGGCGATGCGCCCGGCATGCTGCGCAAGGTGGACACCACCCACGTGCCGCTGTCGCACTACCTGGGCGCCGTGGGCATGCCCGGCGTGACGGCCTGGTACGGCCTGGTGAAGATCATCGCCTCCAAGGCCGGCGAGACCGTGGTGGTCAGCGCCGCCACGGGCGCCGTGGGCAGCGCCTTCGCGGCCCTGGCCAAGGCACGCGGCTGCCGCGTGGTGGGCATTGCGGGCGGCCCCGAGAAGTGCCGCTACGCCACCGAGGAGCTGGGCTTCGACGCCTGCATCGACTACCGCGAACACCCCGACACCAAGACCATGGCCAAGGCGCTCAAGGACGCCTGCCCGCAGGGCATCGACGGCTACTTCGAGAACGTGGGCGGCTACATCCTCGACGCCGTGCTGCTGCGCACCAATGCCTTTGCGCGCATCGCGCTGTGCGGAATGATCGCCGGCTACGACGGCACGCCGCTGCCCATGGCCAATCCCGCGCTCATCCTGATCAACCGCATCCGTATCGAAGGCTTCATCGTCAGCGAGCACATGGAAGTCTGGCCCGAGGCGCTGCAGGAACTGGGCCGTCTGGTGGGCACCGGCAAGCTGCGCCCGCGCGAGAGCATTGCCGAAGGCATTGCCTCCGCACCTTCCGCTTTCCTGGGTCTGCTCAAGGGCAAGAACTTCGGAAAGCAACTCGTCAAATTGATCTGAACCACCACAAAAACCAGGAGACAAGGGAATGATCAAGAACTTCAAGGGCAAGACGGCGGTGCTGACGGGCGCGGGCTCGGGTTTCGGCCTGGAGTGCGCGCGCATCGGCGCGAAGCTGGGCATGAACCTGGTGCTGGTCGATGTGCAGCAGGAAGCGCTGGACAGGGCCGCCGCCGAGTTCGAGGGCCAGGGCGTGCGCGTGCTGGCACGCCGCGTGGATGTGTCCGACGCAGCCCAGATGCAGGCCCTGGCCGATGAGGTGCGCCAGCAGTTCGGCGCGCCGCACTTCGTGTTCAACAACGCGGGCGTGGGCGCGGGCGGACTGGTCTGGGAGAACACGCTGGAAGATTGGCAGTGGGTACTGGGCGTCAACCTCTGGGGCGTGATCCACGGCGTGCGGCTGTTCACGCCCATGATGCTGGAGGCGGCCAAGGCCGACCTGTCCTTCGAGGGCCACATCGTCAACACGGCCAGCATGGCCGGCCTGCTGGCGCCGCCCAACATGGGCATCTACAACGTCAGCAAGCATGCCGTGGTCAGCCTGACCGAGACGCTGTACCAGGACCTGGCCCTGGTCTCCGACCAGATCAGCGCCAGCGTGTTGTGCCCCTTCTTCGTGCCCACGGGCATCAGCCACAGCGAGCGCAACCGGCCCGGCCATCTGGCCGCCCAGCCGCTGACGGCCAGCCAGAAGATCGGCCAGGCCATGAGCGAGAAGGCCGTGGGCTCGGGCAAGGTCACGGCCACCGATGTGGCGCAGAAGGTCTTCGACGCCATTGCGGCCAACCAGTTCTACATCTACAGCCATCCGCAGGCGCTGGGCTCGGTCCAGACCCGCATGGAAGATGTGGTGCAGGGGCGCAATCCCACCGATCCGTTCGCGCACAAGCCCGAACTGGGCGCCAGCTTGAAGGCCTCGCTGCGCGCGGCCTGAGCGTCAGTCCTCCTCGTCCGGGTCCGGCCTGTGGGGGGCCGGCCTGGTGGGAGCCTCGGCCTTTTCATCGGGCGGCGCGGAGGGCAGGGGCCGCACCAGCCGCACCATGAGCTGGTTGCCGCGCCCCATGTCGGGCCGCGTCTCCAGGCTGTCGAGGTCGATGGCCCAGGCCTGCTGGGCCGACAGCTGCGTACCGGCGCTGCCCGAGATATTGCTGTAGTTGTAGGGGTTGACGGGCCGCGCGTTCACCGCTGCCGTGCCTGTCCAGTGCCAGCCGCGCGGTGCGCCCGGGAACAGTTCGGGCGACAGGCCTTGCGGCCGGATGTCGCGCGAGATCAGCCGGCGCATCTCGTTGACGCGCGGCAGGCGCCAGCGCACGCCGTCCTGCTTGGCCCGCTCGGCGGCCAGGGCCTGCGCCTGCTTGTGCGTGAGCAGCTCCGGCAGGCCCGTGCAGGTCTTGCCATTCCAGTGCATGCCTTCCACGCAGCGTGGCCACAGCAGGCGGGCGCGCCGGTCGATCACGTCGCGGCCGTCTTCGGATACTTCCAGCACAGGAGCGGCGCCGGGCCTGGGGCTGCGCTGTGCCTCCTGCGGTGTCTCTCGCTGCGCTGCCTGGACAGAACCCAGCGTGCAGACACCGAGCAGCAGGGCGGCGAGCAGGGGCCCCGGCAGTGCATTCAGGGCCGGTGGAAAGGAGGGCAGGGATGGGCGCATGGTGTGTTGCAGTGGCGATGGCGGTGGCAGTGGCAGCGATGAAAAGGTGGGTTGGCCTCTTGGGTGGCAATCTCGTATCGGAGCGTAACAGGATTGCGGGCTTCTGAATTTGTGCCGCGGCAAGCCGCCAGCGCCAGGTGCGCTGGGCTGCATGCCCAGGAAATGTGAGCAGCCCCCTGCAGCCCCGCGCGCTTGCCGCCACAATGGCGCGTCTATGTCTGCGTCTATGCCTTCCTCTTCTTCTCCCGCTTCCCCTGATTCCCACACGCTGCGCCTGGTGCTGATCCTGGGCCTGCTGTCGGCCATCGGCCCGTTTGCCATCGACATGTACCTGCCCGCGCTGCCCCAGATCGGCAGCAGCCTGGGCGCCCAGGTGGGCGCGGTGCAGGCCAGCCTGACGGCCTTCTTCCTCTCGCTGGGCGTGGGCCAGCTGCTGTACGGGCCGGTCTCGGACATGGTGGGGCGCAAGCCGCCGCTGTACTTCGGCCTGACCGTGTTCGCGCTGGCCAGCGTCGGCTGCGCCATGGCCACCAGCATCGAGACCCTGGTGGTGCTGCGCTTCATCCAGGGCCTGGGCGCGGCCGCCGGCATGGCGGTGCCGCGCGCCGTGGTGCGCGACCTGCACACCGGCCACGCGGCGGCCCGCATGATGTCGCTGCTGATGCTGGTGTTCAGCGTCTCTCCCATCCTGGCGCCGCTGGCCGGCAGCGGCGTGATCGCCGTCAGCAGCTGGCGCGGCGTGTTCTGGGCCGTGGCCGTGGCGGCCGTGATCGGCCTGGTGGCCGTGTTCATGGGCCTGAAGGAAACGCGCGGGGCCGCCGCGCGGCTGGACAGCAGCGTGGCCGGCGCACTGCGCGCCTACGGCGTGCTGCTGCGCGACTGGCATTACCTGGGCCTGGTCTTCATCGGCGGCTGCGCCATGGCGGGCTTTTTCGTCTACCTGGCTGGCTCCCCCTTTGTGCTGATCAATTACTACGGACTGAGCTCCACCCAGTACAGCCTGGCCTTCGGGCTGAACGCCATCGCCTTCATCGGCGCGGCGCAGTTCACGGGCTGGCTGGGCCAGCGCTTCGGGCTGGTGCGCGTGGTCAAGGTGGCGGCCACCGGCTCCGGCCTGGTGATGCTGTCGCTGCTGGCCTACTACCTGCTGGGCGGTGAACGGCTGGCCGTGCTGATCGGCCTGTACTTCGTGGCCAGCGCGCTGATGGGGCTGGTGATACCGACGACCTCGGTGCTGGCGCTGGAGGAACACGGCGCCATTGCCGGCACGGCCTCGGCGCTGCTGGGCACGCTGCAGATGCTGTCGGGCGCCGCGGCCATGCAGATCGTGGGCCTGTTCTCCACGGGCAAGCCCCTGCCCATGGTGGTGGGCATGGCCACGGGCGCGCTGATCGGTGTGGCCCTGGCCTGGATCACGCTGGGCGGTGCGCGTGCCCATCGCGTGGGCGCAAAGGGCCATTCATGAGCCTGGCACCCGCGGCAGAGGCTGCGCCTGTCCACGATGGACTTGCGTCAGGCCCCCGAGGCCAGGCGATGCTGGTCATCATCCTGGGGCTGACGCTGTCGGTGCTGGACAGCACCCTGGTCAATCTGGCACTGCCGGCCATGGCGCGCGAGCTGCAGGCCAGCTCGGCCCATACGCTGTGGGTGGTCAATTCCTACCAGCTTGCCAGCCTGGTGCTGCTGCTGCCGCTGGCGGCCCTGGGTGAGCGCCTGGGCTACCGCCGTGTGTATCTGGTGGGCATGCTGGTGTTTTCCGTGGCCTCGCTGGCGGCCATGCTGGCCACGTCGCTGCCCACGCTGGTGGCGGCGCGTGCGCTGCAGGGCCTGGGCGCTGCGGGGGTGATGAGCGTCAACGCCGCCCTGGTGCGGCTGATCTATCCGCGTGCCCTGCTGGGCCGGGGCATGGCCGTGAATTCACTGGTGGTGGCCACGGCCTCCATGGCCGGGCCCTCGGTGGCGGCGGCGATCCTGTCGGTGGCCAGCTGGCCCTGGCTGTTTGCGGCCAATCTGCCGCTGGGCCTGTTCACGCTGTGGCTGGGGCGCCGCGCGCTGCCGGTCAATGCCGTGGCCGGCCATGCAGGGGCGCGGCTGTCGCCGCTGGACGTGCTGCTCAACATCCTCATGTTCAGCCTGATCTTCCTGGGCGGCGAGCAACTGGGCGTGCGCGCCGGCGGTGCCGATTCCTCCCTGCCTTCGGGCTGGTGGCTGCTGGGCGCGGGCCTGCTGGTGGGCGCATGGTATGTGCGCCGCCAGTGGCGCCTGCCCGCGCCGCTGCTGCCGGTGGACCTGCTGCGCATTCCGGTGTTTGCGCTGTCCATGTGCGGATCGGTCAGCGCCTTTTGCGCGCAGATGCTGGCCTATCTGGCCCTGCCGTTCCTGCTGCTGGAGTCGCACGGCATGTCGCCCATCGAGGCCGGGCTGCTGATCACGGCCTGGCCGCTGGCCACGGTGCTGACTGCGCCCATCGCGGGCCGGCTCATCGGCCGCTATGCGGACGGGCTGCTGGGCGGCATCGGCATGGCCATGTTCGCCTGCGGGCTGTGGGCGCTGGCGGCCATGCCCGATGCGCCTTCGACCGTGGACATGGTCTGGCGCATGCTGCTGGCGGGCAGCGGCTTTGCGCTGTACCAGTCGCCCAACAACCACACCATCGTGACCACGGCGCCCCTGGCACGCAGCGGCGCGGCCGGCGGCATGCTGAGTTCGGCGCGGCTCACGGGGCAGACCCTGGGCGCCGTGGTGCTGGCCACCATCTTCACCTTCGCGGGCGGGCATGGCGGCCATGCCGAAATCGTGGCCCTGGCCGTGGCGGGCTGCTTTGCGGCCATGGCGGGCGTGTTCAGCCTGCTTCGCGTGCGCACGGCACCCGCACCTAAGCACTGAACAGGCCGGTAAATGGCATTGAACTTGCGTGTGTCGGCGCGCTCCGACACATGCATCATCCTGGATGGACTTGCCAGGAGATTTAGGTGGCATGCCATCCGCTTTACAAACAAGAAATATGGGCACTGCACAATCGTGCGATGCCCCAAACGACTTCGCTGTTCCTATGAATTTTGACGTGCCTTTTTCGCCGAGCCCGCGCTTTGCCGCGTCTTCCGATTCCCAGCCCGGCGCAGGGCACGCACAACCTCCTGCCTTGCTTGCACGCAGCAAGCGCCCCGGTGCTGCCGTGCTGTGCGCGCTGGCGCTGGCCGCCAGCCTGGCTGCCTGCTCCAAGAAGGATGCAGCACCTGCCGCCACGGCCAAGGCTGCGACCGAGGTGGGCGTGGTCACGCTGCAAAAACAGAGCCAGCAGCTTGACGCCACGCTGCCGGGCCGCACGCGCGCCTCGCTGACCGCCGAGGTGCGGCCCCAGGTGTCGGGCATCGTGCAAAAGCGTTTGTTCACCGAGGGCGCACTGGTGCGCCAGGGCCAGCAGCTCTACCAGATCGACGCAGCCTCGCTGCGCGCCACCGAGGCCAGCGCCCAGGCGGCCGTGGCCAAGTCCGAAGCCAGCGCCCGCACGCTGGAGGCCACGGCGCGGCGCAATGCCGAGCTGGTCAAGATCGATGCCATCAGCCAGCAGGCCTTTGAAGAAAGCCAGGCAGCGGCCGCCCAGTCGCGCTCGGACGTGGCCGTGGCCAAGGCCAATCTGGAGACCGCGCGCATCAACCTCAAGTACAGCCGCATCGAGGCGCCCATCAGCGGGCGCATCAGCCTGTCCACGGTGACGCCGGGCGCGCTGGTCACCGCCAACCAGACCGAGGCGCTGACCTCCATCGTGCAGCTGGACCCCATGTATGTGGACTTCACCCAGTCCACCAGCGAGCTGCTGCAGCTCAAGCGTGACTGGGATGCCGGGCGCTTCCAGAAGGTGGAAGGCGACAAGGTGGCCGTGCGCATCCGCCTGGACGATGGCACGGACTACAGCCACCAGGGCAAGCTGCAGTTTGCCGGCGTGATCGTCAATGCCACCACGGGCAGCGTGACGCTGCGCGCCGTGGTGCCCAACCCGCAGGGCGTTCTCATGCCCGGCATGTATGTGCAGGCCCTGCTGCCCACGGGCCTGGCGCCCGAGGCGCTGCTGGTGCCCCAGCAGTCGGTGACGCGCGACCTGACCGGCAAGGCCAGCGTGCTGGTGGCCAAGGCCGACGACGTGATCGAGCGCAGGCCCGTGAACATCGACCGCGCCGTGGGCAATATGTGGCTGCTGCAGGATGGCCTGTCGGCCGGCGAGCGCGTGGTGGTCGATGGCTTCCAGCGCATCAAGCCCGGCGACAAGGTGCGCGCCGTGGAGGTGGACCTGCGCGCCAAGGCCCAGGCCCGCAAGGGCAAGCCGGCCGACGGGCCGGCAGCACCTGGCGCTGCGGACAAGGCGCCTGCTCCAGCACCGGCAGCGGCTCCTGCCCCGGCCGCCGGCTAAGCCGCAGGAACCCGTCACATGGCTCAGTTCTTCATCAACCGGCCCATCTTCGCGTGGGTCATCGCCATCGTCATCATGCTGGGCGGCGCGCTGTCCATCTTCACGCTGCCGCTGGAGCAGTACCCCGACATCGCGCCGCCGCGCGTGACCATCGGCGCGCAGTACACGGGCGCCTCGGCCGAGACGGTCGAGAACTCGGTAACCCAGATCATCGAGCAGCAGCTCAAGGGCATCGACAACATGCTCTACATGAGCTCCACGTCCGACGCCTCGGGCCGTGCGCGCACCACGCTGACCTTTGCGCCTGGCACCAACATCGACGTGGCCCAGGTGCAGGTGCAAAACAAGCTGCAGTCCGCCGTGAACCGCCTGCCCGACGCGGTCAAGAGCCGGGGCGTGTTCGTGAACAAGGGCGGCCAGGACTTCCTGGTCACCTACAGCTTCTTCTCCAAGGACCCGGCAATGACCGCGGTCGATATCGGCGACTACCTGACCAGCAACCTGGTCGATGTGATCGGCCGCCTCGACGGCGTGGGCGATGTCAACGTCTTCGGCACCAACTATGCGATGCGCATCTGGATGGACCCGGCCAAGATGGAGAAGTACGCGCTGATGCCGTCGGACCTGGTCAATGCGCTGAACTCGCAGAACGCCCAGGTCTCGGCGGGCCAGCTGGGCGCGCTGCCCGCCGTCTCCGACCAGCAGCTGAACGCCACCATCACGGCGCGCACCAAGCTCAAGACGGTGGAGCAGTTCGAGGATATCGTGCTCAAGTCCTCGCTGGACGGCTCGGTGGTGCTCATGAAGGACGTGGCCCGCGTGGAGCTGGGCGCCGACAACCTGACCATCAAGGCCAAGCTCAACGGCCTGCCCGGCGCGGGCATGGGCATCGTGCTGGCCGATGGCGCCAATGCCATGAAGGTGGCCGACACCATCGCCGCCAAGCTGGCCGAGCTCAAGCCGTTCTTCCCCAACGAGATCGACTACTTCGTCAGCTCGGACTCCACGCCCTTCGTGCGCGCCTCCATCAAGGAAGTGGTCAGCGCGCTGGGCGAGGCCATGATCCTCGTGGTCATCGTGATGTTCATCTTCCTGCAGAACTTCCGCGCCACGATGATCCCCGCCATCGCCGTGCCCGTGGTGCTGCTGGGCACCTTCGGCGTGCTGTCGCTGGCCGGGTACTCGATCAATACGCTGACCATGTTCGCCATGGTGCTGGCCATCGGCCTGCTGGTGGACGACGCCATCGTCGTGGTGGAGAACGTCGAGCGCGTGATGCACGAGACGGGCATGTCGCCCAAGCAGGCCACGCGCCAGTCCATGCGCGAGATCACGCCGGCCCTGGTGGGCATCGGCGTGACGCTGTCGGCCGTGTTCGTGCCCATGGCCTTCTTCGGCGGCTCCACGGGCGTGATCTACCGGCAGTTCTCCATCACCATCGTCGCGGCCATGGCGCTGTCGGTGTTCGTGGCGCTGACGCTCACGCCTGCGCTGTGCGCCACGCTGCTCAAGCCGCCCGCAGCGGGCGGGGCAGGGCATGACCGCCCCATCCGCAGCGGCATCCTGGGGGTGAACGACAGGTTCTTCCGCTGGTTCAACCACCATTTCGACGCCACGGCCGCGCGCTACCAGGGCACGGTGGCGTACTCGCTGCGCCGTGCCAAGCGCATGATGCTGATCTTCCTGGCCGTCTGCGGCGTGGTCTGGCTGCTGATGGCGCGCCTGCCCACCTCCTTCCTGCCGGACGAGGACCAGGGCTTCGTCTTCGTCAACATCAACCTGCCCTCGGGCGCGGCCGATACGCGGCTGCAGGGCGTGCTCGACGAGGTGCGCGACTACTTTGCCAAGCAGCCAGACGTGCTGAGCTTCTACCAGGTCTCGGGCCTCAACGGTGACCAGGCCTCGGCACGCGCCTTCGTGCGGCTGAAGACCTGGGAGGAGCGGCCGCTGCCCAGCCAGTCGGCCTCCGAGATCGCGCACCGCGCGACCAGGGACCTGTCCTCCATCCGCGATGCGCGCGTGCTGGTCGTGCTGCCCCCGGCCGTGCGCGGCCTGGGCTCCAGCTCGGGCTTCAACTTCATGATCAAGGACATGAACGGCCTGGGCCACCAAGCGCTGCTGGAGGCCAAGGAGAAATTCCTGACCGAGGCCCGCAAGCGCCCCGAGCTCACCAATCTGCGCATGACCAACCTGGAAGACGCCAGCGAGCTGCGCCTGGACATCGACGACCGCAAGGCCGCCGCGCTCGGCCTGTCGTACACCGACATCAACAGCGTGCTGTCCAGCGCCATGGGCGGCACCTATGTCAACGACTTCCTGAACAACGAGCGCGTCAAGCGCGTCTACATCCAGGGCGATGCGCCGCACCGCATGCTGCCCCAGGACATCGCCAAGTGGACGGTACGCAACGCCAAGGGCGAGATGGTGCCGTTCAGTTCGTTCTCCAGCAGCTACTGGGCCTACGGCTCGCCCCAGCTCATGCGCTACAACGGCAACCCGGCCTACGAAATGGAAGGCCGCGCCGCCTCCGGCGTCAGCTCGGGCACGGCCATGCAGATCGTGGAGGACATCCTGCGCACCCTGCCTGCCGGCATAGGCTACGAGTGGACCGGCGCCTCGCTGCAGGAGCGCCAGTCGGGCGCCCAGGCGCCGCTGCTGTACGCCATCTCCATCCTCTTCGTGTTCCTGTGCCTGGCGGCGCTGTACGAAAGCTGGACCGTGCCGCTGTCGGTGATGCTGGCCGTGCCGCTGGGCGTGGTGGGCGCGCTGGCCGCCACCTACACGCGCGGGCTGACCAACGACGTGTACTTCCAGGTGGGCCTGCTGACCACGGTGGGCCTGGCATCCAAGAACGCCATCCTGATCGTGGAATTCGCGGTGCAGCTGCAGGAGCAGGGCAAGAGCATCTTCGACGCCGTGGTCTCGGCCGTGCGCCTGCGCCTGCGTCCCATCTTGATGACCTCGCTGGCCTTCGGCTTCGGCGTCATTCCGCTGGCCATCGGCACGGGTGCCGGAGCGGGCGGGCGCAATGCCATCGGCACGGCCGTGCTCGGCGGCATGCTGGCCTCCACGGTGCTGGGCATCTTCCTGGTGCCCGTGTTCTTCCTGCTGATCCGCAGCTGGTTCAAGAGCCACTCGCGCACCGAGGACGACGCGCCCCAGCCCACGGCCGGATCACCTGATTCACCGCATACCGCAAAGGAGAGCGCAGCATGAGGCGCCGAATGAACCGTTCCACCCTCGCCGCAGCGGCGGCGCTGGCGGCGCTGCTGACCGGCTGCAACCTCGCGCCGCAGCACCGCACGCCCGACATGCCCGTGCCCGATGCCGTGGGCAGCACGGCCACGACGCCGGCCCAGGCCGACGAGGCCAGCCTGCAGGCCGCTGCCGCGCTGGGCTGGGTGCAGTCCCGGCAGCTGCGCGAGGTCATTGTGCTGGCCCTGGCCAACAACCGCGACCTGCGCGTGGCCGTGGAAAGCATCGAACGCGCGCGCGCCCAGTACGGCATCACGCGCGCCGACCTGCTGCCCAGCGTCAACGCCCAGGCCCAGGCCAGCCGTGCGCGCACGGCCGCCGGCATGACCAGCGCCACCCAGGCGGCGTCGGTCAGCACCCAGTACACGGCCCAGCTGGGCTTTGCCAGCTACGAGATCGACCTGTGGGGCCGCGTGCGCAACCTCAGCGAGGCGGCGCTGCAGCAGTTCCTGCAAAGCGAGCAGAACCGGCGCAATGTGCAGATCGGCCTGGTGGCCGACGTGGCCAACGGCTGGCTCACGCTGGCGGCCGACCAGGCCCGCCTGCAACTGGCGCGCGAGACCCTGGCCAGCCGCGAGAAGGCCTATGAGCTGACGCGGCGCATGCACGAGATTGGCTCGACCTCGGGCCTGGTGCTGGCGCAGAACCAGACCACGGTGGACACGGCGCGCGGCGACGTGGCCAGCTTCACCTCCCAGGTGGAGCGTGACCGCAACGCCCTGCAACTGCTGGTGGGCGGCCCGCTGCCCGAGGCCCTGCTGCCGGGCGCCGCCACGCTGCGCGCCGATGCCCGGCCCGCGGCCGCGCTGCAGCCCGTGCCGGCGCCCTTGCCCTCCAGCGTGCTGCTGGTGCGCCCCGACATCCAGGCCGCCGAGAACAACCTGCGTGCCATGGAGGCCAACATCGGCGCCGCACGCGCCGCCATGTTCCCCTCCATCAGCCTCACGGCCAGCGTGGGCTCGGGCAGCCGCGAACTCGATGGCCTCTTTGGCGGCAGCAGCAGCACCTGGAGCTTCATCCCCCTGGTGCGCCTGCCCATCTTCGACGGCGGCCGCAACCGCGCGGGCGTGCAGGTGGCCGAGGCCAACCAGCGCATCGCCATCGCCCAGTACGAGAAGGCCGTGCAGACGGCCTTCCGCGAAGCCGCCGACGTGCTGGCCGACCGCGCACAGTGGGACGAGCGCCTGGCCGCCCAGACCAGCATGGTCGCCGCCACGCAAAAGGCCTTCGACCTGTCGGAGGCCCGCTTCAAGGCCGGCGTGGACAACTACCTCACCGTGCTGGATGCGCAGCGCAGCCTCTACACGGCCCAGCAGACCCTGATCGGCCTGCGCCTGTCCGAGCAGCTCAACCGCGTCACGCTGTGGAAGGTGCTGGGCGGCGAGCAGGTGCAGGCGTCGTCCGCCTCGGCACCGGCGAATTCCTGAGCGCGGGCGGTGTATTGCGCGGTCCCGCAGAACATGCCGCCCCGACCACGATGAGCCCCTTTGCCAACACCCCCGAGCCGCCTTACTACGCCGTCATCTTCTCGTCGCGCAGGACGCCGGACGACGATGATGGCTACGGCCTCATGGCCCAGCGCATGGTGGACCTGGCCGCGCAGCAGCAAGGCTTCCTGGGCGCGGAAAGCACGCGCGGCGAGGACGGTTTCGGCATCACCGTGTCGTACTGGTCCACGGCCGAATCCATAGCGCGCTGGAAGCAGGACGCCGAGCACCTGGTCGCCCAGCAGCTGGGCAAGGACGCCTGGTACGAGCACTATGAATTGCGCGTGGCCCGCGTGGAGCGCGCCTACGGCAAGCGCTGAACCCGGGCCGCCTCCGCTTGCACCACGGCCTCGGCCAGCAGCGCGATGGAGCGCGGCGCGCAGCCTTCGGCATCGTTGCTCACTGTCACAAAGGCGGGCAGCCCGCGGCTGGTGATGCCATCGATGGTCTTGGCGAGGATGGCGCGCGTGTGCACGTCGGGCGTGCGGATCTCGTCGAAGGGATCGTGCTTCTTTTGCGCATCGGGGTAGCCGTAGGCCCCGAATTCGCGGTTCAGGTTCCAGCGGCAGACGAGCGGGGTGGGCCACAGCCCGCGCAGAAAAACCAATTGCTCTTCGATGGGCGGCATCTTGCCGTGCAGCCCCAGGCAGAATGTGGCGCCCGCAGCGCGCAGCGTGTCCGCCAGCTCGGGCGTCAAAAGCTCCGGGTCGCGCACCTCCACCGCCACGATGATCTGTGCGCCCAGCGGATGGGCGGCCAGCGCCGCTCGCACCGCGTCCAGCATGGCCTGCAGCCGAGCCAGCAGTTCGGTGGGGCGGCTCAGCAGGCCCCAGGTCATGGGACTGAGCTGGAACACCAGCACGCCGAGCTGCTCGCCCAGCCCTTCGAGCGTGGGCTCGACGAAGCTGGTCACGGCCAGATCGGGTTGAAGGAACACGGGGTTCAGCGACATGCCCTTGCCGTCCTCGTCGCGGACCTGCGCATCGGTGACCACCGAAGGGCACTTGACCACGAAGCGGAAATCGGCCGGCACCTGGCCCGCGAAGGCCAGGTACTGGCTGGCCGTCAACGGCCTCCAGAAGCTGCGGTCCACGCAGACCGTGCGCATCAGCGGATGCCGGCCATAGGCCTCCAGTCCCTTCTTGGCGAGCACGCTTTTGTCATAGGCGCCATCCCAGATCAAACCTTCCCAGCCCGGATAGGACCAGGTGGAGACCCCCATGCGCAGGCCCGGCGGAAGCTGGTCCGCCAGCGCCTGCCATTGCAGGGCCTGGGGCGCCAGCTGCACTGCACCGACGGCCTTGCGGGATGCCGGCTTGCGGCCGCCAGGCGGCGCGCTGGCGGCAGGCGGGACCGGGGCTAAAGAGGGTGGGGACGGCGGCGGTGAGGGCGGCTCGCCAAACAGATCGTCTTGCATGGGCTGGAGCATGGATTGTCCATGATGCCGCTGCGCCAGCGCAGCCCGCGTAGGCACGCACGCCACGGCCGCCTTTGCGATGTGCCTGGAGGCCAATGCCGCGTCGCAGGCCTGGGGCGGGAACGATTGACGGAGCCCAAGGCGCTCTTGAGGAATCACAGTTTTCAGTGATTGCCGCCCACCGGCTTCCTTTGAACAATCCGCACTGACACCTCACGGGCAGCCGTACCGCCGTGTCGGGATGCCCCAAGACACGCGAAACACGCAAAACACGCAAAGGAGAGGGTGATGCCGACCATAGAACAGGTAGTGGCGGGCCCGCAGCGGTCCGTGCTCATCACATCGGAGGGCGTATTCGCCTGGGGCAATCTGGAGGTGTTGCGCACCCTGCCCGAAGGCGTGGATGCTGCCGAGGTCTGTGCGCCCGATGCCACGCGCATCGGCCACCGCAGCTTTTCCCAGCCCGTGCCCCAGCGCCTGAGCCCCCGTGGCACGCGTTGGGAGGGGCTGGTGGACGCGGGCCATTCGCTGCTGGCCTGGGCGGATGGCCAGGCCTATGCCGTTGCGCCCCAGGTTCGCGATGCCGCGGGCGCCGTGCCCAGGCCTTTGGCCTTGGGCCGGCAGGATGCCGGGGTGCGGCACATCTGGGCGGGTGAGCAGCAGGCCTATGTGCAGGACCGCGAAGGCGCACTCTGGGGATGGTCGGATGCCATGCCCGGTGCGCAGCGCGTGCAGGGCCTGCCCTCCGTGCGCAGCGTGGCCGTGGGCATGGGTCATGCGCTGGCGCTGGACGCCAGGGGGCAGGTCTGGTCCTGGGGCGCCAATGCGGCCGGCCAACTGGGGCAGGGCGATCTGGTGCAGCGCAGCCGTGCGCAGCGCGTGGTGCTGCCGCAGGGCGCTGCAGCCGTGGTGGCGGTGGCGGCGGGGGCCACGCACAGCCTGGCGCTGGACGAGAAGGGGCGGCTGTGGGGCTGGGGCTCCAACCACCAGGGCCAGCTGGACCAGGGGCTGCAGGCTGCCTACAGTCCCGGCCCCGTGCGCATCGCCGTGCCTGAGCGCCTCAGCAGTCTGGCGGCGGGCCTGCACTTTTCGGCGGCGACCACGCAGGGCGGGCAGGTGCTGGCCTGGGGCTGGAATGGCCTGGGCCAGCTGGGCCAGGGCGATGCGGCACCCCGCGCGGGCTTTCACGCCGTGCCCGGCCTGGCGGCGGTGCAGCAGATCAGCGTGGGCGGCATGCATGTGCTGGCGCTGGAGCACGGCGGGCGCTGCTGGGCCTGGGGCGACAACCGCCATGGCGCCTGCCAGGGCGAGGACGGGGCCCAGGCCCAGTCCCGCCCCCATGCGCTGGCCTTGCACGCCCTCAATGACCTGACCGAAACCAATGCATTCGCCGGCAGGGCAAAGGAGGCCCTGTGAAGCATCTGCACCAGGAGCATTCAATGCCTGCCCCGGGCCTGAACCGCAGGGCGCTGCTGCAATGGGGCGCCCTGCTGACGGCAGGCGCCGTGCTGCCCGGCTGCGGCGGTGGAGGAGGTCCGCGCGACGATCTGCCCGAGCCGCAGGCGCTGCGCTCCGTCAACGGCGTGCTGGAGCTGCACCTGAACGTGGGCTATGCGTCCATGGACATGGACCTGCCGGACAGCGACATTGCGCGCTGGGCCCGCTATCCGGCCGATCGGCAGCCCGGGCGGCGTCTGGAGCTGCGCAGCTTCAATGGGCGATACACGGCGCCCACGCTGTGGCTGCGCCCCGGCGACACGCTGAAGATGTGGGTGCACAACCAGCTGCCGGCCTCGCCCCAGGGCTCGGACTGGGCGCTGCTCAACCACCAGAACAGCACCAACATGCATTTCCACGGCCTGCACGTGGACCCGCGCGAGATACGGCCCGGCGTGTTTGGCGACTACGTGGTGGACGGGCCGGATGCCGGCATCGCACCCGGCGCCACGCGCTACCACGAGATCCATCTGCCCGACGACCACAGCTGCGGCATCTACTGGTACCACCCGCATCTGCACGGCGCCACCAATGCCCAGGTCTCCAGCGGCATGTTCGGCGCCATCATCGTGGCCGATGCGCAGGACCCGTTCCGTGCCAGCGTGAACATGCGCGAGCGCGTGCTGTTCGCCCACAAGCTCACCGTCAACGCCAAGGGCCGCACCGATACGCTGGAAGACTCGATGCAGAATCCGGCCGGCGCCTTTTTGCTCAACGGCGCCTACCAGCCCACCATCGTGATGCGGCCCGGCGAGGTGCAGCACTGGCACATCGTCAATCCTTCGTCGTTCTACCCGCTGCATCCCGTGCTGGACGGGCATGTGATGAATGTCTATGGCCGCGACGGCAACCATTACGGCGGCATCTACCGGCCGCTGAGCCGGCAGACGGCCGGGCAGCCGCTGGACATGCGCGACTGGCCCGGCAACTACATCTACCCGGGCGGGCGCCTGTCCATGGTGGTGCAGGCATCGATGGCGCCGGGCGAGTATTTCCTGCGCGCGGCCGCGTGCCCGTCATTTCACCGGCCAAGCGGCAACGAGCCCTTCGAGGAGGTGCTGGCCCGGGTGGTGGTGCAGGGCGAGCCCGTGCAGGCCCGCGTGCCCGACCCGGCCCTGCTGCGCCGGCCCGGCGACTACACGCCCATCACCGATGCCGAACTGGCCAGCCATGGTGGCGTGCAGCGCGTCCTGCGCCTGGCCGTGCTGGCCGACGACGAGGACAAGGGCGTGCGCGACCCGGCCCTGGCGCCCATGCCGGCCGGCGAGAGCTGGGTGCTGAAGGTGGGCGGCAACCGATCGGTGTTTGCAGTGGGCACCGAGGCCATGCCGCTGGGCATGTCGCCCATCCATTCCAGCCTCACGCCTGTGCAGACCGTGCCCTTCAATGCGGTGGAGGAGTGGACGGTCTACAACTACAACGGCTACCCGCATCCCTTTCACATCCACGTCAACGATTGCTATGTGGTCAGGGTCAACGGCGCGCCGGTGACGCCGTTCTGGGCCGACACCCTGCCCGTGCCGCCGGGCACGGGCAGCAGCGGGGCGGCGGGGCTCACCAAGGGCAGCATCACCTTTCGCATGCGGTTCGCGGATTTCCACGGCAAGTTCGTCTGGCATTGCCATGCGCTGGACCATGAGGACCTGGGAATGATGCAGATCGTGGATGTGCGGCCCTGAAAGCCGGGCTTGTCCCATCGGCCATTCCCGCGCCCTTCCGGCGTCATGCTGCAAGCCCTTGAATTCATTGGCCTGCAAGAAATGCTTGCATTTGCGGGCGGGCCGTGAGCGGCCCGGCCCGAATCGCGTGTGGCACACTTGGCCGCTTTTCCGGATTCCACGCCACGGGGCGCCTCTCGAATGCAAAAAATCATTGGCCAAATCGCCGCAGAACTGAATGTCAAGCCGCAGCAAGTGGGTGCTGCGGTCGAATTGCTTGATGGCGGAGCCACGGTTCCGTTCGTCGCCCGCTACCGCAAGGAAGTGACCGGCGGCCTGGACGACGCGCAATTGCGCCAGCTCGACGAACGCCTGGGCTATCTGCGCGAGCTGGAGGACCGCCGGGGCACGGTGCTCAAGGCCATCGACGAGCAGGGCAAGCTGACGGATGCGCTGCGCCTGGCCATCGCCAATGCGCCGACCAAGCAGGAGCTGGAGGACATCTACCTGCCCTTCAAGCAAAAGCGCCGCACAAAAGGCCAGATTGCCAAGGAATTCGGCATCGAGCCGCTGGCCGACAAGCTGTTCGCCGACCCCACGCTGGACCCGCACAAGGAGGCCGAGGCCTTCTGCAAGCCCGCCACCACCCTGGACGACGGCAAGCCGGGCCCCGATTTCTCCACCACCTTCGCCGTGCTCGATGGCGTGCGCGACATCCTGTCCGAGCGCTGGGCCGAAGACCCGGCGCTGGTGCAGAAGCTGCGCGAATGGCTGTGGGAAGACGGCCTGCTGCGCTCCAAGAAGATCGAGGCCAAGAACGAGAACGACCCCGAGGTCGCCAAGTTCCGCGACTATTTCGAGTACGACGAACCGATTGGCCGCGTGCCCTCGCACCGCGCCCTGGCCGTGTTCCGTGGCCGCGCGCTGGAAATCCTCGAAGCCAAGCTGGTTCTTCCCGTGGAGCCCGAGCCCGGCCAGCCCAGCCTGGCCGAAGGCAAGATCGCCCTGCACCTGGGCTGGAGCCACGCCAAGCGCGCCAGCGACGACCTGATCCGCAAGTGCGTGGCCTGGACCTGGCGCGTCAAGCTGAGCCTGTCCACCGAGCGCGACCTGTTCTCGCGCCTGCGCGAAGACGCCGAGAAGGTGGCCATCAAGGTCTTTGGCGACAACCTGCGCGACCTGCTGCTGGCCGCGCCTGCGGGCCAGCGCGCCGTCATCGGCCTGGACCCGGGCATCCGCACGGGTGTCAAGGTGGCCGTGGTGGACAGCACGGGCAAGCTGGTGGACACCACCACCATCTACCCGCACGAGCCGCGCCGCGACTGGGACGGCTCCCTGGCCGTGCTGGCCCGCCTGGTCGAAAAGCACCAGATCAACCTGATTGCCATCGGCAACGGCACGGCCAGCCGCGAGACGGACAAGCTGGCGGCCGACCTGATCAAGATCGCCGGCAAGGCCGACCGCCAGATCGAGAAGGTCGTGGTCAGCGAGGCCGGCGCTTCCGTGTATTCCGCCAGCGAGTTCGCCTCGCAGGAAATGCCCGATGTGGACGTGAGCCTGCGCGGCGCCGCCAGCATTGCGCGCCGCCTGCAGGATCCGCTGGCCGAGCTGGTCAAGATCGACCCCAAGAGCATCGGCGTGGGCCAGTACCAGCACGACGTGAACCAAAGCGAGCTGGCGCGCCAGCTCGACGCCGTGGTCGAGGACTGCGTGAACTCCGTGGGCGTGGACCTGAACACGGCCTCGGCGCCGCTGCTGTCGCGCGTCTCGGGCCTGTCGGGCAGCGTGGCCAAGTCGGTGGTGCGCTGGCGTGATGCCAACGGCTCCTTCAAGAGCCGCAAGCAGCTGATGGACGTGGCCGGCCTGGGCGCCAAGACCTTCGAGCAGTCCGCAGGCTTTCTGCGCATCCGCGGCGGCGACAACCCGCTGGACATGACGGGTGTGCACCCGGAAACCTATCCCGTGGTCGAACGCATCATTGCCACCACGGGCAAGAGCGTGGACCAGCTCATGGGCCGCTCCGAAGTGCTCAAGGGCCTGAAGGCCGAGCAGTTCGTGAACGAGCAGTTCGGTGCCATCACCATCAAGGACATCCTGGGCGAGCTGGAAAAGCCCGGCCGCGATCCGCGCCCGGACTTCGTCGTCGCCCGCTTCAATGACGGCGTGGAAGACATCAAGGACCTCAAGGAAGGCATGACGCTGGAGGGCACGGTCAGCAACGTGGCCCAGTTCGGCGCCTTCGTGGACCTGGGCGTGCACCAGGATGGCCTGGTCCACGTCAGCCAGATGAGCCACAAGTTCATCGAGGACGCGCGCGAGGTCGTCAAGACCGGCCAGATCGTCAAGGTCAAGGTGCTGGAGGTCGATGTGGCGCGCAAGCGCATCAGCCTGACCATGAAACTGGATGCGGCGCCCGCACGCCGCGATGGCCCCCGTGACAACCGCTTCGAGAGCGCAGGCCGTGGCAGCCAGGGCCATCAGGGCGGCCAGCGCCGCGCGCCCGAGCCGGCGCAGCAGTCGGCCATGGCCTCGGCCTTCGCCAAGCTGCAGACCCGCAAGTAAGGCCGGGCAGGGCAAGGCAAGGCAGGAAACGCTATGGCTGCGCACGCACTGGATCTGCAGACGCTGTTGACCCAGACGCTGGCCCTGCCGGCGCAGCCGCGCATTGTGGCCCTGCTGCTGCGCGAACTGGTGCCCGAGCAGCCCAGCCTGCGCCGGCTGAGCCAGCTGTTTGCGGCCGATCCCGCGCTGGCCGCCGGGCTGCTGGCGCAGGCCAACGGCCCGGTCTTCGGCATGGCGGGCCGTGTCACCGGTATTCCGGAGGCGCTGGCCCTGCTGGCGCCCGCGCAGTTGCGACAGATCGTGCGGGGCATGCCGCTGGGCGTGGGCACGCATGCCGTTCCGGGCGTGGCCATGCCGGCCTTCTGGCGCTACAGCGTGGATGCCGCACGCGTGGCCCGCGCGCTGGCAGGCACCGTGCAGGCCAGCCCCACGGCGGCCTATGCGGCAGGCCTGCTGCACGGGCTGGGCGAGCTGGCCATGCACATGATCGATCCCGGCCGCGCGGCCACCATCTCCGAGCTGGTCGGTCCGCTGGACCCGCGCCGTGCCGAACTGGAGATGCGGCTGTGCGGCTACGCATACAGCCATGTCAGCGCAGGCCTGGCACGGCGCTGGAGTCTTCCGCCGCTGCTGGCCGACGCGCTGCAGCACCTGCACGCGCCGCTGGCCCAGCCCGGCTTCGATCCCCTGGCCTGCGTGCTGCACATCGCCGCATGGCGCGCCCGATCGCGCGAGGCGCAATGGGGCGAGCGTGCGCTGGCCGTGAGCTTTCCCGGCGAAGTGGGGGTGGCCCTGGGCCTGGACATCGACATGGTGCTGCGCCAGGACCCTGTGGACTGGATGGCCGACGCGGGCCTGGATGTGCTGCTTTAGGGCAGGGCCCAGGGCCTGTGTCAGTTCCGGTGCCAGGGCGCCGGCACCATGTCGAAAAGCGGCGTGGGGTCGCGCCGGTAGGGCGCGGGGCTGATGGGGGCCATGGGCTGCATGGTCATGGGGTCGATGCGTGCCAGCTGCTGCATCCAGCCAATGTCCACACCGCCGCCCTGCGCGGGGCGCGAATAGATCAACTCCAGCATGCGCCGCGATGCCACATGGCCGTGGGCCGCCGCCTGCTGGTACAGGCGCAGGGCCTCGGTGTAGTTGGCAGGCACGCCTTCGCCACGGTGATAGCGCTGGGCCTGCTCCCACTGCTGCTGGGCCGTGACGGGCTGGCGCACCTGGATGTCCTGCTCGCTGGGCGAGCCCCGCAACTGCGGCGTGCGCTGCAGTCCTTGCGGCCCCTGCGCCGCAGGCGGGGCAGACGTGCCCTGGGCCGACACCAGCTGGCCTGCGGGCCGCATGCGGTCGCCCAGCATCTGTGCATTGGTCGCCGCGCTGGATGAGCGTGGCGCCGCCGCGCGGAACTGGCGCAGGGCGGCCTCGGGCTCGTCCTGCGCGAGCAGGGCCAGGCCCCATTCCAGCTGGGCACCAGGGCTGCCCGAACGCGCCGCGCGCTGCAGCAGTTCCTGGTCGGGCGTGCCTGCCACGGTCAAGGCCTCGCCCACGGGCTCGGCCGTGGACAGCGGCGCCAGGCGCCGGGCCAGCAGCCATTCCAGGTATTGCGCACGGGCCGGGTCGGTCTTGGCCAGCTGGGCGATCCAGGGCCTTGCGGCCGGTGGATCGGGGGGCTGGCCGCAGCCGTCCATGGCGCACCAGGCCAGTCCCGCGCTGGCCAGCGGATGGCCGGCCCGCTGGGCACGCTCGAACCAGGTCCTGGCCTGTGGCCCGTCCTGGGCCATGGCAATGCCATGCAGTGCCAGCAGGCCCATGACCCATTGCGCCTCGCGCTGCGTGGCCGGACTCACGCCCTTGCCTTCGGCGCGGCTGCGCAGTTGGGACAGGGCCCGTTGCTGGGCGGTATCCGAGGTCGAAGTGATGTTGCTGGTGCCCGGCTGGGAGCCGTACACGCTGGCCGTCGCCACCCGGATGGGCATGACCGGCGTGAAGCGGGCTGCCGCCTGCACATGCGGCAGCACGGCGGGCGCCAGACCGGGCAGCAGCACCAGCAGCCCGGGCAGAACGAGCCTTGCGGTCAGGCGCAGCCCGCGGCGGCGCCGTGGCGAGGTTTCATGAGCGCTGGAGGGCATGGCAGGTGCCTCTGGTTGGCTTGTGGTCCGCACCGTGCATCAGCGCTTGGCCTGGGCCGGCACCACCTGCCAGAAGCGGGCCGAGCCGGTGTACCCGTCTGCGCCCAGCGAGCTGGCCATGTACTGGTTGACATCCTCCAGGGAGCGCATGCCCGGGATGGCGATGAAGGCCTTGCCCTGGAGCAGCGTGGGCAGCTTGTCGGTCATGTTCTGCTCGGTAGCGAAGCAGGCCACGCCTTCCTTGCCGGGAGGGCCGGCGTTGATCACGTAGCCGGGGTTGGGGCTCATCCAGTCGGGCAGGCGCACGGACTGGGCGGCGGTGATCCAGCCCGAGCGGTTCACGTCGTTGGGCACCAGCCGGGTGACCTCGCCATCGGCACCCGCCATGAAGCAGGACAGGTAGGAGGCACGCGACACGGTGGTGGACAGGAAGAGCTGTTCACCCGTCTCGAAGGAGGTGCGGGTGGGCGTGATGTTCTCCACCCACAGGTCCAGCTTGCGGTCGGGCGCGGGGGCGCCGTAGCGGTAGTCGCCCGTGCCTACGGCAACGTTCTCGGAGGCGGTGGTGACCGGCGCTGCGCTCTTGGTGTTCCAGCCAATGCGCGTGATGTGCCCATCGGCGCCCACGGCCACGAAGTCGCGCAGTGCGCGTTCGTAGGTATTGAAGTCCACCACGCCGCTGACCACCATGCCGCTGTCGGCCTGGAAGCGCCCTATGGCCTCGCGCCACTGCGGGTTGCCTGCGGTGAAGGCCGGAGCGTCCGGCGGCAGGTAGCCCTTGCTGATCAGCGACTGGCGCACCAGTTCCTGGTGGATGCCGGCTTCGCCTTCCTCGTACCAGTCGCGCAGCTGGCGCTGGAAGTCGGGATGGGTCTGGTCCAGCGTCAGGCACTGCCAGTAGGGCAGGCGCGACCATTTGCCCAGCAACTCGATCATGCCCAGCTCGACCAGGGTGCGCACGGCCGGGCCCGATCCCTGGGCATAGTCGCGGCCCACGCTGAACTGCACGCCGTAGGTGCCGATGCGGCCGGACAGGTCCAGGCCCTGGCTGCCGTTGCCGATGACGACTTCGTTGGCCGAATCCAGGCCCGGGATGATGGTGCGCGTGCGAAAGTCGCCCAGGTGCAGTTCCATGCCCAGCACGGCGCCGCTGCGGTTGGCGCTGTAGCCGGTTTCCAGGCGCGAGGCGCTGGTGCCTATGTCCACGTTGTTGCGCAGCACGTTCTGGTCCATGAAGGATACGGCGCCCGACACATACAGGGCAGGGCGCTGCAGCTGGATCTGGTTGTTGTTGAGCAAGATGGTGGTGAGGTTCTGCACCGTATCCTGGCGGGCGATGTCCACCTCATAGTCCACGTAGCGGAAGGCACTGCTGACGCGCGACATCTGGGACAGGGCGGTGACCACCATCTCCTTGGCGGCCACGGCCACACGGCCCGAGTAGTCGGGCAGCTGCTTGCTGGTGATCAGCACCGTGGGCATGTGGCTGTTGCGAAACATCCTGTCCATGCACATCAGAGAGTCGGAAAAGCTCGAGATCGAGCGCACCGGCCGCACCACGGGGCGGTCGGCCGCATAGACCTTGTCCAGGTACTTGGCGTCCTTGCGCGCATCCAGCGGCGCGCAGCCCGACAGCAGCACGATGGAGGCCGAGACGGCGCAGGCAATGGCCCGCATGCAACCCTGTCTGCCGGACCATCGCTGGCGGAAAGTCCCACGGTCGTCCGCATGGCCGCCGAGTGCCGGCTGCAGCGCGGCATCGGGGCGGGGAAGTCCTGGCGATGGAAGGCGGTTGCGCATGATGGACCTCTGCTGGAAAACGGCGAGCCAGGGCACAGGCGCGCACGGGCGTCGGCGCCGGAAATGGGGGATCGAGAAATGGTGGGCGGCCCGAAGGCTGGCCGCCCTGTGTCGCGCTAGCGGCAGACGTTGACCAGGTCGCCCTTGAGGACCACGATCTGGTCCTTGGTCTGGGGCCCGTAGCGGTTGAATGCGCTGGCGTTGGTGTTGCTGGCCAGGTCCTGGGTGCAGGTGCGCTGCATGCCCGTGCTGCTCGTCGTGGTCGTGGTCACCACGTTCGCCTCGGTGGAGATGCCGGGCGCATTGGTCATGGACATGGCTTCGTAGCGCGCGATCTTGGCCTTGACATTGATGGGGATGTCGGTGACGGTGTCCAGCCCCGACGATGTCGGCTGCTTGGCCGTGGGCAGCCTGAGGTAGTCGACGGGCTTGTTCAGCACCACCGGGTCTTCGCCGGGGGCCGCTGCATGAAGGGGGTTCGCTCCGAGGGCGAGCCAGGCCAATAGGGCAGCCGAACAGAGATGGGCGGCGGTGTGCATGGTGGGCTCTCCTGGTGCGGTGAGCTGGGTCTTCGCCGGGAAGGTGCCGCCGGGTGGCCTGGGGCCACCCGGCAGTTTCCTTCGTCCGGCAGCCAGGCTCAGTGGTTGTTGTAGCAGGTCACGCAGCCGTTGTTGCTGGAGATGTTCTGCACTGCCATGGAACCGTTGCCGGCATAGTTGATGATGCCGGAGTTCTTGGCAGCCACCACCTGGATCGAAGTGCTCTTCACGTCCACTTCGCCATAGTTGGAGGCCAGGTTGTTGACGGCCACTGCGCTATAGCCATCGGCCTTGTTCAGGATGCCGCTGCCGGTGGCTGCGACGACCTGCAGCGAGCTGCCATTTTTGTCGATGGTCACGTTGCCTGCATTGCTGGCCAGGTTCTGGGAGGCCTTGCCACCGCCCGTTGCCACGTTCAGCACGCCGCTCCTGTTCAGCAGGGTGACCTGAACGCTGGGGCCATTGATTTCGATCTGGGAGCTGCTGCTGCCGCCGCCGCTGCCGCCACCGCCGCCACCGCCCATGGGGCCTGCCATGGCAGCTGTTGCGATCAAGCTCAGGGAAAGAATTGCAAGCGATTTCATGATGGCTCCTTGATGAAGAATCGGACTATCAGGAAGAGGTGTGTGAGCACCCGTTTTGCAGACACTTTGCGGAGGTTTCCGGCTTTGTCTCCCTGGACCCCTGCTCGT
This sequence comes from Delftia deserti, assembly GCF_042653485.1. Taxonomy (NCBI): domain Bacteria; kingdom Pseudomonadati; phylum Pseudomonadota; class Betaproteobacteria; order Burkholderiales; family Comamonadaceae; genus Delftia; species Delftia deserti. The sequence goes on along the minus strand of NZ_JBHSIH010000001.1, from coordinate 671,348 downwards.
TGTCTGGACTCCAATGTGCTCGGGGAGATCCGTCCGTTCCATCTCTTGTCCGGGGTAGCCATGAGCGCTGATCCACCTGGCGGGTACTTACCCGCACAGGCCGTTTGCAGACAGGCTGCATCGCGTTAAAGCGGCAGCCGTGCGCTATGAATGGATCTGGGTAGTTTCAGTGTGTAACGACAGAAAATTTACGGTTGCAGCTTCGTCCGGGGTCGCTGTTTCGGCGCGCTCGGGGGCTTTGGGGCAACCTGGTGTATCGAAGTGCACGCACCTGATGCCGGCGGCGGCGACAAAGGCAGGATCGGCCCCGGTCGCAGGGCGGGATCGAAGGCGTGGGTGCATGGTGTCTGGATCAGCAAGATCTGCCGGACTGGCGCCCGGGAAACTTCGAAGTCGATTCCTCACACAAATGTGTTAATTTGTAATCTAAGCAATCTTTCACAAACTTCGTCAAAGATTGTGGATATCGGTTGCGATTTCTCTTAATGTGGAAAGGCAAGTCTGTGATCGGTTGCGCCATATACATGGCGTGACATTTGAGGAGAGCAGCATGAATCCATCCGACGTTCCCGCCGATGCCCGTCCCCTGATCGCCGAGTCCCCTCGCGCCCAGGGCATGCTGGGCACGGGTCTGAGCTCTGCCATGTGGCCCGACTACCTGGCGGGCCAGCCCGACAAGCCCGTGCGGGTGCTCCTGGTGGACGACGATGCCCATATCCGCATGGTCATCGCGCAGGAAATCATGAACGACCCGCGCACCCTGGTCGTGGCCCAGGCCGGCAGTGTGCGCGACGGGCGAAAGGCCATCCGCCAGCATGAATTCGACGTGATGCTGGTGGACCTGAACCTGGGTGACGGCGAGGGCTTCGAGCTGCTGGACATGATGAAGACCGTGCGGCCCACGGCCGAGGCCGTCATCATCTCCGTGATGGAAAACGACGAACAGGTGCTGCGCGCCTTCGAGTTGGGCGCCACGGGCTACCTCGTCAAGAACTCCTGGTTCGGCAACTATCCGCAGGCCGTTCTGCAGGTGGCCAATGGCGGCGCATCCGTCACCCCCAGCCTGGCGCGCAGATTGCTGCAGCGCTTCGACAAGACCCAGGGCGCCGAGCCCAAGCGCCGCACGCCCGACGAGGCAGACCGCCTGTCCACCCGCGAGCGCGAGGTGCTGCGCATGGTCGCCAGCGGCTACACCAGCGCCGAGATCGGCTCGCGCCTGATGATCAGCGCCATGACGGTCAACACGCACATCAAGAACATCTATCGCAAGCTGCAGGTGCGCACGCGCGCCCAGGCGGTGCGCTTTGCATCGCTGCGCGGCCTGTTCTGATCCTGGGGCGGCGTCCTGCCCGCAGCGGCCTGCCGCCGCCCGGGCCATGGCGACCGCGCCTGGCACGGCCTGGCCATGAAAGATCCCCTTCGCACGCTGGCCATCTGCCTGGCCCTGGGCCTGCTGCAGATGCTGGGCCTGTGCGCCTGGCTCTGGCAGGCGGGCGCCCAGGCCCCGCCGTGGCTATGCCTGGCCAGCCTGGCCCTGCTGATATCCACGGCGCTGCCGTGTGCCATTGGCGCCTGGCGACTGCACAGGCTGCTGCTGTGGCGGCGCCGGCGCAGTCCCCGGCCCTCGCGCGAAGTGCAGGCAGAGCGTCGGCGCATTGCCGCCGACCTGCACGACGGCGTGGGTGGCCTGCTGGTGCATGCCATGGCCTTGCTGGACCCGCGCGAGACCCGCCAGCGCCAGGCGCAGGAGCTGCTGGAGCAGGCCTTGCTGGAACTTCGGCTCATGGTGGACGCCATGGACGCCATGGAAGACGCCTTGCCCGTGCGGCTGGCACGCCTGCGCCACCGGCTGCAGCCCGTGCTGGACCGGCGCGGCATGCGCATCTGCTGGAGCGTGGCAGATCCGCATGCCGCCGCCGGGCTGCGCGCGGTGCCAGACCTGCCCGACCTGCCAGACTTGCCGCGTGGCCAGCCGTCCCAGCAGTTGCTGGCCATCGCCCAGGAGGCCGTGAGCAATGCGCTGCAGCATGCGCGCGCCACTACGCTGTGGCTGGTGCTGGAGCCGGTGGAACCGGTTGATCGTGTGGATGCGGCAAGCCCTGGCCGCGATGCCCGGCGTGCATTGCACTGGGAACTGCGCGTGGAAGATGACGGCTGCGGCCTGCCTTCCGATCCTGGCCCTGGCCCTGGCCCTGCGCAGGATGCCATCCCGCCTGGCCTGCGGGGCATGGGCCTGGCGGGCATGCATCGCCGCGCCCATGCCATCGGGGCTGTGCTGGATATCCTGCCGCGTGCCGGTGGCGGCGTCGTGGTGCGTGTGCGCTGGTGACCGGGCCGATGCGCCAGCGGCAACGGCGTTCCGGCAATCGCGGTGCCCGCTGACAGTGCAGGCCTGCGGCGCGCTGTGCAATCCCCCGATATGCGGATGCGATGCACTATCCATGCCTGCATCCAAGCCCTGACACCCCGTTTCCATGAACCCACATTCCGACCCTGCGCCGGCGCCTTCACGGCAGGCGGCTCCTGCCGCCACCGAAGGCGCCAATGCTGCCAATGCAGCCGCTAATTCCGCCACCCATGCCGCCACCCATGCCGCCACCCATGCCGATTTCGCGCGCAGCGTGCGTTCGGCCCTGCCGGGCCTGGCCCAGCTGGCCGACATGGTGCCCGCGCTGCGCCTGCTCACCGGGCTGCTGGTGGCCAGCATCGTCATCGCCGGCCTGTATTTCGGCCAGGGCCTGCTGATTCCGCTGGCGCTGGCGCTGTTGTTCGGTTTTTTGCTGGATCCGGCCGTCTCCCGGCTCAAGCGCTGGGGCATGCCGCGCATGGCGGCCACGCTGCTGGTGGTGGTCATGGCGCTGGCGACCCTGGCGGGAATGGGTACCTATCTGGGCAGCCAGGTGCAGCAGCTCAGCGCCGATCTGCCCACCTACCAGAACACCATCCGCGACAAGCTGCGCAGCCTGCGCAGGAATGCCAACATGCCCAGCGCCTGGGACGGCGCGCTGCGCACCTATGACACCGTGGAGCGCGAGATATCGCGCGGCGCGGCGGGCACGCCCCGCGTACAGAAGGTGGAGATACAGTCGCCCGAGCAAAAGCCCACGGCGCGCATGCTGCAGTGGCTGGGCCGCGTGGCCGAGCCCGTGACCACGGCCGGCATCGTGCTGCTGTTCGTGATCCTCATCCTGCTGGACCGCGATGACCTGCGCGACCGGCTGCTGCGCCTGATGGGCGGCAACCTGCACGTGGCCACCGACGCGCTGGACGAGGCCTCGCAGCGCATAGGCAAGTACCTGCGCATGCAGTTCGTCGTCAACATCACCTACGGATTGCCCATGGCGGCGGGGCTGTGGTTCATCGGCGTGCCGGGCGCCATTCTCTGGGGCGTGCTGGCGGCCATCATGCGTTTCGTTCCCTATGTGGGTGCCATGATCTCGGCCGCCTTCCCGCTGGCGCTGGCCTTTGCCGTGGACCCGGGCTGGCAGATGCTGCTGATGACGCTGGGGCTGATCATGGTGCTGGAGCTGATCAGCAACAACCTCATCGAGCCCTGGCTCTACGGCAGCAGCACGGGCCTGTCCACTCTGTCCATCATCGTGTCGGCCACCTTCTGGACGGCGCTGTGGGGGCCGATCGGGCTGATCCTGTCCACTCCGCTCACGGTCTGCCTGCTGGTGCTGGGCCGCTACATACCGGCGCTGCAGTTCATGGAGGTGCTGCTGGGCAGCTCCCCCGTGCTGGGCCCGGCCCAGCGCCTGTACCAGCGCCTGCTGGCCGACGATGTGGAAGACGCCGTCACGCTGGCCCATGAACTGGTGGACGCGCGGCTGCCTGCCCGGCCTTCGGCAGCCGAGCGTTCGGCGGCGCTGGCCGGCTTCTATGACGACGTGGCGATTCCCGCTCTGCGCCTGGCCACGCAGCAGCACCTGGAATCGGCCACGGCCGAACACCGGCTGCGCCTGTCCAGCGGCATGGATGCCCTGATCGAGGAGCTGCGCGAAAGCCATCCGGCGCCCGCTGCGGCCCTGGCCACGCGCGCCCTGCGCATCCATTGCGTGGGCGCGCGCTGGGAGGTCGATGCCCTGGCCGCCGCCATGGTGGCGCACAGCGAGGCGCTGCGCGGCCATGTGGTCAGCTGCTCGGACTGGGCGCTGGCAGCCGACCCGCAATGGCGCCAACTGGGGCCGGGCCAGGGCAGCGGCCTGCCGCAGGGCCACGCAGGCGCCCTGGCCCTGGCCGAGGCGCAATTGCTGGTGCTGTCCGTCTTCAGCACCCAGCCCCAGACCGTGGTGCGCCAACTGATGCGCCGCGTGCGCCGCCATTGGCCGCACCTGCGCGTGGTGCTGGCGCTGTGGAATGCGCCGGCCGTGGTGTCCGACCCCGAGTTCGCGCGCCGCTGCGGCGCCGCCGCCTGCGTGTCCAGCCTGCGCGAGCTGCAGTTGTGGGTGGACGCCTTGCGCCTGCCCGACGCGGCAGGCCAGGGCCTGGCCGCCCCCATCCCCGAGGACGATGAGCAGCGCGTGCGCCAGCTGCACGACAGCGGCGTGCTCGGGCCCGGCCTGCCGCCGCTGTACCACGAGGCAGCCCAGCAGGCCGCCAATGCCTTCGATGTGAAATGGGCCCAGGTCTCCTGGGTCGATGCCGACCGCGTGCACACGCCGGGCAGCCTGCTGGTGGCGGACCAGGGCGACCCGGCTTCCGCCGGCATGCCGCGTGCGCAGTCCATATGCTCCTACGTGGTCCATGGCGGTGACGCCCTGGTGGTGCATGACGCCGCGCGCGACCCCCGATTCGCGGGCAACCCCGCGTTGCAGGCGATGCGGCTGCGCTTTTACGCGGGCGTGCCGCTCAAGAACCGCCACGGCACGGTGCTGGGCAGCTTTTGCATCATGGACGACGCGCCGCGCGAGGTCTCGGCGGCCGATCTGGAGCTGCTGGGCGTCATGGCCGAGCAGTTGATGCAGAACGTGGAGGTGCGCCGGATGATGGAAGCTGGCGCCGCGCCGGCTCCGGTGCAGACACCGGCACAAACTCCGGCGCAGGTGACATCCCGACCGCCACGCCAGACACCATCGACAGCACCCCATCCGGCTGCCGGCGACTGAGACCGCTCACAGCGAGGTGGCCAGCATCTGCTCGTAGTCGTCGGCGCTGGCCAGGCGCGGGTTCGTGCCGTGGCAATGGTCCTTGAGCGCGCCGCCGATCACGGCCGCGAACTGGGCGCGCTCCACGCCCATGGCCGCCAGGCCCGTGGGCAGGCCCAGGCGGGCGTTCATGTCGCGTATGGCTTCGGGAATGTCGCTGCCCGAGTCCAGGCCCATGGCGTGGGCCATGCGCTGCAGGCGCTGTTCGGCGCGCACGCTCTCTGCCTCGGCATTGAAGCGCACCACGGCGGGCAGGAACATGGCGTTCAGCGTGCCATGGTGCAGGCGCGGGTTCACGCTGCCCAGGCTGTGGCTGAGGCTGTGCACGCAGCCCAGGCCCTTCTGGAACGCCATGGCGCCCTGCATGCTGGCGCTCATCAACTGGCGGCGTGCCTCGGCGTCCTGGCCATTGCGCGTGGCGCGCTCGATGTGGGCCCAGCCGCGCGTGAGGCCATCGAGCGCAATGCCGTCGGCAGGCGGGTTGAACGCCGCAGCCATGAAGGTCTCCATGCAATGGGCGATGGCGTCCATGCCCGTGGCGGCCGTCAGCATGGCGGGCAGGCCGTAGGTCAGTTCCGGGTCGCAGATGGCGGCTCGGGGCACCAGGTGCCAGCTGTGAAAACCCAGCTTGCGGTGGTCGTCAACGATGATGATGGCGCCGCGTGCCACCTCGCTGCCCGTGCCGCTGGTGGTGGGCACGGCAATCAGCGGGGCCACGCGCTCGCTGATGCGCGGCGAGCCTCCCTCGATGGTGGCGTAGTGCGACAGCGGCCCTTCGTGCGTGGCCGCAATCGCCACGCCCTTGGCGCAGTCGATGGCGCTGCCGCCGCCCACGGCGATCAGGCCGTCGCAGCGCTGCTCCTGGTAGATGGCAGCGGCCGCGCGCACGGCGGCCTCGGTGGGGTTGGAGGGCGTCTGGTCGAACACCGCATGCGGCATGCCGCCCAGCGCATCCAGCGCCTTTTGCAGTACGCCAGCGGCCTTGACGCCCTGGTCGGTGACGATCAGCGGCCGCGTGATGCCCACGCGCTCGCACTCCTGGCGCAACAGGCGCACGGCGCCGAAGTCAAACTGGATCTGGGTGACGTAGTTGATGAAGGCCATGGTCGGTGACTCGTTGCGGGCCGCTGCGGCCCGTGGTGGGGATCAGGGGAGTGCGCCGAATCTAGACCGCGCGTGCTGCACTGCAAACAAAGCAAACCCTGAGAGGGCGCTGCGGCGGTCACGGGGGCGACAGCGCGGGCATGCGCTGCCATCGCATGGCTGCCAGGGCCTTGCGCTCGCGGCACAATGCCTGCTGCGCCTGGCCTGCCGCACCTTGCCGTCCGCACCGGATTGCCTTGCCAGATAGCCCCCGCCGAACCTGTCCCTGAACGTGCCCCTGAACGTGCCCCAGCCTGAATCCTCCTCCCATGCCACGCCGCTGCCGGCGTCCCTGACCCACCAGATGCGCGATGTGCTGCGCCGCATGGAGCGCGCCGCGCGCACGCCCCTGCACCAGCTGGGCGCCGAGGGCGCACGTGCCGCCTACGAGGCGGGGGCCGGCGTGCTCGAGATTCCCAAGCCTGTCCTGCCGCGTGTCGAGGATCTGCCGATTCCCGCGCGCGATGGCGCCGTGCTGCCCGCGCGGCTGTATGCGCCCGTGGAGCGCTGCCAGGCGCCGGCCACGGGCCTGCCCGCGCTGCTGTATCTGCACGGCGGCGGCTTCACCGTGGGCAGCGTGGCCACGCACGACGTGCTGTGCCGCCAGCTGGCCCGTCTGTCGGGCGCCATGGTGGTCTCGCTGGACTACCGGCGCGCGCCAGAGCACAAGTTTCCCACCGCCCACAACGATGCCTGGGACGCGCTGCAGTGGCTGGCCGCGAAGGCGGCCTCGCTGGGCGCCGATCCTGGGCGCCTGGCCGTGGGTGGCGACAGCGCGGGCGGCACGCTGGCCGCAGCCTGCGCCATCCATGCGCGCGACGCGGGCCTCAAGCTGGCCCTGCAACTGCTGATCTACCCGGGCACGACGGCGAATCAGGACACCGACTCGCACCGCCGCTTCGCCCACGGGCTGGTGATCGACGAGCCGGCCATCACCTGGTTCTTCGCCCAGTACCTGAACAGCCCCGCCGACCGCGAGGACTGGCGCTTTGCCCCGCTGCTGGCCCCCGATGTGGACGGCGTGGCCCCGGCCTGGATAGGCCTGGCCGAATGCGACCCGCTGGTGGACGAGGGCGTGGAATACGCCGACAAGCTGCGCATGTCCGGCGTGCCCGTGGACCTGGAGATCTACCGGGGCGTGACCCATGAATTCGTCAAGATGGGCCGCGCCATTGCCGAAGCGCGCCATGCACATGCCGACATGGCGCGCGCCTTGGCCGACGCCTTCGCGGCCTGAAGGCCAAGACGCACCAAAACACACAAAGACACACCAAGACACCCCAAGACAACAGGAGAGAAACACACCCATGCAACGCCAAGATTTCCGCACGCTGCAACGCATCGAAGTGCGCTGGTCCGAAGTGGACGCCCAGAAGATCGTCTTCAACGCCCACTACCTGATGTACGCCGACGTGGCCGTCACCGACTACTGGCGCCAGCTGGGCCTGCCCTATGAATCGTCCTTCGCGGCCCTGGGCGGCGAGTTGTTCGTCAAGAAGGCCACCACCACCTACCACGCATCGGCCACTCTGGGCGACGTGCTGCACGTGGGCATACGCTGCGCCAGGCAGGGCAATACCTCGCTGCTGTTCGAGGCCGGCATCTTCCGCGGCATGGAGCTGCTCAATACGGTGGAACTGGTCTATGTGTTCGCCGACGCCGCCACGCGCCAGCCGCTGCCCGTGCCGCAGCCGCTGCGTGACGTGCTCACGGCCTACGAGGCTGGCCAGAGCGTGGTGCGCGTGGAGTCGGGCAGCTGGAACGACCTGGGCCGCGACGCCGAGCGCCTGCGCCTGGCCGTGTTCGTGCACGAGCAGGGCGTGCCGCGCGAGATCGAGATCGACGAATTCGACCCCGTGGCCCGCCACGCCGTGGTCTACAACGGCCTGGGCCAGCCGATCGCCACCGGCCGCCTGGTCAGCGACAGCCCCGGCGCGGGCAGGATCGGCCGCATGGCCGTGGACCGCAGCGTGCGCGGCGGCCGCTGGGGCCGCATCGTGCTGGACAGCCTGGTCGAAGCCTCCCGCCAGCGCGGTGACCGCGAAGTCGTGCTGCACGCGCAGCGCCATGCCGAGTCGTTCTACCTGCGCGCGGGCTTCACGCCGGAAGGCGAGCCCTATGAAGAGGCCGGCATTCCCCACATCACCATGAGGAAAGTGCTCACCGCCTGAGCTGCAGGCAGCTCAGGCGGTGCAAGGCTCAAATCTCAAATGTCCTCGCGCAACGCGTAGGGCAGGGGCTTGAGCTGCAGCGCCACGGCCTGTGCGGCATCGGCGCGCTGGCCTTCGCCCAGTGCGGCGTGGGCCAGCAGGGGCTTGTCGGCCGAGCTGGTCTGCATGGAGATGATGGCATCCCAGCTGCCATCGGGTGCCGGGGCGGCCTGGACCACGGTCCCGGTGGCCTGCTCCAGATCCTCGGGCGTGAAGACTTCCATGCCAGCTGCCAGCGGCTGCTGGGCATGGGCGATGTAGGCACGGCGCTTGAGCGTGCCCCGGAACTGGCTGCGGGCCACCACCTCCTGGCCCGGGTAGCAGCCCTTCTTGAAGTTCACGCCTTCCACCGATTCGTAGTTGAGCATCTGCGGCACAAAGGCATCCACCACAGGTGCCGACAGCGTGGCAATGCCGCTGGCGACTTCGCTCCAGAGCCAGTCTGCCTCGCTGAGTGCAGGGCCTTCGGGCAGGGGCGCGCCCACGGGCGCCACGCGCAGGGCGCGCGGCTGGCCGGCGGCCGGGTACAGGGCGATCAGGCTGGCGTCGCCGTCATCGGTCTTGGTCCAGGGCACGGCTGCCGGGCCCTGGGCCTGCGCGGCGGCATCGCCAGCCAGCCCGTGCAGCGTGAATTCGGCCGTGGCGTCGCTGAGCTTGCACTTGGCGCGCAGCACGAACATGGACAGGCGCTTGAGCGTGGGCGCCAGCAGGCTGCGGTCGCACAGCAGCAGGATCTCGTCCTTGCTGCGCTTGAAGCCGATGAAGCTGGCCAGCATGCGGCCCTTGGCCGTGCAGAACGCCGCCAGACGCGCATGCTGCAGATCCAGCAGCGCGAAGTCGTTGGTCAGCTGTCCATGCAGGAACTGGGCGGCGTCTTCGCCGAGGGCGCGTATCACGCCGAGATGGGAAACGGAAGCAATGCCGTTCAGTAAAGGCTGGGTCATGGCTGAATTATGATCAGCCGCTCTATTGCTTGCTTGGACCGAGGTTGTGCGCTTTATCTTTCGCGCTTTGATGATGCTGCTGGTGCTGGCCGCCGTGCTGGCCGGTGCCGGCTGGTGGTGGCTGAACCAGCCGCTGCCGCTGGCCCAGCCTACGCTGGAGCTGGAGGTCGAACCCGGCACCACGCCGCGTGGCGTGGCCCGCGAAGTGGTCAAGGCCGGCGTGCAGACCGATGCGCGGCTGCTGTACGCCTGGTTCCGCGTCTCGGGGCAGGACCGGCAGATCAAGGCCGGCAACTACGAGCTGACCACGGGCCTGACCCCCTATGTGCTGCTGCAAAAACTCGCGCGCGGCGAGGAATCGCTCAAGGCACTGACCCTGGTGGAAGGCTGGAACTGGCGCCAGGTGCGCGCGGCCCTGGCCCGCGAGGAATTCCTGCGCCAGGAAAGCGCAGGCATGGACGACGCAGCCCTCATGCAGGCCCTGGGCCGCGCGGGCGTGGCGCCCGAGGGCCGCTTCTTCCCCGATACCTATACCTATGCCAAGGGCAGCTCCGACCTGGCCGTGCTGCGCCGCGCCCTGCATGCCATGGACCGGCGCCTGGCCGATGTCTGGGCGCTGCGCTCGGCCGACACGCCGCTCAAGACGCCCGACGAAGCGCTGATCCTGGCCAGCATCGTCGAGAAGGAAACCGGCCGCGCGGCCGACCGCGCACAGATCGCCGGTGTCTTCAGCAACCGCCTGCGCATCGGCATGCTGCTGCAGACCGATCCCACCGTGATCTACGGCCTGGGCGAGAAATTCGACGGCAACCTGCGCCGCCGCGACCTGCAGACCGACACGCCCTGGAACACCTACACCCGCGCGGGCCTGCCACCCACGCCCATTGCCATGCCCGGCAAGGCCGCCCTCATGGCCGCCGTGCAGCCCGGACAGACCAAGGCGCTGTACTTTGTGGCGCGTGGCGACGGCTCCAGCCATTTCAGTGCCTCGCTGGACGAGCACAACCGCGCCGTGAACCGCTACCAGCGTGGCCAGCAAAAGCCCTGAGCAAAAGCCCTGAGCAAAAGCCCTGAGATATTCCCCAGGGCTGCTGCGCTCTGCGCAGCGCTTGCGTATCCTCTCTTTCCATATGACCACTGCAATTCCCGCCGGCCTGTTCATCAGCTTCGAAGGCATCGATGGCGCCGGCAAGTCCTCGCACATCGCGTCGCTGGCCCAGGCTTTCCGTGACCAGGGCCGCACGGTGACGCTCACCCGCGAGCCCGGCGGCACGCCGCTGGCCGAAAAGCTGCGCGCGCTGATGCTGCACGACCCCATGGACCCGCTGACCGAGGCCCTGATCGCCTTTGCCGCGCGACGCGACCACCTTGTGCAGGTGATCGAGCCTGCGCTGGCGCGCGGCGAAGTCGTGCTCTGCGACCGCTTCACCGATGCCACCTTTGCCTACCAGGGTGCGGGCCGTGGCTTCGACTTGCAGCCGCTGGCGACGCTGGAGCGCATGGTGCAGACGGGCACCGCCCCCCAGCCCGATCTGCTGCGCGAGCCCCACCTGACGCTCTGGTTCGATCTGCCCGCCGAGGTGGCCGCCGAGCGCCTGGCCTCGGCCCGCGTGCCGGATCGATTCGAGTCCGAGCCCGGCAGCTTTTTCGCACGCGTGGCCCAGGGCTATGCGGCGCGCGCTGCCGCCGCGCCCCAGCGCTTTGCGCGCATCGACTCCAACGCCAGCCGGCATGTGGTCTGGCAGCAGATCACCCAGGTCATGGTGCGCCGGGGCTGGCTGGCCATCATGGTCGGCGGACAGGCAGGTGCCGCATGAGCGAGGCCCTGCCACAACCGGCCGAGACCGACACCGCCTGGATCGCCGGGCAACGCACGCGCCTGCTGGCCCAGCGCGGCCACGCCTGGCTGCTGCAGGGGCCTTCCGGCCTGGGCCAGTACGCACTGTCGCTGTCGCTGGTGCGCGCCTGGCTGTGCGAATCGCCGTCGCCCCAGGGGGCCTGCGGCCACTGCGGCAGCTGCCACGCCATCGACGTGCGCGCCCATGCCGACCTGTGCGTGCTCATGCCCGAGGTGCAGATGATGGCGCTGGGCTGGCCGCTGCCCGAGAAGGCCCAGGCCGATATCGACGACAAGAAGCGCAAGCCCAGCAAGGAAATCCGTGTCGAGGCCATGCGCGACGCCGTGGAGTTCTGCCAGCGCACCAGCGCGCGCGGGCGCGGCAAGGCCGTGCTGGTCTATCCGGCCGAGCAGATGAACGCCATCACGGCCAATGCGCTGCTCAAGACGCTGGAGGAGCCGCCGGGCGATGCCCGCTTCGTGCTGGCCAGCGAGGCGGCCCACCAGCTGCTGCCCACCATCCGCAGCCGTTGCCTGACCCACACCATGGCCTGGCCCGATCAGCAAGAGGCCCTGGCCTGGCTGCAGGAGCAGGGCGTGGCCCCGGAAGCGGCCGCCGTTGCGCTGCGCGCCTCAGGCGGGCGCCCCGGCGACGCGCTGGCATTGGCGCACAGCGGTGGCGGCAAGGACATGGCCGCATGGTCCCAGTTGCCGCGCGCGCTGGCCAAGGGCGATGTGGCGGCCCTGGCCGCCTATGCTCCGCCCCATGCCGTGGAGGCCTTGCAGAAGATCTGCCACGACCTGATGGCCCTGGCCGCAGGCGCCGCGCCGCGCTACTTCACGCCGGCCGACCTGCCGTCGCGGCCGCTGGACATGGGCCTGCTGGCCGAATGGTCACGCGCGCTGGCCCAGGCCGCGCGCACGGCGGACCACCCCTTCAACGCCGGGCTCATGACCGAGGCCCTGGCCGCCGAGGCCCGGCGCGTGCTCATGTCCGGCCAGCCCGCCCGCCAGCGCCGGGGATGAGGCGCGGGGAGCGGGGCGTGGCGACAGTGCAGCAGCGCGGCTGGGTGCTTTTCGCCACATGAAAGCCCGGCCTGTTAACCTACTGCCCTGGGCCCGGTGCCGATCGCGCCGGCCGCTCACCGAACCAATGTCTGCAAACCACCCATGAGCACCGCACCCACCACACCCCGTCCCAGCGTGATGCAACTGGCGATCAAGGAAAAGGCCGCGCTGTACGCCGCCTACATTCCCATGTTCGCCGAAGGGGGCGTTTTCGTGCCCACGCAGCGTGAGTACCGTCTTGGCGATGATGTCTACGTGCTGCTGACCCTGCCCGACGAGCCCCAGCGCTATCCCGTGGCCGGCCGCGTGGCGTGGATCACGCCCGCGCGCGCCTCGGGCAACCGCACGCAGGGCATAGGCATACAGTTCCCCAAGGACGAGAAGTCCGCCGAGCTCAAGGCCAAGATCGAGAACATCCTGGGCTCGGCTCTGGCCTCGGATAAGGCCACGCAGACGGTCTGAGTCCTGCGCCTGCCTCTGCCCGCATGCCGACACGGAGGAAATGCTCTCCGGTCGGCATGCCTGTTTCTGAACCACGAGATTCCATGTTTACCGATTCCCACTGCCATCTGAATTTCCCCGAGCTGCAAAGCCGCCTGCCCGAGATCCGCGAGGCCATGGCGGCCGCGCGCGTCACGCGTGCGCTGTGCATCTGCACCACGATGGAGGAATTCGGCGATGTGCACCAGCTGGCGCTGGACCACGACAATTTCTGGGCCACGGTGGGCGTGCATCCCGATACGGAACACATGACCGAGCCCAGCGTGGCCGACCTGGTCGAGCGCGCCGCCCTGGCGCGCGTGGTGGCCATCGGCGAAACGGGACTGGACTACTACGGCATGGAAGACCGCAAGGGCGGGCGCACGATTGCCGACCTGGAATGGCAGCGCGAGCGCTTTCGCGTGCACATCCGCGCGGCGCGCCAGACGCAAAAGCCCCTGGTCATCCACACGCGCAGCGCCTCTGATGACACGCTGGCCATCCTGCGCGAAGAAGGCGAGGACGGCTCGGCAGGCCAGGCCGGCGGCGTGTTCCACTGCTTCACCGAGACCATGGAGGTCGCGCGTGCGGCGCTGGACCTGGGCTACTACATCTCCATGTCGGGCATCGTCACCTTCAAGAACGCCCAGCACCTGCGCGACGTGGCCGCCTTCGTGCCGGCCGACCGCCTGCTGATCGAGACCGACAGCCCCTACCTGGCGCCCGTTCCCTATCGCGGCAAGACCAACAATCCGTCCTACGTGCCTTACGTGGCACAGCAGATTGCGCAGGTGCGCGGCATGTCCGTGGAGGACGTGGCGGCCCTGACCAGTGCCAACTTCGACCAGCTGTTCAAGGGGGTTGTCGCATGCGACTGAATGCTGCGGCCAGTGGCCGCGTGGGCGTGGACCGTCGCCACTGGCTGGCCCAGGCCGGCCAGGCCGTGGTGGCCCTGGCCGCAGCCCGCGGCGGGCTGGCGCATGCCAGCCAGTACGACGACTACGTGCGCGCCATCATCAGCGACAACGAGCGCGCCATGGTCAACCTGATCTTTCGCGGCTTCGACCCCAACACCCGCGACACGCGCGGCCGCCCGGGCCTGGTGGCCGCCTTGCACCAGGGCTCGCTGGGCGTGTTCGACGTGCTGCTCAAATCCCCGGGCATCAAGGTCAACGAAGCCTCCCAGCAGGGCGAAACGCCGCTGATGATGGCCTGCATCAAGGGCCACCTTGACCTGGCCAAGGAACTCATACGCCGGGGCGCCGATGTCAACCGCCCCGGCTGGACGCCGCTGCACTATGCCACCTCCGCCGACCTGCCCAAGACGCTGGACATCGTCAAGCTGCTGCTGGACAAAAGCGCCTACATCGATGCCGAATCGCCCAACGGCACCACCCCGCTGATGCTGGCCGCCCAATACAGCAGCGAAGCCGTGGTGGACCTGCTCATCACGGAGGGTGCCGACGTCGTCCTGCGCAACCAGCGGGGCTTCACGGCCGCCGACTTCGCCAGGCAGGTGGACCGCCAGTACATGGTCGACAAACTCACCAAGGCCATCAAGGCCGAACGCAAGACCCAGCCTTCGCGCGGAAGCTGGTAGCAGCAAGCCAGGCGGGTGGCACCGTCGGTGTCGCTGCTGTCCCTCTCAGGGCGTGTGGTTCCTGCTCAATCGGGCGTACAGGCCGTCCCGCGCCAGCAGCTCGGCATGCGTGCCTTGCTCTGCAATGCGGCCGCGCTCCATCACCACCACGCGGTCGGCATGCTCGATGGTCGAGAGCCGGTGGGCGATGACCAGGGTCGTGCGGCCCTGCATCAGCCGCGTCAGCGCCTCCTGCACCAGGCGTTCGGATTCATTGTCCAGGGCCGATGTGGCCTCGTCCAGGATCAGGATGGGCGCATCCTTGTACAGTGCCCGCGCAATCGCCAGCCGCTGGCGCTGGCCCCCCGACAGCTGGCTGGCGTTGTGGCCCACCACCGTCTGCAGTCCATTGGACAGGCCGCGCACATGGGTGCCCAGATTGGCGGCATCCAGCGCGGCCCACAGCTGGGCCTCGTCTTCCACCCCGCCCAGCGCCACGTTGGCGGCAATGGTGTCGTTGAACATCACCACGTCCTGGCTGACCATGGCGAACTGCTGGCGCAGCGCGGCCAGATCCCATTCGGGAAGGGGCGTGCCGTCCAGCAGCAGCTGGCCGCCCGTGGGCTGCAAAAAGCGTGGCAGCAGGTTCACCAGCGTGGTCTTGCCCGCGCCGGAGGGGCCGACCAGGGCCACCACCTCGCCCGGGCGCACGCGCAGGTCCACATGGCTCAGGGCGGGTGCCTTGTCCTCGCCAAACTGCACGGACACGTCGCGCAACTCGATCTCGCCGCGCGCCTTGCCGGGCACTTGCGTGCCGCCGGTCTCGTCGCCCGAGCCCTCCAGCAGATGCAGGCCACGCTCCAGTGCCGCCACGCCACGCGTGATGGGGTTGGCCACATCGGCCAGGCGGCGGATGGGGGCAATCAGCATCAGCATGGCAGTGATGAAGGCCGCAAAGCTGCCCACCGTCACATCCTGCACATTGGCCGCGGCGGCGCCCGTGCCCCGGCTTTGCCACAGCGCGATGCAGATCACGGCCGACAGGGCCGCGGCGGCCAGCAATTGGGTCAGCGGCGTCATGGCCGCCGAGGCGATGGTGGCCTTGATCGCCAGCTTGCGCAGTTGCCCGCTCAGGCCTCCAAAGCGCTTTTGCTGGCCTTGTTGCGCTCCATGCAGGCGCACCATGCGATGGGCCAGAACGTTCTCTTCCACCACATAGGCCAGGGAATCGGTGGCCTCCTGGCTGATCTTGGTGATGCGGTACAGGCGGCGCGACAGCGTCTTCATGATCCAGGCCACGCCAGGCACCACGGCCGCCACCACCAGCGTCAGCTGCCAGTTCAGATACAGCAGGTAGCCCAGCAGCGCCACCAGCGTGAAGCCGTCGCGCGAGATACCCAGCATGGCCTGCACCAGCAGCGTGGAGCCTGTCTGCACCTCATAGACCACGGTATTGGACAGCGATGAGGCAGACTGGCGCGAGAACAGCGCCATATCGGCCGCCAGCAGCCGCTCGAACAGGCGCCTGCGCAGCGCCAGCATGCCCTCGTTGGCAATGCGCGCCAGCGCGTACTGGCCCACGAACTGCGACAGGCCCCGCACCAGGAACACGCCGATGATGGCCAGCGGCACCGACCACAGCGGCAGCGTGCCGTCGGTGAAGCCGCTGTCCAGCAGCGGCTGCAGCAGGGCAGGGATCAATGGCTCGGTGACCGCGCCCACCAGCGTGGCAGCCACGGCCAGCGTCCAGGCCAGGCGCTGGCCACCAAAGTAGGGTGACAGGCGCTTGAGGCGCTGCGACAGGGTCAGGGTGCTGGCGAGATCATGGGCCGCCGGTGCGGCGGACGGCGCAGGGGCCGGCGGCGGTGAGGATGGTGCTTGCATGAAGCGCGGATTTTACGGCGGGCTTGCCTGGGGCAGCCTCATGGGGAACTGATGCGGCTGCCGGTGATCGAGAAAGCCTGGGCCGACAGACCCTACAGTGCACGTTCTTACATCGTGACGCATCCAGTGTGTGTAACATTCGCACCTGTGCAAGTACCGGGGTCTTCCCGTAGATATTGATGAATGCCAATGACTATTGACCGACTCCTTTCTCCCTCCTCCCTGGCGGCCGTGCCGCGCACTTCGCGCCGAACCCTGCTGGCCGCTCTCGCCTCAACCCCCGCAATTCCCGCGCTGGCCCAGTTCCGCGTCGAAGTGACGGGCGTAGGCCTGACCCAGTTGCCCATCGCCATTGCAGCATTCAAGGGAGAAGGGCAGGCGCCCCAGAAGATCTCGGCCATCATCCAGGCCGACCTGGAGCGCAGCGGTCAGTTCCGCGCCGTGGACACGGCAGGCGTGCAGCTCGATGAAACCTCGCGCCCCGACGTCGCCATGTGGCGCCAGAAAAGCGCCGATTCCCTGGCCGTGGGCAGCATCACGCGCCTGGCCGATGGCCGCTACGACGTGCGCTTTCGCCTCTGGGACGTGGTCAAGGGCCAGGACCTGGGCGGCCAGGGCTTTGCCGTCACCACGGGCGACCTGCGCCTGGTGGCCCACCGCATCTCCGACTACATCTACGAGAAACTCACGGGCGAGAAGGGCGTGTTCTCCACGCGCATCGCCTACGTGACCAAGGCGGGCAGCAACTACCGCCTGTGGGTGGCCGATGCCGATGGCGAGAACGCCCAGTCGGCCCTGTCCAGCCCCGAACCCATCATCTCGCCTGCCTGGTCGCCCACTGGAACCCAACTGGCCTACGTGTCCTTCGAGTCGCGCAAGCCCGTGGTCTATGTGCACGATGTGGCCAGTGGCCGCCGTCGCCTGGTTGCCAACTTCCGGGGCTCCAACAGCGCACCGGCCTGGTCGCCCGATGGCAACTCCCTGGCCGTCACGCTCAGCCGCGACGGCGGCTCGCAGCTGTACCTGATCAGTGCCCAGGGCGGCGAGCCGCGCCGCCTGATGCAAAGCAGCGGCATCGACACCGAGCCGAACTTCTCCAGCGATGGCCGCTCCATCTACTTCGTCAGCGACCGTGGCGGCGCCCCGCAGATCTACAAGGTGCCGGCCTCGGGCGGCAGCGCGGAGCGCGTCACCTTCACCGGCAACTACAACATCTCGCCCAGCGTCAGCCCCGATGGAAAGTGGCTCGCCTACGTCTCGCGCGTGGGCGGCGGCTTCAAGCTCCACGTCATGGACCTGGGCACCGGCACAGTGAATGCCATTACCGACACCACGGCCGACGAAAGCCCCAGCTTCGCCCCCAACAGCCGACTGATCGTCTACGCCACCCTGCAGCAGGGCCGCGAATCCCTGATGACCACCACGCTGGACGGAAAGATCAAGGCGCGGCTGGCAGGGCAGGGCGGAGACATCCGCGAGCCCGACTGGGGTCCGTTCCAGCGCCAGTGACAGCCGGCTTCCCCGATTTCTCTTCAGTCAACCAGTCAACTCAGCACGAAGTCCACCCGGACATACGGAGATTTTTCATGATCACCATCAAACGACTTTCCCTGGCACTTGCAGTCACCGCACTCATGGCAGGTTGCAGCTCGGGCGTCAAGCTTGACGAAACCCCGGTCACCGACGCGGGCGCCACCAGCACGGGCCAGGGCAGCGGTGCCGGCACCGGCAGCACCTCGCAAAGCGGCATCTCGGGCGTGGACCTGACCGGCTCGGCCGCCGACAAGGCAGGTCCCCAAGGCGTCAGCCGCATCGTCTACTTCGACTTCGACAGCTACGTCGTCAAGGCCGACGCCCAGCCCCAGATCGAAGCCCATGCACGCTTCCTGAAGGCATCGTCTGCACGCAAGGTGCAGATCGAAGGCCACACCGACGAGCGCGGCGGCCGCGAATACAACCTGGCCCTGGGCCAAAAGCGCGCCGAAGCCGTGCGCCGCTCGCTGGGCCTGCTGGGCGTCAGCGATGCGCAAATGGAAGCCGTGAGCTACGGCAAGGAAAAGCCTGCCTCCGAAGGCCATTCCGAAGACGCCTACGCGCAAAACCGCCGCGCTGAACTGTCCTACCGTTGATGAACATGCAGCGCTCCCCGATCCTGCATCGCACCGCGCTGCGCACGCTGCTGGCGGCCGGCCTGATGGCCGGCTACGCCGCCAGCGGCCATGCCGCACTGTTCGGCGATGACGAGGCGCGCCGCGCCATCCTGGAAATGCGCCAGCGCGTCGACAGCATGCAGCAGTCGCAGCAGCGCATGACCGAGGAAAGCTCGCAAACGCGCCGTGGCCTGCTCGAACTGCAGTCGCAGATCGAGCAGCTCAAGTCCGAGCAAGCCAAGCTGCGCGGCCAGAACGAGCAGCTGCTGCGCGATGTGGCCGAACTGCAGCGCGGCCAGCGCGACATCGCCAAGGGCGTGGACGAGCGCCTGCGCCAGTTCGAGCCCGTCACGGTGACGGTGGACGGCCAGGAATTCGCGGCCGACCCCGCAGAAAAGCGCGACTACGAAGCGGCGCTGGCGCAGTTCCGCGCGGGCAGCTTCGCCGAAGCCGGCACCGCCTTCTCGTCCTTTCTGAACCAGTGGCCCAAGAGCGGCTATGTGCCCTCGGCACGCTTTTGGCTGGGCAATGCGCAGTACGCCAATCGCAACTACAAGGATGCGATCACCAACTTCCGTGCCCTGCTGGCGGCAGCCCCCATGCACGGCCGGGCGCCGGAGGCGGCCCTGTCCATCGCCAACTGCCAGATCGAGATGAAGGACACCAAGGCCGCGCGCAAGACGCTGGAAGACCTCATCAAGGCCTATCCCAACGCCGAAGCCACGGCTGCGGCCAAGAACCGTCTCGCCAGCCTCAAGTGATGAACGACACGGTCTCTTCATCCCTCCCGGAAGAAGACAAGACAGCGCCTGAAGCAGGCGCTGTTTTTTCTGATGCCGACCTGCAGCGCCGCTTCGGCGGCCTGGAGCGCCTGTATGGCGTGCCGGGCGCCGCGCGCATCCGCGCCGCGCACGTCGTCGTGGTGGGCATCGGCGGCGTGGGCTCCTGGACCGCCGAGGCGCTGGCGCGCAGCGGCGTGGGCGAACTCACTCTGATCGATATGGACCATGTTGCCGAGTCCAACGTCAACCGCCAGATTCACGCGCTTTCCACCACCGTGGGCCAGGCCAAGATCGAAGCCATGCGCGAGCGCATCGCCCAGATCAATCCGGCCTGCCGCGTGCACTGCATCGACGACTTCGTTGACCCGGACAACTGGCTGCGCCTGTTGCCCCCCGACGCCGATGCCGTCATCGACGCCTGCGACCAGGTCAAGGCCAAGACCGCCATGGCCGCCCATGCGCGCGCCACGCGGCAATGCTTCATCTGCGTGGGTGCCGCCGGCGGCAAGCGCCTGGCTCACAAGGTCGATATCGACGACCTCTGCGCCACCACGCACGACCCACTGCTGGCCCAACTGCGCTACCGCCTGCGCCGCGAGCACGGCGCGCCCAAGGAGGGCAAGCGCATCGGCATCGCCTGCGTCTTCAGCCGCGAAGCCGTGGCACCGCCTGACGCCTCCTGCGCCATCGAAGGCGACGGCACGCTCAACTGCCACGGCTACGGCTCGGTAGTGGCCGTCACCGCCACCTTCGGCCAGTGCGCCGCAGGTTGGGTCATCGATCAACTGAGCCGCATCAAGAATTGAGGCGTAAAATTTGGTGCTAGAATCTATGTCTTCGCTGAGCAGCATCTGATGCATGCAAGGCGTGGTTCGGGTCTTTAGCTCAGTCGGTAGAGCAGCGGACTTTTAATCCGTTGGTCGCGAGTTCGAATCTCGCAGGACCCACCAACAAACACGCGGAAGCCGCGCTATCGTAAAGGTAGCGCGGCTTTTGTTTTATTCCCAATTTGGGAATAGAGGTCAGCCCAGGGACTGCCGTTTCGAGACCTTCGAGCGGTCGTAGACCCGGGCCGTGGTGGCCGAGCTGGCGTGAGCTCGGGTGGTGACCTACCCCCTTTAGACGTGCCAATGTTCAATTAGCGAGCCCAAGGTTGTGGAGACTACTTGATCACCGGAGAGTCACTGCGGGCTTTTTCTCTTGGAGCCATTAGCATTCATGCCCGTCGCATGGCGGGCTGGCTGCCGACCATAGGGTTTTTGAGGAGCGATCCTCTGAGATAATTGCTTCATGTCAGACATCATCTTGGTAGCGCTCTGCTTTCTGGCCGCGCTCATACTGGTTTCCAGCGTGTGGCGCTATCCCAGGCTGAGGTGGCTACTTGCCGCTTTGGTGTTTGCCTCGTTCCTAACTCGCTTTGATTGGTTCAAGACATTTGTCAGTTGGCGGATTTAGCGCCCAAGGAAAAAAGCCCGCCAGGTTCGCCAGCGGGCTTTTGTGTTTTTGCTCTGGTCAATCCAGGTGTTGGCGTGCCAGAAAGGCTATGGCTCGCGTCGGACAGACAGATAGCCAGGAAGTGCACTCTCTCCTTCAAGAAAGATAGTGATCAACAGTCCATCTTTTAGGATCATCTCGTCGGGGAACAGTGAGGTACCTGTCTTTTGGGCGTGACCAGCTTTCCTCTCTGAGACTGAGAAGATGTTTGGCATGCCACCATAGGATGGCTTTTTGCCAGCGCAGTACAAGTAAGCCATGCCTGAAAATTTATTCTTGATATCGCCGGCACATTCATTGGCATCCATCACCAAGACAGCCTTTCCTTCTGCATTTTTGAAACGCATGACAGGAATATTGTCTTCTACAGAAAGACTCGCCGATGTGATTTTTAAGCGATTGCGGCGGCTATCCGTCACTGTGTAGTTTCCAGTGAAAATAGGTATTGCATCGGAAGCATCTCTTTGTCTTTTGGGTTGCTGTGCCTGATTGGTGCTGTTGCGACTTTGGTCTGTGGTTGCGCAGCCGGCAAGCAAGGTTGTCGCGATAAGAAGAGCAATGTATTGAAGCTTCATGTGACCTTGAAAATTATGTCAATCGTTTCGAGTTGAATATATCCGATGCGTACACCAGACGCTGACCAGTTGCCGATGCATGTACTTACCGGCCACCTTCGGGTGTATTGACCCAGCGGTTTCTGCACAGGTCAGGCGGCTAAAGCATATGCCTCCGCGGGGGTCTTCGTCGCCAGCCTGGTGAGGGCGCCGGTGGTTGTACAAGCCGATCCAGTCTGCGATCACGCGGCGGGCGTGCTGCAGGGTTTCGAGCCGGTGGCGATGCACGCATGGGTCTTTGAGCGTTCTGATCACGCGCTTGACCATGCCGTTTTGCTCCGGGCTGTAGGGAATGATGAACTACTGCTGCAGGCCATGGCTCCTGACCCAAAGTTCCCGGAGTGCGCCTGTTATTCGATGCAAAGGGCTTGCGCCAGGTGGCCAAGATGCCGGGCGCGAACGGGCATGCCTTGCGCGTTTCTGCAGGACGAACAGATCCTGGGCTGGCTGGACGCCGCGCTCCGTCAATTCACTACCGAAATCTTGAGCACGTACGCCGATGACTTGCCCTGGCGGGCGGCTGCGCGGTTGAGGAAGACACGCACACGGTAGTCCCCGCTGGCGGGCAATGCACCGGTCCATGTGGGTCCGTCTGCCACCTCGCCCCGGTACAGCGCTTCCTCGCTGCCGGGTGGCAGCACGTTGAAGTAGGTGGAGGTGGATTTCGTCTCCATGTGCACGGTCATCTTCTGCCCGGCACCCGCACGCACTATGTAGTCGCGCGCCTGTACCTTGTTGCCTTGGAGCTTGCCTTGAACAGTGGCGCCCGACGTGCCTTTCTTGAAGTTCACCGCAGTGGAGGGAACATCCGCCTGGGCGATCGCTGGCACTTGCGCAAGCGTGATGGAAGCGAAAAACGCGGCCGCGCAAATTCTGCAAAGCATGCTGGTCCTTTCTAGGAGGCACCGATCGCCTCGCTTGCATGCAGGCTGCCAGACGATCGAGGAGGTTGACCGCCACGATGCTCAACGAGACCGGCTAGCCGTGGCAGACCGGGACCGACGGAAGATTTGACCGCAGGCTGCGCGGGGAATACCTGTCCATCGGGTGGTTTCGCTTGCACGAAAAGCTGTCTCGAATATTCTTTCTCCATGCACGGATTTTTCATGATATTCGCTGAAGACGTCATGGATGAAAAAATACCTGAAGCAATTGCGATATGCCGGTCCATGGGAAAATCATGCCGATTGATTGTTGCGACAGCGCCGCATGGAGCCGTCGTCTCAGAGACCCAGAAATTGAAACGGCACTGATTCCTGGAACTGCCGCGTGGCATCGCCCGAGAAGGTGTGGTTCTGGTCCGTTCCCAGATCTAGCTTGAGCACCTTGCCGGTTTTCTGGCTGAAGTCGAGTGCCTTGAGGTCTATCCAGAAGGTGTTTGGTGTCAACGCTGATTCGAAGAAGTAGAGCTTGCGCTGGTGATCGAACACGGTTCGCCAGCGGGTCGAGGAGATGTTGGGTTCCTCGGGCGTATTCAGGCCGTAGGGCACCGAAGCGTTGCGGATCACGCTGAAGACGCTGGCAAGGGCCTTGTTGGGGTCCTGATTTTTGGGGATGGCGTTGACGTAGAACGACGCGCGGGCAAACCGGTCAGCGGCGCGATTGGTGCCGGGCAGCATGGTGGTGCCGCCCACTTGCTGCCAATAGGTGTTCAGCGCCAGTTGCTGATCAAAGGTCGGCGAATTGGTCATGACCTGGTATTGCCGGCCGTGGTGTATCACCTGCCGGCCGTCGATGTACTCGACGATGGCGCTGTCGCCGGTGGCGTCGGACATCGAGAGATGCAGCGTCGTCAGCCGGTTTTCTCCGGGAACGTTGTCGGAGACGATGGTGAAAGGTTCTTTCTCCAGCGCCGCAACGGCTTCCTGGACGGTGGCGAAGTTGTCGAGCACGTATTGCGCCCAGGCTGCGATGGTCAGGCCAGGCTTGCTGCCGGTCCCGAAGGCCGGGTATTGGGACTCCACCAGCCAGAGCAGATTGGCGTTCAGGCCGGCTTCATTGACTCCGTCGGTGGTGGATACGTCATAGCCCGAGGTGATGACGCTTCCGTATCTGGAGGTCCAGCGCAAGGAGTTCGGGCCTGCCTTGCCTGTACGCTCCATTCCACGCGGCAGCACCCAGAGATTGCTGACGATGTCGCTTTTCCAATCCATGGAGCGCGCGGTGACGACTTGGCCGCTCGCACCGAGAAAGACAAGGCGGGTACATGCCCAGGTGCTGGAAAGGGCCGTAAGGCCGGAAAATCCCATCAGCAATGCACCCATTACGGGATGAATCTGCAATCTGCGTTTCTTCACGGCAACTCCTTTGCGGGCAAATGGACTGGTGCACCAGTGTAGTGCTCCATTTGCATTCAAAGTCAGAAGAAGGAGGGCAGAAAAATCCGCCTTGGGATCTTGAGAAAAAGGTGGCTCGGAAATCTGGCGGTCTTGTGGCTGCGGCGCAAGGACCTGGGGCGCAGGCGAGCGCAGGGCGGCGCAGCTGTCAGATGGCGTGGCTGAACATGGGGCTGGCCAGCATCGCCACCGCAAAGGAGATGGCGCAGATCGCAGACCACAGGAAAACGAGGAAGAGATGGCGCATCGTGCAGTTCTCGGCAGTTGCTATGGTTCTTGCCCGCTCAATTGCGGATGCGGTCCAGAATGCGCAGCCCGAGCATGGAAAGGCGTTCCAGCAGGGGGCGTGGCTCCATGCGCAGCAGCAATAGCTGCTGGCCGCCGCGCACGGGAAAGGCTTCCAGCAGGCTGCGGTGGTAGCGGGCATCCGGATCCGGGTTGAAGCTTTCTGTGGGAACGACTCGATGCATCTTGTATCTCCGTCATGTGGTTTCTGAAGCCTTGCCGGAGCGCAGCCTCTGACGGGGTTTATTTCAATTGGTTTCGCGGCGTTTCGGTGCGGGTCAAGTTTGTGGTCGCATGTAGGCCGGGTCTGTACGCCGCGTATGTGTTTTGCGGACGTGCCGTGCGGCTTGGCCGCAGATCTTCAGAAGGTGTGAGGAGTGCGCCGGCAACTGCTTGGTGGCGGCTGGCAGTCCCTAGAATCCGGGGTCCTCACCCCATTTGCCAGGAGTTCCATGTCGTCCGTTCCCACGCTTCAGATCCGGCCCGTTACACAGGCAGACCATCAGCAATGGCTTCCTCTTTGGCTGGGCTACAACGCCTTCTACGGGCGCGCTGGCGAGACGGCGCTGCCAGAGGGCATCACGCAGGCGACCTGGGAGCGCTTTCTCAACCCGCTGGAGCCGGTGTTTGCGCTGGTGGCCGAGAGCGAGGGTGAGCTGGTGGGCCTGGCGCACTACCTGTTCCACCGCAGTACCACGCGGCTGGAGCCCGTGTGCTATTTGCAGGATCTGTTTGCCGATGCACGCCGGCGCAAGCAGGGCATAGGCAAGTCGCTCATCCACGCGGTCTACGAACAGGCCTCCCAGGCGGGAGCGCGCCGAGTCTACTGGCAGACGCAATCTTCCAACGAGGCAGGCCGTGCGCTGTATGACCAAGTGGCCGAGCACCGTGGTTTCATCGTCTACGGACACGAAGTCCAGGGCCGAGCCTGACGCTTTGTTGTCGGCTTGGCGGCCCAAAGACGAAACCTGTTGAAACAGCGGGTGCGCACAGCCGCTGCGCAGCCGCCAAGCGGGCTGGCAACCCTAGAATCACGCGTTGTCCTTTCGCCGCTTGCGCTGCACCCCATGTCCAATCTCATCGTCCACGGCGGCACGCCTTTGCGCGGCCGCGTCGTTCCCTCTGCCAACAAGAATGCCGTGCTGCCGATTCTGTGCGCCACGCTGCTGACCGATCAGCCCCTGCGGCTGCATGGCGTGCCGGACATCACGGATGTGCGCAAGATCCTCGACATCTTTCGCACGCTGGGCAGCGAGGTGCAACTGGACGAGGCCACGCGCACCCTGCAGCTGCACCACCGCGACACGCGCTTCGACGCGTCCTCGCACCGCCTGCCCGAGGAAATGCGCTCTTCCATCATGCTGGTGCCGCCGCTGCTGGCGCGCTTTGGCGTGGCGCGGCTGGAGGACAACGTCAAGGGCTGCACGCTGGGCGTGCGCGAGATCGATCCGCACGTGGACATCTTTCGCTCCTTCGGCGGTGAGGTGGAGCGCGCCAGCGGCTCCCTGCTGATCCACAGTGCTGCGCCGCTCAAGGCCGTGCGCCACTGGCTGGACTACGCATCGGTTACGGCCACGGAGAACTTCGTGCTGTGCGCCGTGGCTGCGCAGGGCGAGTCCATGCTGACCAATGCGGCATGCGAGCCGCACGTGCAGGAGTTCTGTCGCTTCATGGTGATGATGGGCGCCCACATCGACGGCATCGGTACCTCGCGGCTGACGGTGCGTGGCGGTGCGCCGCTGGGCGGCGGCGAATTCACCTTCGAGGAAGACTTCCACGAGATCACCACCTTTCTCGCGCTGGGCGCGATCACGGGCGGCGATGTGGAGGTGCGCAACAGCACGCCGGACAACTTTCCGCTGATCGACCGCACCTTCGCCAAGTTTGGCGTGCAGGTGGAGCACAAGAATGGCTGGTCGCGCGCACTGCGCTCGGGGCCGCTGAAGGTGCAGACGCCGTTCACCAGCAATGTGCTCACCAAGGTGGAAGCTGCTCCCTGGCCATACTTTCCGGTAGATTTGCTGCCCATCTTCATTGCGCTGGGCGTGCATGCGCAGGGCAATGCGCTGTTCTGGAACAAGATCTACGATGGCGCGCTGGGCTGGACGGGCGAGCTGTCCAAGTTCGGTGCCCATGTGTTTTCTTCTGACCCCCACCGCGTGGTCACCTTTGGCGGCAATCCGCTGACGCCGGCCGTGGTGGAGAGCCCCTACATCATCCGCGTGGCGATTGCGCTGTTCATGGTCGCCAGCAGCATCGAAGGCCGCTCGGAGATCCGCAACGCCACGCCGATTCGCCGTGCGCATCCGCACTTTGTCGAGAACCTGCGCAGCCTGGGCGCGCGGGTGGAGTGGACCCACGAGGAGTGAGGTCAGGCGGCGATGCGCAGGCCGCTATGCCTGCGGCGCCGCACCCGAGAATCTCTTGGCCGCCCTGAGCAGGTAGCTCGCGGCATAGGGGATGGGCCATTCATCTCGTCGTCGTTCACGCGGTCAATGATTTGCAGCAGGCCTGAAGGTCGGCCTACATCTGTGGCAGCACGCTCAGCCCTGCGCAAGGCGCGCGCAGTCGTGCATGTCTGTGTCCGGCATGGTTGTGTTCCTGCGCAACAGGTCTGGGGTGCAGTGCTCGTACGCACGAGCATCGCGCAGTTTCGAATTGGATGAAGCCGGCGACACGGCCCAGGCCGGCCCGGACCTGAGACCGAAGCGCTCGATCGCCTGTGCACCGAAGCGGGTGAGGCTGCAGCTCAGCCCAAGGCCACGGGCGGCGCGCAGGCCCGTCGCACCAGCAGGAAGCCCCGAGGCTGTAGGCCCCAGACCACGCTCATCGTTGCAGCGCGCTGGCGCGCGCTCCGGTTTGCCGCGCGTATCGTTGCGTTGGGTCTTGAACAACCTATCCCTTTTTGAAGGCTCTTGCAGCAAAGGACGCAACTATGAACACGGATCAGATCAAGGGCACGCTCAAGGATGCCGCAGGCAAGGTGCAGCAAAAGGCTGGCGAGTTGATCGACAGCCCGGAGCAACAGGCCAAAGGCATTGCCAAGCAGGTCGAAGGCACGGCCCAGAAGAAGCTGGGCGATGTGAAGGAAGTCTTGAAGGACGCGAAAAAATAAGGCATTCGCCGTGCCTTCAAGAACAAGCCCGCCATACCCTGGCGGGCTTGTTCTTTTCCACGAATTTCGATGAATAGGCGCGCGAAGAAGGCGCACCGCGCTGTCTGTTTCAGGCGGTCTGCGGCATCCTGCGGCCGGGGTCCGTGGCCACATGCACGCGGTCGCGGCCTGCCAGCTTGGCGGCGTAGAGCAGGCCGTCGGCGCGCGTCAGTGCGTCGGTCAAGGCGGTGTTGGCGGCCACGGGCGCAATGCCGAAGCTGATGGTGACGCGCTGGCCGGCCGCCAGCACATAGCCGTCCGCGCTGAGCTGGGCGCGTATGCGCTGGGCAACGCGCTCTGCCTCCTGGGGCGTGGTGCGCATCAGCAGCAGCACGAATTCCTCGCCGCCAAAGCGTGACACCAGATCGTCGTTGCGCACGTGTTGCCGCAGGGTCTGGGCCACGGCCTGCAATACACGGTCTCCGCAGTCATGTCCCCAACTGTCATTGATGCGCTTGAAGTGGTCTATGTCGCCTATCAGCACGGAGATCGGGGCCATGTGCGGATCGGCCAGGCGCAGCTCGGCAGCCTCCTGGAAGGCACGGCGGTTGAGCAGGTTGGTCAGCGAGTCGTGGTTGCGCTCCTCGCGCAGCGCGGTGAAGACATCGCGCACCGTGCAGGCCAGCAGCATGAGGGTGAACAGCAGCGCAAACGACAGCGTGCTGACCAGGGTCACCAGCCAGTAGGTGGAGCGTGCAATCTCGTCGAGGTCGGTGCTGCCCAGGGCCAGCACCAGCAGCGGCCGGGCAGCGGTGTAGCCGGCAAACACCACGTAGGACCAATAGAGCATTCTCTCCAGCCAGTCCTGCGGCGGCCGGCGCCGCAGCATCGCGGGCGCCGGCAGCATCTGCAGCAGGCCCAGGCCGGTGTTGAGCCAGTGCACGCGCACCCACAGATCGACCTGGACCCGGCTGTAGTAGTACAGCGCAGCCAATACGACGGCGCCTATGAGCAGCCCCAGCAAGGGATGGGCCGAGACGCCATAGCGCCCCGCCATGCAGCGCGCGAAGCACCAGGTGCCGAACAGGTACATGGCGCCCGTGAATACGGCCCAGTGGTGCAGTTCTTCCCGGGGTGCAAGGCTTTGCCAGGCCAGTGCCAGGGAAACCAGGGCGTATCCGCCCGCCATCCACAGCAGGTAGCGCTGGCGCCGCTGCACCAGCCAGCACACGGCCAGCGTGCAACCGAGCAGCAGGATGCTCAGCGGCGCAATCAATACATAGAGGCGATCGGTATCGAGTGACACATCCACAGCGTGTTATGCACTTGCAGGTGCGGGTGGCGACAGCTTCGCGATTGCGGCATTGAATGGTGCTGCATTCCGGAGCGCCGGTCCATTTTGCATCCGTTGCCACGGTGCCGGCGGCTGCATGTGCGCATGTTCCGCGTTGTGCACGGCTGGCGATATCGGGCCTGCCCATGCCGTGGCCTCAAGTCCCGGGCATTTGTGACGAAAGAGCAGGTCATCTTTTCCGGATTGGTGGCCTATGCCGATATGGCAAGGCGTTGCGCCGGGAAACGGTCGCCGCTGATGTGCGCGGCCTGTTGTTTCACCTTTCCTGTATTCGGTTTTTCCGACGAGAGTGCTACGAATGAAATTTGATCAATGGAGCGTGTCCGCCAAGCTTTGGGGCACGCTGGGCGGCTTGCTGGCGATGATGCTTGCGGTATCGCTGTGGGCACAGTTTGCGGCGGCCCGCGCCATGGACCACGGCATGCAGACGCTGTCCGAGTACGAGAGCCGCATCAGCCTGGCCATTCAATGGAAGGGCGCAACGGAGACTACGGGCGAGCGGGTGCTGGCCGGCAATGCCTCCACCGATGAGGAACTGACCCGCCTGCTCGACGGCCGGGTCAAGGAAGGCTCGGCACTGATCACCAAGCTGCAGGCCGAGATCGTCAAGGGCGCCAGCGATGCCGACAAGGCGGCGCTGGAGCGCATTGCCGCCATCCGCACCGAGGTGCTGGCACTGAACAAGCGGGCGCGCGAGATCAAGCTGACCGGCGATGCAGCGGCATTCCGCGAGTTCGTCCAGCAGCAGTACCTGGGCGCCATTGGCCGCTACGTGGACTCGCTGGAAGTCTTCGTGCAACTGCAGCGCAGCCAGCGCGATGCAGCCCGCGAGCAGGCCCAGGCCGCCCGGCAGCAGGCCAGCGTGCTGGCCTGGATCGTCCAGGGCGTGGTCCTTCTGGCGGGCCTGGCGCTGGCCTTGGTGCTGACACGGGCCATCACCCGCCCCCTGGAACGTGCCGTGCAGCTGACGGACGCCATCGCCCAGGGCGACCTCACGGTGTCGGCCGATGACAGTCGCAAGGACGAGTTCGGCCACCTGCTGCGCTCGGTCTCGGGCATGGCGGCGCGGCTGCGCGGGCTGGTGACGGAGGTGCGTGACAGCGTGCATTCCATCTCCACCGCATCCACCGAGATTGCCGCGGGCAACCACAACCTGTCTTCGCGCACCGAGCAGACGGCATCCAATCTGGAGGAAACGGCCGCCAGCATGGAGCAACTGACCGCCACCGTGGGCCAGGCGGCCGACACCGCGCGCCAGGCCAATCATCTGGCCGGCAGCGCCGCCCAGGCCGCCGAGCGCGGCGGCGCCGTGGTGGGCCATGTGGTGGCCAGCATGGATCGCATCGGCGACAGCGCACGCCGCATCTCCGACATCATCGGTGTCATCGACTCCATTGCCTTCCAGACCAATATCCTTGCGCTGAATGCTGCCGTGGAAGCGGCCCGCGCAGGTGAGCAGGGCCGCGGCTTTGCCGTGGTGGCCGGTGAAGTGCGGGCCCTGGCCCATCGCAGTGCCGAGGCCGCCAAGGAGATCAAGGTGCTGATCAGCACCTCCGTGGACGCCGCGCAGGAAGGCTCGGCCCAGGTGGCCCAGGCCGGTCAGGTCATGGACGATATCGTGGGCAGCGTGCGCAAGGTCTCGGACATGATCGGCGAGATCACGGCATCTTCCACGGAGCAGCGCGACGGCATTGGCCAGGTCAACCAGGCAGTCAGCCAGCTGGACCAGATGACTCAGCAAAACGCAGCACTGGTGGAGGAATCCGCAGCGGCTGCGGCCGCCCTCAGCGACCAGGCGCAGCGCCTGTCGGGCATGGTGGCAGTGTTCAAGGTGGGCAATGCCGTGCCAGCCTTGCGTTGACCCGTACCAAGGCGCAATAGCACACGCAGAAAAAAGGACCGCCCGAGGGCGGTCCTTGAAGAGAAAAGCCGGTGCCCTTGCGGGCCTGCCAGGGTAAGTCAGTGAGAGGGGAGGGAGGAGATAGTCTCCCTGGCCCGGCTGGAAAATGGTTCGTGGTGTCTGCGGATCGCTCCAGTGGCCACCTGGACTTTGCTGCTGCGTGGTTGCATCCACATGGCCTGCGCTTGCCGCAAAGGCGTGGCTGACATGATTTTGGAGAGCAGGGTTGTAGGACGGTTCCCTGTGTGATACCTGCCGTTTCCCTTGTTGTGATTGCTTGGGTACCGAAACATGCCGGCACCCGTCGGCTCACGCATCAGCACTACATTGAAGAATTTGTAACTTCTGAGCAATAGGGTTAACCCGTTACTTCTGGCGGCAAAAAGCCCGCACTTGGCGGGCTCTGTCGCGGCTTGGTGGCTGCCAGGGGGCGGGTTGCGCCGGACATCATATGGCGAAGGGAGTGCGGTCCTTGCCTTCGATCCAGCGGGGCTGCTTGCCACGGCCGGTCCAGGTCGCGCCCGTGGCCGGGTCGCGGTACTTGGGGATGCCGACCACGCGGAAACCGCCACCAGCCTTGGCTTTGGACGAAGGGAAGACGTCGGCCTCGGTCAATCCGTACTGGTCAATGATGGTGCGCACCTGGGCAACGGCTCCGGACTTCTCGGTCTTGAGCACTTCGGCGATCTGGGCTTCGAGATGGGCTTTCTGCTGCAGCAGTGTCTTGTAGTCGGTAGTCATGTATATCAATGGATGTTGATCTGCCAATATAAAGGAATCTTACGAGACTTTTGGCAAAGTGAGCCTACACTGCCGCGCAACACCCGGACGACGACAGGCGTATTGCCTGAAACCTGTTTGAGAACAGGTTCCCATCTTGCCTGAGTCTAGGCAAGTCGGACGCTGATTTTTGTGGCGTATGGAAACCGAGCCATCGCGTCTGCCACAGCGGCGCAGGTGCTGGGGAACAGGGCTGTGTAGCAGGCGCCGGCCACTTTGATGATGCATCGCTTCATGTTTCTCTTCCCTTGAGTGACAGATCTGCCTTCTTATCGGCATTTTTGTATCAAGGTGAAACACTTTCTTGTCCGGCTCCCTGCCGGCCCCCGGTGGGAGGCCGCTCTCGATCAATGGCGGTCCATGCAGGGGAAGAAAAGGCCGCGTGGTGCACCCCAAAAATATGAGGGAGGGAAAAACACAGGGTGCGCGGCGCAAACGGCAGGGTCCTGGAAGCAAGGCTCTGGCGTTTGCGACAGAGAAGTCCAGCAGGCAGGGCGGACAATATCTGTGTTACAAATTGACACTATAGCACGCATCCATCAAGCTTGTGACCAGTTCTTGCAAAAAGCTGACGGTTGCGGCTTGGGTGGCGCTGCCAGCAATGCAGTGCCTGCACGAAGGCGCTAGCCACCGGGCTTCTTTGCCGGGAGAAGCGGGCAATTACAAGGGCAAGTACGCACTCTTCGAGCTCTGGCGGCCGATGCGTCTCGGATAGGCTCGGTGGGCATTCACAGCCCTCGTTTTGCCTTCACTACGCATCATGTTTCAAACACTTCGTGCCCGCCTGATCCTCATCTGCGTAGCAATCACCGTGGCCGCGCTGTTCGCGCTGTCCATGGCCACCTTCTGGACGGCGCGCGGCAGCACGCTGTCCGATATCGACGAAAACATCGGCCAGCTCACGCAGGCCCATGCATCCACGCTGACCGATTGGGTTCAGGACAAGCAGCGCATCACCGGCTCACTGAAGAAGGCGGTGGAACAGCCGGACCCCATCCCTTTCCTGCTTGCAGGCCAGCAGGCTGGCGGCTTCGATGACGCCTATTTCGTCCATGCCGACAAGCGCGCCGTGTTCACCCATCCCATGCCGGCGAACTACGACGGCACCCAGCGCGACTGGTTCAAGCAGGCCGTGCGCGAAGGCCGGCCGGGCGTGACGCCGGCCTATGTCGATGCCAGCACCGGCGAGTTGACCATCAGCTTTGTCGATCCGGTCGGTGCCTCGGGTGCCATCACGGCCGTTGTCGGCACTGATGTGCGGTTGGCCGCCATGTCCAGGAAAGTGGCCGCCATCCGTCCCCAGGAAAAGAGCTTTGCCTTTCTGATTGATGGCGAAGGCCGCCTGCTGGCCTACGCCAAGCCTGAGCTGGCGCTCAAGCCGGCTTCGGCGATTGCGCCTGAACTCGATGCCGCGCTGATCAAGCGCCTGGCCGAGCAGGGCGGCCGCGCCGATCTGGTGCTCGATGGTGAGCCGCAGATGGTCTACGCCGCCAAGGTCGAGGGCACGCCCTGGACGCTGGCCGTGGTGATCGACCGCGCTCAGGCCACGCATTCGGTGCGTGCGCTGCTGCAGGTGGCCGCCCTCATCACCGTGCTGTCCGTGCTGGGCGCAGCGGTGCTGCTGACCGTGGCGCTGCGCCGCATGCTCAACCGACTGGCCGTGGCGCGCGATGCACTGCAGGACATCGCCTCGGGCGAGGGTGATCTGACCCGCCGCCTCACCTCTGCCGGCCGGGATGAGCTGGCGCAGATCGGCCAGTCCTCCAACCAGTTCGTGGACAAGATCGCCACGGTGCTGCTGCGCATTCGCGAGTCGTCGGAATCGGTGCGCATGGCGTCGGCAGAGATTGCGGGCGGCAACCAGGACCTGTCGTCACGCACCGAGCAGCAGGCCAGCTCGCTGGAGCAGACGGCAGCCGCCATGGAGCAGATCACGGCAACCGTGCAGCAGAACGCGGCCAATGCCCGCCAGGCCAGCGAGCTGGCCACCAGCGCCTCGCAGATCGCCACGCAGGGCGGAGAGGCCGTGGGCCAGGTGGTGCAGACCATGGGTGGCATCGAGGCTTCGGCACGCAAGATCGAAAGCATCATCGGCGTGATCGACTCCATTGCCTTCCAGACCAACATCCTCGCGCTGAACGCGGCGGTGGAAGCGGCGCGCGCCGGCGAGCAGGGTCGGGGCTTTGCCGTGGTCGCCAGCGAGGTGCGCACGCTGGCGCAACGCAGCGCCACGGCAGCCAGGGAGATCAAGGCGCTCATCGATGATTCCGTGGGCCAGATCGACACGGGCAGCCGCCTGGTGCGCAATGCGGGCACCACTATCGACCAGGCCGTGGACGGCGTGCGCAAGCTCAGCACGCTGGTGGCCGAGATCAGCAACGCCAGTCAGGAGCAAAGCCGTGGCATTGCCGAGGTGGGCAGCGCCATCGGCCAGATGGACCAGGTCACGCAGCAGAACGCCGCCCTGGTGGAAGAGGTCACAGCCGCAGCGCAGTCGCTGCAGCAACAGGCCGTGCAGCTGGCCCAGGCGGTGGCGGGCTTCAAGCTCGAAGAGGCGAGTGCAGGCAGCGCAGGAAGCGGCATGCGCCGCCTGCGCTGAGCGCGGGCGGCGCCAAGGCGGGGGCCGGGCGGTCAGGCCGCCTTGGCGCCGCCCGGATGCTCGCAGGCGAAGGCCGGTGCGTCAGTCTCGCCCGGCCGCTCTCCGGCCACGAAGTAGCGGTCGCGGCCGCTGGCCTTGGCCTGGTACAGCGCCGTATCGGCCATGCGTAGCAAGGCACTCAAACCCAGCGGAGGGCAGGCCATGTTCGTGCAGCCTATGCCAATGCTCAGCGTGGGGCAGATGGCTGCGCCATCGCTCATGTCGATGCGAATTTCGCGCGTGGCCTCGCACAGCCGCTGGGCCACGGCGCTGGCCGTGACGCAGTCGGCACCGGGCAGCAGTACCGCAAACTCCTCGCCGCCCAGGCGGCCTATGAGTTCATGCGGGCGCAGCGCCTGCGACAGGCGGGCCGATATCTCCTGCAGTACCCGGTCGCCAGCGGCATGGCCATGGCGGTCGTTGATGTGCTTGAAGTGGTCCAGGTCGAGCATCAGCATGGCGCCCGACTGGCGCTCGCGCTGCAGGCGCTCGAGCGTGCGCTGTGCGCGCTCCAGAAAGCTGGTGCGTGCCAGCAGTCCGGTCAGCGCATCGTGGTTCACCGCATGGCGAAGTTTGCTGAGCATGTCCTTGAAGGCCATGAGCGTGCAGGCCACGGCCAGCGGGCCAATCGACAGCATGGCCAGGCCCAGGCGAAAGGAGAACGTGGTCTCCAGCTCTGTGCCGGGCGAGCTGAACAACACATTGGAAAACGTGGCCAGCTTGATGGCACAGCTCACTAGATTGAGCAGGGCGACCACGAACAGCCGGTAGCGCATGGCGCACAGCAGCATGGCCGGCATGGTGAGCGACAGCGCGCCTGGCCCGCCCAGGTAGATGGCAATGGCTTCGGAAATCGCCAGGGCCAGCAGCGGCAGCAAGGCCTGCGCAGTTTGTTTGATTGGCTGGTTGCGCCAGGACAGCGGCTCCAGCTTTTCCGGAAGGCTCAGCAGCACAGGCAGCAACAGGGTCATGTGCATCAACTCGCTGCTGAACCACATGGCCATCATGGGCTGCCAGGGCCAATGCATGAGATGGTGCATGCCTGCCGAGCCCAGCACGGCCCCGACCACGCTCACCAGCAGACTGCACATCACCAGATGCAGCACCGAGGAAGGGGAGCGCATCTGCTGCACCCGCTGCGGCAGGCGCCGCATCATCACCCAGCCGCAGGCCACGGCGGCCAGGTCGGCAAAGGTCAGCCACAGGGTCTGGTCCAGCGGGCTGCCAGAAAGCCATTCGGCCAGCGCCATGGCAATGGCGGCGGCCGTCCAGCCATGTCTATGGCTGTAGGTAGGGCTGCGAAGCATCCAGCCCAGCAGCAGGGCGTTGGACAGCCACAGAGACGATAGATGTCCCGGAGAGCGCAGGCCCAGCGCCACGGCCGAGCACAGGAACAGCACCCCGCCCAGCACAAAGCTGTCCCGCCAGGGCGTTGCAGCTTGTGGAAGGCTCCACGGATCTCCGGATACGGCGCGATGTGGCATATGTCTCCCCTGTGGAGACCGAAATGGAGGCACCGGGCTCTTCGCGCGTTCGTCGGGCATGGCGGCCATGCCCTTGTCATGGTGGTGAACGAGCGGCCCGGCGGGCAGCGGGAACAGGAAATCCTCCTCGGGGCAGATCAGACAAGAGGCGCGGGGGTAACTTGAGTACACAAGATTTACGCCTGCAGGGCCAATCTAGCGGAAATGCATGTATTTGCAAGTACTGATCCATCTTGCATACAGCACGCGATGAAGGCGCTTCGCAGGCGACGGTGCGCCCGGTCAGCACCGCGCAAGTGGCTGCGGCGCGCCCCGCGCAGCTTTTTCGAAGGAAAGATGGAGTGCATGCTAAAGATTCATGTGATTCCGCAGTCAGGGCCCTGTGTGGTCCCTGCTTTCTGTTGCACCAAAAATTTGTAATTAGTTACTTTTGTTTCTGATGAATATCCCAAGAGCTGGTGGTGCCGGTTCGAGTGGCTGCTGCTTGGCGAGGGTTGGACAGGCAGTCCAGCCACCGTGGTACCAGGAAGAGTGCGACTCCTGTTGATAAAGCGACGATGTGCGACGCATAAAATCGCCACAATGGTAGAAATCTCTGCCGAAATGTTGAACCACATCCGGGCGGCCTCCATGGGCGCTTGCCATTGAAATCCAGGGAACCGCATGGAATACCGTCTTGATGAAACCGACCGCCAGCTGCTGCGTCTGCTGCAGACCAATGCGCGCGCCTCCACCGCGCATCTGGCCCGGCAGATGAATCTGGCGCGCACCACGGTGGTGGCGCGCATTGCCAGGCTGGAGCAAGAGGGCGTGATCGCCGGCTACGGCGTGCGCCTTGGCGCGCGCGTGGAGCAGTCTGCCGTGCGGGCGTATTGCGGCATCCGCGTGCAGCCCAAGACGGCCACGTTGGTCATGCAGGCGCTCAACCGCTTCACCGAGGTCGAGGAGGTCTCTGCCGTCAGCGGCCAGTACGACTACATGGTGTTCGTGCGCTGCGAGAGCAATGAAAAGCTCGATGCGCTGCTGGACCGCATCGGCCTGATCGACGGCATTCAGCAGACCTATACCTCGGTGGTGCTCAGCCGCAAGATCGACCGGCGCACGACGGCGGCCCTGAGCCAGCTGGGCGAATCCGCTGCCTGACGGGTGCGCTGCAACCTTTGCAACCACTGTCGCGTCTCTGACATCTGCTAGTGAAACTGCCGGGTAGGCAGTCCCTCGCGGCCCTCCTATGCTGTTGCGGGCCCCCGTACAAACAGGGGCCTTTCTTTGTGTACGCATAACACCAGGAGACAAAGCATGTACCCAGCGGTTCGCAGTGGATGGAAGCCCCTGTCATTGATTTGCCTGGCCGCCTTGGCGGCCTGCGGCGGTTCGGGCGACGGCTCCAGCAGCAAGTACAGCGCGGAGATCCGCCGTACGGAAATGGGCATTCCGCACATCAAGGCCAAGGACTGGACGGGCCTGGGCTATGGCGCCGGCTATGCCCAGGCGCAGGACAACCTGTGCACCATGGCCGACTCCTTCCTGACGTACCGCGGGGAGCGCTCGCGCTACCTGGGCGGCGATGCCCAGGCCGTCTACGACAGCACCATCGACCGGCCGCGCAATCTCGACTCGGACTTCTTCTTCCGCCATGTCGTCTCCGATGACGCCGTGGCCGCCATGATCCAGGCCCAGCCGGACAAGCTCAAGCAACTGGTCGATGGCTTCGTGGCCGGCTACAACCGCGTGGTGCGCGAGACCCCGGCCGGGGCCAAGACCAATGCGGCCTGTGCGGGCCAGCCGTGGGTGCAGGCCATCACCGCGCAGGACATCTGGCGGCGCATGTACACGGCCAATCTGGCCGGCGGCTACAGCAACTTCGTGGCCCAGATCGCCAATGCCGTGCCGCCTGCAGCGGCTGCGGCAGCAACGGCCTCGGCCAAGCCGGCGAAGGCCCGGCCGGCCGCGACGCAGCTGGCCGCGCTCAAGCCGGGCCAGGTGGTGGCGCCATCATTGCAGGTAGGCGGCACCACGGGCATCGGCAGCAACATGTACGGCTTTGGCCAGCAGGCCACGGGCGGCGGCAGCAGCGTGCTGTTCGGCAATCCGCACTGGTACTGGAAGGGGCCGGACCGCTTCTATCAATCGCAGCTCACGATCCCCGGCGAGATCGATGTCAGTGGCGCCAGCTTCCTGGGCATCCCGATGGTGCTGATCGGCTTCAACAACGACGTGGCCTGGAGCCACACCGTGTCCACGGCGCGGCGCTTCGGCCTGTTCATGTACCAGCTGGCGCCCAATGATCCGACCCGCTATGTGCGCGACGGCAAGACCGAGGCCATGCAGGCCAGCAAGATCACCGTGAGCGTGCGCAATGCCTCCGGCGGGCAGGACCAGGTCACGCGCACGCTGTACAAGACCGTGCACGGCCCCGTGGTCAACCTGGGCGCCATGGACCCGGCGCTGGGCTGGACCACGCAGAGCGTGTTCGCCATCCGCGACATCAACGCCTACAACTACCGCACCTTCCGCAACTGGCTGCGCTGGAACCAGGCCAAGTCGCTGGACGAGTTCATCCGCATCCAGAAGGAGGAGTCGGCCATTCCCTGGGTCAACACCGTGGCCGCAGGGCGCGGCAACGCCCAGGTCTGGTATGCCGACATCGGCGCCGTGCCCAACGTGCCGCCCGCGCAGCTGCAGGCCTGTGCCACGCCCGCCTCGGCCGCCATCAACGCGGCGCTGCCCCAGGTGCCGGTGCTGGCCGGTGGCAGCAGCCAGTGCGACTGGAGTTCGGATGCGGATTCGGTGCAGGCGGGCGCCATCGGCCCCGCACGTATGCCCAATTTGCTGCGCAGCGACTACGTGGGCAACATGAATGACAGCTACTGGCTGTCCAATGCCTCGGCGCCGCTGACCGGCTATCCGGCCATCTTCGGCTCCACTTCGTCGGCCCAGAGCCTGCGCACGCGCCTGGGCCACACCATGGCGCTGCAGCGGCTGGCGGGCACGGACGGCTATCCGGGCAAGCTGGCCACCAGCGACATCGTGCGCCAGATGGTGCTGGACAGCCGTGTCTACAGCGCGCGCTTCAAGGACGAGGCATTGGCCCAGGTCTGTCCAGGCCCCGTGTCCTCGGCGGGTGAAACGGTGGACGTATCGGCTGCCTGCACGGCGCTGCAGGCCTGGGACGGCACGGGCACGGCGGCATCCAGGGGCTCCCATGTCTGGGATGAGTTCTGGAAGCGCGTGGCCAGCCAGATCAAATCGGCCGACCTGTATGCCGTGCCCTTCGATGCGGCCGACCCCGTCAACACGCCGCGTGGCATCAAGCCCGCCGCCAAGGCGGCGCTGCAAAAGGCGTTCGCCGAAGCAGTGAAGGCCGTGCAGGCCAGCGGCTTTGCCATGGATGCGGCGCGCGGCACCGTGCTGTTCTCGCAGCGCGGCGGCGAGAAGATCGCGCTGTATGGCGGCTGCGGCGAGGTGGGCTACTTCACCATCACCTGCTCGGAAAACAAGATAGAGCAGGGCGGCTACAGCATGGATGGCCAGCCGCATGGCAACAGCTACATGCAGGTGGTTAGCTTCCCGTCGGCCGGTGTGGAGGCCCATACCTTCCTGACCTTCTCGTTGTCGGACGACCCTGCCTCGGCCCACTACGTGGACTACACCAAGGCCTATGGCGCACGCCAATGGCTCAAGCTGCCGTTCACCGACAGTGCCATCCAGGCCAGCCCGGCCTACAAGACGCAGACCGTGAGCGAGTGAAGCAACCTGTGACCCGGTGACGGGCCGCCGGTTCGCTGGCGGTTCACCGGGAGTGCAAAAAGCAACGGGGGCCTCGGCCCCCGTTGCTTTTGGAATGCGCCGGCCGTCAGTCCACGATGACGCGCGGCTCGCCCGCCTCCATGCGGCCGACGATGGCGGCACTGCCAAAGCCCTGCTCGGCAAACAGTGCAAGCACCTGATCGGCAACATCCGGCGCGCAGGACACGAGCAGGCCGCCCGAGGTCTGCGGATCGGTCAGCAGCGCGCGCTGCGCATCGGTGATGCCGGCGCCCAGCGCAACCTGCGCGCCATACGAGGCCCAGTTGCGGCCCGAGGCGCCCGTGATGACGCCCTGCTCGGCAAAGCCCTGCACCGTGGGCAGCACGGGCAGGCTGCGGCTGTCGATGCGTGCCGTGAGACCCGCGCCGCGTGCCAGCTCCAGGCCGTGGCCCAGCAGGCCGAAGCCGGTGACATCGGTCAACGCATGCACACCCTCGATCCTTGCCAGGGCGGTTCCGGGGCGATTGAGCAGGGTGGTTGCTTCCACCATGGCGCGGTAGCCGGCCTCGTCCAGCAGGTTCTTCTTGAGTGCGGCCGACAGAATGCCCACGCCCAGCGGCTTGCCCAGGATCAGCACATCGCCAGCCTGGGCATCGGCATTGCGCTTCATCTGGCGCGGGTTGACGATGCCTATGCCCACCAGGCCGTAGATGGGCTCGACCGAATCGATGGAGTGGCCCCCGGCCAGCGGAATACCGGCATCGCGGCAGACCGATTCGCCGCCTTCCAGGATCTTGGCAATGGTGTCGTGCGGCAGCACATTGATGGGCATGCCCACGATGGCCAGGGCCATCAGAGGCTGGCCGCCCATGGCGTAGATGTCGGACAGCGCATTCGTCGCGGCGATGCGGCCGAAGTCATACGGGTCGTCCACGATGGGCATGAAGAAGTCCGTGGTCGCCACGATGGCCTGCTCGTCATTGATGCGGTAGACGGCGGCGTCGTCAGCGGTCTCCGTGCCCACCAGCAGGTCCGGGAAGAACTGCTTGGGCAGCGCGCTCTTGCCTATCAGCTCCGCCAGCAGGCCCGGCGCGATCTTGCAGCCGCAGCCGCCGCCATGGGACAGCGAGGTGAGTCGGGGAGCTTGGGAGGTGTCTGTGGTCATGGAGCAATCCGGCGATCGGCGGCGATCGCAGTAGTGGGAAAGAGTGCCTGCCGCCAGCGCGGCGGCGCGGCGGCGCGCCATATTATGGGCGGGCACGGCGGGTGGCCATGGTACAAGCGGGCATGTCCAAGTCTTTCACTCATGCCGCCGTGCCTGCCCACTGCGATGCCGGGACCGTGGTCGGCGTGGAGCAGCGCGGCTTCAACGCTTGGCCGGCCCAGCGCACCGTGCTCTGCGGGGACTGGCTGCTGCGCGCCGCGCAGGGCCATACCAAGCGCGCCAACTCGGCCAATGCCCAGCAGCCCGGTGCCCGCCTTGACGCCTTGCTGCCGCAGATCGAGGCCTTCTACGAGCGCCAGGGCCTGCCTGCCATCTTTCGCCTCTCGCCCCTGGCAAGTGCCGAGGCGGATGCGCAACTGGCGCAGGCCGGCTACCTGCTGGCCGACCCTTCCCTGGTGATGCGTGCTGCATTGACGGACATGGCGCCGCCAGCGAACGACCAGGGCTGTACCCTTGCCATGCAAGCCCAGCCAGGCTCGGCCTGGCTGCAGGGCTTTGCCGAGGCCGGCGCCGTGCCGCAGCTGCACCGGCAGGCGCACCACCATATGCTGCAATCCATTGCCTGGCCCGCTGCATTTGCTTCGCTGCAAGTGGGCGGTGGGGTGGGTGGCGAGGTGGTCGGGTTTGGCCTGGCCGTCGTGGAGCGCGGCTGCGTGGGCCTGTATGACATCGTCATCACGCCTGCGCTGCGCGGCCAGGGACTGGGCCGGGCGCTGGTGCATGGCCTGATGCACTGGGGGCAGACACAGGGTGCGCAATGGGCCGAACTGCAGGTGCGTGCGCCCAACATGGTGGCGCGCGGGCTGTATGAAAGCCTGGGCTTCCGGGCGCTCTACGGCTATCACTACCGGTTGCCTGCCTCTGTACTTTGATGTGTTGCCGCATTGGCCCGTCATGGGCGCTCCGGTGTGACAGGCCCCGGCCGCCCGATGGAGGCGATATGTGAAAAAATGCTTCGATGCGCCAGCGTGGCGCAATGCATGGATATTCCGTTCAAGGAGCCCTGGTTGGCAACTCGCACACATCGCATACATCACACATACCGCAGGTGGGGCATGGATTGCAGGATCAAAGGCCTGTCTGCCCGGGCCTGGCTGGCCGTGGGTCTGCTGGCCTTGCAGGCGGGGCTGGTGGGGCAGGCACATGCCGAGCCACCGGCCGATGAGCATGAGCTGGGGGTGACGCGTACCGTCGTAGGCATCCTGGGTTACACGCGCTGGCCTACGGAAAGCCCCGTGCTGCGGTTGTGCGTGGTGGGCTCCACCGAATATGCCGACGACCTGCTCAATGGCGCTCCCCAGACCGTGGGAAGCCAGCGGCTGGAAGTGCGGCGCGTGGTGCCCGTCGATGCGCGCGCCCTGCTCGAATGCGAGGGAATTTATGCCGGCCAGCTCGATGAGGCTGCCTGGCGCAAGCTCATGGAGCAGCTGGCCGGGCGGCCGCTGCTGACCATCAGCGAGCGGGGCGAGCTGTGCCGCATAGGCGCCATGTTCTGCCTGCGCCGCCGTGGCGAGGGCGCGGGCTTCGAGGTCAGCCTCGACTCCGTGGCCCGCAGCGGCCTGCGTGTCAATCCCAAGGTGCTGCAACTGGCGCGCCACAGGACCTTGCCATGAAGTTGTCCCTGTCCGGCAATGCCTCGTTGCGCAACGTGATCCGCCGCGCGCACCTGCGCATGGCGGCGGTGGCCATCGCGCTGGCGGGGGCACTGCTGCTCATCGTCGGCGTGGCCACCCTGCGCCTGTACCTGTCCAACAACCTGCATCTGGTGGCCCGTTCGCTGGCCTATACGGTCGAGGCATCACTGGTCTTCGGTGACCGCGACGAGGCCGCTCGCGTGCTGGACCAGCTGCTGCGTGGCGAAGGCGTGGCCCATGCCGAGGTCTTCGATGCCGAGGGCCGCCCGTTCGTGCAGTGGTCTGGCCACGGTGGCTCGGCGCTGTCCAGCATCGGGGAGCTGCTGGCCGTGGGCATTGGCCTGCCGCGCGCCGAGGCCGATGTGCGCCAGGACGGCAGGCTGGTTGGCAGTGTGCAGTTGGCCAGCGATGGCGTGGGCCTGGTCCGCTTCCTGGGCGCGGGTTTCATCGTGCTGGTGCTGTGCGTGGGCGTCAGCGGCTATGTGGGCCTGCGCCAGTCGCGCCGCATGCTGCGCGACATTGCCGAGCCGCTGCAGCAGCTGGCGCGCGTGGCCAGGGCCGTGCGCCATGACCGATCCATGGACCAGCGCGTGCCGCTGGCGCGCATTGCCGAGCTGCGTGAGTTGGGCGACAACTTCAACGCCCTGCTGTCCGAGCTGCAGACGCGCCATGAGCGGCTGCAGCAGCAAAATTCGGCGCTGGAGCGCCAGGCTTCGCGCGACAGCCTCACGGGGCTGGCCAACCGGCTGCATTTCGAGCAGCGACTGCAGCAGGCGCTGGACAACGCGGCGGAGAGCGGACAGAAACTGGCCGTGCTGTTTCTGGACAACGACCGCTTCAAGCAGGTCAACGATGCCTACGGCCATGCCGTGGGCGATGTGCTGCTCAAGGCGGTGGGGGCCCGGCTGCGCTCGCAGGTGCGCGAGACCGACCTGGTCGCCCGCCTGGGTGGCGACGAATTCGCCATCCTGCTCTATCCCATCGGCGGCGGCGGCGACGCGCAGATGGTGCAGGACAAGATAGAGGCCGCCATGCGCGAGCCCCTGGTCGTTGGCGACGGCGTGGTGCTGCAGCCTTCGGTCAGCGCGGGCGTCGCCCTTTTTCCCAAGCATGGCCAGAGCATGGAGACGCTGATGCGCCATGCAGACCAGGCCATGTACCAGGCCAAGGCCATGCGCCAGGCCGAACGAATCACAGGAGGATGAAATGTTGAAACGACGGAGCTGGATCCGGATGTGCGGCGCAGGTGCGGCCGCAGTGCTGGCCCTTGCGCTGGCAGGTTGCCAGACGGTGCCGCAGGCGCCGGCCAAGGCGCCGGGGCTGACCGAACAGCAGCAGCTGCTGCTGCGCAGCCAGGGTTTTGCGCAGGCAGACCAGGGCTGGGAGCTGCAGATGTCGGGCAAGCTGCTGTTCGGCTTTGATTCGGCCGAAGTCGGCGCCCAGGCGCGCACCAAGGTGCTGGAGCTGGGCCGTGCCCTCAAGGGCGTGGGCATCGAGCGGCTGCGCGTGGAAGGCCATACGGACGATCGCGGCAGCGATGCCTACAACATGCGCCTGTCGCTGCGCCGCGCAGAGGCCGTGGCCGATGTGCTGGCCGAAGCCGGCCTGGCGCGCCAGGATATCGAGGTCAAGGGCCTGGGCCGCGCCATGCCCGTCGTGCCCAGCGATGCGGCGGAGAACCGCCGCGTGGCCATCGTCGTTCCCTTGCAATAGCGGGAACCTGGCTGGAGACAGCGTCGCAGGGATTGGCGGAAAGCAGCAGGAGTCGAACCTACCCAGGAGCGGCTGACGCCCCTGACCGGGTTTGAAGCCCGGGCGCACCACCGGGTGCGTATGCTTTCCTTCTGGCTTGAAGCTCCCCCTGAGCGGCTTACGCCGCTTCCCCCTCTCTACCCGCTTCGCGGGGGAGGGGGACGACACCCTTGCGGCGGGGCGGCCCTTGCTCGGTGTCTCTCGCCTTGGGCCGCGCCGGTTGCTGGCGCCGTGGCGAAGCAAAGCTCGCCATTGTAGCGGCCCCTTGCCTCAAATTCTTGCTGTGGCGCCAGTGGTCCACTGCACATCGGGCCGCAGCAGGTGGGCGTCGCGCAGGCGGCGGGTGTAGCCGATGCGGTCGAAGAATTCGAGGATCTGGATGGCGCGCTTGCGGCCCAGGCCGGTGGCGTCGCGGAAGGCGTGGGCCTGGACTTCGGCGTTGGGGGTGGAGGCGGCCAGCTCGCGCACCAGGGCCGCGAGTTCGTCCATGCGGGCTGCGGAGTAGAACAGGTCTTTGGTCACCTGAAAGAGCAGGCCCTGGCGTGCGAGCTTGCGCAGCAGCTGGCGCACGGTTTCCTCGCCGGTGGCGCTGTCGCGGGCCAGGTCGCGCACCCAGGGCGGGTCGTAGCGGCCGGCCTCGATGGCGGGCAGCAGTTTCTGGGCGATCTGCTTTTCACTGTCCGACAGCTGCACGCTGTGGCCGGGCAGGTGCAGCCAGGCGCCGCTGGCGGCCAGGCTGCCGTCCTGCAGCAGGGCTTGCAGCAGGCCTTTCCACAGCGCGTCATGCCCTGCATGCACCAGGCCCGACAGCGCCATGCGGCGCAGGCGTGCGGCGTTCACGCCGGGCTCGTCGGGGCTTTTCTCGTGAAAGCGCGCCATGCTGTCCAGCACCTGGCTGCGCAGCTGCTGCCAGCGTGCCTCGCCCAGCAGCAGCGTATCGCCCTCGGCCAGGGGGAGGCGGTGCAGGCGGGCATCCGCGACCACCGATGCACGGCCCGTCAGGCGCATGAGCTGCGATGTGGCAATGCCGTGCGCCGCGCCTTGCACCAGCGCGCTGGCGTCCCCGGTGGCAATCAGCGATTCCAGCGCCTGCAGATAGGCCGCGCGCTCGGGGCTGCGGCGCTTGCGTGCGGGTGCAAAGGGGTCGATGACGCTGCCACCGGCAATGGTGCGGCTGGCCTGGGCGTTGCGCACGATGAG
Organism: Delftia deserti; assembly: GCF_042653485.1. NCBI lineage: Bacteria > Pseudomonadati > Pseudomonadota > Betaproteobacteria > Burkholderiales > Comamonadaceae > Delftia > Delftia deserti. Next base: position 626,584 of record NZ_JBHSIH010000001.1, on the reverse strand, counting down.
CCGGTCGCCGGGTTGGGCATGTACGGGCATGTCCAGCACCAGTTGGACGATGGCCTGTTCGCCCGGGCCCAGCGGCTGGTCCTGCAGCAGGGCCACATGGGCCGTGCAGCGCGCCGTACCGATGTGCACATGCACAGGCGTCCATTGGGCCAGTGAGGGCGCATCGGCCAGCAGTTGCAGGCGCACGTCGATGCGGTCGCTGGCCTGCAGCAGCCGGGCGTCGGCCATCCAGTCGCCGCGCGTGATGTCTTCCTTGGCAATGCCCGACAGGTTGAGCGCGCAGCGCTGTCCGGCCAGGCCCTGCTCGCTGGCCTGGTTCTGGGCATGCAGGCTGCGCACGCGCACCTCGGTGCCCGAGGCCGAATGCACCAGCGTGTCGCCCACCTTCACCTGCCCGCCGAACACGGTGCCCGTGACCACGGTGCCCTGGCCCGGCAGCGTGAAGCTGCGGTCCACGGCCAGGCGGAACAGCCCGTCGCTGGCGCGCGCGGGAATGGACTGGGCGCGCGCCATGAGGTGATCGCGCAGCTGCGCCACGCCCGCATCACCGGGCTGGGCGGCGGCGGTGGGAAAGACCGGGGCGCCGGCCAGCGCCGTGGGCGCCAGCAGGGACTCGATCTCGGCACGCACCTGCTGCAGGCGCTCGGGCGTGGCGCGGTCGGCCTTGGTCAGGGCCACGGTGGCTTCGCGCACGCCCAGCAGCTGCAGGATGTCCAGGTGCTCGAGCGTCTGCGGCATGACGCCGTCGTCGGCGGCCACCACCAGCAGGGCGTGGTCTATGCCCACGGCGCCTGCGGCCATGGTGTGCACGAATTTCTCGTGGCCGGGCACGTCGATGATGCCCAATACCTCGCCATTGGGCAGCGGCGTGTAGGCATAGCCCAGCTCGATGGAGATGCCGCGCGCCTTCTCTTCCTTGAGGCGGTCGGTGTCCACGCCCGTGAGCGCGCGCACCAGGGTGGTCTTGCCGTGGTCGATGTGGCCGGCGGTGCCGATGATCATGCGTTCGTCCTCAGGCGATGTGCAGCAGCGGCAACTGTTCGGTGAAGGCCGGCTCGTCGGCCGCCTCCAGGCAGCGCAGGTCCAGCCACAGAGCGTCATCATGCAGCCGGCCGATGACGGGGCGCGGCAGGCCGCGCAAGCCCGCCTCCAGCCGGGTGAGCTGGCGGCCGGCCTGGCGACCGTCGGCCGGATGCAGGCGCAGGCCCCAGCTGGGCAGGTTCTCCACGGGCAGGGCGCCGCTGCCGATCTGGCTGTTCATCTCGGCGGTTTCCACCACGTAGCGGCTGCCCAGCGCCTGCTGCACCAGCGGCTGCAGGGCCTGCGCGCGGGCCTGCATGTCGGCCTGGGGCCGCGTGAACAGGCGCAGCGTGGTCAGGCGCTCGGCCAGCTTTTCGGGGTGCAGGTACAGGCGCAGCGTGGGCTCCAGCGCGGCCAGGGTGAGCTTGCTCACGCGCAGTGCGCGCTTGAGCGGGTGTTTCTTGATGCGGGCGATCAGGTCCCTGCGGCCCACGATCAGGCCGGCCTGCGGGCCGCCCAGCAGCTTGTCGCCGCTGAAGGTGACGATGTCGGCGCCCGACTCGATGGTCTCGCGCACCGTGACCTCGTAGGGCAGGCCCCATTCGCGCAGATCGACCAGGGTGCCGCTGCCCAGGTCCACCACCATCTGCAGGCCGTGCGCATGGGCAATGGCGGCCACCTCGGCGTCGCTCACGGCCTTGGTGAAGCCCGTGATGGCGTAGTTGCTGCAATGCACCTTCATGAGCAGGCCGGTGTGCTCGCCGACAGCGCCTTCGTAGTCGCGCGCATGGGTGCGGTTGGTGGTGCCCACCTCGACCAGGGTGGCGCCCGCGCGCGTCATCACGTCGGGAATGCGGAAGGCCCCGCCGATCTCCACCAGCTCGCCGCGCGAGACGATGACCTCGCGCCCGGCCGCCAGCTCGGCCAGGGTCAGCAGCACGGCGGCGGCGTTGTTGTTGACGACGGTGCAGGCCTCGGCGCCCGTGAGTTCGCAGACCAGGGATTCGATCAGGTCGTCGCGGTCGCCACGACCGCCGTCTTCCAGGTCGTACTCCAGGTTGGCCGGCGCGGTCATGGCCGCCACCACGGCGTCCACCGCCTCCTGCGGCAGCAGGGCGCGGCCCAGGTTGGTGTGCAGCACCGTGCCCGTGAGGTTGAAGACCGTGCGCAGCCGGGGCGCAAAGCGCTGCGCCAGGCGCAGGCCGGCCGCCTGGACCACCTCAGTGATGCCGGGTGCGCCTGCATCGGGCTCGCCCGACCGCAGCCGCTCCTGCGCATCGGCTCGCATCTGCGCCAGGGATTCGCGCACGGCCTGGGTGCATGCATCGAGGCCGTGGCGCTCGCGCAGCGCGAGCATGTCGGTGCTCAGCAGCACCTTGTCCACGGCAGGCAGGCGCAGCGCGGACGGAGCGGTGGGAGCGGCAGAGGTGGCGGCGGTATCGGTCATGGTGTGGGCACGGGTGTCACTCAGCGTCAGGCGCTTTCGGGCGGTATCAGGAGGCAGGCGTTGCAGGGTCGATCAGCGCGTCGCCGGCCTCGTCCTGCTCCTCGGCAAAGGCCACGTAGAGCAGGGGATTGGCGCTTGCGCGCTGAAAGCGCGTCTCCTCGCCCATCAGCAGGTCCAGCATCAGCGAGGCCAGGTCGTCGGCCAGGGGCTCGGCCATCGGGTCCTTTTCCTGGTTGACCACCTTGCGGTAGCTGCCGCATTCCTCGCAGGTCTCGGCCAGCACGGTATCGCCGGCGCCATCGATGCCCTGGTATTCGACGCCCTTGGTCGATTCGCAGTGCGAGCACTTGACGCGCACCATGTGCCACTCCGTGCAGCAGGTGCCGCAGTGCAGGTAGCGGTGGCCTGCCGCCTTGCCGCCGATGCGCAGCACGCTGGCCACGGGCTCGCTGGCGCAGACGGGGCAGATCGAGGCGGGATCGGTATAGGGCACGTCGCGTGCGCTCAGGCCGCTGGCGCGCGTGGCAAACACCACCTGCAGCGCAGCCATCACAAAGGGCGCCATGCCCACGTGGCGGGCCGCCACTTCCTTTTGCAGCAGCCGCTGCGCGATCTCGTCACGCCCGGCCGTGTCCAGCGCGCGCAGCTCCTGCAGCAGCGGCTGCAGCGGCTCCGGCAGGCCATCGGCGCCCGACAGGGCATCGAGCATGCGGTCGAGCACGCCATGCCAGGCGTCATCGATATGGTCGGCGGCAGGCAGCAGCGGCATGGAATGCTCCTGCGCCCGTGCGATCAGCGCCGCATCGGGCTCGGCCAGCGTCAACTGCCCGGCCGCCTTGGCCTGCGCGTCCACGATCTGCGCCACGAACCGCAGGTAGTCGGCAATCGGATTGCCCTCGGCCAGCTGCCGCAGCCGCGCTGCCCGCTCGACGAACAGCCCCGGCAACTGCGGCAGCAGCACGCGCGGAAAACTGGTGTGGTCCAGCGACTCGATATCGCCGGGTTGAAGAATGCGTTGCATTGGAATGTTCCAAAAAGACAATCGCCCAGCGTCCAGGGACGCCGGGCGGCTGGTGGCTTCAGGCGAAAGGCTAACACGGGGTTGCGCATTGTCCTTGGCCTATGAAACCGGCGTGCCCCAGATCAGGGGCACCGAGGAAGGGCCGCCCCGCACCGAGGGTGCCGTCCCCCCCCGCGAAGCGAGAGGGGGAAGCGGCGCAGCCGCTCAGGGGGCTCAGTCGTTGTCCCCGGTCATCTTGCGATACCACCCCCGGTGGTGCTGCTTGGCCCAGGCCCGCGTCACCGTGCCGTACAGCATGGCGCGGATGGTGCCCCGGGTCCAGATGGCCGCATAGACGTGCATGATGATCAGGCCGATCATCCACACGCCCGCAATGGCATGCACCACCGAGGCGGCGCGTACCACGTTGACGGGCAGCGTCCACCAGGCGCGCCACATGAGCGCGCCGGTCACGGTGATCGCCAGCATGCCGATGACCAAGCCCCAGAACAGCAGCTTCTGGCCGCCGTTGTACTTGCCCTGCTCGGGCATGTCATGGTCGTCGCCGTCGATCATCTTGTCGACGTTCTTGAGCCACTCGATGTCGCGCGGCTCCACCACGTTCAGGCGCCAGAAGCGCAGCGCCATGATGATGAAGAACAGCGCCATCACCACCCCGATGTAGGGGTGCAGGATGCGCGTCCACGGCCCGCCGCCGAACAGCTGCGTGAGCGGGAAGAAGGCCGGGTGGAAGAACGCCAGGCCCGACAGCGCCAGCAGGATGAAGCAGATGCCGACCACCCAGTGGTTGGCACGCTCCGATGCGTTGTAGCGCACCAGGTCACGTGGGTTGCGTTTCATCGGCGGGCCTCCTTTTCAGCGGCTTCCTGGTCCTTGCGGTCCATTTCGTCTTCCAGTTCCTTGGACACGTCGTTCGGGCCCTTGGTGATGTAGTGGAACAGGCTGCCGACGGCAGCTGCGCCCAGCGCGGCCATGGCCAGCGGCTTGGCCACGCCCTTCCACAGGGACACCATGGGGCTGATCTTCGGGTCGTCGGGCAGGCCCTTGTACAGCGAAGGCTTGTCCGCGTGATGCAGCACGTACATCACATGGGTGCCGCCCACGCCTTGCGGGTCATACAGGCCCGCTTCGGCATAGCCGCGCCGCTTGAGGTCGCCGATGCGGTGCTCGGCCTGGTCCTTCATCGCCTCCTTGGTGCCGAACATGATGGCGCCCGTGGGGCAGGTCTTGACGCAGGCAGGCTCGCGGCCGACGGCCACGCGGTCCGAGCACAGCGTGCACTTGTAGGCCTTGTGGTCCTTCTTGGAGATGCGCGGGATGTTGAACGGGCAGCCCGTGACGCAGTAGCCACAGCCCACGCACTGGTCCTGCTGGAAGTCCACGATGCCGTTGCTGTACTGCACGATGGCGCCCGGCGAGGGGCAGGCCTTCAGACAGCCCGGGTCCTCGCAGTGCATGCAGCCGTCCTTGCGGATCAGCCACTCCAGGTTGCCTGTCGCTTCGTTCTCGTACTCGGTAAAGCGCATGACGGTCCACGACTGATCGGTCAGATCGGTCGGGTTGTCATAGACGCCGGCCGCGCAGGTTCCGATTTCGTCGCGCAGGTCGTTCCACTCCATGCAGGCGGTCTGGCAGGCCTTGCACCCGATGCACTTGGAGACATCGATGAGCTTGGCCACCTCGCCGCTGTGCGTTTCGCGCGCACTGGGAGCAGGCGTCGTCGTGGCCGAGCGACGCTTGATATCGAGAGACATGGTTGATGACATCAGCTGCTCCTTAAACCTTTTCCACCTTCACGAGGAAGGTCTTGGATTCCGGGGTAAGGCTGTTGCCATCGCCCACCGATGCCGTCAGGTTGTTGGCCATGTAGCCCTTGCGGCCCGTCGACGAGAAGCCCCAGTGGATGGGCACGCCCACGTGGTGGATGGTCTTGCCATCGATCTTCATGGGCTTGATGCGCTTGGTCACCACGGCGGCGGCCTTGACGAAGCCGCGCTTGGAGCTGACCTTCACATGCTGGCCGGTCTCGATGCCCAGTTCCTTGGCCAGCGCCTCGCCGATCTCCACGAACTGCTCGGGCTGAACGATGTTGTTCAGCTGAACGTGCTTGGTCCAGTAGTGGAAGTGCTCGGTCAGGCGGTACGTCGTGCCCACGTGCGGGAACTCGCTGGGCGAGCCCGCCGAATCCTTGACGGAGTCGAAGATGCGCGTGGCCGGGTTGATGACCGCCAGCTTGTTGTCGGGATACATGGGGTTGTATCCCAGCGGGTTGTCGAAGGCCTCGTAGTGGGTGGGGAACGGTCCCTCGTTCATGCCCTTGCGGGCGAAGAAACGCGCCACGCCCTCGGGGTTCATGATGAACGGATCGGTGGTCTCCGGCGGCATGGTCGGGCCCATGTCGGGCACGTCGGCGCCGCCCCAGGCCTTGCCGTTCCAGCGGATCAGCGTGCGCTTGGGGTCGAACGGCTGGCCGTTGCGGTCGCAGGAGGCGCGGTTGTAGAGCACGCGGCGGTTGGCCGGCCAGGCCCAGGCCCAGTTCAGCGTGTTGCCTATGCCCGTGGGGTCGCTGTTGTCGCGCCGGGCCATCTGGTTGCCGGACGAGGTCCAGCAGCCTGCCCAGATCCAGCAGCCGCCCATCGTCGTGCCGTCGTCGCGCATCTCGCCGAAGCCGGCCAGCTGCTCGCCGGCCTTGCGGATGAGCTTGGTCGGGTCCTTGGGGTCGAACAGGTCCACCAGCGCGCGGCCGTTGTACTCCTTGGCGATCTCTTCCGAGGTCGGATGATCGGCATGGGCGTAGGGCCACCACAGCTTGGTGATCGGCTCGGGGAACTTGCCGCCGTCCTTCTCATAGGCCTGCTTCAGGCGCAGGTGCAGGGCCGACATGATGGCAATGTCGGTCTTGGCCTCGCCCGGGGGCTCGGCCGCCTTCCAGTGCCACTGCAGCACGCGCGAGGAGCTGACGACGGCGCCGTCCTCCTCGGCAAAGCAGGTCGTGGGCAGACGGAACACCTCGGTCTGGATCGATGCCGGATCCACGTCGTTGAACTCGCCGTGGTTCTGCCAGAACTCCGATGTCTCGGTGACCAGCGGGTCCATGATCACCAGGAACTTCAGCTTCTTGAGGCCTTCGCGTACATTGTTGCTGTTCGCAAGGGCCGCCAGCGGGTTGAATCCCTGGGCGATGTAGCCGTTGATCTTGCCCTGCGCCATCAGGTCGAACACCTGCAGCATGTCGTACTGCCTGTCCAGCTTGGGCAGGTAGTTGAAGGCCCAGTTGTTCTCGGCCGTGGCCGCCGGTCCCCACCAGGCCTTCATCAGGCTCACGTGGAACTTGGGCGTGTTCGACCAGTAGTTCATCTGGCCCGGGCGCATGGCCTTGGGCGTGCGCGCGTCGATGTACTTCTGGTAGTCCTGCTCGCCCTCGTTGGGCAGCGTCAGGTAGCCGGGCAGCGAGGCCGACAGGATGCCCAGGTCCGTCAGGCCCTGGATGTTGGAGTGCCCGCGCAGCGCGTTCATGCCGCCACCGGCCACGCCGATATTGCCCAGCAGCAGCTGGACCATGGCACCCGTGCGCAGGATCTGCGCGCCCGTGGTGTGCTGTGTCCAGCCCAGTGCGTACAGGATGGTCGCGACGCGACCCGGCACGGCGGTCGATGCCAGCTTCTCGCACACGTGCAGGAATTTTTCCTTGGGCGTGCCGCAGGCGCTCTCCACCTTCTCGGGCGTGTAGCTGGCGTAGTGGCGCTTGAGCCATTGGTACACGCAGCGCGGATGCTGCAGGCTGGCGTCCACCTTCACGTAGCCGTCGGCGTCGAGTTCGTAGTCCCAGCTGGACTTGTCGTATTTGCGTGTCTGCGGGTCGTAGCCCGAGAAGATGCCTTCGTCGAACGCGAACTCCTCCTTCACGATGTACGAGAAGTCGGTGTAGTTCCTCACGTATTCGTGATGGATCTTGTCGTTCGTGAGCAGATAGTTGATCACGCCACCCAGGAACACGATGTCCGAGCCCGACCGGATGGGGGCGTAGAAATCGGCCACGGAGGCGGAGCGGTTGAAGCGCGGATCGACCACCATGAAGTGCGCACCGTTGTGCTCCTTCGCTTCGGTCACCCACTTGAAACCGCAGGGATGTGCTTCAGCGGCATTGCCGCCCATGATCAGGATAACGTCCGCGTTCTTGATGTCGACCCAATGGTTCGTCATCGCTCCACGGCCAAACGTCGGGGCAAGACCTGCCACCGTCGGGCCGTGTCAGACACGTGCTTGGTTATCGAGTGCGAGCAGGCCCCAGGAACGGGCAACCTTGTGCGTGACGTAACCGGCTTCGTTGCTGGAGGCCGAGGCGGCCAGCATGCCGGTGGTCAGCCAGCGGTTCACCGTCTGGCCCTTGTCGTTTTGCTCGACGAAGTTCGCGTCGCGATCGTCCTTGAGCAGCTTGGTGATGCGCGTCAGCGCCTCGTCCCAGGACATGCGCTTCCACTCGCTGGAGCCGGGGGCGCGGTACTCGGGGTACTTCAGGCGGTGCGGGCTGTGGACGAAATCCAGCAGCGAAGCGCCCTTGGGACACAGCGTGCCGCGGTTGACGGGGTGGTCCGGATCGCCCTCGACGTGGATCACCGACAGCTTGGCGTTCTTGACGCCGTCGCTCAGCGAATACATCAGGATGCCGCAGCCTACCGAGCAGTAGGTACAGGTCTGGCGGGTGACCGTGGTGGCGGCCAGCTTGAACTGGCGCACTTCAGCCAGGGCGGCAGTGGGCGAGAAGCCCATCAACGCCAGGCTGGATCCGGCCAGAGTCGAACCAGTCACTTTCATGAACTGGCGTCTGGAGAATTGGACCATGTGGGGTACCTTCTAATAGAAATTGACGCTTGTAAGCAAATTCTACGAGTGCACCCCGGAATCAATCCGGGAAATAACCCTTAATCCTGAGTCCGCCTGTGCGGCATTCGCGCGCAAGCTCCACGCCAGCCCTTGCTGCGCGGGGCTTGCCGGGGCGCCGCCCGGCGGGATCATCAGGTGAAATGATTATCTGGATTCAGGGCTTCGGACATTTTGTTTTATATCAATCCGCCATTCATTGGATGGATTAATGAATTCGATCAATCCTGGCTATTGCGCGAATGCGATCCATTTGCAACCGTTGAAGGCCTGGAATTTGATTTCCGGTCCCTGCCCAGAGGGAGGGGCCGGAGCAGGCTCAGCGTGCGGGCGGGCGGGGATCGTGCGGTTCTTGCTTGAGGTCCATATCATCCGATGTCTGATATTCAGCATGCACCACACCTGCCTGGGCCATCGATTTTGCGATTTGGCGGCGCTTTTCCTCATCCTGCACTTGCATGCGCGTGAACATGTCCCAGATCGCCATGAACAGGGCCGCGATCACGGGCCCTATCACAAAACCCGTCAGTCCGAAGAGAGCCATGCCGCCCAGCGTCGAGATCAGCACGATGTAGTCGGGCATCTTCGTGTCCTTGCCCACCAGCAGCGGGCGCAGCACGTTGTCCACCAGGCCGATCACCAGCACGCCGTAGGCGATCAGGATCACGCCCTTGCCCACGGCGCCCGTGGCCAGGAAGTAGATGGCCACGGGTGCCCAGATCAGGCCCGCGCCCACGGCGGGCAGCAGCGAGAGGAAGGCCATGACCACGCCCCACAGCACGGGGCCCTGGATGCCCAGGATCCAGAAGATCAGCCCGCCCAGCGCGCCCTGGGAGGCGGCCACGGCCAGGTTGCCCTTGACGGTGGCGCGGATCACGGTGGTGAACTTGCTCGACAGCTCGGCCTTGTGGTCGGCCTGCAGCGGAATGGCCATGCGGATGCGCTGGGTCAGGTCACGGCCGTCGCGCAGCAGGAAGAACAGCAGGTACAGCATCACGCAAAAGCCCACCAGGAAGCCGAAGGTGTTCTGGCCTATGCCCAGCGCCTTGGTGGCCGCCAGCTTGGAGGCCTGCATGGCGATGCTGGACAGCTTGTCCTGCAGCTCGGCCAGCGAGCCCAGGTGCAACCTCTCCAGCCAGGGCGTCACCCAGGAGGGCAGGGCATCCATGATCTGTTGCAGATAGGTGCCCGCGTCGAGGTTGCCGCTGTTGACGCGCTCATAGATCACCGAGGCCTCGCGCACCAGCGAGGCGCCGATCAGCGCCAGCGGCAGGATGGCGATCACCAGGCACAGCAGCAGGGTGGACAGGGCGGCGAGATTGGTGCGCCGGGGCATGCGCGCCAGCAGGCGCCGGTGCAGCGGCGAGAACAGGATGGCCAGGGCGACGCCCCAGAAAATGGCCCCCATGAACTCCCAGAGCACGGCGCCGAAGCCGATGGTCGCCGCGATCAGCAGCAGCATGAAAGTGCGTTTGTGTAGGGGCAGCAGGTTCATCTGTCGGTCCGTTCGGAAGATGCGCCAATGTACGCGACTGCGGGAACTCCCGGAGGGTCCAGGTAATCGCTTGGTAACTGCCCTGCTGCGATGTTTGAACGGTGGCACAATGGCGGTCGCAACCAGGCCCTTCCCCAGCCACAGTCGCATCCGCCAATCGGTACAGCCGTGTCGCGGAAGGTTCTACAAACCAGCTAATGCCTCCTTCAGGGAGGCGGAGGTCAGCGCAATATGAGCGATCAGACGTCGGTCTACCAAGCCTATCAAGGCAATACTTACCTCTTCGGCGGCAATGCCCCCTACGTCGAAGAAATGTACGAGAACTACCTGGCCAACCCCGGTAGCGTGCCGGATTCCTGGCGCGAGTACTTTGATGCACTGCAACATGTGCCCGCAGTCGACGGCACGGACTCCAAGGACGTCCCGCACCAGCCCGTCATCAACGCTTTCGCCGAGCGCGCCAAGCAAGGCGGCACCAAGGTGGTCGTGGCCTCCGGCGCCGACTCCGAGCTGGGCCGCAAGCGCACCGCCGTCCAGCAGCTGATCGCCGCCTACCGCAATGTCGGCGCACGCTGGGCCGATCTCGATCCCCTCAAGCGCACCGAGCGCCCCGAAATTCCCGAGCTTGAGCCGTCGTTCTACGGCTTCACCGATGCCGACCAGGAAACGGTGTTCAACACGAGCAACACCTTCTTCGGCAAGGAAAGCATGTCGCTGCGCGAGCTGATGAACGCGCTGCGCGAGACCTACTGCGGCACCCTGGGCACCGAGTACATGTATGCCACCGACCAGACGCAAAAGCGCTGGTGGCAGCAAAAGCTGGAAACCAGCCGTACCAAGCCCAGCTTTGACGCCAGCCGGAAAAAGCGCATCCTCGACCGCCTGACGGCTGCCGAAGGCCTGGAACGCTACCTGCACACCAAGTACGTCGGCCAGAAGCGCTTCTCGCTGGAAGGTGGCGAAAGCTTCATCGTCGCCATGGACGAGCTGATCAACGCTGCCGGCCAGAAGGGCGTGCAGGAAGTCGTGATCGGCATGGCCCACCGCGGCCGCCTGAACGTGCTGGTCAACACCCTGGGCAAGATGCCCAAGGACCTGTTTGCCGAGTTCGATCACACCGCTCCCGAAGACCTGCCCTCGGGCGACGTGAAGTACCACCAGGGCTTCAGCTCCGATGTGTCCACCGCCGGCGGCCCTGTCCACCTGTCGCTGGCCTTCAATCCCTCGCACCTGGAAATCGTCAACCCCGTGGTCGAAGGCTCGGTGCGCTCGCGCATGGACCGCCGCGACGACCCGCACGGCAAGCAGGTGCTGCCCGTGCTGGTGCACGGCGATGCCGCCTTTGCCGGTCAGGGCGTGAACCAGGAAACCCTGGCGCTGGCCCAGACCCGTGGCTACACCACGGGCGGTACGGTGCACATCATCATCAACAACCAGATCGGCTTCACCACCTCCGATCCGCGCGATACCCGCTCCACGCTGTACTGCACCGACATCGTCAAGATGATCGAGTCGCCCGTGCTGCACGTGAACGGCGATGATCCGGAAGCCGTGGCACTGGCCGTGCAGCTGGCGCTGGAATTCCGCATGGAATTCTCCAAGGACGTGGTCGTGGATATCGTCTGCTTCCGCAAGCTGGGCCACAACGAGCAGGACACGCCTGCCCTGACCCAGCCGCTGATGTACAAGAAGATCGGCGCCCACCCCGGTACCCGCAAGCTGTACGCCGACAAGCTGGCCACGCAAGGCCTGGGCGAGACGCTGGGCGACGACATGGCCAAGGCCTACCGCGCCGCCATGGACGAAGGCCGCCACACCGTGGACCCGGTGCTGACGAACTTCAAGAGCAAGTACGCCGTGGACTGGAGCCCGTTCCTGGGCAAGACCTGGACCGACGCTGGCGACACCGCCATCCCGCTGACCGAATGGAAGCGCCTGGCCGAACGCATCACCACCATCCCCGAGACCGTGACGCCGCACGCGCTGGTCAAGAAGGTCTATGACGACCGCGCAGCCATGGGCCGCGGCGACGTCAACGTGGACTGGGGCATGGGCGAGCACATGGCCTTCGCATCGCTGGTCGCATCGGGCTACCCCGTGCGCCTGTCGGGCGAGGACTGCGGCCGCGGCACCTTCACCCACCGCCATTCGGTCATCCATGACCAAAAGCGTGAAAAGTGGAGCGAAGGCACCTACATCCCGCTGCAGAACGTGGCCGACAGCCAGGCTCCGTTCACCGTCATCGACTCCATCCTGTCCGAAGAGGCCGTGCTGGGCTTCGAGTACGGCTACGCGTCGAACGATCCCAACACCCTGGTGATCTGGGAAGCCCAGTTCGGCGACTTCGCCAACGGCGCCCAGGTGGTGATCGACCAGTTCATCGCCTCCGGTGAAGTCAAGTGGGGACGCATCAACGGCCTGACGCTGATGCTGCCGCACGGCTATGAAGGCCAGGGCCCCGAGCACAGCTCGGCACGCCTGGAGCGCTTCATGCAGCTGGCCGCCGACGCCAACATGCAGATCGTGCAGCCCACCACGGCCAGCCAGATCTTCCACGTGCTGCGTCGCCAGATGGTGCGCCCGCTGCGCAAGCCGCTGGTCATCATGACGCCCAAGTCGCTGCTGCGTAACAAGGATGCGACCTCGCCGCTGTCCGAGTTCACCAGCGGTGGCTTCCAGACCGTGATCCCCGAGCAGGACGAAGCCGTCGTGAAGAACGCGGCCAAGGTCAAGCGCGTGATCGCATGCTCGGGCAAGGTCTACTACGACCTGGTCAAGAAGCGCGCCGAGAAGGAAAGCAAGGACGTCGCCATCATCCGCGTCGAACAGCTGTACCCCTTCCCGCACAAGGCCTTCGCCGCTGAACTCAAGAAGTTCGGCAACGCCACCGAGATCGTCTGGTGCCAGGACGAGCCGCAGAACCAGGGCGCCTGGTTCTTCGTGCAGCACTACATCCACGAGAACATGCTCGATGGCCAGAAGCTGGGCTACTCCGGCCGCGCTGCCTCCGCATCGCCCGCCGTGGGTTACGCACACCTGCACCAGGAGCAGCAAAAGGCCCTGGTGGAAGGCGCGTTCTCCAAGCTCAAGGGTTTTGTCCTGAACAAGTAAGGCAGCCCCCACCCGCTACGTATCAGTACAGAACACTTTTGGAAAGAATCACAAATGGCTATCGTTGAAGTCAAAGTTCCCCAGCTGTCCGAGTCCATCGCTGAGGCCACCATGCTGACCTGGAAGAAGAAGGCCGGCGAAGCGGTTGCAGTCGATGAGATCCTCATCGAGATCGAAACCGACAAGGTCGTGCTCGAAGTGCCCGCGCCCGCCGCTGGCGTGCTGGCCGAGATCGTGCAAGGTGACGGCGCCACCGTGGTGGCCGAGCAGCTGATCGCCAAGATCGACACCGAAGGCGTGGCCGGCGTGGCCGCTGCCGCTCCTGCAGCCGCTCCCGCCGCTGCAGCCGCTCCCGCTGCGGCGCCCGCAGCCGCGGCCGCCACCGGTGGCAGCAAGGGTGATGTCGCCATGCCCGCCGCTGCCAAGCTGCTGGCCGAGAACAACCTGTCGGCCGCCGGCGTGGCTGGCTCCGGCAAGGATGGCCGGGTGACCAAGGGCGACGCCCTGGCCGCCATCAAGGGCGGCGTGCAGTCCACGGCTGCCGTCATCCCCACCGGCGTGCCCACCAAGGCGCTGCCCCAGGTGTCGGCTCCCGCTGCCAAGGAAGACCTCAGCGGCCGTCCCGAGCAGCGCGTGCCCATGAGCCGCCTGCGTGCCCGCGTGGCCGAGCGCCTGCTGCAGTCGCAGTCCACCAACGCCATCCTGACCACGTTCAACGAAGTGAACATGGCCCCGGTGATGGACCTGCGCAAGAAGTTCCAGGACGCCTTCACCAAGGAACACGGCACCAAGCTGGGCTTCATGTCCTTCTTCGTCAAGGCGGCAGTGCACGCCCTGAAGAAGTACCCCGTGCTCAATGCTTCCGTGGACGGCAACGACATCGTCTACCACGGCTACTTCGACATCGGTATCGCCGTGGGTTCGCCCCGTGGCCTGGTGGTGCCCATCCTGCGCAATGCAGACCAGATGAGCTTCGCCGACATCGAAAAGAAGATTGCCGAATTCGGCAAGAAGGCTGCCGAAGGCAAGCTGGGCATTGAAGAAATGACCGGCGGCACCTTCTCCATCTCCAACGGCGGCACCTTCGGCTCGATGATGTCCACCCCCATCATCAACCCGCCCCAGTCGGCCATCCTGGGCGTGCACGCCACCAAGGACCGCGCCATGGTCGAGAACGGCCAGGTCGTGGTCCGCCCGATGAACTATCTGGCCATGTCCTATGACCACCGCATCATCGACGGCCGCGAAGCCGTGCTGGGCCTGGTGGCCATGAAGGACGCGCTGGAAGATCCTTCGCGCCTGCTGTTCGACCTGTAATTCCACAGGGTTCGACACGACGAAAACCCACCCTTGGCCGCGTGCCCTGCGGTGGGTTTTTTCATGCACTACAGACAAGAGATTTTTGACATGAGCAAGCAATTCGACGTCATCGTCATCGGCGCCGGCCCCGGCGGCTACATCGCCGCCATCCGTGCCGCACAACTGGGCTTCAACGTGGCCTGTATCGACGAGTGGAAGAACGCCGCTGGCGGCGCCGCTCCGGGCGGCACCTGCACCAACGTGGGCTGCATTCCCTCCAAGGCCCTGCTGCAGTCGTCCGAGCACTTCGAGCACGCCAATCTGCACTTTGCCGACCATGGCATCTCCACCGGCAAGGTCGAGATGGACGTGGCCAAGATGATCGCCCGCAAGGATGCGGTCGTGAAGCAGAACAACGACGGCATCCTGTACCTGTTCAAGAAGAACAAGGTCACCTTCTTCCACGGCCGTGGCTCGTTCGTCAAGGCGGTCGAGGGCGGCTACGAGATCAAGGTTGCCGGCAAGGAAGAGGAAGTGCTGACGGGCAAGCAGATCGTGGTCGCCACGGGCTCCAGCGCCCGCGCGCTGCCCGGCGTGCCTTTCGATGAAGAGAACATCCTGTCCAACGACGGCGCCCTGCGACTGGGCAAGGCCCCGAAGAAGCTGGCCCTGATCGGCGCTGGCGTGATCGGCCTGGAAATGGGATCGGTCTGGCGCCGCCTGGGCACGGAAGTGGTCGTGCTCGAAGGCATGGACAAGTTCCTGTCCGCCGTGGACGAGCAGATCGCCAAGGAAGCCAAGAAGGCGTTCGACAAGCAGGGCCTGAAGATCGAGCTGGGCGTGAAGATCGGCGAAATCAAGAGCGGCAAGAAGGGCGTGTCCATCGCCTACACCAACGCCAAGGGTGAAGCCCAGGCGCTGGAGGCCGACAAGCTGATCATCTCCATCGGCCGCACCGCCAACACGGCCGGCCTCAATGCCGAGGCCGTGGGCCTGGCACTGGACGAGCGCGGCTGCGTCGTGGTCGATGACGACTGCAAGACCAGCCTGCCCGGCGTCTGGGCCGTGGGCGACGTGGTGCGCGGCCCGATGCTGGCGCACAAGGCCGAGGAAGAGGCCGTGGCCGTGGCCGAGCGCATTGCCGGCCAGCATGGCCATGTGAACTTCGGCACCATTCCCTGGGTGATCTACACCAGCCCCGAAATCGCATGGGTGGGCCGCACCGAGCAGCAACTCAAGGAGCAGGGCGTCAAGTACAAGGCCGGCAGCTTCCCCTTCCTGGCCAACGGCCGCGCGCGCGCCCTGGGCGACACCACGGGCATGGTCAAGTTCCTGGCCGATGCCGAGACCGACGAAATCCTGGGCGTGCACATGGTCGGCCCCATGGTCTCGGAGCTGATCTCCGAAGCCGTGGTCGCCATGGAGTTCAAGGCATCGAGCGAAGACATCGCCCGCATCTGCCACGCCCACCCCTCGCTGTCCGAGGCCACCAAGGAAGCGGCCCTCGCCGTTGACAAGCGCACTCTGAATTTCTGAGTGCCAGGCTAGCCATCTAGCCCAAGCCAAAGACCTGAAAGCGCTTGCCCTGCAAGCGTTTTCAGCTTCTGAATACATAGCGAATGGTTGATGCTGCATGAGCGTTTCAGTGCGAGAGGCCTACGAGGCCGAACTGGTAGCCAAGGGCTTTCACAGTGATCCTGCGCAGTTGCGCGCCGTCGAGGCGCTGCAGCGCTGTGCCGACGACTGGGCGGTCTACCGCCAGCGCCGCTCCAACGCCTTCAAGAAGCTCATCAACCATCCCGAGATTCCCCGCGGCGTCTACATGTACGGCGGGGTGGGGCGCGGCAAGAGCTTTCTCATGGACTGCTTCTTCAACGCCGTGCCGCTCAGGCGCAAGGTGCGCCTGCATTTCCACGAATTCATGCGCGAGGTCCACCGCGAGCTCGCCGTGCTGCAGGGCACGCAGAACCCGCTGGACGTGCTGGGTGCCCGCATCTCCAAGAAGTACAAGCTGATCTGCTTCGACGAATTCCACGTGGCCGACATCACGGACGCGATGATCCTGCACCGGTTGCTGGTCTCGCTGTTCGCCAACGGCGTGGGCTTTGTCACCACCTCCAACTTCAAGCCCGACGAACTGTACCCGGGCGGCCTGCACCGCGACCGCATCCTGCCGGCCATCGACCTGCTCAACGAGCGCATGGAAGTCGTCAACGTGGACAACGGCACGGACTACCGCCGCCGCACGCTGGAAAATGCCCGGCTCTATCACACTCCCCTGGGTGCACAGGCCGATGCGGCCATGACCGAAACCTTCGACAAGCTGGCCGAAGTCAAGGACGAAGACCCGGTGCTGCACATCGAGGCGCGCGAGATCCGTGCGCGCCGCCGCGCCGGTGGCGTGGTCTGGTTCGACTTCCGCGAGCTGTGCGGCGGCCCGCGCTCGCAGAACGACTACCTGGAGATCGCAAGCCAGTTCCACACCGTGCTGCTGTCCGACGTGCCCTATATGCCGGTCAACATGGCATCGCCCGCGCGGCGCTTCACCTGGCTGGTGGACGTGCTGTACGACCGCAGGGTCAAGCTGGTCATCTCGGCCGCCGTGCCGCCCGAGCAGCTTTACACTGAGGGCCCGCTGGCCCATGAGTTCCCCCGCACCGTCTCGCGCCTGAACGAGATGCAGTCCAAGGAATTCCTGGCGCTGGAGCGCCGTGTGGTGGACACCAGCCTGACCTGAGGCCGGTCCCGGCCGCTGGCGTCGTTTGCCGGACCTGTACATGCTGAAACTGCCTACCTCTGCTTTCGCCCTTTTGAAGAAACTGCCCGCTCCCCTGGGCGCTGCGCTGGCCTGCCTTGTGCTGGCCGGCCCGGCGATGGCTGCGGATGCCGGCGTGGATGCCGATGCCGATGCGCGGCAGGAACGCGCCCAGGCTGCAAAGCAGGTCCAGGCCGAGCGCAAGGCCGCACGCGCCGAGATCGCGGCCCAGCGTGCCGTCATCGACCGGCGGCGCACCGGCCTGGAGTCCGAGTGCTATCAGCGCTTTGCCGTGGAAGACTGCCTCAGGCAGGCGCGCGAAGAAGCCCGCGAGCAGGACAAGCCGCTGCGCGAACGCGAGCTGCAGCTCAACGATGAGGAGCGCAAGGAGCGCGCCGCCCAGCGCCTTGAGGATATCGAGGCCAAGAAGGCCCAGAAAGCCGCCTCGTCCATGCAAGCCAAGGAGCGGCCACCGGCCGCCCAGCGCGACACCCAGGCCCTCAGGGCCCAGCGTGCCCAGGACGCACAGCAGCGCGCAGCCCAGCAGGCCAGCCACCAGCGTGATCGCCAGGCGCAGATCGAGCAGCGCCAGTCCGCACAGGAGCAGGAGCGACGCACCGCCGCCCGCGCCCAGTTCGAGGCCAAGCAAAAAGAGGCCGCCGAGCGCAAGGCCCGCGCAGCCGATGCCGCCCGCGAGCGCGGCCCGCAGGCAGCGCCGCTGCCCGCTCCACCTGCGCCCTGAGTCCGGTGGTCAGGCCGTCACCGGCTCCAGTGCCTCGAGCTTGAGCACCACCAGCGACAGGTTATCACCCCCGCCCTGGGCGCGCACGCGTGCCTTGTCGATCAGGAACTCCGTTGCCTCGCGCGGCGTGAGCGCGTTGAGCACGGTGCCCAGTTCCTCCGCCGTGTAGTAGTGCCAGACGCCGTCGCTGCAGGCCATGAGCGTGGTGCCCGGATGCACATGCTCGATCACGTGGTGGCTCATGGGCGGCTCGGCCTCGGTGCCGAGGCAGCCCAGCAGGATGTTGGACTTGGGGTGCACATGGGCCTCGAATTCGGTGAGCTCTCCCCTGTCCACCAGGGACTGGACGTAGGAGTGGTCCTTGGTGCGGTGGACCATGGTCGCGCCCTGGTAGTGGTAGATGCGCGAATCGCCCGAATGCACCCAGTGGCAGCGGCCCTGGGGCAGCAGCACGAAGGCGGCAATGGTGCTGTGCGGCTCCTGCTCGGCCGATATGGCCGTCAGCCGGATCACCATGTGCGACTCGTGGACGATGCTCTCCAGCAGCGCCGTGCAGTCCTCCTTGCCCGGCTCGAAGCGCTCGAACAGCTGGCGCGCCGTGAGCATGACTTGGTCGGAGGCCTTGCGCCCGCCACTGCGCCCGCCCATGCCGTCGGCCAGCACGCCGAGCAGGCAGCCGTGCACATAGGGGTGGGCCATGAGCATCACCTGGTCTTGCTGGTATTGCCGGTCACCGCGATGGATGCCTGTGGCGGCTTGGAGTCGGTACGCTGGCTGCATGGTCTCTGGTTTGGTGGGCTCTTGGGGCGGTGGATGGGCACACCAATGTCATGGCGCATATTATCGGAGCACCGTCCCCCGCACCGGCCCGTCGCACCCCGGCGGCGCTCTCTTTTTCAACAAACGGACCTGCCCTTTGCATTCCCTGACCGCCGCCGTGCAGGCGGCCTTCGCGCCGCAAGGCCTGCTGTCGCGCGCCGAGGCGCTGTTCCTGCCGCGCGAGGGGCAGACCCGCATGGCCCTGGCCGTGGCCCAGGCCATCGAGCAGCGCCAGACCCTGGTGGTCGAGGCCGGCACGGGCGTGGGCAAGACCTATGCCTACCTGGTGCCGGCCCTGCTCAGCGGCCAGCGCGTGCTGGTGTCCACGGCCACGCGCGCGCTGCAGGACCAGCTGTATGCCCGCGATCTGCCGCGCCTCGTTGCCGCGTTGGGCATGCCGCTGCGCATGGCGCGCCTCAAGGGCCGCAGCGCCTACCTGTGCATGGAGCGGCTGGAGCGTGTGCGCCAGGGCCGCACGGCGCCGCAGGACCCGCAGGTGCTGCGCAGCGTGGCCCTGGTCGAGCGCTGGGCGCGCACCACGCGTACGGGTGACCTGGGCGAGTTGCCTGCGCTGGATGAGCGCTCGCCCGCGCTGCCCCTGGTCACTTCCACGCGCGACAACTGCCTGGGTTCCGACTGCCCGCATTGGCAGGACTGCCATGTCAACGTGGCGCGCCGTGCTGCGCTGGAGGCCGACGTGGTGGTCATCAACCACCACCTGATGTTTGCCGACCTGGATGTGCGCGAGTCGGGCGTGGCCCAGTTGCTGCCCAGCGTGGGCGTGGTCGTGGTGGACGAGGCCCACCAGCTCAACGACACCGGCGTGCAGTTTGCGGGCCAGAGCCTGTCGGGCCAGCAACTGACGGGCTATGCCCGCGATGTGCTGCGCGCCGGCCAGGAGATGGCGCGCGGCATGGCCGACTGGATGCAGCTCTCGGCACGTGTGGAGCAGGCATTGCGCGAACTGCGCCTGGCGGCGGGCAAGCCACCGGTGGGCGGGCGCCTGCCCTGGCAGGGCGTGACGCCGCAGGGGCTGGACGCGCAGCGCTGGCGCACCGCCCTGGTCACGCTGGGGCGCAGCCTGCGGGCACTGCTGGAACCGCTGGTGCAACTGCAGGTCAGCGACCCCGAACTGCGCAGGTTGTTCGAGCGCGGCAACGAGTTGCTGCGGCGCCTGGCCACGTTCGCCGCCGCCGCCGTGCAGGACACGGTGCGCTGGCTGGAGCTGGGCAGCCAGCAGATGCGCATGCTGGAGTCCCCGCTGACCATTGCGCACATCATGCGCACGCGGCTGCTGGGGTTGACGCAGGAGCCGCAGGGGTCGGAAGAGCAAGAGAGAGAGGATGCACAGCCCGTGCCCGAGCCACAAGAACAGGAAGAAGGCGTGCCCGCGCCCGTTCCCGAAGCTGCAGGCCTGCCCCGGCAGCCATCGGGCACCGCCTGGATCTTCACCTCGGCCACGCTGGGTGACGACGAGCGCCTGAGCTGGTTCACCGAGCCCTGCGGCCTGCGCGAGGCCCAGGTGCTGCGCGTGGACAGTCCCTTCGACTATGCGCGGCAGGCGGCGCTTTACGTGCCCCGGCCCTTTGCCCAGGCCGGAAGTGCCACGCACAGCGCCGAGGTGGCGCGCCTGGCGCTGGATGCTGCCCAGCGCCTGGGCGGGCGCACCTTGGTGCTGACGACCACGCTGCGGGCGCTGCACGCCATAGGCGATGCGCTGCAGCAGTCGCTGGGGCTGTTTGGTGAACTCGATGTGCTGGTCCAGGGGCAGGCGCCCAAGCTGGCCTTGATCGAGCGCTTTATTGCGGCCGGAGAAGGCAGGGAAGGCACGCAAGGCGGGGAAGGCACGGGGGCGAGCCCGGGGCGGGGCTGCATTCTCGTGGCCTCGGCCACTTTCTGGGAGGGGGTGGACCTGCCGGGCGATGCGCTGCAGCTGGTGGTCATCGACAAGCTGCCGTTTCCGCCACCCGACGATCCGCTGGTCGAGGCGCGTTCGCGCAGTCTGGAATCCGTGGGCCGCCAGGCCTTTGCCGACTACATGCTGCCCGAGGCCGCCATGGCGCTCAAGCAGGGCGCCGGCCGCCTGATCCGGCGCGAGACGGATCGCGGCGTACTCGTGGTCTGTGATTCCCGTTTGGCCACCATGGGTTACGGGCGGCGGCTGCGTGCCGCGCTGCCGCCCATGCGGACACTGGTGGACGAGGCGGCCTTTGCTCAGGCCCTGCAGGCGCTGCAGGCGCTGCAGGCGCTGGCGCAGCCTGCGCCGCAGATCACCACAGCTTCCACCACGACTTCTGCTTTGCCGTGAGGTCCTGGTCCGACTCCTGGCTATAGGAGGCGGTCAGCACGCGCTGCGCGTCGTCGCGCAGCTGCGTCATGCCCAGGGCGTCGTATGAATTCACCAGGATCTGCATGGCCTCGCGCACGGCGGGAACGCCCTGGTAGTCCTTGACGGCCGTTTGCGCGCGCGCGATGGCGGCCACGTAGGCGCCGCGTCCGTAGTAGTAGCGGGCCACATGCACCTCGTACTGCGCCAGCGAGTTGACGATGTACTGCATGCGCAGCCGGGAATCCTCGGCGTAGCGCGATTCGGGGAAGCGCGTCACCAGCTCGCGGAAGGACTCGAACGAGTCCTTGGCGGCCTTCTGGTCACGCTCGGACAGATCCTGGCGCGACAGCCAGGAGAACATGCCCAGGTTGTCATTGAAGTTGACCAGGCCCTTCAGATAGAGGGCGTAGTCGGTGGCGGGGCTGGCCGGATGCAGCTTCAGGAAGCGGTCCAGCGTGGCGGTGGCCTGGATCTTGTCGCCGCTCTTGTACTGGGCATAGGCCTTGTCGAGCTGGGCCTGCTGGGCCAGGGGCGTGCCGGCGGCACGGCCTTCGAGCTTCTCGAACAGCGGAACGGCCTTGTCGAACGCGCCGGAGGCGGCTTCGTCGCGGGCCTCGGTATAGATGCGGTCCGGGGTCCACTTGGCAGTAGGGTCTTGCTGCGTACTGGAGCAGGCTGTCAGAACGCCTGCGACCAGCATGGCGGGAACGATGGACAGGGGAATACGCTGCATGGTGGACGTTTCTCGGGCAATCGAAGGGCGGTGAGAGGGGTGGCGGGCAGGGAAGCGGGCCGCGCTGGGGGCCGCACAAAGCCTGATTTTCCCGCAACCGGGCCGAAGCATTGTAACGGCCTGCGATGCCCGCCCCGCAGGCGGGGGCGGCGGCAAAGGCATGGCCGTGAACGGGTCCCGGCCTTGCGGAGCTTTCTACAATGGCGCCCATATGTTTGTCCATTTGCGCCTGCACACCGAATTCTCCGTCGTGGACGGAACCAACCGCATCAATGCCATCGTCAAGGCCGCCGCCGAGGATGGGCAGGTCGCACTGGCCGTCACAGACTTCAACAACCTGTTCGGCGGCGTCAAGTTCTACCGCGAAGGGCGGGCCAAGGGCGTCAAGCCCGTGCTGGGCGCGGAAATCCAGATCGAAGGCGAGAACGGCGCCGCCGTCTCGCGCATCATCGTGCTGGTGCAAAGCCCGCTGGGCTACCACAACCTGTCCGAACTGCTGGCCCGTGGCTGGACCCGCAACGTGGTCAAGGGCCAGGCCGTGCACACCTGGGCCTGGCTGCAGGAGCTGGGCGAGGGGCTGATCGTGCTGGCCGGTGCCCAGGCCGGCCCCGTGGGCCAGGCCTTGATGCGCGGCGACGAGGCCGGCGCAGCCGCCGTGGCCCAGCGGCTGGCAGGCATGTTCCCGCACCGTTTCTTCATCGAACTGCAGCGCGCCGGGCGCCAGGACGATGAGGCGCACGTGCTGGCTGCCGTGCAACTGGCCGAGCGGCTGAACCTGCCCGTGGTGGCCACGCACCCCATCCAGTTCTTCGGCCCCGACGACTACGAGTCCCACGAAGCGCGCGTGTGCATCGCCGAAGGCGAAATCCTGGCCAACCCGAAGCGCGTGCGCCGCTTCACGCGCGACCAGCATTTCAAGACCGCAGCGCAGATGCAGGCGCTGTTCGCCGACATTCCCAGCGCCATTGCCAACACCGTGGAAATCGCGCGCCGCTGCAGCCTGACCCTGGTGCTGGGCAAGCCGCAGCTGCCCAATTTCCCCGTGCCTGACGGCATGACCATGGACGAGTTCTTCCGCAGCGAATCCTTCAACGGCCTGGAAGACCGCCTGACCCACCTGTATCCCGATCCCGCCAAGCGCGAGGCGCAGCGCCCGCGCTACGTGGAACGGCTGGAATTCGAGATCGGCACCATCCTCAAGATGGGCTTTCCGGGCTACTTCCTCATCGTGGGCGACTTCATCAAGTGGGCCAAGCTCAACGGCTGCCCCGTGGGCCCGGGCCGCGGATCGGGCGCGGGCTCGCTGGTGGCCTACGTGCTCAAGATCACGGACCTGGACCCGCTGGAATACAACCTGCTGTTCGAGCGCTTCCTGAACCCAGAGCGCGTGTCCATGCCCGACTTCGACGTGGACTTCTGCCAGGCCAACCGCGACCGCGTCATCGACTACGTGAAGCAGCTCTATGGCCGCGACGCCGTCAGCCAGATCGCCACCTTCGGCACCATGGCCGCGCGCGCGGCCATCCGCGACGTGGGCCGCGTGCTGGACATGAGCTACACCTTCTGCGACGGCATCTCCAAGCTCATTCCCAACAAGCCGGGCCTGCACGTCACGCTCAAATACCCGCCCAACCCGAAGAAGGAGGGCGACAAGTACACCTACGCCATCGAGGCCGAGCCCATGCTGGCCGAGCGCATCGAAAAAGAAGAAGACGTCAAGACCCTGATCGAAATGGCCCAGAAGCTCGAAGGCATGACTCGCAACATCGGCATGCACGCGGGCGGCGTGGTGATCGCCCCGGGCAAGCTGGCCGACTTCTGCCCGCTGTACCAGCAGCCGGGCAGCGACTCGGCCGTGGCCATGTACGACAAGGACGATGTGGAGGCCGTGGGCCTGGTGAAGTTCGACTTTCTGGGCCTGGCCACGCTGACCATCCTGGAGATCGCGCGCGAGTTCATCATCAAGCGCCACAAGGGCCAGGAGAACTTCGCCTTCGAGAACATCCCGCTGGACGATGCGCGCACCTACCACCTGTTCTCCGAGGGCAAGACCGAAGCCGTGTTCCAGTTTGAATCGCGCGGCATGCAGGGCATGCTGCGCGACGCCAAGCCCAGCCGCCTGGAAGACCTGATCGCACTGAACGCGCTGTACCGTCCGGGCCCCATGGACCTGATCCCCAGCTTCGTCGCGCGCAAGCACGGCAAGGAAGTGGTGGAGTACCCGCACCCGCTGGTCGAGCAGGTGCTGGCCGAGACCTACGGCATCATGGTCTACCAGGAGCAGGTGATGCAGACCGCCCAGGTGCTGGGCGGCTACTCGCTGGGCGGCGCCGACCTCTTGCGCCGTGCCATGGGCAAGAAGAAGGTCGAGGAAATGGTCATGCACCGCGGGATCTTCCGCGAGGGCGCGGCCAAGCAGGGCATCAGCGAGGACAAGGCCGACGAGGTCTTCGACCTGATGGAAAAGTTCGCGGGCTACGGCTTCAACAAGTCGCACGCCGCCGCCTACTCGCTGCTGGCCTACCACACGGCATGGCTCAAGGTGCACTACACGGCCGAGTTCTACTGCGGGAACATGACCGTGGAAATGGACAACACCGACAAGCTCAAGGTGTTGTACGAAGACGCGCTGAAGATGGGCATCAGCTTCGAGCCGCCGGACGTCAACCGCGGCATGTACCGTTTCGAGCCCGTCACCGACAAGGTCATCCGCTACGGCCTGGGCGCCATCAAGGGCACGGGCCAGCAGGCCATCGAGGCCATCGTTGCGGCGCGTGAAGGCCGCGGCGTGGGGCCGCGCGGCACCGACAAGGGGCCTTTCAAGAGCCTGGCCGACTTCTGCGTGCGCGTGGACCGCACGCGCCTGAACAAGCGCACGCTGGAGGCCCTGATCAAGGGCGGCGCCTTCGACGCCATCGAGCTCAACCGGGCGTCGCTGGTGGCCTCCATCGACCATGCCTTCGAGTTCGGCAACAAGACGCTGGCCAACGCCAACCAGGGCGGCCTGTTCGACATGATGGGCGATGACGCCGTGGGCTCCAGCACCCAGGAGCCGCCTCTGGTCGAGGCACTGCCCTGGGGCGTGAAGGAGCGGCTGACCCAGGAAAAGACGGCGGTGGGCTTCTACCTCTCGGGCCACCTGTTCGACGAGGTCGAGAAAGAGGTGCGCCGCTTCGTGCGCACGCCCCTGGCCGAGCTGCGCGACAGCCGCGAGCCCCAGACGCTGGCCGGCATCATCAGCGACTTCCGCGCCATCAACGGCCAGCGCGGGCGGCTGGGCCTGTTCAAGATCGATGACGGCTCGGGCGTGATCGAGGCCTCGGTGGACGAGAACACGCTCAACACCTACCGCGAACTGCTCAAGGATGATGAATTCGTCGTCATCACCGGCCGCCTGCAGCTCGACCATTTCAGCGGCGGCCTGCGCATGAAGGCCCAGCAGCTGTTCAACCTGGCCGATGCGCGCTGCCGCTTCGCGCGCTACCTGCAGGTCAGCGTTGGCGACAGGATGCCCGATGTGGTCGGCCTGCTGCGCCAGTTCCCCGCCGTGGTGGAGCAGGGCGAGCATGGCGAGCTGCAGCGCGGCATGAAGGTGCGCCTGGGACTGGTCTGCGAGGACGAGCGCGGCTCGGCGAGCTGCGAGCTGGCCCTGGGCGACGGCAGCCGCTTCTATCCCAGCGACGCGGCCCTGGCCGCCTGGTATGCCCAGGCAGGCAGCGCCCAGGTCAAGGTGGTCTACGAATAACGCGCAAGGTGGTGCAGCTCCCGGTGGCGGCAAGCAGGCACTGCTTTGGTGCGTGCTGGCCATCCCGGGCGGGCACCGCGCTTGAATTCTTCAGGCACGCCTCGCATATCCCTTCCGGAAAACAGTGGCTCCGATGGCTAGAATGATTTTCATGGCAACCCAACCCCCTTCGACCCCTCCTGCCATTCCCACGGTGCGGCCCGTGTCCGACGACGACGGCGCCGTGGTGCTGGAGCGGCGGCGCCAGCGTGTGCAGCCGCCGCAGATGTACCAGGTCGTGATGCTCAACGATGACTTCACGCCCATGGAATTCGTCATCATCGTCCTGCAGGAACTCTTCGGCAAGGACCGCGAAACGGCCACCCAGATCATGCTCAAGATCCATCTCGACGGCCGCGGCGTCTGCGGCGTGTATTCGCGCGATGTTGCGGCCACCAAGGTCGAACAGGTGCTGCAGGCCGCCCAGAAGGCGGGCCATCCGTTGCAGGCCATGTTCGAGCCTGTTGAATAAACCCGGGCCGCCCTGATTTATGGTTGCAGTCAATAATCCCCAGCAAGCGAAAAGGAGTCATCAATGATCGCCCAGGAACTGGAAGTCAGCTTGCACATGGCCTTTGTCGAAGCGCGCCAGCAGCGCCACGAGTTCATCACCGTGGAACACCTGCTGCTGGCCCTGCTGGACAACCCCAGTGCAGCGGAAGTGCTGCGCGCCTGCTCAGCCAACATCGATGACCTGCGCTCGGCCCTGTCCAACTTCATCAAGGACAACACGCCCCAGGTCGCGGGCACCGACGAAGTGGACACGCAGCCCACGCTGGGTTTCCAGCGTGTGATTCAGCGCGCCATCATGCATGTGCAATCCACCGGCAACGGCAAAAAGGAAGTCACGGGCGCCAACGTCCTCGTGGCCATCTTCGGTGAGAAGGATTCGCACGCCGTCTACTACCTGCACCAGCAGGGCGTGACGCGCCTGGACGTGGTCAATTTCATTGCCCACGGCATCAAGAAGGGCGAACCGCCCGAGCCCGCCAAGGCCGAAAACCCTGCGGAGTCCGAAGAGGGCGCCGGCGGCGAGCGCAACGAAAAGGCTTCGCCCCTGGAGCAGTTCACGCTGAACCTCAACCAGGCGGCCAAGGACGGCAAGATCGATCCGCTGATCGGGCGCGACTACGAGGTCGAGCGCACCATCCAGATCCTGTGCCGCCGCCGCAAGAACAACCCGCTGCTGGTCGGCGAGGCCGGCGTGGGCAAGACGGCGATCGCCGAAGGCCTGGCTTGGCGCATCACCGAGGGCAAGGTGCCCGAGGTGCTGACCGAAGCCGTGGTCTATTCGCTGGACATGGGCGCGCTGCTGGCGGGCACCAAGTACCGTGGCGATTTCGAGCAGCGCCTCAAGGGCGTGCTCAAGTCGCTCAAGGACCGGCCCAACGCCATCCTGTTCATCGATGAAATCCACACGCTGATCGGCGCGGGCGCCGCCTCGGGCGGCACGCTGGACGCGTCCAACCTGCTCAAGCCGGCGCTGTCCAGCGGCCAGCTCAAGTGCATCGGCGCGACCACCTTCACCGAGTACCGCGGCATCTTCGAAAAGGATGCGGCGCTGTCGCGGCGTTTCCAGAAGGTCGATGTGGTCGAGCCCACCGTGGCCGAGACCGTGGACATCCTCAAGGGCCTGAAGTCGCGCTTCGAGGAGCACCACAGCGTGCAGTACGCCGCTGCCGCCCTGCAGGCTGCGGCCGAGCTGTCGGCCAAGTACATCAATGACCGCCACCTGCCCGACAAGGCCATCGACGTGATCGATGAGGCCGGTGCCGCGCAGCGCATCATCCCGGTGGAGCAGCGCAAGCAGACCATCGACAAGGCCGAGATCGAGGCCATCGTGGCCAAGATCGCGCGCATTCCGCCCGCCAACGTGTCCAACGACGACCGCAGCAAGCTGCAGACGCTGGAGCGCGACCTCAAGAGCGTGGTCTTCGGCCAGGACAAGGCGCTGGAGGCGCTGGCCTCCTCGGTCAAGATGGCGCGCTCGGGCCTGGGCAAGCCGGACAAGCCGATCGGCTCCTTCCTGTTCTCGGGCCCCACGGGCGTGGGCAAGACGGAAGCGGCCAAGCAGCTGGCCTACATCCTGGGCGTGGACCTGATCCGCTTCGACATGTCGGAGTACATGGAGCGCCACGCCGTCAGCCGCCTGATCGGCGCGCCTCCGGGCTATGTGGGCTTTGACCAGGGCGGCCTGCTGACCGAGGCCGTGACCAAGAAGCCGCATTCGGTGCTGCTGCTCGACGAAATCGAGAAGGCGCATCCGGACATCTTCAACGTGCTGCTGCAGGTCATGGACCACGGCACGCTGACGGACAACAACGGGCGCAAGGCCGATTTCCGCAACGTGATCCTCATCATGACCACGAACGCGGGCGCCGAGACCATCAACAAGGCCTCGATCGGCTTCACCAACCCGCGCCAGGCCGGCGACGAAATGGGCGACATCAAGCGCCTGTTCACGCCGGAGTTCCGCAACCGTCTGGACGCCATCGTCAGCTTCAAGCCGCTGGACGAGCAGGTCATCCTGCGCGTGGTCGACAAGTTCCTGCTGCAACTGGAGCAGCAACTGGCCGAAAAGCGCGTGGAGGTCACCTTCACCGACGCGCTGCGCAAGCACCTGGCCAGGAAGGGCTTCGATCCGCTCATGGGCGCCCGCCCCATGCAGCGCCTGATCCAGGACACCATCCGGCGTTCGCTGGCCGACGAGCTGCTGTTCGGGCAGCTGGTCGACGGTGGCCGCCTGGAAGTGGACTGGGTGGTCGATGCCGACGATGCCGAAAAGGGCGAGGTCAGGCTCGACATCACGCCCCAGCCCAGGCAGGATCCGGCTTCCGAGCCGGCCGAGCCCAAAGAGGCCACCGCCGATTGAGATGAAACACCCCCTTAGGCGCTGCGCGCCTTCCCCCTCTCTACCCGCTGCGCGGGGGAGGGGGGCGACACCCTCGCCGCGGGGCGGCGCGGCCGGCGTAGGCCCTTGCTCGGTGTCCATGGCCTTGGGGCGCGCCGGTTTCATTGCGTCCGGGTGGCGCTTAGCGCTGCGGGTGCCTGATATGCGTATCGTCTGATACCCACCGCACAAGCCGACAGTCCCACGGGCTGCCGGCTTTTTCTTTGATCGCCTTTCGGGAGAGCTTGTGTGCAGTGGATTCATCAGCACCTGACCCAGGACAACGCGACGTGGCTGTTGTCCATCACCTGGTCGGTCTATGTGGTGATCGTCGCGGTGTGGATCCTTCTGCAGCGCAGCGCGCCCGTGGCCACGCTGAGCTGGCTGCTGTCCATGGCGGCGATTCCCGTGGGCGGGCTGGCCATCTACTATTTCTTCGGCCCGCAGCGGCTCAAGCGCCAGCGCATCAAGCGGCTGCGCGCGCGCAAGACATCGCGCGTGCGCTCGGGCGTGCAGCGGCTGCGCGAGCGCATGCCGGGCAGCTCGGAGCGCCTGCACCAGGTTGCGCGCCTGGTGGCGGCCACCAGCGACTTTCCCGTCAGCACAGCCACCGACCTGCGGCTGCTGGTCGGTGGCGCGGCCACCTTCGACGCCATCATCGATGCGGTCAATGCCGCGCGCCACCACATCCACCTCGAGTACTACATCTTCGAGCCCGACCAGACCGGCACGGCCCTGCGCGACCTGCTGATGGAGCGGGCCCGCGCAGGCATACAGGTGCGCCTGCTGGTGGATGCCCTGGGCTCCAAGAAGCTGGGACGGCGCTTTCTGCAGCCACTGGAGGATGCGGGTGCCGAGGTCGCACTGTTCCATGGCTCCAAGATCGGCCGGCGCCTGCGACCGGTCATCAACTTCCGCACCCACCGCAAGATCCTGGTGTGCGACGGCAAGGTGGGCTTCACGGGCGGCGTCAACGTGACCGACGAAGAGAACGCGCGTGTCATGCCCGATGCCTACCACGACGTGCACCTGCGCCTGGAGGGCGCCATCGTCAACTGGCTGCAGACCGTATTCCTCGAAGACTGGGCCTATGCGCTGGAAAAGGACCCCAAGAACGAGCCCGCCGACATCGACCTGCTGCTGCCGGACGCGCCCGAGGGCCCGCTGCCCGTGCAGATCATCACCTCGGGCCCCGACAACGGCCTGCAGGCCATCTACCGCGCGCATCTGGCGGCCATCAACGCAGCCCAGGAACGTGTCTGGCTGACCACGCCGTACTTCGTGCCGACGGAGGCCGCACTGGCCGCGCTCACCAATGCCTCGCTGCGCGGCGTGGACGTGCAACTGCTGGTGCCGCGCCGCTCCGATTCGGCCCTGGTCACGGCGGCGGCGCGCTCCTACTACGACGAGCTGATCCGTTGCGGCGTGCGCGTCTACGAGTACAAGGCACGCATGCTGCACTCCAAGACCCTGGTGGTGGACGACAACATCGCCATCATCGGCACGGCCAACTTCGACTACCGCAGCTTTTTCCTGAACTACGAGGTCTGCGCCATCGCCTACGGGCCTGCGCTCAACGGCGATCTGGCCAAGCAGTTCGAGGCCGATCTGGAGCAGGCCCAGCGCGTGCACTTCAAGCGCGACCTGGGCTTTGCGCTGCGCCTGTTCGACTCGGGCGCGCGGCTGTGCTCGCCCCTGCTGTGAGGGCCGGTAGCCCGTTTTTCGCAGGCATACTCGCCCGATGGCCCATACCTTCTTCTGGCACGACTACGAGACCTTCGGCGCCCAGCCGCGCTATGACCGGCCCGCGCAATTCGCGGGCATCCGCACGGATGCGGAACTCAACGAGATCGGCGAACCCGTCATGTGGTACTGCCAGCCGGCGGGCGACTACCTGCCCGATCCGCAGTCCTGCCTGATCACCGGCATCACCCCCCAGCAATGCCTGGAGCAAGGCGTGCCCGAGGCCCAGTTCGCCGCCCGCATCGAGGCAGAACTGGCCCAGGCCGGTACCGTGGGCGTGGGCTACAACACCATCCGTTTTGACGACGAGATCACGCGCTTCATGTTCTGGCGCAACCTCATCGATCCCTATGCACGCGAATGGCAGAACGGCTGCGGGCGCTGGGACCTGCTCGACGTGGTGCGCATGGTCTATGCGCTGCGCCCCGAAGGCATTGTCTGGCCGAAAAAGGAGGATGGATCTCCGAGCTTCAAGCTCGAGGACCTGGCCCGTGCCAACGGCCTGCTGCACGAGAAGGCGCACGACGCGCTGTCCGACGTGCGCGCCACCATCGGGCTGGCGCGGCTGATCCGCAAGGTCCAGCCCAGATTGTTCGACTTCGCCTTCTCGCTGCACAAGAAGGATCGCGTGCTGCAGGAAATGGGCCTGCCGGCCGAGCCGGCGCATGCCCGGCCTTTCCTGCACGTCAGCGGCATGATCCGGCCCGAGCGCGGCTGCATCGCCGTCATGTGGCCGCTGGCCACGCACCCCACCAACAAGAACGAGATCATCTGCTGGGATCTGGCGCAGGACCCGTCCGAGCTGGCCTCCATCGACGTGGACACGCTGCGCCTGCGCCTGTTCTCGCGCGCGGCCGACCTGCCCGAGGGCGTGCAGCGCCTGCCCATCAAGAGCATCCACATCAACAAGTCGCCCATGGTGGTCGGCAGCCTCAAGACGCTGAGCCCGGCCATGGCCGCGCAATGGGGCATCGATGTGGAGCAGTGCATGGGCCATGCGGCCATTGCACGTGACCTGCCCGACATGAGCGCGCTGTGGCGCGCCGTCCACCAGCGCCCTGCGCAGGAAGGGCTGGATGCCGACCAGGACCTGTACGGCGGCTTCGTGGGCAATGAGGACCGGCGCCGCCTGAACCACCTGCGCAGCCTGTCTGCGCAGGAGCTGGCGCTGGACCGCACGGGCTTCGACGATGCCCGCCTGGCCGAGCTGCTGTTCCGCTACCGCGCCCGCAACTTCCCCGCCAGCCTGAACCCTGCCGAGCGCCAGCGCTGGCTGCAGCACTGCGCGGCCTGCCTGATCGAAGGCAAGGGCGGCGCACGCACGGCCGAGCAGATGTTTGCCATGGTCGATCAGCTATCGGAGAGTGCCGACGAGCGCGGAGAGGAAATCCTGGGGGCGCTGTATGACTATGCGGAAGCCATCATGCCGGAGGTCTGACGCTGGGGCGTCAGGAGGTCGGTTCCATCACAATCACGGAAGAGGGGCTGCACACCGGCAGCTTGCTGTTGTCAGTCACGGCTCCATGCCAGAGTCATTGCGGTCTTCTTCGTCGGCATCCAGACGCACGGCAGGCAACTGCCTGAGCAGTGCCGGCAGCCACTCCTGCACCGTCTCCCACACCACATCAAGGTTGATGTCGAAATAGCCGTGAGCCATGCGATTGCGCATATTGCGCATGCTGCGCCACGGCACCTCGGGGTGCGCCTGGGTGAACTTGGCGTAGCCGTCCATTACCTTCGTGGCTGCCTCGCCGATGATGATGAAACTCATGATGACGGCTTGCTGGGAGCGCTTGTCGGCGAAGAAGTCCTCCTTGGTCAACCCTTCCACGAAGCTGCGCGCATCGATCGCAGCCTGCTGGATGTGGTCCAGTAGTCAGGCAGGCGGTAGTTCTCGCTCATACCGGTTTTGCCTCTGCAAGCACCTTGGCCCGGAACTTCGACGGCAGGTCACCGGGCGTCAGCAAATCGACGTCAACGCCGAGCAGCAATTTCAGCTCGTCTTCCAGATCACCCAAGTCCAACAAGGTGGCACCGGGCAGCGCGTCGACCAGCAGGTCGAGGTCGCTCCCATCCCGGTCGGTGCCGTGCAGTACCGAACCGAAGACTCGCGGGTTTGCCGTGCGAAAGCGGCTGACCGCTTCGCGCACCGCGCTTCGCTTCATGTCAAGCACAACGGACGGGCGCATAGGCATCCTTTCTTGTCGAATCTCGTTGAGATGATATGCAATCCACTGTGCTGTCAGCCAAAGAACTTGTAGCAGACCACGATGGCCGCCACCACGCCGGCCAGTTCGGCGATGAGGGCGCAGGGCACGGCGTGGCGGGCGCGCTGTATGCCTACGGCGCCGAAGTAGACGGCCAGGACGTAGAAGGTGGTTTCGGTGCTGCCCTGGATGGTGGCGGCCACCAGGGCGGCGAAGCTGTCCACGCCCTGGGTCTGCATGGTCTCGATCAGCATGGCGCGTGCCGCGCTGCCCGAGAAGGGTTTGACCAGGGCCGTGGGCAGGGCGTCCACGAAGCGGGCGTCCATGCCCAGGGCATCGACCACCCAGCGTATGCCCGACAGCGCGTACTCCAGCGCACCCGATGCGCGGAACACGCCCACGGCGCAGAGCATGGCCACCAGGTAGGGCAGCAGGCCCCTGGCCACGTCAAAGCCTTCCTTGGCGCCCTCGATGAAGCTGTCGTAGACCGCGACCTTGCGCCAGGCGCCCAGGGTGACGAACAGCACGATCAGGGCAAACAGCGTCAGGTTGCCCAGCAGCGATGACAGCTGCGCCAGCGCGGCCGCCGACAGCGTGGCCAGAAAGGCCATGAAGCCCGCCAGCGCCAGGCCCAGCGGCAGCAGATAGCCCAGCACCACGGGGCTCCACAGCGGCAGCCTCTGCACGGCGGCCACGGCCAGCAGGCCGACCAGGGTCGAGGCCGAGGTGGCCAGCAAGATCGGCAAAAAGACCAGGGTGGGATCGGGCGCACCCTGCTGCATGCGGTACATGAAGATGGTCACGGGCAGCAGGGTCAGCGACGACGCATTGAGCACCAGGAACAGGATCTGCGCATTGGTGGCGGTGTCGGGCCGGGGATTGAGCTCCTGCAGCGAGCGCATGGCCTTCAGGCCCATGGGCGTGGCCGCGTTGTCCAGTCCCAGCCCGTTGGCCGCGAAGTTCAGCGTGATCAGGCCCAGGGCCGGATGGCCGCGCGGCACCTCGGGCATGAGCCTGGCGAACAACGGGCCCAGCACGCGCGCCAGCCACTCCACCACGCCGGCCTTCTCGGCGATGCGCAAAAAGCCCAGCCACAGCGTCAGCGTGCCGAACAGCAGCACCATGACCTCGACCGACAGCCTGGCCATGGCAAACAGCGCCTGCACCATGGCCGAGAAAATCCCGGCCTGGCCGCCGACCAGCCATTGCGCCAGCGCAGCCACGGCTGCCACCATAAAAAAGCCCAGCCACAAGGCATTCAGCATGGATTCCCGTCCCTCGCGAGGCAATTGCAAGCCGCCATTGTGGGGCCAGCCGCAGGGCTTACGGGCCAGGGCGGCAGGGCATTGACAGGGCTCCGTTATCCTCGCGGCCCCGTGGTCCGAGGACCGCACCATTGCTGCAAAGGATTCCATGCCCCAGGTGATAGGACAGGTGAGCGTCGCCGTGCGCGACTATGACGAGGCGCTGCGCTTTTATGTGGGCGCGCTGGGCTTCGTGCTGATCGAGGACACCGCCCTGTCCGAGGGCAAGCGCTGGGTCACCGTGGCCCCCGGTGGCGGCGGTGTGCGCCTGCTGCTGGCCCGCGCCACGAACGAGGAGCAGGCCGCGCGCGTGGGCAACCAGACGGGCGGGCGCGTGTTCCTGTTCCTGCAGACCGACGACTGCCTGCGCGACTTCGAGGCCTACCGCTCGCGCGGCGTGCGCTTTGTGCAGGATCCCCAGCGCAAGCCCCACGGCACCGTCGCCGTGTTCGAAGACCTCTACGGCAATCTGTGGGATCTCATCGGGCCGCATCCGGCGCGCTGAGGGCCGAAGGCGCGCTGCTTCAGCGGCTGGCCACGATGAACAGTCGGGGGAAGGGCAGCAGCACCGTGCCATCGTCCAGCGCGGGGTAGGCCTGGGAGATGGCCTGCAGATACGCTGCGTGGAAGCCGGCCTTTTGCTCCTCGTCCAGCGGCGCGACGAAGGGACGCAGCGCCGAACCCTTGAACCACTCAACCACCGCGGCATGGCCGCCCGCCAGCGGGTGGAAGTAGGTGGTGCGCCAGACATCGACGTTGCTGCAGTGCGGGCGAAGCAGGGCGTAGTAGAAGTCCGCGCTGTGACGTGCGGGGTGGCGCACATCGCCAATCCTGGCAGCCCAGGGGCCGCTGGCGGCCACTTCGCGCGCCAGCCGGTGGGCCGGTTCTTCCAGGTTGTCCGGTGTCTGCACGGCCAGGCTGCCACCGGGTGCCAGGTGGCTGACGAGGCGCGGGTAAAGCCGCTGGTGGTCGGGCAGCCACTGCAGCGAGGCATTGGCCAGGATCACGTCCTGCGGCTGGTCGGGCTGCCAGGTGGCGATGTCGGCCAGTGAGAAGGCCGTGCCCGGCAGCCGCTTGCGTGCGGCATCCAGCATGTCCTCGGAATTGTCCAGTCCCGTCACGGTGGCCCCGGGGAAGCGCTGGGCCAGGACCTCGGTGGAGTTGCCGGGGCCGCAACCCAGGTCCACGGCCAGCCGCACGGCGCGGCCAGGCAGATCGGGAATGACGGCCACCAGGTCGCGCACGGGGCGCGTGCGTTCCTGCTCGAACGTTGTGTACTGCTTTGCGGACCAGGTCATCGTGTTGCCTTTCAGGTAGGTGTGTTTGTGGGGCGCGAGCGTAAATCCGTCCATCCATGATTGCAAATGCCACAATTGAAGTCTTCCCATACCTTGAAAGTATTGATGTGCCCGAGCTTCGCCAACTGCGCGCCTTTGTCGCCATCGCCGAGGAAGGCCACATCACGCGTGCGGCCGAGCGCCTGGGCATGCAGCAGCCGCCGCTGACGCGGTTGCTGCAGGGCCTGGAACACGAATTGGGCGTGGAGCTGGTGCAGCGCCTGCCGCGCGGCGTGCGGCCCACGGCGGCGGGGCTGGCGCTGCTGGAAGAGGCCAGGGCGCTGCTGGAGCGCTGTGATGTGCTGGCCGAGGTGGTGCGCCGCGCCGCCCGGGGCGAGACGGGCCGGCTGGCCGTGGGCTTTACCAGTTCGGCCGCGCTGCATCCCTTCGTGCCCGGCGTGCTGCGCATGTTCCGCCAGCAGGTGCCCGGCGTGGCCGTGGCGCTGGAGGAGGCGGGCACGGGTGAACTCATGGATGCATTGCTGCACGAGCGGCTGGACGCGGCCTTTGTGCGCTCGCCCCTGCATGGCAGCCAGGGGCTGCAGGCCGTGCCGATTCTGGAGGAGCCCATGCTGCTGGCCCTGCCGGCAGGGCATGCGCTGGCACGCCCATTGCGCCGGCCCGTGCCTTTGCCGCAGCTCGCCTCGGAGGATTTCGTGCTGTACCGGCGCAGGGTGGGGCAGGGCCTGTACGACGCCATTCTCAAGGCCTGCCTGGAGGCGGGCTTCAGCCCGCGCGTGGTGCAGGAGGCGCCGCGCATGACGGCCACGCTGAGCCTGGTCTCGGCAGGGCTGGGGCTGTCCATCGTGCCGGCCTCCATGCAGCGCCTGCGCAGCGACGGCATTGTCTACCGTGGGCTGTCGCAATGCCCCGGGCTGGCCGCTCCGCTGCATCTGGCCACGCGCGTGGGCGATGCGTCGGCCGTGCTGCGCAGGTTCCAGGACCTGGTTGCCGCTGCGGCCGTGGCGGAGTCCTGACGGCGCGGGCTACGGCGTCCTGGTTGCTGCGCGTGCGGCAGCGCGCGGGCCGCCGCGCTGCCTGACCACGGTGCGCGCGCATTCCACCAGCCTGTGGATCAACGGCAGCCGTGCCGACGAGCGCAGCCACATCACGCCAAAGCGCCGCGACTGCGATTCCTCGGGCAGGGCCAGGCGCACCACGCCCTGGCCATCGGGCAGGTTCAGGGCCGTGTCGGGCACCAGCGAAACGCCCAGGCCGCGCTCCACCATCATGGCGATGGCCACCAACGAGCTCAGTTCAAAGCGCTCCTGCGGCGCAATCTGCGCGGCGCGCAGGTAGCGCTCCACCATTTGCCCGCCGCCCAGGCTGCGGTCATAGCGGATCAGCGGCTGGGTGCGCAGCAGCGTGTGCGGGTCCAGGTGCGCCAGCTGGTGCGGCACCAGAAGCACCAGCGGCTCCTCGCGCAGCAGCGTCCAGTCGAAGGTCTTGGCCAGGGCGAAGGAGGGGTGCAGGCACACGGCCGCATCCAGCTCGCCCTGCTGCACGGCCTGGTACAGCTCGCGCGTGGTGGCCGAGCGCAGGAAGACCTTGGTCTGCGGGCACTTCTTCACAAAGCCCGCCAGGATGTCGGGCAGCAGGCTGTGCAGGGCCGTATTGATGGTGCCTATCACCAGCTCGCCGTCGGCGCCCTCATGGTTGACATGGGTCTTGGCGTTGGCCAGCTCGCGCAGCAGCAGCGGGGCCGATTGCGCCAGCCGGTGGCCGGCTGGCGTGGGCAGCACGGTGCGCCCGGCGCGGGCCAGTAGCGGAGCGTCGAACTCGCGCTCCAGGATGCGGATCTGCTGGGCCACGGCGGCGGCCGTGATGTTCAGGCGCCGCGCGGCCTCGGCCATGGAGCCCGTCTCGACCACGAGCAGGAAGCTGTGCAGGTAGCTGGTTTCCATAAACAAAGAATTTGTGTGGTTTGAACAAATATTACCTGTGTTTCTCTTGGCTTTCTGCCGCCCACAATGCGGTGCATGAGAAGCAAACTGTTTGTTCCCGCATCGCGTCCCGAGCTGTTCGCCAAGGCCCTGGCCGGCGACGCCGATGCACTGTCCTTCGACCTGGAGGACGCGGTGGCCGAGGCCCGCAAGGACGAGGCGCGCGGCCTGCTGCGCAGCTTCCTGCTCAGCCCTGAAAGCCGGGGCCATGGCAAGACGCTGATCGTGCGCGTCAACGCCATGGAGACGCCGCATTTCGGAGCCGACATCGCCGAGATGGTGCGCGACGGCGTGCACCTCATCAACCTGCCCAAGCCCGAGACCGTGCAGCAGGTGCGCGAGGTCGCGCAGCGCATTGCCGAGGCGGCAGATGCCAACGGCGTGGCCCAGGTGCCTGGCCTGCTGCTCAATATCGAAACACCCCGCGCCCTGCGCTGCGCTGCCGAACTGGCCAGCGCCCATGCCAGCGTGGCCGGCCTGCAGATGGGTCTGGGCGATCTGTTCGAGCCCTTTGGCGTGAACCGGCGCGAGCCCGCCGCCATTGCCCAGGCGCTGTTTACCGTGCGCATGGCCGCCGCCGAGGCCGGCGTCTACGCCTACGACGGCGCCTTTGCCGACATCCGCGACAGCGAGGGCTTCAGCGCCGAGGCCCGCCTGTCGCGCGGCCTGGGCTTTCTGGGCAAGACCTGCATACACCCCAGCCAGATCGCTCTGGCCAATGCGGTCTACCAGCCCACCGAGCAGGAAATCGGGCATGCCCTCAAGGTGGTGGAGGCGGCCCGCCAGGCAGATGCCAACGCCCTGGGCGCCTATGTGGTGGACGGGAAGATGGTGGACAAGCCCTTTGTGCTGCGCGCCCAGGCCATCGTGGCTGCGGCGCATGCACAGGGGCTGCTGGGGGCCTGAATAGGGATCTGGCATTCCGGTGCACCGGCGTCCTGCATGCCGTGCACCACAACGACAAGAAACAGGACAGGAGACAAAGAGATGAGCATTTCGCATTGCCGCACGCGGCGCAGGCTGGTGGCGCTGGCCGCCATGGCAACGGTGGCCACGCTGGCTTCGCCGGGATTGATGGCGCAGGGCGCCTTCCCGTCCAAGGCCATCACCATGGTGGTTCCCTATCCGCCCGGTGGCTCCAATGACGTGTTCGCACGCCAGGTGGCCAAGGAAATGGGCGACGTGCTCAAGCAGACCGTGATCGTGGACAACCGGCCCGGCGCCAGCGGCAACACGGGCACGGCCTCGGTGGCCAAGGCGGCGGCGGACGGCTACACGCTGGTGGCGGTCTCGTCGAGCATGACCACGAATGCGGCGGTACAGGCCAAGATGCCCTTCGACCCCGTCAAGAGCCTGGCGCCCGTGGCCATGTTTGCCAAGGGGCCGCTGGTGGTGGCCGTCAACAATGAGTTTCCCGCCAAAACGCCTGAGGAACTGGTGCGCGCCATCAAGTCCCGCCCCGGCCAGTTCAACTACGCCACCTCGGGCACGGGCAGCATCAACCATTTCGCGACCGAGATGATGCGCTCCATGGTGCCGGGCATGGACATCATGCATGTGCCCTACAAGGGCCAGGGTCCGGCCGTGACCGATGTGATCGGCAACCAGGTGCAGATGCTGGTCTCCAGCGGCCCGTCCATCCTGCCCATGGTGCGCAACGGCAAGCTGCGCGCCATCGGCATCACCAGCCTCAGACCCAGTCCCATTGCGCCGGACCTGACGCCCATGGCAACGGCCATCCCGGGCTATGAATTCGATCTGTGGTGGGGGCTGCTTGCGCCCGCCGGCACGCCGGCCGACATCGTGGATCGCCTCAACCAGGCCGTGAACCAGGTGCTGGCCAAGCCGGCAATCCAGGCCAGCTTTCTGCGCGAAGGCGCCATTGCCAACCCCGTGACGCCGCAGCAGTTCGGCGAGGTGATCCGCACTGACGTGGCACGGTGGAAGCTGCTGGCCAAAGAGCGAAATATCCAGGCCGATTGAACCCGGCCTCTGGCGGGAGGCTTCGCATGCCTTCCTGCATCCCTATCAGGAGAAATGAATG
The DNA here is from genome assembly GCF_042653485.1 of Delftia deserti. Lineage (NCBI taxonomy): Bacteria > Pseudomonadati > Pseudomonadota > Betaproteobacteria > Burkholderiales > Comamonadaceae > Delftia > Delftia deserti. The sequence continues at coordinate 587,680 of NZ_JBHSIH010000001.1, read as the reverse complement.
AGTTTTGTGCCAGGTGAACGCCAGGGCCCGAAGGGGCCGCTCAGCGGCGTGCGTGTGCTGGACCTGAGTGCCTATATCGCAGGGCCCTACGGCTGCTCGCTGCTGGCCGATCAGGGCGCGGAGGTCGTCAAGATCGAGCCGCCCGTGGGCGACAACCTGCGCAAGTACCCGTCCACGCTGGAGGCGGAAAGCCGTGCCTTCCTGGGCGTGAACCGCAGCAAGTGGGGCATGGTGCTCGACCTGAAGAACGAGGCCGACCACGCCGTGCTGCTGCGCCTGGTACGCGAGGCCGATGTGCTGGTCCACAACTTCCGGCCCGGCGTGCCCGAGCGGCTGGGCATCGGTTTTGCGCAACTGGCCGCCATCAACCCACGCCTCATCTATTGCAGCGTCACGGGCTATGGCAGCCGGGGGCCGCTCAAGGCCAAGGCGGGCTACGACCAGGTGCTGCAGACCATGACCGGCATGTGTGCCATGCAGGGCAAGGCAGGCGGGCCGCCCGAGATTCTCTACGGCTCCGTGGTGGACTACTACGCCTCGGCCCTGGTGGCGGGCGGCGTGTCGTCGGCGCTGTACGAGCGCGAGAAAAGCGGGCTGGGCCAGCATGTGGGCGTGTCCCTGCTGCGCGCGGCGCTCACCATGCAGTCCGCGCGCATGGTCTGGGCCGAGGGCGAGCCGCGCGAGGTGGGGCGCGACATGCGCTCGGGCGGCATCACGGGCATCCACCCCACGCGGGAAGGGCATCTCTACATTTCGGCCAACACCGCGCATTTCTGGGCGGCGCTGTGCCGCAAACTGGATCTGCCCGAACTGGCCGGCGACGAGCGCTACGACTCCGTGCGCAAGCGCGCCCAGCACCGCGACGTGCTGGTGCCGCTGCTGCGCCAGGCGCTGGCGGGGCGCAGCGCGCTGGAATGGGAGGCCTTGTTCGGCGAGGAAGTACCCTGCGCGGCGGCCCGCACGGTGGAGGACATGTTCGACGACCCGCAGGTGCAGGCCGAGGGCATGGTCACCCGCTTCGAGCACCCGACCCTGGGCAGCTACCGGGGCTTTGCCGGCGCCGTGGAGTTCGACCGCACGCCCGGCCCGCCGGCCTTTGCCGCGCCCACGCTGGGCCAGCATACCGAGGCACTGAAGGCCGCCGCGCAAGAGGGCTGCTGATGCAGGCACTGCCCGCTGGCGCCTGCGACGCCCATCTGCATGTCTTCGATCCGCGCCTTGATACGCGTTTTGGGGCCGAGGCGCCGCAGGCCATGCGCGCGCATGCCACGGCTGCCGACTATGCGCAGCTGCGCGGCGCCATGGGACTGGAGCGCGCCGTCATCGTGCAGCCGCGTGCGCATGGCACGGACAACCGCGCCACGCTGCAGGCCATCGGGTCGCTGGGAGCCTCCCGCACGCGCGGCATTGCCGTGGTGCACCCCGATATCACCGACGCACAGTTGCAGGCGCTGCATGACGGCGGCATTCGCGGCATCCGCTTTTCGCTGCATACCGACCACGATGCCGTCGTGCGGCTGGACATGCTGGAGCCGCTGGCCGAGCGCATTGCCGCGCTGGGCTGGCATGTGCAGCTGCACTGGCTGGCCAGCCAGATCGAGGCCCATGCGGCGCTGCTGCAGAGGCTGCCATGCATCCTGGTGTTCGACCACATGGCGCGGCTGGCTGACAGTGCTGACGGCGCTGGCGTGCACCAGTCCGCCTTCGGCGTGGTCCGTGGGCTGGTGCAGCAGGGCAGGGCCTGGGTCAAGCTCTCGGGCCCGTATCTGAACAGCCGGGCCGGTCTGGCCGCAGGCTATGCCGACTGCGACGCGCTGGCGCAGGCCTGGGTGGCCGAGGCCCCGCAGCGCCTGGTCTGGGGCAGCGACTGGCCCCACGTCACCGAAGCTGCCCATCCGCCGCAGACCCCCATGCTGCTGGCGCTGCTGTCGCGCTGGATTCCCGATGCGGCGCTGCGCGCCCGCGTGCTGGTGGACAACGCCGCCGAGCTGTACGGATTCGATTGAGGGCGCGGGGGCATGCAAGCCCGCAGCCCAGGTTTTCACCATTGAGCAACAGGAGACAGGAACGTGAAGAAGATCAAGACACTGCGGCCCGCCATGACGGTGCTGGCCTTGGGTATGGGGGCGGGGCTGGGCCTGTTCCAGGGCACGCTGCATGCGGCCGACTATCCGGCCACGCAGGCCATCACGGTCGTCGTGCCGTTCTCGGCCGGTGGCGGTGCGGACAATGCGGCGCGCATCATCGCCAAGGCGCTGGGCGAGGTCTCGGGCCAGACCGTGGTGGTGGACAACAAGGCCGGCGCCAGCGGCGCCATCGGTGCCGCCCTCGTGGCGCGCGCCAAGGCCGATGGCTATACGGTGCTGTATGACGCGTCGTCCTTCGCCATCAACCCCGCATTGCGCAAGCTGCCCTATGACCCGGCCAAGGACTTCATTGCCGTGTCCCAGGCCATCAGCGTGCCCAACATCCTCGTGGCGGCGCCGTCCTCGCCCTACAACAGCCTGGCCGACTTCATGAATGCCGCGCGGCAAAAGCCCGGCAGGCTCACCTATGCCTCCTACGGTCCGGGCAGCCTGGCCCAGATGGCGACGGAACTGCTCAAGGCAGACGCCAAGTTCGATGCCGTCCACGTTCCCTACAAGGGCGGGGCGCCCGCCATCGTCGATGTCATGGGCGGCCAGGTCGATGTGTACTTCGCCAACGCCGCCTCCAGCATCAACTATGTCAAGGGCGGCAAGCTCAAGGCCCTGGCCGTGTCCTCGGCCAAGCGCATGCCGGACCTGCCCGACGTGCCCACGGTGGCGGAAAGCGGCATCAAGGGCTTCGAGGTGACGGAGTGGAACGGCTTCTTCCTGCCCGCAGGCACCGCGCCCGAGACGGTGCAGAAGCTGCAGGACCTGGTGCAAAAGGCACTGGCCTTGCCGGCCACGCGCGCCAGCCTTGAAAAGCTGGGCCTGACGCCCGTGGGCAGTTCCTCCGCCGCCTTCACGGGCTTCGTGGCGGCCGAGCGCAAGCGCTGGGAGACCGTGGTCAAGGCCAACGGCATCACCGTGCAGTGAGCCGCCGCGCGTGACGGGACTCAGGGCGTGGCGGTGATGCGCAGCAACTGCCCGCCCTGGGCGTCCGTCAGCAGGTACAGCCAGCCGTCAGGGCCCTGGCGCACATCGCGCACGCGCTGGCCCAGGCGCGGCAGCACCTGCTCGCTGGCCGTCACCTTGCCGGACCTGATCGTCAGGCGCTCCAGCCGCTGGAACTTGAGCGAGCCCACGACCAGCGATCCCTTCCATTGCGCCCCATACCGATCACTGGTCACGAAGGCCATGCCTGAGGGGGCGATCGACGGCACCCAGTAGTGCAGCGGCTGCTCCATGCCCTCCTTGCGCGTGATGCCCGCGCCGATCTTGCCGCCGCCGTAGTTCTCGCCATGGGTGATCACGGGCCAGCCGTAGTTCTTGCCCGCCTCGGGCCGGTTGACCTCGTCGCCGCCCTGGGGGCCGTGCTCGTGCATCCAGAGGCTGCCATCGGGTGCCAGCGCCGCGCCCTGGGCGTTGCGGTGGCCGTAGCTCCAGATCTCGGGCAAGGCATCCGCGCGGCCCGCGAACGGGTTGTCCCTGGGCACGCTGCCGTCCTTGGCGATGCGCACGATCTTGCCCAGGTGGCTTTTCAGGTTCTGGGCCTCTTCCTTGTAGCGCGAGCGTTCGCCCAGCGCCAGGAACAGCGTGCCATCGCTCTTGCCGTCCACCATGCGCTCCACGATGCGGCAGCCGAAATGCAGCGCGCTGGCGTACTTGGGGCGCTGCGAGAACAGCACTTTCACCTGCTCCAGCCGGCTGGCATCGTCGGACAGCCGCGCACTGGCCAACGCCGTGCTGTTCTTGCTGCTGTCGGCGCCGCTGCCGGGCTCGGAGTAGCAGAAGTACAGCTGGCGGTTGCGCGCGAAATCGCTGTCCAGCACCACGTCCAGCAGCCCGCCCTGGCCTGCGGCCTCCACGGCCGGAAGGCCTGCCAGGGGAGCGCCCAGCCTTCCGTCGCCCTGCACGATGCGCATGCGGCCCGGCCGCTCGGTCACCAGGTAGCGCCCATCCGGCAGGAAAGCCACCGCCCAGGGATGCTCCAGGCCGTCGGCGACGATTTCGGTGGAGAGGTTGGGGCTGCCGGCGGCCCACAGTGCAGCGGACAGGCCCAGGGTGCTAATGGCGATTGCGGCGGATAGGGATGGCGGCATGCCGATGTTCCTGTGAAGAGGGGGCAAGAGTCGGGAGGCTTTGTCAGGCAAGCATCATGCACGACGCGGCCAGAGCCTGCGGCGCCCTGTCAACCACTGCGCAAAAAGCCCGCGCAGCCACTTGCGCGGGTGTATAAACAGCGCTCTTTCGGCGCCGGGCCGGGTCCCTGCGTGGGGCGGTCGGCGGCGCCTCCTACCCACCAGAGAATCCGCAAGGGAAAGCAGCCATGGGCGCGCAATGGAAAGCAAAGGGCAAGGCGCTGGTCGCCGATGCCAAGGGAAAGCTGTTTGGCAAGCTGGCCAAGGAAATCATCGTCGCGGCGCGCGCCGGCGCCGATCCGGCAGGCAACTCGCGCCTGCGCATGGCCGTGGAAGCCGCCCGCAAGGCCTCCATGCCCAAGGACACGCTCGAGCGTGCGATCAAGAAGGGTTCGGGCGTGGGGGCCGATGCCGTCAACTACGAACGCGTGGTCTATGAAGGCTACGGCCCCAACCGCGTGCCCGTGATGATCGAATGCCTGACCGACAACGTGAACCGCACGGCGCCCAACATGCGCGTATGTTTCCGCAAGGGCCAGATGACGGCCGTGGCCTGGGACTTCGACCATGTGGGCATGATCGAGGGCGAGCCCGAAGGCGGTGCCGATGCCGAGCTGGCTGCCATCGAGGCCGGCGCACAGGACTTCGAGCCCGGCGAGGAAGAGGGCACGACGCTGTTCATCACCGACCCGACGGACCTGGATACCGTGAGCAAGGCGCTGCCGGCCCAGGGCTTCAAGGTGCTGTCGGCCAAGTTGGGCTACAAGGCCAAGACGCCGGTCAGCATGACCAGCCTGTCGGCCGAGCAGCAGGAGGAAGTGCAGGACTTCCTGGCCGGCATCGAGAACGACGATGACGTGCAGCACGTCTACGCGGGCCTGGTGGATTGATCCCGCTGCCCCCCGCTCCCCAGCAAAAAAGCCGCACGATGTGCGGCTTTTTTGTGGGTGCGGGCGCCAAGCCTACTTGGTGCCGAAGATGCGGTCGCCCGCGTCGCCCAGGCCCGGCAGGATGTAGCCGTGCGCGTCGAGCTGGCGGTCCACGGCGGCCGTGTAGATGTCCACGTCGGGATGGGCCTTTTGCATGGTGGCCACGCCTTCGGGCGCGGCCAGCAGGCACATGAACTTGATGGACTTCGGGTTCAGCTGCTTCAGGCGCGCCACGGCGGCTGCGGCCGAGTTGCCAGTGGCCAGCATGGGATCGACGACCAGCACGTCGCGCTCTTCCATCTCGGAGGGCATCTTGAAGTAGTACTCGACGGGCTGCAGCGTCTCGGGGTCGCGGTACAGGCCGATATGGCCGATGCGCGCGCCGGGCACGACGTTGAGCATGCCGTCGAGGAAACCGTTGCCGGCGCGCAGGATGGACACCAGCACCAGCTTCTTGCCGTCGATGACCTTGCCGGTCATGGTCTCCAGCGGGGTCTCGATCTCGATGTCCTGCAGCGGCATGTCGCGCGTGATCTCGTAGGCCATCAGCGTGGACAGCTCGCCCAGCATGCGGCGAAAGCTGTTGGTGCTGGCTTCCTTGCGGCGCATCAGCGTGAGCTTGTGTTGGACCAGCGGGTGGTCGATCAGGTGCAGAGTACTCATGGTTTTCTTCTGGAAAAAAGGGGCGCCGGCATTTGCGGCCGGCGCCAGGGGGCGGTTCAGTCGTGCAGAAAGCGTGCGTAGCGCGCCAGGTCCACATTGCCGCCGCTGATCAGGATGCCCACGCGCGCGCCCGACAGCGCAACCCCGCCATGCAGGGCGCCCGCCAGCGAGAGCGCTCCCGTGGGTTCGACCACGATTTTCTTGCGTTCCGCGTAAAAGCGCATGGCCTGCACCAGATGCTCGTCCGCCACGGCCAGGATATCTTCCACATGCTCGCGGATGATGGCGAATGTGATATCGCCGATGGACTGGGTCTGGGCACCATCGGCAATGGTGTGGGGCGTGGGGATCTGCACGATCTGGCCTGCCCGCAGCGACTGGCGGGCATCGTCGCCGGCCTGGGGCTCGACGCCGTAGACCTTGCAGCGCGGCGCCAGTTGTCCGGACGCCAGCAGGCTGCCCGACAGCAGGCCGCCGCCGCCCAGGCAGACGAACAGGTAGTCCAGGTCGGGCACCTCTTCGAACAGTTCCTTGGCTGCCGTGCCCTGGCCGGCGATCACGTCGCGGTGGTTGAACGGCGGGATCAGCGTCATGCCGCGCTCGTCGGCCAGGCGGCGGGAGATGGCCTCGCGGTCCTCCGTGAAGCGGTCATAGGTCACCACCTGGGCGCCGTAGGAGCGCGTGGCCGCCATCTTGGAGGCGGGGGCATCCTCGGGCATGACGATGAGCGCGGGCATGTCCAGCATCTGCGCGGCCAGCGCCACGGCCTGGGCATGGTTGCCCGAGGAGAAGGCCAGTGCGCCGCGCTTGCGCTGCTCGGGCGTGAACTGCGACAGCGCGTTGTAGGCGCCGCGTATCTTGAAGGCGCCCGTGCGCTGCAGGTTCTCGCACTTGAAGAACAGCTGGGCGCCCAGCAGCTCGTCGGCGGTGCGGCTGCGCAGTATGGGTGTGCGGTGGGCCACGCCTTCCAGCCGGCGAGCGGCGGCGGCGACATCGTCATAGGTGGGCAGCGAGGGAGGGCTGTTCGTCGTCATGGCGTGCGGTTCCGCAAAGTGGATGGAGGCACTTTCGATCATAGCCGCATGCGCGGGCTTTCAGAGCCCTGAAATGCGCCAGCCGTTGCATGGCAACGGCTGGGTGCTATGGTGTTTGATGCGGCGCAGGGCCGGTGCGCCAGCGCTTCAGCGCTTCTTGTTGCCAAGGATGCCGCCGAGCACGCCGCGCAGGATTTCCTTGCCCAGCGAATTGCCCATGGTGCGCATGGTGGACTTGGCCATGGTCTGCACCAGGCCGTCGTGCTTGCCGCCGCGTGGGCCGGTGGTGCCGAACAGCAGGTCCTTGAGCCCGTCCATCATGGCGCCACCTTCGCTCGCCGCGGGCGTGGCCCCTGCCGGGCCCGTGCCGGTTGGCGCTGCGCCGTCGCCGGTCGCTGCCGTGCGGTCGCGCAGCACCTCGTAGGCCGATTCGCGGTCCACTGCCTTTTCATAGACGCCGGCCACCAGCGACTGTGCCAGCAGGGTCTTGCGCTGCTCCTCGTTGATGGGGCCGATCTGGCTGCCGGGCGGGATCACGTAGGCACGCTCGGTGATGCCGGGGCGTCCCTTGTCGTCGAGGAAGCTCACCAGGGCCTCGCCCACGGCCAGCTCGGTGATGGCGGCTTCGATATCCAGGCCGGGCTTGGGCCGCATGGTGGTGGCCGTGGCCTTGACGGCCTTCTGGTCGCGCGGCGTGAAGGCGCGCAGCGCATGCTGCACGCGGTTGCCCAGCTGGGCCAGCACGGTGTCGGGCACGTCCATGGGGTTTTGCGTGACGAAGTACACGCCCACGCCCTTGGAGCGCACCAGGCGCACCACCAGTTCGATGCGTTCGAGCAGCACCTTGGGCGCGTCGTTGAACAGCAGGTGGGCCTCGTCGAAGAAGAAGACCAGCTTGGGCTTGTCGGGGTCGCCGATCTCGGGCAGGCGCTCGAACAGCTCGGACAGCATCCACAGCAGGAAGGTGGAGTACAGGCGCGGCGAATTCATCAGCTTCTCGGCGGCCAGGATGTTGACCACGCCCTTGCCGCCGGCATCGGTCTGCATCAGGTCGTTGATGTCGAGCATGGGCTCGCCAAAGAACCTGTCACCGCCCTGCGACTCGATGGCCACCAGCCCGCGCTGTATGGCGCCCACGCTGGCCGCGCTGATGTTGCCGTACTCGGTGGTGAACTGCTTGGCGTTGTCGCCCACATGCTGGAGCATGGCACGCAGGTCCTTGAGGTCCAGCAGCAGCAAGCCGTTGTCGTCGGCAATCTTGAAGACCAGGTTGAGCACGCCCATCTGCGTGTCGTTCAGGGCCAGCATGCGGCCGATCAGCAGCGGACCCATGTCCGAGACCGTGGCGCGCACCGGGTGGCCCAGCTCGCCGAACACGTCCCACAGCGTGGTGGGGCAGGCCAGGGGCTGGGGAATCTCGATGCCGCGCTCCTGCAGGGAGGCCGCCATCTTGGCGCCCGTGCTGCCGGCCTGGCTGATGCCGGACAGGTCTCCCTTGATGTCGGCCATGAACACCGGCACGCCGATCTCGGAGAATCCCTCGGCCATTTTCTGCAGCGTCACGGTCTTGCCGGTGCCGGTGGCACCGGTGATCAGGCCATGTCGATTGGCCAGTGCGGGCAGCAGCAGGCATTCTGTGGCAGAGTGGCGGGCGATCAGAAGTGGAGCGGCCATTTCGGGTTTCCTCGGGGGAGCTTGCGGTCAAAAGTAAAATCCCAGCCGCAAGGTTAAATCAATATCAAAGGACAGCCTGTGGCAGGACACAGTAAATGGGCCAATATCCAGCACCGCAAAGGCCGCCAGGACGAAAAGCGTGGCAAGGTCTGGACCCGCATCATCCGTGAAATCATGGTGGCGGCGCGCACGGGAGGGGGCGATCTCAGCGCCAACCCGCGCCTGCGCCTGGCGGTGGAAAAGGCCAAGGCGGCCAACATGCCGGCCGACAATATCAAGCGCAACATCGACAAGGCCACGGGCAACCTCGAAGGCGTGACCTACGAGGAAATCCGCTACGAAGGCTACGGCATTGGCGGCGCGGCCATCATCGTGGACACCATGACCGACAATCGCGTGCGCACTGTGGCGGATGTGCGTCACGCCTTCAGCAAGTACGGTGGCAACATGGGCACGGAGGGTTCCGTGTCCTTCCAGTTCAAGCATGTCGGACAACTGATCTTCGCTCCCGGAAGCGACGAGGACCAGATCATGGAAGTGGCGCTGGAGGCCGGCGCCGAGGACGTGATCACCGATGACGAAGGCGCCATCGAGGTGCTGACCGCACCCGCAGAGTTCGAAACCGTGCGCGACGCGCTGCAGGCCAAGGGCCTGACGCCGGAGGTGGCCGAAGTCACCATGCGCCCGGAAAACACCATCGCCCTGCAAGGCGATGACGCAGCCCGCATGCAAAAGCTGCTGGACATGATCGAAGACCTGGATGACGTACAGGACGTCTACCACAACGCTGAACTATGAAAATTCTTGTGATTGGTGGCGGAGGCCGCGAGCACGCCCTGGCGTGGAAACTGGCTGAATCGCCGAAATCGACCAAGGTCTATGTGGCCCCCGGCAACGGTGGCACGGGCCTGGCCGGCGGCAAGGTGGAAAACCTCAACATCACCGACCCGCAGGCGCTGCGCGAGTGGGCGCAGGCCGAGAAGGTCGCGCTGACCGTGGTCGGCCCCGAGGCTCCGCTGGCTGCCGGCGTGGTCGATGAGTTCCGCGCCCACGGCCTGCGCATCTTCGGCCCCTCCAGGGCGGCCGCCCAGCTGGAAAGCTCCAAGGCCTTCTCCAAGGACTTCATGGCGCGCCACGGCATCCCCACGGCGCTCTATGAAACCTTCACCGACCCGGTGGCGGCCCATGCCTACGTGGACCGCCTGGGTGCGCCCATCGTGGTCAAGGCCGACGGCCTGGCCGCAGGCAAGGGCGTGGTGGTTGCGACAACGCTGCAGGAAGCCCACGACGCCGTGGACTTCATGCTCGTGGACAACAAGTACGGTGTGGCCCACAACGACGGCGGCGCCCGCGTGGTGATCGAGGAATTCCTCGCCGGCGAGGAGGCCAGCTTCATCGTGCTGTGCGACGGCAAGAACGTCCTGGCCCTGGCAACCAGCCAGGACCACAAGCGCCTGAAGGACGGCGACCAGGGCCCGAACACGGGCGGCATGGGCGCCTACTCGCCCGCGCCCGTGGTCACGGCCGACGTGCATGCCCGCGCCATGCGCGAGATCATCCTGCCGACCATCCGCGGCATGGAAAAGGACGGCATTCCCTACACCGGCTTCCTGTATGCGGGCCTGATGATCGATGCATCCGGCCATCCCAAGACGCTGGAGTTCAACTGCCGCATGGGCGACCCCGAGACCCAGCCCATCATGATGCGCCTCAAGAGCGATCTGGTGGACGTCATGCTGGCGGCCACCGATGCCAAGCTCGACCAGGTCGAGCTGCAATGGGACCGCCGCACGGCGCTGGGCGTGGTCATGGCCGCAGCAGGCTACCCCGAGGACCCGCGCAAGGGCGATGCCATCAGCGGTCTGCCGCAGGATGCCGCCGATGCCATGGTCTTCCATGCCGGCACCCAGCTCAAGGACGGCGTGCCCGTCACCAGCGGTGGCCGCGTGCTGTGCGTCACCGTGCTGGCCGACAGCGTCAAGCAGGCCCAGCAAAAAGTCTATGACGTGGCGCGCGGCATCCATTTCGATGGTGCCCAGTACCGCCGCGACATCGGCTTCCGTGCTGTGAAGAACTGAGTCCATGGCAGAGCAATCGACCGGGCAGGCGCTGCCCGTGGCGCAGGTGCGCGAGTACCTGACGGGCCTGCAGGCCCGCATCACGCAGGCGTTGGAGCAGGTGGAGGGCGAGGGCGGTGCACGCTTTCTGTCCGACGCCTGGAGCAAGGGCCCCGGCGAGCGCCTGCAGGGCGATGGCATCACCCGCATCATGGAGGGTGGCCGCGTGTTCGAGCGCGCGGGCTGCGGCTTCTCGCATGTGCGCGGGCCGCAGCTGCCGCCCTCGGCCACGCAGCACCGGCCTGAATTGGCGGGGGCTCCTTTCGAGGCCATGGGCGTGTCCCTGGTCTTCCATCCGCGCAATCCTTTTGTGCCTACGGTACACATGAATGTGCGAATGATTGCGGCCGGCTCAGGTGCGGCCGGCTCAGGTGCGGCCGGGCATCCGGGCAACGAGCCCACCTGCTGGTTCGGCGGCGGCATGGACCTGACACCGGTCTACGGCTTCGAGGAAGATGCACGGCACTTTCACCGCGTCTGCCGCGATGCGCTGGCGCCTTTTGGCGACACGCTCTACCCGCGCTTCAAGACCTGGTGCGACGAGTACTTCTGCCTCAGGCACCGCAACGAGCAGCGCGGCATCGGCGGCATCTTCTTCGACGACTTCTCTGAGCTGGGCCAGGCGCGCAGCTTCGACATGCTGCGTTCGGTGGGCGATGCCTTTCTGGAGTCCTACCTGCCCATCGTCGAGCGCCGCCAGTCCATGGACTACGGGCAGCAGCAGGTCGATTTCCAGCGCTACCGGCGCGGCCGCTACGTGGAGTTCAACCTGGTCTGGGACCGGGGAACGCACTTCGGCCTGCAGTCCGGCGGGCGCACGGAGTCCATCTTGCTGTCCATGCCCCCGCATGCGAGCTGGAGCTACCAGCGCGAGGACGCGCCCGGCACGCCCGAGCGCGCGCTGCTGGAGCAATTCCTGGTGCGCCGCGACTGGCTTTGAGTTCCATTGCCGCCAGCCCCGGCCGCGTGGCGAAATCCGCGCGTGCAAGGGAATAGGCGGCAAAACTATAATTTCAATAGCTTGAGGCGCAGCGTTGGCTGCGTTCTCCACTTTCTTCGGCGCGAAATCTTCCGGCGATCTGTGGGCGAACTCCATGCATTTTGGAGCGCCGCTACAGCCAAGCCCTCTACGGGCCGCACGGCGCTCGCGCTATATTGATCCCATTTCTATTCCACTGATCACCGCCTGATGACCACTTCCACCAAATCGGATTCCGCAGCCAAGCGCGACGTGACCAAGCTGCAACGCGCCATTGTTGACGGCCTCGAAAACGTCAAGGCCCAAGACATCCAGGTCTTCAATACCGAAAAGCTCTCGCCGCTGTTCGAGCGCGTGATCGTGGCTGCTGGCACCTCCAACCGCCAGACCAAGGCGCTGGCCTCCAGCGTGCGCGACGCCGTCAAGCAGGCCGGTTTTCCCGTGCCACGCCAGGAAGGCGAAGAAAACGGCGAGTGGATCATCGTGGACTGCGGCCAGGCCGTGGTCCATGTCATGCAGCCAGCCATCCGCCAGTACTACCGCCTGGAAGAGATCTGGGGCGAGACGCCTGTGCGCCTGAAGCTGGGTGCTCCCAAGCCCACGCGCTCGGCCGCCACCGACAAGGCCGAGGAAAAGGCCAAGAAGGCTGCTTCCAAGAAGGCTGCTGCAACGGCCGCCAAGCCTGCTGCCAAGAAGGCCGCTTCTGCCGCTGCACCTGCTGCAGGCAAGAAGCCCGCTGCCAAGAAGGCAGCTCCTGCCAAGGCCGCTGCGCCCCGTTCCGCGGCTGCCAAGCCGGCCGCATCCCGTACGGTGGCCGCCAAGCCGGCTGCTGCAAAGTCGGCCGCTCCCAAGTCCGCCGCCGTGAAGTCTGCCGCCGCCAAGGCGCCGGCCCGCAAGACGGCAGCGCCCAAGGCCATCAAGACCGTGGTGGTCAACCGCGCTCCCGCCAAGCCCAAGGCAGGTGCCGCTGCCAAGCCGGCCGCCAAGCGCGCTCCCCGCGCCAAGGCCTGAACGGTTCGGGACTGACGCTGCATGAAGCTGTTGATCGTGGCCGTGGGCCAGCATGTGCCCGACTGGGCGCAGACGGCCTACGACGACTATGCCAAGCGCTTTCCCCCGGAACTCAAGGTGGAGCTCAAGGCCGTCAAGACCGAGCCGCGTGGCTCCAAGACGGTCGAGACCCTGTACGCGGCCGAGCGCAAGCGCATCGAAGCCGCCATTCCGCGCGGCACGCGCATCGTCGTGCTCGATGAGCGCGGCACCAATCTGACGACCAAGGCGCTGGCCCAGCGCCTGCAGGGCTGGCAGCTGGAGGGCGACGACGTGGCCCTGATCATCGGCGGCCCGGACGGACTGGACCCCGCCTTCAGGCAGGCCGCGCACGAGCGCATCCGCCTGTCGGACCTGACCCTGCCGCATGCCATGGTGCGGGTGCTGCTCATCGAGCAGCTGTACCGTGCCTGGTCGGTCAACGCCGGCCATCCCTACCATCGGGAATAGGGCCTGTCCCGGCTCCCAGCCTCTGCCAGCGGCCCTGTCACGCGGATCCGAGGATCTCGTGATACTATGATTTTGATAGCCTTCAGCGCTTTGCAACAAAGGGCTGAAGGCATTTCTCATTCTTATCATGCCGCCATTCATCTACCTTGCCTCCCAAAGCCCCCGCCGCCGCCAGCTGCTGGAGCAGCTGGGTGTGGCCCATGAGCTTTTGCTGCCCAACGCCGAGGGCGACATTGCCGAAGATGCCGAGGCCATAGAGGCCGAACTGGCAGGCGAGGCAGCGCGCGTCTATGTGCAGCGCGTCACCGCGCTCAAGCTCGATGCCGCCGTGGCCCGCCATGCGCGCCGCGCCCTGGCTGTTGCCCCCGTGCTGTGCTCGGACACCACGGTGGCGCTGGATGGCCGCATTCTGGGCAAGCCTGCCGATGCCGACGATGCCCGCCGCATGCTGGCCGCGCTTGCGGGCCGCGAGCACGAGGTGCTGACCGCCGTCGCCATACAGCACGGCACGCGGCGCCTGGCTGCGCTGTCGGTGTCCCAGGTCTGCTTCTCGGCCATGAGCGCGCAGCAGATCGACGCGTATGTGGCCTCGGGCGAGCCCATGGGCAAGGCCGGCGCCTATGGCATACAGGGCCGCGCGGCGGCCCATGTGCAGTGGCTGCACGGCAGCTACTCGGGCATCATGGGCCTGCCGCTGTTCGAGACGGCGGCGCTGCTGCGCGAGCTGGGCTGGGCACTGTAGGCCGGCTCCCCGACCTGGGCCCGCAGGGGCGTGCAGGCATGCGCAGACCGCCGATGGCAGCGGATGGCGCGGCAAGATAGTGGCAAGCGGCCACCGGCGCAATGATTGCCGGGCCGCCATGGCCGAGAAATACAAACGACAAAGCACACCACAGGCACAGCATGCAGCAAGACATTCTGATCAATTGGTCGCCACAGGAAACGCGCGTGGCCATCATCGAGAACGGCGCCGTCCAGGAGCTGCACATGGAGCGCCCCCTGGAGCGCGGCCTGGTCGGCAACGTCTATCTGGGCAAGGTCTCGCGCGTGCTGCCGGGCATGCAGTCGGCCTTCATCGACATCGGCCTGGAGCGGGCAGCCTTCCTGCACGTGGCCGATGTCTGGCAGCGGCAGGAAGGGGGCGAGGCCCCCATGTTCGCGCGCAAGGACATGCCTGTCGTGCCCATCGAAAAGCAGGTTTTCGAAGGCCAGACCATCATGGTGCAGGTCATCAAGGACCCGATCGGCACCAAGGGTGCGCGCCTGTCCACGCAGATCAGCATTGCGGGGCGATTGCTGGTGCTGCTGCCCCAGGATGACCATATCGGCATCTCGCAGAAAATCCCGCAGGGCGAACGCGACGCGCTGCGCGCCCGCCTGCAGGGCCTGGTGGGCACCAAGGAAACCGGCGGGGGCGGCGGCTTCATCCTGCGCACCAATGGAGAGGACTCCAGCGACGCCGAGCTGGCCGACGACATCCGCTACCTGCGCAAGACCTGGAGCCGCATCAAGGACGCCTCGGTGCGCCTGCCGCCCATGTCGCTGCTGCACCAGGACCTGAACCTGCTACAGCGCGTGCTGCGCGATCTGGTGGGCGAGGGCACGCAGAGCATCCGCATCGACTCCAAGGAGCAGTTCGCCCTGCTCATGACCTTCGGCCAGGAATACATGCCGGCGGCCGTGCCCAAGCTGCAGCACTACCGCGGCGAGCGGCCCATCTTCGACCTCTTCGCCATCGACGAGGAAATCGCCCGCGCGCTGGGCCGCCGCGTGGACCTCAAGTCCGGCGGCTACCTGATCGTGGACCAGACCGAGGCGCTGACCACGGTGGACGTCAACACCGGCGGCTACGTGGGGGCGCGCAACTTCGACGACACCATCTTCAAGACCAACCTGGAAGCGGCCCAGCAGATCGCGCGCCAGCTGCGCCTGCGCAACCTGGGCGGCATCATCATCGTGGACTTCATCGACATGGTGCGGGACGACCACCAGGCCGAGGTGCTGTCCGAATTCAAGCGCCAGCTCGGGCGCGACCGCGTCAAGACCATGGCGGGCGGCTTCTCGCAGCTGGGCCTGGTGGAGATGACGCGTAAGCGCACGCGCGAATCGCTGGCCCACATGCTGTGCGAATCCTGCCCGGTCTGCCAGGGCAAGGGCCATGTGAAGACCGTGCGCAGCGTCTGCTACGAGGTGCTGCGCGAAATCCTGCGCGAGGCGCGCCAGTTCAACCCGCGCGAGTTCCGCATCGTGGCCTCGCCCAAGGTGGTGGAGATGTTCCTGGACGAGGAAAGCCAGCACCTGGCCGGCCTGTCCGACTTCATCAAGAAGCCCATCTCGCTGCAGGCCGAGACAGCCATGGCGCAGGAGCAATACGACATCGTGCTGCTGTGAGTCGGCCTTTCTCCTGCTAATTCATTATCAATAGCAGCTAATTTATTGGGGCATGAATGGGTTCGATTGGAATCATTCTTGCGCCTCTATGGATTGTGGATTCCCGATAATTAACTTTGTCTCGGCTTTTTTGATACTGTTTGTTGCAATCAGTGCCTCAGAAACTGAAAGGGCGACGAATGGGAATCGACTCCACCATTGTGCGTGCAGCCATACACCCGGGAATTGGTGTGGCGCGTATTGGCAATAGTCCGGATGAGTACTATGTCGGCCCCGAGCTGATGCATGTGCCGCCCATGGCGCCGGGCAGCCTGCGTGATGCGCAGGGCGCGCTCAAGCGGCAGGCTGCGCGCTTTCGCATCTACGGCTACAACGCTGCGGGCGAGGTGGTGCGTGAACTCACGGCCGACCAGGACCGGATCGAATGGGAAGTCGAACTGGCCAATACCAAGGCCGCCTGGTATCAATTCCAGTTGGCGCTGGACGTGCCTGAAGCCGCAACGGCCGATCCCACCATTTTGCGCAATGCCACGGTGAAGGACCGGAAAAGCCTGGCCATTCGGCCCGGAGCGCGGCGCATTGCCAAAGGCTCGGCCCCGGTGGCATTCGACAGCGGCAGTTTCTGCGGCAAGCCGGTTTATCTGGGCGAATTGCGCATTGAAAAGACGGGCCAGCTTCTCGTGCTGGGAGGCCGTGGCGTCTCTGCCTCCGTGGATGGCTCCAAGGCCACCACGTTTGCGAACAACGAGGGCTGGCATGACGATGTGGCCGACGGCCCCGTGCGCGCCAAGGTCGTCGTGGCCGGCGTTTCCGTGCCGGTGGATGCGGCATGGGTCACGGTTGCGCCGCCCAACTACGGCCCGCAGATGAAGTCGGTGCGCACCATGAAGGACCTGATGGAGGATGTGTACATCCACTCGGGCATGGCCGCCTTCCCGCTGCACGTCTCCTTCAGCCGGCACATCCTGCCCATACTCCAGCGCCAGAGCAGCCTGCAGTGGGCGAACAAGGGCTTTGCATCCCAGTTCGGCTGGGGCGGGGCGGCCAGTGCGGATGACGAGGCGTGGATCGCCAGGCTCAACAGCCCGGGCACGACCTGGGCCGAGCTGCGCCAGCAGGTGGCCAATGCCTTCCGCCGCTTCGACCGTGATGGCGCATCGCCCCAGCCCTGGCCCTGGCTGTATGGCGACGCCATGGCCGTGCCGCCCGCCGACACACCGCGCCAGCATGCGGCGCTGACCCCCACGCAGCTGAGAATGCTGGACCTGTGGGCCGGCGGCCATTTCCTCTCCGACTGGAAGCCTGGCCAGCAGTACCCTGCCCAGCTGGCCGACGTGCCGCTGCAGGAGCAGCCGGCCATGCTCGACCATGCCGCCATGGACGACTGCCTGGCCGACGCCTTCCACCCGGGCTGCGAGATCACCTGGCCCATGCGGCACGCCAGCATGTACCGGGCGCCATTCCGCATCCGCGAGGCGGCAGTGAACCCGCCCGAGCTGCAGCTCTACGGCTCCCGGCTCACGCCTGCGGTGGCCCTGTCCGAGAGCGGGCCGCTGTATGCGCAGGTGGCCGGCGACCTCACGCGCTGGATGGCGGTCCCCTGGCAGACCGACACCGCCAGCTGCCGCAGCGGCTATTACGCCGGCTATGGCCCACGCTACGACCCCTACCTGCCCACGTTCTGGCCGGCCCGCGTGCCCAACCAGGTACTGACGCAGGAGGCCTATGAAAGGGTCATCGACACGGAGCTGCCGCGCGAGCAGCGTGTCGCTGCCTTCAACCGGCGCGAGTCGTGGTTCCGCACACTGGGTGAGGAAGGCTATGAGAGCGAGATCAACCGCATGATCAGCCACTTCGGTGACATGGGCGTCATCGAGAGTCGGCCCGGTGTGCGGGGCGACAAGGACTTCCCGCCGGTGATGCAGGTGGAAAACCGCATCGCCCCGGCGCCGTCTCACATGCTGAAGGCGGCTGCGCAGCAGCCGGCCGGGCAGGAGGCGCCTCCCCGCATCGAGCCCTTCGACGCAGACAACGAGCAGCAGTTGCGCGCCATGACGCAGCGCGGCCCGGTGCTGCCGCGCTGAGTGCCGGCCATGCCGTCGTACGCCATGGCCGCCGTGCCGCTGCCCGATGAACTGGATGTGCTCGTCGTGGGCGCGGGACCGGCGGGCGCGGCCGTTGCCGCGCAACTGGCAGGGCACTGCCGCGTGGCGCTGATAGGGCGTGCCGTGCAGGCTGGGCGGGCCATTGGCGAAACCCTGCCCGCTGCGGCCCGGGTGATCCTGTCCGACCTGGGCGTGTGGGATGCGTTCGCGGCACAGGGCCACCGTCCTGCCTGGTCGCGGCGGTCATTGTGGGGAAGCTCCGAGGTCATCTTTCAGGACGCGCTGTTCGACCCGCAGGGTGCGGGCTGGCATCTGGACCGTGCGCGCTTCGACGCCATGCTGCTGGAGGCTGCGCGCAGCCGTGGCGTGCCCTGCCTGGTGCCCGCCACGCTGCGCAGCCTGCAGCGCCAGCCGCCAGGCGCACCCATGCGCTGGCGCTGCCTGATCGATAGGGCGCAGGGCGACCCGGCGCACGGCCCGTTGGAGCTGTCCTGCCGCATCGTGGTCGATGCCACTGGCCGCGCAGCCCGCGTGGCCCGGCAGGCGGGCGCCCAGGTCCGCCGTGATGGCCGCCTGGTCTGCTTTCACGCCTGGGTGGAGCCGCCATCGCATGGGCATGCAGGCACCACCATGATCGAGTCCGACGCCGAAGGCTGGTGGTACAGCGCCGACCTGCCCGATGGCAGTTGCGTGATTGCCTGGCAGACCGACATCGATCTGCCTGAAGCCCGGCGCCTGCGCAGCACGGCCGATCTGTTGGAAATGGCGCAACACACGGCCCTGGTGGGCGCGCGCAGCAGGGGCAGCCGGGTGCTGGAGCCGTTGCGGGTGGCCGCCGCCCACGAGCAATGGCTGGATGCAGCCAGCGGGCCGGACTGGCTGGCCGTTGGCGATGCAGGCCTGTCCTTCGATCCCCTGGCATCGCAGGGCCTGCTCAACAGCCTGGTCACCGGCAGCGAGGCCGCCACGGCCGTGCGCCGCAGCCTGGCAGGGGATGCCGATGCGCTGCCGTCCTGGAATGCGTGGATCGGCACGATACGCGCCGCGTACCGCACCCATCACCGGCACTACTACGCGCTGGAGCAGCGCTGGGCGAACGAGACGTTCTGGGCGCGCCGCCAACGGACGCCGGAGGCCGGGGCCGACGTTATTGCCGCTCCAGCTTTGCCGTCTGCACGATCGCATTCCAGCGCTGGTACTCGGCCCGCGTGAATTCGCGGAAGGCCTTGGACTCCAGCAGGCGCACTTCGCCGCCCAGTGCCGTCACCTTGGACTTGAAGTCGGCATGGCCCGCCACCTTGAGCGTGGCCTCTTCCAGGCGCTTGACGATGGCGGCCGGCGTGCCCTTGGGTGCCAGCACGCCGTTCCAGGTGCCGGTCACGAAGGTGGGGTAGCCGCTTTCCTTCATGGTCGGCACATCGGGCAGGGCGGGCAGGCGCTGCTCCGAGGTCACGGCCAGGGCCTTGAGCTTGCCCGATTGCACGAAGGGCAGGGCGGGCGTCACGTTCTCGAAGATGAAATCGATCTGGCCGCCCAGCAGGTCGGTCAGGGCTGGCGCGCTGCCCTTGTAGGGCACATGCACCATGTCCAGCTGGGTGGCGCTCTTGAACAGCTCGCCCGACAGATGGACCGTGGAGCCGCTGCCCGGCGAGCCATAGCTCATGCCGGTCTTTTGCGCGGCGGCGCGTGCCACCAGGTCCTTCACCGTCCTGGCGGGCGTGCGCGTCTCGTTGACGACCAGCACATTGGGAATGGTGGTCACCAGGGCCACGTACTCGAAATCGCCCAGGCTCTTCTCGCTCAGGTTCTTGTACAGGCTCTGGTTGATGGCCTGGGTGCCGGCCGTGCCGAACAGCAGCGTATAGCCATCATTGGCCGCCGAAGCCACGCGGCTGGCGCCGATGGAGCCGTTGGCGCCGGAGGTGTTTTCCACGATCACGGGCTGGCCCAGCGACTCGGACAGGCCCTGCGCCACCATGCGCGCCAGCACATCGGTATTGCCGCCAGGGGCGAAGGGCACGACCAGCTTGACGGGCCGGGTGGGATAGGCATCCGCCCAGGCCTGGGGCAGGGGCAGCAGCGTGGCGCCGAGCAGCGCGGCAGCGCGCAGGAATTGCTTGCGTGAAAGGGTGCGGGGCATGGGGGATGTCTCCTTGTCGGTGTTTTTGGGGACGCGGCGGCCTTTGGCGGCAGCGGATTTTTCAGGCGGGCCAATGCTGGGCGGTGGCTGTCTTGACGTCAATCAATGTTTTGGCAGGACGTCATGCGGCGGGCGAATGACCTGTTCGGCCTTGCTCGGCAAATGAGAATGGATTGCATTAACATGCGCCCCTCATGATCCCTGCCACCACGGCGCAAGCTGCCCGGACCCGCCCATGAACAAGGACCGCACCCTTCCTGCTTCTCCCCCCGGCGGCGCCGTTCAAATGCCCACGCCCATGCTCAGCCTGTCGGCAGGCCGGCTGCGCTTTGACCGCACGCAGTGGTTCAGCGAGAGCGAGCAGGCCGGGGTCAAGCTCGTGCTGGTGCTGTCCGGCAGCATCAGCTACCAGCTGGAACGCTCGGCGCCCGTGCGGCTGTGCGGTCCCTCCGTACACCTGCGCCTGCGCGACGCACCCCATGATGTGCTGCATGGCATGGAGCAGGGCGCGGATCTGGAGTACGTGTCGGCCAGCCTGCCCATGTCGGGCCTGGCGTCCAGCCTGGGCCTGACGCCGCAGGGACTGGCCGATGCGATGGAGGCAGGCGCTCCAGGAGATTGCGGTGCCTCCGGCGCCTGCGGCTCGCTCATCCGCGATGCCCGGGCCAGCGCTGCCCAGCGCGCGGTGGCGCAGCAGATCCTGCACTGTCCGCTGCAGGGCGCGGCGCGCCAGCTCTACCTGGCGGGCAAGGGGCTGGAGCTGCTGGCCCTGTGCATGCCCCGGCCCGGGGAAGAAGACCTGTCCGGGCGCGGACGCCAGCAGCTGGAGCGCGCGGCGCAGCTGCTGCGTGAGCGCCTGGATGATCCACCGGGCCTGCGCGCTCTGGCGCGTGAGGTGGGGCTCAACGTGAACAAGCTCACCCAGGGCTTTCGCCAGTGCTTTGGCTGCACGGTGGCCGAATGGCTGCAGGCCCAGCGCATGGCGCGCGCCTACGAGCTGCTGGCTTCTGCGCATATGGATGTGGCCCAGGCGGCGGCGCTCAGCGGCTACAGCCCCTCGCATTTCAGCAAGGTCTTCCAGCGCCACCATGGCGTGCTGCCAAGCGCCTTGCGGCGCGGATAGTCTCCGTCCCAGTTCAGGCTGCACTGCCGCTTTGCCGCGCTGCAAGCGTGCCGCGATCGTGCCGCGATCGCGGCAGGCCGTGACGCAATCGCGCATGGATGCTGCCCACTTCTTTCAGAATTTGGATGAGATTGGTTCTCATTTGAAATTCGGGAGGAGTGATGGATTCATCGTCAATGAAAGCGGCGCGGCCCCTGGTGTTGCGCCCCTTGCCACTGGCCCTGTGCCTGGCCTTTGCCACGGGCGGGTCGGCCCGGCTGCATGCGGAAACGCAGGCCGTTGATGCAGGCGAAGCACGCGCACTGCGCGAAGTACGCGAAGTACGCGATGCAGGCAGCGCGCCTGAAGCAGCCGCACTGCCGGGGGTCACGGTCCGCGCCAGCGCAGTCACCGGCACGGGGGTGGACAAGCTGGGCCAGAGCCTGCGGGAAATCGCCCAGTCGGTCACGGTGATCGGGCAGGAGCGCATGCGCGAGCAAAACCTCTACAGCCTGGACGACGTGATGCAGAACGCCCCCGGTGTCACCGTGCAGCCCTTCCAGCTGCTGACCACGGGCTACTACCAGCGCGGCTTCAAGATCGATTCGTTCCAGCAGGACGGCGTGCCCATTCTCATGGGCAACACGGCCAGCCCGCGCATGGACATGGCCATGTACGAGCGCGTGGAGATCGTGCGCGGCGCGGCAGGCCTGCTGCATGGCACGGGCAATCCTGCCGCCACCGTCAACCTCGTGCCCAAGCGGCCCACGCGGGAGTTTGCCGGCAGCGCGGGGCTGACCCTGGGAAGCTGGGGCCGGCGCCGCGCCGAGGCCGATGTCGGCGGCCCGCTCAATGCCTCGGGCAGCCTGCGTGCCCGCGTGGTGGCCACGCAGGAGGAGCGTGACTTCTTCTACGATGTGGCTGGCGAGCGCACCGGCAATCTCTACGCCATTGCCGAGCTGGACCTGGCGCACGGCACCACGGTGCACGCCGGGGTGCATCACCAGCGCATACGCTCCACCACCAACATGGCGGGCGTGCCTTTCTATGCAGACGGCCGCGATGTGGGCCTGCCGCGCAGCACCTATCTGGACGCGGCCTGGGACCGCTTCGACTGGAACACCACGCGCAGCTTTGCCGGCATCGAGCATGCCTGGGGCAACGGGTGGCAGGCCAGGCTCAACCTCAATCACCTCTCCGGCGATTCCGAGCTGCTCTATGCCGGGGCCAACGGCGCCGTCAATCCCGCCACGGGCCTGGGCGGGCGACTCACGGGTGCGGCCTACCGCTTCGATGACAGCCAGACCAGCGTCGATGCCTTTGCCAGCGGCCCGGTGCAGCTGTGGGGGCGCACGCACGAGCTGCTGGCCGGCTTCAACCACCAGCGCACGCGCAGCACGCAATGGGCCGCCTCCATCCTCAATCTGCCGCAAAGCCCGGTCGATGTCTGGAACTGGAATCCGCACGGCGTGCCGCAGCCCCTGGTCGGCAGCTATTCCACGCGCGGCCCCACCGAGACGCGGCAGAGCGGCCTGTACGGCATGGCGCGGCTGCAGCTGGCCGACCCCTTGAAGCTGGTGCTGGGCGGGCGCTTCACGCGCTGGGAGCAAGAGGCGGGCGGCGCAGGCGGAGCCGCCAGCCGCGTGCGCACGCGCATGGGCACACAGTTCACCCCCTATGCAGGCCTGGTGTACGCGCTCAGCCCGCAGTGGAACGCCTATGCCAGCCATGCGCGCATCCTCCAGCCGCAGAGCAGCTACACCTATGCCGGTGAACTGCTGGACCCGGTACAGGGCAACAACCTGGAGGCCGGCATCAAGGGCGCACTGCTGGGCGGCCGCCTGAACCTGGGCCTGGCGCTGTTCGAGATCCGGCAGAAGAACCGCGCCCAGGCCGATCCGGCCCATCCCTGCGTGGGCAATGCCTGCTGGTACATCGCCACCGGCGAGGTGCGCAGCCGGGGACTGGAGGCCGAGATCGAAGGCCAGCTCCACCGCGACCTGCGCCTGAGCGCCTCCTACACCTGGAACCGCACGCAGTACCTGCGGGACGCGCAGAACCAGGGCCTGCCCTTCGCCAGCTTCACGCCGCGCCACATCCTGCGCCTGTGGGCCAACTACCAGGTGCCCGTGGCCGAGCGCCGCTTCAGCATCGGCCTGGGCCTGCGTGCGCAAAGCGACTTCTACAACCAGGCGCAGGGCGTGACGCTGCGGCAGGGCGGCTACGCGCTGGCCAGCCTGCGCCTGGGCTGGCGCATCAACCGCCAGCTCACGGCGGCCCTGCAGGTGGACAACCTGACGGACCGCCGCTACTACCAGAGCCTGTCCGGCACGGGCTGGAACAACCGCTATGGCGAGCCGCGCAGCGCCACGCTCAGCCTGCGCGCCCAGTTCTGAGACCCCGCTTCACCATCGATGGAACACACCATGGACAAGAACGCCCATTCCCTCATCGCCCGGCCGCTGGCGCAGGCCAGCCACCTCATCGGCCTGTGCGCCCCTTCGCAGGTGCGCGTGCTGGGCCCGCACGAAAAGCTGGACCCGGCCAGCGACTGGATCATCGGCATCAAGCCTTTCAGCGACGGAGCCTCGCTGCATGACGGGCACTGGGAGCGCCATCCCGTCGGCGACGAAGTGCTGTGCCTGCTGGACGGCGAAGTGCGCGTGCTGCTGCGCCCGCAGCGGCGCGGGCAGGAGGCGCCGGTTCTGGAACTCTCGGCAGGCCAGATGCTGGTCGTGCCGCGCGGCTGCTGGCACCGGCTGGAAGCGGTGCAGCCGGGCCGCCTGATGTTCATCACGCCCGCGCGTGGCAGCGAGCACGAGAAGGTGCAGCCATGAGCGTCCCCATGAATCATGCCGGCAGTGCCCCTGTGGTCCAGCCGCCGGGTCTGCATGCCTGGCTGATGGTTGCCGGCCTGTACCTGACCCAGGGCATGCCCCTGGGTCTGGCCATGGACGCCGTGCCCACGCTGCTGCGCAGCGAAGGCGCCCAGCTGGGGGCGTTGGCCTTCCTGCCCCTGGTGGGCCTGCCCTGGGTGCTGAAATTCCTGTGGGCCACACGCGTGGACAACCGATGGTCGGCCCGCCTGGGGCGCCGTCGCAGCTGGATCCTGCCCATGCAGGCCCTGGTGCTGCTGTGCCTGGCGGCATCGGCTGCGCTGGGCATCACGCTGCAGACGGCGCCGGCCATCGTGGCGCTGGCGGCCCTGGGTTCCCTGGCCAGTGCCACGCAGGACATTGCCACGGACGGGCTGGTGGCCGAGCATTTCAGGGGCCGTGGTCTGGCTGGCGCCAATGCGCTGCAGGTGGGCGGCACCATGGTGGGCTTCTTCGTGGGCGGGGCTGGCAGCATGGTGCTGGCGGGCTTGCTGGGCCAGCGTCTGGCGCTGGCGGCCCTGTGCCTGCCCGTGGCCTTCAGCCTGCTGCTGGTGGCGCTGTGGCGTGAGCCGGCTGCGCTGCAGGGCCTGCGCAGCCGGCCGGGCGTTCGCTGGCCGCCAGCCCGTCTCAAGGCCTTTGTGCAGCGCTCCGGCGCCTGGCCGCTGGTGGCGGCAGCCGTGCTGTCGTCCATCACGGCCGTCAGCGGCTTTGGCCTGGCCAAGCTGTTTCTCGTGGACGCAGGCTGGCCGGTCGAGGCCGTGGGGCGCGTGGGCATGGCGGGCGGTGCGGTGACCGTGCTGCTGGGCTGTGGCGGCGGCGCCTGGCTGGTGGCACGGCTGGGCGCCAGGCCGGCGCTGGCCTGCGGGCTGGTGGCCTGCGCCGCCTCGGCGCTGGGCTGGATGGCCCTGGCCGCAGGCCTGCTGCCGCTGGACATGGGCACTGCCTTTGCGGCCCAGGCGCTGGGGGCGTTTGGAACGGGTGCATCTTCGGTGGCCGTAATGACGCTGGCCATGCGCTTTGCCGGTGCCGGCCCGCAGGCCGGCACCGACATGACCGCCGTGCAAAGCGCCCGCGACACGGGGGAGATTCTGGCCTCCACCCTGGTGACATCGCTGGCGGCGGGCGTGGGCTACGGCGGTGGCTTTGCTGCCGGATTGCTGGCTGCGGCGGTGACGCTGGCCGTCTGCTGGCGCATGCTGGGGCACCTGGGTGGGGCGCAGAGCATCGTTGCCGATGCCGGCGCCGATCCGGTGGCGAAGTCCTCCTAGAAATCCGCCTTCAGGCTCACCGTCAGATTGCGCGGCTCGCCCCACCAGCCCTGGTTGTAGAAGCCGATCTGGCTGTAGTACTGGCGGTCCAGCAGGTTGTTGAGCTGAACGCTGGCCGACCAGGTGGGGTCGATGCGGTAGTGGGCCGAGAGGTTGACCACCAGGTAGCTGCCCTGGCCGACCTGCACGCTCTGGCGCAGCGGGTTGGTCACGTTCTGCCAGATGCGGCTTTGCCAGCGCAGATTGCCGCCCAGGCTCAGCCCCTGCAGCGCACCCTCGAAGCTGCGCATGGCCGTGAGCTTGACCAGGCTGCGCGGGTGCGTGGTGTTGAAGGCGGCGCCGCTGGCGCTGCGCGCCGTGTAGTGGGTGTAGCTGGCGCCCAGGCGCCAGCCTCGCGCCGGCTCGCCGCTGAGTTCCAGATCGATGCCGCGCACCTGGGCGCCCTTGACGCCACGATAGGCCTTCTGGTCCGTGGTGCCGTCGATGAACTCGCCCGTGTCCTGCGCCAGATTGTCCTGGCGGGTCTGGAACAGCGCGGCCGAGCCCTGCAGCCGGTCCTGCAGCCAGGAGCCCTTGAGGCCCAGCTCGAAGGCCTGGCCGGTGACGGGGTCCAGGATGCTGCCTTGCTTGTCGCGGTAGTTCTGGGGCGTGAAGATTTCGGTGTAGCTCAGGTAGGCCGTGTGCCGGGTATCGATGTCCCACAGCAGGCCGGCGTAGGGCGTGACCTGGCTGCTGTAGCGGTAGTCGCGCAGGCTGCCGAAGTAGTTCTGGCGCGTGGACCAGCGGCTCAGGCGGGCGCCGGCCACGGCCGTCCAGCCATCGGCCAGCGAGAAACGCCCCACGGCATAGCCGCCGCTTTGGCGCATGCGGCTGTCGTCGCCGCCGTTGGTGACGTCGGACCAGCCGGGCTCGGCCAGGCTGCCATTGCGCCAGTCGAGGAAGTTGTCCGTGGCAGGCGGCGTGCCCAGCGGCGCATAGCGGCGGATGTCGATGTCGTCGCGCACATGGTT
This sequence comes from Delftia deserti, assembly GCF_042653485.1. Lineage (NCBI taxonomy): Bacteria > Pseudomonadati > Pseudomonadota > Betaproteobacteria > Burkholderiales > Comamonadaceae > Delftia > Delftia deserti. The sequence goes on along the minus strand of NZ_JBHSIH010000001.1, from coordinate 561,625 downwards.
CCAGCCCACGGCAATCTCGTGCTGGCGCCCGAACAGCGCGACCGGGCCGCTGGCCGTGAGGTGGAGGCTGTCGCGCGAGCGGTCGCCCCGGTATTTGATGAAGGAGTTGGCCATGCCCAGGCCGGTTGTGGCGTCCGGCGCGCCGCCCCGGTAGACGTAGCGCATGTCGTAGTTGCCATTGTTGCGGCTGTAGGCGGCACGCAGCAGCCAGCGGTTGTCCAGGCGGTGGGTCAGGTCCAGCGTGGCCGTGGTGTTCTCCGTGCCGAAATGCGACCAGCGCGTGTTGTTGGACACCGAGCGGTCGAAGTCCGTGCGGCTGCCGTCCGCATGGAACAGCGGAAAGCCGGCGCCCATGCCGGGGCTGGTGTTCTTCTGGTATTCGAGGCTGGTCACGAGCCGGGTGGCGGGCGTCAGGGCCGCGCTGACCACGGCGTACAGGCCCTGTTTGCGCTGGCCGAAGTGGCTGACGTAGCTGTCGCTGTCCGATTGCACGGCCACGACGCGGCCGCGCACGCGGCCTTCGCGGTCCAGCGGCAGGGACAGATCGGCCTCGGCGCGGCGCAGGTTCCAGCGGCCCAGCGTCAGCGAGGCATGGCCGCCCGCCGTCTCGCGCGGCTGCTTGCGCACGAAGTTCACCGTGGCCGACGGATCGCCCGAGCCATTGAGCAGGCCCGTGGCGCCGCGCACGATTTCGACGCGGTCGTAGAAGGCCGTGTCCATGTCGGTGGCGCCGAAGTTCCACAGGCTGTTGATGGGCGAGGCCAGCCCGTCGAACTGGAAGTTGCTGACGCCAAAGCCGCGTGAGGAAAACTGGTAGCGGTTGCTGTCGCTGCGGCTCACCGACAGGCCGGGGGCGGAAGCCTCCAGCGTCTGCGAGACGGTGAGCTGGCCGGCATCGTCCATCAGCTGGCGCGTGATCACGCTGACCGACTGCGGTGTCTCGCGCGCCGACAGTTGCAGGCCCGTGGCCGTGCCTGTGGCGCCGCTGGTGTAGCGGGTCGTGCCTTCGGTGGCGCCGGCATCGGCGGTGGCACGCACGGTGACCGTGCCGAGTTCGGTGCCGCTGGTGGTGGTGGGATGCGTGTCCTCATCGGTGGCCCAGGCTGCTGGTGCAGGGGCAGCACACAGGGCGCAGATCAGCAGGGACAGCGGGTTCCGCGCACCTTGGTGGTGGCGCAGTGCGGGGTTTTGAATGCGAATGCTCATCATTTCCATAATCCTGGGCGAGAGTCCGGATTGTGGGAAATGTGTGCTGTTGCCGCCTGTTCCCGGCGACGCGAAGCCTATGCCTTGCGACGCAGGCTGCCTTGGCTGGGCGCGTGGCCGAAGCGCTGGCGAAAGGCCGTGGCGAAATTGCTGGCGTGCTGAAAGCCCACGCAGTCGGCGGCTTCCTGCACGCTCCAGCCCTGCGCCAGCCGTTCGCGCGCCAGCTGCATGCGGCGTTCGCGCAGCCAGCCGAACACGGTCTGGCCGTAGGCGGCCTGGAATTTTTCGCGCAGCGTGGTCGGGCTCATGCAGGCCAGGCGCGCCAGGTCTTCCAGGCTGTGCGCCTGGCCTGGCGCTGCATCCATGCACTCGCGCACGCGCTCCAGCCCGCGCCTGTCCCGGGGGTGGATGCGCGGCGAGGGCGCAGGCCGTTGCAGCGCACAGGCCAGCACCTGCAGCGCAATGCCTTCGCGGTGCAGCCGGGCCAGGCTGCCGCCCCAGACACCATCGAGCAGCTGGCGCAGCGAGACCGCCAGATGCTCGGGCAGCGCCCAGGCATGCAGCGGCGAACCGGACTGCCGCATGGCCTGGTGCAGCAGCGCGGCCAGCTCTGCATCGGCGCAGGCCTCGGGCGCCTCGATGGACAGGTTGAAGCCGCGCACCCTCTGGCCTGCCGCGTGGGTGGCCTTGAGAACCTCGGTGTCGCCGCAGGAGAATGCCGCTGCGGCATGGCGCGTCACGCTCAGCGCCCGGCGGGTGCCCGGCAGCTGCAGCTCGGCCTGGCCGTCGAGCAGGACCACGGCGGTAAAGCGCCGCGGGTGCTCGGACGTGGATTCATAGCCGTGGTTGATGCGGATGTCGGAGCTGACCAGTTGCAGGCCCGAGGGCAGCTGGTGCTCCTGCACCTGGCCTTCGAAAATGCAATCGTTTTCGGAGACGGCGGAGAGAAAGCGCACGCTGAAACCGTGGCGCTGGCGCATGGCGTCGAGCTGCACCGCGGTGTAGTGCTGGGAAGAGGAGGGCATGGGTGAGCGGAGTAAAAGGCCCGCAGCCGGATTCGAGAATGCTTCTCATTATCCAGGCTCTGCAGGCCCGCTCGCCGAGAGGCCTCAGAGTCTGCGCAGCCGATCCAGTGCCGCGCGCAGCGTGCTGTCCTGCTTGGCAAAGCAAAAGCGCACCACGCGCTGGTCGAAGCCGTCGCCATAGAAGGCCGACAGAGGGATGGCAGCCACGCCATGCTCCCGGACCAGCCATTGGCAGAACGCGGCTTCGTCCAGGTCCGACACGGCCGAGATGTCGGCGCAGACGAAGTAGGTCCCCGCCGTGGGCAGCAGGCGCAGGCGCGAGCCTTCCAGTCCCTGGCAGAACAGGTCGCGCTTGGCCTGGTAGAAGGCGGGCAGCTGCAGGTAGGGCGCAGGGTCGGCCATGTAGCTGGCAAGGCCCGCCTGCATGGGCGTGTTGACGGTGAAGACGTTGAACTGGTGGACCTTGCGGAACTCGGCCGTGAGCGCGGCCGGCGCGACGACGGTGCCCACCTTCCAGCCCGTGACATGGTAGGTCTTGCCGAAGCTGGAGACGATGAAGGCGCGCGCCGCCAGGCCGGCAAAGCGCGCGGCGCTCTGGTGCTGGCGGCCGTCGTAGACCATGTGTTCGTAGACTTCGTCGCTGATCAGCAGCACGTCGGTGGGCGCCAGCAGTTCCTGCAGCTGCAGCATCTCGGCATCGCTCCAGATGGTGGCGCTGGGGTTGTGCGGGCTGTTGATGATCAGCAGCCGGGTGCGAGGCGTGATGGCGGCGGCAATTTTGGCGAAGTCGGGCTTGAAGCTGCCCGGCGTCAGCGGCACGCGCACGGGCACGCCGCCGGCCAGCTCGATATTGGGCACGTAGCTGTCGTAGCAGGGGTCGAGCACGATGACCTCGTCGCCCGCATGCACGGTGGCCAGGATGGCGGTGAGGATGGCCTGCGTGGCGCCTGCCGTGACCGTGATCTCGGTGCCCGCGTCGTAGCGGCGGCCGTACAGCGCCTCCATCTTGTCGGCCATGGCCTGGCGCAGCTGCGGCAGGCCGGGCATGGGCGGGTACTGGTTGTGGCCGGCCTGCATGGCGGCCGTGACGGCATCGACCAGCCTGTTGTCGCAGCCGAAGTCGGGGAAGCCCTGGCCCAGGTTCACCGCCTGGTGTTCGGCGGCCAGCGCCGACATGGTGGTGAAGATGGTCGTTCCCACATGGGGCAGGCGGCTGGGGAAGGCGGGCGTGCGGGGCGTGGCAGAGGTCATGGCGTAGGCGGCGGAAAGCGGGAACGGGCCCGCGCTACGGGCCCGTTGGGGCGGAGGATCAGAGTTCGTAGTCGTGCACGTGGCCGGTCATGGCGCGCATGATCAGGTCACGCGTCAGGCGGTCGCTGAGCAGTTCGGCGAATCGGTAGACGAAGTTGCGCAGATAGGCGCCGCGCTTGATGGCCACGCGCGCCACGCTCTGGCCGAACAGATGGCCCATGGGGCGCACCACGAGGTCGTTGACCGGATCGTCGCGCATGGCCATCTCGGCCACGATGCCGATGCCCAGGCCCAGGCGCACATAGGTCTTGATCACGTCGGAGTCAATGGCCTCCAGCACGATGCGCGGACGCAGCCGGCGCGTGGCGAAGGCCTGGTCGATCTTGCCGCGCCCGGTGAACGAGGGGTGGTAGGTGATCAGCGACTCATGGGCGATGTCGTCCAGCGTGATGCGCTCTTTCTGCGCCAGCGGATGGCCCGTGGGCATGACCAGCACATGCTGCCATTCGTAGCAGGGCAGGGTGACGAGATCGGGATAGTCGGCCAGGGACTCGGTGGCCATGCCGATGTCGGCCACTTCGTCTATGACCATGCGCGCCACCTCGGCCGGCGTGGCCTGGTGCAGGCTGATGGTGACCTTGGGATACAGGTCGCGCAGCCGTGCCACGGCGGGCGGCAGCACGTAGCGGGCCTGGGTGTGGGTGGTGGCAATCGACAGCGTGCCGCTGTCCTGGGCGCTGTACTGCTCGCCGATGCGCTTGAGGTTGCCGATCTCGCGCATGATGAGTTCAATGCTCTTGAGCACCTCCAGGCCGGGCTCGGTGATGCGCTTGAGGCGCTTGCCGTGGCGCGCGAAGATGTCGATGCCCAGCTCCTCCTCCAGCTCGATGATGGCCTTGGAGACGCCGGGCTGCGAGGTGTGCAGGGCCTTGGCCGCCTCGGTGAGGTTGAGGTTGCGGCGCGCCGCCTCTTGGACGAATCGGAATTGGTGCAGGTTCATGGCGATGACAGCTGGGTGCAGCGCGCCATTATGCTGCATTTATATAAAGAAGCGATTCGTTATTTCAGCCTCCTGGCCTGCCGGAAGGTTCCATGGCCCCTAGCGCCAGCTCTGCCAGCAGGGCCGTGACAAGTGGATGCTCGCCGACGGCCGGCTCCAGGTCCACGGCCACCTGCGGGTGGGTGTCGCGGATCTCCTGCACCAGCTTCGGGATGTCCTCGCGCGCATGCTTGCCCGTGCCCAGGAACAGGGGCAGCACGGTGATGCGCGTGGCGCCCGCCTCGACCAGTCCGCGCGCGGCGGTGGGCAGGTCGGGCGCACAGGCTTCCAGGTAGGCGCAGGCGGCCAGGGATTGGGGATGCGTCTGCTGGACGGCCTTCAGCACGGCCTCGATGGGCTGGCGCCACAAGGCGTCGCGCGAGCCGTGTGCCAGCAGGATCAGTCCGGTCCTGCCGGCAGATGTTGTCTCGTTTTGCATGGCAACGGTCCTAGCGGCGCAGCACAAGCCAGGTGAAGGCGGTCAATGAAAGAAGGCTGTAGAGCAGGCCCGGCGCCGCAGCCGTCAGCCAGGGCGACCAGGTCTGCAGCGTCCCGATGTAGCCGAACACGTTGTTCAGCAGGAAGAAGCTGATGCCGGCCATCACACCGCCGAACACATAGGCCGCGATGCCGCCCGAGCGGAAGTGCAGATAGGCGAAGGGCAGGGCCAGCACCACCATCACCAGGCAACTCATGGGATAGAAGACCTTGCGCCAGAACTCGATCTCGTACTTCTGCGCGGCCTGGCCGTTGGCCTCCAGGTGGCGCACGTACTGGAACAGCGAGATGGTGGACATGCGGTCGGGCTTGAGCAGCGCGGCCGAGACCATTTCGGCGCTGATGCCGGTCTTCCAGGCCAGGCTGTCCTTCTTCTCGCGCAGCAGCACCATGCCTCCGTCGGCCTTGGCCGTCAGGCGACTGGCCTCAACGTCCTGGAGCATCCAGGATTCGCCATCCTCGCTGACCTGTGCCGCCTGTGCATGGATCTGGGCCGAGATGCGGCCCTGGCCGTCAAAGTCGAAGATGCGCACATTGGAGAAATCGCCGGGCCCGCGGATGGCGCGCACATTGATGGCGATGGAATGATCGCCCTGGCGCTCCTTCAGCCAGGCACCCGTGGCACCGCGTGACAGCTGGGCCAGGTGGATGGCGCGGATATTCTGGCCCGCGTTCTCCGCCGCCGGCGCCAGGTAGTCGCCCGTGCCGAAGGTGGCCAGCACAAAGCCCAGGCCCAGCACCATCAGCGTGCGCAGCGCCAGCCAGGGGCCCATGCCGCTGGTACGCATGATGGTGAACTCCGAACTCTGGGCAAAGCGCGCCATCACGTAGATGGTGCCGATCAGCACGGTGATGGGCATCAACTCGTACAGGTGGCTGGGGATGCGCAGCACCACGAAGAGCAGGGCGTGCGTGATCTGGTAGCCGTTGTCGCCGCCGCGCCCGACCCAGCGCAGCTCATCGACCAGATCGAAGAAGAAGAACAGCGCCAGGAAGGCCAGCGTCACATAGCTGACGGCCGCGATGATGTCGCGGTACAGCAGGTTTCTCAGAACTCTCATCAGGGCACCGCCTTTGCGTCGTCCAGGGCAGTCGGCTTGCAGGGCCTGCGCCACAGGTCGCGCGGCGACCAGCGCTTGTGCCGGGCCAACAGCACCAGCAGTGCCAGCAGCAATGTTCCACCATGCAGCAGGGCCGTCATGGCGGGCATGCTCAGTTTGCCCGAGGCCACCCAGTTCTCGCCCAGCGTCATCAGGTTGTAGTACACGATGAAGGCGAACAGCGCGAGCATGAGGCTGCCGCTGCCACCAGCGCGCGGGTTCACGCTGGCCACGGCCAGGCCCAGGATCACAAAGTTCAGTGCCGCCAGCGGCAGGCCTATGCGCCAGCCCAGCTCGGCGCGGTAGATGGGTTCGGTGCGCGGCAGCAGCTCATGCGTGTAGGTGCTGCGCGCGGCCATTTCCTCAGCAGCCGCCAGGTTGCTGCCGCTGCCGATCTGCGTGCCGTACTCCTTGAATTCGCTGATCTTCACCGAGCCGTCGCTGGTCTGCGTCTCCATGCGCTGGCCATCGGTGAGCACGGCCATGCGCTCGCCCTTTATCACTTCCAGCCGCGCGCCGCGTGCCGAGGTCACGGACTCGCGCCCGCGCTCATTGGCCACGATGAACACATTGTTGGCAGCGGTGGCGCTGGGCACGTCCTTGTCGATGAAGAACACGCGCGATCCGCCCGCAGACTCCTGGAACTCGCCGGGGGCGATGCGATCGATATCGCTGCGTTGCTCGAACTGGGTCTTGATCTGCTCGATCTGCTGGTTGGCCCAGGGCAGGATGCCCAGGCCCAGCACGGCGATCACGGCCAGCACCGGCCAGGCAAAGCGCAGCAGCGGGCGCAGCAGGCTGGCCAGGCCCTGGCCTGCGGCGAACCAGATCACCATCTCGCTGTCGCGGTACATGCGAGACAGCGAGCCGACCACGGCCACGAAAAGCCCCAGGCCCAAAATCGTGGGCAACTGGCCAAGCACCGTATAGCCCATGACCAGCAGAACGTCGGAAGGGCTGACATTGCCCTTGTAAGCCTGGCCCAGCGTGCGGATCAGCATCATGGTCATGACGACCGTGATCAGCACCACGACCGTGGCACCGAAGCTGCGGGCCAGCTCTTTGCGTATGGATGAATCGAATAACATTGGCTGAAAGGAAAACGCCGATTATGAACTTTGAACTGAAGCCGTTGACGACTGCCGCAGCAGTACGTGAAAAGTGTGACCTGTTGTTGGTGCTGGTGACCGAAGCCACGGTCACGGGCAGCGACGCGCTGTCCACCCTGGTCGCACACGCGGTCAAGGCCGGAGATTTCGAAACGGCGGCCGGCAAACAGCTGGCACTGTACGGCCTGCCGGCCGTCGCCGCCCGCCGCGTCGTGCTGCTGGGCACGGGCAGCGGCTCGGCGCGGGAAGTGCGCCAGGCCGTGGCCGGCGCAGGTGCCGCACTCAAGGCGACCGGCGTTGGCAAGGCCTTGCTGTGCTTTGGCTTCGATGCGGCAGGCCCTGCCGTTGCGGCCGCCGTTCTGGCGGCGGCCGATGCCTGCTACAGCTATACCCACACCAAGCCGCAGGCCAAGCCCGTGGCGCTCAAGAAGCTGGTGATTGCCGCAGCCGGCAAGGCGGGCGCCAAGAATGGCGTTGCCGACGCTTTCAAGACCGCCGTGGCCCAGGCCGAAGGCATGACCCTGGCACGCGAATGGGCCAATCGCCCCGCCAACCACGCCACGCCCACCTTGCTGGCTGACGCGGCCCGCGCCCTGGCCAGGCTGCCCGGCATCAGCTGCAAGATCCACGGCCCCGCCGAAGTCGCCAAGCTCGGCATGGGCGCCTTCATGGCCGTGGCCCAGGGATCGGAGCAGCCGCTGCGCTTCATCGAACTGCACTACAACGGCGGCACCAAGGGCGCCGCGCCCGTGGTGCTGGTCGGCAAGGGCATCACTTTCGATACCGGCGGCATCTCGCTCAAGCCTGCCGCTGAAATGGACGAGATGAAGTTCGACATGGGCGGCGCCGCCAGCGTGCTGGGCGTGTTCCATGCGCTGTCCCGGCTGCAGCCGGCCGTCAATGTCGTCGGCCTCATTCCTGCGTCCGAGAACATGCCCGGCGGCGCTGCCGTCAAGCCGGGCGACGTGGTCACCAGCATGAGCGGCCAGACCATAGAAATCCTCAACACCGATGCCGAAGGCCGCCTCGTGCTCTGCGATGCGCTGACCTACGCCGCCCGCTTCAAGCCCCGCGCCATGGTGGATATCGCCACGCTGACCGGCGCCTGCGTCATCGCCCTGGGCGGGCTGCGCAGCGGCATGTTCTCGCCCAGCGACGAACTGGCCCGCGCGCTGGAGCAGGCCGGCGATGCGGCGCTGGACCCCTGCTGGCGCATGCCGCTGGACGAGGAGTACGGCGAAGGCCTCAAGAGCAATTTCGCCGACATGGGCAATGTGGCTGGCCGCGCGGGTGGCGCGGTCACGGCAGCCAAGTTCCTGCAGCGCTTTGTGGGCGACATCCCCTGGGCCCACCTGGATATTGCCGGCACGGCCTGGAAGAGCGGCGCAGCCAAGGGCGGTACAGGCCGCCCGGTGGGCCTGCTGCTGCACTATCTGCTGGCCGGCATCGATGCCGGCAAGGCGCAGGCCAGGGCTGCCGCACCCAATAGAGCTGCTGCACCCAAGAAGCCTGCGCCACCCAAGGCAGGATCTGCCGGCCGCCGCAAGGCTGCAGTTGCTGTCCAGCCGGAGCAGGCATGAGCGCATCGTCCCCGTCAGCCCGGGCCTGTTTGAAGGGAGCATCGCTTGACTGAAGTGGCGTTCCATTTCAACGCGCCCGACAAGCTGGCCTACGTCTGCCGTCTGGCGCGCAAGGCGCTCAGGCACCGCACGCAACTGGTGGTGCTGGGGGCGCCGCCGCTGCTCAAGGCCTTGTCGCCCAGGCTGTGGAGTGTCTCTCCCACCGACTTTCTGGCCCATGCCGGCGAAGGCGATGGGGCAGGCATCATGGCCTTCTCTCCCATCGTGCTGCTGGAGCGACTGGACGGCGCGCCGCACCACGACATGCTGGTCAACCTGTGCGGCGAAGTACCCGAAGGATTCGAGCACTTCGCGCGTGTCGTCGAAGTGGTTTCCGCCACCGACGAGGAAGACCGGCACCTGGCCCGGCAGCGCTGGAGGCACTATGCGGCCCAGGGCATTTCCATCAAGCGCCATGACCTCGTCCTCAAGGAGTAAGCCATGAGCGCTCCTCCCTCCAAAACCCCGCCGCGCTTTGTTCCCACGCTCACCGATGTCGTTGCGGTGGATGCGGTGCAGGTGCCGGCTCAGGCACAGGCACAGGTTCAGGCGATCGAGTCCCCGTCCCCCCCGGTGTCCGAACTGCCGCTGACTGGCGAAGCGACGCCCTGGGCCAGCGAAGGCATGCTGGCGCCACGGCGTGGCGTGGTCACCCTGCCTGCGTCCCTGCCGCCGCTGCCGCAGGACCTGGAGCCCCAGCGGCCCATGGTCACCACCGGGCAGGCTGCACCCGAGGAAATGCCGACGCCTGCAATGCAGCCCGTGCTCTCGGACTATCTGCCGCCCAGCGCCCCGTCCGTGGAAATGCAACTGGCCCAGGAAGGCCGTCTGGCCGAAGTGGCTGATGCGGCAGGTGCGGCAGGTGTGGCCTCAGCGGGCGACATGGCACCGGCCCGGGAAGTGGTCCCAGCCGACCTGGTGGCCCCGGTGGTGCAGGCCGTCGTGGCAGAGGCGGCTGCCGGGCCGACGCCGGCTTCCCCCGCCATGCCGGCAGCAGCCCCCACCATGGAGTCCATCTGGGACAGCCATGCGCAGCAGGTCACCGAGGAATATCTGGTCCATCGCCTCATGCAGCGTGTGGACCTGGTGCTGGACCAGCGCCTGCGCGACGCCATTGCCACCGTGGTTCAGCAGCAGACACGGTCCATCGTCGTGCGTCTGCGCGAGGAGGTGGAATCCGTCGTGCGCCAGGCCGTCTATGAGGCGGTGGCCGATGAATTGGCCTTTCGCGCCACTGCAGCACGCGGTGATTCGGGCCAGGGCGGCCGTTGAGTGGAGGGGTGGGTGAGACGCCAGCCCCCGCCTGATCCGGTCGTCAGCCTGCGCGAGCCGGCCCTGAGAACACCTCGGGATTGAGGATGTTGCTGGGCTGCCCCGCAACGAAGTTCACCACATTGTCGAAGGCTGCGCGAAAGTACAGCTCGTAGCTGTCCTGCTCCACGTAGCCGATGTGCGGCGTACAGATGCAGTTTTCCAGCCGCAGCAGCGCATGGCCCTGGAGAATGGGCTCGCTCTCGAACACGTCCACGGCCGCCAGGCCCGGCCGGCCTCGGTTGAGCGCGCCCAGCAGGGCATCGGCCTCCACCAGCTCTGCGCGCGAGGTGTTCACGAACAGGGCGGTGGGCTTCATGCGTGCCAGATCCTGCGCCGTGACGATGCCGCGTGTGGCCTCATGCAGGCGCAGATGCACGGACAGCACGTCCGATTCGGCAAAGAAAGCCTCGCGCGAGTCCGCCGCCGCGAAGCCATCGGCCTGCGCCTTCTGGCGCGAGCTTTCGCTGCCCCAGACCAGAACCTGCATGCCGAAGGCATGGCCGTAGTGCGCCACCAGCCGTCCAATGCGGCCATAGCCCCAGATGCCCAGCGTGCGCCCGTGCAACACGCTGCCCAGTCCGAAATTCGCAGGCATGGACGCAGCCTTGAAGCCCGATTGCTGCCATGCGCCGTGCTTGAGGTTGGCGATGTACTGCGGCAGCCGCCGCGTGGCCGCCATGATCAGCGACCAAGTCAGCTCGGCCGGCGCAATGGGCGAACCCACGCCCTCGGCAATCGCAACGCCCTGGTCGGTACAGGCCTGAACATCGATATGGGCGCCGGCCTTGCCGGTCTGCGCGATCAGCTTCAGGCGCGGAAGCTTTTCCAGCAGCTGCCGGCTGATCTGCGTGCGCTCGCGGGTCAGCACGATGATGTCCGCATCGCGCAACCGCACCGACAACTGGCCCACGCCCTTGACGGTATTGGTGAAGACCTTGGCGTTGAAGGGCTCCAGCAGACGAGCACAGTCCAGCTTGCGCACGGCATCCTGGTAGTCGTCAAGAATGATGATGTTCATTGCCTGTGAATCTGTCATAAGCCTTTGATTTATCTCCGGTTTGCCGCGCAAGATGTTGTCGGCAAACGATTTATTCCATTCCTGCGCTGGCCTGGGTGCATCATCTGCACTTGCCTGGACTCGTCTGCACTTCACCGCTAGGTATAGGTTTTGTGTAGGTTCTTCCGGTATTCAAGGCGTAGCTTCAGATGTTATTTGACGCGCGTGCAGCAAAGGCCCTAAAGCAGGGCGAACACATTGTCGTACAAGGTTGCCCAGGCTTGGGGCTCGAAGCAACTGCCAGCACGAAATCATGGACCTATCGTTACAGAAGCTTGGCGGATTCTGCAAAGCTCAAGCAGGTCAAGCTTGGCCAGTGGCCAGCCATGTCGCCAGCCCAGGCTGCAGCCGAATGGCAGGCAGCACGCGACCTGCGTGAGCAGGGAAGAGATCCAGCAGACGAGCGAAAGCTGGCGCGCAAGGCTTTGGCGCAACCGGTTGCACAGGTTTACACATTGGCCAGGCTGGTGGACGACTATGCCGCCCGGTATCTCATGGTCAACCGGGAGGCCAGGGGTGCCCGCAACATCGAGCAGCGTCTGCGCAATGCGATCTCGGGACGGGAGTCGACATCCGTGGCCGAGGTGGGCCGCTCTTTCGTCTACGGCGTCATTGAAGGTCTGGCCGACCGCCCCGTGTTGGCAAAGTCCGTGAAGACGGAGATGGCAGCTGCATGGCGCGTGGGGCCGGAGTCGGGGCGAATTCCGGACGGCATGCCCAACTGGTGGGCGGAACGCACGTCCCACAAGCTTCGCAGCAAAGGGGCAGTGCGAGATGGAAAACACAAAGGCACCAGCAAACGCGTTCGGGCACGCCCAGGTCCAGCGCCTTCTCGGTGGTGATGCCGTGGATCTTGGCCACGTCGTCGGGGATGACCCAGCCATCTGGCCTGACGATGACATCGATGCTGGAGAACACCGTGCGGGTGTCGAGGTCCACCAGGCTGGCGGCCAGCTGTACCAGGTGGGGCTGGTCGGGGTGTTCGCTTGGCTCCTTGAAGAGCGGCAGGCCGGTGGTTTCCGTGTCGTAGAAGAGGGCGGGGTTCATGTCCGGGCTTTCATGGCCAGGCGGCCGAAGTGGAAAAAGAAATGCCCGCGCGAAGGCTGGCATCGGGGCGGTGGGCGGAGCCCGGGATCAGGCGGGCGCGGTGAGCGCGTCGGCGAATTTCTTGAAGCCCAGGGCCAGCTTCAGGGCCATGCGCTTGGCGTCGGAGACCAGCACCAGGACGGAGCCGCGCTCCTTTCGGTAGGGCAGTCCCTGGTCGTCCAGCGTTTCGGCGGAAACCTTGACCGACAGGTTTTCCGCCTTCAGCAGAGCGTTGAGCTGGCCCAGGGTGATCGTGGCGCCGACCTCCTCGGCTGCGGGCGCCGCTGCTGCGCTGCTGGCCTGGGCCGTGCTGATGGCCTGCTGCGTGTCCAGCGCTGCCACGCCGCTGTCGTGCACGTGGGCGGCGGTGGCGCTCAGGTCGTCCAGCAGTGGGGCGGGCAGCGCGCCAGCCTCGCGGCCTTCGGCGATGCCGGCCTGCGCCTGGGCGTTGGCCTGGGCCAGCTTCTCGCGGGCCTCGGCGTCTGCGCGCTGCTGCTCTTCCTGGCGGATACGGGCCCGGTCGGCTTCAAGCTGGCGTGCCTGCTCGGCGGCCACGCGCGCGGCTTCTGCCGCCGCCGCACGCTGGGCCCGGGCTTCTTCCTCCTGCCGGATCCGCTCGCGCTCGGCCTCCAGGCGCTTGGCTTCGGCCTGGCGGTGCTGCCCGATACGCAGCGCGGCCAGGGCCTGGAAGTCCTCGGGCGCCTTGCCGCCCACCGCCGCGAAGTCCGCGAACAGCGCGATCCAGTCGCCGTCGTCCTGGCGCAGGTGCTGGCGGTTCGCTTCCAGCCGGCCGGCCAGCGCGTTGGCGTCGGCCTTGGCGTTGGTCAGCACCACCGCAATGGCATCCCGCATGTTGTCCAGCGACTTCTTGCCCCGGATGGCTTCAGCGAAACCGCCGGCCACGCGCGGGATCCAGTTGGCGCCCAGGCGCTGCTGGTTCAGGGTCGCGATGTGCTGGTCCAGGTTGGCCTGGGCGCTGGTCACGATCTCGGCCTTGCGGCTTTCCTTCTCAGTCTTGAGCAGCTTCTCGGACAAGAGGCGGTTGTCACGTATCAGGGCATGCAGCAGATCCTTGCGCTGTTTTCGGGAGTACACGGGCGCAACTTGGGCAAGCATCTGGCTTTCGGATGCATCCAGGGCTTCCTCAGCGGCCTTCATCTGCCTGATCTGTGCCTCGAGATCGGCGAAGTCCTGATCGGTTTCGGGCTTGCGGATGAGCTTGGTTTCCAGAAAGGCGCGGGCTGCCAGTTCGAACTCGTCGAAGTTGTCGGTAACCTCAATTGAGCCAGTGACGCGCACTACCACAGCCGGCAGTGAGGCGGCCTGCTTGGCGACCACGGGCGTGGGCGTATCGCCCGGCGCATAGGCCGCCACCTCCAGGGCCAGCTGGCGCCAATGCGTCACGATGGCCGCTTTCTTTTCATCGTTCGACTGGTACCAGCAGTGGACAGTTCGCTCGGGCGTTCCGTCGGAGCAAGTAAACAGCGTTCGCTTGGCGCCGCTCACCAGCTGTTGCTGGTCCATCTGCACCGTGTAGTTGGGCGCCAAGTTGTTGGTGCGCACCTGCTCAGCCAAGGATTCATTCCACAGCTTGCACTCCCAGGAGATCGTGCCGTCGAAGTCCAGACCATCCAGGCTGGCCAGCAGCGGCAAGCCATCAACCTCGGCAGTCATCGTTACTGCGGAGAGCTCATCGCCAATGAATTCCTCGGCAATGGGCCTAGCCGCTGCTTCTGCCTCATGGCCTTCTGCAAAGCGGCGCAATGCATGAGCATCATGATCGGGTGTGATGCCCGTGGCTTTTTGGCGGATGAGTTCGCTACGAGTTTGGTAGCGGCTGACGCCTTGGGCTGCAGGCGCTTCGGAAGCGGTAGGGTAGCCTGTACGCAATGCCAGCCACTCAGGGCTTCCTTGCTGGATTTGGTGGGTTTTGCGGTTCGTGACGATCATTTGATTCCCCTATAGGTAGCCCATGCGAAGTTCTGCTGATCGCCGGATGCAGCAGGCCTCGAAAAAGTCTTTGCTGAACTTGATGTATTTCCCGCCGCAGTGCACAGAGAAGCCGCCGCTATGAGGAACAACGCCTGGAATCCCTGTCTTGTTTGACTTAGGTGTTTTGCGGTTGCGCTGATTCAGCGACAGGCTGACCACCCGAAGATTTGAAATCCGGTTGTTCAGGCCATTGCCGTCAATGTGATCAATGCACAGGCCTTCAGGAATAGGGCCATTCACAAGCTCCCAGGCAACGCGGTGCACGTAGTAGCGCCGGTATCGGAGCACGAAGCTCCGATAGCGACCATCGTGCTTCACGCTGCCAACTTCAGAGCCTGCAATGCAACCGCGACCATCCCGAGTGAATTTCCATGAAAGCCGGCCTGTTTCGGGCTCATAGGAAAGGTAGTCGTGAAAGTTGACCTTCACGACTGCTCCAGTTCGGCCACGCGGGCATCAAAGATTTCGGTGAGGCGCTGGCGTTCGGCCAGGTCTTCCACGGCGTCCAGCAGGGAGCCGTGCTTGTAGAGCGTGTCCAGGTCGGCGGCATCCTTCAGGTCCTGCTCCAGCTTGGCGGCGTCCACCACCAGCACGCCGTCGGCGTCAGCGGCCGGGGCAGCCGCTGCAGCACCCGCGGGCGCCGCGCTGGTGCCCTGGCGTTTGGCCACCTCGTCGCGCAGCTGCTGCTCCTGCTCGGCCGTGACCTTGCCCTTGCTGCCCAGCCACGCCAGCACGTCAGCGATGGGCTTGCCCTTCGCAATGCCGTCGGCCCACTTGGCCAGGCCCGCGGCCCAGCGATCGGCAGGCCATTCGGGCTGGACGACTTCTACCGGACCCATGTGGCGCTCGCCCGCCGGCTGCCCGGCGGCTGCCATGTCCTGCAGCTCCTCGGCCACCGGCATGCCGCGCAGCACGTCGGGGAACACGTCGCGCAGCGCGAAGGCCCGGGCACGCATCTGGCGCATGCGCTTGGGGTACTGGGACCATGGGCCTTGCTTGCTCGACAGGCCGGCCTTGGCGGCGTCATCCATACTGAAACTGCGGACCTGCTCGACGCCACCCTTGCGCTTGACGCGGCAGTAGGCCGTCTGACCGTCGTCATCCTCGTTGACGTACTCGCAGACCGGGCTGGCCAGCACAAGGGCGATAACGGCATCGCCCCAGAGAGCAGGTCGACCGTTGATCACAGCCAAGTTCTGCAGCGACTGCAGCGGCTTGAGGCCCAGTTCAGCACCCCACTGCATGGCGATCAGGCAGTTGCCTGGCTTGCCCTTGAAATCCTTGGGCACCATGTCGCTCTCGGCGAGGTAGTTGGAGAAGGTGAGGGCCTGCTCGAAGTTCTGCGGGCTCAGGTCGAATTGGGAGGCGGCGCGCAGCTGGCCGCCGCTGGCCTGGGTGACAAGGCTGTTCATGAATACCTCTGTGGTGGAAATGAAAACGGCGCTCAGAAGGCGCCGGAAGTGAGTGCGGCCAGGCCAGCGCACATGGCGCTCAGGCCGAGCCAGAGGAAGAGGTGGAGGATGGCGTTCATGCTTCAGCCACCTCCTGCGGCAGGATCTGGGCCAGTCTGGACAGCCAGAACTGGCCGCCAGCTGGCAAACAGCGGTTGAGCTTGTCGCCTGCCTCGCGGACCAGGGTTGCCAGCTCGTCGCGCTGCTCTGTCGTCTCGCGGAGCTGCTGGGCCAGCTGCTCGTAGGTCAGTGCTGGCATGGCGGTTCCTTCTCGCGGGCGCGCAGCATGGCATCGGCCACGTCGTAGGCCTCGCTGGCCATCGCGTCGTAGGGCCAGTGGCTTTCGTGCCCGTGGTGAGCGATGTGCCCACCGAGGAACGCCTGCATTGCCAGTCCGGCGAAGTCGTCGCGCAGAGATTTGCCCGTGTGCAGTTCGGTCGGGATGGGGTCGCCGCTGATATGGGTCGCGCCAGGAACCGGGAGGCGCACCGGATGGACGGGGCCTCCGTCCTTGATTGCTTCGCTCATGGAATCTCCTTGTGGCAGGTCAGGCTGCCGTTCTCGAAAACAGGGGTGAGGCCCTCGCAGGCCTGGGTCGCGGCGCGCGCCAGGCGCTGCTCCTGCGCCGTGGGCTGGGGCTGCTGCGCTTCGGCCTGGCTGCAGCCGGCCATGGCCACGATGGCCAGCACGGCCAGCACCACGGCGAGCCAGCGGCCGTAGCGCGGCGGGCGCGACACGTCGAAGAAGGCCACTGCCTGCCGGGCATCGCACGGGAAGGCTTCGGCCAGCGTGCGGCGGTAGCGGGCGTCGGGATCGGGGTTGAAGGGCTCGGAAGGGGTCACTCGTTGCATTGCGGTGGCTCCTGAAAAGCGAAACCCGCCGGGAGGGGCGGGTTCTGGGGGAGTTGGATGGGCGGGGTCATGGGGACTCCTTTGCGGCCGCCGTTTGGTCTGCACGGGCGCTGTCGATCATTGCGTCTGCGTAGGCCTTGGTGACGTAGTTGGTCATCAACTCGCACATGACCACGTCCTGGGGCGTGTCCAGCGGTGGCCCAGAATCCGCGGTCAGCGCGGCCAGTTCTTCAGCAGTGCGCGCGCCGAACAGCCAGCGATATCGCTCTCCATCAGCATCCACTGCAACCCCCTGAGGCTCAGCCCCTGGCGCCGCAGGCAGCGGCATCCAGTGCGTGGGCTGGTCTGGGGAGGGGTCTACCTCCGTGAGAAGGGCATCGCCCCATACCCACAGGGCGCAAAACTCGTCCTCCAGCCAGACCATGCGGGCCTGCTCCCCGTTGAATGCCCAGACTTCGGCCCCGTCCTTCGGAGCCGTCTCAATCGGTTGCCAGTTCATGGTGTGTCCTCAGATAGCGCAGTGTTGGAGCGCCTGGAGTCCATTGCCAAGATGGCCGCCTGCAGCTGCTCCCAAGGCTCAAGAAGGTCAGAGCAGCGTTCAAGATGGCCCTTGTCTTCGCAACGCCCCAGCCAAAATGCCATGGCATTCCACTCCTTTTCGGGGAGTGAAACGGTTTCCACGTCCCCCTTCGATATTGCTGATGCCTCGGGATACTTTTCGAGAACCGACCTTGCCGCATCCACGCGCGGCTGTATCGCTTCTGCACAGCCCTCCCATGTTGAATCGCGCTTCGCTGCACAACGCATATTTCCTTGGGCTATGACCATGTCCGTGAGCAACTGCCTCAAGGCCTCACGCAGGTCGGCAACTTCAGGGTTCTTCATGGGTATCTCCAAAATCAGATAGCGTCAGCGCTGAACTCCAGCGCCTGGGGTTGTTGAGCGAGCGCGGCGCGCACCAGATCGGGCGGTATCGGCTCGGCGAATTGGCGCTGCAGCGCGGCTTCGAGCGTTGCGATGCGGGCCTGCTGCTGCTCGATCAGGAACTCGGCCACGGCCGGGTGGCGCGCGGCCTGGGCGGGGTCAATTAGCATTGCGGGCCTCCTGCTCCAGGGCGATGGCCACGCCCTCGCTGCAGTGCTCGAGCGCGAAGTCCACCAGCGCGGTGTGCAGCTCGGATGCCTGGGCCTGGCCCACCATCACCTTGGCGAACACGCTGCGCACAGGCTCGTTGTCACAGTCCAGGGCATGCAGCAGCAGCTCGTCGGGCGACCAGCCGCCGTTCGGTCCGGGGATGCGGCAGGCGAACCAGTCGCTGGGCTGCTGCAGCACCAGCGCGGCGCGGATCTGGCGCTCGGCCTGCGCCGCCCAGAACTCGCTGGCGGCCTCGTCGTCGCCCTGGCGCTTGGCGTGGGCTGCCTCAGCCATCGAGGCAAGGCATTGGGGGCGGGCGTTCATTGCGTGCCCCCAGTGGCCTTGGCGATCAGCGCAATCTCAGAAGCCCATTCGTCTTGCAAATCCGCAAGATCCGAGCTTTCTTCCCATTGGCGTTGAACAGATTCAACGTCGCCACTCGGACGTTCGCGCGCCAACCAGTCTTCAAAAGCGCGCTCCTCTGCATTCTTGACGCGCCGTTTCATCGCCTCCAGCAGCTCGGGCGCCGCGGCGATCAGGCGGGCGTTGGCCTTTGCCTCTGGCGTGTGCGGCAGAAAATAGCCATCCCGACACTCGGCAATTTGCACGCCACGTGGCAAACCTTCTGGCTGGTGCATAGGAGAACGAACCAAGCTTCCCATCGCTTCCCATGGGCCCGGGGTGTACTTGTCTTGCATGAAGCCTCCTTGCGGCCCGCAGGCCAATGAAAAAGGCCCGTAGCGGTGAAGCTGCGGGCCAGTGGAAAAAGCCGGCGCCATTGCTGGCACGCCTGGGGAGTTCGAAGGGGAGGGAGGAGATAGTCCCCCAGGGCCCGGCTGGAAAAAAGGAGCCGTGTTCGCGCGCAAATCGCTTGCATCCATCTCCGGTGCGCGCGCGGCTGAAAGTGGCGGGGCCGCGTTCATGACGCGTTTACCTGCACCGAAGAATCAGTGCAGCACCCCAGAAAATGAAGATGGCCTGCCGTATTCGCCCCGGCTTTCCCTCTACAACGGTTTGGCGGACTCTCACCGCTTGCGGGTGGGCAACTACCCGTCACGATTGGCCATCATTGAAGCGGGCTGGGCGCTACTCCAGCAAGGTGTTTCGACTTCACAGCATCCTGTGCTGTAGAGCGGTCTGCGGCCACCTACCTACCTTTGTCGGTTGGATTTCTGAGGTCCGACTCATTCCTCTTTGCGTGTCTCCGTCGCACCACGCCGCCGCTTCAATGATGGCCCCGGCGCCGTGCCGGGGACGTTTCGATCCCGCTGTCAATCCGCTCACTCGGGATTGGCAGCGCTCGCCAGCACCACCAGCTCGCGCAGGTAGTCGGTCTGCACGCGCATCTGGGACAGCATCTCGGCCAGCACCGGCTGCGCAGCTGGCTGCTCTGCGGCGAAGTCCTCGCCCAGTGTTTGGACCAGGCGGTGGACGATCTCGGCATTGAGGCTGCGGCCGGCGGCCTTGGCCTGCGCCTGCAGCTCATCCTTGATGGCCGATGGAATGCGCACGGGCGTGGGCGTCAGCTGGTGGCGGTCGGTGTCGGCCATCCCCATCACAGCGCCAGGCGCAGCTCCAGGTCCTGCAGGGCGGCGCAGTCCTGGCGCAGCTGGGCGGCCAGGGCGTTGAGCCGGCACACCAGCGGCGTGGAGGATGCGGGCTCTGCCTTCTGTGCTCCGCCCTCGGCAGTGACGCAGGCCGCCGACAGCACGGGCTCCAGCCGGCCGGAGATGCGCTTGATGGTGTTCTGCAGGTCCTGCATGCCGGCGTCGACCTGGCTGAGGGCGGCTTCGACCTGGCTCTGCGGGGCTGGGGCGATCTGGACGCTTTCGCTGCGTGCCTTTTGCGCAGCCGCTTCGGCGACCCGCTGCAGGTCATAGGCATGGGGCACCGGGCCGGCGCCGATATTGGCGAGGGAGTTGGAATGGTTCACGGTGGTCTCTCCTGTGGTGGTGGCAAAAATCATTCGGAAGTGAGCCGGCCGCTCTGGGTGGGCTTGTGCGTCATGGGGAGCAGTTCACCACTCTCTGACCAGCCCGCCCACTTCCTGCTGCTGTCATTGCGAAAGCCCCGGACGCCGGGCCAGCGCTGCTCGAATTCCTTGATCGGCATCGGGTACAGCCGGTCCAGTTCTTCGAGGTGGCCGTTGAAATCGCTGAAGTAGCGATCCGTGTAGTCCATCTGCAGATCCTGTGGTGGCGGAAACAGAAAAGGCCTCCCGAATCGAGAAGCCTCTTTTGTTTGCCCCGATGACGCTCGGGGCGGGCGTTGATGTAGCTCTACTTGAGCCAGTCCTTGGCGGCCTTGAGCATTTCAGAGGGCCGCTTGAACTTTGCGCCGGCCCAGAAGCCGGCGGCGAACATGCCGACGCAGAACGTCAGCAGGATGAGATCGACCATGATCAGCCGTCGATGGCGGCCAGCACCAGGTCGGCGGTGCTGGCGAAGGACTCGGCCTCGGCCACGGTCTTGGCGTCCACGATGTCGAACTTGGCGCCCTTGAGGTTGTCGTCCAGCTCGCGGAGGTAGTCGGTTGCGGCGCGGTCGTGGCCCACCTGGACGAACAGGATGGTCAGTTCGTCGTCGCTCTGCAGCTTGTTGGAGGCATCCACGATCACCTTGGCGGCAGCCGTGCGGTCATCGGGCACGCCGTCTGTGAAGACGATGATGAAATCCTTCTTGTCGGACTTGCCAGCCAGCTTGAGCGCGGCTGTCAGAGCCTCGGCCAGCGGGGTGGAACTGCGGGGCGAGCGCGCCGCGAACACTTCGGTCAGCTTGCCTGCATCCACGCCATCGAACGAATCGACGGCCTGGCCGTTGAACACCACCAGGCCAATGCCATCGCTGTCCAGCTTGGCCAGGTCACGGGTGAACTGCTCTGCGGTTTCCTGCACCGCCTGCCAGCGAGTGCGGCCCTTCACATCGTCGGTGGTCATGGAGCCGCTGGCGTCCACAACAACGATGAAATCGAACTCGGACAGCTTGGCCAGTTGCGCTTGGGTCTCGGACATGGTTTTCCTTTGAGAGCGGGGAGAAGGCGCCCCGATTCGCCATAAAAAAACGCAGCGCCCTGGTGACAAGACGCTGCGTTTTTTCCCGGATCTGGTCCGGGATGGGTGTGCCCGTTCTTTCCGAGCTGTCAGCGCTTTCGCGCAGGGCTTTTCTTTTCTCGGCAACCCTGTTTGCCTCACCCCCGTTTTCTTGACCCAGGGGCTGGTTCGCAGTGCAGCGGTTGCTCGCCTGCTGCCGGCTCAAGTCCGGCATACATGCGGCGCCATATCTCGTTCGCGTTGCCTGATCCCATCCAGGGGCAGAGCGCTACTAGCCTTCGCACCGGCAGGTTTTGAATCCGCGCCTACCCGCGGAGGGGCTGGTCCGATCACCGTTCCCCAGAACTGCCCTGGCGCTGATGCGCTGTGTGGGCTGCTGGGATGCATCTTACCCATGGGTAAGAATGATTGCAATACCCATAGGTAAGATTTTTCTCTACACTCGGATGAACGCATGGGATTCCGGTCACTGACACGCGCAGGTGGGCGCAAAAAAGCCCGCTCAAGGCGGGCTGCTGGAGTAGGTGGGACTCAGTGGAGACGCACGTCGAAATAGGCCTCTTCAGTGGTAACGCCCTGAAGTCCAGCTTGGCGGGCTGCCTCGTAGGCCTTCTGCCAGGAGATGGCAATGGACTCGTTGGCCTTGCCGATGATGCCGCCTTCCGCTGCATCGTTGAACAGCTTGAAGGCGCGGGCCATGGCGTCAGGGCTTGTGAAGCTGCGCTCCAGAACCTTGGCGAAGCGCGCCTCGGCCTTGGATTTGGCGTCGGCCTTCATGCCGTTGCAGTCTTGGAGCGTGACGCGGAAGGAAGAGGAAGAGGTGGTCATGTGCGTTCCTGTTACTGGTTGAAAACACAGTGATAGTATGCACGATAGCTGTATGCGTGTACAGTATTTTTAAGATGGCAAGCCAGGCATGTCGCCGGGCGTCCATGAAAAAGCCCGCTCTGGGCGGGCTCAGGAGAGAAGCGATGTTGCAAATTTTGCCCCCAATGGAAGAGGGCCAGGCTGTCGCGGTTGACGGCTTCCTGGTGCCACGCGTCAAAGTCATAGAGAACAAGATGACTGGGCTTTGGTATCTGACCTTGGACGAAAGGTTCGGTGTCTCTGACGTGTCTATCGAGGAGCTAAACCGCTGGCTGTGGATTATCGCCAACGCTCAGGCCATTGGCGCTGGGTACTCTTGCCATGGAGAAAACTCCATAGCAAGGAATCCTTACAAGACACGAGTTGCGTGCATTGCAACCATTTCAAACTCCAAAGTTGATGAGTAGACCATCAACATTCAGGAAGGCTGAGTAGATTGTTCTCATGCTGACCATCACCGCGTGTCTTTAGGTATTTGTTTCCGGCAGCACTTTCCACAACATCGACCCAAACAGACTTGCCATTTACGCTTGCGTAGAATTTGTAGTCGCCTCTAAGGTCAGCAAGAATTGCCTCATCAAGCGCCCAATTCCACGAAGTCCCATCTGGCAATACACCCCCTACACGGCGAATTCTCTCATGCTCATCTTTTCGATCCGACTTGGATATGCACATGATCTGACGCTCAAAAGCCATGACTGATCCTTTCTGTTTGGAGAATTAAAATCTTCACGGGAAGCTGCGAATTGACCACGATCCGACAACCCTGCCTTGAATATGCAGGCGGTAGGAGGCTTCTTTTAGCGGCACTTCTTCTGGCCTACGGCCGTCGTTGCTTTCAATGACAACGCTGCCTGATGCCATGGAAATGCTCAGACGCTTGACGCGCACAAATTCGTCAAGCGTCAATATATAAATACCGTCCTCAGTGAATTCCTTGGTCGGCATCACGAACATGATGTCGCCATCCTCAATAAGGCCGGTCATGCTATTTCCGCGCGCTGTAAGGACTTCAAGGTTTCTGGGGTTGGCATTTAGCTTCTGCCGGATATAGCTCTCAAGCACATCTACTGGCCGAACCGCCTCAAGCAAGGGTGCTCTGCCGGCGCCCGCCGAGGCTTCGGCCATCACGGGCAGGCGCACGTATCCGTCAGGCGGTGCTTCCCTCGTGTACAGGGGAACTCCAACCGGGGCGGGCGCCGGCTCCATGCTCCCGGTGAGCAAGGTCTTCACATCGAAGTCCTCTCCCTCCTTCTCAAGCATTTCCAGCGTCATCCCGAGACCCCTTGCGATGGCGGTTGCGTACTTGGAGCGGCTGCTGTCCCGGTTCTCCAGCGCGGAGATCGTTCCGACGTCCACACCTGAGCGCTCCGACAGCTCCTCCAAGGTGAGACCTGCTTTCTCTCTGTAGTGTCGGATGCGTTTACCAAGTGCCATGGTCAACTGCACGTCTGCTGTTGATGCAAGGTGCCTGAAGAACTCCGGGTAGGCCTTCTGAAGCAGTTCAACTGTGTCCTCTCCGATGCGCTTTTTGCCATTTTTCCCTTCCGGGTAAAGCATGCGTGAGACATAGCTGGACTCCTTGCCGATTTTTTGGGCGACCGCGCTGATGCCGCCACGCCCCAGCCCGTCCACCAGGGCACGAAGTGCCTTGCGGCGTTGCTCGTACTTATCCATGCATCGATTCCACCAGATGCTTACCTATCGGTAAATTGCCTATGGGTATTGCTTTAATCTTACCCGTGGGTAAGAATTAAGGCATGGACAAACTTCTCACCTACCTCAACGGCCTGCCCAAGGCCGACCGTCAGGCCTTCGTCGCGCGCTGCGACACGAGCGAGGGCTACCTCCGCAAGGCCATCAGCAAAGGGCAGCGCCTGGGCGAGAGCTTGTGCATTGCCATCGAACGGGAGTCGGGCCGCGCGGTGTGCTGCGAAGACATCCGCGCTGATGTGGACTGGGCCTACCTGCGCAACACCGCGAGCGCCGCGCCAGCCCCCGCCCAGGAGCCTGGCCATGCGTAGCCGCACCGCCAAGAGGCCTGGCCCGCTGCTGCACCAGCAGCGCCTGCACAGCGCACGTCTCCACCGCAGTGAGCTGGCCCAGAAAAAGGCCAGCCAGGACTTCTACGCTGCCATGCAGACGCTGACGGCGCACCAGGCCGCAATCAAGGGGTTGAGCCATGCATAGCCGCACGATCACCCTGCGCCCTGGCGAGTCCTTCGTCACGGCCGACGGCGTCACGGTCGAGGCGCGCACCGAAGAGCAGGAGTGCCGCGAGCAGGCCTCGCTGGGCGCGATCGAGAAGGCCCGCGCCGACACGGCGGCCGAGCTGGTTCGCAGCGCTGGCCTTACGCGCCTCTCGCGTGCCGTCTCCATAACCGACCTTGACGACCGTCTCGTAATCGAGGTGGGCGCGGCCGAGCTGCGCCTGACCAAGGAGGAGGCGGCCTGCCTGTTCTCCCTCGGATCGGTCTATGCCCGCAAGCCGCAGGCGTAGGGGACAGCTGTGCCATCCCGCTACGCCCGCCGCCGCGCCAGCCCATACAGCAACGCATCCAGCTCCCTGCGGCTGACGTCCCATTCGTCCGCTTCGCAGTCCTCCACCACCACAGCCAGGACCGAGAAATGAACCAACAGCAGCCTGCCTTCGCGCGCAGTCGCAACCCTGAACTGGACCGCACGGACCTGCGCGCCACGGTCCGCAAATTCACGATGGACGTCATTGACGCCGAGGTGAACCACCGCATCCGCCACACCGACGCGAGCGCGAGCCGGAACATGGTCATCAACGAGATCCTGGAGGCGTGGGCTTCTGAGCAATGGCATAGGGCAACTATGACCGTAGCCCTGGCGCCTATCAATCCGTTGCTGCAGGAATCGCAGCAGGGCGGGGAGCCGACTGAGGTCTGAGATGGCAACCGACGCACGCATATCTGCTGGGTTGCCAGGGCATCCCAAGACAAAGAAGCTGATCCGGCGCCTGGATGCCGGCGCGGCCTGGAAGCTCGTCTGCCTGTTCCTGTGGGCAGCCGACAACCGCAGCGACGGTGACCTCTCCGGCATGACCGACGAGGACATCGAGCTGGCCATCGACTGGGATGGGGAAGAGGGCGCCTTCGTGCGCGTGCTCGCCGAAGTCCGCTTTCTGGATGGCGGGGAAGGGCAGCGCCGCATCCACGACTGGTCCGAGCACAACCCATGGGCCGCTGGCAGCGAGAAGCGCTCCGAGAAGGCGAAGTGGGCAGCGCTCGTGCGCCAGCATGGTCGCGTTGAGGCTACCCGCCTCATGCCCGAGTACGCGGCACGCATAGACCCAGCAAGCGCAGAGCGCAAATCTCAGCAGCCAAAACAGGGCGATGGCGAGCCTGATGGACTGCCAGATTCTGCTCGTAGCACTGCTAGTAGCAATGCCCCGGCACTGCCCGAATCTGCTACTGGCATGCCAGATGCTGAATCTGGCTCTGCCCCGTCTCCGTCTCCGTCTCCGTCTCCGTCTCCGTCTCCGTCTCCGTCTCCGTCTCCGTCTCCGTCTCCGTCTCCTTCCGGGGAGAAGGCGCCGCGCAAGCGCAGCACGACCCCCACCGAGGCGACCCGGCCGGCTGACGTGGACGAACGAGTCTGGAATGCCTTCCTGGTCCAACGCAAAGCCAAGCGCGCTCCGCTCACCGACATCGCTCTGGAGGGCATCGCAACCGAGGCGAAGAACGCGGGCATCTCGCTGAACGACGCCATCGCCTACTGCTGCTCCGCTGGTTGGCAGGGGTTCAACGCCGGCTGGTACGCCAACCGCGAAGGTGCGGCTCGTGCGCCGGCCCGGCAGCAGCAGCAGTCCTTTGCCCAGCAGGACCGGGAGGAGGGCATGCGGCGATGGGAGCAGATGACCGGGGAGACGCACCCCGACCGCATGCCGCGCCAAGGCAGCAGCGTGATCGACCTGGTGCCCGTTGACGTGGTCGAGCAGCAGCAGCTGGGGTGGCAACGATGATCCCCGCCGCCGTCATCGATCGCCTGTTCAAGCGCATGGCTGCCACCTATGGCGCCGTGTGGGACCGCGCCATGGGCAACGCCCCGCTGGATGACGTGCGGGAGGTCTGGGCCCACGAGCTGGCCGGCTTCGGATCGAAGCTGCAGGACATCGCCTGGGCGCTGGACAACCTGCCCGAGAAGTGCCCGAACGTCCTGGAGTTCCGCACGCTGTGCCGCCGCGCGCCAGCGCCGACCTTCCTGCCGCTGGAAGCCCCCAAGCCCGACTCCACGCGGGTCAAGGCCGTGGTGGAGCGCGCCAAAGCCGCGTTCGACACACAGCAGCAACGCGACCCGAAGCAGTGGGCCCGCGACCTGATGGCCCGCCACGAAGCCGGCAAGGCCGTGCCCGTGATCAGCCTGCGCTTCGCCCGCGAAGCCCTGGGCCACCGCACAGAACAACCCTGAGAGGACCACCCGAGATGATCATCCCCATCCACAGTCCCGAGCTGCGCGCCCTGGGCGCCGTGCTCCTGGCCCAGGCCACACCCGGCCCCGTGATGGACGCGCTGCACTGCGCCCACATGGAGACCGAGCTGGGCCATTGCATCCGCTTCGCCATCCGTGTGCTGGAGAGCAAGGATCTGCCCGTGGACGTGCTCACCGTCTACGAGTTCATCCAGCAGCGCACCTGCGCCATCCGCTTTCCCGTGGGCAGCAAGCAGGCCACCGTGCAGCTGCTGGCCGAGCTGGTGCAGTACTCGGCCACGCCCGACGCCGCGCTGGCGTATTTCCTGAGCCGCGCCAATGCCGGCGAGGACGAGCTGGCCACCGAAGAGCAGCCATGGGCCTGATCCAGATGCTCAAGAACGGCGCCGTGCTGCGCTACCGCGAGGGCTTCGGCTTTTACGCCGTGAAGGCCGGCCTGCAGAGCCCGGTCGATCAGGGCCAGGCCGAAGCTGCAGTGCGCGCCGGCAAAGTCCGTCCCGAAGGCCGTGGCCCGGACAAGTTCGGCGTCTTCCACTTCGCTCTGGCGCGGGGTGTCGCATGAAGCAGCCCTCTGAACGCAGCCTGCAGGTGCTGGCTTTCATGCGCGAGTTCTTTGCCGAGAACGACCAACTGCCGCCCGCTGACGCCATCGCCAAGCATTTCGGCTGGGCCTCGGCCAACGCCGCATGCACCCACCTCAGCGCACTGCGACGGCACGGCCTGGTTGAACCCAACGCCTGCGGAAAGCTGCGCTTCGTCCGCGCCACCACCAACGCCACCGAGTGAAAGCCTCATCCATGATCACCCTCACTCTCCCGTACCCCATCAGCGCGAACCGCTACTGGCAGACCCGCGTGATCCGCAAGGGCACCACGCACATGGCCCTGACCTATGTGAGCGCCGAGGCCAAGGCCTTCAAGGAGCGCGTGGGCTGGCTGGCTCGCGCCGCCGGCGTCCAGGCTCCAATCAAGGGGCGCTTCAACCTGGCCATCACCCTGCACCCTCATCGGCCGAAGGACGCGGACCGCCGCATCCGGCGCGACCCTCACGAGTGGGAAGACACGGTGCAGTGCATTGACCTGGACAACGCTTCCAAGGTCTCGATTGACGCTCTCAAGGGCATCGTGTTCGAGGACGACGGCTGGGCCTGGGAGATCGTCTCCCGGCGCGGCGAGCCCGTGGAGGGTGGAAAGCTGGTCGTGACCATCACGCCCCGCGTCGTGGCCAGCGCGCCCGTGCCGGAGCAGGGCGATCTGCTGGGAGCGCTGGCATGAGCAAAGGAAAGACTCTGGCCGAGAAATTGGCGCTGGCTGACGCCCTGGAAAGGTATGCCCGCGACTATGTCGCGACCACCTTCGATGACGAGATGATGAATTCGGCTGCGAATGAAATTCGGCAGCTTGCTTCCGATTGCCGGCGCTTGGAAGAAGAGAGCGCTCAACGGAAGTCTGACATTTACAGTTTTCACTACGCCATGAAAGACGCTGGGTGGCACCCAGGCCGCACCGATGATCTCCTGACCGACATCATCCGTGCGAAGGGCCAGGAGCTGATTCAGGTGCGCGTAGAGAATTCGCGACTGCGTGAAGCATTGGAGCGCGCCCATGCATGGATGGACGGGCAGGCCGACGCACAGAGCAAGGGCTGTCACGCGACATTCGACATGATGATGCTGCGCGAGGAGCGTGACGCCATTGCTGCCGCGCTGGCGGCTGAAGCCCCGAAAGAGGCGGGTGCTGCTGGGGGTGGAAACGGACGGAAATCGGATGGAAACGGCTTGAAGGCTGGGTTTCACCGTGGGGGTGGGGCATGAGCGCACTCGCCCGCCGCCCCTTCGGCCGCCGGCCCGCCGCCGCGCCAGCGCAGGACCGCGAGGATCGCCTGACCCAGCGTGCGGCCCGCGCCCTGGCCAGCGCCCGCGCCACAGCCGGCATGGCGTGCGCCAGCACCGTGGCCATGGGCTCGGCTACAGGCCAGGCCGTGCCGAAGCAGGAGATCCTGACCTGCGAGGCTTACCGCCGCGCCGTGGCCAGCCTGCCGTGCATCTCCTGCAGCATCCATGGCCACAGCCAGCACGCCCACCTCAACCTCGGCAAGGGCTTCGCGCTCAAGACGGACGACCGCACCGGCTTCCCTCTGTGCTGTACGCGCCCGGGCATTGAGGGATGCCATTCCGCTTATGACCAGTACAGGCTGGTCGAGGGCGGCAGGGAAGGGCACCGCGCCTACGGCCTGGAATGGGGCCGCATCACCCGCCACACGATCCAACAGCGCGGACTCTGGCCCGCGCGCCTGCCTCTCTGGAGTGAAGAAGCATGACCAATCCCACGGACAACCTGGTGCGCGCCACCTTTGGCGGCCGGCCCTATCCCCAGATCGAGGAACTAGTCCAGGACCTGAACGACTGCCTGCGCGAGTACGCCGGCCAGATCCCGCTAGCGGCCGCCATCGGCGCGCTGCGCATCGTCGAGCACGGGCTGCTGGAGCAGCATGGGGAGGCGTCATGAAGCCGCGTCTGCAACTCATCGGCGGCCTGTGGCGCTGTGTCGAACTATGGCGGCTGGAACAGGACCAACGCCATATCAGCTTGGGTGCGCCGCCCGTCATGCTTGCCCCCATCGGATGGGAACGGACTCCCGAAGAGGCCTATGAAATGTGGGACCACTTCCGGCAGGAAGAGAAGATTGAGCGGCGGCGGTTCCATCAGCGTCTCAGATTCATGGAGCGCGCCCGTGGCTCAAGCAAAGCGCGCCTGCTACGTCTCGGGGAGAAGTGGTTATGCGCCAGCTGCCGCCAATATCCGAGCCCCTTCCAGCATGAGGCAGAAGGCACAACGGCGCTGGAGGCCTATCAAGGCTGGAGTGCGAAGACCAGCGTAGACCATCTGGCCAAGCTGTTGGATCAGCCCTCGCCGGCACCAGAGGTCCGCAGCGGATGGCGTTTGGCTGTATTGGGCGCAGCCGCTGTGATTGCGTTGGCGGTCTTCCTCTGGCTGGCCGTGGCCAGCATCACCTCATCCATCGGTCCTAGCGCCGCCGAGCAGTCCTGTCTCGAAAGGAGTGCCGCCCAATGACCAAGTTCGTGATCCACACACTCATCAGCCTCGCGGGCGCGTTCGTGACCGTGGCCTTTGCAACCTGGTCCGTTGACCCGACGCATTGGGACCGGGCTGATCGCCACATGTTCCTGTTCATCGCAGCCATCCTCGGTTGGCTGCAGTATGCAGATGGCCTGCTCCGGAGGCGCGGATGACAAAACTTGTCCTCACCAAAGACCAGCAGGGCAAGCTCTGCGGCAAGGACCCGGCCGCGCAGCGCGCCTACGCCAAGTTCCGCCGCGCCATCACCGAGCTGGCCCCGGGAGACACCTTGGGCTTTTCCTTCTGGCTGCCCAGGTGCCCGGAGCACCACCGCTTCTTCTTCCTGAAGCTCAACCGCCTGCTGGACCAGACCGAGGCCTTCGACGACGCCACGAAGCTGCGCCACTGGCTGCTGATGGGCGCCGGCCACTGCGACTTCGTGCCAGGCCTGGACGGCAAGCCCAACGCCATTCCCAAGAGCATGGACTTCGAGGCCATGGACGAGGCCGGCTTCTGTGAACTGCAGCGCGCCATCGATGCATTCCTCTGGACGGGCCACGCCCAGGCAGTCCTCTGGCCCGCCCTGGATGTGCACCAGCGCTGGGCCTGCATGGAGAGCTTCATGGGAGGGTTCGAGCGATGAAGCACATCCCCAACAAGCCGCGCCGCGTGCCCGACGTGGTGCCGAAATTCTGGCGCGCCAAGCTGGCCCCGACCACGAAGCTGAGCGCCAAGGTGGCCCATCACGACCTGGTGCAGCGGCTGGAGACCGGCACTGCCACCGTGGCGGATCTTTGGGACTGGATCGAGACCGGCTTCACCTACAGCCAAATGTTCCGCCTGCTCTGGGAAGACGGCGAGCCCCTGACCACCGAAGCAGAGGCAGCCATCGCCGCCCAGCTCAACACCTATCCCGCCGTATGCGCCCGCCTGCGCGCCAAGAAGCGCGTGGGCCTGTCCGGGCCAGAGCTGCAGATCGCGCGCCAGGCCGCCCACGTCTTCGACGGCCTCATCGATCTGGACCGCAACGGCATCGCTGTGGCCGCCGTGCAGTGGTCCGATCTGCAGATGCGCCAGATCAGGGGAGCCCTGCACATGCCGTGAAAAAAGGAAAGCCCGCGCGAGGCGGGCGATCCCGGTCCTGTGACCTGAGCAATCGCAGTTTACCGGAGAACGCCATGACCACCACCACGCCACAGCACGACGAACGCACCACACGCGAAATCATCTGGGACAACATTCAGGAGATGGCGCACCTGGGCCAGAACATCACACGCCAGCGGCTCATGGAGCTGACTGGCAAGAGCTACCACATCATCGACGACCACGTCTCCCGGATGATCAGCGAGGACGGCATCCTGCGGCGGACCACCGATGGCGTCTATGAGCTGGTCAAGGGCCCCGGGGCGCCGCGCCCGGTTTCCATCACCGACCTGGAAGACGGAATGACCCTGATCGAGATCGGCGACCAGGAGCTGCGGCTTTGGCCCCGCGAACTGCGCAACATCGCCATCCGCCTCCAGGGCAACGCCATGCAGCACAGCAACCTGCAGCTGCAGCACGACGTCGGCCTGCTGGCCCAGGAAATCCAACTGCAGCAGGCCGCCCAGCGCCGCGAGATGTCTGCCCGCATCAAGGAGTTGGAGGGCAAGCTCAAGGCGCTGGAAGGGCGCGGGGTGGTTCCCAGCCCGCAGATGGACCTGCTGGCGGGAGCGATGGTCCAGTAACCCAGAGAGGAAACAAGTCATGACCGCAACCGATCAGGAAAAGCTGGAGCAGCTGGACGAGGCATGCATGAAGGCCTGGGCATCACAGAAGCTGGTGTTCTCCATCTCGCAGATATTCCACAACGATGACGAGATCACACCCAGGCTTCAGGAGGCATTGGGCCAACTGTTCCGGGAAAACCCGCGCGGGCACATGCATGTATTCCCTTTCACAGCCGCCAATGGCTTGGTCATCGAGTGCCGCATCTCTCCATCGGATGAAGAGGTGCAGGCACCAGTCAAGGAGTTGCGACGGGCCTTGTTCCCAGATGGCCTTCCGAAAACGCTGTACGACTCCTGCGTAAAGACGACCCCCGGCTAGGGTTCGACCCATTGGCGCGCGCACGGGATCATCCGTGCCATGCCTTCCACCCCCGCAGTTACCGACCAAGCCCCCAGCGCAGGGGGCGCAGCCCCCGGCTCCTTCCGCCCGGCTCCCGAAGCCATCGCCGAGCTGCGTGCCGAGCTGATCCGCACAAGGCAAGTGCCACATGGCGTCGAAAAGGACTTGGTCCAGCAGTTCATCGAACTGCATGAGTGCGGATATCTGGAAGACCTCATCCCCCTCACTCCTCTGTGCACCCTCGTTTGCGAGCAGCCATTCAAGTACGGCCGGGCTGACATCGTCGCCTATCACTCCGATGGAAGTGCCAGCGTCATTGAAGCGAAGGACGGCACCAGGGGCTACACCCATGTCGTAGCGGGTATCGGCCAGGCGACGCTGTATGCGGTGCAGCTTGGGCTTTCGAAGGGGGCTGTGCGCAAAGTCCGGCGCTGCCTGCTCTGGTCGAGCACAGGCGACCTCGCAGAAGACTGCCTGATCGATATGGCCTGCCGTCAGGCTGGAGTGGTGTCTCTGTCCATGGGAAGCATGGAGAGCATGCAGGCGACGCGCGAAGCGGTCACGAGGTTGATGACGGAGGTCCAGCATGGCTGCGCGTAAGCGTGTGGACTATGAGCGGATCGAGGCCGGATGGCGTGCCGGCCTGTTGAGTCCTCGCCAGCTCGCAGCCGCCTACACCGAAGAGACAGGCGAGAAGGTCTCGCATGCCGCCATCATCAAGCACTTCACCGACCGTGGGGTTCCTCGGGACCTGTCCGTCAAGATCCACTCGAAGGCGGATGCCATGGTTACGGCGGCCATGGTTACGGGCAAGGTTACGCCTGACACCAAGATTCCAGAGAAGCGCATCGTTGACGAGGGCGCCACGATGGTCGCCGACGTCCGCCTGGGCCACCGCCGCGACGTGCACCGCGCCCGCCAGCTCATGAACAGGCTGATGGATGAACTGGAGCAGCAGACAGACCCGGCCACCCTGGCCAAGCTGCAGGAACTGGCCGCTGCTGTCGTGGCTCCTGGCGAGAAGGCCGGCCGCGACCGATTTGCTGAGCTGCTGGAGGCCGTGATCAGCCTGCCTGAGCGCTCCAAGACCATGAAGATGATGGTCGAGGGTCTGCAGAAGCTGGTGGACATGGAGCGCCAGGCCTACGGCATCCGCGACGAAGGCGGTGGCGGCGAGGCTGGCGATCAAGAATTCCTGGAGAGGCTGCTGAATGCCCGCGCCCGAGCTGCAAACCGCTAAATCGCGGCTGGCGCGCCCGGCAGAGCTTGAGGCGCAGCTGGTAGACGACATTGGGGCGTTCTTCGACGACCCCGAGGGCTTCGTGCGCTATGCCTTCCCCTGGGGCCAGGCCGGCACGCCGCTGGCTGACCAGTCCGGACCCGACAGCTGGCAGTGCGACGTCATGGGAGAGATCCGGGCCGCGCTGCTGGACGGCGCCGACGTGCAGACCGCTATCCAGATCGCTGTGTCCAGCGGCCACGGTATCGGCAAGACCGGCCTGGTGGCCTGGATCATCCTGTGGTTCATGAGCACGCGGGACTTTCCGCAGGTGGTGGTCACAGCCAACACCAAGACCCAGCTCACCACGAAGACCTGGCGCGAGCTGTCGAAGTGGCACAAGCTCAGCATCAACGCCCACTGGTTCGACTGGTCGGCGACGAAGTTCAATCACGTCCTGTATCCCGAGGTCTGGTTCGCTGCGGCCATCCCCTGGACCGAGCACAACAGCGAGGCCTTCGCCGGCACCCACGAAAAGCACGTCCTGGTGATCTTCGACGAGGCCTCGGCGATCGCGGACAAGATCTGGGAAGTGACCGAGGGCGCCATGACCACGCCCGGCGCCATGTGGCTGGCCTTCGGCAACCCCACCCAGACCACGGGCCGGTTCGCTCAGTGCTTCGGCAAGTTCAAGCACCGCTGGATCACGCGCCAGGTGGACAGCCGCACGGCCAAGATGGCCAACAAGGCCCAGATCCAGAAGTGGATCGACGATTACGGCGAGGACCACGACTTCGTGCGCGTGCGCGTCCGTGGCGTGTTCCCGCGCGCCGGCAGCCTGCAGTTCATCGGGCTGGACACGGTGGCCGCCGCCCAGCGCCGCAAGGCCGAGGGCTACCAGGACTTCGCCAAGGTGCTGGGCGTTGACGTTGCTCGCCACGGCGATGACCAGTCGGTGTTCACGCGGCGCCAGGGAAACCACGTCTGGCCCCAGCGCAAGCTGCGCGAGCCCGACCTCATGCGGCTTGCCGACCTGGTCGCCTTGGAGATCCATGAATTCAAGCCTGATGCCGTGTTCATCGATGCCACAGGCATGGGATGGGGTGTTATCGACCGGCTGCGCCAGATGGGATTCGGCCGGCTGATCCATGCCGTCCAGGTTGCCGAGCGGGCACTGACCGAGGCCCGTTACTGCAACAAGCGCTCAGAACTCTGGGCCGCCGGCAAGGAGTGGCTGGAGGAGGGGGGGGTGCCTTCCAGCGGACCCGGAGCTGGAGACCGACCTCACATCTCCCGAGTACGGCTACGACAAGCGCATGCGCATTTCGATCGAGAGCAAGGACGACATGAAGGGCCGGGGCCTGCCCAGCCCGGACTGCGCCGACTCCCTGCTCCTGACCTTCGCCAGCCCCATCGCCAGCACCACCGCAACGCCCGCCAAGAGCTGGCGCGACCGCCTGGGCATCTCCCGGCGCAACCGAGGATCGGCGCAAGCCGCGTAAGCCATGGCAACAGCACTGAACGACGACGTCGCCCGCGAGAACTGGGCGCGCTA
This sequence comes from Delftia deserti, assembly GCF_042653485.1. NCBI lineage: Bacteria > Pseudomonadati > Pseudomonadota > Betaproteobacteria > Burkholderiales > Comamonadaceae > Delftia > Delftia deserti. The sequence continues at coordinate 527,560 of NZ_JBHSIH010000001.1, read as the reverse complement.
CCTCTACGGCAAGGACCGTGGGCACCGCGAATACACGGAGAACGCTGCACGCTGCGAGGGCATGTACCTGGGCGGCGGTGAGCAGTGGAGCGCCGCCGACAAGGCCCTGTTGGACAGCGAGGGCCGGCCGCACTACGAGTTCAACGAGATCATGGCGTCTGTGAATTCGGCCATCGGCTACCAGATTCACAACCGCATGGACATCGCGTACAAGCCGCGCGGCGCCATGGGTGACCTGGAGGTGGCCACCATCCTTTCGAAGGTGGCCAAGCAGGTGGCCGACATGACCAAGCTGCATTGGGTAGAAACGCAGGTCTTCGGGGATGGCCTGGTCGAGCAGCGCGGCTATTACGAGCTGCGCATGGATTTCGAGCGCAACATCAAGGGAGAGATCGCCATCTCCGCGCTGGACCCGCGCGACGTCATCCCGGACCCTGATGCCAAGGCGTACGACCCCGACCAGTGGGGCGACGTCATCATCACGCGCTGGCTCACCCTGGATGAGATCGAGCAGCGCTATGGCAAGGCCGCGCGCACCAAGGTCGAGGAAAGCCAGGACAGCAGCCCGGATTTCGGCGACTTCGACGACGAGACCGAGCGCAGCAAGTTCGGCACGTTCAGCCAGGGCAGCATCTACGACGCCTTCAAGGAGGATGGCCACGGCTTCCGCCGCTACCGCATCATCGACCGCCAGCAGTGGGTCTACGAGCTGACCAAGTGCTTGGTCTACCCGATGTCCGGTGACGTCGTGATGGTGGATACGCTGGCAGAGGACTCCATCGCCGACGCCCTGCGCCAGGGCGCCGTGCAGGCCAAGCGCATGCGCCGCCGGATCAAATGGACGGCCAGCACCTGGAGCAAGGTGCTGCACGACGACTACAGCCCCTACGACCACTTCACCGTGGTGCCGTACTTCGGCTATTTCCGGCGCGGCAAGACGCGCGGCATGGTGGACAACGCCATCGGCCCGCAGGAGGTCATCAACAAGGCCGTTTCCCAGTTCGTGCACATCCTGAACAGTTCGGCCAATGGCGGCTGGATGGTGGAGCAGAACTCCCTGACCAACATGGACACCGAGGAGCTGGAGACCATGGGGGCTACCACGGGCTTGGTCATCGAGTACGCCGAAAACAAGAAGGCTCCCCAGAAGATCCAGCCCAACACCGTGCCAACAGGCGTGGACCGCATCATCGACCGCGCCGACCGCGCCCTCAAGGACGTCACGGTGCCCGAGGCCATGCGCGGCAGTGCTGGTCCAGAGGTTTCAGGCATCGCCATCCAGTCCAAGCAGTTCGCCTCCCAGCAGCAGCTGGCCGTGCCGCTGGACAACCTGGCGTACACCCGCCACCTGCTGGCCGGCCGGATCACGAAGCTGATCCAGCGCTACTACGACAGCCACCGCATCTTCCGCATCACCGAGACAGACCCCATGACGGGCAAGCCGGAGGAGGAGGTGCTGGAGATCAATAAATTCGACCAGGCCACAGGCGCATACCTGAACGACGTCACCGTGGGCGAGTACGACGTGGTGATCAGCGAGCAGCCCATGCAGGTCACCTTCGAGAACAGCCAGTTCCAGCAGGCGCTGGAGATGCGCAACGCCGGCATCCGCATCCCGGACGCCACGGTGCTGCGCTACAGCAGCCTGGCCGACAAGCACGAGATCCTGGCCGGCATGGAGGGCCAGCAGCAGCCGCCCGTGGACCCGCGCGCCGAGGCCCAGGCAAGGCTGTACGACGCTCAGGCCCGCCGCACCGAGGCAGAAGTTGGACGCACGGAGGCCCAGACCACGAAGCTGGGCGCCGAGACGGTCAATGCCAACGTCGAGGGCTACTACAGCGCTGTGCAGACGGCGCAGATTCTGGAGCTTACGCCTGGCACGGCGCCCACAGCCGACCAGCTCCTGCGCTCTGCGGGCTCGATCGATCACGACGCCGCGCCCATCGTGGCGCCGCCATCGGGTGTGCCAGCCCTGCCTGCGCCGGAGGCGGATGCCGCCGCTGGTGCGCCCACCAATACCGATCCCCTGACCCCCGCGAACCCGGCTGTTGGCCTGATGCGCGGAATCCGCACCCCGGGCCCTGACGGCGCCCAACAACCCTGAAGGAGCACGACATGGTCAAAAGCATCTCCATGGACGACAGCGAAGCCGAATGGAAGGCCAAAGACGACATGCGCACCCTGGCCGAGGCCGAAGAGATCCGCAAGGACCCCAAGCGCTACAAGGCGGCCATGGCTATGGCCCGGGAGAAGCTGGGCGAGATCGAGGCTCTCCTTGAATCCGACAAGAAGTAACCACCACGCACTACCACCGAGAAGGAAAACACCATGAATCCGATGCTCAAGAAGCTCCTGGCCCGCTACATGGCCCCCGCTGGCGATGACGGCTCCGAAACTGGCGGTACAGCCGTCGCCGAGCCCGAGAACGCCACACCCGAGGATCGCGGCGATGTCGTGGACCCGGGCGTGAGCACCGAAGCGCTGCAGGCCCTGGTGGCCAGTGACAAGGGCGAAGGGGAGGGCAGTGCTGGCTCGCCTGCTGCTGCACCGGCCGGCGACGACGAAGATCCTGGCGCGCCGCCCCCTGGCATCCCTAAGTCCCGCTTCGTGCAGGTGAACGAAGAGCGCAAGGCCGCAATCGCGCGCAATGCCGAGCTGGAGGCAGAGCTGGAGCGCCTGCGCGCTGGCCAGCCGCCTGCAGCACCCGCCCCGGCGCCCGCTGCAGCACCGGCACCTGCCGCCGAATTCGACGAGGACGCCCAGGAAGAGGCCTACGGTGCGGCGCTGATGGAGGGTGATACCCGGAAGGCCGCTGCCATCCGCCGCGCCATCAATGCTCACGTCCGCGAGCAGGCCGCCGCCGACGCTCGCCGCGAGGTCGAGCAGCAGCGACAGCAGGACCAGGCCCGCGCCACTGCGGATGCGCTGGCAGCAGAGTCCCAGTCCACGCTGCAGGCCTTTCCCTACCTGAACACGGAAGAAGGCAAGGAGGCGCTGCTGCTGATCGTTGAAGCCCGCGACGGGAAGATCGCGCGCGGCATGGCCCCGCTCGATGCCCTGCGGGCCGCTGTGAAGTCCATCGCGCCCAAGTTCGCGCCGGCCGGCCAGGGCGATACCCCGTCCAAGGATTTGCCGCAGGGCGAGCCCAAGACAGACTTGCGGCAAGCAGCAGCGGTAGAGCGCGGCGCCAAGGCCTCACTGGCCCAGCCCGCACCTCTGTCCGGCGGCGTTGGCGAGCGGGCAGAGGCCAGCCGCATCAACGTGGCGCAGCTCACCGACGAGCAGTTCAACAAGCTGCCAGAGGCTGAGAAGCGCAGGCTGCGCGGCGACTGATCGCCAAACCAGGGCCGGCAGGCCTCACCCACCTGCCGGCGCCATTTACGGGTGCTCTCGTCTGTATGGCAGGACGGTAAACCGCCTGGCGCTCTTGGCCGCCCAATGCCATGCATTCGCAATAGGGCGGCGCATGTCCCGAGCAGTTCAACACTTCTTTGGAGCATGTTATGCAGACGAATTTCGCAGGGCTCACCCCCGTTCAAAAGCTGGTCTGGTCGCGTGACGTCTGGTCCGCAGCCCGCGACCAGATGTTCATCAAGCGCTTCATGGGCACCACCCAGAACGCGATGATCCAGGTCATCAAGGAGCTGACCAAGACCGAAAAGGGCGACCAGGCCATCATCCAACTGGTGGCCGACCTGGTGGAGGACGGCGTCATCGGCGACGACGAACGCGAAGGCAATGAAGAGGCCATGCAGTCGTACAGCCAGATCATCACCATTGATCAGCTGTCGCACTCGGTGCGCAACGAAGGCAAGCTGGCGGATCAGGGCTCGGTGATCAACTTCCGTGAGCAGGGCCGCGACAAGCTGGCGTACTGGCTGGCGGATCGCTGCGACCAGCTGGCTTTCCTGACCCTCTCGGGCATCAGCTACGCCTTCAAGCCCAATGGCGCCCCGCGCGTCAACTCGCCGTTCCCCACGCTGGACTTTGCTGCGGACGTGTCCGCGCCGACGTCCAAGCGCTCGCTGATGTGGGATGGCACCAGCCTGCAGGCGTCCAACACGGGCTCCATCACCACCTCGTTCGTGCCCAAGTACACGATGATCGTGGACCTGATCGCCTACGCCAAGGAGCACTACGTGCGTCCCCTGATGGACGGCGGAAAGCAGTATTTCGTGCTGCTGGTGGCTCCTGGCACGCTGGCGGCCCTGAAGAAGGACCCCGACTACCAGCGTGCGGTCGTGGCCGTGGCTACCAAGGCAGGCACCGACTCGCCCTGGTTCACGGGCGCTACGGTCACGGTGGACGGCGCGGTGCTGCACGAACACAACAAGGTCTACAACACCAAGGGAGCGGCATCCGGCTCGAAGTGGGGCTCGGGCGGCACGGTCAACGGCACCCGCACCCTGCTGTGCGGCGCGCAGGCCCTGGGCATGTGCGACCTGGGTGCGCCTGGCTGGGTCGAGAAGCTGTTCGACTACGAGAATCAGCAAGGTATCAACGTCGACAAGATGATGGGCCTGCTCAAGCCCAAGTTCTTCAGCATCGCTGATAACAGCATCGAGGACTTCGGCGTCATCGCGGTTGACCACTACCTGCAGTAAGCAGGCCCCAGGGCGGGGCCTGTGTGCCCCGCTCCTTCCCTCTCCCTGATGTTGAAAAGGAGCATCCCATGTCTATCAAGAAAAACGCAGGCCGGCAGGAGCTGATTTCCGCCAGCCTGCTGATCAACTTCGGCGACCCCACGGCCTACGGCACGGCGGAAAGCGCCATTGACCTGCCTGGTGGCGCCATCCTGGTCGGCGGCGACGTCACCGTGCTGACCGCCTGGAACTCGGCCACGAGCGCCACGCTGAAGCTGGGCGACACGGCCGACGACGACCGCTACACGGCCACTCCCATCGACCTGAAGACCGCAGGCCGCACGGCGCTGACCATCACCGGCTTCCGCCACCCCATCGCGGAAAGCCTCAAGGCCCTGCTGGCTCAGGCCGGCGCTGCGGCCACAGCCGGCCAGGCCCGCATCTCCATCCAGTACTACGTCCAAGGCCGCTCGGCCTTCACGCAGCGCTGATTCTTTCTCGGTGGCCAGGGCTTGTAAGGGCCCTTTTGCCCGGCGGCCGCGTGCTGCCGGGCCTTTTGAAGGACTGAACCATGAAATTCCGCTCTCCTACCGACGAGGTCATCCAGATCGGCCTTACCTCGGGTCACACGATCGTGATCACCCCCGAAGGCAATGATGTCCCGCCCATCTTCCGCCGCGAAGCCATTGCCCGTGGCGCCATCCCTGTGGACATCCCCGGCGCCGAAGAGACACTGGCCGCGCTGAATGGCACCGCTGGCGCGCCTTCTGCCGACCGTCCCCAGGCCATCCAGGCCGCCCTGCAGGCGATGCTGGACGGCGGCGAGGAAGGCGACTTCACCGCCGAAGGTAAGCCCAACCTGCTCAAGCTGAAGGGCCGCGTGGGCTTCGCCGTGACCCGTGAGGAGGTGGATGCCGCCTGGGCAATCGTGTCCTCGGCCGGCACGGACTGAAAAGGCGCACCATGCGGGTCCAGGAGTTCATCCAGCGGTTCCGGGAAACCGTTGACGACGCCGAGAATAAGCAGTTCTGGACGGATGAGGAGGTGATTTTCCATCTCAATGAGGCCGTGCAGGAGGCATGCGAGCGCGCCAAGCTCCTGGAGGACCGCACCACCCCCGCTGTGTGTTCTATCACCCTGGAACCCGGAAAATCCACATATTCCCTGCACCCCAGCGTGCTGGAGATCAAGCGACTGGCCATTCGCGGGCGCCCCCTGCATGAGACCAGCGTCGAGGAACTGGACTGCACCCACCCTGCGTGGGAGACGCGCCAAGGCGTGCCGCGCCAGTTCCTGCTGGAGCAGGCCAACGGCCGGGGCATGCCGCAGCTGCGCCTGGTGCCAACGCCAGTGGAGGCTGAAACGATTGCGTTGACGGTCATTCGCGGTGCGCTGGAGCCTCTCAACCACAGCAACCCCAACGCTGAGCCAGAGATCCACGAGCGCTTCCACACCCGGCTGCTGGACTGGGTGTACCACCGGGCATACCTGAAGCAGGACGCCGAGGTGTTCAACCCCGACAAGGCTGCGGTATCGCTGGCCCTGTTCGAGCGCTCCTTTGGCGCCAGGCCGGACGCCAATGTTCAGCGCAAGCAGCGCGACCGCCGACCGCCCGTGGTGCGCTATCGCTGGTAAGCCCATGGCAGAACCCCGTTCCCGCGCCTTTTCGCTCCTGGCCAGCCAGATCCCTGCCGACGGCTACCCGCCTGCGCCCGCGCAGGTCGCGCAGTCACCAGCGGCCCAGGCCTTGGCCGATGCGCGCGTCGGCGGCTTGCAGGCGGTTGCCAGCCCCCAGGCGGAACAGGGCATGCAGGACACGCTCGGGCGCGGCGCCGCCGCCATGCTTGGTGCGCCGATCGATATGGCGGCACTCGCCCTGGGTATGGCCGGCTACCAACACCCGGCGCCTGTGCTGGGCTCCGAATGGATAGGGCAGCAGATGGAGCAGGCCGGCGTCGTCTCTCCAGAGCGCAGGCCCGCGGCCGAGTTGTTGGCGTCGATCCCGGGACCGGCTGGCCTTGGCAAGGCCGGGATGGGCTTCGCCGCCGCGATCTCGCCAGAGGGCAAGGCCAGACTGCTGGCCGACCTGACGGCAGGCAAGGGCAGTGGGACCTATCGGCTGGGCGATGTCTCCGAGGGGCAGAGCAAGGGGCTCGGCGATCTGTTCGGGCAGCCCTCGGGTGGCCGCAATGTCTACATGACCGATCAGGCGACTGACCACATCCTGCAGCGCCGCGTTCAGCAGCAGGGCTTCAGCCCCGCCGATGTGACCAGCTTCGCGGAACAGGCCCTTGCCGGCCGTGCCCGGCCTGACCTCAATACCTCGAAGGGAAACCAGCATCCGGCAATGCTCAACACCGGCGCACGCGATAGCGTGACCGGAAGGACCTACGACGCTCGCATGCCGTTGCGGCAGGTAGAAGACGGATACGAGGCCCGCAGCGTGATCGCGGAAGGCCTGCGGGGCAGAAACAACAAAGCCCCGAAGCGGTGAGCATCGGGGCTTTGAAGGGCATTCCAGGAGGGGGTGGTACCGAACTCCACCTCTCGTACTTAACACGACCTTGCGGCCGTCATTGACACAGCACAACCTGGATAGCACTACCTGTCTGGGACACGGTTGACGGCATTGTATTGCTTGCGCCTGCGTCCCGCAACGCTACCCCCTGTAGGGTTTGGCACCGGAAGGGCTGGCGCAGAAACTGGCGGCAGTACAGACGAAAGGCCCTTCCATGGCAATAACCGACGACCGCCAGCGGCGAGGCGCCGCCGACCTCCTGAGCCAGATTCCGACCGATGGCCAGCGCGCCGCGCCCCTGCCGGACGGCTCCCAGAGCAACCCCCTGAACACCGAATTCGGGCGCAATGCCATGAACACGCTGTCGGCGCTGCCCGGCGTGTCCGGTGTCGCGTCCCGCGCTGGCGCAGGCGCTGCACGCGGCGCCGCTGGCGCACTGTCCACCGAGCGCGTTATCCCCGCCAGCTGGGAGGTGGTGCAAGAGGGCGGGGCGCTGGCGCGCGCCGCTGATGGTGGCGGTACCCTGTCCCGGGCTGCGTCCACCGCCATGCAGCAGCAACCAGCCCTGACCGGCAATGCCGCTCAACTCCTGAGCGCACCTCCATCTCGCGCCCTGGCGCCGCGCTTGGCCGGCGAAGTGGGCGAGGCAGCACCGCAGTTCGCGCGCCGACCTGCTGGCCCGCCGCCGTGGGCAGACGTCGTGGAGCCCGCAGCTTTGGCGGGACAGCAGGCCTCGCCGGCCGCCAGCGCACTGTCCAGCCTTGGCGGCTCGAATCTCGGTCGTGCGCTGGGCACTGGCGCTGCGCTGGGCAGCGCCGTGATCGCCGGATCCACCCTCGATCCCAACGGCGGCGGTGATGCATCTCCCCTGGGGTCCGCTCAAGCGGCACAGCCCGCTGGTGCAAGTGCAGCAGCATCCCCAGCAGCACAGGCCCTGGCCGCACCTCCTGCCGCCAGCCGCAACAACGTCACCCGCGACGGCAACAGCTACACCGGGCCGGCCAACATTTCCGGCGACATCACGGTCAACGGCGAGGCGCCGCGCGGCTCGGTCATGTCCTTGCCTGCTGGCGCCGTGCCAGCAGAGTTCAGCGGCGGCTCCGCTGCGCTGCGCGCGCTGAGCGGCATGCCTGCCGGTAGCCTGGGCGGCATCTCCGAGCAGAACATGGGCGCTGCAGACGCGCTGGCGGCCCGTTCGCAGTTGGAATCCATGGCACGGCTGCGCGCGTCGGGCCAGATCGCCGCGCCGGCGCCAGGTGCATCCATGAGCCTTTCAGGCAGCACGCTGGGCATTCGCCGAGATCCCAGCATCGTGGCCGCTGAGCTGGGCGCGCAGCGCGGCTTCGACCGTGCCGTGGGCCGTGACCCAGCATCGCTGCAGCGTGGTGCAGCCCTCACCAAGACGGCCATGGAGCAACAGGGCGAAACCCAGCGGCAGCTCACCAGCTCCGGGGCAGCGCTGCAGGCTGCTGGTCTCAAGGCTGCGGCTGGCCGCGGCGCGCCACCCGGCTACCGATTCACCAGCTCCGGCAGCCTGGAGGCTATCCCCGGCGGCCCCGCTGACCTGAAGAACAGCAAGGAAGCGCAGCAGCAGACCAAGGACTCCTCGGATGTGATCTCCCTGGCGACCCAGGCAGACCTGCTTTTGGATAACGCCACAGCCAGCCTCGCAGGGGCTGGCACCGACGCCGCCCTGCGTGCGGTCGGCCTCAGCACACCAGGTGGCGATGCTGCGGCGCAGCTCAAGGTGCTGCAGGGCATGCTGGTTTCCAAGATGCCGAAGATGAGCGGCCCTCAATCTGACAAAGACGTGCAGCTCTATCGGGAGATGGCGGGCCAGATCGGTGATGCAACGCTGCCAGCCAGCACGCGCCGCGCAGCGCTGGACCAAATCTATGCGCTGAATGCCAAGTACGCCTCGCCGGAGTCCCTGGCCTCTGCGGCTGGAAGTCCGCTCTCCCAGCGCTACCAGGCTGCCCAGCAGCAGGCCGCACAACCCCAGGCAGCGGCCGCACCCGCTGGATCTGCGGCGCGTATCGTGATCCGCACTGGTGTCATCGATGGCCGACGGGTCGCCCAATACAGCGACGGGAGCGTCGAATATGCAAATTGACCTGAACAAGGTGACCTGGGATGCCCCTTCGCCCTCGCAAGCCACGACTGCCCCGGCCAAGGCGCCGCAGCAATCCATCGATCTGGGGAAGATCCAGTGGGATAGCCCGGCGACTGAGCCTGCGGCAAGCCCGTCCCCTGCTGGCCAGCCTGCTGCACCCAAGCGCAGCGTTGGCCAGGAGCTGGGCCGCCAGGTTGGCCTGACCGCACGGGCCGCGATCAACGGAGTGGCGTCTCTTCCGGCCCTGGCCGCCGATGCCGTGGGCGGCGTGGCCAATGCCGGCCTGGACCTGGTGCACGGCGAAGGCAATGGCTTCCGCTTCCCGAAGCAGGCCGAGGCCCTGAACGACGCCTTGACTCAGGCGGGCCTGCCTCAGCCGGAGACGGCCGTGGAGCGCGTCGCAGGTGATGCAGCCTCGGCCATCGCAGGCGCTGGCGGCACGGTGGCGCTGGGCCGGCGCCTTGCCGACACTGCCGCGTCCGGCGTCACGCGCGCTGTAGGGAAGACACTGGCTGTTGACCCGGGCCTGCAGGTGGCGAGCGCTGCTACAGGCGCTGGAGCCGCTGGCGCGACCAGAGAACTCGGTGGCGGGGAGGGTGCACAGCTGGCTGCTGGCATGGCTGGCGCGCTGGTACCGTCGGCCGCCACGGCTTCCTCGCGCAGGGTGCCGACGCCGGGTGGCGGGCCGGTCCGAGCCGCTGCACGGCAGGCACACGAAGCCGGCTACGTCATCCCGCCCGCGGATCTCGGCTCTGGGCCGGTGACCGAGACGCTTTCGGCCATCAGCGGCAAGGTGAAGACCGCCCAGGAAGCAAGCGCCCGGAACCAGACCGTGTCCAACAACCTGGCAAAACGCGCCCTGGGCCTACCGGAGACTGCCGACCTGAACATCGACACGCTGGAAGGCCTGCGCCGCTCGGCTGCCGCTGCCTATGAGCCTGTGGCGGCTTCGGGCACGGTCACCCCAGGCAAGCGCTACGAAACGGCCCTGGACCGCGCCCTGGCGCCGTTCCGCAGCCAGTCCAAGTCCTTCCCCGGCACACGCGAGCCCCAGGTCGTGGCCGACCTGCAGGCCCTGCGATCCCCTCAGTTCGATGCCGGCGACGCGATGGTCATGATCCGTTCCATGCGTGAATCTGCCGACCGCTCGTTCCGGGCGGGCGAGAACATGGCCGGCAAGGCCTACCGCCAGGGCGCTGCTGCGCTGGAGGACGCTCTGGAGGGTCACCTGCAGAGGATGGGACAGCCTGCCGCCGACATGCTCCAGGACTTCCGCGACGCCCGGCAGCTCATCGCCAAGAGCTATACCGTCCAGAAAGCCCTGAACCCCCAGACCGGGGCCGTGAACGCCATCAAGCTGGCCGCCGACCTGGCCAAGGCCAAGCCGCTCAGCGGTGACCTGCGCACCATCGCCGAAGCTGGCCAGGCCTTCCCCAAGGCGCACCAGGCACTCAAGGAAGCGCCAAAGGCAAACAGCGTGCTGGATGTGGTGACGGCGCTGGGAGCGGGGGCGATTACTGGGAACCCGCTGGCCTTTGGCACACTTGCAGCCCGGCCAGCAGCGCGCAATTTCCTACTCTCTGGCATGACGCAGCGGAAGGCTGTTGAGCGTGCTGGAACCTCTATCCAGGCGGTACCAGACGCTGCGCCTGCCATCGCGCTCGCCTCGGCAGGGCAAACAGCACAGACGGATGCTCAGCCCGAGCAGTTCTACACGAACCGCTTGCAAGCGGGCTACGCCGCCAGAACACAGGGAAAACAGGCGACGCCAGTGGACGGGGGCTGGGTGGTCCGCTGACCATTACTGAGCGCTGCAGTTTACCGCGCCAAATCCGTCAGGTCGGCATTTGTAGCTTGGGGGCAATGCGTGACGCTGCTGCATGTTCTGATTCTGGATCTGGTTCTGAATGATGGCATCACGAGCAATTGCCTGGCGGGCGTTGCTGGTGCGGTTGTGATGATCGTTCCAGGTTCGGTAGTGGCGGTCGCTGGTTGGCTGACCGTCACGCTCCCTGAACATGTTCTCAATGCACTCATGTTTTGCCAGCCTCGCCAGCTCTTTTCCCTTGGAGTCGCCAATCGCGAAATGCCGAAACTTGCACTCCTGTGGCGGGTTATTAATCATGCGGTCAACTTCTCGCGCACGTGCTTCCCGCGCAGCGTTCATCCGGTTTTTGTCGGCGTCTCGGCGGTCGTACTCGCCGTCTATGGTGTTCGCATCCACGTTGACGCTTTGGCCTTTGCTTCCGTCCTCGCAAGGGCGGTCACTGTAGATGGTCTGCCCGTTCGGTCCCTTGCACCTGGTCACTTGGGCATGTGCGTGACCAATGGCGGCAAGTGCGAGAGCGAATGCAGCGACCAACTGGATATTCAATCTCGAGAACATTCCAATACCTCCTCGCGTGGAATGTAGCAGATCGCAAAAATTGCTATTTTGGTAGGCGCTCTAACAAAAAAAGCCCGCTATTGCGGGCCTTGTTTATCTATCGCCGTGTTCCCGGAACAAGAAAAAAGCCGCCCCCAGCAGTAACGCCAGAGGAACGCCAACCACTTTCCCGAGAAGCCAGAACAGTCCTCCGACGACTACGAAGGAAAGCGCAACACGGGCAATGCCGTAGCACGACACCAGTGCATCACGCCAAAACCGGCGTGCTGCGTCGTCTTTGGCGGCGCCGCGAAGCAGGGTCTGGGACTGCTCCAAGGTCATCGGGGGCTTACGTGGGTCGAACATGGTGGCCATGGTACGGCATGCACCCCAGGCGCGTCCAATGCGTTCCCGCAATGACCAGGGCTGGCGCTCCATCCGCTTCGCTGCCAAGAACAGCATCCCTTCCAGCTCCGAGCGCGTCACGGCACGCTCCAGGCACAGGCCCTCACGCAGAATCCGGCCTCGCACAGCTTCCAGCGCCTGGGTCCAGGGCCTGGCCGGGCGGATCTCGCCGGTGCGCATGCACAGGATCTCCTCGGCCACATAGGCGGCGATCTCGTCCGCTTCCTGCATCGGGCTCAGGCAGAACTGGCCATCGTCATCCACATAGGCGCGACGGATGTGGGCCTGGATCTTGAGCAGGCCAGGGTCTCGTTCCTGAATGCCCAGCTGGATGTGGCGCATGAAGTGCGGCCACTCGTCGCCCAGCAACTCCCGCATGCCGAAGTGCCTAACGGCCTCGTGCACCATGGTCTGGGCCAGCGAGTCGGCCGGCTGGCTGGCGACGACGTGCACTTCACCGCGCCAGTGCAGGCCGCGAGCGTCGTCAGGGGCATTGAAGGGGAGGTGACGGGCCGTCGGTGCAATGCTGACCTTTGGGCCAGCGCACCATTGGGAGGTGAACCAGGAGACGATGACTGCGGAACGTCGAGCGCGGTGCAATAGATCAGTTGACAGAGAAGATCCCGCTGGGCGGTCCTATGTAGCTTATTGGATGACAACCCCAGAGGCGGTTATCGAGTCGCTGGCTGCTTTCCTCGCAGCTCGTTGATACATGCAGTGAATTGCTGAACGACGGCTGAGTCCTTTCTCATGCGCCCGGAAAAGATGCGAGACGATGCCCCCTTCTCGGTGAATCCGATCCAGATGGTTTTACTGGCCAGAATGGCGGCGATTGCCGTGACTGCCGATGCGCCCGCTACCGAAAAAAGGTGATAGGGCGGCGCGTCACCGGGAACAATCTTCCCGTTCAATGGAGCCAGAGGTGTGCCGCCTTCAATGCGTATCCATGCGACTTGATCGCCAACCATTCTGGTCACCATCTTCCCGTTTTCCATGCTTGTGATCTGGTGACCCGCCTTCACCATGCTTGGCGCGTCCACATGAATTGCCACTGAGCCTGCGATTTGGTCCGCCTCCAGCGTCGTGCCTGGTTTGATTGCAGCACCGTTGAAGCTGACGCCACATGAAGTGACCACGCCTTTGGGTGCGAGCATCGTCGCTTGCATCTCAAACTCCATTGGCGAGACTGCCTGTGCATGGGCGCTTGATCCCAGTAGGCATGAGGCCACTGTCAAAAGTGTGATGGCGTAGTTCATTGAAGTCCTCCTGCCGGAACTCTACCAGTGCAAGCCGGGGCATTTCCACGCCCCCGGCTAGGGTTGGCCCAATGGCACCGCCCTCGGCACAGTGCAGGGCATGCCATCCATCAACCAGTTCCGAGGCCTGAACAACGTCACCGACCCTGTGCGGCTTGGTGCGCAGTGGCTTCGCCGGGCCGATGGCGTGGTCATCACGAACAGCGGAGCGCTGGAGCAGCGCCCGGGCCTGCAACCGGCTGCGCCTGGCGCGCAGTTTCCGTTTGCCACACGGCAGGGCGACCGGATGCTGGTGGCGGCCGGCGGCTTCGTACAGGCCCTGCACGACAGCGGCGAGCTGCAGCTCCTGGCGCCCTTGAGCAGCCCGGCACGCGTGTCATGGTCCGAGATCAATTCCGAGATCGCCTATTGCAACGGGCCAGACGCGGGCATCGTGCGTTCCGATCTGTCGGTGATCCCGCTGCGCTGGAGCATGCCTGCGGCGCCGGCTCTGTCGGTGCAGGCCGGTGGCTCGCTGCCGGGCGGCCTGTACCGCGCTGTCTCGACGCTGCTGCTGCCTGACGGCCGTGAGACCGGCGCGAGCCCGGCGGCCGAGATCGTGCTGCCTGCAGGCTCGACGCTGCGTGTGGAGCCGCAGGGCTTGGATGCTGGCCAGGGCCAGCAACTGGTCTATCTGGCCCCGGCCGACAGCGAGGTGTTCCAGCTGCTGGGCGCGCCCACGGGGCCGGTGCTCTGGGATCGCTCGCCCGATGACCTGGGCCAGGACTGCCTGGGCGCCGGCCTGTGGCCTCTGCCTGCCGCAGCCACGGTGATCCAGCACTGGCAGGGCCGGCTGTTCGCGGGCCAGGCGCTGGCTGATGGCAATTCGGCGATCTGGTTCTCCAAGCCGCTGGCCTGGCACCTGTTCGATACGGCGGCCGACTTCTTCATGGTGCCGGGCGAGGTGCGCATGCTCGCGCCCCACGACGCAGGCCTGGTGGTTGGCACCAGCAAGGGCCTGTGGGCCTATGGCGATGGACAGCTGAAGCAACTGGCTCCCTACGGTGTGCCAGCGGGCCTGCCCTGGGCGCGAGACGAGGACGGGCGCATCTGGATCTGGAGTCAGCGCGGGATCTGCACGGCGCTGCCTTTCGCCAACCTCACCAGCAGCACGGTCAGTGTGCCGCCCGGCACCGACGTGCACGCGCACTGGTGCCAGCACGCCGGCCAGTCCCATTTCATCGTGTCCACAGCCGCTGACGCGGTGGCGGGCGCATTCAACCCTCGATCACCCATAGGAGGAATCGTGTCATGACCGAGAAACTTTCCACCGGCTTTCGCAACGCGCAGCTGAACAGCCAGGGCTTTGCCCAGATCTTCGCTGCAGGGGTCATTGCGGTGTATACGGGCGCGCAGCCGGCCACGGCCGACGACGCGGCCACGGGCACGCTGCTGGGCTACATCACAAAGGATGGCGCGGCCTTTGTGCCCGGCAGCCCGACCAATGGCCTGAACTGGGGCGCGGCGGCGGGGGGCGTCATCGGCAAGAACTCCGACAACTGGCGCCTGACGGGCGCGGCGGCGGGAACTGCAGGGTGGTTCCGGCTGATGGGCAATGCTGCCGATAACGGGCTGGCCAGCACGACGCTGCCACGCATCGATGGCGCCGTTGCCACGTCGGGCGGGGAGATCAATCTCACGTCGCTGAGCATCGGCATCGGGTCGGTGACGACCATCGACACCTTCACTTACGCCATCCCGGCGCAGTGATCCGGGGCAGGCGCGCGGCATGGAGCATCTGATCGTCATCGGAGAGGGCGCAGGGCATGCCGTCGCCTTCGGGCGCGGCCGCATCGCCCACCTGCGCACGCTGGGCCTGGCCTATGTGAGCCAGTCCTACGAGATCGGGGACTGGCTGATCCGTGTGAAGCTGACGCCGGGGCATGAGTACATCCATGTCGAGGGCGGCTGCGCCCTGGGCATGGACTCGGGGGTGATGGATCTGCGCAGCAGCATCCCCTGGTTCCCGGAGTTCAGGCTGCCGGGTCTGCGCGTGCCCACGGTGGTGACGCAGCGCAACGAGGCGCAGATGACACGGGCCATTGCCGGCGCGGTCCTCGATGAAAGCAGGCGGGATCTGCTGGCCGGGCCTGGCATCGCTGGCCGGGTAGTGTGGGGTGGCTCGGGCATCCGCGGTGCTGTCACGCGGGCCGGGGATGTGGCTCGGTCGTTCATGCCGGCGGTCGCTCGCAGTTCACCGGCACCGGAGGCGCCCTGGAAGTTCGCTGCCCAGGACGAGAACCTGCTCAGCAAGAAGCTCACGGGCATGTACTGCCCACCCTCCATTTTCACGGGCCGCTGCAGGGACTGGGTTCAGGCTGTGATGGGCCGATTTCTGTATACGGACTGGCACAACTCCAGCACGCTGGTCGCTCCGCTGACCTTGTCCCTGCAGTCTGGCGCACCGCCTGCGCTGACCGCAGCGTTCCATGCCGAGGGTCGGGCCCGGGCGGCCACGCCGCCGGCGCGCATCACCACCTCCAGCGGGGTGCACCGCGATATCCAGGGCCGCCACTGGTTGTTCCTGCCGGGCATGGCCAGCGACACCGTGGATGTGTACCAGCTGCGCAGCAACGCCTGCGGCGAGCTGCTGCGCAAGGCGCTGACGCCCGATGCGCCGGACTGGGCGCGCAAGCTGTCGGCGGCAGACCGGGAGCTGATCGAGATGTACATCCTGGCCTACAGCCTGCCGGTGCAGGAGACATGGCAGGCCTTGGCAGTGCCCGGCGTGAGGCACTCGGCCGATGCCATGGGCTACGGCTGGCACTGGAGCCGCACCGGACTGCGCGCGGATCGCGTTATCAACGATCAGTTCCGGAAGGGGCCGTCAGGCCAACCCGGCGAAGACAACTGGGCGATGCGCAGCACACATCAGCAACTGTCCATGGCGATGGGTAAGGGTGGACGCTGGTCCGCTGTGGTTGCCACGGTGGCGGGCCCCTACGACTGGGCAGTGGAGCGTGGGCTGTGCGTGATCCTGGAGCCGTACTGGGGGGAGGAGGGCGGCTCCTGGAAGACGACACCGCGCTACACCGAATTGTTCGCTTATCGCGATGCGGTGTTCTATGTCTGGTACCGGGGCGACGCCTTGCTTTCAGCCAGTGTTTCGCTCGCCGAGGTCCCCGAGACTGGTCCGGTCGGCAAGTGCGATCCGCCTGACTTCGAAGATTTTTCAATCAATGACGCGGGCGAAATGTATGGATGGAATCGAGGTCGAACCGTTGGTGTAAACGGCGGCTATGCGGAGATTACCCAGAAAATCGCAAAGTATTGGCGCTACACCGTAACGGTTGCTGGTCAGAGCTTTTCGATGAATCCCGGTCGAATGGAAAGAGGACGGTGGTTTGAAATTCCCGGAAAATCGGAATCCGCGCCGTCGCCCGTGATTCTGCCTGTGGATTGGACCGGGCACGGTGCATGGTCTGCAGGACTCACAATTGAGTCATATTTCGAAGGATATCCACCCTACAGCTACTACGAACGCCGCCGAAATGGCAATGAGAACATCGCGGGGTGGCCTTTCTTTAACAGAATTCAATTTGAATATCAGGTGAATCAGTTCGCCTTTACCAGGAACTATCCCGGGCGAGTTGTCATCGGCGTGGCCAGAAACGATGCCGAGGCGGTGTATGTACAAGGCACATCATCGGAGGTGAAAGTTGATGCCGCATATGTGCGAGGGTTCAGGTCTTCAAGCAACTACGCGCGAGTGAGCACATTTGCATTTCGGATCGACGGTGGATCGACCATCGTTGGCGTTGACCACATCCAGTATTTGCAAGGCCTCATGCAGGACGATGGTGGTAGTGGGCCTGGCGTGTCCGTGCCAGCGAAGACTGAAGAGAAAAAGAACGACTCAATCAGTTTGATTGTCACGCGTTGCGAGGGTGTATCTGCGACGCAGGAAGATTGGCAACTGTCCCCCGCAGTCTGGTGGTTTGACGAAGATATAGCGCCGGAAACATTCGGAACCCTGGCAAGCGCAATGGGACAGGTCGCTGTCATTGGGAAGAACTTTGGCGCAAGTGTTGGAGTCGTGGGCACCGTGCCACAAAATCCATTAATTATTGGGGCCACATAATGGCACTGCCACAGGACAATCTGCCGCTCAACACGACTGCTGTATGGAATTTTGATTCCACGCTTGTTGGTGTTGATCGCGCAAAACGCGTACTGACGCCAGCTGCTGCCGGCACCACGCCGAACTATTCTGCATCCGGCCCATTTGCAGCATCGTGCGTCACCTTCAATCCATCCGCTGGCGGCTACACCGGGCCGCTGCGCCTGCTCGGCGCCGGTGTCGGCGTCTTTGGCGCGTCCGAAGATTTCTGCATTGAGTTGTGGATCAATCCCGCCAATGGAGGCCACGGCGATGCCTATTCGCGGATCGTGGAGACCAAGGCCATCGGCGCGCTGGGAGGCTGGAATATCGTCTGCCTGGAGAGCCAGAACCCCGCGCGCGTGCGGCTGCATCGCAGCGATGGCACGGCGCTGGCAGAAACCCCGACCGCCATCCCGAATGGCGCATGGTCCTATTTGCGGTTCTATCGGCAGGCAGGGCAGATCTACCTGCGGGTCGGGGGATCGATCGTGTCAGGCCCTATCGCCAGCACCGATGCATTCAGTGCCACCGATCTGGCGGTAGGCGCGAACCTGTCTGGCAGCGAGCGTTACCTGGGCGCCATCGGCGGGCTGCGCATCACCCGGGGTGCCTCGCGTGCCAGCGAGCCCGTGCCCACGGCCGCATTCCCGCCTGCATACGAGGTTGGCACGGCCGCTTTGGTCGCGACCGCAGCCGTGGTCGATGGCTTCGGCTTTATCGAGCAGCGTGGAGAGGGCCGGCTGCATCAGCCGATGGCTGCGATCTCTGCTCGCGGGGCTGGCGTTGCCGTGCTTGAGCAGCCGAGCGGCGTGGTGACGGCAACGGGAGGCCCGGCCATTGTGCAGGGCGCTGGCCTGGCCCAGCCGCGCGCTCGCCTGGCGGGGCAGGGGGGCACGCGAGCGGCGCTGCGACAGCCTGTGTCGGTCATCTCTGCCAGCGGCACAACGGTTGGAGCCGCTTGGGCGCAGCTGCGGCAGCCGCGCAGCGCGGTGCGGGGCAGCGGCGCGACGGGTGCAATCGGGCACGGTGTCCTGGCCCAGCCGCAGGCCGTGCTGGATGCTCGCGGCGCAGGGCTTGGGCACCTGGTCGCGACGCAGGCCGCAGTGCATGGTTCGGGCACGACCGGGGCCGTGGGCCACGCCGCGCTGCGGCAGCCTGTGCCAGCCATCTCGGCCAGCGGACACGGCTGGGCCATGGGCCACGGCGCCCTGATGCAGCCGCGCGCGCGCCTGGTGCCGGCCGTCATTGTGGCGCTGGCCCAGCCCATGCCCGTGGTCAGTGGCAGCGGCGCGCCCCTGGTGGACACGGCAGCCGCCAGGGAGGTGTGGTGCTTCACCCCCACGGTGGACGACGAGGGCCGCATGGGCGGTGCGCTCACGCGCTGGCCCGACTACCGGGGCCACGCCATGACGCGGTTTGCGGGCAGCACCTGGGTCACATCGCCTGAGGCGACATACCGCATGGGCGGCAGCGACGACGCTGGCGCGGCGGTGAGCTGGGACTGGGACACGGCGCTGACCGACTTCGATGCCCCGCAGAAGAAGACCATGGTGTCGGCCTACATCGGCGGCGTGGTGCCGCTGCACAGCCGCTACCGCGTCACGGCCGGCGACTCCCACAAGATGGATTACCAGCACGACGAATACGAACTGGCGCTGCGCAACCACCGCCAGAAGTTTGGCCGTGGCCGCAAGGCGCGCTACCTGGGCTTCGGGCTGTCGGGCGCTGGGCCGCTGGCCGTGGACGAAGTGGAGTTTGAAGTGGTCGCCATGACCCGGAGGATCTGATATGGATGTGAGCTATCTCATTGATGCGGCGCAGGGCCGCGCCGACGCCATGGCGAGCCAAGGCAGCGATGCGCTGAGGTCTGCGTTGTCGAGCATGGGCGTGCTGACAAGCCTCGGCACGCTGCCCGCCATCAGCCTGCCGACGCTGCCCGCGGTAACGCTGCCGCCAGCACCTCCGATCAGCGAGGTGCGCACCGGAGACATTCCGGAGCGGCCCCAGCGGCCGCAGATCGGCGGCATCGACACCGTGGAGCTGCCGGCCATGCCCAGCGCGCCACAGATCAGCGTAGAGGTGCGCGAGCCGGACAAGCCTTCGCAGGGCCGTGCGTTTGACCTTGTCGCGCCCGCCATCCACATCGATGCCCAACTGCCGACGGCACCCGACATGATGCATGTGGCCGCGCCGGTGCTCTCGGCCGATGTGGTGATGCCGGCCCGCCCGAACATCGCGCGGCCGGTGTTCGAGGGCCAGCGCCCGGGTGAGGTGCCGGTGGCGCCCGATGCGGCGGGCAGCTTCGACGCCGCCTACCGTGGCGCGAGCCAGCTGATGCAGTCGGCGCTGCAGGGGCAGATCGATGCCTTCATGGCGCAGCACAACCCCGAGTACGCGCCGCAGATGGCGCGGCTGGAGATGCGGCTGGCCGAACTGGTCTCGGGCGGCCAGCAGGCGATGTATGCGCCGGCCGTGGAAAACGCCATCTACGAGCGCTCGCGCTCGCGCGCAAAGGCCGAGTCGCGTCGCGTGCAGGGCGAGGCCTGGTCTGCGGCCGCGCGCAACGGCCACACCATGCCGCCGGGGGCGCTGCTGGCGGCCCAGCAAAACGCCCGCCAGGCTGCCGCCGACACGAATGCCACGGCCAGCCGAGAAATCGTCGTCATGCAGGCCGAACTGGAGCAGCGCAACATCCAGTTCGCCCTGGGCCTGTCTGCGGACCTGCGCAAGAGCGTGCTGGGCATGGCCATCGGCTACCACGGCAACCTCATCCAGATCAACGGCCAAGCGCTTGACTATGCGCGCTCGCTCACAGACACGCTGGCGCGCCTGTACAGCATGGCGGTGGAGGCCTACCGCGCCCGGCTGGATTTGTACCGCGCCGATGTGTCGGTCTTCGAGACGCTGATCCGCGCCAGCCTGGCGGACGTGGAACTGTACAAAGCCGAGATCGAGGCCGAGCGCTCCAAGCTGCAGATCGACGAATCCAAGGTCAGGCTGTACCAGGCCCAGATCGACGCACAGACCAGCGCGGTGACGGCATGGGCCAAGCGCGTGGACGGCATCGTGGCCGTGGCCGGCCTGGAAAAGCTCAAGCTGGAGACCTTCCGCTCCCAGGTGGACGCATTCCAGGCCGAGACCCAAGCAAAAGGCGAGGAGTGGCGAGCCTATGCGGCCGCCTGGGGCGGCGAGGAGGCACGGGTGCGTGCCGGCCTGGTGCAGACCCAAATCTATCAAGCGCAAATTGACGGCGTGCGCGCGAACCTGTCAGCCCAGCAAACCAAGGTGCAGGCCCAGGCTGAAGCCATCAGGGCACAGCTGGGCATCTACACGGCCGACACCCAGGCGTTTGGGGAGATCGTGCGTGCGGATGCCGTTCGGGTGCAGTCGCAGTTGGCGGCCCAGGGATCCCTGGTGAACGCCTACCAGGTCGCCAGCCAGGCGCAGATCGCTCAGGCCAACGTGCAGGCCGAGCAGTACAGGGCGCAGGCTCAGGTAGCCCTGGGGCTGTTCAGCACAAAGACCCAGGTGGTAATAGAGGAGGCGCGCCTGCTGGTGCAGTCCATGTCAAACGCTGCCAGCGTCGCCCTGTCAGCGGGGCAGTCCTATGCGCAGATGGCGGGCTCTGCGATGGCGGGGATGAATACTCTTGTGAAGGCGGAAGACCAGGGGGCTTGATCCGCCCCCCCGGCTAGGGTTGATGCCATCAACCCAAGTCACGCTGCGCCGGGCATGAAAGTCGATGCCCGTCTTTGGCCTCGCAACAAGCGCATCACAGGCTTTTCCAATATGAGATAGACAAGACAACCACCTATTGTGGTTGAAAGGGTCGCAAGCAGTATCAAGACGTCATTATGCTCAGCCATATTTTCTGGCCAAAATGCATCCATGAAGTGCAGCATCGGTAGAGAGAAAAGGTAAATCGAATAGGAAGCATCTCCGATGAACTCGAAAATAGTTGCCTTCTTGGTATTTTCTCTGAAGACAGCAGAGGCAACTAGGAGCGCGGATGGGATGCCCCATGTGCGCACTCGATCCCAACTGGAGCTGGCGTCCAAAGTGAATGGTGCCTCGGAGATATTCCCGTAGCCAGTGGCCAGTGTGTCGATCAACAGACAGCTGCCGAGAATGAACATGCCCAAGGTGGCCCAGCTGGGCAGCAATGGTGTCCGTTGCCACACCATTCCGATCAGGACGCCGAAGACAAATTCCAGTAGTATCGGATTACCAATGATATTCAGTGGCTGGGCGAACTGCTGCATGCTGCCGACAGCGATCAAACCAGCCAGGATGAAAAGTATGCGATCCGAAAGCGGCCTCGGTGATTTCCAGAGCATGGCCGCACAGATCACCGCGTAGAAGGCAACTTCGTACATGAGACTCCAGCCAAGAGGATGGATCGGCATGCTGGCTGCATTGCCTGGAGGCTGCAGAAAGAGCAGCGAGTAGATCAGCTTGGTTGTTTGGCCTCCGGTGTCAGTTGATACCAGGAACATCAACATTGTGGCGATGATGTACATCGGCCAAATACGGAGGGTCCGATTGATGGTGAACTGGAGGGGTGTGGTTCGACCTGCGGATATTGAGACGATAAAGCCGCTGATGACAAAAAATATATCGACGCCGACTGCGCCGAAGTTCTCCGCGAAGCCAAAAGTAATCTGGGCCGCCGTTTCGCCACGGGCGACAACTATGTCTATCGCGTGTGCCCAGACCACCAAGATGGCCGCCATGGCTCGCATGGTCTGTAGATGAGATAGTTTCTGCATGAACCCTCCGCAGGCGCGTATTGTGCGCTCATAGGATGACGAGGTTGGCAGTGCCCCCGTGTAGGGTTCGCCAGCGCGGCCCGGCCCCGGAATCATCGGGGCCATGAAGAAATACCTCGTATCCCTGCTCGCGCTGATGGGCATCCACCAGCACTTGAGCGCCGAGCAGCGGCAGGACATTGTCGGCGCCGTCATGCATGCCACGCCCGGCGCTGCCGCAGGCGGGGTGTTCAAGATTGCAGGCCTCCCATTGAGCGACTGGCTCGTCGTGGCGTCCCTGGCTTTCGTGATCCTGCAGGCCGGCTATCTGGTCTGGAAGTGGCGCCGAGACTACCAGCGGGACCAGCAGCGGCGCGCCGACCGCGAACGGCTGGCTGGCCTTGCTCGGCTGCAGCCGGAACCGGAAACCGACATGGGGCCGCTGGCATGACAGGGCCGCGCATGCCTGCCGCTCTGCTGCGAAAGGGAGCCATCCCCGCCACGTTGCTGGCGGCGCTCACCAGCCCGCTGGCCTTCCAGACCCTGGAGCGCTGGGAGGGCAATGTGCTGCAGGTCTATGCGGACCATCTGGCCGGCGGCCTGCCCACCTACTGCGCTGGCCGCACGGACCCGACTGCGGTGGTGGGCACCAAGCTGACCAGCGACCAGTGCCAGGCCATCAACAAGACCACGCTCCTCGAATATGGCTATGCCGTGCTGGGCTGCGTGAACTGGGACTACCTGACGGCGCGGCGCTTGATCGGCCTGACGGTCTTCGCCATCAACGTGGGCAAGGACGGGGCCTGCGGCTCGCAGGCGGTGCGCCAGATCAACGCGGGCGCGGTGAAAGCGGGTTGCGACCTGATCGCGCGCACGCCCGACGGTCGGCCGAATTGGTCCTATGCGGGCGGTGAGTTCGTGCAGGGCCTGCAGAACCGGCGCCAGGCCGAGCGTGCGCTCTGCCTGGAGGGTCAGCCATGAGCCCGATCTGGATTGCCATGTGGTGGTACTGGTGGAGGGGAGGGCGATGACATCGATTACCTCAAAGCTCCTCGCCGCTGCCGTCCTCGCGCTGCTGGCCAGCCTGCTCGGCAACGCACTGCTGGCCAGGGCCTACCTGGGACAGCGTGACGCCGCCACCACCGCGCGCGCCAGCGTGGGCGAGATAACCCAGCAGCGGGACGGCGCCCGCGACTTGGCCGCTGCCTGCAGCGATGCAGTCGATGACCTGCGCGAGCTGGCCGACCGGCGCAAAAGGGAGGGCGAGGCCGCGCGAACCAGCGCCGCCGCACAGGCCCGGAAGCACGAGCAGCGCGCCGACGAGATCCTGGCCGCGCCGCCGGCCGTGCCCGGTGATGCGTGCGCGAGCGCCCAGCACCGGGTGGACAGCTGGCTGCAGGGGAGGACAAAGCCATGAAATTGACAAATTGCTCAATTCCTCAATTCGAGGGCAGCAGGCTGCAGCGCTTTTGTGAGCGCACGACCTGGGTGCCCCATGTGCTGGTGTTGCTGAGCCTGCTGGGCTGCCAGGCCGCGCCGGCCCGCGTGGAGCTGCAGCGCGTGAACGTCCCCGTGCCCGTGGCATGCGATGAGCCGGCGCCCGAGCGCCCGGCCATGCCCACCGAGCAGCTGCGGCCCGGCACCACGGTGGACCAGTTCACCCAGGCGGCCCAGGCCGAGATCGAGCGGCGCGAGGCCTACGAGATCAGGCTGACAGCGGCCCTGGACAACTGCCGCCGCCCCATTTCCCCGAGCCTGCCGGCCGCAGGCACCACCGCAGAAAGCAATCCATGAACACCTCTCCCATCAAGCCCACAATCGGCCGCCGTGTCTGGTTCCGCCCGAGTGCTCGGTTTCTGGAGCGCAACCCAACCGTGACGCAACTGGGGTCTGGCCAGCCGATGGACGCCGGCATCGTCTATGTTCACCACGACCACATGGTGAATCTGGCCGTGTGTGACCACGTTGGCCGGACGCATATGGTGCCGAGCGTGCCGCTTCTGGCCGGTCAATGGGAGCCGAGCGACGATGACTACATGGTGTGCGAATGGATGCCGTACCAGAAGGGCCAGGCGGCGAAGGCCGAAGCCGCGCCAGGTGCGATCGAATCCAAGGCCTACGGCGACGGCACAACAGCCACCGGCCCAGGCCCTCTGCCCGACCTCTCTCCGGCTGAGCAGTCCATCGAAGCCGAGATCCAGGCCAAGGGCCTGACCGCGCCGCGCGTGACTCCGGCCGACATCCAGGCCGAAATCGTCGGCGAGCATTACTTCACCGCGGAGCAGGGCGCGCGCCATCCCGATGCGAAGAACCCGCTGGACTTCGGCGACATCCCCGGGAACCTGGGCCTGCTGACCTTCTGCGTGCTGCGCCTGCGCAACGGCTTCACGGTGACCGGCGAAAGCGCGTGCGCCAGCCCCGAGAACTTCGACGCCGAGATCGGCCGCCGCGTCGCGCGCGAGAACGCAGTGCAGAAGATCTGGCCGCTTCTGGGCTTCCGGCTGCGTGACAAGCTGGCGGCCGGCGCCTGACAGACTGCCCGCCATGGCCAGGGATTCCCGCCGTGAGCCGCGGCAACCCCAACCGGAGAATCGATATGTTCCGCTCTCGAATTGCTTCCTTCGCCATCCTGGCCTGTGCAGCCGCTGCGTCTGCTGTCGTGGGCTTGGGTCACGCCTTCGCTGATGCCGCGCGTCATGCCTGTGTCACGGTGGCCCGCTGGCTGGAGCCGCCCGTGCAAGCCGCACCCAAGATGCAGGCCCAAGCACTCCCTGTCGTGGATTTGGCTGTGGCCCGCTCTTTCCTGGCACGCCAGATGCGCCGCGCCCGCCCCACGGTGACACCGCGTTGGCGTATGTGCCCATCCGCGTGATGGCATAGGGCCGCCGGACTCCAGAACGCAAAAAAGCCCCCTCGGCTGCCGTGATGGCGCCGAGGGGGCTTTTGTCGTTTCAGCAGGCGAAGTGTGCGGGGATTTTTGCCATCATGGCTGCGAGCCATGGGTTCTACGCGGGCTGCGCGCCGCAGCGCACAGAGGGAAACAATACATCGCGCGAAGCGAGCACGCCGCTTTTAATCCGTTGGTCGCGAGTTCGAATCTCGCAGGACCCACCAAAGAACACAAGGCCCCGTAGCAATACGGGGCCTTTTTTCTTTGCTATCGATGAAGTAGCAAAACAGGGCCTGGATTTGCTGGTCGTGTTCCGCAATTCTTGGTGTGTTCCGCAATTCACCGAACAGGCTTCACCCTCTTGCCCACCTTGTGGCGGATGTACTGGGCGGTCATGCCCTCCGTCGTGTGCCCCAGCAGCGCCTGGGCATGGCGTATTCCGCCGTCGTCATCCACGGTGGTGGCCGCCGTGGCGCGCAAGTCCCGAAACTGGAACTGCGCCTTTGGAATCCCGGCCGCGTCCCGTGCGGCGTCGAACCGATCGCGGAGCATATTCTTGGTCAGAGGCTGGCCCGCTTCGTTGACCAGTAGCAGCGCGGTGTCGGCTTTGACCTGGGCTTTGTACGCCTGGATCTCGGCCAGCAGCTCCTGTAGCGCACCTGTCACTTCGATGCGCAGTTTGGCCGCTGTCTTGCCCTGGCGCACATGCAGCATGCCTCCCGCAATGTGGTCGGTGCTCATGCGCAGTACGTCAGCAGGGCGCTGACCTGTGAGGAGCGCCAGGCGCACAGCGAACCGCAGCGATATTGCAGCCTTGTCCAGCAGCCGCGCCATCATGTCGTCGCCGACCACGACATCCCGCCCATCTTCCCGGAAGCCTCGCACGCCTGCGCAGGGGTTGGAGGCCTTGGTGAGGCCCTGTTCCCGGGCGAAATTCCACATGTGCGAGAACAGCGCCTTCTCACGATTGGCGCGCACCTGGCCGATGGAATCAGGAATGGGCTGAGCCGGCAGCCCATTCGCAGCACGCTCCTTGTTGTCCGACTCTGCCAGGCTCCTTGCCTCGGCAACGCGCCAATCCAGGTATTGGCGCACGTGCACTGGCTCGATGCTGTCCAGCGGCGCCGGTGGGTCGCCGAAGAATTTCAGCAGCCAAATCAGCTCCTTCTCGTTGTCCGCCCTGGTTCTCGGCGCCTTCTTGGGTAAAGCCTTACTGCGATACTCAGGAACCAGATCCAAAAAGGTGTAGATTTTTTCTGCGCTCCGTTCAGCCGCCGAGAGCTCCGCCCACTTCTGGACGGCCGCCACATAGTCCGACCCGAGGGGGATTTCCTTGCGGGGCTTCCCTCCCGTGTCGAAGTAGTAATGGACCTTCTGTCCGCGCTCGCGCGCACGCATCCCCTTCGGCAGATTGCTCCAGCGACTCGGTTTTCGGCCCATTCAATGCGCTCCGACCACGCGGGGCGTCCAGCGAGGCTTTTCTTGTTGTTGCGGCATGGCAGATTCTTGCCTGCCCTCGATGGCGCTTCGTGTCACCACGGGGTGGCCAGAGGCATTCACCCGGAACGGAACTGCCTCTGCGCGCAGCCATTCAATCTGGCGGGACTTGTGCCGCCTGCCTGTGAGCTGGCGCAATTGCTCATCGTTAAGGAAGAGGCTTTCGGACATTGAGTCCTCCTTGTTCTTTTTGGCGCGGGTCGCGCTCATGCTGATATGCATCCCACAGCGTCGCGCCGGCATCGCAGCGCGGCTGAGACCGCGTGACGCCGGCCGCGATGCACTACGGGCACTGAAAGTGGTGGGCCTGATACGCACGGTCGGCCAGCTCCCAGGCGCAGGCGCTGGGCGGCTCAGGCATAAAAAAGGCCAGCGGGTGCTGGCCGGGTGATTGGTTCGTCGTCGCGGTGTGGCGCGCGCTTATCGCGCCATTCCTTGTGCTTCTTGCTGGCCATAGTCAGGTATCCCCGTCAAACTCAACGATCCCAGATCGCTTTTCATGGTCGTGCAGTGCCTTGGTCAGCATCTTGTGCGCCTGCCGCACATAGGCCGGCACGCGGTTGATCTGCTCGGCCTTCTGCTGCAGGACCTCGCCAAGCCGCTGCGGCGACCCGATGCCAGCCTTCGCGCACTGCGTTGCGCCAAGGATGAACCCGCGCTGCATGTCGCCGTCCAGCATGTACTCGCATGCCATCCAGGCCAGCAACCGCCGCAGGTGGTTCACCTGGGCGTCGGTCATCGGCATGGCTGGCACGTTCTCGTCGCCTGTCAGCGTGAGCGCTTTGGTCATGACGATCCTCCAGTGATGCCCGGCAGCGGGCCGGTGGCCTTGGATGTGAGCGCGGCGCGGCCCTCTTCGGTCGGGTTCAGGCGTGTGACGCGCAAGGGGCCGTCTGAGACAACCTCGCGGCTGGCGATGAGCGCTGCGGGGCGATCTTGCAATTTCGCGGTTTTGTCAACCAACGGTTCTTGCAGATCCGGCGATTTGTCAACCAGCGCAGCGTCGAACTGATCGGTGATCCCCTCAAACCATGCATTGGCTTCGACCAGATCGCTAAAGTGCAGGCTCACTGTGGTGGCACCATCAATGCCGCTGATCAGCGTTCCGCAGAGGTAGCTCATCGGCAGCGGCTTGCGCGCCTCCAGCTCTGAGTCCTGGCGTTTGAGGATGCTGTTCACGGAAGCGAGGTCCAGGGCCTGCATTTCGAGTTCGTGGATGCGCGCGTTCTTACTCGCATCCAGCTCTGCCAATTGCTGGGTGGCCTGAGCATGCATCTGGGCCTGCATGCGGTGCTGCTGGGCCAGTTGGTCGGCTCGGAGCTTCTGCTCTGCGGCTGCACTGGCCTCGGCCACGAGTTCCATTCGCAGGCGCTCGTTCTCGGCCTGCAGGCGGCGCAGGGCGGCAGCGGCGGGCTGGAGCCACGCCGCGTAACCTGCGAAACCTTCCTCAAGCCCTCGGGCCAGGCGCTCCACGTCTTCGGGTGTTGGTGCTGCGGTCACGGGGTCTGTCCTTTCTGCTGCGCCTGGGCGCGCTGCTTTCGTTCCCACGCCTTGATTTCGCCGGCCGTCATGAACGAGTAGCTGTCGCAGCCGCAGGTTGGGCACACGCTGCAGGTGCAGCGCAAGCCGCCCATGGTGCCTGGCACCTTTTCTAGGTCGGTTTCGTAGCCGCGCCAGCTGCAGCGCGTGCGGCCGCAACGTATCGGCGCCGTGCCGAACGGTGGGTGTTCTTTCATGTGCTCTCCTTGTGCCCAGTGGGGCGCGCGCGGATGGCGGCGGCGCAAGTCTTTGCCGTGTCGGCGCGCTGCTCGTCGCCCCAATCCAGGTTGATTCGCTGCTGGGTGTCGCATGCCTTCGCGCAGGCCTCGCGTTCAGCGGAGGCCACCATGGCGGCAAACGAAAGCAGCCTGTCCAGGTCCGTGCCGACCCAGGTCTTTGGCAAGCCGTGGTCCGCCGGAAAGATGCGTCCGAAGCCCGTTGCGCAGGCCATGGCGATCACGTCGTCGCGCGTCATGCTGACCCCTTGGCTGCTGCCTGGGCTGCGATGGCTGCGTCGATGGCGTTGGTGAAGTGGTCTTCCACGCGGCCCTCTGTGATGTTGGCGCCTGGGATCGCTTTCAGGTGCGTGACGCTGAATCCATGGCCGGTCGCGGGCGAGTAGTGCCCTCCCACGAAACGCAGAACCGCACGCCAACGCACGGCGTCGTTTACCGCTTCGGCATCCGCCTCGACCTGGGTGATTTCTCGATTCAAGCGGCGCGCAATCTGGTCGCCCGAGGCGCGTTGCACGGTCGCTAAGCATTCATTGCAGCCGAGAAAGAACAGCACACCCATATCGTGGGAGCGCAGCCTGCCTTGCTGTACATCGCTGTTGTTGACGATGGAGCAGTGCCATTGCAGATCGACGCTGCCGCATTCTTGGCATTGGGTCTTCATGCCGAGCCTCCAATCCTGGAAATGCCAGCGTGGTGCATGTCGCCCCGATGTGCCGGATGCGTCTTGCAGCGCGCGCAGTTGTAGGGGTCAGTGCAGACGTCCAGTGGAGCCGCATCCGCAACAGGTGCACCGCCTTCCTTGGCCTGGGCTGCGGATCGGGGCCGCGAGATCCCGGCATGCTCAAGACCCTTCCGGTGGTTGGGATGCGCTTTGCAGCGCGCGCAGTTGTACGGGTCGGTGCAGACGTCCAGCGGTTCAGGCGGCCAGGCGCATGGAGCATTGCCACGGCGCGACCCCTTTGCCGCGCCACACTCTGCGCAAATCTCGCCTCCATAGCTTGCGTTTTCGCGCCAGTCGTGGGCCTTGGCATCCACTGCAGGCGCAGCAGGTGCTGCCGCACAGGGGCCGTCGTGCCCTGGCGCACGGCTGCAGGTCCAGCCGGCAGGGGGCTTGTCGCATGCCGCTTGCGCGGACTTGTCAGCCAGCTCGCGCAGCTCCTCGGCCAGCTCATCAAGGGTGTTGAAGTGCTCTTGATTCGACTCGCTCATCTCGACGGCGCCAGTGTCGGGGTCGTAGCTGCCGCGTTCGTCAAGATGCGCCTGGGCCTTTGCCTGGATGTGCGCAGCAGCTGCCAGCAGGCCGGCATGCGTCTGGGGCGCTTCAGGTGTTGCACGCAGAGGTGATCCCTGGAGGCCTTGGCGCTTGAGGTAGTCCAGTGCCTTGTCTGCAAGATCGTTGCCTGGCAAGGCTTTCCGCAGGGCGCGGACTAGTTGCTTCACCAGTTGGGCCAGATCGTCCACGGGCGCAGCAGGTGCCTGGGGCGCTGTTGCCAGTGCGGCGGCATACACAGTCGATGAACGGCGCAGCGGATCTGCTAGCCATGCTTTTTGAGCGGCGCCGAGCATTGCGTCTGTTGGATTCGCGGGCACGAGCCGCCAGCCATCCGGCACGGCCGGGGCAGGGGCTGCAGGCGCTTCCTGTGCTGGGGCCTGGGGTGCTGCTGCCAGCAGAGCGACAGCGGCGGAGATGACGGCTTCGAATGCATCTTCGATGCTCGGACACGGCACACCACGGCCGGCCTGCCATTGCGCCTCGCCAAACGCATTCAGCAGTGCGCCCAGCTTTTGCCGCGCCAGGCTGTCAAGTTGATCGCCGTCCACGGCTGCAGGCGCTTCCAGGGCGGGCGCTGCCAGGGCGCGCGCTGCCAGTGCTTTGATGCGATCTGCCACGGAGCGCGCGCAATCCTGCATTTCAGAATGGCTGTCGTAGATAGCGCTGTGCTGCAGGTCGGACGCGCAGAGCAGTAGGGAATCATCCTCGTCCCCCTGGGGCGCCACAGCGGCAGGATGCTCGGCCAGCAGGCGCTTGGCGGCGGCGCGAATGTCGGCGCCGATGTCCAGCGTCTCGCCAGGAGCGTCGTACATGCAGCCGTCCCAGCTCTGGGCGATTTGTTCGAACACTGCGGGTAGGGGCGCCACAGCGGCAGGAGCTGCCCCGGCGCGGGCAAGGCGAGCCTTCAGTTTCTCGACCTCGGCCTGCAGGATGCGGATGGTCGTGGTGCCGTCTTCGGCTTCAGGCAGCTCGCGCAGCCACCACGCGACGGGGCCATCCTCTGTGTCGAAGATGGAAACCAGCTTCCAGCCGTCGCCATGGGGTGGGTTCGGTTGCCAGTCGGTCCAGTTGACTGCATCGCTCATCGCGCCGAGCACATCCCAGTCCAACTGATCCTCGGCTGACGTGTGCGCCAGCTCCAGACCGAGCGCGGCGAAGAAGCTGCGGGGCATCATGCCTTCGTCCAGCAGCGGCAGTTCGGGGTGATCGCCCAGCCCCATCTCGTCGCGCTCGATGGCGCGGCCGTCGAGCATGCGGGCCTTCCAGCGGTCGTCCAGCAAAGGATGCGTGCTGCCGGCGCGCAGCTGCTCGATGGCGGCAATGATCGGCTCGGCGCCGGGGTCAATGTCCGAATTGATGCCCAGGCAGTCGCTGACTTGGCCCAGGGCCTTGCAGGCAGCGTCGAACATGCGGGCGTACTGCTCGATGGGGGTGCCGGCCAGGGTTGCGGACTGCTCGATCTGGGCCGGGTACTGGCTGCCAGCGCGTGCATGCTGGACCTCAGCAATGCGGACCATCGCGGCCCAGGCCTCGTGCAGTTCCTGGGTGTTGCAGCCGATGAAGGGGCGCAGCAGGGCGGGGCTGGGTTCGCGCGGGATCAGGATGTGGGTCATGGGTTGCTCCGTTCGATTTGCCATGCGCTGGCGGTTTTGGAAATGACGTGGCCTGCGCGCTGCAGCAGCGGGCACTGGGGTGGGGTCGGGGTCATGGGGCGGAAACAGGAAAGCCCTCGCGGCATGCACCGTGAGGGCTTCGGTGGAGGTGAGTGGTGATTCAGGCCGTCTCGAGCGTGTCAAAGAGGCTGGGCATGCTGATTTCGCGCTCCATGGCCTGGCAGTACGAGACGCCATCCAGGAAGTACTGAGGGCTGAGCTCGCAGCCGTAGCCGCGGCGGCCCAGCTTCAGCGCACGGTAGGGAACGGTCATCAGGCCGCCGAAAGGGTCGTAGACCACATCGCCTGCGTTGCTCCACTGGATGATCGAGCGGTCTGCGATGTCGAACTGCATGGGGCACAGGTGCATTTCCTTGCCCTTGGCAGACTGGGCGCCGTTGAGCGTGAGCATGCGTGTGACGTCGGTCCATACCTCATCGCTCCAGCTCTGCGGCTGCAGCAGCATGAAGGTCACCGGCAGCTGCCCACCGTTTTCCAGGTGCTGGGCGATGCGGACATGGTGCTCGTAGCTGTAGAGGTCCTGCAGGCTGTGCTTCTTGAACATCTGGAAGATGGCATCGTGCGGCAGGCCGGCCAGGTGCTCTGGCTGCAGCGGCCGGTCGCCCGCGCTGCGGGTGAAGCCGTGCGCGTCGACCTGCCAGCGGGCCCGGGTGTAGCCCGCCTTGTCTTTGAGCACGGGCACGTCCGCATAGGTCTTCTCGGTGCTGGTGGGCGGCTTCCTGAAGATCAGCAAGTACTCGGGCATGCCCACGCCCATCTTGGTGCCGTCCTTGCACTGCTCGGTCCAGCCCAAGCGATAGGTCTGGTTGTTCTCCCGGACCACGTCCGTGACGATGGTCTTCATGCCCATGTAGCCAAAGCCATGCTTGCGAAAGCACTGGATGGTGTCCAGGTGGAAGGGGTAGACCGTCTGATAGTGGTGCTCGCCCAGGCCGCTGGGCACGATCCGATCCTTGACGTGGATGGCGGCTATGCGGCCCGGCTGAAGTACTCGCAGCAGCTGCGGTACCAGGAAGTCCATCTGCTGGAAAAAGTGCTCATTGTTGTCGGTGTGGCCGAAGTCCGCGTAGTTGGGCGAGTACTCGTACTGGGTCGAGAACGGGATGCTGGTCAGCACCAGTCCGACGCTGTTCTCGGCCATGGCGGAGGTCTCGCGCACGCAGTCGTTGTTCACGCAGGTGAAGCTGTCGCCGCGCACTTCCACGCGCTCGACCCCCAGGCGTCGCGTCAGCGTCGCCGCCATGCCGGCCTGGCTCAGGCCGAACTCTCGAATGATTTCTGTCATCTTGGTCACCATTTCGTTGTGCTGGGCCCACTTGCGTTCCAGATCGCGGCGGATCTGGCGCTCAGCCTCTGTGTAGATAAGGTCGATGCGGACCGGCCGCGTCTGCAGGAAGCGCTGGATGCGGTGGATCGCCTGGATGAAATCGTTGAACTTGAAGCCAATGCCCAGGAACACAGCCCATGCGCAGTGCCGCTGGAAATTGCAGCCGCTGCCGGCGATCACAGGCTTGGCGGCCAGCTCTTGGAAGCGTCCTTCACTGAAATCGACAATGGCCTGCTCGCGCTCGTCCAGGTCCTGGCTGCCATAGACGCTCACCGCGCTGGGCACCGCCCGTTCGATGGCGTGGCGCTCGGCCTCGAGGTCGTGCCAGAGGATGCGCTGGGCTTGCGGATCCTCGGCCCGGATCTCCTGCAGCTTCTCGATGCGCGCCGGCAGGCTGTCGCGCTTCTCGCGCGAGGCCTCGACGATGCCGATGGCCTCTGCCTTGAACATCCTAGCCTGGCCGTACACCTCGTGGCCGGCCTGCTCGTGGTCGGCGGCGATCTCGTGCCAGCGCACGTCCAGAGGCGGCAGTTCGTAGCCTTCGTCGCTGAATCCCAGATCGCTGGGCCGCTGCACAAACAGCCCCCAGGATGCGCACCAGAGCCAGAACTCGCGCTCCTTGTGCGGATGGATCGTCAGCTGGTCCGCCTTCTCGCTGTTGCGCTTGAAGAACCGTGTCTTGGCCTGGCCAACGTCCATGATCCCCAGGAACGCTGAGTAGGCCAGCAGCTCGATGAACTCGTTGGGGCTTGGCGTGGCCGTGGCCACGAACCGGTACCGGACGCCGCCAGTGCGCACGCGCGCGTCCATGGTCTTGCGGTCACCAGCGAAGAGGGCCATGAACTCCCGAAATGTCTTCGTGCCGCCGAAACCCCGCAGGCAGGATGCTTCGTCCAGGCTGGCCACGCTGAAGAGCGTGGGGTCGAGCTTGCCGTCGCGCACGCTCTCGTAGTTGGTGAGATAGATGGCCTCTGGGTCGTCGCATTCCTCGACCCGGCGCACGAACTTGACCTTGATGCCCAGCATGGCGGCATCGCGTATGAACTCCTGTCGAACGCCCAGCGGGATGACGATCAAGGCCATGCCGCCGGCCTTGGCGCGAGTGAGGCGCACGATCTCGAGTTGCATCACGCTCTTGCCCAGGCCAAAGGCCGCGAACAGGGCCCGCCTGCCGCCGCGCACCGCCCAGCAGACCATGGCCACCTGGTGCGGCTTGAGCAGGGGATGCACTTCCTCAGGATCACATGGGAAGCCGTCTTCGGCAGGGAGCGTCACCTTTGCGCGCAGGAAGTCTTCGTATTGGTCGGTCATAGGGTCTGAGACGAAAAAGGCCAGCGCGAGGCTGGCCAAGGTGAAGGGGAGGGGGATCAGGACCTGAGCCGGCGTGTTGCTGGCCCAGGTGCTCATGCCTCTCAGGTGGGGGTGATCTGGAAGGGAGTGCGGTCCGCTGCGTCCTTGATCCAGTTCGGCGGCTTGCCCCGGCCTGTCCAGGTCGCGCCCGTGGCGGGGTCGCGGTACTTCGGGGCGCCCACGCTGCCCTTGGCGTTGGCCTTGCCCTGGGGGAAGACATCAGCAGCGGTCAGGCCGTGCTCCTGGATCAGCGCGCGGGCTTCGGTCACAGCCTTCGCCTTGGCCTCTGCCTGGGCCTGGGCGATCTGGGCGTCGAGTTCGGCCCGCTGGGCCAGCAGGGTCTTGTATTCGGACATTTCGGATTTTTCCTTTCGTGGCGCCGCGCGGGCGCCGTGGGTGGTTCAGTGGATGGTTCAGGCCGGTTCGCCGGTCACGGCCGCCGCGAAGGCGTCTTCGGGGGTCTGGTTCACAGGGTGGTTCGGGTCGGTGGGCAGCTCTTCCTCGCCATCCACCTCCAGCTCATGCTGGTCCTCGTTGTCCGGCCGGCTGGCGGGCGTGTCCGGCCTGCCTGCGCGGTAGCCCTTCTTGGCCTGCAGCAGTTCGGCCGGGGCCAGCAGCTTGATGTAGACCTCCTCTTCGGAGGCCAGGCCAGACAGTTCACCGTAGAGCACGTTGTCGTTGAGCTCGTCGCCGTTGAACTCGACCGTGCCCCGGATCGTGACGCTGCCGCCTTCGTGGATCTCGTACTCCAGGCCCTTGAGGACGGCGTCCACGAAATCGACGTGAGCGTCGTTCAGGCCGTAGTCCCAGATGAAGCGGTACCCGCGCCATTTCTGCTTCTTGGCATAGGCGAAACTGGTGGGCAGCAGCGGGTGCCGCAGGTTCGGCAGCGGGATCAGGACACCGGGCAGCGCCTCCTGGCCGGCCGTGGCCGCCTTGTTGCAGTAGTGGTGCTCGCGCAGGCCGGGCTCCAGCAGGTCCAGCAGAGTGTTCTCGCCCGTGAGCGTGAAGGAGATGTCTATGGCGCGCACTTTCTCTTCGCCGTGCAGCTCGCGCCGCGGGTTGGCGTTGGTGATGGTGACGGCCGTGGATTCAGCCAATTCGAAGGCCATGGTTTTCCTTTGTGGTGGTGGTGGAAAGGGATCAGGCTGCCTTTGCCGTCTTCAGGTCCTGGACAGCGAAATAGACAGCGATGCAGGCGGCGACGTCAGCACCAGCGGTGTGTGCGGCTTCGAAGTCGCGGCCGAAGAAGTGGCGGTAGGCCTCGGCCAGCTTCGGCGTCTTGAACTTTCCGATGCCGGCGGCTCGCATCTTTTCGGTGGGCGGCAGCTTGCAGAGCGGCGTGGTCAGCAGCGCGGTGCAGGCGCTGGGGCCGGCCTTCCAGATGTCGGATTGGGGCAGGGCAGCGGCCGGCTCGCGCGCATCGATGTGACGCTTGATGGCGATGCGCAGGATGCGGGCGTCGAAGCTCTCGTTGTGGGCCACGCGCATGCGACCGCCCCACATTGACAGCAGCATCTCGACGGCCACGTCCTCGGGCACGCCCAGGTCCAGCGCCTTCTCGGTGGTGATGCCGTGGATGTCGGCCACTTCGTCGGGGATGGTCCAGCCGTCGGGCTTGACGATGACGTCGATGCTGGAGAATGTGGCGCGGGTGTCGAAGGCCGAGCGGACCGGGCGTGCGCTCGTGGAACCAGTCCGTGGGCGTCGTGAAGACAGCGGCGCGCTGCAGCTTCTGCATTGCGCGTGCCCTGTCTTCATCTGCCGCAGCGGAGCGGCGGCCCATCTCGTTCTCCCAGCGCTCCGCATCCGCGCAGGGGTTGGCGGTCATCAGCATGGCTGAATCTCCTGTGGTGATGGTTGGGGCCGCTGCGGGCCGGGAATGAAAAAGGCCCTGCAACTGGTGAAGCTGCAGGGCCTTGGAAGAAAAATGCCGATGCCTTGTTGGCGTGCCCGGGGAAGGGATTTGAGAGGGAGGGAGGAGAAGTCTCCCGGGCTCGGCGGAATCTGGAGATGCAGTATGGGGGCTGATTCTTAAGAAATGCTTTACGGCTTGTAAAGAAAGTGCAGGGCTTCCACCTGCTGCGGCTTGCGAGGCCTCTGCGACCCCGTGGCCAGGGTGTGGATGATGGCATGCCGTGTAAGCCCCGGCTTTCCTCTATCGACGGTGGCTAGACTTTCACTGCTTGCAGGCGGGCAAATGCCTGTCACGATTTGCCATCAAGGGTGCTGGCTGGCCCCTGCAGATACCACCTGCAGCGCACTTTCGGGGCGGGCCACTCCAAGGCGCGTGCCCACCAGTCAGCACTCTTGATGGCCCCGGCGCGAGGCCGGGTGCAGCGTTCATGCAGAACCGGCGCCAGGCCGAGCGTGCGCTTTGCCTGGAGGGTCAGCCATGAGCCCGATCTGGATTGCCATGTGGTGGTACTGGTGGAGGGGGGCGCGGTGATCCCCTGGCTCTACACCCATCTGGCCGCCGCAGCAGTGGCGTGTGCTGGCCCGTGCCGGCCTATCGAGGCTCAGCGACCTGCAGCCTGCTGAGCCGGTGATGCGCTACGAGCACGAGGCACCCGGGGACATGCTGCACATCGACACCAAGAAGCTCGGGCGCATCGTCAGGCCCAGTCACCGCGTGACCGGCAACCGGCGTGACGCGGTCGAGGGGGCGGGCTGGGAGACGTTGTTCGTGGCCATCGACGACCATGCGCGCATCGCCTTCACCGCCATGCATCCCGACGAGAAGAAGCACGAAGCTGTCGCGTTCCTGCACAACGCGGTGGCGTACTACGCGAGGCTGGGTGTGCGCGTCAAACGGCTGCTGACTGACAACGGAGCAGCCTTCCGCTCCAGGCAGTTCGCTGCGGCCTGCGAGGCGTTGGGCGTACAGCACAAGTTCACGAGGCCGTACCGTCCGCAGACCAATGGCAAGGCCGAGCGGTTCATCCAGTCGGCGCTGCGCGAGTGGGCCTATGGCTGGACGTACCAGAACTCAGCAGAGCGGACCAATGCGCTGGTGAGCTGGCAGCACCACTACAACTGGCACAGGCCGCACAGCGGCATCGGTCACATCGCTCCGATGTCCAGGCTCAAATCTGCAAACAACCTCTTGACGGTTCACAGCTAGTGACCCTGGATTCCCAGTTCGGCGGGAAGAGGGAGCGCAGCCCGAACTAGCTTGGTCGGACCTGAAATCCGAGCAAGTTGACAGCTCGATGTCAGCCTGGGTAGGCGATTTCCAGAATTCCGCTGACGTCTTCCTTCACTTGCGCACGCCCGCATCCAGTTCCGTGTCCTGGGAAAGGCGCACACTGACGCCCTGGTATGCACCAAAATCGAAGTCATAGACCTTGCAATCGGCATCGAACAGATTGGTGTGTGAAATGATCAGGCCGGACTTGCTTGTTATCCTCAATCCGACGCCAATCTGGAAAATATCACTCGTATCGCATACGAAAAGCGCCTGCGACAGAATGTCCCAGTTGGCGGAGGCCACCGATGAGAAGTCGCGGATCGGAAAACCTCTTGCCATGGCATCGGGCCCCTTGTCCACAAGATCGTCATCCTTGTTGAAAACTGCGGAGTCCGTCTTGGTCAACCGATAGACATGCCTCACGAATTTTCCATCGCTGAGATTGTTGATGGAAATATCCTTGATGGTCTTGGAAAAGCTGCTGGTGATGCTGACGCCGCCGCTGAGCGACGGCCCCGAAGGATCCACGCCCGGATTGATGTTGTACGCAATGGAACTGCTGACGGTGCCGTCCTCGAGCGTAGACCCCGGGGTGTCCTTGCATATGTCGAACCGGACCCCTTTGCCCGGCTTGCCCTGGAGCGCTTTTTCGTACTCGCTGCGCGAAATGCCTTCGACATCGATTTCCACCTGGACCTCGCGCAGGAACAGCCCCTTCACCCTGGTGTCCTCGTGTAGCGAAAGGGTGCTCACATACTTATCGGTGAACATCTTGCCGTTCTTCGATGCGGCAGCGTGGCTGCCGTCCATGTTCACGAGGACGAAGCACTTGTTCAGCGCCGTGCTGCGATAGACATCGATGCTGGCATTGATTCTGCAATTGGGCACGTAGCCGGCATCTCGCTTGGCCTGGTCCAGCAGCGTGACTTGAAGCCATTTTGCTTCGTATTTCCTTGCAGGCCATGCGTTATACAGCGTCTCTCCATTGGAATCATCCGCGTACATATTAAAGACCTGCGTTGCGCAAGGAGTGGCTTGTGGCAGTTGAGACATAGTGCCCTTTTGAAATGGTAGGTAAGAAGCAGGAGATTCCCAGGCCGGCCGCAGAAATGCCGGAAAGTCATTCCTTCCGGCGCATTGCCGCGGGCAACCCGTAAATACTAGGCGCCAGGATTGCATGGCTATTGACTCTGTGCTTGGGAAAAATTGACTGTGCGTCCGCGAATGGCGCGTGACAGGCACGCCTGCGGCGTTGGCTGGCCTCGACAGCGGGTGGATTGACCCTGAGGCGGGCGAACTGGTGCCGAACTACACGGCGATCACCTGGCCCGCAGACGGGCACCCAGTGCTCTCGCTGATGCACTGATCAAGCTGCCGCCGCTTGGTGCGCTACGGTCGGGCGCGGAGAAGCCGGGAGAGGAGAGCCTTGCCCGCAGAGCAGCTGCTCGCTTTTAAAATTCAGGAATGAGCGGAAACAGAACCTGACACTCGCTGAATAAGGTGTAGGTTCTGGTGTAGCTTTTGGAGATTATTCTGATAACCAGAGGGAGAAGGCTTCTGCAGGCCGAGGTCGGCTCCGCGCAACCGTATCAGTGGCTTGCACGCTGCAACGTCTTGGAGACGACTATGCCGGGAAGGCTTGGCCGATGGCCGCCTGTTGGCGAAGGCGGTGAAGACCGGGTTGGCGGCGGTCTGAAGAGGCTGCATGGCATGGAGAGAACTCCCGAACATGTTCCCCGCTGATGAGTGGCGCGAGAGGAGTCATGATTTCGCTCGGTATCTGGCAGCTCCGCGCCTGGTTTTCATTGAGAAATTGGGTGCTGAATGGAGTGGGGCGCTCGCGGTGTCCCAATCACTTTCGGCGGCTCCTGCATCAGGGGCGTATTTGAACCGCATGCAGCATTGACACCACTGATCGCGGCATTGGTCCGCATCCGTTTTTCGTCCTGGGAAATGGTGCGAATGCTGGAGACGAATTCCAGTTCCTTGCGCGCCTCCTTGCACTGAAGGGAGGCGCCGAGCTGCTCCGGCGCAGGAGCCGCCGTCTGGCGGGCTTGCTGCTCGATAACACGCTGCTGGCTCTCGATCTGGCGCTGCTGCATTTCGTTCATCTGGCGCTGATACTTTTGTCCATTCGCCTGCGCTGCATCAGCCCGTTCACGGAAGAGCTCATCGTCCGATTTTTTGCGCTGTGTCAGTGAGCCAGTGTCAGTGCTGCTGCAAGGGCTGTCTGAGAAAGTCGATTTTCCAGAAGCGTCCTTGCATTGAAAGACCTGGGCTGCTGCAGGCAATGCGAAAAGTGCTGTAAAGATTGCTGTGGTCAAGAGTCGCATATGTATATCGATGAATTGATGGACCTGATCGGATCCGAATTGCAGACGAAGAATTGTGCTTTGATCCGTATTCCTGACAATTCGTGCCTTGGCTCCAAGCGCCCGCTTCACTCGGCGTCCCGCAAGGCAGCGCGGCGGGCTGCTTCGGCGGTCTCCTGAGCTTGCTTCTCGGCTTGCCTGAAACGTTCTTGTGCCGTGGCCGATGTGCCGTCATGGCCGCCCGCGGCGCGCTCACCGATGTGAATGTTGGAAAGCCTTGCTGTGCCGTACAGCAAAGCCGCTGCAATGATCAGGAGCGCGATGAATTTCATTGTTGCATTGTGCCGCTGGTCCTTCGGGAATGGCCGGCATCTGCGGAGCAATCTCACACCTCTGCCGCTTGACAGGTCCAGAGTAAACTCGCCCCGGCGGCCAGCACTCGCTGCACGATGGGAATGGAGCTTCCCGAAACCGCCTTGCAAAGGGCTGATGGCTCCTGCCTTGGTGGGATGTGTCCTGCCGGTGGCGGGGCCATGTCTTGATCCTGCCCGGCACGCCCGTCCCGGTTATTCGATGAAAGGACGGTCATGGGGTTCTACGGATTCATTCTGGTGTTCGTTGGAGGTGGTCTGGGGTCTGCGCTCAGGCATGGCACGAACTTGCTCGCGCTGCGGCTGGTGGGCAGTGCGTATCCGCTGGGTACGTTGGCGATCAATGTGCTGGGTGCCTTCGTGATGGGGGTGGTGGTGGAGTGGTTTGCGCTCAAGACATCGCTGCCGCAGAGTGCGCGGCTGTTCATCACCACGGGCATTCTGGGTGGCTTCACCACGTTTTCGACGTACGCGCTGGAGGTCGGCATGCTGTATGAGCGTGGCGATTGGCTGGCCTCCGTGCTGTATGCGCTGGGCTCGCTGGTACTGGGCGTGGCCGCGCTGTTTGCGGGGTTGGGGCTGGTGCGCATGGTGGCCCATTGAGGCACTGTGATTGCGCTATGCTGTGCGCCATGGCCCGTATGAACGCAACGCAGATTATTCGCACCATCCATTGGATGGTGGGTTAGCCAGCGGCCTTCAACGCCATGCAACCCGCCCAGACGAGGCGGGTTTTTTCATTCCGCCTCCGGGGTTTTCTCATGCCTTTCAGGAGATGGATATGCAGGTTTCCGAACAGTCCCGGCCCCGTTGTGCAAAACATGCCGATGCCACTGTCGCCAACGCGCGGCTTGCCACGCTGCACATGGTCTGCGGCAAGATCGGATCGGGCAAGTCAACGCTGGCGCGGCAATTGGCGTCCGGGCCCGGAACGGTGCTGGTCAGCGAGGATTCCTGGCTGGCCGGCCTGTACCCCGGCGAGATGCAGTCGGTGGCCGATTACGTGCGTTGCAGCGCGCGGCTCAAGGGGTTGATGGGCGCACATGTGCAGGCGCTGTTGAGCACTGGCGTGTCGGTGGTGCTGGACTTTCCGGCCAATACCCTGGAGGGGCGGGGCTGGGCGCGCAGCGTGTTCGAGAAAGTGGGCGCCTCGCACCGCCTGCATTTCCTGGATGTGCCTGACGAGGTCTGCAGGCAGCGCCTGCGGGCGCGCAATGCGGCAGGCGAGCATCCGTTTCAGGCCAGCGATGAGCAGTTCGACCTGATCACGAGCTACTTTGTCGCGCCCTCCGACGAGGAGGGCTTCGACGTGGTGCATCACCCGTATGCGCCGGCCTGAAGCGCCGGTCTGGACGAGACACTTCTGCCAGTCCTGTCGCAGGGCCGCTGTTGCAAAGGCGCCACGCAGTTTCACGTGCCAGGCGGCGGCCTCATGCAAGGCGCGGCGGTCGTTGCTTTCCAGATGTCTCTCGCCCATGCGGCTATGCCAGGACCAGGTGACGACCAAGCCCCGGGCGATGGTGGCCAGATAGCGCCTGGGTTCGCGGATGTCTTGCTTCGGCAGGGGCGAGCGCAGCAGGCGCACAAAGGTGTCATGGGCCAGGTCGGCGGCATCGTCACGGTTGCCCAGGTGTTTGCGCAGCAGGCAGAGGGCATCCATTTGTTGCACGTGCGCTACAGGGGGGTGGTGGCCGCAAGCCTGCGCCAGCTTCGCACAGGCCGATTCCTCGTGCGGTGCGTGGTCCGCGCCGCCCATGTTTGTGTCGTGCAAGGTGTGTCGCATACCTTGCATCGGGCCTCAGTTGGCTGCGGCTCCGCCATGCGCCTCCAGGCGCTCCAGCGCAGCGCAGACATCGGCCATTCGCCCGGAGATGAACAGGCATTCAGGCTGTTCCTGTGGCGACCGCTGAATGATGCGCAGGCCTGAAGACTGCTCAGGTGCGGCTTGCAGGGCGGGCTGCGTCGGCAGCAAGGGCAGGATCAGCTGGGCATCTCCAGGGTCTGCAGCGCGTGCAGCCTTGCCGCGGCGCTGCGGGCTGCGCCGGCGTGCCTTGCTGAAAGAGATCACGTTGGCGGGCTCGGGTGCTGTGGCAGGTGTTGGCTGGCCCGCAGGGGCTTGTGCAAGAGGCATGGCCGACTCCATGGCGGTCGCAGTCAGGCGGATGCCATGTGCCAGGCGCAGGAAGGAAAGAGAGGACAGTGTTGGCAGAGCGAATCCCATGTGACGACTCCTGTTGGCGTGTTTCAAAGAGGCATGGACACAGGCAGGATTGCGGTTTTCGGGCAAAGCTCCGCCCAGGGCGAAGCTGCAAGGCTTCGCGCCTACCACCTGGACGGTGCATGAAATAGGGGGTGGCAACCCGTGCAGGGCTGCCCGTCCGGCTTACATGGACATGCTGTTGCGGATCAGCCCCACGGCCAGGCCTTCAATGGCAAAGGCCTCTTCGGGGGCGACGCGGATCACCGGGTAATCGGGGTTTTCCGGCAGAAGTTCCACGCCCTGCGTGGTGCGGCGCAGGCGCTTGACGGTGACTTCATCGCCCAGGCGCGCCACGACGATCTGGCCGTTGCGTGCTTCGTGCGCAGACTGCACGGCCAGCAGGTCGCCGTCCATGATGCCCGCGTCGCGCA
This sequence comes from Delftia deserti, assembly GCF_042653485.1. NCBI lineage: Bacteria > Pseudomonadati > Pseudomonadota > Betaproteobacteria > Burkholderiales > Comamonadaceae > Delftia > Delftia deserti. The sequence continues at coordinate 485,142 of NZ_JBHSIH010000001.1, read as the reverse complement.
TGGACATGCCACGCACACGCAGCAGATAGTCGGGGCGGATCTGGAACAGGCTGGGCTCGACGGAATAGGTTTGGTCGATATGTTCCTGGGCGAGAATGGGTGAGCCCGCCGCAACGCGGCCCACCAGGGGCAGCATCAGCGGTGCCAGGGCCGACAGCGGCAGTCCGAAGCTGGTTCCGCGCGCGGCATTGATGTTGCGCACGGTGTCGGTACGCAGGCGAATGCCGCGCGAGGTGCCGCTGACCAGTTCGATCACGCCTTTGCGGGCCAGGGCCTGCAGGTGTTCCTCTGCAGCGTTGGCGGACTTGAAGCCCAGCGTGTTGGCGATTTCCGCGCGTGTGGGGGGGGCGCCCGTGCGGGAGATGGCGGCCTGGATCAGGTCCAGGATCTGTTGCTGGCGGGCGGTGAGCTTGGGATGGTCGAGCATGGCGTGCGTCCGGTCCTTGAGAGCAGATGGCGGGCTGGCAGGCCATCTGATGATTTATACAGTATCTGTATTTTTAACCAGTTTTCCAAGAGGTGCAAGTGGGGCAGTCAAAGTTGGTGATTCTGGGCACGGGCGGGACCATCGCTGGCCGGGCGGATTCGCAGTCGCAGGGAGTCGGGTACAAGGCCGGGCAGATCACGGTGCAGTCTCTGCTGGATGCCGTACCGGACCTGGAGCAGCAGGCGCTGGGCCCCGTGCAGACGCAGCAGATCGCGCAGGTGGACAGCAAGGATATGGACTGGCCCGTGTGGCGCGCGTTGCTGCACGCTTGCGTGCAGGCGCTGGAGGATGCGGACACGCGCGCCGTGGTGATTACGCATGGAACGGACACGCTGGAAGAGACAGCCTGGCTGCTGCACAGCCTGTTGCCGGCCACCAAGCCCATTGTGCTGACCTGCGCCATGCGCCCGGCCACGGCCCTGTTGGCCGACGGGCCGCAGAATCTGCGCGATGCCGTGACCGTGGCTGCCAGCGGCGGGCGCAGCGGTGTATGGGTTGTGGCGGGCGGCGAGGTGCATGCGGCAGCCCAGGTGCAGAAGGTCCACCCCTACCGGCTGCAGGCAATGCGCTCCGTGGAAGGCGGGCCGCAGGCGTTGGTGGAGGAAGGGCGTGTGCGCTGGCTGGTGCCCGATGCGCCGTCCGCGCGGGCCGTGGTGCCTGCGTCCATGTCATCGGATCTGCTGGCGCTGGATGAACTGCCCTGGGTCGAGGTGGTGTTCAGCGGCGCCTTGGCGCGTGCCAGCGGCGTGGATGCGCTGGTGGCCGCAGGCGTGCGTGGCATCGTCGTGGCTGGCACGGGCAATGCGACGGTTCACGAAGGCATGGAAGCGGCCCTGCAGCGCGCCCGCGACAAGGGCGTCTGGATCTGGCGGGGCACGCGCTGTGCTGAAGGCCTGCCCGTGGCCTCCGGCCTTGGGGCCAACCCGGCAGAGGCCGATCTGGCGCAGCTGCCCGTGGCAAAAGCCCGGATTGCGATGATGCTGGCGCTGGCAGCGCAGCCGCGCGACTGAGCCGGGCGGCGCCGCCGGCATTTCTTCAGTTGCTGGCGGTCAACAAAAAAGCACCCGGCGGGTGCTTTTTTCGTTGCGGCACATGGCCTGCCTCACTCAGCCAGTGCAGCCAGTGCGCGTTGGGTGATGTCCTCGACCGAGCCCAGGCCGCTGATGGCGCGGTACTTGGGTGCCGCTGCGGCTTCCTTTTCGGCCCATGCGCGGTAGTAGTCCACCAGGGGGCGGGTCTGGCTGCTGTAGACGTCCAGGCGCTTCTTGACGGTTTCTTCCTTGTCGTCTTCGCGCTGCACCAGCGGCTCGCCGGTCACGTCGTCCTGGCCTTCGACCTTGGGCGGGTTGAACTTGACGTGGTAGGTGCGGCCCGAGGCGGGGTGGGAGCGGCGGCCGCTCATGCGTTCGATGATGGCGTCGAAGGGCACGTCGATCTCGAGCACATAGTCCAGCTTCACGCCAGCGGCCTTCATGGCGTCGGCCTGGGGAATGGTGCGGGGGAATCCATCAAACAGGAAGCCGTTGGCGCAGTCGGCCTGGGCGATGCGTTCCTTGACCAGATTGATGATCAGGTCGTCACTGACCAGTTGGCCGGCGTCCATCACGGCCTTGGCCTGCAGGCCCAGGGGCGTTCCGGCCTTGACGGCGGCACGCAGCATGTCACCGGTGGAAATCTGGGGGATGCCGTACTTCTGGCAGATGAAAGCGGCTTGCGTGCCTTTGCCGGCGCCGGGTGCGCCCAACAAAATCAGTTTCATGGAAGTCCTTGAGGAGAGTAGAAATTCTTGTCTGCCGGATCGGCCCACCGGGGCGGACAGTCCATGCGTCATATTTTTGTCGCGGGCAAGGATAGCACGCACAGGGCTAACACTGGCTTACACGCAGAGGGCAAAACTGTCGCCTGTGCAATCTCCAAAAACTGCGTTTTGCTGTCCGACAAAACCGCATGTGCCGTTGTGTTGTGAATGGCGATGCCGGGCATCGCCATTGGCGCATCTGTCAGCGTGCGCGGGATCGGATTCAGGCGGACAACCGGGCGCGCACCCGTTCCAGGTCTTCGGGGGTGTCCACGCCGGGGCCTGGTGCATGGGGCGTGAGGTGGACGGCGATGCGGTGGCCGTGCCACAGCGCACGCAACTGCTCCAGCGCCTCCAGCACCTCGGTGGGGGCGGGAGAAAGCTGCGGGAAGCTGCGCAGGAAACCGGCACGGTAGCTGTAGATGCCGATGTGGCGCAGCGGTGCGAAGCCGGGGCGTCCCGGCGCTGCCGATGCTGTCTCCCACCATGCCTGGCCTGCATGTTCACGCGCAAAGGGGATGGGTGCGCGGCTGAAATAGTGGGCCATGCCCTGGGCATCGCAGACGACCTTGACCACGTTCGGGTTGGTGAAGTCGGCCAGGCTGTCGATGGCATGTGCAGCCGTGCCCATGCTGGCCGAGGGCCGCTGCGGCAGCAGGGCGGCCACGGCATCGATGAGGTCGGGAGCGATCAACGGTTCGTCGCCCTGGACGTTGACGACGATGTCGTCGCCATCCAGGCCCAGCAGTTCGCAGGCCTCGGCCAGGCGGTCGCTGCCGCTGGCGTGGTCGTTGCGGGTGAGCACGGCCGCAACGCCGTGCGCGGCGCAGGCGGCGACGATGCTTTCGTCATCGGCCGCGACCACGCAGCGCGTGGCGCCGCTGAGGCCGGCGCGCTGTGCCACGCGCACGACCATGGGAAGGCCTGCAATGTCTGCAAGGGGCTTGCCCGGCAGGCGGCTGGAGGCAAGGCGGGCAGGAATCAGAACCGTGAAGGGCGCGTTGGACATGGTGCGTTGCGGAGGTGGTCGAAAGTGCGGGCGCGGGCGGCGTCGGAAATCGGGCCTTGCGGCGCGATCAGTCCTCGAGCTCGTCGTCGTCCAGCGTGCGGGCTTCGGCCTCCAGCAGCACCGGGATGCCGTCGCGCACGGGGTAGGCCAGGCGGGCGCTGCGCGAGACCAGTTCCTGGTGCTCGCGGTCAAAGCGCAGCGGGCCTTTGGTGACGGGGCAGACCAGCAGTTCGAGAAGTTTGGCGTCCATGGCGGATCCTGTGTTTTGGAGGGGGAGGGCGGGCCGTGGCGGCCAGCCAAGACGGTGATGATAGTCAGGCGCGTGGCCTGCGCAGCGCCTGCAGCCGCTGATCCAGCAGCGCCCAGAAATCTGGCGGCAGCTGCAATTGCAGCGCAACAGACCAGGCCTGGGGATGGGTACGCCACAGCTTGACTGCATCCTTTTCGGTGCAGACCAGCGGGTCTTCATCGCGTCCCAGGCGCTGGAAGCTCTCAAAATTATAGTGATCCGGCAGCGCCTGGGCGTGCCCCAGCGCCAGGCCCTGTTCACTGGCCAGCATGGAGAAAAAGCCCTCGGGCCGGGCCACGGCGGCCACGGCCTCCACGGGCCGTCCGCGCAGGGCCGCCAAGGGGATGCGCTCACCGTGCGCATTGACGCCTTCCGCGGCCAGTTGGCGCTGCATGGCAAAGGCGGGCGCATCCGTTGGCGGACAGGCGCCCGCATGCAGCACGGCGGTGACGGGGCGCGGCCAGGGTTCGCGCAGCGGGCCTGCCGGCAGCAGCCAGCCATTGCCGATGCCGTCGTCGTTGAAGACGCACAGCTCGATGTCGCGGGCCAGGGCCAGGTGCTGCAGGCCGTCGTCGCTGATGACCACATCCACTTGCGGATGGCGGACGCGCAGGGCCTGGACGGCCTCGATGCGCTTGCGCGCCACGAAGACCGGCACGCCGCTGGCGCGCGCCAGAAGCGCGGGTTCGTCGCCCACGTCGGCGGGGGCGCTTTCGGGCAGGGCTTCTCGGCAGTCGTCCGTGCTGCGGCCATAGCCGCGCGAGACGATGCCGGGGCTCCAGCCGCTGTCCCGCAGATGGCGGGCCAGGGCGAGCGTGACGGGGGTCTTCCCGGCGCCGCCCGCAATCACGTTGCCGACGACGATGACCGGAATGCCGGCCTGGCCTGCACGCCTGAAACCCAGTGCATAGGGCAGCCGATGCAGGCCCAGCAGGGCACGGTACAGCAGGGACAGGGGAAAGAGGGCACAGGCCAGCGGGCCGCGGTGGCGCCAGGCCGCGCGAAGCCCCCGGGCTGCGGGGGCGGGGCCATTCCCGGGCATGGCGGCCTTGCCTTCAGCGCCCGGCGCTGGCCGAGGTCTGCGTGGCGAAGGTGATCTGGGACAGTCCGGCGCGGCGCGAGGCCTCCATCACCGACACCACGGACTGGTGCGGAGCGGTGGCGTCGGCGCTGATGATGACCACGCTGTCCTTGCCGGCACTGGCCGCTGCGGCCAGTGCCTGGGTCAGGCCGGTGACGCTGCGGTCTTCCACGGCGGTCTTGTTGATGGCGTAGCGGCCGTCGGCGGCGATGGCGACGATGATTTCGCGGGGCCGGTCGCGCTGCTGCTCGACATCGGCCACGGGAAGGGTCAGCTGCAGCTCGGTGAACTTGCTGTAGGTGGTGGACAGCATCAGAAAGATCAGCACCACCAGCAGCACATCGATGAACGGGATCAGGTTGATCTCGGGCTCGTCACGGCGGCGGGGACGGAAGTTCATGGCAGGTCTCTCGCGTGCGGGTTCTGCGGGTTCACTTGCCGCCGACGCGCACCAGGTGGCGCACGAACTGCTCGGAAGCCAGCTCCATGCCCAGCAGGTAGCCATCGACGCGGGCGCGGAAGTAGCGCCAGAAGATCAGGGCCGGAATGGCGACGATCAGGCCGAAGGCCGTGTTGTACAGGGCGATGGAGATGCCGGCCGCCAGCTGCGCCGGGTTGCCGCCGCCGGTGGCCGATGCGCCGCCTTGCGAGCCGAAGATCTCGATCATGCCGATCACCGTGCCCAGCAGGCCCAGCAAAGGCGCGGCAGAGGCGATGGTGGCCAGCGCGCTCAGGTGCTTTTCCAGCGTGTGGGCGGCAGCGCGGCCGGCGCCTTCCATGGAGGCGCGAAGCTCTTCTTCGCTGCTGTCCGGATGGGCCTGCAGGGCGCGCAGTCCGCTTGCCAGGACTTCGCCCAGCGTGGAGTTCTGGGACAGCTGCTGCACGACTTCCTGGCTGGGCAGGCCGCGCGAGGACACGGAAATCGCCTCGCCCAGCAGGGCGGGCGGCGCAACGCGGGCCGTTTTCAGCGCCACGAAACGTTCAAAGACCAGGGCCAGAGCCAGGATGGAGCAGGCAATCAGTGGCCAGATCGGCCAGCCTGCGGCTTGTATGATCGACAGCAAGTTGTTTTCCCCCCGCGTTTAACTGCAGCCGACGATTATGGCCCAGCCATATGGCCGGTCCAGGCGTCCCGTGCCCGCGATCGCCTGAAAACTGTGACCCGGCGCAGCATCCAGGCAACGGGCGACTCCCCTGTTCGGAATTTTGGGTTGGTCGCTATAGCACAGATTTCTGTGGATAACTTTGTTATCAAGCGGGTTGCGCAAACGCCGCTGCGGCGGCGAATGGACACTGTGACAAATGTGAATTCTTTGTTGCAGCAAAAAAATCTTTATGAATCAATTGCTTGCGAGGTGTTTTTGAGAGTGCTTCTGCAAATTGCCGCCAAAGTGCCTGCCCGGGTCTGCATCCGCCTGCCTGTGGAGAATGTTGCACTGCATGCAGACCGGGAGGCCGCATGAGTGGTGCATTCGGCGCAATGAACCCAGCAGCGGCGCCGCTGGTCTGGGAAGTCGGCGCGCTGTGCCGCGCCGTGAGCGACGCCTTGCAGGCACGCTTCAATCCGGTGGCCGTGCGCGGGGAGATCAGCGGCTTTTCGCGCGCGGCCAGCGGGCATTGCTACTTCAGCATCAAGGACGCGGGCGGGCAGATCCGCTGCGCCATGTTCCGGCGTGCGGCCCAGCTCATGGATTTTTCGCCGCGCGACGGCGAACTGGTCGAGTTGCGGGGCCGGCTGGGCGTCTACGAGCAGCGTGGCGACCTGCAACTGGTCGTCGAGAGCATGCAGCGCGCGGGCCAGGGCGCCCTGTTCGAGCAGTTCCTGCGGCTCAAGGCGCAACTGGAGGCCGAAGGCCTTTTCGACGCGGCCCGAAAGCGCGGCCTGCCGCCGCTGCCGCGCGGCATTGGCGTGGTGACTTCGCCGGGGGCTGCTGCGCTGCACGACGTGATCACGGCGCTGCGCCGCCGCGTGCCCCATATCCCCGTGGTGCTGGTGCCTGCCCTTGTGCAGGGCGCGCAGGCGCCGGCTTCCCTGATCGATGCGCTGCAAAGGCTTTATGGCCTGGCGCGGGAAGGCGCGGGCTCGGCCGATGGCTCGGTGGCTGGCGCGCCGCCCATCGACACCATCTTGCTGGTGCGCGGAGGAGGCTCCATTGAAGACCTTTGGGCCTTCAATGACGAGCGCCTGGCCCGCACCATCGTGCAAAGCCCGGTGCCCCTGATCTGCGGCGTGGGGCACGAGACCGATTTCACCATTGCCGACTTCTGCGCCGACCTGCGCGCGCCCACGCCCACGGCGGCGGCCGAACTGGTGAGCCAGCCGCGCGAGGTCTGGATGGGTGCGCTGCAGCTCATGCAGGGCCGCCTGGAGGATTCCGTGCAGCTGCTGCTGGACCGCCAGCAGCAGCGCCTTGACCTGGCAGCGCAGCGGCTGGGCCGGCCCAGCGAGCAATTGGCCCGCAGCCGGCTGCAGCTCAGCCGCCAGGCCCAGCGCCTGCGCCATGCCATGCAATTGCGGCTGCAGCGCATGGGCCATGCGGGGCAGGGGCTGCAGGCGCAGTTGCCTGCCGGCATGCGTCGCGGCCTGGACCGGCGTGCGGATCACCTGGCACGCATGGAGCTTCGCCTGCAGCTGCTGGACCCGCGCCTGGTGCTGCAGCGCGGCTACGCCCTGCTCACCGATACCGAAGGCCATCCCGTGACCGAGGCGCACCGTGCGCCACCGGGCACGGCGCTGCAGGCGCAGCTGGCGGGCGGCAGCCTGGACCTGGTGGTGACGCAGCCGCGCCTGCTCTGAACTGCGGCGCACTGGGTGCAGCGTGCTGCGTGCAGGAAGTGGCGGGCGGCAGGCGGTATCCGTGTAGGCCGATTGGCCGGATTGAGGTCAATTCACATCCACCCTCGCGGCAGCGGGCCAAGATGGCCGATTTGGCGCGCGCTTTCGCCGCAGGGTCACGAACTTGTTCCTACAATGCCCGTTCGGGTGCGTGAGGGCCAGGGCTCGCAGCAATGCGCGCAGTGCAGGCCCCGCGCGACGGTCACGGCAGGCGCTGCAGGCGCTCTGCGCAACAGGTGCTGGCCCGTCCTAAAAGATTTCAACCACGAAGGAAACACCATGGAACATACCTTGCCCCCTCTGCCCTATGCGATTGACGCGCTGGCACCCCACTACAGCCAGGAAACGCTGGAGTACCACCATGGCAAGCACCACAACGCCTATGTGGTGAACCTGAACAACCTGCAAAAGGGCACCGAATTCGAAAGCATGACCCTGGAAGAGATCGTCAAGAAGTCTTCCGGCGGCATCTACAACAACGCAGCCCAGATCTGGAACCACACCTTCTTCTGGAACTGCATGGCCCCCAACGGTGGCGGCGAGCCCACCGGCGCACTGGCCGATGCCATCAACAAGAAGTGGGGCAGCTACGCCGCCTTCAAGGAAGCCTTCGTGAAGTCGGCCGTGGGCAACTTCGGCTCTGGCTGGACCTGGCTGGTCAAGAAGGCCGACGGTTCGGTGGACATCGTCAACACCGGCGCCGCCGGCACGCCCCTGACCACGGAAGACAAGGCCCTGCTGACCGTGGACGTCTGGGAACACGCCTACTACATCGACTACCGCAACCTGCGTCCCAAGTTCGTCGAGACCTTCCTCGGCCAACTGGTGAACTGGAAGTTTGCCGAGCAGAACTTCGCCTGATCGAAGCGCAGGTACGACGTGTGCACGCCATGTGCACGCAACGCAAAAAAAGCCCCGGACGGGGCTTTTTGCTTTTTGAGAGGAAGGCGACGGCTCAACGGCGCTGGGCGCGCAGCCGCCAACCCGTCCACAGTGCCGTGCAGACCAGCAGCAGCGTGGCGCTGGCGATCACGGCGCTGAAACCCTGGCCGAAGGCCGTGCGTGCCAGCTCGGTCAACTGGTGCGCGGCCTGGGGCATCAGCCGATCGGCGGCCAGCAGGGCTTCGTCCAGGCTGTCGCGCACGGAATCGGGCAGGGCCAGGCCCAGGCCCTCCGGCAGGCGCAATGAGCCTGCGTAGACGGCCGACAGCAGGCTGCCCATCAGCGTCACGCCCAGGGCGCCGCCCAGCTCGTATGACACCTCCTCGACCGAGGCCGCCATGCCGGCACGGTCCGCGGGAGCGCTTTGCATGATGGTGCTCGACGCCGTGGTCATGGCCGCGCCTATGCCCAGGCCCAGCACGGCCAGCGCTGCCGCCTGCGGCCACCAGCCCATGTCGTGGACCAGCAGATAGCCGCCCATGCCCAGGCCCGACAGCAGCAGCGCTGCCGGCAACATGCGCGCGCCACCCAGGCGTGGCAGCCAGTGGCCTGCCACGGGGCCGGCCACAAAGGCGGCCAGCGGCAGCGGCAGCACGGCCAGGCCTGCCTGCAGTGGTGACAGTCCCTGCACCAGCTGCAGGCGCTGGCTGAACACCAGCTCCATGCCGATCAGCGCGGCCGCTGCCACCAGGGCCGAGGCCACGGCCGTGGCAAACGCCGGGTTGCGGAACAGCGCGAAGTCCAGCAGCGGGTCGCTGCTGCGGCGCTGGCGCCGCACGAACAGGGCCAGAAATCCCAGGCCCAGCACCAGGACCACGGCGGCCAGGGCCCAGTCGGGCGATTGCTTGCCGGCTTCCTTGATGGCATAGGTGCTGCCCACCAGGCCTGCCATGACCTGCAATGAGCCGATGAAGTCCCAGGGGCGCTGCGAGGTGGCCGTGCCTGGGGGAATCAGCCAGCCCGCCAGGGGCAGGGCGAGCAGCACGATGGGCACATTGATCAGGAACACCGAGCCCCACCAGAAATACTCGAGCAGCAGCCCGCCCACCACCGGCCCGAAGGCCGCACCGCCCGAGGCCACCGAGGCCCAGATGCCGATGGCCAGCGCGCGCTCGCGCTCATCGGCAAAGCTCAGGCGGATCAGGGACAGCGTGGCCGGCATCATCATGGCCGCGCCTACGCCCAGCAGCGCGCGCGCCGCAATCAGCAGGGCGGGCGAGGGAGCAAAGGCTGCACACAGCGAGGCCAGGCCGAACACGCACAGCCCCGCCATGAACAGCCGCTTGTGGCCGAGCCTGTCGCCCAGCGTGCCCATGCCCAGCAACAGGCCGGAGACCACCAGGGCATAGATATTGACGATCCACAGCTTGGCCGATGCCGTGGCCGCCAGGTCATGCGTCAGGCGCGGCAGCGCCGTGTAGAGCACCGTCATGTCGATGACGATGAGCAGCAGCGCCACCGATACGATGGCCAGCACCAGCCAGCGGCGCGGATCGGCCGCCTGGGATTTTGGAAGATGCCCCGAAACGGGGTTCTGGGTTTGCGTTGTGAACGCCATAAGGCACCTGTTTGCCCCGGCCTTGTGGGCCAGGGCTTCCTTCTTGATGAAAACCACAGTTTCCATCAATGAAATGATTTATCAAAGTTTGATTCAATCCATAAAATTGATGGATGGAATGGACACTCGACAGGCTGAAGCATTTCGTGGCGGTGGCCGAAGCCGGCACCATGACCGAGGCCGCCCGCCGCCTGGGCCGTGCGCAATCGGCCGTGAGCACGGCCATCGGCCTGCTGGAAGCCGACCTGGGGCTGGAGCTTTTCGATCGCGTGGGGCGCCGCGTGCAGTTGACGGCGGCAGGAGAGGTGATGCTGCTGGAGGCCCAGTCCCTGCTGCGCCAGGCCCAGGCCATGGACCACCGCGCCCGTGCATTGGCCGGCGGCGGGCAGGCACGCATGGCCGTGGCGCTGGACGAGGCGCTGCCCTATGTGCCGCTGGCCCAGTTGTTCAAGGAACTGGCTGCGCGCTTTCCGTCCATGGAGCTGACCGTGCTCAATGGCACGGCGTCCGAGGTGGCCGGGCATGTGGCTGCGCAGCGGGCCCAGATCGCCTTTCAGTTCGACCGCGCACCCGCGCCTGCCGCCTGTGCGCAGCGCCATATCGGCAGCGTGCCGCAGACCGTCTGCGTGGCGCGTGGCCATGTGCTCGATGGCGCGGCACCGTTGACGCGCAGGCAGCTGGCCGCGCACCGGCAACTGCTCATGCATATCGACGGCGTGGAGGACACCGTGATCAGCCCCGCCGTCTGGCGCTCCAACAGTTTCTATGTGATTGCCGACATGGTGGCCGATGGCCTGGGCTGGGCTGGGCCATCCTGCCGGTCAACATTGCCGAGTTCGGTGACCTGCGCCCGCACCTGCGGCAACGCGCCTGCGAGGATCTGGCGCTGCCGCCGCTGACCGTGCGGATGCTCTGGCTGGAAGGGCTGGCACCCGGCGCCGCTGCGCTGTGGATGCGCCAGCGCCTGGCCGAGCTGCTGGCCTTGATGGCCACGGCCTGAGCGGTCTGGGCTGGCGCGGGCGTTGGGGCCGTGTTCAGGTGCAGGCAGCGGCTGCGTCTTCGGCAGGCGGGCTCTCTTTCGCACGGGCCTGGCGTGCGGCCAGCACGCCCAGGGCCCACATGGCGACACCGGCCAGCAGCGCCACCACGAAGGAAATGCGCGCGCCCCACAGGTCGGTGGCCCAGCCTGCAGCGGCCGCGCCCAGGGCCACGCCCATGGCAATGCCGGTCAGCAGCCAGGTCATGCCTTCGGTCAGGCGCTGGTGCGGCACCTGCTGCTCCACCAGGCCCATGGCCACGGTGATGGTCGGCCCGAAGGTAATGCCGGCCAGCAACACGGCCAGGGTCAGCGTGAACACATTGGTGGCCAGCAGCAGGGGCACGGCCGTGATGCACACCGAGGCGCCCACCCAGGCAATCTGGCGGTGCAGCGGCGCCTTCAGGCGCAGCGTGCCGAACACCAGTCCCATCACGCAGGAGCCCAGCGCATAGAACGACAGCACGATGCTGGCCGCCGCCGGCTGGCCCTGCTGCGTGGCAAAGGCCACGCTGGCCACGTCGATGGTGCCCACGATGATGCCCTGGGCCAGCATGAACAGCGCCAGCGTGCGCACCACGGGATGGCGGGCCAGCGATTGCTGGCGCGTGCGCTGCTGCGATGTGTCCACCGGCGGCTCGGTGCGGCGCTGGGCCACGAACAGGGCCACGCCCACCAGCAGCAGCAAGGAGGCGGCCAGCGGCCCGGCCTCGGGGAACAGCACCATGCTCAGGCCCACCGACAGCGGCGGGCCGACGATGAAGCAGACATCGTCCAGCACGGCCTCCAGCGCATAGGCCGTCTGCAGCTGGGGCGTGCCGCGCAGCAGCACGGTCCAGCGCGCACGCACCATGGCCGGCATGCTGGGCAGGGCGCCCACCAGCGCTGCCAGTACCAGCAGCAGCCAATCCGGCCCCTGCCAATGCGCGCAGGCCAGCAGCGCAAACATGGCGGCAGCACTCACGGCCGCTGCCCAGGGCAGGACCTTGCGCTGGCCATGGCGGTCCACCAGGGCCGAGATGCGTGGAGCCAGCACCGCAATGGACAGCGCAAAGCAGGCCGCCACCGCACCGGCAAGCGTGTAGGCGCCGCGCTGCTGGGACAGCATGGTGATCAGGCCGATACCCGTCATCGACAGGGGCAGGCGGGCCAGGAGACCGGCCAGCACAAAGGCGGCCGTGCCGGGCCGGGTGAACAGCTGGCGGTAGGCGTGGAACATGGAAACCTCGGAAAACGGACAGGCCGCTGCAATCACATACGCGGCGTATGTCAGCGATTCTACGGGTTGCCCATGACGCACCGTATCATTGGCATACGTTTTGTATGTGAATGGAGTGCGCCATGCGCAAAAGCCGGGCCAGCATGATCGAGGAGACACGCGCCAAGCTCATCGAGGCTGCGCGCGAGGCCTTCGGCAGCCAGGGCTATTCCCAGGCCTCCATGGACGAATTGACGGCCAAGGCCGGGCTGACGCGTGGCGCGCTGTACCACCATTTCGGTGGCAAGCCGGGCTTGCTGGCCGCCGTGGTGGCGCAGATGGATGCCGAGATGGACGCACGCCTGGAGCAGGTGCTGGCCGACCATGCAGACCCCTGGGAGGGGTTCCTGGCCTACTGCCGTGCCTACCTGGCCATGGCGCAGGAGGGCGAGATACGCCGCATCGTGCTGCAGGATGCGCGCGCCGTGCTCACGGGCACGGACCAGGGCGAGCAGCACCGCGCCTGCATCGCCTTCGTGGCCGGCTACCTGGAGCAGCTCATGGAGCGCGGCGTGATCGTGCGCGCCAGCCCGCTGGCCATGTCGCGGCTGCTCAATGGCTGCCTGGTGGAATCCGCGTTCTGGATTGCCGAGGAAGGGGCACCCCCCGAACGCCTGCAGCAGGCGCTGCAGGCGCTGGAGTTGACGCTCAAGGGGTGGAAGGCGCCTGCGAGGGGCTGAGCGGCTGAGCGGCGCTGTGCCAGCCCGCCCTCGCTCGAACTTCACTCGCGCTTCACTCGTGCTTCACTCGTACTTCTTTTCCAGCGCGTCCCAGAACGGCTTGTTGACCAGGCGCTGACGCTCGGCAAACGGGGCCACCACGGCGGGGTTCTCGTCCACCCTGCGCTCGTTGCGCAGCTGGCCCAGCGCCTTTTGCATGCCGGCCACGGCGCCTTGCAGCGCGGCATTGGCATACAGCACCAGGCCATAGCCCAGATCTGCCAGCTCGCCCGCGTCGGTGATGGGCGTCTTGCCTCCGATCACCATGTTCATCAGCTGCGGCGTGGACAGGCGCTGGGGCAGGGCGCGGATCTCATCGGCCTGGGTCACGGCCTCCACGAAGAGGATGTCGGCTCCCGCCTCGGCAAAGCGCTGGGCGCGCTCGACGGCGGCCTCGAAGCCCTGCGTGGCGCAGGCATCGGTGCGCGCCATGATCAGCGTGCCCTGGTCGCGGCGCGCGTCCACGGCGGCCTTGATCTTGCCCAGCATCTCGTCGGTGGAAATCACTTCCTTGCCATTGAAATGGCCGCAGCGCTTGGGGCTGATCTGGTCCTCGATCTGGATGCAGTCGGCGCCCGCGCGCTCCAGCGTGCGCACCGCATGGTAGGTGTTGAGCGCGTTGCCGAAGCCGGTGTCGGCATCGACGATCAGCGGCAGATCCACGGCATCACGGATTCGGGCCGTGTGGTCGGCGATGTCGGTCAGGCCCATGAAGGCCTGGTCGGGCAGGCCGAACCACATGTTGGTCACGCCGGCTCCGGTCACATAGATGGCCTCGAAGCCGAGATCGGCCACGACGCGCGCGGACAGTGCGTTGAATGCGCCGGGCACGAGCACGCCGCGGCGCGCTTCGGCCAGGGCCTTGAGTTGTTGCTTGGTGTTCATGGAGGGTTCTGTTGGATGAAGAAAAGTGCTGCGCGGGTGGACGCTCAGTCCAGCGTGATGTTGGCGTTCTTGATCACCGGGCCCCACTTGGCGCGCTCGGCCTCGATGAACTTGCCGTAGGCCTGGGGCGTGCCGCCCATGACCATGCCGCCCGTGTTCTCGATCATGGCGCGCACCTCGGCGTCCTTGAGTGCCTCGTTCACGGCCTTGTTCAGGCGCTCGATCACGGCCGGAGGCGTGCTGGCCGGCGCGATCATGCCCAGCCAGTTGTATGACTCGAAGCCCTTGATGCCCGCCTCATCCAGCGTGGGCACGCTGGGCAGCACCTTCAGGCGCTGTTTGCTGGACACGGCCAGGGCCTTGACCTTGTCGCCCTGGATGGCGGGCAGGGCCGCATAGCCCATCTCGAACATGAAGGCCAGGTGGCCGCCCATCAGGTCGGTGGCTGCCAGCGCGCCGCCCTTGTAGGGCACATGGACCATGTCCGTGCGCGTCTGGAAGGCCAGCAGCTCGCCCGACAGGTGGTGGGCACCGCCCACGCCCGACGATCCATAGGTCAGCGTGCCCGGCCTGGCCTTGGCTGCAGCCACCAGCTCGGCCACGGTCTTGAACGGCTGGTTGGGCGCCGTGGTCAGGATCAGCGGCGCCTCTTCGATCAGGATGATGGGCTGCAGGTCGCGTGCGGCGTTGTAGGGCAGCTTTTTCATCAGCATGGGATTGGTCACCAGCGGGCCTGGCGAGCCGAAACCGAAGGTATGGCCGTCCGTGGCCTTGGCGATGGCATCCGTGCCCGTCACGCCGCCCGCGCCGCCGCGGTTGTCGATCACGATGGGCTGGCCCAGGCTCTGGCCGATCTTGTCGGCGATCTTGCGGGCCCGTGTATCGGCAAAGCCGCCGGCCGCATAGGGCACGATGAGCTTGATGGGGCGCGAGGGCCAGGCATCTGCGCCCTGGGCCACGGCGGTGGCGGGGGCGGCGAGCAGGGCCGCAGCGGCGGCGGTGGTGCTCAGGGCCAGTCCCAGGCTCAGGCGGAGGGTATTGCGGCGGGTATTCATGGTGTCTTGTCTCGGTTGGAGTCCGTGGTTGTGGCGGGAGCGACTCACTTTTCCTGCATGTTCGCGGCCTTGACGATCTCGCCCAGGCGCTTGCGCTCGGAATCGGTGAATTTCACGAACTCGGCGCGCGTGCCGCCAATGGGCTCGATGCCCAGGCCCTTGAGTTTCTCCACGGTGGCCGGCTCCTTCATGGCCTGGTCCACGGCGGCGGCCAGCTTGTCCAGGATGGCGGGCGGCGTCCCCTTGGGCGCATGGATGCCGGCCCAGTGCGCGATCTGCAGTTCGGCAAAGCCCTGCTCCACGGCAGTGGACAGTTGCGGATAGGCGGAGATGCGCTGCGTCCAGGTCGTGGCCAGGGCCTTGAACTTGCCCTCATTGAGGATGTGGGGCAAGGCGATGATGCTGGCCTCCGACGTGCCCTCCACCTGGCCGCCCAGCACGGCCGTCGTGCTTTCCGATCCGCTCTTGTAGGGCACGGGCTGCAGCTGTGCGCCGTACTTCACGTTCAGCATCTCGGCCACGAAATGCGGCGTGCTGCCCGTGCCGGCCGTGGCGAAATTGAAGCCCTGGCCCTTCTTCGATGCCTCGACGAAATCGCGCAGATTCTGGTAGGGCGCGTTCTTGGGAACCACGATCACCGAAGGCGCCAGCCCGATCATGGCCACGGGCACCAGCGCATCGTCCTTGAACGGCATGGTCTTCTTGATCATGCTGTTGGAGATCACGCCGGCCGCGCTCACCAGCAGGGTGTAGCCATCGGGCTGGGCCTTGGCCACGATGTCGGCGCCCACGGTGCCGCCTGCGCCGGGCCGGTTGTCGATGACCACGGGCTGGCCCAGGATTTTGGACGCACCTTCGGCGGCCGAGCGGGCCATCAGGTCGTTGGCGCCGCCTGCCGAAAACGGCACCACCAGGCGGATGGGACGGGTGGGCCAGGCATCGGCGGCGCCAGCAGCCCGTGCAGCGAAGGAGCAGGTCACGCCGGCCAGCGGCAGCGCGGCGGCAAGCAGGGTGGCCAGGGCGGTGCGGCGGGGCAGGCGGGATGGCTGGTTCATGGGGTCTCCTGGAAATACTTGAAATGATTGAAACGCCAGCCCTGTTTGCAAGTGGCATGCCACTGGATCAAAGGGTAAACCCTTGTTCTTGCAAGTTGTTGATATGAATGGGTTTTGTGATCCTTGAAAAGCCTGCTCTGCACGCATTCACCGATTCGCCCGGTGCGATGTTGCATGAATGAAATAATCGGTTGCATGAATGAATCAGTTGTGCCTTCCATGCATGCAATCCCTGCCGGCCCCCGTGCAGCCTGGCCGCGCGTCGTCACCGTGGGCCGCCACCGTATCGGCCGCGTGCTGGAGCGGATGTCGCTGGCCGTGGGCGATCAGGTGCGCGTGGAGCATGTCAGCGCGGCCTTTGACGATGCCGTGCAGGCCGTGCGTGCGCTGCAGGCGGTCGAGCCCGTAGACGCCCTGGTGGCCGCCGGGGCCAGCGGCGCCTGGGTGCGCGAGCGGGTCGATATCCCCGTCGTCATGATCGAAGTGCGCGGGTTCGACCTGCTGCAGGCGCTGGCCAGCGCGCGTGCACTGGCCCAGTCCGGCGGCACGCCGCGCATCGGGCTGGTGTCATTCGACCATCCCTCGCCGCACCTGGCCCAGTTCGACGCGCTGTTCGGCGCCGGCATTGCCCAGTTCAGCTACCACGGGCCCGAGGATGCCCAGGCCTGCGTGCGTGCGCTGCAGGCCGCCGGCGTGGGCGCCGTCGTCGCGCCCGGCCTGGTGGCAGATCTGGCCGAGCAGGCAGGCATTCCCAGCGTGCTGCTGTACTCCGACGGCGCCGTGCTGCAGGCCCTGCGCGACGCCGTGCTGCTGGCCCGCCACCGCCATGCCGAGCGCGCCCGCCACCAGCGGCTGGAAACCGTGCTCGGCCAGTTGCAGGACGGCGTGGTCGCCGTGGATACGCAAGGCTGCATCCAGGCACTGAACCCCACCATGGCGGCCCTGCTGGGAGCGCCTGCCAATGCGCTGCATGGCCGGCTGCTGGACGAGGTGGCGCCCGCGCTGGCGCTGGCACAGGCGCTGCAGTCGCAGTCCCTGGAGCCCGAGGGCAGTGAAGACGTGGTCCAGCTGGCCATGCGCACTCTGGTGGTGCGGCGCGCGCCCATCGTGGAAAACGGCCAGCTCACGGGCGCCTTGCTGGTCTGCCGCGACCCCGCCACCATCCAGCGCGCCGACCGCCACCTGCGCGCCAATCGCAGCCTGCGCGGCGCGGGCGTGCGCTGGCGCATCGAAGACTATGCGGGCGACAGCGAGCCCGCCCAGCGCGTGCGCCGCCTGGCGCGCCAGTTCGCGGCCAGCGATGCCACCGTGCTCATCCAGGGCGACAGCGGCACGGGCAAGGAGCTGCTGGCCCAGGGCATGCACCGCGCCAGCCGGCGCGCGGCCCAGCCTTTCCTGGCGGTGAACTGCGCGGCCCTGGGGGAAAGCCTGCTGGAGAGCGAACTCTTCGGCTATGACGAAGGCGCTTTCACCGGCGCGCGGCGCGGCGGCAAGACCGGGCTGATCGAGGCGGCCCACACGGGCACCTTGTTCCTGGACGAGATCGGCGACATGCCGCTGGCCCTGCAGTCCCGCCTGCTGCGCGTGCTGCAGGAGCGCGAAGTGCTGCGCGTGGGCTCCACCACGCCCGTGCCGGTGGACCTGCGCGTCATCGCCGCCACGCATGCCGATCTGGCGGCCCTGGTCGAGCGCGGTGAATTCCGGCGTGACCTGTTCTACCGCCTGGCCGTGCTGCGCCTGTCCATGCCCGGACTGCACGAACGCGGACAGGGCGATGTCCAGGCCCTGGCCCGCGCCATGCTGGCACGGCGCTTGCACACGCAGTCGCTGCAGGCGGAAGGCCCATCGCTGGAGTCCTTGCTGGCGGCCTTGCTGGAGCTGGCATCCGGCCACCGCTGGCCCGGCAATGCGCGAGAGCTGGACAACTGGGTGGAACGCCTGCTGGCCTGCCGCCAAGACCTGCGCGACAGCGCGGGCCGCGTGGACATGGGCCGGTTGCGGGAGCTGTTTCCTGAATGCGACGGGGCTGGGCAGGGTGCCATGCAAGCCTTGCCAGCACAGCAGCGGCAACTGCAGTTGCGCGAGGCACGGCGCGATGCCGAGCGCCAGCGCATGCGCGAAGTGCTGGAGCAGGTGCAGGGCGACCAGCGCCGCGCCTGCGAGATCCTGGGCATCAGCCGGGCCACGCTGTGGCGCAGGCTCAGGGCGCCGGACTGATCAGGGTGCATGGCTGCCCAGCCGCTCGGCCAGGAAATCGACCATCACGCGCAGTTTGAGCGGCAGGTGGCGCGTGGGGGAGTGAAGAATCCACAGCTGGCCGCTGTAGTTGGGCAGAAAGCTCCAGTCCGGCAGCACCTGCACGATGCGCCCGTCCGCAAGGGCCTCGCGCGCCGTGAAGCGGGGCAGGCTGGCGATGCCTAGGTGCTGCAGCACGGCGTCCAGCCGCACGCCTGTGTGGTTGGCGGCATAGCGCCCGCGCACGGCCACGGTGACGGTCTTGCCTTGGCCGCGCAGCTTCCAGTGCGCGTCGCCGGGCTCCTCCCCCAGGTAGATGCAGCTGTGGGCCTTGAGGTCCAGCGGATGCACGGGCGTGCCGTTCCGGGTCAGGTATTGGGGCGAGGCGCACAGCAGATGGTCGATGTCCATCAGGTGGCGGCCCATGAGGCCTGGCGGCGGGTGGTTGGTGATGCGTATGGCCAGGTCCACGGGATCGTCGATCAGGTCCATGTAGCGGTCTTCCAGCCGCATCTGTACATCGACCTCCGGATACAGGGCCAGGAAGTCGGGCATGTGGGGATGGACCACGGTACGGCCCACGGCCTTGGGCACGCTGATGCGCACCAGGCCGCGCGGCTGCGCGTCCTGCAGCAGGGATGCGGCCATGACGGCCTGGGCGGCGCCCACCATGTCCAGGCAGCGCGCATGGACCTCGCGGCCGGCCTCGCTCAGGCGCAGCTTGCGCGTGGTGCGTTCCAGCAGGCGCAGGCCCAGAGCCTTTTCCAGCCGCGCCACGCCCCGGCTGGTGGCCGATGGCGTGCTGCCCAGCTGGCGCGCGGCCTCGGAGAAGCTGCCCGTGTCCACGACCTTGACGAAGATGGCCATTTCCCCGAGCAGGGGCAGGGCTTGATTTGTGCTCACAGTGCAAAGAATATTTGAAAAGCCAAGGGATTATCGCGGCTGAACGCCGGTTCTACACTGCCACCCCATGCCTTTGCACACCTTCACACCCCTTATTCCGTCCCATGCCCTGAGCCACGCCGGTGGTCCCGAAATCTGGCTCAAGCTGGAGGCGCTGCAGCCCTGTGGCTCGTTCAAGCTGCGCGGCATAGGCCATGCCTGCGAGACCCTGGCGCGCCAGGGCAAGAAGCGCTTTGTGGCCTCGTCGGGCGGCAATGCGGGCATTGCCGTGGCCTATGCCGGGCGGCAGTTGTCCATGCCCGTCACCGTGGTCGTGCCGCAAACCACGACCGAGCACGCGCGGGCGCTGATCCGTGCACAGGGTGCCGAGCTGATCGTGCATGGCAGCGTCTGGGACGAAGCCAATGCCCTGGCCCAGTCCCTGCTGGGGGCTGAGGATGCCTTTGTCCATCCGTTTGACGACCCGCTGCTGTGGGCGGGGCATTCCACCCTGGTCGATGAGCTGGCCGCTGCCGACTTCAAGCCCGACGCTGTGGTGCTGGCCGTGGGCGGCGGCGGCCTGCTGGCCGGCGTGGTGCAGGGCCTGGAGCGCCATGGCTGGACCGATGTGCCCGTGATTGCAGCGGAGACAGCCGGTGCCGACTCCCTGGCGCAGTCGCTGGCCCAGGGCCGCCGCGTGCTGCTGGACCGCATCACCAGCGTGGCCACCTCGCTGGGCGCGCGCCAGGTCTGCCAGCGGGCCTTCGATCTGGCGCAGGTGCACCCCGTGCGCAGCGCCGTGGTGACGGACGCGCAGGCGCTGGACGCCTGCCTGCGCTTCATTGACGACCATCGCCTGCATGTGGAGCCTGCCTGCGGTGCCGCGCTGGCCCTTGCCTACGCAGGCGCACCTGCGCTGCAGGGCTTCAAGCGCGTGCTGGTGGTGGCCTGCGGCGGCACGACGAACACGCTGGAGCAACTGCAGACGTGGCACGCAGCGGCGCTGAGAGCCCAGGCGTGAGTGCGGCCCAGGCCTGAAGCCGGACCCTGCGCATTCACGCGGCGTTCAACACCTCGCCAGGCACCCTGATCCAGCCTTCCATCAGGATGCGCGCGCTGCGGCTCATCAAGGCCTTGGTCACCTGCCACTGGCCATTCACCAACCGGGCCTCGGCGCCCACGCGCAGCGTGCCGGAAGGATGGCCGAAGCGAACGGCGCCGCGTTCGCCACCGCCCGCCGCCAGATTCACCAGCGTGCCCGGCACCGCTGCCGCCGTGCCTATGGCCACCGCCGCCGTGCCCATCATGGCGTGGTGCAGCTTGCCCATGGACAGGGCGCGCACCAGCAGGTCCACATCGCCTGCCTCGATGCGCTTGCCGCTGGAGGCCGTGTAGGGCGCTGGCGGTGCCACAAAGGCGATTTTTGGCGTGTGCTGGCGCCTGGCGGCTTCGGACAGTTCCTGGATCAGGCCCATCTGCAGGGCGCCGTGGGCGCGTATGGCCTCGAAGCGCGCCAGCGCCTCGGCATCGCCGTTGATGGCGTCCTGCAGCTCGCAGCCCGTGTAGCCCAGTTCCTTTGCGTTCAGGAAGATGGTCGGAATGCCCGCATTGATCAGCGTGGCTGCAAAGCTGCCGACTCCGGGAACATCCAGCCGGTCCACGAGGTGGCCCGTCGGGAACATGGCTCCTCCGTCCTCTCCCTCATCGGCAGGGTCCAGGAACTCCAACGCCACCTCGGCCGCAGGAAAGGTCACGCCATCGAGCTCGAAGTCGCCCGTCTCCTGCACTTGGCCGTTCGTGATGGGCACATGGGCCACGATGGTCTTGCCGATATTGGCCTGCCAGATGCGGAGGGTGGCCGTGCCGTTGCGCGGGATGCGCGCAGGGGCTATCAATCCCATGTGGATGGCGCAGGGCCCCACGGCGGCCGAGAGATTGCCGCAGTTGCCGCTCCAGTCCACGAAGGGCTGGTCGATGGCGACCTGGCCGAACAGGTAGTCCACGTCATGGCCTTCGCGCGTGCTGGCCGAGAGAATCACGGCCTTGCTGGTGCTCGACGATGCATTGCCCATGCCGTCGATCTGCTTGCCGTAAGGGTCGGGGCTGCCCAGGGCGCGCAGCAGGATGGCGTCGCGCACGGGGCCCGGCTGTTGCGCAGCCTCCGGAAGGTCTTGCAGGCGAAAGAACACGCCCTTGCTGGTGCCGCCGCGCAGGTAGGTGGCGGGAATGCGGATCTGGGGAAGAAAGGTTTCGGGGATCGCGCCCATCTCAGGCCTCCTGTGTTGCTGCTTGTGCTTGTATCTGTGTCTGTTTTTGCGGTGACTGCGCCAGGAAGTCCTGCGCAAAGCGCTGCAGCACCCCGCCCGCCTCGTAGACCGATACCTCCTCGGCCGTGTCCAGTCGGCAGGTCACCGGCACGCGCAGCGTCTGGCCGTTGCGGCGCTCGACCACCAGAGTGAGTTGGGTTCCCGGCGTACGCTCGCCTTCCACCCCATAGACCTCCGTGCCGTCCAGCGCCAGGGTCTTGCGGTCGGTGCCCGGCACGAACTGCAGCGGCAGCACGCCCATGCCTATGAGATTGGTGCGGTGGATGCGCTCGAAGCCTTCGGCCACCACGGCCTCGACTCCGGCCAGCCGCACTCCCTTGGCGGCCCAGTCGCGGCTGGAGCCCTGGCCGTAGTCGGCGCCCGCGATGATGATCAGCGGCTGGCGGCGGTTCAGGTAGGTTTCCATGGCCTCCCACATGCGCACCACGCGGCCTTCGGGCTCGATGCGCGCCAGCGAGCCCTTGTGCTGCACGCCGTCGATGACGGCCATCTCGTTGACCAGCTGCGGGTTGGCGAAGGTGGCGCGCATGGCGGTGAGGTGGTCGCCGCGGTGGGTGGCGTAGGAGTTGAAGTCTTCCTCGGGCAGGCCCATGCGCGCCAGGTATTCGCCCGCCGCGCTGTCGGCCAGGATGGCGTTGGAGGGCGACAGGTGGTCGGTGGTGATGTTGTCGGGCAGCAGGGCCAGCGGTCGCATGTTGCGCAGCGTGCGCGGGAAGGCCGCCAGCGCGCCCACGCCTTCGGTATCCCAGTACGGCGGGCGGCGTATGTAGGTGGACTGCGCTCGCCAGTCGTACTGGGGCCGTGCCTTGTCACCATCGTCCTTGCGGATGGCGAACATGGGGTCGTAGACGGCGCGGAATTGCGCAGGTTTGACCGCTTGTTCAACGATGGCGTCGATCTCCTCGTCGGTGGGCCACAGGTCCTTCAGGCGGATCTCCCGGCCGTCCACCACGCCCAGCACGTCCTGCTCGATGTCGAAGCGCACCGTGCCCGCCAGCGCATAGGCCAGGACCAGCGGCGGCGAGGCCAGGAAGGCCTGTTTGGCCTGGGGATGGATGCGCCCGTCGAAGTTGCGGTTGCCCGAGAGCACGGCCGTGGCGTAGAGGTCGCGCTCGACGATCTCCTGCTGGATGGCGGGGTCCAGCGCGCCGCTCATGCCGTTGCAGGTGGTGCAGGCAAAGGCGACGATGCCAAAGCCCAGCTGCTCCAGCTCGCTGAGCAGGCCGGCCTCCTTCAGATACAGCTCCACGGCCTTGGAGCCCGGCGCCAGCGAGGATTTGACCCAGGGCTTGCGCGCCAGACCCAGGCGATTGGCATTGCGCGCCAGCAAGGCGGCGGCGATGACATTGCGCGGGTTGCTGGTGTTGGTGCAGCTGGTGATGGCTGCGATGATGACGGCCCCATCGGGCATCAGGCCTTGCGCCTCCTGGGTGCGGGCGGCCTGCAGTTTTGCGGCATCGGCAATGCCGCGCTCGGCCAGGGCCGAGGTGGGCAGGCGCCGGTGCGGATTCGAGGGGCCGGCCATGTTGCGCACCACGGTGGACAGGTCGAACTGCAGCACGCGCTCGTACTCCACCCCGGCCAGGGTGTCGCTCCACAGGCCTGCGGTGCGCGCATAGGCCTCGACCAGGCGCACCTGGGCCTCGTCGCGGCCGGTCAGGCGCAGGTAGGCCAGCGTCTGGTCGTCAATGGAGAACATGGCCGCCGTGGCGCCGTATTCGGGGCACATGTTGGAGATGGTGGCGCGGTCGCCGATGCTCAGGCTGTCGGCGCCCTCGCCAAAGAATTCCACATAGGCGCCCACCACCTTTTGCTGGCGCAGGAATTCGGTCAGGGCCAGCACGATGTCGGTGGCCGTGATGCCCGCCTGGCGCCGGCCCGTGAGGCGCACGCCCACGATGTCGGGCAGGCGCATCCAGCAGGCACGGCCCAGCATGACGTTCTCGGCCTCCAGCCCGCCCACGCCCACGGCGATCACGCCCAGGGCATCGACATGGGGCGTGTGCGAGTCGGTGCCGACGCAGGTGTCCGGGAAGGCCAGGCCATCCTGCACGGTGACCACGGGGGACATCTTCTCCAGATTGATCTGGTGCATGATCCCGTTCCCTGCAGGGATCACATCCACGTTGGCAAAGGCCTTCTTCGTCCACTCGATGAAGTGGAAGCGGTCCTCGTTGCGGCGGTCCTCGATGGCGCGGTTCTTCGCAAAGGCGTCGGGATCGAAGCCGCCGCACTCCACGGCCAGCGAGTGGTCCACGATGAGCTGCACGGGCACGACGGGGTTGACCTGGGCGGGGTCGCCGCCTTCGGCCGCGATGGCATCGCGCAGGCCGGCCAGGTCCACCAGGGCGGTCTGGCCCAGGATGTCGTGGCAGACCACGCGCACGGGGTACCAGGGGAAGTCGATGTCGCGGCGGCGCTCGATGAGCTGCAGCAGGTAGCCGTCGAGTTGCGCGGGATCGGCGCGGCGCACGAGGTTCTCGGCATGGACGCGGGCGGTGTAGGGCAGACGAGCCCAGGCACCGGGCGAGAGGGCATCGACGGCGGCACGGGCGTCGATGTAGTGCAGCTTGGTGCCGGGCAGGGGTTTCTTGTAGCGAAGGGTCATGGGGGCGGATGGATTCTCGGGCCGAGGTGAGCCGATTACTGTGCGCGGACTACTGTGCGCGGATTTCGTTGTCTTTCACCACCTTGGCGTAGCGTGGAATCTCCGACTGGATCAGGGCGCCGAACTGGGCCGGTGTGCCCCCTGCCGGGGACACGCCCGTGGGCTCCAGCTGGGCCAGTAGTGCCGGTGCCTTGAGGCCGGTATCCAACGCCGCATTGATGCGCGACAGCACGGCGGGCGGCAGGCCCTTGGGCGCGAGCAGGCCGTGCCAGGCCACCACGTCATAGTCCGGCAGGCCGCTTTCGGCCACCGAAGGAATCCCGGGATAGGCGGGCAGGCGCTGGGCCGTGGTCACGGCCAGGGCGTGCAGCTTGCCGCTCTTGACATGCTGCATCAGCGCCTCGGTGCCGGCCACCAGCATGTCCACATTGCCCGACAGCAGATCGGTCACGGCCGGGCCCGTGCCGCGATAGGGCACATGCGTGGCCTTGACCTTGGCCATGCCGAACAGGTACTCGGTCACGATGTGAAGATGGCTGCCATTGCCGGCCGAGGCAAAGGTCAGCTTGCCCGGGTTCTCACGCGCATAGGTCAGCAATTCCTGCAGGTTTCTGGCGGGCACGCGGGGGCTTACGCAGACCACGTAGGCGCCTTTGGACAGCTGGATCACGGGCGTCATGTCGGCCACGGGGTCGAAACGCAGCCTGTACAGCGAAGGGTTGACCGTATAGCTGCCCGCCACCAGCAGCAGCGTGTAGCCATCGGCCGCCGAGCGCAGCGCGTACTCGGTGCCCAGCGTGCCACCGGCGCCAGGCCGGTTCTCCACCACCACGGGCTGGCCCAGCCTGTCGTTGAGCACATTGGAGGCCACGCGCGCAATGAAGTCCGAACCGCCGCCGGGCGCGAAGGGGCAGACGATCTTCAGCGACTTGCTGGGAAAGGCCTCCTGGGCCAGGCCCGGGTGCGGCAGCGCAAGGCCGGCCAGCGGGGCGGGCAGGGCGGCGCAAAAGCGGCGGCGGTTGATGCTCATGGGTTTGTGTCTCCTGCAGAGTTATGGTTGGCAGTGCGCCAGGCTTGTTGCAAGCACCATGCCATCCGGCTCAAGGGGAAACCCGTGCAAGCCCCGCAGCCTGCTGCCAGAGGCCCGGAGACTGTGACGCCGTCTGCCGCCGCACAATTCGTTTCACTGATGTTTCAAAACTGCTGCCTTTGATTTCATGGATGAGGGCTTGTGCAATGCCTCGCCCTTCGCCCCTGGCGCGCGGCAAGTCTCGGCAGGCCCGGCACATGGGCTCGGGTGCAAGCACCTTGCCGCCTGCAGTCTAGGGTTTGCCCGTGGAGGTCTTCAGCAAGAGCGTATCCCGACGATAGAGCAAAGGCGTTTGTAGGATTGGTCTTACATATGATTTGCCGGCCGGGTGCCGAAATCCATTTATCCTCGCTCTCTGCTCCACATGGCCTGCCCGGCCTTTTCGGGTGGCTGGCCATGGGGCTGGCAACGAGTGGTTCCGTGCTCCTGGACCGATTCCCCGTGACTGCATATTCAGCCTTAGCCGCTCCATGTCAGCTTTTGCCCAGCGCATGCTTGTAGCCATCCGGACCGCCTGGCCAGCCGCCACCGTCATGGCGGTGGGCATGTGCCTGAGCGCCGCGCTCGCTCTGCAGCAGCAGCGGGCGCTGGAGCGCATCGACCTGCAACGCCACACGCAACAGGCCCAGTCTGCCCGCCAGGCGCTGGAGATGCGCCTGGATGCCTATGCCGTCATGGTCCAGCATGTGGCCAACCAGCTGGCCGCCTCTCCCGAGATGGGACAGCAGGCCTTTGCGCGCATTGCGCAGGCGCTGCGCATACAGATACAGCCCGGCATGCAGGCGCTGACCTTTACGCGGGCTGCAACGGAGCGCGGCCCGGGCAGCCAGGATCCGCCAGCCTCGTTCAGGCCCGATCCCCACTATTTCTTCATCGACTATCTCTGGCCGGTGGAAGGCAATGAATCCATCGCCGGCCTGGACATGCACGACCGCCCCAGTCTCATGGCCAGCATGCTGCGCAGCCGGGACAGCGCGGCTGCCGTGGTATCGGCGCCATTTGCAATGAAGCAGCCCGGCGAGCATGCCACCAGCCGTGCTGGTGCGCGCGCCGGTCTTTGCGCTTGCCGACCACCAGTCTCCGGATGGCACGGCCGCGCATCCGCTGTTCCTTGGAACGGCCGACGTCAGCATACGTGTGCACGACCTGGTGCAGGACCTGCATGAGCGCGGCTTCCTGGGCCGGCTTGCGCTGGCCATGCATGACGCAGGCCCGGTCTCGCCCCTGCCACCGGCAGGCGTATCGCCGCTGCCGCTGTATCTGGGCGCTGCCTGGCCCGAGCGCGGGCACGAGGCAGCAGGCCTTGGCGATACCGGCCAGGTGGTGCTGGAGCAGACGCTGCAGGCCCAGGACCGGCTGTGGCGGCTGAACTTCATTCCCGTGAGTACGGCCCTGTCCTGGGCGGAGCGTGCCCAGCCTCTGGTTCTGTTTGCGCTGGGCATGCTGGTGTCGGCCCTGCTGGCCTCGCTGGCGGCAGCCTGGTGGCGGCGCCATCCGTCCAGCTGGGCCCAGCTGCGCGCCTCTTCCCGCAGCATGCGCGAGAGCGATGCCCGCTTCCAGGCACTGTTCGAGCAGGCCGCCGTGGGCGTGGTGCAGATCGACGCGGCCAGCGGCAATGTCCTGCATGTGAACCGCAGGTATTGCGACATCACCGGCCATGAGGCGCCGCAGCTGTGCCAGCGTCCCCTGCTGGCCCTGGTCGCCGCCGAAACGGTGGAGGGTGACCGGCTGCTGCTGCAGGAGCTGGCTGCGGGCCAGCGCGGCGCCCTGCAGATCGAGCGGCAACTGCGGCGCAGCAACGGCAGCCTGGTCTGGGTGGAACTGCACATCTCCGCGCTGGGCCACGGCCCGTCGCTGCGGCTGATGGCCCTGGTGCAGGACATCAGCGCACGCCGCCACTTGCAGCAAATGCAGCGCGACGGATCGCGCCACCTGCGCATGGTCATCCAGCGCCTGCCCCTGGGCCTGGCCATGCTGCAGGAGGATGGCCGCTTCGCCTACTGGAACGAGGAATTCATGCGCCTGGCAGGCCATGGCGCGACGGCCGGCATGGATGGCGACGGATGGTGGCGCAACATGTGCCCGGACGAAGCCCGCCGCCAGCGCATGCAGCGCCGCTTCGAAGCCGCGCAGGCGCGGGCGCGCGTTGCCCAAAGCCCCCATGGTAGCGAGTCCGACAGCTGCGGTACCCTCAACTCCGAGGAGTACCAACTCATAGGCAGCGACGGCTGCACGCGCTCCGTATCCATCGGCGGGATGCTGCTGGACGAAGGCTGCCTGCTGATCCTGCAGGACCAGAGCCAGCGCAAGACCGCCGAAGAGGAAATCCGCCGCCTGGCCTTCTACGACGCGCTCACCGGCCTGCCCAACCGCCGCCTGCTGGTGGACCGGCTGCAGCAGGCGCTGGCCTCCAGCCGCCGTCGCGGGCGCTGTGGCGCCGTCATGCTGCTGGACGTGGACAACTTCAAGGCCTTCAACGACAGCCTGGGGCTGGAACTGGGCGATGTGCTGCTGCGCATGATTGCCGAGCGACTGGCCCAATCCCTGGACCGCGAAGCCACGCTGGCCCGCCACAGCGGCGATGACTTCGTCGTGCTGCTGGAGGACCTGGGCAAGGACTCCATGCACGCCGCCTCCAAGCTCGAAGGCGAAGTCCAGCGCATGCGTTCGCTGCTGCTGCAACCGCTGCAGCTGGGCGGCCAGGCCTGCCACATCACGCTGAGCATAGGCGCCAGCCTGTTCGGCGAGCAGGAACTCAGTGCCGACGAGGTGCTGCGCCGTGCCGAGATGGCCATGTACCAGGCCAAGGGCATGGGGCGCAACACGCTGCAGTTCTTCGATCCGCAACTGCAGGCCGTGCTCAGATCGCGCACGGCCATGGAGCAGGAAATGCGCGAGGGCCTGGTGCGCTCGCAATTCGTCCTGTACTACCAGCCGCAGGTGGCGAACGGGCGCATCGTCGGCGCCGAGGGCCTGCTGCGCTGGAACCATCCGCGCGAAGGGCTGGTGCCACCGTCGCTCTTCGTCTCGCTGGCCGAGGAAACGGGCCTGATCCAGCAACTGGGCGAATGGGTGCTGGGCGAGGCCTGCCGGCAACTGGCGCAATGGGCGGCGGAGCCGGACATGGCCTGCCTGGTGCTGGCCGTCAACGTCAGCCCGCGCCAGTTCCACCAGGCGCGCTTCGTGGAGCAGGTGCTGCAGGCGCTCAAGGAGCACGGCGCCAACCCGCGCCTGCTCAAGCTGGATGAAGCGCGGCGCGATAAATGGCAGCGCGCGGATGAGATAAATGCGGATGTGTGAACTTTCGCACCAGGAAATAGATTTTCCAGAACCCCAACAAAAAAAGCCGGCGTCTGCCGGCTTTGCTGTATCAGGGCGGTATCAAAGGCTCTTGGCGAGAGCCTGCAGGTTGACCTGCCCGGTAGCGATGGCCGTCAGTTCGGCCTCGGGGAGCATAGTGGTCATGTCGTGCTCCGGTTGATTGTTGCGTTGAGCTTTGCGGCAGCCTGCGGCGTCGTCCATTGGCATGGGCCTTGGCCTTCAGCCGCTTCCTCCGTCCAGCGGGCCAAGATCTGATCATCCGTCCAGCCCTTTGCTACCAAGTACTGGTAGTCGTCTGCGTCGTAGTTGGGGTGTGTCGTCATGGACACCATTGACGCTCTACGCGCCCACATCACCAAGCGGAATGTGGCGTGTCCGACGAGACCATCGGACACCGCACCAACGCTTGACTTGCCGTCCAAGCTGACCACCTAGAACAGGCCTGCTGGCTCAGCCTCTCTGTCCCAGCTGTAGATGACCAGCTCGCCGCGTTCAACCCGATTGGCGCCACCGCCCACGGTGTAGTCCAGCCTGAGCGCCTCCATCTCGAAGCCTCTGAAGCACTCTCGGATCGCGGGGTGATCGTTGATGCTGACCACAGCCTTGCCCTTGATCGTCTTGAGCTTGGCTGCCATCAGCTCGTACTGCTCCCAGGGAAACGGCACGCCGTATCCCTCTGTCTCCCAGTAAGGCGGGTCCGCATAGAACAGCGTGTGCGGTCGGTCGTAGCGGTCAATGCACGCGGCCCAATCGAGCTGCTCGACGTATGTGCCGCCCGCCAGGCGCAAATGCGCTGCTGACAGCGTTTCTTCGATCCTGAGCAGATTGATCGCCGGCGCCGTGGTCGCTGTGCCGAACGTCTGCCCGCTGACCTTCCCCGAGAAACAGTGCTGCTGCAAGTAGAAGAACCTGGCCGCACGCTGCACGTCCGTGAGCGTCTCCGGCCTTGTCTCTTGCAGCCATTTGAAGACCTGTCGGCTCGTCAGCGCCCATTTGAACTGCCTGACGAACTCCTCCAGGTGGTGGGTGACGACGCGATAAAGATTGACCAGGTCGCCATTCACGTCGTTCAGCACCTCGACGTCGGCCGGGTGGCGAGCGAAGTAGACGGCCGCACCGCCCGCGAACAGCTCCACATAGCAGCTATGGACGGGAAACCGCTTGAGCAGCAGGTCGACCAGGCGGCGTTTGCCGCCGATCCAGGGAATGATGGGATTTGTCATTTATCTCAGCTGACGGCCCTCGCTGGGGCTCTGATGGGGCGCTCACGGCGCTCAGCTGATTGAAGGCCCCACACCTGGGGCACTTGATGCAAAGGCGGATGTACTCCCCCTCTGCCAGTTTGCGGCGGCAGGAGCCGCAGCGTATTTCCTGCATTGCAAGCCTTTTTCCGTATGTGAAATCCGGTATGCTCCGCGCACTCTGTACAGGGTGGCGGGCCTCGCCGGGCTTGCAGGCATGCACTGCGTGTTCGGGGCTCGACCTGGTGTTACCGCACCTGGCCGGGTCGCCCGTCTTTTTTTTCAGATCACGTCTATATAAACAGGTAGGTCGGGCGCTGGCCCCTGGATCACTCCTTCCAAAACAAAAACACTGGCCCCCTCGGCGGCCTGGCCCTTGGCACGCACCCGGCCAGCGCCGGGCAGCTCCACAGTGACCGCGCCATCGGCGACGGCCACCACCTTGCCGATCTGCACTCGGCCAGGCACGAGGATTTCTTTGAGCTGCAGGTAGAGGTTAGACATGGCTGTCGACCTCCAGCGCCTGCGTCAAAACCGGAAACTGCTGCGAGATCGACGTGCCCCGCACGATGCCAAGGCGCCGCGTGCCGGCGTCGTCGTAATAGCGCAGCACGCGGCCTGGCTTGATCACGCCCGTTTCTGCAAGCACGGGCAGCGTCATCTTGTGTTTGAGCTGTCGACCGGAGTCAGCCAGCTCGGCAATTGCGCGGGCCTTTGCGGCGCCGATGTTCGTAATGAGTGGATGCACGGCCATCGGCTGCTTGAGCACGTCGCCAGCGGTACCGGTGCGCGTCAGGTCGCCCATGACGCCGCCAGACTCGCCCGCAACGAATATGCGGTTGTACTCGGGGACGTCGATCACCTCCGTCTCGTCCACCTCGGCAATGCCTTCGGGCAGATCGATGTCGGGCACCAGTTCGCTCCACCGCCACCAGGGCAGCGGCCACGCCGGCAGCGCATGCAGGACGGGGGCCGTGTCGTGCGGCTGCAGGTAGCCGCCCACGCTGCCTGCGATGTCTGTGAGTGCGCTGATGTAGGTGCCCTGGTGCATCCAGACGCCACTGGGAACAAGCCAGTCCGAGAGCTGGAAATCCACGCTCCATCCGAAGCCCACGCCATTGACCGTCAGCACTTCGCTCATGAGCTGCTGCGCGGTGCGATCCAGCGCATGAGAGAACGTCTGCACAGGCGCGTGCGGCGCATCCAGCAGCGCGGCTTTACCCCGGCCCGAGACAGTGACCATGTGCTCGGGAAACCGCTTGCTGCGGCCGATGCGCTCGCCCTGCAGCCGGAAGGGCTGGCCGTTCACGCGCACCTCCAGCTCGACAGGCTGACCGCCTGGGCCGGGCATGAGCGCGTCGCGCGCCGAGGCGTGGAAGCTCGCCGAAAACGTCCAGGTCCAGGACTGGCGGTTGAGCGCCATCGAAAAGCTCTCGCTGGGCAGCGGGTCGCCGGCAAGGTCGTCAGCGCGCCGGATCTCGACTGAATTGATCACGATGTATGTCCTCCGGGGCGGCACAACGATGCCCGGTGTCGGGGTACTACGGTCTTCGCAGATGAAGACCAGGCGCGTGGGCCGGCCGCTGACTGCCGGTAGCCGGAACAGCAGACGCACGGGCGAGCTGGGCACATAGCAAGGCGTCTTGCCAGGGGGAACGACAACGGGGCTCTCGCCTGACGCGGGCCGGATGGCCTCCTGCCAGTTCGGCTCCATGACGATGCGCCAGCGATCCGCGTCGCCGAATCCCGTGCGCAGCCACTCGGAGCGGGGCACAGCCTCTTGCCAGGCGCTCGCCACGGCCCCACGCATGCGCAGCGCTTCCTGGTACTCGACGACCAGGCCGCCCCGCAGCCCCTCACCTTGCTGCCAAGCACTGGCGCTGGCCGCACGGACGCGCAGGGCCTCATGCCATGCGGTGTAAACCGCCGCGCGCCGGTCCTCGCCCTCTTGCCAGGCGCTCGCCACGGCCCCACGCATGCGCAGCGTTTCATACCAAGCAGCCATCTCTCCCGCACGCAGACCGTCGCCAGGCTGCCATGCACTGGCACACGCGACGCGCAGTTGCGCGGTCTCCTGCCATGACGTCTCCAGCGCTTGCGCGAGGGGCGCAGCCGCCTGCCAGGCCGTCGCCAGCTCGGACCGCGTCGTGCGGCTCACGTTGGCATCCCACTGGCTGCGGACGTGGCCGCGCAAGCCGGTCACGCGGCCGGCGCCCGAGGCGCGGACTGCCAAGCGGGCGCGGATGTGTCCGCGCAGGCCCGTGACGAGACTGCCGCCATCAACGGTGACGGGTGGAGGCGTGCTCCCATCGTCGCGCCCGAACACCAGCGGCACCGGGCTGCCCGTGTGAGGCGCCGAGCGGAAGAGAAGTCTGGTGCTGTCTGTCATGACAGGGCCACCATGCCGAGCTGGACCAGGCCGCCCGTGTAGAGCATCGGCGATGTCTCGCCTTCGGGCGTGGCGCCGCCAACGACGCGCAGGCCGCCGCCGTGGTCCATGTCAGTGACGTCGCAGCGCGCCAGCACGGCACCATCGGCCGCACGCCACTCGGCCCACCTCGGCAGGCCGTTGGACTGCACCATGGCGCCGGCAGGCGTCTCAACATAGAGCACCAAGCTGCTGCCGATGATCGCGCCGCTCGGCCGGGCCAGGACGATCTCGGCCTGGGGCGCGTCCGCGTGGGGGTCCGTGATCAGCGCCGGCCTGGCTGTCGAGAACAGCGCCAAGCTGGCCCTGCCAGGCCCGGCGTCGGCACGCGTGAGCATCGCGGCAAGTTGTGCCAGGGCCGTGGTCTGTGTGATCTCCCAACTTGTCGATGGCGCGCTCATGGCATCAGCTCCATGCCGCCCGTGACCAGGCTCAGGTTGTCAGCGATGACCGCGCGGTAGTTGTGCTCGTAGTCGTGAGCGATGACCGTGTAAGCGTGGTCAGTCTCCAGCCATTGAAAGTCATAGGCCCCGGTCACGGCATCGCTCCACTGCTGCTGCACGACCATGAGATCGAGGTCGCGGAGCAGTGTCACGCGCCGGCGAAGCGGTACGTCTGCAGGCGACGCATCGCGCTCGACCGTGCCGCGAATGCGGCCGTTGGCTGCCCTGTCGAACAAATAGTTGGTCCTGGACTTGCCGACCAGCCCCACGAGAGTTTTGCCGAGAGGGGGCATTGCTCCTGCAGACGCGACATTTGCCACAGCGGCCGGCGCGGAGCGGCCCTGCACCTTGTGCATCTTGATGCGCGACTGTGCGATCAACGTGTCGTCAGGGCTGAAAGCCTCAGAGTGAAAAGCGCTGCCTCGTTGAAACTGCAAACGCCGGACAAAGCCGTTGAAATACGTTGCGGACGTCGTGTCCCCAGACGCGCCAACCCACACGCCGCCGACCGACCGGATCGCCCCTGTGTACGTTGCCGCCCCTTGCAGCACCCCGTCGATGTACAGCGTGATTGTGTTGCCCACGCGATTGAATTCCACGTCGTACTTTGTTGCGGGCGCGAGCACCGCAAGGCTCTGCAGCACGGGGAACGCGCCATTGAGCGCGACGCTCAGCCGCCCCGGGACTTGAAAGTGGTTGTCTGCGATGGCGAGGCCGCTGTTGGCCGCAAACGAGTCATACAGCGAGACTATCGTTGCGTAGTTTGTCGACGTCGCAACGCGCTCGTACTGGAACCGGATGCCCATGTCCCCCTGCCCGAAGTTGTACTCGTCGCGGTACGCCAAAAACAGATAGTCGCCGTTGCCTCCGAAGCGAATCGCACCATCAGGGAACCGACTCGAAGTCTTGATCATCGCGCTGCCGCGCACGGACACTGACCGGCCAGTGCTGTCAACGATGGCTGTCGATCCATCGGCCCCCCGGCCCTCAATCGCCAGCACCGTGCGGTCAAGATCGCTGAAGAGAAGGCGGGGCTCACTCTGCGTCAGTTTGAAAGATCCGGGGAATGCGATGCCGCTGAAAGCGCCATAGATCTCCCACGACACCGCGTCGTCAGAACTCTGCAGCGTGAGGATCAGTGGAAAGCGGCGCGGGTCGGCGGACGAGCCGAGGCGGATGTCGGTTACGTCCTGAGGAGTCGCTCCAAAATCCCAGATCAACGTCACACCACGCGGCAAGCTGACGGCGGCGCCTGCCGCACCGTCTGAGAGTGCTGCAACGCTGGCGCCGTTGCTTGCGATGAGCGTGGCTGCCCCATCAACGCGCGTCGTCCCGGCGAGCAACTGGAACTCTGTCAGTTCGGTCACGGCGCCGTTGTCGTAGGGCTCTATGCCCCAGGCGCGCCAGTAGCGATGTGCTGCCATGGTTGCCATGGTGTCAGCGCCAAGGTCCGGTGACGTCAATGAACAAGACGCTGGTGTTGCCGCTCGAAGAGGTGTAGTCAAAGTTGTTGCCGCCCGAGCCGTGCACTGCTACAAGAGTTTTGCCAGTGAGCGCACCCGTGCCTGGAACCCGGTCACCTGAGCGGAAATTGTCGTAGCCGGCCGACTGCAGCATTTGATATGACCCTGGGATCTCCGCTCTTGGAAAGTTGTTGTCAGCAGTACCGATGAAGCGGCGCGCCAGGTAGAGGCCACCATCGATGGGGTTTGGAAAAGCGCCGTGAATGCCGGTGATGCCGCTAGTCTGGGCCGCCGAGGCACCCCCTCCCCACACATTGAGCTTGTGCAGCACGCACGACCCTAGCCCCGAGTACGCACGCGCGCACGCAGAAATCCCCGCCGAAGTCGACGACAAACAGTTGTCGAACTGGGTGTAGCTGGTGCCTGAAGTTGAATAGTTGAGCAAGCATGCGTATGCATCGCCCGATGGACGTGTTACGACGGGATCGCCGAACGCGCGGATGTTCCCGATCTGCCGATTTGCGGCGTTCGCAGTACCCGGCAGCGTTGAGATGTAGAAGAATCGACTGTCAGCCGCGAAAGCCCAGCCCACGGGATTGTTGCTGGCCGCGCTGGATTTCGGCCAGTACCCGCCGCCGCCTTGTTGGCTATCGAGCGGGAACAAGCCCGTGCCTATGTTCGCATCTTGCATCGTCTCAAAACCCCGCACGCGCACAAACTGCGCATTGCTGTCATCGACTCGCAGCAGCATCTTGCTCGACTGCGGGTCAGTGCTCTGATACACCGCGACGTTGGTACCGGTGAAGGCCTTGACCCAGCCTGCCGGCGCCATCTTGATCGTGATCGTGCCCGTGTACGTGCCATCCGGGAGCGTCGTCGCAAAGCGCACCAGTCCAGCGCCCACAGCCGTCACTTTCTGCTCGCCGTTGTGCCCGGCCCAGCCGGCCGGGCCACCGGCTACCCCGGCAACAAGGATCACAGAGTCCACGATAGCGCTGTGCTGACCGGAAAACGCCGCTGTGGCCACGCCGCCCACGACCGTCAGCGACGTGAGCGTCTTCGTGTCAAAGCCGGTCACCAGCATGGCGTCGAGCAGCGCGATCATCGAGCCCACGGTGCCGCTCAGGGCAGGGGCACCGGTCATGGTGCTCAGGAAGTGCTTGACGGAGGTATCAACAGGGGATGCCATGGATGTGCTCTTTATGGAGTTTTAAAAGTTAGCCTCGGGCGCGCGGCCCACGTCACCGCGCTGTACGATCCAACAGCGGTCATCAATGCCTGCCGGGCTCGACGGCTGTGTGCAGCGGACCATGTCGATGGCGGCTTCGGCGCCGATGGTGTCGATGAACACCACGTTGCCTCCGACCCACCCTGCGCCCCAGCCTTCGGTGCGTATGCGCATATAGGGAGCACCGGCCGCAGCGTTGAGCGGCGCGAAGTCCGCGTTGATGCTGCCGCTGGCGATCTGGCCCAGGTGCTGGCCGATCAGGTCGAACGTGCTCCCGTCCTGGCGGATACGCAGCGCCCAGCGCTCTGTGATGGCGCCCAGGTTCGAGACCTCAATCGGGAAATCGTTGTGCCGGTAGGTTGCCGCGGCCTCGCCCTTGTTGGGGTCGACACCGTCATACCAGGTGGTGCCGTTCCAAGACGCCTGGTCGTACACGCGGGAGACGCGGGCGAAGCGGTCACCGAAGCGCAGCGCGGTCGAGAACACGGCCCCAGCAGGAAAGGCATAGCCCACGGGCTGCGTGAGCTTGACTTTCCCGTCAATGCGAACTTCTGCGATCTGCCGGTAGACCTCGGTGCGACCGATGACTTTCACCGCTGCCGGGTAGCCGGCGAGGTCGGTGAATTTGACCGTGCCGGCGTCGAGATCAGCCGTGTAGCCCGTGCGGATCTCCGCGCCTGTGATCGCGTCAAGCATCTGAACGAAGGACAGGCGCTCATGGCCTAGGTTGAATGTCTGGCCGACCTGCGGAGCGAACTGGACGCCCCCATGCGTGATACCGATGACGCAGGTGTCGCCCGGCCGCGCGAATGCGACGCGGCCGTCCGAGGGCAGCGCTGCGGGGTCGATGCCCATGAGCGTCACGTCGACCGGCAGATAGATGTAGCTCACAGCGCTGTAGCGCAGCGTCGTCGGGTCCACCGGCCACGGCCGCCAGATCCGGCCAGGCTGCACGACACCGACATCGGCCGCGCTGTACCACCACTCGGCCTTTTCCTCGGCCGAGAGACTGGAGTCGAGCACGAAGTCGCCGAACATCAGCTGCACGCCGCCCCGGCTGAAATCAACGCGGCCCCACATGTGCGAGCCTGTGACGTTGCCCTGCGCATCGACGTTCGCGGTCAACGTGTTGCCGCGCATGTCGACCACGGTCAACACAAAACCGCCCGCGCCCGCGCGCAGTGGGGCCGCATCGGTGTTGAAGAACACGCTGGCCGTGGACCACTGCCCCGCTTGCGTCCACAGGCTCTGCAGTTGGAAATCCGTGGCGCCGGACCCGCCAACGACATAGTCATACATGCCCACTGTGCCGGCCGCATAGTCGATCTTGCCGCTGGCAACGCCCGGGTCGGTATCCGTGCGGCCGCGATAGATCACGCCCTCGAAATCGACATAGGTCTGGCCCATCCAGCGAAACTGCACCGAACCTGGAACGACGCGCTGTGAGGTGTAAGGGCACAGGTCCATGGTGACTTCTGCGGGCTTGTAGGTCTCGCTGTGGCTGCGGGGCACGCCAGCACCGACCCGGTACCGCGCGACGATGCTGGAGCCCCCAAGCATCTCTTCGCCGACGCCGGCCGTGCCGTAGCTGCCGCCCTTTTTGCCGTTGTCCTGCCAGACGCCCGAGCCATCGCCCACCGCCCGCGAGAACTGTTTGGAGTCCTCGTAGTCGCTGCGGTAGGACTCTGTCTTGCGGTCGAAATCGATCATCTTGAGCTGGACCTGCTTGCCCGCATAGTCGACGGTGCCCAGCGCTGCAGCGAAGCGGCCGGCACCATCGTCGGTCACTGTTTTGATGGAGACCAGGCGGTTGTCTGCCGTGGTTCCGCTCTGTTCAGAGAGGCTCGCGCTGCTGCCATTTGTTGTTGTGACCGCTACGGGGCGGAGGATCATTTCGTATGCCATGGGGCGTCCTATACGTATGCAGCACGAATGGCGATGTTTTGACCGGGCGACTGCGGCTCTTGCCATTCCGGCGTCGCTTTGAAGATGTAGTTCACGTCTGCGGTCTTGCTCGATGTCGTGGTGGTCAAGTTGCCGCCTGCGGTCTGGCTCACGGCGCGTGCGACGCACCACTCGATTTGCAACGTCCCTGCCGCAGGCTGCTGGGCCAAAGTAAATGCTGCAAAGCCCGCCGCATCGGGGCCGCCGTTGATGAACTCAGTGACCAACGTTTCGAGCTGGCAATCGACCTGCAGCTCCGCGCCTGGGTCAGGCATAAAGCTGGGCCTCAACAGCACGGTGCGACTGTGGTAATCAACAACGCCCGTCGCGGCGCCCGCGAGCTTGCCCGCGTCGGCTTCTGTGACTGTCCGCACCACGCCGCCGCTGGGGTACTTGACGACCAGGGTGCCCGGCACGATGCGGTCGTGCTTTGTGGCTTCGTCCTGGCCGCCCACAACCCAGCAGTACTCAGGGGGGCGGATGGCCGCGCCCTGGTTGGCGCGGTTGGTGTACGACACGCGGGCGCCATGCGTGAGCGCGATTGAGCTGCCGATGTCCGGGATGGATTTGAGCGTGGCGCTGATGCTGCCAGTCAAGTAGTTGACCGCGCCGCCGCCTGCGCCCACAAGCTTGCCGGTGCCATCGTCAGTCAGCGTGTAGCGCTGGCCAAGGGACCAATAGTCGATGAAGACAGTGCCGGGCTCGGGCAGCGGCGTGCACTGCCACACGAAAGTTAGGCCCGCGTTCTCTTCCTGGATCTTGTAGCGCTGGGTGTGAGGCGTGATGCCGACCTCAACGCGGCGCGGCGCCTCGGCGAGCACGATCGTGCGGCGCGCAGCCGGCATCTGGTCGACCGAGGCCACCTCGGAGCGGCTGTTGGGCACGACCTGGGTGTAAATGCTGGCGAGCTGGAGCCATGCGTCATTGATGGCCGTGGCTGCTGTCAGGCGGGTTGCGCTGTAGAACAGACCGGAGTCGCTGTAGACGGTCTCGCGCGTCAGCGTCTTTCCTGCAGCACGGGCGAAAGTGCGCGTTGCAGGGGAGCCGGGAAAGTCATATAGGAGCCCATCGAACAGCTCACAGGTGGTCACCTGGGCCTGGAAATCCACGAGCTGCCCACCCACAAGTTCGGTGAACATGCGGATCACCGTGTCCGTCGCCTTCACACGGATGCGCTGCCGGCGCTCGCCTGCCTGGCCCTCGTTGTAGACGAGCACGAACGTGCGCCCAATCGCCGGAGGCGGCATGCCGGGGCGTTGAAAAATCTGGATGCTGCGCATCGTCGTGTAGTGGTTCTCAAGCAAGTAGCCAGAAAACTCACTGCCGGCAGCCATTCCCGATTCGATGCGCCTGGCGATATCGGCGCGCGTCGCAAAGGGGCTCTTGAGCGATAGCAGCGTCACCGAGACATTGGGGTCTGCAGGGGGCTCGGCAAGGATCACGTTGCAGCCCATGAATGGTGTGCGATCC
This sequence comes from Delftia deserti, assembly GCF_042653485.1. Classification (NCBI taxonomy): domain Bacteria; kingdom Pseudomonadati; phylum Pseudomonadota; class Betaproteobacteria; order Burkholderiales; family Comamonadaceae; genus Delftia; species Delftia deserti. Next base: position 446,454 of record NZ_JBHSIH010000001.1, on the reverse strand, counting down.
GTATTCCTGAGCACGCCGAAAATCTGATAAATCTCGACGCGGCCGGTGGTCCTGGTCTCCTCCGAGATGTCCGGAAAAATCTCGTTCGAGCGGCCCGATGTGAGCAGTTGGGAAGACGGCGGACCGCCGCCCTCGGATACGTCGGCCATGTTCGCCGAGCGTGCAAAACGGATGTCGCCTGCGAGCAGGGGCATGGTTCAAACCTCCAAAAACTTGAACGAGGGCACGTACTGCAGTTCGGCGGTGTGCTCACCGTCGAGCAGGCGCCAGATTGGGCTCGCCTGAAACTCCAGAAACAACACGGCGCGCGGCGCGCCGCGCACGATGAGCTGGAAGGTGGCGCCAGGCAGCGCCTGCCAGGTCCTGAGCTGGTCGCACAACGCCCGGGAGATCCAGGCTTGGGAGTCGCGGCCGTCCAGCGTGATCGGCCGCCCGGCCTGGCGCAGGCCGACATGCACATGCAGCGCGCCGCTGGTGCTGTAGCGCGTCTCTGTGACAGCAGGGCTCCATGCGTACTCATCTGTCCAGATGAGCCGATCGGAAAGCTCCAGCGTCGTGCCTGCGCGGGTGAGCGTGATCATTGCGCCACTCCCTTCGCCTGTGCCAGCTTGCGCATGAGATCGACCTCGGTGTCTGCACTCTGCTTGCTGGTGTGGCTCGTCGTGCCGCTCAAGAAGCCCCAGGGCTCGACGCCATTGATCGTGATGTTGTTGATGTAGGTGTTGCCGCCCTGGCCAGGGGCTGGTGCGGGGGCCGGGCCAGGAGCAGGTGCCGGCGCGGGCGTAGAAGGCTTGCCCTTTGCCTGCTCCAGCATGTAGGCCGCTTCATGCTTGCCGCTGTCGTCGTACTTGTAGTACTCGGCCATCTTGCCTAATGCTGATGCGAGCGTGCTGTTCCTGCCGCCCCACCTGATTTGCACGTCCGACGCTTCATAGGGAACGTCGCCGTTGGCATCCAGGAATTGCTTCGACAGCTCGACAGCGACCGCTTCATCAAGCCCCGCTTGCTTCAGGTAGTCGATGATCATCGCGCGCGTCCAGACGAACTGCGACTGCACATTGCCCTTGGCATCCGAGCTGAAGCCATCCTTGTTGCGATACCCCGAGCCGATGCGCTGCACGCCTTCGCCCAGTTCCTCTGGCTTGTCGCCTTCGCCCGGACGCCCGTGCTTTTCTTTGACGCGCTGCTGGTAGGCCGCCAGGGCGGCGTCCGCTTCCTTGACCGCCGATGTGACGCCCTTCCAATCCCCTGCCATTGAGCCACCTGCACGCCGGCTTGCGTCCGCTGCACTGCCGATGTTGTCGCGCACTTTGAGGACGCTCTTGCCGGCCTTGTCGACCTCCAGGTCGAAGCCACGGATGGCGGCTTCACTGCGGACCCATGCCGGTGCTATCCCGTTACCGGCTTCGATGGCGGCTTCCGCAGCACGCTTGAAGCCAGCAGACAACTCACGCGCGCTCGCCGTTCCGCTGGTGCGGATGACCTCATATGCTTCTTTTGAGGTAGCCGCCGTTCTCTTGAGACTCTCGTCGGATGTGATGCCCAACTGCTTCATCGCCTCGCGGACATCATCAATACCAGGCTTAATCTTGTTGATCGCGTCCTTGAGCTCATCGGCTTTCACCTTGGCCTGTTCAAGCAGGCCGTCGGCGACCTTGTCACCGAGTACCTTGCGCACCTGCTCAATCTGGGAGCGCACTGCCGCCAGTGCCTTTTCTGAGTCTGCGGTGTTGATCGCCTTGGACAGAGACAACGACAACACGCGTCCAACATCCGCCCCCGTCTCTTTCAGACGGTCCAGGTTCTGGATGATCAGATGGGTATCGTTGATCGCACTTTGCGCCGCCTTGCCCATCCCCCCAGAAATCACATCGAAGTCGCCGCCGGCCCTGCGCACCGCTTCGCGCAAGCCCGCATCAATGATTTCCTTCAGGCGGCCAACGCCTTCCCACGTTTTGTCCAACGCACTGCGCGCACGCAGCTCGAAGTCGGACAGATCGATGTCCTTGAGTTGATTCGCCCACTCGTCGCGGAACTGCTTTGCAGTGATCTTTCCTTGCTGCAGCAACCCATCCAGGACCACAGCGGCATCACGAATGCCAGGGGCTGTGCTCAGGTCGAAGTCCTTTCCGATCTTGGAAAGTGCTTCGCTGGTTTTCCCACCTTGCTCCATCAGGCGGTCAAACGCTGTGAGCGCATCTGTCGCTTTGAAACTGGTTTTTTCCAGTGACGCGTTGACGTCTTCCACAGCCTTCTTGGGCTGGTTTGTTGCTGGAGGCGTCTCCAACATCTTGCGAACCGCAGCATCGCCTTCTTCCGCAGCACGCTTAGCGCGAAAGAACTCCTGAGCCAGTTCTGCTACCCCCAAGGCCAGGCCAATGCCCGTCAGCGACCGCAATATCCTCAATGCAATCGCCATGCGCCCGCCAGCGGCTGCCGCTGCATCCATCTGCACTGCTGCCGTGGCGCTGGCCACCCCGGCAGCCGTCATGCCGGCCCCGGCAGCACGCGCACCCGTGGCCAAGGCCCACAGCGTTTGCGCGGCATTTACGGCTTTCAAGGCCAGCAGTACCTTGACGGCCAATTCAATGGCAGGCGCCATCGCAACCAATGCCTGCGTTGCGGTTTCAGCCATGGTGGCCACCTGCAGGAAGGCGTCGGCAATCTCCTTGGCCTTCTTCTGCAGCTCGCCGCTCTCCTTCATGCGCTCGAACTCGGCCAGCAGCTCCCGCACCTTGTCGGTCAGCCAGTCGAGCACCCCGGCTTGCGCCACCATGTCAAAGAACTCGGCCAGCGCGTCCTTGGCATTTGCGACCGCACCCGCGTAGGTGCGCATAAGCTTGTCGCTGGCCCCCTCGTTCATGCGACCCAGCTCGTCGATGAGTTTGCTGATCACGTCACGGCCGAGCAGTCCTGCCTCGCTCATGCGCTGCAGCTCGGGTACGGTTCGCCCTGTCGCCCGCGCCAGGGCATCCCATACCGGCACGCCGCGTTCGGCCAGTTGGAGGATTTCCTCTCCCTGCAGCTTGGTCTTGGTCCATGCTTGGCCGAGGGCAAGCGTCACGCCCGTCAATTTATCCGTGCCGCCGCCCAGGTTGGCAGCGACATCTGCGATGGAGCGCATCTGCGCCTCAGTCGGCTTCATACCGAAGGAGGTGAGCGTGACAAACGACTCGGTGAGTCCTGCCACATCGAATGGCGTGGAGGCGGCCAACTGCTTGAGCATCCCAAATGCTTGCGTTGCCGACTCGGTGCTGCCCAGTAGGTTGCTCAGGCGCACCTGGAGGTTTTCAAACTGGGACCCCGTCTCGACGACACTCTCTGCCAGTGACTTGAGTTGGCCGAGCCCGACCAGGGCTCCGCCCCAAGCTGCCGCCTTGCGCGCAGCATCGGCCATGGAGGTGCCCGTGTTCTGCGTGGCAGTGCCCAGTTGCTGGGTGGCATCGGTCGTTTTATCGGCCTCAGCGCGCAGTTGCCCTATGCGCTGGGTGAAGGCGGCTACGGCGGCAGCCTTGTCCGCAGGAAGAATGTCCGCCGAGTTGCGGATTTGCGCCAACGCCACCTGCAGTTCGTGCACGGCAGCCTCGGCCTGACGAACGCCGCCCATGCCCAGCTTGCGAAACGCCTGCTCCAGGCCTGCAGGTGCCTGCACGCCATCCATGCCGAGCTTGCGCAGATCCTGCTCAAACGCCCGCGCCGCCTGGGCTGCATCTGCCTGGCTTTGCGCAATGCGCCGGGCGCTCTGTGCAGCGCCTTCAAGGCCCTGCTGGGCCTGGCGTGAGGCAGCGTCCACCTGCTTTTGCGCCTCGCTCAGGCTGGTGGTATCCAAGCCCAGCTGGCGGGCTACCTCGCGCGTCGTCTCCATGGCCCGGCGTTTGTCGCCCAGGGCTGCCGATGCTTTGCCGGCAGACTTGGTTGCACCGTCGTACTCGCGCTGCAGGGCCTTCTCTTCGTCAGCCGCCGTGCGCGTAGCTGCTGCAGCTTGCGATAGACCCTCTTTCTGGGCTTGCAGTTGTTGACGCAGCTCGGCAATCGCCGATTGCGCCTGCGCGACTGAAGCCTTGTATTCAGTCGTTGCACGCGTGGCCTGGTCGCTGCCGCTGCGCAGCTCGCTAAGGGCTTGCTGCATGCCCTTGATGTCGGCCTGAGCCGCCTGCACCGCTTGGCCCGCCTGGCGTTCGGCCTGTGCCAACGCCTGAGTTTTTGCTGCTGCGTCAGGAAGGGCAGCAGCCAGCCGGTCCACGTTGGCGCTCGCCTGTTCGAGTTGCTGGCTGCAAGTGCGGCTTTCTGCGCCCAGGCTGCGCAGCGTATCTATGGCCTGCTGCTGCTGCGCCACGTCCTGGAGCTGGCGGGCGACTTCCGCCGCCTGGGCCTTGAGCTCGGCAGCTTCGGCGCTGGCTTCATCCAGGCCACCTGCCAGGCGCGAGAGGTTGTTCAATCCCTCGCTCTTGACGCCAATCGTGTAATCAACCCGCTTGTCCTGCTGGCTCATGATGTGCGGCGCTACGGCCCTCGTCCTCTTCTACAACCCTGTTTTGCCTTTGATGGCTGGCGCGGGCTTCCACCGCGCCAGCCCAATCACGCCATGCTGGTCTTGTAGTAGCGGCTGATGCTCGTGCCCACCTTGGTAGGGTCCATCAGCACCGAGCCCTCGACATCGAGCGCCCCGAAGCCCTTGCTGATCAGGGCCAGGGTCTTGGTGATGCCCTGGCTTGCGCGCCAGATCTCCACGAGCACGGGCTTGCCGCCATCGGCTTCGTTGAGTCCACCAAAAGTCAGCTCCAGCTCAGGCGCCTTGGACGTGAGGGCCTCGATGGCGGCGTAGGCGCCGTAGGTGTAGCTCGCCCACAGCTCGTCGTCGTTGGCGATATCCGTAGCGTCGGGCAGCAGGTAGATACCCTCCGGCCGCACCTCGTAGTTGCCTGCGGCCGTGACGGGAGTGGCCGTGGCCTTGTCAGCACCTTTTTTCAGGGTGACCGCAGTGGGCTGGATGTGCGCCAGGCGCAGCAGGCCGCCGAGGAAGGCGTGGTGAGGCTCATCGACCACGGCAGCGCCTTCGATGGCCTGGGTGGTGCCCAGCACGCTGCGCGCATAGTTGATCACGTTCAGGTCGGCCAGCTTGAGTTTGACCTTGACCTCCTTCACGCGCCGCACTTCCGCATGCGTGCCGCCACCCAGACGCGTCATGTCTTCCTGCGTCTGTACATCCTCGGTGTGCTCCAGGGACAACTCCAGAACGTTGCCGATGGGCATAGGGGCCATCGCCGCGCCGTAGGGACGGGCATAGACCTGGCCCACGTTCATGGAGGGCTTGTAGATTTGCTTGATGATTTCGGCCATTGCGGGCACTCCTATCGGGTGGGTTTGCGAAAGATCGTCTCGACCTGGAAGGCCGATGGGATGTACTGAAAGCCTGCGCTGTACTTCGCAGGAGGCGGGGTGATCAGCTCCAGCGTCCGGGTCGCGCCTGGCAGGCTGGCCCCAGCAAGCGCCCCGGTGACATGAGCCCCCAAGGCGCCGGCATCGAGCAGCGCCGCCTGGCCTGAGCGGGCCTTGGAGACATTGCGCACGGCGGCGACCACGTACCAGCGGTGCAGCAGGCGCCACTGCACCCCCAGCGCCTCGGCGACCGAGTAACCGCCATAGATCACGTGCACGGCCGGCGTGTGCTGCGCAGCCTCTTTCACGTCGGCCAGTTCAGCGGCCGTCAGCACATGCACGGCGGGGCTCATTCCGGCCACGGCCTGGCGGACCAGGTCCACAAGCGCAGGCTGCAGCGCCAGGAAGTAATTGGCCTGCTCGATGCTCAAGCCTTGGGTGCTCATGCGAACCCCCGCAGGCTGTCGTCGGTGACCTGGCGCGGGCTGAAGTGGTGGTAGACCTCGGCATCACCGGGCGCGTCGCCCGCGAGCTGCAGGCCTGGTGCACCGCCCCAGGGGCAGGACAGGACGGCCTTGCCGTCGCCAATAGCCTGCAGCTCGCGCTCGGCAGCCTTGTAGCGCAGATACACCTCATGCTCGGGCGCCAGGTCGCTGTAGAGGTAGTAGCGCGCCACGTCGCAGACGATGCGCGTGAGCTGGGGCGGAGGCACCATCTGCACCGCGCCGGGCTGGCCCGGTACCGGGGTGGGCTTGGCGCAGCCTGCCAGCGGCAGCCGGTAGATGCGCCCGACGAATCCATCGGCGAAGGCCTGTGCGTCGTCCAGCGCACGCACGGCTTTCGGCTCCAGCACGGCGACCAGGTCGGGGTCGGTCAGTTGGACCAGCTCGGCCTCGCCGTAGCGGTCGACCATGTCCTGGACAGTGGCGTAGTTCATGGCCGACCTGGTCAGGCGTGCACGTGCTTGCAGATTTGCACTTCGATCAACTGGCCCGCCTGGACAGCGGCGCCCAGCGCGACACCGCAGTGTTCCGCCGTGGTGGCGACTTTGGCCCGGCCCGTGGCATCGGAGAGCACACGGTCGCCGAAGGCGATGGGCTCGGCCGCTTCGACCAGGTAGCTGTAGCTGGTGACCACAGAGAGAGCTTCGCCAATCTCGGCACTGGTCTCGGAAACCCCCTGCGAGTCCTTGGCGCCACCGCCTGCGGCGGGATAGCCGCCGTCGTAGGCGACGAAGCGATGGGCTTTCAGAATCGCCGTGGCCACGATCGTGACAGCGTGCTGCTTGTCAAATTGGCGGCCGGTGTTGTTTTGGGATGCCATGCACTGGACTCCTGATTCGCTGATGGTTGAGGAAAGGGCTTAGCTGCGGCCGCGCTTAATCTGTTGGGCCACTGCTGCTGGGGCCGCCTCCTTTGCGTGGGCAGTCGCGTCGTCATCTGCTTTCGCCTTGGCTTCTGCATTTGCCTTGGCCTGGGCTTCGGTTTCAGCATCCGCTTTGGCCTTCGCATCGGCGTCTGCCTTGGCTTGGGCTTCGGCATCTGCCTTGGCCTTCGCATCGGCATCTGCCTTGGCTTGGGCTTGGGCTTGGGCTTCGGCCTGTTCGCGCGCCTGCTGCTCCTCCAGCGCGCGCTTGCGAGCTTCAGCAAAGTCTTCTTGAGCATCGAGCTCTTGCAGCTGTGCCAGGCGCTGCTGCGCTGCCTGGGCGCCTTCAGGCTCAGCTGCGCCAGAGCCCACGAGCTCGCGTGCGTCGTGCTTGCTCAGATCCGGCAGTGGCTCGCCGGGTTGGATTACGGTGCGCACCCCGTTGATGAGAACGGCAGTGGCGACCAGGGCAATTAGTTGGCTCATTTGGATGTCCTTCGTGGTTCGGATGGCCCCGCAGAACAAACTCGTCTGCAGGGCGTCTCCAGGCCATCGCTGGCCTTTGCTGCGCAATGGGTGTTACTTCGGGTTGGTGAACAAGAAAGCGGCCGTGTTGTAGGCCACGCTGGGCCTGCGCTCGTAGGTAGCGCCGTAGATCCAGCTCTTGGTGCTGCGTTCGTAGTCCGGCGTCTCAGCGAAGGGGTGGCCTTCGATCACGTTGGTGAAGCCGAAAGCAGGTTCGGCCAGGCTGATGTCTGCGCTACCGTTGCCGGCGATGCGCGGCACATAGGCCAGCACGGCGTTGTTGCCCCACACGTCACGGCCGGTGTCGGTGTCATCGATCCAAACGGCATCGCCCACAACGATGTCCTCGATCTCCAGGATGGTCTTGAGCTCGTTGATGCCCGGCGAACCCGTGAAAGTGGACGGCAGGCGGCCGAGCACCTGCTTGTTGTTGCGCAATGCGGTGTAGCCGTCGGCAGACAGCGTGAGCTTGTTGGGGCGCTTGCCGATCTTCTTGCGGATCACGTCCTTGGCCGCATCGATGTCAGTCACCGGCAGGCCGGTATCGGCGCTCCACTTGGTGCCGCCAGCCAGGGCCAGCACATGGCCGGTTGCATACGTGGCTGGAGTCGTTGCGAGCGCAGCGACGTCGAGCTCGTAGTCCAGGCCCAGGATGTCATTGGCCGTGACCATAGCAATGCGGCTGATGTCCAGATAGCCGCCCACGTTGAGCTTGCGGGACTCGTCGGCTTCCCGCAGCAATTCACGGGGCATGGGGACGTCCACCGCGTACTGTTCCACCGAGTAGGTCTTGCCTTCGTACTTGATGTTGACGCGCTTGGTGGGTGCGCCCGGCGCGCGGCGCAGGTTGTAGCGGCGCAGGCGCTCGTCACCCAGCTGGGCCAAGGTGATGCTGGACAGCGCCTGCGGCAGGCGCGGAAAGAGCTTTTCCGCGACGTAGGTTCCCTGTCCCATACCCAGCAGCAGGTTGGTCAGGATCGGGTTTTGCTTGAGCCGGATCTCGGCAAGGGTCATGGTCATGTGGGCAGTTCCTGGTGATGAGGTGATAGGGAGCGCTCAGCTGGTGAAAGAAGTGGTGACGGCGGTGACCGCTTCGGAGTAGTTCACCTTGTGCTTGCGCATGTACTCCTGCGCGGCCTTGTCGATCTCAGCATCGCTCTTGCCCTTGGCCTGGCCTGCCTGGTCAGCCTGGCGCACGTTGCCTCCCGCGAACTCGCTGAAGTCCACTGCGGGCTTGCTGTTGGAGATGAGGCCCTGCAGCCAGGTGGAGGGCGAGACCTTGGTGGTCGTGTCGCCCTCGGCGAACTCGACAGGCTTGGCATCGGCCAGCGCCTCCAGCGTGGCAACGGCCATGGCCTTGTCCTTGGGCAGCAGGCGGCCGGCTTTGGCCTCGGCCTCGGCGAAGCTCACGAAGCCGGCTTTACGGTCGGCGCGGGCCTGTTCGGCAAAGGAAGCGGCCTTGGCATTGGCGTCCTTGGCGGCCTGGGTTTGCGCGGCAACTTCGGCCTCAGCCTTGGTGCGGGCGTCCTGTTCGGCTTTGAGTTTTGCATTGGCTTCGTCCAGTTGGGCTTGCAGTTCTTTGCTCATGTCATCGGGCTCCTGATGTGTGGTGACGGGTTCGGAAAAGCAGACAGCGCGCTCGGCGTCGTCTTCGGAGAAATTGACGTCCTTGAGCCCCTTGACCGCAGGCGGCTGCGCACCCAGCCACGCGACATGGCGCAGGTACCAGATGCCGGGCTTGGGGTTGCTGGGGTCTTGCGGGTGGTAGAACGAAGCGCTGCGCTTTTTCACGCGACCGGCAGCGGCGATCTCGGCGAACTGGGGCTCGACCTGCTTGTTCTCGGCGATCTGCAGCGAGCCGTCTTTCACAGCCAAGCGGGCGACCCAGCCGTAGGCGGGTGCGTTGTGCTTGGGGTGACCGACGGTGTGCGGCGCCTCATGAACGGCCGGGTCGTAGGCCGCCACGGCAGCGGCGAGGTCGGCTTCGCTGATGTGGTGCACAGTGCCGTCATCGGCCGTGCGTGCGCCAGCGCGGAAGATCTCGATGCCCTCAGGCAGCGTAGCGGCGGGAGTGTTGCTGGGGGATGGGGCGGCGGCTTGTGGCATAGCCGCCAATGTCGCGCGAGGCCGTTGCGGCCCCGCATTGAAGCAATTCAGTTTTTCGCTTCAGGTCACTGCGACAGATATGACCTATGCGTCTTCCAGTGGCAGGCTGCTTTGGGTGCCCTGGATGCGGGCGAACACCTCCTTTTTCCAGGCCCCGACGATTTGCCGTACTCGCCGCTCCGTCACGCCTTCAACGCGTGCAATGGCCTGCCAGGGCTGCCCCGACCGCCATGCGAGCACGATGCGGGATGCCTTTTCGTCTGCCGCGAAAAATGTACCCACATTGATGTAGGGCTGCGCGCCACCCATGTCCCGCGCAATGCCTTGCGCCAGATCGGCAGCCAGCCTGGCGCAGGTCGCCAGACGTTGCGGGCTGCGATCAGGTTGCTGAGCCAGCAGCGTCAGATAGTGACTGCGTGCGAAATCTTGCCACGACTCGGGCCATGCACTCACCAGCGCCTCCAGCGGTGCGATCTGCTCGGACGTGAGGTCCGTCAGGTCCGGGCGCTCAGTCATGCTGTGGTCTCACGGTTCTGCCAGGACTTGAGCGCTTCGATGCAGGCGTCCAGCTGGGCAGCCGTGCAAAAGCGCAGCGACGACACGCCGACCTGGCGCTCCACCCATGCGTCCAGCGCTTTGCGCCGCGTGTCCTTGACCACGCCATCACGGTGCAGCTGCATCCACAGCGCCCAGACCTTGCGTTCACGCGGGCTCGCCTGGCGCTTGGCCTGGTCGAACTGCTGACTGGACATCGGGCGGCGGCGAGTGGCGGTGGCCACGCCCATGCGCACAGCCAGGCCCTGCATGTGGTCGCGCACCTGGTGCTGCTGGGCCTCGGACATCGCTTTGGAACTGGTCTTGCCGGTGAGGTTGCACAGCAGTGCCCGATAATCCTCCTCGGTCAGCTGCAGCTTGGCCTTGAGCGTATGGATGGCGGCGATGTGGTTGGCGGTCATTGCGGGCTCCAGACTTGGGCGATTGCATCGGTGGGGCGGACTTGGGGCGGCAGTGGCTGCTTGGTGCGATTGCCTGTCGGGCGATAGCGGCTCTTGTAGCAAGCCCGGCAGCAAAAGCACAACCCATCTTTCTTGGCGATATCCGGGTAGAAGAACTCCGTATCTGCCGGCCAGCTCTCGTCGCACAGCGGGCAGTGTTTTTCGGCATCGGATGGCATGTTGAAATTTCCGGCGATCTGAGCGGGGGAGCGCCCTGACAGCGGCATCCCCCTGGATTTTTGTTTTGGAACGATTTGGAAGGCCTCTGCGGCCTTCGCAGGCCTAAAACGGAGCGTTATCGGGATCTGCATCCGCAGGTGCTTGGCCTGGCCCGGTCAACGCACCGCCTTTTTGCAGCGATGCCGGCAGATCCAGGCCCAAGCCCGTCCGCCCCTCGCCGTCCAGCGCTTCGACCAGGTCGGGGATCAGCCGGGACAGCTCGCCCGTTGTGATCGCCACGTCGGCATCAAAGCCGCCATCGACCTGGGACTGGCCCTCGGTCACCGCATCCAGCAGAGTGATCTTGCGCACCTGCAGCTGCTCGGTGAGAACGAAGCTCACGCGGCCATCCCAGGTCAGCGCCAGGCGGGTGGGCAGCTTGCCGTGCTCGATGTGCTGGCGAACCTCTGCGATATCCAGCGGGTGCCGGCCGTAGCGCACCACGGCCTTGGATTCGTCCGCTGCCTTGAGCTCGCACTCGCGGTCGATGGAGAAGCCTGCGGGCGGCTCTTGCGTGGTCAGCCAGTGCGCCATGGCAGCCTGGGGGCTGGTCTTTGTGTCCAACAGGGCCAGCGCAAAGCCGGTCAGGCGCTCGACCAGCGCGCTCACCACCTCATCGGCGCGCGCCTGGCTGCCAGTGTCCAGCACCAGGATGCGGGCCTTGGGGTCCAGCCAGACCCACATGGCGCCCTGCTTGGTGAAGGCCATGGGCAGCAGGTCCAGCTTGGCCTCGTCCTTGAGCTCCTTCTTTTCCTTCTTGCCGGGCTTGCGGCCTTCGCTCTTTTCGATGGCATCGGCCTTTTCTTCCACGCGGCGGCTGAGCACGCTGGCGGGCAGCACCTTGGCCTCGGTCACGAAGCGCATGATCCATTGACCGGCCACGGACTCGGCCAGCAGGCCGTGCTCCTCGCCACGCGGCGACACCCAGCCCGCGCTGCGCTCCTGCGTGGCGCCGCACGCGGCAAAGGGGCTTTTGGCCAGGGCGGCTTCGAGTGCGGAAAGGTCGGGCGACCAGGACTCGGAGATGCGGTAGATGATGGCGTTCTTGATCATGAGCGACCTTCGATTTGCTTGAGTGCCGCGCTATCCGCGATACCGTGATTGAGTTCAGCGCTTCGGCCAGCCTTGTGGCCACGTTCGAAGTCGTCGTGCTTGACGTTCTTTCCCGTGGTGCGGTCTTTGAACTTGGCTTTCTCCATTGCCGGATACTGGTTGGCCATATAGCGCGTCACCAGCGCCTGGTCGCCTGAGTTGCCGGCGAAGGCCTGCAGCAGGCCGCGCACGCCTGAAACCCAGCCCGTGGCATACAGGTCTCCCCGGGCTACCTTGGTCTTCGGTTTGCAGTTCTTCGACTGCAGGCCCATATGCGTGCGGCGGTCCCTGGCGCATTGGCGAGCCAGCACGTCAAAGGCATAGCCGGCGACTTCTGCAGCCATGCCCACACCGACGAAAACGAACTGCCGCTCTTTGCGGTATGACCCGCTCGGAGCCAAAGTCAGATGCGCGCGGGTGAAGTACTCGCACGCAAAGACCTCAGCCACGGCGTGCGCCAACGCGGCCTCCCATATCACCAACGGGACGCTAGGAGCCTTGCGGGGCGACTCAGACACATCAGCCAAACTGACCTCTGTCTCCGACAGGCCGAATTGCTCCATGAGCTTTTGAGCTTGGCGCAATGCTGCTGCGGCTTCGTGCGGTTCGGGACTCGCCGCCAGAGCCAGGCACTTCTTGATCTTGAGGAGTGCTTCTTCGCGCGTCATACAGCCGCCAGGTCCAAAACGATGGCGTCATGGGCGCCGGTATTCTCATTGCGCTGATACACGCGGATATAGACGGCTGTGCCAGTGTTCTGGATGCTGTCGCGGATGGCGGTCATGGCCCGCTTCCACTCATCGTCCTGGATCTCCAGGCGCAGCAGCTCCAGCACGGCCGAGGTCTTGATCTGGCCCTTGCTGTCCGTGCGAAAAGCACGGTCCACCAGCACGCGGATCTTGTCGTCTGCGCCTTCGCTCCAGCGGATGATGCAGTTGTTGATCAACGCCTTTGCCGCTTCGATCTCTTCGGTGAAGGCGATGCGCTCAGCCGTGGAGCGGATGAGCTTGAAGGCTCCGTCGAAGCTGGCGGCCTGGACGTTGCCCTTGGGTCCGCCCAGTTGGGCGCCATATCGGTCGCCGCAGATCCTGACCAGGTCGTCGATCTCGGCCAATGCGTCGCGCTTGAACTCGGCCAGGGCCTTGTTCAATGCAAGAGCGCGCCCGGCCAAGCGGACGACCACCTCGTCGCGCAGCAGGTCTTGCTCCTTGATCTGGGCCAGGGGCACCAGGTGACCGCTGGCGTTCTTGCGATAGCCCTCGGGCACACCCATGGCGGCGGGAATAGTTTCGGGAATGGTTTGTTGTGACATTTGCAGTCCGGGTCAGTGGGTTGTCATGGAAGCGGGGACGTGGCCAGGGAAGCTCGGCGAAGCCTTCGCGGAGCTCTCCAGCAGCTCGCCTGCAAGCGAGCCAGCCAGGAACGCCACATCGGCCACGCCTTCGGGCGGCAGCTGCCGAGAAAACCCTCTGATCAGCAGGAACAGGGCCGACAGCACCACCGTCGTGCGCCGGGGCTCCCTCTGCAAGGTGTCCAGCAGCTCCTGGATGAGCGCGCATTCCAGGGCGTGGTGCTCCTGTGGCGTTAGGTTCGGTTTCTGGGTGTTCGTGTTGGACATTGCGGCTACCAGTTGAATCAGCACCGGACGCCCCGGCTGGGGCAGTCCAGGAAAGCCAGCGCACCAGGACGGACCGTGCCCATTCGGGGGATGGCAGAAAGGACCATGGGACCAGGGGTGAACCGCTCGACAGGCGCAGGCGGAGGTGCCTGCTCCAGCGCAGGTTTCGCAGGAGTGGCGGAGGGACCGCCCTTTGCCGAGGAGCGCGCCACCTTGCTCGGGCGCGCATCCAGTTCTGGAAACAGGCCACGCACGCACGGCTTGATGGCGTACAGGACAGGCATGCCCTCGGCCTCCTCGATCTGCACCCAGCCATTGGCGCGCAGGTTGGACAGCCGCTTGGCCAGGCCTCCAGGCGTGTCGGTGGGCACGACCTCGGTCAGCTTCTGGCGCGTCTGCGGGCCGAACTTGCGCAGGTACACCACGATGGCGGCGCTCTCGGCGCTCATGTTTGATTTCCGGGCCATTTCATTGCTCCTTGCAGAGGGAACTTCCCTGGGCGAGACCGTCCAGGAACACAGCGTTGAGATCAGGGGGTGTTGCCTGGCGGGCGACCACAAAGGCCAGCGCGCACAGCGTGGCCATCAGGGCGACGGCCAGCCACAGCACCAGAGAAACCAGGGGATGCTTGCGGCGGGCCATCACAGGGTCTCCCGGCGCGGCACGGCCGACACAGCACCATCGAACATGGACAGGCCCATGTCGATGGCGGACCAATCATTGGCAAACAGGCCGTGCATCACGGCGCGCGTGCCATCGCTCAGAGCGATCAGGACCAGGTACTTTTTCATGGCGTGCTTTCCTCAGACGGCACGGATGACATCGCGGTCCACTCGGGGCGCGCCCAGCTCGGCGGCTGTGTTGAGCGCGGCGATCATCCAGTTGTTCACGTTCAGGGGATACAGCAGGCTCTTGAAGCCCGCGCGGTCGCCGGCATTGACGGTCAGGCGGCTGCGCAGCTCATCGACGCCGTCGGGCGTGATCAGCTCCTCGACCTTGCGGCCGACGCGCTGCACGCGCACCTGCAGGTAGGCGCCCAGGTCGGCCTCCAGTGGGCGCAGGCGGGCGATTTCCGTGCGCTGCATGACCTCGCGCACGTCGTAGCGGCTGAGCTTCTTTTCCAGCTCGGGATGGCCCAGCAGCAGGATGCCGAGCATGGGGCGGCGCCCCATGCGCATCTTCTCGTGCAGGCGCTTCAAGTGGTTGAGCGTGGGCACCGGCAACGCGTGGGCCTCTTCGATGATGAGCAGGTGCGAGCGGCCCGAGGTCGTGGATTCCTCAAGCATCCGATACACCTGGCGCGAGCGCTTCTCAGCACCCAGGGCCACGGTCGCCTGGTGATCAAGGGTGTAGACGATGGCAGCCTGGATGTCGGCCGACTTCATGCTCTTGCCCCGGTGGTCGTTGTCCTCCATGCCCTCCACCGAGGGTTCGATGCAGACGATGGGCTTGTGCTGGCGGGTGATCTTCTCCTTGAGATCGTCCAGCATGGTGGTCTTGCCCGCGCCGGACTCGCCGATGATGGCGACCATGCGCGCGCCGATGGCGGCCTGCCAGGCAGCCTCCTGCACAAAACGGATCTCTCCGTTGGTGAACATCTCCTCGTCGCTGGTGACTTCGCCAGCGAACGGATTGACGAACAGACCGAACTTCTTGCGGGCAGATTCAGTCAGGGTTTGCTTCGGCTGTAGCATTGCATCCTCCTCGGGGTTATGCGTGGTTGCTTCTTCGGGGACGGCCTCGGTCGCTCTAACGACCGGGGCCAACTTCTTTGCGGGGGCTGCCAACGCAGCCTCCACTAGGTCAGGCGTGACACCGCACGCTTGCAGGAAGGCCTGGACCTTCTTGCGTGCTGCCGCAGCGGCACGCGCCGGCCACTTTCCATCGACCACCAGGCGGTGCACCGCCGAGCGGCTGATGCCGGTGCCTCGGGACAGATGGCCTTGGGTCAGCTCCAGACTGCTCAAGAGCGTGGCCAAGGAGGTCAAGTGGGTCACGTGGTTCATGCGCCACCTCCCACTGCACGCAGGCCACCGATGCGCGGGGACGGGCTTCCGTCCTGGTCGCTGCCCTTGTGCTCTTGCTGATCGCGGCGCGCTGCCACCAGGCCCTTGATCACGTCCTCGGGCACGCCGGCACTGCCGTAGCGCTCGGTCAGCCAGGTGTAGGTGCTGGGGTCGTACAGATCGCCCAGCGCCAGGCGGGCGCGCTTGCAGGCCTCGGCCACCGACACCCGCGCTGCCTCGACCGATGGGGCGGCAGCTGCGTGCTGCACGCCCGTGCGCTGCAGGAACTGCGGCAGCGATGCGGCATTGGCCTTGATGTCGGCGAAAGGGTCGAACTGGCCCTGGTAGGGGGCGACCTTGGTCTTGATGGCGTCCTTGATCTCGGCAGGCGTAGCGTCCTGGCCATCACGACCGTAGGCTTTGGCAGCGATGCGGGCGCGGCGCTCGTCGGCGGGCGAGGCCGGCAGGGCCCGGTATTCGTCCTTGCCCAGCACTGGGGCGCTGGCGTCGTAGCCCATCCAGCCTTCCTCCACTGGCGGCACCTCATGCCAGACGATCTCGCCCGTCTCCAGGTCGGTCACGCCGACGCGCACTGCAGGCGCAGCGAAGGGGTTCACGGCAACCAGCACCTTGTCGCCCGAGGAGACGCCCGGCACATAGCGCAGGTCGTAGTCGCGGCTGGGCTGCTTCTTGAGCGCGAAGCTCACGCGACGCTCGCCGGTCACCGTGCGCGTCTGGGCCAGGCTCACCGGCAGCTCGCGCATGATCTCCATGGACGGTGCGATGCGCAGGTGCTCGCTGGCGATGGTGCTCCAGGCGGCATAGGGAAACATGCCGTGGCGGCTGTGCTTTTTGGTGCCGTTGCGGCTGTGCATCCACAGCTCGGCCATCGCGTTCATGCGTGCCACGGTGATCGTCGCGGGGTCCAGGAACCGCAGGCGCGATTCAAAGCCGCGCTCCGAGATGTTCTGCGCCACTTCGACCGAGCCCGTGGCCCGGCTGTTGCGGGGCGCATGCATCTGATGGCGGATGTCCATGGCGCTGCAGAAGTTGCGGAATGCGCCGTTCTTGAACTCACCGCCCTGATCGGTATAGAGGGTGAAGGGCACGCCATGGAACGGCATGGGAGTGCCAGCCGCATCGGTGCGCTGCGTCATGAGCCACATCAGGAAATCCAGCGCGTTCTCGGCTGTGGCGCCTCCCGTGTAAAAGCGCATCCCGATGGAGCCGCTGGCGTGCTCCGCCCCCACAAAACGCACCAGCAGCTGGTCCATGACCTGGACCAGGTTGTCGGGCTTGTTCTTGTAGTGGACGCCGTCGACCTCCAGCAGCAGCAATTCGCCCTTGGGCGTCTTGTAGAGCACGCATACCGAGGCGTCGATCTGCCAGACGGCATTGATGTGCTCGGTGCGCATGCGCACGTGCGACGTGGGTGCCGCCAGCTGCTCGGGGTGCATCCCCCGGGCGCGCAGCAGCCGTCCCACGTGGCTGGCCGACAAGCAGGTGCTGAGCTTGCCACCGGCATACAGCATCTGGATGGTTTCCTCCAGGGGGATCATCCATTTGCCAGCGCGGCGGTCGAGCAGCATGGTCCCGGCAATGATCTCCAGTTCGGCATCGCTGATGGCCGACTCGCCCGCGTCAGCACGGCGCTTGCGGGGCTTGCTTAACCTCAGCTGCTGGGCCGCTTTGGAGATCAGCGTTTGCGTGCGCTGGGTGGAGAGGTTGAGCAGCTTGGCTGCGCGCTGCACGATGACGGCGCCCTGGCCCCAAGGGGCCTCTGCACACTCTCGCGCAGCCTGGTTGATGACTTCCGTACGGATAGCGTCCATGGCCCAGCCTCACTGCCCTGCAGCTTCGCGCTCGGCCTGGCGCGCGGCCATCGCCTCGATCGCCTCGGCAGACATCCAGACCGGCTTCAGGCGCTCCTCGAAATTGACGGTAATGCCGAACTCGGTGGAGATGTCGACCAACTGCTGGCAGAGCATCTCCACGGACTGGCGAGCCATCACCTGCATGGCATCGCGTGCTGCGCCTTCGATGGCTGCATCAGCCACCTTGAACACCCGCCGCAGGGCGAGCAGGGACGCGGTGGTGGCTTCCTGGATCTCAGTTTCCAGGGCTTCCTCTTCCAGGCTGCGGGCTTCGCTGCCCTTGCGCGGCTTGAACTTCTTGGAGGTCTGCTCCTCAAGGCGCGTGATCATCTCGGCCTTGGACTCCAGCACGCGGTCCTTGGCTTCAATGGTTTCATGGGCCTCCTGCACCTGGGCTGTGAGGGCTTCTTTCTCCTTGGCGTGACGCGCGATGATCTCCTCGGCCAGGTCGACGAAGGATTCCTTGTCGCCCGCCTTGGCCGCTTCAACCAGGGCCAGCTTCTGGTCCTCGGGCAGCTTGCGGTACTGCCGCATTTCGCGGTAGCCAATGCCCATGCGGGACATGGATTCGAGGGCTTCTTCGCCGAATGCTTTGAGGTTAGCGATGTCTTGATTGGCCTTTTCATCCGAGACACCCAACAGGCCGCAGAACTCAGTCCATGTACCAGCCAACTCCAAACCGTTTGTAGTTTTAGATCCCTTAAGTTGTTGATAAAGCTTGTTTTCCTTCACGAATGCAAGCTTTGAACTCCAAACCGTTTGGGAAAATTTTGCGAACGAATCCGCCATTTGCGCCTGTCCCAGCAACTGGTTCAGCAGGTCGCGCTCCTGGCCATAGGAGGACTGCAGGGCCTGGAATTGGTCGGCGGCCTGGGTGGCGGTCTGCAGCGCACCTTCGATCACGCCTGCTTCGCGCAGCGTCGCTGCAGCCATGGGTTTGCGCCCGGCATTGCTCATGTTGATTCTTCCTATCAATTCAGGGGGTCAGGCGCGGCTGAAACGCTGCACCACGTCTTGGAGGCTCTGCTCGCCGGCACGGATCGCAGCGGCGTGGCGGAGGGAGATCTGGACCACGTGGGGGCTCAGGCGCCAGCGGTCGCCATCGGGCGTGCGCTCAGCCCAGCCTGCGGTGTGCAGATTTGCCATGTCCCGAGTCACTACGCTGGTGGAACAGCCCATGGAGCGGGCAATCGCCGTGGGGGCCAAGCCCTGCAGTTCATGGCCGGCGAGCAAATTGATGAGCTGGAGCACGCGCTGCTGTGCGGCGTTGGTGTAGTCCGTCGTCTTTGTCATGCGGGCACACCCCGGCGCATCGCCTCCACCATTTCGCGCGTGCGACGCAGGGAAGGACGGTTGTTTGCAGGAGGCCACATCGCATCCACGGAAAAACCCGTGACTTCTGCAATGCGGGAACGGATTCGCGCCGAAACGCTACGACCGCTAATGACTTGGCTGACGGTGCTATTGGCAACGCCCAATTCGTCCGCCAGCGCAGTGGGCGTGACGCCCTTCATGCGCATAGCTGCTTTGATCTGTTCGGGGTGCATGTCTGATACCCTTTCGCCTAACTATTGAGGTTCATTCGCTACGGGAGCGTGTGAGGCAAATTATTGCGCACAAACGTGCGTAATGCAACCATTTTTACGAACGGATGTGCGTGTGTTCTTCCAGCGTTTGAAGACCGAGAGAGAGGCTCTTGGCCTTAGCCAGCAAGCACTTGCGGAACGTCTTGGCGTTGCGCTTCGATCGCAACAAAACTATGAGTCGGGTACCCGTGTTCCCGATGTGACCTACCTCGGGTTACTGGGCGCGATTGGTGCTGACGTCCTCTACCTAGTGACTGGAAATCGGACGCCGAAATGCCCACCTCTTGACCCGGCAGAGCAGATCCTGGTGGACAGCTTCAGGCGTTGCACATCGGAGGGGCGCATCAACCTGATTCAGACGGCGGCAGTGTTGTCCGCCGGCTTAGAGATGCCAAACAGCGCCAAGCGAGCGAAGGAGGGATCTGTGCGGACTGGCGACATAAACCAGCAGAGCACGCAAACTGGAAGCGTTCAAGTGGGATATGCGGGTGGTAGCGTCCGGGTGAAAAAGACGCGATCGAATTAACCAAGGGAACAGGGCAGCGGAGATATGAGAGGGATGCTGGGAAAAATTTGGGCGGTGCTTCGAACATCGTGGCCAGGATCAAGAGACACGAACCAACAAAGCACTCCGTTGGAATCTGGAAACACCTCCGATTTGGACAATGTTGAGCAGGTGATCGCAGGTGGTTCGGGTAATCTACAGGTGGGAGTCGCGCATGGGGATGTAGTGAGTAGCGTTAGCCACCTGACGCAACACACACACTATGTCACCGTCATTCAAACCTCGGCCTCGGAGGGTGGCAATACAAGGAAGCCCAGCTCGTCTGAGCAATCTGTCGTACTGCGTCGCCTGGACCAATTACGTGACCGAGCTCGAGTCTTGGACTTCATGGATCGGGAGTTTGGGTCTCGGATGGTGATCCATCTCACTCCAGAACAGCTATACCGGCTCAATCGTTACTTGGACGTTGTTTTGCGTGATCCACGAAACATAAAACGTCCCTTCACAAAACACAAAACCACCTAGCGAAGAGGATCTACGAGACGCTCGTGCACTAGGCTTGAAGCCAAGGAAGGATCGTAGAGTCAGTGTTATATGGAAAACGACGGCTTAGTTTGATGAAGAGAGTGACGAGGGCATGACAGCTTTCAGGAGAAAAAAGATGATTAAGCAGACTTCGGTCTTGGTAATTTTGTTGATGACCGCACCCGCATGGGCAGTCAACAAATGCAAGGGATCTGACGGCAAATTCGTCTTCCAAGATGCACCATGCCTTGGTGAAGGCGCAAGGGTTGACGTGCGTCCCGCAAGTGGGACTGCAGGGAGTACTTCAACTGCCGAGAGTCAAGCGGCCCTTGATAGTCTCAAGCAAAAGAATGCACTGTCAGAAGCGATAAGGACTCATAAGCCCATGGTTGGCATGACGGTCGCACAGCTTGAAAAGGCGATGGGACTGGCAACGAAAGTCAATGCTGACAACTACAACGGGACCACACGGGAGCAAGTCATCTACGAGCGTCCAAGCGAGACTTGGCTTGTGTACACCCGCAACGGCATTGTGGAGTCGATTCAGCATCGACCTGGTGCACCAGTCGGTATGCCCAATCAGCGCATGTCTGGACCTTGCCCGACCCAACATGAGATCAACAGCGCAATCACGTCGGCCTCAAGCATGACGCTGTCTGACCTGGAACGAGCCGAGCGCTGGAAAGCGATCAAGGCGATGCAGGCCTGCAAATAGCTAAAGCATCGTTGTTGATGCTTATCTCTCGCGCGCCCCAGCGTCGCGGTCAATCAAACCCTGGGAAATGACATGACCCATAACACCGCAGACCAACAAGATGCAGAGGCTCAGCAATACATTGCTTTCAAGCGCTGGCTACGTCAACCTGGCGGGCTGCCGGCGCAGCCTTTGACGAATGACGCAGCAGGCATGTTTGCCTACATTGAAGACGCACTGTGGGTTGCGTGGCAAGCCGGTTGGAGACATGGGCAATCCGAGACCAACAACACCAAGCTAAGCACACGATGAACGACGTCGTGTTTGTCGCGCTCATCAGTGCGGGTAGCGCCATCGTCACAGCGCTTGCGACCCAATTCCTAGCCGCACGAGTAGCCAATAGATCAGCAGTCCGTGCAGAGCAGAGAGAAACACGGCAATGGCAACGAACTCAAGAGTCACGGCAGGAGGAGTTGCGCCGCAGCGATGCTCGGGAAGCATTGGAATGGGAGCGGGCCGAGACACTTCGTATTCAGGCGCTTCAAGATGCGCGGCTGCGCGAACTTTGGGGACATGTTTTGGCCGCACGTTGGCAGGTACTGGACATGCTGGACCGACTTCCAGTAACGGGTCGTCCAAGGCCAGTAGCTGGGCCCGTATCTTCTGAAAGGCTGCCCGAGCACGCCGCTGGGCAAGCCTATTGCGTCGCGCTGATCGGGCTAGCAGCCGTTGGCCCCAGCGCGAAGGCCTTCTATGTGGCGACGTCGGACGTGCAGCGAGCAATGCTGTCGGTCGACGAGAGCGCAATCCACGAAGCCGTGGGCGAGTGGAGCGATTCATACAAGGCCTTGGAAATCTGTGTGGCCAGTCTTGCGGACGATCTGGTTTTGCCCGAGAGCGCTTAGTCAATTTATGGACGAACTGGCGATTGCCCGGCTTTGCGCTGTAGTTCAAGCACGCAGCTTTCCCTCAGCTCCTGCGCGCATTGCATAGCCCGACTCAGGACCGAACGCGCACTGGGGGCGAATTCTTCGGGGCCCGCGATCAATTCGCGTACGGCGGCCTCCATGGTTTCGCGCAGCACTTTCTCAATCACGTCTTCCAGGATGAGCTGGATGCTGAATTCATGCGGGTGCATGGCAAGTGTTGAGTGCTCAAGCGACCGGTCGCTCATCGGTGTATCCGTAAAAATGCTGTTGCTCAGCTCGGTTGGTATCGGCTGGTCAGTCATGGCTATGGGCCTTGAAGAATTGCTTCATGGAATTCGCCCATGGTGATGTCTCGCTCCCCATTGCGGTAATTGAAGTGTTTCATTGAAAGCGCCTCGCGCGCGCGCGGCACCATGCCGGGCATGAAACTACGCGACTCCATCCCTCTTTGGCTGCGCGCTCCGCGCAATTCTCTTTGGCTGCTTTCTGCAGTGCTGCTGCTGGCGTTGATTGCGCTGATCTCACCGCAGCAATTGCCAGTGGCCCTTTACAAGGCATCGCTGATCTCACTGGCGGCGGTGCTGGGCTATTGGCTCGACAGGGCGTTGTTCCCCTACGCGCGGCCCGATAGCTACCTGGTGCGCGATTGGCGCCTGGGCTCGACCGAGCCCGAGGGCGATGTGGACCATCCCGTGGTGCCTGCCTACACGCGGGTGTTCTCGGCTGCAATGCTGCGCCGCGCCCTGGTCGTTGCGGCCGTGGTGCTGGGCGTGGCCATGGGGCTGTGATGCGCCGGGGTAGCCGAGTCCCGTCTTGGGTGTGGTGGCTGGTTGCGGCTGCCTGCCTGGCATCGCTGGTAATGGACCCAGCCCATGCACAGATCCCGCCTGCCGCCCAACAGCATCGGGCCTTGCTGACGCGCACGGCGCATGCGGTCTGGGGCCTCGACGCCCCCATTGCGGTGTTTGCCGCGCAGGTGCACCAAGAGAGCGGTTGGCGGCCCGATTCCGTCTCACGCGTGGGTGCTGCAGGCCTGGCCCAGTTCATGCCCGCAACCTCGCGCTGGATCTCCACGACCGATGCGCAGTTGCGTGACAACCAGCCCTTCAATCCCGCATGGGCGCTGCGCGCATTGGTCCTGTATGACCGCCAGTTGTTTCAGCGTGCGCCGAGCCACTATTCGGCGCGAGACCGCATGTGGGTGGCCCTTCGGGGCTACAACGGCGGCGAGGGCCACTGGCGAGCAGAGGCAGCGGCCACGGGGCTGACCAGGCCGACGCGGGATCAGGTCGACGCGGCGTGCGGTAAAGCCCGTCGCGCCGCACTGCACTGCCACGAGAACCTCGGCTATCCGCACCGCATCCTGGTCGTGCTACAGCCGCGCTATCTGCAATGGGGACCGGGCCTATGAACCGGCCAGCTCTTGCTCTTTCCATCGTGCTCGTCGGGCTGCTGCTGACCGCTGCGGCCGGCGTCGTGGGCTATCGGCGCGGCCATGCGGCGGGCCTGGCAGCCGAGGTGGCTCGTCAGGATGCAGCCGCTGTGCAGGAGCTCACCGGCCTCATCACATCGCAGCGCGATCTGATAACCCAAGCCAACACCGCCAGCGCAGGCCTGCGCGAGACCATGGCCGCCCGCGTTGTCCAGGACCAGCGTTTTTCCAAGGAGTTTCGTAATGCGCTCAAGCTTTCGGCTGCTGCCCGTGCTGGCTGCCGCTTTGATGATGACAGCGTGCGCCAACTCGGCGCCGCGCGCGACCGCGCCGCTGCAGCAACCTTCGGCAGTGGTTCCGGCAGCAGTAATGCAGCCATGCCCGGTGCCTCCAATTTTCTCCAGCGGTGAGGCCGACGACGTGGCCGCTGCTCTGATGGACATGTATGGCCTCTACGGGCAGTGCGCCGCGTTGCATGCCGACCTGGTGCGGGTGCTGGAGGGCGGTCGATGAAAGAGGAAATCAGCCTGGGGCTGCAAATCATCGCCGGCGTGCTGCTGCCCGTGGCGACGGCCATCTACACCTGGATTGCTACCCGCGACAAAGACAACACGGTGCACATCAAGGCCGTGGAGGAGGCGCTGGGCAAGCAGATGGCGGCGCTGCTCAGCCGAACGGACAAGCTGGAAACCCAGGTGAAGTACATGCCGACGCCGCAGCAGTTGTCCGAGCTGCAGGGCGACATGCAGGCCATGCAGGCAACTCAGGAGGCCATCCAGCGCGACATGACCACCGTGCGCATTTCCCTGAACCGGATTGAAGACTATCTGCTGAAGAAATAGACCATGAACGATTTTGCAACCCATCTGGCCGAAGATCGGCGCCTGGTGATCCTGCGCGTACTGCTGGAGAGCGCGGGCTATACGGCCAACGAGTACTTGCTGCACTCCATGGTGGAACGGTTGGGCCATGTGGTCTCTGCAGACCGTATTCAGACGGATCTGTCCTGGCTCAAAGAGCAAGGCCTGATTGCCGTGGATGAGGTCGCGGGTGTGCGCATTGCCAAGTTGTTGGGCCGAGGCGAGGACGCGGCGCGCGGTCGGGTCGAGGTACCGGGCGTCAAGCGCCCTCGGGCGGGCTGAACCATGGCGCGCAAGTCCACTGTGGCCAAGCAGGATGAGACCATCCTGCAGGAGGTGCATGCACTGATTCGCAAGGGCTGCACCATCAACGAGATCTTCGAGGCGCTGAAGGCGCTGGGCACTGGCGTTTCGCGCTCCGCCACAGCGCGCTACGTCAAGAATGAGCGCGAGAGCATGCAGCAGATGATCCAGGCGCAGACGGTGGCTCGCGCCTGGGTGGAGAAGTTCGGAAAGGAGCCTGATGGCGACGTGGGACGGCTGTTGCCACAGATGCTGGAGGCGATTGCGTTTCGCACCATGGACAGCATGGCCGATGGCAAGGAAGTCCCTCCCAAGGAAGTCAGCGTGATGGCACGGGCCCTGAGAAACTTGAGCGGCACCAAGCGCGAGAACATCGACATGGAGCTGATCCTGCGCAAGGCGCGCGAAGAAGAGCGCCAGCAGCTGCTGGCGGAGCACAAGGCGGCCCTGGAGGCCATGCCCAACAAAGGCGGCGTGACGCCACAGACCAAGGCGGCGATCCGCGAAGCATTGGGGATTGTGTAATGGCAGCGACCAAAGGCCGCGCCAAGTGCATCCCCCACGACCGCGAAGCCATCTTCCTGCCGTTCCAGGCGGAATGGATCAAGGATGGCTCCCGCATCAAGCTCATGGAGAAGTCGCGGCAGATCGGCATCAGTTGGTCCACGGCCTATGGTGCGGACGAGCGCGCGGCTGCTCAGGGCGCGCGATTTGACGAATGGGTGAGCAGCCGCGACGACATCCAGGCACGGCTGTTCATTGAAGACTGCAAGCTGTGGGCCGGCATCATGGGCATGGCCGCGCAGGACATGGGCGAAGTCGTGCTCGATGCCGACAAGAAGCTCAGCGCCTATGTGCTGCAGTTCGCCAGCGGCCGACGCATCCACAGCATGTCCAGCAACCCGGATGCCCAGGCCGGCAAGCGAGGCAGCCGCGTTCTGGATGAGTTCGCGCTGCACCGTGAGCAGCGCAAGATGTGGGCCATTGCCTATCCAGGCATCACCTGGGGCGGCAGCATGGAACTGATCAGCACGCACCGGGGCTCATACAGCTTTTTCAATCAGCTGGTGCGCGAGGCCCGCCACGGTGGCAATCCCAAGAAAATCAGTCTGCACCGGGTCACTCTGCAGGATGCGCTGGACCAAGGCTTCCTCTTCAAGCTGCAGCAGGCCTTGCCCGCCGATGCCGAGCAGCAGGACATGGATGAAGCCGAGTACTTCGACTTCACCAAGGCAGGCGCAGCGGATGCGGAATCGTTCGACCAGGAGTACATGTGCATCCCCGCCGACGACGACGCCAAGTTTCTGGAGTACGGGCTGATCACGGCCTGTGAATACCCGGGCGGCACCGACTGGCGGCGCGGCCTGCAGGGGCCGTTCCAGGGCCGTTTGTTCGCTGGCGTAGACATTGGCCGCAAGAAGGACTTGACCGTGCTGTGGGTGGTCGAGCAGCTGGGCGACGTGTTCTACACGCGGCACGTCGAGGTCATGGAAAAGATGCGCAAGAGCGACCAGGAAAAGATCCTGTGGCCCTGGTTCGAGATCTGCGACCGCATCTGCATCGACTCCACCGGTCTGGGCATCGGCTGGACCGACGATGCACAGGACAAGTTCGGCGAGCACCGCGTCGAAGGCGTGAGCTTCACCGGCCAGGTCAAGGAAGCCTTGGCCTACCCGCTCAAGGGCGCCATGGAGGATCGCAAGATCCGCATCCCCGAAGACCCGAAGATCCGCGCCGACCTGCGCAAGATCCAAAAGACCACCACTGCGGCCGGGAACATCCGCTTTGTCGCAGATGGCGACGACAGCACCAAGGTCAACGGCCACGCCGACCGGTTTTGGGCGCTGGCACTGGCCCTGCACGCGGGCAGCAACCCCTCCGCCCCCATTGAATTCATGAGCGGCGGCCCGCGTGACAGCAGCCAGCCGTTGGGAGACTTCATCCATGGCTAAGAATCGCCGTAACCGGCAGCCAACCTCGACCCAGCCTCCAGCTACCATGCCGGCCGCAGAGCTCAATACCGAGTTCGCCAACCGCCTGCGTGACCCCTTCGAGCAGAACTACATGGGGGTGTTGCGCACCAATGACCCTCTGCTGCTGGAGCGGGGCAACGGCGGTGTCGAGCTGTACCGCGACCTGCGCCGCGACGGCAAGGTGTTCTCTGGCCTGCAAAAGCGCCAGTTGGCCCTGATCGGCAAGGCCTGGCAGGTTGAGCCGCGCGCCAAGGACAACGCCAAAGCCACTCAGGACGCCGAGACCCTCACCACCATCCTCAAGGGCTTTTCCTTCGACAAGCTGTCCGCGGATCTCCTCGAGGCGCTGTTGGCTGGGCACGCCATCGCCGAGATCATCTGGACCATCCGCGACGACTTGGTCGTGCCCGCGCGTGTGGTCAAGCGCGCCCAGCGGCGCTTTGTCTATGTCCAGGACGACGAGCACAGCCCACCCCGACTGCAACTGCTCACGCGCGAGAACATGCTGACTGGGGTGCCTGTCCCTGAGCGCAAGTTCATCGCCCACCGCGTCAATCCCGAGGACGACAACCCCTACGGCACCGGCCTGGGCCTGCAGCTCTTCTGGCCTGTGTTCTTCAAGCGCAAGGGCATCGTCGCCTGGAACAAGCTATGCGACCGCTTCGGCTCGCCCACGCCGCATGGCAAGTACCCTCGCCAGGCCAGCCCAAAGGAAAAGGGCACGCTGGCCGATGCGCTGCGCGCCATGAGCAACGACGGGTATCTGATGACGCCCGAAGGCATGGAGATCGCGCTGCTGGAAAGCAAGCTCAGCGGCAACGTGACCACGCAGCAGCAGCTATGCGAGTACATGGACGACTGGATCAGCGAGGTGCTGACGGGTCAGGAGCCCGCGCGCTCGGGTGGCGGTGCGCTCGCTGCGGCCAGCAAGGAGCGTCAGAACGTGCGCCAGGACTTGACCCAGGCCGACAGCGATCTGCTGTCCGAAACGCTCAATGAAACGCTCATCGGCTGGATCTGCGAGTACAACGGCTTTGAGCCCTGCCAGGTGTCCCGCCAGATCAAGGAAGAGGAAGACACCAAGGCCCAGGCCGAAGCCGACAAGATCGTCTCCGACATGGGCTTCGAGCTGGACGAGAACACGGTCAGGGCCAAGTACGGCGAAGGCTGGAGCAAAAAGGCAGCCAGCCCACCGCCCATCAATATGCCTGCAGCCAACATCCCGCCAGGCAATGGCCTGCCGCCCATGGCCCCGAGCAACTTTGCGGAGCCGACAGCAAAACCGAACGCACCCGATGCGCTCGACGCGCTGATCGACCAGGAGCAGGCGCAGTGGCAGCCAGTCATGGACCCGCTGGTCGTGCCCCTGCGTGCGTTGCTTGCCGACGCCGCCGCCCGAGGCCAGACGGCGGGTGAGCTGCTGGCCAGGCTGCCCGAGGTTCTGGCAGCAATGGACGCCGATCCGATGGCCGCTTCATTGACACGCGTGGCGTTTGCAGCCCGGTTGGCTGCAGATGCCGGCATTCCCAATGAGTAAGCCATGAGCGCAGCCAGCGATTTTGCAGAACTCCACAAGCTCACGCCGGCCGAGGCGGTGGCCTGGCTACAAGGCAGGGGCAAGTTGGCCCGCTCGTACGCCTGGCAGGACATATGGGAGGATGAGCACAGCGTGCAGTTCACCATCAGCCGCTTGGCCCGGCTGGATCTCCTGCAGGGGGTCTACGACGCCATTGTCGAGTCGGTGCAAGGCAATCTGAGCCGCCGAGACTTCATGCGCGACGTTGAAGAACTGCTCACACGCGCGGGCTGGTGGGGTATCAAGGCCGTGAAAGACCCACTCGACGGGGAAATCAAGCGCACCCGTTTCGATCCGGCCCGCCTGAAGCTGATCTACGACACCAACACGCGCCAAGCCTATGCCACAGGGTTATGGGAGCGCGTGGAGCGGTCCAAGCGCACCCATCCCTATGTGCGATACATCACGCGCCGCGATGAGCGCGTGCGGGCCAGCCACCGGGCCTGGGACAACCTTGTGCTGCCCGTTGATGATCTCTTCTGGCGCACCCACTGGCCGCCCAACGGGTGGCGCTGCCGCTGCCGGGTGATGTCCATGAGCCAGCGCGACTACGACAAGGGCTACACCCTGGAGAGGTCCGGTGCCGAATACGACTCGGACGCCCCAGCGGTGCGCAAGCCGCTCAACAAGCAGGCCCCTGAGGTCCGTATGCACGAGTACGTCAACCCCCGTTCGGGCGAAGTGCAGGAAGTGCCGCAGGGGATCGATCCCGGGTTTGCCTACAACCCCGGCCAGGCGCGCAAGCAGGCACTGCAGGGCCAGGTCGACGCCAAGCTGCGGGCAGCATCGCCCGATCTGGCCTCGGCCGCCCGGCGCGCTGGCCTGAGCAAGGAGTAGCAATGCTGGACGTTCGCATTGATGACCGGGCGTTTGTGGACTATCTGGCGCAGGTCCGGCAGCGGCTCAGTGACTTGACGCCGGTGATGCAGGGCATCGGCATGGAGATGGAGGGGCGCATTAGCGCAAGATTCGAGAGCCGCACGGACCCAGGGGGCAATAGCTGGGCGCCGTGGGAGCCGTCTACCCGTGAGTCATACCCGGAGGATGGCAATCGGCGCCTGCTCGACCGCTACGGCGATATGCTCGCCAGCCTGAACCATTCAGCCGATGCAAACAGTGTGCGGGTCGGATTTGGGGACCCTGTCGCCGTCTACCATGAGTGGGGCACGCAGCACATGGCGCGGCGCGGCATGGTGTTCGGTGATCCTGATGCGGGCACGTTGGCCGATGAGGATGCAGCGGCGGTGCTGGACATCATTTCGGTGTGGCTGGACCAAGCCTGACCAGTTTCCAGGTGTGCAAGTGAATTGCAAAACCTCGTGCCATGACATGCCACTTGCGGGCCGGCAAGTGCCATTTATCTCACCTCTCCTTCTTTCTTTATCTCACCTCCCTTCAGCTGGAGCTGACCGAAAGCCTGCTGCTGGCCGACGTGGACGACACGGCGGCCAAGATGGCCACGCTCAAGGCACACGGCGTGGGGTTCTCGCTGGACGACTTCGGTACCGGCTACTCCTCGCTGGCCTATCTCAAGCGCCTGCCGCTGGACCAGCTCAAGATCGATCGCAGCTTCGTGCGCGACGTGCTCAGCGACCCCAACGACGCGGCCATTGCGCGCACCATCGTCGCCCTGGGCACCAGCCTGGGCCTGCAGGTCATCGCCGAGGGTGTGGAGACCGAGGCGCAACGCCAGTTCCTCGAAGACCAGCACTGCCATGCCTGGCAGGGCTACCTGCTCAGCCCGCCCGTGCCCGTGCGCAGCTTCGAGGCCCTGGTGCGCCAGGCCATCGTGTCGCGCCCTCCGGCCCTGAGCCCGGCGAGCCTGCCGCAGGAGGCGCAAGAGCGGCCCGTGGTGGTGGAGTGCACGGATGGCAGCGGGGTGCCGGACGCCCCCTCGAACCATTCTTGACATTCGACCCGGCCCCGCGCGGGCCGCTTTCCATTCTTGAGCAGGGGTGGCGCGCGGTATCATCCCAAGCTTCCCTGTTGTTCCCCCACGTCCTCATTCGTCCGTTCGCCGCGGACCGCCATCTGCCTGCATCGTGCGCCTGAATTCCATCAAGCTGTCCGGCTTCAAGTCCTTCGCCGAGCCCACCAACTTCATGCTGCCGGGGCAACTGGTGGGCGTGGTGGGCCCCAACGGCTGCGGCAAGTCCAACATCATGGATGCGGTGCGCTGGGTGCTGGGCGAGAGCAAGGCCAGCGAGCTGCGCGGCGAGTCCATGCAGGACGTGATCTTCAACGGCACCACGCACCGCAAGCCGGCCAGCCGCTCCAGCGTGGAGCTGGTGTTCGACAACAGTGACCACCGCGCAGGCGGCCAGTGGGGCCAGTTCGGCGAGATCGCCGTCAAGCGCGTGCTCACGCGCGAGGGCAACAGCAGCTACTTCATCAACAACCAGGCCGTGCGCCGCCGCGATGTGCAGGATGTGTTCCTGGGCACGGGCCTGGGCCCGCGCGCCTACGCCATCATCGGCCAGGGCACGATCAGCCGCATCATCGAGTCGCGCCCCGAGGAACTGCGCCTGTTCCTGGAAGAGGCCGCAGGCGTGTCCAAGTACAAGGAGCGCCGGCGCGAGACCGAGAACCGGCTCTCGGCCACCACCGAGAACCTCACGCGCGTGGAAGACATCCTGCGCGAGCTCAACAACAACCTCGACCGGCTGGAAAAGCAGGCCGAGGTGGCGGCCCGGTACAACGCGCTGCAGTCCCAGGTCACGCTCAAGCAGCAGCAGCTGTGGTTCCTCAAGCGGGCCGAGGCCGAGGCCGAGCAGGACCGCGTGCGCGTGGAGGGCCTGCAGGCCGTCAACGAGCTCGAAGAGCGCATGGCCGACATCCGCAACAACGAAAGCGGACTCGAAACCCTGCGCCAGGCGCACTACGACGCCAGCGACCAGGTCAACCAGGCCCAGGCCAAGCTCTACGAATCCACGGCCGAGGTCGGCAAGCTGGAGGCCGAGATACGCTACGTGCTCGAAGGCCGCCAGCGCGTGCAGCAGCGGCTGCAGCAGCTGTCCGAGCAGGTGCTGCTGTGGAACAGCCGCCGCGAGGAAGCCGAAGCCGAGATCGAGAACCTCGAAGGCGCCGGCATGGACGCCGAGGAACAGGCCGAGATGCTGGCCGCCCAGGTCGAGGAGCAAGGCATGCGCCTGCCCGACCTGGAGGACGCCTTGCGCAATGCCCAGAAGGCCGACGCCGACCAGCGCGCCAGCGTGGTGCAGGTGCAGCAGCAGATCCAGGTGCTGGCCGCCGAGCAGCGCAGCCTGGACGAGCAGCGCCGCCAGTTCGAGACCCGCTTCGAGCGCCTGCGCGCCGACCGCAACGCGCTGGAGACGCCCGACGAGGCCCGCCTGAACAATCTGCAGTCCCAGCTGGAAGAGGCGCGCGAACTGGCCGAAATGGCCGATGCCGTGCTCAACGAGCTGCAGGACTCCGTGCCCCAGCTCGACGAGGACCGCCGCACGCGCCAGCAGGCCGTCAATGCCGAGGCCGCGCGCCATGCCGACCTGTCGGCGCGGCTGGAAGCGCTCAAGGCGCTGCAGGAAAAGGTCAAGACAGACGGCAAGCTCCAGCCCTGGCTGGCCAAGCACGGCCTGGACGGCATGCAGGGCCTGTGGAGCCGCATTGCCATCGAGCCCGGCTGGGAAAACGCGCTGGAGGCCGCGCTGCGCGAGCGCCTGGGCGCGCTGGAAGTGGGCCGGCTCGACATGGTGCGCGGCTTTCTGGGCTCAGGCGGGCACGATGCGCCGCCTGCGCGCCTGGCCTTCTTCAGCCCGCCGCAGGGCGCGCCCGCGCCGGCCGCCGGCCGCTGGCAACACCTGTCGGACCTGCTGC
Source organism: Delftia deserti (assembly GCF_042653485.1). Lineage (NCBI taxonomy): Bacteria > Pseudomonadati > Pseudomonadota > Betaproteobacteria > Burkholderiales > Comamonadaceae > Delftia > Delftia deserti. The sequence continues at coordinate 415,058 of NZ_JBHSIH010000001.1, read as the reverse complement.
GCGTGAACGATGCTGGCCTGCGCGCCGTGCTCGGCGACTGGCTGCAGGACTGCTACACGGCGCCCACGCTGGAAGAGGCGCTGTCGCGCCGCAGCGAACTGCGGCCCGGTGAAACCGTCTACGTGCCCACGGGCCATGCCGTCAGCAGCCACAGCGTGAGCTTTTATGCGCAGGATTCGGAGCAATCCGGCCTGCTGGCCCGCGCCCAGGAAATCGAGCACCTTGAAAAGGAAGTGCGCGCCCAGGCGCTGATCTCCGACGAATCGCGCACGGCCCTGGTGCGTGCCGAAAGCGCCTATGCCGAGGCTTCGCAGCGCCTGGTCGGCGCCCGGCGCGAGGCCAGCGAATCGCAAAGCCGTGCCCATGAGCTGCAGGTCGAGACCCTGCGCCTGTCGCAGCTGGCCGAGCAGGCCCGCGCGCGCAATGCCCAGATCAGCGCCGACCTGGCCGAGGTCGAGGCCCAGCTGTCCGACATCGAGGAGCGCCGCGTGGCGGCCGAGGCCCGCTTCGAGGAACTGGACATGCAACTGGCCGACAGCCAGGAGCGCCATGCCCAGCTCGGCGACAAGGTACTGGAGTCCGAGCGGCGCCTGAACGAATCGCGCGAGCAACTGCGCACCCTGGAACGCCAGGCCCAGGAGGCCACGTTTTCGCGGCGCAGCCTGGAGGCGCGCCGGGGCGAACTCAGCCGCACCATAGAGACGGCCAGCCAGCAGGCCCGCTCCCTGGCCGATGAGCAGCAGCGCGCGCAGGACGAACTCACGCGCCTGACCGATGCCGCGGCCCAGGGCGGCCTGCAGGATGCGCTGGATTTGAAGATGCAGCGCGAGCAGGCCGTGGCCGCGCGCCGCAGCGAATATGACGACCTGACCAACAAGCTGCGCGCCAGCGACGAACGCCGCCAGCAACTGGAAAAGGCGCTGGACCCGCTGCGCCAGCGCATCACCGAATTCCAGCTCAAGGAGCAGGCCGCGCGCCTGGGCCTGGAGCAGTACTCCACTTTGCTGGAGGAGGCGGGCGCCGACCTGGCCGCCGTCTCCCAGTCCATTGCCGAGGCCAATGTGCGCATGCACGGCCTGCAGGGCGAGATCGACCGCCTGCACCGCGAGATCGCGGCCCTGGGCGCGGTCAACCTGGCGGCGCTGGACGAGCTGAAGCTGGCGCGCGAGCGCAAGACCTTCCTCGACGCGCAGACCGAGGACCTGACCCAGGCCATGAACACGCTGGAAGATGCCATCCGCAAGATCGATGCCGAAACGCGCGAGCTGCTGTCGGGCACCTTCGAGACCGTGAACGGGCATTTCGGGCGCATGTTCCCGGAGCTGTTCGGTGGCGGCCAGGCCAAGCTGGTGATCACCGGCGATGAAATCCTCGACTCGGGCGTGCAGGTGATCGCGCAGCCGCCCGGCAAGAAGAACCAGACCATCCACCTGCTGTCCGGTGGCGAGAAGGCGCTGACGGCGATCGCGCTGGTCTTCGCCATCTTCCAGCTCAATCCTGCGCCGTTCTGTCTGCTGGACGAGGTGGATGCGCCGCTGGACGATGCCAACACCGAGCGCTATGCCAAGCTGGTGGCCAGCATGAGCAAGAGCACGCAGTTCCTGTTCATCAGCCACAACAAGATCGCCATGGAAATGGCGCAGCAGCTCATCGGCGTGACCATGCAGGAGCAGGGCGTGTCCCGCATCGTGGCCGTGGACATGGAGTCCGCGCTGTCCATGGCTGAGCTATCCTGAGCATGTCCGCCTCCTTCCGAACCCCATTTGCTGGAACGACGTTTCACTCCTTCATTCCATGAGTAACCTGCAAATCAGTCTGGCCGTCCTGGGCTTTGTGGTGCTGGCCCTGATCCTTGCCTACAACAGCTGGTCCGCGCGCCGCAATGCACCCAAGCGCGCCGACCCCGTCGAAGAGGCGCAGCGCGATCCCTCGCGCCATGAGCCCGGCATGGACACCGTGGGCCACGGCCCGGACCTGACGCACAGCCTGCGCGAGCCCGTGCTGGGCGATTTCGGCACCGCCGCGCCGGGCCAGAGCCCGGCCTCCGCGGACCGCTTTGCCGAAACCGATGCCGAGCTGGCCCATCTGGTCCAGCTTGAAGAGCAGCAGCGCCAGGCCGCAGCCCAGGCTGCGCTGGCGGCCAAGGCCGCCCAGGCAGTGCAGTCCGCGCAGGCAGCCCATGCCCTGCAGGCGGGCGAAGACGCCAGCGCTTCGGCACCCGCATCTGAATCTGTGTCCGCGTCTGCGGCGTCCCCGTCGGCACCGCAGTCCATCGAGCCTTCCCTCAACGACGCGGCCCTGACCAGCGCGGCCGCCAGCCGTCCGGGCCTGGATGCGCTGATCGACGCCATTGCCCCCGTGCAGGTCGGCCAGGCCGTGCCTGGCGAACTGGCGCTGCAGGCCCAGCCCGCCACGCGGCGAGCGGGCAACAAGCCCTTTGCGATCGAGGGCATGAACCAGTCCACCCACCAGTGGGAGCCGCTGCAGCCCGGCCAGCGCTACCTGGGCTTCCAGGCCGGCGTGCAACTGGCCAACCGCACGGGTGCGCTCAACGAGATCGAGTTCTCCGAGTTCGTTGCCAAGGTGCAGCGCTTTGCCGACGCGCTGGGCGCCACGCCCGACGTGCCCGACATGCTGCAGGAAGTGGCGCGTGCGCGCGAGCTCGACCAGTTCGCCAGCGAGCACGACGCCCAGCTCACCTTCATGCTGCGCGCACGCCAGGCCTCCTGGAGCGCGGGCTATGTGCAGCAGAACGCATCGCGCCAGGGCTTTCTGCCGGGCTCCATGCCCGGGCGCATGGCCCTGCCTTCGCCCACGCCCGGCATGCCGCCGGTGCTGGTGCTCAACTACGACCCGCAGGCAGCCATGGCCGACGACCTCGACACCTCGGTGGTGCGCGAGTTCCTGCTGAGCCTGGACGTGCCCCAGGTGCCGCGCGGCGAGCAGGCCTTCGTGCAGCTGCGCCAGGTGGCCGAGCGCCTGTGCCAGACCATGGACGGCGTGCTCTGCGACCAGAACGGCTACCTGCTGCCGGCCATGGCGCTGGACCCCATCCAGCACGACCTGGAACATCTCTATGACAAGCTCGACAGCCGCGAGCTGTCGGCGGGCTCCATGCTGGCGCGGCGACTGTTCAGCTGACGCGGCGCGGTGCCCCTGGTGCACAACAGGCTCCTGGCCTCAACCCCATGAACGACAATCTGGATCTTTTCTCCGGCGCAGCCCCCGCGGCGCCGGAGTCCGGGGCCGCCCCCGACAAGGTGCTGGCCAAGGTGCAGGCGCTGCGCGCCCAGCTCAACCAATGGGCGCATGAGTACTACGTGCTGGACACGCCCACCGTGCCCGACGGCGAGTACGACCGCGTCTTCCAGCAATTGCAGGCATTGGAAGGTGCCTACCCCGAACTGGTCACCCCGGACTCGCCCACGCAGCGCGTGATCGGCGCCGTGCTCGACGGCCTGATGCCCGTGCGCCATGCCGTGCCCATGCTCAGCATCCGCACCGAGACCGACAACGAGGCCACGGGGGCCGAGGCCTTCGACGCACGCATCCGCAAGGAGCTGGAACTGGCCGAAGGAGCACCGCCCGTGGAGTACGTGGCCGAACCCAAGTTCGACGGCCTGGCCATGAACCTGCGCTACGAGAACGGCCGCCTCGTGCAGGCCACCACGCGCGGCGACGGCGAGGTGGGCGAGGACGTCACCCACAACATCCGCACCATCCGCAAGATTCCGCTGTCCCTGCCGGAAGGCAAGGGCGTGCCGCCCGTGGTCGAGGTGCGCGGCGAGGTCTACATGGGCCGCGCCGACTTCATCAAGCTCAACGAGCGCCAGCAGGCCGCCGGCGGCAAGAGCTTTGCCAATCCGCGCAATGCGGCGGCAGGCTCGGTGCGCCAGCTGGACTCGGGCATTGCGGCGCAGCGCCCGCTGTCCTTCTTCGCCTATGGCCTGGGCGAGATCACGCCGGCTGCCCAGGGCGGCCCCGACTTCGTCACCCACTACGCCATGCTGCAGGCGCTGCGCGACTGGGGCTTTCCGGTGGCGCCCCAGGTCTGCATCGCCAAGGGCGCGGCCGAGCTGGTGGCCTTCCACCAGCGCATGGGCGCCGAGCGCGCCACGCTGCCCTACGAGATCGACGGCGTGGTCTACAAGGTCAACAGCCTGGCCCAGCAGCGCCAGCTGGGCTTTGTCTCGCGCGAGCCGCGCTGGGCCGTGGCCCACAAGTACCCGGCCGAGGAAATGCCCACGCGCATGGAAGGCATCGACATACAGGTCGGCCGCACGGGCAAGCTCACGCCCGTGGCGCGCCTGGCGCCCGTGGCGGTGGGCGGCGTCATCGTCACCAATGCCACGCTGCACAACCTGTTCGAGATCCGCAAGAAACGCGTGCGCACCGGCGACACCGTGGTCGTGCGCCGCGCCGGTGACGTGATCCCCGAGGTCGTGGGCCGCGTGCCCGGCGACCGGCCGGCCTATGTGCCCAACTTCCGCATGCCCGCTGCATGCCCCATCTGCGGCAGCGCCGTGGCGCGACCCAAGGGCGAGGCCAACCACCGCTGCACGGGCGGCCTGTTCTGCCCGGCGCAGCGCAAGGAGGCCATCCTGCACTTTGCCGCGCGGCGCGCCATGGACATCGAGGGCCTGGGCGACAAGCTGGTGGACCAGTTGGTGGACGGCCACGTGGTGCGCACGCTGCCCGACCTCTACCGCCTGGGCCTGGTGGCCCTGGCATCGCTGGACCGCATGGCCGAGAAGTCGGCCCAGAACGTGCTGGACGCGCTGGAAAAATCCAAGAAGACCACGCTGGCGCGCTTTCTCTTCGGCCTGGGCATCCGCCAGGTGGGCGAGTCCACGGCCAAGGACCTGGCCCGCCACTTCGGCCAGCTGGACGCCATCATGGACGCCAGCGTCGAGCAACTGCTGCAGGTGCGCGACGTGGGGCCCATCGTGGCCGAGAGCATCCACACCTTCTTCGCCCAGCCCCACAACCGCGAGGTGGTCGAGCAACTGCGTGCCTGCGGCGTGCACTGGGAGGAGGGCGCGGCGCGCGAGCAGACCGCCCAGCCGCTGGCCGGCATGACCGTGGTGCTCACGGGCACGCTGCCCACGCTGGGCCGCGACCAGGCCAAGGAGATGCTGGAGGCCGCAGGCGCCAAGGTCTCCGGCTCGGTCAGCAAGAAGACCAGCTATGTGGTGGCCGGTGCCGAGGCCGGCAGCAAGCTGGCCAAGGCCGAGGAGCTGGGCGTGACCGTGCTGGACGAGGCCGGCATGCTGGCCCTGCTGGCAGGCGGGGACCGCTGATGGCGCTGAGTCCGCGCAAACCCGTGGTCGGCCTGGCGCTGGGCAGCGGGTCGGCGCGCGGCTGGGCGCATTTCGGCGTGCTGCGCGCGCTGGAGGATGCGGGCCTGCGGCCCGACATCATCTGTGGCTCCTCCATAGGCGCCCTGGTGGGGGCCTCGTATGCGGCCGGCGAGATGCAGCGCTTCGAGGAATGGGTGCTGGGCCTGGGCATGCGCAAGGTGTTCGGCTTCATGGACTTCAACATCACGGGCGGCATGCTCAAGGGCGAGAAGCTGATCGCGTTCTGGCGCGAGCACTTCGTGGACTCGGCCATCGAGGACTTGAAGATTCCCTTCGGCGCCGTGGCCACCGACCTGCATTCGGGCGCCGAGGTCTGGCTGCGCAAGGGCTCCATCGCCGATGCCGTGCGTGCCTCCATCGCGCTGCCCGGCCTGTTCACGCCCGTGCAGCGCGAGGGGCGGCTGCTGGTCGATGGCGGCATCGTCAACCCCGTGCCCGCCTCGCTGGCGCGCGCCATGGGCGCGGACATCGTGATCGCGGTCGATCTCAATGCCGACATCATGCGGCGCCACATGCGGCCGCTGGCGCCCTCCGCCGCCATGGCTGCCGCGCCGCCGCTGGAGGAGGCACCGCCCGCCGCAGAGCAGGGCGTGGCGCCCGAAGACCTGGCGGGCCAGGCCAGCGCCGTGGCCGGCACGGCCTGGGTGCGCAGGCTGCAGCGCGGCGTGATGGGATGGATGCCCGGCCACCACCGCGACGAGGCGGGCCGCGAGACCGAGCCCCCGCCCCGGCCGCCCTCGCTGCTGGACGTGGTGATGACCAGCGTCAACATCATGCAGATGCGCATCACGCGCAGCCGCATGGCGGGCGACCCGCCCGAGCTGGTGATCGCGCCGCGCCTGTCCCACCTGGGCCTGCTGGACTTCCACCGCGCGCGCGAGGCCATCGACGAAGGCTACGAGGCAGCGCAGGCCGCGTTGCCGGGCCTGCGCCACTGGGGCCTTTGAGGCGCTAGAGACGCGACAGGCCCGACAGCGCCCGACAGCGCCCGGGCTACGCCGCCTCTCTTTCCACGCTGACCGCATTGCGGTCGGCATTGGCCGCGGCAACGCGCGAAGGCTGCAGCCTGCGCATCAGCGCGGCGGGGTCCAGGCACTGGACCAGCGGCAGGCCCGAATCGGCATGCACCAGCTTGCGCACCAGGGCCGTCGCGGTGTCGGCCGCGTTCAGCATGGGCGAATCCACCAGCGCGCTGGCTGGCAGCCGGTGCACGCCCTGCAGCGCGCTGACCAGCAGGCCCACGCGCAGGCCGCCATGCTGGACCACGATGACCTGTGACTGCTCGGTGACCACGCCGGGCTGGCCCTGCAGCAGCGCGGCCAGGTCGAACACCCAGACATAGCCGCTGACGCTGCCCTGGCTGCGCCGTGCCAGCGCGCCCACGCAAAACGGCAGCCGTCCTGCCGCCACGGGCGAGATGGCGCTGGCGGGCAGGGCCTCGCAGACATCGCCCGCGCGCAGGGCCAGCAGGCTGGCGCCCACGTAGAAGCTGGCCAGTTCCACAGGCGCCTCGCCGTTGCCATGCGCGGCGCGCCCGTGCCCGTGCGTAGCGGGCCGGGCACCATCCAGGCGGGTGGCCGACGCCAGGCGCAGCGCGCGGTTGCGCGCATCGGCATGCACGGGGCCCAGCCGCTGCAGGCTCAGGCTGACCAGGCCGGCCAGTGTGTCGTCCGTTGCGCTTTCTTTTGCATCGCGTGCCACGCCCTGGTCCAGACGGAACTCGCGGTAGCCGCGCCCGGCGGCCATGCCGACGATGCAGTAGTGGCCTTCGATCTCCTCGATGCTGCTGCGCACCTCGCCATCGGCCAGCGATGCCAGGCCGGCCACGCCTGCGATGCAACTGCCCAGCGGGCGCTCGCCATGGCTGGCGGCGACGATGCGCCCGTCACGCGCCACGTAGAACGCTTCCATCGGCAGGCGCGGCAGACCGCTGTCTTCGGGATCGGTGGCTGCGGCTTGCTCTGCCGTTGCTGCCTGCTCTGGCGCTGCGGCCTGCAGCATGGCCTGCAGCTCCCGCCGCGTGTGGAACAGCAGGGCGATGCCGCCGATGACGGGGCCTTGATCGCCGCCGTGTGCATGTCCGTGCGCCTGTTCACTCCCAGGCGATGGCGCGCGCAGCGCGGCATGGTAGACATGGACGGGCAGGCCCCCATCGTCCATCTCCTGCACGTGGTAGGCCTGGGCATCGCGCAGCAGCACGGTGGCCTGCAGGGCCGATGCCTGCACGCGCGTGCCGGGAGCCAGGGGCAGGCCGGCCTCGCTCTCATGGCTGCAGGCCAGCACCAGGCCCTGGGCGTCGTACAGCGCAATGCGCGCATAGACGGTGTACAGCGCATTGAGCTGCTCCAGCAGCCGCTGCGCGCTGTCGTGGGCCTGTACCGACAGGGCCAGGCAGCCGCTGTTGTCTGCCAGCACCTTTTGCAGGCCGGGCGTCAGGGCCCACCAGCGGCAGTCGTTGGCACGTTCATAGAGATTGCGCTCCAGCAGGTCCATCAGCAGCCGGTTCAGCGTGCTGTGCTCCTGCAGCCGGGTGGACAGCGCGGTCTCGTGCAGGCCGTGAATGGCGCGTGTGAACACGGCATGGGTGAGGTCGCCGGTCTCGCCCATCTGCTCCAGCACGGCCTGCAGCGGGTCCGGGTGGGCCGTGCCTTGCACGTGGGACTCCGGTGCCTGGCTGGCCGCCAGCACCTGGCCATTCCAGACCACGCGGCGTATGTCGTCGGCCGCGCGGGCCATGGCGTGCAGCGGCGGGCAAAAGCCGCGCGCCTGGGCCATCAGCCCCTCGGCAATGGCCGGCTCCAGCGCCTGCAGGACCTGCGGCCTTTGCTGCGTGGCGAAGGCCAGGTCCAGCGGTGCCATCACCTGGGTCTGCCAGCCTTGCGGCCCCGCATAGCCCTGGTAGGGCAGGGCGCGCGCCGTGCGCACCAGGTAGGTGCGTCCTGCATGGATCAGCGGCTGCACGGCATCACCATGGTGCATGGGCACGCGGCTGCCGGGGGCGATCCAGTGGGCGTCGCTGCTGGCGATGACCAGTCCGCCGTCGTCCAGCAGCAGCCCCACCTGGGCGCGCGGCCCGCCCGAGGCAAAGATGGCCTGCATCTCGGCGGCAAAGTCGAAGCTCAGGCACAGCACGCCGAGCACCGCCATGGTGCGTGGATGCAGCAGGCGCTGCGCGTAGATCAGGCGGTCTGCGCCGGGCAGTACGCAGCTGGCGCCGAAATGGCTGACATGGCCCGCCTGCTGCAGGGACTGCTGGAACCAGGCCTCGGCACAGGGCGGTGGCGGCTTGCGGTCTGCCTGTGCCTGGGCACGGGCGCAGACCTGGCCTTGCGTGTCCAGCAGCAGGATGTCGTCATACACCGTGTACTTGGCTCGGTAGCTCTGGAGGTGGGCCTGCAGCGGTGCCTGCCATGCGCGCAGGCCGCCGGCCGCCATGTCGGGCAGGCCGCAATCATCGCCGTCGCCATCGTCAAGCTGGGCCATGGCCTCGCAGAGCACGGTATCGGCGGCGAGAAAGCCGACATCGGCCGTGCGCTCGTACAGGCTTCGCACCAGCAGGTCGATGGCATGGGCGGACTGCATGCCCAGCTGGGCCATGGCCTCCTGCGCGGACTGCACCAGCTGCGACTGCAGCAGGCCTTGCTCCAGCTGCTCCAGTCCCTGGCGCGTGTCGGTGAGCATGGACACCAGGGCCTGCCCCTGCTGCGAGGCCTGCATGCGGGCCGAGGCTTCGATGAGCCGCCACATGAGCCGTATTTCGCGCAGGTCGGCGGCGTTGCGGTTGAGTTCCCGCAGGTGGGGAAGAATCAGGTCGGTTGGCAGGGATGTGGCCATGGAGCGCTCCGCAGTCAGGTTCAGGCTGGGTGAAACCCGCTTTCCCCGATCAGGGAAAAGCCTGATGCAACGAGCAAGAAGGAGGCCAGCTTGTGACTAAATGTGTCTGCAGGGTGACACATGGATGACAGCCCCCCATCCACCGCCCCACCCGCAGCCCCATCGGCGCCACGCCGCGGCATGGCCTGGCATCACCGAGGTGCTTCCGGCAGCACCGTGCAGCGCGGTGGTGCCGGACGGCGGTGCATGTACCTACAGGCTCAGGTCGATGGAGTGCACTCGGTGCGCATCAAGCAGGCCGGCCGCACGGTCCTCGAAGTAGCGCTCCAGCGTCACGCGCACGGTGCGGAAGGCCAGTTCCTCCCAGGGAATCTCGGCCTCGGCAAAGAGAGCGGCCTCCATGGTCTCGGGGCCTGGATAGAACTGCTCGCTGCGCAGGCGGGCGCGGTAGAACAGGTGGACCTGGCTGACCTTGGGCACGTCAACGATGGAAAACAGCGGCCCCATCTCGATGTCGGCACCGGCTTCCTCATCGGTCTCGCGCTGGGCGCCGCGCGCCGTGGTCTCGGCCAGCTCCATGAAGCCTGCGGGCAGGGTCCACAGGCCCCGGCGCGGCTCGATGTTGCGCTTGCACAGCAGCACGCGGCCGTCGTCGGTGACGGGGATGGTGCCGACCACGTTCAGCGGATTCTCGTAATGGATGGTGTGGCAGTGCGGGCACACGGCGCGTTCGCGCGTGTCGCCATCGTCGGGAATGCGGTAGACCACGGCCGTGCCGCAGGCTCGGCAGAACTTGATGGGGCTGCGAAAAATCATGCCGACACCATGGAAGTGAAAGCGCCGCCAGACGGAAGGCAGGAAGGCTTTCCGTGCAGCGGACTGTGGGTTCAGAAAAACGAAGGCCGGCAGGCCGGGGAACGCGCTCCCCGCTGCCTTGCCGGCCTGTCGCCAGGCAGAGGGATCTCAGGCGATCTTGACGCTCAAGGGGCTCAGGCCATCGATGCGGCCTTCCAGCAGGTCACCGCGCACCACGGCGGCCACGCCTTCGGGCGTACCCGTCATGATCAGGTCGCCGGGCTGCAGTTCCCAGGCGGCCGACAGGTGCTCGATGGTCTCGGCAATGTTCCAGATCAGCTTGCCGATATCGCTGCGCTGGCGGTCGGCGCCATTGACCTGCAGCGAGATCGTGGCCTTGGCGATGTCGCCGGCCTCGGCTGCCGGGGTGATGGGGCCGATGGGCGCGGCATGCTCGAAGGCCTTGCCTATGCACCAGGGGCGGCCCTGCTTCTTCATGTCGTTCTGAAGGTCGCGGCGCGTCATGTCCAGGCCCACGGCGTAGCCCCAGATGTAGTCCAGCGCGTCGGCGGCCTTGATATTCTTGCCCGCCTTGCCGATGGCCACGACGAGCTCGATCTCGTGGTGCAGGTTGGCGGTCAGCGTGGGGTAGGGCATGGTGCCCGTGGTGCCGGCCTCGACGGGCACGATGGCGTCGGCAGGCTTGAGGAAGAAGAAGGGCGGCTCGCGGCCTGTGAAGCCCATCTCCTTGGCGTGCTCTTCGTAGTTGCGGCCCACGCAGTAGATGCGGTGCACGGGAAAGCGCTCGGGGCGGCCCAGGACGGGTACGCTGGCCACGGCGGGCGGGTTGAAAACGTAGCTCATGTCGGTGTTCCTCTGGCGCCTTGTCTCGTGGGCGCCGTCGCAAGTGTGCCATGCCTGTGGCCCCGCAGCGGGGCAATGCGATGGCCGGATGAGCCGGAACAGACCCCGGGCCGCACGGTATGCTTTGCGGTCTATGAAGCTCCACACCTACTTCCGCTCGTCGGCCTCCTACCGCGTGCGCATTGCGCTGCAGATCAAGGGCCTGGACTATGAATCCGTACCCGTGCACCTGCTGCGCGGCGACCACAGGGCACCGGCCTATGCCCAGCATGTCGGCGATGCGCTGGTGCCGGCGCTGGAAACCGAGGACGGCCACTGGCTGACCCAGTCCATGGCCATCATCGAATATCTCGATGAGACCCATGCCGAAATACCGCTGCTGCCGCGCGACGCCCTGGGCCGTGCCCATGTGCGCGCGCTGGCCCAGATGGTGGCCTGCGAGATCCATCCCCTGAACAACCTGCGCGTGCTCAAGTACCTGGTGCGCAACCTGGGTGTCTCCGACGAGGCCAAGAGCGGCTGGTACGTGCATTGGGTGCGCTCCGGCCTGGAAGCCTTCGAGCGCCAGCTGGACCTGCTGGCCGCCGAGCGCGAGGCCGCCGGCCTGGCGCCTTCGCTGTTTTGCTGGGGCGACACGCCCACGCTGGCCGACTGCTGCCTGGTGCCGCAGATCTTCAACGGCCGCCGCTTCAACGTGAGCCTGGACGGCCTGCCACGCCTGGCGGCCATCGTCGATCGCTGCGAGGCGCTGCCGGCCTTCCAGAAGGCCCATCCCTCGGCCTGCCCCGACGCGGAATGAGCGCGGCCCGGCCTGACTCCATCCCCGGCAACCTCCCCGGCACCATCCCCGCATCCTGGCTGGTGCCCGAGTGGCCCGCGCCGCCCGGCGTGCACGCGCTGTGCACCTCGCGCGAAGGCGGCGTCAGCACGGCGCCCTGGGGCAGCCTGAACCTGGGCGACCATGTGGGCGATGACCCGCAGGCCGTGCGCACCAACCGCCAGCGGCTGCAGGAGATCGTGCGTGCCCATACGCCGGGCGCCTGCGCGGTGTTCCTGCAGCAGGTGCATGGCGGGGATGTCGTGGCCCTGGATGCAGGCAGCGCGCAGGGCCAGGCCTTCGATGCCTGCGTGACCAGCGCCTCGGGCGTGGTCTGCACCATCATGGTGGCCGACTGCCTGCCCGTGCTGCTGGCCCATCGCAGCGGTGCCGTGGTGGGCGCGGCCCATGCGGGCTGGCGAGGGCTGGCGGGCGGGGTGCTGGAGACGCTGTTCGAGCGCTTTGCAGGCCAGATCCAGACACCGCCCGGACAAGCGGCGCAGCAGACCCTGGCCTGGCTGGGACCCTGCATCGGTCCGCGCTCCTTCGAAGTGGGAGCCGAGGTGCGCGCGGCCTTCATCGCGCATGACGCGGCGGCCGGGGCGCATTTCACCGCCGTGGCGCAAGAGGGCGGGGGCGCACCCAAGTACCTGGCCAACCTGGCCGGGCTTGCGCGCCAGCGCCTGGCGGCGCTGGGCATCACCGCCATCTACGGCAATGACGGCGGCGACGCATGGTGCACGGTGCTCAACGGCTCACGGTTCTTTTCGCACCGGCGCGACGCCGCCCGCCTGGGCAGCAGCGGGCGGTTCGCCGCCTGCATCTGGAAGGACTGAGCGCGCCTGCGTGCCGGGGCCGTTTTGCGAGGCCTGCTGCTGCGCGAGCCAGGCCTCGCGCTCGGCCAATTCGCGTGCATGGCGTTTTCGCTTGCGCGCGGGCGTGCCCATGATGTAGATCACGATCGACAGCGGCAGCAGTCCGTAGAGTGCGAACGTGATCACGGCGCCGAGTATGCTGCCCGTGGGGCTGGCGGCCTCGGCCACTGCCATCATCAGAGTGACATACAGCCAGGCGATAACAACGAGATACATGGTCGAACCAAAAAAACGAGCGGGGCACGGGTTTTCGTGGAGGTCTGTGCCGGGCAAGGCGGGGCTCGCCTGGGTCACAATCAAAACGGATGCCCCGCAAGCCCCAGGCTATTGCATGGCATCCACGAACAAGGATGCAGCATGAATTTTGACCCACTCGCTGGCCTGTCAGGCCAATCCGTCCAGCAATTCTGGAACGAGCAATGGAGCCGCACGCTGCAGACACTGCAGCAGATGGGGCAACCAGGCCTTCCGGGAATCCAGGGCATGCCAGGCATGCCGGACATGGCCCAGGCCTGGAAAGCGGCCGTCCCCGAACCCGGCGCCCTGCCCGAGAACGCGCTGTCGCTGGACCCCGAAAAGCTGCTGGAGCTGCAGCGCCAGTACCTGGATGGCGCCAAGGCCATGGCCGAACAGGGCGGCGCCCAGGCGCTGCTGGCCAAGGACAAGCGCTTCAACACCGAATCGTGGGCCGGCAACCCGCTGACGGCGGCCACGGCCGCCACCTATCTGCTCAACAGCCGCATGCTCATGGGCCTGGCCGATGCCGTGCAGGCCGATGACAAGACGCGCAACCGCGTGCGCTTCGCCATCGAGCAATGGCTGGCGGCCATGGCGCCCAGCAACTTCCTGGCACTCAATGCCGAGGCCCAGAAGAAAGCCATCGAAACCCAGGGCGAGAGCCTGGCCCAGGGCGTGGCCAACCTGCTGGCCGACATGCGCCAGGGCCATGTGTCCATGACCGACGAGAGCCTGTTCACCGTGGGCAAGAACGTCGCCACCACCGAAGGCGCCGTGGTGTTCGAGAACGAGCTGTTCCAGCTCATCGAATACAAGCCGCTGACGGACAAGGTGCACGAGCGGCCCTTCCTCATGGTGCCGCCCTGCATCAACAAGTTCTACATCCTGGACCTGCAGCCCGACAACTCGCTGATCCGCTACGCCGTCAGCCAGGGCCATCGCACCTTCGTGATGAGCTGGCGCAACCCCGACGAAAGCCTGGCGCGCAAGACCTGGGACAACTACATCGAGGACGGCGTGCTCACCGGCATCCGCGTGGCGCGCGAGATCGCGGGAGCCGAGCAGATCAATGTGCTGGGCTTTTGCGTGGGCGGCACCATGCTGTCCACCGCGCTGGCGGTGCTGCAGGCACGCCACGACCGCGAGCATGGCGCAGCTGCTGCTCCGGCGGCCAAGGCGCCTGCGGCCAAGCGCGCGGCTGGCAGCCGCAGCGCCACCCGCACATCCACAGCCCGCGCCACGGCGCCGGCCGGCGTGCCGTTTCCCGTGGCCAGCGTCACGCTGCTGACCACCTTCATCGACTTCAGCGACACCGGCATCCTCGATGTCTTCATCGACGAATCCGTGGTGCGCTTCCGTGAGATGCAAATGGGCGAGGGCGGCCTCATGAAGGGCCAGGACCTGGCGTCCACCTTCAGCTTTCTGCGGCCCAACGACCTGGTCTGGAACTACGTGGTGGGCAACTACCTCAAGGGCGAGACGCCCCCGCCGTTCGACCTGCTGTACTGGAACAGCGACTCAACCAACCTGCCCGGCCCCTACTACGCCTGGTACCTGCGCAACCTCTACCTGGAAAACAGGCTGGCCCAGCCCGGCGCGCTGACCGTCTGCGGCGAGCGCATCGACATGCACCAGCTGCGCCTGCCGGCCTATATCTACGGCTCGCGCGAGGACCACATCGTGCCCGTGGGCGGCTCCTATGCGTCCACCCAGGTGCTGGGCGGCGACAAGCGTTTTGTGATGGGCGCGTCGGGCCACATCGCGGGCGTGATCAATCCGCCGGCCAAGAAAAAGCGCAGCTACTGGCTGCGCGAGGACGGCCAGCTGCCCGCCACGCTCAAGGAGTGGCAGGCCGGCGCCGACGAGTACCCGGGCAGCTGGTGGGCCGACTGGAGCCCCTGGCTGGCCGAGCACGGCGGCAAGCTGGTCGCGGCGCCAAAGCAGTACGGCAAGGGCAGGGAATACACGGCCATCGAGCCGGCCCCGGGCCGCTACGTACTGGTCAAGGCCTGAGGCACAATCGTTTCGATGCTGCAGTGCAATAACGCTGTGGCTTGAATGCAGGGTGCCGCTGCCGCGACTGCGGCCGCGTGCGCCCAGGCATCCCTTCAAGAGTCCAAAGAAAGGTCCGTCATCATGGAAGACATCGTCATCGTTTCCGCTGTCCGTACTGCCGTTGGCAAGTTTGGCGGCACCCTTGCCAAGATCCCCGCCACCGAACTGGGCTCCATCGTGATCCGCGAGGCACTGAACCGTGCCAAGGTCGGCACCGACCAGGTCGGTGAAGTCATCATGGGCCAGGTGCTGGCCGCTGGCGCAGGCCAGAACCCCGCACGCCAGGCCATGATGAAGGCCGGCGTTGCCAAGGAAACCCCGGCCCTCACCATCAACGCCGTCTGCGGCTCGGGCCTGAAGGCCGTGATGCTGGCAGCCCAGGCCGTGGCCACGGGCGACAGCGAGATCGTCGTGGCCGGCGGCCAGGAGAACATGAGCCTGTCGCCCCACGTGCTGCCGGGCTCGCGCGACGGCCAGCGCATGGGCGACTGGAAGATGGCCGACACCATGATCGTGGACGGCCTGTGGGACGTCTACAACCAGTACCACATGGGCATCACGGCCGAGAACGTGGCCAAGGAAAAGAGCGTCAGCCGCGAGCAGCAGGATGCCCTGGCCCTGGCCAGCCAGCAAAAGGCCACGGCCGCACAGGACGCAGGCAAGTTCGTGGACGAAATCGTTCCCGTCAGCATTCCCCAGCGCAAGGGCGATCCCGTGGTGTTCGCTGCCGACGAGTACATCAACCGCAAGACCAATGCCGACGCCCTGGCAGGCCTGCGCCCGGCCTTCGACAAGGCCGGCTCGGTGACGGCCGGCAACGCCTCGGGCCTGAACGACGGCGCGGCCGCCGTGGTGGTGATGAGCGCCTCCAAGGCCAAGGCCCTGGGCCTGACGCCGCTGGCGCGCATCGTCTCCTACGCCACCAGCGGCCTGGACCCCGCCACCATGGGCCTGGGCCCGGTGTTCGCCTCGCGCAAGGCGCTGGAGCGTGCGGGCTGGACCGCGCAGGACGTGGACCTGTTCGAGCTGAACGAAGCCTTCGCGGCCCAGGCCTGTGCGGTGAACCAGGAGTTGGGCATCGACCCGGCCAAGGTCAACGTCAACGGCGGCGCCATTGCCATCGGCCACCCCATCGGCGCATCGGGCGCCCGCATCCTGGTGACCCTGCTGCACGAGATGCAGCGCAGCGGCGCCAAGAAGGGCCTGGCCGGCCTGTGCATCGGCGGCGGCATGGGCGTGGCCATGGCGGTGGAGCGCGTCTGAAAGGCTCCGGGAAAACGTTAGCAAGCTTTCAGGGTAGATCCTAGGTCTGCCTAGGGCCTGCCCGAAGAGAGGCGCAGCGCACGCGCTGCATACTAGCCATACGGGGATGCCGGGCCCAGAGGTTCAGGCACCCTTGGTGATAACCGGAGTCAATGTCCCGGTTGTCGTGGATAGATTGATCTGAAGCAACCATTGATTGACAGGAGAGAAGAATGGCTCAAAAAGTAGCGTATGTCACAGGGGGAATGGGAGGCATCGGAACGGCTATCTGCCAGCGTCTGCACAAGGAAGGCTTCAAGGTCATCGCAGGTTGCGGTCCGTCGCGCGACTTCCAGAAGTGGCTGGACGAACAAAAGGCGTTGGGCTACACCTTCCATGCATCGGTCGGCAATGTGGGCGACTGGGCTTCCACCGTCGAGGCCTTCAACAAGACCAAGGCCGAGCACGGCAACATCGATGTGCTGGTCAACAACGCCGGCATCACGCGTGACCGCATGTTCATCAAGATGACGCCGGAAGACTGGCAGGCCGTCATCGAGACCAACCTCAACTCCATGTTCAACGTGACCAAGCAGGTCGTGGGCGACATGGTGGAAAAGGGCTGGGGCCGCATCATCAACATCAGCTCGGTCAATGGTGCCAAGGGCCAGGCAGGGCAGACCAATTACTCGGCCGCCAAGGCGGGCATGCACGGCTTCACCATGGCGCTGGCGCAGGAGATGGCTACCAAGGGCGTGACCGTGAACACCGTCAGCCCCGGCTACATCGGCACCGACATGGTCAAGGCCATCCGTCCCGACGTGCTGGAGAAGATCGTGGGCACCATCCCCGTCAAGCGCCTGGGCGAGCCCAGCGAGATCGCCTCGATCATCGCCTGGCTGGCTTCGGAAGAAGGCGGCTATTCCACCGGCGCCGATTTCTCGGTCAACGGTGGTCTGCACATGCACTGAGCCTGCAAGGGTTCACGCAGGAAAGGGGCCTTCGGGCCCCTTTTTCGTTGAGAACCCCCTATTGCAGGGGGGCCCGGAAATGACAAAACCCACCGAAGCGGGTTTTGTGGAAGAGGGGGTCTGCACGGAAGACCGTCAGACCGGTGGTGTCAGGGGCTGGGGCACCGTGTGCGCCAGCCAGCGCCTCAGCGCTTGCGATCGCGTTCGTCTTCGGGCCAGATGGACATGATGGCAGTCGTTTGCATGAAAACTTTCTCCTGTATTGCTCTCTTAACGCGGGCCGGATTCAGCTGGTTGACAGGTTTTCAAAAAATTTTCGAAGGAAGTCGAAACTTTTTCGTGACCCGGTTTTCAGGCCTTGCGGGGGCCGCGCTTGCGGTCACGGTCATCCCATGGCCAGACAGCTTGGGCCAGCGCAGCGGCTGCAAAGCGGGTCTGCAGGGCGGTGTGGGAAAAGATGTCGGTCATGTGCAATCACTCCTTTGTTGCGTGTTCAACGCGGGCGAGTGGCTGCGGGTTGACTCAGGGATTGCCCCAGGACGCAAGCAATTGCAAGCCTGGAGGTGATGATCTGTCAGTTTGAAGACAGATTTCTGGCGTGTTGGGGAAAAATCCGTTTCCTGACAGAGGCTTGCGGGCGCGACGAGCCGGGGACGAGGCTGTTACGCCTCGTTGCCCGCAACACATGGGCGCAGGTCAACCCGGGGCGAAATGCCGATCAGGCAAAGATCAGGGGCAAGGCAGGCGCATCGTCCACGATGCAGCCGCGGTACATGCCGGCGCTGTTGAAGGGGCAGTGCACGCGTCCCTGCCTGTCCACGGCCACCACGCCGCCCTGGCCGCCGATGTGGGCCAGGGTGTCCTGCACTGTGGCGTGGGCTGCGAGTTCCCGGCTTTGCTCCAGGTAGGCGTGCTTTTCGGCAACGCCTGGAATCAGTCGGAAATCGCGGCCGACAACTGCTCGATCTGCTCGCTGAGTTCCAGCCAGCGCTCCTCCAGGCTGTCGATCTCGTCGTTGCAGGCCTTGAGGCTGCGGCCCGTCTCGGCCATGTCGGCGGGCGAGATGGGCTGGCTCAGCAGGCCTTCGAGCCGCGTGCGCTCGGCCTGCAGCTGGGGCAGGCGCTTGTCCAGCTGTTCCAGTTCCTTCTTGAACGGCCGGGTCTTCTCGGCCATCTGCTGGCGGGCCAGGGCGGCCAGGCGCCGTTGCTCGCGCTGGTCTCCGGCACTGGCGGCAGGCGGCATGGACGGGGCAGCGGGAGCCGGGGCCAGCGCAGCAGCCACGGGGGCCTGCGCTGCAGGTGCTGCATGTGCTGCGGGATCCACCTGCGCTGCCGCCTTGCTGGTGGCAGCAGCCGCCTGTTCTGCCTTGCGGGCTTCCTCACGCAGGCGGCGGGATTCTTCCAGCAGGTAGCGCTGGTAGTCGTCCAGGTCGCCGTCGAAGGGGCCGACCACGCCACGGCCGACCAGCCAGAAGTCCTCGCAGACCGAGCGCAGCAGCGCGCGGTCGTGGCTGACCAGCATGACGGTGCCGTCGAAGTCGTTGATCGCCATGGCCAGGGCCTCGCGCGTGGCCAGGTCCAGGTGGTTGGTGGGCTCGTCCAGCAGCAGCAGGTTGGGGCGCTGCCAGACGATCATGGCCAGCACCAGGCGGGCCTTTTCGCCGCCGCTCATGCTGCCCACGGCCTGCTTGACCATGTCGCCGCTGAAGTTGAACGTACCCAGGTAGCTGCGCAGGTCCTGCTCGCGGGCCTGCGGGCCGGTGGCGCCGGTGTCCCGTGCCAGGCGGATCATGTGCTCCATCGGGTTCTCGCCGGGGCGCAGCACATCCAGTTCCTGCTGTGCGAAGTAGCCGATGTTCAGGCCCTTGCCTTCGGTCACGGTGCCGGCCAGGGCCTTCATCTCGCGCGCAATGGTCTTGACCAGGGTGGACTTGCCCTGGCCGTTGGCGCCCAGGATGCCGATGCGCTGGCCCGCCAGCACCGAGCGGTTGACGCCGCGCAGGATGGTGGTCGCCTGGCCTTCGTCGTCCCGGTAGCCGAATGCGGCGTCCGTGATCGCCAGCATGGGGTTGGGCAGGTTGGCCGGCGGCTTGAACTCGAAGGTGAAATCGGCGCTGGCCAGCATGGGTGCGACCTTTTCCATGCGCTCGATCTGCTTGACGCGGCTTTGCGCCTGCTTGGCCTTGGAGGCCTTGGCCTTGAAGCGGTCGATGAATTTTTGCAGGTGGGCGATCTTGTCCTGCTGGCGCTCGAACGAGGCCTGCTGCAGCAGGATCTGCTGGGCGCGCAGTTCCTCGAACTTGCTGTAGTTGCCGCCATAGCGCGTGACCTGCGCGTTTTCGATGTGCAGCGTGGTGTTGGTGATGGCGTCCAGGAATTCGCGGTCATGACTGATCACGACCAGGGTGCCGGGGTAGCGCTTGAGCCAAGCTTCCAGCCAGACCAGGGCGTCCAGGTCCAAGTGGTTGGTGGGTTCGTCCAGCAGCAGCAGGTCGGAGGGGCACATCAGCGCGCGCGCCAGCTGCAGGCGCATGCGCCAGCCGCCGGAGAAGCTGTTGACGGGGTGCTCCAGCTCGGAGACCTTGAAGCCCAGGCCCAGGATCAGGGCCTGGGCGCGCGGCACGGCATCGTGCGCACCGGCATCGGCCAGGTCCACGTGGGCATGGGCGATGGCCATGCCGTCCTCGCTGGCCTCGGCGGCCGCGAGCTGGGCATTGAGCTCGCTCAGGCGGGTGTCGCCGTCCAGCACGAACTGGGTGGCCGTCTCCGAGGTCTCGGGCATGTTCTGCGCGACCTGGCCCAGGCGCCACTGCGAAGGAATGGAGAACTCTCCACCGTCCTCGGCCAGGCTGCCGTTGAGCAGGGCGAACAGGCTGGACTTGCCGGCGCCATTGCGTCCGACAAGGCCGACTTTTTCACCGGGGTTGATGGAGACGGAGGTGCTGTCCAGCAGCACGCGGGTGCCGCGGCGCAGGGTAATGTTGCGAAGGCTGATCATGAATGGGCAGGATTATCCCAGCGATTGCGCCAGGGCAGGATTGCCGCCCGCCATGCCCGTGCCCGGCCACGGTGCAAAGCCCTGGTGCCGGGCCCTAGATCGGCTGTATGCCCACGCGCTGCATCATGGACTGGGTGAACTGGATCTCGCGCTCGAAGCCCTTGGCATAGGCGTCGGCGCTGGTGATGGCGACCTTGCCGCCTTCCTGCTCCAGCAAGGCGATGACCCTGGGCTGCCTGAGCACCTCCTCCAGCGCCGTGCGCAGCCGCTGGACGATGGGCTCGGGCGTGGCGGCCGGCACGGACACGCCGCCCCAGGACGTGAGGTTGACGTTGGGCACACCCAGCTCGGCCAGGGTCTGCACCTGGGGCAGCTTGGCATTGCGCTGCGGCCCGGCAATGGCCAGTGGCACCAGTTTGCCGGCCAGCACCTGGGGATAGGCTACGGAAAACAGCGGGGCGCCGAAGGCCACCTGCTGGCCCAGCACGGCATTGACCAGTTCCGAGGCGCCCTTGTAGGGCACATGGTTGACCTGCAGGCCCATGCTGGAGGCCAGCATTTCCACGCCCAGGTGCGATGGCGTGCCCACGCCGCCCGAGGCATAGTCCAGCGCGCCGGGCCTGGCCTTGGCGCGTGCGGCCAGGTCGTCCAGCGTGCGCATGCCAGAGTCGGCATGCACGACGACCAGGATGTCCGAGCGCGACATGCCCAGCACATGGCGGAAGTCCTTGAACACGTCGTAGCCCGGGCTTTTGTACATGCGCATGGCGGCGGCCATGGGCGAGCCCGAGTACAGCAGGGTGTAGCCGTCCGCCGGCGCCTTGGCCACCTGGCGTGCGCCGATGTTGCCGCCCGCGCCGGCGCGGTTGTCTATCACCACGGGCTGGCCCAGCTGGGCCGACAGCGCCTCGGCCACGATGCGCGCGGCCGTGTCGGGGCTGGTGCCGGCCAGGTAGGGCACCACCCATTTGATGGGGCGCGTGGGCCAGGCGCTGTCGTGCGCGGTGGCTGTGGCGGCTGTGGCAGCCCAGGGCAGGCCTGCGGCAAGCGATGCGGCGCCCGCAGCGCGCAGGAATCGGCGTCGGTCCGGCCTTTGGGATGGATTGTCTTGCATGGCGTTGTCTCCTTGTCTTTTCGCTTTCATGCCGGCCAGCCTCAGGCGCCGGCCCGCTCCAGCAGTTCCTTGGCGATGGTGTTGCGCTGTATCTCGCTGGTGCCCGTGAGCACGCGGTACATGCGCAGCATGCGGAACAGGAATTCCACGCGCCGGCCCTGGACGATGCCTTCGCCGCCATGGATCTGCACGGCGCGGTCGGCAATGCGGAACGCCGTCTCCGAACAGAACAGCTTGCTCATCGAGGCCTGGGCGCGCGCATCGATGCCGGCGTCGATGGCGCGGGCCGTCTGCACCATCAGTGCGCGCGCCGCCATCCATTCGGTGGCCATGTCGGCCAGCATGTGCTGTATGGACTGGAACTGGGCAATGCTGCGGCCGAATTGCTGGCGCCCCAGCGCATAGTCGCGCGCATCGCGCAGCGCCACCTGGGCCAGGCCCAGCATGGCCGGACAGTGCAGCAGGCGGTTGACGGTGATGCGGCCCAGCGCCAGGGCCAGGCCCCGGCCCGGCTCGCCGATCAACTGGGCGGCGGGCACGCGGCAGCCGTCGAGCACGATGTCCCCCGTGCTCGATTGCCCGGCCATGGTCTTGTAGCCGCTGACCACCTGCACGCCCGGGGCATGCAGGTCCACGAAGAAGGCGCTGATCTCGCGCTGCGGGCTGCCCTCGGGCGCGGTCGAAGCCATGAGCACGGCCAAGTCGGCGAACGGCGAGCCCGAGATGAAGCGCTTGCGGCCGTGGAGCACGTAGTGGTCGCCCTCCAGCACGGCGCGAGTCTCCAGCGCGCCCGCGTCCGAGCCGGCCGCTGCCTCGGTCAGCGCAAAGCAGATGGATTTCTCTGCGCGCGCCACGGGCAGGATGAACTGCTCCATCTGCAGCGGCGTGGCCTTGCGGATCAAGGCGCCTATGCGCGGCGGGCCGCTGAGTTCGCCCAGCACATGGGGCGCGAAGGGTGAGCCCGTGGCGTAGATGGCCTCCTTGACCAGCACCTGGTCGAGCACGGACAGGCCGGCACCGCCCATGGCCTCGGGCAGGGTCATGCCGTAGAAGCCGCGCGCATGCGACAGCTTCCAGACCTGGCGCAGCAGTTCGGTGGAGGCGCTGTTTTCATGGTCCACGCCATGCGCGCGGGCGAGGTCGGCCAGTTCGCCGTGGATGAATGCGTTGAGCGCGTCGATCAGGCCGGCTGCGCGCTCGGAGCCTTCAAAAGGCATTTCCAGCAGGGCAGCGTTGGCGGCGGGGAGAGTGTCTTTGGCGTTCATCTCAGTTCACCTTGCGGGCGTGGTTGGCCCAGTAGGGCGCCTGCACGGCGCGGCGCATGACCTTGCCGTTGGGGTTCTTGGGCAGCTGCTGCACGAATTCGATGTGGCGCGGGCGCTTGAAGCCGCCCAGGCGCTCCGCGCAAAAGCGGTCCAGCGCGGCGCTGTCGCCGGCCAGGCCGGGCTTGAGCACGATGTGGGCGGCCACGGCCTCGCCCCATTTGTCGTCGGGGATGGCGAACACGCAGGCATCGGCCACCGAGGCATGTTCGTAGAGCACGGACTCCACCTCGGACGGATAGACGTTGAAGCCGCCGCTGATGACCATGTCCTTCTTGCGGTCCACGATGTAGACAAAGCCCTGCTCGTCCATGCGCGCCAGGTCGCCCGTGTGGTAGCGGCCGTTCCTGAGCACCTCGGCCGTCAGCTCCGGCGCGCGCCAGTAGCCCGCGAAGATGTCGGCGCCGCTGACCACGATCTCGCCGATCTCGCCCTCGGGCACCGGGCGGCCCTCGTCGTCCAGCACCTCGACCAGGGATTCCAGGAAGGGCCGTCCGCAGGATGCCAGTCGCTCGGGCCGCGATGCGCGCGCCTGCAGGTGGTCCTGCACGCTCAGGCCGCAGACGCCCGAGGTGGTCTCGCCCGCGCCGTAGCCCTGGGACAGGATGGGGCCGAACACGTCCATGGCCTGCAGGATGCGCGCCGGCGCCATGGGCGCTGCGCCGTAGCCCAGGCGCAGCAGGTCGGGCAGGGGGCGGTAGCGGCCGCCGATCTCGGCCAGCAGCATGTTGATCATGGTGGGCACCATGAAGGTGTGGGTCACGCGCCGCGCCTGCATCTCGGCCATGAAGGCGCCCGGCTCGAAGCCCGAGAACAGGTGGATGGTGGCGCCCGTGCACAGCGCCGGCACCATCTGCATGCCCGAGGCGTGCGTGACCGGCCCCACCAGGCCCAGCACATGGCCGGTCTGCATGCCCTCGCCGCGCATCAGGAATTTGCGCAACTGGGCCAGGCGGTTGCCGAAGGTCTGCATGGCGGCCTTGAGCACGCCCGAAGAACCCGAGGTGTAGTGCAGCACGGCCACCTCGTGCTCGTGCACGACCACGGGCTGGAAGCGGTCGCTGGCGCGGGCGAGCAGGGCCTCGTAGCTTTCGCCGGCGGGGCCGTCCAGCAGCAGCAGGCGCACATCGGCGGACTGCAGGTGCGGCTTGAAGGCCTCGGCGCGCGCTGCGGTGGTCACGATGACGGCGGCATCGCTGTTGGCCGCGATATCGCCCACCTCGCGCGGCGAAAGGCGTGCGTTGAAGGGCGCCTTGATGAGCCCGGCCTTGTAGCAGGCGATCTCGATCTCGACGATTTCCACGCAGTTGGGCAGGTAGATGCCCACGCGGTCGCCACGGGCCAGGCCCAGCGCCGTCAGCGCATTGGCCAGCCGGTTGGAGCGCTGCTCCAGCTCGGCATAGCTGATGCTGCGCGCGGCGCTGGTCACGGCCGGCTGCGCGCCGTAGGCCTTGCAACTGCGCGCGACCAGTTCGCCGACATTGGGGATGGGAAGGGAGTGGGGGGGTGAATGGGGGTGGCCTGCGGTGGGCCGGGATGTCTCGTGCATGGCATTCCTTGGCTGAAGCCGCGCGTTTTGCGCGGCGTGCCATGCACTGTTCCAGAAGAGGCCTGGAGCGGGGAAATACCGTTTAGTGATTCAGGCGCATCAGAAAAATTGATGTCCAGATCAACCCTTGCGGTATTTGCTGATGGCCCGTGCCCAGACCCCTGCGGTCATGCCGTCATGCCTGCTGCCAGCGTGCCTGCCAGATGCCGGCCGTGATCAGTTGCCGGGCCTGTGCCATCAGCGCCTGCTGGACCACCTGCAGCGCCGGGTCGCTGCTGCGGTTGGCCTGCACGGCCAGGAAGTAGCGGCGCAGCAGTTCGGGCGCCGTGACCTGGGCCACGATCCAGCCGGGCTGGATGCTGCCGGGCGCAGCCTGGGCGCCGGCCCGCAGCCAGATGGGCGCCTCGCTCAGCGAGCAGGCGGGCGTGAAGGTGAAGCCCGCGCCGCAGTGGTAGAGCGAGCGGATGACGCGGGCCGAATCGTGTTCGTGGACGATGTTCAGCCGCAGATCCCGTGCGTCGGCCGCGGCCTCCACGGTCTGGCGGATGGAAAAGCGGCGCGACTGCAGCACCAGCGGCAGCTGGCAGGCGTGGGCAAAGTCCATGCGCGGCAGGCCGCCGTCCGGCGCGGGGCGCAGCAGCGGGGCCACGCTGCCATCGACATCCTGGCCGCAGACGTAGATGGATTCCTCGGCCATGGGCTGCACCTGCATGTCGTGCAGGCTGGCCGTGTCCACGAGGATGGCCAGGTCGGCACGCCGGTCCAGCATGGCCTTTTGCACCATGAGGCTGAGGTCGTCGAGCACGAAGATGCGTATGCGCGGGTGGCTGTTGCGCAGGCTGGCGATCACGGGGCCGGCCAGCAGGCTGGTCAGCAAAAAGGGCAGGGCGAGGGTGACCGAGCCTTCGGGGCCCTGCGGCAGGCGCTGTATGCGCTCGCGCATGGCATCGGCGTCGGACAGCAGGCGGCGTGCGTCCTCGTACAGCTGGGCGCCGGCCGGCGTGGGGGTCACGCCGGCGTGGCTGCGCTCCAGCAACTGGGCGCCCAGCTCGCCTTCCAGCTTCTTGATCTGCGCCGTGAGCGCAGGCTGGGCCACGTACAGCGAGTGCGCGGCGCGCGAGAGGCTGCCCGCCTCCAGCACCGCGATGAAGTAGCGCAGCGCCCGCAGGTCCATCTCAGCCCAGGGGGCGGTAGGTGGGGCGCAGGGCCTCGATGTCGCCTTCGGTCCAGGCGCGCAGTGCCTCCTGGGTGATCAGCAGCACCTGCTCGTCGCCCGAGCTGGTGTCCAGCCAGAACACGGGCAGGTCGGGGAAGGCGGCTTCGAAGAAGTCCTTTTCATTGCCGATTTCCAGCACGACCACGCCTTCCTTGGCCAGGCGCGACGGCAGGTCCAGCAGCAGGCGGCGGATGAAGTCCATGCCGTCGGCACCGCCGGCCAGCGCCAGTTCGGGCTCGGCCTGGTATTCGGCGGGCAGGCGCGACATGCTGTCGGCGTTCACATAGGGCGGGTTGCACAGCACCAGGTCCCAGGGGCCGGGCAAGGCGGCCAGTCCGTCGCTTTCCAGCAGCTGCACGCGCTCGGCGAGTTCATGGCGGTCCACGTTGATGCGTGCCACGGCCAGCGCGTCGGCCGAGATGTCGGCGCCCGTGACCTCCACCTCGGGCCAGGCCATGGCCGCCAGGCAGGCCAGGCTGCCGTTGCCCGTGCACAGGTCCAGCACGCGGCGCGTGCGGTCGGACAGCCAGCCGTCGATGCTGCCGTCGGCCAGCAGCTCGGCGATGAAGCTGCGCGGCACGATGGCGCGCTCGTCCACGTAGAAGGGCACGCCCTGCAGCCAGGCCTCGCGCGTGAGGTAGGCGGCGGGCTTGCGCGTGCGGATGCGCTCTGCGAACAGCTCGGCCACTTCGGCCTGCTGCTGGGCGCTGACGGCCTGGTCGGCCAGGGATTCGGGCGCGCCGGGCGCCAGTTCGCTGTCCAGCGGCAGGCCCAGCTTCCACAGCGTGAGCCAGGCCGCTTCGTCTTCGGCCGTGGCCGTGCCGTGGCCGAAGGCCACGCCGGCCGCCGTGAGCGCTGCGGCGCCCGAGGCCACGAGGTCGGCGATGGTACTGCCCGAGATGGCGGGAGTATTGGCAGGGGTGGGGGCGGATGTCATCGTCGGCTCCTTGGTCGCGTTCAGACGGCCTGCTGTCGCTGCAGCTCCTGGAGCGTGCGGCGGTAAATGTTCTTGATGGGCTCGATGTCGGCCACCACGATGTGCTCGTCGATCTTGTGGATGCTGGCGTTGGGCGGGCCCACTTCCACGACCTGGCTGCAGATCTGGGCGATGAAGCGGCCGTCGCTGGTGCCGCCCGTGGTGGACAGCTCGGTCTCCAGACCGGTCTCGGTGCGGATGGCGGCCTGCACGGCATTCACCAGCGTGCCCGGCGTGGTCAGGAAGGGCTGGCCGCCAATGGTCCAGGCCAGCTCGTACTCCAGCCCGTGGCGGTCCAGCACCGCCTGCACGCGCTGCTGCAGCGACTCGGCCGTGGACTCGGTGCAGAAGCGGAAGTTGAAGTCGATGGTCACATGGCCGGGGATGACGTTGGATGCGCCCGTGCCGCCATGCATGTTGCTGATCTGCCAGCTGGTGGGCGGGAAGAAGGCATTGCCCTCGTCCCAGCGCGTGGCGGCCAGTTCGGCCAGGGCCGGCAGGGCCTGGTGGATGGGGTTGCGCGCCAGCTGCGGGTAGGCGATGTGGCCCTGGATGCCCTTGACCGTGAGGCGCCCGCTCATGGTGCCCCGGCGGCCGTTCTTGATCATGTCGCCCGTGCGCTCCACCGAGGTGGGCTCGCCCACGATGCACCAGTCCAGGCGCTCGCCGCGCTCGCGCAGCAGCTCGACCACGACCCTGGTGCCGTCCACCGAAGGGCCTTCCTCGTCGCTGGTCAGCAGCAGGGCGATGTCGAAGGAGGGGGCCGGTGTCTCGGCCAGGAACTCCTCCAGCGCCACGACGAAGGCGGCGATGGAGGTCTTCATGTCGCTGGCGCCGCGGCCGTACAGCTTGCCGTCGCGGTGCGTGGGCACGAAGGGCGGGCTGCTCCACTGCTCCAGCGGGCCGGTGGGCACCACGTCGGTATGGCCGGCAAAGACCAGTACGGGCCGGTCGGCGCCTGTCCCGGAGCGCCGGGCCCAGAGGTTGCGCACGCGAAAGCTGTCGGGGCCGCTGTCGATGCGCTCGCAGGCAAAGCCCATGGGCTGCAGGGCATCGGCCAGGAGTTCAAGGCAGCCGGCGTCTTCGGGAGTGACGGAGGGCAGGCTGATCAGCTGCTCGGTCAGTTGCAGGGTGCGGGACATGGTGGGTGGGATCAAAAAACAAAAAAGTCGGAGGGCCGGCTACCGCCAGCGTGCTCCGACATTGTGAACGCTGCGGGGCCAGCCGATCAGTTCGGCTTGACTTCCAGCATGATTTCCGTGAACGAGGGCATGTCGTCCTCGCCGGGCGTGGCCAGTTCGGCGAACTGGCTGGATGGCGCGGCATGGCTGGCCTTGACCACGTCGTTTTCCAGCCGCCACATCAGGTTGGTGGGCGAATCGGCGAAGGCCAGGGCTTCGGCGCGGTCGATGCGGCCGGAGCGGACCAGCTGCGCCAGCGCCTCTTCAAAGGTCTGCGAGCCTTCGGCCATGGATTTTTCCATGGCCTCCTTGACGCCCGAGAAGTTGCCGCGCTCGATAAGGTCGGCGATCAGCTTGGTGTTGAGCATGACCTCGACGGCCGGCATGCGGCCGCCGTCCACGGTGCGCACCAGGCGCTGGGAGATCACGCCCTTGAGCGCGGCCGACAGCTCACCCAGCATGGTGGGGCGGATTTCCTCGGGGAAGAAGGACAGGATGCGGTTGAGCGCGTGGTAGCTGTTGTTGGCGTGCAGCGTGGCCAGGCACAGGTGGCCCGACTGCGCAAAGCCCATGGCCGAGGACATGGTCTCGCGGTCGCGGATTTCGCCGATCAGGATCACGTCGGGCGCCTGGCGCAGCGCGTTCTTGAGCGCGATCTGCAGCGATGCCGTGTCCGAGCCCACTTCGCGCTGGTTGACGATGGAGCGCTTGTTGCGGAACTGGTATTCGATGGGGTCCTCGATGGTGAGGATGTGGCCCGTGAGCCTTTCGTTGCGCGCATCGATCATCGAGGCCAGCGTCGTGCTCTTGCCCGAACCCGTTGAGCCCACGACCAGCAGCAGGCCGCGCTTTTGCATGATCAGCTCGCCCAGCACGGGCGGCAGGTTCAGCGTGTCCATGGCCGGAATGTGCTGGGCGATGAAGCGGATCACCACGGCGCAGCTGCCGCGCTGGTGCATGGCGCTGACGCGAAAACGCCCCACGCCGCGCAGCGGCACGCCCATGTTGAGCTCGCCCGTTTCGTCCAGCTCCTGCAGGCGCTCGGCCGGCACGATCTCGGCCAGCAGGCTGCGCGGCGCGTCGGGCGGCAGCAGCTGGTTGTTGATGGGCACGCATTCGCCGTTGATCTTGATCAGCGCCGGCGCGTTGACCGCCAGGTAGACGTCGGACGCCTGCTTCTCGCCCATCAGGCGCAAAATCCTCTCCATCGTGCCCATGTTTTCCCCCAGATTCGTGTACTGCCGCTGTTCTTGGATCGTTTGCACGCTCTTGTGACGTGAAACGGGCGTCCGCTGCCTGGTGGCCGGGGACGCCCTCGAGAGTATGCCTTGCTCCATCCCCTGAACAGGGGATGTTTGGGCGCCGCAACCACGCCTTTGGCGCGGTGCGGATGCGGGTCAATCGCGCAGCAGGTCGTTCAGGCTCGTGGTGGAGCGGGTCTTGGCATCGACCTTCTTGACGATGATGGCTGCGTACATGCTGTAGCGGCCGTTGTCCTTGGGCAGGTTGCCCGACACCACCACCGAGCCGGCAGGCACGCGGCCATAGCTGGTCTCGCCGGTCGCACGGTCATAGATGGGGGTGGACTGGCCGATGTACACGCCCATGGAGATCACGGAGTTCTCTTCCACGATCACGCCTTCGACGATCTCGGAGCGCGCGCCGATGAAGCAGTTGTCCTCGATGATGGTCGGGTTGGCCTGCAGCGGCTCCAGCACGCCGCCCAGGCCCACGCCGCCGGACAGGTGCACGTTCTTGCCGACCTGGGCGCAGGAGCCCACGGTGGCCCAGGTGTCGACCATGGTGCCTTCGTCCACATAGGCGCCGATGTTCACGTAGGAAGGCATCAGGATCGCGCCCTTGGCGACGAAGCTGCCGCGGCGGGCCACGGCCGGAGGCACCACGCGCACGCCGGTGGCGGCGATCTCGGCCTCGGTCATGCCGGCGAACTTGGTGGGCACCTTGTCGAAGAAGTTCAGGTCGCCGGATTGCATCAGCACGTTGTCCTTGAGACGGAAGGACAGCAGCACGGCCTTCTTGATCCACTGGTGCACGGTCCACTGGCCCACGCCTTCGCGCGTGGCCACGCGCAGCTGGCCGTTGTTCAGGGCATCGATCACGTGGTCCACGGCCTCGGTCACTTCCTTGGGAGCGGCAGCGGGGGAGAGGCTGGCACGGTTGTCCCATGCGGTGTCGATGATGGATTGCAGCTGTTGCGTCATATGGCTTTGGTGATCAAAGGGTTTGTGAGGAAAGGGGAGCGCAGGGCTGTCTCAGCGCTGGCGCGATTCTATGAACTGTGCAATGCGCTGGGCCGCTTCCAGGCATTCGGCGGTCTCGGCCACCAGGGCCATGCGCACGCGCCCGGCGCCGGGGTTGCGGCCATTGGCCTCGCGCGCCAGGTAGCTGCCGGGCAGCACGGTCACGCCGGTGGCGGCATACAGCTCGCGGGCAAAGTCGGCGTCGTCCAGGCCCAGCGATTCGGGAATGCCGGCCCAGAGGTAGAAGCTTGCATCGGGCAGGCGCACATCCATCACGCGTGCCAGCACGGGCGTGACCTGGTTGAACTTCTCGCGGTACAGGCGGCGGTTTTCCTCGACATGGGCCTCGTCGGCCCAGGCCGCCATGCTGGCCGTCTGCACCACGGGGCTCATGGCACCGCCGTGGTAGGTGCGGTACAGCAGGAAGGCCTTGATCAGGGCCGCATCGCCCGCCACGAAACCGCTGCGCAGGCCCGGCACATTGCTGCGCTTGGACAGGCTGGTGAACATCAACAGGTTCTTGTAGTCCGTGCGGCCCAGGCGCTGTGCGGCCTCCAGTCCGCCCAGGGGGGGCGTGCCGTCGAAGTAGATCTCGCTGTAGCACTCGTCGCTGGCAATCACGAAGCCGTAGCGGTCGGACAGGGCAAACAGCTTTTCCCACTCGGCCAGCGGCATCACCGCGCCCGTGGGGTTGCCGGGCGAGCACACGAAGATCAGCTGGGTCCTTTCCCACACGTCGGCGGGCACGCTGTCCCAGTCCACCGCAAAGTTGCGCGCAGCGTCGCTGGGCGCGTAGTACGGCTGGGCGCCGGCCAGCAGGGTGGCGCCTTCGTAGATTTGATAGAACGGGTTGGGGCAGATCACGCGCGCGCCGTCCTGGCTGGCATCCACCACCACCTGGGTGAAGGCAAACAGTGCCTCGCGCGAGCCGTTGACTGGCAGCACCTGGGTGGCGGCGTCCAGGGCAATGCCGTAGCGCTGGCGAGCCCATTGGGCGCAGGCCTCGCGCAGCGCGGGCTCGCCGGCCGTGGCCGGGTACTTGGCCAGGCCGCCGAGATCGGCGCTCAATGCCTGTTCGATGAACGCCGGCGTGGCATGGCGGGGCTCTCCGATGCCAAGGCTGATGGGGCGCACACCCGCCGGTGGCTGGACCCCGGCGAACAGTTTGCGAAGACGCTCAAACGGGTAGGGCTGGAGTCGGGAGAGCAGGGGATTCATGGGCTCGCATTATGGATTGATGCGCTTTCGGCATGCCGTTGTCACAGGGGACTGCGGGTCTGCACGCTGGCTTTTTTGCATTCTGTTACCTATTCTGGCATGGTCTCGACTGGGGCCATGCCATCTCGTGTGGCGGGGCCTCGCGAACGGTGAATTCCAGATACCAATGACTAGAGAGGCAATCAGCTATGCAGGCAGGCGCTGGCATGGAAAAAGTGGGAAACAGGCATCGTAAGCATACATCCGGCCCCGGGGCCGGCTTCCTTGTATGCGCGGTGTGGGCATTGGCCGGGCCGCCGCTGGCGCTGGTGGCCGGTTCGGCGGGCATGGGCCCCTGGGTTTGGGGGGGGCGTGCTGCTGTGGGCCGGGCTGCTGCTGGGCGGCATGCACAGGCTCTGGTCGCGGGTGATCGGCGAGCGCGAATTGCTGCAGCAGGCCATGCAGGGCATCGCCCAGGGCGACCTGAGCCAGCGCGTGACCGTGGAGGCGGCCGCCTCGCAGGAGGGCGCTGGCGCCGTCCAGACGCCCAAGGCACTGCTGGGAGGCATGGTCACCTCGCTGTCGGGCATGGTGGCCGATGTGCGCAGCAACGCGGCCCTGGTGGCGCAGGCCGGGCAGCAATTGGTGAACGAGCACCAGGCGCTGTCCGACCGCACCGAGCTGCAGGCCACCAATCTGGCCCAGACCGTGGTCAGCGTGGAGCAGTTGAGCAGCGCCGTGCAGCACAACGCCGATGTGGTGGGCGTGGTCCACCACCAGGCCAGCGCCGTGCGCGGCGCCGCCGATGAAGGCGTGGTGGCCATGGGCCGCGCCGTGGAGTCGGTGGAGACCATCGAAAGCAGCGCCGGACGCATGCGGGAGATCATCGGCGTGATCGACGGCATTGCCTTCCAGACCAATATCCTCGCGCTCAACGCCGCAGTGGAGGCTGCACGGGCTGGCGAGCAGGGCCGGGGCTTTGCCGTGGTGGCCAGCGAGGTGCGCTCCCTGGCCGGCCGCTCGGCCGAGGCGGCGCGCGAGATTCGCCACCTGATCGGCGATGCGCTGACCCAGGTGGAGCACAGCACCGAGTTGATCCGCACGGCCGGGCGCGGCATGGAGCGCGTGACCGAAGGCATCCGCCAGGTGGCCGAGCACATGGGCGAGCTCTCGCAATCGACCGGCAGCCAGAGCACGGGCTTGGCCGAGATCAGCCGCGCCGTGCACCAGATCGACGAGATCACCCAGCACAACGCGCAGATGGTGGGCCACGCGCTGGACCAGGCGCGCGCGCTGCAGCAGCGTGCGCAGATGCTGTCGGGGGCGGTGTCGCGCTTTCGGCTGCAGCAGGGTACGGCAGAAGAGGCCGTGGCGCTGGTCGAATCCGCCCTGGGCCTGGCGCGGCGTGGCGTGGCCACCGAAGCACTGCTGGCCGCCGTGAACGACCCCGGCCAGCCCTTCCATGACCGTGACATGTATGTGTTCGCCCTGGCCGCCGACGGCAGCTACCGCGCCTTTGGCGGCAACCCTGCGCGCGTGGGCGTGCGCGTGCAGGAGCTGCCAGGCGTGCGGGGTGAGCAATTGCTGAGCGACATCATCGCCCAGGCCGAGCGCGGCCCAGGCTGGGTGGAGTACGACTTCAGAAACCCCGCCACGCAACAGGTACAGACCAAGATGTCCTTCGTCTGCAAGCATGGCGGGCTGTACTGGGGCTGCGGCGTTTACAAAAGCCTGGCGCTGGCTGCGTAGGCCTGCGCAGGCCCACAGGGGGCAAATGCGACAGGTGGCTCGCCTGCCTTGGCACGCACACTGTTCAGTGCGTATTGGGCAATGCGTCGCCGCCCGCGCGCTGGGCTCGTGCGCGGGCCATGATGGCGGCGATGGTGGCCTGCTTGCTGTTGTCGGCCACGGGTGGCGCGGGGCAGGGTGTGGAAGGGCTGGCATTGTCGGCGGCGGCGTCCTGCCGTGCCGATGCATGAGGCACCTGCGCCCGGCTTGCACCCAGACGCTCGCGCTCCAGTTCACGCTCGCGGCGCAGCACATAGCGCTGGCGCGCGTGCTCGGCCTGCTGCGGGCTCCAGGCAGACCAGCCTGTGGCCGGTCCGCTGGCATTGTGCAGTTCGATGCAGTCCACGGGACAAACCGGAATGCACAGCTCGCAGCCCGTGCAGTGGGCGGCGATCACCGTGTGCATGAACTTGTTTGCGCCCAGGATGGCGTCCGTGGGGCAGGCCTTGATGCACAGGGTGCAACCTATGCACCAGGCCTCGTCGATCACGGCCACGGTGCGCGGGGCTTCCGTGCCGTGCTCGGCGCTCAGGGGAACAGCGGGCCGGCCCGTCAGTGCAGCCAGCCGCTCCACTCCCGCAGCGCCGCCCGGGGGGCACTGGTTGATGCCGGCCTCGCCCGAGGCCACGGCCCGGGCATAGCTGGCGCAGTCGGGGTAGCCGCAACGCGTGCACTGCGTCTGCGGCAGCGCCGCGTCTATGCGTGCTGCCAGATCGTCGCGGGCAAGGATTGCGAAGGCGGACATGGCGTGCCGGGTTTGCTCGGTGCTCAGCCTGCCTGCACCTTGGCACCGCGCTTGCGCGGCTGCTCGGCGGCCGAGGGCCCGTCATCGCTCAGGCTGCTGGCGTGACCGGCCGCGCTGGCGGCCGTGGCGCTTTCGGGCTGGTGGGCACTGATGAACTCGCGCACCTGCGGGTAGACGATCTCTCTCCAGCGGCGCCCGCTGAAAATCCCGTAGTGGCCCGCACCCGGCACTTCAAGGTGCTTGCGCTGCTCGGCTGCGATGCCCGTGCACAGATCGTGCGCTGCGCGCGTCTGGCCCGAGCCGGAGATGTCGTCCAGCTCGCCTTCCACGGTCAGCAGGGCGCTGCCCTTGATGTCCTGCGGGCGCACCAGCTCGGCCTGGCCTTCGGGCGAACGCACTTCCCAGGTGCCATGGACCAGCTTGTAGTCCTGGAACACCGTGGCGATGGTCTCGAGGTAGTAGTCGGCGTCCATGTCGAGCACGGCGTTGTACTCGTCATAGAACTTGCGGTGGTGCTCGGCGCTGGCGTCGTCACCCTTGATCAGGTCCTTGAAGTAGTCGTAGTGGCTCTTGGCGTGGCGGTCCGGGTTCATGGCCACGAAGCCCGAGTACTGCAGGAAGCCGGGGTACACACGGCGTCCCACGCCTGGATAGCCTTCGGGCACGCGGTAGATCACGTTGTTCTCGAACCACTCGAAGCTGCGGTTCTGCGCCAGGTTGTTCACCGAGGTCGGCGAGCGGCGCGCGTCGATGGGGCCGCCCATCATGGTCATGGACAGCGGGGGTGTCTCGCCGCGGCTGGCCATCAGCGACACGGCAGCCAGCACCGGCACCGTGGGCTGGCAGACGCTGACCACGTGGCACTGGCCGTACTTGCCCTGCAGGTAGCGGATGAACTCCTGCACATAGTTCACGTAGTCGTCGAGGTGGAACTCGCCATCGGCCAGAGGCACCAGGCGGGCGTTCTTCCAGTCGGTGATGTAGACCTTGTGGCCGCCCAGCATGCTTTGCACCGTATCGCGCAGCAGCGTGGCGTAGTGGCCCGACAGCGGTGCCACGATCAGCACCACGGGCTGGCTCAGCATGGTCTGCAGCGTGTCGGTGTCGTCGGAGAAGCGCTTGAAGCGGCGCAGCTCGCAAAACGGCTTGTCCACTTCGACGCGCTCGCGGATGGTCACGTCAACGCCGCCCACATCCACACTGTGCAGGTTGAATTCGGGCTTCTCGTAATCCTTGCCAAGGCGGTAGAACAGATCGAACCCGGCGGCCATGCGCTGGGACATCGGACCTTGGCTCAGCACCGAGTGGGGGTTGCTGTAGAGCTTGGCTGCAGCTTGCGCGAAATCGGCAAAGGGCTCGACCATGGCGCGCTGGATTTCGTAGAGCTGATAGAGCATGGATACAAGGGGTTGTTTGGAAATGTTGCAGTGCAATATATCAGCAGCAAGCTAAGAAAATTGGTAGTAAAACCCCTCTGATGCTGTCGCGTAAGTGATAGTTTTCACCGATAGGCCTGGGTGGGCGGTCGCCTCAGCCCTGGCCATCCTGCAATGCAGTCCCCGGCACTAGGCGGCAAGCGCCGCCTCGGCCGGTTTGGTGCGCGCAAGCCGCATCACTTCTGAAGGCGGCAATAGCTTGAGCTGGTGATTGCTCCATACCTGGCGCCAGCGGCGCGCCCCCGCCAGCCCGTTGCGCAACCCCAACATATGCCGCGCGATGGAGTACCAGTGAGTGCCGTGCGTGCGCGCCTCGCGCTCCATGTACGCCACCATCTGCTCCTCGATGGACTCGCGCGTGCGTTCCACGCTCGCATCGCCGTAGTACAGCGCATCCCACGAGGCCAGCCACCAGGGGTTGTGATAGGCCTCGCGGCCCACCATCACGCCATCGACCTGCTGCAGCAGTTCCTGTACCGTGGCATCGGCCTTGATGCCGCCGTTGATGGCAATGGTCAGTTCCGGAAAATCCTGCTTGAGCCGGGCCACGATCTCGTAGCGCAGCGGCGGGATCTCGCGGTTTTCCTTGGGCGACAGGCCCTTGAGCCAGGCATTGCGGGCATGCACGATGAACACGCGGCAGCCCGCATCTGCCACCGTGCCCACGAAATCGCGCACGAACCCGTAGCTCTCATCCTTGTCGATGCCGATGCGGTGCTTCACCGTGACGGGCACATCCACCACATCGACCATCGCCTTCACGCAATCGGCCACCAGCGGCGCCTCGTTCATCAGGCAGGCGCCGAATGCGCCGCGCTGCACCCGCTCGCTGGGGCAGCCGCAATTGAGGTTGATCTCGTCATACCCCCACTGCGCCCCCAGCCGCGCGGCCTGCGCCAGATCGGAAGGCTCGCTGCCACCGAGCTGCAGCGCCACCGGATGCTCCTCGGCCTCGAAACGCAGATGCCGCGGCACATCCCCATGCAGCAGCGCGCCCGTCGTCACCATCTCTGTGTAGAGCAAGGTGTGGCGGCTCAGAAGCCGGTGCAGGTAGCGGCAATGTTTGTCGGTCCAGTCCATCATGGGCGCAACGGACATGCGCCACATGCTGGCAGGTGCTTGATTTTCTACGTTTGTCATTGATCTGATTGGGTTTTTTGCTCCGGTGACTGCTCCTGATTTTGCACCGTTGAACCCCGTTTTTCCTGTTTTTTCAGCGCTGAGTGCTACATTGAGTGCTACAAAATTGGCTTGTAGCACTCAATGGGAACCATCACCACACGCAAGCGAGCAGACGGCTCGCAGTCATACACCGCGCAGATCCGGCTCAAGGAAGGCGGCCAGATCATCTACAGCGAAGCACAGACGTTCAGCCGGAAGGTTCTGGCCAGCGAATGGCTGCGCCGGCGGGAGTACGAGCTGGAGCAGGAGCGCGCTTCTGGCCAGGCTCTACACAAGAAAATTTCAGTGGGGGAGCTACTGCGGGATTATGTCAGCGCGGCCGAAAACGTGACTGAGTGGGGCCGTAGCAAAAAGGCCGACATCGCGCGCTTGCAGGCCTCTGGCCTGGCCGACCTTCAGGCCACCAAGCTCACGGTGCAGGATCTGATGGGCTACGCCAAGAAGCGGCGCACGGAAGACGAGGCCGGCCCTGCCACCGTGCTCAATGACATGGTGTGGCTGCGCCAGGTCTTCCTGCATGCTTCGGCCGCGCGCGGCATTGATGCGCCGCTGCAGGTGCTGGACCGTGCCAAGTCCGAGCTGCTGCGCACGCGCGTGATCGCCAAGCCAGCCCAGCGCTCGCGCCGGCTACTGCCGGAAGAAGAGTCCACGCTACTGGAGCACTTCGCCAGCCGCGACGGCAGGGCGTCGATCCCCATGCGCGACATCATGCAGTTCGCGCTGCTCACGGCGCGGCGCCAGGAGGAGATATGCCGCCTGCGTTGGGACGATGTGGATTTCGAGAAGGGGGTGGCCTGGCTGGATGATGTGAAGCACCCGCGTATGAAGAAGGGCAACAGGAGATGCTTCAGGCTCGTGAAAACTGCGGCAGAACTCATTAAGATGCAACCGATGCTTGAGACAAAAGCTTATGTATTTCCGTACAACAGTAAGTCTGTCGGTGCTGCCTTTGCTAGGGCATGTCAGTTCCTTGGAATTCTTAATTTGCACTTTCATGATTTGCGTCACGAGGCAACGAGTCGACTTTTTGAAAAAGGATATTCCATTCAGGAAGTGTCACAGTTTACTCTTCATGAGAGTTGGTCTACATTGCGGCGATATACGCATTTGCGGCCTGAAGACGTAGTCAAACGCTAGAAGATAAGATTTAAAATACTATTTTTCGGATATTTACAATGAATTCTATTGTTGAGCATAAATTTCCAGACACTGAGTTGACGGAATTGGGTCAATCTTCTGGGGTGGAATATGAGCCTGTTAGTGAAATGGAGGAGCCATTTGATCCTGCCTCTATATCTATAGATACAAGAGTTATTGCGTTGGATCATGTTTTGCGGCGTTTGCGTCAAGGTACTATAAGATTGGCGCCGTCTTTTCAAAGAAAGTATATATGGGATGAGCCTAGGAAAAGCCGTCTTATAGAGTCTCTTATGCTGCGAATTCCGTTGCCAATGTTTTATGTGGCAGCAAACCATGACGGGACTTGGGATGTCGTTGATGGCCTTCAGAGATTGACTACGATCAGAGATTTTTTAATCGTTTCTGAAAAATCTGAATATAAAAGTCTTAAGTTGGCTGGGTTGGAGTTCTGGGGTGATCGATTCAATGGTAAAACATTTGCTGAGATCGAGTCGATGGAGACTAATAGCCGAGTTGTGAATAACATCTTGGAGACAGAGATGAGGTTCACGGTAATTAATCCGGGCACCCCAGAAGAGGTTAAAAGAAATATATTTAAAAGAATTAACACCGGTGGCATGCCACTCACATTGCAAGAAATTCGCCATGCTCTTTATCAAGGTCCCGCGACCGATTTGTTGGCGAAGCTTGTGGAGTCAGATTCATTTCTAAATGCCGTTGATAATTCTATCGACGATAGTCGCATGGCAGGTCGAGAGTTGATTTTGAGATTCTTAGCTTTTTACATGTTTGATCATACTAATGGTTTTGATGGAGACATGGATAAATTGCTTAGCAACGTTATGAGGGTTATAAATTGCCTTCCGAATGTTGGTGAAAAAGAAATGCTGAAGATTTTCAAAGATGCTCCAGTCCCCGAACTTATCTTTCGAGATATAGGCAAGGTGGAGATTGCATTCGGAAAGGCAATGATCCGCGGTAAGCGATTTTTTGGAGAAGATGCTTTTAGAAAAGGTACAAGTGAGTCCCGGAGAACTCCTGTAAATAAAGCATTATTTGAGGCTTGGTCGAAAATATTTGCCGCAATGAAACCGTCTGAGTTTCGTGATCTCTGCTCAAATAAAGCGGATGCCATTAAAGAGTATAAGAAAATTTTGACTAAAGATAGCTTTGAAAGAGCGATCAGTAGAGACTCAACCTCTGGCCCTGGTGTTAGAGAGCGCTATAGAGTATTGGATGGTTTGGTAAAGAAGTGGGCGGTGAAGTATGATCTATGAGCTTAAAATTGAAGGTTTTAAATCGTTTGTTAAGCAGAGAATAGAGTTCGGTGCTGTTACTCTTTTGTGTGGTTTAAATAACAGTGGGAAGAGTTCAGTTTTACAGGCATTGCGCATGTATTGCCGAGCGGCGAACGGTGACTCGCCAATAATTTCCGGTCTTGGGGATTTTAATGAGCTTAGATCAAAATATGTGCCACCATCGTCTCATATAAGAATTGAATGCTTGTATAGCGATGGTAAAAAGGGTGTTCTTGATTTAACTGAAAAAAAATATAAAAAGCCTTCAAAATTTCCGTTGAATATATATATATCGGCTGAACGTTTTGGTCCTAGAGTCTCCTTGCCTTTGGATATAGGTTACAAGAATCATCCTGATGTTGGCTCTGAAGGTCAATACGTTGCAGGATTTATTGAGGCCCTTCAAGATTGCGTCATTCCTCCCGTGCTGCGACATCCTAAGGCGGAAGGTTTTACCCTGAATTATCAAATTCGCGCCTGGATTGCTGAATTTGCTCCAGGTGCTGAATTTGGCTTTAGTGTAGATAAAAAAACTGACTCTGGTACTTTGCAGTTCAATGACTTTCGACCAACTAATGCGGGATTTGGTCTGAGCTATTCTTTGCCTATAATTGCGGCTATATTAGGTTGCGCTTCCAAAAAATTAGATGGTCCGTGGGATGGGCCCTGGGATGAGCATTGGGAAAGCGCTAGAGAAAAAGATGGTTTGCTTTTAATTATTGAAAATCCTGAGGCTCATTTACATCCTTCTGCTCAAACTGCTATTGGAAAATTGATCGCAAAAGGCGCTGCTGCTGGAGTACAGATGGTCATCGAAACTCAGAGTGAGCATGTTATGGACGGAGTTAGGTTATTTGCGAAAGAGCATGAAGGGTTTCAAAATAATGTAAAGTTTAATTATTTGACACGAGGGGAAAATGGTATATCTGTAGTTGATAGTCCTATCCTTTCTCAGTCTGGTCGCTTGTCTCATTGGCCAAAAGGTTTTTTTGATCAAGCCATAAAAAATAAAATAGAGCTCTCGAAATAGATCATGTTTGAAAACCTCGTTTGGAACTCTAGTAGCTTTCAATCTACTACTGATGAAAATTCGGTATTGCTTTTGATGGAGACTTTGCGTGGGTCCTTACGCTTGATTGATGCAGAGGCACTTGGTGCATTGTATTATGATGGACCAGAGTCTTTAATGGAAAGGAAGATTTCTGAAAATAGGTTTGTCAAGGATTTTATTGATCATTTAGATAAAGAGAATGAGATTGAACTTCTGGAGGTTTTCTTGAATCTCGAGGATAGATCTCCAGCTTTTGATTCGATAGATGAAATTGTTTTTGATGAGATTGCTAAACACGAATATCATTTTGTAGATTTAGCTGCTAATGATAGTGTGGATTATTTAGGCTTGGCGCGGCATCTGAATGCCGTTTTATTTACTGCGCGCAGCAGTGAGTATTGGGCAGATTCTGAGCTTTCTTACAGTATTCTGCCCTCCGTTGATGGTGGTTATGAGCCAGTAGGTATTAAATCCGTTTGTGACGTAAATTCTGCAGAGGAGATATTAGAAGCGTTATCCTTGTTCTCTGGTGAAGGTCATATTTCGGAAATTTTGAAATTTTGTTTCCTAACGGAGGACTTTAGTGGTTGGTATGAGGGGCTTGATAAAAATAATAAAGAAATTGTTAGGCGTCGGCTTATATATGCTGATCAGAAGAGATTTCAAGGAGGCAAACCTTTGTTTGATACGCTAAACAATGCTGATGGTATGCGTGAGATTAGAATGAAAGCGCATGCTGGTGGAGCCATACGGATACTGTTTGGAATTGCTCAAACTGGCAAGCAGGCAATTCTAAGAGCGTGGATAAAAAAAGCTGATAATGAAGGCTATAAAACAAACATCGCGGCTGCTAAGTTAGTCTGGGATGGATTGAAAAAATAAAAGATCATTTGTTGTTGAGAATTCCCCATTCTCTGCTAGCTTCACTTTTTCTTTTATCAAGAAATTCCGCGAGATAGCTCGCGTCAATCAGCCAGGGGCTTTTTTGAGATCCGAGCCTGAAGGCTGGGACTGGCAAACTTTGACGGCCTGCGGCCTCGCAAGCCTTTCTTGGCGACAAGCCGAAAATATCTGCGCATTTCTCTACTGGAATATGGGCGGTCCCATATTCCGCCATAAGTGCAAAAAATGTGTTCATTGCGTCTCGTCCCTCGCAAGTCCGGCAATGGGCTCTGCACGGGCATCGCTACCTGAGGGTGTCTTGGTGGGGTCATCGGTGAACCGCAGCCGCTCGGCAAGCGCTTCCAACTGCTCGAAAGTGAAGCACATGCCGCGGATCGCGCGCGTAGGCCCGGGCGTGTGGAAGGTGGCGCCGCACTGCTGTGCCAGCAGCACCAGAGGGGTGTTGATCATCGTCATTGAAGGCTCCAAGTCAGGCGGGGAAAGGTTCGACGCGACGCGTGGGTGCGGGGTAGTACAGATGCCCGCCAACGCGGCTGGGCAGCGTGAATGCATAGAAGCGGGAGGCAGGCAGGCCTGGATGAGGTTTCAGCTCCGTGCCCTGGTAGCAGTTGCTGGGAGGGGTGTAGGGCTTGTCGGCTTTTTTCATTGTTGAGCAGGAAATAAAAAACCCGCCGAGGCGGGTATGTGATGGCATGCCGGAAAACGCCGGCGATGGATGGGGTTAGGTGCGCTGCGCTGTGTCCGCATGGGCACTGATGAGCGGGCAGGCCAAGCGCAGGATGACCTTGGCCAGCCGCCGTGCATGGGGCTGCTTTCGCGCATCGGGCGTGGCGTACACCCAGCGGGCGCATTCAATGAGCTTCGTAGCCATGTAGACGACGTCCTGCGTGGGCCGCTGCGGCTGATCGCCGTTGTCGAACAGTTGGATGCTGCCGGCCTTCGGATAGTCGGCCAGCCAGCAGTACAGCTTGGGCGGTACGTGGTAGCCGGTGGTGCACACGGGCTTTGTGCTGATGCACACGGTCGTGGCGAGCTGCGGGGCGCTACGCTGTGGCGCGATGCTGTTGAGCGCGTCGAGCAACTGATGCCCATTGAGCGTGAGCGGCTGCTGTTGCATCTGGGCGATGGCTGCTAGGTCGGTTGCCATCGCATCCAGTTCACTGTCTGGCATTTCGTAGCGCGTGGCCAGGTAGTCGCGCATGGCCTGGATGGTGTCGGACATGATCAGCGGCCCATCGTGTGGACGCGGCGATTGCCGAGGCCGCGTACCCATGGGTGATTGGCTGAGGGGCCAGAGTTCAGCACGCGGTCTCGCCGTTCCTCGGCGGTCAGAGGCGGTTCCGGAAATGGCTCATCGTCGGGATCATGCTGCAAGGCTGGCTGCGGTGTGTTCAGCCGTTCGCTGGCACCGTCCTGGTTCTCGATGAAGGGCAGCGTGACGGCGCCCTTCATGACTGCAGCGAACTGGATTTCGACCCGGGCGGTGTCTATGATCTGTTTGGACATTTCGCAAACCATGCGGCTGCGTTCAAGATCCACGGTTTTGCTTAAGTCGCAGAGCATGTCCATCTGATTGAACAAGTGCTCGCGCAAATGACCAATATTTTTGGTTGCACTCATTGCTTATCCTCGTTAATTGAAGACTGACCGGCCTCGATCTTAATGCTATCAACGATTTCCGCAGCACATGCTGCTATAGCTCGGGCACGCATAACTGAGATTTCACTTCCACTGCGCTTAAGCGTTTCTAATGCTTTCTTAAGTTGTGAATATATTTCTTGAAATTCTCGGCTATTTTCGTGATGCGATGATTTATACATTTGCCCTCTCCTTTTTAACCCCAAGCCGCTTTGCCCTTTGATAAATGGCAGGCTTGCTCCTGCCAAATATGCAAGCTAGATCCGTTATGCTTGTAGTAGGATAAAGATCCGAGAGCTTTTTTTCGTTCTCTTGACTCCAAGTGCACGACGGGCGAGTGAGACCAAGAATTTTTAGTCGCCTTTCTATACCGATGGAGCTACGGCCTAAAGCCCCAGCCATTTCCCTATTTGTACATTGCAAGTAGTTGTTCAGCAGAAAATCATCTCCTTGGGCAGACCACGAATTTGTACGAGAAAAATACTTGCGTTGTGCTCCTGTCTCGTTTTGATCCTCAGGATGCATGCTTTCAATTAGATTCAGGGCGGCGCCGATTTGAGATTTAATGCTGAGCAGTTTGATGAGGGTAGGAGACATTCGACTACGCGCTGCCATCATCGGCACATCGGAGGGAGACATGAGTCTTAGGGGTTCCCCTTTTCTCCGACCTATCAATACCATCCCTTCGGGGACAGGTCCGTTGATAGCCTCCCATTCGATTACTTCCACGCGCTTCCAATCGATTCTACGAACTCCTGTTAGTGCAACCTTACGAAAAATTTTGCCTCGACTTATCCGCTCTGTCCCAATCGGTAAATGCCGGATACATTTTGCATTTGGGTTTTTGGTGCCATTGTCAGAAATTCGGTTATCAATTGAATGCAATGATCGATCCAATTTCTTGGCAATGTCCTCAAGCGTCATTATGCCAATCGAAGATTTTAAGAAATCTGCCTCTTCTTCTGTCCATCGCCTTCTCGTTAGGGAAACTCTATTTCCCATTTGAATGCCGATCTTCTGCGCTTTTTTTAGTACGGCGGTTTGGGCTCTCCCGATAATTGAACTCACTGCCGATGCCCCCATAGATGGGTAAATATCATGCAGCAATTTGACTTCTGCAGCGTCCCAAGCACGGGAGCTTCTGGCGGTGCTTCGAAAGAGGCCCATGCTGCGCGCTTTTTGATCGATGGCGGCAAATGAGCGGCCAAATATAGTCATCAGCTCTGGTGCCGATTTTGTAGAATAAATGGATTGCAGATTTTCCACCTCTGCCGATGTCCATGGAGTATTTATCTTCATGATGATGATGGTGTTGAGCACACCGGGAAGCACCCAAAATAGGGCGCTTTCCACTGTGTACATATAAAGGTAAATCGCGGAAACGATGTGTAAATTAAAAAGCCCGCTTCTGCGGGCCTGTAGCTGGGACTAGTCTTGTGCCTCGTGGGCAGCCTCTTTTATCAAGCTATTACAAATGCATTGCGATCCTTGCCTGCGATCCAGTTCGGGGGCTTGCCTCGCCCGGTCCAGGTCGAGCCGGTGGAGGGATCGCGGTACTTGGGTTCGCCCACAGAGCCCTTCGGCTTGGCGCCGCGCGTAGGGAAGACATCTTGCTCGGTCAGCTGGTACTGCTGAACCAGGGTGCGGACCTCTGTGACCGCGCCGGCCTTCTCGGTCTTCATCACTTCCGCGATGCGTGCCTCCAGTTCGGCCTTTTGCTGCAGCAGGGTCTTGTAGTCAGTCATCTTCGATTTCTCCAGTTGGTTTAGGAAAGTTGAAGCCCAAGCAGAGGGGCTTTTGGGAGTCAATTATCAATTGGCAAAAGCCGCCGCGAGCAGGAATGCGCCGGCAAAGCCGGTGCTGTCGGCCAGCAAGCTCATGCCGGCCACGGCGAGTAGAACGGCCCGCATGTCAGGCCTTCGCTGCGCTGTCGCGCACGTCTTCGATGTGCGCAATGAGGAGATTGCAGAGCGCCGTGAAATCCTCGGTAGCCATGTGCACTGCGCCGCGGCTGCGCTCAATCAAGATCCCTACCGCAACCAGCGTTTCGGCGTCGATCTTGAGCAGGCCGAGGGCTGCATTGATCGCGCCGATGGTCATGGTCTGGCCATCCACGATCAGCTGAGCCAGGGACGCGCGCTCCTGTGGAGCGGGCCTCGGCGGCGGCGCCTGGCGCACAGCTGGCGTGGGCGCCGGGGCGGCCTGGGCATGGGCCAGCACCTGGGATGTGATGCCGGGTGCAGCTGTCGCGGCGGCGGGGGCCGTTGCTTCCAGCGTCATCTGTTGGACAGGGGCAGCGGTGGGTGCTGGTGCGGGCGCTGGTACGGCCGGTGCTGGTGCCGAAGCCTGCGCTGTGGCGGCTGCCAAAGCTGCCTTGGCCTCGGCCAGCTCGTGCGCCAGGCGCTCGTTCTCCAGTCGGGTGCGCTCGGTTTGTGCCAGCGCACGCAGCGCGGCCACAGTGCTGTCGCGCGTCAGCGCTGCAGCTCCCGCGAACTCCTCCCATTCCTCGCCAAACTGCAGGTCCTCCAGCGCAGCAATGGCGCGCTCGATGGCCTCGACGGGCTGGCCATAGGCTTGGTCAGCGTAGGCGCGCAGCTTCTCCAGATTCTGGCGGTGCTGGGCCACGCGGTCCGCTTCGGCCTTTTCGCGTGCGGCCTTCTCGTCCGCCTTGCGTTTCTCCTCGGCCTTGATCTGCCCATCCACATGCTCCTCGATCGGCTTCACGATGGCCACCAGGCGCTCCACCTCGTCGGCCATGGTGCGCTTGAGGTCGTTGACTTCGCCCTTGATGCGCGTTTCGGTGCGCGTGAGCAGCAGCCGGCCGTTGTCGCGCAGGTCAGCGCGGGCGGCGACTGCTTCCTTCATGCCCTTGGGCGTGGCCACGGCATAGGCCACGTCGCGGTATTTGTCGGCCA
This sequence comes from Delftia deserti, assembly GCF_042653485.1. Taxonomy (NCBI): domain Bacteria; kingdom Pseudomonadati; phylum Pseudomonadota; class Betaproteobacteria; order Burkholderiales; family Comamonadaceae; genus Delftia; species Delftia deserti. The sequence continues at coordinate 370,099 of NZ_JBHSIH010000001.1, read as the reverse complement.
GCGCCTGTATGGCGGGCTCGGCCTCGCGGAACTGCGCAAGCACAGCGTCGCGGATCGATATTGGCGTTGTGAGGACGGCGCCCGCACCAGGGCTGGGCGCCGCCGCCACGGCGGTGGTGGCTTCGTTCATTGGGTCTTCCTCAGAAAAGTTCGGGCAGCGCCACAGCTGCGGGCGTTGTGGCCTTCGGCTGGCGGGCGGGTTGTCGTTCGGGAGCGGGTGCGCGTTGCTGGACCGCTGCAAGAACCTGGGCGGTTGCTGCCGCCGCGTTGGCGCCGAATGCAGCGACGTGCGCGGGCTCGGGATGCGTGGCAGCGAATTCGGAGATGCACCGCGCGTAGTAGGTCCGGGCCAGTTCCAGCTTCACGTCCATCTGCGCCTCAAGCGCGCGGTCGCGCTCGATGGCCCAGGTGGTCAGGCGCATGTGCTCGGGGATGTGCTCGACCAGGTGCAGCTGCTGCGGCTCGTACTGGCCCAGCAGTTCCTCGGGCGTGTTCACCATGGCGTAATTGACCTCCCAGCGGTCCACGTCCCAAAGCCGCATGTAGCCGCGCATCTGCCACTCGTAGAGCGAGTCTTGGCAGTCACGCACGAATGCGGGGAAGGTCTGCAGGCTCCACGAGCATTTCAGGTCGTGGCCGCAGCGGCGCGGCCCCAGGTCCACCGTGTCGGCTTCACCCGTGATCTGGCCGTCGCTGCGCCGCTCGGTGTTCTTGGCCAGGGCCAGCCCGCGCACGCGGTTCAGCAGTGCCAGGCCTTCGGCTTCCACGGCCAGGCCCTTGTCCGTGTACTTGCTGGACACCTCGAAGTCCACGCCCCAAAGCTCCTGTCGCACCAGCTCCCGGATGTAGGTCTTGGCGGTTTCGCTGAGCGTGCCCAGCTTGAGGCGTTCCAGCACGGCCTTCTCTTCGTCCGTGCGCTTCTTCTTCGCCTGGATGGCTTCCACCTCGGGCGTGATCAGTGCGGGATCGATGCTCACCGGCGCGGTCATCAGCTTGCCGATGCTGCTGCAGCGGAACAGGATTTCTCTCATGCTGTGCTCCTGGTGGCGGCGTTGAAGGCGATGAGGCCGGCGCGGTCGCGGGTCAGCGCAGCGCGGCCATCGCGGCAACCCTTATCAAATTCATCCGTGCCGCGCACGCTGATGATGTAGTCCACCCAGCCCTGGGCCAGTTTGGAGAGCGGTGCAGCAGCGCCGCCCTGGCCGTCGTCATCCTCACCGGCCTCGGCCACGCCTGTGATCTGCTTGAGCGTGTGCCGCTGCAGGTATGTCGTGGTGGAAATGATGGCCTGGATGGCGTTCTTGCCGCCCGTTTCGTCGGGCTGAGCCGTCAGCTGGACTGTCTCGGCATGGCCTAGGCGGTGCCGCAACATGCAGACCACGGTGATGTCGCGGCCGACCTGGTGGGTCTTCCACGACCAGGCGAAGCCGTGAACGGAAAGCTCGGGGCCCATGGCCTGCACAACGTCGTCCAGCTCGGCATGCTTGTAGCTGGTTCGTCCGCCCTTGCTGGGGAAGTCCACCAGCTTGCGCTTCACGATGCGGATGTTCTTGGCCTTGAATGCGGCCAGGGCTTCGTTGTAGGCCTTCTCGGCCTCGTGGCGCTCGTTGCGCTCCAGCAGATCCATCATCTTCTCGATCTGCTCCAGGCCTGCGCCGCGCTCCTGCAGCGTCAGCATGAAGTTGGCGGCGGGTGATGTGGGAAGGGCGGTGGGAGCGGGGGCGGGCGCGGCGTCTGCCGCCGGCACCAATTCAAGGGCTGCGGCCTCTTTCTGAGAAACAGCGTTCATGGGAACCTCGCAGGTTGTGGAAAAAGAAACGCCCGCAGCAGCGGGCGATAGTCGGCGCCGGCACGGCGCGTATTGCATGGGGTGCTCATTCCGGGTCTTCCGGATCGCCGCGCATTTCCCTGACGAACGCCAGGTAGCGGGCGCCGCCAGCGGGCCAGGCCCTGTCCAGCTTCTGTGCGGTTTCCTCAAGCCACTCCATCAGCAGCGGCACCTTCTCGGCGTCGGTGAGTTCGGATAGCTTCATGGCTTTTCGCGGTGGCATTCCACAACGCTCTCGCTCACCCATTCGGCGTGCATGCCGGGGCACGCCAGCGCGCTGACGGTGGCAGGCGGGGCCTTGCCCGGCTCATCGTCCAGCGTTGCCTGCAGGCACAGCAGGCTGATGCCCAGCAGCACGGCAATCAGCCATGCCAGCGGCGGCGGGTCCGGGATTTCGTCACGTTGGTGCATGGTGGCTCCTCGATCAGTGGCGGTTTCGTTGAAGGTCCGCGATGTCTTCGCGGGCACGTTGGCGGGCATAGGCCCGCAGCCACTCGTCCATGGAGTTGCCCATGACGGTCAGCTGCGGGTGTTCGGGGTTCAGGCTCTGGCCCATGCGCTCGCTGGCGGCGGCGATCTGCTTGGCCAGCTCGTACTGCGCGGCCTGCAGGGCCTTCTGCACGAACTCGGCGTCGAAGGGCGGGCCGTAGTACGTGCTGGCGTAGGTATCCAGCTCGGCGTCTTCTGCCTCGGTGCGGTCTTCCTGTGCCGCGCGCTCGGCATCGGCCGTTGAGGCCCAGCAAATAGAGGGGAGTCGTGCATTCATGTGGGCCTCCGGAAATGAAAAAGGGCCTGCGTGTGCAGGCCCTTGGGAGAGGCAGAGTTCAGGTCTCCGTGAAGACCGCTCTCGGAATGTTGGGTGTCCGCCACTGCCATGGCTACGATGGATGGGTCTCAAACAACCATCGCCATGGAGAGCGGACATGAAATCGTCGGATGTCTACTTTATTTATTTGTTGCCCAGAGTCCTTGCTGAGCCAGCTTGGAAGCACTTGGAACGGTTTTTTCATGTTCCAACTTTGGAGAATGAAAAGCAGGCTCTGATGGTTGGATGTGAGCTGGATCTACATCAGCATCCGTACCTCTCGATCCGGGCCAAAGATTGGGGAGGACTCGGGGGAACTCGGAGAGTTCTAATTCGTCACGATATCGTTGCGTCGATACTTGAAGTGGCGAGCCACACCAGCCAAGTTGGGTTTGTGAACTTGTCGGTCGTCCGCGAACAATTAAAGGATCAGTCGTCATAGGTGCTCCTGAAAAGATCGATGGCTGCCGTGTACGCCCCGGCTTTTTCCACAACAACAACCAAAGGGCAGACCTTTGCTGTGCAGGTGGGCAACTACCTGTCACGCCATCGCGGCGGCGTCCTGGGGCAGGGCGCCAGCGTGATGGCCCTCTTGCGAGGGCATTCCGGATGCGCTCCGGCGGGCGTTGGTCTGGGCTTTTCTTTTCTTGGCATCCCAGTGCATGCCTCAAGCCGTATTTCTCCAATCCCCCCAGCTCAGGGTTCTGCGAGGCAGTCCTGGCTTCCTGGCCCCATTGGCCGCGGTCCCCAGGCAATTTCCCAGATCCTCAAGCACTTACCCGGCCCGTGAGGGCTGGTGGCTTGTCTCAGTAGTAGTGCGCCGACGACCTCTTGTTGCCCGCTGCCGCCTGCGGAGGTGCTTTGTTTACCCAGCCTGCCAAGCTGCATGAGCTGGCGTCTCCAGTACCTGCTGGTCCGCCCATCACCAGTGAGATCACTGCTGACGGGATGAAATGTACCTTCAGGTATTGCTTGTAATCAAGACCTTTGGGTATTGACCCTTTGGTATTGTTGGGTATTGTTGAGATGGTGTGTAGTTGTCAGGCGAAAAAAAACCGCCTCAGGGGCGGTTCTGGCTGGTCCAGGATGGGGGCTAGTAGGTTTTGCTTTCCCAAGCGCGCAACACCTTGGCAAGGATCTGGAAGTTCATTCCTGGTTTGATGTACCAGTCCCGGTATCTCTTGTTTTCGCTGATGACCAAAATTCCCTCACCGGGGATGCGCTGCAGACGCTTGATGAAGCCTTCGCCGTCCACGTCGAAGAAATAAACGCCATCAAACTCGCACTCCCTGACGCCTTTGTCCACCAACAATGGATCGCCTGGGTTGAACATGCCTAGCATGGAGTCGCCAAAACCCGTCACGATTGCAAGATTCTCATAGGCTGAAACATAGGGAAGGTTCTTTTGCGCCCACTCTCTGCTGACACTCCAGCTCTTGATAACTCCGGGTTGATCGCGAAGAACCAAGCCTCCCCCCATCGCACCGCCTGTCGAATACTGTCGAATCAAAATCTCGTCTCTTGCTGGTTTCTGGTCGGCATCTCCAGCCATGGGCGTTGGTGACTCCAGGGCCTCTAAAGCCTCGTTGGGAGTCATTTCCCAGAAGCCCCGAGGCAGGTCGAACGTGACGCGCGTCGCATCCATCAATTCTTGACCTATCCCCTTCGCGCCCTTCTTGTCCTGTGGGTAGAAAAGCCGGTTGATATAGCTCGCATCCTTGCCTATGGCACGCGCCATGGCAGCACGGTTTCCGTTGGTGAAGCGAGAGCAGACGATTGTAAGAAGCTGTTGCAGGCGCGTGTGGGTGTCCATGGATTGATTGTCTGAACATATACCCGCAGGTACAAGGTTCCTAAGGTATCTTCTTGATGTACCTTGGGGTATCATCTGCGGCATGAATTCGTTCAAACTGTTCTTCTCCGAGCTGGATCGGGCTGGCCGCATTGAGTTCGCCGCGTTATGCGGCACCACGCCCGGCCTGCTCAACAAGCTCATCTATGGTGGCGGGCGCGTCGAACTGGGCCTTGCTGATGTGATGGTTGCTGTTGGATGCGGCCGTTTTGTGCTGGCGGATCTCCCGCTGACAGAGCGAGCGAAGACTCAACACGCGGCGCGCACGAAGGCATACGGCGAGGAGGCTACCAATGGCTGAGAAATCGGCTGGCACCGCTCTCCATGTCCGTCGTGTCCTGCGTGGCTTGGTTGCCTTCGCGCGTGGTACGGGCCGCACCAGTTGCTCCGACACCATGGAGCTGCGTCAGCAGTGCGACGCCAACACACTGCGCGTGCTCGACGCGCTGGCCCGGGCCAAGGGCATGGAGCGCCCTGCCTACATTGAGGCGCTGCTGGAAGAGCATGCGAAAGAAGCGTTGCATGAGGCAAGTCTGATCGTGCGTCAGCTGCGGGGCAATCCGCTGCTGCTGGATGCGCTTGGAGCCCCGCCGGAGACCTTTGGTCTGCCAGCGGCCGAGGAAGAGGTGGGGAATGCACGAGCAACAACTGCCTGAGCCCCTGGTTCCCGAGGATTGCGACCTCGCTGATTTCGCCTTCATGCCTCTGGATGTCGCGCGCTTGCGTGACTCGGACCTTGCTGCCAATGAAACGCCGGAAGCCTGTTGGGCTGCCGTGCTCCTGTGGTCAGCGGCTTGGCACCAAGTGCCAGCGGGCTCCATGCCTGACAACGATGCCTGGATTGCGAAGCAGGCCGGCTATGCCCTGCGCGGGCGCATCGATCCGAAGTGGAAGCGTGTGCGCGAGGGCGCCATGCATGGCTGGGTGCTGTGCAGTGATGGCCGCTATCACCATCCCGTGGTGGCAGAAAAGGCCCGGGATGCCTGGGCCTCTAAGCTGATGCAGCGCTGGCGGACAGAGTGCGCGCGCATCAAAAAGCACAACGACAGGCACGGGACAAGCGTGGGACGTCCCTCGTACGAGGAGTGGATTTCCTCGGGACGTCCTGCGGGACAGCCTTTGCCACTCCCTGGGGACAAGGGCTCTTGTCCCGAGGGACAAGGCGGCGGTGTCCCTGGGGACAGCCAGCTTGGTCCCGATGGACAGGGTGCATATGTCCCTGACGAAAGCCACTCCAAGAGACAGGGAGAGGGACAGGGACAGGGACAGGGACAGGGACAGGGACACCCTATTTATTCCGTACCTGACGGTACGGGCGGTTCCCCCGCCAGGCTGACCGACCCCGGCGAAATCATCTTCGGCTACGGGCTCTCGATGCTGGTCAACGCGGGCACGGCGGACAAGGCCGCGCGGTCGTTCCTCGGCGGGCTGCGCAAGGCCCACGGCGATGCCGCGCTCATCGACAAGCTGCGGGAGTGTGCCAAGGCGCGGCCCTTGCAGCCGCTCGAATGGCTCGCCGCTGCACTGCCGCCTCCCTCGGTCGGTGGTCCGAATCGTGGACCCCAGGCCAACAACAAGCACAGCGCCGCGTATGCGGCCATCGTGGAGGACTGACCCATGAAAAGCATTTCCGCGCTGGCACCTACAGCGCTGCACGACGGTGCGCGAGAGCCTGCCGCCAACCCTGCCGTGAAGAACCTGTTCCTCGTGATGCAGGGCTGCTACGGGGCGCTGTTCCTGAGCAAGTTCGCCACGGGCGTGCTGGACGACCAAGGCCGCGACCTGGGCGTGCGCGCTGCGATGCGGGTCTGGCGCACGACGCTGGCCAAGTACGCCCCGGACGTGATCGAGTCCGCTGTTGCGCGCCTGACGGCAGAGCACCCGGACTATTCGCCACACCTGCCGCAGTTTGAGGCCATGTGCAGGGCCGCCACGCCGCGCAGGACGCACGCTGAGGAGCATGGTTGGCTGGCACTGCCGGCGCCCAACGCAGCGCCCGTGCATGTCCAGATCCAGCTGCACGGCGATGGCAAGGACTGGGCTCGGCGCATCGTGGCGCGCGTGCAGGCCGGCGACCAGACGCTGACGCGCACGGCCATCCGCGCCGCCATGCAGGCCCTGGGCATGGAGGGCTGGCCGCGATGACGCTGCTGCAGCTGCTCAAGACCGGCGCCGTGCTGCGCTACCGGCCAGGCTTCCGCTTTTACGCGGTCCAGCAGGGCCGCGAAATCTCCGTCAACCAGGTCGAGGCCGAGGCAGCCGTGCGCGCCGGCCGCGTCCGCCCCGAAAGCACCGGCCCCGATGGGTTCGGCGTGTATCACTTCTCGCTCAGGAATGCCCAATGACCCGCAGGTTTGAGTTTGCCCGCGACCAGGTGCTGGCCACCATCGAGGCTGGCCCCGTGCAGTACGCAGCTCTGGCCGGAACCATGTCCGACCCGGCCCGCGCCCAACTGCGCGCAATCATCGATGAGCTGACGGGGCAGGGCCTCATACGGCTGATCCAGCTGGACCGCTTCCCGCACTACGTGGTCACCGACTGGGTGATGCCCGACGAGCTGCGCCTGCAGCTGATCGAGGGAAAGTGCAAGCGCACCGTGGACGGGTGCCTGGTCTGGACTGGCTATATCGACCCGCGCCGCGGCCCCATGGTGCGATTTGGGCCGGACGGCCCTCCCACGGCGGCCCGCCGCGTGGTCTGGACGATCAAGCGGGGTCCGCTGGGCCTGCAGCAGACAGTCCGTGCGGGCTGCGATGACCCGGCATGCGTGGCCTATGAGCACATGAAGCTGGGCACCCGCGCCGACAAAGCGCGCGGCCGCAGCCTCACGCCGTTGACCAGGCTGCGCATAGCCCGCGCACAACAGGCAGCGCGCGGCAAGCTGGACCTTGAGAAGGTGAGGGCCATCCGCGCGAGTGCTGAATCGGAGACTGTGCTGGCGGAGCGCTACGGCGTCTCCAAGCCCACCATTGGCCAGATCCGCAGGAACGAGACGTGGAGGGAAGAGGGCGGCATGTTCACCGCGCTGATCCCAGGGAGGGCACGGGCATGAGCGTGATCCTTGGAATGGACCCTGGAGCCAATACGGGCGTGGCCGTTTTCTTGGACGGCCAGCTGGTGGAGCTGCTGACGATACCGCCGCACCACATCGAGCGGACGCTGCGCGCACGCATGCCGTCGCGCGTGGTCTTCGAGGACAGCCGGCTGCAGTCGCATACCTGGACGCGGGCGAAGACTCAGGCGGCCAGCCAGAAGATGGCGCGCGACGTGGGCCAAGTGGACGCGCGCTGCGCAGACATCATGAGCCACTGCGCGGACCTCGGTATCCCGGCCCACGGCATCAGCCCGGCGGGGAAGGGTAGCAAGCTGGATGCGAAGCGCTTCGCGGCCGTCACGGGCTGGACGGGATCAAGCAACGAGCACAGCCGCGATGCGGCCATGGTGGCCTGGCCCTATCGCCGCGCGGCGGATCTGCGGGGAGGTGGCCGTGGCTGAGATTGCCCTTCACGCTCGTTGGGATGGCCCCGAGCAGGCCCGGGCCAACTTCCTGCAGCGCGTGGCGCCCTGGTGCATACAGCAGTGGGAGGCTGGTCGCCGGCTGGAGGTGTTCGTGCGTCTGCACGAGGACGCCAAGACCGACAGGCAGCGCGTTTTCTATCACGACTTCGTGCTGGCCGAGATCGCGCGCCAGGTCGTCATCGACGGCCGCCGGCACTCGAAAGCCACCTGGAAGGAGCACTTCCGCGCCGAGTACCTGGGCAGCCGCGCGGTGACGCACCATGACCCGATCAGCGGCGCCACGACCACCACGCAGGAGCGCATCAGCACGGAGAGTCTGGGCGTGCGCGAGTACGGCGACCTGATCGACCGCGTGATGGCCCACGCCATCAACGAGCTGAACGTGGAGTTCCCGGCGACCTTCGAGCAATGGGAGCGCGAGCAGACCCACCCGGACACGGGCGAAGTGATTGGCGGGGTGTGCCCCTGATGCGCCGCACTGCCATGAAGACCGGCGGGACAGGGTTCCGCCGGCAGACCGCTCCTGCATCCCATGCTGCCCACGAGCTGGCGCGCGAGCAGCGCCTGGAGGCCCGCGCCGCCCGCGCCATGGCCGAGGCCCGGCCGCGCGCCGCCACTGTGGCCCTCATCGACCAGCACCAGGTCGTGCCCGCGCCGAAGACCGTGGCCCGGCGCAACCCGCGCCTGCGTGCCTTGGCCAAAGGCCAGCAGTGCCTGCTGCTGGTACCGGGGATCTGCACGAACGACACCACCACCGTCGTCTGCTGCCACAGCAATCTGTCCATCCACGGGAAGGGCGAGCGCAGGAAGGCCGACGACCACTACAGCGCCTGGGGCTGCGCCGCGTGCCATTCCTGGCTGGACCAGGGGCCTGCGCCGGCCGCGCGCAAGGAAGCCGCGTTCATGGCCGCGCACCTGCGCCAGGTCTTGGCATGGCGCGCGTTGGCCGGCGCCCCCAACACCGACGCCCGCGACCGCACCGCTGTGCTGTGGGCGCTGGGCCTGCTGAACGCAACACCTATTTTTTTCTGAGACGGGGAGAACATGACCACGATTGCCCGATACAACGCCCTGCGCCGCGAGCTGCTGCAGGTTGAACTCGATCTGGCCGCGTCCAAGCGCGCCTACCTGTCCGACGGCATCAATGGCCCGCGTGGCGCCCGCGCAGTGCTGGAGGAGCGCCGCGCCGAGCTGCGTCTGGAGCTTCACGACCTGCGTGGGTTGGTGGAGGAGCTGCGAGAGGCCGCGTTCAAGGCGAAGAAGCACCAGTTCCTGCTGGCTCTGATTGCGGAGTGCGAGCGGATTGGCCGCCACGACCTGGTGCGCACCGCGAGCGCCGAAGCATCGGAATGGCTACGCGCTCAGGGAATGGCCCAGGCATACAGCGCGAAGGTGTGACTACTTGAGCTGCATGGACTGGATGGCTGGCCAGCTGGAGGGCTGGCACGAGGAGGGGGCGCGGCACAACAACCCGCGCCCTGCGGGCGTCATCCGCCCGGGCAGCGGCACCGACGTGCTGCTGCGGTTTCTGCGCCAGAGCCGCGGGCGCTGGTTTTTCCATTCCGAGCTGGTCCTGGCCTTGGGCCGCAGCAAAGGGGAGATCGATTGGGCATTGCTGTACCTGGTGCGGGAGGGGCAGGTTGAAAGCCGGCTCACCGAGCTGCCGGCGCGCAAGCCAGTGCATCGCTACAGACTGAAAGAGGGATCGACAACATGACCACGACAACGGAACGCCAGCCCCAGGCGGGCGACATCTACGCATACAGGGAGGACGGCGCCGTGCTGTTCATCCCGCCCGCGCACCAGCTGACGACCTGGCGGGGCGGCAACCCTTTTCAGGGCCAGTGCCGGCGCCCGCTGGGCCAAAGCCCCGACGCGCTGCGCAAGATCCTGAACCCCAAGGGGAAGAAGCATGCAGCTTGAGGTGACAGCAGAGAAGGCGGGCTTCGACCAGCGCAACGGCTGGGACACGTTCACCGTTCTGGTTGGTGGGGTGCCCTGCTGTTATGCCGATGGGCCGCTTTGAGGGGCGGGTTCTGGCTCCGGTGCGGCGTCGATCTGCTGGCGTATCCAGGCGGCGCCTCCCAGTCTCCGCAGCTTTTCGCGCTGCTGCTCTGTGACGGGGATGTTGACGGCCTTCATGGGCGTGTCATAGAGGGCTTTGCGCCCACCACCAGGGGCGCGAGTACGGGGAGGGCTCGGATTGGTCATGGAATCATTCTATTTCATGCGCACAAATTAACCTGCGAGTTTGCTGGGGAATTCTTGTGTTCTTTTATTTAATGCGCACAAAATAACGCATCGCAATGAAAGGCTCCTATGACACCCACCCCGAACCCCATCTTCACCCTGCCAGGCTTCCTGGCCGCCGCGCATGCACTCTTGGCCGCGCAGCCAAAGGGCACGGGCTACCGGCACCAAGAGGGTGTTGTGCTGCTGCTTGATGGGGAACTGTGCCTGTTTCAGGAGGGGGAGGGCATCGAGGACCCCGCCGTGTGTGACACGTCAGCTTGGGAAGAGTCGGCCGCAATTGAGGTGGCTGCTCTCAATCGACGGGAACTGGTGCAGCGGTTCCAGCCCTGCGAGGTCGAAGCATTCGAGAAAGGCCTCGTATGACCGCGAACACACTGCCAGCACCGGGGGCGCGTGTGCACATCGTGCAGCAAGGCATGCACTACTTCAATGGCACAACGCTATGCCATGTGACCGATAGGTGGGGGACGCATGCCCTCGTGCTGCTCGACTGTGGCGCCGTGAAACGCTGCAACGGCCTCACTGAAAGGGGTTTAGGTTGGTACAAAGGCGCCAACCCCTACGCGCACGGGCCTGACTTCTCGCCGGCAATGCTGTCCGACTAGTAGGGCCCAGATACCCCAGGGACACTGCCCCGAGCCTCACGGCCGGGGCTTTTCTTTGCCTGTCCCACTTTCAGCGTGCCAAGCCTGTCACGTTCAGCAGGATGAAGAAGCAACCTGCCCGCAAGACCGCGAAGACCACCAAGGCCAAGGATGGTGCGGCACCGAAGAAACAGCACATCACCACGGAGGACCGGCACCGGGCCTTTGCGCGGGAGTATGTCGCCCTGGCCTTCAACGCAACGCAGGCGGCCATCGCGGCAGGCTACAGCGCTGCTACGGCGGCTTCGCAGGGTGCGCGCCTGTTGAGAGATGCCAAGGTACAGGCGTATGTGAAGGAGTTCAGCCAGGCTGCGGTGGAGCGTGCCGAGGTGAAGGCCGAGGACGTGGTGCGGCGGCTCAACGACATGCTGATGGCCGATCCGCGCGACCTGGTTGAGGTCTACGTCTCCGCCTGCAGGCACTGCCACGGTGTGGCTCATGAGTACCAGTACACGCTGGCGGAATACAACGCAAAGCGCGAGAAGTGGCTGGACGCCGGCAAGGCGCCCCAGGACTTCCCCGAGCTGGGCGGTGTGGGCTACGACGCGAACAAGCCGCCAGTGCCGGAGTGCCCGGAGTGCTTCGGTGCTGGCCGACCGCGCGCCATCCTCAAGGACACGCGCACCATGCCACGCGGCGCCCTTGCCCTGTTCGCAGGCGCCAAGGAGGGCAAATACGGGCTGGAGATCAACGTGCACAGCCAGCTGGACGTGGCCGAGAAGCTGATGCGCTACCACGGCCTCTACAAGCGCGACAACGAGCAGCAGGGCGGCGGGAACGGCGTCGGCCACTTCGAGGTGCATTTCGTGGAGGCCCCAGCGCGGGAGCACGACCCACGCGATGGGGAGGCCGCATGAAGCTGCCACCGCCAAACACCCGTCCGTCCATCCTCGCGTTGTCCCTGGATGCTGCGCTGGCCGGCGAGGACCTGGAGCCGGACTTTGCCCAGGACTACGAGGTTGACCGCTCGCGCGTTCGGGTCGAGTTCCCCGCCAAGCTGCGCGGCCTGTGGCAGCCCAAGCGCTTCAAGGTCATGTACGGCGGGCGCGGCGGGGCCAAGTCCTGGTCTGTGGCCATGGCCTTGCTGGTGATGGGCAGCAACCGCCCCCTGCGTATCCTGTGTGCGCGCGAGATCCAGAAGTCCATGCGGGACTCGGTGCACCGCCTGTTGTCCGACCAGATCGCGGCGCTGGGCCTCGGCGGCTTCTACGAGGTGCTGGACACGGAGATCCGCGGCGCCAACGGCACGCTCATCCTGTTCGCGGGCCTGCAGAGCCATACGGTGGACTCCATCAAGTCCTACGAGGCCATTGACATCGTGTGGGTGGAAGAGGCCCAGAGCGTCAGCGCGCGCAGCTGGGAGGTGCTGGTGCCGACCATCCGCCGGCCCGGCTCGGAAATCTGGCTCACGCTCAACCCGGACCTGGCCACGGACGCCACCTATGTGCGGTTCATCGATGGGGCCGACAGCGACACCTGGCTGTGCGAAATCAACTGGCGGGACAACCCCTGGTTCCCCGAGGTGCTGGAGAAGGAGCGCCGCCGGCACTTCAAGCGCGACCCGGATACCTACTGGAACGTCTGGGAAGGCCGCCCGAAACGCACGCTGGCCGGCGCGATCTATGCGAAGGAGGTGGAGCGCCTCTACAACGACGACCGCGTGTGCCTGGTGCCCTACAACCCCAAGCTGCCCGTGCACACGGTCTGGGACCTGGGCTGGGCCGACAACATGGCCATCGCCTTCGTGCAGCGCACGGCCATGGATTTCCGCGTCATCAACTTCATGCAGGACAACCAGAAGACGCTGGAATGGTACGTGGAGCAGATGGAGAAGCTGCCGTACCGCTGGGGCACGGACTTCCTGCCGCACGACGGCGCCCACGGCGACTTCAAGACCGGGCAGACGGCCCAGCAGATCCTGGAGGACATGAGCCGAGAGGTGGTGGTGCTGGAGCGCGCGGGCCTGGAGTCGGGCATTCGCCTGGCGCGCGGCATCTTCTCCTCGGCCTACATCGATGCCCAGCGCTGCGCCAAGCTGCTGGACTGCCTGAGCCGGTACAAACGCAAGATCGACCCGCGCACGGGCGAGCCGGGGCCGCCGCTGCACGATGACGCCAGCCACGGCGCAGACGTGTGGCGTTACATCAACATGGCCCTGCCGCTGATGGACAACGACACTGCGGGCGCTGTGCCTCTCAGGCGACGCGCGGGCGGCATGGCGCGCTGATCCCGTACCAAGCCTGCCACTTTCGCGGGCATGCCTGCATGTATCGACCTGCGCAAAGCGCACCTTCACCGCCAGCATGGGGACTTGCTGGCCGTCTACACCTGGATCAACGCCGAGCGCGCGCTGGTCCTGATCCCGGCCTACCGCCCCAAATCACCCTGGTACGTGGTGATGGAGAGCGCGGCCTATCTCTACGATGACCCGGCCTACCTGGCCCGCGCCTGCGTCAAGGCCTGCGAGGTGCTGGGCATCGAGCCCAACCGGCCGAACTGGGTGCGCGTGGCCACCATCGTCAACGAGGGCCTGCCCGACCTGGTGGGCATGCCCAGCGAGCCCACATGGCAGCGCCCAGGCCAGGAGTTCGGCACCCTGGTGGTCAAGTCCGATGGCAAGGAAATCGCGGCCGAGGCCCTGACCATCCCGGACCTGGGGGCCGAATATGTCCCAGCTTGAGGCCCGCTTCAACCGCCGCGCGGGCGTGGGCGAGCGCATCCTGAACGATGTGCCGCTGGAGTTCGACGCCGACGAGGAGGCGCCGCCGCACCCTCTGGACCAGCCCGAGGCCCGCAAGACCCTGCGCAAGCTCCTGAGCTGGTACTACCGTGAGCGCGAGATCCAGGCCGAGAACCGCCTGCAGATGTCCATCGACGCCGACTACTACGACGGCGACCAGTGGGACCCGGCCGATGCGGCCGTGCTGGAGGAGCGCGGCCAGGTGCCCCTGGTGTTCAACGAGGTGGCGGTGATGTGCGACTGGCTCATTGGCACGGAGCGCCGCGCGCGCGTGGACTGGAGCGTGCTGCCGCGTGCCGAGGACGACGTGCAGCTGGCCGACGTGAAGACCAAGGTGCTCAAGTACGTCAGCGACGTGAACCGCACCACATTCAACCGCTCGCGCGCCTTCGAGGACACCGTGAAGGTGGGCGTGGGCTGGGTGGACTCCGGCGTGCGCAACGACCCCACCAAGGACATCATCTACGACAAGTACGAGGACTGGCGCAATGTGCTCTGGGACTCGATGGCCATGGAGCCGGACCTGAGCGATGCGCGCTACCTGTTCCGCACGCGCTGGGTGGATGAAGACGTGGCCAGCACCATGTACCCGCAGCGCCGCGACGTGCTGGAGCGGGCCGTGCTGCGCGAGGAGGAGTTCAGCGCCCAGCAGTGGGCCGAGGATGAATTCTTCTTCCAGGGCCACACCAGCGAGCGCCATGTCAGCGGCACCAGCGGCAGCTACCTGGCCGGCGGGCGCGGCAATATCGACAGCGAGGCGCGGCGCCGCGTGCGCCTGATCGAGTGCCAGTTCCGCATGCCTGCGTCCGTCCAGGTGGTGACCAGCGGCCCCTTCAAGGGCTCGTTCGTGGAGCCCTGGGACCATGCGCTGCGCGCCGTGGTGGGTGCGCACGGCGGCTCCATCGTGGAGCGTGTCGCCATGCGCATGCACGTCGCGGTCTTCACCGAGGGCCATCTGCTGGCCCTGGGCCCAACGCCCATGCGCCACAACAGTTTCAGCCTGACGCCCATCTGGTGCTACCGGCGCGGCCGAGACCGCATGCCCTATGGCGTGATTCGCCGCGTGCGCGATCTGCAGATGGACATGAACAAGCGGGCCAGCAAGGCCCTGTTCCTGCTGTCCACGAACCAGATCTTTGCGGAGAAGGGCGCCTTCGATGACATCAACGAGGCGCGCGAGGAGGTCAACCAGCCGGACGGCGTGGTGATCTACAAGGCCGGCAAGAAATTCGAGGTCCACCGCGACAGCGAGATGGCCGCCGGCCAGGTGCAGATGATGACGCTGGACGGCCAGGCCATCCAGAAGTCCGCAGGCATCAGCGACGAGAACCTGGGCCGGCGCACCAATGCCGTCAGCGGCCGCGCGATCGAGGCCCGCCAGCTGCAGGGCTCGGTCGTGACCACGCAGCCCTTCGACAACCTGCGCTTCGCTGTGCAGATCCAGGGCGAGAAGCTGTTGAGCCTGGTGGAGCAGTGGTACACGGAGGAGAAGGTGATCCGCCTCACGGGCCACAAGGGCCGGCTGGACTGGGTGAAGGTCAACCAGCCCGAGGTCCAGCCAGACGGGAGCGTGCGCTACCTGAACGACATCACGTCCAGCATGGCCGACTTCGTGGTGTCCGAGCAGGACTATTCGGGCACGCTGCGCCAGGTCATGTTCGAGAGCCTGAACCAGCTGGCGGGCCGGCTGCCGCCCGAGGTGGCCATCCGCATCATGACGCTGGCCATGGAGTACTCGGACCTGCCGAACAACGACCTGGTGGCCGACGAGCTGCGCAAGCTGACCGGCGAGCGCGACCCCAACAAGCCCCTCACGCCCGAGGAGCAGCAGCAGGTCCAGCAGCAGATGCAGGCCCAGGCCGAGGCCCTGCAGATGCAGCAGGAGAGCGCGCGCCAGGCGCTGGCCGAGCAGCAGGCCAAGGTCCGGGAGATCAATGCCCGCGCCGAGAAGCTGGAAGCCGAGGCCGAGCAGCTGCGCGCCGCCGGCGGCAACCCGGCGCTGGCCCAGCAGATGGAGGGCGTGGCCGCCACCGTGCGCCGCGACGCCGACATGGAGCTGGACGAGCTGCGCCGCAAGCTGGCCAAGACCCAGGCCGACCTGGCCAACAAGACGCTGCAGATCAAGGGCGACCAGGACGTGCGCCTGCAGGTGGCCCACATCGAGGCCGATTCGCGCGAGCGCGTGGCCCAGATCCAAGCCCAGAGCCGCCAAACACTCGACGCCATGTCGGGCCGGCTGAACCAATTCGACAACAAGGACTGATATGGATCGAGAAACCATCGTGCGCACGGCGGCCGTGGAGGGCGCCAAGGCCGCGCCGCCGGTCACCGTGGTGGCCACCAATGTGGCCAACGGCTGGACCATGACCCACACGGCCACGGCCCTGACCATCCTCTACGTGGTGCTGCAGGTCATCTACCTGCTGTGGCGCTGGAGCAATGAGCGCGAGGACCGCCGGGCGCGCCAGGCGCAGGAGCTTGCTGCAGCTTGCGAGGCGCGGTCGTGAGCGGGGGCCGAGTGCCTGCCGCAGGCCTGGGCATCGGCGCTGCCATTCTGGCGTCCTGGATCGCGGCCGAAGGATTCAGCGCCGCGCCCATCATCCCCGTGCGCGGCGACGTGCCCACCATCGGCCATGGCGCCACGCGCTACGAGGACGGCACGCGCGTGACCATGGCAGATCCGCCCATCACCAGGGAGCGCGCCCGCGACCTGGCCGCGAACCTGCTGGAGCAGCAGTACGGGGCCTGCGTGCGCGATTCGCTGGGCGACACGCTGGTGCATCCTGTCGAGTTCGCCCAGGCCGTGGACTTCGCGGGCCAGTACGGCTGCAGCGCCTGGCGCGGCTCCTCGATGCTGGCGCGCACGCGGGCCGGCGACTATGCCGGCGCCTGCAAGGCCTACCTGGCCTATCGCTTCATGACCAGCGCCCAGCCCCTGCAGGGCTACAGCGCCTACCAATGGAGCGCGGGCGGGCAGCCCACGCGGTGGCGCTACGACTGCAGCACGCCCGGCAACAAGGTTTGTCGTGGTGTCTGGGTTCGGCAGCAGGCAAGGCATGCCGCATGCATGGACGTGCAGCAATGAGCGTGCGCGCCATCAGCCACCTGGCCGCCGCCGGCCTGGCCGCCTTCCTGGCCTGGAGCTACCAGGGCGCTCGCTTGGGCGCCGACCTGGCCGAGGCCCGCGCCGACGCCGCGAGCGAAAAGCTGGCTGTCAGCACAGCCCAGCGCGTGGCCGACGCCCGAGTGCGCCGCGCTGAGCAGTCCATCAACACCAACTACCAGGAGGCACTGAATGCTGCCCGAACCCGCGAGGCGTTTCTGCGCCGTGATCGTGACCACCTTCTCGCTGTTTCTGACGGCTTGCGCGAGCAATCCGCAGATGCCGCCCGCCGACTTGCCAGCGCTCCCGCGGCCGCCGTCCTTGAGTACGCCACTGCCCTCGGAGTCGTATTTGAAGATTGCAGCGCAGCGTATGGAGACATGGCAACAAAGGCTGCAGGGCACGCAGCCGATGTCCAGACATTCAGTTCCGGGTGGCCCGTGACTCCAACCATGAGTCGACCGAAACCCGGCACCTCGTACACACCACCTTGAAGAAATTTTCATCCTACTTTAATGGTAAGTGCGCGCAAACATATAGGAGCCTAAGAAGCCACGTGTAAATTTTCGATAGCGAGTGCTCGCAAATTTTCAATCCGTTGGTGATGATGAACGGTTGTTTTCTCTATCTATCACACTGAGATTTTTTTGAGTGTTGTTTTTTTTGTTTGGTGACTCAAATAATTTGTAACAAATTTTCGACTATAAATTATAATTATTTATTGCCAAGAGAAGATTGATAGCAAATCATTCTCGAATGATCTGCACTCAATTAAGAGACAAATATTTGGCTGTTACTTTCTTTTTCTAATGAAAATATCGTGAAAACTTCTCAGATGAATAATGGAGCCGGTTTTTTTACTTACCATGGATTTTGGGCGCCGGGAGTGCGACTGTTTCGAGCGCTACGCTTCAAAGAAAAGGCATCTATTATTTCCTTGATATTCTTTATTCCTCTATCTGGGCTGATAATTTGGCAGCTTGAACAGTTGTCAGAACAAGGTCTTAAGTTTCGGCGAGACTCAACTCGGCAGAATGTACAGATTGCTCATGGAGTATTGGCAGCGGCGCATCAACAGGAAGTAGCTGGATCGCTTACACGGAGTCAAGCGCAAAGTCTCGCAAAAAGCACTTTGGCCAAGATACGTTATGACGGAGATGAGTACTTTTGGATTAATGACATGCATCCAAACGTGGTAATGCATCCAATTAATACAGAGCTGGATGGCACAGATGCGTCAGAAATCAGAGACTCTAATGGATTACCTCTGTTTAAAGCATTTGTGGCAAAAGTGAGGGAGGATGGGAAGGGCTTCGTCGAATATTATTGGCCTAAGCGGGGGATTGGTAAGATGGCAGAAAAGCTTTCTTACGTCCAAGGGTTTGAGCCATGGGGCTGGATTGTGGGCTCGGGAATTTACATGGATGATCTCCGCACTGCTAGATACCAACAAATGAAGTGGATAATTGTTGTGTTGGTATTGGATTTGCTGGTTGCGGGGTACCTTTTCTTTGCATTCTATCGTGTAATGAGTGGCGGGCTGCAAGAGACGCGGCGTCATCTCCGTGCGATGACAGCAGGCGATCTGACTACTTCCCCCTATCCTTGGGGAACTGACGATGCGGCAGAGTTGATGCTCGACCTTCGAGAGATGCAGGATTCATTGCGACATATGGTGTCACGAGTTCGTCGCTCCAGCGGAGAAATCGTCCATGCCAGCAGCGAAGTTGCCGCAGGGGCCTTGGATTTATCTGCACGAACCGAGCAGGCTGCTGCGAATCTTGAGGAGTCAGCAACCTCAATGGAGCAGATTTCCTCTACGGTTAGCCATAATGCGGAGCATGTTAACGAAGCAGCCCGAGTTGCGGAAAGGAATGAGTCAATCGCGACTGATGGTGGTCGGGTCATGCGCGATGTTATACATACAATGGATGATATTCGAAAGTCTTCTGCGAAGATTGGAGATATTATTGGCACAATTGATAGCATTGCTTTTCAGACAAATATACTTGCACTCAACGCTGCTGTTGAGGCTGCCCGAGCGGGGGTAGAGGGGCGCGGATTTGCCGTTGTTGCGGCTGAAGTACGGTCTCTTGCACAACGATCCGCGACCGCGGCACGAGAGATAAAAGCTCTTATTGTGGAGAGTGTTGACAAGGTGAACGCTGGAGCAATAGTTGTTCAGGGGGCAGGAGTAAAAATGGAACAAATTGTTGATGCTTCGAGAGCGATAAATGGTTTGTTGACAGAAATATCAAATGGTTCGCGTGAGCAGAGTCTGGGTGTTTACCAAATTGGGCAGGCTGTTAGTGAGTTGGATCGGATGACTCAGCAAAATGCTGCATTGGTGCAGGAAACGGCTGCTGCTGCCGATTCGATGAAAAGTCAAGCCTACGAGCTGGCTAACGAAGTGGATAGATTTCAACTGCCGGCCGCTATTGAATCGAGTCAAACAGAATTTGAGTTAATTGCGCCCGTTTTCGATTTCGATAAGGCTATCGATGCCCATCGCCAATGGAAAGTCAAATTGCGTAAAGCCATAGCTGAGAATATTACGCTAGATGTGGATGGAATATGTTGCGACGATCGATGCTCACTGGGGCGTTGGTTGCATGGTTCAGGGAAAAGAAAGTGGAAGGATCGGCCTGACTTTTCGAGCCTACTTGAAGCTCATGCACGCTTTCACAAGGTGGCAGGTGAAGTAGCACTGAAAATTAATGCCGGGGCTACGAGGGAGGCTGAGAAGCTAATTGGGGCAGGATCAACCTTCTCCCATATTTCAAACGAAGTTTGTACCTTGCTTACTCGAGCTAAAAAATGGGTTTGATAAATAGAAATTCTAGGTAATTAGATCTTCGCGGGTCATGGCGCGTTTCTGTTGAGGGAAACTCGCCGTGACTATCTTATTTATCCTTCAATAAGTTGGTTTTAAGACTCAAAAATCCATTTTGCTCTGGACGCGAGTCTCGGAACTCGTGCCAAGCCTGCCACCCTGCCGTGATCCAAACCACGAAAGGACGCACACATGAGCTTGAACGACGACCACCTGCGCCTCCTGTCCGACGCCGAGCGCGAGGCCATGGAAGCCGACGACAACGACTACGACCCCGAGGAAGACAACGCTGCCGCGCTGGCTGCCCTGGGGCGCGGCCCCCTCGATGCGCAAGAGGAAGAGGAGGGCGACGACGACGCAGCTGATACCGGCAAGAGCAAGCCCGAGCCCAGCACGCCCACCGAACCCACTGAAACCACCGCTGCGCCCGCTGCAGCGCCTGCAGCCGCTCCTGCTGCAGCGCCCGCAGAACCCTCTGATGCCACGCAGCCGACCGACGCGCCGGCACCGAATCCGCAGACTGCGCAGCAGGCCAGCGGCTACCGTGCAGAGCTGCCCGCCGACTACGACGCCCAGGTGAAGGCCAACAAGGACGCGGTGGCCGCCGCCCGCGCCAAGTTCAACGAGGGCGAGCTGGAGCAGACCGAGCTGGACGCGGAGCTGGATCGCCTGCAGGACGAGCGCGACCGGCTGCGCGACATGAAGACGCGCGCCACGGTGTCGGCCGAGATGCAGCAGCAGTCCACGCACCAGGCCTGGACTGCCACCATCAACGGCTTCTTCGAGGAAGCGGCCCAGAGCGCAGAGCTGGGCATCGTGGACTACCGCAAGGACGCGGCCAAGCAGGCGGACCTGGACGCGATGGTGCGCGCCCTGGGCGCGGCCCCCGGCAACGAGCACAAGCCCATGCGCTGGTTTCTGGAAGAAGGGCACCGCCGCGTGGTGGCCCTGCACGGCATTGCCACGACCAAGAAGCCGGCCGATGTGCAGCGCAAGCCTGACGCCTCGGCCGTGGTCACCAACTTGGCCGACGTGCCCGGCGGCGCGGGCGATGCTGACCCCGTGAGCGATGAGTTCGCCGAACTGGACAAGCTCACGGGCCTGGACTACGAGCGCGCGCTGGCTGGCATGTCCGAGGAGAAGCGTGAACGCTACAACCGCCTGGGCTGACACAGCCGCCATGCCGTCTGCTTCCACTACCCCCGACGCGCGCCGCATCTTCGTGGAGCTGCGCATGGGCGATGTGCTGGAGGTGGGCGGCGCTCGCATCCAGCTGGAATATAAGAAGGGGCAGGCCGCGCGCATGGTCGTCGTGGCAGCCCCTGAAACCACCGTCAAAAAGACACCGGCCGCACTGCGGCCCGTACCAAGCCTGCCATCTTGAGGGCTGGATCATTTTTCAACCGGGGCGCTGGAGTGCTCGCTACCACACAGGAGCACTCCTATGGGCAAAACAGTGGTGGGCGTGAACAGCCCCCGCGCCGTCAAGCGCTTTTCCGGCAACCTGGCACTCGATGTGTCGCAGGCCTCGTACTTCGGCAAGCGCTTCGCGGCCGTGGGGCAGGGCGCCAAGACCCCTATCCAGCTGCTGACGGATCTGGAATCCGAAGCCGGCGACCTCATCAGCTATGACCTGCTGGCCGAGCTGCGCATGGCGCCCGTCGAGGGCGACGATGTGCTGGAAGGCAAGGAAGAAGGGCAGCGCTTCTACACCGATGAGCTGTACATCGACCAGGCGCGCGGCGGCGTCAACACTGGGGGCCGCATGTCGCGCAAGCGCACGCTGCATGACCTGCGCGTGCGTGCCAAGCAGCAGCAGTCCAGCTGGTGGGGCCGTTTCCAGGACGAACTGACCTTCACCTACCTGTCGGGCTCGCGCGGCATCAATGCCAACTTCATCCTGCCGCTGGGCTACCAGGGTCGTGCCAAGAACCCGCTGACGGCGCCCACGGCCAACCAGCACCTGTTCGGCGGCGATGCGACGGCAGTGACCAATCTGGACGCGACCGACAAGATGTCGCTGGGGGTGATCGACCGCGCCATTGTCCGTGCCGAAACGCAGGGCGGCGGCGCGACGAACATCCCCGTCCTGCAGCCCTGCGTGGTCGATGGCGAAGAAGTGTTCGTCATGGTGATGCACAAGTTCCAAGAGGACGACCTCCGTAAGGAAACGGGCACGGGCGGTTGGCTGGAAATCCAGAAGGCAGCCGCTGCTGCTTTGGGTTTGAAGTCGCCGTTGTTCAAGAGTGCACTGGGCATGCACCGCAACGTGGTCCTGCACTCGCACCGCAACGTGATCCGCCACAACACCCACGGCGCCACGGGCGACCTGGAGACGGCGCGCGCGCTGTTCATGGGCGCGCAGGCCGGCGTGATCGCCTTCGGATCGCCCGGCACCGGCATGCGCTATGGCTGGCACGAGGAAACGGCCGACCGTGGCAACCAGGTCATCATCACCACGTCGTCCATCTTCGGTGTGAAGAAGACCGTCTTCGAGGTCGAAGGCGAAAAGCAGGACCACGGTGTCTACGGCTGCGATACCGCCGCCGCCTCGCGCTGATCCACCCCACCGAATAGAAGGAGTCAGACATGGCTTTTAAGCAACTCAGTGCCGTGGCCGCAGGCCATCAGGCCCCCATCACCCCCGGCGGCTCCGAGCTGGTGCGCTCGCGCTTCGGCCAGCCCCTGGCCGTGGCAGACCATGCAGTCGGCGCCCGTGGCGTCATCGGCATCCTGCCCGCCGGCACGCTGCCCGTGTCCCTGTTCATCCGCGTGCCTGCCGCCCTGGGCGCTGGCTTCAAGGCCTCCATTGGCCTGGCGGATGCGGCGGGCGACATCAGCGCTGCGGCCGACGACGGCGGCGGTGCCTGGGTGACAGACAACGACGCGGGCGCGGCCGGCGGCTATGTGCACCTGGTGCCCGCAGCCTTTGCCAAGCTGGTGCCCAAGGACGAAGACCGCCGCATCGTCCTCAAGGTCACAGGCGCGGGCACGGCCGCAGGCCTCTTCGCCCTGGACCTGATCTACACGAACGCCTGACAGCGTGTGCGCGCCCCGTAAGGGGCTTTTCCCCGGTGGCATCCGCTGCCGGGGCTTTTTGAACCCCGGAGAACCAACACCATGAAGCTGTTCACTTCGCTGCCCGCACGCAAGGACGGAACCCTGATCGTGCGCCTCAAGGGCGCCACCTACGTCTTCAATGGCAAGCCGCTGGCCTGCGACGTTGAGGACGAGGCAGATGCCAAGCACCTGCTGGCCCGCAACTTTCAGACCGAAGAGGAGTTCGATGCCGAGCAGAAATTCCTGCGCATGTCTGCCGAGCGCGAAGCCCGCCGCGCAGCCCAGGACGGCAAGGCCCCGTCCTCGCGCGGCACCTTCTCGCCTGGCGTGGGCCCGGACGATGAGGACGACCTGGATGGCGGCACGGGCATGCCCCAGGAATCCGACTCGGCCCCCACCGGCCGCGTGCGCAAGGCCTCGCGCGCTTCCAACGTGACCGGCTGATCGCACCATGGCCAGCTGGGAGAACTGGATGCCTGAGCTGGTCCTGGCCGCCCCCAAGGCGCCGGTACCGCTCATTCACCTGGCGCTGAACCGCGCCGCGCGCACCTTCCTCAAGGCCACGCGCGCCTGGCAGGAATGGCTGGAGCCTACGGATGTGACCGGCGAGGCCTTCGCTGAATACACCTTCGAGCTGCCCCAGGGCGCCGAGCTGCTGCGCCTGGAGCGCGCCACACTGGCCGGGCGCCCGCTGGAGGTGGCCAAGGCGCGCGATCTGCCTGCCGATCCCTGGCAGCAGGAGCTGCGCGGCAAGCTCTACCTGGTCACGACGAACCTGCGCGAATTCACCGTGCGAACCGGCAGCAATGGGGGCAGCGCGGGCCGCCTGCAGGTCTACGCCTCGCTGATGCCGTCCCTGCGCGGCAACAGCGTGCCCGACGAGGTGGCCTCGCTCTACCACGAGGCGATCCGCGAAGGCGCCAAGGCCGAGCTGCTGGCCACCGAGGGCACGGACTACTACAGGCCCGACCAGGCCGGCGTGGCCCTGGCATTCTTCACTCGCGCCATGGATGACGCCACGGCCGACGTGTGGCGCTCCAACACCAGCCGCGGCTCGCGGGGGAGGGCATCATGGCTTTGACCGTGGCCCAGCTGCTGGACGACGCAGCGCGCGACCTGCAGGACAAGGGGCACATCCGCTGGACGCGCCAGGACCTGCTGGACTGGTTCAACGCCGCGCAGCGTGCCTTTGCCGAGCAGCGGCCCGACCAGATGGCCCAGCCGCGCGACCTGGTGATGGCCGCCGGCTGGCGGCAGGAGCTGCCGGCCGATGTGCTCACGCTGATCGACATCACGAACAACGCCAACGCCACGCAGCGGCGCATCACCAAGACCGACCTGTGGGTGCTGGACGCCGTGGCCGGCGCCTGGCGCTCGGGCTCTCCGGGCCGCGAGGTGCAGCACTACATGCACGACCTGGGCACGCCGCAGGAATTCCTGGTCTATCCGCCCGTGGCTGCCGGCACCAAAGTGCGCGCGGTGGTGGGTGTCGCGGCCGTGGACCTGGCCGACGAGAGCGGAACGCCCAGCGTGCCCGAGCGCTGGATGGACGCGCTGCGGCACTTCGTGCTGTTCCGGGCCTGGTCCATCGACGCCGAGTTCGGCGGCAACGCGACCATCGCGGCGGCGCACCGTGCCCTCTACAACGAGGCGCTGGGCATTCAGGCCCAGGCTGCGGCCACCACGGCCGTGGCCCAGAAGTGAACCAAGCCTGCCATCCTGGCGGGCATCTTCCATCTGGGCGCTGGAGTGCTCGAAGCCAAAGGAGCCGTCATGGCTGGTTTCAGCACATCCCTCGCCAACGCGATCATCAGCGCCACGCTGCGCAAGCAGGCCTTCCCGGCCATCCGCAACGCCTACTTCGCCCTGTTCACGGCTGACCCTACCGACGCCTTCACCGCCGGCACCGAGGTGGCCGCACCTTGGTATCAGCGCGTGGCCACGGGCGCCTTTGCCGCGCCCAACAACGGCGCCACCTACAACGCCGTGCGTGCGGAGTTCCCGCCCGTCACGGGCGCCCAGGTCACGGTCACGCACATCGGGATCATGGAAGGTGACTCAGCCACCGATGGCACGGCCACGCTCATGTACTCCGAGCCGCTGCCATCGCCGCGCACGCTGCAGATCA
Source organism: Delftia deserti (assembly GCF_042653485.1). Lineage (NCBI taxonomy): Bacteria > Pseudomonadati > Pseudomonadota > Betaproteobacteria > Burkholderiales > Comamonadaceae > Delftia > Delftia deserti. The sequence continues at coordinate 345,334 of NZ_JBHSIH010000001.1, read as the reverse complement.
ACGACGTGTTCGTGGTGGACAGCCAGGCGCTGACTGGCGACTTCACGCTGCAGCTGCTGTAAGCCATGAACCGGGGCGCTCTCAACGGGTTCGCTCTCAACGGCCGGTCCGCCGACCCCGTGGTGCGCATCCGCGTGGACGCCAAGGGCTATGCCCGCGTCCGCGTGGGCGGGCGCGTGCTCGCCTATGCCGTAGTGCACTCGGCCCCCGCTGCTGCGCTGACGGGCCCGCTGGGCCGTGTGCACGCCAAGCTCTCGGCGGACTCTGTGGCGCGGGCGGCCGTGGAGGGCGTGCTGGGCCGGATTCACGTCCGCAGCCTGTTGGCGGCCACCGGCCGCGCGGTCCTCAAGGTCACGCTGCCGCCGGTCTACGGGCGCGTGGTGGCCAAGGCCACGGCCCGGGCCACCGTCAACGCCCATGTGCTGGCACGCAGCCCCGTGGCGGCCGCGCTGCAGGCGCAGTTCTCCCCCCAGACGCACCTGCTGCGTCGCGGCCCTGTGCAGTCCGCTCCGGCGGCGCGCGGCAAGGCGGATGGGCAGATCTACGTGCGCCGCTGGCTGCGCTCGCCCGTGGACGGCAAGGGCCAGGCCTTTGTCGTCACGCAGGGCCGCGTCGAGGCGCGGCTGGCCGTGCTGGCCCAGGGCCTGGCGCGCGGCGCCGTCGATCCGCACCGCCTGGTGCGCGCGCCGCTCGCGGCCCAGGGCGTGGCCTTCATCGACATCGACCCGGCCGTGCACAGGCGCCTGCCCTTCGATGAGGCAGCGCCCGAATCCCGAACCTTCCTCGTGCCCGCAGGAATGACCACCTTCTACGTTACCGACCAAGGGCAGAGCATGTTCCGTGCATCCCCCATGCAGCCTGCAGACACGCAGGACTACGACATCGAGTTCGCCGACTGGTTTCCGCCGGGCGACGAGATTGTTTCCGTCGAACTCAAGGTGCGGCCGGCCATGCCCATGCCGCCGTCCTATGCCTTCGTGGGCCAGCGCGTGAAGGTCTGGATCTACGCGGGCGGCGCCGATGGCCAGAAGTACCAGATCAGCGTGGCCGCCACGACCAACGACGGCCGCACCAAGGAGGTGGAGCTGATCGTGCCCATCAAGGAAAAATAGAAATGCCGCAGCTGTTCCTCAACAACTTCCAGACGCAGTTCATCGCTGACGTGCGCGCGGCGCCGCAGACAGGCGCCCCGGCCACCGAGCTGGACTATGGCGTGCTGCGCGTGTCCGATGGCGCGGCCGGCCTGCTGCGCAACCCCGAGCCGGGCTCCTGGTATGTGCTGACAGCCTACAAGCGTAGCGGTTCGCTGGAGTCGGACTACGAGGTCCTGCATGTGACCTCGGTAGACAACGCCGTGATCGGCGAATGCCGCCTGACGGTTTTGCGTGGCCAGGAAGGCACGGCGCCGCGCTCCTACGTGGCCGGCGATCTGCTGGAGCTGCGCTTGACAGCCGGCGGCATGGGCGTGAAGGTGGACCGGGAAGACGGCAAGGGCCTGAGCGCCAACGACTTCACCAACGCCGAGAAGGCCAAGCTGGAGGGCATCGCCGCCCAGGCCACCAAGAACGCCACGGACGCGCAACTGCGCGACCGGACCACGCATACCGGCGCCCAGGCGATCAGCACCATCACGGGCCTGCAGGCCGCCCTCGATGCGCGCGCGCCCAAGGAGAACCCCACCTTCACGGGCACGGTGTCGGGCATCAGTAAGGCCATGGTGGGCCTGCCCAACGTGGACAACACTGCCGACGCGGACAAGCCCGTGAGTACCGCGCAGCAGGCGGCCCTGGCCAACAAGGTGGACAAGGTGGCGGGCAAGGGCCTGTCCACCGAGGACTTCACCAGCGCAGAGAAAGCCAAGCTGGAAGGCGTGGCCGCGCAGGCCACCAAGAATGCCACGGACGCCCAGCTGCGCGACCGCAGCACGCATACGGGCACGCAGGCCATCAGCACGGTGGCGGGCCTGCAGGGCGCGCTCGATGGCCGGCTCAAGCTGCGGACCTTCGCCAATGCGGAGCCAACCGGTGGCGCGCCGGGTGACACCTGGGTCAACACCTCGGACAGCCGCGCTTGGATCGAATACGCCTGGTTCGATGACGGCAGCGGTGGCAAGTGGCAGCGCCTGGGGCCGGCTGCCGATGGCGCGGGCCTGTCCTCGAATACCGCCGTGCTCACGTCCGCGAACAACGGCGCGACCTTGCCCGTGGGCCAGGTCACGCGCGTCAACACGGCGGCAGGCTCGGTGACGCTGCTTGCGCCTGCGGCCTCGGCCGTGGACCTGCGTTTCGGGGTCCGTGACCACAGCAAGAGTTTTGGAACCAACACATTGACGATCAACCCGCAAGGCGGCGATTTGCTGATGGGCATGAATGTCGGCCTGGATGCCGATTTCAATTTGCCCGGTGAGTTGAGTTTTCGGTGCGTTCAGATTGGCCGATGGGAGATGGAATGATGAATCAGAGTCTGAGTGATTTGATGGGAGTGAACAGCCTACCTCCGATTGGTAGCATCCATACACTGCCAGATGTTTCCGATTCTTATGGAATTCAGCGAACCCAAGGTAGAACATATCTGAGAGCCGGGACTCTTGCGCGGTCCTCTCTTTTTCCTTCCGTTCCTAACCATCTGAAACCGGTTGGAAATATGGGCATTAAAACTGGTCAATTGCTCAATATGCCCGTTGGTGATATGGCATCTGACGGGAAAAATGCAATTGTGGCAGTCGCATATGACAGTACAGTTTATACGTCGCTGGATTCGGGGGATACTTGGACTAGTCGCGGAAAATTGCCAAGTTCAGCGGGGTATTCTTGGTCCATTGCTACCGATGGAAATGGACTCTGGCTTGCTATGGCGCGCGATGGTACGGTAGTTCGTTCGACTGATAATTTTTCCACTTGGGTTGTAACGCTGACTGCCGCGCAAGCGGCATTGGTGGGTGCCATCACTTTCGCTTGTCGCCTCGATTATGCAAATGGGGAATTTTGGGTTTCTCGACTACAGTTGACTCTCAGTCAGTTCAACTCTAATAATAACCATTGTTATCGACTGAATTCGGCGGGAACGGTCTTGACTCCAATCAGCCTGCCTGCCACCGGTGCCGATAACGCGTCATACTATTTATGTGGTGTATTCGGCAATGGAAAAAGTTTGCATGCTCTGTTTAATAGGATAGGGGTCAATTCGGCTGTGTCTAGCGGGAACAACTGGACGTACGTTTATACGTACGACGTTGGCGCCGGCGCCTTTCTTGCACCTTATGTAATTTGCTGGTCTTCCGCCATGAGCATGGCGTGGGATGAGAGTCAAGGCTTATGGATTACGTACGGAAATCATGTGTATTCCAGTGCGTTCTCTATGGACGTTAGAATTTACGATATAGATCTAAAATTGGTTGCCTCTTGGTCGCCTGCTATAGGTTCTTCGGGAATGGAAGGCTATTTCCCATCTAGTCCTCCCGCAGATGTCGTCTCGTGGGGTGACTGGGGGGCATTACTTAAGCTGAATCGTAATTTTTGCATAGATACCTTTGGCCGAAGTGGGGGGGCTGCTGCTTCTTCAACTTTCTTTGTCCAGCGACCATTAGGAGGGAGTGTTGCTCCCGTAGCATTTGGAATAAGTCCAACTTTATATTCTGGCGCGGGCGTTAGAGTAAATAGGGATTTGGTCGTGATTCATAGTAATAATTCCAGGGAAATTATTAAGATTCCTTCCTGTGTTGGACTCGTTGCCGCGAGTAAGCCGAGTACAGATACGGCGGTATATATGAGGGTGGGCTAATGAATCACGCCGATTTCTTTTGTGTGCCTCAGGCACAGTCGGAACTGACGCCGGGCCAGTTCCGGGCCTTGCTTACCTTGAGTGAGCAGCGCATCCTGGACAACTTCGATGTGCAGGAGTTCGCAAGTTTCAACCCCAAGATCAAGGCGCTGACCATCGACCAACGCGCCGATGTGCGCACGGGGATTGCCACCTACCGCGACAGCACCAGCGTGGATTTGGGGGATATGCGCACCGTCACGTTCATCAACATGATGGGCGCCTACGGTCTGCTGGACAGCGAGGAGCGTGCGGCGCAGATCCTGGCGGGCCAGGTGCCAGCGCTGGCCGCGTAGGGCGCTGGTGCCAAGCCTGCCACGGTAGCGGGCCATGACCACCTACAAGCTGTCCGCATTCCCGGGCGAGGCGCCCAGCGTGTCCGACCGCGCGCTGGGCGTGAACTTCGCCCGGGAGCACTTCAATCTCTTCCTGCCCAGCTCCGAGTTCTGGCCGCTGGCCACCGACCGGCGCCACTCGGCGTGCCTGGCCGGCACGCGCACGCTGCACCGCTTCGCGCGAGATGCCGGCGGCGCCGTGCAGCAGAACCCGGCCGCGCCCATCCGCTCCTGGGTGCAGGAGCTGTCTCTGGTCAAGGGCCAGATCAACGACGAGGCCACTGAACGCACCTACCAGACCACCAACGACGGCAGCGCGGCGCCGCGTGCGCTGGACGTGCGCGGCAACGACCGGCTGCTGGGCGTGGTGCGCCCGGTCAAGCCCACAGTCACCCTGCAGGTGGTGGACGAGTTCACGACCGAGGAGGCCAAGACCTGGCTGTATGGCGACTTCGCCGAGCTGGTGCGCGCGGACCTGCTGGCCACGGTGATCCAGCACGAGGGCCACCAGGAGGCGATCCGCTGGGATGCCAATGGCAAGGCTTATGCCGGCGCCACGTCCAACTACGGGCTGTCGCTGTCTACCGCCGTAGGGGCCGGCGCCTGGGCTGGGAATCTCTATGCCGTGGTCTCGGCCGCCCGCGCCAAGGCCTGCGAGATGGACACCACGCGGCTCGGGGCCATCAGCACGGCCAGCGGCTGGGCCGTGCCGGTGGCCGCCATGCCGTACAGCTATCCCTTCCGCAGGCCCGCGCTGGTGGAGGCGCTGCAGCGGCACGAGTTTCCGGACACGGCCGGCGAGCGCTCTGGCGAAACCGTGCTCACGGCCGACCAGGCAGCCAAGCTGGCCGACCTGGTGGAGGCCTCGGTGGCACCCGGCAGCAAATGCACGAACTGGCGCAGCGAGCTGGACAAGCTGCTCAAGGAATTCGCGGACCTGGCCCTGTCCAAGTCCTGGGCCGGCGCGGGCACGGCGCCCATCAAGCCGACCGAGCCCAGCGTGGCCCAGTACCACTTTGACGCGGACAACAACGCCATCGAGCACCCCGACTGGGTGCAGTACCGGCTGAAGCTGGAAAACTTCTTCAAGGCACAGGATGCCTACACCGACAGCAAGTCGGATGCCTCGGGCCAGGCCAGCAGCTTCAACGCGCGCTTGGTGGAGATCCAGCAGCGCTGCGCCACTCTGGTGTCCAGCATCCAGACCCAGCTGGCCAGCCAGTACATCGCGGCCACGGGCGATACGGCCGTGATCGGCACCTGGCTGGACCAGCTGGGTGGCGTGGCCGACCTGGCCGGCAAGACCGTGGAGCGCGTGGTGGACTCGCGCTTCTACGTCGTGGCCTTTGTGACCGACTGGGGCGAGGAGTCCGAGCCGTCGCCCATCTCCGACATGCTGGAAGTGGACCAGAACGACACCGTGACCATCCAGCGGCCCCAGGCCATGACGGGCGAGCAGCATGCCGCGCGCCACGTCGTGAAGTGGCGCATCTACCGCAGCAACGCCTCGGCCGCAGCGGCGGCCTGGCAGCTGGTGCAGGAGCTGCAGATCTCCGTGGCCAGCTTCCTCGATGACAAGAAGGGCGAGGAGCTGGACAGCCTGCAGCCGCAGTTCACCTGGGCCGCGCCCCCGTACCGCATGGACGGCCAGTACGAGGGCGACAACAAGCCCAGCGTGGGCGCCAACCCCTACCTGCGCGGGCTCACGGGCATGCCCAACGGCATCATGGCCGGCTTCATCGACAACACCGTGGCGTTCTGCGAGCCCTATGTGCCCTACGCCTGGCCCGTGGACTACCAGGTCACGACCGAGTGGCCCATCGTGGGCATGGCCGTGTTCGACCAGACGCTGTTCGTGGGCACGGCCGGCAATCCGTACTTCGTGACGGGCGCGCACTCGGCGCAGATGTCGGCCATCAAGCTCGACAGCAACCAGTCCTGCAGCGCGCGCCGCTCCATCGTGCCCGTGCAGGGCGGCGTGCTCTATGCCTCGCCCGATGGCCTGTGCCTGGCCAGCCCGGGCGGCGTGCAGGTGGTGACGCGGCAGCTGATCGCGCGCCAGGACTGGCAGCGCATGCAGCCGGCCAGCATGTTCGCGGCCGAGCACGAGGGCGTCTACTACCTGTTCTACGCCGGGGCCGGTGGCGGCTGCCTGGCGTTCAGCGCGCAGGACGGGGCCAAGCTGGGCCATACCGACCTGGGCAGCGCGGGTGTGACGGCGGTTTGGGTGGACCGCTTCAACGACCTCATGTACGTGGCGCGCGGCCAGGACATCCTGGAATGCTTCACGGGCGATGCCCTGCGCACGGCGCGCTGGCGCACAGGCCTGGCCACCCAGGGCCAGCAGCTGCCGCTGGCCTGGGCCAAGGTCTACGGCCTGCAGGACGCCCAGCACCCGATCACGCTGCGCCTGTGGGGTGACCGCCAGCTGCAGCACACGGCCCAGTTCACCGACCTGCAGCCGCAGCGCCTGCCGCCCGGGCGCTGGCTGGAGCACCAGGTGGAGATCGAGGGCGCGGCCCGCGTCACCAGCGTGGTGCTGTGCTCGACCACGGAGGAGCTGCGCAGCGTATGACCAACCGCAAGAAGATCGACACGGGCGCGGCCCGCCTCCCGGCCCTGGCCCGGGTCAACGTCCAGGACAAGGCCCTTTCAAACTGGATGCAGGCCGTGACCGAGCACCTGGAAGTGCGCTCCGGCGCCCGGGGCAACGAGTTCGAGCGCGGCGTGACCCTGCGCGAGCTGCTGGACCTGCAGGGCTCGGTGCAGGGCGTCACCCAGCTGCTGGCCACCGACAAGACGCCGGGGGAGGGCGAGATCGTCATCGACCTGGGCGGCGGGCTGTCGGCCACGGTGGCCGTGGAGCGCTTCGCCCAATCCATCATCGAATCACGCCTGTTCAAGAGCCTGGCCAAGACCCTGGACGACCCCAGCCGCTTCGACCACCTGGCGCAGGAGATCCGCGACGAGCTGCTGCGCTCCATCGCCGACGAGGCCGCCAAGCGCGGCGCCGAGGTGCGCGAGCTGCAGACCGTGGTGCAGAGCAACGAGCGCAGCCTGGCCATGGCCGTGCGCGAGGTCACTGCCAGCCTGCGCAACGCCAGCGCAGGCCTGCGCGCCACACAGGCGGCGTTCGCGGACGGCCAGCGGGCCATGGCCACCAACGTGCTGCAGCTGCAGGCCTCCCTGGGCAACTACTACCAGGACGGCAAGCCGGGCCGCGCCATGCTGGAGCAGGAGATGACGGTGCTGGCCGGCTACAGCGAAGGCCTGCGCGCGCAGTACACGCTCAAGGTGCAGGCCGGCGGGGCCCTGGCCGGCTACGGCATCGCGGCCGAGGAGGTCAACGGCAAGACTTCCAGCGCCTTCATCATCATGGCGGACAAGTTCGCCATCGTCTCCCCCAGCTACAACGCCGGCCAGATGAGCACGCCGCGGCCCGAGGACGTGGTGTTCGGCGTCGATGGCGATGGCATATATCTGCAGCGCAACGTCTACCTCAAGGGAAACATGCGCATCGACGGCCTGGGCAAGAAGCTCGTGGACGGCCTGCGCGGCTCGGTGCTGCTGTCCGCCAGCGGCAGCTTCTGGAGCGATGCCACCGCGCGCCAGGCCGTCTGGCAGGCCCTGGGCAACAGCGGCAGTGCGCCCAACACCAACCACCTGATCGTGGGCGATGCCGTGACCATCAGCAACGGCGCCGGCTTCACGCAGACCCGGCACTGGATGGGCGCGGCCTGGGTGATCCCCGCCGCCGTGCTCAACGGCGACCTGCTGGTGGACGGCACAGTGGCGGCCCGCAAGGTGGACACGCGCGGCCTCACCGTGCGCGACAACGCGGGCAACGTCATCCTGGACGCGAACGGCCTGGACGCGCAATGGCTGCGCAATCTCAAGGCCGCCCAGGTCAATGGCCTGGGGCCGCTGGCCACCAAGGACAAGGCCCGCATCGGCGAGACCGTGGCGTTCCCGGATGGCACGACGCTGAACACCAGCGACTTCATCAACCGGCTGCAGCGCATCACGTCCAACAACATCGGCGTGTTCATGGACACGGCGGCCATCGGCACGGCCTACATCGGCCAGGCAGCCGTGGGGACGCTGCAGATTGCCGGCGGCTCTGTCACATCCATGGCCAGCGGCTCAGGCGGAATGACCACCATCTACGGGGAAAACGAAGTTGAGCTGTGCTCGGCTTGGGTGAACAACGCGGCCGGCGGTTCCGGCGTGGTGGTCATCGCCCTGGTCAATGCCATGCCCGTGAACAGCAACGGCAGCCTGAGCCTCACCATATACCGGGGCGATATTGGCTTGCAGTACACCGGCACGTCGATGCCCAACGGCTACCGGACTTCGGCGCACAACAGCTGCTTCGACAGTAGCCCGCCGTCCGGCTGGACCTCATACCGGCTCATGGCGCGGGCCGGCCCCGGCGAGACGGTCACGGTCTTCCTGTCCAACATCGTGGCCACGGGAGGGCGCCGGTGATTCACTTTATCCAGATCGACGGAGCCGGCCGCATCCTGCGCTCGGGCAGCGCGCCGTTTCGTCACCTCAAGGACCTGCCCGGGGCGAATGGGAGCTTTCGCCGCGTGTCGCATCCCGTGCCGGACCCGAACGCCTTCTATTGGGACGGTGGCCTGGTGGCCGTGCCGGCGGCGCCCAGCACGTTCCACCGCTTCGACGTGGCCAGCCGGGGCTGGCTCATTGACCTGGGCCAGGCCTGGTCCGCCGTGCGTGCGGAGCGGGACAGGCGGCTGGCGGCGTGCGACTGGGTGACGCTGCGCGCTCAGGAGACAGGCGAGCCCGTGCCGGAGCCCTGGCTTGCCTACCGTAAGGCCCTGCGCGACATCACCGACCAGCCCGACCCGCTGGCTGTCGTCTGGCCCACGCCACCGGCCTGATGCGTGCCAAGCCTGCCACTGTGGACGGCATGAGATCTCACACTTTGGAATATGAACTGCACGAGGTGCTGCCGTTCATGCGCGAGCGCATTGAAGGTTTTGCGGCCTCCGAAGGGATGCGGGCCATCGGTCTTAGGCGGCATGGCGTCCTTGTGGCCGGGGCCATCTACGAGGGCTTCAACGGCCACAACATGTGGGTGCACCTGGCGGGCGAGGATGGCGGCCGCTGGATGACCCGCGATTTTTTGCGCGCGGGCTTCGGCTATCCCTTCCTGGTCTGCGGCTGCTCACGGATCAGCGGCTATGTGAATGAGAGCAACACGTCGGCCCGGCGCCTGAATGAGCACCTGGGATGGGTGCCCGAGGCGCGGCTGAGCCGCGCGGCCCCGGACGGCGGCGACGTGATTCTGTATGTGATGAAAAGAGAGGACTGCCGATATGTCGCACTGGCACAGGACTGAGTTCGATTTCTTGCCCGAGCGCGCGTTCTCGCCGCGCCCCGGCGGATCGATGACCATGGAAGGCGGCAAGGGCAGCAGCACGCCCGCCCCCGACCCGCGTCTGGTCGAGGCCCAGGTGAAAAACCTGGGCATCCAGGACGACATGATCCAGCAGATCATCGGCAACGCGAACGACATGGCGCCGCTGCAGAAGGAGCAGACGCAGTTCGCGCTCGACACCTCGCGCACCGCGTGGGAGCAGTCTCAGGCCGACCGAGACTATGCGCTGGGGCGCCGAGACAAGCTCACGGGCCTGCAGGACACCATGATCGAGGATGCGCGCACCTTCGATACGGAGGCCAAGCGCGAGGAACTGGCCGGCCAGGCGGCTGCCGATGTCTCCAACGCCTACGAAAGCGCCAAGCGCACGCAGGGCGCTGAGATGGCCCGCATGGGCATCAACCCCGCTGATGGAAAGTATGGTGCCGCGTCCAATGCGCTGGCCGCCGGTGAAGCGCTGGCCACAGCGACAGGCAAGAACTCGGCCCGAACCGCTGCGCGTGCGGAAGGGCGGGCGCTGACGGACCGGGCCTCGAATGCGCTGGCCGGCTATCCCGCCATGGGCATGCAGACGACGGCGGCCACGGCCGGCTACGGCGCCTCGGGCCAGAACATCGCCAATACCGGCCTGGCTGGCCTGAACTCTGGCTATGGCCAGGCGGCGGGCATGGCCAGCAACGCTGGCAACAGCGCGGCCAACATGTGGGGCCAGCAGTCCAACGCCTACCAGCAGTCCCAGGCCACCAGCGGCGCGGGGGCGGGCGCCATCGTGGGCGCGGGCCTGTCTGCTGCGGCCATGTTCTTCTGATGCGGGCCGCAGACATTGCCGACAGCGTGGGCCAGGCGATTGCCGGCCGGCGCGCCGCGTTGCATTTCAGCGGGGGCAAGGACTCGCTGGCATGCCTCTACCTGCTGCGCCCCCTGGTGGAGCAGGGCCTGCCCGTCTACTGGCTGTCCACGGGCGACACCATCCCGGAAACACGCGCGGTCGTGGAGCAGGTGCGCGCGTGGATTCCGGATCTGCGCACCGTGCAGACGGATGTGCTCGCCTGGAAAGCTGCCCATGGCATCCCGAGCGACGTGACCACGGCGCAATCGAGCTGGATCGGCCGGGCCTACGGCATGAGCGACACACCGCTGGTGGGCCGCATGGACTGCTGCGTGGCCAACCTGATGCAGCCCATGCACCAGCGCATGCTGGCCGATGGCATCGAGGTGGTGATTCGCGGCACCAAGCTGGCCGACACCGGCCAGGTGCCGGCCCGCGGCCCAGGCGATGCCTACGAGGTCTTGCTGCCGCTGCTGCACTGGAGCCATGACCAGGTGTTCCAGTTTCTGCAGGAGGTGGGCGCCCCGCGCAATGCCGTCTACGACACCTTCCGCGCCATCAGCGCGCCCGAGTGCCTGCACTGCAGCGCATGGTGGGACGACGGCAAGGCCGCCTATCTCAAGCAGCTGCACCCCGACAAGGTGGGGCAGTACCGAGCGAATCTGCAGACCATCCGCGCCGAGCTGGCGCGCCGGGTGCAGGAGTTGGACAGCGAATTGAAGGAGTGCGAACAATGAATTTGGGAAATGGCTTCGCTGCGGGCCTGGCACAGGGGCAGCAATTCACCCGGGGCATATTCGACGCATACCGCGCTGGTCAGCAAATGGCCGACGTGCAGGACCAGGCCGCGCAGAAAGAGGCGCTGAAAGGCATTGCCAGTGCCACAGCCGTGGAGTCCACGGGCTATACCGCCGACCAGGGCAAGGAACTGGAAGGCCTGGCCGCCAAGGGCTACAAGATCGACTTTGACGATGCCCAGAAGGCCTATGTCGCGCGCAACGATGCCGGCGACACAAAGACCATCGCCATGCAGGGCGTGACCGACTTCCTGGGCGAGCGCTCGGTGGGGTCGTTGAGCCGCGAGCAGCAGGACAGCACGCGCATGCTGGCCATGGCCGACGTGATCGGCCGCACGGACCCCGAGCGCGGCCTGCAGATGCGTCAGCAGTTCCGCCAGGGCCAGCATGCTGAAAAGCGCCAGGCCCGCGAGGAAAAGCAGTGGGCCAGAGAGGACGGCATCGAGGCGCTGGACAAGGAAATTGGACAGTCATTCAAGGATTCCTTGCGGGGCGAGGACGGAAAGGAGCGTGCCGCCACGGCCGATGACTATCTGGCCAACATGCAGCAAAAAATCGCGCGCTACTCTGGCGCCGGCTTTGCCAAAGAAGCAGAGAGCGCCATGAAAGAGCACTACGCCATGGCCAACATCAAGCTGCAGACGGAAAGCAAGGAACGCGAGGCAGCCATTACCAAGACCATTGCCCGTTTGGATGCCGGCGACGCCTCGGGCGTTATGGATTACTACAACAAATTTCTGCCCACAGGGGACAAGCTCACCGGGGTGGAGCTGGGCAAGGATGGGAAGGTCGTGGCGCAGCGCGTGCGGCCGGACGGCAGTGAATTGCCGCCAATGACCATGGGCTCCATTGATGAACTTCGCACTGGGTTGCTCAAGAGCGCAGACTACAAATTCGCGTACCAGATCAGCCAGGACCAATTCACCAACAACTTGAAGCTCCGTAGCGAACGACGCGCCGACAACGCCGACCGCCGCGCCGCCGGGGCCGATGCCCGCGCTGCGGCAACCCACGGCATTGCCATGGAGGATCGCCGCCAGCGGCTGAACGACAAGCGCGAACTGCGGGATGTGCGCGAGGCCATGGCGCGCGAGTCAAACCCCAGTATCTCGGACACCCAGATCCGGGCGGTGCGTGCCGGCATCCTGCAGACACCGGGCGCGGACAACGCCAAGGCCAAATACGACTACGACCCGGTGAAGGTGCAAAAGGCATTTGGGGAAACCATCCCCGGCCGATTCGCGGGGGACAAGGACACCGTGAAGCGCGACATAGACAAGGAGCGGCGCTTCCAGGAGTTCATGGCCGACAACCCGAGCATCCGGGATGTGGACGAGGGGCTGGTGAAGTTCAATGCCGCTGATGTGAAGCGCACGCGGGGTGAGAAAGCCGGCCGGGCATCGGCCGTGCAGGGCGCCATGTCGCCGGAAGCCATCGCCACGACGGCCAAGAAGTACGGCATGACCGAGGACCAGGTGCGCGACAAGCTGCGCTCCCAGGGCCTCATCAAGTAGCCTGGCCTGGGGCGTACCAAGCCTGACAGCCTCGACGGAGTTCTATCCGCGAGGTAATGCATGCCCCAGACCCCCCAAACCGCCGCCGATGGCGGCGTTGACCTGTTCGAGATTGCCGGTATCGATCCAACGGCGAAGACGGCAACCCCGGCCCCAACTGGCGACGTTGACCTGTTCGAGCTGGGCGGCATCTCTATCGATGTGCCCAAGTCCAAGCCGCAGGGCATAGGCGGCTATGTGGCGGATGCCATCACCGACGTGTTCAAGCGCGCGGGCGGGGCCGCTCTCTCTGGCGTGGCTGCCGTGCCCGAGGCCGCGCAGTCGGGCATTCGCGCCACGGTGCGCAGCGGCGCCGGCGGCGACCCCGCCACGGTCATGCCCGGCGGTGCATTCATCCCGGGCATTGACACAGACGAGGCCATCAACGGTCCGATGACGCAGCAGCAGCTCGACCGCCGCGAGCTGCAGGCCGAGCGCGCGGCCGTGGGCGTGCGCCTGCCAGGCGCCGAGGCGCTGGCCCGCGCCGGCCGCGATGCGCAGAAGGCCATCAACGACACAACCAGCCAGGCCACGCAGGACGCGGTGGCCAACTCCCAGATCACGGGCAATCTGCTCAAGGGCGAGATCGACTTCGGCAAAGACCCATCCGTGCGCGGCTTCCTGATGCAGGGCGCAGACGTGTTCGGCAGCATGTTCCCCGTGGTGGCCATGGCGCTGGCCACGCGCAGCCCGGGCGCGGCCGGCGCCGTGGGCGGTGCCATGGCAGCGGGCGAGGGCGTGGAGAACGCGCGGGAGTTCATCGCCAAGCAGTCGCACGAGCAGCTGCTGGACACCAGCCCGCTGTACCGCCGCATGATCGATGCTGGTGCAGCGCCCGACGAGGCGCGGCGCATCACCAGCGCCAAGGCCGAGGACGCCTCGGCGCTGCTGCAGGGCGCGGTGGCCACGTTCGGCGACCGCTTCACCGGCAAGCTGGTGACAGGTGGCCTCGACCCGCTGCTGGCCCGCGTGGCCGGCCGCTCGGTGCTGGGCAAGACGGCGGCCGGCGCGGGTATCTCGGCGCTGGAGGAGGGCACGCAGGAGCTGGCGGAAGGCGTAGCCTCGGACCTGGGCACCAAGAGTGTGGCCAGCGGCAAGGAAATCGGCGAGGACTCGGCCGCCAACTTCGTGCTTGGCGCGCTGGGCGGATCTGCACCAGGTGCTGCCCGGGGCGTGGTGGCCGGCGTGAAGAATCGTAGGGGCGGCCAGGCGGATGCTGGCGGGCGCAACACGGTCATCGACGTGACCTACAAGGATGCCGAAGGCAACACGGTCACGGACGTGGCCACGACCGCAGATGCTGGCCAGCGCGACGGCGCTGCAGCTGCGCCTGCCCCGGCACCGGCACAGACGGAGCAGCACGCTGAGCAGCAGCGCGTGCAGCAGCCCGATGGCGCGCCCGAATCCATGGACAGCACCACGGCTGCCACGCGCCTGGCCGAGCTGGAGGTGATCGACAGCACCACGGGCCTGAACCCGGTGCAGCAGGAGGAGCGTGCAGCACTGGCCCAGCGCCTGGAGCAGGACGCTGCGCGCGAGGACGAGCTGGAAGCTCTGGGCGATGAGCCCCAGGCCGTGGCCGCCGAAGCTGCTGCGGACGAACAGGCCCCGACGTTTGATCCTGGTGCAGTGCGGTCCAAGACCTGGCCCCAGTTCGTGCACGAGCGCGGCGAGAAGGTGGCCACCCTGCGCCGGGGCACGCCCATCTGGGACCAGCTGCAGCACGAATGGGCCGCCGTGAAGACGCGCCGCGCCGGCACCAACCCCGAGGGCACGGGCGCCGCCGGCACGCCCGTGCAGGAGATCCAGAACCGCGACCGCAGCCGGCCGGCCAGTGTGGTGCAGATGCAGGGCATGGCCCAGAACCCCGACTACCTCCGGCTGGGCGTATCGCGCAGCCCAGAGTCTGGCGCGCCCATGGTGTTCGCCGTGGGCGACCAGGTGCACGCTGCGCACGCGATCGGCCGCGGCGACACAGCCGTGATGAGCGACGGCCAGCGCGTGCCGTTCCAGTACGCGGTGATGGAGGCCGGCGACGTGCAGCCGTCCAATTTCGCCGACGGCGGCGTGAATCCGCTCTTCGACGCCGCACACCCGGGCACGGTGAAGGCGCTGAACAACGGTCGGACCGCGGGGCTGCGCGCGGCCTACGAACGCGGCACGGCCGACAGCTACCGGCAGGAGCTAATGGCCGACAGCGCCATGCACGGCATCGACCCGCAGGTGATCGCGGGCATGCGCGCGCCCATGCTGGTGCGCCTCTACTCGGAGCGCGACAACCAGGCCAACATGGGCGCCAAGAGCCAGAGCCAGGCCCTGGGGCTGTCGGCCACGGAGCAGGCTGCCACGGACGCGGCCCTGGTGGACAGTGGCGTGCTGGAAGTGTTCGACAGCGGCGCCCTGGACAGCGCCGCCAACCGGGATTTCGCGCGGGCGTTCATCGGCAAGCTGCGGGAGCAGGGCCAGGACGTGGCCGGCATGGTGGATGCCAGCGGCGCGCTCTCGCCGGCCGGCGTCACCCGCCTGCATGCGGCGCTGGTGCACAAGGCCTACGGCGATGGCGACCTGGTTGAATCGCTGTTCGGCTCCACCGACAACGACATCCGCGCCATTGGCGAATCCCTCAAAGCCGTGGCTGGCGAATGGGCAAACCTGCGCCTGGCGGCCGAGCGCGGCGCCATCAATGCCGAGGTGGACGTGACCGAGAACCTGCTGCAGGCCATCCGCCTGGTGCAGAAGGCTCGGCGCGAGCGCGCGGCCCTGCACGACGCTGTGCAGCAGGTGGACATGCTGACGGGCGACGTGCCCGATGCCCTGACGGTGGGCATGCTGCGCCTGCTGTACAGCGGCCATTACCTGACCCGGCCCGTGGGCCGCGACCGCCTGGTGGAGTCCCTGCGCGCGTACATGGGCGCTGCATTGGCGACATCGGCCAGCGGTGATATGTTCGGCGAGCAGGTTGGACCTGCCGCAATTCTTGCTGCCCTGAGCGGCCAACCCGTCCCACAGCCACAACAGACCAATGACACAAGCACCGACTCCCAGCAAGCCCCAGCCCCAACCCCGCAAGGCAGCCGAGAACCCCCTGGCAGCGATGCTGCTGGGGAGCGTGCTGATGCAGCAGGGCCAGAAACACGGCGACAAGAGCCAGACGGAGCAGGGCGAGCAGCTGCTGGAGATCGCGCAGGCCGCCCAGGGCAAGAAGCCGACGCCGCCAGCGGCGCCGTAGCGCCCGAGCTGGAGCTTTCCAGCTACACCCCCGACGAGATCCAGGCCCAGCAGGCCCAGCAGCAGGAGGACGAGCAGCGCCGTGCGCGCGACGACGCCCAGGCCGAAGCCCAGGCGCGGGCCGAACGCGAGCGCAAGGAAGTGGCCGAGCGCCAGGCTGCCAGTGCCGAGCACTTCCAGCTGGGCCAGGACGCGAAGGATGCGCTGAGCGGCCAGCAGGGAGTTTTTGACAAACCGGCCGCGGCTGGGCCAGTGCGGCCAGACACTGCTGCAGCACCTGCAGCACCTGCAGTGAGCCAGCGGCCCAAGCTGCGTGACACGCGCGGTACGGGCGTGCGCCTGCATGGCACCAGCCGTCCGCTGCCCGCAGGCGGCCCCACGAATGATGGCGTCTACCGCGGCAACGTCCTCAACATTTACGGCCAGGGCTTCTACACCACAGACGCCGCCGACATCGCCGCCGGCTACACCCGCAAAGGGCAGGGCGGCGAGCCCACGCTGTATGAGATTGCCGAGCACTCCCCTGTCCGCCTGTATGACATGGATGCTCCGATGGAGCCAGAAGTGCAGTCCATGGCCAAGCGCGTTTTGGACGACCTGGCCCGCGATGAGAACACGGAGACGGGCGAGCGCATCACCACGCTGGCCCAACTGTTCGATGAAGCGCGCGCCGAGTCTCGCTACGAAGGCGTGAGTGCGGACGAGCTGCAGGAGCGGTTCGACGGCATTCGCTACAACTTGGAGGACATGGGCTATCGCGGGTTTGCGCATGTGGGCGGCGGAAAGACTGGCAACCAGGCCCACAAGGTGAACATCTATTGGTATCCCGAGGATGATCTGTCCGTCACACGCAGCGAGCTGTCCCGTTTTGAGGAAGGGGCCGAGCAGCCGGCGGGCGTGCCGTTCAAGCGCGCGGAGAGTTCCGTGGCGCCCACCATGACGGCAGACTTGGCGCAGCAACTGCTGCGCATCGCTGGTGGCGCGGAGCCGGCGGGCGCGCGCCGTGCGCCCCAGGCGCCGATGGCGCGCGTGCAGAAGGTCGTGGACGCGGTACGCCAGGCCTGGGCCAACGCCCCGCGCATCAACGTGGTGTTCGACCTGCAGGACCCGCGCGTGCCACAGGAGGCGCGCGACACGGAGCGACTGCAGGCGGCAGAGGGGGCAGAGGGCGTTCCCAAGGGCTTCTATTTCGATGGCGAGGTCTACCTGGTGGCGAGCCAGCTGGCCACGCCCGAGGAAGTGGCTCGCGTGCTGTACCACGAGGCGCTGGGCCACCACGGCCTGCGCGGCGCCTTCGGCGAGAAGCTGGATGCGGTGCTGGATCAGATCATCGTGGCCCGCCCCCGCGAGGTGCGCGCCAAGCTGCAGGAGTATGGCGAGCTGGACGACCTGGTGGGCCGGCGCTACGCGGCCGAGGAGGTGCTGGCCGAGATGGCCGAGACACAGCCGCAGCTGGGCTTTGTCCGCCGCGCCGTCGCCGCCATCCGCGCCTGGCTGCGCACCCATGTGCCCGCGCTGCGCGACCTGGCCATGACGGACGCGGAGATCATCCGCGACTTCATCCTGCCTGCGCGCCGCTGGGTGGAGCGTGGTGCGGTGGCCGCTGCATCGGTGGTGTCGGCACGGCCCAAGTACAGCCTGGACAGCGGCGCTGGCCGGCGGGCGCTGCAGGAGCTGTCCCAGCTGGACGACTTGTTCACCTTGCCAAAGTCGAAGCAAACGGATCTGAAGGCCATCGCCAAGGAGCACGCTCCGGACATCGAGGTGAGCAAGCCGGTGAGCATTGCCGGCCGGCAGGAATACACGTTGAAGATGCCTGATGGCAAGAAGGCCACGCTGTCGGTACGCCAGCCCAACCCATACGGCGAGCAGGTCTACGACATGCTCTACACGGCGGAGGGAATGGAGGCCGTGGCCGGCAGGCCTGGCGAGAACCCGGAGGATGTGCCTCCGACCACAGACGTGTGGCTGGACGTGTCCAAGTTGTCCCGAGGGGACTCGGGTGCCATGGCGTACAGCATCGCCGCCACCTTCGCGCACAACACGGACAGCATCTTCATCGGCGATCCTCACGGGCTGAGCAAGACCGCGCTGCGTCGCCGGCTGGAGCAGATGCTGTCCAGCGCCTTGAAGTTCGGCACCACGCGCCACCTGGCGCCACACCCTGACCAGGTGCGCGGTGGTCACGGAGTGCCGGGCCTGCGCTGGATCTATGGGGATGACGTCGGCAATGTGGAGCGCATGATTGCGGCGAGCGTGGCTGCCACGGATAATGCGTTCCCAACCTCCAACCAGATTGAATATGACGCAGACAGTGGATCGTTCCGACTTTCCAATTCCGGGAAGCAACTATCAAGACAGCAACTGGCTGGCTTGGTTGGACAATCCATCCGAGCAAGACGTGCAGTGGCTGGAAGCGGACCGGCAGAAGCGGAAGCTGGCTGGCGAACAGTTGCGCGAGCGGCTGTCTGGCGTGCCCTTCTACGCGGAGAGGGCAGCGCGGGTGAAGGCAATCGACGGGGACGAGGCGCTGTACTGGGAAGGTTTGCTGAGCGGCACGCACAAGTTCTAGGCGACCCCAGCCCCAAGCTGCGCGTTTTCTACAGCCGCGGCCCCACTGCCGGCGCGGCCACGCCGGAACCCTCCAAGGGCAGGCTGGGCCGTCTGCAGGACAAGGTGGCGGACCTCACCGGCTACCGCTCCGTTGATGATTTCCTGTATTCCTGGCAGGACAAATTCATCGATCTCAAGCGCATCCAGGAACACATCAAGGCCCTGAACGGCACCGTCAGCGAGACGAACGACGCCTACCGGGGCGAGGAGCTGTACCACAAGCGCGTGGCCAAGCGCACGGCCAACTTCCTGCGTGACGAAGTGCAGCCACTGCTGCGGCGCCTGAATGCCACGGGCGTGGCCATCGAGGAACTGGAGCGCTTCCTGCACGCCCGCCACGCTCCCGAAGCCAACCGCGTCATGGCCGAGCGCAACCCCGGCGCCCAGCAGCTGCAGGCGCAGCGCGATGCCGCTGGCAAGGCGGTGGAAGATCTACGCCGCCAGCTACAGCGCGCCCAGGCTCGGGGCATGGCCACCGGCCCGGTGCAGAAGGCGCTGGGACAGGCCCTCATCGACCAAGACCGCTGGAACAGCGCCGAGGCCTTCGATGGCACCGAGGAGGAACGCCTGTCCCTGTCAGGCATGAGCGACGCCGAGGCGGCGGCGGTGATGGCCGGCTACAGCCCGGAGCAGCGCCGGGTACTGGACGAGTTAGCCGCGCGCGTGGACAGGATGAACGAGGGCACCCTGAAGACTCTGGAGAGCTACGGGCTCATGGACCAGGACACGCTGTCGGCCTGGCGCAAGACCTACCAGCACTATGTGCCTCTGCACCGCGACGAAGCCCACCCGGACAGCAAGGCCCATCCCATCGGCCAGGGTTTCAGCACCAAGGGAGATGCATCGAAGAGGCGCACGGGCTCGAACGAGCGCGTGACCAACATCCTGAGCCACATCGTCATGCAGCGCGAGGCGGCGCTGACGCGCGGCGAAAAGAACAACGTGGTCAAGCGCATGTACCTGCTGGCAGCGCAGAACCCTGACAAAGAGCTTTGGAGTCTGGAACTGCCCAAGAAGAAGGCGCTGGACCCGGATACGGGCCTGGTCAAGACCATGGTGGATCAGGGCGCCAAGGCGCGCGACAACGTGGTGACGGTGCGCATTGGCGGCAAGGATCGGTACATCGTCTTCAACGAGCGCAACGAGAAGGCCGTGCGGTTGGCCGTGGCCATGAAGAACCTGGACGCCATGGAACTGGACCGCTTCACTCGGATTGCAGCCTGGATCACGCGCTGGTTCGCATCTGTGAATACCCAGTACAACCCTGTGTTCGGTGTCATGAACCTGGCGCGCGATCTACAGGGCGCCATGCTGCAGTTGTCCACTACGCCACTGGCCGGCAAGCAGGCCGAGGTGTTTCGCAACATCCGCCGGAACACGCGCGCCATCTACAAGGAACTGCGCCGCGAGCGCAAGGAAGAGGGCGCACCCACTGGCCAATGGGCGCAGCTGTGGGAGCAACTGCAGCTCGATGGCGGCACGACAGGCTACCGCGACCTGTATGCCGATCCCAAAGACCGCGCCAAGGCACTGCAAAAGGCGCTGGACCAAGCTGGCCAGAGCACGTCAGCTGCCGCCGGCGGCCGGGCCCTGCTGGGCTGGCTGTCCGACTTCAACGAAACGCTGGAGGCGACCACGCGCCTCGGTGTCTACAAGGCCGCGCTGGACCAGGGCATCAGCCGCCAAGAAGCTGCCAGCATCGCCAAGAACATCACGGTGAACTTCAACCGCAAGGGCCGCAACACCTCCGTGGTGGGGGCGCATTTTGCGTTCCTGAATGCGGCGATCCAGGGCAACAAGCGCATGCTGGAGACGCTGGCGGGGCCTGCCGGGCGCAAGATCATGATGGGTGGCGTGGCCCTGGGCATGGCGTCGGCCATGGCGGGGTATTTGATGATGGGCGGCGGCGATGGTGCCGACGACGAATGGAAGAAGATCCCCGAGTTTGTGAAGGAGCGGGCGATCATCATCCCGCTGGGCAGGCAGGACTATGTAGCAATCCCGCTGCCGCTGGGGTTCCATGTGTTCCCCAACATCGGCCGCACCATTGTGGAGATGGCTGTGCATGACGACCCGACCAAGAGCCGACTGGGGCACGTCCTGGACATGGCCGTGCTGGCCCTCGATGCCTACAACCCGCTGGGCGGGTCTGCTGATCTGGGGCAGATGGCGTCGCCCACCTGGTTTGATCCCGCGCTGGCCCTGGCTCGCAACAAGGACTGGACAGGACGGGAGATCTACCGAGAGGACCGGAATTCAAACGACCCGACGCCGGGCGTGAGCCGGGTGAAGGATTCGACTGCGGAGCCTTACCGCTGGATGGCCACCTTTGCCAATGCCGTGACGGGCGGCAACGAATGGCGGCCCGGCGCTGCCAGCCCGACGCCAGAGGCCATCGAGTACTTGGTGGAACAGATCACTGGCGGCGTGGGCCGCGAGTTGAACAAGGCCGTGGCCATGGCCACGTCCGCCTTCACTGGCGAGGAACTGGCGCCGCACCAGGTTGTTCTGGCAGGCCGGCTCTATGGGAACACGCGCGGCGCCAACGGCCAGAGCAACGCCTATTACGAGAACCTCAAGCGAATCAATGTCAGCGAGAACGAGTTCAAGGCCCGCGTTCAGCGCGGCGAGGATGCAGATGCAGTGCTGGCTGACGTTCCTCTGGCCAGGGCCCATGACGCAGCCAAGGCACGGGACAAGAAGATTTCGGATCTCCGCAAGTTCCGCCGCAGCGTACAGGCGAGCGAGGCTGCGGACAAGCGCGATCAGGTCAGGGCTATCAATCAGGAGATTGAGCTGTCCATGCGTCTGCTGAATCACGAAGTACACCGAACGCTAGGGTCAGCGAAAGTCTCTCAATCGTGGGAAGGCAAACGCGAATGACTTCTTGATTAAAGAGTTCAATGTTTTGCATATTGTTTCAGTTGACAATGCTTGACACTTTTAACGCATAACTGTGACCGTGCCCTGCGGTCCTGATGCCCAGCGGAGCTTGCTTGATGACGTTTTCTCTTTCGCGATGGCTGGCAGGGGTCGGCTTTGCTTTCCTACTCTCCTCCAACGCAGCGGCCCAGTGGTCCTATCCACCGGGCAGCTCTCTGGTTGTCCCGCCGGGCGGGGCCGTGGACCTGTCCTGCTCTGCGCTGGACATGCAAGGAACCCTGGACCTGGGAGGCGCGCTGACCGTCGATTCTTCGGCTACGTTCGCAAGTACCGCCGCCATCACCAACAGTGGCGGAACGCTGTCGGTGGGTGGTGACCTGCAGATCAACGGATCACTGAATGCCGGCAACAACACGATCGAGCTGCGCGACGGCTGCGATCCGGGCAACACCAGCCAGCTCAGCGGCACCCTGGTCGTGCAGAACCTGACCATCAGGAGCAGCACGGGCCGCACCTTTGTGCTGCCTGTCGGGGCAAATATCACCGTGCTCGGGACGCTGACCGTCGAGGGAGTGCCTGGTCAGCCTGTGGTGCTGCAGGCTGCCAGCGGCACTGCGGTCATCAACCTGGGTCCCGGTGCGACGGTGGTACGCACCAATGCGACGGTTCCGCCCACTGTGCAGATCGGTGCAGGTCCCGGCCCATCGGCTGCGGCCATTCCCACACTGAGCGAGTATGGGTTGGTCCTTCTCTCTGTGCTCATGGGACTGGCGCTTTGGCGTCAGCGCCGCACTGCACAACGTTAGCCACTACACATTCAGACCATGAAAACCATGAAATTCACGCTGCGCTCTGTCTCTTTCGCCGCGGCCATCGTCTTGAGCGGCGCTGCAGTGGCGGCTCCTGGCGGCGCCGACATCACCATCACACCACCGGCCAATGGTGGATTCGTCATCAAGAACAATGCAGGCAATGCAGAGCGGCTCCGGGTGATGGAAACAGGCGATGTTTATCTGCCCAACCTGTCTAATACAACGGAGGCTGGCAGCGTGGCCTGCTATGACGACGCGACGGGGCGGCTGGGCAAGTGCGCAGCAGGGGCGATTGTGGGGAACCCGGGTCCAACAGGAGCAACCGGAGCGACTGGTGCCACAGGACCGGCGGGCGCGACCGGAGCCACCGGCCAGGCAGGACCGGCGGGCCCCACAGGTCCGATTGGCATTCAAGGCCCAGCGGGCCAGACAGGCGCTCAAGGCCCCATTGGTGCCACGGGCCTTCAAGGTCCGACGGGGGCGCAGGGTGATATTGGCTTGCCTGGTCCCACAGGCCCCACTGGACCAGCAGGGGCTGGAGGAACTACCGCCACCTCGATGGCTGCTCACAACACTAGCGGTTCTGTAATAGCTGTGGTTCTCGGTGGGACCGATATTCCATTACCTAACTCGCAGAATCTTTCTGGTTTTGTGGTCAATGGTTCAAATACGATATTTACGGTTGCTTCGAGCGGTAGGTATAGAGTTAAATATTCTATTAAAATTACTAACAATATGCTTGTTTCGGCAAGGGTTCTGTTGAATGGTGCAGCAGTTGATGCGCTTACAGAGAATACAGCGACCAGCGTCTCAAGATTCGATGGTGAATCAATTATCACTTTGAGTGCCGGCGATATACTGAATGTTCAATTCTTTGGAATGCTTGGGGCGGTGACTTTGCAGTCAGGTAGCGGCGCTGCTCTAATCGTGGAAAAGTTAAGCGATTAGTATATTTAAATTATCATAAAAGCGAGCGTCAGGCTCGCTTTTTTTGTTACGTGACTGTAGCCTAAAGAATCGTATTTTTGATAAAGGAGAGTCTCGAGGTCTTCAAATGGTCTGCGTGTGTCTGAGGGAAGATGGAGGGGTGAAGTCGATGTGGCCGGGGTTCGGGCCTACACATCGCCACTGAGGTTTACAGAAAAGCTTCTCAGCGCTGAGTGCAAGACTGCTTATCAGTCCACCCACCATGACCAAAGTAGGCCGAAATTGGGCTAAAAAGGAATGATTTCGAAAACATCACCTTATCGGCCGGCACATGCAGACAGCCGGATCTATGCACATTAGAAGCGCAAGTGGGCGAGCGATGCTGCATAGTTGCTACAGAGTTTCGGGAGTATGTATCTAAGTTGTTGTCAGATAATGTTTTTCTTCACAAATCAATCCAGTCCATCATGGGCGCAACGGACATGCGCCACATGCTGGCCGGTGCTTGATTTTCTACGTTTGTCATTGATCTGATTGGGTTTTTTGCTCTGGCGTCGCTGCCTGATTCTTCGCCATTCAACCCCGTTTTCGCTGATTTTCTCGCTGGCTTTGCTACATCCTTCACCGGTAGCAAAACAGATGGGACCATCACTTCACGCAAGCGAGTACACGGCTTGCTTGCACCGCAAAGATCCGGCTGATGGAGAACGGCACGTTCGTCCACCGCGAAAGCCAGACCTACCGTCGGAAAGTGCTGGCCAACGAGTGGCTGCGCAGGCGCGAGTACGAAATGGACCAGGAGCGCGCTTCCGGTCAGGCTGTGTACAAGAAAATTTCAGTGGGGGAGCCACTGCGGGATTATGTCAGTGCGGCTGAAAACGTGACTGAGTGGGGCCGTAGCAAAAAGGCCGACATCGCGCGCCTGCAGGCCTCTGGTCGGGCCGACCTACAGGCCACCAGGCTCACGGTGCAGGATCTGATGGGCTACACCAAGAAGCGGCGCATGGAAGACGAGGCCGGCCCCGCCACCGTGCTCAATGACATGGTGTGGCTGCGCCAGGTCTTCCTGCATGCTTCGGCTGCGCGCGGCGTCGATGCGCCGCTGCAGGTGCTGGACCGTGCCAAGTCCGAGCTGCTGCGCACGCATGTGATCGCAAAGCCGGCCCGGCGCTCGCGCCGGCTACTGCCGGAAGAAGAGTCCAAGCTGCTGGAGCACTTTGCCAGCCGCGACGGCCGGGCATCCATTCTGCGCCGTGATCTGGACCTCTGGACCAACTGCGCGCTGCCTCTGACAGCCTGCGCGAGCAATCCGCAGATGCGGCCTGCCGACGTGTCAACGCTCCCCCCCCGCCGCCGTCCTTGAGTACGCCACTGCCCTCGGAGTCATATTTGAAGACTGCCGCGCAGCGTATGCGGATATGGCAGCAAAGGCTGATGGGCATGCAGCTGATGCAGCCCTGATGAGTGATTCCTGGCCCAACACGTCGCGTTGACAAGCGCGCGGGCGGGCAAAAGGAAAAGCCACCCTTAGGTGGCTTGTGTTTCAGGCTTGTCGCCGCATTCTTGCCAGTCCGAAAATTGACATCAGCGCCGACAACACGATGAGGCCCCACTCAGAAATCGTGGGAATTGCGTGCGAGGCTGCAGGTGCCGCCAGCAACATGGGCGCGAAAGGATCCGTGATCACGCCCGGCACGGTGGTCTCGTTGTCGCCCTCGCCGTCATCCGTGACGCTGTAGCTCACCGAATTGCCATTGACAGCCAGGTCCGGCGGGGTGAACCAGCCGACCTGCATGGGCGGCTGGCCGTGGGGGCCATATTTTTGCATCTTCAACCCCGCCAGGCTGCCGGCAGGGTAGTCCACCTGCACCTGGAGCTTGGCGCCTGCGCAGCCGGTGGTACTGAAGAACAGCGCACCCACTGGGAAGGATGCATTCGCCGGTGCACTGGGAATGCCCGACGCACTGATGCGAAGGGTTCCGGGGGACACCGTGCAACCCGCCTGGGTGCTGGTGACCAGTACGGACGCATTGCCTGCGTTGCCGGGCAGCGGTACGGTTTCGGCGACCGGTGCTGTCACAGCTACTGAATAGGCTCGTGAGCCTTTGGCACCGTTGGCATCCGTGGCCGTGACCGTGAAGCTGCTGGTGCCGCTGGCGGAAAGGATTCCGCTGATGTTGCCGGTCGATGTATTGAGAGTCAGACCGGCTGGAAGGCTGCCTGAGCTGATGGTGTAGCTGTAGGGAGCGGTGCCACCCGACGCGCTGACCGTGGCGCTATATGTGGTGCCTTGGAGCCCTGCGTTCAGGGAAGCAGGCGCCACAGCCAAAGTCGGGGCACTGACGTTGATGGATACCGTGGCCGCGCTGGAGGTGCCTGTGGCATTGGTGGCGGTATAGGTAAAGCTGTCTGGGCCCGAATAACCTGCCGTGGGTGTGTAAGTGATGCTGGTCCCGCTGGCCGTGGCAGTGCCGTGGCTGGCTGCGCTGGCGATGGCCACGCTAGTGGCGGCGCCACCGCTAAGGTTCAATGTGATGGGGTTGGCACTGCTGTTGGCAGCAACCGTGGCGCTGACGGCGCCGGCGACGGGCGCTTGGGCATTGATTGTAAATGTGTAGGCTCTTGATCCGGTGGCACCGTTGGCATCTGTGGCCGTGATGGTCAGGTCGGTGGTACCACTGGAGTAGGGCGTGTTGCTGATCACTCCGGTGGAGGTGTTCAGGCTCAGCCCGATGGGAAGAGTGCCGGCGGTAATGGTGTAGGAGTAGGGCGCCATGCCACCGGAGGCAGACACGGTGGTGCTGTAGCTTGAACCGACGGTACCGTTGGGCAGGCTGGTCGGGGTAAATACAATAGTCGGGGGTTTGACCGTGATGGTTATCGTGGCCGGGCTGGATGTGCCGCTGGTATTGGTGGCGGTATAGGTGAAGCTGTCTGAGCCCGAATAACCTGCCGTGGGTGTGTAAGTGATGCTGGTCCCGCTGGCCGTGGCAGTGCCGTGGCTGGCTGCGCTGGCGATGGCCACGCTAGTGGCGGCGCCGCCACTGAGGTTCAGTGTGACGGGGTTGGCACTGCTGTTGGCTGCGACCATGGCGCTCGCTGCCCCTGCAACAGGCACCGGCACATTGTAGGTATATCCATTGACAAGAGTGGCCGAACCGCCAGGCGTAATGATCGTAACATTCACAGCGCCTGCCGCGTGGGCCGGTGTGGTAGCCGTAATTGTGGTGGCGTTGTTGACGGCGTAGTCCAAGGCAGCTGTACCTCCGAAGCTGACTGCAGTGGCGCCCGTCAGATTGTTACCGGTGAGCTTGACCGAGGTGCTGCCGGCGGTGCTGCCGCTGTTGGGGGCGACGCTCGTCAGCGTGGGCACAGCGGGACTGGTCACCAATAGGTAATACTTGGCAACACCGCCATCGTTGTTGTCGTCATTCAGAGTGATGCTGAAGGTATACGCGCCGGCTGTGGTGGGGGTACCATGCAAGTCCGTGGTCGCCGAGCCTGGCGAAGCGTCCAGTACGAGCCCTGGCGGGAGGCAGGGCGCCTCGCTGTCATAGTCTGGATCGTTTGCGTCACATTCCACCCACCTGTCCAAGGGTGCTACGCCTCCTATGGAGTATATGGTGATGCGCATGGACTGTCCTACGGCGATGGTCGGTAGCGTGCTTCCTGAGGTGGGGTTAGTGATAACTGGCGCTCCTGCATGGGACGAAGCTACCAACATGAACAACTGCAGGAAAAAAACAGCGATTCCTCGAAAAAACCAAGGTAAGAGCCTTATTTTTTGCGAAATTTTAATCATGTAGGCCATTGCTAATTACCTAATTTAAGGTTTGGAAGAATGCGTTTTCTATTGGGAGAGGCTTCTCAATGGTTGAATTCAAGTCGCTAGATGAACCGCACCTTGAATGCACCCGTCTCTGTTGCTGACCATAGTAGCGCCTAGTGATTTTAGTAACAAAAAGCATATTTTCTATCACTGATTTCGCTGTGCAAATGCTCAGCGTCGTTTGGCAAGTATGGGCGTCCTCGGATTTTTCGCCATATCCACCACTCGTGCCAAGCCTGCCACCCTGCCGTGATCCAAACCACGAAAGGACGCACACATAAGCTTGAACGACGACCACCTGCGCCTCCTGTCCGACGCCGAGCGCGAGGCCATGGAAGCCGACCAAGACGACTACGATCCCGAGGAAGACAACGCTGCAGCGCTGGCTGCCCTGGGGCGCGGCCCCCTTGATGCGGAAGAGGAAGAAGAGGGCGACGACGGCGCGGCTGATGCGGGCAAGGGCAAGCCGGAGCGCCGAGTCTCGCTAGGAAGGCGTGAGTGCGGACGAACTGCAGGAGCGCTTCGATGGCATTCGCTACAACTTGGAGGACATGGGCTATCGCGGGTTTGCGCATGTGGGCGGAGGAAAGACCGGCAACCGGGCTCACAAGGTGAACATCTATTGGTATCCCGAGGATGATCTGTCCGTCACGCGCAGCGAGCTGTCCCGTTCTGAGGAAGGGGCTGAGCAGCTGGCGGCTGTGTCGTTCAAGCGCGCCGAGAGTTCCGTGGCTCCCACCATGACGGCCGACCTGGCGCAGGAGCTGCCGCGCATCGCGGGTGGCGCGGCGCCGGCGGGCGCGCGCGGTGCACAGCCGGCTTCCATGGCGCGCGCGCAGAAGGTCGTGGACGCGGTACGCCAGGCCTGGGCCAACGCCCCGCGTATCAACGTGGTGTTCGACCTGCAGGATCCGCGCGTGCCCCAGGAGGCGCGCGACACGGAGCGACTGCAGGCGGCCGAGGGCGCGGAGGGCGTGCCCAAGGGTTTCTACTTCGATGGCGAGGTCTATCTGGCGGCAAGCCAGCTGGCCACGCCCGAGGATGCTGCCCGCGTGCTGTACCACGAGGCGCAGGGCCACCACGGCCTGCGCGGCGCCTTCGGCGAGAAGCTGGATGCGGTGCTGGACCATATCATCGTGGCTCGCCCGCGCGAGGTGCGCGCCAAGCTGCAGGAGTATGGCGAGCGGGACTACCTGGTGGGCCGGCGCTATGCTGCCGAGGAGGTGCTGGCCGAGATGGCCGAGGTGTTCCACAACATCCGGAGCACCACCCGCGCCATCTACAAGGATCTGCGCCGTGGGCGCCGAGAGGAGGGCGCTGGCACTGGCGAATGGGCCAAGCTTTGGGAGCAGCTGCAGTTGGACGGCGGCACCACCGGCTACCGCGACCTCCATGCCGATCCCAAGGACCGCGCCAAGGCATTGCAGAAGGCGCTGGACCAGGTGGGCGAGGGCAAGGTGATCGGCAGCGGCCGCGCGCTGCTGAACTGGCTGTCGGACTTCAATGAAACCCTGGAAGTCACGATGAATGAGCAGCATGCCTGTGTCGCGCAAATTGTTGATCATGCATCTGCACTGCAGCCGGCCCGCGGTCATAGTAATGGGGAATTAACATGGATACTATTGCTCTGTGTGCTGAATTCCGGTGGCTTAGAGATCAGAGCGAAGAAATCTAAGTGACTGAAATCAACTTCTTAAAAAATAGCAGCTTACGCTTGGTGTATGGGCTAATTTGGTTTAATCGGTGCGGACTATCGATTTAATGAGATAAAACGGATTTATTTTATCTATTGTGCTTAACAAGCGTGCGAGGACCATATGTGTTTAAGGCTATTTTTGGTAAATGATGCGTATCACTCATGGTGCTGTTTGGATTACTGACAGCACATGCGCAGTCCGTTACCTATTCTGGGATTTAAGATGACTACAATGGTGCATCAGATTTCTCATCATGTACCACTCCACCTTGCGGGTGCCACACTTCCTGCTTTCGTGCTGCTGCAGCGCGGGCACTCGCTGTTATCGTTGTCTCTTGTTTTTATTTTGCTTTAAAAATTAATGATTTAGGCCATCCGGCTGGAATATTCTTGTTGATATAAGAAGAATTTCCTGCCTTAAATGTGGCTTTGCCAAAATCTGCATTTTTTATAACGCTCCAGTAATTTGAAGATTTCTCACTGAAGTCTGAAAAATCCAAATAAATATCTTCTGCTTCACCAAACCATTTCCCTGATGGTGTCGGATTCGTGTTGGTTGGTATGAATTCTCCAGATGAGTTTTTTCCTTGGGCTTTGCTGAAATTATGTGTCCCTTTGTGTATTACATATTTAAATGCATATACATTTGGTTGGCCTTTGAGATGAGGTACATCTTGGGACTTGTAGTTGTGTATAGGGCCGTGTTGCGACGCGCCAATATATTCAATATTGCCATTTTTGCTCCAGATAACTACATCTTCCCAGTCGTGGCGATGGCCCCAACCGGTCGTTGGACCTTGATCTTTGACAAAATATACTGAAAACATTCTTGCGGAATATTCGTCACCATCCACGTTGGTTTTGAACTCGCTTACAGCAACTGTTGCTTTTTCAAGTTGATTCGCATAAGCGCAATGCCCATTTCGGGCTCCTGTATCCTTGATGCCTGGGTTGGGCTTCAATTCTCCAGCGATCTCACCGACGGGTGAGGATGCCAAGCATCCATCGCCATTGCTTCCGAAGGCAAAAACTATTTTTCCACTCTTAAGGTTTGGGGAAATTTGCGGCCTATTTTCCTTTGATACGGCGAAGCAAGCTGCCTCTGTGCTGGGGCAATCGTCTTTTTCCCAAGAGTGCGCGGTTGAAGAGAGTATTGCTGTCAGCGAAACAAGAAGAATATTTGATTTGCGCATTTGCAGTTCCTTCAGAATTTGAGCTATGGAGATCTAAATTTATCTCATGCGATCTATGATAAATGGTCAAGTTAATGTTGGCGAAAAATTGGTCGGTAATTTTCTCTACAAACAAAGTGCTTGACGCTCAATAGTGCGACATGAGGGTCTGAGCCACAATTGGTAAGTACATTACACACTTTTTTTTGGAAATCTCATATACCTGAAATTTGGTATTTTGAAATTGATAACGATTTGTCATTGACTATTGCTAGTGTGGGGTTGATTCTTTGGAGAGAATTTGTTTGCAAAGAGCAGTGGGCGGTTACCGCTGTTCTTATCGTCTTGTGTGCGATTCCGCGCTGCATCCGTGTAGTGGTGGAAGTCATTGCTCCGAAAAGTGGTGCGATAAGAGAATTGACTACTATGAGAATCTGAAACGCATCAACATCACATGGCGGAGGCCAACGGTCGTGTCGAGCGCGGATAGGTACTGGACGTGCCGCTGTCGAAAATGACGATGCCGCGCCCTGGTGGATAAGCGTATTTCCGACTTGGCGAGGGCGCGGCGCCACGTGCAGGTAAGCGACGATCTGAACAAGCGCGAGCTGGTGAAAGAAATCAACGCGGAGATCGAGGCCTCTTTGCATCGGCTGAACCCAGCCATTGAGGAGGCGCTGTTCTAGGTAAGGAGCTGATAGTGGATTGCCCAGGCAGTCACTGTGCCATGACCAAAACCTGCCCAAAGTAGGCTGGACCAGTGGGGAGAAGGCATGATTTCGAAAACACCAAGAGCGTGGCTATCGCTGCAAGCTGTTGATGTGCAAGGTGTTTTCTCTCATGCCTATTTCGGTGGATCGGACTTTAATCCGTTGGTCGCAGCCTCATGACCAGGTACTACTCCCCGATTGGGCCATGCCCCTTCCGCTCAAACGCTTCTGAGCTTGGTAGGCCAGCCGCTCATCGGTCGGTACATGCAGACCGCCGGATCTACGCACAATTAGAAGCGCAGCCAAGCGAGCGATGCTGCATAGTTGCTACAGAGGGTCGCGGCTATTCCTCTAAATTGTTGTCAGATAATGATTTTTTCATAAATCAATGCAGTCCATCATGGGCGCCACGGACATGCGCCACATGCTGGCAGGTGCTTGATTTTCTACGTTTGTCATTGATCTGATTGGGTTTTTTGCACCGGTGGCGGTCGTTGATTCTTCGCCATCCACCCCCCGTTTTCCTGTTTGTTCAGTTCTGAGCACTCAGGGGGAATCATCACCGCACACAAGCGCCCAGGCGGCTCGCTGGCCTACACCGCACAGGTCCTGCCAATGGAGAGCGGTACGTTCATCCACAGCGAGAGTCCGGCCTTGATCGGAAGGTCCTGGCGGACGAATGGCTGCGCAGACGCGGGTATGAAATTGAGCAGGAGCGCGCATCGGGTAGATGCAGCACAAGAGAGTTTCAGCGGGGGAGATGCTGCAGGACTATGTCAGCGCGGCCGAAAACGACTGCGTGGGGGCGTGGCAAAAAGGCCGACATCGCGTCTGCAGGCTTCCAGGCAATCGAGCTCACGGTGCAGGATCTGCTGGGCTACGCCAGGAAGCGGCGCACGGAAGACGAGGCAGGCCCGGCCACCGTGGTCAATGGCATGGTGTGGCTGGGCCAGGTCTTCCCGCATGCTTCGGCCGCGCGCGGCGTCGATGCGCCGCTGCAGGCGACGGCAGGGCGCCCATTCCCATCCGGACAGCGCCATGCGCTGTGCTCATGCCTCGGTCGGTTGCTGGGGGCGTGAAGGAGGCGGCTACAGTGGTGCATACAGTCTGAGAGCATGGATCAATGTTTCTTCTGCCACTCATATTTTTGCCATTCGTTTTCATCATGGCGATCAACAGGCTGATCCGCATTCCCGTCGGATTGCACCGCGGCGAGCTGCATGTTCCGGCGCTCCAGCGGGGTATGCTGATGTTCGCCGGTGCAGGGGCATACCTTCTGTTGCTGGGCTACACCATTGGCCTTTTCGTGGTGATAACCAAAGGGGTTCTTTTCACTTCGGATGTTGTGACGGCTTTGCTACATGCAGCCGGGTATGTTGCGGCCTATCCATTGGTCTACATGGTCGCCGCATGGGTTTTTTATTACACATTCAGGACTCGCTGATTCACAGTGCTCCAGCGCAGGCATGGGTCGGCGCGTTGCCGGCTCAGAAGCGGCTTGTTGAAAGAAAAAGCCCCTGGCACGCGTACCCAGGGGCTTGAGGCGCCGCCTAGACTTGGCGCGCACCTCCTTGCTTGGTGTATCGGCAGTTCGTTGCCTAACTTTTGGCTGCTTCGATGAAGAACTGTCCCCTGTCCTTGCCGCCGATCCAGTTCGGGGCTTGCCCCGGCGGTCCGGGTGGCGCCCGTCTCCGGCATGTGCACGGCGCGGCGGTCCTTGACCGTGGCAATGCCAAGTGCCGCGGCCGTGGTGGCCTTCACCTCGAAGATGCCCAGGCGCTTGTTGATATGGCCGACGATCAGGCCAGCACACGCGCGCTCTGCATTTCCCCAGCACCGGCTCTTGGGGCGCGCCCGTAGGACTCTCGCCACCGAAATCTTGCCCAGGGACCGACAGCCTGCAGCCCGCTGCTGGCACAACATAAAAGCTCTGAAGAAACAGGAGCTATGAATGACGGTTTCAGAAAAGATCCAGGACCTGCGCAAGTGGGATGACTCTCGAAAGGGATTCACGGGAGAGCACTGGCTGGTACTCGGCGCAGGCCTCTTGGCCCTGCGCCATGCCCGGCGCGCGGAAAGCGGCATGGGCCGCCTTGTGAGCGGTGCGCTGGGCACAGCCCTGATAGCGCGCGCGGCAACGGGCCGCGACGGTGTATTGGGAACGGCAGGGCGATTGGCTGCAAAGCCCACGCTGGCCGAGCGCCTGCTGATCGCCGCGCGCCGCCTGTAAACGCGCAGGCAAAGAAAAGGCCCGCAGTTGCGGGCCTTGCTTTTTCAGGTTTTTCAGGTCAAGGCTGTATCAGCGCTGGCGGCGCGTGCGGCGCAGGCCGAACATCGCCAGCAGGGCAGACATCAGGATGACTCCCCACTCGCTGAGCGTGGGAATGGCTGCCGTGCCGCCACCTGGTCCGGCTGCTGCCAGCACGGGCACGAGTGGATCTGAAATCACGCCCGCTGCAGGATTGGTGTCGCCAGGTCCGTTGTCCGTGATGGTGTAGGTCACTGTGGTGCGCGTGCCGTCCACGCGCACATGCAGCGCAGTGACAGGGTCAAACCAGCCGCCGGCACCATCGGGCTTGCGGAACTGCACGCCTTGGGGAAGGGCGCTGGGGTAGGTGAGCGTCATCGTCACGGGAGCAGTGCAGTTTTCAGCGCTGAACGCAAATTGGCCGTTCAGCGCCTGCAAGCCAGGCGGCGTGGATGCTGCGGGGCCGAAGCCGCCGCCAGGCTGCAGCGTGCAGGTGGGGCCGCCGCCGGACATCGTGGCAGTCGGCGTGCCGGCCATGCCGGGCACACTGCCGGGGGCACTCACCAGTTCCAGCCTGCGTGGGGTGGCTTGTACGGCTGGGGAGGGTGCGCCGGTCGTTCCGTTGGTTGCCGCGATGGCGAAGTTGTAGATGAAGCCATTGGTCAGGCCGGCCACGACGATGGGTGATGTCGTTCCTTGCTGTGTGACTACGCCAGATGCGCCCACGGGGGTTGCAGTCACGATATACCCGGTGATGGGGTTGCCACCGTTGGATGCAGGAGCAGTGAAGGTAACCATGGCCTGGCCGTCACCTGCAGTGACGTGGCCGATGGTGGGGGTTCCAGGTGCTGTCGCACTCACCATGAAGGTCTGCGACACCTGAGGTGCTGGCTCGTAGCTTCCATCGCCGCCCTGGTTCGCATGGATAGTGCAGGAGCCGGTGGCCACAAATGCCAATCTGCCGCCAGGGGAGGTGGTGCAGACATCTGCGGTGGAAGAGCTGAAACTCACCGGCAGGGTGGAGCTGGCCGTTGCGCTCAAGGTCGGCGTGGTGCCGAAATTCTGGATGCCGGGGTTCGCGAACGTGATGGTTTGGGCTTGCACGCCATTCACCAGCACGCCGGCCGTGGCACCTACATTCGCCAAAGTCAGTACGGCGCTGGTGCCACCGCTGGTCATCGTGCTCCCGTTGAGAGCGATGGCGGATCCCAGTGTCACGCCATTTGTGTCAACGTCTCCCGGCTGCACGGTATATGCAAAGGTCAGTATAGACGTGTCGCTGCCGCCGACGAAGGTCGCTTGCCGGTTGGTTGCACCAATCACCAAGGGGATAGAGGGCAGGCCGCCAGCTGTTGTTACCGCGACAGCAGCGTTGTAGTTCACATTGAACTGCAGGTTCTGCCCAGCGGTATAGGTTCCATTTGCAGGGACGCTGACTGACTGCACCGAGGGGGCGGAAGCAGTCAGCGTGAAGGTCTGCATCGTTTGACAGGCGTTGGCGTCTGTGATGGTCACCCGATATTGACCGGGAGCTAGTCCCGCCACGGTTGCCGTTGTGCTCCCGAGGGGGGTCCAGTTGTATGTGTAGCCAGGGGTGCCTCCGGTAGGCACGATGGTTGCGCTACCGTTACTGCTATCTCCAACGGGATTGATCTGAGACGGTGTGCCTGACAGTATTCCGGGCTGTCCAATGATCGTAGAAGCTGTGCCCTGCAGGCCTTTCGTGTCAGTAACCGTAACTGTATAGGTGCCTGCCATGAGCCCTGTTGCGGTAGCGTTTGTGCCCCCAGTGGGTGTCCATAGGTAGGAGAAGGGTGCAACACCGTTCCGGATGTTTTCAACCGTGGCGGTGCCATTGCCTCCCCCGTAACACGAGGCATTGGTCTGCGATGTAGACACGTTTAGCGACTCTGCGCTCGCGGAGCCAGAAAAGGCCGCAAGAGCCATGGCGCTGCCAAGCATCCATGTGCGCAAAACTCCAGAAGACATGTTGTTCCCTTATTTTGGAGATCGGCGCACTCTCTGTAGCGCTGTTTTCCGAATTTCTATTGGATGACCAAATGCGCCACAAATTGTAGAAACTTGTGTATTTTTGTCTATCACTGAAATTTGGTATTTACCTTGATAGGGTGCCTGTTGACCATCCCGGACCTTGGAGGCCGAACTGGCCAAGGCGCGCGCTGCAGATGTGGGTGAAAAGCCGGCTGTCAGCACAGCCCATCACGTGAACGACGTCCAAAAGGCCCTGACGCTGGAGCATCAATAGGGCAACAATGCAGTCTCTGAGCGGTTTTTGATCAACGGATTTTCTACTCAATGGAATTTCTTGAATTGAGAAAATACATGAGTAGATTCCCGTTTGGCGTGATTGCTCGGTTATCTAAGATCTGTGCTATGTGCCTGGAAGGTACTTCTGTATTATAGATGTTGTTATTGTTTATTCGAAATAGTATCCTCTTTGTTCCAATTATGAATTCATCCCCCTGGATTTGCCCGATATAACTTCCGTTTTCGCTATGTACGTTCCACCAGCCACCTTCAATCATTGCATGTCTCCCTATTGGAGTATTTAATCATAATGGAATAAGATCAGCAGGATTTGTAATCTTTGCACAGGTGGATCTTTATTTGGTTTTTTTCACAAAAATTAACAGAATGATATTTAATTATCGAATTTGATAATTCATTATCAAATTCGATGGTTTGGTGGTGTCATCGTCGAATAGATACAGGCGCCATGCGCTTGTTCCTGGAAGAAGGGCAAGTGCCTCCCAGTGCTGGCCGCCCAGAACCCGGACAAAGAGCTGGCAAGCCTGGACGGTATGGCCGCAATGCGGTTGTGACCGCTGAGCGGGGCATTGGCGCCAGATCGGGCGCGGTTCAGGGGGCGGCAGCCAATATTTATGTCAAGATGAGCAAAACCGTGGCCTGACGGGGCACGCACGAAATCTATCTGCCCACAATTTTTTTCTCGTATGAGAACCTTGGACGCGATAGCGCCGATTGCAGATGGCGCATGGCGCAAGGCCGCTCAACAGTGGTGCGGCTTCGGCGATGGAGCATGTGACGCCCCGGGGCCCTTCACCGACCCACGCCCTTGCCCAGCGACAGTATTTCGCTCGCATGGACGATGGCCTGGGCAATCTCCTCCACCGAGCTGCGCCGGCTCATGGCCTGGGCGCGGATCATTTCATAGGCCTGGTCTTCGTTGATCTGGTGGGTTTGCATGAGGATGGCCTTGGCTTCGGCCACGCGGCGCTGGCCCAGCAGCTTGGCCTGGAGCTTGGCGATGCGTTGCTGCTGCTGGCGTGATTCCTTGTGGTTTCTGCGTGCCAGCACCAATGTGGACAGCAGGCCGAAGGAGCGGATGGGCGAGGGCAGGATGGCCTGTACCTGCAGTTCCAGCACCGCGGAGACGATGGTGGGGTTTTCGTAGTTGACCACGGCGATGGCGGTGGGCGGGCTCTCTCCCTCGCCCTGGGTCCAGGCGTAGTTCAACTGCAGGTGATCGGGGCGCACGGCCAGGAAGACCACGTCCGTGCCCTCGGGCAGGCTGGGCTGGGGCGGCCAGATGGCCTGGACCTGGCAGCCTATGCGCTGCAGTTGCTGGGCCAGCAGGCGGCCGTCCGCGTCGTCAGGGTGGATGACGGCGATGCGCAACTGGCGCAGTTCCTTCAGTTGGGGCGAGGTGGCGCGCAGCAGCGGCTTTCTTTCGAGCAGGGGCCTGCCTGCGTCCTTGCTTGGTACGGCAGTCACGCTCAGGTCTCCAGGGCACCGAGGCTGGCGGTCCAGTCGCCCAGGGAATGGGTGACCAGGTAGGGGTCGGGCGAGACGGCCCGCGTGGCCTGGCGCACGATGGTGAAGCCGCCCTGTGCATTGGCGCGGCCCACGCGCGGGTGCAGCCAGGTGTGGTGGTTGTCGGGGTCCAGCCTGATGCGGCCCTGGGGCGCGTCGAATTCGCTGCCCAGCAGATGGGGCAGCAGCTCGCCTATGCGGTCACTGCCGGCCTGGCGGAAGGCGTTGGCGAACAGGTGCATCTGAAAGTAGGCGGCCTCCCAGCACAGGTTGGGCCGGCAGTCGTCGCCCAGGCGCTGGCGCAGCCGGGCCAGGCAGCGCGCATTGGCCGGTGAATCGATGGACTGGAAGTAGGGCGCGGCCGTGAAGTGGCCGGCCGCCACATCGGCGCCCATCTGGGCGATCTCGGCCTCGGAGGTGGTGAGGCTGGCAATCGGCATGGTCTGCGGGTTGAAGCCCGCATCGGCATAGGCGCGGTAGAGGCTGGCCGTGGAGTCGCCGACCACGGTGGAGAAGATGAAGTCCGGCTGCCTGGCGCGGACGTCCTGCATGATGGCCGCGTAGTCGCGCTCGGTGGCGTCCAGCGGCAGGTAGTGTTCGCCCAGCTTGTCGCTGCCCGGGTGCTGCATGACCAGCTCGCCCATGATGCGGTTGGACTCGTAGGGATAGATGTAGTCCGAGCCGATGAGGTAGACCCGCGCGCCGAAGCTGCTGGTCATGTAGTCGGCCAGTTGCACGCTGTTCTGGTTGGGCGCGGCGCCCGTGTAGATGACATTGCCCGAGAACTCGAAGCCTTCGTAGAGCGTGGGATAGAACAGCAGCTTGTTCCATTTCTCGACGATGGGGATGACGGCCTTGCGGCTGCTGGACATGTAGCAGCCGAAGATGACGTTGATGCCGTCGCGCACGATGAGCTGCTCGGCCAGGGCCGCGTAGCGGGCCGGCGTGGAGGCCGGGTCGTAGCGCACTGCGACCAGTTCACGCCCCAGCAGGCCGCCCGCCTCGTTGATTTCGTCGATGGCCAGCTGCGCGCCCTGCAGCTGGGACTGGCCGATGGTCGATGTGGTGCCGGTGGCCGAGTAAAGAATGCCGACTCTGACGGGGTCGTTCATGGGTTCCTTCTGTGCCAGGTGCTGGCTTGCGTTCTTTGCATGCTTCAGGTTAATCGAGATTTCCGTGGCGCTTGCCGAGGTCAGCGGCCGGCTGCGAGCCTTGCGCTCATCTGGGACAGCCGCCTTGGCAGATGCCGCGCGTCGTCGGCAATACCGTAGTTGCGCCCGCCAAAGATGTGGCGCACATAGCCGTCGGCCTGGCTGTCCACGGCCAGGCAACTGATGCGTATGCCTGCGGCGCGGGCCTGCTGCACGGCATGGCGCGCGTCTTCGATCAGGTAGCGATCGTCATGCACGTCGATGTCGGCGGGTGCTCCATCGGTGATCACCAGCAGATGGCGCTGGCCAGCAGGCTCGGCCGCCAGCAGGCTGCTGGCGTGGCGCAGGGCTGCGCCCAGGCGGGTGGAATGGCGGCCATGCAGCGATTGCAACCGGGCGGATGCCTCATCGGCAAAGGGTTGGCCGAAGTCCAGCAGGCGCAGGTAGCGGACTTCGGCGCGCGTGTTGGACGAGAAGGCGTGGATGGCCAGGCGGTCCACGCCGGTCCTGTGGCCTGCACGCGATTCGGCCAGCATGAGGGCCGCCTGTTTCTCCAGCTCCAGCAGGCTGGCGCCGTGGGGGCCGGGCGTGTTGACCGATTCGGAAGCGTCCATCAGCACCAGCACGCTGGTGGGGCGCGGGCCTTTGCCGGCGCGCATGAAAAGGCGGGGCTCAGGGCGCAGGTTCAGGCGGCGGTCCACCTGGACCTCGATGGCGGCATTGAAGTCCAGGTCATCGCCTTCCCACTGGCGGCGCAGGCGCTGGCGCCGGTCCAGCTGGCGTGCGGGCGGCAGCGGCAGGGGCGGCAGTGTCTGTCTGCCGGCCTGGGAGCCTTTCCCGGCCAAAGCCTCGGGCTGCCATGCGGGCAGGGTGTCGATGACGGTGCACCAGTCCTTCTTCAGGCGCTCCGACCTGCGGTCCCATTCGGGATAGCTGTGGCGCGACAGTTCCAGGCCTGGGTCCAGGTCCAGCGACTGGCCTTCCTGTGCATCGGACTGCTGTCCTGCGCCGGCCGATGGAGGCGGAGCCGCGCGCGCAGCGGACTGCTGCAGCGCGAGTGTGTCTTCCTCTTCCTGGGGCGACTCCGGATGCTGCCAGAGGTAGCTGTTGTCATCACGGTAGATGCTGGGCACGGCATGGTGGTTCGGGTCCATGCGCACGCGCATCTGGCCCAGGTCGTTGGCCAGGATGGAGGCAATGGCCCGGAATGCGGCGTAGTCCTCCAGCCCGTGGCGCGTGGCGGTGTCCTCGAACAGGTCACGGGCCTTGTGGATCCAGTGGTTGCCGTCCATACGGTCTGGCCACAGCAGCATGCGGTCCAGCCGCGCCATGAAGGCGGCAAAGCCCAGGTCGGATGGGTCGGGCTCGGGCGCGATGCAGGCCTCGAACCAGCGGCGCACGCCGGGGTGCTGCAGGCACAGCAGCCGCTCCACGCGCGCATCTTCCAGCGCGGCCACCACGGTCTGGCCCATGGGCTTGAGGGCGCTGCTGTCCTGGCGGGTGGGCGAAAAGCGCAGATGGGCTGCGGCATGGGCCATCGTTGCTGCGTGCAGGTTTGCCTGAATGGGCAAGTTGGCGGGAACCAGCAGCCGGGCAGGCCGGCTGATCAGCACGGCGCGCGGCGGCAGGGCGTGGGCCTGGCCCGGCGCCGGGGCACTGGCCGGCATCCTGGCCAGCGCCTGTACGGCGACAGGCTGGCGCGCGAGGCCGCTGGCCAGCAGGCCCAGCGTGTGCAACAGGCGAGACTCTTCGGACAAGGCAGCGGAGACGATGGCCATGGCGCGCGGCCCTCAGGCGCCGAATTCGGCTTCGACCAGCTGGCGCAGCGCGGCGGCGGTGTCGGGGTCGTCGGTCAGGGCGCTGGTGATGGTCATGTCGCAGCTGTCATGCACCGAGACGCCGTCGCGCATCAGCAGGCCTGCGTAGATCAGCATGCGGGTGGAGGCGCCTTCGTCCAGGCCCCGGTGGCGCAGTTCGCGCGTGCTGCGCGCCAGGCTGACCAGGCTGCGAGCGGTGGCCGGGGCAATGCCGGTCTCGTGGGCCACGATGTCCGCTTCGATCCCGGGTGCAGGGTAGTCGAAGTCCAGCGCAGCGAAGCGCTGGCGCGTCGATGGCTTCATGTCCTTGGCGCTGCTCTGGTAGCCGGGGTTGTAGGAAACCACCAGCTGGAAGTCAGGGTGCGCGTGGACCACCTCGCCCCTTTTGTCCAGCGGCAGGGCGCGGCGCGCGTCGGTCAGCGGGTGGATGACGACGGTGGTGTCCTGGCGGGCCTCCACCACTTCGTCCAGGTAGCAGATGCCGCCATGGCGCACGGCCAGGGTCAGCGGTCCGTCGTGCCAGGCCGTGCCGTCGGCATCCAGCAGGTAGCGGCCCACCAGGTCGGAGGCCGTCATGTCCTCGTTGCAGGCCAGCGTGACCAGGGGGCGATTGAGCGCCCAGGCCATGTACTCCACAAAGCGCGTCTTGCCGCAGCCCGTGGGGCCCTTGAGGATGAGCGGCATGCGGTGCTGGTAGGCCTGGCGGTACAGCTGCACTTCCCGGCCCGAGGGGCGGTAGAAGGGCTCTTCCTCGATGCGGTAGGCCGCCAGCGGGTCGGCGGCCTGGTTGGCAGGAGCGTGCAGCGGGCCTGTGGTTGTTGTCGTGCTCATCTTCACTCTTCACCTTTGCGTGTTCATGGGCGGGCCTGCCCCCGCGCCTGCTGGCACGGAGGCAGGACGCTGTCAGCGGTGCTTGGGCGCCTCGTGCGGAATGCCTTCGATGGGGCATTCGGGCGTGCCGACGGTGGTGCGTGTGAAGGACTCGACCATCTCGCGCGTACCCTCGGGATCGTTGACCCACTGGCTGTAGAAGTTGTAGGGGCAGGCGGCCACGCCCTTGTCCCCGTCGCCGGAGTTGATGGTGCCGGTGTAGCCCCGGTGCACCAGCTTGAACAGGTGGTTCTGGGATTGGCCGTTCTTGCGCGCATCGCGGATCAGGTGCTTGGACAGTTCGGCGTACTGGATGCCCATTTCCTCCTCGCCGGTCTCGCCCAGGGTGCGGCCGTCGAAGCCGATGATGGCCGAGTGCCCGAAGTACGAGTACACGCCGTCGAAGCCCGCCGCATTGGCCACGGCCACATAGCAGTTGTTCATGAAGGCCATGGCCTTGGAGACCATGATCTGCTGCTCCTTGGCCGGGTACATGTAGCCCTGGCAGCGCACGACGAGTTCGGCGCCGCGCATGGCGCAGTCGCGCCAGATCTCGGGGTAGTTGCCGTCGTCGCAGATGATGAGGCTGATCTTCAGGCCCTTGGGGCCTTCGCTCACATAGGTGCAGTCGCCCGGATACCAGCCCTCGATGGGCACCCAGGGCATGATCTTGCGGTACTTCTGCACGATCTCGCCCTGGTTGTTCATGAGGATCAGGGTGTTGTACGGCGCCTTGTTGGGGTGCTCCTCATGGCGCTCGCCCGTCAGCGAGAACACGCCCCAGACGTTGGCCCTGCGGCAGGCGTCGGCGAAGATTTCGGTCTCTTCGCCCGGGATGGCGCTGGCCGTGTCGTACATCTCCTTGGCGTCGTACATGATGCCGTGCGTGGAGTACTCGGGGAAGATCACCAGGTCCATGCCCGGCAGGCCGCGCTTCATGCCCACCAGCATCTCGGCGATGCGGCGCGCGTTGTCCAGCACCTCGGCCTTGGTGTGCAGGCGGGGCATCTTGTAGTTGACCACCGCCACGCCGACGCAATCGTTGCTGCTGGAAATATCTCCGTGTCTCATGCTGCTGCTCCTGAAGGGGTTGAGGGGGCGGCGTGCGGCATCGCAGCCCCCTCGATTCCCGGCCAACAAAAAAAGGCCCGAACCGCTCCGGGTCAGGAAGCGGTTCGGGCCTTGTTGCCCGACATCGGCGCTGGCAGCTTTGGCAGCGGATGTCGTCTTGTCGGTAATGCGGGAATGAATCGGGGCGATGCCTTATCGCCGTGCATGCATTGTTGCCTTGCACCCGCCCCGCGCATATACGTCATATGCCGGTTGTGGCGTGCGCGACGCCGTGGTATTTCCCGCGCGCGCCCTGCGCCCTGTTCCCTCAGAAGGACCCGAACATGGTGCCGAGGGTGATCACCAGCACCAGGGCCAGCAGTGGTGCGCCAATGGTCATGATGGCGATGTTGCCGTATGACTGGCGGTGCGTGAGGCCGCAGATGGACAGCAGCGTGATGATGGCGCCGCTGTGCGGCAGGGTGTCGAAGCAGCCGGCCGCCATCACCGCCACGCGGTGCAGCAGCTCGGGGCTGATGCCCAGCTGGGCGGCCATGGCCAGGTAGTCCTTGCCCAGCGTGGACAGCGCAATCGACAGGCCCCCGGACGACGACCCCGTGATGCCGGCCAGCACGTTCATGGCCACGGCCTCGGAGATCAGCGGGTTGTGCGGGGCCACGTTGAGCACGGCCTCGCGGATGATGGCAAAGCCTGCCAGCCCCGCGATCACGGCGCCGTAGCCCACTTCCGAGGCGGTGTTGAAGATGGGCAGCATCGAGCCCAGCACACCCTTGTTCACCGATTCCTTGAGGTTGCGCCAGCGACCCAGGCCCAGCAGCACCAGTGCGGCGCAGGCCACGGCCAGGGCCATGATCAGTGCCCACAGGCCCGTCTGCTTGGCCGGGTCCACGGCAGGAAAACGTTCCTTCAGAAAGCCGAAATCCATCTGCGGAAACACGCCGTAGGTGAGCAGCGCATTGACCGCGATCACCAGCACCAGCGGCAGCAGGGCCAGCAGCAGCGGCAGGTCCCGGCGGCTGTGCAGGGCGGGATCGCTTTCTTCATGCAGGCCTTGCTCGACGGCATCGTCATGGTCGCCGTAGCCTTCGCCAGCCACGCGCGCCTTGGCCGCGCGCGACTGCAGCCACCACAGGCCCAGGGCCAGCATGGTCATGCCGCCGATGATGCCCAGGCCCGGTGCCGCGAACACATTGGTGCCGTAGTAGGGGATGGGAATGGCGTTCTGGATGGACGGCGTGCCCGGCAGCGCCGTCATGGTGAAGGTGAACGAGCCCAGCGCGATGGTGGGCGGTATCAGCCGCTTGGGCACATGGGCCGCGCGGAACAGCGACTTGGCGATCGGATAGATGGCAAAGGCCACCACGAACAGCGACACGCCGCCATAGGTGAGCACGGCGCAGGCCAGCACCACCGTGAGGATGGCGTGCTTCTCGCCCAGCACGCGCATGATCCAGTGCGATATCGCGGTGGCCGCGCCGGAGTCCGCCATCAGCTGGCCGAACAGCGCGCCCAGCAGGAACACCGGGAAGAACTGCAGCATGTAGTTGCCCAGAGCGCCCATGAAGGTGCTGGTGTACAGCGGCAGCATGTGGCTGAGGTCGCCGGACAGCAGCACGGCCACGGCGGCCATCAGCGGTGCCAGCAGCAGCACGGAGATGCCTCGGTAGGCCAGGAACATCAGTCCAGCCAGGGAAATCACGATTGCCAGGGTACTCAAATCGTCTCCAGTCCATTGGTTCTAGTCAAAAAGACAGAATAAATGCGGATGGGTGACAATTTGGCGTAATTGGCGTGCTTTGTGGATGATTTGGCGCAATATATCGCCACGTTTACCCGGGATTGGCGTCCCTGCGCGATTGCAGCCGCAGTCTCAAGGGAGTGGATGGCCGCAGCGTGACCTGCAACACAGGGCGAGGGGCGCCGGCACCTTCGGGCACGCTCAGTTGCAGGCGCTGCAGCACCATGGCCGCCACCACCGCCATCTCGGTGCTGGCCAGGTGCTGGCCCAGGCATACGCGCGGGCCGG
Organism: Delftia deserti; assembly: GCF_042653485.1. Lineage (NCBI taxonomy): Bacteria > Pseudomonadati > Pseudomonadota > Betaproteobacteria > Burkholderiales > Comamonadaceae > Delftia > Delftia deserti. The sequence continues at coordinate 301,749 of NZ_JBHSIH010000001.1, read as the reverse complement.
TGCCAAAGGGCATCCAGCTGCCGCGCGGCGCGGCAGGGGCTCCGTCCTTGTCGGCATCGGCGAAACGCTGCGGCTGAAAGGCATCGGGTTGCGGGAACCAGCGCGCATCGCGTTGCATGAGGCCGGGCGCAATCATGAACAGGGTTCGCGCGGGCAGGCGCCACGGACCCAGCTGCACGGGCCGCGTGCAACGCCGGCTGATGAGCACGGGCGCGGCCGGGTAAAGGCGCATGGCTTCCTGAAGGCTCCAGCCCAACTGGCGCAGCGCGGGCAGGTCCTGCGCCGTGGGCGCGCGGCCCTGCAGCTGTGCATGGATCTCGTCAGCCACCTGCTGCTGCGTCTCGGGATGGGTGGCCATGCACCAGGACCACCAGGTCAGGCTGCTGGCCACGGTTTCGTGACCTGCCAGAAAGGCCGTCATGCACTCATCGCGCACGGCCTGCAGTGTCCAGGCCTGGGCGTCGCCCCGGTGCAGGCGCAGCAGGCGGCTGAGCAGATCCTCGGGCCAGTCTTCATCGGCCTGCGCCAGCCGGAGCCGGACCTGCCTGTCGATGAAGCCGCGCAGCCAGGCAAGCGCCCGGCGCTTGCGGCGCTTCCAGGGCATGGCATCGGGCCAGCGCAGGGGCCAGTAGAACTCGCTGTTGGCGGCATGGCTGACTTCGCGGATGGCCTGCTCCGCGGAGCGCGCATCCTCGCCGATGGCGCCGGAGAACATCAGCCGCATGATCACATCCATGGCCAGGGCGGTCAGCGCCTGTTCCATCGGAAAGTCCTCGGACTGCTGCGGCCAGGCCTGGAGCGCGGCCTGCGCGGCTGCGGCCAGGGCCGGTACCTGGGCCTGCACGGCCTTGGGGGAGAAGGCCGGCAACAGGGCCTGCCGCTTGCTGCGCCAGGGCCGGCCTTCGCTGACCAGCACGCTGTGGCCGTGCAGTTGGGCAAAGACCGAAATGCCATGTTCCCAGCGCACCAGCGCATCGTGCTGGCCGACCAGCAGCTCGCGCACCAGTTCGGGGTCCGTGACGACGACCTGGTGCTCTGGCCAGATGCGCAGGTGGATGGCATCGCCGTGCTCGCCGCGCCATTGCGCCAGCGTGCCCAGCAGGTCGCGCGACATGCGGCGCAGCAGGCCCCAGCCCATGAGCCCCGGTGCCGGGCCGGGTGGCCAGGCCGTGGAGGCCGTCTGCTCGGATTGCTCGGATTGCTCGGATTGCTCGGATTGCTCGGATTGCTCGGGTTGCGCCGGTTGCGCCGGTTGCGGCACTTGCGTGGCGAAGGGGCAGGAGGCCGCATTCGACGGCGCCGGTGGGGAGGTATCTTGCGTGGGATTCGGGCGGTTCATGTTCCCATGCTCGCGGGTCACGCCGCCCGTGGTCTTGAACGAAAGCGTCACGGGATCGGCGGGCGGCAAGGCCTACACTGCGCCTCCATGGATGCCGTCGTGATGCCCGAAGCCGAAGCCGCAATCGAAGCCCGTACGCCCAGTGCCTTTGCTGCCTGTCCGCCCCTGCATGCCAGGGCCGCGCGCTGGGCAGGCCAGGGGCGGCAGCCGCACTCCATGCTGTATCCCGCGCCAGCGGGGCTGCATGGTGCGGTGGTGGCCGTCGTCTGCCGCGATACGCGGGGCGTGGTCCTGGACGATGCGCAGCGGCTGTCGCATTTTCCCGCCACCCCCATGGTCTGCCTGTCCTGGTACCAGGACATGGCCGCAGGCCTGGTGGGCTTGCAGGGCTGCGAGCCCTTTGCGGCATCCGTCATGCTTTCGGGCAGCCAGACCGCGCCCACGGCCAGCTGGGCCAGCGGGCCGGGCCGTGGCGGCATGGTCTGCCTGCACCTGGATGCCGCGCTGCAGCTGTTCGGCCCCGGCGTGCTGCAGGCGCAGGATGGCTTTGTCGCGGCATCCGGGGTGCTGGGGCCGTCCTGGTCCGCGCTGTGCCAGGCCCTGCTGCATGCGCAGGACGATGCCGGCACCCTGGACGCGTTGCAGCGCCACCTGGCGCCACGCTGGCGCGAGGTCCGGGGGAGCGCCCTGCAGGTGCGGCCCTCGTTGCGCGAGCATGGGCGCCACTGGGTGGCCTGGCTGGGGATGCAGGCGCTGCAATGGCAAAGAACGCTGGGCGCGCGCCAGGTGGAACGGCGCATCAAGCAGTTCAGCGGCCGCTCCCTGCGGCAGTGGCAGGGCATGGTGCGCACGGAAAGCCTGTTCCATGCGGCACGGCGCCACCATGAACAGGGACAGGCGCTGGACTGGGCCGCGCTGGCGCTGGACGAGGGCTTCTCCGACCAGGCCCATATGTGCCGCGCCGTGCGCCAGATCACGGGGTTTTCGCCGGGGGAGTTTGCGCGACGCTTCGAGCACGACGAGTCGTTCTGGATGTATCGGCTCTGGGTTTGACCCCGGGGGGTCTGCTCCGCTTGCGTGTCCGTCACGCTACAGCATTTTTTGCATGGTAGAAAACGCAGGGGTTGCAAGCCGTTTCCCTGTGAAAACGCGTCCTGAATGCCGCTGTAAAACCCTAAGTCTTCTACAAGACTTAGAAAATGTGGCGGGTTCCGCTTAGAATTTTGTATTGTGGGATCGCATTGCAGAAAACGCCGGGGCAGCATGCTGGCGCGACGGGGCATTGCGTGACGGTCCTACTGCCTCAGGCTGCACCGGCCCCGTTTCCCCTAGCGGATGCCCGGTTCGACGGCCTGCGGTGCGACCCCTACCTTTTCACTACCTGAGACAAGAGATGAGCACGCAGCAACCCACCATCATCTACACCCTGACCGATGAGGCCCCGCGCCTTGCCACCAGTGCCTTCCTGCCTGTGGTGCGCGCCTTCGCCGCGCCCGTCGGCGTGAACGTCGAGACCGCCGACATCTCCGTGGCCCACCGCATCCTGGGTGAGTTCTCCGAATTCCTGGCCGAAAACCAGCGCGTGGCCCACACCTTGTCCGAGCTCGGCAAGAAGACGCTGGAGCCCGATGTCAACATCATCAAGCTGCCCAACATCAGCGCCTCGGTGGCCCAGCTGATCGCTGCCATCAAGGAACTGCAGGCCAAGGGCTATGCACTGCCCGACTACCCCGAGAATCCGACCAACGACCAGGAAAAGGACATCAAGGCACGCTACGGCAAGTGCCTGGGCTCGGCCGTGAACCCCGTGCTGCGCGAGGGCAACTCCGACCGCCGCGCTCCCGCCGCCGTCAAGAACTACGCCAAGAAGCACCCGCACTCCATGGGCGAGTGGAAGCAGTGGTCGCAGACCCATGTCTCGCACATGGAGCACGGCGACTTCTACCACGGCGAAAAGTCCATGACCCTGGACGCCGCGCGCGACGTCAAGATGGAGTTGACCACCAAGAGCGGCAAGACCGTGGTGCTCAAGTCCAAGGTGGCACTGAAGGCCGGCGAGATCATCGACTCCATGTTCATGAGCAAGAAGGCGCTGTGCGACTTCTATGAAAAGGAACTGGACGACTGCCGCGACGCCGGCATCCTGTTCTCGCTGCACGTCAAGGCCACGATGATGAAGGTCTCGCACCCCATCGTGTTCGGCCACTGCGTGAAGATCTACTACAAGGAAGCTTTCGAGAAGCACGGCAAGCTGTTCGACGAGCTGGGCGTGAACGTCAACAACGGCATGTCCACGCTGTACGAGAAGATCGAGACGCTGCCCGCCTCGCTGCGCGAAGAGATCATCCGTGACCTGCACGCCTGCCAGGAACACCGTCCCGCGCTGGCCATGGTGGACTCCGCCAAGGGCATCACCAACTTCCACTCGCCCAACGACGTGATCGTCGATGCGTCCATGCCCGCCATGATCCGCCAGGGCGGCAAGATGTGGGGCGCCGACGGCAAGCCCTACGACTGCAAGGCCGTGATGCCTGAGTCCACATTTGCCCGCATCTACCAGGAGATGATCAACTTCTGCAAGTGGCACGGCAACTTCGACCCCAAGACCATGGGCACCGTGCCCAACGTGGGCCTGATGGCGCAAAAGGCCGAAGAGTACGGCTCGCACGACAAGACCTTCGAGATCGAGGAAGACGGCGTTGCCAACATCGTCGATCTGGCCACCGGCGAAGTGCTGATGAGCCAGAACGTGGAGCAGGGCGACATCTGGCGCATGTGCCAGGTCAAGGACGCTCCCATCCGCGACTGGGTCAAGCTGGCCGTCACGCGTGCCCGCAACTCCGGCATGCCTGCCGTGTTCTGGCTGGACCCCTATCGTCCGCACGAGGCCGAGCTGATCAAGAAGGTCAACACCTACCTCAAGGACTACGACACCACGGGCCTGGAAATCCACATCCTGTCTCAGGTCCGCGCCATGCGCTACACGCTGGAGCGCGTGGCCCGCGGCCTGGACACCATCTCGGTGACCGGCAACATCCTGCGCGACTACCTGACCGACCTGTTCCCCATCATGGAACTGGGCACCTCGGCCAAGATGCTGTCCATCGTGCCCCTGATGGCCGGCGGCGGCATGTACGAAACGGGTGCTGGCGGCTCGGCTCCCAAGCACGTGCAGCAGCTGGTGGAGGAAAACCACCTGCGCTGGGATTCGCTGGGCGAGTTCCTGGCACTGGCCGTGTCGCTGGAAGACCTGGGCATCAAGAACGGCAACGCCCGCGCCAAGCTGCTGGCCAAGACCCTGGATGAAGCCACGGGCAAGCTGCTGGACGAAGACAAGTCGCCTTCGCGCCGCACCGGCGAGCTGGACAACCGTGGCAGCCAGTTCTACATCGCCCTGTACTGGGCACAGGCCCTGGCGGCGCAGACGGAAGATGCCGAACTGGCCTCCAAGTTCGCTTCGCTGGCCAAGCAACTGGCCGACAACGAGTCCAAGATCATCGAAGAGCTGCGCGCCGTGCAGGGCAAGGCCGTGGACATCGGTGGCTACTACATGCCCGACGTGGCCAAGATGGATGCCGTGATGCGCCCCAGCGCCACGTTCAACGCAGCCATCGACGCGCTGCTGTAAGCCGCTGTGCCCCGGGGCCTGGCCCCGGCAGGCTTCAGCCATGACCGGCCGGCCCGCAAGGGCGGCCGGTTTTTTCATTTCACCATGACTCCAGCACCGAACTTCGCTGGACTACGCCGAAGCCCGATACAGCAGGTTTATCAATAACTTAGGCGAGTTCAACATATGCCGGTGCTTTCCGAAACCTGACCCGGCTTCCCCTCTGCTGGCCCCTATGGGGCTCCTGGGAAACGGGTCTTTCCGAGGAGTCATCATGGCGAAAACCAAGCTCACCAAGTCTGCTGTTGAAGCGGCACAACCCCAGGCGCAGGCCGTCGAACTCCGGGACACACTGGTGCCCGGCTTCCTGTGCAAGATTACACCAGCGGGCCGCAGGGTGTTCATGCTCCAGTACCGCACGAACTCGGGCGAGCGCCGCAAGCCCGCACTGGGCCTGTTTGGCGAACTGACTGTTGAGCAAGCCCGCTCGCTCGCGCAGGAGTGGCTGGCCCAGGTGCGCCGGGGCGGCGACCCGGCAGCCGACAAGGCGACGGCGCGCAAGGCACCCACGGTCAAGGAACTGTGCGAAAAGTTCATGGAGGATCACTCCAAGCAGCGCAACAAGCCTAGCACCCAGCGCGGCTATCAGGCGGTCATTGACCGTTGCATCGTTCCGATGGTCGGCCGCATGAAGGTGCAGGACGTGAAGCGGCCGGACGTGGCCGGCGCGATGAAGAAGATGGCCCACAAACCAGCCGAGGCCAACCGCGCTTTCAGCGTGATGCGCAAGATGTTCAACCTGGCCGAGGTGTGGGGCTATCGGCCGGACGGCACCAACCCTTGCCGCCATGTTCCGATGTACCCCAACGGCAAGGCCACCCACCTCATCAGCGACGAGGAAATGGGCAAGCTGTTCCAGTATCTCGACTTCCTGGAAACCGATGGGCTAGGACTGGATCACGCCATCTTGCCGCTGGCGATTCGTCTGCAATTCGAGTTCGCGGGCCGTCGCTCCGAAATCGTCACCCTGCAATGGGATTGGGTGGATCTGGAGAACCGGCGCGTGGCCTGGCCCGACAGCAAGACCGGCGGCATGTCCAAGCCTCTGAGCGAAGAAGCCCATCGGCTGCTGTCGGCCGCACCCCGCCAGGATGGCTGCCCGCACGTATTCCCGTCCCCCAACCATCCGGGACAGCACATGACCACGGGCGAGTATTACGGCGGCTGGACGCGCATCCTCAAGCGCGCGGGCGTGACCCATGTGGGCACGCATGGCATCCGGCACCGCTCGGCCACGGACATTGCCAACTCGGGGATTCCGGTCAAGGTCGGCATGGCGCTCACAGCGCACAAGACCGTAGCCATGTTCATGCGCTACGTCCATACCGAGGACAAGCCGGTGCGCGAGGCCGCTGAGCTGGTGGCCAGCCGGCGCAAGGCGATCACCGGGGCACGGCAGGCAACAGAGGCGCTGGCGTGAAGGCGAAGCCAAATAGGCCAGACAGTGTCTGGCAATTCCGTCACCACCGAATGGTCGCGACAGCGTCACGGCCATTCGGGCGGCCGTCCTCCGCTCGGTGCTCTTGCTCTTTATTCGTTAATAAACGAAAATAGCCATGTACCGAATCGAGCACTACCTGACTGCTGACGGGCAGAAGGATCTCTACATCGACTGGCTGCAGCGCTTGCGGGACATGCAGGCCAAGGTGGCGGTCATCCGGCGCGTGGCCCGCATCGAGCAAGGCAACTTCGGCGACCACAAGTTCTGCCGCGATGGCGTGTGGGAACTGCGCATCGACGTGGGGCCGGGCTACCGCGTGTATTACGGCAAGGCGGGCCAGCGGCTGGTGCTGCTGCTGTGTGGCGGCGACAAGCGCACGCAGGATGCGGACATCCACCGTGCGGTGGACTATTGGCAGGATTGGCAGCGGAGATTGGATGATGAGAAGCAGACCCCATGACGAAGCGATGGCCGAGCTGTACGGAAGCGATCCGGCGCTTGCGCTCGAAGTCCTCAACGGCATCCTGGCTGATGGCGACCAGGCCGAACTGCTGGTCGTGCTGCGCCAGATGGCGCAAGCATTCGGCGGCGTTCAGGCGGTGGCCGAGCAGGCGCACCTGAATCCGACGCAGCTTTACCGCACGCTCTCACCTAAGGGCAACCCGGCCTTGAACAGCCTGACGGCTATTCTGAAAGCCATGGGGATGCGACTGGCGGTGCAGCCGCTGGTCTCGCCGCCCTCAGCGCATGCCGCTTGATGTCTATGGCGAGCATCGTTCACCCGAGTCACTTTGAAGACTACAGCGGCGTTCAGTTTGAACGCCTTGTTTTTGCGTACCACGTTCGCGCAGGCTGGCGCGACCTGATTTGGCATGGCCAATTGGGAGGTGACCAAGGGCGGGACATCTTCGGGATCGAGGAATTTGATGATCGGCCTGCTCGCAAGACGATCATCCAGTGCGCCAATCGTGACACGCTGACCCTGGCGAAAGCTCGAACCGACATGGAGAAGGCTGTCGCGGCTGCTGGCGGGAAACCGGATGCTTTTAAGTTCGTCTGCCGCGGTGCTGTTTCCGATGCCAGCAGAACACGGATCGGCAACGCTGCTGCCGCACTCGGCGTAGCGCATGTGACGATTTGGTCCGGCGTCGAGTTCGAGGAGAACTTGCGTCTGCGTGGCGAATTCCTTTTGCACCGCTTTGTCCAGGGCGTCGAGTTCCCTGAAGCGGAGGCTGACATCCGCAGGTTCGCTGACGACTTCCCTGATCTGTCCGACGCCGAAGCGCTGGGCCTCATGGCCGCCGTGTTCGACCGGCCGGCTTTTCGCACGCCGTTTCAGCAGGAAAGTTCACTGCCGGCTTTCCAGCAAGCTGTTGAAGACACTATCGGGGCACTCAACACCGGCGCGTGGCGCACGCGCGAAGGCACCGAAATTCGGCGCATCCCCTCGATCCATCACATCAGAGACCAGCAGGTTCGCAAGGTGCTGGCCCAGGTTGTGCGCCAGGTCGATGAACTGCGCCGCATCTTCGTCTCTCGCCTCCGAGAGGGCGAGATTCAGCATTGCGGATGCGGCAAGGCGGATTGCCCCACCTACATGCTCAGTTCTCGCGTGGCTGACGAACTGGATGATGCCCGTGACCGCATCCTTAATGCCTTTCGCTCGGTGCATGCGCCGTTCGATGTTGTTGTTCGATAGACACGGAGAGGTCGGCAATGGCAGAGCAAATTCCCCCGTTCAACTCGCAGCACCTTGAAGCCGCCTGCCGCGTGCTTGCCGACACCGAGCGTGGCCTGAGCGGCACGCAGATCGGGAGGTTGCTGCAAGACATGGAGGTGGCCGATACATCTCCGGGCATGACGAAGTGGAAGCGGTTGTTCAACGCGCTTGCCGAGGTGCAGAACAAGCAGCAGCGAGGCAATCACCTGATCATGTTCATCAACCGTGCGATGAAGCCAGTGAACTTCACGCGCGATCCTGGAACGTTTGCTTGGTTGCGTGATGAACTCAATGTTGTTCTCGCATTCTCAGGCTTTTGTGTGCTTGCCGATGGCCGGGTGGCGCATGCCGACAAGGCGACGACACTGGACGCGGCCCGCGCACGCGCCGGTCGTCTCAAGGCTGCGTTGGAAAGCCGAGCCGTCCACGCGGCGGTTTTGAACTACTGCCGCGCCGAGCTACTGGACGAGAACTACTTTCACGCGGTCTTCGAGGCGAGCAAAGGTGTTGCCGAGCGGATTCGCATACTGTCGGGGTTGACCAGCGACGGTGCCGACTTGGTGAACAAGGCCTTCGCGGGGCAGCAGCCACTTTTGGTCTTGGGGCCGCTGAGCACCGAATCCGAAAAGAGCGAACAGCGAGGGTTTGCGAACTTGCTGATCGGGCTATTCGGCGCCGTGCGCAATCCCCTGGCCCATGCCCCGAAGACGAATTGGCCTATGTCTGAGCAGGATGCGCTCGACATTTTGACGCTGGTGTCGCTGATCCATCGCAAGCTGGATGGTGTGCAAAAAGCGGCGGCGGCGCCGTCGCCATAGGCATCGGGATCGCCGGGGCATGCAATGAAACACGCTCCCATCCATTGGCCCGCTCTGCGCGGCGGCCTGCTGGCCCTGCTGGCAGCGGCGTTGTTCGGCATCAGCACGCCGCTCGTGCAGCGCATCGGCGCGGGCGTGGGGGCGTTCTCGACCGCGGCGCTGCTCTATGCGGGGGCCGCCATCGTCGGTCTGCTCTCACGCCAGCAAGTGGACAAGGAGGCCCGGCTGGTGCGCGGCGACCTCCCGCGCCTGCTGTCGATGGCGGCCTTTGGCGCCGCGCTGGGGCCGGTGGCGCTGTCCTGGGGCCTACAGCACACCAGCGGCACCGGCGCTTCGCTGATGTTGACGCTGGAGGCCTTGTTCACAGTCTTGCTGGCACGGCTGCTCTATGACGAAACGATGGATCGGCGTGTCTGGGCTGCGATGCTCCTGCTGCTGGCGGGTGGCATCGCACTGGTTCTCGACCAGGGGCGCCAGTACGGCGCCCAGCTCTGGGGATTGCTCGCGGTGCTGGTGGCCACGATGGCCTGGGGGGCGGACAACACGCTGTCGCGTGCGCTGGCCGAGCGTGATCCAGGCCAGGTTGTGCTGGGCAAGGCGGTTCTCGGCACTTCGGCTACGGCCGTGCTGGCGGTCTTGGCCGGTGATCCGCTGCCGACATGGGGTGCGGCGCTGGGCCTGATGGCCGTGGGGGCCACCGGTTATGGCTTGAGCCTGCGCTTTTACCTGCTGGCGCAACGGGCCTTCGGCGCAGCGCGCACGGGCTCGGTGTTCGCCTTCGCCCCCTTCATCGGTGCCGCGATTGCCATTGCCCTAGGCGACCGCAGCGGCACCTGGATCATGGCGGTAGGCGGCCTGCTGATGGTGCTGGGCGTGGTGTTGCACCTGGCGGAGTCGCACGGGCACGAACACGAGCATGAGCGGCGAGCGCATGAACACGCGCACCGGCACGACGATGGGCACCACAACCACACACACGACCCGATACCAGCCGGCACTCACAGCCATCCGCATGTCCATGAGCCGATGGTGCACGCGCACCCGCATGTGCCGGATGCGCATCACCAACACGCGCACTGACTGGGCGGGCGCTGCCGCTAGCGTTTGGGCATGGGCCGCAGCAGCCCCCCGGAACACCACGAACTGCGCATCGTCCTTGTACTGCAGTCCTGCCCGTCTCGGGTGACGCGGTAGCAGATCGGTTCGTCCTTGCTGACTTCCGGTTGCAGCAGGCAGAGCCGGTTGCCCTTGACCGACCAGCGCACCGTCCGCTGGCCTGCTTTGATCCCGGGGGGCGCCCCCTTTTTTTGCCGCGCCCAGTGGCGCTCAGATTGCCGCCTGCCTCACACGCCGGCTCAGCGCCTCGGCGCTTTCCTTGCGCTCGCTGTAGCGATCAACCAGATACGGCGCCACATCGCGCGTGAGCAGCGTGAACTTCATCAGTTCCTCCATCACGTCCACGATGCGGTCGTAGTAGGCCGAGGGCTTCATGCGTCCGGCCTCATCGAACTCCTGGTAAGCCTTGGCGACCGAGGACTGGTTGGGGATGGTCAGCATGCGCATCCAGCGGCCCAGCACGCGCATCTGATTGACGGCGTTGAAGGACTGCGAGCCACCCGAGACCTGCATCACCGCCAGCGTCTTGCCCTGGGTGGGGCGCACGGCGCCGGCCGACAGCGGAATCCAGTCGATCTGGGTCTTCATCAGGCCGGTCATGGCGCCGTGGCGCTCGGGTGAACTCCACACCATGCCCTCAGCCCACTGAGCCAGCTCGTGCAGTTCCTTGACCTTGGGGTGGTCGGCAGGCGCATCGTCCACCAGCGGCATGCCCGAAGGGTTGAACATCCGCGTCTCGCCGCCGAGGGCGCGCAGGATGCGGGCCGCTTCCTCGGCCGCCAATCGGCTGAACGAGCGCTCGCGCAGCGAGCCATAGAGCAGTAGAAAGCGCGGTGCGTGCGTGGCGCGCTCGGGCGCGAACAGTTGCCGGGTGTCAGGCTGCTGGAACAGCGCGGGGTCGATTTGGGGCAGATCCATCCGATGCTCAGACACGGCGGCCCTCCGCATCCACCACGGCTTCGCCGTCTTCCTTGTTGAAGGCGCCGCGCTGCGGCTGCGGCAGGATGTCCAGCACGGCCTCCGAGGGCCGGCACAGGCGCGTGCCCAGCGGTGTGACCACGATGGGCCGGTTGATGAGGATGGGATGCTGGAGCATGAAGTCGATCAACTGGTCATCGCTCCACTTCGGGTCATCCAGGCCCAGCTCCGCGTAGGGCGTGCCCTTCTCGCGCAGCACGGCGCGCACGGGTACACCCATCGCGGCGATCAGTGCCGTCAGCGTCGCCCGGTCGGGCGGGGTCTTCAGGTACTCGATGACCGTGGGCTCCTCGCCGCTGTTGCGGATCAGGGCCAGCACGTTGCGCGACGTGCCGCAGGCAGGGTTGTGGTAGATGGTGATATTGCTCATGAAGCCTCCAGAGACAGAATGCAAAACTCAGCCGGGCTGATGGGCCGGCGATGGCGTGGGCGGTGTTCGCAGCAGCATCAAAGCCGCGAATGCAGCGGCGCCGATGGCGCTGGACAGCCACAGGGCATTGGCACCCCAGGCATCGAGGGCCAGCCCGAACAGAAACGGAGCCAGGGCCTGTGCCACCCGTGCCGGCAGCATCAACCAGCCTTGGCGGGCGCCGTAGCCCTGCGCGCCGAACAGCGCGAGCGGCAAGGTGCCCTTGGCGATGGTCAGAATGCCGTTGCCCGCGCCGTGCAGGACGGCAAACACCGAGGCCAGCGCAGGCCCCGAGGCCAGCAAGACCGCTGCGCCAATGGGATGGGCCAGCGTCGCCAGGCGCGCCGACTGCAGCGGATGGACGTTGCGCAGAAAGCCAAACTCCAGCATCCGCGCGGCCACCTGCGCCGGCCCGATCAATGCGCCGATGCCGACGGCCGCCGCCAGCGTCATCCCCGTGGCCTCCAGCATCCTCGGCAGGTGCGTGGCGACGGCCGTGCTGATGAACCAGGTCGTGGCAAAGACAAAGGCCAGGATCACAGTGACCATTCCCGGCGGGGTTTGCGTGGCAGGCTCTGCAGCGACGGGAGGTGTCTGATCTTTGGCCCGTACTTCAGCTTGCGGCCCATCCGCCTTGGCCGCGACCGCCGTGCTCGGCAGCCAGGCATTCAGCGGCAGCCCGAGCAACAGGTGGATGGCCGCCCAGCCAAGGCAGGCGCCCCGCCAGCCAAACTGCACTTCCATCCACGCCGACAGCGGCCATCCCACCGTGCTCGCAAAGCCCGCGATCAGCGTAATGCCGGTGATCGCGCTGCGGGCATCGCGGCCGTAGAGCCGCACCAGGCTGGAGAACGCGGCCTCGTACAGACCTGCCCCCATCGCCACGCCGATGACCAGCCAGGCGGCCACCATCATCCAAGGCCCGGGGGCGAGGCCCAGCATGGCCAGACCCAAGGCGAACAGCAGGCTGGTGCCGACCAGGACGATGCGGCCGCCATGGCGGTCAATCGCGTGGCCGGCCAGCGGCCCGACCAGTGCTGAGGCCACCAGGGCGCCCGAGAACGCCGCATAGACCGTGGGCGTGGTCACGCCCAGCTCCCGGGCCATGGGCGCCGCCAGCATGGCCGGCAGGTAGTACGAAGACCCCCAGGCCAGCGTCTGCGCGACGCCTAATGAACCGACAACCCGGGCTGGTGCGCTTGCCACGGGTCAACCTCTACGGGCACCGGCTTCGTACCAGCCCTTGCTTTGGTTGACGATCCGCACGACCAGCAGCATCACGGGCACCTCGATCAGCACGCCCACCACGGTGGCCAGCGCTGCGCCAGACTGGAAACCGAACAGGCTGATGGCGGCGGCCACGGCCAGCTCAAAGAAGTTGGAGGCGCCGATCAGCGCCGATGGGCAGGCAATGCTGTGCTGCTCGCCCGCACGGCGATTGAGCCAATAGGCCAGGCCGGAATTGAGGAACACCTGGATCAGGATCGGCACGGCCAGCATGGCGATCACCAGCGGCTGGCGCAGGATGGCTTCGCCCTGGAAGGCGAACAGCAGCACCAGCGTGAGGAGCAGCGCGGCCATGGACAGCGGGCCGATGCGGGCCAGCGCGGCGTCGAAGACGGCCTGGCCCCGACGCAGCAGCGCGCGGCGCCAGAGCTGGGCCAGAATGACCGGAATCACGATGTACAGCCCGACCGACACCAGCAGCGTGTCCCAGGGCACGGTGATGGACGACAGGCCCAGCAGCAGGCCGACGATGGGGGCGAAGGCGAAGACCATGATGGTGTCGTTCAGCGCCACCTGCGACAGCGTGAACACCGGGTCGCCGCCGGTCAGCCGGCTCCAGACGAAGACCATGGCCGTGCAGGGCGCGGCAGCCAGCAGGATCAGGCCGGCGATGTAGCTGTCCAGTTGATCGGTGGGGAGCCATGCGGCAAAGACATGGCGGATGAACAGCCAGCCCAGCAGGGCCATGGAGAACGGCTTGACGGCCCAGTTGATGAACAGCGTCACGCCGATGCCGCGCCAGTGCTGCCTGACCTGGCCCAATGCACCGAAGTCCACCTTGAGCAGCATCGGGATGATCATCACCCAGATCAGGATGCCGACTGGCAGGTTGACTTGGGCGACTTCCAGGCGCCCGACGGCCTGGAACACTCCCGGCGCGAACTGGCCCAGGGCCACGCCCAGCACGATGCACAGGAACACCCATACGGTGAGGTATCGCTCGAAGGTGGACATGGAGGAAGCGGCCGGCGCGCGGCAGGCCGTTGCGGCTTGTGTAGACATGTCCACCCTCACTGCTTGCCGATCTCGCGCAGCTCGTGCTGCAGGGACATGGCATCCAGCCGCTGGAGCGGCAGCGACAGGAACAGCTCGATGCGCCGGCGCAGGGTCAGCGCGGCATCCTTGAATGCCCTGAGCCGCTGCTCCTCGGAGCCTTCGACGGCCGCGGGATCGGGCACACCCCAATGGGCCGACACCGGCTGGCCCGGCCAGAGCGGGCAGGCTTCGCCGGCGGCGTTGTCGCAGACCGTGAAGATGAAATCGAACACCGGCGCACCGGGCGCCACGAACTCATCCCAGCTCTTGCTGCGGTAGCCGGTCGTCGGCATGTGCAGCCGCTCCAGCGTGGCGAGCGCCAGCGGATGCACCCCGCCCTTTGGCTGGCTGCCCGCCGAGTACGCTCGAAAGCGCCCCTGGCCCAGTTCGTTGAGGATGCCTTCGGCCAGGATGGAGCGGGCCGAATTGCCCGTGCAGATGAACAACGCGTTGTAGGTGGTGTCGGTGGTCATGGGAGGCTCGTATCAGCAGCAGGACGAACGGGAAGTGCCCGAGCAGCAGGCCGCCGCAGGCGCCGGCTTGGCGGCGGGGGCGGCTTCATGGAAGACCGGGATGCTGCCCAGCGTGTGGAAGTGCTCCCAGGCCACGCCCTGCGGGTCGGTGACCCAGTGCTTCTCGCTGCGCGCGTAGCAGCAGGTTGTGGCGCCCTCGTCCAGCAATGCCATGTCGGCCGCTTCGGCGCGGGCCTTCAGCACCGCCAGCTCCTCGGCATCGTCGGTCTGGATGCCCAGGTGGTCGATGCCCGGCTTGCCGCCACGCGTGGAGATCGCGAAGTTCACCGGCGGGTCTTCGAGCATCCACTTGGCGTAGTCGCTCTCGATGCGCGCCGGCTGCGCCGCGAACAGTTGGGAGTAGAAGCCGATGCTCTGGTTCAGGTCATCGACATGCAGGTGGACGTGGAAGCGCTTCATGGAGGCCTTTCAGCAGGAAGTGCAGGAGCGGGAGGAATCGGGGGATTCGGTGACCTCGCAGGTGCCGCCCTGGCAGCAGTGCTCGGTCAGGTAGCCGAGCAGTCCGTTCATCTGGCTGAAGTCGGCGCGGTAGATCAGGTTGCGGCCCTGCTGCTCGACCGTGACGAGGCCGGCATGGGCCAGCTCCTTCAGGTGGAAGGACAGCGCGTTACGGGCCACGTCGAGCTGCTCGGCCATGACGCTGGGGGTGAGTCCTTCGGGGCCGGCGACGACCAGGGATCGGAACACGCGCAGGCGCTGGGCATGGGCCAGGGCACCGAGGGCGGAAACAGCTTGGGTCTCGTTCATTATTCAACGATACATCAATCATTGAATTAATGCGAAAAAACCCACTCTTGAATCAAGCCTGCGCGCTGCGCTTGCCAATACCGGGTGTGCCGGATGGTTGGGGGTGTGGGCGGCTTGCTGTTCCCTTCATCGTGCCACGGCGTGCTCGCCGTCAAGGGCTTCGCGTGCGAGCACGCTTGCGTCCTGCGGCCGTCTGCGACCCCTGACTGCTTGCGCTGCGCCGTGCCCCGGAAGGGTCGGGCAATTCCGCCCGGCAACCTTTCAGGAGTTCACATGAACCACGCACTCATCACCGACGAGCAACGCATCGTGCTGCTGGCCAATGGCCGCCAATCCTTGGAGAACCCGGACTTCGATCCGGCGCCCGTGGTCAAGCTATTCACGCCGGACGGCGGCGCGACCTGGCTACTGACCGAGATTGATCCCGACGACCATGACCACGCTTTCGGGCTGTGTGACCTGGGCCTGGGGGAGCCGGAAATCGGCTGGGTCAGCCTGGGCGAGCTGGCGACGGTGCGCGGCGGGCTGGGCCTGCCGATCGAGCGTGACCTGTCCTTCCGCGCCGAGAAGCGGTTGAGCGCCTATGCGCGCGATGCGCGGCTGGCCGGGCGGATCGTCGTTTATTGATCCGGCCCTTGGGCGTCGCAAAACGCCCAAGGGCACTGCGGCCGCCGTGTCGGCGACGCTGTGTGATGACTTGAGCACCGAATGGGAAAGGTTGATGCTGCGAGTCTCCGAAACTCGATGAAAGCACCTTGAGCCGTCTACGGCGCTACGGCAAGTGACGCGACGGCAGGTCCGGCCTTACGCTTCTTGGCCGTGTTCACGTTGCGCGTCTCGACCTGTCCGCGCCAGGTCTCCAGCGCCATGATGTCGGCGAGCAGTTCATCGGGTTCAGGGACGGCGACACCACCCATGAGTGCCTTGTCGTGCGCGTAGTTCGAGCACTTTGTCATGCCCGCGTTCACTTGCGCGTAGTCATCATCCTCGACTACAACACCGGCCAGCCGCTGCGTTTCGACACCTTTGCGGAAGCGAAGGATGACCTCTCGCAGTAGTACTTCCTCGACAGCACGCTCCCATGCCATGCGCAAGCGGAAATAGGCATCGACGGTCTGCCGTCTGTGTTCTTGCTCTTCGCCGTCCTTGTGGAGTTTGGCGATGGCTTGATGCTGGGCTTTCAGGGCGCTGACGCGCTTGCTCGCGGTCTTTCCCTCGAATGGTAGATCGGGGTCTGCAACCCCGAAGCCCTCTGTGCGGCGGGTCAGACTTTGGGTTGCGATCGGGACACCCGCCAACTTCGCTTCTTCGACCAACAGGCACAGGAAGTAGATGTCATGGGTAAATACCGCAACCTGCCGCCGCGCTGCCTCTGCAGTCAGGCGCTTTGCCACACGTTCACGCCGACGGTGATCGAGAGATGACACCGGATCATCGAACACGATGCCGCCCTGACCCCCATTTAGGCCGACCTCGGCAAGGAAGGAACCGATCGCGATCGCGCGCTGCTCGCCCTCGCTCAAGATCTCGCCCGGACTGCGGCTTTGTGGTAGTTCCAGCTTGAGCTTGTGCAGGGCTTTACCTCTATCCGACCGGCTCTGCAGCGAAACGCGCAACGTGCCGACACCGAGCGCCTTGAATTCGCGGTTCAGGGCGTCGGCCAGTTCCTTCGACACAACCTTCTCCGCCAGTTCCGACGCCTTTAACGAGATGGCGTTGGTCTTCACGGCAGACAGGCACTTCGTGAGCTTGGCCTGGTGGGCGAGTCGATTGACGGCGGTGACGACAGCATCCTTGATCTGACTTAGTCTTACCCGTGCATCCAGTTCCAGGAACTGCTTCTGCAGGGCCGCACGGGCCTTTTCGTCCGAGGCCTTCTCCAAGGTCACCGCTTCGGCATTCAGCTTGTCAGCCAAAGCCTGAAGGCGCTCGGTCGGATTGACCAGAGGTTGACTGACGTCGTCCCACTGATGCGAGATCACTGCCGCTTTGATGGCCTCCTGACGGGCGGCCAGGAGCGGCTCGAAAGCCTTGGCATCGGCGGCCAGTTGCGGGTCCAAGGCCTCGATTTCTCCATATGTCACGTCGTCGAGATTCAGCGTGAGAACCTGCGCAGCGAACGGCTTGTATTCCGCGTACAGGGCAACACGGCGTGCCTGGGATGTCTTCTCCGCTTCCTGTTGAATAAAGGCTTCGAAGCGCAGCAAGCGGTCGGAGCCTTCGGCAAGGGGTTGTTGGCAGAGCGGGCAAGGTGCGTCCGCGCCCAGCGCGGGGAACGATTTTTCTGGGTGGGATTCGATGGCGAACTTGCGCGCTGCCTCGAATAGTTCACGCCATGTCTCGCCGCCAGTACCCGGCAGCAGGTTCTCACCTTCCTTGAACTGCTTCGCGGCGAGGGCGGCTGCAGTCTGCGCCGTGCGATAGCTGTCTGCCAGACCTTTCAGCTTGGCGACGACAGCTTGATCCACCTGTGCGCCTTTGCTGGCCGCATTCGCTGCGATAGCTGTGATACGGCGAGCGCGCAAGCGCAGTTGCGCAGCCTTCTCCTTCGGGTTGTTCTCCTTTAGGCTCTTGTCCAGAGACGCATGCTGGGTCAGTTCCTCTGGGGTCACCGTTGCTAGCGCTTCAATCTGGGCTAGGGCCGTCTTGGCGGAAAGCGAGGCGACTAACTTGCCGACGGGTGTGTCGCCTTGCAAGGGCGCAAAGGCGGACAGATCAGCGGCGGATTGGGTGTATTCGGTTTCGATCGCCGTCTTCAACTGCTTGCAGACTTTGGCCAGCCCTTCGAATACATCGAGCCCGTAGGGCACATAGGAGAAATCGTCCTCTCTGTCGAGGTAGGCGCGAGCACAACGCGAGTCAAAAATCGCAAATGACGAAAGCGCAGCAGGAGCCGCTTTGCCGTGGTGCCAGTGTGCATCTTGCGCAACTCCGTCGATTGCGATTTCGAACGTGGCTTCCGGAGTCCCGGCTTTGCCTGCAGGCAAGTTGGCGTTCGGATGAATAGCCTCCGTCTGATCGCGCGCACGACATGCGCGCTTGAGCACACGGGAGTACCCCGATTTGCCTGAACCGTTATCGCCATAGATGACGGTCATTCCAGAGGCGCCGAAGGGCAGACGTTGGTTCTCCGCAATCGCGTTGACGTGCCGCATGCTCTTGATGGCTCGCAGCTCAACGTGAGTTGCCGCTTGGACCGGAGCGGGAATCTGATCTGCCGTCAGCGGCTTGGGCTTGCGGTCTTTGGGATCTGTGATGCCATGTGCCGCCTTGAGTAGCGCGAAGAGGTCATCCTGATCCTCTATCGTGAGCGTTTGCTTGGCCAGCAGGCGGGCCACCGCATCGCTCTGCCACTCAGGCAACCCCTTCGTCCAGTCCAGTATCTCCTGCAATATCGACATAGGCCCCTCCCGCCGTCGTGTCATTTATCGTCCAGAAGCTCTCCCGATTCGCCGTACAGGCCATGGGAGCGCTGTTGCAAACGGAAACATTATGACCCCCAGGGTTCCGCTGCAAGGCTCGCGCACAGTGCCTAGCGTTTCGCACCAAACCGCCACCACGCGGCATTGCCTTCTCATGCATTTGGTAGCGAGAAAAACCCTTCGCCCTAAGTCCGCTCAGATACGTCCATCAATTGCACCTCCGATTTCCGTATGTCATAGCTGATGCCTTTGATTTCGCAGATGACTATGGACTGGGGGACAAGCTCCAACGTCGAATCGGTTTTTTCCAAGAAATCCCAGTCATCGTTGAGCGATGCGGGATCTTCTTTGTACCAAACCTGTGGATGAAACCATTGATCACCCTCATCATCCGTTTCGTATAGATAGGCATTTAACTCGCGCCCATGTCTCTTGAAAAATCTCTTTACGAACGATGCCTTGTTGAATAGCGTGACGTTGAGCGGGCGCCTGTTTTCGGATGCTGGCACCTGCGCAGAGCGGAAGATTAATCCATCCAAATTGAGCTTCGCATGGGTGGCGAGATAGTCGGATATCACTTGTGTCAACAGATAGCCATCCTCACTGTGCTCAGGGAGGACGGGCTTGGTGAGTACTCTTTCGAGTTGAGAAAGGAACTTCTGTCGTCGCGCGATTTCCAGTGATGACGCATCGAACATGCTGCGATTTATGACAGATGGAATTTGCGGCAGGCGTGTCAAGTCCAGCAATCGTATTGAACGAAGAATTTTGAATTCTGCAACCGCAACGCGGCTTCCAACGGGAGGCCGTACCTCGGCAATCGCGACATCTGGCGAATTGGCGCCGTAGAACATCGAGATGCCTCTGGCGTTCATGCGTCCCGCACCGCCAACACCCGAAGGGGGTGGCCCCAGTTGAGCGTCTGGGTCTTCCAGCGCCTTCTCCAAGGCATCGTCGTTCTGAAAAACACGTGCGCGGAAAAGAGTTCCCAGTTCATGACCGGGGCCGACCTCGACAATCAAAGGCTCGCCCGAGGCAGTGACATCTTTGTCTACCTTGTCGAAGACCATCTGGAGCACTTCGAGTGCGTCTGGGTTAACAAACCTAGTGCGTGTCCGAAGACTTTCCTGCATGTCATGCCATCGGCGATGAAGCCAGTGGTCTGCTACGCCAGTTTTAATGAATAAGGCGTCCGCCTCTGGTGCCTGGCCATCGTATGCATCGCGTTCCCAGATGGCCCGCACGATTTCGAATAAATCGTCGGAAAGCGCATGGGATGCGGGTTCTACTTCTTGCTGAATGATCTCCTGGAGTTCATCCCCGAGAGACGGATACCCATGATCCTCACGAAGAACATTGTCGGCAACTTGATAGTTGTCCTGGAACTCGTGGTCAAAAATCTGTGCGATTTCATCTAGCCCCAAGGTCGGTGCGTTCCGTCCGCAATAGTCACACGCTACATCGGTCGTTTCGCTGGCACTTATCTTCTGGCTTAGGAACTGATTGCCGATGCATGTGCCACAGACTGCCTTTTCATCTAGATCGACTCCGCTCAAGATACTGCTCCATTATTTTTGAGTTGCTTTGTCCCCGGCGCCACGCTGCATAAGCAGACGAAATCCTGCTAGGCAGGCGCCATGTCCCGGCCCTTTTCATGGGCGTGCCATCGCTAGATTAGCGTAACGACAAGTTACCAAGTTCGGCGCTCATGCTTTGTCGGTTGTGGATGCAGGGCGTCCCCGGCCAAGAAACATGGCCGGTCGCGCTGTCGTGCTGCGCATCGAGCCGCCTGCAGCGTCTCGCCCCATGCGGGCTTCCATCGTTCCCTCGCTCCGCTCGGCTGACGCCTCCGGCCCGGCTTCCAGCTTCGGGCCTGCGCGCTTCGCTTGCCGTGCGGTTCGGCACGCAGAGGCGGCCGTTGCCATGTCCAGCCGTCTTCCCTGACTTCATCACCTTACCCGCGACCGTAGCCCGCTCCCGTGTGCCGTCAAGGCGCGCAGGGCCGTGTCCTCGGCTGCGCCTGCGGGCCGCACCAACCCTGCGCTTGCCTCCTTGACGGCACCCGTCCGCGCGCTCCTTTGGCCGCGGGCGATGAACTCAGGAAAGACGGTGGCAACAGGGCCAACCGGGTTCCTCGTGCCGACCGCACCGAACAGCCGAAAGGCTGGGCTCCGAATCTAGGAATCCGGTGTGCGCTTTCTTCAACAGCCAAGTCAGGAGAACAACATGCTTGCAACCCGTTTCGCTTCCCATTCCCTCGCACTGCGCAGCGACTACCCGCTGACCGATGACCAGATTCATCGCGTGGCCCCGTCCATCTTCGCGGACGCCCCGCATGAGAGCCGTTCGCAGCGTTACGCCTACATCCCCACCGCTGCCGTGCTGACCGAGCTTCGCAAGGAGGGGTTTCAGCCCTTCATGGTGACGCAGACCCGCGTGCGTGATGAAGGCAAGCGCGAGCACACCAAACACATGCTGCGCCTGCGCCATGCCAGCCAGATCAACGGCGCGGAGGCTAACGAAATCGTGCTGCTGAACTCGCACGACGGCACGAGCAGCTATCAGATGCTGGCCGGAATGTTCCGTTTCGTGTGCAGCAATGGCCTTGTGTGCGGCGACACCGTGGCGGACGTGCGCGTACCCCATAAGGGCGACGTGGCCGGTTCCGTCATCGAAGGCGCTTTCGAGGTGTTGAGCGGTTTCGAGCGGGTGCAGGAATCCCGCGATCGGATGCGCGGCATCACCTTGGACGAAGGCGAGGCCGAAGTGTTCGCCCGGGCGGCGCTGTCCCTCAAGTACGACGACCCGGACAAGCCCGCGCCCATCACCGAATCGCAAATCCTGATGCCGCGCCGGTTTGACGACCGCCGCCCGGACTTGTGGAGCGTGTTCAACCGCACGCAAGAAAACCTGACCAAGGGCGGATTGCATGGCCGCAGCGCCAACGGACGCCGCCAGCAGACCCGCCCCGTGCAGGGCATTGATTCCGATGTGCGCCTCAATCGCGCCCTGTGGATGCTGGCCGATGGCCTGCGCCAGTTGAAAGCCTGACCGTTCCCCCCGCAGGAGGGGCGGTTTCCCCTCCATTCCTTGTTTCACTCGATTGGAGAGTCACCATGAACGCCGTTACCACTACCGAAGCCCGCGCCATCCAAGCCCCCGCGCTGGAAGCCGCCGACCCGACCAAGAACCTGATTCTGGTTCCGCTGTCGCGGCTGGTGCTGCGCCCCACGGGCCGCAACGTGCGCAAGACCCCGCGCATGTCCATCCCCGAACTGGCCGCATCCATCCAGCGTGTCGGCCTGCTGCAAAACCTGATCGTGATTCCCGCCGCCGATGGTGAGCATTACGAGGTGGTGGCCGGTGGTCGCAGGCTGGCCGCGTTGAAGCTGCTGGCGAAGAAGCACCGCATTGCCAAGGATTGGGACGTGCCTTGCCTGCAAGTGGCCGATGGCACGGCCCGCACCGCCAGCCTGACCGAGAACGTGCAGCGCGAGGCCATGCACCCCGCAGACCAGTTCGAGGCTTTCGCGGCGCTGGTGGCCGAAGGTCGACCCATCGAAGACATTGCGGCGGATTTTTCCGTCACGCCGCTGGTGGTGCAACGCCGCTTGAAGCTGGCGAATGTGTCGCCACGCCTGATGGGCGACTATCGCGCCGATGCCGTCACGCTCGATCAGTTGATGGCCTTGTCCATCACTGACGACCACGCCGCGCAGGAAGGCGCCTTCTACGATGCGCCGCAGTGGCAGCGCCAACCGGCCGCGCTGCGCGACCGTCTCACCGAGCGCGAAATCGACGCCTTCCGGCATCCGCTGGTGCGCTTCGTCGGACTGGACACCTACGAGGCCGCAGGCGGTGGCGTGCGCCGTGATCTGTTCGCGGAAGGCGATGCGGGCGTGTACCTGACCGACGCCGCGCTGCTGGAACGGCTGGCGCAAGACCGGCTGGCGGGCATTGCCGCCACCGTCCGCGCCGAGGGCTGGGCTTGGGTGGATGCCACAGCGGGCGTGACCCATGCCGATCTGCACGCTTTTCAGCGTGCGCCGAGGGAACGGCGCGAGCCGAACAAGCGTGAGGCGCAGCGCATCGATAAGCTGCAAGAGAAGATGCAGGTCATCGGTGAAGCCGTGGATGCCGCGATGGAGGCCGACGACGAGGACAAGGCCGGAGCCTTGCAGGAGGAAGGCGAAGCGCTGGGCGAGCAGTTGCAGGCGCTGGAAGATGGCTTGCAGGGCTACAGCCCGAACGTGAAGGCCGCAGCCGGTGCCATCGTCACCATCGACCGCAACGGCGAAGCCGTCATTCATCGCGGCCTGATGCGCGAGGCCGAGGCCAAGGCGCTGCGCACACTGGAAAAGCTGCGGCAGGGTTTCGGCAGCGCAGGCGAAGCCGGGAATGACGAAGACGAGGAAGCCGACGACGCACCCAAGACCGCCGCCATGTCCGACCGGCTGGCGCAGCGGTTGAGCGCCCACCGTACCGCCGCGCTGCAAATTGAAGTCGCCCGGCATCCACAAACCGCGTTGGCTGCTGTGGTGCATGGCATGGTGCAGACCGTCTTGCAGCGCCGTTACTACAGGCACGATATGCCGCTGGGCGTGAGCCTGAAAGTGCAAGACCGGCTGGAAGGCATGGCCCCCGACTGGTCGGAATCCCCTGCCGCCGTGGCGCTGCGCGAACTGCAACAGGTGGCGGGCGAATCCTTGCCGGAGGACAGCGCCGAGTTGTTCGCCGCGCTGCTGGTGAAGCCGCAAGACGAACTGGTGCGCCTGCTGGCGGTATGCGTGGCCTCCACGGTGGACACGGTGACGCCTCGCGCTACGCTGCACCAGCCCGGCAAGGAACTGGCGCAGGCCGTGTGCCTCGACATGGCCGCATGGTGGAAGCCGACCGCAGCAGGCTACTTCAAGCACGTCTCCAAGGCTGTGATTCTGGATGCCGTGGGCGATTACGCGCCGGATTCCGTCAACCGGCTGGGCAAGCTCAAGAAGGCCGACATTGCCAGCGAAGCCGAGCGGCTGGCGGATGGCACGGGCTGGATGCCTGCAATCTTCAAGGCCGCAGGCCCGGAGGCTGCGCCAGAGGAGGCGCAGGAGCAGGACGCACCGGCAGATGCCGAAGCAACGGCGGATGAACCAGCCGTGGCGCTGGCCGCTTGACCCATGCCCACAACAAGCGCCCCGGCCTCGACCGGGGCGCTTCGCTGGAAGGAGAACACCCCATGACCTGCACCACCACCAGCTGCCCACGCATGGCGGCGACCTATGCATCCGGCACGGTGCGCGCCCGCCGCTGGCATGGTAAAGGTGACGTGCGCGGCTACCGACCGCCCTCGGGCTGGTCGGCCCGCGCCGACCTCACCGACATTCATCCCATCACGGGTCGCGCCTTGTCGCGTGCCGTGTGGTGGATCATCGAGACGAAGGAATAGCCGTGATCAGCACCGCGCCCAGGCCTTTCCGTCCTGGGCGCGGTGAGTGTAATTCCGGGCACGGCGGTGGCCGCGCCCGGCGATGTTCAACTCGGTGGCGCAATCACACTTTGATCGGGCCAAACATACCCGTGTAGATCAGCGTTTCCCAAACCTTCTTAATCCCCTGTCCGGTCTCCTGGCTCACAAACAGCGAAGACCTAGCGCCGTGAGGGGCGCCCAAGAAGTACGGGCGCATCGACTCCCATGTCTCCGCGACCTGCGACCAGGTCCAGCACGGAACTTCTTTCTCCAGGATCAGCGGCACAGCGATAGCCAGCGGGATCATCTTGTCCATCGGCAACGGTTCTTCCCAGTTGCACTTGACCAAGATCGGGGTTGCCTCCGCGTTGTAGAACTGAACATCCAGCTTTTCTGCTGTGATGTAAGCGGCGTGATGGCGAGGCAGGGCCAGAACGGAGTCCAAGACGTCTTGGCCATCGCCATAGGGGCAGGTGATGAATCCGTTGGCGAAATAGCGCGTGTGATCGAGGCCTTTGTAGCCGCAGCGATCGCTGGGGGTCGTGACGGGATGGCGGTCATCGTGGTTGCGTACCAGCGGGTGCCAGGTCGGGTATCTGTCAACCACGGGCCCGAGTTCATCCACGATGTCCTGCAGCGCGTGCTTGCTTCGCACTCTTTGCGATTCGTCCGCATCCCGAGGGCGGAGGACAAGGTACTTCTCCACCTCTTCGTACCCTGCTTGTGCTGCTTCATCTGCTCGAAATGCCATGACTCACCTCATTTCAATAATGTGATGCGTGAATTTATCATTCAGTGCATGAAGAGTCAATATTGTGCGTAAAGTTTAAATTTCATGGGAAAGAGGGCAATTCTGGTTGGACGACCCTGAGCGTTCCGGCGCAACGCGCCGTCGGGCTCTCGGGCTTCGCCCCGTGCCGCCTTTGCCGTCACGGCCATTCGGCTTCAATCCCTCACGCCTTCGCGCCTGCGGCGCTGCGCACTGCGTTTGCCTCCAGGGGAAAGCCCTGCGGGCTATCCCCGCCGCGCAGGCTTGGCGCCCCTCGATGGCGCCGACCCGGCTTCGCGGATCGGCTCGGCCAGCGCCCCGCCGCATAGGCAGGGCGTTGGCGAACACGCTGACGCTTGCTGCGGCAGGTTGTGCGGATGCGTGCCGTCCTCGACGCTGGCGGTTCCTGCCCATCACGTCACGAAGAACGGTTCACGGACAACCCGCACGGCATCGCTATGGAGCTTCCACGCCACGTCTCAAGACCGGCGCCGCAAGGTGCGGCCGGGGCGTTCTCGCCTGTCGTTGGGTGGTTGACCTGGCCCGCGTCAGGGAGCGAGCCGGAGCAGCCTTCGGGCGGGGATGCCGAGCCGGCCCTGTCTCCTTTCGGATGGGGGTGGTTCGGCCCAAGGCGTCCTTGTCTTGTTGTGAAGCCTGGCGGTGGCGCGGCTGCGCCTCGGGCTTAATGGCTGCAACCGTCCAGCGAAAACAATTTCCCCGCCTTTGTCACTGCGTTCGGCGGCTTCCTCGCGGGACAAATTCTTTTCGCCTCCCGGCCCTTCACTGCGTTGCGGCCGCAAGCGGTGCAGCCAGCCCGTCCCCCGCCGGCCGGATCACAACAAGGACGCGATGGGCGCGAACCTTGTTCCACCGTAAGGAGAAATCATCATGGCCAACATCGGCACCTTCACCGCAGACAAAGACGGCTTCACCGGCACGCTCCGCACCTTGACGCTCAACGTCAAGGTCAAGCTGGTGCCCAACGACAAGGGGGACAACGAGAAGGCCCCGGACTTCCGCCTGCAGGCTGCCAGTCACGACATCGGCGCGGCGTGGAAGAAGATCAGCGAGGCCGGGCGGGAGTACATCTCCGTGACCCTCGACGATCCTTCGTTCCCGGCCACGGTCTACGCACGCCTGATCGAAGGCGAGAACGGCACGCACGACCTGATCTGGTCGCGCAGCAAGCCTCAGGCGGCGTGACCGCCGCCAGTGCCCCGCCTACGTGGCGGGGCGCTGTACTGCTTTCGTCGCACTGCATGGAGGCCGCAGCATCGCCTGGGCTGCGCCATGTCGAGTTGCTTCCGTCTGCGGCGAGTCTATGGCAGCAAGAATGGCCGCGCGTGTCGGTGCGGTGCACCGCCGGGCTTTTCGGGCTGCGCCCCGTGCCGACTTCGCCGCCACGGCCATCCGGCTCCAATCCCTCACGCCTTCGCGCCTACGGCGCTGCGCGCTTCACTTGCCCTCTGGGGATCGGCGCAAGGCCCATCCCCGCCGCGTTGCACTTGGCGCCCCTTGAACACCGCCGAACCGGCTGGCGCCGGATCGGCCGGGCCGACGCCCGTTACCGCACATCGTCTTTCTTCGTCATGGCTTTCAGCTCCTGCCGCACCTGCGCGAGAAGCTGCTCGGCCTGCCGTGCGTCGTCGCCAGCGTAGGCCAGCGTCAGCAGCGTGAGCGGATGGACTTCCATGACCTCGCACAGCTCGGCCAGTTTGTTCAGGGTGGGGCTTTTGAGATCGCGTTCCAGCGAACTCATATAGGTGCGGCTGGACACGTCGGAGAAGGCTTCCTGGCTCAGACCCCGCGCCTTCCTGATGGTCTTCAACGCCTCTGACAATGTGTGCTTCGCCGCCACTCTTGGAACTCCCCAAAATCCAAGATGACAGCCGATTGCGCCCTATAGAGCTACAATCTATAGTGTTCATTTAAACTGCCGGGCGCCTTTGTGCTTTTACGGAAACCCGTATTTACGGATGCGGACAGAACCACAAAGTCGCATCCGTGCCTTGGCGTGAAGCCGCAAATTCGGCTTCACGCTTTGGAGGATTTGTTCAATGAAGGGGTCGCCGATGAACCGACTCATCACCGAGGACGAGCGCAGACAGTTGCTGGCCCACGGCCAAGCCCGTGCCGATGGACAGGCCATCGACCCGCTGCCCGTCGTGCGGCTGTTCACCCCGGATGCACACGCCATCTGGTTGCTGACCGCGCTCGATCCCGCTGATGCCGATACGGCCTATGGCCTGATCGACCTGGGGATCGGTATGCCCGAGCTGGGCCACATCAAGCTGTCCGACCTGGCTTCCATCGTGGGGCCGCGCAAGCAGCCTGTGAGGCGGGATCGGTATTTCCAGGCAGTTCGCCCGCTGTCGGAATATTTGCGGCAGGCCCAGGAGAACGGTTCCGTCCTTGATTGAACCGCCATGCTCCGGCCAAGCGAGGCGCATTGAGACTATTTCGATCTCATTCCAGACCTGTCGGGTCTGAATTCAGACCATTGCATCCACCCCAGGCGGGTATGACCCAATCAGTCACGATCCTTTTTACAGGTTCGGGCACGGTGTTTCTTGCCGCGTGACCCAATTTGGTCAGGCGGCCGTCGTTTTCGGACGAGATTCGCAACGCACCGGAGCCAATTGGTTTTGATACCGCATGTTACATGCTTGAGTTGATGCAGATGATGTTTTTGATCTGGATGCGGTAGCTCCGTTTCTGACTCGCCCGTGGCGGCGTTCCTGCGGTTCGACAGGAGTTTTCGCCATGGTCAATCCTCATCACGTCGCGCACTGGTATCCCACTGCCGCGTACCTCTACATCCTGGGCCTGGACATGTTGGCGTTGGCCTGGGAGTACCTGCGCAGACACCCTGAATACCGGCTCGACTGGCTGCGCCACCACCGTCGGCCCCACGCGGCACATGCAGCCACGCAGCGCTGGGGCCTGCGCCTTTGGGAAGACCCAGCCCGCGATGCGCGGGACGCGCACCCGGCCTGGCTGCCTGGCCACGATGCCGTAGTACAGCTCTACCCGGATGCCGACCCGCCGCCGGATGCGGCTGTGTTCGATGTATGGCGCATGCCCGGTCACAAGCAACTGATCCACGACGGCAAGGGCCTGGCGCTGATCGCGCGCGGCCCCGGCCGCTGGCAGCGCTTCGCGCTGGCGCCCGGCCTGGAAGACGGCATGGCCGTTGCCCGTGTCCATCGCGGTCGCGGCACCACCCATGCGCCCGACACACCCGCGCCTATGGCGCGGCCACGGCCGCCGCCTGCAGCGCTGCTGGAGTTGCACACCCTGCAGGCGCTCGACGCCACCCTGGCAGGTGCGTCCCTGCGCGAGGTGGGCGAAGGACTGTTCGGTGCGGATGCAATGGCCGATTGGTACACCGATGGCGGCCTGCGCTCCAAGGTGCGCCGCCTGGCGCGGCGCGGCGATGCGTTGATGCGCGGCGGCTATCGCCGCCTAGCACAACTTCCGCCGCTTGAGAAGGGTCGTTTTGAAGGGAGTGCAAAACGACCCTGAGCAAGAGGGCTTCGTTTTCTGAGACTGCCTCCATCCGGTTGCGCTGTGTAGCCGGAGCCCTGCAACCGATGGAGGTTCTCACCATGCGTCCTGCTCCCTTGCGGCCTGCCGCCGCTCCCGCCACTGCCTCGACCGCTGCCGCACAACCGCAGCGTTATCTCACCAACGACGAAGCCGCCGACTACCTGCGACTGTCCCCGCGCACGCTGGAAAAGCAGCGCGTGCTGGGCGGCGGCCCCAAGTTCCGCAAGTTCGGCCGGCGCGTCATGTACGCCGTGGCCGACCTCGATGCCTGGGCGGCGGATCGCAGCTTTGAGAGCACGTCCGATCCCGAGTACGCCGAGCACCACTCGGCGGACAGCCGTGCGCGCTGACCACTGGCGCGTGGGAGGCCATCGCCATGTCCAGCCCCTCCGGGGCCGTCCGGCAAGAGCGCGAACAGCTCGACCTGTTCCGCGCCCTGCCGGGCGACATGGCGCCGCGCGACAGCCAGGACTTGATGGCCTTTCCGTTCTTCTCGCTGGCGAAGTCGCGGCGCACGGCGCCGATCGACTTCCAGGCGGGCGGCGTGACGATCCGCGTGGAAGGCACGGCGGAGCATGGCATCGCCACGATCTGGGATGCGGACATCCTGATCTGGGCGGCCAGCCAGATCGTGGAAGCGCGCGATGCGGGCCTGCGCCCGTCGCGCCTGATGCAAGTGCGTCCCTACGAGATCCTGCGCTTCATCGGGCGCGGTACGTCGCTGCGCGACTACCAGCGCCTCAAGGCCGCGCTGGATCGTTTGCAGTCCACGACGGTGGCCACCTCCATCCGCGAGACGACCGGGAGGCGTTTGCACCGCTTCTCGTGGATCAACGAATGGAAGGAGCTGGCCGACGCCCGCGGCACGCCGCTGGGGCTGGAGCTGATCCTGCCCGACTGGTTCTACGCGGGCGTGCTCGACGCCGCCCTGGTGCTGACCATCGACCCGGCGTATTTCCGGCTGACGGGCGGCATCGAGCGCTGGCTATACCGGCTGGTGCGCAAACACGGCGGGCGGCAGCCAGGGGGCTGGCAGTTCGATTTCCAGCACCTGTACCGCAAATCGGGCAGCGTGGCGCGGTACTACGACTTCGCCGCCGACTTGCGGATGCTGGTGGCCCGGCAAGCCCTGCCGGGCTATCTGCTGGGCATCGAGTATGTTTCCTACCTGCCTTCGCCGCTGCTGACGTTCCGGCCCGTGCCGGCCACGGCACGGGGATAACTGCGGCAAAGCCTGTGGACGGGCTCGTGCTATCAGGCAACGGAAGTCTCGTGCTATCAGGCAACGAATCCTCGTGCTATCAGGCAACAAAACCGCCCACAAACCCAGTCCTGGCGCGGGTTTCGGCCTCTCCTAACTTCCCTAACTTAAATTGTCTAACTGGTAGTAGAAGCGCCGCGCCACGGTGGACAACCACCGCACGGCCAGAAACGCAGCGGCAACAGCCGGGCTTTCCAACTTGGAGGGCCAGGCCATGATCGTCGCGCTGCTCAACCAGAAGGGCGGCGTGGGCAAGACCACGCTCGCCACCCACATCGCTGGCGAGCTGGCGATGCGCGGGCAGTCGGTCATCCTGCTGGATGCCGACCCGCAAGGCTCCGCGCTGGACTGGACGCAGCGGCGCAGCCAGCAAGGCTTGCCACGGCTGTTCAGCGCCGTGGGCCTCGCACGCGAAACGCTGCATCAGGAAGCGCCAGAACTCGCCCGTCGCGCCGATCACGTTGTCATCGACGGGCCGCCGCGCATTGCAGCGCTGGTGCGCTCCGCGCTGCTGGCGGCCGAACGGGTGCTGATCCCGGTGCAGCCCAGCCCCTATGACCTGTGGGCCAGCGCCGAGATGGTGGCGCTGACCCGCGAGGCGCAGGTGTTCCGGCCTGCGCTACGCGCGGCCTTCGTCATCAACCGGCGCGTCAGCACCACCGTGATCGGGCGTGAAGCACGCCAGGCGCTCGCCGAACAGCCGCTTCCGGCGCTGCGCGCGGAAGTGCACCAGCGCATCGTGTTCGCCGACAGCGTGGCCGCTGGCCGGCTGGCACGCGAGACGGCGCCGGACAGCACCGCTGCCCGCGAAATCACCGCGCTGGTCGATGAACTGCTGCGGTGGCCGACATGACAGCGAAGCCGCCACCCAGCAGCAAACGCCCGGCTAAGCGCGTCGGCATCGGCGCGCGTCCGCCCGCGAATCCGCACGCCGAGGCGTGGATTCGCCAGAGCGACGCCGATGCGCTGGGCAAGGGCGACCTCTACACAGCTCGCCTCACGCTCGACATCACGCCCGCCATGCGGGCGCGCATCAAGGTGTCGGCCTTCACGCAGGGCGTGACGGTGGCCGATCTGCTGCGCGCATTGCTGGAACGGGAGTTCCCGGAGCAAACATCATGACTGCATCCGCATCGCCTGCCGCTGGCGCGGTTACGGCTGCGCTCACCGGCCAGCCAGCCAGCGCGCCGCTGACGCGCGTGGCGCTGGCCTACATCGAACCGCGCTTCAAGCTCTATCTGCGCTTCGGTGAACCCGCGCGCGCCCTCCAGCTCGACCGCTGGCGACGCAGCGCCGTGTTCCTGCCGAACGCAGTGTTCTGCCGCATCCGATGGGAAGCCAACGACTACGGCACGATCCGCTGGCAGCTCATGGTCATGCAGGCTTGCACGCCGCTCGATACGGCCCAGCGCATCCCCGGCGTGCAGCCGGGCGCGCGCCTGCTGCTGCACGCCGAGGGCGAGAAACAGGTGCGCGCCGTGCTCGAACGCATCGACACCATCGAGGCGCTGGGCATCGCACCCGTTGCAGTCTCGCCCGCGTACTGGCGCACGCTGGGCAACCGGCTCGCTGCGCGCCTGCCGATGCCCGAATACACCGCCGAGCGGCACGCCGCCTGGCTGGCCGGGAGGGCGCTGTCATGACGCTTCCATCCGCCGTTGCCGGTGCAACCGGCATTCCGCCGCGTCCTCACTCACGCCTGCGTGCTCGCCTCGTGCTGGCGGGCCTGTCCGCCTGCGGCCTCGCTGCGCTGGCCTGGGCGTCCTTTGTGCAGCCGCTGCCGCTCCTGATCTACAACCCGTCCGACAGCGTGGCGGTCGGCTGGTATCGCGTGGAACCGCTCCACCAGCGCACCGACTCGCTGCCACGTCCCTTGTCCGTGGGCAGCATCGTGCTGACCATGCTGCCGCCCGACGCCGCCGCGCTGGCCGCGCAGCGCCGCTACCTGCCGGCACGCGTGCCGCTGCTCAAGCGCGTGGGCGCCGTCGCGCCGCAGGCCGTGTGCGTGTTCGATGCGCTGGTCTGGATCGACGGGGTGCCGATGGCCGCCGTGCTGCCTGCCGACCGGCTGGGCCGTCCGCTGCCCTCATGGCGGCAATGCCGCCAGCTTCGGCCTGGCGAACTGTTCCTCTTGAGCGTGACCAATCCGGCGTCGTTCGACAGTCGGTATTTCGGGCCGGTCAGCGCAGCCGCCGTGATCGGCGTCGCGCATCCGGTCTGGCTGGAGACACGCCCATGATGGCCGCCGATTCGCTGTACGTTGCCGTACATCTCATCGTGCCATCGAGCGTGTCGTTCTGCTGGCCGTCGCCGTGTCGTCGCGCGTGCAGTGCGAGCGCATTCGCGCTGCACCTCGCGCGACATCCGGCGCTGCCTTCCCACGTGCAGGCGTCTTGCCTCGAACGCGCCCGGCCTGTGGCCCCAATCACACCTGTTCGCGCGTTCGCCGGTGCGCTGGCTGCTCACGCAGCAGCGCCGCCGGGCCGCCGCTGCCCGGAGCGCCAGCGAGGGGCAAAGGCGGAAGGCAAGACAAAAGGGTACGGCACCTGTCGGCCCGCAAAGCCAGTCTGCACGTGGGGTTGGCGCAGCACGGCGCGGCTTCGCCGCCGTGCTGCTTGTGGCGCGAGACCCGCGCCAATGCAGGCATGTCCGCGTGCTTCGCACGCCGGGGCACGCCCCAGCTTTCAAGGAGCGAAGCCATGAGCAACCGCAGCGATGACGATTTCCGCATCCGCCCCAGCGCCCCGAAGAACCGGGGCCAGGGCTTCGTCTCCAAGGTGCTCAAGCAGGCAGGCAAGGCCAGCGGCGGCAAGTCCTCGGTGCGCCGTCCAGCATCGGCGCGTGGCACCGGCCAGCGGCCCGGCTCGCGCCTGGGGCGCGGGCATACGGCGGCGCGCTTCGCAGGGGCGAAGCTCACGCCCATGTCGCGGCGCGTGACCATCAAGACCTTGCTGGTCAATCACCAGCGGGCCAGCCCGCAGTCGCTCGCCAGGCACCTGCGCTACATCGAGCGTGATGGCGTGGGCCGCGATGGCGAACCAGGCCAAGCCTATGGGCCGCAGACGGATGCCGCCGACCTTGATGCCTTCAAGGAACGCTGCGCCGACGACCGACACCATTTCCGCTTCATCCTCTCGCCCGAGGACGGCGCCGAGCTGGAAGACCTGCGCACCTACACGCGGCACCTCATGGGCCGCATGGAGGCTGACCTGGGCACGGGCCTCGATTGGGTGGCCGTCAACCATTGGAACACCGACAACCCGCACACGCACATCGTCGTGCGCGGGCGCGACGACACCGGCAAAGACCTCATCATCGCGGGCGACTACATCGCAGATGGCTTCCGCCATCGCGCCGCCGAACTGGCGACCGAATGGCTGGGGCCGCGTACCGAGCTGGAGATCCAGCAGACCTTGCAGCGCGAGGTGGAGCAGAAGCGGTGGACGAGCTTGGATTGCACCTTGAAACGCGAGCTGAACGCCGATGGCCAGGTGCGGATCAAGCGCTTCAACGAACCGAAGCTGCAACGCCAGCGCCTGCTGCTGATCGGTCGTATGCAGCACTTGCAGCGCCTGGGCTTGGCCGACGAGGCGCAGGCTGGAACCTGGGCCGTCCATGCCGATGCGGAGCAGACCTTGCGCGCGCTCGGAGAGCGCGGCGACATCATCCGCACCATGCAGCGGGCCATGAGCGGCCAGTTGCGCGAGCTGGCGGTGTTCGAGCCGGGCCAGGACGCGGATAGAAGTGGCCGCCCCATCGTCGGGCGTGTCGCCGCAAAAGGGCTGGCCGACGAACTGCGCGACCGGGGCTATCTGGTCATCGACGGCGTTGACGGCAAGGCCCACTACGTCGCGCTCAATGCCCGCGACGAGCTGGCGAACTATCCCACCGGGGCCGTGGTGGAGGTGAAGGGGTCGGCCGAGGTACGCGCGGCCGACCGGAACATCGCCGCGCTTGCGAGTGGTGGCCTGTACCGTACTGACCATCACCTGGCGATTGCACAGGGTCAGGCGCAAGCCAGTCGCGACCCGCAAGAGGTGGTTGAGGCCCACGTTCGCCGCCTGGAAGCCCTGCGCCGCGCCGGCATTGTGGAGCGCGTGGCCGAAGGTCTATGGAAGGTGCCGGACGATCTGCCGGAACGTGGCCGCCAGTACGACGCGCAGCGCCTGGGCGGCGTGGCCGTGGAGTTGAAATCGCACCTGCCCATCGAGCGGCAGGCCCGCGTGATCGGCGCGACCTGGCTGGATCAGCAGTTGATCGGCGGTGGCAAGGGGCTGGGCGACCTGGGCTTTGGCAGCGAGGTCAAGGATGCGCTGCAGAAGCGGGCCGACTTCCTGGCCGAACAGGGGCTGGCCGAGCGACGCGGCCAGCGTGTGATCCTGGCGCGCAACCTGCTGGGCACGTTGCGTGGCCGGGAGCTGGTGCAGGCTGCGAAGGACATTGCCGCTGAAACCGGGTTGGAGCATCGGCCGGTGGCCGACGTTCAGCGCGTGGCTGGCATCTACCGCCGCAGCGTCGTGCTGGCCAGCGGGCGCTACGCGATGCTCGACGACGGCATGGGGTTCAGCCTGGTGCCGTGGAAGCCGGTGATCGAGCAGCAGCTGGGGCAGCAGATCTCCGCGACGATGCGCGGTGGTCGAGTGTCATGGGAAGTTGGGCGGCGGCCTGGGCTGTCCCGAGGCTAGGTATCAGCCCACGCCAGCGATCCCACAAAATGGGCATAGCTTCAACGTGAAGCACTTGCAGAGCATCGTGGAAGGTTTTCAGCGAAGCCTACCCATAGACTTTGGAGTGAATCGCTTGACATTCCCATGGTGTCAATGTCGAGACTCTGCACATAACTTTAAAGGAGTACTCAATGACGGCTTTTCGTGTAGCCAACATGACGTGCGGCGGTTGCGCAGGACGCATCCAGCGGGCGATCATCGCAATGGATGGCGAAGCACGCATCGAGATCAGCCTTCGTGATCGCATGGTGCAGATTTCTGGCGCAGCAACTGATGCGGAGTTTGCTGGAGCTATTCAGGCAGCCGGATACACGCCTGAAATGATTGACCGGCGACCCTCACCAGCATCCCACATGAGTGGCGATGCAGGAAAGAGCGGTTGCTGCGGATCAACCACCCGCGGTGCTTCATGCTGCGGATAGCCGATAGCCACCCATTTTCAATGGGTGCTTCACCGGCCAAGTTACAGCTCTGCAGCTTGCAGAGGAAAACTCAGCGTAAAGCGTGTTCGCCCATTGGATGATGCGGCTGCGACACTGCCACCGTGGGCCTCGGCGATGGCGCGGGTGATGGCCAAACCCAGTCCGCTGCCGTCTGAACTGGGATGGGCCCGGGAAGGGTCCGCGCGGTAGAAGCGGTCGAATAGCCGGGGCAGGATGTGAGGGTCAACGTCCTGCCCCGTGTTTTCCACCACGACCATCGTGGACGAAGCGCTACTTGAAATGCGGATTGAGACGTTGCCCGCATCCGGCGTGTGGCGCAAGGCATTGGATAGCAGGTTGCTCACTGCACGGCGGAACATCAGACGGTCGCCGTCGATGCACCCATCGCCTTCGAGGCTGAGCTGGACATGCTTTTCCTCAGCGACGGCTTCGTAGAACTCCAGCAAGGCGTGGGCTTCGTTGCGTGCAGAGAACCGCTCCTTGCGCGGCAGATCGACACCGCGTTCGGTTTTAGCCAGAAAAAGCATGTCTGACACCATCCGGGCCAGGCGCTGAAATTCCTCCGCATTGGAGGCCAGGATATCCCGGTAGGTTGCGGCATCGCGCTTAGTGGCCAGCGCCACTTGGGTTTGCGTCAACAGGTTGCTGATAGGCGTGCGCAACTCATGCGCCAAGTCCGATGAAAAATCGGTCAAGCGCTGGAAGTCGTCCTGCAATCGATCCAGCATGCGATTGAGCTCCTGCGCCAGGTCGGCCATTTCCATGGGCACGGCCGCCACAGGCATGCGCTCTGTCAGTTGCTGGCCTGTCACGGCGGCAGCTCGTGATTTCATCTCGCGCAGCGGTGCCAGCCCCCGCCGTGCGGCTAACCACGATAGCACCCCGCAGACAACGATGGCGGCGAACACATAGACGAACAGGCTATTGCGAAGTCCGTTGAGAAACTGGACGTGGTGCTTGGTATCTGCGGCGATCAACACCTGCAAGGCCGATGCAGGGGAATAGGCCGGAACGGCTTCAAAGCTCAGGGAATGAAATGCAATGCCATCGTGGTGCCAGACCCCAAAAGTCCCCTGGCTGTCGGAATGCAACGTGATACCGCCTTGCACAGGGAGGCCGGAGGCTGGGGATTGAAACAGCGTATTTCCTGCGGCATCTCTAATCCAAACCCGAAGATCATGGTGATAGCTCAAGGCCTCGCTCAGGCGCCAGCGTGCATCGTCCATCGAACTGGCATTGCGAAGAATCTCCTCGATCAAATGTCGCTTGTCTTGCAAAGCCATCCGATCCAGCTCCACGAAATGCCGCTCGGTTTCGACGAGGAACAATCCACCCAGCCCCAGCACCACCGCGGCTGCGACCACGGTGAAGAAAAGCGTCAACCGCCGAGTCAGCGAGAGCTTGCCTTGGCGTCGCTGCAGGGACTGCATTCAGTCCTCCTCCGGCACGTCCAGCACATAGCCCATGCCGCGCACGGTCTGGATGAGCTTGACCGGATGGCCTTCGTCGATCTTCACGCGCAGTCGGCGCATGGCCACCTCAATGACGTTGGTGTCGCTGTCGAAATTCATGTCCCATACCTGCGATGCGATCAATGAACGTGGCAGCACTTCACCATGTCGGCGCATCAGCAACTCTAAGAGTCCAAACTCTTTGGCTGTGAGGTCAACACGTTTGCCATTGCGAGATACGCGACGACGCAGCAGGTCTAGCTCGAGATCTGCAACAGTCAGAGTAGTACCTTCGTTGGCAGGATGTCCACGTCTAAGAATGATGCGAACTCTGGCGAGTAGCTCTGCGAACGAAAACGGCTTTACCAGGTAATCATCTGCGCCGAGTTCCAGTCCTTTGACACGATCCTCGACATGGTCCCGTGCAGTAAGAAACAGGACCGGCATATGTAGTCCCCGATCACGCAGAGACTGGAGCACCTGCCAGCCATTGAGGCCCGGCAACATGACATCCAAGATCACCAAGGAGTACTCACCTTGCAAAGCCAGATGTAAGCCGTCTGAGCCATTTGGGACGAGGTCAGCAATGTATCCAGCCTCGGTCAGTCCCTGGCGCAGGTACTCACCTGTTTTAGGCTCATCTTCAACAACCAAAATCCTCATGTATTCGCTCCGCTGCAGTGGACGATCAAGAGTGTGCCGAGTTTGATGCCCTCTGACATGAAGATAAGAAAAATGTAATGTTCCTGAAATCCTGGCGATAGAAAGGCTCAACACGGCCTTGTTGTTCCCTTCTGGGAAGTCGTCAATCGTGGCGACCAGCGTGAGCCTCCTGGCTGCAACGAACGCTTTTGTGGATAGGCGCCCCAGTCGCACAGAACATGACGCGAGCATTACATGAATGTAATGCGTGAGTCACTCCATCGAAATTCAGCGCGCCCTAGCATATTGAACATATCGAGCGCTTCTTGTTTCAGGCAGCGTCGCCGAAAACGAATTTCTTGAAAGCTCTGGAGGATTTCACCTTATGCCGCGTCGTTCGCCATTTTTTGTCACTCCCACTCAAGGGTTCTCTCGTCGGCGCTTCGTTCAGGGGCTGGCCGCAGGGGGCGTGCTGGCGGGCCTGTCAACGCAGTCGCTCATGGCATTCGCGCAGCAGAGCGCAACAGTTCGTGGGGCCGCTCCGGTGCTGAAGGGTAACGAGTTTGATCTGGTGATCGCCGAGTCCGCCGTGAACTTTACGGGCAAGCCTGGCATGGCGACAACGATCAATGGATCGCTTCCTGCACCAACCCTGCGCTGGCGGGAGGGTGAGACAGTGACGATTCGCGTCACGAACAAGCTTCGCGAGGCCACTTCTATTCATTGGCACGGCATTATTTTGCCCTACCAGATGGACGGAGTTCCAGGCATCAGCTTTGCGGGCATTCCTCCTGGAGAGACGTTCACCTACCGTTTCAAGGTTCAGCAAAGCGGTTCCTACTGGTATCACTCACATTCAGGCATGCAGGAGCTCACTGGCATGTATGGAGCGATCATCATTGATCCCGCAGGACCTGAGACTATCCGTGCAGATCGTGACCATGTCGTGCTCTTCTCTGACTGGACTGACGAAGACCCCATGCGCGTCTTCGCAAAACTCAAGGTTCAGGGCGACTATTACAACTACAACCAGCCCACGATCTTCGACTTCTTCCGTGATGCATCGCGTGATGGCGTGTCGGCGGCATTAGACAAGCGCAAGATGTGGAACGAGATGCGCATGAGTCCAACGGATTTAGCCGACCTCTCTTCTGCAACTCTGACTTATCTCGCAAATGGCGTCACACCAGCAGGCAATTGGACTGCTCTTTTCCGTCCGGGCGAGCGTGTCCGGCTGCGCATGGTCAATGGTGCGGGCAATACCTTCTATGACGTACGTATTCCGGGTCTGAAGCTCACTGTGGTGCATGTTGACGGCGTCGATGTAGAGCCTGTGACTGTCGATGAATTCCGATTCGGCCCTGGCGAAACCATAGACGTGATTGTCGAGCCACGTGATGACGCCTATACGATCTTTGCTCAGTCGATGGACCGAACAGGCTATGCACGCGCTACGTTAGCAGTGCGCGAAGGGCTGCAGGCTCCTGTACCTGCAATCGATCCCGTCGAGTGGCTGGGAATGAGCGACATGATGGGCGCCATGAGCCATGGCACTTCCGGTGCCGACATGGAGATGACCGGCATGTCTGGGATGACGGGAATGTCTGGCATGACTGGCATGACTGGCATGACTGGGATGACGGGTATGACGGGCATGGCTGGTATGTCGGGGGCAATGGCCGGCATGGATCATGGTGCGATGGGCGGCATGAATCATGGTGGTATGGCGATGGACCATAGTCAGCATGCCATGTCAGCAGGAGGATTGGCTGTGCCCAGCACTACTGCACGCCATGCCCGCACTGAGTATGGGGCGAGCACTGATATGCGGGTCGATATGGCACGCACCAATCTCGACGATCCGGGCATCGGTCTGCGCAATAACGGCAGACGGGTGCTGACCTTGGCAGATCTGCATACGCCTTCAGGTCCAATGGACTCGCGCGGTCCTGGACGTGAGGTGGAGTTGCACCTGACCGGCAATATGGAACGCTATTCCTGGTCTCTTGATGGTTTGGAGTTCGGGCAATCAACACCTGTTCACTTCCGTCACGGTGAACGTTTGCGGGTCATCCTACACAACGACACCATGATGACTCACCCAATGCATTTGCATGGGATGTGGAGTGAACTGGAGAGCCCTGATGGTCGCTTCCTTGCCCGTCGACACACCTTGCCAGTACAGCCTGCACAACGCATCAGCTTCTTGGTGACGGCAGATGCTCTCGGACGCTGGGCTTGGCATTGCCACCTGATGTTCCACATGGATGCTGGCATGTTC
This sequence comes from Delftia deserti, assembly GCF_042653485.1. Lineage (NCBI taxonomy): Bacteria > Pseudomonadati > Pseudomonadota > Betaproteobacteria > Burkholderiales > Comamonadaceae > Delftia > Delftia deserti. Next base: position 262,659 of record NZ_JBHSIH010000001.1, on the reverse strand, counting down.
CGCGAAGTCGTAGTGTCTTGAACAAACATCATAAGGAAGATCAAAAATGTCCAAAGCACTCCCCATTCGTGCATTGTCCACTGCAGTCCTTGCTCTTGTGAGCATTGCGGCACAGGCCCAAAGCGACCATTCATCGCATGGTCAAGCCGGTATGCAAATGGAAACGCCGACAAGCCCCGCCACAACTGCAGCTGATCCACACGCCGGTCATGGTGCTATGACTGAGAGCGCCGCAAGTGCCCCTGCGATGGATCACGGCAGCATGCAGATGCAAGGGGGATCCGCCCCCCCAGATGCTCGCGACCCTCATGGGTACTCCAATGGGTTGACCTTGGGATCGGGCGACTACGCGGTGCCTGGCGTCCCACGCTTGATGCTTGCGGACGAGCATACCTTTGCCTCGCTGCGTGGTGAGACCCTGGAACGCCGTTTTTCACGCAGAGGTGATGATTCAACGGCCTATGACTTGCAAGCATGGTATGGCAACGCATACAACAAAGCTGTTCTAAAGGCAGAAGGTGACGTCACCAAAGGAAAGCTAGAAGAGTCTCGCACCGAGCTGCTATGGGGCCGGGCGGTCACAACCTACTGGGATACGCAGCTTGGTCTGCGCTTAGACAACGGAGTGGGGCCTAGCCGTCAATGGCTGGCATTTGGTGTACAGGGCTTAGCCCCTTACTGGTTCGAGTTGGAGGCCACAGCCTATGTTGGCAGTGGTGGCAGAACTGCGCTTCGCCTAAATGCAAGCTACGAACTATTGCTGACTCAGCGCCTGATCCTTGAGCCCAGGGCTGAAATGCAGTTTTACGGCAAGGATGATCCAGAGCGCCATATCGGCAAGGGCCTTGCTGAAGCATCTGCTGGCCTGCGACTGCGCTACGAATTCAGCCGTCAGTTCGCTCCATATATCGGAGTGGAACGTGCGGGAAGTTTCGGACGTACCGCCGATCTCGTTCGCGCAGAAGGTGGCCGTGCGCAACAAACACGTTGGGTGGCAGGTGTCCGCTTCTGGTTCTAGCCTGACCAATGTCCCCTTCCTAGTTGGCGCGTCCTTGGGGCGCCAACTCCAGAGACTTAGATTCATCTATTTTCAAACCACCATCACACTTAGATAGGAGTCATCATGAACCGCTCAAACCTGGTCGCTAAGTTCATCGCACCAATCGCCGCCACAGTGTTCGCTTCCGCAGCATTTGCTCATCCCTCGCTAGTTTCTTCCTCACCGGCGGATAAGTCGCAGGTTGCTGCGCCTGCAACGATTGAGTTGAAGTTCTCGGAGACACTGGTTCCTCAGTTCTCCGCTGCGAACTTGACCATGACGGGCATGCCCGGAATGCCGAATCACGGCGCAATGAAGGTCAGCGCAAGCGTCTCTGGCGCTAGCGATGGAAAAACCATGGTCATTACTCCTGCTCAGACGCTTCAGCCAGGCACATATCGCGTCGATTGGCGTGCCGTGTCGTCTGACACACATCCTATCAACGGCAACGTCACATTCCAGGTGAAGTAAGCAAATGTCCGAGGATTGGTTCACCATCGTATTGCGCCTTGCGCTTTATCTAGACATGGCAGCGGCTTTTGGCGTCGCCATGTTTGGCGTCTATGCTCTTGGCCGCGACGAGCGATCCTTGGCAATAGCGCGCTTTTACCGATTAAGTGTCGGTGCATTTGCGGCAATCGGAATTGCCTTGTCCGTGGTCAGTATGACAGTCCTTGCCAAGGCAATGTCCGGTGCGCAAACATATGCCGAGTTATCAACGCATGTGTTCGAGATGCTCATCACCGGCACCCACATGGGCCTAGCTTGGTGCATTCGTATGCTTGCGCTTGTGCTTTGCATCTTGATCGCATTGGTGAAATTCAATCCAACGGTGCGCTTTGTTGCCATGTCCGTCTCCAGCGGTGTGGCACTGGCGACTCTGGCCTGGGCTGGCCATGGTGCGACGGACGATGGAATGCGCGGATACATCCACCTGACTTCGGACATCGCGCACCTCTGGGCTGCAGGTGCATGGGTCGGAGCTTTGCTTTCCTTTTTGATCTTAGCCGCAAGCAGCGCGAGTGCGGCATCGAACACAGTAGCGATATTGAGCCGTACATCGAATGGCTTCGCTCAGGTCGGGACGCTGATCGTGGTCGTCCTGGTGATCAGTGGTGTGCTCAACTACGTATTGATCGCAGGGCCTTCGCTTGATCCGCTTGTTTCGACACTCTATGGTCAGTTGCTGTTAGGCAAGCTGATGCTGGTTCTCGGAATGCTTGTGTTGGCGGCGGCAAATCGGTTCAGGCTCAGTCCTGCTCTGCAGGCAGCGTTGATCTCTGGAAATCATGCACAAGCAATCGCTAAGCTACGCCAAAGCCTGTTCATGGAAGCAACACTTGCAGTTCTGGTTCTGGCGAGTGTGGCGTGGTTAGGGATTCTTTCCCCAAAAGGAATTTGATCCGCCGAGATCAACCACCGACCACAAACGCGGGAGCGACGCTTAGCAGAAGTAGCCTCTCTGAGGCAGGGTAAAGCCCTTCCGAGGGTTCCTGTCTGGATGACCTCTGAGTGAGGTAGTCATTACAAAGCAAGAGGTCAGTAAACACACGCAGTTCAGGACAACGGCAAGGTCACCATCAACACGGAGATATCAAGAACCTGGATATGCCGGGCATGACGATGGTTTTCACCGCCAAGGACAAAAGCATGCTGACGAATCTGAAACCCGGTGACAAGGTGAAGTTCATGGTGATCAGCGATGGCGGAAAGCTGGTAGTCACGGAAATCCAGCCTGTGCGCTGACCACGCACTCGGAAAGACAGCCACGGATGCCATCAATATGCGCCGGGCACCATGTGCTCGGCTCACCGTGGGTATTGCCGGGCTTATTGCACCAACAATCTGGAAATGGCCTCCATGCCTTTGAGGCCACTGCCGAAACGGGCGATGGCATGCCGATGCTCACGCAATTCACCGTAAGGCAGATAGCGCAGCTTCAGCTCCTGCACCCTTGAAAAAGCGGGACGAGAGAACTGAAGGCGCACGTCCTGCTCTCGGCTATCTGGCGCCACCAAGTAGTAATGATTGCCCATATGTTCCGGCGCGCCCAGGGCCAGGTCGAGCATGCGGACGATGCCGGAATAGATGCTGGTGCTGTGCTCTACCTCAAAGGCAGCGACAAGCTGGCCGTTCCCATCAAGCCACAGCACATCGATCAGCCGAATCATGTCAATGGACGGCAAGGCTTCCAGATGGGCAGGCAAGCAGGTAAGGCAATGCTGCCCTAGTGCCGTCCCCTCATGAATGCGACTTCGGTCATTGCTTGCGATCCAGACTGAGTAGCCCAATTGGTGACCAAGGTCACGCAGCCAGCTCTGAATTTCGGTATGGGTGTGGTCCGACTCCCTTGCAAGCGACAGCGCTTTTGCAGCCTGGGCGCTTTCAGCGCGGACGGCGGCCAGATCGGATTCAAATCTGGCTTGCGCTTCCGGGTCATCGGGCTGTGGCGGGCTAGGATAGCGGCCGCTGCCCACATCAAAGAGAAATCCGGCGATGGCTCCGAAATCATTGGACAGCAGGTCGCGGTAGGTCTGAATCAGCGCCTGCATGCCTTGCCGCATCACCAGGTAATCCGGCCAACTGCCGAGCTTGACCTTGCTTTGGGTGATGGCGTTATAGCCCTTGACGATGGCCGTATTGAAGGGCGGTACCCGGGTCGGGTGCAGGAAGTAGAGCAGATTCGCGGCTGCCGGGCCCACGCCCTTGATCTTGAGCCGATCCAATGCGTGGATGGCGTCCAAGACAGACTGGTCGGTGCTGCAGCAAAGGCAGCTATTCAAAAATAGGCCAAATGCCTGCTGGTTCTCACGGCTTTCGTAGATATCGGGAATACGCAGCTTGGGCTTCCAGAGGAAGGCGTGATCGGCCCCCTTGAAAATTTGGCGCTGCTCGGCAATGGAGTGAACCACCGTCTCCAGCGATGAGCCGCGGTACTGCGTACCGAAGGTGTCGGCTTCTATCTCCGAGATCACGGCTTGCAGTCCGCGCCGGATCGAGCGGAAATTCTTCAGGCGCTCCTCCCATAGAAACCAGCTTTGGTAAGTCGCAGCCGGATCGCCTCGCCAGCGTTCCAGCAAATTGCGCACTGGATCAGAAGTGCCGGCCTGTGTCGATATCGTCATGGATGAATGAAGGGCTGGGGATGCCTGAGAAATGGAATCCTAATGATAAAGACCTCATGCGTTCCGCCATGGCTGCAACAGAGCTGACATAAATGTCACCGCAGTGTCCCGCTCCTGCAAGGCAAGGGTTTCTACCATAAACACATCTCCTCATCGCCTGACCACGGCAGAGGAGACGCAAGTTTCATCGACCTCTACTAGGAGCTTCCATCATGTCTCAATTCCGCTTTTCCATTTCTTCCTTGATCGCAAGCGCAGCCGCAGCCGCTGCTCTGGGTCTGCCAGGGATGGCTTCGGCTGCATACGAGCATCCCGCCAACAACGAGCGAGGCTACATCGTGCACCCTGAACACTTCAAGAGCGATAAGACCCGCGCTCAGGTACAAGCAGAGGCCGAAGCTGCCATGCGGGAAGGCCGGCTGTCTTATGGTGAGCGCAACTATCCAGCTCCCGTGCCCAATGTGGGGCCCGGCAAAACACGTGCCGAAGTGATCAATGAGCTGCGCAGCGAATCGCCGGCGGAACGTGAGGCGCGCCTACGTTTCAACTACCCGAATTGATGGGCATCAAGAGACGCACCACAGGGAACACGAGATCGCCATGATCAATGAATAGCTTGGTGGGTGACTGAGTGCCGATCGCCGATGTTCCCAATACTTCCTGGATCCAGGGCCATTAGGAATCACAATCACACAACTCGTCAGACCAATCTGACTACCTTTTGCGCCATCTCAAGCAGAATGGTGCGGTCCCGCTATGCAATTGGAGGAATGGCACGGGCGATTGTTGCGGGATACTTATTTGGACGGAACACCGTGTCCATCTGGCGCAGTGGTGCCTTATGCTGTTGCATTATTGTGCCCTTGATGCATCTCTTCATGCACAAGGGCCACGGAAGCGGCACCACGGGAATTGAGAAAAATCGAGACACCGCTTCCAGTGTGCAGTGAAGCGTTGGCCCTGGGGTGGGAGCTTGTCTGACAGCAGCAGGTGTTGCATGGGCACGCCCTTTGCTCTACAGAAAATGGGTTGACCTTGCCACGATGGAAAGGTGAAGAATGGGATGCAACCCATAAAGGTATTGTTGGAATGAACGACCACACTCACCATCACCGTGGCATCGACCAGCCCGCGACTGCAAATGAGGTCCCATCAAAGGCTGAGGGCCTCAAGGACCCTGTATGCGGCATGAGCGTCACTGCCCAGTCGCCCCACCACGCTACCCACGGGGGCAATGTATACAAGTTTTGCAGCACGAACTGCCGGGACAAGTTCATCAGCGATCCGGTGCGCTATGCGGTGAATGGCGCACAGCCCGACACGTTCTACGTGTGCCCCATGCACCCCGAGATACGCCAGGATCACCCTGGCCGTTGCCCCAAGTGCCAGATGGATCTGGTGCCTGAAGCCAGGGCGCAGGAAAACCACGGCGGCGCCCATCACCATCATCATCACGCGGCAGGCCATGTCCGCCCAGACTCCGCCGCTAAACCTGCCCCCTTGCCGGCAGACACGATTTACACCTGCCCCATGCACCCCGAGGTGCAACAGGATCACCCCGGAAACTGCCCCAAGTGCGGCATGACGCTGGAGCCCATCATTCCGCTGGGCGAAGAAGACAACAGCGAACTGAAGGATTTTCAGCGGCGCTTCTGGTGGACGCTTCCGCTCACGTTGATCGTGACGGTGCTGGCCATGTTCGGGCATCAACTGGGCTGGTTCAGCATGCAGACCCAGACCTGGGTCGAGTTCGCCTTGTCGCTGCCGGTCGTGCTGTGGACGGGCTGGCCTTTCTTCGTGCGGGGCTGGCAGTCGATCATGCACCGCAGTCCGAACATGTGGACGCTGATCAGCCTGGGGTCGGGGGCGGCATTTGTGTACAGCATCGTTGCCACGGTGGCGCCGGGCGTGTTCCCCAGTTCCTTTGTGTCGATGGGCCGCGTGGCTGTGTACTTCGAGGCTGCAGTGGTCATCATTTCGCTGACCATGTTGGGCCAGATCATCGAGTTGAAGGCCCGCTCCCAGACGTCAGCAGCCATCAAGTCATTGCTCGGTCTGGCGCCGAAGACCGCGCGCCGCATCAACACGGACGGCAGCGAGGAAGATGTGCCGCTCAACCATGTCCATGTGGGTGATCTGCTGCGCGTGCGCCCGGGCGAGAAGGTGCCGGTCGATGGCATCGTCACCGAAGGCCGCAGCGCCGTCGATGAGTCCATGTTGACCGGGGAGCCCGTGCCGGTGAGCAAGCACGTCGGCGACAAGCTGATCGGTGCCACGCTCAACACCAGCGGCGCGCTGGTGATGCGCTCCGAGAAGGTCGGCGCGGAAACCATGCTGTCGCAGATCGTGCAGATGGTGGCGTCGGCCCAGCGTTCCAAGGCTCCTATGCAGCGCATGGCCGATGTGGTGGCGGGCAAGTTCGTTATCGTGGTGGTGCTGATTGCCATCGCCACGTTCCTGGTCTGGGGCTGGTTTGGGCCGGAGCCGAGTTGGGTGTTCGGGCTGATCAATGCGGTAGCCGTGCTAATCATCGCGTGTCCTTGCGCCTTGGGGCTGGCCACTCCCATGTCGGTGATGGTGGCCACCGGCCGCGCCGCCGAGCAAGGGGTGTTGTTCCGCGATGCCGGTGCGATCGAGAAGATGCGCGAAGTGGATACGCTGATCGTGGACAAGACCGGCACGCTCACCGAGGGCAAGCCCGCGTTCGACACCGCCATTGCCGCCCCCGGCTTCACCCCGGATGAAGTGCTGCGGCTGGCGGCCAGCCTGGATCAGGGCAGCGAACACCCGCTCGCGGATGCCATCGTCAGTGCGGCAAGGGCCCAGGGGCTGCAGCTGGCCAAGCCGGAGGACTTCGAGTCAGGTAGCGGCATTGGCGTGCGCGGCACGGTGGAAGGCCAGCGCCTGGCACTGGGCAATACGGCGTTGATGGAGCAAGAAGGTGTGGCCGTGTCAGCCTTGCGGGCGGACGGAGAGCGCTTGCGCGGCGAGGGCGCCAGCATCATGCACTTGGCCGTCGATGGCCGGTTCGCAGGCATCCTGGCAGTGACCGACCCCATCAAGGCCAGCACGCCCGATGCCATCCGGACTCTCCACGCCAGTGGATTGCGCATCGTGATGGCGACCGGAGACGGACTGACCACGGCCAAGGCAGTCGGGGCGAAGCTGGGTATCGACGAAGTGCATGGCGAAGTCAAGCCCGCCGACAAGCTGGCGCTGGTGGAGCAACTGCAGAAAGAGGGCCATGTGGTCGCCATGGCAGGAGACGGCATCAACGACGCGCCCGCGCTGGCCAAGGCCGATGTGGGGGTGGCGATGGGAACGGGTACCGACGTGGCGATGAACAGCGGCCAGATCACCCTCATCAAGGGCGATCTGCGCGGCATCGCGGCATCGCGCGAGGTCTCTCTCGACACGGTGCGCAACATGCGCCAGAACCTGCTGTTTGCCTTTGTCTACAACGGCATTGGCGTGCCGATTGCCGCTGGAGTGCTGTACCCGTTCACGGGGTGGTTGCTGTCGCCAATGATCGCGGCGCTGGCGATGAGCTTGAGTTCGGCCTCGGTGATCTTCAACGCGCTGCGGTTGCGTGCCATGAAGTGATTGAAATGTTGGCCCTACGCCAATGTCAAGTCGATAGGGCGACGGGCTATTTCCCCGAGGCTGACACAAGTCAAACGGCGCCCTTGCCGCACGGTTAGCATATTGCAATGATCTGCTTCAAACGCATCGCCACGAAGTGGGGCCGCTGGATAGCCAGCGGCCTTGTCGTGTCCTTGCTGTTTTCGCAGGTTGCGCTGGCGATGTATGCCTGCCCGAAGCTGGACTCTGCCGGACACGTCGCTTCAATGCAGGCGGCTGGCATGGCCATGGAGGATGCGATAGGCATGCCGTCCATGCCGGACTGCCACGCCATGTCCGGGACAATGGACGATGAGGCACCGCAGTTATGCCGTGCCCATTGCGGCAGTGATGGGCTATTGACCCCTTCGCTGCAGGGTCTGGATATCCAAGCCATGGCTGCGCATGCGGTCTGGATTGCTTATCTGCTTCCGGTCATACGAGAAGCACAGCCCGCGTCCGGCCCGATAGCAGCCTACGCGCCACCCGACGACCGAGCGGGTGCTCCTCCCCTCTATCTCACGCTCCAGGTCCTGAGGAATTGATACGCCGTCCGTGCCCGCCGTGCATTGACGCGGCCCAACACGCGATTTCGTGAGTATCAATTTCGAGGACCATCATGTTTATTCCCTCCCCCGGGACTCCGGGCGAGCGCAGCCTTGCGTTTGCCCGTGGTGTAGCAGGTGCGGACACCTGCCCAACATGGACACATCGGCTGAGCGTTCTGAGTATTGCCTTGGCGGGCAGCATGCTCGTTGCGCTTCCTGCCCGCGCCCTTAGCTTTGCCGAAGCGCGGGAAATCGCCGAGCAGCAGAGCCCGCGCGTTTCCGCTCAGCGGTTGCAAATCGACGCCGCCGAGTCCGCGCAGAAGGCAGCCGGCTCGCTCCCCGACCCCAAGCTCTCAGTGGGCATCGAAAACCTTCCCACCGGTGGCATGGATCGCTGGAGCCTGACGCGCGACTTCATGACGATGCAGCGCCTGGCCCTCATGCAGGAAGTGCCTAACCAGGCCAAGCGCAATGCCAAGGTGGCCAGCGCCCAGGCCCGGGTCGAGCGGGAACGCGCGGCACTGGTCTTGCAGCGCCTGCAGATCCGGCAGGAGCTGAGCCTGGCATGGATCGCCGCACAAGCGGTTGAGCAGAGAGACTTGCTGTTGACAGAGCTTCTGGCAGAAAACCAGCGCCTGCAGCACAGTCTGCCCGCCCGCGTAGCAGGCGGCTCCGCCCAGGCTGGCGACCTCTTGGTTGCTCAACAGGAAGCCCTGGTCCTGTCGGACCGGCGTGATGACTTGCAACGGGACCGGGCCAAGGCGCGGGCGATGCTGCGCCGGTGGGTAGGCTCCCGAGCCGACGAACCACTGCAGGGCAGCCCCGGCCCCCTGACCCGGCCTGTCGCTCAATTGCGCTCCGATCTCTCCAACCACGCCGAGCTTGAACTGTACCCGGCGATGCAAAGCATGGCCCGTGCCGAGTCCCATGAAGCGCAGTCGGAAGCCCGTGGTGACTGGTCCTGGGAGATCGCCTACAGCCGGCGCGGCCGTCAATGGGGTGACATGGTGTCCTTTCAAGTCACATTTGATCTTCCCTGGCAGAAGGACCGGCGTCAGACGCCCATGATCCAGGCAAAGCAGCGCGAGCTTGAGCGCCTGGAGGTCGAGCAAGAGGATGTGGCGCGGCGGCATCTGCAGGAACTGGACGATAGCGCCGCGGAGTTACAGGCGCTTGACAAGCAGATCGAACGATTGCAATCCACCGGACTGCGACTGGCGCAAGAGCGCGCGGAACTGGCGTTGAGCAACTATCGCTCCGCCAAGGCGGATCTGGGCAGCGTGCTCAGTGCCCGCACTCAAGTACTTGAGGCGCGCATGCGTCTGATCGATCTCCATGCACAGCGCGATGCTCTCATCGCGAAGCTGAATAGCCTGATCGCGGACTGAGCGGAGAACTCCCCATGAACATCTCTAGAAAAATCCTCTTGGGCCTGACCGTGCTTGCCGCGGGCATTGCCATTGGCTTGGGTATCGCCCAGCGGTTCCCAGGTGGCGCAGGCAAGGCTGGCTCTGCGGCAGAGTCCAGCCCTCAGACTGACCGCAAGGTGCTGTATTGGTATGACCCCATGGTGCCGACCCAGAAGTTCGATCAACCCGGCAAGTCCCCCTATATGGACATGGAGCTGGTGCCCAAGTACGCGGACGAGGATGCGCAAGACAATGCTGGAGTCCGCGTGTCCGCCCGGACGGTGCAGGCGCTGGGCCTTCGCACGGCCGAGGCCGTGCAGCGCTTGATCGGGGCAGACCTGGATGTGGTCGGCACCGTGTTGCTCAATGACCGTGATGTCAGCATCGTCCAAGCCCGTGCTGCGGGCTTTGTCGAACGGGTGTATGCGAGGGCTGCCGGTGATGTCATCGCTGCGGGGGCGCCACTGGCCGATCTGCTCCTGCCAGAGTGGGTGGCTGCGCAACGCGAGTTTCTGGCAGTTCGGTCGCTGGGAGACTCCTCGCTGACGACCGCCTCCCGGCAACGGCTGCTGCTACTGGGCATGCCCCAGGCCTTGGTGAACCAAGTGGAACGCACCGGTGAACCGCGGGGGGTGTACACGGTCACGGCTCCGCAAGGAGGCCTGGTGGCCGAGTTGATGGTGCGCCAAGGGATGACCGTTACGGCAGGCGCCAGCCTGGCGCGTGTGAATGGTCTGGCCACCGTATGGATCGAAGCCGCCGTGCCCGAGGCTCAGAGCGGCCCACTGCAGGCGGGACAGGAGGCGCAAGTCCGGCTGGCGGCATTCCCCGGCGAGGTGCTGAAGGCGCGCATCGTGAGCATCCTGCCGGAGGCCAACCGGGATACCCGCACCGTCCGCGTGCGGCTGGAGATGGGCAATCCCGGACAGCGGCTCAAGGCCGGCATGTCTGGACAGATCTCGCTCCAGGGCCGCGAGCAAAGCGCGCTGCTGGTGCCCAGCGAAGCAATCATCCGTACCGGCAGGCGAGCCCTGGCATATGTCGTTGATGGCCCCGGCAAGTTCCATCCTGTCGAGGTCCGGCTCGGCGCCGAAATCGGTGACCAACTCGTCGTGCAAAGCGGACTGGAGCCTGGGCAGCAGGTTGTCGCTTCGGCTCAATTCCTGATCGACTCGGAAGCCAGCCTGCGAGGAGCAGTTCCTGCGGGATCAATCGCCGACGCTAACCCGGCAGGAACGGCGAGACCGGCCGCGTCAGTGCCTTCAGCGCCTGCAGGGCAGACGTTCACGGTCAATGGGGTTGTGCAGAAAGTGTCTTCCGACGAAGTGACATTGGCGCACGATGCCGTTCCTGGGCTGAAGTGGCCAGCCATGACCATGGGCTTCAAGCTGGCCAACCCCCAACTGTCTGCAGGACTGGCTCCGCAGCAGCGAGTGCGCTTCACATTCTCCCAGCAAGGAGATGACTACGTGATCACCCGCATCGAGAGGAGCGCCCCATGATCGCGAGACTGATTCGATGGTCCGTGGCCAACCGCTTTCTGGTGTTGCTGGCCACCGCGATGCTCGCGGCCTGGGGCGTGTGGGGCATTCGCAGTACGCCGGTGGATGCGTTGCCCGATCTTTCCGACGTGCAGGTCATCATCCGCACCAGCTACCCCGGACAGGCACCACAAATCGTCGAGAACCAGGTCACTTATCCATTGGCCACCACCATGCTGTCGGTTCCGGGGGCCAAAACGGTGCGCGGCTTTTCTTTTTTCGGGGACTCGTTCGTCTATGTTCTGCTCGAGGACGGAACCGACCTGTACTGGGCGCGTTCGCGGGTACTGGAGTATCTGAATCAGGTTCAGGGCCGCTTGCCCGCCACGGCCAAACCAGCGCTCGGGCCTGATGCGACCGGGGTGGGCTGGATCTTTCAGTATGCGCTGGTGGACCGCGCGGGCAAGAACGATCTGGCGCAACTGCGCGCGCTGCAGGACTGGTTCCTCAAGTTCGAGCTCAAGAGCCTGCCCAATGTCGCGGAGGTCGCTTCGGTGGGCGGCATGGTCAAGCAGTACCAGGTCGTGCTTGATCCGATCAAGCTGGCTTCCTATGGGCTCAGCCAAGAACAGGTGCGCACGGCGCTGGTGAACGCCAACCAGGAAACCGGCGGTTCCGTTCTGGAGTTGGCGGGGGCGGAGTACATGGTCCGTGCGAGTGGTTATCTCAAAAGCCTGGATGATTTCCGCGAGATTCCGCTGGTGGCGCGCGGCGGGGTGCCTGTGCGACTGGGTGACGTTGCGACGCTCCAGATCGGGCCGGAAATGCGGCGCGGCATCGCCGAGCTGGATGGGGAGGGAGAGGTCGCGGGCGGTATCGTGATCCTGCGCTCGGGCAAGAACGCTCAGGAGACGATCGCCGCCGTCAAGGCCAAGCTGGCGCAACTGCAGGGCAGCCTGCCCAAAGGGGTCGAAATCGTCACGACCTACGACCGCAGCGCATTGATCGAGCGGGCCATCCGCAACCTCACGGCCAAGCTGGGGGAGGAGTTCCTGGTCGTGGCGCTGGTCTGCGCAGTTTTCCTCTGGCACCTGCGCTCCGCGTTGGTGGCCATCATCTCGTTGCCGCTGGGGGTGATGACGGCCTTCCTTGTCATGCGCTACCAGGGAATCAATGCCAACATCATGTCGTTGGGAGGCATCGCCATCGCCGTGGGCGCGATGGTGGATGCGGCCGTGGTCATGATCGAAAACGCGCACAAGAAGTTGGAGGCCTGGCAGCACGCGCATCCGGACCAGCGGCTGCAGGGAAAGGAACGATGGGCGGTGATCACGCAGGCTGCGGAGGAAGTCGGCCCGGCGCTGTTCTTCTCGCTGCTCATCATCACGCTGTCGTTCGTTCCCGTTTTCACCCTCGAAGCCCAGGAGGGGCGCCTGTTCGGGCCTCTGGCGTTCACCAAGACCTACGCCATGGCGGCAGCGGCGGGCCTGTCGGTGACGCTGATTCCCGTGCTCATGGGCTACTGGATTCGTGGGCATATTCCCGACGAACAGAAAAATCCCATCACTCGCATGCTGATCGCGGTGTACCGGCCCAGCCTGGAGTGGGTGCTGCGCCGGCCCAAGGCGACGCTGCTGATTGCGGTGCTGGCATTGGCGACCACAGCCTGGCCGCTGGCCCGGCTCGGCGGCGAATTCCTGCCCCGGCAGGACGAGGGGGACCTGCTCTATATGCCCTCGGCCCTGCCCGGATTGTCTGCGCAGCAGGCCTCGGAATTGCTGCAGATCAGCAATCGCATGATCAAGACGGTGCCCGAAGTGGAGCGCGTGTTCGGCAAGGCGGGGCGCGCGGAAACTGCCACTGATCCCGCGCCTCTTGAGATGTTCGAGACCACGGTGAAGCTCAAGCCCAGGGAGCAATGGCGCCCCGGCATGACGCCGGAGAAGCTCATTGAGGAGCTGGATCGCGCCGTGAAGATTCCAGGGCTGTCCAACATCTGGATTCCCCCCATCCGCAACCGCATCGACATGTTGGCCACCGGCGTCAAGAGCCCGATTGGGGTCAAGGTGACCGGCAACGACCTGAACGCAATCGACCGCATCGCGGCAAAGGTGGAGCAGATCGCCAAGGGAATTCCGGGAGTGTCTTCCTCATTGGCTGAGCGGCTGACGGGTGGCCGTTATGTGGACGTGCAGATCGACCGCGTAGCGGCAGGGCGCTACGGCCTGAACATCGCCGATGTCCAGGCTGTCGTTGCCGGCGCCATCGGCGGTGAAAACGTGTCGGAAACTGTCGAAGGGCTGGCACGCTTTCCCATCAGCCTGCGCTATGCGCGCGAATGGCGGGACTCACCGCAGAGGCTTGCGCAACTGCCGATCTTCACGCCCATGGGCCAGCAGATCACGCTAGGCACGGTGGCGCGTATTGCGATCACCGATGGGCCACCTATGCTCAAGAGCGAAAACGCTCGGCCATCAGGTTGGGTGTACGTCGATGTACGCGGGCGTGATTTGGCATCGGTGGCCAACGAGCTGCGTGATGCGGTCAGCCGCCAGGTAAAACTGGAGCCGGGGGTGAGCATCACATACTCTGGACAGTTCGAGTACATGGAGCGAGCCAATGCACGCCTGAAGGTGGTGGTGCCGGCAACCTTGTTGACCATCTTTGTCTTGCTGTACTTGACGTTCAGCCGTCTCGACGAAGCTGGTCTAATCATGGCGACATTGCCATTTGCCCTTACGGGTGGCATTTGGTTCCTGTACCTGATGAGCTACAACCTTTCCATCGCCACGGGCGTCGGCTTCATCGCACTGGCGGGTGTTGCGGCAGAGTTTGGGGTGGTCATGCTTATTTATCTGAAGCATGCCCTGGAGGCGCGCTGCCCGGATGGCCGAAGACCCACTGCGGAGGAACTGCTGGACGCCATTCGTGAAGGGGCTGTGCTGCGTGTGCGGCCCAAGGCGATGACCGTGGCGGTCATCTTGGCCGGCTTGGTGCCCATCGTTTGGAGCAGCGGCACAGGATCGGAGGTCATGAGCCGCATTGCCGCACCGATGCTCGGTGGCATGGTGACGGCACCGCTGCTGTCGTTATTCGTGATCCCGGCTGCCTATGTGCTGATGCGCAAGCCTCGCTAGCTTGGAAAATTGGCGGGGTTTTGCGATGAAACCCTGCTTCTCGTCAGAAGGAGAGTTTCTCTTGGAGGAATTAACGTCGCTTCAGAAATTTCTCGGCTCACGGAGTCTGACAAAAAAATAATCATCCGCTCATTGATTTGTCAGGAGCCGCATGAAGAATGAATTTGCAATCCTAGCAATCGACTTTTACGGCGGAATTAACTCATGGAATTGCGACATCTTCGCTGCTTCCTAGCGGTCGCGGAGGAACTCCATTTCGCACGTGCAGCGGAAAAACTGCATATTGAGCAGTCGCCTCTTTCGCGTGCTATCAAAGAACTGGAAGAAGACCTTGACGCACAACTCTTCGTCCGAACGTCCCGTAGCACGCGATTGACTCGGGCCGGCAAGTTGTTCCTCGCGCATGTGCCGCGCGTCTTCGCTGCGCTGGAGCAAGCAAGGGAGAGTGTCAATGCTGCCGCCAACGGCTTTCAAGGGCAACTGCGCATCGCATTATCTGATGGCATCACCCCGTCTCGTCTGCCTGCGCTTCTTGCTCGCTGCCGGGAGGAAGACCCAGAAATCGAGATTCGCTTGTTCGAGGTGCCGTTGGCTCAGCAACTCAAGGGATTGCATGACGACCTGTATGACGCGGGCTTCTCAATGGCGGACGAAGTAGATGGCGGCATCCTTGTTGAATTGGCCTGGGAAGATGAATTGATGGTGGCGGTACCTGCTCGCCACCCTGTGCTGTCCTACAGGCAAATCCCTTTGGAGGAAGTGCTGCGCTATCCTCTCGTCATTGGTGATCCCGCTATATGTGAGGGGCATGCGCGCCAAGTTGATCGAGTCCTGCGTCGGCAAGACAAGGAGCCATTGATCGTTCAGCGAGTGGCCACCTTCGATGTGATGATGACACTGGTATCTGCAGGCTTGGCTCTGGGGCTTGCCGGGGCTGCCCATATTGCTTTCAGTCGCGAGCCTAACGTGGTGGGCCGCTCACTCGCTGGACAGCCTCCGATGCTAGCCACCTACCTGTTGCGGCGGGATGCGGAGCCCTCTCAGGCGCTAGCCCGTTTCATTGAGCGGCTGGCATCCCTTGGATCGGACGACGCATGACACGTCGATCTATTTCCTCACGTTGAACCTAGGAGGAACATGTCATGAGTCCCAAGATCATCGCTTTCTTGTCTCTAGCGACATTGCTGGCATCGTGTGGCAAGTCATCTCCGCCTACCCCCATTGAGACGGTGGAGTCGCTGGCTGCGAATCCAGAACGACTGAAGGAACTCCGACAGCAATGCAAGGTGGATCGCGCGAAGCTGGGTGACGCGCTGTGCAACAACGTCGCCGAGGCCACGAACAAGCGCTTCTTTGGTGACGGCAAAGTGCCCTATACCCCGCCCAAGGAGCCGCCCAAGTTCTGACTTGTCTGCGGTCTGCAACGAGTCCGCGATTTTCTGCTTGATACGCCGCAGTGCGCCGTTCCGCGCGGCTTTTACCCGGCATTCGTCCCAGCCTGAAACGATGCTTTTTTTCGGCATCTACGTCCCGATAACGGTCTTTGACCGGCCCTCACGCGCGCCTTGATCCTGATGCCTGCGGCACGTTGTTGTGCCGTAACTGGAGGCTGGGATGCAAGGGACGAACGTGCTGTTCGGTCAGATCGCCGTCGTATTCGGCATCGTGATCGTCGGAGTGTGGAGCGCCACGCAATGGACGGCAGCGGCCCTGGGCTACCAGCTACGCCTGGGCTTGCCGTGGTTCGACTTTTTGGGCACACCGGTCTACCACCCGTGGCGGCTGTTCGAATGGTGGTTCTTCTTCGACGCCTACGCGCCCCGCGTGTTCGACACCGGCGGCGCCATCGCAGGCGGCAGCGGTCTTGTCGCCGTGCTGGTGGCGATTGGCATGTCGATCTGGCGCTCTCGGCAAAGCAAGCTGGTCACGACCTATGGCACGGCGCGCTGGGCGAATGCGGAGGACATCCGTAAGGCGGGACTATCGAGCCCGGTGGGCGTCTTCCTCGGCCAACATCACGGCCAGTACCTGCGGCACGAAGGCCCGGAACACGTCCTGACCTTCGCGCCCACGCGCTCGGGCAAGGGCGTGGGCCTGGTGGTGCCGACGCTGCTTTCGTGGCCCGCGTCCGCAGTGATCCACGACATCAAGGGCGAGAACTGGAACATCACCGCGGGCTGGCGCTCGCGCTTCTCGCATTGCCTGCTGTTCAACCCGACGGATAGCCGGTCGGCGGCCTACAACCCGCTGCTGGAAGTACGGCGTGGCGCGCATGAGGTGCGCGACGTGCAGAACATCGCAGACATCCTGGTCGATCCCGAAGGGGCGCTGGAGAAGCGCAACCACTGGGAAAAGACTTCGCACGCGCTGCTGGTCGGGGCCATCCTGCATGTGCTCTATGCCGGTGAAGACAAGACGCTGCGCGGGGTGGCGAACTTTCTTTCCGATCCGGCGTGCCCGTTCGAGCTGACCTTGCACCGGATGATGACCACGCCGCACCTCGGCGATGGCCCGCATCCGGTGGTGGCATCGGCCGCGCGCGAAGTTCTCAACAAGAGCGACAACGAGCGCTCCGGCGTGCTGTCCACGGCCATGTCGTTCCTGGGCCTGTACCGCGATCCCACGGTGGCCGAAGTCACCTCGCGCTGCGACTGGCGCATCGCCGACCTGATTTCCGCCGAACACCCCGTATCGCTGTATCTGGTGGTGCCGCCTTCGGACATTTCGCGGACGAAGCCGCTGATCCGCCTGATCCTCAACCAGATCGGCCGGCGCCTCACCGAATCGCTCGACGGCTCCGACGGCATTGCGCGCCGCCACAAGCTGCTGCTGATGCTCGACGAGTTCCCGGCGCTCGGGCGCCTGGATTTCTTCGAGACGGCACTGGCCTTCATGGCCGGCTACGGCATCCGCAGTTTCCTCATAGCCCAAAGCCTGAACCAGATCGACAAGGCGTATGGGCAGAACCATTCCATCCTCGATAACTGCCACGTCCGCGTGACGTTTGCCACGAACGACGAACGCACCGCCAAGCGCATTTCCGAAACGCTCGGCACCGCGACCGAGCTGCGCGCGCAGCGCAACTACGCCGGCCACCGGCTCGCGCCGTGGCTGGGCCATCTCATGGTGTCGCGCCAGGAGACGGCCCGCCCGCTGCTGACGCCGGGCGAGGTGATGCAGCTTCCGCCCGATGACTCGGTGGTGATGGTGTCCAGCCTGCCCCCGATCAAGGCCAAGAAGCTGCGCTACTACGCAGACGCCAATTTCAAGCGGCGCGTGCTGGCGCCGCCTGCGCTCGCTGCCGGCAGCTATGCCGACGCGCCGCCAGCGCGCGCCGACGACTGGAGCGGGCTGGCGATTCCTGCTGTGCCCGCTGCGTCAGCGGCCGATGCCGGCGAAGGCTTTGCAGGTTCCGCCGACGACGGCGGCCCACGCCGCCAGCCAGAACTCTCCGAAACCGTCGCCTACGACCCCGAGCTGACCGCGAGCACGGCCGACCTCGGCCTGCTCGATGACGACGACGACTTGCCGCTTCCTCTCCCGCGCCAGCTTGATCCGGCCCTGCAGCGCACGGCCCGGCTGGCTTCCCTCGACCCCAACGACGGAATCGAGCTATGAGCCACTACCGCCTGAACCTCTTTATCCAGCCCGAGCACGCCCAGCGGCTCGATGAACTGGCCGCCAAGAAAGGCGTGTCCAAGTCATCCATCGTCGCGGCGGCGCTCGCATCGTGGCTATCGCCCGATGCGGCCGACCAGCGCGAGGCAGCCATCGCCAAGCGCCTTGATCGCTTGTCGCGCCAGGCCGAGCGCATGGAGCGCGACCAGAACATTGCCATCGAGACGCTGGCGCTGTTCATCCGTTACTACCTGACCGTCAGCACGCCGGTTCCCGAGGCGCACCAAGACGCGGCTCGCGCGCAGGGCAAGGCGCGCTTCGAGCAGTTCACCGAGCAGCTTGGCCGCCACCTGATGCGGGGCCGCAGCCTGGTGCGCGACGTGGTGGAGGAACTGCATCCCGACCCGATGCGCATGGAGGACACGGCGACAGCCACGCAGGCGCAGGAGCGTGCGTCATGAGCGCCGTTCCCCAATCCATGAGCGCCACGTCGCTCGACCGCCGCATCCAGATGTTGCGCACGGCAATGGGGCCACTGATCGCCACTGCGCTGGAAGACCCCGACGTGGTGGAAATCATGCTCAACCCCGATCGCACCCTGTGGGTGGATCGGCTGTCGTCGGGCCGTGCGCCGATGGGCGTGGAGATGCCCGAGGCCGATGGCGAACGAATCATCCGCCTGGTGGCGGCCCATGTCGGCGCGGAAGTGCATCGCGGCCAACCGCTGCTATCCGCCGAGCTGCCCGAAACCGGCGAACGCTTCGAGGGCATCTTGCCACCCGCTGCGCCGGGGCCGGCCTTTGCGCTGCGTAAGCGCGCCATCGGCGTGATTCCGCTGGAGCGCTACGTCGAGGAGGGAATGATGACCGCCGCCCAGGCCGGCTTTCTCGTTCGCGCTGTGCGCGAGCGCCAGAACGTCTTGATCGCGGGCGCCACCAGCAGCGGCAAGACCACGCTCGCCAATGCGCTGCTGGCCGAGATCGCCGCCACGGGCGACCGCGTGCTGGTACTCGAAGACACGGTGGAACTGCAATGCGCGGCCCGCGACCACGTTCCGCTGCGCACGCGGCAAGGTGTCGTGTCCATGACCGATCTGGTGCGCTCGTCCATGCGCCTGCGGCCTGACCGCGTGGTCGTCGGAGAAGTGCGCGGCGCCGAGGCGCTGGATCTCATCAAGGTGTGGGGCACGGGCCACCCCGGCGGCATCGCCACCATCCATGCCGGCTCCGCGCTCGGCGCGCTGCTGCGCCTGGAGCAACTGATTCTCGAAGTGGCGGTGAACCCGCCCCGTGCGCTGATCGCCGAGGCGGTCAACGTGGTGATCCACATCGCCGGGCGCGGACGCAAGCGCCGCATCGAGAGCATCGCCCGCGTCGTCGGCTTCGACGGTGTGGGCTACCAACTGGCGGACGCGATGGAGCCCTCGTTTCCCGAGCTGCCGCCGATTCCCGATGCCGCACCCGCTGCGGCGACTTCCTCGTCCCCTGACCAACCTGGAGAACTGCCATGACGCAGATGATCGTTCCTGCTTTCCGTTTTTCCGTAAATCCGGCTTTGCGCCTTGCACGGCTGCGCAGTCTCGCCCGCCCTGCGGGGCAGGGTCTGATGCTGGCCGCGCTGCTGCTTTTCCTAACCGGCACCGCGCAGGCCGCCGGTTCCTCAATGCCGTGGGAAGGCCCGCTGCAATCCATCCTCGAATCCATCCAGGGGCCGGTGGCGCGCATCGTCGCGGTCATCATCATCATCGCCACGGGCCTCGCGCTCGCCTTCGGCGACACGTCGGGCGGCTTCCGCAAGCTGATCCAGATCGTGTTCGGCCTGTCCATCGCGTTCGCCGCATCCTCGTTCTTTCTGTCGTTCTTCAGCTTCTCCGGCGGGGCCGTCGTATGAACGGCCCGGATACCTTCGCGGCCGGGTTCGCCAATGGATTCGAAATTCCGCTGCATCGCTCGCTGACCGAGCCGATCCTGCTGGGCGGTGCGCCGCGCACCGTGGCGATTGCCAACGGCACGCTGGCCGCCGCCGTCGGGCTGGGCCTGCAACTGTGGATTCCGGGCGTGGTGCTCTGGATCGCCGGCCATGCGTTGGCGGTCTGGGGCGCGCGCGTCGATCCGCAGTTCATGCAGGTCTTCGCCCGCCACATCAAGCACAAGCCGCTGCTGGACGTGTGAGGTGATGCCATGCTGAACCTTGCCGAATACCACCAGCGGCCCGCGTTGCTGGCCGACTGGTTGCCCTGGGCCGGGCTGGTGGCGCCGGGTGTCGTCTTGAACAAGGACGGCAGCTTCCAGCGCACGGCCCGGTTTCGCGGGCCTGACCTGGACAGTGCGACGCAAGGCGAGCTGATCGCCACGTCCGCGCGCTTGAACAATGCGCTACGGCGCCTCGGTTCGGGCTGGGCCTTGTTCATCGAGGCCGAGCGCCGGCCTGCGGCCGACTATCCGCACTCGGAGTTTCCCGAATCGCTGTCGTGGCTGGTAGACGAGGAACGCCGCGCCACCTTCGAGGACTCGGGCAACCACTTCGAGAGCTGCTATCACCTGACGCTGGTGTACCTGCCACCGGAAGAATCCCGTGCCCGCGCGGCCAAGATGCTCTACGAGAACACGCCGACGAATGGCGTGGACTGGCGCGAACGGCTGACGGCCTTCGTGGCGGAAACCGATCGTGTCTTTGATCTGCTCGATGGCGTAATGCCGGAAATCGCGTGGCTCGATGACGAGCAGACGTTGACCTATTTGCACTCGACCATTTCCACGCGGCGCTACCGCGTGGGCGTGCCCGAGGTGCCATTCCACCTTGACGCGCTGCTGGCCGATGCACCGCTGATCGGTGGCCTGGCGCCCATGCTGGGCGACCAGCACCTGCGCGTGGTGTCGGTGCGGGGCTTCCCGACCTCGACCTGGCCGGGGATTCTGGACGACCTCAACCGCCTCGGATTTGCCTACCGCTGGTCAACTCGGTTCCTGTGCCTCGACAAAGCTGAGGCGGAACGGGAATTGGGGCGATTGCGCCGTCAGTGGTTTGCGAAAAGGAAGAACGTCATCGCGCTGCTGCGCGAAACGATCTTCCAGCAGGAAAGCCCGCTGGTCGATACCGACGCCAGCAACAAGGCGGCCGATGCGGACGCGGCCTTGCAGGAGTTGGGCAGCGATCAGGTGTCCTTCGGCTACCTGACGGCGACTGTCACCGTTATGGACGCCGATCCCGCCGTGGCCGACGAGAAGCTGCGCATGGTGGAGCGCGTCATCCAGGGCCGGGGCTTCGTCACCATCCCCGAAACGCTCAATGCCGTGGATGCGTGGCTGTCCTCGATCCCCGGCAACGCCTACGCCAACGTGCGCCAGCCCATCGTCTCGACGCTGAACCTGGCGCACCTGATGCCGGTATCAGCGGTGTGGGCCGGGCCGGAGAAGAACGCGCATCTGGATGGCCCGCCGTTGATCGTCACCCGTACCGATGGCGCCACGCCGTTCCGGCTGGTGACGCACATCGGCGACGTGGGCCATACGCTGGTGGCCGGCCCGACTGGCATGGGCAAGTCGGTCTTGCTTGCCACGCTGGCGATGCAGTTCCGCCGCTATCACGGCTCGCGCATCTTTGCCTTCGACATGGGCCGCTCCATGCGCGCCACCATCCTGGGGCTGGGCGGCGAGCACTACGATCTGGGCACGGACGGAGAAATCGCCTTCCAGCCCTTGGCCCGTATTGACCGCGAGGGCTACCGCACCTGGGCGGACGAATGGGTCGAGGGCCGCTTGCGGCATGAGGGCGTGGCCGTCGGACCGGACGAGAAGGCGGCCATCTGGTCGGCGCTGGGAAGTCTCGCCGGTGCGCCGGTGGAGCAGCGCACGATGACGGGCCTGTCGGTGCTGCTGCAATCGAATGCGCTGCGCCAGGCGCTTGCGCCCTATGTGCTGGGCGGCGCCCACGGCAAGCTGCTGGACGCCGACCATGACCGGCTCGGCATGGCCGACGTGCAGTGCTTCGAGATGGAGGAGCTGATGCACAGCAAGGCCGCCGTCATGGCCGTGCTGCATTACCTCTTTGCTCGCTTCGATGAACGCTTTGACGGTGCGCCCACGCTGCTGATCCTCGATGAAGCGTGGCTGTTCCTCGATGACCCGGTATTCGCCGCGCGCATCCGCCAGTGGCTCAAGACGCTGCGCAAGAAGAACGTCAGCGTCATCTTCGCCACGCAGTCGCTGGCCGACATCAAGGATTCGAGCATCGCCCCCGCGATCATCGAAAGCTGCGCCAGCCGCATCTTTCTGCCGAACCCGCAGGCGACTGAGCCGCAGATTCGCACGATCTACGAGGGCTTCGGCCTCAACTCGCGCCAGATCGAGATCGTCGCCACGGCAGTTCCGAAGCGCGACTACTACTACCAATCCCGTCTCGGCAACCGCCTGTTCGATCTCGACCTGGGGCCGGCCACGCTGGCCTTCGCGGGCGCTTCCTCGCCGCAGGACCAGCGCGACATGGATGCGGTGCTTGCGTCCGCTTCCTCTGCTTCCTCCCCGTTCGCGGCCGCCTGGCTGCGCCACCGCCGCCTCGATTGGGCGGCCGATCTGCTGCGCGATTTTCCCGGCGCTTCGCCGGGTGCTGCCTTCATCCCCACCTATGCACAGGAGAACCAACCATGAAACTGCATACCCCCAAGCTCGCTGCGCTCACGGCCGCCTGCGTGCTCGCCTTCGGCATCGCGCAGCCCGCGCACGCGCTGTTCGGCGTCGGCGACATCGTGCTCGACCCGACCAATCTGGTACAGAACACGCTCACCGCCGTTCGCACGCTGGAGCAGATCAATAACCAGATCCGCCAGCTCCAGAATGAAGCCCAGATGCTCATCAACCAGGCGCGCAACCTGGCCAGCTTGCCGTTCAACGTGGTCAGCCGCCTGCGCAGCAACCTGGCGCTGACCCAGCGGCTGATCGCGCAGGCTAAGGGACTCGCGTACGACGTCACGAACATGAACCAGATGTTCCAGCGTCTGTACCCCGAGCAGTATGCGGCCACCGTCGGCGGCGACCAGATGTACAAGGACGCTCAGGAGCGATGGAAGAACACCTTGAATGGCCTGCAGACTGCGATGCAGATGCAAGCCCAGGCCTCGGAGAACCTCAACGATGACGAGGGGGTGCTGGCCGATCTGGTGAGCCAGAGCCAATCTGCCGTCGGTGCGCTGCAGGCAATGCAGGCCACGAACCAGTTGCTGGCCCTGCAGGCCAAGCAATCGATTCAGACCCAGCGGCTGCAGCTCACGCAAGGGCGGGCGGCCTCGCTGGAGCTGGCGCGGCAGGCCGCAGCCGCAGAGCGCGGGCGCGAGGTGACGCGGCGCTTTTTGGGCTCGGGGACGCCGTACACGCCGCAGACCGTCAACTTCTACAGCCGCTGACGGGGCGGCGCCATGAACGACGTAGCGGTCATTGACCGCTTCCTCGATACGTTCTCGCGCTATATCGACTCGGGTTTCGGGTTGCTACAGGGCGAAGTGGCGTTCCTGACGGCCACGCTGATCGTCATCGACATGACGCTCGCCGGGCTGTTCTGGGCGCTGGGCCACGCCACCGGCCAGGGCGAGGACGTGATCGCCAAGCTGATCCGCAAGGTGCTGTATGTGGGCGCCTTCGCCTACATCATCGGCAACTTCAACGCGCTGGCCGGCATCCTGTTCCGTTCCTTTGCCGGACTGGGCCTGACGGCCAGCGGCTCAACCCTGAGCATGGGCAACTTCCTGCAGCCTGGGAGATTGGCCAAGGCCGGCATCGACGCGGCGTCGCCCATCCTCGCCCAGATCAAGGAGATGGCGGGGTTTCCGGAGGTGTTCGTCCACATTGCGCCCATCGTCGTGCTGTTCTTTGCGTGGATCGTGGTGATCGTCAGCTTCTTTGTGCTGGCTGTGCAACTCTTCGTCACGCTGATTGAGTTCAAGCTGACCACGCTCGCCGGCTTCGTCCTGGTGCCGTTCGCTCTCTGGAACAAGACTGCGTTCCTGGCCGAGAAGGTATTGGGCAACGTGGTGTCGTCGGGCATCAAGGTACTGGTGCTGGCTGTCATCGTGGGCATCGGCTCGGGTCTGTTCGCCGAATTCAGGATACCGCCCGGTTCCGAACCCTCCATCGACCAGGCGCTGGTCATCATGCTGGCCTCGCTGTCCTTGCTGGCTTTGGGCATCTTCGGGCCGGGCATCGCCACTGGCTTGGTTTCCGGCGGGCCGCAGCTCGGCGCTGGGGCAATGGCCGGTGCTGCCTTGGGTGCCGCCGGCGCTGCCGTGGCCGTCGGTGCCGCAGCCACGGGCGTCGGTGGCGCGGTGGCTGCTGGCGCACGCATGGCACCGGGTGCCGCCAAGCTGGCCGGCAGCGGTGCGCGTGCTGCCACTGGGGCCGCCAGCAGCGCGAAATCGGTCTTCCAGACCGGCTCCGCTTCCGCTGGCGGCGGCCTCAAGGGCGCAGCCGCGGGCGCGGGCAACGTCGCCAAGACCGGCGCGCAGGCCACCGGGCAGAAGGTGGTCGATGGCGCGCGCTCGATGAAGGAGCGCGTCGCTGCCGCTTTCCGGCCCGATGACGCCGCTGCATCCGGCGGTTCACAGGGCGCTGCCGATTCCACCGCTTCGCCAGCCGCCGCCCAGCCCGCCTGGGCCAAGCGCCTGCATCGCAGGCAGCAACTCACCCATGCCGCGACGACGGCCGCCCACACGCTGCGCGGCGGCGATGGTGGCAGCTCCAGCCAAGGCCCGAGCCTGCGCAACCCCGATGAATGAAGCGATTCCTGATCCTCAAGGAGAACACTCATGCGATTCAAAAGACCCCAGGTGCGCTACGCCGACATGCCGCAGCCTGCCACGCCGTACCAAGCTGCCGGCCAGGTGTGGGACGACCGTATCGGCTCGCCGCGCGTGCAGGCAAAGAACTGGCGCTTGATGGCGTTCGGGTGCCTGACGCTCGCGCTGCTGATGGCCGGCGGCCTGGTGTGGCGCTCGGCGCAGTCCATCGTGACACCCTACGTGGTGGAGGTGGACAACGCGGGCCAAGTGCGTGCCGTGGGCGAAGCCGCCACGCCGTACCGGCCCAACGATGCGCAGACCGCGCACCACATCGCGCGCTTCGTGACGCTGGTGCGCTCGCTGTCCATCGACCCCATCGTGGTGCGGCAGAACTGGCTCGATGCCTACAACTACACCACCGACAAGGGCGCCGTGGCGCTCAATGAGTACGCCCGCACCCATGACCCGTTCGCGCGCATCGGCAAGGAGTCGGTGACGGTGCAGATCGCCAGCGTGACCCGTGCCAGCGACACATCCTTCAACGTGCGCTGGACGGAGACGCGCTTTGTGAACGGTGCGCTGGATCGCACCGAGCGCTGGAACGCCGTGGTGTCCATCGTGCAGCAGACCCCGCGCACCGAGCAGCGCCTGCGCAAGAACCCCTTGGGCATCTACGTCAACGGGCTGTCGTGGAGCCGCGAACTGGAAGGAAATGAAGGAGCAAAACCATGAATGCACTTTTACGCAAATCCGCCTTGCCGCTGATCCTACTGGCATCAACCGTTTTGTTTGCGGGCTGCGCCACGCAGGGCACCCCGCCGCCTGTGATTTCGCTCGATGAGCCGGTGCAGGCCCACGCCCTGCCCGAGCCGCCTGCGCCCGTGGAGGTGGTCACGGTGCCCGAGGTGTTGCCGATGCCGGCACAGATGAAGCCTGTGCCCAAGGCCAATGAAGCCAAGCCTGCGGCGGAGCCCGCCGATGAAACCGTGCGCGTGGCCCGCGCCAATGCCGAGGCGCGCATCGCGCCAACGCGCGAGGGGTATGTGAACGCCATTCAGGTCTGGCCCTTCACCGATGGCGCGCTGTACCAAGTCTATGCGGCCGTGGGCCGCGTGACCGTGATCGCGCTCCAGCCGGGCGAGGAACTGGTGACGGTCGCCGCCGGCGATACCGTGCGTTGGATCGTGGGGGACACGTCCAGCGGCAGCGGCGATGCGCTGCGCGTGAACGTGATGGTCAAGCCGATCCGATCCGGCCTGAAGACGAATCTCGTCATCACCACCAGCCGCAGGACGTACTTGCTGGAGCTGACCTCGACGGAGAAGACGTGGATGGCCTCGGTGTCCTGGGAGTACCCGAAGGACAAGATGCTGGCTCTGCAGCGCCAAGCGCAGGCCGCGCAGACGGCCGCGCCGGTCGATACCGGCCTGTCGCTGGAGAAGATCCGTTTCCGTTATGCGGTCAGCGGCAGCAATCCGCCGTGGAAGCCGCTGCGCGCTTTCGATGACGGGGAGAAGGTCTATATCCAGTTCCCGCCGGGTATCGCCCAGGGCGAACTGCCGCCGCTGTTCGTCATCGGTGCGCAGGGCGACGGGCAGTTGGTGAATTACCGCTTCCGCTCGCCCTACTACATCGTGGATCGGCTGTTTGGTGCAGCGGAACTGCGCTTGGGGGGAGACAAGAGCGACGTGGTGCGGATCAAGCGCACGGACGGGGTTGCTGGTGGCACGCGGAGGAATTGACCATGAACCAGGACGACATTCCCGACCATGCCTCGGATGCTTCGCCTTCGGCGGGCAAGGTGGCGCCCGAGGCGATGGCGCTGCGCGCGCAGCCGCGCCCGGTCACGCGCCTGAACCGGCGCACGCTGGCCATCCTCACCGGCGGCCTGTCGGCCGCCGTGCTCGCGGGCACGATCTGGTCATTGCAGCCGCATCGGCGCGGCGCTGGCGAGCAGACCGAGCTTTACAACGTGGATCGTGTGTCGAAGTCCGAAGGGCTGGACGGCCTGCCTGCCGACTATTCCAAGCTGCCGGCGAAGGTGCCGGAGCTGGGGCCGCCGCTGCCGGGTGACCTCGGCCCGGCCATCGTGAAGTCGCAGCAGCCCGTGACACCGGCCTATGCGCCGCCGGGCCACGACCCGGAAGATGCACGGCGCAAGGAAGCCGATGCCGCAGCGGCTTCGACGGTGTTCTTCCGCTCGGGCAATCAGGGAAAGGCCGCGGCGCCTAGCGCGGCCCAAGTCGCTGCGGCTTCGCCCGACAGCGCCTTGGCAGGCTTCGATCCACTGGCGGCCGGGCCGGCCTCGACGGCGGCCCAGCCCAGCGATCCCACCGCTGTGCAGAACCGGCAAGACCAGAAAGAGGCTTTCCTGAAAGACGGTTCTACGGAAACCCGCAATTCCGGCAATCTGCAAATGCCGGCTTCGCCGTACCAGGTCATGGCGGGCACCGTGATTGCGGGCGCGCTGGTCACGGGCATCAAGTCGGACTTGCCGGGCGACGTGATCGGCACGGTGACGGAGCCGGTCTACGACACGGCCACGGGCAAATTCCTGCTGATCCCGCAGGGCTCACGCATCCTGGGCCGCTACAACAGCCAGGTGAGCTACGGGCAGAGCCGCGTGCAGGTGGTGTGGAACCGCATCATCCTGCCCGACACGTCTTCGCTGAAGCTCGACAACCTGGCGGGCACCGACCCGGCCGGCTACGCCGGCCTGGAGGATGGTGTCGATTGGCATTGGGATCGTGTCTTTGCCGGCGCGGCACTGACCACGCTGCTGGGCGTGGGTGCCGAACTAGCCGCGCCGCAGAACCGACAGGACGGCAATCGCATCGTGATCGCCGGGCGTGACAGTGCGCAGGACAGCGTCAACCAGGTCGGCCAGGAGATGACCCGGCGCAACATGAACATCCAGCCGACGCTGACCGAGCGGCCGGGCCTGCCGGTGCGGATCATCGTCAACCGCGATCTGGTGCTGCGGCCGTACCAGCCGCTGTTCTTCAACCGGGGGGCCATGCGATGAGCACGACCAAAAAGCTACGGCTGGGGCCGCTGCCGAAACTGGAATCCACGAAGCTGACTTTCGCGTGCCCGGCCAGCTTGAAGGCCGACCTCGACCGCTACGCGGCGCTGCACGCCCAGGCGTATGGCGAGGCCGTGGATGCGACGACGCTGATCCCGCACATGCTGGAGGCTTTCATGGCTGGGGATCGGGGATTTAGAAAGGGTAGCTCCGTCGCCAAGACGGGCCAGCAGAAGCCGGCCTAACTGTTGCAGCCGCCCGAAAGCAAAAGCGCAACCCTTCGGCTGCGCCTTTGCCATTTGGTGGACGAGGGACAACTATGATGACAGCCCGATCTTGGCCGCTACGATGCTCCCAGGCTTTCCACCGCAAAGCACCTATGTGGCACCTAGCTCCAGAAGAAGCAAGATCGCGCAACGGTCGAAATCTGGCCTAACCTGTTGCCCCACAAGACCTTTCGTACCGCGGCCCGGTCTCACAAAGAACTTGACAGCGGACATTTTTCATGCCTGCAATGGCAGGAAAGAAAACCGCAGGCGAAAAAAAACCGGCCCAGAGAGCCGGTTTTCGGAAGCTGCGCCGTGATCAGTAGCGACCGCCGCCGTGGCCGCCGTTGCCATAGCCGACGTCCGAACGCTTGCCGGCGTAACCCTGCGGGCTGTAGCCACCGGAGCTGCGGCCTTCTTCGCGGGGACGGGCCAGGTTCACGACGATCGAGCGTCCGTCCACGGACATGCCGTGCAGGCCGGTGATGGCGGCCTGGGCGACTTCGGCAGAAGCCATTTCGACAAAGCCGAAGCCCTTGGAGCGGCCGGTTTCGCGGTCCATCATGACCTTGGCGGAGGCCACGTTGCCGAACTCGGCAAAGTTGCTTTCCAGGCTGGAGTCGGTCACGGAGTAGGGCAGATTGCCCACGTAGATTTTGGTGGTCATAGGAAAACCTCTTTGATTAGATGTGCGCAAACGGGCGCACCGTTGGAATGCAGGCGGCGGACTGTGCAATCCGCAGCAGGGAATGGATGGGGGTTCGCAGCAGGCAGGCCATCAGCACGCAGGCGGGTGCTGCATGCAGGTCTGAAGCCAGCCTTGGGTGACGGCAAACAGCCGTGCCGCTTCGCTGGAGGCGAATGCCTTGTCGAAACGGAATACGCGACAGTAGCTGCCGTTGCCCTGGGAGCGATGGACCGAGAAGGAGGCGCGGAAGCGGCCGCAGTCGGTCGGGTGTGTCGAGGGCGAGACGACGTACTTGCCCATGGGAATGCCGGTGTTTGAAATGTGGTTCAGTCAGGTTCGCAGCCTTGAGCAGGCCTGCGTGAGCATCTAGGAACTCGGTTGGCTGCAGCTCTACAGACCAACTGGGCGACAAAGGTCGCGAAAGACATCCTGCAGGAAGCGGCTGGCAAGCCGTTGCGCGGGAGATGTCGTTGCCGACTCAGGTAATTGGGTCTGGACAACGGTGCTGACTATATCCTGTTGATTATTTAAACGCAACTTAATATTCTTTTTAATTGTAAAAACCTGCCTGGCAGGCGATGGTTTGTTATGTTATAACTTAACAAAATTGACATGACTCAACATGCCGGCCGTTTGCCAGACCAGGAAATCACCATGCCCACTCCTTTGACCGCCAACCAGCAACGGGTGCTCGACGCCCTGCGCCAGGCCGGTGCGCCGCGCACGGCCTATGCACTGCTCGACCAACTGCGTGACCACGGGCTGAGCGCCCCCACCCAGGTCTACCGCGCGCTGGACAAGCTGGCCGAGCAGGGCGTGGTCCATCGCCTGGAGTCGCTGAATGCCTATGTCTGCTGCTCGCATCCGGACGAGGGCAGCCATGACTTCTCGGCCTTTGCGATCTGCGACAGCTGCGGCCAGGTCGATGAGTTCGTGGACGACGCGCTCAACCGCTGCCTGGGCAGCTGGGCGCATGGCCATGCGTTTGCGCTGGCCCATTCGAACATCGAGCTGCATGGCAAGTGCTCTGCCTGCACCGCGCTCCACGCCTGAGACCCCGCCTGCCGCACGCGGCTGCCGTGCCTGCAGCGTGCTCCCTTTCCCTGCTTGAGAGATTCCATGATGCATACCGTAGCGCCGGTTCAGCCGCCGCATGCCCGATTGCCTGTGACCGTGCTGTCGGGTTTTCTGGGCGCGGGCAAGACCACCTTGCTCAACCACATCCTGCACAACCGCGAAGGGCGGCGCGTGGCCGTCATCGTCAATGACATGTCCGAGGTCAACATCGACGCGGCCCTGGTGCGCGATGGCGGGGCCGGCCTGTCGCGCACCGACGAAAAGCTGGTGGAGATGAGCAATGGCTGCATCTGCTGCACCCTGCGCGAGGACCTGCTGCTGGAGGTGGCGCGGCTGGCGGGCGAGGACCGCTTCGACCAGCTGGTCATCGAGTCCACGGGCATCTCCGAGCCGCTGCCGGTGGCCGAGACCTTCACCTTCGCGGGCGAGGATGGGCGCAGCCTGGGCGATGTGGCGCGACTGGACACCATGGTGACCGTGGTCGATGCCTTCAACTTCCTGCACGACTACGGCTCGCGCGACAGCCTGCGCTCGCGCGGCGAATCGCTGGGCGAGGAGGACCGCCGCACCGTGGTCGATCTGCTGATCGAGCAGGTGGAGTTCTGCGATGTGATCGTGCTCAACAAGATCGACCTGGTCACCGAAGAGGACTGCGCGCGGCTGGTGGCCATCCTGCGCGGACTCAACCCGCGTGCCAGGCTGGAGATGGCCTCCTTCGGCCGGCTGCCGCTGGATCGCGTGCTGGATACCGGGCTGTTCGATTTCGAGGAGGCATCCAGGGCGCCGGGCTGGCTGCAGGAATTGCGTGGCACGCACCGGCCGGAGAGCGAGGCCTATGGCGTTGCCAGCTTTGTCTACCGAGCCCGCCGCCCCTTCCATCCCCGGCGCTTCTTCGGCCTGGTGCAAAGCGAATGGCCGGGCGTGGTGCGCTCCAAGGGATTTTTCTGGCTGGCCAGCCATCCGGCGATGGCCGGCTCCTGGTCGCAGGCCGGCGCCGTGGCGCGCCATGGACCGGCTGGCCACTGGTGGGCAGCCGTGGAGGCCGAGCGCTGGCCGCGCGACCCCGAGAGCGTGGAGCGCATCCTGGACAAATGGGTCGACGGCGTGGGCGATGCGCGCCAGGAGCTGGTGCTGATCGGCATGGGCATGGACGAGGACGCGCTGCGCGCCCGCCTGGACGACTGCCTGCTGACCGATGCAGAAATGGCCCTGGGCCCGCAGGCCTGGGCGCAATGGGACAACCCGTTTCCCGACTGGAATTGAGCGAATACCGCGCCGGCCTGGGTCGGCGCGGCCAATGGAGCCCTGAATGCCTGCACCTCTTCCCGATGTTTCCCTGACCGATCCCGCGCCCAGCCTCAGCCCGCTGCAATGGGTGGGCATGCAGGGCATAGACCTGCCCGTGACCGTGGCCGAGCCCGGCTACTGGCGCGAGCTGCATGCGCGTGCCGATGTGCAGGTCGATCTTCCTGCGGCCCATGTCAAGGGCATACACATGTCCCGGCTGTACCGGCAACTGGACAGCCTGGCCGAGGAATCCGCACTGTCTGCCCTGGCGCTGCGCCATGCGCTGCAGGCCATGATCGACAGCCACCTCGACTGCCAAAGCTGCAGCGCCCGGCTGCGCCTGTCGCTGGACCTGCTGACCCAGCGGCCCGCCCTGGTCACCCACGACCTGTCGGGCTGGAAGTCCTATCCCGTGCGCCTGGACGCCACGCTGGCCGAGGGCGTGTTCCAGCTGCGGCTGCAGGTGAGCGTGGGCTATTCCTCGACCTGCCCCTGCTCGGCGGCCCTGTCGCGGCAGTTGCTGGAGCAGGGCTTTTTGCAGGCCTTTGCGGGCGAATCACTGGTGGCGCCGGACCAGGTGGCCTCCTGGCTGCGCCGGCATGGCACGCTGGCCACGGCGCACAGCCAGCGCAGCGAGGCCCGGGTCAGCGTGGACCTGGGCTGTGATGGGCCGGACCTCGGCATCCTGCCCCTGATCGCCCGCGTGGAGCAGGCGCTGGGCACGCCCGTGCAGACCGCCGTCAAGCGCGCCGACGAGCAGGCCTTTGCCGCGCTCAACGGCCGCAACCTGATGTTTGTCGAGGATGCGGCGCGCCGCATACAGGCGGCCCTGGAAGGCGTCTACGCCCAGCCGCGCGTGCATGTGCGCCACCTGGAAAGCCTGCATCCGCACGACGCCGTGGCCTGGGCTTGAGCCGCGAACAGCGACCAGCAGTCCCGCATCCGTTTTTGTCCAACCCAAGGAGTTTTCCATGCAAGTTCTCTCGTCCCTCAAGGAAGCCAAGCTGCGCCACCGAGACTGCCAGGTGGTGCGCAGGCGCGGGCGCACCTATGTCATCTGCAAGAGCAATCCGCGCTTCAAGGCCCGCCAGGGCGGCGCCAAGAACAAGCGCAAGGGATGATCCGCAGGAACCCGCGCGGGGACCTGCCGCGCATCCATGCCAGCGCCTTCGTGGACCCCACGGCCATCCTGTGCGGACTGGTGATCGTGGAAGAGAACGTCTTCATCGGCCCCTACGCCGTGATCCGTGCCGACGAGATGGATGCGGACGGCCACATCGACCCCATCGTGATCGGTGCGCACTCCAACATCCAGGACGGGGTGGTGATCCACTCCAAGTCCGGCGCGCGCGTCAGCGTGGGTCAGCACAGCTCGATCGCCCATCGCGCCATCGTCCACGGGCCCTGCACCGTGGGCAGTGGCGTGTTCATCGGCTTCAACAGCGTGCTTTTCAATTGCGTGGTCGATGACGGCTGCGTGGTGCGCTACAACGCCGTGGTCGATGGATGCCACCTGCCACCGGGCTTTTATGTGCCGTCCACCGCGCGCATAGGCCCGGAGACCGACCTGTCCACGCTGGCCCAGGTGCCCGCGGACGCCAGCGATTTCTCCGAGGACGTGGTCCGCACCAACAACGAATTGGTGCGCGGCTACAAGGCCATCCACAATGAGTTCTAGAACAAAGCACCCCCTGAGCGGCTACGCCGCTTCCCCCTCTCTCGCTGCGCGGGAGGGGTACGACACCCTCGGTGCGGGGCTGCCCTTCCTCGGTGTCCCTGGGCTGGGGTGCGCCAGTCTCGTGGACCGTGGACGGTTGGTAGCGCGCAGTGGCGTGAATCACTGAGACAAGAAAGGGCTGCATGTCCGATTCCGCTGACCTCAAGAACCTGGGGCTGAAGGCCACGCTGGCGCGACTGTGGGTACTGGACATCTTTCGCCACGGGGACCAGCGTCATCTGGCAGCGGAGGAGGTCTACCGCCAGCTGCATGACCAGGGCCGGGGCACCAGCCTGGCCACGGTCTACCGCGTGCTGGCGCAGCTGGAGCAGGCCGGGTTGCTGCGGCATCAGCGCTTTGCGGCGGGCAAGGCGGTCTATGAACTCGATGACGGCGAGCACCATGACCACCTGATCTGCACGCGCTGCGGCCTGGTGCAGGAGTTCCATGATGCGGTGATCGAGCAGCGCCAGAAGCTGCTGGCGCGCTCGCATGGCTTTGCCATCGTGGAGCACTCCCACATCCTCTACGGGCGCTGCGTCAAGCCCGACTGCGAGCGGCTGGCGGGCCGGCAGGAGGCTAGCTCTCCTTGAGGCTGCGCTGCGCACGCTCGCAGATGCGGCGCGTGGCGGGCACGGGCGATTCCTCGAGCCATTGCGCGCACAGGGCGCGCACCCAGTCGGGCCGGCTCTTGGCCGCGTCGTTGAGCCAGTTGGCCACCGAGTCCTGCACATAGGGCGAGGCATCGGCGCGCAGCCGCTGCAAAAGGGGCAAGGCGATCTCCGGCTGCTGCTTGAGCGCCGCGATATGGCTGCACCAGACGCCGCGCGGCCGCAGGGCCTCGCTGGCGAAACGGCGCAGGCGGTCGGAGGGCCGCCTTGTCCACCGGGACAACTCGGCCACAGCCTGCGGCAGGTCGCTGGCCAGATGCGGGCGCACGCCCATCCACGACCATTCGCGCACGCCGAAATGCGAGTCATCGGCCAGCGGCTGCACCAGCTCCAGGCGCTGGCGCAGGTCCAGGCCGGGCTGCGCACCCGCCATGAAGCAGGCCCAGCCGCGCACCGTGTCAGAGCGGTGCGTGAGGCAGCGCTGCCAGCCAGCCTGGCCCAGCGTCTGCCACAGCAGGCCGCCAATGCACTCCATGCGCTTGAGGATGCCGAGCTGGCCCAGCGCCTGTGCCGTGTCCTGCAGCTGCGGCCACGCGTCGGGAAAGACGGCTTGCAGCAGCCGGGCCTGGTCCACGGCCAGGCTTTCGGTCAGCGTGGCGGTTTCGATCTCGCCCAGGGACAGGGCCTGCAGCAGTTCGGGAGTGATGTCGGCCGTGCGGTTGGCGCCCTTGCGCCGGGGGGCGGGCGCCGTCATGCGCTGGCCTCCACGCCTGCGCAGGCCTTGGCCAGCAGCTTTCCCAACTGGCCGCGTTCGGCGGGCGTCAGGTTGGAAAACAGGCCGGCGATCCATCGGCTGTGCTGGGCAAACAATTTGCGCGCCAATTGGCGCCCCTTGGCGGTGAGCTGCACGCGCAGCGCGCGGCGGTCGGCGGGGTCGGGCAGGCGCTGGGCCAGGGCCTCGCGTTCCAGGCCGTCCAGCAGGCCGGTCACGGTGGCGCGGGTGATGCCGGCCTGCTCGGCCAGATGGTTGGGCGCAAGGCCTTCGCTGGCGGATTCCAGCAGGAACAGCAGCACGAAGCGCCCTTCGGACAGGCCATGGGGCGCCAGCAGCGCGGCGCAGTCACGGTCGATGCGCGCAGCCAGGGACAGGGTCTGGAAGCACAGCCGCATGCTGTCCACATCGGGCAGCCGGCGGCGCTCGGCCTCGGCCAGCAGGGCCTGGTATTTCTGTTCGAGTTGCATGTGGCAAGCATACAGTATGGCGGCTAACCATATACACCCGCCTTGGCCGATGCCGGCATCCGGGCGCCATGGCTGCGCTTTTTGCGCAGCCGGCGCAGGCCGATGAGCACGCCCGTGGCGCTCATCAGCAGGCCGCCCAGGCTGAAGGCCAGCAGCAGCCCATCCCATAGCGGCCGGCGCTGCAGCAGCGGCAGCCAGTCCCAGCTGTGCAGCATGGCGAACAGCCAGCGCTTGAGGCGCTGGGTGTCGTCCAGCCGGCCCAGCACCTGGCCCGTGTGCGGGTCGATGTGCACCCAGCTGGCCGCGGCATCGCCAAAGACCACGCGCAGCACGGGCAGGGGCTTGTCATGGCCGCCCATCATGGTGTGCTCGGCGCGCTCGTACCAGTACAGGTCGTGCGCGGTCAGCCATTCGCTGCGCAGCACGGGTGCGTCGATCAGCACGGCTGCGCGCGCCAGCAGGGCGTCGCGCGAGTGGGCTGCGGGCGCGGCGCTGGCGCTGTCCAGCACCAGGGGCGTGCCGGCTGCGGGCTGGGCCAGCACCTCGGTGCGGCCTGCGGTGCGCAGCCAGCGCAGTTCGCGCACGGGGCCGCCCGCTGCGGCGATCAGCGACTGTGGCGTGGCGTCGTCCCCGGTCAGGCGCAGCGGGCCCTGCTGCCAACGGGCCATGTGCAGCGGCGGCGTGCCCGTGTCGAACAGGCGCCAGGGGTTCATGGACATCAGGCCGCTGAAGATCCAGGCCAGCGTGGTCAGCGCGAACAGCAGGCCCGCCACATGGTGCCAGCGCATGGCGCGGCCCGGGTAGGGCGTGCGCCGGCCGCTGCGGTAGGGCTGCCTGAACCGCCAGCGCATCACCCCGACCACGGTGCCGGTGATGGCCACGGCAATGCCGACCAGCGACAGCACGTTGACGATGTCGGCCCAGGCGCCATCAAAGGCATTGCCCCGGAACATGTACAGCCAGTGCAGCCACGCGCCCAGGTAGTTCCAGCCGCGCTCGGTGCGCGTGGCATCGCGCACCACCTCGGCCGTGCGGCCGGAGATGTAGAGCAGCGTGCCCTGGGCATCGTCCAGCTGCACGCGGTGCAGGGGGCGGTGGATGTCCAGCGCGCGCGAGTGGCTGAAGGCATCCTCATCCACCGTGCCCAGGTAGTGCAGGCCCGTGCCGTCCCCCGCGAAGGCGCGGGCACTGGCCAGGGCCTGCGCCTGGCTGGTGGCGGGCAGCACCTGGCCGCTGGCCGCATCAATGGCCACGGGCTGGCGCCGCCCCTCGGGCGTGGCCAGGTAGCTGGCACGGCCGGCGCTGCCGGCATGCAGGCGCAGGTCCTTGAGCGGGCCGTCGATGCCGGCCGCGCGCAGCGCCTCGGCGGGCGCGAGCAGGGCGGCACTGCCATCGAGCGGGGGCAGGTGGCGCAGCCGTTCGGCCTCGGTGAGCTTGGGGTAGCCCACGTACATCATCACCATGCCCGAGACAAACCACAGCGCAAAGAACAGGCACACGGCAATGCCCAGCCAGCGGTGCAGCAGGAACAGCCAGCGTTTGAGGTGAAGGCGCATGGCGCGGCCCTCGCTCAGAACGCCACGCGCAGCGTGATATCGGCCGTGCGCGGCGCCCCCAGGTAGGCCATGGTGCTGGTCAGGCTGGCGGCGTAGACGCGGTCCGTGGCATTGCGCAGCCGTGCGATCACCGTCATGCGCGGGTCGATGCGGTAGCTCAGGCCCAGGTCCAGCAGGGTGTAGGCAGGCCAGGACAGGGTATTTGCCGCGTCAGCATAGATACCGCCCACGCGGCGCAGCCCTGCGTTGACCTCCAGCGCGGGCGTGATGCGGTAGCTGGTCCAGAGGTTGAGCACGCTGGCGGGCGTGTTCGTGGGCCGCTTGCCGGCCAGGGATACGCCGCCTTGCTGGTAGTTGTCATAGCGCGCGTCCACATGGCTCCAGTTGCCCTGGATGGACCAGCGCGGCGTGGGCGCCAGGCCCATGGACAGCTCCACCCCGCGCGAGGACTGCTGGCCCACCAGCACCGTGCGCGTGCTGTCCTGCGGGTCCTGGGTGGAGATGTTGCGGCGCGTGATGTGATAGACCGCCAGCGCCGCCGTTCCCTTGCCCTGCCAGAACGACAGCTTGCTGCCCGCCTCCACCTGGCGGCCCGTGGTCAGCCCGGTGTTGTTGATGGCGTCGGCAAACGAGGCGCCCATCAGCATGCCCGACGGCGGATCGGCCGCCGTGGAGAATTGGGCGTAGAGATTGGCCTCGGGCGTGGCATCCCAGACCAGGCCCACGCGCCCGGTCGTCGGGCTATAGCTGCGGCTGTAGCTGGCGGGCAGCGCGGGCGTTACATCGCGCCGGTTGGTCAGGTCCACATCGATGCGTTCATGGCGCAGGGCGGTCAGCAGGTGCAGGGCCGGGGTGAGGGCCGTGCGGTTTTCCAGGTAGAGCGCGGTGGTGGTGACCTTGTTGTCGCGATCGGGCCTGAATCCGGGCGCCATGCCGGGAATGTCGTAGAAGTTCTCTGTCGTGAAATCGTAGGGATTGACCGTGCTCACCGTGCCCGACAGGCTGTTGGGAAAGCGCGTCTGCCGGTTCACGCTCACATCCAGGCCAAAGGCCCATTCGCTGCGCCGGCCGGCCAGCTCGCCCAGGTAGCTGCCTTCGATGCGGTCGCCCACCATGCGCTGGTCATGGCGCTGCAGCAGCGCGGCCGAGCGCACCACCGCGCTGTTGTCGGGCGTGAAGCGGTAGGTCTCCACGTTGCGGTAGTCGCGCAGCGCGTCATAGGCGTAGAAGGTGTTGCTCAGCTTGAGCCGGTCGCTGGCCCGCCATTCGGTGATGGAGCGCAGCCACTGCACGCGCTGGGCATACAGGCCGTCGGCACTGTTGTAGTTCTTGCCGAGGGTGGCCTCGTCAATGCGGGCCTGGCCGCGTAGCGGGTTGAGCAGTGGCGTGCCCCAGTAGGGGCGGTCCACGCGCTCATGCTGGGCCTCGTAGGCCAGGGTGTGCGTGAGGCCGCCACCCAGGTCGGACAGCAGCGAGGCTGCCAGTTGCGTGGAGCGCGACTGCGTGCCGCCCACCCAGCTGCCGGCATCGCGGTGGTTGAGGTCCAGGCGCAGGTAATGGGTGGTGCCCTGGCTGGCGGTGGCATCGCCCAGGCGGCGGTTCAGCCCTACGGAGGCTTCCTTCAGCCCGTAGCTGCCCAGGCGCAGCTGGCCTTCGGTGAAGCTGTCGCGCTGGGCCAGCTTGGTGATGTAGTTCAGCGTGCCGCCTACGCCGCCTGCGCCGTAGAGAAAGCCGGAGGCCCCGCCGATGGCCTCCACCCGGTCGTAGATCCAGCTGTCCACGGGCCGGGCCGCAATGGAGTACTGCAGGTTGATACCGTTGAACAGCTGGCTGACCGAGCCCGTGCCGAAGCCCCGGTAGCTGATGCCGATGTTGCCGGGCGGGCTGTAGGCCGTGACGCCCGGAATGGAGCGCAGGATCTCCTGCGTGTCCTGGGCGCCGCGCGCCTCGATGGCCGCGCGGTCCACGATGTGCACCGAGGCCGGTGTCTCGCGCGCCGTCAGGCCCAGACGGCTGGCCGTGCCTACGGTCTTGTTCAGCGGCAGCAGTCCGTTGGCGTCGGCCGTGGCCTGGTCGGAGACTTCGACGGCGGGCAGTGCCGCCTCGGCCAGGACCTGCGCGTGTGCGGCAGGCGCCCATGCGGCGCCCAGCGCACAGTACAGCGCCGTGGCCAGGGGGTGGAGACGAAAGGCGTGCGTGTACGCGCGCACCGGCGCCGTCATCGCGGGGAAAGGGGAAGAATTCACGAACTGACTCCGGGTCTTGCGCCGCGCAGGCGGCGCAGTCCTGGGCCGCAGGCGCGGCACAGGCGGGCCGGGCGCGCATCAGCAGGCCCGGCGGCGATTCAAGAGAACACGGCAGTCAGTGCGGGAGGGCCGCGCGCCGGCAGCGGCGCGCGCGTGACGGAGGCAATGTGCGCCGCCACCAGCGGCAGCAGCGCGTGGGCCAGCGGCTGCTGGTGGGGTATCGCCATCTGTGGCAGGGCCGGCGGTGGTGCGCCGACGGGCAGGCACATCGGGCAGTCGAGCTGGTGGTGGCCCATGCCCGGGGCTGCGCTGTCGCCCAGCGCCACCAGCTTGACGTCGCCGCTGGCCGTGCAGACCAGCTCGAAGCCCTGTGGATTCACCAGGGGCGAAGCCACGGCAACGCCCAGCGTCACGGCAAACCAGGCCAATATCAGCCGGGTGAGCCAGAACGAGGAGCGAAGCGCTTGCATGGGCCGTGATTATGGCTTGGCGGCAGGCGTGGACGTGAACAGGCTGCCGCCCAGCTTGACGCCGGCCTTCAGGCCGCGCTTGGCAAACCAGCCCTGGTTCATCTCCAGCACATAGCGCACGGGCTTGGCCGAGCAGTGCGAGTCCTCGGTCATGGGCTTCATGTCGGCCAGGTTCACGATGGTGCCGTCATCGGCCACGAAGGCGGCGGTCAGCGGCAGCAGGGTGTTGCGCATCCAGAAGCACTGCACGGCGGGCACCTCGAAGACGAAGATCATGCCCTCCTGCGCGGGCATGTCCTGGCGGAACATCAGGCCGATGGCGCGCTCGCGGTCCGAGGCGGCCACCTGGGCATCGATGCGATGGAACCCGGCCGTCAACTCCACGCGGCGCAGATTCATCTGGGGGGTGCCCTGGGGCTGTGCGCCTGCCGATACGGCGGCACCGGCCAGGCAGGCGGCCATGAGCAACCGCTGCAGCGCGCGGCGTGAAAGGGATGTGTGGAGGGGGGTCGAAGGCTTCGTCATCTTGCACATTCTGTCGCAGGGGGAGTATGGCCGGACGCAAAAATCGGCCTGGCCGGGCCATCATGGCCGGGCGGGCGGCAAAAAGCCCGCAGGGCATTGCTGACTTGCGGGCTTTTTTTGAGGGGATGCCGGCTGGCATCCCGTGGCATGGATCAGGCCACGGCCTTGTGTGCCTTCTTCGTGGAGCGCTTGGCGTGCTTCTTGCCGGAGTGCTTGCCGCTCTTGGCGACCTTGGCCTTCTTGGCTGTGTGAGCGGGAGCAGCTGCGGAAGCGGCCGTGGGAGCCGACATCGGCGCTTCGGGTGCTGCGGCGGCCTGTGCGAAGGCGCCTGCGGCAAACGAACCGGCGATCAGGACAGCGAGGAGTTTTTTCATATATGCCATTTCCTAGAAAAGCGGTAGAAGCCAAGTTGAATCAGACAACGGTGCGAAATTCTTGATGCACCGCACATGCTCAACGCGCTTACTGTATCGCCGTTGACAGGAGGGCGGCCCGATTGTCGTTAGAATTTTCTGCACCAAATTCGTGCCCGATCCGGGCATTCACTCTTGCCTCGTGCACCAGCCAACGGAGACCCGTCCCCATGAACCGCTTCCAGCACATCCAGGTGCCGGCCGAGGGCCAGAAGATCACTGTCAACGCCGACATGTCGTTGAACGTGCCAGACCAGCCCATCATTCCTTTCATCGAAGGTGACGGCACCGGCGTGGACATCACGCCGGTGATGATCAAGGTGGTGGATGCCGCCGTGGCCAAGGCCTATGGCGGCAAGCGCAAGATCCAGTGGATGGAGGTCTTCGCAGGCGAGAAATCCACGCGCATCTACGGCCCCGATGTGTGGCTACCCGAAGAAACCATGCAGGCCCTGCGCGAGTACGTGGTCTCCATCAAGGGCCCGCTGACCACGCCCGTGGGCGGCGGCATCCGCTCGCTGAACGTGGCGCTGCGCCAGGAGCTGGACCTCTACGTCTGCCTGCGCCCCGTGCAGTATTTCAAGGGCGTGCCCTCGCCGCTGAAGGAGCCCGAGAAGACCAACATGGTCATCTTCCGCGAGAACTCCGAGGACATCTACGCGGGCATCGAGTACGAGGCCCGCAGCGAGAACGCGAAAAAGCTCATCGACTTCCTGGTCAAGGAAATGGGCGTCAAGAAGATCCGCTTCCCCGAGACCTCGGGCATCGGCGTCAAGCCCGTGTCCATCGAGGGCACGGAGCGCCTGGTGCGCAAGGCCATCCAGTACGCCATCGACAATGACAAGCCCAGCGTGACCCTGGTCCACAAGGGCAACATCATGAAGTTCACCGAAGGGGGCTTCCGCGACTGGGGCTACGCGCTGGCGGCGCGCGAGTTCGGCGCCCAGCCCATCGACGGCGGACCCTGGCTCAAGTTCAAGAACCCGCGCACGGGCCGCGACATCGTCATCAAGGACTCGATTGCCGACGCCTTCCTGCAGCAGATCCTGCTGCGCCCGGCCGAGTACTCGGTGGTGGCCACGCTCAACCTCAACGGCGACTACATCTCGGACGCGCTGGCGGCCCAGGTCGGCGGCATCGGCATTGCGCCCGGCGCCAACATGTCCGACTCCGTGGCCTGCTTCGAGGCCACGCACGGCACGGCCCCCAAGTACGCGGGCAAGGACTATGTGAACCCGGGCTCCGAAATCCTCTCGGCCGAGATGATGCTGCGCCACATGGGCTGGCGCGAGGCGGCCGACCTGGTCATCAGCGCGCTGGAAAAGGCCATCCAGAGCAAGCAGGTCACCTATGACTTCGCCCGCCTGATGGACGGCGCCACCCAGGTGTCGTGCTCCGGCTTTGGCCAGGTGATGATTTCCAAGATGGACTGAACTGCGCAGCCACGGCGAGGCCACCCGCCCCGCGTGGCCGCGCCGAACTCAAGGCGCCGTGATGGTGACGGGCACCGTCGCCTGGGCGCTGCGGCCCAGGGAATCACGTGCCACCACCAGCAGCGCATAGCTGCCGGCCACAGGCTGGGCCCACCGCATGCTGATCGCGGAGCCCTGGGCCGCGAACACCATGCCCAGCGGCACGCCGGACAGGGAGACGGACACGGAGGTGGCGCCAGGCGCCGACACGCTGATCGTTGCGGACAGGGGGATGCCTGCCTTGCCCTGCACGGCAGCGGCGGTGATGGCCAGGCCGGTGCCCGCTGTACCGGCGGCGGCCACCTTCACCGTGAAGACGGCGCTGCCGCTCAGTCCGGTCGCCGTGTCCCGGGCCACCACCGTAACGTTGTAGTTGCCCGCCACGGGCTTGGGCCAGCTCACCAGGCCGGTGGTGCTGATGGCCATGCCGGAAGGCGCGGAGACCAGGCTGTAGCTGACGGGGTGGGGCGCGGTTGCGGCGGCGCTGAACGATAGCGCCACGTTGGCCGTACCGCTGATGCTGGCTCCGGTGACCACGGGAGGCTGGGGCGGTGCGATCCTGACCGTATAGGCCGCCTGCCCGGTCAGGCCTGTTTTTGTGTCCGTGGCCCGGGCCGTGATGGCGTAGCTTCCCGCCACGGGGGCTGGCCAGGTGACGATGCCGGTCGTGGCTGCGATCGTCATTCCCGTTGGAGCGCCTGCCAGGTTGTAGCTCAGCGGGTTGCTGCCTGTCGCCGACACGGTGAAGCTCAGGGCCTTGCCGGCATCGCCCGAGATGGTGGCCGCGGCCACGATCGGTGCCACCGCAGCGGGTGTGGCGGCGCCCAGTGCGCTGAGCAGATCCGTGGCATTGGGCGTGCCAAGGCCGGTGAGTTCGTCAAAGCCTGCACGCGCAGAACAGGTGGCGCAACTGCCGTGCGAGCCGCTGGTGATGTCGGCGAATGCCCTGGAATAGCTCGTGGGCGTTGCCGCCACCTTGCCGTACAGCATGGGCTGGGTGCTGCCCAGGGGTGCCAGCGCAGATTGGGCGCGCATGGCGTTGGCTACGGCGACCAGTCCAGCCCACATCGGGGAAGACAGGCTGGTGCCGCCGGCGCTGACCCACTGCACGGCCGTGCCGCCCGAGGGGATGACGGCCAGATAGTGCCCGGTGGACGGATCCGCGTTCATTGCCACATCGGCCACGGTGCGGCGGCTCAACCCGCCCACGCCCGGCACGCCGCTTTGCTGGTAGGCCGATGCGGGCACGTAGGCGCTGATGCCGCCTCCGGTGCCCGACCAGGCCACCTCGGAGCGGCTGCCTGCCCCGGAGTAGCTCAGCGAAGTGCCTCCAACCGCGAGCACCCTGGAGGAGACCGAAGGCCACATCACACCCGCTCCCCAGTCGCCGGTGGCAGCCAGGTACGTCATCTGGCTGGCGCCGAACACGGAGTCCACCGAGGTGGTCCAGCTGCCCTCGGCCGTGCCGAAGCTCATGGAGAGCGCTCCCGGGCCCATGGCATTGGCCAGTTGCACGGCACGCAGCAGGCTGTTGGT
Source organism: Delftia deserti (assembly GCF_042653485.1). NCBI lineage: Bacteria > Pseudomonadati > Pseudomonadota > Betaproteobacteria > Burkholderiales > Comamonadaceae > Delftia > Delftia deserti. The sequence goes on along the minus strand of NZ_JBHSIH010000001.1, from coordinate 219,784 downwards.
CGATGCGTCAGGCGCCTCGATCAGAACGATGCGTGCAAGCGGTGCTATGGCATGCGACCACTGCACATCCAGCGCGATCTCGGTGGCCCAGCCTGCGTTGTAGGCCGGTGCGCTGGCCGCCAACTGGCCCGATGTGTCGCTGTACGCCACCAGCAGCTCGCAGCCTGTCGAGGGTGCCGCGGGCATGGGCAGCGGGGTCGCGGGCGCCAGTACCCGGCCAGTACAGCCGGGCAGGCCGAAGCGCTGGTTGAAGGTGGCCAGTTCGGTCGCGACGTTGGGGTTGTGGTAGGCATTCACGACGTAGATGGTCTGACCTGCGCCCATCTGCGCTGCCTGTGCCGGTGTGAGTGGGCTGCCGGACGGTGCCAGTGCGGGAAAGCCATAGGCTGCCCGAACCTGCGCCGGGGTGTAGGTCACGATGGAGCCAGAGGCCAGGGGCGTGGGCGTGCCCTGCTGGGATGTGATCTCCATGGATGGCTGTCCGCGCTGGGCTGCCAGCAACTCGTCGGGGGTGAGCCTGCGGGTGGACAGCGATCTGGTCTGAGGCGGCAGGATGCTGGCCACAGGCGGCAGCTGCGCCCCGGCGCCTGCAACTGCGACGCCTGGCCCCTGCGGTGGCTCCACAAATACGGGGGCAATGTGGAACTGCGGCTGCGCTATGGCCGAGCCCACGGTGTCGTCCAGCACCACGAGGTTCTCGAGGGTCGTCGTGCCGGAGGCCAGCGGGCCGGCCACCGACTGGGAGGGGGAGGCCGTGTCGCTTCCCCCTCCGCAGGCTGAAAGGGCTGCTGCGCACAGCGCCGTGGTAGCCCACCAGCGCGGTGGTGCGAGGAAAAGGTTCAAGCGAATCGTGCGGCAGGGTGCCATGCTGATCTCCGTCAATTGTGGCCATGCACGGCCCTGGCGAAGTCGCATGCAGGGGCCGGCAGGAACGACGGAACCTGGCAACCCCGCTGTCATGCCCGCCCGTCAAAGGGCGGGGGTAGACCGGAGGCTTTGCGACCCCGCCTTTCGTACGGGTGTGCTGGTTCACAAATTGTAGGTAAATTTAATATTTTTATCAAATTGTATTTTATCAAATATGCTGATTTTCACTGGCGCAACCGTGCACCTCCAGCAAGTGCTCTGGGTCCTCAGCCTTGCCCTGGCAGGGCGCATCCGTCTGCATCACATCCGGGCGCGTCGGCGGGGGCAGCTGATCCACCCTGAAGTGCCGACACCTGTTCGACCCACTCGCCCAGTTGCACGGCCCAGCCATCGGCATCTCCCAGCCAGGGCCCGATGTCGATGCGCTGGACGGCGCGCTGGCCCGGCTGCTCGGCCTCGGGGTGGTCGAACTCCAGCGCAAAGGTCGGGAAACCCTGGCCTTGGGCCAGTTCCAGCCATTCGCGTGCCTCGGTGATATGCGCCTGGGTGGCAGCGCCGGACAGGCGCTGGAAGGCCTGGGCAAAGGCCTGGCCGCCCAGGCCCAGGTCCCGGGCCAGTTCCTGCAGCACGGCGGGGTCGCTGATGCGGCGGCCTTCCACATAGTGGGCCTGCTGCTGGCGCGCCAGCATGTCCAGGCCACGGCCGGCGACCTCTTCGGCGGCGAGCAGGGCCGTGGTCGGCGGCTCGGAGTCCAGCACGGCGCCCAGGTCGTTGAGCAGGCCGTCGAAGTAGGCCGTGCCGAAGGGCTGGCCCGTCATCTCGGCAATGCGCTGGTCGTGCGGCATCACGTGGCCGCGCCAGTCGGCCGTGATGGTGCGGGTATGGGCGCCCGTGAGCATGCCGCCGCCATGCCATTGCAGCGTGACGCCGGGCACGCTGCGCGCGGCCTTGACCAGTGGCGCGGCGGCATAGCACCAGCCGCACAGCGGGTCGAAGATGTAGTGGAGGACAAAGGGCGGCTGCGCGGTCGTGGTCATGGCAGGAGCGGGCTGTGATGAAGGCGCCCACTGTAGCGGCTATTGGCTTGGCCGTGGCGGGGCGGGGCTGCAGGCAGAATGGGCGACCGCCACCTTGCTGCCACCGTCGATCCCGTCTGCATTGCCATGCGCCTGAAATCCACGCCGCGTTCGCCCGATCCGTCCGCTTCCTCCTCTGCCGGCACGGCCGCCGAGCCCAGCGTCCAGTCCGTCGCCCGCCGCGGCATGCTGGGTTTTCTGCTGTTCTGGCTGCTGGTCATGGGCGTGCTGTACTGGGCCATGCAGATGTACCTGAAGCCGGCCGGCGTCAAGGTCCAGGCCGATGGCACCGTGGCCATTGCGCGCGACCGCGACGGGCATTTCCGCGTGGAAGGTGCCGTCAACGGGCAGCCCGTCATGTTCCTGGTGGACACGGGCGCCAGCATGGTCGGCGTGACCGAGCCGCTGGCCGAGCGTGCGGGCCTGGACGGCGGCGAGCCCGTGCGCTTTCGCACCGCCAATGGCGAGCGCGACGGCCGCATGGTGGTGGCCGAGCAGGTGCGCGTGGCCTCTCTGGTGGTCAGCGGCCTGCGCGTGGGCACGGGCTATACCGGCAGCACGGACAGGGATGCGCTGCTGGGCCAGAACTTCCTGCGCCAGTTCGACGTGGAAATACGCGGCGACCGCATGCTGATCCATCCGCGCGGCAGCGGGTCTTCGCCCAGGCTGTAAGTACGTAAGTAAATAAGTAAGTAAGGGAGAGGGATATGACAAACAACGGCTTTCGCATCGACAGGCGCAGATGGCTGCAGACGGGCGCAGCCCTGGCGGCGCTGGGCTGCACGGCCTGTGCCAGCGTGGGGCAGGGCGGTGCCTCTTCCACAGGCACCGGCCTGGCCGACGATCTGGGCGAACGCCTGGACCGGGGCGTGCAGAGCGGAGAGCTGGCGAACCTGCACGCCCTCGTCGTGATGCGCCACGGCCGGCTGGCGCTGGAGCGCTATTTCGAGGGAGAGGACGAACGCTGGGGCGAGCCGCTGGGCAAGGTGGCCTTCAACACCGACTCCCTGCACGATGTGCGCTCGGTCAGCAAGAGCATCGTCGGCCTGCTGTACGGCATGGCCCTGGCCGAAGGCAAGGTGCCCGCGCTGGACACGCCCCTGGTCCAGGCCTTTCCCGCCTACAGCGATCTGGCGGCCGATGAGGGCCGGCGCGGCATCCTGGTCTCCCATGCCCTGGGCATGACCATGGGCCTGCAATGGGACGAGGAGATTCCGTACTCCGACCCGCGCAACAGTGAAATCGCCATGGAGCGCAGCAGCGACCGCTACCGCTACGTGCTGGAGCAGCCCGTCGTCGCCCCGCCCGGCGAACGCTGGTGCTACAGCGGCGGTGCGACGGCACTGCTGGGCCATCTGATCGCGCAGGGCAGCGGCATGCCCCTGCTGGACTATGCGCGCCACAAGCTGTTTGCCCCGCTGGGCATCGACAAGGCCGAGTGGACGCCTGGCACCAACGGCGAGGCCGCCGCCGCCTCTGGCCTGCGCCTGCGGGCGCGCGACCTGGCCCGCATCGGCCAACTGGTGCTGCAGCAGGGCGAGTGGCCGGGTGAAGGGCAAGGAGGAAGGCAGGGCCGGGCGCTGGTGCCCCGGAATTGGATTGTGCAATCCATGCTGCCGCGCGTGGACGCCTGGCCCGGCCTGCGCTACGGCCACCACTGGTATGTGGGGCAGACCCGCGCGGGCCTGGCGTACTACATGGCCATCGGCCTGGGCGGCCAGCGGCTGGTGGTCGTGCCCCAGCATTCGCTGGTGTATGCCGTCTTCATGGGCAACTACGACAGCCCCCAGCAGGTGCAGCGCGTGGCCGCCGTGCAGGGCCTGATCGCCGCTGCCTTGCGTTGACAGCCTTGCCCTGACAGCCGAGCGCGGGCACGTCGGGCGTGCGAGAATCCCCGTTTCCAAGGTCGGCCGCATGCCCGGCTCGCGCAAGCAAGGCGCGAAGCGGGGCGGGCCGGTGCGTGTCGAGGCTCGATCCACTTTCCTGGTTCCGGTGCCGGTCCATGAGCCCCTGAGGCCATGGCGCCGGTTGTTTCTGCCTCCCGCATGATCGCCAGATCACCGTTTGCCCGTGTCCCACCGCCAGCCTATCCGCATCGCCGACCGCCACCAGTTCGACACCCTGATCGACGCCCGTTCTCCTGCCGAATTTGCGCAGGACCACATTCCCGGCGCCATCAACTGCCCCGTGCTCGACAACGAGGAGCGCGCCCGGATCGGCACCATCTACAAGCAGGTCAGCCCCTTCGAGGCCAAGCGCCTGGGCGCGGCCATGGTCTCGGCCAATCTGGCGCGCCATCTGCAGGAAACCTTCGCCGACAAGCCCGCCAACTGGAAGCCGCTGGTCTACTGCTGGCGCGGCGGCCTGCGCAGCGGCTCCATGGTCACCTGGCTGCGCCTGGTCGGCTGGGATGCCCAGCAACTGGCCAACGGCTACAAGTCCTATCGCGGCCATGTGATCGAGCTGATCGATCGCCTTGTGCCCCAGTTGCGCCTGCAGGTGCTGTGCGGCGCCACCGGCAGCGCCAAGACCCGGGTGCTGCATGCCCTGGCCGAGGCCGGCGAGCAGGTGCTGGACCTGGAGGGCTATGCCAGCCACAAGGGCTCCTTGCTGGGCAACCTGCCCGGCGTGGAGCAGCCCAGCCAGAAGTACTTCGAGACGCTGCTGGCCCAGCAGCTGGAGAGCTTCGATCCGTCGCGCACCGTGTACGTGGAAGGCGAGAGCGCCAAGATCGGCCGCGTGTCCCTGCCACTGGTGCTGGTCGAGCACATGCGCCAGTCGCCCGTGATTGCGCTCGATGCCACGCCCGAGGCGCGCCTGGCCTACCTGCTGCGCGACTACGCCTACCTGGGCGACGATCCGCAAATGCTGGCCGACAAGCTCGGCTGGCTCAAGGAGCTGCAGGGCAAGGAGACCATCTCGCGCTGGCAGGCCTGGGCGCATGAGCGCAGCCTCTCGCCGCTGTTCTCCGAACTCATGGCCCAGCACTACGACCCGCACTACGAGCGCTCGCAGGAGCGGCATTTCACGCAGTGGCGCACGCGCCGCAGGGTGCAGGCCGACGACCTCAGCGAGGCCGGCATCGCCGCGCTGGCGCGCCAGATACTGGCGCTGGATGCGGCATCAGCCGGGTGAGCCGACCTTGTGGTTCAGGCCGGTGAGTCGGCCAGCACCGGGTACAGCGACACCAGCAGCAGGGCCGCCATGCACCAGTTGAAGCGGCGCAGTGCCTGCGGCGAGCGCAGTGCGCGCCCCACGGCGCTGCCGAACAGCGTCCAGACGCTGACGCTGGGATAGTTCACGATGCCCAGCACCAGGGCCGCCAGCACCAGGTTGATGAAGAAATCCTCGCGCGGCGTGTACGTGGCAATCACGCCGATGGCCATGATCCAGGCCTTGGGGTTGACCCACTGGAAGGCCGCCGCCTGCCAGAACCCGAAGGGCCGGGCGCCCGCGTTGCCGCCGTCGATGCCGCCGCTGCCCGCAATCTTCCACGCCAGCCAGACCAGGTAGGCCGCACCCAGGTACTTGAGCGCGGTGTAGATCACCGGCAGGCGTTCGAACACCGCGCCCAGGCCCGCGCCCACCAGCAGCACCATGACCACCACGCCCATGGTGATGCCCAGCATGTGGGGCACCGTGCGGCGGTAGCCGAAGCTGGCACCCGAGGCCGTCAGCATCACATTGTTGGGGCCGGGCGTGACGGAGCTGACGAAGGAGAACATGGCCAGCGGCAGCAGGAACGAGGTGTGGGCGGTATCGAAGGGCATGGTGTCAGAAGGCAAGGCTGGGAATCCGGCGCCCTGTCTGCGCATGCCGCAGGCCGCGGCGCCGTCAGGCCATGCTAATGGCAGCTTTCGGTACAGTAGCAGTACACTTTGCCATAACAATTTGCCAACTGGCCTGCCCGTATGACCCTGACACTCGATCCGGCCGCCATGCCGAATACACCGCAGGCACCGCGCGCATCCTCCGATACGGCTTTCCAGGCCGCTGCACCCTGGCGTCCGCTGCGGTCCTCCGATCTCTCGCTGGTCGATCAGCTCGTGGACCATTACGGAGGTCTCATCCGCCACCATGGCCTGCGCGCGGGCTCGCGGCTGCCCTCGGTGCGCGCGCTGGCACAGCAGGCTGGCGTCAGCCGCGATACCGTGGTCCAGGCCTACGACCGGCTGGCTGCCCAGGGCCTGGTGCATTCCCGGCGCGGCTCGGGTGTCTTCGTCAGCGCCCGGCGCGCGGCCCAGGCCGTGCCGCGCGCCAGCCAGGGCCTGCCCACGCTGGAGCAGGGCGCTGCCTTCGATACCGCCTTTCTGTTGCGCAGCATGTTCCGCGAAGGCATGGAACACTCGGGCGGCGCCGGCATGCTGCCGCCCGACTGGCTGGACCAGGAAATGCTGGCCTCGGCCCTGCGCGCCGTGGGCCGCAGCACGGGACCGGGCCTGCTGACCTATGGCGTGCCCCAGGGCTATCTGCCGCTGCGCCAGCAGATCGCCTCGGTGCTGCAGGCCCAGGACGTGCCTGCCCACCCCGAGGCCCACCTGATGACCGTGGCCGGCGTCACGCAGGGGCTGGACCTCATCGTGCGCAGCCTGGTGCGCCCTGGCGATACCGTGCTGGTGGAAGACCCCGGCTGGTTTCTCATCTTCGGCCGGCTCAACGCCCTGGGCGTGAACGTGGTCGGCGTGCCCCGCCTGCCCGGCGGCCCTGATGTGGAGGCGCTGGAGCGGCTGGCCCGCCAGCACCAGCCCCGGCTTTTCATCCTGAACACGGCCGTGCACAACCCCACGGGCCAGACCCTGTCGGCTGGCGTGGCCCACGAGGTGCTGCGCATTGCCGAGCGCCACGACTTCTACCTGGCCGAGGACGACACCTACTCCGACTTCCTGCCCGGCGTGCCCGTGCGCCTGGCCGCCATGGACCGGCTGCAGCGCGTGCTCCTGGTGGGCGGCTACTCCAAGACCCTGGCCGGCAGCCTGCGCGTGGGCTATGTCGCGGCACACACCGATCTGATACGGCGGCTGACCGACCTCAAGCTGCTGGGCGGGCTGACCACGGCGCTGCCGGGCGAGCAGGTGGTGCACCGCGTGCTGGCCGATGGCCAGTACCGCAAGCATGTGGACCGCCTGCGCGAGCGCGTGGACCGCGCGCGCAACCGCTGCCTGCGCATGCTCGAAGCCCTGGACTGCCGGGCCCCGCACGAACCGCAGGCCGGCATGTTCGCCTGGGTGGACTGCGGCGTGGACTCGGAGGTGCTGGCCCGCCATGCCGCGCCGCAGGGCCTGCTGCTGGCACCGGGCCTGCTGTTTTCGCCCAGGCAGGCCGCGGGCAGCATGCTGCGCATTCCCGTGCCCATGGTGGAGCAGCCCCAGACCTGGAAGATCCTCGGCCACCTGCTGGCGCAGCACCGGGGCGGTGGTGGATGACTGGATGACGGGATGGTGCAGCAACGCTGCCTGACGGGAGGTTGACGCTGCCGGTGCCAGGGCATGTAAGACAGAGCATCGGGCTTCGGCGCCCCGGTAGTCCGCTGCTATCGTTCCGGGATGACTATTGAGCTTGTCTTGCCGGGGAGGGCCGGCCGCAGAGCCGGGGTGAACGACAGCCAGCCCCGACCGGGAGGTGGCACGGCGCGCCGCCTGGCGCCGGTGCTGGCGCTGCTGCTGACAGCGGGCTGTGCCGACACGCCCGCGCCGCGCGGCAAGGTGGAGGGTGCCTCGTTCGAGCCCAGCGAAATCGTGCAGTCCGACAGCAACCGCATGGCCACGCTGGCCATGAAGGAGAATCTGGACAGCCTGATGCGCATCATGGACAAGCTCTACCTGCGCAACCCCGCCGAGTGGAAGAAAACCGCTGAAAGCCGCGAGGCCGCATCCGCCTACGTGCGCATCGCCATCACCGAGCGCCAGCCCTGGGCCGACCTGCGCGGCGCCCAGGACGTGGCCGCGCTCTCGCTGGCGCTGCAGCCCGACTTCAAGGGCGACCGCGTGGCCGCCTTCGTCCATGCGCTGGCCGACACCATCATCACCGCCCATGGCGGGCGCACCAGCTTCACCCTGGTCCACGGGCTGGACCCGCAGCTGATCTACAACGCCGCACGCAACGTGGAAGTGGCCAACTGGATACTCAACTCGCGGCGCAACGCAGCGGGCGGGCCGCTGCTGCTGTCCAACCACCTGGGCGACGACGCGCGCAACCTGAGCTTCGAGCGCGAGATGGGCAAGATCATCGGCCGGCTGGACCTGATCGCCAACTACACCACCGAGCGCTACAGGCGCTCCTTCATCGGCTATGGGCAGGGGCTGGTGGCTGGGCCGTTCATGCAGTTCCTGCCCGTGCGTTGAGGCGCGGCCTCAGAGCCTGTAGCTGAGCGTCACGGCCACCGAGCGCGGTGCTCCGTAGCGCGCCAGGGCCCCCGACCATGAATAGCCAAGATCCTGGTAGTAGCGACGGTCCAGCAGGTTGTCCACGCTCAGCTGCACATGGGCATTGGCATTGACCTGGTAGCCCACGCCCAGGCCCAGCAGGGCGTAGCTGCGCTGCGTGGTCTCGAAGCCGGTTTCGCGGCGGAACATCTTGCTTTGCGCATGCAGCGATCCGTACAGGCTCCAGCGCCCGTACTCGCCGGGCAGGCGATAGCTGGTGTAGAGCTTGAGTAGATGCTGGGGCTCGTCGGTGCTCACGCGCTGGCCGATGTTGGTGGCAATCCGGTCCTTGGTGTAGCGCGCCCGCACATAGGTGTAGCCGGCCGAAACCTGCCAGCCGGGCTGCAGCAGTCCGGACAGCTGCAACTCCAGGCCATCGCTTTGGATCTCGCCCGCCGCGCGAAAGCAACTGATGGCGCCGCTGGTGGGGCAATTGGCATCGTCACGCACGGCACGGTTGCGCTGCGTGATGCGGAACACCGAGGCGCTGGCATGGAGTCGCCCGTCAAAGTACTCGCCCTTGGCGCCCAGCTCGTAGTTGGTGCCTGTCATCGGGTCCAGGGTGTTGCCCCGCACGTCCATCGAGCTTTGGGGCTGGTAGCTCTGTGTCAGGCTGGCATAGACCGAATGCCTGTCATCCACGTCATAGACCAGGCCCGCATAAGGAACGAACTTGGCGCTCTCGTCCAGGCTGCGCTTCCAGTTGGGCGTGCCGGTGTACCAGCCCGTCGTGTCCTGCTCGTACCAGCCCAGACGCCCGCCCAGAATCAGGTGCAGCGGATCGGCCAGGCTGAAGTTGCCGCTGGCGTAGATGGCTTTTTCGCGCGTCTTGCGGCCCCACAGGTCGCCATTGGCAGGCACCGAGCCGGTCCAGGGCGCGGAGTAGGGATTCCAGGTGGCAATGTCGACGATGCGCGAGGCTGACGACCCCCAGGTCTCGGCCGCATGCGAGCTGTCATTGCGGTAGCTGGCGCCCACGGCGATCTCGTGCGCGCGCCCGAACCACTCGACCGGGCCCCGGGCGCGCAGGTCGGCCACGGTCTGGCGTGTGCCGTAGCGCCAGCCCGTCTCGGACTGCTCCAGCTGTGTGGTCGATCCCGCGACGCGGCTGTTGGTGGTGTTGCGGATGTCGGAATCGGCCTCGACATGGTTGATGCCCAGCTTGACCGTCCAGCCGTTGCGCAGGCGCTGCTCCAGATCAACGAACACGCCATCGTTGTCGCGGTTCTGGAAAGACCCCGCGTTGTTGAGGAAGGTGGAGCGCGGCAGGTCCATATGGCCGCCATCGGGCAGGGTGGGCAGGCCCGTGAACACGCCCTTGGTGCGCGTGCGCTGGCGGTAGGCGCCCACGCCCAGCGTGGTGTCTGGCGTGAGGTCCGCTTCCACGATGCCGTACAGGCTGGCATTGCGGGTGTTGGTGACATCGACAAAGCTGTCGCTGTCGCGCCAGCCGCCCACCACGCGAGCGCGCACGCTGCCGCTGGCATTGAGCGCACGGCTTGCGTCCAGCGAGGCCTGGCGGTTGTTCCAACTGCCCAGGCCCAGCGTGGCATTGAGCAGCGGCTGGGCCGTGGGACGCTTGCGCACCAGGTTGACTGAGCCCGAAGGCGCGCCCACGCCATCCATCAGGCCCGTGGCGCCGCGCACCACCTCCACGCGGTCATACATCAGCAGGTCGGCCGAGACATTGCGCGAATTGAAGCCCGTCACATCCAGCGGCAGGCCGTCCACATTCACATGGTCCAGCGCAAATCCGCGCGCGTAGAAGGTGGACTCCGAATCGGTCACGGCCTGGTTCTTGGCGTACAGCCCGGGCGTGACCTTGGCAATGTCCTGCAGGGTGCTCAGGTGGAAGTCATCCATTTGCTGGCGCGTCACCACGCTCACGGACTGCGGCGTCTGGCGCTGCGACAGGTTCAGCCCCGTGGCGCTGGCCATGCTGGGCGTGGTGTATGAGCCCGTGCCTTCCGTGGCGCTGCTGCGCTCCGCATCGGCCGTCACATTGACGGTCTGCAGCGTGCTGGCGGAAGAGGGTGGGGTGGGACCTGCCGCAGCAGGCAAGGGCGCGGCAGCCTTCAGTGAAAAGCCTCCGCCAGGCTGCTGCACGGCTGCCACGCCGCTGCCCGCCAGCAGTTGCTGCAACCCGGCAGACACGCCGTGGCTGCCGGTCAGCCCGCCCGTGCGCAGGCCCGCCACCAGTGCCGGGTCATAGGAGAGGCTGACGCCCGCTGCGCGGGAGAAGCGATCCAGTGCCGCATCGAGCGGACCTGCTGCAATGCTGAAATCGCGCGTGAGCGCTCCGGCCTGGCCAGTGGCCGTCTGCGCCCATGCTGCGCCTGAAGGCACGAGGGTCGACATCGCCATGCCGATGACGGCGGCTTGCACAAGGGTGACAAGCGGCCGGGGACGCCACTGTGGTTGGCTACCGGGCCTGGGCGGGTGATGACGGGACATGCTGGGTTCTCCTGGATGGAATACGGGAAAGGATTGAAGGACTCATTCCCAGGCCGTACGAAAATCCGGATCCCCTCACTTTTTCTGAAAAAAAGTGGAAATCACTGGCCGGATGCCGGCCCCACATGAACCCACCAGCGCGTACGCCGGCTGATGCTCACGGGCTGCGTCTGCGCGATGAGCTGGAGCACCTGCTCGGTCTGGCGCACATGGAAGGTGCCCGACAGGCGCAGGCCTGCCACGCGCTCATCGCAACTGATGTGCCCATGGCGGTAGCGCCCCAGTTCCGCCAGAAGGTCACCCAGGCGGATGGCCCGGCCTGCCATCACGCCATCTGCCCAGTCGTCCGCACCAAAGTCCGGGGGAGGTGCCGGGGTACTGGCATCGGCCGACAGCCACCACGGCGAGCCGGACATCGCGGTTTGCCGTGCGGCGCTGTCTGCGGCCTTTGCAGGCGTCAGCCGTACGGCGCCCTCCTGCACGCTGACAAGGGCCCGATGCTTGTGCAGTCTGACCACAAAGCGCGTGCCCAGGGCCTGTAGATCGCCAAACGGCGTGCGCACCCTGAAGGGCCGGTGGCCGGGTGCAGTCTCGTCGGCGCCCGTGGTCACCAGGATTTCCCCACGGCTGAGCACCACCAGGCGCTGCTGCGGGTCCAGCTCCGTGCGGATGGCCGTGTCCGTGTTGAGCACGATGGTGCTGCCATCGTCCAGCCTGACGGTGCGCTGCCCGCCCACCGAGGTGCTGGCGCTGGCCAGCAGGCGCTGCCAAGGCGTGTGGCTGTAGACCATCCAGCCCGTTGCCGTGGCGATTCCAGACAAGGACAGCAGCTTGAGGGCGCGGCGGCGCGAGACGCTGCGGGACTGGCGCAGGCGCTGCGCTGCATCCAGCGTGTCCAGTGCCAGGCGTTGCGGTATGCGGCCAAAGTCAGTCCTTAGCGATTGCACCCGATCCCAGGCCAGGGCGTGGGCGGGCTGCGCATGCAGCCATTGCTCGAAGGCCTGCCGTGTGTCGGGGCTGGGCGTGTTGAAGTCCAGCCGTACGGACCATTGGATGGCTTCGTCGATCAGGCCGGGCGAAAGATCGCTGCTCATGCCCCGAAGCGCAGTGCGTAGCAGTGGCTCAGGGCCGTTGCGATGTAGCGCTCGGCCGTGGCCAGGGACACGCCCAGTCGTTCGGCGATCTGCGGGCAGGTGAGTCCTTCCAGCTGCGCCCACAGAAAGGCGCTGCGCACGCGGGGCTTCAAGGCATTCAGCATGCGGTCTATGGCGACCAGGGTTTCCAGGAAGATCAGCCGGCTTTCCGGCGAGGGGGCCTGCGCCTCGGGCATGAGGGCCAGGGTCTCCAGCCAGGCGCGCTCCAGCTCGCGGCGGCGCCAGTGGTCCACCAGCAGGCCATGGGCAATGGTGCTCAGGTAGGCGCGGGGCTGGCGCAGGCCGGTTGCGTCAGGGCCGGGTTGGCGGGTGAGCAGGCGCATGAACACGTCCTGCGCCATGTCGGCCGCGTCGAAGGAGTCGCCCAACCGGCGCCGCAACCAGCCCTGCAGCCAGCTCTGGTGGCTGTGGTACAGGCTTTCCAGGCTGGTTGTCGCCTTGGCGGACTGGGAAATCTGCGCGTCCATGGAGCGTCCATTCAACGAATGCAATCACGGGGCTCGTCATGCATTGCGAAGGGCCGGCGGCGGCTGCGTCCATGGCGTGAGCTAACGAGAAAGGCGTGATTATAGATTTGGTAATGAGAATGAATCGCAAATGGAGCGCAGGCACAACCATTCGCACGCGGGCAGGCCGCGCGCGAGGCTGCATGATCCGCGTCAGCCGTTCAGCTGCACAGAACGATGGTGACCAGAGCGGAGGTGTCCTCGATGGCGCGTACCGCATGCGCCATGTTGGCCGGCAGGTGCATCAGCTGGCCGGCCTGCAGGGACTGGCGGCTTTCGCCGAGCATCACCTCCAGCTCGCCTTCCAGGCAGTGCAGGCTGACGCTGCCCGGCACCTTGTGGGGCGGCAGCGACTGGCTGGCGCGCAGCACCACGCGGATGACCTCCATGTCCTGGGACTTGAACAGGGCGCAGGTCCGGGCGCCCGCCAGCCGCGCACCAAACGGCAGGACATCGATGGCTTGAGCGGTCAGTGCAAAGGGGGTGGCCATGGCGGACCTCCGGGCGTTGGCGGGCAATACTGCCATTGTCCTCCGAAGCACCGCAATCCATCAACCGCAGCTGTGTGACAGCAGGGGCTTGTGCAGGGTCTCAGCCCGGCACGCTGGCCTCCACCAGCAGGGTCAGCAACTGCAGTGACTCCTGCCAGCCCAGGTGACAGGCCTCGGCGGGAATGACGGCGGGCACGCCTTCCTGGGTCACATCCATTTCAGTGCCGCAGAACACCTCGCGCAGCGTGATGGTGGTGATCATCTCGCCAGGCAGTTGCGGGTCGTCGAAGCGGTCGGTATGGCGTACCAGCCGACCGGGCTCCAGGTCCAGGAACTCCCCGCCGAAGCCGCTTCGCCCGCCCGTGGACAGATTGACGAAGGCCATGCGGTAGCGCCCGCCGACCCGGGCGTCGAACTCGGGCACCTCGCAGACGTAGCCGTGGGGCGGCAGCCATTTGGCCAGGGCAGCGGCCGTGGTGAAGGCCTGGTACACGCGCTGCGGCGGCGCCTTGAGGACGCGGTGCAGCCGGATGGTGTGGACGGTGTGCGACATGCGGAACTCCTTGGCGTGGTGTCGTGCAAGGCTGCCAGCCTCGCACCGATGCAGTCCTTGCGCAAGAGGCGGGACATGGAGCCTGACGCAGGATTCAATGATTCATAAATCGAATCCTTGCTTGGTTTTAAAGAATTGGACTTGAATCATTGACGCCCGCACCATGGCGGCGAGCGCTGGATACACAGCGCCGCTTTCCATAGGAAACAGGATAGAAAACAGGAGACAAGCAAATGAAGCATTCCCCGTTGCGCAGGGCCCTGGCCCTTGGCGCTATCAGCAGCATTGCGGCCGTGGCCGCGCCCTCCGTGTCGGCACAGGGTGGTTACCCCTCCAATCCCATCACCCTGGTCGTGCCGTTCGCGGCCGGCAGCGGCACGGACGCCGTGGCGCGCCTGGTGGCCACCCGGCTGGGCGAGCGGCTCAGGCAGCCCGTGATCGTGGACAACAAGGCCGGCGCCAATGCCCAGATTGCCGCCAACCATGTGGCCAAGGCCAGGCCGGACGGCTACACCCTGTTCATGACCACCAACACCTCGCACTCGGCCAACCCCTGGCTGGTCAAGGGCCTGAAGTACGACCCCGTCAAGGACTTCACGCCCGTGGCGCGCGTGGGCGAGCTGCCGTTCGCGCTGCTGGTCCACCCCTCCGTTCCGGCCAAGACCGTGCAGGAACTGATCGACTACGCAAAGGCCAATCCCGACCGCCTGTCCTACGGCACGCCCAACAGCACCTCGCTGGTGGCCTCGGAAACCTTCAAGTACGTCACGCACACCCAGATCACTTCGGTGCCCTACAAGTCCAGCCCGCAGGCGCTGACCGACCTCATGGGCAACCAGATCCAGGTCTATGTGGCCGACCTGGGCTCGGCCTGGGGCACGATCAAGACCGACCGCGTGCGCACCCTGGCCGTGACGGCGGCCAAGGGTTCCACCCTGCTGCCCAATGTGCCGGCCATCGGCAAGACGCTGCCGGGCTTCGACATCACCTCATGGAACGGCATCTTCGGCCCGGCCGGCATGTCGGCCGAGATCACCGAGCGGCTGAACACCGAGCTGCAGGCCATCCTCAAGGACAAGGCCGTGCAGGAGCAATTGGCCCAGGTCGGCTTCGAGGTCTGGCCCACGGCCACGCCCGCCGAGTTCGCCACCTATGTGAAGGACCAGATGGCCCGCTGGGGGCAACTGGTCAAGCAGGCGGGCATCGAGGCGCAGTGAGGGAGACCGGCATGCAAGAAGCGCAGCAGGGGCAGCAGGAGCAGCAGGGACAGCAAGGCCCTCTTGCCGGCGTGAAGGTGCTGGACATGACCTCGGTGGTCATGGGCCCCTTTGCCACCCAGATCCTTGCGGGCCTGGGGGCCGAGGTGATCAAGGTCGAATCGCCCGAGGGCGACAACATGCGCCACGTCGGCCCCATGCGCAACCCCGCCATGGGCCACATCTTCCTGCAGGCCAACCAGGGCAAGCGCTCCGTGGTGCTGGACCTCAAGCAGGGCGCCGCGCGCGAGGCCCTGCTGCGCCTGGCCGAAGGCTGCGACGTGCTCATCAGCAACGTGCGGCCCCAGGCCATGGCGCGCCTGGGCCTGGCCTACGAGGACGTGGCTGCGCGCAACCCGCGCATCATCCACGTGAGCTGCTGCGGCTTCGACCAGCGCGGCCCCCATGCGGCCCGGCCCGCCTATGACGATCTCATCCAGGGCGCCACCGGCGTGCCCTGGCTGGCGCAGCAATACGGCGGCGGCGAGCCGGCCTATGCCCCCATGACCCTGGGCGACCGCGTCACCGGCCTGCACGCGGTCTACGCCGTCACGGCCGCCCTCTATGCGCGCGAGAAGACCGGCAAGGGCCAGGCCGTGGTCGTGCCCATGTTCGAGGCCATGACCCAGTTCATCCTGGGCGACCACATGGCGGGCCTGTCGTTCGAGCCGCAGCTGGGCGGCCCCGGCTATGCGCGCCTGCTCACGGCCCACCGCAGGCCCTACCGTACGCGCGACGGCCATCTATGCGTGCTCATCTACAACGACAAGCACTGGCACAGCTTCTTCACCGCCATAGGCCAGCCAGGGCGCATGGCCGAGCCCATCTTCGCCACCCACAGCCAGCGCGCCCTGCACATCGATGCCGTCTATGCCGAAGTCTCGCGGCTGATGGCCGAGCGCAGCACCGCCGAATGGCGCACGCTGCTGGACGCGGCCGATGTGCCCAACATGCCCATGGCCTCGCCCGAGGACCTGATCGCCGACCCCCAGCACCAGGCCACCGGCTTCGTGCACGAGATAGACCACCCCAGCGAAGGCCGGCTGCGCACCACGGCCAGCCCCACGCGCTGGAGCGCCACGCCGCCCGCAGAACGCGCCGCCCCCGCGCCGCGCCTGGGCGAACACACCCTGCAGGTGCTGCGCGACGCGGGCCTGACCGAGGCCGAACTGGCCGCCCTGCAGGCCAGCCGTGCCTGCAGCCAGGCAGCCCCGCTGCAAGACACACCACCACAAACACAAGTGCAAACACAAGCACAAACAGAAGGAAACCGCCCATGCCCCGCTATCTGATCCGCGAACAGGACGTGCCCGGCTACAGCCCCGCCAACCACCACGGCACCGTCAACCGGCGCCTGGTCAGCGCCGCCAACGTGGGCGCGCGCCATATGGAACTGGTGCTGGGCACGCTGGAGCAGGGCGGCGGCGCGCTGCCCCATGCCCACCCCGGCATGGAACAGGCCTGCTACCTGCTGGCCGGCACGGCCGAAGTGGAAATCGACACCCCGCACGGCAAGGAGAGCTTTGCCATGCAGCCCGGCGACACCTGCTTCTTCCCCGAGGACTGCATGCATATCTTCCGCGTGACCAGCGCCGAGCCCGTGCGCCTGCTGGTCTTCTACAGCCCGCCGTACGGCGAGAACCCCGAGCGCGTGCGCCGACCGGCAGCCTGAGCGCCGTCACCCCACGGACACTACAAGCGAACAGCAACAAGCAACGGAGAACTCACCATGGACTTTCTGTGGAACGAAGAACAGGAACAGATACGCGACGCCGTCGAGCGCGCCTGCGCCCCCTTTGACGCCGACTACTGGCTGCGCAAGGACCACGAAGGCGGCTTCCCGCACGACTTCCACAAGGCCCTGGCCGACGCGGGCTGGCTGGGCATTGCCATGCCCGAAGAGTTTGGCGGCGCGGGCCTGGGCATCAGCGAGGCGGCGCTGATGATGCACACCATCTCGGCCACGGGCGCGGGCCTGTCGGGCGCCTCGGCCGTGCACATGAACATCTTCGGACTGCACCCGGCCGTGGTCTTCGGCAGTGATGAGCAAAAGCGCCGCTGGCTGCCCCCGCTGATCGCGGGCACGGACAAGGCCTGCTTCGGCGTCACCGAGCCCAATGCCGGCCTCAACACCCTCAAGCTGCAGACCCGCGCCGTGCGCGATGGCGACGTCTACGTGGTCCATGGCCAGAAAGTCTTCATCTCCACCGCCCAGGTTGCCAACAAGATCCTGCTGCTGGTGCGCACCAAGCCCGTGGAAGAGTGCAAGGGCACGGAAGGCCTGAGCCTGTTCTATACCGACCTGGACCGCGAACGCATCGAGGTGCGCGAGATCGACAAGCTGGGCCGCAAATGCGTGGACACCAACCAGCTGTTCATCGACGGCCTGCGCATCCCCGCCGAGGACCGCATCGGCGAGGAGGGCAAGGGCTTCTCGTACATCCTGCACGGCCTCAACCCCGAGCGCATCCTCATCGCCGCCGAGGCCGTTGGCCTGGGCCGCGCCGCCCTGGCGCGCGCCACCCAGTACGCCAAGGAGCGCGTGGTCTTCGACCGCCCCATCGGCCAGAACCAGGGCATACAGCACCCGCTGGCCCAGGCCTGGATGGGCCTGGAAGCCGCCCACCTCATGGTGCAGAAAGCCGCCTTCCTCTACGACAGGGGCCTGCCCTGCGGCGCCGAGGCCAACGCCGCCAAATACCTGGCGGCCGAAGCCTGCGCCAAGGCCTGCGAAACCGCCATCTTCACGCACGGCGGCATGGGCTACGCCAAGGAATACCACGTGGAGCGCTACATGCGCGAATCCTGGATCCCGCGCCTGGCGCCCGTCAGCCCCCAATTGATCATGTGCTTCATCGCCGAAAAGGTATTGGGCTTGCCTAAATCGTATTGACCCCCTGAGTCGCTTCGCGCCTTCCCCCTTCTCGCTGCGCGGAGGGGGACGACACCCTCGGTGCGGGGCGGCCCTTCCTCGGTGTCTCAAAGTTGAGGTGCGCGGGTTTTGTGGCTGCGAACCATCTGAAGTCCCATGATTTATCAATCTGTATTTCAGAGGTAGCCATGGTGCAAGATGCCATCTCGCTTGCTCCTCATCCGCCGCCTCTCATGAAGACCCACCTGCTGCGCTATTTCGTCGCCCTGGCCGAGGAACGCCACTTCGGCCGCGCGGCCCAGCGCCTGTGCATCACCCAGCCGCCGCTGAGCATGGCGCTCAAGACCCTGGAGCAGGACCTGGGCGCCAGCCTCATGGACCGCGACGCCAAGAACGTGCGCCTCACCCCTGCGGGCGAGGCCTTCCTGGTCGAGGCACGCAAGGTGCTCGCCCAACTGCAGCATGCGGCCGACGTGGTGCGCGGCGTGGCCGAGGGCATGCAGGGCCGGCTGGACGTGGGCATTACCGGCTCCATGGTCTATCGCCAGGTGCCGGATTTCTGCCGCGCCTTCCGCGCCGAGCGCCCCCTGGTCGAAGTCTGCCTGCATGAAATGTCCACGCGCGAGCAACTGCAGGCCATTGCCAGCGGCCAGATCGACTGCGGCTTTCTCAACATAGCCACCCCGCCAGACGGCCTGCAGACCCTGTCGATTGGCGAGGAACCCTTTGTCTGCTGCCTGCCCGCCACGCATGCGCTGGCCCGGCAGCCCGATCTCGACCTGCGCGAACTGGCCCGCGACACCTTCGTCATGTTCGCGCGCGAAGTGGCCCCGGCCAACTACGACAACGTCATCGCCTGCCTGCAGCAGGCCGGCATCCACCCCCACACCCGCCACGCGGCGCGCCAGTGGCTCACCGTCATGGCCCTGGTCTCGGCAGAGCAGGGCGTGGCCCTGGTGCCCAGCTGCATGCAGCGCGTGGGCATGAACGGCGTGGTGTTCGTGCCGCTGCGCGGTCCACAGCAGGCCATGACGCCGGCTGTCATGGCCTGGCGGGCGGACCAGCCTGCGGCGGTGCTGCAGGCGTTTATCGAGAGGGTGAGGGTTATGGCATCCACCGCCGTCAAGGGTGGTAGGGGTTGAGGGCTGTCACCTCTACAGACCCTTCGCAATAGTGCATGGCGAAAACCACCAGCTCCTTACCATTCGATTGGGTGAAGGCCTCCACGTGCCAAAAAGGCACTTTTTCTCCCGGAGAAAACGTCACCTTGGTGATATCGAATGCGTACTGAGGAAACTTCTCTTTCAGTTTTTTCAGTACATTCGTCCGAACCAGATTAAGGTCATGGTTTTCGCAAGCGGTTGCGTTTTTTGCGTCCCCGCATGCTGTGATCAGCAAGACTGAGCCAGCCAACACACTGCGCAAAAAGCTGGATCTTGACATGGTTTTTTCATATCAGCGGCCTGTGAAGTAATTGGCCAAAGCCGTTGATGGCCGGATACTGGCTGGAGTTATGCGCGGATGTGCGGCGTTGTGCGGGCACCATCGTCAAAGACGGGTTGCCATGGTACTTTCTCCTGTTTTAGCCTGAAGAAGGCACCATGGCTTCCTGGTGTCATGCACTTGGTTTATTGTTGCTTCAATAGATTTCCATTATCCCATTTTCACTGGCCGAGTATTTGCTTTCCGAAACTGCTCGAGCAGAAACGGCCTTTCCCCCTGTGCCGGCCAAATGGGGGTACATGTAGCACAGAACTGCGACTTGCAAATTTGCTACTGGAATGCTACCAGCCATGGTGAAACCATTGTTATAGCAATTTGGAATTCCTCGAACTCCAACGGCGAGTGAAAGATCGCCACCTCTCGCGACAGAAAAGTCAACTCCTGCACTTGCAGATACTCTTGTATACGAACCAGCACGTGGGTAAGGGGCGTAGCTTAGAGATAGAACAGGTCTGTAGTCCCATTGGCCACCAGGCATGTAATAGTAGTTGGAATGTTGCTTAAATGACATTTCCTTTTGAAGGGAAGCTGGTTCTCAATGAAGAGGTATATTCCTTTCATCGCTGCCAATTACCATTTTTCCAGGAGATTCTGGATTTTTGTCTCCGTACATTTCACACAACCTCTTGTTGAATTCAATTGCTTCATCATTTTGATTGGTGGTTTCGTAGAGATACGATCCATTTGATAGCTTGACTAGATTTATGGTAACAGTACCATTCATTCCAGCCATGCTGCCAGAAATACTTCTGGCGACCATTGGCATGCCGTTCTTTTCAATTTCCTCATTCCCTATCAAAAAATCTTGAGCCATTGCAGAGATTGATACGAGAAAAAGTATAGATCCGGTCAGAATTTTACTTGGCATAGTTCCCTCTGTGCTGAAATGTTAATAGGCCTTTGCTACATGGCAGTGAGTGGCGCTATCAGTCTAAGTTCTTTCGAATTTTCAGATCAAGTGGAGACTGCTGTCGTTTTCTATTTTTTCTGAAAAATAAGATACTTCCTAGGAATTGACGTGAATTGACGATCAACGGTCTAAACACACGCATTCGGATGGCCTGATGAGCAAGGCTTGCGCTGATTCGCAGGCTTGATGAATCCGTAAGCTCCTGGTGCCGTGCATCCGAGTGCTCTTGCCGCTTTGGCAGTGCCCCTTTGTCGTCGGCGATCGAGTCTGCCCACATAGCCACTACGAGGGCCGAGGGAGATGCGATATGGCAGGGTTTGAGCTGCGAGACAGGCGCCCGGAATCTGCGGGTCACCACGGCGCCAGCCGCGCAACTCAGTCCGATGGCACAGCGTCGGTACTGCCCAGAATCTCCGCCACCTTGAGCGCCAGCGCATCCAATGTGAACGGCTTGGTCAGAAGCTGCGTCCCGGGGTGCAGGTTTTCCTGGCTGAGCGGAGATGCCTCGGTGAACCCCGTGATGAAGAGCACCGGCAGGTCGGACCGGGCCAGGCGTGCCTCGTCGGCCAGTTGCTTGCCGTTCATTCCGCCGCGAAGCCTCATGTCCGTGATCAGCATGTCCACCCGGGTTCCGGCACGCAGTACCTGCAGCGCGGCGGCTGCATCGGCCACGGCAAGCACCGTGTAGCCCAGGTCGACAAGCGCCTCGTCGATGAGATGGCGGATCGGGGCCTCGTCATCCACGACCAGCAAGGTCCTTTGGGCAGGAACGACCGCCTGCCTTGCCGCATCGACCGCGCGTTCTGCAACGGGCGCGGCGTCGCACCGGGGCAGATACAGGCAGACCGTGGTGCCCTGGCCCGGCTGGGAGAAGATCCTTACCGCTCCTCCCGATTGCCGCGCGAAGCCGTAGATCATCGACAGCCCCAACCCTGTTCCATGGCCCACCGGCTTGGTGGTGTAGAACGGCTCGAAGGCACGCGCAATGGTCTGCTCCGACATTCCGGTGCCCGTGTCGGTGACGCAAAGCGACACATAGCCGCCCGGCGGAAGATCCCACTCCCGGGCTGCCGCCTCTTCAAGCTCGATATTGGCTGTCCTGATGGTCAGCCGGCCGCCTTCGGGCATGGCATCGCGGGCGTTGATGCACAGGTTCAGGATGGCGTTCTCCAGCTGCGTTCCATCGATTTGCGCGTGCCACAGATGGGCTGCCGGCACGATATCTATGTCCACGCTGGCGCCCACGGTCCTGCGCAACAGGTCCTCCCAATCGGCCAGGAGCGCGGCCATGTCGGTGGGCTTGGAGTCCAGGATCTGCCGGCGCGAGAACGCAAGCAGCCGCTGCGTGAGCGTGGCGGCGCGCCGCACCGCCCCCTGCGCTCCATGGATGAAGCGCGTGAGGTTGTCCACCTGGCCGCGCGCCAGCATCCGCTGCAGCAGCTCCAGATTGCCCATGACGGCCGCTAGCAGGTTGTTGAAGTCGTGCGCAAGGCCGCCCGTCAACTGGCCCACCGCCTCCATCTTCTGCGACTGGCGCAGTTGCTCCTGCACCTTGGCCAGCGCTTCGGCCTTGGCCATTTCGGAGGTGATGTCGCGGCCCACGGCATTGATGCGGCCTGCCGCCGAACGCGTGGACCAGGAGATCCAGCGATAGCTCCCGTCCCGATGGCGATACCGGTTGTCAAACCGGGCATGCGCCATGCCTGTGGCCAGCTCCTGCGTGTCCTGGATGGTGCGCGCCAGATCCTCCGGATGGATGAGATGAAAAAGCGTCGTGCCCAGCAGCTCGTCTTCACGCCAGCCCAATACCTCGGTCCAGGCCGGGTTGACCGCAGTGATGATGCCCTCGAACGTGCAGCGCATCATGATGTCGGAAGACAGCTGCCACAGCGCGTTGCGGTCGGCCGTGCGCTCTGCCACCTGTTCCTCCAGCGTGGCATTCAAGCGCTCCAGCGCGGCCTGGGCCTGCTTGCGCTCGGTGATGTCGGAGGCTGCTCCCAGCCAGCCGGTGATGGCGCCTGCGGCATCGAACAGCGGCACGGCGCGCGAGAACGCCCAGCCCACGCTGCCATCGACCCGGTTCACCCGGTGCTCGATCACATAGTCGGTCTTCGTTCGGATGGCCCGCGCGATTTCCGCGCGCACCAGGTCGCGGTCCTCCGGGGGGATGTAATCTTCCAGCCAGTTCGTGTTGGACGCCTGCGTGTCAGGGATGAACCCGCCGCCTGCCAGCTGATGCAGTTCGCTCCAGTCCGCACTGATGGAGTAGCGCACCTCCGAGGAGGAACGCACCAGCGCATCCAGCCGTTCCTCGCTCTGGCGCAACATGTCCAGCGCGCGCCGTTCCGCATCGATGTCCAGAATGGCGATGGCCGTGGCCACCACCTCCCTGTCCGCATTGCGCAGCGGCACCCCGAACACGCGCGTCCATACCTCAAGCCCCTGGGGCGTGTCATAGACACAGTCAACACCCGGCACCACCAGCTCCCCGCGGAACGCGCGGGCGGCCACAAACTGGTCGCGGGGAACGGGCTTGCCATCCTTGTCCCAACTGCGCCAGCGCCCCCGGTCTTCCTCGGCCGACAGCAGCGACGGGATGGGGGTGTCCGGCAGGAAATGTCGGTAGGCCGGGTTGGACATCAGCACCTTGCCGCCCTTGCCCACCAGGCACAGGCCTATCGGCAGATGCTCGATGAAATCCGAAAACAGCGTCTTCTGGTCTGCCACCTGTGCATCGAAGGGGTCCTGATCGCTGGCGCCCGCGCCCTGCATGGCGCTGGCATGGCCCGCCGTGGCAATCGCCAGCTGCGCCCGCAGCCGGGCGTTTTCCTCGCGAAGCAGGGCAATCTCTTCGGACTCTTGGATCATGGGGGGGATGGGGCGGGGCGTTGGGTGGAGGAGAGGGGGCAGCTCGCCGCTGGCGGGGACGGCGATGCTGCCTGAGGATCATAGCGGTGACTGCTGGTGCGACCGATGTTGAGGCTGCAGTCCTCGGTGCGGCAATTCTTGTGGGTTTTCGGCCTCCCAGGGACTATGGGGTTGAACTGGCCGTGCAATGGGCTGAATTTGGGTCCCCAATGACCGATGAATCGGTCGACGAACGCTCGAAATGTTCCATTGAAAATCTGAAAGTCGAGAACCTTATTGGGAAAATGGCAAAAGGATGCATATTTCCGCCAATTCCTCGAATATGAATCAAACAAATCGGCAATGAATGATCTGCCCCGTCGTGCAAGCCATGGCTGAAGGGGGGCGGCGAGAGGGCTTCCCTGCAGGAAATGTGCCGCAGGCACCGCCGCTGCTGTGACTTTCATGTCACACAGCACAGCTGTCACGAAGAATACTTATGTGTTGCTTAGAGTTCCCGCAGCGGTGGCAGGAGGCTACCGTCATTCTCATTAATAAGTTCAGTTCGTATCTCGCCAATGAAAAATCCAAAAACGTGCTCGCGCATTCTGGGACTCGCGATGGGCACATTCTTCGCCTCTTCTTCCAGCTTGGCCTTGGCACAATCTTCCGTCACCATTTTTGGTGTGGTGGACGTCGGCGTCACCATTGCCAAGTCCGGCAGCAACAGGCTCAATGCACTGAACTCCAGCCAAGGCAAGACCAGCTTGCTTGGCTTGCGTGGCACGGAGGACCTCGGCGGCGGCAACCGAGCTCAGCTCTGGCTTGAAGGCGGCCTCAACCCCGATGTCGGCACTGGCGGCAGCAGCGGCTCCCTTGGCTTCGAGCGCCGCTCCACGATCGGGCTGAGCAACAATTCCTGGGGTGAAATCCGGCTGGGTCGCGACTACACCCCCAGCTACAACATCTTCACCGCTTTCGCGGGCCCCGACACCACCACCGGTGTGCAGGCCAATCTGTTCCAGACGATCCGCCAGACTGCCTACAACGCCGCCAGCCAAAGCGGCGTGGTCGACCGCACGCGCATCAGCAACGCCGTGGGCTACTTCCTGCCGAGCGACCTGGGCGGTGTCTATGGCCAGTTCTCGATTTCCTTTGGCGACGAGAACGCCTCCGGCTCTGGCGCAAGCAAGGCCCGCAGGTACATAGGCGGCAACCTGGGCTATCGCTCAGGCCCGCTGAACGTGGGTATCGGCTACGGCAGGATCGACGGCACCGCAGCCGTGGCTTCGCCCAGCGCCATCGCCGCAACCAGCGATCTCGAAGACCTGGTGCTGGGCGCCTCGTACAACTTCGGCAGTTTCCTGCTCAATGGCGGATACAACAGCCTGAAGTGGGAGCCCGTCAACGGCGCAACCTCCGGGAAGGTGGACGGTTTCTACCTGGGCGCGACCATCCCCATGGGGCCAGGCAGCTTGCGCGTCAAGTACGCCAGCGCCAAGTTCAGCGGCAACGCCTCTGCCCTCACGCGCAGCGGCGGCAAGGCCGACAAGTATTCGATCGGATATGTCTACGACTTCTCCAAGCGCACCTCTCTGTACGCAGGGCTGGCGCGTGTGAACAACAAGAACGGCGCCAGCGTTGGCCTGATCGGCGGCCCTGCGGGTGTGGCCAACGCCGGCTCGACCGGTGTGGATCTGGGCATCAGCCACTCGTTCTGAGCGGCACAGCGCCTTTTCCAGAAACGAAGCCTTCAAGCTTGGGCAGGCCCTTGCCACGCAGGGCCTGCCGATCTGCCGATCTGCCGATCTGCCGATCTGCCTATCTGCCTATCTGCCTATCTGCCTATCTGCCTATCTGCCTATCTGCCTATCTGCCTATCTGCCTATCTGCCTATCTGCCTATCTGCCTATCTGCCTATCTTCGTATCAGGCTTGCCTCTTCTTCTCAAGACCTACTCGCCATGCGACCCCCCACTTCTTCTTCCTGCCTGATGGCAGTGATCGCCGCCGCGGCTGCCTTGCTGAGCGCCTGCGCCGACACCCGCCCGCTCCAGGTCGCCGGCTCCGAGACGGTGACGCAGACCACCGGCGTCGGCAGCATCCGCGCCATCGTCACGCGCCAGGACGTCCAGTTCGACGACAGGTTCTATTTCCCCTACGAAGGCCAACACCCCGCCACCAAGGCCGATTTCCCCAAGGGCTTTCTGCCAGCCTACGGTTCGGGCCTGGCCTTGAAGGGCAGGCGTGCCGACGGCACGCTGGAGTTCTACGCCATCACCGATCGCGGCCCGAACGCGACCACCGGCCCGGTCACGCAGATCACCGACGGCTCCAATCCCACGGGCTTTGCCAGTTCCACGGTGTTTCCCTCGCCCAACTTCACTCCGTCCATCGGCGTGATCGCCCTGGGAAAGGACGGAGCCAGGCTCGTCTCCACCCTGCCGCTCAGATTCAGCGCCACACAGAATGCCAACGGCCGCGTGCAGCCACGGGGCATCACAGGCAACACGGGCGAGCAAGTCCTGGACGACTCCTTCACCTATCCCGGCAAGGCCAAGGGCTACAGCGAATTCGGCCTGGACACAGAATCCGTGGTGGTGGATGCCGCACGCAATGCGCTGTGGGTGTCCGACGAATACGGACCCTTCATCGTGAAGATCGACCCGGCGACCGGCATCATCCAGAAGAAATACGGGCCCGGTACCAGCGCGGCCGATCTGCCGGCCATTCTCGCCAAGCGCCGCGCCAACCGTGGCATGGAGGGGCTGAGCATTGATGTGGCCAGCGGCAAGCTGCACGGTTTCCTGCAAAGCCCCCTGGACGACGGCAAGGCCGACTACACCACCGCTGCCGTTGCCGACGCCACTGGCAAGTCGGAGAACGTGCGCGACTACGCTCGCTTTGTGCGCTGGGTGGAGTTTGACCCGGCCACCGAGAAAACCCGCCTGTTTGCCTTGCCCGTGGACAGCCGCTGGTACAACCAAGGCAAGACCGGCAATGCCAAGCTGGGTGATGTGGTCTCACTGGGCAAGGGGAAGTTCGTCGCCATCGAGCAAGGCACGGGCAAGGACAAGAAAGTCTTCAACGACCTGGTTCTGATCGAGTTTCCGGCCAACGCCACCGACATCACCGCGCTGGGCTCCGACCTGGAAAAGAGCAGCCTGACTGGCAAGCCGGTCAATGGCTCGGACTATTCCAAGGTCGTGACGCTCAAGAAGACCCGGCTCTTCAACCTGAACGCCACCGGCTGGGTGGCCGAGAAGGCCGAAGGCCTGGCACTGGTCGATGACTACACGTTGGCGCTGACCAACGACACCGACTTCGGTGTTTCGCTGGCCGTGCTGGACGCCAGCGGCAAGGAAATCGAAGGCTCGGACGTCACCAAATGCATGGTGGACGCCGACGGCAAGATCGTGAACGACGGCCAATGCGCCAAGGGCGCGGCGAGCCTGCGCTTTACCACCAATGACGTCAACGATCGCACGCAGCGGCTGTGGACCTTTGGGTTCAGCAAGAAGCTGAGCGAATACGGCACTCCCTGAACGACTGCGACTGCGACTGCATGGCATAGGCAAGACAACGGGGCCACGGCGATCCAGGGCGGTTCGTCCAGCGCGAAGGCGCTGCGACGGGCCGCAACGCTGATGTCGCCTCCTCTGGCATCTGCACGGAGCAGCACCGCCGTTGCGGCGCAAGTGCGGGCTTGCCACAATGACTGGTCCTTTCGACCTTCGGAAGTGTTCCGGCATTGCCCAAGGCGGTAGTCGTCGAGTGCGTAGATGGCTGGTATACGTCCGAGCCAAGCACTTTCACAATCAAATCCCCCTCTGCTTGGCCATTTCAAAAGCGCTCTCGGATTCCATACTGGTTTCCCCGTGAATCGAGGAAATTCAACAGTGAGCAGTGACCCGTTCAGAGTCCCTCTCGGATTTCCGATGGCTTGGAATTGGCCAGTCATCGAATTCCTGAAGAGATGGCGCGTGCGGTATCCTCAGCCGCTCTGTGGAGGAGAAGAAAGTGGCGGTACTGATTCCTGCGATGGGGGCGTGCGTTGGGCGCATGACGCCTGGCGAGCGACGCTTGGCCGAGCGTTTGGAGCAAAAGCTCGAAGACGATTACATGCTCTGGTATGACGTGCCCATCGGTCCCAAGCAGACGCATCCTGATTTTGTCGTCATTCATCCACGCAGGGGCGTTCTGATTCTTGAGACCAAGGATTGGCGGCTCGAGACGGTTCAAGAGGCGACCAAACAGGCCTGGACGCTCATCGTGGATGGAAGGCCCAAGGTCGTCATCAATCCGGCAGCTCAGGCGCGACACTGCGCCATTCAAGTGGTCAACGCACTGGAGCGGGATCAGCAACTCATTCACGGCGAAGGCCCTCATCAGGGGAAGCTGGCATTTCCATGGGGCAGCGGCGTGGTGTTCACCAACATCACGCGCAAGCAGTTTGAAGAGTCTGCACTGGACCAGACGATTGATGCGCATCTGGTCATCTGCAAGGACGAGATGCTGGAATCCGTTGATGCGGAGGCTTTTCAGCAGCGCCTGTGGAACATGTTCCCCCACGCTTTCGGCAAAGCCATGTCGGTGCCGCAGCTCGAGCGCACGCGGTGGATCATGTTCCCGCAGGTGCGTGTTCCGGTGCAAGGCAGCCTTCTGCCGGAAGACGCGGACGAGCTGCCGGACATCATGCGCGTCATGGACTTGCAGCAGGAGCAACTCGCGCGCAGCCTGGGCGATGGGCATCGCGTGATCCACGGAGTTGCCGGCTCAGGCAAGACCATGATTCTTGGCTATCGTGCGGAACACCTGGCCAAGACCGCTTCGACCAAGCCCATCCTCGTGCTCTGCTACAACGAGCCCTTGGCCGTGAAGCTCAATGCCTGGTTCGCGGCCAAGGGCCTGGCCGATCGGGTGCACGCCCGCAACTTCCACAAGTGGTGTCGCCAGCAGTTGGTGGCCTATGGTCAGACGCTACCCGCTCAGGGCGCAGGCATGTTTGATCAGATGGTGGAGTTTGTGATTCGCGGCGTGGACAGGCAACAGATTCCGTCCGGGCAATACCAGGCCGTGATGGTCGACGAGGGGCACGACTTTCAGCCTGAATGGCTCAAGCTCGTCACCCAGATGGTGGACCCCGAGACCAACAGCCTTTTGATCCTGTACGACAGCGCCCAGAACATCTATGGCAAGAGCAAGGCGCGTGGCTTCAGCTTCAAGAGCGTGGGAATCCAGGCCTCTGGGCGCACGACCATTCTCAAGATCAACTACCGCAACACCAGGCAGATCCTGCAAATCGCCAACCGCGTCGCCGCCGAGTTCCTGCAACCCAATGCCCAGGATGAGGACGGTGTTCCGCTGGTGCAACCCATCAGCTGCGGCCGCGAAGGGCAGGAGCCGCTGATCGTGCGCCTGCCGAGCTTGAGGGACGAGCCCGCCAAGATCGCCGAGCTGCTGGCTGCGGCGCATCAGGAAGGCCACGCCTGGGGTGACATGGCCATCCTGTGCCGCGATCACGACTCCATGAACCAGTGCGCCATGGCACTTGGCCGCAGAAAACTGCCGCATCGCGTGCGACATCGGTCAGGTGACTTCGATCCACTGGCCGACACCATCAAAGTGATGACAATGCACGCCAGCAAGGGATTGGAGTTCCCGGTCGTGGCCGTTGCAGGAGTGGGGCAGATGCCGCGTGAAGGCGAGGATGCGGCGGACGAGGCCAAACTGTTCTATGTGGCTGCGACGCGGGCGACACAAAAACTGGTATTGACTGTGGCGGGTGAAGGAGCGTTTGCGAAAGCGCTGGTGAATGCGGGGTGAATGCGGGGTGAATGCGGGTTGAGGGCAGGGCGAGGACGGGCACAAGTCCGTGGTGCGGTGTTCAGTGCTCCAGGCGTGGCCCCAGTGGCGTTGCGCCCGCAGCGCATTCTTGAGGATGGCGCTGCGATCCGAAAAGGATTTCGCGCCTGTCACCCTTCCCACTCGGATGTGCACGCCATCTTGCCACTCGGTGCATTGCGCAGGCGGTTCAGGAAATCCAACTGGCTTTTGGCCGTTTGATTCCCTTTTGCCACGGCTTGCCGCAGCCAGTGCACTGCTTCGCAGCGATCCGCTTTCACCGCGGTGCCGTACAGGGTTGGGCCTGCCAGAAGAATCCATGCCAGTGTTTCCTGGGCTTGTGGCTCGCCATCCCGGGCCGCCTGGCGCAGCAACGCGAGCATGGAGGCGTAGTCACCCGCAGTCTGCGCCTCCAGGGCCAATTGAAATCGCTGCTCGGGAGTAGTGGCCATGTCAAAAGGCAAGGGTGTCGCCTGTGCCAGCGCGCAGGACAGGGCCGCTGCGATGAACAAGCCATGGCGTGCATGCCGTACCAGCGTGGCAATTGGGCGGAATTCGAATCGCATTTTTGTCTCCACTTGAACTGAGTGGCCCCATCGTCTTCGCAATCCCGATCCCTGAAAATTCGGAATTTTCAAAGGCGCCCTCAGGGCTACCCAGAGGCTGACTCGAATCGGCCGTGCAGGCCGCGCGCGCAAGGCTTCAACCCATGAACCCCAGATCGATGGGATACGCCGAGCCGCCGAAGTTGCCGATGTGCGGCAGCTGTGCGTTTGTACGGAGCAGCGGTGCCGAGCGGTATCTGTCGCCTGGCGTTCGCATGGCAAGGCTCCTGAACGTTGCACCCAGGCTCAGCCGCATCCGGTATGCCAAGCTCAGGCAATCCTCTGGTTGCCAGTGTGTGTATGGTGAAGTCATTCGTGCACGTTGCCTAAGGTTCAGGTGTTGCACTTCATATTTGAGATCGCCGTAAATCAACTCTGCAAAGACAATGACAAGAATCTTCTTTATGTTGGTGGCGATCATGATTTCTGGCGCCACGTCTGCTGGTGGGAAGAATTCACCACCAATCCAAGATTTGCAAGAAATAAAGAGATCTGCAGATGAATTCTTGATAGAGGAAAACAGGCAGAAGAGAACGAAATTCACGGCTGTTCGAATCAATCCAAAAATAATAGTCGAACAGTGCGCTGTTCCACTTGAATCAGTTTGGGCATCCTCAGACAGTGGAGTTTTAGGAAAAAGAGTTCAAGTTGTCTGCCAATCGACATTGCACGATCAAAAGGGTTGGCGTGTTCTGTTGCCAATTGCAGCGTCAGCCGCACAAAAGAATTAGAGTGAAGTTCTATGCACCAGGAATTCTTGGCTGCCGCGCAAACGAAGGGCGATTCCAAGAGGCGCTGATTAGTGGCCTGGTTTGGTTCAATGAATGTAGAGCTATTCTTTCTCATTGATTTTGCTTCTATCGTATTTTTTATTGAAGCGTGTTATGAGTTTTCGTTTGCTGTGACAAGAAGCTGACGCAGAGTTCGGCGATGTCTCGCAAGCCATACCTAACAGATGCACCTTGGCGACTGCTGCCAAATGACATGAGCAGTCCTTCGTGCCCCCACCAGCAGCTTCAACCAGTTACTGTTCATCTGGTGAAGCAATATTCAGAATGTGCTGTTCATAGATTTCGGAAATTCGCTCCAGGACAAGCGCCTTTCCTAGAATTTCCGCATCTATAACAGCATCCCGTAATAATTCTGGAGAGACCTGCTTCAGGGCCTTTGTTGACAGCGGTGCGTAGCTAAGATGCCAAGGCTCAGGATACATCCCACCTTTGAAAAATTTGTAGGGTCGGAAAAATCCGTACTTGGCAATGTTTTCATCGAGCCAAAGATGCAGTGGGTGAAATACTCCACCTTTCACGGTCTCTTCCGGAAGTAGCTTGGGTTCATAGCCTACAGGCATCGCGGCGCCATCAACTACATCGATTTCTGTGCCCCACTGATGGCGGCTTCCTCCAGGTAGAGCAGACCAGTTGAGAATGCAGTCAATGATCTGATCGTCATCTAAATTTGCCTTATCACGAGGAACACCTTTGATGTCATACAGAGGTTTTTCCCGGAAAATTTCCCGTTCCAAATTCTCAGTTGAGTCCGAAAATCTCTAAACGTACTAAAAGGTAGTAGATCTATTCCTGCTTTTTTGGCGTCGTTGCGCATTGCAAGAAATGCATGTCCGGCATCCAGTTGGGCCGCGAATCGGGGTTCATCAAACTGGGTGACATGAGTGCGTGATCTGCCAGTAAGCTCTAGGTCATTCAGCATATGTCTTTCAGTTTATTTTGGAGTCACTTGGTCTTGTTTTGTCGTAAGCAGTGTATTGATGAGCGGCCACTTCTGGCCGGCAGCAGTCCTTCACTAGGTACCACTTTCACGCTTTTTCACTCGCTTGTCCACTTCACCCACTACATCCCCCGGCGCAACCCCCAACATCTTGCACAGGCAGACCGAAGGCTTGGCCTCGTATCAGCTTCTGTCTTCTCTGCCTCTTTACAAAATTCCAACTACAGGTGGCAGACAGAGACTTGGCAAAGCCTGAAGCTTTGCTGTCCGGTTCTCCCGCTTCCACTGGGTGCAGTGGCTCTGGGGCCGAAACCTTCTCGTCAGGAACCCCAATGCCCCAGCCAACCCTCGCCACCACACCCCCACCCAAACTCGAAGACCTCGCCATAGACGCCGTCCTGCACATGGGCGCCGCGCTGGATGTGCTGGACCTGCACGCTCGCCACAACATCACGGCCATCAATTGCGTGTGCCGTGACCTGCTGCGCATCTACTACGTGAAGGCCGATCAGGCGCAGTCGCTGGAGCCGCAGGACAAGGAGTTGGTGGGCCTGCTGCACGACACGGCGGTGAACCTGGGCTATGCCATTGAGGTGGTGGAGCATCTCAATGGCGATGAGGCCGACGACCCCATTCTTTATGCCGTGAGCTATCTGCTCAGGGCGGCGAAGCGGTTTGCGGATGAGGGTGTGTCGGTGGCGTTGGCCTGAGGAGTGCTGCGGGCGCGGATGGCCTGCGGATATGGCGGGAGCGAGGCAAAAAATGGGCGAAAAAAAAGCGCGCCTCATGCTGAAGCGCGCTGCCGGGTTGGGGTCGAGACTCAGTCCTTCTTGGCCCGGATGACTTCGCCGCCCACGGCGTCGATCTTGACTTCCATGAGCGTGCCGTTGGCCTGCAGCACTTCGACCTGGTAGCTGGTCTGGCCCCAGTGGGAGTCCAGTTCCGCGCTGACGGGCGTGCCGGGGGTGTGGCGGGTGGCGGCCTGGATGGCTTGCTCTATGGTGGATTTGGCCTTTTCCAGGCGCTGGCGGTCCTTGCGCTTGGCGGCGCCGTCGTTCTTGTGCTGGGCGGCCTGGCCGGTGATGGCGTTGACCCAGACTTCCACGCTGTCGCCGGCCGGGGTGATGACTTCGATTTCGTAGCGCGGGCCCATGCCGTCGCCGTCGTCCAGCTGGGCTTCGATGGCCTTGCCGGGCACGGCCTGGGTGGCGCGGGTGATGGCCTGTTCCAGCGGGATCTTGGCCTGGCTGGTGATGGTCTGCCATTCGGCCACCGACTTGGCTGCGGCGGGCAGGGCGGCGGTGGCGCAGGTCAGGGCCAGGGCGATGGAGAGGGCGGCAGTGCGTGCGAACGGGGCAGGCTTCATGGGTGTGGGCTCCTTCCGGGAATGGGGTTGGACAAGACAACGGTCGGGGCCATTGTCTCCACCGTCCCGGAGAGCGGTTGTCGGAGAGGGCGCCCTTTGCCCCCTCCGGTGTGCTGCGGCTTGATCCAGCGCAGGCTCTGCGTTCAGAGGCCCAGCACCTTGGCCACGTAGTCGGCGTCCTTGTCGCCCCGGCCCGAGAGGTTGATGAGGATGTGCTGGTCCTTGGGCAGGCCGGGCGCCACGCGCATGGCCCAGGCCACGGCGTGGGCGCTTTCCAGCGCGGGGATGATGCCTTCCACGCGCGACAGCTGCATGAAGGCGTCCAGGCATTCCTTGTCGGTGACGGATTCGTACTGCACGCGGCCCAGGTCCTTGAGGTAGCTGTGCTGCGGGCCCACGCCCGGATAGTCCAGGCCCGAGGCAATGCTGTGCACGGCAGCCGGCGTGCCGTCTGCGTTTTCCAGCACGTAGCATTTCATGCCGTGGATTTCACCGGGCTTGCCCATGCTGAGCGTGGCCGCATGGCGGCCGGGCTTGTCCGTGCCTTCGCCCGAGGGCTCCACGCCGACGAGCTTGACCGAGGCATCGCCCAGGAAGGCCGTGAAGATGCCCATGGCGTTGGAGCCGCCGCCCACGCAGGCTGCCACATGGTCGGGCAGCTTGCCGTGTTTGGCCTGGAATTGCTCGCGCGCCTCGCGGCCGATGATGCTCTGGAAGTCGCGCACCATCATCGGGAACGGGTGGGGGCCGACCACGGAGCCGATGGCGTAGATGTAGTCGGTGGGGTTGGTGAGGTATTCCTCGAAGGCGCTGTCCACTGCCTCCTTGAGCGTGGCCGCGCCGCGCGTGACGGGCACGAGCTTGCAGCCCAGGATGCGCATCTTGGTGACGTTGGGGTGTTCCTTCTCGATGTCCACCTGGCCCATGTGGATCTCGCAGGGAATGCCCACCAGCGCGCAGGCCGTGGCCAGGGCCACGCCGTGCTGGCCGGCGCCGGTTTCTGCGATGACCTTTTTCTTGCCCATGAACTTGGCCAGCAGGGCCTCGCCCAGGCAGTGGTTGATCTTGTGGGCGCCGGTGTGGTTGAGGTCTTCGCGCTTGAGGTGGATCTGTGCGCCGCCGAGCTGCTCCGACAGGCGCCGCGCGTGGAAGATGGGGCTGGGGCGGCCCACGTAGTCGGCGAAGAGTTGGGCCAGTTCCTGCTGGAAGTCTTGGCGTTTCGTGATTTCGGCGTAGGCGGTGTTGATGTCGTCCATGGCCTGCTTGAGGTGGGGCGGGACCAACTGGCCGCCGTAGGGGCCGAAGTAGCCTTCCTCGTTGGGCATGGGGGCGAAGGTGGGAGGTGTAGTGGTCATGTTTGCTTGTGTTCGTTGTGATGGATGACGCTCTGACGATTCAGGGTAGCCGTGGCAGCTTACGCAGGGCTGTTGGGAATGGCCGAGAGAGAAAACCCCGGTTGGATTGACCGGGGTTTCTTGCTTTTTGACCCTGCCGGGTGGTTGTTTTTCGAGGCCGGGTCTCGGCCCGGCGGCCGACCTACCTTTCTTTGATTCGTCACCGGTACGCCGGCCGAAGAAACGTAGGCCAAAGAAAGACGACCCGAATGCCCGCGACCCCTTCGCTGCGCTGCGGGGCAACCTGCGTCGGGCCGCCTGCGGGGTTCGCCGCAGAACTCACTGCGCGCTGCGCGCTCCGTTCAGACAACTGCGGCGAGTCAGTTGACGAGGCAGTCCTGTCCTTCGGCAGGACTGCAACCCCGCAGGCGGCCCGACGCAGGCGCGGGCATACGGGATTGGGGGCGGGTGCGGGTGCATGGGCATCCGGCCGCTGGCCTGAGCCTGGCGGTCAGCCGTTCTTTTGCAGGGAGCGGATGACGCTGGAGAAGTCCAGGGCGCCGTTGCCGGCGATGGAGTGCATGGCGTACATGGCGCGGGCCATGCCGCCCAGGGGCGTGGAGGCCTTGACGGCCATGGCGTTTTCCTGGGCCAGGCCCAGGTCCTTGAGCATGAGGTCGGTGCCGAAGCCGCCAGCATAGTTCTTGGAGGCGGGGGCGTTTTCGTGGACGCCGGGGAAGGGGTTGTATTTTTCCAGGGCCCAGTTGCCGCCCGAGCTGCGGCGCATGATTTCGCTGAGGACCTTGGGGTCCAGGCCGTTGGCCACGCCCAGGGCGATGGCTTCGCTGGTGCCGATCATGAGGATGCCCAGCAGCATGTTGTTGCAGATCTTGGCGGTCTGGCCCGCGCCTACGGCGCCGGCGTGGAAGATGTTGGCGCCCATTTTTTCGAGCAGGGGGCGGGCGCGCTCCAGGTCGGCGTCGCTGCCGCCGACCATGAAGGTGAGGGTGCCCGCAATGGCGCCGCCCGTGCCGCCGGAGACGGGGGCGTCGATGAAGGCGATGCCTGCGGCCTGGGCGGCCTTGGCGACCTTTTGGCTGGTGGCGGCGGCGATGGTGGAGCTGTCGATGATGAGCGCGCCCTTGGCAATGCGCTGCAGCAGGCCGGCTGCGCCGTCGCGGCCCAGGAAGAGGCCTTCCACATGCTGGCTGGCGGGCAGCATGGAGACCACGGCGTCGGCGCCCTGTACGGCGTCCTCGGCGCTGGCGGCAATGGCCAGGCCTTCGGCGGCGACCTTGGCGCAGGCGTCCTTGGAGAGGTCGAAGGCCTTGACCGTGTGGCCTGCCTTGTGCAGGTTGATGGCCATGGGGCCGCCCATGTTGCCGAGTCCGATGAATGCGATCTGCATGTGCTTGTCTCCTGTGTTGTGAAGCTTGTGGTGTGTCTCAGTGGCCGGTGTCGCTAGTGTTCGTGTCGCCGTTCGCAATGTCGGCGCCGCGTTCCTTGAGCAGGGAGCGCAGGATGCCGCGATGGCAGCGCGCCTCCTGCTCGCAGTAGCAGCCGATGGCAAAGGCGCTGTGCTGCGAGAGGGCGGCCAGCAGGTCCAGGGTGCGGCTGGCGGCGGGCTCGGCCATTTCCTTGCGGAATTTGCGCACGAATTGCTGCCAGAGCTTGTCGGCCTCGGCCTGCTGGCCGTGGTCCTGCAGCCGGTGCGATTCGAGCGCGGTGTGCATGGTGTCGGGCTGGGGCGAGAGTTCGGGGTACCAGACGTCGTAGTAGTCGCGGCTGGCGAATTCGGCCTTGGGCACGCCGCGCGGCGGGCGGCGCACGGTGCCTATGCGCAGGCCTTCATCGGCGTGGCGGGGGCTGCCTAGCTGGACGATGCGGATGGGCATGGGGCTCTCCTGCAAAGGCGGCTTATTCGTCGCCGAAGATGGGGTGCTTGCGTGTGCGGCGCCCGGCCGGGGCGGGCGGCGCTGGCGGGGTCTTTGCGTCGGCGGGCGCGGGTTCGCTGGCCTGGGGCTTGCGTTTTCTGGGGGGCGTGGCCTTGGCGTGGGGGTTGAAGGCCAGGGCCTGGGCAATCCAGTGCTGCCACTGCTGGCGCGTGGCATAGGCGGCGGGGCCGATGAAGAAGTAGCCGTCCATCTGGCCCTTGGACGAGAGCGGGCGCAGGCCCGGCGTCTCGGCCACGGCGGCGTGCTGCGAGGGCGGCAGGCGCACCAGCAGTTCGTCGTCCTCCACGCCCAGGCACAGCTTGCCGTTGACCATGAAGACATGGCAGCCGAACATGCGCTTTTCCTGCACGTCGTCGCAGCCGGCCAGGGCTTCGCGCACGGCGTCTATGAGGTGCAGCGTGGTGTCGGAGAGCGGGCGGGCGGGCATGGGGTGACGTGCTGGTGCAGGGCGGGTGGCGCAGCCCGGTTCAGCGGATCATGTCGGGCGCATCGCCTTCCAGCATGCGCCGCGCGATGATGACGCGCATGATTTCGTTCGTGCCTTCGAGGATCTGGTGCACGCGGGCATCGCGCATGAGGCGCTCCAGCGGGTATTCGCGGATGTAGCCGTAGCCGCCGTGCAGTTGCAGGGCTTCGTTGCAGACCATGAAGCCGGCATCGGTGGCAAAGCGCTTGGCCATGGCGCAGTAGGTGGAGGCGTCGCGCGCGCCGGCATCGAGCTTGGAGGCGGCCAGGCGCACCATCTGGCGCGCGGCCACGAGTTCGGTGGCCATGTCGGCCAGCTTGAACTGCAGGGCCTGGAAGCTGGCAATGGGTTTGCCGAACTGCTTGCGCTCGTGCATGTACTGCTGGGCCTGGGTCAGCGCGCCCTGGGCGGCGCCCACGGAGCAGGTGGCGATGTTGATGCGCCCGCCGTCCAGGCCCTTCATGGCGATCTTGAAGCCTTCGCCCTCGCGGCCCAGCAGGTTCTGGGCGGGAATGCGCACGTTGTCGAAGCTGATGACGCGCGTGGGCTGGCTGTTCCAGCCCATCTTCTCTTCCTTCTTGCCGTAGCTGATGCCGGGCAGGTCGGCAGGCACGGCAAAGGCCGAGATACCGCTGGCGCCCGAGCCTGCGTCGCCCGTTCTGGCCATCAGCACCAGCATGTCGGTGCTGCCCGCGCCGCTGATGAAGGCCTTGGCGCCGTTGATGATGTATTCATGCCCCGCCAGCTCGGCCCGGGTCTTGAGCGAGCCGGCGTCCGAGCCCGCGCCGGGCTCGGTCAGGCAGTAGCTGGCCAGCTTGCGGCCGCTGGTCAGGGCCTCGCCCCATTCGGCGCGCACGGCGCCGGTGGCCCAGGTGCCCAGCATCCAGGTGGCCATGTTGTGGATGGTGATGAAGGCGGTGGTGGAGGGATCGACGGCGGCCAGTTCCTCGAAGACCATGGTGGCGTCCAGGCGCGGCAGTTGCAGGCCGCCTGCGTTCTCGGGCGCGTACAAGCCGCAAAAGCCCAGTTCGCCCGCCTTGGCGATGGCCTCGCGCGGGAAGATGGATTCACGGTCCCAGTGCGCGGCATGGGGCGCGAGTTCGGCCTGGGCAAAGGCGCGGGCCGATTCGGCAAAGGCGCGCTGGTCGTCGTTGAGTTCGAAGTCCATGGCTGGCTTGTCTCCTGCGTTGGGCTCTGGGGCCCTTGTTGTTCTGGGGGGGCTGTCGGTGCCTGTCGGTGCGTGCGGTGCTCAGTGCTGCAACCAGCGCTCCAGCGCCTGCATGCGCTCCTGTGTCGCGGCCGTGAGGCACTCGTGGTATAGGCGCGGTCCTTCGGGCCGGGTTTCGCTGTCGCGCGTGGCGGCCTTGCAGCGCGCCGTGCGGCCCTTGATCCAGCCGTTCTGGTCGTGGCGCAGGCCCGTGCGCTTGCCCTGGGGCAGTTGCTGCATGACATCCAGGTAGCGGATGTTGAGCGCGGTGTCGGCCTCCTGGAAGGCCTGGACCGCACAGGCATTGCGGCTGGCGGCGGCGCTGGATGCCGGGTCGCAGGCTGCACCGGCCTGCGCGTGAAGGGTCAGGGGCAGGGCGCACAGGGTGGTCAGCAAGGCAGTGCCCAGGCACCGGGAGAGGGAGGCGGTCATTGGAAAACGCATGCCGTCATCATCCCAGAGCCGGGGCCTGCCCCGGATCAATCCGTGTCCGCCGACCCGTGCATCAGCGCAGGCTGATGGTGGTGTTCACGCCCTGGCTGGTGGTGCTGTCGTCGAACCAGCGCGCCGTGACGGTCTTGGTCTGCGTGTAGAACAGCACGACCTGCTTGCCGTAGGGGCCCAGGTCGCCCAGCTTGGAGGCGCGGCTGCCCGTGAAGGAGAACAGGGGAACCGGCACGGGAATCGGCACGTTGATGCCGACCTGGCCCACGTCGATGTCTTCCTGGAACTTGCGCGCCGCGGCGCCCGACTGCGTGAAGATGGCCGTGCCGTTGCCGTTGGGGTTGGCGTTGATGAACTCGATGGCCTCGTCCAGGCTGTCGGCAGCCGCCAGGCACAGCACGGGGCCGAAGATTTCCTGGTCATACACGCTCATGCCGGGCTTGACGCCGCTGAACACGGTGGGGCCGACGAAGTTGCCCTTGTCGTAGCCGGCCACCTGGGGCTTGCGGCCGTCCAGCTCCAGCTTGGCGCCGTCGGCCAGGCCGCGTTCGATCAGGCTTTCCACACGCGACAGCGCCGCGCAGGACACCAGCGGGCCTACGTCGGTGCCGGGCTCGGTGCCGCCGCTGACCTTGAGGGTCTTGGACTTTTCCACCAGCTCGGGAATCCACTTCTGTGCATCGCCCACCAGCACGGCCACCGACAGCGCCATGCAGCGCTGGCCTGCCGCGCCGAAGGCTGCGCCCAGCAGGGCGTTGAGCGTTTGCTCCTTGTTGGCGTCGGGCATGACGATGGCGTGGTTCTTGGCGCCCATCATGCATTGCACGCGCTTGCCGGCCAGGCTTGCGCGGTTGTAGACATGGGTGCCGACCTTGGTGGAGCCCACGAAGCTGATGGCCTTGATGTCGGGGTGGTCGCAGATGGCGTTGACCACGTCCTCGCCGCCGTGCACCACGTTCAGCACGCCGGGCGGAATGCCGGCTTCCAGTGCCAGTTCGCACAGGCGCATGGTGACCATGGGGTCCTGCTCGGAGGGCTTGAGCACGAAGGTGTTGCCCGTGGCGATGGCCATGGGGAACATCCACAGCGGAATCATGGCCGGGAAGTTGAAGGGGGTGATGCCCGCGCACACGCCCAGGGGCTGCAGCACGGAATAGGTGTCCACGCCGTTGGCCACGTTGTTGGCCAGCTCGCCCAACTGCAGCGAGCCGATGTTGGCCGCATGCTCCACCACTTCCAGGCCGCGGAAGACGTCGCCTTCGGCGTCAGGCAGGGTCTTGCCCTGTTCGGCCGTCAGCAGCGCGGCCAGCTCCTTCATGTTCTCGCGGATCAGCTGCTGCAGCTTCAGGAAGATGCGGGCGCGCTGGCCGATGGGCGTCTTGCGCCAGGTCTTGAAGGCTTCCTTGGCGTTGGCGACGGCGGCATTGACCTCGTCGGGCGTGGCAAAGGGCACGCGGGCCAGAACCTCCTGCGTGGCCGGGTTGACCACATCGCGCCATTGGGTGCTTTGGGATTCGACCAGCTTGCCGTTGATCAGCAGCTTGACCGTGGGCGCCAAAACCTTGGCGGACGTGGATGCATTCATGGCTTGTCTCCTGTTGCGGTGGTGTCAGCCCGGCATGCCGTGCGCCGGGCGTTCATCGCATGGTAGCTGTGCGGTTTTTCGCAAGCAATGGAGATGTTTGCAGTATGTATGTGCGTTTTTGCACAGCATTGCGCAATCCTGTCCGCGCAAGAAAGCATGGCCTGCGAGTGGCGCAGGCCATGCGGGTCCGGAAACTCGAAAGCTCAGTTCGTGCCGGTGGCGGGCAGTGGCCGATCGCCAGCGGATGCAGGCGTCTGAACGGCGGGGGCGCAGGGCTTGTGCAGCGGCTCCAGCTTCACGCGGGCGTTGGCGCCCAGGCCGGATTCCAGCTTGGTCAGCAGGCGCAGCAGTTCCTGCAGCTCATCGTCTTGCAGCGGGGACACCAGGCGTTGGTAGGCCTGATCCACCAGCGGCACGCTGGCGGCCAGGAGGGCGCGGCCTTTGTCGGTCAGCGTCAGCTCGTGCTGGCGGCGGTCGCGCGTGCTCAGGGCGCGGTGCACGTATTCGCGCTCTTCCAGCCCGCGCACCAGGCGCAGCGTGGTCACCTTGTCGAAGCCCATGGCTCGCGCCAGGGAGCTTTGGTCGGAGCCGGGGGAGGCGTCGATCAACACCAGCGCGCCGTACTGCGGCGGCGTCAGACCCAGTGGGCGGCATTGCTCTTCAAAAATGCCGACCGAAATCTGGTGGGCGCGCCGCAGCAAAAAGCCAGGGCGCTGATATAGCGGCAGTGGTGCAGGCGTCATCGTGTCCATATGCGTCTAGTATTCTTGCAAAGGTGTCCAGTATTCATTCGTTTTCCACCAATTGTGCCCATTCTGGTGCATGATCAGCATGCGTTTGCATGCTAACTACAAAAGAGGTCTACATGAGGAATTTTGTTGGCAGACGGCAATTTTTGAAGACAAGCGGATTGGGGGTATTGGGTTTACCCGTAGCAGGCGCTATCGCCAGTACCGAGAGTGTGCCTCTGAAATTGATTGTGCCATTCACTCCGGGTACTGGAATCGACACGATCGCGCGAACGATCGGTCCTTTGCTGGCCAGGCGTCAGGGCCGGCCCGTGGTGGTGGAGAACAAGCCGGGCGCCTCTGGAAATATCGGGACCGAGGCCGTTGTGCGCTCGCCCGCCAATGGCCAGACGCTTTTGGTGACAGTGAATACCCTGGTGATGAACGCATCGCTGTATCCCAAGTTGCCATTCAATCCGCTGACAGACCTCGAGCCTGTGACGCTGACCAGCTGGGGACAGCTGATTCTGGTGACGCCCACGGCCTCCGCCTATCGGACGGCGACCGATCTGGTCAAGGCTGCCAAGGCTTCGCCGGGCCGCATCAATTACGCATCGCCGGGAGTGGGCACTCCGCACCATATGGCGATGGAGCTTTTCAAGAGCACGGCTGGCGTCTCGATCACGCACATCCCGTATCGCGGAACAGGGCCGGCGCTGACGGACCTGCTGGGCGGCCAGGTGGAATGCATGTTCCTGCCCATTCACGTGGCCCTGGTGCATGTGAGGGCCGGCAAGCTGCGCGCGCTGGGCATTGGCAGCCAACAGCGCCACCCGCTGCTGCCCGATGTGCCCACGCTCAAGGAGGCCAAGGCGGGCGACGTGAACGTGGATATGTGGTACGGCGTGTTTGCGCCGGCCGGCATGCCGGCGGACCAGGTCGATGCCCTCAATCGCGAGATCCGCGCGATTTTGGCGTCGGAGGAAGTCCGGCATGCCTTCGCGCCCCAGGGGATGGATCCGGCCGGCAGCACGCCGGCCGAGTTCAAGGCCCTGGTGCAAAAGGACGCCCGGCGCTGGGCCGATCTGGTCAGGGCGCGGGGGATTACCGCCGAGTAGGCGGGGCGGGCGCAACCGGCGCCCAGGGGAGAAAGCATGGAGAGGCAGCGGATGAAAGTAGCGATCGTGGGGGGCGGCATCGGAGGCCTGTGTCTGGCATTGGCCCTGCATCAAAGAGGCATTGCCTGCGAAGTCTTCGAGGCCGTGCCCGAGGTCCGCGAGATCGGCGCGGGCATTACCCTGCTGCCGCATGCCATGCGCGAGCTCAGCGACCTGGGCCTGCAGCCGCAGCTGGAGGCCCTGGCGATCGAGAACCTGGAAAGCGTGTTCTTCAACCGCTACGGCCAGTTCGTCTACCGCGAGCTACGCGGCCGCCATGCGGGCTACGAGCTGCCGGAACTGGGCATACACCGGGGCCGCCTGCACCGCGTTCTTTTCGAGGCGACCGTGCAGCGCCTGGGCCAGGGCGCCGTGCACACTGGCCACCGCTGCGTTCGTGTGGACCAGTCGGCCCATGGCGCCACCGTGCATTTCGCGCCGGATGCCCAGGGCCATGCGCCGCCGTCCGCCACGGCCGACATCGTCGTGGCCTGCGATGGCGTCAACTCCGCCGTGCGGCGCCAGTTCTATCCGCAGGAGGAGCTGGCCTTCGGCGGCATCAATACATGGCGCGGCGTGTCGCGCTTCAAGCCCATCCTCACGGGCAAGAGCTATCTGCGCATCGGCTCGGTCGATACCGGCAAGATGGTGATCTATCCCATCGAGGACGATATCGACGGGCAGGGCACGCAGCTGATCAACTGGGTGGCAGAGATCCGCGACCCGCAGATGCGCATGAACGACTGGAACCGCGCCGGCCGCATGGAGGATGTGCTGGCCATCTTTGGCGGCTGGACCTTCGACTGGCTGGATGTGCCGGCGCTGATCCGCTCGGCCGAAACCATCTTCGAGTACCCCATGGTGGACAAGGACCCCGTGGACCAGTGGAGCTTTGGCCGCGTGACCCTGCTGGGCGATGCGGCCCACCCCATGTATCCGCGCGGCTCCAACGGCTCGGCCCAGGCCATGCGCGATGCGCGCGTGCTGGCCGACCTGCTGGCCGCCGACCCGCAAGGCGACCCGCTGGCGCTGCTGGCCGCCTACGAGGCCAGCCGCCTGCCCGCCACCAGCCAGATCGTGCTGACCAACCGCTCCACGCCGCCCGACTTCATCATCATGAAGGCCGACGAGCTCAGCGGCGGCCAGCCCTTCGGCCATATCGACGAGCTGATCAGCCAGGATGAGCTGCGCGCCATTGCGCGCAACTACGAGCAGGTGGCGGGGTTCGCGAATCCGCAGTCGCAAGGCTGAGTTGCTGAGGCGACAACTAGCCTGACATAGTGGGTATCAGAACAAGGCGGACCAATTGAGCCAAGGTGTTGATCCCCATCTTGGCTTCAATGATCTTGATTTGGGAACGGATCGTATGGATGGACACACGCCTCTCGTCGGCACATTCTTGTGGTGTCAATCCGTCATAGGCAAGCATGACACATAGCGTGGCTTCCCCATGAGTCAGTCCATACAACACCCGCAGGCGGCTGGCCCGCCCTGGATCCTCTGGTGCGGCTGGCCCTGTCATCAACAGCAAAGGCTTTTGCCATTGTCTGGCAATCTCGGCTGACGGTGGGACGGGTGTCAGTGCAAGCTGCAAAGGAGCACCTGAGCGGCGGCGCAATGACACGGCACCTTGTGAGCAAGCAGCCTGCCAGAGTGCAGGTTCTTCATAGCCTTCAGGTGCGAACCGTCCAGATCGAAAACGCACCGCAGGCTCGCTGGCGATCAGTTGGTGCGCTGCCGCATTCCCCAAGAGCAGCCTGCCTGTCTCATCGAGCACGAAGACGGATGCTGCCAACCCATTCAATGCTGACTCGGCCAGGGCAGAACGTTCCTGTGGCTGTGCCAGACGTTGCTGCAACTGGAGTACCCGCACCATGTGCGAACGCAGGCTGTCCACCTCTCTCCGTCGCCAGAGCTGCCTTGCCACGCCTGCCACCTGTGGTTGACCGTGATAGGCCAGGAACTCCACTTGCTGAAGTGTGCGTGAGATCACGACCCCGGACCAACTGCCTACACCGTTGGGTCGTAGGTACTCCTGATAGAACACGCCGCGTTCACGCACTTCAGGAGGGAACTCCTGCAGGTCGTCAAGCCAGTAGCCTCCGCTCCAGTTTCTAGACAGACCCTGAGCGGGGTCGTAACGAACAAATTCTTGCGTGTAGCTGCCCAGCATGTGATTCATCCATGACGAATCATCGGCAGCCAATCCACGAATGCCCGTTTCACCTGACTCTAGGTCATGCCACAACCAGGTGGCGAGCCGGGTTCCTGAGTGCGTGCGCAGCCCCTCGATAGCCTCTGACCAAGCCACATCACCCAAGGCTGCGGCATAGAGGTCGTTGACCAAGCCCCCGAATTCTTTTTTATCACCAAAATTCATGATGGATCGATTTTTATGTGATCAAAAGAATAAACGTGCGAATGATCTCACCCAGCCTAACCCAAAATTTGGGGATGCGAACCTGGGAGTAAGCCGATGTAATGAAGCAAAATGTACCCTGCGCACTTTCGATTGCAGGTTTAAGCAATTCCCTGTTATTGATGGAAAGACTCTTGGGGCGATCTATGCCAGCATATTTCGTATGTCTCAACTTTCTCTGAGGAGAATTCAGGAATGAAGAAGTGATTAAATCCGTCACATTTCCTGAATGATTGAAATGAATATCATGAAAATGAAACTTGCAATAATCCTTTCGGCATCCATGTTCGTATTGGCCGGTGCATACGGCCAAAATAGAGTTATCTCGATCAAATCAGGTGAGAGTGCCGATATCGGAGTTGTGTACTGGGTCAAGAACTGCAATTCCACATTGCAAAAAGTTTCTGGCATCGATATACTCGACGGGAACAATCCGGCACTTCAATTTGGAGTGAGAGAGGAGCTGGTTAATGCGTCCAGGCAAAACTGTGCATCCAAGGTTCCCGGTGGAGTCGTGTATGTGACTGCCAGCCAGGTGGCGGAAAAGCAGTCAACTGTCATAAAATATCGTGTGAAGTACGAAACCACTGATGGTCAGCAGCAATCGACACACTCTGTTCAGTTGGATATGTATCCATGA
This sequence comes from Delftia deserti, assembly GCF_042653485.1. Lineage (NCBI taxonomy): Bacteria > Pseudomonadati > Pseudomonadota > Betaproteobacteria > Burkholderiales > Comamonadaceae > Delftia > Delftia deserti. The sequence continues at coordinate 175,396 of NZ_JBHSIH010000001.1, read as the reverse complement.
TGGCTTTCGAGTTTCGATGGAATCGCCATGAATGGATTGAATTCGTCACCGGCTTCGGCCGCATTCTTGCTGGTTTCAGGAGTGCAGGCTGCGGATGTCAGATCACCGGTTGCTTTCCTGCCATGCCAGCAGGAGAGCCAGGTCACGCAATGGAAGACCCGGATTGGGAAGCCAGTCCAATTTCCAACGTAAAAAAGAGGACCTATCACGCCCCGACCTAAAAGACTATTCCCGGAGCACGAGTGATACTGCTTTGCGGATATTTCAGGCAATAACTAATTTCATGACGCAAGTGATATGGAAGGCACTTGACAAGACAGCCCCCGCAACCGCCACGACCCGGGCACGGGCACGGGCACGGGCACGGACATATGGGGCGGGGGCCGAAAAGCAGGGGCGCGCTGCGCCCCGTTGCTGGGTCGATACCGGCCTTTCAATCCAGACTGATATTCGCCTTCTGAATCAGCAGCTTATATTGATCGGCCTTGGTCCTGGCGAATTTCTCCATCTCCGGCACCTCCCAGGTGATGGGCTGGAAGGCGAAGGTGGCGAATTTCTCGCGCACCTGCGGGTCCTGCAGCACGGCGACCACGTCGGCATGGATCCGGTCGCGCAAGGCGGCGTCCACGCCCTTGGGCGTCAGCAGGGAGACGAAGGAGTTCACGATGAGCTCTGCCGGGCCGCCCGATTCGGCCACGGTGGGCACGTCGGGCATCTGGGCGATGCGCTGTGGAGCGGCCACGGCCAGGTAGCGGATCTTGCCGGACTTGTAGATGCCCTGGCTGGAGGGAATGCTGGCAAAGCTCCAGGCCGGATCGCCATTGGCCACCGAGGTGTAGAGCTGGCTGACCTCGCGATAGGGCACATGGGTCATCTTGCTGCCGGTCAGGAAGTCCAGCCATTCGCCGCCCAGGTGGCCGGGGCTGCCCACGCCCCAGGAGCCGTAGCTGACCTTGCCGGGCTCCGACTTGGCCGCCTTGATCAGGTCGCCCATGCTTTTCCAGTGCGAGTTCGTGGGCACGGCCACGAAGAAGGGCGTGAGGAACAGCGGCGCCACGGGATCGAAGTGCTGCAGCGGATGGAAGTTGCGCTGCCTGTAGAGATAGGGCAGGGCGGAGATGTGTTCGCTGTCGAGCTGCAGCAGCGTGTAGCCGTCGGGCTTGGCGCGGCGTGCGGCTTCGATGGCGACAAAGCCGCCGCCGCCAGGGCGGTTGTCCACGGTCACGCCCTGCTTCCAGCGCGCGGCAAGCTTTTCGCCCACGATGCGCAGCACGGCATCAGGGCCGCTGCCCACGGCAAAGGCCGTGATCACGGTGACGGGGCGCGTGGGAAAGCTGGCGGTGCTGCTGGAGCCTGCCTGTGCCCAGGCGCAATGCAGCGGGGCGATGGAAGCCAGCAGCAGGGCTGCGCCTGCAAGGGCCTTGCGGCGGTAGAGGGCGGCGCCGAGGCGGTCGGATGGGGATGCTTTCACAGTCTGTCTCCTGTTGGATCTGCTTTTTTCACTGCTTGCAATGCCCCGGTCCTTCTGGCGAGGACTCGGGGCGGGGTGGGGCTGCCGGCAAAGGCGCGGCGGGTTCCGGGCGCGGTTCAGCCGGCGTCAGGCTGGGCCGAGGGCGCGGCCCGTGCAAAGGCGGGCAGGGCGGCGCAGGCGCGGTCCACTGCGCTGATCAGCGGCCAGCGGGCCAGGTCCACGCCGAAGCGGCGCGCGCTTTCGATCTGGGGAACCAGGTAGACATCGGCCAGCGTGGGCGCGTGGCCAAAGCAGAAGTCGCCGCGCCGCGTGTCCTGCGCGAGCAGGGCCTCGATGGCGTCGAAGCCGTCGGCAATCCAGGTGGCACACCAGGCGTTGATGGCGGCTTCGTCCGCACCGAACTGGCGGCGCAGGGTCTGCAGGATGCGGCGGTTGTTGATGGGATGCACGTCGCAGCCCACGATGGCGGCCAGCGCGCGCACCTGGGCGCGGTCCTCGGGGTCGGCGGGCAGCAGCGGCGGCTCGGGGTGGCGCTCCTCCAGCCATTCGATGATGGCCGGCGACTGGATCAGCGTGCGGCCGTCGTCCAGCGTCAGCGCCGGCACCAGGCCCTGCGGGTTGATCTGCCTGAAGGGCGGCCGGGCCTGCTCGTCCACGCGCAGGTCCACGGGAAAGTAGTCAGGGCTCAGGCCCTTGAGGTTGAGCGCGATGCGCAGGCGGTGCGAGGTGCCGCTGCGGAAAAAGCCGTAGAGCTTCATGGCGGTTGTCTCCCTGGCCTTATTCGGGCTGGCCCACGGTGAGCGCGATCTCGCCCACGCCCTGCACATGGCCCGTGATGCGGTCGCCCGGCAGCACGGCGCCCACGCCTTCGGGCGTGCCCGTGTAGATGAGGTCGCCGGGCTGCAGGTGATAGAAAAGCGAGAGGTCGGCAATGATTTCGCGGATGTTCCAGATCAGCTTGTCCACGTCGGACTGCTGCCTGGTCTCGCCATTGACGGCCAGTGCAATGGCGCCGGATTCGATCACCTGGCCCGGCATGGACACGATCTCGCCGGCCACCGAGGACTGCTCCACATCCTTGCCCAGATCCCAGGGCCGGCCCTTGTCGCGCGCCACCAGCTGCAGGTCGCGGCGCGTCATGTCCAGGCCGCAGGCGTAGCCGTAGATGTGTTCATGGGCCTGGTCCGCCGCAATGCGAAAGCCCGCCTTGCCGATGGCCACCACCAGTTCCATCTCGAAGTGGTAGTTGTTCGTCTCGGGCGGGTAGGCCACGGTGGCGCCCGATTCGGTCAGGGTGGAGGGGGCCTTGGTGAAGTAGAAGGGGCGCTCCACGCTCTTGTCCACCGGGCGGCCCATCTCGACGGCATGGGCGTGGTAGTTGCGGCCCACGAAGAACAGGCGGTTCACGGGCAGGCGCTGCGTGCTGCCGCGCACGGGCAGGGATTGGACGGGGGGCGGGGTCCAGAGATATTGGGGGGCGGTCATGGTATTGGCGATGGGGGAGGAAAGAGAAATCGGAGGATTCAAGGCCGGACTTCGTAGAGGCCCAGCTTTCGGTGCAAAGGAGCCTCGTCGGCCAGGAAGAGGAAGGCCGGCTCGCTGGCGCTGGCATTGGCCAGCGTGGCGGGCGCCCAGCCGGGCACGCAGCAGGTGTCCGCCGGTGCCAGGTCGAAATGGCGGTCCACGGCGGCCACGCTGGCGCCGCCCTCGATGACATGGAACACGCAGGCCGGCGAGCGGGCAGGCAACTGCAGCGTCTGCCCCGGGCGCAGCATCAGCGCGTAGAAGCCCAGGATGTTTTCGCAGTCGGCACCGGTCTCGGGGTTGGTATAGGTGAGCTGCACGCAGTCCAGGTCCGGCCGGTCGGCGGCCAGCTCCAGCAGCGCGGCGCGGGCATCCTTCCAGGGGTAGCGCAGCATGGGGTAGGCCTTGGCGCTGCGCGCGAACACCTGCGTGGGCGCCAGGCCACCGCGCGCATACGCCCGGTCGCCACGGCCGGGCAGGGCGGGCTGGCGCGGGCCGTCCACGTGATAGGTGACTTCCAGGTAGTAGGCCAGGGGCAGGTCCAGCACATCGAGCCAGACCACGGCCTCGTCCCCGTCGTGGCCATGCTCATGCCACAGCCCCGTGGGCGTGAGGATGAGGTCGCCGCGCTCCATGGGGCATTTCTCGCCATCGACCAGGCTCCATGCGCCCTGGCCTTCCACCACCATGCGCACGGCATTGGGCGTGTGGCGGTGCGAGGGCGCCCACTCGCCGGGCAGCAGCAGCTGCATGCCCAGGTAGATGGAGGAGCTGGCCTGCATCTTCTCCAGCCCATGGCCGGGATTGGCCAGCACCAGCACGCGGCGCTCGGCTTTTTCGATGGGCGTCAGCTCGCCCGCCTGCATCAGCAGCGGGCGGATGGTCTGGTACGGCCAGGCGATGGGCTGGGTGCGCGGGCGCGGCGTGTGCGGCGGCATCACGTTGCGCAGGCTGGGCCACAGCGGCACCAGGTTGTTGCGCGTGAGTTCGTCTCGGTAGTCCTGGGGCAGGTCTTCCAGGCGGCCAAGTTCTTGCATGGCGGTCTCCTTGTGTTCAGTCTTCGGCGAGGCAGGTTTCGGCCTTCCAGCCGTACAGCCATTCCATGGCGTCGTAGAAACGCTGGGGCGTGCGGCCCTTCCAGAGGTCGTTGCGCACCAGGCGCTCCACGCCGCTGGCGTGGAAGATGCGGCCCATCTCGCGCGCGGACAGCACCACGCGTGCCGTGCGGGCGATGCGCGAGCGCTCGTACAGCCGCAGCGCCTGCGGCCAGTCGTTGCCGCAGCGCTTGAGCGCCTGGCCCAGTGTCACCGCGTCTTCCAGCGCCATGCAGGCGCCCTGGGCGATGTACTGCAGCGTGGGGTGTGCGGCATCGCCCAGCAGCGTGGCGCGGCCGAAGCTCCACTGGCCAATGGGCTCGCGGTCGGCCGTGGCCCAGCGCTTCCAGCTTTTGGGCAGGGCTATGAGCTGGCGGGCGCGCGGGCAGCAGTCGCTGTAGTAGCTTTGCACCTCTTCGCTGCTGCCTTCGCGCACGCCCCATTCCTCCTGCTCGCGGCTGTGGAAGGTGACGACCACGTTGTACTGCTCGCCGCCGCGCAACGGGTAGTGCACCAGGTGGTAGTTGGGGCCGACCCAGATGCTGGCCGCGTTCCAGCGCAGGTCCTCGGGGAAGTCGTTCTTCTCCACCACGGCGCGGTACACCACGTGGCCGGAGACGCGCGCCGCATCGCCCACGTACTGCTGGCGCACCACGGACTTCACGCCATCTGCGCCGATCAGGGCCTGGCCCACATGGACCTGGCCGTGCTGGTCGCGCACGGTGACGGTGTCGCCCTCCTGCTGCACGGCTTCGATGCGCGTGCCCGTCAGCGTCTCGATTTGGCCGTGGGTGCGCGCGCCTTCGAGCAGCGAGGTGTGGATGTCGGCGCGGTGGATCACCGCATACGGGTTGCCGAAGCGGGCGCGAAACGCCTCGCCCGTGGGAATGCGGCCGACCAGCCGCTCATCGAGCGCGTCGTGCATCACCATCTCGTCGGTATAGACGGCGCGGCCACGGGCCAGCTCGCCAATGCCCAGCGCGTCGAAGGCCGCGAATGCGTTGGGCCCCAGCTGTATGCCGGCGCCGATCTCGCCCAGCTGCGGCGCCTGCTCCAGCACCTTGACGGCGAATCCCTGGCGCGCCAGGGCCAGCGCGGCCGCCACGCCGCCAATGCCGCCGCCTGCCACAAGAACGGGCAGCGCCCGGGAAGAAATGCTGGTGCTCATGGATGTCCTGTGCTTCGTGGTGCGTGTCGCCCGCCAGCGGGTCAGCTGCGTCGCGAGTAATTAAACAGTATGCTGACGATAAGTGTAGTGTTGATTTGCATCAGGCCAGCTTGGGGTTTCCCTGGATGCAGGCAAAACGACGGCGGACAGCGTGTCTGGGTGAATCACCTGTCTGCCAGCCAACGCCAACGGAGGGGGCGGTTCATGCGAACATCTGCGCTTGCCCGCAGGGACACGGAAAAGAGCGCAATGGCCATGGACTACCAACCCGCAGAACTAGAAAACTACCCCGGCTACCACATCCGCCGCCTGCAGCAGATCGCGGTAGCCGTCTTCATGGAGGAGACCCAGGAATTCGGCGTGACCCCCGTGCAGTACGCGGCGCTGTCGGCCGTGCTGCGCCAGCCCGGCGTGGACCAGCGCACGCTGGCGCGGATGATCGGTTTCGACACCTCCACCATCGGCAGCGTCATCGACCGGCTGGAGGCGCGCGGCCTCATGGTGCGCAACAGCAGCCCGGCCGACCGGCGCGTGCGCCTGCTGTCGGTCACTGCAGAAGGTGCTGCGCTGCTGGCCGCTGCCGAGCCCTCGGTGCTGCGGGCCCAGCAGCGCATGCTGGAGCCGCTGCCCCGGGACCAGCGAGGCCTGTTCATGGACATGATGGCCGTCCTGGTGCGGCAAAACGACGATCTGGCGCGTGCGCCCAGCACCCTGGCAGCGCGCCGCGCCGCAGCCGACTGAGGCGGCCTCGACCCATGGACTGGGACCACCTGAGATTCTTTGGCGAGCTGGCGCGCAGCGGCAGCATGGCCGCCGCCGCGCGGCAACTGGGCGTGGAGCACACCACGGTGTCGCGCCGCATCCAGGCCCTGGAAAAACAGCTGGGGGCCGTGCTCTTCGAGCGCGAGGCCGGCCAATGGCGGCCCACGGAGGCCGGCCGCCAGCTGCTGGGCGTGGCAGATGCCATGCAGCGCGCCGCCGCCGGCCTGGACCGCATGCCGCTGGCTGCGGAATCCACCAGCCAGGGACCGTCGGGCCTGGTGCGCGTGGGCGCCACCGAAGGCTTCGGCACCCAGCTGCTGGCCCCGCAGCTGGCCGCGCTGACCCAGCGCCATCCTCTGCTGAGCATCGACCTGCTGGCCCTGCCGCGCCTGCTGCACCTGTCGCGGCGCGAGGCTGACATCGTCATCTCGCTGGAGCGCCCCACGCGCGGCTCGGCCGTGGTCACCAAGCTTACGGACTACCGGCTCTTCCTCTACGGCCAGCGCGAATACCTTGCGCGCCGCCCGTTGGTGGCGCACACCGAGGACCTGCGCCATCACAGCTTCATCCACTATGTGGACGACCTGCTGTTCACGCGCGAGCTGCAGCTGCTGTCCACCCTGTTCCAGCCCGAGCGCTTTGCCTTTCGCAGCACCAGCATCACCGCGCAGTACGAGGCCGTGCGCGCCGGCGCCGGCCTGGCCGTGCTGCCCGCCTTCATCGCCGACCGCGACCCCGTGCTCAGCCGCGTGCTGCCCGCCGAGGCCTGCTTCACCCGCACCTTCTGGATGAGCATGCCCTCGGATGCCCGGCAGGTTCAGCGCATCGAGGCGGTCTGGGGGTTTTTGCGGGAGGCTGTGCAGGGGATGGGCGGCTTGCTGAAGCCCAGAGCCTGAGGGCCTGCGGCGGTCAGGCCCCTGCCGCTATACTGCCCGCCCCGAATCTCGTCATCCGACAGCAGGATCCCTGGCATGCGCCTGAAAGCCCTTTTGCGTCCACTGGTGTACCTGAGCCTGGCGGGGGGGCTGGCCGCTTGCGGCAGCAACCCGCCCAGCCCCTCGGCGGCCACGCCCGAGTCCACGCCCACCGCGCCGGGCACGCCCGTGGCGCCCATCAGGATCGGCCTGGCCCTGGGCGGCGGGGCCGTGAAGGGCTTTGCCCATATCGGCGTCATCAAGATGCTGGAAGCCAATGGCCTTGCGCCTGCGGTGGTGTCCGGCACCAGCGCGGGCAGCGTGGTGGGGGCGCTGTATGCGAGCGGCATGAACGCCTTCGAGCTGCAGGAAAAGGCCGTGGCGCTGGATGAAACCAGGATCCGCGACCTGCAGCTGTCCTCGGGCGGCCTGCTGGTGGGGCAGAAGCTGGAAGACTATGTGAACGAACAGGTGGGCCGCAAGCCGCTGGAGCAGCTGGCCAAGCCCTTCGTGGCCGTGTCCACGCGGCTGGAAGATGGCGAGCGCACCGTGTTTGCGCGCGGCAATACGGGGCAGGCGGTGCGTGCCTCCAGCAGCATTCCGGGTGTGTTCCAGCCCGTGGCCATCGGCAAATTCCACTTCGTCGATGGCGGCATCACCAGCCCCGTGCCCGTGGACGCCGCGCGCCAGCTGGGCGCCGACCTGGTGATTGCCGTGGACATCTCCAACAAGGCGCGCGGCAAGGCGCCCGAGAACATGCTGGGCGCACTGGGCCAGTCCATTGCCATCATGGGCCAGAAGCTGGGCCAGGCCGAGCTGGCCCGCGCCGACATCACCATCCGCCCCAAGGTGCTGGACATCGGCCCGGCCGACTTCACCCAGCGCGCCAGCGCCATTCTTGAGGGCGAAAAGGCCGCCGTGGCCGCCATGCCCCAGATCCGCGAGCGCATCGCCCAGTTGCAGGCCGAGCGTGCCAAGGCCGCGAAGCTGGCCCAGCAAAAGGCGGCCGAAGCCCAGCACCAGGCCTGCCTGGACCAGCGCTCGCGCATGCAGAAGCTGGCGGAGATGGCGGGGATGGACGGCGCCTGCGCCAACCCCAACCTCAACGCCAACCCCTGATCCACCACGGCTGCGCGCGGGCTATCCGTAGACCGGATAGCGGCTGCACAGCTCCGTCACCTGCTCCCTGACCCGCGCCGCCACCTTGGCAAAGCGGGCGCCTTCCTGCGCGTCCAGCGCATCCAGCACATCGCAGAGCCAGCCGGCCAGCTGTTCGCACTGCGCCTGGCCGAAGCCGCGCGTGGTGACGGCGGGCGTGCCTATGCGCAGGCCCGAGGTCACGAAGGGCGAGCGAGGGTCGTTGGGCACGGTGTTCTTGTTGGTGGTGATGTGCGCCTCGCTGAGCGCTGCGTCGGCATCCTTGCCGGTGTAGCTGCGGTCGGACAGGTCGATCAGCATCAGGTGGTTGTCCGTGCCTCCCGAGACGATGCGGTAGCCGCGCTGCTGGATCACGGCGGCCATGGCGCGGGCGTTGGCCAGCACCTGGCGCTGGTAGGCCTTGAACCCGGGCTGCAGCGCCTCCTTGAAGGCGACGGCCTTGGCGGCGATCACATGCATGAGCGGCCCGCCCTGCACGCCGGGGAACACGGCCGAGCTCAGGCGGCGGTTGAAGGTTTCGTCCTGTCCCTTGGACAGGATCAGGCCGCCGCGCGGGCCGCGCAGCGTCTTGTGCGTGGTGCTGGTGACCACATGCGCATGGGGCAAGGGGCTGGGGTACTCGCCCGCCGCGACCAGGCCCGCCACATGGGCCATGTCCACCCAGAACACGGCGCCCACCTTGTCGGCAATGGCGCGCATGCGGGCCCAGTCCTTGTGGCGCGAGTAGGCGGAGAAGCCGCCGATGAGCATGCGGGGCCGGTGCTCCAGGGCGATGCGCTCCATCTCGTCGTAGTCGATCAGGCCCGTGGCGGGGTCCAGCCCGTAGGGAACGATGCTGTAGTGGCGGCCCGAGAAATTGGACGGGTTGCCATGCGTCAGGTGGCCGCCCTGGGCCAGGTTCATGCCCATGACGGTGTCTCCGGGCTGGGCCAGCGCCAGGAACACGGCGGCATTGGCCTGGGCGCCGGCATGGGGCTGCACGTTGGCGTAGTCGCAGTCGAACAGCGCCATGGCGCGTTCCACGGCCAGGCGCTCGGCCACGTCCACGTTCTCGCAGCCGCTGTAGTAGCGCTTGCCGGGGTAGCCCTCGGCGTACTTGTTGGTGAAGACCGAGTTCTGCACCGCCATCACCAGGGGGCTGGCGTAGTTTTCGGAGGCGATGAGCTCCACATGGTCTTCCTGGCGGCGTTTCTCGCTCTGGATGGCCTTGGCCAGCTGCGGGTCGAAGTCGGCCAGGGTCAGGGATGCGTCGTACATGGGTGAATGGTTCCTGTGTCGGGGCAAGGGCTGTGGGGGAGCGATGGTCATGCAGCCGCCAGCTGGCCTGCGGCGGGCGCGCCTGGCTGCGCCGCGCTGGCCGGTTTCAGCAGGCAGGCCACGCGGGCGACGATGTCGTCGATCTGGCTCTCGTCGCATATCAGCGGCGGCAGCAGGCGGATGGTGGATTCGCGCGTCACCGTGATCAGCAGGCGCTGCCGGGCCAGCGCGCGGCCCACCAGCTCCTGGCAGTTGCGGTTCAGCTCGATGCCCACCATCAGGCCCTGGCCGCGCACGGCCAGCACGTCGGGGTGGCCGTGCAGGGCCTGTTGCAGGCCGTTGAGCAGGCGTCGGCCCAGGCGCCTGGCTCGGCCGGGGATGTCCTCGCGTTCCATGATGTCCAGCACGGTGCAGCCCACGCGGCAGGCCAGCGGGTTGCCGCCAAAGGTCGATCCATGCTGGCCGGGCGAGATCAGGTCGGCCGCAGGCCCGCGCGCCAGGCAGGCGCCGATCGGAATGCCGTTGCCCAGGGCCTTGGCCAGGGTCATCACATCGGGGGCGATGTCCGCATGCTGGTGGCCGAACCAGGCTCCGGTGCGTCCCAGGCCGGTCTGGATCTCGTCCAGCATCAGCAGCCAGCCGTGCTGGTCGCACAGGCTGCGCAGCTGGCGCAGGTAGTCGGGGCTGGCCAGGCGGATGCCGCCTTCGCCCTGCACGGGCTCGATCAGCACGGCCACGATGTCGCCATGCTGGGCGGCGGCGTGGTGCACGGCCCCGATGTCGTCATAGGGCACGCGCACGAAGCCCGGCATCAGCGGCTCGAAGCCGCGCTGCTTGGCCGGGTTGCCCGTGGCCGACAGCGTGGCCAGCGTGCGGCCGTGAAAGCCGTTGTCCATCACCAGGATCTGCGGCCGCGCCACCTGCCTGCGGTGGCCATGCAGGCGCGCCAGCTTGAGCGCGGCCTCGTTGGCCTCGGCGCCGGAGTTGCAGAAGAAGGCCGTCTCCATGCCGGCCAGGGCGCACAGGCGCTGGCCCAGGCGTTCCTGCCAGTCGATGCGGAACACGTTGGAGGTGTGTAGCAGCAGGCCGGCCTGCTCGGCAATCACGGCAGCGATCTCCGGATGGGCGTGGCCCAGGCCGGTCACGGCCACGCCGGCAATGGCATCCAGGTATTCGGTGCCGTGCTCGTCCCACAGCCGGGCTCCACGGCCACGGACGAAGGAGACGGGCTGGCGGGCATAGGCCTTCATCAGGCGGGAATCAAGGGGTTGCATGGCTTTTTGCATGTCAAGGTCCTCAAGCGGGGTCAGGGTGGAATTGAAAAGGGTGGCGAGGGGGCGCGTTCAGGGCAGTGCCTGGGCCGCGGGATCGGGGCCGCCTGCGGGCCAGTAGAAGCTGTCCGGCTGGGCGCGGGCGCCGAAGATGGCCTGGCCCACGCGCACCACGGTGGCGCCTTCCTCGATGGCGATCTCGAAGTCGCCGGACATGCCCATGGACAGTTCATCCAGCGAGATGCCCGCCGGCGCGCCCTGGCGCAGCTGGTCGCGCAGGCGGCGCAGCAGCACGAAGCATTGGCGCACGCGCTCGGCCTCGCTGGAGAACAGGGCCAGCGTCATCAGGCCGCGCACGCGCAGCGCACTGAAGGCGGGCAGGGCCTGGACAAATCCCTGCACCTCGTCGGGCGGCAGGCCGTACTTGCTGGCCTCGCCCGAGGTGTTGACCTGCACGAACACGTCCAGCGCCCGGCCTTCGGCCTGCAGGCGGCGGTCCAGCGCCTCGGCCACGCGCAGGTTGTCCAGCGCCTGGAACTCGCTGGCAAAGCGCGCCACCAGCCTGGCCTTGTTGGTCTGCAGGTGGCCGATGACGGACCACTGCAGATCGGCCAGGTCCTGCATGGCCTCCCATTTGCCGAAGGCTTCCTGGACCTTGTTCTCGCCCAGCATGCGGCAGCCCGCCGCATGGGCCAGGCGCAGGCTGGACTCGGGCTTGGTCTTGCTCACGGGCAGCAGGCGCACGCTGGCCGGCTCGCGCCCCGCGCGGCGGCACGCCGCGGCCATGCGCGCCTGCACGGTGGCCAGGTTGTGCCGGAAATCGTCCACCGTCTCGGCCTGGGGGTAGCGGCCGTGCTGGTCGTGGCGGGTCAGGGTGTCGGCGGTTTGGGCGGTGCCGCCGGTGGTGTCTTGTGTCGCAAGCATGGTTTCAGCTCCTTTTGATGGCGGCATCGGCGGCGGGCACGTTGCCGGTGCCCGCCTCGCTGCGGGCGGCCCGGCGCGGCCACTGGCCGTTGAGCACGGCATGGGCCACCAGGCCGATGACCAGGCCCCAGAAGGCGCCGCCTATGCCCAGCATGGAAATGTTGGCTGCGGCGGCCAGGAAGGTGATCAGCGAGGCCTCGCGGGTTTTGGCGTCGGCCAGCGCATTGGCCAGGCTGCCGCCGATGGTGCCCAGCAGCGCCAGGCCCGCCAGCGTGGTGATGAAGGTGGCGGGAAACGCCATGAACACGGCCGCCAGCGTGACGCCGAACACGCCCACCAGGATGTAGAACACGCCCGCAGCGATGCCCGCGATCCAGCGCCTGGACGGCTCTTCATGCGCCTCCTTGCCCGTGCAGATGGCGGCCGTGATGGCGGCGATGTTGAAGGCGTGCGAGCCGAACGGCGCCATCAGCAGCGAGCCCAGGCCCGTCAGCGTGACGATGGGGTTGGCGCTGGTCTTGAAGCCGTCGTTGCGCAGCACCAGCATGCCGGGCATGTACTGGCCGGTCAGCGTGATCAGGAACAGCGGCAGAGCCACGCTCAGCAGGGCGTTGAGAGTGAATTCCGGCCGCGTGAACACGGGCGCGGCAAAGCGCAGCTGCAGCCCGGACAGGTCCACACGGTCCTGCGCCAGCAGGAACGCCAGGCCCAGCGCCAGGATGCCGACCACCGCATAGCGTGCCGTCAGCCGCTTGAGCAGCACATAGGCCACGATCAGCAGGCCGGCCAGCAGCGGGTCCACGCTCATGCCGCCAAAGGCCTTGATGCCGAACTGCAGCAGGATGCCCGCCAGCAGGCCCGAGGCCACGCCCGGTGGAATCAGCCGGATCACGCGCTCGAACCAGCCCGACAGTCCCAGCAGCACGAAGGCCGCGGCCGACACCACATAGGCGCCCACAGCTTCGGCATACGGCGTGGTGGCCAGCGCCGTCACCAGGAAGGCTGCGGCCGGCGTGGACCAGGCCGTGATGATGGGCTCGCGCGAGAGCCAGCTGAGCACCAGGCCCGTAACGCCCACGCCAATCGAAATCGACCACACCCACGAAGCCGTGAGTTCCGGGCTCAGGCCGGCCACCTTGGCTGCCTGGAACACCAGGATGAAGGTGCCGCCGTAGTTGACGATGACCGAGATCAGTCCGGCCACCACGGGGTGGACGAGGTCGCTGAAGCGAAGGGGTGAGTGTGTGTCTGATGAAGGCATGGTCTTCTCGTTTTCCTTGGGGGTTGGATTCCTGGCTGTCTGGGGAAAGAGGTATTTGAGCGCTGAAGTGGACTGAATGATCCGTACACTTCATCTTCTTGTTTCAGACCACTTTGCAATGGGTCCACAGCAGTTGCGTCAGTACAATGGCCTGCCAAAGAGGTGCATTGAGATGAAAGGCAGCAGACCGCATGAGCAAGACCTTCGAGCTTGAGACCCTGAAGATCCGCATGGGAGATGCCGACCTCCGCCAGCTGGATCTGCACCAGCGGGTGCAGCGCGCCATGCGTGCGCTCATCCTGGACGGCGCGCTGCTGCCTGGCCTGAAGCTGCCGGCCACGCGCTCGCTGGCGGACTCGCTGGGCATTGCCCGGGACACGGTGGAGAACGCCTACACCCAGCTGCACCGCGACGGCTTCATCGTGCGGCGCCAGGGTTCGGGCAGCTATGTCTCCGAGACCATCGGCACCGAGCTGCGAGGCCGGGCGGCGCGGCGCGGCCGGTCGCCCGAGCAAGAGCGCAGCACCTTTGCGGTCGGCGCAGCCGGCGCCACCAGGGCCGGCGCGGGCCTGAGCCGGCGCGGCCAGGCCATCGTCGATGGCGGCGGCATCACCGACCAGCAGACCATCCGGGCCTTTGCCACCGGCCTGCCCGAGACGCGCACCTTTCCCACCGATGTCTGGGAGCGGCTGCAGCGCCAGGCGCTCAAGGACTACCGTGCCAGCGTCCTGCTGCACGGCGACCCGCAGGGCGCCGAGCCGCTGCGCAAGGCCATTGCCACCTACCTCAACCTGGAGCGCGGCGCCAAGGTGGACGCCGGGCAGATCGTTGTCCTCAGCAGCACGCGGCAGGCGCTGTTCCTGTGCGCGCAGCTGCTGGTGGATGCGGGCCGACCCATCCTTCTGGAGAACCCGGGCTACTTTGGTGCCCGCAAGGCCTTCGAGTCGGCCGAGGCCAAGGTCCTGCCCATCGACGTGGACGCGCAAGGCATTCGCACCGACCTGCTGCACGCCGACCGCAGCGGCGCCACCTGTGTCTATGTCACGCCATCGCACCAGTACCCCACGGGCGTCACCATGCAGCTGGAGCGGCGGCTGGACCTGATCCGCTGGGCAGCCGAAAGCGGGCGCTGGATCATCGAGGACGACTACGACAGCGAATTCCACTACGACGGCATGCCCACCGCCTGCGTGCAAGGCCTGGACAAGCATGCGCGCACCATCTACATCGGCACCTTCGGCAAGACCCTGTACCCGGGCCTGCGCATGGGCTACATGGCCTTGCCGCAGGAACTGGTGCGCGCCTTTGTCCAGGCGCGCAGCATCATGGACGGGCACACGCCCCAGATCCAGCAGCTGACGCTGGCGCGCTTCATGGAAGACGGCCACTACAACTCCCACGTGCGGGCCATGCGCAAGCTGTACGCGGGGCGGCGCGAGGTCATCCTCGAATCCATAGGCAGGCACCTGGCCGGCATCGTCACCGCGCCACGGCCCCAGGGCGGCATGCAGGTGCCCTGCCTGCTGGAGCCCGGCTGGTCCGAGGAGGACACCATCCGCCGCGCTGCCGCTGCCGGCGTGCTGCTGCAGGGGCTCAGCCGCCTGTACGCGGGCGAGCAGCGGCAGTCGGGCTGGCTGCTGGGCTATGCCTCGCTCACGGCCTACGAGATCGAGGCCGCCGTGCTGCGCCTGGCCAACGCGCTGCGAAAACCCTGACAGGTTGGGAGAAGCTGGACGCCGCATGCCTCAGTAGGGCAGGGGAAAGCGCCCGGTCAGGTCGGACACGCCTTCGTGGATGGACTTGAGCGTGCGCGCGTTCATGGTGCCGCTGCGTATGCCGCCCAGCGTGGCAAGAATCATGTCGCCGATCTCGCGGAACTCGTCGGCCCCCATGCCGCGCGTGGTGCAGGCTGCGCTGCCCACGCGGATGCCCGAGGTCACCAGCGGCCGCGCGCCATCGCCGGGCACGGCGTTCTTGTTGACCGTGATGCCGATCTGCTCCAGCGCCGTTTCCGCGGCCTTGCCCGTCAGCTCCCAGGGGCGCAGGTCGATCACGCCCAGATGGCAGTCCGTGCCTGCGGACACCACGGACAGCCCGCCCTGCGACAGCCGGTCGCACAGCACGCGGGCGTTGTCCACCACGGCCCGCGCATAGGTGCGAAAGGCGGGCTTGAGCGCCTCGCCCAGCGCCACCGCCTTGGCCGCCACCACATGCATCAGCGGCCCGGACTGCAGGCCCGGAAACACGGCGGCGTCTATGCGCCTGGCGATCTCGGCGTCGGCCGAGAGGATCATGCCGCCGCGCGGCCCGCGCAGCGTCTTGTGGGTGGTGGTCGTGGTCACATGGGCATGCTCCACGGGCGAGGGAAACACGCCTGCGGCCACCAGCCCCGCCACGTGCGCGATGTCGGCCATGAAGATGGCGCCCACCTGGTCGGCAATGCGCCGGAACTCGGCCCAGTCCATCTGCCGCGAATAGGCCGAGCCCCCCGCAATGATGAGCCTGGGCCGCTCCTTCAGCGCAATGCGCCGCACTTGGTCCATGTCGATGCGCTGGGAGCGGGCGTCCACCTCGTAGCTGATGGACTGGAACCACTTGCCCGACACGCTCACGCGGGAGCCGTGCGTCAGGTGCCCGCCCGAGCGCAGGTCCAGCCCCATGATCTTGTCGCCGGGCTCCAGGAACGCCAGGTACACGCCCTGGTTGGCCTGGCTGCCCGAGTGCGGCTGCACGTTGGCGTGCGCGCAGCCGAACAGCGCCTTGGCACGCGCAATGGCCAGGTTTTCCACGGCATCGGCATTGGCGCAGCCGCCGTAGTAGCGCACGCCCGGATAGCCCTCGGCGTATTTGTTGGTCAGCACCGAGCCCTGCGCCTCCATCACCGCGCGGCTCACGAAATTTTCCGAGGCAATCAATTCAATCGAGCGCGACTGGCGAATCCGCTCGGCCGCGATGGCATCCCAGGCCTCGCTGTCTGCCTGTTGAAGATCCAGTGAATTGATTTTGGGGAGCGATAAATCGTCCATGTCGCATTGGCTGTCTTGAGGGCTGAAAGCAGGAAAATTGGCGCTGCCCGTGTTTTTCGGGATTTGAAAACGGCAGCGCAACGGCTATCGGCAGTCTATAGAGCGAGACGGGCTTGATTCCGACCATGTTTTGGGAGTCGGGCAGACCAATCAAGGTGGCATGCCAATGTAATTCATGAAAAAAAGCGGTCTGGTTCATTCATGGAAATAGGTCTGTTTGAATCCATGATGCCTCCATAGAATTCGCCGCCAGACGTTGAAAGTCATGAGGTTCAATATCGCAGGGAATCATCCGGAATCTTCAGTCGGGATGATTCATTCAAGGCGAAATAATGACGGATCAAGAAAATCCATGACAACGTGTCTGCCGTTTGCGGAGCGATTGCCAATTGGTAGTTGGAAATTGGTGATTGCGGCAGATGGAGAAGGCGGAGGGAGGGAATGGGCGATTTGACTCATATCAATCAAGTTCAATCACGCGGAGTTGAAAAATGAATCTCGATATCTCTCGGACGGATGACCCCGTGCGCGATGCACTCAAGAAGCTGTCCCTGCTCTGGAAGTCAAGAGCGGCCGTGAACCAGGACCTGCCTGATTACTGCGGCCTGGCGTTCGACCCCGCCCGGCAGGACTTCACCGCCTCGCTGCTGCCTTTTCGCGAGCACCAGGCATGGACAGAGGCGCCGCAGCACCTCAGGGACCAATGCCTGTCCTATGCCTGGGGCATCTACAACCTCAAGACCATCTACATCGAGTGCAACGTGGTCACGCCGGCCTGCGAGGACATCATCAAGACCCCGCCGCCCGGCGCCAACCGCGCGCTGCTGCAGGACGTCATGTCCCAGGCCCTGCTGGACGAGGCCTTGCACACCCGCATGTCCGTCATGGCCTGCAACTACATCTACGAGATGCGCGGCCTGCAGCCCCTGGACTTCTCTGACTTCAACCTCGTCGGCTGGCGCGATGGCGTGCTGGCGCAGTGCGGCGCCGAATGGGAGCGCCGCCTGGCGCGCTTCGCCATTGCCTGCGCCAGCGAGACCCTGATCACCGACTACCTCAAGACCATGGCCGAGGACCGCAGCATCCAGCCCATCTGCCATGAAGTCACCCGCACCCACGCCGTCGACGAATGGAGCCACTCCAGCGTCTTCAGCTCGGTGGCCACCGACATCGTCCAGGGCCTGAGCAACCGCGAGCGCAGCTACCTGCGCTCCATCATCCTCAAGACCGTGCAGATGTTCGCCAACAACGAACTGGGCGCCTGGTCCACCGTCTTCACCATGGTCGGCATGCCGCATGCGCGCGACATCCTGCACGACGTGGGCGACAGCAACGAGATCGGCGTCTACACCGACTCGGTGCAAAGCCTGATCGACCGCATCGGCCTGGCGGGCCGCAACCTTGGCGGCAGCGTGGCGCTGGTGTCCTCGGTCCTCGAGGAGATGCAGGCATGAGCGCCGCCCTCCAGGCAGGCGGCACGGCGGCGCAGTGCGCCGCGGCGCGGGCAGAGGCGGGCGGCGTCATGGTCTACACCCTGCGCGTGCAGGGCGCTTCGCCGCAGTTCCTCGGCGGACTGCGGCCGGGGCGGCATGTATCCATCGAGCATGCCGACGCCAGCGGCGCCGTGCAGCAGCGGCTGTACTCCATCACCCGCTACGAGCCCTGCAGCGAGCACGACGGCGCCGGCCAGTTCGACATTGCCGTCAAAAGCTCGGGCCGGGGCAGCGTCTCAGACCACATGCATGCAGTGCTGCGCGCAGGTTCCACGCTGCCGCTCGGCCATGTGGCCGGCGACATCACGGCCGACCTGGTGCTGGGCCTGGACTCCCTGGTCATGCTGGCCGGTGGCATCGGCCTGACCCTGCCGCTGGCGCTGCTGCGCGAACTGGACCGGCTGCGCCAGCAGGGCCGGCGCGTGCCCCGCACCACGCTGCTGCTGTGCTTTGCGCGCGTGGCCGACATTCCGTTCCTGCAGGAACTGCAGCACCTGGCCGCCCATGCGCCCTGGTTCGACCTGCGCATACACATTACGCGCGAAGACATCACCGCCCACGGCCCCTTCGTACCGGGCCGCCCCTCGCCGCAGTCCCTGCTGGCGCTGGGCCAGCCCCAGGCAGTTGTCATCTGCGGCGGCCACGCCTTTGCGCAGACCTTTCGCGAGCATGCGCGGGCCTGCTTTCCCGGTGCCATACAGCACATCGAGGCCTTCACGCCGCCCGTCGCATCCACGGCCCCGGCAGGCGACGCCGCGCAGGCATGCCAGTTGCAGATCGCGCACAGCGGGCAGATTGTCGAAGCCGCGTCCGGCAAAAGCCTGCTGGAAATCCTGGAGGGCGTGGGCATTGTCATCCGCAGCCAGTGCCGGGCCGGCATCTGCGGCAGCTGCCGCATCCGCATCACGGGAGGCAGTTCACGGCTGGAGGCGGACTTCTGCCTCAGCGACAGGGAAAAGGACGCCGGCTATGCCTTGGCCTGCTGCACTTTCCCCTCGGCAGGCCATATCCACGTCGATCTCAAGCCCGGCGCCTGACGGGCTCCGCACGTTCCAAGCCACCTTCCTGCATCCACCCGAGTTCCTCCCATGAAAAAAGCCATCGCGTTGCGCCACATCCACTTCGAAGACCTGGGCACCCTGCATGCCGAGTTCGCCAGCCGCGGCTATGAAGTGCAGTACGTCGATCCCAGCATCGGCGAGCTTGACACCCTGGACCTGGGCCGTGCCGACCTGCTGGTCGTGCTGGGCGGCCCCATAGGTGCCTATGACGAGGCGCTTTATCCCTTCGTCGCCCAGGAACTGGCGGCCGTGCGCCGCTGGCTGGACAGCGGCAAGCCGCTGCTGGGCATCTGCCTGGGCGCCCAGCTCATTGCGCGCGCGCTGGGCGCCAGGGTCTATCCGCTGGGCGTCAAGGAAATCGGCTTTTCGCCCCTGGCGCTCACCGACGCGGGCCTGGCCTCGCCGCTGGCCAGGCTGGATGGCGTGCCCGTGCTCCATTGGCATGGCGACCAGTTCGATATCCCCGAAGGCGCCGTGCACCTGGCCGGCACCGCCATCGGCGCCAACCAGGCCTTTGCCGTGGGCACGCAGGTGCTGGGCCTGCAATTCCATCTGGAGGCCGACGCGGCCCGGCTGGAGCGCTGGCTGGTCGGCCATGCCTGCGAACTTGGCGTCGCCCAGGTGGACCCGCGCACCCTGCGCGCCGATGCCCAGAAATACGGCGGCCTGCTGGCCCTGGCCGCGCGCGATGTGCTGGCCGCCTGGCTGACCAACCTGGAGCGCAGCCGCTGAACCTGCGGCGCCGCCCATTCACCCATTTCCCCCACGCCGGAGCCGCCGCTGCGCGGCGCCGGAACCTCTGTTCCCGAAAAAAAGGAGAGTCGAAGATGGTTGTCGTGTTGTTCGAACTGCAGGCCTTGCCCGGCCAGAACCAGACCTATGTGGACCTGGTCAACAAGCTCACCCCCATGCTCAAGCCCATGGAGGGGTTCATCTCGGTGGAGTGCTTCCAGAGCACGCTGAACCCCGAAAAAGTCATGTCCGTCACCACCTGGCGGGACGAGGAGGCCGTCGTCCAGTGGCGCAATGTGGAAGCCCACCTCAGCGCCCAGCGCGCGGGCCGCGACAAGATCTTCAAGGACTACCGCGTGCGCGTCACCCAGGTGCTGCGCGACTACGGCCTGAACGACCGCGTGCAGGCGCCTGCGGACAGCATCATGGGCAAGGCAGGCAGCTGCCCGGTCAGCCACGCCTGAGCGGCTGATCAGGCAAAAAAGGCAGGCGCCAAGAGGGCGCCTGCCTGTTCCTTGTCCGCTGTGCCTTGTGCCTTCAATGCATGGGCTGTGCCGCCGGCAATGTCTGCAGACAGTCTGCGGCGCCGGAGTCCGACGGTGCAGGGCTGCCCGGTTCAACGGCCCATTCAACCCGATTGCGCCCGGCGGCCTTGCCTCGGTAAAGCGCTGCATCGGCCTGGCGAAGCGCGTCCTCCAGGCCATGCGTGCCGTGGAAAGGCGGAGAAATCCCGATGGTGACCGTGCAGCGCAGCACGGGACCGGCGCCTGCAATCCTGATCGCCTGGCTTTCAATGCCTGCACGCAGGCGCTCTGCCAGCTGCATGACGCCATCGCCGTCCGTTTCCAGGCAAACGGCCACGAACTCCTCGCCGCCAATGCGGCCTGTCAAGTCACCACGCCGCGCCGTGGTGCGCAGCAGGTCTGCCACGCGGCAGATCACCTCGTCCCCTGCCTGGTGGCCGTGCGTATCGTTGATCAGCTTGAAGTGATCGACGTCCATCAGCAACAGGCAGGCCGGCCTGGCACTGCGGTTGTTGAAGTACAGCTGCAATGCTTCAGAAAGCCCCCGGCGATTGAGCAGATGCGTCATGGGGTCGCGCGCTGCCGTATGGCGCAGGGCATCGGTCAGGCGCCGCAGCACAAGCCAGACAATGGAGGGCGGCAGCACCGTGGCCAGGGTGCACATGTAGACGTAGAAAAAGGTATGGAAGCGGCTGTCCAGCTGCAGGGCCTCCATGCCGCCATCGACGATCTTCAGGAACTTCATCGCGTTCAGCACGCAGATGCCACCGATCAGAATCGCGAAGAAGATCATCTCCCCATACAGGTCCTTGGCGAACGTTCGCACGCCATACAGAGCGGTCAAGGCCATGACGAGGAACAGCACGGCCGCCATCGCCGCCAGCAAGGCGTAGCGTCCCGCGGGGCCGGCGCTCCACTGCACCAGGCACTGGGTCAGGCAATAGGCCACGGAAAACGCCAGCAGCGGGCGCCACAGCGGAACCTGTTGCCCAAAAAAGCGCATGGCGCCCAGCCAGTAGGCAATGGGCGCCGCCAACGTGAGCGTGTGGTTGGTCACGCTCATCACGCTCCAGTCGGGGCTGCCCTCGATCAGCTGCAGCACATAGGCCGAGCCCAGCAGCAGATTGCCCACGGCGAAGAAATCCATCCCCATCCTGTTGCCGTGCAGGCGCTGGCTGATGAGCAGGAACATGACCGAAAAGCACAGCAGGTGTGCGCACAGCATGCCGACAAGAATGGATGCAACCATGGGAACCGTGGTGAGGGAAAGGCACCTTGCTGATGCTGCCCGGCCGTGGTCAGCCGTGCGTCGCCAGAAACAACCATGCCAGATCGAGACGCGCGCTGTTTTGCGGCACCGGCATGGGCGGGAAGTCTAGTCACTTTCCGCTTCTTGTGGCCACGGTGTCTTGCCCGCGGCCTTGATCTGCGGCAATGCGAAGGCCCGGCAGGCCCTCGTGCATGGCCGGGACGGGCATTTTGGAGAGATGGACGGGGTGGCCGCCTCGCTGGCGCCAAGCCTGAAAAAAGCCCGCTGAGTGATCAGCGGGCTTGTTCTTGACAGCACCTGTCTGCCGTTGTGGGCGGTGCCAACGCAAGAAGGTGATGGTCCGGGTCCGGCCTTCAGTTGCGAGCTGCCGCTGCCGCCATTTCGGCGAGAAACGGGCCTTGGGCCGCTTCGGGCTTGCATTCGATGAGGAAGTCTTCGCGATCCTGGTCCTTGATCCAGTTCGGAGGCTTGCCCCGACCTGTCCACGTCGCGCCTGTGGCCGCGTCGCGATACTTCGCCGGCGCGCTGGTTTTTGCAGGGATGTAGGGGAACACTTGCTGCATGGTGAACCCGAAATCGGTCACCAGCTTCTGGACCTTGGACAGGGCTGCGTCGGCCGCCGAGGTGCGGGCCTTGGCAATTTCCATGTCCAGCGCGGCCTTGGCCGCAAGGAGTTCTTTGAGGGGCTGTGTCATTGGTGTCGTGAAATTTTGAAGCCAGATTATGGGGCCGATCGGGTGGGCCGCGCTTGCTGGCCGGATCGTGCGAGCCGTGGTACGAGGGGGTGATGGCACGGCTTGTGGCTCCCGGCCCTGCCGTGGGGCGCCAGGATGTCGGCGGCCCGAAGCGTGGTTTGGACACTGCCTCGGCAAGAGCGTGGGAAAGCGGTGCGGCTATGGCTGCTTTGGTCAGAATCCATGTGCCACAACGAAGAGCCGTGGCCCGCGAAGGGCTGTGGCCCGAATGCATTGTGCAGGCAGCCGGTCTACCGGGATTTCACGCTGCGCACGAATTCCGTGCCTACCTCACCTCCCAAAAGGCCGTCCAGGGCCGCCACACGCTTCAGCGCTTCCTCGGCTTTGAAGCCATTGCCCTCCAACACGGCCAATGCATCGTTGTGCAGGGCATAGGCCAGGTGTGCAGCGATCCGTACGCTCGGATCTGCGTCCACGTTGCTTCCCAGATACCCGCTCAGGAGAAGCCGGATGTCGTACAAGGCTTGGGCCAGGATTTTTGACTCGTCGGTGACCATGGGTTGTTCCTGCCATGAATACTGGCGACTGTGTGCCGCGGAGCTATGAATGAAAACACTCGGGCCATTTACGGCCCGGCGTGATGGTGGGCATCAAGGCAAATGGCACCGTACTTTGCGACACAATCCGCCTCTTGAACAATTCTGAAGGAGATGGCCTGTGCCAGCGCCCCGCCATTGGATCGAATTCGTCGAGGACTGGCGTGCCGAACCCATGGCCTACTGGGTGCATGCCGAGCAAGAGGTCGGGCTCTGGTGCCGCGCCAGCCGTTACCTGCCTTCGGCACCTGCCCGCATTCCCCACAAGGGCTTTGCCGTTCTCTGTGTGGCGTTCGGGGCGCATGTACTGCGCTTTTCCTCTGCAGTCCAGCTCGATGAGTGCATTCGTGTACTTTCCATGAAACCCTTGCCCACATCGCGTCAGTTGTCCAGCCTGCGCGGCACGTCCCTGGGGCCAAACGGGCATTGGTTGAGCCGGCTGCCGGTAGCGATCAAATCCGGAAAGGCCAGAGGGCGGGTAGTGATGGGGCTTGAGCAGACGCGGGCAGCGATAGTAGATTGCAGCTGGCACATGCTGGACCGCAGCATCGACCAAGTCGCTCCGTGTGCAGGATCAAATCTCCAAACAACCTCTTGACGGTTCACGGCTAGTCGGGCCGAGTGGCGAAAGCTCGGCACTCCCATCACCAACACCCAGGAGCTCCAATGATCATCACCACCACCCCCCAGATCGAAGGCCGCCGCATCACCCGCTACTGCGGCGTGGTCGCGGGCGAGGCAATTCTGGGCGCCAATGTGTTCAAGGATCTGTTCGCAGGGCTGCGCGACATCGTGGGCGGGCGCTCGGCTACCTATGAGCGCGAGCTGCAGCGGGCGCGCGAGATTGCGCTCAAGGAGCTGGAGGAACGCGCCCAGGAACTGGGCGCCAATGCCGTGGTGGGGGTGGACCTGGATTACGAAGTGCTGGGCCAGGGCAACGGCATGTTGATGGTGTCCGCCAGCGGCACGGCCGTGGTGCTGGAGTAGGCAGGGCCATTGGCCAAATTGGCCAAATTTGGCCAGGGAGGCCTGGGAAGTCAACCCGGCGCTGCGCCCGGCATCCCCAGGCAGCGGCCCAGCGCCCGCGCTGCCTCGCCCAGGCGCGGGCCGGGGCGGGAGACCACGTCCGTCTCGACCAGGTCCAACGCGCAGATGCGGCCCGAGCGCACGGCCGGGATGCGGCTCCAGCCGGGGCGGGTGGCAAAGCTGGCCGATGGCGTCTGCGGCGTGTGGATGATGAGTTCTGGCTGCTGGCGCAGCACGTATTCGGGCGTGATACGTGGAAAGGGCCCCAGATTGGGTGGCAGCACGTTGCGCGCGCCCAGGCGCTGCAGCAGCTGGCCGATGAAGGAGTCCGGCCCCGCCGCGTAAGGCGTGGCGTCCACCTCGAAATACACCTTCTGTCCGGCAGGCGCGTGCGCAGCCAGCGCCCTGGCCTGCTGGTCCACCTCGGCCTGCATGCGCGCCAGCAAGGCGCTGGCGCGCTGCACCTGCAGCAGTTGGTCGAGCTTGTTCAGCACCTGCTCCAGCTGCGCCATGTCGTTGGCATCCAGCGCCAGCACGGGAACGCCGAAGCGCTCCAGCTGTGCGATGACGGGTGCGGAATACGCCATCAGCACCACGTCGGGCCTGAGCCGCACGGTGGCCTCCACCAGCGGGGCAAAGGTGTGGCCCAGCTTGGGCAGGGCGGCCACGCGCGCCGGGTGGTTGGAGAATTCGTCCACGCCCACGATGCGCTCGCAGGCTTCCAGCGCGCACAGCGATTCGGTCAGCGAAGGCAGCAGCGAGACGATGCGCTGTGGCACGCGCTCCAGGCGCACCTGCCGCCCACGCATGTCGGTGACGGTGTAGGCGGCGGTTGCCCCGCCTGTTCCCGCATTCGCCGCCTTTTGCGCAAAGGCATTGCCCACGCCGCCTGCGCAGGCCAGGGCGGCGGTCAGCAGCAGGATGCGGGGCAGGCGCGAAAGCAGGGGCAAAAGCAGGGGCATGGGGTCAGGGCAGAGGTGTCCAGCGCACGCTGACGAACACGGTGCGGCCTGCGTTGGCATAGCCGCGCGTGGGGGCGTAGTCGCGGTCGGCGATGTTGTTGACACGGGCCAGCAGCGTCCATTGCCTGTTCAACTGGCGCTGGGCGTAGAGGTTGACCACGCCGTAGCCGCCCAGCTTGAAGGTATTCGCCTCGTCTGCGTAGCGGCCGCTGTACAGCTGGGCTTCGCCGCCCAGCGTCCAGCCGGCCGCCTGGGTGTCGGCATTGAGCTTGAGCATGCGCTTGGAGCGGTAGGGCAGCAGCTTGCCGGTCTCCAGGTTCTCGGGGTTCATGAAGTCCAGCGAGGCGCCCAGATTGGCGCTGCCCAGGCGCGTGCTGCCCGCCAGCGTCAGGCCGGTGATCTCCACGCTCTGCCAGTTGCGGTAGCAGTTGCAGGGAAGGGCGCTGTTCCAGTCGTAGGTGATGAGGTTCTTGAACTTGTTGCGGTAGACCACGGCCGAGAGGCGGTTGGCACCGGCCGCATAGTGCAGGCCCGTTTCCACGTTGGTGCTGCTTTCGGGCTTGAGGTCGGCCGCTGCCTGGCCGGTGAAGCGCTCGTACAGCGTGGGGGTTCTGAAGGCCGTGCCGGCCGATGCCACCCAGCGCCAGCGCTCGTCGATCTGCAGGCCGTAGCCCAGGCCGCCCGTAGTCTTGTTCTGCTGGTCGCGCACCTGGTCGTGGCGCAGGTTGGCGTCGAACTGGTGGCGCCCCTCCGTCAGGCGCCAGCCGGCCGACAGGGAGTTCTGCACGCGCCGGCTGTCGGTGTTCTGGGTCCAGGCGTATTGCGTGTCCAGCTTGTCCTCGCGGCGCTCCAGGTCGATGTTGAAACGGTGCTGGCCCAGCGTGAACAGGTTCTGCAGCAGGTAGTTGGTGGAGCGGCCCTTGGCGCTTTCGGGCGACTGGGTGTGGCGGTCGCTTTGGCTGTCGGTATGGGAGATCTGGACCACGCTTTTGTAAATGGCGTTCCAGCCGGCCTGCCAGCGCAGGCTGCCGGTGGTGTTCTTGACGACGTCGTAGTCGTCGAACGGCGGCGGGCTCTGGTCGTAGTGGGTGCGCAGGCGGCTGTGCAGCAGGCTGGCGTCGATCTGGTGGATGCCTGTCTTGTAGCCCGCGTTCAGGCCCAGCGAGGTGTTGCTGTAGCCATCCTTGTCCGGGTTGGGCGAGAAGGTGTTGCCGGGGTAGACGTCAAAGCCGTCGCTGCGCTCGTCAGCCAGGTTCAGCCCATAGGTGAAGCCGTTGGCCCCGCCCTGAAATCCCGTGGCCAGCTTGCTGCTGCCCTGGTTGCCTATGCCGGCCTCGGCATAGGCGCGGGTCTGGCCGTCCGCCCGCTTGGTGAAGATCTGGATCACGCCGCCCATGGCGTCTGAGCCATAGATGGCGGCGGCCGGGCCGCGCAGCACTTCGATGCGCTCTATCTGCGCCAGCGGCAGCGTGGACCAGACCGCGCCGCCCTGCAACTCCTGCGAGCTGTAGCGCACGCCGTCGATGAACACGGCAGTGTGCTGGTTGCTGGTGCCGCGCAGGTAGACCGAGGTGACCTGGCCTGGCCCGCCATTGCGGTTGATCTGCACGCCCGGCACCTGCGCCAGCAGGTCGGCCACGCCGGTGGCGCCGCTGCGGGCAATGGTCTCGGCGTCGATCACGGTCATGTCGGCCGTGACGGTGCGCAGGGACTGCTCGCTGCGCGAGGCGGTGACGACCACGGTATCGAGCAGGGAGGTCTGTGCGCGCTGCGCCTGTTGTGCCTGTGCTTGGGCCTGGCAGGCCAGCAGCGAGGCCGCAGCCAGGGCGGACAACGTGCGCAGTACGGGGAACGCCGAGGGCGAGCGAAGAGCGGCGCCAGGGGCGCGCGCGAGGGCGAGGGTGTGCATGGATGCGGACCAGTTGCGCGCCAGCGACCCCGCCGGCACGGAAACCAAAAAGACCGGCTGCGCTGCATGCGCGGCCGGCCGCCTGTTGGCCGGTATCCAGACTGGTGACGCACTCGCCAAGGCCTTCCCGGGCTGTACGCCCAGTGGCACGGGTTTGGCGGGGGCCGGTGCATGCACGCGGCGTTTCACTCACTGTTGCGGGGGCAGTACACGCGGGCGGCTTTATCTGGCCGCCCCATGTTTCCCGTTTAACCGCAGCCCCTGGGGCTGCTGGCACCAACGGCGGCGATTGTACGGCGGGGCGTTCAGTGAGAATGTAAAGCTTGCTTGACATGTCCGTGGATGGCGGCGCACAATGTCAAGCATCCTTTACATATTGCGAGAGACTTCCATGAATCAAACAACGGTCACCAACCGCCGCTACCAGAAGGAGCTGGGATTTGCGCTGCTGCTCTACATGGCGCTGCTTGTGGGGGCGCTTTTGCTCAGCGCCGACATGCAGGCCGGGGCCCTGCGCACGGCGCTGCTGCTCAGCCCCATGCTGGCGTTTGCGCTGGCCGTGCGGGCCATCGTGCGCCTGGTGCGCGATACCGACGAGTTCCTGCGCAAGTCCATGCTGGAGCAACTGGCGATTGCGGCGGCGGGTACGGCGGGCCTCACCTTCACCTACGGATTCCTGGAAATGGCAGGTTTTCCCAAGCTCAGCATGTTCATGGTGTGGCCCTTGATGGGCGCGCTCTGGGTGGCTGCCTCGGTGGCCCACTGGCTGCGCAGCCGATGAGCCGGCCTGCCAAGGTGGCCCTCCCATGAAAAATGACCCCCACGCTACCCTTGCTGAGCAAGGTCCGCAGCCCCCCGAGGGGGTGCTTTTTCATCTTGGGGCGGCCCGGCGATGAAAAATGACCCCTACGCTACCCTTGCTGCGCAAGGTCCGCTGCCCCCCAAGGGGGTGCTTTTTCATCTTGGGGCGGCCCGGCGATGAAAAACACCATCCGTGAACTGCGCGCCGAGCGCGGCTGGAGCCAGGCTGCGCTGGCGGACCTGCTGGGCGTGTCGCGCCAGACCGTGAACGCGATCGAGACGGGCCGCTACGACCCCAGCCTGCCGCTGGCATTCGCCATTGCCCGGGTGTTCGAGACCCGGATCGAGGCGATCTTCCAGGAGGGTTGAGCGCAGCGCTCAGGCCACGATCATGACCAGCAGCACCAGGCCCAGCAGGGCCAGGTAGGCCTTGGCATGCAGGGCATCGGGAATGCGGCCGATCAGCGGTGCCGCCAGCCTGATGCCCGTCCACGATCCGGCCGTCAGCAGCGCAAAGGCCTGCAGGTCCACATAGCCCACATGCCAGGGGCCCAGCCCCGCGCCTTGCGATGCCAGCATGTAGGCAGCGGTGCCCGCCACGGCCATGGGCAGGGACAGCGGGCTGGCCATGGCCGTGGCGGCCGCCATGCTGGCGCCGCGCCGGCGCATCAGCGGCACGGTCATCACGCTGCCGCCCACGCCCAGGAAGGCCGCGATCGCACCAATGGCCAGGCCCGCCGTGGCCGCCGCCCGCCGGCCCATGGGCTGCATGCCGGCGGCGGTGCCGTGCACGAAGCCCGGGCGCAGCAGCGCGTCGGCGATGGTCAGGGCCAGGTAGGCGATGAAAGCCCAGCGCACCCATTCCCCGCTGATCCAGGTGGCGGCCGCCGCGCCCGCCACGGCGCCGGCCGCGATGAAGCCGGCCAGCGGTCGCACCTGCTCCCACGGCAGGGCGCCCGCACGATGCTGGCGCAGCGTGGCCATGGAGGCGCCGAAAATCATCACGCAGGTGGAGGTGGCCACGGCAATGTGCATGGCCGCCTGGCCAATGGCGGAGTCCGCACCGTGGATGGTGGTCAGCAGCGCATAGAGCAGCGGAACGGCCACGAAGCCGCCGCCAAAGCCGAAGAGCACGGTGGTCACGCCGGCAAGCACACCGAAAGCCAGCAGCAGGAGAGGAAACACAGACAGTCCTTTGGAAAAACGAGCAAGGACTGAACCTTAGGATGCCGCGGTTTGGCCTGCTTTCGCGGATAGGTCAATAATCCTCGAATTCCTGCCAAAGCCTGCTGGCTGTTTTCCGGACCTTCCCATGCTCAACATCCCGCTGCATTCCGTGGACGCCGTGGCGCGCGATGTGCTGGCCATCGGCACCGACTACACGCCCGGCACCTTGCTGCCCACGCACAGCCACCGGCGCGCACAGTTTCTCTATGGCATGAGCGGGCTGATGGAGGTGGCCACCGACGACGGCGCCTGGACCATCCCGCCCTACAGCGGCGTATGGATTCCGGCCGGCAAGCCGCACAGCGTGCGCATGCAGGGCGTGAGCACGCGCAGCCTGTACATCGAACCGGCCGCCGCGCCCCGCCCGGGTGTGCACTGCGAGGCCCTGGTCGTCACCCCGCTGCTGCACCAGCTGCTGCTGTCCTGCGCCGACCTGCCGGCGCTGTACGACGAAGCAGGCCGCGACGGCGCCCTGGTCACGCTGGTGCTGCACGAGCTGGCCTCGGCCCGCAGCCTGCCGCTGTTCGCGCCCATTCCCCGCGATGAAAAACTGGCCGCCCTGTGCAAGCAGTTCCTGGCCCAGCCCAGCATCCGCGCCACGCCCCAGGATTGGGCACAGGCGCTGAACAAGAGCCTGCGCACCTTCAGCAGGTTTTTCCAGCAGCACACAGGCATGGCCTTTGGCGCCTGGCGCCAGCAGGCCTGCCTGCTGGCGGCGGTGTCGCGGCTGTCTGCGGGCGCCTCGGTCACGCAGGTGGCGCTGGACCTGGGCTATGACAGCCCCAGCGCGTTTTCCACCATGTTCCGCAAGGCGCTGGGGCGGGTGCCTTCGGAGCTGGTGAGCCGGGTCTAGGCGGGAACGCTGGCCTGGGCAGCCGTTTCCCGTGTCATGGCCCAGAACACCAGGGCCGCCAGGCTGAACGCCGCCCCTGCCACGCAGACGCCGTGCCAGCCAAACCGCGCGTAGGCATTGGTGGCAATCAGCGCCCCCAGCCCGCTGCCCACGGCATAGAACAGCATGTACAGGCCCACCAGCCGGCTGTGGGCCTGCGGGTTGCTGCGAAAGATCAGGCTCTGGTTGGTTACATGCAGGGCCTGGCCGCCCAGGTCCAGCAGCACGATGCCGGCGACCAGCGCCCACAGCGATTGCTCCAGCAGTGCAATCGGCGCCCAGGCCAGCAGCAGGATCACCAGCGCGCCCAGGCTGGTGCGCTGCGCGAAACCCTGGTCGGCCCAGTGCCCGGCACGGGCTGCTGCCAGTGCGCCGACCACGCCGGCCAGGCCAAAGGCGCCGATGGCCGTGAGCGACAGGCTGTAGGGCGGTGCGCTCAGCGGCAGGACCAGGGCGCTCCAGAAGATGTTGAAGGTGGCAAACATCAGCAGGGCCAGCATGCCGCGTGTGCGCAGCATGCGATCCTGGCGCAGCAGCTGGAGCATGGAGGCGAGCAGCTGCGTGTAGCTGGGTGCATGCAAGGGCATCGCCAGCCGGGGAAGTTGCCGCCACAGGGGCCAGGCCAGGGCCAGCATCAGCAGGGCCGAGCAGGCATAGACGCCACGCCAGCCAGCCAGGTCACCCACGGCGCCGGCAAACACGCGCGCCAAAAGCAGGCCGATGAAAACCCCGCCCTGGGCTGCGCCCACCACGCGCCCGCGCTCATGCGCCTGGCTGGCGCTGGCCGCATAGGCGATCAGCCCCTGCGTCATGGCCGTGCCCAGCAGGCCCACGGCCAGCATGCCCGCCAGCAGCAGAACGGCCGAACGCGCAGTGCCGACTGCCGCCAGGGCCAGCACCAGGCCCAGCAACTGCAAAAGCATGAGCCGCCGCCGCTCCAGCCGGTCGCCCAGCGGCACCAGCAGCAGCAGCGCCAGCGCACAGCCGGCCTGCGTGGCGGTGACCACGCCGCCCACGGCTGCATGGCTGATGCCGAAGTCGGCCGCCAGCGCCTCC
Organism: Delftia deserti; assembly: GCF_042653485.1. Classification (NCBI taxonomy): domain Bacteria; kingdom Pseudomonadati; phylum Pseudomonadota; class Betaproteobacteria; order Burkholderiales; family Comamonadaceae; genus Delftia; species Delftia deserti. The sequence continues at coordinate 145,322 of NZ_JBHSIH010000001.1, read as the reverse complement.
AGCAGCGGCTGGGCGTAATAGACATTGGCCACGCTCAGGCCGCTGGCAGCGGCGAACAGCAGCACCAGGCTGCGCGGCATGCGGACCGTGTCCGGGGCAGGGAAGGTGTTCATGGGATGAATCCAGTTGCAAAACAAAACTGGTTGGATGCTAGTTGAACCAGTTTTGAAATGCAACCACAATGACGTCATGAAAGAAGACATCCGCCCTGACACACCGCAGCCCTGTCCGGTGGCCCGCTCCCTGGATGTGATCGGCGACCGCTGGTCGCTGCTCATCGTTCGCGATGCCTTCGATGGCATCAGCCGCTTTGGCGATTTCCAGCGCAGCCTGGGCGCGGCCCGCAATATCCTGGCCGACCGGCTGCGCCGGCTGGTGGAGGCCGGCATCCTCGAAACCCGCCCCGCCGCCGAAGGCTCGGCCTACCTGGAATACGTACTCACGGCCCAGGGCCTTGAGCTGTTCCCGGTGATCGTGGCCTTGCGGCAATGGGGCGAAGGCCATCTGTTCGCGCCGGGCGAGGCGCATTCGCTGCTGCTGGACCGCCAGACCGGCCAGCCCGTTGCCCCCATGCTGCCGCGCGGTGGGGATGGCCGGGCCTTGCTGCCGGGCCAGACCGTGGTTCAGAAAATTGGTTGATGGATATCCATGCTCTCTGCCTTCATATCACTCATCTACGTACAGATTTCTCCCGAGCGCCTGACGCTGAAGGATCCGAAGACCGGGCAGACCCTGTCGGAGGTTCCCGAGCTGGCCCTGAGTCCGCCGCCCCGGCGCCGGATTCTCGCGGCCGGCCCGCAGGCCAGGCTCGCGGCTGCATCGGAGCCTGCCGAACTCGTCAATCCCTTCGCCCACCCGCGTTCGCTGATATCGGACTTCATCCTGGCCGAGCAGCTTCTGAAGTACCAGCTCAGGCGCATGCATCGGCGTGCCTGGCTGGCGGCCTCCCCGCACATCGTCATCCATCCGCTGGGCGACCCCGAGGGCGGATTCACCCAGGTGGAACTGAGGGCCTTGCGCGAGCTGGCCAACGCGGCCGGCGCCTCGAAGGTGAATGTCTGGACAGGCCGACCCTTGACAGACGAGGAATTGCTGACGCGCAAGCCCCCTACGCAGGGCGGTGTCTGGGAGTGAGGCTTTGCTCTTCGCCATGAAAAAAGCGCCCGTCACAACGGGCGCTTTGTCTGGGTCAGCGCAAGCGCCGGCAACGGGCCATCAGGACCGCGCCATCAGAACCGCGCCGTCATCCCTACGAAGTAGGTACGGCCGCCGTTGTCGTAGTTGGCGCCGATGGTGCGGGTTTCCTTGTCGGCGAGGTTGATGATGCCGGCGCGCAGGGTCAGGGTGTCGGTCACGTTGTAGTTCATGGACACGTCAAAGGTCGTATAGGCCTTGGCGAAGGTGGTGGCCGTGCCCGTGGTCACGACTTCCTTGCCCACGTGGCGGGCGCTGAACATGGCGGACCAGCCCTGGCGGATCTGCCACTGCAGCGACGAGTAGATGGACAGCTCGGGCACGGCCAGCAGCGAGGCGCCCGTGCTCAGGTTCTTGGATTCGAACATCTTGGTGATGTTGGTGTTCCAGGTCAGGCCCTTGGCCAGGGGAACATTCACGAAGCCTTCCAGGCCGCGCGTGCGGGCACGCTGGGCGTTGGCCATGCGGGTCCACCAGAAGCCGTTGTAGAAGCCCAGCGGCTGGTAGTCGATCTTGTTCTTGAAGTTGGTGTGGAAGTAGGTGACACCCAGCGCCCAGCCATTGCGGTCCCAGCTGGTGCCCAGCTCGAAGTTGGTGCTGGTCTCGGGCTGCAGGTCGGGGTTGCCGGCCATGTAGCAGCCGCGCGTGCCGTCGGCGTTGACGCTGGTGTTGGTCCAGCCCATGCCGGCCAGGCTGCGGCAGCCGTTGCCCCCGGATTGCGTGGCGGCGCTGGCCGAGTTTTCCTTCAGATTGGGCGCACGGAAGCCGCGCGAGACGCCGCCGCGAACCGTCCACTCCGAGGCCGGGTGGTAGACCAGGTAGGCGCGCGGGCTCCAGTTGTTGCCGTATTTCTGGTGGTGGTCCATGCGCAGGCCCAGCGTCAGCGCCAGGTTCTCTCGCAGGAAGATCTGGTCCTCGCCGAACAGTGCCCAGGTGGTGGCGCTCAGGCCCGATCCCGAGACCGGGCGCCCCGCGTAGTCGATGGGCGCCAGGCCGATGGTGTCGCGGTTGTCCAGCGACTCGCGGCGCCACTGCATGCCCAGCGTCATGGCCTGGTCCAGGCCCCACAGCTTCAACGGCTTGTCGATGCGGCCGTCCAGCGTGGTTTCCTTGGAGTTGTTGCCGATGGTGTCGCCCTTGTCCTCGTACTTGTTGTGCACGAGGTTGAGCTTGGAGGTCAGGTCGCCCCAGCGGCCGTCATGGCTGAGGCCGAACTTGGTCTGCTCCAGCTTGCTCAGGCCCCAGGGATAGACCACCTGGTCGCCCGACGCCGTGCGCGCGTCGGATCCCGTGGCGCGCTGGATGCCTTGCGCGGCCTCGATGCCGATCACCTGGTCGGGTGTGAGCTGCCAGTTGAGCAGGGCGTTGAGGTTTTGCTTGCGCGAGCCGGCCGTCGATTGGTAGGTGCCCGGGAAGCCGCCCGTGCTCTCGTCGGCTGCGCGGTCCGTGTAGTTGCCGCCCAGGCGCAGGCCGAACTTGTCGGACAGCGGACCGCTGATGTTGAAGCCCAGCTGGCGCGTGTCGCCGCGGTCGCCGTCGGAGGGCTTGCTGTAGTTCAGCGTCGTCGAGCCGCTCCAGCGCTTGCCGATCTTGCGCGTGATGATGTTGATCACGCCGCCCATGGCGTCCGAGCCGTACAGCGAGGACATGGGGCCGCGCACCACCTCGATGCGCTCGATCATCTCAGGCGAGATCCAGTCCAGATCCTGCGAGCCCAGGTCGTCGCGGTAGTTGATGCCGGCCGAGTTGCCCTGGCGCTTGCCGTCCACCAGGATCAGCGTGTACTTCTCGGGCAGGCCGCGCAGCTTGATCTTGGACTGGGCGCCCGTGCCGGACAGGCCGCCGGTCACGCCGGGAATGGTGGACAGCAGCTCGCCGATGCTGGTGACGGGCTTGCGCTCGATGTCCTCGCGGGTGATCACGCTGATGCTGGCCGGCGCTTCCTTGATGTCCACGGCCGTGCCCGAGGCGGTCACCACCACGGTGGACAGGGACGTGTCGGCCTTGTTGTCGGCTGACTGGGCATGGGCCATGGCTGTGCATGCCAGGGCGGCGCAAAGAGGAAGCGGGCGGAGCACCGAGATTCTGACCATCTTTGTAAAGTTCCGGTTTGGTTAAAAATCAAGGTGCGAATGATAACGATTTGTATCCACATCTTTTTGTTGGCGTAAAGACAGTTGTTTTTTTGTTCACTCGTTATCTAACTGCTGGACAGGCCAAAGATGCTGTGCACAAGTTTGGTGCGCATCAAGAGGGGCAGCGGAGTCGCTGAAGGAGTCGCTGAAGGGGGCGCAGAGGGAGCGCGGGCGCCAAAGGCACCCTGCAATGGCCGCCCCCATGCGCAGGGGGGCGGCCGGGAGAGGGTCAGCGCGGTTCGGCTGCCGTGCCCGCAAGGGCGGTGGAGCGCTCCGCCGACTGGCGCGATGCCTGGCGGCGCACGAACTGGTAGGCGATGGCCAGCAGGGCAAACCAGGCCGGCGTCACCACCAGCGCCTGGCGCGTGTCGGCCTGCAGGGTGAGCAGGCCCAGGATGGCGGCAAAGAACACCAGGCAGGCCCAGCACATGGCCACGCCGCCGGGCATCTTGTAGCGCGAAGCCTCATGCAGGGCCGCGCGCTGGCGCCGGTAGGCGATATAGGACAGCAGGATCAGCGACCACACGAACATGAACAGGATGGCCGATACCGTGGTCACCAGCGTGAAGGCCTCCACCAGATCGGGCACCACCCACATCAGAAACGCGCCGGCCAGCAGGCAGGTGCATGAAAACAGCAGCCCGCGCGAGGGCACGCTGCTGCGCGACAGCCGGTGGAAGGCCTTGGGTGCATCGCCCTTGATCGCCAGGCCGTAGAGCATGCGGCTGGTGGAGAACACACCGCTGTTGGCCGACGAGGCGGCCGAGGTCAGCACCACGAAATTGATCACGCCCGCGGCCGCCGGCAGGCCCGCCAGCACGAACAGCTCCACGAACGGGCTCTTGCCCGGCACCACATCGCGCCAGGGCGTGACGGCCATGATGGCGATCAGGGCCAGCACGTAGAACACGATGATGCGCACGGGAATGGAGTTGATGGCGCGCGGCAGCGTGCGCTCGGGGTCCTTGGCCTCGGCCGCCGTGGTGCCCACCAGCTCGATGCCCACGAAGGCGAACACCGCGATCTGGAAGCCCGCGAAGAAACCCATCATTCCGTTGGGGAACATGCCGCCGTCATTCCAGAGGTTGGACAGGCTGGCCGCACGCCCCGCAGGCGAGACGAAGGCGGCACCCACCATGTACAGCCCCGTGCCCACCAGGGCCACGATGGCCACGATCTTGATCATGGCGAACCAGAACTCGATCTCGCCGAACAGCTTCACCGTCAGCAGGTTCAGGCTCAGCAGCAGGCCCACGCAGGCGATGGCCGGTGCCCACTGCGGCAGGTCCGGGAACCAGAACTGGGAGTAGGCCGATATGGCAATCACATCGGCAATGCCCGTGACGATCCAGCAGAACCAGTAGGTCCAGCCCGTGAAGAACCCGGCCCAGGGGCCGAGCAGGTCGGACGAGAAGTCGATGAAGGAGCGGTACTGCAGGTTGGACAGCAGCAGCTCGCCCATGGCCCGCATCACGAAGAACAGCATCACGCCGATGATGGTGTAGACAAAGATGATGGACGGGCCGGCCAGGCTGATGGTCTTGCCCGAGCCCATGAACAGGCCCGTGCCTATGGCCCCGCCGATGGCGATGAGCTGGATATGGCGGTTGGTGAGATTGCGCTGCAGGTCGTCTTGACCGTGCAGGCCATGGCCGGCTGGCGGGGCCTTGTGTGTCATCAGAGAACTCCGGGAAGACTGGCAAAGCGATGGCAGAAAGGAGGAATCCGCCTGCCGCGGCCGTGTTTTCAGTCTCTGCATGGAGTCCATGCCTGGAAATGCGGCAGCGCAGCAAAACGGAACGAAGGTCGCGAGGATACCCGAACCTCGCCCCCGCATCGGCCCTGCCGCGTGGCCGCGCTCCGGTGAATGGAGCGGGCTTGATATGGGTGGATCAGCCGCGTTGGGCAGCGATCAGTCGCACTTGGCCGTGCTCAGCCACGCGCCAGGCGCTTGGCATTGGCCACCGCCGTGCGGTGCACGGGGGCCAGGCCCTTGCCCACCACGCCCCACATGGCGTTTTGCCATTGCGAAGCCTGCGATGCCAGGGCACCGCCGTTCCAGGTGGAGGTGCTCCAGGGGGTCCAGCACATGCGCATCCAGGCCTGCATCAGGGCCTGGCTGGCGACCATGGACTGCATGCCCATAGCCGCCCAGGATTGCTGGAAGGCTGTCTGTTTCTCGGACACCATGCGTGTGAATTCACGCCGGTCCCGCGCGGAGGGATTGGCGCCTGCCATGGCCATGCGGGTGAGGCGATGGGCCACGACCTGGGGCGCTGCGACGGCCAGGTCGGTGGCCTGGCGGGCGACCAGGGCGGCCCGGGGATTTTTGCGATTTGCCATGTGCACTCCTGAAGCTGGATCCACTTTATCCAGATGGATGCCGGCCCGCGTAGGCCGATGACGCAATGCAGCAAAAACGGATTTATCGCGGCTGCGCCTGTGGCGCTGATGCGGCTGCGTCCTGCACGGCATGGGGCACCAGGGCGCGCCACCAACGCTCGCCTGCATGGGGGGCGGCCAGGTCCACGCGCTCGCCCATCATGGGGGTGGCCACGGCAATGCCGTGCTCGGCACCCAGCGCCAGCACGCGCTCGAAGGGGTCCCACCAGGCATGCATGGCCAGGCTGAAGGTGCCGTTGTGAATGGGCAGCAGCCAGCGTCCGCCCAGGTCGCGGTGGGCCTGCACGGTCTGGGCCGGGTGCATGTGCACATACGGCCAGTGCGGATCGTAGGCGCCGGTTTCCATCAGCGTGAGGTCGAAGGGGCCGAAGCGCCGGCCGATTTCCGCAAAGCCGTCGAAGTAGCCGCCGTCGCCGCTGAAGAAGACACGCAGCGTGTCGGCGCTTGCCAGGTCCTCGATGACCCAGGAAGCCCACAGCGTGCGGTTGCCGTCGCGCAGGCCCCGGCCCGAGAAATGCTGGGCCGGCGTGGCCGTGAAGCGCAGGCCGTCCACCTGCACGTCCTGCCACCAGTCGAACTGGCGCACCTTCTCGGGGTCCACGCCCCAGGCCATGAGCCGGTCGCCCACGCCCAGCGTGCACAGGAAGAAGTCGACCCGGGGCGCCAGGGCGCGGATGGTGGCACGGTCCAGATGGTCGTAGTGGTCGTGCGAGAGCACCACGCCGCGCAGCGCGGGCAGTTCATGCAGGGCGATGGGCGGCGCATGAAAGCGCTTGGGGCCGATGAAGGAAAAGGGTGAGGCGCGCTCGGCAAACACCGGGTCGGTGATCCACCAGCCGCCGCGCAGTTTCATCAGCAGCGTGGAGTGGCCCAGGCGGTACAGGCTGCGCTCGGGCGCGGCGGCCAGGTCGGTGGGGGTGAGCCGCTGCACGGGCAGGGGCACCGCAGGCTCGGTGTCCTTGGGCTTGTTGAAGAAGAAGTCCCACATCACCTTGGCGTCGGGCTGGGGCGCGTTGGCGGGGCGGGGATGGACGTTGCGAAAGCGCCCGCCCGCCGACTGGGGTGATTGGGCGTAGTCGGCAATCGGGGCGCGGAAGATGCGGGGTGTTTTCACGGTGCTCCGTCGGTGTTCAGGCCGCCGCCATCATGGAACCGGTGGCGCAGCCCTGTCGAGATGGTGGTCTTGGCGGTCCCATTCAAGGCGCCTTGCGTGTCGTCATGTAAACAAAAAAGGAGCTGCCCCTGCAGGCAGCTCCTTGTCGTGATGGCCGCAAGCTGGGCCTCAATGGGCGCCGGCCGCCTCGGCACCACCGGCATGGCCCGCAGGGCGCCGCGTCATCCAGATCAGCACGATCAGCACCAGGAACAGCACGGACGACGCCAGGAAGATGTCGTCCGCCGCCCGCGTATAGGCCTGCTGGTCGATGAGGCGGTTGATCTGGGCCAGCGCCTGCGCTTGGCTCAGGCCTGCGGCCTGCAGCCCCTGCAGGGTGACGCCGAACACGCCCTGGCCCTGGACCAGCCCTTCGGTCAGATGGGCGTGGTGCAGCGCGGCGCGGTTTTCCCAGAGCGTGGTGGCGATGGAGGTGCCCATGGCACCCGCCGTGATGCGCACGAAGTTGCTCAGGCCGGCGGCGGCCGGGATACGGTCCGGCGAGATGCCCGACAGCGTGATCGTCGTCAGCGGGATGAAGAAGAACGCCATGGCCCCGCCCTGGATCAGCGTGGGCACCAGGATGTGCATGAAGTCCGTCTCCACCGTGAAGCGCGAGCGCATCCACAGCACCAGGGCGAACACGACGAAGGCGCCCGTGGCCATCTTGCGCGGGTCCCACTGCGTGACCTTGCGGCCCACCAGCGGCGTCAGGATGATGGCGAAGATGCCCACCGGCGCCAGCGCCATGCCGGCCGTGGTGGAGGTGTAGCCCATCCACTGCTGCAGCCACAGCGGCAGCAGCACCACGTTGCCGAAGAACAGGCCGTAGGCAATCGACAGCGCCACCGAGCCTGCCGCGAAATTGCGGCGCATGAACAGGCGCAGGTCCACCACCGGGTGCGCATCCGTCAGCTCCCAGACCAGGAAGACCACGAAGCTCACGATGGCCAGCACGCACAGCGTGATGATCTCGCCCGAGGCGAACCAGTCCAGCTCCTTGCCCTTGTCCAGCATCAGCTGCAGCGCGCCCACCCACAGCACCAGCAGGGCCAGGCCCACGGAGTCGATGGGCAGCTTGCGCGTGGGGGTCTCGCGGCTGCGGTAGATGCTCCAGGTCATCAGGGCCGACAGCAGGCCCACGGGCACGTTGATGTAGAAGATCCAGGGCCAGGAGATGTTGTCCGTGATCCAGCCCCCCAGCAGCGGGCCGACCACGGGCGCCACCAGGGTGGTCATTCCCCACAGCGCCAGGGCCACCCCGGCCTTGGCTGGCGGATAGCTGGACAGCAGCAGCGTCTGCGACAGAGGGATCATGGGTCCGGCGACCAGCCCCTGGAGCACGCGGAACAGCACCAGCATCTCCAGCGACGAGGCAAAGCCGCACAGCCAGGAGGTCAGCACGAACAGCAGCACGCTCATGGTGAACAGGCGCACGGCGCCGAAGCGCTGGGTGAGCCAGCCCGTGAGCGGCACCGAGATGGCATTGGCCACGCCAAAGCTGGTGATCACCCAGGTGCCCTGGCTGGGGCTGACGCCCACGTCGCCCGAGATCGCCGGAATGGCGACGTTGGCAATGGACGAGTCCAGCACGTTCATGAAGGTGGCCAGCGACAGGGCCAGCGTGCCCAGGGCCAGCTGGGCGCCCTTGAGCGGTGCGGGCCGTGCGGGCATGGCCGGCGGTGCCGAGGGTGGCGCGGCAGGCGGCACGGTCGGGCCACCCGGCTGCGCCGGCTCCGGCACGGCGGTGGTAGAGGAAGTCATAGGCAGTCCGCGTAGGTTCTGGGAAGGCGGGGAAGCGATGCCTGCTTACTTGGACTGCGTGGCCTGCGCATCAACCGGCGCGGAGGCCACTGCGGCTGGCGCCTTGCCCTGTGCCCTGTCTTGCGCATCGGCCATGGCAACGGGCGGCAGCTCGGGCAACTGCTTGAGCGGCGCCACGTTCTGGCCTGCCACGATGTGGGCGATGCGCTCCTCCGCCTGCGGCAACGCCATGTCGTAGATGGAGGTCTGGGCCACGGGGGCATTGCGCGTGGCGGTTGCCAGCACTTCACCCTGCTGGTCGCGCACGTCCACCTTGGCCTCCATCGACAGGCCCACGCGCAGCGGGTGCTGGGCCAGGTCTTCCGGCGACAGGGCAATGCGTACGGGCACGCGCTGCACCACCTTGATCCAGTTGCCGGTGGCGTTCTGCGCGGGCAGCAGCGAGAAGGCCGCGCCCGTGCCTGCGCCCATGCCCACCACGGTGCCGTGGTAGCTGATCTTGTCGCCGTACACATCGGCCGTCAGCTCGGTCTTCTGGCCTATGCGCAGCTGGGCCAGCTGGCTTTCCTTGAAGTTGGCATCCACCCAGAGGTTGTGCAGGCCCACCACCGTCATCAGCGGCGCGCCCGAGGCCACGCGCTGGCCCAGTTGCACGCCGCGCTTGGCCACATAGCCTTCCACGGGCGAGACCAGGCGCGTGCGCTGCAGCGCCAGATAGGCCTCGCGCACCTTGGCCGATGCGGCGATCACGCTGGGGTGCTCTTCGGCGCTGCTGCCCTTGGTCTGGGCTTCGGCAGCGGTCAGCTGCGCCTTGGCTGCGCGCACGGCGGCTTCTGCTGCAGAGGCGGCATTGCCTGCCGTGCGGGCCAGGGACTGGGCGTGGTCGAACTCCTCCTTGCCCACGGCGCCCGTGGCCAGCAGCGGGCGGCGGCGGTCCACGTCCTCGCGGGCGCGGGCGGCGTCGGCCTGCAGCCGGGCCAGGTCGGCCTCGCGCTGGGCCACCTGGGCGACCAGGGGCGCATTGTTGGCGTACAGGGTGCGAACCTGGCGCACGGTCTGGGCCAGTTGCGACTCGGCCTGGGACAGGGCGACCAGGGCATCGGCCGAGTCCAGCTGCACCAGCAACTGGCCGGGCTTGACGTAGTCGGTGTCGTCGGCGCCGATGCTGATCACCGTGCCGCCGATCTGCGGCGTGATCTGCACCACGTTGCCCGCCACATAGGCGTTGTCCGTGGTCTGGTAGTTGCGGGCCACCATCCAGTGCCAGCCGCCCCAGGCGACGGCGGCCACCGCGACGGCGGCGGCGATGAGGGTCAGGCCCTTGCGGCGGCCCTGCGGATTGGCCACGGGCGAGGCTGCGGCCGGTGCGGCGGCAGGGCTGGGTGCTTGCTTGTTGGTGTCGGTCATGGTGTACGGCGCTTTGTTATCTGTGAATGTGGTTGTGCGGCCGGGGCAGGGAGCTGGCGGTCTGTCACGCTGGCTGGCGGTCTGCCCGGTGGAGGGTCAAGAGTGCGGTGGATTCCTGTGCGGGTTGCGATCTCAGTGCTGGCTGACCTGCACGGCAGCCGTGCCATCGGTCCAGCCGCCGCCCAGCGCCTTCATCAGCGACACGCGCGTGTCCAGCGCGCGGGCGCGCAGGTCCACGTCCAGGCGGCGCTGGGTGATCACCTGGGTTTCGGTGTTCAGCACCGTCACCTGGCTGGCCAGGCCCGCCTTGTAGCGCTGCACGGCAAAGTCGTAGGCGCGTTCGGCCTTCTCCAGCGACTCGGCCTGCAGCTGCTGTTGGCGCACCAGCGATTGCACGGAAGTGATGGCGTCGCCCGCTTCCTTGACCGCATCGAGCACCACGCCGTTGTACTGGGCGATGGCGGTGTCCAGGTCGGCCTGCGTGCCGCGCAACTGGGCGCGCAGGCGCTTGCCGTCGAACAGGGGCAGGCGCAGCGCGGGCGTGATGCCCATCTGGCGCGAGCTGCCCTTGAACAGGTTGTCCAGGCCGATGGCATTGAGGCCGATGAAGGCCGTGAGATTGATATCGGGGTAGAAATCCGCCCGCGCGCTCTCTATGCCCTGCGTTGCCGACTCCACGCGCCAGCGCGCGGCCACCACATCGGGGCGGCGGCCCAGCAGATCGGCACCCAACTGGCCGGGCATGGCCTGGATCTGCAGCGCGGCCAGACGGGGCGACAGCTGCAGCTGCGCCTCGGGCGCCTGCCCGCAGAGCACGGCGATGGTGCGGCGCGCCAGCGTGATCTGCTCGTCCAGCATCTCGATCTGGGTGCCGGCATCGGGCAGGCCGGCCTGGGCCTGGGTCAGCTCCACCTGGCTGTCCAGCCCGGCGCGCGTGCGCTGCTGGCTCAGGTCCAGCAGCGACTGGCGCTGGGTCAGCGTGCGGCCAGCCACATCCTTTTGGGCAATCAGGCGAGCCAGCGCCACATAGCTGCGCGCCACCTGGGCGGCGAGCTGGTTGGCGGCGGCGGCGCTGTCGGCCTGGGCGGCACGGGCCTGGCCCAGGGCAGCCTGCAGGTCGGCGGCATGGCGGCCAAAGAAATCCGGTGTCCAGCTCAGGCCGGCCTGCAGGTTGCCGGTGTTGTAGGTATGGCCTGCAATGGGTGCGGGCACCAGGCCATTGGCGCTGTAGTGCTGGCGCGTGGCATCGACGCCGAGCGTGCCGCGCACATCGGTGGCCGTGCTGGTGGCCGTGGCCAGGGCGGCGGCCTTGTCGAAGCGGGCGCGGCTCATGGCCAGGCTGGGGCTGCCCTGCAGCGCCTGGGCGATCAGGCCGTCCAGCTGGGCATCACCCAGGGACTTCCACCAATCGGCGGCGGGCAGGCTGGTGTTGGCGCCTGTCTCGGACTGGGCCGTCAGACCCAGGTCGGCGGCGCCCAGCCGGGCCAGCGGCTCATGGGCCGGGCCCTGGGAAGCACAACCGGCCAGGGCCAGCGCGGCGCACAGGGTAGCCGCTGCGGCGGCCACGCGGCGGGGCGCGGCGGACACGGAAACAAAGGATTTGGGCATGGTGGTCTGCCTGTTGGGGGTCAAGAATCAGGAAATAGCAAATCGGAAACCGGGGCGGAAAAGGGGGCTGGCGCTGTCAGCCGACGGGCGTGGCAGGCGCAGGGGCCGGCGGCGCAGCTTCCGGCGCGCGCATCGCATCGCCGTTGGCCAGCAGGCGGCGCAACATGTCCAGCAGCTGGCGCGACTCGTCATGGCTGAAGCCGGCCATATGGGCATTCATCACGCTGGACAGCACCTGCGGCACCTTGGCCGCCATGGCGCGGCCTTCATCGGTCAGCACCAGCTTGACCACGCGCCGGTCCACCGTGGAGCGCTCGCGCCGCAGCATGCCCTTGGACTCCAGCCGGTCCAGCGCCCGCGTGATGGAGGCCGGATCCAGCCCCAGGTCACGTGCCATGCCGGCATTCGTGGCGTCGCTGCACAGCAGCAGCTTGTACAGCGGCAGCCACTGCACATAGGTCAACTCATGCTCGGCCAGTTGCGCATCGGCCTGCTGGAGGATGGAGCTGAGCACCTTGCGCATGAGGAACCCCACGCTCTCGAAGGGCGTGTAGCTGCCTGGGCTGTAGAAGTCCGAGGGCTGCAGGCCGTTGGGCAGGGGTGGCTGGGTCATGGTGTCTGCGGGTGAAATAGTTGACTGCGCAATGATTGTCGAGGCAATTATTGCAGAAACATGGGTTGGATGCGTGGCATACAGGTAGCATGGTCAGGACAAGGGTTTTCAAGGTCGCCGGAACTCTTGATTGCTTTGGACGAGCTTGCAAGGAGTGTTCTCCTTGGCGTTGTTGCATAAGTCGGCCGAGACAGTGGTGCCCCCCGGGTTCTTGGTAGGCTTGGGCCATGAGCAGGCCTGCACGGGCGAAGTACCGCACGACGAACGACCGGGGGAGCGGGTGATGGCGCGCGACTTCGACCGGCAGGTCACGGAACTGCAGGTGCGAGCCTCCATCCTCAACAGGTTCACCAGCCTGGGCACGCCCCGAACCCTGCGCGTGGCTTAATTCCGTCTGGGGCAAGGGGAAGCTCGACCTCAGATCGGGTTATGCAACAGCGCCGTTCAAAACTATCAATGAAGACTTGCTGTTGGTAAGCCAGCCTATATGCCAGTCACACCGACTACTTGAACACGCGACAGCACCTGACCAACCAGCAGGGGCAGGTGGCCTGGCAGTGGTTGATCTCGGGGTTCGGGGATGTGCGTCCCTCCCCGGGCGACCGTGGCTACGGCCGGACGGTGAGCGGCCCCAGCTATGCGCAGGCGGTGAAGTTCGACCTGCGGTATCCGAGCTTTGACCGTTACAACAACTATCGTGCCTTGCCAAAAACGACCAGCACAACCGCTGCCTTCGTTTCGACTTGGGCAATGGTGTTCTCCATGATGCGGATGGCAGTGTCTTCATTGAAGCCTCCAGATCCGCAACCGATGAGGGGAAAGGCTACGGATTTGAAGCCGTGATCGTTGACGAGTTGAAGGGCCGACTGTGTGGACTTCTCAATGGAGAGTTGTGACGCCCTCCAAAGAAGATTGATACCCGCCACATGGATGATGCCTTTGAAGGGCAGTCTGCCGGCAGATGTCAGGACGGCATCGCCCAGAGGAATGGGGCCGGCCCGCGCAACTTCCAGGAATGGCTGCAGTCCACCCTTGCGCTTGATTGCGCCGGACACGCCTTGGGGGATCAACAGCCACCAGGGAATGATGTTTCTATTCCATGAGTTGACGATGACTTCAACGTCCTGGTCCAGAAGGTCGCCTTTGACTATGCGGATGTTCATGGGGTGAGGGGCTATGCCCGTAGGTGCGGAAATTGCACAGTATCTCGCGCCTCGCGTCACCCCAACGCTCACTTGTCTTGAGCCACCGCATGCCCCTTCTCCAGCCTTGCCACGGCCTCAGGGTAGGCAGGGCTGGCGCGCAGTTGCTGGTAGCGCTCCAGGCCGCGCTGGTATTCGGTGGAGCGGACGTCGATCTCGCGGTCCGAGACATAGGTGAGTCCGGCGCGGTGCCACATTTCCAGGTCGGCCAGCACCTGGGCGCGGCTGAGGTCGGTGGGGGCAGCGGTGGAGGAGGGCGCGGCGTCCTGGGCGAGGGCGGTGCCGGCCAGGCCCAGGCTGAGGGCAGTCAGGGCGATGAAGCGGGAAGTGCGCATGGGGAACCTTTCAGGTGAAGCGAAGTGATGAGGGCTTCATGGTCCCGCCGCCGCCCTGGCCGGCACAGCCGTTTGCGACGCACTGCAGCATGGCGGGAGCCAATGGCTGTCGGCTTTCGTGAAATGCCTGGGGTGCAAGCGCGGCCATCTGCGGAGCGCCGCCAGCCATGGAAATGGGTTGAGCGGCATGTGTGCGGCAGATTGTTCTGGGTTTCTCTCACAGATCGGCATGAACAGCCGTGAAATGGCTGGTGAAGGCATGAATCGGCAGCAAATTCCAGCTGCACAGGCAGACAATCGCCGCTCTCCATGAACTCATCCATCCCACTTTCCCCCGCTGCCGTTTCGGCAGATTCCGTCTCCCGCAGTTCCGAGGCCCTGCGCGGCTTCAGGGACGCGATTCCCGTGATGCTGGGCTTTGTGCCCTTTGCCCTGGTGCTGGGTGCGCAGGCCGTGCAGAAAGGGCTGGCTCCGCTGGAGGTTCCTCTGATGACCGGCATGAACTTCGGCGGCGGCTCGGAGTTCACGGCCATACGGCTGTGGACGTCGCCGCCGCATGTGCTGCTGATCGTCGCAATGTCCTTCCTGGTCAATTGCCGGCACATCCTGATGGGCGCGGCGCTGGCGCCCTATCTGCGCCATCTGCCCAGGCGCCGTGCGCTGCCGGCACTGTTCTTCATGTGCGACGAAAGCTGGGCACTGGCCCTGGCGGACGCGCAGCGCAGTGCCGCCCGGCGTGTGAGCCTGCCTTACTACATGGGCGTGTCGGCAGGCCTGTACATGGCCTGGGTGTCGTGCACGGCGGCCGGTGCGTTTCTGGGACCGCGCATTGGCGACCTGGAGCAATATGGGTTCGACATGGCGTTCACCGCCGTGTTTCTGGTGCTGCTGCGTGGCATGTGGAAGGGGATTCGGCCCTGCCGCCCCTGGCTGGTGAGCCTTGTGACGGCGGCCCTGGTCTACAAGCTGGTGCCTGGCGCCTGGTATGTGGCGGCCGGCGCCGTTTCGGGCCTGATCTGCGCGGCCTTGCTGGCACCCAGGAGCTGAGCGATGGAAGCCACAACCTTGCTGACGCTGGTGCTCATGGCGTGCAGCACTTATTTCACGCGGGTGATCGGCTACCTGCTGCTGCGCGGGCGCACGCTGAGCCCGCGCATGCAGTACGTGATGGAAAGCCTGCCGGGCTGCGTGCTGATCTCGGTGATTGCCCCGGCGTTTGTGTCCGAGCGTCCTGCGGATCTGCTGGCCCTGGGGGTGACGATGGTGGCGGCGAGCCGGCTGCCCATCCTTCCCACGGTGCTGATCGGCATTGGATCGGCGGCAGCGCTGCGGCATTGGCTGGGGTGACTGCGGGCGGGGCGGGGTATTTTGGGGCCTTCAGTTCGCGCGCCAGTGGTCGATGTACGGGGCATGCAAGTCTCATCCTCCACATCGGCTTCCGCCTCGGGAGCCGCTTCATCGTCCGGCGGCAATGACATCGCTGCGTTGCAGCGCAAGCTCAAGGAACTGCAGCAGGCGCTCAAGGAAGTGTCTTCCGAGAACATCGACGCCAAGGCCAAGCAGACGAAGGCCAAGCTGCTGCAGTCGCAGATCATGATGGTGCAAAGCCAGATCGAGGCGCTGATGCGCGCCAGGCAGCAGGCCCAGATCGACAAGCAGCGAGAGCAGCAGCAGGCGGCCGAAGCCAAGTCGCAGTCCCAGCCGAAGAGCAACAAGGCGCCCGGACCGGGTGGCGTGGTCAACGTCTACGTCTGAATGGAAATGGCACGTGCTTCACGGGCCATTTTTTTGATGATCTTGATGTAACTTACATGTGCGGATTTGCTACGCTTTGGATGGGTTGGCTTGGCAACGGGGCTGAGGGCAGAGGCTGGGCATCCGCACTGTGGCGGGTGTCTTTACACATCTCCCGGGACTTATTGAGTTTTGTCTCTCAAGTAACCGGCCGCCGCTACCGATAAGGCTGCTAATGTGACTGCCTGGATGCGATAGCGATGGCCTATACCGACGGCAGCACTGGGCCAGAGGTTCTGCGATGAAAAAACTCAGCGATGTGCGTATCGGTACCCGGCTTACTGCCGTCTTTCTTGTCCTGCTGGTCTGCCTGATGGCCGTGGGGGGCGTTGGCGCAAGGGCGCTGGGCCATGTGTTCTCGGGCACGGAGACCCTGTACCAGGACCGTGTGGTTCCACTCAAGCAGCTCAAGCAGATTGCGGATGCCTATGCCGTCAACGTCATAGACACGGTCAACAAGGCGAATGCGGGCCTGATCACGGCGCAGGAGGCATCGGCCAGCATCTCGGGCACGCTGCCCGTGATCGAGGCCGCCTGGCGCAGCTACTCGTCCACCCAGCTCACAGCGCAGGAGGCCGTGCTGGCCAAGCAGGCCCAGGCACTGTTCGCGCCTGCCAACCAGAGCATCGACAAACTGCTGCAGCGCCTCAAGCAGCTGGACGGCAAGAAGGCCGGCAGCCTGGATGAGTTCGACGGTGCGCTGTATGCCAGCATCGACCCCATCAGCGCCAAGATCGGCGAGCTGGTCGAGCTGCAGCTCAAGGCGTCCGAGGATGTATTTGCAGACTCCAGGCAGGTCCTTGGGCAGTCGCAGATGCTGATCTACGGCTTTGTGGCGGCCGCTGTCATCCTGGCCGTGGCGCTGGGCTATGCGGTCACGCGCTCCATCACCCTTCCCTTGAAGTCTGCGGTGGAAGTGGCCCGGCACATCGAGCAGGGCGACCTGGCTTCCGAGATCCAGGCCGCAGGGCGTGATGAGGTCGGCGATCTGCTGCGCTCCATGAGCGCCATGCGCGAGTCGCTGGCAAACATCGTTGGCGATGTGCGGCGCGGGGTGGAGTCGGTGACCACGGCGTCCAGCCAGATTGCTGCCGGCAACCAGGATTTGAGCAGCCGCACCGAGCACCAGGCCTCCAGCCTGCAGGAAACGGCGGCGTCCATGGAGCAACTGGCCGGCAACGTGGGCCAGAGTTCCGAGAACGCGCGGCAGGCCAGTGCCCTGGCCGTGCGTGCCAAGGAGGTGGCCGGTGTGGGCGGCGGCGCGGTCGCCAGGGTCATCGGCACCATGGACGAAATCTCTGCCAGCAGCGCAAAGATTGCCGAGATCACGGGCGTGATCGACTCCATCGCCTTCCAGACCAATATCCTGGCGCTCAATGCAGCGGTGGAGGCCGCGCGGGCAGGCGAGCAGGGCAGGGGCTTTGCCGTGGTGGCCGGGGAAGTGCGCTCCCTGGCCCAGCGCAGCGCCGCAGCGGCGCGGGAAATCAAGGCATTGATCACGGCATCCACTGACAAGGTGAGAACAGGCGGCAACCAGGTCCGGGAGGCCGGCAAGGCCATGGATGCCATTGAAGCCCAGGTGCGCGAGGTGGCGTCGCTGATCGAGGCCATCTCTGCCTCCAGCGTGGAGCAAAGCGGCGGCCTGGGGCAGATCAGCCAGGCCGTCTCCCAGATGGACCAGGTCACGCAGCAGAATGCCGCCCTGGTGGAAGAGTCGGCTGCCGCCGCGGCCAGCCTGGAACGGCAGGCGCGGGTGCTGGCACAGGCGGTGGCCACGTTCCAGATCAGCTCGGTGAAGGAGAACGGCATGCCGAGCCCCGGCCTGACATTGGCAGCCGCTTGAAGCAGACCCGGGAAGAGCGTGCGCAGAGCGCTCTTCCTTCCTTTTTGATCAATTCAATGTAACTTACATAAATTGAATTCATTTCAAGAATAGAAAAAGCCGCCGTTTCGAGCGGCGGCTGCTTGTCAGGAACAGGGGGGCAACCCGCGCTGTTGCGGCCTTGCCAGCGCTCGGCAGGCTTGGTGTACATGGCGGCGATCTGCGACTCGAACCGCGCCATCAGGTTGTTCCGCTTGAGCTTCAACGTAGGGGTCATCAGCCCGTTTTCTATGGTCCAGGGCTCCAGCTCCAGATGCACGGCGCGTGGCACGGCATAGCGGGCAAAGCTGGCCACCTGCTTTTCGATGCGGGCCAGTGCCTCGCGTTCGGCGGCGGAGTGGTTCAGGCTCTTGGGGTCTTCGGGATCCAGGCCCAGGCGCCGGGCCATGGCCTGCCATTCGCCGCGCTCGATCACAGCCACGGCGGCGATGAAAGGGCGGTCTTCGCCCACCACAAAGACCTGGGTGAAGAACGGGTCGCCGGTAATGGCCAGCTCCAGGTCGGCCGGTGGAATCTTTTCGCCGGTGGAGGTGACGATGATTTCCTTGATGCGTCCCTGTATGCGCACGCGCCCGTCCTCGATCACGGCCTGGTCGCCCGTGCGCAGCCAGCCGTCGTCGGTGAAGGTCTTGGCCGTGTCTTCGGGGCGCTCCCAATAGCCGCGCATCACGCAGGGGCCGCGCACCTGCAGCTCCCGGTTCTCGCCAATGCGCACGTCCACGCCGGGCAGGGCGCGGCCCACGGTGGCGGGGTGGTTGTCCTCCAGCGTGTTGGCACAGACCACGGGCGAGGTTTCCGTCATTCCATAGCCCTGGATCAGCGGCAGGCCCAGGCCCAGAAAACAGCGCGCAATCGTGGGTGACAGCGGCGCGCCGCCGCTGACGGCCACGCGCACGCGGCCACCGAACTGGGCCAGCAGCGGCTTGGCCACCAGGTGGTTGAGCACCGGCCAGGGCAGCCATTGCATCCAGCCCGGCACTTCGGGCTGGGGCGCTTGCGCATCGGCAATGCCTTGTGCTTCACAAAAGCGCTGCCAGCCCCTGGCCTGGGCCAGTTCGAAAAGTTGGGCCTTGAGCGGTGCACTGGCCAGCGTCTCCATGACCTTGGCGTGCACGCGCTCGTAGATGCGTGGCACGGACACCAGCACCGTGGGGCGCTGGGTCTTGAGATCCTCGGCCAGCTGGGCCACCGAGCGCGCATAGGCCACGCAGGCGCCCACGGCCAGCGCCAGGTAGTAGCCAGCCGTGCGCTCGAAGGTGTGCGACAGCGGCAGGAAGGAGAGGAAAACATCATCGCTGCGCGGCTGCAGCCGTTGCATCACCGCCTGCACGTTGGAGACCACGTTGCGGTGCGTGAGCATCACGCCCTTGGGCTTGCCCGTGGTGCCCGAGGTGTAGACGACGGCGGCCAGGTCCTCGGCAGACGGGGGCGGGGGCAGGGGGACTGCGCCGCCTTCAGCCAGCCATCGGGCCAGTGGCTGCACGGGGATCCGGCTCAGGGCATCCAGGACGGCGGCATCGCCTTCGGTTTCAGGCTCTGCGGCCCGGGAAGCCGGCTTGGCCGACGCCACGACCACCTTGCGCAGCGCAGGCAGGGCCTGGCCCGTGGCGCAGATCTTGTCCCAAGTGGATTGCTGTGCCACGAACAGCATGGACACCTGGGCGTTGGCCAGGATGTAGGCAATGCTGCCCGCGTTGTCTATGGCGTGCAGCGGCACGGGCACATGGCCGCAGCGCAGGCTGGCCAGGTCGATGGACATGGCGTCCAGCCCGTTGGGCAGCAAGATGGCGATGCGCGATCCTGCCGGCAGCTCCTGCGCGGCCAGCGCCTGCGCCCAGAGGGCCACACGCTCGCCGGCCTGTGCCCAGTTCAGCGTCTTCCAGCTGCGCACATTCTCGTCATAGGCCCGGTAGGCCTCGCCTGCAGGCGTCTGCTGCACGCGCAGGGCCAGCATTTCCACCAGGGTCGAGGCCGTGGCCATGGTGGCATCGGCTGGCAGGCTCATGGCCAGGGAAGGGGCGCGGGCTGGGTCTTGGATGCTCATGCGAGGAGGGTGCAGGCCGAAGTGGATGTAGCCGCTGATGATAGCCGGGGCTTTCCGCAGGCCCTGGCGTCAGCTTCGGATATGAGAGGGTGCGGCGCACGCGTTTATGCTGCACTGCAGCGTTTTCGTGTGTCCACTCTGAAACCAACCAGGAGCCGCATGTCTGCCTACGTCGCCACCGTTGCACACCGGGCCCGATTCCAGACGGGGCGGCCGCCTGCGCGACATGGCCGCGCCAGATGGTGCCGGCTGTGCAGTGGCGCCGAACGGCAGGCTTCAGGACGCCGCAGCCAGGCCGTTCTGGAAATGCTGACGCATGGCCTGGGCCGCTGCAGCGCCATCGCGGCGCAGCAGGGCCTGCATGACGGTCTCGTGCTCGGCCAGCGAATCCTCGATGCGGCCCTGCTTGAACAGCGACTTGTGCCGGTTGAGCTTCATCACCTTGCGCAGATCGGCCACCAGCTGGTTGCGCCAGCGGTTGTCGGCGATCTGCAGCAGCTGCATGTGAAAGCTCTCGTTGAGTTCGAAGAAGCGGTCTGCATCGCGCGTCTGCGCCTTGAGTTCCTCGTGGGTCTGCTGCAGGGCGGCAAGCTCTTCGTCGCTGCCCGAGTCGGCCACCACCTGCACGGCATCGGATTCCAGCAGGCTCAGCAGGTGGTAGACATCGGCAATGTCCTTGGACGACACCTCGGTCACATAGGCGCCGCGGCGCACCTTCATGGTGACCAGGCCCTCGGCGGCCAGCACCTTCAGGGCCTCGCGCAGCGGGGTGCGGCTGATGCCGTATTCCTCGGCAATCTTCAGTTCGTCGATCCAGTCACCGGGTGCCAGCTCATGCTCGAAGATGCGCAGGCGCAGCTTCTCGGCCACCTGTTCGTAGAGCGCACGGGGAGTGAGGGTGTTTGTCGACATGTGGCCCGGATTGTATCGGCAAAGATATTTTGAATGAATAATTATGAATGATGTAAACTGCGGCAGCTCTGGGGCATGCCCTCAAGGGCACCTGTCATTCACGAGCCTGAGAACATGAGACAAGACCATCCGACAGCGCAGAACGGCCAGGAATTCGCAACTGCCGACCTGCAGAAATGGGCCCAGGCGGCCGCCAAGGCCGCTCCCGGGGGCGACATCCAGGCACTGCACTGGACCACGCCCGACGGCATCGACGTCAAGCCGCTGTACACGGCTGCAGACACGGCCAACCTGCCCCATACGGATAGCCTGCCAGGCTTCGAGCCCTACATCCGCGGCCCGCAGGCCACCATGTACGCGGGCCGGCCCTGGACCATTCGCCAGTACGCGGGCTTTTCAACGGCCGAGGAGTCCAACGCCTTCTACCGCAAGGCGCTGGCCGCCGGCGGGCAGGGCGTGTCGGTGGCCTTCGACCTGGCCACGCACCGGGGCTACGACAGCGACCATCCGCGCGTCACGGGCGACGTGGGCAAGGCCGGCGTGGCCATCGATTCGGTCGAGGACATGAAGGTGCTGTTCGACCAGATCCCGCTGGACAAGATCAGCGTGTCCATGACCATGAACGGCGCCGTGCTGCCCGTGCTGGCCGGCTACGTGGTGGCGGCCGAGGAGCAGGGCGTGGCCCAGGACCAGCTGTCGGGGACCATACAGAACGACATCCTCAAGGAGTTCATGGTCCGCAACACCTATATCTACCCGCCCCAGCCGTCGATGCGCATCATCGGCGACATCATCGAGTACACGAGCAAGAACATGCCCAAGTTCAACTCGATCTCGATCTCGGGCTACCACATGCAGGAGGCGGGCGCCAACCAGGCGCTGGAACTGGCCTTCACGCTGGCCGACGGCAAGGAGTACGTCAAGACCGCCACGGCCAAGGGCATGGATGTGGACGATTTCGCGGGCCGGCTGTCCTTCTTCTGGGCCATCGGCATGAATTTCTACCTGGAGATCGCCAAGATGCGCGCGGCCCGCCTGCTGTGGTGCCGCATCATGAAGGGCTTCGGCGCCAAGAAGGCCAAGAGCCTGATGCTGCGCACGCACTGCCAGACTTCGGGCTGGTCGCTGACCGAGCAGGACCCCTACAACAACGTGGTGCGCACCACCATCGAGGCCATGGCCGCCGTCTTCGGCGGCACGCAGAGCCTGCACACCAACAGTTTCGACGAAGCCATTGCGCTGCCCACCGAGTTCTCGGCCCGCATTGCGCGCAACACGCAGCTGATCATCCAGGAAGAGACCCACATCACCAATGTGATCGACCCCTGGGCCGGCAGCTACATGATGGAAAAGCTGACCCAGGACATGGCCGACGCCGCCTGGAAGATCATCGAGGAGGTCGAGGCCATGGGCGGCATGACGGCCGCCGTGGATTCGGGCTGGGCCAAGCTCAAGATCGAGGCCGCCGCCGCCGAGAAGCAGGCGCGCATCGACTCGGGCAAGGACGTCATCGTCGGCGTCAACAAGTACAAGCTGGCCAAGGAAGACGCCATCGACATCCTCGAGGTGGACAACGTCAAGGTGCGCGACAGCCAGATCGCACGCCTGAACCAGATCAAGGCCAGCCGCGATGCGGCCGAGGTCGAGGCCGCCCTGCAGGCGCTGACCCAGGCCGCCGAAAGCGGCGAGGGCAACCTGCTGGACCTGGCCATCCAGGCCGTGCGCCTGCGCGCCACGGTGGGTGAGGTCTCGGATGCACTGGAGAAGGTTTTCGGGCGCCACCGCGCCGATACGCAGAAGGTGACCGGCGTGTATGCAGCAGCCTACGACTCGGCCGAGGGCTGGGAAAAGCTCAAGGGCGAGATCGATGCATCGTCCGAGCAACTGGGCCGCCGCCCGCGCGTGATGATCGCCAAGCTCGGCCAGGACGGCCATGACCGCGGCGCCAAGGTGGTGGCCACGGCCTTTGCCGACCTGGGCTTCGACGTGGACATGGGACCGCTGTTCCAGACGCCCGAGGAATGCGCGCGCCAGGCCATCGAGAACGACGTGCACGCCGTGGGCGTGTCCACGCTGGCAGCCGGCCACAAGACCCTGGTGCCGGCCATCATCGAGGAGCTGCGCCGCCAGGGCGCGGACGACATCATCGTCTTCGTGGGCGGCGTGATTCCCGCGCAGGACTACGACTTCCTCTACAACGCCGGCGTCAAGGGCGTCTATGGTCCGGGCACACCCATCCCCGCCAGCGCCAAGGATG
Organism: Delftia deserti; assembly: GCF_042653485.1. NCBI lineage: Bacteria > Pseudomonadati > Pseudomonadota > Betaproteobacteria > Burkholderiales > Comamonadaceae > Delftia > Delftia deserti. Next base: position 122,619 of record NZ_JBHSIH010000001.1, on the reverse strand, counting down.
TGCTCGAACAGATCCGCCAGGCCAACAGCCTCTGAGCCGCCGCAGTGACTCCCGAGCAAATGCAAGACGGCATCCTGAACGGCAACCCCGCCGTTCAGCGCCGGGCCATGGCCAAGGCCATCACCCTGCTGGAATCCACGCGCGCCGATCACCGTGCGGCGGCCGATGTGCTGCTCACGGCCCTGCTGCCGCATACGGGCGGGTCTTTCCGCCTGGGCATCAGCGGCGTGCCGGGCGTGGGCAAGAGCACCTTCATCGAGACGCTGGGCCTGTTCCTGATTGCGCGCGGCCTTCGCGTGGCGGTGCTGGCCATCGACCCCTCGTCCACCGTGTCGGGCGGCTCCATCCTCGGCGACAAGACGCGCATGGAGCATCTGTCCGTCCACCTGGATGCCTACATCCGCCCCAGCCCCAGCAGCGGCACCCTGGGCGGCGTGGCCGAGAAAACCCGCGAGGCCATGCTGGTCTGCGAGGCGGCTGGCTACGATGTGGTCATCGTCGAGACCGTGGGCGTGGGCCAGAGCGAGATCGCCGTGCAGGGCATGTGCGACATGTTCTGCCTGCTGCAGCTGCCCAATGCGGGCGACGACCTGCAGGCCATCAAGAAGGGCGTGATGGAGCTGGCCGACCTGGTCGTCATCAACAAGGCCGACATCGACCCGCATGCCGCCACGCGCGCACAGGCGCAGATCACCTCCAGCCTGCGCCTGCTGGGCATGCACGGCAACCCCGAGCATGCCCACCACGACGAACGCCTGTGGCAGCCCCAGGTCATCACCATCAGCGCGCTCAAGAAAGAGGGCGTTGACGGCTTCTGGAGCGCGGTGGAGGAATTCCGCCGCCTGCAGCAGGCCAACGGCCGCCTGGCGCTGCGCCGTGAACGCCAGGCACTGTCCTGGATGTGGGAGCGCATCGACTCCGGCCTCAAGCAGGCCTTCCGGCAGCATCCGCAGGTGCGGGCGCTGCTGCCCCAGCTGCAGGCCGACGTGGCAGCAGGGCGGATCGCGGCCAGCACGGCCGCCAGAACTCTGCTGCAGGCGCAGGCCGGGCCCGCGATGGCACCCGCTCCTGCACCGGCTGCAGCCCCCGCCGCAGCGCCGCAGTGACCGCAGACAAGACAACACCAGCAACCCGTATCGTTAGACGTTAGAGGAATCGCAGCATGCAAGACATCCTGGATCAACTGGAGACAAAGCGCGAACAGGCCCGCCTGGGGGGCGGCCAAAAGCGCATAGACGCACAGCACAAGAAGGGCAAGCTCACGGCGCGCGAGCGCATCGAGCTGCTGCTGGACGACGGCACCTTCGAGGAATGGGACATGTTCGTCGAGCACCGCTGCACCGACTTCGGCATGGAAGACAGCAAGATCCCCGGCGACGGCGTGGTCACCGGCTACGGCATGATCAACGGCCGCCTGGTCTTCGTCTTCAGCCAGGACTTCACCGTCTTCGGCGGCGCGCTGTCCGAGACCCATGCAGAGAAGATCTGCAAGATCATGGACCAGGCCATGAAGGTCGGCGCGCCCGTGATCGGCCTCAACGACTCGGGCGGCGCCCGCATCCAGGAGGGCGTGGCCTCCCTGGGCGGCTATGCCGACGTGTTCCAGAAGAACGTGCTGGCCAGCGGCGTGGTGCCGCAGATCTCCATGATCATGGGCCCCTGCGCGGGCGGCGCCGTGTACTCGCCGGCCATGACGGACTTCATCTTCATGGTCAAGGACAGCAGCTACATGTTCGTCACCGGCCCCGAAGTGGTGAAGACCGTGACGCACGAGGAAGTCACGGCCGAGGAGTTGGGCGGCGCCATCACCCACACCACGCGCAGCGGCGTGGCCGACATGGCCTTCGACAACGATGTGGAGGCGCTGATGATGCTGCGCCGCCTGTACAACTACCTGCCGCTGAACAACCGCGAGAAGGCGCCGGTGCGCTACACCTCGGACCCCGTGGACCGTGCCGACAGGTCGCTGGACACCCTGGTGCCCGACAACGCCAACAAGCCCTACGACATGAAGGAGCTGATCCTCAAGACCGTGGACGATGGCGACTTCTTCGAGCTGCAGCCCGACTACGCCAGGAACATCGTCACCGGCTTCGCGCGCATGGACGGGCAGACCGTGGGCATCGTCGCCAACCAGCCCCTGGTGCTGGCCGGCTGCCTGGACATCAAGAGCTCCATCAAGGCCGCGCGCTTCGTGCGTTTCTGCGATGCCTTCAACATCCCCGTGGTCACCTTCGTGGACGTGCCCGGCTTCATGCCCGGCACCAGCCAGGAGTACGGCGGCATCATCAAGCACGGCGCCAAGCTGCTGTATGCCTATGCCGAGGCCACGGTGCCGAAAATCACCGTCATCACGCGCAAGGCCTACGGCGGCGCCTATGACGTGATGGCCTCCAAGCACCTGCGCGGCGACGTCAACCTGGCCTGGCCCCATGCCGAGATCGCCGTGATGGGCGCCAAGGGCGCCGTGGAGATCATCTTCCGCGAGGACAAGAACGACCCCTCCAAGCTGGCCGCGCGCGAGGCCGAGTACAAGGCCCGTTTCGCCAACCCCTTCGTGGCAGGCGCGCGCGGTTTCATCGACGATGTGATCCAGCCGCATGAGACGCGCAAGCGCATCTGCCGCTCGCTGCAGATGCTCAAGAACAAGCAGCTGGAAAATCCGTGGCGCAAGCATGGAAACATTCCCTTGTGAAACACCCCCTGAGCGGCTACGCCGCTTCCCCCTCTCTAACTCGCTTCGCGAGGGAGGGGGACGACACCCTCGGTGCGGGGCGGCGCGGCCGGCCTAGTCCCTTCCTCGGTGTCCCTCGCTTTGGTCGCGCCGGTTACTGACAGTGCTGGCGAAGCGCAAAACAGGGACAGCGAAGCTGACTACAGCTCCGGTTCCCATGATTTAGTTCCAAGAATGGGCTAAGAAGATGTTCAAGAAGATCCTGATTGCCAACCGCGGCGAGATTGCCTGCCGCGTTATCGCCACCGCCCGCAAGATGGGCATACAGACCGTGGCGGTGTACTCCGATGCGGACCGCGAGGCACGCCACGTCAAGCTGGCCGACGAGGCCGTGCACATAGGCGCCGCGCCCAGCCGCGAGTCCTACCTGCAGGCCGACCGCATCATTGCCGCCTGCAAGCAGACCGGCGCCCAGGCCGTGCACCCGGGCTACGGATTCCTGTCCGAGAACGAGGCCTTCGCCCGGCGCGTGGAGGAAGAGGGCATCACCTTCATCGGCCCCAAGCACGCGGCCATTGCGGCCATGGGCGACAAGATCGCCTCCAAGAAGCTGGCCGACAAGGCCGGCGTGAGCACCATCCCCGGCTACAACGACCCCATTGCCGGCCCCGAGGCCGCCGTGGAAATCGCCAAGGGCATCGGCTACCCCGTGATGATCAAGGCCAGCGCCGGCGGCGGCGGCAAGGGCCTGCGCGTGGCCTACAACGACAAGGAAGCCTTCGAGGGCTTTGCCAGCTGCCAGAACGAGGCACGCAACAGCTTCGGCGACGACCGCATCTTCATCGAGAAGTTCGTGCAGGAGCCGCGCCACATCGAGATCCAGGTGCTGGGCGACGGCCACGGCAACGTGATCTACCTGAACGAGCGCGAATGCTCCATCCAGCGCCGGCACCAGAAGGTGATCGAAGAGGCGCCGTCCCCCTTCATCAGCGACGCCACGCGCCGCGCCATGGGCGAGCAGGCCGTGGCCCTGGCCAAGGCCGTGGGCTACCAGAGCGCGGGCACGGTGGAATTCGTGGTCGGCAAGGACCAGGATTTCTACTTCCTGGAAATGAACACCCGCCTGCAGGTGGAGCACCCGGTGACCGAGTGCATCACCGGCCTGGACCTGGTAGAGCAGATGATCCGCGTGGCCGCTGGCGAGAAGCTGGCCATCGCGCAGGAAGACGTCAAGCGCAATGGCTGGGCCATCGAGTGCCGCATCAATGCCGAGGACCCGTTCCGCAACTTCCTGCCCTCCACGGGCCGCCTGGTACGCTTTGCGCCGCCCGAGCAGTCCATGTGGCAGGCCGACACCGGCCACCTGCATGGCGTGCGCGTGGACACGGGCGTCTACGAAGGCGGCGAGATCCCCATGTTCTACGACTCGATGATCGCCAAGCTCATCGTGCACGGCAGCGACCGCAACGACGCCATCGCCAAGATGCGCGAGGCGCTCAATGCCTTCGTGATCCGGGGCATCAGCTCCAACATCCCGTTCCAGGCCGCGCTGCTGGCCCATCCCAAGTTCAAGAGCGGCGACTTCAACACCGGCTTCATCGCCGAGCACTACTCCCACGGCTTCCACGCCGAGGACGTGCCCCACGGCGATCCGGACTTCCTGGTCGCCCTGGCCGGCCACATGAACCGCCGCTACCGCGCACGCGCCGCCACCATCAGCGGCCAGATGCGGGGGCACGAGCTCAAGGTTTCGGCCGACTACTGCGTGGTCGTGCTGGGCGCCGAAGGCCAGCACCAATACCGCGCCGTGCAGGTCTCGGACTTCGACGCCGAAAGCCGCGCCAGCACCGTCACGGTGGATGGCAAGCCCTACACCTTCCGCAGCGAAACCCCCATGCGTGCCATGTGCGTGCAGGGCAGCTGCAACGGCAAGCCCTTCACGGCCCAGGTCGAGCGCGGCACGGCCAGGAACCCGCTGGCCCTGCGCGTCATCCACAACGGCACGCAGATCGACGCCCTGGTGCTCTCGCCGCGCGGCGGCGAACTGCACCGCCTCATGCCCTACAAGGCGCCGCCGGACCTGTCCAGGTTCCTGCTGTCGCCCATGCCGGGGCTGCTGGTGGACGTGGCCGTGCAACCGGGCCAGAAGGTGCAGGCGGGCGAGAAGCTGGCGGTGATCGAGGCGATGAAGATGGAGAACATCCTGTTCGCCTCGCAGGACGGCGTGGTCGGCAAGATCAGCGCCAGCAAGGGCGATTCGCTGGCCGTGGACGATGTGATCCTGGAATTCGAGTGATTCCTCTGCGTGACCTCTTTCCCGGCGCCGGGATCAATGCCCCTGGCGCAGCCAGTTTTCGATCCTGAGCCCGGGAATGCGCTCGAAATGCCGCACATTGTCTGTGACCAGGATCGCGTCCAGGGCCAGCGCATGTGCGGCGATCATTTCGTCGAAGTCTCCAATCGGCGAGCCCTGGGCACGCAGATAAGCACGCAACTGACCATGCTGGTTGGCCGCCCTGGCGTCCCAGGGCAGGATGGCGGTGATGTGCAGGAACGCCTCCACGAGCCGTGCCAGCCGTACCGCCTCGGGCCGCCGGGCAATTCCATAGCGCAGCTCGGAACAGGTCACTGCACCTACGCACCACTGCCCTGGTGCGAGGGCTTGCAAGCGCGCATCAAACAAGGGATTGCCCCGGATGGCTTCGCTGGCGGCATGGGTGTCCAGCATGTACAGCATCATTCCTCCCAACCTTGGAAGGGATCGCGTTGCTCGCTGCCCTGTTGGCGCACGGGGAGGGCCGACTCGGCCGCATGCCCCAGCTGGTGGCGCAGCCGCATGAATTCACTCCAGTCCGCGCGAGGAATGGTCGAAAGAATGACGTCTCCGGTGTTTTCATCGCGGCGGATATACACCTCGGCTCGATCTTCGAAGCGAAACTCGGCAGGCAGCTTTACGGCTTGAACGCCATCGGTGGCGAAAAGTTGGGCGGTAACGGGTGGCATGGCGCGCTCCTCATGGTGCTGGCGGAAAGATCCATCTTCCTATATTGACCGGATATGGATCTGTCTGTTCAGATCCGGCCTCGAACCCGACGGCGCTGGCGCACGGACTGCCCATACCTTGACCCAGCGCTGCTGCGTTGTTGGCGCCACAGGCAAACTGCCTTGCGCAATAAATTTTTGCTAAATCCGAGGCGCTCGCTTTAGAATTTGTAAAAAGATGTGTCACTCTCCAGGACCGGCATGAACCTCAATTCCAAGGCAGCTCAAAGAGAGATCGACGAGCGCACCAACCTCACGAGCAACAACAAGTTCGAGCTGCTGCTGTTCCGGCTGGGCAGCGACTCCGGCCTGGGCCAGTCCGAGCTGTTCGGGATCAATGTGTTCAAGGTCCGCGAAATCGTGGCCATGCCGCACATCACGCCCATCGCGGGGGGCACGGCCCATTCGCTGGGTGTGGCGAACCTGCGCGGGCAGGTGATCCCGGTGCTGAATCTTCCCGCCATCATGGGCTGCAAGCCCCAGACCGGCCTGAACATCATGCTGGTCACCGAATATGCGCGCACCACCCAGGCATTCGCGGTGGAGGCCGTCGAGGACATCGTGCGCCTGGACTGGAAGCAGGTGCTGTCGGCCGAGGCCAGCGGCACCGGCGGCAAGCTGGTCACCAGCATCGCCCGCCTGGATGGCGACACCGACAACTCGCGCCTGGCCCAGGTGCTGGATGTGGAGGCCATCCTGCAATTGGTGTCTCCCACCGACGCCCAGGAAATCACGCCGGAAAAAGTGGGCGCCAGGCTCAAGCTCAAGCCCGGCGCCATCGTGCTGGCCGCCGATGATTCCTTCGTGGCGCGCTCGCTGATCGAGAAGGAGCTCAAGGTCCTGCAGGCACCGTATGAAATGCTCAAGTCCGGCAAGGAGGCCTGGGACCGCCTCAACGCCATCGCCGACAGCGCCCAGGCAGAGGGACTGACGGCGGCCGACAAGGTCGCCCTGGTGCTGACCGACCTGGAGATGCCCGAGATGGACGGCTTCACGCTCACCCGCCACATCAAGCAGGACGCGCGCTTCCATTCCATTCCCGTGCTCATCCATTCCTCGCTGTCCGGGTCGGCCAACGAAGACCATGTGCGCAGCGTCGGCGCGGACGGCTACGTGGCCAAGTTCGCGGCAGAGGATCTGGCCGAGACCCTGCGCCGCCTGCTGCCGGGCTGATGGCCGCGCAGGAGGGCTCCCAAAGCCCTCTTCGCTTCAACTGCTCTGCCGCACCACCAGTTCGTAGCCCAGATCCACGCTGGGCGGCTCCACGGCCTCGCCACGCATCAGCTGCAGCAGCATGCGCGCACCTTCGGTGCCGATAGGGCCGCGCGGCGTGCGGATGGTGGTCAGCGGCGGCACCATCTGGTCGCTGCCGGGCAGGTCGTTGAAACCTGCAATGGCGATCTGCTCGGGCACGCGTATCCCCCGGCGCAGCGCCTCCAGCAGCGCACCCTGGGCGATGTCGTCGTTGCAGAAAAACAGGGCATCGACGGCAGGGTCCAGGCGCAGGGCCGCGTCCAGCAGCTCGGCGCCCAGCGCCATCGACGTGGGGCGGGGCCAGAGCAGTTCCAGGGCGGGGTCATGCAGGCCCGCCGCCTGCAGGGCATGGCGGTAGCCGGCGGCGCGCTGCATCACGCGGGCATCGAGCTGGCCTGCGCAAAAGGCAATGCGCCTGTGCCCGCGCTCCATCAAATGCCGCGTGATGGCGGCTCCGGCCTCGGCCTGCGAAAAGCCCACGCTGGGCGCACCAGGCTCGCCACCCAGTTCCATCAGGTGCACGCAGGGGACCTTGCTGGCCTGCACCAGTTCACGCGCAGCGGGGCTGCGGTCAAAACCCGTCAGCAGCAGGCCGGCCGGGCGCATGGGCAGATAGGTGCGCAGCAGTTGTTCCTCTTCGGCCCGGTCGTAGTGGGTCACGCCGATCAGCGCGTGGTAGCCCGCGGAGAACAGCACCTTGTGGACCGCCTCGATCAGGTCCACGAACAGCGTGTTGGACAGCATGGGCACCAGCACCAGCACCTGGGCGCTTTTCTGCGAGGCCAGGGCGCGTGCGGCAGGGTCGGGCACGTAGCCCATCTGCGCGGCGGCCGTGCGGATTTTCTCGACCAGGGCCGGGTCCACGCGGCGCTCGCCGCGCAGGGCGCGCGAGACCGTCATGGGGCTGACGCCAGCGGCCTGCGCCACATCGCTGAGCGTGATGCGCCCGCTGGCCCGCGAGGAGCGGGCGCGGCCCGTGGCGGGCAGGGCCGGGCCGGAAACATCGGCGGAGGGCGATTCTGGGGAGGCAGGCGGAATCTGGCGGGCCAAGGGATTGTCCTAGGTCTGGGGCGGGAGGGTTGAAGATTATGATAGCGCTATCCCAATCATTTGAAGGCCCTTGCTCCTGCGTGTAAACCCGGGTGAAGGCCTCTGAAGCACACCGAAATCCAAGGCAGACCCTGGTCTGCCAATTTTTGCAAGAACATGGATAGCGCTATCCCAACAACCACCGCGGCCGCCCCCGCAGACGCCAGCCCACGGGCGCTGGTCGTCATGGGCGTTTCCGGCTGCGGCAAGTCCAGCGTGGGGCAGGCCCTGGCCGATGCCCTGGGCTGGACCCTGCACGAGGGCGACGCCCACCATGCCGAGGAAAGCATCCGCAAGATGCAGGCCGGCATCCCCTTGACCGACGACGACCGCAGCGGCTGGCTGGACCGGCTGGCACAGCTGCTGGGCCAGGCCATGCCGGGGCAGGGCGTGGTGCTGACCTGCTCGGCCCTCAAGCGCAAGTACCGCGACCGGCTGCGTGCCGCCGGCCCGGCCGGTGCCGTGGGCTTCGTGTTCCTGGACCTGAACTACGACACGGCGCTGCAGCGCGTGCAGGAGCGCGCCGGCCACTTCTTCTCGCCCGAGCTGGTGGCCAACCAGTTCGCCACGCTGGAACGCCCTGATGGCGAATGCGCCGTGCTGTCCGTGGACGCCACGCTGCCGCTGACCGACATCGTGTGCCGCGCCCGAAGCTGGCAGGTCCTGCCCGCGGCGCAGGCCGACACCTTCTCCCAAAACCCATAACGCCAGGAGACAAGCCCCATGCAATCCGATTCCCCCGCAGTCCGGCCCAAGCCGCGCCTGCAGCACTTTGCCGAGGTGCTGATGGTGCTGGCCCTGGCCGGCATGGTCATTGCCGTGTTCGTCAACGTGGTGCTGCGTTATGTGTTCCATACCAGCATCGTTTCCTATGAGGAAATCTCGCGCCTGCTCTTCGTCTGGCTGGTGGCCATTGGCGCCATCGTGGCTGCGTTCGAGGGCAGCCACCTGGGCTTCGACCTTGTGACATCGCGCGTGGGGCCTGGCGCGCGCAAGGCGCTGTTCTGGGTGTCGCAGGCGCTGGTCCTGGTCTGCATGGGCCTGCTGCTGTGGGGCTCCTGGGCCCAGGTGGAGGCCGGGCTGAACAGCTACAGCACGGTGCTGGGCTATCCGCTGGCCCTGGGCGCCGCGGCCACCCTGGTGCTGGCCGTCGGCCTGCTGGTGGTGTCGCTGCGCGACCTGCGTCGCGGCGCGCCGGCGGAAAACCATGCCGAAACGACGGTCGAGTAAGGAGTACGCACCATGGTTGTGACCCTGATCTTTCTGGCCGTGCTGATTGGTGGCATGGTGATCGGCATGCCCATCGCCCAGGCACTGGTGCTGACCGGCGTGGCGCTGATGTGGCACCTGGACTTCTTCGACTCGCAGCTGCTTGCGCAGAACCTGCAGGCCGGCTTCGACAACTTCCCGCTGCTGGCCGTGCCCTTCTTCATCCTGGCCGGCGAGCTGATGAATGCAGGCGGCCTGTCGCGCCGCATCATCGACCTGGCACGTGCCTATGTGGGCCATATCCGTGGCGGCCTGGGCTATGTGGCCATTGGCGCGGCGGTGCTGCTGGCGTCCATGAGCGGCTCGGCCATTGCCGATACCGCCGCCCTGGCCACCATCCTGCTGCCCATGATGCGCGACCAGAAGTATCCCGACAGCTACAGCGCGGGCCTGCTGGCCTCGGGCGGCATCATCGCCCCCATCATTCCGCCGTCCATGCCCTTCGTCATCTACGGCGTGACGACCAACACCTCGATCAGCAAGCTGTTCCTGTCGGGCGTGGTGCCGGGCCTGATCATGGGCGTGTTCCTGATCTTTGCCTGGTGGTCCATCGCCCGCAAGTACGACCTGTCGCGCGGCGAGCGCATGGCCTGGGGCCAGCGCCTGAAGGCGCTGGCCAAGAGCTTCTGGGCCATGATGATGCCGGTCATCATCCTGGGCGGCCTCAAGGGCGGCGTGTTCACGCCCACCGAGGCGGCCGTGGTCGCAGCCGTCTACGCGCTGTTCGTGTCCATGGTGATCTACCGCGAGATGACATGGAGCCGTCTGTACGCCGTGTTCCTGGCCGCCGCCAAGACCACGGCCGTGGTCATGTTCCTGTGCGGCGCCGCCACGGTGACGGCCTACATGATCACCCTGGCCGACCTGCCCAACATGCTGGCCGACAGCTTCTCGGGCCTGCTGGGCAGTCCCGTGCTGTTCATGGCCACGATGATGCTGTTCCTGCTGGTGGTGGGCACGGCCATGGACCTGACGCCAACCATCCTGATCTTCGGCCCCGTGTGCGCGCCGCTGGCCGTCAAGGCCGGCATCGATCCCATCTACTTCGGCTTCATGTTCATCTATGTGGGCTGCATCGGCCTGATCACGCCGCCCGTGGGAACGGTGCAGAACGTGGTCGCCGGCGTGGGCCGGCTGCGCATGGAGACCGTGATCAAGGGCACGAACCCGTTCCTGATGGTCTATGTGCTGCTTGCCGTGCTTTTCGTGATTTTTCCGCAAATCATCCTGGCCCCTCTGCGCTGGATGCATTGATCCCTCACTACAACCCAAGGAGATGAACATGCGTATTCCCTTTGCACTCGCCGGCCTGATGGCCGCCGTCACCACGCTGGCCGCCACGGGCCAGGCCATGGCCCAGGACTTCAAGCCGCGCATCGTGCGCTTCGGCTATGGCCTGGTCGATGAGTCCAACCAGGGCCGCGCGGTGCGCTTCTTCGCCAAGGAGGTCGAGAAGGCCACGGGCGGCAAGATGAAGGTGCGTGCCATCGGCAATGCCTCGCTGGGCTCGGACACGCAGATGCAGCAGGCGCTGATCGGCGGCGCCCAGGAGATGATGGTCGGCTCCACCGCCACCCTCGTGGGCCTGTCGCCCGAGATGGCCGTCTGGGACACGCCCTTCCTGTTCAGCAATGTCAAGGAAGCCGACGCCGTGCTCGACGGCCCCGTGGGCGAGAAGGTCAAGGCCACGCTGGAGCCCAAGGGCATGGTGGGCCTGGTCTATTGGGAAAACGGTTTCCGCAACCTCACGAACAACAAGCGCCCTATCGCCAAGATGGAAGACCTGGCCGACGTGAAGCTGCGCGTGATGCAGAACAACGTCTTCCTGGACAGTTTCAAGGCCCTGGGCGCCAATGCCGTGCCGCTGCCGTTCTCCGAGCTGTTCACGGCGCTGGAGACCCGTGCCGTCGATGGCCAGGAAAACCCCTTCAACACCGTGCTGTCCAGCAAGTTCTATGAAGTGCAGAAGTACCTCACGGTGTCCAACCACGTCTACAGCCCCTGGATCGTCACCGTCAGCAAGAAGTGGTGGGACACGCTGAGCCCGGCCGAGAAGAAGGTGCTGCAGGATGCCGCCGTCAAGAGCCGCGAGTTCGAACGCAAGGACACGCGCGAGGAAGCCGCCAAGGCCCTGGCCGACATCAAGGCCAAGGGCATGCAGGTGAACGAGCTGCCCGCCGCAGAAGCCAGCCGCATGCGCGACAAGCTCGCGGCGGTGAATGCCGGCATTGCCAAGACCGTGGGCCAGGGCACATGGGACGAGGTGCAGGCCGCCGTCAAGCAGGCGCGCGCAGTGAAGTAAGCTTCGGTGCAGGGCCGGACGCACCTGGGAGGGATGCTCCGGCCGACATTTCCCGAAAAGACAACGCCATACGGCGCTAAAGCAATAAAGCGATAGAGCGACAGAGAGAAAACGCGCATCAGCGCATCCGCAGGAACCCCGCATGAGCACCATCCACCCCATCGTCGAGCAGGTCACGCGCCGCATCCGCGAGCGCAGTGCCCAATCACGCGCCGCCTACCTGGAGCAGGTGGACGCCATGGCCGCGCGCCCGCCCGGCGCCCAGTCCATGGGCTGCGCCAATGTGGCCCATGCCTTTGCGGGCATTCCAGGCGGCGACCGCATACGCATCGTGGAAGAGAAGGCGCCCAACGTCGCCATCGTCACCGCGTACAACGACGTGCTCTCGGCCCATGCGCCGCTGGCACGCTATCCCGACATCCTCAAGGACGAGGCGCGCAAGCTCGGCGCCACGGCGCAGGTCGCCGGCGGCGTGCCGGCCATGTGCGACGGCGTGACCCAGGGCGCGCCCGGCATGGAACTGAGCCTGTTCAGCCGGGATGCCATTGCCATGGGCACGGCCATCGCGCTGTCGCACGACGTGTTCGACGCCGCGCTGATGCTGGGCATTTGCGACAAGATCGTGCCGGGCCTGCTGATCGGCGCCCTGCATTTCGGCCATCTGCCCACGGTGTTCGTGCCGGCCGGCCCCATGACCTCGGGCCTGTCCAATGGCGACAAGGCCAAGGTGCGCGAGCAGGCCGCGCAGGGCCTGGTGGGCCGCAAGGAGCTGCTGGCCGCGGAAACGGCCGCCTACCACGGCGAAGGCACCTGCACCTTCTACGGCACGGCCAACAGCAACCAGATGCTGCTGGAGGCCATGGGATTGCATGTGCCGGGAACGGCCTTCATCAACCCGGCCGAAGGCGAGCGCGAACTGCTCACGCGCGAGGCCATGCGCAGCGCGCTGGCCATCACCAAAAACCGCCGCTTCGCGCCCATTGGCCATGTGGTGGACGAGCGCTGCATCGTCAACGCCATGGTGGCCCTGCTGGCCACGGGCGGATCGACCAACCACCTGATCCATTGGGTGGCCGTGGCGCGTGCGGCAGGCATCGTCATCGACTGGAATGATTTTTCGGAACTCTCGGGCGTGGTGCCGCTGCTGGCCCGCGTCTATCCCAACGGCAGCGCCGACGTGAACCAGTTCCAGGCCGCAGGCGGGCCGGGCTATGTGATCGGCCAGCTGCTGAAGGCCGGTCTCATGCATGGCGATGTGCTCACCGTGCGGCCCGAGGGCCTGCAGGAATTTGCGCGCATTCCCGCCGTGGAAGATGGCCATCTCGTCTGGCACGAGGCCGAAGTCTCCGGCGACCTGTCCGTGCTGCGCCCGGCCGATGCGCCTTTCAGCGCCACGGGCGGGCTCAGGCTGCTGTCCGGCAACCTGGGGCGCAGCGTGATCAAGGTCAGCGCCGTGCCCGAGGACCGCCATGTGGTCGAGGCGCCCGCGCGCGTCTTCGACTCGCAGGAAGCGCTGCAACAGGCCTTCAAGGCCGGCGAGCTGGACCGCGATGTCATCTGCGTGGTGCGCTGGCAGGGTCCGCGCGCCAACGGCATGCCCGAGCTGCACAAGCTCACCCCACCGCTGGCCGTGCTGCAGGGCAAGGGCTACAAGGTGGCCCTGGTCACGGACGGCCGCATGAGCGGCGCCTCGGGCAAGGTACCCGCCGCCATCCATGTCTCGCCCGAGGCCTGCGTGGGCGGGCCGCTGGCACGCCTGCAAGACGGCGACCTGGTACGCCTGGACGCCGTGGCCGGCACCCTGGCCGTGCTGGTCGATGACACCGAATGGCAGCAGCGGCCCCTGGCCACCATGCCGCAGGCACTGCGCCAGGCCAACGGCCGGGGTTTTGGCCGCGAACTGTTTGCCGGATTCCGGCGCCACGCGCTCAGCGCAGAAGAGGGAGCTTGCACATGGATCAACGACTGACAGCACTGGCCATCATGCAGGACGCGCCGGTCATCCCGGTCATCGTCCTGCACAACGTCGCACATGCCGTGCCCATGGCCCAGGCCCTGGTCGCGGGCGGCATCCGCGTACTGGAAGTCACGCTGCGCACGCCCCAGGGCCTGGCCAGCATCGAAGCCATTGCACGCGCCGTGCCCGAGGCCATCGTGGGCGCCGGCACCGTGCGCAGCGCCGCCGATGCCCGCGCCGCCGCCAATGCCGGTGCGCGCTTTGCCGTGAGCCCCGGCTACACCGGCGCACTGGGCCAGGCCTGCCAGGGCCTGCAACTGCCGCTGCTGCCCGGCGTGGCCACCAGCGGCGAAATCATGGCGGCCCAGGATGACGGCTTCGACGAGCTGAAATTCTTCCCCGCCGTACAGGCGGGCGGCACGGCCATGCTCAAGGCCTGGCAAGGCCCGTTCGGCGACGTGCGGTTCTGCCCCACGGGCGGCGTGTCTCCAGACAATGCGGCGCAATTCCTGGCGCTGTCCAACGTGGTCTGCGTGGGTGGCTCCTGGCTGGTGCCTGCCCATGCGCTGGAGCAGGGTGACTGGCAGCGGATCACCGCACTGGCCCGCGAAGCCAAGGCTCTGGGTACCGCCTGACGAAAGGGCCGGTTGGACGCAGCGGGGCGCTGCGGCACAATCGTCGCCCTCCAGCCAGACGAGAGGGCCGCCGCCATGATGAAGATCGACTCCACCACCGTGCAGCTTGTGCTGGCCATTGCCGAGGAGGGCAGCATTTCGCGCGCGGCCGACAGGCTGCAACTGGCGGTGGCGGCGGCCTCGCGGCGGCTCAGTGACCTGGAGCAGCAACTGGGCGCCAGGCTGTTCAAGCGGCAGCCCCATGGAGTGCGCGCCACCGAGCCTGGCCTCAAGCTGCTGGCCCATATCCGCCAGATAGGCAACCTGGTGGAGCGCCTGGAGGCCGACGCCCAGGCCCTGGGCCGCGGGCGCGACGGCCGCATCATCATCGGCGCCCCCAAATCCGCCATCCTGCAGTTCCTGGCCGCCGATATCGCCGTCACCCAGCGCCGCTATCCCCACATCACGCTGCAGGTGATGGAGGAGAACAGCCGCATCGTCCAGCAACTGCTGCGCGACAAGGTCATCGACATCGGCATCTTCGAGAAGACCAGCGGCTTCGTGGATCTGCCACGCTCCGACTACCGCAAGGACAGCCTGGTGCTGGTCTACAGCCGCAGGCATTTCAGCTTTGCCGTCGAGCCGGTGGTACTGGACCAGTTGCTGGACTGCCCCATCGTCAGCCTGGGCCGGGGCTCGGCCATCCTGGCCGCTTTGCGCCGAGCCCACCGCAGCCGGGGCAGGGTGTTCCGCAACGATTTCGCCGTCAGCGGCTTCGACACCATGCTGGCCCTGGTGCGCGAAGGATTGGGTGTGGGACTGATGCCGCCCGGCGTGCTGCGCAGCTTCCACCCTGAGCCCGACCTGGGTTGGGCCGCCCTGGAAGGCGACTGGCACGAGCGCAGCTATGTGCTGTCCTTCATCGAAGGCCAGGCCCAGGAACAGGCGCTGCGCAACGTCGTCGCCGCCCTGTTGCAGGGCGAATGCGCGATCTGACCCTTCTGGTTTCGCGGATTGCGAAACCAGGCATGCGGCGCACAGGCTTGCCGCGATATCGGCGCCCGGCGACAGTCACTGCACAACAACGATGTGCAGGAGACAGACATGAAACGCCGCGACTTCATCGCGGTCGGCGCCACCGCGCTGGCCGCACCCTGGGCAGGGGCCGCGCCCCCGGCCTCCGAGCTGCCCAAGGGGCCCGCCAAGATCCTGGTGGGCTGGGCGCCTGGCGGCGGCACCGACGTGTTCGCGCGCATCGTGGGCCAGAAGCTGTCCGAGGTCTGGGGCCGGCCCGTGATCGTGGAGAACAAGCCCGGCGCCACGGGCTCGCTGGCGGCCGAGTACTTTGCCAAGACCCGCTTCACAGAAGGCATCAACCTGCTGATGGCCCATGTGAACACGCACGCCATCTCGCCGCAGATCTTCAAATCCATCACCTATGACCCGCTCAAGGACTACGCGCCCATCGCCCTGATCGGCGCAACGCCCCACATCCTGGTGACCAGCAGCAGGAACGGCCATGCCTCGGTGCAGGAAGTGGTGGAGCTGTGCCGCAAAAGCCCCGGCAAGGTCAGCTTCGGCTCTTCTGGCACAGGTTCGGTGCAGCACCTTGCGGCCGAGATGTTCAACATGGCGGCAGGTGTCAAGAGCATCCACGTTCCCTACAAAGGATCCGGCCCCATGCAGACCGACCTGATCGGCGGTCAGATCGACTTCAGCTTCGACACCATGACGGCCGCCACTGCCCAGGTCCGCGCAGGAAAAATGCTGGGCATCGCCCAGACCCGCGTGAACCGTGCCAAGGGATTCCCGGCCATGCCCACCATGGACGAGCAGGGCTTCAAGGGCTTTGACGCATCGAGCTGGTACGGCGTCGTCGGCCCGCGCGACATGTCCAGGGAACTGGCCCAGCGCATCAATGCCGACATCAACCGCGTGCTGGCCATGCCCGACGTGGTCAGCCGCTTCGACGGATACGGCGTGGAGGACGGCGGCGGCTCCGTGGACAAGTTCGCGGCCTTCATGGCTGCCGAATACAAGAAGTGGGGCGACGTGGTGCGCGCCGCAAAAATCACCGAAGAAAGCTGAGGACCCGGCATGAGCAATCCCCAATCCAACCCGCTGCAACTGCCCCTGCAAGGCATCCGCGTGCTCGACGTCAGCCAGGTCATGGCCGGCCCATTTGCCTGCATGCTGCTGGCCGACCTGGGCGCCGATGTCATCAAGGTCGAGCCTCCGGGCACCGGCGACCAGACGCGCGGCGCCATGGGCTTCAAGATGAAGGGCCCGGACAGCATGGGCTTTCTGAACATGAACCGCAACAAGCGGTCGCTGACGCTGGACCTCAAGAGCGACGAGGGGCGTGAGGCCTTCTACCAGCTGGCCACGACGGCCGATGTCATCGTCGAGAACTACCGGCCAGGCGTGGTCCAGCGCCTGAAGATCGACTATGAAAGCATTCGCCGCATCAACCCGCGCATCGTCTATGTCAGCATCTCGGGCTTCGGCCAGAGCGGTCCCTGGGCCCAGCGGCCGGGGTTCGACCTCATGGCCCAGGCCATGTCGGGCGTGATGAGCGTCACCGGCTACAAGGGGGAGAAGCCCGTCAAGGCCGGCGTGCCTGTGGCCGACATCGGTTGCGCACTGTTCGCCACCTACGGACTGCTGGCCGCCTACATAGGCGCACAGAAGACGGGGCAGGGCCAGCACATAGACGCCTCGCTGTTCGACTCGGCCATGGCTTTCTCGATCTGGGACATGTCCGAATACTGGGGCACGGGCGTGCCGCCCGCGCCACTGGGCACCAGCAACAAGATGAGCGCCCCCTACCAGGCCGTGAAGGCGCGCGACGGCTACTTCGTCATGGGAGCCACCAACCAGAAGCTCTGGGCCAGGCTGTGCGCGCTGCTCGGGCGCACGGACCTGGTGGAGCACCCGGACTACGCCACCGTGGCGCTGCGCCTCAGGCACCGGGAGGCATTGATAGAGGCGCTGGAAGCGGAGTTTGCCCATCACGACAGCGCCGACTGGGTGGACCGCATGCTGGATGCCGGCATTCCCGCAGGCCCGCTGCTCACCTATCCGCAGGCCTTCGAGGGCGAGCACGGCCAGCACCGCGGCATGTGCATGGAGATCGACCATCCCATCGAAGGCAAGGTCAAGAACATCGGCTTTCCCGTCAAGATGCTCGGCACGCCCCAGCAGGTGCGCCGCCATCCGCCGCTGCTGGGCGAACACAACGCAGAAATCATGGCCGAGCTCCAGGCACTGAAGGCCGCCGCATGAGCACGGCCCTGCATGAATCCGTGGCACTGACAGTTCACGCCGGGGGCACGGCCGAGATCCTCATCGACCGTCCCGAACGCCACAACGCCATGAGCATGCCCATGTACGAGGCCTTGCTCACGGCCCTGGAACGCTGCCAGGCCGATGCGGCCATCCGCTGCCTGATGCTGCGCGGTGCGGGCGGCAAGTCCTTCATCTCGGGCACGGACATCGCCTACTTCAAGGACTTCCATGACGGCCGGCAAGGCCTTGCCTACGAAGCCTTCGTGGAGCGCGTGATCGACGCCGTGGAGCGCGTCGCCGTGCCCACCATCGCCGTTATCGACGGCTGGGCCGTCGGCGGCGGCCTGGCCCTGGCCACGGCATGCGACTTTCGCATCTGCAGCACCGGCTCGCGCTTCGGTGCACCGATTGCCAAGACGCTGTCCAACACGCTGTCATCACGCAACATTGCACGCCTGGTGGCCGGCCTGGGCGTACCGCGCGTCAAGCGCATGCTGCTGCTCGCGGACTACCTGTCGGCCGGGCAGGCCGAGATCTGCGGGTTCGTGCATGCGGTCGTGCCGGCAGATCAGTTGCAAGCCCAGGCCCAGGCGCTGGCCGAGCGGCTCATGGCCTTGTCTGCGACCACTCAGTCAGCCGTCAAGGAAAGCCTGAGGCGCATGGTCGTGGAACAGCGACTGGAGGATGAGGATTTGGTGTCGGCGGTTTACGGGAGTGCGGAGTTTCGCGCGGGGGTGGCGGAATTCAACAGGCAATGATTTGAGCCAGCCTTGCCAGAATATGGCGCAATCCTACAAATTGCTTGGCTAAACTCCACAGCCTGGAAAGAGGCGGTAGTTGCATTCTGGGCCTGCAAGAGAAGGCCGGTTGCTGCGCGTAGCCGTCCCTCAGATCAACGCAGCCCGAGAAATCCCATGCAAATCAAGAAATGCATTTCCGTCCTGCTGGCCAGCAGCTTCATTGCCCCGGCCGTGCCTGCGCTTGCGGGCGAAGAGACTGTGCAACTCATGTCCAACGGCCGCTACCAGACCTACAGCCTGCCCGACGACGCGCAGCAGGTGCAACTGGTCGAGACCGTGGCCGGTAACTGCAGCTACAACCGCAACTGGGGCTATGACCTTGGCCGACGGGAGATGTGGGTCAAGGACGGTTGCGGCGGGCGTTTCCGCATCCTCACCGGCCAGGCCCAGGGCGCGCAGGGCCAGGAGGGCGAGAGCGACAACACAGGCGCCTGGATTGCCGGTGCCGCCGTGGCAGCGATTGCAGGCGCTGCCATCTTGGCCAACAAGCGCGACAAGGACCGCGAACGTGACCGCGACGACCAGTGGAACGATGACCGCTATCCGGGCTACCCGGGCCAGCAGCCCGGCTATCCCTCTTGGGGCGGGCGGGAGATCCGGGGCCAGAACGGCCTGTGCCTGGATATATCCGGGGGAATTCGCCCGGGCAATGGCCTCATCGTCTACCACTGCAGCGGCGGTGAGAACCAGCGCTTCACGTTGACGCGTGACGGCGAGATGCGCGTGGGCGACCTGTGCCTGGACGTGGCCGACGGCAACACCCGCAATGGTGCGCGGGTGATTGCCTGGCAGTGCCGCAACCAGCCCAACCAGAAATGGGACTGGAGCCGTGGCCAGATCCGCAGCCGCTTTGCCAACAAGTGCCTGGACATCGAAGGCGGCAATGCCCGCCCCGGCCAACCCGTGATCGTCTGGTCCTGCGCCGGCGGCCCGAACCAGCGCTGGAACTGAGGGCGCTTGTTGCACAAGCTCTCTCCCGCGCCCGGGCCAGTGCCCGGACGCAACGCCGTCGCGGGCTTGCGGCGGCGGGGGCCCTTGCAGTGGCTGGGCCTGATCACTGGCGCCGTACTGCTGGGCGATGCCGTGGTGCTGATGGCGCGTGGCATGTTCAATCTGGGCGTGACGCTGCCAGCGGTGCTGGGCCTGCTGTTCATGGCCTGCAGCTTCTGGCGCTCGGCCATTGCGCGCAGGCTGCGCGCCAGTGCATGGCTGCGGCGCGCCTGGTGGCTGGGCTGGGCGGCGTTGGCGATGTGGCTGGTCAGCCTGTTGGTGTTCTGGGCGCACCTGCTGTCCGCCTCGTCCGGGTTGCCACCGGAACAGCCGGTGCAGGCCATCGTGGTGCTGGGCAGTGCCACGCGTGACGGCCAGCCGTCGCTCACGCTGGCCCAGCGGCTGGACCGCGCTGCCGTGCTGGCCGCCCGCCATCCCAAGGCGCTGGTGCTCACCAGCGGCGGGGTGGACTTTGGGGAAAGCGAGAGCGAGGGCGCCATCATGGCGCGCTATCTGCAGCAGCGCCACGGCCTGCCGCCCGAGCGCCTGCTGATGGAGGAGCGCAGCACCAGCACGGCGCTGAACCTGGCCTGGAGCCTGCCCCTGCTGCAGGCGCGCGGGGTGGCGCCGCAGGCGGCAATCGCCATCGTCACCAGCGACTTCCACACCCTGCGCGCCGGCTGGATAGCCGAGCGCAGCGGCTACGGCCAGGCCTTTACCGTGGGTGCGCCCACACCGGTGACGATCCGCGCCAACGCCTGGCTGCGAGAGTACTTTGCAGTGATCAGCGGTTGGCTGCTGGGGGAATTCTGAGCCGTCTGTGCGATGGGCTGCGGCCTTGCGGATTGGCTCCACAATGTGATTCTTCACAAATCAACAGGAGTGAGACAGTGGCAAGCGAACAGCGTCCTTTCCGGGTTCTGGGCATACAGCAGGTGGCCATCGGCGGCACCGATAAGCAGCGCATGAAGCGCCTTTGGGTGGACATGCTGGGCCTGACCCAGACCGGCACATTCCAGAGCGAGCGCGAGAACGTGGACGAAGACATCCTGGCCATGGGCCAGGGCGCGAACAAGGTGGAGGTGGACATCATGCAGCCGCTGGACATCGACAGGAAGCCGGCCGTCCACACCACGCCGCTGAACCATATCGGCCTGTGGATCGACGACCTGCCGCTGGCCGTGCAGTGGCTGACGGCGCAGGGCGTGCGCTTTGCGCCCGGCGGCATCCGCAAGGGCGCGGCCGGCTACGACATCTGCTTTCTGCACCCCAAGAGCAATGACGAGTTTCCGATCGCTGGCGAGGGCGTGCTGATCGAGCTGGTGCAGGCGCCGGCCGAGGTGATCGCCGCCCTGGGCTGAGAGGCCTTCAGGCGAAAGGCTGGACACGCCGCTCGGCATGCTCCAGCAGCCACAGCCTTTTTCGGGCGCGCGTCATGGCCACGTACAGGCGGTTGCGCTCCAGAAAGGCCAGCGCGTGCGGGGCCGAGGCCGGAAAGCGGCCAGGCTCCATGAAGGGCAGGGCGACATGCTCGTATTCCTTGCCCTTGGCTTCCTCGATGGTGCTCAGATGAAAATCGAAGCCGCGCTCGGCCCGCACGGTTCGTTCGAAGCGCGTGGCCATGGCGGCCACCTGGGCCAGCATGTCGGGCACGGCCATGCCCGCCACCGAATCCATGAAAGCCTTCACGCGCTGACGCAAGGCCGCCGTCTGGGCCTGCGACAGGGCCACGCCAGCAAAAAGGCCCCAGACATCGGCCTGCTCCAGCAGGCTGCATGCGTCTGACTGAAGCGCCAGGGGCAGTTGCAAAAAGCGGCCAAAGGCCTGGAAGTTGCGTTGCCCGCCCTGCAGGCTGGACTGGTTGCCCAGGAATCGCCAGATGATCTGCGGGTTGTGCAGCATCTCGCCCGCCATGCGCTGGGCCAGCGTATGGCGGCTTGACGGATCGGCCATGTCGGCGCCATCCACGCTGCCCTTGCCGTAGAAAAGCGCACCTTCCACAAAGGCCGCCAGGATCTCGCTGCCCAGCACGCTGACCTCGGCCTTCCATGACAGCGCCTGCATGCCATGTGCATAGCAAAGGCCCAGCAGCAGGGCGATTTCGCGCTGCAGGTAAAAGCGCTTGAAGCCGTAGAAGCTGGCGGACTTGCCGGCGCGGTGGATGGCCCATTCCAGCGCGCAGGCATCCTGCTCATGGCGCAGGATCACGGTCAGCGAGGGATTGCGTGCGATGGCGGAAGGCGGCTCGCCTGGCGCAGCGGTTTCCGGGGCACGTGCCAGGCTGGCCTGGATCTGAAGCAATTGGTCAATGCACTCGCTGTCATCGGCATGCTGCAGCTGGTGCACGGTGCTGAAGCGCGTGGGCGCTGCAGTCAGCCCAACGTTGAACAGCGCATTGACCGCCTTGGCGATCTGCGGGCCAAAGCGCCGCGACTGGGTCAGCGCCAGCGTGGCCGTGGCCTGGGGCAGGAAGTCATCGAGCTGGTGGAGCTTGTCGCGGAACACGGACCAGGCCTGTGCCTCGATGTGCTGGTTGAAGTCGCCTGCGCCCAGAAAGGCGCAGCCGCTGGTTCCGACCAGGGCGCGCAGCAGTTGCAGCGAGGCCGGGTCCAGGTCATGCATCTCGTCGAACACCACCAGGTCGTAGCGCGGCAGGTCCAGCGCCTGGCCCTGCAGGGCGTCGCTGGCCAGTGCATGGCTGCAGTCGCCTTCGGCGTAGTACAGCGGGTCGCCGCAGTGGTCTATGCGGCGGCGCTCGTACTCGAAGAACAGGCCGGCCATGCGGTAGTCGAGCAAATACTCCTCGCAGAAACTCGCCAGTCCCATGCCTTCCTCGGCCAGGCGCTGGGGCAGCAACGACTTCTTGGCGCTGAGGTTGAAGTCCCAGAAGGCGTCCAGATCCAGATCGCCGGGCTGCTCGAACAAAGGGTCGGGCTGCCAGGCCAGCCGCTCGCACAACGCGGCATGTGCCTCGCGCACACGGGCCTGCAGTGCCACGCGGTCGGCCAGAAAACGGGCCCCAGGATCGCGGCGGCGGATCTGCTGGGCCGCCCAGCGCTCCACCGTGGTGATCTGTACCTGGGGCGGCACCTCGCGCACCAGTTGCTTCAGCCGGTGATGAAAGGCCGCCACGCCGGAGCGCGAATAGGCCAGCACCAGGATGCGCCGGGCCTGGCCGCTACGGCAGGCCTGGACCACCTTGCAGGCCAGCGTCGTGGTCTTGCCCACCCCGGCCAGCGCAGCCACGATGGCCGAACGACCCTCATGCGCCAGGATGGCCTGCTGCTCGCGCGACAGCAGCAGCGGCTTGCCGTGATCGGCAGGAAATTCCAGGGAGTGCAGTGACATGGGGGAGAAATCTGAGCGAAAGCGGCAAAAACGGGGAAAGCAGGTTCAGGCGCAGGCCGTCTGGATTGGAAACCGCGTGGCGACGACGGCGGGCACCCATTGTGGTCGTTTTGGAGAGGCATCTGGCAGGTATTGGGAATCCATTGCTGTGCCTGTAGACGCATCTTTTGAAGCGCTCGCCGGACAATTGGGCGATGTTGACCGCCGATGGCTGCGCGCTTGCGGCATGAAGAAGTCACCGAGGGAAACTTCTGCCAAAACACACCCAACATCGCTCAAAAATAAGCGAAGTTCACTCTTTTTGCAGCCCCTGAAAATGGGGAAACTATTTTTGGCAGGGAGCCGGCTTTTTCATTCCCAAAGCTTTTTTTGCTCATCAGAATGAAAAAAGCAGACCCACAGAGGAGTTTTTGATGACCGCCTGCAGCACCGCCCCGACGACTTCCGACAGCCCCGCACAGCCTGCGGCCGGCAGCCCATTGCAATGGCACGCACGCCCCTCCAGAAGCGACACGCTGCCGTTTGACGGCGCCTGGAGCGTGCAGGCCATTCAGGAACTGCTGGACAAACCCTTCATGGACCTGATGTTCCAGGCCCAGAGCGTGCACCGCGAGCACTGGCCCGCTGGCGACATCGAGCTGGCCACGCTGCTGTCGGTCAAGACCGGCGGATGCCCCGAGAACTGCGGCTACTGCCCGCAGGCGGCCGAGTTCGATACCGGCGTCAAGGCGGAAAAGCTCATGAGCGTGGACGAAGTCACGCGGGCCGCCCAGGCCGCCAAGAACGCGGGCGCCACGCGCTTTTGCATGG
The DNA here is from genome assembly GCF_042653485.1 of Delftia deserti. Classification (NCBI taxonomy): domain Bacteria; kingdom Pseudomonadati; phylum Pseudomonadota; class Betaproteobacteria; order Burkholderiales; family Comamonadaceae; genus Delftia; species Delftia deserti. The sequence goes on along the minus strand of NZ_JBHSIH010000001.1, from coordinate 99,182 downwards.
GCGCGGCCTGGCGCGCGCCCAAGGACCGCGACATCGAGAAGATGAACGAGCTGATCGGCGCCGTGAAGGGTCTGGGCATGCAGACCTGCGCCACGCTGGGCATGCTCCAGCCGCACCAGGCGCAGTCGCTGCGCGAAGCGGGCCTGGACTACTACAACCACAACCTGGACACCGCGCCCGAGTACTACCAGGACGTGGTCAGCACGCGCCAGTACCAGGACCGCCTGGACACGCTCAAGGCCGTGCGCGGCGCGGGCATCAGCGTGTGCTGCGGCGGCATCATCGGCATGGGCGAGACGCCTGTGCACCGCGCGGGCCTGATCGCCCAGCTGGCCAATCTCAACCCGCATCCCGAATCCGTGCCCATCAACAGCCTGGTGCGCGTGCCGGGCACGCCGCTGGCGGACAGCGAGCCGGTCGATCCGCTGGACTTCGTGCGCGTGATCGCGGTGGCGCGCATCACCATGCCCACGGCGCGCGTGCGGCTGTCGGCGGGCCGGCAGCAGCTGGGCGACGCCGTGCAGGCCCTGTGCTTCATGGCCGGCGCCAATTCCATCTTCTACGGGGACAAGCTGCTGGTCACCGGCAACCCCGATGTGGAAGCCGACACCACGCTGCTGCGCAAGCTGGGCCTGAGCGGCACGCGGACCTCGGTACAGGAGTGAGCTTTTTGAGCTTTTGAGCTAGCGGCTCAGGACTGCGGCCGGCCGCTGCCTTGCGCGGCGGCGGCCGCATCGTCGTCACCGGCATCGAGCAGCCGGGCCGCACGGTTGCTCAACGCGGAATCCGCACGGAAATAGCCCAGCACCGTATTGACGCTGCTGTGCCCCGTCAGCGCCATGGTGTCGGGCAGGGGCACGTTCTGGCGCCCGGCCTCGGTCACAAAGCCCGAGCGCAGGGAGTGCGCTGAAAAGTCGCCCTCCACGCCCGCCAGCGCGCAGCGCTGCTTGACGATGTCGCGCACGGCGGCCGGCGACAGGGGCTCGCCCACATGGCCGCCTTTGCGGATGCGCCGGAAGATCGGCCCTTCCTGTATGGCGGCGGCACGCAGCCAATCGGCCAGCGCCTGGGCCGCGCGCCCGGTCACGGGCTTGTGGTTCTCGGGCGCATCCCGCCCGGACTGGTTGGTCTTGGAGTGCGCCAGCGTGTAGATGAATTCCTGCGGCCCCACGGCGCGCAGATGGCGCATGTCGGCCCCGGCCACCTCCGAGCGGCGGCGCCCGCCGCTGGACCAGGCGAACAGCAGCAGGGCCCGGTCACGGCGGCCGCGCAGGCTGTCATCGCAGGTCTGCAGCAATTGCTCCAGCAAGTCGCGCGTCAGCGCATCCTTTTTGGCGGGCTGCTCGCCGCGCCGTGCATAGGCCTTGCGCGTGCGCGACATCAGCTCGCGCACCGCGCCGTCCTGGCAGGGGTTGGCCAAACCGTGCACCCGATGGGCCTTGGACAGCACCGCCATGCGGTGCACCAGCGTGTTGTGCGACAGGGAGCCTTCGCGGGCCTTGTATCCGGCCTCGACAAGGGCGCGGTCCATGTGCGCCGGCATTTCACTGGCCAGGCCCGCGCCCGTCTGCCGCTGGGCGTGGTCGATGATGAACTGCAGCACACAGGCCACATCCAGCGGCAGCTGCATCTGCCGCTCAAAGCGCAGCGCATGCCAGGCGGCCCAGTAGCGCATCGCACTCTGGTAGCTGTTTCTGGTGTTGGTGGATTCGCCCTCGCGCAGCAACTCGCGCACGGCCTGCTGGGCGGCAGGCTCCAGCCCCGCAGAGGGCAGGGTGCTGCCTTGCCTTGTGTCTTCCAGAGACTGGTCTTGGGGAGTCAGCGGAAAAGGGCCGTTGCGCATCCGTGGATTGTCGCCCGGCGCAGCAGGGCTGCCCACCGCGGAGCCTGCGGCCATGCAGGCCATGCAAATTTCAGTTTCCAAGCTTTCCAGAGGCTGCAGCGGCCTTTTGCCTGGGCAAAGCCGTGTAATGTGCGTATCCATACTGTATGAAAATTTCATATGTAATATTTAATACATGACACATATGATGTATTACACAATATTAAAATAACTCACGATAACAATCACTTATCGTTAGTAATCTGGAAAATAGTTCACGATATGCAGAAAACATCCACCCGCGGCGTGCAGGAAGCCGATGTCTGGGCCGCGGCAGACGCCTTGATCGCCCAGGGCCTGCGGCCGACCATCGAGCGCGTGCGCCAGCAAATCGGCCGAGGCTCGCCAAATACCGTCAGCCCGATGCTGGAGACCTGGTTTGCCACCCTGGGCCAGCGCCTGGGCGTGGCGGCAGGGCAGGGCGAGCTGCTGCCCTCGTCCGTGCCCGATCCCGTTCAGCGCCTGGCGCAGCAACTGTGGGACGCCGCCCAGGAAGCCGCCATGGAATCCGCCCGCGCCGCCCTGCAATCCCGAGAGGAAGCAGCCCAGGCCACGCAGGCCCAGCTGCAGGAGCAGCAAGAGCAAATGGCGCGGCGCGAGGCGTCCATGCAGGCGCAGAAAGAGGCCATGGACCAGGCCCTGCAAGTGGCCCAGGCGCAGTCGCAGGATCTTTCCCGCCGGCTGGATGAAATGCAGCAGCAGCTGCAGGACCGCGACGAGCGCCTGGAGGAAATGCGCGATGCGCTGGCCGAAGCGGCCCGCCAACGCGAGGCGCTGCAGCAAAAGCATGGCGAGGAAATGCAGTCCGCCGCGCTGGAGCGCCAGCGCATGGCCGAGCAATACGCGGGCAATGAGCGCCACATGCTCAACGAAGTGGACCGCGCGCGCCAGGAACTGGCGGCTGCCCGCAAGACCGCCACCGAGCAGGACCGCAAGGCAGCGACCCGCCTTGCAGAGCTGCAAGGCCGCTATGAAAAGAGTGAGGAGGAGCAGCTGGCCCTGCACTCCCAGCTGCAGACTGCCCAGAACGCGGCCACGCTGGCACAGGAGCGTGCGGCGGATCTGCGCAGCCTGCTGGAGGCACAGCAGCGATTGGCCGGCGCCGCCGTGCCCGATGCGGGCGCAGCACTGCCCTTGGGCCGGCGCGCAAGCCTGTCCGCCGCGCGCCGCTCCATGACGCGCCTCAAGGACAGGCGGGGCTAGCAGTCAGGGCTCGCGCCCCTTGGTGGCCGGGTCAGGACTGGAGTCGAAAGCCTGCCACCACGTCCGCCAGTTGCGCGGCCTGCTGCTGCAGCGACTGCGCCGCGGCCGTGGCCTCTTCGACCAGGGCCGCGTTCTGCTGGGTGGAATGGTCCATCTGGCTGACGGCCGTGCCGATCTCGGCAATGCCCGTGCTCTGTTCCTGGCTGGCGTTGCTGATCTCGGTGACGATGGCCGTCACGCGCTGCACGCTTTCCACCACCTTGCCCATGGTGGCGCCCGCGTCCCGCACCAACCGGCTGCCGGCATCGACCTGGCCCACGGAGTCGTCGATCAGCGCCTTGATCTCCTTGGCGGCGGTGGCGCTGCGCTGGGCCAGGGTGCGCACCTCGGAGGCCACCACGGCAAAGCCCCGGCCCTGTTCGCCGGCGCGGGCCGCTTCCACGGCGGCGTTCAGCGCCAGGATGTTGGTCTGGAAGGCAATGGAGTCGATCACGCCGATGATGTCGGCAATGCGGTGCGAGGACTGCTCGATGCCGCCCATGGTGCGCACCACCTGGTCCACCACGGTGCCGCCATGCGTGGCGATGTCCGAGGCGCTGCTGGCCAGCTGGCGCGCCTGGCGCGCATTCTCGGCGTTGTGCTGAACGGTGGCGGTGAGCTGCTCCATGGCGGCAGCGGTTTCCTCCAGCGAGCTGGCCTGCTGCTCGGTGCGTGCCGACAGGTCCTGGTTGCCGCTGGCGATTTCGGTGGAGGCATGGCGCACGGTCTCGGACGAGTCCCTGATGCGCACCAGCACCGAGGCGATCTTGTCGGTGAAGTGGTTGAACGCGCGTGCGATCTGCGTCAATTCGTCGTTGCCTTGCACCGACAGGCGGCGCGTGAGGTCGCCGTCACCCGAGGCGATGTCTTCCAGCGCATCGCGCACCACGGCCAGCCGGCGCGTGACGCGGGCGATGACGGCGCCCAGCAGCGCAATCGCCAGAATCAGCGAAATGGCAACGATGGCGCCTGATACCTTGAGCAGCGAACCCAGCGCGGACAGCGCCTCGTCGCGCTGCACGGCCACCACCAGTTGCCAGTCCGTGCCGGGTACGGCCTGGCCGTAGAACAGGAAGTCCTTGCCGCCGACGGCCGTGCGCATGCCGGTGTCCGCCTTGGGCAGGGCCTGGAGGGCGTCGGCACGCAACTGGGGCGAGAGCGCGGAGACGGGCTTGAGCGTGAGTGCCGGATCGGGATGGGTGACGATGGCGCCCGCCTCATCCACCAGGAAGGCAAAGCTGCCCGGCGTCGGCCTGATGGCGCCCACGGTGCGCACCACGGTGGTGAGCAGCACGTCCGCACCGACCACGGCATGGGGGTTGCCGGCGGGGCCGACCGGCTCGGCAAAGGTCACGCCCACCTCCGGTGGTGAGACGAACAGATAGGGCGCCGTCACGACGGGGCGGCCTTCCTTGAGCGCCTGTCTGAACCAGGGACGGGCCGTCACGTCGTAGTCGGCCGCCATCTCGTTGAGGAAGAACATGCGCTTGTCGGTGTAGCCGAAGTAGGCATCCGAGAAGCCGCCGCCGTCGCGCAGCGCCTGGACCACGGCATGCGGCTCCGGCGTATCGACCGCCTGCGCCAGGGTATGGGTCAGCAGGCGCTTGGTGGCCACCCATTCGCCCAGAACCTGGGCCTGGGCGTTCACCAGCTGGCGGCTCTGGTCGTCGAGTGTGGACAGCACATGGCGCTGCACCGTGAAAAAATTGGCAATGGCCAGGGCCAGCATGGCCACTGTGACGATGGCAACGCTGAGCGCGATGAGTCGCGCACGCAGGGACTGGAACATGGGGGATCAACTAATTGCAAAAAGATGCTACATACGTTAGCAAATTTTCATGACAACAAGCATCCTTGGCACAGGTGCCCCCTGGCGGCTGAAGCCCTTGCGGGGAATTGCCCCCCTTCAGCGCTGTCAGCGCTCCCCCGCCAGCAGCCTGCCCAGGGCCTCGTAGGCAGGCAGCGAGGTCGGGTCATTGGCCGCATTGCCCGCCACCGGATGCGAGGCAAAGCGCGCAATCACCATCTGGGCCTTGGGATCGATGTAGACGGTCTGCCCATGCACGCCGCGCGCCGCGAAGGCGCCATGGGCGTTGTGCGTGACCCACCACATGTTGCGGTAGGTCCAGCCCGGCAGCAGCTTGTAGCCGGCCTTTGCAAAGGCGGCCGCGTCGCCGCCCCGGCGTATGTCGTCCACGGCCGCTGCGGGAACGATCTGCTGACCGTTGAACTGGCCCCGGTTGCGCAGCATCTCGCCAAAGCGCGCCAGGTCCCGCAGGCCCAGGTTCAGGCCGCCGCCTGCAAAGGGCGTGCCCGTGGAGTCCACCGACATGTAGGCATCCTGCTCGGCGCCCAGGCGGCTCCAGATGCGCTCGGACAGCAGATCGGCCACCGATTGGCCGCTCACGCGCGCCAGCACCCAGCCCAGCGCATCGGTGTTGGCCGTGCGGTAGCCGAAGGCCTTGCCGTGCACGCCTTCGGGCTTCACGGTCTGCAGGAATTCGTAGTAGCTGCGCGGCCCGGTGTAGTCCTTGGCCTTGGGCAGCGGGTTGCCGGCCGCTGCATGCGCCCAGACCTCGGCCTGCGGGTCCGCATAGTCTTCGCTGAAGCGTATGCCCGTGGTCATGTCCATGAGTTGGCGCACCGTGGCATTGCCGAAGGCCGAGGCCGCCAGCTCGGGCACGTACTCCGACACGCGGCGCGAGGGATCGAGCTGACCCTCGGCGGCCAGCATGGCCGCCAGCGTGCCGACAAAGGACTTGGTCACCGACATGGCGCCGTGCTGGCCTTCGGGCCTGAGCACGCCGAAGTAGCGCTCATAGACCACGCGGCCCTTGTGCAGCACCACGATGCCGTCGGTGTAGTTGGCCTTGAGCGAATCGCGCCAGGTCATGGGCTGGCTTGCCCCCAGCGGCGTGAAGCGCAACTCGTCGATGTCGTCGCGCAGCGCCTGGGCCAGCGGCGCCGCAGGCGCCAGGCCGCGCGAGACATTCACCGTGGGCATGAGCTGGCGAAAGTGCGAGACGCTCCAGCGCATGGCCGGGAACTGGAAATAGGAGCCGTCCTCGAAGCGCAGCATGCGGTCCGGCGGTGGCGGCGAGCCCACCATCCAGCCCAGCCTTGCGGGGTCGCTGGCATCGGCATCGGGATAGGAGGGGGTCTTGGCGGCGGACCCTGCCGTGGCTGTGGCCAACACGAGGCTGCCAGCCAGGGCGCCCATGAAATGTTTGAGCTGCATGGTGGCAACCATACTACGGTTGCCAGCCACGCTGGGCCTTGGCCAGGCCTTGTCCCAGGCCTTACACCGCGCCTTGCTCCCAGCCCTCCAGCACCAGCTTGCCGCGCGCCTTGCCGGACTCGATCAGCGCATGGGCGCGGCGCAGGTTGGCGGCGTTGATGGGGCCCATGCGCTGGTCCAGCGTGGTGCGGATCAGGCCGGCATCGACCAGGGCCGCGACTTCGTTCAGCAAATGGTGCTGGCCGATCATGTCGTCGGTGCCGAACAGCGAGCGCGTGAACATCAGCTCCCAGTGAATGGAGACCGCCTTGCGCTTGAACAGCGTGGCGTCCAGCGAAGCCGGGTCGTCGATCAGGCCGAATTTGCCCTGCGGTGCGATGGCCTCGACGATCTGGGGCAGGTGGGCGTCGGTCTGCGTCAGGCTGACGATGTAGTCCACCGCGGGATGGCCGATGCGGCGCAACTCCTCGGCCAGCGGCAGGCTGTGGTCGATCACATGGTGGGCACCCAGTTCACGCACCCATGACCGGGTCTCGGGCCGCGAGGCCGTGCCGATCACGGTCAGGCTGGTCAGGCGGGTCGCCAGCTGGGTCAGGATGGAGCCCACGCCCCCAGCCGCGCCAATGATGAGCAGGCTTTTGCGGCTGGGCTGCTTGCCCGGCGCCACGCCCAGGCGGTCGAACAGCATCTCCCAGGCCGTGATGGCCGTCAGCGGCAGGGCGGCGGCCTCGGCAAAGTCCAGCGATTGCGGGGCATGGCCGACGATGCGCTCGTCCACCAGATGCAGTTCGCTGTTCGTGCCCTGGCGCGCAATCGATCCTGCGTACCAGACACGGTCACCGGGCTGGAACAGCGTGACCTCGGGGCCGACGGCGCGCACGATGCCGCTGGCGTCCCAGCCCAGCACCTTGTATTCGGGGCCGTCCGCGCTGCGCGAGGCGCTGCCGCGCACCTTGGTGTCCACGGGGTTGACGGACACGGCCTTGACCTCGACCAGCAGGTCGCGCCCCTGAGGCACAGGCTCGGGCAGGGTGATGTCGAGCAGGGACTCGGGATGGTCTATGGAATGGGCGTTTTGATAACCGACGGCTTTCATGCGGGTGTCCTGCAAGGAGTGGAAAGAAGATGGCGCCATCTTGTCCTTGATAGGGATTTTGTTAAATGGCTTTTCCTTTGAACTAAGCTTCAAATAATTTTTGAAAATCAATGCCCGGCGACCTCCATGAAAAGCCTGCAGGACCTGGATATCTTCGTGCGCACCGCAGACAGCGGCAGCCTCTCGGCCACGGCACGCGCACTGGACCTGACGCCGGCGGCGGCCAGCGCCGCGCTCAAGCGGCTGGAGGCCGAGCTGGGCGTGACCCTGTTCGTTCGCTCCACGCGCAGCCTGCGGCTCACGCAGGAGGGCGAGTTGTTTCTGGAGCACTGCCGCCCCGCGCTGGCCGGCCTGCGCCAGGTGAGCGACCAGTTGGCGGGCGGCCAGGCCGCGCTGCGCGGCACGCTGCAGCTGGCCGCCCCCTCCGACCTGGGCCGCAACGTGCTCATGCCGTGGCTGGACGAATTCCAGCGCCTGCACGCGGGCGTGGACCTGCGGCTGCACCTGTCCGACCGCGTGGCCAATGTCTACAGCGAGCCCGTGGATGCGGCCTTTCGCTATGGCAAGCCGCAGGATTCCAGCCTCGTGGCCTTGCCCTTGTCGGATACGCACCGCCGCGTGCTCTGCGCCGCACCGGCCTATCTGCAGGAACGCGGCGCCCCCGCAACGCCCCACGATCTGGCCGGCCATGACTGCCTGTGCTTCATGCTGGGCGAGGAAGTGCACGACCGCTGGAGTTTCTGGCCGTCAGGGCAGGGGGCGGCGCCACCGCAACCCGTCCATGTCCGCGTGCGCGGCCGCAATGTGGCCAACGACGGTGACGCCGTGCGGCGCTGGGCCGTGGCAGGGCGGGGCATTGCCTACAAGTCTTACTTCGATGTGGCCGAAGACCTGGCCCAGGGCCGGCTGATCGCGCTGTGCACCGACTGGACGACCGAGCGCGTGCCGCTCTACCTGGTCGCGCCCACGCGCAGGCAGTTCACGCCGCTGGTGCGCGCGCTGCGGGATTTTGTGGCGGTGAGGCTGGCGGAGCTGGAGGCGGCGCAGCCCTGATGCATCACGATGCCTGCTGCGGCGCCAGATCCACTGGCCCGTGCACATGGTGCTCCGCGCAGACCTGCCGCGAGAGCACATGGGCCTCCACCACCTGGGCGGCATTCCCGGTCGTGAGCCGCCCATACCAGACGCCATCCGGATAGACGATGGCCAGCGGGCCATGGTTGCAGGGGTACTGGCAGCTGGTCTGCAGCAGGCGCAGCCTTGCGCGCAGTTCACTGCTGGCCTGCACGGCCTCGCCCAGGCTTTGCCAGACGGCCACGGCGCCCAGTGCCGTGCAGCGCGGCCCCGTGCAGACCAGGGCGTGGTGCTGGTGATCTGGCACCTGGGACCAGGCCTGGGGATCGTGCTGCCAGTGGTCGCCAGCAGTCTCGGCAATGTCGGGGGCCTGCAGGGCCTGGGCCATCTGCGACAGCAACAGCGCGGGCATGGCGGCAGCGCCCAGCAGATGGTCGGCAAACCGCACCTGCACGGTCTGGTCCGGCAGTTGCGAGCGCCAGCGCATGGCCAGCTTGTGCAGCCAGCGCAGCAGGGCAGGCTCGTCGGGCGAGAACAGGGGCAGCACGACGATGGAGCGGGCCGGCAGGCATTGCTGCAGCGCATCGGGCAGCGAGGGCGCGGCCTTGTCCACAAAGGCGGTGACGACCTTGCAGCCCGGCTCCAGCGTCGGGCGCAAGGCATCGGCCAGTTCGATCAGGCTTTGGCGCGAGGCGGCACCCGTGCCGCCACGGCCCAGCACGATCACGGCGTCGGGCCCGGGCGGAATGGATGTTTCAGAGGAGTTCATCGGGAATAAAGCTGATGCGCAGCCGGCCGGTGGCGGCATGGGTGTCCACCTCGGCAGCCACGCCATAGACCTGGCCGATGGTGGCCGGGGTCAGTACCTGAGCCGGTGTGCCATGGGCAACGATGCGGCCTTGTTCCATGAGATAGAGACGGTCGCAGTAGTGGGCGGCGATGTTGAGGTCGTGCAGGGCGACGATGCTGCTGATCTGCAGGCGCCGGACCAGTGACATCAACTCCAGCTGATGGCGTATGTCCAGGTGGTTGGTGGGCTCGTCCAGCAGCATCAGCCGCGGCTGCTGGGCCAGCGCCCGGGCCACGAGCACGCGCTGCTTCTCACCGCCGGACAGGCTGGAAAAACGCCGCTCCTCCAGCGCCAAGGCATCCACCTGGGCCAGCGCCTGCCGCATGCAGGCCAGGTCCTCGGTGCTGTCGCCCGCCCAGGGGGACTGGTGGGGAATGCGGCCCATCATCACCGCCTCGCGCACGGTGAAGTCAAAGCTCTGGGGCGCCTCCTGCGCCAGGACCGAAACCTGGGCCGCGAACTCGCGCGCCGTCATGTCACGGATGTCGCGCTGGTTCAGCAGCACGCAGCCTGCGTCGGGCCGCAGCACGCGGTAGAGCATGCGCAGCAGGGTGGATTTGCCACTGCCGTTGGGTCCGATGAGCCCCAGGCATTCGCCGCTGTGCAGGGTCAGGCTGGCATGGTCCACGATGCGCCGGGCGTCGGCACGCCGGGCATCGGCGCTCCAGCAAAGGTCCTGGGCTTGCAGCTTCATGGTCCGCGCCCTCCCTGCACCGGCTGGCGCACCAGCATCCATACGAAGAAGGGGCCACCGATCAGCGAAGTGATCACGCCCACGGGCAGCTCCATGGGCGCAAAGGCAGTGCGCGCCACCAGGTCCACCAGCACCAGCAGCAGGGCACCGGCCAGCGCAGCCACCGGCAGCACGCGCCGGTGGTCCGTTCCCACCAGCATGCGCGCGGCGTGCGGCACGATCAGCCCCACAAAGCCGATGGCGCCGCTGACCGCGACCATGGTGCCCGTCAGCAGCGATACCACCAGGAACAGTGCGCGCCGCAGCCGTGCCGTGTCCACGCCCAAGGTGGCGGCGGCCTCGTCACCGGCCAGCAGGGCGTTGAGGGGGCGCGTCTGCAGCCCCAGCCAGAGCATTCCCGCAGCCAGCACGGCGGCGGGAATGCCCAGCTCTTCCCACTGCGTGCCCGCCAGGCTGCCCAGCGTCCAGGTCAGCAGGGCGTTGGCCAGGTCGCGCTGGCCCGATGACAGGGTGATCAGGCTGGTCACGCCCGCCAGCACATAGCCGATGGCCACACCACCCAGGATCAGCCGCGTGGCATGGATGCGGCCCTGGGAGCGCGCCAGCAGGTAGACGGCGACGGTGGCCGCCAGCGCCCCCGCAAAGGCCCCGGCCGTGAGGGCGTACATGCCTGCCGATGCCAGCGCACCGAAGGCCAGCACGGCCACGGCGCCCACCGACGCACCCGAGGACACGCCCAGCAGATAGGGATCGGCCAGCGGATTGCGCACCATGGCCTGCATGATGGTGCCCACCACGGCAAGCCCGGCGCCCACCAGGGCCGCCAGCAGCACGCGCGGCATGCGGATCAGCCAGACGATCTGCTGGTGCTGCGGCGTGATGCCCTCCAGCGGCGGCGGCTGCATGCCCAGCGCCTGCAGCAGCCGGCTCCAGGCAATGCGCCAGACCGTGCCGGCCGGCATATCCACGGGCCCCCAGGTGATGGCCAGCGTCATCACCAGCAACAAGGCCGCGAACAGCAGCAGGCACCAGGCGCGGGCGGCGCCCGGGCGCCTGGGCCAGCGGAACTCAGTTGGCCGCATGGCTGGTCGCCGGCATGCGGTCGGGGTGCAGGGCCTGGGCCAGGGCACGGGCCCGCGCGATGTTGCGCGGGCCGGGTGTGGCCTCGGCATAGGTCATCACGAAAAACCGCTTCTCCCGGATGGCATCGACGCCGGCCAGCTCGGGCCTGGCCAGCAGGAAATCGATCTTGCCCTGGGCATCGGGCTGGCCGTAGTCGATGACGACGATCCACTGCGGGTTGCGCTGCACCACGTCCTCCCAGTTGCCCGCGGGCCAGTTGCTGGGAATGTCGTCGAAGATGTTGCGCCCGCCCGCTTCCTCGATCATGGCTTGCGGCATGCCGTAGCGGCCCACGGTCACGGGGATGTCCTGGCCGCTGTCGTAGACGAAGACCGCGGGCCGCTGCCGCACGCCCTGCATGCGCGCGCGCAAGTCCCTGAGTTCGTGCTCCAGCCCTTGCGCCAGTTGCTCGGCATGTGCGTCGATACGGAAGATGCGGCCCAGGTTGCGCAGGTCGGTCAGGCCGTCCTCCAGCGCCACCTGGCTGCGCGGCCCCACGTGGATGCAGGATTCGGACAGCACGTACGAGGCAATGCCGTGGCGCTGCAGCACCTCGGGCGTGACCTGGCCCTGGCGGAAACCGTAGCTCCAGCCGCCGAAGACAAAATCTGCCGAGGCGCCCAGGATGGCCTCCAGGTTCATCTCGCGCTCGGCCAGCCGCGGCACGCGGGCCAGCTGGGCCTGGAAGGCCGGGTCGATCTGCTTGGCCTGCGTGATGCCGCTGTAGCCCACCAGCCGGTCGCCCAGGCCCAGGAAGAGGAACATCTCGGTGATGTTGACGTCATGGGTCACGGCGCGCAGCGGTGCGCTGGCATAGGTCACGGGGCTGCCGCAGACATTGACGGTCACGGCCGCCTGCGGCGCGGCTGGCGATGCCGGCCGTTCGCTGGCGGTGCCGGAATCACTGCGCGAGCAGCCGGCCAGCAGCAGGGTGGCTGCCAGGGCGCCAGCGCAGAGGCCGCGGAGGCTTTTGGAGCGCGCCATGGCCATCAGAACCGGATGTGGGCCGCGATCTCGAAGCGGCGGCCCTGGCCGACCAGGAACTGGCTGCCGTAGCTCGATCCCACATAGACCCTGTCGGCCAGGTTGCGGCCGATCAGGCTCAGCGTGGTGCGCTGGTCCATCTGCCAGCTCAGCGCGGCGTCCGCCACCGTGTAGGCGGGCAGGCTCACAGTGTTGGCGTTGTTGCCGAAGCGGTCACCCACGTAGCGCAGGCCCAGCGAGGCCTGCCAGGCTCCCACGCGGTAGTGGCCCCAAAGGTTGGCCGTGGTCTTGGCCACGTTCTGCGGACGGTTGCCGGCGCGGTTGCCGCCGGCCTCGATGAGCTTGTCGAACTGGGCATCGACATAGGACAGGTTGCCCTCCAGGCGCAGGGCGGGCGTGGCCTGGAAGGCGGCGGTGGCTTCCGCCCCGCGCGAGGACTGGCTGCCGCCCTGGATGGAGATGGCCGGGCGGTCCGGGTCGCGCGTGATGATGTTGTCCTTCTTGATGTCGAACACGGCCAGCGTCCACTCGCCGCGCCCGTTCGCCACCTGTTGCTTGATGCCGATCTCGGCCTGGCGGCCCTTGCTCAAGGCATAGGCGGTATTGGCCAGGTTCAGCGAAACCAGGCTGTTGACGGGATCGTGGCCGGAGCTGAGCTGGCCGTAGACATGGGTGTTGCGGGCCAGCTCATAGGTCAGGCCCAGGCGCCATGACGTGGCGGCCAGCGTCTTGTCGAAGTCCGTGCCGCCCACCAGGGAGTGGCTGGCAAAGCTGTAGACATCGCGGCGCAGGCCGGCCATGGCCAGCCAGCGGTTGCTGATGCGCCAGGCGTCCTCCAGGTACAGCGCGTGCTGGGTCACGCCGGTTTCTGTCTTGGCTGCCGTGGCATCGGGGCTGGCCCAGCTGCCGTGCACGGGATCCCAGGCCGAGACCGTGGACGAGCCGCCATAGGGCGAATTGTTGGACAGCCGCAGGTTGATGCGCGCGGCCTCCCAGCCCATGGCGATCTTGTGCGCCCCCCGGTCCACGTTCAGGCCCAGGCGGTTGCCGGTCTGCTCCAGGTCGTGCAGGATTTCCAGGTAGTCGGAGCGGCCCACGGTCCAGGTGGCGGGGTTGAGCGCATAGGCCTCGATGTTGCGCCAGTGGCGGTCGGACTGCACGTGGTACAGCTCGTTGCGCACCGTCAGCCAGTCATTGGCCTTCCATTGCACCTTGGCGCGCAGGCGCTCGTCGGCATAGCGCAGCACGCTGTCTTCGGCGTTGTAGTTGCGGTCGCGCAGCGACTCCACCACCTTGCCGTCCAGGCCCGGCGTGCCCCAGTAGCGGCTGGGCTTTTGCACGCTGCGGTCGGCGATCAGGTCGATCTGCAGGTCGCTGGTGGGCTCCAAGCGCAGCGTACTCATGAACTTGCCGTTGCGCGACTGGTCCAGATCGCGCTCGCCTGCGCTGCGGGCGGTGTAGCTGTCGATGCGGTAGCTGGCATAGGCGCCCAGGGCGCCGGTCACGCCCAGGCCCAGGCGCAGCGTGTCGTCCGTGCCCGCGCCCAGCAGCACCTCGGCCGAGCTGGTGCGGCTGGGCTGCTTGCGGATGGCGTTGACGGTGGCGCCCATGGTGCCGCTGCCATACATCAGCGAGGCCGGCCCACGCAGCACGTCGATGCGCTCGTAGCCCCAGCTGTCACCCGGATAGGCCGTGGTGCCCGCGGCCACGCCCAGCACCATGCCGTCTTCGGCCACGCCCACGGAATTGACACCCGCAAAGCCGCGGCTGCTGAAGGACAGGCCACCGTTGCCCGGCGTGCTGCTGGACGTCAGGCCCACGGTGCGCGTGACGGCGTCCACCAGGGCGTAGTCGCCGCGCTCCTGCATCTGCTCGGCGGAGACGCCGTCCACGCTGGCCGGCACTTCCTGGTTGGAGACTCCGGTATGGCTGGCAGAGCGCGCAGGCTGGGCCAGTTGCTGGCCGATGCGTTCGGCCTGGCCGGTGACTTGGACCTCGGGCAGGGCGGTTGATGGCGGCGTTGGGGTGGGCGTTTGTGTTTGAGCCTGCGCCGGCAGGCAGATGAAGGCGCAGGCCAGGGCCAGCGGGCTCAGCCGCACGGAAAGGGACTGGGCAGCGCGAGCGCTGGAAACGCTGGAAAAGGAGGAATGCATTTCGAACATCGGTCTTCGACCGTCTGATGCGAAAGCAAGGCACTGCCGCCTCTCCAGCCAGCGTGGAAGAAAGGGGAGCAGGGCGTTGCCATCCGCACCCCGCAGACAGTCAAGAAAACGCCTGCACAGCAGGCGGGAAACGCAGCAGGCCGGTCTCCGGGCTCACAAGCGGCGCAAGGACATGCCTTGCGCCCAGCGCCCCGTCTTCCCAATCCACCCGCGAAAAGCTGCATGTTGCAGACCACGCCATGAACCAGTGACAGCCTGTCATCGCCCCTCCGCAGGGTTGCGGAGACTGGCGGGACAGGCATGGAGCGCCTTGACTTGTTTACCGTTGCGGGGGCAGCCAAGGCCTGTGCCGGCAGCGCAAAAAGCATTTGCTGGCAGTCACCTTGTTCCCGTTTCATCCCCATGGCTGGCATGCGGACACCTGTTGCACGGATGCCTTTGCAGGCGCGGCATTATAGCCAGCGGCCTGTTTGCAGAGCCTTTGGCGCCTGGGGCACGTCGTGCAAAAGCAGCTCCAGACCCAGCCACTCGCCACGGTGAACGCGGCTGATGGCATGCCGCAGGTGCACGCGGTAAAAGCCTGCCGCACCGCGCACCGGGCGCGGCCCTGTGGCGATGATGGCCGCATCCCCCAGGCCCAGCGGCAGCACCATGGGGCGCGATTGCATGCGCGGGCGCTGCTCGGTCATCACGAATTCGCCGCCCTCGAAATCCTGGCCCGGCCGGGACAGCAGCAGCACCAGCTGCAGCGGAAACACCGCCGCACCTTCGCCGTACGAGCGCAGCGGGGCATGGCCCGCTTCCGGCACGCGCAGCAGATGTGGCTGTGGCTGGGTCTGGCCGGCTTGCCGGCCCGGACGCATGAAATCCTCGAAGCAGCCTGGCAACTCAGGCTGCATGCCCATGTGTTCGCGCCAGCGGTTGGCCAGGGCCAGCAGATGCCCGTACAGCACCGGGCGCCATGCCTGCACGGAGGGCGGCAGGCCAGGCACGGCGGCCGCCTCGCGGGCCAAGGCGCGGCTTTCATCCGCAGTCAGCAGCTGCGGCAGCAGGGCATGGCCTTCGGCGTCGAGCTCAGCGGCAATCCGCGCCCAATCCAGGCGGGCGAAGCGATCCTGGCTGTTGAGCCTATCCATTTCAGACCGTCCAACCATTCAGCCCGCCTTGCGAAATGTGAGATTGATGCGCCGCCCGCCCAGCAGCGGGTGAGGCTGGTCCTTGAGCGGCAACACGCCGTGGTGGCGCAGCCGATCCACACCGCCCCAGACCACCACGTCGCCATGCTGCAGCGGCACCCTGGCCGTGCTGTCCGCCCGCGCCAGTCCTCCAAACAGAAAAGTGGCCGGCATGCCCAGGGACACCGAGACAATGGGCGCGCCCAGATCGCGCTCGTCGCGGTCCTGGTGCAGGGAAAGCCGGGTGCCGGGCAGGTACTGGTTGATGAGGCAGGCATCGGGCACAAAGCCCTCGAACCCCGCCGCCGCCGCCGCCTCGCCGGCCAGCCGGACAAACAGGGCCGGCATGGCGGGCCAGGGCTGGCCGCTGACGAGGTCGATGGCGCTGTAGCGGTAGCCGCTCCTGTCGCTGGTCCAGCCCAGCGCGCCGCAGTTGGTCATGGCCACCGACATGGTGAAGCCGCCCGGCGTGACCAGATGGCGCAGCGGCGCCCGCGCCGCAATGCCTTCGACCGCCTCCAGCAACTGCACGGCCTGGGGCAGGGCATGGCCGCGCAGCACCACGGATTGCGGACCTATGGATTCGGCCCCGGCGGGATGCTCATCGGCAAAGAGATCCAGCGTGCTCATGCCGGCCATCCATCAAAGTGCGTCATGAAAGATCAGCCCCACGGTATGGCGATGGCCGCTGTGGATGCGGCTGACGCCATGGCGCATGGCCACGCGGCGGTAGCCGCTGCGCCGCCCGGGCACGGGCCGGTGGCGCACGGCCAGGACCAGCGCATCGCCCTGGTCCAATGCCATCACATCGGCCCGCTGCCGGTCGCCATCGGCCTGGGTGATGACGAATTCTCCCCCCGCAAAATCCTGCCCGGGCCGCGACAGCAGCAGCACCACCTGCAGCGGGAACACATGCTCTCCATAGACATCCTGGTGCAGGCAGTTGTAGTCGCCCGCACCGTATTGAAGGATAAGCGGCGTGGGCCGCAACTGGCCCTGCGCGTGGCAGCGCGCCAGGAAGTCCTGCAGCCGGACCGGATAGCGCACCTCCAGCCCCATGCGCTGGTTCCAGAGATTGGCCACCGGCGCCAGGCGCAGATACAGCTGCTCGCGCAGGCGCTGCAGCAGCGGTGGCAAGGGGTAGTCGAAATATTGGTACTCGCCGCGCCCGAAACCGTGGCGTGCCATGACGATGCGGGAGCGAAAGCCGTCTTCCCTTGCGTAAAGAGCGGCCAGCTCGCGGCACTGCTGCGCATCCAGCAGGCCGGGCAGGCGCGCGCAGCCTTGCTCATCGAGCTGGTGCTCCATCTGCGTCCAGTGGCAGGGCAGGGCGGATTCGCAAGCTTCGTTGTCGAAAAGACGGAGGTTGTGCATGGCGGGCGGAGTTGGCGGTATGGGCGCTGTGGGCAATTGCCGCAGTCTAGGGCGCCGCCGCAGCGCCTGCATCCCGCTTCTTGCAGTGGACAGAATGTCAACCGGTGGGAGCGCCTGCCAGCCGCCTGCTGGACAGGCCTGGGAGGGCCGGCTGGCGGCTGCAATTGAACAATCGCGGCATTCCTGCAAACGCCTCAGGCCCGCCATGTCCAGCAACGTCCATCACCTCTATCTTTTCTTCGATACGCCCCTGCAGCTGCGCCGCGTGCAACTGATCTGCCAGTACCTGGCCCGGCAGTCCTGGGAGCAGGCCGAGCGCTGGATCCATGAGCTGGACCCCGCCCTGGACCGGTCCGCGCTGTGGGATGACGACTGGGCCAATGCCAGCGCCCTTGGCCATCCCCAGCACCTGGAACTGGGCTTTGACACCCGCACCACGGCCGGCATGCCCTGGCGATTGCTGGAGACGCTGTTCCAGCACGGGCTGCAGGCGGCGGTGCTGCATGTCTTCTACGACCAGGTGGGCGAGAGCGAGCGCTACCACTTCGATGCCGGCCAATGGGTCAGCCACCACGCCTGGCTGTCCCGTTACCCGGAGCGCCAGGTGCTGGTCGATACGGATGGCGAGGTCTATCCGCAGCCCGGCCAGGAAGAGGGCGCCGACGGCACCGCCCTCACCAATCCGGCCCAGCCCATGGCCATCACCCGGCTGCGCGAGCGGGACCAGGAGCGTGACCGCCAGGCCCAGGAATCCGTGCAGGCCCTGCTGGACACCATGGCCAGCCTGCGCAAGAGCGGCGTCTCGCCCGTGCAGGGCATCGTGGGGCTGTTCATGCTGCGGGCTGGCTTTCGCGGGCTGTGCGAGGCCGTGGCCTTCACCGTCATTGCGGCCCTGGCCTTCAGAGGCAAGGGACTGTGGCTCTGGCTGGCTCTGGGATTGGTGCTGGCGGTGGTGCTGCCTCTGTACCGCATGGCCGGCGCGCGACGGGAGTTTGCGGGGCAGGGTGGCGGCGATGCCGCATCCTGAGACAATCCGCGCTCGGCCAAATGAAACAAATTGCACAAGACCCGCTGAATCCCAGGAGAGGGTGAACAGGATGAGGATACGGACCATGGCCCCGGCAGGATGGATCTGCGCCAGCAGGCGCTGTTTTCCTGAGCGGAGCCGTCGCTGATGCAGCCCACCGCCATTGAACAGGGTGCTGCCGTGGCACCAGGCGTTCACGAGGATTTCGGCCATTTGCTGGGGCTTTACATGCGCCGCATCCGCGCCAGCGCCTCGGGCGTGGCCACCGAGATCGGGTTGAGCCGGGAGGCCGTCAACAACTGGAGAAACGGCGTTTCCCTGCCCAATCCGCGCTCGCGCGACCGGCTGGCCGCCTGCGCCCAGTACCTGCGCCTGACGGAGGCGGAGACCAATCGCCTGTTTTCCGCCGCCGGCTTTGCCACGGAGTTTCCGTTGCAGGCCGCCGCCGCCGGCGCCCAGCCTTTTGCAGGCTTCATGGACCGGCTTTTCGCCCAGCTGGCCCAGGCCAGGCCCTATGCCATCTCCATGCTGCTGTCACCCGCGCACTGGGGGCAGCCTCCGTTTCGCCAGGAACTGCTGCTGCGCGCCCGCGCCCAGTATGGCGCCGAGGCGGTGTTGCACCTCCAGCCGCCCTACAGCGTGAGCACGGCTGCGGCCGACTACTTCGCGGCCCTGGGCCGGCAATGCGGACTGGGCGAGGTAGGCTCGGACTACGAATTCGAGGCCCTGCTGGAAAAGCGCCTGCTGGCCGGCGGCCGGCTGTTCTGCCTGGTCAGCCGCTTCGAGCAGGGCACGGCGCAGCTGCGCGAAACACTGGCCGGCATTCTGCGCAGCCTCAGCGAAATGCACAGCGGCCGCCTGCACCTGCTGCTGTGCGGCAGCGAGGCCCTGGCCGACCTCAAGTACCGCAGCGGCGATCTGTCGCTGCTCAACATCGGCCAGGTGGCCCACTGGCCCGATCCCACGCGGGAAGACCTGGCCTTGATGGCGCGCCAGCGCTGGCCGGGCACGGCCTGGCCGGCCGAGGTCATCGAGGCATTGCAGGCGCTGACGGGCGGGCATCCCGCGCTTTTCGAGGAAGCGCTGCAATGGCTGGTGGAGCAGGGCGTGGGCGTCGCTTCAGTGCACTCGCCCCTGCTGCGCGCCCATCTGGTGGCCAGCGCGCGCCTGTGGCAGACCTTGCTGCCCCTGGCGCAGGAACCTGCAACGCGCGAGCAACTGCGCAGCCTGGTCGATGCGGCATCGCTGGGCCGTGCACGCCCCTATCTGCAGGATGCCGTGCTGCGGCGCCTGTTCTGGGGCAATCTGCTGCAGGTGCGCGGAGCAGGCGAGGGCGCCTATCTGCACTGGCGCTGCGACATTGCCCGCGAAGCCGCCGTGGCGGTGCTGCAGGCATGAGGGGCCTGGACCGGCTTGTGCAACTGCCCAAATCCTGGTGGCGCGCCGCGCTGCTCGCCTTGGTCACGCTGTTCATCGGCACGGCCATCCTGCTGCCCCGCTACAACCCCGTCACCCGTGGCAGCCTGCTGGGCGCGGAAAGCTCGGGCCGGGTCTGGAACGAGATCATCCTATGGCGCCTGGCCCTGATGGACTATGTGGGCCAGCATGAAGGCTGGCCGCAGGACCTGGCCAGCGTGGCGCCGGACATTGCCGAACCGCGCGTACGCATGAGTTCGCCCAGGCCATTCGTGCTGCAGGCGGACGTGGTGCGCGACAGCCAGATGGGCGTGCTCGCCGGAACCCAGGTCCTGCTGCAACTGGACATGCAACGCCGGGACTGGAGCTGCCAGGGCGGCCTGCCGCCCACTCCGCCGCGCTACCTGCCGCTGAACTGCAGCCCCTCGCCGGGCCAGCCCGAGCATGAACCCTTTGGATGGCTGCGCAGCGTCATCTGGACCAGCGCCCTGGTCTTTGGCGGCCTGGCCCTGCTGTGGCTGGTGCGACATCCGCTGATAGGCCCGGCACAGCTCAAGCCCGAGCGCCTGCGCCGCAAGCCCTACCAGCATCTACCCCAGCTGGACCGGCTGCTGCGGCTCACCGGCCGCCGCTCCGCCGTCTTGCGCACCGCAGGCATACGCCCGCCGGACTGGCAGCGGGCCCTGCGGCTGGCCCACGCCAGCCCCGCTGCCCGCGTGCGCGCCCTGGCCGAACGCCTGTC
Organism: Delftia deserti; assembly: GCF_042653485.1. Classification (NCBI taxonomy): domain Bacteria; kingdom Pseudomonadati; phylum Pseudomonadota; class Betaproteobacteria; order Burkholderiales; family Comamonadaceae; genus Delftia; species Delftia deserti. Next base: position 79,104 of record NZ_JBHSIH010000001.1, on the reverse strand, counting down.
CGCCACCTGCAAACCGGCCGAAGGCGAATGGCCCATGCCCGGCGACATGTTCGAGTGGACGCTGCCATCCGAGCTGCCCATCGCCCTGGGCCGCTGCCTGGTCTATGCGCCGCCAGCGGAGCTGGAAGAGGGCGAACTCGTGCGCCAGCTGCGCCTGCTGCAAACCGGCGGCGATGTGGTGCTCATACTCAGTCCCCTGCATCCCCAGTCGCCCATGCCGCTGCTGCAGCGCCATGCCCAGGACCGCGCCAATCTGCACGTGCTGCTGGACAGCCCTGGCCAGACCGAATGGCTGATGGGCGGCGATCCGGACCAGGTGCTGCTGCGACTGCTGGCCACGCAGCTGCAGGTCACGCGCATATCGCCCTACCAGACGCGCGGCGGCGTGACGCGCGAGGACGTTTTCTTTGGCCGCGAGCGACTGCTGGCACGCGTGCTCAACCGCGAACCGGCCAACTACCTGGTCGTGGGAGGACGCCAGCTCGGCAAAAGCAGCCTGCTCAAGGCCGTGCAGCGGCGGCTGCAGGAGCATCCGGCCATCGCCTGCCACTACATCTCGCTGCGCGACCACCGCCTCACGCCGCGCCTGGCCACGCAGTTCGGCCTTCCCGTGGAAACACCGCTGGAGGCCATCATCGAACACCTGCAGAAGCAGTCGCAGGGCAGGCGGCTGTACCTGCTGATCGACGAGGCCGACCTGTTCTTCCGCGACGAAGCCCGCAATGGCTACCCCCAGCTCAGCGCCTTGCGCGCGCTGAGCGAGGAGGGCCGTTGCTGGTTCATGCTGGCGGGATTCTGGGATCTGTACGCGGCAGCGCTGCTCGACTACCAGTCGCCGCTGCGCAACTTCGGCGAAATCCTGGCCATTGGCGGATTGGAGCCAGCGGCATGTCACGCCCTGGCCACCGAGCCGCTGCGCAGGCTGCGCCTGGGCTTTGCCAACGACGCTCTGGCCGAACGGCTGATAGAGGCCAGCGGCAGGCGCGCCAATCTGGTCGCCATCCTCTGCCAGGAATGCCTGGAAGCGCTGGGCGCCGACGAACGCGTCATCGAAGAACGCCACCTGCGCCAGGCCATGGCATCCCAGCCAGTGCAGGACGCGCTGGTAGGCTGGGGCCGCCTGAGCACCGATGAACAGGCCTGCCGCCTGGACCGCATCGCCGTCTATCACACGGCCCAGCAAGGACAGACCAGCCTGGCCGCACTCGACGCCCTGGTCCAGTCCCACGGCGCCACCGGCCAGGCCCAGGCCTTGCGCCGGTCCCTGGCGCGCCTGCAACTGGCCTATGTCCTGCGCAGGGATGAAACGCACGGTGTGCACGATGCATGCTACGTCTTCACCATCCCGCTGTTGCAGCGCCAGTTCGAGCCGCAGGAAACCGCGCTTTTGCTGAAGCAGGAGCTTGAAGGCCTGGAAACCGTCTTGAACAGCTGAAAACGAAGCAGGCGAGACACTGGAGGAGTGCCTTGCCTTGGTTTTCAGGCTGCTACCTGAGTTTGTGATTTAACATAATATACAGACCACCCGGGCCGCAGCGGTCCCGACGGCGCCTAGTGTCAGGGCGCTACCGATCAGAAATTTGCGCACCATACGCGACTTGCACGCGCTTTCGCGCTCCCCTTCCAGGGCCGCGATGACCATCCATTTCTGAGCGTCTTCTCCCATTTCTTCGGCCAGCGCGCCCGCGATTGAGGGGCTCAGGTTGCCCCGCTGCTTGGCGGAGTTGAGGGCGTTTCTCGACAGGTTTAGGCGCTTGGCCCAGCCTCCTGCGGAGTCCTGCTCTAGGGCTCTTTCCAGCAGTTCCATGGTGGTTTGCATTGCTTTTCCTATCTTTGTTGCGTACTCGCTACGTGTACATGTTAATACTCAGTTTGTACACGTAACGAGTACGTGATACCGTCCGCTCCGCTTGTACACGTTGTGTGAGCAAAACCCAAACGGAGCTCAAATGATTCAAATCTCGGTGAAGTCGACCGACGTCCGCAACCAACGCGGCAACGCCAAGGCCTCGGGCAAGCCTTATGACCTGAACTTCCAGACCGTCTACGTGCACACGTTCGATCGGAATGGCAAGCCGAACCCCTACCCGGAAAAGACCGAGATCATCCTGGAGAAGGATGAGCAGGGCGCTGCCCTGTATTACCCGGTCGGCGAGTACACGCTGGACCCGCGCTCGTTCTACGTGACGCGCAATGGCGACCTCGCCCTGCAGCCCAAGCTGCTGAAGATCACCCCGAAGGCGCAAGCCGCTGCCTGAAGGGGGCCACCATGGACAACGCTGCACGCGAAGCCATGGCAGAAGGGGCGCTCCTGGCGCTCCTTTTTTGCTTCAACTCGCACCAGTCCGCCGCAAAGGCGGATCGCGTCACGGTCTCGCTGACCATTGGTGACGACGGTGTTGTGTACACGGATGCCAGCTACTGGGCTGGGGACGTGCCACTGGGCGGTCAGGGCTTCTGATGACTGCCGCAGTGCGCCTGCTGCCTGTGTACCGCGCCGATGGTCCCAGCGACATGGCGCGGCACCTCTTCGCGCTCAAGCAAGGGCTGCTCGATCTGGAGTTCATCGAGCGCGCTCGGCGCCTGCCACCGGACTTTGATCGCCGGGTCTATGACCTGCATTGGCGCCTGCGCGCCTGGGCGGCTTTCATCATTGAAGTGGGGTGCTGGGCATGAGTGCATCTAGCTTGTTACAGCGACCAGGTGTGTCGGTCCTCTTCGCTCGTTCCGATTCCTGTTACTTCGGCCTGGCTGCTGATGTGTGGGATGCGGAGCGCGATGCGCGCGGCTATGCCGGTGCCAATCCTGTCGTCTGCCACCCTCCGTGCCGGGGCTGGGGGCGCCTCCGTCATTGGGCCAAGCCTCGCCCAGACGAAAAGGCCCTGGCCCTGTTTGCTGTTGAGCAGGTGCGCCGTTGTGGTGGCGTGTTGGAGCATCCATGGGGCTCCACGTTGTGGCCCGCTGCTGGCCTGCCTCATCCGGGCCACGTCGATGCATTCGGCGGCTGGACTCTTCTGGTGGATCAGGGGTGGTGGGGCCACGCAGCGCCGAAGCCGACCTATCTCTACATCGTCGGTTGTAGTCGTGAGCAGGTCGGCGATTTGCCCGTCCAGTTACACCGAGCTGCCGGCCGCACGCTGAAGCTTTCGCCCGCTGATCGGGAGCGCACGCCACCGGCATTCGCCCGCTTCCTCGTTGACCTCGCGGCCAAGTGCGCCGGCTCGCAGTTACAGCGGTCGATCGCAGTTACAGCGAGCGCCGCGCCGGCCGCTGTTACAGCTGACCAGGACCGCTGTAACAGCGACCTGGCTGCGGAGCGTCGTGCCAGGGCAGTTGCAAAGCGTGCCGCATTCCGTGATTGGGCTGGAGCATGAGCGAATTCCGCTTCAACGAAGACACGCGCCCGGCCTTCCAGCCCTGGCAGCAGTCCGCCCGCATGGGTGGGGCTGTGGAGGCTTGGCGCGCCCGTTCTGTGGCCTCTGCTCAGGCTCTGGCCGACGCGCAGGGCGAGAAGGCGCGAAGCGCCGGGCTTGTCTCACTATCAACAACTTGCAAGGGTGTTTCGGTAGTTGATTTCTTCACTGAAAACACCATTGAAATCGACAACCAAAAAACCCGCCTGACACGCATGCGCAAAGCGCTTGGCGTGTCGGCCAAGTGCCTGCACAACCAGGGTCCAAAAAATCAGCGTGTCTGGATGCTCACGCTGACCTACGCGGGCACAAATCGCGACTGGCGCCCGGAGCACATCAGCCGCTTTCTGGACGGTCTACGCAAGTGGCATTACAGCCGCACGGGCGAGAAAAAAGTGCGCTACGCATGGGTCGCTGAGCTCCAGCGACGCGGCGTGATCCATTACCACGTTGTCGTTTGGCTGGATGCCGGTCTGACGCCCCCGAAGCCCGACCGTGCATGGCGTGCACGTGGCGTCTGGCAGGCGCCCATGTGGGGCCATGGCATGTCCAACCGCGTCGAGGCCTATGCGCCGGTCGCGTACTTGATGAAGTACGCGACGAAAGACGTTTCCAAGATTCAAGGGGGATTCCCGCATGGTGCACGAATTCACGGGGCAGGGGGCCTGGATGAGTCTGGCCGTGGTTGCCGTCGCTGGGTGCTTTGGCCTGCGTATGTGCAGGGCAATGCCGCGATCACAGACCGCTTCCGGCCTTCGAAGGGCGGCGGCTACGTCAATGCTGAAACGGGAGAGCTTCTCTTGCCTGAGTTCGCCCCAACGGGCGGCGGTTTTTCGCGCTTTGTGCGCATCCGGCACACCCCGAGGCGAATCGAAGCGCATGGGCCGTTCATGTGGATCGGCGGCGCTGGTGCGGAGGGGCCCCGCTTGCGGGGAGGTACCGCACCTGCGCCGTGAACAACGTTACTTAGGAGGTTGCTTTGTCCAGTTTGACTGACGCTGAAGTGCAGCGGTACGCGAATTACTTGATCCAGATGACAGTGCTCGGCGGCTTGATCGGCGCGGTGCTGTGGGATGTCGTTCGCTGCGTTGCCATAGCCCTTTTTTGCCGTATTGAGTCCTCGGCTTCTCGCAGGACTCGAATCTATGTCGCTCGCATGCGTGCCAAAGCCCTGCATCGCCAGCGTGCCGATTTTTCTTCAGGAGTAAAGCCATGAGTGCCTATGTCTGCTACGGCTGCGGATCGTTTTTTGAGACGGAACAGGAGGAGGGTTCCGACGAAGTTGCGTGCACAGAGTGCGGCTCCGTCGATACGGACTCGGAAAGCGATTACCAAGACTTCGTGAACAGCTGATGTCTGGCTACTTCGTCTGCACTCAGCCCGGCGAAATGCCCTGCCAGCCAGGGCACCAGCTCGCGGTAACAGAGGTCACTTTGCAGGATCTCGCCGCGCTGGGAATCACTCCCGGCAGCGTGTCCGCATCAGTGGGTATCGGCTTCGGCCTTGTCTTCGCGCTCGCAATGCTCGGCTTCGGCCTGGGCGTTGCCTTGCGCATGGTTCGCAGGTTCTGAGATTGCAGGCCAGAGCCCTGCGGCTCTGGGGTGCAAGTTCGCACCTTTTTACAACTTTTTTTGAGGAAAAAATCATGTTCGCAAACACTCGCAATCTCGCTCGTAAGTACGGCGCAAAGGCTGCTGCCGCTGGCATGGCTATGGCTGTGACCGCATCGCATGCTGCTGGCATGGATGACCTGCTTGACTCCATCGACCTGTCCGGTATCGCTACCAAGATCGGCGCGATCGCGCTCGTCATTGTCGGCATCGCGCTGGTGATGAAGGGCCCCTCGGTCGTCAAGCGCATCATTGCCAAAATCTAACAGGCGTTAGGCATGTTGGTCGTCGCCCTGGTCGTCGCTGTTCACGCTGCTTTTGCGCTGATCGGCGCGATCGGGGCGATTTGTTTTTTCATGCTTGCGAGGATTTGACGTGGGCATTAATCGCATTCACCAATTAATATTTTTCCTGCTCCTGCTAATTGGCCTAAATAGCTTAAGCAGTGCTGCGGTGCCCAAAGTCACTATGTACGGTGTTAGTGACCCCACATATGCGGCGGCAGTTGGCCGGTATGCTAGTCCATCGGCATTATGCGCGGCGCTTGTGGCGGAGGTTAATCGACGCACTGCTGTATCTTCTCCTGGAGTCGTTTTCGGGGTTAGGGTCGTTGGCACTGAGTTTTGTTTTGCCACCCGCGATGGTTTTGATTATTCGAAATTCTGGATTACCACAAATGCGGATCAGTGCCCCATTAACTCGACTGCTTCGGGAAGTGCTTGTAAGTGTGATGCAGGATATGAGGAGTATGACAACAAATCGTGTGTCCCTGAAAAGCCGAAAGGTTGCCCAGCAGGCCAGCATGAGGAGGGCGGCGCATGTGTGCCGGATCAATGCAAATCTGGCGAAATTCGTGTGAATGGTCAATGTGTGCCAGACCCCAATAAGCCAGAAGAGCCAAAAAATTGCAAAGCGGATGCATTGGGGCCGATGTTTCCTTTAAGTGAAAAAGCTGGATCAGCATTATGTGTGGGTGGGTGTATTGTCGTTGTTAGCAATGCAGTGGTTGAAGCCGACGGACAAAAGCAAAGACAAAGCTATCAATCAGGCGGGACGTGTAATGAGCCTATGCAGCCCGGTGATGGTGGCGGCACAGGTGGGGGTACAGGCGGGGGCACCGGTGGCGACACTGGTGGGGGTACAGGCGGCGACACTGGGGGCGGTACAGGTGGTGACACTGGCGGCGGCACTGGGGGCGGCACTGGGGGCGGTACGGGTGGTGGCACGGGCGGCGGTACAGGCGGTGGCACTGGTGGGGGCGATGGTGGTGGGGGTGATGGTGGGGACGGGGGTGGTAACGGTGGTGGCACGGGCGGCGGCACTGGCGGGGGTAATGGCGGTGGCACAGGGGGCGGTACGGGTGCTGATACTGGCGGAGGTAAGGGGGACGGAGACGGGGAGTGCAAAGGCTCTGATTGCGATGACAACACTGGGCCTGCACTGCCTGGGAAGCCTGGATTCGGAAAAATAGGCTCTTTTGAGCAACCAAAGCTTTACAAGAAAAAATACATAGATGGTCCTGGCGGCGTATTCCAATCAAAAATGAACGATATAAAAAATGCGCCAATATCGAATCTCGTTGGCGAATTAATGCCAAAAGTTTCCGATGGTGGTACGCCTCCATCTTGGATTATTGATCTTGATTTTGGTCGTGGTTTGAACTTCGGCTCGCACGATATTTCACCGCCAAGCTGGTTATGGGGGGTGCTTAGAGCAATCACCATTCTCTCCGCGCTATTGCTTGCGCGACGTCTTATTTTTGGGGGTTAAATCATGCTCAATTGGCTCAAAGGCACAATCACGGGCATCATTGATTGGCTCAGTGGGACATGGAAACAATTCGTTGACTGGATCGGCGATTCAGTATCTGCGTTTGTCAAATATGTTAGTGATCTTGCTGTTAATATTTTTGAGGCAGCTTGGGACATGTTGACAGATATGATTAGCTGGTTAATCGAGCAACTTCTGGATATTGTGGTGGGTGCTGCAAACTCTCTTGATATTGGAGGCTTGCAAGGCTTTGGTGCTGGTTTGGGGTTGCCGGAGGAAATTCTGAACGTTATGGCTCTGTGTGGCGTCGGCTCTGCCGTCAGTATCATCACTGCTGCTATTGGCGTTCGTCTTGTGCTGCAGCTCATACCATTTACAAGGCTTGGATCATGAGTGTCAATGGACTTGAGGGCATTCCAGGCTCCGGTAAGAGCTATGAAGCCGTTGCGTATCACGTCCTGCCCGCGCTGCGGTCGGGGCGCAAGGTCATTACAAACCTGCCTCTGAACATCGACGCATTCGCGGCTATCGATCCTTCGTGGCGTGATCTGATCGAGATTCGGACTAGGCCGGCGCCGCGCATCGGTGATTGGAATGCCGCAAACATCGCTGAGCATGAGGCGTTTCGCTTGTGGACCGACCGCGAGCCTGAGCCACAGCCCGAAAACATCTTCACATTTGGGAGCGTCTGGGACTACTACAGCACATGGCGTGGCGACAAGGATCAAGGCCCGCTATACGTCATTGATGAGTGCCACGTCGCGTTGCCCAAGCTTGGCACTCCTGACGCTGTTGTGCAGTGGTTCAAGTTGCATCGACACTACAACGCTGATGTGCTGCTGATGACGCAATCTTTCCGCGACATCAACCAGCCCATTGCGCAGCTCATAGCTACGCGCATCGTGTGCCGCAAAGCGGACATCCTGGGCAACGCTGATGAGTACATTCGCAGGGTTCATGCAGGCTACCGGGGCGCGGCAATCCAGACGGATCGCCGTAAGTACGAATCCAAATATTTCGGGCTCTATAAAAGCAACACCCAGAGCAGCGGATCTGCAGAGTCCAAGGCGCAGGATCTCTCGCCCCTGAATGTGAAGCTCAGGCGCTTCACCTGGGCATTTTGGGTTGTCGCCATTGGATATGTGGCCTATGCGTTTTGGCCCAGCGACGACACAAGCGTCTGGGGCCACAAGACCGCGCCTGCAGCCAAAAAATCGGCCGCTGTCGTGCAGCATGCCCCGGCCGCTCAACAGGCCCAGCAAGGCCCCGCCGAGGCCCCGCAGCAGCTTGCAGGTACGTCGGTGCCCCCAACTGCACCTGAGGTCAAAGACCCACTGTTCGGCAAGCTGCTGCACATGACTGGCGACATCAGTAAGCAGGGCAGGGACCAGATCACATTTGTGGTCAGCAGTGAGGGGCGCCGCGTGTTTGACCTGACCAGCGATGACTTGGTGCAAGCTGGCTACAAGGTCCAGCGTCTTGCAAATTGCATGGCCACGGTGACATATCTAAGCGTTGTGCGGCCCGTGACATGCGATGCACCGTATACGGCCAGCGGTAGAGGCGATAAGCCTGTCGTGATCGACACTGCAACCGGCGCCCGTAGTGACAGGCCTACGCCTGGATTGGTGCAGCACCAGGACGCGCCGCAGGTCGTTGCTCATCAGGAGCCGCAGCACGAGGGATATAGCGCTGGTCTCGCGCGCCGCAATGCTCAGGTGCGCTCAGCAATGATCAATTGAGGGGTATGGGGCATCCGTCCTATGTCAACAGATTGATTCTGTTACAACCTGTCAATGCGAATCAAATCAGTGACAGGATTTCTCTTTCTACTTGTGATCGGCTCTGCAAATGGGCAGATTTTTCGATGTGGTAATACATATAGCAATCAACCTTGTCAAGGGGCTAAGGAGGTCGATACATCGCCCGCCGTTTCAGATCCAAGGGGTGCACAAACAAAAGAGATTTTTTTGTGTCGGGCTGCAGCAACTGGACGGCTGTATTGGAATCATGAGCACTGCTCCGCACGTGGCTGGTCTGTTGAGCGGATTGCACGTGTCCCGAAGCATGCATCCTGGGATGATCAAGTCGCAATGGCGCGCAGTCAAAAGCGCAACGCGGAATCTCTGACGAGTGTTCCTTACTCCTCAGGCTCGCAAGCTCCATCGAACCAATCAGACTGCCAGCAGCTAGACGAGCGCATCAAACGGCTTGACAGCATGGCGCGAGTCGATAGCAGGCCTTGGATTACCGAAGAGCGCCGGATTGCCAGGGATAAGCAATTTAGGTTGCGATGCTGACTTTGGGGTATGGGGCATCGCCCCATGTAAGCGTCTTGTCGCGCGACGTGCCCGGCGTCATAGGGTAGGGTGTTTCTAGCGCGCCTGAGTAAGCTTCCTGCGCGTTTCGGGTCTGCATCTGTCGTATCGTTGCGGTCGCGCATGCGCAGTCATTGCCGCGCCCCTTGTGTCTCGCATTGCACGGTTCAACTTTCGCGCTCTAGAAAACAACCCGCGAAGCGGCTCTGCTATACGCAGATATCAATTCCTGCTTTGTGGTAGACGGAAAATTGGGCCATTTGCTGCGCCGTGGCCTCTGGAAAGCTCCCTCTCCATTCTCAACAATTGCTTGACAAGCCGATCATTTTCACGCCTGAGACTCTGCGCCAGTGCAAAGTACTGCGCTGCATGATTTGCGGCTGTCACGTCAGCGGTCCGCAGGCCCCATGTTGACTCCCAAAAAAGGGCAAGCATTACTGATCGCGGTGCTTGCCCCCGGGCTCTGTATTTGCGAAGCGTCGGTACCGACACGTCGATGAGCTTGGCTATTTCTTTTTCGCTGGCCTGGATGTTATCAAGCAGGCTATGCAGATGGGGCAGGCCAGCAGGTCGTGGTGATCTGAACATCGTTAAAAAGCCGCAGGGTATGCGGCTAGATGTTCGCTGGTCCTTGGAAAAGCGCTCTCGATCTAGGAGCGTATACGATTAAACATAATATACATCGTATCAATCAAAGCATCGCGGCCTCCATCAACCCCATCTCGGCGCTGCTCATGAGCGCTTCGATGTCGGTCAGAATCAGCATGCGTTCGACATCGCCGCTCTTGAAGCATCCCATACCCACGATGTAGCCGGCATCCACCGAGGCACTCATCCGGGGCGCCGGCTTGATGTTGTCCGCGCCCAGCGCCAGAACGTCCGACACCGAATCGACCACCACGCCGATGACCCGTCCGCGCACGTTCAGCACGATGACGACGGTGAAATCGGTGTACTCGGCCGACTCGCAACCGAGCTTCAGGCGCAGGTCGACGATGGGCACGATCACGCCACGCAGGTTGATCACTCCCTTGATGAAATGCGGTGCGTTCGCAATGCGGGTGGGTGCCTCGTAGCTGCGGATCTCCTGTACCCGCAGGATGTCGATGCCGTATTCCTCGCCACCCAGGCGGAAGCTGAGGAACTCGTTGGGCATGGCGGCCACTGCCTTGGCAGCCCGTGTTGATGAGGCGGCTGTCGTCTGCGCCGTAACCGGTGCTACCGTTGGGCGCTCTTCAATCATGGCGGTCATCTTCGACTCCTTGGAGATTGGGGGCGGGTTCTGGCGCGGCGAGCCGCGCTCAGAACGACGTCCAGTCGTCAGTGCCGGTCTTGGCAGGTGCGATAGCGAGCCGGCTCGACTCAGAGGTTGATGCTGGGGCTGCAGCAGCCTTCGCCTTGAATGCCGGCCGGGCGATGTTCTTGGCACGGTCCGGGCCGCGACGCTCGACGGCAGCAGCGTTGGCCGCTGGGGCCGCAGCGTGGGTCGAGCCTCCAAGTCCTTCATGCGACAGCTTGAACACCGCCACGGCCTGCACCAGTTTCTGGGCCTGGCCCTTCAGGCTCTCTGCGGCGGCAGCGCTCTCTTCCACAAGCGCCGCGTTCTGCTGCGTCACCTGGTCCATCTGGCTGACGGCCTCGCCGACCTGCCCGATGCCGGAGCTCTGCTCGACGCTGGCCGAGGTAATCTCGGCCACGATGTCACTCACGCGTTGGATCGAGGCGACGATCTCGCCCATGGTCTTGCCGGCCTCGTCCACCAGCACGGTGCCTTGCTCCACCTGCTCGACGCTACGGCCGATCAGGGCCTTGATTTCCTTGGCAGCCTCAGCGCTGCGCTGCGCGAGGCTGCGCACTTCAGACGCCACGACAGCGAAGCCGCGGCCCTGCTCACCTGCGCGGGCCGCCTCAACGGCTGCGTTGAGCGCCAGGATGTTGGTCTGGAAGGCGATGCCGTCGATCACGCCGATGATGTCGCCGATCTTGCGGCTGCTGTCGCTGATGCCTTGCATCGTGGTGACGACCTTGCCGACCACCTCGCCACCTTGCGCAGCGACGGCCGAGGCGCCCTGAGCGAGTTGATTGGCCTGCTTGGCGTTGTCGGCGTTGTTGCGGGTGGTGGTGCCCAGCTCCTCCATCGTGGCGGCCGTTTGTTGCAGGGCACTGGCTTGCTCTTCGGTGCGCTGGCTCAGGTCCTGGTTGCCCTGTGCAATCTCGGAGCTGGCTGTCGCCACGCTGTCGGCACCACTGCGAATGGCGCCCACCACGCTAGACAATTGCTGCTGCATGCTGCCCATAGTGCGCAGCAGGTCACCTTCTTCACCCCTCACTCCGAGATCGATCGACTGATCAAGCTCCCCTGCCGCAATGCCCGATGCCACACGACTGACGTCGCCAAGCACGGCGCTGGTGCGACGACGCAGATAAAGTAGCCCGGCGAGCAGGCTCACGATGAGCAATGCCGTCGAGGCCATGGCAAGTTTCGACCATTGCTGCCGCGCCGCCACGGCTGCGGCCAGCTGTGCTGACGTGCGCTCATCGAGAAGAATCAGGAACTCGTCCACGGGTTTCATGATCTTGGCTTTGTACTGGTGGTACGCCAAGTCGTGCATCATCCCCAGAGCCTTGGCCTTGTCGGGTTCAGCTTGGCGCGTGAACCCACCTTTGCCGTCGTCATAGAGGCCCTTCACCATGTTCATGGCGATGGTTTCAGTGCGCGCCAGATCATCTGAGTTGGCCTTGGCTTCGGCCAGCTTGGCGAGTTCGTTGTCTGCAAAGCCGGCCCGCTTCATCAGATCAAGCAGCGGCACCGTTTCGCCTGCAGGACGCACGTTTTGCGCATCGGCTGCCCGGAAGTCCCAATAGATCCGCTCGTAGGCCTGAGGCCGTGGCAGCTTGCCATTGCGAATATCCAGAATCTCGATGTATTGCTTCTCCCACTTGGCGTCACCGGTGGCCACGTAGGTGCGCGCCAGTCGGGTGAGATCGTCAGAGCTTTGCCGCAACTCATCGGCCAGCAGGTAGGACTGGTATCGCCTGGCGGCGGTTTCGTCGGCAAGAGCGCTGCTGCGGTTGCTCATGATGGCTGCGCCAATGGTGGCCGCGCCAAGAACCAGCAGGAGAGCGGCACCAAAACTGTAGGCTTTTCTGATCTGGAGTCTCATTGTTGTTCCTTCCACTGTGCTCTCGCCCTCGACCAGGACGATGGAGTTGAGTTCGCCATGCAGGCTTGACCTGGCTTGGCGCAGAGCATGGGGCTTGCGACTTTTCAGCCCCCCTGGGGTCGCCTCAGAAAACGGAAAATAAAGCACGCTAAGCCGGTTGCAGCGGTCGTAGCGGCCTGAACTTGCCCGCGCCGATCTTGGCGCTGCTGCGCCAGAGGTAATCGCCGGTGAGGTTGATGTGCTCCCAACCGAGCGGCGACAGGTACTGCAACAGCGCGTCATCAACGGCATGGCCGTTGCCACGCAGCGCGTGCGCAGCCCGTTCCAGATAGACCGTGTTCCACAACACGACGGCAGCCGTTACCAGATTGAGGCCGCTAGCCCGGTAGCGCTGCTGCTCGAAACTGCGGTCGCGGATTTCACCCAGGCGGTTGAAAAACACTGCCCTGGCCAGCGCATTGCGCGCCTCGCCCTTGTTCAGGCCGGCATGCACGCGGCGGCGCAGTTCCACGCTTTGCAGCCAGTCCAGGATGAACAGCGTGCGCTCGATGCGGCCCAGCTCGCGGAGCGCCACGGCCAGGCCGTTCTGGCGTGGGTAGCTGCCGAGCTTTCGGAGCATCAGGGAGGCCGTCACCGTGCCCTGCTTGATCGAGGTGGCCAGCCGCAGGATTTCGTCCCAATGGGCGCGGACGTGCTTGATGTTGAGCGTGCCGCCGATCATGGGTTTCAGCGCGTCATAGGCGGCGTCCATCCATCCGTCCGGAAAGCGCTCATTCTCTTTCCCTGAATGGGGTCGTTTGCGGGAGGGGGCGGAATCCTACGCTAAGGCTTTGGCCAGCGATATTCTCCGGTGAGATTGATGTGTTCCCATCCGAGCGGCGAAACATGGGCCAAGAGATCGGGCGATAGCAGCTTTCCATCGCGTTTCTGGTTTGCAACGACCTCGCCGAGCTTCATGGTGTTCCAGAAGATGATGATGGCGGCGAGCAGATTCATGCCGGCGATGCGGTAATGCTGGCCTTCGGCGGAACGGTCGCGGATTTCACCGCGGCGGTGGAAGCTGATTGCCCGCTTCAGCGCATGATGAGCTTCGCCTTTGTTGAGCCCGATCTGGGCACGCCGTTGGAGTTCGGCATCCAGAATCCAGTCGATCATGAACAGGGTGCGCTCGACGCGACCGACTTCCCGCAGGGCTGTCGCGAGCTCGTTCTGCCGCGGATAGGAGGCGAGTTTCCGCAGAATCTGGCTTGGCGCGACGGTCCCGGCAGCAATGGTGGCGGCGATGCGCAGGGTGTCGGGCCAATTGCGCTCGATCATGGCTTGGTTGACCTTTCCGCCGATCAACGCTCGCAGGTGCGCCGGGGCGGCCGACGGATTGAACGCGTAGAGCCGTTTGGATGGCAGGTCGCGGATGCGCGGAGCGAACCGGTAGCCGAGAATGGCACATGCGGCAAAGACGTGATCGGTGAAGCCGCCCGTGTCGGTGAACTGCTCGCGGATATGGCGTCCAGCATCGTTCATCAGCAGGCCATCGAGGATGTAAGGCGCTTCGCTTGCCGTTGCAGGAATCACCTGGGTTGCGAACGGCGCATATTGGTCGGAGACGTGGCTATAGGCTTTCAGGCCCGGGGTATTGCCATATTTCGCGTTGACCAGGTTCATGGCCTCACCTTGCTCTGTAGCGACGAAGAACTGTCCGTCGCTCGAAGCCGACGTGCCCATGCCCCAGAACCGGGCCATGGGTAACGCTGCCTGTGCCTCGACCACCATGGCCAGCGCCCGGTCATAGGCTTCGCCCTCGACATGCCACCGTCCAATGCGGATCAATTCCCAGAAGGTGTGGGTGTTTGTCGCATCCGCCATTTTGCGCAAGCCGAGGTTGATCCCTTCCGCCAAGATAACGTTCATTAGCCCGATCCGGTCAGCGCAGGGTGCTCCTGTGCGCAGATGGGTGAACGCTTCGGTGAAGCCGGTCGCCGCATCCACCTCCAGCAGGAGATCGGTGATGCGCGTGGGCGGGATCTGCTTGTAGAGATCGAGCACCAGATCTTCGGCGCCTGTCGGCGCGGCGGCTTCGAGTTTCTCGATATGCAGAACGCCGTTTTCAATCGACCCGCCCGGGATCGTGCCTGCGCGAGCGGCACGGCCAAGCTCGCGCAACCGCATGTCGAGGCGAGCTTGCCGGTCTGCCAGCCATTCCTCCGGCCGCAATGGCACAGCGAGACGACCGCCTTCCGCGATGGCTTGTGCCGGAACGAGTGCGTGTTTCAGATCGCCATAGCGCCGGGACCTAGTAAGCCAGACATCTCCGGAGCGGAACGCATCGCGCAGATGGAACAGCACCGCGATCTCCCATAGGCGAGCGTCGCCAGCCCTCTGGGCCCGAAGGTGGCGATGCCATTTCGAGCTGGGCCGCAAGAAGCTGGTCATCGCGGCATCGTTCAAACCGGTACGAAGGGCCGTCACCGCTTCCAGAAGCGGCAGTGCAACGGGCGCAGCTCGCAGATCGAGCAGGCGCAACATGCGTGGAGCGTATCGGCGGAAGCGGTGATAACCGTCGAGCACATGGTTGAGCGGATCGTCGGCCATGGTGGCGGTGAGCCTGGTTGCCATTGCAACAAGGGTTTTGAAGCCGTCCCACCCTGATCCGCTCGCGATGACGTCGCCCAGCGGCTGGCCATCATCCTGTGCATCGACCAGGGCGCCCCCGATCTCGGCGAAGGATTTCAGGGTGTCACGCACCACCCCCGCTTCGTCTGCGACCTTTGCATGGCAAATACGCTCCGAAGCACGGTAGAGACGGCCGACGATCCGGTCGTGGGTTTCGACCACTGCGTCGGCCAACATCGCCTGCCATTCCGAGACGCAAACAGCCAAGATCGCAAGCCGCCTGTCCTCCGGGAGATCGCGCATGCCGTCGGCATAATACCGTTCACCCTGCCTGCGCAGACGAGTCACCCGATGGGCAGGAACGCCGGCAAGCAGATCCTCGGGGAGATCGACGCGTTGCAGATATTCGAGCCGGTCGAGCAGCCGGTTGGCCGACGAAGAGTTCGAGCCAGGCTCGAACTGGCGCAGCCACACAAAACGGGTCACCCGATCATCAGCCGTCTCCTCGAGCAATGCCAGCAACTGTTCTCGGATCGACATAGGCAGACGAATGGCGATCCTCGTCTCGATGCGTCGCTCGGCATCGACGAGAGCCGCGGCACAAAGCCGCTCGATCGTGGATGTCGCGGGAAGGACAGTGCGGGTGCGTCGGCACTCGGCTACGAAGCGACGGGCGATATCCTCGTTCGACACCGCCATCTCGGCTTCTCGGAACAACCATTCCTTCAGCTCGCTCGCACCACGTCCGGAGAAGGTGCGGAAGCCGTAGAGCCCCCGTAACTCGGCAAGATGCTCGTGCCGTGTTTCCTCGCGGGCAGCATAGTCTACGAGATCGTCGGCACCCAGGCCAAGCTGCGCTCCGATAAATTCGATGACCTCTGCAGGGATCAGTTCGCCTGGAGCCAGCACCCGGCCGGGATAGCGCAGGACACACAATTGCAGGGCGAAGCCGAACCTGTTGTGAGCGCGCCGACGCAGCCTGATATGCCCAAGGTCTTCATCACTCAGCGTATAGTGCTTGAGCAAATCCGTCTGTGAAGTCGGCAAGCGCAACAGCGCGTCTTTCTGCCGATCGGTTAGAGTGACGCGACGCGGCATACATGTTCCTTTTTCAAAATCTGATAGCGTTCAAGACGCTTTGTTTATGAAGCTGGTTGAGATACATTTCCAGAGGTCAATGCAATCGTGGCCGAAGCGCCGCCTCAAACCAACGTTTGTGATACATGCTGATCGGATATGCCCGCGTCTCCAAAGCCGATGGCTCGCAGTCTCTCGACCTGCAGCACGACACCTTGCGCGCCGCAGGTGTCGAACGGGACAATATCTATGATGATCTTGCTTCCGGCGGTCGTGATGATCGCCCTGGCTTGACTGCCTGCCTCAAGTCATTGCGTGACGGCGATGTGCTGGTGGTCTGGAAGCTCGATCGCCTCGGACGATCGCTTGCCCATCTGGTCAACACGGTGAAGGAGCTGTCAGACCGCAAGATCGGCCTGCGGGTTCTGACTGGAAAGGGCGCTCAGATCGACACCACGACTGCGTCCGGTCGCATGGTGTTCGGAATCTTCGCCACCTTGGCCGAGTTCGAGCGGGATCTGATCCGAGAGCGCACCATGGCGGGTCTCGCCTCCGCGAGAGCGCGCGGTCGCAAGGGCGGACGAAAATTCGCGCTCACCAAAGCTCAGGTGCGTCTCGCGCAAGCCGCCATGGCCCAGCGCGATACTTCAGTTTCCGATCTCTGCAAGGAACTCGGCATCGAGCGCGTCACTCTCTACCGATATGTCGGTCCCAAAGGCGAGCTCAGAGACCATGGAAAGCATGTTCTCGGACTTACGTCGCAACTCGTTTCTTTTCGCAAGTTGAGCCACCTCCGCGCTTCATCAGAAAACTGAAGGAACCTCCATTGAATCGAACTAATATTTTTTTTGGTGAATCGCATTCTGACTGGTTGCCTGTCAGAGGCGGAGAATCTGGTGATTTTGTTTTTCGACGTGGTGACGGGCATGCCTTCGCGAAAATCGCACCTGCTTCCCGCCGCGGTGAGCTCGCTGGAGAGCGTGACCGCCTCATTTGGCTCAAAGGTCGAGGTGTGGCTTGCCCCGAGGTCATCAACTGGCAGGAGGAACAGGAGGGTGCATGCTTGGTGATAACGGCAATTCCGGGAGTACCGGCGGCTGATCTGTCTGGAGCGGATTTGCTCAAAGCGTGGCCGTCAATGGGGCAGCAACTTGGCGCTGTTCACAGCCTATCGGTTGATCAATGTCCGTTTGAGCGCAGGCTGTCGCGAATGTTCGGACGCGCCGTTGATGTGGTGTCCCGCAATGCCGTCAATCCCGACTTCTTACCGGACGAGGACAAGAGTACGCCGCAGCTCGATCTTTTGGCTCGTGTCGAACGAGAGCTACCGGTGCGGCTCGACCAAGAGCGCACCGATATGGTTGTTTGCCATGGTGATCCCTGCATGCCGAACTTCATGGTGGACCCTAAAACTCTTCAATGCACGGGTCTGATCGACCTTGGGCGGCTCGGAACAGCAGATCGCTATGCCGATTTGGCACTCATGATTGCTAACGCCGAAGAGAACTGGGCAGCGCCAGATGAAGCAGAGCGCGCCTTCGCTGTCCTATTCAATGTATTGGGGATCGAAGCCCCCGACCGCGAACGCCTTGCCTTCTATCTGCGATTGGACCCTCTGACTTGGGGTTGATGTTCATGCCGCCTGTTTTTCCTGCTCATTGGCACGTTTCGCAACCTGTTCTCATTGCGGACACCTTTTCCAGCCTCGTTTGGAAAGTTTCATTGCCAGACGGGACTCCTGCAATCGTCAAGGGATTGAAACCTATAGAAGACATTGCTGATGAACTGCGCGGGGCCGACTATCTGGTATGGCGCAATGGGAGGGGAGCAGTCCGGTTGCTCGGTCGTGAGAACAATCTGATGTTGCTCGAATATGCCGGGGAGCGAATGCTCTCTCACATCGTTGCCGAGCACGGCGACTACCAGGCGACCGAAATTGCAGCGGAACTAATGGCGAAGCTGTATGCCGCATCTGAGGAACCCCTGCCTTCTGCCCTTCTCCCGATCCGGGATCGCTTTGCAGCTTTGTTTCAGCGGGCGCGCGATGATCAAAACGCAGGTTGTCAAACTGACTACGTCCACGCGGCGATTATAGCCGATCAAATGATGAGCAATGCCTCGGAACTGCGTGGGCTACATGGCGATCTGCATCATGAAAACATCATGTTCTCCAGTCGCGGCTGGCTGGTGATAGATCCCGTCGGTCTGGTCGGTGAAGTGGGCTTTGGCGCCGCCAATATGTTCTACGATCCGGCTGACAGAGACGACCTTTGTCTCGATCCTAGACGCATTGCACAGATGGCGGACGCATTCTCTCGTGCGCTGGACGTCGATCCGCGTCGCCTGCTCGACCAGGCGTACGCTTATGGGTGCCTTTCCGCAGCTTGGAACGCGGATGGAGAAGAGGAGCAACGCGATCTAGCTATCGCGGCCGCGATCAAGCAGGTGCGACAGACGTCATACTAGATATCAAGCGACTTCTCCTATCCCCTGGGAACACATCAATCTCACCGGAGAATATCGCTGGCCAAAGCCTTAGCGTAGGATTCCGCCCCTTCCCGCAAACGACCCCGTCTAGCCGACGACTGGAAGCAAGCCCGCTCCGATGCGGCGCAATAATCTTCGAAACCTCGTGAATGGCGGTATCCTGTCTGGCAAGATACCGCTCATTTCCCTTGTCCCGTGGCGGCCGGTCATCGACCGCCAGCTCGGCCGTGAGGTCATGGGCATCGTGCAAAGCGGATCGGTGTCGTGGCAGTTGGGGCGGCAAAGGGGCATAAGCCTCTAATCTGTTGTAGATGAACGCAGCCGCTCGAAACCAGCGATGAGGCTGTCGAGTCCGAAGTTGAACGCAGCATCCATGCCGTCTGTTTCCAACTCGTGAAACAGATCGTGCAGGAAGGACGACGGTGCTTGCTCGGACACATCTGGCCTGTCCGGAACTCTCTCATCGGCATCAGATGCCTGCTGCTCGAGAACGGAACCGACCACATAGTGACTGACCGCCCGGAGCGCCCAAACGGCGCGCTTCGGACAAAAGCCCTCCGCGCAGAGAAAGCGTATTTGCGTCTCGGCGGTGCCAAAATTCGGTTCTGTCGGTCGAGTGCCGGCATGGATACGCGCGCCGTCCCGATAAGAGAGCAACGCCGTTCTGAAGCTCAGGGCATTCTCTTTCAGGAACACCCGCCAGTCCTCATTCTCTTCGGGTAGCGAGCGGGTATGGCGTTCCGCCAGCATCGCCTCGGCGAGCGCATCAAGCAGCGCTCGCTTGTTCTGGAAATGCCAGTAAAGCGCAGGCTGCTGAACCTTGAGGCGTTCAGCGAGCTTCCGCGTCGTCAGGCTGTCCATGCCAACCTCGTTCAACAGCTCTAGCGCCGCCGCGATCACGGTGCCCTTGTCCAGTTTGGTCATTCACGTTCCTTCGCCAGTGCTTGACAATTTATCACCGATAAGTTATATTTCCATCTCCTTATCGTTGATAAAGTCGCTCCATTGAGCGGCGCTGGAGTTTCAGGTGCGCAGCTCTGCCATCATTGCCCTGCTGATCGTGGGTCTTGACGCCATGGGTCTCGGCCTCATCATGCCCGTCCTTCCGACGCTTCTGCGTGAGCTTGTGCCAGCAGAGCAGGTCGCTGGACACTATGGTGCCTTGCTGTCGCTCTATGCATTGATGCAGGTCGTCTTCGCGCCCATGCTTGGACAGCTTTCGGATTCTTACGGTCGGCGTCCGGTACTTCTGGCTTCTCTTGCAGGAGCCGCAGTCGATTACACGATTATGGCATCAGCGCCGGTCTTATGGGTGCTCTATATCGGCCGACTCGTGTCCGGCGTCACGGGCGCAACCGGAGCTGTAGCAGCCTCAACCATTGCCGATTCGACGGGGGAAGGTTCTCGCGCACGCTGGTTCGGCTACATGGGGGCCTGTTATGGGGCGGGCATGATTGCCGGGCCAGCACTTGGTGGCATGCTCGGTGGTATCTCTGCTCATGCCCCGTTTATCGCCGCCGCCCTTCTCAACGGGTTCGCGTTCCTGCTTGCCTGCATTTTCCTCAAGGAGACTCATCACAGCCATGGCGGGACCGGAAAGCCGGTTCGCATCAAACCATTCGTTCTGTTACGGCTGGATGATGCATTGCGCGGGCTAGGTGCGCTTTTCGCAGTTTTCTTCATTATTCAACTGATCGGCCAAGTGCCTGCAGCCCTATGGGTCATATATGGCGAGGACCGTTTTCAGTGGAACACCGCGACCGTTGGTTTGTCGCTCGCGGCGTTTGGGGCAACACATGCGATCTTCCAAGCGTTTGTTACCGGCCCGCTTTCAAGCCGGCTTGGAGAGCGGCGCACGCTGCTGTTTGGCATGGCTGCGGATGCGACTGGCTTCGTTCTTCTGGCTTTTGCCACGCAGGGATGGATGGTGTTCCCGATTCTGTTGCTGCTTGCCGCCGGGGGTGTTGGCATGCCGGCCTTGCAGGCAATGCTCTCAAACAATGTCAGCAGTAACAAGCAAGGGGCTTTGCAAGGAACGCTAACGAGCCTCACCAATCTAAGCTCTATCGCAGGACCGCTTGGCTTCACAGCACTCTATTCTGCCACCGCCGGGGCATGGAACGGTTGGGTTTGGATTGTCGGCGCGATCCTCTATTTAATATGTCTGCCAATACTACGCAGACCATTCGCAACTTCATTGTGATTTAGTCATGGCGATTTGGCATGCGTAGACTTAGGAGAAATGACGGATTAAATCTGTTGAGCAATCATCTCCTTTCGGGGCGAGTGCCAATGATGACCTTAGTTCACACTCTCGCTGTCGCCGAATATCTCAACTTCCGTCACGCCGCCAACGCGCTCGGCGTTGCACAGTCCAGCGTCAGCGCCCGCGTGAAGGCACTGGAAGAAGACCTCGGCATCCTCTTGTTCGAGCGTCATGCGCGCGGCGTTCGGCTGACCGAGGCCGGACGCCATTTCGTCGAGCGGATAGCCGTAGGTATTGACCAACTCGACCATGCGGTGAAAACCGCCGGCATGGCGGCAGCCGGAGAAAGCGGCCGGCTTCGTATCGGTATCCATGCCCTGATTCCGCATAGCTTCCTCGCAAAGCTGATCGGCCAATACCGCAAGGATTACCCCGATGTTGAAGTCGAGATCGCCGAAGGCCCGGCCCGTGAAGCGGTGGTGCAGCTTCGCGCCGGCAGGTTGGACGTGGCGTTCGTCGCGGGCACGCCCCAACCACCCGACTGCCATTCCCGTCGCACATGGACCGAACCGCTCTTGGCGGTGCTACCGGAACGGCATCCGCTCGCCAAGCGGTCAGCCGTCACATGGCCCGATTTGGCAGGCGAGACGTTCCTTGCGTATAGGAAGTTCAAACGCCCTTTTCGGGCAGTCTGCTGGGTAGGCGGCGGTCGCGCAAGCCCCGTTTTGGGCACGGATCGGACGTCTGTGAGTGGGATTTCGGCATCGCGGGGCCACGCAGCGGCGTTGTCAGCAGCCATGCTTCGCTGATTCCCGACAGCGGGCCGAGCGCCGCCCTGCGGATCGTGGCCGCATCGGCTCGGATTCCGGTTTCGCCGTCGGCTGTGCAGCCGGCAGATCGTCACGCGGCTTGCACTGGCGGCGCGCGCGCTGCGGGCCTGTAGTGCGCTTCTTCCCGCGCGCCGTGCTTCTCGAAGTGGGCGAGGATGGCGCGGATGGCGGTGGGTTCCTCGATGCTGGCGACGATCCGCACGGTGCCACCGCAGTGGACGCAGGCGGTGACGTCGATGGAAAAGACCCGCTTGAGCCGTTGCGCCCAGCTCATCGCACGGCGCTTCTCCTCGGGGCTGCGCGGCGCGTCGTGGGCGCTGACGTCCACTGGCGCCGCATCGCCCGCAGGCCGCTTGCCGCGCCCCGAGGGCGTCAGCTGCGCACGCAGGTTTGCATTCGGGGCGAATACGCCGTGGAAGCGGGTGAGATGCGCGCGAGGTGGCGGGACCAGCGCCGCCAGCTTGGCGATGAAATCCACCGGATCCCATTCCACATGCGTGGTGCCATTGCGCCACGGGGTCTTGAGCTGGTAACGCACCCTGCCCTGGAGCGCTATCGACAGCCGCTTCTCGCTGATCGCCGGGCGCGTGATGTAGCGGCACAGCTTTTCCAGCTTGTGGCTTTCGTGTGCTTCGGCCGCCACGCCGGCATGCAGTGAGAAGCCGCCGACCTTGCCGGCTTCGCCCTCCAGCGAACCGGCGTCACCGGGCAGCGTTTGCAGCGTGACGACCTTGCAGCCAGCGTCGCGGCCGGTGGCGATGCGGTAGGTGATCGAACTCATCCGCAGCCCATCCATGCTGTCGTCGCCTGCAGCGCTGTCTGCCAGGAAGGCCGATTCGCCCTCCCCTTCGAGCCAGCCTTTGCGCGTCAGGTGCCGACACACCCGGTGCGCGATGGTAGCTGCCAGCTGGGTCAACTGCGCGGTGGTGGGCGCACGGGCGCGGTGCAGGCGCAGTTCGCGCCGCGGCAGCTCGGTGGCTTCCACGTACACGCCGTCGAGCCACAGCATGTGGAAGTGGATGTTCAGGTTCAGCGCGCTGCCGAAACGCTGGATCAGCGTCACCGCGCCGCACTGGGCGCTGGCGCGGTCGATGCCGGCTTGATCGGCCAACCAGCCGGCGATCACGCGCTGCACGATGCCCAGCACCGGGCCAATGGCTTCTGGCTTGCTGGCGAACAGGAAACGCAAGGGGTACGGAAAGCTCAGCACCCATTGCCGCACAGGCCGCGGGCCGAACACCTCCTCGACCAGGTGCCGCGCACTCTCGGCCATGCGTCGCG
This sequence comes from Delftia deserti, assembly GCF_042653485.1. NCBI lineage: Bacteria > Pseudomonadati > Pseudomonadota > Betaproteobacteria > Burkholderiales > Comamonadaceae > Delftia > Delftia deserti. The sequence goes on along the minus strand of NZ_JBHSIH010000001.1, from coordinate 56,338 downwards.
CGCCGCAACTCGGGCAGAACCCGCGCTTCTTGCAGGAGAAGGCCACCAGCCTCTCTGCACGGCAGTGCTCGCACACCACCCGCAGGAAGCCGTGCTCGAGTACGCCGCAACGCAGGTAGGCATCGAACGCCTCGCGGACATACCCGGGCAGCGAGCGGCCCTCCGCTTCGATCCGTGCAATGAAGTCCGGGTAGTGCGCCTCTACCAACGCGTACAGCAGCGTGCGCTCGGGCGCGTGGCGCGCGTACCGCGAACCGGTGTGGGCGGACGGCAGTGGCGCGCATCCCGCGGCTTGCCGCCGGGATGTGGCGAGGCGCGGCACGCAGCGCTCCGGTGCGGGGACGGCTGCTCAGTGTTGCGCCTGTGTTCGCACGTTCGTATCGGTGCGTTCTGATCTTCGCGTCAGACATTGCCGCGGCGCGGGCACAACAAAAAGCCCGGCATCGCTGCCGGGCTCCGGCCCCGTCCTTGGGGCCTTGATGTCGGGTCGTTGCCGGGATCGGACCGCGCTGGCGCGGTCCGGTTCCCTGACGACCGGGCCAACCGGATCAGAAATCCATGCCGCCCATGCCGCCCATACCGCCAGCACCCGGCATGGCCGGCTCTTCCTTCTTCGGCACTTCGGCCACGACCACTTCGGTCGTGATCGCAAGGCCGGCGACGGAAGCGGCGTGCTGCAGGGCCGAGCGGGTCACCTTGGTCGGGTCCAGGATGCCCATGGCGATCATGTCGCCGAACTCGCCGGTGGCGGCGTTGTAGCCGTAGCTGCCTTCGCCGGCCTTGACGTTGGCCACGATCACGCTCGGTTCTTCACCGGCGTTGGCCACGATGGCGCGCAGCGGGGCTTCCAGCGCACGGCGGGTGATGGCGATGCCCAGGTTCTGGTCTTCGTTGATGCCCTGCCAGGGCAGATCCGTGCACAGCACCTTGCCGTAGAAGAACAGCAAGGCCGCCAATGCCTGACGATGCGTGGAGACCGAAACCTTGCGCTCGTTCGCCAGCCAGGACAGAAATGCCTCGACTTCGCTGCTGCCCAAGGTTGCCGGGTGACGCACACCGTGGAAACGGATGAAGGCACGAACCCAGTGGACATAAGCCTGTTCGGTTCGTAAGCTATAATGCAAGTAGCGTATGCGCTCACGCAACTGGTCCAGAACCTTGACCGAACGCAGCGGTGGTAACGGCGCAGTGGCGGTTTTCATGGCTTGTTATGACTGTTTTTTTGTACAGTCTATGCCTCGGGCATCCAAGCAGCAAGCGCGTTACGCCGTGGGTCGATGTTTGATGTTATGGAGCAGCAACGATGTTACGCAGCAGGGCAGTCGCCCTAAAACAAAGTTAGGCATCACAAAGTACAGCATCGTGACCAACAGCACCGATTCCGTCACACTGCGCCTCATGACTGAGCATGACCTTGCGATGCTCTATGAGTGGCTAAATCGATCTCATATCGTCGAGTGGTGGGGCGGAGAAGAAGCACGCCCGACACTTGCTGACGTACAGGAACAGTACTTGCCAAGCGTTTTAGCGCAAGAGTCCGTCACTCCATACATTGCAATGCTGAATGGAGAGCCGATTGGGTATGCCCAGTCGTACGTTGCTCTTGGAAGCGGGGACGGATGGTGGGAAGAAGAAACCGATCCAGGAGTACGCGGAATAGACCAGTCACTGGCGAATGCATCACAACTGGGCAAAGGCTTGGGAACCAAGCTGGTTCGAGCTCTGGTTGAGTTGCTGTTCAATGATCCCGAGGTCACCAAGATCCAAACGGACCCGTCGCCGAGCAACTTGCGAGCGATCCGATGCTACGAGAAAGCGGGGTTTGAGAGGCAAGGTACCGTAACCACCCCAGATGGTCCAGCCGTGTACATGGTTCAAACACGCCAGGCATTCGAGCGAACACGCAGTGATGCCTAACCCTTCCATCGAGGGGGACGTCCAAGGGCTGGCGCCCTTGGCCGCCCCTCATGTCAAACGTTAGACCGCTATGACAGTCGCCCTCGACGAAGTATCTGAACTAAAGAATTTGCTTTCACCCTTGTTGGATGAATGCACTTTTGAAGAAGTTGAGTATGGTCAGTCAGATGCTCGAGTGATTCGAGTTCTATTTCCTGATCGCAATACCGCGTATCTAAAGTACGCCTCCGGATCTTCTGCTCAAGAAATTCTTCAAGAGCATCAGCGCACTAGATGGCTCAGAACACGAGCTCTCGTACCGGAAGTGATCTCATATGTCTCGACTTCAACTGTCACCATCCTGTTGACAAAAGCATTGATTGGCCACAATGCCGCTGACGCCGCAGATGCAGATCCAGTTATTGTTGTTGCAGAGATGGCACGAGCGTTACGCGACCTCCATTCGATCTCGCCTGACGATTGCCCATTCGACGAAAGGCTCCACCTGCGACTGAAGCTGGCTTCGGGCCGTTTGGAAGCCGGGTTAGTTGATGAGGAGGACTTTGATCACGCAAGGCAAGGCATGCTGGCGCGGGATGTTTACGAGCAACTTTTTATACAAATGCCTGGAGCGGAGCAGCTGGTAGTCACACATGGCGACGCCTGTCCCGAGAACTTCATCTTCCAAGGTAATGCCTTCGTCGGCTTCATAGACTGCGGTCGGGTCGGGCTTGCCGATAAGTATCAAGACCTGGCGCTTGCATCGAGAAACATTGACGCGGTATTTGGACCAGAACTCACTAACCAGTTCTTCATCGAGTATGGAGAGCCAAATCCGAACATAGCTAAGATTGAGTACTACCGGATCTTGGATGAGTTCTTCTAAGCGCGGTCTAACAATTCGTTCAAGCCGAGATCGCTTCGCGGCCGCGGAGTTGTTCTGTAAATTGTCACAACGCCGCGGCCGCAAAGCGCTCCGGCTTAACTCAGGCGTTAGCCTGCTTTTTATTCCTGCTCATTTCAGCCCATGAATATTCAAACGCCATTTACCCTCGCAAGCGTTTATCCGCTGGGTGTTTGGCGTTCGCTCGGGCTTCGCCTGCGTGGGTTGCGCCAGTTTCAAGCCTTTTTGGCCTCTAGCCCTTGTGCAGCAAGCGCAAGCAGCTATTGTTTTCGTAGTCCGTGGCCTGTGCGGTCACTTTCGTTTTTGCGCTTTGGGTCTAACCCGGCGCTCAAGCCGACCCGCATGCTGCGGGCGGCTTACCTAGTCCGTTAGACGGCAAAGTCACAGACCGCGGGATCTCTTATGACCAACTACTTTGATAGCCCCTTCAAAGGCAAGCTGCTTTCTGAGCAAGTGAAGAACCCCAATATCAAAGTTGGGCGGTACAGCTATTACTCTGGCTACTATCATGGGCACTCATTCGATGACTGCGCACGGTATCTGTTTCCGGACCGTGATGACGTTGATAAGTTGATCATCGGTAGTTTCTGCTCTATCGGGAGTGGGGCTTCCTTTATCATGGCTGGCAATCAGGGGCATCGGTACGACTGGGCATCATCTTTCCCGTTCTTTTATATGCAGGAAGAACCTGCATTCTCAAGCGCACTCGATGCCTTCCAAAAAGCAGGTAATACTGTCATTGGCAATGACGTTTGGATCGGCTCTGAGGCAATGGTCATGCCCGGAATCAAGATCGGGCACGGTGCGGTGATAGGCAGCCGCTCGTTGGTGACAAAAGATGTGGAGCCTTACGCTATCGTTGGCGGCAATCCCGCTAAGAAGATTAAGAAACGCTTCACCGATGAGGAAATTTCATTGCTTCTGGAGATGGAGTGGTGGAATTGGTCACTGGAGAAGATCAAAGCGGCAATGCCCATGCTGTGCTCGTCTAATATTGTTGGCCTGCACAAGTATTGGCTCGAGTTTGCCGTCTAACAATTCAATCAAGCCGATGCCGCTTCGCGGCACGGCTTATTTCAGGCGTTAGATGCACTAAGCACATAATTGCTCACAGCCAAACTATCAGGTCAAGTCTGCTTTTATTATTTTTAAGCGTGCATAATAAGCCCTACACAAATTGGGAGATATATCATGAAAGGCTGGCTTTTTCTTGTTATCGCAATAGTTGGCGAAGTAATCGCAACATCCGCATTAAAATCTAGCGAGGGCTTTACTAAGCTTGCCCCTTCCGCCGTTGTCATAATCGGTTATGGCATCGCATTTTATTTTCTTTCTCTGGTTCTGAAATCCATCCCTGTCGGTGTTGCTTATGCAGTCTGGTCGGGACTCGGCGTCGTCATAATTACAGCCATTGCCTGGTTGCTTCATGGGCAAAAGCTTGATGCGTGGGGCTTTGTAGGTATGGGGCTCATAATTGCTGCCTTTTTGCTCGCCCGATCCCCATCGTGGAAGTCGCTGCGGAGGCCGACGCCATGGTGACGGTGTTCGGCATTCTGAATCTCACCGAGGACTCCTTCTTCGATGAGAGCCGGCGGCTAGACCCCGCCGGCGCTGTCACCGCGGCGATCGAAATGCTGCGAGTCGGATCAGACGTCGTGGATGTCGGACCGGCCGCCAGCCATCCGGACGCGAGGCCTGTATCGCCGGCCGATGAGATCAGACGTATTGCGCCGCTCTTAGACGCCCTGTCCGATCAGATGCACCGTGTTTCAATCGACAGCTTCCAACCGGAAACCCAGCGCTATGCGCTCAAGCGCGGCGTGGGCTACCTGAACGATATCCAAGGATTTCCTGACCCTGCGCTCTATCCCGATATTGCTGAGGCGGACTGCAGGCTGGTGGTTATGCACTCAGCGCAGCGGGATGGCATCGCCACCCGCACCGGTCACCTTCGACCCGAAGACGCGCTCGACGAGATTGTGCGGTTCTTCGAGGCGCGGGTTTCCGCCTTGCGACGGAGCGGGGTCGCTGCCGACCGGCTCATCCTCGATCCGGGGATGGGATTTTTCTTGAGCCCCGCACCGGAAACATCGCTGCACGTGCTGTCGAACCTTCAAAAGCTGAAGTCGGCGTTGGGGCTTCCGCTATTGGTCTCGGTGTCGCGGAAATCCTTCTTGGGCGCCACCGTTGGCCTTCCTGTAAAGGATCTGGGTCCAGCGAGCCTTGCGGCGGAACTTCACGCGATCGGCAATGGCGCTGACTACGTCCGCACCCACGCGCCTGGAGATCTGCGAAGCGCAATCACCATCTCGGAAACCCTCGCGAAATTTCGCAGTCGCGACGCCAGAGACCGAGGGTTAGATCATGCCTAGCATTCACCTTCCGGCCGCCCGCTAGCGGACCCTGGTCAGGTTCCGCGAAGGTGGGCGCAGACATGCTGGGCTCGTCAGGATCAAACTGCACTATGAGGCGGCGGTTCATACCGCGCCAGGGGAGCGAATGGACAGCGAGGAGCCTCCGAACGTTCGGGTCGCCTGCTCGGGTGATATCGACGAGGTTGTGCGGCTGATGCACGACGCTGCGGCGTGGATGTCCGCCAAGGGAACGCCCGCCTGGGACGTCGCGCGGATCGACCGGACATTCGCGGAGACCTTCGTCCTGAGATCCGAGCTCCTAGTCGCGAGTTGCAGCGACGGCATCGTCGGCTGTTGCACCTTGTCGGCCGAGGATCCCGAGTTCTGGCCCGACGCCCTCAAGGGGGAGGCCGCATATCTGCACAAGCTCGCGGTGCGACGGACACATGCGGGCCGGGGTGTCAGCTCCGCGCTGATCGAGGCTTGCCGCCATGCCGCGCGAACGCAGGGGTGCGCCAAGCTGCGGCTCGACTGCCACCCGAACCTGCGTGGCCTATACGAGCGGCTCGGATTCACCCACGTCGACACTTTCAATCCCGGCTGGGATCCAACCTTCATCGCAGAACGCCTAGAACTCGAAATCTAACGTCCGTTCGGGCATCGAGGTCCATGTCGGGGTGGGACGGGCCCGTGGCTTCAAGATCACTTGCAGTCCGACCGCGATGTCTTGGTTGCGCGAGAGGTTGTCGATATCCTCCACTTCCATCATCAACCCTGGATAATGCCGCCGCCGTCATCGCCGCCGACGCCCGTGCCGGGCTTTTCGGGCCTGTCAGGCTTGCTCGGCCTTCAGCCTGCCTGGGCGAGATCTCCGGCGGACGGATTAACGGCGGAGCTTCGCCGCCTTTCGTGCGTGTGAAGGCCGAAGATAGTTCTCTCAAAAACATCCGTTTATGAGAGATACCAAATGTCATTTTCAGAAGACGACTGCACCAGTTGATTGGGCGTAATGGCTGTTGTGCAGCCAGCTCCTGACAGTTCAATATCAGAAGTGATCTGCACCAATCTCGACTATGCTCAATACTCGTGTGGGCTCTGTTGCAAAAATCGTGAAGCTTGAGCATGCTTGGCGGAGATTGGACGGACGGAACGATGACGGATTTCAAGTGGCGCCATTTCCAGGGTGATGTGATCCTGTGGGCGGTGCGCTGGTATTGTCGCTATCCGATCAGCTATCGCGACCTTGAGGAAATGCTGGCGGAACGCGGCATTTCGGTCGACCATACGACGATCTATCGCTGGGTCCAGTGCTACGCCCCGGAGATGGAGAAGCGGCTGCGCTGGTTCTGGCGGCGTGGCTTTGATCCGAGCTGGCGCCTGGATGAAACCTACGTCAAGGTGCGGGGCAAGTGGACCTACCTGTACCGGGCAGTCGACAAGCGGGGCGACACGATCGATTTCTACCTGTCGCCGACCCGCAGCGCCAAGGCAGCGAAGCGGTTCCTGGGCAAGGCCCTGCGAGGCCTGAAGCACTGGGAAAAGCCTGCCACGCTCAATACCGACAAAGCGCCGAGCTATGGTGCAGCGATCACCGAATTGAAGCGCGAAGGAAAGCTGGACCGGGAGACGGCCCACCGGCAGGTGAAGTATCTCAATAACGTGATCGAGGCCGATCACGGAAAGCTCAAGATACTGATCAAGCCGGTGCGCGGTTTCAAATCGATCCCCACGGCCTATGCCACGATCAAGGGATTCGAAGTCATGCGAGCCCTGCGCAAAGGACAGGCTCGCCCCTGGTGCCTGCAGCCCGGCATCAGGGGCGAGGTGCGCCTTGTGGAGAGAGCTTTTGGCATTGGGCCCTCGGCGCTGACGGAGGCCATGGGCATGCTCAACCACCATTTCGCAGCAGCCGCCTGATCGGCGCAGAGCGACAGCCTACCTCTGACTGCCGCCAATCTTTGCAACAGAGCCTCCGTCGCCATGCTCACCTCGCTTTGGTGCACACGAGTATTGAGCATAGTCGAGATTGGGGCACTGTTGCAAATAGTCGGTGGTGATAAACTTATCATCCCCTTTTGCTGATGGAGCTGCACATGAACCCATTCAAAGGCCGGCATTTTCAGCGTGACATCATTCTGTGGGCCGTACGCTGGTACTGCAAATACGGCATCAGTTACCGTGAGCTGCAGGAGATGCTGGCTGAACGCGGAGTGAATGTCGATCACTCCACGATTTACCGCTGGGTTCAGCGTTATGCGCCTGAAATGGAAAAACGGCTGCGCTGGTACTGGCGTAACCCTTCCGATCTTTGCCCGTGGCACATGGATGAAACCTACGTGAAGGTCAATGGCCGCTGGGCGTATCTGTACCGGGCCGTCGACAGCCGGGGCCGCACTGTCGATTTTTATCTCTCCTCCCGTCGTAACAGCAAAGCTGCATACCGGTTTCTGGGTAAAATCCTCAACAACGTGAAGAAGTGGCAGATCCCGCGATTCATCAACACGGATAAAGCGCCCGCCTATGGTCGCGCGCTTGCTCTGCTCAAACGCGAAGGCCGGTGCCCGTCTGACGTTGAACACCGACAGATTAAGTACCGGAACAACGTGATTGAATGCGATCATGGCAAACTGAAACGGATAATCGGCGCCACGCTGGGATTTAAATCCATGAAGACGGCTTACGCCACCATCAAAGGTATTGAGGTGATGCGTGCACTACGCAAAGGCCAGGCCTCAGCATTTTATTATGGTGATCCCCTGGGCGAAATGCGCCTGGTAAGCAGAGTTTTTGAAATGTAAGGCCTTTGAATAAGACAAAAGGCTGCCTCATCGCTAACTTTGCAACAGTGCCCTTTCTTGTACACAAGTTGGCAGTGGAATTTATTAAAGAAACGAATTGCGTTTTAATAATTGGACCAACAAAAATATTCTCGACAACGGCCGATCTTCGTGTATGCTCCGCCACTCGCCGCCGTACGGACCGCATGCACCGCAACGGTTCGCAGGCCCCGGCACCAGGCATTCAGAGTGTTTGGATCAAAAAAGACAGGAACCCACACACGGTAATCCTGCGCATATTCACGCCAATCCTTTTTTACAGGAATTCCTGCACACTCACAGTGCAGCGAGCACGTCCATACCCCATGCCTGCGGCCATGGGTTTCTGTGTTTGTCAAATATTGCAAGATATCCTGACATTCAGCTTCTGACAGGAATGGAAGGCTGTTCCACGTCAAGGAACTGACATGCGAATCTGCTAGCGGTGCTCTTGCCGGCACAGCCACAAAGCACGTCCTCTCTGATAATCCATTCACAGCCAGATTCCAGCCCTCCATACTGAAAAGCCTCCATCGATAGATGGAGGCCATATTCCCGCGCGCCCACGGCGATCCGCGCGCCAGATGCATCCGACGCGCGTCGCCGCAGCAGCAAGCCTGCGGAAGAAGACTCAGGCTTCGCGGTTTTCCTTGATGTTGAAGCCCATCTGGCTCTCGGCGCCCTTGCCGCCCTGGTTGGTCTGTTCCCAGTACTGGGTCTTGACCTTGGCAGCCTGGAACGAGTAGTTCACGGTCACGGTGTCAGAGGAGTTGGCGCCGCTGACGGTCACGTTCGTCACCATGACATCGGTCAGGGTGATCTTGGTGAACTCGATCTGCGAGCCGCCGGCCTTGCACAGCGAGATGTCGACCTGGCCCAGGTGCTTGCCCGTGGCGCAGTGCTTGAGCACGGCGGGGTAGCACTTGTCCACCTTGGCGATGACGTTCAGGTCATGAAAGCTCACCTTGCCGGCGCCGGCACCACCGCCGCTGGACATGGTGTTGGGCTGGGTCGCGCCCCAGGTGAAGGAGTCGATGTCGGTCCAGCCCTTGTGGTTGGAATCCTGGGATTCGCCACTGGCGCCCTCGACCTTCATGAACATATCAACGGACATTGCACACCTCTCGAACTAATGGATTAAACGTTCGCATGCAACCCAATAGCCTGATTGCATCGGATAGTTCACATGCGAACAAAGGGGAAACCACTCTCGGGTAGAGCGCACGAAACCGATTCACTTAACACGTGATTCAGATCAGTGCGGCGCATACCCTGTATGGTCAAGGAATGTATTGACGATCGCCTGCAATCCTCACTGTCGTGAACCGCCCTCCTTTGTTGGAGCCGCGATGATAGTGGATAAGGCCAGAAAAATACAAACAATTGAGCAGACTGAATTGTTACGGCGGATACATCTGAAAAAAAATGTATCCACCTCATATCCATTCGATTCGTGTCATGGCTTTTTGCGGAACTCAAGCTACACTCACGCCGCATTCGGAGTCCGATTGAAATACGATCTTGTATTCATGACGAATCCATGACGCTCGTCTTTGGCCCCCGGCTTCAGACAATAGGCTGATTGAGGAAAACCAACGGGTTGCAGAGACGCATTGCCGGCGTGATGCCGGCTTTCTCCTTGCCCAATGGCCTCGAACAGGTTCGGCACCCTGGCTGCGCTACAGACATCGCCCGCCAGGGTGGGAAACAACATCTTGGGTGGGATTGCATGGATAGCGAAGCAGCATGTTCGACCAACTGCCTTCCGGCAGGTGTCCAGATTGGCGAATACCGCGTGCTCGATGTCATCGGCGAAGGCGGTTTCGGCATCGTCTACAAGGCCCGTGACCTCTCGCTGGACCGCGAGGTCGCGATCAAGGAGTACATGCCTTCGGCCCTGGCCGGACGGCAAAGCTCCCATCAGGTGCACGTGCGCTCGCAGCACCGTGGCGCGTTCGACGCCGGGCTGCGCAGCTTCATCAACGAGGCCCGCCTGCTGGCGCGTTTCTCGCACCCCACCCTGGTGCATGTCTACCGCTTCTTCGAAGCCGGTGGCACGGCCTACATGGTGATGCGCCACTACGAGGGCCAGACGCTGGGCCGCGTGCTGCAGGCATCGTCGGGCCGCATCGACCAGGCCCAGCTCAGCACCCTGCTGGCCCCGTTGCTCGATGTGCTCGAGGTCCTGCATGCCGAGGACTGCTTCCACCGCGATATCGCGCCGGACAACATCTTCGTGCAGCGCGATGGCAGCCCCGTGCTGCTGGATTTCGGCGCCGCGCGCCGCATCATCGGCGACATGACCCAGGCGCTGACCATGGTGCTCAAGCCCGGTTTCGCACCCATCGAGCAGTACGTGGACGACGGCGCGATGCCCCAGGGCGCGTGGACGGACATCTACCAGGTCGGCGCCCTCATTCACCAGGCCGCCACGGGCCGCACCCCGGCCACCTCGGTGGCTCGCATGGTCACGGACCCCATGCAGCCGCTGACCTCCGAGCAGGTTCCCGGCTACTCCGACGCTTTCCTGCAGGGCATGCAAAAAGCCCTGGCCGTGCGTCCGCAGGACCGGCCCCAGTCGATTGCCGAGCTGCGCAGCCTGCTGGGCCTGTCTGCCGGAAACCGGGTGGCGCCTGCGCCTGTGGAGCCCAGCCCCATCTACATCCCGATCACGACGCCTGCGTCCGTTCAGGCCGCCATGGCCAGCGGGTCGGCATCCGCGCAGGCACCCCGGTTCCTGCCGATCACGGAAACCTACGTTCCCGCCCCCACCCCGCAGGTTGCGCCCGTGGCGACGGTCATGCCGGTGGCACCCGCTACGCCTGTGGCGCCTGTGGCGACGGTTCCACCCGTGGCCCCGGCATCACCGGCCCCCGGCACACCTGCTGCCATGGCGACGCCTCAGATGGCACTCCCATCTGCGCCTCAGGCATCCGCAGCCGACCCGATGGGCCTGGGCAACGGGCCGTTCATCGACATCGACCAGGCACTGCCAGGCATGCCGGCGCCTCAGGCTACGGTTCAGGCTACGGCTTCAGCACCTGCACCCGTTCCCGAGCAGCCCGCCGCAGCGTCGGCCGCTCAAGGCAAGCCTCCGGCTGTCCGGCCTCCAGCTGCGGGGGCCCAGGCTGCGCCCAAGGCCAGGCGCAGCAGCATTGCGGTACCGTTGGCCATCGGCGCCCTGGTGCTGGCTGCCATCGCGGGTGGCGGCATGCTGTGGTACGACCATTCCCAGGACCAGGCACGCGCCAAGACCCTGGCAGCACGCGACAGCCTGGCCTGGCAGCAGGCGCAAAGCCAGTCCAGCCTGGCACGCCTGCAGGACTACCTGGACAGCTTCCCCGAAGGGCAGCACCGCACCGAGGCCCAGGCGCTGCTCAAGCAATTGCTCAACGAGGCCTCGCTGGCCTCCACGGAGCAGGTGCAGCCCATGACCTCGCCTGAACAGCAGGCCGCGTTGCCCGAGATTGCACCTTCGCAGCCCGAGCAGAGCACGCCCGTCGCCCCCGTCACGGTGGCCACCGGGTCCGAGCCGTTGCCCACCGAGCCGCCCAAAACCGAAGCCCGCCCCGTCAAGCCCGCGGCGGCCACGGGCAAGGTGGTGTTCAGGGTCGTGCCCTGGGGCTATGTCTCCGTGAACCGCGCCCCGGCACGCACCAGCCCGCCGCTGACCCAGATGGAGCTTCCAGAGGGCGAGTACCGCATCGACATCAGCAACCCGGGTGCCGCCTCTACGGTGACGAAGACCATCACGGTCACCAAGGGCGAGTCGGTGACCGTGAACCATCTTTTCGAATGAGCGCGGCCCATGGCTCGACTGATGAACCACCGCTGGCGATGGATGCTGTGCACTGCAGTGCTCGGCCTGCCCTGCCTGGCGCATTCCCAGGCGGCATGCGAAGAGGCAGCGCCCGCCCAAACCGGCTCGGCAGGACGACCGCAGCTGGCGCAGGGTATTGCGCTGTTCGAGGCGCGCGACCTGGCCCAGGCCGAGCGTGCGCTGCAGGCTGCGCTGTTTGCCGGGCTGGCCGATCCCATGGAGCGGGCCTCCGCCCACAAGTACCTGGCCTACACCTATTGCACGCACAAGGAATGGGCGCGCTGCGAGGCGGCCTTCGACTCCGCGTTCTCCGCACACCCCGGCTTTGCACTGCAGGCCTACGAAACCACGGGCACGCCATGGAGAGATGCCTACGGCCGCGCCCAGGACCGCTGGATCCAGCGCTGCCCTTCCGCACAGCGGCTGCGCACGGCGCCGGCGGCCCCCACGGCCGGTGGCTTTGCATTGAACAGCCGCGTGATCACCTCGATCACCGCACTGACACCCGGCCTTGCTCCAGCGCGCTCCACCGCGCTGGCCGCACGGTCTGAAACGCCGCGGACAGATCACAACCTGCGCCTGAGGGTCAGCCCCTGGGCGAATGTCTTGATCAACGGCAAGCCGTCCGGCGTCACCCCTCCCGTCGTGCTGCTCAAGCTGGCGCCAGGCTCCCATACGGTGGAGTTGCGCAATCCCGGCTTCGAGAGCTATCGGCAGGTGATTCGCATCACCGACGGCCAGTCGGTGACCCTTTCCCATGACTTTGATGCCCGCTGACCATGTCCATGACCCTGACTATCCCTCACTCCATCCAGCGCCTAACCCTTGCCCTGGCCGTTGCCTTCGGCCTGGCCGCCTGTGAAACCGCTCCCAAGCCCGTGGAGCCCGAGCCGGCCCCGGCCGTGGTCCAGCCTCCGGAGCCCGTCAAGCCCGTGGACCCCGTGGTGATCAAGGAGCAGGAGCTGGTCGAAGCCATCCAGCTCTACGTGGACGGCCGCTATGAGGACGCCATAACGGCGCTGACGCCCCTGTCCACCGCGCAGGAACTGCCCATGAGCAGCCAGGTCAAGGCGCTGAAGTACATCGCCTTCAGCCACTGCGTGGAAGGCCGCCGCAAGCCCTGCCGCCAGCACTTCGACATGGCCCTGGCCCTGGACCCCACCTTCCAGCTGACCGAGGCCGAAAAGGGCCATCCCACCTGGGGCCGGGAGTTCAACAACGCCCGCGCCGCGCTGCGCAACAAGCGCCCTGCGCCCGCGCGCAAAGCCTCCTGAGGCCTCACTACGCTTCCTGAAAACTGCCTAGCCTAAGACTCCATGGACAAAATCGAACTCAGGGTCGTGGACCACGATGGCGTTCCGGTCGATCGCCACTGGCATGCCGTATTCGGCATGGCCGGCGGCACGATCGGACGCAGTGGCCAGAACAAGCTCATCATCTCGGACCCGGACGCTTCCGTCGCGCGCGTGCACGCCATGGTCAGGCTGGATTCCGAGGGAGCCTTTGTTGCGAACCTGAGCGAGCGCGATCCCATCTGGGTGGCAGAACAGCCCGTGCGTTCGGGCCAGGAAGTGGCCCTGCCCCTGGGCGCGCGCATCCGCATCGGCGCCTACACCCTGGCCGCCGTGGCGCCGGGCACACCTTTCGAGGCACGGCCTTCAGCTGCAATGCAAAACGCGGAAGCAGCGCCACTGGCAGAGGCAGCGCCGCTGGCAGACGTATTGCCTGCCGCCGCCCCCGGCATCGCTGATCCCTGGGAAGGCCTGGCGGCACTGAGCCTGGATGCCATCCAGACCCCTGCCGTGCCTTCGACCGAGAGCGCCATCCCGCCCGAGCAGGCTGCACTGGCCATGCCGCAGCCCGCCAAGGCGCAGCATCGCCCCCTGCTGATCCCCAATGATTTCGACCCCTTTGCCCCGCCGCCCGAGCAGGCTCGGCAGCAGGAAGAAGGCTGGGCCGGCCTGCCATCGCAAGGCACGGGCGAGCTGATACAGCAGCGCCATGACGGCATGGTCCACACCCTGCCGCTCAAGGGCCTGAGCACCGAGGCCTTGCATGATGCCTCCCATACCGGCCTGCCTTCGTGCTTCGAGCAATCCCAAAAGCTCGACCCGCTTGCGCTGTTCGACCAGGGCGGCCTGCCCGCCGATGCGCAACCGCTGCAGCAGGCCTCGGGCCGGGGCTCCGAGCTGGGCCAGGCCTTCAATCTGCCGCGCATGCAGTCGCATGCGCAGCCCGCAGAGCCGGTGCTCCCGCCTGTGATCGATACCGTGATTCCTGCAGGGCAGGAGCAGCTTCCTGTACAGGTAGAGGCGCAGGTACAGACGCAGGTACAGGACATTCCGGTTGCCGCGCCTGCCCCGGCGCCCGTGCCCCAGATCCCCGCCGAGCCGGCCGCGCTGGGCGGACTGCTGCCCACCAATGGACTGGATCTGGACCTCTTCAAGTCCGGTCTTGCCCACGTCGCGCCTGTCGCACCCGTCGCGGCCGTCGCCAGGGCTGCCGTTGCCGCTGCCTCGCCCCCCCTTGGCACAGGCGCCGACGTCGATATCCCCGCGGCCTCCAGCATCCTCGGCCAGGGCGACGCCGCCATTCCCATCGGCGCCCTGCCCTCCACTGCCGCGCCTGTCGATATTCCCGTGCAGTCCCAGCCGGCCGCCAACGCCGATCTGCAGGCACTGGCCGCAGCCTTCATGGAGGGCGCAGGCCTGAACCCGGCCAAGACCCATTTCGAGGTCACACCGGAATTCATGCGCACTTTCGGCGAAGCCCTGCGCATTGCCGTGCAGGGCACCATCGACCTGCTGGCCGCGCGCTCCGAGATCAAGCGCGAGTTCCGCGCCGGCGTGACCATCATTGCCACGGGTGCCAACAACCCGCTCAAGTTCCTGCCCAATTCCGAGGGCGTGCTCATGCAGATGGTCCACCAGACCTTCCCGGGCTTCATGAAGCCGCTGCCCGCCATGCAGGACGCCTTCCAGGACCTGCATGTGCACCAGCTGGCCCTGATGGCCGGCATCCGCGCCGCCTATGCCGAGGCCTTGACCCGGTTCGACCCGACCGAGCTGGAGCGCCGCACAGAAACCAACCCCGGCCTGCTGGACAAGCTGCTGACCAATGGCCGCAAGGCCGCGCTGTGGGATGACTACAAGCACAACTTCGACGTGCTGCGCCGCCATGCCGAGGACGACCTGATGGCCTTCTCGGGCCGCACCTTCGTCGAGGCCTACGAAAACGCCGAGCAGTCCGTGAAAGGCCAGCCGTGATCGCCTACCTCGACGGAGACGGCCACCGCTACAGCATCCAGGTGGCCAGCGCCTCCCACAGCGGCAGGCGCTCCAGCAACGAAGACGCCATGGGCCTGATGGACCTGGGCGCCGGCGGCCTGTGCTGCACGCTGGCCGACGGCGCAGGCGGGCATGGGCATGGCGAACTCGCTGCCCAGCTCACCGTGCAGGCCGTGGTGGATGGCTTCCGGCAGAACCCGCTGTTCGCCCCCGCCAGCCTGGCCTCCCTGATTTCCCAGGCGGAGCACCGCGTCAGCGGCCAGCAGTCCACCTCGGTCTCGCGCATGCACATGAGCGCCACCGTGGTGGTGCTGTGCATCGATACCGAGCGGGGCCGCGCGCTGTGGGCGCACTGGGGTGACTCGCGCCTGTACTGGTTCCGCGCGGGCCGCATGCACCTGCGCACCGAAGACCACAGCCTGGTCCAGCAGCTGCTGCACGCCGGCCTGTACGAAGAGGACGACCCGCGCCGCCTGCCCAACCGCAACGTACTGGCCGGCGCCATTGGCGCCGAGGGCCAGGTGCCGCCCAGCATCCGCGCCGACGCCGTGGCCCTGGAGCCCGGCGATGTCTTCCTGCTGTGCTCGGACGGTCTGTGGGAAGGCATGCACGAGTCGGAAATGGAGCAGTTGCTGGCCGCCAGCCAACGCCCCGACGAGTGGATACAGCGCATGGTCGGCCGCGTCGTATCCAGCGGCAACCCGCACCAGGACAACCTCAGCGCGCTGACGGTGTGGATCTGCCCGCGTGAAACCAATGACTGACATCGAGACAGGAGAAGCCATGTGGAGATCACAGGAACCGCAGGGATCGCAGGGGCGCCGGCAGGCGCTGCAAACGCTGGGCGCCTTGGGCCTGGGCACGGCCGTGGTGACCGGCCTGGCCGGCTGCGGCTCCCTCAACCCCCTGAGCCGTGCGCCCGAAGTGGCGCCAACGGCCGTGCCCACCGCCATATTCGAAGTGGTGGCGGACATGGATATCAATCCCGACCGTGAAGGCATTCCCAAGCCCGTGCTGCTGCGCATCTACGAGCTGCGCGCCTCCGCCGCCTTCGACCGCGCCGGCTTCTTCGACCTGCAGGACAAGGACGATGGCCAGCTGGGCAGCGACTTCGTGCGGCGCGAGGAATTCCTGGTCGCGCCCGGCCAGCGCCAGGTCATAGAACGCAAGGGCAACCCCGATGTGCGCGCCTTCGGCCTGTTCGCCGCCTACCGCGATCTGGAGCGCAGCACCTGGCGCGCCTCGGCCGCGGCGCCCAACTCCGTCGAGCTGCGCCGGCGCTGGTGGGGCATGGGCTCCACCGAAAAGCTGCAGCCCGTGCGCTACCAGGTGCACCTGACCCGCGAAGAGGTCACCGTCCGCATTCAACCCGCATCCCAATAAACGCACATCTATCCACCATGGTCTGGCAACGCAAAGTCATCTGGGCCGAGGGCATGTTCCTTCGGCCCCAGCACTTCCAGCAGCAGGAGCGCTTCCTGTTCCGGCAACTGCAGTCACGCAGCCTGCCGGGGCAGCCCTTTTTCTGGGGCTTCTCGGAACTGGAGCTGGACACCGATCTGCTGCGCATGGGCAAGCTGGGAATCCGTTCGGCCCACGGCGTGCTGCCCGACGGCACGCCGTTCCAGCTGCCGGGCGACGACGAGGCCCCCACGCCGCTGGACATCGGCAAGGACTTCAAGGACATGGTGGTCCACCTGGCGCTGCCGCTGCGCCGCTTCTCGGGCAGCGAGGTCACCTTTGGCGAAGGCACGCAAAGCCCCGCGCGCTATCTCAGCGATGTGACCGAAGTGGCGGACAGCAACGACGTTGGCGCCCAGCCCGCCGAGGTGCAGCTGGGCCGGCTGCGCCTGAGCCTGCGCCCCGCCCACGAGCTGACCGAAGGCTGGGTCAGCCTGCCCGTGGCCCATGTGGTGGAGCGCCAGGCCAGCGGCGGCGTGCTGCTGGAGCCCGGCTTCATCCCCACCGTGGTCAACAACGGGCCCAGCTCGGTGCTCAACACCTTCTGCAAGGAAATCCACGGCCTGCTGCGCCAGCGCGGTGAAGTGCTGGCCCAGCGCATGATCCAGCCCGAGCGCGGCGGCATCGGCGAGGTCGGCGACTTCCTGCTGCTGCAGCTCATCAACCACTGGACGGGCGCGGCCCAGCACTGGGTGCGCACCGCCAGCATCCACCCCGAGCGCCTGTTCGAGGAACTGTTGCGCCTGGCCGCCGAGCTGACCACCTTCGACCACGAGCGCCGCCGCCCCGAGGTGCTGCCCGCCTACGACCACGACGACCTGCGGCGCAGCTTCCCGCCGCTGATGCTGGAGCTGCGGCGCAGCCTGTCCTCGGTGCTGGAGCAAAACGCCATCCAGATCCCGCTGCACGACCGCCAGTACGGCGTGCGCGTGGCGCTGATCCCGTCCACCGAACTGCTGACCACCTGCGACTTCGTGCTGGCCGCCCATGCCCAGACCACGCCGGAATTCCTGCGCACCCACTTTCCCACCCAGACCAAGCTGGGCCCCGTGGAGCGCATACGCGACCTGGTGAACCTGCACCTGCCCGGCGTCACGCTGCGGCCGCTGCCCATTGCCCCGCGCGAGATTCCCTACCACGCGGGCTACAACTATTTCGAGGTGGACACCACGCACGATCTGTGGAACCAGCTGCAAAGCTCCGGCGGCCTTGCCATGCACGTCTCCGGCGAATTCCCCGACCTGCAACTGGAGTTCTGGGCCATCCGCCGCTGACGGCGCGACGCATCTTCCGACATGAACAGTTCCAACATCAGCCACCAAATGCCCTGGGGCGGCGACGCCGACACGGGCCGTGCCGAAGGCGCGGCCAGCGCCGCCCCCGCGCCTGCCGGCCAGGAGCCGCTGCGCTCCAACCTGCCCGACGTGGTCAGCGGCGGCAACCCGCTGGTGGCCGCCGCCAACCGGCTGCTGAACCTCATCCCCCAGATCCGCGCCATGGTCACCAACGAGGACCCGCGCGCGCTGCAGCAACTGCTGCTCGAGCACATCCGCGAGTTCGAGCAGCGCGCAGGCGCCAGCGGCGTGCCCATGGAAACCATCATCGGTGCACGCTACTGCATCTGCACGGTGCTGGACGAGACCGCCGCCCAGACGCCCTGGGGCAGTGCCGGCGTCTGGCCCAAGCACAGCCTGCTGGTCGCACTGCACAACGAAACCTGGGGCGGCGAGAAATTCTTCCAGCTGCTGGCCCGCCTGGTGCAGACGCCGCACCAGCACATCGACCTCATCGAGCTGCTGTACTACTGCGTGATGCTGGGCTTTGAAGGCCGCTACCGCGTGATCGACAACGGCCGCGCCCAGCTGGAAACGCTGAAGGCGCGCCTGCTGCAGCTCATCGAATCCACGCGTGGCGACCGCAGCAGCCTGCTGTCCGTGCACTGGCGTGGCGTGCAGCGCCTGGCCTCCCCGCCCTGGGCCATGGTGCCGCTGTGGGTGGCCGCGGCCATCACCTTGCTGCTGGCGTTCTTCATCTACCTGTGGTTCAGCTACCGGCTGTCCAACAGTTCGGACGACCTGTTCGCCGCCATCAACGAGATCCGCTTCCCGCGCACCTCGGCGGCTGCCACCGTCGCCACGCTCAAGCCGCGGCTGCGCCAGTTCCTGGAGCCCGAGATCCGCGAAGGCCTGGTCAGCGTGCGCGACGAGGCCGACCGCAGCACCGTCATCCTGCGCGGGGACGGCCTGTTCGACCCGGCTGCCACCGTCGTCAAGCCCCGCTACGTGCAGGTCATCCACCGCGTGGCAGCGGCGCTGGACGAAGTGCCGGGCAAGGTCGTCGTCAATGGCTACACCGACAACCTGCCCATACGCACGGCACGCTTCCCCTCCAACTGGAACCTGTCGCAGGAGCGCGCCCAGGCCGTGTCCCAGATGCTGGGCGGCTCGCTGCGCGACCGCCAGCGCCTGCATGCCGAAGGCCGTGCCGACAGCGACCCCGTCGCCCCCAACAACACCGCAGAAGGCCGGGCGCTGAACCGACGGGTGGAAATCGTCCTGCTGGTCGCGCCCCAGCAACGTGACCAGCAACTGCAGGCCCTGCCTGCCGCACCCGAGACCAGGAACTGATCCCATGATCCGTCGCATCGCCTCATGGCTGTTCAACCGCTACATGCTGGAGCTTCTGGGCCTGGTGGCCCTGAGCCTGCTCATCTGGTTCGTCGGCCCGCTCGTCTTCATCCAGCCCTACCAGCCGCTGGGCAGCCCCACCGTGCGCTGGTGGATCATTGCCGGCCTGTTCATCCTCTGGTTCCTGCGCCTGCTGCTGCGCTGGTGGCGCGCACAGCGCATGAACGAGCACCTCATGACCGGCCTGGCCCGCCTGACCTCGCCGCGCGAGGCGGACGGCACGCCCGCAGCAGGCTCCGAGGAAGTGGCCGAGCTGGAGTCGCGCTTCAAGGAAGCCCTGGACACGCTGAGCAAGACCCGCTTCGGCCAGACCGAAGGCGGCCTGTTCGGCCGCTGGAACAAGCGCTACATCTACCAGCTGCCCTGGTACCTGATCATCGGCTCGCCGGGTTCGGGCAAGACCACGGCCCTGATCAACTCGGGGCTGGACTTCCCGCTGGCGGCCCAGTTCGGCAAGCGTGCCATCCCCGGCATAGGCGGCACGCGCAACTGCGACTGGTGGTTCACCGACCAGGCCGTGCTGCTGGACACGGCCGGCCGCTACACCACCCAGGAAAGCGATGCGGAGCAGGACAAGGCAGCCTGGAAGGGCTTCATGCAGCTGCTCAAGCGCTTTCGCGGACGCCAGCCGGTCAACGGCGTGATCGTCACGCTCAGCGTGCAGGAACTGCTCAGTGCCAGCGATGCCGAGCGCGCCCAGCTGGCCCAGCTGATCGGCCTGCGCCTGAGCGAACTGTGCGAGGAACTGACCATCCGCTTCCCCGTCTACGTGCTGGTCACCAAGAGCGACCTGCTGGCGGGCTTCAACGAGTTCTTCGGGGCCATGAGCCGCGAGGAACGCGCCCAGGTCTGGGGCTTCACCTATCCCTATGACGAAAAGACCCAGCGCTCGCCCGCCAGCGACCCGCAGGCCGCCAGCGCCCTGTACATGGAGGAATTCGACGCCCTGGTCGCCCAGATCAACCGCCTGCTGCCCCAGCGGCTGATGACCGAGCCCGACCTTGCGCGCCGCAGCCTGCTCTACGCACTGCCCCAGCAGTTTGCCGGCCTCAAGGACGTGGTGCGCGACACGCTGGATGCGGCGTTCTCCGCCTCGCGCTTCAAGGAAAAGCCGCTGCTGCGCGGCGTCTACTTCACCAGCGGCACGCAGGAGGGCATGCCCTTCGACCGCGTGATGTCGGCCCTGTCGCGCCGCTTTGCGCTGCGTGGCCGCCTGCCGGCCGATGCCGTGCCGCAGCAGGGCCGCAGCTACTTCCTGGAGTCGCTGTTCAAGGACGTGATGTTCAACGAGTCCGGCCTGACCGGGCGCAACGCCAAGAAAGAGCGCCAGCTGCGCCTGATGCAGGCCGCCGGCCTGTGCGCCCTGCTGCTGGCCCTGGGCGGCGCGGCCCTGGCCTGGACGCTGAGCTACGAGAACAACCAGCGCTACCTGAACGAAGTGGCCGACAACGCCGGCACGCTGCGCCAGGCCGTGGAGGAATCCAAGGCCACCGACCCCGACAACGTGGTCGCCCTGGTGCCCATGCTCAACCACGCGGCGCGCGTGGCGCAGAGCAGCCGCTTCGAGGAATCGGCCCCGCTGGGCTGGCGCTGGGGCTTGCTGCAGGTGCCCAAGGTGCAGACGGCCGCCCACGCCACCTACCTGCGCCTGCTGGAAGACGCCTGGCTGCCGCGCCTGAGCAGCCATGTCGCGCGCTCGCTGCGCCAGGTCAGCACCGGCAGCCCCGAGGCCAGCTACGAAACGCTCAAGGCCTACCTCATGCTCTACGAGCCCGACCACTTCGACGCCACCTTCGTCAAGGCCTGGCTGCGCAGCGATTGGGAAAACACCCTGCCCCAGCATCTGGTGCAGGCCGGCCTGGTGGAGCAGCTGTCCGAGCACCTGGACCGCCTCATCGACGGCCGCGTGGTGGTCTCCGCCCAGCCCATCGATGCCAGCCTGGTCGCCGAGGTGCGCCAGCGCCTGGCCCAGATGTCGCCCGCCCAGCGCGCCTACAGCCGCCTCAAGCAGCTGCTGAACACCGGCGACAAGCTGCCGCCCGACTTCAGCGTGGTGCGTGCCAGCGGGCCCGAGGCGCCCCAGGTCTTTGCGCGTGCCAGCGGCAAGCCGCTCACCCAGGGCATCAGCGGCCTGTTCACCTATGACGGCTACCACGGCCTCTTCCTGCACGAGCTGCCCAAGGTCACCACCTTGCTGGCCAAGGAGGAAACCTGGGTGCTGGGCCAGGCCGAAGGCCGGCGCAGCGTGGCCCAGGAAGTGCTCACGGGCCAGCTGGCCAACGAGGTCAAGCGCCTGTACCTGATGGAGTACGCGCGCCTTTGGGAAACCTTCCTGGCCGACATACGCCCCATACGCACGGCCTCGCTGGAGCAGGCCGGCGAACAGGCCCGCCTGTACTCGTCCGCCAACTCCAGCCTGGAGCAGTTCATCCGCGCCGTGGCCCGCGAGACCACGCTGGCCCGCCGCCCGGACCAGCAGGAAGGCGGCAGCTCGGGCAGCACCAGCAGCTGGCTGGGCGAGAAGCTGCAGCGCATCCGCGAGGAACAGCACCAGCTCAGCCGCCTGACCGGCAAGCCGCTGAACGTGGGCGGCATGCTGGCCACGGGCACGCTGGAGGCCGACATCGTGGACTTCCGCTTCCGCGAATACCGCCGCCTTGCCACCGGCAACGGCTCGGGCCCGGCGCCCATCACCGCCAGCCTGCAGGTGCTCAACGAGGCGGCGGCCGTCATCGCCTCGGCGCGCCAGCAGGTGATCCAGGGCGGCGGCGTGCCTCCCTCGCTGAGCGGCACGCTGGAGAAGGTGCGCTCGGAAGCCAAGCGCGTGCCGCCTCCGCTCAACAGCATGTACGAGGCCCTGGCCACGTCCACCTCGTCCTTCGTGGGAAGCAGCGTGCGCAGCACGCTGGGCGGCAACCTCAACGCCACCATCGGCGACTTCTGCCGCCGCGCCATCCTGGGCCGCTACCCCTTCACGCGCAGCGCCACGCGCGACGTGACCACGGACGACTTCGCACGCCTGTTCGCCACCGGCGGCACCATGGACGAGTTCTTCCGCACCCAGCTGCAGACCATGGTGGACATCTCCACCGTGCCCTGGACCTTCAAGCAGGGTGTGGACGGCACGCCGGTGGGGGGCTCTGCCTCGCTGGCCGCCTTCCAGCGCGCAGCCTCCATCCGCGACGTGTTCTTCCGCGCAGGCGGCAACACGCCCGGCATCCGGCTGGAGATCAAGCCGCTGGACATGGATGCCTCCATCTCCCAGATGGTGCTGGACGTGGACGGCGAAATCGTGCGCTACCAGCATGGCCCGCAAATCCCCAAGGCCGTCTCCTGGCCCGGCACGCGCGGAACCGGCCAGGCACGCCTGCAGATCACGGCCGCCGGCGCCCAGAACACCGGCATCGTGACCGAAGGCCCCTGGGCGCTGCACCGCCTGTTCGACCGTGCCCAGATCCTGCCGGGCAACTCGCCCGAGCGCTTCACGGCCATCTTCACCATCGACGGACGCAAGCTGCGCATGGAAGTCACCACCAGCAGCGTTCTCAACCCATTCCGGCTCAAGGCCATGGAGGAATTCGAATGTCCGGACCGGCTGTGAACGCCATGACCCTCCAGCGACCCTGCGCCGCCTGGTGGGGCAAGCTGCCAAGCCAGGGCGATTTCGTCGGCCGGCGCATGCCCCACGCACTGACCATGCGCTGGGACGAATGGCTGCGCAACGGCATGGACCAGTTGCGCAGCGATGCGGCCGACGAATGGTCCACGCGCTTCGTGCACTCGCCGCTGTGGTTCTTCCTGTGCCCCGCCTCCATCCTGGGCCAGCCCATGGTGGGCGTGATCGGGCCCAGCTCCGACCGCATCGGCCGGCTCTTTCCACTGGCCATCATGGCCACGGTGGACGGCAGCTCCGGCATGCCGGCGTCGGACCAGGACATCGAGCGCTTTCTGAGCGGCGCCCGTGATGCGCTCATCGACGCCCGGCGCCTGCCCCTGTCGGCCCAGCAGCTCGACGAGCGGCTGGCCACCCTGCAATGGCCGTTCCAGCAGGACGGCCGCGCGCCGGACAGCGCCTCCATCCACAGCCTGCTGGCGGACCTGGACATGGGCGCCTCGCAAGGAAACGCCGCGCGCCTGCCGCGCATGGACTGGCGCGCCTGCATGCGCCCGGGTTCCACCACCTCCGTCTGGTGGATCTCGGCCACGCCGCGCCACGCCCATGACGAAGTGGTCCAGCACGACGTGCTGCACCGCCGCCTGTTCACCCGGCTGTTCAAGGGCGCCTGAGTTCGTCCAGAGCGCGCCGCCCACTCCACACCGTACCCAAGCAACACCGACCCACCCATGGCCACTATCCAGGACCTGCTGACCGAGACCGCCGCCGAGCCGCCCTGCGGCCCGGACCTCACCTATGACAACGACTTCCAGGCCATGGAAAGCGCTGCACAGGGCAAGGTAGAACAGCAGTTCGGCGACACCGTCATCCCCGCCGAGCCACCGGACTGGCGCGACGTGGAGCGCCAGGCCTCGGCACTGATGCAGCGCACCAAGGACCTGCGCGTGGCCGTGCTGCTGTGCCGTGCCTGGACCATCCTGCACGGCCTGCCCGGCACGCTGCAGGGCCTGCAGCTGTGCTGCGCCCTGCTGGAGCGCCACTGGGAGCATGTCCACCCCCTGCCCGAGGATGGCGACGACTACTTCATGCGCATGAACGCCCTGGGCACCTTGTCGGACGTGACAGGCTTTGTGCGTGACCTGCGCAACGCCGACTTCCTGCGCGGCGCCCTGGGCCAGATCAGCGTGCGCGACGCCGAACTGATGGCCAAGGGCAACGTGCCCGAGGACCTGCCGCACCTGACCGCCGACGAATTGCGCATGGCCTCGGCCCGCGCGCATGCCGAGGGCCACGAAACCCTGCTGGCCGTCACCCCTGCGCTGCAGGAACTCGACCAGATCCGCGCCTGCTGCGAACAGCACCTGCCCAGCCACCAGCAGCCCGAACTCGACGGCCTGCGCCAGCTGCTGCTGGCCCTGAGGCAATGGCAGCCGCAGTCCACAGGCGATGCCGACACGGCCGCCGAAGCCGATCCGGCCGCACGAACCGGCACAGAGGGCGGCACAGAGGGCGGCACGGCGGCCCACCCCGCGCCCGGCTCGGCACCCGCCCCGGCGCGCAACCGCGAACAGGCGATTGCCCAGTTGCTGGAGATCGCCGCCTTCGTGGAGCGCACCGAGCCCTCCAACCCCGCCCCCCTGCTCATCCGCCGCGCCGCCCGCTTCATGCGCATGGGCTTCATGGACATCCTGCGCGAGCTGTCGCCCGACAGCCTGGCCCAGGTGGAAGTGATCACGGGCGCCCATCTGCAGGAGCAGCAGACATGAAGGCCACCGCCAAGAACGAGGCGCTGTTTAAACGAAAGGATGCAAGCAATGCTTGAAGTCGACAAGAACGGGATGGTGATCAACAACGCACGCATCCTGCCGCGACGCACAACGGCCATTGAGCGCGCGGCCATGCCCACGGTCCGAGGGATCATCGTCCACCAGACGGGTTCCTCCACGGAGCAGGCTGTTTTCAACAGCTACCTGGTCCCTGGCGCCAACGGGGCGCACTTCCTCATCAGCAAGCAGGGCACGATCTACCAGACAGCTTCGCTGTATCGGCGGACCAACCACGTTGGCAACGTGCGCGCACGCTGCCTGGCAGAGCATCGGTGTACTGCAGCGGAGATCAAGCAGTACAGCAAGAGCGGCCCCAAGGCTATCAGCCGCACGGAGATGACCAAGAGCGTCCCTGAGCGCTACCCCTCCAACCTGGACAGCATCGGCATTGAAATCGTTGGCGTCGCGTCGTTGCCTCCGAGCAAAAAGATGCCCCCGAATCTCACGCCCAAGAAGCAGCAGGAGTTCATCAACGAAAACGCCGTCTACGAGGCAGTGAACGGGCCTCAGCAAAGCGCGTTGAGCTATCTGGTGGAAGAGCTGAAGAACAGCCTGCAGATTCCAGGAACCGAAATTCATCGCCACCCGGCAGTCAGCTACAAGAACGTTACCGAAGCGGAGACCGCGACATGGCCATGAAATGGTGTCTCGCCGTAGCGTTTGGCTTCGCCGTGACGGCCTTTGCGGATACACGCTCCAAGCCCGTCATAGAGCGCATCACGATACCGGTCAGCGCCGCCAAAAGCGAAGATCCGAATATCCATTGCGATTCACTGCGCATTGACGAAAAGCGTGTGCGCTATTTCCTGCGCCACGCCAGGCCCAGCAGCCAGTTCAATTACGCGCGTGCCTATGAAACCGGTAGCTGCAGCGCCAGTGCCGTCGTGCGCTTCAAGGGTGGCCGCGAAGTCCGGCTGGCCATCGATGACGGCACAGGCTGGGGAACCACAGAGAGCAAACGCTCCGTGTCCTACCTCTATTGCGAAGCCTGCACTGATCTGCTGGAGCCGGACTTCGACTTCAAGGAGCCAGCGTCCCCATGACATCTGTGCCTTTCCACGGCTTTGACCGTTTCCACAGGGCCTCTTGCGCCCTCGGCCCTTCGGTCCGCCGCAAGGCGGGACTCCAGGCTTTTTACTTCTGCGACCTATTTTTTTCTTGAAAGGAACACCCGCATGTCGCTTACCAAAACCGGCAAGAGTGGTCAGAAATTCATCGCGCGCAACCGTGCCCCGCGCGTGCAGATCGAGTACGACGTCGAGATCTACGGCTCGGAAAAGAAGGTGCAGATCCCCTTCGTGATGGGCGTGCTGGCCGATCTGTCGGGCAAGCCGGTCGATCCGCTGCCCGAGATCGCCGACCGCAAGTTCCTGGAAATCGACATCGACAACTTCGATGCGCGCATGAAGTCCATCAAGCCCCGCGTCGCCTTCCAGGTGGACAACACGCTGACGGGCGAGGGCAAGCTCAACATCGACCTGAGCTTCGAGAGCATGGAGGACTTCTCCCCCGCCGCCATCGCGCGGCGCGTGGGCGCGCTCAACTCGCTGCTGGAGGCCCGCACCCAGCTGCACAACCTGCTGTCCTACATGGACGGCAAGCAGGGCGCCGAGGAGCTGATCGGCAAGGTGCTCAAGGACCCTGCGCTGCTCAAGTCGCTGGCCGCCGCGCCCAACATCACTGCACCGCAGGCCTTGGGCCCTGCATCCGAGGCTTGAGGCAGCACATCAGGAAGGCAAGCACGTCATGAATACCGCAACCCAACTCGAACAATCGACCCAGGCGCTGGCCGGCAGCGAATTCGGCAGCCTGCTGCAAAAGGAATTCAAGCCCAAGACCGACCAGGCCCGCGAAGCCGTGGAAGCGGCCGTGCAGACGCTGGCCCAGCAGGCCCTGGGCTCGGCGATCACGCTGTCCAACGATGCCTACCAGACGGTGCAGGCCATCATTGCCGAGATCGACCGCAAGCTGTCCGAGCAGATCAACCGCATCATCCACCACGACGACTACCAGAAGCTCGAAGGCGCCTGGCGCGGCCTGCACCACCTGGTGACCAACACCGAGGTGGACGAGATGCTCAAGATCCGCGTCATGAACATCTCCAAGAAGGAGCTGCACCGCAACATGCGCCGCTTCAAGGGCGTCGGCTGGGACCAGAGCCCCGTCTTCAAGAAGGTGTACGAAGAGGAATACGGCCAGTTCGGCGGCGAGCCCTTCGGCTGCCTGGTGGGCGACTACCACTTCGACCACAGCCCGCCGGACGTGGAGCTGCTCGGTGAAATGGCCAAGGTGGCCGCCGCGGCCCACTGCCCCTTCATCTCCGGCGCGGCGCCTGCCATCATGCAGATGGAATCCTGGCAGGAGTTGGCCAACCCGCGCGACCTGACCAAGATCTTCACCAACACCGAGTACGCCGCCTGGCGCAGCCTGCGCGAGTCCGACGACGCCAAGTACATCGGCCTTGCCATGCCCCGCTTCCTGGCACGCCTGCCCTACGGCGCGCGCACCAACCCGGTCGATGAGTTCGACTTCGAGGAAGAGACCGACAGCGGCGACCACGGCAAGTACTGCTGGGCCAACTCGGCCTACGCCATGGCGGTCAACATCAACCGCTCGTTCAAGTACTACGGCTGGTGCACCTCCATCCGCGGCGTGGAATCGGGCGGCGCGGTGGACAACCTGCCGGCCCACACCTTCCCCACCGACGATGGCGGCGTGGACATGAAGTGCCCCACGGAAATCGCCATCAGCGACCGCCGCGAGGCCGAACTCGCCAAGAACGGCTTCATGCCCCTGGTGCACCGCAAGAACTCGGACGTGGCCGCCTTCATCGGCGCCCAGTCGCTGGCCAAGCCCGCCGAGTACTACGACTCCGACGCCACGGCCAATGCCAACCTGTCGGCGCGCCTGCCCTACATGTTCGCCTGCTGCCGCTTCGCGCACTACCTCAAGTGCATCGTGCGCGACAAGATCGGCTCCTTCCGCGAGCGCACCGACATGGAGCGCTGGCTCAACGACTGGATCATGAACTACGTGGACGGCGACCCGGCCAACTCCTCGCAGGAGACCAAGGCCCGCAAGCCCCTGGCCGCCGCCGAGGTGCAGGTGCAGGAAGTCGAGGGCAACCCCGGCTACTACACCTCCAAGTTCTTCCTGCGCCCCCACTACCAGCTCGAAGGCCTGACCGTGTCGCTGCGCCTGGTGTCCAAGCTGCCTTCCGTGAAGCAGGGCGCGAAGTAAGACTGCCCGCCCACCTGGCTCCTGGTGCCGACACGCTCGCACCAGGGCCAGGCCCCATAACAAGAAACAGGCCTGGAGAAGCTTTCCCCTCCAGGACCCAATTCAGAGAGGCTTTTCATGCCCTGGAATGTAGACAACGCCGTCGCCACCCTGCAGACCAATGCGCGCGCCAGCTCCGCCGGCTACTGCGCGCGCTATGTGCGCGATGCGATCGGCGCTGGCGGCATCGCACTGCAGCGCACGCGCGATGCCAAGGACTACGGCACCAGCCTGGTGGCCGCCGGCTTCACACGCTACGACGCCATGCCCGAAGGTGGCTACAAGAAAGGCGATGTGGCGGTGATGGAGGGCTTCACCTCATCGCCCGCCGGCCACATGCAGATGTTCGACGGAAGCGTCTGGATCTCGGACTTCAAGCAGAACGGTTTCTGGGCAGGCCCCGGCTACCGCACCCACAAGCCCGCTTTCAAGATCTACCGCCATCCCTGATGCGCCCATTGAGCCACGCCATGAACGCCTGTTCCAAAACCTTCTTCACCCTGCTGCTGGCCGGCACGGCCTGCGCCACGGTGCAGGCCGCCCCCGTCACGACAACAGCAACGGCAGCGGACATCACCACCCTGTTCGCCGACGCCCTGCATTGCCGCATCGAGTTTCCCGATGGCCGCGACGAAGCGCTGGCCCAGCGCCTGCGCGCGCAGGGCGTGACCGTGGTGGACCGCGCGCCCGGCGAAAGCCTGGACCTGCTTTATCTGTTTGCCACGCCGCTGGAGATCGATGGCACACAGGTGTCCTCCATCACCGTGCGCGGCGGCAGCGGCAGCATTGTCGCGGCGCGCGCCACGGGCAGCCTGCAGGCCCTGGTCCAGCGCACCAAGGCCGGGCCGCAGGCGCGCAGCAGCTGGAGCCTGGAAGGTTTCGGCGAGCTGCCCGCCCAGTACGCACGCGCCATGCCGCTCAGAAAGGGCCTGGACGAGACGCCTCCGCGCATCGTCATCGGCCATGTGGATGGCGAGGCGCCCGACGCCGTGCGCTGGGGCTGCCGCTCCTACGACGACTGACCGGGGCGCAGCCGCACCCCGCCCCTCTCTTTTTCCTGCGTTTTCACCATGCCCCTGCCCAGCTTCACCTCACAGCTTTCCCTGGACGAGCAACTCAAGGCCCTGAAGGACCAGATCCGCCAGGCCCCGGCCTCGGCGCCCCTGCGCGTCTACTACTTCCAGCTGCTGTGCGTGCTGGGCGAATGGCAAAAGGCACTGGAGCAGCTGCAGCTGTGCGCCCAGCTCGACCCGTCGTGCGAGCCCATGGCGCGCGCCTACCGCGAGGCCATCCGCTGCGAAGTGCTGCGCGCCGAGGTCTTCGCCGGCAAGAAAAAGCCCTTCCTGATGGGCGAGCCCGCGCAATGGCTGGCCTGCCTGATCGACGCCCTGGCCCATGAAGGAGCGGCCGCCCAGGACCTGCGCGCCCGCGCCCTGGACGAGGCGCCCGCCACCGCAGGCCACATGGGCGAGCACCGCTTCGAATGGCTGGCCGACAGCGATACCCGCCTGGGGCCCGTGTGCGAGCTGCTGGCGCACGGCAGCTACTACTGGCTGCCCTTCGACGCCATTGCACAGATCGGCTTCGAGCCCGTGCAGGACCTGCGCGACCTGATCTGGCTGCCCTGCGAGGTCACGCTGCGCGAGGGCGGCGCGCTGCAGGGCTTCATGCCTGCGCGCTATCCGCTGGCGCCCGGCGATGACGATGCCGTCCGCATGTCGCGCCGCACGCAGTGGAGCCCGCTGGACACAGGCTCCTTCGATCCTGACGAATCCTCGGGCCACGTGGCCGGCCACGGCCAGCGCACCTGGGTCACCGACTCCGAGGACTTTCCCATGCTGCAGGTGCGCCAGTTGGCGCTGGACACCGCCACGCGATGACGGAGCAGGCCATGCACGGAACAGTCGCCCCCGCGTCCCCGCAAGCCCTGCGCTGCCTGTGCTCGCTGCTGGCCGCCTTGCTGTGCCTGGGCCCATGGCCTGCATCGGCCTCCAGCCACGGCCCGGCCAATGCCCTGCGCTGCGGCTGGTTCGACAATCCCACGCCCGCCAATGCCTCGTTGACCGATCGCGATACCGACTGGACCGTTGGCGTGCAGGGCGGCCACCAGGCCCAGGGCGACTGGCCCCGCTTTGCAAACCGTGACTGGGTGCGTACCGGCCATGGCAGCCACGGCTATGGCTGCGCCTGCATGAAGGTGTCCACCGATGACAAGGAGCAGATCGTTCAGATCTTCTCCGCCCGTTCGCGCCCTCTTTCCGCCTGCCGCCAAGACCCGGCGTTGAAGGCGAAGGAGCCCGTGATCCCCTTGGCGGCTGCCCGGCCGGCCGGTTCCTGAAGAAACAAGCCATGCGCCCCAGTCCCCTCAACCCCATGCCCACGCTGCGCACGCGCCAGAACCAGGCGACCGCAGCCAAGGACCGGCTGCAGCCCGCCCTGCTGGACCGGCTGACCGACCATGAGCCCCATCTGCGCACCGAGCGGCCCGACGCGGTCTTCGTGAACGAATCCCGCCTGCGCGAGGCCCTGCTGCGCGACCTGGGCTGGCTGCTCAATGCGCGCGATGCCTGGGACCACGTGGAGATGGAGGGGCTGGAGCATGTGCAGCGCTCGGTCATCAACTACGGCATGCCGCCGCTGGCCGGCCAGCTGCTGTCCGAGCTGGACTGGAGCCATGTGGAGCGCAGCATCCGCGAAAGCATCCTGGCCTTCGAGCCGCGCATCCTGCCCAAGACGCTGGCCGTGACGCTGCTGGCCTCCACCGAGCAGCTCAACCACCACAACACGCTGCAGTTCGAGATCCGCTGCCAGTTCTGGTCCATGCCCTATCCGCTGGAGCTGCTGCTCAAGACCAGCCTGGACCTGGAGACCGGCCAGGTTTCGCTGCAAAACCTCAGGGCCTGAGCCCGGACGCCGCCACACACACCATGAATCCCCGCCTCGTCGAGTACTACAACCGCGAACTGGCCTATCTGCGCGAGCTGGGCGCCGAGTTCGCCGCCGCCTTCCCCAAGGTGGCGGGCCGCCTTTCCCTGCACGACACCGATGTGGCCGACCCCTACGTGGAGCGCCTGCTGGAGGGCTTCAGCTTTCTGAGCGCGCGCATCCAGCTGAAGATGGATGCGGAGTTCCCGCGCCTGTCCCAGCGCATGATGGAAATGGTCTGCCCCCACTACCTGGCGCCCACGCCATCCATGGTGGTAGTCCAGCTCAAGCCCAGCGCCAAGGAAGGCAACCTCGTGGACGGCTTCACCCTGCCCTCTGGCAGCGTGCTGCGCACCCACAAGTCACAGGAAGAGCAGACCATCTGCGAATTCCGCACCGGCGGGCCGCTGACGCTGTGGCCGCTGGAGATACGCCAGGCGCGCCTGGGCGGCCCGGCGCTGGACCTGCCCCATGCCCTGGTGCCCCAGCTGGGCGAGGCCGGCGGCCACCTGCGCCTGCAGCTGGCCACGCTGGACGCCTCGCAGTGCATGCAGCTGGCGATGGACCAGCTGTGGGTCTACATCCATGCGGGCGATGTCGTCGCCTCCCACCTGCAGGAGCTCATCCACACGCAGGCGCTGGCCATCGTGGTCCACCACCCGCAGGACCCGCGCCAGGTCTGGGACGTGCTCCAGCCCGATGCACTGCGCGCCGAAGGCCATGACAGCGAGCAGGCGCTGATTCCCTATTCGCACCGCGCCTTCCAGGGCCACCGTCTGCTGCACGAGTACTTTGCGTTTCCCTCGCGGCAGCGGTTTTTCTCGATCAACGGCCTGTCGCGCAGCATGCGCCGCATCGCCCATGACGGCGTGGGCATCACCGTGCTGCTGCGCCGCGCCGCACCCACGCTGGAGCCGCAGATCGACGCGGCCAAGCTGCTGATGCACTGCATTCCGGCCATCAACCTGTTCGAGTACACGGCGGACCGCCTGCATGTGGCCTCCAACGTGCACGAGTACCACGTCATCCCCGACCGCACGCGGCCGCTGGACTTCGAGGTCTACGGCGTGCAGGCCGTCACCGGCCACCACGAAGGCAAGACCCAGGACCGCGAATTCGCGCCGCTGTACGCATCCACGCACGGCCTGCACTCCACCGAGCAGGCCTACTTCACCACGCGGCGCGAGCCCCGGCTGTTTTCCGAGCGCAGCCTGCGCAGCGGCCCGCGCACGCAGTACCTGGGCTCGGAAGTCTTCATCTCCCTGGTGGACCAGCGCGAGGCCCCTTTCTCCGACGACCTCAAGCAGCTGTCCATGCACACCCTGTGCACCAACCGCGACCTGCCCCTGCTCATGCGCGTCAACCAGCCGGGCGGCGACTTTGCGCTGCAGGAATCGGCGCCCGTGGAATGGGCCCGCGCCATCGCCGGCCCCAGCGCGCCCATCCCCGCCGTGGCCGACGGAGGCCTGACCTGGCGATTGATCTCCCACCTGAGCCTGAACTACCTGGCCATGACCGACCTGTCCGACGAGGAAGGCGCGGCCACGCTGCAGGAGCTGCTGCGCCTGTACCTGGACCTGGGCAACCACCAGCTGGCCGGGCAGATCGCCGCCATCCAGGGCATGCGCATCGAACCCATCACGCGCCGCCTGCCCCAGCACCGCCAGCTGGTCTACGGCCGCGGCGTGGGCGTGCACCTGAGCGTGGACGAGCCGGCCATGGCCGGTGTCAGCCCCTGGCCCCTGTCCAATGTGCTGGAGCGATTCTTCGCCCGCCATGTGGGCGTCAACAGCTTCACCGAGCTGCAGCTGCACTCGCGCCAGCGCGGCCCCGTCGCGCGCTGGACTCCGCGCCCCGGACAAAGGCCCGGCATATGAGCAACGCCGCGCACGCTCCCCTTCCCCAGCCGGTGCCCGATCGGGCCCCGGCGCTGCCCACCGCGCAGGTGGCCGTTTCCGCGTCCGAGGACGCCCGGGCGCGCCTGTTCTGGCAGCGCCTGAGCGCCAGGCCCTACCAGTTCGACCTGATGCACAGCCTGCGCTACCTGCAGGCACGCCATCCCGCGCTGCCGCGCCTGGGCCAGGCCACGCGCCCCAAGGACGAGCCGCTGCGCCTGGGCCAGGACCCGTCACTGGCCTTCGCCCCTGCCACCATCGCCGAGATCCTGCCCTCGCGTGCCGGCGAGCCCGAGCGCATGACGGTCTGGAACTTCGGCCTCTACGGCCCCAACGGACCGCTGCCCACGCACATCACCGAATACGTGCGCGAGCGCCTGCGCCAGCATGACGACGCCACGCTGGCACGCTTTTCCGACATCTTTCACCACCGCATGCTGCTGCTGCTGTTCCGCGCCTGGTCGGACGCACAGCCCACGGCATCGCTGGACCGGCCGGGCGAAGACCCCTTCGGCCGCTACATAGACAGCTTCATCGGCACCGGCCTGCCCAGCCAGCGCGCGCGCGACCACGTGCCAGACCACGCCAAGCGCTTCATGGCCGGCCATCTGACCCGCTGGACGCGCAATCCGGAAGGCCTGTGCCAGGCCCTGTCTCACTACTTCCAGATTCCCGTGAAGCTGGAAGAAAACTGCCTGCACCACCTGGAGCTGGAGCCCGAGCAGCAGACCCGGCTGCAGGGCCGCCCCTGCAACTCTCGACTGGGAGTGGACGCCGTCGTGGGCTCGCGCGTGCCCGATGCGCAAAGCAAGTTCCGCCTGGTGCTCGGCCCGCTGGGCCTGGCGCAATACCAGCAGCTGCTGCCCCAGGCCGCACTGTTCCAGACCCTGGTGGACTGGGTGCGCAACTACCTGGGCATCGAATTCGCCTGGGACTACGTGCTGGTGCTGCGCCGCCAGGAAGTGCCTGCCGCCCGGCTGGGCAGCAGCACCCAGCTGGGCTGGACCACCTGGCTCACCCACGCCGAGCCCGCCCAGGACGCGCGCGACTTCCGCCTGGACCCCGAAGCCTGGCTGCGCCAGCGCCGCCAGCCCGTGCGCGGCCGGCCACCGTCCGCGCCAGCGTCCCGCTCCCCAAGCCACTGAATCACCGAGCCACTGAATCACCGAGCCACTGAATCACCACTTCCAGCCTGCACACATGCCCACCGTACAGATCAAGTTCCCGCACAACGTCCCGGTCCCTTCCACGCTGACGCTGGTCGAAGGCAACCGCCTGCGCGTCAAGATCGAGGCCGTCGCAAAGACCTACAAGCTGGGCGCCAGGATCGATGCGCCCAGCATTCTTGCGGCCCAGCCCCCCGTACACAACGCCCGCGCCGACAGCTGGCAATTCGACTTCGTGGCGCAGCAGCCCGGGCTCACCAAGCTCAGCATCGTGGCGGTGCAGGGAACCGGGCTCAGCGTCATGCCCGCAGCCATCACCGTGCAGGTGGAGAAAAGCATTTCGCTGCCTGCGCAGAGCACGACGGAGGGGATGCTGGCAAGGCTGTTCCTGGCGGAAAGCGTCTCGCCGGGCGACACCGCCGAGGCATGGGATCTGAGCAACGTGAAAACCGGCATGCAATGGATGCGCCGAGTGATCGAGAACCGCCTGAAGAGCGATAAGCCCGAAGACTTCATGGCTCGCGGTGCCACCAGCGTCGAGGACATCGTCATGGCAGATGACCGGGGATCGGTCCAATTCCATGGCTTCAACGTCTATCCGAAGCTGGGCCCCGACATTGCCAAGAACCTCCGCGACTATGTGGACAACGCCAACAACGGCTTGCACCCCAAACGCAAGGCCTATCTGGACTTTGTGCAAGCAGCCTTGGACGTTGCCACCGGGCCGGTCCCGCCGGACCCCACACCCACCGGCCTATTTGCCTGGAGAACTGCGAAATCCAAATCTCCCGGCGCCGATTTCATGCAGCACGCCGCGCTGGCTAGAAACATGTTCTACACACATGCCCGGCTGCGCAAACGCGACTGATCCCCAAACACATCGAAAACCAAGGAGGACACTCCATGTCACCAACCCATACCGGATCAAGCGCTTTGAAACCGCATCGCCATTTCCCAATGGCCAGCCTTGCCACTGCCATTGCAGTGAGCGCCTGCTTGATGGGTGCCCAAGCCTCCGAATCATCGCAGCCACCAGCATCGCCGGCTGAAATCAGCAGCCAGCAAACCGAGCCGACGGCTGCCGACTACTCTCGGCCTGCGCAGGAAAGAGTCGCGTCCATGACTGCGCTGCGGCAGTACCTGAAGTTCAAGGATGAAGTCTGGAAAACCCAAAGAGCCCGCCAGAGCAATACCTTTTGCTTCGTGCAGCAGCGTCCCGACCATCCGTCCGATCCCGAACCGAACGTGTGGATGGTCTGGCTCAATGGCGGCGAGATCGTCAATATGGGCTGGCATCTCTATTCGCCCAAAACGCTGACGAAAGAAGACGCCAAAGCGGATGGTGAAAGCCTGGCAAGAATGAAATCCATCAAGCTCGCGACCGACGTGCGGGAAACGGCCCAGGAAATCTACGGTAGCAGCTTCCTCGTCGAACGCGCCTGGGTGAACAGACTGCTGGCGCAGTGCAAGGCCAAGGGCCGCACCATCAAAGTGGCTCCTGCCCGATAGCCACATGCCGCATATCGGACGCAACCGCTTTCCCGGGCCATGCCGTTTCAGGCAAGGCCGTCGCCTGCTCGCAAGGTGTCTGCTGGCCACCCTGGCGGGATCGGCCCTGCCTTTGCTGGCAGCGCCTGAAAGCGGGCGGGCCTCCGATTTCTCGCGTCCGGCGCAATCCCTGGTTCCTTCTCCAGCCGCCCTGCGTATCTATTTGAAGAGCCGCCAGGCATCGACTGGCCCCGGAAAGCCTGCTGCCCTCCAGCGCTTTTGCTTCGTGCAACAGCACAACCGCAGCGCAGTCCCTGCGCGATCGTCGGTCTGGATGGTCTGGCTCGAAGGTGGCCAGATCGCCAATCTGGGGCAGCGCCGCTTCACCGCCAAACCATCGCCGGATGAAGCGCAATGGGATGGCGATGCCTTGTCTGAAGCCAAGACCATCCACCTCGCCGCCGACGTCCGTGAAACGGCGCAGGAAACGACCGGCAGCAGCTTCCTCGTTGAACGCGCCTGGGTCGACCGGCTGCTGGCGCAGTGCCGGGCCAAGGGCCGCAAGGTCGAAGTCCGCCCCTAGCCAGCATTCCCGGCCCCCATTCATCCACTCTTTTTCCGCACCCAAGATCCATGACAGAAATCAGCCGCCAATCCCTCTTCGGCAAGCTCAACCCGCTGCTGTTCAAGTCGCTGGAAGGCGCCACCGTGTTCTGCAAGCTGCGCGGCAATCCCTATGTGGAGCTGGTGCACTGGCTGCACCAGCTGCTGCAGGAAAACGATTGCGACCTGATCCGCATCCTGCGCCACTTCGACATCGCCTCCGACCGCCTGGCCGCCGATGTGCTTCGCCGCCTGGACCAGCTGCCGCGCGGCGCCACCTCGATCAGCGACTTCTCCGAGCACATAGAGACCGCCATCGAGCGCGGCTGGGTCTATGCCACGCTGATGTTCAACGACAGCCAGATCCGCAGCGCCTATCTGCTGTCGGGCATGGTGCGCACGCGCTCGCTGGCCAATGAGCTGCGCTCCATCTCGCGCGAATTCGACAAGATCTCCGAGCCCGCGCTCAGCGATGCCTTCGCCCGCCTGCTGCCCGACTCGCCCGAGGCACGCATGCGCGCGGCCGATGGCAGCGGGCTGGAAGGCACGCCGGGCGAAGCCAGCCAGGCCACGGGCACCGCGCCCGGCCAGGGCGGCGCGCTGCAGCAGTACACCGTGGACCTGACGGCCCGCGCCAAGGCGGGCGAGCTGGACCCGGTCACGGGCCGCGACGACGAAGTGCGCCAGATGGTGGACATCCTGCTGCGCCGCCGCCAGAACAACCCCATCCTGGTGGGCGAGGCCGGCGTGGGCAAGACCGCCGTGGTCGAAGGCCTGGCCCTGCGCATCGCCCAGGGCGACGTGCCGCCGCCGCTGCAGGGCGTGGAGCTGCGCGTGCTGGACGTGGGCCTGCTGCAGGCAGGCGCCAGCATGAAGGGCGAGTTCGAGAACCGCCTGCGCGGCCTGCTGGACGCCGTGCAGTCCAGCACCACGCCCATCGTGCTCTTCATCGACGAAGTCCACACCCTGGTGGGCGCGGGCGGCCAGGCCGGTACGGGCGATGCCGCCAACCTGCTCAAGCCCGCCCTGGCGCGCGGCACGCTGCGCACCATCGGCGCCACCACCTGGGCCGAGTACAAGAAATACATCGAAAAAGACCCGGCCCTGACACGCCGCTTCCAGCTCGTTCAGGTGCACGAGCCCGACGAGCCCCGCGCCGTGGACATGCTGCGCGGCGTGGCCGCCAAGCTGGAAAACCACCACCAGGTGCGCATTGCCGCAGACGCGGTGGCCGCGGCCGTCAGCCTGTCGCACCGCTACATTCCCTCGCGCCAGCTGCCCGACAAGGCCGTCAGCCTGCTGGACACGGCCTGCTCGCGCGTGGCCATGGCCCTGCATGCCACGCCCGCCCAGCTGGAAGCCGTGCAGCGCCGCATCGAGGCCCTGGGCGTGGAGCAGGAAGTGCTGCTGCGCGAGGCCGCCCTCGGCCTGCCCACGGCCGAGCGCCTGCAGGCGCTGGAAACCGACCTGGCCAGCCTGCGCGAGCGCCAGGCCACGCTGGCCGAACGCTTCGGCCAGGAAAGCGCGCTGGCCCGCCGCATCCTGGAAACCGAGGCCGCCCTCATGGGCCTGAAGCCGCCCGTCTTCTCCACCGGCGCCGCCGCAGACCCGTCCGCTGCGGCACCGGAGACGGCCGCCGAAGCCACCGCAACCGAACCTGCCGAGCCCCCCAGCGTGGCCGCGCTGGAAGCGCTGCGCCGCCAGCTCGCCGAGCTGCAGGGCGATGCCCCGCTGCTGCAGCCCGTGGTCGATGCCGGCGTGGTCGCCGCCGTCGTGGCCGAGTGGACCGGCATTCCCGTGGGCCGCATGGTGCGCGACGAGGTGCAGTCCGTGCTCTCGCTGGCAGACACGCTGGAGAAGCGCGTCATCGGCCAGCGCCATGGCCTGGAGGCCATCACGCGCCGCATCCAGACCTCGCGCGCGCGGCTGGACGATCCGGGCAAGCCCATCGGCGTGTTCCTGCTGGCCGGTCCCTCGGGCGTGGGCAAGACCGAGACCGCGCTGTCCCTGGCCGAAGCCCTGTATGGCGGCGAGCAAAACCTCATCACCATCAACATGAGCGAGTTCCAGGAGGCGCACACCGTCTCCACCCTCAAGGGCGCGCCACCGGGCTACGTGGGCTACGGCGAAGGCGGCGTGCTCACCGAGGCCGTGCGCCGCCGCCCCTACAGCGTGGTCCTGCTCGATGAAATCGAGAAGGCCCACTCCGACGTGCACGAGATGTTCTTCCAGGTCTTCGACAAGGGCTGGATGGAGGACGGCGAGGGCCGCTACATCGACTTCAAGAACACCGTCATCATCCTGACCTCCAACGTGGGCTCGGACCTGATCGCCAACATGTGCCGCGACCCGGACCTGGCGCCCACGCCGGAAGGCCTGGCCCAGGCCGTTCGCCAGCCGCTGCTGCAGACCTTCCCGGCCGCGCTGCTGGGCCGCCTGACGGTGGTGCCCTACTACCCCATCTCCGACGCCATGCTGGAGCAGATCATCCGGCTGCAGATGCTGCGCATACAGCGGCGCATCGAGGAACGCCACGGCGCGCAGTTCAGCTTCGACGAAGCCGCCGTGGACCTGGTGCGCCGCCGCTGCAGCGAGGTCGAGTCCGGCGCGCGCATGGTGGACGGCATCCTCACCCAGAACCTGCTGCCGCGCATGGCCACCCACTTCCTGCAGGCCACCGTGGAAGGCCAGGAACTGCAAAGCCTGCACGCCGGCGCCAACGGCGACGACTTCACGCTGGACGTGCGCACCCGCGCTGCGGAGCCCGCATGAGCGGGCGCCGTCTTCCACGCGCCACCACGGCAGTGATTGCCGCCGCACTGCTGGCAGCCCCGGCCGCGCAGGCACTGGACCTGGGCGCCATCGGCCAGGCTGCCGACACCGTGCAGCGGGCCTCGGGCGCCGCCACGGCCGGCCAGCAGGCGCTGGAGGCCGGCCGCAGCGCGGCCAGCACGGCCACCAACGCGGCCGCCGGTGCTGCCAGCGAGGCCCGTGCCTGGTGGGACCGCAACCAGGCCCAGCCCGAGGCGGCACAAGCGCCGCCCTCCGGCGCCGCCCCCGTGCAGGACGACCAGGGCGGCCCACGCCGCGTCATGGCCGTGCTGGGCGACGCCTGGACGGACAGCGCCCGGCGCGGGCAGGCCGTGGTCGCGCTCATGGACCAGGGGCCGTACCTCGTGCAGCGCCAGGCCGCCCATGTGGCGCCGGCCAAGTCGCAATGGCTGGCCCTGCCGCGTGGCGACAGCACCGGCGTGGCCATCGAACTGCCCAGCGACCCCGAAGGCACGACCTATGACCTGTCCACGGGCCGTGCCCGTCCCGGGGGCCGGGGCGTACGCATCTTCGCCCTGTCCGTCCATGCCGACGTGCCCCAGCGCGCGGGCCGGCGCAGCCTGGACGCCATAGAACAGCACGCCATGCTGCGCGCCAGCTCCGTGCGCACCGAATGGCCGCGCCAAAGCGGCGACATCCTGGAGCCCACGGGCGGCAAGCTGCTGGTCTGGGCCAGCGATGCCACGCAGCGCTTCCCTTCCGGCTTTGGCGCCGACGGGCGCCTGTTCACCGCCGACGACCCCATGGTCACCCTGCCGCGCGGCTACACCGTGGTCACGCTGGAGCCGCAGGGCCTGCGCTTCGACCGTGCCCGGGAAATCGCCCTGGCCTTCCACGCCGTCCAGCCCGCGCAGGACATCGACCTGTCCCGCCTGGGCGCAGGCGATGCGGCCCAGGCCCTCATCGGCCTCATCGCCGAGCGCCACCCGCTGGCGGCCGCCAGCGGCTTTGATGCCGGCAAGCTGCGTGCCGACTACGGCCAGCGCCTGCAGACCGCCGCCGAGCGCGGCGACAGCGCCGCACAGGCCCAGGCCCTGGCAGAAATGGGCCAGCGCCTGGGCGATGGCCAATACCGCGTTCTGCTGCCCGGCGGCCAGGACTGGCCTGCCCGCAGCGACCGGGGCCTGTCCCCGCAGCTGCTGGCACGCGGCAGCGTCAACCTGCCCATGCCGCGCACCTGGCTGCGCGAGGACGGCCGCATCGCCATCACCAGCGTGGCGCCAGGCTCTGCCGCCGCCAAGGCGGGCCTGCAGCCCGGCAGCGACATCCTCGCCATCGAAGGGGAAAGCCCGGCCCGCTACCTGGACCGCATTGCCCCCGCCTCGCTGCGCGCCGGTGCCGACGCCCGCCGCGCCGACCTGCTGGCGCTGGACCTGGGCACGCCCGCCACGCTGAGCCTGCGCACCGCAGCCGGCACACCCTCGGCCAGCCAGGAGCAGACCCTGCGCCTGGACGCCGCCCCCGCCGCCACCACGGCCCTGCCTGCGGCCGAGCCCGCCCTGGCTTCCTTCCTGCTGCGCAGCGCCCAGGGCGGCAACCTGGCCTACATCGCCCTCGACAGCTTTGCCGACGGCGCCACCGGCCAGCTCAACCGCTGGGAGGGCGCCCTGGCCGCCGCCACCCAGGCCAGGGTCACGGGCCTGGTCATCGACCTGCGCGCCCACCGGGGCGACGACGCCTACCAGCTGCTGCCCCACATGCTGGCCTCGCTCTACACGCGCGACAAACCGCTGCGCATGCAGGACGCCGCCCAGCGCCTGTTCGACCCCGCCGCCCGCGTCTGGCGCAGTCGTGGCGGCCTGGGCCTGCCGGCCCAGCTGCCGCTGGCCGCCTCGGGCGCGCCCTTCACGGCCCCCGTCGCCGTGCTCACCGGCCCCGGCTGCGCCGGCCCCTGCGAACTGTTCGCCGCCTGGCTGCAGCACAGCCAGCGTGCCGACATCGTCGCCAACAGCGCCACGGCCGGCGCCACCGGCCCTGCCACGCGCGTGCACCTGCCGGCCGGCTTCATCGTGCAAGTCCCCCTGCTCGCAGAAACCGGCCCCGCTGGCGGTAACCCCACCTCCGCGCAGGCCCAGGGCGTCGCCCCGCGCCTGCGCGTTCCCGTGGATGCGGCCTTCACCGCCTCCGTCCAGGCCGGTGGCGACCCTCTGCTGGAT
Organism: Delftia deserti; assembly: GCF_042653485.1. NCBI lineage: Bacteria > Pseudomonadati > Pseudomonadota > Betaproteobacteria > Burkholderiales > Comamonadaceae > Delftia > Delftia deserti. The sequence goes on along the minus strand of NZ_JBHSIH010000001.1, from coordinate 15,327 downwards.
GCCGCCGTGCTCCACCTGGATCGCGCCCGCGCTGCGCAGGCGTCGCGCTAGACCCGCAACCCACCCTATTCCAAAGAGCTTCGACCATGCCGCTTGCCATTACGAGCCAACCCGCAGGATCTCAATTCGCCATCACCGCCGATGCGCAAATGCCCACCATTACCGTGACTGCCGTCTTGCAGAACGAAGCACTGCCTGCGGGAGCCACGCCCATCTATGAATGGTCGGCCACTTTGATTTACGACGGCGGCAGCGATGTCAGCAAGACACGGTTCGGAAACAAGCAGCGCACCCAGCACAGCCCCATCGCGTCGCAGACCAGTGCCAACGCCAGTTGGCACATTCCCTTCACCGAAGTGCGAGGTGGCAGCCTCACCGTACAAGTCATCTTGCGTGCTGGAGGCTTGGAGCGCCGTGCCAGCGTCAGCTGGCTCATCGTGGGCCAAAACCCATCGAGCACGGCCATTCGAGCATTCGCCAACGGCATCGGTGCAGACAGAGTCGTGTTCCGCAAGAAGATGCGGCAGGAAAGTTCACTACATCAGTTCCTGTCACCTCCCGGCCACTGGCCCAAGTACAGCAGTGACGGCAAAGGCGGTGTGGGTCTATGCCAGCTCACAACGCCACCGCCTACCGCAGACCAGACCTGGAGCTGGAAAGAGAATGTGCGCGGCGGCTGGACGCTTTATCAGGAAAAGGAGCGCTTCGCCCGCAACTACCCGCGCAACGTACGCAAAAGCCAGCAATTCAGCAACCTAGTGACTGCCTGGAACCAGGCACGGGCAAGGCAGGGGCTGCCAGCCATTCCCGTGGAACTGCCGGACTACACGGCCGAGCAGTTGGAACGCGACACACTGCGCGGCTTCAACGGCTATGCCAATGGCCTCCACGAGTACCGCGTGCGCCAGCAGGACGGTCAGCTGTTTGTCACGATCAACCCCGCTGGAACACTGGGACTGGCTGAATGGGAGCAGGTTCCGGTTTCAGAGCGCGGCACCAAGGGCGATCCCAACTATGTAGAAAACGTGCTGGGCAGGGAGGACTTCTAGCCATGCCCGCCCGTTCTATCGTCATCCACCTCATGACGGCTGCCGCAGCCATGGCTGCCATAGCGATGGCCGTGGGCTGCTCTTCCAGCGCCGACCAGATGGGGGCCGCCGCACATCCTTCGGCCACACTCGCTACGGCAGCAACGGCCAAGGCACTCGCCCCCACAGACCGCAGCCAGTATCGCTATCTGTATGCCGTGTACTGCAATGGCCGAGTGGATCGACTCGATCTGAAAAGCCGGACCAAGACAGGCAGTTTTCAGCTCTCCGAGCGAAGTGGCGAACCACCCGCGGTGCCAGTGCAAAGCGCAAGCACCTCCTTCGCCGACAGCTGCCAGATTCGCCCCGCAGCTACGGGCGACATGCAGGATCAGGCCGCAGGCCTGGTGAATCTGGTCGCAGGCGATGGCACGGGCGCCGCTGCCGATGGCCGACAGTCCTATCGGTTGCTGACGTTTTCCCTGCCCGGCTGGACCTTGCTCGGAACCCGTGACCTGGGCCGCTTCGAGAACGGCCAGCCGCACATGCGGCGGGCCAAAGACGGCTCCCTTTTCGCCGTACACAAGGCGGATGGCGACCTGCGCACGCAGTTGACGCAGCAGGCAAGGGCATACGCGGGTGGCGAATCCCTGGAGGATCTCCGGGCGGAGGAAACGTCGGCAGGCCGCGTGCTGCTGAGCTACCGCCTCCCGGGAGCAGACGGCTTGGGCTTTGCGCTGTCGGACCGCGAGCGCGCACTCACGGTGCCGTTGCAGGCGCTGCCCGGCCAAAGCCTGGCCCCGGGATGGCGCCTTGCGCCAGGCGGCCGCTACGTGCTGCTGACCCTGAACAAGCTCGTACCCGTGGAGCGGGGCCTGCAGCAGTTGGCCACCACCGGCGAGATGCGCCTGTACGACGCACAAGGCCGCCAGCTGGCCACGCTGAACGATGCCCGCGTCGCTGGGCCCTCCATGGTCTTGATGCCCAAGGAAGACCTGGACCGCGACACACCGCGCACGGCCGGCCACTGGCTCAACATCGCGCTCACCCCGGATGGACTGGCCGTGTTCGCCGATCCACTGGGCAACTACCACTTCGTCGAACTGGGACATGTCTTCGGCCTGGACCCGGTCGTGGGCCTGGACCCCGACGACTACGACAGCCGGCTGCCTGGTCTGGTCTATGCAGCGCAATAAGCAATCCCTTTCCATGCACCGAAGCGCCACCGGCAGCGCCATCGGCTTGGCGCTGCTGTGCCCTGGCCTGGGCATGGCTGAGACGGCGGCCCCCACGGCACCCGTCCAGAACCCCCACCGCTATCTCTACGCCGTGTACTGCAACGGCACCGTTGACAGGCTGGACCTGGTCCAGCAAACCAAGACAGGCAGTTTTCAACTGTCAGAGCGCAGCGGCAAGCCTGCGGCCATTGCGGCGCTGCCACGGCCAGGAGTTCGACCTGGCGGCTGCCTTGCCCGCCCTGTCGTCACGCAGGATGCGCAGGACAGCAGTGACGGGGTGGTGAACATCGTCGCCAGCAGCCGGCTGGACCCCGATGCGGACGGCCGCAAGCCCTACCAGCTGCTGACCTTCGCCCTGCCGGGCTGGACGCTGCAGCAAGCGCGCAATCTGGGCAGCTTCGATGCATTGCCCCGCCTGGCCCGCGCCGCTGACGGAACCCTGGCCGTGCAGCCCCAGGACAAGGACCCGGCCGCCGCAATGGCCGCGCAGGCCCAGGCATGGTCGGCAGGCAATGTGCTGTTGATCTATGCCTTGCCCGGGCAGCGCGGCATGGGCGCCGCGCTGGCACTGGGCGCAGAGGCGCGCATCGTGCACCTGGCCGAGTTCCGCAGCGGTGGCAACGACATCCCGCCCGACCTGCACCTGGCGCCGGGCGGCCGGTTTGTGCTGGCCAGCCTGAAGCGCGCCATCCCTCTGGGCGAGGGCCTGCGCAAGGTCGAAGCCACCGGGGAGCTACGGCTGTATGGCGCGGATGGCCGGCAGACCCGGGTGTTGAACCAGGCGAGCCTGGCCGGCAGCGTGCTGGCCCGGAGCCTGTCCCGCACGCTGGACCCGGACCAGCCCAGAACCGACAACGACTGGTTCAACGTAGCCCTGACGCCGGGCGGCCTGGCGGTTTTCACCGACCGGCGCGGCAACTACCAGTTCATTGCGCTGGGCCAGCCCTTCGACAGCGACCCCGTCACGGATGACGCCCAGGATGACGCCGACGGCGCCCGTCCAGGGCTGGTGTACGCAGCCCGATAGCAGCAGAGGACCTTCCAGCCACCCCATGCAAGCCCTTCATCGACCGGCGCACGCAGGCCCCGCCATCCAGGCCTGAAGCCCCGACCCCTCTTCCACCCCAAGCACCGCGAGATCCGACACCATGACACGCAGAGTCACCATCAACACCCCCCTGGCAGACCAGCTGCAGCTGCGCCGGCTGCAGGGTCGCGAGGAAATCAGCCATCTGTTCGCCCTGGAGATCGACCTGCTCAGCGAAAGCGACAGCATCGATCCCAAGGCCCTGCTGGGCAAGGGCGCCACCGTGGTGGTGGAGACCCAGGACGGCGGCAAACGCTACATCGACGGCCTGGTCACGGCCTTCGGCATGCGCGGCCAGGACGAGCACCGCAACTTCCTGTACCGCGCGCGCCTGTCGCCCTGGCTGTGGCTGGCCACGCGCCGCAGCGACTTCCGCATCTTCCAGAACAAGACCGTGCCGGACATCATCAACGAGGTCCTGGGCATCTACGGCCACCCCATGCAGCAGCGCCTGACGCGCTCCTACCGCACCTGGGAGTACTGCGTGCAGTACAACGAGACGGACTTCCAGTTCGTCTCGCGCCTCATGGAGCACGAGGGCATCTGCTACTACCACCAGCACAGCGCGGGCCAGCATGTGCTGACATTGGGCGACGACATCGTCGCCTCGCACGACCCGCTGCAGGGCGGCGCCGTCATCCCCTTCCACCCGCCGGGCAAGGCCGCCGTGGCGCGCGAGGAATGCATACACGCCTGGGAGCTGCACCAGCGCGTCAAGCCCGGCCGGCACTACAACGACGACTACGACTTCAAGAAGCCCCGCGCCGAGTTGTCCAACATGCGCCGCAACCCGCCCGGCCACGCGCACGACGCCTATGAAATCTACGAATGGCCGGGCGGCTACACCGAAACCGGCGACGGCGAGGACTACATCCGCGTGCGCCTGCAGCAAAGCCTCACGCGCCAGAGCACGGTGCAGGGCAGCTCCAACCACCGCGCCATGGCGCCGGGCTACACCTTCACGCTGGACAACTACCCGCGCGGCGACCAGAACCAGGCCTACCTGGTCACGGCCGTGGACTACGCCTTCGAAGAAAACCCGCGCGTCAGCGACGGCGGCAGCGGCGAGGGCTCGACACAGAAATTCGTGCTCCAGGCCCAGCCCACCAGCCTGCCCTTCAAGCCCCAGCGCATCACCTCCAAGCCGCGCACCACGGGTCCGCAGACCGCCGTCGTCGTCGGCCCTGCGGGCGAGGAGATCTGGTGCGACCAGTACGGCCGCGTCAAGGTGCAGTTCCACTGGGACCGCATCGGCGGCATGAACGAGAACTCCAGCTGCTGGATGCGCGTGGCCACCAGCTGGGCCGGGCCGGGCTTTGGCGCGGTGCACATCCCGCGCATCGGCATGGAAGTCATCGTGGACTTCCTCAACGGCGACCCGGACTACCCCATCGTCATGGGCTGCGTCTACAACGCCTCCAACATGCCGCCCTGGGCGCTGCCGGCCAACGCCACGCAATCGGGCATCAAGACCAGATCCAGCAAGGGCGGCGCCCCGGGCGCGGGCCTGAAGAACGGCCAGGGCGACGCCAACGCCATCCGCTTCGAGGACAAGGCGGGCGCCGAACAGCTGTGGCTGCATGCGCAGAAGGACCAGCTCACCGAAGTCGAGAACGACGAGGACAAATGGGTGGGCAACGACCGGCGCAAGACCATCGACCGGGATGAAACCAACGTCATCCACCGCGACCGAACGGAGACCGTGGACCGCGACGAGACCATCACCGTGCACAACAACCGCACGGAGCGGGTGGACCACAACGAGAAGATCAGCATCGGCGACAACCGCAATGAGGATGTCGGCATCGACGAGAACATCTCCATCGGCAAGAACCGCAGCAAGACCATAGGCCGCAACGAGAAGGACAAGATCGGGAACAACTGGTCGATCAAGGTGGGCAAGATGAAGACCGAGACCATCGGCATCGCCTACATGCAGAACGTGGGCGTGGGGCGCATGGAAAACGTCGGCGTCGCCTACAACCTGAACGTGGGCGCCATCATGGCCACCATCGTCGGCAGCACCCAGACCACGAGCGTGGGCAGCAGTCAGTCCACCAGCGTGGGCAGCACCAAGACGACCACGGTCGGCACCACGTACTCGCTGACCGTTGGAGGTGGCGGCGGTGGCGGATCGTCGGCAGGTGGGGGCGGTCTGGCCAGCAACGTGGTTGCGCCGTCCGACAGCGGCTCGGGTGGTGGCGGCGGCGGCTCCAACATCACCATGGACGCGCAAAGCGTCGCCATCACCGTGGGCAGCAGCAGCCTTGTGCTCAAGGCCGACGGAACCATCACCGTCAACGGCAACAGCATCCAGCTCATCGGTGCCAACGACGTCACGACCTCCTCCGGCGGCATCCATGAAAACTGATTCACATCCCCGCCACGGCCGCCCTCACCCCAATTTCCCAGGAGCACATCCATGACCGCACTGCAACGCCCAGCGCAGGCGCAATCCACCGACATGGCCTCGGGCTTGCAGCCCGCGCAGGTTCTGCATCCCCAGCAGGAGGACGGCAGTATCGCCATCCAATGCCTGGGACAGCAATGGCAGGCCGTTGCCTCCACCCACCTGCCCAGGCTGGTGAGCGGGCAAAACGTGCTGGTCGCCATGCCGGCTCCAGAGCCAGGGCAGCAAGATCTTGCCCCCTTGATCGTCGCCGCCTGGCCTGCAGCGGGTGCGCCCGCCTGCCCGCCCTGGGAGTTTGATCGCGCCAGCGGCGCGCTCAGCCTGCGCGTGGCCAGCCTGGAGCTGGAAGCCGTGCAGAGCGTGCTGCTCCACTGCGCCGACACGCGCCTGCAGTTCACCCGCGATGGGCAGGTGCAGGTCCGGGGCCAGACCATCACGGCCGCCGCCGTCGAAACCCACCGCATTGAAGGTGGCTCCATCGAACTGAATTGACCAGGCCGCCGAAGGCAACGCGCCCAGCGAACGCGGAATGCCCGCACGCCCTTTCCTTCGCCTCGACCGCATGAACACGCCAACCATTCTTTCCCGCGCCAATGCCGCCCCGCCACTGCCCGGAATGCTGTCGCGCCAACTGGCCACGGCCATCCGCGCCTATGGCCGCCGGGCGCCCCTGCTTCGTACCGAGTACACCCTCAGAGCCCTGAAGGCCACCGACCAGCGGCTGGACATGCTGATGGCAGCCTGCCGCTACTACGGCGGCACCGCAGCCCAGGACGAAGCTGCAGCTTCCCACGCCCAGGCCCTGCCCACGGACCGTGCCGGAGCGGTGCTTGTCCGCATCGCCCTTTCCGAAGCCCACGAGGCAGATGCCGCGCAGCGCCTTGCCTTGATTGCGCAATTGCTCCAGGAGCAGCCCGTTGCCGTGCGTGATGGCCTGTGGTTCCATGCCGCCGACGACACCTGCGGCCTGTTGCTGTCATCCGGCGACGACCGCTTGCTGGCCCTGGGGGTGGAACTGGCCGGCCTGCTGGCATTGCCGATCCACCTGGACGCGGTACACGCAGCGGCCAAGCGTGGCGCTGACACTGAAGCCTGCCTGCTGGCCTGCGCACGCATGGGCCAATTGCCCGATCAGGCCGCGCCCCGGCTGGCCGCAGTGCTGCAAGGCTACGACCTGGCGCTGCAACGCCGTGCGCTGGAGGTCCTCTGCGTAGCCGGTGGCGGCCTGCTGCAGCGGGAGCTTGCGCGCTATATAGAACGCCTCACTGCCAACGACGGCCCCACGGAAGCCTCCCACCCCGGACTCTGGACCTCGGCCGCAGACACTGCCATGGCACTGTGGACTGCCCGCCAGCCTGAGCAGGCACTTGCCGCAGTCACGCAAGGCCTGCGCCTTCCTCCCGACACAGTGCTGCGCGCCGTGGCGCTGGCCGGCCGTCTGCCAGCGCTGCTGCCCACCCTGCGCTTTATCGAGCAGCAAGACAGGCCTGTCACGCCGGCCGAACGCGATCTGCTGCGGCTGGTATTTGGCAAGGTACCAGGCGAACTCACCCACACGCATGGCCGGGCGCCCGCGCGCATCGCCGCACTGCGCGCCCTGGCCTGCGAGGTCTTTTGCGCCAATGGCTGCCAGGGGCTGGAGCCCGGGCATATCAGCGACTGGACAGATCCCGCGCTCAAGGAGCGTCTCTGGGCGCTGGACGGTATCCGCCTGCGCGCCGGGCAGCCATTGCACACGCTGCTGCCGCTGGAAGAAGCCTTCGACGTAGGCCACAGCCTGCGCCGCTGGCTGTATGTGGAGCACGCTGCCAACACCGGCCGGCCGTTCCCCCTGTCGCACGAAGACCATGCCCAACGGCAGATGACTGCGGTAGAGACGATCCAGCTCATCAGCAGCCTGGAAGACAAAGCGGCGGCGCCATGAACTGCAGCATCGTCAACAACACCCCGTTTGCCGCCCAGGCCTTTCCCCATATGGACGCGCAGGGCAAGCACATGCTGGCCCTCGTTGCCAAGGGAACCTGGGAACTGGCGGCCAGCGCCACGGGCATTCCAAGGCTGCGGCCTGCCGAGCGCCAGCGTGCCATTCATCGTGCCGGCGTGCTGCGCCCTCTGGGCAGCCTTGCAAAGGACGAAATCCAGGCGGCCGTACTGGACCCGCGTGCCCAGCAGCCCTGGATGGTCTGTGAACCGGAGCATGTACCGCCCAAGCCGTGGTTTGACCTGCTGCTCGACGCCTGTGCCGTATCGCCGAACGGGCGACCTGCCCTCAGCATCGATGTCGCCGTGGACTATGCAAGCCAGGGGCGCCAGCACCGCCTGGCCGCACTGCGGGCGTTCAGCCCGCGCCTGTGGCTCAAGGACTTCGGCCAGTTGTCGGCCAAGGAACTGGGGCCGTCACTTCGCATCCCCTTGCTGCGGCCCTTTGCCTTTGGCGGACAGACACTGGATGGCAAGGACAACGTGCTCGTGGACGAACGCAACCCAGACGGCATGGGTTTCTACGGCACGGCAGCGCAGGCGGCCTCGTCTCCCCTGCCATGGATGCAAGCACTGGACAGGCCCATCAAGCACTGGGACGACACCGTGCCGGACGAGGCCCTTGGCCTGGGCCTGGTACCGCCCCACCACCAGCCACGTCGCGGCTTGCAAGGCAGCTTTGACGATGCCTGGCGCCAAAGCCGTGCCCCGCTGCTGCCTCTGGACCACGATTTGCGCCACCGCAACGCTGCCCCCGAGTCGCTGCAGCTTCCTCATCCGCCGATTGCCGGCGACGTGCTGACCCTGCACCACATGGGCGATGAACCGCTGCTGCGCTTCGTGTGGCCGCGCGTGGCGCTTGTGGCGCAGGCAGAAACCGCCGGCGGCACCCTTTTGCCTCCGCAGGAACTGCGGTGGGACACGCTGGCGGTAGACACGGAGCAGGCCGACGCCTCACTGCTGTGGCGCGCCCTGCTGCCCCTGCCCGCACAGGAACGCATCGCCGTGGTCCATCTCACGGCCCATGAAAACGCACCCGCTGCCATCGCAGCCCAGCAATGACTTCCCGCATGTCTGCATCGAACACGACACCCCACTCTCACGGCCTGTGGCGCATCCAGCATGCCGGGGCAGTCACCTGCATAGGCACCAGCGCCTGGCAGTCCGCCGCCTCCTGGGCCGGCATGCAAAAGCGCATGCGCAAGCTCGTCGTGGCCGCCGTCAGCCCGCACCCCGTCACCATCGCACCCTGTCCAGAAATCACTGAAGGCGCGCAGGACACGCCACGCCTTGCCAAGCTGCTGGGCGCGGCACTGGCCGACCTGGTGGCGGACCTGCAGGCCCGGCCCGCCAACGACCCGGTGGCGCTGCCCCGCCGCATCCTGCTCGCAGTGCCCCAACGTCTATCCGCCGACGATGCCACTGCGCTGTGGCGCCAGACGCTGGCTGCACTGGAACGCTGGGCAGGCCCGCAGGCATCAGCCCCCCTGATCGACATACCGTGCACGCCCGTATTCGGCGGTCATGGCGCAGGCTATGCCGCCTTGCAGAGCCTGGGCACGCCCACCTCGGCCAATGACCATGCCCTGCTGTTGGCCGTAGACAGCCTGCTGGACGAAACCACCCTCGTACAAGCCCATGCCCAGTCAGCCCTGTTGACAGACAGCCGCCCTCACGGGCGCATCTCCGGTGAAGCTGCTGCCGCCCTGCTGCTGCGGGCCGCAGCAGACACGTACTACCGGGATGACCGCCATCTGGTGCTCCACGCACCCGCGCTGGCACGCGGCGCAGGGCCCCACAGGCTGCCGCAGCAGCAGGCGGATGCAGCGCCGCTTGCCCAGGTTCTGCGCGGCGCCCTGGACGGCGCTGGCTGGAAAGAGGAGCACGTTGGCTGTGCCGTCTCTGATTTCGACGGATCGGACTGGCGAGCAGCCATCCAGATCATGGCCAGAGCCAGATTGGACGGGAGCTTCCAGCCCGACACCTGGGAGCCTGCCGCCATGACCGGCCAGGTCGGCGCCGCCACCGGCCCCTTGCACTGGGCCCTGGCAGCCCAGCGCCTTCGCCACGATGCACGCCCGCCCAACTCCATCCTCAGTTGGGCGCTGGATGAAGGCGAGGAAGTGGCCGCCGTGGCGCTGGAACGCACCATCCGCATCCAGTCCACTCGCAACGCATACCCCATCCACAGCGGCAACGGCGCGGCAACGCAGACCTTCTCGGCCCGCTTTCTGCAAAGCAAGGAGTCCTGAACACCATGGGCACGCACATCTTCAGCGGCGGCGATGGCGCCATCACCCAGACAGCCAACGCCTGGACCTTCGACCCGGCCACCCCGGTCCACCTCAAGCCCAAGGGCGACCCCGGCGTGGCCTGGCACTCCAACAACAGCAGCGCCATCAAGGTCCCGCTGGGCACCGTCAAGGAATACGGCACCGACATGGCCAACCGCTACGGCGCCATGGATACCGGCAAACACGATCCGGTCAGTGTCATCGTGGGCCTGTTCACCAAGGTCAAGGACCACGTCAACCAGCACGTCACCTACGTCAAGTCTGTCGTCCATGAAGCGGGCGAAATGGTGGTCAACGGGGTCACCACGCTGACCAATGCCATCCTGATCAAACTGGCGCCTGAAACCGCCAAGATGATCGAGAACGGCAAGAACGTGCTGACCGGCATGGAACTGCGGCATTTCAGCGCGGCCGGTCAGGCCCAGGCCGAGGAATTGCTGGCAATGCTCAAGGACCCAGACACCTACATGGGCCTGGCCGTCTCCATCGGAGCCACCGCCGTGCAGGGCGTCCCTGTTCTGGGTCAGGCCGTAGGTGGTGCCGTCATGGTGGACCGCGCTGTGGGCACCGGCCAGGCCGCCATACAGGCAGCCGAGGAAATCCGCAACATCACAGCCAACTGGGGCTCGGAGATGACGCCTGCGCAAATGGAAAACGCACGCATGCAACTGGCGCTGTGGCTCATGGGCAGCGGCATGGCCGTGCTGGCGGCCCTGACAGGCAAATTCAAGCGCAAAACCAAAAGCCAGGGCAATAGCGATCAGCACCCCACCACCGAGCACAGCGACACCAAGAAGCCCGATGGCAAAGGCCCCTGCTCGCAGTGCGCCACACGCTTGCCCGTCATCCTTTCCACCGGCCAGAAACACCTGGACGAAACCGATTTCACCCTCTCAGGCCCCATCCCCATCGTCTGGCGGCGCCGCTACATCTCGGGCCTTGCCGAAGAAAGCCCCTGGGGCCGGGGCTGGAGCCATGAATTCACGCAGGAACTGCGCCTGTCAGCCGATGGTTGCGTGCTGGCAGACGACACAGGCCTGTACGTCACATTGCCCTCCCTGGCCGTGGGAGCCGAGCATTTCGACATCTATGAAAAGTTCACGCTCAGCCACCCCGAACCCGACCTCTGGGCCATCACCTACAAGGAAGGCCTGTCCCGCCTCTTCCGCCGCGAAGCACCCGAGCAATGGCGCCTGCCGCTGGCCGCGCTCCAGGACCGCGACGGCAACACCGTGCAATTGCATTGGAAATACGCCCTGGGCTCGGACGAACCCGCCACAACGCAGACCTGGAGTGCACGCTACGCCGCAGGCCATGGTGCTGCCCCCGCCACACAGGGCAAGCCACCCGCGCCCTTCGCCCGCCCCCTGCTCGCCGGCCTGAGCGACACCGCAGGCCGCCGCCTGCACCTGCACTGGAGCGCGCCAGGCACACTGCCGCTGGACGCCTTTGCCGGCGCACGCCTGACTGCCGTGGTCCTGCATGCCCCGGAGCACGCCCCGCAAACCCTCGCCCAGTACGCCTATGACGCCCAGGGCCAGCTCATCTCCACCCACCACGGCAGCCAGCCCTACCGCCAATACGCCTGGCGCTCCGGCGTGCTGGTGGGCTACCGCAAATCCAGCGGGCACCGCTACTTCGCCCAGTACGACATTGAAGGACCCCCAGGGCCGCGTGCTGCGCTCCTGGTGCGCCGACACGCCGGTCCCGGGCCAGGACGACGACCGCTTCACCTACCTGCCCCATGAGCGTGTCACGCGCCACACCGACGGCCTGGGCCGCACCACCGCCTACCACTGGGATGCGCGCTTCAACATCATTGCCACCGTCATCGCGGAAGGCACGCCCGAACAGATCATCGAGCAGACGCCCCACCGATGCCACCGGCGCCTCCACAGGCCGCATAGACCCCCTGGGCCGCCGCACCACCCTGCGCCGCGATGCACGCGGCAACCTGGTCCAGATCATCGACGCCATGGGCCATGCCACCACGCTGCAATACAACCCGCTGGACCTGGTCACCACGCTGCGCGACGCCCTCGGCCACGAATGGCAACAGGAATACGACAGCCGGGGCCACCTTGTGCAGGCCACCGACCCGCTGGGCCGCACCACACACTACCGCCATGACGCCCGGGGCCGCACCGTGGAAGTCATTGACGCCAAGGGAGGCTCCAAGCGCCTGGCCTGGGATGAGGCCGACCGCCTTGTGGCCTACACAGACTGCTCGGGCCAAACCACGCGCTTCGCCTACGACGCTCTGGGCCAGCCCGTGCTGCGCACCGATGCGCTGGGCCAGCAGACCCGCTATGAATACAACGATGCGGGCCAGCTGATACGCGTCATCGAGCCGTCCAGCCCCGCAGGCCCCAGCAGCCAGCCCGCCAGCCCCACCCACCTCTACGTCTGGAACGGCGAAGGCCACCTGCTGGCCTACACCGACCCCATGGGCCAGAGCACCCGCTACACCTACGACGGCATGGGCCGCCCGCTCACCAGGATTGACGCCGCAGGCCGCAGCCTCGCCTACCACTACGACCGCGCCGGCCGCCTCATTGCCCTGGACAACGAGAACCACGCCCGCACCCACTTCCGCTACGACCTGCGCGACCAGCTCACCGACGAAGTCGGCTTCGACGGCCGCTGGCAGCGCTACATCTACAACGCCGCCGGTGAACTGACCCACGTCATCGAGGCCGGCGGCAGCGACGCCGGGCCCGGCAAGGTCACCTGCTTCGAGCGCGATGCCCTGGGCCGTCTGCTGGCCAAGCGCGCCCTGGGCCACACCGGCCCCGCGGAAGAAACCACCTACCGCTACGACGCCCTGGGCCGCCTGACCCAGGCCGGCAACGCCGCCTCCCACCTGGCCTTTGCCTATGACCCCGTGGGCCAGTTGCTCAGCGAGACCCAGACCCTGCAGGCTCTCGGCAATGCCACAGGCCAGGCCCGCCAGAAACTGCAGCGCAGCCTCTCGCACGGCTATGACGAACTGGGCAACCGCACCCACACCCGCATGCCTGACGGCCGCACCCTGCACTGGCTGTTCTATGGCTCGGGCCATCTGCACCAGATCAACATCGAGTCCCTCCAGGTGCCAGGCCAGCCCCCGGCCGCACACCAGGTCATTGCCGACATGGAACGCGACGCCCTGCACCGCGAAGTGCGCCGCAGCCAGGGCGCCCTGTCCAGCCGCTACGACTGGGACCCTGCCGGGCGCCTGCTGCGCCACCGCGCAGCGCTGAAAGGCAGCGGCCACGTGATCCGGCCCGGCAGCGGCAGCCTCAACGCCACGCTGGAGCGCGGCTACGCCTACGACGCAGCAGGCCAGCTCATCGCCCGAGCCGACTCCCTGCGCGGCCGCCAGGACTTCCGCTACGACCCCACGGGCCGCATCCTCGCCAGCCTCCCGGCACAAGGCAGCCCGCTGGCCCGCGAACTGTTTGCCTTCGACCCCGCCGGCAACTTGCTGGACTCCATACCCCGGCAAAGACGGCCAGCCCGTGGACACCACTCTTGGGCGTGGTGGGCGACAACCGCCTGCGCTTCTACCAGGACCTGCACTTTGAATACGACGTGCACGGCAACGTCACCCAGCCGCACCCGGGGCAACCAGAAAGCCGGTACCCAGGAAGTACTGGACCTGACCTGGAACGCAGACCACCAGCTCATCGAATCGAACACCACACGCCACGGAGTCACCCAGGCCACGCGCTACGCCTACGACCCCGCTGGGCCGGCGTGTCGCCAAAAGCGATGCCTTCGGCAGCACCCACTACCTGTGGGATGGTGACCTCATGGTGCACAGCCAACGGGGCGCAAGGCAGGCGCTTTACATCTACGAGCCGGGGAGCTTTGTGCCGCTGGCCACCGTGCAGGGCGCGGGCGAAGAGCACAGCACCTACTGGTACCAGTGCGACCAGATCGGCGCGCCGCTGGAGCTGACCGACGAGCAAGGCCAGGTAGCCTGGGCGGCGGACTACAAGGTCTGGGGTGAGGCGGTCATGCGCAGTGTGTTGCGGACCGGCACCGATGATCGGCCGGTCAGCGCTCGGGCTTGGGGCTCCAAGCCCGTTGCACCACCTCCACCGCCGCCCGTTGAGCAGCCCTTCCGCTTCCAGGGGCAGCAGTTTGATGAGGAGACGGGGCTGCACTACAACCGGTTTCGGTACTACGATCCGGCGGTTGGACGGTTTGTCCATCAAGACCCAATTGGGTTGGAAGGAGGATTGAATTTATTTAGATTTGCACCAAACCCTCTTATTTTCCTTGATCCACTTGGATTGCATTGGACATCACAAGACAGAAAATCAAATGGGCAATTTGGAAATAAGCCTAGATGCGAGTGTGATGATTCTTGTCCTACACTACACAGGCCTTACATTAGAGCAGATGTAAGGGCAACCGTTGAGATGAAAGCTGCCAAAAATGCAGCAGGAGAGTTTTTAGATGCAAACGAGCTGACGCCAATTAAAGGAGCTTATCATCTAGGTCATAAACGTGGCCATGAATTTTGGAGAGAGAAGGCGGCAGCAGAAAAAAAATGCATGAGTCAAGCCCTGTTTAATGATCATATGAACAACGCCAACTTCTATCAAATAGAAGATCCTAAACTAAATATGAGCCACAAATACGAACTACCATGAAAAATAGTACCAAAATTCACTCAGAAATGATGGATGCATTTGTTTCAGATGATTTTGAAGCAATGAAGAAACTAATATCATCAGGTTTGGCAAGTGTAAATTCTGCCGATCCAAGGAGAAATTGTCAGACAACGCCCTTAATGCGCGCAGCCATGAGTGATGAGAATAATAATTTTCTTAAATGGCTCATAGCTAATGGTGCCAACGTCAATCAAAAGGACAGTGCCAACTGGACGGCTCTGCATTTTAGTTGCGAATACAAATGCAAGAGAAATATAGAATTTCTCATCCAATCTGGGGCTTCCGTAAACGAAAAAAATAGCACTGGAGCAACTCCACTCCTAAGATTGCTCGCTCAAAATACGTCAGATAATTTCGAACTGGCAAAAATTCTTATAATTAATGGAGCCGATCCATTTCTACAAAACAATGCTGGAGTTTCTCCAAATGACGTTAATCCGGACCTAATAAAAAGCCTGATTAATAATTGAGCAAAATATTAGCCACTGAATCTTGGTGTAATAATTTTCGAGGTTATTCTCATAATAATTCTTGAGCAAAATCCAATCTATTATTAAAAACTTTTTAACAATTTCAAACCAATATTAAACATAAACCATTTATTTATGATATTAAGTTAGCTCTAC